>NZ_RJWA01000009.1 GCF_003762835.1 Micromonospora sp. HM5-17 | reverse complement strand
GGCGTTGCTGTCAGCCCTGTGGGCTCCCGGCGCTGCCCGTCGCATCACTCCTGGTGAGTCTGGAGCCCCCGGCCGGGCTCGAACCGGCGACATCTCGCTTACAAGGCGAGTGCTCTGGCCAACTGAGCTACAGGGGCAGGATGTCCGTGGTCAGCATAGCCACCGATCCCCTTCTACCACGTCCGCCATGGGCCCCCACCACCGACTATTCGGGCACGGCCCGGGTGCCTCGGGAACACCGTCCCGAGATGCCCGAAATGTTCGTCGGATAGGTCCCAATGCGGAGGCGCGACCTTGGCATGTGAGAAAAACCCGTTTACCGTGGCGTGACGCGGATGACAGCCCGACGCTGCCCCTGGGCCGCCCGGATGCCGCCGCAAACGCCGGTGCGGCAACGCACCGGTTGCTCCTTCACTCGGATCGTCCGGCACGTTCCTGCCGGTGAAAGGAAGCGCTTCACCATGGCTACGGTCACCTATGCGAAGGCCACCCGGATCTACCCGGGCACGCAGCGCCCCGCGGTCGACCACCTCGACCTGGAGATCGGCGACGGCGAGTTCCTCGTCCTCGTCGGCCCCTCCGGCTGCGGTAAGTCGACCAGCCTCCGGATGCTCGCCGGTCTGGAGGACGTCGACGACGGCGCGATCTTCATCGACACCCGCGACGTCACCCACCTGCCGCCGAAGGCCCGGGACATCGCGATGGTCTTCCAGAACTACGCGCTCTACCCGCACATGACCGTGTACGAGAACATGGCGTTCGCGCTGAAGCTCCGCAAGACGTCGAAGGCGGAGATCGACCGGCGGGTCAAGGAGGCGGCGAAGCTGCTCCAGCTGGAGGAGTTCCTCAACCGCAAGCCGAAGGCTCTCTCCGGTGGTCAGCGGCAGCGGGTGGCGATGGGCCGGGCGATCGTCCGGGAGCCGCAGGTCTTCCTCATGGACGAGCCGCTCTCCAACCTCGACGCCAAGCTCCGGGTGCAGACCCGTACCCAGATCGCGACGCTCCAGGCCAAGCTCGGCGTGACCACGGTCTACGTGACCCACGACCAGGTCGAGGCCATGACCATGGGACACCGGGTGGCGGTCATGCTGGACGGCGTGCTCCAGCAGGTGGACACCCCGCGCGAGCTTTACGACAAGCCGGCCAACGTCTTCGTCGCCGGGTTCATGGGCTCCCCCGCGATGAACATCAAGACCGTCCCGCTGACCGAGGCGGGTGCCGCTCTCGCCGACCTGACCGTACCGCTCACCCGCGAGCAGGTCGCCGCGGCCCAGGCCGACGGCGGTAACGGCAAGGTCGTGATCGGCTTCCGTCCGGAGGACTGCGACCTGGTCTCGCAGAACGACGGCGGCCTCGCGCTGGTCGTCGAGCTGGTCGAGGACCTCGGCTCGGACGCCAACGTCTACGGCCACGCCACGATGGACGGCAACTCCGAGCGGTTCGTGGTCCGCACCGACCGCCAGCACATGCCGAACATGGGCGAGACCGTGTACATCAAGCCGCGTCCCGGCCGGCACCACGTCTTCCACGCGGTCAGCAACAAGCGGATCTGACCGGAACCCAGCCGAGTGGTCCCCGGACGCGGGTCTGCTCGCTCCCGGTCCCCGGACACCCGTCGGGCGGCCGCCTCGGTCGAGGCGGCCGCCTGACGCCGTTTTCCGGGCGGCTTTCCGACCCCCGGCGCGGCGTCAGATCCTGCCCGCGCCGGCACCCGCGGTGACGGATGCCTTGACGGTGCCGAGGTTCTCGACGGTGTAGCCGTACGGGTCGCTGCGCCGCCCGACCGTCGGTAGCCCCGGGGTTCGTCGGTGGTCACTGACCAGCTTCCGCCGGAGGTGGACCCGCCGCCGGCGTTGCCGTCCGACGCCGTTGGTGTGCAGGGTGGGGCGTACCCGGGGTCGGCGGACGGTCAGACCGGTAGTCGGCCGGCTCCGGCGAGGGCTGGCACGACCACCGGCACCAGCGGTGTCGGAAGCACCGGCCCGGCCCGCAGGGTCGGCGTCCAGCCGGCGTCCCCGCCGAGGTCGGGGTCGTGTTCGGCGTTGTACGCGTCGAGCAGGCTGACCGGCCGGGCCAGCCCTCTCTCCGGGCGGACCCAGGTGCCCCGCTCGGTGATCACGGTGCCGCCCCAGTCGTAGAGCAGATCCGCCGCGGTGACGCCAGCACCGAGGGCGAAGAAGTTGTTCTCGGCGTAGATCGCCGACTGGACCCCGACCCCGAGGGCGTAACCGAAGCCGTCGCCGGCGAGGCGGTAGAGGTTGTTGTAGATGTCGACCTGGCCGAAGCGTACCCGGGGCAACCGCTGGAGCGTGCCGTCGAAGAGGTTGTGGTGCAGGGTAACGTTGAGCCGGCCGACGTCCGGGCCGACGGTGTTCGACGACCCGATCAGCATCACCTTGTCCCGGCCGAGGAACCGGTTGTACGACGCGGTGACCAGGCTGGCGGTGTGGGTGACGTCCAGCGCGCCGTCGTGCACCATGTACGGCCGTCCGAAATAGATCGGCAGGTCGCGATCCGGGTTGTCGCCGTCCGAAAAGGTGTTGTGGTCGATCCAGACGTTCTCGCTCCGCCGTACCGACACCAGATCGAATTGTGAATTCCAGTTCCCCGCGTCCCCGTCCGTCGGCGACCACGCCGGGAAGCAGTCCCGGGCGTCAACGAGATTCGGGTTACGGATGATCACGTTGCTCACCCGGTCCACCATCAGGGTCAGCCCGCGCAGGGTGGCCCCGCGCAGACCGATGATGGTGGTGTTGGCGCCGACGTTGATCTGGGTCTGCCGGGTCTGGTTCGCCACCGACCGCACCCGGGCCTCCTCCAGCGGGCCGGACGGGGCCACCCGACCCAGGTCGCCGGGTCGTACGCAGCCAGGTACGCCGCCAGCGACTACCCCGGGTCGGCCAGGTCGGCGCAGCTCAACAGCCGCCCATCCGGACCCTCGAACCCGTCGATCGTCCCCTTGACGTAGATGATCTTCGGCGTGGCGTTGGTCGCGTTGGTGGCGTTGTCGCCGCAGAGCGCCGCGATCAGCTCCGCCCGGGTCTCGACCACGTGCGCCTGGTCCGGCGCCGCCGCCGATCCGCCGGTGGTGCCGGGGCCGGCGGCGGCCCATCCGTCGTTCGCCGGCAGCATCTGCCGGCCCAGCAGACGCGCTCCCCAGGACAGCCGGTCGGCGTCTCGCCCGCTCGCCCCCACCGGACCGGGCGCCACGAGGACGCCGGAGGCCACGGCGACGAGGCTGCCGACCACGGCGGCGGTCAACCTTGTCGATCGCATCGCACTCTCCGTCTGCCTACCGTTTGCCGGATCGCGTAACGAATACGAAATCCCTCGTTATTGGAACGGTAGGTAAGAGCACCAAACAGTGTCAATGCGCTGCGTTTGCAGATTTATTGCAGAAAATGCACACAATATCGATTGTCTCGGCGATGCCACGCCGAGAAGTGGCGTATTCGATCCGATTTCTACCGCACGCTCGCCCCCGCGATTTGCAGCCCGTTCACCGTCCGTGTGCAACGGCACCGCGATCGCTACGCCTCCGTCTCCACCGCCGCCCGGTACGGCTTCACCGCCCACGGCACCGCCAGCTCGGAGAGCAACGCACCCTCGGCAGCGGCTCGCCGCAGCACCGCGTTGATTCCTCGGATGGTGAAGACCCGGTCGGGTCCGGTACCCGTCGCCACCAGCCGCTCGTCGTCGAGCAGGGTCGGCTCCGGCGCGGCCCGGATCACCTCCACCAGCGCGGTGAACCCGGCGGTCCGGGCCAGCGGCGCGATCAGCGGCGTACCGGCCGGGTCGGCCCGGTGGGCGAGCAGGTTCACCAGCAGGCCCGTCCGGCCCGGCACCTCGCGCAGCCCCGCCTCGCCCGGCAGGGCCAGCCGGTCGGTCGGGTACTCCAGCACCGCCCGGCCCGCCGTACCGTGCACGATCACCTCACCGGCGATGAAGTCCTCGCCGGCCAGGGTCACCGCCGCCACCACCGACAGCCCACAGCCGAGGACCACCCGCAGCGCGGCGGTGTCGTCCACCTCGATCGGCCGAACCCGGTACCGCTCCAGCTCGGCCTGGGCCGGCCACTCCGGCGCGACGCCGTCGAGCGCGCCGGCCGGCTCCACCATCCCGGCCGCGACCGCGGCCTCGGCGACGGCCAGGCTCTGCATCACCGCGTGCGCCAGCGGGTTGACCAGCACCCCGTCCAGCACCGGACGACCGTCCAGACTCCGCCGCCCCGCCCACGGGGCGCGGGCGTAGTAGCCGTCGGTGCGCTGCCAGGAGGCGACGGTGGAGATTCCGGTGATCCGGCCCAGCCGGCCGGCGGCCACCGCCGCGGTCAACTCGGCCAGCGCCGCCGACCCCAGCGCCTGGAAGCCGACCTGGCATACCCGGCCGGTCTCGGCCAGCGCCGCCGCCAGTTCGCGATGCTCGGCCAGGGAGAGTACGGGCGGCTTCTCCAGCAGCAGATCCGCGCCGGCCCGCAGCGCTGCCAGGGCGATCGGCAGGTGGGTGTGCGGCGGCGAGCAGATCACCACCACGTCCGGGCGGGCCACCGCCAGCATCTCGGCGTGGTCGGTGAAGATGCCCGCGCCAGGCGGGATCGGTGCCTCCGGTTCCGACTCGACCGGTCGTACGTCGACCAGCGCGACCAGTTCGAGCTGGCCGGCCTCGTGCAGCGGCGCGATGATCCGGCGGTGCCAGAGGCCGTGTCCGTTCGCCCCGACCAGCGCCACCCGCGGCGGCCGCCCAACCGGCCGGGGCGGCGTCCCGGTGCCGACCGCGCCGGTCATGCCGCACCCGCCAGGGTCTTCTCCACGCCGTACCGGTCCAGGGCGGTCAGCCACTCGACCACCGGCTCCCGGACCTCGTCGTCGGCGGCCAACTCCGCCGGGAAGACCTCGGTCAGCCCGAACAACGCCTCCACCACCCCTTCCGGTGACGTCCTCGCTCCGGCCAGTGCCGCGCGGATCCGCGCGGCGAGCGGATCGTCCAGCGGCAGCACCGTACCGTCGTCGGCCCGCCCCTGCGCGAAGCGCATCCACGCCGCGACCACCAGCGCCGCCCAGCGGGGCCGGACTCCGGCGGCGCGCAGGTCGGCGATGGTGTGCAGCACCCGCTGCGGCAGCTTCTGCGAGCCGTCCATGGCGATCTGGATGGTGCGGTGCCGGATCACCGGGTTGGCGAACCGGGCCAGCACCTCCTCGCCGTAGTCGACGACCGAGACCCCGTCGGGGGGCGTGAAGCTGACCGCCACCTCCTCGGCGACCAGCCGGCGCAGCACCGTGGTCAGGTGCGGGATCCGCAGCGCCTCCGCGATGGTCTCCCGTCCGGCGAGCGCGCCAAGATAGGCGGTCGCCGAGTGCAGGCCGTTCAACGCCCGCAGCTTGAGCCGCTCCCAGGGGCCGGCGTCCGTGGTCAGCACCGCCCCCGCCCGCTCCCAGGCCGGACGGCCACCGGGGAAGTCGTCCTCGATCACCCACTGTCGGTACGGCTCGGCGGCCACCGCCGCCAGGTCCACCACCCCGAGCGCCCGTTCGGCGTCGGCCAGCGTCTGCGGGGTGCTGGCCGGGACAATCCGGTCCACCATGGTGCAGGGGAAGCTGACGTGGTCGCGTACCCAGTCGGCGGCGCCAGCCGGCACCCGGCCGTCGGCGTACTCCAGCGAACGGGTCACCAGGCCCCGCAGCAGCCGGCCGTTCGAGGGCAGGTTGTCGCAGCTCACCAGGGCGATCGGGCCGGCGTCGGCGGCCGCCCGGGCGAGCAGGCCCCGGACCAGCAGGCCGGGCACGGTCCGGGGCGGCCGGTCCGTGGTCAGGTCGGCGACCAGCTCCGCGTCCGGGCGCAGCTGCCCGGTCGCCGGGTCGAGCTGGTACGCCTTCTCCGTCACGGTGAGGGTCAGCACCCGGATCGCCGGGTCGGCCAGCAGCGCCACGACCCCGGCCGGATCACCCGCGGCGTGCCGGACCCCGGCCAGCGCGCCGACCACCCGGGTCCGACTGCCCTCGCCCGAGTTGCTGGTGACGCTGAACAGGCCGTCCTGCTCGGTGAGGGCGCGAACGATGTCGACGCTGCGCGGCGCCACCGCGATGATGCCCCAGTCACCGCCGGCCCGGGCGACCGCCTCCTCGGTGTAGACCGCCTGGTGGGCACGGTGAAACGCGCCCAGCCCGAGATGCACGACCCCGGCCGGCACGTCTCCGGGACGAAGCAGCGGGCGGCTCGCCTCCGGCAGCCGACCCAGCGCGCCGAGGCCCAGTCGGGCCACGCCGCTCGACCCCGCCGGGCCGGACACAGCGGACGTGGCCGCGGGCGCCCCGGACGTGGCTTCGGGTGCGCCGCCCGCCGGCCCGGAACCGCCCACCGCCGCGCGGGACCCATCCGCCGGGGTGTCGGAGCCGTCCGCCGGCGTGTGGGACCCGTCCGCCATCACCGCCGCCATACCGGACCGTCTGGGAAGGAGTACTCGGCGATCGACTCGGGCTTCATCGTGGCGCTGTAGCCGGGCTGCTCGGGGAGCAGGTACCGACCGCCGCGGGTGCGGACCGGGTCGACGAAGTGCTCGTGCAGGTGGTCGACGTACTCGATCATCCGGCCGTCGAGCGAGGTCCCCACCCGCAGGTAGTCGAAGACCGCCAGGTGCTGGACGTACTCGCAGAGGCCGACGCCGCCGGCGTGCGGGCAGATCGGCACGCCGAACTTCGCCGCCATCAGCATCACCGCGAGGACCTCGTTGACCCCGCCCATCCGACACGCGTCGATCTGGCATACCCGGATCGCCTCGGCCTGCATGAGCTGCTTGAAGATGACGCGGTTCGCCGCCACCTCGCCGGTGGCGACCCGGCAGCGCCCGCCGGTCAGCTCGGCCACCGCCCGTGCGATCCGGGCGTGCCCGAGCACGTCGTCCGCGTGGGTCGGCTCCTCGATCCAGTACGGGTCGAACTCGGCGAGCCGGGCCATGTTGGCGATCGCCTCGTCGACGTCCCAGACCTGGTTGGCGTCCATCATCAGCAACGCGTCCGGGCCGATCTCCTCCCGGATGATCCGCGCCCGCCGCACATCGTCGTCGATCGGGCCGCCGACCTTCATCTTCATCGCCCGCCACCCCTGGGCGTACGCCTCGCGGGTCAGCGCCCGGACCTTCTCGTCCGGATAGCCGAGCCAGCCGACCGAGGTGGTGTACGACGGGAAGCCGTCCCGCTCCAGCTCGGCGCGGCGCTCGGCCAGCCCGACCTGTCCCTTGTCCAGGATCGCGGCGGCCTCGTCCGCGGTGATCGCGTCGGTGATGTGGTGGAAGTCGACGTTGCGAACCAGTTCCTCGGTCGGCATCTCGGCCAGCAGCCGCCACAACGGCACCCCGGCCAGCTTGGCCCGCAGGTCCCAGACCGCGTTGACCAGCGCGCCGGTCGCCATGTGGATGACGCCCTTCTCCGGCCCGAGCCAGCGCAGCTGCACGTCGGCGGTGAGCGCGCGCCAGAAGGCCACCGGCTCGGCGGCGATCTCGTCCATGGTCCGGCCCACCACGTGGTGCGCCAGCGCCCGGACCGCCCCGCAGGTCAGCTCGTTGCCCCGCCCGTTGGTGAAGGTGAAGCCGGCGCCGAAGGTCCCGTCCGGCGCGTCGGTACGCAGCTCGACGTAGGTGGCGGAGTAGTCGCCTCGGTTGATCGCGTCCGAGCCGTCCCCGGCCGCCGCCGTGGGGAACCGGACGTCGTGGACGTCGAGACCGGTGATGGTGACGGTCACTGGTGGGCACCCCCGAGCTTGAAGACCTTTTTCGGCAGGTGGTACGCGAGGTCGACGATCGTCTCGGCCGCCTCGTCGAACGTGAGCCGGTGCTCGGCGACCAGCCGGGCCAGGTAGCCGGCGTCGATCCGCCGGGCCACGTCGTGCCGGACCGGGATCGAGCAGAAGGCCCGGGTGTCGTCGACGAAGCCGGCGGTGTTGTAGAAGCCGGCGGTCTCGGTGACCGCCTCCCGGAACCGGCGCAGCACCTCGGGCGAGTCCAGGAACCACCAGGGCGCACCGAGGTAGAGGGCGGCGTAGCCGCCGGCCAGCGGCGCCAGCTCCCGGGTGAACGTGTACTCGTCCAGGGTGTAGACGACCAACCGCAGGCGAGGATCGTTGCCGTACGCGTCGAGCAGCGGGGTGAGCGCGTGCACGTACTCGGTTGCCTGCGGGACGTCGCCGCCGACATCCCGGCCGTGCGTGGCGTAGAGCCACCGGTTGTGGTTGCGCACGGCGCCGGGATGCAGCTGCATCACCAGTCCGTCCTCGATGGACATTCGGGCGAACTCGACCAGCATGTGCGCGCGGAACGCCTCCGCGTCCTCCGGGGTCGCCTCGCCACGCAGGCCGCGCTCGTAGAGTGTCGCCGCCTCGGCCTCGCTCAGCTGCAGGGTCAACGCGGTCGGGTGGCCATGGTCGGTCGAGGTCGCGCCGGCCGCGATGAACGCCTCCCGGCGCCGGCGCAGGGCGGCGAGGTAGCCGGCGTACCGGCCGGTGTCCTCGCCGGTGATCTCGCCGAGCCGGGCCACGTTCTCGGCCCAGCCCTCGAACTCCATGTCGACCACGTTGTCCGGGCGGAACGTGGTGATGACCCGGCCGCCCGGACCGCCCCACCCGTCGGCGGCGAGCTTCGCGTGCCGGGCGAGGTCGTCGAGCGGCGACTCCGTGGTCGCCAGCACCTCGATGTTGAACCGCTCGAAGAGCGCCCGGGGCCGGAACTCCGGCTGGGCGAGCTGGGCCGCGATCGCGTCGTAGATCTCGTCGGCGGTGGCCGGCGACATCGGCGTCGTGATTCCGAAGACGTTGCGGAACGTCTCCTCCAGCCAGAGCCGGGACGGAGTGCCCCGGAACAGGTACCAGTGCGCCGCGAATCGCCGCCAGATGGTCCGCCCGTCGGTCTCCACGGGGTCGCCGTTCACCGTCGGCACACCGAGGTCGGCCGGGGGTACGCCCTGGCTGAGCAGCATCCGGGTGACGTAGTGGTCCGGCACGATGATCAGCCGCGCCGGATCGGGGAAGGGGACGTCGTCGGCGAGGATGCCCGGGTCCACGTGCCCGTGCGGCGAGATCAGCGGCCGGTCCCGGGCCAGCGCGTAGAGCTCGCGGGCGATCGCCCGCTGGCTGGGTTCGGACGGAAAGAGCAGGTCGGGCCGGTCGGACTGAGCAGACGACACCAGCGGGCTCCTTGACTCGTCGAAGGTGTAAGGAAGGGCCCCTTCCTATCGCTTTTTGTCGAAGAAGGGCCCCTTCCTAACAGCAAGGGGGTGGATCAGGGGACGGCGAGCAGGTCGGCAACCCGGACCGGTTCCCCGGTCTCGAAGGACCGGTTCGCGGCTAGGCCGGTGAGCAGGGCGAGGGCACCGTCCCGGGCGGTCGCCGCCCGACCCATCGGGTCGACCTGCCCGCCGAACAGCACCGCGGTCATCCGAGCGTCCGCGCCGCCGTGTCCACCGCGCGTGTAGCCGGGGACGGGAATCTCCCGGGCCTGCTCCCAGAACGGGTGCACGGTCAGCCGGGCGTGCCCCTCCTCGACGGCCGCCTCGGCGCCGTGCAGCGCGGCGCCCTTCAGCGCGCCGGCGGCCTGCCGGGAGACGAAGTTGTTCTCCACCACCTCCAGCTCCAGCCGGCCCCGGCTGCCGTTGACCATCACCCGGTAGCCCTCCCACGGGGAGTACGCGGTGAGGTGGTACGTCATGGTGGCGCCGGTGGAGTAGGTGGCCAGCACCGACATGTCGTCCTCGATGGTGACGCCGGGAGCGAAGACGTTCCGGTCGCGGTGGTAGCCGTCCTCGGCCTCCGCCTCCAGGTAGAGCTCGCGCAGCCGCGGATGGTCGGCCAGGTGCAACGCGAACGGATCGTCGGCGGCGGCCGGGGAGCCGTGTGCCCGGTCGTAGTCGCGGGCGTAGCCGTGCCGTCGGCCGTTCTCGCCGTAGAAGAAGAGCCGGCCGGCGGCGTACACCTGGACCGGAGTGGCGTCGAGCCACCAGTTGACCAGGTCGAAGTGGTGGCTGGCCTTGTGCACCATCAGGCCGCCGGAGTTGGCCTTCTCCCGGTGCCAGCGCCGGAAGTAGTCGGCACCGTGCCGGACGTCGAGCAGCCACTCGAAGTGCACCGAGCCGATCTCCCCGATCGTGCCGGCGGCGAGCACCTCGCGGACCTTCTCATGCAATGGGTTGTAGCGATAGTTGAAGGCGACCGAAACGTTGCGGCCGGTCTCGGCCACCGTACGGAGGATGCGGTCGCAGCGTGGCACGTCGATGGTCATCGGCTTCTCGGTGACCACGTCGCAGCCGGCGCGCAGCGCGGCGACGATGTACTCGTCGTGGGTCCGGTCGACCGACGTCACCAGGACGACGTCGACCCGCTCCTTCGCCAGCATGGTCGTGAACTCGCTGGCCCGGTACGTCGGCACCGGGTCGAAGCCCAGCTCGACCAGCCACTTGTTGTGCGCGTTCATCCGCGTCTGGTTGGTGTCGGCGAAGGCGACGAGCTGCGCGGTGGTGGGGTGGTCGAGGACCAGGGCCCGGACGAACATCTCGGCCCGGGCACCGGTGCCAACCAGGGCAAATCGTTGGGGCCTTCCAGCTGATCCGGACATCCCGGTTGCCTCCGCGCCGTCGAGGTTCGAGGGGTACTGCAAAGGTTTGCAGGAGAAGTAACCATGCCTACCCAGGCGACGTCAACGACTCGCGACAAACATGCGACAAATATTCCTATTTGCGGGTATGGAAGCGCTCCGCACGCTGCGCACCGCAATACATCCGTAACCGAAGCCCGTTGACACCCGAGCAACCGTTTGCATTAATTGGCGAACCATAGTGACGGTAGCCACAGCGCTGCGTAGTCAGACCATCCGTAGTAGACCAGAGACCGCACACCGGACGTCGCGCCGGCCGCCACGGAGAGGAGTCGCGTGCCCGCCACCATTCGAGACGTCGCGCGTGCCTCCGGAGTACACATCTCCACGGTGTCGCGGACGTTCTCGGCCCCGCACCTGGTCAACCCGGAGACCCGCAACCGGGTGCTGGCCTGTGCCGAGAGGCTCGGCTACCGGCCGAACCGGGCGGCCCGCGCACTGATCACCGGTCGCACCCACAACATCGGGCTGATCGTCGCCGACATCGCCAACCCGTTCTTCCCACCCCTGATCAAGGCGGCGGAGAGCCAGGCCCGGCAGCGCGACTACCACATCTTCGTCGCCGACACGAACGAGGATCCGGCCGTCGAGGAGGATCTGGTGCACGCCCTGGCCAAGCAGGTCGACGGCGTGCTGCTGTGCAGTCCCCGGATGAGCAACAGCCTGATCGAGCAGCTCAGCCGCGAGGTGCCCCTGGTGGTGATCAACCGCCAGGTGGCCGGGCTGCCCGCGGTGGTGATGGACGTCGGCCAGGGCGCCCGGCTCGCCATAGAGCACCTGACCGGGCTGGGCCACCGCGACCTCGCCCTGCTGGCCGGGCCGCGTGGCTCGTGGACCAGCCGGGAGATCCGGCGATCGGCGACGGCGGCGGCCCGGGCCGCCGAGGCCCGGCTGACCGTACTCGGCCCCAACGCGCCGACCGAGGACGGCGGGTTCGCCATGGCGGAACAGGTACGCCGCACCGGCGCCACCGCCGTGCTCACCTACAACGACCTGATGGCGATCGGCCTGCTTGAAGGGCTCGACGCGCTCGGGCTGAGGGTGCCGCAGGACATCAGCGTGGTCGGCATCGACGACATCGCGCTGAGCCGGCTCACCCGCCCCAAGTTGACGACGGTGGCCACGCCAACCGCGGCCGCCGGCCGGACGGCCGTCGATATGCTGCTCCAGCACGACAAGTCCGCGTCCCCACGTACGGGACGCGGCCGGAGCGGCACCAGCGACGACCGTCGTACCACCGCACAGGTAACGCTCCAGACCGAACTGGTCATCCGCGACTCGACGGGTGTGGGTCCGGCGGCACCGGCCCACCGGGCCGGACCGGCGGCGGCAGCCGACCGGTACGCGACATCCCCCGCGGTTCCGGGTTCGCACGGCCACGCGGACCCGGGCAGCGCAGCCCCGGCCACCCCCGACGTTGTCGTCTCCTAACCCCGAGGAGTGAGCACTCATGCACCCCGCTACATCCCCGACGGCTGACGCGCCGGCCGCGCGTGGCCACCGCACCGCCCCGCGGCGGGCCGGCCTGCTCCGGCGGCTCACCGCCGCGGTGCTCGCCGTTCCCCTCGTCCTCGGCGCCGCGGCCTGCGGCGACGACGACGCCGGCTCTGACGGGAAGATCGAGATCTCGATCTTCTGGTGGGGAGGCGACGCCCGCGCCAAGCTCACCGAGGAGGCTCTCGCGCTCTACGAGTCGAAGAACCCCAACGTCAGGTTCAAGAAGACCTGGCAGGCCAACCAGGGCTACTTCGACAAGCTCGCCACGCTGACCGCCGGCGGCGACGCGCCCGACATCTTCCAGATCGACGACAACTTCCTCACCGAGTACGCTTCCCGCAACGCCACCCTGGACCTGATGCCGTACAAGAACGAGGGAAAGCTCGACCTCTCCAAGTTCCCGGAGAGCCTCTGGCAGTACGGCGTCGTCGACGGCAAGCTCGCCGGGGTCGCGTTCGGGGAGAACACCCAGGGCCTGGTCTACAACAAGTCGCTGCTGGCCAAGCACAACCTGCCCGAGCCGAAGACCGGGATGAGCTGGGAGGAGTTCATCGCCTGGGCGGAGAACGTCTCCAAGACGACCAAGATCCCCGGCACGATGGACCCGAGCGCCGACTACAAGGCGTTGTGGGTCTGGCTACGGCAGCAGGGCAAGGACCTCTACAAGGGCAAGGACCTCGGCTTCACCGTCGAGGACGTGACCAGGTGGTTCGAGCTGTGGAAGGGCGCCCGGGACCGGGGCGCCACCCCGACCGCGGACGTGATCCACGAGGGTAACGCCACCGACATCACCAAGCAGCTCGTGGTCACCGGCAAGGCGGCCACGTCGTTCGTCTGGGCCAACCAGATGCCGGAGCTGAAGAAGAACACCACCGACGAGCTGGGCGTGATCGCGTACCCGGGTGACCCGAGTGCCCAGTGGGCCCGGGCCTCGATGTACTTCTCGGTGTTCCGCGGCTCCAAGCACGCCGACGTCGCGGTGGACGTGATCAACTTCCTGGCCAACGACCCGGAGGCGGGCAAGATCCTCGGCACCGACCGTGGTCTTCCGTCCAATCTGGAAATCCGCAAGGCGGTCGAGGAGACGGTGACCGACCCGGCGATGAAGCTGTCGATCCAGGTCGAGAACGAGCTGGGCGCCAAGTTCGGCCCCTCGCCGCAGGTGCCGCTCAAGGGCCACAGCAAGGTCCGGTCCGAGCTGGTCAAGTTCGCCGAGGAGGTCCAGTACGGGCGGCAGACGCCGGCCCAGGCGGCGGCCGCGTTCGTCGAGGCCTGCAAGGCTGCGATCGCCTAGCCGGTCGGAACCGTCGGAGAGGAGTCCGCTCGTGGCGTTGACCACGGCGCCCGCCCCGACTCCGCCGGCCAAGAAGTCCGTCCGGGCCGCCGCCAAGACGCGGCGGCCCGGACGGATCCGGCACGGTGAGGGTCTGGCCGGGTACGTCTTCCTGTCGCCGTGGCTGCTCGGCCTGATGGGCATCACGGCGATCCCCATGCTGCTCTCGCTCTACCTGAGCTTCACCAACTACGACATCCTGACCGACCTGTCCGACGTCGAGTGGGTGGGTCTGGAGAACTACCGGCGGATGTTCACCGCGGACCCGTCGTACTGGCACTCGGTGCAGGTGACGGTGATGTTCGCGCTGATCGCCGTACCGCTGAAGCTGGTCGCGGCGCTCGGGGTCGCGCTGCTGCTCAACCGCGCCTGGCGCGGTGTCGGGTTGTTCCGCGGTCTCTTCTACCTGCCGTCGCTGCTCGGCGGCAGCGTGGCGCTCGCCATCGTCTGGGTGAACATGTTCAACCGGGACGGGGCGTTCAACTCGTTCCTCGGGCTCTTCGGCATCGAGGGCAAGCCCTGGGTCAACGACCCGGAGTGGGCCCTGGAGACCCTGATGGTCCTCGCCATCTGGCAGTTCGGCGCGCCGATGGTGATCTTCCTGGCCGGACTGAAGCAGGTGCCGACCGAGCTGTACGAGGCCGCCGCGGTCGACGGTGCCGGGCGGGTCCGCCAGTTCTTCCGCATCACACTGCCGATGCTCTCGCCGGTGATCTTCTTCAACCTGGTGCTGGAGACGATCAATGGGTTCCAGGGCTTCACCGCGGCGTTCGTGCTGAGCAACGGCACCGGAGGGCCGGTGGACTCGACCCTGATGTACACGCTGAACCTGTACATCACCGGCTTCACCGAGCTGGAGATGGGCTACGCCTCGGCCATGGCCTGGGTCTTCCTGGTGGCGATCGCCCTGGTCACCGCGGTCTTCTTCAGCACCGGACGGTTCTGGGTGCACTACTCGGACGGAGACGGACACTGATGGTCGCGCACACCCCGGTCGCCGCCGGCGGCGACCGTACGGCCACCGCCCGCCGTCGCTCTGGCGTCGGCCGGCAGGTCGTCCGGCTCGCCATCCTGGTGGCGATCCTCGCCGTCGTGCTCTACCCGCTGATCTGGATGATCGGCACCTCGTTCAAGTCGCAAGAGGAGATCGTCAACAACATCGGGCTCATCCCCCGCAGGTTCACCCCGGGCAACTTCACCGAGGGATGGAACAACTTCGACGTCAGCTTTGGCCGCTTCTTCCTGAACAGCGCGATGGTCAGCCTGCTGACGGTGGTGGGCAACATGGTCTCCTGCCTGCTGGCCGCGTACGCCTTCGCCCGGCTGCGGTTCCGGCTGCGGCGCTTCTGGTTCGCCATCATGATCGGGACGCTGCTGCTCCCCGGGCACGTGCTGACGGTGCCGCAGTACATCCTGTTCCGGAAGCTCGACATGGTCGGCGGACCGTGGCCGTACCTGCCGCTGGTGCTGCCGCAGTTCCTCGCCACCGAGGCGTTCTTCGTCTTCCTGATGGTTCAGTTCATGCGGGGCATCCCGCGCGAGCTGGACGAGGCGGCGAAGATCGACGGCGCCAACGCGTACGGGATCTTCCGGTACGTGATCCTGCCGCTGAGCCGGCCGGCGCTGGTCACCACGGCGATCTTCTCGTTCATCTGGACCTGGAACGAGTTCTTCCGTCAGCTCGTCTACATCTCCGACCTGGACGCCTACACGGTGCCGGTGGCGCTGACCCTCTTCATCGACTCGACCAGCCAGAGCGCGGTCGGCCCGATGTTCGCCATGTCGCTGCTGTCGCTGCTGCCGGTGTTCCTGTTCTTCGTCGCGTTCCAGCGCATGCTGGTGGAGGGGATCAACACCAGCGGATTGAAGGGATGATGCCCCATGTCGCGGCGGCGGCCCGCAAACAATGCGGAGCGGCCCGAAGACTGCAGGCGGCTCGGAGACACGGGAAACCGCCCGCAGCCACGCGGCCGGCCCGCAGCCACGCGGGGCGGCCCGCCGGTGGTCGGGTATGGGCAGCGGGGCGGCCCGCGGTGACGCAGAGGGGGCGAGGTGACGCAGAGGGGGCGAGGTGACGCAGCGGGGACGGAGTGACGCGATGGCCGAGGTCGCCCGCGGGGCGTCGGAGGTGGGTCGGCAACGGCCGCCGGTCGGGCCGAACCAGCCGGTGCAGCCGGGCACGCCGAACCGGGCAGAGCACCCGGGCGGCCCGGGCGTCGACCGACAGCGGCCAGCCACGCCGACCTGGCCGGAGGAGCCGCCCGCGCCGGGCGCCGACCGACCGGACTGGCGGGACACCCTGCGCAACGCCGCCGACCTGGCCCTGCTCGGCATCGCAGCCACCGTCGCGACGCTGCCGGTGGTCACCGCCGGCGCCGCCCTCGGTACCGCCAGCGCCGCGCTGCACCACTGGATCGAGACCGGCTCCTGGCCCGGCCTCCGGGCGACGCTGCGCGGTTTCGGCCGTCGGGTGCTGCCCGGCGCCGGAGCCACCGCCGTCGCCGGCCTCGCCGGCACGCTCCTTGCGGTGAACCTGCTGGTACTGGGGCGCGGCGTCGTTCCCGGCGGCACGGTGCTCGTCGCGGTCACCGTCGCCCTGGCGGTGGCCGCCGGCGGCTTCGCCGGACTGACCATCGTCCAGCTCGGCCGGCAGGGCGGCGAGGGGTGGGGCACGGCGGCCCGCGCCGCCGCCCGCCTCATCGCCGCCCGCCCGGCCGTACTGCTCGGCACCGCCGGGGTGGTCGCGCTGGCGGGCCTGCTCTGCGTCCTCGTGCTGCCGCTGCTCACCCCGATCCTGCTCGGTTACACCCTGCTCGGACTGCACGCCACCACGCGCCGGATCGCCGGGTCGGACCTGTCCTGACCTGGACTCCGACACCCCCGACAGACCCACGGCAGGCAGGAGGGATGCCGGCGCGCGTCCAGCCCGGCGGGCGCAGACGCGTCTGATCCGGCGGATGCCGGGCGAGGATTCCCCGGTCCGACGAATGTGGCGCGCGTACCCGGGCCGGCGGATACCAAGCCGACGGAGGGTGGGCCTGCGGGGAGGCCGAATCGTCCGGGGACACCCGCGAATGCCTGCCGGGCCAGCCGACGGATGCCCGCATCCCGGGGCCACGGTCCCGTACCGGCGGTTGTCCGTCAGAGACGTACCGCGGCGAGGTTACTCCGCGACGAACCGGGTGAGCACGAACTCCGACCGGCCGGCGCAGATCAGTACCGAGGTGGTCCAGGAGCAACTGGTCCCGACGACCTCCTTGAGCGGGCCGAGCTGGGTCAGCCTGCCGGATTTGGCCACCACCCCGGCGACGCTCATGGTGCCGGGGTACGTCGACAGCGCGTCGTCGAAGAGCAGCAGGTTACCGCCGTTGATCCGGCTCGCCACGCCCTCCCGCTCCAGCACCTTCCGACCGTCCGGGGTGAAGAGTCGGACGGTCGTCCCCGAGCTGGTCGTCTGCACCACGATGTTCTGGCCGACCGCGCGGAGCCGCTCGCCCTTCGGCACGTCCCGCCGCCAGGCCACCTCCGCCTTGTCCGTCCGGACCGCCACGAGCTGCGCGGTCGCGCTGTCCGTGCCGGCGGTCTCCAGCACGCAGACCTGGTGCTCGCCGCAGGGCAGCAGGTCGACGGGCTGGCGGCTCTTGTCCGGTGCCGTGTAGACGGTCGTCGGCGTGCCGAGGGTCCTCAGGTCAAACCGCGCGAGCCCGTAACCGCCGCTCTTCGGGGCCACGAAAAGCTCCCCCTCGTACGCCAGCAGCAGGTCGTCGGTGTCCGCGGCGTTCGCGCGCTCCTTCAGGACCTTGCCGGCCGCCACGTCGATGAGCCGGACCGAGCCGTCGGCGCCGACCTCGACCAGCCCGGGCTCCTTGCCCCGGTTCGGCAGCATGTGGTTGCCGTACGCGTCCGCCGTCCCGCCGTACTCCCCCGGGGTGTGCACCGGCTCCACGGCCGAGTCACTGCCGAACTCACCCTTCGGGCTCGGCAGACTCCACTCCCGGCCGGTCCGGGCGTTGATTCCGATGACCGCGTCGGCGTCCCTGTCCAGCAGGACGACGTACTCGTCGTAGCTGTGGGCCTCGGCGCCGCCGCTGATCTGCCGGCTCCACAGCTTCTTCCCGGTGTCCGGGTCGAAGCCGACCAGGACACCGGGGTCGCTGGAGCTGGTCGCACCACCCCGGACGATGAGCGCCTTCGGCAGTGCCTGCAACCAGAGCCACCGCTCGGCGGTCTCGTCGGTGGTGAACCACCGGGCGACCTTCGCCGTCGTCGGGTCGACGACGGCGACATCCAGCCGGTTGTCGGAACGCTGGTAGCCGACGTAGGCCCGGTCGCCACCGGTGGTGGTCAGCAGCGTCGTCGCGTCCGGCTCCCGGGTGGCGATCCGCCCGACCTCGGCGAAGGGAGCGAAGTCGAGGGCGGGATAGGGGTCCCGGGTCAGGTACAGCACCGCCGCGGCGGCCACGGCCACCACCGCGACCGCCGCACCCGCGCCGAGCCAGACCACGCGGCGGCGCAGCAGTTCGGCCCACCCGGCCAGCCGTGCCGCGCCCCCGGTTGGTGGCATCCCGCCCCCGGCCGGCCCGTTCGGGTACGCCGGCGCCCCGGCCGCCCCGTACGGCGGCGGGCTACCCGGCGCTCCGGGCTGGCCGGGCGACACCGGATGCGGCGCCGTGGCCACCGGCGCCCGTCCCGGCTCGTACCCCCCGGCCGGCGCGCCGCTGACGGGCACGGCGCCCGCCGGGGCGCCCGAGACCAGCCCGCCGGCGGGGCTCACCGGCACGCCCGTAGTCGGCGCCACCCCGGCCACGCCGGCCGGCGCCTCCGTCCCGGCCGCCGGCACCGCCGGCGCCAGTTCGGCGAGCGCACCCTCGGCGACCGGCAGCTCCGGCTGTTCGAGCACGGTGGGGGCGATCCCGAGTTCGGCATGTAGCAGCCGGGCCACCAGCGGGACCCGCGAGGAACCGCCGACCAGGAACAGCCCGGCGAGCTGGTCGGCGGTGAGCCGGCAGTTCGCGATCACCGTCGCGGTCTCGAAGACGCCACGGCGGAGCAGCGGCGTGATGACCCGCTCCAGCTCCTCCCGGGTCAGGTGCAACGCCTGCTCGATCCCGGGCACCGGCACCGGGGCGGTCGCGGCGCGGGAGAGCATCTCCTTCGCTCCCCGCACGTCGTCCCAGAACTGCCGGCGGTTACGCCACTGGCTGGCCGTGACCGGCTGGTTGAGCTGCTGCCAGACCGGCCCGTGCGCGACGCTGATGACGGTGCCGAGGTGCTGGACGAGCGCGGCGTCGAGGTCAAGCCCGCCGAGGTCGGGAACGCCACCCGACCCGATCACCGCGAACCGTGGCCGGCCGTTCCCGTCGACCCCCTCGTTGCGGACCACGGCAATGTCCAGGGTGCCGCCGCCGAAGTCGAAGACCGCGAGGGCCGAACCGACCGGCACCGGGCGGCGCAGGACGTCGACGAAGTAGCGCGCGGCCGCGACCGGCTCGGGCACCAGCAGCGTGCCGCCGCCCGCGGACCGGGGCGCCGGCACGACCGGGGCGCTCCCCGGGCCGGCGGGGGCGGCCGGGGCCGAGCCGAGCCGGACCGTCGGCTCGGCATCGTCCGGGTCGACGACCGGCCCTGCGGCGACCCCGCCGACCGGGGGCCAGCCGGCCTGGGCGACGGCGGCGGCGAGCGCCTCCCGGCGCCGGGCGCCCCAGGTGGCGGGATAGGTCAGCACCGCCGGGGGCAGGAAGCCGACCGCCTCCACGGCGGCGTTCGCCACCGCCCGCAGCACGCTGGCGAGCAACTCCGCTGTCGGGATCTCCCGGTCGCCGAGCAGCACCGCCGGCTCGTCGATCCGTCGCTTCGGGTTCGGCTCGTACCGGGCCGGGTCGGCCTGCGCCAGCCGCTGCGCGTCCCGGCCCACGTACAGCCGTCCGTCGGGGCCGAGGAAGACACCGGAGGGCAGGATTGGCTGTCCGTCGAAGAGCAGCGGCCTGGTCCGGCCGTCGGGCCACCGCAGTACCGCCACGGTGTGTGAGGTTCCAAGGTCGACGCCGAGCCCGTAGCCTCCGCCGTCCTGGCCTTCCATGCAGTGACTCCTCCGCCGGACGTGGACGTTGCCCGGCCCTGCATGTTACGGACGCTGCCTGGCACCGGCCCGGACGGCCCCGCGCGACGGCACGAAGGCGGGAGAATGATCGTCGGAGGCCGCCGGTGCCCCACGGGCGGTCAGCCCGTGCCCCACGGGCGGTCAACCCAACCTGGACCGGGTGGCGCGCTCAGGCAACTCTCAACCGGGACGGGACTTGCTGCCGGCCTCCACGTCGCCGCATGGCCCGGGCAACCGGGCCGCATGGCCTCGGGCAGCGTGTGCGACGGTGCGGGCCGCCGCGGCGCAAGGGGAGGCTGGCACGGTGTCACTGGCCCGGAAGGGCAGTCGGCGGATCGTCGTCGACCAGGTCGCGTTCCGCTGGGCGGTACGCCGACGACCCACGTACTGTCAGGCCAACGGGTGGACACCGCTGAGATTCGTGGTCCACCGGGCCGACCGGCCGGGCAGCGTACTGGTCGTGTCGTTGCCGTACGCGCACCCCGGGAACTGGCTCGGCCTGCCGAGCACGACGGTTCGACCCGTACTCGTGGCGCTGGCTGTCCGCCGGGCGCTCGCCGCGGGCTGGCAGCCGACGCGACCGGGCCCGCCGTTCACGCTGACCTTCCGTGACCACGACGACGTGGAGTCGTGTGGCGGTATCACCCGAGGTGGTGGGCGACGGGCAGACCCGCCGGCCCGCTCCGGTTACCCCGCTAGCGGCTCGACGGACAGCGAACGGGTGTGCGGCGGATCGTAGGGACCGCTCTCGATGCCCCAGGACGAGATCCAGACGGGCGTGACGCGTACCCAGAGGGGTCCGAAGCCGGGGCCGAGGCGTTCGCCGCCGGTGCCGACAATCTCCGCCCGGCCCCGGATCGACACCCCGCGCGGGTGGAAGGGGTCGAGCGAGGCGAGGTCGTCGATCACGACGGCGACCCGGGGGTCGGTCTCGATGTTGCGGAGGTAGTGGCGCCGTTGGCCCCGGCCGGGCAGGTCGGCGGCGCCGATGGCGAGGGTGCCGTCGCCGGCATCGAACCGGACCCCGACCGGTACGACGTGGGGCTGGCCAGCGGCATCGACGGTGGCGAGCCGACCGAGCCGTTGTTGGGACAGGTAGCTGCGCTCGGCGTCGGTGAACCCGGTCAAGGTGCCCCTCCTCAGACGAACCGCTGGTCTAGCTGAAAGGAAGGGCCCCTTCCTATCGTTTTTTGTTGTAGAAGGGGCCCTTCCTAACACTCAGGCGTTCAGGCGGCGAGACGGCGCCGGGACACCTCGGCGAGGGCGACCGCCGCCGCCACGCTGGCGTTCAGCGACTCGACCTCGGAGGCCATCGGGATACGTACCCGCAGGTCGCAGGTCTGCCCGACGAGCCGGGACAGGCCCCGTCCCTCGGAGCCGACCACCACCACGAGCGGACCGGTCGCCGCCTCCAGGTCGTACAGGTCGGTCTCGCCGTCGGCGTCCAGCCCGACCACCAGGAAGCCCTCCTGCTGGGCGAGCTTCACCGCCCGGGTCAGATTCGTGACCTGGGCGACCGGCACCCGGGCCGCCGCTCCCGCGCTGGTCCGCCATGCGGTCGCGGTGATCCCGGCGGCTCGCCGCTCGGGTACGAAGACACCCTGGGCGCCGAACGCCGCCGCCGACCGGATCACCGCACCGAGGTTGCGCGGGTCGGTGACCCCGTCGAGCCCGACCAGCAGCGGGGAGGGCTGTTCCAGCGCCACCGCGAGCATGTCCTCGTAGACCTCGTAGGCGAACGGCGGCACCTGCACGCCGATCCCCTGGTGCAGCACCCCGCCGGTCATTCGGTCCAGCTCGGCCCGGCTGACCTCGATGATCGCGATACCCCGGTCGGCCGCCGTCCGGACCGCCTCGTTCACCCGGTCGTCGATGTCGATGCCCTGGGCGACGTACAACGCGGTCGCCGGTACGTTCGTCCGGAGCGCCTCCACCACCGGATTCCGGCCAACCAGCAGCTCGGCGGCCTCCCGGCCGGGCGTGCCCTTGCGCCCGGGCGCGACCCGGGGTCCGGGCCGCGGCACCGGCTTGGTGGTGGTCCGCCCGGCGGTCGCCGCGCCCCGACCGGCGCTGACCGCTCGGCGGCCGCCCTTGCCCCAGGTGGTGTCCTTGGTGCCGGGAATGCCGACCTTGGGGATCCGACCCTCGGCGGCGGCGGCGCGACGCTCCTTCTCCTGCTTCCAGGCGGTACGGCGCGGCAGCTTCTCGGTGCCGGAGTACGCCTTGTGCCACGGACGTTCGTCGGCGGGCAGGGTCCGGCCCCGGCCGGCGAGGCGCGCCCGGTTCTTGCCACCGGAGCCGACCGGGGCGCCCTTCTTCGGGGTGACCCGACGGCCGCGACGCTGCGAGTTTCCGGGCATCAGTCCTGCTCTCCGATCGTCCAACGGGTGCCCTGCGGGGTGTCCTCGACCACCACGCCGGCCTTGCGCAGACGATCCCGCACGGCGTCGGCGGTGGCCCAGTCCTTCCGGGCCCGGGCCTGGGCCCGCTGCTCGATCGCCAGCTCGACGAGCGCGTCGACCACGCCCCGCAGGTCACCATCCTGCCCGTCCCCGTCCCAGGCCGGGTCGAGGGGGTCGAGACCGAGGACGTCGAGCATCGCCCGGACCTCGGCCAGTGCCGTCCGGGTCCCCTCGTCGTCGCCGCCGTTCAGCGCGAGCTGGCCGTTCTTGACCGTCTCGTGCAGGACGGCGAGGGCGGCGGAGGTGTTGAGGTCGTCGTCGAGTGCCGCACCGAAGGCGTCGGGAAGGTCGCCGAGTTTGCCGGCCCCGACCCGGTCGGCGGCCCGCCGGACAAAACCCTCCACCCGCCGGTACGCCACGGCCGACTCCCGCAGCGACTCGTCGGAGTAGTCGATCCGGGAACGGTAGTGCGGGGCGACCATGTAGTAGCGCAGCTCCGCCGGCCGTACCCCGATCCGGGTGACGTGGTCGAGGTCGATCACGTTGCCGAGCGACTTGCTCATCTTGGCCTCGCCGAGGTTGAGCAGGCCGTGGTGGACCCAGTAGCGGGCGAACGGCAGCCCGGCGGCCCGGGATTGGGCCAGCTCGTTCTCGTGGTGCGGGAAGGTCAGGTCCAGCCCGCCGCCGTGGATGTCGAACTCGGGGCCGAGGTAGCGCCAGCACATCGCCGAGCACTCGATGTGCCAGCCCGGGCGACCGGGCCCCCACGGCGACGGCCAGGCGGCCTCGGCCGGCTCGTCCGGCTTGGCGCCCTTCCAGAGCGCGAAGTCCCGGGGATCCCGTTTGCCCCGCTCCTCGACCTCCCCGGTCACCTGCGTCGCGTCCGGGTCCTGGTGGGAGAGGACGCCATACCGCGGGTACGACTGGACGTCGAAGTAGACGTCGCCGGAGCCGTCGTCGGCCGGGTAGGCGTGCCCGGCCGCGATGAGCTTCTTGATCAGCTCGTGCATCTCCGGGATGTGCCCGGTGGCCCGGGGCTCGTACGTCGGCGGCAGCACGTTGAGCGACCGGTAGGCGGCGCCGAGGATCACCTCGTTGGCGTACGCGATCGACCAGAACGGGCGCTGCTGCTGGACCGCCTTCGCCAGGATCTTGTCGTCGATGTCGGTGACGTTGCGGACGAACGTCACCTGGTAGCCGCTGCGCAGCAGCCAGCGCCGCAGCACGTCGTAGTTGACACCGGAGCGAAGGTGGCCGATGTGCGGCGGGGACTGGACGGTGAGACCACACAGGTAGATCCCCACCCGACCGGGACGCAGGGGGACGAAGTCCCGCACCGAACGGGCAGCGGTGTCGTACAGGCGCAGCGTCACCGTACAAGGGTACCGGGTACGAGGATGAGCCTCGCTTCTCGGATTCCGATGAGACCGTACCCGCCCGTACCCCTGCCGTTCTGGGCTGGCCAGGGCCGTCGAGGCACCGGGATCCCGCCGAACGGGTACGAGCAATTGAGGATCATGAAATGCGCGAAGCCACGGCCGATCTCGGAACATCCGATCGACGACCGCGCCGATAAATCGATATGAGGTGAGGGCGGCGGCTCGGGAACGGCCCGGGCCGCCGCCCAGCGTCACACCCCGGCCGGCACCGTGGAGATGGTCGGCTCGTAGTCGTACAGGTATCCCTGGGCCCGCTCGTAGAACGGGAGGAGCAGGCGCATCATCGCCGCGTCCAGGTAACGCTTCACGGGTCCGGGCTTCTTGCCGTCGCGGGCGTCGTCGGCGTGTTTGAGCAGCCTGGTGATGCGCGGGCGGCGTTCCGCCTCATAGGCACGAAGCGCCGCGGGAATCGTCGGCGCGGCCCGCAGTGCCGCGGTGATCACCAATGCGTCCTCGATGGACATCGAGGCGCCCTGCCCGACCCCGACCGGGTGGGCGGCGTCGCCGACCAGGACGACGCGAACGCTGTGCCAGGTCCGGATCCGGTCGCAGACGTACATCTGGGCGGTCGCGAAGATCTCCGTGGCGGCGGCCAGGATGGCCGACGGCACGGCCTCCGGGAACAGCTCGGGCAGGCGCCGTCGCCATTCCGCCTCGTCGACGTCGCGTAGCCGGGGCGGCACGGGGTCGGCGACCTGGGCCGCCCACCACGCGGTCTGTTCGTCGATGGTGCTGTAGACGAAGACACCGTTTCGTCCCATGGTGGCGCTCCAGACGCCGACCTCGGCGTCCCTGATCGTGGCGGCCCCGCCGACCGCGTAGAGCCCCGCGTACTCGGCGCGCGGCGCGGACGGGTCGAGCAGCCGACGCACGGTCGAGTGGATGCCGTCGGCGCCCACGAGTAGCTCCGCGGTGTCCCTGCGGCCGGAGGCGAACTCGGCCGTCACGTGGTCCGACGTCTCCCGCATGTCCACCAGGCGTTCGCCGGTGACGATGCGCGCGCCCGCGTCGAGGGCGGCGCGCCGCAGGATGCTCACCAGCCGCCCGCGCATGATCGTGACGCTCCGCATCGGGTCGGCCTCGCGGCGAAGGCGCGGTACATCACCCAGCAGGCGTCCGCTCCCGGTGTAGAAGCGCATCCGCTCGATCTCGTGGCCGGCCGCCTGCACCTCGCGCAGGCAGCCCAGCCTCTCCAGGCAACGCAGCCCGTTGACCGCGAGGCTGAGGTGGCCGCCGACGTCCCCGGCCGGGTCCTCGTACGCCTCGTAGACGGTCACGTCGTGGCCGTCCCGCCGCAGCGCGAGCGCGGTGGCGGGCCCGGCTATGCCGCCTCCGATCACGATCACCTTCATGACGCCTCCCTGAACGCCGATTCACTGAATTGTGTTTCAGTGAAAGTATGTTCGATAGTATGGGCCGGGTCAACAGGCGATGGAGGACGGGATGCCGCGGGAGAGGAGCACCACCCGGAAGGCGAAGGCGGCCGAGACCCGCGCCGCGCTGCTCGAGGCGGCGCGACGGCTGTTCAGCGAGCGCGGCTACCTCAACACGAAGATCACCGACATCACGGCCGCGGCCGGACGTGCCACGGGTTCGTTCTACGAGCACTTCGCCAGCAAGGAGGAACTGCTCACGGCGCTCCTCGCCGAGTTGGAGGACGCGGTCGACGCGCACGTCGTCGCCATGGAGCACCCGCGCGAGCACGACCTGACCGACCGCGACCAGCTACGCGACCACCTCGCCGCCGCGTGGACCGTGATGCGTGACAACCGCCCGGTGGCGGTCGCGCTGTTCCAGGCGATGGTGGCCGACGACCCCGGCTCGGGCCGCGCCTGGCGCGATCTGCGGGAGCAGACCCGCACCATCCGTGAGCACCTGGAATACCTCGTCGAACGCGGACACCGGCTGCCCGGCGATCCGGAGCTCGTCGCGGCGGCGATCGGCGCGATGCTCCTCACGCTCAACTACGCGCTGCTCAAGACCCCGGACTCACCCGACGACGACCGCGTGGTGGAGACCCTCACGGACTTCACGTTGCACGGGCTGGCCGGGCCGCCGGCGCCGTCTCAGTCGGTTCGGCCACCGGACGCGCCACCCGCCGCCCCCACGACCGCATAGCCCCGGGACCGGGAACCACCCCAGTCCGCCAACCTTCGCCACACCCAAACACCGGCCGTACGCTCCCTGATGTGGCGACGACGGCAAACGACACACCCCGTACCAGCGAAACCCGCACCACGGACGGAACCCCCGCCACCGACGCCACCCCCAGCCGAGGCGGAGGCGAAACCGCCCAAACCCTGGACCGCGGCCTCCGACTACTACACCTCGTCGCCGAAACAACCGGCGGACTCACCGTGACCGAGGCGGCGGCCCGGCTCGGCGTCGGCCGGGCGGTCGTGTACCGGCTGCTCGGCACGCTCACCGAGCATGGGATGCTGCGCCGGGACAGCGCCGGACGACTGCACCTCGGCGCCGGGCTGCTGCACCTGGCCCGGCGTGCCCAGCCACTGCTTGCCGACGGGGCGCTGCCGGCGCTGCGCCGGCTCGCCGAGCAGACCGGTGCCACCGCCCACCTGACCGTGGTCGACGGCGGAGAGGGAATGGCGCTGGCCGTGGTCGAGCCGAGCTGGACGACGTTCCACGTGGCGTACCGGGCCGGGACGCGGCACCCGCTGGAACGCGGCGCCGCCGGCCGGGCGATCCTGGCCGGTCGGCAGGGTCGGGCCGAGCCGGTGGCGACCAGCGGCGAACTTCAGGCCGGCGCGTACGGGGTCGCCGTACCCGTCCTCGGGGTGCCGGGCCTGGAGGCGAGCGTCGGCGTGGTGGCGCTGGCCCCGCTGGACGTCAACACGGTCGGCGCCCGGGTCGCCGTCGCGGCCACCGAGATCGCGACCGCGCTCGCCTGAGCCGCGACGCACTCCTGAGCGGCCAGACGGCCGGAAATCGCCAGGGCCAGCACCGGCCCGCACGCGTCATCCGACGCCGTGACGAACCGCTGAGGAGCCCCAGCGGGGTCCGTCACCGCCACCCGGCGAGCACCGCCGGCAGCTCGGCCAGGGACCGGATCTCGGCGTCCGGACGCAGGTCCGCCGGACGCGGTAGCCCGGCCCGGTTCAACCACACCGAGCGCAACCCGGCCGCCTGCGGGGCCCGGACGTCGTGCTCCGGCGAGTCACCGACGTACACGATGGAGGCGGGCGGGGCACCCGCCGCCGCGGCGACGGCGGCGAAGAAGGCGGGTGCGGGTTTCTTCGGCACCCCGGCCTCGTGCGCATAGATCTCGAAGGCGAACTGGGCGGCGAGCCCGCACCGGTCGGCCCGGCTGTTGCCGTTCGTCGCGTACCCGAGCGTGTACGACGACCGCAGCGCGGCCAGCACCGGTATCACGTCGGCAAACGGCTCGGTCAGGGCGAATCGGCGGGCGAAGAAGAGCGTGGCCATCCGGTCCAGTTCGTGGCCGAGCCCGACCCGGTCGAGGGACCGGGCCAGCGCGGCCCGCCGGACCGCCACGACCGGCTCGTCGGGCCGCTCGGCGAGGCATGCGGCGAAGTCGGCGCGTAGATCCGCGAGGGACACCCCGGCCGCCGCCGGGGTCAGCCGCCGTATCTCCCCGAGTACGGCAGCCAGCCCGCCGTCGACCGCCGGATCCAGGTCGAGCAGGGTGTGATCCGCGTCGAACACGACCGTGGTGAGCACCCGGCGAGGGTACCGGGGCGGGAGAAGCAGCCACTCACCGAGGAGTCAGGGATGTGTCATCCGGAGCACGTCCAAGGCGTCGTCGAGCTGCTGCTCGGTGAGGCGGCCGTCCTCCACGTGACCGCGTTCGATCACCACCGCCCGGATCGACATCTCCTTGGCCAGCGCCTCCTTGGCGATCGAGGCCGCCTCGTCGTACCCGAGGTAGCGGTTGAGCGGGGTGACGATCGACGGCGACCCTTCGGCGTACGCCAGGCAGACGTCAACGTTGGCGACCAGCCCGACCACGCAGCGGTCGGCGAGCAACCGGCTCGCGGCGGCCAGCAGCCGGATCGACTCCAGGACGTTGCGAGCCAGCACCGGCAGCATCACGTTCAGCTCGAAGTCGCCCTGCGAGCCGGCAAACGCGACCGCGGCGTCGTTGCCGATCACCTGCGCGCAGACCTGCCGCACCGCCTCGCAGACCACCGGGTTCACCTTGCCCGGCATGATCGACGACCCGGGCTGGAGGTCGGGGATCTGCAACTCGCGCAGCCCGGCGCGGGGTCCGGAACCCATCCACCGGATGTCGTTGGCGATCTTGTAGAGCCCGACGGCGTACGTCTTGAGCTGTCCGGAGACCTCCACCAGGGCGTCCCGGGCCCCCTGCGCCTCGAAGTGGTTGCGAGCCTCGGTCAGCGGCAGCCCGGTCATCTCACGCAGCTTCTCGATCACCTTCGGCGCGAATCCGACCGGAGTGTTGATGCCGGTGCCGACGGCGGTCCCGCCGAGCGGCAGCTCGGCGAGGCGGGGCAGGCAACCCTCCAGCCGCTCGATCCCGTACTGCACCTGCGTGGCGTAGCCGGAGAACTCCTGGCCCAGCGTCACCGGCGTGGCGTCCATCAGGTGCGTACGCCCCGCCTTCACCACCTCGGCGAACTCGTCCACCTTGGACTCCAGCGTGAACTGGAGGTGGCGCAGCGCGGGCAGGAGGTCGTGTACCACCGCCTGGGTGGCGGCGAGGTGGATCGAGGACGGGAAGACGTCGTTGCTGGACTGCGACGCGTTGACGTCGTCGTTCGGGTGCACCTCCCGGCCCAGCTCCCGGGCGGCGAGGGTGGCGATCACCTCGTTGGCGTTCATGTTGGACGAGGTGCCGGAGCCGGTCTGGAAGACGTCGACCGGGAACTGGTCGTCGTAGCCGCCGTCCGCGACGTGCGCCGCCGCGGTCGCGATCGCCTCGGCCACGTCCGCGTCGATCACCCCCAGCTCGGCGTTGGCCCGAGCCGCCGCCCCCTTGATCTGGGCCAGCGCCCTGATGTGGGCCGGTTCCAGGCCGCGCCCCGAGATCGGGAAGTTCTGCACCGCGCGCTGGGTCTGGGCCCGCCACAGCGCCTCGACGGGAACCTCCACCTCGCCCATGGTGTCGCGTTCGACCCGGTAGCCGGTCGCCTCTGGTGTGCTCACGGCTACCATCCTGCCCCGCGGCGCGCCGCCCCGCAGATGATCGCGGTCACCTCACCCCGGATCGCCGTCCACGGCCCGGTCCAGCTCCTGCAGGCGTCGCCGCACCTCGTGCTGCTCCGGGGACTCGGCCTGGACGTACAGGGCCAGCGCCCGGGTCCAGTACGACCGGGCCGCGGCCGGGTCGGTCGGGCGCAGGCAGGCGGCGATGCCGTCCAGGGCCCGGGCCTGCTCGGGCAGGCACTGGATCCGGGTCGCCGCGTGCAGGGCCTGGTGATGCAGCTCCAGCGCGGCACCGACCTCCCCGAGATCACGCAGGTCCCGACCCAGCAGGTTCCGGGCGGTGCACTCGCCACCCCGATCCCCCGCGTCCCGCATCGCGGCGAGCGCCGCCCGGTGTCGGGCCGCCGCCTCGGCCGGCCGCCCACAGGCGCGCTCGACCGCGCCGATCTCGTTGAGCAGGTCCCCCTCGGCGAAGTGGTTGCGCAGCGTCCGCAGCACCCGCAGGGCCGCGTACATCCGGCTCAGGGCCGCGTCGTACGCGCCCATCCGGCCGTACACCGCGCCGATCCCGCCGAGGGTGTCCGCCACCACGTCGATCTTGCCGTGCTGCCGGGCCAGGAAGAGCCGGTTCCGCAGCACCCGCAGCGCGTCGGCGTACCGGCCCAGCTCCATGTAGCCGTTGCCCAGGTTGGTCAGCGCGTTGGGCATCGTGCGCCAGTCGTCCGTCTGCCGGGCCAGCGCCAGCCCGTGTTCGAGATGCCGTACCGCCTCGCTGGTCCGGCCCAGCATCATCAGCGGCAGGCCGAGGTTGACGTACGCCATGGACAGGCCGGCGACGTCGCCGAGCCGCTCCCAGATCGCGATGACCACCTGGAGCGAGTCCGCCGAGCGCTGGAACTCGCCCAGCCGGAAGTACGCCGACGCCAGATAGTTGTGCATGGTGGCGATGCCGCTGTCGTCGCCGAGTGCCTCCGCGGCCCGCAGCCCGTGGGTGTGGGTCTGGATCAGCTCGTCGAGGTGGCCGCCGACGTACAGCTCCCGCCAGTTGGCTCGGGCGAGCTGCCAGCCGTACCGGTACAGCCCCTGCTCGACGGCGAGGATGACCAGCGGGACGAGGTTGGCCCGCTCGGCGTCCAGCCACCCCCGCCCCTGGCGGGCGGAGACCGCCACCAGGTCGGGCCGGGCCGGCTTCCCCGGTACGACCGAGCGCAGGTTTCCGGACGCCTCGAACGTCGCGCTCACCTCGACCGCGGTGTGCAGGCAGAAGTCGAGCAGCGCCCGCACCGCCTCCCGCCGGTCCGGCTCGGCGTCGGCGACCACGGCCAGCTCGGCGGCGTACTGCCGGACGAGGTCGTGGAGCCGGAACCGGCCGGCGTCCACCTCGTCGACCAGGTGGGCGTCGACCAGCTCGTCGAGATGCTCCCGGGCGGCCGCCAGCGACAGCCCGGTCAACGCCGCCACCGCGCACCGATCGAACCCCTCGCCGGGGTGCAGCCCGAGGCGCCGGAACGTCCGCTGCACCGGTCCGGGCAACTGCGCGTACGACAGCGCGAACGCGTCCACCAGGGTGCGGTGCTCGACCGCGAACTCGGCCAGTACCGGCCGGTCCTCCTCACCGAGCCGTTCAACCAGGTCGGCGACCCGCCACCGGGGCCGGTGCGCCAGCCGGGACCCGGCGAGCCGGATCGCCAGCGGCAGGTAGCCGCAGCGGCGGACCACCTCCGCGGCGGCCTCCGGTTCGGCCCGGATCCGCTCCGGACCGGCGATCCGGGCCAGCAGTTCGACCGCCTCGCCGGGCTCCAGCACGCTCAACGACTGGGCCCGGACCCCGTCGAGCCCGACCAGGCGCCGCCGGCTGGTGACCAGGGTCAGGCAGCCGGCCCCCGCCGGCAACAGTGGACTGACCTGGGCGGTGCTCGCCGCGTTGTCCAGCACCACCAGCGCCCGTCGGTTGGCCAGTTCGGTCCGCCACAGCGCGATCCGGTCGGCGTGGTCGGCCGGGATCCGTTCTCCGGGGATGCCGAGCTGGCGCAGCAACGCGGCGAGGGCGGTGGACGGGGTGAGCGGACCCCGCACGCTGTGGCCCTGGAGGTCGACGAAGAGGTGCGCGTCCGGGTACCGGGGGCCGAGCGCGGTGGCCAGGTGCACGGCGAGGGTCGTCTTGCCGCTGCCCGGCATGCCGTCGATGACGTAGACGGCCGGAACGTCCGGCCCGCCGTCCTCGATCTCCTTACGCAGCCGCGCGACGGTGTCCTGCCGGCCCGTGAAGTCCGCGATCGCCCGGGGCAGGCAGCGGACCGGTGGCCGGGACGCCGGTGCCGGGCTCCCCTGGGCCCCGGTGGTGGGGAGGACCGCCTCCTCGGCTCCGACGCTCCCGGTGGGTTCCGGGCCGCCGGCCTCCCGGATGGCGACGCCCGCCTCCGGATCGGCGACGCGTCCGCCGGCCTCGCCGCCCGGAGCCCGTCCGCTCTCCTCCCGGCCGGGGACACGGTCGGCCGCGTCCCCGGCGGGATCGTCTCCGGCGAGCAGCCGCCGCTGGATCTCCCGCAACGCGGCGCCGGGCTCGATGCCGAGTTCGCCGAGCAGAATCTCCCGGCCGGACCGGAACACGGCGAGCGCCTCGGCCCGCCGGCCGCTGTCGGCGAGCGCCAGCATGAGCTGGCCACGAAGTCGCTCCCGCAACGGGTGTCGCTCGACCAGCTCGGTCAACTCGGCGACCAGGTCACCCGACCCGCCGAGCCGCAGCTCCACCTCGAAGCGCTCCTCCAGCGCGAGCATGCGCTGCTCGTCGAGGAAGGCGGCGCCGCGCCGGACCGCCGCGCCGGAGAGTCCGGCCAGGGCCGGGCCGCGCCACAGCGCCAACGCCGCCCGGTACGTCTCGCCCGCCGCCACCCACTCCCGTGCGGCGGCGGCAGCCCGGGCCTCGGCGACCATCCGCTCGAACACCTGGGCGTCGAGGTCGTCCGGACCGATCTCGACGCGGTAGCCGGCGGGACCGGTGACGATGGTGTCGCCCGGCACCCCGGCGGTGGCGAGGAGCCGGCGCAGTCGGGACACGCAGGTCTGCAACTGCCCCCGGGCGGTGACCGGTGGCCCGGTCTCCCACACCGCGTCGACCAGATCGTCGACGGGGACCACCTGGCCGGCGTGCAGCAGCAGCATGGCGAGGACGATCCGGTCCCGGTTGGCCGTCACCACCGACTCACCGCCGCCCACCTGGAGCGGGCCAAGGATCCCGAATCGCATGGCATCTCCCTGACCGTGGTGGTGTCCGGCAGCAGGGTAACCCGCCGGTCACAGTCAGCAGAATCGAGATGAGAGCGAGGTGGCAGCGGATCGATAGCGCAGGCGGTGACACTAGCCTGCGGGACGCATAACAGCACGTAATCGATACCGACGGGGGCGGTGCGTCCGCTCCGCCACGGCGCGCGGGTGGACGCACCGATTCGGAGCGATGCCCTTCGCCGGCTTCCACACCTGAGGGAGACGCCACTGATGGACGCCGCCGCAGCACCCGCGACGGGCCGGACGGCACCGGCCGTCGGGGACGTTCTCCACTTTGCCGAGTCCGACTACTGTTACGGGGTCGGCCCGCTTGTGTTGCGCGTCACGCGAGTCGGCGCGGACCTCCGCCACTACCCACAACTCGAATGGCTGTCGCTGCACGGCGTGGAGTTGCGCCAGGACGGCAGCACCGGGCCCGAACGCCAGGTGCTGGTCCGCACCAGCGCGCTGCCCTCCGCCGCCTGAGCCGTACCAGCCCGACCCGCGCCGGGCGGAGACGGCGGGCTGCCGGGTCGCTCGTGGGACGGCCCGGCAGCCATGGCGTTCGCGGCGATCATCGGTCCACGCCGATTCCGGTGTACCCGGCGGACGGTGCCGCACGCACCGTCGCCCCGCGGGCGGCCCGCCGACAGCCGGCCCGGCGGTCGTGGATCCACACCGGCCGACCGCGGTCGGCTCCGCGCCCGACGCCGCCCGGTTCCACCCGGCCGGCCCCACGCGGCCGGCCGGTGTCCGTGGTCAGCGCCGGCCGATGGTCAGCACCGGCTTGGTCACCTCGGCGAAGAAGTCGTTGCCCTTGTCGTCGACGACGATGAAGGCCGGGAAGTCCTCCACCTCGATCTTCCAGACCGCCTCCATGCCGAGTTCCGGGTATTCCAGCACCTCGACGTGCTTGATGCAGTCCTGGGCGAGCCGGGCCGCCGGGCCGCCGATCGAGCCGAGGTAGAAGCCGCCGTACTGCTGGCAGGAGCGGGTGACCTGAGCGGAGCGGTTCCCCTTGGCCAGCATCACGTACGACCCGCCGGCTGCCTGGAACTTCTCCACGTACGCGTCCATCCGGCCCGCGGTGGTCGGGCCGAACGAGCCCGAGGCGTAGCCCTCCGGGGTCTTCGCCGGGCCGGCGTAGTAGACCGCGTGGTCCCGCATGTACTGCGGCATCGGCTCACCGGCGTCCAGCCGCTCGGCGATCTTGGCGTGCGCGATGTCCCGGGCCACCACCAGCGGGCCGGTGAGGGAGAGCCGGGTCTTGACCGGGTACTTCGACAGCTCTGCCCGGATCTCGTCCATCGGGCGGTTGAGGTCGATCCGCACCACCTCGGTGCCCTGGTCGAGCTGGGCGTCGGTGACGTCGGGCAGGAACCGCGCCGGATCCGTCTCCAGCCGCTCCAGCCACACCCCGGACGGGGTGATCTTGCCCATCGCCTGCCGGTCGGCGGAGCAGGAGACCGCGATCGCGACCGGGCAGGAGGCACCGTGCCGGGGCAGCCGGACCACCCGGACGTCGTGGCAGAAGTACCGGCCACCGAACTGCGCACCGATGCCGAACTGCCGGGTCATCTCCAGCACCTCGGCCTCCAGCTCCAGGTCGCGGAAGCCGTGCCCGAGCAGCGAGCCGGAGGTGGGCAGGTTGTCGAGGTACTTCGCCGAGGCGAGCTTCGCGGTCTTCAGGGCGTACTCGGCGGAGGTGCCGCCGACCACGATCGCCAGGTGGTACGGCGGGCAGGCCGAGGTGCCGATCAGCCGCAGCTTCTCCTCGAGGAACTGCATCAGCCGGGTCGGATTCAGCAGCGCCTTCGTCTCCTGGTAGAGGAACGACTTGTTGGCCGAGCCACCGCCCTTGGCCATGAAGAGGAACTTGTAGGTGTCCGGATGCCCGTCCGGGTCCTCGGCGTAGATCTCGATCTGGGCCGGCAGGTTGTTGCCGGTGTTGCGCTCCTCCCACATGGTGAGCGGGGCGAGCTGGGAGTACCGGAGGTTGAGCCGGGTGTACGCCTGGTAGACGCCCCGCGAGATCGCCTCCTCGTCGGATCCGTCGGTCAGCACGTGACGGCCGCGCTTGCCCATGACGATCGCGGTCCCGGTGTCCTGGCACATCGGCAGGACCCCGCCGGCCGCGATGTTGGCGTTGCGGAGCAGGTCGAGCGCGACGAAGCGGTCGTTCGGCGAGGCGGCCGGATCGTCGATGATGGCTCGGAGCTGGGCGAGGTGTGCCGGTCGCAGGTAGTGGGCGATGTCGTGCATCGCCTCGGCGGTCAGTGCGGTGAGCGCCGCCGGCTCCACCGTCAGGAAGCGCCGGCCGCCCGGCCCGTGGACCACGTCGACACCCTCGTCGGTGACCAGGCGGTACTCGGTCTGGTCGGCGCCGACGGGCAACAGGGGAGAGTAGGAGAACGCCGCGCCACTGCTCATAGCCGGCAAGCCTAGGACAGTCCGCCCAGTCCGTCCCACCCACCGGGTCGACCGTGCGACACCGCTCTCATCCGGCCGCCCCGGCCCGTCGGGCTCGCCGTCCCCCGCCCGGATCAGCCGGCCTTACCACCGTTGGCCGGCGGACACGCCGGCTGTTTCGGGCCACCGCAGTCCGGCCCGGCGCCCGGATCGGGGTACGGCCCGCCCGGCGCCGGCCCGCCGGACGCACCGCCGAAGCGGACGTATCCGAGGTCGCGGCCCTCCCCGATCACCATGCCCGCCGGTCCCACCGCGAGCACCTTCGCCGAGGAGCGGACGCTGGCGAGTTCGCGTCCGCTCCGCGGGTCGAGCGCGATGATCCGGTCCGGGTCACGGTCGATCAGCACCGCGGCGTACGGGGCGAGCGCGGCGCCACCGTCCGGGTGGAGCGGCCGGGTCCACCGGGGCCGGTCGATGCCGAGTTCGTGCCCGGTCACGGTACGTCGGTCGGCGGAGCGGGTCAGCGCGTACCGGTCGTCGACGGCGAGGAGCTTCTCGCCCCTGCCGCCGGTCCAGAGGGCCCGACCGTCGTACGCGTCGATGACCGTCTCCCGACCGTCCGGGGTGACCCCGACGATGACGTTCTCCCCGCCCTGCGGGTCCTCCCGCTGCGGGCAGCCGGCGCCGTCGGCGGTCCGCAGGTTGAGCCCGTCGCGCCGCCACACCTCCAGCCCGGTCACCGGATCGCGGGCCACCACGGTGAAGTAGCAGGTGCCGTCCGCGCTGCGGGCCTCGATCCGCAGCATCCGGCCGCCGACCACCACGATCCGGTCCCGCGGCCCCGGCTCGATGTTCTGCACGGTCCGACCCGTCGCGGTGTCGACGACGTGCACCCGCCCGTCGACGGGGAAGCCGATCAGCGGCGGCATCTCCACCGGTCCGGCGGCCCCGTCGTGCACGTCCCGGGTCGTCAGCCGCCGCGTGCCCTGCACCTCGGGATTGCCGGCGAGCGGCCCGGTCTCCACACCCGGCAGGAACGTGTTCCAGATCGGGGTCGTCCCCCGCGGCTCGTACGCCGTCAACTGGCAGTCCCGCGGGTCCCGGCAGCGCGCGTCGAGCACGGCGTTGCGGTACGTCCAGACCCCGGCCGCCACGGTGTCCCTGCGCCGCACCGCCCCGGTCTCGGGGTCCAGCAGTTCGTAGCCCTTGCTGAGCAGCTTGCCGACCGCGATGACGGCGTCCCGGTCGCCCCCGGCGACCGCCGCCCAGTCCGCCTTCCGCTCCCAGAGCCGCAGGCCGGTGGCGAGACTGCGCGCCTCCACCCGGGTGCGGTAGCGGATCACCACCGTGTTGCCGGCGATGGTGACGTTCTGCGGCGTGCCGCCGATCCGCTGTTGCCAGACGACGTCGGGTTCGGCGAGGGGACGGTCGCGGTTGACCCAGCCCCACACGCCCGGAAACGGGTTCCAGACGTTCGTGGCGGCGAGCACGATCACCGCGATCAGCGCGACGGCCAACGAGATCTTCGGACCCAGGCCGGCGCTCCCCTTCGCCATCCCGTTACCGTAAACGAGATCGCCCGGCAAGGGCGGCTAGGGCGTTTTGTCCGTGTCGCTGGCAGGAACACGCAGCTCGGGCGCGGGAGCGGGCCGGTCCGTCGGCCCGGCGTCGGGGTGGGGCGCCGGGGCGTCCGCCGGGGATGGCGAGGAATCGGGGTCCGGGTCGGCCGCGGTGGGCTCCGGACGCAGCTGGGGCCAGAGCAGCCCGGTCGCGATCAGCGACGCGACGCCGGCGAGCGCCATCACCGTGCCGGGCGCGAGCACCTCGGCGAGCGCGCCGGCGAGGCCGACAGCGAGGCCCTGCGCGGTCATCATCCCGGTGCTGAGCAGCCCAAACGCCTGGCCGCGCCGTGACTCGGGCACCGCGGCGAGGAAGCGCCGGGCCAGCCCGAGCTGGTAGCCGAAGCCGAAGGTGGCCAGCGCGAAGAGCGCGGTGGCGACCGCCAGTCCGGGTCGGGTGACGAAGGCCAGCATCGGCGTACCGAGCAGCAGGGCGAGCCACGGTGTCAGTCGCTCCCGTCGGGCCGGCGCGACCCACCGGCCCACCACGAGTTCCCCGGTCAGCATGCCGAGCGCGGAGGCCGCGAGGAGCGCTCCGGCGCCGGCCGCGAGCCCCAGCTCCGAGACGTACGGCACGATCACGCCCTCGGCGGCCACAACCAGGTCTCCGGGCAGCCACTGGGCCAGCAGCAACCCCCGGATCCGCGGGTCGGCGAGGAGGAGTCGGTTGACCCGCCAGGTCTCCCGGACGACGCTCACGCGCCGCTCTGCGCCGCCGCCTCGCTGGGCGGTCGGGGCCGGCGCGGCTCCGTCGGCGCCGGCCGGCGCCGCCCCCGTCGCGGACCGGGCCGGACGGGCCGCGAGGCCGAACCGGGTCAGGAGTGCCGAGACCAGACAGGTGGCGGCGGTCAGCCACAGTGCACCGTACGGGCCGACCAGGTCGAGGAGCAGGCCTCCGGCCGCGAACCCGAGCACCTGGGTCGCGCCGGCGGCGACCGTGAAGAGGGAGCGGCCGAGCACGTAGGCGTCCCCGGCCAGCAACTCCGGCAGCAGGGCGTTACGGGCCGCCGTGCTGGCCGGCGCGACGAGCCCGACGGCGAAGACGAGCCCGAGCATCCCGGCCGGGGGCAGGACCCCCCAGGCGAGCACCACGACGCTCGCCATCCGCAGCAGGTCGTAGCCGACCAGCAGGGCCCGGGGTGGCCACCGGTCGGCGAGGGAGATCAGGAGCATGCCACCCAGGGCGTGTGGCAGGAACCCGACCACGTACGCGAACGCGGAGAGCAGCGGCGACCCGGTGCGGTCGTACACCAGCACGGCGAGGGCGAGCATCTTCGCCGTCTCGCCGACCATGAAGACGCCGAAGCCGGCGAGGAGCGCCACGAACTCGGGTACGGCCAGCACGGTCCGGAAGGTGGCCGGCCGCTCCCCGGCGACGGTCTCACGACTGCGGGAGGGGGTCACCGCACCAGGGTCACCGGGGGAGGACGGGACGACCATGGTTTCGCCCACCAGCGAAACGTCGGGGTCTGCGGACGTACGCCCGGCGGCTGCCGGAGGGGATCCTCCCTACCCTGGAAGACGTGCGGATCGAGGTCACGCCGGCCGATGTCGCGGCGAGTCGGTTCGCCATCTCGCCGCTCGGCGAGACGATGGCGGCGCTGCGGCTGCACGCCGGCCAGAGTTCGTCGGCGGTGCTGCGACCGTGGCTGGCCCGGACCCGGGAGCGCTACCTGCGGCTGCGCCGGGAGTACCCGGCGGTCGCCGCGCTGCTCGGGCTGCTGCGCCGCAACGGGTACAACGCGGACTTCATCCAACCGCCCCCGACCGGGATCGGGATGAGCTTCGCCGACGAGCTCGCCGTGGTCAGGGCCACCCCGGTCGAACAGGCCCGGGACGAGCTGGCCCGGAACCTGGCCGGGCACCCGAACCCCCCGGCGTACGCCCAGCGGCTCCTCGCGATGTCGGATGTCGTGGCCCGGATCGCCGAGGCGATCGAGGCGGCGTGGGTTGCCCTGGTGGCGCCGGAGTGGCCTCGGCTGCGGGCGATCCTCGAACGGGACGTGGTGCAGCGGGCGGGACAGCTCGCCACGTACGGCTGGGCGGCGGCCCTGGCCGACCTCGATCCACGGCTGCGCTTCGTCACCGACCGGCACGGCAGCCGGATCGACATTCGGCACCAGGACCGGGGCACGTACGCCCTGGCCGGCCGGGGACTGCTCTTCGTGCCGAGCGTCTTCGGTCCGATGATCACCTACGTCGACCCGCCCTGGCCGTACGCGATCGTCTACCCGGCCCGGGGCGTCGCCGACCTGCTCGGCCCCCCGCAGCCGGACCGCAGCCCGGAGGCGCTGGACCGACTGATCGGCCCGACCCGGGCGGCGATCCTGCGGGCTCTGGCCGTTCCCGCCACGACCAGTCAGCTCGTCGCCCAGCTCGGCACGGGTCTGGGCAACGTCGGTGGGCACCTCGCGGTGCTGCGGCAGGCCGGCCTGGTCAGCCGCATCCGGATGGGCCGGTCGGTCCGCTACGAACGCACCTCGCTCGGCGACGCGCTGGCGGCCGAGGCGGCGGAGCCGGGGCCACCGGGGCCGACCGGCCCCGAACCGCCGGGGTCGGCGACGGGCGCCCCGCCGGACCCGGCCGGAGACGCCGCCCCGGAGCCGGCGGGGCCCGGGCCGGCGATCGAGCGCAGCAGTGGCAGGACCCGGTAGGGGATCTTCTGCGCGAGCGCGATGATGCTCGACGCCCGGGCGATCCCCTCGTGCGACATGACCTGGTCGAGCACCCGCTGCAGGTCGGCGTTGGAGCGGGCGACGATCCGGCAGAGCACGTCGCCGGAGCCGGTGATGGTGTGTGCCTCCAGTACCTCGGGTATCGCCCGCAGATGGGTCGTCACCGGATCGTGGCCGTGCCGCTGGTTGATCTCGAGCGTGACGAACGAGGTCACCCCGAAGCCGACGGCGGCCGGATCGACGTCCGGTCCGAAACCCTGGATGACGCCCCGGGCGATCAGCTTGTCAAGCCGGGCCTGCACGGTGCCACGGGCGACCCGCAGCCGCCGCGAGCACTCGAGGACCCCGATCCGGGGTTCGGCGGCGAGTAGGTCGATCAACCTGACATCGAGCTGATCGAGCTGGACATCCTGCATAGCAGTAACGGTAGTCGACCGTACTAAATGCACAACCTGCTCAGCGGTTTCCGGATGTGTTGCCCAGGTGGCCACCGGCCGCGATGCTCACGGAAACGGCCGCGCCGCCCCGGGGAACCCGGGTGACGCGGCAGGCAGTGGCGCGGCTCGCGGACACGCCGCGACGCCCGCGCGGGGAGACGGCCGTGCCGCCCGGCCGGCCGCGGTATGTCAGGGAGGCACGACGATGACCAGCGCACTCCAGCAGCCCGCCACCACCGGCGCGGAGCCCGACGTCGACGTGGACCGGCTCATCGGCGCCGTCGCGCACGACGACTCCACCGACCCCTTCCCGGTGCAGGGCATCGACCACATCCGCTTCGTGGTCGGCAACGCGAAGCAGAGCGCGCACTACTACTCGACCGCGTTCGGCATGACCTGCGTCGCCTACCGTGGGCCCGAGCAGGGCTACCGCGACTACGCGGAGTACGTGCTGACCAGCGGCTCCGCCCGGTTCGTCTTCACCGGTGCCGTCCGGCCCGACGCGCCGGAGGCCGCACACGTGACCAAGCACGGCGACGGCATCCGCGACATCGCACTCGAGGTGCCGGACGTCGACGCGGCGTACGCGTACGCCACCGCACAGGGCGCGACCGGCCTGGTCGAGCCGCACGACCTCACCGACGAGCACGGCACGGTACGGGTGGCCAGCATCGCGACGTACGGCGACACCCGGCACAGCCTCGTCGACCGCTCCCGGTACGACGGCCCCTTCCTGCCCGGGTTCGTCGCCCGGCCGCCGATCGTCGACCGGCAGCCGATGATCGATGCCGGCGTCCAGCCCAAGCGCTTCTTCCAGGCCGTCGACCACGTGGTCGGCAACGTCGAACTGGGCAAGATGGACGAGTGGGTGGAGTTCTACCGCCGGGTCATGGGCTTCACCAACATGGCCGAGTTCATCGGTGACGACATCGCCACCGAATACTCGGCGCTGATGTCGAAGGTGGTCGCGAACGGCACCCGCCGGGTGAAGTTCCCGCTCAACGAGCCGGCGATCGGCCGCCGCAAGTCCCAGATCGACGAGTACCTGGAGTACTACCAGGGTCCGGGTGCCCAGCACATCGCGGTGGCGACGAACGACATCCTGGCCAGCGTCGACGCGATGCGGGCGGCCGGCGTCGAGTTCCTGGACACCCCGGACTCGTACTACGACGACCCGGAACTGCGGGCCCGGATCGGTACGGTGCGGGTGCCGATCGAGGAGCTGAAGAAGCGGCGGATCCTGGTCGACCGGGACGAGGACGGCTACCTGCTCCAGATCTTCACCAAGCCGGTGCAGGACCGGCCGACGGTGTTCTTCGAGCTGATCGAGCGGCACGGATCCCTCGGTTTCGGCAAGGGCAACTTCAAGGCGCTCTTCGAGGCGATCGAGCGGGAACAGGCGGCTCGCGGAAACCTGTAACACTGTCCGACGTGACCGAGCAGGTTCCCCCGTCGACGTCGTCCGGCGAGGGCCGGCCACCGGCCGGCCCGTCCGCCACCACGCCCGTACCGCAGCCCCGGCCGGCGGATCAGCCCGTCCCCGGCGGCCAGCCCGGACACCCCGCCCCCGGCGCCCCGCCGGGCCAGCCGGTCACGCCCGGGTACGCCGCCCCCGGCGCCCCGCCGGGATACGGCACGCCACCCGGTTACGGCGCCCGGCCCGGCCACCCGGTGCCGGGCCCGCCGCCGACCAGCCCGGGCGGGCAGCCGCTCGCCTCGTTCACGGACCGGCTCCTCGCCGTGTTGATCGACGGCGCCATCCTCGGCGGGATCGGCCTGGTCTGCGCGATCCCCGCGGTGATCATCTTCTTCGTCGCCGTCGGGCCGGAGCTCACCGCCGTCGAGTACCAACCGGACGGCACCGTCGCCACGCCGGACCTCGCCGCCATCATCGTGCCGTTGCTCCTGATGGAGGCGGCCCTGTTCGCGGTGATGCTCGTCGTGCAGTACGTCTACTCCGTCGAGATGTCACGACGTACCGGGCAGACCGTCGGCAAGCGGGTGATGAAGATCCGCATCGCGCCCCTCGACCCGACCGGGTCGCTGACCCGGGGCGTCCTCGCCCGCCGCTTCCTCGCCCAGCTCGGCTGCGGCCTGGTTCCGGGGATGAGTTACGTCGACGGCCTCTGGCAGCTCTGGGACAAGCCGTACCAGCAGTGCCTCCACGACAAGTTCGCCCGGACCGTGGTGGTTAAGGTTCCAGCGTGAACGTCAGGACTGAACCGAGGTCGTCGCGGTGACGGTGCAGCCGGGTTGGTACCCCGACCCCGCCGACCCGACCACGCAGCGGTACTGGGACGGCGAGGGCTGGATCGGCGCGCCGCTGCCCGTCGACGCCACCCCACCCCCCGGTCCGCCGCCGGCCGAGCCGGCCCCGGCCTCCGCGCCACCCGTCGGGGGCGGAGCCCCGGGCTCCCCGGCGAGCCCCGCGCCCGGCACCCCCGGCGCCCCACCCTCGGCCCTTGGCTCGCCCGCCCCGCCGGCTCCGCCCGGAATCTCCGGCCCCGGCGTCCCGCCGTCGTACGGACCCGGCCTCCCGCCGTACGGTGGCCCGCCCGGCCCACCGTCGGGTTGGCCCCCGGGCAGCGCCCCACCGCCGGGCTGGCCGCCGAGCCGGTACCCCGCCTGGGCGGGACCGCCACCCCGGCCGCACGGGCTGGAACTGGCGCCGCTCGGCGCCCGGCTCGTCGCCCGGCTGATCGACATCAGCATCGTGTTCCTGCTCAACGTCCTGGTCAACGGCTGGTTCGTCTGGCGGTTCGTCCAGGAGATCGAGCCGATCTCCCGGGAGATCAACCGGTGGCTCGCGTCCGGCGGGACGGGTCCGCTCACGGTGCCGCAGGCCAGCCGGCAGGCCGACTGGCTACAGGTGGTGATCCTGCTCATCGCGGTCGCGCTCTGGTTCGCCTACGAGGTGCCGTCGGTGGCCAACACCGGGCAGACCTTCGGCAAGCGCGTGATGGGCATCAAGGTCGTGCCGGTGTCGGAGACGGAGCGGGTGAGCTTCGGCCGCTCGTTCCGGCGCTGGAACATGCTCGGCCTGCCGGTCTTTCTCTGGAGCTGCTGCGGGATCGGCTTCCTGATCCAACTGCTCGACTGCGGGCTCCCGGCGATCGACCGGCCGCTTCGGCAGGCGCTGCACGACAAGCGCGCCCAGACCGTCGTGGTCCAGCTTGCCCGCACGGCGCCCCCACCGGCCGCCCCACCGGCATCCCCCTCCTCGCCCGCCGGCCCCACCGGCTCCCCCACCGACCGCTCTGGAGGCACCGAGTCATGACCAGCCCGACCCCCGACCGGACCCCCCGCACCACCCGGCTGACCCGGGCCGACCTCGACGCACTGCCGAGCTACGTGCCCGGACGCAACCCCGCGGACCTCGCCCGTGAGCTGGGGTTGCCCGAGGCGATCAAGTTGGCCAGCAACGAGGTGCCGTACGGTCCGCTTCCGGGGGTCGTCGAGGCGGTCGCCGAGGCGGTGGCGGGGACGCACCGCTATCCGGACATGGGCGTGGTGGCGCTCCGGGACGTGCTGGCCGAGCGGTACGGGGTCAGCCCGGACCGGATCGCCACCGGCTGCGGGTCGGTGGCGCTCGCCGAACACCTGGTCCGGGCGACCTGCCTGCCCGGGGACGAGGTCCTCTACTCGTGGCGCTCCTTCGAGGCGTACCCGATCATCGTGGCGACCAGCGGCGCCTCCAGCGTACGGGTGCCGAACGACGCCGGCCACGGGCACGACCTGGCGGCGATGGCGGCGGCGGTGACCGACCGGACGAGGCTGGTCTTCGTCTGCAACCCGAACAACCCGACCGGGACCGCGCTACGCCGGGCCGAGTTGGACCGGTTCCTCGCCGCCGTCCCCGACGACGTGCTGGTGGTGCTCGACGAGGCGTACCGGGAGTTCGTCACCGACCCCGAGGTACCGGACGGGCTGACGACGTACGGGGACCGGCCCAACGTGGTCGTGCTGCGTACCCTCTCCAAGGCGTGGGGGCTGGCCGGGCTGCGGGTCGGCTTCCTGGTCGGCAGTCCCGAGGTGGTCGGTGCCGTACGCAAGGTGATCACCCCGTTCTCCACCAGCCTGGCCGCCCAGGCCGGGGCGATGGCCGCGCTCCGACAGGCCGACGAGGTACGCCGCCGGTGCGCCCTGGTGATCGCCGAGCGGGAGCGGGTGACCGAGACGCTGCGCAAGCGGCTACCGGCCGGCGTGACCGTTCCGGAGAGCCAGGCGAACTTCGTCTGGCTGCCGCTCGGCGACCGGGCGGTGCCGTTCGCCCAGGCCTGTGAGGCGCGCGGGGTCATCGTGCGGCCCTTCGCCGGCGACGGGGTTCGGGTCACCATCGGCACCCCGGCCGAGAACGACGCCTTCCTCGCCGCGGCCGAGACCGCCCTCTGATCGGGCGGGCGGTACGGCGCGCTCAGGTGGCGGCAAGGATGACCGGCTGGTCCCCCAGGTAGTAGCCGCGGTCGTCGTCGGTCGGGTCGACCGGTTCGGCCAACCGCTCCACCGCGACGAACCCGCTGGCCGCGTACGCGAACCCGGGTGCCCAGGTGGTGGAGTCCCGGCCGTACGTGAACGGGAAGCGGGAGCGCTCCGCCCCGGTCGCCGTCTCCAGCGTGACCAGGTCCCCCGCCCCGCCACCCGGCGCCGCCTCGGTCCGCAGGTGCACCCGGCCCGGCTGGACGGCGAGCACCCGGGCCCGGCCGCCCGTCCACCGCCAGCGCCGGGCACCGGACCGCACCGCGCGCGCCACCAGCCCGGTCTCGTCGGGTGCCACCGCCACGTCGTCGACGAGCACGGTTTCCGGCCAGTCCAAGGTGGGGGCGGCGACCGGCGCGCCCTGGTCGAGCAGCCAGCCCCGGGTGACGCCGGCGTACTCGGTCCGGATCGCCCGGCAGCCCGAGCGGCCGGTCGGGCAGCCCAGCGGGACGACCCGGAGGTCGCCCGTGGCCGCCTTCTCGACACCCGGCTCCGCCGCCGGTGCACCGCCGGGCGCGCCGGCCGGTTCAGGAGCGACGTCCCGGGGAGCGAGCGGGCTGGAGCCGGCGCCCCGGGGACCGACCGGGCCGGGGCCGGTCGTTGCGCGGCCGGTCGGGGCGGGTCCGGCCAGACCGGGGCGGTCCGATCCCGGTCCGGCCGCACCGGGACCCGTCGGATGCCACCGGGTCACGAGCCGCCCGGTGGCGACGTCGTAGAAGCCGAGGAGCGCGGCGCCGGCACAGGTCTCGGGAAGGACGAGCTCTCCGCTGCCGGTGGTCAACCCCGCCTCCGGATCCCCGGCCCGGCAGCCGCGGTCGACGTCCGACCGCCACAGCAGGCGGCCGGAGTCGAGGTCCATGCCCCGGCGCTCGGTCGAACCGGCAATCACCAGCACCCGGGTCCCGTCCGCGGCGACGGCGGTGAAGAGGCCGGTCGGGGCGTAGACGGTCGCGGCCCCGGTGCGCCGTCCGACGTACCCGTGTCCGGGCCGTGGCCCGACGGCGCGCCAGCGGGGCTGGCCGGTGCGGGCGTCGAGGGCGACCAGCTCCCCGTCGGACCAGCGGGTCACCACCGTGGTGCCGGCCGCCACCACACCGGCGAGCTGTGCCGGCCACCGTCGGTACGACCAGTACGGTGTCCGCCGGGTCCGCGCGTCGATCGGGTGGTCGGCCCAGACCGTCCGGGTGGTGGCGTAGACCCGCAGCCGGCCGTCGACGATCAGCGGGGCCGCGTTCAGGGTGCCGATCACCCCGGGGGCCGGGTCCGGGACGACCGGAAGGCCCACCCGGGCCGGGATGACCACCTCGGCGGGGGCGAGCACCCGGTAGCCGACCGCGACGGAGGCGGACAGGACCAGTACGGCCGTGGCGACGGCGAGGGGGATCCGTCGCCTCAGCCTCGAACCGGTCGGTCTCCCGGAACCGTTCGGCGTCGCCATGCCCGCACCTCCGCCGGGCACCCTACCGATCAGGACCGGACCTCATCCTGGCAGGTGTACGGCAGTCCTGGGCCGGCGCCGGCGTCCGGCTCGGTCACGGAACCCCGCCGAGGCCCCGCTCAGCCGCGGAACCGCCCGGATCGGGCCGCCGCCACGAACGCCGCCCAGGTGGCGGGGGTGAACTCCAGCACCGGACCGGGGTCCTTGGAGTCACGCACGCCGACGATCCCGGGGAGGTTGTCCGCGACCTCGATGCAGAGGCCCTGGTCGTTGGAGCGGCTGCTCTTGCGCCACACCGCACGCGCACGGTCAAGCATTGTCGAACCCTTTCAGCCAGTTAAGCACCATATGGGCGAAACTCGTCCGCCGAGATACTCAACGCGGCATCGGTGTTCCTGTTACTCGACGCGATGAACCGATCGCACGCCGAGTGCGACCGCGCGGGTCGCCGGATCCCGGCGGCGTCAGACCGGTCGGGCGGGGACGATCGTGCCGGTGACCTCGCCGAGGCCGACGAGGGCGCCGTCCGGGCCCGGCGCGGTCCCGCTGATCGTGACCGTGTCCCCGTCGGCGAGGAAGGTCCGGGTCGATCCGTCCGGCAACCGGACCGGCTCGGCGCCGCCCCAGGTCAGCTCCAGGAACGAGCCGGTCTGGTCGCGCCGGGGCCCGGAGACCGTGCCGGAGGCGTACAGGTCGCCGGTCCGCAGGGCCGCGCCGTTGACGGTCAGGTGGGCGAGTTGCTGGGCCGGTGTCCAGTACATCGACGCGAACGGCGGTTCGCTGACCCGGTGACCGTTCCAGTCGACGGCCAGCCGCAGGTCCAGCCCCCGGTGTGGGACGTCCCGAAGGTACTCCAGCACCGGCGGGTCCTGCGCCGGAGCCGGGACCCAGGCGTGCTCCAGCGCCTCCAACGGCACCACCCAGGGCGAGATCGAGGTGGCGAAGGACTTGCCGAGGAACGGGCCGAGCGGCTGGTACTCCCAGGCCTGGATGTCCCGGGCCGACCAGTCGTTGACCAGCACCACCCCGAAGACGTACGTGGCGAGGTCGGCGACGCCGACCCGCTGGCCGAGCGGCGACGGCACCCCGACCACGAACCCGACCTCCGCCTCGATGTCGAGCCGGGTGGACGGCCCGACGACCGGCCCCTCCGGGGTGGCCCGCTGCCCGGTCGGACGGACGATCGGCGTACCGGAGACCACCACCGTGCCGGCCCGGCCGTGGTAGCCGACCGGCAGGTGCCGCCAGTTCGGCAGCAGCGGGGGCTGGCCGGGCCGGAAGATCTGCCCGACGTTCGCCGCGTGGTGTTCGGAGGAGTAGAAGTCGACGTAGTCGCCGACCGCGAAGGGGAGGACCAGCTCGACCTCGTCGAGCGGACGGAGCAGTGGCGCCACGGCGGCGCGGTGTTCCTCGGCGGTGAGCAGCTCGACGATCCGGCGGCGTACCGTGGTCCACTGGCCACGCCCGAGCGCCATGAAGGCGTTGAGGCTCGGCTGGCGCAGCGCGCCACCCGCCAGGACCAGCCCGGCCGCCTCCGCACCGTCGAGGTCGAGCACGGCGTCGCCGATCCGTACGCCGATCCGGGGCGCCCGGCCCCCCTCGACGAAGACTCCGTACGGCAGGTTGTGCACCCCGTACGGGGAATCGGCCGCCCCCGTCACCCAGGTCACGCCCCGTACCCTCCGCTCCGCGTGGTCATTCCTCGTACCCTCCGTTCACCAGCCCGAGCCGAACCAGGTCGATGAGCGGCTCCATGACGCTGCACGAGCCAAAGCCGATCCAGAGTGGACGATTCTGGTCCCGTCGGGACCGCGCGGCCTCGACCAGCGGCACCGGGTCGGTCGCGGCCAGCAGTTCGGCCATCTCCGTCACCTCGGCTCCGGCGTCCCCGGCGGCGGTGGCGGCCAGGATGTTGACGAACCCGTGGTGGGTGAAGCCCGTCTCCGGGTCGATGTGCCGGATCGCGTGGTGCAGCCCGGCGGTGAGCTTGAACGGCAGCTTCCGGTCCCGGCAGGCGCCGATCACGGCCGCCAGCTCGACCGGGGTGGGGAAGAGTTCGGCGGCGAGCCCGCCGGTGCGGAACTTCGCCGCGATCCGCTTCCCGGCGGCCCGCTCGGCGGCGAGCCGGTCGAGCGCGCCGAGCAGGCCCCACGTCAGCGGGATTTCGGCATAGACGTCGGCATCGTCGAGGTGGGCGGGGAGGCCGACGAGTTCGGCGAGGCCGGGCTGCGGGTCCTCGCCGCGCTTGGCCACCGCCGCCTCGACCTGGCGGATCCGGATCCGCGAGTCGACCTGGTCACGGAGCTGGTACAGCCGGGCGATCGGCACGTCGCCGACGACGCCGATCTCGAGCTGCTCGTCGGGGCCGAGCAGCGCCGGCAGCTCCGGCAGGGCCGAGGCGGGGAGGAGCAGCGGGCCGACCAGGTCGGCGTACCAGGCCGCCCGGTGTCGACGGTGGGCGGCGACCGCCTCGGGCAGGGTCGCGCTGCCGGGCGGAAAGACGGCGGCGTCGTCGACCAGCCCGGTGAAGAGCCGGGGGACCTGCGTTGACACGAACAGAAAACTTACGGGACGCTACGACTAGCGGACAACAGCGTCCGATTATCGGACGTTCTTGGCCGCTGACTGGGACAAAAGGGAGGCGACAATGCCGTACTACCGCAGGGTCGGCGAGGTACCCCGCAAGCGCCACACCCAGTTCCGGCAACCCGACGGCAGCCTCTACGCCGAGGAGTTGATGGGGCAGGAGGGCTTCTCGTCGGACTCGTCGCTGCTCTACCACCGCCACCTGCCGACCGCGATCGTCGCGGCCGAGGAGTTCACCCCACCGACCTGGGCGCGGGTGCCGAACCGGCCGCTCAAGCCGCGCCACCTGCGTACCCACAAGCTCGACTCCTCCGGGGCCGACGCGGTGCTCGGCCGGCAGCACCTGCTGGTCAATGACGATGTCCGGATCTCGTACGTCGTCGCCGACCGCCCCTCCCCGCTCTACCGCAACGCCGTCGGCGACGAGTGCCTGTACGTCGAGTCCGGCGCCGCCCGCATCGAGTCGACCTTCGGCGTCCTCGGCGTGACCGCCGGCGACTACGTCATCATCCCGACCTCGGTGATCTACCGGGTCGTACCGGTCGCCCCGGACCCGCTCCGGATGCTCACCATCGAGGCGTCCGGGCACATCGGCCCACCCAAGCGCTACCTCTCGGTCCGGGGCCAGTTCCTGGAGCACTCGCCGTACTGCGAGCGCGACATCCGGGGGCCGGAGTCGCCGCTGCTCGTCGAGGGGACCGACGTCGAGGTGTACGTCCAGCACCGTCGCGGCTGGACCCGGCACGTCTACGCCCACCACCCGTTCGACGTCGTCGGCTGGGACGGACACCTCTACCCGTGGGCCTTCTCCATCCACGACTTCGAGCCGATCACCGGCCGGATCCACCAGCCGCCGCCGGTGCACCAGACGTTCCAGGGCCCGAACTTCGTCATCTGCTCCTTCGTCCCGCGCAAGGTCGACTATCACCCGCTGGCGATTCCGGTGCCGTACAACCACCACAACACCGACTCCGACGAGGTGCTCTTCTACACCGGCGGCAACTACGAGGCGCGGCGCGGCTCCGGCATCGAGCAGGGCTCGATCTCGCTACACCCGGCCGGCTTCACCCACGGCCCGCAGCCCGGTGCGCCGGAGCGGTCCATCGGCGCCGAGCGCTTCGACGAGCTGGCGGTCATGGTCGACACGTTCCGCCCACTCGACCTCTGCGAACCGGCCCTGGCCTGTGAGGACGGCGAGTATGCCTGGACCTGGTCCCGCCCCGCCCCCACCTGATGCGTGCCGGTGACCTGATGCGCGCCGGTCGGCCTCGAGCCGTATCTCGGCCTGCGCGCGGTGCCGGCCCGGTCAGGGTTCCGTTGCCGATCGGCAGGGCCTGGTCCAACGACCACGTGCCCGCCGCTCGGCTCGGCGTCGATCACTGCTTCTGCTCGCTCTCCGGATCCCAGGCGAAGATCACCGCGAGTTCGGCCGCGGTGGCGGCGACGATCGCCAGAACGAGCAGCCAGGGGATGCCGACCAGCGCGTAGAGCAGGATCAGCACCGGACCGGCCGCGGCCGCGTACACCGCGACGGCGAGCATCCGGTCACCCCGGATCAGCTCGGGCAGCCGACCCCGGCCCAGGTTCGGCACCCGGCGGGCCAGCCGCCACAGCAGGATTCCGCCGACCAGCGAGGCGATCCCGGCCCAGACCCGGCCAGGGGTCGGGTTCAGCCCGGCCATGCAGGCGACCAGCACCGCCGCCACGATGGTGTAGCCGAGGGCGTACATCACGATCCGGCGCAGTCCCTGGGCGATGGTGGCCCCGCTGTCCACCCGGCCGGGGGCGAGCGCGGCGGCGTCGGCCAGGTGTTCCAGGGCCTCGGCGTAGCGCCGCTGCTCCAGCCGGATCACCCCGATGTCGTGCTGCGCCTCGGCCAGCTCCGGGTCGAGCCGGAGCGCCTCCCGGTACGCGCGCTCGGCCAGGTCGAAGAGCTCCATCCGCGCGGCCACGAGGCCCAGCACCAGGTGCGCCTGCGGTTCCTCCGGATCCAGCTCGACCGCGCGCCACGCGGCGTTGAGGGCCTGCTGGCCGTTGCGCGCCTCGCCGAGGATCGCGGCGGCGCTGCGCTGCGCGTACGCGTCGTCCGGGCCGAGCGCCAGGATCTCGTCGGCGACGGCCGCCGCCTCCTTGAACCGGCGCAGATCGACGAGGGCGTGGCCGCGGAGCACCAGCGGGTGGAACAGGGTCGGGGCGACGGCGATCGCCGCGTCGGCGGCCTCCAGTGCCCGGGCCGGATCGCCGGCGGCGAGCCGGATGCGGGCCAGGAGCAGCAGCGCCGGCAGGTGGTCGGGTTCGAGCGCGATGGCGAACCCGACCTCGGCGGCGGCCTCGTCGTACCGGCCCAGTTCGGCGAGGAGTTCGGCCCGCTGGACGTAGCTGTCGGCGGTGGCGGACTGGTCGGATTCGGCGTCACTGGACACGTGCCGAAGCGTATCCGGGTGTGTCTCGTCGGATCGTCCGCCGCCCACCGCGGCCACGGTCCGGCGGGCGGTGGCCGCCTGCCCGACCGGCGCCGGCACTCCTCGGGCCCACGGTGGGCGGCGGTTGGCTGGACGACCGGTGGCGCCCGACCGGCCCGCCGCTGGCGGCATGCCGAAGCCCTGGTGGCGACACGCCGCATCTGTCCGCGCGACCCGCCGAAACGCCACTCCCCATCGGCGGCAATCAGCGATACCGTGGACGGACCAAGCCTGGCGCTCCCCCCGTGGCGTCAGGCTTGGTCCTTGTCTCCCCCCAGCCAGCCCACGCTTCCGGGGTCGGTGCCGTGGCGACGGTCAGGCGGTGTCGACCCGTACGGCGGCGGTCGCCAGGGTGGTGTGCCGGGCCGTGAAGTGCCCGCCCAGCGCGTCGACCGCGGCCCCGACGGCGCGCAGGATGCCGGCTGTCGTGTCGGGTGGTAGGTGGGTGAGGACACCGGTGGTGGGGAGCAGGGCCAGCCACTGGTCGCGCGTGTACGACCGCTCCCAGTCGAACCGCCACTGTTCGGGTTCGTGGAACCGTCCCGTCTCGCGAATCGTGCCGGCGATCTTCGCGTACCCCGCCTGGTACATCTCCAGCGGCCGACGGGCCGGCAGCGTGCCGAACGGCGAGTCCGGCACCAGCCGCCGGACGGCGTCGGCGAGCGCCTCGGCCACCTCGACGGGCGGCTCGAACACGTGCCCGAAGATCGCCAGCAGCCCGTTCGGGCGCAGTACCTGGGCCGCCTTGACCGCGCCGGCGACCGGATCGATCCAGTGCCACGACTGGGCGGCGATCACCGCGTCGAACGTCCGGCCGGCCGGTGCCCAGGCTTCGAAGGTCGCCACCTCGACGCGCAGGCCGTGGGACCGCGCGACATCGGCCATCCGCGCATCCGGTTCGACCCCGAGCACCGTGCAGCCGGCGGTCCGGAACTGGCGGGCCGCGATGCCGGTCCCACATCCCACGTCGAGCACGTCCGGGCCGGGACTGCTGGAGACGATCCGCGCCACCAGGGCATCGGGGTAGCCGGGTCGGATCCGGTCGTAGCGTTGCGCGTCGGCGCCGAACGACTCGGCCACCCGCCGCTTGCGGTGCAGCTCCGCCGGGGACCAGCCTGGTTGCTCCTGTGCCGAAGTGACCATGCGCCCACTTTAGTGGGCACTCGCCCATTAGGAAAGCGACGCGGTACCGCGCCCAGGAGTCGCGATCGGCAGGAGCCCGCAGCGGCCGTCCACAGTGGCCGACCACCGGCGCCAGTACGCGTGATCCCCGCAGCGGAGGCTCGCGGGGCCGCGCGACCGTTACCGGATCATGACGTCGCCGCCGGGCGGTAGACTCCGATCCGGCCTGCATGCGGATGGAGGTCCAGATGCAACCCGGCTGGTATCCGGACCCGTCGGGGCGCCACCCGTTGCGCTGGCACGACGGCCAACAGTGGACTCCGCAGGTGCTGGACGGTTGGCAGCGCCCGCTGGTCGATCCGCTTGATGCCGCCGTCGCGGCCTCGACGCCCCGACCACCCGCGCCGACTCCCCCACCGCCGGTGGCAGCCGGCTCCACGGACGCCGTCCCCGGAACCGCCCTCCCGCCGGACGCCCCCGCTCCCGCGACCCCACCCGCTCCGACCACGGTCGGAACGCCAACCCTGGGCACTCCCTCCCCGCCGCCGGGCATCCCGGCCGGCCGGACGCAGCGGCCGGGCAGGACCGGGCGGGGGCCGACCCGATACGGCCTCGTGTTCCGACTGGCCGTCATCGCGGTCGCGGCCGGCGTGCAGGGGGTGGGGTTCTTCGTCTCTCCCTGGGCGAGGATCAACTACGGGACGGGGTGGGTCCAGGTCGGTTACCTCGACTATGCGGACCTGCTGCGTGGCCTCGGTGCCGAGCTCGGCGGATGGCACGAGGCGTACCTCGACGGGGTCGCGCTGCTCCTCGCACTGGTGGCGACCGCTGGCACGCTCGCCGTGGTGCTGGCGTACCACCTGACCGGCAGGGAACGGGGCGACCTCCTGATGTTCGCCGTGGTGGGGCTGACGGCGTTCGCCGGTGGCTTCGGCAGCGACATCCGGTTCCCCGACTCCGGTCCGACCGTCGCGATCGAGGCCTGGCAGACGGGCAACGGGTTGTCCACGGTGATGTGGGGCACGCTGCTGTTGGCGTTCGCGCTGTTCCTGGGCTCGCCGCTCCGATCCACCACGCCGGCCCGGAATTCCTCCTGAACGGATCGGCCGCTCAGCCGGACCGGCGGTGGATCAGGGCCACCGCGAGGCCGGCCAGACCCTCTCCCCGCCCGGTCAGGCCCAGCCCGTCGGTCGTCGTACCGGAGACGGTGACCGGGGCGCCGACCGCCTCGGTCAGCGCCGCCTGGGCCTCGGCCCGACGCGGCCCGATCTTGGGACGGACGCCGATCACCTGGATCGAGACGTTGCCGATCTCGAAACCGGCGGCCCGAACCCGCCGGGCCGTCTCGGCGAGCAGGGTCACCCCGGCGGCACCGGCCCACTCCGGCTCGGCGACCCCGAAGTTGCTGCCGAGATCGCCCAGACCGGCCGCGGAGAGCAGCGCGTCGCACGCCGCGTGCGCGGCGACGTCGCCGTCGGAGTGCCCGGCCAACCCGGTCACGCCGGGCCAGTACAGGCCCGCCACCCAGCACTCGCGCCCCGCCTCGAAGGCGTGCACGTCGGTCCCGATGCCGACGACAGGAACGGTCATGTCCGCCAAGCGTAGTGATCAGGATTGCCCGGCGACCGGCGCGCTCCCCAACAGGTACTCGGCCAGGGCCAGGTCGAAGGGGCGGGTGATCTTCAGGGCGTACTCGGAGCCGGGGACGCAGACGACCCGGACGCCCTGCTTCTCGACCAGGCCCGCGTCGTCGGTGAGCGGGTCGACGGCGGCGGCGTGCGCCGCCGTGAGCACCGCGCGCCGGAACCCCTGGGGGGTCTGCACGGCCCGAAGCGCCGCCCGATCGACGGTGCCGAGCACCACCTCGTCGGCCGAGACCTCCTTGATCGTGTCGACGACCGGGAGCACCGGGATCACGGCCTCGGCGCCGGCGCGCACCGCCGCGGCGACCGACTCCACCAGCGCGGCCGGGGTCAGCGCCCGGGCCGCGTCGTGCACCAGGATGATCTCCGGCCCGGCCGGGACCGCGGCCAGGGCGGCGGCGACGGACGCCTGCCGGGTGGCCCCGCCCGGCACCACCGTCACCTCGGCGACCGGGGCGAGCAGTTCCCGGACCGCCGCGACCTCGGTGGCCGGGGCCGCGACCACGATGCTGTGCACCGAGGGGGCCGCGGCGACCCGGCGTACCGCGTGGGTCAGCAGGGGCTCGCCACCGAGCCGGCGCAGCGCCTTGGGGGCGCCGGGACCGAGCCGTACCCCGGCCCCGGCGGCAGGAACGAGGACCGCGACGTCACCGCGCGGATTGAGCTGCGCGGTCACGTCGCGGTCCTCGTCTGCTTTCTCGGGTACGACACCGACACGGCCGGATCGTGCCGGTCTGAGACCTATGCCTCGGCGAGCACCTTGTCGAGCAGGACTTCGGCCTCGTCCTTGGTGCTCTTTTCGGCGAGCGCGACCTCACCGACCAGAATGTCGCGGGCCTTGGCGAGCATCCGCTTCTCGCCCGCCGAAAGGCCCCGCTCCCGCTCGCGGCGCCAAAGGTCCCGAACGACCTCGGCCACCTTGAGGGGGTTACCGGAAGCCAGCTTTTCCAGGTTTGCCTTGTAACGCCGCGACCAGTTGGTCGGCTCCTCGGTGTGCGGGGCACGAAGGACATCGAAGACCTTGCCCAGGCCCTCTTCGCCAACCACCTCGCGCACGCCCACGATCTCGGCGTTCTCGGCGGGCACCCGGACCGTCAGATCACCCTGAGCGACCCTGAGGACGAGGTACTGCTTGGGCTCGCCCTTGATGATCCGAGTCTCGATCGCCTCGATGAGTGCGGCCCCGTGGTGGGGGTAAACAACGGTCTCGCCGACACTGAAAACCATAGGTTCGAAACCCCTTTCGCTGTGTCTAGGGTAACACGCTCAGGCACCGATGTCCCACCGCAGTCCTGACCGTTAGCGCAGCTCAGAGGCCCTGTGAGAGGTCTTTCTTCGGCTTGACAGCACACCGATCCGTGGATTTCAACACGCTGCGTGACGTACGGATCACGGGTCGGCAAGACGGGTCGGAAAAATCGGATCTACGGAGTTGCGGCCCTCCAAGGGTATCTCTTCGGGACAGCCGCCGTCCCCCACTGGCGATACGCCCGCCGGTGGGGGACCCTGGTACCACACCGAACCACTCCTCAGCTGAGCGGTCAGGGGGCGCGCTATGAGCACGTCTGCCGACGGCGACGGACGGCCGGACAACGGCGGCTTCGACGACCTGCCTGACCTGCCCGCCGACTGGGGTTCGATAGTGATCCCCGACGATCCCGCCGAGCTGGCCGCGGAGGCCGCCCAGGTACGCCGCGAACTCCGCCGCCGCGCCCGCCGGGACGCCTGGCGTCGCCGCCTCGGGCTGGCCTCCGCCACCACCGGTCCGGCGCCGCTACGACTCGCGCTGGTGATCATGTCGGTCGCCATCATCGCGACCCTGATCAGCCTCTTCGCCTTCGCCTGGCCCGGGCAGCGCCCCACGGCCACCGTCCGGACATCCCCGGGCAATCAACCCGACCACACCCTGCCCGCCCTGGACCTGCTCGGCGAGGACGGCGGTCTCGTCCCCCTGCGCAGCCTGCTCCCCGCGATGATCATCATCGCCGACGGCTGCCCGTGCGCCGAGGAACTCGACGCGGCCCGCCGCGCCGCGCCGCCCGGGGTGAACGTGGTGGTGGTCCGCACCCGCCAGACCACACCCGGCGCCCGACCCGCGACCACACCAGGGGATGGCCCGGCCCTCCGGTTCCTCACCGACCCCGCCTCCGAACTGCGTACCTCGCTGCACCTGACCGCACCGCCGGGCACCGCGAGCGCCCTGGTGGTGACCCGATCCGGTGAGATCATCCGCACCGTGCCGGAGCTCACCACGAGCGCGGAGTACCAGGCCGACCTCGCGCGACTGTCCTCGGCGGGATGAGCCCCGGTCGCCGCCGGGTCCCCTCCGCCGCGAACCGGCGATTCGCCGTCGGCGCCACCTCCGACCGCCCGGCGGGCCACCCGCCACCAGCCCTCGCTCCCGGGGTCAGCACGGTGTCCCTCGGCAGCGCGAGCCGGCGCAATCCGCTTCCCCCGCGTCCACACCGGCCGGCCCATCCGGCCGTCCAGCTAGAACCCGGCCCGCCCCGTGCCGGGAAGCCGGTCCAGCAGCGCCGCGTAGAGGGTCAGGCCCGGGCCGAAGGCGAGCATCACCACGGTACGGGGCACGGCGGCGGACCGCCGGAGCCGGTCGAGGATCAGCAGCGACGTCGGCGAGGAACAGTTCCCGTGCTCGTCGAGAATCGCCCGGGACGCGGCCAGCGCCTCCGGGGGCAGACCCAGCTTCTCCTCCACCACGTTCAGGATCCGGGGGCCGCCCGGGTGCACCGCCCAGCCGTCCACCTCGGAGATCCGCCGACCGTTCCGGGCCAGCAGGCCGGTGACCAGCTCCGCCACGTAGAGCGCCAGGACCTGCGGCACCTTCGGCGACAACCCCATTCGGAAACCGGTGTCGGTCAGCTCCCAGGTCATGTGGTCCGCCGTCGAGGTATCCGTCACGGCGGTCACCTCGCGGATGGCGTATCCGGGGCGGTCGCCGGGCACGACCACGACCGCGACGGCGGCGTCGGAGAAGAGCGCGTGCGAGATGATCTGCTGGGTGTCCATCCGGGCCGACGCGGGCTGGAGGTGCAGACTGGTCAGTTCCGCGCAGAGGAGCAGCGCCGGACGGCCCCGGGCCGTCACGAAGTCGTTCGCGGCGCCGAGCCCGGGGAGCGCGGCGTAACACCCCATGTGTCCCACGAACATCCGCTGGGTGTCCGGGGCCATACCCATGTCCCGGGCCAGCAGGATGTCCAGGCCCGGGGTCGCGTAGCCGGTGCACGAGCAGACCACGAAGAGGCCGACGTCCCCGGCCCGCAGGCCCGCGTCGGTCAGCGCCCGGTCCACCGCCTCCTTACCCAGCGGCAGCGCCTCGATCTGGTACCGACGCATCCGTCGCTCGGTTGGCCACTCCGAGACGTCCTCCAGCAGCGGATTCACCGCCGCCTGCCGCCGGCTCACCCCGGAGTTCGCGAAGATCCGCTCGGCGAGCGTCCGGGTCGTCCCGGAGAAGTGCCGGGCGAAGAAGCCCTCCCACAACTCGTCCTGACCGGACGCCGGGGGCAGGGACACCCCCACCCCGGCGATCACCCCGGGCCCGTATCCGCTGCTCCCGCTACCCATACCGCCCTCCGATCGCGACCCGCGCCAGCTCGCGTACCACGCGCTCACCGAGCCCAACCCCGGAGCGCGACCGGGGGACGCGGGAACGTACCCGCCGGTGCCCCGCGGATCGGCTCGGCCGGACCCGCGACGCCGTACCGCCCTGCCCGGCTGGGTGAGCGCGCCGCCGGCCGGTGGGCCGGGTGCCGGCTGCCCGGGCGTCGCCGCCGCGCGGCCCACCGGGAGGCATCCCGGCCGCCCGATGGCGGCGCCACGTCTCCCAGGGTGGCACCCCGAAACCAGCGTGGCGCGCGCTCACCAACGCGGCGTCGTGCCATCCCGGTCCGGGTCACCGCCGAGCGCCGCCACGCCCAACCAGTCCGCACAGACGTCCGAGGTGGCCGGGTGCAGCGAGCCGCACCGGGCGTCTCGGTAGAGCCGCTCCAGCGGATGCCCCCGGCGGGTCGCCGAGGTGCCGGCGGCCTCCACCATCGACGCCGCCACCTCCGCCGCGGTCGTACCGGCGAGCAGCTTGGCCCGCCACACCCAACGGTTCGTCTCCGGGTCGCCCGGCGCCTCGTCGACCCGGCGGGCCGCCTCGGCCACCGCCAGCTCGGCGGCGGCCACGGCCGCGTCCGCCCGTCCCACCCGCGCCCGGACCGCCGGCAACGTGTCCAGTCCGCGGGCGGTCAGGTGCTCGACCGCGGCGTCGATCGCCGCCCGGGCCACTCCGACGTAGACGGCGGCGTAGCTCGCCACCAGCCAGTGCGGCATCAGCTGGGCGACCACCAGCGCCAGCCCCTCCACCCCGCCGAGCAGCCGGTCGGCCGGCACCACCACGTCCAGGTGCAGGTCGTGTGAGGCGGTGGCCCGCATACCGAGGGAATCCCAGGTCGGCTCCACCCGCAGCCCGTCCGGAGTGGCCGGTACCAGGAACTGCGAGACCACCGTCTGATCCGCGACGCTGCGGGCGGCGACCAGGTACGCGTCCGCGTGACCCGCACCGGAGCAGAAGGTCTTCACTCCCCGGATGTGGTAGCCCCCGTCCACCGGCTCGTACGTCGTGGTCAACCTCGACAGCCGGGAGCCGACACCCCGCTCGCTCATCGCCACGGCGTACCAGGCCCCGGCCGCCGCCTCGGCGAGCAGCCGGTCCCGGGCCGCCAGCGCCTCGTCCGGTACGCCGAGCGCCTCCGCCAGCTCCTTGGTGAGCGCGCCGAGCGCACCGGTCACCGAGGCGTGCATGTTGAACACCAGCGCCGTCGCCCCGTTGCCCCGAGCCAGCTCGGTGGCGACCGCGGCGTACCCGGCGAAGCTGACGCCGAGCCCGCCCAGTTCCGGCGGGACCATCAGGCCAAAAAGCCCGGCGTCCCGCAGGTCGGCGAAGTCCTCGACCGGAAAGCTTCCGTCCCGGTCGTAACCGGCCGCCCGGGCCGCCAGTCGCGGCGCCAACCGGCGCGCCGCCGCCAGCGCGTCCACCGTCATCCGTGCCCCCTCTCCGCACCGGGCAGATCGCCCCGCCGCTGCCGCCGAACTACCGCTCCTTGGTTCCCCACCCCTGGTAGAGCACCGCCGCCGACCAGGTCGGCACGATCCGTGGCGCGTCCCCGACCACGTCGGCACGCGCCACGGACGCCCCCGACTCCGTCCGGACCGGCGGGCCGCCCGCCGCCGCCCGGGTCCCGGCACCCGCCCGCGCCGCGCGACGCACCGCCCGACGGACCAGCCAGCGGACCAGCCCCCAGGCCTCCGGCCGGACGCCCCGGACCCGCAGGCTGATGCCGTGCCGGCCACACTCCCGGACCAACGCCCGGGCGTCGACGAAGAGACGCGGGTCGTGGATACCTCGGGGCACCCCCGGCAGGTGCTCGGCCAACCGGACCGCCACCAGGCGGCTCAGCGCGGTCGCGTTCAGCGTGTCGAGCACCAGCAGACCGCCGGGGCGGAGTATCCGGGCCGCCTCGGCCACCACCCGGGACCAGTCGGGTACGTGTTCCAGAACCTCGCCGGCGGCGACCACGTCGGCGCAGCCGTCCGCCAGCGGCACGGCGCCGACATCGGCGTTGACCGGCCGGACCCCGTGCGCGGCGGCCTGGACGAGGGCGGACCGGACAAGATCGACCCCGACGTGCCGGTAGCCCCGGCCGGCCACCCGCGGGGCGAGCAGGCCGGCGCCGCAGCCGAGGTCGACCAGGACCGCACCGGGCCGCCGGGCCGGCGGGACCAGCGCCGCCCGCGCCTCGGCCAGCCAGTGCAACATCGCGAACGCGCCATCCGGGTCCCACCACTGGTCGGCCAGGTCGTCGTACTGCCGGGGGTCGTTACGCGGCAGCACCCGGCCGGGTCGCGGGTGGACTCCGGCAGCCGCGGCCCGGGCGGTCGGCGACCCGGGCTCCGGCACCGCCCCGGCCTGGTCGTCGCGCATGTCATCGAGCCTGGCACGACCGGGTGGTAACCACCAGACTTCCCATATGTCGCAGGTGGTGTTAGGGCTGGTCCGGGCAAGCCACCCGGAGCCGGCGGCGGCGGTGACCACCGTCGCCGCCCTGCTCGCCTGGGGTGTCGGACACCCGCCCGCCGGGATCGCCGCGGTCGCTCTCACCGTGCTCGCCAGCCAGCTCGCCATCGGCTGGGTCAACGACCGTCTCGACGCCGACCGCGACGCCGCGGTCGGCCGCCGGGACAAGCCGGTCGCCAACGGCCGGCTTCGACGCCGTACGGTCACGGTCGCCGGGGTACTGGCCGCCGTCGTCACGCCGCTACCGGCGTTCGCCCTCCATCCGGCCGCCGCACTCTGGGCGACGGTCGCGCTGGTCTCCGCGCTGCTCTACAACTGGCCGCTGAAGTCGACCCCGGCCTCTGTGCTGCCGTACGCGGTCTCGTTCGGGGCGTTGCCGGCGTTCGTCGTCCTCGCGCTACCCGGCTCCCCGACCCCGCCCGCCTGGCTGGTCGCGGCGGGCGCACTGCTCGGGGCCGGAGCGCACTTCGCGAACGTTCTGCCGGACCTGGCCGACGACACCCGGACCGGGGTCCGGGGCCTGCCGCACCGGCTCGGGCCGAGCGGCTCCCGGGCGGCGGCGGTCGGACTGCTCCTCGCCGCGACCGCGACGCTGGCCCTCGGGCCGCCCGGCCCGCCGTCCTGGGCCGGGCTCGCGGCGATCGCGGTCGCCGCCGTGGTCCCGCCCGCCGTCTGGTACGCCGGCCGAGCCGCCAGCCTCCGGGGCGAGCGCCCGGTCGCGATCTTCCGAGCCGTGATGCTGGTGGCCCTCCTCGACGTCGTCCTGCTCGTGGCGAGCGGCCGGCTCGTGTGACCGGTGCCGTGGCGGACCGGGATACCGGGTCCGCGTACGGCAGCCGATCACCGCCCACTACCCTGGAGCCTGTCCGGGCAGGTGTCGAACGCGTGCCGAGGACGCGTCGCCGCCGGCGACCGCGACACGCGACCAGAGCGCAACGAGGAGGAGCAGTGACGGGGTCGATCAGGAGGGCTTGGCGCGCCACGGCGGTGCTGGCCGGTACGGCGGCCGTCACCACCCTGCTGCTCTCCGGATGCGGCGCCGGCCATTACGCCGAGACCAGCCTGCGGATCCCCACCAGCGTGGGGGTCAACGCGGATTCGGCGGACGGCTCCTTCAAGATCCGGAATCTCTCGATCGACTACCTGGACACCACCGGCTACCCGGCAGGCGGCAACGCCCCGCTGAGCGTCGCCCTCTACAACGACTCCGACCGGGCGGTGACGGTCCGGGTCAGCAGCAGCGCCGCCCGCATCGTCGTGCTGACCAACGCCGCCGCGGCCAGCCCCTCGCCGACCACGGCCGGCCCGACGCCGACCCCCACCGGGGTGGAGAGCCCGAGCCTGGGCGGCTCGCCGTCGGCCACCCCGCCCGAGGCCGCCGGCAGCCCGTCCTCGGGCGGCTCGCCGTCGGCGGCGCCGTCCCCGACCGCGGCGCCCGAGGTGCCGGCGGAGATCCAGATCCCGGCGCGAGGCTTCGTCGTCCTGAGCAGGGCGACCGGCACCTGGCTTCAGCTCAACGGTCTCGCCGCCGCACTGCCTCCGGGCGAGTCGGTGCCGATGACCTTCGACTTCGGTGGCACCCGGGTCGACACCCCGGCCCCGGTCGCGGTGCCGCTGTCGCCGGCCCCGGTCGCGACCCCGGTGGTCGAGGAGGAGGGCGGCGCCGCCCACGAGTGACCCGGGCCCGATCCGTGGCGCCCTGTCCCGGCCCCCGGGGCAGGGCGCGTTCCGTCGTACGGGTTCGTTAGCGTGCTGGGGTGACCAGCCGAGCGACCTCCCGTGCCGCCGTCGGGCGCGGCCGGACCACCGCCCGCGACCCGCGGCCCAGCTACGAGTGCGACGCCTGCGGCCACCAGCCGCCGAAATGGGTGGGACGCTGCCCGGAGTGCGGTGAGTGGGGCTCCGTCGTCGAGTCCACCCTGACCGGTCCGACCGTCTCTGGCCGGGTGGTGAGTTCCCGCACCCCGGCCGAGCCGGCCCGCCCGATCGCCACGATCAGCGCCGCTCCGGCCCGGGCCCGGCCGACCGGCGTTCCCGAGCTGGACCGGGTGCTTGGCGGGGGCCTGGTCCCCGGCGCGGTGGTGCTGCTCGCCGGGGAGCCGGGGGTCGGCAAGTCCACCCTGCTCCTCGACGTCGCCCAGCAGTGGGCCGCCAATGCCGGCTCCCCGTCGCTCGTGGTCAGCGGCGAGGAGTCGGTGAGCCAGGTCCGGCTCCGGGCCGAGCGGATGGGAACCCTGCACGAGCGGCTCTACCTGGCCGCCGAGAACGATCTTGGTGCCGTCCTCGGCCACCTGGACGCGGTCAAGCCGGGCCTGCTGGTGCTCGACTCCGTGCAGACGGTCTCCATCGCCGGCGCCGAGGGGGTGCCCGGCGGGGTCACCCAGGTTCGGGCGGTCACCGCGGCGCTGGTCTCGGTCGCCAAGGAACGGGGCATCGCGACGGTGCTGGTGGGACACGTCACCAAGGACGGCCAGGTCGCCGGTCCGCGGGTGCTGGAGCACCTGGTCGACGTGGTACTTCACTTCGAGGGCGACAAGCACTCGTCGTTGCGGATGGTCCGGGGCGTGAAGAACCGGTTCGGCACCGCTGACGAGGTCGGCTGCTTCGAGATGCACGAGGGCGGGATCACCAGCCTCGCGGACCCGTCCGGGCTCTTCCTGACCCGGTCCGCCGACCCGGTCCCCGGGACGTGCGTCACGGTGGCGATGGAGGGGCGGCGGGCGCTGGTCACCGAGGTGCAGGCGCTGATCGGCGCCACCGTCGCCGGCTCGCCCCGACGGACCGTCTCCGGGCTCGACAGCGCCCGGTTGGCGATGGTCCTCGCCGTGCTGCAGCGGCGGACCGAGCGCCTGACCCTGCACGACCGGGAGGTCTTCGCGGCCACCGTCGGCGGGATCCGGGTGGTCGAGCCGGCCGCCGACCTGGCGATGGCGCTCGCGGTGGCCTCCGGCGGGCTGAATCTGGCCATCGCCCCCGACCTGGTGGCGATCGGCGAGGTGGGGCTCACCGGCGAGGTACGCCGGGTGTCCGCGGTGCCCCGGCGTCTCGCGGAGGCGGCCCGGCTCGGCTTCCGGTACGCGCTGGTCCCGGCCGGTTGCGGCCCCGAAAGCAGCGGGGTGACGCCGGAAAACATGCGAGTGATGGAAGTCACCGACGTACGATCGGCGCTGCAGTGCGTGGCCCGGGTATCTGCTGAGTAGCCGTACAGTCACTTCAGGTGCACGACTGCCCGTCGTACCATGCACACGCCGCACACGGTCCCGGCCCCAGCGGGGCACAAGCCCCGGCAAGACCCGCGATCAAGTACAGACTGGACACATCCCGCCGAGCTCACACGAGCCGCCGAGGGCGTACCGCAACGGGAGGATGCCGGCACAGTGGCACGTCACAGTAACCGCGACAGCACCCAACGCAGGGCGGTCCGTAGAATGTCCGAGTGCCGATCGACCGCGACGCGAACCGAACCGCTAGCGCGGCTTCGCCTGCCCGCAGCAGCACTGTCGGCTCCGCGGCGCGTACCGTCAGCGCCGGCGTGAGCATGAGCGGCGGAGGACCGACCGGAGATCCGTTGCGGGCCAACCTCGCGCTGATGGCGCCGGGTACGGCGCTCCGCGACGGGCTCGAACGGATCCTACGGGGCCGGACCGGCGCCCTGATCGTGCTCGGCTACGACAAGACCGTCGAGAGCATCTGCACCGGTGGGTTCCCCCTCGACGTCGAGTTCTCCGCGACCCGGATCCGCGAACTGTGCAAGATGGACGGCGCGGTGGTGCTCTCCAGCGACGGCACCCGGATCGTCCGTGCCGCCGTGCACCTGATGCCTGACCCGTCGATCCCCACCGAGGAGTCCGGCACCCGGCACCGGACGGCCGAGCGGGTCGCCCGGCAGACCGGCTTCCCGGTGATCTCGGTCAGCCAGTCCATGCGGATCATCAGTCTCTACGTCAACGGCCAGCGCCACGTGCTGGACGACTCGGCCGCGATCCTCTCCCGCGCCAACCAGGCGCTGGCCACGCTCGAGCGTTACAAGCTCCGGTTGGACGAGGTGTCCGGCACGCTCTCCGCCCTGGAGATCGAGGACCTGGTCACGGTCCGGGACGCCGTGGCCGTGGTGCAGCGGTTGGAGATGGTCCGCCGGATAGCCGACGAGATCGCCGGGTACGTGGTGGAGCTCGGCACCGACGGCCGGCTCCTCGCGCTCCAGCTCGACGAGCTGATGGCCGGGGTGGACGCCGACCGCACGCTGGTGATCCGGGACTACCTGCCGAGTGGCCGGAAGGCCCGTACCCTCGACGAGGCCCTGGTCGAACTGGACCTCCTCTCCGCGACCGAGCTGATCGACCTGGTCGCCGTCGCCAAGGCGATCGGCTACCCGGGCGCCTCCGACGCGCTCGACGCCGCGGTGAGCCCGCGGGGGTTCCGGCTGCTCGCCAAGGTCCCTCGCCTCCCCGGCCTGGTCATCGACCGGCTGGTCGACCACTTCGGCAGCCTCCAGCGGCTGCTCGGCGCCACCGTCGAGGATCTTCAGGCCGTGGAGGGCGTCGGCGACACCCGGGCCCGGAGCGTCCGTGAGGGCCTCTCCCGACTCGCCGAGGCGTCCATCCTGGAGCGGTACGTCTGACCCCTCCGGGCGTCGGCCCGGCGCCCACCGCGTCGGCCGCCGGGCCGGTTTCCGGACCTCCGGGACCAACACGCGGCCGCCGGACGTCCTCGACGGTCCGGGATCGAGTCCCGGCGGTTAGCGTCAGCGTCGGGCCGAGATCAGTGGATGCTCAGTTGGTGATGGTGATCCGCACCGGGTCGCTGTGTTTGTTGCCGAGCCGGCCGAAGAGCTGGTAGGTGCCGGGGTCCGGGAAGGGACCGGCGGCCACGCCGTTGGTGCACCGGGAACTCTTCCGGCCGTTCCAGGAGACCGTGTACTCCTCCTCGTGGTTCGGCGGGAAGGGCTTGACGTTGTTGTTTCGGATCGTGCTGCAGGAGTCCGAGGACCAGACCTTGTTGGCCCCGGACTTGATGTACAGCTCCTGGAGGTCGGCGCCGACGTCCCGGTTGCACGTCCGGTCCGACACGTTCCTGATCCGCAGCCGTAGCACGATCGGCTCGCCCCGCTGCGCCGAGGTCTGCGAGGGCACCGGAATCACCGACATCTCCTCGTCGGTGCACTCGTTCTCGACCGGTGGCGGCGGCTCCGGCAGTTGCTGCCCACCGCCGGTCGACCCGCCGACAGGTGCGACCGGGGGCGCCGCCTCGTCACCGGCCGCGGGGTCGGACGGTTCCGGCGTCGGTGCGCCTGACTCGGGTACGCCCGTGGCCGGCGCGCCCGACTCCGGGGTCAGCAGGGTCGAACCCGGGGTCGGATCACCCGCGCCTCGGCCGGTCTCGTCCGTCTCGCCCGGACCCGTGCAGGAATAGATCAACACGACCACGAACAGCAGCACGACACCGAGCACGACGGCACGCCGCCGCCAGTACACGGCGGGCGGTAGGGGGCCAACCGTCAGACGCATAATGTCCTCACCGTATCGGTCGCCGCACCGTCGATCCCCGCGACGCGCCGACGAACCACGAGCGCCCTGAAACCGACCGCCAACGAACCACGGAGTGCCCGGAAACTGACCCGCCGACCAAGCACGGCGCCCCTGGCACCGACCGGCCGACGGGCACCGCGGGCCGCCGCCCGGTGACCGGACCCGCCGCTCGTCAGAGATAGACCTTGCGCGGGTAGACGGCGTGTGCCCCGGCCACCCGGTCGAGGAAGAGCAGGCCGGCGCAGTGGTCGATCTCGTGTTGCAGCGCCCGGGCCTCGAAGGCGTCGGTCGTCAACCGCACCTCGGCGCCGGTCCCCGGCAGCGTTCCGCGGACGACGACCCGGCCGGCCCGCTTGACGTCCCCCGTGAGGTCCGGCACCGACATGCACCCCTCCCGGCCCAACCGCCACCGGCTCGCCTCGACGACCTCCGCGTTGCAGAGCACGAAGGTGCCGTGTGAGGTGACGGTCTTCGGATGCCCGGTCACGTCGACCGCGAAGACTCGGGCCCCGACACCGATCTGCGGCGCGGCCAGCCCGACGCAACCGGGCGAGACCCGCATGGTCGCGATCAGGTCGGCGGCGAGGCGTACGACGTCGGGGGCGAGCGGGTCGACGGTCTCGCCGGGACGGCTCAGCACGGTGGCCGGCGCGGTGACCACGGGGCGTACCCGGCCAGGCTCGCCCAGCACCTCCGGTGTCCAGTCGCCCAGACCGGAGACCTCGACCGCCATGTCAGACTCGTCCGCCATCAAAGCAGATCCGACTCGGCTCGGCGCAGGCTGACCTCGACGTCAAGGCTGGCGGCCACCGCACTGAGCCGCTCGGCCAGCCCGTCGGCGGCACCCGGCGGCAGCTCCACCTCGGCCAGCAGCACGTAGAGCTGTCCGGTGAGCCGGGTGCTCAGGTCGGTGATGTTGCCGCCCGCCTCGGCCAGAACCCGGGTCAGGGCGGCGACGATGCCGAGCCGGTCCGCGCCGTGCACGGCCATCAGGTACGGCTCGCCGACCGACGTCCGCACCGCCTCCGCCCCGACCTGCCGTACGGTCGCCACGAGGGGGCCGTCGGCGACGACCGGCGCGAGCGCCGCCTCCGCCTGGTCGGCGGACGGTCCGGCGCAGATCAGGGTCATCGCGAAGTGGCCGCGGAGCCGGGTCATGGTCGAGTCCGTGAGGTTGGCACCGACCCGGGCGAGTGCCTCCGCGACGTCGGCCACGATGCCGGGACGGTCCGGGCCGATGACGGTGATCGCCAGCTCGTTCATCCGGGCAGTCTGCCTGATCCGGGCCAGCCCCCTCGGCCCGACCCGACACCCCGCCCACGCTGCGGGACACCGGCACCCGCCGGACGCCGCCCTGGAACCGGCTCGGCAGCGGGCCGGACCGCACCGGGTGGATGCCGGCATGACAGGATCGACAACGCCATGTCAGAGGACGCCGTGTCAGAGACCGAACTCGCCGCCCTGGCCCTCCGGTGGTACGACGAGAACGCCCGCGACCTGCCGTGGCGGGAGCCCGGTATCGGGGCGTGGCCGATCCTGGTCAGCGAGGTCATGCTGCAACAGACCCCGGTGGTCCGGGTGCTCCCGGCCTGGCGGGCCTGGCTCGACCGCTGGCCGGAGCCGGCCGCGCTGGCCGCCGACGCCCCGGCGGAGGCGATCCGGATGTGGGGCCGGCTCGGCTATCCACGGCGGGCGCTGCGGCTGCACGAGTGCGCGGTGGCGCTGGTGGAGCGGCACGGCGGCGAGGTCCCGGCCGACCTGGAGCAGTTGCTGGCGCTGCCCGGCGTGGGCAGCTACACCGCGCGGGCGGTGGCGGCGTTCGCGTTCGGGCAACGTCACCCGGTGGTGGACACGAACGTCCGCCGGCTGGTGGCCCGGGCGGTCGCGGGTGAGCCCGACGCGGGCCCGGCAACCCGCCCGGCAGACCTGGCGGCGACCGAGGCACTGCTTCCGGCGGAACCCGCCGTCGCGGCCCGGGTCAGCGCCGCCTTCATGGAGCTCGGCGCGCTCGTCTGCACGGCCCGGTCACCGCGTTGCCTCGACTGCCCACTGGTCGACCGCTGTGCCTGGCGCGCCTCGGGCCGGCCGGCGCCGACCGGGCCGACCCGGCGGCCCCAGCGGTACGCCGGCACGGACCGGCAGGTCCGGGGTCGACTGCTGGCGGTGCTGCGCGAGGCCACCGGCCCGGTACCGCGGGAACGGCTGGACCTGGTCTGGGCGGACGACGTGCAGCGGGCCCGGGCACTGGCCGGCCTGGTCGAGGACGGTCTGGTGCAGGTCGTCGCCGCCGATGTCTACGCGCTGGCCGGCGACCGGACCGGCCCCGTCCTGCGGCTGTAGCCGTCCCCGGCCGCGGCGCGGGAACGGTGGTCCCCCCACGGCCCAGACACAGCGAGGCCCGGCGGCACGTGCCGCCGGGCCTCGCCGGTCGTCCTGCCTCCTACTCGTCCGCGCCCGCGGCGGCGGTGTCGCCGAGGTCGGCCGGCACCGCGTCCGGTACCGCGACCGGCTTGTCCGCACCGCGGAACACCAGGCGGGACTTGTCGATGTTGTCCGGGTCGCCCTCGCAGTCCACGACCACGATCTGGCCCGGGGTCAACTCGTTGAACAGGATCCGCTCCGACAGACTGTCCTCGATGTCGCGCTGGATGGTCCGGCGCAGCGGCCGGGCGCCCAGCACGGGGTCGAAGCCCTTCTTCGCCAGGTACTTCTTGGCGTTGTCGGTCAGCTCGAGGCCCATGTCCTTGTTCTTGAGCTGGGTCTCGATCCGCTGGATCATGATGTCCACGATCGACAGGATCTCGGCCTGGCTGAGCTGGTGGAACACGATCGTGTCGTCGATCCGGTTCAGGAACTCCGGCCGGAAGTGCTGCCTCAGCTCGTCGTTGACCTTCTGCTTCATCCGGTCGTAGTTGGACTCGTTGTCCTCCGACGCCTGGAAGCCCATGGACACCGCCTTGGCCACGTCCCTGGTACCCAGGTTGGTGGTCAGGATGATGACCGTGTTCTTGAAGTCGACGATCCGACCCTGGCCGTCCGTGAGCCGCCCGTCCTCCAGGATCTGGAGCAGGGTGTTGAACACGTCCGGGTGGGCCTTCTCGATCTCGTCGAAGAGGACCACGGAGAACGGCCGGCGCCGCACCTTCTCGGTCAGCTGGCCACCCTCGTCGTAGCCGACGTAGCCGGGAGGCGCGCCGACGAGCCGGGACACCGTGTACCGGTCGTGGAACTCCGACATGTCGAGCTGGATCAGCGCGTCCTCGCTGCCGAACAGGAACTCCGCGAGCGCCTTGGAGAGCTCGGTCTTACCGACGCCGGAGGGACCGGCGAAGATGAACGAGCCCGACGGGCGCTTCGGGTCCTTCAGGCCCGCCCGGGTACGCCGGATGGCCTTCGAGACCGCCTTGACCGCGTCCTCCTGGCCGACGACCCGCTTGTGCAGTTCGTCCTCCATCCGGAGCAGCCGGGAGGTCTCCTCCTCGGTCAGCTTGTAGACCGGGATGCCGGTCCAGTTGGCGAGGACCTCGGCGATCTGCTCGTCGTCGACCTCGCTGACGACGTCCAGGTCACCGGCCTTCCACTCCTTCTCCCGCTGCGCCTTCTGGCCGAGGAGCTGCTTCTCCTTGTCCCGCAGCTGGGCGGCGCGCTCGAAGTCCTGCGCGTCGATCGCGGACTCCTTGTCGCGACGCACCTGGGCGATCCGCTCGTCGAAGTCGCGCAGGTCTGGCGGCGCGGTCATCCGGCGGATCCGCATCCGGGCGCCGGCCTCGTCGATCAGGTCGATCGCCTTGTCCGGCAGGAACCGGTCCGAGATGTACCGGTCGGCCAGCGTCGCCGCCGCCACCAGCGCGGCGTCGGTGATGCTCACCCGGTGGTGCGCCTCGTAACGGTCCCGCAGGCCCTTCAGGATCTCGATGGTGTGGGCCAGCGACGGCTCACCCACCTGGATCGGCTGGAACCGCCGCTCCAGGGCGGCGTCCTTCTCCAGGTACTTGCGGTACTCGTCGAGGGTGGTCGCGCCGATGGTCTGCAGCTCGCCGCGGGCCAGCATCGGCTTGAGGATGCTCGCCGCGTCGATCGCACCCTCGGCGGCACCCGCGCCGACCAGGGTGTGGATCTCGTCGATGAACAGGATGATGTCGCCCCGGGTCCGAATCTCCTTGAGCACCTTCTTCAGGCGTTCCTCGAAGTCACCGCGGTACCGCGAGCCGGCGACCAGGGCGCCCAGGTCAAGCGTGTAGAGCTGCTTGTCCTTGAGCGTCTCCGGAACCTCACCCTTGATGATCTTCTGGGAGAGGCCCTCGACGACGGCGGTCTTGCCGACGCCGGGCTCGCCGATCAGGACCGGGTTGTTCTTCGTCCGGCGGGAGAGCACCTGCATCACCCGCTCGATCTCCTTCTCGCGCCCGATGACCGGGTCGAGCTTGCCCTCCCGGGCCGCCTGGGTCAGGTTCCGACCGAACTGGTCGAGCACCAGGCTGGTCGACGGGGCGGACTCGCCCGACGCGGTACCGGCGGCCGCCGGCTCCTTGCCCTGGTAGCCCGAGAGCAGCTGGATCACCTGCTGACGGACCCGGTTGAGGTCCGCGCCGAGCTTCACCAGCACCTGGGCCGCGACGCCCTCGCCCTCCCGGATGAGGCCGAGCAGGATGTGCTCCGTACCGATGTAGTTGTGGCCCAGCTGGAGCGCCTCCCGCAGGGACAGCTCCAGCACCTTCTTGGCCCGCGGGGTGAACGGGATATGCCCGCTCGGCGCCTGCTGACCCTGGCCGATGATCTCCTCCACCTGCTGGCGGACGCCCTCCAGAGAGATACCCAGGCTCTCCAGGGCCTTCGCCGCCACGCCCTCACCCTCGTGGATGAGACCCAGCAGGATGTGCTCCGTACCGATGTAGTTGTGGTTGAGCATCCGGGCTTCTTCCTGAGCCAGGACGACAACCCGCCGCGCTCGGTCGGTGAACCGCTCGAACATGCCCTCGTGCTCCTCACGTGCCGTGCGCACTCGATCTTGGTGGTCAAGCATCGTGGCGGGGCCACCACTCGGACGTCCGGGGCGGACGACCGTGCTCCCTTACTCTATCGCCGCGAGCCGACTCTCCTGAGGTCGTGCGTTGCTGCAATGAGCCACGTACGCGACGTTTTTCCCCAACGCCCACGCTCAGCGATGCTTCCCGAGCCATGGGCTGTACGCGCAGAGCGAAATTCACGCCCTCCGACGGGACGGCGCGGCCCCGCGCCATCCACAGGCTGTGGACAACATCGTCCACCGGTTGTGGACAACGCCGGGGACGCCAGGATGTTCCCGGTGGCTGCCGACGGATCGGCCGGAGCCCGGGTACGTCTCCGCAGCGCAGCACGGCGGCGGAGAGCACGAGGGATTTTTCAGGCATCCAGGGCGGAGATGCCAATACTCCCTAAAAATGTCGAATGCGGGGCGGGTGGGGCGAAAGCCCGCAACCACCCCGCATCCGGCGGTGGCTTCGGCTAGCGACCGGCCTTGGCGTGGTACTCGTCCACGATCTCCTGAGGGATACGCCCACGGTCGGAGATCTCCTTGCCTTCCTTCTTGGCCCAGGCCCGGATCGCCTTGTTCTGCTCCCGGTCGGCGGTAGCACCGCCACGGCCTCGGGCGGCACGACCACCGACGACCACTCCGCCCCGGCCGACCTTGGTCCCGGCAGCGACGTACGGGGCGAATAGCTCCCGCAATTTGCTGGCGTTCTTACTCGACAGGTCGATCTCGTACTGCACGCCGTCGAGCGAGAACTTGACGGTCTCGTCCGCGTCTCCGCCGTCCAGGTCATCGACCAGCTTGTGAATGATCTGCTTGGCCACGCGTCGCTATCCTTTCGAGCAGGTTCTCCGCAAACAAGAGCACAATAGCTCGCGAGATGCTTGCTCCGTCAATAGCAGGGCGAAACCACGCGACGAGCCGTGACCGAACTGCGCCGCCTCACCCTGCCTAACTCGGGGACAAGCCAGGACCGAAGTCGCTCGGTGTACGGGAAGGACTACTACTCCGGGCGGACCATCGGGAACAGGATGGTTTCCCGAATTCCCAGGCCGGTGAGGGTCATCAGCAGCCGATCGATTCCCATTCCCAAGCCCCCGGTCGGTGGCATTCCGTACTCCAACGCGCGCAGGAAGTCCTCGTCGAGCCGCATCGCCTCGTCGTCTCCCCGGGCCCCCTGCTGCGCCTGGGCCACCAGCCGCTGCCGCTGTACCACGGGATCGACGAGCTCCGAGTAGCCCGTAGCCAGCTCGAATCCCAGCACGTAGAGATCCCATTTCTCGGTGAGCCCCGGCTCGGCCCGGTGCTGGCGGACCAGTGGACTGGTCTCCTCCGGGTAGTCCCGGACGAACGTGGGCTCGCGCAGACCCGGCACCACGAGTTCCTCGAAAAGCTCCTCCGCGAGCTTGCCCGGGCCCCACGTGGGGTCGACGGCCAGTCCCACCTTCTCCGCGTAGCGCAGCAGGTCGGCCATGGGCGTCCGGATTGTCACCTCCTCGCCCAGCGCGGCGGAGAGCGACCCGTAGAGGGTCACCGACCGCCACCGGCCGCCCAGGTCGAGCTCGGTGCCGTCCGCGTGCGTCACGACGTGCGACCCGGCCGTCGCGAGCGCGGCCTCCTGCACCAGGTCACGGACCAGCTCGGCCACGGTGTCGTAGTCGCCGTACGCCTGGTACGCCTCCAACATCGCGAACTCCGGCGAGTGCGAGGAGTCGACACCCTCATTGCGGAAGTTCCGGTTGATCTCGAAGACCCGGTCGATGCCGCCAACCACCGCCCGCTTGAGATAAAGCTCCGGCGCGATTCGCAGATACAGATCGGTATCCAGTGCATTGCTGTGCGTCACGAATGGCCGCGCGGTGGCCCCGCCCGGGAGCGTCTGGAGCATCGGGGTTTCCACTTCGATGAAACTCCGGGCATGCAGCGAATCGCGCAGACTGCGCACGGCCGCCGCCCTGGTCCGCACCATCTGGCGGGCCTGCGGCCGGACGATCAGATCCACGTAACGCTGCCGGACCCGCGCCTCCTCGCTCAACGGCTTGTGTGCCACGGGCAGCGGCCGGAGCGCCTTGGAGGTCATCGACCAGGAATCGGCGAGTACGGAAAGCTCGCCCCGACGGCTGGTAATGACCTCGCCCGTCACGCCGACGTGGTCGCCGATGTCCACCAGCCGCTTCCACTCTTCGAGCCGTTCCGGGCCGACCCGGTCCAGCGAGAGCATGGCCTGCAATTCGGTGCCGTCCCCGTCCCGAAGCGTGGCGAAGCAGAGCTTCCCGGTATTCCGGACGAAGATCACCCGACCGGTGACCGCGGCGGTGTCGCCGGTGGCGGTGTCGGTCGGGAGATCCGCGTATCGGGCCCGGATCTCGGCCAGGGTGGCGGTACGCGGATATCCCAGGCGATACGGCTCGACGCCGTCGGCGAGCATGCGCTCCCGCTTCTCCCGGCGCACCCGCATCTGCTCGGGAAGGTCGTCGGCAGGGTCGGCGGGCTGGGGAATCTGCTGGCTCACGGATGCTTCCTCGGGAATTGTCGGCGGAGTTCGGCCCCGAGCGTACTCAAGGGCCGGCCGGACAGGCAGCGGGATAACCGCGATGCCATGGTCGATCACACACCCGCACCCGCTCGTTCGGCCGGGCCACGGGCGCGGGCGACCGTACCGGCCGGCCCAACCCCGGACCGGCGGTCGGCCGGGCGGTCGGGGTGCCCGGACCGGCGGTCGGCCGGGCCGTAGGGGCCCCCGGGCCGGCCCGGACGGCGCACCGCCGCGCGCCCGTTCCGAGGGTGGGCGGCTCAGCGGTTGCGCTCGTAGACCATCCGAAGTCCGATCAGCGTGATCATCGGCTCGTGGTGGGTGATGGTCCGACACTCACCGATCACCAGCGGCGCCAGCCCGCCCGTGGCGATCACCGCTCGCGCCTCGCCCAGCTCCTCGATCATCCGCTCGACGATCCGGTCCACCTGGCCGGCGAAGCCGAAGTACATCCCGGCCTGGAGGCACTCCACGGTGTTCTTGCCGATCACCGAGCGGGGTGCCGCCGGCTCAACCTTTCGCAGCTGGGCCGCGCGCGCGGCGAGCGCGTCGAACGAGATCTCGATCCCGGGCGCGAACGCCCCGCCGAGGAACTCCCCCCGCCCGCTGATCACGTCGAAGTTGGTGGTGGTGCCGAAGTCGACAACGATCGACGGCCCGCCGTAGAGACTGTACGCGGCCAGGGTGTTCACCACCCGGTCCGCACCGACCTCCTTCGGATTGTCGATCGCCAGTTGCACGCCGGTGCGCACTCCGGGCTCGACGATCACGTTCGGGACGTCCGTGTAGTACCGCGCCAGCATCGTCCGCAGCGAGCGCAGCGCGGCCGGCACGGTCGAGCAGGCGGCGACGCCGGTGATCTCGACCGCGTCGCCCGCGAGCAGGCCCCGGAACTTCAGCCCCAGCTCGTCCGCGGTCGAGCGGGCGTCGGTCTTGATCCGCCAGGAGTGGACCAGCTTGTCGCCCTCGAAGGTCGCCAGGACCGTGTTGGTGTTACCGATGTCGATACACAGCAGCATTCGTCAGCCCCGAAGCCCCGAGGTCGTGCCGGCCGGCCCACACCGTCCGGCCGGAGAGGTTCGTCCCGCACCGGCCCACGTCAACGCGGCCGGAGGTCCATCGCGATGTCCACGATAGGGGAGGAGTGGGTGAGCGCCCCAACCGAGAGGTAGTCGACGCCGGTGGCGGCGTACTCGGCGGCGGTGGCCAGAGTCAGTCCCCCGGTCGCCTCCAGTTCGGCCCGGTCGCCCACGGCGGCCACCACCTCGGCGAGTCCCGCCGGCGTCATGTTGTCGCAGAGCAGGAAGTCGGCCCCGGCCTCCACCGCCTCGATGGCCTCGGCCACCGTGGTCACCTCGACCTGGATAGGCACCTCCGGGAACGCCTCCCGCACCCGCCGGTACGCCGCGGCGATGCCGCCGGCCGCCAGCTTGTGGTTGTCCTTGATCATGGCGACGTCGTACAGGCCCATCCGCTTGTTGGCGCCGCCACCGGCCCGGACCGCGTACTTCTCCAGCGTCCGCAGGCCCGGGGTGGTCTTCCGGGTGTCCAGCACGGTCGCCTTGCTGCCGGCCAGCGCCTCGACCCAGGCCCGGGTGTGCGTCGCCACCCCGGACATCCGGCAGAGCAGGTTCAGCGCGGTCCGCTCGGCGGTCAGCAGCGCCCGCGTCGGCCCGGTCACCGTCGCCAGCACGTCGCCTCGGCGTACCCGGTCGCCGTCCGCCGCCACCGCCGCGAACCGGACCGCACCCGCGCCGGTGACGTCGAAGACGGCCGCGGCCACGGCGAGGCCGGCGACCACGCCGTCCGCCCGAGCCACCAGGTCGGCGGTGTCGACCTGGTCGGCCGGGATCGTCGCCATGCTGGTCACGTCGCGGCGCTCGGGTCCCAGGTCCTCGTCCAGCGCGTTCTGGACGATCCGTTCCACCTCCGCGGGGTCCAGCCCGGCGGCCCGCAGCGCCCGCCCCGTCGGGTCCGTCACCATCCCGCCTCCCTCGTCCTCCCGTACGCCGCCTCGCACTCCGTCCCAGCCGGGCACGGGTCGGTCACCCGTCGCCGGGCCGGACCACCGGGATCCGTCACGCCCGTCCCGTCACGCCGCCCGGCTTTCCGCGCCCTCCCACCTCCGGTCACGCCGGTCGGTCCAGCGCCTCCCAGCGCTGGGCCAGCCTGCCGGCGGGGTCGATCGACCCGACCAGGTGTCCGAGCCACTCGTCCCGGGTCCCCGGGTGATCCTCCCGCCAGTGGCAGCCGCGGGTCTCCTCCCGGGCGTAGGCCGCGTTGACCAGGGCCGCGGCGACCGTGATCAGGTTCGTCGCCTCCCAGCTCGCGGTCCGGGGCGTGCCCCGGGTGGCGCCGAGGGTCACCAGTTCGGCGGCGGTGGCGCGCAGCGTCTCCGCCGACCGGAGCACACCGGCCCCCCGACTCATCGCCCGGGCCAGCGCCGGCCGGATCCCCGGGTCGACCACCCAGCCCGCCGCGCCGCGCCACGCGCCGGTGGGCGCCGGCTCGGCCGGTTCCGGCAGCTCCCGGCTGAGGTGCTCGGCGATCCGGCGGGCGAAGACCAGCCCCTCCAGCAACGAGTTGCTGGCCAGCCGGTTGGCGCCGTGCACCCCGGTGCAGGCCACCTCGCCGCAGGCGTACAGGCCGGGGATGCTGGTCCGCCCGTACAGGTCGGTCCGGACCCCGCCGGAGGCGTAGTGGGCGGCCGGCGCGACCGGGATCGGGTCGACCGCGGGGTCGATCCCGGCCGCCAGGCAGGAGGCGACGATGGTGGGGAACCGCCGGTGCAGGAAGTCTCGGCCGAGGTGCCGGGCGTCCAGGTAGACGTGGTCGGCACCGGTGGCCAGCAGCACCCGGTGGATGCCCTTCGCGACCACGTCCCGGGGCGCCAGCTCGGCGAGTTCGTGCTGGCCGACCATGAACCGCTTTCCGTCGGCGTCGACCAGGTACGCTCCCTCGCCCCGCAGCGCCTCCGACACCAGGGGCTGCTGCGCGGCAGCGGTCGGGGCGTCCGGCCCGGGCGGCCGGATCAGCGCGGTGGGATGGAACTGGACGAACTCCAGGTCGGTCACGGCCGCACCGGCCCGCAGGGCGAGCGCCACCCCGTCGCCGGTGGAGACCGCCGGGTTGGTGGTGGCGGCGAAGATCTGGCCCATCCCGCCGGTGGCCAGCACCACCGCCCGGGCCAGGATCGCACCCACGCCGTCCTCGGTCCCCTCGCCGAGCACGTGCAGGGTGACCCCGCAGGCCCGGCCGAGCCCGTCCGGCCCGTCGCCGGGAGCCCGGAGCAGATCCAGGACGAGCGCGTGCTCGACGAGCCGGATCCAGGGGTCCCGTCCCACCGCCGCGTGCAGGGCCCGCTGGACCTCGGCACCGGTCGCGTCACCACCGGCGTGCACGATCCGGTTGGCGTGGTGGCCACCCTCGCGGGTCAGCATCAGCGAGCCGTCCGGATTGCGGTCGAACTCGGCGCCCACCCGGATCAGCTCGCGCAACCGGGTCGGCCCCTCCTCGACCAGGACCCGGACCGCGTCCGGATCGCAGAGCCCGACCCCGGCCACCTCGGTGTCCGCGGCGTGCGCCGCGGGGGTGTCCAGCGGGTCGAGTACGGCCGCGATGCCGCCCTGGGCCCACCGGGTCGAGCCGTCGTCGATATTGACCTTGGTGACGACGGTGACGTGCAGCCCCGCCTCCCGCAGGTGCAGCGCGGCGGTGAGCCCGGCGATGCCCGACCCGACCACCACCACGTCGGTGGTCTCCACCCAGCCGGGCGGCGGCGCGGTCAGCAACCGGGGCAGCACCGGCAGGTCGAGGGTCGGAAGGCGCATCCCTCCAGTCAACCCGAAACGGATTCGTCCGGTGGGCCGGGGGCGGAGAAAGTGGCGACGCTCTCGGCCCGGTGGCGTACCACCCCCGGTCGGCGGCTGGCGCCGGGTCGACCCGACTGGTCAGCCGGGCCTTCGAGCCAGGCCCGGGCGGGCACGGCTGGCCGGGAACGCCGGCGCCGAGCCGGTACGGCGTCCCGGGCGTGCGACCCCGGCCGGGCCGACGCGGGCGTCACCCGGTCCGGATCGGCAGTCCTGCCGGGCCCGCGCCCTTGAGCGAGCGGGTGAACCGGCCGTCCGAGATCCAGAGGTAGCAGCGCACGCCCCGGTCACCGGCCTCCCAGTCGTCCGGCCGGCCCGGCAGCGCCACGATCCCGGTACGGAACCGGACACTGCTCTGCGGCACCTCGACGTACCGGGCGACGACGCGGTAACAGCCGTCGTAGAAGTCCTGCCAGTCCCGTTCCGCGTCCGGGTACCCCAGGTCTTCCGGCGCCCGCCACACCCCGGCGAACTCGCTGTTGTGCCGCTCGTCGCAGTCGACGGCGGGCATCCGGTCAATCTGGTCGTTGCGGTCGAGCGTGGTGTGGTAGCAGGTGAGGTGCAGCGGCCCGGGGCTGCGCAGCGCTCCCTTGAGGCTGCCGGTTCGGGTGGTCGAGATGTTGTTCTCCTCGACCTCGATCATTTCCACGAGGTCGCAGCGGAACCAGCGGGCGCCGGCGAGCCAGGCTCGTTCCGACGGGATCGCCACCCCGAGCCAGAGCCGGGCCACCCGCCAGTCCGCGCCGAGAAAGCCCCGCGCCTGCCGGTCACATTCCGCGTACGCGGCGCGGCGCGGCGCCGAGCCCCTGGCCGGCGGTGCGGCACTGTCGAGCGCGCCGGTGAAGGTTCCCACGTGGACGGTCTCGACCCGGTGGCTGACGGAGCAGTCGACGGGGAAGTACGACGACAGGTACACCGTCTCGACGAAGTCGGCCGGATGGCACGTCTCGGGCGTCGGGACGAACATCTTCGGCTCGCCGATCGCGGCCCAGTCGTCGACGAGGTTGCCGTCGGCACCGCCCGGAGCTCCGCAGCCGCCGAGGACCAGGCCAACAACCCCGGCCAGCGCCAGGGCCGTCATCCATCGCCGCATGCGTCCCTCCCCACGGGCCACCGTCCGGTTGCACCTTACGGTAACCGGAGCGGTCACCCGAACAGGAAGATCAATGTGCGGCGAGCGCGTCTCCCCGGACCGGGTCGCCGACCATCCCCGGCACCGCCGCGGCCGGATCGGCGCCCAGCTCGATGATCCGGTTCCGCGCGTCAACGTGGACGATCCGCGGCTGGTACGTCCGGGCGGTGGCGTCGTCGAGCTGGGCGTACGAGATCAGGATGACCAGGTCGCCGGGGTGGACCAGGTGGGCGGCGGCGCCGTTGATGCCGAGCACCCCGCTGCCCCGCTCGCCCGGGATCACGTACGTCTCCAGTCGCGCCCCGTTGGTCACGTCCACGATCGCGACCTGCTCGCCGGGGAGGAGGTCGGCGGCGTCGAGGAGGTCGGCGTCGACGGTGACCGACCCGACGTAGTGCAGGTCGGCCTGGGTCACCGTGGCCCGGTGGATCTTCGACTTGAGCATGGTACGGAGCATCGGGTTATCCCTCCGGGGTGACCGGCGCCAGTTCCACCGGCATGTTGTCGATCAATCGGGTGGTGCCGACCCAGGCGGCGATCAGCATCCGGGCCGGACCGGTCGCCGGCGGCGGCCCGAGTTCGGGATCGGTCAGCACCAGGTAGTCGAGCCGGGCCGCCGGGGCGGCGCCGTCCGACCCACCCGCGGCCGGCGAGCCGGCGGGCGCGCCGGCACCGGACTCACCGGCGGTGGTCGGGGCAGCGGAGCCGGTGGCCGGGCCGGTGACCGCGTCGGGCGTACCGCCACCGGCGCCCGCACCGAAGGCCCGGAAGGCGGCGGCGAGCGCGCCGTCGGCGCCCCGGCCCGCAGCGGCGGCCTCCGCCCCGGCCCGCAGCGCGGCCGAGAGGCTCAGCGCGGCGGTCCGCTCCGCGGCGGAGAGGTACCGGTTCCGGCTGGAGAGGGCGAGCCCGTCCGGCTCCCGTACCGTCGGCACCCCGACGATCTCCACGTCCAACGCCAGGTCCCGGACCATCCGCCGGACCAGGACGAGCTGCTGGTAGTCCTTCTCGCCGAAGAACGCGACGTCCGGGCGGATCAGGTTCAGCAGCTTCAGCACCACGGTCAGGACACCGGTGAAGAAGCCCGGCCGACTCGCCCCCTCCAGCTCCTCGCCGAGGCCGCCCGGGTTGACCCGGACCATCGGCTCGCCGTCCGGGTACATCTCCTCCCGGGACGGCGCGAAGACGTACCGGACCCCGGCGGCCGCGCAGACCGCCAGGTCGGCGTCGAAGGTCCGGGGATAGCGGTCGAAGTCCTCGTTCGGCCCGAACTGGAGCGGGTTGACGAAGATCGTCGCGAGGACGTCGTCCGCCCGCTCCCGGGCCGCGCGCAGCAGCGCCTCGTGGCCCGAGTGCAGGGCGCCCATGGTCATCACCACCGCCAGCGTTCCCGAGCGGGAGGCCAGTGCGGAGGCGAGTTCGGCCCTGGTCCGGAGCACCTCGGTCATCGGGCCCCACCCGTCGTTCCGGCCCGGCGGCCGGGCGCGTCCACCCGGTCGCGGGCGACCTCCCGATCCCGGTCCGCGAGCACGCCGAGCAGCGACTCGGCGTCGACCGGCCGGAGCCGGCCGGCGGCGATCGCCCGGTCGGCGGTGCGGCGGGCCAGCGCGAGGTAGCTGGGCACCGAGTCGGGTGCGGCCACGGCGAGCCGGTCCAGGTGCCGGGCGACGGTTCCGGCGTCGCCCCGGGACACCGGCCCGGTCAGCGCCGCGTCGCCGAGCCGCAACGCGTTCTCCAGGGCGGCCGTCAGCAGCGGCCCGAGCACCTTCGCCGGGTCGCCGACCCCGGCGTCGCGGAGCCGGTCGGCCGCCTCGTTGACGAGGGTGACCAGGTGGTTGGCGCCGTGCGCGAGCGCCGCGTGGTAGAGCGGCCGGTCCGACTCGGAGATCCACTCCGGTACGCCGCCCAGGTCGGCGACGAGTCGTGCCACGTACGCGCGCAGCGGCACCGGGGCGGTGACGCCGTACGAGATGCCGGGGAGCCGGGTGAGGTCGTCGGCGGTGCCGGTGAAGGTCATCGCGGGGTGCAGGGCGAGCGGCAGGGCGCCGACCGCCCGGACCGGCCCCAGCACGCCGGTGCCGTGCGCCCCCGAGGTGTGTGCGACCACCTGCCCGGGGCGCAGCGCGCCGGTCCGGGCGAGCCCGGTCACGACCCCGGCGAGCGCATCGTCCGGTACGGCGATCAGCAGCAGGTCGGTGGCGGCTCGGGCCACCTCGTCGGCGGGCCGGACGGCGGCGGTGGGAAGCAGCCGGGCGATCCGCTCCCGGGCGGCGGTCGAGACGCCGGTGATGGCGACCACCCGATGGCCGGCCCGGGCCAGGGCGGCGCCGAGCACGGGCCCGACCCGTCCGGCACCGACGATCCCGACGGTGAGCCGGCGCGGCGGGGTGGTGGGAACGGTGGCGTCGGGCGCGCCAGGGACGGCCGGCCCGGTGCCGGTGGGCCCGGCGTGGCTCTGCGGAGCCGTGGTCGCCGGCTCGACGCCGGACGGCGGAGCCAGCCCTCCGGGCGTGGCGGAGCCCGGGCGCGGCGATGCGCTCATGATGATGATCCAGTCCTCGACAAGTGGTACCGGTCGATCGCAAGTATGCGCCGTCGGGCCCGATCTCGACCACGTGGTTGTGAACACCTTCACCGCCGCCGGTGCCCCCGCCGCGACCCACGACGGCCGGGCCGGACCGGCGGGGTACGGGAATGCCGCGTGGCCGGGCGGCAGCGGTGTGGGCCGCGGTACGGCGGAGGAACCGGGATGCGCGGCGACGCATAGCCTGGATCGGTGGCGATCGGCTGGGCGGCGGCGATGTCGGCCGCGCTGTACGGCGAGGGCGGCTTCTTCGTCGCCGGGGCCGGGCCGGCGGCGCACTTCCGGACCAGCGCGCACGTCGTGCCGGTGCTCGGCACCGCGCTGGTACGGCTGCTGGACCGTCTCGACGCCGCGCTCGGTCGGCCGGACCGGCTGGACGTGGTCGACGTCGGCGCCGGCCGGGGCGAACTGCTGACCACCCTGGCCCGGCTCGCCCCTTCCGGCCTCGCCGACCGGCTCCGGCTCACCGCCGTCGAACTCGCCCCGCGTCCACCGGAGCTGGCCCCGGCGATCGACTGGCGGGCCGACCTGCCGGAGCGGGTCGTCGGGCTGCTCCTCGGCACGGAGTGGCTGGACAACGTGCCGCTGGAGGTGGTGGAGTCCGGGCCGACCGGGTGGCGCCGGGTGCTGGTCGAGCCCGCCACCGGCGTCGAGTCGGCCGGCGGGCCGGTCGACGGCGCCGAGGCGGACTGGCTCGCCCGGTGGTGGCCGGCCCCGGAGCCGGCGCCCGGGTGGTCCGGGGCAGCGGCCCCGGCCGAGGCTCCGGAACGGGCCGAGATCGGTCTGCCCCGCGACGACGCCTGGGCCGCCGCCGTGGCGGCGCTGGACCGGGGGCTGGCCCTCGCCGTCGACTACGGGCACCTGCGCCAGGCCCGACCGCCGTACGGCACCCTCACCGGGTTCCGGGACGGCCGCCAGGTGCCGCCGGTGCCGGACGGGCGCTGTGACCTGACCGCCCACGTCGCGATCGACTCGGTCGCGGCGGCCGGGTCGGCGGTGGCCGGGCTGCCGTACGCCCTGGTGCGCCAGCGCGCCGCCCTGCGGGCCCTCGGCGTCGACGGCGCCCGCCCACCGCTCGCTCTCGCCTCGACCGATCCCGCCGGCTACGTCCGCGCCCTCGCCGCCGCGTCGACGGCGGCCGAGCTGACCGACCCGGCCGGGCTCGGCGGCCACTGGTGGCTGTTCCAGCCGGTCGGGATCGCCCCGGCGGCGGTCCTGCCGCCCTGGCCGGCGGAGGCGCCAGCGGAGGCGCCGCCGCAGGCTCGGTGACCGGGCCGGTGATCCGCGTTCCTCGCTGACCACGTTCCTTGCCGACCGTGTTCTCGCTGAACGACCGGTCGGCGACCCGACGGCGCGGACGGCGTCAGCCAGCTCACGGTGCGGCCCGGAAGCGGCAATGTTCATAATGACGTTATGAATCATGTCGGCGAGGGAGCCGAGTTGGCCGCCGTGTTCGAACGGCTCGTCCGCTTCGTCCGGCAACTCACCACCCTCGGCGACCTGAGCATGGCCGCCGCCTCGCTGCTGGCCAGGCTGGTTCGGGAGGGCCCACGGCGGCTCACCGAGCTGGCCGACGCCGAGCGTGTCTCGCAGCCGGGGATGACCCAGCTCGTCAGCCGGCTCGAACGCGAGGGCCTGGTACGCCGCACCGCCACCAGTACCGACCGGCGGGGCGTGCTGGTCGAGGCGACCGAGGCCGGCGTCGAGCTGCTCCACCGCCGCCGGGCCCAGCGCGCCGAGGCGCTGTCGCACCTGCTCGGCCAGCTCGACCCCGCGGACCGGGCGGCGATCGTCGCGGCGCTGCCCGCGCTCGCCCGGCTCGTCGACACCCAGCTCGCCGACACACCCACCGGCGAACCGCAGCGAAACCAGGACGACCAGCGAGGAAAACCCGCATGACCGCACCACCCGACAAGGCCGCGAACCCGTTCCGACAGCCCCGAGCCGTCTGGGCCGTGGCGTTCGCGTGCGTCATCTCGTTCATGGGCATCGGGCTCGTCGACCCGATCCTGCCGGCGCTCGCGGCCAACCTGAAGGCGACACCGAGCCAGGTGTCCCTGCTGTTCACCAGCTACCTGGTCGTCACCGCCGTGGCGATGCTGGTGGTCGGCTGGGTGTCCAGCCGCCTGGGCGGCAAACGTACCCTGGTGATCGGTCTCGCCCTGATCGTCATCTTCGCCGCGCTCGCCGGAACGTCGGACTCGATCGGGGGAATCGTCGGGTTCCGCGCCGGCTGGGGGCTGGGCAACGCCCTGTTCATCGCCACCAGCCTCGCGGTCATCGTGTCATCCGCCAGTGGCGGTTTCGCCGGCGCGATCATCCTCTACGAGACCGCGCTGGGGCTCGGCATCGCGGTCGGCCCGCTCCTCGGCGGCGAACTCGGCAGCATCAGCTGGCGGGGGCCGTTCTTCGGGGTGGCGGCGCTGATGTTCATCGCCCTGGCCGCCACGCTCGTCACCGTCCCGGCCCTGCCCCGGCCAGCCCGGCGTACGTCGCTGGCGGCGCCGCTGAAGGCGCTGCGGCACCGGGGACTGCTGATCATGGCGGTCATGGCCCTCTGCTACAACTGGGGCTTCTTCACCATGCTCGGGTACGCGCCGTACCCGATGGAACTGAACGCCCACCAGCTCGGCCTCGTCTTCACCTGCTGGGGTCTGCTGGTCGCGATCTTCAGCGTCCTCGTCGCGCCGCGCCTGCAGGCACACTTCGGCACCGCGCCCGTCCTCTACGTCAACCTGATCGGCCTCGGCGTCGTCATGGCGGTCATCGGGCTCGGCGTGGAGACCCCGGCCGCCGTCATCGTCGCGGTCATCCTCAGCGGCGCGTTCATCGGCATCAACAACACCCTGACCACCCAGGCCGTCATGCTGGTCTCGCCGGTCGAACGGCCGGTCGCCTCGTCCGCGTACGGGTTCGTCCGGTTCATCGGCGGCGGCCTCGCCCCGTACGCCGCGGGCAAGCTCGCCGACGCGACAGACCTGAGCATCCCGTTCTACCTGGGCGGATTCGCCTTCATACTGGCCATCGCCGTACTCGCCTCCGGCCACCGGCTCATCACCGCCGCCGAAACCGCCGGCGGCGCGAACCCCGAGCCGGACGTCGGACCCACCCTCGAGCCGGTCGGCGACGCCCCGGCCGGAGAGCCGCACGGCGGGAGGGCCTGACCGGACGACGGCGATGGACTTCGTGGCGTGGCACGATGTCCGACATGACAGCCGACACCGGGGCACTGCGGGAGCTGACCGTCGGCACCGGCACGGGCCTCGACACCGCCGACATGGTGCTCAACATCGGGCCGCAGCACCCGTCGACGCACGGCGTACTCCGGCTCAGGCTGGTGCTCGACGGCGAACGGGTGGTCTCCTGTGAACCGATCGTCGGCTACATGCACCGGGGTGCGGAGAAGCTCTTCGAGGTCCGCGACTACCGGCAGATCATCGTCCTGGCGAACCGGCACGACTGGCTGTCCGCGTTCTCCAACGAGCTGGGCGTGGTCCTCGCGGTCGAGCGGCTGATGGGGATCGAGGTCCCCGAGCGGGCGGTCTGGCTGCGTACCGCGCTCGCCGAACTCAACCGGGTGCTGAACCACCTGATGTTTCTCGGCTCGTACCCCCTGGAGATCGGCGCGATCACGCCGATGTTCTACGCGTTCCGCGAGCGGGAGACCCTGCAGGCGGTGCTGGAGGAGGTCTCCGGCGGCCGGATCCACTACATGTTCAACCGGATCGGCGGGCTCAAGGAGGAGGTGCCGGCCGGCTGGACCCGCCGGGCCCGGGCGGCGATCGGCGAGGTCCGGCGTCGCCTGCCCGACCTGGACAGGCTGATCCGGCACAACGACATCTTCCTCGCCCGTACGGTCGGGATCGGGGTGCTCTCCGCCGCCGACGCCGCCGCGTACGGTGCCTCCGGACCGGTGGCCCGCGCCTCCGGGCTCGACTTCGACCTGCGCCGTGACGAGCCCTACCTGGCGTACGGGTCGCTGGAGGTGCCGGTCGTGACCCGGACCGCCGGGGACTGCCACGCCCGGTTCGAGGTGCTGCTCGACCAGGTGTACGTCTCCCTCGACCTCGCCGAGCGGTGCCTGGAGCAGGTCGACCGGATCCGCGGGCCGGTGAACGTCCGGCTGCCGAAGGTCGTCAAGGCCCCGGAAGGGCACACGTACGCGTGGACCGAGAACCCCCTCGGGATCAACGGCTACTACCTCGTGTCGCGGGGCGAGAAGACGCCATGGCGGATGAAGCTGCGCACCGCCTCGTACGCCAACGTGCAGGCCCTGACCACGCTGCTGCCCGGCTGCCTGGTGCCGGACCTGATCGCGATCCTCGGATCGATGTTCTTCGTCGTCGGCGACATCGACAAGTGAGCCGATCGGCGGTACGCGTGCGACGGGAGCGGGGACGACACCGCACCGGTCAGCGGTAGCCGTAGTCGGCGCCGTATCCGTAGTCGGCGCTCCGCCGGGTCCCGCCGGCCCGGGGTGCCTCGTCGTCCGGCGGGTAGCCGTACTCCTCGTCGTCCCGGTGCCGCCGCCCCCGCGACACCGGCTCGGGCTCAGGTGACCGTCGTGGCCCCCACTCGGCGCCGGACGGCGCCCAGGCGCTGACCGGGTCGACACCTCCGGCCGGCAGCGCGGGCGCGGACGCGCCCCGCCGGCCCGAACCGCGACCGACATCCGGGTCGTCCCAGGAGCTCCGCCCCCGGCCGGCCCGCGGATCGGGCCGCCGGTCGTCCCTGTCTCCGCCCCAGCGTCCCGCCCCAGACCGATCGGTCGGGCCGCCAGGTTCGTCGTCGGCGTCGGACCAGCGGCGGCCCGGGCGACGCTCGTCGTCGGCGTCGGACCAGCGGCGACTCCGACCGCGCTCGTCGCCGTGGCGGACCTCGGCCCAGCGGTCCTCGACCCGCATCTCCACTCCGGACTCGTCGGCGCGGACCGAGGCCCGCCGCTGGCCCATCCGGAGCTCCTGACCCTGGTCATCGTCCCTGGCTGCGGGCCACCGGTCGTCCGAGCGCAGCTCGGACCAGTAGGAGTCGTCGGCGGGATCGCCGGTCACCAGGTCGGGGTCGGGCTCCGCCGACCGGTTCCGCCACGGCATCTCGCCGAGGCCGAAGTCGCCGAGGCGCACGCCGGCGAAGCGCCGGCCACCGGAGCCACCCTCGTCCGGTTCACCGCCCCGGCGACCCCGGCGCGGCCGTTCCTCCGGTTCCTCGGCGCGATCGTCGGGGAAGTCGACGTCCCGGTCGTCGGGCCGATCGCCCCGACCGCCGTACACCCCGCCGCCGTAGGTGCCGCCGGACCGGCCACCGCCGTAGACGGTGCCGTAGGTGCCGCCGCCGTAGACGGTGCCGGGGTGGAAGTCCTCGTCGGCGGCGCCGACGATGGTGTGCCGGGTGGTCACCTGGACGGTCTCGGTGTGCTGGACGACGCCGGGGCCGAGCCGGGGCAGGCTGCCCGTCGCCCCGTGTTGGGCACCGCCGGGCGGCGGCCACTGCGCGCCGCCGGAGTATGCCTCCGGTCCGCCGCCGGAATGCCCGTACGTGCCGGGCCCCGGGGCGGCCGGCCCGTCGGGCCGCTCGTACCGGCCCCTGCCCCGGCCGCGCCGACGGCCGTCGGGGTGGTCGTCCTCGTCGTAGGGGGACCTCGGGTCGTCGGGGTACCGGTCGTCGTCCCGTCCGGAGCCGTACTCCGCGCCGCGCGGCGAGCCGTACTCCGCGCCCCGGGCCGCGCCGCCGCGGCGTCCCGCCGACCCCGCCGGCACGGCCTCCTCGCGCGGGCTGTCCGCCCAGGTCACGGCCGCACGACCCCGACCGCCCTCGGCCACGTCGGAACGATCCGGACCGGCGCTGCCCTGCGCATGCCTGGCCGACGCACGGCCGGTCGGCGCGGAGTCGTTCGCGTCCCGGGCCGCCGGTGCCGCCGCGCCGGCCGCCACGGGTACGGCCGCACCCGCACTCACCCGGCCCGGATCCTGGCCGGACCGGACGGCCTCGAGCTGGCCCCGCAGCGCCTCGACGCTGCCCTGCACCTCGTCCAGTCGCTCACCGAGGGTCCTGTGCGTGTTCCGGGCGGCGGTGGCGATCTCGCCCCGGAGTTCGCCGCGCAGGTCGTCGAGTTCCTCCAGGAGGGTTTCCTCCAGCTCCACCCGAACGCTGTCGGCGTCACCACGCAGCGCAATCGACAGTCCGATCAGGACAACCGCGAGTACGGCGAGGACCGCGGCGATCCGTAGCGGCCCGTTACCGTCACCGACCAGGAGCAGCAGGGCCGCCATCGGTGCGAGTCCGACCCCCGACCAGAAGAGTACGGTCAGCAGTGGCTTGCGGCGTGACTCGTCGGAGGTCTCGCGGGCCGACATGGCAGTGGAGCCTACCCACAGTCGCGAACGAACGGGAGGCCGGTGCGGGTCCGGTGGACAGCGCCCGACGCCGGTCACGCGTCGGCGAGTCGGCCCTGGGCCGGCACCGAAGCGGCGACCGGGCCTGGGGGCTCCACGGGCCGGCCACCGCGCTGCCACCGCCCTGCCGCGGTCGCGCCGCCTCAGCCGGTGGCGAGTTCCCCGTCGGAGGAGAAGACCAGGCCCACGCTGGCCTCGCCTCGGGTCAACGCGGACTTGGTCAACGGACCGCCGGCGTCGAAGGAGCTGAACCGACCCGCCTGGAAGTTGTAGACCTGTACCAGCCCCACCTGGCACTTCGGCCGCTGCGGGCACTCGGGCGGTCCGGCGAGGACGGTCGCCGTCCCGGAGCACTTCTCGGCGAGCTGGCTGAGGGTCCGGACGCCGTACCTGTCGGCGAACTCGCGGGTGACCGCGAAGGCGTTCTGGTTCTGCGCGGCGGAAGCCTTGCCGAAGGTGAGTCCAACCTTCTCGCCGAGCGCCTTCAGCGCGTTCAGCGTCTGGTTGAGGTCCGGTGAGGAGACCGGTGGCGGGGTGGCCCCGCCCGGCTGCCGGTTGAGCTTGTTGTTGAGAAAGTCGGCCAGGGTGGCGGCGTACTCCGGAACCACCTGGATCTCGCCCTTCTCCAGGGCGGGCTCGTACAGCTCGCGGTTGCCGATCTGCTGGACCCGGGCCTGGTAACCGGCCGCGGTGAGGGCGATCCGGTACAGCTCGCCGAGGGTCTGGCTCTCGCTGAAGTTCGCCGCCCCGATCACGATCGAACCGCTACCGCCGGTGGGGATCCCGGCGGTCAGGTTGTGGGCGGCGGCGAACTCCTCGGCGGCCACCTTCGAGGACTTCCGGTCGACGTCAACAGCCCGGTTCAGCTTTATCAGCGTCGCGGTGTCGAGGCTGTCCGAGACCTTGTCGAGCGCGGCGACCAACGGCGGTTGGGCCGCGCGGCTGTTGATCGCCGGGATGATGTTGTCGCTGTTCTGGAGCTTCTTGTCGTCGTCGAGGACGAGGAGCGTGCTGCCGGCCACCGGCGCGCAGCCAGCACCCTGCGCCCCGGTCGCCGGGGCCTGGGTGCCCGAGGAACCGGCCTCCCCGCAACCGCCGAGTATCCCGGCCACCGTCACGGCGCCGAGGGCGCCGATCGCCAGACGCGTCTGTAACCGCATGAAACGCCCGCCTCCTGTGTCCCGGCACGACCCGGGTGGGCCGGCCGCGTGTCCGACGAGCGACATGCGGTCGCCCGTGCCGTCTACGAAACATCCTCTGGTTCGAGCCGACAATGTCGCGGCGAGCCTTGTCATGGAATCGTCACAAAAGGTTTCAGGACAACCGCTCGCATCCGTCATGAACGGGACGAAACCTAGGTGCGATTGCCGGTCCGCACCGCTGCCAGACCGGTCAGGACCGTGACGGCTGGGTCCGTACCGGCCGGAGCGGTCAGGACCCGGTGATCGCCGCGGTGGCCCGCTGATCGGCCCGACGGCGGGTACGACGCACCGCCCGACGCAGCGGTCGGGGCGTCACCAGCCGCTCGACCAGCGCAAGGACCAGTTCGACCAGGAGCGCGAGCAGGGCGACGAGGAGACCGCCGGCCAGGATCTGGCCCCCGCCGACCGAGATGCCGAGGCCGAACCCGGCCGCCACGATCTGGCCCAGTCCGCCCCCGTTCACGAACGAGGCGAGCGCGGCGGTCGCCACCACCTGCACCGCGGCGGTCCGGAACCCGGCGGCCAGGTACGGCACCGCCAGCGGAAGCTCCACCCGACGCAGCAACTGCCCGCCGGACAGGCCCATCCCGCGTGCCGCCTCCCGTACCTCCGGGTCGACCTGCCGGATCCCGGTGTAGGCGTTCGCCAGCAGCGGCGGCACGGCGAAGACCGCCAACGCGAGAATCACCGGAGGCTTGCCGAACCCGATCGGGGTCAGCGGCAGGATCGTCAGCAACGCGATGGTCGGGATGGCGAGGGTGACGTTGGAGACCAGCACCACCAGGCCGCCGCCCCGGCCGATGTGGCCGAGCCAGAGCCCGAGCGGCCAGGCGACGAGGCAGCCGAGCGCGACCGCCGCCGCCGAGATCCCCAGGTGCTCGACCAGCCGGTCGAGGATCCCCCCGGGATTGGTCCAGTTCAGCGGGTCGTTGAGCCAGCGCACCGCCTGGTCGATCGGGTTCACCCGGCCTCCGCCCGCCGACGGGACCAGGGGGTGAGGAGCCGTTCCGCCCCCGCCAGAAGCAGGTCCAGGACCAGGGCCAGCAGCACGCAGAGCAGGGTGCCGGTCATGATCTCCGCCCGGAAGAAGTTGTTGCGGAACCCGCCGAGGATCAGCTGCCCGAGGCCACCGTGCCCCACCAGGACGCCGACCGTCGTCAACGCCACCGTCGAGACGGTGGCGAGCCGTACGCCGGTGAGGATGCCGGGCAGCGCGAGCGGCAGCTCGATCCGGAGCAGCTGGGCGAGGCGGCCGTACCCCATGCCCCGGGCCGCGTCCCGCACCTCGGGCGGAACCTGGTTGAGCCCGGCGAGGGTGTTCCGGATGATCAGCAGCAGGGCGTAGACGACGAGCCCGACCAGCACGGTCGAGGTGCCGGTGCCGAGGTACGGCGCGATGAAGGCGAACAGCGCCAGCGACGGGATTGTGTAGAGCGCCCCGGAGAGTGCGAGAATCGGCCCGGTGAGCGGCCGGACCCAGTACGCCAGCACGGCAAGCGGGATCGCCACCACCGTGGCGATCAGCACCGCCTGGGCGGTCAGCGCGGCGTGCTCCCGCAGCGCGGCGAGGATCGTGTCGGAGTTGCCCTGCACGTAGTCCCAGGAGAACCACGGGTTACCCGGACGCTCCTGGGCGATCATGCGGAAGGACATACGTGGACGTTACCCCGGAGGCCCGCGTCGCCGGTGCCGCCGGCAGCCCCGGAACGCCCGACACCGCCGCGATCACCCTCGACCGGGTGCACAAGCGGTACTCGGACGAGACGGTGGCGGTCGGAGAGTTGAGCCTGACGGTCGGTACCGGCGAGCTGGTGGTGCTCATCGGTCCCTCGGGCTGCGGCAAGTCCACCGTGCTGCGCATGATCAACCGGATGATCGAGCCGACCTCGGGGCGAATCCTCCTCGGCGACGAGGACGTGACCCGCGCCGACCCGGTGGAGCTCCGGCGCCGGATCGGGTACGTCATCCAGAACGTCGGCCTCTTCCCCCACCAGACCGTGCTGGCGAACGTCGGCACCGTGCCCCGGCTGCTCGGCTGGTCCCGGTCCCGGATCCGGAACCGCTCCGCCGAGCTGCTCGACCTGGTCGGGCTCGATCCGGCGGTCTTCGGCCGGCGCTACCCGCACGAACTCTCCGGCGGGCAACGACAGCGGGTCGGGGTGGCCCGGGCGCTGGCGGCGGATCCCGTCGTGCTGCTGATGGACGAGCCCTTCTCGGCCGTCGACCCCATCGCCCGGGCCCGACTCCAGGAGGAGTTCCTGCGGCTACAGGCCGAGGTACGCAAGACGATTGTGCTGGTCACGCACGACCTGGACGAGGCGGTCCGGCTCGGCGACCGCATCGTGGTCCTCTCCCAGGGCGGCAGGCTGGAGCAGTACGCGGACCCGGCCGTCCTGCTCGGCGAACCGGCCACCCCGTTCGTCCGCGAGTTCGTCGGTGCCGACCGGGCCATCCGCCGGCTGGCCGTGACCCCGGTCACCGCCGACCTGCTGGCCCCGCTCCCGCCGAACGGGGCCGCGGAGGAGCTGCCGACCGTGCCCCTCGGCTCGTCGCTCTACGACGCCCTGGCCCTGCTGCTCGGCACCGGCGCCGACTGCGCGCGGGTGACCGGCGAGGGCGGGGAGCCGGTGGGGCTGTTGAGCCGGCAGCGCGTCCTCGGTCCCTAGCCGGCTCGGAACCGGCGGACCGGCCGGTCGTCAGGTGCGGCCCCGCCGGCCACCGCGTACCCGGGCCCGGGCCGGCTGGGAGCCGGGGAGCAGGAAGAGAACCCGGACGCCTCGGGTCGTGGCTCAGGCCCGCCGCAGGTAGTCGATGAAGGCGGCCCGCAGCAGCGGCGCGGTTTCCTCGTAGCCGTGCCCGGTGAACTCCCGCCAGAGCGCGACCGCCTCGTCCACGGTGGGGCCGGCGGCGTTCGGCGAGCCGTCCAGGATCGCCGCCTCGTCGGCGTTCGGCAGGTGCCGGAACACCGACCAGAAGAACCCGAGATCGCGGCGCCGACGGGCCAGCGCGAAGGCCCGCTCCCGCAGTTCCTCCGTGGAGAGCGCGTCCAGCTCGGCGAAGCTCGGCGGCCGGTGCCCGGAGCCTGACTCGGTCATACGCCGAGCCTAGCCGCCCGCACTGCCGTCCGCCCTGGTCAGCGCTCCGGGACACCCCAGCGGTCGCCACCCCAGCGGTCCCGGCTCTCACCCGGGTGGCTCGACGGGGAGACTCCCCAGGGCTCCGGCACCGGGTCGCTCCGGGTGCCGCCCCATCCGGAACGGGCCACCCCCGCCGGCTCGGGCTCCCACTCCGGTTCGGCCTCACCGTCGGACGAGCCGGGCCGGCCGTACGTCTCGACGAGCCGGGTCACCACCAGCCCGGCCGCCACCACGACCGCGGCGACCGCCGCCGGCGCGATGTCGAGGTTCCGCTCGTCGGCGTACGAGATGAAGAGGGTGAGCGCGGTGGCGGCGAGGAGCCCGCCGGCGATCCCGCCCCGCCGGCCGAAGGCGCTGGCCCCGCCGAGCAGCGCGGCCCCGAGCGCCAGTCCGGTCCACTCGAACCCGGTCGTCGGGGCGACCCGCCCGCTGCCACCGGCGGCGAGCAGCACCCCGGCCAGCACCGCGAGAACCATCGACAGCACGGTGCCGAACACGACGATCACCCCGGCGGCCGCGCCGCGCCGCAGCGCGGGGTCGGCGACCGGGCGAAACCGGCCGACCAGCCGGCGTACGGTCGTGACGCTGCCGAAGAGCCCGGCGATGACGGAGACCGCCGCGAACCCGCCGAACAGGTAGAGGGCGTGCCGCCGCGGGTCGTAGTCGCCCTGGACCTCGACCGGGCCGGTCCGTTGCTGGATGAAGACGACCACCGCCAGCGCGGCGGCGAGGCTGGCCGCCCAGCCGGGTACGTGGAAGCCCGCCACCAGCAGCGCGACCACCAGCCCGCCGACCAGCGCGATCAGCGTCGCCGGGATCAGCACCGCGACCACGCCGTGGTCGGAGTTCTCGGCGAAGTGCAGCGCGGCGGCGACCCCGACCGGACCGATGGCGAGGTTGGGGGCGCCGATCCGGAGGGTCAGGGCGGCGGCGAGGGTGAGCAGGCCGAGTGCCGTGCCAAAGACCAGCAGGCTGGAGAGCCGATCGCCGCGCAGCAGCCCCGGGTAGTCCCGGTTGCAGAGATAGACGAGCACCGCCACCACGACCAGCAGGACCAGCTCCCAGAGCAGGTGCACGCCCATCCGGTCCCGCCCCGGCTCGCCGTGCTCCGGGTCGTCGAAGGCGTCCTCCGGCCCGGTGGGCGAGACGCCCCGGCGCCGCGCCGGCTCGGCCGGCTCCGGATCGCCCGGTACGTCGGGCGCGGCGTTCTCCATGAACCGGCCCCGGACGTGGGTGGAGCCGGCGCGTGCCTCGCCGCCGTCCCGGTAGCCGGCGTCGCCGCCGTACCAGGACTCCTCCCGGGCACCGACCGGATCCCCGCCACCGGCCTCCCGCCGCCGGTAGATCGAATCGTCGTACGCCATCTCGCCCGCGCCTCCTGGTCCCGTCCGCCCCGTACGGGCCCCCGCACCCCGGACGGCCTGGCGGTGCGGAGCGGTCGAACATCGGGCCGATCCGGCGGAACCGGTCCCCATCGCGCTGATCCGATGGATGGCCCGGTCGGCACCGTACTCGGCTCCACCGCTCGACGTAACCCCCCATGTGCGACGAGTCGGCGGTCAGGCGGGCATCGCCCGGGACGTCGAGCGGACTCCTCAGCGCTGCTCGCGCCGCTCCCGGTCGGCGTCCGCGGCGTCCCGGTCCGGACGCTCGGGGACCCGGCAGGACCGCTCGAGCCAGAGCGCCGCCCCGACCAGAGCCAGGGACGCGGCGAGGCCGGCGCTGGCTGCCGGGACGTCGTTCGAGGCGGCCCGGGTCCGCTCGACGAGCAGCCAGGCGTCGAGCCCGGCGTAGAAGCCGGCGAAGATCGACCCGGCCAGCGCCGACGCCTTGGCCAACACGACGAACCGGGCCACGACCAGCGGGTCGACGGGGTCGCGGCCCGGCTTGCGCTCGATCCGGGCGCGGGTGTTGACCGCGGCGTACGCCTCCAGGACGGCGAGGCCGAGCAGGGTCGCGGTCGGCAGCCAGGGCAGGGGCGGAATCCGGCTGTAGAAGCTGGAGACCAGCAGCCAGGCCAGCGCCGCGGCGGCCAGACCGGCCACCACCAGGGTGGCGGGCCTGGTCGGACCCATCCGGTCCCGGTCGGGCGCCGGCCCACGCGGCGAGGACCGCCGGTCGGTCACCGCCCCACCTCCGTCACTCCGTGCGGCCGACCGGTTACGCCGGCTCGCCCCCTGTGTCTCGTTCGGTTTCCGACTCTAGCCGCAGATCCGGCCGAGGGCGCAGGTCCAGCACGTCGCTGGCGACCGGCTCAGCGGCAAGCAGGTCGGTGAGCCAGCCGTGGCCGGGCAGCCGCCCGTACGGCTGGATGTCGATCCACGGCCGGAGCACGAACGCCCGCTGGTGGGCCCGGGGGTGTGGCAGGACCAGCTCCGGGTCGTCGCTGTGCACCGGCTCGCCCTCCTCGGTCCAGACCGCGATCACGTCGACGTCGAGGGTGCGCGGGCCGAAGCGCCGTCCCGGGTCGCGGACCCGGCCGGCGGCCTCCTCCGCGGCCCGCGCCCGGGCCAGCCAGTCGTACGGCCCCAGCTCGGGCGCGCCGACCAGCAGCACCGCGTTGAGGTACGTCGGCTGGTCCGGATCCCCCCACGGCGGGGTCTCGTAGACCCCGGACGCCACCAGCAGTACGTCACGCAGCCGGTCGACGGCGATCCGCAGGTGGTCGAGCCGGTCCCCGAGGTTGCTGCCGATGGAGAGCAGGGCGCGGGTCACGCCTCCCTCCGCCGGGTGAGGGTGACCGCCACGTCGGCGAACTCGTGCGGGATCGGCGCCTGTGGCTTGTGCACGGTGACCGTCGCGGCGCGGACCCGGGGGTCGGCGAGGCAGGCCGCCGCGAGCCGTTCGGCGAGCGTCTCGATCAGGTTCACCGGTTCGCCGGTCACGATCGCGACGAGCCGGTCGGCGAGTTCGCCGTAGTGCACGGTGTCGGCGACGTCGTCGGAGCGGCCGGCGGGGGCGAGATCCAGCTCCAGCACCACGTCGACGACGAAGTCCTGGCCCTGGGCGCGCTCGACGTCGTAGACGCCGTGCCGGCCGTGCGCCCGCAGTCCGGTCAGGACGATCCGGTCGGTCACCGCGGCTCCCTCCCGCCGGCCGGTCCCGGGACCGGCGTCGTCGTCTGGTCCGGCGCGGCGCCGACCACCCGGGGCCGCCCCGTGGCCTCCCAGACCGCCAGCGCGTCCACGGTCTCGCGGACGTCGTGCACCCGTACCCCCCAGGCGCCGGCCGCGACCGCCAGCACGCTGGTGGCGACGGTGGCCGCGGTGCGTTCTCCGGTCGGCCGGGGCGTGCCGTCCGGCGATGCCAGCAGCGCGCCCAGGTACGACTTGCGGCTGGAGGCGAAGAGCAGTGGATAGCCGAGGGAGACCAGTTCCGGGAGGCGGGCGCTGAGCTGCCAGTTGTGGGCGGCCGTCTTGGCGAAGCCGAGCCCGGGGTCGATCACGATACGGTCGGCGGCGACGCCGGCGGCCAGCGCGTCGGCGACCCGCTGGGCCAGCTCGGCCCGCACGTCGGCGACCACGTCGGTGTAGTGGGCGAGTTCCTGCATCCGCTTGGAGTGCCCCCGCCAGTGCATCAGGATCCAGGGGCAGTTGGCCTCGACGACCACCTTGGCCATGTCCGGGTCGGCGAGGCCGCCGGAGACGTCGTTGACGACGGTGGCGCCCGCCTCCAACGCGGCGGCGGCGACGCCGGCCCGGTACGTGTCGATGCTCATCGGCACGCCCTCGGCGGCGAGTTCCCGGATGACCGGCAGCACCCGGCGAGCCTCGGTCTCGGCGTCGACCCGGTCGGCGCCGGGCCGGGTGGACTCCCCGCCGACGTCCACCAGGTGCGCGCCGTCCTGGTGCATCTGTACACCGTGCCGGACGGCGGCGTCGAGGTCGGTGTAGCGCCCGCCGTCGGAGAAGGAGTCGGGGGTGACGTTGAGTACGCCCATCACCACCGGTCCGGGGGTACGGAGGAGGTCGGCGATCGCGGTGGATCGGCCGCCGCCGGGCGCGGTTGGGCGCTGCGCTGACTCGGTCACGGGTCGACGTTACCGGCCGTCCCTGGTAGCCCGTCCGGCCCACCCCGACCAGCCTCGGCAAAACGGATGGTCGGGACGGATTGGTGTCACTCGGCGCCGCTTGTTCTGAACACACCCGGGCCGTACGCTCGCATCAGCCAGATGCCGAAGCCTAAGAGACGGGCCGAAACAGGACAAAGACGCCCAGAAACCGTCACCGTACGCGGTGATTGCGAAACGCAGGGTCGATCAACACCCCACGATCGACCCGGTTGACCGGGCACGACACAACTGTGCGGGGGCGACCGCCGCCGCACCGGGGAGGATTCTGATGTTCGCCATGGAGCTGCTGGAGACGGCGTCGCCGACTGCCACGCACGCGCTCCACTCGATCATGATCGTGGCCGGGGAGGATCCGGGGCCCGCAGGCATCAACACCGATGGCGTCGTCAACTTCTTCGCCACCAACATCGCACCGATCCTGCTCGCCGCGCTCGGGGTGATCTTCATCGGGCGGGCCAGCCGCGGCGAGATCTCGAAGGTGCTGACCAGCTCGGCGATCGCGATCCTCGGCCTCGCGTTCATCGCCGGCGCGGCGACCCTGTTCTTCGTCGGCGACTACCTGATCAACCTGATCTTCGAGTAGCCACCGGACCACAGATGCGGCTGCGCACCGACGACGACATCTATCGGGCCCGCCTGGTCTACCTCGGGCCGCCCGGTTACACCCTGCCCGTGCACCTGCCCTACGCGCAGTACGGGTTGTTCATGGTGCTGGTGCCGCTCTACATGTTCATCCACTGGCTCTTCACGTTCAAGGTCGAGCTGATCCCCGCCTGGGAGATCGCGCTCGCCATCGTCACCACCTCATTCATCTTTCGGCACGTCGATCCCGACCGGCCCGCCCGGATGGTCATCCGCACCGCCTTGACCGACTGGCGGCGTACCCGCGAGCCGGCGAAGGAGCAACGCGACCCCCGGCTGGTCGCGTCCCGCATCAGGATCCGGGAGCAGGTGACATGAGCGGAATGAGTCGACTCATTCGTCCTGCTCATGACGACGATGAACGGAGCGAGGAGACGTCATGAGCGAGCGGAGCGAGATGGTGACCCACCGCGGCGAGGCACGGGTATGACGCGCCCCTCTCCGCCGGGTTCGCCGTACCCGGCCGGCCGGCGGGCCGACAGCCATGGTCACGGTACGCAGCACTCCGACTACCTGACGTCGGACAATGTGGACGAAACCGAGTACGACCCGGCGCTGCTCAGCAACACCGGGCACGGCGGCGTCGCCGTCTTCCAGGCCCCCCAGCCGCCGGCCCGGAAGCGCCCCCGGCCCACTCCACAACCGACGCGGTCCCAGCCGGCCCGGCCGGTGCCGATCGAGCACCCGGACATCGACTCGCCCTTCCTCGACCTCTTCGGCACCGGCCCGGTCCCGCCCCCGCCGCCGGTGGTCGCCCCGAGCGGCGTGCCGACGCCACCCCCGACCGCCGTCGCGCCGCCCCCCGCCGCGACGGTGCCGGTCCCGGCCGTGCCCGTAGCGGCCGGGCCCCCGCACACGCCGCCGGCCCCCCGCCGTCCCGCCGGATGGGGTCCGGAGCCGGGACCGGCACCCGGCGTCGCACCGGAGGCCGTCCCGCCCGTGCCGGAGGCCGCCCGCCCCGCCCCCGTACCCGCGCCGCACCAGCGCGAACCCGAGCGCTCCGGGCCGCTTCCGCCGGTCCGGGAGCCCGACGACCCCGGCGGGCCGTCGGCGCGGTCCCGGAGCGGGGCCCCGGACCGCGGCACGGAGCCGGTGGTGCCGCCGAAGCAGCGTACGGCGAAGAAGGCCGGCCGGGGTGGGGAGGCGAAGCCCGCCCGATCGCGGCCCGCCCCACTCACGAAACCGAAGCCGATCCGCCCCCCGAAGGTGCGGTTCCGCGACCGGGACCCCGCCGTCGAACTCGCGATCACCGAGATCGCCGGCCACCTCACCTTCACCCCGAACACCGTCACCGCCTGGTACTGGCTGCCGGAGGTGCGCTGGGCCTTCCGGCCGGACGCCGAGCGCGAGGCGCTGCTGCGGGCCATCTCCGAGCAGTACGCCGGCCTCGCCGGGTTCCGGCTCCACCTGCGGCGAACCACCCGGCCGTTCCCGGCCGACGAGTGGGCCCGCACCATCGACGCGCACACCCCGGCGCCGCTGCCCCCGGTCCCTGGCGCCCCGAGCTGGTCGGACCACCTGGTCGCGGCCCAGCGTCACCTGCTCTCGGTCAACCACGCCGAGGGGCAGACCTACCTCGGGGTCACCTTCGCCCGCCGGTCACTCGGGAACAACCTGGTCGAACGGATTCTCCGGGTCTTCGGTCGGGGCGTGGCCGACGGAGAACGCCGCAAGCTGGGCCGCACCGTGGGACAGTTCGACGAGGTGCTCGGCGCGTTCGGCATGCGGGGGCGGCAGGTCACGCCCGACGAGCTGGAGTGGCTGCTCTACCGCTCGGTCGCGCTCTGCATGGCGCCGCCCAGCGCCCTCTCGCCGGTCACCAACGGGCGGTGGGAACGCGGCGACCTGCTGGCCCTGACCGAGCAGATCGAGCGCTACCGCACCCCGTACGGCTCCACGGTCAAGCTGGTCAACCGGATGACCGGCGAGGAGCGACACGTCGCCGTCCTCACCGTCGGGCGGATGGAGCCCCTGGAGATCCCGGAACGCCACGAGCCCTGGCTGCACTTCCACGAGCGGCTGCCCTGGCCGATGGAGCTCTCCACCCGGGTCGACATCCTCGGCCCCGGGGACTCGTTCCGGAACCTGGAGCACCGGCTCCGGATGATCCGGTCCCAGCAGCTCGACTACGCCGAGCACGGCATCGACGCCCCACCCGAGCTGGAACGGCTCGCCAAGCGGGCGCTGATCATCGGCGACGAGATGACCACCGGCCTGCCGGTCGACTCCGCCCGGGCGCACGGCTGGCACCGGATCGCGGTCGGCGGTCGTACCCGGGAAGAGTGCCTGGAACGGGCCCGGCGGCTCATCCAGCTCTACTCCCGGGAGCTGCGGATCTCGCTGCAACACCCGAAGAACCAGGACTGGCTGGCCCGGGAGTTCATTCCCGGCGAGCCGGTCGCCAACACCGGCTACCTGCGGCGGATGCCGGTCAACCTGCTCGCCGCCGCGCTGCCGCAGGCCGCCTCCACCGTCGGCGACCGGCGCGGCGACCTGATCGGTCGGACCGCCGGCACCTGCCGCCGGCCGGTTTTCCTCGACCTGCACTTCCCGATGGAGGTTCGGGAACGCTCCGGCCTCGCCGTCTTCGTCGCCGAACCGGGCGGTGGCAAGTCGACGCTGCTCGGCGCGCTCGGCTACCTGGCGGCCCGGCGCGGGGTCCAGGTGACCCTGCTCGACCCCTCGGGTCCGCTGGCCCGGCTGGCCCAGATGCCCGAGTTGCGGCCGTACTCGCGGGTGGTGAACCTGACCGGCTCCGAGCAGGGGACGCTGGCGCCGTACGCGTTGATCCCCACCCCGCGACGCAGCGAGTTCCCGGAGGGGTCCGCCGGCGACCGGGAGTACCAGATCGCGGTCTCGAACGCCCGGGCCGAGCGCCGGATGCTGGTCCAGGACATCTGCATGATGCTGGTGCCGCCTCAGGTGGCCCGGGAGGCCTCCACCGCGACCCTGCTGCGACACGCGGTCCGACAGGTGCCGGCCGAGGAGAGCTCCACTCTGGACGACGTGGTGGCCTGCCTGAACGGCCAGGAGGAGGAGGGCCGGGAACTGGCCAACCTCCTGCTCGACACCGCGGAGATGCCGCTGGCGCTGCTCTTCTTCGGCCGGCCGCCGCAGGAGATGGTCGGCGGCGACGCCACCCTCACCGTGATCACCATGGCCGGGTTGCGGCTGCCGGACCTGAAGATCGAGCGGGAGTACTGGTCGGCCGAGGAGGCGCTCGCGCTGCCGATGCTGCACACCGCGCACCGGCTCGCGGTCCGGCGCTGCTACGGCGGTTCGATGTCGCAGCGCAAGCTGGTCGGCCTCGACGAGGCCCACTTCATGGAAGGGTGGCGCTCCGGTCGGTCGTTCCTGGTGCGGCTCGCCCGGGACTCCCGTAAGTGGAACCTCGCCGCGCTGGTCTCCTCGCAGAACCCGAAGGACATCCTCGGGCTGGACGTGCAGAACCTGGTCTCCACGGTCTTCGTCGGCCGGATCGCCGAGGACGAGGAGATCGCCTCCGAGGCGTTGCGGCTGCTCCGGGTGCCGGTCAACGACGGGTACGAGGCGACCCTCGCCTCGCTCTCCGCCGTCGACACCAGCTCCGCCGACCGGCTCGGCTTCCGCGAGTTCGTGATGCGCGACGTCGACGGTCGGGTGCAGAAGGTCCGGGTCGACGTCTCCTACGTGCCGGGCCTGCTCGAGCACCTCGACACCACCCCGGTAGCGGTCAAGGCCGCCACCCCGAACGCCCCCTCCCCCGCCGCGGACCTGGAGGACTGAGCGATGAACCCTGGTCAACCTCCACGTGCGGCTCGTCACGCCGGCCCGCGCCGCGTCGTCCAGGTTGCGAAGGGTTCACCGGCGGAGCGTCGGGCGCGCGTCGCCGCCCTGCTCCTCGTCATCGGGGTGCTCGCCGTCGCCACGCTGGTCTGGCCGGTGCTCGGCACCCCCGCTCCGGCGGCCGCCGCCCCGGTCCCGACCCGGGCCCCGGCGGGCCTGTGCACCACCGCCGAGTGGGAGGCGGACTTCCGGAGCTGCGTCGACCGGCTCGCCGACGTCAGCGAGGCCAACCTGCACTGCCTGAACGCGCCGGTGCCGAGCGAGCCCGACTCCGGCGTCGCCGGCTTCTTCGCCACCCGGCACGAGGCCAGCAGGAAGCCGGGTCTGAAGGGCCTCTACACCGAGTACGGCCACGCCGGCTACAGCTACGAGACGTACGACGACAGCGGCGGCTGCGCCTCCGACGTGATCGACCCCGGCAGCAAGGTCGTCAACAAGCTCGCCGACTTCGAGATCCGGTTCGCCGGTGGCATCATCGGCGCCTCGAACGCGCTGCGCGAGCGGGCCTGGGACCCGGGCAGCATGTGGGACTGGGCCGACCCGCTGGTCGAGCAGGCGACCCGAGCCGTCTACGACCGGGTCTTCAGCGTCTTCGGCCTGATCACCCTCTGCGTGGTCGGCCTCTACCTGCTCTGGCGATCCCGGCAGTCCGACATGAGCAACGCGATCACCACGGCCGGCTGGGCCATCCTGGTGATGGTGGTGGTGACCGCGATCGCCAGGTGGCCGGTCAGCTCGGCGAACCTCGCCGACCAGAGCCTGGTCACCACCCTGAACGTCGTCCACGAGGCGGTCGGGCCGCGTCCGAAGGCGATCCCGCCGGAGGAGTGCGCCGCGCCGACCGGCGGCACCTGCGCCGACAACCGGCCGCCGGCGCTGCGGGCCAGCGACACGGTCACCGAGACGATGCTGTACCGCAACTGGCTGCGCGGGGTCCTCGGCTCCGCCGACAGCGAGACGGCTCGCAAGTACGGTCGGGCGCTCTACGACGCCAAGTCGCTGACCTGGGAGGAGGCCGAGCGGGTCCGGAACAACCCGGACACGCGGGCGGCCACCGTGAAGGCGAAGCAGAACCAGTGGCGCAAGGTCGCCGAGCAGATCCGGGTCGAGGACCCCGAGGCGTACGAGTACCTGCGCGGGGCACGGGACTCCGACCGGGTCGGCGCCGGACTGATCGCGATCCTCGCCGCGGTGCTCTTCGCGCTCTTCGACATCACCGCCTCGGTGCTGGTGCTCCTCGGGTTCCTGCTCTTCCGGTGGGCGGTGATCGCCGCCCCGATCCTGGGCACGATCGGACTGATGCGCCCGGCCAGCGCCGGGCTGCGCCGGCTCGGCAACGCGGTGGTGGCTGCCGTCTTCAACATCGCCATCTTCGGCACCGGCGCCGCGGTCTACCTCTTCGCCGTCGACCTGGTGATGAGCACCCCGACCCTGCCCGGCTGGCTCCAGGTGGTGCTGGTCTGGCTCTGTGGCGTGGTGGGCTGGCTGCTGCTGCGGCCGTACCGCCGGATCACCCAGCTCGGCGGCAAGGACAGCGCCGCGGTGATCGCCTCGCCGGGCTCCTGGCACCGCCGGTTCCTGCGCGACATCCGGTCCGGCGGTCGGCTCGGCGACGAGGACGGCGACGTCGTCATCCAGGTCAAGAACGACAACCGCACCTACACCACCATCACGACCCGACCGGAGGCCCGACGGGAGGAGCCGGTGCCCACCGTCGACTCCCGCCGAGAACGGACCGAGGCGGAGATCGAGACCACCACCCGCTCCGGCGAGTCGGAGCCCGAGGTCGGCACGGGGACCCGGAGTCGGCCGGTCCGGCGCCGCCCGACGGAGTGGACCGAGCCGGACGTGCCGGCCGAGAACCCGTCGTACGTCATCTACCGGCCCGACTCCACGCCGTCGGCGGACCCGACACCGGCGCCGGCCCGGGCGCCGAGGGTCCGATCCGAGGCGAGGTGACAGATGCGCCGCGTCGTCGAGTACCTCGTCACCCGGGTGCTGCGCTCCCGGCTGGGGCTGGCGCTCGGCATCGCCGTACTGGTGCTCGGGATCGTCGGTGCCGCCCGGCTGGTCGCCGGCCCCACGGACGCCCGGCCGCCACTGCCCGGCGGGGCCGTGCCGCCGATCAGCACCAGCGACGCCGAGGCGGGCGACGACGGGCTGACCGTGGTCGAGGAGCCGAGCCCGTGGACCAGCCCGGGCGCCCCGGAGCCGGCCGAGGTGGCCCGCGCCTTCGCCGACGCCTGGCTCCGGCGCGCCGGGGTCACGGCCGCGCAGTGGCACGACGGGCTGCGGCCGTACGCCACCGAGGAGTTGCTCGACAAGCTCGCCGGGGTCGACCCGGCCGGCATACCGGCGGAGCGGATCACCGGGGAGCCGCGCACCGTGCCGGTCACCGACAGCCTGGTCGAGGTGGTGCTCCCGGTCGACACCGGTGAGCTGCGGCTCGGCTTGGAGGCCGAGGAGGGCCGGTGGCGGGTCGACACGGTGAACTGGCAGCGGGGCTGACGATCGGGGAGGTGGGTAGGAGATGGTTTTTCCCCGCCGACGGCCGGTCCGGCGGGCCACCCTGGCGCTCGGGCTGACCGCCGTGCTCGCGCTGCTCTGCTGCGCCGGCGGCGCGACGGCGTTCGTGATGACCATGTACGCCGTCGAGGAGGACAACGCGTACGCGCTCACCCTCGGCTGCGGCACGGAGGGGCGGATCGACGTCGACGGCGACCTCCCGCTGGTCCCTCCGTACGACGCCCACCAGATGCGGAACGCCGCGATCATCATCAACGTGGGGATCGAGTTGGACGTCCCGCCCCGGGGCTGGGTGATCGCGGTGGCGACGGCGATCCAGGAGTCGACGCTGCGCAACCTGGGTCACCTGGGCACGGCCAACGACCACGACTCGCTCGGCCTGTTCCAGCAGCGCCCGAGCATGGGCTGGGGAACCCCGCAACAGGTGCAGGATCCGGTCTACGCGTCGACGAAGTTCTACGAGAAGCTGCTCACGGTGCCGGACTGGCAGAACCGGCCGCTCACCGTGGCGGCCCAGGCGGTGCAGGTCAGCGCCTACCCCGACGCGTACGCCGAGCACGAGCCGGAGGCGGAGGCGATCGTCAGCGCGTTGACCGGCGGGGCGGGCCGGGCGGACGGCGCCAGCGTCGACCTGTCCTGCGCGGACGGTGCCGACATCGCCGCCTCCGGCTGGACCGCGCCGATCCCGGGGGCCGTCGGCTCCGGCTTCCGGACCGCCAGCCGGCCGTCGCACAACGGCGTCGACATCGGAGCGAAGAAGGAAACCCCGATCCGGGCGGCGGCGGCCGGCAAGGTGATCGTCTCGCGGTGCGATCCCGACAACCGGGGACGGCTGAGCTGCAACGTCGACGGCTACCCGGGCAAGGGCGGCTGCGGCTGGTTCGTCGACATCCTGCACGCGGACGACGTGATCACCCGATACTGCCACATGGTGCGGAAGCCGCTGGTGAGGAAGAACGACACGGTACGGGCCGGCGAGGTGATCGGCTACGTCGGGTCCAGCGGCAACTCCTCCGGACCGCACCTGCACTTCGAGGTGCACCTCAACCGGGACCGCAGCAGCCGGGGGGCGATCGACCCGGTACCGTTCATGCAGGCCAGGGGCGCCCCGTTCACCGCCGACCAGTGACCCGCGCGGAGCCGTGCCGATGAACCACGACCCCCTCCCCGATCCGTTCGCCGGGCAGCCCGACTGGGCCCCGGCCCCACCCCGTCCGGTGCTGGTGGTCGCCGCCAACGAACGGGTCGAGCTGCGCGGCCGGCGGGTGCTGATCGGGCTGCCCGGGTTGGGTTGGCGGAGCGACCTGCGCGCGGACGAGCGGGTCGTGCAGGGCAGCCGGACGTACGTGCCGGTGCTGCCGGAGCAGGAGTGGTACCGGGCCGAGGCGGAGCGAATCGAGGTCTTCGCCCCGCTGGTCCCGGCGGAACGGGTCTGGGTGGAGGTCCTCGGCGATCCGCCGCGGTGGGGTGTCGACGGGCCTCCCATCCCCCGGCCCGCCCGCGGCGACGTCGTCTCCCGGCTGGTGTCGCTGGACGCGCCGAGCCATCCGCCGCCGGTGCCGGTCGTCGAGGCGGACGCGGTCTCCGGTCGCCGGGTGGTCCGGGTCGACGAGACCGGCGAACAGCGTGACCTGCGGGCGGTCACCGAGGTCTACACCAGCGCCGAGGGGGACATCTGCGTCCGGGTCGCCACCGAACTCGACTGGTACCGCTGGGCGTGGAGCGGACGGCCCCCGACCACGCAGGAGGTGCCGGTGCACCTGCTCTGGATCGAGTAGCGCTCCGCGACCGGAACCCGCCCGGCCGGGGCCGGCCTGGATCGTGGGGCGGTGCCGGTGGCCGGCGAGCGGGGTGGGGCCGGGCGCAGCCGCCTCGGCCGGGCCAGCCGCGAGGACGTGCCGGGCGGTCGGGCGGACGGCTCAGGCGCGGTGTGCCTCGCAGACCCGCCAGCCGTCGTCCTCGCGCGTCACGAACCGCCACGGCTGGTGGTCGGTGCTCGAGAGGTTCCCCACCGGGTACGAGATGACCAGTTCGACGTGGACCTCGGCGACGTCGCCCCGGGTCCGCACGTCGAGCGGGCCCCACCGCACCACGAAGGTGACCTGGAACCGCTGCTCCCGCGCCGCCAGGTCGTCGCGCAGGGCGCGCAGCTCGGCGAGCCCGGACCCGGAGTCGTCGCAGGTGAACTGCTCGGCCAGGACGTCGTTGTGGTCCACCATGAAGGCCCGTAGGTAGTTGTCGACGGTGACGTCCGGGGCGCTCCGGTCGGGGGCGGTGACGCGGTCGTAGATGGTGTAGGCGACGGCGACACCGGCCAGGCAGAAGAGCGCGGTCGCCGCGGCGACCACCGTCAGGACCATCCGCCAGGGGCGGCGGCGCGGCACCGGGCTGGGCGTCGGCGCCGGAGACGGCGCGGGAGCGGGTGGTGGTGCGGGCGTGGGCGGGGGAGCCGGAGCCGCCACAGGTTCCGCGACGGGCGCGGCGGTGGGATCCGGGGGCGTCGGAGACGGCGCGACCGGCGGCTCGGGTACGGCCGGTCCGGCCGGTGTCCGCTGGTTGGGGAGCCGGGACACCTGGGAATCGGCCGGGGGGTGCGCGGATTCCACACCCTGAGGCTATCGGCTGGCGCCCCGGTACCCAATGGCCGCGGATTCCAGCTTGGTAACCATAAGAGATTGCGTTATAACTTTCCGCTATCAATGCTGGCAGTCTCGGCTCGACAGCCCGCCGGGGTTCGCAACGATGACCGGCCTGCTGGGATACCGTCTCAGCGAAACAACAGGCGCCGGCCACGGCCGACGGCGGAGGAGTTGGTGCGGTGGACACCTGGAGGGAACGGGTCAGCCACGCCGCCACGTACCGCTGGGGACCCGGTAGCGCGGGGGCCGTCGGGCTGCACCGGCAGGCCGCCGCCATCACGGCCGCGGCCGCCGGCGTACTGGAGACGATCCGGCCGGCCCCCGCCAGCCAGCGCGAGCAGCACGAGCTCGCCGAACTGCTCCGGGCCGCGGCGAGCCGGCTCACCCCGGGTTGGCTCGGCGCGCCGCTCGACGCCCAGTCCGCGGACGCTCCGCTCGGCGGGCCCGGGCTGCCGGCCTTCGTCCGGGTCGGCGTCGCTCAACCGCTGGACGACGCACGCTTTCCGGTGGTGGTACCGCTGCTCGGCACCGGCCATCTCACCGTTGACGCCGACAGTCGGGATCCCCGGGTGGCGGGACTGCTCCAGGCCGTACTGCTGCGCCTGCTCGCCGCCGCCCCGGCCGGGTCGCTGCTGGTCCGGGGCGTGGACGCGGCCACCGAGGGGGAGCTCTTCGCCCCGTTCGCCCCGCTCGCCGACGCCGGCCTGATGCCGCCGCCGGTCGCCGACCAGGTCGGGCTGCGGACCGTACTGGCCGAGGCGGAGCTCTGGGTACGGCCGACCCGCCCCACCGACACCCGCCACCAGCGGCACGACCGGACGCTGCTGCTGGTGATCGGCTCGCTGCCGGAGCTGACCGAGGGCGAGGATCTGGCCCGATTCGGCGCGCTGGCCCGCACGGGCCCGGAGGCCGGACTACACCTGCTGGTGGCGGGCTGGCCCCCGCCGCCGCTCACCGAGGAGACGACCCAGCCGCCGCTGCCCCGGAGCACGATGATCTCGGTCCGCAACCCGTACGCGCTGGTCGGCGACCCGCCGGGCGGCTCGTTCACCACGCCGGGCGCACAGCCGCCCCCGGCCGGGCTCAACGCGCCGGTCTTCCTCGACGACGCCCCACCGCCGGCCCTGCTGGACCGGGTCTGCCGGAAACTTGCCGCGCGGTTCCACGCCGACTACCGGCGTACCCTCGCCGACCTGCTACCGGATCCACCGGAGAAGCTCTGGACCGAGCACGCGGCCGACGGGCTCAGCACCCCGGTCGGGCACGACGGCGATCGGACCGTGACGCTCGGCTTCGACGAACGCACCCCGCACTGGCTGGTCGGAGGCCGGGCCGGCGCCGGCAAGAGCGCCTTCCTGGTCAACGTCCTCTACGGCCTCTGCGCCCGGTACCACCCCGAGGATCTTGCCGTCTACCTGGTCAGTTTCGCGGAGGGAGCCGCGTTCGCCGAGTTCGTTCCCGCCGAACGCGGCCCGGGGCCGGAGGCCGACGGCTTTCTGCCGGAGAGCGAGGAACTCTGGGCCGACGGCGAGGCGGCCGAGGGCGACCGGCCGTGGCTGCCGCACGTCCGGGCCGCCGGCGTCCAGGCCGACCGGGAGTACGGTCTCGCGGTGCTCCGCGAACTCGACGCGGAGCTGGACCGGCGCACGGCCGCGGTCGACCCGGCGGGGGGCGACGGCGACCGGCCGAAGCCGCCTCGGATCCTCTGCGTCCTGGACGAGTTTCCCGTCCTGCTCGCGGAGCAGGACGCGGTGGGGGCCGAGGCGCTCGCCCGGCTGGAGTCGGTGGCCCGCCGGGGTCGTACCGCCGGCGTCCACCTGATCCTCGCCAGCCGGCCGGCGCCGGCGTTGGCCCCGCTGCGGGACCGGCGGGACTCGGTCTTCGCCCAGTTCCCGGTCCGGGTGGCGCTGCCCGGCGGCGCGGACGTGCTGGAGCCGGCGAACGACGCGGCAGCCGGGCTACCGCTCGGAGCCGCGGTGGTGAACACCGCCGGCGGCCTCGGCGGCCCGCGGGGCGCCACCCGGGGGCACGAACGGGTGGTCCGGTTCCCGGACCCGCACGCCGACGAGAGGCTCCTCGCCGGACTGCGGCACCGGCTCTGGGCGGAGCGCCCGCCGTCGACGCCCGCCCCCGTCGTCTTCACCGGATACCTCGCCCCGCCCCGGCCCGAGGAGCCATCCGTGGGCCCACCCGACCCGGCAGCATCCGCACGAGCCGCTGTTCCGGCCCCGCGGGCCGCCGCGGTGACGGAGGAGAGCGCGGGGACCGGAGCGCCGAAGTCGGGGGCGGACGGTGCGGCGGCCGGCGGTGCCGAGCCCGTCGGTGACACGACCGCCGGCGACGGCGCGGCGGCCACACGGTCGGCACACGCGCTGCTCGGCCGGGTGGTGGACGTCCCGCTGCGCATGGCGGCGGTCCCGCTCGATCCGGTGCCCGGCCAGCATCTCGCGGTGCTCGGTCCCGGCGACGCCGGAGCGGAGGTCCTGGACGCGGCCGCGCGCGACCTGGCGCGCCAGCATCCGGCGGGCAGCGTCCGGTTCGTGGTCGCCGCGCTGGCCGACCAGGGACGGGCCGTCGCGGACGCGCTCGGCGCCGACCTCGCCCGACGGCACCCGGTGGACCGGGTCGACGGAGCCGGCCTGACCGGGGCGCTGGAGCAGGCCCGCCCCGGCTACCTCGTGGTGTTCGGGATGGACGAGTGGCGCCGCGAGGCCCTGCCCCCGGAACGGTTCCGTGCCGTCCTGCGGGACGGACCGTCCCGGGGGCTGCACCTGATCTCCTGGTGGCGGGCGGCCAGCCGGTTCGTCGCCCAGCTCGCCCTCGGGTCCGGGCCGGAGCCGACGGAGGCACCGGGGTCACCGATCGACAACCTGGTCTTCCTGGACGTACCGGAGCGGGAGGTGGGGCTGGTCCTGGGCCGGAACGTACCGTGGCGTCCGCGTCCCGGGCGGGCGCTGCTCTACGACCGGCGGACCGAGCGGGCGACCCTGATCGTGCCCTTCGCCGCCCGCCCGAGGAGGCGTACGCCATGAGCGACGACGCCTGGCGGGAGTACCTAACCGCCGCGCAGCGCCTCGACGCGGTACGCCGGGAGGCGGCCACGGCAGCGAGCGAGCAGGCCCGGAGCGTCCACGCCGCCCGGGAGGAGCTGACCGCGCTCCGCGCCCGGCTGGTACCGCAGCAGGCCCGGCTTCGCGGGCTCGGCGTGCCGGAGGGGGAGCTGACGCCCACGGAGCCGGAGGTGGTGGCGGCGGCCCAGGCGATGGCGGGTGGCCCGGAGGCGGTACGGGCGGCGCTGCGCCGGGCCCGGGCGAGCGTGGAGGCGGCGGAGGCCGCGATCCGGCCGCCCCTGGCGCGGTCGTTCCTGTCCCGGCCGGACACCTGGTGGCAGGTGCTCGTCGTCGCGGTCGCCGGACTGTCGGTCCTGGCGGTGCTCGCCGCGCTCTGCCTCGGCGGGTTCTACCTGCTGAGCTGAGCCGGCACGGACGTCGTCCGGGTACCCGGTCGGGACGTCGCGCCGGCGCGGCCAGGGCGCGAACAGGGCGAACGGGGCCACGCGCGACCAGTGGGGCGCACGCGGGCGTACCGGTCGCCGGCGACGGTCCGGCCAGGACGGCGACGGTCGGTTCCGGTGGGAGGCGGCGGTCCCGGCGGAGGAACCGGGGCCGGTCCGATCGGGCGGGTCAGGAGCGGAGGATCAGCGACATCGCCTCGGCGCGCGACTTGGCGTCCTGCTGAAGCAGCCCGCGCACGGCCGAGGTGATCGTCTTGGCGCCGGCCTTCTGGATGCCGCGCATCGCCATACACATGTGCTCGCACTCCAGCACCACCAGCACGCCCCGCGGGTGCAGCCGCTCCATCAGCAGGTCCGCGATCTGCGAGGTGAGCCGCTCCTGCACCTGGGGCCGCCGGGCAAAGACCTCGACCAGCCGGGCCAGCTTGGACAGGCCGGTGATCCGGCCGCTCTCCCCCGGGATGTAGCCGATGTGGGCCACACCGCGGAACGGCAGGAGGTGGTGCTCGCAGAGGCTCATCACGTCGATGTCGCGGACCAGCACCAACTCCTCGTGGTTGGCCTCGAACGTCGTGCTCAGCACCTGGGCGGGGTCGACCCGCAACCCGGCGAAGAGCTCGGCGTACGCCCGGGCGACCCGGGCCGGCGTCTGCCGCAACCCGTCCCGGTCCGGATCCTCGCCGACCGCGATGAGGATCTCCCGCACCGCCCGCTCGATCCGGGCCAGGTCGACGCTCTGCTCGACCGGCCCGCCGGTCAGCCGGCCGTTGACCAGCCGGGCGGCGAGGTAGTCGAGCTCGTCGTCCGGCTCGGTGGAGGAGGCGGGGGGCGACGACACGGCCGGGCCGCCGGCGCCCTCGCCGACGGCCCGGTGGTTGGCGCTCAGTGGGCCCCGTCCGAGTTGTTCGGGGACGACGAGGGGTTGTTGCCCAGCGTCGCCTGGACGCCATCCGCCTCGGCCTGTGCCTTCAGCGCCTCCTTCTCGGCGGGGGTGAGCACGGGCGGCAGGCTCGACGGCTGGCGCTTGCCGAAGCCGTTGTACGGCGCCATCGGCGGCCGCTTCACCACCCGGGCACAGATCCGCGCCATGTCGGCCGTGGAGAGGGTCTCCTTTTCCATCAGCTCGAGTACGAGGTTGTCCAGGACGTCCCGGTACTCCACCAGAATCTCCCACGCCTCGTCGTGGGCCAGCTCGATGAGTGACCGGATCTCGGCGTCGATCTCGGCAGCCACCGCGTCCGAGTAGTCCCGCTCGTGGCCCATGGTGCGGCCCAGGAACGGCTCGTCGGAGCCGCTGCCGTACTTGATCGCGCCGAGCTTGGAGCTCATGCCGTACTGGGTGATCATGGCCCGGGCCAGCGCGCTGGCCTTCTCGATGTCGTTGCTGGCGCCGGTGGTCGGCTCGTGGAAGACCAGCTCCTCGGCGGCGCGGCCACCGAGGGCGTACGCCAGCGTGTCGATCATCTCGGCCCGGGTCTGGGTGTACTTGTCCTCGGTCGGCAGCACCAGGGTGTGCCCGAGCGAGCGGCTCCGGGAGAGGATCGTGACCTTGTGCACCGGGGCGGCGTGCGGCAGCGCCCAGGCGACCAGGGCGTGCCCGCCCTCGTGGTAGGCGGTGATCTTCTTTTCCTTGTCGCTCATCACCCGGGTCCGGCGCTGCGGGCCGGCAACGACCCGGTCGATCGACTCCTCCAGCGCCTCGTTGGTGATCGCCCGCTTGTTGCCGCGGGCGGTCAGCAGCGCCGCCTCGTTGATCACGTTGGCCAGGTCGGCGCCGGTGAAGCCGGGGGTACGCCGGGCCACCGCGTCGAGGTCGACGTCCGGCGAGAACGGCTTGCCCTTGGCGTGCACCCGCAGGATCGCCTTGCGGCCCTCCATGTCCGGGGTGTCGACCGCGATCTGCCGGTCGAACCGGCCCGGCCGCAGCAGCGCCGGGTCGAGGATGTCCGGCCGGTTGGTCGCGGCGATCAGGATCACGCCGCCCTTGGTGTCGAAGCCGTCCATCTCCACCAGGAGCTGGTTGAGGGTCTGCTCCCGCTCGTCGTGGCCGCCGCCCATGCCGGCGCCGCGGTGCCGGCCGACCGCGTCGATCTCGTCGACGAAGACGATCGCCGGCGCGTTCGCCTTGGCCTGCTCGAACAGGTCACGGACCCGGCTCGCGCCGACACCGACGAACATCTCGACGAAGTCGGACCCGGAGATGGAGTAGAACGGGACCCCGGCCTCGCCGGCCACGGCCCGGGCGAGCAGGGTCTTGCCGGTGCCGGGCGGACCGAAGAGCAGCACACCCTTGGGGATCTTGGCGCCGAGCGCCTGGTACTTCGCCGGGTTCTGCAGGAAGTCCTTGATCTCCTGCAGCTCCTCGACGGCCTCGTCCGCGCCCGCGACGTCGGCGAAGGTGGTCTTCGGCGTGTCCTTGGTGATCATCTTGGCCTTGGACTTGCCGAAGTTGAGCACCCGGGAACCGCCGCCCTGCATCTGCGACATGAAGAGCAGCAGCAAGATCACCAGGATCGCGATCGGCAGCAGGTTGACCAGCAGCGACACGAGCAGGTTGTCGCCGGAGACCTTGGTGTCGGCCGGTCCGGTGATCCGGTTGGCGGCCTTCGCCGCGAGGACCTGGTTCCAGACCTCGTTGCCGACCTCGTACGGGAACTGGGCCTGGATCTTGTCGGTCTCGGTGTCCCCGAACTTGGCCGGTTGCGCCAGGTCGAGCTGGAGCGTCTGCTCCTTGTCCTGGAAGGTGGCCTTCTCGATGCCGCCCTTGTTGAGCTGGTCGAGCACCACCGTGGTGTCGACCTTGTGGTAGCTCGGGCCACCACTGAAGAAAGAGCTGAGCGCGATCGCGCCGATGATCACCAGGATGATCCAGACCACCGGCCGGCGGAAGAAACGCGTACGTTCCATGCTGTTGTCGAGCGCCGATGCGCCCGGACCCTCCTGATCGACGTCCTGATCGTCTGGTTGCCTACCTGTCGCCGCCGGAGCGGCCGCCGGAGCCCTCCCGGATGGGGACGGTTCCGACACCGGGGCGCTTCCCGCCGCGCCGCGGTCATTCGACCGTACACCGTGAACGCGAGGAGCGAGCCTGCGAGCCCCCGGGGTGACAGGTGCGCTCGCGCCCAGTGTGCGCCGGTGACGGCGGAGCCAGCCCCGGCCACCGGCCCGCGACGCCGGCACCGTGTCCGGCTCTGCCCGGGCAGGAGGCCGGGCGCGCGCTGCTTCCGCGCCACCACCGCATACCGTAACCGCGTTTCCTGGGAACGCGCTGTACGTCCGCTCCACATTCTGAGGGCGGCGATCAGGACGGTCAGAACGTACCGGACCAGCCGATCGGGTACGCGACCGGGACAACGGATCAGGAACGGGCGTAGACCTCGGGCTTCAACACCCCGACGTACGGCACCTCCCGGTAGCGCTCGCCGAAGTCGAGGCCGTAGCCGACGACGAACTCGCTCGGGATGTCGAACCCCACGTACTTGACCGGCACCGGGACCTTGATCGCGTCCGGCTTGCGGAACAACGCGACGACCTCGACGCTGGCCGCCTCGCGAGACTCCAGGTACCGGAGCAGCCAGTTGAGGGTCAGGCCGGAGTCGACGATGTCCTCGACCACCACGATGTGCCGTCCGGCGATGTCGCGGTCGAGATCCTTGCGGATGCGCACCACCCCGGACGAGGTGGTGCCCTGGCCGTACGAGGAGAGGGCCATGAACTCGATCTCGATCGGCGGTCCGTACCGGCCGAGCGCCCGGGCGAAGTCGGCCATGAACATCACCGCACCCTTGAGCACCCCCACCAGCAGGAGACCGTCATCCACCGAGGCGTGGTCCGCCGCGACCTGTTTGGCCAGTTCCGCGATCTTTTCCCGAATCTGCTCCTCAGAAATGATCACGTGGTCGATGTCGGCGTCGTACCAGGAGCCCTGAGCCATGCTGCCTAGCCTGCCGTACGCCCGTTCGGGCCCGTCGCCGGGGCGGCCCCTTTCGTGAGGTCGCCGCCCCGGCTGGCCACGCGGGCACCGGCCGCACCCGGATCAGTGCCAGGGCGAGACGCGCCAGCCACCGTCGCTGGACCGCCAGTCGGCCGAGTCGCGGCTGTCGGCGGTGAGTCCGAGCGCCGAGGTGAGGGCAAGAAGACCAAAGAAGGCGAGTGGGACAACGAGTTCCATGGCGGCGTGACCTCTCCCGGTTGGGTCGTCTCCCCGCCCGGCCACCGGGCCGGAGCGAGGATGTGTGGTTCGCCGCCGGTGCGCACCGGCTGTCGACTCCCAGTCTTCCGCGGCTCGTCGGGACCGGACAGTGGCAGTCATGCCATACAGCAACGATTTTCTGCCACTTCCCGGGTAGCCTGGACGCATGCTGCGCACGGTGGCGGTGATCGCCCTCGAACCAGTGGCCCCGTTCGAGCTGGGCGTGCTCTGCGAGGTCTTCGGCACCGACCGGACCGCCGACGGCTTCCCCTCCTACGAGTTCCATCTCTGCACCGCCGACGGTCGTCCGGTCCGGTCCGCGGCAGGGTTCCTGATCACACCGCACAGCGACCTGGCGCCGGTGGCAGACGCCGACCTGGTGGCGGTACCCAGCCACGCTCCCGGCTCCCCGATCCCGGACGTCGTCCTCACCGCGCTGCGCCAGGCCCACGAACGCGGGGCGTACGTGTTGAGCGTCTGCTCGGGCGCCTTCGCGCTCGGTGCCGCCGGCCTGCTCGACGGGCGGGAGTGCACCACCCACTGGAGGCACGCCGACGAGCTGGCCCGACGCCACCCGCTGGCCCGGGTCCGGTGCGACTCGCTCTACGTCCAGGACGGCACGCTGCTCACCAGCGCCGGCACCGCCGCCGGAATCGACGCCTGCCTGCACCTGGTACGCCAGGTGCACGGCTCCGCGATCGCCACCAAGCTCGCCCGGCGGATGGTGGTGCCGCCACACCGCGACGGTGGGCAGGCGCAGTACATCGAGGCCCCGATCCCGCGCACCCCGGAGGCGCCGACCCTGACCCCCCTGCTGACCTGGATGATGGCGAACCTCGACCGCGCGATGACCGTCGACGATCTGGCCGCCCGCGCGCACATGGCGCCCCGGACCTTCGCCCGCCGGTTCCGCGCCGAGACCGGCACCACGCCGCACGACTGGCTCACCAACCAGCGGGTGCTGCTCGCCCGCCGCCTGCTCGAGGAGACGGAGCTGAGCGTCGAGGCCGTGGCGGTCCGCGCCGGCTTCGGTGACGCCGCCACCCTGCGGCACCACTTCGGCCGGCGGGTCGGCGCCACCCCGCAGGCGTACCGTGCCACGTTCCGCGACCGGGACGCCACCGGCGGCCGGGGGCTGGTCACCGGCGGCGTGCGGGGCTGAGCACCGGCCGGTACGCCGGCTGCGGCAGCCCGCGAGAACCCGGCGTTGCGAGGTGACGGCGTACCGAGGGGGTGATCAGTAGCCGACGGCGCAGCCGTCGGCGCGTGGCTCCGAGCCGGCGACGTAGCCGCCCTCGGGCAGCCGCCAGATCGCCTGGCCGTACCCGAAACCCGACGCCTCGGCCTCGACGGCGATCTCGTGACCGCGCGAACGCAGCTCGGCGAGCACGTCCTGGTCCGGATACTCCGCCGGCAGCCCCGGCTCGACCAGCACCGACCGCCCGGCGTGCCAGTACCAGCGCGGCCGGTCCAGCGCCGCCTGCGGGTCGAGCCCGGCGTCCAGTGTGGACGAGACGAGCTGCAGGTGCCCCTGGGGCTGCATGTGCCCGCCCATCACCCCGAACGGGCCGACCGGCTCGCCGCCCCGGGTCAGGAAGCCCGGGATGATGGTGTGGAACGGCCGCTTGCCCGGGGCCACGACGTTCGGGTGGGCGGGGTCCAGGCTGAACCCGGCGGCCCGGTTCTGCAGGCCGAAGCCGAGGCCCGGCGGGACCACGTACGAGCCGAAGCCCAGGTAGTTTGACTGGATCAGGCTCACCATCATCCCGGAGGAGTCGGCGGCGCAGAGGTAGACCGTGCCGCCCCGGACCGGGTCACCGGGAGCCGGGGTGCCGGCCTGTCCGGTGACCAGCGCCCGTCGTGCGGCGGCGTACTCCGGGGTGAGAAGCGCGGCGGTCGGTACGTCGACCCGGGCCGGGTCGGCGACGTACGCGTGCGCGTCGGCGAAGCCGAGCTTCATCGCCTCGATCTGCCAGTGCAGCCACTCCGCCGGGGCCAGTGCCGTCGGGTCCACCCCGTCGAGGATGTGCAGCGCCAGCAGCGCCGCCAGCCCCTGCCCGTTCGGCGGCAGCTCCCACACCTCGTGCCCCCGGTACGGCGCCGCCACCGGCTCGACCCAGGTCGACTCGTGGGCCGCCAGGTCGTCGGCGGTCAGCAGGCCGCCGGTGGCCGCCGCGTACCGGGCGAGCGACTCGGCGATCTCACCCGTGTAGAACGCCTCGGCCCGGGTCGCGGCGATCCGCCGGAGGGTGCCGGCGGCCTCCGGATTCCGCCACCGTTCCCCGGCCCGGGGCGCCCGCCCGTCGACGGTGAAGACCCGGCCCCACTCGGCGTACTCGGCTCCGGAGAGGTCGGCGTACGTCGACACCGAGCGCGCCCAGCCGGCGGCGACCCGGGGCGAGACCGGGAAGCCGTGCTCGGCGTAGCCGATCGCGTCGGTGAAGAGGTCGGCGAACGGAAGCCGGCCGAACCGGTCGTGCAGGTCACGCCAGCCGGCCGGCGCGCCCGGTACGGTCACCGACAGCCAGCCCCGGGCCGGCATCGCGGGACCGGTCGACTGGGCGCCGCCGTGCGCCGGGGTGGGTGCGGCGCCCCGCCCGTCGGTGGCGGCGAGCACCACATCCCGGGTGAGCCCGGCGGGCGACCGCCCGGAGGCGTTCAGCCCGTGCAGCCGGTGGCCGTCCCAGACGATGGCGAAGAGGTCGCCGCCGATGTCGTTCGAGCCGGGCTGGACGACGGTGAGGGTGATCGCGGTCGCGAGCGCGGCGTCCACCGCGTTGCCGCCCCGGCGCAGCACCGCCAGTCCGGCGGCGGCGGCGAGCGGCTGGCTGGTGGCGACCACGCCGTGCGGTGCGTGGATAGGTGGGCGAGGGTGCGGCATGCGACCTGTTCTACTCCCCCTGCGCCAGCCCTGACGATCTCCGCCTGCCCCGCCTCGCCATCGTCGTGGTGCGTCACGTCCGGCTCTGCCTGCGGTCAGCGGTCAGCGCCGACCGCTCCCCGACCGACGCGCGCCGGGCGGCGCACCGGCCGGCCCACGCCGGGCGCCGTCTCAGGCCGGCCCACGCCGGTCGGCCGGCCATGGGCCACGCCGAGCGGCGGCGCGAGGGGGGCGGCAGCCGGGTACGCGATCAGCCGGCGACCAGGGCGTCGCCGCGCCGGGCGACGTGGATACCACCGGGCAGCGCCGTCGGCCCCTGGCCCCGCCAGGCCGTCACCAGGGCGTCGAGCGCGGCGACGTGCCGGTACGACAGGGCCGCCGGGGCCGCACCCAGCTCCCGGGCCCACCGGTGCAGGACCCGGGTCCGGATCGCGGGCGCCAGCCCGGCCAGGACCGGGACGGTCAGCGCGGTTGGCGGCCCGTCCCCCCCGTCCGGCCCCGGAACCGCCCCGAGCCGCGCCCGCGCGTACGCCGCCGCGGCGAGGTCGTCCAGCACGGCGTTGTCGGCCGCGGCCAGCCGGGCGGTCCGGGCCAGGTTGTCCAGCACCCCCGTGCCCAGCGTCCGGACCAGCACGGGCACGACCTCGGCCCGGACCCGGGCCCGGGCGTACCGGGGGTCGGTGTTGTGCGGGTCCTCCCACGGGGTCAGCCCGAGCAGTGCGCACGCCGCGCGGGTCTGCTCCCGGGAGACCTCCAGCAGGGGGCGGGACAGGACCACGCCGGACACCTCCCGGCGCTCCGGCATTCCGGCGAGACCGCGTGGTCCGGCTCCCCGGGCCAGCGCCAGCAGCACCGTCTCGGCCTGGTCGTCCCGGGTGTGCCCGAGCAGCACCGTCGAGGCGCCGTACCCGCGGGCCAGCTCGAGCAGCGCCTGGTAGCGCGCCTCGCGCGCCGCCGCCTCCGGTCCGCCGGGCCGGCCGGCGACCTCCACCGTCGCCACCTCGGCCGGGGAGAAACCCTGCTCCGCGGCCCACTTGACCACCGCCGTCGCCCGCTGGGCCGAGCCCGGTTGCAGGCCATGGTCGACGCTGACCAACCCGGCCGGGATCCCCAGCCGGGGGGCGACGAACGCGGTCGCGGCGGCCAGGGCCAGCGAGTCCGCCCCGCCGGAGCAGGCGACCAGGACGGGCCGCCCCGGAGGTACGCCGGTCAGCGCCCGCCGGACGGCAACCCGGACAGCCGCCACCGGCGGCGGTACCGTCGCCATCGCGCCGCTCAACCGGTCGCGGCGACCGGACCGACCGGGCCGTGCACCCGGGTCACCCAGGCGTCGGGGTCGCCGAGCTCGTCGAGCCGGGGCAGGGTGAGCGGCGAGCTGAAGACCTTGTTGAACCCATCCATCCCGACCCGCTCCACCACCCCGTGGACGAACCTGCGCCCCTCGGCGTACTGCCGCAGCTTCACGTCGATGCCGAGGAGCTTGCGGACCGCCTTCTCCAGCGGGTTGCCCGACTCGCGGCGGCGGTTGAACTTGGTCCGGATCGTCTCGACGCTCGGGATGATCTCCGGCCCGACCCCGTCCATCACGAACTCCGCGTGCCCTTCCAGCAGCGTCATCAGCGCGGTCAGCCGGTCGAGGACGGCCCGCTGGCCGGGAGTCTGCACGATGTCCAGCACGCTGGCCCGGCTCTCCGGATCCCGGACCACGTCGGCGAGCGTACCGATGCCGCGGCGAAGCCGGTCCAGGAAGTTCTCGCCGCCGGCCTGCGACGCGTCCACGAACGCCTGCACCTCGCCGAGAAAGTGCCCGCGCATCCAGGGCACGGCGGTGAACTGGGTGCGGTGGGTGACCTCGTGCAGGCAGACCCAGAGCCGGAAGTCCCGCGGCTCGGCCTGCAGCTTCCGCTCCACCTCGACGATGTTCGGTGCGACCAGCAGCAGCTGGCCGGGGTCGGCCGAGAAGACCTCGTACTGGCCGAGCACCCGGCCGGAGAGGTAGGCGAGCACGGTCCCGGCCTGTACGCCGGTCAGCCGCGACCCGATCGCGTCGGTGAAGATCCCCGGCGGCCTGTCCCCGGCGAGACGGGAGATCAGCGGCGTGATGACCTCACGCAGTCCGGCGATGTTGGTCGCCGCCCAGTCCCGCCGGTCGACCACCCGCACCGGCGGGTGGTCGACCTGTGGGCGCAGTCCGGTGTACTCCAGCACGTGGCCGGCGGCCTCGTCCGTCAACCGCCGCAGGTCGGCGACGACCGCGGTGGCCTCGTCGTAGGAGACCCGTGGCCCCGACTTCCCCAACGCCCCGGCGGTGGCGGCGGCCAGATCCCAGTCCACGAACTGCGCCATGGCCCCACCGTACCCGGCCCGGGGTACCCCCACTCCGGCTCGCGACGAGCGCCGGACCCGGCGGTACGGCGGGGCAGCCCTCGTCCGGGCCGCCGCGGCCCCGTACGCGCTAGCGGCAGCCACAGGCGGCGAGGGCGGCGGCGATCCGGTCCAGCGCGGTCCGAGCCTGGTCGGTGGTGCCCGGGACCTTGTTGGCGAGGATCGCGAAGGCGAGCAGCCGGCCGTCGGCGGTGGTCACCGTCCCGGAGATCGCGTGCACCCCGCTCAGGGTGCCGGTCTTGGCCCGGACCACCCCGGCGCCGACGGTGGTCGGGTGCGCGCCGTCGGAGCGGTCGAAACGCGTGCTGAGCGAACCCGACCAGGCCGCCACCGGCAGGCCCGGAAAGAGGCTGCCCAGCTCCGGCCGGGAGCCCTTCGCGGCGAGGGTGAGCAGGTCGGTCAGCAGGCGGGGGGTGAGGCGGTTGGAGCGGGAGAGACCGCTGCCGTCGGCGAGGTCGCTCTCCTGCGCGGGAAGCCCCAGCTCGGCGACGACCTCGTCCATCGCGGCCGCCGCCCCCTCGAACGAGGCCGGCTTGCCCCGGGCCAGCGCCACCTGCCGGGCCAGCGCCTCGGCGACCACGTTGTCGCTGTCCTCGAGCATGAACTCGACCAGCCGGACCACCGGCGGCGACTCCACCCGGCCCAGTTCGGTGCCGGGGGCGGGGACGCCGCCCGGCCCGGCGGACGCCGACCCGGGCGCGGCCGGCGCCGACCCCTCCGCCACCGCCGAGGCCGGCAGGCCGAGTTCCCTGGCGAAGGCCCGGCCGGCGGCCAGGTCCGGATCCGGATGGCGGGCCTGCCCACCCGGACCGTGGTACTTCGGGGTGATCCGGGCACCGTCGGTCATGAACGCCGTGATCCTCGCGCCGAACCCGCCGATCGCGGCGTCGGCGTCCCAGCCGGGTCCGGTCTCCGGGCCGGGGTAGAGGCTGCCGTCGACGAGCACCCGGGTCGGCTTCGTGCCGCCGAGAGCCTTCTTCACCTGCTCGGCGAGGCGGTCGAGCCGGCCGGCTCCCGGGTACCACCCGGTGCCGTTGACCGCCAGGGTCGGGTCCCCGGCGCCGACGATCACCACCTCTCCCGGCTGGGTCCCGGCGACCACCCGCGTCGTGATGCGGTACGCCGGCCCGCGGGTGGCCAGCACGGTCGCGGCGGTGACCAGCTTCGTGGTGGACGCCGGAACGGTCGGGGCGTCCTGGCCCTGCGCGAAGAGCACCTCGCCGTTGACCAGGTCGACGACCGAGATGTTCACGGTGTCGCCGAGGGCGCCGCCCCGGACCAGGGAGTCGAGTGCGGCGCGTACCCCCTCCGGGGTCGGTGCCGGCGCGGTCCCGCCGGCCGGCGCCAGCACCGGCGGGGGCGGCGGCTCGGTCGGGTCGGCCTCGGCGGCCGGGGCGCCGGGCTCGGCGCCCAGCCAACCGGCGACCGGCCCCGGCCGGACCACGGCCACTCCGGCGGCGGCGAGGCCGAACACGAGGACCCCGGCGAGCCCGGCGACCAGCCGGGCCCGCCGGCGTGGCACCGGCGGCTCCGCGGCCGGTGGGCCGCCCGCGGGCGGCTCGGCCGGCGGTGACGCCTGGCCGGACGGGTCGGGCCGCCGCGGCGCCGCCGGATCGAACTGGCCGGGCTGATGCCCCGGCTCCTGGTTGAGCTGAACGGGCTGGCCAGCCTGAACAGGCTGAACGGGCTGGCCAGGCTGGACGGGCTGGCCAGGCTGGACGGGCTGATGCCCCGCTCCCTGGCCGGACTGAACGGGTTGGCCGGCCTGAGACCCCGGAGCCTGGCCGGGCCAGGCCGGCGGTACCGGCCCGGATACTCCGCCGAACGGGGCCGCCCCGGGCACGTGCGGGGTGGATTGGGTCGCGCTGGGCACGGGCCCGGAGGGCGGGCGTCCGGCGGCTGCGACCCCGGGCCAGGGGGGCGGTGGCTCGGCCGGCCACCTGGGCGGCGCCTGGCCGGGCTGGCCCGGGTGCGGCGACGCGCCGGACGGCTGGGCGGACGCCGCGGGCGGAACCGGCGCCGTGGTGGGCAGGGGAACCGTCCGATCGGTGGGCAGCGGAACCGTCCGGTCCGGGTCCGGATCTGTCCCGGACGCCGCGTTCGGCGGATCTGCCGCGGGAGCTGTCACGTGACCCGGCCCCGGCGGCTCCGTCGTACCGTTGCCCGTCAGGCCCGAGTGTGAATCTTCACTCCCCACCGGCCCCTCCTCACCGTCGAAACGTGCCTAGGCGACACTACTTTGGTCCGAAACACCGCACGGCGGCCGCCGCGGTCGGCGAAATCGCCCGATCACCCGCGCCGGCGAGCGCCGATGTGGTTCCGTTGGCCAGCGCCGGCAAACGAGGGAGCGTGCGAGATGGATTTCGACGTCACGGTTGAGATCCCCAAGGGTCACCGCAACAAGTACGAGGTTGACCACGCCACTGGCCGAATCCGACTGGACCGGACGCTCTTCACCTCGACGCAGTACCCGGCGGACTACGGCTTCATCGAGGGCACGCTGGGCGAGGACGGCGACCCTCTCGACGCTCTGGTGCTGGTGCCCGAACCCACGTTTCCAGGCTGCCTCATCCGCTGCCGGACCATCGGCATGTTCCGGATGACCGACGAGAAGGGCGGTGACGACAAGGTCCTCTGCGTGCCGTACGAGGACCCGCGTCAGGAGCACCTCCGGGACATCCACCACCTCGGCGAGTTCGACCGGCTGGAGATCCAGCACTTCTTCGAGGTGTACAAGGATCTCGAACCGGGCAAGTCGGTCGAGGGCGCCACCTGGGTGGGACGCACCGAGGCCGAGGCGGAGATCCGCACCTCGTTCCGCCGCCACCAGGAGGCGCTCGAACGGAGCAAGAAGGCGCACTGAACCGCCAACCCGGCCACCCGACGACGAATCGGCCGGCGTACCCCACGTGGGTTCGCCGGCCGATCTCGTTCTTCCCGACCGCCTGGGCGGGTGACCCAGAGCCGGACCGCCCCAGCGCCAGAGTCCGCCGCGGCTCAGCCGACCAGGCCGCGGGCCCGGCCGTACAGGCCCAGCACCGCGCAGGCGATCGGCACGACCGCGACCACCATGAGGGTGTCGAGGATGTCCGCGGCGCGGCCGAGGTACGGACCCGGCTCACGCTTGGAGTACGTCGCCCCGGCGGCGACCACCACCAGCGCCGTGGCCAGCCCCCCGGCCGCCAGCAGGAGCAGGCCGGTCTGGTCGACCCGCAGCAGCAGCGCGATCCCGAGCACCACCGAGGAGACCACCCCGGCGGCCACCAGCGGGACCCGCTGCCGGATCGTGACGAAGAGTCGGGACCGCAGCAGGAGGGCGGCGGCCGAGACCGCGACCATCAGGCGGCCGGCGAGTCCGCCCGAGACGACCAGCAGCAGCGCGGCGGCGACCGCCAGCACCGCGTGCCCGACCAGCATCCCGGTGAGCATCTCCTCGGTCCGGGCGACCGCGGCGAAGACCCGCGCCCGGTCCGGCCGCTCCCGGGGTCCGAGCTGGCTGCCGGGGCTCGCCGCGGTGAACGCCTCGGCCGCCTCCGCGCCGGTCGGCAGCGTGATCGGCGGCATCGGCAGCTTGCCGAACCGGATCGCCAGCAGCGGCAGCAGCCCGATCGCGCAGACGAGCGCCGCCATCAGGATCGCGGCCGCCCCGCCGGCGGTGAGCACGAAGCCGAGCAGTGCGGTCAGCGCGCCGAGCAGGCCGACCGAGACGCCGGCCGCGAAGACCCGCAGACTGGACGCCACCCCGACCATCCCGAGCACGGCGATCAGCAGGAGGGCCACCGAACCGGCCAGCGCCTCCGGTGCGCCGAGCCAGCGGAGCGGGCCGACGACGCCGACCGGATCGCCGGAGGCGACCAGGAGGGCGCCGCCGAAGAACGCGAACGGCATCGCGTACGCGCCGAGGGCGCCACCCGCGATCGCGTCACCGTACGCCCGCGAGGCGACCACCGCACCGAGCATGAGCAGGACGGCGGTGCCGAGCGCCACGAACGTGCCGAGCTCCCACCCCGGGCCACCGGCGACCACGGCGAGCAGCCCGACGGCGAGCAGGCCACCCGCCGCGCCCAGGGTCGCGATCCGGGTGTTCCGACCCGCCCAGGCGCTGCCCCGGCGCCGGGCACCGTCGGCGATCGCCTCGACCACGTCGTCGTACTCCAACTCCGGCCACTGCGCCCGGGCCGGCACCAGGTGCAGCACGTCACCGTCGCGCACGCCCTGCGGCAGCAGGGCCTTGCCCGGGGCGAGCGGTTCGCCGTCGGTACGCCGCAGCAGCCAGCCGCCGTGTTTCTCGCCGTCGTCGGCGAGGCCCTCGCCAGCGTGCCGAAGCACCTCGGGGAGAAGTTCGGCCAGCGGCAGGTGCTCGGGCAGCGCGACGTCGATCCGTCGTTGCGGCGCGCTGATCGTGACGCGGGCAAGCCCGGTACTCATCGACAGTCCTCCATCGAGGGGGCAACCCATGGCTGCACGGACGACCGCACTTTACCTAGGATGGTGCTCGCTCGTCCGACCGAGCACCAGGACATCCGCGACGCGAGGCGTCGCATTCGCCCGCCGGCACCGGATCACTGCTCTAACGGCGCGGCTTAAGGGGAGGTCTTAATGGACACGGGGAACCCGCGGCCGGGCGATGCCGGGTGCGCCCGACGGCGCGGTACGGCGCCCGGGACGCACGCCCGGTCACAGCGCGAAACCGCAGGTCGGTGTGGCGGAGGTGTGTGGTGAGCACGATCGTCATCAAGCGCCCGCCGCGCCGCCCCGCCCCGGAGATCCCGACCGGCGAGCTGGTGGTGGAGGCGCCACCGGAGATTCCCCAGACCACCGGCGGCCGCTGGCAGCAGCTGATGATGGTGCTGCCGATGCTCGGCGGCTCCGTCGCCATGGCGATGATGTTCGGGCGCGGCGGCGGCACCTACTCGTACATCGTCGGCGCGATGTTCGGCATCTCCTCGCTCGCCATGGTGGCGTCGTCCTGGGGCAGCGCCTCGGGTTCGCCGAAGAAGTCGGAGATGATGGCGGCCCGCCGGGAGTACCTGCGGCACCTGGCGACCCTGCGTCGCAAGGTCCGGGAAACCGCCGCCAAGCAACGGGAGGGCCTCTTCTACCGGCACCCCGACCCGGCCCAGCTCTGGTCCACCGTGGGCAGTTACCGGGTCTGGGAACGCCGCCCCGGTGACGCGGACTTCGGGGTGGTCCGGGTCGCGGTCGGCCCGCAGACCCTCGCCACGCCGCTGGTGCCGCCGGTGACCCGGCCGCTGGAGGACCTCGAACCGATGACCGCCGGCGCGCTGCGCCGGTTCCTCGACGCGTACTCGGTGGTGCCCGACCTGCCGGTGGCGCTCTCGATGCGGGGCTTCGCCCGGGTCTTCATCCGTAGCGGCCCCGGTCACCGCGACCCGGCCGGCGGCGAGGCCCAGGCGCTGGCCCGGGCGATGCTCACCCAGCTCGCGGTCTTCCACGCCCCCGAGGAACTGCTGATCGCGGTCTGCGCCGGCCCGGAGCGCCGGGCCCGCTGGGAGTGGGTCAAGTGGCTGCCGCACGCCCACCACCCCACCGAGGTCGACGCGCTCGGCCCGGTCCGCCTCGTCGCCAGCTCCGGCGCCGAACTGGAGAAGCTCATCGACGACGTGGTCGGCAACCGGTCCCGGTTCAGCCTCTCCGGCCCGGCGACCGACGGCCCGCACGTCGTCATCATCCTCGACGGCGGCGACCTCAACGGCGCCAGCTACCTCGGCGGCGACAGCGGCATCGACGCGGTCACCATCATCGACCTGGAGAGCCCGCCGCCGCGGCTGCTGGACCGCGCGATGCTGGTCCTGGAGATCGCGGGCGGCCGGTTGCACACCTACTCGATGGACGGCCAGGCCGAGGTCGGCACCCCGGACCGGCTCAGCGTCGAGGAGGCCGAGGCGGTCGCCCGGCGGCTCGCTCCGCTCCGGCTCGCCGCCGCCTCGAAGGCCTCCTCCGACGCCCCGCTCGCCACCGAGATGACCCTCGGCGAGCTGCTCGGCATCGGCGACCCGGAGAACTTCAGCGTCGCGCAGGCCTGGGCGCCGCGCCCCAACCGTGACAAGCTGCGGGTGCCGATCGGCGTCGGCGCGGAGGGCGGCGCCATCGAACTCGACCTCAAAGAGTCCTCACTGGACGGTATGGGCCCGCACGGCCTGCTGATCGGCGCCACCGGTTCCGGCAAGTCCGAGCTGCTCCGCACCCTCGTCCTCGGCCTCGCCACCACCCACTCCTCCGAGGTGCTCAACTTCGTCCTGGTCGACTTCAAGGGTGGCGCCACCTTCGCCTCGCTGGACCGGCTGCCGCACACCGCCGCCGTCATCACCAACCTGGCGGACGAGCTACCCCTGGTCGACCGGATGGTGGACGCGATCAGTGGTGAGCTCAACCGCCGGCAGGAACTGCTCCGCAAGGCGGGCAACTACCCCAACATCATCGAGTACGAGCAGGCCCGGGCCGGCGGCGCCGCGCTCGCGCCCCTTCCCTCGCTCCTGATCATCTGCGACGAGTTCTCCGAGCTCCTCACCGCCAAGCCCGACTTCATCGACCTCTTCGTGCAGATCGGTCGGGTCGGTCGGTCGCTCGGCGTACACCTGCTGCTCGCCTCGCAGCGGTTGGAGGAGGGCCGGCTGCGCGGTCTGGACACGCACCTGTCGTACCGGATCGGTCTGCGGACCTTCTCGGCCCTGGAGTCCCGGGCGGTGCTGGGCGTCCCCGACGCGTACGAGCTGCCCCGCGCGCCCGGCCACGGTTACCTGAAGTACGGCACCGAGCCGCTCCAGCGGTTCAAGGCGGCGTACGTCTCCGGCCCGTACCGGAAGGCCAGCGCGGGCGGCCCCGGTGCCCAGGGCTACACCGGGCCGAAGCTGCTGTCGTACTCGACCCACTACGTCCCCATCCCGAAGCCGGCGGAGCCCGAGAAGCCGCAGCCGGCCAAGGAGGACCCCACCGCGCCGACCCTGCTCGACGTCATGGTCAACCGGCTGGTCGGCCAGGGTCCGCCGGCCCACCAGGTCTGGCTGCCGCCGCTGTCCAAGGCGCCGGCCCTCGACGAGATCCTCGGTGCGGTGGTCACCGACCCGGTCCGCGGGCTCACCTTCGGCAACCCCGAGCTGCACGGCGCCCTCCAGGTGCCGGTGGCGCTGGTCGACAAGCCCTACGAGCAGCGGCGTGACCTGCTCTGGCTCTCGTTGGAGGGGAGCGCCGGGCACGTCGCCGTGGTCGGCGGCCCGCAGTCCGGCAAGTCGACCGTGCTCCGGACCCTGATCTGCGGGCTGGCGCTGACCCACACCCCGGCCGAGGTCCAGGTCTACTGCCTCGACTTCGGCGGTGGCTCGCTCGGCTCGCTCCGCGACCTGCCGCACGTCGGCGGGGTGGCCGGCCGGATGGACGCCGCCGCGGTCCGGCGTACCGTCGGCGAGATCACCACCCTGCTCGCCAGCCGCGAACAGAGCTTCGCCGAGCTGGGAATCGAGTCGATGGCGGCGTACCGCAAGCGGCGGGCCTCGGCCGGCGGGGTCGGGGTCGGCGCTGACCCGTTCGGCGACGTCTTCCTGGTCGTCGACGGCTGGCCGACCCTGCGCGGCGAGTACGAGGACCTGGAGGGGCCGATCACGGACCTCGCCACCCGTGGTCTCTCCTACGGTGTGCACGTGGTCGCCACGGCGCCCCGCTGGATGGACTTCCGGCCGGCGATCCGGGACCTCTTCGGATCCCGGCTGGAGCTGCGCCTCGGTGACCCGACCGACTCGGTGATCGGCCGTCGGGCGGCGGCGAACGTGCCGCAGATCCCGGGTCGGGGCATCACCGCCGAGCAGTTGCACTTCCTCACCGCGCTGCCGGAGCTCGCCAGCCTCGGTGGGCAGACGCCGGCGCTGGTGAAGGCGGTCGCCAGCAACTGGAGCGGCGCCCGGGCGCCACGGGTCCGGCTGCTCCCGCCGGTGCTGTCCTACACCGACCTGGACATGAGCGGGACCTCCGGACTGCGGATCCCGATCGGCATCGCCGAGACGGACCTCCAGCCGGTGGTGGTCGACTTCGCCACGGAGCCGCACTTCCTGCTCTTCGGCGACGCGGAGTGCGGCAAGTCGTCGTTCCTGCGGGCGCTGGCCGTCTCGATCACCAACCGGTTCGCTCCCGAGCAGGCCCGGGTAATCCTCGTCGACTACCGGCGCAGCCTGCTGGGTGCGATCCAGACCGACCACCTGATCGGCTACGGCACCGCCGCCGCCGGCACGTCCGAGCTGATCGAGTCCGTCGCGGGCTACATGCAGCGCCGGCTGCCCGGCCCGGACGTCACCCCGCAGCAGCTGCGGGACCGGTCCTGGTGGCAGGGGCCAGAGCTGTTCGTGCTGGTCGACGACTACGACCTGGTCGCCACCGGCCCGAACAACCCGCTGATGCCGCTGGCGGAGTACCTCCCGCAGGCCCGGGACGTCGGGTTGCACCTGGTGATCACCCGGCGTTCCGGCGGCGCGTCCCGGGCCCTCTACGAGCCGATCATCCAGCGGCTCCGGGAACTCGACTCGCCCGGCCTGGTGATGTCCGGCAACAAGGACGAGGGCGCGCTGATCCAGGGGGTACGGCCGACGCCGATGCCGCCCGGCCGGGGCCGGATGGTCACCCGGAAGGAAGGAGTACGACTCGTCCAGCTCGCGTACCTGCCACCGTCGTGAGCCGGCGCCGATGTGGCACACGGAAGGGGGATGCGGGCAGATTCGTCCCAGCAAGTCCCGAGGTTTCGCCCCGCGACGGGGGTGAAACGGGGTAACCTCCGTGCATCATGTGTCCCGCGGGGTGAAATGGCGAGGCTGTGACCAGGCTGCCGCATCAACACCACCGTGTTGCCGCCCGGCTCGCCGGGACGGCGGTGCTCGCCACGGTGGGGATCGTCGCATCGCTGGCCGGCCCAGCTCCGGCGGTCGTCGCCGCGCCGTCGCACCCCGCCGCCGTGCCGGTGCGGCCCGTCGAGCTACCCGTCAGGACCGACGCCATCCGCGACGAGCAGTGGCAGTTGGACCTGTTCCACGCCAGGGACGCCTGGCGGGTGTCGACCGGCAAGGGCGTGATAGTCGCGGTCATCGACTCCGGGGTGGACGCCAGCCACGCCGACCTCGCCGGGCAGGTCCTGCCCGGCATCGACCTGGTCGCGGGGGTGGGTAACGGCTGGAACGATCCGGTCGGACACGGCACCACGGTGGCCGGGCTGATCGCCGGTCGCGGCGACGACAGCCGGGGCGTGGTCGGGCTCGCTCCCCAGGCCAAGATCCTGCCCGTCCGGGTTCTCGACGAGGAGAACCGCTACGACGACGCCCTGATCGTCGCGAAGGGTGTCCGGTGGGCGGTGGACAACGGTGCCCGGGTGGTGAACCTGTCTCTCGGCGGCACCGGCGACAGTCCCGCGCTGGCCGCCGCGCTCGACTACGCCTTCGCCCGGGACGTGGTGGTGGTCGCCTGCACCGGCAACATCGGCTCGTCGTCCGGCACGGGTGTCTGGTATCCGGCGCGAGAGCCGGGAGTTGTCGCCGTGACCGGGCTTGAGCGGCAGAGCGACGCTCTCTGGTCCGGGGCGATCACCGGCCCGGAGACCGTCCTCTCGGCCCCGGCGACCGGCCTGACCGGCGCCCGACCCGGCGGGTTCTGGCGGATCCAGGGGACGAGCTTCGCCGCGCCGCTGGTGGCCGCCGCCGCCGCGCTGGTCCGCTCGCACTGGCCCGAGATGTCCGCCGCCGACGTGGTCAACCGGTTGATCAGCACCGCCCGGGACATCGGAGCCCCCGGTCGGGACGACCTGTTCGGCTTCGGTGTCGTCGATCCGGTCGCCGCGTTGAACGGCGAGGTCTCGGCCGTCGATCGCAACCCGCTCGACGACGGCGCGGCGCCGCCGGGCGTCGCCGGCTTCGGCGCCGCGCCCGGTTACGAGTCGACCACGGAGCACGCGGACGACCGGCGGGGCGAGGTCGGCACCGCGGCCTCCGGTCGCTCGGCCACCTGGACCGCGGAGCCGGCGACCGACCGGAGTCGGCTGTCCGGTCTGGCCGCCGGAGGCGGCCTCGTGATCCTCGTGGTCGTCGGCACCACCCTCGCGGTCCGCCGCCTCGGCCGGCGCCCGACCGACTGACCTCGCCGGGCACCGCCCGGCGCCGGCGGGTTGGAACGAGTACCGGCGTGTCCGCTCAGGTGCAGGCGCCGGTGCTGGTTGCCCGGGTCCGGTCCAGCCCGGCCGCCGCGGCCGGGCGAGCCTCGTCGGCGGTCACCGCGAACCCGGTGTTACGGTCGTCGGCCGCCGCCGCGAAGATCACCCCGAGCACCTTGCCGTCCGGGGCCACCAGCGGCCCACCCGAGTTGCCGCTGCGGACCAGGCCCCGGATCGTGTAGATCTCCCGGACCACCCGCCCCGACTCGTAGATGTTCGGGCCTGGGATCTCGCCGACGTCACGAATCCGGGCCGGCTGCGCGTTGTACGGTCCGTCCAGCGGAAACCCGAGCACGATGGCGTCGTCCTCGACCGCCGCCCGGCGCGTCGCGAACGGCATGGCCGGCGCCGACAGGTCGGGTACGTAGAGCACCGCGAGGTCCCGGTCCGGGTCGTAGACGACCACCCGGGCGTTGTACCGGTCGCCGTTCACCTCGATCGCGACACTGCGGGTGCCGGCGACGACGTGCGCGTTCGTCATCACCCGTTCCTGGGCGTAGACGAAGCCGGAGCCTTCGATCCGCCGGGAGCAACTGGGCGCGTTCCCCAGAACCTTGACCACGGAGCGCCGACCGTTCACCACCACCTGCGAACCGGCCAGCGCCGGATCAGGCGACGCCACCTCGCGGGACCGGGTCGGTGCGAGCCCGCCGAAGACCTCCGGGAAGCCGTTGGTGTCGACCGCGTCCCGCAGTGCCCGGGACAGGGCCTCGGCCTGCGGCGGCAGGCTCCGGTCCACCACGCCGAGCAGCGCGCTGTTGCGTACGGCGCTGTTCAGCCAGGGAAGCGAGGAGGAGGCCAGGGGTACGGCGACCAGCCACGCCACCAGCAGTACGGCGAGCATCGAGACGATGGCGCCGCCGATGTCGTCCAGGGTGCGGCCGGTCCTGCTGCTGATCGCGTGTCGCAGGTGTGAGCCGAGCCAGCCGGCGGCGGCCTGGCCCAGGACCGCCAGCCCGAAGACCGCGACCAGGGCCACCACGACCCGGAGCGCGCCGCTGGAGAACCGCTCGGCAAGGAACGGGGCGATCTGCAGCCCGACCAGCGCGCCGCCGAAGAACCCGGTGAAGGAGAGCAGCCCGATGACGAAGCCCTGCCGATATCCGCTGATCGCGAACAGCAGCATGAGCAGGATCAGGACGACATCCACCACCGACACCCGTTCAGGGTACGGGGGAAAACTGGGAGTTCACCCAGCCGCGAGCCAGCCGGCCCGGAACCGCCCGGCCCGCCGGGCACGGACGGCGACGCGGACGCCCGACCGTTCCCGGAGCCGGTCTGCCGGACGGTGTCGCCACCCGCCGGCCCGAGGTGCCGGTCGGTGTCGCGACGCCGGTCAGTGCGAGGTGCCGGTCGGTGCCTCCACGCCGGTCGCCGACGTCCCCGAGCCGGTCGGCGTTCCGCCGCCGGTCACCGACGACGCCGGACCGCTCGGCTCGGCGCCGGCCACCGCTGCCGTCGCACCGGTCGTCGGTGGCAGGTCCAGCACCCGGTCCGGCGACCAGGGCCGGGCCCACCCCGCCATCTCCAGCAGGGCCGCCAGCACTCCGGCGGTGAACCCCCAGACCAACATGCCGCGCACCTGGAAGGCGGGCCCGATCCAGCCGCTGGGGTGACGTACCCGGACACGGTTGGCCGGATCGACCAGTTCGGCAACGGGGAGCCGGACCACGTGCGCCACCTCGGCGGGTTCCCGGGGATGCACCGGATGGGGGCGGTGCCACCAGGCCAGCACCGGGGTGACCACGAAGTTGCTGACCGGAATCCACAGCCGGGGCAGCTCGGCCAGGACGGTGACGCTCCGGGGGTCGAGCCCGACCTCCTCGTACGCCTCTCGCAGGGCGGTCGCCGCCGCATCCGCGTCACCCGGGTCGCAGGCCCCACCGGGGAAGGCGGGCTGACCGGCATGGTTCCGGAGCGTGGCGGCCCGCTGCATGATCAACACGTCCGGCCCGTACGCCGTATCCTCGCCGAGCAGGACGAGGACGGCGCTGGGCCGCCCGCCGCTACGCGGGGTACGGATCCGGGTGAAGTCCTCGGCCCGGGCCGACCGGACCCGGGCGAGCAGGGGCTCGCACCAGGTGGGAAGGTGGCGCTCGGTCACGACGGCACCGTCACCCCCAGATGTTCCCGCACCAGGCGGGCGAGTTTCGCGTCATCGAGCGCACCCGTCTGGTCCTGGTGCCGGATCCGGCCCTGCGCGTCCACGAAGAAGGTGACCGGCAGGAGCGGGCGCGCGGCGTGGCGCAACAGTCGCTGGTCGGGGTCGAAGAGGCTGGGGAAGCGGAGGCCGAGGTCCTCACCGATCGACCGTGCCGCGGCCCGGTCGTCCCGGGTGTTCACGCCGATCACGCCCACCGCTCCGTTGGCCCGCGCGAAGAGGCGCTGAAACGCCGGCAACTCCTTGCGGCACGGCGGGCACCAGGACGCCCAGAGGTTAATCACGGCGGGACCCCGCAACGCACCCACCTGGATCTCGGTGTCGCCGACGAGGCAACGCAGGGACAGCGTCGGCAGGGACCGCACCGGCGTGACCTCGGTCGGTCCGGTGCTTCCGACGGTCGTCGGCGGGGTGGCGCCACCGCCCGGACCGTCCCCGCCGGTTGCCGGCCGGGCGTTCTCGGACGCGGTCGTCCCGCCGGCCGGCGGCGCGACGCTGCCGTCCGGCGTGATGCGCCGCTCCGGCCCGGGGCTCCCGTCCGGCCCCGACGACCGCGTGGTCGGGGGCGCGGTCAGCGTGGTGCAGTCGGCGAATCCGGTCGTCGGGCCGTCCTCGGTGGCTGCGGCGGATCCCGGGGCCGGCGGGTCGGCGCCCGGACAGCCGGTGGTGAGCAGCAGCGCGGCGACGAGCGCTCCACCGAGCAGCAGGAGCCGGCCCGGTCGGCGATCGGTCCGGCGACCGTACGCGGGTCGACGGCTCACGGCACGTCGTCCACGGCAACGGCCTTCGCCGGCACGAGTGCGGGGTCGAGCCCGGCCTGGGAGGCGAGCTCCCGGGCCCGGGGCCCCTTGAGCAGCTTCGCCGCGGTGACCGGGTCGGTGGGCCCGGTGCCGTACGAGGGGCAGAACCGCGCCAGCGTGCAGGCACCACAGGCGGGCTTGCGGGCGTGGCAGACCCGGCGTCCGTGGAAGATCACCCGATGCGACAGCATGGTCCAGTCACGCCGTTCGAAGAGCGCACCGACCGCGTGTTCGATCTTGACCGGGTCGGTCTCGGTGGTCCAGGCCCAGCGCCGGACCAGCCGCTGGAAGTGGGTGTCGACGGTGATCCCCGGAACGCCGAAGGCGTTGCCGAGGATCACGTTCGCGGTCTTGCGGCCGATCCCCGGCAGGGTCACCAGGTCGACCAACCTGCCCGGCACCTGGCCGTCGTACCGCTCGACCAGATCCTGCCCGAGCCTGATCAACGCATTCGCCTTGTTTCGGAAGAACCCGGTCGGCCGGATCATCTCCTCCAGCTCTGCCCGGTCGGCGCCGGCGTAGTCGGCGGCGGTCGGGTACCGGGCGAAGAGTTTCGGCGTCACCTCGTTGACCCGCTGGTCGGTGCACTGGGCCGAGAGGATGGTGGCGACCGCGAGTTGCAGCGGTCCCTCGTGGTTGAGCTCGCAGTGGGCGTCGGGATGGGTCTCGGCCAGCAGCCGCCCGATCCGCCGGGCCCGCCGCTTGCGCCCGAGATCGGATTCGACGGTACGCCGCGACGGCGGCGAGCCGACCCGGGCCGCCCTGCCGCCGACCACCGCGGCGCCGCGGGCGACCGAATCGTCTGTCGTGCTCACGCCGGCCAGCCTACGTCGCCGCGCCGGGACCGCCCGCCACGCCCGGCCTCCGGGCCCGCCGTTCCCGGCCCTGCCGGCGTGTCCCGGCCGGCCGGGACACCGCCGATCCGTCGCCCGGCCGGTCCGGGCGGCCCGTCAGCCGCCCGGCACCGACGCGTCGTCGTCAGGTCTCGTCGTCGGGCGGCGAGATCTTCCCGTCGGCCGAGAACCGGGCGCCGGTTTTCGGGAAGTCCGCCTCGGACAGCTCCCGGGCCAGCCCCAGGGCCCGCTTCTGCCGGTCCATGGTCGGCTTCCCCGCGTCGTTCATGTACGTGGAGATGAGTTCTCCGCCGACCCAGGTCCCGTCGGCCGCGAGTGACACCTTGAGGATGGCGCCCCAGCCGAGCCGCCCGTTGTTGCTGAGCGTGTTTCCGCCGCCGGCGAAGTTGCCGAGGCTGTACGCGATCAGCCGGCCCTTGTAGAACTCCAGTCCCCGGAGCACGTGCGGCCCGTGCCCGACGATCAGGTCCGCACCCGCGTCGATCATGGCGTGGGAGAACTTGATCGGGTCACCCCGGTTCTCGCCGAGGAACATCTCGGTGCCGGGGCGTACCCGGGTCTTGTCGGAACCCTCGCCACCCATGTGCACCTGCACCACGACCAGGTCCGCCATGGTGCTCGCCTTCTGGATGACCTTCTTCGCCGCACTGATGTCGATCAGGCTGTTCGACCAGGGGTACGATGAGAAGCCGGCGACCGCCACCTTGACGCCCTCGACGTCAACCACGGTGATCTGGTCCGGCGCGCCGGTGTGCAGCAGGTCGTACTTCTCCAGCGCCTTCTGGGTGTTCTCGTAGCCGGCCTCGCCGTAGTCGTACCCGTGGTTGTTGGCCTGGTTGAGCAGCTCGAACCCGGCGTCGGCCAGGTGGGCGGCGTACGACGGCGGGGCACGGAACTGGAAGCAGCGGGTCGAGTTGGCGCCGCACTTGGAGGTGCCGGTGTCGTCGGTCAGCGGCTCCTCCAGGTTGCCCATCACGAGGTCGGCGGCGAGCGCCTTCTTGACCGAGTCGAAGAAGCCCTTGCCGCCGTTCGCCGGCAACCGGTTGGGCGCGTTGCCCATCACGATGTCCCCGGTGGCGGACATCGAGATCACCTTCGGTTTCGACTCGCCGCTGGGCGAGGGCGCGGCGGAGCCGGAAGGATCGGTGGCGGCGGTCGTCGGCCCGGACGCCTCGTCGCCCGTCATGTCGACGAACGCCACGCCGGCCACGCCGGCGCCGAGGAGCACCGCCAGTACCGCGATGACCACCAGCGGGGTCTGTCGGCGGGAGCGCCGCGCCGGGCGGCGGGACGTCGGCATGGTCGGATCGTTGTCATACATCGCCCGCAGACAGTACCTGGACCGGGCATTCGGGGCGACACCCGTCAGGCCGGAATGCCACCTCCGATCCGGCAGGTGCCGCAATCCGGGCTCGGGGTGGCTGGTGCCGGGTGCCGCCGGCAGCGCTCGCCGCGCACCGTGCGGCCACCCTCACGGGCGGGCGGTGCCGGCCCGGGCTGGCTGGTCCGACCAGGGTACGCAGGGCGTGGCGCCACCGACCCGGACCGCCTGACAGGCTGCCCGGGCCAGGGGCGCGCCCCAGCGCGAGCGCGGGCCGCCGTACGGGGCGGCGGGGCCGTCGGGCGGGCAGAGCACGGTGACCGCGTCGGTGGCGGTGCCGGTGGCGGGCAGGCCCAGTTCCCTGAGCGCCTGCGCCTTCGCCTCGGTGATCGTGGCGACGGCGTTGACCAGGGCGGCCTCGCTGAGCCGTACCGGCAGCCGGGCCACGATGTTGACCGTGCCCACCGGCCGGGCCGGTTCGTCCGGGCGGGGCGACGGCGTCGATCCGCCGGTGCCGGCCTCGGTCGGGGGGTCGGCGACGTCGACCGGGGTGGCCGGGGCGGCCGCCCAGATCGGGGCACCGAGCCCGACGGTGGCCCAGACCCGGACTCCGGTGTCGCTCGCGGTCACCACCTCCGCCACGTCGACGCCGGTCAGCAGCCCGACGCCGGGTCCGCGCAGGTCGAGCCGGTCGGCCAGCTCACTCAGGTGGACGTCCGGGTCGTCCCGCCGGTACGTCATCGGCACGGTCGCGTTCAGCACCCAGTGGCGTACGCCGATCCCGCCGCCGAGCGGGCCGGAACTGATCGCCAGCGCCGGGGTGGCGAGCCGCCACACCAGGACGGGGATCTCCCACCCCTCCTCGAAGCGGGTGGTCAGCACCGGTTCGGACCACACGGCCCGACCCTACGAGACCGGCCCATCCACCCCACCGTCGCCTCCGCGCGTCCCTCCCGCCGTGCCTCCGCGTGTCGACCGCCACAATCGGACGGGACACCGACGTTGGTCAATGTCGATTCCCGACGCGCCCGCCCCACGCCGGGGGCGCTCCGAGCTTCCCGGTCGGTGACAGGTCGGGCCGAACGGGACGTAATCGCTGGTCAATGGCGCGGGTGCCGACCCGCCACAGATCAAGATTCCAGGGGTGCGGCTCCGATTACTCTTCACATGCGCCTAGACTTGGCGGCGCGCGGCGGATCACCGACCGGGATTCGGCCGGGGCGACGGCCCGCGTAGGCGGAGGTGCGCGATGGACGAGGTACTGGCCCGCAGCGGAATCTTCCAGGGTGTCGACCCGGAGGCTGCCGAGGCGCTCGCGAAGGAGATGGAGACGGTCGAGTTCCGCAAGGGCGAGGTCGTCTTCAACGAGGGCGAGCCGGGCGACAGCCTTTATATTGTGCTGAGCGGCAAGATCAAGGTTGGTCGACGTGCCGCCGACGGTCGGCAGAACCTGATCGCCGTGATGGGCCCGTCGGACATGGTAGGCGAATTGTCGCTCTTCGACCCGGGCCCGCGTACGGCGACCGCGACCGCGGTGATCGACACCCGGCTCGCCCGGTTGCGCAAGCAGGCGCTACGGCCGTGGCTGAACAACCGGCCGGAGATCGCCGAGCAGCTGCTGCGGGTGCTGGCCCGTCGGCTGCGCCGGACCAACGACAACCTGGCCGACCTGATCTTCACCGACGTACCGGGTCGGGTGGCGAAGAACCTGCTCCAGATGGCGGGCCGGTTCGGCACCCGGGACGGCGGAGTACTCCGGGTCACCCACGACCTCACCCAGGAGGAGATCGCCCAGCTCGTCGGCGCCTCCCGGGAGACCGTCAACAAGGCGCTCGCCGACTTCGCCTCGCGCGGCTGGCTGCGACTGGACGGCAAGAGCATCATCATCCTCGACCCGGAGCGGTTGGCCCGGCGCGCCCGGGTCTGACCGGCCACGTCCCAGCGTCCTTCGCCACTCCGCCGACCGGTCCGCGCGGGTCCGGTCGGCGGTGGCGTACCCGCCCGCCGACGCGGCGACGCACCCGCGGGTCCGTAGCCGACCCGGGCGGCGGTGCGACCGGGGCCCGCGCCACTCCCCACCACTACGATCAAAGATCGTGACGGCGGGGCCGGCACCGCCGGGCGAGGGGAGACCGGTTGGGTTGGGGCAGTGTGGTCAGGCTCGGGCTGCTCGCCCTGCTCTGGGGCTCCGGCTTCCTCTGGATCAAGCTGTCGCTGCGCGGCTTCACGCCGGTACAGATCGTCGTCGTCCGCCTCGTCCTCGGCACGGCCGTGCTGATGCCGGTCGCGCTGGCCCGGGGCCTCCGTCCGCCGGCGGGGCGCCGCGTCTGGGTGCACCTGTGCGTGGCCGCCCTGCTGGCCACCGTCATCCCGTACACGCTGTTCGGCCTCGGTCAACGGACGGTCGGGTCGAACGTCGCCGGGGTGCTCAACGCCACCACGCCGGTCTGGACGCTCCTCACCGCGTTCCTGGCCGGCACCGACCGGGTCACCAGCGTCCGCCGCGGCCTCGGCATCGCGCTCGGCTTCGCCGGAACCCTCCTGATCTTCTCGCCCTGGCGGTCGGCGGGCGACATCACGAGCTGGGGCGGACTGGCCTGCCTCGTCGCCTCCGCCAGCTACGGCGTCAGCTACGTCTACATGGGACGCTTCCTGACCAACCGGGGAACCCCACCGCTCATGCTCGCGGCGAGCCAGCTCGCCGCGGGTGCCGGGCTCGCGCTGCTCGCCGTACCGGTCGCCGGGCTGACCCCGCCGGTCTGGCGGGCCGACGCGGTGGTGAGCCTGGCCATCCTCGGAATCCTCGGCACCGGCGTCGCGTACCTGCTGCACTACCGGCTGGTAGCCGACGAGGGTCCCACGGCGGCCTCGACCACCACGTACCTGCTCCCGGTCGTCGCGGTGCTCCTCGGGGCGCTCGTCGTCGACGAGCCGACCACCCCGACGATGCTCGGCGGGATGCTGCTGGTGCTCGGCGGGGTGGCCCTCGCGCAGCGGAGGCCGGCGCACCGGTAGCCGCGTCGCCGGACCGGTGGCCGGGTCGGCCCGAACCCCGAACGGCCGCGGGATGGAGTACCGTCTCCTGTGGACATCGCCTGGGCCGGATCCGGAGACCCGGCCCAGCACGGGAGAGCGGGGTGACCGACCATCAGGTGATCACCCCGCCGGGATCACTCGCCGTCGAGTTCGACGTCGAGGCCGATCTCCTCCAACGCGTCCTCGAGGTCGTCGAGAGCCTCCTCGATCTCTTCCACCGGATCGTCCATGCTGCGTTGACCTGCCTCTCGTCGAGTGAGCCATCCATCGGCTTCGCACCCCGCGAAGTAGCGCACAACGTACTATCCGCGCAAATGAGCGTCAACGGCCTGTCCGGGTACTGTTCGTGACATCCGCCTGAACGTCGTTGGTACCGGCACCGCACCGGCGCGTAGACGGCATGTCGACGATCCCGAGCTGCGTCGGATACCGCGAGCGGAAACCGGCGAGGATCGTCTCATCCGAGCTGACCGCGTCGTACCGGCCGGCCAGGATGCCCTTCACGCAGTCCTCCACGGTCTTGACCACCCGCGCCTTGACCTGGTGCCGTTCCAGCTCGGCCTCGGTGGTCGAGCCGCCGCTGGTGCAGATCCGGTGCTCGGGGCGACGCAGGTCCTCAATGGTCCGGATCCGGTCCCGCATCGTGACCGGGATCATCACCTCCTGCGTCGTCACGAAGTACGGTCCGGCGAAGCTGACCAGCTTCTCGCGCTCCTCCGTCATCGAGAAGCTCGCCACCACGATGTCGACCCGGCCGCTCTGCAGGGCGGGCACCCGGTCCTCGGTGGCGAGCTGGATGAACTCGATCCGGTCGTCGCCGGCGTACCCGAGCGAGGCCGCGATGTAGCGGGCGATCTCGATGTCGAAGCCCACGAACTCGCCGTCTTCCAGCACACCCATCAGCGGCTCGTACTTGGCCACACCGATCTTCAGCTTGCTCTGGCCGAAGATGTGTGACTCCCGGAGCTTGTCCTGGACGGAGGGAAGCTCCGAGGTGCTCCGGCTGTCGCAGCCCGCCCCGACGGCGAGCACCAGTGTGGCGACAACCGCCAGCGTCCTGGTGACCTGCTGGATCCGGTCACGGCGTGACTGGTCGCTCATCCTCGGCCTCCACGGAGGAACGCGAGCACTCAGCGTAGCCGCCACCGTCCAGTCTGGTGGTCGATCAGCGCGACCAGCGGCGCGGCGGAGTCCCGGAAGCGCGGTGCACCGACCGCGGGCTCAGCCGGCCGCGAGGGTGGGTCCGGAGAGGCCGTCGACGCCCCGGCCCGCCAGGCACCGGAAGGTCCGGTCGGGCGAGTCGGCCGCCGGCGGCAGCACCTCGAACCGCCATCCGTCCAGGCTGATCAGCAGGGTGGTCAGGTGAAACACCTGCGGGCTGCAGACCTCCCGGACGGTCGGGTCGGCCCGTACCGCGGCGTGGTCGGTCGGGTCGGTCCCGGCCGGCAGATCTCCCTCGGCGTACGCCTCCCAGGTGTGCCGTCCGGTGCACGGCACCATCTCCGCCTCCGCCCGGCCCAGGCGGACGACGACCGGGCCGAAGCATTCCAGCTCGGCCGGACAGCGCGCTCCCGCGGGGAGCGGCACCACGCAGCCACGCAGCGCGCCCGCCGGAACGGCCCGGCTGACACCGGGGCTCGCCGGAACGCTGGTGTTGCGTCCCCCGCCGCTCGGAGACGGGTTCGGGGCGGCCCGGCTGGCGGCGTACCAGGAACCGCCGGCGAGCGCGGCCAGCAGGACGAGGGCGCCGAGGCCGCCGAGAAACCAGTAGAGGGGGCGGCGCTGGGAACGGTTTCGCACCGTCGGGTGCAGATCGGCGTACGGCGTGCCGGATCGCGGCTGCGGCGCGGTGTAGGAACGGGAGAGGTAGACGGCGGGTGGTGCGCCGCCGGACACCGGCGCCCCGGAGACCGGGGCGCCCGGAGCGGGGGCGCGGGGCGGGCCGACCCCGACGGCGCCCGGCACCGCCGATCCGGAGACGCCCACCGGCTCGGTGACGTCGTCGGGCCTCGCCTCGCCCGGCGCGCCGGGCACGGGCGCTGCCGGAACGGTGGCGGGCACGCCGGAAACGGGCGCCGCAGGACCACCGGAGACCGGTGCGGGCGGGACCGGTCCCGGTGAGACCGGCACGGCCGTGGTCGCGGGGGAGATCGGCGGGACGCCGGTGTCGGGGCTGTCGAGCGAGACCGCCGCGAGCAGGTCGCGCAGTTGCGCCGCGGTGGGCCGGTCCGCCGGGTCGTTGGCCATCCCGTGGCGGAGCAGGTCCAGCAGGCTCGTCGGCACTCCCGGCAGCTCGGGGATCGGCTCGGCGAACAGTTCCATCAGGGTGAGCAACCCCGGGTTCCGGTCGGCCTTCCACCGCGGCGGCTTCCCGTGCATCACCGCGTAGAGGGTCGCGCAGAGCGCGTACACGTCGACCGCCGGGGAGGGCGGGCTGTGGCGGAACACCTCCGGCGGCGCGTACGCCGGGGTGAGCGCCTCCAGGGTGACCGCGGGATCCCGAACCTCGGCCAGCACGGCCAGCCCGAAGTCGGCCAGCGTGGCGTCGTTAAACCGGGAGTAGAGGATGTTGCCCGGCTTGACGTCCCGGTGCAGCACCCCAAGCTGGTGGGCGTCGGCGAGCGCGTCGGCGATCTTGACGCCGACGTCGCGCGCCTCGGCGGCGGTCAGCGGCGAGGTTCGCATGCGGTCCGCGTACGACCCGTCGCAGAGCTCCATGATCAGGTACGGGTGCTGATCCTCGGTGACTCCGACGTCGAAGAGGTCGACCACGTGGGGGTGGGACGACATCTGAGCTGCCGCCCGCGCCTCACGGAGAAACCGGCGCTGGTCGCGTTCGTTGTCGAGCGTGCGGTTCTCCACCTTGACCGCGACCTGGCGGCCGACGGATTGTTGGATGGCCCGGAAGACGGTGGCGTAGCCACCCCGGGCAATGACGTTCAGATCTGTCAGACCGGGCACGACGGGCAAAGGCAGGGCGCCTCGTGGAGTCTCGGTCACAGCATCGAAAATACCGAAGACCTCAGACGGTTCGACCCCCCGCACCGCTGGCTGTTACCGGCTGGTTGCCATTTCGACGCCGGTCGAGCCACAACCCGACCCCGGTGGCGACGGCCCCGAGCCCCTCCCAGAGCGCCACGCCGAAGAACCCCGCCGGCGCCACCCCGGTCAGCACCGCGGTGGTGAAGACGGCGAAGGTGACCAGCCGGAAAACCACGGTGAACCGGAAGAACGGTCGCCACTCCGTGGCCGCGGCGAGGAGGTAGTAGACCCCCATGTTGAACGAGGCCATCGACGACGCGATCACGAAGGTCCTGGTGTAGTCCCCGACCGCCCGCTCGTCCGGCGCGAGGACCTCGAAGCCGAGCATCCCCAGCACGGCCTCCGGACTGATCAGGCCCACGGCGCCGAGCAGCAGGGCCAACCCGCCGAAGACCGCGATCGTCCAGGCGGCGACCGTGCGGGGCAGTTTCATGGGGCGGATCCTCCGAGCCGGCCCCGTCCGCTATGGACGGAAGAGATTCAGGCTAGCGCCTGACCGGGCTGCGCGGAATCCCCCAGCTCGAACGAGCCCGTACCACCGGCGGCCCGCACCTCGTCCAGCACGCCGCGCCGCGGCTCCACCGCACCGGAACGCTGCCGGACAATCACCGCTCCGCCCGGCTCACCCGAGCCCGACGTCAACCCGTCGGCGTCGACCCCCTCGGCCGACGCCGACGCCTCGCCAGGCACCCCGACCGCACCCTCCGGCCGCGCACCGTCCCCAACCAGTGCCTCGGTTTCCGGCGGCGCCCCGGCGGCGAGCCGGACCCGCAGCCGCTCCGCGCCGGCCCGCTCGCTGATCTGCTGCGTCGCGTACGCCAACCGGACCGCCTCCTGGGCCGCGGCACAGGCCTCCACCGGCTGCCTGGCGGCGGCCAACGCCTCGGCAAGCACCTCCGTGGCGATCACCCGGCTGCGAATGTCCTCCCCGGGGGCCTCGAGCGCCCGCCGGGCCCACTCCAGTGCCGCCGCCACCTGCCCGTCGGCCAGCAGCGCGGCGGCGTACCGCGCCAGGGCATGGCGGCGGGAGAAGAGCACCGACGGTGGCGCGTCGGCCGCGACGATCGGGTCGAGCAGACGTACCGCGTCCGACGCGTTCCCCTCGGCCAGCCGGCTCGCGGCGAGCAGCAGCTGCGGGCCGAGCTGCACCAACACCAGCGGGGTCTGGGACTCCACGGCCGCCAACACGGCCTCGGCGTCCCGGGCGGCCGCGGCCGGGTCCCCCCGCTCCAGCGCCACCAGCCCACGCAGCGTGCCGGCCAACCCGGTGAGCAGCGGATGCGAGGTCCGCCGGGCGTACCCGAGGGCGTCGGTCAGCAGGTCGGTGGCGTGCTCCGGCTCGCCCAGCCCGCGCGCCACCGCCCCCCGGACGACCAGTGCGAAGCCGCGCCCCCAGTCGTCCGAGACCGCGGCGAAGTCCCGGTACGCCCGCCGCGCCTCCCGGTCGGCCTCGGCCAGCTCGCCCAGCTCGGCGGCGGCGAACGCCTCGACCGCCCGGAGCGTGCCCACCGCCCACGCCTCCCCGACCCGCTCGCCGAACGGCAGGAAGACCCGGGCCAGCCGGCGGGCCTCGCCGAGCTGACCGGCGAGGAGCCGGGCGAAGGCGCTGGTGCCACGAACCCACGCCTCACCCACCGGGTCGTCGATCTCGGCGAAGAGCTGGCTCGCCCGGTCGAGTACGGCGTCCGTGCCGGCGAAGTCGCCCCGGGTGGTGGTCACCCAGGCCAGGTTCTGCAACGACCAGGCCTGGCCGCGCGGGTCGTTGGCGGCGAGGTTGACCTGGTACGCCCCGGCGAACCGGCTGCTCGCCTGGCTCAACCGGCCGGCGACGAAGTCCACCATCCCCAGCCGGCGCATCGCCGAGGCCCGGGGACCGGGGAGCTCGGCCTCGGTCGCCACCCGCAGCGCCTCCTGCCACGCGTCCACCGCCTGGGCCTGGTTGCCCTGCGCCTGGTACGCCTGACCGAGCACCAGCAGTGCCCCGGCGCGTACGGCGACGTCGTCCCCGGCGTCGACGCAGATCTTCTCGGCCAGGGCGAGCGCGTCGGCGGGCCGCCCCACCTGGAGCAGCGCCCGGGCGTGCACCAGCCGGGCGTCGCCGGGCACCACGTCACCGGCGAGCCGGGCAGCCCGCTCGGCGTACTCGACGGCGAGCGCCGGCTCACCGGCGGCGAGGGCCCGGCGGGCGGAGCGGGTGAGCGCCGCCACCCCAACCGGTCCGATCCGCCGGGCCGGCGCGTCGGAGGGCAGGTTGATCTCGTCGGCGAGCGCGGCGGCGCGCTCGGCGTGCTCGGCGATGAAGGCGTCCCGGTCCGGCTCGGACATCCTGGCCGGCCCCGCGCCGAGCTGACCGTTCCGGTCGGACTGGCCGGCGGTGTCCGGCGCCGCCCACTCGGCGAGGGCGGCGTGTCGATCGGCGAGGTCGGCCTTACCGATCCCGGCGTACGCCGCCTCCCGCATCAGCGGGGTGGCGAAGAGGTAGCCGTCCCGGTTGCGGTGCAGCATGCGCCGCTGGAGCAGCTCCTCCACGGCACGTTCGAGTTCTACCGCGACGACCGCGGCCGGCCGGCCCTCCCGGCCGGCCCGGCGTTCCCGCAGCATCTCCAACGCCCCGGCCGGCACCGTGTCCCCCACCACCGCCGCGTCCCGCAGTGCGGCCCGGGCGTCGGGAGGCAGCGCGTCGATCCGGGCCGCCAGCACCGCGGCGAGGTCCCGGGAAAGCAGCCGGCTGCCGAGCGAGCCGGGCACCAGCCGCCAGGGCGTGCCGGGCCCCGGACCGACCCCCGGCGTCCCGGCCTCCGCGCCGCCCGGTCGGCGGCCCGACCCGGTCGACGGTCGGGGGGTCGCCCCCGGCAGCCCGGACCTCGTCGGGTCGACCGGGCGGGACGGCTCCAGCACGGTGGTGAGCGCTCCCCGCTCCATCAGCAGGGTGACCAGCTCGGCGAGGTAGAACGGGTTGCCCTGGGCGGTGGCGAGCAGCCGGTCCACGTCGGCCTGGGGCAGCCGTCCACCGCCGAGGTACGCGGTGAGCAGCCGGGCCGCGTCGGCACCGCGCAACGGCGGCAGCGCGTGCACCTCGGCGTCGGCGACCCGGGTCAGCGCGCCGGCCGCCCGGACCAGCTCGGGCCGGCCGAGCAGCAGCACCAGCACCGGCCCGGTGAGCCGGGAAAGCGTCACCCCGAGCGCGTCCACGGTCTCCGGGGTGGCGTTGTGCAGGTCGTCGACGATCACGGTCAGCGGTGTCTCCGCCGCGAGCGCGCTGAGCAGCTCGGCGACGGCGCCGGGGATCGCGTCGGCGGCCGGGGCGGCCTCGTTGGCCGACCACTCGGCCGGGCCGGCCGGCACGGTGCCGGTGGCCGGGGGCAGCTCGGCGTAACCGAGCAGGGCCAGCAGCAGGTCGACGGCGACCGGCGGCGGGTCAGGCCGGTGCCGGGCGAGCCGCTGGCCGAGCCGGCGCAGCCGCTCCTCGACCACCGGCCGGGTGAGCGCGCTGGCCGGGCCGTCGGGCAGACCCACCGCGGCGCGGACCAGGTCGGCCAGCGGGGCGAGCCGGCGCCGCTCCCCGAACGCGGCGCACTTCACCGAGAGGACCCGGGCACCGGTGTGGGTCGCGTACCGGCCGGCGCCGACCTCGTAGCCGGCGGCCAGTCGCTCGACCTCGGCGGCGAACCGGCTCTTGCCGATCCCCGCCTCGGCGGTCATCAGCAGCACCCGGGGCTGGCCCTGGTCGATGACCTCGGCGAGCCGGCCGGCGATCCGGCCGATCTCGGTTTCCCGACCGACGAACGGCGCCTCGTCACCGAGGCCGGAGCGGGTGCCCGGGGCGTCCAGCAGACCCAGCAGCTCGTACGCCTCGACCGGCTCCCGCTTGCCCTTGAGCCGTAGCGGGCGGAGCTGCCGCCAGGAGGCGACCCGCCGGGTCGCCGCCGCGGTCCGGGCGCCGGCGTAGACCGCGCCGACGGCGGCGGCGTCGGCCAGCCGCGCGGCGGTGTTCACGGTGTCGCCGATGACGGTGTACTCGATGGAGGCCTGGATGCCGGCGACGACGTCGCCGGTGTTGAGCCCGACCCGCAGCCCGAGTGGGGCGCCGCCGCCCCGCTCGTCGTCGAGGACCCGCCGCACCGCGCGCTGCATCGACAGCGCGGCCCGGACCGCCCGCTCGGCGTCGTCCTCGTGGGCGACCGGGGCGCCGAAGACGGCCATGATCCCGTCGCCGGTCAACTTGTCGACGTGGCCGCCGAAGGTCTTGACGGCGCCGGCGAGCGCGGCGAGGACCCGGTCGGTGACCGCGCTGACCCGTTCCGGGTCCAGGTCCTCGGACCAGGAGGTAAAATCAGACAGATCGCCGAAAAGGACCGTTACCACCCGCCGCTCCGCCTCCGGAAGGGTGGCGGCGGCGGGGAGCGCGACTCCGCAGTTGTGGCAGAACCGCGCACCGGGTACGGCGACGGTTCCACACACCGGGCAGGTCACGCTGGGTCCAACCCACCGGCCCCCGGGCCAGATTCCCGGTTCGGGTGACTGGTTTCACGCCGCTCCCGCTCGAGATAGGCGAGCTGGGCCCGGACCGACCACTCGGCCGCCGGCCAGAGCACGGGGTCGACGTCCGCGTAGACCGCCGCCACGACCTCGGCGGGGGTGCTCGCCCCGGCCGCCACCGCCTGCCGGACCTGGTCGAGCCGGGCCCGTCGGTGCGCCAGGTAGAACCGTGCCGCGGCGCCGCAGTCGGCCAGCGCCGGGCCGTGCCCCGGCAGCGCCGGAATCCGGTCGTACGTCGTCAGCGTGGTCAGGCTGTCGAGATAGTCCCCGAGGTCGCCGTCGGGGTGGGCGACCACGGTGGTGCCCCGGCCGAGGATCGTGTCCCCGGTGCAGACCGCCCGCTCGCCGTTCGCCTCGATCAGAAAGCAGAGCGAGTCGGCGGTGTGGCCCGGGGTGACCAGCGGTCGGACCGTCAGGCCCGCGACCTCGACCGCGGACCGGTCGGGGCCGACGACGAGCCGTTCCGCGCCGGTCAACGCCAGGAACCGGTCCAGCCCCTCGGCGTGGTCGGGGTGGCCGTGGGTCAGCAGCACCCCGGCGACCGGCCCCCGTGCCGCCACCGCCGCCAGGTGTGCCTCGTCGAGCGGGCCGGGATCGACGACCACCACTCCGGCCGCGCCCGGGACCCCCAGCACCCAGGTGTTGGTGCCCTCCAGGGTCATCGGACCCGGGTTGGGGGCCCGGACCAGCGTCACCCAGCTCGGGAGCTGGTCGGCCAGGGCCGCCGCCGGCGCGGTCACATGCCCGGTCATGGCTGAGATGGTACGACCGGCACCTGACAGCGGCCCGGGCTCAGGCCACCTCGACGATGACCTCGATCTCGACCGGTGCGCCGAGGGGCAGTTCGGCGACCCCGACCGCGCTACGGGCGTGCCGTCCCGCCTCGCCGAAGACGGTCCCGAAGAGCTCGGAGGCGCCGTTCACCACGCCCGGCTGCCCGGTGAACCCCTCCGCCGAGGCCACGAACCCGGTCACCTTGACGATCTTCACCACGCTCTCCAGCCCCACCAGGGCGTCGATCGCGGCCAGCGCGTTGAGGGCGCACCGGGCGGCCAGGTCCTTCGCCTGCTCGGCGGAGATCCCCGCCCCGACCTTGCCGGTGGCCAGGAGCTTGCCGTCCACCATCGGCAGCTGGCCGGAGACGTACACCAGGCGCCCGGACTGCACGGCGGGCACGTACGCGGCCAGCGGCGGCACGACCTCGGGCAGGGTCAACCCCAGTTCGGCGAGTTTGCCGTGCGGACCCGTGGTCACGACTTGGCCCGCTTGAGGTAGGCGACAAGCTGCTCCGGGTTCGGTCCGGGCACCACGGCCACCAGCTCCCAGCCGTCCTCACCCCAGTTGTCGAGGATCTGCTTGGTCGCGTGCACCAGCAGTGGCACCGTGGCGTACTCCCACTTCTGCATGGCTAGAGATCTCCTCGGTCTCGGGCTTCGTCGGCGACAGCCTACGGGCTGGGCCGGCGGGTTGACGTGGGCCTCCCGGCGGGGCCACCGGTGGTGTCGTCCGACCGGCCCGGTGCCCCGACGGGCTCGCGGCGGCAGGTTACTCTGGCCGCGTCGGCCCCACTATGCTCTTCCGCCACACTCAGCAGGCACGCCAGCCCCGGGCGGCCCGCCGGTCGGCCGGGTTCCACCACCGCAGTCACGTCTGTCCGGGATGGGGGACACCATGACACAACCGCCCAAGGGCGACGAGGCGGCGGCCGGGACCCAACCCGACACCGCCCCGACTCCGGCGGTCCCGGGGCCGCGGAGCGGACCGGACGGATCCCGATCCGACCCGGCAACGGACGCGGAGCCGGACCGTGCCGAGAGCGACACGGCGCTTCCGGACGGTGCCGAGACCGGAGCAGCGGAGCCGAAGGCCGACCGAGAGGACGCGGGGACGGCGACGGGCGGCGAGGGCGGAACGGCGCCCGAGACCGCGAGCGGCGCGGAGCCCGAGGCCACGGATGCGGAGCCCGAGGCCGCAAGCGGTGCGGAGGCCGCGGCGACCGCGCCCGACAACGCCGCGACCGCCACGGACCCCGGGGCGCGCTCGGCAGACCCGGCGACCACGGCCGACGCCGCGGGCGACGCTGCCCCGGCCGGCGGCCCGGACCCCACGGACGGCACGTCGCCGGCAGGAGCGACGGAGTCCGCCGTCCGGCCAGACCCGGGCATCCCGGCCGACGGGAGTGCCGCCGCTGCGGCCGTACCCGCGGAGCCGGCACCGGTAGAGCCGCCCCGGCCTCCTGACCCGGCGCCGACCGTACCCGCCGGCGCGGAGGTGAGGGCCCCGGTCTCCGGACCGGCTGCGACGACCCCTCTTCCCCCCGGGTACGCCGCACCGCCCCACCAGCCACCCCCCGGCCAGGTGTCGCCACACCAGCTCCCTCCCGGTCAGTTCGGTCCGCCCCATCCGGCTCTCCCCGGCCCGCCACCGGTCGGGTCGGTACCGGTGCCGCCTCGGAGACGACGCGCCGTGCTCGTCGCGTCGGTCGTCCTCGCCGTGACCCTGCTGTTGTGCCTCGCCGGTGGCGTCTCCGCCTTCCTGGTGGTACGCAACCTCGACGCCGGCGAGGGCGCCGCCGACCCGGTGGCCGCGGTCGACGGCTTCCTGAAGGCGGTGTACACCGAACAGAACGCCGAGAAGGCGGCCAGCCTGGTCTGCTCGGAGGCCCGCGACACCGAACGGATCGAGAGCAAGATCCAGGAGGTGGCCGACTACGCGGAGACGTACGCCGATCCGCGCTTCCGGTGGACGCAGCCCCAACTGGACGAGCAGGACGCCGAGCGGGCCGTCGTCTCCACCACGCTCACCGTGCTGACGGCGGACGAACGAACGACGGAGCAGCAGCTCCGGTTCATCGTGGTCGAGAAGACCGGTTGGTGGGTCTGCGACGTGATCTGACCAGCCCGGCTGGCTACCCTCAGAGGGTGCGCGCGAGCAAGGAGCCGGGCGAGCCGGCCGCCGCCGATCGGGCCGGCAACACCTGGCCCGCCCGGCTGCACGTGATCACCGGCAAGGGCGGGACCGGCAAGACCACGGTGGCCGCCGCGCTGGCGCTCGCGCTCGCTCGTAACGGCCGACGTACCCTCCTGGTCGAGGTCGAGGGCCGGCAGGGGATCGCCCAGCTCTTCGGCACTGATCCGCTGCCGTACGAGGAACGGACGATCGCCACGGCGCGGGGCGGCGGCGAGGTCCGGGCGCTGGCGGTGGACCCCGAGGAGGCACTCCTCGAATACCTGGACATGTTCTACAAGCTCGGCGCCGCCGGCCGGGCACTGCGCAAGCTCGGTGCGATCGACTTCGCCACCACCATCGCCCCCGGCCTGCGCGACGTCCTGCTCACCGGCAAGGTCAAGGAGGCCACCACCCGGACGGTGAACCAACGCCGGGTGTACGACGCGGTGGTGCTGGACGCCCCGCCGACCGGTCGGATCGGGCCGTTCCTCAACGTCACCGCCGAGACCGCCCGGCTCGCCAAGGTCGGGCCGATCAAGACCCAGAGCGAGGGGGTCGCGGCGCTGCTCCGCTCGCCGATGACCGCCGTACACCTGGTGACGCTGCTGGAGGAGATGCCGGTCCAGGAGACGATCGACGCGATCGCCGAGCTCGGCAAGCTGGGCATCCCGGTCGGCCGCCTGATCCTGAACGCGACCCGCCCGCCGCTGCTCGCCGGCATGGTCACCCAGGCCGAACTCCGCCGGGGCCTGGCCGCGGTCGGGCTCCCGACCGATCGGGCGACCATCGCCGGGCTTCACGCCGAGGCCCGCGACCAGGCCATCCGCCGTAACCTCGAGGAGTCCCTCCGGGCCGACCTGGTCGAGCTGGGTCTGCCGCTGGTCCGGCTGCCGCTGCTCGCCGAGGGAGTGGACCGGGCCGGGCTCGAGGTCATCGCCGACAGCCTGCTGGCCGCCTCCTCCTGATCCGCGGGTGAATCTCCCCCGACCGGCCGGTGCGCCGCGGCTCCTGACCGGCGGGTGGGTCGGGTCACCGCGCGGCGGACCGGAGCGCCCGAACGGGTGGGACGGAGCCGACTGACTCACACCTGAGCGCCAGCAGGCCGTCGCGGCCACCCGGTCCCGATACGCTCGTTTCGTGCGTTCCGATCACCCAGCGCCGGAGCTGGACATCGACCGGATCCTCGCCGATCGCGGCATACGGATCGTGGTCTGCTGTGGCGCGGGTGGGGTCGGCAAGACCACCACGGCGGCCGCGCTCGCGCTGCGGGCGGCGGAGCGCCACGGTCGGCGTACGGTCGTGCTGACCATCGACCCGGCGCGGCGGCTGGCCCAGTCGCTCGGCCTGACCGAGCTGGACAACACGCCCCGGCAGGTCAAGGGGATCGACGCCGAGGCCAGCGGCGGCGAGCTGCACGCCATGATGCTGGACATGAAGCGGACCTTCGACGACGTGGTGCTCGCGCACACCGATCCCGCGAAGGCCGCAGAGATCTTCGCCAACCCGTTCTACCAGGCGATGAGCTCGACCTTCGCCGGTACGCAGGAGTACATGGCGATGGAGAAGCTGAGCCAGCTCCACGCCCGGGGCGAGTGGGACCTGATCGTGGTCGACACCCCGCCGTCCCGCTCCGCGCTGGACTTCCTCGACGCGCCGGCCCGGCTCTCCCGGTTCCTCGACGGCCGGATGCTCCGGCTGCTCCTCGCCCCCGCCCGCAGCGGCGGGCGAAGCATGTTCAGCCTGGTCACCGCCTCGTTCGGGATGTTCTCCCGGGTGGTGCAGAAGGTGCTCGGCGCCCAGTTGCTCACTGATCTGTCCGGTTTCGTGGCGGCGCTGGACTCGATGTTCGGCGGCTTCCGGCAGCGGGCGGAGCAGACGTACCGGGTCCTGCAGGCCCGGGAGACGGCGTTTCTGCTGGTCGCGGTGCCGGAGCCGGACGCGATCCGGGAGGCGGCCTACTTCGCGGGCCGGCTGAGCGAGGAGCGGATGCCGCTGGCCGGCCTGGTCCTCAACCGGGTGCACCGGACCGCGGTGGAGGTACCGACCGCGGAGCAGAGTCTGGCCGCCGCCGCTCGGCTCGCCGAGTTGGGCGGGCACGAGGCGACGGTGGAGACGCTGCGGGCACACGCGGCGCTGGCCCAGCAGGCGGCCCGGGAGCGCCGGGTGGCGCGGGTCTTCACCGACGCGTTCCCCCAGGTGCCGACGGCGGCGGTCACGGCACAGCCCGCCGACGTGCACGACGTCGACGGGCTCCGCACGATCGGTGCCGCGATCAGCCGAGGCTGACGGCCCGGCGGTCCGGCGCCTCAGCCGGCGTTGACCAGAACCTTGTCCTTCTTCTTCGTCGCCGCGTCCTTGCTCTTCATCGCCGCCTCGAACATCTTCCGCCAGCTGGGCACGTTGGGGTGCCGGCGCAGCAGCGCCCGACGCTCCCGCTCGGTCATGCCGCCCCAGACCCCGAACTCGATGCGGTTGTCGAGCGCGTCGGCCAGGCACTCGTACCGGACCGGGCAGCTGCGGCAGATCCGCTTCGCCACGTTCTGCTCGGCGCCTTGCACGAACAGCGCATCCGGGTCACCGTTCTGACACGCCGCCAACGTGGGCCAGTCTGTGATCATGCCCATCTGTTTCTGTCCCCCCTTGCAGTCCCGCTACCGACCAGAGCCGGTCAGCCGGCGATAACCCCCCGGCCACCCGCGGCGCCCTCCCCCCGGGCACCACGGACGACGTGCGATTCTCTCGCCCGACCATCATGCTCTGTAGTCATCCGATTACGCAACGTTGTCAGCCAAATCCATCAACCCGGACGGTCCGTGATGCTCTGTCCGGCAATCCGGCCCTGACTACCCGGCGACGATCCGAGAAAACGCTGCGGAGACTCGTCGGATGGAGGAGACTCGGCAGCAGAAGCCCGCAACCGCACACCAGGGGTCGTGCGTTTAGCACAACGAGGCCGGCGCCCGCAGGAAATGGGGGAAAGTACGCCGGAGGCGGCCTCGGTGCTGACTCACGTACCCTGTCGAGGTGACCTGGATGCGGAAGCGTGACCACAGTGTCTTCACCAACGCCGCGTCGCTGCTGATCTGTGGGCTACTGGCCGGCGTCGTGGTCGCCGCGGCCGCCTTCCCCGCGGTGGCGATGACCGGCTTGGCCGCGAAGGCCGGCGCGGAGACGTTCGACAAGCTCCCCACCGAGCTGACCGTCAAGAAGGCGCCGCAGATCAGCTACCTCTACGCGTCGGACGGCAAGACGCCGCTGGCCACCATGTACGACGAGAACCGGCGCGACGTGCCGCTGAAGGACGTCGCCCCCATCATGCAGAAGGCGCTGATCGCCGCCGAGGACAAACGCTTCTACGAGCACAACGGCGTCGACATGAACGGTATCGCCCGCGCCTTCGTCGCCAACAACCAGGCCGGCGTCACCACCCAGGGCGCCTCGACGTTGACGATGCAATACGTCCGGCTCAGCATCGCCTACTCCGCCACCCACCCCCAGGACGTGGTGGCGGCGACCGAGGACACCAGCGCCCGGAAGCTGCGGGAGATGCGGTACGCGCTCCAGCTCGAGGCCGACCTCACCAAGGAACAGATCCTCGAGGGCTACCTCAACATCGCCCCGTTCGGCAACGGCGCGTACGGCATCTTCGCCGCCAGCCAGGTCTACTTTGGGAAGCATCCGAGGGACCTGAAGCTGGAGGAGGCCGCGATGCTGGCCGGCATGGTCAAGGCCCCCTCCGACAACGACCCGACCACCAAGGCCGGCTACCCGGCGGCGGTGGATCGGCGCAACTGGGTCCTCGACCAGATGGTCGACACCGGGGCGATCACGCCGGAGGAAGCCGCCGCGGCCAAGGCGGTCAAGCTGGTGGTCAAGGACAAGCGCACCCCGAACGGCTGCGTCGCGGCCAACAAGAACGACTGGGGCTTCTTCTGCGACTACTTCTACCGCTGGTGGATGCAGCAGGAGACCTTCGGCGCCACCCCGTACGACCGGGAGCGGCGGCTCAAGAGCGGCGGCTACAGCATCGTCACCACCCTCGACGCCAAGGTGCAGTCCGCCGCCAAGAAGGCCGTCGAGCGCAACGTCAAGACGGGCAAGAAGGAAGCCATGATGGTGGCGGTGGTCGAGCCCGGCACCGGGCGGGTCCGCGCCCTGGCGGTCAACCGGAACTACAAGCTCGACGACCCGGAGCACCCGAAGAACAAGCTGTCGAGCAACCCGGCCAAGCGGGCGAAGGGGATCCGCGGCACCTACCCGAACACCACCAACCCGCTGCTCACCGGTGGTGGGGACATCACCGGCTACCAGGCCGGCTCGACGTTCAAGATGTTCACCCTGGTAGCCGCCCTCGAGGCGGGTTACCCTCTCGCGACGACGATCGACGCGAAGCCGGTCTACCGCTCGAACTACATCGTCGAGTACAACTCCCCCGCCGCCTGTCCGGGCACCAACCGGTACTGCCCGAAGAACGCCAGCGCCAGCATGGCCGGCCGGCACAACATGTGGAGCGCCTTCGGTAAGTCGGTGAACACCTACTTCGTGCCGCTCCAGGAGCGGGTCGGCGCGGACAAGGTCGTCGAGGTGGCCAAGCGGATGGGGATCACCTTCCGGGCCAGCAACGACGCCCGCTTCGCCAACAACCAGCAGGCCGCCCGGCAGTGGGGCGCCTTCACCCTGGGTGTCTCCCAGACCACCCCGCTGGAGCTGGCCAACGCGTACGCCACCCTCGCCGCCGACGGCAAGTACTGTGAACCGATCCCGGTGCAGCAGATTCGCGACCAGGAGGGGAACAAGCTCGACATCGCCAACCCGCGCTGCGAGCAGAGGATCAAGACCGAGGTGGCCCGGGCCGCCGTCGACGCCGCCCGCTGCCCGGTCGGGGACCGCTCCGCCACCAGCCGGTGCGCCGGCGCCACCGCCGGCAACGTCCGCGGCATCGTCGGCAAGCCGGTCGCCGGCAAGAGCGGCACCACCGACGGAGACAAGACCGCCTCGCTGGTGGTGATGACCAAGCAGCTCGCGGTCGCCGGCATCCTCGCCGACCCGGACTGGGCCGACACGACCCAGAGGATGGGCCACAACGAGCCCGGCGGGGTCAACCACGCCGTCTACCAGACGCTGCGGGACGCGATGAAGGGTAAGGAGGCGATCGAGTTCACCCCGCCAAGCGGCAAGCTGGTCAACGGGGAGCAGCGCTCGATTCCCGACGTCACCTGCCAGTCCATCGACACCGCCCGGTCGCGGTTGCGCGGTGCCGGCTTCGACGTCGACATCTCCCCGACCCGGGTCAACTCCCGGTGCCCGGCCGGCACGGCCGCCGGGACCAGCCCCGATGGCCGCACCATCAAGGGCGGGCCGGTGACGATCCTGGTCAGCAACGGGCAGAGCCCGTCCGACGGCGACGGACCGGGCGGACCGAACGGACCGGGTGGTCCCGGTGGACCGGGCGGACCCGGGGGTCCCCGACCGCCGGGCCGCTGAGCTTAACCGGCGGATCCCGCCGCCAGGTCACCGCACCGCCAGCCGCCGATCGGGTACGACGAACGGGCGGGCACCCGCACTGGGTGCCCGCCCGCCTCGTTCCCTGGCCTGGTTCCGTGGCCTCGGTCGTCGCCTCGTGTCGTGGCCCGAACCCGGGCCGTCGGCTGTCGAGCCGGCCGTCCGCCGGTGGCGTACCCCGCAGCTCTCAGCCGGCGGCGAGCTGGCGGCGTACCTCGGCGGCCACCCGGCTCCCCTCGGCCCGGCCGGCCACCGCGGCCTGCGCGGCCTTCATCGCCGGGCCCATCTGCCGCTGCCCGGTGAACCCGCCGGCGGCCAGCGCTCCCGCCACCACCTCGGCCAACTCCTCATCGGAGAGCTGCTTGGGCAGGTAGCGCTCCAACACCTTGCCCTCGGCCCGCTCCCGGTCCGCCTGCTCGGTGCGGCCGGCGTTGGCGAAGGCAGCGGCCGCCTCCCGGCGCTTCTTCGCCTCCCGGGTCAGCACCGCCAGCACCTCGTCATCGGAGAGTTCCCGCTTCTCCGCGCCGGCGACCTCGGCGTTACCGATCGCGGCCAGCGCCATCCGCAGGGTGGAGGTGGTCAACTCGTCGCGGGCCTTCAACGCGCTGCGCATGTCGGCGGTGAGGAGGTCCTTCAAGGTGCTCATGAATGGCCAAACTACCCTGAGCACCATGCGAAAGCGCACTGTATTCCGGCTCGCCGCCGGGGCCGTCGTGGCGGGCGGAGCCACCCTGGCGTACGCCTCGCTGATCGAGCGCAACATGTTCACCCTGCGCCGGTACGACGTACCCGTACTCGCCGCCGACGCCGAACCGCTGCGCATCCTGCACCTGTCGGACATGCACATGATGCCCGACCAGCGGCGCAAGCAGAACTGGGTGGCGGCGCTCGCCGGCACCGACCCGGATCTGGTCGTGGTCACCGGGGACAATCTGGCCCACCCCGAGGCGGTCCCCGGGGCCCTGCGTGCGCTGCAACCCCTGCTCGACCTGCCGGGTGCCTTCGTCTTCGGCTCGAACGACTACCGGGGGCCGGTCTGGAAGAACCCGTTCGGCTACCTCCTGCCCGAGCGCGAGTACGTCCAGGGCGTCGAGCTGCCCGTCGAGGATCTCCGAGAGGTGCTGGTCGGGGCGGGCTGGGCGGACCTCAACAACGCCCGTACCACGATCAAGGCCGGCGGACGGACGATCGAGCTGGTCGGCGTCGACGACCCGCACGTCGACCGGGACGACTACGGCGCGGTCGCCGGGCCGGTGGACACGGCGGTCGACCTGGCGATCGGGGTTACCCACTCGCCGGAGCCCCGGGTGTTGGACGACATGGCGGCCGACGGCTTCACCCTGCTGCTCGCCGGGCACACCCACGGCGGCCAGGTCCGGGTGCCGTTCGTCGGTGCCCTCACCACCAACTGCGGCCTGCCCCGGTCCATGGCCCGAGGCCTACACCGCTGGCCCGGGTCGGACGCCTGGCTGCACGTCTCCGCCGGGCTTGGCACCCACCCGACCGCCCCGGTCCGGTTCGCCTGCCGGCCGGAGGCGTCACTGCTGACCCTGATCCCCCGCTGACCGTCACGCCGACGCGGCCGGGCAGGGGCGGCTTCGCCGATCGCCCCGCCCGAGCCGCGCGGCCGCCCGGCCGGACCATCGGGGCAGCCGGTCGCCGTCGTCAGCTGGGCCGTCGGCCGCCGTCGACCGGGCTGCTGGGCGGGCTGGTGTGGGACCCGTCGCAGCGGGCGGGATACCGAATTTGCCCGACGGGACGGGTGGGCTACTATGACTCAGCACGCTTCGGGGTGTGGCGCAGTTTGGTAGCGCGCTTCGTTCGGGACGAAGAGGTCGTCGGTTCAAATCCGGCCACCCCGACCAGCAAAAGCCCCAGGTCAGAGCCTTCTGATCTGGGGCTTTCTTGATCTTCCTACAAGATCGTGAGTCAGCCATGAGTCACCGCCCGAGTGACGCAAGCGCGACTGGTTGCCACAGATCGGATACTTCGGTCCCCATGGGCTGCGATCAAGATCCGATCGAACACACGTTTGAAATTGACGGAACGTAAGGCTAAGATCACCCAAGCGCCAAGTGGCGGTAAAGCCTCGATAAGGGATCGAATACGTCCGGCCGCTGCGACCGGTCCAGCGTGGGCCGCGAGCCGTACGCCTACAAGCTCTACACGCCGGGCCGGGCGGTGTACCGTCCGAAGTGGCGGCCCCGCCCCGAAGTCTGGCTCTCCGCCGACCGGGCGATGATCGCCGCGCAGGACGCGGACGACCCGGGCGCGATCGCGGTCGCGGCCTGGTACTACGCCCACGTGTACCGGGCGTCGAACCAGGTCGACGCCGCCGAGCAGGTGCTCACCGACGCTGCTTCGATGCTCGACCCCACTGGCGGTCCGGAGCAGGCTGCCCGCTGGGGACAGCTCCACCTCGGCCTGGCGCTGGGGCACGCCAAGGCGGGTCGGGCGGGGCAGGCGTGGCGGGCGTGGGACGCCGCCGAGGCAACGGCGGCCCGGCTCGGGGACAGGTACGCCCACCCCTGGCTGATGTTCGGGCCCGCCGCCGTTGCCGCCTACGGCGTGACGGTGGAGATCGACCTCGTGCGCCCCGGGGAGGCCATCCGGCGGGCCACCGCCACCGACTACTCGTCCCTGCCGTCCCATACTCGCCGGGCGACCCACCTAATCGATGCGGCCCGCGCGTACCTGATGCGCGGCGAGGACGTCGCGGCCGTGCACCTCCTCGGCCGGGCCCTGCGGGAGAGCGTCGATACCGTCCGCCATCGGCCGCACGCCCGGATGGCGGTACTCGAGCTCGCCGGCCGGCGGGGCACGGTCGGTGAGGACGCGCGGGAGCTGGCGCTCGCGATCGGCCTCGACGGGTAGCCGCCCCGGGGGGACGGTTTGTCCCTGTGGCGTTTCGTGATCACCTCTACGGTCCTCCGTGATGGGCGCCGGGTCGGCGTGTACGAGCCGACCGGCGCCCCGCCGGCCCGGGGTGCCTGCGGAGTCCAGCCCCGGGCCGGTCATCCGATCAGGTGGCGGGGATCCACGGTCACTCCTGCCCGGACTGCGCGGCGAGCCGGCGCAGCAGCTCATCGACGAGCCGTACGTAGTCGATCTCGCCCGGCGGCCCGGGCTCGCCCCGCGGCCCCGGCGGGCCGGCGGGACCCTGCGGGCCGGCAGGCCCCTGCCTCCCGGCGCCGTTCCGCCTCGCCACCATCTTGAGCAACTGCGCGTACGTCGCGGGAGTGATCTCGTTGCCGTCCTTGGCGGCGACACTGCCAGCCGCCTTCCGCATCTCGAAGACGGCCTTGGCCGTCCGTTCCCCGTACACGCCATCCGGCTTCCCCGGGTCGAATCCGGCCTCGATCAGCGTGTGCTGGAGCGCCAGCACCCGGTCTCCCTGGTCGCCTCTTCTGACTCCGAGCATGTCGTCTCCTCCTGGGTCGTCGTCTCCGAGCACGATCGCGAGGATCCGCTCCATGAGTCGCCGATCGGCGCAGTGCCGCCGATCAATGCTCAGGTGCCAGTGCCACAGATGACTGGAGTCGGCGGTGAGCCTCCGGTTCTTCCGGGTGTTCCAGCCGTCGACAGTCCGGCCATCGGTGGTGCCGAAGAACTCGACGATCTCGTCCAGCCGGCCGGCCTTCATCGCGGCGATGATCCGCGTGGACTGGCGGATCATCTCGGACGTGCTGCCGGGGTTGAAGTCCAGGCCGGCGATGTGCCGGGCCTGGGTCGCGGTCAGCCCAGACTGGACCGTGTACGTCCGGGAGGTGGCGTACCGGGACCTGAGGATCCACTCCTGCGACCGGTGCGCCCCCCGCAGGTGCAGGTTGTCGCCCTTGATCCCGACCGCGGCCCGGGGCCGGCCGGTCCGCCGGCAGAGTTCGTCGCCGAGCCAGTCCATCTCGTCGGTGACGACCTCCCGGCCCCACCACCGCTCGGCCTGGAGCTGCGCGTACGTCGGCATCAGGCCCTCCTCCTAGGACTTCGACGATCAGCACCCGGCGTGCCACCCTGCCGGTGATCACTTGACAGCGGCGCGGCGATGCGGCCCGGATGAGTGCTCCCCGCGTACGCGCGGATGATCCCGCCGGTGAGCCGGCCGGCAGCAGAGCCGGGACCTGGGGCGACATGGCGGCCGGCGGATACGCGTTACGGCGCTGACCAGCGACATTCGCGGGCCGGAGGTCGTGGGTCACGGCTCGGCCGTCCTGCCCGGGGAGTGCCGGCCCGGGGCCGATGACCTGCCCGGGATGCCGGCCCCGGCTTGCTGGTCACCCACTGTCGCGGCCGGTCGGTCGTCCGCCATGCCGAGCAGGGTGCGCAGTTGTGCCCGTCCGGTGACGCCCAGCTTGGCGTACGCCCGGGCGAGGGTGTTGTTGACCGTTCGGACGGACGGTCCGAGCCGCTCGGCGATCTGTCGGCTGGTGTGCCGGACGGCCAGCAGCGCGATCTGCCGCTCCCGGGGGTGAGCAGGCCGGCCAGGTCGTCGTCGGCCAACAGGGGCGTCCGCGCCGCCGGACTGGCGGCCCGCGCCGGGTCTTGCCGAGTCCGGCCGGCGCGGTCACGACAACGGCGTTGCTCGTGAACCCGGCAAAGGCCGCCTCGATCGCCGCCAGCTCCGGCTCACGTCCCTCGAACGGCCACTGTCGCATCCAGCGAGCACCTCCCGCGGCCACCCGACCACCTCGACATTGCCACAACTCGATGGGCGGACACTCAACCGATCGGACGAGTTGGCGGGAGGGGAACGACGGCCGGTCCCGTGAGGGGCGCCGGCGACCGCACGGTCGGGCGGAATCGGGCCGGCGGAATCGGGCCGACCGCGCGGCCCGGCGTAGGCGAGCCGCTGCCGACCGGGCCAGACGGTGAGGAAGATGAGCGAGTCCTTCGTCGTCAGGTCCGAGCCGTTGCTGGCACCGAAGACGATGTCACCGACCGCCGGCCACGGCAGGAACGGCAGGCCGCCACCGCCGGTGTCGTAGACGAACCACCGGTCGAACGCAGCCCCAACGGCACGGTGGCGTACGCGCCGAGCGGGACTCCAGGTACCACCCGGAGACGACGAAGAGGCAGCCCCGCTCCGGGTCGGCCGTCGCGTTGATGTAGCCCCGGTCCAGATAGACCCAGTCGAAACTGTTCAGGACCAGCGGATCCGGTTCGTTGTTCACCGAACAGGTCGCCGCCGTACCCGCCTTCGGGGGCGCCGCGGCGGCGTTCCGGTAGCCGGGCGGCACCTGGCGAGCGCCCCGCTCCATCGTGTACGTCGTCTCACGTGCCGCTCCTCCTCCGGGCGCATCGTTGCCCGCGCCTGGGAGTGGGCGTTGTCCCCGGGAGACCGCCGGCGACCGGCACCGCGGCAGGGCCCGGTGCACAGGCCGCCTGCCGTCGGTTTCGGACGCGTGACCCCAGCGACCCCGTGCGACGCGTTCCCAGGCGCATCCGCTGGTGCGCCCAGGATCGCCGCGCGGACCGCTCGCCCGACAGAGCGTCTGACGTGCTCAACGCCGCCCGTCGGCGACGCCGGTTACCCAAGCGGGGCGCCTCACCCGGCGGCGAGTACCAGGTGGTGCGCGGTCAGCTCGCTGTCCTCCCGCAGCCGCATCGTCTCGCCGTCCGAGCGGAAGCCGTACCGCTCGTACAGCGCACGGGCGGCCGGGTTCCCGTCGGCGACCCACAGGTGGCAGCGCAGCCCCCGCGTACCGGCCCAGCCGGTCACGTGGGCGAGGATCTGCCGGCCGATCCCGCGGCCGCGCCACGACGGCTCGGTCCACATCGCGACCACCATCAGCCAGCCCGGCTCGTCGCACCGGCCCGCGCCCATCCCGACCGGCTGGTCCGCCGCGTACGCGAGGAGCGCGGGTCCGGTCGTGCCGTCGACCCGGGAGCGCCAGGTCGCCTCGTCGAACCCCGCCTCCCGGTCGTACGTCGAGCCGAACGCGTCCGGGTCGCCGCGTAGGGCCCGCAGCCGCAGGTCACGCCACGTCGTCCACCGGTCCGGTCCGACCTGCTCGATGCGGATGTCCCTCAGCATGTACGCCTCCCCCGTGCCGGGTCGTCGGGCCGCGTCAACGTCGGGCAGGTGTCAGGACGCCGGGACCGGCTCGTTGTTGAGCTGCGCGGTCACGATCTCCACCAGGCGGTTGCGCGTCTGGAGGAGTTGCCGGGCCAGCTCGTCCAACGCCCGGGGGTCGACGAGTTGTCGGATGTGGGTCTTCTCGTCGAGCAGCTCCCAGCGCTGCGCCGACTCCTCGGGCGCCTCGCTGACCCACATCGCCGACACCACCGCGTGCCGCTTCGCGAGCAGCTTCGCCGCGATCTCGATGATTGGCTGGTAGGCCTCGCGATAGTGCGGCGCCGCGAACTCCACCGAGTCCCGGGCCGCCCGGACCGGCTCCCCCGGCCGGGCCAGGACCTCGAACGCGTTGCCGCCAGCCTGGTCCGCCCCGATCCAGGCGAGAATGAGTTCCAGGTCGCCAGCCGCGATCGTGACGCGACCAACTGCGGCCACCACCTCGTCGGGCAGCCTCGTCATCTTCGACTCTCCGTCGTCTCCGGCTCCGTCACCATGATCGCCCAGACCTCGGCGATCCTAGCCCGGTTCGTACCGGCGTTCCCGATGTTTCTGCCGGCGTGTTGGGTCGTCCCGCCATGACCGGGGAGCAACATCCATCGGTCAGATTCCGTAGCGCCGGACGACCGGGCGGACGGCTCCGGCGGTGAGGGGTGACCGCTCATGCCGTGCGGTCACTCCTCGCGACGTTCTATGGTGACCGGGGCGGCGGTGGGATGGCACGTATCACATGAGCGGGACCGCCCCGGAAATGCCGCGTCAGCCGCCAAAGGCGACGGCGGGGGACAGCTCCCACACGCCGTGTCCAGCGTTTTCTCGACACACTGAGTAATCTTGGACAGGCGTTCCGCCGGCCACCGCCGGAGGCGTTCCCCGGCTTCGGCCGGGGGACGGAGGCGCCCGGCCGCCGGGCGCAGCGACGCCACCCGCCCGGGCGCCGGGCGGCCGACCCCTGTCCCTACCTACCCCTCGGCCCGGCACCTCCCGGACCCTCTTCCCCGGATCGGAACGGTGTCTCCCCTCGATCACCCGCGTGTCGTCCGCGACGTCGCCACCCGACTCGCCACAGCCTCGACCGCCGTCGAGGCGTGCCGGGCGGCCGTGGCGGCGTTGGCCCGACACGCCCCGGCCCGGATCGCCGTCCTGCTCTGGGTGCATGACCGGCTCCGCTGTGTCGCGGCCACCGGCTCCTGGCAGGTCTTCGCCTCGGCGCCCGCCGGCCACGGGACGGTCGGCCGGGTCTACGCCTCCGGCAAGACCGAGGTGATCCCGGTGCTGGGGCTCGATCCGGACCACGTGGCCCTGCGACCCGACCTGCTGGCGGAACTCTGCGTCCCGATCGTCGACTCGGCCGGCGGCCGACCGGTCGGCGTGCTCGACCTGGAGTGGACCGCCGAGGTCGACCTGGACGCCTGGCGGGATACCGCCGAACGGATCGCCGGCCGGCTCGGTGCCCGGATCACGGCGCTCGGCGGGCCCCCCGCGGAGACCCGGAGCGAGAAGCTGCTCCGGCACGCCTCGGCGCTGACCGCCGCCACCACCGAGGCCGAACTGATGACGGTGGCCGTCCAGGCGGCCCGGGACGTCTCCGGGCTCGCGTCCGCGGTCTTCGTCCTGGACAGCCCGACCGGGCCTCGGTTGGCCACCCCGAGCGTCGTACCGGACGGGCTGGAGTCGCGGGTGCACGCCGCGCTCGTCGGTGCCGGACGACCGGTGCTGGAACGACTCCGGGCCCAGGCCCAGCGGCACGGTGCCTCCTACACCCTCGGCGAGGACGGCCACCCGACCACGCCGGACCAGGACCTGTTGATCGCGGCCGGAGTCCGGACACTGATCTCGGTACCGCTGGGGCCGGCGGAGTCCTGCGGCGTGCTGCTGGTCGGCGACACCCGGACGCTGCATCCCGACCCGACCACCGTCAACCTGGTCGAGTTGCTCGCCGCCCAGGCGTGGATCTGTCTCGAACGCCTGCGCGGTCTGGCTCAACTGCGGGAACGGGCCAGTTCCGATCCGCTGACCGGACTGCGGCACCAGGGGTCGTTCGGCGAGCGGATCGCCGACCTGCGGCCGCAGGGACGGACGGCCCTGCTCGCCATCGACGTCGACGACTTCAAGTCGATCAACGACACGTACGGCCACCAGGCCGGCGACCGCGCCCTGGTCGAGTTGGCCCGGGCGTTGCAGGGGGCGCTGCGGCACGGTGACGAGCTGTACCGTACCGGCGGCGACGAGTTCGTCGCGGTCGTCGACGTGCTCCGGGCCGACGAGGCGGTCGGCATCGCGCAACGGCTGGTCGAGGCGGCCCGGCGGACCGGCCGGACGATCAGCGTCGGGGTGGCGGTACGCCGCGACGGCGAGTCGCCCGACCGGACGCTACGCCGGGCCGACGAGGCGCTCTACAGCGTGAAGCGGCAGGGCCGCGACGGCGTCGGCCTCGCCGCCGGTTGAGCCCTCGCACCCGGTACCGGCGGGCGGACCGGCGCCCCGGGGCGGGTACGGCCGGGGCGGGAGCGGCGGAGTTTCGAGCCGACGCCCGTCCGGGTCCGGCTCAGCGGGCCGCGTGAAGCTCCGCGGCGAGGAGTTCGGCGATCTGCGCGGTGTTGAGCGCCGCGCCCTTGCGCAGGTTGTCGCCGGTCACGAAGAGGTCCAGCGCCCGCGGGTCGTCAACCGAGCGGCGGATCCGGCCGACCCAGGACGGGTCGGTCCCGACCGCGTCGATCGGCATCGGGAACTCGCCCGCCGCCGGGTCGTCGACCAGGATCACCCCGGGCGCGTTGCGCAGCGCCTCCCGGGCGTCCTCCGCGTCCACCTCGGTGGCGAAGACCGCGTGTACGGCCACCGAGTGACCGGTCACCACCGGCACCCGGACGCAGGTGGCGGAGACCTTCAGGTCCGGCAGGCCGAGGATCTTGCGCGACTCGTTGCGCAGCTTCAGCTCCTCCGACGACCAACCGTTGTCGCGCAACGAGCCGGCCCACGGCACCACGTTGAGCGCGATCGGGGCGGGGAACGGGCCGAGGTCGTCGCCGATCGCCTGCCGAACGTTGCCGGGCCGGGAGCCGAGCACCCGGTCGCCGGCGACCTTGGACAGCTGGTCGTGCAGGGTGTCGACGCCGGCCTGACCCGCGCCGGAGACCGCCTGGTACGACGCGAGTACCAGTTCCCGCAGGCCGTACTCCCGGTGCAGCGGTGCCACCGCGATGATCATCGCCAGGGTGGTGCAGTTGGGGTTCGCGATGATGCCCTTCGGCCGGTTGCGCACCTGCTCCGGGTTGATCTCCGGCACCACCAGCGGCACGTCCCGGTCGCTCCGGAACGCCGCGGAGTTGTCGACCACGACCGCGCCGCGAGCGACCGCCACCGGCGCCCACTCGGCGGCCACCTCGTCCGGCACGTCGAACATCGCGACGTCGACGCCGTCGAACGCCTCGGCGGTCAGCTCCTGGACGGTGAGTTCCTCACCCCGGCACATCCGCGTCTGCCCCGCGGAGCGGGCGGAGGCGATCAGCCGGATCTCGCCCCAGACGTTCTTGCGCGACGAGAGCAGCTCGCACATGACCCTGCCGACGGCGCCGGTGGCCCCCACCACCGCCAGCGTGGGCAGCGAAGCCATCCCGAGCTACCTCCCGGTCCCGGCGTAGACCACCGCTTCCTCGTCGCCGCCCAGGTCGAACGCCTCGTGTACGGCCCGGACCGCGACGTCGAGGTCGGTGTCGCGGCAGACCACCGACACCCGGATCTCGGAGGTCGAAATCATCTCGATGTTGACCCCGGCCTCGCCCAGTGCCGCGAAGAAGCTCGCCGCCACGCCCGGGTGCGAGCGCATCCCCGCACCGATGAGGGAGACCTTGCCGACGTGGTCGTCGTAGAGCAGCCCCTTGAACTTGACCTGCTCCTGCACCTTGCTCAGCGCCGCCATCGCGGTGGGCCCGTCGGCCTTGGGCAGGGTGAACGAGATGTCGGTACGCCCGGTTCCCTCGGTCGAGACGTTCTGCACGATCATGTCGAGGTTGATCTCGGCGCTGGCCACGGTCTCGAAGATCCGAGCCGCCGCCCCCGGCTCGTCCGGAACGCCGACGACCGTGATCTTCGCCTCGCTCCGATCGTGGGCGACCCCGGTGATTAGTGCCTGCTCCACGGGTAGGTCCTCCATCGATCCGGTCACCAGAGTTCCGGTGTTGGTCGAGTATGACGAACGGACGCGGATCGGCAACCCCGCCCGTCGGGCGTATTCCACGCTCCGCAGGTGCAGAATCTTCGCGCCGCAGGCGGCCAGTTCGAGCATCTCCTCGTAGGTGATGGTCTTGATCTGCCGGGCGTTCGAGACGATCCGCGGATCGGCGGTGAAGACACCGTCCACGTCGGTGTAGATCTCGCAGATGTCCGCGCCGAGCGCGGCGGCCAGCGCGACGGCCGTGGTGTCCGAGCCGCCGCGGCCCAGGGTGGTGATGTCCTTGGTGTCCTGGGCGACCCCCTGGAAGCCGGCGACGATCACCACCGCGCCCTCGTTGAGCGCGCCGCGCAGCCGGCCGGGGGTGACGTCGATGATCCGGGCCCGGCCGTGGGCCGAGGTGGTCAGCACCCCGGCCTGGGAGCCCGTGTACGACCGTGCCTCGTAGCCGAGGTTGTGGATGGCCATCGCGAGCAGTGCCATCGAGATGCGCTCACCGGCGGTGAGCAGCATGTCCAGCTCGCGCCCGGGAGGCAGCGGAGTGATCTGGTTGGCCAGGTCGAGCAGTTCGTCGGTGGTGTCGCCCATCGCGGAGACCACCACGACCACGTCGTCGCCGGACTTGCGGGCCGCGACGATTCGCTCGGCTACCCGCTTGATCCGCTCGGCGTCGGCAACCGAGGATCCGCCGTACTTCTGCACCACCAGTGCCACGACGGTCCACCCCTTCCCGCAGGCCGGACACGCGCACCGGCCCTGAGCGTGCCAACGCCGCCGGTCGAGGCCGGCGGCGCTCTGTGAGACTCCCTCAGGGTACCGGCCGGCGTTGCCGCTCCGACCAGGCGTTCCCACCATCCGACCAGTGCCGGCCGGAGCAGACGTCCGGGCGCCGGTACGGCGACCCGGCCACCGGCGGTCCGGGCCGGCGGTCCGGACCGCCGGCCCGACACGCGACGGCAACTGGGCTGACCACCTGGTTCGGCGATTCGCCCGGAGAATGGCCGGATGCGCCCCGTGAGTCCTCCTCACCCCGCCGTTCACCCCCGGCGGGTCAGCGGTCGGCCTGTGCCCGGAATCACGTGCCGTTTCCCCGCACGCCTCGGCAGGCTCGGGCGGCCCGGTGGTGGTCCTCCCCACCCCGAGGCTCCGGCAGGGCACACGACTCCCCCGGGCGACGGCACGGCCGCGGCCCACCCAACGGTCACGGACCGCAGTACGACCGCGGTCTGCCCCACGGTCACGGACCGGGGCACGGCCAGGGGCCACTCCACGGTCGCGGACCGGGGCACGGCCGCCGGTCACGCACGCGGGCTGGCCGCCGCCCTGACCCGCGGCCGGCGGCGCCGCTTCCTGGTCGTCCGGGGCGCGCTCGGCCTGTTCCTGTTCACCGCGGTGGCCGCGCCGGCCGGCTGCGGAAGCGGGACGCCGACGGTGCCGCCGACCACTCCCGGCGTCCCGGCGCCGCCGACCGAGCCGCGCGACCAGCTCGCGGCGTACGCCGCCGCTGCCCAGGACCGCCGGCTGGTCGCGACGTACGTCCTCTCGGTCGCCGACGGGCCGGACCGCACGATCTCGGTCACCCGGGCCATGGACGGCTCGTGGCGGGTGGACATCCCCGGCGGGGCACTCGGCGGCCAGGCCGACGTGTCGATGGCACAGACCGCCGAGGGCCTCTTCCAGTGCCAGCTCGCCTCGGCGGGCAGCCCCGATCCGGCCGGCTGCGTACGGGTGGCCGGCCTGGGACAGCCGCTCGACCCCGGTATCGACCCACGGCTCCAGCACCTCTTCACCGACTGGCCCGAGGTCTTCACCGACCGCCAGGCACCGCTCGCGGTCTCGACGGCCGAGCTGGCCGGCGCCCGCGGCCACTGCTTCGCCGTCGACGTCACGTCCGCGTCGGTCAGCCCGCCGCTGGACCCCGGCATCTACTGCTACGAACCCGACGGCACGCTCACGGCCGCCCGGCTCCCCGCCGGTGACCTCCGCCTGGTCGGCGCGCCGGCGCCCGCGCCCGCGACGATCGCGCTGCCCGGACCGCTGGTCGACCGCGTCCCGCTGTCGATCGCCGCTCCGACCGAGCCCACCAGTTGATCACGGTACGGGTGTGTCCGATCACGTCAGGTGACCCCGCCGAACGGACATCCTGGCCGATACGGCACACTCGACACCATGGCCCAGCTCTCTCCGTTACTGGCGGCCCGATGGAGTCCACACGCCTTCAACCCGATCGCCGAGCTGACCGACGCCGAGGTGGCGTCGCTGCTTGAGGCGGCCCGCTGGGCTCCCTCCCACGGCAACAGCCAGCCGTGGCGCTTCCTGCTCGGCCGGCGCGACGACGAGGCGTACAAGCGGATCCTGACCAACGTCTCCCCGGCCGACCAACGGTGGGCCGGTCGGGCCTCGGCACTGCTGCTCGCGGCGCACGTCACCGCCGATGCGGTCGGCGCCCCGCTGACGTACGCCGCGTACGACCTCGGCCAGGCCGTGGCCCACCTGACGGTCCAGGCCACCTCGCTGCGGCTGCACGTACGCCAGACCGCCGCGTTCGACGAGGCGGGCCTCCGCGCGGACCTGGACCTTCCGCCGGAGGTACACCCCCACGTCGTGGTCGCGATCGGCCGGCTCGGCGACCCGTACTCGCTCCCCGAGGATCTGCGGGTCCGGGAGGTCGGGCTACGCCAGCGTCGCCCGGTCGCCGAGCTGATGCTGGGCTGAGCGCCGATCCGGTCGGCGGCGATGCCGGGACGCCCGGTCCGTCTCCCCGACGCGGGCCTCGCGGGCCGGCAGTACGCCGTCAGCCGAGCGGCGCGGGGCGGCGGACAGGTGCCGCGACCTGGGCACTTCCCATATTGCGGACTACGCTTCCCGGTCGGCAGGCAGAACGCGTAAGGTCCCGAATGTCATGTGGCAGGCGCTCCTCCTTCGCTGCCGCGACGAGGCCAACCGGACCGGCACCTCGTCGCGGAGTTGATGCGCGCCGTCCTTCTTCCCCGGCCGATCCCCGTTGCGGCCAGTCACGTCACTCACACATTCACGACCCACTGACCCGGCGCCCGACCCGTCGTCGCCGTTCACGCGGCGACCGAGCCGCGCCGCCACATGACCACGGGAGTTCTCCACCATGTCACAGCCAGCCGGTGCCACCGCCGCCGATCCGATAGCTCGTCAGCGGCCCAGCCGGATGCCGTACCACCGGTACCAGCCGTACCACCAGCAGTTCACCGTCGACCTGCCGGACCGGCAGTGGCCGACCCGGCGTATCGAGGCGGCCCCCCGGTGGTGCGCCGTCGACCTCCGTGACGGCAACCAGGCGCTGATCGACCCGATGTCGCCGGAGCGCAAGCGGCGGATGTTCCAGCTGCTGGTGCAGATGGGCTACAAGGAGATCGAGGTCGGGTTCCCCTCGGCGAGCCGGACCGACTACGAGTTCGTCCGCCAGCTGATCGAGCAGGACCTGATCCCGGACGACGTCACCATCCAGGTGCTGACCCAGTGCCGGGAGCACCTGATCGACCGCACCTTCGAGTCGCTGCGCGGCGCGCGACGAGCCATCGTGCACTTCTACAACTCGACCTCGACCCTGCAACGACGGGTGGTCTTCGGCCTGGACCGGGCCGGTATCACCAACATCGCCACCACCGCCGCGCGGCTCTGCCAGAAGTACGCCGAGATCCACACCCCGGACACCGACATCTACTACGAGTACTCCCCCGAGTCCTACACGGGGACGGAACTCGACTACGCGCTGGAGATCTGCGCGGCGGTGATCGAGGTCGTCGACCCGACCCCGGACCGTCCGCTGATCGTGAACCTGCCGGCCACGGTGGAGATGGCGACCCCCAACGTCTACGCCGACTCGATCGAGTGGATGAACCGCCACCTGCCACGCCGCGCGAGCCTGGTGCTCTCCCTGCACCCGCACAACGACCGGGGGACCGGGGTCGCCGCCGCCGAGCTGGGCCTGCTGGCCGGCGCCGACCGGGTCGAGGGCTGCCTCTTCGGCAACGGCGAACGGACCGGCAACGTCGACCTGGTCACCCTGGGCCTCAACCTCTTCTCGCAGGGCATCGACCCGCAGATCGACTTCTCCAACATCGACGACATCAAGCGGACCGTCGAGTACTGCAACCAGCTCCCGGTGCACGAGCGGCACCCGTATGCCGGAGACCTGGTCTACACCGCCTTCTCCGGCTCGCACCAGGACGCGATCAACAAGGGCTTCGCGGCACTGGCGGCGGACGCCGCGGCGGCCGGCGTGCCGGTCGAGCGCTACCCCTGGGCGGTGCCGTACCTGCCGATCGACCCGAAGGACGTGGGCCGCAGCTACGAGGCGGTGATCCGGGTCAACTCGCAGTCCGGCAAGGGCGGCGTGGCGTACATCATGAAGACCGAACACCACCTCGACCTGCCGCGCCGGCTCCAGATCGAGTTCTCCGGGGTCGTACAGCGGGTGACCGACGACGCCGGTGGCGAGGTCGAGCCGGCTCGGATGTGGGAGCTCTTCGCCACGGAGTACCTCGTGGACCAGCAGCCGCAGCCGGTGCTGCGGATGGAGGGCTACACCATCGGCACCGGGGACGGCAAGGTGGAGATCGAGGCGGAGACCCACTTCCGCGACGAACGCCGCACCCTCACCGCGACCGGCAACGGCCCCATCGACGCGTACGTCAACGCGCTGCACGCGGTCGACGTCCAGGTTCGGGTTCTCGACTACCACGAGCACGCGATGTCCTCGGGCGGCGACGCCCAGGCGGCCGCGTACGTCGAGTGCGAGGTGGACGGCAAGACAGTCTGGGGCGTCGGACTCGACGCCAACATCGTGACCGCCTCGATCCGGGCGGTGACCAGCGCGGTCAACCGGGCCCTGCGCTGAGTCGGCGGCGCGGGCCGGCCGGTGACCCCGGCCGGCCCGCGCATCCCACACGACCCGAGGGCGCCGCCACCTCGGTCGCCCCGGTGCGACCCGTACCAATCGCCCCCCTTGGCAGGGGTGCGTAATCTTCACGCGCCGTGATCGCTTCTCCGCGTCACCGTACGCTCATAACATCGACCACGATGATGGCGTACGGACCGACGAGGGCGAGGAGCATCGATGCCGAGCGGCGCCGTGCGGGGACGGAAGACCGACCGTGACAGCGCCGACGTCCCCGTTTCGGCACCCTCCGGATCGGAGGACTCCACCCCGCCCGCCGCGCCGGCTGCCGGCCGATCCGGGCGTGGGCAGCGCCGATCCGCGTCACTGCTGGTCGCGGGCGCACCGGCGCTCCTGACCCTGGTCTGCGGGCTCGTGGGGCTCGGCGACCGCCAACTGTGGCGGGACGAGCACGCGACCTGGTGGGCCACGACCCAACTGACCATCCCCGAACTGGTCGCGCTGCTCCGCAACGTCGACATCGTCTTCGCGCCGTACTACGGCTACCTGCGGATCTGGACGGCCGTTTTCGGCGACTCCGCGTTCGCGCTCCGGTTTCCGTCGCTGCTGTGGATGTCGGTCGCGGCGGCCCTGCTCGCGCTCCTCGGCCGCCGGCTCTACGACGCCCCGACCGGGCTGGTCGCCGGGCTGCTCTTCGCCGTCCTGCCGACCGTCTCCCGGTACGCCGCCGAGGCCCGCCCCTACGCCCAGACCGTCGCGGTCACGATCGGCGCCACGCTGCTCCTGCTCCGTGCCGTCGACCGGCCGGGCCGGTGGCGCTGGGCAGGCTATGCCCTCGGGGTCGCCGCGGTGGGCCTGAGCCACCTGGTCGCCCTCGCCGTGCTCGCCGCCCACGCGGTTCTACTGCTCGCCGAGGTACGGGCCCACGAGCGCCGGACCGTGCTTCGGCTGTTCCGCTCGTGGCTGGTGGCGGCCGCCGCCGGGTGCGTCGTGGTGGCGCCCCTCGTCTATCAGGCCGGCCAGCAGCGCCACCAGATCGACTGGATCCCCCGCCCCGAGCCGTTGGACCTGCTCCGCCTGCCGGGCGCCCTTCTCGGCGGCCGGGAGGTGGCGACCGTGCTGGGTTGCCTGGCGCTCGCCGGGCTCGCGGTCTCCCGCTGGCCCGGCCTGGCGTTGGCCGCCTGGGCGCTGCCCGCACCGGTGACGGCCTACCTGGTCTCCGACCAGATGCAGATCTTCTACCCCCGCTACCTGCTGTTCACCATGCCGGCCTGGGTGCTGCTGGCTGCCGCGGGAACGCTGTTCGTCGCCCGGCTGGGCACGCCCGCCACGGCACCGCTGCGCCGGCCGGTGCTGCGGTCGGTGCTGGCCGGGGCGGTCGCGGTGGCCGTGGCGGTCGGGTTCGGTCTGCCCGAACACCGGGCGGTCCGACACGACCTGGTCGAGGACGAGTACGCGTTCCGACAGGTCGCCATTTTCATCCGTGCCGAGGCCCGGCCGGGCGACGGGATCGCGTACAGCGGGTACCGGTACCTGCGCCGGGCCATCGCGTACGAACTCCGCCACCACCCCCGGCCGATCGACGTCTTCCTGGCGGTGCCCGCCCGGGAACGGGGCTGGTACCACGACCGGGAGTGCCCCCGCTCGGCCGAGTGTCTCGGTGACGTGCAGCGGATCTGGCTGGTCACCGTCCGGGGTGGTGCGAACCCGCTGGATCGGGAGCCCGGTGCCCGGGGTCAGCTGCTGCGGGACCGCTTCACCGTGGCACGGGTCGCGGAATTTCCCCGTATCCGGGTGTTGGAGCTGGTCCGGAAACGATGAGAGGTTCTTTCCGTTCCGTCGCCCGGAACGTCCGGCCCCACACCTCCGCTACCGGTCGCCGGGGCGGCCGACCGGGCCCGGCTCGGGGTGCAGCGGCGCCGGCAGTCCCGGACAGGGCCGGGAGCGTTGCGGCGGGCGCCCGGGGCGGTGCACCAGGACCGCGGCCAGGAGCGCACCCGCGAGCATCAGCCCGGCGCACCAGAGCAGCGCGGCCCGGTACGCCGGGGCGAGATCCCCGGACACCCGGTAGCCGCCGCCGGAGAGGCCGACCAGCAGCGGCAGTCCGGAGACGGCGAGCAGCCCGCCGACTCGCGAGGCCGCGTTGTTGAGTCCGCTGGCGGCACCGGCGAACCGGTCCGGCGCGGCGGCCAGCACCGAGGCGGTCAACGGGGCCACCACCAGGGTCATGCCGAGCCCGAAGAGTCCGATCCCCGGCAGAACGTCGGTCCAGTACGAGGCTCCGCGTCGGACCTCGCGGAGCAGCAGCAGCCCGGCGGCGGCCAGGACCGGCCCGGCGGTGAGCTGGGGCCGGGGGCCGATCCGGGCGGCCAGCGCCCCGGAGCGGGCCGAGCCGACCAGCAGCAGGAGGGTCATCGGCAGGGTCGCCAGCCCGGTCGCCAGGGCCGAGAAACCCACGACGTTCTGTAGGTAGATCGAGAAGAAGAAGGTGAGCCCGCCGAGCGCGGCGTAGACCAGCACGGTGTAGACGTTCAGCACCCCGAAGAGCCGGTCGGTGAAGAGCGCTGGCGGCAGCGTCGCCCGTTCCCCGCGCCGGTGTTCGACGAGCACGAACAGCACCGAGGCGGCCACGCCGAGGAGCGCCGCCACCATTACCGGCACGGCACCGCCCCCGAGCTGGTCGGCCTCCACGAGCGCGTACGTGATGCCGGCCAGGCCCAGCGCGCCGAGCAGGGCGCCGGCCACGTCGAACCGGGCGGGTGGCGCGTCGGCACGACTCTCCGGGGTCCAGCGCAGCGTGGCGACCAGTACGACCGCGGCGAGCGGCAGGTTCAGAAAGAAGATCCACCGCCAGGAGAGGGTGTCGATGAGCCACCCACCGAGGAAGGGGCCGAGGGCGGTGGAGACTCCGGCCAGCCCGGACCAGGCGCCGATCACCCGGCCTCGGTCGTCGGGGTGGAAGCTCGACTGCAGCAGGGCGAGGGAGCCGGGGGTCAGCAGGGCGCCGCCGAGCCCCTGCAGGAACCGGGCCGCGATCAGCCACCCGATGTGCTGCGCCGCGCCGCAGAGCACCGACGCCGCGGTGAAGGCCAGTACGCCGACGAGGAAGACCCGCCGCCGGCCGAGCCGGTCCCCGACGGCCCCACCGAGCAGGACGAAGGCGGCCAGCGTCAGCAGGTAGCCGTTCAGCGTCCATTGCAGACCGGCGGTGCTGGCACGCAGTTCGGCGCCGAGGTGCGGCAGTGCGACGTTGACGACGGTCGCGTCGAGGAAGACCATCCCGGAGGCGACCACCGCGGCGAGCAGGGTGCCCCGACCGGCGGTACTGGTCAGCCGCAGCGGCGCTGGAGAATCACTCACAGTGTCACTCTTCCCGGCCGGGGCGTAAGATGCCGCGAAACGCCGGAACCTCGTCCGGGTGCCCTGTCCGATCGACACCCCGCAAGCTGGAATCGTGCCGTTCTTCAGTACCAGATCACGCGCGTGGCAAGGATGTGCCGCCCTGACCGCGGTGACCCTCGTCCTCGCCGCCGCCGGCTGCGGCTCCGGGGACACGTTGCCGCCACGACCGGCCGGTTCCGCCGGGCCGCAGGAGCAGCTCGCAGAACTCACCGTGGCATCGGCCGGTTCGATGCGGGGATACAGCCGCGACCGGTTCCCGCACTGGCGCGACGTTGGCAAGAACTGCGACGTCCGTGACACCGTCCTGCAACGGGACGGCGCCGACATCAGGCTCTCGGGCTGCAACGTGGTCGGGGGCCGTTGGGTCAGCCGGTACGACGACCGCACCCTCACCGACCCCGCCGACGTGGACATCGACCACATGGTGCCGTTGGCGAACGCGTGGCGGTCGGGTGCGAACAAGTGGAACGACGCGAAGCGGGGGGACTTCGCCAACGATCTTGACCGGCCCCAGCTCTTCGCGGTGTCGAAGACGTCGAACCGGGCGAAGGGCGACCAGGATCCGTCCCAGTGGAAGCCGCCGAACCGGAACGACTGGTGCCGGTACGCCAAGGACTGGATCGCGGTCAAGCACTACTGGCGTCTCTCCGTGACCGATGCCGAGAAGGCGGCGCTCCGCGACATGCTGGGGAGTTGTTGATGACCGATACCGGGACCCCGCCCGCCGACGGGGACGTGACGGCGAGCCGGACCACCGACATCACCGCCGGACCGGGCGGGGTGATGACCGACGAGGTCGGGGTGGTGACCGGTGAGCTGACGCTCCGTACCGAGCTGCGCTCGGGCCAGGTCGTGCTCCGGGTGCAGTACAAGGACGCCGCCGAGTGGTACGTCGTCACCGGCGGACGGGCCACGCTCGCCGACCCGGCGGATCTCGACGCGGTGCACGCGATCGCGGTCGGTCTGCTCAACCGTCCCGAGGGCTGACCTCGGGGAACCCGGCTCCTCCCCACCCACCCACGGCCGCCGGGGCTCCCTCCGCCCGGCGGCCGTCCGTCGAGGGGCGTGGCGCGGTCGCGGCCGTGCCGCCCCCCCGGATCCGGGGAGGATGAGTCCCGCTAGACGAACGAGCCGGGCTCGCTCGGGGCGGAGACGGCGTGCGGTGCGTCCCCCTCGTCCTTTGGCCGGACGACCTGGGTACTCACGCTGTGCGGCCGCAGCTCGCCGCTGGCGATCTGCTCGGCCCAGTGGCACGCGACCCGGCTGGTGCCGACCGGGCGTAGTACCGGCCGCTCCTCCGCACACCGGGTCGGCTGGGCCCAGGGGCAGCGGGTGTGGAACCGACAGCCGGCCGGCGGGTTCGCCGGGGAGGGCAGATCGCCGGAGAGCAGGATCCGTTCCCGCCGGTCCTCGACCTCCGGGTCCGGCACCGGCACCGCCGACATCAGCGCCCGGGTGTACGGGTGCAACGGCTCGGCGTAGAGCCGGTCGCTCGGCGCCTCCTCCACCAGCGCGCCCAGGTACATCACCCCGACCACGTCCGAGATGTGCCGGACCACCGCCAGGTCGTGGGCGATCACCAGGTACGTCAGCCCCAGTTCGTCCTGGAGTTCGTCGAGTAGGTTGATCACCTGGGCCTGGATCGACACGTCGAGCGCGGAGACCGGCTCGTCGGCGACGATCAGCTCCGGCCCGAGCACCAACGCCCGAGCGATTCCGATCCGCTGCCGCTGTCCCCCGGAGAACTCGTGCGGGTACCGGGAAAGCGCCCACTTCGGCAGGCCGACCGCGTCCAGGGTCCGGGTGATGAGCTCGCGGCGAGCAGCCCGGTCGGCGCCGATGCCGTGCGCCTGCAACCCCTCCACCAGGATCGACTCGACGTTCTGCCGCGGGTCCAGGCTGGACATGGGGTCCTGGAAGATCATTTGCATCCGGCGCCGCATCGCCCGCATCCGGTTCGCCGGCAGACTGGTCAGTTCGACCCCGTCGAAGTTGACCGTGCCCGAGGTCGGCCGGATCAGCTGGAGGATCGCCCGGCCGAGCGTGGACTTGCCGCACCCCGACTCGCCCACCAGCCCGTACGTCCGGCCGCGCGGAATCGTCAGGTCGACCCCGTCGACCGCCTTCACGTGACCGACCACCCGGTCGAAGAGGATGCCCCGGGTGATCGGGAAATGCACCTTCAGGTCCCGGACCTCGACCAGGTTGTCGCCCCGCTCCGCGGCGGGCGCCGTGGTGTCGTCGGTGACGGTGGCTTCTCGGGTCATGCCGACTCCTCCTCGCGCGGGGCGGGTGGCACGGTCGTCGCGGCCTCACCCGCCGGGCTCCCGTCCGTCGCGGCCCCGGCCGTCGTTGTCGCCGGCGCCGGGCCCTGGGCCGCGGCGCCGGGGCGGGCCTCGCCCGGTGCGACCGGGTTGACGCACCGGTAGGTGCGCTCGGTGTGGGTCAGCACCAGCGCCGGTGGCTCCCCGACACACGCCGCCGTCCGGCGGGAACACCGGGGCGCGAAGGCACAGCCGTCCGCCCAGGGCAGCACGTCCCGGACCGAGCCGGGAATCGGCGAGAGCCGTTCGCCCCGGCTGCTGTCCAGGCGGGGGATCGAGCCGAGCAACCCGACCGTGTACGGGTGCCGGGGCTCGGCGAAGAGCGGCCGGCGGCGGGCTGTCTCCACGACCCGGCCCGCGTAGAGCACGTTGACGGTGTCGCACATCCCGGCGACAACCCCAAGATCGTGCGTGATCATGATGAGGGCGGTGCCGGAGTCACGTACCAGGTCCTTCAGCAGCTCCAGAATCTGCGCCTGGATGGTGACGTCGAGCGCCGTGGTGGGCTCGTCGGCGATGAGCAGCCGGGGACGGCAGGCGACCGCGATGGCGATCAGCGCCCGCTGCCGCATCCCGCCGGAGAGCTGGTGCGGGTACTCCCTGAGCCGCCGGGTCGGGTCGGGGATGCCGACCCGGTCAAGCAGTTCAGCCGCCTCCCTGCGGGCGGCGTCCCCGGTGAGCCCGCGGTGCCGGGCCAGCACCTCGGTCACCTGCCGCCCGATCGGAACGACCGGGTTCAGCGAGGAGAGCGGGTCCTGGAAGATCATCGCGACGTCCCGGCCGCGGATGTCCCGCATCGTCCGCCGGTCCACCCTGAGCAGGTTGGTGCCGTCGAGGTCGGCCCGGCCCTCGACGGTGACCCCGGCCCCGCGGGGCAGCAGCCCCATGATGGCCAACGAGGTCACGCTCTTGCCGCAGCCGGACTCGCCGACCAGGCCGACGACCTCGCCCGCGTCCACCGAGAACGAGACCCCGTCGACGGCCCGGACCGTCCGCTTGCCGCGCTGGCGGAACGTGACGGAGAGTTCCTCCACCTCAAGCAGTGCCATGCCAGCTCACTTCCGCAGCTTCGGGTCAAGGGCCTCACGCATCGCCTCACCGAGCAGGGTGAAGCCCAACGCGGTGATGATGATCGCCACCGCCGGGTAGATCGCCAGCGCCGGTCGGATCCCCAGGTACGGCTGCGCGTCGGCGAGCATCACGCCCCACTCCGGAACGGCCGTGTCCGGGTTGCCCAGGCCCAGGAAGGAGAGCGCGGCCGCCTCGATGATCGCGGTCGCCAGGGTCAGCGTCGCCTGCACGATGACCGGGGCGAGCGAGTTCGGCAGCACGTGGCTGAGCGCGATCTTCGATCGTCGTACCCCGAGGGAGGCCGCGGCGAGGACGTAGTCGCTGCCGGACTGGGCGATCATCGAGCCGCGGAGCAGCCGCGCGAAGACCGGCACCGAGACCATCCCGACGGCGATCATCACGGTGTCCAGCCCGGCGCCGAGCAGCGCGGCGATGCTGACCGCGAGGAGCAGGCTGGGCAGCGCCAGCATCATGTCGACGACCCGCATCAGAACGCCGTCGACCCAGCGTCCCCACCGTCCGCCGAGCCCGGCCGCGGCGCCGGCGACCCCGCCGATCAGCGCGCCCACCGCGAGCCCGATCAGCGTCGAGACGACCCCGACCAGCAGGGTCTGCCGGGCACCGACGACCAACCTGCTGAACTCGTCACGGCCCTGGTGATCGAAGCCGAGCCAGTGGTCGCCGGAGGAGCCGGGGATGATGCCCTGCCCCGACTTGACCAGGCCCTCCCGGATGCCCATCGTGTCGGTCGGGCTGTACGGCACGAAGAACGGGCCGACGATCGCGACCACCAGGAAGACCCCGAGAATCACGGCGCCGACGATCGCCGCCGGGTTGCGCCGCAGCCGGCGGAACGCCTCCTGCCAGAGGCTGACCCCGCGCTCGTCGTCCCGGGCCGCGGAGAGTTCGCCGAGCCGGTCGAGCTTCTCCGCCTTCCTCCGGGCCCGCTCGGTGATGGTCATCGGAGTCCTCCTCCCCTCGTCGCCGCGCTCACCGGAGCCCACCTCCGCTCGCGACCGCGGGGCTCACCCGCCGCGCTCGCCCGCTCCACGCACTCACCGGACCCGCACCCTTGGATCGATCAGGCTGTAGGAGAGGTCGACGATCAGGTTCACCAGCACGAAGATCACCGCGATGATCATGATGAAGCCCATCAACACCGGATAGTCGCGCTGGTTGATCGAGTCGGCGATGAAGGCGCCGATACCGCTGAACGCGAAGACGGTCTCGGTGAGCACCGCGCCGGAGAGCAGACTGCCGGTGAGCAGGCCGATCGTGGTGGAGACCGGCAGCATCGCGTTGCGCAACACGTGCCGGTTCCGGACCATCCGCTCGGTCAGGCCCTTCGCCTCCGCCGTCCGGATGTAGTCCTCACCGAGCACCTCCAGCACGCTCGCCCGGGTGATTCGGACGATGATCGCCAGCGGGATGCTGGCCAGCGCCAGCCCGGGCAGGACCAGGTGCCACAGCGCGTCGGCGGCGGCGTCCCACTCGCGGGTCAGCAGGCCATCCAGGACGAAGAAGTTGGTGACCCGGGTGGCGTCGATGGTCGGGTCCTGCCGGCCGCTCGACGGGAAGAGGTGCAGGTTCTCGGCGAAGATCGCCTTGAGGACGTACGCCAGGAAGAAGACCGGGACACAGACCCCGACCAGTGATCCGGCGACCGACACGTGGTCGAGAAACCTGCCCCGGCGACGGGCGGCGAGGTAGCCGAGCGGGATCCCGAGCGCGATCGCGATGATCATCGCGGTGAGCGCCAGCTCGACCGTGCCGGGGAATCGCTCCAGAAACTCGGTGGTCACCTCGCGCTTGGTGGCGATCGAGGTGCCGAGGTCGAGCTGGATCATCCGCTTCATGAACCGGCCGTACTGCACCAGGATCGGCTCGTCCAGGCCGAGGTTCTCGCGGATCGCGGCCCGCATCTCCGGAGTACCGCGCTCACCGAGGATCGCGGACTCCGGCCCGCCGGGCAGCTTGTGCAGCCAGATGAACAACAGGATGGAGAGCCCGAACAGCGCGGGTATGAGCTGCAACAGGCGTCTGACGATGAACCGGAACACGGGCGGCCTCTGGCGGGGGTGCGGAGGGTGGCACGGGCGGGCGCCGGGCCGACCTCCGGCCGGGGTCTCCGGTCGACGGTCGACGCGCGCCCGCCCGCGTTTCCCTATTCCTCTATCTCAGGCGTTCCTCGATGGTCAGGAGGTGAACTCGGCGGTGGAGAACCGCTCGTCGGTGAGCGGGCTCGCCTTCACCCCGGTGACGTCCTTGGCGAAGACGATCGCCGGCGGGGAGTGCGAGATCGGCACACCCGGCAGGAACTCCATGACCTTGGCGTTGAGCTCCTTGTACAGCTCGTACCGGGCGGCCTGGTCCGCGGTCTTGTCGGCCTTCTCGAAGAGCGCGAACAGCTCGGGGTTGTTGAAGCCCCACTCGTCCTTCTGCCGGTCGAACATCGTGCCGATGAAGTTGTAGGCGTCGCCGTAGTCACCGGTCCAGCCGAGCAGGTGCAGGTCGTGCGCGCTGCCGGCGGTGGTGGCGTTGAGGTAGTCCGGGCTCCACTTCAGCGGGATCGGCTCGACCTTGATCCCCACCGCCTGGAGGTCGGCCGAGAGGAGCTCGAAGATGTCCTTCGGGTTCGGCATGTACGGCCGGGTGACCTCGGTCGGGTAGTGGAACCGCAGCGTCAGGTTCGTCGCGCCCGCCTCGGCCAGCAGCTGCTTGGCCTTGTTGACGTCGTACTCGTACGTCCTGACGGACGGGTTCCAGCCCTCGACGGTGTCCGGCATGAACTGAATGGCGACCTTCGCCCCCGGAGGCAGCTTGGAGTCGACCAGCGCCTGCCGGTTCAGCGCGTGGGCGATCGCCTGCCGGACCCTGATGTCGGCCAGCTTCGGGTTCCCCTTCTGGTTGATCGCCAGGTAGAGGATGTTGAAGGCCGGGCGGGTCAGGACGTTGAAGCCCTCGTCCTGGAGCGGCTTGACGTCGGCCGGGCCCACCAGGTCGTACCCCTGGATGTCGCCGGACCGGAGCGCCTGCTTGCGGGCGTTCTCGTCGGGGATGGTCTTGAAGACGATCGTCTTGATCTTCGCCGCCGGCCCGCTGTACCCCTCGTACCGTTCGAGCGTCAGCGTCTTGTTGGCGACGTCCCAGGACTTGAACTTGTACGGGCCGGTGCCGGTCGGGTGCGACATGGCGTACGGCGGGTACTGGATGTTGTCCGCGCTGCCGCCGATGGTGCTCGCCTGGTACTGCTCAAGCGCCTTCGGGCTGTGTATCGAGAACGAGGGAAGCATCAGGGCGGCCGGGATCTTGCTGGAGGGCCGGGTGAAGGCGAGCTCCACGGTGGTGGCGTCCTTCGCCGTACAGGACTTGAAGAGGCTCGGCGGCAGGTCCTCGCGCTCGTTCTTCGCGAAGCCACCCATCACGTCCTGCCAGTACGGCGTGACGTCCGGGCTCTGCATCAGCCCCGTGGCGTTGTACCAGCGGTTGAAGTTGACGCAGACCGCCTCGGCGTTGAAGTCCGTACCGTCGTGGAACTTCACACCCGAGCGGAGCTTGAAGGTCCAGACGGTGCCGGTGGAGTCGGGAGTCCAGCTCTCGGCCAGGCCGGGCGTGATCTTGGTGCCGCCCTCCTCCGGCCGGACCAGTGTCTCGAAGATCTGCCGGGCGACCCGCAACGACTCGCCATCGCTGGCCAGGCTGGGGTCGAGCACCTTCGGGTCACCGGCCACGCCGAAGACCAGGGTGTCCTTCGAGCCCGAACCTCCGCGGTCGCTCTCGGCACAGCCGGCTACCGCGAGGGCCGCGACCGCAACAGCCGCGATGGCGGCCTTCGGTCTTGGTGCACGCATGGTGCTTCACCTCGTCCTGTGGGTACGACAAACGCGGTGACGGGGGCCACCGATGGCGAGACATTAGCGGCCATGCGGACGAGGCGGAAACGGCCGGGGAAGGGGTTGGTACCGGATCGTGTCCTGACCGTCATGATGGGCACGACAGAGCGTGCAACATGGTCAACAATCGAGCTATTTTGTCCCGATCATGCGATACGAAGTTGTTACATGCCTCGTCGTGTCGGCGTGTCCTCATGTCAGACCGACCCGACGCCTTCTCGTGTCCAGATCGGTCCGACGCCGAGTCGGGCGACGGCACGGGCAACCGGGTGACCGACGCACGGGTGACCGACCCGACGAACAGGGCCGACCGGAGACGACGGCCCGGGGCAGCGGGTGGGAGGTCGACCAGGTCCCCACGGACTGCTCAGACCGCCCGCCGCCCCTCGAAGGCCCGACCAAGGGTGATCTCGTCGGCGTACTCCAGATCGCCGCCGACCGGGAGACCGCTGGCCAGCCGGGTCACCGCGATTCCCATCGGCTTGACCATCAGCGCCAGGTACGTGGCGGTCGCCTCCCCCTCGGTGTTGGGGTCGGTGGCGAGAATCAGCTCCTTGACCGTACCGGTGCCGAGCCGGGTCAGCAGCTCACGGATCCGGAGGTTGTCCGGGCCGATGCCCTCCAGCGGGTTGATCGCGCCGCCGAGCACGTGGTAGCGGCCCCGGAACTCGCCGGTCCGCTCGATCGCCACGATGTCCTTCGGCTCCTCCACCACGCAGAGCACCTCGTCGGTCCGCCGCGGGTCGCGGCAGACGCGGCACTGCTCGGCCTCGGCGACGTTGTAGCAGATGGTGCAGAACCGCACCATCTCCTTCACCCGCCGCAGCGCGGTCGCCAGTCGGGCCACGTCGGCCGGGTCGGCGGAGAGGATGTGGAAGGCGATCCGCTGGGCGCTCTTCGGGCCCACACCCGGCAGCCGGCCCAGCTCGTCGATCAGGTCCTGGATGGCACCCTCGTACATCGGGCGTTACTCAGAAGCCAGGCAGGCCGAGGCTGCCGCCCAGGCCACCGAGGCCGCCGGTGACCGGGCCCATCTTCTCCTCCGTCAGCCTCCGCACCTCGTCGTGGGCGCTGCGCACCGCAGCCAGCACCAGATCCTCGAGCGTCTCCACGTCCTCCGGGTCGACCGCCCTGGGGTCGATCTTGACGGCCTTGACCTCACCGGCCCCGGTGATGGTCACGGTGACCAGGCCACCGCCGGCCGTACCGGTCAACTCCGCCTGGGCCAGCTCCGCCTGTGCGGCGACGAGCTGCTGCTGCATCTTCTGCGCCTGCTTCATCATCTGCTGCAGGTTGGGCTGTCCACCCGGGCGCACGGCGACTCCTCGGTTGCGGTAAAGGTCGCCACCAGCCTAGTACCCGGGGGTGACCGGCTCATCCGGGCAACGCCACCTCGGCACGGCCCGCCCCGACCACCGGCCCGGACGAGCTGGAGGACGACCAGCTGGCCTCGCGGGCCCGAGCGGGCCGGCTCCGACGAGCCCGGGCTCCGCCCCGGGGTCGACCCGGCCGCCACGCCTGGGATCGCCGGAGTCAACTCCAGGCAGCGCTACCTCAGGTCGATCTCGCCGATCCGTTCCGCGCCCAGTGCCTGCTGGAGCAGTTGCACCGCCTGCTGCTCGCTGGTCTGTCGGGCGGTCTGCTCGTCGACCACCTCGTCCAGCGGCTCGTCACCGGGGTCAAAGCCCTCGTAGCTGACGGTCGGGGTGGCGGCCGGACCACCCGTCCGCCGTACCGGGCCGTCGTACTCGGGGTCGTAGGGTGGCTCGCCCGCCCAGTCCTGCTCCGCCGCCGGCGCCGCTGGACGGTTCGCCCGGCCTGCGGCCGCCGCCCGGGCCGCCGCGATCCCGCCGCCCGGCGCCCCGGCACCGGGAGCACCGCCGCCACGGACCGAACCGCGGCCTGCCGCGGCGCCGTTGGCCCGTACGCCACCACCGCCGGCCGCCGTGCCGGCCGAACCACCGCCGCCGGTCGACGTACCGGCCGCGCCCCCCGGCACGACCGGCTCCGGCCAGTCGTCGTCCGCCGGCGCCGGCTCGGACGGTGCGCTGCCACCGGGGCGGGCCGGTTCGGGCCAGTCGTCCTCCTCGCCGGCCCCGACGGCGGCACCGACGCCGGTGTTCCCGGTGCCGGGCGTCCCCCGGCCGGCCGGCACCGCGACACCGGCCGGCCGCGCCGACGCGCCGTTCGCACGGGACGGTGCGGTGCTCGGACGCGGCGCCGGCGCCGTCGGACGGACGGCGGACGCCGGACCCGGCCGCGCGGGCCCGGCGCCACCCGCGCCGGCCACCTCGCACCGGATCTGCCACTGGACCCCGAGTACGGCCCGGATCGCGTCGCGCACCACGCCGGCGACGTTGTCGTCCGAGAACCGGTTGGCGATCCCGGCGGTCTGGGCCCGCAGCACCAGGGTGTCGCGATCGAGGGCGTACGGCGAGACGTTCTGCAACAGGCTCCACACGACCCGGCGGTGCTTGGTGCCCTCCACGATGGCCGCCCAGGACTGCTCGACCATGCCGATGTCCGCCGAGCCGACGGAGGTTGGTGCTGGACCGGCCGCGGAGGCGGTGACGGATTCGGTGGGGCGGGCCGTACCGGACGGCGACTGGGCCGGTGACGCCGACCCGGACCCGGCGGGCCGGGCCTCCGGCGACGGCTGCCGAGTCGGCGAGCCGGCCGGGCCGGTGGTCGGCCGAGCCGGCGAGCCGGCGGGGCCCGTCGGAGCGGTGGCAGGTGGGGCCGGCCGGCCGGTCGGAGGGCCGGCCGGCGGGGCTGGGGTGTCCGCGCGCGGCGACACTACCGGAGCAGTCGGTGCCGCCGACGGCGTGGCCGACGCGGGCGGGGCCGACCCGGCCGCCGGTGGCGGTGGGGCGAGGTCACCGACCCCGGCGAGCCGCCGCTCCACGCGTTCGAGCCGTTGCAGCAGGCTGCCGGTGGAGTCCTCGGCGCCGGGGAGGAACATCCGGGCGCAGATCAGCTCGAGCAGCAGACGCGGGGCGGTGGTGCCGCGCATCTCGACCAGGCCGTTGTGCACGATGTCGGCACAGCGGGAGAGGGTCGCCGGACCGAGCCGCTCGGCCTGGGACGCCATCCGTTCGAGCTGGTCGGCGGGGCCGTCGACCAGTCCCTTGGCGATCGCGTCCGGCACCTGACGCAGGATGATCAGGTCACGGAGGCGTTCGAGCAGGTCGGCGGCGAAGCGACGCGGATCGTGCCCGGCCTCGGCGACCCGGTCGATGGTCGCGTACGCGGCGGCGCCGTCCCCCGCGGCGAGCGCGTCGCACATCTCGTCGATCAGCGCGGAGTCGGTGACGCCGAGCAGCGCGACCGCGCGGGCGTAGCTGACCCCCTCCGGGCCGGCCCCGGCGATCAACTGATCAAGGATGCTGAGGGTGTCCCGGACGCTGCCGCCGCCGGCCCGGACGAGTAGCGGAAAGACCGCCGGCTCGATCGTGACGCCTTCCGCCTCGGCGAGCCGCTCCAGGTACGGCCGCAGTACGCCCGGCGGGATCAGCCGGAACGGGTAGTGGTGCGTCCGCGACTTGATCGTGCCGAGAACCTTCTCGGGCTCGGTGGTGGCGAAGATGAACTTGACGTACTCCGGCGGCTCCTCGACGAGCTTGAGCAGGGCGTTGAAGCCCTGCGTCGAGACCATGTGCGCCTCGTCGATCACATAGATCTTGAACCGGCTGTTCACCGGGGCGAAGAAGGCGCGTTCGCGCAGCTCGCGGGCGTCGTCCACGCCGCCGTGGCTGGCCGCGTCGATCTCGATGACGTCGATGGAGCCGGTGCCGTCGGCGGCCAGCGCCCGGCACGACTCGCAGACCCCGCACGGGTCCGGCGTCGGACCCTGCTCACAGTTGAGCGAGCGGGCCAGGATCCGGGCGCTGGAGGTCTTGCCACAGCCCCGGGGGCCGGAGAAGAGGTACGCGTGGTGCAGCCGGCCGGTGCGCAACGCCTGCGACAGCGGCTCGGTGACGTGCTCCTGGCCGATCACCTCGGCGAACGTGCGGGGCCGGTACTTGCGGTAGAGCGCCAGTGCCACTCGTCCCGCCTCCTCTCGACCGAGCCATTCTCCACCCGCTGACAACGTGCCGCGTGCCAGGCTGGCACGCGCGCCCGACGATTTCACGTCGATCATGCGCCGGTCGGCTTCACCGATCATGTGGGGTCGGCCACGTCACCGTGGCACGGGCGCCCGGCAGGGCCACCACCGGGCACCGGCCGGTCTCGCCCGGCTCCGTCGGTCGCCGGTCCCGTCGACCGGGCGGGTGCGCCCCGACGCGCCGCAGCCGTCGACGACTTCCGGGCGCCCCGACGCGACACCGGGATCAGGGCTGGTCAGACCGGACGTCGGGGGATAAACGAGGCCCCCCGTGCACCCGCCAGAGCTCGCTTATCCTTGCTGCCTTCCGGCCCTGGGGAGGTTCACGAGATGGACGCCGCACGGGGGGTACGGCCAAGTGTAGCCGACCCGGAAGTGGATCTTCGGCGGGTGGTGGCGTGAGCCACAGCGCGCGACGCTGTACCATGTCCGGCGGAGGATTCGCCTAGCGGCCTAGGGCGCACGCTTGGAAAGCGTGTTGGGTTAACAACCCTCACGAGTTCGAATCTCGTATCCTCCGCTCACCTTGAGCAGCACGAACGCCCGGTAAGTCCCAGGTGGGACGTGCCGGGCGTTCGTCGTCTGGTCCCGGTTTCGGTCCCGGCCGGCCAGAGCCGGCAGGCGCCACTGCCGAACCCTCGCCAGCTCACCCCGTCGACCGGGTCCCGCGACCACGCTCGGCGCGACGACGGCGCCGGTACGCGTTCCACCTCGTGGCGGTGCCGGAGTTCGTCCGGGTTTGCCGTGTGCCGTTTACTCGGTCGCCATCATTGATCTACTCACATACACTGCTGACCTCCACAACCAACAAGGAGGTCTGGTGCGCCGGAGTATCGCGGGGGCTTCGATTCTGGCATTTGTAGCCGGTCTGGGGCTTAATGCCCCGGCTAAGGCGGCGGACGAGCCCCGAACAATCAACCGGGACGGCCACATCCTGCAACACCAGCGGGTGGCCCAGACGAAGGCCAAAAAGTCGGTGCAGGCGCTCGGTCCCACCCGCTCCGACTTCGACGGTGACGGATTCGACGACATCGCGGCCAGCGCGAGTCCCTTCCAATACACCTTCCCGGACCGTCCGAACGGCCTGGTCGTCGTGCAGTACTCGTCCGCACCGCAGATCGACTACCTGTACAGTGTCGTGGCGCCCGGCGAGGCCGTGAGCGGATTCGGTGCGGCCCTGGCCACCGGGGACTTCAACGGCGACGGCTACCACGACCTGGCGATCGGCGTACCGGACGAGGTGGACCCGGTCAACGGGGCCCAGGCCGGCGGGGTCTGGGTCGTCCCCGGCAGTTCCGTCGGCCTCGTGGTCGACTCGGCCACATACTTCGACCAGAGTTCGCCCGGCATCCCCGGCGGTTCGGAGAATCGCGACTGGTTCGGGTCCGCGCTCGCGGCCGGCGATATCAACGGCGACGGCCTCGACGACCTGGCGATCGGCGCGTACGGCGAGTCGATCGGCAGCAAGTCGGCGGCCGGCTCGGTCACAGTCCTCTTCGGCAGCGCCGGTGGCCTCACCGACGTCGGCGCCCAGGACGTCTACCAGGACCAGGCCCACGTCCCCGGGGCGAGCGAGAGCAACGACTCCTTCGGCTACAGCCTGGCGATCGGCCCGGTCGACGGCGACGGGTACGCCGACCTCGCCATCGGCGGGCCACGCGAGAACGAGAACACCGGCGACGACGGCAGCGGCACGGTCGTCCTGATGCGGGGCTCGGCGGCCGGGGTGTCCACCAGCGGCGCCACCTCGGTCAACGGTTGGGGAATCAAGCCGTCGACCGGCAGCAACGACACCTACGCCTGGACCCTGGGCTCGGCGCTCGCCATCGGCGACGTCAACGGCGACGGGCTGGGCGAGGTGGTCGCGGGGGCACCGGGTGCACAGACACCGCACCTCAACGGCGGCCTGATCGCGGTCTTCACCGGCCGCGGCGGCGGCATCGCGGACAGTGCGGTACGAGTGATCAACCAACGTACGGCCGGCGTACCGGGAGAGCCGGAGACCGGGGACCGGTTCGGTGCCACGCTCGCGACCGGTGACGTGACCGGCGACGGCGTCGCCGACGTGCTGGTCGGCACCCCGGGCGAGGCGATCGGCTCCGCGGCCGGGGCCGGGGTTGTCACCCTGCTCAAGGGGGCCACCGGCGGCATCAGCGGGAACGGTGCGCAGTCGTTCGACCAGAACCACGCGGACATCCCGGGCGGGGCGGAGGCTGGAGACCGGTTCGGCGGAGCGGTCGCGCTGCTCAATCTCGACGGCGTCGACGGACTCGACGCCGTGGTCGCCGCCGCCGGTGAGTCGGTCAGCGGCGACATCTCCGACCACTCATCCGGTTCCATCTACCCGCTCTTCGGCTCCGGCGGCGGGCTCGTACCGCAGCCCCTCTCGATTAACGGTCTGGACCTGCGGACCGACTTCGTCTGGCCGCTGGATTACGGTTTCGAAATCGCCGGACCCCAGGGCGGCGTCCCCATGGGGTGAAACCGACGACCCAATGATGAGGTGAAATCCGGACCGCAGGGCGACCATATGCCGTCCTGACCGGCAAAACCAGAAGGGCCGGCCCCGTCGGGGGCCGGCCCTTCCGTTGGGTCAGCGTCGCGGCCGAGGTCTCGGCCGCCAGGTGCCGGCGCCGGACCGGATCGGAACGTCGTTCACCTGGCCCGCGGCGATCCGCTCGGCGACGTCGGCCGTGCTCAGCCCGGTGCGGGTTGTCAGCATGGCCGACGCTAGGAATCCGGGCCGGAGTACGGCTGCACCCGATGGTCAGCCCGGCACCCTGACGTTTCTCAGGGTCGCCGGCTGCGGAATCTCCGGGTACCGCGGGTGGCGGTCCCCCGGATCCCGACGTCGACGACGGACCCTACCGTCGACCTGGTGCTACGGATCCGGACCGTGCCGTCTCCGGGTGGACGCGCCCCCGGCCCGGGCCGACTCCGGTCCCGCGCCGTGATCGGGGATGCGGTGCTCTGGGCGCTGCTGGCCGAGGCGTGATGCGACGACGACCCGGGCCGTGGGCGGGTCGGCGGCGAAATCGGGGGACCCGACGAAAGGCCCTAATCGGGCGTAAACTACTCTTTGTCGCCGGAGGGTGACATGGAGGCACAAAAGGTCGTACGGATCGTGGCGGTGCTCGTGGCGGGCGCCGTCGCTGTCTGTCACGCGTACCGGACGGTGTGGGACGAGCCGGCGACGACCACCGGGTACGGGCCGGACGTCCTCCATCTGCACGGTGTCCACAATGTCGAGTTCGGCGACACCGAGCAGGAACTGGTACGACGTGGAGTGCTCGATCCCCGGCAGGATCTGGGCTGCGGACCGAGCCTGACCAACCCGACGACCGTCAGCGCGGTCTTCGCCGACCGCCGGCTCGTGCTGCTCTGGGCCAGCCCGCCGGTCCGTACGCCCGAGGGGATCACCACGGGCACCCCGATCGATCGGGTCCGGGCCGCCTACCCGGAGGCGTCCACGCTGACCGCTCCCCCGGGCACCCACCGGTACGACGGCCTCCTGGCCCGTCGCGGCGATCGGGCGTACCTCTTCCTGCACGACGGGCACACCGTGCGCAAGACCGTCGCCGGATACGCCGACTACGTCCGGCGCCTGTTTGACGAGGGTTTCGGCACCTGCTGACCCCTGACCACACGGCACCGAATCCAGCAGAGGATTCTCCCGCATTCTTTCGGTGGCGCCGGACCGAATGTCGTTACGTCCGTTTCCCGTCCTGTGACGCGGCGTCCGCGGGCGGCGGGACCCGTAGCCGCCACCGCCCGACCGAGTCACCGGCCAGCCGGTTTGGCCTGCCTGCCCGGCCTTACGAACCCGTACGGGCTATTCCGGTCACAACGGCGACAAGATGAGGACGATTCGCACTAGCGTCGTCTGCGGGGACAGCCGGGCGTAGTCCACCACATCGATGACGGCGACAGCCAACAACCCGTTGGTCAGGACGGATCGGACCGCTGGCTATGGTCAGAGCCGGAAACCCGGCCCCGGGAGAGTGCGGCCGTGGCCGTACTGGGAGGAGTCGCCATGCCCGCTCGCCACGCCGGGAGCCCACCGCCTCCGCGCGGGCGCCGGCTCCTGCTGCTCGCGCTGGTCCTCGCGATGGCCGGGTTGGTGGTCGGGGGGTTCGGCGTCGTCGAGGCGGTCGGCGAGCCCCACCCCGGACGGCATGGCCTCGCCGCTGGGCAGCTGCCGGCGCCACCGCCGCCGGCACCGTCCACGCCCGGCCCTTCGCCGACCGGACCGCCCCGGCCCACGCCGCCGCCCCCGATCCGGTACCCGGAGGCCGGACCGCAGACCTGGCGTACCGCCGCCGGACGCAGTCCCGTCCTCGGTGAGGCGGGGCAGTTGCTCCGGTTCCGGATCGCGGTCGAGAACGGCATCACCGGGATCGGTCCGGACGACTTCGCGGACGCCGTGGTCACGACGCTCGGCGACCCGCGGAGTTGGACCGGGAGCGGCGAGTGGCGGCTACAGCGGGTCGGCCCGAAGGAGGAGGCCGACTTCACCATCTACCTCGCCACCCCCGCGACCCGCGACGAGCTCTGCGCCGACGGGTACGACCGCTACACCTCCTGCCGCAACGGCGCCCATGTGGTGGTCAACGTGGCACGCTGGGCGCACGGCGTCCCGCACTACGGTGCCCCGCTGGCCGTCTACCGGCAGTACGTGATCAACCATGAGGTCGGACACCGGCTCGGCCACGGCCACGAACTATGCCCGGGCCGGGGCAGCGCCGCACCCGTCATGCAGCAGCAGACACTCGGGCTGCACGGCTGCACCCCGAACGCTTGGCCGCTGCGCGACGGCGAGCTCTACGCCGGCCGACCCGGCCACTACGACGACCCGATCCCCGACCTCCACTGACCGGCGGGGCACTGCCCCGACCGGCGGTCCCGGCGCCCCGACTACGACCGCGCCGGTCGCCGGTTACGGATCACGCCCTCCTTCTTGTCCACCCGGCGACGCTGTCGCGGCGTCAGGGACGGACGCCGGGTCTGCTTCCGGTAGTTCTCGACGCGCCGCTCGGTGCTGATCGGCCGGGTCATCGGGACGCTCCTTCCACCTCGGCCTTCGTACGTGTCGGCGAACCACGTACCCCGGTCACCATGGGAATCGTCGCCCGGCCGATGGCGAGTCCGGCTCGCCCAGCAGGGGTGAGGCCGCAGGAGGCGGGTTGTCCCGACGAGAGCGCCGGTGGTCAGCTTCGGTAAGCCAGAGACCGAATGAGACCAACACTGAGACCACACGCAAAACGCCCGGTGGGATCGTCTCCGACCCGCCGGGCGTTTTGCCTGTTCAGCAGCGGTGGCGGCGGGATTTGAACCCGCGGAGGGCGTAAACCCTCACACGCTTTCGAGGCGTGCTCCTTAGGCCGCTCGGACACACCACCGCCGAGAAGGGTACCCGACGCCGCCGGGGTACGTCGCGGCGGTATCCGCCGGGGCGGCGTGGCAGGATCACGCCCCATGAGTACGCACATCGGCGCCAAGCCTGGCGAGATCGCCGAACGGGTCCTGATGCCGGGTGACCCCCTGCGGGCCAAGTGGATTGCGGAGACGTACCTCGAGGACGCCACCTGCTACTCGACGGTCCGCGGGATGCTCGGCTTCACCGGCCGATGGAACGGCATCGAGGTCTCGGTCCAGGGCTCCGGGATGGGGATGCCGTCCGCCTCGATCTACGTCCACGAGCTGATCAACGACTACGGCGTACGGTCGCTGATCCGGGTCGGCTCGTGCGGGGCGCTCAGTGACGACCTCCAGCTCCGGGACGTGATCGCCGCGAACGGCGCCTCGACCGACTCGAACATGAACCGGGTCCGGTTCGCCGGGCTGGTCGACTACGCCCCGGTCGCCGACTTCGGGCTGTTGCGTACCGCTGTCGAGGTGGCCGACCGGCGCGGCATCGCGATGCGGGTCGGCCCGGTGCTGGCCGCCGACGCCTTCTACACCGACCGCCCCGACCTGTACGACACCCTCGCCGACTACGGCATCCTGGCCGTGGAGATGGAGTCGGCGGCCCTCTACACGATCGCCGCACGGTTCCGGGCACGGGCGTTGACCGTGCTGACGGTCAGCGACCACATCAAGCGGGGCGAGGCGACCACCGCCCAGGAGCGGGAGCAGACCTTCAGCCAGATGGTCGAGATCGCCCTGGACACCATCGTCGCCTGACGTCGGGCCACGTCGTCACCCGCTCCCGGCTCCAGAACGACGCCGTGCCGGCCTCCTGAACGAGGTCGTTCCGGCCGCCTGAACCGGTGCGATCCCGGGCGGCGGCCTCGACCCGTCCGCGGGTCGCCCCCCGACCAAACCGGTCGGGGGGCGACGCGGGCCCGCCCGGTCAGGGCGACGCGGCGGATCAGCGGTCGCGCCGGCGTGCGGTCAGGGCGTGGTCAGTGCCTCGGTCGGGGCGAGCCGGGCGGCCCGGATCGCCGGGTAGAGGCCGGCGAAGGCACCGATCAGCAGGGTGGCGCCCACCCCGCCAGCCATCGCCCAGCCCGGCACCACGGGCGGCCAGTCCCGGGAGAGGGCGTACCCGGCGGTCACCCCGATCCCGATCAGCACCCCGCCGACGCCGCCGAGCGCCGAGAGCAGCAGCGACTCGGCGAGGAACTGGATGCGTACCTGGCCCCGGGTGGCACCGAGCGAACGCCGCAGGCCGATCTCGGCCCGGCGTTCCAACACCGAGATAACCATGGTGTTCGCCACCCCGACCCCACCGACCAGCAGCGCGACCGCGCCGAGCCCGAGCAGCAGCCCGGTGAACGCCTCGTCCGTCGCCTGCTGTGCGGCGAGGGCATCCGAGGGCCGGGACACCTGGACCTCGTTCGGCGCCTCCGGGTTGGCGGTGGCGCCCAGAACCGCCTGGACCGCCTGGACCGCGTACTCCGCCGACCGGGTGTAGACGGTGGTCGGGTGGCCGTCAAAGTCGAGGTACGTCTGCCCCGCCTCCCAGCCGATCAGTGCGGAGAGGTCCAGCTCCGGCGCGAGCGGCGCCGGGGCCAGAATGCCGATCACGGTGAACCACCGTCCGCCGAGGTAGACCTGTACGTCCGGCCCGGGCGCACCGATCCCGAGCCGTTTGGCCGCGGTGGCGCCGAGCACCACCGCCGGGTAGCGCGCGGTGGCCTCGTTCAGCCAGGTGCCGTGGGCGATGGTGGCCCCGACGGTCTCCAGCAGGTCGAGCCGGGCGGCCCGGACCCCGATCCCGCCGCTCTCCGCCGCCGGGATCCGATCGGTGCGGTACACCTTCGCGTCCGCGACGAGCCCGGTGGCCGAGACCTGCTCGACCGGGCCGATCCGGCCGATCATCGCCACCGACTCCTTCGGCAGCTGCGCGGCGTCGCCCATCAGCGTGTTGCCCGGGGCGACCGTCAGCAGGTTGGTGCCGAGCGCGTCGAGCATCCGGTCCAGCTCGGCCCGGGACGAGGAGGAGATGCCGACCACCGAGACCATCGCGGCGATGCCGATGGCGATGCCGAGCGCCGACAGGAAGGCCCGCAGTGGCCGGGTCCGAAGCCCGACCCCGCCGACCCGTACCACGTCCCGGGGACGGAGCCGGGCCGGCACGAGTCGGGGCCGCTCCTGCCCGGCCATCAGCGTCCCCTCCCGACCGGTCCGACGGCCGCCAGCCCGCCGGACGGCACCGTGGCGCCGGTCCCCGGGCTGCCCGGCGCCGCAGGCCCGGCCGCGCTGTCCGCCACCACCAGGCCGTCGCGGACCTGGATCTGACGGGGTAGGCTCGCCGCGATCTCCCGATCGTGGGTGATCACCACGACCGTGGTGCCGGCCGCGTGCAGCTCGCGCAACAGTGCCAGGACTCCCGCCCCGGAGGTGGAGTCGAGGTTGCCGGTCGGCTCGTCGGCCAGCAGCAGCGGCGGATTCCCGACCACGGCCCGGGCGACCGCCACCCGCTGCCGCTCCCCGCCGGAGAGTTCGTGCGGCCGGTGGTCGAGCCGGTGCCCCAGGCCAACCCGGACCAGCGCGGCCTCCGCCCGCCGCCTCCGCTGCCGCAGCGGTACGCCCGTGTAGAGCAGCCCGTCCGCCACGTTGTCCAGCACCGGTACTCCGGGGGCGAGGTGGAACTGCTGGAACACGAAGCCGATCCGCGAGGCCCTGAGCGCGGACAACTGACGGTCGGTGAGCCTCGCCACGTCGTACCCGGCGACGTGCACCCGACCGCTCGACGGCCGGTCGAGGGTGCCGATCAGGTGCAGCAGCGTAGACTTCCCGGAACCGGAGGCTCCGACGATCGCCACCAGCTCACCCGTCCGGATCGTCAGCGAGACCCCGGCGAGGGCGGTCACCCCGCCCGGGTAGACCTTGGTCACCCCGTCGAGGACGACGATCTCGTCGCCTCCGACCCGGTCCGCGCCGACCGTCTCCCCGCTCATGTCGGCATCCCCACGGTCGCCCCCTCGACCAGCCCGTCGCCGGAGATCTCCACCCGGCCCGAGGCGAACAGCCCGGTCCGCACCGCCACGATCCGGGTCGTGTTCCCCTCCACCAGTTCGACGCCGTACCCGCCCTCGGCGAGGGCGAGCAGCGCGGCGACCGGGACGGTGAGCACGTCCTTCCGCTCGGCGGCGGTGAAGGTCACGTCGACCGAGGCCTGGTCGAAGCCGGCCAGCTCCTTCGGGTCGCGGGCCGCGATCGTCACCTCGATCACGGTTTCCGGCTCGTCCTGGCCGTTGCCTCCGGCCCCGGTCTCGATCACCGTCTCCAGGCGTTCGATCTTTCCGGCGACGTCCCTGCCGTCCGGCAGGGTGATCGTCACCGCGGCGCCCTTCTTCGCCAACCGCTGGTCGTCCACGTCCAGCGAGACGGTCACCAGCCGTTCCGTCCCGGTGTAGCTCAGCACCGCGCCGCCCGGCTGGACGACGTCGCCGACCGCCGTCTCGTGGCTCTCCACCCGGATCTCCCCGGGGGCGTAGACGACCTGGCCCAGTTCCACCCGGCCGGTCTCGGCAAGGCCGAGGTCCTCCTGCCACTCCTCGACCGCCTCGGCCGTGGCCGAGGTGTACTCGTCGTCGACGGTGAAGCCGTCGTACCCGAGCTTGGCGAGGTTGCGCTCGAACTGCTTGACGTCGTTGCCGGTGACGCCCGGCCGCAGCGTCCGGTACGCCGGCAGGCTGCCGTACAGGAGCACGACCGGGTTGTCGTCGATCGCGTACAACGGCTTGCCCCGGCTGACCCGGCTGCCGGTGTCGGCCAGCGCGGTGACGGTCCCGGCCACCCGCGCCACGGTGGTATGGGTCTCGCCGAACCCGAGTTCCCCGTCGACGCTCTCGACGTCGACCAGGGTCTGGCGGGTGATCTGGGCCGTCGCCGGAGGTAGGGGACTCGCGGTCGCCGTACCCCCGTTGTCGCCGCCGAACCCGATGACGGCCGCGGCCCCGGCCGCCCCCGCCGCCAGGACGGCGGTGGTCGCGACGGCCACCATCCGGGTACGGCCCCGCCGGCGGCGACGGCGGACCGGGTCGGTACCGACCGGCGCGGCCGCCTCCGACCGGCCGGGGATCTCGGCAGCGTCCGTCGTCACTCCGGTCGCCCGGGCCGGCGCCGAACCGTCGGTTGCCATGGTGTCTCCGGCCGTCACCTGCCACCGCCCCTGAACACCACCGGCCCGTTCCTGCGGCACTTCTCCAGCGCGGCCTGCACCGTCGGGTCGTCCAGTTTCAGGTCGGCCGCCTTGAGGTCCAGGCTGCCGTCGGCGCCGGGGTCCGGGAAGCCGGGCACCCCGTTCTCCCGCATGCACGCCGCCATCTCGCGCAACTGCTCGATCTGCTCCGGGCCCAGCTTCAGCCTCTCGCCGCCGTTGGGCAGCAGGTGGCGGCACTTCTCCATGGCCGCCCGCGCCTTCTCCGGGTCGATGTCCCTACCGAGCCGGATCCGCACCCCGCCCGGTTCCGGGTCGGGCATGTCGACCCCGTTCTCCCGCATGCATCGGGCGAACTCCCGCTGCCGGTCCTCGTCGCTGACCGCCGCCGCGCTCACCGTGGGCGAGGCGGCCGCGCCACCTCCGGCGGTGGCGACCCCGGGTCTCTGCTCGGAGCCGGCGCAGCCGGCGAGCACCGGACCGAGGAGCAGAGGGAGCGCCAGCAGGCTGCCGAATCGTCGGCGCATGTCACCACTCCTTCCGTCGGCCGGCGCCGATCGCCGGCCGATACGGGCAAGTCGAAACCAGCGGCCGTATCCGGGGCGTAACCGCGAACGTTTATGCCGCGGTTATCCGGCCCCTGGCGGCCGCGGCCCCGCCCGTGCTCCTCGGCCTCGCCAGCCCGGCTCGCGGTCCCGCGCCGGTCCTCCTCGGCCTCGCTGGCTCGCCAGCCGGGCTGTGCTGGCCGTTTACGGAGGTGTTATCGGCGGGCGATGCACCATGGGGGACATGCGGGTGCTGGTGGTCGAGGACGAGAAACTGCTGGCGGACGCGGTCGCCGAGTGGTTGCGACGGGAGGCGTTCGCGGTGGATGTTGCGTACGACGGCGACGCCGCCCTGGAGCGCCTCGGCGTCAACGACTACGACGTGGTGGTGCTCGACCGGGACCTGCCGGTGGTGCACGGCGACGACGTGTGCCGGGCGATCGTCGACGCCGGAGGCGAGACCCGGGTCCTCATGCTCACCGCCGCCGCCGCGGTCCGGGACCGGGTCGCCGGACTGGCCCTCGGCGCCGACGACTACCTGAGCAAGCCGTTCGCGCTGGTGGAGCTCTCCGCCCGGGTCCACGCCCTGCTCCGCCGGGCCCGGCCGGCGACGCCGCCGAAGCTGACCCGGGCCGGCATCGTGCTCGACCCGGCCCGGCACGAGGTCTACCGCGACGGCCGGTACATCGCGCTCTCCCGCAAGGAGTTCGCGGTGCTGGCCGAGCTGATGCGGGCCGGCGGAGCGGTGGTCTCCGCCGAGGAACTGCTGGAGCGGGCCTGGGACGAACACATCGACCCGTTCACGAACGTGGTCCGGGTGACCGTGATGAAGCTGCGCCGCAAGCTCGGCGACCCGCAGGTCGTGGAGACGGTGCCGGGAGTGGGGTATCAGATCCGATGAAGAGGCTGACGATCCGGGCCCGCCTGACATTCGTCTACGGCGGGCTCCTGCTGCTCGCCGGGATGGTCCTGCTCGGCGTGACGTACGTGCTGGTCGAGCAGCGGATGTCGACCGCGTTCGGCGTCAAGGTGAGCGAGCTGAGGTCGCAGGTGCCCGACGTGCAGGTCAACCAGTTCCTCACCGCGGACGACGCCGAACGGCTGCGGGTCTACGCCAGGCAGGTCCAGGACGAGGCCCGACAGAACGCCCTGGAATCGCTCCTCACCCAGGGCGGGATCGCCCTGGCCGTGGTGTCGGTGACCGCCGTCGCCTTCAGCTGGCTGATCGCCGGCCGGGCGCTCCAGCCGCTCCACCAGATCACCGGCACCGCGCGGCGGATCGCCGGGGCCGGGGGTGTCGGGTACGGGCTGCACGAGCGGATCGCCCTCCAGGGTCCCCGGGACGAGGTCAAGGAGCTGGCCGACACCTTCGACCTGATGCTGGAGCGGCTGGACCGGTCCTTCGACGGGCAGCGGCGGTTCGTCGCCAACGCGTCGCACGAGCTGCGTACGCCGCTGGCGCTGAACCGGTCACTCCTGGAGCTCGCGATCACCCGCCCGGACGCCCCGGCCGAGTTGCGTCAGCTCGGCGAGACGCTGCTGGCGATCAACGAACGTCACGAACGGCTCATCGACGGGCTGCTCACCCTCGCCGACTCGGAACAGCGGGTCGTCGACCGTACCCGGATCGACCTCGCCGAGGTCGCCGCGTACGTGGCCGACCAGGCCGCCGGCACCTCGAACCTGCCGATCCACCGGCGGTTGGCACCGGCACCGACCGCGGGTGACCCGGTCCTGCTCGAGCGGTTGACCCAGAACCTGGTGGAGAACGCGGTCCGGCACAACCTCCCGAGCGGCGGCGAGGTCTGGATCGACACCGACACCGTGGACGGCTGGGCCCGGCTGACGGTGATCAACACGGGGCCGGTGGTGCCGGGGTACGAGGTCGAGACGCTGTTCCAGCCGTTCCGCCGGCTCCGGCGGGACCGGGTCGCCGGCGAGCGCGGCTTCGGCCTCGGGTTGTCGATCGTACGGGCGGTCGCCACCGCCCACGGCGGCGCGGTGCGGGCCGAGCCCCGGGAGGGTGGCGGCCTGGCGGTGACGGTGGAGCTGCCGGCCGTCGCGGCCCGACCCGACAGCGCATCGGCCGTCGCGGCCCGACCGGGCAGCGGGCCGGGCGTCACGGGCCGACCGGAGACCGGACCGGCCGTTCCGCGGTCGAGTCCCGGCGCGACGGTCGGGGTGGGCTAGGTCGGACGGCTGGGACACCGCCGTGGAGTTGTCCACAGCCACGAAAGTTATCCACAACCCATGTGGACAACCACGACACGGGGACGGTCTGGGCCGGTTGGCGGTCAGCGGAAGAAGGCCCGGAGGGCGGCGGCGCACTCGTCCTCCAGCACCCCGCCGTACACCTCGGGACGGTGGTTGAGCCGAGGGTCGCGTACCACGTCCCACAGCGACCCGACCGCGCCGGTCTTCGGCTCCCAGGCGCCGAAGACCAGGGTCGAGATCCGGGCGAGCACCACCGCTCCGGCGCACATGGTGCACGGCTCCAGGGTCACGACCAGGGTGCAGCCGGTCAGCCGCCACTCGCCCACCACCGAGGCGGCCCGGCGCAGCGCCAGGATCTCGGCGTGGGCCGTCGGGTCCCCGCGGAGTTCCCGCTCGTTGCGGGCGGTGGCGAGTTCCGTCCCGTCCGGGCCGTAGACCACGGCCCCGACCGGGACGTCCTCGGCCGCTACACGTTCGAGCCGGGCCGCCGTCTGCCGCGGGCCGCCCTCTTCGCCCGCCATCTCGCGACGGCCGGCCGCGGCCCCGTCCGGCGGACCGACCACCCGGCCCGGCTCCGCCGCCGTCGTCCTCGGCCTCGCCGGGTGCGCCTCGCCGGCCGTACCGGGCGGGCCGGCCGGCACGGTGGCGGAAACCTCCAGGGCCCGCCGCATCCACGCCTCGTGCCGCTGCCGCCGGCCCGTCACGCCTCGCGGAGTTCCTCGACCTCGTTGGCGCAGCCCAGCACCTGGCACACCTCGGCGGTGACGTCGGCCGGCATCATCCCCTCGCGCGAGCAGAGCGCGAGCAGCCGACGGGCGGGGATGCCGAGGTCGGCCAGGATATCGGCGTCCCCCACCGGATCGGTGTCGGGGTCGATCGCCGGCTCCTCCTCGTCGGCGGCACCGTCCCCCGTCCCGATCATCTCGTCGATCGCCAGGGCCGGCGCCTTCAGGTCGCCGACCAGCAGTTCGCCGAGCCGCGACTCCTCGGCGAAGGCGGAGTCGGAGCCGAAGATCCGCAGATCCTCCCCCTCGTCCAGACGCATGATGGCCAGGTACGCGTCATCGGACTCGACGAAGAGCAGCGAGATCTCCGCGTCCGGGTCGACGTCCCGGAGCAGGTCCGCCACCTCGTCGATGTCGCGGGCGCCGTTGAGATCGACCTCTGCCGCGGTCCAGTCGGACGCGCGGCGCACCACGGCCGCAGCGAAGTACGACACGGTCCCCCCAATTACCCCGCGGCCACCAGCCGCACATCACAGCCGACTCGTTTTCGCACCGTCGACCCTCTGTTACGCGTGACGGTATCCGGTCGCCTCGACCTCGGCCCACGCAACGCCCCGAAGGAGGTGGCGGGAATCCCGCGGGTAGCTGCTACCCGGTCAGTTCGCCAGCCGGCGGCGGGTGGCAATCAACTCCCGCAGCCGGTCCACGCGGACCCGCCGCGGATGCTCCCGCTCACGCACCGACTTCGCCCCGGCGAGCTCGGCGAGGAGCTGCAACCGGCGGCGGCTGCGCTCGGGGTCGAGCCGATGTTGTGTCCAGGCCATAACGCCGAGAGTGCCGAGTCCCGGGCGGTTCGTCAAGGCCGGTTGCGATGTGCGGTCGAGCACTCACCCAACGCCCACGCGCGAACGTGATCTGACCGATTTCGGACAGTTGGCGTTCCTACCACAGGGGCCAGTCGCCGGACGAGCGCCAGCGCAACGCCAGCAGGATCGCCGCGACGGTCCAGCCCACCGCGACGACCGTGGCGACGCCCACCGCGACGCCCCGGTCGCCGCGCCAGGTCAGGACCAGGGCGACCAGCCAGGCCACCGTGCCGGCGAGCAGGGTCCACCACAGGTAGCCGCGCAGGTCATGGGCGAGGAGGCCGAAGGTCAGCAGCCAGAGCAGCGCTCCGCCCGCGCCCGCGGCGACCGCGCCGAGCCGTACGGGATGGGGCTCCCGGTAGGTCGGCCGTGCGGGCCTCGGTGGCGGTCCGGACGGGAAGAGACCGGACGGGCCGTACGTCGACCCCGGCCGACGCCAGGCCCCCGCGGCCCGCGGCGGCGGGAATCCGGGCGGCGGCGTGCCGGGGTGAGGCGTCGGGTACGCCGGCTGTGGTGACATCCGCGACTCCTCCCCGCGCGTCCTGGCGTCCGTGACGCGCCGCCCACGCCATCCGTTGGCCACCGTCGCCCGACGGGCCGCTTCGCCAGGAGCCTACCGGGCCGGACGCCCCACCCGCCCCGTCCCGCCCGGACCGTGTCGACCCGCCGGCCGGGACCGGGCCGGACGGGGCGTGGCCAATCCAGGCCGCGCGGGACGGGCCGACCGGGTACGGCCCGATCTGCCACTATGGCGGGATGTTCTGGGGAGGAAACCCGCGGCACCGGGTGCGGCGCGGGTCGTCACCGGTCGCGGCCCTGCTGGTGGCAGCGCTCGTCGCCGGGTGCGCCGATGCGCGGCGGCAGCCCGAGGGTCCGCGGTTCGAGGGGCCCGACCCCGCCGTGGCCACGACCGCCGCCGGCAGCCCGGCATCCCCGCCGGCCCCGACGCCGGACGGCTCGGCCGACCCGAGCGGTTCGCCCTCGCGGACGCCCGACACCCACCGGTACGCCTTCCCGGTCCGGACCGGCAACGTCGGCTACCACCCGACGCACTCGGGCTACCCGGCGACCGACCTCTTCGCCGCCTGCGGCTCTCCGGTCGTCGCGGTGACGTCGGGCCGGATCCTCGAGGTGAGCCGGGTCGACACCTACCGCAAGTCCGGCCCGCAGGGACCGAACAACGGCGGCAAATCCGTGTCGCTGCTCGGCGACGACGGGGTGCGGTACTACGGCTCCCACCTGAACACCGTCGCCAGCGGCATCGACCCCGGCGTTCGGGTCCGGGTCGGCCAGCAGCTCGGCACGGTCGGCAAGACCGGCAACGCCAACAACGTCTGCCACCTGCACTTCGGCATCTCGCCCCCGTGCCACCGTACGGGTGACTGGTGGATCCGGCGCGGGGTCGTCTGGCCGGCCACGTTCCTTGACGCGTGGCGGAAGGGGCGACACACCTCGCCGGCCGCCACGGTCCGGGCCTGGCACCGGAAGCACGGCTGCCCGCGCGAGCCGTGACCGGCAGGGGTGTGCGAGAGTCACCGACGTGAACGTCGCGGTGATCGGACTCGGTCTCATCGGCGGCTCGGTGCTGCGTGCCCTCGCCGCCACCGGGCACCACCTGCTCGGCTACGACGCCGATCCGGCCACCCGGGCCACCGCCCGGACCGCCGCCGCGCAGGCCCCGCCGGGTCAGCGCTGGCACGTGGCCCAGACGGTCGGCGACGCGGTGGCCCGGGCCGACCTGGTGGTGGTGGCGGTTCCGCTCCCGGCGGTGGCCGGGGTGCTGGCCGAGGTCCGCGACGCCGGCTACACCGGCCTGCTCACCGACGTCACGTCGGTCAAGGAGCCGGTCCGGGCTCTGGTCGAACGGGAGCTACGCGCCGCCCCCGGCCGTCCCGCCCGCTTCGTCGGCGGCCATCCGATGGCCGGCCGGGAGACCTCCGGGTTCGGCGCCGCCGACGCCAACCTCTTCACCGGATGCGCCTGGGTGCTCTGCCTTGAGGAGGGGGTGACCTCGGTGTCGGACTGGCTGGAGCTGGCCGCGCTGGTCACCGGCCTGCACGCCCGGGTGGTGCCGACGACCGCCACCGAGCACGACCGGGCGGTGGCGGCGGTCAGCCACGTTCCGCACCTGCTCGCGACCGCGGTGGCCGCCGTCGCCGCCGACAATCCGCTCGCCGGCACCCTCGCCGCCGGGTCGTTCCGGGACGGCACCCGAGTGGCGGCGACCCGGCCGGAGCTCATCGCGGCGATGTGTGGCGGCAACGCCGCCGCGGTCGGTCCGGCCCTGGACGCGCTCCTCGCCGCGCTCGGTCAGGCCCGCGCCGCGCTCGACGCCCCAGAGCCGATCGAGGCGCTGCGGGCCTGGCTGGCGCCGGGCTCGGCGGCCCGCCGTGCCTGGCCGCCCCGGGCCGGCACCCCGGTGACGCTGCCGGCCCGGGCCGATGAGCTGCTGGCCCTGGGCCGGGTCGGCGGCTGGGTGACCCGGGTCGCCGCCGACCGGCGTACGGTCACCGCGGTGCGGCCGGTTCCGCCCGGGTGACCCGCGCCCGCCGGGCGGCGTCGGTCAATCGTCCGACCCCAGCGCCGCCAGCAGGGCGTCCCGGCTCCTCTTCTCCAGCAGTTCGCTCGCCCACTGCTCGTGCAGGGTGAGCCGGCTGCCGTCGTGCAGGGCGATCTCCGCCTTCAGCGGCACCCGCTTCTGCACCGTCGTCTCGGCGAACTCCTCGAAGGGCAGGAACCGGTGCCGGTCAGCCAGCTCGGCGAGCGGGGCCGAGGTGACCAGCTCCTCCAGCCGCTTGGCCCCCTTGTCCGACTTGCCCGGGTTGCCGACGAGGATGAGTCCACGGTCGAGCACCAGTACGTCGTGCTCCACGCCGTCCACCTTGACGTTCGCCAGTCCGCCCAGCAGCCGGGCGCCGTTCGCGGTGACCCGCCGCTGCACCACCGTCCCCTGGGCGGGGTCGATGCCGAGCGCGGTCAGTCGTTTGACCGCCTCGGGCAGGGTCTGCGGGGTCACGGCCAGCTGGGCGATCGGCCCGAGCTCCAGCGGTTCGCCGTCCCGCCCGGTCAGCCGGGCCGGCTCGGACCACGAGTGCCGCCACCGGGCCGCCCCGGAGGCCACCGCCGCCCCCTCCAGCAGCCGCTCCATCAGCGACGCGAACCTACCCACCGCCTCCTGCCGGGTCGCGTCGGGGAAGAGGCTCATCGCGAACTCGGGGAGCCGGTGCTCCTCGACCAGCCGGAGCAGGGCCGGAAGGTTGGGCTCGGCCACCCCGGTGAACCGGCCGAGGGCCCGGTAGACGGCGTCGGCCTCCCGCTGCACCACGGCGGCGACCATCGCGGCGGTGAACTCGGGCCACGGCAGCGGCGTACGGTCGCCGGCGTCGACCACCAGCTCCTGAAGGCGCCGGGAGACGGCGCCCGGGTCGGCCAGGAGGAGCCGCGCCGGCCGGCCGTCCGCGACGCCCGGGTTGTCGGGCATCGCCGCCATCGCCGCGATCCGCTGCGAGATCGGCGGGTGGGTGTCCCAGCGGGACCCGGTGTCGTCCGGCTCGGTCGCCCGCAGCTCGGCGAGTTCGTCCGTCCGGGCGGCGAGCAGCTCGGCGAAGCCCCCGAAGAGGTCGACGGGGACGTACCCGGCCTCCCAGCCCGGCCGGACGTAGCGGTCGTGAAAGAAGGCCCAGGCGGCGCCGAGGACCGGCAGCTCACGCAGTGCGGAGATGGCGGCGGTCCGGCCGGCGACCTGCACCGATGCCCGGTCGGCCTCCAGCTCCTGCCGTCGGGACGCGGCGTGGTCGACCAGCAGGTAGAGCCGCGCGTAGCCGCGGAAGACCCAGCCGACCGGGTTGCGGGGACCGATCCGGCCGATGGCGCCGCCGATCGCCAGCCGCCCCCGGTACGCCACCCCGCCGAGCCGGGTGTGCCGGCCGGAGTAGTGGCCCAGCTCGTGCGCGAGCACCGACCGGAGCTGGTCGACCGTCATCGCCTGGAGCAGCGGAAGTCCGATGTAGAGGATCCGGCGGCCGCCGATCAGGCCGAGCAGCCGGGTGTCCTCGGTCACCGCCGCGTTGATCTCGGGGACCAGCCGGATCTCGTCCGGCACCCGGGTGCCGACGACGTCCGCCAGCTCCCGCACCGTGCCCCACAGCTCCGGGGCCTGGTCGGGGCCGAGCGGCAGCCCGTGCAGCGGCTGCGGCTTCGTGCGGATCGCCTTCCAGAGCGCGACCAGCACGGCCCCGGCCGAGGCGGCGATGAGTGGAAGGGCGAGCTTCGCGGCCAGCAACCCGGGGATCACCGAGCTGAGCCAGACCGCCAGCAGCAGGGCGGCGACCAACTGCACCAGCGCGACGACGTAGAACCCGATGAGCATCACCACCGACGCCAGGGCGCGGACGGTCGCGACCATGTGTTCGTCCTCCCACGGATCTCGATCCGCGCCCCGATGCGGAGGGCGGCCCAGGGACGGTATGACGGTGACCTTCGATCGGCAAACCACTTACGGACAGATCCCGCTCAGCCGTCCGACCGGTTCCGCGTACGGCTGCACGACCGGAGGGCGGTGACTACCGTGTCTCCTTGTGACCGCCCGGGACCCCGTCGCCGACCTGCGCCGGATCGCCTTCCTGCTGGAACGTGCCAACGAGGCGACGTACCGGGTCCGGGCGTTCCGCGCGGCGGCCGCGACCCTGGCCGGACTTCCCGCCGCCGAGGTGGCCGCCCGGGCGGAGGCCGGCACCCTGACCGAGCTGGCCGGCGTCGGCGACGTCACGGCCCGGACCGTGACCGAGTCGCTCCGTGGTGAGGAGCCGGTCTACCTGCGCCGGCTGCTGGCGACCGAGGGAATTGACCTGGACGAGGCCGCCGCGGCGCTGCGCGCGGCGCTGCGGGGCGACTGCCACACCCACTCGAACTGGTCGGACGGCGGCTCGCCGATCGAGGAGATGGCGCTCGCCGCGGCCGAGCTGGGTCACGAGTACCTCGCGCTGACCGACCACTCGCCCCGACTGACGGTCGCCCGGGGACTGACCGCGGCCCGGCTCCGCCGGCAGCTCGACCACGTCGCGGCGCTCAACGAGGCGCTGCCGGAGGGGTTCCGGATCCTCACCGGGATCGAGGTGGACATCCTGGAGGACGGCTCGCTGGACCAGGACGAGGAGTTGCTGGCCCGGCTCGACGTGGTGGTCGGCTCGGTCCACAGCAACCTGCGCGACGAGCGGCGTCGGATGACCCGGCGGATGGTGACCGCGATCGCCAATCCGCACCTGGACATCCTCGGGCACTGCACGGGCCGGATGGTCGCGACCCGGCCGCCCGGTGTGACCGGGGCGGGCGACCGGGGTCACCGGGCCCGGACCCGGCCGGAGAGCGACTTCGACGCCGAGGCGGTCTTCGCGGCCTGCGCCGAGCACGGCAAGGCGGTGGAGATCAACTCCCGGCCGGAGCGCCAGGACCCGCCGAAGCGGCTGATCCGGCTCGCCGTGGAGACCGGCTGCCTCTTCGCGATCGACACCGACGCGCACGCGCCGGGTCAGCTCGACTGGCAGCGGTACGGCTGCGACCGGGCGGCGCGGTGCGGCGTTCCGGTCGACCGGGTCGTCAACACCTGGCCGGTCGACCGGCTTCTCGACTGGACCGGATCGCACTGACCCGACGCACCATGTGATCGCGGCGACACGGTCCTCGGCCCGCTGACCGTGGCGGGGGCCGGTCCCCGGCGGCGGTTCAGGCCGCCCGCACGACCTGCGGGGCGGGTTCCCCGGCGGCCCGCCGCCGGCGACGGCCGAGCAGGCCCTGGGACACCGCCACCCCGGCCAGCACGATCGCCGCCCCCACCGGTTGGTACCAGGCCAGGTGCTCGCGGAGCGCGACGACCCCGATCAGCACCGCGAAGACCGGGATGACGTACGTGACGGTGGAGGCCGCGCTCGCGCCGGCGAGCCGGATGTTGCGCATGTTGATCACGAAGGCCAGCCCGGTGCCGAGCGCGCCCAGCGCCAGTACGCCGGCGACCGCCTTGGCCGAGAGCCCGGTCGGGGCGGGTGGCGCCCCCGCGACCAGCGGCGCGACGACCGCGAGTTGCAGCGTCGCCATCAGCAGTTGGGCGGCGGAGAGCGCCACCCCGGACTCGGTCCCACCCGCGATGAACCGCTTCTGGTACGGGATCGCCACGCCGTAGCAGGCCGACGCGCCGAAGCACATGAGCTGGCCGGTCAGCTCGACGCCGCCGAGGCCCCGCCACACGCCGAGCACGACCAGCACGCCGACGAAGCCGATCGCGAGGCCGACGCCGCGGCGCAGGGTCATCCGCTCGGTCCGGAACACCAGCACGGCCAACGGCAGCACGATCAGCGGGGTGGTCGCGTTCCAGATGCCGGCGAGCACCGACGAGACCCGCTGCTCCCCGTAGCCGAAGAGGGTGAACGGTAGCGCGACCCCGAGCGCCGCGAAGACCGTGGTGTGCAGCCAGAGCCGGGAATCCCGGGGCAGTCGGTCACGGAGCACCGCGAGCACCACGAGCAGGGTCAGCGCGCCGGTGGCGACCCGGCCGAGGGCGACGTAGAGGGGGTGCATCTCCGTGACCCCGAGCTTGATGAAGAGGAAGCTCGAACCCCAGATGGCGGCGAGGACGAAGAAGCCCGGCAGCCAGGATCGGAGCGGGGCGTTGTCAGGGGTGGCGACGGTGGTCACTCCTGACACTTTGCAACAGCCGTACGACGATGTCGCGCGACGTGTCGACGTCGTGTCCAGCACCACATCCACCCCGCCAGACCCCGCTACGCGGGATCGGGGAACCAGTCGGTGTTCGCGCCGCAGATGACGACGGCGGGGAGTCGCCCGGGGACCCGACCGGCGATCCACGCCGCGAACGGGGCGGCGGCGCCGGGTTCGGCCGCCACCCGGAACTCCTCCCAGAGCAGATCGCGGGCGGCGAGCAACTCCGCGTCGCTGACCAGCACCGACTCGACCGGGCGGCGCTGGAGGATCGCGAACGGCAGGTCGCCGACCCGGGTGGCGCCGAGGGCCGAGGCGGCGACCGAGCGGACCGGGCTGTCGACCGGCCGGCCCGCCGCCAGCGCGTCGGCCAGGCACCGGCAGTCCTGCGGCTCGACCGCGACCGTGGTGCGTCCGCCGACGGCGAGCGCCGTGCCCGCGGCCAGGCCGCCGCCGCCGACCGCGACCGCCACCGCGTCGACCTCGGGTACGTCCGCGACGATCTCGGCGGCCACGGTGCCCTGGCCGGCGATCACCGCGGGGTCGTCGTACGCCGGCACGTACCGGTGGCCCGCCAGCCGGGCGGCCTCCGTCGCCGCCGCGGCGGCCTCGGCGTACGTCGCGCCGTGGCGGACCAGCCGCGCGCCGGTCGCCTCGATGCGCCGCGCCTTGCCGGCCGGTACCGAGGTCGGCACGAAGACCGTGGCGGGCAGGCCGAGCAGGGCGGCTGCCGTGGCCACGCCCAGTCCGTGGTTGCCGCCGGAGGCGGTGACCACGTGCGCGGGACGCGCCCCACCGAGCAGGGTGTTGAGCGCGCCGCGCAGCTTGAACGAGCCACTGAGCTGCAACTGTTCGAGCTTGAGCAGCACCCGTCGTCCGTCGACCCGGGCGTCGAGCAGCGGCGTCCGGCGTACGTAGGGGCGGATGGCCTCGGCCGCCAGGGCCACGTCGGCGATGTCGACGGTGTCGGTGGATGTCGTCATGGCCCTCATCCTCGGCCGGTGGAGCCATCAGCGCCAGTACGGTCTGATGAGGCTCCGTTAGCATTGCTTAATGGCTCTGGACGTCGGGCGGCTGCGGGTGCTGGTCGAGGTGTCCCGCGCCGGTTCCATCGCCGCGGCGGCGCGGCGGATGTCGTACACGCCGTCCGCGGTGTCGCAGCAGTTGAGCAAGCTCGAGGCGGAGCTCGGGGCGCGACTGGTCGAGCGCAGCGGCGCCGGGGTACGCCTGACCCAGGTCGGGGCCGTCCTCGTCCGGCACGGTGAACGCGTGCTGGGCGCGCTGCGGGAGGCCGAGGTCGCGGCGGCGTCGGCGGTCGGGGCCGAGCCGCGTCAGCTGGCCATCGGCACCTTCGCCACCGCCGGCGCGGCGCTGGTGCCGGCGGCGCTGGCGGAGCTGCGTGGCCGCCACCCTGACGTCCACCTCTCGGTGCTCGACCTGGAGCCGCCCCGCGGGTACGAGCTCGTCACCTCTGGTGATCTTGACCTGCTGATCACCCACCGCTACCCCGGCGTGGCCGCGGTGCCCACGCAGGGTCTCGTTCGCCGGCCGCTGCTCACCGATCCGTTGAAGATCGTGCTTCCGGCGGCGCATCCCCTGGCCGGGGCCCCCGGCCGGATCGCGCTGGCCGACCTGGCCACCGAACACTGGATCTCCGGAGGGCTCGGGGTGCCGAACCGCGTCTGCCTGGAAGCGGTCACGGCCCGGGCCGGCTTCACGCCCCGGGTCAGTTACGAGACCGCCGACTACGCGCTCACCCTCGCGCTGGTCCGGGTCGGCCTCGGGGTCGCCCTGGTGCCGGCCATGGTCGTGGCGGACGATCCCGCGATCCGGGTACGGAGTCTCGACGGGCCCGCACCGGCGCGCCAGATCTCCATCGTGCACCGCAGACGTCCGACGGCTCTCGTCACCGAGCTGGTCGGCCTGCTCCGCAGAGCGGCGGAGCGACAGGCGGCGGCGCGGTGACCGGCCCGTCCGGCCACGAGGCCGGAGGGCCACGGGGCCGCGCATCGGCCGGGCCGCGGTCGACGGCCGCGCGTCCGTGGGGTGGGGTCGCCGCCCCACCGGGACGGGCGGGGATGAGGGGTCGGGCGGTCATCACGTAGGGTCGGTGCCGTGGGACGCATCAACGAGCTGGCTGACCGTTACGTCGACGACTGGGCCCGACTGAACCCGACCGGCGCGACATACGCAGGGATCAAGGGATACGACGACCAGCTCGGAGACTTCTCCCCAGACGGCTTCGCCGCCCGCGCCGAACTGGACCGGCGGACCCTCGCCGCGCTCGACGCCATCGAGCCGGAGACCGAGGCGGAGCGGACCGCCAAGGAGGCGATGCAGGAGCGGCTCGGCCTGGAGCTGGAACGCTACGAGGCCGGCGAGACGACGAGCGAGCTGAACGTCATCGTCAGCGGGCTGCACGAGCTGCGAGAGACCTTCGATCTCATGCCGACCGAGGGCGAGGAGGCGGTGCACAACATCGCCGCCCGGCTGAACCAGTTCGCCGACGCGCTGCGGGCGTACACGACGACGCTGGTCACCGCGGCCGACGCCGGGCACGTGAGCTCCCGCGCCCAGATCATCGAGGTCGCCAAGCAGTGCGAGGTCTGGACCGACCCCAAGGGGGACAACTTCTTCCACAACCTCGTTGCGGGCCTCACCGCCGACGCCGCCCTCACCGCGGACCTGCAGCGGGGGGCCGCCGCGGCGACCGCGGCGACCGCCGAGTTCGGCCGGTTCCTCCGTGACGAACTCGCCCCGCGGGGCCGGGCGACGCAGGCCGCCGGGCTGGAGCGCTACCAGCTCGCCTCGCGGTACTTCCTCGGCTCGCAGATCGACCTGACGGAGACGTACGCCTGGGGGTTCGCGGAGCTGGCCCGTCTGGAGGCCGAGATGCGGGAGGTGGCCGCGCTGATCGCCGGCCCGGGCGCCACCGTCGACGAGGCCGTCGCGAAGCTCGACGCGGACCCGGCCCGGCAGATCCAGGGCAAGGAGGCGTTCCGCGACTGGATGCAGGCGCTGGCCGACAAGGCCCTCGCCGACCTGCACGGCACCCACTTCGACATTCCCGAGCAGGTACGCCGCATCGAGTGCTGTCTCGCCCCGACCAGCGACGGCGGGATCTACTACACCGGCCCGAGCGAGGACTTCTCCCGGCCGGGCCGGATGTGGTGGGCGGTGCCGCAGGGGATCACCTCGTTCTCCACCTGGCGCGAGGTGACGACGGTCTACCACGAGGGCGTCCCTGGACATCACCTCCAGGTGGCCCAGACGCAGGTCCGGGCCGACCTGCTCAACCGCTGGCAGCGGCTGCTCTGCTGGGTCTCCGGGCACGGCGAGGGCTGGGCCCTGTACGCGGAACGCCTGATGGACGAGCTCGGCTACCTGGAGGACCCGGGCGACAAGCTCGGCATGCTCGACGGGCAGGCGTTCCGGGCCGCGCGGGTGATCGTCGACATCGGCATGCACCTGGAGCTGGAGATCCCCCGCGACAATCCGTTCGGCTTCCACCCGGGCGAGCGCTGGACTCCCGAGCTGGGCTGGGAGTTCCTCCGGGCGCACTGCCGGATCCCGGACGAGAACCTACGCTTCGAGCTGAACCGTTACCTGGGCTGGCCGGGGCAGGCTCCGTCGTACAAGGTCGGGGAGCGGATCTGGATGCAGGCCCGCGAGGACGCCAAGGCCCGCAAGGGCGCCGACTTCGACCTCAAGGAGTTCCACCGGGCGGCGCTGGACCTCGGCTCGCTCGGCCTCGACCCGCTCAAGGCGGCGCTGGCCCGGCTCTAGCGCCGCCCGGCTCCGGCGCTCGCGTTACGCGGCGCGGGCTCTCGCGCGGCCGACGGCGGTCACGGCGTCGGGATGGGGTGATGTCGCGCACTGGACTTGACTCTCACGTTGCGTGAGGGTCGAGGGTGGGCGCATGAGCGACTACTACGACGCGTTCGAGATCAGCCCGGTGCCGCACGGCCCGGATGCGGTTGCGCCGGAGCCGTTCCGGGGCATTTACGCGATGCCCGCGTTCGTGACGATTCCCACGAACGACTTCGCGGCGTCGGAGGAATTCTGGGTTCGCGGGCTCGGCTTCATCAATCTGTTCAGCATTCCCGGCCGGCTCGTGCATCTGCGCCGGTGGGCGTTCCAGGACGTCCTCCTCGTCTCGGCGGCGAGCGTTCCGGAGCAGGCGCCGGCGATGAGCGTCAGTTTCGCGTGCGTGCTCAACCAGATCGACTCCATTGTCGAGGCGTGCCGCGCGCTGCGCCCGGACTCGGTGGACGGCCCACGGGACACCCCCTGGAACACCCGCGACGTGGAGGTGATCACGCCGGAGAACGCTCGGGTCATTCTCACCGCGGCGAGGCCTTTTGACCCAGACAGTGAGGAGGCGCGCAACCTCGCGTCCGTCGGGATCGCTCCACCGGCCTCCGCTTCCGGTAACAATACGGAGCGTGCCTGATGCCGCTGACGCCGATGGCCTGACCGTCGGTCAGGTCGCGACGCGTCTGGGCGTGACGGTCCGTGCGTTGCACCACTGGGACGAGATCGGTCTGGCGCGACCGTCGCTGCGTACGACCGCCGGATACCGGCGCTACACCGCCAGGGATCTAAAACGCCTGCACCGCATCATCGTCTACCGGGAGATCGGCCTCGGTCTCGACCAGATTCGCGCCATCCTGGACGACCCGGCCGCGGACGTGCCGGGCGCACTGCGCGCGCAGCGTGCCCAGCTCGCCGAACGGATCAATCGTCTCCAGCAGCTGATGGCCGGGCTGGACCGGATGATCGACGCTCACGAGCGCGGCCTGCTGCTGACCGCCGAGCAGCAGGCCGCGATCTTCGGCCCGCAGTGGGACCCGAGCTGGCCCGTCCAGGCCCGTCAACGCTACGGCGACACGCCGCAGTGGCGGCAGTACGCCGAACGCGCCGCCTCGCGCGGCCCACAGGAATGGCAGGCCATCGCCGACGCGATGACCGATGTTGAGCGTGCCCTCGCCGAGGCGATGGACGCCGGCGTCACACCCGGGAGCCCGGAGGCGAACGCACTCGTCGAGCGGCACCGTGCGGTCTTTTCCTCGTACTTTCCCCTGACCCGGCAGATGCAGGTCTGTATCGGCCGCAGGTACGAGACCGATCCGGAGTTCGCCGCCTACTACAACGGCATCCGCGCCGGCCTCGCCACGTGGTTTCGGAAGATCATCGACGCCAGCGCCCGGGCCCACGGCATCGACCCGGAGACCGCCACCTGGCAGTAGGGCGGCCGATCCCGGCCCCGCCCCAGGGGAGTGGGTGTTCCGGCGGCGGAGTCGGCTAGCGCCGCGCGGTCGGTCGCGGACCGTGCTACCAAGGCGGCGGGCCCGCGGAGTCGTCGCCCGGGCCGGCTCGACAGCTCGACGTCATCTTCGATGCCGGCGATACGTTCCAGGAGTCCGCGGCCGAGGCGCGGGCGTACGCCCCGGACACCGCCTGGTTTCGGCCATGGCTGGACCACGAGCAGCACGCCGCGATGGTTCGGAGCTTCCAGCTCACGGTGGTTCCCGGCCTGCTGCAGACCGAGGACTACGCCCAAGCCATCCTCCGGGACGCCGGCACCCGGGTGCCGGATCTGGAGCAGACCGTCGCCGAGCGGCTCGCCCGGGCCGAGATTCTGCGCCGGGAGCAGGACCAGTGTCGGCTCTTCGCGGTCATCGACGAGGCGGTGCTACGCCGCCCGGTGGGTGGTGCGAAGGTGATGGCCGACCAACTGCACGCGATCGTGCAGGCGTGTGCCCGGCGAACGTCAGCGTGGTCGTGGTGCCGGCGTCGGTGGGTGCCTACCCCGGGCTGAACGGGCCGCACCACCACGGTGGTCCGCACCATCGTGGACGGTGGGTCAGGTACGGCTCGGTGCCGGCCATTGGGTCAGGGCGCGCCCGCCGGTCGGCCAGCCGGGTGGGCCCGCCGTTGGGCGGACATTCGCGCCCGCGCCTGACGAATCTCGGGCGCATGCTCGATCGCCCACTCGCCGATCGCGATGATCAGCGGAAGCAGCGAGCGTCCCAGATCGGTCAGCGCGTACTCGACGCGTTCCGGCGTCACCCGACGGCTCACCAGCCCATCACCTTCGAGCGTCCGCAGCGTACGGGTGAGGATGCGCCGGCTGAGCCCCTGAATCGCGCGATCCAGCTCGTTGAAGCCGTACGGCCCCTCACGCAACACGGCGAGGACGAGCACGCTCCACTTCTCACCCACCCGGCGCAGCACCTCGGTCGCCTCGCATGCCGAACGGTCGGCCGGCGTGATGGGCAACGGGAGTACCGGTGACATCAATGTGCCTTCTTTCGACGGGACTCAGCGAATGCGCAGGATCACAGTATGCGTACAGTGGTCATCGCGGGTGGTACGCGCGGAATTGGTGGTGCCCTTGCCGCCCGGCTGCGTGCGGCGGGAGACCGTGTGATCGCGATCGGCAGCGCCGATGCCAACCTGACCTCGGTCCGGCAGACCGCCGAACTCGCCACCCGCCTGCCGGACCGGATCGACGTCCTGGTGCTGGCCGCCGGCCGTTTCAACTCCCGACGAGTCGAGACCGCCGAGGGCTTCGAGCAGACCTTCGCCATATATGTGCTGAGCCGCTACCTGCTCGCGGAGCGGCTGCGCGGGTCGCTGGAGCGGGCCGCGACGCCGGTAGTACTCAATCTCAGCGGTACCGGCGGGATCCGGGCCGGCCGGCTCCACTGGGACGATCTGCAGCTCACCCGGGGATACACCCTCTTCCGGGCCACCATGCAGGGGGCCCGAGCCAACGACCTGCTCGGGGTGCTCTTCGCGAACCGCGATCCGGACACTCGGATCCGGTACATCCTCTACAATCCGCTGTTCGTCGACAGCGGGTTGCATCGGCACTTCCGGCAGCCCCAGCGCGCACTGGTGGGCGCGGCGGCGAAAATCTTCGGCGCCTCGGTGGACGCCACCGCCGCCCGGCTGGCCGACCTCCTGGCCGCTCCGCCGACCACACCGTTGACGGCACTCTGTCGTGGCAAACCGGTGGACCTGTCGCGTCCTGAGTTCGACCGCTCGGCAGCCGACCGCCTGGACGCCGTACTCACCAAACTGGTCGACGGCGTCCTGGGCGCCCGTCATTAGGCGCTGGCCTTACCGTGAAGGTCAGTGGTTCGCTGGCGACGCGGCCGGGGCTTCCCCGCCCGTCGCTCTCGCCCGGCACCGTCCACCTAGATCCACCCCGCACACCGCACGGAGGGAGCGGAACCATGGAATCGAGCAACGCACCGCGTTGGCGGAAGTCCTCCCGCAGCAACGGACAGGGTGGGAACTGCGTCGAGGTGGCCGACAACCTCCCCGGCCGCATCCTGGTCCGGGACAGCAAGGACCGAACCGGACCCATCCTCACCTTCGCGCCACAGGCGTGGCGCACCTTCGTCAATCACACCAAGCAGGCCTGATTCGCCACCCGCCCGGCCTGGAAGCGGTGACGGCGGTCGGCGTGATGCCCCTCGGGCCTGTCGCGGCTGCTGGCCGGTGGATGCACATCACCCGGCCGCAGCCAGGATGGCTCCCCTTCGCAGCGCCACCCCGACCTCATCTACTGCTCACTTGCCCACTGCACGCAGGTTGGTCGTTGGCCGGTACGGACGAACTCGCGAGCGGCCTGCCGGGCGGTGGCCGGCGTGACCCGGGCTCGGGCCGGGCCGGCAAAGACGGCGTCACCGCCGTAGCCGAACGCGATGTCCGGTGCCCCGCTGGGCCACGGCGGAGCGCCCGCCTCAACCTCGACCCCACCCTCGGGACCGAGCCAAAGCACGAACGACCGGTCTGGATGGCCGACGCCGATCTGCAGCGCGGGCGGCAGCGGCCCGTCCCACGGAGATGCGTCACCAGCCAGGTACTCCGGCGGGTAGATCCCGACGACCTGCGGAACATTGGACGCGGCGGCCTCATCAAGAGCAGCGTCCAATTCCGCGACTGTGGAGCTGGGCCGCCGGTTACCCCGACCCCATGCGACGATGTAGGTCAATGCGCGATTCCCTTCCCGGTTCCCCGTACTCGCCGACCGGTCGAACACCATCAGGGGTGTTTGGATCTCGCACGTAAACCATGAGACGCGAACCCGCCGGGATGATATGTCGCAGCACCCGATCACAGCCATATGGGTCGTCCGTGCAGGGCTCTTTGTTGACCACCAGACTTACCTCCCGCGGGGCACCGGGCCGACGCATCTCTTGGGCAACTCGTGCTTCCACATGATCGGTGAGCGTCCACGGAAATCCTTTTAACCCGGGAATCGGACGCAGGTCGCTGGTGGATGCGATGTTGCGTCCACTCCTCCAAGGCTCGGCCGACAAAGGGGCCCCAAAGAGTCGAACGCCTGGCCGTGGGTCGGACCTTGATCGTCCGGTCGTTTGGGCAGATCCCGTCCAGCCTGTCGGATCCAGGACGGCACGTAGCCCGGCGGCGATCTCGGCCATGCTCACCGGCCGGCTCCCCAGCACACGAACCCGAAGCGTAGCATCTGATCTCTATATGCATATGTATGATCATGGCCGGGCTGACCTGATTATGCCCGTACGGTCGGGTCGGTGTCCCTCGAGGCCATCCACATCAACGGCCGGCGTCAGCTCGCGCCCCTGCCGAACCCATCCGTCACGCCGTACGGTGGCGTGGCGACGGTAGATTCGCGCCATGGGTGCAGGGCTCGCCCGGCGGCCGCTGGTGTTCCTCGATGTGGACGGACCGCTGATCCCGTTCGCTGCCCGCCCGGCTGACCCGGAACGCCCCTCCTCTTCCCGGTTACCGGCGGATGAGAGGAATCCGCTTCTGGACAGGCTCCGTCGGGAGGACGGGCGGATGCTGTTGGCGCTGGATTGCCAGTTGGTCTGGGCGACGGCCTGGATGGCAGACGCCAACGAGATCATCTCGCCACGGCTCGGGCTCCCACAGCTTCCGGTTGTCGAGTGGCCTGATTCGGACGACGAGCCGCCACCGGGCGTGCACTGGAAGACACGGTCTCTCGCCCGTTGGGCGGCAGGGTCTCCGTTCGTGTGGCTGGACGACGAAATCACCGACAATGACCGCGCGTGGATCGCGGCCCACTATTCGGAGCGGGCTCTGCTGCACCGCGTCGACCCGTACGTCGGTCTCACGGCGACGGACATCGCCGTGGTTCGTCGATGGCTCGCGCGGTGAAGACCGCGGGATGACTCTCGCCTCCGTGATGGCAATGACCAGGGGCGAACGGGCATCCAGCGGCTCCGTGGGCTCCGAGGCCTGTTGACGGACGCGGAAGTGCGGCGCGGGTTTGGCGGTGCTCGGGGAGCGTCCGACGGACGATCTGTGTCGAACGCTCCCCGAGCACGGCAGCTCCCGCGGCGGTCAGCGCTGCCGGGGCATGGCGCCGAACGGCGGCCCGCCGACGCCCGGCACACCCCCAACCGGTACGGCGGCCTCCTCCTCGACCACCGGCTGCGAGAACTGCGCGTGGTAGAGCCGGTGGTACGCCCCTTCGGCGGCGAGCAGTTCCGCGTGCGTACCCTGCTCGACGATCCGGCCGTTCTCCATCACCAGGATCAGGTCGGCGTCCCGGATCGTGGAGAGCCGGTGCGCGATCACGAAGCTGGTCCGGTCGGCGCGCAGCGCCGCCATCGCCCGTTGCAGCAGCACCTCGGTACGGGTGTCGACCGAGCTGGTCGCCTCGTCGAGGATCAACAGCGACGGGTTGGACAGGAACGCCCGGGCGATGGTGATCAGCTGCTTCTCCCCGGCGCTGACGTTGCTGCCCTCCTCGTCGATGACGGTGTCGTAGCCGTCGGGCAGGGAGCGGACGAACCGGTCCACGAAGGTCGCCTTCGCGGCGGCGATGATCTGCTCCTCGGTGGCGTCCGGGTTGCCGTACGCGATGTTGTCCCGGATGGTGCCGCCGAACAGCCAGGTGTCCTGGAGCACCATGCCGATCTGGCCGCGCAGCTCGTCCCGCCGCATCGTGGCGATGTCGACCCCGTCCAGGGTGATCCGGCCGGCGTCCAGCTCGTAGAAGCGCATGATCAGGTTGACCAGGGTGGTCTTGCCGGCGCCGGTCGGCCCGACGATCGCCACCGTGTGCCCCGGTTCGGCCACCAGCGACAGGTCCTCGATCAGCGGCTTGTCCGGCGCGTACCGGAAGGAGACGCCCTCGAACTCGACCCGGCCGCGCCGCTGCGTCGGCCGGGCCGGCTCGACCGGGTCCGGGCTCTGCTCCGGCGCGTCCAGCACCTCGAAGACCCGCTCCGCCGAGGCGACCCCGGACTGGAGCAGGTTCGCCATCGACGCCAGCTGGGTCAGCGGCTGGGTGAAGAACCGCGAGTACTGGATGAAGGCCTGGACGTCACCGAGCGACATCGACCCGGAGGCGACGCGGAGGCCACCGATCACCGCGATCGCCACGTAGCTCAGGTTCCCGATGAACATCATCGCCGGCATGATGATCCCGGAGACGAACTGCGCGGCGAAGCTGGCCCTGAACAGCTCCTCGTTCTTGGCGGCGAAGGCCGCCTCGACCTCGCGCTGCCGGCCGAAGACCTTGACCAGCTCGTGCCCGGTGAACGCCTCCTCGATCTGGCCGTTCAGCGCCCCGGTGTGCTGCCACTGCGCGACGAACTGCTTCTGCGACCGCTTCGCGATCCGTTGCGTGACCAGGATCGACAGCGGCACGGTGACCAGGGCGACCACGGCCAGCAGCGGCGAGATCACGAACATCATCACCAGCACGCCGACCACGGTGAGCAGCGAGGAGAGCAGCTGACTCAGGGTCTGCTGCAGGCTCTGCGCGATGTTGTCGATGTCGTTCGTGACCCGGCTGAGCAGCTCGCCCCGGGGCTGGGCGTCGAAGTACGACAGCGGCAGCCGGTTGAGCTTCGCCTCCACGTCGGTGCGGAGCTGCCGTACGCTGCGCTGCACGATGCCGGTGAGCAGGTGGCCCTGGAGCCAGGACAGCAGGCTGGCGGCGAGGAAGAGCGCCGCCGCCAGGGCCAGCACCCAGCCGAGCCGGGGGAAGTCGATCCCCACACCGGGGACCAGGTCCATCCGGGCCAGCATGTCGGCGAAGGTGTCGTTGCCGGCTGCCCGCGCGCCCGCCACCGCCTGTTCCTGGGTGGTCCCGGGCGGCAACTGCTTGCCGATCAGGCCGGCGAAGATGATGTCGGTCGCGTGCCCGAGGACCTTCGGCCCGATGACGCTGAGCCCGACGCTGCCCACGGCGAGCAGGATGACCCCGATGAGTGGGATCCGGTGCGGCCGGAGCCGGCCGAGCAGCCGCCGGGCGGAGGGGCCGAAGTTCATCGACTTCTCCACCGGCATCCCACCCATGAAGCCGTGCCCGCCGAGGGGGCCGCGGCGTGGCGCCGGTCGGATCGGTGCCGTTGTCGGCCGGGTCATGACAGCGCCTCCACGGTGAGCTGAGAATCCACGATTTCCCGGTAGGTCGGACAGGTGTCGAGGAGTTCGTCGTGCCGGCCGATACCCGCCACCGCCCCGTTCTCGAGGACGACGATCTGGTCGGCGTCGAGGATGGTGGAGACCCGCTGGGCCACGATCACCACCACGGCGTCCGCGGTGGCCGGCCGCAGTGCGGCGCGCAGCCGGGCGTCGGTGCCGAGGTCGAGCGCGGAGAACGAGTCGTCGAAGAGGTAGATCTCCGGTCGGCGGACCAGGGCGCGGGCGATGGCCAGCCGCTGCCGCTGCCCGCCGGAGAGGTTGGTGCCGCCCTGGGCGACCGGGGCGTTCAGTCCTTCCGGCAGCGCCTCGACGAAGTCCCGCGCCTGGGCGATCTCCAGGCTGGTCCAGAGTTCCTCGTCGGTCGCGTCCGGCCTGCCGTACCGGAGGTTGCTGGCGATCGTGCCGGAGAAGAGGTACGGCCGCTGCGGTACCAGGCCGATGCGGCTCCACAGCAAATCGGGGTCGAGATCGCGGACGTCGACGCCGTCGACGTACACGGCACCGCCGGTGACGTCGAAGAGGCGCGGCACCAGCGAGAGCAGGGTGGTCTTGCCGGAGCCCGTGCTGCCGATGATCGCGATGGTCTGCCCGGCCCGGGCCGTGAACGAGATGTCGCGCAGCACCGGATCGGCGGCGCCGGGATACTGGAACCGGACGTTGCGCAGCTCCAGTTCACCCCGGCGGGAGAGCTCGGTGACCGGCTGCCGCGGCGGGACGACCGTGGTGTCGGTGTCGAGGACCTCGACGATGCGCTCGGCGCAGACCGCCGCCCGGGGCACCATGATCACCATGAAGGTCGCCATCATCACCGACATCAGGATCTGCATCAGGTAGCTGAGGAAGGCGGTCAGCGCCCCAATCTGGATCTCCCCGCTGTCGACCCGGGCGGCGCCGAACCAGAGCACGGCGATGCTGGAGAGGTTCAGCACCAGCATCACGATCGGGAAGACCACCGCCATCAGCCGGCCCGCGCGCAGCGCGGTCTCGGTCAGGTCCCGGTTCGCGTCGTCGAAGCGCCGCATCTCGTACGGCTCCCGGACGAACGCCCGGACCACCCGGATACCACTGATCTGTTCCCGGAGTACGCGATTGACGGTGTCGATCCGGGTCTGCATCAACCGGAACTGCGGCACCATCCGCATGATCACCAGACCGATCGACAGGACCAGCACCGGGACGCAGACCGCCATCAGCCAGGCGAGCCCGATGTCCTCCCGCAGCGCCATGATCACGCCGCCGACACACATGATCGGCGCCGAGACGAGCATCGTGCAGGTGACCACGACGAGCATCTGCACCTGCTGGACGTCGTTGGTGTTGCGGGTGATCAGCGAGGGCGCCCCGAACTGGCCCACCTCGCGGCCGGAGTACCGGATGACCCGGTGGAAGATCGCCGCCCGGACGTCCCGACCGAAGCCCATCGCCGTCCGGGCCCCGTAGTAGACCGCGGCGATGGAACAGGCCATCTGGACGGCGCTGACCAGCAACATCCAGCCGCCGGTCCGGACGATGTAACCGGTGTCGCCCCGGGCGATACCGTGGTCGATGATGTCGGCGTTGAGGCTGGGCAGGTACAGCATCGCTATGGTGCCGACGAGCTGCAGCAGCACCACGGCGGCGAGCGGCCACACGTACGGCCGCAGGTAGGTGCGAAGTAGTCGGGTCAGCATCGACGACCCCCCGAATCAAGGACGCGGCGACCGGTCACGGCCGGTCCGGTTGATGGTTGTCCGCCTGCCGGCGGTGTTCGCCCGCCACGGGGCGGCCGGGCTCGGACCCGTCCGTCGCGGTGCGGTCGGGGTCCGGTGGTCCGCCCGCCCCAGAGCGGCCGGGCTCGTCCGCCGAGTGGTCCCGTACGCCATCCAGCAGCACGGCGGCGATCATCTCGGCGCTGAGTGGATCGTTGTCGGAGATCCGGGGATGGGAACCGGCGAAGGTCAGCAGCCGCAGCAGCCGAGCCACCTCGTGCACCGGATAGCGGAACCGGTCACGGTCCGGCTCCAGCACCCGGACGACGGCCTGGTGGATCTCCTCGGTCGGGACCCGGGGCCTCGGACCCGCCCCCCGCTCCGCCCGCTCCTCGGCATCCTCGGGCGGCCCGGACATGCCAATCGCGTGCAGCAGGTTGAAGATCTTGGTCAGTCGCCGCTGGAGGATCTCGGTCAACGTGACGAGCCGCTCCGGCAGCGGCCGGGTCAGGTCGATCTCCGCCAGTTCGGTCAGCAGCGGTTCCGGATCCAGTGCGGTCTCGACCGCGACCCGGACCAGCCCGTTCTTGTGCGGAAAGACCCGAAAGATCGTTCCCTCGGCCACCCCGGCGGCCTCGGCGATCTGCCGGGTCGTGACGTTGACCCCGTGTTCGCTGATCAGCGACAGGGTCGCGGCGATGAGTGCGGCGCGGCGCTCCTCCGGAGGAAGCGGACGAGCCCGGCCGGACGGGGTCTGGGACGTCACGGCGGCAACAGTAGTGAGTGAGCGACTCACTCACAAGCGATTTCCGAACCCGACGGCCCATCGTGCAGCGGATCACACCCGCCGTCCCGGCCCCGGACACCCCGCGGACCGACGGTGAGGCACGTCCCGGAACGGGCATGTGTACCCCGGGAGATCGCGCCTGCCTCGGACGGGCAGCGCCGGCACGTGGTTCGGGCGTACTCGTCTAGAGTTTGGGCGCTACCGGAGGGAGTTGTCGGGTGCAGTTGACGGACTTGCGCGGTCGCCGGGTAGCGGTCTGGGGCACCGGCCGGGAGGGCGTCGCCGCGGTCAACGCCATCGCCCCGATCGGCCCGGCCGACCTGGTCGCCGTGATGGACCGGGAGACGTACGCGGCGAACCCGTGGACCGGCCGGCTCGCCGACCTCGCGCCCCTACACACCGGTCCGGCCGCGCTGGAGGCCCTGCTGCGGGCGGACGTGGTGGTCCGCTCGCCGGTGATCGGCGAAACCCACCCCTGGGTCGTCCGGCTACGCCAACGTGGCACGGTGATCACCAGCGGCACCGCGCTCTGGATGGCCGACCACGCCGCCGCCACGGTCGGCATCACCGGCAGCAAGGGCAAGAGCACCACCACGAACCTGATCAGCCACCTCCTCGCCGCGGTCGACCGGCCGAACGTGATGGGCGGCAACATCGGGATCCCGGTCCTCGACCTCCCCCCCGCCGACCGGTACGTCCTCGAACTCTCCATGTACCAGTGCGCCGACCTCACCGATTCGCCCGACGTGGCCGTGCTCACCGCGCTGGCGCCCGAACACCTGGACTGGGCCGGCGGAGAGGCGGAGTACTACCGGTACAAGCTCAACCTGGTCGGGCACGGCCCCCGCGCGGTCGTCTTCAACGCGGGCGACGACCGGCTCCGCGCCGAACTCGCCGCCCGCCCCGGGCTCCCGCTGGTGCCCGCCGGGGTGCCGGCCCCGGACGGACAGCCGGCCTTCCACGTCGCCCCCGGACCGGACGGCACCGACTGGGTACGCCTCGGCACCGAGCCGATCTTCCCCCGCTCCGCGCTCCGGCTCGTCGGCCGGCACAACGGATGGAACCTCTGCGTCGCGCTCGCCGCGCTGCAGGCGCTCGGCGTCGACTGCCTCGCCGAGCGGGACCGGCTCGCCGCCGCGCTCGACACCCTGCCGATCCTGGAGCACCGGCTCACCCCGATCGAGGACCCGTCCGGGATCACCTTCGTCGACGACTCCCTCTCCACCATCCCGCAGTCGGCGATCCACGCCATCGAGGCGTACGCCGACCGGCCGCTCACCGTGATCGTCGGAGGCGAGGACCGCGGCGTCGACTACGGACCGCTGCGCGAGTTCCTCGCCGAGCAGCAGATCGTGGCCACCCTGATCGGCATCCCCGACAGTGGGGCCCGGATCCTCGACACGGTCAAGGACCTCGCCACCGTCACCACCGTGCTCGCCGACGACCTCGTCGAGGCGGTACGCCTCGCCCGGGAGCGGACCCCGGCCGGTGGCGTGGTGTTGCTGTCCCCGGCCGCCCCCAGCTACGGCCGGTTCGACAACTACGCGCACCGCTCCCGGGTCTTCCGACAGGCCGTCGCCGACACCGCCGGCTGATCCGCGGTCGGCCGGCCCCGCGGGCCGTACCCGCCGTCACGTCACGCGTCCGGGGTCAGGGCCAGGAAGAGATGGCGCATCGAACGGATCGCGGAGCGGATCTCCTGGAGGTACTGGGGCGCGGCGTACCGCCCGGGCGCCGCGCCCGGCGTGCCGGGCCGAAGCCGCGCCGGGTCCAGCCCGACGGTGTCCACCCGGCAGCCGTGGCCGAGCCGCAGCGAGCGGACCGCGTCGCAGTGCTGGAACGGCACGTAGAGCTGCGAGGTCAGCACCAGGACTCGGTTCCCGGGCGCCGGACGGACCGTCTCGGCCCAGAAGTGGTACGTGTCCGAGGTGTGCGCCCGCCGGGTCGCCGGCTCGGTCGACGGCGCCGCGAGGACGCGGACCGGCGGGCCGGACGCCGGCCGGTAGGTGCGCACCGCCCAGGAGTGGTGGGTGACCGGGCCGGTCGAGGCACGCTCCTCCACCGGTCCGGCACACCCGAAGCCGAGCCGCACCCCGAGGTCCATCGCGTCCACCTCGTAGCCGAGCCCGGCGGCGTCGGGCAGGTCCAGGCCGGTGGTCTCGGCGGGGCGCACCGGCCGGAAGCTGCCCAGCGCCGCCACCTCGCCGACCTCCACCGTGCCGGAGCCGACCAGGTACGCCGCGTACGCCGTTCGGTGCAGGCAGGACCGGGCCAGCCCGCCGAGGATCAGCAGGTGGTCGTACCGCCGGGCGGGGACGGGGCCCGGCTCGACCAGGCCGAGCGCACGGGCCACCGCCTTGACCAGCTCCGTCACCGCCGGCGGCAGCACCACCTCGCCGATCTCGTCCCGCTCGACCGCGCCGCGCCGGCGCCGGAAGTCCCAGTGCACCGCCGAGAAGTCGTCGAGCCAGGCCAGGAGTTCGACCGGCGGCAGCCGGCCGGGCACCTCCCCGCCGAACGCCGCCACCAGATCCCGCAGCGGGACCGAGCAGGCCCAGTCGATCACTCCGGCCGCCACCTCGGCCGGGGACGCGTCCGCCGCCCCGGTCGGCAACGGCACCGGTTCGTAACGGACCACCCTGGTTCCTCCTGCGGTCTGTCGCGGCCAACTCCCGGCTCCGCCCGGGTACGGCCGGCAACGTACGTCCAACAGCGAGCCGCGGGCCCGCCGACCGGAAGGGTCGGCGAACCCGCGGCTGCGTGGTGTGAGTCCTCAGCCGTCGCTCACAGCCTGGCACACTGGCCCGACGCCGGACCCCGGACCGTGTTGGCCCGGCCGTCGTTGCCCGGTGCCGGGCTGTTGCCCGTGCAGGACAGCGGACCGTTGATGGTGTTCCCGGCGACCAGCACCGGCTCGGTGCCGGCGTTGCCGGTCAGCGAGACCGGGCCGGAGACGGTGACCCTGTCGAGCCGCACCCCGCCCGTGTTCAGGGCGAGCGAGACCGGGCCGCTGACCCGACCGGACTCGATCGACACCGGGCCGGTCGCGCCGACCACCGAGACCGGGCCCGAGACGGCGGTGCCGTCCAGCGTGAGCAGCCCCGCCCGGGTCGCGGTGACCGGCCCGGAGATCGTGCCCCCGGTGGCGATCAGCGACGCACCCGGCATGACGGTCACCGGCCCGGAGACGGTCGCGTTCTCCAGGCAGGCGAGACCGGTGTAGACGGTCAGCGGTCGGCTGTACCGGCCGGTGATCGTCGTCGTGCACTGCGGGCCCGGCCGCCCGACCGCCGAGCGCGGCTCCGGGTCCGCGGTCACCGGCGAGTTCGCGGCGAAGTAGTTGACCAGCATGGTCAGGTCGTTGTCGCCGGTCGTCACCGGGTTGGTGCCTCCGCCGAGGGTCGTGAAGTTGTCACCACCGGCGGCGAGGAACGAGTTCACCGTCACCCGGTACGTCGCCGCCGGGTCGATCGGCGTGCCGTTCAGCCGCATGGAGGTGATCCGGGAGCCCTTCGGGGCCTCCGGGTCGTAGGTGTAGAAGAAGCCCCGGGAGACGCCGAGCCAGAGCACCGGCCGCGACGCCCCCTCCGGCTGCCACTGCTCCTCCAGCACCTGCTTGAGCTCCGCACCGGTGAAGCTCTTGGTCACCACGTCGTTGGCGAACGGCTGCACCGCGAACGCCTCGGCGTAGGTGACCACCCCGTCCGGGGCGTACAGCAGGTCGGCCCGGAGCCCACCGGGGTTCATGAACGCGATCTGCGCCCCACCCCGGCCCGGGTCACGCGTGCCGGCGAGCTGGACGTCGGCGATGAAGTTGCCGAGCACCGACTCCTTGCCCCGGTCCTCGTTCCCCTCCGCGTTGTACGCCCGCCGGATGTCCGCGGTGATCGAACCGAGCGGCTGCTTGCCAAGCTCCTCGGCCCGGACCTTGGCGTCGGCGACGATCTGGGCCACCGCCGGGTCCTCCGGGGCACCCACCACGTCGACCAGCCGCGCGTCGGCCGCGGTCACGGCGCGGGCGGCGGGGTCGTAGGTAAGGGTGACCCGGCCCAGCCGCTTGCCGTAGTCCTCGGCCTGGATGACCGGCCGCAGCCGGTCGGTGCCGGGGACCGGCAGCTCGAACGCGTACGGCTGGTGGGTGTGCCCGCTGACGATGACGTCGATGGTCGCGTCGACCCGGGTGAACGGCCCGAACACGGGGTCGTTCGCCAGCTCCTCGGCCGAGTCGATGTTCTCGGTCGCCGCCCCCTCGTGGGCGAGCAGCACCACCACGTCGGCCTCGCCGTTGGCCTCGTCGCCGTCCTTCAGCTGGGCCGCCACCGCGTTGGCCTCGGCCACCGGGTCCCGGAAGGTGATTCCGGCGATGCCGTCGGGGCTCACCAGCGAGGCGGTCTGCTCGGTGACCACGCCGACGAAGCCGAGCCGGACGCCGCCGACCTCGGTGACCGCGTACGCCGGCAGCGCCCGCTCGTCACCCCGGTAGACGTTCGCGCCGAGCAGCGGGAAGTCGGCCCGGTCGGCGACCCGGCCGGTCAGGTCCGCGATGCCCTTGTCGAACTCGTGGTTGCCGACCGCCGACGCGGCCAGCCCCATCGCGTTCAGCGCGTCGATCGTCGGGTTGTCCCCGTCGATCGCCGAGATGAAGGTGGAGGCGCCGATGTTGTCCCCTCCGGAGACGAAGACGGTGTTCGGGTTCTCCGCCCGGAGCTGCTCGACCAGGCCGGCGAGCTGGGCCGCGCCCCCGACCGGCTGACCGCCCACGGTGGTCGGGGACTCCAGCCGACCGTGGAAGTCGTTGATGCTCAGCAGCTGCAGCTCGACCGGACCGGACGGGTCGGCGTCGGTGTCGATTCCGACCACGATCGGGTTGTGGTCGCTGGCCCGGTACGGGTCCGGGGCGTAGAACGCCGGGTGCCCGTCGTACTGGAAGGCGTACGACTCGTGCGAGTTGATCTGCCAGACGTCGACACCGGTGACCCGGGCCGCCAGCGACGGCGAGGCGACCGCGTGGTCCAGCGACCCGGACTCACCCCCGAAGACGTAGCTCGCCTTGCCGGTGGTGTTGAGGTCGACGTACTCCGCGTCGTAGAGGACCTGCATCGGGTCCTCGTGGGTGTACGCGTTGAAGTCCCCGAGCAGCAGCACGTCGTCGCTGCCGCTGGCGTCCTTCAGCCGCTCGACGAAGTTGACCAGGGAGCGGGCCTGCCGCACCCGGTCGCCGTTGAACGCACCCTGCCCGTCACCGGCGTCGGCGTTGTCCCCGGTGGCCGAATCCGAGCTGCTCTTCGACTTGAGATGGTTGGCGACCACGGTGAAGGTGGCCGCGCCCGCGGTGAAGGTCTGGGCGATCGGCTCCCGGGCGTTGTGCCAGACGCTCTCGTCGTTCAGCGACCGGGACGGACCCTGCGGGGTCACGGCCGCCGGCTTGAAGATGATCGCCGTGGTGATGACGTCCTGCTGGGCGGCGGGTGGCAGGTCGGCCGGGGTGCGGACGTAGTCCCAGGTGCCCGCCCCCTCGGCGGCGTTCAGCGCCGCGACCAGCCGTTTCAGCGCCTGCTGCGGGTCGGCCGGGTTGAACCGGACCGAGTTCTCGATCTCCTCCAGCGCCACCACGTCGGCGTCGAGGGCGGTGATCGCCGAGACGATCTTCGCCTCCTGCTTCGCGAGGCCGGCCTCGTCGTCGGCGCCCCGGGCGTCGCCACCGAAGTGGACGAAGTAGTTCAGCACGTTGAAGCTGGCCAGCCGCACGTCGCCGCCGACGTTCGCCGGGGCCGGGGTCCGCGGGTTGCTCGACGTGAAGGTGGTCCGGCCGGCCGGCGGCGTGTCGGCGTCGACCGGGGTGGTCGGCTGCAACCGCCACTCGTTGAAGGAGTACGACAGCACGCTCGGGCCGAAGGACTCCACCGAGTCGCCGACCCGCAGCGGGCTGCCCGGCGAGACGTACGGCGGCAGCAGGCCGGCGGTCGCGAGGTTGGTGGTCCGGCCGTCGTCGAGCAGCAGCCGGCGCAGCCGGTTGTCAGTGGCGATCTGCCGCGCCCGCTCGCTGCCGGGACGGGCCAGGTCGGTGGGGATCGGCGCGGCCCGGTCGCCGGCCGCCAGCACCACCTCGCCGTACCGGTTGGTGTTGTAGACCTCGGAGACGGTGTACGCGCCGACCGGCGCCACCAGCATCGACTCGACCGACTCTCGGCCGGCGTCGTCCAGCGGCAGTTCCAGTGCGACCGGCTCCGGCAGCGCGACGCCCCGTTCGCAGAGCTGCACGTCGCCACGCGTGGCAATGCTGAGCTGGGTGAGTCCGTTGAACTCGCCGGCCGTACCGCTGACCCGGATCCGGTCCCCGACCGTGACGTCCGGGTGGTTGGCGCTGTTGCCGGTCAGGTAGACGAAGATCCCGTCCGAGGCGGTCCCGGCGGACGGGGCGCGCCGGCCGCTGCCGACGCTCTGCAGGTAGACGCCGTTGTAGCCGCCGACGCGGTGGTCGGCGGTGACCACGCCCTCCACGGTCACCCGGGTGCCGGCCAGCGGGGTCGCGTCACCGGGCCCCTGGACCTCGGCGATGGTGTGGTCGACGGTGGCGTCGCACCCGACGGGGTCCGGGTCGGGGTCGCCGCCGCTGTTCCGGGCGCCGAAGGTGTTCGGCGCCGGGGCCCGCCAGGTGCCGTCGATCTTCTGGAGGGAGTGGCCGACCGGGGTGCCACTCGACTCGGCGACGCCGATGTCGGTCGCGGTGAGCCCGTCCGCCGGCCCACCGGCCCCGACGAAGCTGCCCTCGTAGCTGAGGAACTCGGCGACGGTGCCGTCGGGCCTCACCAGCGCGACCGCGTCCGGCGAGCCGTTCTGGATCCCGTCCGTCGGGTACGTCTCGACGACCACGCCGGCCGCCGGTACGACCCCGCTCAGCGTCCGGGTCCCGTACGCGGCGCCGTTGTTTCCGTTGTAGAGGACGAGTTGCCACCCGGTCAGGTCGTAACCGGCCGGGGCCTCGACCTCGATGGCCTCGCCGGTGTCCGTACCGGCATTGTCATAGTGAATCTCGCTGATGAATGGCGACACCGCGGGTTCCGCGGCGAACGCGGCACCGCTGGTCATCCCAAGCGCACCACTGGTGACCAGTACGCCTAGCACCGTGAGCGAGCGTCCGCGTCTGTTCCGGCGCATCAAGTTGCCTCCGATAGGGGGTTAGACCGTCGGAGCATATGCGGGTTTGGTGTCGAAACAAGAGCTGCCAGGTGTACGGAACAGCATGGATGTTCGGTCGTTGTTTCGGCGGCAGGGCGGATCTGCCGCGGTGCGGCGACGCCGGCAGGGTGACGGGGCCGGTGCGACGTCGCGAGGTCGGGCACGGGGCGGGTAGAGCAGGAAAGACCTGGTACGGGGCGGGTGGGGGTGGCGAGGTCGGGGAGGGGTGCCGGCTGCCCGCCGGAGAGCCGATCGGGCGCCAGCCTCGTTGCCCATTGCGGAGGGGCTTTGGCTACCGTAGTCCCCCAGATCCTGCCGCGCGGGCCGGTCGATGCCCGCCATCATCGCGCTGATCGAGGTGTCCGTGAGTCAGAACGGCGAGCAGAACGTGCGTCAGTACGGCGGATCTCCGCTGCCGGCCGACGAGCGACCAACCGCCGAGCTGTCCGTTGTCCGGCCCTCCATCGAGGACCGCCCGACGATCCCGATCACCGCCGTCACCTGGCCGCTGGAGCAGCGGGCGGGTGGCCCTCCGGGTACGACGACCGCCGGACCGACGGCGGCCGGTGCCCCGGGCACCGCCGAGCGGACCGCGACCGGTGGCCCCGCCGACGAGGCGGGGAGCCCGCCGGGGCCGGACGCGGGTCAGCCGGTGAGCGCGTCCGGACCGGACGGCGAACCGGCGGCCGAGCTGACCGGGCGCCGACGCCGCCGCACCCTGCTCGTCGGTGGCGTCGCCGCCGCCGTCCTGGTGGCCGCGGGCGCCGTCGTGACCACCGGTTACGCGTACGCGGGCGAGGTGCCGCGCGGGACCAGCGTGCTCGGCGTCGACCTGGGCGGCAAGAGCCGAGCGGAGGCGGTCCGGCTGCTCCGGGCCGACCTGGAGCGGCGCGACGACATCCAGGCGCCGGTGCCGGTCCGGATCGGCGACCACACCGGAGAGGTGTTGCCGGCCGCGGTCGGGCTCGCGATCGACGTGGAGGCGACGGTGGCGGCTGCGGTCGACCACCGGGCCGACCCGCTGTCGCTGCTCTTCGGCTCCCGGAAGGTCGCTCCGGTCGTGACCGTGGATCCGGAACGACTCGACGCTGAACTGCGGAAGATCGCCGACAAGGCCGGTCAGCGGATGACCATGCCGGCCATCCGGTTCGACGGCACCACCCCCAAGCCGGTGTACCCGAAGCCGGGCCGGGACCTGCGCCCCGAGGACTCCGCCAAGGCGCTTCGCGACGGCTGGCTCGGCGGCAAACCGGTGGTGGTGCCGCTGGTCGAGACACACCCGGCGACGACCGCCGAGGAGGTCGACCGGCTCGTCGAGGAACTTGCCAAGCCGGCGGTCGCCGCCCCGGTCACCGTGACCACCGAGCTCGGCAACGTCACCGTCGACCCGGCGGCCATCGCGAAGAGCCTCGTCCTCACCGCCGACAAGGCCGGCAAGATCGTCCCGCGCATCGACGAGAAGAAGCTCCGCTCGGCGCTGGCCGACGAGCTCGCCAAGGTCGAGATCAAGCCGAGGGACGCGAGCATCTCCATCCAGAACGGCAAGCCCCGGACGGTCGCCGGCCGCAGTGGTCGGCAGATCGACCTCGCCGCGCTGGGCCGGGACCTGCTGACGGTGCTCCCTAAGCCGGACGGTCGCCAGGTGGAGGGCGTCCTCCGGACGGTCGAGCCGGAACTCACCGTCGAGGACCTGTCAAAGCTGGGAATCAAGGAGCGGGTGTCGAGCTTCACCACCCGGTTCACCGGTGGGCTCAACTCGCCGCGTAGCCAGAACATCGTGACAATCGCCGGAGAGGTGGACGGCGCCCTGGTCATGCCGGGGGAGACGTTCTCGCTCAACGGGCACACCGGCGAGCGCGGCTACCGCCAGGGGTACCGGGACGCTCCGGTGATCATGGACGGCAAGCTCGTGCCCGGCGTCGGCGGCGGCACCTCGCAGTTCACCACCACCCTCTTCAACGCGACGTACTACGCCGGGCTGGAGGACGTGGAGCACAAGCCGCACTCGTACTACTTCGACCGCTACCCGCCGGTCATCGAGTCGACGATCTTCTGGCCCGACCTCGACTTCAAGTTCAAGAACAACACCCCGTACGGCGTCCTCATCGACACCTCGTACACCTCGAACTCGGTCACGGTGTCGATCTGGAGCACCAAGGTGTGGGACCGGATCACCACCGAGTGGAGCCCTCGCCGGAACATCACCCGGCCCCGGGTGATCCACCTCGAACCGGGTCCCTCCTGCATCTCGACCAACGGCATCAACGGATTCACCCAGGACGCGTGGCGGTTGTTCCACCGGGACGGTCGGGTGGTGAAGCGGGAGAAGTTCACCTGGACGTACCAGGCCGAGCCCCGGTACATCTGCGGGCGGTGAGGAACCGCATCCGGATGGTATGACGCATCCGGGATGACATCTACATATTGTGATTCACCAATGCGGGTCCCTACGCTGCCGGCATCGTGATCGGCGCGCGCCCACACGGCGCGCCATCCATGGTTGGAGAGGACCCCATGGTTCGTTGGCGTATCCTCGCCCGTCTCGCCGCCACGGCCCTGGCCGCGGTGACCCTCGGCGGCGTCACCCTGGCCGCACCGGCCGCCGCTGCCCCGCAGGGGGATGTCACACCGTTCGTCGTCGGGGGTACCCGCGCCGCCGAGGGCGAGTTCCCGTTCATGGTGCGGCTCTCGATGGGTTGCGGTGGCTCGCTCTACAGTCCGCGCCTGGTGCTCACCGCCGCGCACTGTGTCGGTCGTACCGGCGCGAACAGCAGCATCACCGCCACCCTCGGCACGGTGGACCTGCAGTCGCCCAACCGGATCCAGGTGCGGTCCAACTACGTCTACCGGGCCCCGGGCTACAACGGATACGGTGACGACTGGGCGTTGATCCGGTTGGCCACCCCGGTCACCGGGCTCAGCACGCTGCCGATCACGACCACGACGGCGTACGACAACGGCACCTTCACCATCGCGGGCTGGGGCGCCACCCGGGAGGGCGGCGCGCAGCAGCGGTACCTGATGAAGGCGACGGTGCCGTTCGTCAGCGACTCGGTCTGCAACGGCCCCAACTCGTACGACGGCGAGGTCATCGAGGCGGAGGAGATCTGCGCCGGCTACCTGTCCGGCGGCGTCGACACCTGCCAGGGCGACTCGGGCGGCCCGATGTTCCGGCGCGACGCGAACAACGCCTGGATCCAGGTCGGCATCGTCAGCTGGGGCTACGGCTGCGCCCGGGCGAACTACCCCGGGGTCTACACCCAGGTGAGCTACTTCGCCTCGGCCATCGCTGCCGCGGCCGCCAGCCTGGGTGGCTAGCGATTCCGGCGGATCCCTCTGGGCCGGCTCGGCCTTAGCCGAGCCGGCCTCGGTCCGCGGCAGTGAATTCGGTGGGACCAGCATTTCGTGGCAGGGCAATAGCCCGTG
>NZ_RJWA01000008.1 GCF_003762835.1 Micromonospora sp. HM5-17 | reverse complement strand
CGGCGGCCGACATTCCCTCGACCGACCCCGACCGCCAACCCGAATCCGACGCACCGACACAGTCAGAACCGCGACACCTCGTCGGTGTCGACATCGCCGCCAAATCCGGACGAATCAGTTCAACAGCGCCAGGGCGCTCCGTACGGAGCGGCGGCCCAGTACCTGGTCGAAGGTCATCTCGCCCCGACAGAACCGCACGAACATCCGCCAGCCGGCTGGAGTGGCGAGCGCGGTGTGGAAAACACCGGGATGGCGAGAGAACGCCTTCAGGATCTCGTGCCCGGCCCGCATCGGAGGCACGAGCTGCTCGTGGACCGCCCGAACGTAGCCGTCGAGGTCGCCGCCGGCCGCCGCCGCCCCAGCGAGCTCGCCGGACCGCAACGCGAAGCTGATCCCCTCACGGGTCCACGGTTCCAGAAGTCCCGCCGCGTCCCCGGCTACCAGCACCCGCCCCCGCCGCAAGGGCGAGTCGGCGCTCCGGCACCGGGTCAGGTGGCCGGAGTCGTGGGTCGGCTCCAGACCCGCCAGGCCCAGCCGCGCGACGACATCGCGTAGGTACCGACGCGTCCGCTCCCCCTCGCCGCGGCTCGCGATCACCCCGACCGTCAACCGGTCCCCCTTCGGGAACACCCAGGCGTACGACCCGGGCAGCGGCCCCCAGTCCAGCAGCAACCGGCCCCGCCAGCGCTGCCGGAGCGGTTCCGGGATCGGAATCTCCAGCTCCAGCCCGAGGTCGACCTGGCAGTAGTCGACACCGACGTGCCGCGCGGTCACCCCGGCCGAGCCATCGGCACCGATTGCCACGCCGGCGCGCAGCACCGAACCGTCGGCGAGCCGAACCCGTACCTCGTCAGGGCCCTGCTCGAGCCCGCGGACCGCGACCCGTTGCCGGAGCTCCGCTCCCGCCTCCACCGCCGCGGCACGCAGCCGGTCGTCGAACCTCTCCCGCCGCACCAACGTCAGCAACTGGCCGGGACGGTAGCGCCGGGTGAACTGACGGCGACCGTTGGCGGTGACGGTGACCTGATCGACCCGGTCGTCCGCCGGTACGTCGATCCGGGCCGCCGCGGCCGCCAACGAGGTGCCGATCAGCCCGCCACCGCAGGTCTTGTAGCGCGGATGCTCGGCCCGCTCCACCACGATCGTCCGTGCCCCGGCCCGGGCGGCGGCGTACGCCGCGGAGAGTCCCGCTGGCCCCGCGCCGATCACGGCCACGTCCCACCTCACGCGTAGCAGCGTAGGTGACGGCGGAGGGCGCCCCGGGCCGGGGCACACGACCGCCGCACCGCGACGCATCTTCGCCACGACAACGGGTAACCGCGGCCTCGCAAGGTGCCCGACGGACGATCGGGCGAGGAGGTCACCATGCAACAGTTGAATCTCACCGACCTCGAACAGCGGGTGTACGTCGCGGTCACCACGCTGGAGGCGCGGGGACAGGTGCCGTTCCCCGAGGCCATCGCGGAGGAGGCGGGCGTCCCGGAGGAGGAGCTGGCGACGCCGCTGCACGTCCTCGGAGAGAAGAACCTGCTGCACCGCGAGGACTCTCCGCTGGAGGGCCTGGACTTTGGTCCGCGCTGGTGCTCGCACCAACTCACCTGACCGGAGCGGACCGGGCCGCGGGGCCGAGTCGCCGCGACGGCCGGTGAGGCCGCACCGGACCGGTCGGATCCGGTGGGCGTTCCCGCTCCGAGCGGCGTCCGCCGGGAGCCGGCGCCCGCCGGTCCCGGCGCCGTCCGGGTGAGCGCGGACGGCGGCCGCCACCCGCGGCCCGGAGCGGTACCGCCGGACGGCGAACAGCCGCCCGGCGGGGCTCCGTTGCCGGGCGGGACCGGAGGCGGGCCGAGCGACCGCCAGCGTCGCCGGGCCCTGACGGTCGGCCTGGTGGCGGCGTTCATGACCCTGCTCGACGTCAGCATCGTGAACGTGGCGATCCCCTCGATCGAGCGGGCCATCGATGCCGACCCGAGCGACCTGCAGTGGATCCTCTCCGGGTACGCCCTCACCTTCGGGTTGATGCTGGTGCCGGCCGGGCGCTTCGGGGACGCCCGCGGGCGTCGCACGGTCTTCGTCGTCGGTCTGGCGCTCTTCACCGCGACCAGCGCGGCGGCCGGGCTCGCCCGGTCCCCCGCCTGGCTGATCGGCGCCCGGTTGCTCCAGGGCGCGGCGGCCGGGCTCATCAACCCGCAGGTGACCGGGCTGATCCAGCAGCTCTACCCGGGCGCGGCCCGGGGCCGCCCGTTCGGCATGCTCGGGAGCACGATCGGAGTCTCCACCGCGGTCGGTCCGCTGCTCGGCGGCGCGCTCATCGAACTCGGCGGCGCGCCGGAGGGCTGGCGGTGGGTGTTCTTCGTCAACATCCCGGTCGGCATCGCCGCGGTCGTCTTCGGCTGGCGGCTGTTCCCGACCGCCTCGGGGAAGCCGGTACGGCGGCAGAGCCTCGACCCGGTCGGCGTACTGCTGCTCGGACTCGGTGTCACCCTCCTCCTGCTGCCACTCGTGCAGGGGCGGCAGTGGCGGGGGGCGCTCGTGTGGCTGCTGGTCCCGGCCGGTCTCCTGGCGCTGCTCGGCTTCGTCGGCTGGGAACTGCGGTACCGCCGGCGTCGGGAGCCGCTCTTCGACCTCGCGCTGTTCCGGCTGCGGTCGTACACCCTGGGTGCGCTGATCGGGCTGCTCTACTTCGCCGGCTTCGTCGCGGTCTTCTTCCTCTACCCGCTGTACCTGCAGATCGGGCTCCGGTACCAGGCTCTGGAGGCAGGGCTGGCGGTCACGCCGTTCGCGCTCGGTTCGGCGGTCACAGCGACGCTCGGCGGCCGGATCGTCAACCGGTTCGGACGGTCGCTGGTGGCGCTCGGCCTGGCCACGGTGGCGCTCGGGCTCGCCGGGATGGCGGTCGCGCTGCACCTCACGCCCGGTCGCGGCGCGTCGGTCGCCATCGCCGCGCCGCTGTTGCTGGCGGGGCTCGGCAGCGGCCTGGTCATCACCCCCAACCAGACGCTCACCCTTTCCGAGGTGCCGGTCGACCAGGCGGGCAGCGCCGCCGGCATGCTCCAGACCGGCCAGCGGATCGGCGCGGCGGCCGGAATCGCCGGCGTCGGCGCGATCTTCTTCGGCGCCCTGGCGGCCCACGGTGACTGGTCGTTGGCGTTCCGGGAGGCGCTCCTGGCCACCATCGGCTTCGTCCTGGTCGCCCTGGTGGCCGCCGTCGTGGACAGCCGAACCGCACGGCTCGGTGCCCCTGCCGCGGCCGCCCGCGGCGGCTGACCGGCCCGACGCGGTCGCGGCTTCGACTAGGCCCAGGGCCCACCCTGCGCGGCTGGCGTACGAGGGGCGGCGCTGGCGGGTCAACGGCGGGCGCCCACCCCTGGCGGATATGTGATCTAGATCACACCATGGTTCCGGCGGTGCCGGGTTCGACTCCGGCCAGAGCGTGTATGCCAGATCGGACCTGCCGCCGTGCCACGGGAGGAACGCATGTCCCGCCAACAGTTCGGTTTCGTCGCCGGCTTCCTCGTCGCGACGGTGTGGGCCGTCGCCGGGTTCGGCGCGGCGGCCGGTGCGCTGCTCGCCGGCCTGGTCGGCTGGCTTGTCGTCCGCGTGCTCGACGGTGACATCACGGTCGCCGGCCTGGCCGACCGAACCTCCGCACCGCGGCGGCGCTGACGGACACGCGCCCCGGCCGGGCCCACCGCCACCGGCCCGAAGACCGGCAACGGGCGGACGGGACGACCCTCCGCCGGAAGAGATGGGGACGAAGATGGCCGATGCCAGTTCCGCAACCACGGACGCGAACCGAGCGACGGCGCCGGGGCCGAGCCGCCCCGGCGGGGAGCCGGCGCGGGCCCAACTGACCACCGAGGCCGGCAAGACCCGAATCGCCGAGGGTGTGGTCGCCAAGATCGCCGGGTTCGCCGCCCGCGAGATCCCGGGTGTGCACTCGATGGGTGCCGGGATCGCCCGGCGGGTGGGACAGTTACGCGGCCTGGTACCGGGCGGCGCCGAGAACATCCGGCAGGGCGTCTCCGTCGAGGTGGGCGAGCGGGAGGCGGCCATCGACCTCGACGTGGTCACCTGGTACGGCCAGAGCATCGTCGACGTCTCCGAGGCGGTACGCCGGAACGTCGTCGAACGGGTCGAGGGGATGACCGGCCTGAAGGTCGTCGAGGTGAACATCAACGTCGACGACGTCTACGTCGAGGGTGACCAGGAGGGCCGCGACGACGGTCGCTCCCCGCAGGGGCAATGACCGCGCGGCCGACGGTGGCGACCGCCGGGCCACCGGCGAACGCCGCCGGGACGACCGGTGAACCGGCACGCCCGTCCGGGACGTCCGGTGGACCGGGCAGCTCCACCGGCACCCCGGCCCACGCTGCCCCGGACGCGCGTGCCGTCGCCACGGCGGTGCGGACGGCGGTGCTCGCCGTGCCCGGGGTGACCCGGCTCGCTTCCGGCAGCGGTGGCGTCGAGGTGTCGACCCAGTTCCCGGGCGGCACGATTCCCGGCATCCGGCTCGGTGATCCGGTCGAGGTGCACGTCGAGGTCGCCGCCGTGCCGATCGGTCCGCTCGCCGGACGAGTCCGCGCCGCGGTCCGCCACGTACTGGACGGGTTTGGCCAGCACCCCTCCGTCGAGGTGGTCGTCGACGACATCGACCTGCCGGAACCGTCCGCCGGGGGTTGAGGTGCGCCTGATCAACCGGCTCGCCGCGATCCTGCTGGCCCTCACCCTGCTGGGGGGCGGCGCACTCGTGATCATCGAGGTCTTCGCCGTGGCGCTGCACCGGCCGGGACTGGTGGTCGACCACGAGAGCTGGTACCGCGCCCTCACCACCACCCGGCTGCGTGACCCCTGGGTCCGGACCGGGATCGTCACCGCCGGTGTTACCGGCCTGCTGATCCTTGTCGGGCAAACCGTCCGGTGGAAGCCGGAGCGGCTGCCGACCCGGCTCGCGGACGGGTGGCATCTCCAGCGACGTTCGGTCGAACGCCACCTGGCGGGTACGGCGGACAGCGTCCCGGGGGTGGCCTTCGCGAGCGTGATGGTCCGCCGGGAGGGCGGCGGGTGGCGGACCCGGGTCCGGGCCGTCGGGGAGGCGTCGCTCGGTACGGCGGTGGAGAACGCGGTCCGGCGCGAGTTGGCGCGGCTCGGGGCCGACCCGGACGACCCGGTCCACGTCGACATGGTCGGGCCGCGACCCGTCCCGCTCGCCGGGATTCGGCTGCGACGGTGAGGCGGCCGAGGAGATGACGAACAGCAGCCTGCGGGTGCTCTGGACGATCGTCGGGCTGGTCCTGACCACGATCGGCGTGGTCGGGCTGGTCGCCAGCCTCGGTCATCTCGCGGGGGTGGACGAGGATGCGCCGCTGATCTGGTCGGGCCTGCTCCGCCTCTGGCGGGCCATCGAACCGTGGGGCCTCGCCATCCTCGGCGCGCTCGGGCTCCTCCTCGCCTGGCTCGGTGCCCATCTGCTCGGACGGCAGCTCCGGCCCCGCCGGCACCCGGCCATGGGCGACCTGGACCTGCGGACCGTCACGGGTCCGGCCGCCGGCGCGGCTGGACTGCCGCCGGGCACCACCCGGGTACGCGGCGCCTGCCTGGTGCGCGGCCTCGAGCGGGACCTGGCCCGGGACCCCCAGGTCCGCCGGGCCTCCGTCGTGCTCGCCGGCACCGCCGCGGACCCCGAGCTCTGGATCGAGTTGCAGCTCGGCTCCCGGGCCGCGCTGACCACCGTCCGGGATCACGTCTCGGCCGCGGTCGGGCGGTTCCGGGCCACCTCCGGGCTGGTCCCGGGCCGGCTCGAGGTGATCGCGCGGATCGACACCTCCGGCCCGGCCCGGGTCCGCTGACGGGCGTCCCCACCGGGCCGGAGGTGGCCAGCCCGGCCCGCTGACCGGCGTGCGTGCCGGGCCGGTCGCCGGCACGCCATCAGGAGACCGGCCACCGGCCGCGCCGCCCAGGAGGCCGCGACCCCTGGGGGCCGGTCGCCGGCCGAGCACGCGTCGGTTTCGGCGGCGCCCCAGTCATCGGTACCGTCCCGGCCGGAACTCAGCGGCGGTCGGAGTGGAGCGCCCGGAACAGTGCGAGCCACTGTTCCGGCCAGACGTACCCGACCAGCGTGTCGGCGTCCACCCGGTTGGCCCGCAGGGCGGCGTCCACCCGGCGGACCGGATAGCAGCGAGACAGCGAGGCGCGCAACGAGCCGCCCACGCCGCTGAACCCCAGCGCCACGAACCGCCGGTACGCGCCGAGCTGGCGGGGCGGCAGCAGGTCGACCGGGCGACGATCCAGGCGCAGGATCGCCGAGTCCACCGCGGGCATCGGCCGGAACCGCTCGCGGGGAATCCGGCCGGCCAGCCGCCAGTGAAACCGCGGCCAGGTCTGCACGGTTCGCAGCGTCCAGCGCCCATAGTCGCCACAGCGCTTCCGGGCGTACTCCAGCTGGGTGACCAGGGTCGCGGAGGTCAGCCCGGGCGCGGCCAGGCACCAGTCGACGATCCTGCTGGTCGAGGCGTACGGGATGTTCCCGACCACCGCGAACGGCTCCCGGGGTGGTCGCGCCGCGACGAAGTCCCCGGGCACCACCCGCACCGCGGCCCCGAGTTCCGCGCGCAGCCGCGCCACCAGATCGAGGTCGATCTCGTACGCGACGACCCGGCGACAGAGCCGGGCCAGCTCCCTGGTCAGCGCCCCCTCCCCGGCGCCGATCTCGAGGATCAGCCGGTCCGGGTCGGGTCGGGCGGCGGCGATGATCTGGTCAATGGTTCGTCTGTCTCGGAGAAAGTTCTGTCCGAACACCCGCCGGGACCGATCCCGGGCGGTCCGGGGACCGGAGGCGGCCCGGCGGGGTCGGTTCGTCTGGTCGACACTGTCGCGTGGCACAGCCGTGTCCTCTCGCCCGGCGCGGCCGGGCAGGCTCGCGGGACAGGCGGCACGCGCACGGCCGGGACCTGTCCCGAGGTGGTCTGGACTCGGGTGACCCTGGACGTGCGTGGGCGACGGCCCGCGCCCCGCCCCGTACACCAGACGCGCCCACCTCGGTGCGACCGCCACCGGACGCCGGGCGGCGGCCGACGGGCCAACGCCGCCGTACGGAGACGGGGCAGACGCGTCGCGCGGAGATGCGAGACGAGGCGGGGTCAGGCGGCGCGGGGCGCCGGCAAGCGGACGTACGCGACCGTCACCGCGTCAGACGACGGGGACGCCGGTGGTCGCTCGGCTCGCTGCGCTCAGCCGGCCAGGGCGGATCGCCCGGCCCGGTGGCGCAGCAGAAGCTGGATGGCCCTACCCGCGGTGCGCATCCCGGTCAGGAAGCCGCGGATCAGGGCGTGAAACGTGCCTGACACGGGTCCACCGTAGCTCAGCCAGCCGGAGCGGACGCAACCGAATTGTCCTCCTGGCCGGGAATCGCCCGGGTCTCCGCGCCGACGGACCACGACACCGCGCCGCGTCGGTTTCGCAGCGCGACGCATCTCCACCACCGGCACGTGCTACACGATCTTGGGGCCGCGCCGCCGTATCTTTCCGGAATGCACAAGCCCACCGTGGGTCCGGTCGAGGGACCTCCCCCGACCGACCTTGTCATTGAGGACATCACCGTCGGCACCGGCCCGGAGATCGAGCCCGGCCGGTGGGCCGAGGTGCACTACGTCGGCGTCTCGTTCGACACCGGCGAGGAGTTCGACTCCTCGTGGGACCGGGGTACCCCGTTCGGCTTCCAGGTCGGGCGTGGCCGGGTCATCGAGGGCTGGGACCGGGGCGTCCTGGGTATGCGGGTCGGCGGGCGACGCCGGCTCATCGTCCCGCCGCACCTGGGCTACGGCCGGCGGGGGGCCGGCAACCGGATCAAGCCGAACGCCACCCTCGTCTTTGTCGTCGATCTCGTCAGCATGATGTAGCGCCATCCGGGACGGTTCCCGGAGAACGCGGAGTCGGCGTCGCCCGCGGTCGGGCCGGGTGGCCCGACCGGGACGGCCGCCGGCGTCGACGGCGGTGGGATCGCGGCCTCGGCCGGCGCGCGCCCGCCGCCGTCGGTCGGCCCCGCGGCCGCCGAATGCCGCACCCGGCGACGGAACCCCCGGACGGTGGCCGTTGCTAGACCGCGGGACCGGTCGGACGGGCGACCGGCGGGAAGGGCAGTACGGCGACGGCGACGTTGTCGTGCCCACCGGACTCCACGGCGAACCGGGTCAGGTCACGGGCGATCGCGATCGGAGTGCCACCCGACGCACCCGGCACCTGCGCCGCGAGCGCCACCGGGTCGGGCAGGTAGTGCGACAACCCGTCGGTGCAGAGGACCAGCCGTCCCGGCCGGGTCGGTTGGAACGTCACCACCTCCGGTTCGGTGTCGGCCGAGTCGGCACCGAGCCAGCGGACGAGCGCCCGCGACGTGGGGTGCAGTTCCGCACCGGGCGGCACCGGCCGGCCCGCCTGGATTCGCGCGACGATCGAGTCGTCGATGGTGAGACAGGTGGCCTCGTCGGCCGCGCCGTCCGGGCCGAGCCAGTACGCGCGGCTGTCGCCGATCCAGCCGACCGTGACCGAGCCGACGGTGACCACGGCGGCGACGTAGGTGCAGCTCGGGGGCACCGCTCCGTCGTCGGCCACGGCGGTCGCCCGGGTTGCCGCCGCGGCGGCGCGGGCGCCGGTCACGATCGCCTCGGTCGCGGCGGCGCCACCCGCCAGCGCGGACAGCATCGCCATCAGCCCGCCCTCGGCCGCCGCATGCGCGGCGACGTCGGCGCGCAGCGACGTCGACACCCCGTCGCAGACGACCGCCGCGGTCGCCCGGCCAAACCGTCCCACGGCGACCGCGTCCTCGTTGCGGCGCCGCCGCGCCCGGTCGGTCACCGCCGCCACCGTACCGAGGTCGAGGTCGGCCCGGTCCCGGCCGACCGGCCAGCGTTGGCCGCAGCGCTCACAGTGGCCCGGATTGCCGGAGGGCACGGCGCCGCACCGGGGACAGGGCTGGCCGGCCATGCGCGATGACAACCACGCCGGCCCGGCGGACGAGACCAAGGCGGGTGCGGGAGTTCCTGCGGGGGCCTGGGGTCCGGCCGGCTGGGCGGGTTCCGGTGGTCCGGCCGGCGCGGCGGCCGGTCGGCTGGCTGACGTGGCCGGTCCGGCAAGGGCGTCGAGCCGGCCCGGTACGTCCGGACCCGCCAGGGCCTCCCCCGCCGCCGTCTCCGGACCGGAAGCCGCACCCGGAGCGGACGGGGCGGAAGTCGCACCTGTGGCGGATGCCGGTGGCCCACCGTCGGTGCCCGGCGTCGGGCCGGCCGGGACGACGGCGGCGCCGGAGCCGGGGCCGGGAGTCTGAGGCGCCGCACCGCCGGATACGTCCACGGGTGGGACCGCGGCCTGCCCGCCCGCCGCGTCGACCGGGACCCGCTCCAGCTCGCGGCCGCACTCCTCACAGAACCGGTGATCCGGTGCGTAGGGCGGCCCGTGCTCGGGGCAGGGCATCGGCAGGGTTCCGGCGACACCGCCGTCAACGGTCGTCATACCAGCGTCCTCGGTCGGACCGCGTTCGCGTGGTCGATCAGCGCGACGCGGAGTTGCGGTTCCCGGGCGAGCTGGGCCAGCGTTCGGTAGGCCCGCTCCAACCCGAAGCGAAGGCCACGTTCGGTGAGGTCGTGGCCGAGGATCCGCAGGCCGGAGACCGGGGCCGGCCGGTTCCGGATCCAGGCGAGCGCGACCTCCAGGACCTCGATCGTGAGTCGGGTCTGCCGTTCGAGGTCCAGGCCGAGCCGCTCCAGCCGGGCGGACGCCCGCAACAGGTCATCCGGCCCGGCCGCGGTACTGAGTCCCGGCAGGCTCGCCCGGACGGCCGCGATCTGCGCGGTGACGTAATGGATCGAACTGTCCGGGACCTGGTCGAGCACGGCCAGCGCGCCGGCCCGGTCGCCGGTGAGGAAGCGAATCCGGGCCAGGCCGAACGCCGCGCTCAGGTAGCTGTGGTCAACCCACCACACCCGCTCGTACAGGCGGGCGGCGAGGGGCCGGTCCCCGGCGCACTCGGCGCTCGCGGCCAGGGCCAGCCGACTCGCCGGCTCGCCGGGGAGTACGTCGTAGACCACGTCGAACGCCGCCCGGGCCTCGGCCGGCCGGTTCGCGGTGAGCGCCAGCAGGCCCCTGTACCAGTCCACCCGCCAGTCGTACGGGTCCGCGGCGGCCAGTCGGTTGAGATCGGCGGCGGCGCCCGCCAGATCACCCGCCTCGATCCGGGCCCGGACGAGCCGGAACGCGACCTCGACGCTGCGTACCGGGGCCGTGCTCAGCTGCCGGATCAGCTCCGCCGGGTCCGTCGCACCGAGCGAGGCGAGGAATCCCGCCGCCGGGTCGAGCACGTCGACCTGGGGCAGCGGCAGCGCGGCGGCCACCGCCGCCGGTGCCGGCGCGATGGCACCCAGCGGCAGGCCACCGCCAGGGCCGCCGGCGGGATTGGCCAGCCCCAGGTCGACCTCGCCGGCATCGGTACCGAAGGGTCGTCGCTCCGGTGTGAACTGCCGGGACACCGCCGGCCGGGGCACGCCGTCGGCGGCCGAGAGGACCTCCCGCAGGACGCCGAGCAGCTGCTCGCTCATCTCGCCGGCGCTCTGGAACCGCCGGGCGGGATCCGGGTGGGTGGCCCGACGCAGCAGCCGGTAATACGACATCTCGGCGGCGAACAGCGGCGCCTCGGCCGGATCCGGCAGCCGGTTGGCGTACGTGGTGGAGAAGCCCCGGAAGTCGAGGCTGAGCACGGCCAGCGCCCGGCCCACGGTGTAGATGTCGGACGCCACCGACGGGCCGAGGGTGCCGATCTCCGGCGCCTGGTACCCGGGGGTGCCGAAGATCGCGCTGGTGGTGTCGTCGACGTGTCGCACGGCGCCGAGATCGATGAGCTTGAGCTGCTCCTCGGCGTGGATGACGTTGTCCGGCTTGAAGTCGCAGTACAGCAGGTTCCGGTCGTGCAGGTAGTCCAACGCGGGCAGAATCTCGATTCCGTACGCGAGCACCTCCGGCAGCGGCAGGGCCCGCTCGCCCGTCTCGCGCCGGCGGGTGAGCAGCATGTCCCGCAGTGACTGCCCGCCGACGTACTCCATCACGATGTAGCCGACCGGGGTGCCGGTACGCGGGTCGGGATGCTCCACGAAATCGTGGATCTTGACGATGTTGGGGTGGTCCAGTTCGACCAGGAACCGGCGCTCCGCCACCGCCGAGGCCATCGCGTCGGCGTCGGACGTGTTGATGAGCCCCTTGAGTACGACCCAGCGGTCGCTGACCGTGTCGCTGACGTTCCGGTCCCGCGCCAGGTAGATCCACCCCACCCCGCCGTATGCCAGGGCACCGAGGATCTCGTAGCGCTGGTTGACGATGTCGCCCGGGTTGAGTCGGGGCACGAACGAGAACGGCGTGCCACAGTACGGGCAGAAGCCCTCCGTCCGCCCCGGCCGACCGTCTCGCCCCCGCCCCACCGGCTTCTCGCAGCGGGCACAGAACCGTCGCGACTCCGCGACCCTCGGTTCGGCCATCACCGCCGTGGCGGGATCCCGCAGGGGCACCCGGGGAATCTCGACCAGTCCGGCGCCGAGGCCACCCCGGGAGGCGCTTCGGGACCGGGAGCCGCTTCGCGACCCCACCGTGGCCCGGCTGGATGCCGCGCCGGTGCCGGTGGACGCCGCGCTCGGACCGCTGGGCAGCCGTCCGCCGACGCTCTGGGCCGACGTCGCGCCAGGGCCGCCCGGGACCGAAGCCGGGCCGGGGCCACCAGCGGCCGCCGGCGCACCAGCGGCCGGTACTCCCGGCGCGCCGGGGCCGGACGTCCCCGGCGCCCACCCGCCGCCGGGGCCGGGCACACCGCCCGGCCCGACCGGTCCGCCGCCGGGGACGCCCACCACGGGCGCCGGGGCGGCCGGTACCGCTGCCCGACCAGTGCTGCGCCCCGTGGGCTGCGTCGGAACGACGGGCTGACCGGGATGGCCGGCGGACCGCGCCGTCGGCGGGCCGGCGGCGGTGGGGGTCCGGTCGCCGCAGTGGGTGCAGGACCCGTCGGCACGGTACGTGCCTGGGCAGCCGGGCCGCAGGCAGCGGACGCTCATGGCTACGGCTCCCTTCGACCGGACCCGCCACGCCCGGCGCGGTGGTTCCGGGCACGGCGACCGGCAACGCCTGCGGGCCGCCCCTCGGACGCCGACCCGGTCGGGTACCGGAGCGGACGCGACATCCTAGTCACGGTATTGGGCCTTCGGCGGCGCCGGCGCCGGCCCCAGCGACCGCAGCCAGCGGTTGTAGAGCCGGGTCCAGGTACCGTCGGAACGGATCTTCTCGAGTACGGCGTTGACGAACCGCACCAGTTCCGGCGACGTCTTGGCGATGGCGATGCCGTACGGCTCGTCGCTGAACCGCGGCCCGACCACCTGCGTGTTCGGGTCCTGTGCGGCGAGACCAGCCAGGATGCTGTCGTCCGTCGAGACGGCGACGACCTGGTTCTGCTGCAGCAGCACGAGGCAGTCGGTCCAGTTGACCACCGAGACCGGTATCGTGCCGGCCTCGGCGATGTTCCGGATCGAGGTGCTGCCGTCGGCGGCGCACACCTTCTTGCCGCGGAGCTGCGCGATCGACTCGATCCCCGAGCTCCGGGTGACCAGGATCCGCTGCCCGGCGGTGAAGTACTCGGTGGAGAACGAGACCTCCCGCCAGCGTTCGCAGTTCATGGTCATGGTCCGGACCACCATGTCGACGGTGCCGTCCTTGACCACCTTGATCCGGTCCGCGGAGCTGATCGCCCGAAACTGGATCTTGTCCGGGTCGCCGAAGAGGCTGCGCGCGATCTCCCGCGCGATGTCGATGTCGAACCCGGTCAGCTCGCCGGTGAGCGGGTCCCGGAAGCCGAACTGGTAGCTGTTCTGGTCGACCCCGACCACCAGTCGACCGCGCTGCACGATCCGCGCCATCGCGGTCCGGGGCGGCATCTGCCGCGGCGGCGGCAACGCACCGGACGGCCGCAGGCTGGCCCGGGGATTGCACGATTCCGAGGCGTTCGGGGCGCTGCTCGGCACCACCGCGGGATCCCGCATGCCGACCGGTCGGGGTGGGTCCGCCGGGACCTGGTAGTCGGGCAGTGCCGCGTCGTCCGCACCGCACCCGGCCGCGCCGGCCGTGACCACGACGGTGAGGAGGCCGGCGAGCAGCCGACCGACGAGGTGCCGCGACATCATCGGTACTCCATTATCCGCCGCTGCATCCCAACCACCGCTCCGGCCAGGATGAGGATGGTGAGCACGACGAACCCGACGTCCGCGCCGGTCAGCGCGCGGCCGGCGCTGGTCGCCTTGCGTTCGAACCGCTCTCCGTTGTACGTGATGGCCTGGGCGAGGGCCTCGTCGAGCCGGTTGAATATCGCCGCCGTCGTCTGGTCCCCGGGGCCGATGGTGGCCCGCACCGCCTCGGTGAACTCACCGCGGTCGTCAAGCGCCCGTACCTGCCGGTGGGCGGCGCTCCACGCCGTGCTCTGCGCGATCGCCGTCTCGACGGCCTGCCGTGTGGGCTGGTCCGACGCCGCGGCCAGGGCCTCGCCGAGCAGCCCGCCGGCGCCGTCGGCGCCGGCCAGTTGCTCCATGACGACGACGTAGTGCTGCTCGAACGCGGCGCCGTTGCCCCGGGCGACGAGAGTCAGCGCCTCGTCGGCGCGGGCCTGCAGGCCGGCGATCCGGGCCTCGGCCAGGAGATTCATCTGCGCGGAGCCGTCATCGCGGCTCGCCTGCAGGTACGCCGCCGCGGCGACCGCCGACGCGATGAGCCACCCGAGCAACAGCACGGCCGCCCCGGTGCTGACGAGTAGTCCCACGTTGAGCAACCGGTTGGTCCGCCGGGTCAGGTACAGCTGGGCCAGCACGAGGGCGCCGAGGGTGGTGAGGCCGAGCAGCGTCGCGATCCAGGGAAAGCCGGCAGCCCGGTCACGTGCGGCGTCCAGCTCGGCGGAGGCGGCGGCGTAGAGTTCCCGGGCGGCCGGAAGCAGCTCGTCGCGCATCAGGCCCGAGGCCTCCTGCAGGTACGCCACGCCGAGCGGGAGACCCTGCCGGTTGTAGGTCCGGGCGGTCTCCACCAGGCCGCTGTAGACCGGCAGCCGGGCGGCGATCCGGGCGGCCGCCGAGGCGCTCCGCCCGTCGGTGGCGGCCGACACCACGGTCAGCGCCGCCGCAGCGTCGGCGAGGTCCCGCTGGTACCGCTCGCGCAGCTCCGGTGGTTCGAGGCCGTTGGAGAGGAAGGCGCTCGCGGTGATCGCGTCGGCGTCGGAGAGGGCTCGGTACAGGTTCTGTGCGGCGACCAGCAGTTCTCCGCTGCGGACCGTCACCCCGCGAACGAGGTCGGCACGCTGCCGGACCCCGACCAGGGCGGTCGCCCCGAAGAGCAGGCCGAGGGCGACCACGCCGGCGAGGATGGCGGTGAGTCGGCCGGGGGTCTGGCTCAGCGGCGCCGTCATCCGGCGCAGGACCGTCCACGGACGGGGTGGTGGGACGACCGACCGGCCGGGGACAGCAGCGACCGCCGACCCGTGTGAACCCACCCGTGACCTCCCCATCCCCACAATCCCGCACGCGCCGCCGCTTCGGGCGCGCGGACCGCCGGGTCAGGACGACCCGGTTCACGGTAGCCAATCGGCTCAACCGGCGGTGGCCGGGTCCCCCACGTCGGTCCACCCGCCCACGGCACCGGGGCGTTTCCGCCCGACCGGGGCTGGCTCGGGGGCATGCTCAGGGTGGTAGGGCCGGCCGAGAGGAGTACGGCGTGAGGGACTACGACGACGACTGGACCGAGGACCAACGGGCGCTGTACGACGAGTGCTACGCGCTCGGCGAGTCCTGGGCCGCCGATCCGGACACTCCCGCCGAGGAGTTACAGGACGTGCTGAACCTGGCCGAACTCGACGAGGACGAACTCGGGGAGATCGACCTCACCTACGCCCCGTTGGTGGACGCGGTGGCCGAGGCCACCGGAGAGCAGGTCACGAGCGTGACGGCCGACCGGGACGACCCGGCGTTCCGGGGCTTCGTCGACGGCGCGCGCGACGGCGCCGAAGAGACCGTCTTCGGGCTCTGAGACACCGCCCCGGATCTGGTCGGGGACGCCGGGGCCTCCGGAGTGGACCGCGACAGCCGCACGCTCTCCCGATGGCGCGCGGGTACCGCTGCGCCGCTCCGGTGTCCCGCGATCGCCCCACCGACACGCCCGCGGGCCGGGGTGGCTCCGTCCGCCGCCCGATCCGCACCCGTACCGACTCCGTCAGGCCGGCCGGGGTGCCCGGACGACCCGGCACGCCTCGACCGTGGTCCCGGTCATCCGCCGGACAGCGCCGACCGGACGGCACCGAGCGGCAGCGGCGCCTGCGTGATCCGTACCGGCAGGCTGGACAGCACCGCGACCGCGCCGGTGTAGTCCGGCCCGGTATCGAGGTCGTACAGCTGCACCGGACCGTCGAGCGAGCGGTGGGCCGACCAGTCGAGCAGCCGCGCCGGTTCGTCGGGTGGGCTGACGGTGATGGCGTTCATCGGCACGGCGAGGCCGTACCCCGTCGCCTTCAGCAACGCCTCCTTGCGGGCCCAGTACCGGAAGAAGGCTCGTCTGGCCCGCGCCGGCGGCTGTTCGCGCCACCACCGCAGCTCCGCCGGAGCGAGCACCGTGGCGCTCAGGATCGCCAGGTCCGTACTGTCCCCAATCTCCTGCACGTCCAGGCCGACCGGTGCCGCCGCGACCGCGAGCGCGACCCAGTCGCCGGAGTGGGTGAGCGAGAAGTCCAGTTTGGTGGCCGGGTGTGCGACCGTCGGTTTGCCGTGTCCAGCACCGCAGTGCCGGCACCGCCGGGAGAAGCGCAGCTCGGCGGGGGGAACGCCGAGGTAGTGGCCGAGCAGCAGCCGTACGCCGAGGTGCGCGGCCTGGTAGCGATCCCGGTCGGCGGCCCGGAGGAACCGGGCGTGCCGCTCCCGCTCCGTGGGGTCGAGGACGTCCAGGCCGGCCCAGTGTCCTGCGCCGAGCGGCAGGCGCCACACCTGGCACTCGCCGGGTACCGGCGGGGCCGGGGTGGTGGGCGCCGCGCCGGCGGCCGGCGGCGTGCCGGACGGTGGCGCCGCAGGCGGCTCGACGGCGGGACGGCCAGGTTGGGTCAACGGGCACCACCAGGCTTCTCGGACCAGAGGGCGCCCCGGACGGCGCACCCCACCGCGAAGCATGCCAGCCGGGCCGCGGACGGACCAGTACGCGCGCGGAGGACCAATCTCCAGGATGGCGGGGACGCCGGTTTCGGCGCCTGTCGATCCGACCAGGTCGAATCCGGGTGTCGGCGCCGGAGGCGCACCCGCGCCGAGCGGCCCGTATCGACCGGTGTCGTGTCCGACAGCTGGGATACCAGCCGCTAAAGGCCGCGTTACCGGAAGCTGCACGGAAGCGGGGAAGGAAAGACCGACGTCGCCCGGGACTTTCGCGCCGCAAATGCCGGATGTCTTGCAGAATTACCCGTCGATCAGTCAAACTCAACTCCAAGCAACAATTGTTCACAAGGAGTAGTCGACCATGGCGAAGCGGGTAATCACGCTGCTGACAGACGACCTCGACGGCAGCGAGGCCGATCGCACCGTGGAGTTCGGTATCGACGGCGTCAACTACACGATTGACCTGTCGGACAAGAACGCGGGCAAGCTTCGCAAGGCCCTGGACGTCTACATCAAAGCAGGCACCCGCGTCGGGCGCAGTTCGATCGAAAGCCGACGTGGCGGGCGGCGCGGTACGACCTCGAGCCCCACCCGGAGCGACCGGGAACTGAACCGCGCCATCCGGGAATGGGCCGTGCAGAACGGCTACAAGGTTTCCGAGCGTGGCCGCATTCCGTCCTCGGTGGTCCAGGCATACAACAACCGGCGGTAGGCAGGCCCGACGCCGCGGCCCGCCGCACCCGTACCGGTCTCTTTCCGTACTGCCGCACAGCCTGGTCACGGAATCCGCCGGTCAGCGAGCGGGGCCGGGGGGCGGCCCCGCGAACCCACCTCCCGCCGATCGGGACCCGTCCGGCGGGACAGCCCTGGGTGCCACCGACGACGGTGTCGGTGGCACCCGACTCGACAGGAGCGGGCCTACCGGCCGCCGTTCGATGGCGTCGGCGTCGGCGCCTTGTCGGCCGCCGGCGGGCCCCCGGGAGCGCTACCCGGCGCGGGCGGAGCCGGCTTGAGGTCGGCGGGCACCGGGAGGGCGCTGCCCTTGATGAACTCGTCCCAGCTCACGTTCCAGGCCGTCCAACCGTTGCCCTGTTCGAGTTGGACCTCGGTGCCCTTGATGGTGACGAGGTCGCCGATCCGGGTGGTCTTCATCAGCCAGTCCGCGTTGGCGCTCGAGACGTTGGTGCAGCCGTGCGAGACGTTCCGGCTCCCCTGGTCCCCGACGGACCACGGCGCCGCGTGGATGAACTCGCCACCCCAGGTCAGCCGCTGGGCGTCCTCCACCTCGACCACGTAGGGGTCCGGGGAGCCCGTGGTGTCGAAGATCGTCCACTCGTGCTTCTCCATGATCACCATCTTGCCGCTCGACGTCGGGGTGCTGCTCTTGCCGAGGCTCACGGGAATCTTGCGGATGAGCTGGTCGTCCTTGAACACCGACATCTGCTTGGTCGCGTTGTCGATCTCCAGGAAGATCCGATGGTCGGCGATCCGGGCACTCGCCGTCCGGTCGGTGTCGCCGTAACTGCCGTCACCCATCGGCACCCCGTCGAGCGCCGCCCGGACGCTGATCCGGGTGCCGGGCTGCCAGAAGTCGGGAGCCCGGTAGGAGACCTGACGTCCGTTGTCGTCCCAGGACCAAACGCCGGGCTGTGGCGGGTCGGTGGTGACCAGCAGACGCCGCTGAATACCCGCCCGGGCCTCCTTCGGAATATCCGAGTCGAATGACACCGTTACCGGCATCGCCACGCCGTACGTCTGATTGTCCTGCACATTCAGGTTGGTGACGGTCCGCCGTGCGGGCTTGTCCATGGTGGTGAAGCTGGTCTTCTGCGTGACCGTCTTCCCGGCGTCATTCTTCGCCGTCACCTGTGCGGTGTAGGTCCGCTTGGGCGCCAGGGGCTTGCTCGGCATCCAGCTCGTACCGTCCGGGCGCATCGCCCCGTCGACCCGGCCCCCCTTGTCATCAGTGACGATGACCTCGGAAATCTTCCCGTCGGTCACCGCGGTACCGATCTCCACACTGATCGGCACATCCTTACTGTCCGGAGCCGGGGTGATCGCCAACTTGGGTGGTGGCGGCGCCGGTCGGCCCGCCCGTTCGAGGGGATTGCCCGTGCAGCCGGTCAGGACCAACGGTACGGCCGTCAACAGCATCATCAGTAGCAACACCACTCGACGCCTCAGTAGCATGCTCCACCCACCCCATTTCCCTCCTGCGTCTCGTCGTGTCCTTTTTCGTCGCGCGCCCGGTGCGAAGCAGCACGTTCAGGCGGGGAACCGCCGGTAACCCCGGAATCGCCGCTGAACGCCGGGGTAAACCCCGGAAGGGTCTCGGGTTTACGCGCGTCGGCGCGGGCCGGGACGGTGCGCCGCGGAGGGCTGCGGGTCAGGTCCCTTCTGGCATCCTTTCCGGATGGACATCACCCCGATCCCGATCCCGATGCCGCTGGCCTGGGAGGTGGCCCCCGTGTCCTGGCGCGACGGCGCCGACGGTTCCCTCACCGTCGCCGCCGGGCCCGGGACCGACCTGTTCGTGGATCCCGCCGGTGCCGAACCGGTCCTCACCGCGCCCCGGCTGCTCGGCCCGGCGCCGGACGGCGACTTCCAGCTCTCGACCCGGGTCCGGGTCGACTTCGCCGCCACCTACGACGCGGGCTGTCTCCTGGTCTACGGGGACCCGTACACCTGGGCGAAGCTCGCGTACGAGCGGTCGCCGCAGGGCGACGGGATGGCCGTCTCGGTCGTCACCCGCGGCGCCTCCGACGACGCGAACGGCTTTGTCGTACCCGCCGGGACGCCGCTCTGGTTGCGAATCTCGCGGCTCGGCCCGGCCTGGGCGTTCCACGCCAGCACGGACGGAAACTGGTGGCACTTTGTCCGCTACTTCCGGCTCGACGCGGCCGGTGAGCCGCTCCGGATCGGGCTGGAGGCACAGTCCCCCACGGGGTCAGGCTGCACGGTGGTGTTCGACCGGATCGGATTCGAGGCGGCCCGGCTGGCCGATCTCCGCGACGGTCGGTGAGGCAGCCGGGGCCACCGACGGGGCACCAAAGGCCGTGTGGGGTCCGGGCGGATCCGGCGCACACCGGATCCGCAGACGGCGTAGGCCGGGACCACCAGCGCAGGTGAGGCCTGGACGGCGCACGCATGCCAGGACGGACAGCCCTCGGATGGACAGCGCACGCCGGACGCCGCGGGGCGGCGCGCGGCGTACCGAAGCGGACGAACGGGCGGCGCCGCGGACGAGAAGGCGGGGCCGGCCCCGGGCGGATACCTCCTCTCGGTCAGGCCTCCAGGACCACCGCCAGGCCCTGCCCCACGCCGATGCAGATCGCGGCCAGGCCCAGTCCCCCGCCGCGGCGGCGCAACTGCCAGGCGAGCGAGCCGAGGATGCGTGCTCCGGAGGCGCCCAGGGGGTGTCCGAGGGCGAGCGCGCCGCCCTGGGGGTTGACGATCTCGGGGTCGAGGTCCCGCCACTCGGCCAGGCAGGCCAGCACCTGAGCGGCGAACGCCTCGTTGATTTCGACCACATCCAGGTCGGACCAGCTCACGCCGGCGCGGCGCAGCGCCTGTTCGGCGGCGCGCACCGGGCCGATCCCGAAGAACTGCGGCTCGACCGCGGTGACCGCCCGGGAGACGATCCGGGCCAGCGGAGCCCGGCCGACGGCCTCGGCGCCGGCCTGGTCGGCGAGCAGTATCGCGCTGGCGCCGTCGTTGAGCGGTGAGGTGTTGCCGGCGGTGACCGTACCGTCCGGCCGATACACCGGCTTGAGCGCGGCCAGCGCCTCAGCCGAGGTGGTCGGTCGCACGCTCTCGTCCGTCGTGAGGTCGGTGCCCGGGACCACACTCACCTCGTCGGCGAAGAGCCCGTCCGCCCAGGCCCGGGCGGCCCGCTGATGGCTGCGGAGCGCGAAGGCGTCCTGCTCCTCCCGGGAGATCCCGTACCGGTCGGCGAGAATCTCCGTACACTCCCCGAGCGGGGCCGTCCAGGTGTCGGGCATCCGCGGGTTGACCAGGCGCCAGCCGAGCGTGGTGGAGTGCAGGGTCTCCGGGCCACGCGGAAAGGCGCTCTCCGGCTTCGGCAGCACCCAGGGAGCGCGGGTCATCGACTCGACGCCCCCGGCGATGCAGATCGAGGCGTCCCCCAGCGCGATGGCCCGGGCCGCGCCGATCACCGCCTCCAGGCCGGAGCCACAGAGGCGGTTCACCGTGACGCCGGGCACGGTGGGCGGCAGCCCCGCGAGGAGTACGGCCATCCGGGCGACGTCGCGGTTCTCCTCGCCGGCACCGTTGGCGTTGCCGAACATGACGTCGTCGATCCGGGCCGGATCGAGGTCTGGGCTACGCCGCACGAGTTCTCCCACCACGTGCGCCGCAAGGTCGTCGGGGCGTACTCCCGCCAGACCGCCACCGTACCGGCCGATCGGGGTCCGGACGGCGTCGAGTACGTACACGTCGGTCGTCACGATCTGGTCTCCTCCCACGCTGACGGCTCATCATCCTGCCGGTCAGCGTGGCTCCGCCACACCCCGGGTCACCCCCACCACCCCGGCCCGGTGGCAAGCCGGCGGTGGCCGTTCCCTGGCGCGAGGCGACCGGGCGCCGTCTCCGAGGCGGAGAGACAGGGTGCGGTACCCCGGCGATACGGCCGGGGTGGGCGGGAGGTCGCGGCGAGTCGGCCGCCCGCGCGGGTCTACCGCGTTATGGCGGCGGCCCGGCCAGAAGGCGGCCGGGCCGGCACGTGGTCCGGGCCGGGAGCGGCGAACCCCCGCTACCGGGCCGACGCGGCGACCGGTTCGGTCTCCTCGACGGCGGCCCGGTTCCGGAGCCGGGCGAGCACCGCGTCCATCGACCACCGTCCGCCACCGAGCACGGCGACGAGTAGGAAGGACCAGCAGAACAGGGCGGCGAGCTCGCCGCCGTTGTTCAGCGGCAGCAGCGCCTCCGGCTGGTGCACCACGAAGTAGGCGTAGGCCATCGACCCGGAGCAGACGAGCGCCGCGACCCGGGTGCCCAGCCCGACGAGCACCAGCGCACCGCCGACAAACTGGATGACCGCGGCGTACCATCCCGGCCAGGTGCCGAGCGGGATCGCCTCACCGCTACCACGGTTGCCACCGAAGACCCCGAAGAGGGAGGCGGTGCCGTGCAGGGCGAACAACAGGCCGACCACGATCCGGAACAACGAGGTGACGAGGTCGCTGACGCGGGCGCTGATCATGGAGCACTCCTTGCGGTTGGCAGGAAGCAACTGTCAGGTCCCACGGCGACGTCACCGTATCCACAGAAATAGATAGATGTCAATACCTGTCCGGCGACCGACGCGTCGTACGCCCCGCCACCCGGGTCCGGTCATCCACACCGGCACGACCTCGTCACCGTACGGTAATGGTCACCTCAAACCGGCGGACAGGCCGCTCGTCCGGCGGCCAGCCGCGCCGCAACGACAACCGCAGGATCGTCCGGCCCGGGCCGACCGCGTCGAACCGGAGCTGACGACGTCCGCCGGCGCCCAGCCCACCCGCCTCGGATCGGAAGCCGTCCCCGGCCGGGACGAGCACGCGCTCGTCGACCCCGTCGAGCCGCCATCGGTAGCCAGAACTCGGCGTCTCGTCCAACCGCACCACGATCTGGTCGCCGGGCGCGGCGGGATACGACCGCCCGTTGTCACGCTCGGTCACCTCCCGCCGGGCCACCGGTCTCCCGACCCCCGTACTCCCGCGGGTCCGCCCCGGCTCAATGTGGCAGCTCCACCGCGCAGCAGGCCTCTCCGCGGTCCTGGAGCAGGCCGTCGAAGTCGCCGCGACGCATCTTGAACCGCCCACCCTGTCCCCAGGCCGCGCCCCAGGAGTTCTGGAACAGGTACGCGTCCTCGTCCTCGATCCGGTCGAGCATCAGGTAGCAGTGCCCGCCGGCCGCCGCCCCGGTCGGCCTGACGAACCCGTTCTCGTCCGGATCGAACATGTCCGCCGTCCACATGGTCCCCACCACGATCGACCCCTGGGTGTCGATCCACTCGTCGATCTCGGCGAGGGTGTGGGCGAACGCGAACGCGGCGAGCCGACCCCGCTCCCGCACGGCCAGGGCGCCGGACCGGACGGTCGAACCGTTCTCCCGGCCCGGCTCCCCGTCGATGACCTTGCACTCGTAGTAGAGGGCGTGTGCGTCGGCGTTCTGGTACGTACCGGCGACCGGCGTGGCGTCCACCCAGCCGGCCCAGCCGAACCCCACACAGTGTCCGGTCTGCCCCTGGTCGAGCTGGATCGGCAGTTCCCAGGCCGGAGCCGAGTCGCGCGTCGTCCGCGGCGCCCGCTGCGTCTTGAGCCAGCGCCAGAAGACGAGGTACGCCCGCCAGTCCGAGAAGTACGGCGTCTCGGTCAACACCTGCTCGACGGTCATCTGCCGAATCGACTCCGGCGGCTCGGCGATCTCCAGCAGGCGAGGAATGTCCCAGTCCCGTGCGTCCGGCCGGTACCGCCAACCGAGTAGTTGGGGACCGAGCGCCACGCTCGCGCTGGTCTCCGGCGGGTCCACCGCAACACGCCGCGACTGCTCCATCGCCTCGCCTCTCTCGCCGGCCCTCCGGCGACGGCGCCGGCTATCGGTCGGGGGGACGACCGTCCGGACCGCGCGTGGCCCGGGCACCATCCCCTCCGGCCCGATCCGCGTCGCTGGCCGGCACCGGGAACAGGTTGGTCCGCGTCAACGCCGTCGCGTCCCCCATTGTGCGCCGGCGCGGTCGTGTCCGGGTCGGTCCGACCGGGCGCTCGGGTGACCTGATCGGCTGGAATCCCGGCAGGCTGATCGGTTGGAAGGCCGGGGAACTAATCGGCTGCAAGGTCGGCACACTCCGTCTCGTCGGGGAGCAGCGGACGCAGCACGACGCTCCACCGGTCGTCGCCCCACGTCCACGGGGTCTGGGCGTTCGCCTTCGCGGCCAGCGTCAGCAGCTCCGTCGCGGCGTCGCCCCGTACCACGACGCACCCCTGCTCCAGACCCGACCGCAGCGGGGGCCCCGGCAGCGCCGGACCGGGCCAGGCGACCGCCGACGAGGCGGGCGATCCCGCCGGATCGCCGTGCCAGGGTGACGCCAGCGCCGCGACCGCCGACGGGGCGTACGGCTCGGCCGCACCGACCCGGTCCGAACCCAACGTCCCGGGCAGGTCGGTGAGCGCGGCGAGCAGGTCCCGCAGCTTCGCCCGGCCGGCCCGCTGCGCCTCGGTCAGACCATCCGCCGGCTGGTCGCCCTCGACCAGCCCGTACACCTCGAGAACCTCGGTGCCGGTGGCGACGGTGAGGGTGAAGCGGGTCAAGGGCGCGTCGGCGACGGCGGGATGGCCGAGATCGACGCCGGAGCCCACCCCGGCGGCGCGGGCGCGCGCCACCAGCGCGTCGACGTCCTCGACGGTGATACGCCGCAGCTCGATGTTCGGCAGCGCGGGTCCGGGGAAGGCCAGCGTCTGGGGGCCCTCGGTGAACACCCGGCCGTCGGCGTAGACCGTCACCACCGGCAGGCGACCGAACAGAGCTGCCGGGGGAAGAAGCCCACCGGTCTGCTCCACCCGGAGGACCACCTCGTTACCGTCGCCACCAAGGCCACCGATCGCCGTTCCGCCGACCTCTCCGGCGTCGACGCGCGCACAGGCCGCGACCGGCACCACCAGCAGGCCGGCCAGGGCCGCCCGCACTATCCACCTTCCGCTCATGCCCGCTCTGACGGATCGGATCCGTCGGCGGTTCCCGGCGTGCCGGCCCAGCCATCCGGGCGCGGAAGATCCCCGGTCGGCGGCCGTCACCGCGTCGCGCTCGTCGACGGGCGCGACGAGTTGTCACGCGCCACCCGGGACGTGCCGGGCCGCCGGGGGCGCCAGGTGGCCGACGACCCGCCGGCAGCGGGGCGCGGTGGTGCGCGGTGCAGGTCGGCGAGCCGGGGGTCGTCCGCACCGCGGGCGGCAGGTTGCCGGCCGGGCCGGGGGAACGGGCCGCACCGGCCCGGCCGACGACGGGGACTACGACCCGAGCGGCCGGCGCCCCCGGGTGGAGACGAACTGGTACGACAGCGAGGCGAAGGCGGGGTCCTCGGCGAGTTCCCGGAAGAGCTCCAACTGGCTCGGCGACAGCCCGGTGGCCAGCAGTCGCGGCTCGAGCTGCCGAGAGTTCGTCGCGTGCAGCGACGCGCCGGTGGAGCCGCCGGGCCAGCTCTGCGAGTGGGTGATGGTGTCGACGTCGACGAGACCGGCCAACACCATCTCGGTGTGGACGTCCTGCGCCCAGGCCAGGTCCGCGCCCCGGTCCCGCAGGATGCCGAGCGTCGCCTCCATCACCTCCTGGAAGAGCTTCGCCGCGTCGTCGGTCGGCGCGGTGAGCACCCGCAGCCCCGCCGTACAGTCGAACTCCTCCACGACCAGCCAGCCGCCCGGGGCCAGGGCCCGGACCAGCTCGGCCAGCACCCGGCGCCGCTCCGGCAGGTGCAGCAGGACGAGCCGGGCGTGGATCACGTCGAAGGGTCCGCCCTCGGGCGCCCCGTCCCGGACGTCGTGCCGCAGGACCACGAGATTGCCCTCCGAGACCAGGTGCGAGGGTTCGATGTCGGTCGCGACGACCAGTCCCGTCGGCCCGACGACCCGGGACATCAGCCGGGCGATCGACCCGCCTCCGGCGCCCACCTCCCAGCAGCGCGCGCCGGGGGTGAGGATCGGGGCGGCGAGCCGGTCCGCCGTTATCGGATCGAGGAACGCCTCCAGGGCCCGCATCTGCGCCTCGGCTTCGGGCGAGCGGTTGTCGAAGGCGTAACCGGTCTGGACAGGGGTGGAAGTCACTGTCGGTACCTCCCTGATAATGATCGATGACGACGCGCCGGCCATGCGGCATCGGCGTCGGCACCGGAGGGGCGACGCAAGGTGTGGTACGGCGTACGTCAGGGTGCGGACGAGGATGGGGGTGCCGCGGTCGAGGCCGGCGACGGGCTGGGCGGGGTCGGGGAACCGGGTTGGCCGGGTTGCCCGCCTGCCCTGCCCACAGGTACGGGTGGGACGGGGTCGACGCCGATCGGGGTCGACCCCGGATCGACCGGACCGGTCCGGTCCGAAACGGCTGTGCCGGCCACGCTCAGCAACGCCTCGACCGGAGCGGGGTCGGCACGTACCACGGCCGTGGAGGCGGTGAAGACCAGCCGGCCGTAGTCGAGCACGGCGATCTGGTCGGCGACCTCGATCGCGTGCGCGAGTTGCTGTTCGACGAGGAGAATGCTCAACCCGGCCGAGGCCAGCCGGCCGACGAGGTCCCGGATCCGGGCCGCCAGGTCCGGGGCGAGCCCCTCGCCCGGCTCGTCGAGGAGGAGGACCCGGGGCCGGGTCAGCAACGCCCGGGCGATCGCGAGCATCTGCTGCTCGCCACCGGAAAGCTGGTCACCACGGTGCCGCAGCCGTTCCCCCAGCCGGGGCAGCAGCTCCAGCACCTGCGGCACGGTCCAGACGGGACCGGACTGCGCGGCACGGGGACGCCGGACGCCGGAGGCGAGGGTCAGGTGTTCGGCCACGGTCAGCCGGGGAAACACCCGCCGGCCCTGCGGCACCAGTGCGACGCCGGCCTGGGCCACCTGGTACGCGGGACGGCCGGTCAGGTCGATCCCGTCGACCCGGACCTCGCCCCGGTACGGCCGCAGCAGACCGGCGACCGTGTGCACCAGGGTGCTCTTCCCCGCGCCGTTGCGGCCGACCACCGCCTGGACCGCCCCGACCGCCACCTCCAGGCTGACGTCGTGCAACACCGTGCCGCCGTCGTAGCCGGCGTGAAGGCCGGTCACCCGCAACATCAGCGCACCGCCTCGGCGTAGGCCCGCCGGACCTCCGGCGAGTCGCGGATCTCGGCCGGCCCGCCGCTGGCGACCCGGCGGCCGTCGTACAGCACGGTGACGGTGTCGGCGAGCGCGTACACGAGATCCAGCCGGTGCTCCACCAGCAGCACCGAGACCTCGCGGGGCAGCCCCGCCAGCAGGGCGGCCAGCCGTTGCACCTCGACGCCGGAGAGCCCAGCCGCCGGCTCGTCGAGGAGCAGCAGGCGGGGCTGGTTGGCGAGCGCCATCGCGATCTCCAGCAGTCGCCGCTGCCCGTGGGAGAGGTGCGCCGCGGTGCTGGTCGCCAGGTCGGCGAGGCCGACCCGGTCGAGCAGCGCCAGCGCCGGCTCCCGCAACCGGCGGCGGAACCGCCCCGGCGTGGCCACCCTGCGCAGCCCGCCGACCCGCCGCCAGGCGGCCACCTCGACGTTCTCCCGGACGGTCAGCGAGGACCACACGGCGGGACGCTGGTGGATGCGGCCGATACCGAGCCGGGCACGGCGCGCCGGCCCGAGCCGGGTGACGTCCCGACCCGCGAAGTCGATCCGGCCGTCGTCGACGCGGGTCGCGCCGCCGACGAGGTCGAGCAGGGTCGTCTTCCCAGCCCCGTTCGGACCGATCAGCGCGTGCCGCTCCCCCTCGACGACCCGTAGGTCCACCGCGTCGACCGCGGTCAGAGACCCGTACCGCCGGGTCACCGCCGTGGCGGTCAGCAGCGCGGGCGGACCGGCGGCCCCTGACCCGACCCGAACGTCGGCCATCCCGGTCACGTCCCCGCCCCCGGTCCCCGGTGGGCGCGTCCGCCGCGGACCGGCGCGGCGAGGGCCGGCACGGGACCCTCACCGGGACCGCCCGGGTCCGGTCGCGCCGTGCCCCGGCGCGTACGGGTCCGGAGCAGGGTGGCGACCCCGGCGGAGAAGCCTGCCACGCCCCGGGGGAAGAGGTATGCGGTCACCACGAACAGCCCGCCGAGCAGCAGCGGGGCCTGACCGGGCAGCAGGCCGGCGAACCAGTCCCGGACCGCGAGCACCAGCGCGGTACCGGCGATCGCGCCGCCGACCGAGGTCGCACCGCCGATCACCACACCGAGCAGGAGCAGGGCGGAGACCTCGAACCCGAAGTCGGCCGGGGAGACGTACTGCTGGGCGGTGACCAGCAGGGACCCCGCGATCCCGGCCAGCGCCCCGGCGGCCACGAACGCCACCGCGAAATAGCCCGTGACCCGGTGCCCGCTGGCCCGCATCCGTGCCTCGTCGTCCCGGCTGGCCCGCAGCAGCAGTCCGGCCGGGGTACGCAGCACGGTCAGCACGACCGCCACCACCACCGCGACGACGATCAGGATGTAGAGGTAGCGTGCCCGGTCGCTGTCCAGCACACCCATACCCCAGACGGGCTGGACCGCCGGCATCCCGGCGAGGCCGTCCGTCCCTCCGGTCACCGACCGCCACCGACTGGCGGCGGTCACGGTCAGCTCACCGATGGCAAGGGTGATCATCAGGACGACGACACCCCGGGCGTAGACCACCAGCGGCACGGTGAGGGCGCCGAAGAGCGCGCCTGCCGCCGCGCCGACCAGCACCTGCACCACCCCGACCGGGGAGACGTGCAGTCCGACGACGGCACCGGCGTACGCGCCGGCGGCGTACGGCCCGGTCTGACCGAGTGTCGGCAGCCCCGCGATGCCGGTGAGCAGGGCGACACTCACCCCGACCAGACCGAGCACGAGGGTACGGGCCAGCAGCGAGGTGGTGTACGGATCGGTGAGCCATGGCGCCGCCACCGCGACGGCGAGGGCGCCGACGGTCCCGGCTTGGCCGAGCCGACGTCCCAGGGTCGGGGTCACGCCGCACCTCCCCAGCGAGGCCGAAGCCGCGGCCACCGTGCCCGCAGCCCCCGGGCCCGGACCGCGAGCACCACCGCCATCGCGGCGAAGAGCAGGAACGGCGCGACCGCCGGCGCGAGCGCGACGCCCAGGGTCTGGATCTCGCCGACCGCCAGGGCCGCCAGCAGCGTGCCGCGGACGGAGCCGAGACCGCCGAGCACCACCACCACGAGCGAGAGCAGCAGCACGGTGTCGGCGGTGGTCGGCGCCGGACCGATGATCGGCGCGCCGAGCACTCCCGCCGCCCCGGCCAGCCCGCCGGCGACCGCGAGAACCCCGAGCCGGATCCGGGCGGGGTTCACCCCGAGGCAGGCGACCATGTCGGCGTCGTCGACGGTGGCCCGCACCAGCATGCCGACCCGGGTCCGGGCCACCACCAGCGCGAGCACCGCCGCGATCAGCGCGGCGACGCCGATGAAGACCAGCCGGTACGCGGCGTACCGGTGGCCGGCCACCTCCACGGTCCCCTCCAGGGACGGCGGGATCCGCACCGGCAGGTTGTCCGGGCCGAAGACGGCAACCAGCACCGCACCACCGGCCAGCGCGACGCCGAAGGTCAGCAGCGCCTGGGTGAGGTGGTCCCGCCGGGCGACCGGGGCGAGCAGCCCGGCGAGCAGACCACCCGCGCCGGCCCCGACGGCGACCCCGACGACCAGCGCCAATGCCAGGGTGCCCCAACCGCCGTCGGTCAGCGCCGCCACGGTGTACGCGCCGATCGCGTAGAGGGTGCCGTGCGCCAGGTTGAGGATGTTCGCCACCCCGAAGCAGAGCACCAGTCCGGACGCCGCGACGAAGAGCAGCAACCCGTAGGCGACACCATCCAGGGCCGGGATCAGGTACGGGTCGACCGAGTCGGTCAGCGGCGCCGCGTGGCCGGTCATCCGCCCACGGTCGCCAGATCACCGACGACCGTGTTGGAGAGCGCCCGGCCGTCCTGGCGGACCTGCCGCAGGTACCACTTCTGCACCGGCGAGTGGGTCGTCGGGGAGAACTGCCAGGTCCCCCGTGGACTGTCGATCTGGCCCAACCCGGCGATCGCGTTGTTGATCTCCTCCGGTGTGGGGTCCTTCCCCGCCGCCGCGATCGCCTTGTCCAGCACCGCCGCCGCGTCGTACGAGGCCATCGCGTAGGTGGTCGGCAAACCGTCGTGGGTCTCCTTCCACGCGGCGACGAAGGACCTGTTCTCCGCGTTGTCCAGGTCGGGCGAGTAGTTCAGCACCGAGAAGATGTTCTTCGCCGCCTCGCCCTGGGCGGCCAGCACGCTGCCCTCGGTCAGGAAGCCGGCGGCGTAGAGCGGCAGGTCCCGGATCTCGGACTGGGCGTACTGCTTGACGAAGTCGACCGCGGCGCTGCCGGCGTAGAACGTGTAGACCGCCTCGGCGCCGGACGCCTTGATCTGGGCGAAGTAGGGGGTGAAGTTGGTGGTCTGCGGGAACGGGGTCCAGAGCGTCTTGCCGTCCGGGTTGGCGAGCTTGCCGCCGATCTTGGTAAAGGTCTCGGTGAAGCCGCGTAGTTCGTCCCAACCGCCCTGGTAGTCGGGGCCGATCGCGAAGACCTCGCCCTTGACGTTGTCCCGTACGTACTCCGCGATGGCCGCGCCGGGCTCGTCGGAGAGGTAGGAGGTGGTCCAGATGCGGGAGACGTCCTTGAGCTCGGGCCGGCCGTTCGAGCCGACGAACGGAATCTTCGCCTCGGTGAGCAGCGGATAGACGGCGGCCACCGAACCGCCACCGACGATGCCGGTCAGCACATCCACCCGGTCCTGCTTGATCAGCTTTGTCGCCGCGGGTACGGCGGTGGGCGCGCCGTTCCCCTCGTCGGCGACGATCAGCTCGACCTTGTGGCCGCCGAGTTTGTTGTCGTGCATCCGCAGGTAGAGCTCGAACCCGTCCCGGATCTCCGTACCGACGGCCTCGTAGGTGCCGGAGAGTGAGGCGAGAAGTCCGATCTTTATCGTCCCTGGTGTGTCGCCGGCGGCGCCGCTGTTGCAGCCGGTGGCGGCCAGGGTCAACCCGAGGGCGAGCACGGCGCCGGCGAGTGCCCGGCGACGGCTGGTCCCGGTAGAAGAAGGCATGGCGTCTCCATAAGAGGGGGTGAGAGAGGATGCTGGGGAGTCGGGGGTGGCGGGACCGGGCTGGGCCGGCGGCGATCGGACGCCCTGGTTCACCGGCCGTGGGGGAGCGCGGACCGGGCGACCGGGGTCAACACGTCGCCGATCCGGTTCGCCAGTTCGGTCATCTCGTACGAGACCTTGCCGACGTCGCAGTTCGGCGCCGCGAGGACCAGTAACGAGGCACCGTCGTTGAAGGCCATCGAGAACATGAAGCCGCCCTCGAGCTGGGTGACGTTGGAGATCACCGCACCCGCCTCGAAGAAGCCGGCGGCGCCGCGGAGCAGACTGACCAGGCCGCTGCCGGTGGCGGCGAGCTGGTCGGCCCGGTCCGGCGGAAGGTTCCGGGTGGACGCCACCATCAGGCCGTCCGCGGAGATGGCGATGGCGTGGCTGACCTCCGGGGCCCGTTCGACGAAGCTGTCCAGCATCCAGCCCAGGTCGCGTTGGTTGGTCACGTGGTACTCCCTGTCGAGTCGCTTGTCGCGGCGGAGTTCACCAGCCGGGGACGGCGGGCGGCCACACCGCGGGCGTACGCGGACATCGCGTTGGCGACCTCCGCCGGGTCGCGGCGGTCGGCGCCCTGGGACTGCCGGGGTACGGGCGCCACGCCGCCCGGCACGAGGTGCCGCTGCGGTTGGCGGATCGGTAGCCCGGAGGGGGTGGTGGCGGTGATCTCGGGGTTGGCGAGCCCGCTCGCGGCCCGCCATCCCTCGTCCGCCCGGGTCTGCCAGCCCCAGCCAGCGCGGCCATCCGCCCGGCTCGCTCCCTCCCCGGGCGCCGCTCGGTTCGCGGTGGTCACCGCCACCGCCGGCGAGGAGCCCCGGTCGGTCTGGAACCAGTGGTTGACCTGCTGGAAGATGACGAGTTCCTGGGTCGCGTCGTCACCTCGGTCGGTGGACCGGGCCGCCGGTCGGAAGACCGACCCGGCCGGCAGCGCCCGCTCGGCCGGCGGTCTGCGGGCCGGTGCCTCCGGTACCGGCGGGTACGGGTAGGTCGGGGTGGGAACGTCCCGCCCCCGCGTGTCGGGTACGGCGGCGAGCCGGCCCGGTGCCAGCAGCCGGGGCTCGGGCGGCGCGGGCCGGATCAGCGCCGCCGGCAGAGAGACCTCGGCGATCGTGCCGAGCCGGGGCCCGGGGCGCAGTTCGACGGTTATGCCGAGCCGGGCGGCGAGCTGCCCAACCACCACCAGGCCCATCGCCCGGACCGCCGCCACGTCGGTCGCCGGCGGTCGGGACAGCACCTCGTTGAGCTGGGCCAGTCGTTTCGGCGACAGGCCCACGCCCTCGTCGCTGATCTGCACGATCACCCGGTCCCCGAGACTGCGCGCCGTCACCCAGGCGTCGGTCTCCGGTGGCGAGTACGCGGTGGCGTTGTCCATCAGCTCAGCGAGCAGGTGCACCACCTCGTCCACCTTGTCGGCGGCGACCGCCACGTCCGGGTCGACCACCCCGAGCCGGACCCGGGTGTAGTGCTCGATCTGTGAGAGGGCTGCCTGGACGACCTTCTGCATCGGCACGTCCTCGTGCCGGACCCGGCCGACGCCGACGCCGCCGAGCACCAGGAGGCTGGCGTTGATCCGGCCCATCCGGGTCGCCAGGCTGTCCAGTTTGTAGAGCTGCTGCAGCCGTTCCGGGTCGGTCTCGTCCTGCTCGACCCGGTCCACCTGGGCGAGCACGGCGTCGACGAGGCGCTGTTCGCGCCGACTCAGGTGTACGAAGATGTCCGCCATGTTCGCCCGCATCACCGCCTGTTCGGCGGCGGTACGGACGGCCGCCTGGTGCACCGCGGTGAAGGCCTGGCCGACCTCGCCGATCTCGTCGTCGCTGGAGGTCTCCAGCGGGGACGCGTACTGGCGGGCCAGCGCCTCGGGGTGAATGCCGCTGCTGGCGATGTTCCGCAGCTCCGCGACCATCGCCGGCAGCTCGGTGAAGGCGACGGCGTGCGCCGCGTCCCGCAGCCGGCGCAACCGGCGGGTGATCTGCCGGGCGACCGCCCAGGTCACCAGGACGGTCAGCAGCAGCGCCACCGCCATCGCCGCCGCCTCGACGACGGCCCGCCACCGCTGCTCGACCCGGGCCGCGTCGACGTCGGCGAGCACCGCGTCGTCCACCCGCTGCTGGACGTCGAAGAGGCGGGCCGACCAACTCTGCGTCGCGGCGATCCAGGCGGTGATGTCGACGTCGAGCGGGGCGCCGATCTCGGCCCGCGAGACCTCGTCCTGGAGGCGCTGCAGCGCCAGCGCCTCCTTGCCGCTGCCCGCCCGTTCCCACCAGATGTCCCACTCGGTCCGGGCCAGGGCGAGGAAGGAGAGACTCGCCTCGGTGAAGCCGGTCCGCGCCGCCGTGATGTCCTGCTGCATCGCCGGGGTCAGTTGCCCGGCTGCGATCGCCCGTAGGACGGCGACCTGCTGCTGGCCGAGCGCCTCGGCGGTCTTGGACAGCGCGGCCGCGGCGCGGATGCCGTCCGCGAGTTCGGCCGACGCCACGCCCTGGGCGATCGCCTCACGGTAGGCGAGCAGGTCGGCGATGATGATCCGGTAGCTGAAGGTGGTGGCCGAGACGGCGGCGTGCGCCGCCGTCCGCACCTGGGTCCGCAGTGGCGAGAGACCGGCCAGCGCCTTGTCCACCCGGCTCAACACGGCCGCGGGGGCCGAGGAGACCTCCGAGATCCGTGCGCGCTGCCGGTGGTAGCGGGCGACGACGACGTCTGTCTCGGCCGCCTGCCGGATGTAGGTGTCCTGCTGTCGTGGGCTGGCCGAGGTCAGCAGGTCGGCCGCGGCGGCGCGCTCACGCTGGAGCTGGTAGGCCAGTCGGCCCGCCTCCGCACCGAGTTCGGCAAGGAGACCCAGGTCGCTCGCCCGGGCCGCCTGCCGGACGCTGTCGGCGAGCGCCAAACCGGCGAACCCGACGACCGCCACCAACGGAGCGGCCACGATGATGCGCATCCGTGAGGCGATCTTCCAGCCGCGTCGACGTACGGACTGGAGCCGGGCCGCGTGGGATCTGGTGGTCGAGGCCAAGCTTGACTCCCGCGGCTCGTCATTGAGGAGATCTGCATGTTGCAGTAAGCAAATCCCATTTCGCCGGACGGCGGTGACGGATGACCAGGGTTCCCGGTGGTACAAACAGGTCGTACCACTATCTGTACCTGGGCTCGAACCCACCGTCACCGTCGTCCATCACGTCCTTGGTGCCGGAACCGCCCCGGCCATCGGTCGTGACCGGGGTCCGCACGCCCGGACGGCACGGTGGTCGGTTTACGGCTCAGCGCTGCCACCGCGTCGCGCCGGTCCGGCCCCGCCGGGACTCCACCGCCGGCCACGCGGCCACGGCGCGCGTCCGTCGGTCGGCGGACGACTCGGCGGCCGCCACCGTCCGTCCCGGACGGTCGACTCGGGACTCCCGCCCCGCGCCGGGCTCGGCCGGACAGGGCAGCCGCGCCGGGCGGTGGGCGGCGGGCGGCGGGCTCGGCGCGGAGGGGAGCGCCCGCTCCGCGGTCGGTGCCCGCTGCTCGGACCCGGCCACGAGTGGCCGCTCCTCCGCGGCGGGGAAGTGCACCCGCAGCATCTGGTCGATCAACTCGCGTAGCTCGTCGATCGCCTCGACCACGGCGCGCCGCTCCCGCGCCTCCGGATCCGCCGCCGAACCGGGCGCGCGAAGGCGCTCGGCGCCGGCCGGGCGGGGGCCCCGCCGGCCATCGGCGGCCAGCTGCTCCTCCGCCACCCTCGGCCACAGCTCGGCGAGCCGTCCGCCGGTGCCGAGCACCTGGTCGCACCGGATGGCCAGTTCCTGACTGCCGTAGCGACGGCCCGCCTCGACCGCCGCCACGGTCTCCCGGCTGAACCGGACCCGGTCGGCGAGGGCGCGTTGGGTCAGTCCCCGACGGGTACGCCAGCGGCGCAGTTCCCGTTGAAACAGTCGGGCGGCCGTCAAATCCGCGGTACCCGCGGAGGACGCAGCATCCATTACTCACCTTCGCGCGTCGGCGATTCGATCACGTCAGCGATTTGATCAATTCGAGGATCACGGGTCAGCTAACTGAAGATCATGATCCAACATTTGCCGGGGCCAATTCTTACGGTCCGAGCCACGCTCTGTGAAGACGTGCGCACCACTCATCGTTGACGGCAAGTGAAAAACCTCCTACGCCGGGCTACTTGACTCCGAGAATGGATCTCTGCCGCCGCCGGTGCCCGGCTCGGGGCGCGACCGGCAGGCACGGCGCGAGGCGATTCGTGATCGTGCCCCACCGGCCGGGACGCCCGGACGGCTCAGACCGCCCGGACGTCAGCGTCGACGACCGCCGGCAGCATCCGGTGCGCGCGGAACGCGAGATTGGGCTTGTACGCGGTGACGTGCCCATCCGCCAGCCGCAGCCCCGGAATTGCCTCGGCGAGTCGCCTCAGGGCGATGTCCGCCTCCAGCCGGGCCAACGCGGCCCCGATGCAGAAATGTGGCCCGTGACCGAAGGAAAGATGATCTCGCAGCGCGGGCCGGGCCGGATCGAACCGGTCCGGTTCGGTGAAGACGGCGGGGTCGCGGTTCGCGGCGCCGATCAGCAGGAGGCACCGCGCCCCGGCCGGGATGGCGACGCCGCCGATCGTCACCGGCCGGCGGGTCACCCGCAGCCAGCCGTCGATCGCCGGGCCGTACCGCAGCACCTCCTCGATGAAGCCCGGCAGGCGTTCCGGTACGGCGGCGAGCCACCGCCAGCGCTCCGGTACGGACAGCGCCTGGTCCAGCGCGTGGGCGAGCAGCCCGGCGGTGGTCTCGTGCCCCGCGACGAGCAGGTTGAACGCCATGCTGGCGACCTCGGTCAGGGTGAGGACGTCGTCGCGGCCGTCCCGGTGGCGCAGCGCCCGGCTGACGAAGTCGTCCCCGCCGGATCCCTCGGCGTTCCGACGTGCGACGAGATCCTGACAGTAGTGCCAGAACTCCAACAGCCCCCGGGCGAGCCTGACCTGTTCCGCTGGCTCGGGGTGGCCCCAGACGAGGGCGATCTGGCCGTCCGCCCAGCCGCGGATCCGCGACACGTCCCGCTCGGGTACGCCGAGGATGTCCACCACCACGAGCAGGGGCAGGATGGCGGTGAACTCGGGCACGAGATCGACCACCTCACCGCGCCGCCGAGCCAACCCGGAGACCAGCTGCTCGACGCGGCGGCGCACGATCGGCCCGTACCAGGCCTCGACCCGGCCGGCCGTGGCGGCGAAGGCCGCCCGCAACGCCCGCCGGGTCCGGGTGTGGACCGGCGCGTCGGCCGCCGCGGTGGTCGGCGGCACGTCGAGCCGCGCCAGCACCTCGAGCGCCTCCGGGCACATCTCGTAGACCGGCGCCAGCGTCAGCGCGTTACCGAAGCTCTCCGGATCGGCGAAGGCCTCACGCACGTGCTCGTGTCGGCTGATCAGCCACATTCCAAGATCCTCGGCGTAGTGCACGCCCGGATCGCGACGCAGCAGGTCATGCCAGACGGCGGCCGGGTCGGTGAGATAGGTACCAGTAAACGGGCGAAGTTCCATAATCGCCTCCTGGCCGACGCCGCGGGCGCGGTTGGCGCACACACTCGCCGGCAATGTCCCGGCCGCCGGGGAATGTGTCGACCGTCGAAAACCCCGCAACATCAGGGATTCCCACGATGCGCTCGCCCAGGATGGGAAGTCAAGACATTCGTTACCGCAGTGGTCTGACGCACTCCGTACCCCGCATATGCGGACGCACACCCGGACCCCGACCATGGCGGCGAGGGCGCCTTGCATCCTGCACCTGCGCCCTGCTCACGGCGCGCGGCCGGGGTCGGCTCCGGGCCCGCCACCAGAGCCGACCGTTACGGCACACCCAACCCTCCACCGAGGCCGACGGGCCGGATCGAAATCCCATCCGGGGCACGCACGCTAATCGTCCGTATCCGCCCCAGAAATGTCCGCCGCCGTCGGCCGAATCCCCGGCGACGATCCGTACCGCTTTATGGCGGAAAGGAAGCCCGCCCCATTGTGGTCGGCACCACCCGCCGGCGCGGTCCCGTCGCCCAGGTCCGATGGCGGTACGACCGGCGGCAGACGGGAGAGCTCACATGGTCAGGGCCCGACCACCGGTGGACGCCGCGGCCTCGAGGCCGCGGCGGTCAGCTGGTCGACCGGAGGTGCCGGCCGGGCTGGTCGGCACGCATCGCCGCCACGAGATCCTCCCGGGCCCGGGCCACCCGGGACCGGATGGTGCCGACCGGGCAGTCGCAGACCTCGGCCGCCTCGGCGTAGCTCAGGCCGGCCACCTGGGTGGCGACGAACGCCTCACGCCGGTCCTGAGGGAGGTCCTCCAGCAGCCGGACCAGCTCGACCGCGCCGGCGAAGCCGACGGCGTCCCGGGCCTGTTCGGCGTCGGCCGCGAGCTGCCAGTCCGGCAGCGCCGCCACCCGGGGCCGGCGCATGGCGAGCCGGACGTGGTCGGCGCAGGTCCGCCGGGCGATCGCCAACAGCCAGGTCAGCGCCTTCGAGCGGCCGGCGAAGCGGGGCAGCGCGCGCATCGCCCGCAGGTACGTCTCCTGGGTCAGGTCCTCCGCCTCACCCGGGCCGACCAGGTGGGAGACGAACCGGTGGACGTCGTGCTGGGTGGCCCGGATGAAGGCCGCCGCCGCCGCGCGGTCTCCGGCCCTGGCGGCAAGTGCCCAGCGTGTGATCTCGTCGCCGTCGACGCCGGGGGAAGGCATGCCTTCACGCTACCGGGGCCGCCCGCCGACGAGTACCCCCGCCCGGCATGGGAAAGACCGCCCCTACCCGGGACGGAAGGAGCTCCGCTACCCCCGGCGGGAACCAGGCCCGCCGCTGGTCCGACTATGACGGTGTGGGGTGCGAACGGTATCGAGAGGCACTGTCGGCGCGACTGGACGGCGAGGAGACGCCCGAGGATCGGGCGGCGACGGATCGCCACCTGGCCGACTGCGCGGAGTGCCGGGCCTGGCTCGAGAGCGCGGCGGCGCTCAACCGGCTGGCCCGGACCAGTCTGGTCCCGCCACCGCCCGAGATCGACGCGAGACTCCTCGACGCCGCACCCGGTCCCCGTAACACCCGGTCCGGCCGGACACTCTGGGGCGCCCTCGGTGTCGTCGGGGTCGCCCAGTTCCTGCTTGGTGCGGCTCAGATCGCCGGGATCGGGGACGCCGGCCACCCGCACGGGCTGGAGGTCGTGCTCGGCGGCGGCCCGAACCACCTCTGGCACGAGTCGGCCGCGTGGAACGTCGCGCTCGGCGCCGGCTTCGCCTGGATCGCGCTACGCCGAACCCGCCCGCAGGGGCTGCTGCCGACCCTCACCGCGTTCGTCGCCGTCCTCACCCTGCTCTCCGCCAACGATCTGATCGCGGGACGGGTCGACCCCGGCCGACTCCTCAGCCACGGGTTCATCCTGGCCGGTTACCTGCTCATCCTCGGACTGTCGCGCCGGCGGCACGACCCCGGCGAGCCCCCGGGGCTGCGGGGCCGCGCCGGCTGGCGGGTCAGGTTCGAGGAGGACGACCAGCCCGACCCGCCCCGGCTTCGCCTGCTGCCGGGTTCCGCCCCGACCGCGCGGCTCGGTTCCGGCTCCGTCACGGTCGAGGCCGACCGCGGGTCCGCCCCGGTCCGGGTCCGCGACCCGCGACGGGCGGCCTGACCGGGCCTCGGCACCCCGGCGACCACCCGTCCGGACGGCGCACCGAGCCGGCCAGACGGCGGCGCGCCGCGTCAGCGACGCCGCCCACACGATGGGGCCGCTGGCGCTCTCCCTCGACCCAGCCGCCGGTGCGCACGGCCGCGTCAGCGACGCGGCCCGCACGGCGATGCCACGCCACGCGGACCGAGATCCGGGTCAACCGGTCTGCCCGTGCCCGCCGCCTTCGCCCCCGTCCCGGCTCGGCGTCGGCGTGCGGCGCCGGCAGTGCTGCCCGTCCCGGCCTGGCCGGCGCGGGCCAGGCCCGGCGCGGGTCACTCGGTAACCAAACTGGAATGATTGACTTCCTTAGTTAACTTTCCTAATCTTTCTGCCACTCAGCCACGTCGATGTCACCCTCGCACCCCCGACGGACACGAGGGACCCTCGGGACTCCCCGGCCACGTCCGAGGGCGGAGCGGCGTGCGCCGAGGTGCCACCTTCCGCAGAAGGGACCCGCGATGTCACCCACCGCAAGCCCGCACCGGTCGTACCCGCCACGTCGACGCCTCCGGTCCGTCCTCACGGCCGGCGGGCTCGCCCTGGCGACGGCCGTCGCCGGCACCGCCGCCGCGCTCGGACCGCAGTCCCCGGCGGCGGCCGTCGTGCTGCCGAACAACTTCAAGAGCGTCGGGTACCTGCCGTCCTGGTCCGGCGACGTCAACACCATCCAGTACGGCAAGCTCACCCACATCAACTACGCCTTCGCGCTCCCCAACGCGAACGGGACACTGCGCCCCATCGAGAACCCCGGCAAGCTCTCCGCTCTGGTGTCGCTGGCGCACCGCAACAACGTGAAGGTGTCGATCGCGATCGGTGGCTGGAACAACGGCGACGACTCGGCCTTCGAGGCCCTCGCCGCGAACGCCTCGAGCCGGACCACGTTCGTCAACAGCGTGGTCGGCTTCGTCGAGCAGTACAACCTCGACGGCGTCGACATGGACTGGGAGTACCCCGACCCGGGCGCCTCGGCCGCCAACTACACCGCGCTGATGCAGCAGCTCAGCGGAGCCCTGCGGCCCCGTGGCAAGCTGCTGACCGCCGCGGTGGTCTCCGAGGGCTGGTACGTCGAGGGGATCCAACCCGCCGTCTTCGGCTACGTCGACTGGCTCAACATCATGGCGTACGACGGCGGTAGCCCGCACGCCAACTACGACTGGTCGATCAACAGCGTGAACGGCTGGAAGGCCCGGGGCCTCCCGGCCAGCAAGGCCGTCCTGGGCGTGCCGTTCTACAGCCGGCCCGGCTACTACACCTACTCCGCGCTCGTCGGCATGGACCCGGCCAACGCCAACCGCGACTGCGTCACCGTCGGCGGTGCCCAGCAGTGTTACAACGGCATCCCGACCGTGAAGCGGAAGACGCAGTGGGCCCTGGCCAACGCCGGCGGAATGATGAACTGGGAGCTGTCCCAGGACCGCACCGACGCCACCTCGCTGGTGAGCGCCATCTACGACACCGTGATGGGTGGCGGTACGAACCCGCCGGGCCGTACCGGCCAGATCACCGGAATCGGCGGCAAGTGCGTCGACGTCGCCGGCGCCTCCACCGCCAACGGGACGCCGATCCAGCTCTGGACCTGCAACGGCACCAACGCCCAGCAGTGGACGATCGGCAGCGACGGCACGCTGCGGGCCCTGGGCAAGTGCGCCGACGTCACCGCGGGCGCGACCGCCAACGGCGCCAAGGTGCAGCTCTACGACTGCAACGGCACCGGCGCCCAGGTGTGGCAACCCCAGAGCAACGGCGTGCTGCGCAACCCACAGTCGAACAAGTGCCTCGACGCCACCGACAACAGTTCCGCCGACGGCACCCGGCTCCAGATCTGGGACTGCTTCGGCGGCGCGAACCAGGTCTGGCGGCTTCCCTGACCGTCCCGGACGGCGGGTGGTCGGATCCCTTTCCCACCAGCGGGGGTCCGGCCGCCCGCCCCTGTCCGCTCCCGGACGGGAACCCGTGCCGCTCTACCGGTCGGCGGCACCGGTGTCGGCGCCGCCCGGCGGGTCGCCGTCGGTCTCCCCCGCCGACCGCCGAGCCGGACGCGGTGCGCGGTCCTGCCATGGCCAGCGGCCCCGCAACTCGACCTCCAGCGAGAAGCTGAGGAAGGTCCGGACCAGGACGATCACCGCCAGGACGCCGACGCTCTGGAAGGTGGGCGAGATGGCGACGCTCCGAATGATGTCGCCGGCGACGACAAACTCCAGGCCAAGCAGGATCGCCCGGCCGAGTCCCTGGCGGTACCGGCGGTAGGTGTCGCCGAACGGCTGGCCGCGCAGCACCCCCCGGACGAACAGGCCGGTGCCGGCGAGCGCGCCCACCAGGATGATCGCCACCCCGACGGCGTCGAGAACCGTACCGACCGTCCGGACCGCGGACTCGAACTCCATCCCCGCCTCCGCCGCCGAATCCTCCGAGTCGCCGTTACCCGAGACGGGCGCGGGTAACCGCCGGAGGACGGGGCGGAGGGCCGGAGCCACCTCCCCGTACGGTGGGGAGGTCCGCGCCGGACCGGGACCGCGACCCGGGGCCGGGCCTCACCGGCGCGCCGACGTCTCCTCGCGGACGACGAACCGGATGGACCTCGCCTCGGTCATGCAGGCTCGCATCGGCGCCACCAGTTCCCGATGCGCCGGGCTACGCTCCCACGCCTCGAAGTGGGCCAGTGAGGCCCACTCGCTCGTGATCAACCACTGCTCCGGATCGGTGGTCGACTCGCAGACCTGGTCGACCAGGTGCCCCGCCACCCCCTCGGCGACCTGGTAGCGGATCTGCTCGTACGCCTTCAGAAAATCCTCGGTGCGGTCGCGCGGCACCCTCATCAGGAACAACACCCTGGCCTTGGCCATCTCGTCGCCCTCCTTCCCCTACCCGGCGGTGCGGCGCAGCAGCACCGCGCTGTTGAAGCCGTCGAACCCACGGGCGCAGACCAGGGCGGTCGCCACCCGTCGGGGACCGGACTCCCGGACGAAGTCCAGGTCACAGCCGGGCGCCGGGCGGTCCGGCCCCGCAGACGGCGGTAGTACGCCGTAGCGCATCGCGAGCAGCGCGGTCGCCACGTCCAGCGCCGCGCCACCCTGGTGTGCCCGGCCGGTCAGCGCCTTCTGGGTCGTCACCGGCGGCGGCTGGGGCCCGAAGACCCGCCGGAGCGCCTCCGCCTCGCTCCGGTCGTGGCGCGGCACGCCGAGCGCGTCCGGCACCACGACGTCCACCGCCGACGGCTCGACCCCGGCGCGCTCGAGCGCCAGCCCCATGGCCCGGGCGTACTGCCCGACATCACCGCCGGCGGACCCGTCGGTGTGCCGGGCATCGTGGCTGGCCCCCCAGCCGGCCACCTCGGCGTACCCGGTGACGCCCCGGGCGCGGGCGTGCTCCCACTCCTCCACCACGAAGACGGCGCCGCCCTCGGCGGGGACGTACCCGCTCGCCGCCACGTCGAACGGCCGGTACGCCCGCTCCGGGTCGGCGCAGGTGCTGAGCAGACCGCTGCGCAGCTGACAGGTCAGGGCGTACGGGCTCAGCGGACACTCGGTGGCGCCGGCCAGCACCACCGGGGTGCCCCGGCGGACCAGCCGGACGGCGTGGGCCAGGCTGTCCAACCCGCCGGCGCTCTCCGCGGCGAGCACCCCGCACGGTCCCTTGAACTGGTGACGGATGGAGAGCTGGCCGACGCTGGCCGCGTAGAACCAGGCGATCGACTGGTATGCCCCGACGGTCCGTCCCGGGCCGCGCCAGAGCCGTTGCAGCTCCCGCTGGCCGAAGAGATTGCCTCCGGAGGAGCTGGCCAGGGTCACCGCGTACCCGTACGGGTCGTCGGCGACCTCGGGCAGCCCGGCGTCGGCCAGCGCGAGCCGGGTCGCGGCGAGGCCGAGGTGCGTCCACCGGTCGGTCTGGACGACCAGGCGGTTCTCCGCGTGCTGCAGCGCGTCGAAGTCGGCGACCTCGCCGGCCAGCGTCGCCGGATAGCGACTCGGGTCGAAGAGCGTGATCCGGCCGATCCGGTGCTGCCCGGCGAGGACGCACTTCCAGTGCGCCTCCGCGCCGATCCCGCTCGGCGCCACCACGCCGATCCCGGTCACCACGGCCCGACGCGACGACGGGCCGGCGCCCCCTGCCCCGGTCACCGGTCCGGCCCGCCGTATCCGGCGAAGACCATCGCCGACTGGAAGCCGCCGAAGCCGCTGCCGACCGAGAGCGCCACGTCGACCTTGACCTCCCGGGCCACGTTCGGGGTGTAGTCCAGGTCGCACTCCTCGTCGCGGTTGGCCCAGTTGGCCGTCGGCGGGACGACGTGGTGGGCGACCGCCAGCGCGCAGGCGGCCATCTCGATCGCGCCGATCGCCCCGAGCGAGTGCCCGACCATCGACTTGATCGAGCTGATCGGTATGCGGTACGCCGCCGACCCGAGGGCCCGCTTGAACGCGGCCGTCTCGTGCCGGTCGTTCTGCCGGGTACCCGAGCCGTGCGCGCTGATGTAGGACACCTCGTCGGGATTGCGTCGGGCCTGGGCCAGCGCGTCCTGGATGGCCAGTGCCATCTCCACCCCGTCCGGGCGGAGCCCGGTCATGTGGTAGCCGTTGCTCCGGTTGGCGTACACGGCCACCTCGCAGTAGATCCGCGCCCCCCGCCGGGCGGCGAACGCCGCCTCCTCGAGGACGAGCACCGCGGCGCCCTCGGCGAGGACGAAACCCTGGCGGTCCCGGTCGAACGGCCGGGAGGCGTGGGCCGGATCGTCGTTGCACGGTGTCGTCGCCTTGATCGCGTCGAAGGAGGCGACGGTGACCGGCGAGATCGGACTGTCCGACGCACCGGCCAACACCACGTCCGCCTCCCCGTCCTCGATCAGCTGGTGGGCGTAACCGATCGCGTCGATCCCGGAGGTGCAGCCGGTGGAGACGACCTGGGCCGGGCCGTGCAGGCCGTACCGGCAGGCGACGTCGGCGGCGAGGCTGCTCGGCATCAGCGCCTGGTAGAGGAAGGGACCGGCACGGTCCGGATCCACCAACCACTCCGCGCCCGCGTCGCTGACCCGGACGTACTCCTGCTCGAGCAGCATCGTGCCGCCGACGGCCGAGCCGAGCACCACCCCGGTCCGCTCCCGCGTCGCGTCGGTCAGCTCCAGGCCGCTGTCGGTGAGCGCCTCGGCCGAGGCGGCCAGGGCGAACTGGACGTACCGGTCGGCGCGCTGCCGCTCCGCCACGCTGAGCCCGGCCCGGACCGGGTCGAAGTCACACTCGGCGGCGACCTGGGAGCGGAACGGCGACGGGTCGAAGAAGGTGATGCGCCGGGTCGCCGTCCGGCCGGCGGTGATGGTGGCCCAGAACTCGTCCCGGGTGACCCCGCCGGGTGCCACCACACCGATCCCGGTCACCACGCTCCGGCGCCGGTTCACGGTACGCCCTCCGCCGCGCCGGCCGGCGCCGGACCGGGCGGGGCCTCCCGTGCGGCGGGTGCGCCCGCCGCCCCGACCACGGCCGGGCCGGGCCCTACCACCGGGGACGCCCCCGGCTCGGTGTCGACGTGACCGAGTTCCGGACGCGGCGCCAGTGGGCCGAGGTGGAACACCACCTCGGCCGGCTCCGTCGAGACGTTGCGCAGCCGGTGCCGGACCCTCACCGGTACGTAGAGCGCCTCACCGGCCTGAACCGGCACCGGTTCGTCGTCGAGGTCGACGAGGAGGGCGCCCCGGCAGACGTACAGAAACTCCTCGCTGTACGGATGGTAGTGCTCGGCGATCCGCTCGCCGGGGGCGAGGTTCGCCACCCCGAGGAAGCCGGAGGTGCTGCCGACCGTACGCGGGCCGAGCAGGACCCGCAGTTCGGCGCCGCGCCGCCGGTCCGGCGGTACGTCCCGGGCCGCCACCAGTCGCCGGCCACGCTCACTCATCGCCGGCTCCGCCGGGCGCGGTGGCGGCGAGTTCGGCGGCGATCCGCTCGACCCGGTCGCGGATGACGTCGAGCTGGATTCGGCTGTTCGCGTTGATCCGGTCGGTCATCTGTGCGGTGTTCACCGGCGCGGTCGGCTTCATCTCGAAGTCCTGGATCCAGGTCATCCGGGTGCCGCCCGGCACCTCGGCGTAGCGCCAGTGGATCCGCATGTACTCGAACGGCCCGGTCTCCACCCGGTGGGCGTGCACCTCTCGGCGAACCGGATCGGCCGTCCGTTCGCTGACCCAGCTCCACACCACACCGTTGTCGTCCGGATACATGGTCAGCCGGAACCGGATGGTGTCGCCGCGCTCCTCGAGGATCTGCACCGACTGGTACTCCGTGAAGAGCCCGGGCCAGCCCGCGACGTCGTTGGTCAGGTCCCAGACGAGGTCCAGGGGGGCCGCGATCACGACACTGTTCTCGGTGTGACCGGGCCGGCCGGTCGTGCCGGAACGCGGCGCCGGCGGACCCGCCGTCGCCTCGGCGGAATCCCGATCCACGGACCCGGCACCGCCCGGATCCGGCGACCCGGACCCCACACCGGCCGGGTCCGTCGGGGACGGAGCGCCGGCCTGACGTTCCTCGTCGGGGTCGTACTGGTGGGCGACCAGGTCGGCGATCTCCGGGATGCTGAGCCGAATCGCCTCGTCCGGAATCTGCGCCCGGTACCGGTCCGAGACCACGGCCTGAAGTTCGAGCAGGGCCAGCGAGTCCATCCCGAGTTTCTCCAGGGAGGCCGTCGGGGCGGCGGCGGCCGCCTCGGCGTCCAGGCCACAGTGCCGGACCAGGATCTCGGTGATCTCCGCTGCCGTCACCGGCGGCGGTTCCCCGCCGTTACCCGAGCGACGCGGCTCCGGCCCGTTCGCCACCGGTTCCTCGTGCCTGACGGTCATCTGGTCCTCCTCGCGGGACTGGTCGGGAAGGGCTCGTCGCCGGTCGCCTCCGGCACGCCCAGCAGGCGGTCGACCAGGCCGGTCGTGTACCGCCCCTTGCGGAACCCCGGGTCGTCCAGGACCCGCCGGGCGAACGGAATGGTGGTGCATATCCCGCAACCGGCGACCTCGAACTCGTGCAGCGCCCGTTCCATCCGGTTGAGCGCCAGCTCCCGGTCCGGCGCCCAGACCACGACCTTGGCCAACAGCGAGTCGTAGTAGGGGCCCACCAGGTAGTCGGGGTAGCCGTGGGTGTCGACCCGGGTGAACGGCCCGGTCGGCGGAACGAACCGGGTCAGCCGACCCGGGGTGGGGACGAAGCCTCGGGCCGGATCCTCCGCATTGACCCGGCACTCGATGGCGACCCCGTGCAGCCGTACGTCCTCCTGGCGCAGCCGCAGCGGCACGCCGCCGGCGATGTGCAGCTGCTCGTGCACCAGGTCCACCCCGCTGATCATTTCGGTGACCGGGTGCTCGACCTGGAGCCGACAGTTGATCTCGATGAAGTGGAAACGCTCCGCCTCGTCCACCAGGAACTCGAAGGTTCCGGCACCGGTGTAGCCGACGTGCAGCGCCCCGCGTAGCGCGGTCTCGGCCAGCGCGTCCAGAGTGGCGGCGGAGAGGGCCGGGGCCGGCCCCTCCTCGACCAGTTTCTGGTGTCGGCGCTGCACCGAGCAGTCCCGGGTGCCGAGGTGGACACCGTTGCCGTAGCCGTCGCAGAGGACCTGCACCTCGACGTGCCGGGCCTGGGTGAGGTACCGCTCCAGGTAGACACGGTCGTCGCCGAACGCCGCCTGTGCGGCGATCCGGGTCCGCTCGTACGCCGGTCCAAGGTCGTCGGCGGACCGGACCAGCGTCATCCCGCGGCCGCCACCGCCGGCGACCCCCTTGATGATCACGGGGTGGCCGATCTCGTCGGCAACCGCGCGGGCCTCGGCAGCCGTGCCGACGGGCGCCATGCTTCCCGGCGGCAGCGGCAGGCCGGCCTCGGCCAGCAGTGCCCTCGCCCGGGCCTTGTCGCCGAGCGCCGCCATCACCTCGGGGCGCGGCCCGATGAAGACCAGCCCGTTCTCCGCACAGATCTCGGCGAAGTCGGGGTCCTCGGAGAGGAATCCGTAGCCGGGATGCACCGCCTGGGCGCCGGTCTTCCGCGCCGCCTCGACGATGGCGGCCGCGTTGAGGTAGCTCTGCCGGCTGTCGGGCGGGCCGATACAGACCGCCTCGTCGGCCAGCCGTACCACCGCGGAGTCGCGGTCCGCGGTGGAGTACACCGCCACGCTCCGTATCCCCAGCTCCCGGCAGGCCCGGGCGACCCGAACCGCGATCTCGCCACGGTTGGCGATCAGGACCTTCTCGAACACTGCCGCACCGTCCTCGACTCACGCGGGTAGCAGGGCGATCAGCGGCTGGTCGAACTCGACGGGCTCGCCGTCCCGGACCAGCACCTCCGAGACCTGGCCGGCCCGCTCGGCGACCACCTCGTTCATCAGCTTCATCGCCTCAACGATCCCGACCACCTGACCGGGGGCGACCAGGTCACCGGCCTCGACGAACGGTGCCGCGCCGGGCTCCGGCGCCCGGTAGAACGTGCCGACCATCGGTGCCCGCACCAGGTGCCGTACGTCGGCCCCGGCGGGCTCGGTCGATGCCGGGTCGGCCGTCGACCCGGCATCGTCGTCCGCGGGCACCTCGGGCGGACTCGGCGGGATGCCGGTGCGGGTAGGTGTCCCGGCGGACGGGCCGCCGTGCCACTCGATCTCCAGCACCGTGTCGCCCCGGCGCAGGTGGAGCCGACGCAATGGCCCGGCCGTCTCGGCGACCAGCCGGGACGCCTCCCGGCACAGCTCGGCGAGGTCCGAGCCGTCGGCGAGCCCGAGCCCGGTCCAGGACGCCGATCCGGCCGAGGTCACGCTCTCCGGGGTACGCGCGGCGGGCGGAACGGGGTCCGACCGGCCGTTGCCGGCCGGCGCCGGAGTGGCGACGGCGGTGGGCCGGGGACGTCCGTCCGGGGTCGGGCCGCTCATCGGGACCCCGATCCGACGGTCAGGACGGCCGGCTCCGCCGTCACCCCGGGCCGGGCGGTCGCCCCGGGTCGATCGTCACCGACCTTCGTCCCCACCTCGGGGGTCACCGACGCCGCGGCACCGTACCGCCGGAACCGGCGACGTCGACGGCGGACCAGCTCGGCGACGGGTACGTCGAGCAGCGGCGTCAGGGCGTCGAGCAGCGCCTGGCGGAGCAGCGCGGCGGCTCCGGCTCGGTCCCGGTGCGCTCCCCCGGGCGGTTCCGGGACGATCGCGTCGGCGACGCCGAGCCGCAGCAGGTCCGGCGCGGTGAGCCGGAGTGCCGCGGCGGCCCGGGGTGCCGCCGCCCGGTCGTTCCAGAGGATCGCGGCGCAGCCCTCGGGACTGATCACCGAGTAGACCGCGTTACGCAGCACCAGCACCCGGTCCGCGACGGCCAGGGCCAGAGCCCCACCGCTGCCACCCTCTCCGATCACGGCGGCGACGACGGGGGTCCGGAGACCGCTCATCGTGAGGATGCTCTCCGCGATGGCCGCCGCCTGGCCCTGCTGCTCGGCCTCGACCCCCGGGTACGCCCCGGGGGTGTCGATCAGGGTGACCACCGGCAGACCCAGTCCGGCGGCGAGCCGCATCACCCGCAGCGCCTTGCGGTAGCCGGCCGGGGTTGCCATCCCGAAGTTCCGGGCCTGCTGCTCGCGCGGATCGTGCCCCTTCTGGTGTCCGACCACGGCGACGTACCGGTCGCCCAGCCGGGCCAGGCCGGCGACGATCGCCGGACAGTCCACCCCGAGGCGGTCGCCGTGCAGTTCGACGAAGCCGTCGAAGGCGGTCGCCAGGTAGTCCAGGGTGGTCGGTCGACCCGCGTGCCGGGCGGAGCGGACGATCCGCCAGGCGTCCCCCGCCGGGTCCGGATCCGGTGGCACGCTCCGGTGCGGCGTCCCGGGGAGGGCGTCTCCGAGCTGCGCCTCCGCCGCGCTCCGGTCGCCCTCCGTACCGGACGAGGACGGCGGCTCTCCCTGGGCAGCGCGTGCGGGCGGCCGACCGCCTGCGACGCCGGCGCGGCCCACCGTGCCGGTACCGGTGGGCGCCGAGCCGACCGGGGCGGTACCGAGGTGGACGACGCCGGCAGCGGCGGCATCGCTCGAGGCGGGGGCGGTACGGGCAGCGGCGGCGCCGGACCGGGCGGACTCGGCGGCGGAGAGCAGCCACCGCAGCCGGGGTCGCAGCTGCCGCCGCGGCACGACCATGTCGACCTGACCGTGCCGCAGCAGGAAGTCGCTGCCCTGGAAGCCGTCCGGCAGGTCCTGCCCGATCGTCTGTCGGATCACCCGGGGACCGGCGAACCCCAACCGGGAGCCGCTCTCGGCGAGCACGATGTCCGTGCAGGTGGCGAACGAGGCGGCCACTCCCCCGTAGGTCGGATCGGTGACCAGGCTGAGGGTCAGGAGTCCGGCCTCCCGCAACGCGGCGATCGCCTGGCTGACCGTGGCCATCTGCATCAGGGCCAGCACGCCCTCCTGCATCCGGGCGCCGCCGGAGGCGGTGACGAGCAGGAGTGGCAGCTCGTCGGCGAGGGCCCGCTCCGCGGCCCGGGTGATCAGCTCGCCGGTCACCGAACCCAGGCTGCCGCCGAGAAACCGGAAGTCCATCACGGCGAGGACGAGGCGGTGGCCGCCGAGGCGTGCCGTACCGCAGACCACCGCCTCGGCTAGGCCCGTCTCGGCGCGCGCCTCGGCCAGCCGGCGCGGATACGGCACCGAGTCGACGAAGCCGATCGGGTCCACCACGACCGCCCGGTCGGGCAACGCGGTGAAGCTTCCCGGGTCGACGAGCTGACGGATCCGCTCCGGCGCGTCGAGCCGCCGATGGTCACCGCACTCGGGGCAGACGTCGAGGTTGCGGCGCAGCCGCCGGCGGTAGAGCAGCGCCCGGCAGGAGCGGCACCGAACCCACGACGACCGGTCGCGGTCGGGGGTCATCGCCCGCTCCCGGCGGAGCCGGCCGGAGCGTCCCAGCGGTAGAAGCAGCGCGCCATCGCGTCCGCCGGGCTCCGCCACGTCGGCAGGTACGGCGTGACGTGCGGGGAGAGCCGTTCGCTGATCCGGACGAACTCCGGGTGTCGGCGGACGTTCTCCACGGCGGCGGCGCCCGGCCGATCGGTCTCGATCAGGTGGACGTACAGGTCGTGCAGCCGGTAGAGCGAGCGGTGACGAACCCCGACCAGGTGCGGCAACTCGGTCTGGTCCGACTCGGCGAAGATCCGCGCCACCTGTCGTTCCGCGGCCGGGACGACCCTGGCGACGATCAGCGAGCGATCCATGGGGCAGCCTCCCTGGGTCCGGTGTGCCGTGCCTCGCGGCGAGGGGCAACCGGATGCCGGGCCGCCGGGACGCGGGCTGACCATGGGTGGTCCGCCAGCGGCGGCCTCGTCCGAACACTGCTGACCACCCTGCTATCCGGCTGTCACCGGGCCGTCACCCGACGGGGTCCACCGGGTCGCCGAACTCGTGACGCTCTGGTGACGGCGACGGGGCACAATGCGCGATCCGGACACCTCGTCGGGCGCGCCAGGGGCCCGGTCGAAGGCTCTTCGCACACGCTTCTGTGCAGGTCAGCCGGCCTGTCTCCGGATCACTCCACCGGGTCGGATTGTTGACCGGCCGTTGACCGAGCGTAACGGTGATTGATAACGTTCGTCACGCTTTGCGGTTACGACCGGCCGGGTGCGCCGACCGCCGGACGACCGTACGGGACGCAGTGCGGCAGCAGAGAGGTCGGGCGGCTGGGCGGCCGTCATCCGGCCGACGGAGCGGAACTCCGGCAGAGGGTTCCAGGTGCAGGAGGGTTGGCCGTGACCTCTCGGGAGAGCGCGCCGCACGGCCGGGCACACCGGCCACCGCATCGCCCCGCCGCGCCCCGCCCGGCGCGGACGATCCGGTTGCTGCTCCTGGACGGGTTCACCCTGCTGCACGACGGGGCGCCCGTCGTCGTACCTCGGGGCCTGCAACGGATCATCGCACTGGTCGGCCTGCGCCCTGGCGCGACCCGTGCCTACCTGGCGGGTCTGCTCTGGCCGGATACCTCGGAGGAACGGGCGATGTCCTCGCTCCGGACCGCGCTGTGGCGGCTGCGCCAGGACGGGAACTGCCCGATCCTGGTCACCGGGGACACGGTCCGGCTCGACCCGGCCGTCGAGCTGGACGTCGACGACCTCGTTCGCGTGGCGGAGCAGGTCCGCGACGGCGGCGACCCGCGCCAGGCCGCGGCGGTGCTCACCGCCGGCCGGCACGACCTGCTGCCCGGCTGGTACGACGACTGGGTCCTGCTGGAACGGGAACGGCTCCGCCAGCTACGGCTGCACCTGCTCGAAGAGGTCGCCCGGGGCCACCTGCGGGCCGGACGGCACGGCGAGGCGCTGCAGGCGGCGCTGGAGGCGGTCCGGGCGGAACCGCTGCGGGAGACGCCGCACCGGCTGATCGTCGAGACCCACCTGGCCGAGGGAAACGCCTACGAGGCGTTGCAGGCGTTCTACGTCTACCGCGACCTGCTGGTGCGCGAACTGCAACTGGAGCCGTCCCCGGCGATGTGCGCCCTGCTCAGCGACCTCCTCGACCCGATCCCCCGCCCGAAGATCACCCGGTCGCCACGGCCCTACCCCTATCCCGGCCCGCACCCCGCCGTCCGGCCGGCTCCCGCGGACCCGGCGCGGCCGGCGCCGCACCGTGGCCGATCGGCGCTGTCGGCCGTACCGAGGCAACGCTGACGCGGAATCGGCGGTGCGGAACGGGTACGCCCGCTCCGGGACCCGCCGGCTCCGGGGTTCGTCCCGCCGGGCCGGCCGCGTCCGGCGGCACGGCTGACCAGCGGCGGGCTCCCGACCCGGGCACGGCTCCGGGCCTCGGGCACGCTGGCTGGTCCAGGGTGACCCGCCGGACGTCACCTCGACGTCATTCCGCCGCAACCGGTCGCCCCCGATTGGTAATGGACCGGTGACGGGGCGGGCGCGATGGTGGCCGGGCCGACCGCCCTACCGCATGGGAGAGCCGACATGGACCGCGTGCTGATCGTGGGAAAGATCGTCCCGGGCACCGAGGAGGAGATCAAAAAGATCTTCGCCGAGGCGGACGAGACGGACCTGCACGCCGTGACCGGGGTACGTCACCGTTCGCTCTACTGCCTGGGCGACCTGTGCCTGCACCTGATGGAGACCGAGGACGACGGCCCGGCCCGGCTCGCCCAGGCCAGCCGCCACCCGCTCGTCGCCAGCGTCCAGGAACGGCTCGGCGCCTACCTCGCGCCGTACTCGCCGACCTGGCGATCTCCTCGGGACGCGATGGCCCGGTGCTTCTATCGGTGGGACAGGCCGGCGACCGCGCCCGGCCCCGTCCACTGACCCGGCGGGAGGGCGTCGGATGTCCCGCACACCGCTGCACGTACTCGTCATCGGCGCCGGCACCGGCGGCATGTGCCTGGCGCACGGCCTGCGACGCGCCGGCATCAGCGTGGCGGTCTACGAGCGGTACCGCACCCGCACCGATGGTCTGCTGGGGTACCGGGTCGGGATCAACCCGACCGGCTGCCGGGCCCTGCGGGAGTGCCTGCCACCCGAGTTGTTCGAGACGTTCCTCGCCACCTGCGCCCGGCCGCCCCGGTTCTTCAACGTGCTCACCGAGCAGTTGCACCGCACGGCCTCGTTCCCGCTACGGCCGGACGCCGACCCGACCAGCATCGACCAGTCGGTCTCCCGGATGACCCTACGCCAGGTCCTGCTGACCGGACTGGAGGACGTGGTCCACTTCGACAAGACCTTCACCCACTACCAGCAGCACGACGACGGACAGGTCACGGCGTACTTCGCCGACGGCACCTCCGCGACCGGCGACCTGCTGGTCGCCGCCGACGGCACCCACTCCGCGGTACGCCGGCAGTACCTGCCGCACGCGGTGGTCAAGGACGCCGGCAGTATCAACATCGCCAGCAAGATCCCGCTCACCGACCGCACCCGGAGTCTCCTCTCCGACGAGGTCCGACAGGGGATCTCACTCATCTTCGGGGCCGGCGGCGTGATGGGCGTCCTGCACGTCATGGAGTTCAGGTGGGACCGGCGCGGTGCGGTCAAGCCGGGGATCGGGGTGACCGAGGCGAGCATGATCGAACGCTGGCCGGGCCTCCTCTACGACAACACCCGCGACCACATCAACCTGATCGTCTGGAGCACGGCGAGCCGTTTCCCGGCGAACGTGATGGAGCTGCGGGGCGAGCCCCTGACCCGGATCGCCCTGGAGCTGACCCGGAACTGGCATCCGCACCTGCGGGAACTGCTACGCAGCGCCGACCCGGGCAGCGTCGTCCCGATCCGGGTCGCCACGTCGGTCCCGGTCGAGCCCTGGCCGAGCAGCAGCGTCACGCTGCTCGGGGACGCGATCCACACCATGACCCCGGGTCGCGGGGTCGGGGCCAACACGGCGCTGCGGGACGCGGCCCTGCTCCGCCGGGAACTGGTCGCCGTCGAGGCCGGCGCCAAGCCGCTGCTGGCGGCGGTCGCCGACTACGAGAGGGAGATGATCCGGTACGGCTTCGCCCGGGTCGCCGACTCGCTGCGGACCAACGGCACCAACGGCGACGACCCGATCTACAAGCCCGTCATCGGCCGCCTCGCGATGCTCGCCGCCCGGGGCTACTTCAGCGTGACCAGCCGGGTGCCGCCGCTGCGCCGCAAGTTCGTCGACCAGCTCTACAACTACCGGGGGGCATAGGGCCGACCGGTCCCGGGCCGTCGGGACAACCCCGCGAGCCCGCGGCCGGACCGGTGACGCCTCAGGCCGCCGACGGACCCGCCGCCCTGGCCGGGTACCGACCGGGGCCGGCGTCGGGCAGCCGCGCGTAGACGTCGCCCGAGCGCCCGAGCGGGCGGAACCGGTCGAGCAGCCGAACCAGGTCGGTCGCGTCGAGCCAGCGTTGGCTGGCGTAGCGCATCGTCTCGATCGGCGAGTAGTTGTAGCGGTAGCCGCCGGAGGCGGCACCGAGCCGGTCCACCATGTCGAGAGCGGTGAGCGCGGCGTCGTGCGCCGGCGGGAGGTACTCGAAGGAGAGCGCGGGCAGGGGCTGGCTCAGTCCGGCCAGCACGTCGACCTCGTACCCCTCGACGTCGATCTTGCAGAACGCCGGCATGCCGTGCACCGCCACGAGGTCGTCGAGGGTCTGCACGCTCACCTCCACCGACTGGTCCCAACGGATGCCGGCGAACCGGCGGTCGGCGACGACCGACTCGATCCACTCGGTGGACATCGACGAGACGGTCGGGGTGGCGGTGGAGACGGCGAGCGTCGCCCGCCCGCGGTGCGCGCCGACGGCCTCGGGGACGATGGTGACCTCCGGGTCCCGGCCGAAGAAGAGCCGCAGCACGCGCAGACAGTCGGGCTGCGGCTCGACCGCGACCACGTGGGCGCCGAGCCGGCGCCAGGTCCGGACCCGGCTCCCGACATGGGCGCCGATGTCGAAGCCGAGGTCGCCGGGTCCGAGGAACTCCCGGTAGAGCCGCTGGGCCCGGCGGTACCGGCCCGGCTGGCCGTGGTACATGACCAGGGACCGGGTGATCCCGTAGGCGCGGCGCAGTGCGCGCGGGAGGTGCCCGTGATCGGTCCGCACAGTCATCCTCTCCCGGCTATCTGGGCAACTTGCCCCGATCGTACCGTTTTCCCTCGTCGTTCCACCCCGATGTCGTGCGGGAGTACGGGCCGCGGCCCCGAACGGTTCGGTCGATCTCGGCGCGTTCGACGGAGCGGACCGGAGCCCGGGGTGGGCGACGTGCCGGACCCGACATGCCACCCCGGGCGGGTCGTTGAGGGACGCGGACCGCCCGGCGGTCGGGCGCTCGCCCCGACCCGGCACCCGACGCGCCACTCCGGCCGGTGAGGCGCGCGCGGTCCGACGCGTCCCGGGTCGGGCCCCGGCGAGCCGCCCCCACGGTCAGCGGAGGTCACGTCGCATGCACACCCGGGGCCACCGGTCCAGTCCGTGCGCCGCCTCCCGGCGCCGGATCGCCCGCAGTCCGGGGGTCCACTCGGATTCCTGGAGGATTCGGAACCCGCAGCGCACGTAGTACGGCGCGTTCCACGGCACGTCGGCGAAGGTGGTCAGGGTCAGCGCCGGTACGCCGTCCGCCACCGCCCGGTCCGCCGCGTCCTCGAGCAGCCGGCGTCCGATCCCGCGCCGCGCGTGGTCCGGGTGCACCGAGACCTGCGCGACGTGGAGCGCGTCGTCGACCGGCTCGACGAGCAGGTAGGCGATCGGCCGGTCGGTCGCGTCAACCGCCACCCGGGCCCGGCCCGCCCGCTGGTACCCGGAGAGCACCTCGATCGACAGTGGCTCGTCGTCGGCGACCTCGGGCATGCCGACGTCTCGGAAGCATCGGCCCGCCGCCCGCTCGAGGTCGCGCAGCAGGTCGAGTTCGTGGTCTCTGACTGGCCGGATCCGCATCGCCCGATTCTGCGGCCGCCGTGCCGGGCGGGCACCCGGGTTTTCGCCCGGCGCGAGCCCTGCCCCTGGGCAGGCCAGGCGAGCCGCGCCCGGCGCGGTGACACGCCGACCACGCCGAGCCGATCAGGGAACGACCAAGACGGGAAACGGCCGGTAATCTTCAATTAACAGATTGCGCCACGTCCGGGTCTCATGCCCCCGATCGAGATCGAGGTCGTGCTCAATGCCCGAGCCATACTCCCGGCGGTTGTTCCTCACCGGCGTGCTGGCCTGCGGGATCACCACCGCGGGCACCATCTACCTGCTCCCCGGCGGTCGGTCGGCTCCCCCGCCCCCGGGCCCCGTGGAGACCGAACTCCGCCTCGCCAGCGGCCGGGACCCCACCGGAGCCCGCGGCCTGCTGATCGAGATGTGGAACCGGAGCAACCCGCAGACGCCGGTGAGCACCGACATCACCCCCAGCGGGACCCGCGACGAACGGCTGGTGATGCAGGACCTCGCCGCATCGGGCAACGTGGACATCGTCAACCTCGACATCATCCACGTCCCGGAGTTCGCCCGGAAGGGTCTCATCACCCCGATCACGCTCGTGGACCCCGGCGAGATCTTCGAATCCATCCGGTACGCGCTCCGGGTCCCCGACACCTCGGACCGCTACTGGGCCGCGCCGTTCAACACCGACGTCGGCATGCTGTTCGACCGCCAGCCGGAGGGCAGCGACCTGACCGAGGTGTCGCTGTGGCGGACGCTGGACCGCATCCCGGCTGGCCAGGCCCAGTTCGTGGGGCAGCTGAACCCCGACCAGTCGACCTCCTACGAGGCGTTCGTCGTCAACATCCTCGAGCACGCCCTCTCGGTGGACCCGGGCATCCTCACCCCCAACGGCACGGTGTCCCGGGACCTCGGGCAGTGGCAGGAGGCGCTGGCGCCGCTCGTGGCGGCCGTCCGGGCCGGCAAGGTCACCCGCTCCGGCAACGAGGACCAGAGCCGGCAGGCGTTCCGGGAGGACAGCCGGCGTCGCTTCATGCGCAACTGGCCCCTGCAGTACCGCGAACTCCAGAAGGAGGGGGACGCCGACGCGAGAGCGTCGCGGATCCGGCTCAGCCCGCTGGACCGGGGCGTGCTCGGCGGCCAGAACCTGGCGCTCGTCGCCAGCTCGCCCCACCCCGAGCTGGCCAAGCGGTTCATCGACTTCATGACCGACCGGCCGGCGCAGAAGGTGCTCGCCGCCTACGGGCTGGCGCCCGTCCGCTTCGACGTCTACGAGGACGCCGACTTCCGGATGCTCGCACCGCACCTCGGCCAACTCCGCACCGCGGTCGAGCGGGCGCGGCCACGGCCGATCACCCCGAACTATCCGCAGTTCTCCGACGCAGTCCGCGTCCACACCCAGGCATTGCTGGACGGTGGGCGGCTGACGTCCGAGTTCATCGATCAACTCCAGGCGGCGCTGAACTGACCGGCAGTCCGACGGCCGAAGGAGGGACCGACATGACGATCGAACTGTGGCAGGTACCCGTGCTGGTCATGGCCGGCATCGTGCTGCTGGAGCTCGCGGTCCGGGCCACGTCGCGCAGGTGGATCACCAGCGCCGGCCGGACGCGGCTGCGGACCGTCACCTTCGTCCTGCTCGCCATCCTCGTCAGTGTCGGCGGCGTGGTCACCCTGGGTCCCGATCTCGCGGACAAACTCTCCAGCGTCGCGGCACTGATCGTCGGGGCGATCGCGCTGTGGCGGCCCGGGCAGCAGACCTCGGGCGGTACGGGGAGCACACGTCCGCCCGCCGACACGCCGAACGAACCGGCCGACACCACCCCCACCCGCCCCTCGCACCCCACCGGCGGACCGGCGTAGCCGCCCGGCGCGGGACGGGCGGTCTGCACCTGGGGTTCACCGCCCTCGGCCTGGCGTAGCCGCCCGGCGCGGGACGGGTCCCGGGCCCGCGATCCCGGTCGGGACAACCGGGGGATCTTGACGCCGTGACGGGAAGGCGGTTAGCTCCAGGAAAGCGTTTACCACCAGCGGAGCCGTAGCGGTCGGCAGCACCATCGGTCAGCGCGGACCCGCGCCGCCGCCTCCGCCGACCCGCCACCGTACGACCCGGCGGCGGTCAGCGCCGCCAGAGGAAGGGCACCGACGCTCCCATGACATCCACCCCCAGTCCCACCGAGCACACCGGCACCCTCACCGTCAGCCACGAGTACGGACACCGGATCGTGGTCGCCGCCGCCGGAGTGGAGATCGCCACCTACGTCTACGACGATTCCCGGACTCCCCCGTTCGAGGCGCCCAAGCCGTACCTGCACCCACTGCGCACGCTGCGCGGCGCGCCGGTCACGGCGTACCGGCCCAACGACCACCGGTGGCACAAGGGCATCCAGATGACGATCTCGCACCTGTCCGGGCAGAACTTCTGGGGTGGACCCTCGTACGTCCGCGGCCGCGGCTACACCACGCTCGACAACGTCGGCCGGATGCGCCACGACTCGTTCGACCTCGTCGACGTCACCCCGACCGCACTCACCCTGCGCGAGTCGCTGACCTGGATCACCGCGGCCGGCGAGCACTGGGTCGCCGAACGCCGGGAGCTCCGCTTCCACGGCGTCGACCCGGAGCGTGGCAGCTGGATGCTGGACTTCGACACCGAACTACGTAACATCCGGGGCGCCGAGCTCTCCATCGGCAGCCCGACCACGCACGGCCGACCGAACGCCGGCTACACCGGCTTCTTCTGGCGCGGCCCGCGCGGTTGGACCGGCGGGCGGATCCTCACCCCGGACGGCGGCGGCGACCCGGAGAGCATGGGAACGGTGTCACCCTGGCTGGCGTACACCGGGGAACACGACGAGGTGGACGGCGGCGGCACGGTGCTGGTCTTTGCCGGCACCTCCAGCGCCGCGGTCCCGCTGAAGTGGTTCGTCCGCAACACCCCGTTCCCGGCGATCAACCCCTCGCCCGCCTTCGACCAGGAGGTCTCCCTCGCGCCCGGCGAGACACTCCGGCTCGCCCACCGGGTCGTGATCGCCGACCGGGCCTGGGAGCGGGCGGAGATCGACGCGTTCGTGGCGGAGCACGGACGGTGACCGAGGAGCGCCAGCCCTTTCCGGGCGGAGTGGGGATCACCGGGTTGCAGGTCTACCCGTGGCAGGCCGACGACGGGCTGCACGGCGGCGCGCCACACGTCCACCTCTGCTGCGCGGAGTGCTACGTGGTGGTCGGCGGCCGGGGCCGGCTGCAGACGCTGACCGCGCAGGGGTTCGCCGAAGCTCCGCTGACCGGCGGTGACGTCGTCTGGTTCACCCCCGGCACCATCCACCGGGCGGTCAACGACGACGGGGAGCTGCGGGTCGTCGTCGTGATGCAGAACGGCGGGCTGCCGGAGGCCGGGGACGCCGTGCTCACCCTGCCGCCGGAGTACCTGACCGACCCGGAGACGTACCGGAACGCGGTCGCGCTGGTCGACGCGACGGGTCGTCCGTCGGCGGAGCGGGCCCGGGCCCGCCGCGACCTGGCGGTCCGGGGCTTCGCCGAGCTGCGGCGCCGCTGCGCGGCCGGAGAGACCACCGCGCTGGAGGAGTTCTACGCGGCGGCGGCCGCCCTGGTCCGCCCCCAGCTCGACGACTGGCAGCGACGCTGGGCGGACGGCCCGGCGGCGGTGAGCCGGCAGACCGGGGAGCAGATCGCGGCGCTGCGCCGCGGCGACCACCGATACCTCGCCGGGGCGACCGTCTCCCGGATCGCGCGACCGGACCAGCAGACGTTCGGCATGTGCGGCTACCTGCACGCGTACGACCGCCTCCGCCCGGAACGCGGCTGAGCACCGCCCGCCGACACGACCCCCACCCTAAGAAGGAGCACCCGTGGCACCCCTCCGTGTCGCCATCGTCGGCACCGGCAACATCGCCCGTATCCACGCCGAGTCACTGCGGGACCTCGGCGACGAGGTACGCCTCGTCGGCGCGGTCGACGTCGACCCCGACCGGCTGGCGGCGTTCGGCGACCGGTACGACGTACCGGCCCGCCACCGCGATCTGGCGAGCCTGCTGGAGCAGGAGCGCCCCGACCTGGTCCACCTCTGCACGCCGCCCGGCTCGCACCATCCGCTCGCCCTGGCCTGCCTCCAGGCCGGTAGCACGGTGCTGGTGGAGAAGCCGCCGACGCTGAGCCTCGCCGAGTTGGACGACCTGGTCGAGGCGGAGCGGAAACACGACGCCTGGTTCGCCACCGTCTTCCAGCACCGGTTCGGCACCGGCGCGCTGCGGCTGCGTGCCCTGATCGACGCCGGGGTGCTCGGCCGCCCCCTCGTCGCGATCTGCCACACCACCTGGTTCCGCAGCCAGGCGTACTTCGACGTGGAGTGGCGGGGCCGGTGGGACACGGAGGGCGGCGGACCCACCATGGGGCACGGGATCCACCAGATGGACCTGCTCTGCGCGATCCTCGGCGACTGGACCGAGGTCTCCGCGATCGCCCGGCGCCAGGCCCGGCGGATCCAGACCGAGGACGTCAGCATGGCGCACGTCAGCTTCGCCAACGGCGCGGTGGCCAGCGTGGTGAACAGCCTCCTCTCCATCCGGGAGGAGAGCTACCTGCGGTTCGACTTCGAGCGGGCCACGGTCGAGGTGACCCACCTGTACGGCTACGGCGACGACGACTGGCGGATCACCCCGGCGCCGGAGTACGCCGACGAGGTGCTGGCGGCGTGGCGGGCCGGCGCCGCCGGAGTCCGCAGCGCGCACCGGGCGCAGTTCGCCGAGGTGGTCCGGGCGCTGCGCGCCGGCACGCCGCCGCCGGTGACCTCGGCCGAGAGCCGCCGCACGATGCAGCTGATCGCCGGGGTGTACGCCTCGGCGTTCACCCGAAGCCCCGTCCGGGCGGCCGAACTCACCGCCGACTCACCCTTCTACCGGAGGATGGAGGGCACCGGAGCCCGGTGGTGAGCCTCCCCACGCCGGCCGTACGCAGCGCCTCGGCGATGTCGCGACCGGGTTGTTGTGCCGCGGTCGGACGAACCGGGAGGCCGGCCCGTCCCGGTCGAGCTCATCGGCCCGTCACCGGGCGAAGATCTGCGACTCGTCCCGGAACGCCTTGAACTCGAGGGCGTTGCCGGCCGGGTCACGGAGAAACATCGTCCACTGCTCCCCCGGCTCACCCGCGAACCGCAGATACGGCTCGATCACGAACTCGATGCCCGCGGCGCGGATCCGGTCGGCCAGGGTGTGGAAGTCCTCGATGGAGAGGATGAGCCCGAAGTGCGGCACCGGTACGTCGTGCCCGTCGACCGGGTTGTGGCCCGCGTCGGCCTGCCGCGCCGCCGGTACGGCGTGCGTCACCAGCTGGTGTCCGTAGAAGTTCCAGTCCACCCAGGTCTCGGCCGAGCGTCCCTCGGCGAGCCCGAGCACGCCGCCGTAGAAGGCGCGGGCCCGCGCCAGGTCGTCGACCGGAATCGCGAGGTGGAACCCGGGACGGCTCGTCATGATCTGCTCCTTCCCACCGGTGTCCCCACGGACGCGCTCGACCCGCGCACCCCTCCGGGCCGCGGTCCCCTGCCCTCCGGGCGTGGAGTCCCATCCGCCTCGGGCACGGTCCGGGCCGTCGCCGTGACGCGGGACCGCGCCACCCCGGCACGCCGCACCGTGGACGGCGTGCCGTACGGCCGCGGTGCCCGCCCGCGTGGGCCGGGGCACGGGCGTGCGCATCCATCCAAGCATGATCTTGTCCGTTGTGGAGTGCCCGCGACGCCGGGATCGCGCCGGCACACCCCGGCCTCGGGCTAGGCGAACCCGCCGAACCCCGCCGCGGCCGACACCACGAAGCGGACCGGGGTGCCCGGGGCGGCCTGGGCCGCCTGCGGCAGGTCGTCGGGGTGCACCACCCCGAACACCGGGTAGCCGCCCACGGTCGGGTGGTCGGCGAGGAAGATCACCGGGGTTCCCGCGGCCGGCACCTGGACCGCACCGAGCACCACGCCCTCGCTGCGCAGCTCGGCCGTGATCCGGCGAGGTAGGGCGGGACCGTCGAGGCGGATGCCGATCCGGTTGCTGGCGGTGGAGACGACGTAGTGGCCGGTCGTGAGGATGTCGGGCGCCTCGGCGGTGAACCAGTCGGCGCGGGGACCGGGCAGGACCCGCAGCGTCACCTCCTCGGCGAGGCCGCGGGTCGGGGCCACGTCGACCGGGGCGGGCGGACCGACGATCTCGCCGAGCGGGAACCGGTCGCCGGCGACGAGCGGAGCCGGCCCGAGGCCGGAGAGCAGGTCGGTGGCGCGGCTGCCGAGCACCGGTGGTACCGCGATCCCACCGGCGACGGCGAGGTAGCTGCGGACCCCGCGGATCGCGGCGCCGACCTCGACCACGGCCCCGGCCCGCACCGACACCGGCGCGGACCAACTCGCCGGTCGGCCGTCGACGGTGACCGGCGCCCAGGCACCGGTCACCGCGACGGTGCCGGGATGGCTGAGCCGTACCGCGACGCCGGTGACGGTGGTCTCGATCGTCGCCGCCTCCGGCGGGTTGCCGACCAGTCGGTTCGCCAACCGGTGCGCCGGCAGGTCGACGGCACCGGAGCGGGGCACCCCGAGGTGGGCGTGGCCGGGCCGACCGAGATCCTGCACGGTGCTGAGCGCACCGGGCCGGACCACCTCCAGGTGGCGGCCGGTCATCCGACCGCTCGGAACCGGACCCGGGTGCCCGGGGTGAGCAGCGCGACCGGATCCCGGTCCGGGTCGAAGAGGACAAGGTCGGTGGCGCCGAGCAGGTGCCAGCCGCCGGGCGACTCCCGGGGGTAGATCCCGGCGTAGCCGCCGGCCACCGCCACCGAGCCGGCCGGCACCCGGGTCCGCGGCACCGGCCGGCGGGGCAGGTGGTACCGCTCCGGCAGCCCGGTGAGGTAGCCGAATCCGGGAGCGAATCCGCAGAACGCCACCCGGTACTCCGGTGCGCTGTGGATCCGTCCCACCTCCTCCTCCGACACCCGCCAGAGCCGGGCCACCTCGGCCAGGTCGGCACCGTCGTACCGGACCGGGACCTCGACCAGCGGACCGTCCGGCGGCCGGACCGACTCCGGTCGCCAGGCGGCGAGCCGACGGGCCAGGCCGGCCGGATCGGCGGGTCCGTCGATCAGCACGGTGACCTCCCCGGGGACCACGTCGTCCACGTCGGACAGCTCACCGGCGGCCCGGCGTCGGTCGAGCTCCGCGACCAGCGCCGGGACGTACGCCGGGTCCGGCACCTCCACCAGCAACGCCCGCAGCCCGACCGGAACGAACCGCATGTCCCACCCACTCCCCCGCCGACGGCGCACGGGTCGAGGTACGAGCGTCGCACCTCGTCGGACTCCACTTCAGGTGAACGCGGCGAGCCGGACTCCGGCGTCCTGCAGCGCGCCGCGCACCCGGCGGGCCAGGTCCACCGCGCCCGGGGTGTCGCCGTGCACGCAGATCGACCGGGCCCGCACGGTGACGGTGCTGCCGTCGACGGCGGTGACCTGGCCGGTGGTCACCATACCGACGCAGCGTGCGGCGACCACCGCCGGATCGGTGAGCAGCGCACCGGGGCTGCCCCGCCGCGCCAGGGTGCCGTCGCCCTGATAACCCCGGTCGGCGAACGCCTCCGGCACGGCCCGGAGGCCGGCATCCTCCGCCTTCTGCAGCAGGCGGGAGCCGGGCAGGCCGAGGACGGGCAGGCCGGGATCGTACGCGGCGACCGCCGAGACGACGGCGGCCGCCTGCACCGGATCCGTCACGGTCCGGTTGTAGAGCGCGCCGTGCGGCTTGACGTAGCGCACCCGGCCGCCCTCGCTGCGGGCGATCCCGTCGAGGGCGGCGAGCTGGTAGAGCACGTCGTCGGCGAGCCGGTCCGGCTCGATCTCGATCGCCCGCCGACCGAAGCCGGCCAGGTCGCGGTAGCCGACCTGGGCGCCGATGGCCACGTTCCGGGCGACGGCCTCGGCGCAGGTCCTGCGCATGATCGTCGGATCACCGGCGTGGAAGCCGCAGGCGACGTTGGCGCTGGTCACGATCTCCAGCAGGGCGAGGTCGTCGCCGAGCTGCCAGATCCCGAAGCCCTCGCCGAGGTCGCTGTTCAGGTCGACGGTGATCGACATCGCACCTCCCCCGGACACGCCGAGCGCCGCATGGCCAGCGTGGCAGATTGTTGAACAATCCGTCAATCGCATGCTGACCTGTACCCTCGTCGTACCAGGGACCCGTCTGCTGACCGAGGGCGCCGCCGCATGGAGGACGACCGCGTGCCGTGGCTCGCGACGCTGCGGGACGACCGCGCGCTGCTCGGCCGGGCCAGCACCGCGCAGCGGGTCGCCGAGATCCTGCGCACACGGATCACCGAGGGTGCCCTGCTTCCCGGCACCCGACTCTCGGAGGAGATGATCGGGACCGCGCTCGGCGTCTCCCGCAACACCCTGCGGGAGGCGTTCCGGCTGCTCGTGCACGAGCGGCTCGTCGTACACGAGCTCAACCGCGGCGTCTTCGTCCGGGTTCTCGACGTCGAGGACGTGATCGACCTCTACCGGGTACGCCGGACGCTGGAGTGCGCGGCCGTCCGCGACGCCCGGCCCGCTTCGGCCACCGCGCTGGCCGCGCTCGAGGCCGCGCTGCTCGAGGGCGAACGGGCCGCCACCGAGCAGCGGTGGGCCGACGTCGCCACCGCCAACATGCGGTTCCACCAGGCCATCGCCGCGCTGGCCGGGAGCCCGCGGATCGCGGAGATCATGCGGCAGACCCTGGCCGAGATCCGGTTGGCGTTCCACGTGATCGCCGCCCCGCGGGCCTTCCACCAGCCGTACCTCGCGCGGCACCGGGACCTGCTGGAGCTGATCCGCGCCGGCGACGCCGACCGCGCCCACGACGTGCTCGACGACTACCTGCGCACCGCGGAGCGCCAACTCGTCGAGGCGTACGCGGAACGGATGCCACGCCGCGTGCCGGCACCCCGGTGAGGTTCCGAAGTCTCGCCGCCGGCGCCGGCCCCGCACGTCACCGACGCCGCGCCGTCCGTCCGACGGCACCACGCCGGCCGGGTGGCGCCGCCCGGCCCTCCTCATCCGCCCCGGCCCTCGCCGACGCCACCCGCCCCGGTCACCCCGGCCGACACGCCGCGGCGGTGACGCCACGCCAGCCGGTCGCGGTCACGCCGCGCGGAGCGTGAGCAGAGTGATCTCGCTCGGCGCGAAGATCCGAAACGGCGGTCCCCAGAAGCCCGTACCCCGGCTGGTGTAGAGCAGGGTGCGGTCGCCGTGCCGGCTCAGGCCCCGCACCGTCGGCTGGTCGAGCCGCACCAACAGGTGGAAGGGCCAGATCTGACCACCGTGGGTGTGCCCGGAGAGCTGAAGGTCGACGCCGTGCGCGACGGCGGCGTCGATCTGCTTGGGCTGGTGCGCGAGAAGCAGAACCGGCAGTTCGGGGTCGGCGCCGGCGAGGGCGGCGGCCGGGTCCGCGCGGTGACCGGGTTGCCCCGAGCCCCCGGCGGTGACGTCGTCCACCCCGGCGACCACGAGGCGGGCGCCGTCCCGCTCGACCACGATGTGCCGGTTGTGCAACGGCTCCCACCCCAGCTCCCGCATGTGGTCGAGCCAGCCCTGCGCCTCGCCGAAGTACTCGTGGTTGCCGGTGACGTACGCCCGGGCGAGCCGGGCCCGGACGTCCCGGAGCGGCGCCGCCTGGGCCCGCCGCTGGTCGACCGTGCCATCGGCGATGTCCCCGGTGTGACAGACCAGGTCGGGCTCGAGGGCGTTGACCGTGGCAACCACCCGCGCCGACCAGCCGGCCCGGTCGATTGGTCCGTAGTGCGTGTCGGTGAGCAGCACCACCCGGGCACCGTCCAGCCCCGCCCCGAGACGCCGGATCGGCACCTCCACCCGGCGGACCCGCGGCACCCGCATCGCCTCGACGTGCCCCCAGAGGAGCAGCACCAGCGTGACGGCCACGACCACGGCGGCGGTGAGGCGGGACCGGGCCGGATCAGGAACGCCGCCGAGCCCGAGCCCGAGCCGCAGCACGGTGCCGAGCAGCGCCCAGACGAAGAGAACCCAGACCACCCCGAGGAGGGTGTCGCCGATCCGGGCCGCCCAGTCGAGCCGGCGACCGCCGTGCCCGAGGACCATCAGTACCGGGAACGCGACGAGGGCGGTGCCGAAGAGGACCGTGCCGGCGACGACGACCGGGGTCGGCCAGGCCGCGCCCGCCGCGAACAGGGTCCACCACGGCACGCCGAACAGGACCGCGACGATGCCGGCGATCGTGAGACTGACGAGCAGCGGTCGCCACACGCGGCGTACCGGAGTTGCGGAAACGGCGTCACTGGCTGACACGGATGGTGACTCCTGAGGAGATGGGGTGAATCTTCCGGCCCAGGTGTGCAGCATGACACGCCCGGGATGCGGTCGCCCACGCCGCTGAGTGGCGGCACAGCATGGGCGACCCACCCGGATCGGTTCCGGACGGGCGGACCGGGCACCGCGATCCGGTCCGCGCCGCCCAGCGTGGTGGACCCGGTCCTCCGCCGCGTGAGGCGGACGGGTCCGGGTCGGATGTCCTGATTGGACCGTCGTGAGACCGCAGCCGGGTCGCCGTCGCCGGCCATCCTCGCCGCCCCGCCACCAGCACGTCGCACCCCGCGACGAACCTGTCGGCGCGGCCCGGCGTACGGACGGGTCGTCCCGGCCGGCCCGGCGGCCACGCGATTCCCCCGCGTGCCGAGGCGCGCGCAGCGCGGGTCGCCGGTACCGCGAAATGCCGATTGACCGGCACACGTGTCCTCGCCGACTACCCGACCGACGCGCGCAAGACGCGCAAGACATAGTGTCGACCGTCGCTTCCTCACCGTCTCGGTCGGCCTCCTTCTCCCGTCTGGCGAGCACGCCGCCGCACAGCTGATGCCTGAACCGGTTCACGGTCCCCGGATCCCACCTCGTGACGCCGAGGGTGGCGCCTGCGACGGGACGAAAACCGCAGTCTGCCTGCGGTTATACCTGAACCGGTTCATGCACTTAACGGTTCAGTTCCCGTACGACGTTGTCACGTCATTGACACGGCTGTAACCCGCGTGTACTTTCCCCTGCAAGTCGTGCCCGCCTATCCCCTGCCCTCCCCGAGGCGCGCGCTACGCATCGCGCTTTGTCTAATGTGGACACCGAAGGGTGGAACGCGCATATGAGGAAGTACGGAATCGCCGGCATGGCACTCGTGCTCTCCCTGGCCCTCGCGGGCTGCGGCGGGGACGACGGCAGCAGCGACGGGGCCATCACCGGCGAGATCACGGTGCTGACCCAGCGGACCGACATCGTCAACACCGTGTTCCAGGACTACAAGAGGCGGTTCGAGGCGAAGTATCCGGGCACGACCGTCAAGTTCGAGGCGATAACCGACTACGAGGGTGAAATCCGGATCCGGATGAACACCAAGGAGTACGGCGACGTCCTTCTCATCCCGAACTCCGTCACGGCGGACATGCTGCCCACCTTCTTCGAGCCGCTCGGCACCGTCGAGGAGTTGAAGGACCGGTACCGGTTCGTCCGGAGCGAGCAGTCCTTCGAGGGAACGGTCTACGGCCTCGCCATCACCGGCAACGCGCAGGGCTTCGTCTACAACAAGAGGGTCTGGCAGCAGGCGGGGATCACCACGCCACCGAAGACCCCGGCCGAGTTCCTGGCCGCCCTGACCGCCATCCGGGACCGGACCGACGCGATCCCGCTCTACACGAACTACAAGGACAAGTGGCCCCTCGGCCAGTGGGAGGGCCTGCGGGGCGTGGTGAGCGGCGATCCCGACGCGGCGATCAAGCTGGGCCGCGACGACGCGCCCTGGGCCCCGGGCAAGGAGCACTACATCATCGACTCACTGCTCTTCGACGCCGTGGCACAGGGCCTCACCGAGCCGGACCCCACCACCACCAACTGGGAACAGTCCAAGGCCATGCTCGGCACGGGGAAGATCGCCACGATGATGCTCGGCTCCTGGGCCATCGTGCAGATGCAGGAGGCGGCGCCCAACAAGGCCGACATCGGGTACCTGCCCTTCCCACTCCAGGTGAACGGCACGTTCCACAGCGTCATCAGCGGCGACTACAAGAACGCCATCAATATCAACTCGAAGAACAAGGCGACCGCCCGGGCCTGGATCGAGTGGTTCGCCAACGAGTCCAACTACGCCGCGGACCAGGGCGGCATCTCGCCGGTCGTCAACCAGCCCATGCCGGCGACCCTCGCCGACCTGACCGCCGCCGGCACAACGTTCATCGAGCTGAACCCGGCCCCGAAGGGTGAGGAGGGCCTCGCCGACAAGATCGGGAACGAGGCCGAGATCGCCCTGTGGGACGGCGCGTACCGACAGCGGATCGTGGACGCGGCCCGAGGGGCGCGGAACGAGACCAAGGAGCAGATCTTTGCCGACCTGAACCGGAAGTGGGCGGAGACGAAGGCCAGGCTCCAGTAACGGCGTCCTCCCCCGCCCCTCTCGGAAGGCTCCCGCACCAACATGGCAACGCCGACGAAGCTCGCGAGCCGGTTCCCCGTACGGGCCGGGGCGCCCACCCGACGGCGCCTCGGACCCACCGGCTTCCGTCGCCGTATGGCGCACCACCGGAAACGCACCCTCACGCCGTACCTGTTCCTGCTCGTGCCGGTGACGCTGTTGGCGGTCTTCACCTACATCCCGGTCGCCAACATGTTCTGGTACAGCGTGACGTCCTGGAACGGGATCAGCCCGAACAAGGAGTTCGTCGGGATCGACAACTACGTCGAGATCTTCACCCGACCCGAACTCTTCGGTGTGCTCCGGGTCAGCCTCTACTACATCGGCGCCTCGGTGGTCCAGATCGGGCTGGCGCTCTACTTCGCCACCGTGCTGAGCTTCCACGTCAGGTTCCGGAACCTCTTCAAGGGCATCATCTTCTTCCCGTACCTGATCAACGGTGTCGCCATCGGGATGGTCTTCCTCTACTTCTTCCAGCCCGGCGGCACGCTCGACTCGGCGCTGCGGGTCGTCGGGCTCGGCGGACTCTCCCAGCAGTGGCTCGGCGACCCGGACGTCATCAACTACTCGCTGGCCGGCACGTCGGTCTGGCGCTACCTGGGGCTCAACTTCGTCCTGTTCCTCGGCGCTATCCAGTCGATACCCGCGCAGTTGTACGAGGCCGCCGAACTCGACGGCGCCAACCGGTGGCACCAGTTCCGGTTCCTCATCCTGCCCGGCATCCGGCCGATCATCGGGCTGTCGTTCATCCTGGCGATCTCCGGGTCGCTCTCCGTCTTCGAGATCCCGTGGGTGATGACCGGCGGCGCCAACGGTAGCGAGACGTTCGTCATCCAGACGGTCAACATGGCGTTCCGGTACCACAAGGTCGGCCTGGCCTCCGCGATGGCCGTGGTGCTGCTCGTGATCGTCCTGCTGGTCACCTGGATCCAGCGCCGGGTCGTCCCCGACGAGAAGGTGAACCTGTCGTGAACTCCACCGCCGCCCGAGCTCGCCGGGCCGTCCGATCCTCGGGCGGCCGGCGGCACCGCCCCGACACCGTCGCCGGGTGGGTCGCGCTCACACTGAAGTACCTCTCGCTGGTCGGCGCCACGGTGGTCGTGCTGCTGCCGCTGCTGGTCCTCTTCGTCGCGTCCGTGAAGACCAACGAGGAGTTCGTCAACGGAGGGCCGTTCGACGCCCCCAGCAGATGGTGGAACCTCGACAACTACGTCACCGCGTTCACCCAGGGTGGGATGCTGCGGGCGTTCGTCAACACCTCGATCATCCTCGCGGTCTCGCTCGCCGGCACCGTCATCATCGGCTCGATGGCGGCGTACGCCCTCGACCGCTTCGAGTTCCGGCTCCGTCGGACGATCATCGCGCTGTTCCTGCTCGCCACCCTCGTGCCGGGGGTGACGACCCAGGTAGCGACCTTCCAGGTGGTGGACCAGCTCGGGCTCTTCAACACGCGGTGGTCGGCGATCGCCCTGTTCGTCGGCACCGACATCATCTCGATCTACATCTTTCAGCAGTTTCTCCGGGGGATTCCCCGAGAACTCGACGAGGCTGCCGCGATCGAGGGCGCGAGCCATCTCACCATCTACGCCCGGGTCATCCTGCCCCTGCTGAAGCCGGCGATCGCCACGGTCGTCATCGTCAAGGGCATCGCCATCTACAACGAGTTCTACATCCCGTTCCTCTACATGCCCGACAGGGAACTCGGGGTCATCTCGACGTCGCTGTTCCGCTTCAAGGGCCCGTACGGCGCGCAGTGGGAGGTGATCGCGGCCGGCGTCATCCTGGTCATCGTGCCCACGCTCATCGTCTTCCTGCTGCTGCAGCGCTTCATCTACAACGGCTTCACCAGCGGGGCGACCAAATGATGGCCGTTGCGACCGACGGTGCGCCGGCGCGACGCGGGCGGTGACGGCCCCTCGGCACCATCCGGATCCGGCGGATCACCGGCCGGCCGTGCCGGCGATGCCCGGGAGACGGATGCCGTCTGTCGCAACCCATAGCATCGATCATTATCTTTCGATACCATCCGCCATCAGTGCATCACGCACCGCCAAACATAGCGGTGTCGGCACCGGGCATCGCCGGCCGTGCGCCGCCCGACCGGCTCGCCACCGAGGAGGATCACGATGACGGAGAGCCAGCAGGTCAGCGCCCGACCGTACCCGTTCGCCGCTCCGGACCGACTCACCGTCGATTCGACGTACGCGGAGCTGCGCCGGACCCAACCGCTGCTGCGGGTACGACTGCCGTACGGCGAGGAGGCCTGGCTGGCCACCCGGTACCACGACGTCAAGGTGGTGCTGGGGGACCCGCGGTTCAGTCGGGCCGCCGCCGTCGGCCGCGACGAGCCGCGGATCAGCCCCCGGCCGATCGGCGAGGGCCTCCTCTCCATGGATCCGCCCGAACACACCCGGCTGCGCCGGCTCGCGGCGAAGGCCTTCACCGCCCGCCGGGTCGAGCTGCTCCGGGCCCGGACCCAACAGATCGCCGACGAGCTGGTCGACGGGATGATCGAGGCCGGTCCGCCGGCGGACCTGGTGGAGCGGTTCGCCACTCCGCTGCCGATCCAGGTCATCTGCGAGCTGCTCGGCGTGCCGTTCGCCGACCGCCACCACTTCCACACCTGGTCCGAGGCGATCGTCTCGACGACCTCGCTGACTCCGGAGCAGATCGACGACTACCTGCAGCGCCTGCAGGGCTACATCGGCGAGCTGCTCGCGCGGCGCCGCCACGAGCCGACCGACGACCTGCTCAGCGCCATGGTGCAGGCGTGGGAGGAGCACCAGGACCACCTCGACGAGGCGGCGGTGGTGCGGTTCGCCGCGGGCCTGCTCGCGGCCGGGCACGAGACGACGGTGACCCAGATCCCGAACTTCGTCTACGTGCTGCTCCAGCATCCGACGGAGTTGGCCCGGCTACGGGCGGACCTCTCCCTGGTGCCGTCCGCGGTGGAGGAGCTGCTCCGCTACGTACCCCTCGGAGTGGCCTCGGCCTTCCCTCGGTACGCGCTGCAGGACATCGAGCTCGGCGGGGTGCTCGTCCGGGCCGGAGAGCCGGTGCTTGCCTCCCTCACCTCGGCGAACCGCGACGCCGAGGTCTTCACCGACCCGGACCGACTCGATCTCGCACGGGATCCGAATCCGCACATCGGCTTCGGTCACGGGGTCCACCACTGTGTCGGGGCACAGCTGGCCCGGATGGAGCTCCAGGTGGCGCTCCGTACCCTGGTCACCCGCCTGCCCGGGCTGCGGTTGGCGGTGCCGGAGCCCGAGCTGGTCTGGAAGAGCGGGCTGATCGTCCGCGGCCTGGTCGCACTGCCGGTGGCCTGGTGAGCGCCGCCTGGCGGGTCAGCGTCGACCCGGAACGCTGCATCGGCTCGGGCATCTGCGCCGGCACCGCGGCGCAGCACTTCCGGCTGGTCGACGGGCAGGGCACCCCGGTGTCCCCGACCGTCGAACCAGCGGACCCGGTGCGCGACGCGGCCGAGTCGTGCCCGGTGGAGGCGATCACCGTCCGTGACGCGGCCGACGGCCGCCTCATCGCGCCGGAGCCGTGACCCGGGTCGGGAGCCTCGGGAGTCAGGCCAGTGCCTCGGCCGGCGTCCGGATGAAGTCGAGCAGCGCCTGGTTGATCTCGTCGGCGTGCGTCCACGGCGCGCCGTGCGGCGCACCGCTGAGGGTGACCAACTGGCTGCCGGGGAGGGCGGCATGCATCCGCTGGCCGGTCACCGCGAACGGCAGGACCCGGTCCGCGTCGCCCTGAATGATCAGCGACGGCACGTCGATCCGCGTCAGGTCCTGCCGGAAGTCGGTCAGCCAGGTGGGAATGCAGACGAGCGTGGCGACCGGCGAGGCGGCGACCGCGATGTTCCAGCTGGCCCGGACCGCCTCCTCGCTGACCCGGTTGCCGAGCGTCTCGTCCAGGTTGTAGAAGTCGTTCAGGAAGCTCGTGAAGTAGGCGGGCCGGTCCGCGATGACCGCCCGCATGAAGCCGTCGAAGAGGCTCTGGTCCACCCCCTCGGGGTTGTCGTCGGTCTTCAGCAGGTACGGCGGGACCGGGGCGATGAAGACCGCCCGACTCACCCGGGCCGAGCCGTAGTTGGCGAGGTACCGGGTCACCTCACCGGTCCCCATGGAGTGGCCGACCAGGACGACGTCGGTGAGGTCGAGCTCGTTCATGAGGATGTTGAGGTCCGCGGCGAAGCTGTCGTAGTCGTAGCCGACGGTCGGCTGACTGGAGCGACCGAAGCCCCGCCGGTCGTAGGTGATGGTCCGGTATCCGGCGTTCAGCAGGGGCCCGATCTGCTTCTCCCAGGCGGCGCCACTGAGCGGAAAGCCGTGGATGAGCACCACGGGCTGTCCCGCGCCGTGGTCCTCGTAGTAGAGGTCGATGGGCGCGGAGTTCTCCACGCCGACGGTCAGATAGGGCACCTGACTCTCCTCTCGCGTGTCTGGCCCGCCGCGGGCAGGCGGGTTGCCGGGCCACAGGGCGACAACCCGCAGCCGCCGGGCGGCCAGGACCGGCCGGAGCCCGACGGCACACCAACCCAATTAACAGCAATTGCCAGAACTGCCGGATTTTCCGCTCCGCCAGCCTATCGGCCACGCGAGACGCGTGCCGCCGGTACCGCGAGATTCCCCGCGCCGTACCCACCCGTGAGCCTTGTGCGCCGGTCCAGGGCACCGCGCATGCCGACCTCGTCCGGGGGTATCGGGAGACAGGAGCACTTCGACCGGAGGAGGACGTCCTGATGACCGCCACCACCCGGCCCATGCTGGCCACCTACCCGGCAGAGATCAACCTTGACCGGGACCTGCTGTCCCGGACGATCGACACGATCTCGGCCTGCGCGCAGGCGTGTACCGCCTGCGCGGACTCCTGCCTGAGCGAGCCGAACGTCGGCATGCTGGTGAAGTGCGTCCGCACCGACCTGGACTGCGCCGACGTCTGCACCACGACCGCGCGCGTCCTCTCCCGGCACACCGGCTACGACGCCAACCTCAGCCGCGCCGTCCTGGAGGCGTGCATCATGGCCTGCCGATCCTGCGCCGACGAGTGCGAACTCCACGCGAGCATGCACGAGCACTGCCGGATCTGCGCCGAGGCCTGCCGCGTCTGCGAGCGCGCCTGTCAGGAGTTGCTCACCGCCATCGGCCGCTGACCCGCGATCCGTCCGCCCTTCCCGGTCGCCCCGGCGCCGTCCGGACGGCCGGGTGACAGCGCTCACACCGGACGCGGCCCGCGATCCACGTCACGTAACGGCCGTGCCGGTGGCCGATTAGTCGCGTCACGCAGCACGGCTACCGGCCCCCGCACCCACGGTCAGCACGCGGATACCATCGCCTAACGATCGTAGACGCCGGGAGTGCGGAGAAATCGAAGCCATGGAGGGCTCTCCGGCACGGTAGACCCGGCGCACTAGGATCCGCAGACGAAAACGGCGGAAGTGGGTGGGGATGCAGCCAGTGGGTCCGTACCGGTTCATCGAGGCCCTCAGCGTCTGTCAGGTCGGTAGCGTCTGGTCGGCCATCGACGGGCAGGGCAACTCATTCACCGCGGCCGTTCTCGACGCCGCCGTGGCGACGGACCAGCGCTGGCGGGATGCGTTCGCGGGCACCGCACACGCGCTGGCGAGCAGCGGAAATCAGTTTGCGTACGCCGATTTCCATTCATCGACGCCCTGGGTCGCCTACGCCGGTGCCGACAGTTCCGGCCCGGAGCACCTGTTTCGTGCGCTGGGAATGGAGTGCCGCCCGCTGTCGTCGGCCGCGACCGACGACGAGCCGGTCACGGCAAAGAGCCCGGGTGTGGCGGCGACGCCGGCCCCGACGCCCGGGACGAACGCTCCCGCCGCGGCACCGACTCCGCCAGAAGGCGGCGGTCCCGTCGACCCCACGGCCCGGTTGGCGCCGGTAACCCCGACGACCGGTCCGTGGCAGACCGCCCCCCACCAGCCAGCGGTTCCGCAGCAGTCACCCACGCCGGACCCCGTCTCCGCGCCACCAGACCAGACCTCGGCGCCACCGCACCAGGTATCGGTGCCGCCCCACCAGGTCTCCGTGCCGCCGGACCAGACCTCGGCGCCACCGCACCAGGTATCGGTGCCACCGGACCAGACCTCGGGACCGCCACTGCCGTTACCCGAGATGCCGGGGACGTACCCGGAGGCCTCGTCCCCAGCGGGCGCCACCACGTCGTACGACCCGTTCCAGTCTCCGGTGCGGCACATCGTGCCCTCAGAGCCACGACCCAGCCGCAGCAAGCTCTGGATCGGGGTCGCGGCACTGGCTGTCCTCGTCCTCGGTGCGGGCGGCACGGTGTTCGCCGTCGTCGCCGCGGGCGGCGACGACGACCCGCCCAGGCCGCCCGCGACCACCCAGGCCGCCACCAGCGCGCCCGCCGTTCCGTTGCCGACCTCCTCACCGCTCGCGCCGGGCAAGGAGCCGCCCAAGGAGAGCACCTGGCCCACGGAGTGGCCGGAGTTCGACGAGACGTACGGGATCCGGACCTTCAACGTCGAGGGTTTCGGCTTCCCGATCAAGGTCCCGCAGGCCTGGCAGTGCACACCGGTCGAGCAGGCACCGGGCTACACGAAGCTCAACTGCGGCATACCGCCGGGTCAGGGGCCTGAGATCGGTGGCGAGATCATCATCCGACCCTGTCAGCCGTGTGACGGCGAGACCCGGTTCGCGATGCGCCGCGCCGAGGAGGCCTGGGGTCTGCAGTGGGTCCGCGCCGGTCAGACCGCGCTCTACGCCGAGTCCTTCCAACTTCAGGGCAGCGGCGAGCGGCGCTACGGCCTCGTCCTCATCGGCTTCTTCCGCTCGGACACCAAGGTCGACCACGAACTGGTCCTGCGGATGACCGCACCGATCGAGGGCGCGGGCCAGATACGGCGGGTCGCGAACTACCTCCGCGACGTCCTGATCTTCTAGACGGTCGGCGCTCCCCGTTTGGAGCCGCACCAACGAACAACCGGGAAACGGATTCGGTCGCCAGTGAACAGAACCGCCCATCATGGTGCGAGGACCACGAACAGGTGCGACCGTACGCGGCGCCCCGGAGCGAGTGCCGGGCGCTCCCGGCCGCGGCTCTGGTCCACGCTGTGCGCGGCGAGCGTCGTCGCCGTCGCGGCGGTGGTGACGGACGCTGCGGCCGTGGCGGCGCCGGCGCTCACCCCACACGAACGAGCCACCGCGGTAGCCGGCCGCACCATGGTCTACCTGGAGACGACGTACCGCGGCTACCTGACGTACCGACAGGACGGCACGAGGCACCGGGAGGCGCTGGTGGTGCACCGCGCCTGCAGTGGGGTCGTGGTCAACCCGGACGGCTACGTACTGACCACCGACGACTGTGTCCGTCCCGACCCGTCGGACCTGCTCGCCGACGCGCTCCACACGCTGGCCGGGCAGCGACGGATCGACCCCGACCAGGTGGACGAGTTCGTTGCGGCGACGAGGCCGACGGCGGTGTTCTCGGGTTCCAAGGCGGGCGAACCACCGTCGACCACGGTGTACGGACAGCTCGGCGTGGCAGACCAAGGCCGCACCACCGCGCCCGCCGCGCCCGCGACCGTCGTGTCGACCCAATCCGCCGGGGAGGACGCCCTGGCGCTGGTCAAGCTCCAGCGGTCGAGCCTGCCCGCGGTCGAGCTCGCCGCCGACCCGACGCCAAGTCGTGACGCCGAGCCGGTGGTGTTGAGCTACCGGCCACGCGGAGGCGACGCCACCTCGGCGGAGTATGCCGTCCGGGCCGGCTCGGCCACCGTCACGGGACGTGACCCTGCGCGTCTCCGGCTCGCCGGCGACCTCAGGACCGAGGACCGGGGTGGTGCGGTGGTGGACGCGTGGGGCCGGCTTCTCGCCCTCCTGGACGTCACGCCAGCCACGGCCGGAGGTCCGGCCGTGGCTGGCGTCACCGCGGCGCGGGTCGCCGACTTCCTGGCGGCGGCAGGGGTGCCGAACACGGTGAGTGAGGTGGATCTCGCGTACCGGGACGCGCTGCGGGACTACTTCGCGGGTCGGTTCTCCGCGGCGGTGGGAAAGCTCGACGCCCTGCTCCGCGACGCCCCGGCGCACAGCTGGGCGCGCACGTACCGGGATCGGGCGCGGGAGCGGCTGGCCGTCGACGGCGACGCGGTCGAGAACGCGGGCACCTGGTCCCGCTATCTCCTCTCGGCGGTGGCCGGTGTCCTCGTCATCGCCGCCATCGGCGAGTGCCGGCGGCGGGCGTGGCGCCTTCTCCGCGCGGCACAACTCCGCGCTGTCGCTGCGGGCTCGGGGCCCGGTGGTGAAGGGACCGTCGGCGACCACGCGGTCGCCGACGGTGACACGGCGGCAACCACCGAAACCGGACCGCCGTCGGGGTGACGCCACGGGCGAGACGTCAGGGGTGACGGTACGTACCGGCGAGCCTGCGGGCGGACGTCACGGACTCGCCACCCTGTATTAGGATCGCCGCTGCTCGGCGCTGCGTCACCGGGCGGGCACGGCGTACGACGGCGGAACCCCACCGATCCCACATCGGCGGCCAGTCCCCTGCCGCTGCGGAACGTCGAGGAGAGGAACGGACATCACCGAGGTATCTACCGGGACCCGGCATCCCGTCGTTCCGCTGCTGTCGGACCGGTCGGTCGCCCTCGTACACGAATGGTTCGCCGCCACCGGGGGCTCCGAGAACGTCTTCCTCGCGCTGCGAGAGGTCCTGCCCGGGGCGAAGGGCTTCGTGCTCTGGCGCGACCGGGACGCCGAACGAGGAACGGAGTTCCGGGAGTCATGGTTGGGGCGGACCCCGCTGCGCCGGAGCAAGGCGTTGGCGCTGCCCGTCATGCCGCTCACCTGGCGCACCCTGACCCGGGAGCGGTTCGACGTCGTCATCTCGTCGAGCCACGCGTTCGCGCACACGGTGAAGATGCGGCACGACGAGCAGACACGGTACCTCAGCTACGTCCACTCACCGGCGCGGTACCTGTGGAGTCCCACGTACGACGACCGGGGATCGTCGCGGCTGCTCACCGTGCCCCGCTCCATCCTGCGACGGATGGACGTGGCGCTCAGTCGGCACGTGCACAGCTACGCCGCCAACTCGGTGGAGGTGCGCTCGCGCATCCAACGTTTCTGGCGTCGGGATGCCCGGGTCATCAACCCCCCGGTCGAGGTCGAGTACTTCGCGGGGGCGCCGGCGGCACAGCGACAACAGGATCGGCGCTATCTCCTGGGGGTCGGGCGCTGGATTCCGTACAAACGGTTCGACCTGATGATCGAGATTGCCGACGCCGCGCGCATGCCACTGGTCATCGCGGGCGCCGGACCGGGTGAGACCGCGTTGCGGAACGCGGCGGGACGGGCACGCGTCCCGGTGACCTTCGAGGTCCGACCCTCGAGGGAGCGGCTCCGGGAGTTGTACTGGGGTGCGGCGGCCCTGCTCTACCCGGCGTACGAGGACTTCGGCATCGTCCCGGTCGAGGCGATGGCCTGCGGCACGCCGGTGGTCGGGATACGTGGCGGCGGGCTGTTGGAGACCGTCGTGGACGGTGAGACGGGGTTCCTCGTGGACTCCGCGGATCCACACCGGTACGCCGACCGGCTCCGGAATCTCGACGAGCTTTCCCGCGACCGCATCGTCGCCCGCGCTTCCGCCTTCTCCCCCGACGTCTTCGTCGCGAACGTGACCGCGTGGATCGCCGATGCCACCGCTTAGGGGTGTCGCGATCGCCTGGTCGGGATGGCCTCGCCGAGACCGGGTGGCGGGTCTGCTCGGCGCGCTGACCATCGCGGTCGTCGGCGTCACCACCGTGCTGCCCCGGCCGACGATCGCCGGTCTGCTCGGCCTCGTCGTCCTGGCGATCTGCCTGGTCGCCCTGTACCAGGCCACCGTCACCGACACGTTCTCCCCGGTCGCGGTGACGTTCTGGGCGTTCGTCGCGGTGTGGGTCGGCTTCGCGCCGCTGCTGCAGATCCGGGACCGTCGGCTGCCCTGGCCGGACCTTCCCCTCTACCAGCACTACGTCACGGCTCAGGTGATCCTGCTCTTCGCCGTGTGCGCCTTCTGGGCCGGATATCGCGCCCGCGTCGCGTCCCGCCCGGCCCGGCCCCGCCTCGTCCGGTCGACCCCCCGGTTCCAGGTCACCGTCGACAAGGCGGTCCTGATGACCGTGGTCGCCGCGGTCATGGCCCTGGTCTGCCTGCCGAGGACGGGCGGGCTCGCGATCCGGTTCACCAGCCGGGACGACCTGCAACGGGCGATCGAGCAGGCGGGCCTGCGGGGTGGCCAGGACCTCGCGCTGCTCGGGCTGCTCAGCACGCTTCCCGCCGCGATGAGCGTCGTCGCGCTGCTGCTCTGTCTCCTCTGCTGGCGCGGCCGGGTCGCCGACCACCCCCGGGCCCGGCTGGTCCTGCTCATCGCCACCGGCGTCGCGGTCGGGCTCAACGTCATCTACAACAACCCCCTGACCGCCAATCGGTTCTCGTCGTTCAGCGTGATGCTGGTCGCCGCGCTTGCCCTGCTGGCCGTCGACCGTCAGTGGTGGCGGACGCTGTTCTCGGTCGGGATGCTGCTCGGCCTGGCGCTGGTCTACCCGCTCGCCAACCTCTTCCGTAACGACCGTGCCCGGGCACACCTCCGGCTCGGCCTGGACGCGTACTACACCTGGGACTTCGACGGGTTCCAGCAGACGGTGAACGCCGTCCACCACGTGCACGCCCACGGACACAGCTGGGGACACCACCTGATCTCGGCCCTGTTCTTCTGGGTGCCCCGATCGCTGTGGGAAGGCAAGGCGATTCCGGCCGGTAACGTCGTGGCTGCGAGCCGTGGCTACGAGTTCCAGAACCTGGCGCTGCCGTTCTGGGCGGAGGTCTTTCTCGAGTTCGGCCTCGTCGGCGTGATCGTGTTGTTCTTCTACTACGGACGGCTGGCCCGACGGCTCGACACCTGGGTGAGCCGGGCGGACGCGAATCTGGCGACCGGGCTGGCGACCATCTTCGCCGCCTGTCAGATCGGGCTGCTGCGCGGGCCGCTCGGCGCGCAGATCCCGTTCGCCGGTGCCGCGTTCGTCGTCCTGCTGCTCAGTGTCGGTCTGTGGAACGGTCGGGTGGGACGTCGCGCCCGTACGTCGGTCGATGCCCCGCCGGATCCGTCGGCGGCCCCGTCAACGACGACACCGGCCACGGGGCGGGCAGCGGAATGAGCCGACCGAGGATTGCCATCCTCGCCGACTGGTGGTGGCCCGACACCGTCGGAGGTGCGGAACGGTCGGCGCGGAGTGCAGCGCTGAGGCTCGCCGCGTCGGCGGAGGTCGCGGTCTTCGTCCCCGGCGTCGCCGACCGGACGTACCGGGACGGGCCCCTCACGGTGCACGCGGTCCGCCGGCCCTTCGCCCGCCGGGTGCACGGCGACTCCGTCCTGCGTCGGGGCCTGGAGCTGGTGAGCGCCTGGAGCCTACCCGTGGTCGCGTCCGCCCAGATCCGGGCTGTACGCTCGTTCGACCCCGACGCGGTGGTGGCGACCAATGTCTCGCGAACCGGTCCCTGGATGGTGCGCTGGGCACGGGCGGCGGGTCTTCCGTTCGTCCGGTCCTTCCACGACCTGAGCGACACGTGCTGGCGACGATCGCGACGACGGGGCGGAACCAACTGCGTCACGGTCTGTCGGACGTGTCGGGTCAAGGCGACAATCATGCGCCGGGCGACCCCTCCGGCGGCGGTGAGCGTCTGCGTCTCCGCGTTCGTCCGGGACGAGTTGGTCGAGGCCGGCCTGGTCACCCGGGAACGAAGCCTGGTGGCGTATCCGCTCCTCGGCTCGGCTACCGCGCCCGAGCCCCCGGCGCCGAGGCGGGGACACCGCGACGGCGGTCTGGTACTCGGCTACCTCGGCCGGGTCGACCCGGTCAAGGGCGTCGAGGCGGCGATCCGGACCGCCGCCGCGTACCGGCGGCAGACCGGGGACGACGTCACCCTCCTGATCGCGGGGGCCGGACGGCCCGACTATCTGCGGAGGCTGTCCGCGTTGGCCGCCGCCGAGCACGTGCCGGTACACCTCGCCGGTGTACTGGACGTCGAGACCTTCTGCGCCCGCGTCGACGTCGTCCTGATTCCGTCGCTCTGGATGGAGCCGTTCGGCCGGGTGGCGGTGGAGGTGGGCAGCCGGGGCCTGCCCATGCTGGTCTCGCCGCTCGGTGGGCTGCCGGAGGCCGCCGCGGTCTCCGGCGGCCGGTTCGGGTTCGCCGACTTCGACAAGCCGGACGCGGCCGGCCGGGCGCTCGCCGAGCTGCTCGCCGGCGATCCGCACCGGCAGTCCGCCCGCCCGGAAGAAGGCAGCCCCGCTGTCGCGACCGTCGGTGGTGTGCCGCCGGCGATCACGGTGGCCGACGGGGTGTCCGAGGCGGTCGCCCGCGTCCTGGCCGAACGACGTGACGGACGGCGGGAGCAGTCGACGTGACCGGCGCGGTCGTTGCGGCGAACGCCGGAAGGGCCCCCACCATGTGGCCCGGGCTCGCCCTGGCGCTCGGCCAACTCTCGCTCATGGCGACCAGCCTGGTGCTCAGCCTCACCCTGGGGTACGCCGGCGGGCTCGCCGTGGTCGGTGTGGTGACCCCGGCCATGTTGGTCTTCCAACTGACCTGTGGCGTCCTGCAACGGACCCTCGCCGAGGCGACCCTGCTGCGCTCCGCGAACACCGGTGAGCCGGTGGACGGGCCGACGTGTCGCCGCGCCGTCGCCGCCGCCCTCGTCGGTGGCCTGGTCGGCGGCGTGGCGGCCGTACTCTCCACGGTCACCGTCTCCGGCGGCCCCGCCTGGGTGGCGCCGTGCTATGCCACGGGTGTTCCGTTCGCCATCGCGCTCGACATCGGCCGGACGGCGGCCGTCGCCGCCGGACGGGCGCGGTCCGCGCTCGTCGAGTCCGCCGCCTGGCTCACGGCGCAGGCCTCGGCGGCACTGCTCTTCGCCGTTCTGGGATCGCCGCTCGGGATCTGCGGTTCATGGGCGGTCCTGAACGTCGTCTTCTGCCTGCTCGCTGCGATCCAACCGGCTCGACGTCCGATGGTTCGCGGTCTGGTGGGGTGGATCCGGTCCCGGCGGGCCGTCATGGGTGCCGCCTCCCTCGACGCCTTCGTCGTCGGGGTCACTCCGGTCCTCGCGCTTCAGATGACGACCTTCGTCGCGAGCGCGGCCACCCTCGGTGTCATCCGGCTGCTGCAACAGGTACTCGCCCCCCTGGCGTTCCTCTCGATCACGCTTCGACGGGTGCTGATCTTCCGGCGACGTGCCGGCGTCGAGACCACCGTCGTACAGGACCTCTGGGACGGAGTCGTCGCCGTGGCGCTGATGGCGGCCGGCGCCGCGCTGCTCAGCGCGGCCGTGCTTGTCGGCCGCCGAACCGTCCCCGCGCTCTCCTTCATCCCGGCCGGCGGCGCCCTGCTGATGGCGGGTCTGGAGAAGCTGGCGCTCGGCTTCTCCTACGGCTGCTCGCTGAGCAGTTTCCTCCGCGGTGATTTTGGGCTCTTGCTCCGCGCCCGGTACGTGATGCTCGGCCTGACCGTCGTCGTCGCACCGCTGCTGACGATCTGGTGGGGGGCATCCGGATATCTCGCCGGTTCGGCGCTCGGTATGGTGGCCTACTCGACAGCGGTCCTGCTCATCGCCCGGGGTCGACGTGGACCGTCCGGGCTGGGACGGCCATAACCCGACTGCCCCCGATTCGGTCAGGTCCTCTATCGTGGGTTTATGACCGACCCTGTCGCGCTCCTGCTGCGTCGGGCCGGCTTCGGACCCACGGCCACGGAGCTGGCAGCGGCCCGCCGTGCCGGTTACGCGGCGACGCTGTCGGCACTGCTCGCTCCGGTCGGGCCGGATGTCGGGGCGACGAGCGCGCCTCTTCCCGACCTACCGCTCGACCCGTACGCGGGCCAGCGAGACCCGACTCCGGAGCAGAAGATTGCCTTCGAGCGCCGCCGGGAGAAGGAGACCGACGAGATAACGCGATGGTGGGTGGACCGGATGACGGTCGCCAGCCACCAGGCGGTCGAGAAGCTCGTCTTCTTCTGGCACGGTCACTGGGCGACGTCCATCAAGAAGGTTCGCAGCCCGCAGCTGATGATGGTGCAGCACCGGACCTTCCGGGAGGCGCCCGACTTTGCCGCCCTGGCCCGTCGGATGGTCATCGATCCCGCGCTCGTGCTGTACCTCGACGGTCACCGCAACACCGCACAGGCGCCCAACGAGAACCTCGCCAGGGAGCTGTTCGAACTGTTCGTCCTCGGCATCGGTCAGTACACCGAGCAGGACGTCAAGGAGGCCGGACGCGCGCTGACCGGCTGGCGGTACAGTCTGGCCGAGGAGCGTTCGATCTTCGACCCTTCCGCCCACGACAGTGGCCGGAAGACCATCCTCGGCACGACCCGGTACTTCGACGCCAGCAGTCTGATCGAGTTGCTGTTGCAGCAGGAGGCGTGCCCCCGGTTCATCGCCACTCGGCTCTGGTTCCGCTACGCCTCGTCCACCCGGCCGATCCCGAAGGCCCTGCTGGCGAAGATGGTCGAGGCGTTCCCGGTGCCGACCGCGATGCTCAGGGTCATGTTCGAGGACGACGCCTTCCTGGCCACCGACGGCGAGCTGGTGAAACAGCCCATCGAGTGGTTTGTCGGCGCCATGCGCCAGTTGGGTCTGCGGCCGGCAACCCTGCCCGACGACACGCGAAGCGAGTTGCTCAAGATCCTCGAGGATCTGGGCCAACTGCCCTTCGCACCGCCGAATGTCGGCGGGTGGCGGGCGGGTACGTCCTGGCTCACCTCCGCGGCGGCGCAGACCCGGCTCCGCCTGGCCGGCAAGCTGGCGGAGCGGGCGGTGATCGACCGGTTGACGCCGGAAAGCCTGGCATACCTGCTCTGCCTCGACGGCTGGTCCAACCGGACGTACGCCGTGCTGCGCGACGCGTCCGCCGACCCTCGCCGGCTGCTGACCCTCGGCCTCGTCAGCCCCGAATACCTGGTGACCTGAGATGGACATCCTGACACGACGTCGCTTCCTCCTCGCCTCCGGAGTTGTCGGGGCAGGCGCGCTGGCGGCCGGCGCGGGCGCGCTCGGTCTGGCGGAGCTCCTCAAGACCGCCTCGGGCGGTACGTCCGACGCCTCGGCCCGAAAGCTCGTCCTGGTGACCCTCTACGGCGGGAACGACGGGCTCAACACGGTCGTGCCGTTCGCGGATCCGGCCTACCACTCGGCTCGGCCGGAGCTGGCCTACGCGCCGGAGGAGGTTCTCCACCTGGACGACACGCTCGGGCTCAATCCGATGCTGACCGGGCTGAAGAAGCTGTGGGACGACAAGCGGCTCGCCATCGTCCTCGGCGTCGGCTATCCCCGGCCCGACCGCAGCCACTTCCGGTCGATGGACATCTGGCAGACCGCGTCGCCGGTGAACCCGGTACAGACGGGCTGGGTGGGCCGATGGCTGGACGGGACGTCGGCGCCTCCCGAGGCGGCCGTCAGCTTCGAGCCCGTTCTCCCGCCGATGCTCGCCGGGGAGACCCGCGCCGGATCGTGTGTCAGCCCCAGCGGACTCTCCCTGCCGAACGGCATCACGCCGGAGATGTTGGCGGCCCTGGGTCAGCCTGAGGACGGGGAGCCGACGCCGCGCGCCCGGGCGGCGAGTGCCTACACCGACCTGCTGCACGTGGAGCACCTGATCCGCGAGGCCGAGAAGACGCCCCGGGATCCGGCCGCGGGTCCGGAGCTCGAACTGCTGACCACGGGCACCGGACGCACCAGTTCGCTCAGTACGCAGCTGGCGCTGGTGGCGCGCTGCGTCGAGGCGGGAGTGCCGACACGGGTGTACTCGGTCAGCCTGGACGGCTTCGACACCCACGCCGACGAGCGCGCGGGGCACGAGAGCCTGTTGAAGCGGCTCGACGACGCGCTCTCCGGCTTCGTCAACCGCATGTCCCGGACGGAGGCCGGCCGGCAGGTGACGGTGCTGGTCTACAGCGAGTTCGGGCGCCGGGTCCGGGCGAACGCCTCGGACGGTACGGACCACGGGACAGCCGCTCCGGTCTTCGTCCTGGGGCCGAGGGTCGCCGGCGGCTTCTACGGTGAGCAACCGAGCCTCACCGATCTGGACGACGGTGATCTCAAGGCGAACCTCGACCTGCGGACCGTGATCGGCACCATGCTGCATTCCGTGCTGGACGTGGACCCGGGCCAGTACCTCGACGGATTCCGGACGGATCCGCTCCCGCTGCTGCCCGCCGTCTGAGCCGCCGGCGTCGTGGCACCGACGGTCAGCTGCCGCTGGCCCGGACGACCTCGCCGACGGTGCGCAACAGCACCTTGACGTCCAACCACAGCGACCAGTTCTCGATGTAGTAGTTGTCGTACCGGGCGCGGTCGGAGATCGGGGTGTCGCCCCGCAGGCCGCTCACCTGGGCCAGGCCGGTGAGGCCAACCGGCACCCGGTGCCGCATGGCGTAGTCGGGATGCTCCGCGGTGAACTTCTCCACGAAGTACGGGCGTTCGGGACGTGGCCCGACGAACGTCATGTCGCCGCGCAGGATGTTCCAGAGCTGCGGAAGCTCGTCGAGAGAGGTACGACGAAGGAAACGCCCGATCGGTCCGATCCGCCCGTCGTTGGCGACGGACCACGTCGTCTCCGCCTCGTGCCGGTCGCGGGGACGCAGCGTGCGGAACTTGATGACGTGGAACCGTTTGCCGTACTGTCCGATCCTCTCCTGTCGGAACAGGATCCCCCGCCCGCCGTCGAGGAAGGTCAACAGCGCGCAGAGCAGCAGCACCGGACTGAGCAGGACCAGCGCCACCGCGGCCAGGACGACGTCGAAACAGCGCTTGACCATCCACCGTGGACCGGAGAGCGTGGTGTGGCGAATCTGCACGACCGGGATCGCCCCGATGTGGTCCGGCAGTCCGCCCGGCGAGTGTGAGCCCCACAGCCGTTGCACCGCCCACAGATCGCACCGGGAGCTGGCCGGACGGAGCAGCAGCTCCATCAGCTCGTACTCGGCGCAGGCGGGATCAGCGATGATCAGGACGTCGGTCTCGGTGGTGACGATCCGGTCCTCCAGCTCCTGCAGGGTGCCGATCAGCGGGATCGCGCCCGAGCCCGATCGGGGAGCCGCGTCGACGCACCCCACGAAGCGAAGACCGTACCGAGGGTGGCGACGCAGGAGCCGGGCCAGCTCGACCGCGACCGGACCCCCGCCGATGATGATGGCGTTGTGCTCCACCCAGCGACGCTGCCTCGCCTGGACGACCAGGGTCCGGGTGACGGCACGACCGACGATCACCAGTCCGGCGGAGAGCGCGACGCCCCGCATGAAGCCGGTCATGTACTCGACGGAGTTGTGCCGCAGCGCCGCGATGATCGCCACGATGGCCGCCGAGGAGAGCAGCCGCCCGCAGAGGTTCGGCAGCTCGTCCAGAATGCTCATGTGTCGACGTCCCCGGTACAATCCACCGGTGGCGAAGATGGCGATGGTGAGCGCGGCGGTGAACAGGGTGCCCCGCCAGTAGCGGTCGGTGAAGGCGAGCGGTGCCAGCAACGCGGCGAGGTCCACCGGAGCCGTCACCATCCAGGCACGGAGCCGACGGGTGCGGGTCGAGATGGCGGAGCCGGCGTACGGCAGCACCGCCGTGGTCTCGAGCCCGGGCTGGACCGGACGCGTCGTGTCGGGGCTGTCGACCGACCGGGGCCGTGGGATCGTTGGCGGCGCGGTCACCTCGTCGATCCCGCCGGGTTCGACCCTGACGTCACGCGCCAGTAGCCCGGCCGGCTCGACCGCCGGACCGCCTGCCATGTCCTGGCGCGCCGTCGTCCCGCTCGACATCTCACAGACCTCCCCGATGGCCTCGACACGACAGCGCGGTCGGCTGCCAGCAGGATAAGGGCAGGGCAGAAGGCTGTCCCGTCCGTGCCGGCCGACGTGACGCCCGCATCAGAGCAGCGTGGGCGCCGTTCGTGGGTGCCGTCGACGCGGGCGTACGAGTCGAGGCTAGCGCCCGGCCGCCACCACGTGGGGCCGTCGCGGATCCTGCGGCCCGGGCGCCGATCGTCGGGACCGGGCCGCTTCTCCCAAACGGCTACTTCGCGGCGCGCAGGATTTCGGGTACCGCGTCGCGGCGCACGGCGTCGTAGAACTCCTTGGCCTTCTCGGTGTCCGCCAGGACCACGCTCTCCGAGCCGATGCGGCCGGTTCCCTTGCTGGGGCTGGTGAGGAAGGTAAGGTCGCTGCTGCGGAGATGGCGCAGCTCCATGCCGAGGTCGAGCAGGGAGAGCGTCTTGTCGACCGAGACGGCGTCCGCGGACGCCCGGATGAACGCGTTCAGCTTGGCGGGGTTGGTCAGGGTGCCACCGGAGGCCGCCTTGTCCAGGATGGCCCGGATCACCTGCTGCTGGTGCCGGATCCGCGCGAAGTCGCTGTCGGGGAAGGCGTACCGCTCCCGGACATAGTCGAGAGCCTGGGCGCCGTCCATCACCTGCCTGCCCTTCTTGAACTCCCGGCGGCCGCCGGGCAGCAGCGAGTGGGTCGAGGTGAAACTCCGCTCCACCGTTATCTCCACGCCACCGAGCGCGTCGATGATTTCCTTGAAGCCAGCGAAGTCGACAATCGCCACGTGGTCGATCCGGACACCCGTGAACCTCTCCACGGTCTGCACCATCATCGGGACCCCACCCCAGGCGTACGCCGCATTGATCTTGGCGTCCCGCCCGCCCCGCTGGCCGTCCTTGCTCTTCGGCACGTGGACCCAGGTGTCCCGGGGGATCGAGATGAGCTGGGCGCTCGCCCGGTCTTTTGGCAGGTGGGCCAGGATGATGGTGTCGGTGCGCGACCCCGAGGTGTTCTCCGGGTCCCGGGTGTCGCTGCCGAGGATCAGGATGTTCTTGGCGTCGTGTGCCACCTTGACCGGCCGTGACTCCTCCGGCACCTGCTCGAACGCGTCGACGCGCTCGATGCCCGCCTCCACGGACCGTAGGTAGAGCGCCGCCGCCAGCGCGCTACCACCGCCGAGTAACACCAGCACCAGCACCGTGATGAGCACGATCCAACGGGCCCGTCGACGTCGGGGTTTCGGGGTGGCAGTCGGCTCCGCCACGGAGTCGGGCGCGGTCTGGGTGACGGAACCAGATTCCTCGACTTCTGTTCGGCCTGGCATGGCTCGATGCTACTGAGCGCGGCAACCCGGCAACGGCCCGGTCCCCGCCCACCCGGGACGGCGCCGACCGCCGTGGCTCGGCCGATCCGGTCCGGCGTTTTCGGCCGGGCGACGCGGACCCGGTGGACGTGGGCACGGTGGAAGTGGACACAGTGGACCCCGCGTGCGTCCCGGCTGGACCGCGACCTGATCAGGTACGCCGCGACCTCCACCGACATCCCGAGACGCCGGGCCAGAAACGGCGCATCACCACGCTGGTGGCGCGCCGACTCTGGCCGGCCTCGAGGTCAGGAGCGGCGTCAACGGCCATGACGTCGTCGGAATGCTCACGGCGCCGGTCCCGGCCGGACGGTCGCCCACACCGCGCGGACCTGGACGCGGCGCGCCCGACGACCAGCTTGGCGGCGGCACGCAGGCGGCCGGATGGCAGGCCGCCGGGCGAGGTGTGGGCCGCGACGCCGGTCCGGGCCGGCGCCGGGCGCCGGCACAATCCGGACGAGCACCGCCTCGGCGCCTTTTCCGCCGGAAATCGCCAATTCCGTCCCGCCTTCCCGCTCCATCGGTGAGAGTGCGAGGCGAGAGAGGAGGAAGGACGAGGCGAAGCATGGGTGGACGACCGGAACAGGGGGGACGCGGCGAAGCGGCGCCTTCGGAGAGCCCGAGCACGGTCTTCAGCCCCTCCGTCGAGTTCCCGCCCCTCAACGAGGCCGAACTGAGGGCGTTGCGCGAGGTCGGGCGCTGGTGGGCAGCGGGGCGGCGGGACGGCTCGCTCCGGGACGCCGAGCTGCCGCTGGATCCCAACCTCCCCCAGTACGGTCCTCCGCCGGCACCGAGCCGGTTCGGCCGCCTGGCCCAGGTCGCGGTGTACCACACCGACCGACCGGGCGAGCTGACCGCGACCGGGGTGGGGCAGCTCCCCGTGACCCGGCTCGGTCGCGCCGCCGCCCGGCTCCGCCGCCTGCTGCTCGGGCCGCCGCTGTCCAGCGCCGCGGTACTGCAGGAACGGATGCGGAAACTGATCGCCCTTCCGGTGCTCTCCTCCGATCTGCTCTCCTCGGTGGCCTACGGGCCGGAGGCGATGGTCGCGGTACTGGTACTGGCCGGTAGCGGCGCGCTGGGACTCTCCCTGCCGATCGCCGCCGCGCTGGTCCTCCTGATGATCGCGGTCGGCACGTCGTACCGACAGACCGTCTACGCCTACCCGCACGGCGCCGGCTCGTACCTGGTCGCCAGCGACAGTCTCGGGCCCCGGTTCGGGCTCACCGCCGCGGCCGGCCTGATCCTCGACTACGTACTGACCGTCTCGGTCTCGGTGGCGGCCGGAATCGGCGCCATCACCTCGGCGCTGCCCGGGCTGGCCCCGTTCACCGTGCCGCTGGGGCTCCTGGTGATCGCCGGCCTCCTCGTCGGCAACCTCCGCGGCGTACGGACGGCCGGCAAGCTCTTCGCCGCGCCGACGTACCTCTTCATCGCCGCCATGCTGCTACTCTTCACCGTCGGCCTGGCCCGGGCGGCGGGCCGGGGGTTCGCGCCGGTCCCCCCGCCACCGATCGGTGCCGTGGAGGGGCTCGGCGTCCTTGTCGTGCTCCGAGCCTTCGCCTCCGGTGCGACGTCGATGACCGGGATCGAGGCGGTCTCGAACGCGGTTCCGGTCTTCCAACCGGTCGAGTGGCGCCAGGCGCGTACGACCCTGACCTGGATGATCAGCCTCCTGGTGGTGCTCTTCACCGGGCTGACCATCCTGATCCACCTCAACGGTCTGGTGCCCCGGGCCGACGAGACCCTGCTCTCCCAACTCGCCCGGCACACGTTCCCGGGCGGGCCGGGGTACGCGGTCGTCCAGGCGGCGACCGCGTTGATCCTGCTGCTGGCCGCGAACACGGCCTTCAACGACCTGCCACGGCTGTTGTTCTTCATGGCCCGGGACGGTTACGCCCCCCGACGCTTCCTGCACCTGGGCGACCGGCTCGCGCTGAGCAACGGGCTCATCGCGCTCGCCGCCACCGCGGCGCTGATCTTCGTCGCCTTCGGCGGCCACACCCAGTCGCTGATCCCGCTCTACGCGGTCGGGGTCTTCCTGGCCTTCACCCTCTCGCAGAGCGGCATGGTGATGCACTGGCGGCACCACCGTTCCCGTGGCTGGCGCCGGCGGGCCGCGGTGAACGGCATCGGCGCGGCGCTCTGCACGGTCGTCCTGGTCACCGCGGCCGTCACGAAGTTCACCGGCGGTGCCTGGGTGGTGGTCGTCGCGGTACCGCTGCTGGTCCTGCTCAGCCTGCACATCCGGAGGCACTACGACGCCATGCGCCGGGCGCTGACCCTCCCCGCCACGGCGCCCGCCGGAGCCGACGGGACACACCCGGGCCGGATCACGCCGGCCAGGGCCGGCGGAACCAGCACCGACGGCGGAGCCGGTGGGAGGGGCCGAGACGACGGCGGCGCCGGTGGGACCGTGCCGGCCGGGCCCGCCGGCGCCGCCGAAAGGGACGACCAGGTCGAATTCACCCCGCAGGACGTACGGCACCTGGTCGTCGTACCGGTGGCCCGGTTGAACCTGGCCGCACTCCGGTCGTTGGCGTACGCGGCCTCGCTCGGCCAGCCGGTTCTCGCCGTCCACCTCAGCCCCGAGCAGGAGGAGGCGGACCGGTTCCGCCGGCAGTGGGAGACCTGGGGCGACCACGTCCGGCTGGAGACGATCATCTCGCCGTACCGGGCGGTGATCGCGCCCCTGGCCCAGTACGTCGCGGCCCTGCACGCGGCGCGCCCGGACGTGACGCTCACCGTGGTGGTCCCCGAGATCGTGGTGCGGCACCTCTGGCACCAGTTCCTGCACACCCGCACCGAGCTTCGGCTACGCCGCGCGCTGCGGCACCTGCCCAGGGTAGTGGTCACCAGCGTCCCGGTTCACCTGCCGGAATGACCGTCCCCGCCCGACCGCCCCGCCCCCGGCCGGAGACACGGATCGGTGGCCGCGGGCCGGGGCGAGGCCTGCCGGCGGGACCCGACGGGCATCACCGGGCGAACCGGGCGCGGTCACGACGCGTCCGCGGTCTCCTCCGCCGGGAGGGTGTCCATGAACGAGCTGACCGAGAAGACCGCCCTGCCGGCCCCGGGCGGCCCGTAGCCGGGCGGGCTGGTGAGCCCGTTCGCCTCCATCGTCGCCCGGTAGACCTCCAGCAGTCGGATGTGGTACTCCAGCGGCGCACCCTGTGGGTTGGTCCGGCCGAGCGGGGTGGTCGGCTCCGGGCACCAGGTGGTGAACCGTGGCGTGATCCCCCGGGACATGAAGAACTGGAGTCCCTCGGCCGTGGACTCGATCGCCTCGTCGACGGTGGTGAACCCGAAGGGCTCGGCCATCTCGATGCCGGCGACGAAGTTCGGGATGACGTTGCGGGGACCGAAGACCTCGGCGGAGTCGAGGATCCGTCGGTGCCACTCCTCCCGACCGACGTACCGCTCCTTGCCCGGGCAGTAGAGCGCGAAGAGTCGCTTGTCCCAGACCTCGTAGTTGGGGTGGTAGATCTGGATACCGTAGTCGCGGAACCGTTGCACGTCGGCCCTGGGCAGCGCCTGGGCGACGACCTTGCCGATCCACCGGCCGGGGAACCGCTCCTCGATGGCCTTGGCGTACCGGCCGTAGAAGTCGGCCTCGGCGAGCCCGTCGACCTTGGAGGTGATACTCCCCCCGGTGAGGGTGTACGCCTTCGAGGCCCCGACACTGTCGTACCGGTCGATGATCTCCATCGCCTCGAGCACCTCGTCCACCGGCTTCACCCCGGTGTACGGTCGCCCGGCCGCCTTGTGCTGGCGCCAGTTGTGGTTGATGTCGCAGTACTGGCACTCCTCCTTGGCGCCGAAGTACTGGCAGACCCGGAAGACGGTGAGGTAGATCAGGTAACCCCACTGGATGGTGGGGGCGACCTCCATCACGGACTTGCCGTTGGCCAGCGTGTGCCGGTAGTACTCCGGCATCGGCGGCAGTCCGACGTCGGCGATCGGCCGACCGTCCAGGTGCAGCCGGAGCACGCCGTCGCCGCTGTCCTGCACCCGGTACGGCGAGTCCGGATTGACCCGGACCGAGACCACGGTGCGGCGCAACCCGTACGGGCCGCCGGTGAGGACGATCTCCTCCGGTGGCCGGCGCAGCGCCGCCGTACCCAGTTCGGGCAACGTCCGGTGGTCGAAGGAGAAGATGAAGTATGACTTCGGCTTGACCTCGCCGTCCTCGTTGTCGGTCAGGGCCGAGTCGTCGAAGGCCATCCCTCCACGAAGCAGGTCCTCCTTGATGATCGCCTCGCGGGGGATGTGTGGGAAGCGCCCCATGAGGTCCTCGACGAGATCAGTGCGGGTCTGCACGCGCTTCCTCCGGTCCGCTGTGACGCTGTCTGGCTTCCGCCGGCTCCGCCGCCACCATGGCACCCCGGCACGGTGGGCCGGAGCGCACGGGTCTGCGGTGTGCCGCCGACCACGCTACCCGCGCCGCCCGCTGCGCCGACGAGTGGATCACCGGTTCGTGTCGGACCGCGGCGTCGGGGGTCGCGGGGCGGCGGGGCCCGACCGCCCGCCACCGCCCCGGGCCACCGTCGCCACCGCTCCGGGACCGTCCAGCCCCTCGGCCCGGCCCTCGGTTCGTGGCTCGCAGCGCCTCCGGTCACGGAAGCAGCTGGCGCTTCTGCACCTTCCCCATGGCGTTGCGCGGCAGCGCGTCGACCAGGTGAACCCGGCGGGGCCGCTTGTGTCGGGAGAGCCCGGTGGCAACGAAGTCGATCAGTTCCTGCGGGGTGACCCCGTCGGCGACGACGTACGCCACGATCTCCTGGCCGAGGTCGGGATGGGGTACGCCCACCACCGCCGCCTCGCGGACCCCGGGATGGGTGAGCAGCATGTTCTCCACCTCCCCGGCGCCGATCCGGTAGCCCCCGCTCTTGATCAGATCGATGCTGGCCCGGCCGACGATCCGGTGCTGCCCGTCCGGGTCGATCGTCGCCATGTCCCCGGTCCGGAACCAGCCGTCCGGCGTGTACGCGGCCGCGGTCGCCTCGGGCCGGCCGAGGTAGCCGGCGAACAGCGTGGGCCCCCGGACCTGCAGCTCGCCGACGCTCTCGCCGTCGGCGGGTACCGGCGCACCCGTCTCGTCGACGAGCCGGGTGGCGATGCCGCGCAGCGGCAGCCCGACGTATCCGGGCCGGCGATCCCCGTCGACCCGGGTACTGACCGTGATCAGGGTCTCGGTCATGCCGTACCGCTCGACCGGCCGGTGCCCGGTCAGCTCGGCGAGCCGCGCGAAGACCGGGACCGGTAGCGGCGCGCTCCCGGAGACCAGCAGCCGGGCCGGGCCCAGCGCGCGGGCGGCGACCGGATCGGCCGCGATCCGGGACCAGACCGTCGGCACGCCGAACAGCAGCGTCCCGCCGGCGGCGGCGTACCGGTCGGGGTGTGGCCGACCGGTGTGCACCAGCCGGCATCCGACCCGGAGCGCGCCCAGGACGCCGAGCACGAGCCCGTGCACGTGATACAGCGGCAGCCCGTGGGCCAGGATGTCGTCGGGGGTCCAGGCCCACGCCTCGGCGAGGGCGTCCAGGCCGTGCGCGACGGCGTCCCGGGTGAGCACCACTCCCTTCGGTGCTCCGGTGGTGCCGCTGGTGTAGAGGATCAGCGCCGGCGCCGTACCGGCGGGTTCGGGGAGCCCGGGGCCGGACGGGGGCCGGGCCGGCCCGATCGGCTCGACCGGCACCGGGACCGGGTGCGGGTGCGGGAGCGCGGTCTCGGCGAGCAGCAACGCCGCTCCGGAGTCGGTCAGGATGTGGCGCAGTTCGACCGGCCCCGCGTCGGCCGGCACCGGCACCACCGGCACCCCGGCCAGCAGGCCGCCGACCACCGCGGTCGCCGTCGAGAGCGCGGCGGTGGCGTGTACGGCGACCGCCGGCGCCCCGGCGATCCGGGCCGCCACCGCCTCGGCGGCGTCCCGCAGCTGGCCCCAGGAGGCGGTCTCGTCGCCGATCCGGACCGCGTCCGCGCGGTCCGGCAGCCTCCCGTGGAGTGCCGGTAGCAGCATGTTCCCTCCTGATCGGCCGGGTTTTTCCCGCGTCCGGACCGGCTCGGCCGGTCGTCGGCCGGGACCGCCGGGGCGGCACCGTCCACCTCGGGACAGAGTCTGCCCGAGCCGCCCCGGCTCCCGCCGCGGGCGGTCGCCCGGCCGGCTCAGAAGTCGTCGTCGAACCGGACCGTGCCGGTCACGCCGACCTGGTACGCCGAGACCCGCCGCTCGAAGAAGTTCGAGAGTTCCTGGACGTCCTGCAGCTCCATGAAGGCGAACGGGTTGCGTGATCCGTAGCGCGGCGGGATGTCGAGCTGTGCCAGCCGCCGGTCCGCCACGTGCTGGAGATACTCCCGCATGTCGGCCAGGGAGAGTCCAGGCACCCCCTGGCCGAGCAGGTCCTCGGCGAACTGCACCTCGCACTCGACCGCCTCGGCGAGCATCTGGCTCACCTGGGCGCGAAGCTCGTCGTCGAAGAGGTCCGGCTCCTCTCGACGGACGGTGTCGACCACGTCGAAGGCGAACGCCATGTGCATGGACTCGTCGCGGAAGACCCAGTTGGTGCCGGAGGCGAGTCCGTGCAGGAGGCCGCGCGACCGCAGGAAGTAGACGTACGCGAAGGCGCCGTAGAAGAACAGCCCCTCGATGCAGGCGGCGAAGCAGATGAGGTTGAGCAGGAACGCCCGCCGGTCCGCCCGGGTCTCCAGCCTCCGCAGCCCGAAGATCGAGTCGATCCACCGGAAGCAGAACTCGGCCTTACGGCGGATCGACGGGATGTTCTCGATCGCCGCGAAGGCGGCGTACCGCTCCTGCTCGTCCGGCACGTACGTGTCGAGGAGGTTGAGGTAGAACTGGACGTGCACCGCCTCCTCGAAGAGCTGGCGGGACAGGTAGAGCCGCGCCTCCGGCGAGTTGATGTGCTGGTAGAGGTTCAGCACGAGGTTGTTCGCCACGATCGTGTCGCCGGTGGCGAAGAACGCCACCAGCCGGCTGACCAGGTGGCGCTCCGCCGGGGAGAGCCGTTCCAGGTCCGGCAGATCGGCGTACAGGTCCACCTCCTCGACCGTCCAGGTGTTCTTGATGGCGTCACGGAAGCGGTCGAAGAAGTGGGGGTAGCGCATCGGGCGCAGGGTCAGGTCCAGACCCGGATCAAGCAGCATGGTGGTAGCTCTCCGTCGTGACGTTGGTCGGGTACGGGGCGGCGGTCGGGCTCACTGGCAGGCCTCACACGCCTCGGGGTACTCCAGGGAGCAGGCCAGGGCCTCGTCAACGGTCGTTCCGGCGACGGTGACGAGCGGCCGGGCTGCCGGCGACGCGCCGCGCGGCGTCTCCGGACGGACCGGGGCGACCGTCGCCTGCTGGATCCGGGTCGCCGGTCGCGAACGCAGGTAGTAGGTCGTCTTCAGCCCGGACTTCCAGGCGTAGAGGTACATCGAGCTGAGCTTGCCGATCTCAGGCGTGGCCATGAACAGGTTGAGCGACTGGGACTGGTCCACGTACGGCGCCCGGGCCGCGGCGAGGTCGATCAACGCCCGCTGCGGCAGTTCCCAGGCGGTCCGGAAGAGGTGCCGCAGCTCCGCCGGCAGTTCCTCGATTCCCTGCACCGAGCCGTCGGCCCGCTTGATCGCGCTGCGGATCTCCTCGGTCCAGAGCCCGCGAGCCTTCAGCTCCCGGACCAGCGCGGTGTTGATCTGGAGGAACTCACCGCTCAGCGTCTCCCGCTTGAACAGGTTCGAGACCTGCGGTTCGATGCACTCGTAGCACCCGGCGATCGTGGCGATCGTCGCGGTCGGGGCGATCGCGACCAGCAGGGAGTTGCGCAGCCCGTGCGCGGCGATCCGCTTGCGCACCGCCGCCCACCGGGCGGTCTGGGTGCCGGTCACGCCCCACAGGTCGGGCTGGAGCTGCCCGGCCGCGGCCCGGGTCTCGGGGTACGCCGGATGGGCGCCGAACCGCTCGGCGAGCTCGGCGGAGGTCTCCAGCGCGGTCAGGTAGATCTCCTCCGCGATCCGGGTCGACAGCTCCCGGGCCGGCGCCGAGTCGAACGGCATCCGCAGCGCGAAGAAGACGTCCTGCAGCCCCATCATCCCCAACCCCACCGGCCGCCAGCGCGGGTTGCTCGCCGCCGCCTGGGGGGTGGGGTAGTAGTTGATGTCGATCACCCGGTCGAGGAAGGTCACCGCGGTCCGGACCGTCTCGCGGAGACGGTCCCAGTCCAGGTCGTCGCCGGCGAGGTGGGCCGCGAGGTTGATGGAGCCAAGGTTGCAGACCGCGGTCTCGGTGTCGCTGGAGACCTCGATGATTTCCGTACAGAGGTTCGACAGGTGCACCACGTTGCCCGGCCGGGCCGTCTGGTTGCAGAGCCGGTTCGAGGTGTCCTTGAAGGTCATCCAGCCGTTGCCGGTCTGCGCGAGGGTCCGCATCATCCGGCCGTACAGCTCCCGGGCCGGGACCTGGCGGACGTACCGGCCCTGTTCCTCGGCCGCCCGGTACGCCGCGTCGAACTCCTCCCCCCACAGGTCGGGCAGCTCCGGCACCTCGTCGGGGTCGATCAGCGACCACATCTCGTCGGCCTCGACCCGACGCATGAACTCGTCCGGGATCCAGTTGGCGAGGTTCAGGTTGTGGGTCCGGCGGGCGTCCTCGCCGGTGTTGTCCCGCAGTTGGAGGAAGTCCTCGATGTCCGGGTGCCACGGCTCGAGGTAGACGCAGGCCGCGCCCTTGCGCCGGCCGCCCTGGTTGACCGCGGCCACCGACGCGTCGAGGGTACGCAGGAACGGCACGATCCCGTTCGACCGCCCGTTGGTGCCCCGGATCAGCGCCCCTCGGGAGCGGACCCGGGACCAGGCGATGCCGATCCCGCCGGCGAACTTCGACAGGTGCGCGACCTGGGCATACCGGTCGTAGATCGAGCCGAGCTCGTCGCGGGGCGAGTCGACCAGGTAACACGAGGACATCTGGGTGTGCCGGGTGCCCGAGTTGAACAGCGTCGGCGAGCTGGGCAGGTACGCCAGCGAGGACATCAGCCGGTAGAACGAGATCGCCTCGGCCGGGGTGCGGGACAGGCCACAGGCGACCCGCAGCAGCCAGTACTGCGGGGTCTCCACCACCAGTCGGGTGGTCGGATGGCGCAGCAGGTACCGGTCGTAGACCGTGCGCATCCCGACGTACTCGAACCGCCGGTCCGCGTCCGGGTCGACGGCGTCATCGAGCGTGCGGGCGTTGACCCGAACGAACTCCGCCGTCTCGTCGCCGATCAGCCCGTGCTCGTGGCCGAGCCGGATCGCCTGGCTGAACGAGGCGATCCCCTGGCCGCGTACCTCCTTGTCGATGTAACCGGCCAGCAGTCGGGCGGCGAGCCGCGAGTACTGCGGCTCCTCACCGATCAGCTCGGCGGCGATCTGGATCGACAGCCGTTCCAGCTCGGCGGTGCTGACGCCGTCGTAGAGGCCGCTGATGGTCCGGGTCGCCACCCGCATCGGGTCGACGTCGGTCAGGTCGTCGGCCCACCGTTCGATCGTCCGGACGATCGTGTCGACGTCGACGGGTTGGGTGGTGCCGTTGCGCGTGCGGACCCGCAGGTGGGGGCGCCGGCTCCCGGGCGGCCCGGTGTCCGCCACGCCCGGCCCGGTCGGCTGGATGACCGTCACAGTCCTTCTCCTCGCGAACTCGCTTCGGTGTGGTCCGAAGGGCACGCGAGGACGCTGACGGGCAGGGTGGCACGTCGTTCGTCAGTGGCGTCGGCCGTCCCGCGCGGCCTCGGACCGCCGCGTACGGGCGTACGCGGCGCGCTGGCAGGTCTTCGGACTCGTGGGCGGCACGGTCGGAGCCGTGTTGGCCTACTGGTCGTCGCTTCCCAGGCTCGTCCGGCTCGTGCCGGACGTCGGCCCAGTGCTGATGACGGCGGTCGTTCCCACTCACCGCTGCGGGGCAGTCCCGGACTCGCACCGGGTTCCCTCTTGCCTCGACCGCCCGGATGGCGGCCGAACCAGCTGCGTGAGACACCATATATGGGGCCGCACGAAAAGTCACACCCAAGATGTCGTGTCGGCCTGTCGGGAAGATCACCACGGCCCCAGGCCGTGGCGGGGATGCGTCCCCCGCGTGCCCCGGGTGGTGCCGCCGGACGCGGGCGGCCCGCCGCCGCGCCCACCGGTCGGGTCCGGTCCGAGCCCTGTCACACCGGCACCCCGGGCCCCGTCCACCAGACATGACACCGACGAGCAGCCCTCGCCCCGCGGCAGACCGAAGCCGAGGACACCGCCCCGCCGACCCGGCCACGCGGGACCGGGAGGGGCCGGCGACGGGTGGGGCGAGCGAACCGATGACAGTCCTGGTGACCGGCGCGACGGGTCGACTCGGCCGGGTACTCACGCCCCTGCTGGCCCGGGCCGGACACCCCGTTCGGGCGATGAGCCGGACCTCGCGTGAGGACCACGCCGTCGACTGGGTACGGGCCGATCTGGCCACGGGCGACGGGCTCGCCGCCGCGCTCGACGGCATCGATACCGTCGTGCACCTGGCCTCCGCGCCGTACCAGCGGAGCTACACCCGCCGGGTGGACGTCGACGGGACCCGGCGGCTGGTCGAGGCGGCCACCACCGCCGGGGTGCGCCACCTGGTGTACGTCTCCATCGTCGGCATCGACCGGGTGCCGTTGTCGTACTACCGGGCCAAGCTCGAGGCGGAAGCGGTGGTGGCGGCCGGCCCGGTGCCCTGGACGGTGCTGCGGGTGACCCAGTTCCACGACCTGCTCGACGAGGCGCTGACGGCACTCGCCCGGCTGCCCGTCCTGGTGGTCGACCCGAGGATCACCGGGCAGCCGGTCGACGTCCACGACGTCGCCACGCACCTGGCAGACCGGCTGTCCGCCCCACCCGGCCGGACGATCGAGGAGTTCGGCGGCCCGGAGGTGCTGGATCTCGAGGACGTCGCCCGCCGGTGGCAGACGGCCCGCGGCATCCGACGTCCGCTGCTCCGGATCCCCGTGCCAGGTCGGCTCGGCCGGACCTGCCGCGATGGGGCGCTGACCACCGCGAGCGGGGCGCGAGGCGGGATCAGCTGGTCCGACTACCTGTCCCGGAACCGGAGCCGGGCCGCACCGTAGTGCCGTCCCCGCTTACCGGCCCCGGCGCGACGGCACGACCACCGCGACCGCGGCGGCACGCCGGGCCGGGTCGACGGTTCACAGCCGGGTACGCGCCCAGTCGGCGAGGGCGCGGGCACAGGCGTCGACCGATTCCCGCCAGGTACGCGCCGCCTCGTCGCCCGCGTCGTCGCTGACCTGCTTGACCAGACGGACCGGCACCCCGAACAGCCGTGCCGTGGAGGCGACCGCGTAGCCCTCCATGTCGACCAGGTGGGCCCGCGCGGCGAGACGGTCGCGGGCCGACTCCTCGGCGACGAAGAGGTCGCCGGTGGCGAGCACCGGACCATCATCGGCGAGCGTCAAGGGCGCCCCGACGGTCAGCCCGGTCAACTCCCGGAGAAAGTCGGTGTCGAGGTCGTGCTGGAAGACCTGGCCCACCTCGTGGGTCCCGGTCAAGCCGGGTCGTAGGGCTCCGGCGGTCCCGAGATTGACCACGACCGAGGGCAGCGGCCCCCGGGCCAGCGTCGCCGCGAGCGCGCTCGCGGCGTTGACCTTCCCCATGCCGGTCACCAGCACCGGCAGGCTTCGGTCGAGGTATGCCGCCTCCTCGGCGAGCGCGACGACGAGCAGGGGCCGATCCGGCGCGAGCACTCCCTGGAGATCCACGGCTGGATGGTAGCCAGCGGACGGTCACGGCCGGCAGCCGCGTGGCGGGCGTCGCGCCGGCGGGCGGAGCACACTCCCGTTCGGCGCAGGTCGACGCGCGCTCGCCGCGCGGATCGACAACCGTCCCGCACATCCGCGGCCAACCGACCTCCAATCGATATACATAGATGCATATCGAGGAGGGAGTAGCTGATGAAACCACGCTTACGTCGATGGTCCGGACTGATCGCCGCAACCGTGCTGGCGGCACTGGCCGTGGTGACGTACACCACCGGTCGGGTCGAGGCGGCCGCGGGAGTCCGGGTCATGCCGCTCGGCGACTCGATCACCGATGGCTTCAACGTGCCCGGTGGCTATCGGATCGATCTGTGGCAGAAGGTGGTGGCCGGCGGGTACACAATCGACTTTGTCGGCTCCCAGGCCAACGGCCCCGCCAGCCTCGGCGACCGGGACCACGAGGGCCACTCCGGCTGGCGGATCGACCAGATCGACGCCAACATCGTCGGCTGGCTGACCACCTACCAGCCCCGGACGATCCTGCTGCACATCGGCACCAACGACATCGCCCAGAACCGCGACCTGCCGAACGCCCCGAACCGGCTGGCCGCGCTGATCGACCGGATCACCACGACGGCACCGAACGCCAAGCTCTTCGTGGCCACCCTCATCCCACTCTCGTTCGCGGACGCCCAGGTACGCAGCTTCAACGCGGCGATACCGCAGATCGTGCAGAGCCGGGCGGCCGCCGGCCGACAGGTGTACCTGGTCGACATGTACCCCGCCCTCACCACCGCGGATCTGGCCGACGGCGTCCACCCCAACGCGACCGGCTACAGCAAGATGGCCACCACCTGGTACGACGCTCTCCGAGCCGTTCCCGGGAGCCTCACCGACGACGGCACCCCGACCCCGACGGCCACCCCGCCGACCACGACACCGACCGGGGGACCCACCGATCCGCCGCCGACCACGACGCCACCGGTGCCCGCGGGCTGCTCCGCCACCGTGTCGCTGAACTCCTGGACCGGCGGCTTCGTGGCCACCGTGCGGGTGACCGCCGGCTCCGCCGGTACCACCGGCTGGAGCGTCGAGCTGACCCTGCCGGCCGGTGTGACGATCACGAACGCCTGGAACGCCCAACGCAGCGGCAACAGCGGCACCGTCCGGTTCACGAACGTGAGCTACAACGGCCGGCTCGCGCCCGGACAGTCGACCGAGTTCGGCTTCCAGGCCACCGGCAACGGCACCGGTCTGACACCCGGCTGCACCGCCACCTGACCGTACCGGGGCATCCCGCCGGGACGGGGACCCGGGGACACCCGCCGGTCGGCCCCACGTCGCCGTGGCCGGCCGGCGGGGTGTCCCGCGGCATGCCGGGTCGCACACCCGAACATGGCCGTGCCGGCAGGCCTCCCACCCCGCGGCGGACCTGCCGGCCCCCACCGCCTGACCGGTCGCGTTCCCCGACGGAGCGGTCGCCGGTCGGAGCCGGAGCACGCGTCACGCCAGCCGCGCCAGGAATTTGTCGATGAGCGGAACGATCTGCGGCAGCTTCTCCTCCAACGCGAAGTGGCCGGTGTCCAGCACGTGGAGTTCGGCCTCCGGCACGTCGCGCAGGTACGCGCGAGCGCCGGACTCGAGGAAGAACGGGTCGCCACGCCCCCAGACGATCAGCGTCGGCGGCTGGTGGCGGCGCAGCCAGGCCTGCCAGTCGGGGTACCGCTCAACGTTCGACCGATAGTCCAGGGCCAGCGCGAGTTGCGCCTCCCTGCGCCCGGAACGGTCGAGAAAGTGCTGGTCGAGCGTCCAGCCGTCGGGAGCGACCAGGGAGGGGTCGCTGGTCCCACCCTCGTACTGGCTCCGCGTCACGGGGAGGGTGAACAGGTCGCCAAGCGCGTCGGCGGGCGCGTAGATCGTCCTCACGGCCTGCTCGGAGAGACCCTCCCGGTAGGCGTTGGCGTTCTGCACGATCAGGCCCGTTATCCACTCGGGGTGGCGGGTGGCGAGCCGGAACCCGACCGGGCCGCCGAAGTCGAAGACGTACATGACGAACGGGTCCAGAGCCATCCTCGTCACGAAGCCTTCGATGACGTCGGCCAGGCTCTCGAAGGAGTAGGTGAAGTCGTCCGGGGCCCGGGTGTGCCCGAACCCGGGGTAGTCCGGGGCGATCAGCCGATAGCGGCCGCCCAGCGCGTCCATGAGACGCCGGTACTGGTGGGATGCCGAGGGGAAGCCGTGCAGCAACAGCAGGGTCGGTCCGTCCTTGCGGCCCGTGTCCCGGTAGAAGACCTCCACCCCAGCAACGTCGACAAACCCGTGCCTGATCTCGGGAAGCTCCATGTCACATGCATCTTTCGCTCGAAGATGCATTAGATCAAACCAGGGGGACGCTAACGTGTCAACAACCTGAAGTAGCATTAGGTACGTGCACCCGCTGACCGGCGAGCCGCTCGCCCTCGATTTCCTCAACACCCGTGCCCGGACCCCGGAGGGCTGGATCGACGCACTCGACCGGGTCACCGACTTCCGGCACTGGCTCGCCCTGCAGGCCGACCGGATCACCCCTCCCCGGTCCCTGACCGCCGGGGATCTCGATGCGGTCCGGGAACTCCGCGCGCAGGTACGGGAGGCGGTGGAGGCGACGCGGCGGGGCTCCCCCGTACCGGCCGCTGCCCTGAACGCGATCAACGAGGCCGTCCGCGCCGCCCCGCCGTACACGGTCCTCGAGCCCGACCTCCGCCGGACCGTCCGCAGGAACGGCGACGATCGCGCGTGCCTGCTCGCACAACTCGCCGAAGCAGCCGTCGCCCTGCTCAGCGATCCCGCCGCCGCCAGGATCCGCGCCTGCGAGGGCCCGCAGTGCGTCATGCTCTTCCTGCCGGCTCACCCCCGCCGCCGCTGGTGCTCCCCCACCCTCTGCGGTAACCGCGTTCGCGTGGCCCGGTACTACCAACGCCGCAGAGACACCTGACGCAGGGATGTCGGGCGCTCGGCCGACGGCCGGCCCGGCCACGACTACTCGTGCCGCGCGACGCCCTCGGGCCGCATGCCGGTCTCCCGCTCCAGCGGGTTGTCCCCGAGATCGTCGAGACCGGTGTCCTCGGGGTAGAGGCGGCGGGACGGGGCGGGATCCGGCGGGCCGCCGGGCCCCGCCTCCGGGACTCGGCTCGGTTCGACCGTCCCGAAGCCGTGCCGCCCGGACTCGGGTGCCCAGGGGCCGGCCTCCTCACCGCCGGCCCGCTCCCCGGCGGTCGGCGCACCGGCCCGCCGCTCGGCGCGCCGGCCGGGCGGGAGTCCGGTCGGCTCACTCCCCTCGTCCAGCGGGGAGTCCTCCCCGGCTCCCCAGGGTGGGTCGCGGTCCTCGGTGCCGCCGGTGGTCCCCCACGGTTCGACCGACTCCGGACCGTGTCCTCGTCCGGTCTCGTCGCCGCCGCGGTTCGCCGGTCGCCTGCTCACACTCATCGCACCCACCTCGCTGACGAATCCCTCGCCGCCGGGCCGGCTGGTTACCGCCCGGTTGGTACGGGTACCCATTTCCCGCCCATCGCTCGGGCATGCGGGGGCGATCAGCCCGGATTCCGGCCGCCGGTAGCCGGACCGCTCCCGGTTCGGAGGCCGCCGGGTCGGGCCGCGTGCTCCGGCCCGCTGGATGGGACGGTGCTCCGATCCCACCCCCATCTCCTCGGCGTGCCACGGAGGCGGCCGGGCCCGGCTAGTCGAAGTGCCGGAGGCCGGGCCAGAGCTCGGCCCAGGACCGTCGCCGGTCCCGGCACAGCACGATTGGCGCGCCCTGCTCCTCGTTGTCGACGCCGACACCGTTGTCGAGCCGTCCGACCAGCCGGCAGGTGCCGAAGAACGGGGCGAGTCGGGCCGGCTCGCCGACCCCGACGCCGATCAGCACGGTCGCCGACTCCGGCGGGGGCCCGTAGAACCCGAGTTCGTTGTGACCGCTGTAGATCGCGGGCAGCCGGTCGCCGCCGAGCCGGGTGAGGGCTCCCGCCTCGCCGTAGTTGGCGGTGAGCACCATGGCCCGGGCCTGGTCGGCGGCGGGCAGCGCGGCGTACGCCTGGACCACCTGGTCGACGTAGCGGGGCCAGCCGACGGAGTCGGCGGCGGTGATGTTGATCGCCGGGATCGGGCTGTCGCCGAGCGTGCGGACCGGCAGCAGTGGCAGCGCGGTCACCGTGCTCACCACGGCGTTGAGCACGGCAGCCGCCGCCACCAGGCCGAGCCGGAACCGGCGGGCGCCCCGCCCGAACCACTCGGCGGTGACCACGCACCCGGCGGCGAGGAGCGCGCCGAGCAGCCCGTACGGGTAGTACGGCTGGCCGCCGGCCACCAGCACCAGGAGGCAGACCACCAGGTACGCCACCGCGATCGCCCGTACCGGACGCCACTGTGGACGGCGCAGCAGCGCCACCAGCCCGGCGATCCAGATCGCGGCCAGCGGCGGGCCGAGCAGGACAAACTGGTACGGCACGAGGGTGGTCCGGGACTCGGCACCCCGGTCCTCGGCGATCGCGCCCGCCATGTCGACCTGGGGCAGGTCGTGCAGGAGTTGGTAGCCAAGGTTGGGCGCGCCGACGACCAGGGCGACCACGACCCCCGCCCAGAGCCGCCGGTCCAGCAGGATCCGCCGCGGTCCGACGAGAAGCAGCCCCGCGCCGAGACCGACCAGGAGCAGCACGACGAGGAGCTTGTTGTAGAGTCCCACGCCCAGCACCACCCCGGCGACGAGCCACCACCGGGGCCGGTCCCGCAGTAACGCCCGGGTGACGCAGAACAGGAGGGCGAGCCACACGACCAGGTCGACGGTGGCGGTGAGGAGCACGTGTCCGAAGATCAGCGTCGTGGCACCGGTGCCGAGACCGAACGCGGCCAGGATCTGAGCCGGCGCCGCGCCGCCGAGTTCCCGGGCGAGCAGGGCCGCGAGCAGCACCGCCGCGACCACACAGAGGGTCGCCGGGATCCGCAGGCCCCAGAGCGAACCGCCGAAGAGCGTGTCGGCGAGCCGGGCCAGCGCTGGGGTGAGCGGCGGCTGGTCCCGGTAGCCCCAGGCCGGTCGGAGCATCAGGAAGTACAGCTCGTCGCGGTGGTACCCGTAGCCGTTGCTGGTGGCCAGCAGCAGCGCGCCCACCGCGGCGGCCACGAGCCCCACCGGCCCCCGGGCCAGTGGCGGAAGCGGGACGCGTGGTGTCGGGGTACCGACGCCGGGGACGTCCGGACGCCGCGCGGACGTGTGGTGCGGTACGGCGGATGGGGTCGGCATGGCGCCTCTCCTCCCTGACCGGCGCGCGACGACCGGCCGACGTGGACCGCCGGAGCCGGGACCGGCGGAGTGGGATCGCGGAACCGGTCGGCGCCGACGTGGACCGTCCACAGGTGGACGATGGTCGCCGGTCGGAGCTGCCGCAGCGCCGGGCCCGTGATACTTAGCCGTTATGCTCTAACGGTTAGGTATCGACTGTCAATGCGTGAGCCTGCCGGCGATGATCAGGGGGTGCCGGAGCGCCTCCGGCGTCTCGTCGGACGCGGCGGTGGCGCCGGATGGCGGCGTGGCATCGGCGCAACGCTCACGGGTAGCCGGCCCGCCCGGGTTCACCGCCGACGGTTTGCGGGCGGGTCACGGTCGGGTCCGGGCGATCCGCGCCGGTCCCGGTCGGCGCAGCAGCGGTCGACTCGGTGTCGGGCGCGGGTCGCGCACCGCCGTGTAGCCGGGCGCCGAAGCGACCGCACGCCGTCCGGAAGGCGACGGGTTCGTGGATGGTGAAATCGGCGTCGAGGAAGGCGAGGTTCAGCACGAGCCACTGCCAGGAGTCGAGCGCCACGACGGCCCGGGTACGGTCCCGGGCGACGGCGGTGAGTTCGGCGTCCTGGTAGCGGAACGCGTCCGCCACCGCGGTGACCGGGGCCTCGACGGTCAGGACGACCCGCTGCCGGTGCCGGTCGAGACCTCGGCGCAGATAGTCGAGGCCGGTGTCGGCGGGCAGGGGGCGTGGGGTGAAGGCCCCGCCGGGCTCGCGGAGGTTGGTGATGCGATCCGTACGGAAGACCCGCCAGTCGCTCCGGTCGACGTCCCAGGCGAGCAGGTACCAGCGCAGGCTGTGGTGGATCTGGCGGTACGGCTCGACCCGGCGTGCGGTCGGGGACCCGGTCGCGCTGACGTAGTCGAAGGTCACGAGGCGCCTGTGGTGGATCGCGCTGGCGAGCGCGCTCATCGTCTCGGCACGGGTGCTGGGCGCGCTGACCTGCGTGGTTTCGAGGCTCGCGCGTAGCGCCGCCGCGCGGCCGCGCAGCCGCCGGGGCAGGTACTGGTCGACCTTGCCGTACGCCCGGGTCGCCGCGTCGTCCAGGCTTCCCTCGACGGCGCTGCCGGTCGAGGCAAGGGTGGCCAGCCCCAGCAGGACCGCGATGGCCTCGTCGTCGTCCAGCAGGAGCGGCGGCATGGCGGTTCCCGCCGCGAGCCGGTAGTAGCCACCAGGTCCTGGCTGGGTCTCGACGGGATACCCGTAGCGGCGCAGGCGGTCGACGTCCCGGCGGAGGGTGCGTGGGCTGACGTCGAGGCGGGCCGCCAACTCGTCGCCCGTGAACGCCCGACCCGTCTGCAGCGCCGCCAGCAGGGCGAGGACTCGTTGGGTGACGTCGGCCATGGGCACCATTCTCGCCGTCAGTCGCGGTCATTTTCCGGCCACATCTGGTCCTACGGTGGGCCGCATGTACCAGCGAAAGATCGAGATCCGCGGAGCCCGGACCAACAACCTGAGATCCCTCGACCTCGTCCTGCCACGCGGGCAGCTGGTGGTTTTCGTGGGAGTGTCCGGGTCGGGCAAGTCGTCGTTGGTTTTCGACACGATCGCCGCGGAGGCCGGCTACCAGCTCAACGAGACCTTTCCACCGTTCGTCCGCAACCGGCTGCCGAAGTGGGCCCGGCCCGAGGCGAGCCAGATCGACGGCCTCTCCCCGGTGGTGGTGATCGACCAGCGGCGGATCGGCGGGAACGCCCGGTCCACGGTCGGCACGGTCACGGACGCGTGGACGTACCTGCGGCTGTTGTTCTCCCGGGTGAGTACGCCGTACGTCGGCGAGTCGAACCACTTCTCGTTCAACGATCCCGCCGGCATGTGCCGTACGTGCTCCGGGCTCGGCGAGGTGGTGGTCAGCGCCGTCGACCGCTTCCTCGACCTCGACAGGTCGCTGAAGGACGGCGCCATCCTGCTGCCCGGGTTCGGCAACGGGGGCTACTGGTACGCCCAGTACGCCGACATCGGCACGTTCGACCCCGACACACCGCTGCGGGACTGGACCCAGGCCGAACGGGACGCACTCCTGTTCGGCGGCGAACACGCCGCTCGACTCGGCAGGAGACCGCCGAAGGACTACGAGGGGGTCGTCGAACGGTTCGAACGGATCTACCTCCGTACACCCGACAACCTGTCCGACCGTAAGCAGGAGGTCATCGCCCGGTTCACCCGCTCCACGGTGTGCCCCGACTGCCACGGTGACCGGCTCAACGAGGCGAGCCGCACCGCCACCGTGCTCGGCCACACCATCGGCGAGATGGCGCGAATGGAGATCGCTGAACTCGCGGCGCTGGTGCCGAGGGTGAGCGAGCCGGCCGTGGCGCCGGTCGTCGCCGCCCTGACAGCGCGCCTGGACGCGCTGGTCACCATCGGGCTCGGGTATCTCCACCTGGGGCGCGCCACGACCACGCTGTCCGGTGGCGAGTCACAACGCGTCAAGACGGTCAAGCACCTGGGCAGCAGCCTGGTGGAGATGATCTACGTTTTCGACGAGCCCACCGTCGGACTCCACCCGCAGGACGTCGCCGCCATGACGACCCTGCTGCAGCGGCTACGCGACAAGGGCAACACCGTCCTCGTCGTCGAGCACGATCCCGCCGTCATGGCGATCGCCGACCAGATCGTCGAGATCGGGCCGGACGCGGGCGACGGCGGCGGCAGGCTCGTCTTCCAGGGCACCTTCGCCGAACTCCGGCGAGCCGACACGCCCACCGCCACCGCGCTGGCCCGGCAGCGGCCGGTCAAGGAGCGGCCGCGGACACCGCGCGGCGCCGTCACCATCGCCGCCGCCACCCGCAACAACCTGAAGAACGTGACGGTGGACATCCCGACCGGGGTCATGACCGTCTTCACCGGCGTCGCCGGCTCGGGGAAGTCCAGTCTCGCCGCCGAACTCGTCGCCCAGCACGACGCCGTGGTGATCGACCAGCGGCCGGTCAGCACCAACCGCCGCTCGACCCCGATCACCTACACCGGCATCGCGGCCCCGATCCGGAGACTGTTCGCCCGCCACAACGGCGTACCGGCCGGCCTGTTCAGCGCCAACTCCGAGGGTGCCTGCCCCGACTGCAAGGGCCTCGGGGTGATCTACACCGACCTCGCCTTCATGGAGGGCCAGGAGACCGTGTGCGATACCTGCCAGGGGCGGCGCTTCACCCGCGAGGTCCTACGGTATCGGGTCGACGGGCTCTCCATCGCCGACGTCGACGATCTGACCATCGCCGAGGCGGTCCGCCGGCTGGCCGACCCCGCGATCACGAGGGCCCTGCGTCATCTCGAGGAGGTCGGTCTCGGCTATCTGCGGCTCGGCCAACCGCTGAGCACCCTCTCCGGCGGCGAATGCCAGCGCGTCAAGATCGCCAAGGAGCTGCGCGACGCCACCGGCCCGACGCTCTACGTCCTCGACGAACCCACCACCGGACTGCATCTGCGCGACATCGACACCCTGCTGAACGTGCTCGACAACCTCGTGGCGCACGGGCACACCGTCGTCGTCATCGAACACAATCTCGACGTCATCCGGCGGGCCGACTGGCTTGTCGATCTCGGACCGGGGCCGGGCCGGCACGGCGGACAGATCCTCTACCAGGGTCCGGTCGCGGGCCTCACCGGCACGGCGACCGCCCGCGCGCTCCGCGACGCCGCCGTCCGGTGAGCTCCTGCCCCTTCCCGGCGCCCCGGACCCGGAGCGTCGGGAGGTGCACAAGATCCTTGACGACGGGTGCGGGTTCGTCGACCGGTCCGCCGGCGCCGGCGCCCACCGGCGCGGTGCCGGTGGGCGCCAGCGGCCGGGCGTGCCGGCGGACGGGCTACCGCCGGAGCAGTGCGGCGACGACGTCGGCGGTCGCGCCGTGCCGGCCGAGCAGGGCCCGCAGTGCGCCCGTCCCGGCCGTACCGTCACCGCCCCCCGTCGCGCCGTCGGTGCCACCCACTGACCGCCAGCCCGCCGCGGCGCAGCCGACGAGCTCGGCCACCGCGTCCGTGGTCGCCGGCTGGGCGAGCAGGAGGTCGACCAGCGGTCCCGACGCCGCCTCCCCGCCGCCGCTCGGCTCCGCCGCGGTGTTCCCGGCCGCGTCGTCTCCGTCCGTCGGCGTCGCCCACGGCGGCACCCAGGAGTCGAGCGCCGGGAGCCGGGCCGGGAACGTCCGGGCGGCCTCGCGCACCAACACCGGCACCAACTCGGCCCCTGGCCCGCGCAGCGTGGTGATGAGGGTGGGAAGCCACGGCAGCAGCACCGAATCGGGCAGTCGGGCGAATGCCTTCGACATGATCTCGACCACGAACGCCGCCAGCGTCGGGACCGGCTCCAGGGCCTGGACGAACCCGCTCAGGTACTGCGGGAACGCGGGCACGACAAGCGGGTTGCCCAGCATCTCGTCGCAGCGCGCACGTAGCTCGGCCTGGGACAGCAGCCCGAGCTGCACCCGGGCCGCCCACAGCAGCGCGACCTTGGCTGGCGCCTCCGGGTGCGACTGGCGTACCGCGAGTTCCAGCTGGGTCCGGTCACAGCCGAGGGCGAGCGCGAGGCTCTCCATGGAGAAGAGGAAGCCGAGCATCGCGGCGACCTGACGGATCCCGGTCTCCTCCTCGAGGAACGCGGTCGGCAACAACGTGCAGTAGTGGGCGTAGCCGGCGGTGGCGAACTCGTCGCACCAGGCCGGCAGCTCCGGCTCCGCGGTCCGGTAGTACGCCAGCAGGCGACGGAATCGGCGCAGCACCTCCGGTGCGTCGTCGACCGTACGCTCGGCGGCCAGCAACTCCACCGCCCGCGCCCCGAGCTCGTTGACGAAGCGCTGGTTGCCGAGATACAGGATCGCGTCCTCGACCGCGGCCAGGGCGACCGCGACGGTGGCGTCCGGCGCCCACACCGCCCGGCGCAGCCGCTTTTCCAGCACCTGCTCGACGGTGACGCCCTCGTAGCTCAGCTCGATGATCGCGCGCTGGTGCCGGCCGAGCCAGAGGTCCCAACTCTCCTGGATGGAGCGCTCACCCAACCGCCGCTCACCCATGATCGGCCGGACGATCCCCTCCGGCAGCAGGCGCCGTAGCACCCACAGCAGGTCGGAGCAGGGCACCAGCTCCGGACGCGCGGTCAGGTCCAGCAACGCCCGCTGCACCGTACGCTTCTCCAACGGCAGGCCCAGCGGTGCCAGCCGGTCGAAAACGTCCCGGACCAGCGGCGGCAGGGCGTCGTAACCGACCTGACCGATCCGGTCGCCGCCCAGGAGGATCTCGCAGAGCCGGCGAACGTCACGACGCCCCGGCACCACGTCCTTCTCGATACAGGTCACCGCCGCGTCGGCGAAGTCGTAGGGGGTGGGCCGGGCCCGGTTACGCATCCCCGCCAACAGGATCGACGTCTCGAAGACCGCGATCGCGTCGGCGGTGCTCGCCTGGTAGCCGTTACGCCGGGCCAGCCGGACGATATCGACGCACCAGCCGAGCAGCTCCGCCTCGTCCAGGTCGTCGAGCACGGGAGGTCGGGACAGGAACTCCGACAGTCGATCGGTGACCGGTTTCGGCGCCGGGGTCTGCACCGGTTTCGCCGCCCGCCTACGGCCGGACCTCTGGCCGGCCAACCGGTACGGCACCACGCCGCTGCGGCTGACCGCCTTGGCCCAGGTCGCCTGGGCGATCGACACCGAGCCGGGGGCGAGCCCGAACTGCGCCTCGATCGCCGAGTAGCTGGAGGGGATCAGGCCGTACAGCCAGCGGGTGCCGGTGCGGGCGGGAATCTCCCAATCCGGTGTCCCGGGCGCGGTGCCGAACTCCGGCACCGGGCTGGCCGCGTGGAAGGCGCCGCAGACGTACAGGCAGCGGGACCGGTCGACGCCGGAGGCGGCCAGGTGCTGCCGCATCCGCGTCCACATGTAGCGCTCGCGGTCCTCGTCCCGATCCGCCCGGGCCTCGTCCCCGCGGCGCAGCCGCCGGAACAGGCTGCCGATCATCACCATGACCTGCCGGTACGTCTCGTAGTCGGCGCCCGAGAGCGGCTGCTCGACGTACTGGTCCCACCACTCCGACCAGTGCCGCACCCGACCGTGGTGCAGCAGGTACGCCTCGAGTTCGGCGAACCGGGGCCGGAGGTCACCGATCTCGACGCCGACGGCGTCCCCGTGCAGCGCCGCCTCCTCCGCCGCCGACGGATCCGGTTCACCATGGGATACACCGTCCTCCTCGGCCGGAGCGCCGCGCCGGGCCGGCGGATCGGACTGCCACTGGAAGACGTGGTCGGCCGAGCGGTCGACCAGCACCAGTTCCACCCCCGGCGTGTCGAGCGCGTACGCGATCGCCTGGTACTCCGCGGACGCCTCCGAGATCGGCGCGACCACACTGAGTGGCCCCCACGCCGCCGGGAACCCGTCGAGGTCGGAGGCGAAGGCCTGCAACGCCACCGGAAGCCGACAGTTGCGCAACTCGTCCAGCAGCGGCCGCAGGTCCTCGCAGAGCTCGAGGTAGATGACCTGCGGCTGCTTCTCGCGCAGGCGACGCGCCATGGCAAGTGCGGAGGCCGGCGAGTGGTGGCAGACGGGGAAGATCTCCAGCTCCTCGCTGAGCGCCCGGTCGACGTCGTCGACCATCCCGGTGAGGATGCCGGCGAGCCCGTCGGGACCGTCGGCGAAGGCCGCCGCGGCCTCCTGCAGCTGGTGGCGCAACGGGGCGAACGGCGACTGGGCCAGGGCCGCCACGCCACGGTGTGGAGCCGAGCGGCCCGCTTCGTTGTCCGGTCCCGGGGCCGGGCGGGCCGGGGCCGGCTCCGCGCCCCGGCCCGCCGACTCGTCGATGCTCGTCGTCATGACAGCGTGGCGATCGCCCGCCGACCCCCCTCGAGAAACTCGGGCCAGTCCCCGCCCTCGGACTTGCTGCGCGGCTCCACCACGCCGTGCCAGTACTTGTTGAGGATGGCGAGGTCCTCCGGGCTGCGGCGGGCCAGCGAGCCGACCAGCGAGCTGGCCAGGGTCGCGGGCCGCAGCGTCCGGTCGCCGAAGAAGTGGCTGTGCAGGATCGCGTCCTCCAGGACGCCGATCTGCTCCGCGGTCGAGAGCGCCGACTCCAGCCTCTCGTCGTCGCTGCTGGCCGCGGCGGCCGCCGCGCGCAGGTCGGCAAAACTCCGCAGCAGGATGTCCAGCAGGTTCGGCGGTACGTCCAGCGTGATCTGGTGCCGGCGCAGGAGTTCCCTGGTGCGGAACCGGACGATCTCCGCCTCGCTGCGCTTGTTCGTCACCACGGGGATCCGGACGAAGTTGAACCGCCGCTTCAGCGCCGAGGAGAGGTCGTTGACCCCGCGGTCCCGGCTGTTCGCGGTGGCGATGATCGAGAAGCCGGGCTTGGCGAAGACGATGTTGTCATCGTCGAGTTCGGGGATCGAGACGTACTTCTCGGAGAGGATCGAGATCAGCGCGTCCTGGACGTCGCTGGTCGCCCGGGTCAGCTCCTCGAACCGACCGATCACGCCGCGCTCCATCGCCGTCATGATCGGCGAGGGGATCAGCGACTCCCGGGACTGTCCGCGGGCGATCACCATCGAGACGTTCCACGAGTACTTGATGTGATCCTCGGTGGTGCCGGCGGTGCCCTGGACCACCAGGGTCGAGGTGCGGCAGATGGCGGCCGCGAGCAGTTCGGCGAGCCAGCTCTTGCCGGTGCCGGGGTCACCGATCAGCAGCAGACCCCGGTCCGACGCCAGCGTCACGATGCTGCGCTCGACGAGGCTCCGGTCGCCGAACCACTTCTGCGGGATCTCCCGCTCGAGTCCGTCCGACGGCTCCGAGCCGAGCACGAAGATCCGTACCATCCGCGGGCTCAGCCGCCATGAGAACGGCTTGGGGCCGTCGTCGATCGACTCCAGCCAGTCGAGCTCGTCGGCGTACTTCACCTCGGCGGGGGCGCGCAACAGGTCATCGGTCATGTGAGGGGTCTCCTAGCTGAGGAAGCTCTTGAGTTCGAACACGAGTTTTCGGATGTGGCCGGAGATGACCGGCGTACCGAGGTCTTTGAAGTGCTGCCGGAACCAGGGATTGACGCTCTGCTGTCCGCCGCTGTTCACCGAGCCGACCGGAATCACCCGGACCCCGGACCGGTGCAGCGCCGCCAGTGCCTCGAAGACGCCCTGCGGATTCGACTCGTAGTAGTCGGAGATCCAGACCAGGACGGTGTTCTTCGGTTCGGCGACCTTGGGGCGGACCAGCTGCAACGCGGCCATGCCGTCGGTGCCCCCGCCGAGCTGGGTCCTGAGCAGCACCTCGAACGGGTCGTGCACCCACGGAGTCAGGTCCAGCGCCCGGGTGTCGTACGCGACCAGGTGGACGTCCACCTTGGGCAGCCCGGCGAAGATCGAGGCCAGAATGGTGCAGTTCACCATCGCGTCGACCATCGACCCCGACTGGTCCACCACCACGATGAGCCGGGCCGGGGTGGTCCGCCGGGCGGTGTGCCGGTAGTAGAGCCGGTCGACGTAGAGCCGCTGGTCCTCCGGGCTCCAGTTCGTCAGGTTCTTCCAGATGGTCCGCTCCAGGTCCAGGTTGCGGAACACCCGCTTCGGCGGCACCGACCGGTCGATCTTTCCCACGCTGGTCTTCTCGACCTGGGTACGCAGCACCTCGGCGACTTCGTCGACGAACCGGCGGATCAGCGCCTTGGCGTTGGCAAGGGCCACCCCGGAGAGGTTGGCCTTGTCCCGGAGCAGTTGCTCGATCAGCGACATGCTCGGGGTCAGCTGCCGGGCCAGCGCCGAATTGGCGAGAACCTCGCGCAGCCGCATGCGGCGGACGAGATCCCCCTCCAGGCCGGCCAGCACGCCGCCCAGTTCGCTCGCCCCGGGGCGCCCGCGCAGCTGGCCCGCCTCGCACCCCAGCGCCCGCTCGAACCAGCCGGCGTCGGACTGCCACCGGGCCAGGTCGGTCGCGGTGACCTCGCCCGAACCGGTCGCGAAGACGTTCAGCAGCAGCTTCGAGACCAGCGCGGCTCGCCGTACCTCGGCCGCCCCGACCGGTGCCACCCGGTCGAGACCGGGTGCCGCGGGCTGTTCGGACGCCGTGGTGTGGTCGCGCGGACCCGACCGCGGCGCCGCCTCGACGTCGACGGCCGGCACCCCGACGGCACCGCCGCCCGGGGCCGTGCCCTCCTCGCCCGCGCCGGCGGTCTGGGAGTCGGGGCCGGCGGCCGGTCCCTGGGTCGGCCCGTGCTCCGCCGGTGCCGGCCCGCCGGCGTCCGGGGGCGCCATCAGGCCCTCGAACTCGGCGGCCAGCTCCGGGAACCGCTGCACGAGCGTGTCCACCGACACGGTCGGGTCCAGCAGCGCCGCCGGCAGCCCGATATCGTCGACGATGGCCACGCTCGCCGCCTCGAGCGATGGCTGCTCCTCGGGATCGAAGAGCCGCGCCAGCAGCCGCCAGTAGAGCACCTGTCGCCGGTTCTCGTCCGCCGTCGACCGGGCGGTTTCCGGCTCGCCGCCGGGCGTCGTGGTCAGCTCGGCGCCGGTCGGCGCCGTCACCTGGGATCCGCTCATCGCCGCAGCAACCGTCCCGCCCGCTCGCGCAGCACCGCCACGGCGTCCCCGGCCCTTGCCTCGGCCCGGACCACCTTGGGGTCGGTGGGACCGAGCGCCCAGTCCGCGGTGTGCGCCTCGGTGGTGCCCCGCCTGTTCCGAACCTGGACGGCGAGGGGTTGCAGCAGCCAGCGCCCCCCGTCCCAGCGGACCAGCCCCAGACATGCCGACGAGGCCGCCACCAGGTCGGGGGTGAGCGGGCCGCAGCCCGGCAGCCGGGCCACGTCGACGGTGAGAGCCTGCCCGTCGACGTCCAGCCGGCTCTCTCCCTCCTCGGACACCGCCACGGCGTATCCCTCGAGCAGGACCGGCTCGGCGATGCGTACCGGGTGGCGCTCCAGCGGCGGCACCGCCGGGGCGAGGGCGGTGCCGAGGTGGAGGCGGGCGGTGGCGAACGGCTCCACCGTCTCCCCCGGGCGGGCGCTCCCGTCCTGCCACACGAGATCCCCGCCGGGCAACAGAGGAACGTCGGTGATCTCGAGCGCGCGGTGCTCGGCGAGCGCCTTGAACAGCACCGGCGCGCCACGCAGCAGCCGCCACACCGCCGGGCCGACGATCGTCTCCACCTTCGCGGTGGTGAGGCTCGTCCGGACCAGGCGGGGCGGGACGTCGGCGGACTCGAGGACGGCGTGCACCTGCACCTGCACCGCCGTGCCGTGCTCGTGCACGTCCACCCCGAGCGGCAGCAGCCGTCCCGAGACCGGGGTCGCGGCCGACCCCGGCAACCCGCCGGGCTGGGCCAGCAACAACGCCCGCGACCACAGGTCGGCCCAACGCCGGAGCGGCAACCGCTCCATCGTCGCCACCGGACAGGACGCCCGCAGCTCCGCGGCCAGACCGTCGAGCAGCACCGCCAACCGGCGCAGCGCCGGCACCGCCAGCACCGCCTCCGCGGTCTGGGCGGAGGCCGAGACCAGGTCGTGGTCAACGCCGCGCCAGCCGGCGATCGCGACCTCCCGCAGCCACGACCGGACACCGGCCATCAGGTTCTCCGAAACCGACGGCGCGGGTGCCTCGGCCGTCGCCCACGTCGCCCGGGGCCGGCCCAGTGCCGTGTCCAGCCGCTCCAGCAGCGCATCGTGCACGGCACCGAGCAGCGCGGTCCGGGCACCCGCCAGCATGGCCAGGTGCTCGTCGCCGAACGAACCGGCGGCCACCTTCTCAACCGCCTCCCGGGTCCGCTCCCGCAGCGGCGTCACCGCCACGGCGCCGGCGAGGGCTGCGAGCTGACTCTGCTGCTCCGCGCCGACCCGGGCCAGGCCGGGCACCAACGCCTCGTCGAAACCGGAGACCACGTCGAGCGCATCGGCGACGCCCGGGTCGGCGCCGTCGAACAGCTCGGCCAGGTGTGTGCCCCGCATCAGCGTCCCACCCTCGTCGCCGGGAACCAGTGCAGTTCGGGAACCGGCTCCGTGGACTCCGGCACCTCCAGGTAGGCGAGGTGGCGCAGGAACCGGCTGAAGACCACCGCCGCTGGGATCGACTCGGGACCGCCGCGCAGCCGATGGAGCAGGTCAAGGTCGGTGCAGTCCGGGTCGTCGACGTCGATGCGCAGGTAGCGGGCCACCCGGGCTACGCCGTACTGCACCACGGCCTCCTCGAGGAGCGCCTGGATGTGCTTGCACGGCGTTCCCCGCAACCCGCCGCAGGGCCGGTTGTTGTTGGTGCTGCAACTGTAGCCGTGCGAGCCGGCGACGACCGAGGAGACGTACACCCGCTCCACGTCCGAACCACTCGAGACGACGCCCTGTAACCGTCCGTCCGCCAGCTCCACGAAGGGAACCTTCGCCAGTTTCCGCGGCTGCACGGGTGGCAGCACTCGCGCCGTGCTGTGCCGCTCCCAGCCGACCATGACCGCGTCCACGATCTTGTCCTTCCGTTCGGTGCCGGATGACCATAGAGCAGCCGGACGACATTTTGCGGACCGACGACATCGCTTCCGGCAGCGCCGATCCCGGACCTCTCCGTCCGCAGTAGACAGACTTAGTGGACAGATCCTGGGCGAGGACCGTCGCCGGATGTGGCGGGCGCCCACACGGTCCCGAGTACGGGGCCCGGTGCCGGTGACGGATCCGGGTTCCAGGGACGCCCTGGTCCCCCCGCCCGGTGGCCGGCTGCCGGGGAACGCTGCTCGGCCCGTCCTCCTCCTTCCCACCTGGTCGGGGTGAACCGGCCCCGGGGCGGTTTCGGCACGGTCGCGGTTCGACCTTGCTCGGCGGGAGCGGCGGTCTGTCCCGGGAGAGCCGGAGCACACCCCGTACACCATCCTAGGATAATAGGCCGAGTTGGCGGCCCGGCCTCGCACCCGGTGTGCGACGGGGCCGGCGCAGGCGTCGATACGCTCTGGTGATGCCCGGCCCAGTGGATGACGACCCGACCGGCCTCGACGACATCGAGCGGCGACTCCGGGAGATCCGCGACAACCCCGAGAAGCCGACCACGCTCCGCGCCCTGGCGCAGTACCAGCTCGAACGCATCGCGGCGCTACGCGCCGCCGGACGGACGCCCGGCACCGAGCGGGTGCCGTCGGTCGCCGTGGAACGACTGGGACCGTTCCGGTTCTCCACGATCCCCGGCACCGCCGTCGTCGGCATCGAGATCGAGCGGGAGGCCCTCGCCCCGCTGGTGGCCGTCGTCTCCACCGAGGAGACCCGGCTGCTGATGCCGCTGTTTCAGCAGGTCCGGGAACACGTCGAGCGGGGCGAGCCGATCCGGCTCGACATCCGGGAGGCGTTCCTGGACCTCATCGGGCACGATCCGTTCCACGACCAGATCTGAGCGGAGACGATCGGGAGGGTGCCCCGCCGGCATCTCCGCGGCCCACCTCCGGTCGGGCGCTCCACCTCGGCGGTTCGGGTCGGCCGGTGCGCCGCGATCCGGGTCCGGACGGGCGGAACCGCCGGTTCACGGGCGTCCGACCTCGCCGGAAACGCCGATCCCGGCCAGCTCGTCCGGCCCCTGCTCGGGGCGCTCCCCGGGTACGTCGAGCGGGTGCGCCCGCTCGTCCTCGGGCATCCGGGCCAGCACGATCGCGAGCACAGCGAGCACGGGCGGAAGCAGGCCGGCGACCGCGAACGTCGCGCCGAGCCCGATGGCGCTGCTGACCGGACCGGCGACGGCCATGGAGAGCGGCATGAAGGCGAGGGAGACGAAGAAGTCAAGACTGGAGACCCGGCCCAGCATGTGGGCCGGCACCCGCCGCTGGAGCAGCGTGCCCCAGATGGCCATGGGAGCGGAGAAACAGACCCCGACGACGAAGGTCGCGGCGGCGATCAGCCAGACCGTGTCGGAGACGCCGACCAGCGCCAGCGGCAGACAGCCAAAGCCCCAGAAGAGATTCATGATCGTCAGATAGCGCCGCGGCATCCGGAGCGACGCCATGCCGAGGGAGCCGAGGGCCCCGCCGATGCCGAAGGCCGCCATCACCAGGGCGTGGTCAGCGGGGCCGCCGCCGACCCGATCCTTGATCACGAAGGGGACCAGCACCTCGACCGGGCCCATGACCAGGAGAATCACGATCGAGGCGAAGAGAAGCGTGGCGAGGAACCACGGCGTGCGTCCCATGTAGACGAAGGCGTCCCGCAGGTCGACCAGGGCGGCGCGGACCGGGTGAGCGGATGTGGCCGGGTGGTCGTGCCGCAGCGGCACCGGACGCAGGGCGAACAGGAACGCGACCCCGGCCACCTCCAGCACGGTGACCGCGACCAGCGCGGCGCTCGGTGACGAGGCGGCGATCAGCCCGCTGGCGACCGCCGGGCCGGCCGCCTGCATGATGGTGGGTCGGAGCATCCCCTCGATGCCGTTGGCGGCCATCAGGTCGTCCGGGGGAAGCAGCGACGGCAGCAGGGCCGAATAGGCCGGATAGTTGAAGCCGTTGCCGACGCCGATCAGCAACGCCGCCACCACGAGCTGCCATAGCCGCAGCCACTCCACGACCGCCAGCAGCGCCACCACGCCGGCGACCGCGGTCCGGACGGTGGCGACGGCGAGCAGGATCCGCCGTTGCGGAATCCGGTCCGCCAGAACCCCGCCCAGCAGTGTGCTGACCACCGTGCCGGCCGCCATCGAGGCGGTAACGGCGGAGAGGGTACCCGGGCCTCCGCCCATCGCGATGACCTGCCAGACGATGGCGATCATCCAGACGCCCGCGGCGAACAACGACATGATCAGCTCGCCGACGAGCAGCCGATACTGCCCGCTCCGGAAGGGCCGCAGCGGGCTACGGAACCAGCCGGACCCGCTCTCCCCCGTGGTGCTCATCGCGTCCTCTCGCGTGACGGTCGCTCAGGCACGCCCCGTCGCCGACACGTGGGGCGCGGGAAGCGTCGCGGCCGATTCTGTCATCGGGAACCAACCCGCCGGGCCGGCCCGCCGGCGCCCCGAACCGGGCACAGATCGTCCGGTACCGGGCCGAGCCGGCGACCCGACTCTGAAAGTTTCGGTCCCGCATCGAGCACTTTCCGGGTCGGCGACCCGCCGATCATGACATCTGGACAGCAGGGCGGACGGCTCGGCCGGACCGTTGCACCCAAATCTGGGATTGACATTGGTAACACTTGCTCACTACGTTTCCGGTCAATCTCCGGAAGTTTCGCCATGCCGTCGGCCCTCGACCGGTGGTGATCCGGGATGTGCGGGGTCGCGGGCGCGGCCGGCCGGAACGGCCGCGCGGACACACGGGGGGTGGTCCGGTGCCGAGCACGACGCGTACGCTGCCGGCGCTGCTGGCGGCGCGCGCAGCGGCGCAGCCCGACCGGGTGGCGATCGAGACGCCGCTGGTCGCCCGGCTCACGTTCCGTGCGTGGCACGCCGGGTCGGCCGCGGTCGCCGGGGCGCTCCACGAGGGTGGCCTGCGACCCGGCGACCGGGTGGTGCTGCACTTCGGTAGCCGCGACTGGGCCGACTTTGCCGTCGCCTACTGCGGAGTCCAGCGGGCCGGCGGGGTGGCCGTGCCCAGCTCCGACCGCCTCGCCCCCGCGGAGACCCGGTACATCGTCCGGCACTGCGGCGCGGTCGCGGTGCTGCACGCCGGTCGCACTCCCGTGCCCGACCTGGGCGTCTGGTCGGCGACCGTGCCGGAGCTACGCGCCGCCGGGGCACCACCTCCGACGGTGCGGGTACGCCCCGACGACCTCGCCCAGATCCTCTACACCTCCGGCACGACCGGCCGTCCGAAGGGCGTCGCCGCCAGCCACGCCAACCTCACCGCCGGGGCGGTCACCGACCCCCGCCGGCGGCGGCTGCGGCACTCCGCACACTTCCTGCACGCGTTCCCGATCGGCACCAACGCCGCCCAGACCATGCTGTGGAACGCGCTGGACGCCCACCCAACCGCGTTGTCGCCGCCGCAGTTCACCCCGGGTCGCTTCGCCCGGCTGGCCGAACAGTACCGGGTGGGGACGCTCTTCGTCGTCCCGGCGATGGCGATCGAGCTGCTCAACTCCGGCGCGCTGGACGCGTACGACCTCTCGGCCGTCCACCTCCTCGGCTCCACCGCGGCACCGCTGCCGCCGTGGGTCGCCGAGCAGCTCGCCCGCCGGCTGCCCGAGGCGACGATCGTCAACTACTACACCTCCACCGAGGCGGCGCCGGCCCAGGTCAGCATGATCGTCGACCCCGCGCGTCCCGGGTCGGTGGGACGCGCCGCCGACGGCACGATCGCCATCCGGGACGCCAGCGGGCGCCGCCTCCCGGCCGGAGCCACCGGCGAGGTCTGGCTCCGCTCGCCGTACCCGCGCAGCTACTACCGTGACGCGGCGGCGACCAGACAGACCTTCCGGGCCGGTTGGGTCCGGATGGGCGACCTCGGCTACCTGGACGAGCAGGGCTACCTCTACCTGGTCGACCGGGAACAGGACGTGATCAAGTCCGGTGCCGACAAGGTCTCCACGATCCAGGTCGAGGCGGCACTGCACGCGCATCCCGACATCGCCGAGGCGGCGGTGCTCGGCGTACCCCACCCGGTGCTCGGCCGGGCCGTCGCCGCCGCCCTCGTACCCCGAGCCGGCACCAACGGTCCGGATCTCCCCCAGCTGCGCCGGTTCCTGCTCGACCGGTTGGCCCGGCACGAGCTGCCGACCGAGGTGCTCGTGCTGGACCGGCTGCCCCGCAACCCGGCCGGCAAGGTGGTCAAACGCGAGCTGCTCGACCGGTTCACCCGGGCGCGGCCCGCGCCGGACCGCGGCGCCGCGGACCCGGCCGGCGAGAAGTCCGGTGAGAAGTACGACGACGAGGTGCGGGACGTCGGTGCCCCGGTGCCGGCGGTGTGGAAGGAGTGAGGCGTGGCCGAGGCATCCCCGGCGCAGCAGGGAATGTGGTTGACCGAACGGGCCGGCATCGCGGGGGTCGCCCACCACCTGGGGCTCTGCCTGCGGTTCTCCACCGGGGTCGACCTGGACGCCCTGGTCGCGGCCTGCCATGCCGTGTCCCGGCGGCACCCGGTGCTGGCCACCGGCTTCGCCGTCGAGGACGGCGCACCCCGGCCGGTCCCGGCGGCGCCGCCCCCGGTTCTCCGCGCCGACCTCTCCGGCGACCGCCTCCACGCCGAGTTACGTCGACCGTTCGCGCTCGACACCGGTCCGCTGGCCCGGTTCGTGCTGGACGACACCGGGCCGGGGGCGGTCCTGCTGGTCGTGGCGCACCACCTGGTCTTCGACGGCATGTCCAAGGACATCCTGCTCCGCGACCTCGCCGCGGCGTACGCGCGGGCCCGCGCCGGCCTGGCGGAGGTCGCACCCGGCCCGGTACGGGACCACACGACCGCCGCCGCGCGGCACCGGGCGCTGGTCGCCGAGTTGCTCCCCGCCGCCCGGGAGTTCTGGCGCGAGCACTGGCGGGAGCCGGAGGAGGTGCTCCTGCCCGGGATGGGTCGGAGCGGACCCGGGGCGGAGCCGGGGGCGGCGGTGCCCGTCCCGGTGCCGCCGGAGATCGGGGCCGCGCTCGACACCGCCGCGGGCCGGCTCGGTGCCACCCGGTTCGAGCTGCTGCTGGCCACCGTGCACGCCCTCCTGTGGCGGTACGGCAACCCGACACCGACGGTGGCGGTGGCGCTCTCGACCCGGACTCCGGAGACCGCCGACCACATCGGCCAGTTCGTCAACGAACTACCGGTCCGGCTGGCGACGATTCCGGCGACGTTCCGGGACCTGGTCGGGGCGGTCCGGGCCGAACTGCGGGCGCGGTACCCGTTCCGGGCGGTACCGCTCGGGCCGGCGGTCGGTGGGCTACGCCCCCGGACCGCCGTGGCACCGGTCTCGGTGAGCTACCGCCGCCGCGATCCCGCTCCGGTCTTCGCCGGGGTCGAGGTCGCCATCGACTGGGCCCTGTTCCCGGGCGACGCCCGCAACGCCCTGAACCTCCAGGTCGTCGACGACGGTTACACCCCGACGCTGGAGCTCCAGCACCAGACGGCGGCGGTCTCTCCGGACGACGCGCGCCGGATCGGCGGCCACCTGCGGACGCTGCTCACCGCGGCGCTCGCCGATCCCGACCGGCCGCTGGCCGCGCTGCCGCTGCTCCCCGCCGACGAACTCGACCGGGTGCTACACGCGCCCAACGCGACCGAGCGGGCGTACCCGAGCGAGACACTGCCCGAACTCCTCGCCCGGCAGGCGCGGCTGACCCCGGATCGCATCGCCGTCCACGGCCCCGGGCTGACCCGGACCGGTGGCGCACCCGCCGGGCCGGACGACCCGGCGGAGCGGCGGCTCAGCTACCGCGAGCTGGCCGCAGTGGTCCGACGGCTGGCGGAACGGCTGCGGGACGATGGAATCGCGGCCGGCGCCCGGGTGGCGGTCTGCCTGCCCCGCTCGGTGGAACTGCTCGTCACGCTGCTGGCGGTCGGCACCGCCGGCGCGGCGTACGTGCCGATCGACCCGCGGTATCCCGCGCGGCGGCGCTCGCTGATCCTGGACGAGGCCGCGCCCCGACTGCTGGTGACCACGGCCGCCCTCGCCCCGGACACCGGGGCGAGTGCCCCGCCGGTGCTGCTCCTCGACGACACGCTCCTGACCGGGGACCCGGGGGGCACCGCACCGCCGGCCGGGCCGGCAACGGTGCCGGCCCCACGACCGGACGACCTCGCGTACGTGATGTTCACCTCGGGCTCCACCGGCCGCCCCAAGGGGGTGGCCGTGCCGCACCGCGCCCTGACCAACCTGCTGCACGCCCTGCGGGAGACGGTCACGGACGGGCCCGACGACACCTGGCTCGCGCTCACCTCGGTCGGATTCGACATCTCCGCGGTTGAACTGTTCCTGCCGCTGCTGACCGGCGGCCGGGTGGTGGTCGCGCCGGACGGCGCCGGCGCCGACGGGGCGCGGGTGCGGGCCCTCGTCCGCCGGCACCACGTGACCCACCTCCAGGCGACCCCCTCCGGCTGGCGGGTGCTGCTGGCCGCCGGCTTCGGCGACCCGTCGCCCGCGGCGGCGGAGCGGACAACGGCGGCGGACCGCGCCGCGCCGGAGACGGAGCGGGTCGTGGCCCTGGTCGGCGGCGAGGCGCTGCCGCTACCGCTCGCCCGGGAGCTACGCGGCCGGGTCCGACGTCTGGTCAACGTGTACGGGCCCACCGAGACGACGGTCTGGTCCACCCTGGACGAGGTTCCGGCCGACTGCGCGGAGGTGACGATCGGTCGGCCGATCGGAAACACCCGCGCCTACCTGCTCGACGGCCACGGCAACCCGGTGCCGGTCGGCATTCCCGGCGAGCTGTACCTCGGCGGCGCCGGCGTGGCCACCGGCTACCTCAACCGGCCGGAGCTGACCAGCGAGCGGTTCCTGCCCGACCCGTTCGTGCCCGGCGGCCGGATGTATCGGACGGGGGATCTCGCACGATGGCTCCCCGACGGCCGGATCGCCTTCCTCGGTCGCCTGGACAGCCAGGTGAAGATCCGTGGTCACCGCGTCGAGCTCGGCGAAGTCGAGGCCCGGCTGCTGGCCCATCCGGCCGTCACGGCGGCCGCGGTCGTGTTGCGTGACGAAGACGACGATCCCCGGCTGGTCGCCTACGTGGTGTCGCGGGACGGCGAGTCGCCCGACCCGGCGGCGCTGCGGGACCATCTCGCGGGATGGCTGCCGGCCGAGGCCGTCCCGCGGTCCTGGGTCGTGCTCGACCGCCTGCCGCTGACGCCGAACGGCAAACTGGACCGGGCCGCGCTGCCCCCGCCGCCCCGGGACGAGCCGGAGCGTCGCGCCGCCCCACCCGCGCCGGCGACCGGCGACCCCGCCGGGCCGGCCACGTTGGACGACGACCCGGACGGCGTGACGGCGGAGATCCGTGACATCTGGTGCGAGGTGCTCCGCCGCGACGACGTCGGCCTGGACGAGGACCTCTTCGACCTCGGCGGGCACTCGCTGACCATCACCCGGATCATCGGCCGGATCGAGCAGCGGCTCGGGGTCGTCATCTCCGTCGACGACGTCTTCGACACGCCGACCTGCCTGGGCGTCGCGGCGGCGGTACGCCGCGAGCGGGTCCGGGCCGGTGCCGGAGGGCGGTCATGACCCGGGCGGAACTGCGACGCCGGCTCGCCGAACTCGTCGCGTACGCCTGCGGCGGCGAGCCGAGCGCCGAGGAGGTGGAGCGGGCCGGTTCCCTCACCCTCGCCGGGGTCAGCTCGCTCGACAGTCTCCGGGTCATCGACACGGTGGAGCAGGAGTTCGGCGTGCTGCTCCGGATCGACCAGGACCCGGAGTTCCTGGACAGCGTCGACGGGCTGCTCGAGCACCTGGTGGAGCTCGGCATACCGGTCGACCCCGAGCGTGGTGGGGTGGCGCGATGATCGACGCGTCCGGGCCGGGCGGCGGCGCGTACCCGCTCTCCCCCAGCCAGCAGCGGCTCTGGTTCCTCCAGCGGTACGACGCGGACGACCCGGTGTACCACGTCGTGGCCGTGCACCGGCTCGTCGGCGTCCTGGACGCCGCGGTGCTGACCCGGGCGGTGGCGGAACTCGTGCGGCGGCACGAACCGCTCCGCACCCGGTTCCGCGAGGTCGACGGGGTGCCGGTGCAGGAGGTGTGCGAGCCGGTCCCGGTCACGCTCGACCGGTGGGACCTGCGGGACCGGGACGACCCGGAGCGGGACGCCCGGGCCCTGATCGGCGAGTGGGGCGACCGTCCGTTCGACCTCGGCACGGCACCGCTGCTGCGGGTCGGGCTGCTCCGCACCGGCGACCACGAGCACCTGCTCTGCGTCGCCACCCACCACCTCGTCTCCGACGGGTGGTCGATGTCGATCTTCTTCACCGAGCTGTCCCAGCTCTACGCCGCGTTCCGGGCCGGCGCCGCCTCGCCACTGCCGCCGCTGCCCGCCCGGTTCGGCGACCACGTACGGCGGCAGGTCGGGGCGGACGGGTCGGAGCTCGCCGCTGCCTCCGCGTACTGGCGCGCCCAGCTCGCCGACGCGCCGGTGCTCGACCTGCCGACGGACCGGCCCCGCACGGCCCGGCGCCCGGGCCGGGGCGCGGTCTGGACCGCCCGGGTCCCGGCGGAGCTGACCGCCGGGGTGCGGCGGCTGGCCCGGGCCCACCGGTGCACGCCGTTCATGGTCTGGCTCGCCGCCTACCAGCTCCTGCTGTGCCGGTACGCCGGGCAGGAGGAGGTCTGTGTCGGCACCCCGGTCGCCGGGCGTGACCGGCCGGAGTACGAGGGCCTCATCGGGTACTTCGCCGGCACCCTCGTGCTACGGGGCGACCTGACCGGCGACCCCAGCTTCGCGCAGCTGCTGGACCGGACCCGGCGGACCGCGCTCGACGCGTACGCCCACGCCAACCTGCCGTTCGAGCGGCTGATGGCCGAGCTGAAGGTGCCTCGGGACCCGACCCGGCACCCGCTCTTCCAGACCTGGTTCAACCTGCACACCGAGACCCTGGACCGGCCGGCCCTCGACTGGGGTCCCGAACTGCGCGCCCGATACGTCGACTGGACCCCACCGCACCTGAGTTACGACCTCATGGTCGACTTCTGGCCGGGCGAGGACTCGCGACGGCTGGTGATCACCTACGACCGGGACCTGTTCGACCCGGAGACCGTCGCGGACCTGGGCGAGCGGTTCGTCCGGCTCGTCGGGGCCGCGATCGCCGACCCGGAGGCTCCGATCAGCCGGCTGCCGTTGCTCGGCCCCGGGGAACGGGGCTCGATACTCGACGCGCGCGACCGCGCCCCGGGCGGCGATCCCGGCACGGTGGTGGACCTGTTCCTCGCCCGGGCCCGCCAGACCCCGACCGCGGTCGCACTGCAGCACGGCGACCGGATATACGACTACGCCCGGCTGGACGCCGAGACCCGGGCACTCGCCGCCGCGCTGCGCGGCCGGGGCGTCGGCCCGGAGACCGTCGTCGGGATCGGCCTGCCCCGGTCGGTCGAGATGGTCGTGGCGGTGCTCGGCACGCTCCGCGCCGGCGCGGCGTACCTCCCGCTCGACCCCGGGTACCCGGACGCCCGCCTCGATCTGATGCTGCGCGACAGCGGGACGGCACTGGTCCTCACCGACGGCGCCGGCGCGGACCGACTGGCCCGGTTCTCGGTCCCGATCCTGCGCGTCGACCAGCACCCGCCGGCGGACGGAGTCGACGGTCCGCCCACGCCCGCCCCGACCGGCGGCGGCATCCGGGGTGAAGCGGACGGCCGGGACGACGCGGCGCCGGGACCGGGTCCGGATGATCTGGCGTACGTCATCTACACCTCCGGCTCGACCGGCGAGCCGAAGGGCGTCGCCGTCGCGCACGGTGGGCTGGCCGACCGGGTGCGCTGGATGGTCGAGGCGTACGGCCTGGGCCCCACCGACCGGGTGCTCCAGTTCGCCGCCCTCAGCTTCGACACCCACGCCGAGGAACTGTTCCCGATCCTCGCCGCGGGTGGCACGGTGGTGCTGCCCGAGGCGCCCGCCGAGTTGCTGCCCGAATGGTTGCCGACCCCGGCGGGCCGGTCGCTGACCGTACTGGACCTGCCCACGGCGTACTGGCACCGGCTGGTGCACGACCTGCGCACCGAGGACTGGCCCCCGCGGCTGCGACTGATGATCATCGGCGGGGACCAGGCCGAGCCGACGGCCGTACGCGCCTGGCGGGAGCGGTTCGGCGACCGGGTGCAGCTGCTGAACACCTACGGACCGACCGAGGCGACCGTCGTCGCCACCATGGCCCGGCTCGGCGAGTCCGACACCGTCGCCCGGCCACCCATCGGCCGTCCGGCCGCCGGCACGGCGGCCTACGTGCTGGATCCGGCCGGCCGACCGACGCCGGTGGGCGTCCCGGGCGAGCTGCACCTGGCCGGCACCGGGCTGGCCCGGGGCTACCTGGGCCGGCCGGAGCTGACCGAGGCACGCTTCTCCGCCGACCCGTACGGGCCGCCCGGAGCCCGGATGTACCGGACCGGGGACCGCGTCCGGCTGCGCCGGGACGGCCAGCTGGAGTTTCTCGGCCGGGTGGACCGGCAGGTCAAGATCCGGGGCTACCGGGTCGAGCCGGGTGAGGTCGAGGCAGCCCTCGCCGCACACCCGGAGGTGGCCCAGGCGGCGGTGGTGGTCAGAGGCGACGGCGCCGAGCCCACGCTGGTCGGCTACGTGGTGCCGGTGCCGGGCGCCGCCCTCACCGGCACCGCGCTGCGCCAGCACCTCGGTCGGACGCTGCCCCCGTACCTGGTGCCGACCTCCATCGTGCCGCTGGACCGGCTGCCGCTGACCGAGCGCGGCAAGCCGGACCTGCGGGCGCTGCCGACGCCGGACGGCATCGCCCCACCCCGGGAGTACGTCGCGCCGCGCGGCGCGGCCGAGGAACTGGTCGCCGCGATCTGGGCCGAGGTCCTGGGCCGGGACAGGGTGGGCGCCTTCGACGACTTCTTCGACCTGGGCGGGCACTCCCTGCTCGCCACCCGGGTCACCGCGCGGCTACGCGCCGAGGCCGAGGTCGAGCTGCCACTGCGGGTCCTGTTCGACACGCCCACCGTCGCGGGGGTGGCCGCGGTCGTCGAACGGCTGCTGATCGAGGAGATCTCCCGGTTGAGCGATGCCGAGGTGCGGAAACTGTTGAGTCAGGAGAGGGCGTGACCATGCCGGCGGGAATGTCACCACCGGCGGCGCCCGGCGTGGCCGGGGCGCGCGCGGCACTACTGGAACAGCGGCTGCGGGGCCGCCGCGGCAACCTGCCGGTGGTGCCACGCCGCCCGGACGGGGTCGCCCCGCCGCTGTCGTTCGCGCAGGAGCGGCTCTGGTTCATGGACCAGTTCGCCCCGGAGACCGCCGCGTACGTGGTGCCGTTCCCGATCCGCCTGCTCGGCCCGGTGGATGTCCCGGCGCTGCGCGCCGCGCTGGATGCGGTGGTCGCCCGGCACGAGGCGCTGCGGATGCGGTTCCCGGTGACCGAGGCGGGCCGGCCAACGGTCGTGGTGGAGCCGGCGGCCGAGGTGCCGTTGGACGTCGTCCCGCTGGACGAGCGGCTGCCGCCCGCCGAGCGGGAGCGGGTCGCCGCCGGGCTGCTGGCGGACCTCGCCGCGGCACCGTTCCCGCTGGCCACGGGGCCACTGGTCCGGGCCACCCTGGTACGGCTGGCCGAGCACGACCACGTGCTGCTGGTCGTGGTGCACCACATCGTCTTCGACGGCTGGTCCATCAACGTCTTCCTGACCGACCTGTTCGCGGCGTACGCCGGCACGCCGCTCGGCCCGCCGCCGACCCGGTACGGCGACTTCGCGGCCTGGCAACGCGCGCGCTACCAGGACGACCGGATGGAGCGCGATCTCGCGTTCTGGCGTTCCCGGCTGGCCGGGGTCCCCCCGCTGGAGCTGCCGACCGACGCGCCCCGACCGCCGGAGCAGACCTTCCGGGGGGCGAGTCACCCGGTCCGGTTCGACGCCGAGCTGTGCCGGAGCCTCCTCGAGCTGTCCCGGCGGCACGGCGTCACCGCCTACATGACGCTGCTCGCCGCGTACCAGGCGCTGCTGTGCCGCTACAGCGGGCAGGAGGAGTTCGCGATCGGCTCCACCGTGGCCGGCCGTACCCTGCCGGAGCTGGAACGGGTGGCCGGACTCTTCGCCAACGTGCTGCCGCTGCGGGCCGACCTTGCGGGCAACCCCACCTTCGCCGAGCTGCTCGGCCGGGTCCGGGACACCGTGCTCGACGCCTTCGCCCACCAGGAGACACCGTTCGAGCGGATCGTCAACGACCTGCGGATACCCCGGGACGTGAGCCGCTCCCCGATCTTCCAGGCCACCTTCACCCTGCTCAACTACACCCACGCGACGACGGCGCCGCCCGGGCTCACCGTGCTGCCGTTTCCGGTCGAGAACCGGGTGACCCGGTTCGACCTCGAGCTGTACCTCTACGAGCCGGCGGACGAGGTGACCGGCTTCTTCACCTACAACGCGGACCTCTTCGCCGCCGAGTCGGTCGCGCGGCTGGCCCGGCACCTGGAGCGGCTGCTGCGGCTGGTGGTCGCGGACCCGGACCGGCGGATCGCCGACCTCGATCTGCTCGACGACGCCGAACGCCGGCGGGTGCTGGTCGACTGGAACGACACCGCCCGCGACATCGGCCCGCCGGCCACCCTGGCGGAGCTGGTCGAGGCGCAGGTCGCCCGCACCCCGGACGCGATCGCGGTGAGCTACGAGGGCGGCACGCTGACCTACCGGGACCTCAACGCCCGGGCCAACGTCCTGGCCCGGCGGCTCCGTCGGCACGGGGTCGGTCCGGGCACCGTGGCCGCGGTGTGCGTACCCCGGTCACCGGAGCTGGTGACCGGACTCCTCGCGGTGCTCAAGGCCGGGGGTGCCTACCTGCCGCTCGACCCGGAGTATCCGGCCGACCGGCTGGCCTTCATGCTCGCCGACGCCGAGCCCCGGGTGGTGCTGGTCGACGCGACGACGGCCGAGGTCGTACCGGACGCCGGGGTCGCGACGATCCGGGTCGACCGGCCGGCGGAGTGGGACGACGGCACGGCGGAGGCCCGGGAGAACCTGCCGGACGGGGCGGGGGTCGACGATGACGCGTACCTCATCTACACCTCCGGCTCGACGGGGCGGCCGAAGGGGGTGCTGAACACCCACCGGGCGATCCACAACCGGCTCGACTGGATGCAGCGCACCTACCGGCTCGGTGCCGACGACGTGGTGTTGCAGAAGACGCCGGCCGGGTTCGACGTCTCGGTCTGGGAGTTCTTCTGGCCGCTGCTGGCCGGCGCACGCCTGGTGCTTGCCCGACCGGGCGGGCACAAGGACGCGGCGTACCTGCGGGACCTGATTCGGGAGGCCGGGGTGACGACGGTCCACTTCGTACCGTCGATGCTCGCGGTCTTCGTCGCCGAGGAGGGGGTCGAGCGGTGCCGCTCGCTGCGCCGGATCATCTGCAGCGGCGAGGAGCTGCCGGTCCGGCTGGCTCGGACGGTGCTGGAGCGGCTCGACTGCGAGCTCCACAACCTGTACGGCCCGACCGAGGCGGCGATCGACGTCAGCGCCTGGCAGTGCCGGGCCGACGAGCTGGCCGGTCTGGCCCGGGTGCCGATCGGCCGACCGATCCAGAACATCCGCCTCTACGTGCTCGACCGCACCGGCCGGCCGGTGCCGCCCGGGCTCCCCGGCGAGCTGCACATCGCCGGGGTCGGGGTGGCCCGGGGCTACCTGCGGCGCCCGGAGTTGACCGCGGAGAGGTTCCGCCCCGACCCGTACGGGCCGCCCGGTGCGCGGATGTACGCCACCGGCGACCTGGTTCGGCACCGCCCGGACGGCGCGCTGGAGTATCTCGGCCGGCTGGACCACCAGGTCAAGCTGCGAGGGCTCCGGATCGAACCGGGCGAGATCGAGTCGGTGCTCCGGGACCAGCCGGGGGTACGGGACGCGGTGGTGGTGGTCCGCGAGGACCGGCCCGGCGACCGGCGGCTGGTCGCGTACGTCGTACCCGAGAGGTCCAGCCCGAAGGCGGCGACCGAGCCAGCCGACAGCCGCGAGGCCGGCGCCGGGGACGCCGCCCCGGATCCGGTGGCGCTACGGGCCGCGCTGAAGACCGTGCTCCCGGACTACATGGTCCCCGGCGCCATCGTCGTACTCGAGCGGCTTCCGCTCACGCCGAACGGCAAGCTGGACCGGCAGGCGCTGCCGGCGCCCACCGCCACCCGGGCGACCGGGACGGAGCTTACCCCGCCCCGGACCGGGGTGGAGCGGGCCATCGCCGACGTCTGGTCCGCGGTGCTCGGCGTGGCGGAGCTCGGCATCGATGACAACTTCTTCGATCTCGGCGGCCACTCACTGCTCGCCACCCAGGTGGTGGCCCGGCTACGGACCGCGCTGCCCGAGGGCGCGGCCCGGATCAGCGTGCTGGACCTGTTCAGGAACCCGACGATCCGCCAGCTCGCCGAGCTGGCCGCGACGCCGGCCACCGCGCGCGGGCCGCGCCGGTTGCTGCACGAGCTGACCCGACCGGTGCCGGCGGCGAGCCGCCGGCTGACCCTGGTCTGCGTCCCCTACGGCGGCGGCAGCGCCGTCGTCTACCAGCCACTCGCCGACGCGCTGCCAGCCGGGTACGCCCTCTACTCGCTGGCGATCCCCGGTCACGACGTGGGACTGGACGAGGAGCACGTCGCGTTCGACGCGCTGGTCGAGGAGTGCGTCGCGGAGATCCAGGAGCGGATCTCGGGACCGGTGGCCCTGTACGGCCACTGCGGCGTCGGCGGCGCGATGGCGGTGGCGATCGCCCGCGGGCTGGAACGGGTCGGCCGGCCGGTGGCGGCTGTCTATACCGGGGCGGTCTTCCCGTTCGCCCGGCCGCGCGGCTGGTTCGCTGCGCTGCGGGCCCGACTGGAGCGGTTCCGCAGCGACCAGATCTACGCCAACTGGCTGACCTCGCTCGGGGTCGACCTCTCCGACCTCGACCCCGCCCAGGTCCGCACCCTGATCCGGAGCATGCGGCAGGACAGTGAGGCGGCGGAGGACTACTTCACCGGGCTGCTTCGCGACGGCTCCGCCCGGCTCGCCGCGCCGATGATCTCCGTGGTCGGCGAGCGCGACGACATGACGCTGTTTTACCAGGAGCGCTACCGGGAGTGGCACTTCCTCACCGACACCGCCGCGCTGGTGGTGCTCGACGAGGCCGGACACTACTTCCTCAAGCACCGGGCCGAGGAGCTGGCCACGATCGTCACCACCACCCACGACGCCATCCGGTCCGGCCGGGCCCGGCCCGCGCCCCGGACCGGGCCCGACGACACCCGCACCTGGTGGCTGCACGGCGTCTCCCGGGCAGGCGACGCACGGTCGGCGAGGCCGGAGGGTCCCGCGCCGAGCATGCGCCGGTTCCTCGCCGTCGCCGCCGGCCAGACGGCGTCGATGATCGGCTCGGCGATGGTCGAGTTCGCGGTACCGGTCTGGATCTACCTCCGCACCGGGTCGCTGGTCCAGCTGGCGCTCTTCTCGGCCGTGGCCCTGGTACCGGGAATCCTGGTGCTGCCGTTCGCCGGCACGGTCGTCGACCGGTGCAGCCGACGGGCCGTGATGCTGGCCGGTGATGCGGCCGCGCTGGCGGCGCAGGCGGTGTTCCTGGCCCTGCTGCTCACCGACCGGGTCCGCATCGGACACGTCTACGCGCTGCTGGTCGTCCTCTCGGTCGCGCTGACCTTCCAGCGACTGGCGTACTCGTCGGCGATCCCCCAGCTGGTGCCGAAACGCTACCTCGGCCACGCCAACGGCGCCGTGCAGGCCGCGGTGGGGGTCGCCCAGTTCCTGGTTCCGGTCGCCGCGGCCGGGCTCCTGGCCAGCATCGGGCTGGCCGGCATCCTCGCGGTCGACGTGGTCAGCTACCTGGTGGTGATCACCGTCGTCGCGCTGGTCCGCTTCCCCCGGTCGATGCCGTTCCGGCGGCGGGAGTCGATCCCGACGGAGATCCGCACCGGCTTCCGGTACGCCATGGGCCGGCGCGGCTTCCGGGCCCTGCTGGTGTTCTTCGCGGTCACCAACGTCTTCCTCGGCCCGCTGCTCATCATGGTGCAGCCGTTGGTGCTGGGCTTCGCCACCCTCTCGACGGTGGCCGGGGTCTCCGTGGCCGCCGGTCTCGGGGCCACGGTCGGCGGGCTGGCGATGGCGCTCTGGGGCGGCCCGGTCCGGCACCGGATGCGTGGCATGCTCACCGCCGCGCTGGGGTTGGCGGTGGCCTGCCTGGTCGCCGGGTCTCGTCCGTCGACACCGGTGGTGGCGGTGGGGGTCTTCGGCATGTTCCTCGGGCTGACCCTGATGAACGCCATCTACGCCACCATCGTGCAGGTGAAGGTGCCGCCCCGCTTCCTCGGCCGGGTCTTCGCCGTGCACACCCTCTTCGCCTGGTGCACCCTGCCGATCGGCTTCGTCGTCCTCGGACCGTACGTCAGCGACACCCTCGGGCGGGCGCTCGAGCCCGGCGGCCCGCTGGCCGGCACGGTGGGACGGCTGGTCGGCACCGGTTCGGAACGCGGCATCGGCCTGACCTTCGTCGTGTTCGCCCTGGCCATCGCCGCGATCGTGCTGCTCGCCGCGCGGCATCCGGCGTTGCGCCACTTCGACCGGGACGTTCCCGACGCCGAACCCGACGACCTGATCGGCCTGGCGGAGCTACGTCGCCGGACGGCCTCCGACCCGGTGCGGTCCGGCTCGCGCCCGGATCACACCTGAACCGACCGGCGCGGCGGCTCGGAGCCCGCCGTTGCGGCGCCTTCCCGGCCGGAGGCGGCCGCCAGCACGGGCAGCCGGCGCCAGCCGGCCGGATCCGTCGGATCGTCCGGCGCCCCGGCGCAGAGCACGTACCGGTGCGGGGTCATCGCGGTAGGGTGCCGGGGCAGCGCCGCCAGGCATCGGGCGTGCGCCTGCTGGGGCGTCTCGACACCCGCCCCGGCGGCCAGGTACGCGACGAGGCGACCGTCCTCGACGACCACCCGGCTCCGGCCGGCCGCCAGGGCGGCGTCCACGAGTCGCCGCACCTCGGCGAGTTCGACCCACCAGCCGTCGACCCGGCACCACCCCGGCCCGCCCTGGAACGGCTCCAGGCCGGTCGCCGGCCCCAGCTCCGCCTCGGTCAGCTCCTGACCGGCGGCGACCACCAGCAACCGTTCGACCGCCGCCAGCAGCCCCTCCAGCTCGGCCCGCCCGATCCGGGCGAGGTCCCCGCTCAACGCCCGCAGCCGGAGCACCCGGTCGACCGCCCAGATCTCGAACCCGAGCGGCGTGACCACCCCGGCGCTCGCCTCGAACCTCAGACGGGTCCGGCCGGTCGCCGCGGCGACCTCCGTCAGCCCGCCCTCGGTGCCGGGTCGGGGCGGGCGGACCGGCACGGCCAGGTTGTTCACGATCGGCTCCGGGCTCAGCAGCACCCCCCGGTCGTGCCGGATCCGCGCCGCGAGGTCGGCCCGGCGATAGGCGTCGTACCGGCCGTACCGACTGGCGTTCAGCATCGCGGCGTGGCAGCGCCGGACGAGGTCGTCGAAGCCCGCGCCGGCCACCTCGACCGTGAGGAGTGTGGCCTGCACCAGCGTGCCGACGTAGGTGGCGAGCCGGGGATCGAACCGGTTGCCGGAGAGGATCGGGAACCGGCACTCCGGGTATCCGGTCCGGCGGGCGAGTACGGCGCAGATCGCGGCCAGCACCACGCTCGGGCCGCTGACCCGGGTCCGTGCCGCGATGTGCCGGACGGCGAGCGCAGCCGCCGGGGACCAGAGCTGGACCGCGCCCGCGTCGCCGGAGGTGGCGCCGCCGGGTGCCGGGTACGGGAACGGAGGCATCCGGGCCAGTCCCTGTTCCCAGTGCCGCAGCGCCGCGTCGAGCCGGGGGATCAGGCGCGGGTCCGCCTCCGCCGCCGCCTGGTCGAGCGGCTGGACCGGCGCGGGGCCGGGCAGCGGGGCGCCAGGGCGCCGCACCAGCCGGGCGAACTCCGCACCCAGCACCACCATCGCCTGGTGGTCGACGGCCAGGTGGGAGTAGCGGACCACCCCGGTCAGCACCCGACCGGCGACCGTCGCCACCGCCACCCGCAGCGGCAGCGGCAGGTCCAGGCCGGTGACGGGTGGCCCGGCCGCCAGCCGGCGAGTCAGGTCCGCGGCGACCTCGAGGGGATCCGGCTCACCCCCGGGCTCCTCGTCGCCCACCGCGTAGACCTCGATCGTCAGCTCGCCCCGATCGCGTACCCGCTGACGCGGATCGGGGCCGCCGAGGTAGCGGGTGCGCAGCCCCTCGTGCCGGGTGACCAGGACGCGCCACGCCGCCGCGACCGCGTCCAGGTCGGTCCCGGGCGGTACGTCGAGGGTCCACGACAGACTGCCGTACCGGTGGTCCGGCGTGGTCTCCAGCCACTGCAGGATGTTGCGCTGGCCCAGCGTCATCGGGCCCTCGGCGGCACGGTCGCCGGTGAACTCCACGACCAGGGGTGCCTGTGGGATCAGCCCCACTGCCGGGCGCCCTCCGGCTGGTGGCTCGGCACGGCGAACCGCGCCACGTAACGGCGCTGCCACGGCGTCTCGACGGCGCGCCGATCGTAGTGCTCCCGGACGTAGGCCACCGCCTCGCCGGGCGGGACGCCGTCGAGGACGGCGAGACACGCCAGCGCCGTACCGGTGCGGCCCCGACCCCCGCCGCAGGCGATCTCGACCCGCTCCCCCGCCGCGCGCCGCCACGCCTCGACGAAGGCCTCCGCCGCGGCCGTCCGGTCGGCGGGCAGCCGGAAGTCGGGCCAGCGCAGCCAGCGGCTCTCCCACGGCACCGGAGGTGGGGTTCGGCCGAGCAGGTAGAGCCCGAACGTCGGGGTGGGACCAGGCGGGAGCGGGCGGCGCAGCCCGCGGCCCCGGACGAGCCGGCCGGACGGTAGACAGAGCACGCCAGGGTCGTCTGGCCTCCAGGTAGCGGTCATCTCGGCAGTCTAGTTCGCCGCGCAGATCGTGGACGGTCCGGCGACGAGGGTCGGTCGGAAGACGTCTCCGTTTTCGACGGGCGCGTACGGGCGTGCCGTCGACCAGCAGACGGCGGTCGGCCGGGGCACCGGCGGCGCCACCCGGGCCAGCCGGGCACCGTCCGGGGCGAGCCGGTGGACGGACCAGCCATCCCACCGCGCGCCCCAGAGGCAGCCGTCGGTGTCGACGCCGAGCCGGTGCCGGCGCCGGGGGCAGTGCCACGGTCTTCGCCCACGGGACCGACCTGACCCGTCGACCGTCGGCCACCTCTCCGTCGTCTCCCGGACACGCACGACACGAGGTCGATCACATAGATTCCCCGTTGTCTATCCATCTCGGACCCGGGAGCGGAGATGCACGACATCAGGAAAACCGTCGGGCGGCCCCTCGCGGCGGTGTTGACGGCGGTGCTGGCGGCGGTGGGACTGGCGACCCCGGCCCCGGCGGGCGCGGCGGTCAGCCGGGCGGAGCTGGCGCTACGCTGGGCGCCGATCCACTACCAGGACGTCGACGCCACCGGCGACCACGCGCTTGGCGGCCGGTCGGACTACCTCACCCGAATCGACTTCGACGGCGACCTCGACGGACGGAACAACTGGGACAACGCGGCCCGCGCCGACGTCTCGTTCGCCGCGTACGTCTACTACTCGGTGCTGGAAACCAGCACCCACTGGTACCTCACCTACCTGTTCTTCCACCCCCGCGACTGGATCGACCACCCGTTCTTCGAGACGGAGCACGAGAACGACGGCGAGGGCGTGTTGCTCGCCGTCGAGCGGGACGGCTCACCGTACGGCGTGCTGCGCGGCGCGGTCACCGTGGCGCACGGCGACTTCTACTCGTACGTCCCCGGTGGCAGCACCTGGTCCGGCGGGCGGGAGAACGTCGACGGCACACTGCAGCTGCACCGGTCGCCGCACGACGGGTTCGCCCACCCGGCGACCGCCCAGGAGCGGGGCGGCCACGGGCTCAAGGCGTACCCGCAGTACGCCATCGACGGCGACGGCATCGTCTACTACCCCTCGACGGTGGCGGAGACGCCGAGCAGCGGCAACGACCGGGACGTCCGCTACCAGCTCGTCGAGATCTTCGCCAGCGGCGGCCTCTGGGCGCAGCGGAGCAACAGCGCCCTGTTCGCGGCCCTCGGCACCTTCGCCGGCGACACCTCCGGCGACTGCGGCGTCGGGACCTTCGGCTGCTCGACCAACTCGGCGAACGCGCCGTGGGGCTGGGACGACGGCAACGACCTGCCGGGCCGGGGCGAGATCGCCACCGATCCGGCAAAGCTCGTCACCGAGTACTTCACCATCCCGGGCGGCGTCTCCCGGACGTACACCGACAACCCGTACGCCAGCGAGGCGGCGGCCCTGCGGGAGGCGGCCCGGACGGCGCCGCCGGTCGTCGACTGAGGCCGGGTCGCCGGTCGGGGCGGGACCTCGACCGGACGACCCGCCGCGGCGGGTGCCCGGGGAGGCACGGCACGCCGCGTCCCCGGGCACCCTTGAGGTCGCCGGGATCCCTGTGAGATTCTTGGGCGCCGATGACCGGCCACGCGTGGGGCTGACCGTCGTCCAAGGGCAACCGGGTGTGCGCTGGCCCCCGGAGGACGACGACCGGTGCGCGGGAGCGCGCCGAGGCACCGTCCACGAGTACGCCCGCCGCCTCGAAGGATTCTTCCGTCGCGACCCACCCGCCGCAGGCTGGGGCGGAGCTCATCGTGATCATCGGAGGAACTCACCATGCCCGAGCCGAGCACGCGTGGGGATCGGGCCCACGCCAGCTCATCGACGCCGTCCCGGTCCGGCCGACTCCGCGGGACCGCCCTCGCCGCGAGCCTGGCGCTCGCCACCGGGGTGCTGACCGGCGTACCGCAGCCGAGTGCCGGGGCGGCGACCACCCCGGTGACCGTGACCGTGAACGCGCGGGCGGGACTCGCCACCGTGCCCGAGACCGCGCTCGGCGTCAACCACGCGATCTGGGACGAGAACCTGGGCACCGCCGAGACGTCGGACCTGCTGCGGGCGGCCGGCGTACGGATGGTGCGGTACCCGGGCGGGTCGTACGCCGACATCTACCACTGGCGAGACCACACCGCGCCCGGCGGCTACGTCGCCCCGCACACCGACTTCGACACCTTCATGGCCGCGGTACGGCGGATCGGCGCCGAGCCGATGATCGTGGCGAACTACGGTACCGGCACCCCCGCCGAGGCCGCGGAGTGGGTCCGGTACGCCAACGTGACCAAGGGCTACGGCGCCCGGTACTGGACGATCGGCAACGAGAACTACGGCAACGGCCACTACGGGGCGGCCTGGGAGGCCGACCACCATCCGGACAAGAGCGCGACCTACTACGCGAACCTGGTCGTCGCGTACGCCGAGGCGATGAAGGCTGTCGATCCCACGATCAAGGTCGGTGCCGTGGTCACCATGCCGGCGAACTGGCCGGACGGGCTGACCGCCGGCGACGACCCGGGGCCGTGGACCTCCACGGTGCTCTCGATCGCCGGCGGGGCGATCGACTTCGTCGACGTGCACTGGTACCCGGGCGGCACCGCCGCCGAGTCGCTCGCCCGGACCAGCCACATCGACGACGCCGTGTACCTGCTCCGCGAGCGGATCCGGCGGTACGCCGGCCCGCACGCCGGCCGAATCGGCATCAGCCTCACCGAGCTGAACGTCGAACAGGGCCGGACCACCCAGCCGGGCGCGCTGTTCCTGGCCGACGCCTACAGCGGGCTGCTGGCACAGGGGGTCTTCACGGTCCAGTGGTGGAACGTGCACAACGGCATCGGCACGGTGTCGGAGGTGGCCGGACACACCGACTACGGCGACTACGGCATGCTCTCCAGCGGCACCTGCACCGCCGACGGGTCGGCCTGCGAACCGCCGCTGAACACCCCGTTCGCGCCGTACCACGGACTGTCGATGATGAATCTCTTCGCCCGGCCCGGCGACCAGTTCATCCGGGCCGGCACGGACCAGCCGCTGGTGACCGCGCACGCGGTACGGCGGCGCGACGGGGACCTGGCGGTGCTGCTCGTCAACAAGGACCCGGAGCACGCGTACCCGGTCAGCATCGACTACGCCGGGTACACGCCGTCGACCGCGGCGCCGACGGTCTACACCCTCGGCAACGGCGCCACCTCGATCGCCCGTACGCAGGCGGGCAGCGCGACCAGCCGGACGCTGCCGCCGTACTCGCTGACCACGCTCGTGCTCCACCCGGCCGGCGCGGCCACCGGCCACCCCGGGGCGCCGGGTCAACCCACCGTCAGCGAGGTCACCGACCGACGCGCGACCATCTCCTGGCCGGCGGCGACCCGGGGCCGTGACCCGATCGCCAAGTACGAGGTGTACCGACAGCACGGGGCGACCAGCGAGCAACTCGGCGAGACGAGCGACACCTCGCTCACCGTCGACAACCTCACTCCCGGCAGCCGGTACACCGTCAACGTCGTGACCCGCGACACCGCCGGCCGGGTGTCCTGGGCCTCACCACCGCTGACCTTCACCACCGGCAGCCCGAGGGAGAGCACCTGCGGCGTCCGGTTCAGCACCGTCACGGACTGGGGCAACGGCTACGTCGGCACCATCGACATCGTCAACAACGGGGACGAGCCGATCACCGGGTGGACCCTCACCTACACCTGGCCGACCGACTGGCAGCAGGTGAGCAGCGGATGGAGCGGCACCTGGGAACAGGTCGGGCGCACGGTCCGGGTCACCAACGCCGACGACAACCGGCAGATCCCCGCCGGGGGCGGCACCAGCACCGGCTTCGTCGCGGCGTACAGCGGCCCGAACGTGCCGCCGGGCGTGTTCACCCTCAACGGCGTCGTCTGTACCCGGCTGTAGGTCGTCCCGGCCGATGTGGTGGGGCCTCCGGTGGGCGACGCCGGAGGCCCCATCCCCGCACCGGCTCACGCGGCCGGGACGTACCGCTCGATGTCGTCGAGGATCTTCCCGGCCGCGGTGACGCCGATGCCGAGCATCCAGATCTCGTCCGAGACCGGGTACGCCCGGCCGGCCTTGACCGCGGAGAGGTTCTTCCACAGGCTGCCGCCGGTCACCTTGCTCCGCTCGGCCTCGGCCTTGGCCCCGAACGCGGTCACGAAGATGACGTCGCCGTCGACCTCGGAGATCCGTTCCGGGCTGACCGCGTCGAACCGCTTGTCCGCCTTGTTCGCCAGCAACTGCCGCTCGGGGCGGCCCAGTCCGACGTCGCCGAGGACGATGCCGCAGAACGACTCCGGCCCGTAGACCCGGATCTCCGTCGGCCGGAACCGGACCACGGAGATCTTCCGCTCCCCCGGGTTGCCGATCTTGGCGCCGATCTCCCTGGCCCGCTTCTCGTACGCGGCGAGCAGCTCCTTCGCCTCCTGCTCCTTGCCGAGCGCCTGCCCGTCGAGGAGGAAGTTCTCCTTCCAGGTGATGCCGACGCGCTCGGTGAAGACCGTCGGGGCGATGGCCGACAGCTCGTCGTAGAACTTCTCCTGGCGGAACTTGCTGCCCAGGATCAGGTCCGGTTGCAGCGCGCTGATCGCCTCCAGGTCGGGCTCGGTGAGCAGGCCGACCGGCGCGATCGCGGCCACCCGGTCGGCCCCGAAGTACGTCGGGAAGCCCTCGCTCTCGGCGGCCTTCGCCGCGCCCACCGGGGTCACCCCCAGGGAGAGGGCGGTGTCGATCTTGTCGGTGTCCAGCACCACCACCCGCCGCGGGTGCGCCGGCACCCGGGTGGTGCCCATCGCGTGGGTGATGGTCCGGGTCTCACCGCCGGCGGTCTCCCCGCCGACCGGATCACTGCGGCATCCGGTCAGGCCGGCACCGAGCGCGGCGGCGACGACGAGGGCGATGACTCTGCGACGCATGGGGAACCTTTCGGACGAACGGAGGTGGTCAGCGACGGGACGACCAGCGGCGCCCCGCTCACCGGGCAGGGCACGACGACGCAGTCGAGCCCGAAGACGTCGCGGACCAGATCCGCGGTGAGGATCTCGCGCGGCGGGCCGGCCGCGACCACCGCGCCGGCCCGCATCGCGATCAGGTGGTCGGCGTACCGGGCCGCCTGGTTGAGGTCGTGCAGCACCGCGACGATGGTCCGGTTGCGCTCGACGCGCAGCCGGTGCAGCAGGTCGAGCACCTCCACCTGGTGTGCGAGGTCGAGGAACGTCGTCGGCTCGTCGAGCAGCAGCGCCTCGGTCTCCTGGGCCAGGGTCATCGCGATCCAGACCCGCTGCCGCTGCCCGCCGGAGAGGCTGTCCACGGCCCGGTCGGCCAGCTCGTCGACGTTGGCCAGCGCCATCGCCGCGCGGACCGCCGCCTCGTCCTCGGCCGACCACTGCCGCCACCACCGCTGGTACGGCTGTCGGCCCCGGCCCACCAGGTCGGCGACGGTGACGCCCTCGGGGACCAGCGGGCTCTGCGGCAGCACCCCGAGCCGGCGGGCCACGGCGCGGGTCGGCAGGTCGCGGATTGCCGTACCGTCCAGCAGCACGGTGCCCCGGCGCGGGGCGAGCAGCCGGGCCATGGCGCGCAGCAGCGTGGACTTGCCACAGGCGTTCGGCCCGACGATGACGGTGAACGCGTCGGCGGGCAGGTCGACGTCGAGGCCGTCGAGGACGGTCCGGTCGTCGTACCCGACGGTGAGATCACGGGTGGAGAGCATCTAGCAGACCTTCCGTCGGCCGCGGACCAGCAGGTAGATCAGGTACGGCCCACCGAGGGCGGCGGTCAGCACCCCGGCGGGGAGCTGGGTGGGTGCGAAGAGCCGGCGGCCCGCCAGGTCGGCGAGGACGACCAGGAGCGCCCCGACCAGGGCGGCGCAGAGCAGCGGTGGCCGCTCGGCCCGGACGAGCCGCCGGGCCACCTGGGGGGCGACCAGGGCGACGAAGTCCACCGCACCGACCTGGGCGGTGACCATCGCGGCGGCGAGGACGCCGGTGGTGGCCAGTCCCACCCGCCGGGCCACCGGCCGCAGCCCGATCCCCCGGGCCGTGTCGTCGTCGAGCGCGCTGCCGTTCAGCGCCCACCCGGCCCAGAGCAGCACCGGCACCAGCGCCAGCAGGGTCACCCCCAGGTAGGCGGCCTCCCGCCAGCCCTTGCCGGCCAGGGTACCGACCAGCCAGAGCTGGGCACGGATCCCGTCGACCGGGTCCGCCGCGAGCATCACCACCTCGGTCAGCGCCCGCAGCGCCACCGCGACGGCAACCCCGGCCAGGACGAACCGGTGCGCCGCCAGCCCGTGCCGCAGCCCGAGCACCAGCACCACCACCGCGGCGGCGAGCCCTCCGGCGAGCGCGGCCGGGGCGATCAGCGCCGCGGCGGCGCCCCCGGTCAGCGCGACCGTGGCGGCCAGTCCCGCGCCCTGGGTGATGCCGACCACGTCCGGGCTGGCCAGGGGGTTGCGGGTGACGCTCTGGATCAGCGTGCCGGCGACGCCGAAGACCGCGCCGACCGCCGCGGCCAGGACGACGCGGGGCAGCCGAAGGTCGCGTACGACCAGGTCGTACGGGGTGCCGACGCCGGAGAGCGACCGGAGCACGTCGGCCGGGGCGACGTACGGGGTGCCGAGGGAGAGGCCGAGCACGACGGCGGCGGCGAGCAGGACGACCAGGACCGCGCCGGCCAGGACCGGCCGGTGCCGGACGACCAGCCGGGCGGGGCCGAGCCGGACGAGGGTCCGGCCTGCGGGCAGGACGGTCACCGTCGCTCCCCTCGGCGCCCGGCGCCACGGCCCGGCCGGCCGGACCGGCCGGCCCACTCGGCGCGCCCGCTCATGCCGTCACCACCCGGGCCCGGCGGATCAGCACCACCAGCAGCGGCGCGCCGAGCAGCGCGCTGACGATCCCGGCCGGCACCTCGCCGGGGGGTGCGACCAGACGCCCGACGATGTCGGCGGCGAGCAGCAGCGCCGGCCCGAGCAGCGCCGCCAGCGCGAGGGTCCAGCGGTGGTCGGCGCCGACCAGCGCCCGGGCCAGGTGCGGCACGGCGAGCCCGATGAACGCGATCGGCCCGGCCGCGGCGACGGCGGCCCCGGTGAGCAGGACGGCACCGGCGCCGCCGGCGAGCCGGACCAGCCCGACCCGGTGCCCGAGCCCCCGGGCCACATCGTCGCCGAGGGCGAGCGCGTCGAGACCCCGGGCGGCGAACGCGGCGAGCAGCACACCGGCGAGCACGAACGGCACGACCTGGGCGGCGACGGCGGCGTCCCGGCCGGTCAGCCCGCCCACCACCCAGAACCGGTAGTCCTCGAAGGTACGGGCATCGACGGTGAGCAGGCCGATCACCACGGCGCCGAGACTGGCGTCGAGGGCGACACCGACCAGGGCCAGGGTCACCGGGCTGGCGCCCTCCCGGGTGCGGTGCGCGATGCCGAAGACGAGCAGACCGGCGAGGAACGCGCCGGCGACACCGAACCAGACGTATCCGGCGAGGGTGCCGACGCCGGCGACCGCGATCGCGACCACCACCCCGAGGGAGGCGCCGGCGCTGACCCCGAGGATCCGCGGCTCGGCGAGGGGGTTGCGGGTCAGCGCCTGGAGAAGCACGCCGGCGAGGGCGAGGGCGGGTCCGACGGTGAGGCCGAGCAGCGTACGCGGCACGCGCAGCTCCCGGACGATGACGCTCGCCTCGCCGCCGTCCGGCGCGACCAGGGCGTGCCAGACCTGGCCCGGGGTGAGCGGCTTGCTGCCGAGCGCGAGGCTCGCCAGCGTCACCGCGAGCAGCAGTCCGGCCGCGGCGACGGCGACCCCCGCGCGCCGGCCGTGGAGACGGCCGGACCGGGTTCCGGGCTCGGCCGCCCGGGCCGCAACGATCGTCACGACGCTGTCCTCACACCCTCGAATTAGGTTCGGCTAACCTTACGATTCCCAGGTCGCCGCGCCCAACCGGCATGACGGATCTCACCGTCGGGTGGGCGACGTCCCGCCCCACCGCGAATCCCTGAGAGCGAGACGGGGGTAGCGCGGGCGGCGCCGTAACCGGTTACAGTCTCTGCGTCGGATCCACCTGAGACACCTGGGAGACGCCCGGTGACCACCACCGCTGAGAACCAGCCCGCCTGGAACGCCCGGACCGACTGGGAGGCCCGGATCGGCCTGCGCCGCGACGAGGGCGGCGACGGCGTGCCGCTGCCTCCCGCGCCGGACGGCCTGACCGCGGTTCCCGGCGTCGGTCACGTACGCCTCTCCTGGTCACCGGTCGAGGGCGCCGTCGGCTATCTCGTGCACCGCGCCCCGGCCCCGGACGGCCACCCGACCGGGGAGCTGACCCCGGTCGACCACCTGGGCGGCGACGTCCTCGCCGTGCCCGACACCTGGTACGTGGACACCACCGGCGAGCCCGGCGTGCGGTACGCCTACGCCGTCGCCGCCGTCCCGGAGGTGACGGTGACCGGACCGCTCAGCACACCCGTGCTCGCCGCCGCTCTTCCCCCGGACGGCACCGCGCCCACCGTCGAGCTGCGGGTCGACACCACCGCCCCGGGCACCCCGCTGCACCGGCCGTGGCAGCCGATGATCGGCAGTGAGCGGCTCTCCCAGCTGCTCTGCCGCGATCTCTCCGACGGCCGGGAGATCGGGGCGGAGCTCCTCGCCGCGCTCCGTCGGGTCCGCACCGAGCTCGGCGTCGAGGCGGTGCGTGCGCACGCCATCCTGCACGACGACCTCGGGGTCTACCGGGAGGTCGACGGCGAGCCGGTGTACGACTTCTCCGGGGTCGACGCGGTGTACGACCTGGTGCGCGACGCCGGGTTGCGGCCGGTCGTGGAGATCGGGTTCATGCCGGCGGCGCTGGCCCGCGATCCGGAACGGACGGTCTTCGAGTACCGTGGCGTGATCTCCCCGCCCAAGGACTGGGACCGCTGGGCGGACCTGGTCCGGGCGCTGGTCCGCCACCTCCTCGACCGCTACGGCGACACGGTGCTGGGCTGGGACTTCGAGGTGTGGAACGAGGCCAACCTGGAGGTCTTCTGGTCCGGCACCCGGGACGAGTGGCTGCGCCTCTACGACGTCACCGCGCAGGCGGTCAAGGACGTCGACCCACGGATCTCGGTCGGCGGACCGTCGTCGGCGGCCGCCGGGTGGGTCGACGCGCTGCTGGCGCACGCCACGCGGTCCGGGGCGCCGGTCGACTTCGTCTCCACCCACACCTACGGCAGCCCACCACTGGACCTCCGGCCGACGCTGGCCCGATGGGGCTTCCCCGAGGCGCGGATCCTCTGGACCGAGTGGGGCGTCACCCCGACCCACTTCCATGCGGTCAACGACGGGGCGTTCGCGGCGACCTTCCTGCTCACCGGAATGCGATCCGCCGCGGGGCGGGTGGACGCCCTGTCGTACTGGGTGGCCAGCGACCACTTCGAGGAGCTGGGCCGGCCGCCACGGCTGCTGCACGGCGGCTTCGGCCTGCTCACCGTCGGCGGGATCGCCAAGCCGCGCTACCACGCGCTACGGCTGCTCGCCCGGCTCGGCGACACCGAGCTGCCGGTACGGGCGTCCGGCGACGGCGCCGACGGCCTGGTGCAGTGCTGGGCCAGCCGACGGGACGACGGGAGCCTCGCCGTGCTGGTCTGGGTCTCCACCCTCGACCAGTCCAAGCGGGACGGTGACCCGGCGCTCGCCCGGCGGGTCCGGCTCGTCGTCCCGGGGGCCGCCGGGCGCGCCGCCACGGTCACCCGACTGGATCGTGCCCACGGCGACATCACCACCGTCGCGGCGGAGATCGGGGTGGCGGACTGGCCCACCGAGGAGCAGTGGGCGGCGCTGCGCCGGGTCGACGCGCTGGAGCCGGAGCGGGTCGAGACCGCGACGGAGGGCGACGCCGTCGTCGTCGACCTGCACGTCCCCCAACCGGGGGCGGTACTGGTCGAGCTCACCGGAGCCTGAGCCGGTGCCACCCCGTCCCCAGGTACGGGTCCGGGTCGGGCGCGGCCAGGTCACCGTCGACTGGGACCCGGTGCCCGGTGCCGTCGGCTACCTCGTGCACCGGGCCGACGGAGACGGTCCGGCGCGGGTGGTCGACCACCGGGGCGGCGACCTGCTCGCCGTCCCCGGCCCGCCGTACCCGGACACCACCGTCGAGCCCGGCCGGTCCGTCCGATACGCGGTCCGGCCCCTCCTCGACCCCGACCGGTCCGACGCGGAGCCGTTGGGCCCACCGTCGGAGCCGGTGACGACGTGGTCGCCCGGCCGCCACGGCACGGCCCGATGCGCGGGGGAGGGCCAGGTGACGCTGACCGTGCGGGCCCACCGCCCGACCGGACCGCTGCACCGGCCGTGGCGCGACATGATCGGCTCCGAGCACCTGAGCCTGCTGCTCTGCCGGGCCCGGGTCGGCGGCGAGGAGATGGGCGCCGGACTCGCCGCCGCGCTGGGCCGGGTACGGCGGGAACTCGGCGTCGCACGGGTACGCGCGCACGGCATCCTCGGCGACGACCTCGGCGTCTACCGCGAGGTCGACGGCGTACCGGTGCACGACTTCACCGGGGTGGACGCCGTGCTCGACGCGCTGGCGCCGACCGGGCTGCGACCGGTGCTGGAGCTGTCGTTCATGCCGAGGGCGCTGGCCCGGGACCCGTCGCGGGAGGTCACCGCGGCCGGCGTGGCCAGCCCGCCCCGAGACTGGGACCGCTGGGCCGGGCTGGTCGGCGACCTGGTCCGGCACCTGCGCGACCGGGTCGGCGTCGCGGAGGTGCGCCACTGGGCGGTCGAGGTGTGGAACGAGCCGGACCTGGACTGCTTCTGGACCGGCAGCCGTGCCGACTACCTCCGGCTGTACGAGGTCACCGCCCATGCCGTCCGCCGCGCCTGCCCGGAGCTGCCGGTCGGCGGCCCGGCGACGGCGGCGACCCGCTGGATCGCGCCGTTCCTCGCCCACGTCGAGGCGACCGGCGCACCGCTGGACTTCCTCTCCACCCACGTCTACGGCAGCCCGCCCGTGGACCTCCGGCCCCTCCTCGCCCGACACGGCCGGGCCGGTACGCCGCTGCGCTGGACCGAGTGGGGACCGACGCCCACCCACTTCGCTCCGGTCAACGACACCGCGTGGGCCGCCGCGTTCGTCGCGACCGGGATGCGGTCTGCCGCCGGCCGGGTCGCGGCGCTCTCCTGCTGGGTCGCGAGTGACCACTTCGAGGAGCTGGGCCGGCCGCCGGCCCTGCTGCACGGCGGGTTCGGCCTGCTCTCGGTGGGCGGGTTGGCCAAGCCACGGTTCTGGGCCCTGTGGATGCTCGACCAGCTCGCCGAGTGGGAGACCGAGCACCAGATCGAGGGCGACGGCGCCGGCTCGCTGGTGCGGGCCTGGCCGTCGATCGACCCGGCGACCGGGCGGGTGGCCGTCGTGGTGTGGAACGGCACCCTCGACCAGGGGGTGCTGGACCGGCCTGCGTCCCACCGGCGCTGGCTGGACCGGCGGGTCCGGCTCCGGATCGAGGGGCTGGCGGCGTCGGCGTACCGGCTGCGACACCGGCGCCTGGACGACGAGACGTCGAATCTCGGCGCCACCGCGCGGCGCCTCGGCGTGACCGCCTGGCCGAGCGAGGAGCAGTGGGCACGGCTGCGCGCCGCCGACCGGCTCGCCGACGTCCACCCGCCGTACCGGGTCACTCCCGGGGACGGGGCCGTCGACCTCACCGTGCCGCTGCCGATGCCGTCGATGTCACTGATCGAGCTGGTGCCGTGACCGTGGAACGCCCCTGGTGGCGCGAGGCCGTCACCTACGAGATCTACGTCCGCTCGTACGCCGACTCCGACGGCGACGGCCTGGGTGACCTGCCCGGGGTCCGGAGCCGGCTAGAGTACGTGCGTGACCTCGGGGTGGACGCGATCTGGCTGACCCCGTTCTACCCCACCGCCGACCACGACGCCGGGTACGACGTCACGGACCACCGCGCGGTCGATCCCCGGCTGGGCGCACTCTCCGATGTGGACGACCTGGTCGCCGAGGCCCATCGGCTGGGCCTGCGCGTCATCGTCGACCTGGTGCTCAACCACGTCTCCAGCGCCCACCCGTGGTTCCAGGCCGCCCGTCGGGCCGGCCCGGGTTCGCCGGAGCGGGCCCGGTTCCACGTCCGGCCGGGCCGGGGCCCGAGGGGCGAGCTGCCGCCGAACGGCTGGCCGTCCATCTTCGGCGGTCCGGCCTGGGCACCGTTCGGGGACGGCGAGTGGTACCTGCACCTGTTCGACGTCGAGCAGCCCGACCTGCGGCACGACCATCCGGAGGTCGCCGCCGACGCCGCCGCGACGCTGCGGTTCTGGCTCGACCGCGGGGTCGACGGGGTGCGGTTCGACGCCGCCGGGTCGATCGCGAAGGATCCGGACTACCCGGAGCTGCCGCCGGGCTGGCGGCCGGGCGACCCGGCGCCGTACAGCGACCTGCCGGAGGTGCACGAGGTGTACCGGCGGTGGGCACGGATCCTCGCCGGGTATCCGGGCGACCGGCTGGGCGTCGCTGAGGTGTGGGGCGGGCCCGGGGTGCTGGGTCCGTACCTGCGGCCCGACGAACTCGGTCAGGCCTTCGCGATGGACCCGCTGTTCTGGCCGCTGCGGGCGGCGGACTGGCGGGAGGGCGCGGCGGAGCTGCTCGCCGTCACCACCCGGCACGGCCGGCTGCCGGCCTGGGTGCACGGCAGCCACGACGTTCGGCGGGCGGCCAGCCGGTGACGAGCTCGGCCTGCCCGAGGTGGACCTGCCGGACGACGCGATCCGCGACCCGGTGTACCGCCGTTCCGGCGGCACCGACCGGGGCCGGGACGGGGCCCGGGTGCCACTGCCCTGGACCGCCGGCCCCGCCCCCTACGGCTTCGGGCCGGCGGGCTCGACGCCGTGGCTGCCCCAGCCGCCCGACTGGGGCTCGTGGTCGGTCGAGGTCCAGTCGACGGACCCCGGCTCGGCGCTGGCGTTCACCCGGTCCGCGCTGGCCCTGCGTACCGCCCTCTGGCGCGGCCGGTCGCCGGTGCCGACCTGGTTGCCCGGACCGGAGAAAGTCCTCGCCTTCCGCCGCGGCGCCGGACCGACCTGCGTGGCCAACCTCTCCGACCGGCCCGTGCCCTGGCGGCGCTACGGCGCCGAGGTGCTCCTCGCCAGCGCGCCGGTGCCGGGCGCGACCCTGCCACCGGGCGCCGCGGCCTGGTTGGGCTGACCGGACCGGCGGCGGGGCCGGCGGGTCAGGCCGGCCGGGGTTCCCCGGCGAACGGGGTCGGGATGGCGTCCAGCAGGAGCCGGGTGTAGTCGTGCCGCGCCGCGCCGATCACCTCCAGCGTCGCCCCGCGCTCCACCACCGTGCCCTCGCGGAGGACCAGCACCTCGTCGGCGAGCACCCGGGCGCTCAACAGGTCGTGGGTGATGTAGAGCATGGCCAGCCGCTGGCGACGCACCAGCGCGCCGAGCAGGTCCAGGATCTCCGCCCGGATCGAGACGTCCAGCATGGAGATCGGCTCGTCGGCGACCAGGACCTGCGGCTCCGGCGCCAGGGCGCGGGCGATGACCACCCGCTGCCGCTGCCCGCCGGAGAGCTGGTGCGGCAGCTTGTCGAGGAACTGCCCGGCCGGTGCGAGCCCCACCGCCTCCAGCAGTTCGGCGGCGCGGTCCCGCACCGCCGCGCCCCGCAGGCCACGGTAGTTGACGAGCGGACGAGACAGGGCGTACGCGACCGTCCGGGTCGGGTTGAGCGCGCTGAACGGGTCCTGGAACACCATCTGCACGTGCCGCCGGTACTCGCGCAGCGGTCGGCCGCGCAGCCGGTCCACCCGGATCTCGCCCTCCGGGCCCGGGTCGGGTGCGCCCGCGGCCGCCGGGTCGGGGCGGAACCGGACCCGGCCGGAGGTGGGCCGCTCGACCCCGGTGACCAGTCGGGCGATGGTGCTCTTGCCGCTGCCGCTCTGCCCGACCAGGGCGGTCACCCGGCCGCGGTGGAGCTCCAGCGACACGCCGCGCACCGCGTGAATCGAGGTGGTGCGCAGTCCACGCCGGGTGACGTACCGCTTGTCGACGTCCTCGACCACGAGGACCGGACCGAACCGGTCCGGCCCCTCTGCCGGACCGGCCCCGGCGGCGTCCGTATCGGCGGACGCGTCGCCGCCGGCCGGGGTGGCGACGGCCGCGCCCGGTGGGGGCAGCCGGTCCTCCTGGGCCACCAGGCACCGGACCGCCCCGGCGCGGTCGGGGAGGAGCGCCGGGTGGCGCCGGCGGCAGGCCTCCTCGGCGTACGGGCAGCGCGGGGCGAACAGGCATCCGTCGTGATCACGGGAGAGGTCCGGTGGACGGCCGGGAATGGAGCCGATCCGGACCTGCGGCTGGCGCGGATTTGCTGAGCGCGTCGACCCCGAAGTTGACCAGTGTGAACGAGGTGATCAGGAGCGACAGCGCGAGACCCGGGGCGATCAGCCAGGCCCACTGCCCGGTCAGCATGGCGCCGCCGAGGCTGGCCTCGTTGAGCATGCCTCCCCAGCTCACCGTCTGCGGGTCACCGAGACCGAGGAAGGCCAGTCCCGCCTCGCCGCCGATCGCGCCGAGCGTCGCTCCCATGAAGCCGGCGACGATCAGGGAGGTCATGTTGGGGACGATCTCCCGGGCGATGATCCGGGCCGTGCGGTCGCCGGCGAAGCGGGCCGCGGTGACGTAGTCGCGGGTCCGCAGGGTGATGATCTGCGACCGTTTGACGCGGGCGCCGTACGCCCAGCCGGTGACGCTGATGACCAGAACGATCAGCCACTGGCCCCGTACCGGCGAGTACGCCGCCAGGGTCACCATCAGCGGCAGCGTCGGCACCACCAGCCCGAGGTTGATGACGAACGACAGAACCTCGTCCACCAGACCCTGCCGGTAGCCGGCGGTCAGTCCGACGACCAGGCCGATCAGGGTGGAGAGCGCCCCGGCGGCGATCCCGACCACCAGCGAGGTGCGGGCACCGAAGATCAGCTGGGAGAGGACGTCCTCACCCTGGGCGGTGGTACCCAACCAGTGCGCGGCGGACGGGCCAGCCGAGGTCGGGAAGGAGTCGTCCCGCGGGTCGGCCGGGGCGAGCACCGGGGCGAGGAGGGCGACCAGCGCGAAGCCGGCCAGCATCACCAGGCCGATCCGGCACTTGCGGTTGCGCCAGAGGATGAGGAACCAGCCGGGCAGCCACGACCGGCGCCCGAGGTCGACGGCGGTGGCCTGCACCCGCTCGGGATCGGCACCGGGGACCGGCACCGCCGGTACGGACGTGCTCATGCCGGCACCCCGCCGCGCCGGGCGGTCCGGACCGGGTCCGGACCGGCGCCGGTCCGACGTTGGCCGCGGAGCGGACCGGGGGCGGGGCCGCCCCGGGACGCCGCCCTGACCCCGATGGTTCGCCGGCTGTGCCCGCTCATGTCGTCTCCGCCCTTCGGACCCAGGGATCCAGCACCCCGTAGAGGACATCGGCCAGGAAGTTCGCCACCAGCACGCCGATGGTGACGAACAGGAAGATCGCCTGCATCAATGGGTAGTCCCGGTTGGACACCGCCTCGAGCAGCAGCCGTCCCATCCCCGGATAGTTGAAGACCGTCTCCACCAGCACGGTGCCCCCGACCAGGCCGCCGAGCGCGATGGCGAAGCCGGTGACGTTGGGCAGGATGGCGATCCGGGCACCGTACGCGAGCGCGATCCGGCGCCGGGGCAGTCCCCGGGCGACGGCGAGCCGGGTGTGCTCCTCCCCCAGGTGTTGCACCATGTTGTTCCGCATCCCGATGATCCAGCCGATCGGCCCGGTGATCAGCAGGGCGAGCCCGGGCAGGACGCTGTGCTGGAACGCGTCCGAGATGAACAGCCAGTTCCAGCCCGGACTACTGCCGCCGCCGTACCCGCCGCGTTCCGGGAACCAGCGCAGCGTGATCGCGAAGACGTAGACGAGCAGGAGCGCCACCCAGAAGAACGGCAGGGTGCCGATGAAGGTGGAACCGAGGGTGATCACCGAGTCGGTCCGGCTGTTCCGGCGGTACGCGGCCCAGGCGCCGAGCAGCGTCCCCACCACGAACGAGAGGATCTGGGTGACCCCGACCAGGACGACCGTCCAGGGCAGCGCCTGCCCGATCATGTGGGTGACCGGGTACGGGAAGTAGCTGTACGAGATCCCGAAGTCGCCCCGCAGCACCGCGCCGAGGTAGTGCACGTACTGGTCGAGGAGGTTGCCCTCGGGCGTGCCGAGCATCAGGCGTACCGCCTCGACCTGGGCCGGATCGACGCTCTCGCTCCGGCCGACGAGCCGGGACACCATCGCCTCCGCCGGGTCGCCCGGCTGAAGCCGGGGAATCAGGAAGTTCAGCGTCACCGCCGCCCAGAGGGTGGCGACGAAGAAGGCGAAGCGTCTGGCGAAGTAGGCCATCGGGGCCCTCCCTTCCACGTCCGACGACCCGGCCGGCGCCGGTCGGCACCGGCCGGGCTCGGCGGACTCAGCTTCCCGCCGGCCGCAGGTTGGTGATGATCAGCAGGTTGTCGCTGGGGGCGGCGTACGGGTTCTTCTCGTTGGGCCAGCCCACCGCCTTCTTGGTGCGGTACTGGAACCACTTCGCGCCGTACCAGAGCGGAATCATCGGCACCTGGTCCATCATGATCCTGGCGAGTTCGGCGACCGCCGCCTTCTGGGCGGCCTCGTCGGTGGCCACCCGCAGCTGCGCGATGAGCTGGTCGGTACGCGGATCGGTCCACCGGACGAAGTTGCTGGCCGCCTTCTGTCCGATCGGCGCGGACTGGTCGCTGGCCAGCGGCTCCTGGAAGTTGCGGAACATGTTGCAACTGCCGCCGTGCACGCCGAAGAGCGCGTCGTAGCTGCCGATCGCCCGGTCGGCCTCGTACGCCTCGGGGGTGGGCGTCTGGAGGTCGACCCGAAACCCCAGCGCGGTCAGGTTCTCCACCACGATCTTGGCGGCCTGGACCCAGTCCGTCCAGCTCCCCGGCACCTTGAACGTGAACTCGATCGGCTTGCCGTCCTTGCCGAGCCGCCGGCCCTGGGCGTCCTTGGGATACCCCGCCGCGGTGAGCGCGGCGTCGGCCTTGGCCGGGTCGTACCCGATGACCCCCTGGTTGGGGATGTCCGACGGGAGCCAACCGGCCTGGCCGGGTACGACCAGCCCGCTCTGGCTGGCCGGCGTGACGTACCCGAGCTGGGCCTTGTCGGCGATCTCCGGCCGGTTGACCGCGGTGGTCAGGGCGCGCCGGAACGCCACGTCGTCGAAGGGCGCCCGGGTGAGGTTCAGGTAGAGGCTGATCGTCCCGCCCGGCGGGTACCAGTAGTGGTTGAACTCGGGATCCCGGTCGACGTACGCCTTCTTGATGTCCGGAACGAACATCGCGTTGTGGTCGTACTCGCCGCGGCTGAGCTTGAGCTGGTCGATCTGGCCGCCACCGTCCGCCTTGTGGAAGCGGATCTCCTCGACCTTCACCTTGTCCGCCTGCCAGTAGCCGGGATTGCGGGCGATGGTGAGCTGCTGCGGGTTGAACGACTTGACGGTGAACGGCCCGGTGCCGACCGGATTCTCGGCGTTGGTGAAGGTGACCGGGTCGGCCACGGTCGACCAGATGTGCTTCGGCACGATCCGCACATCCGTGACGAGGGTGAAGGCGGACGCCCCCGGTTCGGCAAAGGTCATGGTGACGGTACGCGGGTCGGTGGCGACGACGCTGCGGAGATAGCGCCAGACGCCCTTGGTGTCGAGCGCCCTGTGCTCCTTGATCAGGTTGAAGCTGAACGCCACGTCCTCGGCGGTGAACGGCTGGCCGTCGTTCCACGTCACCCCGTCCCGCAGGGTGAACCTCAGCGTCCGCGGGTCCGTCCAGGCGTACTCGCTGGCCAACCAGGGCTTGGGGATGCAGTTGTAGTTGTCGAAGACCACCAGCGGCTCGAAGACGTAGCCGACGGCCCCCAGGTTGGTGCCCTCGAGGTACGGGTTGTAGTTGGCCTGCGGGTTGCTGCCGCCGCCGAAGTCACCGAAGTCGAGATAGTCGATCATGCCGGCGACGGTCGGACCCGACGGCTGCTCGGTGCCGGTGCACCCGAACACGGCCAGCGCCCCGGCCAGGGCGACGGCCGTGAGCCGCCACGATCTCGGTCTTTTCATGGCGTACCTCCTGTGGTGCGGCTCGGCCGGGCACGCGGACCCGAAGGTCCACCCGTGGGCATGGGCCACGACGCGGCCGGGGACGCCCCGGCCACGCGTCCCGGTGGGCCGGCGTGGTGGTCGGTGTGGGTATGTGTGGATGGGTGGATGGTCTGGGGGAACCGCGCTAGGGGTTCGGGCCGACGGGGCAACCACAGCTGCCCCGGATCACCACCGTGGTCGGGAGCACCGTGTGCTCCGGCGACGCGGCGGCCGGGTCGGCCACCGTTGTCAGGAGCCGCCGGGCCGCCTCGGCGGCCAGTTCCCGGATCGGTTGCCGCACCGTGGTCAGCGGTGGCGACACGAGCGCCGACATCGGTACGTCGTCGAAGCCGGTGATCACGACGTCCCGGGGGACTCGGAGGCCCCGACCGAGCACCCCGACCAGCGCGCCGAGCGCCGTCTCGTCGTTGGCGCAGACGATCGCCGGTGGCACGGTCCCGCGCTCCAGCAGTCGCTCCGCGGCGTACACCCCGTCCGGCTGCTGCAGGCCCACCCGGATCGGCGGCGCCGGCGGGGGCAGCCCCAGCTCGTCGTGGGCGGCCCGGAAGCCGGCCCACCGCTCGCTGACATCCGGCGAACCGTCCGGATTCCCGACGAAGGCCAGGTTCCGCAGTCCGTGCTCGACCAGCAGATGCCGGGTCAGCTCCGCCATCGCGGCGGTGTTCTCGGCCCGGACGGCGGGAACCTGATCCGGGCCGCTCCCGGCCAGCATCACCACCGGGACCATGTCGGCGAGGCGGCGTACGGCGTCGTCGGAGATGGTCCCGCCGAGCACCGTGATCCCGTCGACCCGGCGCGCCATCTCGATGACCTGGTCGTCCGAGTCCTCCCGCAGGTGCGTGCAGAGGATGTGCACGCTGGCGCGGGACTGCACCGCCTCCGACTCGAATCCCTGGATCAGCTCGCTGAAGTACGGCCCGGACAGGCCCGGGAAGACCAGGCCGACAGCGTTGTGCCGGCCGGCGGCCAGCGCCTTGCCCAGGTGGTCCGGCCGGTACCCGTGGGCCTCGATCGCCTCGAGCACCCGGCGACGGGTCTCCTCCGACACCTGTCCGACGCCGTTCCAGACCCGGGACACCGTCGCCACAGAGACGCCGGCGAGCCGGGCGATCTCCCGGGCGGTCATTCGGCTGTTGCCCACGGCTGCCTCGTCTCGTAACGTGCGGTTGACGGTAACCGGTTACAGGAACCATAAGCAGGGGTCTCCCCCAACACAAGGGGTGACCGCAATTCCCACCGCCGAGAGGACCTACGGCCGATGTCGCGCATCACCCTCCAGGACCGCCGCATCCTCGTCGACGGCCGTCCCCGGCTGCTGCTGGCCGGCGAGATCCACTACTTCCGGCTCGCCCCCGCCGACTGGCCCGACCGGCTCGACCGGCTGCGCGAGTGCGGCGCCGACACGGTCGCCACGTACGTTCCGTGGCTCTGGCACGAACTGCCGGACCGGTCGGTGGACCTGCACGGACGGACGGACCCGCGACGTGACCTGGCCGGCTTCCTCGACCTGGCCCACCAACGGGGACTGCACGCCATCGTCCGCCCGGGACCGTTCGTGATGGCCGAGATCAAGAACGAGGGCATCCCGTACCGGGTGTACGAGGACGCGCCACACCTGCTCCCGGTCACCTGGGACGGCGCCCGGGTCCCGAGCCGGACGGTCGACTACCTCGCGCCCGAGTTCCTGGCCGCCGCCGAGGGCTGGTACGCCCAGGTGATGCCGCTGATCGCGGAGCGTTGCGCGGATCGGGGCGGGCCGGTGGTAGCCGTCCAGCTCGACAACGAGATCGGCATGCTCTCCTGGGTCACCAACTCCCCCGACCTGACCGACCACCTCTGCGCCGACCTGGCCCGGTGGGCAAGCGAGCGGTACGGCGTCACGGGCGCGGCCGAGCGGGTCGGCGCGGACCCGGCCGACCCGGCGGCCTGGGCGGCGGCACTGCGGCGGCCCGCCGAGCGACACTCGCTGGCCACGCACGACCTCCTCGGCCGCTACATGCGGGACCGCTTCCGACGCTACGTCGGGTTCCTCCGCGCCGCCGCCGAGCGGTACGGCGTCACCGCGGTACCGTTCCTGGTCAACGTGCACGGCACCGGGGGCGGCCGCGGGCGCACCTTCCCCATCGGGATCAGCCAGCTCGCCGAGGCGTACCGGGGGCAGCCGCAGCTCACCTCCGGATCCGACCTCTACCTCGGCGACCTGACCGTCGGCAACGTCGCCGACCTCTACGTCGCCAACGCGTTCCTGGCCGCCGTCCACTCGGCGGACCAGCCGCTGACCTCGCTCGAGTTCGAAGCCGGCAACGGGGACTACGGCGAGGACCTGGCGGTGCGGTACCCACCCGAGGCGATCGAACTCAAGACCCGGCTCTGCGTGGCCCAGGGCAACCGCCTGCTCAACCTGTACCTCTTCGCCGGAGGGTACAACCCACCGCTGGCCGAGCCGGTCGGCGACGGCAACGACCGGCTCGGGTTCACCGGGGAACGGCACGGCTTCGCCGCACCGATCGGACCGGAGGGCCAGCGGAATCCGACGTACGATGCCGCGCGTCGGGCGCTGGCGGTGGTACGCGGCGCGGCGGACCTCCTCGCCGACTCGGACGAGGAACACGACGGGCTCGCCCTCGGCTTCGTCCCCGACCACTACCTGACGGAGTACCGGCACCCGGAGTCGGCGGCCCGGGCGGCCCAGGTCGCCGACCTGGAGCGGTTCCGGGGCATGGGGCCCCGGGACATCCTCGCCCGGGCGTTGCTGCTCGGCGGGTTCTCGTTCCCGGCCGTCGACCTCCAGTCCGCCGACCTGACCGTGAACCCACCACCGGCCCTCGCCCTGGCCAGCGCCAGCACCCTCGGGCGGGAGGTGCAGGAGCGGCTCGTCGACTACCTGCGGGCCGGGGGACGGCTGCTGCTGCACGGCGTCCTGCCCGAACGCGACCACGACGGCACACCGTGCCGTCTGCTCGCCGACGCTCTCGGCCTGCGGGTGGTCGACCGGATCGAGGCGACCGCCCACCACTTCCCGTCGGTCCGCGGCACGGGCTGGGCGGCCGGGCGCGCCGAGGTACGGGTCGGCTACGCCGACCTGCTCGATCCGGCCGGCGCGGATGCGCCCGAGCCGGTGCTGGTCGACGTACGCTCCGGTTCGCCGTGCGGCGTCGAGCTGCGAATCGGGGCGGGTACGGCGCTCGTGATCGCCGCCGACTACCCGTGCGACCTGGACTTCTGGCGGCGCGCGGTGGGCCGGCTGGGCGTCGAGCCGCGGCTGCGGCACGACGCCGACGAGCCGGGTCTGGTGAACACCTCCACCGTCGACCGGTCCGGGCAACGCCTGCTCCACCTGATCAACGTCGCGCCGTCGCCGGTCACCGCCGCGCTGACGTACCGGGGTGAGCCGTTCCTCGGGGGCCGCCGGCTGCGCGTCCCGGCGCGCGGCGGCCTGATGCTGCCGGTCGGGCTGCGGTTCGACGGCGCCCTCCTGACCGGGACCAGCTGCGAACTGGTCGAGCGGACCGGGTCGGCGATGGTGCTGCGCCCCACGCAGCGCGAGGACGTCGTCGTGCTCGACACCGACCGGCCGGTCCGGGCGGATCGCGGCGAGCTGGTCGTCGACGGGTCCCGGGTCACGGTCACCCTGCGGGCCGATGCTGATCCGGGCCGGCCGGTCCGGATCAGCATCGGATGACCCGACCCGCCGCCGGGCGTCGGGCTGGTCCGGACGGTTCCGGGGCGCGGCCCGGGTCCGGCCCGCCGGTGGTCCCCGCCGGCGGGCCGGACGGGTGACTACCGGGCGGCGAGGGTACGGGCGTCGGCGGCGATGATCCGGGCGACCCCGGCCGGAATCAGCCTCCCGGCCTCCCGGTCGGCGTACCGGGCCAACTCCGCGTACCTCCCGCTGCCCAGCCTGTCGCTCATCCAGGCGACGGCCTTCGGTTTGGCCCCCGAGGTCAGGACGAGGTAGCCGAGCCCGGCCCGGGTCACCGCCACGGTGACGGTGCTGGTCACCGAGGTGGTGCCGGTCGGTCCGGTGGCCGTGGCGACCAGGGTGTGCGAGCCGGGGGTGAGCGTGGCCAGGTCGAGCCGCTCGCCGACCGTGACCGGCGTGCCGTCCAGCGTGACGGAGACGGTCTCCGCGCCCGTGGCGGCGACGGCGACCACGGGCGCCTGGGCCCGGTCCAGTTGGGCGTTCGGCGCGGGCGACGTGATCGCGACCGTCGGCGCGGCCGGCTGCTGACGCTGCAGCAGCGCGGCGTTCCAGCCGGCCAGCTCCGCCGGGCGGTTGGTGATGACCGCGTCGACACCGGCCTCCTCGAGCTGCTGCCACTGGCTGGCCGAGTCCATCGTCCAGGCCATCACGGCCACACCGGCCCGGTGCAGGTCCGCGATCACCGAGGGGCGGGTGAGCAGCGCCGTCCCGTTCGGGTTGTACGCGGTGAGGTGCAGCTCCGTCGCGACCGCCACCGGGTCGGCGTCGAGGGTGCTGCGCAGCAGCCCGAGCGGCAGCTCCGGGGCCAGGTCGTGAGCGTGGCGCAGGGCGTCGACCTCGAAGCTCTGCAGGAAGACGCGCCCGGTCATCCGCTCGTCCCGGATCACCTGCACGATCCGGGCCACCTCGTCCCTCGTGTGTCGGCCCTTGATCTCCAGCAACAGGTTGCCGCCGCGGGTACGCAGGTCGGCGAGCTGCTCGGCGAGGGTGGGAATCCGCGCACCGGCGTAGTGGGGTGCGAACCACGATCCGGCGTCGAGCGCCTTGAGCTGGGCGGCGGTCAGGTCGCGGATGTTTCCGGTTCCGTCCGTGGTCCGGTCAACCGTCGCGTCGTGCAGGACGAACGGAACCCCGTCCCGGCTCGGCTGTACGTCGTTCTCGATCCAGTCCGCGCCCGCCCGGCGCGCGACCTCCTGCGCGACGAGGGTGTTCTCCGGCGCGGCCGACGAGGCCCCGCGGTGCGCGATGACGGTGAGAGGACTCCCCTTCGGACGCAGGTAGCCGTTCGGCGCCAGCTCCGTGACCTTGACGTCGTCGAACGACACCGTCGCACCGTTGACGAACAGCGCCTGCCCACCGTCGGTGGAGCGCTGCAGACTGGCGGTGCGCAGCCGCTCGACACCGTCGAAGAACCAGCGGGCCTGGCTGCCGTGCACCTCGATGGCGACCCGGATGTCCCGGCCGGTCCCGGCCGCGTACGGTGCGGCGCCGGTGGCGGTGACGTTCCACGTGTTGGCGGTCGTCCGCTGCGCGAACTCCAGGCCGTTGTTGGCGGTGGTCCCGCTGCGCATGGTGGCGATCCACCAGGGCGTCGCGCCGTCGGCGGGGACGTCCAGACCGAGCGCCGCCCAGCGCGTCGCTGACTGGACCGACTCGAAGCGGACGGTGGCCTCGAAGCGGAAGTCGTTCATGTGGCGCCCGAAGGTCAGTTTGTTGTTGGCGGTAGAGCTGGTCGAGGTGCCACGGAGCCGTCCGTTCTCGACCTTCCAGGTTCCGTCGACGATCCGCCACCCGGCGGGCAGCACCCCCGACGAGAAATCTTCCGAGACGACGACGTCGTCGGGTTCGGCCACCGCCGGGGTCGAGGCAGCGGCGACGACGACGGCGGCAGCGGCCGGGACGGCGAGCGCGGTCAGCGCGGCGACGATCCGGGTACGCGCACCGATCGGCCCGCGGGCGGCGCGGGCCAGGCGTGATCGTGACGGTGAGACAGTCATGCCGGGAGGCTAGAGCATCGTCGGCGTCACGACGATCAATGGTGTGTGACCGTTGGTGGAACGCCTCCTGTCCTACCGGCGGGTACCGCGACGACCGCCAGCGGGCGGTGGGCTCAGCGCCGGCGGTCCCGGCGGGCGCGCCAGAACGCGACCGCCGCCAGGGCGAGGTATCCGCCGACCCGGCCGGCCGCGCGCCCGGCCCGGGCCGCCACCGCGGCCGGGGCGCCTGGCCGACCGCCGGGCGGTGCCACCTCCCACACCGAAAGGTCCCCGTACGCCGTCCTGGCCGCCCGCTCCGCCTCGGCTCGGGACGGGTAGGCCCGGTTCGCGGTGAGCGAGACCGAAGCACCGCGGTACCGCCATCGCCAGAGCCCGGTCCGGTCCCGCCACAGCTCGACCCGGTCCGCGTCGACGGGCTCCGCCGTCCCCTCCGGCGTTCCGATACCGGTCGGCGCCCCGCCGACGGGCGACCCGACGCACACCAATCGGCCCGCCGACCGGACGTCCGCCCGGGTCAGGTCGCCGACTCCCCGACCACCGTTGGCCCGCAGCGCGCGGGCGACGAGGTAGGCGGTGACGCCGGCCGGGACCGGCAGGGCGAGCGCGAGGACCCGGAGGATCGCAAGCACGTCCAGGACCGGGACCCGCAGGATCGTCGCGATGACGTCGTCGGCCGCCGCGGCGAGCAGGACGGCGAAGAGGGCGAGGACGGCGACGCCGAACCCGAGCCGGGCCGGATGGGCGCGGGGTGGGTCGAGCAGCTGGTGGGCGAGGCGGTCACGCCCGTGCCGCCGGTCCAGGAACGGCCAGAGGTAGAGGCCGGCGAAGGTCAGGCCACCGAAGACGACCCCGGGAAGGAACGGCGACGGCACGAGCTGACCGAAGATCCGGAACTCGACGGCGGGAAAGAGCCGCAGCGCCCCGTCGCCCCAGGCCACGTACCAGTCGGGTTGGGCGGGCGAGGTCGCCTGGGCCGGGTCGAACGGCCCGTAGATCCACACCGGGTTGATCTGCGCCAGTCCGCCGAGGGCGAACGTCACCGCCAGGACCCAGGCGAACAGCGCCAGCGTCCGTACCGTGTAGCTGGGCCAGAACAAGGAGCCGACGACGTTGTTCTCGGTACGCCCCGGGCCGGGGAACTGGCTGTGCTTCTGCCGGATCAGGATCCCCAGGTGGATCGCGATCAGCGCGGCCAGCACGGCTGGGACGAGCAGGACGTGGCTGACGAACATCCGGGGCACCATCTCGTCGGTCGGAAACTCGCCCCCGGCGGCGAGGAAGACCAACCACTCGCCCACCAGCGGGATCGACTGGGTCACCGAGTAGAGGATCCGCAGGCCGGTCCCGGAGAGCAGGTCGTCGGGGATGGAGTATCCGGTGAAGCCGTTGAACAGGGCGAGGGCGAGCATGGTGACCCCGATGAGCCAGTTCATCTCCCGGGGCCTGCGAAACGCGCCGGTGAAGAAGATCCGGAGCAGGTGGAGCACGATCGCGCCAACGAAGAGCAGCGCCGCCCAGTGGTGGCTCTGCCGCATCAGCAGCCCGGCCCGGATGTCGAAGCTGAGCCGGACGGTCGAGGCGTACGCGGCGGAGGTGCGGGCGCCGTCCAGCGGCGCGTACGCGCCGGTGTAGACGGTGTCGGCGGTGCTCGGCGCGAAGAAGAGGGTGAGGAAGACCCCGGTCAGCACCAGCACGACGAACGAGTAGAGCGCGATCTCCCCCAGCATGAACGACCAGTGGTCGGGGAAGACCGCGGCGAGCACCCGGCGCACCACCGGCGCGGTCCGCAACCGGTCGTCGACGCTCCGGGCCAGTCGGCGGAGCAGCCACCGGGTGATCACTTCAGGCTCCAGAAGCCCGCCCCGGGCGGGGCGGTGAAGTCGCCGGTGGCGACAAGGTAGCCGTCGGCGTCGACGGTGATCGGCAGTCCCGGCAAGGCCCGGGACGCCGGGCCGGCGATCGGCCGGGCACCGGCGAGCAGGTCGAAGGTGGACTGGTGACAGGGGCAGAGCACCCGGGCGGTCCCCTGCAGGTACAGGGCGACCGGGCAGCCGGCGTGGGTACAGAGCAGCGAGTGAACCACGACGCCGGCGACCTCTCCGCCGGATGGTGGCACGGTGAACCGGGCCGGATCCAACCGGACGGCGAAGGCCGGAACGTCGCCCCGGTCCCGGTGCCCCTCGGGGAAGACGGTCAGCACCGAGCCGTCGGGGACGTCGGCGGGCCGGACCGGCGTACCGTCGGCCCGGACCAGGCGTACGCCGGCGGCCCAGGGCGTGGTACGGAGCGCGTGCACCGGCCGGACGCGGTCGAACGGCAGCAGCGAGCGCAGCGGGAACAGCGCCGCCCCGCCCAGCGCGCCGAGGGCCAGGGCGAGCATCGTCAGCAGTCCCCGCCGGCGTACCGGACTCTCCGGTCCGGTCAGCGCCTCGGCGGCGAGCCGCAGGTCGGTGGGGCGTGAGTCGAACGGCTCGTGCTCCTCGACGTACCCGCCGGTGGGCAGCAGGCGACGGGCCCAGACCGAGAGTCCGAACGCGATCCCGGCAAAGGCGACCGCCAGGGTGAGCCCCTCCAGTTGGGTCTGGCCGCCGGCGGCGTACACGGCCGCGAACCCGGCGGCACCGAGCACGCTGACGCCGAACGCGGCGGCGGCTATCGCCGACGCCGGCCGTTCCCGCCGGTCCGGCGCGTCCCGGCCGGTCATCGCCCGGCCCTGCTGCCGAGCCAGCGGGCGACGCCGACCAGCAGCGCCAGACCAACCACCCAGGCCACCAGTCCCTCCGTCATCGGCCCCAACCGGCCGAGAGATGCCCCGCCCCGGTCCAGCCGATCGCCGCGCAGGTGTTGGACGTAGCTGGCCACGGCGTCGACCTGCGCCGGGCTCAGGATGCTCTCCGGGAAGGCGGGCATCAGCCCCGGGCCGACCCGGATCGCCTCGGCGACCTGCACCGGCGTCGACCGGTCCAGGGACGGGGCGACCAGCCCGTTGGTCAGCGTGGCGCCGACCCCGGCGGCGGAGTGGCAGGCGGCGCAGTGGGCGAGAAAGAGTTCCCGGCCTTCGCGCAGGTCGCCGGGGCCAACGGTCGGGATCTGCGGTCCGCCACCCCCGAAGCTGCCCACGTGCCCGACGATCGCCTGGATGTCCGCCGCGGAGAAGGCGGGACGGCGGTGCGGCGGCTGCGCGGCCTCCTGGTCCAGCGGCATCCGACCGGTGCTGAGCTGGAAGTCCACCGACGCCGGGCCGACCCCGACCAGGGACGGTCCCCGCTGGGTCCCCTCACCCCTCGGGCCGTGGCAGCTCGCACAGCTGCGCAGGAAGAGGTCGGCGCCCCGGGACCGGGCCGGGTCGGTCGCCGACGGCGGGGCCGACGACCCGGGGCCGGCCCCCGGCGTGGCCGGTGACACCAGACCGCCCGGGACGGCCGCCGACGTGTCCGGTGGCACCGGTGTCGGCGCGGCGGACGCGGACAGCGGCACCGGGCCGGCGGCGAGTCCGAGCACGGCAAGGATCACCCCGATTCGCCGGGCGGGCCCGGCCTCCGTCCCGGTCATCACCACTCCCTCCACTCTCGTACCAGGACAACCGGCGGTCCGGCTCACTCCAGGGTGAACAGGTACGCGGCGATGTCCTGGGCGTCGGTCTCGCTGACCCCGAGGTCGGGCATGGCGGTGCCCGGTTCCACCGCCTGCGGGTCCTGGATCCAGCGACGCAGGTTCTCGGGGTTGTTCGGCAGCTCCCCCGCGATGTACGACCGGGCGCCGAACCGGGTGAGCGGCGGGCCGACCAGGCCCTCCGCCCGCGGCACCCCCGGCACGGTGTGGCAGCCGCCGCAGCCGTACTGCTGGATCAGCCGCGCCCCGCGCTCCGGATAGCCCTCCCGGCTCTCCGGCGGCGGGAGCGGCACCCGGGTGCAGGCGGCCAGGACGGCGGTCACGGCCAGCGACACCAGCAGCGGCGGCCAGATACGGAGTTGCCTGTTCATCGGGTGTCCTTCCCCGCCGCCGGACGAGCCGGCGCGCGGTCGATCGGATCGGCCCGGGCCGGCCCGCGGGGGACGGGTCCGGCGGGACCCTCGGGCGGCAGCCCGGACGCGCGCGGCAGCGCCCGGTCGAGTCCGGCGAGCCAGCGCAGGAACACCACCGACGCCGCCACCAGCACTGCCACATCCATCGGAATCCACATCAGCAGCCCGGCGAGTTGCTGGTCGGCCTCGGGGTCGCCGCCGTGGGGCGCGAGGATCCCGGCCGGGTAGACCGGACCGGGCGCCAGGGTCAGGGCCGCGCCCAGAGCGGAGGCGGCCAGCATCGTGGCGACCAGCACCAACACGGCGGCCGGACCGGAGATCCGGTGCCGGTCGGCACCGAGCAGCACCGACCAGAGCAGCGCCGCCGCGACGACGAACGAGGCGTGCTCGGCCGCGTGGACGAGGCCGTGCTCGGCCGCCAGGCGGTAGGGGGCGGGCAGGTGCCAGCCCCAGAGCACGGCCGCGTGCAGGACGCCGGCCAGCACCGCGAGGGCGCCCGGGCGGCGGCGGACCCAGGAGCCAGCCGTCGAGGTACGCCACCGGGCCCAGCGACGGCGCAGCCGTCGTGGGGCGGCCAGCGCCAGCGGCAGGCCAGGCGCCGCGGCGGCCAGCGCCGGACCGGCGACCACCAGCAGGATCATGTGCTGGCCCATGTGACCCGCGAACGACCGCTCCGCCCACACGTGCCCCGGGCCGGTCGAGGCGACCAGCACCGCGGCGATACCGAGGGCGAACCCGGCAACCCGCCAGCGGGCGACGACGGCCCCGGTGCCGCGCCGGCTCCACAGCTCGTGCACCCCGCGCCCGTACCCGGCGCAGAGCAACGCCAGGACGGTGACCACCAGCAGGTTGCTCCAGGCCTGCGTCACCGGGTCGCCGTACGCCAGCGGTCCCCCGCCGGCCGATCCGTCGGTCAGCGCTGGCATGGCGGCAGCACCAGGGCGGCGACGCCGCCGAACACGATCATGGCCAGCGCCAGCAGGTTCAACCAGAGGCCGACGACGGCGAGCAGGTGGGCCCGACCCGTCGCCCGGTCACCGTCCTCGCGCGGTTCCGGGCGGAGACGCCGCCAGGCGAGCACCGAGACGACGAGCGCGGCGGTGGCCCCGGCCGCCGGGAGGAGGACCGCGAGCGCGATGGCGCCGACCAGCGGGACGCCGGCGAGGTCGTCGTGCCCGGCCTCGCAGGCGAGTTCGTCGATGCTCCAGGCGGCCAGCGAGTGTACGGCCCAGGAGAGCGCCCCGCCGAGTACGGCGAACCACAGCAGCAGTCCACCGACGAGCGCGGCGCGGGACGACACACGCTCGCTCATCACAGCCTCGGCGAGAGGTAGACGGTGAACAGAATCGCCACCCAGACGGCGTCGACGAAGTGCCAGTAGTACGCGACGACGCGGACCGGCTCGGGCCGGCGGGCGCTGACGCCCCCGCGCCCCGCGGCCGCGAGAAGCCAGCAGACCATGAACAGTCCGACCGTGACGTGCGCGCCGTGGAAGGTGGTGATGACGTAGAACAGCGACCCGTAGACGTTGGTGGTGACGGTGTACTCCCGCAGGTTCTCGTGGTACTCCATCCCCTGCAGGCCGAGAAAGGTCCCACCCATGACGAGGGTGGCGAGCAGCCCGGCCCTCACCTGCCAGCGTCGGCCGCGTCGGATGCCGGCCTCGGCCCAGGCCACCGGCAGGCTGCTGGGCACCAGTACCGCCGTCATGACCAGCGGCAACCGCAGGTCCGGTTGCGCGATCCCGTCCGGCGGCCACGGCACGCCGTGCTGGAACCGCAGGTAGAAGTAGCTGCCGAGCAGCGCGGCGAAGACGGTGCCCTCGGTGGCGATGAACAGCATCACCCCCCACCACGCCGTCGACCGGCCGACCGGCTGCTCGGTGACCAGCCCGGCCGGGCGGAGCGCCGTCCGGAGATCGGCGGGGGTCATGCCGTCTCCTCGGTGCGCTCGGCGACGTCGTGACGCACCGACGCACGCCAGCCGAATCGATCGCGGCGCCGGCTCATCCCGCCACCCCCGCCTCCTGCGGCGTCCGCCGCGGCGGCCAGAGCCAGGCGGCGAGGGTGCCGATGACGAGGGCGGCGCCCGCGGCGGCGACCCAGTACCAGGCGAGGAGCAGGCCGAGGAAGACCATCAGCAGCCCGACGGCGGCCAGCAGCGGCTTCCGCGTCTCCTCCGGCATCTCCACCGGCCGTTCGTATCGGCCGTCGAGCTCGCTGGTGCACAGCGTTGTGCGCCCCTCGGCCAGGATCCGGTCCTCGGTGGCCCCGGGCCCGGTCGACTCGACGGTGCGGGGGTCCCAGTTCGGATGCAGGCTGTGTACCCGGGGAATGACCGGGAAGTTGTACGGCTTCGGGGGCGAGCTGGTGGTCCACTCCAGGCTGTCGCCGCCCCACGGGTCGTCCGGCGCCGGTGCGCCGCGGCGCAGCGCGTGCACCACCCCGACGGCCACGAGCAGCAGGCCGGCGGCCACGACGTACGCCCCGATCGTGGCGAGCAGGTTCCACGGGTCCCAGCCCAGCCCGCCGGGGTAGGTGTAGACGCGGCGGGGCATGCCGAGCAGCCCCGAGACGTGCATCGGGAAGAAGGTGAGGTTCATGCCCACGAAGACCAGCCAGAACGCCCACCGGCCGAGCCGGACGCTGAACATCCGACCCGTCATCTTGGGCAGCCAGTAGTAGACGCCGGCGAGGATCGGGAAGACGGCGCCGCCGAAGAGGACATAGTGGAAGTGCGCCACCACGAAGTAGGTGTCGGTGGTCTGCTGGTCGAAGGCGGTCAACGCGAACATCACGCCGGTGACGCCGCCGACGACGAAGGTGACGAGGAAGCCGACGACGAAGAGGAACGGCACGCTCACGACGATCCGGCCGACCAGCATCGTGGCGAGCCAGGCGAAGATCTGGAGGCCGGACGGGATGGTGATGACCGTGCTCGCCGCGCTGAAGAATCCGTAGGACAGCTGGGGCAGGCCGGTGGCGAACATGTGGTGCACCCAGACTCCGAACGAGATGATCGCGATCGCGACGATCGAGAACACGATCAGCGGGTATCCGACGATCCCGCGTCGGCAGAAGACCGGGAGCACGGCGGAGACGATGCCGAGGGCGGGCATCACGATGATGTAGACGTCCGGGTGGCCGAAGATCCAGAAGAGGTGTTGCCAGAGCAGGACGTTCCCGCCCCGTTCCGGCTCGAAGAACCGGGTGTCGAAGCGGCGGTCGAGGAAGAGCAGGGCGTTGTCGAGATTCAGCACCGGTAGCGCGACGAGCACCATGAACGAGGTGGCGACGATGGCCCAGACGAAGACCGGCACGCGGTTGAGCGACATGCCCGGAGCGCGCAGCTTGAGCGCGGTGACGATGAAGTTGACCGCGCCGGAGGTGGTCGAGATGCCCAGGAAGAGCAACCCCAGGGTGTAGACGTCGAGGTGCAGGCCGGGCGTGTTCCGCTCGTCGGTCAGCGGCACGTACGCGAACCAGCCTCCGTTGGGGGCCGCACCGGCCGGCACGCTGGCCCACATGAAGAGCCCGGCGAAGAGGAACACCCAGTAGCCGAAGGCGTTCAGCCGGGGGAAGGCCATGTCCCGAGCGCCGATCATCAGCGGGACCAGGAAGTTGCCGAACCCGAACAGCATCGGCGTCGAGAACAGAAAGATCATCGCCGTGCCGTGCATCGTGAAGAGCTGGTTGTATTCCCGGGGCGACAGGATGCCGGCCTCCGGCCCGGCGAGCTGGGTGCGCATCGCCACGGCGCTGGCCCCGGCGAAGCCGAAGAACACCGCTGCCGTGACCAGGTACCGTCGGCCGATGCGCTTGTGGTCCACGGTGCCGAACCAGGTCCGCAGGCTCGGCGCCTCCGCCCAGTGACGGGTCAGGCTCGCCATCGCCTCCGGACCGGGACGGGTGCCGCGCGCGGCGGCGGTGCTCGACGGCATCGGTCCGCTCCTACCGCAGCGATTCCAGGTAGGCGATCAGGTCGGGAAGGGCCGCCGCGTCGACCGGCTGCGGCGGCATGGCGTTGCCCGGTTTGACGGTCTGCGAGTTGACGATCCAGCCGCCCAGGTGCCCGCCGTCGTTCGGGACCGCCCCCGCACCCAGGCTCCACCGGGCGCCCAGGGTGGAGAGGTCCGGCCCGACGGTGCCGGTGGCGGCGGTGCCCCGGACGGTGTGGCAGGCGACGCAGGTTCCCTGGAGGAACGCCTGCTGGCCACGGCGTTCGGCGTCGCTGTCCGGCGTCGCCGCCGGCGCGGCGAGCCGGGCCAGCCAGGCGTCGAACTCGGCGCGGGGCTGGGCCACCACCTGGAGCGCCATGTGGGCGTGTTGGAGGCCGCAGTACTCGGCGCACTGCCCCCGGTACTCCCCCGGCCGCTCCGCCCGTAGCCAGGTCTCGCGGACCTTGCCGGCGATCAGGTCGGTCTTCGGCATCAGCTGCGGTACCCAGAAGCTGTGCAGGACGTCGACGGTACGCAGCCGCACCCGCACGGGCTCGCCGACGGGGATCCGGATCTCGTTGGCCGTCGCCCCGTCCACCCCGGCGTACCGCACCTCCCACCACCACTTGTGCCCGGTCACGTCGACCGTGACCGCGGGTGGGGACTCGGGCTGGCGCAGGGCGGCGAGGTCGCGCAGGCCGACGCCGTACGCCGCCAGCAGGATGACGAAGGGCACACCGGCGCCGGCGACGACCACGAAGCGGGTCGGCTCGACGCGACTGATCCGGCGGTCCGGGCGGCGCCGGAACACCAGCGCCCAGGCCAGCAGCGCCATGACCTCCGCGAAGACGACAACCGAGATCCAGAACAGCAGCCACCACAGGCCCTCCACCCGCCGGGCCCCGGTCCCCGCCGGGTCCAGGGTGGAGGGCGCCCCGCCGGAACAGCCGCCAAGCAGGACGAGCAGCCCGCAACCGACGATCCGGGCGACCGGCGCGAGCGGCCGGCGGTGCCCCGCCCACTCCCCGCCCGCCACCGGTCACCACCTTCCCTTGTCCGGCCGTCACCCCAGGCTAACCGGACAAATAATGCTTTTAGTGCTTTTGCGGTTTAACTCCCTAACCGTACGTCACTCCGGCATCATCGTCGGCGTGGGCCCTGCTCAATCCGGGTCCGGCGCCGTCCGGACCGCAGACACCGACGACCGGCCCGGCGTGGCGCGTACGCCCCGGGCCGGCGACCGGCGCGCGGCGGCCGACCGGCGCAGCCTGGGCTGGCTGGCCGGCGGCCTGGCCACCGCCGCCGCGGCCGCCGGCCTGCTGATCGCACCGCCCGACGCCGTCCAGGGGGACGCCCAGCGGCTGATGTACCTGCACGTCCCGGCTGCCTGGACCGCCTACCTGGCCTTCGCCGCCGTGCTCGCGAGCAGCCTCGGCTACCTCGCCACCCGCGACCCGTGCTGGGACCGGCGGGCCCGGGTCGCCGCGGAGCTCGGGGTCGGGCTGACCACGCTGACCATCGCGCTCGGCGCGCTCTGGGGCCGGGCGGTCTGGGGTGCCTGGTGGGCCTGGGACCCGAGGCTGGTCAGCACCGTCCTGCTCCTGCTGGCCTACGCCGGCTACCTGGCCGCCCGGCGCGTCCTCGGCGAGGGACGCGGCGTCCCGGCCACGCACCGGGTCGGCGGGCCGGCCGCGGTCGTCGGCGTCGCCGGGTTCGCCCTGGTGCCGCTGGTGCACTTCTCGGTGGTCTGGTGGCGCTCCCTGCACCAGCCGGCGACGATTCTCGCGCCGGACCGACCGCCGATCGACCCGCTGATGGCGGCCGCCCTGCTGCTGAGCCTGGCCGCGTTCACCACCACCGCAACGTGGCTCTTCCTGCGCCGGCTGGCCGCACTCGAACCCACGCCGGGCGGCTCGGTTCCGACGGCGGCGCCGAACCCGGTGGAGACCCGGTGAACGGGTGGGTCGCCGTGCTGGCCGGCCTCGGCCTCACCACCGCCACCGCCGCCTGGGCCATCCGGTGGAGCGCCGTCCATCCCAGCCCTCGCACCGACGGGACCGGGGACGCCCCGGTCCGCCGCCACCGACCCGCCGGTAGGGCGGCGCGCCGCCCCGCACCCCCGCCCCGGAGGCCCCGGTGACCCGGCCGAACCGTGCCGGTCTCGCCCTGGCCACCGTGCTTCTCGCCGGTACCGGGCTACTCGTCCAGGCGGGCCTGCGCGACACCCTCAGCTACTACCGCACACCGGCCGAGCTGGCGGCCGATCCCGATGCCGGAGCCGGCCGGACCCGGCTGAGCGGCGTGGTCGTGCCCGGCTCGATCCGCCACGACCGCGGACAGACCGTCTTCCGACTTGCCGCGGACGGACACGAGATCACCGTACGGCAGCAGGGAGTGCCCCCGGAAACCTTCCGGGCCGGCCAGGACGCGGTCGTGGAGGGTGTCCTGGGGCCCGACGGCGTGTTCCGCTCCGACCAGGTGCTCGTCCGGCACGACAACGAGTACCGGCCGGCGGGCGCGACCTCGCCGGGGACGGCCCGGTGACCGGTCAGGTCGGCAGCGTGGCGCTCGGTGCCGGCCTCGCCGCCTCGGTGGCCGCGACCCTGCTGTGGCTGCGCCGCGCGCTGGCTCCGGACGCGCCGGTCCGGCCGGCCCGGCTGGCCACCGCCGCCGCGCTGGTGGCCGCGGTACTGGCGTGCGGGGCGGCGGAATGGGCGCTGCTGCGCCACGACTTCAGCCTCAGGTTCGTGGCGGAGCACGGCGGGCGACACGTGCCGGTCTACTACACCGTCACCAGCCTGTGGTCGGCGCTGGACGGATCGCTGCTGCTCTGGCTGCTGATCCTCACCGGCTACGCCGGCCTGCTCGCCCGTACCGTCCCCGCCGACGGCCGGCGGCTGCACCCGTGGGCGATGGCGGTGGTCAGCGTCGTCGCCGTCTTCTTCTTCGCGCTCTCGCACTTCGCCGCCAACCCGTTTCACCCGGTCGCCCCGGTACCGGCGGACGGGCCGGGCCCCAACCCCCTGCTCCGGACGCACCCCGCGATGGGCCTGCACCCGCCGCTGCTCTACGCCGGCTACGTCGGCCTGGTCGTCCCGTTCGGGTACGCGCTCGCCGGGCTGCTGGCCGGCCCCGCCGGGCGACGCTGGGCGGTCCCGGCCCGGCGGTGGACCCTGCTGGCCTGGACGCTACTCACCGCCGGGATCCTGCTCGGGGCCTGGTGGTCGTACGCGGTCCTCGGCTGGGGCGGCTACTGGGCCTGGGACCCGGTCGAGAACGCCTCGCTGGTGCCGTGGCTGACCGCCACCGCGTTCCTGCACGCGCTCCGGCGCCCCGGCGCCGTCGATCGGACCGGCTGGCCGGTCGGCCTGGCCTGCGCCAGTTTCCTGCTGGTGTTGCTCGGCACGTTCCTCACCCGTTCCGGGATGGTAGCCAGCGTGCACGCCTTCACCGCGTCGCCGCTCGGGCCGGTGCTGCTCGGCTTCCTGCTGGTGACCGCCGTCGGCACCGTGCTCCTGATCGGCTGGCGCCTGCGGCTCCCGGCCGATTCCGACACGCCGCGGGCCGAACCGCTGCTGTCCCGGCCGACGGCCCTGCTCGGCACCCTGATCCTGCTCACCACCATCGCCGCGGTGGTCCTCGCCGGCACGCTCTTCCCGCTGCTCGCCGAGGCCGTCTCCGGCACCACCGCGGCGGTCGGCCCGGGGTACTTCCACCGCACCGTGGTACCGCTGGCGATCGTCCTGCTCGGGCTGGTCGGCCTGGCGCCCCTGCTCTCCCGCGCCGGGACTTCGCCCGGCGAGCTGGCCGGGCGGGCCGCCGCGCCGGCGGGGGTCGCGCTGGCCGCTGTCGCCGTGCCCGGTCTGCTGAGCCGACCCGGGCCGACGGTCCTGGCCGCCTTCGGCTGCGCCGGCTTCGCCCTGGCCAGCACGGCCGCCGACCTGTGGCGACGGTTGCGCGCCAGTGGACGGCGGGCCGGATGGTCCCGGATCGGCACGGCGCTGGCACACGCCGGAATCGCACTCGTCGCCGTCGGTGCCGCCGCCTCCGCCGCCTACACCGTCTCCGTCGAGCGGGAACTGGCGGTCGGGGAGTCGCTGACGGCGTCCGGGGCGACGGTCCGGCTGGCGGCCATCGAGCGAACGGGCGACGACGCCGGGATGCGGGTCCGGGCCCGCCTCGCCGTCGGCCCGTCGGGCCGGCCGACGGGTACCGCCGCGCCTGAGCTGACGTACCACCCCGGGCACGACCTGACGGTGAGCGTTCCGGCGATCCGCCCAGGCCTGCTCCGGGACACGTACACCACCCTGCTCGCCGTCTCGGCCGACGGCCGTACCGCGACCGTCCGGCTGGCCGTGAACCGGATGGTCTCGCTGGTCTGGGCTGGCGGGGCCCTCACCGTCCTCGGTGGAGCACTCGTCCTGGCCGGGACTGTACCGCGTCGTGCCCGACGGGGGCGGATCCGGCGGGACCGTGACCGGCCCCGACCGGCCGCGCCGGTCGCTCCGGGAGGGGCGCGATGACCCGGCCGCCGGCCGGGTGGCCGGGCCGCCGGCTCCGGTGGGTACCGTCGCTGGCGCTGCTCGCGATCGGCGCCCTCGGCGCGACGGTGGCCGTCGGCGTGGCCGGCACCGGATCCCGCTCCACCGGGTCACCGGTGACCGCACCGGGCGCGCCCGCACCACCGCTGGCCGGCCGGAGCCTCACCGGCGCGCCGGTCGACCTCGCCGCGTTCCGCGGCCGGGTCGTGCTGGTCAACCTGTTCGCGTCCTGGTGTGGGCCGTGTCGGGACGAACTACCACTGCTCGTCGCGGCGCAGCGCCGCTGGGCGTCGCGGGATCTCCAGGTGCTCGGGCTCGCCGTCCGGGACGGCGAGGCGGCGATACGGGCACTACTCGCCGAGACGGGGGCGGTGGAGCTGACCGTGGTGCCGGACCCGACCGGAGCCACCGCCGTGAGCTGGGGGGCATTCGGGGTGCCAGAGACGTTCCTGGTGGACGCCCAGGGCCGGATCGCGGACCGGACGTCCGGCCCGGTGACCGCCGGTTGGCTCGACCGGCGGCTGACCCGGCTGCTGGGCGCCCCGTGAGGCCACGGCGGGCAGTCGGCGCGGCCGTCCTGCTGGTCCTGCTGCTCGGCGCCGTGCTCGGGACGTACCGGTCGGTGCGGGTGGCGGACGACGACCCGGCGCGTCGGCTCAGCTCCGAGCTGCGCTGCCCCGCCTGCCAGGGCGAGTCGGTGGCGGACTCCCGGTCGCCGATCGCCGCCGCCATCCGCGAGGTCATCGCCGCCCGGCTCCGCGCCGGCGACAGCCCGGAGGAGGTCCGGACGTACCTGGTCCGCCGGTACGGTGCGGAGGTGCTGGCCACGCCCCCCGCCCAGGGCTGGGGGCTGCTGCTCTGGCTGGTCCCGGTGCTCGCGCTCGGGGTCGGGGCCGGATCGGCGTTGCGTACCCATCGCCGGCGTCGCGGCGCGGCCCCCGGGGCACGGCCGGCACCGCCCCGACCCACCCGCCGGCCCCCGCCGCCGGTCACCGCCGCCGGGGTCTGGACCGCGGGTGCCGTCGCCGTGCTGGCCCTGGTCGGCGGTGTCGCCGTGGCCGCCCCGCGTCTGGCCACCGCTCCGGAACCAGCCCGGCGGCCGGGTCCGGCCATCGCCGCGGACCCGGTGCTCGACCTGCTCGCGCTGGCCCGGGCGGCGGAGGAGCAGGGCCGGTACGAGGCCGCCGCCGAGATTTACCGGACCGCGCTGGAGCGACGTCCGGCCGACGAGATTCGCCTACGGTTCGCCTTCATCCTGATCCGGCTCGGGCAGACGGCCGAGGCGGCCCGGCTCGCCGAGACAGTCCTGGCCGCCCGGCCCGACACCCCCGACGCCCTGCTCATGCTCGGCCTCGCGCAGCGCGACAGCGACCCCGCGGCCTCGGTCCACACCCTGCGCCGGTTCCTCGACCGGGCACCCGGACACCCGGCCGCCGCCGAGGTCCGGCGCCTGCTCGGGGACGGCTGAGCGCGACCGGTGACGCGGCGACGGAGTGTGGAGCGGCCCGCCGGACAGTCAGGGGTGCCCGACGGGACCCGGACGGTCGGGCGGGGTGCCCCCGGCACGTACCGCCGCCACCGCCCGACGGAGGTCACCGGCCAGCCGGTGTGACCAGCCGGCCGCCGCGTGCAGCCGAACCACACCGGCGCCGGCCAACAGCACCGCGGCGCCCAGGTACCCGGCGGCCAGGACGGCCGCCGCCCGGCCGGCCGGCATCCTCGCCTCCAGCGTCCGCCGGGCCAGCACCGACACCGCACCGATCCCCAGCACGGTCGCGATCCCGGCCCCGGCCAGCAGTCCCGCGCCCAGCCCGGCCCGCCGGGCCGAGCCGAACAGCTCGCCCCGCAGCCGCATCGCCTCCTGGCGGGCCAGGTCCGCGAGGTCCCGGGCGAGCCGATCGCCCGGCACCGGCCCGACCGGACTCCGCGCCACGTCGCCGCCCGGGTCGACCGCGGACACCCGCACCACCTCCCGGACGGCTGGCTACCCCGCCCGTCAGCCTTCATGCCCGGCCGGCCCACCGCCGCCGGAGGGGCGGGGCGCCGGACGCGCGTCGGGACCGCCCCGGGCGCCCGGCGCCGACGGGACGGGCTGGCGGTCCGCCCCGCCGGGCTCACCGACGACCCGCGCCGACGCACGAAAACCGTGGGAAACCGGTGAGGTGTCAGGTGGGGCCGTCCGGGTAGTCCGTGCCGGCCAGACACGAGCGAGCGGGGTGGGCGTGGACGGCACGGTCCGGGCCGGGGGCGGTGGGCGACGGCCGTGAACACCGGAGGAGGCGACGGGGCCGGACCGGCGGGCGACCGGCCGGCCGGTCCGTACGTGCTGCGGGAGTACGCCCTGCTCGCCGACGGCTACCGCGGTGCGCTGGTCGACCCCGCCGGAAACGTCGACTGGCTCTGCGCGCCGACCTGGGACAGCGACGCCGTCTTCGGCGCCCTGCTCGGGGCGGGCGGCCGCTACGGCGTCACGCCGACGGACCCGCGCACCGTCTGGGGCGGCTACTACGAGCCCGGCACCCTGATCTGGACCAGCCGGTGGGTCACCACCGACGGGATCGTCGAGTCCCGCGAGGCGCTCGCCCTCCCCGGCCAGGAACGCCGGCTGGTCCTGCTCCGCCAGGTCCACGCCGTCGACCACGACGCCGAGTTGGCGGTACGGCTGGAACCGGCCGCCGGCTTCGGCCAGGCGCGCCTGCACGAGCTGCGGCGGGACGGGGAGAGCTGGCTGGCCCGCAGCGGCGGGCTGTACCTGCGCTGCACCGGCGGACAGCTGCTCGGCCCGGACGACTCGACGGCGCTGACCGGACGGCTGGTCGTCCCCGCCGGGCGGCGACACGACCTGGTCCTGGAGGTCTCGGTCGACCCGATCCCGGAGCCTCCCCCGGATCCGGAGACCACCTGGCGGAGCACCGAGCGCACCTGGCGCAGCGGCGTCCTCCCGCTCCCCGACTGCGTCGCCCGGCGCGACGCCCGGTTCGCCCACGCCGTGCTGCGCGGGCTCACCCGGCCCGGTGGCGGCACGGTCGCCGCCGTCACCACCTCGCTGCCGGAACGGGCCCGCAGCGGTCGCAACTACGACTACCGGTACGCCTGGATCCGCGACCAGTGCTACACCGGCCTGGCCGCGGCCGCCGCCGGTGCCGACGACCTGCTCGACTCGGCGGTGGAGTTCGTCCGGGCACGGCTGGTCACGGACGGTCCGGCACTGACGCCGGCCTACACGGCGGCCGGACACCCGGTGCCGGACGAACGGGCACTGCCCCACCTACCGGGCTACCCGGGCGGCGCGGTCCGCGTCGGCAACCGGGTACGGGGCCAGTTCCAGCTCGACACGCTCGGCGAGTGCCTGCTGTTGCTGGCCGCCGCCGCCCGCCGGGACCGGCTGGACGCGTCGGCCTGGCACGCCGTCGAGATCGCGGCCGGGGCGATCGAGCGACGCTGGCGGGAACCGGACAGCGGAATCTGGGAGTTGTCGCCCCGCCAGTGGACGCACTCGAAGCTGGCCTGCGTGGCCGGGCTGCGGGCCGCCGCCGTGGTCGCGCCCGCGGCGCAGGCCGCCCGCTGGGCGTCGCTCGCCGACACCGTACTCGCCGACGCCGGCCGACACGGGGTGCACCGGTCCGGCCGCTGGCGGCGCGCCTACGACGACGAGCGGGTCGACGCCGCGCTGCTCCTGCCCGTGATCCGGGGTGCCATACCCGCGGACGACCCCCGCAGTACGGCGACCCACCGGGCGGTCCTCGACGAACTCGCCGAGGACGGGTACCTGTACCGCTACCGGCCGGACGAACGGCCGCTCGGTGAGGCGGAGGGCGCCTTCCTGCTCTGCGGCTTCATCGCGGCGCTCGCCACCCACCAGGCCGGCGATCCGGTCGGCGCGCACCGGTGGTTCGAACGCAACCGGGCCGGTTGCGGCCCGCCCGGGCTCTACACCGAGGAGTTCGACGTCCAGCAGCGGCAGCTCCGCGGCAACCTGCCGCAGGCGTTCGTCCACGCCATGCTGCTGGAGACGGCGGTGACGCTGGCCGCGCCGGTCCGGGGTGACGGTGGGTACGCGCCGGTCCGCCGCTGACCGGGCCGACACCCCGGGGGTCGGCGCACGGCTCGGCGTCCGGGCTCGGCGACTCCTGGGCGGCTCGGGGCGGACGCGCGTCGTCCTGCTGCTCGGCGCGGTGCTCGCGCTCAACAGCGCCGACACCGGCGCCATCGGCGCGGCGGCGGCACAGCTCGAGGCTGACCTGGGGATCAGTCACGCCCAGCTCGGGCTGCTGGCCTCGGCCTCCTCCGGGGTCGGCGCCCTCGCGGCGATACCGATGGGGATGCTCGCCGACCGGGTCCACCGGGTACGCCTCCTCGCGGTCACGGTCGCGGCCTGGGCCGTCGCCATGGTCGCCGGTGGCCTCGCCGCCGACTACCGCTGGCTGCTCGTCTCCCGGCTGCTGCTCGGCGCGGCCGTCGCCGCCTCGGGTCCCGTGGTGGTCTCGCTGACCGGCGACTTCATCCCGCCTGCCGACCGCGCGGCGGTGCTGGGGTGGATCCTCACCGGCGAGATCGTCGGTGCCGGGGTGGGGCTGGTCGCCGGTGGTGAGGTCGCCGCCGCGCTCTCCTGGCGCTCCGCCTTCTTCCTGTTGGCCGCCGCCAGCCTGGTCCTGGCCGTGGCGCTGCTGTGGCAACTGCCCGAACCGGCCCGGGGCGGTGCGGGCTGGCTGCGCGGCGACCGGCGGACGGCGCCCGACGACGCATGCGGCGGACGCACGACCGGAGCGGACGACCGGACAGCCGGCGGACGGGTCGCCGGGGCGGACGGCCGAGACCCGGCCGGGGAGGCTGCCGGGGCACGGGACGGCGGCAGGGGCGTCGCCCGGGAGAACGGTGGTCTGGGGGCGCGGAGCGGGGAGGCCGGCGACGACCACACCGGCGACGAGGCGCACGAGGTGATCGCCGCCCGGGGCATCGCGCCGGCGCCCGGGCGGGTCCTGCCCGCGGGCGCCGCGGACATGTCGCTGGCCCGCGCCGCGGTCTACCTGCTCCGCATCCCGAGCAACCGGTTGCTGATCATCGCGTCCGTGATCGGCTACTTCTTCTTCGCCGGGCTGCGCACGTTCGCGGTCGTCTTCGCGACCCAGCACTACCGGGTCTCGCAGACCGCGCTGGGAGCGATCGCCCTGGTCGTCGGTGTCACCGCGCTCGCCGGAGCGGTGGCCGGGGGCCGGTACACCGACCGGATCCTGCGCCACGGCCGCGCCGACGCGCGCATCCTGGTTCCCGCCGCCGGCTACACCGCCGCGGCGCTCCTGCTGCTGCCCGGCTTCCTCCTCTCGTCGGTCGCTCTGGCACTGCCGCTGATCGCTCTCGGCACCGCGGCGCTCGCCGCCGCCAACCCACCGCTGGACGCCGCCCGCCTCGACATCGTTCCGGCCCGGATGTGGGGACGTGCGGAGAGCCTGCGGACACTGCTGCGCCTCGCGGCCGAGGGGATCGCCCCGGCGACCTTCGGTCTGCTCGCGGACGCCCTCGCCGGGGACGGAGGCCCGGGTGAGGGCGCGATCGGGCTGCGGGACACCTTCCTCGTCATGCTCGTCCCCCTGCTGGCCAACGGGCTGCTGATGCTGCTGGCCCGGGGCAGCTATCCGGTGGACGTCGCCACGGCCACCGCCTCGGACCGCCAGGCGCACCGGTGAACAGGGTCGTCCGGCGCCGGTGTGGCGCCTACCCCCGGCACCCGGTCAGCGGATCCGGAACCGCTCCGCGTCCGTGTCCCGGAAGGCAAGCCCGATACCGGGCTCGGTCAGGTTCACCGGCGCGCTCCCGCCGGTGGCGGAGACGGTTCCCGCGAAGAGCAGCCCCTCGATCCGGACGTGGTCGTGGAACCACTCCAGGTGACGCAGGTTGGGCACCGCGGCGGCGACGGCGAGGTGCTGGTGCGGGGCGCAGTGCGCCGAGACGTCCAGCCCAGCCGCCTCGGCCACCGCGGCGGCACGCAGGAACTCGCTGATCCCGCCGCACCGCGTCACGTCGATCTGCTGGCAGTCGACGTACCGCACCATCCGGTGGACGTACGCGAGGTCGTAGCCGTACTCGCCGGCGGCGACGTCGGCGCTCACCCGGTCGCGGACGAGGCCGAGTCCTTCCAGGTCGTCGGAGCTGACCGGTTCCTCGAACCAGCGCACGTCCAGCCCCGCGGCGGCCTGCATCACCCGGATGGCCTGCTTGCGCCGGTAGCCGCCGTTGGCGTCGACGAAGAGCTCGGCCGCGTCCCCGATGGTCGCGCGCGCGGCGGCCATCCGCGCCAGGTCCCGGGCCTCGGCGGCGCCACGAGACTCGCCAATCTTGATCTTCACCCGGGGGATGCCCTGCTCCCGGACCCAGCCGGCCAGCTGTCGGTGCTGTCGCTCGGCGTCGTAGCTGGTGAAGCCGCCGCTGGCGTACACCGGGACCTGCCGGCGGACGGTGCCGAGCAGGCGGGCCAGCGGGACGCCGAGTCGGCGCGCCTTCAGGTCCCACAGCGCGCAGTCCGCGGCGGAGAGCGCCAGCCCGGCGACGCCCGGCCGGCCGGCGTTGCGCACCCGGGCGCACATGGCCTGCCAGGCGGCCGGTACGTCGTCGGGGTCGAGGTCGGCGACCACGGGGGCGAGCAGGTCGGTCACCACTCCGGCGGTGGCCGCCGGCCCGTACGTCCACCCGAGCCCGACCGGCGACGTCCCCCCGTCGACCGGCTCGCCCCGGGCCCGGACCAGGACCAGGGTCGTGCTCGACCAGGCTAGGGTCCCGTCGGCCTCGGCCGCGTCCGTCGGGATCCGGTAGGCGGCGACCTCGAGCCGGATCATGGATTCACCCGCCGGGGCGACGGCCGACGGCGGCCCGGGCGACGGCGGCCACCGTGCCGAGAACAGCGGAAGCGACCGCGGCGGTGGTGGCGAACCGGGCCAGCCGGGTCGGGCCGGCGGGTCGCCGTGCCCACCGCTGTTCCGGCAGCGGCCCGTCCCGGTCGCCGTGCAGGCCCGCGCGGAGCATTTCGGCCAGGTGGATCGCCTGCCGGCCGCCGGCCGCACCCTGGTCGATCTGGGTCCGGCAGCTGAACCCGTCGGCGAGGATGACGGCCCGAGGATCGGCGTCGCGCAGCGCCGGCAGCAGCACCCGTTCGGCGCAGGCCATGGAGACCTCGTAGTGCCCCCGCTCGAAGCCGAAGTTCCCGGCCAGGCCGCAGCAGCCGGAGTCCAGGAACTCGGCCCGCACCCCGGCACCGTCGAGCACCGCGCGGTCGGCGTCGGTGCCGAGGATCGCGTGGTGGTGGCAGTGCGTCTGGATCAACGCGGTGCGGGAGATCGCCGGCGGCCGCCACCGGGGGTGTGGTCCCGCAGCAGCTCGGCGAGGGTGACGGTCTGCTGTCGCAGCTTCCGGACGTCCTGGTCGTCGGGGAAGAGCTCGACGGCGTCCGAGCGGAACACGGCGGTGCAGCTCGGTTCCAGGCCGAGCACCAGGCCGCCCGAGCGCAGGTGCGGGGCCAGCGTCGCGGCGGTGCGGCGCAGCACCCGCCGGGCGGTGTGCAGCTGGCCGGTGGAGATCCAGGTCAGCCCGCAGCAGACCGGCCGGTCCGGCACCCGCACCCGCCAGCCGGCCGCCTCCAGCACCTCCACGGCGGCCCGGGCGACGCCGGGATGGAAGTGGTTGGTGAAGGTGTCCGGCCAGAGCATCACCTCGCCACGCCAACCGTCCCCGCGCGGCCCCCGCGCGGCGTACCAGCGCTGAAACGTCTGCTCGGCGAAGAGTGGCAGGTCGCGCCGCTGGTCGACGCCGGCGACCAGTTTGGCGACCCGGTCCAGACCCGGCGCGTGCGTCACCGTGTTGGCCAGCCGCGGCGCGGCCGCGGCGAGCACGGCGGCGACGGGCAGCCAGCCCATCGAGTAGTGGCTGCGGGGCCGCAGCCGGCCGGCGTAGTGGTGGGCGAGGAACTCCGCCTTGTAGGTGGCCATGTCGACGTTGACCGGGCAGTCGGCCTTGCAGCCCTTGCAGGCCAGGCAGAGGTCGAGCGCGTCGCGGACGGCCGTGGAGCGCCAGCCGTCGGCGATGGTCCCGCCCCGGGCGGTGCCGTCGAGCATCTCGAACAGCAGCCGGGCCCGGCCACGGGTGGAGTGCTCCTCCTCGCGGGTGACCATGTACGACGGGCACATCACCCCGCCGTGCTCGCGACGGCACTTGCCGACCCCGACGCAGCGCAGCACCGCCCGGGGGAAGCTGCCGGCGTCCTCCGGGTAGCGGAACACCGTGTCGACGGGGCCGTGGTTGTAGTCCACGCCGAGCCGCAGCTGGGTGTCCATCGGGTACGCCGGCGTCACCTTGCCCGGATTCATCCGGTCGTCCGGGTCGAAGATGGCCTTGAACTGCCCGAAGGCGCGGACCACGCGGTCACCGAACATCCGGGGCAGCAGTTCGCCGGTGGCCTGCCCGTCGCCGTGCTCACCGGAGAACGAGCCGCCGTACGCGACGACCAGATCGGCGGCGCGCTCCACGAAGGACCGGAACTGCCGCAGGCCGTCCGCGGTACGCGGTTCGAACGGGATCCGGCTGTGCACGCAGCCCTGGCCGAAGTGCCCGTAGCGGGACGCCTGCTCGAAGCCGTACTCCTGGTAGAGCCGGTCGAGGTCGCGGAGGTAGTCGCCGAGCCGCTCGGGCGGGACCGCCGAGTCCTCCCAACCGGGGAAGGTGTCCGCCATGCCGGGCACCCAGGCGGTGGCGCCGAGGCCGGCCTCCCGGACCGTCCAGAGCCGCGCCTCGTCGGACTCGTTCTCGAACCGGAAGACGCGCGGCCAGTCCCGACCCCGCATCGCGGCGCTGAACCGCTCCGCGGCGTCGTCGGCCTCCCGCGCGGTCTCCGCACCGAACTGCACCATCAGCCAGGCGCCGCCGGGCGGCAGCATGTGCAGGGCCGTGGGGTGCAGGTGCTTACGCTTCTCGAAGGCGATGAGCTTGTCGTCGATCCCCTCCAGCGCGATCGGCTCGTACGACAGCACGCGCGGCACGTCGTCCGCGGCGGTGGCGAGATCCGGGTACCCGAGCATGACCAGGGTCCGGGCCTTGACGGTGGGGACCAGCCGCAACCGGGCGCGCAGGATGGTGACCAGGGTCCCCTCCGAGCCGACCAGCGCCTGCGCGACGTGGAGGTTCTTCTCCGGGAGCAAACTGTCGAGGTTGTATCCGGAGACCCGGCGCGGAATGTCGGGGTACCGGTCACGGATGTCGTCGGCGTACTCGTCGCGGAGCGCCCGGAGCTGTCGGTAGATCTCCGCCGGCCGGCCGCCCCGGGCCTGGATCTCGGCGTACGTCTCGTCGCTGGTCTCGCCGACCCACATCCGGGTGCCGTCGTAGAGCAGCACCTCCAGCTCGACGACGTTGTCGACCACCTTGCCGGTGCGCTGGGCGGTGGCCCCGCAGGAGTTGTTGCCGAGCATCCCGCCGATCGTGCAGTGGTCGTGGGTGGCGGGCATCGGGCCGAACTCCAGCCCGTACGGCGCCAGCCGCTCGCTGAGGGTGTCCCGGACGATGCCCGGCTCGACCAGGCAGGTCCGCCGCTGTGGGTCGACCTCCAGCAGACGGTGGCAGTACTTCGACCAGTCCAGGACCACCGCCACGTTGGTGCACTCGCCGATCAGGCTGGTCCCGCCCCCACGGGACAGGACCGGGGCGCCGTACCGCCGGCAGACCTCGACGGCGGCGACCGCCGCCTCCACCGTCCGGGGCAGGACCACGCCGAGCGGCACCTGGCGGTAGTTGGAGGCGTCGGTCGAGTACGCGGCACGGGAGCCGGCGTCGAACCGCACCTCCCCGTCGACGGCGGCGTGCAGGTCGGCCGCGAGTCCCGACAGGTCGATCCCCTCGGCCGGTCCGGGGGCCCGGGTGACCGGATCCGGCAGCGCCACCCGGCGCAGTTGGCGGGTCATGACCGGAGTTCGTTGATCTTGTCGCGGGCCACCGTGGCGAGGGTGGCCATCCGGTGCGGCTGGCCCCGGAGGAACGCCTCGGTGAAGTGCTTGGCCTGCTCGTAGCGGACCTTGCCCGGCATCGGGGGCTCGTTCGGGTTCACGTCGCAGTCGACCAGTGACGGCCCCGGGTGGGCCAGCGCCGCCCGGAGCGCGTCCGGCAGGTCCCCCGGGTCGGTGACCTTCGCGCCGTACCCGCCGCAGGCACGAGCCCATGCGGCGAAGTCCGGCTCCGGCTCGCGGTGCCGGACCGCGTACTCGGGATAGCCCAGCACGATCTGCTCCCACAGGATCTGCCCGTACGAGTTGTTGTTGTTCACGACCACCGTGATCGGCAGGTCGTGCCGGGCCGCGGTGAGGAACTCCGCCATCAGCATCGCGAACCCTCCGTCCCCGACGTACGCGATCACCTGCCGGCCGGGATAGGCGTGCTGCATCGCGATGGCGTACGGCAGGCCGCAGGCCATCGTGGCGAGGTTGCCGGAGAGATAGAACTCCCGACCGCCCCGGATGGTCCAGTGCCGGGCCGCCCAGGTGGCGACGGTGCCCGAGTCACAGGTCAGGATCGCGTCGTCGGCGGCCTGTTCGTCGAGGCAACCCGCCAGGTACTGCGGGGCGATCGGGCGCCGGCGCGGATCCTCCAACGCCTCCATCTCGGCCCGCCACTGGTCCCGCCGGCGCTGGTACCTGGTCAGGAACGAGCGGTCCTCACGCCGGGGCAGCATCGGCAGCAGCTGGCGCAACGCCGTCCCCGCGTCGGCGGTCACCGCCGCCGCCACCGGCAGCCGCAGCCCGACGAGGCTCGCGTCCAGATCGATCTGCACCACCCGGGCCTGGCCGGGCGAGGGTAGGTACTTCCCGTACGGGAAGGAGGTGCCGACCATCAGCAGCGTGTCGCACTCCTCCATCAGCTCCTCGCTGGGCCGGGTCCCGAGCAGACCGAGCCCTCCGGTGGTGAGCGGATGGTCGTCCGGTACGACGTGCTTGCCCGGCAGCGTCTTCACGATCGGGGCGCCGAGCGCCTCGGCGGTGGCGAGCACCTCCTCACGCGCGTCGCGGGCGCCGATCCCGACCAGCATCGCGATCTTCCGACCGGCGGCCAGCACCTCGGCCGCCCGGGCCAGGTCCTCGGACGCCGGGGCGACCGGCGGACGCGAGACCGAGGCGCTGCTCGTCGGCGGCGCCCCGGGACTGACGTGCCGGTACGGATCCTCGCTCGCCGCCGCGACCTGGACGTCGTTCGGGAACGACAGGTGCGCCACGGTCCGCTTGGCCAGGGCGTTGCGGATCGCGATGTCGACCACCCCCGGCATCTGCTGCGGGTTGGTCACCACGAGGTTGTAGGCGGCCACGTCCTGGTACAGCAGGTCGGTGTGCAGTTCCTGCTGGTAGTGCGAACCCAGCACCGAGGTCTCCTGCATCCCGGTGATCGCCAGCACCGGGACGTGGTCGAGCTTGGCGTCGTAGAGCCCGTTGAGCAGGTGGACGGCGCCCGGGCCGGAGGTGGCGACGCAGACGCCGAGCCGGCCGGTCGCCTTGGCGTACCCGGTGGCCATGAACGCGGCCGCCTCCTCGTGGTGCACCAGGACGAACCGTAGCCGCTCCCGCTCGCGCCGGAAGCCCTCCATCAACCCGTTGATGCCGTCGCCGGGGAGGCCGAACACGGTGTCGACCCCCCACTCGACCAGTCTCCTGGCCAGGCTCTGTCCTACGATCTCCTGCATCTGACCGCCCCTGTTCCCGTGCCGCGTCCGGTGCTCCGTCCCGGTGGCGACGGGGTCTCCCGGTGGCCCCTCAACGCCGGCGTCTGCCGAGCAGGTAGCCGGCGACGAACGCCAGCCCGACCGCGTACACCGCCGGTCGGACCAGGGTCGTCGCCAGTTGCCGGGTTCCCTGCCGGGGGTCGGCCACGGTGCCGGCGAGCCCACCGAGGGCGCCGGTCGCCACGTCGTCGATGCGGCTTCCCGTCACTGTGCCCGCCTCCCCGGCCCCACCGCCTGATCCCGCCGTCGCAGGGCAGCTACCCGCGCGAAGCCGCAGCAAACACCCACGGCCCGCGGGCGGGGGGCGCCCTACCCCCGTCCCGGTTCCCCGCCGGGAAGATCGGGAAGGCGGGGTCCGGAGATCGGGAAGGCGGGGTCCGTTGCCGGGGCGTCGGCGGCGACCCGACGTACCATCGCTCCTCAGCCACGCGGAGGAGCCCCCGGTGATCCGTTCCGTGACGTCCTCCGCCGGCGCCGCACAGGCTGAAGGAGGCCCCGGTTGACCGAAGCACCGCGCCCGGAGGTGCTGTCCGTGCAGCACGCGTCGCTGCGCCGCGACGGCACGCGGATCCTGCACGACGTCAGCGTCGTGGTACGCCGGGGCGAGCACTGGGCGCTGCTCGGGCCGAACGGCGCGGGCAAGAGCACCCTCCTCGGCCTCTGCGGCGCGCTCATCCACCCGACCACCGGGGTCGTGCACGTTCTCGGGGAGCGGCTGGGACGGGTGGAGCTGCAACGGCTCCGCCAGCGCATCGGGCACGTGAACCCCCGGCACGCCCCGCGGTCGGCGCTGACCGTTCGCGAGGTCGTCCTCACCGGCGTCACGGGCACCGTGGAGACGCCGCCCCGGTGGAAGCCCTCACCCGAGGAGGCGGACCGGGCGGACGACCTGATCGACCGGGTCGGGCTGAGCGGGGTGCGGGAACAGGCGTGGCCGACGCTGTCCCAGGGCGAGCGTGGGCGCGCCCTGATCGCGCGGGCGCTCGTCTGCGATCCGGAGCTGCTGCTCCTCGACGAGCCGTCCACCGGGCTGGACGTCGCCGCCCGCGAGCAGCTCCTGGACACCATCGACCACCTCGCGGCGGCCCGCCCCGCCCTGACCTCGGTGCTGGTCACCCATCACCTGGAGGAGCTGCCGGTCAGCACGACCCACGCGCTGCTGCTGGCGGCGGGACGTGTCGTCGCCGCCGGTCCGATTCATACCGCCGTGACGACCGCCACCGTCTCGGCCGCCTTCGGTCACCCGATCGACGTCTCGTACCAGGACGGCCGCTGGTCCGCCCGGTCCGCGCGCCGCCGGCCCGCGCTCGCCGACCTCCCGGCGACGGCCCCGCATTCGCGGTGATGGCCGGCGCGGGCGTACCGGAGGTGGACCGGGCCCGTGCCGACCACCGGGGGAAGGCAGGTCGATGGTGATCCGGTTCCGGAGGGCCCGCGCCGGCACGTCCGGGTACCGGCGGGCTCAACCCTGCCGCGCGTGGTCGGCGAAGAAGGCCCAGATCACGTCCGTGGCTGCCAGCGTCGTGACCGGCGGGTCCAGCCCGAGCAGGCGCTCCGCCGCGGTCAGCGGCGCCGCACCCGGCCACTGGTGGCCGGCGCCGGCGATGGTGATCAGCTCGACGTCACGCCCGTCCGGGCAGCGGGCCCGCGACGTGGTCACGGTTCCCTCGGTACGCACCTCCGGGTCATGACACCTCGCGATCTCCCGCCATCTGTCGATCTGGTCGGGCACGGGCGCACCGCCGATCTTGACGGGCAGCAGCCCGACCCCGCCGTTGTCCAGCTTCCCCGGCCGGCCGTCGTAGCGCACCAGGGAGTCCGCGGTGCCGTGGATGTGCAGCACGGAGATCGGTGCCGGGTCCGGGCACGGGCCGAGGAGTTTTCCGGCCACCACACCGATCGCGGCGAACGTCGTGGTGTCGCAGGCCAACCGGTACGCGAGCATCCCGCCGTTGGAGATCCCGGCGGCATAGACCCGCTCGGCATCGATCGGCAACCTGGCGGAGATGGCGGAGACCGTGGCGGTGATGAAACTGACATCGTCGATGCCCTCCCGGACCGGTGGTCCGCAGCAGCTCTCGCTGACCGCCCACGACTGGTGCAGTCCGTCGGGGTACGCGACCACGAAGCCGTGCCGGTCAGCCACGGCGTTCCACCCGTACGCCGTCTCGGCCTGCCGGCCGCTGCCGAGGGCACCGTGCAGCACCACCACCAGCGGCACCGGCTTCGCCAGGGAGAGGGTGGCCGGGCGGTAAAGCCGGAACGTCCGTGGCCGGCCGTCCACCGTGAGACGGTGCGTGGACGAACCGGCGGCGACGTCCGGGGCGGGGGCTTCGGGCGTGGTCGCCGCCGTGGGGACGCCCCCGGTCGGGGCGGTCGGCGCGCCCGCCTCCCGCCGCGGTGACCGCACCAGGTCGCAGCCGAGCGCCACCGCGAGGACGCTCGCGGTCGCCAGCGCCAGCACCGCGGCGCGGCGGATGATCTCCATCCTGTGGGATCGCCGGTCCATGGCGCCTCCTCCCTCGGGGGTGGTCCGGTATTCGTTGGTGGCCGGTCGGCGTCCTGCGCCGACCGGCCACCAACGTCATGACGTCGGCACTGCCGCGGATCACGGTTCTTCGTCGCGGAAGGTCCATGCCGGGCGGCGCCGAGGTCACCTGGCGCCGGATGCCTAGGAGCCGGTCACCGGCAGCCGGATCAGCTCCCAACCGCCCTCGGGGACATCGTCACCCGGATCGGTCCGGAGGTTCATCGGATTCGCCATACCGAGATAGATCGCCGACTGGTCGGTCGCCATGGTCCGGATCCCGTAGTTGAGGTAGTTGCCGAGCCCCGTGGTGTCCACCGGCTTGGCCGCGCCGTGTGGCTTCTCGAACACCCACAGGTCGGCGCCGTACGAGGTCGGGTTGATGGCGCCGTTTCCGCTCTGCACCCCGCCGTTGTAGTCCGCCGGCAGGTCCTTGGCGAGATAGCTCCAGTCCATGGTGCCGATGTAGAGCGAGCCGTCGGCCACCACCATCTTCCAGGTGTAGTTGTTGTAGCTGTTGCCGAATCCCGCCGCGCCGTACCGGGGCTTGTAGCCGGTCGGGACGAGTTGCCATGCGCCCGTCCCGCCGTTCGCCGTCGGGTCGTACGCGGGCAGCGCGGCCGCGCCGTAGAGCAGGTCGGCCGCCGCCCTGCCCTCGTCGAACCTACTGGCCCGGAAGATGCTCGTCGCCCGCTGGGTGTACTGCACCGCGGCGCTCTGCTGCTCGGCGGTGGGCTGGTAGCGGGCGATGTGCGCCTGGGTGGCCTTCATCGGCACGTGCATGGTGCCCCAGTAGAGGTTGCCGCCGTAGGAGGCCAGGCCGCCGAGCCCGTACGTCGCGGCGATCACCGGGTCCGGCTCGTACTGGGTCACGTTCCACACCTGCGTCCAGGACAGGGCGTCCGACCTGGTCAGGCCCCGCCTGCCGGTGGTCAGCCACGGGCTCATCCACACGCCGGCGATGTTCCCGCCCTCGACGCTGCGGGCGACGCTGGGCCAGGTCGTGACGAACATCCGGCCCTTGTGCACGATGAGGTCCGCGACCTGGCCCGGCAGGCTGCCCACCACGGTGAACTCGAACGGGCTGGACTTGCTGCCGGTCCAGCGCAGCACCGCGCCACCGGAGTCACCGTCCAGCCCGATGCCGACACCGGCGTAGAGCGCACCGTCCGCCGACAGGAAGCTTCGGACGGTGCCGTACTCGGGGAGGGTCGTGGACCCGAGGTACCGGCCCGACGCGCTGTCGAAGGCGAACAGGTTGAGGCCGAGCGGGCTCGGCCCGCCGAGCAGCACGACCCCCTGGTGCGCACCGGCCGCCCGGATCCCCACCGTCGTGTTCAGCCGTTGCCGGTCGAGGACGGACCTGGCGGTGATGGCTCCGGTCTTGTCGGTCAGCTTCCGGGACGACGTGTCGTAGAGGTAGACCTTCGGCGGCCGCCAGTCACCCCAGGCCGCCGGGATCATCGGGTACTGCGCCCGCAACGAGCTCTCGCCGTACTCGCACACGTAGTCGTCGTTCTGCACCGGCGTGGTCGTCGTGAGACTCATCCCCATCGTCAGGCAGTGGACGTTCGCGGCTGTCCCGAACCAGAGGTGGTTTCCGGCCCGGGCCAGGCCCCACACGTATGCCTGGTTCACCTTCGGCTGCCCGATCTCGCATCCGGCACCCCCCTGTTGCGGGGGGCCGAGCCCGACGAAGCATTCGTCGGGTACGGCCTTCGCCAGTAGCTCCGGTGTGGCGGCCAGCGCTGCCAGTCTCTGGCGCACGTCGGCCGGCTTGCCGCCGCGGAGGCCCTTCTCCACCGCCGCGTCGGCGACGCCGCGCGCGGCCGGCATGGCGGCGAACGCCAGCGAGGTAGCCATGACAGCGGCGGTGGAGAGCAGAGACCGGGCGACTGTCCGGGTCCTGTCCATGCGTGTTCCTTTCGTGGATAGCGGTTCGCGCGTGGCTGTCGCCACGAACGTCGGCAGGGAAATCGGAACCGCCTGATGGGCGGTGCGCGCTGGTACGCGGAGGTGACGACCCGGGGCGAGGGATCGCGGATGGCGCGCCCCGGCGGGGAGCGTGGTGGCCGGTGCCGCCGGGTCCCGGCAGCCGAGGATCACATCACCACAAACCAGCAATAGGTCGAATGACTGCTGTCATCGGTCTCTCCGGATGAGGCGGGTGATAACTGGCTACATCATGACGGTAGCTCATGATTTGGACGATACGTGCATACTGCTCGGAATTAGCCGCTTCAAGCGACAAAGCCGAAAAAGTCCTCCGGATCCGGCCGGAACGCACACCGGCGCCTCGGCCGACGCACACGCGTCAGGTCGCGCGCCGACGGTTCGGATGCCCGGGGACGAACAGGCCCTTCCGGGATGGCGAGAACGGTCGAGAAAAGACAGAAGGAAATTCGCCTTTTCACTCTTTAGGGGCTATGACCTGCAAAAACGTCGCGAACCGACGTAAGCTTGCAGGAGTCACCACGATGCCCGGGACACCGCGTCGGCACGGCGGACGAGGCGGTGGGGGCACCGTCCCGCCTGCTCAGTGACGGGAGTTCCATGAGTACTGCAACCGCCGGGAATGATCCGGTCATCGTCATCAACCCGTGCGGCGGGGTCGAGCCTGGCCCACGGATCGTGGCGGCTGCCGGTGGTGCTGGCGGCGTGGGTGTGCTCGACCTCGTCCGGGGTGACCGTCGGGCGTTGTGGGCGCTCGAACGGGCGGCGGCATGGTCGGTGACACCGATCGGCGTACGCGTACCGGCGGGTTGCACCGCCTCGGTGACCGACGTGGAGCGGGCCGCGAAGGGCCGCGTGGGACTCGTGGTGCTGCCGCCGGACGGCGCGTGGCCACTGAGCGAGACCGCGCACCGGTACCGGGTGCTGGCGGAGGTGACGAGCCGTACGGAGGCGCGGGCGGCGGTCGCCGCCGGTGCGTCCGGGTTGATCGCCCGCGGTTCCGAGGCCGGCGGGCGGGTCGGTGAGCTGAGTTCATTCGTCCTGTTACAGCAGTTGCTCACGGATGAGGCGCTGGACGTACCGGTGTGGGTCGCCGGCGGGATCGGGCCGCGCACGGCCGCCGCATGCGTGGTCGGCGGGGCGGCCGGCGTCGTCCTGGACAGTCAGTTGGCGTTGATGCCGGAGTCGGATCTGCCGGAGGACGTACGGGCCGTGATCCGGCGGATGGACGGCTCGGAGACGGTGCTGTCCGACGGCGTACGCGGGATACGCCGCGACGGACGGCCGGACGGCACCGGCGAGGTGCTCCCGGTCGGGCAGGACGGCTGGTTGGCGGCGGTTTTCCAGCAGCGCTGGCGGAGCACCGCGGCGGCGGTACGCGGTATCCGCGCGGCGATCGGCGACGCGGTCTCCGACGCCGCCGCGGGCGGGCTGTTGGCGCCGGGCGCGCCGTTGGCCCGGGCCCTCGGGGTGCGGATCCCGGTGGCGCAGGGGCCGATGACGCGGGTCAGCGACGTGGCGGCGTTCGCGGCAGCCGTGGCCGGGGACGGCGCGCTGCCGTTCATCGCGCTCGCCCTGGCCAGCGGCGAGCGATCCCGACAGATGCTGCGCGAGACCGCGCAGGCGCTGGGAGAACGCCCGTGGGGAGTGGGGGTGCTCGGCTTCGCCCCGGAGGAGGTCCGCGCCGCGCAACTCGCGGCGGTGCGGGAGGTCCGGCCACGGGTGGCGATCATCGCCGGCGGCCGGCCGGCGCAGGCCAAGGCGCTGGAGGCCGAGGGCATCGCGACGTTTCTGCACGTGCCGTCGCCCGGGCTGCTGCGGCAGTACCTGCGCGCCGGCGCGCGCCGGTTCGTCTTCGAGGGCGCCGAGTGCGGTGGCCACGTGGGACCGCGGACGAGCTTTCCGCTGTGGGAGGCCCAGGCGCTGACCCTGGCGGAGTTTCTGGACGAGGCACCGGCCGGTACCGCCGCGGACGTACAGGTGTTCTTCGCCGGTGGGGTGCACGACGCGCGGTCGGCGGCGATGGTGGCGACCTTGGCGGGACCGCTGGCCCGACGCGGCGTCCAGGTCGGGGTGTTGCTCGGCACCGCCTACCTGTTCACCCGGGAGGCGGTCGAGTGCGGGGCGATCCGGCCGCTGTTCCAGCGACAGGTGATCGCGGCGACGGGTACGGCGGTCCTGGAGACGGCGCCGGGACACGTGACCCGCTGCCTCCCCAGCCCGTACGTCGACGACTTCCACCGGGTGCGGCGGGAGTTGGTCGCGGCGGGGGCGACCGGCCGGCACGTGTGGGAGCGCCTGGAGATGCTCAACGTCGGCCGGCTACGGATCGCCAGCAAGGGCCAACGGCGCGACGGCGCCGCGCTGGTCGCGGTGGACGAGGCGGGCCAGCACGCCGAAGGGCTCTTCATGGCCGGCCAGGTGGTCGTGCTCCGTGACAGGCAGACGACCGTGGCCGACCTGCACCACGGAGTGACCGTCGGGGCGCAGCGCTTCCACACGGAGCGGCTCGCGGCGCTGGCGGCGACGGCCGGGCCCGACGCCGGTCCGGCCGAGCCGGTGCCGGCGGCGCCGCTGGACATCGCCATCGTCGGAATGTCCTGCGTCTTCCCGGACTCACCGGACCTGGCCAGCTACTGGCAGACGATTCTGGGCGGCCGGGACGCCATCACCGAGGTCCCCGCCCAGCGGTGGTCGGTGGAGACCTACTACGCGTCCGAGGTGGAGCCGGGGCGGGCGGGCCGGGTCAGCGTGTCGAAGTGGGGCGGGTTCATCGCGCCGGTGCCGTTCGACGCCATCGGGTACGGCATCCCGCCAGCGGCGTTGGCCAGCATCGACCCGACCCAGCTGTTGGCGCTCGAGGTCGCGCACCGGGCCCTCGTCGACGCCGGGTACGGCCCCGACGTGCCCGGCGTCGACCACTCCCGCACGGGGGTGGTGTTCGGTGCCGAGGCGGGCAGCGACATGGGGCACGCGCAGACGCTGCGCACCATGCTGCCGGCGTACCTCGGCGAGGTTCCCGCCGTGCTGGAGGACCAGCTTCCCACGGTCACCGAGGACTCGTTCCCCGGCGTACTGGCGAACGTGATCGCCGGGCGGGTCGCGAACCGGCTGGACCTGGGCGGACCGAACTTCACCGTGGACGCGGCGTGCGCCTCGTCGCTGGCGGCCATGGACGCGGCCTGCAAGGAGCTGGCGGCGGGCACCAGTGACCTGATGATCTGCGGCGGCGCCGATCTGCACAACGGCATCAACGACTACCTGATGTTCACCTCGGCGCACGCGCTGTCGCCGACGGGTCGGTGCCGCCCCTTCGACAGCACGGGCGACGGCATCGCGCTCGGCGAGGGTGTCGCCTGCGTCGTCCTCAAGCGGCTCGCCGACGCCGAGCGCGACGGTGACCGCATCTACGCGGTCATCAAGGGGATCGGTACCTCCAGCGACGGGCGGGCACTGGGCCTGACCGCGCCGCGTGCGGAGGGACAGCGTCGGGCGCTGGTCCGGGCGTACGCGCGCAGCGGCATCTCCCCGCGGCAGGTCGGACTCGTCGAGGCGCACGGCACCGGCACCGTCGTCGGCGACCGCACGGAGCTGGAGACCCTGACCCGGCTGTTCGTCGAGGCGGGTGCCCGGCCCGGCGGCTGCGCCCTCGGCTCGGTCAAGTCCCAGATCGGCCACACCAAGTGCGCGGCCGGGCTCGCGGGCGTGATCAAGACGGCGCTCGCGCTGTACACGGGGGTTCGGCCGCCGACCGTCAACCTGACCCGCCCCAACCCCGCCTGGGACCCGGAACGCAGCCCGTTCGCCTTCTTCACCGAGGCCCGGCCGTGGAGCGCCCCGGCCAGCGAACGATTCGCCGGGGTCAGCGCCTTCGGCTTCGGCGGCACCAACTACCACGTGGTGCTGGCCGCGCACCCGCGCACCCCGGAGCCACGGCACGCGCGCCAGGAGTGGCCGGCGGAGCTGTTCTGCTTCCGCGGCCCCGACCGGGCGGCGGCGCACCGGGAGATCCGGAAGCTGCTCGCCACGCTCCGGACCACCGACCGGTACGGCCGACCGTGGCGGCTGCGCGACCTGGCCGCCACCGCGGCGGCCCAGACCGACCCGCGGTCCGGTCCCGTCCAGGTCGCGATCGTCGCCCGCGACCGCACCGAACTCGAGCGGCTGCTGAACCGCGCGACCGCCGGTGACCACGACCCCGGACAGGGACTCGTCCAGCCCTCGACGTCCCCGGACTCCGGCTCCGGCGGGCGGGTGGCGTTTCTGTTCCCCGGACAGGGCAGCCAGTATCCGGGGGCACTGGCCGAGCTGTTCGTCAGCTTCCCCGAGTTGCGCCAGTACCTCGAGCTCGGCCGGGAGTGGGCGGACCCGCTGTTCCCGCCGACCGCGTTCGATCCCGACACCGACGACGTGCAGCAGCGCCGGCTCCGCGACACCCGGCTGGCCCAGCCGATTCTCGGCATCGGCGGACTCGCCGTCGACCACCTGCTCCGCCGGCTCAACATCCATCCCGACCTGACCGCGGGGCACAGCTACGGCGAACTCGTCGCGCTCTGCGTCGCCGGCGCCTACGATCCGGCGACCCTGCTGCGGCTCAGTACGCGACGCGCCGACGCGATCCTCGCCGCCGCCGGGGACGATCCGGGCACGATGGCCGCGATCACCGGCACCGCGGAACGGGTGAGCGAGGTCCTGGCCAGCGCCGGCCTCGCCGACCAGGTCATCCTGGCCAACCGCAACGGGCCCACGCAGCAGGTGATCTCCGGCCCCACCCCGGCGGTGCGGGAGGCGATCGGCGTGCTCAAGGCCGCCGGGCTGCCGGCGCGCGGTCTCAACGTCGCCTGTGCCTTCCACAGCCCGCTCGTGGCGACCGCCGTGGACCGCTTCGCGCGGAATCTCGCCGTCGAACCCGTCACCACCCCGACCATCCCGGTCTGGTCCAACCGCACCGCCACCGTCTACCCGACGGACCCCGACGGCCTGCGGCACGAACTCGCCGCCCAGCTCGGAGCCCCGGTCCGCTTCGCCGAACAGATCGAGGCCATGTACGCCGCCGGTACCCGTACCTTCGTCGAGGCCGGTCCCGGGCAGGTCCTGACCGGCCTGGTCCGGGCCATCCTCGCCGACCGGCCCCACCTCGCCGTCGCCTGTGACCGGCGTACGGGCGAGGGGCTGCGCGACTTTCTCCTCGCCGTGGCGCAGCTGGCCTGCGCCGGTGTACCGGTCCGGATCGGCTGGCTGTTCCACGGCCGCGACACCGCCGTGGCGGTCACGACCGACGCCGGCAGCCGCCCATTTTGGACGGTCGACGGTCAGCTCGTCCTCGATCGTGACGGCCGCACCCTGCCCGGCGGCATGACGCCCCCCCGACCCAGCAAGGAGTTGTCCATGACCGCGACAGTCGAGCCCACCGCCGACGACCACGACGGGCGAGCCGGGCACGACGGGCGAGTTGGCCGGGATGAACTGCTCGCCGAGTTCCTGCGAACCAACCGTGAGCTGATCGCCGCCCAGCACGAGGTCATGCTCGCCTACCTCGGCAGCGGCGACGGTGGACATCCCCACGGACGGGGGCCGCGGACAGCCCCGGCGGCGTCGGCGGTCGACGCCGTACCCGTCGTGGCGGGACCGCGGGTGCAGGTGCCGCCGGCGGCCAATCGGGCGAGCCAGGCCGGCGTCGCGTCGGGTGGGGCGCACCAGGGGGTGCCGGCGCTTCCCGGGACGGCGAACGCGTCCGTACCGATCTCGCCGGCGCCGGCGAGTCCCCCACCCGCACCGGCTCCGCCGGTGCCGGCCACCGTCGGCCCGCCCATCCCGCTCCCGGCCGGGCCCACGCCCGCCCCGCCGCCGGCGTCCGGAGCGACCAGCACCGGGGAGGCCGAGGCCAGGAGCACCTCGGCCACCACCGCGGTCACCGCCCTCGCGGCGGCCGCACCCGGCTTCGACCTCGAGGCCGCGGTGCTGGCGGTGCTCAGCGAGCGGACCGGATACCCCGCCGACCTCATCGAACTCGACCTGGACCTCGAAGCCGACCTCAGCATCGACTCCATCAAACGAGCCGAGGTGGCCGGCGAGGTGGCCGCCCGACTCGGCCTGGCCACCGACGGCGACGAATCAGACCTGGAAGACCTCGTCAAGGCCCGGACCGTACGCGCCATGGTCACCTGGCTCACCACCCGGGTCAACGCCGCCGTGACCGCGACGGTTCCCGCAGCGCCCGACGCGGTACCCGCCACCGCCGCGTCCTCGGCCCGGGCGGCACCCGCATCGGCCGTCGCGGCCGCCGACGGGCAGCCGCGGTCGAGTCCGGCCCCGACAGCCGGCAGCCCGGGGGTGGTGGCGGGTGGCTCTCCGCGCGGGATCGCGCCGACGCGGATGGTGTCCACGATGGTCCCACTCCCGGACACCCCGCGGCGACCGGCGGCGCTGCTGGCCGGTGCCACCCTCGTGGTCACCGGAGCCGGTCCGGCGGCCGTCCGGCTGGCCGACCTGCTCCGCCGGCACCAGGCGACCGTCCGCACCGGTACGGCGACCGAGCCCGGCAGCCTGGACGGCGCAGCCGGGCTGGTCCTGCTCGACGGGCTGACCGGCGGGGCGGAACCGCTGCTGCCCGGCGCGTTCGGGCTGATCAAGCAGGCCCTGACGAGTGGGATGCGCTGGGTGGTGGCGGTCGTCGACCGGAAGGCCGGTGTGGCCGGGGACGGGCTACGCGGGCTGTTCCGCACCATCGTCCGGGAGTACCCGTCGACCACCGCACGCCTGGTCCTCGTGGACGGCACGGAACCCGCGGAGCGGCTCGCCCAGCAGACCCTCGACGAGTTGCTCGTCGAGGGCGAGGCGCCGGTGGTGGACCGCAGCGGCGGCGGACGGTACGGGTACGACCTGACGCCGGCGAGCCTCGGGCCGCTCGCGGCGGGTGGCGCCGGCCCGGCCGGTGACGGCGTGGCCGAGGCCCGGGCCCTGGGGCTGGACCAAGACTCGGTGGTGCTGCTGGTCGGTGGGGCGCGTGGCATCACCACCTGGTTCGCCCGTGCCCTCGCCACGGCCGCCCGGTGTCGGATCGAGCTGGTCGGCCGTACGCCGCTGCCGGACGGTCCCCCGGACCCGGTGTTGGCGAACGCCACGGACGTGGCGGCCGTGCGCGCGGTGCTCGCGCGCCAGCGCGTCGGTCCGCCGGCCACGATCGCCCGCACGGCCCAGGCGATTCTCGCCGGTCGGGAGGTCGAGAGCACGCTGCGGGAACTTGGCGAGTTGGGCGCCAGGGCGCGCTACCACACCCTCGACGTCCGCGACGCACCCGCGACCGAGCGGCTGGTCACCGCGATCCACGGCGAGTACGGCCGCCTCGACGGGGTGGTGTACGCCGCCGGGGTGCTCGAGGACAAGCTGATCGCCGAGAAGGATCCGGAGTCCTTCGCCCGGGTCTTCGAGACCAAGGTGACGGGCGCCCGGTCGACGCTGGCCGCGCTGGACGGCCTGGGTGACCGGCCACGATTCGTGGTGCTGTTCGGCAGCATCGCGGCGCCGTACGGCAGCCGCGGCCAGGCCGACTACGCGGCGGCCAACGACGCCCTGGAGGCGATCGGGACCCGGTGGGCGGCCCGCACCGGCACCCGCTGCCTGACCGTCCACTGGGGACCGTGGGCGCCGGTCGAGGGGCACGGCGGCATGGTCACCCCGGAACTGAGCCGGGAGTTCGCCCGGCGTGGCATCGGTCTGATCGACCCCGAGGAGGGCGCGCTGAGCCTGCTGGGTGAGCTGGCCTGGGGCGACCCATCACTCACCTCGGTCGTCTACACCGCCTCCGGCTGGTGAGCGCCATGCCCGGCGAGCCGGTAGCGATCGTGGGGATGGCGGTGTTGATGCCCAGGGCGGGCGATCTGGACACCTACTGGCGCAACCTGGTCGAGGGCGTCGACGCGATCACCGAGGTGCCGCCGCACCGGTGGGATCCGGAGTTCTACGACCCGGCGCTGGCGCACCGGCCGGACCGGCTCTACTGCCGCCGAGGAGGCTTCGTCGACGACCTGGCCACCTTCGATCCGCTCCGGTTCGGCATCATGCCCGCCTCCATCGCCGACATCGAGCCAGACCAGCTCATCGCGCTGAATGTGGCGGCCGAGGCGATCGAGGACGCCGGCGGACCGGACCGGCTGCCCGCCGGCGACCGCGTGGGGGTCATCCTCGGCCGGGGCGGCATCCTCAGCCCCGCCCAGGCGCGGTACGCGCAGCGGGTACGGATGTCCAGCCAGGTGATCCAGGTACTCCGCGAGATGATCCCCGACCTGCCGGAGGAGCGGCTGGACGCGGTACGGGCCAAGTTCGACGAGCGGCTCGGCCCGTACCAGCCGGAGGGCACGATCGGCCTGGTGCCGAACCTCGCGGCGTCGCGGGTGGCGAACCGGCTCGACCTGCGGGGCCCGGCGTACACGGTGGACGCCGCCTGTGCGTCCTCGCTGATCGCCGTGGACCAGGCGATCACGGAGCTGACGAGCGGCCGGCTCGACGCGGTCCTCGCCGGCGGCGTACACCACGTGCACGACATCAGCTTCTGGTCCGTCTTCAGCCAACTCGGCGCCCTCTCCCGACGTGGCGAGATCCGGCCCTTCGACAGCGCGGCGGACGGGTTGCTCATCGGTGAGGGGACCGGAATCGTCGTCCTCAAGCGGTTGGCGGACGCGGTGCGCGACGGCGACCGGATCTACGCGGTGATCCGGGGCAGCGGGACGTCCAGCGACGGGCGCGCCGCGAGCATGGTCAACCCGGCCAGCGCCGGCCAGGTGTTGGCCATCCGGCGGGCCTGGGCCGCGGCGGGACTGGACCCGACCGCCCCGGACGCGCTGGGCCTGCTGGAGGCGCACGGCACCGCGACACCGGCCGGCGACGCGGCCGAACTCGCCACCATCGCCGAGGCGTTCGGTCCGTACCGGGGCGGACCACGACCGGTGATCGGTTCGGTGAAGTCGATGATCGGCCACACCATGCCGGCGGCCGGCATCGCCAGCCTGGTCAAGGCGGCCCTGGCCGTGCACCGCGGCGTACTGCTGCCGACGCTGCACTGCGACGCACCGCGGCCGGAGCTGGCGCACACCCGGTTCGCGCCGATCACCGTCGCCCAGCCGTGGGAGAGCGACGGGCCGCGCCGCGCCGGGGTCAACGCGTTCGGGTTCGGCGGGATCAACGCCCACCTGATCCTGGAGGAGGCGCCGGACGCGCTGGCGGCCCGGCGGAGCGGCACGACCCCGACCGGTCCGCTGCCCGGGGCGAGGGCGGCCGCCCAGGACTCGGCGGCGACGGTGGTCGAGCAGCCCGACGAGGTGCTGTGGCTGGCCGCCCCCGACCCGACCGCGCTCGCCCGTCTGCTCGACACCGACGACGACCGCGTCCGCGCCGTCGGCGCCGCCCGGGCCCGGCAGACCGCTCCCGCCCGTCCGCTGGCGGACGAACGCTGCCGGCTCGGCGTCGTTCACCCCGACGCCAAGCACCTCGCCATCGCCCGGCGCGCCGTGGCCAGGGGGCAGCCCTGGCGGGGCGCCCGCGACGTCTGGTTCAGTCCTGCCCCGCTGCTCGCCGACGGGTCCGCCGGCCGACTCGCCTTCGTCTACCCGGGCCTCGAGGCGGAGTTCAGCCCCCGCACGGCGGACATCGCGGCACACTTCGGCCTCCCCGACCGGCGGTGGACCGTCGACGACCTCGGCCGACACGGCGCCGGGGTGATCGAGGTCGGCAAGCTGCTCACCGATGCCCTGCACCGCCTCGGCATCACCCCGCACGCGGTCGCTGGCTACAGCATCGGGGAATGGACCGCCGCGGCCACCACCGGGCAGATCAGCTCGGCCTCGATGGACGAGTTCCTCGCCGTGTTCAACTCGGCGTCGGTCGAGATACCCGATCGGGCGTTCGTCGCCGTCGGCACGTCCGCCGAACAGATCATCCCCCGGCTCGCCCGCTACCCGGGCGTCGTCCTCTCCCACGACAACGCACCCGCGCAGTGCATCGTCAACGGGCCCGAGAGCCAGCTCGACACCCTGGTCGAGGCGCTCCGCGGCGACGGCATCCTCTGCCAGAGGCTGCCGTTCCGCTCGGCCTTCCACACCCCGATGTCCGCCACCGGGTTGGCATCGATCGGCGCGGCCCTGCACCGGTGGGAGGTCCACCCCACCCGGGTACCCGTCTGGTCGACCACCCTCAGGGCACCGTTCCCGACCGATCCGGACCGGGTGCGGGAGATCTTCATCCGGCACATGCTCGAACCGGTCTGGTTCCGGCAGACCGTCCAGGCCATGTACGACGCGGATATCCGCGTGTTCCTGCAGGTCGGCGCCGGGCAACTCGCCTCGGTCATCACCGACAACCTGCGCGGCCGCGATCACCTCGCGATGCCGGTCAACGTCGCGCACCGCAGCGGGCTGAACCAACTGCGTCGGGTCGCCACCGCACTGTGGGTCGAGGGCACCGAGCCGAGACTGCGCGCCCTCGACCCGACGAACACGGATCGGGACCGGGCGACCACGGGCCGGGACCGGACCGGGCCCGCCCCGAAGCGACCCGTCCGCCGGGGTCCGGTTCTGCGGCTCGACCTCGGCGGCCCGCTGGTCCGGCTCGGCGAGGGGGCCGCGGACCTCCTCGGCGTCGTCGTGCGGGCCGACCCGGCAGCGACCCAGCACAGCGCTCCGGCAGCCACCCAGCGGAGCGCTCCGGCAGCCACCCAGCGGAGCGCTCCGGCGGGTACCCGGCAGAGCGCGAACACGAACGAGGGTCGGTCCCGCGTACCGGTGGCTACCGAGCAGAGCGTTCCGGTGGCCACCCAGCGCGCCGCCGAGCCGACGGCCGTGCCGCACGACGCCGAGCCGGCGGTCACCCCGCAGAACGCCCCGCCGCCGGCCGGCCCGGACAGCGCCGAACGGGCCGGGCCCACGGCCGACGCGACGGAGGTGGGCGGTGCGGCCCGCCGGGATGCCGGCGACGGCACCCCGGCCGGGGCGTCCCCGCCCGCCGACGCGCCGCCCGCCGTGGCGACCCCGCCGAGGCCACCGGCGCTCGCCACGCTGCACAGGCTCGCCCGGGAGTCCAGCGCCGCCGCGGAACTCACCTCGCTGCTCCAGGACACACCGGACGGTGCGGTCGCCGACACGGTGAGCGGAGATCCGTCGCGGCTACCGCGGCCACGGACGCACCGCACGGTGTTGCGGGTCTCCCTCGACACGATGCCGTACCTGCGCGACCACTGCTTCTTCGTCCAGCCCGACGACTGGCCCCACCCGGAGGACCGCTGGCCGGTGGTGCCGGCCACCACGCTCGTACACCACATGATCGACGCGGTCGCGCGAACGGTACCGGGGATGCGGGTGGTCGGGGTCCGCGACGCGCGGTTCACCCGGTGGTTGATCGCCGCGCCGCCACAGGACGTCGAGATCACCGTCACGCCGGTCGGACCCGGCCGGCACGCGGTGGTCCTCGGCAACTACGCCCGCGCGACCGTCGAGTTGGCGCCGGACTACCCGGCCGAGCGTCCGGCCGTCTGGCGGCACGACCCCGCCACGGAACGGCCACCGCAGATCAGCGCCGCGGAGATGTACGCCGAACGCCTGATGTTCCACGGTCCCCTGTTCCAGGGCGTGACGGAGGTACACGCGCTCGGTGACATGCACGTACGCGGCGTGGTGACCGCCCCGACCCCGCCCGGCGCGCTGCTCGACAACGCACTACAGCTGATCGGCAACTGGCTCATCACGACACAGCCGGTACGGACCGTGGCGCTGCCGGTGGAGTTGGGACACGTCCGGTTCTTCGGGCCGCCGCCGGCGCCCGGCACGGCGTTCGAGTGCGTCGCACGGGTGCGCTCGATCGACGACCGGCAGCTCGTCGCCGACACCCAGCTGTCCCTCGGCGGCCGGGTGTGGGCGCAGCTCGACGGCTGTGTCGACCGGCGGTTCGACAGCCACCGCGTCGCCCGGCTGGCGGAACGCTTTCCGGAACGTCACCCGATGTCACTGCGTCAGCCGGAGGGCTGGACGATCGCCTTCGACCGCTGGACGGACCTGGTCACCCGCGGCCTGGCCGCGCGCGGCATCCTCGGCACCAGCGGCTACGCCGACTACGAGGAGCAGCCGCCGAGGGTACGCAAGCAGTGGCTGCTCGGCCGGATCGCGGTCAAGGACGCCGTCCGCTTCCAACTGTGGGAGGACGGGCACGCCGACGTCTATCCCATCGAACTCACCGTCACCAACGAGCCGAACGGCCGGCCCCGGGTCCACCCACGACCCGGTCGCGGCTTCCGCGACTGCGACGTCTCCCTCGCGCACACCGCGGAGGTCGGGGTCGCGATCGCCAAGCCCCGGGCGCCCCACACCACACCCGACTCACCCGGTGTCGGCATCGACGTCGTCGAGATCACCGACCACCTCGAGAGCAGTTTCGCGATCCCGCTGTCCGAGTCGGAGCAGCGACTCCTCCAGTCGGTGTCCCTCGGCTCAGACCGGTCGCGGTGGCTCGCCCGCTTCCGGGCCGCCAAGGAGGCCGCCGCCAAGGCGGAGGGCATGGGCCCGTCCGGCGACCCGCGACGGTTCACGGTCGTGGGCGCCACGGCGACCGCGCTGACCGTCAGCGCTGGTGACCGGGTCTACCAGGTCGCCCATCGAGAGGTGTCCAACCCCGAGGACCTGCCCCCACGGCGGTACGTCGTCGGCTGGACCTGGGGACCCGAGCCTGTACGCCGAGCCGGACGCCCGTAGCGGGCATGCGATCACGAGAAGGGACAGCACATGTCTGTGGACCGGGCCAGGGTCCTGGCCGACGTCGTCGAGATGTTGCACGCGATCCTCAACGATGCGGGCGTGGACGGCGAGATCACCATGGCGACCAGGTTCCGTGACGACCTGGAGATGGAGAGCATCGACGTGATCGCCCTCGCCGGCCGCCTGCAGGCCCGGTACGGCGACAAGGTCAACTTCGCCCAGCTCGTCGTCGGCAACGACCTGGAATCGGTCCGGCAGCTGCGGGTCGGCGACCTCGTCGAACACATCGCCGCCGCGCTCGACAGAGCCGAGGCCAGCCCCGGTAAGGCAGGGACGCCGGCATGACCATGGTTCGGGCCAACGGCCTTAACGTCCACGTGGAACAGCTTCCCCCGGCCGCGGCGATGTCGGGGGGCTCCTCCGGGGCGCCCGGCGCCGCCCCGATCGCCGTCCTGGTCCACGGCATGGCCACGGACAGCCTGGCCAGCTGGTATCTCACCCTGGCTCACCCGCTCGCCAACGCCGGCCTCCGCGTCATCATGTACGACCTGCGCGGTCACGGTCACACCGAGCGTCCGCCGGAGGGTTACACGCTGGACGACTTCGTCGACGACCTCGCGGCGTTGCTGTCGGCGCTCGACGTGACCGGGCCGGTTCACCTGCTCGGCAACTCCTTCGGCGGCACGATCGCCTTCGGCTACGCGGTGCGTCACCCCGAGCGGGTCGCCGCCATCGCCGCCGTCGAGTCCTCGCCGCCCACGACCACCTGGCTCGACCAGGTGGCCCGGCAACTCGACCAGGCCGCCGCGTACCTGCCGCGCGAGCACGCGCTGGAGGAGATCAGGGCCGAACGTGGAGAGCTCGCCAGCCGTCGCGCCAAGACGGCCCGTGAGGTCCTCGCCACCACGAGTCTCGTCCGTGACCTGCCCGCCAGCCGGCTACCCGCCGAGGAACGGATCTCCGCGATCAGGTGCCCGGTGCTGGGGATCTACGGCGGCGACTCTCCCATGGCCGCGCTGGCCCCCGACGTCCGGCGGCTGCTCCCGCAGGCACGGATCGTCACCGTGCCCGGCTACCGGCACTACCTCCTGGTCGATGCACCGAACACCGTCCGCGACATCGTCCTGCCCTGGCTGCGCCAGATCCACGGGGGCCACTCCGCCCACGCCGACCCGCCAGGACCCGCCGCCCGCGGCGGTCAGGACCAGGACCCGACGCCCGCCACGACCCACTGACCCGCAGCGGAGGAGTCCTCGATGGAGCCGCAGACCCCTGGCCAAGCGATCATCGTCAGCACCGGTCGGTGCGGGTCGACACTACTGTCCGACCTGATCGCCGAGCAGCCCGACACTCTCTCGATCCAGGAGTTCTTCATGTCGGTCGAGCCCTGGATCGGCGATCGGGGGTTGCTCAGCGGAGCCGCGTACTGGTCACATCTGAGCAGCCCCAAACCGGAACTCGCCACGCTGGTCCGGATCGGCATCGTCCCGGCCGAGGTCGCCTACCCGGCGGACGGCCGATGGGCCGGCCGCCTCACCGACCTGCCCCGAATCCTCGTGGCCACGCTGCCGAAGATCTCCCCCGACCCGGACCGCCTCTTCGACACCCTCGCCGAGCGGGTACCCGAGTTCCCGGCACAACCGTTGCCCCAACACCACCGGATGTTCCTGGACCTGCTCACCTCGCTCACCGGCCGGCGACGCTGGGTCGAGCGTTCCGGCGGTTCCAGCCACGTCGCCCGGTGCCTGCTGACGGACTTTCCCGACGCGAAGATCATTTATCTGACCCGCGACCGGGAGGACACCGCCCGTTCGATGAGCCGCCACCCCTCGTTCCAGCTCCTGCAGCTCAGCGTGGAGTCGCTCGGCCGGTACGGGGTGGACCTGTTCGAGGACGGTGCCGACCAGCGGGTGCCGGAGGAGTTCCGGCGCTTCCTGCCCGGCCGGTTGACGGCCGAGACACTCCGCGAACACGGCCGGGATCTCCGGCGGTACCGGAACCTCTGCGCGTTCCTCACCAGCGAGGCCGAACAGGCCATCGCCGACGCCCGGCCCCGGGAGCTGTTGACGATGACGTACGAGGACCTCGTCGACGACCCGCTGACGCAGCTCGGCCGGCTGGGCCGGTTTCTGGACTTCGACGACTGGGAGCCGTGGGCGCGCCGGGTCGCCGGGGCGGTGGTGGCCCCGCCGCGCCGGCAGGAGCCCGCGGCCCTCGGCGGGTAGCACTCATGCGGCGGCGAGCACCGGGCGCCGCGACCCCGCCGGTCACGCGGCGCCGGCCGTCGACGGTCGCCGGCGCCCCACCCAGCGCGCACCGCGCCTCCGTCCGGGGTCGGCGTCCCGGGCCACCGTCGCCGGTCCGTCGAGCGGCGCCCTGCCGTCCGCCGGCGCGGGCAGCCCGGAGTCGGTGGTCGCGGCGGCCGCCGGCCCCGACCGCGGCCGGTGGCAGTTCGCCGGACCGGTGCCGGCCGGAAAATCCGGCCCGGAAGACCCGACGGCCAACCCGGACATCGGCCCGGGCACCGATCGTGGCCCCGGGCGACCGGGGCGGGGTGCGCCACTCCTCGATAGCGGGTCGTACCCGCGAACGGGTCGCGACGAATTGGTACCCGCCGGCCGGCGTCATCCGGACATACGCAATACCGGAACATCCGATCTGCCCCCGGTCACCGCCCCAGATCGGCGTAAACCGACCGGCCGCGCCACGCACGCGGTGCGGTCGGACGAATCGACGGAATTGACCCCCGCACCACCCACCGGAGGTGAGGTCACCGATATCCGGCGATGGCGTACGCGGCGGCGGGCCAGCGGGTACGGCGTGCACCCCGGTCTGGTGGAGCCGGTCGGGATGAGCGTTAGCGCGCGGGTGGCGGACGGCTGGCGCCGGGTCCGATGGCTGTTCAGGAGGTGAAGTCGGGACGTCTAGAGTTGGCGGGTGTCCACAACTGTGCCCCTCCTCCCGGTGGCGGATCCCACGGTTTCCATACCGGGCGGTAGCGGCGAGGGTTGGTGACGGGGACCCCTGCCCCGAGGGTGTCCCCGTTCTGCTGTGAAGGAACCTTTGGGAGGCTTACTCGGTGTTCAGCCGCATCGCCATCGTCAACCGCGGAGAGGCCGCCATGCGGCTGATCCACGCCGTCCGCGAGCTCAACGCCGAGGCCGGGGCCCCGCCGATCGAGACCGTCGCGCTCTACACCGACGCCGAGCGCACCGCGACCTTCGTCCGCGAGGCCGACCACAGCTACTGCCTCGGGCCGGCGTCGGCCCGGCCGTACCTGAACCACGCCCTCCTCGAACGCGCACTCGTCGAGACCCGTGCCGACGCGGCGTGGATGGGCTGGGGATTCGTCGCCGAGGACCCCGCCTTCGCCGAACTCTGCGAGAAGAACGGCGTCACCTTCATCGGCCCCAGCGCCGAGGCGATGCGCAAGCTCGGTGACAAGATCGGCGCGAAACTCCTCGCCGAGGAGGTCGGCGTCCCCATGGCGCCGTGGAGCCGTGGCGCGGTGGAGAGCCTGAGCGCGGCCAGGCGCGCGGCGGCCGAGATCGGCTACCCGCTGATGCTGAAGGCGACCGCGGGCGGTGGGGGCCGGGGAATCCGGGTCGTCCGCAGCGACGAGGAGCTCGCCGAGGCCTACGAGCGGACGCGGCTGGAGGCCGAACGGGCGTTCGGCAGCGGCGTGGTGTTCCTGGAGCGCCTGGTCACCGGGGCACGGCACGTCGAGGTGCAGGTGATCGCCGACGGCCAGGGCACCGCCTGGGCGCTGGGGGTGCGGGACTGCTCCGTGCAGCGGCGCAACCAGAAGGTCATCGAGGAGTCCGCCTCCCCCGTCCTGACCCCCGAGCAGAGCCGGGAGCTGAAGGCGGCGGCCGAACGACTCGCGCTGGCCGTGGACTACCGCGGCGTGGGCACGGTGGAGTTCCTCTACCACCCCGGCGAGAAGATGTTCGCCTTCCTCGAGGTCAACACCCGGTTGCAGGTCGAGCACCCGATCACCGAGGTCACCACCGACTTCGACCTGGTCAAGGCCCAGATTCACGTGGCCGCCGGCGGCCGGCTCGGCGAGCTGGTCCCGGTCGAGGCCGGCCACGCCGTCGAGGCCCGGCTCAACGCGGAGGACCCCGACCGCGACTTCGCGCCCTCGCCCGGCCGGATCGTCCGGCTGGTGCTGCCGAGCGGTCCCGGCATCCGCGTGGACACCGGGGTCAGCGAGGGCGACGTGATCCCGGCCGACTTCGACTCGATGATCGCGAAGATCATCGCGTACGGCCGGACCCGCGACGAGGCGCTCGGCCGGCTCCGGCGCGCGGTCGCCGAGACCACGGTGATCATCGAGGGCGGCGCCACCAACAAGAGCTTCCTGCTCGACCTGCTCGACCAGCCCGAGGTGATCGACGCCAGCGCGGACACCGGCTGGATCGACCGGGTCCGCGCCGAGGGCCGCCTGGTCTCCACCCGGCACTCCGGCGTCGCGCTGGCCGCTGCGGCGATCGAGGCGTACGAGGACCAGACGCTCGTCGAGCGGCAACGGCTGCTCTCCACCGCGCACGGCGGCCGTCCGCAGGTGCAGCACGTCAGCGGCCGGCCGATCGACCTCAAGCTCCGCGGTGCGAGCTACCGGGTGACCGTCGCGCAGACCGGGCCCCGCCGGTTCCGGGTCTGCGTCGGGGACTCCGCCGTCGACGCGGAGCTGGAGCGGTTCGACGAGCACACCGGACGGATCACGGTCAACGGCCGGCCCTTCCGACTCGTCACCGACACGCACGGCCCCATCCACCTGGTCGAGGTGGACGGCGTCACCCACCGCGTCAGCCGGGACGAGGGAGGGGTGCTGCGCTCCCCCGCGCCCGCGCTGGTCGTCGCGACCCCGGTCGGGGTGGGCGAGGAGGTCGAGGCGGGCGCGCCGGTGCTCGTTCTGGAGAGTATGAAGATGGAGACCGTCCTGCGCGCGCCGTTCCGGGCGACGCTGCGGGAGTGTCTGGTCTCGGTCGGTAGCCAGGTGGAAACCGGTGCGCCCCTGCTGCGACTGGAGCCGACCGGCGACGGTGAAGCGGGCGAGTCCGCCCAGGCCGAGGGCGTCGACCTGGAACTGCCGCCCGCGCCGACCGGCCTCTCCGCCGAGGCCCGGGTCGCCCGCGGCATCGCCGAACTGCGCAGTCTGCTGCTCGGCTACGACCTCGACCCCCGCGACGAGCGCCGGGCGTTGTCGGACTACCTGGCCGCGCGGGCCGAGCTGCGCTATCCCCCGCTCGAGGAAGAGGTCGAGCTGCTCCAGATCTTCGCCGATCTGTCCGAACTCAGCCGTAACCGGCCCGTCGGCGAGGAGACCAAGCCCGACAACCCGGTGCACAGCCCGCGCGAGTACTTCCACACCTACCTGCGCAGTCTCGACGTCGAGCGGGCCGCGCTGCCGGAGACCTTCCGCACCCGGCTCGCCCGGGTACTCGCCCACTATGGCGTCGACGACTTCGCGCGGACGCCCGCACTGGAGGAGGCCGTGTTCCGGATCTTCCTCGCGCAGCAGCGGGCGTCGGCCGACGTCTCGGTGATCGTCGCGTTCCTCCAGCGGTGGCTGACCGAGCCGCTGCCCGGCGCGGAGCTGCGTGAGCTGGTCGGCCAGGCGCTGGAGCATCTGATCTCCGCCACCCAGCGCCGGTTCCCGGTGGTCGGCGACCTGGCGCGCAGCATCGTGTTCCGTTGGGCCGCCCAGCCGATGCTGCGCCGCAAGCGGGCCGAGGTCTACGCGGCCGTCCGCAGCCACCTCCGTTACCTCGACGAGAACCCGAACGCGGCCGACCGCGCCGAGCGGATCGCCACCATGGTCGCCTCCCCCGAGCCACTGGTCCGGCTGCTCGGGCAGCGCATCGGCCGGCCGGGTGCCGACCACGGCCCGATGCTCGAGGTCCTCAGCCGCCGCTACTACGGCAACCGCGGCGCGAGTGACGCGCGATGCGTCACCGTGGCGGGGCAGCCGTTCTTCACGGCGGAGTACGACCGCAACGGCGAACGCTTCCGGCTGATCGCCGCCGCCACGGACTTCGCCGAGCTCCCCGCGACCCTGGAGCGGGTCGCCGAACTGTCCAACCCCGAGTCCATCGCCGACGTCTACCTGGCCTGGAGCGACCAGCCCGACGCGGACGCGATGGCCGCGACCCTGCGGGAGATCCTCGACCGCGCCGGGCTGCTGGACGTGCTCCGGCGGGTGACGGTGTCGGTGGCCGGCCCCAACGGCACACCGATGCACCACCACTTCACGTTCCGGCCCGGTCTGGGCGAGGACCGGGTCATCCGCGGGCTTCACCCGCTGATCGCCGAGCGCCTGCAGCTGCCCCGGCTGCGGAACTTCGACCTGACCCGGCTGCCCTCCGCCGACGAGGAGGTCTACCTCTTCCACTGCGTCGCCCCGGACAACCCCGCCGACGAGCGGCTGGTCGCGATGGCCCAGGTCCGCGACCTGACCCCGCTACGCGACGCCGACGGCCGGATCCTCGCGCTGCCGGCGGTCGAGGGGGCGCTGGACGCGTGTCTCGACGCGATTCGCAAGGTGCAGGCGCAGCGGCCCGCGAAGAAGCGGCTCGACACCAACCGGATCACCATCTACGTCTGGCCGCCGAACGAGCTGACCATCGACGAGCTGAACGCCGTCGCTCAGCGTGTCCTGCCGATCACGGCCGACGCGGGCCTGGAGGAGGTCCTCTTCCTCGGCCGCCAGCGCGACGACACGACCGGCAAACTGACCGACATCGCGGTCCAGATCAGCTACGACGCGGGCATGCGGGTGTCGGTCACCGCGCCGACCGCCGAGCCGATCCAGCCGCTCGACGACTACCGGCAGAAGGTGCTCTCCGCGCGGCGGCGCGGTACGACGTACCCGTACGAGCTGACCGAGATGCTGGCCGGCCAGCGCGGCACCTTCACCGAGTACGACCTGGACGACACCGGGGCGCTGGTCCCGGTCGAGCGCCCGAAGGGACAGAACCGCGCGGGCATCGTCGCCGGAGTGGTGAGTACCCCGACCGAACGGTATCCCGAGGGCGTGACGCGGGTGGTGCTGCTCGGCGACCCGACCAGGTCGCTGGGTGCGCTGGCCGAGCCGGAGTGCGCGCGGGTGATCGCCGCGCTCGACCTGGCCGAGCGGATGCGCGTACCGGTCGACTGGTTCGCGCTGTCGGCCGGCGCGCGGATCTCGATGACCTCGGGCACCGAGAACATGGACTGGGTGGCCGCCGCGCTCAGGCGGATCGTGGAGTTCACCCAGCGCGGCGGCGAGATCAACGTCGTGGTCGCCGGGATCAACGTGGGCGCCCAGCCGTACTGGAACGCCGAGGCCACGATGCTGATGCACACCAGGGGCATCCTGGTGATGACCCCGGACTCGGCGATGGTGCTGACCGGTAAGCAGTCGCTGGACTTCTCCGGCGGGGTGTCGGCCGAGGACAACTTCGGTATCGGCGGCTACGACCGGGTGATGGGCCCCAACGGCCAGGCCCAGTACTGGGCGCCGGACCTGCGGGCCGCGCACGACCTGCTGATGGCGCACCACGACCACACCTACGTCGTGCCCGGCGAGGCGCGGCCACGCCGGGCGGTCACGTCCGACCCGGTCGACCGCGACATCTCGCACTACCCGCACGCCGTCCCCGACAGCGAGTTCACCACCGTTGGCGAGATCTTCTCCCGGGAGCGCAACCCCGATCGCAAGAAGCCGTTCGACATGCGCACCCTGATGCGGGCACTGTCCGACCAGGATCACGCGGTCCTGGAACGCTGGGCGGGCATGGCCGACGCCGAGACCGCGATCGTGCAGGATGTGCGGCTCGGCGGCATCCCGGTCTGCCTGATCGGCATCGAGTCCCGGTCGGTGCCGCGGCGGGGGTTCCCGCCCACCGACGGTCCCGACACCTACACGGCGGGCACCCTGTTCCCGCGCTCGTCCAAGAAGGTCGCGCGGGCGATCAACGCGGCCAGTGGGAACCGGCCGTTGGTCGTGCTGGCGAACCTGTCCGGGTTCGACGGCTCGCCCGAGTCGATGCGGCAGTTGCAGTTGGAGTACGGCGCGGAGATCGGCCGGGCGATCGTGAACTTCCAGGGACCGATCGTCTTCTGCGTGGTCTCGCGGTACCACGGCGGCGCGTTCGTGGTCTTCTCCAAGACGCTCAACCCGAACATGACCGTGCTCGCGGTGGAGGGCTCGTTCGCGTCCGTCATCGGTGGCGCGCCTGCGGCGGCCGTGGTCTTCTCCGGTGAGGTCAACGCGCGCACGGCCCGGGACCCGCGGGTGACCGACCTGGAGGCGCGCATCGCCGCGGCGACCGGTGGGGAACGGGCGGCGCTGGTCACCCAGCTCCGGGACGTCCGGGCCGCGGTCCGGGCCGAGAAGCTGGCCGAGGTGGCCGCCGAGTTCGACGCGGTGCACACCATCCAGCGCGCCGTGAAGGTCGGCTCCGTGGACGCCATCATCCGGCCCGAGGAGTTGCGTCCGCAGATCATCGCCGCCGTCGAACGCGGGCTGGCGAACGCGTAACGCCGAGACAGGCGCCGGACCGCCGTCGGCCCGCCCGGTCGTGTCCCGGGTGGGCCGACGGTGCCGTGGCCGGGAAAGCCGGCCAGCCGGCTCGGGCGGCCGGGGCGGGGCCGCGCGGATCCGTGACCACCGTGGCCGAGCAACGTTGCGGTGCGACCTCAACGGGAAACCGGCACGCGCGGTGGAGCGGGTGACGGCGTACGACGACCTCCTCGCCTCGATCCTGCAGGCCCGGCTGACCCAGGTGACCGTGGACCAGAACAACGACATGCGCAAGATCGCGGCATGGGCGGCGCGGGCGACGACGGGCGTCACGCGCCGGTCGCCCGGGGGTGTGGGAGCTGATGACCCCGGGAAACCCGACTGAGCCCGGCAGCGCCGTCGGATCCCCGTCAGTTGTCACGTCGAATCCCCGTCCGTCGTCAACCTGACTCTCGGCCCGCAATCCGCAGCTGCGGTGCTCTGATGCTCGCACCGTCCCGATTCGGCGGGGCGCCGCACAACGGAGGTTCGCGTGCGTTCGAGAGTCGTCCAACGTGTCATGGCGACCGCGGTTGCCCTGGTCGGCACCCTGGCCGGCGCCGTCGTCACCGGGGCAACGCCGGCGTCGGCCAGCCCGATCCGGAACACCACGCCCTGGTCCATTTTGCTGTGCCGGTTCGCCGACCGGCCGGCCACCCCGCAACCGCCGTCGTTCTTCGCCAACTTCCTCACCCCGGCGGGTGCCGGCACCGGCGGGGTGGCGGACTACTTCACCGACCAGTCGGGTGGACGGGTTTCCCTCGCCGGTTCCACGATCCGGGGCTGGTACACGATGTCCTGGACGCTGGCCGAGTTCCAGAGCATCGACCGGTGGACCCGGATCCAGCGGTGCGTCGACACCGCCGCCGCCAACGGCTACACCGTACCGGCCGGCCACCGCATCGCGGTGATGCTCAACGACTGGGTCGACTCGGGCGCCGCCGGCGGGCGTGTTCTGCTCGACCCCGGCGCGTGGAACGTCGGCTTCGCCGCCCACGAGATGCTGCATGGAATCGGCCTGGGCCACTCGTTCTCCAACGACACCACGTACCAGAACGCGCCCTGGTCCCAGCCCGGCGAGTACGACGACCCGTGGGACGAGATGAGCGCGATGCACATCTACGCCTTCACCACGGCGAACTACGGCACCAGCGCCGTCGGGCTCAACGGCTACCACCGGGACGAACTCGGCTGGCTGCCGAAGAACCGGGTCTTCACGATGGGGGCAGACGGAATCGGGTCGCGGACCATCTCACTGGCCGCGCTGGAGACCCCGGCGGCGACGGGACCGCAGCTCGTCCGGATCCCGTTCAATCCCGGCGATCTGTTCAACTACTACACCGTCGAGTACCGCCGCAAGACCGGGTGGAGCGCCGGCATCCCGGCGGACACCGTGCTGCTGCACGAGGTCCGCGACGGCACTCCCTACCTGATCCGCACCGGGCCGGGCGGCGGGCCCGCACAGTCGCTGAACGCCAACGGCGTCCAGATCAGCGTGAACGGTCTCGCCGGCAACAACGCGAGCGTCACGATCACCACCGACATCGTCAACCGTTGCCTCCTCGGCTACGTCTGGCGCGACGCCGACCAGTCCGACTACGTCTGTGTGACACCCGCGACCCGCAGCCAGGTCGCCGCCGACAACGCCGCCGCCGCGTCCCGCTGGACCAACGGCCCATACGGCCCACACACCTGCATCTCCGGCTACGTCTGGCGCGAGGCGTTCCTCGGCGACGACGTCTGCGTCACCCCCGCCCAACGTGCCCAGGCCGCCGCCGACAACGCCGCCGGGCCGGGTCGGGTGCTCCGCCCCGCCGGCTGAGTGTGCTCGGCGCCCCGTGGATCCCGCCGCACCCGGCGGGATCCACGGGTCCGGGGCGCATGGCTCTGCGCCCCGAGATCCGCCTGACGCGGCGTGGCGATCCACGGGCATTGTCGAGTCGCTCGATATGCGTCGCCACGAGAAAGGCCCACGGCCCCGGCTCGCCGAAATCGGCCTGTCGCGGGTGTGGTCGAGCTGGCAGAAATGCGAATGAGGCATCATTCCATCCGCGCGCACAGATTCCGCCCACGCACAACGGCGGTCCGACCACATGGACGGAAATGGCCATGCCGTCTATCATTCGGGCCTGCCTTACGATGACCGGCCGCCGCGGCCATCTCACCACCCTGGATACGGGTCGACTGTCGATCCGGCGTATGGTCCCGGATTGGCTCGGCAACCGTCGATGCCGCGCGGTCCGGGAGAAGTGACACGCTCGACCGCCAGTGGCGGGCCTGGCATGGCCGCCACATCCCGTGGCGCCTGCCGCCGCTTGGCGTCCCACCCCCGGTGTCCCGCCAGGGTGGGACACCGAGCGGTCGGCGCAGGAGGGAGGAGACCGCGATGGGTGAGACCACGACCGACCTTTGGCATCTGCAGGCCAACCCGGCCGCCCTCGACAGTCTCGAAGGACTGTGGAAGTCCCAGGCCAGGCAGCTCAGCTCCGCAGCGGACATCGTCGGCCGTGCCGCCAGCCGGGTGCTCGGCGGAGAGGCGTGGACCGGTGACACCGCCGAGCGTTACGACAGCCACCGCCGGAAGCTCGTCGCCGACCTGGACGCCTGCGCGGAACTGGCCAACACCGTCGCACGGGCGCTGGGAGCCTGCGCGGACACACTGCGTTACAACCAGAACCTGCTGGACACCGAACGGCGGAAGCTCGCCCACGTGCGCTGTAGCGACGCCGGGGGCGTGCTGACCTTCTATCCGGCCGACGCCGAGCAGACCGCACTGGTCAAGGAGGCGATCGCGACGGCCCAGGCCATCCGGTCCCGGGTGGACCAGCAGCTGAACGCCCAGGCAGACGTCTTCAACTCGGCGATCGGGCAGCTACAGGGCTGGCAGGGCAGGTGGTCGGCGCGGACCCTGCGGATGCTCAACTACAACATCCAGCAGGGCGGTGGGGGTAACAACTGGCGCGATCGCAAACCCGGCCACGACCACGGCGACTTCGACGAGCTCGCCCAGCGGATCATCGATGGTGGCGTCGACATCGCGACGCTTCAGGAGGTCTTCAGGGGCGGTGCCGAGGAGTTGGAGCGAGAGCTGAACAAGCGGGCCGCGCCCGGCGAGCGGTGGGAGGTCTACTTCGGCAAGGCCAGCGAGAAGCACTACGCCAGCAACGGCGGCATTCCGATCCTTCCCGGTCTGAACGAGGACTTCGGCAACGCCGTCGTCGTCCGGACCGGCAAGGGTGTCCGCACCGGTGCACCCAGCGTCCACGACCTCGGGAAGGGTGATGAAAGCCGCTCCACCACCCAGGTCCCGATCTTCGTCGACTGAGGGTCACCAGCCCGGCAGGGTGACGTCGACCACCTGCCCGTCGTGGTCGGACTGGCCGCGATCCCAGCGGGTGGCAGCGGACGCGCCCAGGCCGCGCGGCATCAGGTGGTCGATCCTGCGGTGGCTGGCGGAGGTGCCGCCACGTCCGTCGTGGATGTCGCCCTGGTTGACGTCGAAGCCCTGCGTTCCGTACCGCTGGATGGCCTGCGCCGACTGGCTGCCGTCGGTGGAGACGCTGTTGAAGTCACCGGCGACGACGGTGCCCGCGCCCAGGGGTGAGTTGCGCGTCAGTCCCAGCAGCCGGTCGATCTGCCCGGCCCGCCGGGCATCGCCGCCGTCGCCGTGGCCGGTGTCGAGGTGTGCGCTGAACACGTCGAGGCGGTTCCGGTTGGCCTGCAACATCCGGTCGGCCGCCTCCGCGTCGACCTGCCGAAACAACGCCACGACGAGTTCGAGCCGCTCGGCGTCGGAGTCGAGGGTGTTGCCGAACGCGGTCATGACATTACGCATGGCGCTCTCCGCCTGCTGGTAGGCGCTCATGCACGCCAACGCGGCGCCCGTGTTGCCGAAGGCGTTCACCGTCGGAACGGGCGAGGAGTACGGAACTCCGTTGTAGAAGCCCACCTTGCTTCCGCCGGCCCACCCCGTCGACGGGGCGCCCGCCCACGCCGAGCCGCCCTTGGTGACCTCGGCCGCGGCTCGGTGCACCTCCCTGGTGAGGGTCTCGACCTCACCGAACTCGAACGTGATCTTACTCATGTCTCCGAATCCTCGTCATCGATGGCACACGACGATTCCGCGTACGCCGTCGTCGGTACCGGTGCCAGGGCGGTCTATCACGCGGCCGCACACATCTCGCACACGCCGACGATCGTCGATCGATGTCGTTCCGGGTTCTTCGGATCGCGCCGACGCCGCCGCGCCGCACCGTGTCGCCGGAACTCGCCTCCGAGGGCGACCACGCCCCGCCGGCGAGGAGGTCGCGGATCGCGGGTCGGTCTACCGCGCCGTCCCGGGTCAGACCTTCCCGTGGAACAGCGACCGCCGGTCAACTGTAGACATAACCCATCAACAAACTATGATTTACGGCGGGTAGCAACGTCCGGTTTCACGGGGGTGGGGCGATGCCACGGTATTCCCGGTTCAGTCGGTTCGCCAGCCCGGCCAACACCAGCCGCTACGGTGAGTACCGCGTACCCTGTGACGCCGACGATCCCCATCCGCTCTTCCGGTTCACCGGACGCATCACCGACGACGGTCGCAGCGGCTTCACCCCCCGGGTCGGCCGGTACCACCTGTACGCGGGATGGCCCTGCCCGTGGTCGCAGAGGGTGGCCATCACCCGGATCCTGGCCGGCCTGACCGACGTCGTGACCTTGTCCTATGTCGACAACGAGCGCGACGGGCGGGGCTGGGCCTTCCGGCAGCGGTACGGTCCGGACCCGGTCAACGGCTTCACCCTGCTTCGGGAGGTGTACGAGGCCACCGAGGAGGGGTTCGACGGACACGTCTCGGTGCCGGTCCTGTGGGATCGGGCGACCGCGTCCGTGGTCAGCAACGACGTCCGGACCATCGAGATCGACTTCGCCACCCGGTTCCGGCACCTCGCCGATCCGGTGGTGGACGTCTACCCCGAACGGCATCGCGCCGAGATCGACGAGATCGACGCCTGGCTCGGCCCCGCCGTCAACGACGGGGTGTACGCCGCCACCCGCCCCGGGTCGGCGGGAGCGCACGCCCGGGACCGGTTGCTCGCCGCCTTCGCCGAGTTGGACCGGCGCCTCGCCGCCCGGCGTTACCTCGTCGGATCCACCCTGACCGAGGCCGACATCCGGCTCTGGGTGACCCTGGTTCGCTACGACGTCGGACCGAACGCCCACCGGACCCTCAACCCGGGCCTACACACGTTTCCGAACCTGTGGTCGTACGCCCGCGACCTCTACACCGTGCCCGCGTTCCGGGAGACCACCGACTTCGCGACGTTCACCGTCCCCGGGGCTACGCGTCCGGACTGGCTGGCACCGGCCACGAGACCGCCGGCCTGAACACCCGTCGGATCGGCCGTCGGGGCCCGGTGGGAGGTCGCCCGGACCACGCGGGCACCGGTTGTCCCGACGACCCGCCGCCCGGCACCGGCGCCCGGGTCCGCCGATGCCGCGGCACCGGGCCGCGTCGTGGATACGGACCGGGTGATCCGGGGCACCAAACGGGCGGCGCTCAGTCGACGAGCCGGCGTTCCCAGGCCCAGGCGGCGATCTCCACGCGGTTTCGGGCGCCGAGCTTCGTCTGCACACTCGCGAGATGCGTCTTCACCGTGCCGACGGCGATGAAGAGCCGCTCGGCGATCTCGGCGTTGGTCAGGCCCCGGGCGACCAGCCGGACCACCTCGAGTTCCCGGGGCGACAGACCCGCGTCGTCGTGGGCCGGGACGGGCGTGCTGAGGTGCGCGAGCAGCCGTACCGTGATCGAGGGGCTGATCAGGGCGTCGCCGGAGACGGCCGCGCGGACCGCCTCCACCAGCAGCGCCGGGCCGGAGTCCTTGAGCAGAAATCCGCAGGCACCGTTGCGCAGGGCGGTGTGCACGTACTCGTCCAGGTCGAAGGTGGTCACCACGACCACCTTCAGCGGGTCGGCGACGCCCGGCCCCGCGAGCAGCCGAAGCGCCTCGAGCCCGTCCAGGCGGGGCATCCGGATGTCGAGCAGCGCCACGTCGGGGCGCAGTCGCCGGCTCAGCTCCACGGCGGTGACGCCGTCCGCCGCCTCGCCAACGACCTCCATGTCCGGCTGCGCGCCGATGATCATGCCGAAGCCGGTCCGCACCATCGCCTGGTCGTCGGCGATCAACACCCGGATCACCAGGCAACCTCCCGGTTCAGTGGTAGGGCGGCGTCGACCCGCCAGCCTCCGCCGATGGCGGGCCCGGCCGAGATCGTCCCACCCACGGCCCGGACCCGCTCGGCCAGCCCGATCAGGCCGTACCCGTGCCCACGGGCGGGTGGGGTGCGCGGGGTGGCGCCGTCGTCGGTCACCCGGACCAGCAGCCAGTCCGGGGTACGCCGGACCAGCACGTCGACGACGCGGGCGTCGGGCGCGTGCTGGCGGGCGTTGGTCAGCGCCTCCATCACCACCCGGTATGCCGAGGTGGAGACCTCGACCGGCAACCCCTCCAGTTCTCCGTCGACGTGCAGCCGGGCCTGGGTGGCCGTCGCGCCGCTGTTGAAGCCCGCCACGAGGGACCAGAGGTCGGCCGCCCCGGCGACCGGCGCCAGGGGCGCGTCGGGATCGGCGTCCGGGTTACGCAGGACCCCGACCATCCGCCGCATCGAGGCCATCGTCTCCGCCCCCGCCCGCTCGATCTGCTCCAGGGCGACCAGTACCCGCTGTGGATCCTGTTCGGCGACGATGCGCGCCCCCTGGGCCTGCACCACGATCCCGGTCACGTGGTGGGCGATGAAGTCGTGCAGGTCCCGGGCGAACTCGGCGCGCTGCTCGGCCCGGACCGCCGCGACGGCCCGCTCGCGTCCGGCGGCCAGCAGCCGCAGGTACGTCCCGGCGGCGGCGGCGCCCGCCCCGCCGAGCGCCTGGATCAGCCCGATGATGACCAGCCCGTCGGTGGTGCCGACCCGCAACGGGAGAACGGCGACGGCGAGCCCGGTGATCCCGACCGCCGCCGGTGCCCATCGGGGCGCGGCACGACGCGCCACCACGAAGATCACCCCGAGCAGCCCGAGTGCCTCGGCAAGCCCCCAGCTGCCGCCGCCCATGCCGTCGAAGTCGATCAGCCGCATCCCGGCCGTGACGGTCAGGGACGCCGCGGCAAGCAGGATCGCCGCCTGCGGCAGCCGCCGGGAGCCCTGCCGGTGGATGGGAAGGCAGACCAGCGCGGTCGCCACCGCCAGTCCCACCCGTACGACGAACAGTGCCAGCGCGGGCAGGCCCATTCCCTGGACCAGGCCGACCCGGAGGTCGAAGAGGCCGACCAGCGCCATCATCGCCAGCGCGGCCAGCTGAGCGAGCCGCAGCCACCAGCGCCGAAGTCCCTCCGTCATCATCGTGACCCAGCGTAGCCAGACGGCCGGCAGCGCCAGATCAGCCGAAAGACAGATCCCGTGGCGCGTGATCCTCCCTGCCGACGGATGTGCCGGCGGGCCCGGCCCGACGAGGCTTCCGACGGTCAGCGAAGCCATCGCAGGAGGATTCATGAGAACGTACGAACGGCTCGCCGAACGGGAGCCGCACACCGCCGCCGTCGCCGCGGTCGACCTGGTCAAGGTCTACGGCACCGGCGACACCGCGGTACGTGCCCTGGACGGGGTGACCGTCTGTTTCGACCGCGCACAGTTCACCGCGATCATGGGTCCCTCCGGGTCGGGCAAGTCCACGCTGATGCACTGCCTCGCCGGGCTGGAGACCGCCACCGCCGGCCAGGTGCTGCTCGGCGGCACCGACCTCACCCGCCAGTCCGACCGGGTGCTCACCAGGGTCCGCCGCGAGCGGATCGGCTTCGTGTTCCAGGCGTTCAACCTGCTGCCGCAGCTCACCGCCGCGCAGAACATCACGCTTCCGCTCGACCTGGCCGGACGGCGGCCGGAGCGGCGACTCCTCGACCACCTGGTCGAGGTCCTGGGGCTCGGCGACCGGTTGCACCACCGCCCCAGCGAACTCTCCGGCGGCCAACAGCAGCGGGTGGCGCTCGCCCGGGCGCTGATCTCCCGCCCCGAGGTTGTCTTCGCCGACGAGCCAACCGGCAACCTCGACTCCCGCTCCGGGGCGGAGGTCCTCTCGTTCCTGCGCGACTCCGTCCGCGACCTGGGCCAGACCGTCGTGATGGTCACCCACGACCCGGTCGCCGCCGGGTACGCCGACCGGGCGGTGCTGCTCGCCGACGGCCGGATCGCCGGGGATCTCGACAAACCCGATCACACCTCGGTCACCGAGGCGCTGCACGGGCTGGCGGTCGGTCGATGAGGGCGCCGGTGCTCCGTACCCAGGTCGTCGCGGCGGTCCGCCGCCCCAGCCGGCTACTCCTCACCGGCCTGGCGATCATGGTCGCCGCGTTCGTCGTCTACGCCACGGTGCTGACCCGGCAGATCACCGAACGGACCGCGTACGACAACGTCACCACCATCCCCGCCTCGGCCGACCTCGTGGTCGGCGGCGGTGACCAACCGCCGACCAACGCCGCCACGCTGGCCCGGATCCGCGCCGTCCCCGGAGTCGCCGAGGCGGCGGGGCGGGGCAGCACCAGCCTGCGGATCGGCGACCTCTACCTGGAGGTACGGCGGGATCCGGGCAGCGGCCCGCTCGCCACCACCCGGCTGCTCCAGGGCAGCTACCCGGACGCGCCGGGCGAGGTGGCGATCACCCGCCGCACCGCCGAGCGGATGGGGCTCATCGTCGGCGCCAGCACCACCGCGGTCGTCGCCACCGACGCGCCCGCCCCGGCCTCGGTCCTCCTCACCGTCAGCGGCCTGGTGGAGGCGGGCACCGACGCCGGCCAGGACGCATACGCGCCGGAGGCGGTCGTGGCGGCCCTCGGCGGTCCCGACCGTGTGGAGCGCATCGACCTGCGCCTCGCACCCGGGGCGGACACCGACCAGGTCCGCCGGCGGATCGAACCGATTCTGGCCGCCACCGCTCCGGAACGGCCGTCCCTCTCCCTCGGCGTCGAGGCACGCGACCGGGAGGCCCGGGAGGCGATCGACCAGCTCGACAGTCTTTTCGCCCTGGTCGCGATGTTCGTCGCCATCGCGGTCGTCGCGGCGGCGCTGGTCGCCACCTCCACCTTCCGGATCGTCTTCGCCCAGCGGATGCGGCAGCTCGCCCTGCTGCGCCTGATCGGCGCCGGCCGGGGCGCGCTGCTTCGGGCGCTGGCCGCGGAGGGTGCCCTCACCGGCCTGGTCGCCGGGGTGGTCGGGGTCACCGCGGCGCTCGCCGTCGGACACGGCGTCCCGCCGGTGCTGCGGAGCGCCGGGCTGGAGGTGTCGTCGCCCGGGACGCCGCTGGGCATCGCCGTCGCGGTGGTGCTCGGGGCGGTCCTGGTCACCGTGCTCGCGGTCCTGGCGCCCGCGTTCTCCGCCGCCCGGGTCGTACCGCTGGAGGCGCTGCGGGTGGCCGGCACCACCCCCGGCCGGCGCGGCATCGCCACCCCGCGGCTGGTGTCCGGCCTGGGGCTGCTCGCCGGTGCGGCGCTGCTCGCGTACGTGGTCATCACCCGCCTGCCCGAGCCGGAGCAGCAGCAGTACCGGATGGGACAGGTGCTGCTGCTCCTCGTCGGGTCCGGCGCGCTGGCGTTCTTCGCCCTGGTGGCCCTCGGGCCGGTACTGGTCCGACCGGTACTGGCGGTGGTCGGCTGGCCGGTGCGCCGGTTCGGCCCGATCGGACGGCTCGCGGTCGGGGGCATCGGCGGCGCGCCGCGGCGGGCGGCGGCGGTCTCCGTGGTCGTCGCGCTCGGCGTGACCCTGATCACCGGGGTACTGGTCGGCGGCGACTCGGTGCGGGTGGTCAGCGACCGGGAACTGGCGCTGCGGGCCCCGGCGGACCTCGAGCTGTCGGCCGAGGACGGGAAAACGCTGCCGCCCGGCCTCGTGGAGCGGGTCCGGTCCCACTCCGCGCTCACCCGGGTCACCCCCTATCGGCGGCTCGCGGGACTGACCCTGGCGCGCGGAGGTCCGGACGCCGTCCGACTCGACGACGAGGCATCCGCGCTGCTGACGACCGATCTAGACCTGCGGGCGCTGCCGACGACGCGACACCTGGACGTGGCAGACGGTTCCCTCGCGGACCTCGGGCCCGGCCGCGTGGTGCTGGCGGAACAGACCGCCCGGGACACCGGACTCCGGGTCGGCGACACGGTCGCCCTCCGCTACGGCGAGCGGGAGACGGAGGTACGGGTCGCGGCGATCCTGCCCGACGCCGCTCCGCTGGCCACCCGACTGGTCGCCGACCGTGGTGACCTGGATCGGCTCGGTGTCCCCTCCGGGTACTCCGGCCTGCTGGCCGACGCGGCCCGGCCCGGGGAGCAGGGCCGCACCGCGGCGGTACGGGCACTGCGGCAGGCGCTCGACGGCACCGCGGGGGTCGGCCTGGCCGTCCACGCCGACGAGCGGGACGAGGCGAACCGGCTCCTAGACGCCCTGATCGGGATCGCGATCGGCCTGGTCGGGCTCACCGTGATCATCGCGGTGGTCGGCGTCGGCACCACCACCGCGCTGTCGGTGGTCGAGCGGGTCCGCGAATCCGGGCTGCTCCGCGCGATCGGCCTCTCCCGGTCCGGCCTCGGCCTCATGCTCACCACCGAAGCCGCACTGTACGGCCTGATCGGCGCCACCCTCGGCCTCGTGCTCGGCATCCCGTACGCCTGGCTGGCGGTCAAGGCGCTCCGCCTCGCCGCGCCGCTGACCCTGCCGGTCCTCCCCCTGCTCGGGGTCTTCGCGGCGCTCATCGCGTTGACCGCCCTCGCCGGGGTGCTGCCGGCGCGACGGGCGGCCCGGGTCACGCCGGTGGCGGCACTGGGCACCGACGGCTGACGCCGCAGCGGGTGCCGGCGCCGCGTCCCCAGGGCGGCGCCGGCACCGCCGTGCGGGCGGCGGTGCCCGGCCGGGCGGACGGGGCGGCGCCGGTGCCCGCTCGGCCGCTCAGGCGTTCAGGTAGGCGAGGACGGCCAGCACCCGGCGATTGTCGTCCTCGGACGGAGGCAGGCCGAGCTTGCCGAAGATGTTGTTGATGTGCTTGCTCACGGCCTTCTCGGTGACGAAGAGCCGGTTCGCGATCGCGGCGTTGGACCGTCCCTCGGCCATCAACCCGAGCACCTCACGCTCGCGTGGGGTGAGCCGGTGCAGCGGCTTCGTCTCGCGCCGGACGAGGAGTTGGGCGACGACCTCGGGGTCCATCACCGTCCCGCCCGCCGCCACCCGGCGCACCGCGTCCACGAACTGTCCGACATCGCCGACCCGGTCCTTCAGCAGGTAACCGACCGCGCCGGCCCGGTCGGCCAGCAGCTCGCGGGCGTAGAGCTGCTCGACGTGCTGGGAGAGCACCAGGATCGGCAGGCCGGGAATCTGGGCCCGGGCCTGGATCGCCGCCTGCAGGCCCTCGTCGGTGAAGGTCGGTGGCAGTCGTACGTCGACCACGGCGACGTCCGGCCGGTGCGTGGTCAGCGCCGGCAGCAGCGCCGGTCCATTGTCGACGGTGGCGACCACCTCGAAGTCGAACGCCTGGAGCAGCCGGGTCAGCCCGTCCCTGAGGAGGGCGAGGTCCTCGGCGATGACAACTCGCACGGCAGCTCCATTGTCACGGTCGTACCTCCGCCCGGCGGGCTGGTCACGGACACCGTGCCGTCGAAGGCGGCGAGCCGTCGCTCGATTCCGCGCAGCCCCGTCCCGGCACTCGGGTCGGCGCCGCCCACCCCGTCGTCGGCGACGACCATCGTAAGCCGCCCCCGGTCGTGCCGGAGGCGGACCCAGGCGTGCCGGGCGCGACTGTGCTTGGTGAGGTTGGCCACCGACTCGGCCACCGCGAAGTAGGCCGCCGACTCGACCGGCGCCGGCGGCCGGCCCGGCAGGTCCACATCGACCTCGACGGGAATGGGCAGCGCCACCGCGAGGGCCCGGACCGCGCCGTCGAGGCCCCGCTCGGCGAGCACCGGCGGATGGATCCCGCGCACCAGATCGCGCAGTTCGCCCAGGGCCCGTGCGCTGGTTTCCCGGGCCTCCGCGAGCAGCTTCTGCGCGGCTTCCGGGTCCCGGGTCATCAGCTGCTCGGCCAGCCCGATGCTCATGCGCAGGGCCACCAGCCGGGCCTGGGCGCCGTCGTGCAGGTCCCGTTCGATCCGGCGCAGCTCGGCGGCCTGGGCGTCCACCGTCTCCGCTCGGCTCTCGGTGAGCTGCTGGACCCGTTGCCGCAGCGCCGCACCCCGGGTGGGGCCGAGCAGCGCGCGGACAACGCACGCCTGCAACCACCGGACGTGGTCGCCGACCAGCAGCCCGAGCAGCGCGATCAGTGCTCCCTGCGGCACTGTCAGCAGCGCGTCGAACGCGCCGTCGATCGGCCAGATGACGCCGTAGCCGTACCAGGCGCCGAGCCGCCAGAGCAGCAGCGGCACGCCGACGACCCCCTCCACCCCGTAGAGGAGCAGGGCCGACGGCAGCACGCCGAGCACCAGGTTGACCGGCATCGCGAGCAGCAGCCAGAGCAGGTCCCGCCAGGTGGCGGGGTCGGTGACCACCCAGCCGTAGCGTCTCCACACCCCGGCCCCGGCCGGCAGCGGCCGATAGGGTGCCGGCACCTCGACTCCGGTCCACGCGCCGGCCAGTCGCCGGTTCAGGTCTGCCAGCCTTCGTACGGCGGCGGTCACCGCCGGGACGGCGTACAGCCCGACGCCGAGCACGGTGCACACCAGGGCCACCACCGACAGCACGAACAGCGTGACGTGTGCGGTCGCCGCGAGCAGGGCCAGCAGCAGCCCCTGCCCGGCGTACCGCAGCCGGGGGCGAACCCACGAGCGGAGCACATCGAGGCCGGGGTCCATGCGCTCATTCTGCGGGCCCACCGAGGCATGGGCAGTGGTGCTAGGCCCACCCCCGGTCCGGGACGTGCCACTCCTGCCACCGGTGCTGCCGCCGCGTTGGATCGAGGACGCGCATGACCGCGACAGCCACCGGGCCGAACCCGGGTTGATCCGCCTGCGGTCGCTTCGCATCCTTCAGGAGGAATTCGTATGTCCAGGCACGGTTTGGCCGGCGTACTGTCCGGTCGGCGCGCCGTGTACGCGGTGCTGGCCCTCTGGGTCGCCGTCGCGGCGCTGATGGGACCGCTCGCGCTCCGGCTCACCGAGGTGCAGAACAACGACAGTCTCGGGGCGTTGCCCGCCGGGGCCGAGACGAGCCGGGCCGCGGAGCGGGCCGCGGCCGCGTTCCCGGAGTCGGACGCCCTGATCGCCGTCGCGGTGTACGTCCGGGAGACCGGCCTGACCCCGGCGGACCGGGCGAAGGTCGACCGGGACCGGACGGCGTTCGCCCGGTACGCCGAGGGCGGCCGGGTGCCGCCGCCGATGCCGAGCGCGGACGGACGGGCCCTGCTGCTCAGCTTCCCGCTCGCCGGCACCGACGAGGAGCAGTCTGACGCGATCGGACCGGTGAAGGAGCGGTTGTCGTCGGGGGCGCCGGAGGGCTTGCAGACCGCGCTGACCGGCTCGGCCGGGGCCGACTCCGACCTCTTCGACGCCTTCGCCGGGATGGACCTCACCCTGCTGCTGGCCACGGTCGCCACGGTGACCCTGCTGCTGCTGATCACCTACCGGAGTCCGGTCCTCTGGCTGATCCCGTTGCTCACCGCCGGGGTGGCCGGTCAGCTCGCCAGCGCGGTGGTCTACCTGCTCGCCAGGTACGGCGGGCTCGTCGTCGACTTCCAGAGCCAGAACATCCTGACCGTGCTCGTCTTCGGCATCGGGGTGGACTACGCACTGCTGCTCGTGGCGCGCTACCGCGAGGAGCTGCGGCGGCACGCCGACCGGCACGCGGCGATGGCGGTGGCGCTGCGCCGGTGCCTGCCCGCGATGTGCGCGTCGGCGGCGACGGTGGCCGCCGGTCTACTCTGCCTGCTCGCCGCGGAGCTGCCGTCGACCCGTGGTCTCGGTCCGGTCTGCGCGGTCGGGGTCGCCGCCGCGCTGGTCGCGATGTCGACACTTCTCCCCGCCGTGCTGGTGATCTGCGGCCGGTGGCTGTTCTGGCCGTTCGTTCCGCGCTACTCCCCCGACCTCGCCGACCGGGACGTCACGGCGGACCACGGTGTCTGGGCACGGATCGCCCACGCCGTCGGGCGACGGCCCCGCGTCACCTGGGTCGGCACCGCGCTGGCGCTCGGCGTCCTGGCCCTCGGGATGACCACCCTCAGCGTCGGTCTGCCGGGCAACGAGTACTTCACCCGGGAGGTCGGCTCGGTCACCGGGCAGCGTCTGATCGCCGCGCACTACCCCGCCGGCACCACGGCTCCGGTCGAGATCCTGGCCGCCGCCGAGGCCGCCGGGCCGGTGGCGGACGCGACCCGGGCCGTGGAGGGCGTGGCGGCGGTCGCCGAGCCGGAGCGTTCGGCGGACGGCCGGTGGGTCCGGCTGCGGGCCACGCTGACGACCGACCCGACCGGTGACGCGGCGCTGGCGACGGTGAGCCGGATCCGTGCCGCGGTGCACGCGGTGCCCGGCGCGGACGCGCTGGTCGGTGGCGACACCGCCTACGAGCTGGACACCGCCGAGATCACCAACCGGGACCTCCGGGTGGTGATGCCGTTGATCCTGGCGGTCGTGCTGCTGATCCTGGTGGTGCTGCTGCGCGCGCTGGTCGCGCCGCTGCTGCTGATGGCGAGCGTGGTGCTGTCGTACCTGGCCGCGCTGGGTGGTGCGGGGCTGATCCTCGACCTGATGGGGCATCCCCGGCTCTGGGTCGGGCTGCCGCTACAGACCTTCCTGTTCCTCGTCGCGCTCGGCGTCGACTACACCATCTTCCTGATGACCCGGGCCCGGGAGGAGGCGGCGGCGCTCGGCCACGCCCCGGGCGTACTCCGCGCCCTCACGGTCACCGGCGGCGTGATCACCAGCGCCGGTGTCGTCCTGGCGGCCACCTTCGGCGCGCTCTGCGTCCTGCCGCTGGTCCCGTCGGTGCAGACCGGCGTCATCGTCGCGGTGGGGGTGCTGATCGACACGTTCCTCGTCCGCAGCCTGTTGGTTCCGGCCCTGGCCCTGCACCTCGGCCGGGCCACCTGGTGGCCAGGCCGGCTCTTCCGACGTGCCCCGGCGCCCGCGGTAGCGAACGCGGTGCCGAGCATGAGTGATCGGATGCGGTGACGGCATCCCCCGACACGGTCGGCGGGACCCCGAACCTCGAACGGGTCCGGGGTCCCGCGCGGCCCGGGCCGGGACCGGATGTTGACGGCGGTGGCAGGATCTCTCGGATGGAGAGTGTTCTGCCGCCCGAAGCCGCCGTGCTGCTCCGGCAGGCTCGTCGGATCGTCGTCTTCACCGGTGCGGGTATCTCGGCCGAGAGCGGCGTACCGACATTCCGGGACGATCTCACCGGGCTGTGGGCCCGCTTCGACGCCCAGCAGCTCGCCACCCCGGAGGCGTTCGAGGCCGATCCGGAGCTCGTCTGGGGCTGGTACGAGTGGCGGCGTGCCCGGGTGCGCCGGGCGCAGCCCAACCCGGGACACCTGGCCACGGCCGCCATCGAGGCCATGGTCCCCGGGACGGTGGTGATCACCCAGAACGTCGACGACCTGCACGAGCGGGCCGGATCCCCGGCCCCGGTCCACCTGCACGGCAGTCTCTTCGCACCCCGCTGCGCCGCGGAGGCCGCCCACCCGGCAACCCTCACCGATCTCGACGATGACACCGAACCGGAGGAGGGACGCCGGCTGCCGCCGCCGCGCTGCCGGGACTGCGGCGCGCTCGTCCGGCCCGGCGTGGTGTGGTTCGGGGAGGCGCTGCCCGAGGCTGCCCTGGCCGCGGCGGTCGACGCCGCCACCGCCTGTGACCTGCTGCTGGTCGTCGGCACCTCCGGCGTCGTGTACCCGGCCGCCACGATCCCCCGGGTCGCGGCGCGCTCCGGCGCGGCCGTGATCCAGGTCAATCCGGAACCCACGCCGCTCGACCAGGACTGCACCCTCAACCTACGCGGATCCGCCGCCCAGGTCCTCCCCGCCCTGGTCGAGGCTGCCTGGGGCGCCCGACGGCCCGACCCCGGTCCCACCGCCCGAGCGGAAGCGGTCTGCCAGACGGGCACCACCGACCCCACCTGACGGCGAATGAGGACGCTGCTGTCGGCCGGCGGGCGAGCCCGCGCCACGGCGCTGACCACGCCCGTCGGCCGGTACGCCCCCGACCCGTCGCGGTCCGGGGCACGTGCGCGAACCGGCGGGGAGCGGCCGGCCGGGACGGCCGCTCCCCGCGGTCACCGCAACGCCGCCTCGATCTCGGCGACGTGCCCGTCGACCAGGTCCAGCGCGCCGGGTGACGGCCAGGGTCTGCTCGGTGCCGCCCGCCTCGTCGTACGGAAGCTCCTCGTCGACGAGCACCACCTCGCCCTGCTCGTAGACGGTCAGGTCGGCGATCCGGGTGTCGCCCATGAAGAGCAGCTCGACGAGGACGCCATCGGCGTCCCGTGCCGCGGTGCCCCGGTTCAGCTCCACCCAGCTCCCGTACTCGACCGCCGACCGGACGTGGTCGTGGCGCACCCGGACCGTCAGGTCGGGAACGGTGGCCCGGAGCCGCCCGGCGAACCGGTCGGCCCACTCCTCGACCAGCCGCGCGACCGCCTCCCACACCTGGTCACCGGCTCCGTCAGTCAGCGGGCTGCCCGCCGAGCGTGATGTTGCCATACCTGTCCACCTTTATCTTTCGCGGTGTCACGGCGCCGCGGAGCACGGACGTGTACGGGTGTTCGTCGTCGCCGTCCCGGCTGTCCATCCACTCATCCATCTGCTCCGGATCGGGAGGGTGCCCCTCGCCGTACTGATCGGTGTAGACGAGCTGGAAGCCGACCCGGAGCAGGTGACCTCCTTCTCCCGTACCGTGCCGTCGGCGGCGAACGTGGTGTTCACCCGCGCGGTGCCGGCCAGCGGATCGGCGTCCGGAACCGGCTTGCCGGTCGAGTCGGGGTAGACAACTTCCTTCCGGCCGCCGGACGCGGTGCGGTCGCCGTCCATGCCGCGGAAGAACAGCGACTCGATCACACTGGTGACGCCGTCGGGATCGCCCTTGTGGATACGGACCCGGTCGTATCCGCGCCACTGCGACCAGGTCTTGCGGTTCTCCGCCACCAGGCCGTCGGCGTCGCCGAACCGCCACGCCGGCGTGCCCGGTTACTCGATCCGGGTCACCGTCGGCGGCAGGCCGGTGGTGCGGTCCGCCTCGGTCACCTGGGTGACCACGTACTTGTTGAACCAGTCCTCGCGTTCGGCGGCCTGCCCGTCCGGCGTCCACCGCGCCGGGTGGCAGCGCTTGGTGTTCGAGTCGGGTGCCGGAAGGTTGCCGACGACGCACTCCTTCGGCGAGTACTCCGACCCGACCGGTGGCGGCCACCCCGTCCGTACGCCGGACCCGCAGCAGCAGCCGGTCCTGCTGCCGCGGCAACAGCTCGATCCGGACCCGGCCGGGGGCCGCCGTACCCGCGTCGTCGCGGGGCGCACCGACCGCGACCGGCAGGCCACCGGCCTTCGTCCGCGCGGTGCGCACGGCGCTCCGGGCGGCCTCCTTCCGCCCTGCGCCATCGGGCTCCAGTGTGACCTCGGCCGCTCCCGGCTTCGGCCACGAGACCGTCGGGATGGTACGCAGTGCGCGCTGCTCGACGATGCCCGGCTCCGCGTCCGGTACCCGCACCGGGCGGGCCGGCACCGACGGTTCCCGGGCTAATGAGAGGTCGTCCCCGGGGGCGGCGACCGCCGACTCCGGCACCCCGCCGAGGATCGAGACCGCCATGACGACTGCCGATGCCAGCCCGAGCGGGCGGCGCCGCACGAGGTACACGGATGCCTCCTGGCTTTACCGACCGGCACCGATACGTCGACGCACATCGATGTCGGTCGCGCGCACAGATGTCGCACAGGTCGGTGGCGGCCGGCGCCGCACCGGTGCGCTACGGTGACGCGGCGGAGCAGGAGGACGAGGCAGACCATGGACAGCGGCGGAGCCGCCGGCCGAGCAATCGGCGTCGCGGGACGCGCGGGCGTGGCGCTGGTCCTGGCGTCCGCCCTGGTCCTGGGGGCCTGCGGCGCCGACGACGGTGGGACCGGTCCCGCCACGCGCCAGGGCGCGTCGGGCACGACGACACCGCCGCCCAGCCCGGCCACGGCGTCACCCGGTCCGGACGCCAACCCCCTCCGGCCCCTGGCCGGACGGTGGACGTACCAGGGCGACTTCCCCTCGGACGTGGCCTCGCTGACCGTGCAGCCGGACGGCTCGACGGTGTACGTCGCCGAGGGCGACCCGTTGACCTACCGCGGGCGGCTGGAGCCGCTGGTCGACGGTGGGACCGGAGCCCCGGCGCACCGCTACCGCCTGGTCCTCACCGGTACGGACGAGGTGGGTGTCGCCGGCGACGAGCAGCGCTCCGTCACGCTGCTGATCCACCTCGCGGACGACGGGCGGTCCCTCACCGTCGCGACCACGGCCGACGGGCCGGGCCGGACCTTCACCCGGAGCCGCTAGCCGACCCGCCCGATCGGCGGCCCGATGACAGCCCCGGCCGAGGGGCGCGGCCGGTAGCTCAGGCGGATGGCCGGTGGCATGCTTGGCGTCGGGTAGAACCGGAGGTACGGGATGAGTCGGTTGCCGCGGCGGGACGTCCCCGGCGACGGCCCTACGGCGGTCCGGGTACTGGTGGGCGCGCAGCTCCGGCGACTGCGTGAGGAGCGGGGTCTGACCCGGGCGGAGGCCGGCAACGCGATCCGCGCATCCGAGTCGAAGATCAGCCGGATGGAGCTGGGCCGGGTCGGCTTCAAGGAGCGCGACGTCCGGGACCTGCTGACGCTCTACGGCGTCCCCGACGGCGAGGAACGGGCGACGCTGCTGGCCCGGGTACGGGAGGCCAACACGCCCGCGTGGTGGCACGCGTACCGCGACATCACGCCGAACTGGTTCCAGCGGTACCTGGGACTGGAGGCGACGGCGACACTGATCCGGACCTACGAGGTCCAGTTCGTCCCGGGACTGCTCCAGACCGAGGAGTACGCCCGCGCGGTGGTTCGCCTCGGGCTCGGCACCGCGGGCGAGGAGGAGGTCGCCCGGCGGGTACGGCTCCGGATGGAGCGGCAACAGCTGCTCACCCGCCCGGATCCGCCGACGCTGTGGGCGGTGATCGACGAGGCCGCGCTGCGGCGCCCGGTCGGTGGCCCGCGGGTGATGCGCGACCAGCTCGAGGCGTTGATCGGCATCGTCACGAAGCTGCCGAACGTGCGGCTCCAGGTGATCCCGCTCGCCGCCGGCGGGCACGCCGCGGCCGGCGGCTCGTTCACGATCCTGCGCTTCGCCGAGGAGGACCTGCCCGACCTGGTCTACATCGAACAGCTGACCAGCGCGCTCTACCTGGACAAGCGGGAGGACGTCGACTGCTACTTCGACGCGGTGAACCGGCTGTTCGTCGAGGCCGCGCCGTTGACGGACACCGTCCGGATCCTGGAGCAGCTCATTCGGGAGCTCGACGAGTCGTATCGGTGATCGCGTGTATTCTCGGCGCGTGCCATGTGGGCGGCGGCCGATCGAAAGGCGTTACCGGTGACCAACGAGACGCATCTGTCCGGCGGGGAGCAGATCTCCCGGTCCAAAATCGACACCACCGTCCCACAGACGGCCCGGGTCTGGAACTACTGGCTCGGCGGCAAGGACAACTACGCCGTCGACCGGGCCCTCGGCGACGAGATCGCGAAGGCGTACCCCATCATCGTCGACATCGCCCGGGCCGACCGCGCGGTGCTCAACCGGGCCGTGCGGTACCTGGCCGGCGAGGCCCACGTCCGGCAGTTCCTGGACGTCGGCACCGGGCTGCCGACCGCCAACAACACCCACGAGGTGGCCCAGGCGGTCGCCCCGGAGTCCCGGATCGTCTACGTCGACTACGACCCGCTCGTCCTCGTACACGCCCGAGCCCTGCTGACCAGTGGCCCCGAGGGCGCCACGGACTACATCGACGCCGACATTCGCGACACCGAGAAGATCCTGCGGGAGGCGGCGCGGACACTCGACCTCGCCAAGCCGGTCGCGGTGATCCTGTCCGGGATCCTGGCCCACCTGCCCACCGTCGAGGAGGCCCGGTCGGTGGTACGGCGGATCATGGCCGCCCTTCCCAGCGGTAGTTACCTGGTGGTCGTCGACGGCACGAACACCAACCAGGAACTCAACGACGTGATGCGGATCTGGAACGAGTCGGCCAATCCGCCGTACGCGATGCGCAGCCCCGAGGAGATCGCCAGCTACTTCGAGGGCCTGGAACTGGTCGAGCCCGGGCTGGTGGACGTCACCCGGTGGCGCCCCGACCCCACCCCGGGCGACCCACCGCGCCCGCTGCACAACCTCGTCGGCGTCGCCCGCAAACCCTGACGGTCCGGCGTCCACCGCCCGTGCCTGCACCGGCGTGACGAACGCCCGGCGACCGCCGCTGTCGCGGCAGGACCGCCGGGCCCGTCCACCCGGCCGGCCGTGACCCCGTCCCCGGCAGAAGGAACGTCCTCCGGCGCCGTGTGATCGTCGACCCGGTCAGCCCCTTCCGGAGATCGACGGATCGGAGCATGATCTTTTCCCGACGGCTGCCCGGCGGCCGATCTGGCCGTGCGTGGCCGGGGTGGCACGAGGCGGCTCGCCGAAAGCACCGCGCCACGGGAGCTGGGACACCACGCGCCGGGCCTCCGAGCTGGGAAAACGGGGCGCCGAGTCACAGGGAGGCAGGGTGCGGCATCCGGACTGGCGACCGCTGCGCATCGCGATGATCGGGCAGAAGGGGATGCCGGCGACGTACGGCGGAATCGAGCGGCACGTCGAGGAGCTGGCGAGCCGGCTCGCGTCGTACGGCCACGAGGTGACCGTCTACTGTCGGCAGAGTTACGGCAGCGTGCCGCTGGACCGGTACCGCGGCGTACGGCTGCGGCAGGTCCGCACCATTGCCAGCAAGCACCTGGACGCCATCGTGCACTCCACCGCCTCGACCATCGCCGCGATGGCCGAGCGCCCGGACATCCTGCACTACCACGGCCTCGGCCCGGCCCTGGTCGCCCCGTTGCCGCGGGTGGCCTCCCGGGCCCGGGTCGTGCTCACCGTGCACGGCCTCGACAACCAGCGTGACAAGTGGGGCGCCGGGGCGCGGGCGGTGCTCGGCGCGGCGTACTGGCTCAGCGGGTACGTCCCCCACGAGCGGATCGCCGTCTCCCGCGGCCTCTCCGCCCACTACCGGGACCGGTTCGGACGGGCCGCCCGGTACATCCCGAACGGGGTGGTGCCGCCCCGCCGGCTCCCGCCCCGACAGATCACCTCCCGGTTCGGGCTGACCGCCGGCACGTACCTGATGTTGGTCGGCCGGCTGGTCCCCGAGAAGGCCGCGGACCTGCTGGTCCGGGCGTTCCGCCGGGTGCCGACCGGGTTGCGTCTGGCGCTGGTCGGCGGCTCCTCGTTCAGCGACGACTTCGTGGCCCGGCTGCGGCGCACCGCCGAGGGGGACGAGCGGATCGTCTTCACCGGCTTCGTCTACGGCGACCTCCTCGCCGAGCTGTACAGCAACGCCGCCGGCTTCGTCCAGCCCTCCCGGCTCGAGGGGCTGCCGCTGACCCTGCTCGAGGCGGCGGCGTACGGCCTGCCGGTGGTCGCCAGCGACATCGCCCCGCACCTGGAGGTGCTCCGGGCCGACGGACCGGGACGGCGGCTGTTCCGCGACGGCGACGAGGACGACCTGGTACGGGCCCTGTCCCGGCTCGTCGCCGACCTGCCCGGCGAGCGGGATGGCGCCGTCCAGCTGGCCGAGCAGGTTGTCGCCGAGTACAGCTGGGACACCGCGGCCCGTGAGCTGGAACGCCTCTACCTCGACCTCGCCCGGCCGGCCTCCCGACCGCCCCCCGCGCCCCCGCCGTCCCCCGGCTCCGCGTCGGACACCGGCCGCGGAACGGATGCCGGACTCGCCGCGTCGTCCACTTCTGTCCGCCGGGCCCGCCCGGCTAGATTGAGGCGGCTTTCGGGCCGGGCCAGGTCGGGCCGGTCCGGCGGCCGGTGACGACACGGTGGGCGTGGCGCCATCCGTCAACCACGTCAGCGACGACAGGGGGCGCGTCCGTGCGAGTGAGGGTCGGGGCGGTCGGCGTCGGGGTGGCCACGACGCTGGCCGCGGCGGTCGCCGTCGTCTCCGGCAGGGCACTCGCCGAGGGGAACCGGGTGGCGGTGGTGCTGCCCCTCGCCGTGGCCGCGGGCGTCGCGGTCGCCGTCCTCGCGCTGACGCGGTTCGCCGGCTACCTGCTGGTGATGCTCGCGATCCGCTCCTGTGTCGACCTGTTCAAGATCTCCGGACCGGTCGCCGGTCGGGTTCCGGACGCCGACGCCGCCCGGCTGCTGGACCCGTCCACCATGCTCGCCGTCCTGTTCCTGCTCGCCGCCGGGCTCTGGCTGGCCGCCCGCGTACGCGCCCACGGCCGCCTCCGCGGCTCCCCGCTGGGCTGGGCGATGCTCCTGGTCGGGGCGACCGGCCTGGTCAGCGCCCTCGGCGCGGCCCAGCCGCAGCCGAGCCTGCTGGAGGCGCTGCGGGTGCTCACCGTCGTGGTGATGTTCGTGGTGCTGGAACAGCTCATGCCGGACTCCGCCGTCCTGCGCCGGGTCCTGCTGGCCTGCTACGCCTCGCTGGTACTGGCGCTCGGCTACACGGTGCTGCTCTCCGCACTCGGCCACCCGCCCGCCGAGGTCAAGGGGAACTTCACCCGGATCAGCGGCCCGTTCAGCCAGTCCACCACCTTCGGGCGCTACCTGATGTTCATGGTGGTCTTCGGGTTCGGGATCTACCGGTTCCTCTCCCGTCGGCTGCGGATCGCGCTCGGCGTCCTGCTCGGACTCTCGCTGCTCTTCCTCCTGCTGACCAACACCCGCAGCGCGATCCTCGGGACGGCGCTCGGCCTCGTCGTGGTGGCGGTGCTGCACCGCAGCCGTCGCCTGCTCGCGCTGCTCGCGGTCGTCGCCGTCGCCGGCCCCGCCCTGTTCCCCGCGGTCGGCGACCGGTTCGCCCAGCTCGCCGACGAGCGGGCGATCGGCGGTGGGCCGACCGGGAACACCCTCGCCTGGCGGGTGACGTACTGGACGGAGATCGTGGAGCTGGCCGACCGGAACCCGGTGACCGGGATCGGGCCCAACATGACCCAGCGCGAGACCGACGAGGCGAAGCGACCACACAACGACTTCCTCCGGGCGTACGTCGAGACCGGGCTGCTGGGGCTCGCCGCGTACCTCGCGATGCTCCTGCTCTGCCTCCACACCGCCCGGACGGCGCTGCGCCGGGCGCCCCCGGGCAGCCTCGACCGCGGGATCGCGGTCGGGTTCGCCGGCTGTGCCGTCGCCTTCGTCGCGGTCAGCGCCGCCTCCAATGCCATCTCGAACGTGGTCACGCTCTGGTACTTCGTCGCCTTCGCGGCAGCGGCGAGCGCCGTCGCCCGCCGCCCGGCGGCCCCCGTCACCCGGCCGTCGGCCGGGGCGCTCTCTCCTTCCCCGCCCACCGCACTCAGGAGCTGACGTGGAGATCATCGACTACCTGCGGGTTGCCCGGCGGCGGCTCTGGCTCCTGGTGGCCGTGCCGGTCCTCGCCGCCGGCGCCGCCGCGGCGCTGGTGCTGCTCGCGCCCACGCGGTACGCCGCCACCGCGTACGTCGCCGCACCCGCGCTGGTCGGCGGCGATTCCCAGTACAGCGGCAACCAGGCGGCGAACCAGTTCGTGGCGGCCTTCGGGGCGGCGGTGACCGCGCCGACGGTGCTCGCCGAGGTCTCCGCCGCGACCGGCGTCGACGTCGAGGCGCTGCGCGACGGGCTCACCGTCACCCAGGTCGGCGCGAGCAGCCAGCTCGAGGTGAGCTACCAGAGCACCGACCGGGCGGTGGTGGCGCCGGTCCTCGGCGCGACCACCGAGCACGCCCTCTCGTTTCTCTTCTCGTCCCAGGTGGAGATCGCCACCGGTGAGGTCGAGTCCGCCAGCGCGGACGTGACGGCGGCGACCCGGGCGATCAGCGACTGGGAGAAGGCCAACAAGGTGTCCCAGCCGGACCGGGTCTACCAGGCGGCGCTCAGCGAGCTGGCCAGCCTTCGGCAGCAGCGGCTCCAGATGCAGGCGGTCGGCAACACGCGAGGCGCCGACGCGGCGGCCGACGCGATCGCCGACGCCCAGCGCACCCTGGACGAGATCGGCCCGAAGCTCCCCGACTACCAGGCGCTGCTGGCCCAGCGGGACGCGGCGACCAGCGCGCTGGCCCAGGCACGGGGACGGTTGCAGGCGGCGCGGGCACAGGCCCAGGCCGCCGACCCGGCGAAGGTCACCAGCGTCGGCCCGGTACGCGAGGTCGACCGGATGCGGCTGCTGGCACGTACCGCACTGCCGGTCGCCGGGGCCGGCCTGGTGGTCGCGGTGCTGCTGGTGGCGCTCCTGGAGCTGCTGTCCCGGGGGCGAGGCGCGGCGGGCGCCGGGCCGGCCTCCGCGCCCGGGTCGGCCCCGCCGTCTGCCGCGGGGCCGGCGTCGGCCCAGCCGGAGCCGACCGGCCCGGCGGACGGCGTGGGTGTGCCGGCCACGGTGGGTGCCGGAGGCGTCGGACCGGATGCCCGGACGGCCGGCGACGGGCCCGACCCCGGGGCGGCCGGGGACCGGTCGTGACGGACGGATCCACCGGATGACCGCGGAGGTGGGCCGGTCGACGGAGGGCGTCGGCGGCCGGTACCTGCGCGGCATGGCCCGCGGCGGCAGCCTCAACCTGGCCGGCGCGGTGCTGGGCCAGGCCTCCGCGTTCCTGGTGATGCTGCTGCTGGCCCGCGCCCTCGGCATCGCGGAGGTCGGCCGGTACGCCCAGTGCTACGCCGTGCTGTCGCTGCTCGGGCTGCTGTCCCTCTCCGGGTTCCGGGCCGGGCTGACCCGCTTCGTCGCGGTGCACCTCGCCGACGGCGATCCGGCCGCGGTACGCGGCACGATCCGGCTCGGCCTCGCCGTCTCGGCCGGCTCGTCGGCGCTGATCGCCGTCGCGCTCGCCGTCGCCGCCCCCTGGCTCGCCGGCGTCCTGCACGACCCCGGGCTCGATCTGGGCCTGCGGCTGGTGGCGCTGACCCTGCCCGCGAGCACCGTGCTGGACGCGGCCCTCGCGGCGACCCGTGGCTGGCGGACCCAGCGTCCGTTCACCCTGGTCGGGCAGGTCTACGAGCCGGTGACCCGGCTGCTGGCCAGCGCGGTGGCGCTCGCCTTCGGGGCGGGGCTCACCGGTGCCTTCTGGGCTCTGGTGATCGCCAACTGGTCGGCGGCGGCGCTCGCCCTCGGCGCGCTGGCCCGGCTGCTGCGCCGGATCGCGCCGGCGCCCCCGGCGTACCGGCCCGGCGAGTTGTTCGGCTTCTCGACGGTGAGCTGGGCGTCGTCGCTGGCCTCGACCGGTCTGATCTGGATCGACACCCTCCTGCTCGGGCTGTACGCCAACGACGAGATCGGCGTCTACCATGTCGCCACCCGCCTGGTCACGGTCGCGGTCTTCGTGCTGGCCCCGATCAACGCCGCGTTCGGCCCCTACCTGGCGCACCTCTACCACCAGGGCCGGATGCCCGAGGTACGCCGAATCTACGCCGCCGCCACCGGCTGGGTCGCGCGGCTCTCCCTGCCGGCCTTCGTGGCGCTGCTCGTCTTTCCGGAGCAGTTGCTCCGCCTGGTCGGCGGGACGGACTTCGTCGCCGGGGCGGCGGTGACCGTCATCCTCGCCCTCGGGCAGGTGGTCAACGCGGTGACCGGCCCGTGCGGCACGGTGCTCACCATGTCCGGCCGGGTGGCGGTCAACATGGCCGACAACGTGGCGGCGCTGCTGCTGAACGTGGCGCTCAACCTCTGGCTGATCCCGACGTACGGCGTCGTGGGCGCCGCGGTCGCCTGGGCGGTCTCGCTCGCCGCGGTGAACGTCGCCCGGGTGGTGCAGGTCCGCGCGCTGGTCCGGTCGTTGCCGGTGACCGCCGGTCTGGTCAAGGGGCTCGGTGCCGCCGTGGTCGCCCTCCTTTTCGGGTACGTCGTCCGTGGCCTGGTACCCGGCTGGGGCCCGCAGCTCGGGGTGGGGCTGGCGGTGATCGTGGTCGGCTACCTCGGTACCGTGCTGGCGCTCGGGCTGGATCGGGAGGACCTCATGGTGCTGCGCGCGGTGATCCGGCGCGGCGGCCGGCGTGCCCTCGAGGCCGAGGTCGACGCCGATTCCGGGGCGCGGCAGGCCCGGACCGGCGGCGCCGAGACCGGAACCGGGGCCGAGGTGCCGACGCGGCGCACCGGGGCGGTGGGACCGTGAGTGGGCCCGGCCGCCGTACCGTGACCGACTGGCTGCGGCGCACCGTGCGGTCGACCCGGGCCTGGGGTCACGCCGCGCTGCCGGGGCAGCCCGGCCGCCTCCCCGACTTCCTGATCATCGGCGGTCAGCGCTGCGGCACCACGTCGCTCTACCGCTACCTGGCCGCCCACCCGCAGGTCCGGCCCGCCACCGGCAAGGAGCTGCAGTTCTTCAGCCTCCACTACGGGCGCGGCGAGCGCTGGTACCGGGCCCACTTCCCGACCACCCCGCCCGGGGTCCGCAGCTTCGAGGCGAGCCCCTACTACCTCTTCCACCCGAGCGTGCCGGCCCGGGTGGCGGCGACCCTGCCCGAGGCGCGCTTCGTCGCGCTGCTCCGTGATCCGGTCGAGCGGGCCTACTCGCACTACCTGCACACCCGGTCCTACGGGGCGGAGCCGTTGAGCTTCGCCGACGCGCTGGACGCGGAGGAGGAGCGGCTGGCCCGGGCGCTCCGGTCCGGCCCGGAGACCGCCGCCGCCCACCACGCCCTGCGCAACCACTCGTACCTCGCCCGGGGCCGGTACGCCGAACAGCTCGACCGGTGGTTCGCCGTGCTGCCCCGGGAACGGCTGTACGTGGTCCGCAGCGAGGAGCTGGCCGCGGACCCGGCCGGGACGTACGCGGGGATCCTGCGCTTCCTGGAGCTGCCGCCGTTCACGCCGGCGGCGTTCGCCCGACACACCCGCCGGGTCGACGTCGGTCCGTCGCAGTTGACCCCGGAGCTGCGGGCGCGGCTGCGGGCGTACTTCGCCCCGCACAACGCCCGCCTCGCGGATCTGCTCGGCTGGCCCGACCCCTGGCCCGACACCGCCCCCTGCTGACCGACGCGCTCAGCGGCCGACGCCGGCCAGGAGGTCCGCGACCGGACGGTCGGCGCGGAGCAGGACGGGGATGGCGGTGATCGTGGTGGGGCCGCCGACCCGCGGCGGGGCGCCGACCGTGGCCGACTCGGCGGTCGCGGCGGCCGGCACGGTCACCGGCGCGCCCGCCGCCGACCAGAGGACCAGCGTCGTGCTGCCGCCCCGGGTGAAGGCGACCCCGGCCAGCACCGCCGCCGCGTCCGGCGGTAGCGGGGCGACGGTGGCGTCCCGGGCCGCCTCGGCGAGGCTGGCCAGCGCCCGGCCCGCCTCGCGCTCGGTGCCGTCCGGGTCCAGCAGCCCGTACCGGACCTCGGCACCGGCCCGGTTGTTCGGGTTGTACGCCAGCGGCAGCCAGCAGAGCTGGTCGATCCCGCCGGCCACCAACTGGGTCACGGTCTTCACCAGCTCGGCGGCCCGGCTGGCCGCGTCGCCGTCGCCGTCCTCCCAGAACTGGCCGACCTCCCAGGCCTGGATCGGGGTGCCCGCCGGCGTGCGGGCGCGGAGGTAGTCCAGGAGCGGAGGCACCCCGGTGAAGTGCTCGTAGAAGTGGAGCTGGCGGATGTCGACGGTCCCGTCGGCCAGCAGCTCCTCGGTCGCGGCCAGGAAACGCAGGCTCCGCGCGGCGGTCGGGGTGGCGAGCACGTCGCGCAGCCGGGCCGCGTCGGTCACCTCGGGGATCTGCTGGCCCCGGGTGCCGATGCGGCGCTGGAAGTACGCCCGGTAGGCGGCGACCGCGTCGGCCTCCCGCCCCGCCCGCAGCAGCCGGTCGGCCACCCCCATGCCGTACGCGACGCTGCTGATCCCGGAGTCGCCCACCCGCCCCTGCGGGTCGGCGGCGCGAATCGTCTCGGCGGCGGCGCGGACCAGGGTCTGGTACTCCTCCGGGCTGCCCGCCCAGTAGCTCGGCGAGTTCACCTCGTTCTCGACGGCGTACTCGTGCACGCCGCGCGGGGCGTACCGCGCCACGACACCGCGGACGAAGCGGCGGTAGGCGGCCAGGTCGGCGGGCATCCTGGACTCGGTCTTCCCGGCCGCGCCCCGGGTGTACCGGGCGGTCCCGCCGGTCGCCCAGCAGGTCCCGGTGCGGATCTTCAGGTGCAGGGTGATGCCGAGTTCCCGGCTACGGTCGGCGATCCGGTCCACCTGCGACCAGTCGAGACTGCCCGGGGTGCGCTCGACGTCGCACCAGGTCAGCTCCGCGTAGGTCGCGGAGCCGGCGAGCTTGCCGAGGTACGGCGCGAACCGGTCGTGGCGGGACCAGTCCCAGTGGGCGCCGAACGGATTCCGTACCCCGGTCCCGGCCGGAGCGGCGCCGCCCGGCGGGACGGTCGGTGCGGAGCCGACCGGCGACGGAGGCGGCGGCTCGGGTTCGTCGGCGGTGCAGCCGGTGAGCAGCCCGGCACCGAGCAGGGCCGCCATCGCGGCGACGCACACCCGCCGGACGGCCCGACCCGGTCGTCGCCGGTTCACCGGTAGCCCAGCTTCCGCAGGGTCGGACCGGAGAAGATCCAGACCAGCAGTCGCAGGAACGGATCGAGCTCCCGCCGGTACGTCCCGACCCGGGACGGGTAGATGGCGCTCTCCACCCGGGCTGCGGCTCGGCGCTGGTCCGCCTCGGTGGTGTACTTCCGCGCCACGTCGTGCGGCTTGGTCGCGTAGTCGAGTACGCCGTCCTCCCACGGTTCGCCGAGGAACTCGAAGAGGCCGCGCAGCGCCTTCTCCGGGTCCGCGACCACCTCCTCGTAGCGCAGCTCGTAGTAGCGGTCGGCCGGCAGGGTGGCCCCGAACCGCCGGGCGGTGTGGATGTAGCGGGGCCACTTCACCACGCACTTGACCGCCGACCAGTAGCCGAACCGTTTGCGGTGCGAGACCACCACGTCCCGGCCGTCCCGGATCAGGTGCACGATCTGCGCGTCGGGGAAGACCTCGGTGACGAAGTCGAGCGAGAGCGCGTAGAGGGGGGTCTTGTCCGCCCACCGGACCTTGCCGCGGGACGCGGCATAGTCGGCGTGGATCCCGCCGAAGAACTCCGCGATCCGGCGCAGCCAGTCCTCGCGCGGGAAGCCGAACCGGGACAGCCGCTCCCAGTCCCGATCGACGAGGCGCCGCAGGTCGGGCAGGAACCGGGTCTCCGGGCCGCAGCTGAGTCGGGAGTGCGAGTCGAGCACCAGGCGCAGCATGGTGGTGCCGGAGCGCTGGCAGCCGACCAGGAAGATCGGCCCGGTGGGAGGCGCGGTCACCGGACCGCCTCCCGGCTCGACGAGCTACCCCGGAAGCGTGCGGTGCCGACGGCCGGCGGGACGGGTGTGGTTGCCGCCGTTTCCGGCCGGGGTTGGGTGGCGACGGCCGGCGCGACGGCCCCGGTGCCGGGGTCGCCCGGGACGGGACGGGCGGCGACCGGGTCGAGCCGGGCGGCCAGTTCGGCACAGCGGGCCCGGACCCGGGGGTCGATCGGCAGCGGGTCGACACCCCCGGACGGAGCGCGGCGAACGCCGAGGGCGGGCGCGGAGCGCGGGGCGATGTGCGCGTGCAGCCGCGGGTCGTACCGGAAGTCGAGGAACGCGCAGAGCCGGCGCAGCTGGCCGGCCGGGTCGGCGACCAGCGACTCGTACCGGCAGAGCAACACGTCGTCTCGGCGGTCGAGGCCGAGGGAGAAGAAGAGGCTGTTCCGGACGTACCAGAAGAGGGCGGCGCCGGTGTAGGGGTCCATCCGCTCCGGCTCCAGGCCGCGGATCAGCGCCACGGTCTCGGCGTCGAGCCGCTGCCCCGGCCAGCGCCGCCCGATGGTGCCGTCGGCGATGGCGCGCAACGCCCGCAGGTTGGCGTCGCCGAACTTCGCGACCTCGGAGCGGGCCCGGTCGGCCACGTCCCGGTAGACCCAGAGCGCCCGTCCCGGCGCGAGCCCGGGCAGGGCCAGCAGCTCGTCCACCCGGTGGCTGTCGCAGAGCGGCTTGACCAGCACGTACGCGTGCCGACTGCGCAGGATCGCGGCGCGCAGCACCTCGTCGGAGCGGAGTGTGAAGCGGTGGAAGATGGTGCGGTCGTTCTCGTTCCGCACCTCGAACTCGGGCGCGGCGTCGAGGCCGCGGACCAGCATGTTGGTGCCGGAGCGCTGGAGCCCGACCAGGTAGACCGGCACCGCCGTGCCGGGCGGTACGCCGTGCCGGGCCCGCCAGCGCCGCTTGCGCAGCGCCGTGCCGACCCGCTCCACCGGGTTGAGCCGGTCCTCCTCGACCAGCCGCCGAATCCCCTCGGTACGGGCCCAGCGCAGGTGCCGCGCCACCCGCCGGGCGGTGTACGCCAGTGCGGAGGGTTCGTCCTCGCGTACCACGGTCCTCCTCGCTCCGGTCGCCCCCTGATCCGCCGGACCGGGTCAGCGGCCCTCCCCACCGAACGGCAAGGCTAGTCGGTGGGTTCCGGCGGAGGCCAGGACGGCGGGCCGGAAGGGCACGCGACGATCATCCTTTCAGGTACATAAGATCTCCGAACTGGACGCCCCGACCGGCCCCGCATACCGTGACCGGTGCCCGGGACAGGCTCCCGGCCGTCCAGAACCGATCCGGGGGTACCCCATCGACATGAGCGGGCCGAGTCGATGCGCGTGCTCCACGTGAACAAGTTCCTCTACCGTCGCGGTGGTGCCGAGGGCTACCTGTTCGATCTCGCCGCGCTGCAACGCGCCGCCGGGGACACCGTCGCGTACTTCGGGATGGCGCACCCGGAGAACGAACCGTCGCTGGCGTACGCCCGGCACTTCCCGCCCCGGGTGGACCTGGAGCCGCCCCCGCCGGGTCTGGGGGCACGGGTGGCCGCGACCGCCCGGATGATCTGGTCACCGGCGAGCCGGCGAGGCCTGGCCCGGGTGATCGACGAGTTCCGGCCGGACGTGGTGCACCTGCACAACATCTACCACCAGCTCTCCCCGTCGATTCTCGCCGCGGCCCGCGCCGCCGGGGTCCCCTGCGTGCTGACCCTGCACGACTACAAGCTGGCCTGTCCCAGCTACCAGCTCCTCGACCGCGGCCGGCCCTGCCTGGCCTGCGTGGAGGGCGGTCCACTGTGGGCGATGCGGCGCCGCTGCAAGGACGGCTCGTTCTCCCGCAGCGCGGTGCTCGCGGTCGAGTCCTGGCTGCACCGCACGTTCCAGGCGTACGACCCGGTGCGGGTCTTCGTCAGCCCGAGCCGGTTCCTCGCCGACATCCTGCGTCGTGCCGGGGTCTATCCGGACCGGCTCCGGGTGGTGAACCACTTCGTCGATTCGGACGCCGTCGCGGCCCCCGCCGCCACCCCCGGACGGCCCGGCGGGGTGGTCTTTGCCGGACGACTCGCGCCGGAGAAGGGGGTCGACGTGCTGATCGAGGCCGCCGCCGCCCTGCCCGCCGGGGTGCCGGTCGACATCGCCGGCGACGGGCCGGCCCGGCCCGCGCTGGAGGCGCTCGCGGCCCGTCGGGCGCCGGGCCGGGTCCGGTTCCACGGCCGGCTGGACAAGCCGACCCTGCACACGCTGCTCCGCTCGGCGGCGGTGGCGGCGGTGCCGTCCCGCTGGCACGAGAACCAGCCGATGGCGGTACTGGAGGCGTTCGCCTGCGGCATCCCCGTGGTCACCACCGACCTCGGTGGACTCCCCGAACTGGTGGAGCCCGGCGTGGACGGCGAGATCGTCCCCGCCGACGCGCCGGCACCGCTCGCCGCCGCGCTGCGCGGCATCCTCGCCGACCCGGCCCGCGCCCGGCGGATGGGCCGGGCCGCCCGGGCGAAGGTGGCGCGGGACTTCGCTCCGGCGACGCACCTGGCGCGGATCCGCGCGCTCTACGCCGAGGCCGCGGCATCGACCGGCGGTACGGCGGCGGCCCGGGCGGACGCGGAGGCGGTGTGGTGAGCCGGGTCCGGGTGCTCTACCTCGCCGGGAGTGGCCGCAGCGGCAGCACCCTGGTCACCACGATCCTCGGCCAGCTTCCCGGGTTCGTCGCCGCCGGCGAGGTGCGCTACCTGTGGCGGCGGGGGTTGGTGGAGAACCGACCCTGCGGCTGCGGGCGGCCCCTCCGCTCCTGCCCGGTCTGGACGGCGGTGCTGCGCGACGTGCCCGGGTCCGATCCGGCCGGCGTCGCGGCGCGGCTCGGCGGCCGGCTACGTATCCGCCGGCTCCCCGTCCTGCTGCGCCGGCACCGCCGCGGCCAGCCCTCGGTGCCCGGCCATCCCGACGACGCCCGGCTGGCCCGGCTCTACCCGGCGATCGCCCGGCACGTCGGCGCCGTACCGGCCCCCGCCGAGCCCTCCGGGCCGAGCGCCGCCGGGGAGTCGGAACCGGCCCGGGTCCCGAACCCACCGCCGGCCGGCCGCGTCGTCGTCGACTCCTCCAAGCTCCCACCGTACGGGGCGCTGCTCGGCGACCTGCCCGGCGTCGACCTGTACGTCCTGCACCTGGTTCGCGACCCGCGGGCGACCGCCTTCTCCTGGCGGCGGCGCCGCCGGCTCGACGGCGACCTGGACGACCGGCTGATGAGCCGGCCCCCGGTCTGGAAGGCGGCGCTGCTCTGGCTGGTCTGGAACGCCACGACGCTGCGGCTCTGGGCCGGCACCGGGCGTTACCTTCGGGTGCGGTACGAGGACTTCGTGGCCGACCCGGCCGGAACGGTGGCCCGGATCGCCGGGTTCGTCGGCGTCGACCCCGGCGAGCTGCCGTTCCCGACCCCGGACACGGTCCGACTCGCGCCCACCCACTCGGTCGCCGGCAACCCGGCCCGGCACCGTACCGGCGTGGTGAGCGTCGTCGCCGACAACGAGTGGGTCACCGCGCTGCCGCGGTGGGCGTACGCGGTGGTGACGGCGCTGACCTGGCCACTGCTGCGCCGGTTCGGCTACCCGATACGCCGTCCCGCGCCACCGTTCACCGCCCGCCCGACGCGGGCCACCACCGCTGGCACGTCGCCGGCCGGCGGCGGATCCGAAACCGGTCCACGCGACCACCCCGCAACGCCGCTCGGTGGCCACCGGACGTCACCGGATGCCCACGGGCAGGGGGGCTGACCATGCTCGTACTGGTGGTGGGGACCGGCCGGTGCGGCTCGACCCTGGTCCAGGAGCTGATCTGCCGGCATCCGGCGGTCGGGTTCGTCTCCGGGCTGGACGACAAGCTCCCCCGGCTCAACCTCAAGGGGCGGTTCAACGGGCCGCTCTACCGCCGCTCGGCGCCGCGGCCGGCCGGGATGACCTCGCTGCGGCACAGCCGCCGGCTGTGGGAGCGTGGGCGGCTGCGGATCGCGCCCTCGGAGGCGTACGGCCTGCTCGACCGGCACGTCCTGGCCGGCTTCTCCCGGCCCTACCGGGACCTGCTCGCCGAGGACCTGACCCCGTTTGTGGCCCGCCGGCTCCGCGCCTTCTTCGACGAACGCCGCGCCCGGCAGGGCTGCGAGCTGTTCGCGCACCACGTGACCGGCTGGCCGCGTACCGGGCTGTTCTCCGCCGCGTACCCGGAGGTGAGGGTCGTCCACGTGGTCCGGGACGGGCGGGCGGTGGCCAACTCCTGGCTCCAGATGGGCTGGTGGGACGGCTGGCGCGGGCCGGACAACTGGCTTTACGGCCCGCTGCCGGAGCCGCTGCGGCAGGAGTGGGAGGAGTCCGGCGGCTCCTTCCCGGTGCTCGCCGCACTCGGCTGGCGGATGCTGATGGACGCGTTCGGGCAGGCCCGGCTGCGGCATCCGGCCGGTCAGTGGCTCGACATCCGGTACGAGGACCTGCTCGCGGCGCCGCGCCAGGAGGTCGGCCGGATCCTCGACTTCCTCGGCCTGGACTGGTCGCCCGCATTCGAGAAGGGGTTCGCCCGCTACCGTTTCGCTCCCGACCGGATGGCCGCCTACCGCGACGAACTCAGCCCCGCCCAGCTCGCGGCCGTCGAGCGGGTGCTGGAGAAGCCGCTGGCCGAGTGGGGCTACCTGGGCTGAGCCAACGGGGTCTCGCACCGCGCGCCGCCGACCCCGGCGGGGCGTCGATCAGGTTGCGGAATCGACCGGCGCCACCAACACCGCCATCGACCCTGATGATGCTCGATGTCATAGGTTTCCATTAACTCCGGCTGAAAAGAAGCACAGTTTCGCGACGGCGGTTTGATTCGCAGCCGACCGATTCCTACGTTGTGGGTGCGACCCGCGGGGCGCGGTGGGTCCGGCCCCGGGCCGATTTCGCGCGGCACCGACGTCACCTGCCTGCCCCTTCCCACGACCGGCGCCGAAAGGGTCGCCCGGCACGGCAGCCGGATGTCGCCGTCCGAGGTCGGACCGTACGAGTATCCGAAAGGTCGAGTGCACATGGGACACCGTCACGCCCCCGTCAGCCTCGGTGTGGGTCGGCGGGTGTTCGCCGTGGCCGCCGTACTCCTGGTGTTCGGTGCCCTGGTCGGTGTCACTCCCGACTCCCGCGCGGAGAGTGCGCGGCGCGCCCCCGCCTGCGATCCCCCGTCGTCGCCCTCCCCCACGGCGACCGGATCCGACGGCACCGGCGACGGCGGCACCGCCGCGAACGCGGCCACACCGTCCGCGTCACCGCCGACGTGCGCGGAACCGGACGGCGGCGAGGAGACACCGGGCGATCCGGGCGGTGCCGCACCCGGCGGGGGTCTGGATCCGCTCGGTGACGACTGCACGAACAGCAAGCTTCCGGCGCACACCGGCTTCCAGGAGGGTGGACGGTGCGTCTCCACCGCCTTCGGTGAGGTGGGCGCGGCGGAGCGGAACCCGACGCTGTTGATCACCGAGGCCCCGGAGCGGGTACGGGCGGGGCAGCCGTTCCGGCTCGTCGTGAGCACCCGCAACCTCGTCCGGGACCGGTTCCTCCCGGCCGGGCAGGGTGGTTACTACCTGGAACGCTCCTTCCTCACCGACGAGGGCCTGGTCCGGGGGCACTTCCACACCGCCTGCCGGATGCTCACCAGCACGTCGGAGGCGGCGGACCCGGCTCCGGTGCCCGCGTTCTTCGTCGCCACCGAGGACGGGAAGGGCGGCAGCGAGCCGGACCGCGTGATCATCGAGGTTCCGGGATTGCCCGCCGGGCTCGCGCAGTGCTCGGCGTGGGCCGGCGACGGGTCGCACCGCATCCCGATGATGGCGCGCGCCAACCAGATCCCCGCGCTCGACTCCGTCCGGATCCAGGTCGAGCCGGGCGCCGAGGAGCCACCGGCCGACGACCCCGGCGGCGACCAGCCACCCACCGGACAGCCTGGCGACGACGAACCACCCACCGACCAACCGGGCGACGGCGACCAGCCGCCCACCGGGCAGCCCGGCGACGGCTCTCCCGGGCAGGAGCCCGGCGGAGAGGAGCGCCCCGGATCGGGGCAGGGATCCGACGGGCAGGAACCGGACCCGGAGCGGTCCGGCGGCGCAACCGCCACCCCGACGCCGACCCGCCGCGAGCCGTCCCCCGCCGGACCGACCACCGCGGGCGGCACCACCGAGGCGTCCGGCTCGGGCGGCGGCCTGGCCCTCACCGGTACGAACACGATCGCCTTCTTCGGCCTCGGCGGGGCACTGCTGATCGGCGGCGTGGCGCTCCTCTACCTGTCCCGTCGGCGGACGGTGCGGCGCTGACGCGGCGGTCGGCAGGCCTCGGCGGCGCGGTGGCGTCCGGCGGACGCGGCCGCGCCGTCGGCCGGTGGGGCGCCGGGAGACCCGGTCACCACTGTCGGTTGATCGCCGACTCGGCGAGCGCGGCGAGGGCGTCGTACACCTCGGCGGGAATCGGGGCCTCGGCGAGGGCGGCGATGGCCGCGTCGGCGCGTACCCGGATCATCTGCTCGATGCGCTCCAGGGCACCGGTGTCGACGATGATCCGCCGCAGCTCCGCCGCGCCGGAGGCATCGAGGTCGGGGTTGCCGAAGAGGTCCCGCAGCCGCGCGGCCTGGGCCCGGTTGGCGCGGCTGCGGGCAAGCGCCATCATCACGGTCGGCTTGCCCTCGCGCAGGTCGTCCAGGGTGGACTTGCCGGTGAGCGCCGGGTCGCCGAAGACGCCCAGCACGTCGTCGCGGAGCTGGAACGCGTCGCCGAGCGGGTCGCCGAACGCGGCGTACGCCTCGTGCAGCTCCGGCCCACCGCCGGCCAGGCCGGCGCCGATCTGGAGCGGGCGGGTCACGGTGTAGCGGGCCGCCTTCATCCGGATCACCGTGAGCGCGCTCGCCACCGAGCCGTCGCCGACCCCGGAGACCAGGTCGAGGTACTGCCCGGCGATCACCTCGGTGCGCATGCGGGCGAAGACGGCGTATCCCCGGTGGATTCGCTCCGGTGGCAGGCCGCACTCGTGGAACATCTCGTCGGCCCAGGCGGCACAGAGGTCGCCGCAGAGCAGCGCGGTGTTGCGCCCGAACGAGGCCGCGTCACCGCGCCACGCCGACCGCGTGTGCAGCTCGGCGAAGATCCGGTGCACCGACGGTTCGCCGCGGCGCCGGTCGCTGCCGTCCATGATGTCGTCGTGGATCAGCGCGAAGGCGTGAAAGAGTTCCAGCGCCGCGGCCGCGACGATGACCTCGGGCCGGTCGGGGCCGCCCGCGCCGCGCCAGCCCCAGTAGCAGAACATCGGGCGCAGCCGCTTGCCGCCGGCGAGGACGAACCGCCGCAGCGTCGCCAGCACGCCCCGGGGCGCGCCGTCCGGCCACTCCGGGTCCTGCCGGTCGATGAACGTCGCCAGCTCCGCGTCGATTCGCCCGCGCAGGTCGTCCAGTCCGGTCTGCGGCGCGACGTCGAGGCTCACGGCCGCCCTCGCCTCGCCGCCGGCGCATCGCGCCCGTCGGTCCGGGCGCCCCACCCGATCCGGCTTCCCCACCCGGTTCGAGTGTTCCGCCCGGTCACGGCCGGAGCCCCGCCAGGCCGAGCAGGAAGTCCTTGACCTCCGTCGCCGCGAGCCGTGGGCGGGCGGCCGCGCGGTCGGAGCAGATCACCACCGGTGCGTCGTCGGGATGCGCGGGGAGCCGGCCGTGGGTGCCGCGTACCGCCTTCGCGCCCGCGTCGAGCCCGACCACGCTCATCAGGTAGCGCAGCCCGAGCTTCTTGCGGACCAGCGCGACGGCCGCCCGCCGCTTCGCCGCCGCCGGGGCGGCGGGGTCGAAGAAGAGTTCGGCGGGGTCGTACCCGGGCTTGCGGTGGATCTCGACCAGCCGGGCGAAGTCCGGGGCGCGCGCGTCATCGAGCCAGTAGTAGTACGTGAACCAGGCGTCGGGCTCGGCCACCAGCACCAGCTCGCCGGAGCGCTCGTGGTCGAGGCCGTGCGCCGCCTTCCCCGCCTCGTCGAGCACCTCCCCCACCCCGGCCAGGCCGGCGCAGAGCCTGGCGACGGCGGGGACGTCGGCGGGATCCCTGACGTAGACGTGGGCGACCTGGTGGTCGGCGACCGCGAACGCCCGCGACGTCCACGGGTCGAGGTACTCCATGCCGTCCTGCGTGTACACCCGCAGCAGCCCCTCGGCGCGGAGCATCCGGTTGACGTCGACCGGCCGGCGGGCCTCGGTGATGCCGTACTCGGAGAGGGCCACGACCGTGGCACCCCGGGCCGCCGCGGCATCGAGCAGCGGGGCGAGCACCCCGTCGACCGCGGCCGCGGCGGCGGCCGCCTGCGGCGCCGACGGACCGTAGCGCTGGAGGTCGTAGTCGAGGTGCGGCACGTAGACGAGGGTGAGGTCGGGATCGTGGTCCGACATGATCTTTTCGGCCGCCCGGCAGATCCATCGCGAGGAGGGAAGGCCGGCGCCCGGACCCCAGTACGTGAAGAGCGGGAACGGGCCGAGCGTGCCGACCAGGTCGTCGTGGAGTTCCGGCGGGTCGGTGTAGCAGTCCGGCTCCTTGCGCCCGTCGGCGTAGTAGATCGGTCGGGGGGTGACCGTCCAGTTGACGTCGGCGCCCATCGCGTACCACCAGCAGACGTTGGCCACCGTGTAGCCGGGCCGCACCCTCCGGGCCGCGTGCCAGAGCTTCTCGCCGCCGACGAGCGCGTTGTGCTGCCGCCACAGCAGTACGTCGCCGAGGTCCCGGAAGTACCACCCGTTGGCCACGATGCCGTGTCTTGTGGGCTTCTCCCCGGTGAGGAACGTGGACTGCACGGTACAGGTGACGGCCGGCAGCACCGTGCCGAGCGGGGCCTGAAAGCCGGCGTCGGCCACGGCACGCAGCCTCGGCATGTGCACCAGCAGCCGGGGCGTCAGCCCCACCACGTCGATGACGACCAGTGGTGTCACGGGACCTCCTCACGCTCGGGTACCGGCGCCCGACCGGGCGGGAACTCGTCGATCAGGGCACGGGCGAACGCCAGCTCGGCCGCGATGCCCGCGGCCACCTCGGCGTCCGTGCGGGGACGCTGCTCCTCCGGGAGCACCCCCCAGGTGTACGTCTCCACGTCGAAGTGGTCGCAGGCCGGCTCGGGCGGGGCGAGCAGTTCGCGGAGGGCGGCGCGCAGGACCGGCACGGTGGAGGTGAGGGGCCGGGCCGGCACGGCGTGCAGCGGCACGTGGTAGTGCACCCGCCACGGCCCGGCCAGCTCCCGCTCCAGCGCATCGTCCAGGTCGTCGGCGCTCTCCCCGTGTGCCGAACGGGTCTGGTGGAGGAAGCGCGGCTCGACGTACCCGCGCAGGACGTCGGCCGCGGCGGCCGGGTCAGCGGCCTCCAGGGCGGCCGAGACCTGCACCTTCACCACCGGCAGACCGGCCGCCCGGAGGCGGGCCAACGCCTCGGCCGGCTCCTCCCAGGCGCAGGCGAGGTGGGCCAGGTCGAGGCAGACACCGAGCCGTTCGGTGTCGACCCCGGATAGGGCGGCGACGGCCTGCGCGGTGGTCTCCACGACGCAGCCCGGCTCCGGCTCGAAGCCGACCCGCACCGGTCGCCCGGCCTCCTCGGCGATCCGGGCGAGCCCGGCGGCCAACTCGTCGAGGAGGCGCGCCGCGGCGTCGGCCCGCGCGGCGTCCCACGGCCGCCGCCAGGCCAGCGGGAGCGAGGAGATGGAGCCGCGCGTCGCCCGGTCGGGCAGCAGGTCGACCAGGACCCGGGCCAGGTTCAGGGTGTAGTCGAGCCGCCGCCGGTCGGTCCAGTCCGGATGGTAGACGGCGAGCTTGACGACGGGAGCCTGGAACGCCTGGTACGGGAAGCCGTTGAGGGTCACCACCTCCAGCCCACGGGCATCCAGCTCACGGCGCAGGCGCCGGCGGAGCGCCGGCTCGGCGACCAGCTCGGCGGCGAGGGGGGCGGCCAGCCACAGCCCCAGCCCGAGCACGTCGGCGTCGAGGTGACGCCGGATCGCGGTGGCGTACGTGTCGAACTGCCGGACGATCCCGGCGAAGTCCTCGGCCGGGTGCACGTTGGTGCAGTAGCTCAGGTGCATCAGCTTCCCCCGCGCTGGATGGAGTTGCCGGCGAAGGTCGCTCCCGTCTCCGCCACCGCGGAGACGTCCAGCCGCCCCGACTGGCCGTAGAACTCCACCGGGTTGCGCCACATCACCCGGTCGACGTCGTCCTCGGTGAAGCCGGCCTCGAGCATCGCGTCCGCGGTGGCCCGGGTGAGCAGCGGGTCGGACCGTCCCCAGTCGGCGGCCGAGTTGACCAGCATCCGCTCCAGGCCGTACTGCTGGAGGATCCGCACCATCCGCGGCGGCGACATCTTGGTGTCCGGATAGATGGAGAAACCGAGCCAGCAGCCGGTGTCGCGTACCAGCCCGACGGTGACCTCGTTGAGGTGGTCGAGAACGACCCGCCCCGGGTCGATGCCGGACTCGGCCACGACCGCGAGGCTGCGCCTCGTGCCCCGCGCCTTGTCCCGGTGGGGCGTGTGCACCAGGGCGGGCAACTCGTGTTCGATCGCCAGGGCGAGCTGGGCGGCGAAGACCTCGTCCTCCTCGGGGGTCATCGAGTCGTACCCGACCTCGCCGACCGCCACCACGCCGTCCTTCTCCAGGTAGCGCGGGAGCAGGCCGAGCACCTCCCGGCAGCGGGGGTCGTTCGCCTCCTTGGGGTTCAGCGCGATGGTGGCGTGGTGCCGGATTCCGAACTGGCTCGCCCGGAACGGCTCCCACCCCACCAGCGAGTCGAAGTAGTCGGTGAACGAGCCGGGGTTGGTGCGCGGCTGCCCGAGCCAGAACGCCGGCTCCACCACGGCGCGGACACCCGCGGCGGCCATCCGCTCGTAGTCGTCGGTCGTCCGCGAGGTCATGTGGATGTGTGGGTCGAGGATGCGCATCAGACTCCCTTCAACCGGTCGAGCAGGGCGAGCACGTCGGGAGCCAGGTCGCGGCCGGCCGCGCGGCGCTCCTCCAGCAGCCCGGCGAGCATCGTGGCGAGCTCGGCGTCGGCCCGCTCGTCCAGGTGGTCCACCACGGCGAGCGGTACGCCCATGAAGACGCACTTGAGCACCGCCTGTCGCCAGGCCGCGTCGTCGAGGCGCCGGGCGTACGGCCCGAGCGCCGCGGCCACCAGGCGGGGGTCGTTGGTGCGGATCGCGTCGCGGAGCAGCGGCACGCCCGCGTCGCCGACCGGCAGCAGGGGCAGCGCCTTGAGCACCGCCCGCTTCTCGGCCGCGTCGCCGTAGCGGTACAGCGTCTCCGCCTCCGCGGCGACCCGCTCGGCCGGGAGCGCGGCGAGCAGGAGGGCCCGCGCCGCCTCGTCGGTGCTCCAGCCCGGCGCGTCCGGCAGCGGGGCCCGCCCGCACCGCCGTCCGACGGCCGGGAAGAGCCGCCCGATCGCGGCCGGGTCGGCCGCGACACGCTCCAGCGCCTCCCCCAGCCATCCCTGCGCGGGTACGACCGCCCGCAGTTCGTCCAGGGTCGTCATCTCGCCTCCCCACGTGTGCCGTCACCGGCACCGGCCGCCCCGGCGCCGGCCTGCTCTCCTCCGCGCCGTGGCCCGGAGCCCGACGCCGACCGACCGCCGGGCCGGTCCTGTCCGTCCGGGGTGGTCGGACCCGCGTCTCCGGCCAGGCCCGCATTCCCGGACGGCGCCGCCGGTCCGGCCGGTGGGCCGTCCGGCGGTGCGGGTGGGCGCGGCGTCACCGGCAGGCCGGCCGACGCTGCCGCCCGGCGGAGGAAGTCGATGGAGCGGGTCGCGACGGCCGGCGCGGCGTGGGAGTGGCGGGGCAGTTCGACGGCGACCAGGCCGGCGTACCCCACCTCGGCCAGCGCCCGCAGCACCGGCGGAAAGTCGATCTCGCCGGCGCCGAACTCCAGATGCTCGTGCACGCCCCGACGCATGTCGTCGATCTGCACGTTGACCAGGTGGTCGCCGACCTCACGCACGCAGTCCGGGACGGAGAGCGGTTCCAGGCAGCGACAGTGTCCGATGTCGAGGGTGATGCCGAAGCCGGGCGGGGCACCGAGCGCGGCGTACAGGCGCCGCCAGCCGGCGATGTCCTCGACGAGCATGCCGGGCTCGGGCTCGAAGCCGAGCGGCACGCCGGCCTCCGCCGCCACCTCGACGATCTCGGCGCAGCCCCGGATCAGGCGATCCCAGGGGTCGGTCACCCCGGGCGGCGTGACGCCGGACCAGAAGGAGACCGCCTCGGCCCCGAGGTCGGCGCCGACCCGTACCGCCCGGCGCAGGAAGTCGAGCCGGGCGACCGGGTCGTCGTGCAGCAGCGTCGGGGCGTGCTTCTGCCAGGGGTCGAGCAGGTACCGCGCTCCGGTCTCGACGACCACCGCGAGGCCGAGCCGGTCCAGGGTCGCGGCCAGCTCGGCGGTGCGGCGGGCCAGGTTCGGGGCGAAGGGGTCGAGGTGGTCGTGGTCGAGGGTGAGCGCGACACCCTCGTAGCCGAGGTCGGCGACGACCGCGAGCGCGTCGGCGAGGCGGTGGTTGGCGAAGCCGTTGGTGCCGTACCCGAACCGCAGGGGGCGGAGTTCCCGGGCAGGTACGGCCCCCGGCGTCTCCTCGTGCGGTGGTCTCATGTCGCCGAGACCTTCCGGGCGAGGCGGCGGGCGAGCGGCGCGATGGCCGCGACCACGACGCCGGTCGCCGGTGCCCCGGCGCGGGCGGCGAGGGCGCCCTGCAACGGTGGGAGGCCGGTGATGCCGGCGCCGACGGCGGCTCGCACGCGGGCGGCGGAGGGGTCGGCCGCGGCCCGGACCTGGGCGGCGCCGTAGCCGGCGGCGTACCAGGCGGCGAGCGCACCGGGCACGGCGGCCGCGACCCTCGAGGCGAGCCGGGCGCCGGTCCCGACGCCGCGGGGCGTCCGGCCCGCTGCGGGGCCTGGGGCTCTCCGGGAGACGGCCGCGGAGAACGCCACGGCCGCGGTCCCGGCCAGGGTCGCGGCGGGCAGGGCGCGGTCGGCGCCGGAGACCTCGCGGCGGGAGAGCGCGGTCACCGTGTACGTGTGCGCGGCGACGGTCAGCGCCGCCGGCAGTGCCCGGGCGAGCCGCCCGCGCGCGGCGCCGAGCAGGACGTCGAGCCCACGGCAGGCGGCCATCACGGCGGGGCCGGCGGCGGTGTGCTTGGCCCGCAGGTCGTAGGCCCAGACCGCCCCGGCCAACGGGAGCGCCACGGCGAGGGCGCGGCGGCCACCGGCGAGGGCGGCGAGCCCTACCCCGGCGGCGGTGAGGCCGGCCGCGACGCCGAGAGCCTGCGGCGGCGTGATCCGGCCGGACGGGATCGGGCGCTCGGGGCGCTCGACCGCGTCGAGTTCGCGGTCGGCCCAGTCATTGGCGGCCATTCCCGACCAGTAGAGGCAGACGGAGGCGGCGGCGAGCCCGGCCGTGCGCGGGCCGAGCACGCCTCCCGCGGCCGCGCCGGCGACGACGTCGCCGGGTACCGAGAGCGCGGCGGGAGCGCGGACCAGCTCCACCAGAGAGCGCAGGCTAGGCATCGGCGAGCCCGCGGACGAAGGACGCGAGCAGCGCCCACTGCTCGGCGAGCCCGTGCGGGACCGGACCGGTCGCCCGCTGCCGGTCCCGCCGGTCGGCGGCGCCGGGCGGCTTCTCCGTGCCCCCCGGGTCCGGGCCGGTCGGCTCCGGCACCGGACCGAGTGGATCCTTGAAGAAGAAGGCCAGCTCGGTCAGGGGGCCGACCCGGCCGGCCCGGTGCGCGCCGGAGGTCAGCCGGGCCAGGTCGAGCACGAGGGGGGCGGCGAGCGCCGAGTCGCAGCCGTGCCAGGTGAACTCCATCCGCATCGCCGTACCGAGGAAACCGCTGAACGTGACGAGATCCCAGGCGGTCTTGAAGTCGCCGATGTCGTCGACGTACTCGATCCGGGTGGTGCCCTGCGGCTCGTACCCGAGCGTCTCCCGGAGGACGCGCTGCTTGCTGGTGGCCTTGGCGGCGTTGGGGCCCGGCTCGGCGAGGTTGGCGCCGTCGCCGCCGCCCAGCAGGTTGGTGCCGGACCAGGTACGGACCCGCAGGTTGCGCATCGCGAACATCGGGGCGAGCACCGACTTGACGAGGGTCTCCCCGGTCTTGCCGTCGTGGCCGGCGTACGGGACGCCGTGGTGGCGGGCGAGCGCGTCGAGGGCCGGGAGGCGGGCCCCGGTCGACGGGGTGAAGTCCACGTACGGGCAGCCCGCGGTGAACGCCGCGTACGCGTACAGCGAGCTGGGCGGGAGCACCGTCCCGGGTTCGTCGAGTGCCCGCCGCAGCGCGTCGGGGTTGGCGTGCCCGGGGTGCGGGGCGGCGGCCGGCTCGGTCGCGGAGACGTTGATGACGACCACGCGATCCAGGCCGTGCCGCCGCCGGAACGCGACGATGTCCTCGGCGATGAGCGCGGCGGTCTCGCCCTGGGTGGGGGCCGCTGGCACCGGACGAATCTCCGGCTCGACGGCGGCCAGGTCGTCGGCGAGCGCGGTGACCAGCCGGACGGGCAGCACGCCCGCGGCGGCGAGCGCCTCGATCTTCTTGCCCAGCGGCGTCGTGGCCGGGTCGTGACCGCCGAAGACGAGTTCGGTGAGGGCCGGCAGCGCCGGGCTGCGCAGCTGAGGCAGCTCGGTCACGCAGCCGGTGGAATCGGCCAACCCAGCCCGGATCGCGATCGCGCCGGCGATGCTGGTCGCGGCGACCGAACCACGCCCGCCCGCCAGCCACACCCCTGTCGCCATGGTGACCTCCCACCTTGATCGGATACCGTCGGCCCTATCGCCGGATATGTATGCTTTGGGCCCCGCCCACCCGCTTGCCGGATGGCACCACCGGGACGTCGTCGGAGTCGGCGGCACCGACGCCGTCCCGGCCCGGCCGGCGAGGCGGACGGGGCTCGTGGTGGGCGGGAGCGGTCGGCGTCCGTTCCCGCCCCCACGTCTGGGGCGGATCCTGTTCAACCTCCCCCCGCGCGGTCCGGCGGTGCCGCCGCGCCACCCGGGTTGGTCGACGGTTCATCCGGCACCGCCGGAGAACCCGCTCCAGGGCAGGTTGACCAGTCCGGTGGTCGAGCCCGGTGGTTGGACCGCCCGGCGCGGCGCCAGCGGCGCGGTCGGATGCGGCGGTCGCCGGGACGGCGCTCATCAGCGGTACGGTCAGCGCGGCCGCGGCGGCACCGGACAGCGCCGGCGCCCGAGTCCCCGGTGGAGGCGTGAGACGTCGCTCCCTCTGCTCGTGGGGTGCGGTGGTAGCTGGAGCCATGTAACCCTCCGGGGTCTGGGTTCCCTACCTCTGGCGCTGTGCTCCGGTCCCGTGGCGCGAGCGCCGGTGCCGGTCGTACGGCGAGGCTGGTCCGGGGCAACCGCGCCGTACGACCGCCCTGGTGCCCGGCCGCCCGGACGCGGGCGCGTCCGCGTCCGGACCAGTGCCGACGGACCCGGGTGTCCGGTCTGGACGCACGACGGCGCCCACGGTGCGACGGGTCAGCTGGTGGCCACGACGAGTGCCGG
>NZ_RJWA01000007.1 GCF_003762835.1 Micromonospora sp. HM5-17 | reverse complement strand
GCGGATCAACCGGATGCTGGTGACATCGCCCTCGCCGGCCGCCTCCGCGACGTCCCGAGCCGTCAGCGCACCCTGCGCCGACAACCGCTCGGCCAATGCCGGCGACGTACCACTCCGAGCCGCGAGCGTCGCGTCCTTCGCCAACGCGGCCCCGCTGAACAGCGCCTCCAGGCACCCCACGTTGCCGCACGAACAGACCGGCCCATGTGAGTCCACCTGGATGTGCCCGATGTCCCCGGCACACCCGTCGGTGCCGCGGTAGACCTCACCCGACAGGTAGATGCCGCACCCGACCCCGGTACCGATCTTCACGAAGAGGAAGTCGTCCACCGAGTGCGCGACCCCGCCGTGCCGCTCCCCGATCGCCATGATGTTGACGTCGTTGTCCACCACCGCCGGACAACCGTGCTCCCGGGTCAACAACTCCCGCACGGGAAAGCGGTCCCAGCCGGGCATGATCGGCGGCGAGACCGGCACCCCGTCCCGGAAGCTCACCGGCCCCGGAACACCGATCCCCACGCCGTCGAGCCGCTCGTACGCCCCGTCCGCCCGCGCCTTGGCCAGCAGTTCGTTGACCCGGTGCAGGATCGCCTTCGGTCCGGACCGGATGTCGGCTTCCTCGGCGTACGCCACCACCGGCTCCAGCCGACCGTTCACCACCTCCACGTCGATCGAACTCGCACCCAGATCCACCGCGGCGAACCGCAGATGAGGGCTGATCTCCACCAACGTGGACCGGCGACCACCCCGAGACGCCGCCATGCCGGCCTCGGCCACGAAACCCAACCCGACCAGCCGCTCCAACTCGGCGAGCAGGCGCGGCCGGGGCATCTCCAGCCGGTCGGCGAGTTCAGCCCGGGAGATCGTGCCGTGGTCGCGCAGTAGACGCAGAAGCCGCAGGTGCAGAGGTTCAGCCGTACGCACGGCACCCTCCCTCGAAGCGGGTCACATCGGCGAAACGTCGGCGTGTCGTGTCCGACACACTAGGAGCCTTCCGCTCTCGGTGTCCAGAGCTTTCATCGATCTGTGGCACAACTTTTTTACGAGCCAGCAGAAGTTGGGCCCGGGGCTCCCACAGGCCGCCGGCTCATCAGCGGCGGTAGATGGTCAGTTCGGACATGTTCTGGTAGCTGAGGTCGGCGAACGCCAGGGACTGGCCCGGATTTGCCGTGCCGCCCGGGGCCGTGTCCTGCTCCCAGTTGACGTGGTGGAACTCCTGCTCCCCGATCACCTCGAAGAACTGCTGGAAGTTCAGGTCGCCCTCGCCGAACGGCACCATCGTGTAGCCGTTCGCCTGGTCGGGCGCCTTGTCACCGTCCTTGGCGTGGAAGAGCGGGAACCGCTTGGTCCGGCGGGCGACGGTGAGGATCGGGTCGAAGATGTCCGTCTTCACCTGCCCGGCCGGGTTGGTGTACGTCCGGTACTTGAACCTCGCCACGTACGCCCAGTAGATGTCCATCTCGAAGAAGACGTACTTCGGGTCGGTCTTTCTGAAGAAGTACTCCAGGCGCCGTACGCCCGAGGAGCGGGTGGGGCGACCGTTCGCGTCGAGCGGGCCGGCGTCGAGCAGGAAGCCGTACGCCGCGTCGTGGTTGTGGGTGTAGAGCTTGATGCCCCGCGCCCTGGCCCGCCGTCCCAGCTCGTTCCAGGTGTCCGCCGCCGCGTCCCAGTCGGATTGGTACGGGCTGGTGGTCGGGTCGGAGCCGGTACCGATGTTCGTCATCCCCAGCTCCTCGGCGATGTCCAACTGCTGCTCGAACGTCGCCGGGTCGATCTGGGTGTGCGTGCCGTTGGCAACCAGGCCGTTGTCGTCGAGAATCTTGCGGATCTCCCTCGGCGTGATCTGCCGGCCCAGGATCGAGGGGTGCTGGGTGTACCCGGCGAACTCGACCTCCCGGTAACCGATCTCGGCGAGCCGGGCGAGGACCCGCTCGAAGCCGTACGGCACGCCGCTGTCGTCCGGGGCCGCGGTGATCCGGTCCCGCACGCTGTAGAGGATGATGCCCCGGTTCTGCGGGGGGATGAGCGGCTCGACAGTGATCTTCTTGTCACCGAGCGCCGGTGCGCCGGTCTGGAGGACGGGCAGTCCGGCGGCGCCGATGGCCGCGGCCGCGCCGGCCGACACGGTGAGCAGCCGACGGCGGGTCAACGCCCTTGTGGACGGTCGTTCGGTCATGAGCTTCTCCACCTTCCTTCGGCGGCTGGAGCCACCGTCGACGACGAGAGCAGAGGGTGGGGGACGTGACGAACGGAACGGGTGGACGCCTCAGGCCCGGCGCTGTCAACGCGTCGGACCTGCGGTGACAGGTGCTCTGCGGAACGCTTGGGACACAGGGGTTACGTCTGAGTCGAGACGCTAACCCTCACGGCGGTCGAAAGGTAGACCCACAGCCAACAAACTTTTGCCCGAGCGGGCGAAAGCCCGCCCGACGAGCCCGAGCGGCCGGCGGGTGGGCCGACGGGTCGAGCCCACAGCCCACAGGCGAGCGATGCGATGCGGACGCCGTCACCCCGCCGCTGACCTGCGGCAACGGTTCGGCGGCCGGAAACGGCGGCCTCCACGCCGCACGGGCCGTCACCGCCGCGGGCGGTCGGGGAAAGCCGCCCCCCGTGCGGGCGTCCCGGTCCGCGACCCGCCCGACGGCCGAGCGACCGCCACGAGCCCCGCACCGCCACGCTTCGAGAGCTTTTGATGAACTTATTAAAAGTTCTCTCGATTGAGATCAAACTTTGCGCTATCTTGTCGAAATGCTTGGCGTGTGGCCTGACAATCGGCACCAGGCGGCGCTCCTCCGTCTCCTCCGCGATGGCGGGCCCCGCTCCCGCGCCGAGCTCGTCGACGCGGTGGGACTCTCCCGGTCCAAGCTCGCCGCCGAGATCGATCGCCTCATCGACCGGGGTTTGGTCGACACCGCGGGCCCGGCCGCGTCCCGGGGCGGCCGGCGGTCGTCGGTGGTCCGGATCGCCGCGACCACCCGATACCTCGGCATCGACATCGGTGCGACCACCCTCGACCTCGCGGTCACCGATGGCGAGATGCACATCCTCGGCCGGCTCACGGAACGCACCGACCTGCGCGACGGGCCGGCCGCGGTGCTCGGTCAGGCCCTGGAGATGGCCGCCAAGCTGCGGGTGGAGACCGGCAGCAAGGGCTTCACCGGCGCGGGCGTGGGCATACCCGGCCCGGTGAGCTTCCGCGAGGGGATGCCCGTGTCGCCGCCCTTCATGCCCGCCTGGCATCGCTTCCCGGTACGGGAGACGCTCGCCGCCGCGCTGGGCTGTCCGGTGCTCGTGGACAACGACGTCAACATCATGGCGCTCGGCGAGATGCACGCCGGGGTCGCCCGCTCATTCGTCGACTTTCTCTTCGTCAAGATCGGTGCGGGCATCGGCTGCGGCATCGTCGCCGGCGGCGAGGTCTACCGTGGCGCCACCGGCAGCGCGGGCGACATCGGCCACATCTCGGTGGACCCGGAGGGGCCCGTCTGCGTCTGCGGCAACACGGGCTGTCTGGAGGCCCTCTTCGGGGGCGCCGCGCTGGCCCGGGACGCGCTCGCCGCCGCCCGGTCCGGCCGCTCCCCCCACCTGGCCAACCGGCTGCGCGAGGCAGGCATCGTCACGCCGGTCGACGTCTCCGTGGCCGCGGCAGAGGGCGACCCGTACGCGATGGGGCTGGTGCGTGACGGCGCGCGCCGGCTCGGCCAGGTGCTCGCCGGGCTGGTCAGCTTCTTCAACCCCGGCCTGATCGTCATCGGCGGCGGTGTGGCGGGCATCGGGCACGCGCTGCTCGCCGAGATCCGTTCGGTGGTCTACCGGTCGTCGCTGCCCCTGGCCACCGGTGACATGCCCATCGCGCTCTCCGAGCTGGGAGACGAGGCCGGCCTCCTGGGCGCGGCCCGCATGATCAGCGACTACATCTGCCACACCCCGCCCGAGCCGGCGAATCAGGCCGGCCCACGCCCGGCGGTGGCGACCTGAGGAGTCCCCCGACCAGCCGTCATCTCCCGCCCACCGACCGGGGAGGTACGGGCCGGCAGGCTCGCCCGCACGCCGTCCGGCGCCCAGGAGCTTCCGACAGCCCGGACGGCATGTCCTCCGGGCCGGTGTCCGGCCGAATGGTCCTCGGCGCGGACGAGGCCGCCGCGACGAGACGTCCGGTCCGTCAGAGGGCTCGCCGCAGCCACTCCTCAACGCCGGCGATGTGGACGGTGGCCCAGGAGCGCGCCAGCTCCGGCTGCCGGGCGGCGACCGCGTCCAGGATCGCGGCGTGCTGTTCCCGGGTCTTGGCCACCGCGCCCTCCTGGGTGAGTCCGCGCCAGATCCGCGCCCGGGTGGTCGGCCCGGAGAGGCTGTCGATCAGGGACGAGAGCACGTTGTTGCCGGCGCAGGCGGCGATCTGCCGGTGGAACTCCAGGTCGTTGGCGACCAGCTCGTCGATGGTCGGTGCGTCGCCGAGCTTGTCGAGGATCGCACGGAGCTTCGCCACCTCCGCGTCGGAGATGCGCTGCGCGGCGAGCGCGGTCGCGGCCGGCTCCAGAATCCGCCGTACCTCCAGAAACTCCAGCACGGTGTCGTCGCGGTGGAAGTCGACCACGAAGCTCAGCGCGTCCAGCAGCAGCGCCGGGTCCAGGCTGGTCACGTACGTCCCGTCGCCCTGACGGACGTCGAGAACCCGGATCAGGGAGAGCGCCTTGACCGCCTCCCGGAGTGAGTTGCGGGACAGGCCGAGCCGCTCGGCGAGGTCCGGCTCCCGAGGCAGCCGGTCGCCGGGACGCAGCTCGCCGGCGACGATCATCTGTTTGATCTTGTCGATTGCCTCGTCTGTGACCGCCATGCGCTCCTCCCACTCCTCCCGCCGCAGCCTAGGGCCTCACCCGAACAACCATCCCGGACGTCCGCGCCGGGGTGTCGCCGCGGACCGTCCGCTGCCGGGTCGGCCGGTCCCCCGCCGCCCGTGGCGTGGCCGGCCGCGCTTCCCGGCCGGCCGCCGGCGCCGCGCCTCGGTCGCCGCTGACCGCCCGGCATCGGCGCGCCCGGCCGGCATCGACTTGGCCTGCCGGAGCAGCCCGGCGGCGACCCGCTCCAACCAGGATGCGCCCGGCGACGGCTCGACCGAAGGGTCCCGGGATCAGGCTCGACCGCGTGCAGGCCGCTCGTCGCCGGCCGTGCCCTGTGGACGCCCGAGGTCGAGCCCCGGGGCCAGCCGGGGTGTCCGGGCCACCGCCCCGGCGGCGGAGTCGGCGGACCGCGTCTGACCGGTCATCACTTGCCGATCTGGTTTCCCCAGAGCGTGGGATCGTCCACGTTTTCCCTGGTGACCAGGGGTGCCGGGAGCTGGTCCTCAAGCCCGTTGCCGACGTCGATGATGGTGCTGCCGTGATCGGTCGGTCTGGGTTGGAACGTCTTGCCCTCGGCCGCCGCCTTGGCGTAGTAGAGCGCCCACTTGGCGTAGAGGTCTGCTGGCTGGGAGACCGTGGCATCGATCTCGCCCCTGCGGATCGCCTCGAACTCCTGCGGGATGCCGTCGTTGGAGACGACGACGATGTGCTTCGGGTCGGTCGGCGGGACCAGCAGGTTCTTGGACTTGAGCACCTGGAGCGCCGGCGCCAGGAAGACGTCACCGGCCTGCATGTAGATGCCGTTGATGTCGGGGCGCTGGGCCAGGCGGGTCTGCAACGCGGCTCCGGCACCGCCGTCCCGACCCTCCGTGTCCACACTCACGGCGTCCTCCTCTCCCGGTCCGACGAGGTTCCCCCGGCCGCCCCGGACCAGACCGGGCCGTGCGGGAAGGCGTACTCGGTCAGCGTCTCCGGCCGCATCGTGGCGCTGAAGCCCGGCGCGGTCGGCGCCACGTAGCGGCCCCGGCGAATCACCACCGGGTCCACGAAGTGTTCGTGCAGGTGGTCGACGTACTCGATCACCCGGTCCTGCATCGACCCGGAGACGGCGACGTAGTCGAACATCGCGATGTGCTGGACCAGCTCGCAGAGGCCGACCCCACCGGCGTGCGGGCAGACCGGCACCCCGAACTTGGCGGCCAGCAGCAGGATCGCCACGTTCTCGTTGACCCCGGCGACCCGGGTGGCGTCGATCTGCACGTACGACACGGCCCCGAGCTGGAGCAGCTGCTTGAAGACCACCCGGTTGGCGACGTGCTCCCCGGTGGCGATCCGGATCGGCGCCAGCTCCCGGGCGATCGTCGCGTGCCCGAGTACGTCGTCGGGGCTGGTCGGCTCCTCGATCCAGTACGGGTCGTAGGGCGCCAGCTCGCGTACCCAGGAGATTGCCTGCGGCACGTCCCAGCGCTGGTTGGCGTCGACGGCGATCCGGAAGTCCGGCCCGCAGGTCTGCCGGGCGATGCTCAGCCGCCGGAGGTCGTCGGCCAGGTTCGCGCCGACCTTCAGCTTGATCTGGGTGAAGCCGTCCGCCACCGCCTCCTTGCAGAGCCGGCGCAGCTTGTCGTCGTCATAGCCGAGCCAGCCCGGCGAGGTGGTGTAGGCGGGGTAGCCCTCGCGCAGCAGGTGTTCCTCGCGTTCGGCCCGCCCGGGGCGCGCGGCGCGCAGGATCTGCAACGCCTCGTCTCGGGTCAGGGCGTCGCTGAGATAGCGGACGTCGACGAGATCGACCAGTTCCTCCGGGCTGAGCCGGCTCAACAACCGCCAGAGCGGCAGCCCTTCACGCTTGGCCCGCAGGTCCCACAGCGCGTTGACCACGGCCGAGATCGCCATGTGCATGACGCCCTTCTCCGGCCCCAGCCAGCGCAACTGCGAGTCGTGAACCAGTTCTCGCCAGAACCCGCCGAGATCGGCCAGGACGTCGTCGACGGACCGGCCGACCAGGTACGGCCGCAGCGAGGCGATCGCCGCCGCCTGCACCTCGTTGCCGCGCCCGATGGTGAAGGCGAATCCGTGCCCCTCGTGTCCGTCGCCGGCGTCGGTGCGCACCACGACGTAGGCGGCGGAGTAGTCCGGATCCGGGTTCATCGCGTCGGATCCGTCGAGCTGGCGCGAGGTCGGGAAGCGGACGTCGGAGATCTCCAGTTCGGTGAAGATCATGCCTGGGCCACCGCCTGGCGCTGACGCCCCAGACCATCGATCTCCAGCTCGACCACGTCGCCGGCGGTCAGGTACGGCTTCGGCTCGGGCTGCCCCAGCGCCACCCCGGCGGGGGTCCCGGTGTTGATGACGTCGCCGGGGTAGAGCACCATGAACTGGCTCAGGTAGCGGACGATCTCGGCGACCGGGAAGATCATGTCCGAGGTGTCGCCGTCCTGCCGCAGCACACCGTTGACCCAGAGCCGCAGCCGCAGGTTCTGCGGATCCGGGATGTCGTCGGCGGTGACCAGCCAGGGGCCCAGCGGATTGAAGGTCTCGCAGTTCTTCCCCTTGTCCCACTGGCCGCCGCGCTCGAGCTGGAACTCCCGCTCCGACACGTCGTGCGAGATGGTGTAGCCGGCGATGCAGGCCAGTGCCGCCTCGGCGTCGGGCAGGTAGCGGGCGGTACGCCCGATGACCACGGCGAGTTCCACCTCCCAGTCGGTCTTGGTGCTGCCCCGGGGTAGCAGGACGGGGTCGTCCGGTCCCACGACGGTGTCCGGCGCCTTCAGGAAGACCACCGGCTCGGTCGGGAGCGGAGCGCCCGTCTCGGCGGCGTGGTCTCGGTAGTTCAGGCCGATACAGACGATCTTGCCCGGTCGCAGCGGCGGCCCGACGCGCAGCCCGTCGGCCGGGAGGATCGGCAACCCGTCGACGTCGGTTCCAGCCAGCCGCTCGACGCCGCCGCCGGCCAGGAATGCGCCATCCAGGTCGTCGACCACGCCACCCAGGTCCCGCAGCCGCCCGGTCTCGTCCAGCAGCGCCGGCGACTCCCGACCCGGCTCACCTACCCGCAACAGCCTCACCCGTCGCCCCCAGAACGTCGCGTGGTCAGCAATACATCCGATGTCTATCAGGCCGCCTTGGCGCCGCACAAGAGCCCACCGTGGATCGAGATCTCGTGCCTCGCGCCGGCGGTGCCGGAAAACCCGGGACGACGGCCCGGAAATCTGGCCGGTTCGCGCGTGACCCAGGCGGACTCACCGCAGGCCGCGCCCTTGTTTCTCCGGAGTGTCCTTTGTAACCTCGCCGCTAAACATCGGATGCGTGTGACCGATGCCCGATCCGGCCCCGCCGGCGTCCTCATCCCCGCCGACCACTCGGACAACGCATGACCGGAGGCCCCCATGGACGATTCCCACCGTCGGCGCGGATCGCGCCGGCTGACGGCCGCCGCGCTGGTGGCCGCGCTGAGCGCGGTCCTACCCGCCTGGTCCAGCTCCGCTCCCGCCTCCGCCGCCCACCGCGGCGGACCGGACGCCGCCACCGCCCGGGACCCGCTCACCCTCTGGTACGACGAACCGGCCACCGACTGGGAGACCCAGGCCCTGCCGATCGGCAACGGCGCCCTGGGCGGCATGATCTTCGGGCGGGTCGCGACGGAGACCGTGCAGTTCAACGAGAAGACCCTCTGGACCGGTGGCCCGGGCTCGGCCGCCGGCTACGACTTCGGCAACTGGACCTCGCCGCGCCCGGGCGCCATCGAGGAGGTGCAGCGCCTGCTCGACGAGCAGGGTCGGCTGAGCCCGCCGGACGTGGCGAACCGGCTCGGCCAGCCGAAGCGGGGCTTCGGTTCGTACAACACCTTCGGCGAGCTGTCGCTGCGGCTCACCGAGGAGCCCGGCGAGGTACGAAAGTACCGCCGTGAGCTGAACATCGGCCGAGCGATCGCCCGGGTGTCCTACCTGGCCGACGGGGTGCGCTACACCCGGGAGTACTTCGCCAGCTACCCGGACCAGGTGCTCGTGATCCGGCTCAGCGCCGACCGGCCGGGCCGGGTCGGGTTCACCGCCAGCGTCACCGCCCCGGACAACCGGTCGAAGACCGTCACCGCCGAGCACGGCCGGATCACCTTCGCCGGCAACCTCCACGACAACCGGCTCCGGTACGAGTCGCAGATCCAGGTCACCGCCGAGGGCGGCCGGGTCACCGACGGCGCCGACGGGACCGTCACGGTGGCCGAGGCCGACGCCGCCACGCTGGTCCTCGCCGCCGGCACCGACTACGCCGACGCGTACCCGACCTACCGGGGACCGGACCCCCATCCGCGGGTCACGGCGGCGGTCGACGCCGCGGCCGCCAAGCCGTACGCCGAGCTGCTCGCCGCGCACGTCGCCGACTACCGGGCGCTCTTCGACCGGGTCGCGCTCGACATCGGTCAGGAGATGCCGAACATCCCCACCGACGAGCTGCTCCGCGCCTACCGGAACGGTGCCTCGCCCGCGGACCGGACGCTGGAGGCGCTGTTCTTCCAGTACGGCCGCTACCTGCTGATCTCCTCGTCTCGGCCTGGCTCGTTGCCGGCGAACCTCCAGGGCGTCTGGAACAACTCGACCAACCCGCCGTGGGGCGCCGACTACCACGTCAACATCAACATCCAGATGAACTACTGGCCGGCGGAGACGACCAACCTCTCCGAGACCACCGCGCCGCTCTTCGACTACGTCGACGCGATGGTGCCGCCCGGTCGGGTCACCGCCCGGGAGATCTACGGCAACCGGGGCTGGGTCGTACAGAACGAGACCAACCCGTACGGCTTCACCGGCGTCCACGACTGGCCGGAGTCGTTCTGGTTCCCGGAGGCCGGCGCCTGGCTGGCCCAGCACTACTACGAGCACTACCGGTTCACCGGAGACGTACGGTTCCTGCGCGAGCGGGCGTACCCGATCATGAAGGAGCTGGCGCTCTTCTGGCTCGACGAGCTGGTCGTCGACCCGCGGGACGGCACGCTCGTCGTCTCGCCCAGCTACTCGCCGGAACACGGCGACTTCACCGCCGGCGCCTCGATGTCCCAGCAGATCGTCTGGGAGCTCTTCACCAACACGCTGGAGGCGGCCCGGATCCTCGACCGGGACGGCGCCTTCCGTCGGGAGCTGCGGGCCGCGCTGGACCGGCTCGACCCAGGCCTGCGGATCGGCTCCTGGGGGCAGCTCCAGGAGTGGAAGGAGGACCTGGACGACCCCGCGGACCAGCACCGCCACGTCTCGCACCTGTACGCCCTGCACCCGGGGGCACAGTTCTCGGCGCTGACCGACCCGGAGCTGGCCGCCGCCGCCCGGGTCTCGCTCACCGCCCGCGGCGACGGGGGTACGGGGTGGAGCAAGGCGTGGAAGATCAACTTCTGGGCCCGGCTGCTGGACGGTGACCACGCACACAAGATGCTCAGCGAGCAGTTGCGGCAGAGCACCCTGAGCAACCTATGGGACACCCACCCGCCGTTCCAGATCGACGGCAACTTCGGCGCCACGGCGGGCATCGCCGAGATGCTGCTGCAGAGCCAGAGCGGCGACGTCCACATCCTCCCGGCGCTGCCGAGCGTCTGGAAGAAGGGCTCGGTCCGCGGGTTGCGCGCCCGCGGGGACCTGACCGTCGACATTCGCTGGTCGGCCGGGGCCGCCACCGAGATCGCGGTGACCGCCGGCCGGACCGGCGAGGTGACGCTGCGCAGCCCGCTCTTCGCCGGGCCGTACCGGATGGTGGACGCCACCACCGGCGCGCGGATCGCGGTCACCCCGAAGGGCGATCGCCTCACCTTCACCGCCCGCAAGGGCCACCGGTACGTCGCCGTTGCCGGGGTCAGCTTCGCGATCGAGGCCCCGGAACGGCTGGAGCACGACGAGGCCGGGACCGTGTCGGTCACGGTCAGCGCCACGGGCGGCACGACGGTGCCCGCCACGAGGCTGCGGCTGGTGACGCCTGCCGGGTGGAACGTCCGACCGGCCCGGGTGCAGGTGCCGCGGCTGTGGCCGGGGGACTCGCAGGTCTACCGCTTCACGGTCACGCCCGGCCGGGAGGCCGCACCGGGTCCGAACCGGATCGAGGCACGGCTGGTCCACGACGACTGGCGGGCCTCCGCCAGCACCGTCATCGCACTGCCGGTGCCCCCGCCCTGCCCCCGTCCCGACCCGGATCACCCGCTCGTCGCCTGGGACCCGACCTCCGGCGACACCATCGTCGACCGCTCACCGAACGGGCGGACCGCGACGGTGCAGGGCGGCGCCGCGTACACCGCCGACGGGCCGACCGGAAGCGCGCTGGTGCTGGACGGCAACCGGTTCCTCCGGACCGCCCCGACGACGCTGGGCTACCTGGAGGCCGCGACCTTCGCCGTGGAGGTCAAGGTGACCGCCAGCGGCGGATACCGCCGGCTGTTCGACTTCCAGCCGAGCGGCGACCCGGGGACCGACGGGGTGCTGATCGACCTCACACCGAGCAACCAGGTGCGGTTCATCGGTTCCGGCACCGGGGTCACCACCGACGCGACGGTGCCCATGGGTCGATACGTCGACCTAGTGATCACGATGGCCGATGACGGCTTCATCGCGGTCTACATCGACGGCCAGCAGGCCGGTACGGCCCGGGTGCCGGACGGCGGAATCGTTGGCTGCGCCACCCGGGAGCTGCGGTTCGCCGCGGACCAGGACGGCGGCCAACGGCTGACCGGCGAGGTCGACCGGATGGCGATCCTGCCCGTGGCCCTCTCGGCCGACCAGGTGCGCGGCTGGCAGGCCCGGGTGTTCGGCTGAGCCGTCGGCGTCGTGGCACCACTCCCGTGCCGCCCGGCGGGTGACCGATCGGTCGCCCGCCGGGCGGGGCGCGGCCGAGCCCGAGCCCGCACCGTCATCCCGACAGACGATCGAGAGGGAACTGTGTCGATGACGCTGAGCACGCCTGTGTCAGTGTGCGGACGCCGGATGCCGGGTCGGCGGGTGCCCGGCGGCGGGCTGGTGTCGGCGCAGCCGGTCGAGGACGAAGCCGAGGAAGGCCCGCAGCTCGGCGCCGCCCACCGCGGTCCCGGCCGCCCGTCCCCGGCCGTAGCTGTCCAGCGCCCGGTGAATCAGCGTGCCGAACTCCGGCGCCTCCCGCACCGCCCACTCGGCCGCCAACCGCTTCGCGTACCACCGTCCCTCGACGGCGAACCGCAGCGACCGGCAGGCGTTGAGCACGGCGTTGTCGCCGAGGTCGAGACCTGCCGCCCGCAGGCGCGCGTCGATCGACTCGATCACCACCGACATCAGCGCCTCGAACGGGACCGGGGCGAGAAGCGTGGCCGGCGGCGGACCGAGCAGGGCGACACCCTGCTGGCGGCTGATCGAGCGGTCGATCGGGTACCAGAACGACTCGTCGCCGTCAGGCCCGAAACTCACCCTCGGCGGAAGTTCCCGGCCCGTGTTCAGGTTCAGGGCGAAGCCGGCGCCGGTGCCGGCGACCGCCACCGCCGCCCGCTCGTACAGCACGAACTCCAATCCGGTCGCGGGGCAGGGCAGCGCGTCGTGGGACAACCGGGCCGCGACGTCCGCCAGCACCGGAGCGTCCGCGCGTTCGACCACGGCGATCAGGTCGAGGTCACTGCGCCCCGGGGTGTAGCCGTGCAGCGCGAGGGAGCCGGTCGGGTAGACGCCGAGGAGCGCCTCTCCGAACACGGCGCGCAGCCGATCCACCACCACGGTCAGGTAGGCGGCCTCGGCCGCCGGAAGCGTCGACATCACCGCCATACCCTGCCAGGTGCCGACCGAGCCCGCCATCGCCGTACCGGCGGCCGGGACGCATCCCGGTGCGACCTCGGGCCCACGACCCGCCGGACGGCGGAACGTCGTGGTACGCCACGCCTTTTGTCGATGCAGATGAAAGTACTGATTACTTCATCAAAAGATCTGGACACCTGAATATCAAGTCCGTTATGGTCTGACGCGTACGGTGATTCGGTGAGGTAACCGGCGGCGCGGTTAGCTCACCGTTTGCGGTCCCGGACGGCGCAAGCCGACCCGCGGACCTGGTCTGGCCGTGGGAATGGCACCCCCAGGTCGGCGCCGCCCCTATCCGATCCGGCGCGACGGCGCGCGCCACGTCCACACCCATGTCAGCCGTCCCTGGTGGACCGCGGTCAGCCACGGCGCGATCGCGAGTCTGACCTCGCACCCCCACTCGCGCCGCACCGGCCTCGGCCCACCTGCTTGCCCACCCGCCCGGTCGGGCCGGCTCACCGTGCCCGGACACCCGCGGCGGTGGACCGGCCGGGGCGGTCGGCACGGAGCCGTCAGAGGGTCCACACGACGCGTGAAAGGTGGCCGGAGATGCCAACTTCCCCCGTGAGACGTGGTTCGCCGGGTTGCCTGCGACGGCCGCCCCGGCGGACCTCCTCCCGACTCAGGCGGCCGCTGACGATACTCTCGGCGGTCGCCGTCCTGCTGCTCAGCTCCGTGGCGGGGGCGTTCCCGGCGAACGCCCGCCCGGCCGGGAACGAACCGGAAACCGCCGGCGAGCCCGCGGCGCAGCGGCAGTTGCAGGCACAGGTGCTGACCTGGACCGCCGGTGACAGCTTCCAGGCGTACGCCTCGGCGCCGACGACGGCGGTCGCGGGCCCGGCGACGCTGGTCTTCGAGAACAGCAGGGCGACCGGCAACACCACCGGGATGCAGCACACCCTGACCTTCGAGACCGGGAACCCGGCCTACAACAGCGACGTGGACGTCAACATCCTGGCCGACCCGTTCGACGCGAACGGCGGCCGGTGGACCGTCGACGTGGTGCTGACGCCCGGCACCTACCGGTACTTCTGCGCGATCCCCGGACACGGTGCCATGGCCGGCCTGCTGGTGGTGACCGACGGCGGCCAGGACACCACCCCGCCGACCGTGACCGCCACCGTCATCGGGGAACGCGACGACACCGGCGCGTACGTCGGGTCGGCCACGGTGACCCTGTCGGCCAGCGACAGCGGCTCCGGGGTGGCGCGGGTGGAGTACTCGCTCGACGGCGGCCCCTACGGCACCTACTCCGCACCGGTGACCGTGAACTCCCCCGGCCAACACACCGTCACCTACCGCGCCACCGACCAGGCCGGCAACACCTCCACCCCACAAAACGTCTCGTTCACCGTCGCGGAACCGCCCGACCAGGACACCACCCCACCCACCGTGACCGCCACCGTCACCGGCAACCGGGACGACACCGGGGCATACCTTGGCGCCGCCACCGTCACCCTCACCGCCACCGACGACGGCTCCGGCGTGGAACGGATCGAGTACTCGCTCGACGGCGGCGCCTACGGCACCTACTCCGCACCGGTGACCGTGAACTCCCCCGGCCAACACACCGTCACCTACCGCGCCACCGACCAGGCCGGCAACACCTCCACCCCACAAAGCGTCTCGTTCACCGTCGCGGAACCGCCCGACCCGGACACCACCCCACCCACCGTGACCGCCACCGTCACCGGCAACCGGGACGACACCGGCGCGTACGTCGGCGCCGCCACCGTCACCCTCACCGCCACCGACGACGGCTCCGGCGTGGAACGGATCGAGTACTCGCTCGACGGTGGTCCATACGCCACCTACTCCGTTCCGGTCGCGGTGAACCAGCCGGGCCAGCACATGGTCAGCTACCGCGCCACCGACCGGGCCGGCAACACCTCCACCCCGCAGAGCGTGTCGTTCACCGTGGCGGAGTCGCCCGACCCGGACACCATCCCACCCACCGTCACGGCGGGCCTCACCGGGGACCGGGACGACACCGGGGCATACCTTGGCGCCGCCACCGTCACCCTCACCGCCACCGACACCCAATCCGGAGTCGACCGAATCGAATACGCCCTCGACGGCGGCGCCTACGGCACCTACTCCGCACCGGTGACCGTGAACTCCCCCGGCCAACACACCGTCACCTACCGGGCCACCGACCGGGCCGGCAACACCTCGCCGGTCCAGTCCGTCTCGTTCACCGTGGTGACACCGCCCGACCCGGACACCACCCCACCCACCGTGACCGCCACCGTCACCGGCGACCGGGACGACACCGGGGCATACCTTGGCGCCGCCACCGTCACCCTCACCGCCACCGACGACGGCTCCGGCGTGGAACGGGTGGAGTACTCGCTCGACGGGCAGCCCTACGCCCGCTACACGGCGCCACTCACCGTCAACCAGCCCGGCGAGCACACGGTCAGCTACCGCGCCACCGACCAGGCCGGCAACACCTCCACCCCGCAGAGCACCTCGTTCACGGTGGTGGCACCGCCCGACCCGGACACCACCGCGCCGACGGTGAACGCCGCGGTCACCGGCCAGCAGAACGGAAGCTGGGCGTACGTCGGTAGCGCCACCGTCATACTCACCGCCACCGACACCGAGTCCGGGGTCGACCGGATCGAGTACTCCCTCGACGGGCAGCCCTACGCCCGCTACACGGCGCCACTCACCGTCAACCAGCCCGGCGAGCACACGGTCAGCTACCGCGCCACCGACCGGGCCGGCAACACCTCCGGCACCGGCTCGACGACGTTCACGGTCGTGCCGAGCGGCCCCGCGCCGGCCTGCCCGGTTATGGACACCCGGCCGACGGTCTGGCTCGGCACGCTCAACAGCAGGGTGACGAACCGGACCGTCGAGCCTGGCTGCACGATCAACAACGTCATCCGCGACGAGCAGGACTGGCCCAGCCACAGCGCCTTCGTCCAACACGTGAAGGAGGTCGCCGAGCACCTGCACCACCTCGGCGCGATCAACCACCAGGAGCACGCCACCCTGGTCCGCGTCGCCCAGGAGTCCGGGGTGGGCAGGTCGGACGCGAAGGCCGGCTACCAGCCCCTACTCGACCGGTCCGCCGCCTCGTTCGCGCAGTGGGAGCAGGTCGGGGCGGGCGGCTTCACCCGTAGGGCCGACGGTTCGATCGCCAGCCGCCCGGTCGACGGGCTCGGCATGCTCTGGTTCCCGATCCGGGCGTACGGCGACTTCTCGCTCAAGCTCGAGTGGCGCGACGACGCCCCCGGTGACGGGCGGGCCAACAGCGGCGTCTTCGTCCGCTTCCCGCACGTGCACCAGCATCCGCAGGAGCCCCGACCGGAGTGGGTGGCCATCAAGTACGGCCACGAGATCCAGATCCTCGACCGGGCCGACGGGGACCGGTACAAGAGTGGCTCGATCTACGGCTTCGACCGGGTCGACCTCGACGGCGCGGGGGTCACCCCGAAGGGCACCTGGAACGAGTACGAGATCCGGGTCGTCGGGCAGCACTACTCGATCTTCCGCAACGGTGAGCTGATCAACGAGTACGTCAACTCCCCGGATGCGGTCTTCGATCCGCCCCGGCCCGACGACCCGGGCGGCGCAGGCCGCCAGCACGCCAGCGGCTACATCGGCCTGCAGAACCACGGAGCCGGCGACATCGTCAGCTTCCGCAACGTCAGGATCGCGCCCCTCACCCCGTGAGCACCGGGACGGCCGTACCGCACACCCGCCGGACGGCCGTCCCCCATCCGGCGAGGCGAGCACGCACCCCGTCCACCGTGCCAGCCACCCTGGCCAAGCGATTGGAGACGATCTTGGGCACGAACCGAATCCGACGACGCGACGCCGCCACACCGGCGGCCGCGGGCGTGACGGCGGGACAGCCGCGGCCGTGGCGGGGTGGGCGATGACCCCGCTCACCGGGACCGCGTCGGCCGTCGAGGCGAACCGGGCCACCCGGTTCCTACGCTCCAGCGCCGGCCGGGCGCTGATGGTCGCGATGGTCCTGCTGCTGACCGTGGCCGGCGCCGGCGGGCTGGCGCTCGCCAACAACGCCGGGCTCTTCGCCGACCGCCCCGAGGGCTGTGTCGCACCCGATCGGCACCTGGACCTGTACGCCGTGGAGCTGCCGCGCGACCCGGCGACCAACCAGATCCGGCTCGGGTACGGCCTCACCCCGCAGACCGCCTCGTACCCCGGCCCGACGATGGAAATGATCGAGGGTGAGTGCCTGGCGATCACCCTGCACAACCAGGTGCCGGAGGCGACGCTGGCCGCGCTGCGGACCGAGCCGGGCCACCCGCTCGGCGTCTCGCTCCACGTGCACGGCGTCAAGTACACCCAGGAGTCGGACGGCACGGTGCACAGCAACTCCTACGTCCCCTCCGGTCGGTCGCGCACCTACACCTGGTTCGCGCAGCCCCGAAACACCCGGACCGGGGCGCAGGGCACCGCCGGCTACTGGTGGTACCACGACCACGTCGTGGGCGGGCCGCACGGCACCCAGGGCATCGCCAGCGGACTCTTCGGCGGCCTCGTGGTACGCCGGCAGGGCGACCCCCGGCCGGACCGCACCTACGTGACCGCCTTCGGCGACCGACAGACCATCAACCTGCGCCGCAGCCCCGACACCGACACCTGTGACCACGCGAACCCGCAGCCCGGCCCGACCTGCATGGTCGCCAGGGTCGGCGAAAAGGTGGAGTTCATCGTGATCGGCATCGGCAACGAGATGCACACCTTCCACCTGCACGGACACTCCTGGGCGGACACCCGCACCGGGCTGGTCAGCGGGAGTAACCGCGCCCTCGTCGACTCAATCCCGATCATCGACAACCGGACCCTCGGCCCCGGCGACTCGTTCGGCTTCCAGGTGACCGCCGGCGACTCGGTCGGGCCGGGGCACTGGATGCTCCACTGCCACATGCAGTTCCACTCCGATGCCGGCATGTCCACCGTCGTACACGTCCTCGACGAGAACGGAACCATGCCGCAGTACGGCGGCGACGCACCGCCCGCCCACCACCGCTGACCCGGCCGTCCGTCGCACGACCCACTCCCCACCGTCCGCACACCTCGTGAAGGAGGAGACATGACCGACGGACCCCAGCAATGGATGTCCCGACTGGTCAGACGACGTCGAACGGGACCCACCCCGGCCGCCCCGGCGGCCGCGCCGCCGGCCCGCCACCGCACCGGCAGGCCGAGACGCGCCGTGGCCGCCGCCCTGAGCGGCACGCTGCTGTGCGGCGTGCTGGCCGCGCCCGCGACCGCGGCCGCCGCGGTGACGGCGGACGCCGAGCGAACGCCCACCTGGGGCGCCCGGGTGGTGAACGTTCTGGTGTTCCACGGCCCGGTGGCGCAGCAGGCCGACCCGGTCACCCGCGCCGTCAAGGCCATCCGGAAGCTGGGCCGGGAGCACGGCTTCTACGTCCACGACTCCGCCGACCCGGCCGTCTTCACCCCCGAGAATCTCGCCCGGTACCGGGCCGTCGTCTTCCTCTCCGCCAACGGCGTGACCCTCAACGACGCACAGGAGGCGGCGTTCCAGGCGTACATCAAGGGAGGCGGCGGCTTCGTCGGGGTGCACGACGCCGCGTACGCGCAGCCGGGTTCGGAGTGGTTCACCGGGCTGATCGGCACCCGCCCCGCGCCGACCCTGCCCAACGCCGAGAAGATCGTTGAGGTTCGGGCCAGCGGAAACAACCCGCCGAACGAGACCGAGGCGCAGCTCATCGACGGGCGGACCGGCACCAAGTGGCTGACCCGGAGCCCGAACGGCTGGGTCGTGGCGAAGCTGGGCGCCCCGGTGGCGCTCTCCCGCTACGCCCTGACCTCGGCGAACGACTTTCCGGGCCGGGACCCGAAGGACTGGACCCTGCAGGGTTCGAACGACGGGGAGAACTGGACCGACCTGGACCGCCGCACCGGGGAGACCTTCCCGCAGCGGTTCCAGACCAAGCAGTATGCGGTCGACAACACCGAGGCGTACCAGTACTACCGGCTCACCATCACCGCCAACAGCGGCGAGCCGCTGACCCAGCTGGCGGAGCTCTGGCTGATCGGACCGAACGCCGGGCCGGCGCCGGAGAGCCAGGTGCAGGAGGCGGTGGTCGGCCTCACCGACCGGCAGCACCCGGCCAACAGGGGCCAGCCGCTGACCTGGACCCGCGCCGACCAGTGGATCAACTGGGATCCGAGCCCGGTGGGGCGGGTGCACACCGTCGCCCAGGTCGACGAGTCCACGTACAACCCGGGGCTGAGCCGCAACGGCCCGTTCCACCCGATCTCGTGGTGCCGGGACTACGACGGCGGCCGGTCGTTCTACATCGGCATGGGGCGCACCGAGGCGTCGTACACCAGCGACACCGCGTTCCAGTCGCACCTGCTCGGCGCGATCCAGTGGGCCACCGGCGTCGTCCGGGGTGACTGCCAGGCGACCATCGCCGCCAACTACCGGACCGAGCGACTCACCACCACCAACACCCCCGGGCAGCTCGACCAGATCGGCGAGCCGCACGGCCTGACCATCGCGCCGGATGGAAAGGTCTTCTACATCGGCAAGGCCGCCTGCGCGACCGGGCCGGTCCCGGACTGGGACGACCCGAACGTCGGCCTCGGCTGCGGCACCATCCACCAGTGGGATCCGCGGACCCGCCAGGTCAAGCTCCTGACCACGCTCAAGGTGATGGGGAACCGGGGCAGCGGCGGCGAGCTGGTGAAGAACGAGGAGGGCCTGGTCGGCATCACCCTCGACCCGAAGTTCGCCGAGAACGGGTGGATCTACGTCTACTGGATGCCCCACGAGTCGATCGACCGGGAGAGGCGGATCGGGCAGCGGACCATCTCACGCTTCACGTACGACTTCGCCAACCAGACGATCGACCAGGGCACCCGTAAGGACCTGCTGCACTGGGACACCCAGATCCACTCCTGCTGCCACGCCGGCGGCGGCATGACCTTCGACGAGAACGGGAACCTCTACGTCGCCACCGGCGACAGCAACTCCTCCGGCGGCTCGAACGGCTACTCCGGCAACAACTGGACCCAGGAGTACGCGGGCATCTCGTTCCAGGACGCCCGCCGGACCGCCGGCAACACCAACGACCTCAACGGCAAGATCCTCCGAATCCACCCCGAGCCGGACGGCACCTACACCATCCCCGAGGGCAACCTCTTCACCGGTGAGGAGGAGGGCGGTGGCAAGACCCGGCCGGAGATCTACGTGATGGGGGTCCGCAACCCCGCCCGCATCGCCTGGGACCCGGTCAACGACTGGCTCACCGCCGCCTGGGTCGGCCCCGACGCCGGCGCGCCGAGCCCCGAGCTGGGACCGGCGAAGTACGACACCGCCACCATCATCACCTCCGCCGGTAACCAGGGCTGGCCGTACTGCATGGGGAACCGGCAGCCGTACCGGGACCGCAGCAACACCGACGCCAGCGTCCTGACCGGCTGGTACGACTGCGACAACCTGCGCAACGAGTCGCCGCGCAACACCGGCCTGGTCAACATCCCGCCGGCGCGCGACAACATGATCTGGTACTCGCCGCAGGGCGGCGGCCCGGTCTATCCGACGCGCACCGACGGCAGTGGCCTGCCCAGCTACGTGCTCGGCGAGGAGACCTTCACCCGGCCGTACCTGACCGGCGGCAGCCAGGCGGTGATGAACGGCCCGACGTACCACCGGTCCGAGGTCGACACCGACAGCGGCGTGGCCTGGCCGGCGTACTGGGACAACAAGTGGTTCATCGGGGACCAGTCCAACGCCAACAACCGGATCGCGGTCACCGTCGACCCGGAGAAGGTCCCGACGGCGGGCGCGCCGGCCTTCGCCGAGGACCTGCGTTCGATCATCCAGCCGGGCAACGGCGGCACCCAGCTGCAGTCGTGGATGGACGCGAAGTTCGGTCCCGACGGCGCGCTCTACCTGCTCGACTACGGCGGCGGCTTCTTTAGCCTGCACCCGAACCAGAAGCTGATCCGGATCGTCTACCAGGGTGGCCCGGCCACGCCGAGCCCGACCCTGGCCACCGCCCAGGCCCGCACCCCCAGCCAGCCCCGGACCATCACCTTCTCGAGCGCGAGGGTCGGGGGCGTAGCCTGGGAGTGGGACTTCGGCGACGGCAGCAAGAAGTCGAACCAGCCCCACCCCACCCACACCTACAAGCGGTACGGCACCTTCCAGGCGAAGCTGACGGTGACGTACGCCGACGGTGAGGTCGCCACCAGCACGGTCACCGTCAACGCCGGCTGCACCGCGGCCGACGCCCGGCCGACCGTCTGGCTGCTGCACACCGACACCGGGGTCGCCAACCACCCGGCCGGCGGCGGCTGCACGGTCAACGACCTCATCGACGACGAGCGCAGCTGGCCCAACCGCGGGTCGTGGGTGAGCCACCTGGAGGACGTGCTCGCCGAGCTGACGGCGGCGCACGTCATCGACACCCGCGAGGCGAACAAGCTGCGGCGGCTCGGGGCGAACTCCCCGATCGGCACCACGCACGGCTACGAGACCATCTTCGACGGCACGGCGTACTCCCTCGCGGGCTGGCGACAGGCGCCGAGCGGTTCCTTCTCCGTCCGACCCGACGGGTCGCTACGCAGCTCCGGCGGCCTCGGCATGCTCTGGTACGCCGAGCGGGAACTGGCCGACTTCTCGATCCGACTCCAGTTCCGGGACATCTCGCCGGAGGGCTTCCGCGCCAACAGCGGGGTCTTCGTCCGCTTCCCCGACCCGAGAACCCCGCTGGAGCAACGGCCGGCCGGAAGCTGCGGCACGGTGGGGTCGGCCCGCAGTTCGCAGGCGTGGGTGGCGATCTACTGCGGTCACGAGATCCAGATCTACGACGGGGAGACGGGTGAGCCGCAGAAGACCGGCTCGGTCTACAACTTCTCACCCAACGGACTGGACGAGGCCGGGGTGACCCCGAAGGGCGTGTGGAACGACTACGAGATCCGGGTGGTCGGCCAGCACTACACGATCATCCGTAATGGAGTGGTGATCGGCGAGTTCGACAACACGCCGGGCAAGCAGTCGTCCCGCCAGGGCGACCCGCCCACCGACCTCCGCCAGTTCCTCAGCGGTTACGTCGGCCTGCAGAACCACAGCGACAACGACGTGATCGAGTTCCGCAACATCCGGGTACGCGCCCTGTAACCGACCGGTGCCCGGGTACCGGAGGCGGGTCCTCCGGTACCCGGGCACCACGCTGTCCGGGCTCCGGCGGGCTGTCCCGGGCGGCTCCGACATCGACAGTCCGAGCGGATCCCGCGTCGCACCACCGGCGATACATCCGATGTGTTGGGTCGTCGGCCAGCACCGACCGGTACGTGCAGGCGGCCGACGCGGGCGCGGCACCGCTGGTCGCGGCGGCCACCACGATCGGCAGCTGGGAGCGGTTCGACCTGGTCACGGTCGGCTGAGGCCGCGTCGGACGCGGTACCCGGCCGGGTGGCTCGACCCCGGGCGAGGGCGGGTCGGAGGTCGCCGGGGTGGCGGGCCGCGTTGTAACCGACGACGGTGACCTGACCGTCTCGGCCCGGCCGGGTGCCCGAGCCGAGCCGGTCAGCCGACGACGGCGTCACGCCAGCCGTACCGAGGCTCGAAGCCGAGCAGCCGGCGCGCGGCCGAACTGTCCACCAGCGAGTCGAACGGACCGAGCGGCGACCGGCCCCGCGTGGTCGGGTGGAACCGGGCCAGCAGTTCGGCGGTCGGCACCGTGGCCGAGGTGTCCGGTGCGGCCACGGTCAACCGTGGCCGCACCGGGCGCCGTGCGGACCGGGACGGTCATTTCCCTGCCCAGTAGGCGTCGAGAACCTTCGTCAGTTCGGCCCCGGTCGCCGCGGCGTCCTTCTTCTTCAGCGGCGTAAACTCCATGAGCACCCGCGCGACCGCCGCGGCGTCGTAGCCCGGGTAGCTCGACACCATTGACCGCCGCCGCACGTGTGGCCGTACACTCCCGAGATGACGCTGCCCCACCCCGGCACCCCAGCCGGGCCGAGGCGGGCAGGAACGCCCCGGTCAGCCAGAGCACGCCGCTCAACCCGAACCAGATCAGCACCCGCAGGGGGCGCCGACGCAGCTCGTGGCCGCGGAGCGCGGTCACCAGCACGACGCCGCGCAGCAGGTGCGGGCCGACGTACGACCCGGCGAAGACGATCCCCTCCGGGTCCTCGTACGCCCGCACGGACGCGACCGACATCAGCAGCCCGCCGAGCATCACCGCGAGCACGAAGAACTGGACCAGCGGCTGACGCGGGTCGTACCAGTCGGTGGTGTAGGCGGTGACGGTCCAGACCCACCAGATGGCGGCGAGCAGCACCGCCGTCTCCACCACGTTCGCCGACGAGAGATCGTCGACCATGCGCTGGGAGAGCCGGGACAGCGCGACGATGAGCCCGAGATCGAGGAAGAGCTCCAGATAGGAGATCCGACGTTCGCCTTCCCGGGGGCGTAGCAGCCACCCCGACCGTCCCTGCGCCACGTACCCCCGTCCCGGCGACCTCTCCCCAGTCGTACCACGACGACGCGGATGCGGGGGCCGGTTGCCCGAGGCCGGCGGTTCCCGGATACGCCGGAGGCCTTTCGCCGTGACGCGGGCACAGCCGCCGGCGGGGCCGGGAATGCCGTCACCGACGGTCGGCCGGTCAGGCCGGCCGCGGTCCCGTGGCCCACCGGCGCGGGCCGAGGAGAGCGCGGGCGCTAATACCACATCCTCCGCTATCGCGGAGGGCCCGAGTCGAACGAGTAGCAGGAAGCGCCCGCATGGCCTCGGCTCTCGCCGATCACGCCGGGATCAGCTCGGTGAGCCGATCTAGTGTATACGCCTCCGATCCGTCCGGCAGCTCCTCCGGCGCCTCGATGCCGATGAACGTGACCGGCTCGTCCGGCGGGTGGCCGTCCCACGTCCGCACCTCGGCTCGGGCACGCCACCGGTCCACGAGGTAGGACACGGTGAGGTAGCGCCGCTCCATCAGCGCCCGCACCCGGTCGGCCGTGGTGAACGTGGTGGTCTCCACCCGGTTGAACGACGGCTTACCCCGCAGGTACAGGTGGAGCCACACCGCCTGCCAGCCATCCGTGCCCTTGACGAACACCATCGGCAGCGCGACCCGGCCCGGGCCGCGCAGCTGCGAACGCGCCCGCACGGTCCGGGCGTCGAAGGGGGCGCCGCCCTGGTCCCGGGTACGGGTCTGGTACCCGAACATCGACTCGGCGACCTCGTCGAACGACTCGCCCGCGTAGATGTGGACCTGCGGAACGACGTACCGTCCACGGACCGTCAGGGGCACCTCGATGAACTCGGTGGCACCGTTCGTCGCGTCGGTGATGTCGCCCGAGTACACCACACCGTCGTGGCGGTAGTTCGTCCAGGACACCTGGCCCGCGGTGTGGAACTCGTCGTCGAGCAGCAACACCGACAGGTCGTAGTCGGTGCGACGACTGGTCTGGCGCCAGTACATGAAGAAGCGCAGCAGCTCGCCGGAGACCGACGCCCGCGAGCCCCTCGGCAACACCGCGAACCCACCCTCGGCCGCCTTGCCCGACAACGGCAGTGCGACGTCGAGCACCTCGGGGTCCACCACCAGCGGTCGCTCCGGTTCCGGCAGCCGGGCGCTGATCTCCGCGTCGAGCAACGACGACAGCTCGGCCACCAACTCGGCCGGCAGCGGTGGTCGCCGGTCCGGCCCCACCCACGCGCGCCGCGAGCGGCTCGCGTACACCCGGACACAGGCGGGTGTCAGCCGGTTGTCGAGATGCTCCCGCAGCGAACAGAGCACACGGCCCGACGCCGTGCCCAGGGCGCCCGCGACCGCGTCGACCACCGTGGCACGCTCCGACGGCGATGCCAGCCGCAGAAGCCGGTCCGCCGAGCGCAGCAGCAGTCCCGGCGCGGCCGACAACACCGACGCGGCCGAACCGATGGCTCCGGTACGGATCGCCGCCTCCGCACGGCCGGCGAGGCTGGGGGCCCGCCGCTCGCCACGCGCGACCGCGAACACCTCCTGGGCGTGCGGCCACTCGTCGTACTCGTGCGGGTGCAGCCGCTCCCCGAGCCGCTTCCACCGCTCCGCGTGGCGCACGACGTCACCGAGCTTGTCCGGGTGGGCGGCGACGACCTGGTCCAGCGCGGCCAGCAGGATCCGCCGCTCCCGACGCCGGAACGGCCGGAACCGGGTGGGCGTCACGAGCGAGACGTCCCCGCCGGAGACGTGGCAGGCAAGGCGGAGCACGTCGGTCGTGGTGTCCACAGCGACCAGTGGTCGCCCGAGGACGAGCCGGACCCCGTTGAGGACGGCGCGGTTCTCCCGCACCGGGATCTCGGCCGGCTGCGCGTCGTCGAGGCAGGCGACGGCGAGCTCGCTGAGGATCGCCAGGTCCGCCTCGCCGAGTGGCGTCGTGCTCCCGGCCAGGGCCAGGTAGAGCCGCTCCGCCTCCACGTCGACGGTGTCGCCGAGATGCAGCAGGGTCACCCGGTCACCGGCGGAGGCGACCAGCGCGTCGTGCGCGGCCAACAACTCGGCGTAGCTGTGCTGGTAGGTACCGTAGCCCGGCAGTTCGAGCAGGTTCAGCCCGCCCGAGAGGACCGCCTCCCGTAGCTCGGCGTCGGTCGCCGTACCGCCACCGGTGAGCACGGCCGCCCGCAGCCGCTCCACCCAGAACTCGACGGTGTCCGGCACGCCGTCCGGGAAGTTGATGAAGTACGCGTTGTGCTGGACATGGTCGCCGACCAGCTCACGCACGGCGGAGACGACCGTGGCGGCGAGATCCATCGCCGGTCCGGGAGCGAGGGAACCGACGTGCTCCAGCAGGGCACGGGACGCCGAGAACCCGACGTCGAGCAGCGCCGCATCCAGTTGCCGGGCCACCGCCGTACCGTCGCCCGCCGCGCCGGTGCTCGCGGGCACCCGCAGTGTCTTCTGGATGATCAGCTTTTCGAGCACACGCCCTCCGTTCCGCTGGTCGTGCCCCTCGACGATGTGGCCACCCCGGAGGCCCGAGGGTCGACTCCGGCAGGCACCGACATGCACCGTGGGTCGCCGGGGACTCGAACCCCGAACCCTTCGGTCCGAAACGGAGAAGGAAGCCCGCCCATGGCCGCACCGGCGGGGAGCGGACGCGCTACCCCAAGCCGAATGCTCTATCCGATTGAGCTAGCGACCCGGCGTCGATCATTCCACGGGCGGACAAGGCCCGACCATCGAGTTTCGCGGCGCGAACCCGTCGACGGTCCCGTCCGGCGACGCGCCGCGGCAGATGTTTGCCGAGAGCACGCTCCGCGGCGCGGCGACGCTCCCCGGGTCAGGCGAGCCGGCGGAGGAGTGCCTCGACCGCGTCGACGAGGGGATCACCGTCGGTGTCGGGACGGCGGGCGAGGCCGAGCTCGACGTCGGGCAGGCGTGGGAGTGACGGCACGGTGATGCCGGGTTCGAGGTTGGCCGGGAGCAGGGCGGCGACGCCGAGTCCGGCCCGGACGGCGGCGGTGACCCCGGCGAGGCCGGTGCTCTCGAAGGCGACGCGCCAGCGGCGGCCGGCGGCCTCCAGGGCGTCGAGTACCGGGGCACGCCACCGGCAGGGTGGGGAGAACAGGATCAGTGGCAGGGGGTCGGCGTCGGGATCGAAGCCGGGGCCGGCGGCCCAGGTCAGGGGCGTTCGGACGGTCCAGCGCGGTGGTTCCGGCAGGTACGCCGGGTCACAGAGGGCCAGCTGCGTCCGGCCGCTCGTGAACGCCTCGCGGATCGCCGGGCCGGGCAGGCTGACGACCTCGAGGGTGACGCCGGGGTGGGTGCGCGCGAAATCGGCGAGGGCCTGGGGTAGCGGCGCGGCGGTGAGATCCTCGAGCAGGCCGATGCCGCAGTGCCCGGCCAGGGCCTGTCGCGGGGCGCGTAGGGCCTGCGCGGACAGGGCGAGGATCCGCTCGGCGTACGGCAGGAGCGCCTCCCCCGCCCGGGTGGGGGTCACCCCGGCGGTGGTGCGGCGCAGCAGCGGTTCGCCGACCGCGCGCTCGAGCCTGCGCAGCTGCTGGCTCAACGCGGGCTGGCTGTGCCCCAGCGCGGTCGCGGCGCGGCTGATGCTGCCGGCCCGGACGGCGGTCAGGAAGGCCCGCAACAGCGCCGTCTCGAGCTCGGGTGCCATAACGAGAACTTATACCCGCCCTCGGAATTTGCTCAGTTCCGGGGAACCGGGCGCCCGGCATAGCGTCGTCCCGTGCGATACCACCACGTCGACGTCTTCACGAGCCGGCCGTACAGCGGCAACAGCCTCGCGGTGTTTCCCGAGGCGGCGGGGCTCAGCGGCGCGCAGATGGCACAGATCACCAGGGAGCTGCGGCACTTCGAGTCGATCTTCCTGGTTCGGGAGAACGCGACGACCTGGGCGGCTCGGGTGTTCGACCTGCTCGACGAGCTGGACTTCGCCGGACATCCGGTCATCGGCGCGGCCTGCGTGCTGCACGCGATGCACGCCGACGCGGACCGCGCGACCTGGACGATACGGTTGGCGGCCCGCACGGTCCGGGTGACCACCCGGCGCACCGGACCCGGACGGTACGCGAGCGTGCTCGACCAGGGGCCGGCGACGTTCCTGGGCCGACCGGACGTCGCCGCGGTGCTCTCGCGGTTGTCCCTCGGCCCCGAGGACCTCGATCCCGACCTTCCCGCGGAGGTGGTTTCCACCGGTCTGCGGTACCTGGTGCTCCCGGTCCGGGGCGACGCCCTGGCCCGGGCCCGGATCACCGCCGACCTCGACGCGCCACTGGCCGCCGTGGGCGCCCAGTTCGCGTACCTCCTCGATGCGGCGGGACGGGAAGGGCGGCACTGGAACAACGACGGCCACGTCGAGGACGTCGCCACCGGCAGCGGCGCCGGCTGTGTCGCCGCGTTCCTGCGCCGGCACGGCCGGGTCGGCGACGGTGAGCCGGTCACCCTGCGGCAGGGTCGGTTCACCGGTCGCCCGAGCGAGATGACGATCGTGGCGTACGGACGGGACGAGCGGATCCGGTCGGTGGAGGTTGGCGGCGGGGTCGTCCTGGTCGGCGAGGGCGAGCTGCGGGAGTTGCCCCGGTGACCGCGTCCGCACCGCCGCTGCACTACGGACCGGAGGCGATCCGCGCCGCGGTCGGATTCGAGGACCTGCTCGAGCCGGTCTCCACCGCGCTGGCCGACTTCAGCCGCGGGCTCGGCGACTCTCCGGTGACGGTCTTCGCCCCGGCCGGCCCGGACGGCGACGTCCACGTCAAGTCCGCGTGGCTGCCCGGACGGGCGATCTTCACGGTCAAGGTCGCCACCTGGTTCCGGGAACGCGCCCGACGCGGCGGCACACCAGGGTCGGGGATCGTGGCGGTCTTCGACGCCGCGACCGGGGACCTACGGGCACTGCTGGAGGACGAGCATCACCTGTCCGACATCCGTACCGCCGCCGCCGGCGCTCTGGCCGCCCGGGTCCTGGCCCGGACCGACGCGACCGTGTTGGGGGTGCTCGGCACTGGCGTCCAGGCGTACCTTCAGGTACTCGCCGCCCTCGACGAGCGACCGATCACCGAGGTACGGGTGTGGGGCCGGCGCCCGCACCGCGCCGACGCGCTGGCCGCGGCCCTCCGCGCCCGCCGCCCCAACCTGCGGGTGACCCCGGTCGCCGACCCCAGGTCGGTCTGCGTCGGCGTGGACCTGTTGGTCACCGCGACCGCCAGCACCGAACCGCTCGTGCACGGCGCCTGGCTCGGTCCCGGGCTCCACATCACCGCGGTCGGCGCCGACGACCCGACCAAGGCGGAGCTGTCGGCCGACTGCCTACGCCGCGCCGACCGGATCGTGGTGGACAGCCGCGCACTCGCCACCACGCATGGTGATCTCGCCCGCGTCCGGCCCCGCCGCGACGACCTGACCGAGTTGGGTGAGGTCCTCGCCGGTACGGCGCCGGCCCGGCGGGACGAGGATGAGATCACGGTCTGCAAGCTGGTCGGACTCGGCGTCCAGGACCTTGCCGCGGCCGAGGTGACCCTCGCCCGCCTGACCGGGCAGGCCCCGGCCCGGCGGCAGCCGCCGGCCAGCGGCCAGGATCTCCGGCGGACAGCAGCCCCCTGACGGTCGCCCGCACCCGGTCCGGTGAGGTTCCGGTCGGCCGGGTCGACGACGGCAGGGGTGGACCACCCCGGTCCGGCGGAAGATCACGGCGACGCCGGCGGGTCCGGCAACGAGAGCGCGCGGGTGCCGCCGGCGCGCGGCCTGCCGGTCGCCGCCCGGGACGGGGTGTCACGGACCCGGAACGCCTGCCGGTACGCGCCCGGGGTCGTGCCCAGCTGGGCGCGGAAGCGGCGGCGCAGGTTGACCGCGGAGCCGAGGCCGACCCGGGCCGCGATCGCCTCGACCGGCAGGTCCGTCTCCTCCAGCAGGGTGCGCGCCGCGGCCACCCGGCGGGAGAGCAACCACGCGCCAGGGCTGGTGCCGAGTTGATCGGCGAAGCGGCGGGCGAGGGTGCGGGGCGAGACACCGAGCTGCGCGGCCAGGTCGTCCACGGACAACGGCGTACCGAGGCGTTCGTCGACCCACGCGACCAGGTCGTCGAGCGGCTCGCCGGCCGTCGGGGACGGCACGTGTCGTGCCTGGGCACCCTCGCGGTGTGGCGGCATCACCATGTGCCGCGCGAGGAGGGCGGCGTACGCGGCCCCGTGGTCCTTGCGGACCAGGTGCAGGCACAGGTCGATGCCGGCGCCGGCCCCGGCGCTGGTGGCGACGTCGCCGTGATCGACGTACAGCCGGTCCGGCTCCACCCGCACCCGGGGGAACTCCCGGCGCAACTGCTCGGCCCGGGCGGGATGCGTGGTGGCCGAGCGGCCGTCCAACAGCCCGGTACGGGCCAGCGCGAAGACGCCGGAACAGATCGTGACCAGCCGCGCCCCCCGCGCGTGGGCGCGCAGCAGTGCGTCGCGCACCCGCTCGGGTAGCGGCGCCTCCACCGGCACCCAGCCGGGGATGATCACCGTGTCCGCGGACTCGAGCGCCGACAGGTCCCGCGAAACGGTGATCGTGTATCCGCCCGTGGTCGCCACCGGTCCCGGCGTCTCCGCGCAGACCTCGAACTCGTAGTACTGCGGCAACCCCGCGCGCCGGGTGCCGAAGACCTCGACGGCACAGCCGAGTTCGAACGTCGACTGCACCGGCCGGACCAGGGCCACCACGCGATGCATGGCAGGAAAGTACCCCATGCTGTCGTCGCGGGCTCTGTCGCGCCGTGGCCCCGTACGGCACCGTCGCATGCATGCACCACGAGATCCTCGAGCAGGAGGGCTACACCTCCGTCTTCGTCGGCGACGCCCCGGTCCGCGAACCCTTCCCCGGCATCCGGCTCCGCTCCCTGTGGCGGGGACCGTCCGGCGCGTCCGCCCACGTACTGGAGATGGACCCGGGCACCTCCTGGCCGCGGCGCGACGTCCACGAGCCCGGCCCGGAGGAGGTCTACGTCCTCTCCGGCACCTTCAACGACGGCGCGCGCGACTACCCGGCCGGCACCTTCATCCACGCCCCGGCCGGGTCGTGGCACGTGCCCGCGACCAGCACCGGCTGCACGCTCTTCCTCTTCTACCCGGAGGGCTGACGCGGTCCCCCGGATGCCGGTGGCCATGTCGTGGCCATGGCCGCGCCGCTGCCAGGGCTGGCTACGACCCGGCCATGGCCACCGTCACCGCCTCCTCGGGGTCGCTGACGTGATCGATGCCCGGTACCTCGTCGCCGTTCGCGTCGATGACCCGCCAGCCGCCGAGGGAGACCACCCGCACGCCGGCGCGGCGTTTGGCGAGTGCGACCTCGCTGAGCGTTCCCCAGGATCCTCCGACGACGATCACGGCGTCGGCGCTCCACACGATGGCCGCGTTACGCGCCTCCCCCATGTTCGTCACGATCACCGCGGACAGGTCGGGCGAGGCGCCGTCGCGACTGTCGTTCGGCCGAACCCCGATCACGAGGCCGCCCCTGGCGCGTACGCCGGCGACAACGGCCCCCATCACCCCGGCGCCGCCACCACAGATGACGGTGGCACCTCGTTCCGCGAGGAGTTCACCGATGCGGTAGGCGTGCCGTGCCTCCTCGTCGCTGCAGGAGTGGGGACCACAGACCGCGACCCGGTCGGTCGCCGGCGTCCCGGGGCACCCGGCAGGTCAGGAGCCCGTCCCGGCGGCCCGGATCAGGGTGCCGTTGAGGTAGAGCCCCTCCTGGCAGGTCCGCGGCGCGGGAGCGCCGGCCGGGGTGCCCGGCTGCCGGCAGGAGACGGTGAGGGTCACCCGGGCTCCGGCCGGCACCCGGATCGGGGTGACCGAGTGGTAGTCCTGGTTACGGAAGTTCTCCAGACCGTAGGTGACCACCCGGACGTCGTTCGCCGTGACGGTCAGCGTTCCGGTGTCCCCCTGTGGGTTGTCGACCAGGAAGTCGGTGATCAGGAGCACCCGGCCGCGCGGCACGGTGTAGCTGCGGGACGCCGTACCCCCGGGGTTGGTCCGCACCACCAGCGCCGTGGCGAACTGTCCGCCCCGGTCGGTGCCGTCACCGCCACCCCCGACCGCCTCCGGCGACGGCGACGGTACGGCGGGGGCCGCCGCGCGTTCCTGCTCGATGGCGTCCCGCACCGCCTCGCCGGCCGCCTCGCTCGCCGCCTCCTCCGCCTCGGTCGCGACCTGCGCCACCTTCTCGTCGACAGCCTCTCGGGCCGCCGACCGTACCGCCGGACGCAGCAGGCCGAGCCAGAGGGCGAGCAGCAGGAGGATCAGGGCCAGCAGCAGCGCCACCAGCTTGAGCAGCCAGGCGGAAAGCACCGGCTGCTGCACCAGCGTCCCGTCCAGGGTGACGGCCCGACCCCCCGTGTCGGCCACCACGGCCCGGAACGGGAGGTGTCGCGGGGTGCCGCGCCAGAGCAGCCGCCGGGCCCGTACGCCGAGCACGGCCGCGTACTGCTCGCCCGCCGCCAGGGTCGTCGTCCTGGGCCGGGGTGCGAAGCGCAGCTGCTCGGTGCCGTCGACCGCGGTCAGGGTCAGCGTCTCCTCGACGTTGCCGGCGTTGACCCCGGCGAGACGGTAGCGGGCGCCGAGGCGGGCCCGGCGCACCTGCGGCCGCAGTTCCGCCGTCACCTCCGAGAACGGCGCGATGGTCAGCGTGCCCTCCTCGACCGTCGCGGCCTGCGGCGCCTCCGACGGGACGACCCGGACGCCGTACGGCAGCTCCCCGGCGCGGACCTCCGAGGACCGAGGCGGCCGGATGGTGAGCGTGACGGTCTGGCTGGCGCCGGGATAGAGGGAGACCCTCGGCGGGTCGAACGTCGCCCAGGTGGCGGGCACACCGACAATCTCGAGGTCGTACGCCTCGACGACGTCGCCCTGGTTCCGGACGGTCACGGGTATCTCGACGCTCTCCCCCGGCACCACCACCGCGGCGTCCAGGCCCAACGAGATGCTCATGCCGGCGACGGTAGGTGCGGCGGGGCCGGCCGGGACCGGCCGCCGGGGTACGGGTGCGGGCAGAATGCCTGCCCGTTAGGTCCACGTTAGGTGCACGCGAAGTCCCGTCCGGCACCCTCTGCCGTACCGCCGTACCGGCGCGGACCGACCGTCGGCGACGCTCCACCGCCACGACGTGGGCAGCAGCCCCGGCCGGATGGCCGGACGGGCGCGGACCGGCACCGGCGCGGCGGCACCGTCCGAGCCGGACGCCCGGGACCGGGCGTCGTTCTGTGGGGAGGCTGGAGATGCGCCGTGTCACGGTGAGCGTCCACGCGGAGGACCCGATCTCACGACTGGGGGTGGAGAGCCAGCTCCGCTCCCGGCCGGACCTGTGGGTGGTCGAGCCGGGCCAGGAGACTCCCGGCACGGTCGCGCTGGTGGTCGTCGACACCCTCGACGAGGCGGCGACCCGGCTGCTGCGCCGACTGCACCGGGCCGGCTCGGCCAAGCTGGTGCTCGTGCCGGCCAGGATCGACGACGCCGGGCTGGCGCTCGCCGTGGAGCACGGCGTGGTGGGGGTGGTCCGCCGCGCCGAGGCGAGCGCGGAACGGCTCAGCCACATCGTGCTGGCGGTCGCCCGCGGTGAGGGCGCGCTCCCCGCCGACCTGCTGGGCCGGCTCATGGCCCAGATGGGCCGGCTCCAGCGGCAAGTCCTCGAACCGCGCGGCCTCACCCTGCTCGGGTTGAGCACCCGGGAGGTGGACGTCCTGCGGCTGGTCGCGGACGGGTTCGACACCCGGGAGATCGCCAGCAAGCTCTCCTACTCCGAGCGGACGGTCAAGAACATCCTGCACGACGTGACCAGCCGGCTCCAGCTGCGCAACCGGGCGCACGCCGTGGCCTACGCGCTCCGCAACGGACTGATCTGACGACCGGGACGGCGGGTCGGGACGGCGGTCCGGGCGGAGGCGCTTCGCCGCGGCGGGCTGCCTGAACGGGCCGACACCACTGCCCCCGGCGATGCCCCTCGGGCCGGGCCGGCCGGCCCGGGTTCGCCGGAGGATTGACGCCTGGTCCGCTCGCCACCTCCGTCGACCGCACGCCCGCCGAGGTTGCCTTGCGACGCATGATCGGATTCCCCGCCGTCCTGGCCGTGCTCGTCGCCGGTGCGCTGCCGCCCACCGCCGGCGTCGCCGGCCGGGCCGCGCCCGCGCCCGGGCCGACGGTGATGCCCCGACCGGCCCCGACGAGAGCGCCGGCCCCGAACCCCGACGTGACCCAGCGGATCGTGTACGCCGGCACCGGGCACCGCAGCCTCGGACGGATCCAGGGTGCGGGGGCGGCGGCGACCGCGGCGCCGTTCTTCGACGCCGGACCCGACCACTTCGACGACGAGGTCTCGGCCCGCGGCTCCGCGGTGACCTGGGTGAGCCGACGCGACGAGCGCAGCACCGAGGTGTACCTGCGCCGCGGCACGGGCCCGGTGCTCCGGGTCACCCGCAACTCGACCGACGAGTCCCGGCCGGTGCTCTCCCCGGACGGCACCCGGATCGCGTACAGCTCGACGGCCGGCCGGGACGACGGCGGGCACGACATCTACGTGGTCGACGTCGACGGCGGCGGCACCCGGCGAGTCACCGACGGGACCGGCGACAACACCTGGCCGACCTGGTCGCCGGACGGCACCACACTGGCCTTCTCCGGCCGGCGCGGCGGCGACAGCGTTCCCCAGATCTATCGACTGCCCGCCGGTGGCGGCCCGGCCACCCGGGTCACCGCCGAACCCACCGGGGCCGGCGAGCCCGCCTGGGACCCGAACCCGGCGCACCAGCGCATCGCCTACACGGTCGGGCCGGCCGGTCCGCAGCCCGAGGTGTGGCTGATCGCCCCGGACGGTACCGGCCCGGTCCGGATGCTGCCCCCCGGTTGGCAGGCCCGGCAGCCGGCCTGGACGGCCGACGGCGCGACGGTGGCGTTCGTCAGCCGTACCCTGCCGGACGGCAGCACGACCGGAGACGTCGACCGGGTCTACTCGGTGCTGGTCCGGGACGATCCCTGCGACTGCGTGGTGGTGCCGCGGCTCGCCGAGGACCGCGACGTCAGCCATCCCACCTGGTACGCCGATCCCGGCACCAGCACCGAGTCCCTGCTGGTGGCCCGGAGCAGCGCCCCGGACCGGACCACCGCCACGCTGCAGGACATCCGGCCGGACGGGGTGGATCCCCGCCACCTGGGGCTGCCGATCCTGCGCGAGGACCCCGGGGCGATCACCGACTCGCGGCTGCTCTGGGAGCCGGTTGACGGCGACCCGTGGTTCGAGCGTCAGGCGTACTCGCCCGACGGACGGCGGATCGCGGTCAGCCGGTTCGAGACCGTCGATGGCGTCCGGACCGAACGGATCTGGATCGTGGACGCCGACGGCGGCCAGCCCCGGCTGCTGCCGATCCCCGGGCGGGGACGCGGCGACCGGGAGTTCGACCCGGCCTGGTCGCCGGACGGCACCCGACTCGCCCTGGTCCGCAACTCGCCCGGAGACGGGCCCGGGGCACCACGTACGCCGTCCCGGATCGAGGTGGTCGACGTCAACACCGGGCAGCGCCTGCTGGACCTGCCGGTCCCGGACGACCTGGCCGGGCTCGACGACACCCAGCCCGCGTGGTCACCGGACGGCACCCGACTCGCCTTCACCCGAGGCACCTACCGGGGTACCGTGGCGACCCACATCTGGATCGCCAACGCCAGCGACGGCCTCGACCAGATCGACCTCACCGAAATGATCTGCGGCGCCGCATGCCCGGTCGTCGACGACAGCGCCGCGTTCTCACCGGACGGCGCCCGGCTGATCGTCAACCGGGAAGCCGACGGCCTGGTCCTGGTCGACCTGGAGAGCGGCACATGCCGACTGCTGCTGCCCGCCAGCGGCGGATCCTGCGCCGGACCGGTGCCGGACTCTCCCGACGGTCCGCACCAGCCACGCGACGTGGCATGGTCGCCCGACGGCGGACGGATCGCCTTCTCCGCCCGTCGCGCCGAGGACAACAACTCACCCGAGGCACTGTGGAGCCTCGACCTCGCCGACGGCCGCATCCGGCCGCTCACCGCCCACCTGCCGGGACGGCAGAAGGAACCGAGCTGGCAGCGGCACACCGACATCGCCACCGCCGTCTCGGCGCCCGCGCCCGCCACCACGGTGGGCGGTCGGACCTCGCTGCGGCTCGCCGTCACCGACCAGGGCCCGACCGCCGCCGACGACGTCCAGGGCCGTCTCGACGTCCCGCCCGGGCTGTCGGTGACCGGCCTCGACACACCGGTCGGCGGGTGCGACCTCACCACCCTGCGCTGCGCGCTGGGCCGCCTCGAGGTGGGACGGACCGTCGAGATCCAGGTCGACCTGGTCGGCACCGCCCCGGGCACCGTCAGCCTGACCTGGTCGGTCGACACCAGCCCGACCGACGCCGACCCGTCCGACAACCGGGCGGTGGCCACGGTCCAGGTCACCCCCGCACCGCCGGGCAGCCCGGCCGATCCGGCGTTGACCGTCTCGGTCGACCCGCAACCCGGGTACGTCGGCGGCACCGTCACCGTCACGTACACGGTCCGCAACGCCGGCGGGACGACCGCGACCGGTCTGCGGCTCCGACCCGCCCTGCCCGGCGGCGTACCCGTCGGCGGAGCCGTCGCCACCTGTCCGGCCGACGGCTGCCCGGTACCGGACCTCGCCCCGGGCGCCGCCACCACCGTCACCGGCACGCTCTCCCCCGGTGCGGCACTCCGCACCACCGTCCGGGGCACCGTCAGCACCACCGGTGGCAACTCCGACCCGCGCAACGACACCGCGAGCGCGCCGCTGCGGGTGGTCGTCCCACGGATCGTGGCGGTGCCGCCGATCGGGCCACCCGGGTTCGTCACCTCGATCCGAGGAGTGGACTTCCCACCCGGCCAGCCGGTGCGGCTCTCCTGGGACGTCGGGATCACCGCCGCCGCCCCGCCGGTACGGCCGGCGGCCGACGGCACCTTCACCGCGCAGCTGCTGGTGCTGCCCAAGGACCGGCTCGGTGCCCGGCAGGCGGTGGCCACCGGCACCGGCTTCCGTCCGGCGACCACACCGTTCCTGGTGGTGTTGCCGGCCCAGCAACCACCCGGCCTGCTGCACCGGGGCTGGTGACGGCGATGGGGGCGCGGGCGTGATACACGAGGTCGACGAGGGACTGCGCGGTCTGGTGCTGGACGAGGCGCTGGCCGGCACCGGAGTGGACGTGTCGTTCGAGGCGCCCACCCGGGACTGGGCCGCCCGACGCAACGCGCCGACGGTGAACCTGTTCCTCTACGACATCCGGGAGGACCGGTCGCGGCACTTCCAGGGCCGGATCGCCGAACGCGACGCCGACGGCCAGATCGTCGCCTGGCACGACGCGCCGCACTTCTTCGCGCTGTCCTACCTGGTCACCGCCTGGACCAACCGCGCCACGGACGAACACCGACTGCTCGCCGCGCTGCTGGCCGGCCTGGTCCGGTACGACGAACTGCCGGCCGAGCGGTTGACCGGCTCGCTCGCCGCGCTGCGCCTGGCGGTGCCGATGACCGTCGCCGCACCGCCCGGCGAGGGACGGGCGCTGGCCGACGTGTGGACCGCGCTCGGCGGGGATCTCAAACCCTCACTGGACCTGGTGGTGGTCGCGCCGGTGTCACCCCGCCGCACGCTGGCCCCGCCGCCGGTGCGGGAGCGGGCGGTCCGGGTCAGCGACACCGCCGGAGTCCTCGCGGACCATCTCACCCGCACCGCCGCGACCCGTCGCCAGGAGAGCGGCGGGGCGGGGAGGGATCGGCCCGGTTCGGGGCCGGGCCACCGGCGGCGCGGCCACCGGGACGAGCACCGATGAGCGACGCGGACGGCACGGCCTACCTGTGGCACCGGCTCGGGCTGGTGGCGGCCCGGGTGCGGCGGCTGCTCACCGAACGCCGCCGCGACGACCCCGCGCCCGATGACCCGTTCCGCGGTCTGTACCTCTCCACCGACGACGTCGAGCGTCTGCTGGCCCGGCCGGCCGAGCCGCTTGCCGCGGACCCGGCCGACCTGCGGGTACGGGCGGAGGTGGAGCACCGGGCCGCCCGAACCGGGGCCACTCCCCGGCTCCATCGGCTGGCCCGCGACTTCGGGCTGACCGAGCTGGACGTGGAGGTGTTGCTCGTCGCGCTGCTGCCCGACGTCGACCCCCGGTACGAGCGGCTCTACGGCTACCTCAACGACGACGTCAGCCGGCGCCGGGCGACCGTGGGGCTGGCGCTGGAGCTGTGCGGGATATCGCCGGGCGACGCCGCCGGCCGGTCCCGGTTCGCCGCATCCGCGCCGCTGGTCGACGGCGGGCTGCTGCGGGTCGAGCAGCCGGACCAGCCGTACCTGTCCCGCCCGCTGCGGGTCCCCGACCGGGTGACCGCACACCTGCTCGGCGACGACACGGTCGACGCCCGGCTGGCCGAGGTGGCCTGGCCCCTGCCGGATGTCCCGGCCCCCGCGGACGACCCCTCTGACGACGGGCCGGAGACGGCCGCCACGGCGCGGCGGCTCGGCGCGGCGCTGCGCGCCGGGGTCCGGCTGGGCTACCTACGGGAGCGCCCCGGTGCCGCCGCCGACGACCTGGCGGTCGCGGCGCTGGTCCGGGCCGGCCGGCCGGTGCTCCGGCTCGACCTGGACGCGCTCGCCGCCGACCCGGACCCCGCCGACGCGCTCGCCGCCACCGTCCGGGAGGCCCGGCTGCGCGGTGCCGGGCTGGTCGCCGGCCCGGTCCAGGCACTCGACCCGGCCGGAAAGCCCGAGCACGCGCGGCTGCTGCGCCGGATCGCCCACCGACCGGTGCCGGTGCTGCTCACCGGGGCGGTCGAGTGGGACCCGCAGTGGACGAGCCGACCCCCGCTGCTGGTCACCGCCCCGCCACTGGACGAGCAGGACCGGGCTCGGCTGTGGCGAACCGCCGGCGGGGGGTGGGACGCGGGCCGGCCGGCCGGCTGGACCGACGGTGTGGACCCGGTGCGGGAGCTGGCGCCGTACCAGCTCGGGCCGGACCAGCTGCGACGGGCCGCGCAGGCCGCCGACCAGCTGGCGCTCTTCGCCGGCGCCGACCGGGTCGGCGCCGACCACCTGCGCGCCGGGGTACGCGGACAGAACGCCGGCGGTCTGGCCCGGCTCGCCCGCCGGATCGAACCCGCCGTCGGCTGGGACGACCTGGTGCTCCCCGATCCGGTTCTGGAGCAGCTTCGGGAGCTGGCGCTGCGGGTGCGGTACCGGGACCGGGTGCTGGGCCGGTGGCGGATGCGTCCCGGCGGCGGCCGGGGCCGGGGAGTGCTGGCGCTGTTCGCCGGAGACTCCGGCACCGGCAAGACCATGTCCGCGGAGGTGGTCGCCGCCGACCTCGGCCTGGACCTGTACGTCGTGGACCTCTCCACGGTGGTGGACAAGTACGTCGGCCAGACGGAGAAGAACCTGGAGCGGATATTCACCGAGGCCGCCGGGGTCAACGGTCTGCTGCTGTTCGACGAGGCGGACGCGATCTTCGGCAAGCGGTCCGAGGTCCGGGACGCCCACGACCGCTACGCCAACCTGGAGAGCGCCTACCTGCTGCAACGGATGGAGTCCTTCGACGGCGTCGCGGTGCTGACCACGAACCTGCGGGCCAACCTGGACGAGGCCTTCACCCGGCGACTCGACCTGATCATCGACTTCGCGATGCCGGACGTGGCGCAGCGGCGGGCGCTCTGGGACCGCTGTCTCGGCACCGAACTGCCCCGCGACGACGACCTGGACCTCGACTTCTGCGCCCGAAACTTCGAACTCTCCGGCGGCAGCATCCGCGCCTGCGTGGTCACCGCGGCGTACCTGGCGGCCGAGGCGGGTCGCCCGGTGCGGATGGCCGACCTCGTCGGCGCGGTGCAACGGGAGTACCGCAAGCTCGGCCGGCTACTGCTGGAGAGCGAGTTCGGCGAGCACCAACCGGGCGGTGAGCCCGCGCGGGTTCGGTGACCAGGAAGGACAGCCATGCGCGCGCACGACGAACCACAGCGCACCACCACGCCGCCCCACCGAAACCCACCACACCACCGCCCCACCCCACCCGCCGGCCCGGCGGCCGCCATCATCGCCCTGCACCGTCAGGCCGGCAACACCGCCGTCACCCGGGCCATCCAGCGACTACAACCCCACACCGACCCGGACCGCGCCACCGACCACCCACGCCCCGTACGGCACACCACCGTCCACGACGTCCTCCGCACCCCCGGCACCCCGATATCCGAGCCCCTCCGGCACGACATGGAGGCCCGGCTCGGCGCCGACTTCTCCGACGTCCGGCTACACACCGGCGCCCTCGCGGAACGCTCGGCCCGGGAACTGGGCGCCCGGGCGTACACCTCGGGCAACCACATCGTCCTCGGCCCCGGCGGCACCGACCGACACACCCTGGCCCACGAACTCACCCACGTCATCCAACAACGCACCGGCCCCGTCACGGGAACCGACAACGGCCACGGACTGCGGGTCTCGGATCCCGGCGACCCGCACGAACACGCAGCCGAAACGAACGCACGACGCGTACTGGCGGCTTCGCTGCCGGCCGGCCCGGAAGGCGACGCGGACGTGGTCGGATCCGCCGGAACAGCCGAGGCCGGTACCGGGCTGGTCGTTCAGCGTGCCGAAGGCGCCTTCCAGACGAACGAAGTCCCACTCGATGACACAACACCCGAGAAGATCAGGACGATTCTCGAGCAGATCACCAACAACATGCTCTTCTACAACGTCACGTTCGGTTCTCGCGAGAACCCCACCGACTGGATGGCAAACTCCGACGACGAGACCTGGCCAGGCACGTACCGCATATATGTCGGGGACATTCTGAACAATCTGCGTGAGCTTGACCGTCTGACGTTGGCCAGCCTCGGCCGCGTGTCGCTGGACGACGACGACCGCATGGCGTCGGACACCGACGACGACCGCATGATGGTGGACCCCGACGACGGCGTGACGTCGGACAACGACGACCGCATGATGGTGGACGACGACCGAGAACTCGGGGAGTGGCGCGCGGAGAACGAGGAGTGGATAGATCAGGTACGCGACACCGTCTACAAAGAACTCCTGTTCTACGCCGAGAGGGCGAGAGACTTCGGCTACTTTCTCATGCGCACCTACGGCGATCTCTGGAGCCGTCATGACATGAGCGCCACCGAGAGAATGTCGGACCTCGACTACTTCAGGGAAATGTCCGCCGCCAACCTGGCAAGCCTGGAAGACGATCCATCGGTGCGGGGGACACCGGCCCTCCACTCGCCCAGGAACGCCCCGCAGGGTGGGCGGGCCACCGACGACAGGGTGGATCCGTGGGTCGACCTGCGGCACAGACTCGAGTCCGCCCTACGGCGATGCGTGCTGCGTCACTACACGAGGGCCAAAACCCTCCGGGCGCTCCTCGGTGACCAGAACACCGGCACCTTGAAGTCCAAGGCGGTGCTGGACCGCGAAGACGCCGACGTGGATCACAACAGCACGCAGTTCGACGTGGAAGAACTGGCCAACCATGGCTTCGTCTTCTTCTACATCGAGCAGGAGGGACAGCCCTTCCGCCCCACCAGGTTCGGCGACGCCCGGATCACCCTGCCGATCGGCCTGCTCGAGTCGGGCAACGGATGGGCGATGCTGAACGACTTCAGCGATCGGGAGTTTCCCACTCTTCGCGCCGACGAGAACGGAGAGATGATCTCCTACACTCGGGGCGCCGACACGGACATGATCATCCAGCTGAGGGACGAGCACATACGCGCGAGGTTCCCCGCGGTCATGAGTGAGACCCACGCCGTGCCGGAGAAGTCTCCCGAGGGACGGCTGAAGCGTTCGGTCTACAATCTGCCGGCCCACGTCGAGGCTCTGGCCCAAGCCGCCCGCGCCTTCCACCAGGACGCCGGCCACGACAGCGATCGGGACCTGGACGAAACCCTGCTAAAGCTCCGGGAAACGGTGGTGCGCCTGGCGGAGGAGTTGTCGGAACGAAAACGGGCCTCTGCCGATGCTTCTCGTTACACGCGCCGTGTACGCATATTTCGAGAACGCGGCCGGATGGAATCCGATCGGGTGGACTACCACGCCGACGACCAGCGCCGAACGACCTTCCCGGAGCCGCTCCGGTCGAATATCCTCGTTGGTGGCGACGTGATTCCCGGGCTGGCACAACGCTGCGTCGTCGAGATCGCCCGCATCCAGCGCCACCAGCCCGACGTCGCCCAGCGTCTGATGACCAAACCCGACGACGAGCTGGTCAGGATCCTGCTCAAGGACTTCCTCCGCCCACAAGCCATGCTGCAGAAGCAGGTGACGTTCACCCTGGACCAGGTTGAGTTCCCGTGAGGGGACGGCATCAGGGGCATCTCACCCCCGGCGCTGCGGCCCGGCACCGGCCGGTACGCCGATCGCCGCACCGCGCAACGGGCACCGCGGGCGGTGAGGGCCCGGCCCAGGCCTCGACCACCGTCAGGAAGGACAGCCATGCGCGCGCACGACGAACCACAGCGCACCACCACGCCGCCCCACCGAAACCCACCACACCACCGCCCCACCCCACCCGCCGGCCCGGCGGCCGCCATCATCGCCCTGCACCGTCAGGCCGGCAACACCGCCGTCACCCGGGCCATCCAGCGACTACAACCCCACACCGACCCGGACCGCGCCACCGACCACCCACGCCCCGTACGGCACACCACCGTCCACGACGTCCTCCGCACCCCCGGCACCCCGATATCCGAGCCCCTCCGGCACGACATGGAGGCCCGGCTCGGCGCCGACTTCTCCGACGTCCGGCTACACACCGGCGCCCTCGCGGAACGCTCGGCCCGGGAACTGGGCGCCCGGGCGTACACCTCGGGCAACCACATCGTCCTCGGCCCCGGCGGCACCGACCGACACACCCTGGCCCACGAACTCACCCACGTCATCCAACAACGCACCGGCCCCGTCACGGGAACCGACAACGGCCACGGACTGCGGGTCTCGGATCCTGGCGACGCGTACGAGCGGGCCGCGGAGGCGAACGCCGCCCGGGCGCTGGCGGCGCCGCGTCCGGAGGCCGGCCCCGTGGCGGCCGGCGGTGAAACCGGGGTGCAGCGGGCGGCGGAGGCCGAGGGCACGGTGCCTCGCGGATCCCCCGTACCGATCCAGCGATGGGTCTGGGTCGGGAACCGGCGCATCCGGTCGGACGACCCCATCGTCGCCAACAACGACAACATGAAAAGGCTGGTCGAAGACCAGTTGGTGCACGACTACCTCAGCGAGAACGAGTTCGCCGACCATGCGGCCGGAAACACCGACCACATCGGCAACCTGAGCGGATTCAGCCAGGGCACCTGGGTGCGCTTCGAGCCCAGCGGCACCAACGTCATCGGCGAAACCCACACCGAGGTAACCCTGAGGGACGTTCTGACTGCCGTCCGTTCGAGTAGTTTCCGGTACGAAGCGTTCTCGGTCGACGAACTGCCGCCGAACTCGAAGATGAGTGAGGCGTACGAGGCGAGTACCCAGGAGCTCTTCAACCAGATGCCCACCGGCGGGGTCACCGACAAGCGAGAATTCGCCGCCGACTCGCTGTTCCCCAAGACGGGGGAAACGCTCGCCGTGCTCAAGAAACTCCTCGCCGACGGACAGCTCGACGCCCTTGGGGACGGCCGGTACTTCGGGAAGACAGCCTCGCGCTACCTCAAGATCGCCTGGGGGTACGGCAAGGATGTCGAGGCGGAGGCATCGACGTTCGACCGGTTTCAGCGCGTGGCCAAGGCGAAGGAGACGGCCCTGGCAGAGTCGGTCACCAAGACCAAGTCGCGCCTCGACGGATTCATCACCTCGCTCGCGTACGACAGCTATCTGGGCGACGCCATCAACGCCCTCGGCGACCCCGACTCCGCCGCCCGCCGGGATATCCTCGCCGACCTCCAGCAGTTCTGTCAGGCGTTCATCGACGCGGCGCTCGCCCGGCCCCGCACCGATCTGCCCGTGGCGGGGCGGATGAAGGTCGAGGCGATGGCCAGGAAACCCGGAAGCGATCCGGAAAAGGTCTTCCTGAAGTGGCGTGACCTGCACTTCGCCGAGGCCGTGGCGAAGGCGGTAAGGGATGGCGTCCGCTATGTCGGGATGGGCCAGGATCATCTCACCGAGCTCGAGACCAAGCGGCGGCTTCCCGCCGGCAGTCGGGCGTACTACCTCGGCAGCACCGGCGGGGCCGCGGGCCGCGAGGTCGGCAGAGACATCATCGAATTCGAGAGAAACACGCGACGGCGCCTCGACGAGGTGGAGAAGGAAAGAGAGCGCACCACCCGGGCGACCGCCCCGCCGCCCGGTCCGGGCGGCTCGCCGTCCGGTTCGTTCGACCTGGATCTCGGTCCACTGTAGCGGTGCCCGCACCGCGCCCACCGCCGGGTCCGGTCCCGGTAGGCAGGAGCGACCCGCCGCCCCGGTGCTGTCCGTGACATGGCAGCGACCGGGGCGGCCCCGCGTACGGGGTGCGACGCGGGGCCGGCCGGCCACGGGGCGGTCAGGCCAGCCGCAGCGTCCGCTTGAGGAAGATGACGGCCTGGGTGATGGCGGCCTCCGCCGCCTCGGTGCCGCGCAGCGCGTCCAGCATCACGAAGTCGTGGATGATCCCCTGGTACCGGGTCGCCGAGACCGGCACCCCGGCCGCCCGCAGCCGGCGGGCGTACGCCTCACCCTCGTCGCGCAGCACGTCGGCCTCGGCGGTGATCACCAACGCCGGTGGCAGCCCGGCCAGCTGTCCGAGATCCGCCCGCAGCGGTGAGGCGGTCACCTCGGCCCGGGCCGCCTCGTCGGGTGCGTACTGGTCCCAGTACCAGCGCATCGTGTCCCGGCGCAGGTGGAAGCCCTCGGCGAAGGTCCGATACGACACGGTGTCGAACCGGGCGTCGGTGACCGGGTAGAACAGCACCTGCCCGGCCAGTCCCGGGCCGGCGTGCCGCTTCGCCAGCAGGGTCACCGCCGCGGCCAGGTTGGCACCCGCCGAGTCGCCGACCACCGCGACCCGCGCACCGTCCAGGTCGGCACACCCGTTTCCGGCCAGCCAGCGCAGCACCGCGTAACACTCGCGCACCGCCTGCGGGTAGCACGCCTCCGGCGCGAGGCTGTAGTGCGGGAAGACCACGGCCGCGCCGGTGCCGACGGCCAACTCCCGGATCAGCCGGTCATGGGTGTGGCAGTTCCCGAAGACCCAGCCGCCACCGTGCAGGTAGAGGACCACCGGCAACCGACCGATGGCGCCCGCCGGCCGGACGATCCGGACCGGCACCGCGGCATTGCGGCCGGTGCGCACCGGCTGGTCCTCCACATCCACGTCGGGTTTGGCGACGGGGCCGGACTGAAGTTCGGTGAGGGCGCGTCGACCTCGTTCCGGCCCGAGCTGGTGCAGATACGGAGGGTTCGCGGTCGTCTCGGCAAACCGCCGGGCGGCGGGTTCCAGCATGATCGCGGCGGGGCCGCTCGTCGCGCTCACCGCCGCGACCGGTGGGCGGCCGGCGCCGTCGCCGCGCCGGCGGATCTGACGACCGGATCCTGCTGCCTGGGCCTGGTCGTGGGCATGGGCATGGGAGCACTCCGGGAGTCCGGGCCGCGAGCGCGGCGTGAACGGTCGAGGGGTTTCCTCGGGTACGCGGAGTCTTCCGGCATCCGCGCGGGCAGACATCCGCCATTTGACGGTGCCGCGCGGACCTGCCCCTTCGGGTAGCGGCCACTTCCCCGGCGCCGGCCCGTCGGGTCGTGGTTCCCGGTCCCGCGCCGACCCAGACTGACCCCACAGATCGCCGTCGTGCCCGAGGAGTCTGTCATGCCGTCGTACCTGTCACCCGGGGTGTACGTGGAGGAGGTTCCGAGCGGCTCCCGCCCGATCGAGGGAGTGGGCACCGCCGTCGCCGCCTTCGTGGGCTTCGCCGCCAAGGGGCCGTTCAACACCGCGACCCTGGTGACCAACTGGAGCCAGTTCGTGCAGACGTTCGGGGAGATGGTCGAGGACGCCTACCTGGCCCACGCGGTGTACGGCTACTTCGCCAACGGCGGTGGTGCCTGTTACGTGGTCCGGGTCGGCGCGCCGGACGCGTCCGCCACGGCAGGCGCGGCGGACCGGGCGGTCACCGGGCCGCCGGTCCCGCTCGGCACCTTCACCGTCGCGGCGCTGGCCGGCGCCGACGACGCCGGTGAGATCACCGTGGAGGTGGCCGACGTCGAGGGTGAGTCCGTACCGGAGGACCGGTTCAGGCTGGTGGTCCGGCAGGACGGCACGCCACGGGAGACGTTCGACGTCTCCGCGAAGCGCAACACCAGGGCGTACGTGGTCAACCAGGTACGGGAGCGGTCGAAGCTCATCGTGGTCGAGGAGGCGGCGCCGGCGAGCGCGCTGGCCCGGCCCGCGAAGCAGTCGGTGACCGTACCGTCGGCCCCGGCCGACCGCGGCCTGCCCGCCCGGGTCTCCGCCGAGGACTACGTCGGCGACGCGGATGCCCGTACCGGCTTCGGCGGTCTGGAGGCGATCGACGAGATCACCATGGTCGCGGTGCCCGACCTGATGAGCGCGTACCAGCAGGGACGGCTCGGCCTCGACGACGTCAAGGCGGTCCAGTCGGCGGTCATCTCGCACTGCGAACAGATGGGCGACCGGATGGCGATCCTCGATCCGCCGCCGGAGCTGACCGCCCGGCAGGTGCTGACCTGGCGCCAGGACGAGGCGGGCTACGACTCCCGGTTCGCCGCCCTCTACTACCCCTGGATCAAGGTGTTCGACCCGGCGAGCGGGCAGCACCGGTTCATGCCGCCGAGCGGGCACGTCGCCGGGCTGTGGGCGCGCACCGACGCGGAACGCGGGGTCCACAAGGCACCCGCCAACGACGTGCTCCGGGGCGTGATCGAGGTGCAGAACACGGTGACGAGGGCGGAGCAGGACCTGCTCAACCCGGCGGGGGTGAACTGCATCCGCAGCTTCCCGGGCCGGGGAATCCGGGTGTGGGGCGCCCGGACGCTCTCCTCGGATCCCGCCTGGCGATACATCAACGTCCGCCGGCTGTTCAACTACGTCGAGGAGTCGATCCTGCTCGGCACCCAGTGGGCGGTCTTCGAGCCGAACGACGAGCGGCTGTGGGGCACGATCCGGCGCAACATCGCCGCGTTCCTCACCGAGGAGTGGCGCCGGGGAGCGCTGTTCGGCAGCACGGCCGCCGAGGCCTTCTACGTCAAGTGCGACCGGGAGACCAACCCGCCGGAGTCCGTCGACCGCGGCCGGGTGGTCTGCGAGGTCGGCATCTCCCCGGTGAAGCCGGCCGAGTTCGTCGTCTTCCGGTTGGCCCAGTACTCCGACAGCACCAGCCTCGTCTCGGAATGACCCGGGGCGGATTCGCAGTAGACGTCGACGTGGCGAAAGGACGGTAACCAGCCATGGCGGAGACGGGCGACACCTTCGTCACCCACCGGTTCCAGGTGGAGCTGGGCAAGGCCCGGGTCGAGTCGGTCCAGGAGGTCAGCGGCCTCACCGTGGAGCTCGACGCGATCGAGGTCACCCAGGTCACCCCGACCGGCGAGTACCTCATCCGCAAGCTGCCCGGGGCGCGCAAGGGCGGCGAGGTGACCATCACCCGCGGCCTGGACAAGAGCAGCGCGTTCACCGACTGGATCAAGGAAACCTACGAGAACGGCGCGATCAACACGGCCCGACAGAACATCAGCATCATCGTCGTGGACGCGGAGAACACCGAGCAGCGCCGGTGGGACCTGACCAACGCCTGGGTGAGCCGGTGGGAGGGCCCCAACCTGAGGGCCGGCGACACGTCCCCGGCCACCGAGAAGATCACCATCGTCTTCGAGGAGATTCGCAGTTCCTGACCGCCCGCGGCGACCGCCCCGGGGCCGCTTCGTGACTTCGTGAAGGGAGGAAGCGGCGTCCGCTCCCGGCCCTGGGCGGCCGGGACGCCACGCCGCGAGGTCGATGAGGCGACGTACCGTTTCGCACACCGCCCTGGACGAGCCGCCGGGCGGCCCGGACCCGGCGCCGGGGGCGGAGTTGGTCGGCCGGCCCGCGCCGCCCGGACCGCCGAAACTGCAGACCGAGTTCTCCTTCGAACTGCCCAGGGGGTACGTCGACGAGACGGGCACCCTCCACCGGGACGGCAGCATGCGGCTGGCAACCGCCCGTGACGAACTCGCCCCGCTGGTCGACCTGAGGGTCAAGGACAACCCCGCCTACCTGTCGGTCGTGCTGCTCAGCATGGTCATCACCCGGCTCGGCACGATCACCGACGTCCGCACCGAGCACGTGGAGCGGCTGTTCGCCTCCGATCTCGCCTTCCTGCAGGACTTCTACCGGCGGATCAACGCGGAGGGGCACACCCGCGCGGCCGTCACCTGCCCGCACTGCGCGTCGGACTTCGAGGTGGATCTCGCCGGTGGTCGCCCGGGGGAATCGTGACGTACGCGGCCGACCAGCTCTACGAGGAGGTCGCGTACGTCGCCTACCACTTCCACTGGTCTCGCGACGAGATTCTCGACCTGCGGCACGACGAACGGCGGCGCTACGTCGCGGAGATCGCCGCCATCAACACCCGCGTCAACGAAGGCCGGTGATCGCCGATGGGCGTACGCGACCTGCTCCGGCGGCGGCGTCGACCAGCCGGGCCCGCCGGACCGTCGGCCGGTGCGACGGCGGGCTCGCCCCCCGAGCCACACCGGGAGCGTACGGATCCGGGCTGGCGGAGCCTGCCGCCGATGGCCGGGCTGGTCGCCACGGCGCCGGTGCCGCTCACCGACCCGATGGGGTTCCGGCGGCAGCTCGCCACCTGGCACAGTCCCGCCCTCCAGAAACCGCTGGGGCATCTGGTCACCCGCGAGGCACCCGGCGGGCTGGCGTACGACCTGCTCCGTCCGGTTTCCCCGCGGGTGGCCGCCGCGGCCCGACGCGACCTGCCGGTACGTCGCCCGACCGGCGCCGGGTCGGCGGATGCGGACCCGCCCCCGGCGATCTCCGCGGTGCCCGGTACGCCGTCCACCCCCGACGGTGACCCGGCGGCCGACACCGGGCCTACGCGGCCGAGCGGCCCGTCCACCACGCCGCAGGCCGGGACGGCGCCCCACCCGGTGCGTCCCGCCCCCGCCCGTCGGTCTGGTACGCCGTTGACGATCGCCCGGGTCGCCGTGCCGGCGCGCCCGCTTCCCGCTCGGCTGCCCGCCGACGTCTCCCGGTCGCCGCGCACCGCCGTTCGGGCCGGCCCGGCCCGCGTCGACGCCTCCCCCGGTACCGCCCCGGGCAGGGGCCGCGCCACCACCCCAACCCCGTCCCCCGCGGTGGCGCCGCCGGGCGAACCGGCCGCGACCACCCCGCCTCCGACCGTCGTCGCGCCGGTCGCTCCCCCCGGCGGCGAGCCGACGGTCCGGGGCCGGCTGCCCGGCGCATCCGCCAACCCGGCGCCGGCGTCGCGGACCCACCGAACCGGCGTCACCCCGCCTCGACTCGGCCTCGGCGAGCCCATCGTCCTGCCGGCCCCCGCCCCCGACGCCCCGGCGGCGCCCGGACCCCGGCCCGCCCCGATCCGGCCGATGCCCGGTCCCGGCCGTACGGGGCCGGGTGCCGGACCATCCGGCGGCGCCGTGCCACCGGTGCAGCGATCCGTCGCGGCCCCGCACCGGCGCTCGTCGGCCGCCGGCGCTCCTGGTACGCCACGCCCCGGCGGCACCCCGCCGGCTGGCCCCCGCGCGCCCGCCACCCCGGCCGGGGACCGAGGCGGTCCGGTCGTCCCCGCCGACGGCCCGGCCGCGCGGCCCGGGCCCCGCCCCGGCGGCCCGATCCGCCGCGCCACCCCGGCCGACGCCGGTCCGACCGACACCGAGGCACGCCTACCCGGCCCGACCTCGCTCCCCCGCCGCCCGGTGAGCCCGGACGCCCCGCCGGGGTCCCGGCACGCACCGCCGGGTTCCCGGCCGGATTCCCCGCCCGGACCACGGGTCGGTCTCGGTGCCCCGCTCGCCCCACAGAACCTGCCCCGGATCCTGGCCCGACCGGTCACCGCCCCCGCCCCGCCCGACCGGCCGCGTCGGTCCGCCGGCCCACCGGCCGGTTCCCGTACCGCGTCCGAACCGCCCACGCCGCCGACGGTGGCGACGCCGCCGGGCCGGTCGGGCGGCACGGTCTCCGCGTCGTCCGAGGCCACGGCGCCGGCCACCGGCGCCGAGACACGCCCCGGCGGACCACACCCCGCGGCGCCGGCCGGGCGACCGTACCCCGCGCCGCATGGCGGAACGCCGGTCCTCCGTCCACAGTCCCCACCGCCGGCCACCGCGGCGACACCGCCGGTCACCGCCCCGCCGGCCGCCGCTCCCGCGCCGTCCCGCGGTGCCGGGCCGGCCACCACACCGCCGGGCGCGACGTCCCGACCCCGGACGTCCGGCCGGACGAAGGCGGACGGCCGGCAACCCGCCGGGAACCTCGTCCCACTGCTCGGCGGACGGCCCACGCTGCCGATCCTGCGGCGAACCGTCGACCTCGGACCACCGCCCCGACGCCACGCCCCCACCACGCCGCCCGCCAGTCGCCGTGCCCCGGCCCGGCCGGCGGCGCCCATCCGCTGGATCCAGCCGACGGAGCACGCGGCACCGGCCGGCACCGCCACGACGCCGAGCCGCAGCCCCGCACCAACCCAGGAGATACCCACCATGGCAGGAGCCACCGCAGCGGTGTCCGTCGCCCGACCGCGCGGCGCCCCCGCGACCGTCCACCCGCCCCGCCACCCGCGGCCCCACCCCCGGCTGGCGCCCGGACCGACCCGGCCGGCGCCGGCTGACTCCCTGCCGGTGACGGCACCCCTGCCGCCCGCACCGGCGCCGCGACCGGCGGCAGCGGTGCCGGCGGCCGGACGGGGCTCGCCCCGCACCGTCACCATCGGATCCACACCGCCGGCGGGCGGTCGGGGCGCCGCACCCGCGACCAGCACCAGCACCAGCCTGCCGGTCCAGCGACGCGCGCGCGGCGTCGCCGTCGACGGCCCGGCGGCGCCGACGGCACCGCGGTCCGGGCCGGCCACCCGGGTACAGCGGTCGACGGTGGCCGGCACCCCGGTCGCCACCCGGGGGTCGGCCGCGACAACCGACCGGGCCGGGTCCAGCCCGGCCCACGGCCACCGCGCACCGGACACCGAGTACCGGTCGGGACGCGCGGACCGGGACAGCGCCGAACGGTTCCACCGCCTCGACCCCCGGGCTCTCGACGAGCTCGCGCACCGGCTGGCCGAACCGATCTTCCGGCTGCTCCGCGCCGAGCTGCGGGCGGGACGCGAGCGTATCGGCCGGTGGCCGGAGGTGCGGCGATGACCGACCTCGACCCGGGCACCAGCGTCCACTTCCGGCTGAGCATCGACGGAATCGACCTCGGCCACTGGAGCTCCTGCGACGGGCTCGGCTGCGAGGTCGAGGTGGAACAGCACCAGGAGGGCGGAAACAACGGCTTCGTCTGGCAACTCCCGTCCCGGGTGCGCTACACCAACGTCACCCTCACCCGGCCGCTGACCCCGGACACGGCCAAGGTGGCCCGGCTGCTCGCCGCCCTCCCGAACGGCATCACCCGCGGCACCGCGCAGATCGAGGCGCTGCGGCCCAACCGGGCCCCCCTGGTGCAGTGGGGCCTGGCCGACGTCGTCCTCGTCCGCTGGACCGGCCCGTCCTTCGGGCCCGACCTGTCCCAGGCGGCGACCGAAAGCATCGAACTGGCGTACAACGGATTCCTGGAGGTGGGCTAGGTGTCCCGGCCACGACACCGGCCCGGCGGGTCGGTGACGTCATGACCAGGCCGACCGGCAAGGTCTCGGCGTTCATCCAGCGCTACCACCCGCCGCTGGGCGGCGGCAACCGTCCCGGTGGTCCGCTGGGTGGGCCGATTCCCTTCATGTTCAACCCGAACCAGCTGACCCTGACCAAGTCCGCCTCCTGGATCCCGCACGTGGTCCGCGGCGCCGAACAGGTCGGGGTCCCCGAGTTCAGCGGATCCGAGCCGCGCAGCCTCGCCCTGACGGTGTTCCTCGACGTGACCGACACCCACACCCGCACGGTGCAGCAGCGGGTGGAGAGCCTGCTCGCCTGCTGCACGCCCACCGCGGCCAGCATCGCGGCCAAGGCACCCTCGCCGCCGTGGGTGAAGTTCACCTGGGGCCAGTTCCAGACCGTCTCGTTCTACTCGTACGTCAGTCAGGTCACCGCGACGTACACCCTGTTCAACAGCTCCGGGACCCCGCTGCGGGCGACCTGCGACCTGAACCTGACCGAGATCAGCGGCAGTAAGCCCGGCCAGAACCCGACCTCCGGCGGCCGCTCCGCCCGACGGGTACACCGGGTGGTGGCCGGCGACTCGCTGCCGCTGCTGGCCCACCGCGAGTACGGCGACCCGACGGTGTGGCGGGTGATCGCCGAGGCGAACGACCTCGACGACCCGACCCGGCTCCGCCCCGGCACCGAACTGCTCCTGCCCGCCGCCGACGAGGTCGCGGCCCACGCGCCCCACCGTCCCCACCCGCCGGCCGCGACGGCCGCCCACGGCCGCGAACGGAGGTAGCTCGGGTGTCCACGGGAAACCTCACCAACCTGCTCAAGGTCGGCCTGCCCGACGAGGAACTCCCCGCCCCCTGGCCCGACGAGCTGACGTACGGCGCGATCGAGGACGGCGCGAACATGCCGGCGGTGGCGACCCTGCGCTACCGCGACCCCGGCTCGCTGATGCTGCAGAAGACCGGGATCACGATCGGTCGGGACCTGACCGTCGCGGTACGGGCCGGCGACCGCAACGACGAGACAAGGCTGTTCACCGGAGAGGTCGTCACCGTCGAGACCGAGTTCGACGGCACCGGCACCTACACCACCATCCGGGCCATGGACCTGGCACACCGGCTGATGCGGGGCCGGCGGGTCGCCAGCTACCGCAACCGGAAGGCCTCCGACATCGCCGGGGAGCTCGCCCGGGCCGCCAACCTCCCCATCGGCCGGATCGATCCCACCAGCGTGGTCTACGAGGTGGTGGCCCAGCCCAACATCAGCGACTGGGAGTTCCTCACCAGGCTGGCGGCCGACAACGACGCCGAGGTGGCGGTGGTCGACGGCCGGTTCGAGTTCCGCCGTCCCGTCCGCGCCGCCTCCGCCCCCGGCCCGCAGACGACCGCCGAACGCAGTGACTTCGTGGCGGAGGTGGACGGAAACGTGCTCGCCATGCACGCCACCGTCACCTCGGTCGGCCAGTTCACCGACGTGGAGGTGCGGGGCTGGGACCGCCGCACCCGCGAGCCGGTGATCGGACGCGCCCCGGTCCGCGACAGCGACGAGGTACAGCTTCCGGTGACCGCCGGGCGGCTGGCCGCCACGTTCGGCACCGCCCAGATGCGGGTCACCGACGTCCCGTACGAGACCCCGGCCGAGGTCCGCACGGTCTCCGACGCCCTGGCCGCGCAGGCGGCGACCAGCTTCGCCGAGCTCGAGGTGGTGGTCCGCGGCAACCCGCGGCTGCGGGCCGGCGTGCCGTTCGCGCTCACCGGGGTGGGAGAGCCGTTCGCCGGCAAGTACACGATCACCGCCAGTCGGCACGTGTTCGGCCCGGCCCGGTTCTACGAGACCTGGCTGACGGTCAGCGGCGGAGCCGAGCGGTCGCTGACCGCCCTGGCCGCCGGCGCCCCGGCCCGGTCGGCCCGGCTTCCCGGGCTGGCGATCGGCGTGGTCACCGACGTCAATGCCGCGCGCGACCGCAACCATCCGGAACGCCGGGACCGCGGCTGGGTCAAGCTCCGCTTCCCGTGGCTGGACGACACGTACGAGACCGACTGGGTCCGCACGGTGCAACTGGGCGGGGTCGGCGGCGGCGGGGTCTGCTGCCCCGAGGTCGGTGACGAGGTGCTGGTCGGCTTCGAGCAGGGACTGCTCGACCGACCGTACGTCATCGGCGGGCTGTACAACGGCATCGACCAGCCGTCGCCGCACGACGGGCCGCTGGTCGACCCGACCAGCGGGACGGTGAACCGGCTCTCGTTCGCCTCCCGGCAGGGCCGGGCGGCCGGCGGTCGCACCACCGGCAACTGGGTCGAGCTGCTCAACGGGCCCACCGCCGCCACCCCGCAGGGCGTGCGGTTACGCACCCAGAACGGCACCGACACGCTGCTGCTGCACCTGGACCGGGCCGGCACCTCGGTGGTGGTCCGTAGCGACGGCAGCGTGCAGATCGAGGCCAGGACCGAGGTGACCGTCGGCGGCACCGGAGGTGTCCGGGTCGAGTCGGGCGGGCCGGTCACGGTCCGCGGCAGGGGCGTGTCGGTCGACGCCGGCCCCGGCGAGCTGAAACTCACCGGCGGCAGCGTCGCCATCACCGGCACCGTCGTACGGATCAACTGAACACGCGCGCCGCCCGCACCGACCGGGCGGCACCACACGCCGGGTGGGTCCGCCGGACCCGGCGAGGGAGGGGAAGGAGAGGCGCGATGCCACCAGCAGCCCGGATCGGAGACCGCGTCGGCCACGGCACACCCACCGGCACCGTCGGTCCGCCCGGCGGGGGCGCGCCCGTACCCGGTGGCGCACCGGCGCTCGGCGTGCGCAGCGTCCTCATCGGCGGTCTGCCCGCCGCGGTGGTCGGGACGATCTGCACCTGCCCGGTCCCGCCACCGCACCTGGCGCTCGGCCCGGGCAACGTCGTGCTGCCCGGCCCACCGTCGACGCGCGGCCAGGTGCTGATCGGCGGCTTTCCCGCCGCCCGGGTGGGCGACCGCACCACCTGCTCGGCGACGATCCTGACCGGCGCCACCACCGTCCTCATCGGAGGCTGAGCCGGTGGCAGAGCAGTTCATCGGCGCCGGCTGGGCGTTCCCGCTCCGGGTGAACGCCAACGGCGGCATCGCCCTGGTCAACCGGGAGCGGGAGATCGTCGAGGCGATCCGGCTGATCCTCGGCACCGCCCCCGGCGAGCGACCGATGCGCCCCGAGTTCGGCTGCGGGATCCACGACTACGTCTTCGCCCCCGCGGACGAGAACACCGCCGGACAGATCGCCTTCGAGGTACGGGCCGCACTCGACCGGTGGGAACCGCGCATCGAGGTCACCGACGTCCTGGTGGGCTTCGACGAGGTGGACGCCGGGACCCTCTACATCGACATCCGCTACCTGATCCGGGGCACCAACGATCCCCGCAACCTGGTCTTCCCGTTCTACGTGATCCCGTCCCACGACGGGCCCGAGGCGGAGGCGACATCCTGATGGCCCTTCCCGCACCCAACCTCGACGACCGGCGCTTCCAGGATCTCGTCGACGACGCCAAACGCTTCATCCAGCAGCGCTGCCCGGAGTGGACCGACCACAACGTGTCCGACCCGGGGGTCACGCTCATCGAGGCGTTCGCCCAGATGACCGACGAGCTGCTGTACCGGCTGAACCGGGTCCCGGAGAAGAACTACCTCGCCTTTCTCGACCTGATCGGCGTCCGGCTCCTCCCACCGACCGCGGCCCGGGCCGACCTGACGTTCTGGCTGGCCGCCCCGCAGGCCGAGACGGTGCTGTTGCGCGCCGGGACCGAGGCGGGCACGGTCCGTACCGAGACGGAGGAGGCCATCGTCTTCGCCACCGTCACCGATCTGGCGATCGTGCCGTGCGAGCTGGCCCACCTGCGCGTCCATCCCGCCCACGGCCCGGCGGCCGACCGCACCGACCAGCTGCGGGGCGGCCGGGACGTCGCCTGCTTCTCCGCCACCCCGACGGTGGGTGACGCCCTGCTGTTCGGCCTGGACACGGCCGTCCCGTCCTGTGCGGTGGTGCTGCGGCTGGAGAGCCGGGTGGAGGGGATCGGGGTCGACCCCCGGCAGCCGCCGCTGCGCTGGGAGGCGTGGGACGGTGCCGGCTGGACCGCGTGCGAGGTCGACAGCGACGCCACCGGCGGGCTCAACCGGCCCGGCGACGTGGTGCTCCACGTCCCGGCCAGCCACACCACCTCCACCGTCGGCGGGCAGCGGGCCGGCTGGCTGCGGTGCCGGCTGGTCGCTCCGGAGCCCGGCCAACCGTTCTACTCGGCGTCACCGACGATCCGCGCCGCGTCGGCGTTCACCATCGGCGGTACGGTCGCCGCGGTGCACGCCGAGACGGTGACCGGCGAGCTCCTCGGCGAGTCCGAGGGGGTACCGGGACAACGGTTCCGGGTCGCCCGTCCCCCGGTGATACCCGACGACGAGCCGTTCGTGGTCGAGGTCTCCGACGGCACCGGCTGGCAGGAGTGGGTCGAGGTGGACGCGTTCGGCGCCACCGGACCGAACGACCGGTGTGTGACGGTGGACCGGACCACCGGCGAGGTGGCGTTCGCGCCGGCGGTCCGCGAGCCCGACGGTTCGCTGCGCCGATACGGCGCCGTCCCGCCCAACGGCGCCCGGCTGCGGGTCCGCCGGTACCGCACCGGCGGCGGACGCCGCGGAAACGTGGCCCGGGGCGCCATCTCGATGCTGCGCAGCTCGGTGCCGTACGTGAGTCGGGTGGAGAACCGGGAGGCCGCCAGCGGCGGGGTGGACGGCGAGTCGGTGGAGAGCGCCCGGCAGCGCGGACCGGTGCAGTTGCGGGCCCAGGACCGGGCGGTCACGGCCCGCGACTACGAACTGCTCGCCACGCAGGCGGTGCCGGCCGCCGCCCGGATCCGCTGCCTGCCCGCCGGAGACGGCGCCGATCCCGGCGGGGTACGCGTCCTCGTCGTACCCGGGGCGGTCGCGGACGCGGGCGACCGGCTCCGCTTCGAACAGCTGATTCCGCCCGACGACATGCTCGCGACCATCGCCGCGTACCTGGACGCCCGCCGCCCCATCGGGGTACGGCTGGTCGTGGAACCCCCCTTCTACCAGGGCGTCACCGTGGCGGCCCGGCTGACCGCCCGGCCCGGGGCGGCGCTCGAGCGGGTCCGGACCGCCGCGCTCGACGCGCTGTACGCCTACCTCAACCCCCTGCGGGGCGGCCCGGACGGGTCGGGCTGGCCGTTCGGCCGGCCGGTGCAGTCCGGTGAGCTCTTCGGGGTGCTGCAGCAGCTGCCCGGTGTCGCGCTCGTGGAGGAGGTGCTGCTCTTCCCCGCCGATCCGATCACCGGGCGGCGTGGCGCGGCGACCGCCCGGATCGAGCTCGACCGGCACGCGCTGGTCTTCTCCTACGAGCACCAGGTCCGGGTGGAGGAACGCTGAGGCCGGCACGGCCGGAGGAAGGAGAGTCCCATGCGTGGCGCGGTGCCGGGCCTCGGCACACCGCATCCGCTTCACCGCCGGCTGCCGGCCATCTACGGCACCGACGAGTTCGCCGGACGACTGCTCGCCGCCTTCGACGAGGTGCTGGCCCCGGTACACGCGACCCTGGACAATTTCGCCGCCTACCTGGACCCCCGGCTCGCCCCGGCCGACTTCGTCGACTGGCTCGCCGGTTGGCTGGCGGCCGAGACGGCGCCGGGATGGACGCTGCCGCAGCGCCGCGAGGCGGTCGCCCACGCGGTGGCGCTGCACCGGGCCCGCGGCACGGCACGCGGTTTGGCGGAGCAGGTGCGGACGGTGTTCGGGGTGCGGCCGGAGATCACCGAGAACGGCGGTACCGCCTGGTCGTCGACCCCGGGCGGACCGCTTCCGGGCACCGAGGAGCTCGCCCTGACGGTCACGGTGCGGGTGTCCGAACCCGATCGGGTACCGCTGGCCCGGCTCCGGGAGCTGGTGGAGGCGAACCGGCCGGCGCACGTGCCGTGCACGGTCCGGGTCATCGTCGACGACCATGAGGCACCGGGGGACGACGATGCCGCGCTGTGAGCGATGCACCCCGGCCGAACCCGACGGCACCTTCTGCGCGGTCTGCGGATCCTTCCTCGGCTGGGAACAGTCCGAGGATCCTCCCCCGCCCACCCGGCCGGCGCCCCCGACCCGTCCCGCGCCACCGTCGACCGTCGTACCGGAGCCCCGCCCCGCCGAGCCGGGGATCGGGGCGGTCCACCCGGCGGCGCCCGAGACGGGCGCCACCGGCGAGCGGGCGGAGGCGACGACCGACCGCCCCGGGGAGGTGGCGGTCACCCCCGACCCGGCACCCGCCCATCCGACCTGGTCGGAGATCACGGAGGTCCCGGCGGCGGGACCGGTGGAGGCCGTCCAGCCCGCGCGGCCCCAGGCGCGCCGCCCCGTGGTACGACAGCGTCCGCCCACGGCGGATCAGCATCCCGGCGACCTCGTCTGCCCGGTCTGCGCGACCCGCAACTCCCGGGACCGGAGATTCTGCCGGCGATGCGGCACGCCCCTCGACGCCGCCTCGGCCGCCCCGGCGGTCCGGCTGTCGTGGTGGCGCCGGTGCTGGCGGGCGCTGCGGCGCGGGGCACGATGGCTGCTCCGGCGCCGCACCGGCGGCTGGGGAGTGCTGCACCGGATCGCCACCGTGCTGCTCGTCGCCGCCCTGCTCGCCGGCCTCGGCTACGGCGTCCTCCGGCTCGGTTCCCGGGTCGACGACGCGGTACGGGACCGGCTCGCCACCCCGCAACCGGTCAGCCCCACCTCGGTACACGCGTCGAGCCAGGCACGGAACCACCCGGCCGAGTCGGTCGCGGACGGGCTCAGCAACAGCTACTGGGCTCCGGACACCGACGGCGCCGGGCGCGGCGAGTACGTCGAGCTCACCTTCGCCACCCCGTTCCGGCTGCTCGACCTGATCATCCACACCGGCGTGTCGGCGCAGCAGGACGCGTTCCTGCGCCAGGCCCGGCCGGCAGAGCTGGAACTGACCTTCTGGACCAGCCGGTCCGGCACGGAGCGGACGACCCTGCGGCTCGCCGACCGCGCCGGCCCACAGACCTTCCGCCACGTCGTCGCGGACGTGGTGAGGATCCGGTTGACCGTCGTGGACAGCTACGGCAGCGGGCCCGGGCGCCGTACGGCGATCGGCGAGATCGAGATCTTCCGCCGCCCCTGACCGCTCTCACGCCACCCGGGCCGGTTCGTCGACCCCGAGCGTGCGCAGCATCCGGGCGTACGCGCGGCGGGTCCGCGCGTACGCCGCCGTGTCACCGGAACGCTGCTGCGCCTCGGCCAGCACCCGCCACGCATCGTCCCGGAACCCGTCGAGCTCCAGTCCACGCCGCGCCGCCGTCACCGCCGCCGTGAGCCGGCCCGCCTCCAGTTCGAGCGCGGCGAGCGTCGCCGCCGACTCCGCCGCCAGCGTCCGGTAACGGTCACGCTCGGGCACCACCCACTCCGCCGGCCCATCCTCCGGCAGCAGGTCACCGCCGTACTGGTCGAGCGCGTCCCGCAGCGCCGCCACCGCCACCGCCCGATCCCCCGTGCAGACGGCGCGCCGCCACGTCGCGACCGCCTCCTCGAACGACCGCACGTCGCAGTACGCGGAGGGCGGCAGGGCGAGCAGGTAGGACTCGCCGTCCCGCCGCACGAACCGGGACTCACCGCGCCGCAGCCCGGGTTCGAGGAACGCCCGGAGCATGGAGACGCCCACGTGCAGGTTCCGGACGCCGGACCGCAGCGGTAACTCCGGCCAGAGCGCCGCCAGGATGATCTCGCGGTGCACCGGCCGGCCACCGTGCGCGGCCAGGAAGCGCAGCAGCGCGCGGACCCGCGGCCGCACCGACGCCCAGTCCAGCCGCCGCCCCGGAATCTCGAGGTGAAACCCACCGAAGCAGCGCACCACCAGCGGGGCGCCGGCAGCCGCGGGCCCCGATCCTGCCGACGGCCCCGGCGGCACGGCCGCCCATCCCTGAACCGGTTCGCGATCCGACAATGCCATCTCCGACTCCTGTCCCCCACGCTCGCCGTCGTCGGTCCGATCCTCGGCTGGCGAGTCCCGGCGGACATCGGTCAGTTGACGCGAGTCGGCACACCACACCCGACGGCACGACCACCGCTGGATCAACCGCCGGCCCCCGCGCCGCGCCACGCGCCGGTCGGACCCGCGACCGGGCGATGGTGCCGACGCGGTGCCCACGCGCCGCGGGCCGACCGAGCGGCGCCATCAGCTCCGGTACGTCAGATAACGGATGTCTCGACCGGAGCGCCGAGGCCGGGGCGGCGAGGCCGGGGCGGCGAGATCGGAGCGCCGAACCGGCGTCTCGTCCGCCCGGTATGGGCCGGGCCGTCAGGATCCGGTGTCGGAGAGCTTCTCGCGACGCAACGCCTCACGCGCGATCTCCACCCGGCTCCGCACGCCGAGCTTGCCGAGCACGTGCGAGATGTGGGTCTGCACGGTACGCCGGGAGAGATACAGCTCCCTGGCGATGTCCGGGGTGGAGCGTCCCTGGGCGACCAGGACGGCCACCCGGGTTTCGGTCGGGGTGAGTGCCTCCCATCCGACCCGCGCCCGGGCCGGTCGAGGGCCACGGACACCCCGCCGTACGCCGTGGCGCCGGAGCCGCCCCTCGGCCCGGCGGATGTCCCACGCCGCGCCGACGGCGCCGTACCGGTCGATCGCCTCACCGAGCAGCGTCCGCGCCTCGGCCTGCTGGCCACGCCGGGCGAGCACCGCGGCCAGATCCTCCAGCGTCTCGGCCAGCTCCACCGGCGAGCCGACCGACCGGTAGTACCCGACCGCCTCCCGCAGCGGCCCGGGATCGTCGTCCAACAGGCCCTGACACCGGCGCACCGCCACGGCGGCCCGCCCCGGCCGGGACTCCGCCCTGGCCTCGTCCTGGCAGGCCTGCAGTGCCGCCCGCCCCACCGCCCGGTCGTCGGCCCTCAGGGCGAGCCGAACCAGCTCGGGCATCCACTGGTAGCGCAGGGTCATCTCGCCGGGCGCGCGATCCAGGAGTGTCGACAACAGCGACAGCGCCCGGGCCGGCTCTCCCTCCTGCTCGGCGGCGAGCGCTGCGGCAGCGAGCAGGAAGTCGCGGTTCTCCCGATCGGCGACGGTCCTGACGGGAAGCGCGTGGCCGGCCCGGAGGTGCTCGGCCGCGGCGGCGCTGTCACCGCGGTGTCCGGCGATCATTGCGGTGACACCGTGTCGGAGCAGCACCGGCCCCCGCTCACGGAGCCCGGCGTACGTGACACCCGTGGCGTCCGGACCGACGGCACCGAGTTCGGCCAGGGCGTCGTCCCACTGTCCGAGCCAGTAGAGCAACACGGCCGCGGTGACCGCCGACGTCCCCCGGCCGGGCCCGTCGGCTCGCTGTGCCAGGGCGCGCGTCCGGCGCAGGATCGCCTCCGCCTCCGACCACCGGCCGAGATTCTGCAGACTGAAGATCCGACCGTCCAGGGCGAACGCCCGCAGGTCGGCGTGCTCCGCCGCCTCGTCCAGCACGGCCAGCGCCCGCTCGGCGTAGCCGAGGGCGGCGTCGTGGTGGCGCCGCACCGAGTGGGTCATCCACAGGTCGGTCAACGCGTAGGCGGTGGCGAAGGCGTCCCCGGTTTCCTCCCCGATCCGCAGCGCCTCGCGCGCGATGTCGTCGGCGGTGTCCAGATCACCGGTGCTGGCTCGGGCGAACATCGACAGCGAGGCCAGCAGGCGCGCCTGCCACACCGCCGGTACGTCCGCGCGGCCGAGCGCGGACCGCACGACGTCCACGGCCTCCTCGTTGCGCCCCAGATCGAACAGCGTACGGGCCAGGATCGAGGACATCTCGGCCCGGTGCTCCGGCCGGGTCGCCATGGTGAGTGCCTGCCGGGCCCGGTCGGCGGCCTCCGCATGCCGCCCGGCACCGAACAGCACCCGGACGAGCTGGACGGTCAGGGCTTCCTGGTCAACCCGATCGAGTGGGCTCGCCTGCAGCTCCCGTTGGAGCAGCTCGGTCGCGATGTCCGGGGCGCGCGCCGCCAACGCCGGTGCCGCCTCGACCACCCAGGCACGCGCCCACTCGTCACCCGGGCGGCCGGCCGCCAGAAGTTGCTGGGCCACCCGCAGCGGTTCGGCGCCGGCCGCCGCCAGTGCCCGCGCCGCTTCGCAGTGCAGCGCCGCGCGCAGCGCCGCCGGCATGCTGTCGTAGAGCGCCTGCCGGATCAGCGGGTGCCGGAAGGCGAGCTGGTCGCCGACGCTGACGACCAGGCCCGCCGCGACCGCGTCCTGCAGGCCCTCGGCCAGGTCGGACGCCGTACGGCGGAGCAGTGCGGCAAGGTCGGTGACGGCGAACTCGCCGCCGAGCAGCGCCGCGGTGCGCAACATCTGGGCGGTCGGTGCCGACACCACGCTGAGCCGGTCGGACAGCGCGTCAGCGAAGGAGGCCGGAACGCGCTCGAGCACCTCGTCGGGAAGCTCGCCCTCGGCCAACGCGGCGCCGGTTGCCTGCCCCCGCATCAGGGCGTCGAGCAGTTCTCGCAGGTAGAGCGGATTACCCATGGCTCGCCCGACCAGGCGACTCAGCCCGGGGCCCGGGGGAGCCCTGAGCACTCCGGTGACCACGGTACGGACGTCGTCCGCACTGAGCGCGCCCAGCGACAGCAGGGTGCCGCCGCGGCGCAGCGTCGCCGCCCGCAGGGTCTGAACGTCCTGCCGGTACGGCACCGGACGGGTGGCGCTGACCAGCAGCAGCGGAAGTTCCTCGGCGGTGAGGGCGAGTCGGTGCCAGAGCATCAACGACGCCTCGTCGGCCCACTGCACATCGTCCAGGACGAGTACGGTGGGGGTCTCGGTACACAGCTCGTCGACCAGTGACACGAGCATCTCGGTGGCGGTGTAGCTGACGTCGTCCGCGGCGAACAGCCCCGGTCGCCGGTCTCGCAGGAACTCGGCGATCCGCGCCCGTCGGGGGTCCGGTGAGCGCAGCCGCACCTGGAGACAGTCGAGCATCACCCGCAGCGGGAAGCGGTGGGACAGCTGGTCCGCGCTCCCCCACAGCACCTCGCAGGTGCCGTCCCCGCCGGTGAGTCCCGCGGCGAGCAGGGAGGACTTGCCGATGCCCGCCTCACCCTCCACCCAGAGCACCGATCCCCGACCCTGGCTGGCGGCGTCGAGAGCCGCGCGCAGCACGGCCAGCTCCTTGTCCCGCCCGGCCAACACGGGTGGCAACTCAACGGGAATCATCACGACAACGCACTACCGGGACGGAAGGAGAAGCGACATCCACCGGTGCATGTTAGCCGACAACTCACGGGTGCCAGTCAAAAATGACATTGAATATCAGCAATGTAACAGACCCTTCTCGGGATCGACGCGTCCGATAATCCAGCCGCAACGGCGTTGCGCGGGCAGGCCGAGCGGCGCCAGGGGTGGTCCGCGGTGGTCGCTCGCACGGCGCGGCGTGGCGACGCCCCGCGGCGGGGGCACGCCCCCGACCCGGATCCGTCACCGCCTGATGCGGTAACGGATTCACGATCCTTGACACGTGCTGCGGCACGCCACACACTTCGCGCAACCTTCGTCGAGGTCGGCGCCGACAAATGGAACGCGGCGACCAACCGCTGGGAGGCGGTCGGCTTCCAGCCCGACTTCGCCGAGGGGCACGAGGAGGCGATGGAGTTCTCCAGTGGGCAGATCGCGATCCTCGAGGTCGCCAAGGCGTACGCCGCGGACCAGACCAAGCCCCGCTCCGAGCTGGTGGTGAAGGCGAAGGGCCCGGGCACCACGACCTTCACCTTCTCCGTCGGCGAGGCGGCGAACATCTACTACACCCTGGACGGCAGCGAGCCGACCACCTCGTCGCCGAAGCTCGGCTTCGCCGGGTACCGCGAGGGACCGGAGCGCATCACGATCACCGCGCGGACCACGGTGCGGTGGTTCGCCGTGGACTTCGCCGGCAACGTCGAGGCGGTGCAGGAGCGGGTCCTCAACGTCCCGAAACCCTGATCGCCGCGAGGTGGTGCCCGCCACCGTGGCCGCCGATCCGGCTGGGTCGGCGGCCACGGCCGTCTCCCGGGCCTGCGGCCGCCGGTCGCCCGACCCCTGCTCGGCCGGCTCCGCACGAGCCCAGACTATTCTAGTACTAGAATATCGGCGTGCCCTCCGGAGACCTGACCCCCGCCGAGCTGACCCTGCTCGGCCTGCTCGTGGAGAAGCCGAGACACGGCTACGAACTCGACGAGGTCATCGATGCCCGCGGCATGCGGGAGTGGACCGAGATCGGCTTCAGCTCGATCTACTACCTGCTGGCCCGGCTCCGTGACCGTGGCCTGATCGCCGAGATCGAGCCCACCGGCACAGCCCGGGGACGGGCTCGCCGGGTCTACGGACCGACGGCCGAGGGACGCCGGGTCTGCGCCCGGTCGGCCGAGGCGGCGGTGGCCGAACTCCGGCCGGTGTTTCCACCCCTCCTGATCGGCCTGGCCAACCAACCCGTCATCCCGCCCGACCGCCTCCAGGCCGCACTCGCCCGGCGCGCCGCCGCTCTCGCGGAGCGGATCGCCGCCATCGCCGCGGCCCGCGACGCCCAACCCGACGTCCCGGACTTCGTCCACGCCATCTTCGACTACGCGCTGAATCAGCTCGCCGCCGAGCATCAGTGGCTGACCGCCTACCGGACGAAACTCGCCGCCCCCGGCACCGCACCACCCCACCACTCCCCCGCACAGGAAGGACGGGCATGACCCGGTACGACGTCAAGCGCGAGCTCAGGCACTGCTACGCGCCGACCAACACCGACTGGGAACTGGTCGAGGTGCCCGCGCAACAGTTCATCGCCGTCGACGGGCACGGTGACCCCAACACCAGCGCCGACTACACCCACGCCGTCGAGGCCCTGTACGCCGTCGCCTACACCATCAAGTTCGCCGCGAAACGCCTCCTGGGCCGGGATTTCGTCGTGGGACCGCTGGAGGGGCTCTGGTGGTCCGACCACCCCGAGGTGTTCATCACCCGCGCCAAGCACCTCTGGAACTGGAGAATGCTGATCAGCCAGCCGGACTGGATCCCGCCGGAGCTCATCGACGAGGCCAAACAGACCGCGCTGGCGAAGAAGGCCCGACCCGCGATCGCCCAGGTCCGTCGGGAGACGCTGCACGAGGGCACCAGCGCCCAGCTCCTGCACGTCGGACCCTACGACGACGAGGGTCCCGCCCTCGCCAGGCTCCACCACCAGTACCTCGCGACGCACAACCTGCGAATGGTCGGCGACCACCACGAGATCTACCTCAGCGACCCCCGCCGGACCGCGCCCGCCAAGCTCAGGACGGTCCTCCGGCAACCCGTCCGACCGGCGACCTGACCGCGGCGCGGATTGATCGGGCCGGGTGGGCCGGACCACGTCGGCCGACCGGGTGGGCGACCGGGGTGACCGTCGACCACGTCGCCAAGCGGCTGATCGATCACGGCGCCGGGCGCCGCACGGCGGACGGGTCCGCGCGGTGCCCGATCGATTCACCGCGGACGCCCGGCGCGACGGTGCGGAGCGGCCGCCACAGTGTCATAGTATTGACATGCGTCGATTTGACGGGAGAGCGACATGACACGTACGAGGCGGCTCGGGTCGGCCGGGACGGTGCTCGCCGTGGCCGTGGCGGCGGTCATGACCGGGGCGGCCGTACTGGCCGTGGTGGCGACTCCCGCCCAGGCGGCGCCGGTCACCACCCCCAACGGCACCCAGTTCACCGACACCAACGGCAACCCGGTGCACGCCCACGGCGGCGGGATGCTGAAGGTCGGGGACTACTACTACTGGTTCGGCGAGAACCGCAACCCGGACAACACGTTCCGTGCGGTATCGGTCTACCGCTCCACCGACCTACGGACCTGGGAGTTCCGCAACAACGTCCTCACCCAGTCCTCGGCGCCGGAGCTCCAGGTCGCCAACATCGAACGGCCAAAGGTGATCTACAACGCCAGCACCGGCCGCTACGTCATGTGGATGCACAAGGAGAACGGCTCCAACTACAGCGAGGCGCGAGCCGCCGTCGCCTCGTCGGCCACCGTGGACGGCGCCTACACCTACCACGGCAGCTTCCGGCCGTTCGGCCAGTACATGTCCCGGGACATCACGCTCTTCAACGACAACGGCACGGCGTACATGATCTCCGCCGCGGACGAGAACTACGACCTGCACATCTATCGGCTCACCCCGGACTACCTCAACGTGGCCAGCCTGGTCGGCAACTTCTGGGACGGCGCCCACCGGGAGGCGCCGGCGATGTTCAAGCGGGGTGGGACGTACTTCCTGCTGACGTCCGGAGCCACCGGCTGGAACCCGAACCAGGCCAGGTACGCCACCGCGCCGAGTGTCTCCGGCCCGTGGACCGGCTGGACCGACGTGGGGAACTCGACCACGTTCAACTCCCAGCCCGCGTTCGTGCTGCCGATCCAGGGCAGCACCGGCACGAGCTACCTCTACCTGGGCGACCGCTGGGCGGGCGCCTGGGGTGGGCGGGTCAACGACTCCCAGTACGTCTGGCTGCCGATCACCTTCCCGTCCGCCACCAGCATGAGCCTGTCCTGGTACCCGTCGATCACCATCGACACCGCCGCCGGCACCGTCACCGGCAACGCCCCCACCTACTACCGCGTCACCGCCCGGCACAGCGGACGGGTGATGGACGTGGTGAGCAACTCGACGGCCAACAACGCGGAGGTCAAGCAGTACGCCTGGAACGGCGGCGGCAACCAGAGGTGGGAGTTCCAGGAAACCGGAGGCGGCTACGTCCGCCTGGTCAACCAGAACAGCGGCAAGTGCCTCGACGTGGTGAACGCCGCCACCGGCGACGGCGCCGACATCCAGCAGTACACCTGCGGCAGCGGCACCAACCAGCAGTGGTCGCGTACCCAGGTGTGACGGGCGGGGGCCCGGGCGACGACGTCCACGGCGGACGTGGCGGAATCTGGGTGCCCGCCGCCGCGACCCTCCGGTCGCGGCGGCGGGCACCGCCGGTCAGGTGCCGAACGCCTTCACCTCAGCGGTCCGGCCAGGTGCCCCAGCGGGGGTTGACGGTGTCGTTGGACGCCGGCGGGTCGATCCCATCGTTCACCGCGGCCACCGTCTCCCAGGGTGACGCGCCCGACCTGCTGGTCGGCGACCTCCGGCGCTTCCTCACGACACTCCGCGGCACGGACGGCGGCTGGTGAGCGGCCCGACCCGTCAGTCGCCGCCCTCCGGGCCCGGTTGGCCGGGAACGGGACGGCCGAGAACCTGGGCCAGGGCGCGATCGAGGACCCCGTCCGCGTCCTCCGGAGCGACGGCGCAGCGCCAGGCGACGTGCCCGTCGGGGCGGACGAGCACGGCGCCGCCGGGCTTGATGCCGTACTGGGTGAGGAAGACGCCCTCGTCGTCCTCGATCCCGGGAGCGCCGACGGTGACGGCGGCGACCGGCACGCCGTACCGGTCGGCGACGCGGGCCGCGGCCCGGTCCCAGGGGTGGTCCTCCCCGGTGGTCAGCACGGTGAACCGCGGACCGAACAGGTCCAGGGTGGAGAGTCGGCCGTCCCCGCGGCCCAGCCAGAGGTGGGGGGCACGGCAGCCGGGCGTGGCGCTCGGCTGGTAGTCGGCGTACGGGTCGTCGACCGCCGGCGGTACGGTGCCGTCCGGGATGACGGCGGCGGACGAGTAGACGGTGCCCAGCTCGACGCCGAGGTGGTTGCCGTACCGGTGCGTCGCCCGGATCGCCTCCTCTGTGGTGAGCTGCGGGGTGTGGCCGTAGAACGCCGCCGCCACCTGGGTGACGTTGGCGAAGTTCGCCAGCGACTGGGTGATGATCTCCTGCGAGGGCCGGCGGCGCTCCTCGTCGTACGTGTGCAGCAGCGACCAGTCCGCGATTCCCCGTACGCAGAGGGCGAGCTTCCACGCCACGTTGTGCATGCCCTGCAGACCCGTGTTGACGCCCAGCCCACCGGTCGGGGGCAGCTGGTGGGCGGCATCGCCACACAGCACGACCCGCCCCGCGACGAGCCGGTCGGCGATGGCGGCGTTCATCCGCCACCGCCCGACGTGGCGCACCTCGACCTCCAGGTCCGGAACTCCCGCGCCGGCGCGGATCCAGTCGACGCACGCCTCGGGCGAGTACGCACCGGCCTCCCACTCCTCGGCCGAGACGGGGATCTGGCACAGCCAGCGGCCCCGGGCGTCGAGGGGCTGGAAGATGCCCGCCGCCCGCTGGCCGGCCACGTACAGCAGGACGCCGCGCCGGTCGCCGAGGTGGGACTCCAGATCGGCGCGGAAGTAGCAGTTGACGAAGTGGCGGACCGCCTGCGCGCCCTCGAGGGCGATACCGAGCTGGGCACGGACCAGGCTGTCGACGCCGTCCGCGGCGATCAGGGCGCTGCCCGAGATGGTGTAGCCGGCCCCCGAGGGGGCACGCACCTCCAGCGACGCCTCGGTGTCCTCGGGCCGCCACCCGGCGAGTACCGCGGTGACCTCGTGTCCGAAGCGCAGCTCGACCAGCCCGGTGGCGATGGCCGCGTCCCAGAGGATCCGCTCCACCAGGTCCTGGGACGACATGATGGGCAGGGCGGGGCTGACCTGCGGCCCGGGCCCCAGGAACCCCCGGGCCTCGATCTGCCCGAACTCGGTTCCGGTGAGGGTGTCGAGGAACCGGATCGGGCTCTTCCACCCGTCCGGGGTGTCGATCCCGCGCAGTCGCTGGTAGACCGCGTGTCCCCACCCCCGGGCGATCTCCATCGTGCGGGTGTTGAGGTTCCGGGTCTTCGGATGCCATGAGGTGGCGGCGCGCCGCTCCAGCACGACCGACGCGACGCCGAAGCGCGCCAGTTCCAGCGCGGCCGCCAGCCCGACGGGGCCGCCGCCGACGATGAGGATGCGAGGGGTTCGGAGGATCTGCGTCACGCGGCAAAATAGTAATGGGACTACCGTTACGGTCAACCCAGGATAGGGTGACGCAGGTGAAGCGCGGTGAGCTGAAGGTCAACGAGCCCCGGCAGGCCCGCAGCCGGGCCACGATGGAGCGCATCCTGTCGGCGGTGGAGGACCTGCTGGCCGAGAAGTCCTTCGACCAGATCACCATCGCCGAGATCTCGGCCCGCGCCGCCAGCGCCCCCACCGCGATCTACGCGCGCTTCTCCGACAAGACGGCCCTGCTGCTCGCCGTCCACGAGCGCTTCCGGCAGCGCACCGCGAACCGGATCCTGGCCGCGGTCCGCGACCGGTACCGCGCCGACCTGCCGCCCGACGGGTTCCTCGGGGATGTCGCCCGCGAACTGGTCACGGTCTACCGGGCCAATCAGCGGCTGCTGCGCGGCGTGCTGCTGGCCGACAACCCGCTGATGTACGCCCGCGCCGGCGAGTTGGGCCGGGCGCTGTCGGCCGCGATCGTCGCGCAGCTGGCGCCCCGGATCCCACCGCACCGGCTGCCCGACGCCGAACGCGACCTCGACTTCGCGACCCGCACCATGCTGGCGCTGGCCCAGCAGGACCTGCTCTTCGGCGCGCAACGGCCGACCCGGTTCGCCTACCCGGAGGACGAACTGGTCACCCGGATCACCCACGTCCTCGTCTCGGCCTGCAGGCCCCACCTCACCGGCGCCGACTGACGGCCCGCCCCCCCGGGGGCGTCCGGCCCGGCGACGTCCGACCGGGTCACCGGTGGACCTCGGGGTTGATCCAGACGCCGACCGTGTCGCCGTGGCACTGGTCGGTGCTGGTGGTGCTGACCCGGATGCCCAGCTGCGTGGCGCCGCTGATCGTCACGCGAACCGGCCGGGTCCGGCCGAGGCCGGCGGTCGTCTGGAAGACCGGCTTGTCGTCGACGAGGACGGTGAACCGAAGCGGGCGCGCCACCCGCGCATCGTCGGCGATCCCCACGGCCGCCTCGAACCGGGAGTACTGCCGACCCACGACGAAGGTGGCGGTGAAGTCGTCGTTGAGCCAGCAGGGGGAGGCCGCGAGAACCGTCTCGTGGCGCGCCCCCGCCACCTGCTGCGGCTCGGCGCTCCACCCCTCGAAGTCGCCGAGCTCCGACATGTCGCCCAGCGCCCGGACGTCGGGATCCGGCGCCGGAGCGGCCGCACCACCGGTGGGCGCCGCCGCATCCGAGGAGCCCGGCGCGGCGACGGGCGACCCGGTCGGCGCCACGGCGGGCGGGCTGGCGGGCGCGGCGACGGGCGGCGGATCCGGGGCCGCCCGGGGAGTGGGATTCCGCAGCACCTCGGCCACGACGGGAATCGCCGCGGCGGCCACGGCCGCCACGGCCGCGATGATCGCGGCAAGGATCGTCGGATGGGCGAACCGCCGCGGCGGCCGGGTGGGCACGGCCGTGATTATGGCACCCGGAGGCACGTCGCGCCGGACCCCGACGGACCGGGCCGGTCCCGGCGCGACGGTCGGGGTCACCGATGCCCGGCGGGATGTCGGTCGCGGGACCGGGGACGATCCGCTCCCGCGACCGGGTCAGTGCCACCGTCCGCGATCGACCGGGGTCCATGCCGGCCCATCCGGACCGCCCGGCCGGGTCGCGACCACGGGACCGCATCACGGGACGCGGCGTCGCTCCGGGTCTGGCGTGTCGGACCCCAGCGCCCTGACCAGCTGCTCGACGTCGGGCGCGACCAGTGGGTACGCCCCGTTGACGACGACGCTGGGGACACCCCGCACCCCGAGCCGGCGGGCCCGCGCCAGGTCCGCCTCGACCTCCGCCTCGTAGGCGCCGGGCGGCATCGGCGGTAGCCCCGCCTCGGCCGCGATCTCGTTCAGCGTGGTGGGGTCACCGATCCACCGGCCCTCGGTCGCGTACGCCCGCATCAGCAGCTCGGCGACCTGGGCGTCCTTGCCGTGCGCCCGACCGTGGTGGACGAGCCGGTGCGCGTCCCTGGTGTTCGCCATGACCGCACGGTTCAGGTCGTAGCGCAGCCCCACCTCGGCAGCGGCGGCGGTGACCATCGCCAGCCGGCGGTCGTTCTCGGCCCGGCTGAGGCCGTAGCGGTTCAGGTGCGCCTCGGGCAGCGTCCACCGGACGTCGGTCGGATAGTCAGGGTCGAGCTGGAAGGCCCGCCAGCGGACCTCCACCGGACGCTCGACGCGGGCGAGCGCGAGGTCGAGGCGACGCTTGCCGATGTAACACCAGGGGCATACCAGGTCGGAGAAAACCTCGATCACCATGGCCAGAAGGCTAGCGGGCAAACTTACCTTCCGTAAGTACGTACCTTCAGGTTAGCCCTTGGTCGCGGCCTCCGCGCCCGCCGCCGCCTCCGGCTCCGCGGACCGGTCGTACGCCTCCTGGGCCCGCAACACGTCCTTGACGCGGACGGCGATCCGGTCGATCAGATGCTGGAGCGGACTGGCGAGATCGCGCCCGAGTTCGGTCAGCTCGTAACTGACCCTGGGCGGGACCGTCGGCTCGACGGTGCGGGCGACGAAACCGTCCCGCACCAGGATGCGGAGCGTCTGCGACAGCATCTTCTCGCTGATGCCGCCGATCTTGGTCCGTAGTTCGGAGAAGCGCATCGGCCCGTCGCACAGCGCAGCCATGATCAGCGGACTCCACCGCCCGGTCAGATGCTCCAGCACCATCCGGCCGGCGCACACCTTGTCGAACACGTCGCCCAGCGGGTCGGCCACCCGCCGCGACCTCTGGGGATCCGTCGCCATCCCGGCAGCCTACCCGGGGGCATGTACTAACCAGAAGTTAGTAAGCGCCCGGATCGCCCCTCAGCGCGGCCCACGCGGTAGCCGCGCCAGCCGCTCCACCACGCCCCGCGACTTCGGCAGGTCCCGGGAGACCGCGGCGAAGAGCGACAGCGCCGCGACGAACTCGCCGCAGGTCTCGCACTCCTGGGCGGTGCACGTCGCGGCGTGGTCGTGCGCCATCGTCATGGTCCACGAGTACATCCAGCCGAGCGCGTACGCCATCCCGGGTCGGCCCGCAAGCCGCCGATGGAAGCGTTCGGTGAGCTCGGGGTCGGGCAGCATGTGCCTCATCGGCGCACCCCCTTCGACGGCAGGACTGCTGTCTCCCTCGGCGGACGGGACCCGGCCTCGGGTGCGGCCGCCGTCCGCGGGTGGCCGCGTGCCCGGACGCGACCGCGGACGGTGGCGCCGCGGGTCGGCGCGTCGAGGGAGCCCGGACCCGCGGGAGCGCCGCCCGCGCCCAGACCCGGATCCGCGCCACCCGTCCAACCTGGCCACCCGCTGGAGTCTGGCGATCACCAACGATGTGCAACACCGTTTGATCGGCTATCCGTGGTCAACCGGACGGCCCGACGTGCCGGGCTCGGCGACGCGTCACCGGATCCACACCCCGGCAGGCCCACCGGGCACGGCCCCGGATGGGTCGTCTCGGGGTCTCGGGCATGACCCGCGCCGCTCCCGCCCGCGATGACATGGCGCGACCGGCACCCTTCGGGGCGAAAGGAATGTAGCGGCGCTACCATCCCCGGGTCCGATCAGGTCAGTTCTTCCTCGGAGGAAGTCGTGTACGCCCGTCCGCAGCCCCCCGCCACCGGCCAGCCGACCGGCACCGCGCATCCGCCGACAGCGACTCCGTCTCCGGCCCGACCGCCCGTGCTCTACGTCGTGCTCTGCCTCCTCGGGCTGGGCAGCGTGTTGACGTTCATCGACTGGTACCTCGACCGTCGGTACCTCGCCGAGATGTTCTGGGCCAGCGACGAGATGCTGGAGATCATGCCCACGTTCAACATCGTGCGCCTCGTCGTGAGCGCGCTGGGCGTCATCGTGGCGCTCGGGCTGTTCGTCGCGACGTTCCTCGGGGCCAACTGGGCGCGTGTTCTGCTCGCGATCGCCTGCTTCGGCTACGCGTTGGCGAACCTCGGCTCCGGCCTCGCCGCCGCCTTCGTGTTCGTCGCGGGCCGCGGCGCGTTCAACGAGGGCGGAGACACCGCGTCCACCTCGAGCACGGTCCTCAACGGACTCTCGATGGCCATCGACGTGCTGCTGTTCCTCATGGTCGTCGCCTGCGCCATCATCCTCCTCACGGGCCGGACCAAGGCGTACACCAAGCCCGGGGCCGGTACCCGGTGATCCACCCCGGCGGCGGGATGTCGAGGCGACCCTGAGCGCCGTCGCGCCGCCGACGCTCGAAGCGCTCTGGTCCGTTTCGCTCGGGTCCGGCCCCGCCTCGGGCCGGTCGCGCTCTGGTGGCGCCTTGGCTGCCCGCCGCACCCGCTGTCGGCCCCTTGCGCCCCGCCGCCGGCCCGTCGCTCGCGCCGGCACGGCGCGGATGGTGTCCGCCATCGGGGCCGTCCGCCGCGCGGCGCTCGCCCCCGCGTCGTGCGGCGGGGGCGCGTGCCCGGGCCCCTCGACACCCCGGCACGCCCGGGCGCGGTGTCGGAGATCGTTCCCGCCTCGACGATGAGTTCGGGGAGCGGCCGGGGTTGTACCGGTGACGGATCGCGGCGGGACCGACCGGGTCGCGCCGGTGCCCGGCTGGGAGCCGGCCGGGCAATCCCGCGCGGACACCGGTACGGCGGGGACGCCGGCGGTACGGGGCGCAACGCCACGGCCGGTACCGCCACCCCGCAACCGCGCGCGAGACGTGTGCGACAGCGGTCGCGAGGGACAACGCGACCGGGACATCGGGTTGGTGGAGGTGGCGGCAGATGGCGGCCGGGACGAGCTCACCCGAGGCGGAGCTGCTGTCCGCGGCACGGTCCGGCGACGGCGAGGCCTTCGGACGCCTGGTAGGCCCCCTGCGGGACGAACTGCGGGCGTACTGCTACCGGATGCTGGGCTCGTTCCACGACGCCGAGGACGCTGTCCAGGACACCCTTGACCGCGCCTGGCGCGCGCTCGACCGGTTCGAGGAGCGGGGGTCGATCCGGCCCTGGCTCTACCGGATCGCCACGAACCGCGCCCTGAGCCTGATCGAACGACGGGGGCGGCGCGAGCTCCCGACCGATCTCGGCCCCGAAGGCGCGCCGGCGGCCGAGGCGGAATGGCTCGAACCGTACCCGGACCGGCTGATGGGCGGAACGCCCCGACCGGGGCCGGAAGCACACACGATGGCCCGGGAGAGCATGGAACTGGCGTTCGTCGCCACCCTGCAACACCTCACCGCCGTCCAGCGCGCCGCCCTCCTGCTGCGGGACGTCCTCGGCTACCGCGCCCTCGAGACCGCCGAGATGCTGGGTACGAGCGTCGCGGCGGTCAACAGTGCGCTGCAGCGGGCCCGGAAGATCCTCGCCGAACGGCTTCCCGAGGGCAGCCAACATCAGGCCCTCGAGAACCTCGGCGAGGCAGGTCAACGCGAGATCGCCCGACGGTACGCGACCGCCTGGGAGAACGGCGACATCGACGCCATCGTGGCCATGCTCACCGAGGACGCCCGGTACTCGATGCCACCACTGACCGCCTGGTACCACGGTCGGGACGCGATCCGGACCTTCCTCGTCGACGTCTGTCGGCCGGGCTGGCGCTTCCGGCCCACCGCCGCGAACGGGCAGCTCGCGTTCGGTACCTACCTGTGGGACGACGACCGGGGCGACTACCGGCCGGCCGGGCTGGACCTACTGATGATCCGGGGACGGCGGATCTGCGAGGTCGTCTCGTTCCTCACCGCCGACCTCACCGCGTTCGGCCTGCCCGCCCGACTCGCCGGAGCCCCACCCGCCCCGCCGCGATGAATTCCTCGGCTCCCCCGGGTTGTACCCGTGACAGACAGTCAACCCGGAGGAGGAGTCCCTGATGCCGACGGACGAGGAGCAGATTCGCACCCTGATCGAGCGTTGGGCCGAGGCGGTGCACCGCGGCGACCTGGCCGGGGTGGTCGCGGACCACGCCGAGGACGTCGTGATGTTCGACGTGCCGCCGCCGTACGAGGGGGTGCGAGGGCTGGACGCCTACCGGAAGGCGTGGCCGCCCTTCCTCCGGTGGCAGCTCAGCGGCGCCCGCTTCGAGATCGAGTCCCTGGACGTCACCGCCGGGGACGGCGTCGCCTTCGCGTACGCCCTGCTGCGCTGTGGCACCGAGGAGATGTTCGCCCAGAATCCCGACAACCGGCTACGGTTGACGCTCGGCCTGCGCAAGCAGGACGGCCGCTGGGTTGTCACCCACGAGCACCACTCCTTCCCCTACACCGACCAGAGCGCGGACGACGACACGGCGCAGGGTGACGCGCGGCGCGCCGACCCGGGGCAGGCTGACCCGGTACGGAACGCAGCCGAGGACCACGCCGCGGCGGACGCCGCCGAGGACGACGCGGCGCGGGACGCCACGGCCGAGCGGGAGCTGCGGGAACTCCACGAGCGCTGGTTCGCGGCCACCGCGGCGAAGGACCTGGACGGCCTGATGGCACCCATCGCCGACGACATCGTCTCCTACGAACACGACCAACCCCTGGCGTACGTCGGGGTCGACGCCGTCCGCGAGGTCTGCAGGGGCGGCCTCGACGCCGCCGGCGACGGCGCCGTGACCTGGACGGTCCCCGACATGTCGGTACTGGTCCGCGACGACCTCGCCGTGGTCTGGGGGCTCAACCTCGTCCGGGTGGAGCAGCCCGACGGTGGGTACGCCGAGAGCTGGTCCCGCGGCACCCGGGTCTTCCGGCGCCGCAACGGCGCGTGGACGATGGTCCACCAGCACCTCTCCTACCCGTACGACCCGGCCACCGGCGTGGCCCGGACCGACCTGCGGCCCTAGCCGCCGCCCGGGCGGGCGTACCCGACCGGCGGGCCGGCGTCCCGGGGCGGGGACCACCCGCGGCCCCCGGTAACCGGGTGCCGCGGGCGCCGCGCGGAGCGTCAGGACCGTCCCGATCCCTCGGCGCCGGACCCGTCGGCGGGTGGGCCGGCCGTGCCGAGCTGCGCCGCGATCCCGTCCAGTACGACGTCGAGGCCGAGCTGGAACGAGGCGTCGAAGTCGTCGCGGCCGAGATCGGCGTGCTGGGCCAGGGTCGGGTGGGCCTCGCCCCTGCGGTCGAGGTACTGCTGGGCCTGGCGGCGCAGTTCCGCCTCGGCCGCAGGGTCGGGCTGCTGGCCGCGCCAGGCGTTCTCCATCGCGGTGAAGCCCTGGACGTAGTAGGTCAGCGCCCCGACCGCGGCGACGAGCCGGGGCCCCGCCAGGCCGGCCCGGTGCAGCAGGGCGTAGACCAGCTCGGACCGGGCCAGGGCGTGCGGGCCGAGCAGCGGGCGGGTCGCCATCAGGGCGGGCAGCCAGGGGTGCCGGAGCATGACCTGCCGGCTGCGCCTCAGTTGCCGGCTGAGGGCCTCGCGCCAGGGCAGCCCGTCGATGCCGTCGATCTCGATCTCGGCGATGGCCGCGTCCGTGGCCAGGTCGAGCACGTCCTCCCGGCTACTGACGTACTCGTAGAGCGACATGGTGCCGGCGCCGAGGCGGGCCGCGAGGCGCCGCATGGACAACCCCTGCACGCCCTCGACGTCGAGCAGGTCCACGGCGGCGCGGGTGATCCGTTCCCGGGAGAGCCGGGGCCGGCGGTCGGGCTCGTCGGTGAACCAGATCGCCGAGGAACGTGGCCGAGGCATCTGGGCGACTCCTTCCGTACACTGTACGGATAACCGTACAGCTAGCTTCGCCTCGGAAGCCAGAACGCGACCCAGGGAGGAAGCTGTGGTTGTCACGCCTGATGAATGGCTGCACCGGTACGCACTGCTCGCGCTCCGGCTCGACCGGCAGCTCCAGGGAAGCGCCACCGGGACGGTGGTCGTCTACCAGGGGCCGCCGGACTGGCGTGCCGAGGTGGCCGGCGAGGAGCCGCCGCCGGCCGGCCGGCTGATCGAGGACGCCGAGGAGCTGCTGGCGGAGATCCCGTTCGGCCCCGACCGGACCGAGTATCTCGCGGCCCACGTCCGATCCATGCGGGCGGTTGCCCGCCGGCTCTCCGGGGTGGAGCTGCCGCTGCCGGAGTACGCCAGCGAGGTCCTGGGAGTCTCGGCGTCCTTCCTGCCGGAAGACCTGTTCGACGACGCCCACGCCCGGCTCGACCGGGCCCTTCCCCCGGGCCCGGGTTCCCTCTCCGACCGGCTGCACGCCTGGCAGGCCGCGCACACCCTCCCCGCAGAGCAGCGGGACCGACTGCCGGGGCTGGTGGAACGGGCCATCGCCGAGACGCGGCGGCGCACCGAGCGGATCGTCCCGCTCCCGCCCGACGAGGTGGTGCGCTGCAAGCTGGAGTCCGGGGTGGCTTACCGGGCCGCCGGCGAGTACGAGGGCGGCGTGACCTCGACCCTCCACCTCAACGGGGACCTGCCGTTCAACCTGGCCGACCTGTTCTACGTCGTCGCCCACGAGGGACACCCGGGGCACATCGCGGAGTCGCTGCTGAAGGACCACCGGCTCGTCAGGGAGCAGGGCCGCCTCGACCAGCAGATCCGGTTCATGCTCAGCCCCAGCTTCGTCCTCAGTGAGGGGCTCGGCCTGCACGCCGAGGACATCATCTTCCCCGGGGACGAGGCCCAGGCCTGGTTGACCGACAACGTCCTCGCCGAGTTCGACATCGCTCCGGACGGCAGCGACTTCGCCGCGATCCACCGGGTCCAGAACATCCTGTTCGGAGCCTGGGCCAACGCCGCGTACCTGGCCGACGAGGGCCGTTCCGACGAGGAACTGGCCGCGTACCTGAGCCGCTGGGCGCTGCTCTCCGACGCCGAGGCGGCGGCGGCGCTGGCCACGCTGCGGGCGACCGGGATGGCCGTGTACATCACCGCCTACTTCCACGGCTGGCGCATCCTGGACACCTGGCTCGCCACCGACCGCACCGCGCGGGTCCGCCGGCTGCTCACCGAGCAGCTCCTCCCGGCCCAGCTCGAAGCCAGCCCGGCCTGACCCGAACGGGACGACGGCGCCGGGCCGCGCCGGACGACGTCGCGACCGCGTCCCGTGGCCCGGCGCTCCCCCCGCCACGGGCCGGGCCGCTCGGGCGGGAACCGGCGGCCCTTCCGCGACGTCGGTGGTGGGTGTGAGGATCCTGCTGTCGCTGGTCGCCGTACTCACGCTCGGCGGCTGCGCGGGCCACGAACCCGAGCGCCACGAATCGGGCGCGGCGGCGCCGCTCCGGGGCTTCGGCATCGAGGTCGACCGGGAGGTCGCGCCGCGGGTGCCGCGGGTGCACCTGACGACCTGCGGTTCGTGGGGCTGCCACGAGCAGGACGTACCGCTGCACATCTCCGGCCCGACGAGCGTCCTGCCCTGCCCCTCGTCCGCCGCGCCCGACACGGCGTGCGGGGTCGCGCGGCTGCCCGGCGCGGGCCCCGGCTACGGCTACGCGCCGGTGCCGGCGTTGACAGTGGACGAGGTGACCGTACGGGTCACCACCCCACCCGGCGCGCCGTTCCCGATCGACGCCGAGGTGCTGGTCCGCCCGTCGGTCGTCTGCCCAAGGCAACCGGGCCGGCCGGACCAGCCGCCGGCGTCGGGCGCCGCCCGGGCGACCTGCCCGGGAGGCGCACCGCAGGCCCGGTTGCACATCGCCGCCGACGGCACGGTCCGCCAGTCTCGGTGACCCGCGGCGTGGTACGCCGCCGCACGCCGAACCCCGTCACCACGGCCGGTCGGTCCGCACCGGCTCCGCGGTCGGGATGTGGGGTCCGGCCGTCCTCTTCCCGTCCCGCCGTGCGTCGCCGCGACCGCCGGCACAGATTCCGCACACCCCGCACGACCCCGCTGGGCCGGATGCGCGCGCCCCGTGTGACGAACTTCTCCCGGCCGCGGCCGCCGGAGGAGCGGTGACGGCTCACGCACACCGGAGCCGGTGGCGACGGTCCCGGACGCTGGGGAGTGGAACAGTAGTGTCACTACCATTTCATCACGGTGGGCAGCGGCCATTGGGCGCACGCCGGACGGCCGGCAGCATAGTGAGTGGCGACAGTCCCGTGGATCGGCCGGCACGAGCCGGAGGGCGGGACCGCACAGGGATGGTTGATGTGGATTTCCGTATCCTTGGGCGACCGGACGTGTACCACGACGGGAAGTGCCTGGACATCGGGGCGCCGAAGCAGCGGGTGGTGCTCGCGGCCCTGTTGCTCGGTACTGACCAGACGCTCTCCGCCGATCGGTTGGTGGAGTCGGTGTGGTGGCATCCCCCGGCCGCCGCCAGCGCCAATCTGCGCGGGTACCTGGCGGGGCTGCGCCGGGCGCTGCGGGTGCCGGGCGAACGCGACTCGCGCCTCCGGACCATCCGGGGTGGCGGCTACCAGCTGACCGTGTTCCCCGGCGAGCTGGACCTGGACCGCTTTCAGGGACTGGTCGACCAGGGTGAGCGGGCGCTCCGGGCCGGGCGGGCGGCCGAGGCCGCCGACCGGCTGGAGCGGGCGCTACAGCTCTGGCGCGGGCGGGCCCTGGACGGCGTGGCGTGCGGACCCGCACTACAGGCGAAGGTGACCTGGCTGGACGAACGACGCCTGGCCGTGGCCGAGCAGTGGGCACAGCTTCAGCTCGACCTGGGTCGGCCGGAGAGCGTCGTCACCGAGCTGCGGACGCTGGTCGCGGAACACCCGCTGCGGGAACGGCTGTGGTCGTACCTCATGCTGGCCCTGGCACGGTCCGGGCGGCCAGGCGAGGCCCTGGCCGCGTACGCCGATCTGCGGGCCGTGCTGGCCGGGGAGCTCGGCACGGACCCCGGTCCCGAGCTGCGGCAGCTGTACCAGCTGATCCTGCACGGGGACGACCAGGCCCTGGAGCGGGACCCCGCCCCGATCGGCGCCGGCCGGGTGGACGCCGGACCGGCCCGCCCGCCGACGGGCCGGGTCGAGCCGGTCGCCGGGCCACCCCGGCAGCTGCCGGCCGGCGCCGACGGCTTCTGCGGCCGCACCGGGGAACTGGACCGGCTGTTCCAGCTCCTCTCCGGCGCCATCGGTTGGGGCGGCCCGGTGGTGGTGGCCATCGACGGCCTGGCCGGTGTCGGCAAGTCGGCACTCGCGGTCGCCGCGGCGCGGACGTGCATGGACGGGTTCCCCGACGGGCAGCTCTACGTCGACCTCCAGGGCGCCAGCCCCGGTCTGCAGCCCCTGGCACCGATCGAGGTACTCGGCCGGTTCCTGCGTACCCTCGGCGTCCGCCCGGTCGCGGTGCCCGACGACGAGGCGGAGGCGGCGGCGATGTTCCGCTCGCTGGTGGCCCAGCGTCGGGTTCTGGTCGTGCTGGACGACGCCGCGTCGGTGGCACAGGTCCGCCCGCTGTTGCCGGCCGGTCCCGGGTGCGCCGCCCTGGTGACCAGTCGTGACGTGCTCCTCGGCCTCACCGAGGCGGTCCGGGTGCCCCTCGGCGTGCTCTCCACGGAGGACGCCGTCGACCTGCTCGGCCACCTGATCGGACCGGCGAGGGTGGCCGAGGACCCCGCCGCCGCGCAGCGGATCGTCGCGCTCTGCGGCCACCTTCCCCTCGCGCTGCGGATCGCCGCGGCGCGGCTGGTGGCCCGGCCCGGCCTGCCGATCGCCGCGCTGGCCGACCGGCTGGAGGCCGCGCAACACCGGCTCGACGAGCTGGCCGTCGCCGACCTGGCCGTGCGCGCCAGCCTCGAACTGACCCACCGGGGCCTGGCCGCACAGACGCGGACGGCGTTCCGCCGGCTCGGTCTGCTGCGGCAGCGGGAGTTCCCGTCGTGGGCGCTGGCCGCGCTCCTGGACGTTCCGCTCGCACCGGCCGAACGGCTGCTGGACGACCTGGTCGCGGCGAACCTCGTCGAGCCGGCGGGCGAGTCCCGCTACCGGCTGCACGACCTGGTTCGGCTGTACGCCCAGGAGCAGGCCGCCGCGACGGAGCCGGCACACGCCCGAGCCGCCGCCATCCGCCGCCTGGTGGGGGCCGCCCTGGCCCTGGCGGAGCGGGCCGACGCCCGGCTCTCCGCGGACTTCCTGGGCGTCTCGCGGCACCGGCTGCCCCGGTGGAGCCTGCCGCAGGTGGAGGCGGAACGGCTCACGGCCCAGCCGAGGGACTGGTTCGAGCGCGAGCACGCGTTCCTGGTCGCCGCCGTGGACGACGGCCTCGACCTGGGCGCCACCGGCCTGGCCGGCTGCCTCGCCGCCTCGCTGACCACGTTCTTCCAGATCAGCAACCGCTTCGACGACTGGCGCCGGGTGCAGACCCGGGCGCTGGCCGCCGCGCAACGCGCCGGCGACCGGCGGACGGCCCTGAAGCTGCACCGCGGTCTCGGTGAGCTGGACACCATCCAGGACCGGTACGCCGACGCCATCCGCCACTTCGAGGCGGCGCGGGCGCTCAGTACGGCCCAGGAGCCCGAGTACGAGGCCGCGGTCACCGCCGGTCTCGGGTACCTCCGGCGGCTGCGGGGCGAGTACGGGGCCGCACTGCGCCACTTCGGGCGGGCCCGACAGCTCGCCGCGGCGCACGACAACCTCAACGGACTGGTGTACGCCACGAGCGGGATCGGCGTGGTGCACCTGGAGCGCGGGCAGCTGGCCGAGGCGGCCGCGCACTTCGCGGAGTGCCTGCGGCTCAGCCGCCAGGCCGGCTACCTGCCGGGCGAGGCGCAGGCCCTCCGGTGCCTGGGGCACGTCGAGCGCGCCAGCCACGCGTACGACGCGGCCGCGGCGTACCTGCGGGCGGCACAGGAGATCAGCGAGCGGCTCGGCGACCGCCTCGGGGCAGCCCACGCCGGTTGCTGGCTCGGCGAGATGTGGGTACGGCAGGGCCGCCACGCCGAGGCGCGGTGGCTGCTGGCCCGGTGTCTGTGGGTCTACCGCGACTACGCCAACGCCTGGGGGGAGGCGGGGACGCTCTGGGTCCTCGCGGTCGCCCAGCTCGCCGTCGGCCGGCCCCGGGCCGCGTGCCGCCGGGCCGAACAGGCGGTCACGGTATGGCGGCGCATCGGCTCCCCGTACTGGCTCGCCATCGGCCTCGACACGCTCGCCGAGGCGCACGAGGCACTGGGTGAGGGCGCCCCGGCGGAACGGGCCCGCCACGAGGCGAAGGAGCTGCGTGACCGGCTCGGCGGACCCCTCTCCTGAGGGTCGTCCCCCGCCCGCACGGGTCCCCCGGGCACCGTCTCCCCGGCAGCCGGGTCATCTCCCGTCCGCGGACGCGGCGGTCTCGCGGCGCCGCACGATCCGCAGCGGCACGCGCGGCCGGGGGCGGCGTGGCAGGGGATCCGGTGGGTAGCGGGTCGGGCGGGGCGCCTCGGCGGGGAGCTCGCGGCGCAGGATCGCGCGGTGCAGGGCCGCCAGCTCGGCCCCGGGCTCCACGCCGTAGCCGGCGATCAGCGCCGCCCGCGCGCTGCGGTAGGCCTCGAGCGATCCCGCCAGGTCACCACTCCGGTAGCAGGCCACCATGAGCTGTCCCCAGGCCCGTTCCCGGTGGGGGTGGTCACCGAGGAACTCGTGCAGCATCGCCCGGGCCGGTTCGTACTCGCCACGCCGGATCAGCACGTCCGCGTACTCCTCGGTCGCGGCGAGCCGCTCCGCCGCCAGCACCGCGGCCCGGGCGGCCAGGAGATCGCCCTGCGACACGTCCTGCAGCGGCGTTCCCCGCCAGTGCCCGAGGGCGCGACGCAGGTATCGGCCCGCCCGCGCGAGGTCCCCGGCCTGGACCGCCCGCCGCCCCTCGGCGAGCGCGGCCTGGAAGGCGATCGCGTCGACGGTGAACCGCACCCCGTGCGCCGGGGCGATCCGCCAGCCGGAACCGTCGCGGATGAGGTCGGCGCGACCGGCCAACCACGCCCGCAGCCCGGACAGGTAGGTGCGGAGGTTCGCCGGTGCCGACCGTGGCGGCTCGCGCCCCCACAGTTCGGCGGCCAGCCGGGCGCGTGACACGGTGCCGCCGTCGAGCAGCATCAGGGCGAGGATGCGACGCCGGTTGCCCACCGGCGCCCGGACCGGCTGCCCGTCCAGGTAGATCTGCAACGGCCCCAGCAGTCCGACGGTGAGTTCCACGCGACCCGCTCCCTCCCTCGTCCGGAGCACCGTCCCAGGATCACACGATCGTTGTGGATGAACGGTGGAAGGAGCGTGGACACGACATCGATAACATCAACTGTCTTCACGTCGGGACCGAGAGAGCGTCGGAGCACGGGGGCGGGATGCTGCGGGTTTCGGTGCTGGGGCCGGTGCAGGTCCTGCGCGACGACGTCCCGGTCCGGCTGACCGCGCGGCAGGTCGAGGTGCTGTCGATCCTCCTGCTCAACCCGGGTACGCCGGTGCCGGCGCACCGGATGGTGGAGCTGCTCTGGGGTGGTGCGGTCCCGAAGGCCGCCGCCGCGACCCTGCGCAGTCACCTGTCACACCTACGCCGGGCGCTGCGACCGGCCGCCGGTGACGCTCCGACCGTCATCAGCACCGCCGGCTCGGACGGTGGCTACCGGTTGGACCTGCGTCCGGAGCAGGTCGACGCGCACCGGTTCGAGCAGGGATACGCCCACGCCCGGCGGCTGCTGGACGCGGGCCGCGCCGAGGAGACGGCCCGCGCCGCCGCGCTCCTGCACGACGCCCTGGCGCTCTGGCGGGGCCCGGCCTTCGCCGACGTTGCCGCCCGCCCGTTCGCCCTGGCCGAGACCGCCCGGCTCACCGCGCTGCGTCGCTCGGCCCGACTCGCCCATGCCGAGGCGCTCGCCTCCCTCGGCCGGTACGCGGAGGTGATCGTCGCGCTCTCCGGGGTGGTGGCCGAGGAGCCGTACGACGAGGGGCTGCGCCGGCAGCTCGCCGTCGCGCTCTACGCGGAGCACCGGGTGGACGAGGCCGCCCGGCTCTGCCAGACCGGGCTGGTGCTGCTGCGCCGGCGCGGCATCGACGCCCCCGAACTCCACCGGCTGCAACGCCAGATCCTGCAACGGACCCTCGTGCTCGGCCGACCGCCGAGCGGCGTCTCCGGTGCGCCTCGGGCCGGAGCGGGTCGGGTCGACCTCGCCGTGCCGTCGGGTCCCACCGGGATCCGGGTCGGCCCCGACCTGCCGGTCGCGCCGCACCTGCTGCCGCCCGACCCCGCGCGCTTCGTCGGCCGGGAGGCCGAACTGGCGCGGCTGCGGCGGCTGCTGCACGACCTGACCGGCCGGGCCGAGCTCGTGCTCATCACCGGACCGCCCGGGGTGGGCAAGACCAGTCTCGCGATCCGCGCCGGGCACGCGGTGGCGGACCGGTTTCCCGACGGTCAGTTCTACGTCGACCTGCGGGGCTTCGACCGCACCGGCCGGGCGCTGAGCCCGGGCGAGGCGCTGCGGGGCTTCCTCGACGCGCTGGGCGTACCGCACCAGCAGATCCCGGCGACCGAGGCGGCCCAGGCCGGCCTGTACCGGGCCACCCTGGCCGGCCGGCGGGCGCTGGTGGTGCTGGACAACGCCCGCGACGCCGAGCAGGTCCGGCCGCTGCTGGTCGGGTCGCCGGGCTGCGCCGTCCTGGTCACCAGCCGGAACCAGCTGGTCGACCTGGTCGCCGCCGAGGGAGCGCATCCGCTGGTCCTGGATCTGCTCTCCGTGGCCGAGGCCCGGCAGCTCCTGGCCCGCCGCCTCGGCGCCGAGCGGGTGGCCGGTGAGCCCGAGGCCGTGGCGGAGATCATCGAGCGGTGCGGCCGGTTGCCGCTGGCGCTGGCGATCGTCGCCGCCCGGGCGGCCACCCACCCGAGCTTCCCGCTCAAGTCCCTCCCCGACGACCTGCGCTCCGCCGGCCAGGGCCTGGACGGCTTCCCGTCCGGCGCCGGCACCACGATCCGTACCGTCTTCTCCTGGTCGTACCGGGCGCTCAGCCCGGCGGCGGCGCTGCTGTTCCGCCTCGTCGCCCTGCATCCCGGCCCCAGCATCGCCGTGCCGGCGGCGGCCAGCCTCGCCGCCGAGCCGCCCGCCCGGCTGCGTCCGGTCCTCGCCGAGCTGGCCGGGGCCCACCTGCTCACCGAGGTCTCCCCCGGCCGCTACGCCTGCCACGACCTGCTGCGCGTCTACGCCGCCGAGCTGGCCGGCGGCGATCCGGCGGCCGGGCGGCGGGCCGCGCGCCGGCTCCTCGACCACTACCTGCACACGGCACACATCGCGGACCGGCTGCTCTGGCCGCAGCGGGATCCGATCGACGTACCGCCGCCCAGCGACGGGGTGGTTCCGGAGCGGTTCGCCGACCCGCAGGCCGCACTGGCCTGGTTCACCGCCGAGCACGCCGTGCTGATCGATCTCGTCGCGCGGGCGGTGGACGCCGGATTCGCCGCGCCCGCCTGGCAGCTCGCCTGGGCCCTGGTGAACTTCTTCGATCACCGGGGACACTGGGACGACTGGGTGGCCACCTTCCGGCGGGTGATACCGGCGCTCGACCGCCTCGGTGACCGGGCCGCCCAGGCGCACGCCCACCGCATGCTCGGTGCCGCGTACGTGCGGCTGGGGCGCCACGCCGACGCGCGTGCGGAGTACCGGCGGGCGCTGGAGCTCTTCGACGCGCTCGGCGACATCGTCGGCGAGGCGTTCACCCACCGCGCCCTGGGCTGGTTGGCCGAGCGGCAGGGCGACCCCGCGGGGGCGCTCCGCAGCGACCTGCGGGCGCTGCGGCTGTTCCGCGAGGCGGGCCACCAGGACGGCCAGGCCGGCGCGCTCAACTCGGTCGGCTGGTGCCAGGCGCTGCTCGGCCGGCACCGGGAGGCGGTCAGCCACTGTGAACAGGCCCTCCTGCTACACCGGAAGACCGGTAACCGGGGTGGCGAGGCCAGCGCCCTGGACAGCCTGGGCTACGCCCACCACCTCCTCGGTGAGCACGGTCCGGCCATCGGCTACCTGCGACAGGCGGTCGCGCTGAACCGGGAACTCGGCCGGTGGACCCAGGAGGCGGAGGCCCTGCACCACCTCGGCGACGCGCAGGACGCCGCCGGGGCCGGCGCCGCCGCCGACGAGTCCTGGCGCCAGGCCCTGGCGATCCTCGACCGGTTGGGCCACCCCGAGGCCGAGACGGTCCGGGCCAAGCTCGGACGCCGGCCCGGAGTCGACCGGACGGCGGACGCCCGGTAGCGCCGCGCGGTCCGCGGCCCGGTGGCGCGGCTGCCCGGCCCGGCCGGGGCCACGGCACGGGCCGGCCCGGTGGCGTCCCGCCACCGGGCCGGCCGCGCGACGGTGCCAACTGGCACCACCATCGCCGTCACCTGAAGTAGCCGCCGTTGAAGAGATTCGCCTCTATCTCGAAGGGGTTGTAGCAGGCCCCGGGGTCGGTGCACCGCTGCTTGCCGTGCTTGCGCGGGCCGAAGACCTGGTACGCCCGCTTCGACAGGTTGTCCATCTTCGTGTAGAGGATCGGGAACCAGATCGGGCCGAACAGGGCCCACTGGGTGGCGTGCCGGATCTCGTGCGCCAGGAGCAGCTTGTCCTTGAGCACGTCCTTGGTCGGTTTCCGGGTCAGGAAGACGTTCCCGTGGGTGTACTCGCGCCCCTTGAACGTCCACTTCGCCCCGCCGCAGACCCACAGCCCGCCGGCCGCCTGGGAGCAGGATGCGCCGGCCGCCGCCGCCTCGCCCCGGGCGGCGATGCTGACCCCGGCGTTCATCCGGGCCCGCCAGTCGTCGAACTTCGTGCCGAGCACCGTCCGTACCAACTCGCCGAGCGTGGTGATGAAGTTGGCCAGCGACTGGATCCGCCCCTTCAGCGCCTTCTTGGCCTGGCTGCTCAGGGACGTCGCGCCCAGCTCCTTGTAGATGTCGTCGACCTCGGAGTTGATGATCGACGCGATCTTGTTCAGCTCGTTCCGGACCTCCTTGCTGTACGGATCCTTCTTCAGGAGGTTGACCAGGTTCATCAGGATGTCGTAAAACCCGTCCGGGTCACGGAACGCCTGCTTCATCAGCTTCTTCAGCTCGGCCTGGAGCTGCTTCTGCTGCTGCTTGCTCGTCCGCCGCCCATCCGGGTCGCTGAACGAGGTCGGGTTGTTCTCGGCGTACGCGTAACCCTGGAGCTGCTGCGGATCCTCCACGTCGGTGACCGGGTCGGCGGAGAGGAACCGGCCGAGCGCCGGGTCGTACTCGCGCGCTCCGAGGTGGGTCAGCCCGGTCGACGGGTCGCGCGGCCCGCCGACGAATCCCCGCTCGTCCGGCCAGGACGACGGCGTCGCCCCGCGCGGCGCCCCGAACGGCAGGTGCCGGCGGACGGTCACGGCCAGCGTCGCGGCGTTGATCGCCACGTCCGCGGTGCCGTGCAGGTCCGTGGCCACCCAGGTCAACCCGGCCGGGGTACGCACGGCCACCGTCTCGCCGCCGAACCGGTACGACCGGGTGCCGGTGACCTCCCCCGTCGCCGCGTCACGGCGCAGCTCCATGCCGTCCAGGTAGAGCGTGGTGCCACCGGGGTCGCGCCGGAGCAGCCGGTTGCCGTCGGCGTCGTAGACGAAGCTCGTCACCGCCCCGCCGGCCGTCACCGTGGCCAGGTGCCCCTCGGCGTCCCAGGTCAGCTCCTGTCCGGGCCGGGCGATCGTGTTGCCGGCGGCGTCGTACGTGTAGGAGTCCGTGGTCGGGCCGCCCGGACCGGTCGTGCTGACCGTGCGGACGGTGTGCGGCTGCGCGGTGCCGGGGGCCGGATAGGTGTAGGTGGAGACCGTGTCGCCGCCGGAGGCGTGCCGCACCTCCGACAACCGGTTACCGGTCACGTCGTAGGTGTACTCGTGCCAGTACGGCGCCGGGCCGCCGAGCGTCGCCGTGCTCGGTGCGGCGGTGCACCCGCCCGTCGGTGTCCAGGCGGCCACCAGCCGGCGGAGGTGGTCGTAGCGGAAGCACTGGGTGTCCGCCGCCCCGCCCGCCGGGGTGTCGCTCACCGAGCGCAGGTTGCCGGCCGGGTCGTAGTCGTAGCGCCGGTCGGCGACCGACGACTGGTTCGCCGTCTCCCGGCTCACCTGGGCCCGGACCACCCGGCGGGTCGCGGGGTCGTAGCTGAACGTCTGCCAGACCCGCGCCCCGGGGGTGCCGAACGTCTGCTCCAGCGGCTCCGACAACTCCGTGTACCGGGCGGCGGTCACGTAGTCGGTCAACCCGGTCAGGGTCGAGGCGAGCCCGAGCGGGGTGTAGCCGTAGTGCAGCGTCTCGTCGGGCAGGCCGCCGAGGCTGTCCCGGCCCGCCATGAACGGCATCCGCACCGTGGCGACCTGGCCGGCGTCGTTGTAGGTGATGCGGTTCTCGTAGCGCCCGGCCAGCCCGGTCTCCACCTCCGGGATCGTCACGGCGGTGCCGGTCGGCCGGCCCGCCTGGTCGTAGCCGAGCACCTCGGTGGTGTACGCGTGGCCGTCGACGTACCGGGTGCTGGTCGCCGGCAGGCCCACCCCGCCCGGGGCGGTGTCGTAGGTCCACGCCGCCAGCTGGGGACCGTCGAGGCTGCCCGCGTACGCCCCGATCTTGCGGCCGGCCGCGTCGTAGGCGTACGCGACGGTCTGGCCGCGCCCGTCGGTGGTGGAGATCAGCCGGTCGTCATCGTCGTAGGTGTAGGTGATGGTGCCGGCGTCCGGGTCCTCGGTGCGGACCTTCCGACCGCGCAGGTCGTAGGTGTAGCGCCAGACGTTGCCGGCCGGGTCGGTCACCGAGGCGAGCTGCCCGGCCCGGGTGTAGGTGTAGCGGGTGGCGTCGTAGGGCCCGGTCGGCGCCCCGCCGGCGTACTGGCGCAGCTCGACCGTCCGCCCCTCCACGTCGAGGATCCGGGTGGTCGCCGTCTCCCCCTCCGGTGGGTCGACCGAGACCCGGTCCCCGCCGTACGTCGTCGTGGTGCGCCACTGCTCCACGCCGAACGACCGCAGCGCCTCCACCGTCGGGCGGTTCGCCCCGTCGTAGCTGTACGTCGTCACCGCCGGCAGGCTCTCGTCGGCGGCCGAGACCAGGGTGCCGGACGGCGGGGACGCGTTGTAGAAGGGGCCGGTGCGCCGGGCCACCCGGCCGTGCGAGTCGTAGCCGATGTCGGTGATGATCCGGCCTCCGGACGGCGACGGTTCCTGGGTCTGCCGCTCCCGCAGCAGCCCGTCCAGCAGCAGGTAGCTGGTGGTGTAGCCGCCGTCGCCGCGCAGCGTGCTGGTGGCCACCACGCTCGGGCGGCTGGCGTTGACCTCGTAGCTGTACCGCCGGGTGGCGGTGGCGCAGGAGGTACGTGGCCGGCCCGGCTCCCACACGCAGGTCAGCCGCCCCAGCGCGTCGTAGCTGGCGTCGGTGCGCCGACCGGCCGTGTCGACCTGCGCGACCGGCTGGGCCCGGGCGGGGTCGAGGAGGGTGGTCTCGGTGTGCCCGAGCGGGTTGGTCCGGATCATCTGGGTCACCGGCCCGCCGGTGGCCGGGATGTAGGTGGTGGTCGACCGGTTCCCCAGCGAGTCGACGGTCGCGATAACCCGGCCGTGGCTGTCGTAGGTCGCCCGGACGTTGGTGACGAACGCCTGCCCCGTGGCGCCCCAGGAGGCGGTCTTGTCGTGCCGGGTCGCGTGGCCGGCGCCGGGGATCGTGCCGGTGGTCGCGGCACCGTCGTAGTAGAGCCGCTCGTCCGAGATCAGGTCGGCCGGGTACCGGGGCACGGAGTCGCAGGAGCGGCTCAGCTTCAACACCCGGGACGGCAGGTTTATCAGGTGCCGGTCCGGGCTGGTCGCGTACGTGGTCTGGGTGCACCGGTCGTCGGTGCTGTCCGCCACGTCGCCGAGGTCGTTCACCTGCCGGATCCGCCCGTACGCGTCGAACGTGCGGTGCTCCTCGGCGACCCGGATCCCGCCGTCGGCCAGCGCGGCCCGCTTGCGGATCACCGCGATGTCGAGCTGGTGCGCGTGCAGCGGGTCGTTGCCGCTGCGGACCCGGGTGGCCAGCGGCTGGGTCAGGTAGGGTTCGTTGATCGTGCTGGTCACCATCGGCCCGCCGTCGCCGTTGTAGACGATCGTCTCGCGGGTGAAGCCGCTCAGCCGGGGGTGGTCCTCGACGCGGCCACCCGCGGAATCGGTGACCCACACGTCGCGTCGCCCGCCCCCGGCGAGCCGGTCGTCATCCATGCCGCGCAGGAATAGGTACTCGGTGAGGCTCTGCACGCCGGCCGAGGAGTCGCCGGTGCGGACCCGCACCGTCTGGTAGCCGCGCCACTGGTTCCAGTCCCGCTTGGTCGTCGGGGTCGCCTCCGAGTCGTCGTAGTGCCAGGCGGCACCGCCGACGTACTCGTACCGGGTAAGCCGGGTCGGGCCACCGCCGACCAGGTCGGCCTCGGCGACCTGGGTGACCACGTACTTGTAGAAGACGTCCGGGCCGCCGTACGGGCTCGGCAGGCGGCCGTTCGGGTAGCAGCGGCTCACGTTCTGGTCCGGGAAGATGTACGGCTCACCGCCGCACTGCGCCGCCGAGTACGAGATATCGATCCGACCGCCGGTCTCGGTGGTGATCCGGTTGACCCGCCACTTGTAGAGCGACGGGAACTCCTGGTTGCCGTTGTGCCGGTTCTTCATCGACACGCCGCCGAACGTCACCTCGGGCAACGTGAGTGTGCCGCCGAAGAGGCCGGTACGGGTGATGCCGTTCAGCCAGAGCGACCGCGAGGCGTCGTTCTCCTCGCCCCACGGCTCGTCCGCCGGGTACGGGTCGGGGTAGGACTGCCGCAGCGTCCACGAGTCGACGTCGCGCAACGCGCCGTTGACCTGGACCTGGGTGGTGACCGAGCTGAGCCGCTTGCTGGTCCAGAAGGTGGGCGTCCAGTAGTAGGTGCAGGAGCTCTGGCAGTGCTGGTCCCACGGCACGTCCGGCCAGTTGGACCAGTTCGCGGAGGCGGACGTGCAGGTCGACCCGGCCTTGCGACACCGGTCGGCCACCGTGAAGATCACCCGGGCACCCGGCGTGGTGGAGTAGACCTCGCCGTCGCGCTGCCCGTAGTCGATCCGGGTCAGGTAGGCGTTGCGGACGTAGGCGGTGGTCTCCCCGAAGTAGGGCATGCCGTCGTAGCGCCCGTAGTTGTTGGTCTCCCGCTGGTACCAGTACGACATCGCGTCGCCGTTGCGGTCCACGACGTAGTCGAGGTTCCACCGGTAGGCCTGCTGGCACCACGAGGTGGCCGCGGTCGACGTCCGGCATGGTTCGCCCGCGTGGTTGCCGAAGACCGGCACGGTCTGCGTCGAGTTCGTCTCCGGCCGCCCCGACGTCCAGCCGGTCAGCCGGTTAAGCCCGAAGTAGTACTGGGTGCCGTCCGGCGAGGTCAGCCGCCAGTGTTCACCGTCGTTGTCGCCGTTGCTCGCCCCGGTCAGCTTCTCGACCTTCCAGCCGCTGTCGTTCTGCGCGCGCCAGGTTCCGGTGTCGTCGTCCCGGACCAGGGCGCCGCCGATCCCCGGGAGGGAGACGATCGCGTTGTCGGAGACCCAACACAGGTCGCTCGCGTCGACCGAGCCGCCGGTGTCGTCCCGGCACGTCCGGTAGGCGCGCTCGATGTAGCCGGTGGAGAGGTCGAAGCCCTCACCGACCCAGGACGGCTGGTTGTTCGAGGATCCGGCCCGGCCGTCGACGCTGGCGGCCGAGTAGGTGATCGCGAGCTCCGGCACCGGTCCCGGCACCCGCGGCGTCTGGAGTGGGTAGTTCCAGGTGAAGTCGCCGGACTGGAGACCGACCTGCCAGGTCGCCGACGGGGCCAGCTTGGTCGCGGCGAACGAGCCGGTGCTGCCCTCCGGGGCCGCGGCCACCGCGTAGACCGCGTCCGCGGTGCCGGGCAACTCCAGCTCCGCGACGAGCCGCCGGGCCGTGACCAGGTTCCGGCCCGGCACGGGTTCGGCGGGGCCGCGGCACCGGGCCGCGCCAGCCGCGTCGCCGGCCGCCGAGGAACTGCCGGGCGCCGGGCGGGCGGCCGGGTCGGCGCAGGACGGCAGCCGGAGCAGCCGCAGCCGGCTGCCGAAACTGCCCCCGGCCGCCGCGGCGAAGCCCGAGTAGTCGATCTCCACCGTTGCCCGCCCCGCCGCCGCCACCCCGTCGGCGCGGCGCAGCTTCAGCAGCACCCCGGTGAGGCCCACCGCGCGGGCCGCCGACCGGTCCAGCACCTCCACCCGTACTCGTTCCGGACCCGCGCCGCGGGCCGGGGCGCCCACCCGGACGGGCAGGTCGCCGGCGGGGGCCCGGTGCGGTTCCCGGTCGGCGGACCGGTCGGACGGCGCGGTCGGCAGGCGTACCTCGGCGACGCCGGGTGCCGGCCAGCGGACCTGCACCGTATCCCGGGAGTCGGCCAGGGTCGCGGGGTCGGGCGGGCTGGAGCGGGCCGGCACCGCCTCGACCGGCACCGATCCCATCCGCTCGACGGCGGGACGGGCCTCGGCCCGAGGCCGGGGCGCCGCGCCGGCGGTTCCGGCGGGTACGACGAGAGGGGCTGCCACGGTCGCCGCCAGGGCCGCGACCATCACCCGGGTACGTGCCATCCCGTCCTCCACGGCTGGACAGACATCGACATAAGTAACGGTAGGAAGCAGCCGTTCAGGGAAGCGCACACCGCCGCGCACACGGGTCGGCGGGGTTGGGTCCCCCACACGGGTGTGACCCCGGCGCGCCGGAGTGCGCCGGGGTCACGGGGGAACGGTCGGGTCAGAGGGTCAGCGACCACCTGTCGAGGTAGCCGGTGTCCCCGTACTCGGCGTCCTGCACCCGCAGTCGCCAGGTGCCGCTGCGGGCCTCCCCGGAGAGGTTCACCTGGTAGACCCGGTCGATGTTGTCCGTGCCGCTGCCGGAGCGGTTGTGCAACACGTACGACGTACCGTCCGGCGCCACCAGGCTCACCACCAGGTCGCCGATCCAGGTGTGCACGATGTGCACCTCGACCTCGCTGGTTGCCGAGGCGGTGCCGGAGCAGTGCGACAGGTCGATCGCGCTCTCCACGGTGGACAGGTCGGTGATGCTCCGGTTGGTGTCGTTGCTGCCGGTGCAGACGGTCGGTCCGCCACCGCCACCGGACAGGTCCAGGGACCAGGAGTTGAGATAACCGACGTCGGCGAGGGCGGTGTCCTGCACCCGCAGCCGCCACGTACCGTTCGCCGACTCACCGGAGAGGTCCACCTGGTAGACCCGGTCGATGTTGTCCGTGCCGCCACCGGAGCGGTTGTGCAACACGTACGACGTACCGTCCGGCGCCACCAGGCTCACCACCAGATCACCAATCCAGGTGTGCACGATGTGCACCTCGACCTCGCTGGTTGCCGACGGCGCCACCGAACACCCGGAGATCACAATCGTGCTCTCCACCGACGACCCGTCCGGGATCGCCACGCCGGTGCCGTTGCTGCCCGCGCAGTTCCCGGGACCGCCACCGCCACCGGACAGGTCCAGGGACCAGGAGTTGAGATAACCGACGTCGGCGAGGGCGGTGTCCTGCACCCGCAGCCGCCACGTACCGTTCGCCGACTCACCGGAGAGGTCCACCTGGTAGACCCGGTCGATGTTGTCCGCGTCGCCACCGGAGCGGTTGTGCAACACGTACGACGTACCGTCCGGCGCCACCAGGCTCACCACCAGATCACCAATCCAGGTGTGCACGATGTGCACCTCAACCGTGCTGGCCGCCGACGGCGCCACCGAACACCCGGAGATCACAATCGTGCTCTCCACCGACGACCCGTCCGGGATCTCCGCATCGGTGTCGTTCGACCCGGCGCAGCCCGGCAGCCCCTCCACGGTCAGCGTGTACGTCGCCGTACGGGTGGCGTACGTGCCGGTGCCGGTGATCGTCACCGGATAGTTGCCCGGGCGCGTCGACGCCCCGACGCTGACCGTCAGCGTCGACGACCCGCCCGCGGTCACCGAGGCCGGCGTGAACGACGCCGTCGCCCCGGCCGGCAGCCCGCTCGCGGTCAGCGCCACCGACTGGGCGTCGCCGGCGGTGACCGCCGTCTTCACCGTCGCCGTCACCGAACCGCCCGGCGGCGTCGCCCCGGCGGTCGGCGAGACCGACAGGCTGAAGTCGTGCTCCGGCGGCGCGGCGTTCTCGACGTACAGCAGGACGTTCGGCGATCCCGGTCCCGGATTGGTCACCACCCCCGTGGTGCCGTTGCCGACCAGGTGGTCGCGCACCTGCCGCGGGGTGAACGTCGGGTTCTGGGCGAGCACCAGCGCGGCCGCGCCCGCCACGTGCGGCGACGCCATCGAGGTGCCGTCCCACGCGTCGCTGGAGGTGTTGCTGTCCGCCGTCGACGAGGTGATGTTCACCCCCGGGGCGAAGATGTCCACGCAACTGCCGTAGTTGGAGAACGAGGCCCGGGCGTCGCTGCGCCCGGGACCGCCCTCGAAGCCCCCGGTCGCCGCCACGGTGATCGCGTTCGGCGCGCTGGCCGGCGAGCTGTCGCACGCGTCGGTGGTCTCGTTGCCGGCCGCCACGACGAAGGTCACCCCGTCGGCGATCGCGTTCTCCACCGCGGTGTTGACGGAGTCCGCCGCCGGCCCGCCGAGGCTCATGTTCGCCACCGCGAGTTCTCCGGCGTCGTGGTCGCCGGTGACCCAGTCGATGCCGGCGATGACCTGCCCGTACGTGCCTTCGCCCGCGCAGTTCAGCACCCGTACCGCCACCAGGGTGACGCCCTTGGCCACCCCGTACTCGCGGCCGCCGGCGGTGCCCGCGACGTGCGTGCCGTGGCCGTCGCAGTCGTCGGCCGTCCCGCCGTCGATGGCGTCGTATCCGGAGACCGCCCGCCCGCCGAAGGTGTTGTGGGAGAAGCGGATGCCGGTGTCCACGACGTACACCCGGACCCCGGCGGCCGTGGTCGGATAGGTGTAGCTGTCGTCCAGCGCCAACGGCCGCTGGTCGATCCGGTCCAGCCCCCAGGACGGCGTCGGCGACTGGGTGTCGGTGGCGCGTACCCGGTGGTTCTGTTCCACGTACGCCACGGACGGGTCGGCCGCGAGTTGCCGGGCCATCTCGGCCGTGCCGGTGAACTCGAACCCGCGCAGGGCGTGCCGGTAGGTGCGGGCGACCGTCCCGCCGACCCGACCCGCCATCGCGCCGGCCCGGTCGGCCACGGTGCTCGCCGCGACCGTGGCGTCCTTGAAGACGACGATGTAGCTGTCCGCGACCGCGGTCGCCCCACCGGTGTTGCGGATAACGCCCGTCCCGCCGGGTGCGGCGGATGCCGGAGGCGCCATCGCCGCCGCGACCGCCAGCACGCTGGCCGCCCCGACCAGCATCCCGAGCCTCCCCCGCCGGCCCGTCGGGCCGAAAGGATGTCTCACTGCCTGTCTCCTCCCCTCGCGCCGAGACGGGTCCGTGCCGATGAACGCCGGCGGCACGGGACCCGAGATCGACTAACGGCGATGCTAGGTGACGTGACGGCGCACTGACGGCAGGTAGCCGGCCGGAAACCGGTGGTGTGCGCGCCGTGTGCGGTTCGGTGTACGCCCACCCCACCGCAGATCCGGACCCATCCCGCCACTCCCCCGCCCGATCGCCCGGAAGCGGTGAATCGGCCCCAACCGGAAGGTGGTCACGGGCCGGCACGCCGACGCGGAACCGTAGTCGCGCGGTCACGGAGCGCCTGCGACAATCACGGCATGGATGGCAGCGATCACGGCGCCAGTCGTACCGCCGCGAGTGCGGACTTTCTGGAGTGGAACTTCACGATCATGGCGGGAAGCTCCGCATGGTCGATCGAGCAGGGAATGACCCAGTTGCTCGCCCACCAGAACGCGGAGGGCTTCGGGCCGTCGCTGGCCGACGCGGCACGACACGACGCCAGGGTCATCCACGAGTTGGGCCAGCGGCGGACGCCGACGGCGGTCGCCGCGCTGCGTGCCTTCCAGGCGATGAGCACGGTCGACACCCAGCGTGACCTCGCCCGGCTGAACGCCGACCGGCTCGTCGAGCAGGGACTGCCGGAGCCGCCCTGGGCACCCACGATCGGCCGGGTGCGGATGGACGGCTGCTGGTGGGCGCACGACCCGTTCGACGAGACGGCGATCGTGCTCTGCGCGTTCTCCTACGACGGAGCCGACGAGCACGCCATCCTGGCCATGATCGACCGTACGATCGGCGGCGGCCTGGTCCGGGAACTCACGCTCGGCACCCGGGTGGAGCCGTGGCTGGACCTGCTCCAACACGCCGACGAGGGCGGTGACGGCCTGGTGAGCGCGCCTCTCGACCCCGCGGTCGCCCGGCGGCTGCTCGAGGACGCGGTGGCCACCTCGGACGAGCTGTCCGAGAACCCGGAGTACACGCTCAGGCCGTTGCCGGCGACGTACCGGAAGATGCGGGCGCTGACCCTGGCCCGCGCCCGCGCGCTGAGCGACGTGTCCGCCCGACCGGAGCCGTTCCCCACCAGTGTCGAGATCGAACTTCTGAAGCGGACCTTCCTCGGCTCCGCCGCCGCGGCGGCCCTGCCCGGGGACGACGCGACACGCCGGGCGCTCGACCTGCTCGTCGCGCAGTTCGTCGACCAGGCGGCCTGTCATCCCCTCCGGCTCGGCCCGCGCCGGGTCATGGCCGTTCTCTCTCTGTCGACCCTGGCGTCCGGCGCCGCCACCGATCCGAGCGTCGGGCGGGTCCTGCCGGACGTCGCCCGGGCCTGGGTCCGGTGGACCGCGGTGGAACGCGGGCTGCCGGGCGACGCCACCGAGCGGCTCGACGGCGTCGCGGAGCAGGCGTGCACCCAGCTCCGCGCCACGATCGGCCAGGGCCCGGCGCCGACCTGACGGCGCCCCGGCCGCCGTCGCGACGGCCCGGGCCGGACGCCCCCGGGGCGCCGGCCACGGTCTTGTAGCATGGCCGCGTTCCGCGGTGGCGGCTGAAACGAGGGCGACATGCGGTGGTTCCGGCAACTGCTGGGGAGAAGGCAGGTCCAGCCCGATCCGGCCCGGCAGCAGGCGCTGCTCCAGGACGTCCGGCACCGTTTCGGCGCGCACCTGCGGGTCCCGTTCGCCGAGCAGGCCGAGGCGGTGACCCGGGTGCTGGACGGTGACGACGGCCTGGTGGTGGCGGCCGGGATCCTGCGCGAGGTCGCCGACGAGGCCCACGCCGCACTCCACGCCCAGGTGGCGGAGCTGTTCCGACGTACCGGCCGACGGTTCATCGTCAACCGCCGCAACTATCGGCCGCTGTGGCGGGAGGCCGGAGCGGAGCTGCGGTGGCCGCTCTTCACGTTGCCGTGTGGCTTCCACCCGTACGCGCAGGTGGCCGCGGCGGTCACGGTCGTCGGTGCCCGGGCGCCCCGGGTGGTACGGGTGGTCGACCCGATGCCGCTGCTGGCCCACGTGTTCGAGGTCCTCGACCTCACCGCCGCCGGCTGGGAGTACGGCCGGGTCCGCGTCGACGTCGACGGCGCGTCCCTGGCGAACCGGCTTATCTCGACGGCCCGGCAGCTTCGCGCGGCGATGGACGATCCGCCCCGGCTGCCGCCGCCGGTCCGGGAGCTGATGCGGCGCAACAACACGATCGACGTCTACGACCCGGCCGCCGACCGGGTGGTCAGCGGCATCAACCTCGGCGCGGAGCTGAGACCGGCTCTGCTCAGTTGATCGGCTTCCGCGCCCCGCCGGCCGCCGGTGGTGGTCGACGGGGCGAGGGTCGCACGCGCACGCCCGCAGCCGGGAGCCGGTCGGGAACGCCCCGCGCATCGGTCGGCGCCCCGCGCATGGGTCTCGGTGTGCCATGCCCCATCGGGCGGTCCCCGCTCGCGACCAGGCACGGAGGGCCGGCGACAGAGGGAGCGACATTGACATGTTTCGTCCTCTTATTCGAAACTGAACATGTCGACATCTGCGATCATCGATTGCTTCTGTCGCTCCCGCCACCATCCGGAAGGAGAGCCCAGTGAACATCAGCTCGGGCCGCTTCGCGCTCCGCTCGACGTTCGTCGTCCTGGCGGTAGCGGCGCTCGCGGCCGCCGGAGCGGTCACGGTCATCACGAGAACCGCGGTCGCCGAGGCGGCCGCCGATACCGTGCTCGTCGCCGGCGTCGAGGACGACGGCGCCGACTGCCCGGTGACCGTCCCCGGCTCGTTTCCCGCCACCTCCAGGCTGCCCGACCCCTTCCGACGGTTTGACGGCACCCGCATCACCTCCAAGGCAGACTGGCGTTGCCGCCGCGCCGAGACCAGGGAACTGGTGGAACGGTACGTCTACGGCGACAAGCCCGCGAAGCCGGCGAGCGTGACCGGCACGGTCACGAGCAGCAGCATCACCGTCAACGTGTCGCACAACGGCCGGAGCGCCAGCTTCTCGGCGAGCGTGCAGCTGCCGAGCGGTTCCGGCCCCTTCCCGGCCGTCATCGTCGTGGGTGGGTTCGGCGCGGACACCGCCACCATCCGGTCGTCCGGCGCCGCAGTGATCAACTACGACCCCCTCGCCGTGGGGCGCGAGGGCACGCCACGGAACAACAAGCAGGGCGCCTTCTACACCATCTACGGCGCCTCGAGCAGCACCGGGCTGCTCGCCGCCTGGGCCTGGGGCGCGAGCCGCATCATCGACGTCATCGAGCAGTCGGGCGGCACCATCCTGCGGCCGGACATCGGTGTCACCGGGTGTTCGCGATACGGCAAGGGCGCCTTCGCGGTCGGCGTGCTGGACCAGCGCGTCGCGCTGACCATGCCGGTCGAGTCGGGCACCGGCGGGGTTCCCGCGTTCCGCTCCGTCGCCCAGGAGGGTGGCGCCCAGGGGCTGAGCAGCGCGTACTCGGAGCAGCCGTGGCTGGGTGACGCTTTCGGCTCCTACACCGGCAACCCGAGCGCGCTGCCGGTCGACACGCACCAGATGGTGGCGATGGTCGCCCCGCGCGGGCTGTTCATCATGGAGAACCCCCACATCGACTGGCTGGCCGCCCAGTCCGGGAGCGTGGCGGCGCTGGCCGGCGCGGAGGTCTACAAGGCGCTCGGCGCGGGCGACAACATCACCTACTGGTCCGACGTCCAGGACGGCACCCACTGCGCGGCCCGATCCGAATGGCGGACCCCGATGCAGCAGTACATCCAGAAGTTCCTGCTGAAGACGGGCAACGCGACGGGCACCTTCCGAATCTCCAGCCGCAAGCCGGGCAACCTGGCCCAGTGGCGGGACTGGACGACCCCGACCCTCTCCGACGGACCGACGACGCCGCCGACCACCCCGCCGACGACGCCGCCCACCACCCCGCCCACCACCAACCCGACGACGCCGCCCACCACCCCGCCGACCGGTGCCGGTTGCTCGGCCTCGATCTCGGTGCAGTCGTGGACCGGTGGGTTCGTCGCCACGGTGCGGGTCACCGCCGGCTCGTCACCCATCAACGGCTGGACGGTCTCGCTGACGCTGCCGGCCGGTGCCAGCGTGGTGAACGCCTGGAACGCGAACCGTAGCGGAAACACCGGCACCGTGCAGTTCAGCAACGTCAGCTACAACGGGTCCATCGCCCCTGGCCAGTCCACCGAGTTCGGCTTCCAGGGCAGTGGCTCCGGCACGGGTATGACGCCGACCTGCACCGCCAGCTAGCGTCCCGCGCCCGGTTGTTCTCCCGGGCCCGGTGCGGAGTGGTCGCCCGCACCGGGCCCGGCGCGTTTGCGACCGCGGCGCTTGTTCCCGGCCGCGGTGTCGACGGCGAGACCGGTCGCACCGTGGCGGAAAACGGTCAGGCGGGAAGTGGCTACCGGCAGTTAATCTTCTAAACGCCCTGACCGCGCGCACCGAACCATTTGTGCCCCGAACGGCGCGGCGCTCACGCGACGTATCCGACCCCGCGGTCCCCGAACCGCAGGGAGAAGGCAAAAGTTCCATTTTTCCATTCGCGCGCACACATTCTGCACAGACCAATTTTTTGTTATCCGGAATGGACGGAGAATAAATTTCCTCGCTAGTATCACCGCGCCGCCGACCGTCGGACGACGACGATTCGTGGCCCGCGGTCGCGGGCGGGAAGGCCGGCGCCGGCCCGGGATCCGAACCCCCGACGCCGGGAAATGGGACGGAGACGCCCGAGCGCCGGTTCGGACCGCCCGGGGCCGGATCGTGGTCCACCGTGGAACGGGCCACGAACCGCCCGGCGCCGCGGGACCAGGCCGGGTCTGGGCCGTCGGGCGGATGGCGGCAGAACAGTCCGATCAGTAAAGGATGCGAGGAGTGCCGACCATGACCCGAACGGTCATACCCCGGGCGGGCCGGCGTGGCCGGGCCGCCGTCGTGATCGCCGCCGGCCTGACCGTGTTGGCCCCGGTCGCCGTCGCGACGACGGCGTCCGCCGGCACCGGCCCGGACCAGGCCGCGGTCAACTCGGTCGCGGCGGCCGATTCAGCCGCCGATACGCCGTCTCCCCGGGCGACGGCGTACCCGATTCCGTCCGATGCGGTGTTCGTGTCGCCGAGCGGTAGCGACAGTGCGCCCGGCACCGAGGCCCAACCGCTGCGGACCTTGGCCGCCGCGATCGGGAAGGTGCCGGCCGGCGGGACGATCGTCATGCGCGGCGGCGTCTACCGGGAAGGGCTGGGCGGCGTCAACAAGCGGATCACCGTGCAGCCGTACCCGAACGAGAACGTGCAGCTCAAGGGCTCGGACGTGATCACGGCCTGGACCCGCGACGGCAACTACTGGCGGGCGACGTCCTGGACCTCGCCGCTCTGCCAGACCTGCTACCACGAGGACGCCATCGACCCGGATGCTCCGCTGGCCGGCCGGCCCGACCAGGTGTTCCGCAACGGCACGCCGCTGGAGCAGGTGGGCCGGCCGGAGGAGCTGGGACCGGGCAAGTTCTACGTCGACGAGACCACCAAGGCGCTGTACGTGGGTGACAACCCCTCGGGCGCGGTGATCGAGGCGTCGTCCCGGTGGCGCGCCATGCTGCTCAACCCCAGCGCCGCCGGCAGTGTCATCCGCGGTCTCACCTTCACCGAGTACGCGCCGCACTGGAACGAGGACCAGCTCGCGGTGCTGATCGTGAACGCGCCGGACTCGGTGATCGAGAACAACGTCTTCACCCGCAGCGCCGGCCGGTCGCTCGGGGTCTTCAACACCGGAGTCAAGGTCATCGGCAACCAGGTGGTCGACAACGGCGGCGCGGGAGCCAACTTCAACCGGGCGCACAACGTCGTGGTCGAGGGGAACACGTTCAGCCGCAACAACACGGCCGGGTTCGACACCAAGACCTGCGGATCGGTCTGCACGATCGCCGGGCTGAAGATGGCGCACACCGCCAACCCAACCGTGCGGAACAACGTGTTCGCCGACAACAAGGGCACCGGGTACTGGTGCGACCTGGGCTGCACCGACGGGGTGATCACCGGCAACACGGTCGTCAACAACGCCCCCAACGGCATCTACTGGGAGGTCTCGTCCCGGGCCACGATCTCCGACAACCGGATCGAGGGCAACGAGCGGGGCATCAAGGTCTCCGGCTCCGACCACGTGACGATCACCAACAACCGCTTCTCCGGCAACGCCATCCAGCTCGGCGTCTACGACGACCCGCGGTCGCCGTCCAGCGACTCGTACTCGGCGGGCCTCGGGCTCACCTGGGACACCACCGACACGGTGATCACCGCGAACACCATCGCCGGTACGTCGAAGACGACGCTGCTGCTCGAGACGAACCGTACGGCGCAGGTCAACGCCGCCCAGATGATCGGACGGGCGACGGACAACTCCGTCTCGGGTAACCAGACGATCCACTGGTGCCCGTCGAGCACCTGCACCCGCTACACCACCATCGCGGCCTTCGCCTCCGCCACCGGCATCCCGTTCGGGACGGTCACCAGCACGCCGCCGACGAACCACCTGACCGACCCCGGGTTCGAGGCCAACCCGCCGGTCTGGGGCACGTTCGGCCCGGCCACCGTGCTCACCCCGGTCAGCACGGCGCGGACCGGCGCCCAGGCGCTCCAGATCGCCACCACCGGGACTCCCCCGGTGACCGCGGGCGCGACCAGCCCGAGCCCCCAACTCCGGACCGTCGCCGGCCGGACGTACACGGCGTCGTGCTGGGTCCGGTCGGCCAGCCGGATCACCGCCCGGATCCGGGTCCAGGAGTACACCCCGAACTGGCAGGCGGTCACCGGTCCGACCGAGTCGGCGGGGGTGACGCTCGCCGACCCGAACACCTGGTACCAGGTCACCCTGACCCACACCGCCACCACCAGCGACAACCTCCTGCCGCTCAGCGTGTTCTCGCACAACCTCACCCCGGGCGGGCCCACGTTGCTCGTCGACGACTGCACGCTGAACGGCTGACCGCGACCGACCGGTCCACCGCGGCCGGCGGCGGCTGACGAACGTGAGGGCGGGCGGGACACCGCCCGCCCTCACCGACAAGGAGCGACATGAGAACCAGACTTCGCGCGCTCGCCGCGACCGCCCTGGCCGGCTGTCTCGCCGCGGTCCTGCCGGCGGTGCCGGCGGCGGCCGCCGACGTGTTCACCGTGTACATGGCGGCGAACGGTTCCGACGCCAACGACGGGCTGAGCCCGGACCGACCGGTGGCCACCCTGGTCCGGGTTCAGCAGGTGCTGGTCGCGGCCCGGCCCACGGTGGACGTGGAGGTCCGGATCAGGCAGGGGACGTACCAGGCGCCGCCGATGCACGACTGGCGGTTCTACGTTCCCGGGCACACCATCACGTTCCTGCCGATCGACTACGAGTACGGCGAGGGGGTCGACGGCATCGCGGGCCGGCCCATCTTCCGAAACCGACGTAACGCCGACGGCAGCTACCCGCCGGGCTACTGGCTCCAGCCCCGGCTACCCCGGGACCCGGCGGACCCGCTCTACGGCGGAGGCACCTCCGGACTGCGCTTCTACTACCTGCAACTCGAGTACTACTCGGCCGGCGGCATCTCGATCTACGGGGACTCGGAGCGCGACGTCAGCGACGAGCGCTACAACCCGCCGCTACGGGTGGCCGGCAGCGCCGGGCTGAACGGCAACACCATGGTCGGGCTCGTGTTCAGGTACCTGGGCAACAAGTGGACGGGGGGCAGCTCGTACGGCTACGGAGCGATCGTCCTGACCAACTCGTCGCACAACCGGATCGCGAAGAACCACTTCGTGAACGTGGAGAACGCCAGCCCGTACGGCGGCAAGATCCACGGTGTCTACATCACGCACTACAGCTCCTCGAACGACGTGGTCGGCAACGCGTTCAGCTACATCAGCGGCGACCCGGTCAAGATCCGGAACATGAGCAACCACAACAAGGTCGAGGAGAACCGGTTCAACCGGACCGGCCGGAACTCCCACTACCGGGGTGAGTTCTGCGACCGGGCCTGCGCGGTGGCCAACAACATGGACCGGCAGTGCGCCTCGTACCACAACCGGTTCTTCAGCAACACCCTCGGCAGCAACTACGCCAACACCGGCAAGCTGCCAACCTGGTCGCTCAGCCCGGAGGGGCTCACCAACGCGGGCGGGGCGCCGTGCGCGATCCCCGAGGGCGACCAACGGCTGCGGACCGGCTACAACAGCTGACGCTTCCGGCGGTGTACCGTCGTTCCGGGCCCGGTGGCGGGGCCCGGAACGACGGCGACGCGTGTACGGAAAATGTGCGGGCCACTCGCCACACTGGCAGCCGTTCGCGTCCGCGATCTCACGCGTCCGTACCTCCTGTGCCGGACCTCCCGGGTGGGGCCGGAGTCCCGCCCCTCGACGGTGTGACCCCCGATCCGCGCCGGTCGGTCCGGTCCAGCCGTCGAACCCCGGGAGTGGCACGCCATGAATACTCGGTCACGGTTCCGGATGCGGCGTTCCCGCCTCGCCGGCCCGGTGGCGCTGGTCACCGGAGCGTCGTTGGTCGCCACCCTGCTCGGTGGCGTACCGGCGGCGGCAGCGACCGCCTTCGCCTGGAATACCTCGGCTCCGCCGGAGAAATCGGTGCCGGGCCGGAACGCCGAAACCCGCCCGGCGCCCCCGGACCCGGCCGAGGAGTGGGCCGTCCGATCGGCCCCGACGGTGTCCTGGCCGGCGCCGGGCCGGGCCGTCGTCGACCTGACCACGGCGGCCTCGGCCGGGGCACGGGATGGTACCGGCGCGGCCACCACCCGGGAACAGGCCGGCTCGCTGCCGATCTACCTCGGGCCCGCCACGACGGACGGCGACCCGGCGGCGCCGGCCGGAACCCCCGGGGCGGCTGCGACGGCCGAGGCGGACCCGCCAGACCGGGTCGAGGTGGAGCTGTTCGGCCGGAAGGATGACGGGCTGCTGCTCCGGCTTCGCCGCGCCGACGGGCGGTCCGGATCGGGTCGGATCTCGCTGGAGGTGGACTACTCGGGCTTCCGGGACGCGTTCGGCGGCGACTGGGCGACCCGGCTGCGGCTGGTACGGCTGCCAGAGTGCGCCACACAGACCCCGGCCGCGCCAGAGTGCCAGGGTACGCCGGTGGCCACCCACAACAACGGCTCCGGTCGGCTGCACGGCGACGTGCCGGTCGGTGGGACGGAGTCCGGGCTGATCGCGGTCATGGCGGCCGCCGCCGGCACCGCCGGCGACTTCGGGCAGAGCCCGCTCTCCCCGTCGGCGACCTGGCAGATCGGCGGCTCGTCCGGCGACTTCACCTGGCAGTACCCGATGTCGGTGCCGCCGTCGCTGGGCGGGCCGACGCCGGAGCTGAAGCTGGTCTACTCCTCCGGAAGCGTGGACGGCCGTACCAGCGGGACCAACAACCAGCCCTCCTGGGTCGGCGAGGGGTTCGAGTTCACTCCGGGTGGGTACATCGAGCGCCGGTACGTGCCCTGCTCGTTGGACATGAAGAACGGCGCCAACAACACCAGGAAGACCGGCGACCTCTGCTGGGGCACCGACAACGTCACCCTGGTCCTGAACGGCCGCGGCGGCGAGCTGCTGTACAACAGCGAGACGGGGCGCTGGCACCTGCGCAACGACGACGGGTCAAGAATCGAGCGCCGTACGGACCCCAGCCTCGACAACGGCGACAACGACGGCGAGTACTGGGTGGTCACCACCCGGGACGGCGTGCAGTACCACTTCGGCCGTAACAAGCTCCCCATCAACCCGAACGCCCAGACCCTGTCCACGTGGACGGTGCCGGTCTTCGGTAACCACGCCGGCGAGCCGTGCCACGCGTCGTCGTTCGACGCGTCGCACTGCCAGCAGGCGTGGCGGTGGAACCTGGACTACGTCGTCGACCCGCACGGCAACACCGCCAGCTTCTACTACCAGCAGGAGACGAACCGCTACGCCCGGAACCTGACCGCGAGCAAGGTCTCCACCTACGTCCGCGGCGGCTACCTGGACCACATCGAGTACGGCCAGCGCACCGACGGCGGCTCCACCTCGCCGTGGGTCGGCCGGGTGAATTTCGAGGCCGTCGACCGCTGCATCCCGAACACCACCTGCACCCGGTCGGCGCCGGCCAACTGGCCGGACGTGCCCTGGGACCAGGAGTGCACCAGCACCACCAACTGCAACAACAAGTTCACCCCCACGTTCTGGACGCAGAAGCGTCTGAAGAAGGTCACCACCCAGGTCTGGGGCGGCAACGGGCCGCGCGACGTGGACTCCTGGGAGTTCGTCCACACCTTCCCGGACCCGCGGGACGGGACGAAGCCGCGGCTCTTCCTGGATGCGATCCGGCACAGCGGTCTGGTGAACGGCAGGCAGGACCTGCCCGACGTGGAATTCGAAGGCAAGCCGCTGAACAACCGGGTGGACGGCAACGACTTCATCCCGCCGATGAACTGGTGGCGGGTGGAGACGATCCGTTCCGAGAGCGGCAACGAGATCACGGTCACCTACTCGGAGCCGGAGTGCTCCTACCAGTCCAACCTGCCGGCGCCGGACACCAACGACAAGCTCTGCCATCCCGTGCGGTGGACGCCGGAGGGGTTGAGCGAGCGGACCGACTGGTTCAACAAGTACGTGGTCACCAAGGTCGTGGAGAGCGATCGGACCAACGGCTTTGCCCAGGAGGTCTCCGAGGTCGAGTACGTGGGCAAGCCGGCCTGGCGGCACGACGAGGAGGACGGGCTGGTCCCGGAGAGCCGCAAGACGTGGAGCCAGTGGCGGGGCTACGAGCGGGTCCGCATCCGCAAGGGGGCGGCGGGCCAGGTCCGGTCGCTGACCGAGCTGGTCTACTTCCGGGGCATGGACGGCGACAAGACCGCCAAGGAGGGCGTCTTCAAGCGGGTCGACGTCGTCGACTCGAACGAGACGCCGTGGCCGGACAGCAACCCGTACGCGGGCATGCTCCGTGAGCAGATCACCTACACCGCCGACGGCGGCACTATCCTGTCCCGGTCCATCACCGACCCGTGGATGTCCGAGGCGACCGCCACCCGGGTCCGGCCGTGGGGCACCACCACGGCGCACAACGTGCAGCAGAAGCGGCTGGTGCAGGGCGAGACGAGCGGCGGCCGGTGGCGGGAGACCGCGACCGAACACGAGTACGACGACGACGGCACCCTGCTGACGCAGCTGCACCTGGGCGACCTGGCCGACCCGTCCGACGACAGCTGCACCCACTACACCTACGCGCGGAACACGACGGCGTGGCTCATGGAGGTGGTCGCCCAGAAGCGCACGGTGGTGGGCGACTGCGACCGCGAACCGACCTCGGAGAAGGACATCATCTCGGACGAGCGGTTCTACTACGACGGCAACGACACCCTCGGCGCCCCGCCGGAACGGGGCATCCTCACCCGGCGGGAGGAGTTCTCCGGCTGGTCCAACGGCGCCCCGACCTACCTGACCACGCTGCGGGCCCGGTACGACGCGCACGGGCGACTCACCGAGCGGATCGACGCGCTCGGCGCGCGGGAGACGATCTCCTACAGCCCGGCCACCGGCCCCACCACCCGGGTCACCTCGACCAACCACCTCAACCAGACCACCACGACGGAACTGGAGCCGGCCTGGGGCAGCGAGCTCTCGGTCACCGCGCCGAACGGCGCGCGCAGCGTGGCCGAGTACGACCCGCTCGGCCGGGTCGTCCGGACCTGGCTGCCGGGCCGGACCCCGGGCAAGGATTCGCCCAACGCCACGTACGAGTACCAGACCCGCAACGACGGGCCGAACGTGGTGACCGTCCGCACGCTGGAGTCCGACGGCTCCTACCGTACGGAGTACCAGCTCCTGGACGGGAAGATGCGGCTGCGTCAGACCCAGGCGCCCTCGCCGAGCGGCGGCCGGATCATCACCGACATCGAGTACGACTCCCGGGGTCTGAAGGTGCGGGAGAGCGGGCCCTACTACAACGACGCCCCGCCGGGTGACACCCTGTTCGTTCCGGACCATGCGCTGCTCCCCGCCCAGACCCTGACCGTCTTCGACGGCGCCGACCGTCCCACCGCGGAGATCTTCCTGGTCTACGGGGTGGAGAAGTGGCGGACCAGCCACGTCCACGAGGTCGACCGGCAGCACACCACGCCGCCGGCCGGGCAGACCCCGACGACCCGGATCCTGGACGTCGAGGGCCGGCTCGTGGAACTGCGCCAGTACAAGGGCAGCACCACCAGCGGCGAGTACGACGCCACGCGGTACACCTACAACCGGCACGGCCAGCCGGAGACGGTCACCGACGCCGCCGGCAACGTCTGGCGGTTCCACTACGACGCGCGGGGGCGCAAGATCCGCGTCGAGGACCCGGACCAGGGTGTCACGACGTACACCTACAACGACCGCAACGACCTCGTCAGCGAGACCGACGCCCGCGGTGTGACGCTCTGGTACGAGTACGACATGCTCGGCCGGAAGACGGCGCTGCGGCAGGGATCGGCGACCGGACCGAAGCTCGCCGAGTGGACCTACGACGTGCTGGTCGACGGCACCCCCGTCCCCGGTCTCCAGGCCACCGCGACGCGGTACGTCGACGGTGCCGCGTACACCACGGCGATCACCGGGTACGACGCGGGCAACCGGGTCACCTCCCGGACCGTCACCATCCCGGAGCGGGAGGGTGCGCTCGCCGGCACCTACACGTTCCGCACCAGCTACCGCCCGGACGGCACGGTCGAGACGGCCACGCTGCCCGGCGGTGGCGGGCTGCCGACGGAGACGCTGCGGTACGGCTACAACGCGCTCGGCATGCCGACCACCCTCTCCGGCGCGACGAGCTACGTCACCGAGACCATCTACTCGCCGTACGGGGACGAGGAGGAGATCACCCTCTCCGCAGGCGGCAAGTCGGTGCGCCGCTCGTTCCGGTACGAGGCCGGCACGCGCCGGCTCTCGCTCGCGGAGACCCGGCGGGAGACCGGCCCGCAGCTCATCTCCAGCGTGGCGTACTCCTACGACCCGGGCGGGAACGTGACCCGGATCAGCGACACCCCGGACCCGGCGACCGGGATCGCCGCGGACACCCAGTGCTTCCGGCACGACTACCTGCGCCGGCTCGTCGAGGCGTGGACGCCGGCCTCCGGGGACTGCGCGGCGGCGCCCACGGCCGCCGGGCTGGGCGGTCCGGCCCCGTACTGGCACTCGTGGACCTTCGACAAGCTGGGCAACCGGCTTTCCGAGACCCGGACCTCCGCGGACGGGTCCCGGACGACGAGCACCTACGCCTACAACCCGGCCGGTCAGGCCCAGCCGCACGCGCTGCTCTCGGTGACCACCGCCACCCCCGACGGCACCCGGGTCGACGAGTACGACTACGACGACGCCGGTAACCTGACCCGCCGGGTCCGCGCCGGGGTCGAGCAGACCCTGGAGTGGGACGCGGAGGGTCGGCTGGCGAAGGTGACCGAGAACGGCCGGGTCACCTCGTACGTCTACGACGCGGCGGGTGACCGGCTGATCCGCCGTGACCCGACGGGCACCACGCTCTACCTCGGGGAGACCCAGCTCAAGCTCGACACCTCGGGCAGGGTCACCGGCCTGCGCTACTACACCCACGACGACCGTGTGGTGGCGATGCGCAACGGCCAGACCGGCAAGGTCACCTGGCTGGTCTCGGACCACCACGGCACGGCGGAGCTGGCGGTCGACGAGTCGACCCAGAGCGTCACGCGGCAGCGCCGGGATCCGTACGGCGGCACCCGGGGACCGGGCGATCCCGCCCTCGCCGGCGACCGGGGCTTCGTCGGCGGCATCAACGACCCCTCCACCGGCCTGACCCACCTCGGCGCCCGGGAGTACGACCCGACGACCGGACGGTTCATCTCGGTGGACCCGGAGATCAGCTACGACGACCCGCAGCACCTGCACGGCTACGCGTACGCCAACAACAGCCCGGTCAGCTTCACCGACCCTGACGGCCGGGCGTACGTCACCAAGCGGGTGGTCAGCTACAAGACGGTGTACCGGACGGTGATCAAGAAGGTCACCCGGATGGTACGGGTGCTGGTCACCATGTGGGTGCTGGTGTTCACCCTGACCGCGCTCGGGATCCTCATGCCGATGTTCGCGCCGGTCTTCTTCTACGTCACGAAGATCATCGTCCGGTACATCAAGGTCCTGCAAAAAGAGATCGTCAAGACGGTCCGGCTGATCCGGGTCTGGGTGAAGGATCCCGACCGCAAGAACACATCGAACCTGCGCAAACTCGGCGACAGGATCGACAAGCTGCTGCGGGATGCCGAGCAGTTCATCCGGACGTCGCAGCTGGCCAGCCGGCTCGCGGCACGTCTGCTGCTCAGCGCCATCTGGAATGGCCGACTGATCGGCGCCCAGAAGGAAATCGGATTCCTGGCGCGGTTCGGCTCGCCGTTGAACTTCATCATCAACCGGGTGACCTCCTACTCACTGGGTAAGGGGGTGGACTGGATCACCCGGCTCACCGGCGGCCAGTGCAGCACCCAGCACGGCATGCGGGTCTGCTGGGGCGGCATCGTCCCGTACGGCAACGGCGGCACCACCTACGGCGACACGTTCCGTTCGAAGGACGGGGACGTCGACCGGGACCTGATCGCGCACGAGAAGGTGCATCGCCGGCAGTGGCGGCGCTACGGTGCCTCCTTCGCCATCATGTACGGGCTGGAGGCCCTGCGCACCGGCGGCAACGAGTGCCGGAACAGGTACGAGAACGAGGCCGGCCTCGCGAAGGGGCACTACAACAGTTGTCTGTGATAACGATGGACACCCGGATTCCGCGGACCCGGCACCGTCGCCGGACGGTGCCGGGCCGCGGCCGGCGGCGGGCCGCCGTCGTCCTGCTGTGGCTGTGCTGCCTCAGCCAGACGGCCGCGCACTGCGGCGGCGGCCAGGTCGAGGACGTGTTCGGGTACGTCGAGATCGACGGTCGGACGGCGGTCTACACGCCGCTCTGCCCGGGTGACGAGGTGCGGGGCGTGCGGGTCTACGCGGCGCCGGATCCGGAACGTGGCGGCGACTTCGTGCCGCTGTGGGAGGCCGAGGGGCCGACCACCGACGCCGTCCGGCAGGGGTTGTTCGTCCTCGGCGACGACAGCCAGTTCCAGACGGTGACCCGGCCGGCACCGGCCGACTTCCCGCGCCGGCTGTCGGTGCACGCGGACACCGCGCGCGGCTGGAGCCCCGGCGAGGCGCGGGAGCGACCGGCCGACCTGCCTCGGTATCCGGCCGGTACGCCGCTGGCGGAGCTGACCTTCGACACGGTGCAGGGTCCCCGGTCGGCCCGTCAGCTCCAGGAGGCGCTGGAGCGGCAGGGCGCCTGCCCGCCGGCCGACTGACCTGTCGCCCGGAACCGGGCGGCGCTCACGCGACGCGTCCGACCGTGCGGGCCGCACGGGGAGGGTCGGCACCCGGCGAGGTGGAGAGGGCACGCCGGCCCGGGACGCGCCATCGGGCCGGGAACCTGACGGTTCCCGGCCCGATTCCGTTGCTCCCCCGTGTCGGCGCCGCGGCGCTAGCCCTTGATCCAGTTACCGAGTTCCCAGGCGCCCTTGGCGGCGTCCTTCAGGAACAGTCCGGCGTCGGTACCGTTGATGCTCGCCTCCGCGGCCTCGCCCCGAGCCACCGCCCGGTCGGCCGCGGCGATCCGGGCCGCCCGGTCCGGTACGTTCGGCGCCAGTGCGCGCGCCGCGCTCTGGTTGATCCGGGCCGCATCCATGCCGGTCTTGGCGACCCGGCCCAACCCGAAGGTGACCAACCCGAAGCCCTCGAATGCCGCCTCGCCGTAGTTGCCGTCCTTGGCGGCGAGGGTCATGTCGACCAGCGTCATCCCGGCCGCTGCCGCGCCGCAGATGGCGCAGCCGACCATCGCGGCGGCGCTGAGCCCGAGTTTGGCCGCTTTCCAGATCGCCCCGTCGGGCTGGACGTTCTTCAGGGTCCAGCGTGCGGCCACCAGTGACGCGTCCGCCACGGCCTTGGCTGCCCGTGCGGCCGCCTGTCTGGCCTGCCGCAACGCCTTGACCGCCCGGTCCCGCGCCCGTTTGGCCGCCGCCTTGGCCTCGTTCCACTTCTTGGTGACCTTCTTGGCCACCCTCTTGACGAGGCGTTTGGCCGCGGTCCTGATCTTCTTCTTGATCTTGACGATCTGCTTCTGGATCTTCTTGACCTTGCGGACGACCTTCTTCCTGATCTTCTTCAGCTTGGTGACCGTCTTCTTGATCTTGTCCTTGACGATGGTCACCGGCACCGGGATGTGGTGCGTCACGTGGTGCACGACCTTGTGCACCACCGTCCGCACCACGGTCTTGGAGAAGACCCGGGTGATGAAGCCCCACTGGCCGTCCGGGTCGGCGTACGTCACCGGGCTGTTGTTGGCGTACGCGTAGCCGTTGGTCTGCTGGGGATCGGTGAAGTCGATCACCGGGTCGACCGAGATGAACCGACCCAGGGTGGGGTCGTACTCCCGGGCACCGATGTGGATCAGGCCGGTCCGGTCGCTGGTGCCGCCGACGAAGGACCGCTGCCCGGGCCAGTAGTCCGGCGCCGGCCCGCGCAGCTCGCCGTACGGGGTGTGTCGGCGCCGGTGCACCTGCTGCGTGGTCGCGTCGATCGCGATCTCCGGCGTGCCGTGGTGGTCCAGGGCCAGCCAGTGCAGCTTGTTGTCGGCCGAGGTGCGCACCGCGATCGTCCGCCCGGCGAACTGGTAGTACCGGGTGCCGGTGACCACGCCACCGGTGCTCAGGTGGAGTTCGGTGTCACCGAGGTAGAGGGTGGTACCGGTGGAGTCCCGCCGGATCAGCCGCTCCCCGTCGGCGTCGTAGACGTAGCTCGTGGTCTCCGCACCGGTGGTGCCGGCGAGCCGACCCTCGGCGTCCCAGATCAGCCGCAGCGTGCTGTCGCCCTTGCTCCGGGTGACGGTGTTGCCGGTGGCGTCGTACTCGTAGCTGTCGGTGCGGGTGCCGCCCGGCCCGGTGGTGGTGCTGCCCTGCACCGCGTGCGGCTGCGCCGACCCCGGGGTCGGATAGCGGTAGGTGCTGGTGGTGGTGGCGCCATTCGCCTCGGTCCGGGTCTCGGAGAGCCGGTTGCCGGTCTTGTCGAAGGTCCAGGCGTGCCAGTACGGCGCCGGCCCGCCCAGCCCCGCGGCCGACGGCGCCGCGGCGCAGTCGCCCGAGGCGGGCGTCCACGCCTCCGTGAGCCGACGCAGGTAGTCCTGCCGGAAACACTGCGTCTCCGGCCCGCCTCCGGCGTCCGGGCCCGCCCGGTCGGCGATCCGGGTGACGTTGCCGGCCGCGTCGTAGGTGTAGTTGAGGTCGGCCAGCTGGACCGGTGCGGTCTCCCGCTCGACGACCGCCCGGCTCAGCCGGTGCGTGCCGCGCTCGTACTCGTAGCTCGACGTCACCCACTTCCCGCCCGCGGACAGCCGGAGCTGGGCCAGCTCCCCGTACGAGGTGTAGCCCGTCCTGGTCACGTACGGGGTGTGACCGGTCAGGGTGGACGGCAGCCCCAGGGCGTCGTACCCGAACCGGAGCTGCTCGGCCGGCAGGCCGCCGGCGGCCGGCAGGCCCAGCGTCGCCACCTCGCCGTCGGCGTGGTACGTGGTGCTGAACCGGTAGGTGCCGGCCAGGGCGCCCTCGCTGGCCGGAATCGTGTACGTGGTGCCGGTCGGCCGCCCGGCGGCGTCGTACCCGGCGACCGCGGTGACGTAGGCGTTGCCGTCGACGTACCGGGTCGAGGCGACCTGCTGGCCCCGGGCCGGCGTGCCGTCCGGCAGCACGTCGTAGGTCCACTCGGCCCGCTTCGGCCCGGCGAGCGAGCCCTCGTGAATGGCGGTCAGCCGGCCGAGCGCGTCGTACGCGTAGGCCAGCGTCACGCCCCGGGCGTCCCGCGCGGTGACCTTCTCGTCGGCGTCGTTGTAGGTGAACTCGGTGACGCCCCGGTCCGGGTCCTCCGCACGCACCATCCGGCCGCGCAGGTCGTAGGCGTACCGCCAGACGTTGCCCGCCGGGTCGGTGACGGTCTCCATCTGGCCGCGCTTGGTGTACGTGTACCGGGTCACGTCGTACGGCCCGGTCGGCGAGTCGCCGTGGTACTGGCGCAGCTCGACCAGCCGGCCCTCGTTGTCCATCAGCCGCGTGGTCGGGGTCTCCCCGTCCGGCGGGTCGATGTCGTGCCGGTTGTGCCCGTAGGTGTGCGTGGTACGCCACCGCTCCACCCCGCCGACCTTGAAGATCTCCGCCACCGGCCGCTCCGCGTGGTCGTAGATGGTGACGGTCTGGGCGGGCAGCAGCGCCTCGTCCGGGATGACCACCTCCGGGCCGGGCGGTGCGTCGTTCAGGTACGGACCGTTCTCCTTGATCTCCAGCCCGCGCGAGTCGTAGATGGTGTCGGTGACGATCCGCCCGCCTCCCGGCGCCGGCTCCTGCTTCTGCCGGGGCCGCATGAACCCGTCGTACAGCTCGTACTCGGTCTCGTAGCTGCCGTCGGGCTGCAACGTCCGGATCGTGACCGCGTTGGCGCCGGTGGTCCGGGTCAGATAGCTGAACTCGGCGCTCGGTGAGTCGGTCGCCGGGTCCCGGCCCGGTTGCCAGACCTTGGTCAGCCGACCCAACGGGTCGTACCGGGTCACCGTGCTCCGCCCGTTCGGGTCGGTGACCCGCAGCTCCTCGCCCCAGGCCGGCTCCAACGTGGTCGTGGTGACGTGGCCGAGCTGGTTGGTGGTGGAGACCGCGGTCACCGGCCCGCCGGTGGCCGGGGTGTAGCTGGTGGTGCTCCGCCCGCCCTGCACGTCGATGTGCTCGACCTGCCGGCCGTGGACGTCGTAGCGGGCCCGGGAGGTGGTGATGAAGGTGGGGGCGCCGTTCGCCCATCCGGAGAGCTCGTCCTTGCGGGTGATGTCACCGTGCACCGGCGTGGCGTCGAGCGTGCTGGCGCCGTCGTAGTAGAACCGCTCGTCGCCGAGCAGGTCCTCCGGGTACGACGGGGTCTTGTCGCAGCTCACCCCGAGGGTCTCCACCCGGGCCGGCAGGTCCATCAGCCACGCGTCTTCGTTGCTGACGTAGGTGTACCGGGTGCAGACGTCGTCGTTCGGGTCAGCCAGGTCGTTGAAGTCCGTCGAGTGGAGCAGCCGTCCGGCCACGTCGTAGACGTTGTCCGAGCCGGACTCCTGCCAGCCGCCGCCGGTCCTCGCCTCCGCCTGCCGGACCCTGGCCTCCTCGACCTGGTACGCCTTGGTGGTGCCCCAGCTCCGGGTCCGGGTCGCGGTCGGGTCGGAGATCCACGGGTCGGTGATCGACCGTTCCAGGATCTCCCCGGTGGCGTCGTAGGTGATGTGTTCCCGTTCGGTCCCGGCCAGCGGGTCGGAGTCGGGCAGCGGGGTGCCCGTGGAGTCGTAGACCATCACCTTCTTGGTCCCGCCGGAGGCGGTCCGGTCGCCGTCCATGCCGCGGAAATAGACCGACTCGGTGACCGTCTTCACCTCGTTGGCCGTGCCCTTGATCGTCCTGACCTTGCCGTAACCGCGCCACTGCGACCAGGTCTTACGCTCGGCCGGGACCAGGCCGTCCTCCTCGTCGTGCCGCCAGGCGGGATCGGTGAGGTACTCCACCGTGGTCACCTCGGGCTCCAGCCCGGTGATCCGGTCGGTCTCGGTGATCTTGGTGACCACATACTTGTGGAACCAGTCCTGGCGCTCGGTGAGCTGTCCCTCCGGGGTCCAGCGCAACGGGTGGCAGCGCATACCGTTGCTGTCCGGCGTCGGCAGCCGGTCCGGCGCCACGCACTCGGCCGGCGAGTAGTCGACCGCCACCTCGCCACCGGAGTCGAGCTCGACCTTGACCAGGCGGAACCAGTTCATCGGCGGGATGCCCCCGTCGATTCCGTCCACCCGGTTGTTGAGCCGCTTGCCCGTGAACCGGACCTCGGGGTCGCTGGCCGTGCCGCCGACGTGGCCGACGTGCCGGAGGCTGTCGAGCCAGAGACCGGCCCGGGTGCCGTCGCCCGGGCTGGGAAACTCGTGCGTCAGCTCCCACGACTCGACGTTCTGGAACGTCGAGCCGACGCGCACCTGGGTGACCACCTTCGCCAGCCGCTTCTGCGTCCAGAACGTCGGGGTGTGCTTGTTGGGGCAGCTCGTGCTGCTGGTGCAGGACTGGTCCCACGGCACGTCCGGCCAGTCGGCGGGCTTGGACGGGGTGCAGGTCGTGCCCGGAATGCACCGGTCGGCCACGACCAGGTCAACCCGGGCGACGGGGGGCGTGACCACGGTGCCGTCGTCGACCCGCTGCCCGTAGTCGATCCGGTCCAGCCAGCCGCCCCGGTGGTACGTGGAGACCTTCGACGCCGACAGGTTGCGGCCGTACCGGTTCGTCTCGCGCTGGTAGTAGAGGGTCATCGCGTTGCCGTGCACGTCGACCACGTAGTCGAGATTCCACCGCCAGGCCTGGTCGCAGTACGACGTGTCAAAGGTCGACTTGCGGCACGGCTCGCCGGCGTGGTTGCCGTACACCGGCACGGTCCAGGTGGAGTTCGACACCTCGCCGCCGGGGACGTCGTGCAGCCCGAAGTAGAACTGGGTGCCGTCCCGGGTGGTGATCCGCCAGTACTCGCCGTCGTTGTCGCCGTTCGACGCGCCGGTCATCCGCTCCACCCGGGAACCGTCGTCGACCCGGGGACGCCACCTCCCGGTGGCGTCGTCGCGGATCAGCTCACCGCCCTTGCCGTTGAGTGAGAAGACGGCGTTGTCGGTGGCCCAGCAGAGGTCGCCGGTCTTGCGTCCGCTGTTGTTGCCGCCCGACGTGTCGGTGCCGCAGCTGGTGTAGCGGCGCTCGATGTAGCCGCCCGGGTTGAAGTCGAAGCCCTCACCGACCCACGAGGGCTGGTTGTTGGTGGCCGAGGTACGCCCGTCGACCGTGCCGCTGGAGTACGCCAGCTCCAGCTCCGGTTCCGGACCCCCGACCGCGGGCGGGGTGTCCATCGGGTACCTCCAGGTGAAGTCGCCGGAGGACCCGCCGACCGCCCAGGTCGACGAGGGCGCCAGCGGCGACGCCCGGAGGTCACCCGCGCCGGAGGAGGCCGCCGCGACCACCGCGTACAGTCCGCCGTCGGTGGGTCGCGCCCCGGCGGCCAGGGTGCCGGGTACGGTGACCTCGGCGCTCAGCCGTCCGGAGCCGTCGTTGCGGGTCGCCACCGGGGTGCCGACGCACTCCGTCCGCTCCGGGGTGGTCAGGGCGCAGGCCGGCAGCTTCAGCAGCCGGAGCCGCACCGCCCAGTCCGCTCCGTACGCGTCCCGGAAGCCGGAGTAGTCCACCTCCAGCGACACCCGGCCGTCGCGGGCCACCCCGTCGGTCCGGCGTACGTCGAGCAGCAGCCCGTCGAGATACCGATCCTTGAGTTCCACCCGGACCCGGCCGGGTGTCGAGGCGGCGGCTCGTTCCCCGGACGCGGTCGCGCCCTCGACCGGCGCCACCCGGATCGGCAGCGAGCCGGCGGTGCCGGCCACGGCCCGCCGCGTCCCGGTGTCCAGCACCACCTCCGTGGCGCCCGGAGTCGGCCAGGTCACCGTCGGGGTGGCCCGCAGCGCCAGCTGCTCGGCCGGGTCGGGTTCGGGCTCGGGCACGGTCACGCTCCGCACCGGCACGGATCGCTCGGCGCGGGGTTTCCACAGGTCCTCCTCGGCCGGTCGCGCCGACACGGGCGCGTCCGTCATGGTGACGACCAACACCAGGCTCAGCGCCGGCACCAGCGCGTGTCGGACACCGCGGGCCCAGCGCCGGGTCGCCCCTTGGCGTGATACCCGCCATCGGTGGTGCCTCGGTCTCCGGTCACGGTCCATCTCGCCTCCAGTCCCGTAATCCCAGCCGTATCGGGGACTGTCGACAGATCTGTTGCCGCATCCAGATTCCCCGATATTGACCATCGTTCCGGGCGAGATGCACAGGAACTGCACAGTTACGGGCGGGCGGAGGGGGTCCGGATCGGCCGCGGGTCCTGGCACGCCCCACGGTCGACGCCGGTCGGCGACACACCACGGCCGGCGGCGGGCGGGCGTTATCCCGTCCACGCGGGCGACCCGGCCGGGTGACCGGAACGGCACGAGGCCCGGGTCACCAGGTGTCGGTGATCGCCAGGTTGCGGTAGTTCGCCTTGGTGTCCTCGGTTACCAGCCCCACCTGGCCGTTGAGCAGCACCGGGAACTCTCCGGAGAAGGTCCGCTGCTGCAGCTGCTTACCGTCGAGCAGGAACCGGTAGGTCGCCCCGGTCTTGCGGACGGTGAGCCGGTGGTAGCTGGTCGCCACGAAACCGGCGGGAAGCGGGGCGTTCTGCCACCCGGCCGGGACTCCCTGGACCACGGCGAAGGTGGCGAGCACCCGGTACTTGATGTCGATGAAGACCGCCACGTAGTTGTTCCGGTCCGCATACGAGGCGTACATCCCGTACTTGGGGTACGCCGACGTGGTGCCGGTCGCCACCCACTGCACGTCGACCGCGGCGGTGTACGTCTCGTAGTTGGGGTTGGCGGCCCGGAACAGCTGGGTCCAGGTGGTACCGCCGAACGAGGTGAGCCGCGCCTCGGTGGGACTCAGCACGGTCCAGGCGCCGGTACGCCGGCCGTGTACGGTGTCGCCGATCGCGGCGTCGCCGAAGGCGTCTCCCCAGCCCCGCTCGTACGGGTTGGGCGTACCCGTCGAGCCCAGCTCGCCGGAGGGCGGTGGCAGCGGCACGCCGTCGGCCACCGGGTAGCCGAGCACCGGGGTGCCGGTCGGGTCCCAGTACAGCCGCTGTGCCCGCAGCACCCGCCCCGGGTCGCAGGCGTTGGTGTTGGCGTGCACGAGAAACCATGTCTCGGCGCCGTCGAGGGTCTGGATCGGTACGAACGACGCCGTGCCGCGCACCCCGGAGTGGAACTTGAAGTGCGGACCGGTCTTGACCCAGGCGGCGGGGTCGAGCAGGTTGCCGGAGGTGTTCGTGAGCAGGCCGACCGCGTAGCTGTCGCTCCAGCAGGCGCTCGCCGAGTACGTGATGAAGGTCGTCCCGTTGCGGACGAAGCCGACCGGACCCTCGTTGACCGGGTACCGCACGGTCTCCCAGGGCCGCTCCGGGGCCGAGATCTGCACCCGGGGCCCGCTGATGTGCAGCGGGTCGCTCATCGGCGCGATGTAGAGGTGCTGCCGGCCGCCGGCGCTGGTCGGCCAACCGGACCAGGTGGCGTAGAGCCGCCCGTCCGGGCCGGTGAAGACGTTCAGGTCGATCGCGAAGAGGTCGCTGGACTCCCGGAGCTGGCCGTGCGGGTACCCCGTGTCCGCCTCCACGTACGGACCGGTGGGCGCGCCGGTGGTGGACCGCAGCACGAAGATCCGGTGGTTCGCGTGCTCCGTCGCGTCGGTCGCGGTGTAGTAGATGTAGAACTGCCCCCCGAGCTCGTGGATCTCCGGCGCCCACACCTCGCGGCAGTTCGGCGCCGGGCACGCCGGGATCTGCCACACCGGGTGCCGGGTGGCCCCGCCGAGACCGGTCAGCGTCGCGGACTCCCAGACACAGAGCCAGCCGGCCTGACACCCGTCCGTACTCGTGTAGTAGTACCGCCCGCCGAAGGAGATGATGTGCGGGTCGGACCGGTTGGTGGCGACCGGGTTGGTGAAGGTGGCGGCGGCGCCGGCCGATCCCCTGGCACCGACGGCCGGTCCCCCGGCACCGGCTGCGGCGGCTCCGGCCGGCACGGTCGAGCCGGCGGTCACCAGGCCGAGCGCCAGCACCAGGGCCAGCACCCCGCGCCGTACCGCACCCGTACGCCGGCCGATCCCCATCGCGTCCTCCCCTCGTCGTACGCGTCGGACCCGGGTCACCCCGCCCGCACGACGGCCGTCATCCCGCTTCCGGGCAGGCCCGCCATGCGGCCGGTTCGGGCCTCCGTGCCTCCGGACGGGCGTCGTCCGACGCGCACGCCGTCACGGCTCCATCCGCAGGATGAACCGCGCCTCCGGCGGCGGCGTCGTGGCGCACGGCGTCTGCACGATCTGCGCCCCGTTGGCCACGCTGCCGCCACTGACCTGCAGACACTTGCCGCTGTGCACCACCTGGAGCCGGACCACGGGCTCGTACCCGCTGCCCGACACCCACTCCAGCCGGAACTGCTGGTTCGGCTTCGTCACCCCCGCGTCGTGGCAGGTGTACTGGAGCACCGGGGTGCCGTCCAGCAGGCTCCACGCCTTGAGGTCCACGCACTTCTCGGCCGCGGTCCGGATCTGGAAGTACGGCGAGGCGCCGACCCGCTCGAAGCGGAACTGCTCCCACGTCGCCGTCGTGACGCAGTCCCACTGGTCGATCACGACGTCGTTGGCGCTGCTCCCACCCGGAACGTCGAGGCACTTGCCGCTGTGCACCGGGTGGATCCGGTACTTCCGGGTCGGGTCGATGTGCAGCGTCGGGGTGGCGTCGCTGACGTAGCCCTCCCAGCCGGTCCGCGCCGAGGCGAAGCCGGTGCCGGTCGACGGGAAGCTGACGAGGCGCCGGTTCCCGCCTCCGATGTCGGAGAGGGTGGCGACGTCGTCCCGCCCGTCCGCGTCGAAGTCCCCGGCGGCCAGGGTCGCCCGGGTGGCGTCGAACCCGCCCGCGCCGCTGCTCCACCAGGTCGCCGCCGTCCACGTACCGTCCTGGCGGGCGATGGTGACCAGCCGGGCGGTCGCCGCGCCGTCGTCCACGAGCGCCACCACCTCGGCCACACCCGCCGCGTCCCCGGTCACGTTCGCGGCGACGAACCGGGACCGGGCCGCGTCGAGACCGCCGGCGCCACTGTCCCAGACCTGCGCCGGGGCGCCGAACGCACCGGCCGTGGCGGTGTGCACCATCAGCCGGGTCCGGGCGCCACCGACGTCGTGGACATCGGCGACATCGTCGTCCCCGTCGCCGTCGAAGTCGCCGGCGACCAGGTTGGCACCGGCGACGCCGGGACCGCCGGCGCCGCTGTCCCAGTGCGACACGGGCGCGGCGAAGGCGCCCCGGTCCGAGCGGAACGTCCAGAGCCGGACCTGACCGTCCACCAGCCCCTGGTACGCGGCCAGATCGTCGTCGCCGTCGCCGTCGAAGTCCCCGGCGACCGCCTTCAGGTGGCTCAGCCGGAACGTGCTGCCGCTCCACACCGGCTCGCTGGCCGCGGAGAACCGGTTGCCGTCGGAGCGGAGCAGGAAGAGCCGGACCACCTTGTCGGCGTCCTCCCGGAAGATGACCAGGTCGGTACGCCCGTCCCCGTCGAAGTCCCCGGCGGCGCTGCGCACCAGGTCGGCGGGGAAGCCGCCGCTGACGTCGGTGTCCCAGCCGATGTAGCCGGGGTGGAAGCCGTCCGGTGCGGCGAGCAGGTTCCACACCGCGGTCCGGCCGAACCCGTGGTCCACCAGGGTGGTCACGTCACCGCGCCGGTCGCCGTTGACGTCACCGCGCACCGGCGGATCCGACACGGTCCTCCCCCGGGCGACCAGCTCGTATCCGGAGCTCAGCGGGCTGCTGTTGCCGGCCCGGTCGATCGCGCGTACGTAGAGGGTCCGCCGGACGTCACCGGTCTCCCCCGGGCTCGACGGCCACAGGGTGATCGGCACGCTGGCCCGGCCCTGCGCCCCGGCGGCCACCCACATGGTGGTGACGTCCGGGCTGAAGCCGTACCGGTAGGCGACGACGTCGGTCTCCGCCCCGCCCGGGTCGAAGGTCACCATGCCGGCCCGGCCGACCGGAATGGCCGCTGTCGCGCCGGGGTAGTCGGTTGACGACACCACCGGCGGAGCCGGCCGGGTGGTGTCGACGGTGAAGTAGCAGCGGTCGGTGTATCCGCTGGTCAGGCTGGCGTCGCGGCTACGGGCCCGGTAGCTGAAGACGGTCCCGGACGAGCCGGAGGGCAGGGTCCCGGCGGGCACCGGCGACCAACGGGCCACGGTGCCGGTGCCGACGGTGCCGGACTGGAGCCGGGTCAGCACCGTCTCGCCGGAGAGCACCTCCAGTTCGTGGACGAGGTTGTCCCCGTCCCGGTCGTAGCCCACCGCGGAGAAGGTCGGGGTGGTGGTGTTCAGCACCGTCGGCGCGGTGGCGGTGCCGCAGCGGGTGGGCGGCACGGTCGACACTCCGGTCGGGATCTCCGGCGGCGTGTTGTACTCGATGTTCAGGCGGGCGGTGGAGGGGTTGAACCGCTTCCAGTAGGTTTCTTCGTCCTCGTGGGCGGACGGGATACGCAGCCCGAAGCCGATCGCCTCCTGCGGTCCGTCGGCGCCCGCCACCGCCTGCTGCACCACCGGGGTGACCGTGTCCGGGCTCAGCCCGAACTCCATCAGCAGCGCGGGCTGGCCGCACGTCACCTTGTTGGCCTTACCAGACTGGGTGAAGAGCGCCTTGCCGCCGAGCCAGTGTCCACCGCTGTTGTTCCAGGTGACGGAGGTCGCGGGGTCGATCAGCTTGGTGTGCCACAGCTCGACGGTGGTCGCCGAACAGCTCGCGGTGTGCGTCATCGAGATGGAGAACCAGGCGCGGGAGATCGTCGCCCTGGGCAGCCGCGCGACGCGCATCTGGAAGAACGTCCGCCAGGGACCCCGTGCTTCTGCTTCAGAGACCCCGTAGGTCGTGCCGACCCGGACATCCTCGCGGTAGTGGTCGTGAACCCAGTACGACTTGTTCGGAGCGCCCTTACTGACCAGCGTCCACCGGTACTGGACCGCGCTGTACGAGGGGTCGAGGTAGACCGGGTACCGGGTGTCCGGACCGGTCAGCAGGTCCTGGTCCGGAACGACCGTGAGCTCCCCCGGCTTCACCTCCAGCTCCATCACGCGCTGCCGGTACGCGGTCGACGGATCCGGTCCGACCGGGGGTGCCTCCGTCGCGACGCTGCGCGCGCCGACCCCCTCGGCTCCGGTCGGTGCCGGGGTGCTGTCCCACATCAGCGGTGGCCCGGAGCTGAAGACCGGGCGGCCACTCGGGTCCACGGCGACGGTGCTGCCGTCCTCACCCTCCCGCAGGGTCAGCCCCCGGGTCTGGGTGCCGAAGCGGATCCGCCGCAGCGCCGGATTCTTCGCCGCCGCCGCGTTCTTCACCACCAGGACCTGCGAGAAGCCCACCGGATTGACCCGCACCTGCAGGTCCACCCCGGGCAGCACCTCGGGATAGGTCGCGGTGTCGTCGGCCAGGATCGGCTCCGGCAGCGGCGTCGGCCAGGAGAGCGCGAGCTCGGCGCCGTCCTGCTCGGCGGCGACCAGAGGGCCGTCGCCACCCCCGGAGAGCCGGAGCCCGACCGGGGTCGCGGCCGGCGACACCCGCCCGTCCGGGTCGCGGACCAGTCGGGTGTCGATCGGCACCCACTGTCCGTCGCGACGCGTCCGGATCGGCAGCGCGTACTGTTCGAGCGTCCGGGTCCCGGACGGGTTGGCAAAGACCCGGGACGTCTCGGTGCCCTCGCTGAGGATCTCCACCGGCTCGCCGGTGCGACGTGCCGTCTCGGCCGCCCGCGCGGCCTCGGTCAGGCTCGCGGCCGCGGGTTCGGCGGACCGCGCCCCGGTCCCGCCCGCATCCGCCGGCGAGAAGAGCGGACCGGGCGGTACGGCGGAGCCGACCACGAGCGCCGCCACGAGGGTCGTCGACCAACCGGTTATTCCAGCCCACACCGTCATCGCGCCTCCACCGCGCAGGTCCGCACCCGCCCGGCCGGCATCAGCGCGGGTCTTGACACGGGTCGCTCCGAGGCTGCCAGCCGATCCGCACATTTTCCGCACAGGGCGGCCGGACCACGGCGGTCCCCGGACCACGAACGACGGCGAACCCGCCGTCGGGACCCGGCGACCGGGACACGTCAGGAGTCGAGCTTGCCGCGGAGCGTGGCGGCGTCGGGGTGGCCGAGTTCGTCGAGGATGGCCAGGGCCTGGCGCCAGGCGGCGACGGCCGCGGCGCGGTCGCCCCGGGCGTGGTGGCAGTCTCCGAGATGGTGCAGGACGTCGGCCTCGTAGTACCGGTCGCCGTCCTCCCGGAACAGCGCGATGGCCTCCTGGTAGCAGTCCACGGCCGCGGCGTGGTCGCCGAGCTGGTGGTGGATGTAGCCGATGCTGTCCAGGCTGGTGGCCGCGCCGCGCCGGTCGCCGAGTTCCCGTTGGATGGCCAGCGCTGCCTGGCAGTGGGCGAGCGCCGGTCGGTGGTCGCCGAGCAGGGTGTGGCACCAGCCGATGCTGTTCAGGGCCCGGGCCTGCCCGATCCGGTTGTCCGCGCGGCGGAAGTGGTCGAGCGCATGCTGGCCGTGCGCCAGCGCCTCGGAGTGCCGGCCCTCCCGCTCCAGCACCCAGCCGATGCCGAGGTGGGCGTTGGCCTGCCCGGTCTCGTCGTCGCACGCGCGGTAGTGGTCGAGGGCGTGCCCGAGTTCGTCCAGCGCGTCCCGGTGCCGCCCCAGCCGGGCGTACGCGAAGCCGAGGCCGCGGTGCGCGTCGCCCTGGCCGGCCCGGTCGCCGAGCCGCCGCGCGGCGGTCAGCGCGACCTGCTGGCTGGTGGCCCAGTCGAGCCAGTGCCCCTGGCGCTGGAGGAAGTCCGACAGGGCCCACGCGAGCGGGCCGGCGTGGTCGTCGGGGCCGTGCTCCGCGATCCACCGGGTGAGGGCCAGCAGCACCCGGTGCTCCGTGGTGAACCAGGCGACCGCCTGCGCACCGTCGGCGAGCCGCTCGACCGTGACGCCGGGCGGCATCGCGGGCAGCGCGATCGGCTCCCGGGTCGGGTGCAGCAGCAGCGCGGCGGCGTGCGCGGTCTGGAGGTAGTGGCCGAGCAGCCGGGCCAGCGCGGCCCGCCGGTCCGCCGCCGAGTCCAGGGTGTGCGCGAGTTCGGCGGCGTACGCGCGCAGCAGGTCGTGAAAGGCGTACCGGCCGGGGACGCGTTCGGTGAGCAGGTGTGCCTCGGCCAGCGCACCCAGCAGCGGGCGGACCCGCTCGACCGGCAGCGCGGCGAGACTGGCCACGGCCGGGGCGGCGATGTCGGGGCCGGGGTGCAGGCCGAGCAGCCGGAACACCCGGGCCGCCGGCGGCGGCAGGGCCTGGTACGACCAGGAGAAGACCGCCCGTACGTCGGTGGCGGGGTCGTCGCCGGCGAACGGCTCCAAGCCGCCGCGGGCGGCGCGCAGTTCGGCGGCGATCGCGGCGAGTGGGAAGTCGGGGCGGCATGCGGTCCGGGCGGCGACGATCGCCAGGGCCAGTGGCAACCGGGCGCAGCCGGCGATGATCTCGTCCACCGCGGCCGGTTCGGCCGCTGCCCGCCGCTCACCCAGCCGGCCGACGAGCATCCGGCGGGCCTCGGCCGTGCTGGGCAGCTCGACCGTCACCGGGTGGGCGCCCTCGGCGGCGACCAGGCCGGCGAGCTGGTTGCGGCTGGTCACCACGGCCATGCAGCCCGGTGTGCCGGGCAGCAGGGGGCGCGCCTGCTCGGCGTCGCGGGCGTTGTCCAGCACCACCAGCACCCGCCGCCCGGCGAGCAGACTGCGGTAGAGCGCGGCCTGGGCGTCGGGGGTCGTGGGAATCTGCTGCGGTGCCACGCCCAGGGCGTCCAGGAAGCCGCGGAGGGCGTCGTACGGGCTCATCACCGCTCCCCCGGGGTCGAAGCCCCGCAGGTTCACGTACAACTGCCCGTCCGGGAACCGCGCCGCCACCCGGTGTGCCCAGTGCACCGCCAACGTGGTCTTGCCGATCCCCGGGGAGCCGGTCAGGACGGCGATCGTCACCGTCTCCGGCTGGGCGCCGTCGGCAGCGCCCAGCAACCTGTCCAGTGCGTCGAGCTGCTCGGTCCGGCCCGCGAAGGCGGCGATGTCCGCGGGTAGCTGCCGCGGCGCCGGCAGCGCGACGCGTACCGACTCGCGGGCCGGCGGCGGGTCGAGGGTGGGATCGGCGGCGAGCATCCGCCGGTGCAGGTCCTGCAACTCCTGGCCCGGCAGGACACCCAGCTCGCGGGTGAGCACCCGGTACGCCTCCCGGTACGCCGCCAGCGCGGCCGACCGCCGCCCGCAGCGATACAGGGCGAGCATCAGCTGCCCCCACAGCCCCTCCCACATCGGGTACGATCGCACCAACGGATCGAGCTCCGCCGCCACCTGCTCGTGGCAGCGCTCGGCCAGGGCTGCCTCGGCCCAGCGTCCAACGACCTGGAGCCGGTGCTGATCCATCCGGTCTGCCTCGAGGGCGAGGTAGGGCCCGCCAGTCAGGCCTGCCAGCGCAGGTCCGCGCCACAGGTCAAGCGCGGCGCGCAGGCGTCGGGCCGCGGTGGCGGTGTCGCCTCGGGCGAGTGCCTGCTCCCCCTCCGCGGCGAGGTCCACAAAGGTGGCCAGGTCACACTCGCCGGGCTCGACCGAGAGTCGGTACCCTCGCTGGTCCGTCGACAGGCGCGCCCCATCCTCGCCTGCCCTGATGAAGGTGGTGCGCAGGGCCGCGACATAGGTCCGGAGGTTGGACTCCGCGGCGCGGGGCGGGTTGGCCCAGAGCGCCTCGACGAGCTGGCCGAGGGGCACCACGCGATTCGGGTGCAGCAGCAACACCGCCATCAGCGCGGGACGCTTCGTACCGCCGAGCCGGAGCACCTGGCCGCGGCTGACCACCTCCAACGGACCCAGCAGCCGAAATTCCACACCAACCCCCGGGGGTCACGGCGATGGTGGATACCGTGGCCGCAGCCTACCGGGGCAGCCGAACGTGCCCGAACGTCCGGGTGAGGCCACACTGACGGCCGTTGTGCAGGGGATATCCATCCGCCTGTCGCTGATCCGGGCGGTGCCGCCCCCGCCGGCCGTCCGTCGCTTCGCTCGGTGGTGACCGGCCTCCGGTTTACTGGCCCTGGCGGCGGTGGCCGGCGAACGCCCGCCCGGCCCGAACTGCTCGGCATCCACCTCGTCGACATGAACGCGATGTTCTTCGGGATGCCGCAGGCGTTTCATCCGTTCATGGCGGACAGGCTCGGCGGCCCGGCGGTCGGGCCTGCTCCGCGCGGCGCCCCCGGCGCGCGGCCCGCGTACCCGATGGTCCGTGGCTTGCCGGCATCTGCCATCCTCGGGACGGTGACGACCGGCCACCCGACCGGACGCGGCGACCGCCGCCGCGCCCGGAGCCGTACCACCCGCCTGCTGCTCGCCCTGGCCGCGGTCGCGGCCCTGCTCGGCGCGGCCGTCCTCGTTGTACCCCTGCTGCTGCCGCCGGGTCCGCGCCCGCTCTTCCAGCTTCCCGTACCGTGCGGCGAGACCTGGCAGCTCGGCACCTATCCCGGCCACGACGACTACGACGTCGACATGTTCCCGACCGAGGGCGAGGCGTGGGGCCGGCCGGTGCTCGCGTCCTACGAGGGCACCGTGACCGCGGCGGGGATCAACGGGACGCTCGGGGGCCGCACCCCGGACAACCCGAACGGCCCGCGGGGTCGCGGCGGTGGCTACTGGGTGAAGATCGACCACGGCGGCCGGTGGGAGACGCAGTACCTCCACCTGCTGGAACCGCCCCTGGTCAGGGTGGGCCAGCGGGTCGCCCAGGGCGAGCAGATCGGACGGGTCGGCAGCACCGGCAACTCCGGGGCGCCACACCTGCACTACGAACAGCGCCGGGGTTGGCAGAAGGTGGAGACCTACTTCGACGGTCGACCCTCCGGCATCACCCACGACGATGCCGAGTACACGGTCACCCTGACCAGCAACAACTGCCAGCCGGGGTGACCGTGGGCCCAGCCCGGCGGCCGACACGCAGCATCGGCGGACCGGGCGGGCGGGACCCGGTCTCCACCCGCGCCCGCCCGGTGCTCAGCGGCCGAGCCGCAGGTACTGGCGGACCGCCAGGAACAGGAAGATCCCGGTGATCACCGCCGGCCAGACCACGGCGGCGGCGATCGGGTGCTCCTCGATCCAGTACCCGCTGGCCACCGCCGGCGACTCGAACAGCCTCCGGATCGCCGCCGCGGTGGAGGAGACCGGATTCCACGCGGCGATCGCGCCCAGCCATCCCGGCATCAGGTCGGGCGGCGTGAGCACCGAGGAGATCATCCCGAACGGGAACGCGACGGCGAACAGGTTCCCCGCCATCTCGGTGTTCTTGACCAGGAGGCCGAGATAGATACCCACGAATATGAGCGCCAGTCGCAGCCAGAGCAGGAGCACGAAGGCGCTCAGCGTGGCGACCAGGTCGCCGCCGGGGCGCCAGCCCAGGATCAGCGCGATGACGACCAGGATCGCCAGGTCCACGGCGGCGTGAATGATGTCGGCCACACCCCGTCCGGTGACGACCGCCGAGGAGGCCATCGGCATCGACCGAAACCGGTCGATGAATCCGCGTTCCTTCATCATGGCCACCGCGAACGCGGTGTTCATGAAGCTGAGCACCATGGTCATGGTGAATAGGCCGGGCATCGCGAACTCCAGGTAGCCCTCGCCGGCACCCTGCCCGGCAACGTCCATGGCGCTGCCGAAGACGTAGACGAACAGCAGCACCATGACAATCGGGAAGCCGAGCTGCCAGGCGACGTTGGAGGGCTGGCGGACGAGGTGCGTCAGCTCCTGCAGCACGATCGTCCAGCAGTCGACCACCGCCCACCGAACCCGGCTGCCCAGGGTGTCGCGGTCGTCGGGTACGAGGTCGAGTGCACTCATCGACTGGCCTCCGAGGCCATGATCGCCGGCCTCGCCAACCTTGGCCTGACCGACCAGGAACGGCTCAGCGCGGTGATCACGCTCGACGGCTTCGTCACCGGCTTCGCGCGGCACCGGATCCAGTACGACGCCGCGGTGGAGGAGAGCGGGATCAGCGACGAGGAGTTCTGGAACCAGCACTTTCCAACGCTCGTCCGGGCCATGGAGTCGGGGAACTTCCCGGCGATGGCCGCGCTCAACGAGGACGCGTTCGACGCGGGCTGGGACGAGAGCTTCGAGTTCGGTCTGCAGCGCCTGCTCGACGGCATCGCGGCGCTCGTCGCCGCCCGCGCGGCCGCGCCAGCCGCCTCGGGCGCGTCGGACGCGTCGAGCGCGTCAGGCGCGTCGGCCTCGTCCGGGCCGTCCCCGGACCGCCGGTGACCACCCCCGGGACCTGACCGGCTCGGCCAGCCCCCGCGCACCACGCTCTCCCACCGCGGCCGGCCTCGGAGGACGCACCGGCCGGACGTCGCCGCCGACCGCTGTGGCCTGCCTCACGCCAGACCCGGCTCACGCGCGGGGCCCGTTGCCTCGTCCGTGGGGTGTGAGGGCACCCGAGCGGGTGCCGGTTGAGGAGAGAAAGTGCCATGACACCCACGATCGTCGTGCTCGGCGGTGGCTACACCGGCATCATGAACGCGCTCGTGCTGGCCCGGCGTACCCGCCGCCTCCGCGCCCGGGTGATACTGGTCAACCCGTCCGACCGGTTCACGGAGCGGCTCCGGATGCACCAGATCGCCACTGGTCAGACCCTGACCGACTACCGGATCCCGGCGCTGCTCGAGGGCAGCCGTGTCGAGTTCGTCCAGGGCTGGGCGACCCGCATCGATCCCCAGCAGCGCGAGGTCAGCGTCGCGGTCCCGGACGGCGAGCTCACGCTGAGGTACGACTACCTGGTCTACGCCATCGGTAGCGTGGCCGACACCGCCACCGTGCCGGGGATGGACGCGCACGGGTACACGCTCAACGACCGTGCCGAGGCCGAGCGGTTCGCCGCACGGCTGGCCGAGCTGGTCCACCGGGGCAGCGGTGCGGTGGCCGTCGCCGGGGCCGGCCTCACCGGCGTCGAGGCGGCCGCCGAGATCGCCGAGCGTTACCCGAACCTGCACGTGGTGCTGCTCGGCCGCAACGAGCCGGGCACCATGATGGGCGCGCCGGCCCGCCGCTACCTGCGCGCCGCGCTGGACCGGCTCGGGGTCGAGGTACGTGCCGGGGTCGAGGTGACCAAGGTGCTGCCGGACGCGGTGGAGTTGGCCGGCGGCGAGCTGGTACCGTCCGACGCCACCCTGTGGACCACCGGGGTCGTCGCCTCGCCGCTCGCTCGGGAGGCCGGGCTGACCGTGGACGACCGGGATCGGGTGGTGGTCGACGCCACGCTCGCCTCGGTCTCGCACCCCTCGGTGTACGCGATCGGCGACGCCGCCGCCATCCGGCAGGGATGGGGCGAGATCCACGGCACCTGCCAGAGCGGCGTGCCGTCCGGGGTACACGCCGCCGAGAGCATCGCTCGGCGGCTGCGGGGCAAGCAGGCCCGACCGTTCCGGTTCGGGTACCTGCACCAGCCGGTCAGCCTCGGCCGGCGGGACGCGGTCATCCAGTTCACCCGGCCCGACGACTCGCCGGGCCGGTGGTACCTGACCGGTCGCGCCGCGGTGACGTACAAGGAGACGTTCACCAGCAGCCCGCCCAAGTTGTACCGGCTGTCGCAGCGGATCACGATCCCGGCCCGAGCCCTGGCGCGGACCGGTGGGCGAGCGAACCGGGTGGCCGTACCCCGGTGAGCTTGGCGGGGTTGCTCACCAGGTGGATGGTGCGCACCGCGCCGTCGACCAGGTGCAGGGTGATCGCGACGGCCGGGGTGTCTCCCGAGTAGACCACGATGCCCGGGCCGCCGTTGAGCTCCACCACCTCGACCCGCGGGTCGGCCGGCATCCGCCCGGTGAACGTCATCAGCGCCCGCGCCACCGGTTCCGCGCCCACGATGGGCCGGCGTGGCGCGGGCGCCACGCCGCCGCCGTCGCTGATCAGCGTCACGTCCGGCGCCAGCACCGCCATCAGGTCGGTCAGGTCACCGCCCGCGGCGGCGGCGAGGAAGCGCCGGGTCACCCGGGCGCGGGTCGCCGGGTCGGTGTCGTACCGAAGCTGCCGCCGCGCGACATGCTCGCGGGCCCGACGGGCGGTCTGCCGCACCGAGGCCTCGCTGCGACCGACCATCTCGGCGATCGCCGCGTACGGGTAGTCGAACGCCTCGCGCAGCACGAAGACGGCCCGCTCCAGCGGCGAGAGCGACTCGAGGACCACCAGCATGGCCGTGGAGACGGTGTCGGCGAGCGCCACCCGGTCGGCGATGTCCGGCGTGGTGGCGAGGGGTTCCGGGAGCCAGGATCCGACGTACCGCTCCCGCTGGACCTGGGCGCTGCGCAGCCGGTCGATCGCCAGCCGCGTCACCACCCGCACCAGGTACGCCTCCGGGTCGGCCACCTCGGCCAGGTCCACCTCCGACCAACGCACCCAGGCGTCCTGCACCACGTCCTCGGCGTCACCAACCCGGCCGAGCAGCCGGTAGGCGATCGCGTGGAGCCGGGCCCGGTACCGGGCGAAGACCCGGGTCGCCTCGGACCCGGCGACCGACCCGGAACCGTTGGTCGCCCCGTCACCGCCGATCGCCGTCATCGCCGTCCCACCCCCGCCCGAGCCGGTGTCGTGCCCGCCCGTCCGGTCCGGCATGGCGCCCGCCGGCTCGGGCGTCCTCCGCCGCACCGCACCGTCGGCGCCGATGTCCCGGGCGATCACCTCCAACATCGTAAAACACCCCAATGTACGAGGCGTTGCCCCCCGAGCAGCGGTCATTTAGTTTGGTCAATAGTCAAACAAGCGACCGGCAACGGGGAGGAGAGGCGATGCGAAGGCTCACGGTTCGGGCGGCGATCCTGGGAGTGGTCGGCGCCACGGTCGCCGTCGGGGTCGCCCCGACACCGGCCCAGGCCGCCTGGCCGCAACCGTGCCGCGCCGAGGGCGTCTCGATGTACGGCCGCTATCCGATCAACCACGACCAGCAGATCTTCTTCTGCATACCGGAGCCGTTCACGCCCCGCTGGGTCCACTCCGAGACCTGCCCGGCCGGCACCCATCCCGAGGCGACGCTGACGCCGTACTACCCGGACAGCACCACGGTGTTCCTCGCCACCGCCACCTGCGTCAGCGACTGACCCGTCGTCCGGGCGTGCGCCGGCCGGTCCGGTCGGCGCACGCCGCCGGACCCGGCGCCACGACACCTCACGGGTCGGCTCGTGACCCCGCTCAGCCGCGGATCAGCCCCGCCGCGACCAGGTCGTCCCACAGCCCGTCGGGAACCGGCGCGGCGGCGAGGGCCGCGTTGCGGCTGACCTGCTCGACGCGCTGCGCCCCGACCACCACGGAGGCGACCGCGGGGTGGCGCGCCACGAAGGCCATCGCCGCCTGCGGCAGCCGTACCCCGTGGGCGCGGCACACCTCGGCGAGCCGGAGGGCGCGGTCGTACAGCGCGGTGGAGATGGGGCGGTAGTCGTACATCCCGCCCGGCTCGTCCGTGGCGAGAACACCGCTGTTGAACACCCCTGCCGCCAGCACCGACACACCGCGTTCCCGGCAGCGCGGCAGCAGGCTCTCCCCCGCCGACTGGTCCAGCAACGTGTACCGTCCCGCGAGCATGACCGCGTCGACGTCGGTCTCGACGACGAACCGCTCCAGCATCTGCCACTGGTTCATCCCGACCCCGATCGCCCCGACCACGCCCTGGTCACGCAGCTCGTGCAGCGCCGGGTACGCCTCGTCGACCGCCTGCCGCCAGTGGTCGTCCGGGTCGTGGATCAGCACGACGTCCACCCGGTCGACGCCCAGCCGCTCCAGACTGGACTCCAGTGACCGGCGTACCCCGTCGGCGCTGAAGTCCCACCGCCGGGCATGGTCCGCCGGTACGTCGAACCCGGCCTCGTCGTCGCGGAGGTGCGCGGTCTCCGGGGTGGGTACCAGCAGGCGCCCGACCTTGGTCGAGATGGTGTAGTCGCCCCGCGGACGTCCGGCGAGCGCGGCGCCGAGCCGACGTTCGGAGAGCCCCAGACCGTAGTGCGGGGCGGTGTCGAAGTACCGGATCCCGGCCTCCCACGCGGCGTCGACCGCCCGCCGCGCCGTCTCGTCATCCACGGCCTGGTACAGGTTGCCGATGCCGGCCCCACCGAATCCGAGACCGGTCACCCGTACCTGGGACCGGCCGAGCCGCGCGGTCCTCACGCCGACCTCCGGGCACGGCGAGGACGACCGTTCCTTGCCGCGGCGGCGGCCCTCCCCGGCGGCCCGGACGCCGACGTGGACTCGCCGAGCGCGTTCCGCAACCACTGTTCGACGCCGGCGACATGCACGGCCGCCCAGGCCCGCGCCACGTCGGGCTGACGCGCCTCGATCGCCTCGCAGATCGCCTCGTGCTGCTCCCGGGTACGCTGCACGGCCCCCTCCTGGGTCAGCCCGCGCCAGATCCGCGCCCGGGTCGTCGGGGCGGAGAGGCTGTCGATCAACGAACTCAGCACCTTGTTGCCGGAGCTGGCGGCGATGTGGTTGTGGAACCGGAGATCGTTGGCCACCAGCGCCTCCACCGACGGCGCGTCGTCCAGCTCGTCGAGGATGGCCCGCAGTCCGGCGACGTCGTCGTCGGTCATCCTGGTCGCCGCCAGCTCGGTCGCCGCGGGCTCGAGGATGCGCCGCACCTCCAGGAACTGGAGCACCGTGTCGTCCTGGTGGAAGTCGACGACGAACCCGACCGCGTCCAGCAGCAACTCGGGTTCCAGGCTCGTCACGTACGTGCCGTCCCCCTGCCGGACGTCCAGGACCCGGATCAGGGACAACGCCCTCACCGCCTCCCGGAGCGAGTTGCGGGACAGCCCGAGCCGTTCCGCGAGGTCGGCCTCCCTGGGCAGCCGGGCGCCGGGAGCGAGTTCTCCCTGGACGATCATCAACTTGATCTTCTCGATCGCCTCGTCGGTGACCGGCACCTCGCCCCCTTCGCAGGACATCGGATGTATCTCAGCCTACAGCCGAACTAGTCCGCGCCCGGCGCTGCCACCGTGGGCAAGTCATGGCCGGTCGGGAGCGCCTCCCCGAAGAACACCCGATGTCTGGCGAGTTCTGCGGCTCTACGGCGTACGCTCACCCCGCACCGGTCCCCGTCGGCCGCCCGTACGGGGCGGGCCTCAGGGCAGGCTGCCGTACTCGGTCAGGGCGACGAGCAGACAGCCGAACGAGGCGACGCTCAGCCCGACGCGTACCAGGTTCCACCTCCACCACCGCGCCTCGTCGAAGTCCCGGCGCACCCGGCCGAGGTCGACGATCTGGTCAGGGTCACCGGCCGCCTTGAGGGCGTCGTTACGGGGCACGTTGACCGCGAGAGTGATGACGATGACCGGCAGGTACAGCAGGAACGCGCCGGCGACCCACGGCAGCGGGGCGCGGTGCTCCGCGTTCCACAGCAGGCCGGTCGCGACACCACTGAGGACCAGCGCTCCGAAGAAGCACGCCATGAAGATCGGGTTGATGATGGCCCGGTCGATCGCCTGAAACGCCCCGACGAACGTACGGTCGTCGGTCCGGCGCAGTCCTGGCATGATCGTGTGCGCGTAGAGCAGGAACACGCCGGTGACCAGCCCGCTGGTCAGCGCGGCGGCAACCAGCGCGACCCCGGTCAGCATCACTCCCACCTCCTGTCGGTACGACCCCTGCCGCGGCCGGAGCCTCGGCTCGAGCAGCGACAGCCTCTCACCCCCGCGCCACCTCCTCGCCGTCGCGCTGCCGGGGAGGACGACGACGTCCCGGTACACAGCACGGCGGGCCGCGTCCCGGATGGTGCCACCCGGGACGCGGCCCGCCGCCCACGGACCGCGCCGTCAGCCGGCGTCACCAGCCGGCGACGCGCCGATAGCTCGGCCGCCCTGGGCAGGCGGTCGAGCCGCGGCTGCCCAGGGCGCGGGTCGCGGTACGGTCAGTGGACCAGCACCGGAGCCGCCGCCTGGTCGCCGTCCCCGGTCGGGTCGCCGCCCGGCCGCGACACCGCGCGCCGCTTGGGCAGGAACGCGATCGGCACGAACGTCGCCAGCACCAGCACGAAGCCGACCCAGAACGTCGTGGCGAACGAGTCGGCCACGAACTCCAGACCGCGGTGCAGCAGCGACGGATCCAGCGGAAGCTGTGCCCCCTGCTGGTGGGCGATCGCCGCCCCGGCCTCGGTGACCGGCTTGCCGGTGCCCGGGTCGGTCAGCCCCGGGATCGGATCCGACTTGTTGAGCTGGCTGGTGAGGATCACCGACATGATCGCGGACCCGATGGAGCCGGCGATCTGCTGGAGGATGTTCACCAGGGTCGAACCCCGCGCCGTCTCGTGCGGGGCCAGCGTCCGCAGCGCCGAGGTCATGATCGGCATCATCGTGCCGCCCATGCCGAGGCCCATCACGAACAGCGAGCCGCAGAGCAGCAGGTACGAGGTGTCCGTCCCGACCTGGGTGAAGGTGAAGAGCCCGGTGGCGATGAGCGCCATCGCGAACGGCACCGTCCGGCCGACCGGGATCTTGTCGGCCAGGGTGCCGGCGATCGGCATCGTGAGCATCGCCCCGATCCCCTGCGGCGCCATCAGGAGACCGGCGTGCAGGGTCGACTCACCCCGAACCTGCAGGAAGTAGCTCGGGAACAGCAGGCCGGCGCCCATGAACGCGATGACGAAGACGAACAGCGAGATCGCGGCGATCGTCAGGCTGCGGTTGCGGAACAGCCGGAGGTCGAGCAGCGGGTGCCGAGGGCGGAACGAGTACAGGACGAACCCGATCACCAGCGCCCCACCCACCAGCATCGTCGCCCAGACCTTGGTGGCGGTGATCGTGCCGGTCTCCGGCAGTGACGAGACGCCGAAGAGGAAGAGGGCAAGCCCCGGCGAGAGCATCAGCATGCCGAGGAAGTCGAACGACTCGGACGGTTCGGGCGCGTCCTTCGGCAGCGCGACGGCGGCGTACACGAGCGCGATCGCGCCGATCGGAACGTTGATCAGGAAGATCCAGTGCCAGCTCGCCGCCTCGATCAACCAGCCGCCGAGGATCGGTCCACCGATCGGGCCGAGCAGCATCGGGATGCCGAGGACCGCCATCAGCCGGCCCATCCGCTCCGGACCGGCCGCCCGGGTCATGATCGTCATGCCGATCGGCATCAGCATGCCGCCGCCCAGGCCCTGGAGGACCCGGAACGCGATGAGCTGGCCGATCGAGTCGGCGACGGCGCAGAGCGCCGAGCCGAGCGTGAACAGCAGCAGGGCGAGCATGTACAGCCGTTTGGTGCCGAACCGGTCGGCGGCCCACCCGCTGAGCGGGATCACCGTGGCCAGGGCCAGGGTGTAGCCCGTCATGGTCCAGGCGACCTCGGCGTACGTGGCGTCGAACTCGGTCTGGAAGGTCGGCAGCGCGACGCTGACGACGGTGACGTCGAGGATGGACATGATCGCGCCGAGCACGACCACGCCAGCGATCTTGAATACGGCGGCATCGAGCTTGTTCGGCGCCGCGGTGGCTTGGTTGGTCACGACTCTCCAGGTCCGTCGGGCCAGTGGGATGTTGTCGACATGCGCAGGTCAAGCTACGCGGTCCGGACGCATTCGCCCGCCCATTTTGGTGGGCACAATCCGGGATAGAGGATGACAGGCCGTATCGAACGTACGTCCAGTACCTGGAGAAAGGTGTCGTAGATCACCCCTCGCCGCCGCCCACCTGCGAGTTCGACATCCGCCTATCGCGCCACCCGGGGTCGATGGCCCACAATTCCACCTCATGGAATGGGCCGCTGCGACCTCGGTCACAAACGCTCTGTCGACCAGGGCAGAATTGCAGGGCGGACATCTTTACGACACTTTCTCGACACCTGCCGGTGCCCCCGGTGACCCGGTCGATGCGATCGGTGACAACCTCGTTCGGCACGGTGCCGGGGAGGCCAGCCACCGCGTGGGCAGGCCGGTACTAGCATCGATGGGGTGGATGAACCCCTCGGCTGGGGCGTCGTGGCGAACATCGTCCAGGAACGTCTCGCCGGTCCCGACCTCGAGGTCCGGCGCGGGCTCAAGCACTTCGCCGGTGGCGCCAGGGTGTGGGTGTCGCTGCCGTTCAGCGGTGACGGCGGCGAGCGGCTGTACGTCGTCGGACGCCACCGGGTCGGTCACCGGTACATCCGGATCATCATCGAGTCGCGCCACCTCAAGAACGCCCGCGCCAAGGCCGTCTACAGTCCGACGGTGCACCGGTTGCTCTCCAAGCGGCCGGGAGTGATGCTGTTCGACTCCGCGGAGAAGGCGGCCGAGTGGGCGGCGCGCCTGAACTACCGCGGCATCGAGGCCGAGTTCGACGGCCAGCGCTGGTACTGGGTACCGGACCCGCCGCCGATGGAGGTCGAGCGCGACGGCGTGACCTACTACCTCGCCCACTTCAACCACCGTCGGGCGCGGTACTCCTCGCTGCCACCCCCGCGCGAGCCCTGACCGGAAGCCCCGGCACCCGACGGCGGCGCCGTGTCCGATCGTGGCGCCGAGGACGACGACCGGGCTGACGCCGCGGCACCTGCGCAGGATCGACGCGTTCCTGACGGAGATGTCCGCCGGCGCCGTCCCGGGTCGGCGCGGCCCGGCCACCCGGTCGCCCGGGTGAGACGGGCCGCGCATCGACACCGGTCGGGAGGGATCAGGACCGCGTTCTCACCGCCCACGGTCGGCGGGCCGCGGCCTGGTCCGCCCCGGCTGGCTCAGACCCGGGTGATCCGGACCGCGTCCGCGATGACGTAGCCGGTACCGGTGGTCCACCGGCTGACCCCGACCCGGTCGCTGTCCCCGGCGGCGAGCGTGTACACCCCGAGCGAGACCCACTGGCCGCCGTTGACCCGCTGGTTCACGCGTACGGTCTGGTTGCCGGTCGCGGTGGCGATGATGAACGGGGTGGCGTCGTTGTAGCCCGCGTTGGCGGCGTACCAGACCGAGACCTCGTAACCGGCGGTCTCCGGGATCTCCACGCGGTACCAGGCGACGTCGCTGGAGAGCACCGGCTCGGCGAAGCGGTAGTCGTCGCCGTACCGCTGGTCGGAGTAGTTGGAGGTGCCCCAGTTCGCGCTGGCGGTGAAGCGCCCGGGGGTCGTGTTGTCGACGATGGTGCTCCAGACCGGCGGCTCGGGGTTGGTGCCGGCCGCGACGTCGAGGTAGTTGCGGTCGATGCGCAACCGCACCCCGCCCCAGGTCTCGTAGACGTCCCCGGCGTACTGGTGCAGCCGCTGGTGGTCGGCGTAGTACTCGGCCGGGCAGTACGGGCCGGCGTCGAGGTCCGCCACGCCGTTCCACCAGGCGAACCAGAGGTGGTCGACCCGGGTGTACGCCGGGTCGTGGTACGCGCTGCACAGGTCCGCCACGCCGGACGAGCCACTCGAGTACATGCCGGAGAGGTACCCGAGGGAGTGCAGCCGCTCGGTCCAGCCGGAGAGGTACGACAGCACGGCGGCCTTGCACGACGCGTCCGACGGGTAGTGCTCGATGTCGTTGTAGATCGCGCTGCCCGGCGGGATGCCCAGCGCCCGCGCGGCGTTCACCGCGGCCGTCGCCCGGCTCGCGCCCTGGTCCCGCGCGACGGCCGGGTCGCTGGACATCTTCGGCGTCCGGGTGCCGCACGGCGCCTGGCGGTCGAGTTCGATCGGGATCAGCCGCCAGCCCTTGGCGACCTGGTTGGCGACCCAGGTCGCGGTCAGGTTCGGCTGGGCGCAGGAGCGGCTGGCGCCGCTGATGTAGATGCCGATCACGCGGTACGGCGAGCTCGTCCGCCAGGCGTCCATGGTCGCCTGGGACGGGGCCGCGCAGGTGTCGAAGCCCCGGCCCTGATAGGTGCCGGGCTGGGGGCTGACCGCCGACGGCGTCACCGGGCCGGCCGTGGCCCGCGCCGCCCCCGTCCCGGCCGGCACCGCCGTCGAACCGGTCGGGGCCAGGGCCGCCGTGTCGCGGACGGTGGCGTCGAGGTCGGAGGGCTCCGCCGGTTCGGCGTCCGGTCCGAGCGTCGCGGAGGCGAGGATCCGGCGCACGAGGGGCTCGGTCAGCGGGGTGTGCGCCGCCGTGACGAGGACGCCGGCGTCTCGTACCGCGACCTGGATGGCGTCGTCGTGTGACGCCGGGGCGGGCACGCTGGCCGCGCCCGGCGCGGTCACCGCCACCTCTGTCCGGTGACGCGCCGCCGTGACGGCGTCGATCGGCTCGATGACCAACCCGGCGGTGCGCCCGCCGAGGCGGGTGGGACACGAGGACTGGTCCCCCGGGTGGCCCAGGTAGACCGTGGGCAGGTCGAACCGCACACACGAGTCCGGCTCGGCCGCGAGGTCGACGACCCGCCAGGTCTTCGGCACCGCCACCCGATAGCCCCGGTAGCTGACGGTGTGGGTGCCCTCCGCCGGGTCCGGACCGGCCGCCCACGCCGACGGCGTCGGCACGATCGCCCCGACCGAGCCGGCGACCACGGCCGCGAGACCGGCCAGACCCGTCCTGATTCCCGTCATCCGGGTCCTCCTTGTAAGTTCTTTACATCTAATGACGCCATTTGAAGGATTTCTACCATGCATCGACGCCGACCGCTAGGCGTAATTTCGTCGCAATCGATCCGGTCGGCCCGACAGGGGCGCGCCGCGGCGGCGTACCAGCGTCGGGTGGCGACGCGCCGCTGATCGTCCGGACGCCGAGGGTGGCCGCGACCCGGCCGGGGTGCGTCAGCAGCACCCGCATGCCGGTGACGATCGGACACCTCGGCCACCAGGACGGCGTCCTCGGTCAGCGGGAGGGGACCGTCCAGGACCACGGGGACGGGTACCGGCCCGGCCATCCCGTCGGGGACGGTGTCGACCAAGTCGGTGGTGACGCCGGGCGCGTCGGCCCGGTCCGGCCTCACGCGCCGGCGGCGACCTCGGTCGAGAGCAGGCTCGCGAGCCGCCGCATGACTTGCGGCCGGGCCCGGTAGTAGACCCAGGTACCGCGTCGCTCGGCCTCGACGAGGCCCGCCTCGCGCAGCGTCCTCAGGTGGTGGGAGATCGTCGGGCCGGACAGCGCGAAGGCCGGCGTCAGGTCGCAGACACAGATCTCGCCGCCGGGCGCCGAGGCGATCATCGACATCAGTTGGAGGCGCACGGGGTCACCGAGCGCCTTGAAGGCCGGGGCGAGCAGCGCGGCAACCTCCGCCGGGATCCGCCGCTCGCTGATCGGCGCGCAACAGGGTTGCCCGGCGGTCAGGGCGGCCAGGATGCGTGACACCGCCTGCTTCGACATTCCTCTAGGTTGACAGATCTCGAAACAGCATGCAAACCTCTGATTCGAGAAATGTCAAGACAGCCCGCCGGCCGGCGCCGGCCGCCTGGTCACGAGGGGAAGCCGAACGTGGCACCGCGGCACCCGCCGGCCCGCTGTTTCGAATTACGTCAAAACAGGGAGCCCGTGATGACCGATCGTTTGCCGGACCTGCCCGTGGTCGTGATCGGTGCCGGCCCGGTCGGCCTGGCCGCCGCCGCCCACCTCCACGAACGCGGCCTGCCGTTCACCGTCCTCGAAGCCGGCACCGGTCCCGGCGCCGCCGTGGCCGAGTGGGGGCACATCCGTCTTTTCTCCCCGTGGCGCTTCACGATCGACGCCGCCGCCCGCCGGTTGCTCGACGCCGCCGGCTGGAGCACGCCCGACCCCGAGGTCCTTCCCACCGGCGCCGATCTCGTCAAGGCGTACCTCGCGCCGCTGGCGCAACTCCCCGACCTCGCACCGCACCTGCGCTACCAGGCCCGGGTCACCGCGATCGGCCGTCGCGACGTCGACCGGGTCACCACCGCCGGCCGGGAGCACAGCCCGTTCGTGGTCCGGCTGCACACCGGCGAGGAGCTAACCGCCTCCGCCGTGATCGACGCGTCCGGCACCTGGTACACCCCGAACGTGCTCGGCGCCAACGGACTGCCGGCGCTCGGGGAGGAGCAGGCCGCCGGGCTGATCGGTCCGGCGCTGCCCGACGTCCTCGGCGCCGACCGGGCCGCCCACGCCGGCCGGCACACCGTCGTGGTCGGCGCTGGACACTCCGCCGCCAACACCCTCCTCGCCCTCGCCGAGCTGGCCCAACACGAGCCGGGTACCCGGATCACCTGGGCCACCCGCGGCTCCATCGACCGGGCCGTCGGGGGTGGCGAGGCCGACGCCCTCCCGGGCCGGGGCGCGCTCGGCACGGGCGTCCGGCTGCTGGTCGAGACCGGCCGCGTCGAGCTGGTGACCGGGTTCGCCGTACGCCGGATTCGGGCCGTCGGCGGTCGGGCCGAGCTGACCGCCGCCGACGGCCGTACCCTCGTCGGCGACCGCGTCGTCTCGGCCACCGGTTTCCGCCCCGACCATACGATCGCCGCCGAACTGCGGCTCGACCTCGACCCGGCCCTCGGCTGCGCCCGGCTCCTAGCCCCGCTGATCGACCCGAACGAGCACTCCTGCGGCACGGTACGACCACACGGCGTCGACGAACTCGCCCATCCGGAGCCCGGCTACTACATCGTCGGCATGAAGTCCTACGGCCGTGCCCCCACCTTCCTGCTGGCCACCGGCTACGAACAGGTCCGCTCCGTCACCGCCGCCCTCGCCGGCGACTGGACCGCAGCCCGCGACGTCCGGCTCGACCTGCCCGCCACCGGGGTCTGCTCCGCGACCCAGGGCGCTCAGGCGATGCTCGCCGACGCGGCCGCCCGCCACGGGCTCGCCCCGGACATTCCGGCCAGGCTGATCTCGGCCGCGCTGCGGCACCTCCCCACCGCCGGCACCATCGCCGCCGCCACCCGGGCCGCCGCCATCGAACTCGGTCTCGACCCCGAGGTCGCGGTGCAGCTCGCCGCGCTCGCCGGCGACCGGTTCGAGGCTGACACCGAGCGGGCCGCCCCGCTCGGAAGCGGGCTCAGCCGTCGGTCGGACACCGCGGGGGAATGCTGCGGCTGAGGCGACACCACGAGCCCGGCCGCGGCGTTCCGCGTGAGTCCAGGACGGCGACCTTCCGCCGCGCCCCGGCCGGGGTGTCCCCGTCAGGTCGACGCGTCGCCGTCGTCGGCTCCCGGCGGAGCGGTGCCCTCCGGGTCCGCCCGCGGGGCGCGCCGGGCGAGCAGGAAGACCCCGACGACAAGGGTGGCGAGCGCGACGGCCTCACCGACCGCGTTCCACACCCCGGTCCGGATCCGCTCGTCGAGCCAGAGCAGCCCCACCGCGATCGCCACCAGCGGATCCGTGACCGTGAACGTCGCCAGCGCCGGCGCGCCGAGCGGACCGGCCTGGTACGCGTTCTGGCTCAGCAGGACCCCGAGCGGACCGAGCACCACGATGGCGTACGTCTGCCAGTGCCCGAGCACGGCGATCGGGCCGCCGTCGAGGGAGTGGGAGAGACTGCTGATCAGGCCGGCCGTCACGCCGTAGCAGGCGCCGGCGGCGAGCGCCAGCGGCAGCGGACGCCAGTGCGGGCCCAGTCGGGCCGCCGCGCCGAGGCAGCCGGCGACGGTGACGGCGAGCGCGCCGGCCAGCAGCGCCCCGGACCGGATCGAGTCGAGCCCCCGGCTGGAGCCGGCGGTGGGGGCGGCGATCAGCAGAAAGGCGGCCAGGCCGAGCAGGCAGAGCAGCGCCTCCAGCAGGATCGGCCCGTCCGGGCGGTGCCGCTCCAGCGCGGCGAGCAGGAGGACGTACCAGAGCAGGCCGGTCACCAGGATGGCCTGGACCAGGATCAGCGGCACGAAGACGAGGGCCGCCGTCTGCATGGCGAAGGCCGCCGCCGCCAGCAGGACGGACCATCGCCAGGCCCGCCGGTGCACGAGCCGCCACAGCAGCCGGGGACGGGCCACCCGCTCCTGCGGCACATTTCGGTTCGCCCGGTACTGCAGGACCGACGAGGCTCCAAAGGACGCGCCGGCGGCCACCGCGAGCGTGGTGCCGAGCGCCAGGTGCAGGGCGTCGTTCACCGACTGGTCGGTCCGATCATCACAGATCCTCGGTGGCGGGACAGGCACGCGCGTCCGCTTCCGGCCGGCGGCCGTACGCCGGACTCCGGGGCGGAAGCGCCGGCGGCGGCTCGGACCGCCGTGGTGCCCTTCCCGTACCCGTCGTCGGCAAACCTCATCGGCCCGACGGACCCGGTTTGGCGGAGTCGGCGTGGGGTAGCCGCCCGCCGACGGTGAGCGGAGACGGGCGGGCGATGGCCGAGGCGGACGACGTCCGGTGGTGGAGCGGTCGGGGCCGGCTGCCGCTGCTGGTCGGGCTGACCGCCGGACCGGCCGCGGTCGAGGCGGCGATCCTCGGCTGGACCGGCAACCGGTCGCCGCTGGCGCTGGCCCCGCAGGCCGCCGCGCCCAACCCGTTCGGTGTCTTCCACGACCTGCGGTGGATCGTCGTCTACCACGACTCGTGGCTCTCCTTCGCCGCGCTGTCGGTCGGCGCGGTCGTGGCGCGGGCCCTGTACACCGTGGCGATCATCGTCGTGGCCTGGCCGCCGGGACGGCGCCGGCCGGGGACTCGCCGGCTGATCCGCACCAGCCTCGCGGTCACCGCGGTGACCGCGCTCGCGCTGGCGCCCTGGGCCGCGGTCACCGTGGCCGCCGCCGTCACGGCCCTCTCCTGGTTCTCGATCGGCTCGGTGCTCGCGCTGCTGGTCCTGGCCGTGGTGCTGCAGCGCGGGCCGATGGCGGGCACCTGGTGGCGGGGACTGCCGCCGCCGGCGGTGCTGCTCTGGGTGGTGGCGACGTTCGCGGTCCTCACCGCGGGTGCCCTGGTCGTCGGGCTCGGACCCGACTGGGCGGCCGTGCCGGTGGCCGCCGCCGGCGGCGCGGCGAACGCGCCGCTGTGGCGCGGGCTGCTCGGCACGGTGGTCGGGCGCCGGGCGCGGCTGCCCCGGCTGCCGGCCGTCCCGGCCGTCGCGCTGGTGCTGCTGCTCGCCCTCGCCGGCAGCGGGGCGGTGGCCGGGGCGGGCTCCCGGGCCGCCGCCCGGCCACCGCCGGCGCTGGTGCTGCGGGACGGGACCGAACACCCCCGCCAGGCGGTGCTCTACGTCGGCGGCTACGACTCCCGGTACGACGGCTCGACCGCCAGCGTCCCGGACCCCGCGGGCCGGACGTCGATTCCGGTACACCGTTTCTCGTACGCCGGGCTCGACGCACAGGGGCATCCCCGGCCGTACGCGGCCGCCGACACCCACCAGTCGCTCGCCCGCAGCGCCGACCTGCTCGCCGCGCAGGTCCGGGAGATACGCCGCCGGACGGGACGGCCGGTGGCGCTGCTCGGGCACAGCGAGGGAACCCTGGTCATCCGCACCTACCTGGAGCGCGACCCTCGCCCCGAGGTCGAGGCGGTCGCGCTGCTGAGCCCGCTGACCCGGCCCGCCCGGGCCTACTATCCGCCGGCCCACGCCGACACCGGCTGGGGGATCGCCGCCGGCTGGCAGTTGCGGATCATCTTCGCCGTGGTGAACCGGACCGGCGGCGCCCGGCTCGGCGCGGACACCCCGTTCGTCCGTTCGCTCCTCGACCACGGGCCGCGGTACCGGGACCGGATGCTCCAACCGGTGCCCGGCGTACGGATGATCGCCGTTCTGCCTCTGCTCGACGCGGTGACGGATACGCCCGGTCCCCGGCCCCGGATCCCGGTCGTCGTGGTACCCGAACGGCACGCCATGGACTACGGGAGAGCACGGACCCAGCGGCTCCTCGTCGCCTTCCTCAACGGGATGCCGGTCACCCCCGCCAACGGCCCCGCCGGGGCCGCCTACCGGGTGCTCGGCGCCGCCGGTGCCGCCTGGCAGGCTCCGGAGCTCGCCACCGGCCTCAATCCGGTCTGGCAGACCGACCGCGGCTCGTCGTGACAATCTGAGCGTGACGGTGCCGTGGCCCGCACCGCCGCCCGGGATGACCCGCGGCGAATCCAGACGAACGGAACGTACCGGCACGACGCCGGCCTGGTTGAGGAGGTGGCATGACGTTCCCTCCGACGGTCGGCCGCCCCGCCTCAGGCCACCCCGCCGCCGACCCGCCCGCCTCCGGTCATCCCTCCGCCGACCACCCGCCCACCGACCGGCCGGCCGGGCCGGCCATTCCCGGGGCAACGCCGCGGCGGGTGCTGATGGTGTCGGCCGACATCGGAGGCGGGCACCACGCGACCGGCCGCGCCCTGCAGGAACGGGTGCTGGAGCTGTGGCCCGGCAGCCAGGTGCGCTGGCTGGACACCCTCGACGTGATGGGGCCGGGCGTCGGGGCCGCCTTCCGGCGTATCTACATCACCAATGTCGAGGTGACGCCCTGGCTGTACGAGTTCTTCTACTCCTCGCTGTGGCGGTACCCCTGGCTCGCCCGGGCGTCGAAGGCGTTCACCGGCTCCTGGGCCGGGCGCCGGCTCGCCTCGCGGATCGAGATCTTCGACCCGGACCTCATCATCTCCACGTACCCGCTGGGTAGTGCCGGCCTGGCCTGGTTGCGACAGCACCGGGGGCTCGGTGTGCCGATCGGAGCCTGGGTATCCGATTTCGCCCCGCACCCGTTCTGGGTCTATCCGCAGCTCGACCTGAACCTGGTGGTCCATCCCCGTGCCGTGCCGCTGGCGGACGCGGCGGCGCCCGGCGCCCCGGTCGCGGTCTGCGCGCCGCCGGTGCTGAGGCGCTTCCACCCCGGTGACCGGGACGACGCCCGGCGCCGGCTCGGCCTCGACCCCACCCGGTACGTCGTGGTGGTCGCCTGCGGGTCGTTCGGGTTCGGGGCGGTGGAGGAGGCCGTCCGCGGGCTCTGCACGCTCACCGATCCGGTCCAGGTGGTCGTGGTGTGCGCGCAGAACCGGCGGCTCGTCGATCGGCTCAACCGGCTCTGCGTGTCCCCGGACCGACTGACCGTGCTCGGCTGGGTCGACGACATGCCCGCCCTGCTGCGCGCCGCCGACCTGCTGATCACCAACGCCGGTGGGGCCACCGCCCTGGAGGCCTGGGCGACCGGTACCCCGATGCTGATGTACCGGCCCATCGCCGCGCACGGCGCGGCCAACGCGGCGCTGATGACCGCCTGCGGCCTGACCGAGACCTACCAGAGCCTGCCCGATCTGGTCCGGCGGGTGCGCTGGGCCCAGCAGGTCGCCTCGGCCCGGCCGCACCCCGGTCCCGAGGACGACGGCCTGGCCGAGCTGGGCCTGCTCGCCCTGGCCGCCACCGCGGCGCCGCCGCCGGCACCGGATCGGGCCACCGGATCGGTCGCCGTCCCCGAGCGAGTCGCCGGCACCGCGCGCCCCGGGCCGGCGGGTGTGCCCCCGGTCGGCCGCCCCCGCCGACGCCGTCCCCCGCCGAGTTGGCCGTTGCGGGCGCAGGACGCGTTCTTCCTGCACGTCCAGTCCGCGACGGTCGCGCAGCAGATCGGCGCCGTCCTCGACCTCGACCCCCGGCCGGACGGCAGCCCCGTCGGCCGGGACGACATCGTGGACCTGCTGCGTCGGCGCCTTCCCGCCCTGACCACCCTGCGCCGACGGCTCTCCGGACGGGGCCGGTTCCGGCGCCCCGGCTGGGTCATCGACCCCGGCGTCGACCCGTCCGAGCACGTGGCAGAGCACCGCGTCCCGGCCGGCGGCGGCGACGTCGACGCGGTGGTCAACGAGTTCTGGTCGCAGCCCCTGGCGCTGCACCGGCCGCTGTGGCGGATCCTGCTGGTCACCGGTTTGGCCGGTGGACGGACCCGGCTCGCCATCAAGCTGCACCACAGCCTCGGCGACGGGCTCTCCGTCATCGGCACGCTGCAACGGCTGCTCGATCCCGAGACCGGCGGGCCAGCCCCGACCGACCAGCCGATTGGGGCGGACCGTCGCGCCACGACCGACCACCCGCCCGGGACCGGGCAGCCCGGCGAGACACCGGACCGCCACCCCGCGCCCCGCCGACCGGCCCACGCCGGGCAGCCCGTCGACGCGCCCGAGCACCGCCCCGCAACCGGCCGAGCCACCAACACCGGACAGCCGGCCGGGACCGCGTCGCGGACGGTGGCCGACTCCGGGCCCGAATCCCGCCGTCGGGCCCTCGCCGAGCTGGTCAGGACCGGGGCGCGGCGCGGCGGGCTCGTCGTGCGGGGGCTGGCCCGGCTGGCCACGGCCGGCCGGGCGCCACACTCCACCGTCAACGGTCCACTGCGGACCCCGGGGCGGGCCCTCGTCGTCGCGACGGTGCCCACCGACGACCTGCGGCGCGCGGCCCGGGAGTACGGCGCGCACGTCAGCGAGCTGATGTGCAGCCTGGTGGCCGAGGCGTTGGACCGTACCTACCGCCCCCGGGCGACCTCGTCCCGGCTGCGGGCGATGTTCGCGGTCTCCCTGGATCCCCGAAACCGGGCCCGGACCTACGGCAACTGGACCGGGGCGGTCGCGCTGGACCTGCCGCTCGGCCGGCTGACCCGGCGGCAGCGAACGAGCCTGGTCCGTGACCAGCTGCGGCGCAGCGTGTCGGGTGGGCAACCGATCGCCGCCGCGCTCGTCATGCGGGCCATGGGACTACTGCCGTCTCCGGTGCACGGCATGCTGGCGCGGCAGGTCTACAACAGCCGGTTCATGAACGTGATCGTGTCCTACATGAGCGGCGGCAACCCGCGTCCGCAACGGCTGGCCGGGGCGCCGCTGCGACGGATCACGCCGGTCGTGGCGCTGGCCGAGGGCGTACCCATCGGGATCGGCGTCCTTCGCTGGGGCGAGACGACGAACGTGGGGGTCCTGCTCGACGAGTCGCTGGCCGAGACCGGGCCGGAGTTCGTCGCCGCCCTGCAGACCGCCGTCGCCGAGCTGCGGTCGGAGTGGACGGATCAGGCACCGGCCGGGTAGGGCGACCCTGCTGTTACCGCTCACAGGAAATGGCGCGAGCACAGCGGTCACGAGCAGGTCTGGCGCCGTGGTCAACGGGCGAGCCCGCAGCACAGGGAATGTTACCACCATCGATCCGGCGTTACCCAAGCGTTACGAAGCTCCGTTGACCTCCGTATTTGTTAGCGATAACAATGGCGGCCATGAAAGGACTTCGCCCTCCACCCACGCACCGAGGTGTCGCGAATGTCGGATGACCTGTCGGAGGCCTTCGTCGTCGGAGTCGACTTCGGCACGCTGTCCGGGCGCGCCGTGGTGGTCCGGGTGGCGGACGGTGCCGAGCTCGGCTCGGCGGTACACGAGTACCCGCACGCGGTGGTGACGGACACGCTGCCCGGGCACGACGTGCCGTTGGGCCCGGACTGGGCCTTGCAGGTGCCGGGCGACTACGTCGAGGTGTTGCGGAACGCCGTACCGGCGGCGGTTCGGGCGGCCGGGGTGGACCCGTCCCGGGTGATCGGCATCGGCACGGACTTCACGGCCTGCACGATGGTGCCGACCCTGGCCGACGGCACCCCGCTGTGCGAGCTGGACCGCTTCGCCGACCGGCCGCACGCCTACGTGAAACTGTGGCGCCACCACGCCGCGCAGCCGCAGGCCGACCGAATCAACCGCCTCGCCGCCGAACGCGGCGAGTGGTGGCTGCCCCGCTACGGCGGCTTCATCTCCTCGGAATGGGAGTTCGCCAAGGCGCTGCAGATCCTGGAGGAGGACCCCGAGGTCTACGCGGCGATCGAGCGGTGGGTCGAGGCCGCCGACTGGATCGTCTGGCAGCTCACCGGCACCTACGTCCGCAACGTCTGCTCCGCCGGCTACAAGGGCATCCTCCAGGACGGCCGCTACCCCGACCCGGAGTTCCTGACCGCCCTGCACCCCGGATTCGCCGACTTCGTCACCAGCAAGCTCGACCAGCCGATCGGCCAGCTCGGTGCCGCGGCCGGGACGCTCTCGCCCCGCGCCGCCGCCTGGACCGGTCTGCCGGCCGGCATCACCGTCGCGGTCGGCAACGTCGACGCCCACGTCACCGCCGCCGCGGGGCAGGCCCTCGACCCCGGCCAGATGGTCGCCATCATGGGCACCTCCACCTGCCACGTGATGAACGGCGCCGAGCTGCGCGAGGTCCCCGGGATGTGTGGGGTGGTGCACGGCGGCATCGTCCCGGGCCTGTGGGGCTACGAGGCCGGCCAGAGCGGCGTCGGCGACATCTTCGCCCACTTCGTCCGCCGGCACGTCCCTTCGGAGTACGTCGAGGCGGCTCGCGCCGAGGGCATCTCCGTCCACGAGCACCTGACCCGGCTGGCCGCCCGGCAGCGGATCGGCGAACACGGTCTGATCGCCCTGGACTGGCACAGCGGCAACCGTTCGGTGCTGGTCGACCACGAACTCTCCGGCCTGCTGGTCGGCGAGACCCTGGCGACCCGTCCGGAGGACATCTACCGGGCGCTGATCGAGGCGACCGCCTTCGGCACCCGGACGATCATCGAGACCTTCGCCAAGGCCGGGGTGCCGGTCACCGACCTCGTGGTCAGCGGCGGACTGGTCCGCAACCCGCTGCTGATGCAGATCTACAGCGACGTCACCCGGCTGCCGCTGCACCGGATCGTCTCCGACCAGGGGCCGGCGCTCGGCTCCGCCATCCACGCCGCCGTCGCCGCCGGGGCGTACCCGGACATCCGCGCCGCCGCCGCCCGGATGGGCCGGGTGGAGCGCGACGTCTACCGACCCGACGAGACCGCGGCAACCCGCTACGACGAGCTCTACCGCGAGTACCGCGAGCTGCACGACTACTTCGGACGGGGTGGGAACACGGTGATGCGCAGACTTCGGAGCATCCAGCGCCGCGCGCTCGCGGCGACGGAGGAGGGCGTACCGGCCGCCGAGCCGGCGGTGGCCCGGTGACCGGGACGGTGGCGGCGGTCGCCGACACGGTCGCCGCGCTCCGCCGCGAGGTCGCCGCCCTGCACGCCGAGCTGCCCCGCAACCAGCTCGTGGTCTGGACCGCCGGCAACGTCTCGGCCCGGGTGCCGGGCGCAGACCTGATGGTGATCAAGCCGTCCGGCGTGGCGTACGACGAGATCAGCCCGGCGAACATGGTGGTGACCGACCTGACCGGCCGCCTCGTCGACGGCGACCTGGCGCCCTCCTCCGACACCGCCGCGCACGCGTACGTCTATCGGCACATGCCGGAGGTCGGCGGGGTGGTGCACACCCACTCGACATACGCGACGGCATGGGCCGCCCGGGGTGAGCCGATCCCCTGCGTGCTCACCATGATCGCCGACGAGTTCGGCGGTGAGATCCCGGTGGGGCCGTTCGCGTTGATCGGCGACGACTCGATCGGACGGGGCATCGTCGAGACGCTCGCCGGGCACCGCTCGCCGGCCGTGTTGATGCGCAACCACGGCGTCTTCACCATCGGTGCCACCGCCAGAGCGGCGGTGAAGGCGGCGGTCATGTGCGAGGACGTGGCCCGCACCGTCCACATCGCCCGGCAGCTCGGCACCCCGGTGCCGATCGACCAGCGGGACATCGACGCGCTGTACGCGCGCTACCAGAACGTCTACGGGCAGGGGTGACCCCGTGCCAGCCACCGAAGGGTCCGTCATGTCGCGCACCAGTACGCCGCAGGTCTGGTTCCTCACCGGCAGCCAGGATCTGTATGGACCGGAGACCCTGGCCCAGGTCGCCGACCAGTCCCGGCACATCCACCGCGAGCTCGTCGGCTCCGGCCGACTCCCCGCCGAACTCGTCTGGCGCCCCGTGCTCACCGACCCGGCCACGATCCGCACGGTGCTGCTGGAGGCGAACGCCGACCCCGCATGCATCGGAGTCATCGCCTGGATGCACACCTTCTCCCCGGCCAAGATGTGGATCTCCGGCCTGGACGCCCTCCGCAAGCCCCTGCTGCACCTGCACACCCAGCACAACGTCAGCCTGCCCTGGCAGTCCATCGACATGGACTACATGAACCTCAACCAGGCGGCACACGGCGACCGCGAGTTCGGCTACATCCAGACCCGGCTCGGCGTCGCCCGCAAGACCGTCGTCGGACACGTCTCCGAGCCGGCGACCGTCGACCGGATCGACAGCTGGATCCGCGCCGCCATCGGGTTCGACCACCTCCGAGGGCTCCGGCTGGTTCGTTTCGGCGACAACATGCGCAACGTCGCCGTCACCGAGGGGGACAAGATCGAGGCCGAACTCCGGTTCGGCTTCTCCGTCAACACCCACGCGGTCAACGACCTCGTCGCCGCCGTCGACACCGCCGACGAGTCCACCGTCGACGCCCTGGTCGCCGAGTACGCCGACGCGTACCGGCTCGCTCCGGAACTCGCCCGGGGCGGCGCCCGGCACGAATCCCTCCGGTACGCGGCGCGCATCGAGGCGGGACTCCGTCACTTCCTGACCGCCGGTGGCTTCGGTGCGTTCACCACCAACTTCGAGGACCTCGGCGGGCTACGCCAACTCCCCGGCCTCGCCGTCCAGCGCCTGATGGCCGACGGCTACGGCTTCGGCGGCGAGGGCGACTGGAAGACCTCGGCCCTCCTCGCCGCCGTCAAGGCCATGGGCACCGGCCGCGACCGTGGCACCTCGTTCATGGAGGACTACACCTACCACTTCGGTCCGGGCGAACCCAAGATCCTCGGTGCGCACATGCTGGAGGTCTGCCCCAGCATCGCCGCCGGGCGGCCCTCCTGCGAGATCCACCCGCTGAGCATCGGTGGCCGGGAGGACCCGGTCCGGCTCGTCTTCGACGCCGCTCCCGGCCCCGCGGTCGTGATCGGCCTGGTCGACCTCGGCGACCGGTTCCGGCTGGTCGCCAACGAGGTCGAGGTGGTGCCACCCGACGAGCCGCTTCCCCGGCTCCCCGTCGCCCGCGCCGTCTGGAAACCCGCCCCCTCGCTCCACACCTCCGCCGAGGCCTGGATCACCGCCGGCGGCCCCCACCACACCGTCCTCACCCAGGCCGTCACCGCCGAGACCCTCCGGGACTTCGCCGACATGCTCCACACCGAACTCCTGTTCATCGACCACACGACCACCGTCGCCGACTTCCGTGACCGCATCCGGTGGAACCACGCGTACCACCGACTCGCCCAGGGGCTGCCGACCAACCGCTGACCGCAGCGGCGGGGGCGGCCCGCACCCCACCGTCCGATGCGCCCGCCCGGCACCCGGGAACCCCCGGACCGGCCCGCGCCGCCACCGATGAAGGAGAGAACGATGAAGTTCGCCCGGCTCGTGACGGCGGCCACCGCCGTCACGCTCGCCGCCGCCCTGTCCGCCTGCGGCTCCAGTACCAAGTCGGTGGACCAGAAGCCGCAGCCCGGAGACAACGCCGGTGCGCTGATCGGCGTCACCATGCCCACGAAGTCCTCGGAGCGGTGGGTCGCCGACGGCGACAACGTCCGCAAGCAGCTCGAGGCGCTCGGCTACAAGGTCGACCTCCAGTACGCCGAGAACGACATCCCGACCCAGGTCAACCAGCTCGAGAACCAGATCACCAAGGGCGCCAAGCTGCTCATCATCGCCTCGATCGACGGCACGGCGCTGACCAGCCAACTGGAGCAGGCCAAGGCGGCGAACATTCCGGTGATCGCCTACGACCGCCTGATCCGCAACAGCCCGAACGTCGACTACTACGCCACCTTCGACAACTTCAAGGTCGGCGTGCAGCAGGCGACCTCGCTGCTGATCGGCCTCAAGGTCCTCAAGCCGGACGGGTCACCCGGCGAGGCGAAGGGGCCGTTCAACATCGAACTCTTCGCCGGCTCGCCGGACGACAACAACGCCACGTTCTTCTTCAACGGGGCGATGAGCGTGCTGCAGCCGTACATCGACAAGGGAACGCTCAGGGTCGCCAGCGGCCAGACCGACTTCAAGACCGTGGCGATCCCGCGCTGGGACCCGGGCACCGCGCAGAAGCGGATGGAGGACCTGCTCACCTCCACGTACCGGGACGGCACCAAGGTCGACGGGGTGCTCTCGCCGTACGACGGGCTCTCCATCGGGATCCTGTCCGCGCTGAAGAGCGCCGGCTACGGGGTGGCCGGGCAGCCGTACCCGGTGGTCACCGGGCAGGACGCGGAGCGGGCGTCGGTCAAGTCGATCATCGCGGGCGAGCAGTTCTCGACCATCTACAAGGACACCCGCAAGCTCGCCGAGGTGACCGTGAAGATGGCCGACGCGCTGCTCAAGGGCGGCACGCCCGAGGTGAACAACACGACGGACTACGACAACGGCACCAAGGTCGTGCCGTCGTACCTGCTCGAGCCGGTGATCGTGGACAAGAACAACTACCGGCAGGTCCTGATCGACAGCGGGTACTACACCGAGGCGGACCTGACGTGACCGGAGGCCCCGCCGGCGTGGTCGTGGATCGCGCCGGCGGGGTCGTCGTCGGTACCGGCGGAGAGCGGTGAGGACCATGAGCGACCACATCCTGCAGATGCGCGGCATCACGAAGTCGTTCCCCGGGGTCACGGCGTTGCAGGACGTCAACCTGTCGGTACGCCGGGGGCAGATCCACGCGATCTGTGGCGAGAACGGCGCCGGCAAGTCCACCCTGATGAAGGTGCTGTCCGGGGTCTACCGGCACGGGACGTACGAGGGTGAGATCGTCTTTGACGGCGAGCCGTGCCACTTCTCCGGGATCCGGGACAGCGAGCAGCGCGGCATCGTCATCATCCACCAGGAACTGGCGCTGGCCCCGCAGCTGTCGATCGCGGAGAACATCTTCCTCGGCAACGAACGGGCCCGACGCGGGCTGATCGACTGGAATCGCACCAACCACGAGGCCGGGCTGCTGCTGCGACGGGTCGGCCTGGCCGAGAACCCGACGACCCCGGTCACCGAGCTCGGGGTCGGCAAGCAGCAACTGGTGGAGATCGCCAAGGCGCTCTCCAAGAAGGTACGGCTGCTGATCCTCGACGAGCCGACCGCGGCGCTCAACGACGAGGACTCGGAACACCTGCTGGAGCTGCTGCGCGGCCTGCGGAACGACGGCATCACCTGCGTGATCATCTCGCACAAGCTGCACGAGGTGATCTCGGTCGCCGACGCGATCACCATCCTTCGCGACGGCCGTACCGTCGAGACCCTCGACACGGCCACCGACCAGGTGACCGAGGAGCGGATCATCTCCGGCATGGTCGGTCGCGACCTGGACCACCGGTTCCCGCCGCGTGAGCCGCGCATCGGCGCGGAGGTGCTGCGGATCGAGGACTGGACGGTCTACTCCACCACCCAGCATGACCGCCGGGTGGTGTCGAACGTCACGCTGAGCCTGCGCCGCGGCGAGATCGTCGGGCTCGCCGGGCTGATGGGAGCCGGCCGCACCGAGCTGGCGATGAGTGTCTTCGGCCGGTCCTACGGGCACCGGATCTCGGGCCGGATCATCAAGGACGGCCGCCCGATCGAGGTCCGCAGCGTCCGGGACGCGATCCGGCACGGCATCGCGTACGCCACCGAGGACCGCAAGCGGTACGGCCTGAACCTGATCGAGGACATCAAGCGGAACGTCTCCGCCGCGGCGCTGGAGAGGCTGGCCCGCCGCGGGTGGGTGGACGACAACCGGGAGTACCAGGTTGCCGACGGCTTCCGGCAGAGCCTGGGCATCAAGGCCCCGGACGTGCTGAGCGTCACCGGCACCCTCTCGGGCGGGAACCAGCAGAAGGTCGTGCTCGCCAAGTGGATCTTCACCGATCCGGACGTCCTCATCCTCGACGAGCCCACCCGAGGCATCGACGTCGGCGCCAAGTTCGAGATATACACGATCATCAACCGACTGGCGGACGAGGGGAAGGCCATCCTGCTGATCTCCTCGGAGCTACCCGAGCTGCTTGGTCTGGCGGATCGGATCTACACCCTCTCGGCCGGTCGGATCACCGGCGAGCTGCCCCGCGCGGAGGCCACCCAGGAACGCCTCATGACGTACATGACCAAGGAACAGGAGTAGGCCGCGATGACCAGTGTCGCACCGACCAACACCGACCTCGCGGTCGACAAGAACCCGGCCGCCCCCGAGAAGCCGACCGCGCCGCGCCGGTTCAGCGTCAACCTACGGCAGAGCGGCATCTACATCGCGTTCGCCCTGATCGTCGCGCTCTTCTCGGTGCTGACCGGCGGCGACATGTTGCAGCCGCAGAACATCAGCAACATCATCGTGCAGAACTCCTACATCCTGATCCTGGCGATCGGCATGATCATGGTCATCATCGCCGGGCACATCGACCTGTCGGTCGGCTCGGTGGTGGCGGTCTGCGGCGCCATCACCGCCGTACTCACGGTCAATCACGACATGCCCTGGCCACTGGCGCTGCTGGTCACGCTGATCGCCGGCGGCCTGATCGGCGCCTGGCAGGGCTTCTGGATCGCGTACTTCGGCATCCCGGCGTTCATCGTCACCCTCGCCGGCATGCTGCTGTTCCGGGCGCTGACCCTGACCACCCTGGGCAACCAGGGCATCGGCCCGTTCCCGGACCCGCTGCGCACCCTCTCCAACGGCTTCACCGAGGGCTACCTCGGCAACGTCGGTCTCGGGCCGCTCGGCGGCGCCGATCTGGTCAGCCTGCTGGTCGGCCTTCTCGCGGTCGCCGGCATCGCCGTCACGCAGTGGCGGGCCCGGGTGGGACGGATCCGCTACCAGCAGACCGTCGACCCGATGCCGGTCTTCCTACTCAAGATCATTGTGCCGTCGGCCCTGGTGCTCTTCGTCGTCGTCCAGCTCGCCCGGTTCCGCAACCTGCCCTGGGTGCTGGTGCTCCTGGCCGCGCTCGTGCTCGGGTACTCGCTGCTGACCAACCGCTCGGTCTTCGGCCGGCACATCTACGCCGTGGGCGGCAACCTGCACGCCGCCACCCTCTCCGGCATCAAGGTCAAGTCGGTGGTCTTCTGGCTCTTCGTCAACATGGGGGTCCTCGCCGCCCTCGCCGGCGTCATCTTCGCCGGCCGGCTCAACCAGGCGAACCCGGTCGCCGGCAACCAGTTCGAGCTGGACGCGATCGCGGCGGCCTTCATCGGCGGCGCCGCGGTCCAGGGCGGCGTCGGCCGCATCGTCGGCGCCATCACGGGTGGCCTGATCATGGGCGTGATCAACAACGGAATGTCGCTGCTGAACGCCCCGTCGGAGCGGGTCATGCTGGTCAAGGGCCTGGTGCTGCTGGCGGCCGTCGCCTTCGACGTCTGGACCAAGCGTCGCGCGGGCGCCGCCCGCTGACCCGACACCCACGCCAGCGGGTCCGTCCGCCCTCCCCTCGTCGGGACGCGGATGGACCCGCTGTCGCATGTGGTCGACGACGCGGCAGGACGACGGCACGCGCCCCTCGCCTCGTCGGCGGGGACGGCCGCGACCACGGGCACCGCCAGGCGCGAGGACCGGAGAAGGTATTGACTTATACCTTTGTTAGCGCTAACACTTAGGACTCCGGCGTCGTCGCACCCACCCCCGGCGACCGGCGCCGATTCGGGTTGACGCGGCGGCAGGGACAGTCCCTCCCGCCCACACCGTGCCAGCCCTGCCCGTGAACGTCAGCAGCCGGGCCGGCGACCGGTCGGGGGTTCGCTCCTGCCGGTTCGACACCCGTCGCCTGCTCACCCCGCCGGCTCGCTCGACCGCCCGTCCGCGGCCCGTCGGACCGGTCCGGCCACGGCCGCCGACGCCGGCCCGCGGCGTCGGCACCGGCCGGCGTTCCACCGGAGCACCACACCCCACCGCGACCCCGTCCCTCCGGCGAACAGGAGCATCATGACCCCCACCCGCCGATCCGACACCTCCCGCGTCCGACGACGCGGCTGGCTGGCGGCCGTCCTGGCCACCCTGCTGGTCGGCGCCGGCGTGACGGTCGCCGCGCCGAGCGTCTCGGCGGCCGTCGTGGACACCAGCGCCTGGTACGTGCTGGTCAACCGCAACAGCGGAAAAGCCATCGACGTCCTCGACCACTCCACCGCCGACGGCGCCACACTCATCCAATACACCGACCTCAACGGCGCCAACCAACAATGGCAACTCATCCCCATCGACCACGACACCGGCACACCGCCCGGGTCGTACCCGAATCCCGGAGTCGTTTCCGGGGACATCGGGGTCCACGATCCCGCGGTGGTGAAGACGCCGGCCGGCGGATACCTCCTGGCGCACACCGGGGACGACATCGCACTGAAGACCTCGACCGACCGGGTGACGTTCCGCAACGCCGGCACCGTCTTTCCCGGCGGCGCACCCTGGACGAGCGCGTACACCAACGGCAGCCGCAACCTCTGGGCGCCGGACATCTCCTACCACAACGGCCGCTACTACCTCTACTACTCCGCCTCGACCTTCGGGTCGAACCACTCGGCGATCTTCCTGGCCACCAGTACCACCGGTGCCTCGGGAAGCTGGCGGAACGAGGGTCTGGTCATCGAGTCCCGCAGCTCGGACACCTTCAACGCGATCGACCCGAACCTCATCATCGACGACCAGGGCCGCTGGTGGCTCAGCTTCGGCTCCTTCTGGTCCGGCATCAAGCTGATCCAGCTCGACCCCGCCACCGGACGACGGCTCAACGGGACGATGCACAGTATCGCCGGCCGCAACGGCGGCGCGATCGAGGCGCCGTTCATGGTCAAGCGCGGCTCGTACTACTACCTGTACGTCTCGTTCGACCTGTGCTGCCGAGGTGCCTCCAGCACCTACCGGGTGATGGTCGGCCGCTCGACCAGCCCCACCGGACCCTTCGTCGACCGTAACGGCGTCGCCATGACCTCCGGCGGCGGTACCCAGGTCCTGGCCGGGCACGGCAGTGTGCACGGACCCGGCCACCAGGCGGTGGTCGCCGACAGCGACGGCGACGTTCTCGTCTATCACTACTACGCCGACGACGGCGCCGCCCTGCTCGGCATCAACCGGATCGGCTACGACGCCGCCGGCTGGCCGTACGTCTACTGAGCCGGTGCGCCTCGGTGTCACGCTGACCGCGCCCTCGGGCGAGTGACACCGCCCCGCCAGCACCGCTCCGGGCCCGCCGGCCGGCCGCGCCCCCCTGACCGGCCACCGCCGACGCCCCTGACCGGCCACCGCCGGCCCGGTGAACCTGTCACCGGCGCCGGCGGTGGCCAGGGACCGACCTGGGGGACCCGGGTTCCGGCCGATCGCCCCACGCCGGTCCCCGGCCGCGCTGCGACCACCAGCGTCGAGGACCGCAAACGACCATGCCTCGTCCCCCGGGACCGACATCCCCGAGATATGGTGCCCCCGGAAGCCCGATTGTTATCGTTCTCCATCCACGGCCGCGGATCTCGTCGCGCCGTTCCCTCGCCACTCCCCGCCTGACCTGAGCACTTCGCCACGTTCGATCGACGGGTACGCGTACGACCGGAACCTGACACGCGGTATGGTGTGAGCGGTAACATCAAGATCAGGGGGCGAGCCAGTGAATTCCTCGACCGATGGGGACGCCGACCCGGCCGAGGCGCCGAGCGCCCGCCCGCGCGGTTCGGTCATGCGTGACGTCGCCCGGCTGGCCGGCGTCTCCCACCAGACCGTGTCGCGGGTGCTCAACGAGCACCCGAACGTCCGTCCGGAGACCCGGGCGCGGGTCCTGGAGGCGATGCGGGCCCTGAACTACCGCCGCAACCTGGCGGCCCGCACCCTGGTCACCCGCCGGTCCCGCACCCTCGGGATCATCGGCTTCGAGACCACGCTCTTCGGCCCCGCCTCGATGCTCTACGGCATCGAGGCGGCCGCGCGGCAGGCCGGCTACTTCGTCAGCGTCGCCACCGTACCCAACCTCGACCGCCGGTCGGTGCTCGACGCCGTGGACCGGCTCACCCAGCAGTCCGTCGAGGGCATCATCGCGATCGCACCCAAGCCGACCGTCACCACCGCGCTCCTCCAGGTGCCGGCCGGGCTGGCCAGTGTCGGGGTCGGCGGGGGCGCCACCGACGACGACGCGGTACCGACGGTGCGGATCGACAACGGAGCGGGTGCCCGGCTGGCCACCCAGCACCTGCTCGACCTGGGGCACCCGACCGTACACCACGTGGCCGGGCCGATCGACTGGCCGGAGGCGTACGAGCGGATCGAGGGCTGGCGCCGGACCCTCTACGACGCGGGCGCCGTCGTGCCGCCCGTCGCGCCCGGCGCCTGGACCGCGCGCTCCGGCTACGAGCAGGGCATGGTGCTCGCCCGGGACCCGTCGGTCACCGCGATCTTCTGCGGCAACGACCAGATCGCGCTCGGCGTGCTGCGCGCCCTGCACGAGGCCGGTCGTCGGGTGCCGGAACAGGTCAGCGTCGTCGGCTTCGACGACACCCCGGACGCCGAGTACTTCCTGCCCCCGCTGACCACGGTCCGCCAGGACTTCGCCGAACTCGGCCGGCGCAGCCTCAGGGTCCTGCTCGACCAGATCGATCGGCAGGGTCGCGGACGGTCGCCGGACCATGTGGTGCTCGCACCGGAGCTGGTGGTCCGGGCCAGTACGGCGATGCCGGGGCGCGCCCGGCGACGGCGGGGCCGCCCATCAGGCGGTGCCCGGCCCGGCGGCCCTGGCGGGCGGGGGTAGCCCGAGTCGGGGACGGACGTACCCGCCGAGGTGGCCGGACCCGCCGGCCCGAACGCCGGGGCCGCCCTGGTGGCCCTCGCCGGCCCGCCGGCCGGGCCGATCCCGCGGGTCCGGCGGATCAGGCCGGTGGTGGGGCGACGCTGCGGCGCGGTACCAGGGTCGGCGCGATGGTCTGCCGCTGCACGCCGACCGCGCCGTCCGAGTCCAACTGCGCCAACAGCAACGCCAGACTCGCCTCCGCCACCGCCGCGAAATCCGGCCGCACCGTGGTCAACGGCGGGATGAAGTACGCCGCTTCCGGCACGTCGTCAAACCCCACCACGCTCACCTCCTCCGGCACCCGGCGCCCGTACTCGTGCAACGCCCGCAACACGCCCAACGCCAGGTGGTCGTTGGCGGTGAAGACCGCGGTCACCTCCGGCATCCGCGCCAGCATCTGCCCGCACCGGTAACCGGCCGCCGCCGACCAGTCCGCCGGCACCACCGGGGGCACCTCCGCCCCCGCCTCCTCCAACGCCTGCCGCCACCCCTCGATCCGTCCCGCGCTGTCGAACCAGTCCGCCGGACCCGAGACGTGCCACACCGTCGTGTGCCCGGCCGCCAGCAGATGCCGCGTCGCCTCCCGGGCTCCCGCCACCTGATCCACCGTCACCAGCGGCACCGGCCGACGGGGATCGCCGTCCACCGTCACCAACGGCACACCCTGCGGCAACCGCTCCAACGCCTCACCCGCCGACTCCACGGGGGCGATCACCACGATCCCCGCCACCCGGTGCGCCAGGTGCTGCTCCACGGCCGCGGAGATCGACCGGTAGTCCAGGTCGCGCACGCTTCCGACGCTGACGGCGAAACCCGCCTCCGCCGCCGCCTGCTCGAACGCCGTCAACAACGACGCCGGACCGTACAGCGTCGTGTTCTGGGCGACCACGCCGATCACCTGCGAACGGCCCGTCACCAGCGCCCGAGCCGCGCGGTTCGGCCGGTAGCCCAACTCGGCGATCGCAGCCTGCACCCGCAACCGCGTCTGCTCGCGCACGTTCGGGTGCCCGTTCAAGACCCGCGACACCGTCTGGTGCGACACGCCGGCAAGACGCGCCACGTCGGTCATGGCAGGGCTGCGTACGGCCATCTCACTCCCCCGTCCTTCCGGTCTGCCACACCCGGTCGACCGCGGAATGACGGAACGGCCGGCGACGCTCCCGCGAAGGACCGGGTCCGGCCGGGGTACACGATCTCGCCCCTGCATGCTATCGGCCGGAAAAGTCACCGGACCAGCAACCGTCACGGTGACGGTCCGCACGGGTCCCGCCCCGGGGGGACGGTGGCCCCGGGAGCCTGGTGGGAGTGGTGCGGCTCGGCGCGGTCGTGGGGCTCTCGTTGGCCGCATGGCCCGCCGCTACCGGTCGTCGGGGATGCGGCGCTACCGGTCGTCGGGGATGTGGATCGTGGTGATCCAGGACGGCGGCTCGGGGGCGTCGTCCCCGATCAGTCCCACGACGACCCGGGTCGACTCCAGCGGTTGCTCCGGCCAGGGCGTGTACCCGTCGGTCAGCACCACGACGATGTGCGGCCGGCTCTTCAGCGCCTCGGTGATCCCGACCCGCATGTCGGTGCCGCCGCCTCCGACGAGCCGTACCTCGCCGACGGTGTGGACCTGGCGGACCACGTGCACGTCCGCGTCGCAGGAGAGCACGACGACCCGGTTCCCGCCGATCCCCACCGCCCGAAGCACCCCGGAGATCTCGGCGAGCGCCGCGGTCAACCGCTCCTCACCCATCGAGCCCGAGGTGTCGACGACGACCGCCACCCGGGGCACCGGCTGGCGCAGGCTCGGCAGCACCACGCCCCGCAGCGCCGCCGATCGTCGGGACGGCCGGTGGTACGTGTAGTCCACCGCCCCGCTCGCCCAGGCCGCAGCCTCCCGGACCGCGCCGGTCAGCGCCCGCCGCCAGTCGACGGTCGGCTCCAGGACCTCGTCGGCCCACCGCTGCCAGCCGCCCGGAACCGTCCCCCGGCTACGGGCATGGTCGCGGATCGCCCGGGCGGTGTCGCGGCGGATCGCGCCCGCCTCGACGTCGCTGACCCCGCCGCCGACCGCCCCGATCTCCCAGGGTCGGGCCAGACCGTGCGCGCCGGAGCCGCAGTCGAGCGCGCCGCCGCCCTCGGGGACACCCTCGAGGCCGGGCCGGACGCGGCTGCGGACGTTCGCCGGCAACCGCGCCAGGTACTGCTCGAAGAGCAGCCCGGTCGGAAGCCCGAACGTCGCCGGCTCCAGTCGGCCCTCCGGCAGCGGGAGCCGGTCCGCGACCAGGTCGTCGTTGATCTCGCAGTCCTGCGCCACGTTGACCCGGTAGTGGTCCAACCGGTCCCCGGTGTCGAGCCGGTCGGCCCGGCCGTGGTGGTCGCGGAGCAGGTGAGCGACCTCGTGGACCCAGACCGCGGCGAGCTGCGCCACCGGTGTCCGGTCGACGAACCCCGGCGAGACGTAGCAGCGCCACCGCCGGTCCACACCCATCGTCGGCACCAGCCGGGACTCGACGACGGTAACGCTGAACAACGCGGTGGCCAGGTACGGCCGCTCCTGGGCCGCCCGGAACCGGGCCGCGAGCAGCTTCGTCCGGTCGAGCGCCCCGGTCATCCCGGCAGGCGTCCGGAGAGCCGCAGCACCTCGACGAAGGCGTCGATCGTCGCCGGCACCGGCCAGGCCGGGTCCCGCAGCGCGGCGAGGTCCATCGCCGCCCGGGCCGCGACGTCCGGCACCCCGGCCTCGACCGCCTTCTCCAGCACCGTCCAGCCCGCCTCCCAGCGCCGTCGGTCGACGCGGGTCTGCACGGCGGAGACCACCGCGGTGAGGAAGGCGAGCTGCCGGTCTCCCCGCTCGGGCAGCGCGAACGCCTCCGGGTTGGCGAGCACCCGCTCGGGGTCGGGCAGGTCGAGGTGCTCCAGGTAGCTGACGAACTCGAGGCCGGCGCCGTCCCCGACCGCGCCCACCACCGCGAGTGCCAGCGCCTCCGCGCTGGTGCCGGCGCTGTAGTGGAAGGTCAGCAGCCGCAGCACCATCTCCCAGGTGCGCGGGGAGGGCCATGCTCCGCCCCGGGCCTCGGTGTCCGCCGGCAGGTGGTGGGCGAGGCCGGGGCGGGCGGTGAGGAAGCCGGCGACCGCGCCCCGCGCCTTCGCCAGCGCGGTCGACGTACGGCCCGGTTCGACGGTCGGCACCGACACCGCCGGCCAGGTGCCGGCGAGACCCCGGGCGACGGTCCGCGCGTCGTGGGTCCAGTGCAGGTGGACGAAGCGGTTCGCCAGCGGCGGGCTGAGGTGCCAGCCGTCGGCGGCGCTGGTGGGCGGGTTCGCGGCGGCGACGATCCGCACCGCGGGCGGCAGTTGCAGGCTCCCGACCCGGCGTTCGAGCACCACCCGGAGCAGCGCGGCCTGCACCGCGGGCGGCGCGGAGGAGAGCTCGTCGAAGAAGACCAGCCCGGTGCCGGCCCGGGCGAGGCGTACCGCCCAGTCCGGCGGGGCCATCGGCACCCCGTCGGTGGCGGGCGAGTCGCCGACGACCGGCAGCCCGGCGAAGTCGCTGGGCTCGTGCACGCTGGCGATCACCGTCTCCAGCGGCGTGCCCATCCCCTCCGCGAGCTGCTGCAGCGTCGCGGACTTGCCGATCCCCGGCTCACCCCAGAGCAGCACCGGCAGGTTCGCCGAGACGGCCAGAGCAAGCGCCTCCACCTTGGGGTCGTGAACGGGCTCGGTCCGCCAGGCTCGGGTGGCGGCGACGAGCGCGTCGGCCGCGGCGAGGCCGGGCATGGTCACGGTCACCTCGTCTGCCAATCCTCGATGACGTCACGGACGCGCAGTACGTCCCGGAACTCCTCGGGGACCTCGTCTTCGTCATCGTCGTAGAGGTACGTCTTCCGCTCGGCCAGCTCGGCGGCGCTCATGTCCTCGGCGTCAACCAGATCTGGATCGGCGCCGGCCTCGAGCAGCGCGCGGACCATCTCCGGGGTGCCACCGTCGCCGACGGTGACGTGCAGTGCCGTCCGCCCGCGTCGGTCGGCGGCGTTGAGCGGCACTCCGGCATCGACCAGCCGCCGGACCAGGGTGACGTCCCGGACGCAGCGCAGGTGGTGCAGCAGGGTACGGCCGCGACCGTCGCGCATCAGCGGGTCGAGGCCGGCGTCCAGTAGTGCGGAAAACGCCGCCGACCCGCCGTGCTGGAGCCGTTGCAGCACCTCGCGACGGAGTTCCCGCAGCTGCCGCGGCAGCCAGCCACCCGTGGAACGCCACGCGTCGAGCACCGCGAAACAGCCGCTGATCGGGCCGCCCAGGGCCCGCAGCGCCGCCTCCCGGCCCACCTCCTCCACGGTGTGGGAGGCCAGGTCCAGCCGGCCGTCGGCGTGCACCACCGTGTGCCACTCGCCACGGCACCGCACCGGCACGCTGCGCCGCAGGTCGATACGGTCGGGCCGGACCGCCGTGTCGACCGTCAGGTGTGGGAGGAGTGCCCGCCGCACGAGGGGATGAAGCGCGGCCGGGTCGATGAGGCCGTGCCGGAGCAGTTCGAGGTCGACGGGGCGGGTGTGCACCGGCTCGGCGAGGAAGTGGCGGTGCGAGCCCGCGGGCTTCTTGACGAACGAGGCGGTGACGGTGCCGTCGCTCCGGCGGCGTACCTCCAGGGTCGGCCACCACCGGCCGCCGACGGCCACCCGGTCCACTCCGTAGCGCCGGTGGAGGCGGGTCAGCTCGGCGGTCAGCCCGACCGGCGTCACCACGCCCGCCCGGACCTGCTCGATCGCGTCGTCGTCCCGGGAGCTGACCGGCGGGGTGGGATCCAGCTCCACGCCGGTGGCCGCCCAGGCGGCGACGAGGTCGCCGGCGGCGATGCACCGGTCGAAGACCTCGGACCGGCTCGCCGGGTCGGCCGGGTCGACGGTCGTCGCGTACGCCTCGAAGAAGCGGACCGTCCCGTCCGGCGCGAAGCCGGGCAGCCGCGCCGGGGAGCCGCCGTGGGCGGCTGCGAGACCGTCGACGTGGCGCACGCTCCAGTAGACCGGCGGCAGGTCCCACCGCCGGGCCTCCTCCTCCACGGCGGGTCGGACGGCGAGGCGAAGCCGTTGGGAGCCGTCGACCGTCTTCGGGGTGGACAGCACCAGGACCGGGTCCCCCGGGTCGAGGCGTCCCTCCCGTACCGACAGCAGGAACTGCCGGTGGGTGGCGACGCTGGTCCGGCCGCCGAGGACCCGGGGCAGGTGCCAGCGCAGCAGGTCCGGCGCGAGCGCGGCGAGATCCGCCTCGATCAGCTCGGCATGCCGCCGGCCGTGTTCGCGCCGCACCTCGGCGAGGTCGACGGTGACGTCGATCCGGCCGGCCGCGCAGGCGGCCCGCCAGTCCCCGGCCTCGCGGGCCGCGGTGCACGCCTCGATCATCGCCGGTGGTACGGCGTACCGGCGGACCCGCTGCCAGACACGGAGTTCGGGGATGACGGGCGGTGTCGTGGTCACCGGTAGACGCTCACAATCGCCTGGATGTCCGGGTGGGGAGGGGTGACGGGCCGCTCGGCGAGCAGGGTGCTGGCCCGGCGGCGCATCCGGCGGGGGACCCCGCCGTTGATGCCGAGGTACTCCAGGGTGGGGTGGCCGTCGATCGCCTCGACGAGTAGTCGGGCGCCCCGCCCGCCGATCCCGGTACGCCGCAGGTCCAGCCGGCGGAGCCGGGCCGCCGGCAGCGCCGCGGCGAGCGCGGCGGCGCCCTCGTCCCCCACCACGTTGCCGCGGGCCCCGAGCGCCCGTTCGGAGGGCGGCCGGGCCAGGTCCAGGCCGTGCCACGCCCCCAGGTGTCGGGCCAGCGCCGCGACCCCGGCCGCCGTGATGCCGTTGCCGCCCAGCCCCAGGGTCAGCTCGAATCCGTCGGCGAGCCGGGCCAGCTCGGCGGCTCCGTCGTCGCCGAGGTGGTTGGCGGCGAGGAACAGTTCGCGGACCCCCGCCTCACGGACCAGGGCGCCCAGGGTCGAGGCCGTCTCGGGGCCGAAGCCGTTGCCGCCGAGGAACAGCCGTTGCAGCGCCGGCTTCCGCCGGATCAGCGCCTCGGTGAGAACGGCCAGTCCGCGCTCGCTCATCCCCACGTTGACCAGGTCGAGGGTCCGGATCGTGGTGTTGACCTCGAGCGCCGCGGCGAGCCGGACCACCCCCGCGTCGCCGATCGGGTTGCGCTTGAGCCAGAGCGCCCGGACCGTGTCGTCGCGTTCGATCCGGGCGGCCAGGGCCTCCACTCCGGCCGCGTCGATCCGGTTGCAGCCGAGGTAGAGCGTCTGCACCCGGTGGCCGGGCCGGAGCGCGGCCGCCACCGCTCGGGCGCCCTCCGTACCGAGCGCGTTGGTGCCGAGCAGCAGGTGCCGGACCAGTGGGGAGTCGACCGCCGCGGCGGCGATCCGCCCGGTCTGCACCGGTCCGAGGCCCTGCTTACAGAGGTCGAGCCGGCCGTCGGCCCGGAGCGTACCGCGCGGGAAGACCTCGGAGTCCGAGACCGCGTCCGGTACCGCGAGGCGGGCCAGCAGCGGGTCGAAGTCGGTCGGCGCGGCGAGCCCGGTCTCGGGGTTGGCGATGATCGGGCAGCGCACCGGGGTCGGTTCGCTCACCAGGGCACACTCCGGTAGTCCTTGAGGAACAGGCCGCTCACCGGCGCGCCGGCCTCGCCCCGCACGATCGGGTCGTAGACCCGGGCCGCGCCGTCGATCACGTCGAGTGGTGGGCGGAAGCCGAGGTCGCGCTGGGCGCGTTTGCTCGGATGCGGGCGCTCGTCGGTCACCCAGCCGGTGTCCACGCTGTTCATATGGATCCCGCTGGTCAGGTAGTCCGCCGCCACCGTGCGGACCAGCATGTTGAGCGCCGCCTTCGCCATGTTGGTGTGGGGGTGGCGGACGGTCTTGGTCGACCGCGAGTAACTGCCCTCCATGGCGGAGACCTGGACGACGTACCGTCGTGGGTGGACGCTCGTCTCCATCAGCGGACGCAGCCGGGAGGTGAGCAGGAACGGCGCGAACGCGTTGACCACGTGCACCTGGAGCCACTCGTGCGGGCTGACGTCAGCGTCCCGGAGCACCCAGGAGTTGACGTCGCGCAGGTCGAGCTGCTCGCCGGTCTCGTCGCGCAGGCCGGGCGGGAAGAGGGCGTCCAGCCTGGCCGGCAGGGCGGGGCCGTCGGTCGGCGCCGGGGTGGACCCGCCGATCGCCACCCGGGCCGCCGGCCCGCTCAGCGCCGTCGTCTCGGCCTGCCGGATCTCGCGGTAGTACGCCGCCGGCCGGTACAGCGTCTGCGCGGCGTTGTTGATCAGGATGTCCAGCCCGGCGAAGCGCCGCTGGACCAGGCCGATGAAGTCGAGCAGGCCGGGCAGGTCGAGCAGGTCGAGCCCGTGCACGTAGAGCCGGTCGGCCCAGTCGTCGAAGTCGGGCACCGCGGCGTACCGGCGGGCCGCGTCCCGTGGGAACCGGGTCGTGACGATGACCTCGGCGCCGTCCCGGAGCAGCTTCAGGGCGGTGTGGAAACCGATCTTCACCCGCCCTCCGGTGACCACGGCCGTCCGGCCGGTCAGGTCGCAGCGGGCGTACCGCCGACGGCGGTTCTCCTCCGCGCACGGCGGGCACATCAGGTGGTAGTCGACGTCGACCTGGCGGTACGGCGTCTTGCAGACGTAGCAGCGGCGCGCCCGCCGGAGCGTGCCGGGGCCGGCCGGGCCGGCGGGCGCCGCATCGGCGGCGACCGGCTCCGCCACGGCCTCGGCCGGCGTCACCGCGCGCGCGGCGGGAGTCGCATCAGGATCGGGCGGCGCGGGATCGGGGATCTCGGTGTGGAAGCGGGTCGCGGTGGCGAGGAGGGCGCGGTCGGCCTCCCGGCTCCGCGTCGCGCGACGGGACCGGGCCCGTTTCTTCACCCCCCGGTACGCCGTCACCACGGCGCGCTCGAGCTCGGCACGGGTCGACTCGTCGAGGTCCGCGTCGTCGAGGCGGGCGAGGACGGCCACACAGGCCGCCACCTCGGCGCGGTCGACGGACACGACCCCCTCCCCCGTGTGCTGAGTGGCGAGGCCGGCCGGATTCGAACCGGCGTCCTCCAAGCTTGCTGTCAAGGCGCGACGACCTCTGCGCTACGGCCTCGCCGTGCGGGAGCATACCCAAGGCCACCGACACGACCATCCCAGGGCCGCCCACCGCGACGCGTGCGAGCCCGGCGGACCGTCGGGTCGGCGGACGCGCCGCCCCCTGGGCCTCGGCGAGCCCGGCGGTCCGGTCCCGCACGCTCCACGATCGACGGGCTCCGGTCACGGCGTCCGGACCCGACATCGTCAGCGGTGCAGGACGACGAGCTGCTGGGTCGCCCGGGTCATCGCGACGTAGCGGTCGACCGCTCCCTCGATACCGGTGCCGAACGCCTCGGGGTCGACGAGGACGACCAGGTCGAACTCGAGTCCCTTCGCCAGCTCCGGGGTCAGCGACCGGACCCGGTCCGTCTCGCGGAACGTGGGATCGCCGATGACGCAGGCGGTCCCCTCGGGATGCGTGGCCAGCCAGGTGTCGAGGATCGAGGCCAGCTCCGATATGGATCCGTGGACGACGGGACAACCACCGCGGCGGATGGAGGTCGGCACGTTGGCGTCCGGGAGCACGGCCCGGATCACCGGCTCGGCCTCCGCCATGACCTCCTCGGGCGTACGGTAGTTGATGGTCAGGGAGGCCAGCTCGATCCGGTCGAACCCGACCCGCTCCAGCCGTTCCCGCCACGACTCGGTGAACCCGTGGCGGGCCTGGGCACGGTCACCGACGATGGTGAAGCTCCGGGACGGGCACCGACGCAGCAGCATCTGCCACTCCGCGTCGGTCAGCTCCTGGGCCTCGTCCACGACGATGTGCGCGAACGGGCCGGCGAGCCGGTCCGGGTCGGCGTGGGGCAGCGCGCTCTCGTCGACCAGGGCCTCCCGCATGTCCTGACCGTGCAGCATGACCAGCACGCCCTCGCCGTCGTCGTAGACGGTGGACGCGAGGAGGTCGTCGACGACCCTGGCCATGCGGTCGCGTTCGGCGGCGAGCACGGCGTCGTGTCGGCGCTGACGCCGGGCCGCCTCCGGGTCGCCGAGCCGCTGCCGTGCCGCGTCCAGCAGCGGCAGGTCGGAGACCGTCCAGGCCCGCGGGTCCGCCCGCTGCAACGTCCGGACCTCGTCCGGGCTGAGCCAGGGCGCGCACCGGCGCAGGTAGGCGGGGACCGACCACAGGTCGCCGACGAGGTCGGCCGAGTCGAGCAGCGGCCACGCGCGGTGCAGGGCGGTGCGCAGTTCCCGGTTGCGCAGCAGCGACGCGCGGACCAGGTCCGCCGGTTCGTCGCCGTCGTACCGGTCCAGCAGGATCGTGAGCAGCGCCGCCCAGATCTGGTCGCGTGCCTCGTTGTGCGGCGTACCGGGTTCCACCGCGTCGAACGCCTCGGCCCAGTCGTCGGCGCCGAGCCAGATCTCGGACGTGTCGGTCGCGACGCTCATCCCCGTGGTCGGCGGTTCCTCGTAGAACCGCACGGCCGCCTCGACCGCCCGCACCAGGTCCGCGGACGCCTTCAGGCGCGCCACCTCCGGGTCGGTCTCGACCGCCGCTGTGGCGCCCTCGGCGACGAGGTCCCGCAGGGTGCAGATCTGCACGTCCTCCTCACCCAGACTGGGCAGAACGTCGGCGACGTAGGCCAGGTAGGGCTGATGCGGGCCGACGACCAGCACGCCGCCGTGGCGGTTGCGCAGCCGAGGGTCGGAGTAGCAGAGGTACGCGGTGCGGTGCAGCGCGACGACGGTCTTCCCGGTTCCCGGACCACCGTCGACGACGAGCGCACCCCGGGATCCCGCCCGGATGATGGCGTCCTGGTCGGCCTGGATGGTGCTGAGCACGTCCCGCATCCGGGGTGACCGGCTCGCGCCGAGGCTGGCGATGAAGGCGGACTGGTCGTCGAGCGCGGCGGCGTGCCCCTCGAACCCGTCCGGGGTGAAGACCTCGTCCCAGTAGTCGGTGATCCGGCCGCGGGTCCAGCGGTACCGGCGGCGACTCACCAGGCCCATCGGGTTGGCGTGGGTCGCCCCGAAGAACGGTTCGGCCGCGGGGGAACGCCAGTCGATCAGCAGCCGGCGGCCCGCGCTGTCCGTGAGGCCGAATCGGCCGATGTACCGGGGTTCGGGGTCGTCCGCGCTGACCATGTGCCCGAGGCACAGGTCCAGGCGGTAGCGGCGCAGGGCGCGCAGGCGGGCCGTGAGCCGGCGGACCTCCTGGTCCCGGTCCAGTGCCCGCCGGCCCGTGCCGCCGGGCGCCCGGCGTACGGCGTCGAGGCGCTCGGACAGCTCGGCGATCGACTGCGCGAGGCTCTCCGCGACGGCCGCGAAGTGCCGCACGTCGCCGGCGATCAGCGCCGGGTCGGCCTTGTGGGCCAGCCGGTCCGGGAGGTCGAACACGTCGTGCGCCAACCGGTTCACGTCATCAGCTCCATTCTGCGGCGGCGCGTACGCGCGACTCCGCACCGAGTTCCCGACAGGTCCCGACACCGCGCCGCGAATTCCGTCGTCGATTCGTCGGCTCGGGCGCATGCGACACGTCGCCGATGACAAACGCTTTTCGCGATTCCCGTGAACCCTTGCGGTCCGGCGGTTTGCGCGGTCGGACGCGCTGCCCGAGCGCTGCGTGGTTCGGGGTGACGAAGGTTGTGTCAGCCGGCGTCGGCTTCGGCCAGCGATTCTGCGGCACGACCCGGGTCTTGCCGCAAGCCCCGGGGTGGGATATACGTTGAAGGTGGCGGGGAGTGTTTGTTCTGTATTTCCCGGCGTCCGCCACGACGGTTTCCCACCGCAGAGCGGTTTCCCGCCGCCAGGCTTTCCCACCCCGAGCCGAGCAATCTCCACTCAAGTCCGGTGGTCTCCGCACGGCGCGGCCTCGTCCGCCGGCGCTCGTCCGACACGGCGGACCGGGACGGCCGACCCGGGGCGCCACCGACCCGGCCGCCGCCGGCCCGCGGGCGTCGACCTCGGACCGCCGTCCGGAGACCCTCCGCCGCCGACCAGGTCAGCGGGTACGGACGGCGGCGACGACCCGGCGTACCTCGGCGCCGTCGGTGGCCTCACGGCCGTCGCGGTGCACCGGCGCCCGCAGGTGCACCTCCCGCGCCCCGGTCCGGGCCAGCACCTCTCGCACGTTGTGCGCGCGGACGCCACCGCCGACGATGACCCGCAGCCGGTCCCCGGCCCGGGCCCGTAGCGCCGCGATCCGGTCCGCGCCGTCCAGCGCGGTCGGCGCCGCCCCCGAGGTGAGGACGGCGTCGGCGCCGAGCGCGATGATCTCGTCCAACGCGGCCTGCTGGTCGGCGACCTCGTCGAACGCCTTATGCACGGTCACCGGCAGCGGCCCGGCCGCCGCGATGAGCCGGCGCAGCACCGGCAGGTCGAGTTCACCGTCGGGGGTGAGCGCGCCGAACACCACCCCGACGGCGAGGCCGTGCGGGTTGGGCAGCTCGCGGATCGCCGCGATGTCGGCGCGCATCACCTCCTCCTCGACCTCGCTGACCACGAAGTTCCCGCCCCGCGGCCGGATCATCACCCGTACCCCGACCCGGCGCAGCGTCCGTAGCGCCACCGCCACCGCGCCCAGGCTCGGCGTGGTGCCGCCCTGGCCGAGGTCCGCGCAGAGCTCCACCCGGTCGGCGCCGGCGGCCTCGGCGGCCAGCGCGCCCGGTACGTCGCCGACGCAGATCTCGACCAGCGGCCGGTCCGGAGCGGTCACCGGGCCGCCTCGGCGGAGGGTACGGCGTTCACGGCCGGGACGCCGTCGGCCGACCCGGCGGTCGACGCCGTCGACTCCGGGCGCAGCGGGAAGTGGCACGCCACCTGGTGGACGCCGCCGGTCAGCGGCGGCTCAGTCTCGCAGATTTCCTGGGCGAACGGGCAGCGGGTACGGAACCGGCAGCCGGTCGGCGGGTTGAGTGCGCTGGGCAGCTCGCCGCGGATCGCGATGCCCGACCGGGCCGCCTCCGCGTTCGGGGTGACCGTCGGCACCGCGTCGATCAGCGCCTGCGTGTACGGGTGCCGGGCGGCCCGGACCACCTCCCGGGCCGGGCCGACCTCGACCAGCTTGCCCAGGTACATCACGCCGATCCGGTCGGCCATGTAGTCGACCACCGAGAGGTCGTGGCTGATGAAGACGTACGCCAGGCCGAGTTCCTGCTGGAGGTCCCGCATGAGGTTGAGCACCTGGGCCTGGATCGAGACGTCCAGCGCGCTGACCGGCTCGTCCCCGACGATCAGCCGGGGTTGCAGCGCCAGCGACCGGGCCAGCCCGATCCGTTGCAGCTGACCGCCGGAGAACTCGTGCGGGTAGCGCTCCAGCGCGCGGCGGGAGAGCCCGACCTGGTCGAGCAGGGTGGCGATCCGGGCCCGGCGGGCGGCGGCGTTGCCGACCTGCTGGATCTCCAGCGGCTCGGCCAGGATCGCGTCGACCCGCATCCGCGGGTTCATCGCCGCGTAGCTGTCCTGGAACATCAACTGCACCTGCCGGTGCATCCGGCGCCGCTCTCGCCCGCGGAGGGTGGCGATGTCGGTGCCGTCCAGCACGATCTGGCCGGCGGTCGGCGTCTCCAACCCCACCACCAGCCGACCGATCGTCGACTTGCCGCAGCCGGACTCGCCGACCAGGCCGAAGGTCTCGCCGGGACGTACCTCGAAGGAGACCCCGGCGACGGCGCTCACCTGTCCGGCTGACCGCCGCCACAGCCCGCCACCGGCCGGGTAGTTCTTGACCAGCCCGCGGACCGACAGGATCGGCGCCGCCGCGGGCTCGGCCACCGCGGACCCGGCCGCCGGAGCCACCGCGGGCTCGGCCGCCGTGGGCTCGGCCGCCACGGCCTTGGCCGCCGAAGCCGCCACGGGCTCGGCAGCCGAAGCCGGCGCGGTCCGGTCGTCGGCGGCCGGCGGGGTCCCGCCGGCGTCGGCGGACGGGGCCGCCGGCGCGGTCCGGGCGAGCGGGGCGGGAGCCGTCGCCGGCACCGGGTGCAGGCAGGCGTGCTGGTGCGGACCGGTCGACAGGGTCACCTCGGTGGTCCGGCACTCGGCGGTGACGTACCGGCAGCGGGGCGCGAACCGGCAGCCGGTCAGCGGCTGGGACAGGTCCGGCGGCAGGCCGGGGATGCTGTAGAGCCGGGCGTGCGCGCCGTCGTCCCGGATCGCCGACTCGGGCAGCGCCTCCATCAGCGCCTCGGTGTATCGGTGCCGGGGCGACCGGAACAGCTCCCCGGTCGCCGCGGTCTCCACCACCCGGCCGGCGTACATCACCGCGACCCGGTCGGCCCGGCCGGCGATCACCCCGAGGTCGTGGGTGACCAGGATGACCGCCATCCCGAACTCGTCCTTCAGGTCGTCGATGAGTTCGAGGATCTGCCGCTGGGTGGTGACGTCCAGCGCGGTGGTCGGCTCGTCGGCGATGAGCAGCCGCGGGGAGCAGACCAACGCCATCGCGATCGCGACCCGCTGCCGCATGCCGCCGGAGAGCTCGTGCGGGTAGTTGTCGACGATCCGCTCCGGGCGGGGCATGCCGACCCGGCGCAGGATCTCGATGGCCCGCTCCCGGGCCTCCGCCTTGCCGACGCCCTGGTGCACCCGGAGTGGTTCGGCGACCTGGAACCCGATCCGCATCGTCGGGTTGAGCGAGGTGAGCGGGTCCTGGAAGACCATGCCCATCCGGACGCCCCGGATCCGCCGTACCTCGTCGGCCGGCAGGGAGCGCAGGTCACGACCCTCGAAGCGGATCTCCCCGCCGGTGACCCGGCCGCCCGGGGGCAGCAGCCCCATGATGGAGAGCGCGGTCATCGTCTTGCCGCTGCCGGACTCGCCCACCACGCCGAGGGTCTCCCCCGGCATCACCTGGAGATCGACCCCGTCGAGGGCGTGCACGGTGCCGCGACGCAGCGCGATGTCGGTGTCGAGGTCCCGCAGCTCCAGCAGGGGTTGGGTGCCGGACTGGTCCGGCGCCGGACCGAGACGGGTCAGCTCGTTCGATGCGGTCATCTCGTACTCCTGCCTAGCGCCGCCGGAGGCGGACCTCGAAGGCGTCCCTCAGCCCGTCCCCGATGAAGTTGCAGGCCAGGACGATGAGGATGATCGCGATCCCGGGCGGGTACAGCAGCCACCAGTGGCCGCTGTAGGCGTCGGCGAGACCGTCGGAGAGCATCCCGCCCCAGTTCGCCGCCGGCGGCGGCACACCGAGGCCGAGGAAGGAGAGGTACGCGACGTAGAGGATCGCGTCGGCGACCTGGAAGGTCGCGTTGACGATCACGGTGCCGATCGCGTTCGGCACGATGTGCCGGCGGACGGCCCGGGCACCGGTGCCGCCCATCGCCCGCATCGCCTGGACGTACTCGCGGGACCGCAGCGTCAGCGCCTCACCCCGGACCAGCCGGGCCGGCCCCAGCCAGGCGAACGCGCCGATGATCAGGATCAGCATCGGCACGCTCGGCGTGACGATCGCGGCCAGCAGCATGAAGAGGAAGAGCGAGGGGATCGACATCATCGCGTCGACCACCCGCATCATCGCCGCGTCGACCCAGCCGCCGACGAAGCCGGCGACCGCGCCCCAGATGGTGCCGAGGGCGGTGGCGAGGAGTCCGGCCGCGAGCCCGACCACGATCGAGGTCTGCCCGCCGAGCATCATCCGCCCGAGCTGGTCGTACCCGACGCCGTCGGTGCCGAGCGGGTGCCCCTGCTCGCCCGGGGCCAGGTGCACCTGGGTGAGGTCGGTGTGCACCTGGTCGGTGTGGTAGAAGAGCGGGCCGAGGAAGCAGAACCCGGCCAGCAGCACGAACAGGCCCAGCCCGACCAGGGCGAGCCGGTTCTCGCAGAAGACGATGAGTCCCTGGCGCCACATGCCCCGGAGCGGCGCCTCGGCCGCCTCGCCCGGGGTCGGTGCGCCGGTGTCCGGCTGTGCGTTCGCCGCCGTGGAGAGTGTGGTCATGACGCGCTCCGGCGGAGTCGGACCCGGGGGTCGACGGCGGCGTAGAGCAGGTCGGCGAGGAGGGCGCCGACGACCGTCGCGATCGAGATGATCAGCGTGACCCCGAGCAGGATCGGGAAGTCGCGCTTCAGCGCCGCCTGCCAGAACAGCTGCCCCATGCCGGGGTAGTTGAAGAGCGACTCGACGACCAGGGCACCGCTGAACAGCGCGGGCAGGTACATGCCGAGCAGGGTGATGACCGGGAAGAGACCGTTGCGCAGGGTGTGTCGCAGCACCACCCGCCGCTCCGAGAGCCCCTTGCTGCGCGCGGTGCGGACGTAGTTCTCGTTGAGGTTGTCGACCATCGAGGAGCGGACGTAGCGCGAGTAGACCGCGATGGTGACGATGGCCAGGGTGACGGTGGGCAGGACGAGCCCGGCCGGGTCGGAGAGGACCTCCGCCACGGTGAAGCCCTGCGGCGCCTCCGGCGGCAGCACCGGCCAGACCTGCGAGAAGAGGATGATCAACATCAGGCCCAGGAAGAAGATGGGCGTCGCGTACGCCAGCAGCGAGAGCGACGTGATGACGTAGTCCGGCCAGCGGTTGCGCCGTACCGCCTGGATGACCCCGAGCGGGATGGCGACCACGATGGCGAGCAGGGTCGAGAGCAGCGACAGCACCATCGTCTTCGGCAACCGCTGCATGATCGCCTCGCTCACCGACTGGTTGAGCTGGTACGAGTAGCCGAGGTCGCCCTGGAGCAGGCGCTGCATGAACATGCCGTACTGCTGGATCCAGGGCCGGTCGTAGCCCATCTCGTGGTTGAACGCCGCCAGCTGCTCCAGCGTCGCCTCCTTGCCCAGCGTGGCCCGGGCGGCGCCGCCGGGCAGCAGGTGCAGGATGAGGAAGGCGATCACCGTCACGAGCAGGACGACGACGAGGGCCTGACCCAAGCGTGTGATGAGGTACCGGACCACCTGGGCCGCTCCTGTTCGGGTCGGGCCCCGGTGGCGCGGACGCCACCGGGGCCGGACGGTCAGTGGGTGGTTACTTCCAGGACCAGTCCTGGAAGTACATGTAGTTCATCGGGTCCTGCGGCTCGACCCCCTGGAGCCCCGACCTGTACGCCGAGACCTGGTAGACCGGGTTCGGCATCCAGAGCACCGGCAGCTGCCGGGCGAGGTAGTCGTTGTACGCCTTCAGCGCGCTCTCGTCGCCGGAGAACTGGGTGGCCTCGATGAGCCGGTCCGCCTCCGGGTCGCTGTAGCTGCCGAGGTTGACCGGGGCGTCGGTGGCGAAGAGCCGCTCACCGCTGGCGAAGGCCGGGTAGTACCAGCTGCCCTGGGAGCCGAAGAAGGACATGTCCCAGGTGCAGCTCGGCTCGCTCGGCTTGCAGGCCGGGGTGACCGCCACCGAGTCCGGGACCTCCTTGATGGTGAGCTGGATCCCCAGCTTCGCCATCTGCGACTTGATCTCCGCGAACATCTTGGTGGTCGCGGTGAAGCCGGTCTGGCTGGTGACGGTGAACTTCAGCGGGGTGCCGGCGGCGATCCCCTCGCCGCACTGGTTCGGCCCGCTGCCCGGGTTGACGCAGGTGGTCTCCCCGTCCGGGGTCACCTTCCAGCCGTGGCTCTCCAGCAGCTGCCGGGCCTGCTCCGGGTCGAAGGAGTAGACGCAGCCCTCGCCCGCGGTGTTCGTGCCCGGCTTGGGCGGCACCGGGCCACAGGTCGGCGCCGCGGTGTCGGACCAGATCACCTTGCTGATCGTCTTCTGGTCGATCAGCATCTGCAGCGCCTGCCGCAGGTACAGCTGCTTGAACAGCACGCCGGTCTTGGGGTTGTTGAAGTTCAGCTGCAGGTAGGTGATGGACCAGCCGTACCAGGGCGAGATGGTGTAGCCCTTGGACTTGAGGTAGTCCTCCTGCGAGATGTGCGCCGCCGGGACGTACCCGTAGTCGATCTCACCGGCGCGCAGCACGTTGAACTCGGCGTCGTCGCTGGTGAACGGCCGCAGCACGACCTTCTTGAGCTTCGGCTTGTCGGTGCCGGAGTAGTTCGGCTGGGAGACGAGGGTGACCTCGCCGTTGGGCACGTACCTCTCCAGCTTCCACGGGCCGCTGTTGACCTTCCACAGCTCGTTGGAGTCGTACGTCTTGGGGTCCTTGGACGCCGCGGTGAGGAAGTCGAAGACCTTCCGGGCGCCCTCGGGGGTGCTGGACAGGTTGCTCACCGGCGCGTCCGGGGAGTCCTTGTCCCAGACGTGCTGGGGCAGCGGCGTGATCCGGTTGAGCTGGTTGTCCACGAACCACGCGGTGTTGTAGACCCGCTTGGTGGTGATCGAGAACGTCTTCTCGTCCTTGATCGTCCACTTCTCGACGTTGTCCGGGAAGCCGCCGGGCCGGTATGACGCCCACTTGTCCTTGTTCGCGGTGACCAGGTCGTACCAGAACTGGATGTCGCGGGTGGTGATCGGCTTGCCGTCCGACCAGGTGTTGTCCTTCAGCGTGATGGTCAGGGTCCTACCGCCGTCGCTGACCACCGGCGGCTCGGCCATCGACCGGTTCGGGTCGATGTTGTACTGCGCCGTGCCGTCGAGCCGGTACTGGTAGAGCGAGCGGTACAGCGCCTGACCGAAGATCGCGTTCTCCCCCTGCGTGTAGCCGGGCGCCGAGATCGGCAGGATCCAGTTGGGGGTACGGAAGGCGACGGTGACGGTGTCCTTGCCCTGGCTTCCGCCTTCTTTCGACGACCCACCGCCGCCACAGGCAGCCATGCTCACTCCGATGGCCACGGCGCCGGTCAGCGCCACCACGCCGCGGAGTGCGCGCCCGTGAAATCTACTCCTCATGGATCTCCTCGATTGATGTGCACGTGCCCCGCGTCTCCGGGCGCTCGCGGCATTCCCTTCGCGTCCAGCCGCCTGATGCCGCTGCTCGAGCCTCTGGTGCTGCTCCGGGACCTGTGATGCGGAGAATGTAGCCGGCTAGAAGTTCCTAGTCAACGAAACTAACCCCCTTTATTCGGCAACTTCGGCCAGGCTACGATCTAAGTCGGCGAAGCATCGTCCGATACTCTTCGCGGTGTCCCCGGCGTACATCCCTGGCCGTTGTGCACCCTGACAGGCTGAGGCAGCGCCGGACGACCGGCCCGAAGGAGGAGAGGAATGTCGGAATCATCGATCTCCGCCACCCTGCGCGAGCAGACCCTCAGCCTGCTCGCGAGCGGCCGGGCCACGTCGCGGGCCGACCTCGTGGAGGCGTTGCAGGTCGCCCCCTCGACGGTCACCACCCTGGTGCGCCGACTGCTCGAGGAGGGCGCGATCCTGGAGGAGGGGGTGGGGCGGTCCACCGGTGGCCGGCGCCCCCGGATCCTGCGGCTGCGCGAGGTCGAGGGGGTGTACGCCGTCGCCGAACTCGGCGGCCGGCACGCCCGGGTCGGACTCTGCGCCCCCGGCGGCAAGCTGCGCGCCACCGAGGAGGTGGCGATCGACATCGCCGCCGGCCCGAAGGAGGTCTTCGACGTCGTCGCGGCGACGTACGCCCGACTCTCCGCCGCGACCACGCCCGGTCAGGCCCTGCTCGGGGTCGGGGTCGCCCTGCCCGGTCCGGTGGAGTACCCGAGCGGGCGACTGGTCGGCCCGGCCCGGATGCCCGGGTGGAGCGGCGTCGACGCCCGCAGCCACCTCCGGGACCTCTTCCAGGTGCCCGTGGTGGTCGACAACGACGCCAAGGCGGCGGCGATCGGCGAACACATCACCCGGGGCCGGGACACCGGCGACATGATCTACGTGAAGGCCGGTACCGGCATCGGCGCCTGCCTGGTGACCGGGGGCCAGATCTTCCGCGGCGGCCGAGGGCTCAGCGGCGACGTCACCCACGTCCGGGTCGCGGACAGCGGCGAACGACACTGCTCCTGCGGCAGCCGGGGCTGCCTGGAGACGGTCGCCAGCGGCGCCGCCCTGGCCCGGCAACTCGCCGAGCAGGGCTCGACGGCGACCACCACCCGGGACATCATGGCCGCGGTCGCCGACGCCGACCCGACCGTGGTGGCAATGGTCCGGAACGCCGGACGGCTGCTCGGTGTGGCCCTCTCCGGCCTGGTCAACTTCCTCAACCCCGACGCCGTCGTCATCGGCGGCGGACTCTCCAGCCTCGACGTCTACGTGGCCGCCGCCCGCGGGATGCTCTACGAGCGCTGCCTACCGTCCATGACCCAGTCCCTGATCATCGAAGCCAGCGTCACGGGCCCCGACGCGGCCCTGATCGGCCTCGGGCACCTGCTGCACACGACGGCCGACGTACGACCCTCCTGAGGAGCCACCACCCGTGCCCCGTCCCCTCCGTGTCGCCATCGGCGGCATCCACATCGAGTCCAGCACCTTCTCGCCGCACCTGAGCACCGCGCACGACTTCGAGGTCACCCGAGGCGACGCGCTGCTCGCCCGCTACGCCTGGCTCTCCCCGGTCCCGCCGTGGGCCGCCGGGGTGGAGTGGATCCCGCTGGTGCACGCCCGGGCGCTGCCGGGCGGGGCGGTCGAGGCGGCGACGTACGACGCCTGGGCCACCGAGATCGTGGAGCGGCTGGCCGAGGCCGGACCGATCGACGGCATGCTGCTGGACATCCACGGCGCGATGAGCGTCGTCGGCCGGGACGACGCCGAGGGTGACCTGGTCACCGCCATCCGCGAGGTGATCGGGCCGGAACCGTTCGTCTCCGCCGCGATGGACCTGCACGGCAACGTCTCGGAGGTCCTGTTCGACGCCTGTGACCTGCTCACCTGCTACCGCACCGCCCCGCACGTCGACGTCTGGGAGACCCGGGAGCGGGCCGCCCGCAACCTCGTCGCGGCGCTGCGCCGGGGGGAACGGCCGCACAAGGCCCTGGTCCACGTGCCGATCCTGCTGCCCGGCGAGATGACCAGCACCCGGGAGGAGCCGGCCCGCAGCCTCTACGCCCGGCTCGACGAGGTCGAGGCGCGGGACGGGATCATCGATGCGGCGATCTGGATCGGCTTCGCCTGGGCCGACCAGCCGCGCTGCCGGGGTGCCGTGGTCGCCACCGGCACCGACCCCACCGCCACCGCCGAGGCGGCCCGGGAACTCGGTGCGGCGTTCTGGGCGGCCCGGGACGAGTTCGACTTCGTCGCCCCCACCGGCTCGATGGACGAGTGCCTGGACACCGCGTTGGCGGCGGTCGCCGACCCGGCCCGCCGGCCGTTCTTCATCAGCGACTCCGGTGACAACCCCGGCGCCGGCGGCGCCGACGACGTCACCTTCGCGCTGGACCGGATGCTGGCCCGCCCCGAGCTGCGGGACGGGAGCGTCCGGGCGGTCTACGCGTCGCTCGTCGACCCGGAGGCGGTGGCCCAGGTCGCCGACCAGCCGATCGGGTCCCCGGTCGAGGTGCGGGTCGGCGGCCGGATCGATCCGCGCGATCCGGGGCCGCTGACCCTGACCGGGACCCTGGAGGCGGTCGCCGAGGATCCGGACGGGGGCCGGTGCGTCAGCATCCGGGTCGGCGGGGTGAGTGTCTTCGTCACCTCCCGGCGGATGCAGTACCGGCTGCTGTCGTCGTACGCCCGGCTCGGGGTGGCGGTGGACGAGGTGGACCTGGTCGTGGTCAAGATCGGCTACCTGGAGCCGGAGCTGTTCGAGGCGGCCGGCGACTGGCGGCTCGCCCTGACCCCGGGCGGCGTCGACCAGAATCTCACCCGGCTGCCGTACCAGCGGGTGCGCCGTCCGCTCTTCCCGCTGGACCGCGACTTCACCGCGGACCTGACCGTGGTGGTCCGGTGAGCCCGGTCGATCCGGCGAGTCCCGCGGGTCCGGTGACGGAGGTGCCCGCCCCCGACCCGGACGGCGCGGTGCTCGCCGTCGACGTCGGCGGGACCACGATGAAGGGCTCGATCGTCGACGGTGCCGGCCGGATCCAACACAGTGTGGTCGTGCCGTCGCAGACCGAGACCGGGGCCGAGCCGGTCGACGCGGTACGGGCGCTGTGCCGCCGGCTCCGCGACGACGCGCTCGCCCGGGGCGTGGTCCCGGCCGGGATCGGGGTGGTGACCCCCGGCATCGTCGACGAGACCGCCGGGGTGGTGCGGTACGCCTCGAACATCCGGTTCCGGGACGTGCCGCTGCGGGCGCTCGTCGAGGACGACCTGGACCTGCCGGTGGGGATCGGGCACGACGCCCGGGCCGCCGGAATCGCCGAGGCGGTCGCCGGCGCGGGCCGTGGGCTCGACAACTTCCTGCTGCTGCCGCTCGGCACCGGCATCGCCGCCACCGTGGTGGTGCACGGCGCGCCGGTGCCGGGAACCACCTGGTCGGCCGGGGAGGTCGGCCACATGCCGGTCTTCCCGGGCGGCGAGCCGTGCAGCTGCGGGCAGCGCGGCTGCCTGGAGGTGTACGCCTCCGCCGGCGGGCTGGCCCGACGCTACGCCCGGCTCGGCGGGACACCGGGGCGGGACAGCCGGGCCATCGCCGCGGCGGTCGAGAGCGACCCGCTGGCCCGGTCGGTCTGGGAGACCGCGACCGAGGCGCTGGGGATCGCCCTGGCCACCCTCACCCTGACCCTCGACCCGGCCCGGATCGTCCTCGGCGGCGGGCTCGCCGAGGCGGGGGCGCAGCTCTTCGACCCGGTCCGGGAGACGCTGGGTGCGGCGCTGGCCTGGCGGGACGCGCCCGACCTGGTCCCCTCCGCGTTCGGCACGACCGGCGCCCGGATCGGCGCCGCGATCCTGGCCCGGCGCGCGGCCGGTCTCGCCGTCCCGGACGGCTGGGGAGCCCTCGCGCCCGTCCACTCCTGACCGCTTCGGACCTCCCGTTCGCCCGGCTCGGGGCCGCGCGGCGAGGTCGTCCGTAGATTGGTGGTGTGGTCGTACCCGCCGAAGCGCTCACCCGATGGCGGCGCGACGTCGGCCTGAAGATCGCGTATCTTCGCCTGTTCGAACTGCCCGAGGAGTTCTCCCTCGACTATTCGGCCGCCTCGCTACGGGCGGTGGAGGGCCACGTCATCGACCGGCTCGACGGTCCCGACGATCTCGCCGACCCCGGCGAGCAGCGGTTTGTCGACGGTGTCGTGGCGTACGTGGGCGAGACGCTGATGCGGCGGGGCGGCGGGGCCTGGATCTGGCCCGAGTCGGCCCCGCACCCGCCGCTGGTGCGGCCGGACGACCTCCTCGGCCTGGCACCGGTGTCTCCCCGAGCGTTGATCCTCGCCGCGTTGCGCGCCGAGGACGGTGAACGCTTCAGCACCGTCTACCACCGCTGGGAGCGCGCGGTACGGCGCGTCCGGCAGGACCGGCCGACATGGCGGCCGGTCAAGGAGCCGACGTCGGCCGACCCGCCGGATCCGGACTCGCCGCGGCTGACGGCGTGGCTCGCCGAGCGCGCCCGCACCTTCGATCGCTGGGTCGCCACGTACGCCCCGGAGGGCCGCTGGGACTTCACCGCCGACTCCCTCCCGGCGCTGGAGGAGCTGGTACGGCGGGTGACGCCGACCCCGGAGGAACTGCACGACCCGTCCCACCGCGACTTCGTCGAGGGCGCGGCCTGGTATCTGGGCGAGGTGCTGCGGCGCGGCCTGGGCGGGCGATGGAATCGTGACGACCGTCTTGCCGACGACCGCTCCCATCCCTTCGTCGAGAAGATCGGCGTCTGGGAGAGTACGTCGACGCCCGTCTTTGCCCTACAGACCGCGTTGCTCCAGCCAGGACACCTCCGCGCCCACCACGACAGCTTCGCGTCATAGATTCACGTTCGACGCTGGATTTTATGCTTTCCCCAGCGGCAGATCCGAGCCCTGGGGGTACAGGTGGCCAGGACGGCGAGAGCGAACCGTGCCATTGCGCTGATCGTGGTAATGCTCGTGGCCCTGGTCGGCACACCGGCATTCGCCAGAAGCGAATCCTGGCCGGTGCCGAGCCACACCGGCCGCGACGAGCCGAGCGCAGCCGAGGTTCCTCCGCCATACGAATACCCCTCGGTGGAGGCGTACCGCACCGAGTTGCCCTGGGACTCGGAGCTCCTGCGCCCGGTCAACCTCAACGCGATCCAGGGCCGTCGGGCCTACCGGGACCAGGTGGGCAGCCTGAACCATCTGCTCAGCATGTGGAAGGAGGCCCTGCCGGCGATCGAACGCGCCGCCGGCGCCCCCTGGGACCGCATGTCGCCCGAGCAGAAGCGGGCGGCCTGGGCGGACTTCCTGGACGCCTACATCGAGGCGAGGGATGGCGAGGCCAGGGGTGAGGCGTTCGCCAACCACTATGTACGGCAGTTCAACCTTCGGGGGCTCGGGTACACGATCGGCGAGAGGTACCCGGGGAACGACTTCGAGGTCGACGCCTTCCTACCCGGCAAGGTGATCCTGGAGTTCAAGGCCGGCGGCGGAATCAAGCTCAAGCAGGCCAACCGGCGCGCGCGGCTGCTGGACCGGGAGCAGGCGGCCAACGGGGTCAGACCCGTCGCGTTCTTCATCTTCGGCGAGAAGCCCTCCGAGGAGACCTGTAACCTCCTGGACAGACTCGGTATCCAGCACCGCTACTGGCCCGCCCCGGCCATTCCCCGGCGGCACCCGCTGATGCCGCCGCCGCCCGGCCCGGCCGGTCCCGGCGACCCGCGCGGCCCCAACGGCCCGACCAGCCCCGCCGGTCCCGCCGCCGGACCGGCCGGATCGCTGGCCGGTGCGGGGCAGCATGTGGCCGGCGGCACCTCGACCGACGGGATCGCGAACTCGCCCGACTCCGCGGAGCAGGCCGCGGCGCAGGACCGGGTCGCCGCCGCGGTGGCGGAGGATCTCGGGTACACCGACGTCGACGAATCCGACGTGGGTGTGGACCGGCTCGGCGGCGTCGACTTCTCCACGCTCGAACTGCGCTACGTCGCCGACACCTACAGCGGCGGGCTGGGCAGCGGAATCGAGTACGCGTACCGGGTCGACGCCAAGCCCGGCGAGGAGATCTCGTTCGGCGGGCGCCGGGCGGCGCAGCTCGCGGCCGACTCGTTCTTCATCTTCCTGGCGCTGCCCCCGACCAGCTTCACCGTCAACCTCAACCCGGACGAACCCCACCGCATCATCGACGCCAAGCTCGGCACGACCGACGCCGGCCGGGTCCTGCTCGAGGCGGACCTGCAGATGAAGAAGACGGTGGCGCGGTTGATCCACCCGAACAGCCGGCGGGGGCGGACGTTCTGGGACTCCCTGCGCGGCGAGACCAAGTGTCTGTCCATGCGGCAGTGGATCGTTCCCCGCCCGGCGGTGGTGCGCGAGGACGGCAACAGGCTGTTCATCATCGACGCCCCGCTGGAGGTGAAGATGGAGACGGAGTACGTCAGAGCCAAGGGCGCCGCCTCCGACCCGGGCTGTGCCACCCAGGCGAGCCGGGACACCGAGTACAACGAGCGGATCTACCGGAACACGATCCTGCCCGAACTGGAAAAGGCCGTGAACACCGCGCCCGAGTACGCCGACCTGCGGCGCGTCTACACCAGCCGGGTGGCGGCCGAATGGTACCGGCAGCGGAGCAAGACCAAGACGACCGCGTACGGGCACCTGATCGACTCCGGTGACGTCAGTGCGTGGCCCTCCCGGGTCAGCTGGAAACCCAAGGAGGTTTTCGACAGGTTTGTCAAGTCCTACCGGGAGGGCGAGTTCCGGGTGGAGCGCCAGACCCGCCAGGGCGACCACGTCGTGACCTACCTCTACGTGTACGGCGGGGTGGACCTGACCCGGGTGCCGAAGCGGCTGCTCAGCGCGGAGGCGTTCACCCGCGACCGGCCACGGCTGGCCACCACGGTGAGCACGGCGCTGTCCGCCCCGACGTCGGAGGACGGCACGGGCGTCACCTGGCTCGGCGGCCGTACCAGCGAGCGTCCGCCGTACTCGCCCCTCCCGGCGCCGACCTCGCCACTCCGGATGCCGGTGTTCTACGTCCTCGTCGGGCTGCCGGTGCTGGCCTGGCTAGGGCTGGGGGCGTACCTGCTGGTGCGGCGCCGGGCGTCGGGGACGGGGTCGGCGTGACCGCGCCGAGGCGTCCCGGCAGCCTGCTGGCCTCCCTCTACCTCTACGCCGGCGCGTCCGCGTTCTGGCTGGCCGCCGCCGTCGCCACGCTGTTCGCGATCCCGGAGTACCGCCGCCACTACAGCGACCTGGCGCAGAGCGCCGAGGCCGGCGCGGTCGCCACGCTGCTGCTCCTGTTGGCGGCCGGTCTCGCCGTGTGCGGTGTGCTGGTGACCGTGCTGCTGACGCTGCTCGACGGCTACGGCTGGTCGGGCGCACGCGCGATGACCTGGGTCTACACCGGGCTGTCGGTGCTGGTCGCCGGCACCGTGGTGCTCGCCGACCCGTTCGCCGCGATCCCGTGGCACCGGTGGCTGATGACCGGTACGGCGGTGCTGACCGCGCTGCTGCTCGCGGGTGGGGCGGTCCTGCTGGCCGGGCCCGCGTCCAGACGCTTCTTCCGCGAGTACCGCGCTGCCCGCCAGCGTATCGCCGCCCAGCGCCGGGCCGCGCGCTACCGGCAACCGTTCCGCTCCGGCCCGGCGTACCCGTACCCGCCCGTCGTCGTCTCTCCGACGGCCGTCTATCCGCCGCCGAGTGCCAACCCTGCGCCGTCGAACCCGCCACCACCGAACCCGCCGCCGCCCGCCAGCCACCCCGGCGCCGAGGACGAGCGCCGGCCAGGGTGACGGCGACGTGACGTCCCATGGACGACAACCACGTCACGGTATCCGTGCTGGCCGGGAGCTGCGGCCCTGGCGACAGGTGCCGGTCGTCCAGGATGTGTATGACCGGCTGCTCCCCCTGATGGCGGCGGCGTAAGGGAGCGGAGTTGACCGGCGTAAGCACCGACCAGGCCAAGCAGGCGATCAGGGAACGCGTGTGGACGCTCCTGGAGCAGGAGCGAGCCGTACCGCCTGGCGTACACGGACGCATCCCCGCCTTCTACGGGGCCGAGGCTGCTGCTCATCGCCTTGCTGAGCTGCCCGTCTGGCAGTCGGCCCACGTCGTCAAGGCGGTGCCCGACAAGGCCCAGCTTCCCGTCCGAGCACGGGCGCTCGCGGAGGGCAAGCTGGTCTACATGGCAGTTCCCAAGCTGGCCAAAGCCCTGCCGTTCTACGTGCTCGACCCCGCGAAGCTGACCGTGCCGCCCAGTGAGGCCGCGTCGAGCAAGGTAGCCGCCAGCGTGGCGCGAAAGATCGGTGTCGAGGAGATGAAGCCGGTTGACCTCATCGTGTGCGGAAGCGTCGCGGTCAACCGGCGCGGGGTGCGACTGGGCAAGGGCGCGGGCTACTCGGACATCGAGGTAGCGCTACTACGAGAGGCTGGACTGATCGGGCCGAACACGACCATCGTGACGACGGTGCATTCGCTGCAGGTCGTTGAGGACGATCTGCCCGAGACCAAGCATGACTTCAGCGTCGATCTGATCGTGACACCGGAGGAGGTCATCCGGTGTGGGCAAGCACGCCGTCCCGCCGGCCTGTACTGGGACAGCCTGAGCTTGGAGAAAATCACCGCCATTCCCGTACTGGAGCAGGCGCGCAAGGCTCGACGGTCGTGAACGGTTCGCCGTCCGGTGCCGCGACGTCGACCGCGAGGATCCGGACCCATTCCAGGCCGGGTATCCGGTCCAGGCCGGCGTCGATCCCGACGACCCGTACCGTGACCGGGGCGTCGCCGTAGAGGTAGTCCTCGACGGCGAGCCGCACGACGTCGCCGGGCCGGGCCAGCGGGGCCGGTGCACTGGTCACGGGTGGAACACCATCCTTCAGTCTGGGGGTCCTGTGGGGGTCCTGCCCGCCGCCGCGTCTTGCCGGAAACGACGACGGCGGGCAGGAGCATGAGGCCGGCTCACCACTGGCCGGGGCCACGGTCGTTGCGCAGAAACGGGTACGGCACCCGGTTGCGACAGTCGGGGCAGGTCAACCAGGCGCCACACCGCCGGCACCAACGGGACTTGACCTTGAACAGGAACAGGCCGGCGGCGAAGCCGAGCACCGCCACCACGGCCAGCACGACGTACGAGGTCACCTCGGCGCCTCTCTCGAGTCACGGGTCGTCAGACGTGGTGGGACGGGCCGGCGCGGCACGGTCGCACCGGCGAGCGGTGGGCCGCCGGTCGGCACGGCGGCCACGCCGCCGACTCGGGTATCGGCCGCGCGCCGGTCAGCACGACCGCCGCCCGATCCGTCGGGAGCAGGCGCCGTCGTGGCCGGGCCGCAGCAGACAGGGCCGGCCGCTGGGCAGCCGCCGGTCGCAGAAGACCCGATGGCGTACGTCGGGATCCGCCACCGCCTCCACTCCCGTCACCGCCCCCGCCGCCTCTGCCGACTCCGCCGCCGCGTGCTCCACCTCTGCCGCGACGGTCGTCGCCTGCGCGTCGACCTGCGGCAGGAAGCTCATCGTCCGGGCCACCACCCGGGCCAGCCGGACCGCCGCATCCAGGTCGGCCACGGTCACCGGCAGGTGAATGACGTACCGGGTCACCGCCGGCCCCGCTCGCCGACCGTGCCGGCCTGCGCGGACTGCCAGCGGCGCAGCGCGTCCTTGATCCGGGCCGTTTCCTGCTGGCTGCGGGCCAGCTCGGCGTACACGGCGGCCAGGTCCTCCGCGACCCGGGTGAGGAACTCCCGAACCTCGGCCCGGTCGTAGCCCCGCTGCCCGACGCGGGCGAGCCGGAAGCGCCGGTCCCGCACCTGCCACGGCCGCAACGGCACGTACGCCGCCGACCGGTAACACCGTCCTCGGCTCTGTCCCTGCCGCTGCCTTGCCGGCCGTCTCAGCCGGCGGATCCGTGACCACCCGACACGCACGATGAGCCCGCCTCTCTTCGATCCGGGGATATGCCGTCGCCGCGTCGCTGCCGTGCCACGGCGGCACCACGACGCAGTTTCCTGTCAGCAGATGACGATAGGTGTCGACATCTGTCGTCTCAGGCGCCATCCTGGAACAGTCCGGAGTGAGAGCGCAACGCTTCGGAGCAGGAAAACCCGCAGCGTGGACCGACTTTCTCTGCCGTTACCTCGGGGCGGTGCGGGGCAGGCATCCACAGTGTTGCGCCATGGAACTGGGGAGATCCGACATGGCAGAAGAGATCGGCTCGACGGTGCCGCGACGACAGCTCGGCCGGCTGCTGCGGCAGTACCGCACCGAGGCCGGCGTCACGCTGGACGCCGCCGCCGAGATTCTCGAGTACAGCCGTCAGAAGGTCTGGCGGATCGAGAGCGGGCTGGGCGCGATCCGGATGCTCGACGTGCAGGCGCTCTGCGAGCTGTACGGCGTCTCGCCCGAGATGGCCGAGGCGATGCGCGGCCTCGCCATCGAGACCAAGGCGAAGGGCTGGTGGCACGCCTACGGCGACGCCATCCCGAGCTGGTTCGAGCTGTACGTCGGCCTGGAGGCCGCCGCCTCCCACCTGCGTCGGTACGACGAGACGCTGATCCCGGGCCTGTTCCAGACGCGCGAGTACGCGGACGCGATCTACCGGCTCGACCGTCCGACAATGAGCGAGGAGGATCGGGAGCGTCTGGTCGCCGTCCGGTTGCAGCGACAGTCCCTACTCACCCGACGACTGCCGAAGGCGCCCAGGCTGGAGGCGATCCTCTCCGAGGCGGTCCTGCGCCGGACCGTCGGCGGCCCGGAGCTGATGGCCAACCAGCTCCGCCACCTGCTGCGGGTCGCCGAACTGCCGAACGTCTCGCTGCGGGTACTGCCACTGGCCGCCGGGCCGCACTCCGGAGCGATCGCGGGATCGTTCGTCATCCTCGACTTCCCGCCCGGCAACGGCGGTCGCAGCCTGCCCGAGCCGTCCGTCGTCTACAGCGAGTCGCTGACCGGGGCGATCTACCTCGATAAGCCGAACGAGCTGACCGCATACGAAAACGTGTGGCAGGGGCTCACCGCGCTCGCCCCCGATGAGAGACAATCAAAGAATCTGATCAATGCACTCATCCATGAGGTCCACCATGACTGACCTGACCGGCGCCCGCTGGCGCAAGAGCACCCGCAGCGGCGGCAACGGAGGCGACTGCGTCGAAGTCGCCGACAACCTGCCCGGCATCGTCGCCCTCCGCGACAGCAAGGACCCGACCGGCCCCGTCCTGACCATCGGCCCGACCGGCTGGGCCGCCTTCGTCACCGCCGTCAAGACCGGCACCATCACCCGCTGACCCGACCCGTCGTACGGCGTACGCCTCCACAGCCCCCGGAGGCGTACGCCGTACCGGGCAGCCACTGGAATAGCGTGTGACCCACGGTCATCCATCGCCGAGGCCCCGCGCCAGGGAATCCGCGCCAGGGAACCTGCCGAGGGGTCGCTGATGGACGCGCGACGTACGCTCGGCGGTCCTCTTTTCGACGATGCGGCCTGGTCAGGGCGAGGACGGCTGCGCCGACAACGCCACAGAGACCCTGCGTGTAGGGCATCGACTGACGGTCTACCAGGTGTATCCCACCTAAGAGCTCCTAACACGATCTTGAGGTTGTTCGCTTGGTCAGACGCCTCCAGCAGATCAGGGCGCAGTCGAGACTGACCAACGCCTCGTGGAGGTCGAGGTGGCGTTCCCATCGGACGGCCAGGCGGCGGAACTGGTGGGGCAGGGCGATGCTCTGTTCCACGACGTAGCGCAGCCTGCCCAGTCCCTTGATGTGCTTCCGCCCACGGCGGGGGATGATCGGCCCGGTGCGCCGTTGCCGGCAGGCGGTGCGGAACCTGGCGCTGTCGTATCCCGTGTCCGCCAACAGCACGGGGAACCGTCGGCGGGGCCTGCCGCGTCGTCCGGCGATGGGTGGTACCGCGTCGACCAGGTCGACGGCTCTGCTGATGTCCGGCACGTTCCCACCGGTGGTCAACACGGCAAGGGGTGTCCCCTCGCCGTCGGTGATCACATGATGCTTGCTGCCTGGTTTACCCCGGTTGACCGGGGACGGGCCGGTCCCCTCGCCCCTTTCTTCGCGGGGATGTGTCCGCCGTCGACGATCGCGCGTGACCAGTCGATCCGACCCGCGGCGTTCACCTCGGCCAGCAGCAGGCGGTGCAGCCGGTCGAACACCCCGGCGTCGGTCCAGCGGCGTAGCCTGCGCCAGCAGGTCATCCCCGACCCGTAGCCCAGCTCGCGGGGAGGAATGAGGGCGAGGCTCCAGGTAAGACAGCAGTCGACCAAAACCCGATGCCCGACCGGGATCCTCGCCGTGCTGTCTCACCCCGCCACGATCCCCCTGTCCAGTCGAACCCTGAACCACCTCGCCGACCGCATTCGCACCCGCCGCCGGCAGCGTCGATCGCGGTGGCGGCGTCTCGACCCCGGCCGCCAAGCCCTGCTCACCCTCGCTCACCTGCGCAACGGCGACACCTACACCCGACTCGCCGCCGGGTTCGGCATCAGCATCACCACCGCCTGGCGCTACGTCCGCGAAGCTGTCGACCTGCTCGCCGCAGCCGCCGACGACCTGGCCACCGCCATGGCGCGGATCCGCAAACTGGCGCACGCGATCCTCGACGGCACCCTGATACCGATCGACCGAGTCGCCGACCAGAGGCCCCACTACTCCGGCAAACACCAACGGCACGGCGTGAACGTGCAGGTCACCGCGGACGCGGCGGGCCGCCTGGTCTGGGCCTCGCCCGCGCTGCCCGGCGCCATCCACGACCTGAGCGCCGCCCGCGCTCACGGCATCATCGAGGCGCTGACCAGCGCCGGCGTGATGACCTTCGCGGACAAGGGCTATAGGGAGCCGGCGGAAGCGTTCGCACACCGTTCAAGCGCCACCGCTACCGGCCGAAACTGTCCCGCCGCCAGCGGGCCGTCAATCGTACGCACGCCCGTATCCGCGCCCGCGGCGAGCGAGCCATCGCCACGCTCACGTGCTGGAAGGTCTTGGCCAAGCTGCGCTGCTGTCCCCGCCGCGCGACCGCGATCGTGCAGGCCATCCTCGTCCTGCACCACGTCGAGACCAGCCGCTACTCAGGATGAAAAGGGCTCACTCTACCGCCTCTCGCCGCCAACACCACCGGGCAGGCACCTGACGGCGCCAGCCCGACCACGCACCACACGCCAGCCGGCAGTCCGAAAAAGACTGAAATGACCGATAGACAAGCATGGTACGGGATGTCTGGCTCAAAACTGCTATACCTAATTCAAGAGCGGCCCGGCAGAGCCTGGCCGCGCGCACGCGCTACGGGCCTACGGCCACGCGCGCACGCCCAACAACACCGAGCCACCACCCACGCGTCGGGCCCTCGACAGGCCGCAGCCGTGACGATCCCTTCACCACCCAGCCACGGCGACGGCTTCCGGGGATCGACGCCGCACCGCTACGCGGCACGCCACCGAGTAGCTCCGCACATGGGCCATCCGAGCATCGATCGATGCTCTCGGATACTTGGCATTTCCTGACGGCAACCGTGACGGCAACCCAGGCCGACCTTCGGCAACCTGCACAACCAGCCACTACCGTACGTATTGGCAACCACATCCAAGCATCGTCACGCTGAGCCCCGAGTGCGCGCGTATGCGAGTACCGAAGATCCATCGAACTCGGCGAAGTCATCAAAGACGGGCTCCACACCGCGCCCAGCCATTCGGGCGCCGCATATAAACCGCGTTCCTGGCGCAGCGCTATACAGAAGATCTAAATCTTTCAAGCCAGTCGTAACATCACAGAAGATCCCAGGTTCGTCACCGTTATACATTATTAGCAAACACCCATGTCTACCCCACCTTGTTTCCGCACACTGTTTCAACGTTTCGGCGTCAACCTCGATTGGAAGTTCTATTGTTTCGTACGGAATCACACGCCAATCGATATGACTTCCAGCCCACGGGAGACCGGCAAGGAATGATTCAAATTGGGCGCAAACCCTCTGGTCAGCCACTTGGGCGTTGTGCCGGTCTATCCATGTGCGCACATGAGGTGCGTCGGTATACATGACCCTCCTCTCTCTCCAGAAGAAATCCGTCACCCGGGGAAGTGGGATAGCACTTCCCAATACTGACAGTCATCCCCGCGTCTGGCAGTCCCGTTCGGGGCGCAGGCGGCGCCGTCAGCGCCGCAGGCGATCACGAACAGTGAAAGACTTCGATTATTTACCCCGCATGGAGTCGATCTACTACCAAGCGCGATGAAGATTGATCGATAGCTGTCGACTATGTGATTTGTGGCACCACCACAACACGATGGGTGACGGCCAACCATCGACGGTGACCCCGTACTCGACCCGGACGACCCGTCGCAGGCCGAGGCGTGCGTGTTCTGGTTCAACATCGGTGGGATGCCGGCCGGGAAGGGGCCGTACGGGGTGGAGGTGGCCGGTCGGGGCCGCGGGTTCAGTACACCGAGGCGCAGCTCGTCGAGGGTGTGAACCTGACGGTGTCGTAGCGCCCCGCGCGGAGCCGCAGGGGGTAAGGGGCCTCCCGCCCGCGCCGGCCGGGTTGCGTTCGTCGGTTCAGCTGACGCAGCCGGCCGCCCCGACCAGGGCCGGATCGAACCGGTCGGAGAGCGCGTACCGCAGCAGCACGACATCGTTGAGCTGCCGGACCTCGACCAGGCTGGCCGGCCGGCCCGGATGCCACGGGAACCGGCCGTCGCTGACGAACCGGGGCGCGCGACAGTCGCCGACGAAGAACGGGGCGATCACCAGGTGCAGTTCGTCGGCGAGCCCGGCGGTCAGGTACTGGGTGTGCACACTCGCCCCGCCCTCCACCAGCAGCCGCCGTACGCCCCGGGCAGCGAGGTCGGCGAGCATCCGCTCCGGCTCGACCGGGTCGCCTCCGCCGTCCACCACGGTGGCCAGGCCGCCGAGGCGTTCCCGGGCCTTCTCCACGGCCGCGGGCGGGCAGAAGACGAGCTTCTCGGTGTCGCCCTCGGTGAAGAACCGGGCGTTGGGGTCCAGTTCTCCCCGGCCCAGCACCGTGACCTTCATCGGCGACGGGGGCAGGCCACGGGCCACCCGCCGTTTTCGGCGCTCCGCGGAGCGCACCAGCAGCCGGGGGTTGTCCAGCCGGACCGTGTTCGCCCCGACCAGGATCGCGTCGCAGCTCGCCCGGACCGCGTCGACCCGGTCGAAGTCCTCGTCGTTGGAGAGCAGCAACCGCTGGTCGGTGGCGTCGTCGAGGTAGCCGTCGATCGACGTCGCGCAGCTGATCAGCACGTACGGACGCTCGCTGAGGTGACTGGTTCGCTGGCTCATGGCGCCGGGGACGAGTCAGGCGACGACGGGACGGTCGGCGGCCCGGGCCGCTCGGCTCGCCTTCGCCGCCAGGTAGCCGGCGTTGGCCGGGGAGACGTACAGCCCGGTCGGGACGGACTCGGTCACCGTCACCCCGAGCCGGGTCAACTGCTCGACCTTCTCGGGGTTGTTGCTGAGCAGGGCGAGTCGCGTCACCCCCAGCGCGGCCAGCATCTGGGCGGCGGCCGTGTAGTCTCGTTCGTCCTCGCCGTGCCCGAGTGCCACGTTCGCCTCGTACGTGTCCAGTCCGGTGTCCTGGAGCGCGTACGCGTCGAGCTTCGGGTACAGTCCGATTCCCCGGCCCTCCTGGCGGAGGTAGAGGAGGAAGCCGCCCGCCTCGGAGATCCGTTCGACCGCCTCCCGCAGCTGCGGGCCGCAGTCGCAGCGCTGGCTGCCGAAGACGTCACCGGTCAGGCACTCGCTGTGCAGGCGGACCAGCGTCGCCGGCCCGTCGGCCGAGCCCCGGTCCCGCGCCGCCACCCAGTCCCCCAGGCCAAAGGCAAGGTGTTCCCGGGCGTCCACCAGCCCGTCGAAGGAGAAGACCCGCGCGGTCGTGGCGTACCCGTCGGGGAACCGGAGCGGGACGGTGACCTGGGTTCGGACGGTGGCGATCGGCAGTGGTTCCGACATGCTTCTCCTTCGTCAGTGCGGTGCCGGGCTGCGGCCCGCCCGGGACGTGGCCCTCACCCGGCCGGGTCGCCGGAGCACCAGCACGGCGGCGCCGGGAAGGCTGGCGACCAGCACCAGCGCCCCGTACACCATCGCGGTGGCGACCCCCTGGGCGGCGGTCAGGCCGGCGGCGCCGAAGGCCCAGGCCGCCACACCCTCACGCGGCCCGAAGCCACCGACATTTGCCGGTACCCCCATGGCTAGCAGAGCCAACAGCGTCAGCGGCACCAATTCGGCCAGGGACGCGGTGGCGCCCGCCGTCCGGGCCGCCACCAGGAACGTCGCCAGGTGACCGGCCACCACCAGGGCGGAGGCCAGGACCACGCCGAGCCAGGTACGCCGCCCGAGCACACCGTGCCGGAGGTCGGTCGCGAGGGTGCGCAGCGGGCGGGTCCAGCGCGCCGACCCGGCGCGGGGCAGCGCCCACAGCAGCAGGGCGACGACTCCCCCGACCGCCACCAGCACCGCGATCACCCCCGGCAGGTACGGCCGCACCGGCGACGGAAGCACCAGCAGCAGCACCGCCGCGACGACGAGCAGGACGACCTGCCCGGCGGTCCGCTCCCAGACCACGGCCCGGATCCCCCGGCCGACGTCTCCGGCGTCGCGCCCGTGCTGCACGGCCCGCTCCACGTCCCCGAGTACGCCGCCGGGGAGCGTGGCGTTCAGGAAGACCGCGCGGTAGCACCGGGCGACGGCGCTGGCCAGCGGCAGCCGTACGCCGAGCCCGCCGGCGATGAGGCTCCACCGCCAGGCGCAGCAGACCGTGGTGAACAGGCCGATGCCGAGCGCGGCCGCGAGCGCGGTGCCGTCGATCAGGCGCAGTCCGTCGAGGAACGGGCCGGTACCGACCCGCCAGAGCAGGAAACCGAGGATCCCGGCCCCGGCGAGCAGCCGTACCCAGGCCCATCCGGTGCCGCTACGCTGCGCAGACAGGCTCTCCGTGGTCACCATCGACCTGCTATACGTGCCCCGGTCGGGAACAGTTCAGATCAGTTCACGGGCATCCGGCGAGGATGTCGCGGTGCTGGAGGACGACGTCCAGCCGGCCGGCGGCGATCTGGGCCCGCCGGCGCTCGGCGTACGCCCGGGTCCGGTCGGTCAGCTCCGGCCGCTGCTCGCGGGCGGCGCCCAGCCAGCCGGCGAACCACTCGGCGAGCAGCCCGGCCTGGTCCGCGCCGAGCCGCCACGGGCTCGGCCGGACCGTGACCGGCACGCCCCGTCGGCCGAACTCCGCGACGCAGGCGTCGACCGCGTCCGGCCCGAGCAGGGTCCGGCCGTCGACGGTCCGCCGCTGGTGGGCGTTGAACGCCTCGGCGATCTCGTCGTCGAGCGGGTCGGCCGGGCGGAACGCCACCTGGCCGATCACCGAGATGGTGAACAGGGCCGGACAGCCCACGTCGGCGCAGACCGCCACCACGCGCGCCACCTCCTCGGCGGTCAGCATGTCCAGCAGCGCCGAGGCGGTGACCAGGGTGGCGTCGGCAAGGTCGGCGACGCCGAGCCGGGTGATGTCGCGCTCCCGGGTCTCGACGGTCACCGGGGTGCCGTCGCCGGCCCGCGTGACCATCCCGGCGCGGGCCCGGGCCAGCAGGTCGGCGTCGCGGTCGTACAGCACCCAGTGCTGCGGACCGGGCAGCCGGGGGGCGAGCCAGCGACCCATCGCGCCGGTTCCCGTGCCGAGATCGTGGACCACGACGCGGCGTGCCCCGGCCAGGTGCCGGCGGATCGGCGCCACCAGGTCGGCCGCCCGGGCCGCCGTGTCGGCGGCCTCCCGGAGCGCGAGCCAGTCGGCGAAGTCGAGGGCGGTGTCGGGGTCGGCGATCACACCGTGGCCTGACAGGGTCATCTCGGTCTCCCGTGGGGGTGGTGGGCACGAGTCGTCGGAAGGGCGGTCAGCACGTCCGCGACCCGGGCGGCGGTGACCGTCCAGTCGGTGAGGGTGCGCCGCCGACCCTGGGCCGCGAGGCGCAGCCGGGCCCGCAGGTCGGCGTCGCCGAGCCAGCGCCGCAGCGCGGCGGCCAGCGCGGTGGGGTCGCCCGGCGGCACCAGCAGACCCGGGCGGCTGCCGTCCGGGGCGTGTCCGAGGGCCTCGGGCACGCCGCCCACGGCGGTCGCCAGCACCGGGATCCCGCGTGCCAGGGCCTCGGTGACCACCATGCCGTACGTCTCGCCGCGCGACGGCAACAGCAGCAGGTCGGCCTCGGCGTACGCGGTGGCGAGTGCCGCCCCGGTCCGGGGGCCGAGCAGCCGTACCCGGTCGGCCAGCCGGTCGGCCGCGAGCCGTCGGCGCAGCTGGTCGACGAACTCCGGGTCCCGCCGCAGCGAGCCGACGCAGCGGCAGCGCCAGGGCAGGCCGGCGACCGTGGCCAGGGCCGCCGCCAGCACGTCGTGCCCCTTCTGTCGGCTGACGGCGGCGACGCAGAGCAGTTCGGTGCCGGCCCTGGTGCCGGGCGCCAGCGGTGCCGGATCCACCCCGGGCACCGCGACGTGGACCCGGGCGGGCGGCAGCGCGTACCGGTCGAGCAGGTGTCTCCGGGTCCAGCCGCTGGTGACGATGACCGCCGCCACGTGGGCCAGCGCCGTCCGCTCGGCCCGGCCCAGCGCCGGGTCCTCGGCGTCCAGCGGCATGTGCAGCAGGACGGCCAGGCGGAGCCGGCGGGCCTGCGGCGCCAGCACCTCCGGTACGGCGGAGGCGACCAGCCCGTCGAGGAGCACCACCGCGTCGTCGGGGAGCGCGGCGAGCACGTTCGCCAGGTTGGTCCGCTCGGCGGCGCGGGGTCGGGGCCAGCCGCCGGAGACCGCGTGCTCGTGCACCGCCCACCCGGCGGCGGTCAGGGCCTGGCAGAGTCGGCGGTCGTAGTGGTTGCCGCCGCTGGGGCTGCCCGGGTCGTCGATGTCGTTCGGCAGGACGACGTGGACGGTCCGCACGGCGGTCTCCCTCAGAGGGTCCGCTCGTAGCTCGCCCAGGCGACGTGCGACTCGTGCAGGGTGACGGTGATCCCGGTCAGTCCGCGTGCCCCGGCACCGAGCCGCCCGGCGTGCACCCGGTCGGCGAGGCGGTCGGCGATGGTCCGGGCCAGCACCTCGGTGGTGGTGTTGACCCCGGCGAACGCCGGCTCGTCGTCGAGGTTGCGGTAGTTCAGCTCGCCGAGTACGTCCTTCAGCTCGGCCGCGGCCAGTCCGATGTCGACCACGATCCCGTCGGCGTCCAGGTCGGGCCGGCGGAACGTCGCGTCGACGACGAAGGTCGCCCCGTGCAGCCGCTGGGCGGGTCCGAAGACCTCACCCCGGAAGCTGTGGGCGATCATCATGTGGTCCCGGACGGTCACGCTGAACACGAATCACTCTCCGGCGTACTCGATGACATGGCAGAGCGCGGGCAGCTCGCCCGTGCTGAGTCGGGACAGCACCTCCGGCAGCTCCGTGAACCGGGAGCGGCCGGTGAGCAGCACGTCGAACACGGGGTCGCGGAGCAGGTCCAGGGCGAGGGCGAGCCGGTCGGCGAAACTCCGGCTCGCCCGGCGGGCCGGTGCCACCGTGCCGACCTGGCTGCTCCGGATGCTCAGCCGTCGGGAGTGGAACGCCCCGCCCAGCGCGAGGCGGACCTCACGGTCGCCGTACCAGCTCAGTTCGAGGACGGTCCCCTCCGGGGCGAGCAGGTCGAGCGCCCGTTGCAGGCCGGCGTCGCTGGCGCTGGCGTGCACCACGAGATCCCGGCCGGGTTCCGCGTCGGCCGGGAGCGCGAAGTCGACGCCGAGCGCGGCGGCGACCGGGGCCCGACCGGGGTCGGTGTCGACCAGTTGGACCCGGACCCCGGGAAACCGGGCGAGCAGGGCCGCGACCGCGCAGCCGACCATGCCGGCGCCGAGCACCGTGATCCGGTCGCCGACCAGCGGTGGGGCGTCCCAGAGCGCGTTCACGGCGGTCTCGACGGTGCCGGCCAGCACCGCCCGGGCCGGCGGCACCCCGTCCGGTACGCGGACCACGGCGGTGGCCGGGACGACGTACGCGGTCTGGTGCGGGTAGAGGCAGAAGACGGTACGCCCGACTAGCTCGGCCGGTCCCACCTCGACGACGCCGACGTTGAGGTAGCCGTACTTCACCGGCGCGGGGAAGTCGCCCTCCTGGAACGGGGCGCGCATGGCGGCGTACTGGCTCTCGGGAACCCGGCCGGTGAAGACCAGGGTCTCGGTGCCCCGGCTGATTCCGGAGTAGCGGGTGCGGACCAGCACCTCGGCCGGGCCGGGTTCGGGCAGGGTCAGCGGACGGATCTCGCCCTCCCCCGGCGCGCGCAGCCAGAAGGCGTGGGCGTCGTACGTCATCCGCTCCTCCTCGTTCGCCGGACCCCGGGATCACCGGGCTGATCCGGCCTATGCCCCGAAGTCTGTCAAGTCTCGGAAACCCGATCGAACCGATCGGCCGGATTTTCCGTACCGGTCGCCGGGGGCGCAACGATAGTCACGGAGGAACGATGTCGAAGGTTCAAACCGGTCCGCTCGCCGGACTGGTCGTCCAGATCCTCCTGTTGGCCGGTCTCGCCGCGACGGTCGGCCTCGGACCCGCCGGTTGGCTGGTGGGTCTCGGATACGGGGTGGCCAGCTGTGCCCTCCTGGTCCGGGGCCTGGTTCGGGCGGGGTCGTCCGGGCCGGGGCCGGCGGACTGGGTCACCATGGGCCGGGGCATCCTCGTCGGCGGGGTGGCGGCCCTGACCGCCGAGTCGTTCTCCCGGCCGGTGCCGGTGGCGCTGCTGGTCGGGCTGGCCGCGGTGGCGCTGGCGCTCGACGCGGTCGACGGCCAGGTGGCGCGGCGGACCGGGACGGCGAGTCCGCTCGGGGCGCGCTTCGACATGGAGGTCGACGCGGTCCTGCTGCTGGTGCTCAGCAGCTACGCCGCGCCGTCCCTCGGGCTCTGGGTGCTCGCGATCGGCGGCATGCGGTACGCCTTCGTCGCGGCGATGGGGCCGTTCCGCTGGCTGTCCGGGCCGTTGCCGCCGCGCTACTGGCGCAAGGTGGTGGCGGCGACCCAGGGCGTGGTCCTGGTGGTCGCGGCGGCCGACGTGCTGCCCCGGTCGGTGATGGTCGGGGTGCTGGTGGCGGCGCTGGCGCTGCTCGTCGAGTCGTTCGGCCGGGACATCCGCTGGCGGTGGCGGCACCGCCACGACGACGCGGCGGCCCGGCCCGTCCGGCCGGCACCACACCGGACGGCGCCACGCTGGCTCGGCGACGTCGGGATCGGCAACACCCGGATCACCAGCGCCCAGATCACCGGCGCCAGGATCGGTGGCGCCCGGGTCGACGGCGTCGGCGTCGACCCGGCCCGGCTCGACCAGCTCCGGATCACGCACTCGCCGGCCACGGGGTTCGCCCGATGACGCCGGGCCTGGCCACCGAGGACGCCGCCACCCCGGCGCAGCCGCACACCGGGTCGCGTACCCCGCACGCGGGCGACGACGGACCCCACCCGGCCGGCCCGGAGCCGACCGCCGACCCGGACACCCCGACCGAATCACGCACCCCGACGGGGCCGGACGCCGGAGCGCGTACCCCGACCGGGCCGGACGCCGACCCGGACGGCCCGGCGACGGCGGAGGCGCCTCGGCGGCGCGGGGTCGTACGGCGGGCCGCGACGGGCATCCTCACCGTCCTGGCCGGACTGCTGGTCTTCGTCGCCCTCGTGGCGCCGAACCAGCTCGCCCGGTTCGCCCCGGGTCAGTTCCTGCGCCTCCCGCTCGAGGCGGTGCTCGGTCTCGCCGTCCTGCTGCTCGTGCCGGGGCGGGTCCGCCGGCTCGCGGCGGCACTGATCGGGGTCGGGCTGGGTCTGCTGACCCTGCTGAAGCTGCTGGACATGGGCTTCTACGTCGCCTTCGACCGCCAGTTCGACCCGGCGATCGACTGGGTGCTGCTCGACGACGCGGTCGCGTTCCTCACCGACGCGGTCGGCCGCCCCGCCGCGATCGGCGCCGCGGTCGCGGCGGTGCTGCTCGCCGTCGGTATCCCGGTGCTGATGGCGCTCGCCGTGCGGCGGCTGGCCGGGATCGTCGCCCGGCACCGGGCCAACGCGGCCCGCGGCACCGCGGTCCTCGCCGCCGCCTGGGTCGGGCTCGCGCTGCTCGGCGTGCAGATCGTGCCGGGCCTGCCGGTGGCGTCCAAGAGCGCGGGCGGGCTCGCCTACCACCGGGTACTCCAGGTCCACGCCGGAATGCGGGACCGCGAGGAGTTCGCCGCCGAGACCGCCGTCGACACGTACCAGGACGTCCCGGGCAGCCAGCTGCTGACCGCGCTGCGCGGCAAGGACGTGATCATCGCGTTCGTCGAGAGCTACGGGCGGGACGCGGTCGAGGATCCGGAGTTCGCCCCGCAGGTGGCGGCCGTCCTCGACGCCGGTACCCGGCGCCTGGCCTCGGCCGGGTACGGCACCCGGAGCGCGTTCCTCACCTCGCCGACCGCCGGCGGCGGCAGCTGGCTGGCCCACGCCACCCTGCTCTCCGGAGCCTGGACCGACAACCAGCAGCGATACCAGACCCTGCTCGCGGGCGACCGGCTGACCCTCAACGGCGCGTTCCGGCGCGCCGGCTGGCGCAGCGTCACGGTGATGCCGGCCCTCACCGAGCCGTGGCCGGAGGCCGGGTTCTTCGACAACGACCGGATGTACGGGGCCAAGGACCTCGGCTACCGGGGGCCGAAGTTCGGCTTCGCGCCGATGCCCGACCAGTACACCCTGGCGGCGTTCCACCGGCTGGAGCGGGCCGACCCGGACCACGCCCCGGTGATGGCGGAGATCCCGCTCGTCTCCAGCCACTCGCCGTGGACGCCGCTGCCCCGGATGGTCGGCTGGGACGAGGTCGGCGACGGGTCGATCTTCCGCCCCATGGCGAAGGCCGGCCCGGCCAAGGACGACGTGTACCGCGACCCCGCCCGGGTCCGCACCCAGTACCGGCTCTCCATCGAGTACTCGCTGAGCGCACTGATCTCCTATGTGGAGACGTACGGCGACGAGGACCTGGTGCTGGTCTTCCTCGGCGACCACCAGCCGGCGCCGATCGTGACGGGCGAGAACGCCAGTCGGGACGTCCCGATCTCGATCGTCGCCCGGGACCCGGCGGTGCTGGAGCGGATCTCCGGTTGGCGCTGGTCGGACGGGCTGCGTCCGGTCCGGGAGTCACCGGTGTGGCGGATGGACGAGTTCCGCGACCGGTTCCTGTCGGCCTTCGGCCCGTAGCCGGCCGCTTCCCGGCGGTGGACGTCAGGTCACGCCGCCGCTCGAGCGGCGTCGCTGCTGTCCGGGGCGCCGCCCCGGACAGCAGCAGGTTCCGCGCCGGCCGCCCCGGGGTCGCCGGGTCCCGGGCACGGTGACCCCGCCCGACAGCCGGGCAGGCCGGGATGTGGCCCGTCGGGGGCCCCACAACCCGGAGCGGACCAGCAGGCTGCGGCGGTCCACGCCCACCGCGCGCGGACCGGGCCGCGGCTACCGGATTCAAGCCCGCGATACCATGGGCGTCCCCTCCCGTGTCAACCGCCGCCAACCTCCCCACCGGTATGACGACGGACGACGACGAGAGGTGACCGATGGACGACCAGGCAGCGTTGGCGGACCGATTCGACCGGTCCCGCGGCCATCTGCGGGCTGTCGCGTACCGCATGCTCGGCTCGGTCGACGAGGCGGACGACGCCGTCCAGGAGACCTGGCTGCGGGTCAGCCGGGCGGACGCGGGCGCGATCGCCAACCTCACCGGATGGCTGACCACCGTCGTCAGCCGGGTCTGCCTCGACATGCTCCGGGCCCGGGAGCGCCGCCGCGAGGAGTCGACCGACCTGGCCGATTTCGAACCGACGACCCCCCACGACGGCGCGGTCGACCCCGCCGACGAGGCGGTGCTGGCCGACTCGGTCGGGCTCGCCCTGCTGGTGGTGCTCGACCGGCTCGGGCCGGCCGAACGGGTCGCGTTCGTGCTGCACGACCTCTTCGCGGTGCCGTTCGACGAGATCGCCGCGATCGTCGGGCGTACCCCGGTCGCGGCGAAGAAGCTGGCGAGCCGGGCCCGGCACCGGGTGCACGGCGCGCCCACCGTCCCCGTCGCCGACCTCGCCCGGCAGCGCCGGGTGGTCGAGGCGTTCCTCGCCGCGGCCCGCGCCGGCGACCTGGCCGCGCTGCTCGCGGTGCTGGACCCCGACGTCGTCCGCCGGACGGACCGGATGGCGGGACGCCCGGGCGAGCCGGCCGTGCTGCGGGGCGCCGACCGGGTGGCGGCCGAGACGGTCGCCAACGTCACGCGGGCCCGCTTCGCCCGTCCCGCGCTGGTGGACGGCGTCGTCGGGGCCGTCGTCGCGCCGCGCGGCCGGCTACGCCTCGTCCTTCGGATCACCACCGACGGGGATCGGGTCACCGCGTTCGACGTCGTCGCCGATCCGGCCCGGCTCCGCGCCCTCGACCTGGCCGTGCTCGACCTCCCCACGTGCGACCTCCCCGCGCCCGACCGGTCACCTCTGCTGGTCGGCTGACGTCAGAGGTGGTGACACGACGATCGCCGCTGCCAGCGGCGGCGGAAGCAGAGGAGGACACCACGGTGAGTGCGGGGACGCCCGGCATGGCGGCGAACCGGACCGCGGACCTGACGGCGGAGTGGGACGCCGCGTCGCCCATCCGGGTCGCGATCGTCTACCACAGCGGGTACGGCCACACCCGGCGCCAGGCCGAGGCGGTACGGGACGGGGTGGCGCAGGTGGACGGCGCCGAGCCGCTGCTGCTGGAGGTCGCGGAGGCGTCGTCCCGCTGGGACGACCTCGAGGCGGCCGACGCGATCATCTTCGGGACGCCGACGTACTTCGGGAACGTGTCGGCACCGTTCAAGGCGTTCCAGGAGGCGAGCTCGACCGCGGTGCTGGCCCAGGGCTACCGGTGGCGGAACAAGCTGGCGGCCGGCTTCACCAACTCGGGCGCCCGGGCGGGTGACAAGCTGGCGACGCTGATCCAGCTCGCGATCTTCGCCGCCCAGCACGGCATGCACTGGGTCAACCTCGACCTGCCGCCGGCGAACAACTCCAGCACGGGTTCGGAGAGCGACCTGAACCGGCTCGGCTTCTGGCTCGGCGCGGGTGCCCAGTCGAACGTGGACGCGGGGCCCGACGTCGCGCCGCCCTCGGCCGACCTGCGGACGGCGGAACACCTCGGCCGCCGGGTGGCGGAGACGGCCCGGCAGTTCCGGTACGGCCGACGCGTACTGGAACCGGCGCTGGGCTGACCCGCCCGGGTCGTCCGCCCGGGGTGTCGCCACACCACGGTGGCCGGCCGGGATGCCGGCCGGCCGCCGCGTCCTCCCGCGCGGTCCCCGCGGTCACCGCCGCAGCTTCGCCAGCGCCTGTCGCCCCATCCGCACCCCGGCCACCGCGCTCCGGCCGCCGACGAGCGCGCGGGCGCCCTTCATCGCCCCGGTCACGCCGGTCATCCGGTTCAGCACCCCGCGCATGACCTGTCCGGGTTTCTGCTGCTCCCCGGCGAACGCCGTGATGATGATCAGCCCTCCGGTCAGGGCGGGAATCACCCACTGCAACACCCGCAACTGTCGTTGCCGGGCGGCGACGTCCGGCGGCGTGCCGTTCTGCGGCGCGGTGCCGGCCACCACCGGTGCCTCGGCGGTCTTCTGCAGGTGCATGCCGAGCAGCCGGCTGTACCCGGTGACCGCCAGGGCCGCCACGGTGAGCCCGGTCTTGATGGCGCTCATCCGGCCGACCCCGGACTGGCCGACCACCCGCGGGCTCTCGGTGATCAGCTCACCGGCGGCACCGACCACGTGGGCGCCGATCGCCGCCGCGTTGACCGGGGCCCACCGCGCCCAGCCCTCCGAGGCGACGCCGAGCCGCTGCTTCGCGTCGCCGACCTTCTCCGCCGCGCCGTTGACCCCGACCGCGCCCATCAGCGAGCCGCCGAACCAGGCGGCCAGGCCGAGGTCATGCATCGAGCGCAGCATGGTGTGTCGTTCCGCCATGGGTCACCCTCCGTCGTCCGAGTTCCGGGCGTACCCACTGCTCACCCGTTCAATCCGACCGGGCGCACCAGGGGTGACCGGTCGGCGTCGCCCCGTCGGGTGCCGGCGGCCGGCCCGCCGGTGCGCCGGCCCGCGTCGACGTCCAGGGCGCGCAGCCGGGCCCGGACCGTGTCGGCGTCGGCGTGGTGGATCTCCTCGAAGATCCGTAGCGCCTGGTGCCAGGCGTCCCGGGCGGCCGGGAGCTCGGCCGCGTCGTGGTACGTGTCGCCGAGGCGGGCCAGCGTCTCCGCCTCGCCGTTGCGGTCGCCGAGTTCCCGGTAGATGACCAACGCCTGCCGGTAACACTCGGTTGCCCGCCGGTGGTCGCCGAGCCGGTGGTGGATGTAGCCGATGCTGTCGAGGGTGCTCGCCTCCCCGTCGCGGCTGCCGAGCTCGCGGTGGAGGTCGAGGGCCCGCGCACAGTGCGCGAGCGCGGCCTCGTGGTCGTGCCGCAGGGCGTGGTACCAGCCGACCGCGTTGAGCGCCCGGGCCTCCCCGCTGCGGTGACCGGCGGCCCGAAACAGCTCCAGCGCCCGCGTCGAGTGGTGCAGCGCCTCGTCGTGCCGGCCCCGCTGACCGGCGGACCAGGAGAGGGTCCGGCGGGTGCGCGCCTGACCGACCAGGTCGCCGAGCTCGGCGTAGAGCCTGAGGGCCCGGTAGGAGTGCCGCTCCGCGGCGTCCTCCTGGCCGAGTCGGCCGAGCGCGTTGGCGATGAACCGGTGGGCGCGGGCCTGGCCCTCCCGGTCTCCCAGGCGGCGCGCGGCCCGCAGCGCCACCTGTTGGGTGGCGAGGTACTCGGGCCAGTGCCCCTGACGGTCGAGGAAGGTGACCAGCGTCCACGGCAGCCGGTACGCGTACCGGTGCAGTCCGAGGGCGGCGGCCTGGTCGACCGCGGCCAGCAGGGAGCGCCGCTCGGCCCTGAACCAGCGCATCGCCTGCCGCGGATCGGCGTGCGCGGTGACGACGACGTCCGGCGGCGGATCCTCCAGGGGGAGCGGGTCCCGGTGCGGCTCCAGCAGTCGGTCGGCGGCGTGCGCGGTGTGGAGGTAGTGGTCGAGGAGTCGGCGCAGCGCGGCGTCCCGCTCGGCCGCGGTGTCGGTCGTGGCGACCAGCTCGGTGGCGTGGGCACGGAGCAGGTCGTGCATCGCGTACCGCCCGGGGAGGTGTTCGGTGACCAGGTGGGCCCGGCTCAGCTCGGTCACCAGGCGGCGGGCCGCCGGCACCGGGACGCCGGCCAGGCTCGCCGCCGCCGACGCGGTGAGGTCCGGCCCGGTGTGCAGGCCGAGGAGCCGGAACAGCCGGGCCGCCGGGTCGCTCAGCGTCCGGTACGACCAGGAGAGCACGGCGCGGATGTCGGTGGCCTCGTCCGGCCCCTCGAACATGTCGAGGCTGCCGGCGGCCTCGCGCAGCTCGGCGGCGAGCGCCGCCAGCGGCTTGCGGGGGTCGACGGTGGCCCGGGCGGCGACCACGGCCAGCGCGAGGGGAAGCCCGGCGCACCGGGCGACGATCTCGTCGACCGCGTCCGGCTCGGCGTCGACGCGGCCCGGGCCGATCCGCCGGGACAGCACCGTCCGGGCCTCGTCGGCGGCGAGCACGTCGAGGGTGAGCAGGTGCGCGCCCTCGGTGGCGACCAGGGCGGAGAGGTCGGTCCGGCTGGTCACGACGGCGGCGCAGCCGGGCGCGCCGGGCAGGAGCGGTCGGACCTGGGCCGCGTCGCGTGCGTTGTCCAGGACGACCAGGACGCGCCGGCCGGCCAGCAGGCTGCGGTACAGCGACACCTGCCCGTCGGGCTGGGTCGGCACCCGTTGCGGCGGTACGCCCAGCGCCTCCAGGAAGCTGCGTACCGCCTGGGCCGGGTCCATCGGGGACTCGGTCGGGTCGAAGCCGCGCAGGTTGACGTAGAGCTGTCCGTCGGGGAACCTGTCGGCCACCCGGTGGGCCCAGTGCAGGGCGAGGGTGGTCTTGCCGACTCCGGCGGTGCCGGAGACGGCGCAGACGGCGGCCGCCGCCGCCCCCTCCCCCGGGTCGGCGGTCAGGACGGCGTCGAGCTGGCGCAGCTCCCCCGCCCGGCCGGCGAATCCGCGGACGTCCGGCGGAAGCTGTCGGGGAACGGTGGTCGGTTCGGCGCGCGGGGTCGCCTGGGTGGCTGGCTCGGCGGGCGGACGATTCGAGACGCTGCGCCGCAGGATCCGCCGGTGGAGGATCTGGAGCGCGTCGCCCGGTTCGGTGCCGAGTTCCTCGCGCAGCACCCGGCGGGCGTCCTGGAAGACCGTGAGGGCCTCCGCCGCCCGGCCGGTCTCGACGAGCGCACCCATCAGCCGGGCCCAGAGCTTCTCCCGGAGCGGGTACTCCACCACCAGGCAGCGTAGCTCGTCGATGACGGCGTCGTGCTCGCCCAGCGCCGATCTCACCTCGGCGTGCTGCTCGACGGCGCTGAGTCGGCGTTCCTCGAGGTGGGCGAGGGCGGCCCAGAGTCGTGGACCGAGTGGCAGCCCGTCCAGGGGTTTGCCGCGCCAGAGCCGTAGCGCGTCCCGGTAGTGCCGCGCCGCACCGGCGAGGTCCGCCGCCGCCCGGGCCTGCCGTGCACGCTCGACCAGCCCGGAGAAGATCTCGATGTCGAGTTCGCCGGGCGCCACCCGGAACAGGTACCCGCCCGCCTCGGTGGTCAGGCGCGCGTCGTGCCTGCCGGCCCGGTGCAGGCGCTGGCGCAGCCCGGCGACGTACGTCCGCAGGTTCGACTCCGGGCAGGCGGGCGGGGTTTCCCAGATCGCCTCGATCAGGTACGGAGTGGTCACCACCTCGTTCGCCCGCAGCAGCAGCGCCGCCAGGAGGGCGCGTGGGCGCGGGCCGCCCAACGGCACGGTCGCTCCCGCGTGCCGTACCTCCAACGGTCCCAGTATCCGAAACTCCACCCGGTCCCCCGTCCCCATCGACGCCTGCATCCCCGTCGGATATGCATCGCCGGTGCCGGCCGTATACATAAGACGGACGGGGCTCATGATCGCTGTCGAGCTATGAGGTACGCCACCGTCGCCACCACGAGGCCTGGGCGCGATCTGCGCGGAATATGGGCGACCTTGTCCCCACCATGTCACCCTGCTGGTTTGCGATCGTGCGGCATCCGGCGGCCACCGGGTCATCGACGTGCCGGCCCCGGCCGACGGTGCCGTCGTACCCGTGAGGGGGAAATCGACAATGCCCGACGTGGTGGGCCGTGGATAGGCCACTGCTGAGAAGCCTGCGCGACCCTTTTCAGGAGCGGCAGCTGCGCAGGGCCCTGGAGGAGCAGGCCAACGATCCGAGCGATCCGCTGGCCCGGGACATGGCCCGGGACGTGCTGGCCGGCAACATCACGCTCTACGAGGCGGCCTCGTCCAGCGTGTACGGCGAGGTGTTCGCCCAGCGGGCGGAGTCGTTGGCGGCGTGGTGGCACCGCCTGTCCGACGACGAACGCGAGCGGCTCTCCGCCGAGGGGCGGGAGGCCATCGCACATGCGCGGAGGGAGGAGGGCCTGTGACGGTCAAGGTCAGGACCGCCGACCTGCGCGGATACGCCGCACTGCTGAAGCGCAACGCCGAGCACAACGACGCGGTGCTGGCGTACATGCGGCAGTGGTGCGGCACGGAGATGCAGGCGGTCAACGCGGAAGGGCTGCTGGCCAAGGCGCTGAACTTCCACGACCGGATCTTCGCCGACGCCGAGCACCTGATCACCCAGTTGGGCCGGGCGCTGCGCGGCTCCGCCGCCGAGTTGGAGAAGGTCGCCAAGGCGTACGACAGCAGTGACCAGCGGGCCATGGCTCGGCTCGAGATGGAGCACTACAACAAGGTATGGACGCGGGAGAGCTGGGAGGCGAGCCACACCGGCTTCGCCGACTACATGAACCCGCTCGACGTGCTCAAGGGCACCCCGAGCTACACGGAGTACAACGACCCGACCAAGATTCTCGACAAGATCGGTGACACGATCAGCGTCAGCGGGGCCGTGGTCAACTACATCCAGGAGCTGACCGGCGTCAACCCGTTAGAGAAGTTCGCCGAGTTCTTCTCGGGCAACTGGCAGGCGTACAGCAAGGCCGCCGGGGCGTGGCGCAACATCGGTGAGGCGCTGGAGCGGATCGGCAAGAACATCGACCGGGGCCTCGCCTCGCTCGACCACGCCTGGGACGGCGGGGCCAGCGAGGCGGCGTACGAGACGTTCCAGGTGCTCGCCAACGTCTTCAAGGACATGCTGCCGCGGTTCTCGACGATCGAACGGGTCTACAAGGACTTCGCGCGGTTCGCGATGCTCACCGCCTCGGTGATCGTCGACATCATCAAGATCACCATCGACACCGCGCTCGTGCTGCTCGCCAGGCGGAAGGGGACGCCACTGCTCGGTGAGGCGGCCGCCGCCTTCGAGTCCCTCAAGATCATCAAGTACATCGGGTACCTGGGCTGGACCATGGTCAGCGCCCGCGCCACGGTGGCAACGATATTCGGGGCAGCGGCGGGCGTAGGCAAGTCACCGCTGCGTTATTTGGGGATCCAGGGTTATGACCCAGCCGCAGTATGACGGCGTCATCCGCGGCGCCGGTGAGAACGTCGGCGAGGAGGACGATCCGCTGCGCCACGTCCGTCCCATGCTCGACCGCCTCTACGCCGACGACGACGCTCCGGACAGCGAACGGATGGAGCTGATCTCGCAGATCCTGATGGCCGGGTTGGACGCGCCCGCGCCGGACGAGTGGGATCACTGACCACAACGTCAGGGGCGTCGGTGCGGCGCGGGTCCGCCCCCAATGGGACGGGCACCGCGCCGCACCGACGCATATCCGACACCACACCTCGGCGTCGGTGGTCCCGGTACGGCCGGCGTGCCCCCGGCCGTCCACCGGGCCGACGCCCGCCGCCCCGTCCCCAGCACCGTCCGCGTCACCGGTCGCGCCGTCCGCACCGCGCCCGGTCTCTCCATCTCCGTCCGCCTCGTGACGTCGCCACCCGCGCCCCGACCGTCCGCGCTGAGCGTGGACCGGTCGGGGCGCCGGTACGCCACGGGCGGTCGGGTCCGGGCCCGACGGCCGACGACACCGCGCGGTCAGAGCGTGAGGGCGTCGAGGGCGGCGGGGAGGCTTGGCGCGGTGGCGAGGTGGCGTACGCCGTCGCGGTCGCGCAACCACACCTGGCAGGTCGTGCCGGCGTAGTGGACGGCGACGGGGTGCCCGGCGTGGTGGCGGGCGAGTCGACGGAGCAGGGGTACCGGGTCGTCGACGATGGCCGGGGTCGGGGTCTGTGGCACCGGGATCGGCGCGTCCGGGTCGTCGGGGACGCTGCCGGCGATGGCGAGTTCAAGGTAGTCGAGGCAGAACGCGACGGCGGCCTCCGGGGTGGATCGGGTGGGCGGGTCGGCCGGCACGACCGGCGCGCCGGGTGGCCGGATCGTGACGTCCCAGCTCTCGCCCTGGACCAGTCGCAGGTCTCCGGTGTTGCGGACGTGGTCCACGAGGGTGACGGTGACGGCCAGGCGCAGCCCGAGGACGAGCCGGACCAGGTCGGCCAGGGGTGGCACGTCGGGTCGGCGGGCGAGCACGAACACCCGGGCGCCCGGGCGGCCCCGGGCGGCTTCCGTCAGGTACCCGGTCAGCGGATCGTCCCCGGGGCGGTGCAGGGTGATCGTGCCGGTGCGCAGGCCGGTGCCGATGTCGCCGCCGCCGTCGAGGTCGGTCAGGTCCTCGGGACGTACGCCGAAGGCGCGGGCCCACTCGCCGAGCCGGAACGGGGTGGGGAGCTGGTGGAGGGGCTTGCCGCCGGGGTGGGTGGCGACGTGCGGTGCGGCGATCCGCTCGCCGGCCCGCCAGGTCTGGTCCCCCGCGTGGACGGTGCCGGCGTCGGCGACGTACCAGCTGATCTCGCCGGTCCGCCAGCCGGTCGCGTCGACCCGCCAGGTGAGGTGGATGACCCGGCTGGTCAGGTCGGTGATCGTGATGGTCACGTCGCGGTAGAGCCGGCGACTGTCGTGGCAGGTGTCGCAGCGCAGTGACGACGGGGCGCGGCCGGTGCCGGCGCACTTCGGGCAGTGGGGGTCGGCCGGGGTGTACCGCGGCCGACAGCCGCAACGGCGGAGCCGGCTGTGCGGGTCGCAGTCGGGGCAGGCGGCGTACGGGACGGCGGTGCCCTGCCACGACGGGGCCGGCGGCGCCCAGCCGCGCCGCAGGAGTGGGGTGCGCCGGCTGACGATCTGGCCGGTCGACCACTCGCTGAGCCGTTCGGTGGTGCCGGCGGCGCGGAGGCTGGTGTGCCACCAGCGGCCGTCCCGCCAGATCGCCTGCGCGCCCGCGGTCGGGGCGCCGGTGTCGAGGTCGAGGCAGTCGGCGACGATCCGGCGTTCGAGCAGGTCGAGGTCGATCGCCGGGGGGTCGGGGCGGGGCTGGTAGCCGGCGGCCAGGTGGTGGGCGGGGGCGACCAGACCGCGTTCGGCCAGGCCGTAGCAGGCGTCCAGGTCGGAGGTGTCGACGATCGCGCTGGCGAGGTTGTCGGCGCCACGCCCGGCGTCGGTCGGGACCGGCCCGCCCGGGACCTCGTAGCGGAGATGCCAGGTCAGGCCGAGCGCGGTGCGCCGGGCCTCGACCACCAGGTCGAGGCAGAGCAGGTCGGCGAGCCGGCACCGCCGGGCCAGCACGGCGGCGGGGTCGCGGGGCGACGCGGCCCCGGTACGCCCCAGGTAGAGGCGCCAGGCGTCCAACGACTCCCCGGCGAGTGCCGTCGCCTCGGCCATCCGCCGGGCTACCTCGGGCAGTTCCGGGCGCCAGTCGCGCGGCAGCAGGACGATCGGTCCGTCCGGCGAACCGGGCTGGCGGGCGTCGGTCCAGGAGTTCGCGCCGACCGCGGCGGCCAGTTCGCGGAGCAGCGGAGCGAGCGGCAGGTGCCAGCTGGCGCCCCCGTCGCCGGGCCAGGGCGCCGGTTCCACCACTCCGGGTACGACGTTCGCCGAGGCCACCGCCCCGGTGTCGACGTTCGCCACGGTCAGCACGAGCTGGGCTCGGCGCCGCCCGGACTGCCGGCAGCTGTGGCAGGGTGCGCCGACCGTGCCGACCCCGTCGCACAGCTCGCAGTCCTGGTACGGCTCTCCCGCCGGCCGGTCCACGTCGTCGGTGATTAGCAGCCGGTTTCCGCCGCTGGTGCACCGGCAGGCGACGAGGGCGAAGCCGAGCCCGTCACACGACGGGCAGAGCACCACCGGCGGCCCGTCCGAGGCTTCCCCGGTCATCGGACGGCCTCCCGCGGGGGCGCCGGCTCGATCGTCGTGCACGGCGGCGGATGGGCGATCGGCCGCTCGCAGCGTCGGCCACCGCCGACGAACCGCCCGCAGAAGAGCCGGAACTGAAGCCGCTGGTCGTCCAGCTCCGACACGGTCGCGGCCATGTCGTTGGCGCCGGGCAGCATGCCGACCATCCGGGCGGCGATCCGGGCGAACTGCCGGGCGGCGGGCTCGTCCGGGGCGGTGAAGGGCACGTGGACGACGTACCGGCCGGTCACCGGTACCCCGCCAGGTCGCGGGCGGTCGGCGCGTGCCGGGACTGCCAGCTTCGCAACGCGTCCTTGATCCGCGCGTTCTGCTCCCGCAGACTCGCCACCTCCCCATACGCCCACGCCAGATCACCCGCCACCCGGTCCAGAAACGCCGCCACCTCCTCAGGGTCAACCCCACGCCGACCAAACCCCACCAGGCGGAACCGCTGCGACCGCACCTGCGACGGCCACAACACCCGACCACCCGACACCGGCAACCGACCCGGCACCGACGGCGGCCGGTGCACCACCGACCCCAACCGCCGACCCGGCGGCACACCCCGCCGCACCAACCAACCCACGAAAGAACGCACCACCAACCACCCCTTTCCTCGATCACCTGCACGTCAACCGGCGGCAGACCGCCGCCGACCCCGCGACCCCACCGGACCCCGCAACCCGAGCAGATCCCTGATCCGCCCCGCCGGCACCCCATGCGCCGTCAACACCCGAAACCCCCACCGAAACCACTTACACGGATGCACCCGACCGTCGAACACACACCGCGCACCCGCAGCCCGCGACTCCGGCAAATGCGCCACCACCGCACGCGCCGCGAACCGCAACTCCGACGCCGACGCTCGCCGAGGCACCGGCCACTCATCAGACGACCACCTTCTCTTCCTCGCCATCTCGTCCCTTCCTCTTCTTGTTCCTGGTACGGCGGCACCGAGGCGGGCGGGGACGCCCGCCGGCTACCCGGATAGCCGACGGGCGGAGCCCGGCACCCGCCCCGGGCCTGTCTCCACTCCCGGCCACCACACCCACAGCGCCGGCAGTCGTTCTGGCGTCGACACCGTGCAAGACCTGGAGATGGGTGCCCTGGCCCGGATGAGGGGCGCCCGGGCCAGGGCAACCCGCGCCTCAGCTTGCCGAAGCACCTGCCTTAGGTCAAGTCCCCTAGTCAGGTTGCCAGCGATCAACTTGCCAATGGTCAAGGACTAAGGAGCCTACGTTCAGAAGCGTGGCGAAACTCCGACTCATGGGCACGCACGAGATTCGTGTACGCCTGGGCGGGATTTCGAAGCAGCGCGTCTATGAGCTGACCCAGCGTCGCTCGTTCCCGGAGCCGGTCGCCGAGTTGCGGCAAGGACGGGTATGGCTGGCCGAGGACGTCGAACGCTGGATCGCGGAACACCGCCCCGAACTGGACGAATAGCGCCGGGCCGAGTTCGTCTGGCGCCTCCCCTCCTCCGGCCAGCCCCGTGGCGCCGGTGGCGCCGGACCGTGCGCAACCGAAGCACCGCTGATCCGGTCGTTCCGGATCTCCCACCCGCCAACACCGCCCAGCCGCCCTATCGGTCTGGCTCAAGTCGGACGTCGAACGGTGGATCACCGAGCACCGCAGACCACAGCGGGCCATCCCCGAGGACGACGATCAGGAGCAGGAGCAGGCTTAGCTGGACCTGAGGGCTGGAGACCCGTACCGTCGCCGACATGGACTCGGTCCGGACGACGAGATCGACCACGGCGCGCCGCTCGCGCCGTTCAAGCAGCTCGCGGCGATCCTCTCCTCCCGGATCACGCGCGGCGACTGGCAGCCCGACCGCGCCATCCCGAGCGAACAGCGACTCGTCCAGCAGTACGGGATCGCTCGCGCGACAGTCCGTCGGGCGATCGCCCTCCTGGTCGAGCAAGGCGTGCTGTACGTCGTGCCCCAACGCGGCACGTACGTGCGCCGGGCCGACCGGTAGCCACAGCCAGATCAGCCGATACTGCCACCCAGGCGGCGATCGGGTCTGACACCCATCGAGACAGCATCCGCACACAGCTCAGTGACCTTCCCCGTCAGGGCATTGGACTGGCGGCCCAGCACCAGAAGACACAGGCCGCATCGACGAGTACGACAGCAGGACGTAACAGGGGTTGGGACGGACAGCTTGGATAAGCCAACCGGCCCAGATGGAGGATGATCACAAAGTGCTACCCAGGGATCACCCGGGGCAGAACATATCGCGGTACCCGCGATGAGTACAAGTAGTTGAAGCTTGCGACTTTGCGTGATCGAATCGGCGTGCTACCCAGGGAGACGAAACACATGGTCACGCCGAACTACCAGCGTGTCGCTGACGACCTGCGCAACCAGATCAAGTCTGGCGTGCTCGGTCCGGGCGACAAGCTGCCCTCCATTACTCAACTTCAGGCCAAGTACGGGGTTGGCAACAACGCCGTCCACATGGCGATCGTCATCCTCAAGGCTGAAGGGCTCGTCTACGGCCATCAGGGCAAGGGCGTCTTCGTGGCCGAGCCCAAGTAGCTGCCAGCCACAAGATCCGAGATCTTGAACGGAAAATCGTCATGGTCGCAGCCACCCAGCCCAAGACCTCGGATCTTGCACGGGTTGGGCCTCTTCTGGCTGCCGACCGACCCGATGCCTTGCGCGGGCAACCAGGGCGGCACCGCTTGCCCAACTTGGATAGGGTTCAGTCGACCGCAGCTCCGGAACCACGCCCGGGACGTGGATCCGCACGATCATGCGTCTTCCCGCGACCGCCAGTTGGAGGATGGGTTGGCCAGCATCGAGAAGGCCAGGACGGCGCTCCGGCGAAGCGCAAGCGCGACAAGCCGCACCAGGTCCACTCCACTACCCAGCAGCCTCGCACCAGCCTCCAAAAGTTCGCCCGCCGCAACGGCCAGCCCTAGGTCACCGACGCCCTACAAGACGCCGAACAGGGCGAGCACGACCTAGCAGCAACCAGCACCACCGGTCGAGACGGCGCCGCCGCAATGGGCAGGTCTGTCAGCGTCGTGGTTCAGTCGAGAGGCAACACGGTGAGCCTCAACGAGGTCAAGCGCACCATCCAGGACGGCAACCAGAACGCAAGATCAGCAAAAACGATCTTGGAGCAGGTAGACGCCGAGATTGCCGCCGTTAAAGAGCTCGCCCAAGTCACCATCCACGACAGCCAGGATGAAGATGCACAGGCCGGAATCAAGATCCTTGAAGGGTTCAGTCGCGAGATCGAGTTGACGAACCGCCGAATCGACGCCGCCATTGAACACGCAAACACCTACCTTGGCACGATCGGATGACCGCTTCCGTCGCCGACATCGTCGCCCAACTTCTCCAGGTGCGTGAACGCCTCGCTGCCGCCGCAGTCACCACCATGCGTGCTCAAGCAGACGCCGAACATGCCCATGGACGCTACTCTGAGGCCGGGTCGGGTACCGAACATCCACAAATCCGAGAAGCCATCACCGATATCCGTACGGCAAGCGACAAGGCAGCCAGGGCGGCTCGACTACTCAACGAAGCGCGATCCCACCTTACAAAATATCTCAACAAAATTGCCCCGGGCTCCGCGAATGACTCAGACGTCTCCGACGCGGAGATGCCGTCCGGCGAACGCCTCCTTAGCGAAGCCGAGCGACGAGGACGTAAAGCAGACATCATCTGGCGTAAGCAGGTGAAGAAGGCCGAGGACACCGAGTCCACCCTGAAGCAGGTGGAGGATGGCGGGAAGGCCGTCTTCAGCTACTTCAGGCAGCAGCAGAACCCAGGTACAACCTCCGCCGGAACCAGCCCGCCAAAACCGCCTCCACCTCAGGATCGTCCCCAGGTCGACAATCCGATTACGGCCGCCATCATGGCAACCGGCGCGGTCGCCGTAGCAGCCAAGGCTGCATGGAACCACATCAGGAAGCAACGAGAGCGAAAGAGAGAAGATGACGATCAATCCTGAGCTCACCGAATACATTCGGACCCTGGTACGCGGAGACAACGAGGCGCACGACAGAATTCAAGCGCAGCTCGACGCCGAAGGGTGGGACGGCTTCCCTCGATTCCTCGCATCGTTGTTCTTCCTGGCCGTTGATCGACGTTTCGGGGAGAACGCCTCACCTGCGGAAGTGATTAAATTCGTGGCAGATTTGCGCGCCGATCTCGCGAACGGCGGCCCTGACATCAGCGCCGAGGACGCAGAGGCTCTGATCAAGGCGAATCTCGATCCAGACTTCGACTACGATATCGAGCCAAACATGATCGGCAAGATTCAGGCCGCCGTCATCTACAAGGTCTTGACTGACGCGTCAGTCACCGACGAACAGCTTGACGCCCTCCTCGCCGAAGCAGCGGAGTTGGCAGACCGCCCTTGAGTATGTGCTACGGGTAGCCGCTCGGCGGCATGGTGATCAGCCACCGGAAGGCGCCTCCACCTTCAGGGGATCCGTACACCGATCGGGAAATGCCATGGAGCGTGAACCTGACGGGGAAGGTCGAGCGGTGGTTGCTGGGTCTGGATCCGGAGACGGCTGAACAGGTGGCCGCCAGTATCGACCTCCCTGAACAGGAAGCAGCTAACGGCCAGGCAGGCCTGATGGCGAAGAACCGGCGGGACGTACGGCGCAGCCGTACCGACCTCGATGAATCCAACATCGCCGCGCATCGCGCGCGTATGCTGAGCGAGGTCAGGGCTCTCCGCTAACCAACCTTCGAAACCTCTGAACCAATGGTGCGGGCTCAGGCGGCTTCGTCGTCGAGGATGGCGAACATGCGTAAACGCATGTTCGCCATCCTCGCTGCTGGCCTGCTCGTCGTCTCAGGCTGCACGATCAATTTTGGTTCGTCCGCCCCCAAGCCGTCGGCGTCCTGGCCCCACCCACCGACTCTCGGCCAGCCGGTCGTACTGGACACGCGCGTTCCCGGCTGGGAAACCTCCGCCTGGCTGGCAGAGGACATGTTCTGCGTACGCGCGGCCCGCGCTGGCGACAGGTGGGTGGACGGCAAGAAGAACGAGAGCATCTTCTGCGATCCGGCGCCCTCCGCTCTGGACGAAATCGGTCCACCGCTGCTGCCGGCCAAACCACTGCCCTACCTCGTACCCTGGGACCCGGGGTCGGACGAAATCATCCTGGTCGGATCGACCCGCGGCGACATCACCAGTGTCTCCGTGACCATGTTCGGCCAGACCGCCACAGGATCGGTTCACCCGCTGCCCGCGACCCGCGGTCGCCAGGTCGGCGCGTACGCGGTCTGGCTTCCCCGCAGCGGCCCCGACCGCGACGGCATGAAACTCTCCGACATCACCGCCGTCATCGGACGCAACGCCGCCGGAGACATCGTCGCTCACCTGTGACGAGCCCACACAACGCCCGCTCCACCAGGACCCCCGGTCGCCGTCGAGCAAATCACGCCCACCTCATCGACCATTCGCACGCCCCTACGCGTGACCGCAGGTTGTGGCTGGCCGAAGCCTCTCCCAGATCCGGCGCAGCACCTCGGCTACGCCAATCGGTCGCGACGCGTCCGCGTGTCGACACAGCAACAGGCCGCCCGCCTGGTCTCCCTGACGACCGAGCGGCTTTTTCAACGCGGCGGCACACAGCAGCGCGACACCCACGCGCTTGAGCTTGCGAGTTGGGCTGTGGGTAGGGCTGGCACCGCTGCCCTGCGGCCCGAGCGGGGCGGCATCCAGCCCCAGACGATCCCCACCCCGATCGGGTGCTCTGACCAGCACAGACGCACAACCGCCGGACCGCTGCAAAACTAGCCCGAACCCAGACGCCAAAAGCAGCCCTGACCTGCGACTTAAGACTCGGGTCGCTCATCACCCCTGGAGGGATCGCAGCATCATGTCCGGATTACTCCCGCTAACCCCGGCAGCGGACATCCGAACCGTTCGCAGCGTGCGTGGCGGAAGCGTCACCACCCGCTGACACGTCGCCACAGTTCGACCAGCACCAGGCCCTCAGAGGTGTGCCGGAGAGTCAGCCGGATGACGACCGCACCGAACGGTCCGGCCCGGCCGCCATGTGGCGACCGGGCCGGGATTCGGGTCAGGGACCGGATGTGTCGCTATCGCCGCCGGTCCGAGACGTCGATGTCGGTCCGCTGCGCCGGCAGCGGGTACGCCGGGTCGAGGAAGAAACTCGGGTGCGGCGGCTGGTTGTAGACCACGTTCTCCGACGCGACCTGGTTGCGGTACTGCGGGTCGTGCATCAACGTACGGATCTTGTACTCGGTCGGGATGACGGTGGTGTAGATCCGCAGGGTGTCGGTGCCGATCCGCCAGACGACCTCCTCGCGCCAGTCGCCGTAGAGGTCGGCGGAGATGATCGGGCTGCCCTTGCCGCCGTCCCGGACCGCCGAGGCGCCGGGCGCGACCAGCAGGTCAATCTTGTCGACCCTCGCCGGCCGGGTGGAGTAGTCGGTCCGGGCCTTGGAGATGACGTTGTCGGTGAGCAGCTCCCGGGTCAGGTCGCCGTCCCAGTAGACGAGGAAGTTGGCCGGCAGGTTGCCGGAGGCGTAGAGCTTCTCGCCGGTGACCGCGCTGTAGACGTTGCCGCCGGTCCAGTATTCCGCCCCGGGATTGTTCGGGTCGATGTTGCCGGCGGCGCCCCGCTCGTTGTCGCCACCGGCGTACATCGCGGCCGTCACCTCGCCGGTCTCCGGGTCGTACACGGCCGCACCCGGCCGGTAGCCGAGCCCGGTCCGGCCGTCCCGGCCGACCGAGTCGAGCCCGGCGGCCTGCTCCTGCACCAGGAAGACCTCGGTGCCGGGCCGCTCCGGGTCGAGGTCGCCGACGTGGTACGCGTCGCCGTGCGCCAGGTGGATGTAACGGTCGTCGGCGTCCGGTGACTTGATCTGCGGGGTCAGGTCGACGTTGACCGGCGGCACCGGGTACGGGAACCAGGTCCCGGCCACCGTCGACAGCCGCAGCCTCTCGTCCAGGATCATCGCCCCGTAGACGATCTCGTCCCGGCCGTCGTTGTCGATGTCGGAGGTCATCAGCGAGTGCATGCCCCGGTCCTCGGCCAGGTGCGGATCGGGCAGCCGCGCCGAGTCGAAGGTCGGGCCGAGCACCAGCCTCCCGTTCTCCAGGGTGTACGCGGCCAGTGTGGTCCGGGCGTAGTAGCCGCGCGCCATGATGGCGCTGGGCCGCCTGCCGTCCAGGTACGCCACCGAGGTCAGGAACCGGTTGGCCCGGTTGCCCTGGTGGTCGCCCCACGGGTAGTAGCCCCAGCGGGTCTTCGGGTCGGTCCAGTACGGGTCGGGCACCTCGCTCGGGTCGACCGGCACCTGCTCGCCGGGGCCGGGGCCGTCCCGGACCGCCCCCTCGAAGCTGGCGCCCCGGTGGTCGACGGGCGCGGCGCCCCAGGCCGGCGGGCCGTACGGGAAGGGGTAGTCGACGGTGTCGATGACCCGGCCGGTGGCGCCGTCGAAGGCGGTCAGGTACTCGTTGCTGGTGCCGATCGGCCCGTACGTGTAGACCTTGCCCCACTGCCGGACGTTCTCCTCCGGCGGGGTGTTGCCACCGGGGAGGATCCAGCTCACGTTGTAGCCGTTCATCGCGTCGTAGTACCGGTCGAGCGCGGCCTCGTCCCCGGTCGCGAAGTAGCGGGCGAACCTCTCGGCGGTGGCCTGCTTCCGTCCGATCACGTCCCGGGGCCGGTACGTCCCGTCGGCGGCGACGGTGCCGCTGGTGGTGCCGTCCGCCGTCTTCATGATCAGTTCGGCCCCGCCGTCGCCGTCGAAGTCCGCGACCGTGAGCTGGGTGTCGTGCGCGCCGGCCCGGATGTTGTAGCCGACGTTGATCCGCCACAGCAGCGTGCCGTCGAGCTCGTACGCGTCGATGATCGCCGGGGCGGTGAAGCCCGACTGCGAGGAGTCCTTCGCCCCCTCCGGGTCCCACTTGAGGATCAGCTCGTACCCGCCGTCACCGTCGAGGTCGCCGACGGTGGCGTCGCCGGGGGTGTACTGGGCCATCACGGTCCGGATCGAGCCGTCCGCGTTGCGGGCCCAGGGCAGTCGGGGGCCGCGGTCGAGCTCGGCGACGTACCGGCTGAAGGCCTGGTTCAGCTCGGAGAAGAGCCGGTCGCTGATCCGGTAGCGGCCGCCGCCGACGTGGGTGGCCTTCGTCGCGAAGGGGGCGCGCGGGGCCCAGTCGGGGTCGTTGAAGTACGTCCGGAACGGGGCGATCAGCGCGGCGAACTCGGCCCTGGTGAGACCGTGCCGGTTGGCGTACGCCTCCCGGATCCGCCGCAGCAGGTTCATGTCGACCGGCTCGAACTGCTTGCCGGTGGTGGTCGTCGGGTACGTCTCGACCAGCGGGTACGGCGCGGGCGCCGGCCGCTTCAGCGGGATGTCCCGGTACTGCTGGGCCAGCGGCGTGACCGGGTCCGACAGCGGCCGGGTCACCCCGTCGACGATCGCCGCGACCCGGTACGTCGAGGTGGCGGTGCCGGTGGGGTCGGTGTAGTTGCTGCTGTCGGAGACGGTGGTGAGCAGCCTGCCGTTCCGGTAGATCCGGTACCGGACGTCGTCCGGTTCGTCGCCGAGGAAGCGCCAGCTCAGGTAGACGCCCTCGGGGACCTTCACCGCGACCAGACCCCGGTCGAGGTGTTCGAGCTGACGCCGCACCGGCCGGTGCGTGGTGCCGGACGGGGCCCCGGCGGCGGGGGCGGACGGGACCGGCAACCCCGCGATCGCCAGGGGTACGGCGGCGAGGAGTGCGATGGTGCGGGTGGACGGTCTGCCCCGGCGGTGCGGGCCGGGGCGTGGGACATGGCGCATCGGTGCTTCCTCCCAGAGGTGCGGGCCAGGGCGGGGCCCTCGGTGGTGGCCCGGGTCGGACGGTGCGACGGGCGGGGCCGCCGATGGATGGGGAGACCGTTTATGAATCGTTTCAAGATCGCCGCTGGTGCCGAAGCTATCGACCGTCCTCGCGCCCTGTCAAGACCCCGCCGGCACCGCCGGCTCCGCGGAGTCGACGGGACCCCGGATGTCGTGGTCCTGTGCCAGACTCCACTAGCTGCGTCAACGGACAACATTCCCCAGGGCGGGTCCGGCGCCGCGCGGCGCGCCCGCCCCGAGACAGAAGGAACCCCCGAATATGCAACCTGACGTGCTCCAGGCCCAGAGCCAGCTCCACATCCGGCAGCGGGTCCGGCTGATGGTCAACCAGTACGAGGTCCACGCCGTCAACCCGGACGGCTCCGAGGGCGAGCTGCTGGCCTTCGCCCAGCAGAAGCGACTGGCCTTCAAGGAGCAGGTGACCCTCTACACCGACGACACCAAGCAGCAGCCGGTGCTCGGCTTCAAGGCGCGTCAGGTGATCGACCTCGGCGCGACGTACGACGTGACGGACGCCGCCGGCAACCCGATCGGCCTTTTCCGCAAGGACTTCAAGGCCTCCCTGCTCCGCTCCACCTGGCACCTGGAGCAGCCGGGGCTCGGGCAGATGACCGGCCAGGAGCGCAGCCTGTGGGTCGCGCTGCTGCGCCGTTTCGTCGATTCGCTCTCCTGGCTGCCCTACCACTTCGACTTCACGATGAACGGGCAGCCGGCGTTCTCGGTCGTCAAGAAGTGGGGGCTACGGGACCGGTACGTCGTCACCATCCACCTGCCGCAGCTCGACCGCCGACTGGTCATCGCGATGGCGGTCGCCCTGGACGCGCTCCAGGCCCGCTGACGACCGTGCCGGGTGCTCCGCTCCCCCGGCGGGCGGAGCACCCCGCACCCCGCTCGCCCCGTTTCGGCCGCTCCGACGATCGGTGGGGGGCCGGCTGGCGCGTCACCCCGGAGGGAAGGCAGCATGACGGGCGTGTCCCAGCCTCCACAGCTTGCCGCCGTACAGCAGCGTGCCCGGGCGCAGTACGACGCCGGTGACGTCGCGGGCGCCCGCCGCCTCCTCGACCGGGCCCTCGACGCCGCCCGACCCGCGTACGGGAACGACCATCCCGACGTCCTCTCCACCGCGTTGTTGCTGGCCCAGTGGCACCGACAGGCCGACGACCCGACGGCGGCGCGGCGCGTCCTGGAGGAGGCGCTGCTCGACGGTCAGCACCGGTGGGGCGACGCCGATCCGCTGATTCTCGCCCTGTCGTACGAGCTCGGCGCCGTCGCCGAGGAGTTGGGCAACCGGCACGAGGCGCGCCGCAACTTCACCCGGGTCGCGACCCACGGCCCCGGGGTGCTCGGCGCCGACCACTGGCAGGTCCGGGCGGCCCGGGACTACCTCGGCGAGCACGCGCCGGGCGGCCTCGGCGCCCCGGACTTCACGGCACCCGCGCCGACGCCGGCGCAGCCCGTCGCCCCGGCCCCACACCACGGTGCGCCACCGCCCGCGCCGACCCCGGTGACGCCGCCGGCCGCGCCGGTCGCGGCCCCGACCGTCCCGCCGGCCCCGGCTCCCGCCACGACGAACCCGAGCCCGGCCTCCGCCGTGCCGAGCCCGACCCCGGCCGCCGCCGCACCGAACCCGACCCCGGTTTCGGCCGCGCCGAATCCGGTCTCCGCCGCGCCCGCCTCGGCGGTGCCGACCAGCGGCCCAGCCCAGCCGACCAGCGCCCCGACCCACCCGGTCGGCGGGGGAAGCCACCCGACCACCGGCCCGAGCCACCCGTCCGGTGAGGCCGGTCACCCGGCGGATGGGGGCGGGTTCCCGTCCGGTGGCACGGCGTTCTCACCGGACCGGCCGGGTGCACCGTCAACCGCGGTCGCGTCGCCCGGGTCCGGGGCCGCGACGTACCCGCCGTACTCGGCGCAGCCGGCGGCGGCAGCGGAGACGTACCCGGTGGTCACCATGCCGGCGTCGCAGCCGGCCCCCACCCCGGCCCCGGAGCCGGCACGCTCCTCGGGCAGGGGCTCGACGGTGGCCGCGGCGGTGGCGGCCGCGGCCGCGGTGGTCGCCGCGATCGTGGTGGTGGTCGCCGTGCTCAGCGACCGGGACACCCCACCGCCGGCCGCCGACGACGGCGACAACGAGGTCGTCATCGCCGGCGACCCGCCCACCGACGTGAAACTGCTCGACGAGGGGACGGCGATCACCATCACCTGGACGGATCCGAGCGGCGGCACCGTGCCGTTCCTGATCACCGGTGCACGGCGTAACCAGGAGGCCCAACCGATGGGACGGGTCAGCGCCGGCGATCCGCCCCGATTCAAGGTGAACGCGCTGAACCCCGGGCTCGATTACTGCTTCAGCGTGGTTGCCGTCTATTCGACGAACGAATTTGCGCCCTCGGATCTCGTGTGCACGACCCGGGGCACCGGCGCAAGCCCCCGATGATGACGGTTCGACATCGACTCCGCTCCCGGCGTAACGGCCCTGAGCAGCGTCGATGTTATTGACGCCTGCGGTTGTCCACAATTCCCGGCAACGCTGTCCACAGCCGTCCGTTCCGGGTACACGCCGGTGGAAGCCGGGCCATATGATGTCACCCGGTTTCGGGGAGATTCACTCACAGCGGCGGCCGAGGCCGCCACGACTGGGGAGGTCAGCCGACTGTGGCCACCACAGGGACCGGCTTTACAGACAGTGATGGCAACGGCACGCCGCCGCCCGCGGCGGCGCCGGACGATCTCGCGGCGCGACGCCGTTCCCGCCGACTCCGAGGTGGACTCGTCACCGTCGCCACCGTGGCGGCGCTCGCCGCAGCCATGGGGCTCACCGTGCTCGGCATGGGCGCGGCGGACAACGCGGTGGCGAGCTACGACGCGAGTTCGTGGCTGTGGAGCGCGGCCAAGAGCGAGCTGGCCCGGGTCAACGGGGTCACCGGCCGGGTCGACACCCGGATGCAGGTGCCGGAGGGACGGGGCCACCGGATGCAGGTGGTGCAGACCGACCGGCTGCTGATCCTGCGCGACCTGAACACCGGGCAGATCAGCTCGCTCGACCTCGCCACGCTCCAGATCATGGCGACCGCGCGGACCACCGCCGGGATCGGCGTCAACATCGCCCTGCATGAGGACGCCGCCTTCGTGGTCGACGCGGTGCAGGGGACGGTCCGGCAGCTCGACCCCCGGTCGCTGACCCCGATCGGCGAGCAGATCAACTATCCACCGGGGATCACCGGCGGCGACTTCGACGGCACCGGCCGGCTCTGGATCGCCGTACCGAGTGAGGGCACCGTCTCCGCGATCACCCCGGCCGAGCTGCCCGAGTCGGCCGACGGCAGCGGCGGCACCGGCGGCGGGGCCAGCCCGAAGCAGATCCGCAGCGAGGCGGTGGCCGAGCCGAGCCACGACCTGACCGTCTCGACGCTGGACGACGGCGTCGCCGTCCTGGACCGCACCACCAACACGCTGACCACGCTGCGTGGGGACGGGGGGCCGCAGCCGGTGACGCTGCCGCTCACCGGCCCGGGGGCGATGCCGCCACGCACCAGCGGCGAGCAGATCCCGGTCACCGTGATCGACGACCGGGCCGTCGTGGTCGCGGCGAAGGGCGCCGTGGACAAGCAGTTCACCGTCCCCGGCGAGGGGACGCGGCTCAGCCCGGCGGTCGCCTGGGCCGGCCGGTTCTACTGCGCCGACGACGAGGCCGGCAAGATCTACGCCTTCGACCAGGCCGGACAGCTCATCGAGACCATCGAGATGCCGGGCGCCAACGGGCCGCTGGAGCTGGAGGTCCGGGAGAACCACCTCTTCGTCAACGCGCCCAACTCGGACCGGGCGAAGGTGATCGACGACCAGCACCGGGTCCAGGACGTCAACAAGTACGCCAACGACATCCTCGGTGGCGACCCGCCGCAGACTCCTCAGCCGCCTCCGCCGCCGAAGAAGCCGACGGTCAGCAAGCCGGGCGCGCCGAAGTCGGTGACGGCTGCCGCCGGCAACGCCCGCGCCCGGGTGAGCTGGCGGCCGGCCCCCGCGAACGGTTCGGCGATCACCCGGTACGTCGTGGAGGGCGCCGGCAAGACCTTCCAGGTCGGCGCCGACCAGCGCTCGCTGGAGATCACCGGCCTGACCAACGGCGAGACCTACCAGTTCTCGGTGCACGCGGTGAACGCCAAGGGCGCCGGCCCGGCCCGGAAGAGCAACCCGGTGACCCCGACCTCCGAGGTGCCGGACCCGCCGGCCAGCGTCACCGCCGAGGCACGGCCGGACGGCACGGTACGGGTCAGCTGGCCCGCGGCGAACGGCCAGGGTTACAAGATCACCAAGTACGCCGTCACCGCCATCTCGGCCGGAGCGAACGCCCCGGTCGGCGAGGCGACCGGGACCGAGCTGATCATCCCCGCCGGTGAGCTCACCTACGGCAACCAGTACGCCTTCAGCGTCGTCTCGATCAACGAGAAGGGCGCCGGGTCGGCCGCCTCGCCGGTGAGCGGCACCGTGGTGCCGTACACCGCCCCGGCGGCACCGGTCGGCGTCAAGGCCACCACGGTCGGTGACACGAAGGGCGCCATCAGGGTGACCTGGGCCGCCCCGGCCGAGAACGGCCGTCCGATCACCAAGTACCTGGTCGACGCCGGCGGGAAGAAGAGCGAGGTCCCGGCGACCCAGACCCAGGTCACGGTGTCCGGCTTCGGTGACGGGCAGAACGTCCCGGTCCGGGTGCAGGCGGTCAACGAGGCCGGCCCGGGTGCCGTCGCCACCGCGACCGCGCGTACCGTGGCCGCGCCGACGGTGACCATCACCGGCGTCACCACCAGCTACTCCTCGGCCAAGGTCACGTTCACCGTCGACGCGGGCGGTGGGTCGGCGACCTGCTCCGTCACCCCGTCGGGTCGGCCGAAGGTGACCGGCAACTGCTCCAGCATCAACGTCACCGGCCTGACGCCCGGTACGTCGTACCAGTTCACGGTGGCGGCGACCAATGTGGCCGGCACGGGCCAGAAGACGACGAGCAAGGCCACGCCCGCCCTCTACGGGGTCGCCACCTGCAACAACGGCACCGTCGGCGAGGAGCGGACGTACTGCAACGGGGACGGGCCGGGCCGCGACGGCATCGAGGTCTTCTCGGTGCCCCGGCAGGAGAACGGCAAGCAGGTCGGCCGGGCCCAGCGGAACAGCAGGCTGAAGTCGTACTGCAAGGTGCAGGGGCAGGAGATCTACGCCTACGTCTACAACAACCACAAGCGCAGCACCTGGTGGGTCCAGGTCGAGTTCTCGGGCCGGAACTACATCCCGTTCGCCTGGCTCAACCTCGAGAACGGGGACGACATCAGCGTCCTGCCCACCTGCTGACCGCATCACGCCAGTCAGGAGCACCACGACGTGAACCGCCGCGAGCCGCTTACCCAGCACCATGTTCAGGGCTTCGCCAATCTGGCCGCCCGGATCGCCGACAACATCAACTCGGTGGTGCTGGGTAAGCCGCACGTGGTCCGACTGGCACTGACCGCCCTCTTCGCCCAGGGGCACGTCCTCCTCGAGGACGTGCCCGGGGTGGGCAAGACCACCCTGGCCCGGGCCATCGCGGCCACGGTCCGGGGCAAGTGGCGGCGTATCCAGTTCACCCCGGACCTGCTCCCGTCGGACGTCTCCGGGGTGACCATCTTCAACCAGGCGAACCGGGCCTTCGAGTTCCACCCCGGCCCGGTCTTCGCCAACATCGTCATCGCCGACGAGATCAACCGCGCCTCCCCCAAGACCCAGTCGGCACTGCTGGAGGTGATGGAGGAGCGGACCGTCACCGTCGACGGCGTCCGACACCCGGTGCCCCGGCCGTTCCTGGTCGTCGCGACACAGAACCCGGTCGAGATGGACGGGACGTACCGGCTCCCCGAGGCACAGCTCGACCGGTTCCTGGTGAAGCTCTCCGTCGGCTACCCGGACGAGGCGATCGAGGTCGAGGTGCTGCGCGGCGCCACGGTCCGCTCCCCCGAGGCGTTGGAGCCGGTCACCGACACCGCCACCGTCGGGGAGATGATCCGGATGGCGCAGCGGGTCCACATCGCCGACCCGCTCTACGCGTACGCCGTCCGGCTCGCCGCGGCGACCCGCGCCCACCCACACGTCCGGGTCGGGGTCAGCCCCCGCGGGGTCATCGCACTGACCCGGGCCGCCTGCGCGTACGCGCTGCTCGAGGGGCGCGGCTGGATCCTCCCCGAGGATCTCAAGATGCTGGCCGAACCGGTCTTCGCGCACCGGATCCTGCTCACCCCCGACGCCCAGGTACGGGGCATCACCGCGACCGAGGTGCTGTACGAGGCGGTGGCGTCGGTCCCTGTGCCACTGCCGTCGGGGCAGCTCGCCTCGGCACAGACCTGATCCGACCGACACGATGACCATCACCTCGCGCGGAATCGGCCTGTTCGCCGGCGCCGTACTCCTCCTGCTGGTCGGGTTCCGGTTCGGCTACCCGGAACTCGCGTTGCTCGGCACCACCGCGGTGATCGCGGTCGGCTGTGCGGCCGGCAACGCCACCTGGCGGCCCCGACTCGACGTGACCCGGGTCGCCGACCCCGACCGGGTGGGTCGGGGCGAGCCCGCGACCATGACCCTGACCATCCGCAACCGTGCCCGGCTACGTTCGGCGAACCTCCTTGCCGAGGACCGCTGCGGCGGCCGGCCGGTTCCGGTGCCGCTGCTGCGGCTCCGCCCCGGCCGGGACACCACGGTCAGCTACCCGGTGCCGACCCACCGGCGCGGCGTGGTCACCGTCGGACCACTTCGGATCACCGGCCGGGACGCGCTCGGGCTGATCACCGTCGCCCGGTCGCACGGCGGCACCGTCCAGGTCTGGGTGCACCCCCGCATCCACCCGTTGACCGCCACCCCGTCCGGGGTCACCCGGAGCATGGACGGCCGGGTCGACCGGGTGCCCCAGGGCTCGATCACCTTCGACTCCCTACGCGAGTACGTCGTCGGCGACGAACTGCGCCGGGTGCACTGGCGGACCAGCGCCCGGGTCGGCGAGCTGATGGTGAAGGAGCAGCTCGACACCAGCCTGCCCCGGCTCGTGGTGCTGCTGGACAATCGCGCGGCGGCGTACGCGCGGCCGGTCGACGGGGTGGTCGAGGCGTTCGAGTCGGCCTGCGAGGCGGCGGCCTCGGTGGTGGTGGCGGCCCGACGCGAGGAACTGCCGGTGACGCTGCTGTTCGTCGCCGCCGACCCCGGCGGCGAGTTCCTGGACCGGCTCGCCGCCGCCGAGCTGACGCCCGGCCCCCGGGGCGGTGACGACGATCCCCTGCGGACCGCCACGCTCCGGCTGCGGCAGGAACGGCTCGGCGACACCCTGGTCTTCCTCACCGGGCCGGCGGGTCGGGCCGACCTGGGGTACCTGAACGCGCTGCGGTCGGCGTACCCGTCGGTGGTCGTCGGGGTCTTCGGCGCCGACGGGCCGACGCCGGCCACCGGGGCGGGCATGGTGGTGATCGACGCGGCGGACGGCGCGGAGTTCGCCGCCGAGTGGGACGGGGTCCGCCGGTGGTGAGGTTCCTGCGGGCGCTGGCGGTGCCGCTGGCGCTGGTCGCGATGATCGGGCTCGCCGGTGCGGCGCTCGGCCGGGTGTACGCCGACGCGCTGCTCAGCCAGCTCGTCCTCGGCGCCGCGGTCGGCTCGGTCGGGATCAGCCTGGCCGCCCGGCGGCTGCCGTCCTGGTTGGTCGCCCCGCTGTCGGTGCTGGTGCTGATCGGCTACGCCGGCTTCGCGCTCTGGCTGACCGCGCGGCGGGCCGAGCTGCCGGGCGACTTCGCCACGGTGGCGGCGGACGCCGCCCGCAACGGCATTCCCCGGCTGCTCACCGCGCTGATTCCGGTCGAGCCGACCCCGGACACCGTGATCGTGCCGGTGGTCGCCGCCTGGCTGGCCGGGCTCGCCGGTGCCGAGGTCGGGATCCGGGCCGCCCGGGTGCTGCTCGGGCTGGCCGCCCCGGTCGCGCTGTACGCGGGCGCGCTCTACGTGGTCGGTCCGAACGCCTCACCGGTGCTCTGGATGACGGTGGTCTTCGCCGCCGCCGGGGCGCTGGCGCTGGCGGCCGGTGGGCGACCGGAGCACGCCGACCCGGCGGACGCGGCCGGCGCCGGCCTCACCCCGGCGGTCCGGGCCGCGCTGCGACTGCGGATGTTCGCCAGCACCGCCCTCGGGCTGGTCGTGGTGGTCGGGCTCGCCGCCGCGGTGGCGCCGCTGGTGGCCCGCCGGGTCGGCACCACCCCGGTCGACCCGCGGCGCTACGTGCAACCTCCGCAGGTGGACAGCCTGGACGAGAACCCGCTGATCCGGATCTCCGGCTGGGCGTTGAATCCGGACCAGGTGCTGCTCGAGGTCACCACCCGGGGGTCCGGCGACCCCGCCGGCCAGGCGACCCCGTCCGCCGCACCCGACGGCGGAGACGACTCCGACGACGGAACCGGCTCCGACAGCGAGGATCCGGCGGACGACGGAACCGGCACCGGAGAGCCGGGCGACGAGGCGGGGCCGGCCGGATCGGCGTCGGGGCTGCGGATCCGGCTCGCCGTCCTCAACGACTACGACGGGGTGACCTGGAAGGTCGGCGCCACCTACCGCAACGCCGGCCGGGTGCTGCCCGCCGCCGACCGGGTTCCGAACGCCGAGGTGGAGCGGATCGAGCAGGACATCACCGTCCGCGACCTCACCGGACGGCTACTCCCCGCGGTACCGACCCCGCGCGAGGTCAGCGGCTCCCGGGTGGCGTACGACCAGGCCAGCGGCACGCTGATCCGGCCCGAGGGGCTGACCGAGGGGCTGCGCTACACGGTCGTCTCCGAACGCGAGCGGCCCGACTACAACCTCCTGCCGGGGGCGACCGTGCCCTTCGGTGACGAGGTGGCCCGGTTCCTCCGGGTCGAGCCGGGCGCGCCGGAGCAGATGCAACGCCTCGCCGAACAGTTGGCGGAGGAGAACGGTGCGCCGTACGCCCGGGCGGTGGCGATCGAGACGTTCCTCGCCGAGCACTACCGGCTGGTGGCCGACGCGCCGAGCGGGCACGCCTATCCCAATCTCGGGTTCTTCCTCTTCGGACCGCCGAACGGCGGCGGGCAGCGCGGCACCTCCGAGCAGTTCGCCGCCGCGTTCGCCGTACTCGGCCGGATGATGGGGCTGCCGACCCGGGTGGTCGTCGGCTTCCAGGCGCCGCCCGGCACCGGCCCGGTCCGGGGCGCGGACGCGCTGGCCTGGCCGGAGGTGCTCTTCGACGAGCTCGGGTGGGTGCCGTTCAACCCACTCCCGCTGCCGAACACCCAACCCCGGCCCGTCGAGCAGGACTTCAAGCCGGAGCCGGAGGATCCGACCCCGCCACCAGAGGAGCCGAGCCAGCCCCCGCAGGCGACCCCGGAGTCGACTCCGGAGCCGGCGGCGGCGCCAGGCGGCTCCCGCGGTCCGGGGGTGCCGGTCCTGGTCGGTGGCGGCACCGGAGGTCTGCTGCTGGTACTGGTCGGGCTGGCGCTGACGGTCGTCGCGCTGCGCCGGGCACAGCGACGCCGCCGCCTCGCCGAGGGGACACCGGCCCAGCGGATCGCCGGCGCCTGGCGGGAGGTGACCGACGCGCTGCGACTCGCCGGGCGGCCCGTTCCCGACCACCTGGCCGCCACCGAGGTCGCGGCCCACGCCCGGTCGAGCCTGGCCGGGACGTCCGATGCCGACGGCCCGGAAGCCGATTCCGGCGGCCCGGATGCCGGATCCGCCACGCCGGCCCGGCGCCGTCGCCACACCCGGGGCGGCAACGCCGGGCGGCCGCCGCTGCGGAGCGCGACCCCACCCGTGGACGACCTGGCGGAGCTGGTCAACCTGGCCGCGTTCGCGCCGGGTCACGCCACGGAGGAGCAGGCCCGCCGGGCCGCCGAGCTGGCCGTCGCGTACGCCGACGAGCTACGGGCCAGCCGGCCCTGGTGGCGGCGGGTGCTCTGGTCCCTGCACCCCGGGCCACTGCGCTGGCGCGACTGACCGACCCGGGACGCGGTTCCGGACAGCCTCGACGACCCTCGTCTTCCCTGAAACAGACCCTGATTGGCCAGCCGAACGCAAACCTGTTCTGCGAGAGTGGTTGGCACGCGGGGAGAAGGCCACGCCGGCGTAGGGCCGGCTGCCGGCCACCTGGTTGACAAGGCGGATGCGGCGGGGCTAGTACCGCAACGGCACTGTCATGGGTAGCCGTGTCGCCGGTAGTGGCGGAGTCGGGCTTGGTGTTGGCGTCGGCGGTGCCATCTTGACCAGGCCCACACGTGTTGTGGTGGGTGGGTTTGTCGCACTGTCAGTGCGGTGAGGAGTCGTCGGATCTCCGGTACGGTGTAGCCGATCATCATGCCGTCGCTGGGGCTGGTTCCCCATGCTCGACCACATAGTCCCGCACGCGTCACGAACGGCGTCGACGTCCCAGTCCGCCCGCCGTAACCGGCGCTGAAATGCGTTGCGCCAACCACCGACCAGGGTACGCAGGCGGTGCGCGCGCCGGTCGGGCAGCGGTCAGCCGGCTCGGCGGGGTACCACCCGGTGTGCACTACCCAGCACCAGCCCGGTGACCAGCGCCGCGGTCCCGGCGATACCGGCGGCGCTGCCGGCGTACGCGAGCAAGAGCTGACGCTGGCTCAACTCCGCGGGCGAGACCGCCTGCATACCGTCGGCCCAGACGAACGCCGCCGCAGCCACCAGCAGCAGCGCCAGCCCACCGGCGATGAGCACGGCCCTCGCCACCGGATGCCGATCGGCGGGCGTCGCCTCCGCGGATTCGTTCCCGCCGAGCAGCAGGACGAGACTGGCCGCCGTCGCCCAGGCACCGACCACCAGCAGGGCGGCCACCGCGTCACTCGGCCGGTGCCAGCCCGCCGAAAGCGTGGCCACACCGGTGAGCCCCGCGTACCCGGCGCCGAACAGCGCGGCCCAGCCGCGCAGCCGGGGTGGCAGGACCATCACCAGCGCCACCGCCACCGAGGCGGCCACGGTGGTGTGTCCACTGGGCAGGCTGTTGCCCGGTGCCGCCGGACTCGGGTCGACTCCGAGATCGGGACGCTCGATGGTGTGTTTGAGGACCTGGGTGCTGACGTTCGCGCCGACGATGAGCAGGATCGCCGCCACCGCCAGCGCGCTCCGGCCACGGAGCAGCGCGATGGAACCGATGATGGCGGTGGCGGCCAGGAGCGAGAGCAGGGAGACCGCGTTGAGCACAACGTCGAGCACCCCGGCGATCCAATGCCAGCCGATGAAGGTGCCGTGGAACGCGATGGTGTCCAGCAGCTGACCGCGCGCGGTGCGGACGGCGAACCACCAGACGGCGGCCAGAACGATGATCTGCGCGACGGTCGACAGCGCTAGCCACCCGGCGGTCGACCGCCGGCTACCCCCATGCATGGCGACACCGTAGCCACGGCTCCGGATGCCCGGTACCACGATCCGGCAAACGGTCGGCGGCGACCGACCCAGGAAGTGACCGGATCAATGACGGAAGACATGGGGACGACCGGACGGGGAAGCGACCGGGCTGGGGGAGCGGCCGGACCACGCGAGAAGGCGGCCGGATCGCGACCGGTGCCCGGAGACACGACCGGGCGGGCGGCACCCGGGGTGCCGCCCGCCCGGCGGGCGGTGCTGCTGCCCCGTCCCGGCAGGCGGGGGACGGGAGTGGCGGGTCCGGCCGAACCGCTGCGTTGGCCAACTCGGCCGGACCCGCCACGGGTGGCCTGACCGTGGGAATCAGGCCCGTCTGTCAGACCGGCGTCAGCCGATCAGCCGGTCGTAGTCGTGCAGTGCCATCGCGACGTCGACCTGAGCCCAGAACCGGTGGTAGGTGAACGTCGGAGCCGGCCCGCCGTTCAGGTACGCCTGCACCTTGGGCCAGTCCGGGTCGCGCTCGAGGAACGACCGGATGCTGAGGAAGGTCGAGTTGGAGTTGATCGGGTCACCGTTCGGCATGGTCCCGGTGAAGTCCGGCGGGATGTAGAGACCCTGCCCGGTGCTGCTGTCGTACCGGTCGTCGAAGCGGTTGTAGTCCTCCCTGGTCTCCGGGACCGCGACGCCCTTCTCGTCCTTGTGCTGGAGAACGGCGTCGAGCAGCGCCTTCGCGGTGGCCTTCGCCTGGGCGTCACCGGACTTGGCGCCGTAGTAGACCAGCGTCCGGGCGTACGCGCCGGCGACCCCCACGTCCTGGGTGTAGTCCACGACCTCGACGTGCAGGTTGCTGTTGTCGACCGAGGTGGTGCTGGCGGTCCAGTTGCCACCCGGCTGACCGCTCCACCGCAGCGTCGACGGGATCTGGTAGCTCGCCCCGTCGACCGTGGTGTGCGAGATCGCCCAGTCGACCCACTTGTCCAGCAGCGCCTTGGCCCGGGCGTCACCGGTCTCGTGGTAGTACTCCGCGACCCGCTCCATGCTCCAGGCCTGGAAGCCGAACCACTGGTTCGACGGCGGGTCGTGGTAGACCGGCTTCTCGTCGTACGTCATGCCGTAGAAGGTCGGCACCCCGGCCGGACGCGGGCTGTAGTCGCCGTTCCAGCTGTTGGTGGCGCCACCGGCGATCGCACCCTCGGCCGACTGGAGCCAGGTGTAGAAGTCGAGCTGCCGGTCGAGGCTGGTCTCCCAGTCCGCCTGCGCGGTCGGCGACCGCGGGATCAGCTCGGGCACCGTGGAGAGCGCCCACGCCGCGAACGGGTTCTGGTAGCCGCCGTGGTTGTGGCTGGAGCCGATCCGCCACGCCCAGCTGCTGCTGCCACCCTGCGAGCCGCCCCAGGCGTAGTACCAGCTCAGCAGGTACGCGGCGCTGTTCTTGCCGGTGCCGGCGGGGCAGGACGGCGAGTCACACCCGGGCTGCTTGAAGTACTTGTCGTACATCGCGTAGCGCAGGTAGTCGCCCATCTTCGCGGCGTTGGCGATGGTGGCGCTGATCTGTCCCTCGTTGCCCTGCTCCTTGGCCCACTTCAGCGCCCAGTACGCGGCCTGCACGGCGCGGGCGTCGGCGTCGGGGGCGTTGGTGTAGCGCCACTGCTGGGCGTACGACTGGTCACCGATGAAGATCGGCAGGTAGCCGTTCGGCCCACCGAACGCGAAGGTCTCGCAGGAGGGGTGGGCGACGGTCTCCCAGACCGACTCCTGCGGGCCCCGCTGGTAGGTGTTGATGTACGCGGGCTTGGTGGTGCCGTCACCGCACCTGCCGTACCCGTAGACGTTGTCCACGTCGAGCAGCCAGTGCATGCCGTAGATCCGGCCGCTGTTGTAGGTGGACTGCAGCTCCTGGGCCAGCGGGTCCTGACCGACCCGGACGTTGGGGTCGAGCTTGCCGCCCTGCTGCGGGTAGAGGTCGGGGCGGGACGCCTCCGGCGCGTAGTCCGCCGGGTCGCTCGGGTTGTAGTTCGACTGGGTCTCGGACGGGATGATGTACCGGTCCATGACCTGCCAGGCCTGGTTGAACGGACCCCAGTTGCCGGTCACCCGGCCGTACATCGCCTCGAGGAAGAGCCAGTAGCTGAACGCCTCGGAGGTGGTCTCGTGCCCGTGGTCCGGGGCCTCGACCAGCAGCGTCTCCACGGAGTGGTACGGCACGCCCTCGGGGCTGAAGTACCCGTTCGCCGGATTCTTGATCTTGTTGTAGAGCTCCAGGAACTCCTCGCCGTACTCGCCGCCCGGGCCGCCGTCGCCCTCGTCGTCGATGACGGTCACGGCGGTGACCGACGGGGTGCGTCCCGGCGCGCTGGCGGTGATGGTCGCGGTGTCGTTGGTGCTGTCCTCGTCCTGGGCGGCGTTGACCGTGACGTTGACCCCGGTGTTCCAGTTCTGCGGGGTGATGGTCACGCTGGACTGCTCGAGGGTCACGTCGTCGTCACCGGTCTTGCTCAGCGAGACCGTCACGTCGCTGGTCGGTGCGGCGCTGAGCCGGACGTTCAGGTCGCCGCTGCCGCCCTCGGCGAGCTGGAGGGTCGCGGGGGTCACGACGCTCGCCTGGCTGCTGCCGGTGACGGTGAAGACCACCTCGTCGGTGCCGGTGAGCCCTTCGCTGTCGTACGCGCGGACCTGGGCGGTGTACGACCCGGCAGGCAGCGCGCTGTTGGTGTAGCTGTACGGCGCGCTGGTGTCGGTGCCGACCAGCAGGCCGTTGCGGTAGAACTCGACCCGCTCGACCGGGCCCTCGGCGTCGCTCGCCGTGGCCTCGATGGTGACGTCGGCCGGTGCGGTGAAGGTCGCGTTGTTGGCCGGGCTGGTGATCTGGACGGTCGGGGCGGTGTTCTGCGCGCCGTTACAGGTCACGCCGTTCACCCTGAAGGAGTTGGGGCTGTCGTTGGTGCCGGAGTACGACCCGTTGAAGCCGATGGTGGTCGACGCCCCGGTGCCGAGGTTGCCGTTCCACGGCATGTTGGTCGCGGTGACGTTCGCGCCGGACTGGCTCCACTCGGCCGACCAGCCCTGGGTGATGCGCTGGTTGCCCGGGAACGTGAATTCGAGGCGCCAGCTGGTCATCGGGTCGCCGAGATTCCGGATCGTCAGGTTGGCGGTGAATCCGGTGTCCCAGCTATTGGTGGTGTAGGTGACGTCGCAGGCGGGGGCGGCCTGGGCGGTACCGGGAGCGACAGCCACACCCCCCACCGCCAGTACGCCGGCGGCGGCCATCGCCACCCGGCGTCTTCCTAACCTCAACTTCATTCGTGCTTCTCCTCGCGGACCAGCCGCGGCGTACCGCGGCGGGGACGCCTCCCCGCGCGGACAACGGCGCGCATGACGGAAGACGTCGGAATGGTGGTGGTCAGACCCGTCCCGGACCGGGGTCGGTGGACGCCGGAGGAGACGCCGGACGCGGCGGCTCCGGTCGGTGCAAGGGGGGCGCCGTACCGATGTCGGATGCCCTCGGCGGCCCCTGATCGCGTCGGTGTGGCTCCCAGCCGCGATAGTTCGACAGTGTTGCATGGGAGCGCTCCCGGCGGCAAGTGCGACCCCCGATGCTCCACTTCAGAGGGTCGAAAAGCCCGCTGAGCTGGGCGACAGTGGATCGCGCGAGCGCGAGCGGGCTTCCGCCGCATTCGCCAGATGTTTCGATCTCATTTTGGGTCTTTCACAAACCCGTGACGCGGGCTACAGTCCAACCAACGTCGATGGGAGCGCTTCCATTGATGAGCCTGTAACTAGCGTGCATCCGCACGAGACGGAGACCGGAGAGGCTCGGCGCCCACCGGGCCGTTCTCCCTCCGTTGGCGGGCTACCCGCACCGTGGGGTAGCCGCCGACCGCTCAGCCACGGGGCTGACGGCGGGCCAGCCCGGACTCCGCCGCCAGCCATCCTCACCACCGTCGAGAGGAGGTGGAACCAGAGCCACTCGCGTGGCCCGGCTCCCGCGCGGCACGCACGACCCGGACGCCAATTCCGTTCGTGTGTGTTGGTAACTCACGGTGGGGACGGGGGTTGCCCTCCCCGTCCCCACACTACCCCCGGGCAACCAGGGGGTATTTCGGTCATCGGTATCGCCACCCGGGGCGGCACCGACCGACCGAAGCGTCATCACTCTCCGGCGACCGGCCCGTCGCACCGCGACGCCCGGTCGCCTTGCTCATGGCGCACGTGGGGGGGACGGGCAGTGGACGAGGCCCAGACCCGCCACTGCCACCCGAACATCCCATACGCAAACGCCTCGGTGATCGCTTACGCTCTCCCGTGGGAGCGCTCCCGAAGCGTCTGCGGAGGGCCCCACACACGAGGAGACAGCATGTCCGTACTGACCCGGCGGCATCTGCTGCGCCGCGCCGCGTTATCCGCCAGTGCCGCCCCGGCCGTCCGCCTCTCGGTCGGCTCGGCCGCCCGCATGTCGGCCGGCTCGGCCGCCCGCATGTCGGCCGGCTCGGCCGCCCGCATGTCGGCCGGCTCGGCCGTCACCGCCGGCACCGGCGCCGCCCTCACCGGCTGCGGCACCGACTCCGAGTCCGACCCGGAACGGCACACGTCGCCGGAGGCCCGGCTCGGCCTCCGCTTTCCGGAGGGCTTCGGCTGGGGAGCGGCCACCTCGGCGTACCAGATCGAGGGCGCGGCCAAGGACGACGGGCGTGGCGAGTCGATCTGGGACACCTTCAGCCACACCCCGGGCCGGGTCCGCGGCGGCGACACCGGCGACATCGCCGCCGACCACTACCATCGCTACCTCGGCGACCTCGACCTGATGCGGGAACTGGGGCTGCGCACCTACCGCTTCTCGATCTCCTGGCCCCGGATCCAGGCCGACGGCACCGGTACGCCGAACCAGCGCGGCCTCGACTTCTACCGGCGCCTGGTGGACGGCCTGCACCAGCGCGGGATCGCCCCGATGGCCACCCTCTTCCACTGGGACCTGCCGCAGTCCCTCCAGGACCGTGGCGGCTGGGAGTCCCGGGAGGTCGCCTACCGCTTCGCCGACTACGCCGAGGCGGTCTTCACCGCGCTCGGCGCCGCGGTCCCGGTCTGGCTGACCATCAACGAGCCGAAGACGGTGGTCCAGAACGGCTACCTGGGCGGGCACCACGCACCCGGCCTGCGCGACCCCTCGGCCGCGTACCTCGTCGCCCACCACCTGCAACTCGCGCACGGGCTCGCGGTGCAGGCGTATCGCGCCACCGGCAACGACGGCCGGATCGGACCGGCGCTGAACCTGCACCCCTGCTACCCGGCGGACGACAGCCCGGGCGTCGAGGAGGCGACGCGGCTCTACGACGGCTACGAGAACCGCCTCTACCTCGACTCGATCTTCAAGGGGGCGTACCCGGCCGACGTCCTCGCCGACCTCGGCCCCGACAGCCGGATGGTGCGCGGGATCCGCGACGGCGACCTACAGGTCATCTCGGCGCCGGTGGACCTGCTCGCCGTGCAGTACTACACCCCGATCTACGTCACCGCCGCCGGCGGCACCGTACGGAAGTGGCCGACCTCGCTGGCGAGCTGGCAGCAGATCTTCCCGGACGGGATGTACGACATCCTGACCCGGGTGACCCGCGACTACGGCGACATCCCGCTCACCATCACCGAGAACGGCCTGCCCACCCCCGACGTCCTCGCCGCCGACGGCAGCGTGGACGACCCGGGCCGGATCGCGTTCCTCCGCGACCACCTCGCCGCCGCGCACCGGGCCATCGCCGACGGCGTGCCGCTGGAGAGCTACCACGTCTGGTCCCTGATGGACAACTTCGAGTGGAACGAAGGGTACGACCAGCGCTGGGGACTGATCTACATCGACTACCCGACCCAGCGCCGGGTGCTGAAGCGCAGCGCCCACTGGTACCGCCGGGTGATCGCCGAGAACGCGATCTGACCCGTCCGGCGTACGGCCACGCCAGGAGGCGGGGTGGTCGGCGCGTACCCCACCGAGAAGCGTATGGAAGTCCCGAGCCTGACCAGACGCCACGTCACCGAGGCCGAACTCCGGTCCCTGATCCGCCGCGCGTTCGGTGACCGCGCCGAACTCGACGCGTGGACCGGATTGACCGGGGAACCTTCACCGCGGCGTACGGCGTCCGGCTGGCCGACGGGACCGACCTCGTCCTCAAGGTCGCGCCCCCGCCGGAGCTGACGTTGCCCAGCCACGAGGTCGACCTGATGCGGACCGAGGTCGACGTCTACCGCCGGGCCGCCCGGGTCGGGGTGCCCGTGCCGGAGGTGCGGTACGCCGGCGCAGCTCGCCGCCGTACGGCCCCACCATGCCCGAGGTGCACCGGGCCGAGATCGCCGCCCACACCGCCTGCCTGCACACCGTGACCGGACCCGACCCGGTCGACCGGAGTGCACCGACCCGGTCGAGCGGGGTGCGCCGACGGCGCGGGGGAGCCGACCGTCCGCTCGGGCGGCTCCCCGCCGGGGCACCGTGGCGGCCGTGACCGACGGCCCGGTCAGCGTGGCAGGGCCTGCTGCAGCTCGGCGCGCAGGGCCGGGGTGAGCATCTCGCCCGCCGCCTTGGCCAGCTTCGCCATCTCGTAGCCCACCACACCGATGTCGGCGTCCTTGGCGGCGAGCACGGCCAGAATCGAGCCGTCCCGGATCTGCATCACCAGGAAGTAGCCTCGGCCCATCTCGACCACCGTCTGCTTGACGACGTCCCCGTCGAACATCTCGGCGGCGCCGGCGGTGATGCTGCACAACCCCGAGGTGACCGCGGACAGCTTGTCCGCGTGGTCCCGGGGCAGGTGGTCCGAGACCGCCACCAGCAGACCATCAGCGGAGACGACGATGGCGTGCGCCACCCCCGGCACCCGCTCGGTAAAGCCGCTGACCAGCCAGTTCAGATCCTTCGCCGCTTGACTGAGCGTGCTCAATACCTACTTCTCCTCTTCGCTGCCCGCGCCGGCTGGCGCCACCGGTATCACCATCGTGTCCTCACTCTCGGCACGCCGGATGCCACGGTAGTACCGCGACAACATCCCGCCTACCTGCTCCGGGTCCGGTTCCTCGCGTCGTACGGGCACCTTGGGTTGGGCCGGTCCGGTAGTGGTCGGCAACTGGGCCATCGGCACCCGGATCGGCAACCCCCGGGAGTTGACGCCGCCGGTCACCGGAACCGCCGGAGGGGCGTCGGAGTGCGACGTCGCGGCCGGACCGGCCGCCGTACCCGAGGCGGACCGCCCACCCTGCCGGGACCACCAGGTGCTGGGCCGCTCCCGCTCGCTGCTCGCCGCGCCGAGCACGTCCTCGGCCCGGGTGGGATTCTCCCGGCGGACGGTCCGGCCCGCCGCACTGTCCGCACCGGCGGAACCGTCGCCCGGCGCGCCCGCGGGTGCGGCCGGCGGACGACCGGCGCTCTGCGGGCCGGCGACCGCGCCCGCCACGGTGGTGAGCATCCGTCGCTCGGGACCGCGTTCCGGGGCCGCCGGAGCGGGCGCCAGCAGGCTCGGCGGCACCAGCACGCTGGCGACCAGGCCGCCGCGCCCGGTCGGCGCGAGCCGCACCTGGACGCCCTGGCGGGCCGCCAGGTGGCTGACGACGAACAGGCCCATCCGCTCCGACGCGGCGACGTCGGCGGCCGGCGGCTCCGCGAGGACCTCGTTCGCCTCCTCCAGTGCCTTCGGGCTCATCCCGAGACCCTCGTCGACGATCTCCAGCAGGACTCCGCCGTCCGGCCGCGCCGTCGCCCCGACCTGCACCAGCGTCTCCGGCCGGGAGAACGAGGTCGCGTTCTCCAGCAGCTCGGCGAGAAGGTGGACGAGGTCGGCGACCGCGTGCCCGACGACGTGCAGCGCGTCGTCGGCGTCGTGCCGGACCCGCTGGTACTGCTCGATCTCGGCGACCGCGGCGAGGATGACCGTGGAGAGCGGCACCGGCCGGTTCCACCGGCGGGTCGCCTCGGTACCGGCCAGCACCAGCAGGCTGTCGTCGTTACGCCGCATCCGGGCGGCGAGGTGGTCGAGCTTGAAGAGGTTCGCCAGCTGGTCCGGGTCGCTCTCGTCCCGCTCCAGTTCGTCCAGCAGCTCGAGCTGGCGCTCGACCAGCACCTGGCTGCGCCGGGCGAGGTTGACGAACATGGCGTTGACGTGGCGACGCATGGTGGCCTGCTCCAGCGCCAGCGACACCGCGCTGCGGTGCACCGCCACGAAGGCCTCCGCCACCTCGCCGATCTCGTCCATCGACCGGACGTCGGCCGGTGGCACCTCGATCGTGGTCGTCGTCGGGTCGGCGGTACGCAGCCGCTCCAGCGTCTCCGGCAGCTCGATCTGGGCCACCCGCAACGCCTGGTTGCGCAGCATCCGCAGCGAGCGGGCGATGGAACGGCCGATGACGACCGAGGTCAGCAGCGCGGCCACCAGGACCGCCAGGACACCGCCGGCGGTCAGCATCGTCCGCCGCAGTTGCGCGGCGCTGCGCCGGTCGGCCTCCCGGATCGCGTCGTCGAGCACACCGACCTCCACCTGCCGCAGCAGCTCCTGCCGGTGTACGCTCGCCGTCCACCACTCGCCCGGTTTCAGCAGAGCGGCACCGCGCTCGCCGGCGGCGATCGTGCTCTCCTCCAGCTTCACCGCCGCCACGAAGTTGGGGTCGGCGGCGACGGCCGCGTACCGCTGGATCTGCTGATCCGTCGCCGAGAGGCGGAAGCCGGCGATCCCACTGAGCTGCTGGGCCCGCAGGTCGGCCAGCTTGACCAGGTCGACCGAGTCGTAGTGACCGGCCCGGGCGGCGGCGTACAGCTCAGCCCGGATCCGTGAGTTGATCTCCTTGACCCAGGCGAACTCGACGTACCGCTGCACGGTGTCGGCCAGCTCCGGACGGCTGGTTCCGGGCGACGGCTCGGCCAGCAACACCAGCAGCGCCTCGATCGTCCGGTCGTACTCGGCCAGGATCGGGTCCGGGGTCAGCCCGGCGGCCGGCACCGCGGCCCGGATCTCGGGCAGCCGCTTGAGCGCCTCGTCGGCCCGGTCGTACGAGATCCGCCAGGAGACCTCCCCCTGGGCCAGCGGGGCCGCCGCCTCCCGGAACCGGACGATCGCCTGGTCCGAGACCGGATAGACCGGCTCCAGCGCGGGCAGCGGCTGCCCCGGCTCGATCCGACCGGGCGACACGGAGAGCGCCGCCAGCTCTCCGGCGGTCTGGTCCCGCTCCCGCTGAAGTTCGTGGATGAGCCCGGTGATCTCCCGGCCGACCCGAACCTGGTCGGCGAACTCGTCCAACAGGTCCGCCTGGCTGACCAGCGTCGCCGTCTGGACCCCGGCGACCACCAGGAACGCCACCGAGGGGACGACCAGCACCGCCGCAAGCTTGCTCCGCATCCGCCAGTCGCGCAGCCGGAACAGAGAACGGCGCCGATGGGGAACGATCCGGACGTCAAGACGGCGCCGACGGTGTCGCGAGACGGCCCCGTGCGACGGGTCCGGGGCAACCGCCACCATGCCTCCTACCGTCGTCGAAGCACCAGTGCGCCAATGAGCGCGAGTCATTTCAAATCAGGCGTGGTCCCGCTGTCAATGATCTGGCAACGGAAACAGGTCACGAAGAATACTGCCGGAGATCACCCCGTGTCGCTGTTCCCGACATACCCTCGTCCGTCCGGACGATCCGGTCCACACCCGATGCCCCGTCCAGCCGCCCGATCGCCACCAGCGCCGCGCCCACCGCACCGATCTCCGGATTGCGGGCGTGCCAGACCTCGCGGGGCGCCAGCGCGACCGCGAACGCCTGCCGCCACCAGGCCGAGGCGGCCACCGCACCGCCACCGAGCACCGCCTCGACCCGATGGTCCAGAGTGGACTCGATCGTGGAGACGACGTCGTCGGTCTGGGCGCAGAGCGCGGCCATCAGGCCGGCCAGGATCTCCACGGCCGTCGTGTTCAGACCGATCCCGGCCAGCACCCCGGAGCCACCCGGAGCCTGCCCCGGGGGCCGGTCGCCGCCGAGCCGGGGATCCGCCCGGACGGGTCCGCCGCTCGGCGGCACCCTGGCCAACGCCCGGTCCAGCTCCGGTCCCTCGGGCAGGCGCAGTTCGCGGCGTGCCCAGGCGTACAGACTGCCGCCGTCGGAGAAGGCACCACCGGTGACCACGTGATCGTGGTCCATCCGGTAGCGCCAGAGCTGGTCGGGCAGGGGCGGCAGCTCTCCGCCGGCCGGGGCGAACTGGACCAGCCGCACCGCCGCCGAGGTGCCGACCGTGACCGCGACCCGGCGGGTGTCGTAGCAGCCGCAGCCGATGTTGGAGGCGGCCCCGTCGCCCAGCGGCGGCGCCCACCGGGCCGCCCGCAGCGCCGGCCAGCGGGTGGCGTAGTCCGGCCGCAACCGTCCACTCCACCGCGGCGGGGCCAGCGTCGGCAGCTCGCCCGGCCGGACCCCGGCCAGCTCGCACGCCTCCGGGTCCCAGTCGAGGGCGCTGAGGTCGAGCAGGCCGGTGCCGGAGGCCTGGGAGACCGACATGACCGACTCGGTGAGCAGCCGGCCGAGGACGTACTCGACCAGGCCGGCGAAGCGGATCGGGCCGCCGCCCAGCTGTTCCCGCAACCACGGCAGGCGTATCGACCAGTAGACCCGGTGCCACCACGTCCCGGTCCGCTGGTGGAAGGCGTCCGGGTCCGCCGGCCCCGGAACGCCGGCCGGGGCGACGGGTCGGGTGTCCAGCCACGTCAGCACCGGGCCGCGTGGGTCGCCGCCCGGGTCGAGCGGGACCACCGAGTGCCACTGTGCCGCGGTGGCGACCAGTTCGACGCCGTCCAGGTGACCGGCGTCGGAGAGGTCGTCGAGGCACGCGACGAGCGCGGCGAGGTACGCCGGCCCGTCGATCGTGGCCACGCCCCCGTCCCGGATCTCGAGCGGAATCCTGCGCCGGGCCAGCGCGTCCGGCAGCGGCCGGGCGCCGGCATCCAGCACCAGGCCGCGTACCGACGACGTACCCAGGTCGAGAGCGAGAATCCTCATCGACGGAAACCGTACCCGCTCCGGGTGCCGCTGATGTCGCGGTCGCGCAGGCCTGAGCCGGCGGGGCGACACCGCCGGCCGACCGGGCGGTCGCGACGCGGGCCGGCGGTCGCCGGGCGCTCGTGACGCGGGCGGTGGGACGTCCGGCGGCGCCGGGCGCCCGTCGCCCTGGTCCTGCCGGCTCACGGGGCCACGGGCCGCCCATCTGGTGGGAGCGGGCGGCTCCGGGGCGGTGGTTGACCTAGACTCGGCCCGTGCTCGCGCGACGTCAGTCCTGGTGGGCCGCCACTGTGGCGGCCGACCTCCGCGCGTAGTCTTCCACGCGGCCGCCCACGCGGCGGCCGCCGGCGTTCCTCCCCGCTTCCGGCCCCGCCGGACGGCCCCGAGCGAGGGGAACGACCCGATGACACTGCTCCGACACCTGCTCGACACGGTCGCCACCGGCGCCGACCCGGGACCGTTCGCCCTGATACGGCGGGAGGGCGCCGCCGGCCTCGAGGTCTTCACCGGCACCCTGCGCACCGTCGACCGGCTCGCCGACATCCCCCTGGAGCCCGGCCCGGCCGGCCCCCGCACGCTGGCCCTGGTGCCGTACCGGCAGATCGCCGAGCGCGGGTTCGCCTGTGCCGACGACGGTGCCCCGCTGGCCTGCCTCGTGCTCGCCGGGCACGAGCGGGTCCCGCTGGCGGAGGCGCTGGCCGCGCTGCCCGACACCACGGTGCCGGTCCGCGACGGCGGGTTCGACATCTCCGACGCCGAGTACGCCGCGACCGTCGACCGGGTGCTCCGCGACGAGATCGGCCGGGGCGAGGGAGCCAACTTCGTGATCCACCGCTCGTACCGGGGCACGCTGGCCGGTCCGCCCCTGCCGGCCGCGACGGCCGCGCTACGCCGGCTGCTGACCGACGAGCGGGGGGCCTACTGGACGTTCCTGGTGCACACCGGCGACCGGACCCTGGTCGGCGCGTCGCCGGAGCGCCACGTGAGCGTCGAGGACGGCCTGGTCATGATGAACCCGATCAGCGGGACCTTCCGACACCCGGGCGCGGCGGCGGATCGGGCGGCGCTGCTGGAGTTCCTCGCGGACCCGAAGGAGATCGACGAACTCTACATGGTGCTCGACGAGGAACTGAAGATGATGGCGACCGTCGCCGAGCACGGCGGCCAGGTGCTCGGGCCGTACCTGAAAGAGATGGCGCACCTCGTGCACACCGAGTACCTGCTCGCCGGGCGGGGTTCGCTGGACGTCCGGGAGGTTCTGCGCCGGACCATGTTCGCCCCCACCGTCACCGGCAGCCCGATGGAGAACGCCTGCCGGGTGATCGCCCGGCACGAGCGGCGCGGTCGGGGCTACTACGCGGGCGTACTCGCGCTGCTGGGCGTCGACGACACCGGCCGGCAGACCCTGGACGCGCCGATCCTGATCCGGACCGCGGAGCTCTCCCCGGCCGGCGCACTGCGGGTGTCGGTCGGGGCGACCCTGGTACGGCACTCCACCCCGGCCGGCGAGGTCGCCGAGACCCACGCCAAGGCCGCCGGGGTGCTGGCCGCGTTGGGGCTGGGTCCGGCCGCGCCGGGCCGGGCAGCGACCGGGATACGCCGCGAACCCGCCGTACCGGGCCGGGCAGCCACCGAGACGCGCCGCGAACCCGCCGAGACCACGGTGGCGGCGGAGGTCCGGCTCGCCGAGGATCCGGCGGTACGCGCGGCGCTGGCGGCGCGCAACGACATTCTGGCGCCGTTCTGGCTCGAACAGCGGAGGCCGGAGGCCACGGTGCTGCCCTGGCTCGCCGGTCGCCGGGTCCTCGTCATCGACGCCGAGGACACCTTCACCGGCATGCTCGCCCACCAACTACGGGCGCTCGGGGCGTCCGTCGACGTCCACGCCTGGACCGAGCTGGGGGCCGGCCTGGATCCGACCGCCGCCGACGTGACCGTGGTGGGCCCGGGCCCCGGCGACCCGAGCGACCTGACCGACCCGAAGATGGCCGCACTGGACGCCACGGTCGAACGGCTGCTCCGGGCCGGCCACCCGACGCTCGGGGTCTGTCTCGGGCACCAGGTCCTGGCCGGTCGGCTCGGGCTGACGCTGCGCCGCCGGGTCATGCCGTACCAGGGACTGCACCGCGACATCGACCTGTTCGGGACGGTCCGACGGGTCGGGTTCTACTCCAGCTACACGGCGGTGGCCGAGGCCGCGGAGGTCACCGGCCCGTACGGGCCGGTACGGCTGGCCCGGGAGGCCGCCGACGGCGCGGTGCACGCGCTGCGCGGGACGACGTACGCGGGCGTCCAGTTCCACCCCGAGTCGGTGCTGAGCCGGGACGGCCTCGCCGTCCTGGCCGACCTCCTTGGCTGGCTGCTCCCCGCTCCGGCCGCGCCCGGGGCGCCCGGGACGGCGTACGCGGCGGTGCCGGACCGGGTCGCGGAGGCATAGTCCGCGGCGTTCCGGGTAGTCGGTCGGGCGCCGGTGGTCCGGGCGGGTCGAAAGCCCTCGTCCGGGCCACCGGTCCGGTGACCGGCCCCGGCCGCCGGCCGCGCCCGAGGCGTCGCTAGCTCCGGTCACGTCAAGGTGCCGCCGGTCCGCTCGCGCCCAAGGTGCCGCCGGTCCCGGCGGGGAGACCCGCGGCCCGGCGTCGTCCGCGCCCACCGGGTACCCCGGGGTCACCGGCCGGTGGCCTCGGTCCCGCTGGTCGCGGCGCCGCCCTCGAAGCCCTCGCGCCCGGTGGGCCGGGTGCCGGCCAGCCAGATCCCGAACACCATCGCCAGCACGGCGGGGACCTCGACCAACAGCCGCAGGCCGCCGAAGGCGAGCCTCTCGTGGAAGGCGGTCACCCCGACCACGATGCTGGCGACCGGGTCCACCAGGGTGATCGCGGTCAGCGGCGCGGCGAGCGGGCCGTTCTGGAAGGCGTTCTGGTTGAGCGCCACCGCCGAGATCCCGGTGACGGCGAGGGCGTAGAGGTGCCAGTCGGCGAGCGCGGCGATCGGGTCGGCGAAGGCCCGCCCGGCGAACGTCTTGAGCAGCGACGCCGTGCCGGCGTACAGCAGCCCGCTGGCGATCCCGAGCAGGGTGCCCCGGAGGGCGTCGTCGGTGGCCCTGCAGGCGAGGGCGAGGCAGAGCCCGAACAGGGCGCCCCCGACCAGTCCCACCCCGAGCCAGCCCATCACCGAGGGCTCCGGTACGCCCGCCTGGGGTCGCGCGGCGACGAGGAAGGCCGCCAGCCCGAGTACGCAGCAGGTGACCGCGGCGACGTCCCGGGGATGGGGCCGGCGATGGTCCAGCGCGGCTTCCAGGGGGATCGCCAGGAACATGCCGGTGATCATCAGGGGCTGGACCAGGGTGATCGGCCCGAACCGGAGGGCGAGGGCCTGGAGGCCGGTGCCGACGAGATCGGGAACCTTGGCGAGCAGCCACCGCCGTCGACGCAGCAGCCGGACGAACAGCCGGGGGTCGAACGTCGCGTGCGGCGGCTCCATCCGGGCGGCCCGCTGCTGCAACGCCGCCCCGAGCGCGCAACAGCCGGCGGCGGCGAGCGCCAGCAGTATCGCCGCCACGACCACGCTCAGCTCCCGCCGCCCCGGGCCGCCGCCGGTCCCCTACCCACAACGGTCACGCTACGTGGCCGGACCGGCGGGCACGGATGGTTCCGCGAGGGCCGGCCGGTCGGCCGTCCGCTCCCGGATCCCGCCGACGCCGGCGAGCCCGTCGACACCCGGTCACTCCGGCCCCGGTACGTCCCTCCCAAGGTCCTCGTCGGCTGCGACGCCTCGGGACCGCTCCCTGCGCCCTGAGGCGCCGTCGAGGAGAGCGGAGCGACCGGTGAGGAAGAAGAGGCCGCTCCCTGCGCCCCGAGACACCGTCCGGGCGGTTTGCCCGGATCACCGCGCTCTCCGCCCGGGGCAGCTCGCCCTCCGCCCCGCCCGCCTCGTCGTTCTCGGAGAACGCATCCTTTTCCTCACCGGTCGCTCCGCTCTCCTCCTTCTTCCTCTCCGATCGCCCCGCTCTCCGCCCCGGTCGCCTCACCATCCCGCTCGGGTCGCCCCGCTCTCCGCCCCGGTCGCCTCACCATCCCGCTCGGGTCGCCTCGCTCTCCCTCTCGAGATCGCCCCTCCCTCCCCCTCAGGTCGTCTCGTCCTGCCTCTCCGATCGCCTCTTCCTCGCTCTCGGTTCGTCTCGCTCTCCGCCCGGGGCTGGTGGCCGGGCGCGGGCTACCGGACGGCGGCGAGGTCTCCACTGTGGTATTCCGGCTCGCCCGCGCCTCCGCTACCGTGGTCGTTACCTCCGGCCCGCGACGGTCGCCGTCGACGCCGACCCGCCCCGGACGCGCACCACGCCGAACGACGCCGGCTCTGTCGGGCACCCGGCCCGCGCCGGGACGCCCCGGGCCGCCGCGCCCGATCAGCGGGTCCCGCCCCGATCGGGTGAACCGCTTCGCCCCCGCGATCCGTTCGGCAGGATCGATGTCGAAGGAGGTGCCGTCGTGCAGGACACCCGGGTGCTCACGCTGTCGTTCGAGGTCAGCGGCCCGCCCCCGGTCAGGACCGAGGCACTGTCCCTCTTCGCGGCCGGACACCGTCAGGCGAGCCGCGTCCGGGCCCTGCTCCGGGCCGCCTGTGACGCCGCGCAACGCAGCGGGTGGATGGCGCTGACCGGACCCGTCGCCCTCGACATCGTCCTACGGTGCCCACCCGGAGGACGTACGGCCGACGTGGCGGCGCTGATCGGCGGGATCGGCGCGGTGCTCCAGGACAAGAAGCGGGCGGCCGCCATCGGGCTGGCGCACCTCGGGGTGCTCGCCGACGTCACCCTCTACGTGGACGACCGGCAGATCCAGCGCGTCTCCTACCGGGAGGAACCGGCCGAGTCAATGTCCTATCTGGTCCAGGTGAGCGCGTTGCCGCCGACAGTCTGACGGCTGGTCGACGAGACCCGGGCCGGCCAGCCCCGAGGCCGCCAGCGGTATCCGGCCGAGGAGTTCCGCCGCTGCGCGATGGCGATCGTCCGCGGGCCCCACCCGGCCAGCCCTGACGACCGCCGTCGATTCCCGGTCCCGGCTCCGCGCCGCTGGTCGACGCCAACCTCGCTGCTCCGGGGTCCGGATCAGTGGTTGGCGACGGCGATTCGTCTCCGTACACTCGGTGGCCTCACGGCCGGTCGTGCGCGCCCGGTGTCCCCGCCTGGATCCGGCCGATCTCCACGGGAGGCTCAGTGCCCGCACAGCCGAGTGCGCCCGCCGCGCTGCTCGACGCCGTCTCCACACCGCTGCTGATCACCTCCGAGCAGGGCGTGGTCTTCTGGCGCAACGACGCCGCACGGCGGCTGGAGCAGCTCATCGGCGACAGTCTCGACGTACTGCCGTTCGCGACCGCGGTCCCGGACGGGCCTCCGGTCGAGCTGCGGTGTCCGGCGGCCGACGGCAGCACCCGGCATTTCCGGGTGACCTGTCGGCGCGCACCCGGAGTCCCGGCCGAGGACGGCGATCCCGTGCCGCTGCTGTACGAGTTCACCGACGTCACCGACGAGCGGGCCGCACAGCACCGCGCGGACGACTACGCCTGGCGGCTCAACCGCATCGAGCAACTGGCCCGGGTCGGCACCTGGGAGTGGCATCTCCCGACCGACCAGGTGGTCTGGTCCCCCACCCTCAAGGCCATGATCGGGCTGGCTCCGGAGACCGACCTGGACTACCCGACCTACCGGGAGATGATCCACCCCGACGACCTCGGTCTGGTCGAGGCCGCCCTCGACCAGGCGATCCGGGACGGCTCGTCGTTCACCTACGTGCACCGGATGTACCGGGCCGACGGCCGGCAGATGCGGGTGCTGCAATGCTACGGCGAGGTCTTCACCGACGAGTCCGGCCAGCCACTGCGGATGCTGGGGACGGCGCACGACATCACCGAGATCCGCCAGGCCCAGGACGAGTTGGCGTACCTGGCGACGCACGATCCGCTCACCGGATTGCCGAACCGACGGGCCCTCACCGCCCGGATGAGTGAACTGACCGCCGCCGGCGGGACGACGGCCGCGCTGCTGCTGCTCGACATCGACAACTTCAAGGACATCAACGACCTACGCGGGCACACCGTCGGCGACGAGGTGCTCCGCCTGCTGGCCCGGCTGCTGACCGAGCACCTTCCCGCCGAGGCGGTGCTGGGCCGGCTGGGCGGAGACGAGTTCGCCGTCCTGCTTCCGTCCTGTGACGCGGATCAGGCGCTCGCCGTCGGCGCCGGGCTCTGCGACCTGGTGGCCCGCACCCCGCTCGCCGTACACGACGAGCCGCTGCGGGTGACGCTGAGCATCGGGGCGGCCCCGCTCGACAGTACCGACGACGACACGCTGCTGCTCGCCCACGCCGACCTGGCGCTCTACCAGGCCAAGGGCGAGGGCCGCAACCGCGCCCGCCTCTTCGCCCCGGAACAGCAGCGGCTCGCCGCCGAACGCGTGCACGTGGTGTCGCGGGTCCGCCGAGCCCTGGAGACCGGGCAGCTCCAACTCGACGCCCAGCCGATCATCGACCTCACCGACGAGCGGATCCGCAGCTACGAACTGCTGCTGCGGGTCCGGGACGACCAGCGCCGCCAGATCGGTCCCGGCGAGTTCCTGCCCGCACTCGAACGCGGCGACATGATCTACGAGCTGGACCGGTGGGTCGTGGAGACCGCCACCCGCGCCCTCGCCTCGGCCCGGGCTGCCGGGATGGACCTGCGCTTCGACGTCAACATCTCCAGCCGCTCGCTGGAGGATCCGAGCTTCGGGGACTGGGTGGTCGGCACCCTGACCGCCGCCGGCGTACCCGCCACCCAGCTCGGTTTGGAGATCACCGAGACGACGGCGATCGAGAACCTGGACGCGGCCCGCCGGCTCGCCTCGACGCTGACCTCGGCCGGATGCCGGTTCAGTCTCGACGATTTCGGCGCCGGGTACGGCTCGTTCGTCTATCTGAAGCACCTGCCGTTCAGCACCGTGAAGATCGCCGGCGAGTTCGTCCGGCACGCCGACCACGGCGGCTCGGATCCGATCCTGATCGACGCCGTGGTCCGGGCCGCACACGGGCTCGGGATGCGGACCGTGGCCGAGCACATCGACCGGCCCGAACTGGTGCCGGTGCTGCGCCGGCTCGGCGTCGACCGGGGGCAGGGCTACCACCTGGGGCGGCCGGAGCCGCTGCGGACGCTGATGGAGCGGGTCGGCAGCCCGGACGGCGTCTCCGCGACCGTCTCCTGAACCGCCGGCACACCACCGTCGTCCGAACCCTCGACCAACGGCCGTCGTCGGAACCCCCGACAGGCGGCCGTCGTCCGACACCGTCAGCGGCTGGCCAGCGCCACCACCTCGGCCGCGCAGCCCCAGGCCAGGGTCACCCCGGCACCACCGTGCCCGTAGTTGTGGATCAGGCGGATCCCGTCCGGGCCGGACGGGTCCAGGGCCACCCGGGGGCCACCGTGCCGCGCCGGCCGCAGCCCGGTGAGCTGGCCGAGCACCGGCGCCCCGGCCAGTTCCGGGACGAGCGCGACGCATCGGGCCACGATGGCCCGGGCCACCTCCTCGTCCGGTGCCGTGTCCGTCTCGTACGGCTCGAAGGTGCCGCCGAGCACCACGTCCCGGCTGCGCGGGTGGACGTACGTCGGGCCGGCCGGATGTCCCTCGTCGCGCAGCGAGGTGGAAAGGCCCGGATTGGCGACCACGACGATCCGTCCCCGCACCGGATACACGGCGGGGTCGTCGGCGAGCCGCCCCGCCGCCAGCCCGGTCGCGTTCACCACGACCGGCGCGAGCCCGGCCACCTCGCGCAGGGTTCGGATGCGCTGCCGGCGTACCGGGACGCCGAGCCCGGCGAGCCGTTCCCGCAGCCACTCCAGGTACGGCGCCATCTCCACGCTCGGCACCGTGAACCGCCACTCGCCGGCGTAGCCGGGTGCGGGCGGGACGATCTGGAAGTCCGGTACGGCGGCCGACCACCACGGATGGTCGGAAACCTCCGCGCGCAGCAGCATCCGGGTCGGCCGCATCACCACGCCGGGCACCCCCCGCGCTGCCTGCGCGGCGAGTTCGTCGAAGGTCTGCCCCGCCCAGTCGAGCACCCGGGGATCGGGGTCGGTCCGGGTCGGATACCAGACCGCGGCGGCGATCCGGGACACCGTCTCCGCCGGCTCGTCCGCCGTGATCACCCGTACCCGGGCCCCGGCCTCGGCGAGCCGCACCGCGCAGGTCAGCCCGACCACGCCGGCGCCGACCACGAGCACGTCGTCCATGCCTCCAGGGTGCGGTCTCCGGGCCCGACGATCCAGTTCGGTCTCCGGGTCGTGGACCTCACGCATCCCCGGGACGACGCGGGCCGGCCGGTTGGCCGGTGACCCGGGGCCGTCGCGCCGCTACCCCAGGCGGTGCACAGCAACTAGCCTGCGCAGATGCGACACTCCCTCATCCCGGGCGACGACACCCTGCACGGTCACTTCTCCCCCGACTTCGCGCCGGTGCTCACCATCGACCCCGGTGACACCGTCACCTACCGCACCCTGGACTGCTGGTGGTCGGCTGGCCCGTACCCGGGCGGGCGCAACCGGGATCGGCCCCGGGTTCCGCAGTACCGGCCGGACCACGGCCACGCCCTCGTCGGTCCGGTCGCGGTCCGCGGGGCCCGCGCCGGCCAGACCCTCGAGGTACGCATCGACGCGGTCATCCCGGGCGCCTGGGGCACCACCGTGGCCGGCGGGTGGCCGAGCGGGTTCAACGAGCGGTACGGCGTCGAGCAGGAGGGCGTGGTGCACGCCTGGGAACTCGACGTCGCGACGATGACCGGCCGCAACCAGCACGGCCACACCGTCGCGCTGCGTCCCTTCATGGGGGTGCTCGGGATGCCGCCGGCCGAGCCCGGACGGCACTCCACGGTCCCGCCCCGGCCCTGTGGCGGCAACCTGGACTGCAAGGAGCTGACCGCCGGCAGCACCCTGCTGCTGCCGATCCCGGTCGACGGCGGCCTCTTCTCGGTCGGCGACGGCCACGCCGCGCAGGGGGACGGAGAGATCGGCGGCACCGCCATCGAGTGCCCGATGGACGAGGTGACCCTGACCTTCACCGTCCGTGACGACTTTCCGGTCACCGGTCCGGTCGCCCGGACCGCCGACGCCTGGCTGACCATGGGCGTCGGGGCGACGCTGGACGACGCGACCTACGCCGCGCTGTCGTCGATGCTGACGCTGCTCCAGCGGCTGTACGGGGTCAGCCGCCCCGATGCGGTGGCCCTGGCCAGCGTCGCGGTCGACGTCCGGGTGACGCAGATCGTCAACCAGATCGTCGGCGCGCACGCCGTGCTCCGCGACGGCGCCGTGGCCTGAGCGCCCGAGTCTGCGCGCTCGGATCTGCGTACCCGGATCTGCGTACCCGCGTCTGCGCGGCCGACTCTGCGCGGGTGAGGCCGTCAACCTGGTTGGCGCCGGCCTACGGGCCCGGCTCGCCGTGACGATGCGGGGGTTCACCGAGCCGGCCTGGGCCGACACTGCCGCGGTGAGCGGTCTGCTGGCCGCCCTCGTCCTCCTCACCTTCGCCGGTCACACGATCATCACGGCCGCTGGCGCGGAGATCTCGATCTGGCACGCCGGGCCGAGCGACCTCGGCGACCGGCTCCGCTTCGCAGGCTGGGCCGTGGTCTGCGCCGCCATACTGGTCGGGCTGCGCCGGTCGGCCGCCGTACTCGCCTGGACCGCGGCGGTCGCCGAGGTGGTGCTGCTCGTGTCGCGCTTCGGCGCCGACCCGGTCATGGCGATCGGCTCCCTGTGGCGGGTGGCCCCCACCCTCATCGCCGCCGCCGCGTTGACGGTCCCGGCACCGTCCCGCCGGGCGGTGGCAGTGCTCCGGGTATGGCGCCTGCTCCCCGTCGTTGCGGCTCTCGTCCTGATCGACGGCATCTTTCTGCTCAATAAGCTCGGCGAGCCGACCCTGTACGTTCACGCCCCCAGCCTGAACGCGCAGCGCGGCGACGGCTCGTTCGGCCTCTCCGCCTCGTCGGAGCTGGTGGTCGCGCTCTACGCCGCCGGAGTCGTGGTGGCCGTACTGACCCTGGTGGTCACGGTCGCCACCCTTGCGGCACCGCTACGCCGACGGCTCGCCGTCCTCTTCGTACCGGTCGCGGCGCTGGTCGTCCTGGCCGACGCCGCCCTCGGCGACTGGGCGTTCTCCCCCCAGCAACTGGAGCACCCACTCTTCAGGGTGCCGGCACTGTTCGTGGCGCTGGTCGGGGTGCCGGCGGCGATCTTCGCGGCCGGCGTCCTGCTGGTACGGCACCGCTAGCAGACCCTGCGGCTCGCCGTACGTGTTAGGAAGGGCCCCTTGTACGACAGAAAGCGATAGTAGGGGGCCCTTCCTTGCACCCCGGCGGTGCGGTGGCGATCAGTGGGCGGAGCTGTACCGACGCCTTCCGAAGGATGCGTCAGGCATGGTCCACTCGCTATCGTGTTACGGCGGGTAACAGAGGGGAAACCGCCGGTGCCGGAGGTACGGATCGCGGATCGCTACCTGCTGCTGCACACCATCGGCAGCGGGGGGATGGGCCGGGTCTGGCTCGCCCGCGACGAGATGCTGCACCGCCCGGTCGCGATGAAGCAGGTGATCCCGCCGGGGTGGATGACCCCGGAGGAGCGGGCCGAGTTACGCGCCCGGACCCTACGGGAGGCGCGGACGGCCGCCCGGCTGAACCACCCCAACGTGGTCCGCGTCTACGACGTGCTGTACTCCGCCGACTCCCCGTGGATCGTCATGGAGTACGTCCCGTCCCGCTCGATGCAGCAGGTGCTCGACACCGACGGTCCGCTGACCCCGCGCCGGACCGCCGAGGTCGGCCTCGCGATCCTCGCCGCGCTGCGCGCCGCGCACGCCTCCGGGGTGCTGCACCGCGACGTGAAGCCGCACAACGTTCTGATCGCCGACGACGGCCGGGTGGTCCTCACCGACTTCGGACTCGCCACCGTGGACGGCGGGGACGGCGCCCTCACCCGGGACGGCGTCGTGCTCGGCTCGCCCCAGTACGTCTCCCCCGAGCGAGCCGCCGACGGCTCGTCGACCGTCGAGTCCGACCTGTGGTCGCTCGGCGCCACGTTGTACGCGGCGGTGGAGGGACGTTCCCCGTACAGCCGGCCGACGGCGATGGCGACCCTCACCGCGTTGGCGGTGGCTCCGCCGGACCCCACCACCCGGGCCGGCCCGCTCCGGCCGGTCCTGGCCGGGCTGCTGCGCCGTGACCCCCGGCAGCGGCTCACCGCCGACGAGGTCGAGCGGCTGCTGCGCCGAATCGTCGACCCGCCACCGGCCCGCGCCGCCCGGCACCCGCTGGCTCTCGCCCGCTCCCTCGCCCACCCTCCCCTGGAGACTCCGGCGACCGACTCGCCAGGGCTCGGCACCGACCGGGCCACACCGGCCACCCGCCGACCGAGCCGACGCCGCCGTACCCCGAACCAGCGCCTACAGCCCGAACCGCGCCTACAGCCCGAACCGCGCCCGCGGCACGAGCCGGGAGCGCGACCCGAGGCGACAGCGCGGCCCGAGGCGACAGCGCGATCCGGGCCGGCAGCGCGGCCTGGGCCGGGCGTCCGACCGGCGACGCCGCCCGAGCCGGGAGCCCGACCGGGAACGCGGCCCGGGTCGGACGCGCCTCCCGGGTCGGACGCGCCTCCCGGGTCGGACGCGCCTCCCGGGTCGGACGGCCGGCCCGGGTCGAGGCCGTGGATCCGGCCGTTCCGGCGGCGCCGGGCGGTTCCGCCAGCACCGGACGCCGAACGGAATCGACGCCACGGCGCCGACCCGCCGGAGGGGACCGGACCGGGCCGACCGGCGGAGCAGGCCACGTGGCCGTCGCCGGCGGACGCACCGGTACGGGCCGGACGCGCCGGATCTCGCCTGCCGGGCTGGGCGCGCCGGCACGCCGCGCGCCTGCTGGCGGCCGGGCTGACCTGCGCCGTGGTGGCCGCGCTCGGCACCGCCCTCGCGGTCCGGGCCCACCTCGGCGCCGGGGCCGAGCCGGTCGCGAACCGGTCCGGGACCCCGGCCGCCACCGGTCCGGGCGGGTTCCCGTGCGCGCTCGGGGACGTCCGAGGCGTCCCGGTCACCGCCGCCCCGCGCCCGCCGGACGAGCGGTCCGGCCTGATCGAGAACTGGACCTGGTACACCGACCCGTCGGGGTTCCGGATCGCCGTCCCGATCGGCTGGCTTCACTACACGGACGGTACGGTCGCCTGCTTCCGGGAGCCCGTCGACGGCACGGCCCGGGTGCTGAGCGTCGACCCCGCCACCCCGCCGACCTCCGACGCCGAGGCGTACTGGCGGGAGAAGGAGCGCCAACTGCTGGCCCAGGGCGCCCTCGCCGGCTACGAGCAGGTGGAGATCGGGCCGCTCGACATCCAGGGCGGCGGTGCGGTGTGGGAGTGCCGGTGGATCAATCCGCAGGGCGAACGCGTGCACGCGGTACGGATGCTGATCAACGCCTCGGGACGCCGGGCGTACACGGTCTCCTGGCTGACCCGCGAGTTCGACTGGGGGGTCAACCAGGACCACCTGCGGATGGTGCGGTCCAGCTTCCGCCCGGCCGGTTGACCGGACGGCACCGCCCGTACCGTCGACATGCGGCGCCGCGGGTGGACGCGCGGCCCGGCCCGGGTGCCGCGGGGGCACGACACGCCGAGCGGTCTTGTGTGGATCAAGAGGTGATTGAACGCCGCGTCCCCGTTTGGCACAGTGTCTGCGGCCATCTGGTGGGTGCCGGGGGAGGATACGAAACGATGATGGGGCCATCCCATGCCCTGTCCGGGGCGGCGGTCTGGCTGGCCGGCTCGTGGGCGCTGGACCAGTTCGCGGGCTACGAGCAGTCGCCGCTGGCGATCGCGGTCGGCACCGCGGTCTGCGCGGGCGGAGCGCTCTTCCCCGACCTCGACATGTCCGGCAAGGTGACCGCCAACAAGGGTGGTGCCACCGTCGCCCGCACCTTCGGCGTGGTCTCGCTCTTCATCGCCGAGGTGGTGGAGAAGATCTCGCTCGGCGTGTACCACGCCACCCGGCAGAAGCGGGATCCCGACCGCGACAACGGCCACCGCACCCTGACCCACACCCTGCCGTTCACCGTGCTGGTCGGCTGGGGTACCACCGCGCTCTGCAACGCGTACGGGAAGTGGGCCGTCATCAGCATCCTCTTCTTCATGATCGGGCTGGCGCTGCGGGGGCTCTTCGACGAGTGGGCGAAGCGCGCCGGCTGGGTCGTCATCACGCTGCTGTCGGCGGCGGCGGCGTACTTCACCTACCTGCACCTGCCCGGCGACCGGGGCTACCCGATGCTCGGCCTGGCGATGGGTGTCGGCTGCTTCGTCCACATCCTCGGTGACATGATCACCCGCAACGGCGTACCGATCCTGTGGCCGATCCCGATCAAGCGTCGGATGTGGATGATGATCGGTCTGCCGAACAAGATCGCCATCACCGCCGGTGGGAAGGTGGAGAAGACGGTGCTGCGGACGGTCTTCACCGTCATCGCGCTGGTCTCCGCGGCCGGTCTGCTCATCCCCACGCTGCTGCGGCGGTTCAACGGCGAGGCCTGACCCGGGGTCCGGTCGGGGCGCCGGCGCCGCGATCCGGCCGGGTCTCCGGCGGCAACGCTCCCCGACCGCCGGCGTCTGCCGGCCGGGTCCGACCCGTCCGGCGGGCTCGGCCGTCCGGCCGGCACCATCGCCCGGATCGGTACGACCCGATGGGCTCAGTCGGCGGCCAGCCAGTCGGTGAGCAGGGCGAGCAGCGGTGCCCGGGCGGCGAAGACCTCCGCTTGGCCGCGCCGGTCGTACGTCGCGGCGACGCGGCCACCGGCACCGGCCGCGAGGTTCAGCATCCGGGGCGCCAACCAGCAGTACTTCGCCGCCGCGGTCAGCCGGATGGCCCGGCGTACCTCGTCCGCGGCGATCACTCCGCGCATCCCGGCCGTGTAGCCGTCGATCACCGCCGTGGCAACCTCGTCGAGCAGCGCGACGTCGACGAGGCCGTCGAAGAAGGTGTCCAGGATCAGGTTGGCGGCGTCCTCGCCGACCGGACCGGGTCCGACACAGGCCCAGTCGAGCAGCACCGGCCCGTCGGCGTCGACGACCAGGTTCATCGGCCAGACGTCGTGGTGGCAGAGCGTCCGGGGCAGACGGTCGGTGGCGGCGAGGACATCGCGGCGCCGCTCCCAGAGTCGACGCAGCCGGTCGCGTAGCCGCGCCGGCCACCACCGGACCGCCACCGGATGATCCCAGTCCACCGGCTCGGTGACGTCCCGGGAGAGGACGTAGTCGCGGAGCCAGTCCCGGGCCAGCCACGGGTGGTCGGGAAGGTCCGCCATCCGGGCGGCCTGCGCGGTGCCGAGCCGGGCGGCGAGGTCACCCAGGTCGTCCGGCCGGCAGGCCCCGCCGGTCCGGCCGGGCACGTCGGCGAGCCAGAGCCCGACCGAGCCGTCCGGCCGCGCCACGGTGTCGAGCAGCTCCGGCGCCCGGACGCCGCCCTCGGCGAACGCGGTCGCGGCCAGTCCGCTCCGGTAGGCGAGCAGCTCGCGGCGCCAGTAGTTCCAGTGCCCGGGGTCGTCGCTGCTGGCCCACTGCGGCAGGCCTCGGTCCCGACCCGGCGTCGCGATCTTCAGCACCGCCGAGCGCCCGTTCCGGGTCACCCGCCAGATGCCACCGGTCGCGGCGTTGAGGGCGTTGTGGGTCAGGGCCTCGGCGGACGCGTCGGTGCCGACCAGATCCGCCGGTGGGCGGCCGGGCCCACCGGAATCGGCCGGTGCGGCGACGGATACGGGGAGGGGTTCGGACACCGGTCCCAGGCTAGCCGCGCCAACCGGTCGGGACGCCGCCGGCTGGGCCGGTTCACACCGCCACCCGCTGCGTCGGTACCGGCACGGTCAGCCCCCAGGCGGCGAGCAGTTCCGGGGTGTTCGCCCGGCTGCCGTCCGCCACGGTGTCGCAGGCGATGTCGACGATCTCGTCCTTGTGCGCCATCAGGTACGGCCGCGCCCCGACGTCGGCGTTGGCGAGGGCGGCGATCCCGGCCCAGTGCCGACGGCCGAAGAGCATCGGGTACCCCCGCAGTCCGCCGTAGGTGGCGCAGACCAGGGCTTCCGGGTACGGCAGCGCCGCGACCCGGCGTACCGCCGCGACGGTCAGCCCCGGCATGTCGACCGGGACCACGACCACCGCCTCGGTCCGCGGATCGGACAGCTGGTCCAGGCCCAGCCGGATGGACGACCCGATCCCGGTGCCCCAGGAGCGGTTGACCGCCACGATCGCCTCGGAGAGGTCGGCGGTGGCCCGTACCTGCTCGGCCGCGGCCCCGAGGACCACGACGACGGGGCCGCACCCCGCCTCGCGCATGGTCTCGAGCACGTGGTTCACCAGCGGTCGTCCGCCCCGGTGCAACAACGCCTCCGGGCCGCCGATCCGGCGCCCTCCGCCCGCGGCAATGATCATTCCTGCAGTCCGGCTCAGTTGCGTCACCTTCCGTCGGTCGCGCGAGCCCCGGGCCGCGCGACGCCGTTCGTGCGAGCCCCGGGCCGCACGACGTCGCCCGCGCGGCTCCCGCCGCGCGCACACCGGACCCAACGAGCAGGCGCGAGCCAAGTATCGGCACTAAACGGACTATTTTGGAGCTATGCCGCATCAGCCTTTGAACTAGACAGCATCCGCGTAGCACTCGACCACGGAGACGTCCACCGGGAACCGGACCGGGGTGTCGCCGAAGAGCAGCCGCCCGGCCTGGGCCGCGGCCTGGCGTACCGCCGCGGCGACCTGGTCGGCCTGCTCGGCCGGGCAGTGCACCAGGACCTCGTCGTGCTGGAAGAAGACGAGTTCCGGGCCGCGGGGTGACCCGGTCCCGCCCGCGCCGGCGCCGCCCCGACCCGGCCCGGCCTCCGCCGCACCATCCGCGACCAGCCCGGCCGCCGCCGCACCGTCCCGACCCAGCCCAGCCGTCCCCGCCTCGTCCGCGACCAGCCCCGTCGCCCCCGCGACCAGCCCGACATCGGTGACGGGCGGCGCCGCGCCGACCGGATCCGTCCCCAGCTCGGCCAGCCGGTTACGGAGCACCGCCAGCAGGGTCAACGCCCACTCCGCCGCCGTCGCCTGGATCACGAAGTTGCGGGTGAAACGCCCCCGGGCCCGGGCCGCGGCCCGGGCCCGGGGGCCGAACGGGTCGACCTCGGCCGCCTCCAGGACCGACCCCGTCCCGTCCTCCGACTCGCGCACCGTGACGGACGACGGCGGACAGGTACGCCCCAGCCAGGAGCGGACCAGCCCGCCGGCCTCACCCGTCCGGGCCGCCGCCTCGACGTACTCGAAGGCGGTCGGGTAGTTGCGGCGCAGCACCGCCAACGCCGGGATCGCCTCGCCGCCGGTCTGGCCGTACATGGCGCCGAGCAGGGCCAGCTTGGCCCGGGCCCGGTCACCCCCGAAGCTCTCCCGGGCCAGCGCCGCGTAGAGGTCGCCGGAGCCAGCGGCGGCGGCGAGCCGGGTGTCGCCGGAGACCGCCGCCAGCACCCGGGGGTCCAGCTGCCCGGCATCGGCGACCACCAACCGCCACCCCGGGTCGGCCCGGACCGCCCGCCGGATGACCTTCGGGATCTGCAACGCCCCGCCGCCCCGGGTCGCCCACCGGCCGGAGACCACCCCGGCCGGAACGTACTCCGGGCGGAAGCGCCCGTCGGAAACCCACGCCTGCCGCCAGGCCCAGCCGTGGGCGGTCCAGATCCGGTAGAGCTCCTTGTACTCCAGGACCAGCGGCACCGCCGGGTGGTCCACCCCGCGCAGCACCCAGGACCGGGTGTTGGGCAGGTCGTACCCGGCCCGGGCGAAGGCCCGGAGCAGTTCTGCCGGGGACTCCGGATGCAGCTGCCGTACGCCGAACGCCCCGGCGATCCGGCTGGCCAGCTCGGCCAGCCGCCGCGGTGGCCCGCCGACCGGCGACGGTTCGCCGAGCAGCTCGACCAGAAGCGCGTCGTGGACGTCCGCCCGCCACGGCAGCCCGGTCGCCCCCATCTCGACCGCGATCAGCGCGCCGGCCGACTCGGCGGCGACCAGCAGCCGGAAACGTCCCGGGTGCGCGGTCGCGTTGATCCGGATCTGCTGGTCGGCGTAGACCCGGACCAGCGCGTCGAGTCCGGGTGACGGCGGACCCGCGGCCACCTCGAAGAGGGCGCCCTGGTGATCGCCCGGGGGCGCCGCGGCCCGGGGCGGCGGGTCCGCCGGCACCGGGGCACCGGTCAGCCGGGCCCACGCGGCGGGCAGCGTGCGCGGCTCACCCCAGCGGCCGGCGTAGCCGAGCAGCAGCGCCTCGGTCAGTTCGACGTCGTGGCAGCGGTCGACCCGAACCCCGGCCCGGAGCAGCCTCGGATAGATGGCCGCGGTCGAGGCCCACACCCAGCGGGGGTGTTCCCGGCGTTCCCGGGCCGCGATCGCCGCCACCAGGTCCGGGACCCGCTCCGCCGCACCGGCCGGGCGGCCGTCCGGGTGCACCGGCTGGAGCGAGCCGCCGCCCCCGTCCTCCTCCGCGACCACCGCCACCAACACGTCGGCGATTCTGCCCGCACCGGCCGACAGGCCCGCCTCACCGGTGCGGCCGCCCCGCCGGACGCCGCGCTGCCGAGCCGACGGCGTCGGCGATGATGACGCCGAGCAGGACGAGCGCCACGCACCCGGCGACGGCCAGCGGAGGGAGGAAGACCATGCCCGGTGCCATGACGATCAGCACGCCGAGCCCGACCAGCCAGGGCCGGGCGACATGGACGAAGATCTCGTGCCCGAGCAGGGTACGCCCGACGAGAAAGATCGCGGGACCGCCCACGAACGTGGCCACCGAACCTGCGTGGGTGTCGCCGAACGGATGTGTGATGAGCAGTTCGTCGCCGGCGCTGGTGACGACGACGCCGACCACCATGATCAGATGGCCGTACCCGGCCCACGTGGTCTCTCGGGCCGGGTCGGCGGAGCTGGTGATCGCGGTCCCGAGCTTCTCCCGGGCCCGGTAGAAGTAGACCCACCAGAGCAGCACGGTGATGCTGAACGCGACCCCGCCCGCGGCGAGCCGCTCCAGGTCGTACTCGTTGGCGCGAAGCGTCCGGGCGGTGGTGAGCACGGTCTCGCCGAGGGCGATGATCATGAACTGCCGGTACCGCTCGGCCAGGTGCTCACCGGCGGTGTGCCACTCACAGGCGGGCGAGCGACCGATCCACGGGGTGGGCCACCGTATCGAGGGCCCGAGGTAGTCCAGGCCGAGGGCGGCCGGCCAGAGCAGGATCCGCGCCGTACCGTCGACCAGGGCGCCCGCCATCCAGACGAGGCCGGAGAGGCCGAACCAGAAGATCCCACACCGCGGGCGGTTGCGTAGGCGGTGGTGCCGCAGGATCACCGCCAGCACGATGCTGCGGAGCAGGTGGATCCCGGCGTAGGCGGCGGCGAAGATGATGCCCCGTGAGCCGAATGCCTCGGGCATCGCGGTCGCCATGAGGAGACTGCCGAACATGATCGTGATGATCAGCATCTGCACGGCGGGCCGCCGCGAGTCCAGCGTCTCCGTGGTCAGGTTGGTGTACGACCAGACCCACCAGACCGCCAGGAGCAGCAGCAGGGTCCGGTAGGCGCCGAGCGGGTGCAGGTTCTCGATCAACGACTCGGCCAGCCGGGCCAGGATGAAGACGAAGACCAGATCGTAGAAGAGCTCCACCGGGGTGGCCCGCTGCGCCGTGCCCTGGTCACGGATCAGCGCGGAGTGTCTGCCCCTCGTCATCCGCCCGTTCCCGACCCTTCATCGGCCCGCCGGTCCCACCCGGGGGGCCGAGGCGGCGCCCCCACGCCCGACGTCACAGGAGTCGTACCACGGCGTGGTGGTCTCCGGTCGCCGAATCCGCAGGTCGGCCGCGTCGCCGGCCGGGAACCGACCGGCGACGCCAGCGTGCCGGCCCCGGCCGGGCTACTTCAGCGCCCCGGCGGTGAGCCCGGACTGGATCTGCCGCTGGAAGATCGCGTACACGACGATCATCGGCAGGATCGCCATGCTGAGCGCGGCGAAGAGCCCGGCCCAGTCCGCCTCGTAGCCCGCGCTGACCGAGATGTCGGCGATGCCCTGGGTGAGGACCCACTTGTCCTCGTCACCCGCGAGCAGGACCAGCGGGAGCTGGTACTGCGACCACTGCCCGATCACGTTGAAGATCGCGACGCTGATCAGCCCCGGCCGGGCCATCGGGAGCATGACCTGGAAGAACAGCCGGGTGTGCGAGCATCCGTCGATCATGCCGGCCTCGGCGACCGAGGTTGGCAGGGTTTTGAAGAAGGCCGCCAGGAAGAAGACCGTGAACGGCAGCGAGTAGGCGATGTAGACCAGTACCACCCCGGTGTGGGTGTTGAGCAGTCCCAGGTTCTCGACGACCTTGAAGAGCGGCACCAGGGCCAGGAAGACCGGGAACGCCAGGCCGGAGACGAACAGGAAGTAGATGAACCGGTTGCCGATGAACGTGTAGCGGGCCAGCACGTACGCGGCCATCGCACCGAAGAGCATGGTGCCGGCCACGCCGAGCCCCACCACGATGACGCTGTTGACGAAGTAGCGCCCCACCCGGGCCTCGTTCCAGGCCCGACCCCAGTTCTCCCAGCGCAGCTCCGCCGGCATGGTCCAGGGGCTGCTGAAGATCTCGGTGGTGTTCTTGAAGGAGGCCAGGAACGTCCAAAGGATCGGGACGATCACCAGCACCGCCCAGACCGCCAGCGCCACGTGACCCAGGCCGGTGAGGACCCGTACCTCGGACCTGATCCGCCGAAAGCGGGCCCGGCCCGACGTGCTGGCCGGGCCTGCCGCGCTCCCCCGGCCCGCCGCCGGCCGGTCCGTCGTCGTCGTTGTCATCTGCGGCCCCATGTCAGTATTCGACGCTTTCCCGCTTGGACACCCGCAGCGTCAGCGCCGCGAACGTGATGGTCAGGAAGAAGAGCGCGACGCCCATCGCGGAGGCGTAGCCGTACTTGCTGTAGACGAAGGCGTTGCGGTAGATCTCCATCGCCAGCACGGTGGTGGCCCCGTCCGGCCCGCCGCTGTCCACCGAGAGGACCGCGACGATGGCGAAGGCGTCGAAGGCCGCGATCCCGAGATAGACCCAGGCCACCTGGAGGGTGTCCCAGAGCAGCGGGATCGTCACCCGGAAGAACATGGTGATCCGGCTGGCGCCGTCCAGTTCGGCCGCCTCGTAGATCTCCGCCGGGATCGACGCCATGCCCGCCGAGAAGAGCACCACGTAGAAGCCGACCGCCTGCCAGACCAGCACCGCGATGATCGACCAGAGGGCGAGGTTCGGGTTGATCAGGAAGAAGATCGGATCGAGTCCGAGCTTCATCAGCACGCCGTTGATCAGACCGGACTCGTCCGGACGGTAGACCATCTGGAACAGCACCGCGATGATCGCGACCGCGAGCACCTGCGGGAAGAAGAAGACGACCCGGTAGAACCCGGAGCCGCGGACCCCCACGCGCTGCCCGCCCCGGCTGCCGCCGCCGACGTTGAGCATGAAGGCGAAGAACAGCGCGATGGCGATGGTGATCAGCGGCAGGGCAAGCAGGAGTACGCCGTGGTGCCGTACCGCCTTCCAGAACACCTCGTCCGAGAACAGCCGTTCGAAGTTGGCGAAGCCGATCCACCGTGGTGCCCCGATCCCTCGCCACTCCGTCATCGAGAGCCAGAACGCCTGGAGGTACGGCGAGACCACGAAGACCGAGTAGAGCGTCACCGGCACCGCGAGGAAGCCGATCACGAACGGGTACTTGCCCTGCCGCATGATCACTCCGCTCCGGTCGATCAGCGCGTGAACTTCGCGATGCTGCTGTCGTTCTTGATGGCGTCGGCCCGCTTCTGGATCCGCTCCGCCCACTGCTCGGCCGAGGCGCGGCCGAACATCAGCTCGTTGGTCGCGGTCCGGGCCTCAGTGTCCAGCTCCTTGTACCAGTTGTCGAACATCATGTTGAAGACGTTCTGTCCGGCCGCCTTCAGCGCGGCCTGCGAGCTGGCCACCCCGGGCGGGAACTGGTAGCCCTCGCTCCCCGCCGGCACCACGGTGGCGGCGCCGACGGTCTCGGTGAAGCCCCGGGCACCCGCCTTGGAGAGCATCTGCCGCATGTACTCCATGCCGCCGCGCGGGTTCTTGCTCTTCGCCGAGACGAAGTAGCCCTCGCCGGCCGCCGCCCGGATCGCCCCGTGCGGCATCTTGTCGGCCGCGGTGAGGCTCGGCATCGGCATGATCTGGTACTCGAAGCCCGGCGGCGTGTCCTTTTTCTGCTCGTTCTCCAGCCAGTCGCCGCTGGGGTAGAAGGCGAGCTTGTACTGGTTCTGCCGCAGCTGTACGTCGGTGTGCTTGAGCCCCTCGAAGCTCTTGTCCGAGAAGTTCTTGCCGATCTCGGCCCAGGCCCGGGCGGCCTGGATGACCGCGTCGGCCTTCCAGGCGTCGGGCTCCAGGTTGTCGATGTTGCGCAGGATCTCCGGCCCACCGACCTTGGCCGCCTGGGAGAGGATCACGTTCCACATGTAGTACGCCGCGTTCGCCCCGGCGTAGCCGAACGGCGTGATCCCCTTGGACTTGATCTGCTCGCAGAGCGCGGTGAACTGCTCCCAGGTGGTGGGGGCGGTCCACCCGTTCTCCTTGAAGAGCTTGCCGGAGTACCAGATGCCGTAGACGGTCGAGACGTAGTACAGGACGTACGGCTTGCGCTGCCCGTCCGGGGTGTTGAACATGCCCTGCTCGACCACGCCCGGGATGACCGTGTCCCGGACCTTCTTGTTCGGGTCGTCGACCGACGGCGCGTCCCACATCTCGGTCAGGTCCTGAAGCTGGCCGTCGTTGACCAGGGCACCGAAGTCGAGGAACTTCTCGCCGGAGTTGTTGACGAACTCCGGCGGGTTGCCCGAGGCGAACCGCGGCTGCAGCACCGTGGAGACCGCCTGGGTCGACTGGTGGGTGATCTTCGCCTTCGGGAAGGCCTGCTGGTACAGCTTCTCGTGCACGTCGGTGGCGTACTTGTCGCCGTACCCGCCGTTGAAGATGACCACCTCCAGCTCGGCGTCCTCCTTGACCCCGAGCGGGTTCTGCGCGGTCTTCTCGCCGGTGGCCTGCTCGGTGTTGCCGCCGTCGCCGCCGGTCGCGCAGGCGCCGAGGAGCCCGGCTGCCGGGGTGACGAGCAGGCCGGCCGCGGCGGCCCGCCGCAGCACGGTACGGCGGGTGGTGCCCGGCGCGGCCGACGGGGCCGCGGTGCCGGTCGACGGGTACGCCGGCGAGGTGTCGGGGGTTGCGGACATCTTCATCTCCTCAATCGAGAGTCGGGTCGGGCCGGCCCGAGTCCCCGGCCGGCCCGGACCGGCCAGCGGTGCGAAGTGCGTGTCCCAGCGGCGCCGGGACCGGCTCCCGGTCCGGCGTCGGGGACATCGGACCGGAGACGGATGGGGGGAACCTCCGGTCCGACGGTGACGGTCGGCTCCGCCGGCGGGACGCCGGCCCGGCGCGACGGTCGGTGCGCGGTGGCGGCGTCATGGCCGCCCCTCCCTCGCCGCCTTGTGCCCGCCCACGGCCCGGGCCGTCCGCTGGAACGCGGCGTGGGCACGGTCGTGGGTCCGCTGGGCGACGGCGATGTAGAGCACGTCGAGGACGACAAGCTGCGGGTGCCGGGCGGAGAGCGCGTCCGGCCGGAAGGTCGTGGACTGGCTCGCGGTGAGCAGGACGATGTCGGCCAGCTCGGCCAGGGGCGAGCGGGGGAAGCCGGTGAGGGCCACGGTGGTGGCCCCGTGGCTGCCCGCCTCGGCCAGGGTCTCGATGGTCTCGCGGGTCTGGCCGGTGTGGGAGATGCCCAGCGCGACGTCGCCCGGGCGGAGCAGCGCGGCGCCGGAGAGTCCCTCGTGTACGTCCTTCCAGGCCCACGCGGCGACTCCGATGCGGTGCAGGCTGAGCTGCATCTCCTCGCCCACAAGGGCGCTGCCGCTGGCGCCGAAGATGTTCACCCGGCTCGCGCCGGCGATGGCGTCGGCGGCCCGTTCGACCTCGCGCAGGTCGAGCAGGGTGGCGGTGTCGTGCATGGCCCGGGTGTCGGCCGCGATGATTTGGCCGAGCACGCGTTCCAGCGGGTCGGTGGGCTGGATCTCCCGACCGATGTCGACGGTCCAGCCGGCGGTGTGCGCCCGCCCGGTCTCGGCGGCGATGCCGAGCCGGAGGTCGGCGTACCCCTCGAAGCCCATCGCCCGGCAGAACCGGGTGACGGTCGCCGGGGAGGTCCCGCTCCGCTCGGCGAGTTCGACGATGGTCGCCCGGGCCGCGCCGGCCGGATCGCTCAGCACCTGCTCGGCGACGCGTCGGAGGGCGCCGGTGAACTCGGTCAGCCGGGCCCGGACCCGGACCAGCACGCTGTCCGCCGGCGAGAGGCCGGCGGCGGCCCGTAGGTCGCGCCCGGCATCGACCACCGCGGTTCCCGCGGTGGTGTCTACCTCCGGCTCGACCATGAGCCACGCCTTTCGGAAAAGGAAGTTAACTGTTAGTGGTAAAAGTTCTTACTGAAGCCCCCCGCTTGTCAAGACAATGAGTGAAGTTTTCAAACTGTTACCTGGCTCGGCCCCGGCACGGCCTCGACGGATCTTGCCTCCGGCGGTCGGGCCGACCAGCATGGACGCCACATCGAGGCGGACGGGAGGGACCGGATGTCGGAGGCCGTGGTAGTCGGGCTCGACGTCGGCGGTACGTCGACCCGGGCCGCCGTCGTCTCGCTCTCCGGTGAACGGCTGGGCAGCGGACGGGGCGGGGGCGGCAACCCCACCAGCCACGGCGCCGAACGCGCCGCCGAGCAGATCCGGATCGCTCTCGAGGCCGCACTCGCCGGCCTCGACCCGCGGCGGGCCCGGGCAGGCGTCATCGGGCTGGCCGGGATGGGTCGGGTACTCGCCGATCCCGCCAGCCGGGCCGCGTTCGACCGGGCGTGGCGCGACGCCGGGCTCGGCTGCCCGTACGACATGGTCGGGGACGCCCTGGTCGGGTACGCCTCCGGCACCGCCGCGCCGGACGGGACGATCCTGATCGCCGGCACCGGGGCCATCGCCGCCGAGGTCCGCGACCTGACCCTGGGCCGGACCGCCGACGGGTACGGCTGGCTGCTCGGCGACGCCGGCAGCGGCTTCTGGCTCGGCCGGGAGGCGGTCCGGCACACCCTCGTCGGACTCGACGCCGGACAGCCGCCGGACCGGATCGGCACCCGCGTCCTCACCGAACTGCTCGGCTCCACCGAGGTGGCGCCCCGCCCCCGGGACACGGTCGACACGCTCGTCCAGGCGGTGACCCGGCGTCCCGCGGTCGAGCTGGCCCGGCTCGCCCCGCTGGTGCTGGACGCCGCCGGGGCCGGCGACCCGTCGGCGACGGCGATCGTCGCGGAGGCCGCCCGGCTGCTCACCGCGAGCGTGGGCCAGATCCGCCCCGCGGGTGACGCCAGCCCGATCGTGCTCGGCGGCGGACTGCTCACCGGTGCCACCCCGCTCGCCGAGGCGATCCGCCCGGCGCTGGCCGCCCGCTGGCCGGCGGCGCCGCTGCGCCAGGCCGGCGACGGCGCGCTCGCCGCCGCCTGGCTCGCCGCCCGAAGCCTTCCCGAGGTCGGGGACCCGGCGGGGCTGCACCGGCGCCTGCTGGCGTCGAACGCGGTCGCGGGTGCCCAGCCCTGACCACCCGGCGGCGGGGCGGCGCGGGCGTCACCGGGGGCGGACCGGTTCCGGACCTGCTACTTCAGGTGTCCGGCGGTCAGTCCAGCCTGGATCTGGCGTTGGAAGACGACGTAGACGGCCAGCACCGGCAGCATCGCCAGGGTGAGTCCGGCGAACAGCCCACTGAAGTCGCCCTGGTAGCCCTGGCTGATCGCCAGCGCCGCCAACCCCTGGGCGAGCACCCACTTCGACTCGTCCCCCTGCATCAGCACCTGGGGGAGGATGAACTGGTTCCACTGGCTCAGGAAGTTGAAGATGCCGACGCTGATCAGCCCCGGTCGGGCCATCGGCAGCATCACCTGGAAGAAGAGCCGGAAGGGCCCGCACCCGTCGATCAGTCCCGCCTCGGCGACCGAGGTCGGCAGGGTCCGGAAGAACGCGGTGAGGAAGAAGACCGTGAAGGGCAGCGAGTACGCGGCGTAGACGAGGATCAGGCCGGTCCAGGTGTTGAAGAGCCCGACGTCGCGGACCACGAAGAACAGCGGCACCAGGGCCAGGAAGACCGGGAACATCATGCCGCCGACGAAGAGGTAGTAGAGGAACTGCCGGCCCCGGAACTCGAACCGCGCGAAGACGTACGCGGCGGCCGCGCCGAGCAGCATCGTCAGCGTCAACGAGCCGGCGACCACCACGGCGCTGTTGAAGAAGTACTGGCCGATCCGCGCCTCCGTCCAGGCCCGGGCCCAGTTCTCGAAGCGCAGCGCGCCGGGCAGGCCCCACGGGTCGGAGAGGATCTCCGCGTCGCTCTTGAACGAGCCTATGACGACCCAGAGCAGCGGCAGCGTGGTCAGCAGCGCCCAGAGCACCAGGAAGGCGTGCGAGAAGGCGTTGAGCAGGCCGAGTTCCCGGCGCGGTGCCCGGTCGCCCTTCCGGCGGGGGTCGGTGGCCGACGCGGCCGGCGCGGCCGACCCGACCGGCGAGGAGGTGTCGACGGTGGTCATCAGTACTCGATTCGCTCACGCCGGGCGGCGCGCAGGGCCAGCACCGCCACCGACAGGGTCAGGAAGAACATCACCACGCCGATCGCGGAGGCGTACCCGAACTTGGTCTCGCTGCCGAACGCGGTGTTGTACATCCGCAGGCCGATCACGTCGGACGAGTGGTTCGGACCGCCGTCGGTCATCTGCTGGACCAGGATGAAGCCGTCCAGCGCGGCGATGGCGAGGTAGATCCAGGCCACCTGGACGGTGTCCCAGAGCAGCGGGATGGTGACCCGGGTCAGGGTCGTCCACCGCGAGGAGCCGTCGAGCAGCGCCGCCTCGTAGATGTCCCGGGGGATGGACTGCATCGCCGCGCCGAAGAGGACCACGTAGAAGCCGACGTTGCTCCACACCATCACCGCCAGTACGGCCCAGAAGGCGGTCCGGGGATCGCCGAGCCAGGTCGGCGTGGGCAGGCCCAGCGCGCGCAGCGCACCGTTGAGCAGGCCGTTGTTCGGGTTGTAGACCTCCTTCCAGACGTAGGCGATGATCACCACCGAGAGGACCTGGGGGAAGAAGTAGACCAGGCGGTAGACGGAGCTGCCCCGAACGCCGACCACCCCGGCGGTGCCGCGCCGGCCGCCCATGTTGAGCATGGTGGCGAAGAAGAGGCCGAGCGCGATCGTGAGGATCGGCAGCAGGATCAGCAGGATCAGGTTGTTCTTGACCGCGTTCCAGAGGTACTCGTCGCGGAGCAGGGTGGCGAAGTTCTCCAGCCCCACGAAGTTGGCGCTCGACGAGTATCCGAGCCAGTCGGTGGTGGAGATCTGGAAGGCCTGCAGGTACGGCGAGATCACGAAGATGCCGTACAGCAGCAGCGGCGGCACCAGGAAGGTGATGATCAGCGGGTACTTGCCATGTTTCACGAGAACGACATCCTGCCCACTCCACGCGGGAAGCCGTGTCCCGCGACAACCGGTCGTTGGGGGCCGGCCCGGCCGGCCGACCCCCGACGACGTGACCCGACTACGCGCGCCGGTACTTCTTGATGCTGCTGTCGGCGGCGATCTGGTCGGCGCCCTTCTGGCACGCGTCCAGGAACTCCGCCGGGGTGCTCCGGCCGCTGAAGAACTCGCCGCAGGCGGCGTCGACCAGTTCGCGCTCCAGCTTCCGGTAGTAGTTGTTGTAGACCCAGTTGAACCCGTTGGCGCCGGAGGCCTCCAGCGCCTTGACCACGCTGGAGAGCCCGAACGGCAGCTCGATGCCCTGGGTGGAGTTGGCGACCACGGTCAGGCTGGAGACCTTCCGGGTGAAGTCCTGCGCACCCTTCATGGAGAGCATGGTGCGGAAGTACTCCAGCCCACCGGCGCGGTTCTTGGCCTTGGCCGGGACCATGAACGGCTCGCCGGCGGTGCCGCGGATCGCCTCGAACGGCAGCTTGTCGCCGCTGCTCAGGCTGGGCGTCGGCGCCACCGACATGTTGAAGCCGGGGGGCGTGACGTTCTTCTGCTCGCTCTCCAGCCAGGAGCCGCAGGAGATGAAGGCGGCCTTGCCCTGGCACCACGCGGTCTGGGACTGGATGTGGTCGAGGCCGGGCGACCCCTCGAGGATGAAGCCGTCCTTGACGATCTGGTACCACGCGTCCGCCGCCGCCTTCATCGCCTCGGACTTCCAGGCGTTCGGCTCCAGGTTGTCGATGGCCTTGGCGACGTCCAGGCCGCCGAGCTTCACCGCCGTGGAGAGAACCGGCCAGCTCATGTAGCGGGGGTGCTTGCCGGCGTACGTCCAGGGCGCGATCCCGGCCTTCTTGATCTCCCGGCAGAGCGCGATGTGCTCGTCCCAGGTCTTCGGGTACTCCCACCCACGGTCGGCGAAGAGCTTCGTGGAGTACCAGATGCCGTAGACGGTGTAGGTGTAGTTGAGGACCAGGAACTTGCCGTCGTAGGAGCCGACGTCGACCGCGCCGGGGAGCAGGGTCTCCCGCACGGTCTTGCCGGGCACGTCGAGGCTCGGCGCGTCCAGCAGCTCGCCGAGGTCGGCGAGGGCGTTCTGCGAGACCAGGCCGTTGAAGTCGATCTGCCCGGCCCCGGAGTTGTTCACCACATCCGGCGGGGTGCCGTCCACGAAGCGCGGCTGCAGGGTCTTGTTGATCTCCTGCGTCGCCGAGTGCTTGATCTCGGCCTTCGGGTACCGCTCCTTGTACATCGCCTCGTGGGCCTTGGCATACTCTTCGCCGAAGCCACCGTTGAAGATGACGACCTCGAGCGGGGCATCCTCCTTCACCCCGAGCGGGTTCTCCGCGGTCTTGGTCCCCACGTAGGTCTCGCCGCCGCTATCCTCCTCGTCGCCGCCGCCGAGGGCACAGCCGGTCAGCAGACCGGCGGCGGGGGTCGCCAGGAGGCCGGCCGCCGCCGTACGACGCAGAATGTCACGCCTATTCATCGCTTCTCCTCGGTTCCGGCCCGGGTGGACGCCGTGACCGGTGGGGTCGGCGCCCGCCATCGAGGCAGGGGTCATCGGGCTAGTAACGGTGTGCTCGTGTCGAGGTTGCTTGTCTTCACTTAACCGAAAGTTACTGAAGGATTCTTACGGAAGTGGGTGCCCGCAGCAAGACCCGGCGGCCGAACCGTTACGGACCGGCAATCCACCGGTCGCTACGTGGCGGGCGCGGGTTCGCCGACGAGGCCGGTTACCGAATTGCACACCGACGACCCCGGCCGGGTCGATAGCCTGACGCCATGCGCCGCCTGCGGGAGCTCGCCGGCCGCACGCCCGCCCGACGGGAACGCTACGTCGATCTGCTCCGCGCGGTGGCGATCACGATGGTGGTCCTCGGCCACTGGCTGATCGCCGTCCTCGACCACGACCCGGCCGGACGGCTGCGCGGCCACAACGCCCTGGAGGAGTTGGTCTGGGCGCGCCCCGGCACGTGGCTGTTCCAGGTCCTGCCGCTGTTCTTCCTGGTCGGGGGCTACGCCAACGCCGCCTCGCTCGACTCGTACCGCGCCCGCGGCGCCGGGGCGGGCGAGTGGCTACGCGACCGCAGCGGCCGACTGATCCGCCCCACCACCGCGCTGCTGGTCCTGCTCGCCGGTGTCGCCCTGCTGGCCCGGCTGCTCGGCGCCGAGCCGACCCAGGTCCGCACCGTCGTCTGGTACGCCACGATCCCGCTCTGGTTCCTCTCCGCGTACCTCTGCGTGGTGCTGCTCGCCCCGGTGACGTACGCCCTGCACCGGCGGTTCGGCCTGGCGGTGCCGGTGGTGCTGCTCGGGCTGGTCACCCTCGGTGACCTGGGTCGACTGCTCGCGCAGGGCTGGCTGTCGTACGGCAACTACCTCTTCGGCTGGCTCGCCATGCACCAGGTGGGGTTCGCCTGGCGGACCGGGGCGCTGCCGATGCGCCCCCGGGTCGGGATGCCGCTGCTGGTGGTCGGCCTGGTCGCCCTGCCGCTGCTGACCCTGGTCGGTCCCTACCCGACCAGCATGATCAACCAGCCGGACCAGCGCATCCAGAACATGTCGCCGCCCAGCCTCGCCCTGCTCGCCCTGGCCACCGCCCAGCTCGGCCTGATCGTGCTGCTCCACGGCCCCGTCGAACGGTGGCTGCACCGGCCCCGCCCGTGGACCGTGGTGGTCGGGCTGAACACCGTGGTGCTGACCATCTTCCTCTGGCACCTCACCGCGGTGATCCTGCTGGCCGGGGCCTTGGACGCGCTCGGTGCCCTCCCCACCCCACCCGTGGGGAGTACGGCCTGGTGGCTCTGGCGGATCGCCTGGCTGGCCATGCTCACCGTCGTCCTCGCGGCGCTGGTCGCGGCCTTCGGCCGGATCGAGCTGCGCGCCGCCCGCCGTGCCGAACGCCGCCCCGGATGGCTCCCGGCCGCCGTCGCCCACACCCTCGCCCGGCCGGGGCCCCGGCTGCTGCTGATCGTGCTCGGCTTCGGCGCGACCGCGGCCGGACTCTTCGGCAACAGCGTGGCCCCGAAGGAGGGCGCCGGCTACCCGCTCGGCCTGCCGACCGGCGCCCTCGCCGCGTACGTCGCCGGCGCCGCCCTGCTCCGACTGCTCCGCGCGGTACCGGCCGCGCCGCCGGGCTGAGCGGGCGGCCGAACCAGACAAACTCCCCCAGCCCCGACCCGCGCCGCCGGACCGGTGGACTACTATTGCCTGTGCGCAACGGACAGCTCCGGCGGATGGAGTCCTTTTCCTTCCCCTCCCGCTCGATCGATCCGGCCACCGGCGAGGTCACCCTCGACTACGCGCTGACCGGCCCGGACGGCGAGCTGCGGTTCACCGAGACAGTCACCCTTCCGGTCCCCAGCGCCCCGCCCACGCCGCAGGCCCGCGAAACCCTCGACCGGGTGCTGGAGCTGCTGCACCTCGCCGCCGGGGTCAGCTACTACAAGGCCGCGGCACCGCCGCGGCTGCTGCTGCCGGCGCCACTGGGCGAGGCCGCCACCGCGCTGGTCACCGCCCTCTACACCAAGGGACTCGCCGAGTACGCCTACCGCAACGACCTGCCGCACGTCCTGGAGCTGGTCCCCACCGTGCCACCGGGCCGGCCGGCCGAGCCCGCGGCCGTGGACACCTCCGACCGGCGGCCGCTCTCGGCCGTCGGCGGCGGCAAGGACTCGATCGTCAGCCTGGAGGCGCTGCGCCGGGCCGGGTTCGACCCGGTGCCGTTCTCGGTCAACCCCAACCACATCATCACCTCGGTCTTCGACGCGTCGGGGCTCACCCCGCTGGCCGCCCGGCGCCGCATCGACCCGGCGCTGCTCGAGCTGAACGCGGCCGGGGCCCGTAACGGGCACGTACCGGTCACCGCGATCAACTCGCTGATCGCGGTCGCCACCGCCGTCCTGCACGGGCTCGGCCCGGTCGTGATGTCGAACGAGCGGTCCGCCTCCGACCCGAACCTGGTCTGGAACGGTCACGAGGTGAACCACCAGTGGTCGAAGGGTGTCGAGGCCGAGGGGCTGCTGCGGGCGGCGCTGGCCGGGCACGCCGGGCTGACCGAGCCGTACTTCTCGCTGCTGCGCCCCCTCTCCGAGCTGCACATCGCCCGACTGTTCGCCCGGTTCACCCGGTACGACGCCGTGGTGACCAGCTGCAACGCCGCGTTCAAGCTGCGCGATCCGAGCGCCCGCTGGTGCGGCGACTGCCCGAAGTGCCGGTTCATCTTCCTGGCCCTGGCGCCGTTCATGCCCCGCGAGCGGCTGGTACGGATCTTCGGCACCGACCTGCTCGCCGACCCGGCCCAGACCCCGGGCTACCTCGAACTGCTCGGCCTGGAGGCACACAAGCCGTTCGAGTGCGTCGGCGAGGTGGAGGAGTCGGTGGTCGCGCTCGGACTGGTCGCCGAGCACCCCGACTGGCGGGACGCGGCGGTCGTGCAGACCCTCCGCGCGGCCATCCCGACCGAGGCGTGGCAGGCGGCACGCTCCTCCGACGTCTTCACCCCGTCCGGTCCGCACTTCGTCCCGCCGGCCTACGCCAAGGCGGTCACCGCGATCTCCTGACCACCCTCGCCGCCGGCGTCGGCGGACCGCGCGGGGAGCGTCGCCGCGGTGGGGCCGCTCAGCCGTCCCGCACGGCGTCCAGGGCGAGCAGGGCGACGTGCAGCGAGAGGCAGTCGTCGACCGAGTCCAGGTCGACCCCGAGAATCCGCCCGATCCGGGCCAGCCGTTCGTAGAACGCCGGGCGGGACAGGTGGGCCGCGGCGGCCGCCGCCGACTTGTTCCGCCCGTTCTCCAGGTAGGCGCGGAGCGTGCCGAGGAGCTGTTCCCGGGGGTGTTCGGCGTCGTACGCCAGCAGCGGGCCGAGTTCCCGCTCGACGAAGGTCTGCAGCCTCGGCTCGTCCCGGAGCAGGTGCAGCAGGCCGGCGAGCCCCACCTGCGGCAGCCGGAAGACCTTCAGGTCACGCCGGCCGCGGCGGGCCGCGTCGGCGACCTGACGGGCCTCGATCAGGGAGCGACGCGCCTCCCGGAGGGTGCCGACCCCCGAGCCGGCCGCCACGATCACCCCACCGGGGCGGGGCGCGGGGGTGCGTACCCCGGTCGCCGGGTCGTCGCGGCCGCCCGACGCGGTGCCCGGGCCGTCACGTCCTCCGGCCACCGCGTCCCCGCCCTCGCGGACCCGGTCCAACGCGGTCGCGAAGGCGGTTAACGCCGGCTCCTCCTCGGCGGCGCCGCGCAGCGCCAGCAGCACCCCCACCGCCTGGTCGTCCAGCGTGCTCGACAATCCGGTCAGCCCGGCGTCCCGCAGCGCCTGGCTGACCGCCTCGGCCAGGTCGCGGAGCCGGGCCTGGCCGACCGCGGACGCCCCCGGATCGTCGGCCCGATAGCGGACGACGACGCCGACCAGGTGCCGCCGGTCCAGCGGTACGCCAAGGGCACGCGCCCGCAGCGCCACCTCGTCCACCGGCCTCGCGTGGTCGAGCAGCGCGGTGAGGAGATTGCGGTGGATCTGCCGCTCCAGCCCCTCCGCGTCGCGCCGGATGAGCCGACCCAGCGCCAGGGTGGAGGCGGCCCGCTCCAGCAGGATGGTGAGCCGGGTCGGCGGGGTCCCGGCGCCCGTCGAGAGGTCACCCGGCCAGCGCAGCAGCAACCGCCCCCAGTCCTGCCCCCGGGCGCCGACCATGGTCACCAGCCAGCCCGCGTCCGGGTCGTACGCCGTCCGCCCGGTCTGCCGGATCCGCCGGGAGTGCTGCTCCCAGCCCCGTAGCAGCAGTTCCGCGTTCTGCCCGGCGGTGGCGTACCCGAGCACCTGCCGAGACAGGTTCTCCAGCACCACCGGGCAGCCGGCCAGCTCGGCCGCCTGCCGGACCACCTCCGCCGGCTCGGCGCCCTCCACCGACAGCTCGGTGAAGCGCTGGTGGATCTCCTCGGTGGCCCGCAGTTCGGTGAGCTGAGCGTCGACGATCAGCGCGTGCACCGCCTCGGTGATCGGGACGAACGGGGTGACCCGGTGCAGTTCCACCAGCGGCAGGCCGCACCGCTCCGCCGCCACCACCATGCTCCGCGGCACCGCACCCCGGTACCGCCGGCCCAGCTCGACCAGGAGCCCGGAGACGCCGGCGTCGGCCAGCTCGTCGATGAACGCGCGCAGGCCGGCGTCGTCGGCGGGGAGCCCGATCCCGGTGGTGAGAACCAACTCGCCACCGCTGAGCAGCGCGGCGATGTCCGGCACCTCGGCGGCGTGCACCCACCGGACCAGCCGGTCGAGCCCGGCCTCCCCGGCGACCACCCGAGGCCCGCCGTGCCGGACCGGATCGAGCGCGAGCACCTCACGCACGGTCGGAAACACGCGCACGACGGTACCGCCCCGGTGAGCCGCCCCGGCACGTCCGCCGTCCGTGCCCCGCACCTACACCGGGTCGTCCCGGCCCAGCTCCCAGAAGGCGACGGCGGCGGCCGCCGCCACGTTCAGCGAGTCCACCCCGCGACGCATCGGGATCGCCACCCGGGCGTCGGCCGCGGTGAGCGCGGACCGGGACAGCCCCGGCCCCTCCGCGCCGAGCAGCAGCGCGGCCCGGGCCCGCTGGGCCGGGGGGAGTCGCTGGATCGGCAGCGCATCCGCGGCCGGGGTCAACGCCAGCACCGTGAACCCGGCCGCCCGGACCAGCTCCAGGCCGCCCGGCCAGGGCTCCAGCCGGGCGTACGGCACCGCGAAGACCTCGCCCATGCTGACCCGTACGCTGCGCCGGTAGAGCGGGTCGGCGCACGAGGGCGAGAGAAGCACGCCGTCGACCCCGAGCGCGGCCGCGCCCCGAAATATCGCGCCGAGGTTGGTGTGGTTGTTGACGTCCTCCAGCACCGCCACCCGGCGGGCCCCGGCCAGCACCTCGGTCGGGGTCGGCAGCTCCCGCCGGTGGAACGACGCGAGAACGCCCCGGTGCACGTGGAAACCGGTCGCCCGCTCGAGGACGGCGGGACTGGCGGCGTAGACCGGGGCACCCCCGGTCGCCACGCCGGCGAGCTGGTCGACCCGCTTGCGGTCGACCAGGAAGGAGCGCGGCCGGTAGCCGGCCCGGAGCGCCCGACGCAGCACCAGTTCGCCCTCGGCGATGAAGAGCCCGTGCGGGGGTTCCCACCGGGTACGCAGCTCGACGTCGGTCAGCGCCCGGTAGTCGCCGATCCGTGGGTCGTCCGGGTCGGTGATTTCCTCGACGCCACCCGCGTCCACGTCGGCGGAGACCGTGGCGGTGCGGAGGGCGGACGGAGCGCCCGGATCGTCGGGCGAGGCGCCCCGATCGTCGGACGGGGAGGCCGGTAGGTCGGGCACGCCGCTGATTCTCTCCCGCCCCCGGTCGGCGCTCGCGGGCGGGGACGGGCGGAGCACCGGTCCGGGCGGAGCACCGCAGGCTGTGCCGGCCGCGGCGGGCATCACCGCGAGCCGCGCCGGCCGCCGCGGGCGGAGCACCACGGGCCACGCCCGTCGCGTCTGTCGGCGCGCCGGACGGTGCTCCGGGACGTCGGGCTCGGGGGCGAACGCCGGTCAGGAGGTGGCGGGCTGGGGGGCGACGACCGGCAGTCCGTCGCCGGCGGGGACATGGGCGGCCACGGCGTCCGGGTTGCTCGCCCGGGTCAGCGCCGCGCGGCCCACCCTCGGCACCAGACGCCCGGCCCGCCACGCCACCCCGATCCCGGCGGCGAGCACGAGGAACGCGCCGAGGCTGTGCAGGGCCGCCGCGACCATCCCGCCCAGGCCGAGCATCGGGGCCGCGACCATCACGAGGACGCCGTCGGCCTGGGTGAAGATCCCCGACCGGAACAGGGCCAGCCCGGTCAGCCCCCAGCCGAGGGTGTAGAGCGTGGCGCCGACGACGGCGACGACCCGGCCGGCGGTCCCGTAGGGCGCGGACTGCTCCGGCAGGCCGCCGAACGGGAGCAGCAGCATCGCGCCCGCGACGCCGATCACCAGCCCGGCGACGGCAACGACCCGGGTCCGGGCGGCGACCAGCAGCCCGGCGACCGCGGAGGCGGCGACGACGCCCAGCCAGATCGCGGTGACCCAGCCGAGCAGGTGCGGCAGCCGGGCCTGGGTCCGGAAGGGGGCGTCCCCCGCGCCGACCAGCGTCACCGATCCGTACACGACGGCGTACGCCGGGAGGATCCAGACGGCCCGCCGGGCGATGCGCCGTACGGACCAGGCCCAGGTCGCGTCGCTGGCCGGCCGGCCCGGCGTCCGCTCGTGTGTGAAGCGGAGCACGGCGAACCCCCCGTACGGCCACCGCCCCGAGACCGGGTCGACCTTGTAGCCGATCGCCCTTCCGGTGCCGTCCGGGGCCGACGCCGCTCGCCGCGCCCGGGCCGCCCCGGGTGGGCGTCGCGTGGCGAACTCCTCCGGATCGCTCGGACGGTTCGAGGGGTGCAACACGCGCCGTCACCTCGCCTGGCTGCTCTCGCGGGTGGGCGCGGACGCCGACCGTACGACGCCCCGGCTCTGGTCACCACCCGTCGCCTAGGACCGATGGTGTCAGGTGCCGGGGCGCGCCGGACGCCCTTCGGCGATACGCCCCGCCGTGCGTCGCCGGTCCGGTTTCCGGTCGGATCAGGCGTGGTCCGGGGTACGGCTCTCCACAGTGGAGTCGCCGACGAGGCTGGCCGGCGAGATCGGCTCGGGCGCCGGCAGTTGCTGCGGTCCCGATCCGGAGCTCGCCTGCGCCTCGGCGGTGCGTACCTCGTCGGTGACCTCCTGGGCCGCCGCGGCCGCGGCCTCGGCCGCCTCCGCCGCCTCCCGCGCGACGGCACCGGAGTCGACCGAGGGGTGCGGCTCGTCGCCGACCATCTGGCCCAGCCCGCCGAGTGCGCCGCCGAGCCCCTCGAGCGCCTTGGTCAGCTCGGCCGGCACGATCCAGACCTTGTTCGCCTGCCCGTTCGCGATCTGCGGAAGCGCCTGCAGGTACTGGTAGGCGAGCACCTTCTGACTCGGGTTGGCCTGGTGGATGGCGTCGAAGACGGTCCGGATCGCCTTGGCCTGCCCCTCCGCCTGGAGGATCCGGGCCTGCCGCTCACCGTCGGCGCGCAGCACCGCGGCCTGCTTCTCACCCTCGGCGGTCAGGATCTGCGCCTGCTTGTGCCCCTCGGCGTTCAGGATCGCGGCCCGCCGATCCCGCTCGGCCCGCATCTGCTTCTCCATCGAGTCCCGGATGCTGGGCGGCGGCTCGATCGCCTTGATCTCAACCCGGGTCACCTTGATGCCCCAGCGTCCGGTCGTCTCGTCGAGGACCCCGGAGAGGTGACGGTTGATCTCCTCCCGGCTGGTCAGCGCCCGCTCCAGGTCGAGCGAACCGATCACGTTCCGCAGGGTGGTCACGGTCAGCTGCTCGATCGCCTGGAGGAAGTCGGAGATCTCGTACGTCGCCTGCACGGCGTTGACGACCTTGAAGTAGAGCACGGTGTCGATCGACACGACGAGGTTGTCGGAGGTGATCACCGGCTGGGGCGGGAAGTTGACCACCCGCTCCCGCATGTCCACCTTCTCGCGGACCGAGTCGATGAACGGCACCAGCAGGTTGAGCCCGGGCGTGAGGGTGCGGTGGTACCGCCCCAGCCGTTCGACCACGTCCTCGCGCTGCTGGGGCACGATCCGCACCGCCCGGATCAGGGTGATCACCGCGATCAGGGCCACGGCGCCCACCAGCAGACCGATCACGTTAGTCACACCGCTCACCTCTCGGTATCCCGTCTCTCACTCGTCGCGAACTCGTCCCGCCAGACCAGGGCGGTCACGCCCCTGACCTCGACCACGCGGACCCGCTCCCCGGGCGCCAGCACCTGGCTGGCATCGTAGGAGCGCGCCGTCCAGATCTCCCCGTCGATCTTGACAACCCCGCGCTCGGCGTCGACCCGCTCCAGCACCACCGCCGTACTGCCGACGATCGCCTGTACCCCGAAGGCCTGCTCCTCCGCGGTCAGCGCCGGCCGCCGGTGACGCTGGATGGCCGGCCGGGCGAAGAGCAGGGTGAGCGCGGAGACCACCGCGAAGACCACCGCCTGTACCGGCACCGGGGCCCCCAGCGCCGCCGCCCCGGCCGCCGCGAACGCCCCGATCCCGAGCATGATGAGAAAGAGCGTCGTCGTGAAGATCTCCGCCACGGCGAGGACGACGCCCAACACGATCCACAGGAGCGGCTCCACGCGTCGATCGTCGCACGGTCGCGCACGTCGCCACCACTCGTGAAGATCGCCACGGGTACGATCGCGACGGCGTGACCGTCCCGGCGCTCCCTCCGACGGATGGCTCCGGCGACCGGCCGCCCACGGCCCGGCCGCGGGCCTGACCGGCCGACCGACCGGGCTCGCCCCCCGGAATCGGGTAAGGCGCCCATACTCGCCCCGAGGAGGCACGACGTGGCCCCGTCGTCGACGGAACCCCACCCCCTGCTGCCGGAGACCGTCCGGCGGATCGACACGCTCGTCGCGCAGGCCCAGGCCGACGGCCGGGCCCCGTCGCTGATCATCGGCGTACTGCGCGGCGGCCGGCTGATCCACGTCGCCACCGCCGGCGAGACCCCCGTACCGGACCCCGACCTCCAGTACCGGATCGGCTCCATCAGCAAGACGATGACCGCCGTGCTCCTGCTGCGGCAGCGGGACGAGGGCCGGCTCGACCTCGACGATCCGCTCGAGCGGCACCTGCCCGGCACCCCGCTCGGTACGCTCCGGCTGCGCCAGCTGCTCAGCCACGTCGGCGGCCTCCAGCGTGAGCCCGACGGAGACTGGTGGGAGCGGTCCGCCGGGTCCGATCTGGACACCCTGCTGGCCGGGCTCACCCCGGACAAGCTGGCCCATCCGCCGCACCACACCTTCCACTACTCGAACCTCGCGTACGGGCTGCTCGGGGCGGTACTGGAACGGGTCACCGGGCAGCCGTGGTGGGAGCTCGTCCGGGAGCGGCTGCTCGAGCCACTGGGAATGACCCGCACCTCCTACCAGGCGACCGAGCCGTTCGCCCGGGGCTACGTCGTCCACCCCTGGCACGGGACCCTCCGGGAGGAGCCGCGGACCGACACGGGAGCGATGGCCCCGGCCGGCCAGCTCTGGGCCAGCACCCGTGACCTGGCCCGCTGGGCCGCGTTCCTCGCCGACCCGGACCCGCGGGTGCTGGCCCCCGCGACCCTCGCCGAGATGTGCACCCCGGCGGCCATCGCCGACCTGGACTCCTGGACCGCCGGCTACGGCCTCGGCCTGGAGCTGCACCGCGTCGGCGACCGCGTGTACGTCGGTCACGGCGGCTCGATGCCCGGTTACGTGGCGACCCTCTCGGTACACCGGCCCTCCGGAACCGGCGTCGTCGGCTTCGCCAACGCGTACGGCTTCCGTACCGGGGCGCTCTCCCCGCTGGGCCGGCAGGTGCTCACCACGGTGCTCGACCTGGAGCCCGCTCCCGCCGTTCGGCCGTGGCGTCCGGCCGCCGCACCGCCGCCACCGGAGATCGCCGAACTCACCGGCCGGTGGTGGTGGATGGGCCGGGAGCTGGAGGTGAGCTGGGACCCGGAGACCGACGAGCTGGTCTGGACACCGTTGATCCCTCCCGGCGCCGTACCCTGGCGGTTCGGCCGGGACGCCACCGGCCGGTGGCGCGGCCGATCGGGGATGAACGACGGCGAGGTGCTCACGGCCCGCCGGGACGCGACGGGTGCGGTCACCGCACTGGACATCGCCACCTTCGTCTTCACCCGGGATCCCGACGGGGACTGAGTGGGGCTGTCCACGCGCGACCACCTCGTCCGGCCGGCGGTCCCCGCCGACCTGGACGCCGTCGCCCAGATCTACGCCCACTACGTCACCACCAGCGTGGTCACCTTCGACGAGGTCGCCCCGACCGTCGACCACTGGCGACAGCGGCTCGACGACCTGACCGGGCGCGGGTTGCCGTTCCTGGTGGCGACGGTCCACGGCGACGTCGCCGGCTACGCCTACGCCGGGCCGTACCGGCCCAAGCCGGCGTACCGGCACACGGTCGAGGACTCGATCTACCTCGCGCCCGACCGCACCGGACTCGGGCTGGGGCGGGCTCTGCTCGGCGCCCTGCTACCGGCCTGCGCGGCGGCCGGGGCCCGGCAGATGGTGGCGGTCATCGCCGACAGCGGCAGCGACGCCTCGCCAGCCCTGCACCGGCGCTTCGGCTTCGTCGAGGTCGGCCGCCTCGTCGCCGTCGGCCACAAGCACGGACGCTGGGTCGACACCGTGCTGATGCAGCGCGCGCTGACCGACGGGCCGATCGACTGACACCTCGCGACCTCGACCTTCGCCACCTCCGCGCGCAATCGCCCCGCGCCGGGCGGGGCGGCTCAGGACGGCTCGGTCACGAAGTCGATCAGCCGCTCCATCGCGTTGATCAGCGGGGTTTCCACGTCGTGGAAACTGTCCACCCGGGACAGGATCCGCCGCCACAGCTCGGCCGGCTCGGCCACCCCGAGCGCGGCGCAGACCCCCTCCTTCCACGGCCGTCCCGGCGGCACCACGGGCCACGCCGGGATCCCGACCGCGGCGGGCTTCACCGCCTGCCACACGTCGACGTACGGGTGGCCGGTGACCAGGACGTACGGCGAGGTGACCGCGGTTACGATCCGACTCTCCTTCGACCCGTCGACCAGGTGGTCGACCAGGACGCCCAGCCGTCGCCCGGGGCCGGGTCCGAACTCCCGAATCCGTTCGGCGAGCGTGTCGACGCCGTCCAGCGGCTCCACCACCACGCCCTCGATCCGCAGGTCGTCGCCCCAGATCCGCTCCACCAGGGCGGCGTCGTGCACCCCCTCGACCCAGATCCGGCTGGCCCGGGCGACCCGCGCCCGTACCCCGTCCACCGCGACGGAGCCGGAGGCGGTGCGGCGTCGCCGGGCCGCCGGCGCGGGTCTGGGCGCCGGCCGACGCAGGGTCACCGGCTTGCCGTCGAGCAGGAACGCGGCCGGCAGCAGCGGAAAGTGCCGCCGCCGGCCGTGCCGGTCCTCCAGCACCACCGCACCGGCCTCGAAACCCACCACCGCGCCGCAGAAGCCCGAGTCGGCGTCCTCCACCACCAGATCGAGCTCGGCCTCCACCTCGGGTACGACCGTGCGCCGTCGCCAGTTCCCGGCGAGCACGTCGTCGCCGTACATCCGTGCCATGAAGGGCGACGGTAGTGCACCGTTGGCGATTGGTGACGCCAGCACGCCGCCACACCGGCACCCGAGACAGAGCCGGATCGAGCACGTACCCTAGCCGCATGTCCCCCGCAACGGGCGCGGCGACCCTGGCGGCTCGCCGCTCGAGCCGCTTCGTGGCCTGGGTACGCGCCTGGCGTGCCGGCCTGGTGCCGTACGACGAGGTCGCCGACGAGATCGAGCACGGCGAGGAGCACCTCGTCGCCGACGCTCCCGGCACCTGGACCGACGTGCCACTGCGCGAGGCGCTCGCCGCCTTCTCCAAGCTCTCGCCCGACGAGATCCGGCTGGTGCTGCCCGCTCCCGGCGACCCGCGCGGGCTGCCCGGCCCCGGCCCGTTCACGGCCGCGGCGCTCCTCGCCGGCGAGGCGGTGGTGGCCCGCGGCCTGGGAGTGATCCCGGAGGTCCGCACGCACACCTCCGGCTCCGGGATGACCTTCGAGACGGTCCTCTGGCGGGTCTACCCGCTGCCGGAGGATGCCCCGGCCGCCTCGCTGGGCGGTCCCGGCGCCGCCGAGGCGGAGGCGGAGCTCGCGACCACCCTCGCCACGGCGACCGCCGCACTGACCCGGCTCGACGTCGCCCAGTGGCGTCCGGAACTGGCCGGCGCCCTCGCCGCGCTACGCCGGCCGGACAGCGCCATCGACCTGCCGCCCGGCTTCGATCCGCGGGCCCGGCGGCTGTTCGCCCGGGCGAGCGTACTGGACCAGGTCCTCGCCCTGGCCGAGCACGTCGCCCCGGGCGGCGCGGTGAACGCCTACGAGGCGCAGCAGCGCGACGCGGCGCTGCGTCCGCTCACCGCCGCCTGCCGGCGGGCAATCGTCGCGGCCTGCAACGCGCCGCTCTCGTCCTAGCCCTGCAACGCGCCCGCCGCGCTCGCCCCCCCCGGGCCTACACAACGCGCCGCTCGCCCGGCCTGGGCATGCGCCGCTCTCACCCCGGGCCTGTCCAACGCGCCACGCTCGCCCTGGCGGCGCGGGGCAACCGGCCGCCGTGCCGGCCCGGTTTCCACCCGGGTGTGCCTGCCCGCGTGCTTCCCCGGTGACGTCACCCGGTGCCCTGGGTGTGCCGTCGTCCACCCCGGCTCACCGTGGCGCGGCCGTGGTCGCGCTCGGTCGAGGCCGTACCGGTGGCGGCCCGCTGGCGCCGTTGCTTCTCGGACTTCTCGATCGAGACCCCCTGCCGGCCCCGGGCGCCGCTGCCCGCGTGGCCGCGGATCCGGGCCGACTCGCTCCGGTTCGGGTTCCTCCCGGTATGGCCGCCCATCACAGGCTCCTTTCCGATCGCGTACCCGACCTCAGCCGGGTCGGACCCGCTTGCGGCCGAGGCCGACCCGCCGGCCGTGTCGGCTGCGGATCCGGACTCCCCTGATGCCCCGGGTCACCGCGCTCACGCTGCGCGTCGTGTGCCGGCCGCCCCGCTCGGTACGGAGCGGGCGCTTGCGCCCCGCCTTGGTGGCCTTCCGGCCCAGGAGTACGCCGACCTGCGCCGCGAACTCCTCGGCCCGACGGGCGAACGCGAGCCGTCGGCGTTTCGTCCGGTTCCGTCCTGACCTCAGCCGCTCCGGGATTCCGTTGCTCCTCGTGCCGCGCCGCATCGGCACCACCTCCCCGCCGCCGACTTCCCCGCCCCGCGGCGGGCAATCCCGCCCGACGCCGCCGGGACCCGGGTGGGCGCCGTGGTGCCCCGCCGGCCCGGGTCAGATCTCGTCGATCAGGTCGGCGACCGAGTTGACGATCCGCGAGGGACGGTAGGGGTACCGTTCCGCCTCCGCCCGGGTGCTGATCCCGGTCAGCACCAGGATCGTCTCCAGCCCGGCCTCCAGACCGCAGAGGATGTCGGTATCCATCCGGTCGCCGATCATCGCGGTCGTCTCCGAGTGCGCGTCGATGGTGTTGAGCGCGGAGCGCATCATCATCGGGTTGGGCTTGCCGACGAAGTACGGCTCCACCCCGGTCGCCTTGGAGATCATCGCGGCGACCGAACCGGCCGCGGGCAGCGCACCCTCGATCGACGGCCCGGTCGGGTCGGGGTTGGTGCAGATGAACCGGGCCCCGCCGTCGATCAGCCGGACCGCCTTGGTGATCGCCTCGAAGCTGTAGGTGCGGGTCTCCCCCAACACCACGTAGTCCGGGGCGTAGTCGGTGAGGACGTACCCGATCGCGTGCAGCGCGGTGGTGAGCCCCGCCTCACCGATGACGTACGCCGTGCCGCCGGGCCGCTGGTCGGCCAGGAACTGCGCGGTGGCGAGGGCGGCGGTCCAGATCGCCTCCTCGGGTACGTCGAACCCCATCCGGTTCAGCCGGGCCTGGAGGTCCCGGGCGGTGTAGATCGAGTTGTTGGTGAGAATCAGGAACCGCTTGCCGGAGGCGCGCAGCCGCCGGATGAACTCGGGCGCACCCGGCACCGGCTGCCCTTCGTGCACCAGCACGCCGTCCATGTCGGTGAGCCAGCTCTCCACCGGCTTGCGCTCCATCATGATCCGCCTCCGGGCCGGATGACTCGCTGGCTTGACTGGTTCATCGCTCTCCTGATCATGGCCGAGGGGTTTCGGCGTGGTGACCCGCCCGGCGCCGGACGGGCCGGAACGCGGTCGGCGGTACGCCGGATACCGGGTGCTCGGCTTCGTCGCACGCCGGGGGCCGGGTCAGGACCGCCGGGGCGGCTGGCAACAACCGACCGCGCAGGTGTCCCAGGCGGGCAGCGTACCGAGCCGACGTCGCGGGACCGTGTCGCCCGGGTTAAGCCGCTCGGTCACCAGTTCCCGGACCATCGCCACGAACCGGGGGTCGGTGCCGGGGGTGGCGGCCCGGACGTAGTCCAGGCCGAGCTGCTTGGCGGTGGCCGCCGCCTCGGTGTCGAGATCCCAGATCACCTCAAGGTGGTCGGAGACGAACCCGATCGGGCTCACCACGACCGAGGTGACCCCCTGCTCGGGCAGGGTCCGCAGGTGGTCGTTGATGTCCGGTTCCAGCCACGGAACGTGCGGCGGACCGGAACGGCTCTGCCAGACCAGGTCGTACCGCAGGTCGGGAGCGGCCGCGGCAGCGACCAGGGCGGCCGTCTCGCGCAGCTGCGCCTCGTACCGCCCACCCTCCGGCCCTGCGGTGGCCGCCATGGAGACCGGGATCGAGTGGGCGGTGAAGACGAGCCGGGTGGTGGCCCGCCGATCCGGGTCGAGGGTGCCCAGGGCGGCGGTGACCGCGTCCACGTGCGGCTCGACGAATCCGGGGTGGTCCCAGTACTGCCGCAGCTTGTCGATCCGTGGGGCGTCCGGACCGACCGCCGCGCGGGCCGACGCGATGTCCTCCAGGTACTGACGGCAGGAGGAGTAGCCGGAGTACGCGCTGGTCACGAAGCCGAGCGCGGAGCGGACCCCGTCCGCACGCATCTGGGCCACCGTGTCGGCGAGCATCGGGTGCCAGTTCCGGTTGCCCCAGTAGACCGGCAGGTCGAGGCCGTGTGCGGCGAAGTCGGCCCGGATCGCGGCGAGCAGGTCCCGGCACTGCTGGTTGATCGGCGAGACCCCGCCGAAGTGCTGGTAGTGCTCGGCGACCTCGGCCAGCCGCTCCGGTGGCACGTTCCGGCCGCGGGTGACGTTGGCCAGGAACGGCAGGACGTCTTCGGGCCGCTCAGGGCCGCCGAACGAGATCAGCACCACCGCGTCGTACGCCATGACACCATTGTCCCCCCGCCGGGCGACAGGTTAGGAAGGGCCCCTTCATCTACCAAAAGCGATAAGAAGGGGCCCTTCCTTACACCTCAGGAGGCGCCGAGGGCGTGGTAGCCGCCGTCGACGTGGACGATCTCGCCCGTGGTGGCGGGGAACCAGTCGGAGAGCAGGGCCAGGCAGGCCCGGGCGGCCGGCTCCTGGTCGGTGAGGTTCCAGCCCAGCGGGGCACGCTCCGCCCAGGCGTTCTCGAACCGCTCGAAACCGGGGATCGACTTGGCCGCCATGGTGCGCAGCGGCCCGGCGGAGACGAGGTTGCTCCGGATCCCCTTCTTGCCCAGGTGCAGGGCCAGGTACCGGGACGCCGACTCCAGGCCGGCCTTGGCCACACCCATCCAGTCGTACACCGGCCACGCCCGGCTGGCGTCGAAGGTGAGCCCGACCACGGCGCCGCCCGGCCCCATCAGCGGCAGCGCCGCCACCGCCAGCGCCTTGTACGAGTACGTCGAGACCTGCACGGCGGTCGCCACGTCCTCCCACGGTGCGTCGAGGAAACCGCCGCCCAGGCAGCTCTGTGGTGCGAAGGCGATCGAGTGGACCACCCCGTCCAGCCCGTCGACGTGCGCGCGGACCCGGTCGGCCAGCGTGTCGAGGTGCTCGCGGTTGGTGACGTCGAGTTCGATCACCGGGGCGGGCTCGGGCAGTCGCTTGGCGATCCGCTCGACCAGCGACATCCGGCCGAACCCGGTGAGCACGACCGTGGCGCCGTTCTCCTGGGCGAGCTTCGCCACCGAGAACGCGATCGACTGGTCGGTGATGACCCCGGTGACCAGCAGCCGCTTGCCGGCCAGCAGTCCAGACACGTACAGATCCTCCCTGCGCTCGGGCTCGATGGATTCCAGGGGTGACGGGTCGGGCCGTCAGTGGCCCATGCCGAGGCCGCCATCGACCGGGATGACCGCCCCGGAGATGTAGCCGGCGGCGTCGGAGGCGAGCCAGGTGACGACTCCGGCCACCTCGTCGGCGGAGGCCATCCGGCCGGCCGGGATGGACTTGAGGATCTCCGCCTTGCGCTCGTCGGAGAGGACCGCCGTCATGTCGGTGTCGATGAAGCCCGGCGCCACGACGTTCGCGGTGACGTTCCGGCTCCCCAACTCCCGGGTGATCGACCGGGCCACGCCGACCAGGCCGGCCTTGCTCGCCGCGTAGTTGACCTGACCGGCGCCACCGGACAGCCCCACCACCGAGGAGATGAAGATCATCCGTCCCCAGCGCCCCCGGACCATCCGGGTCGCCGCCCGCCGGGCGCAGCGCCACGCCCCGGTCAGGTTGGTGTTGAGGACGTCGGTGAACTGCTCCTCGGACATCCGCATCAGCAGCGTGTCCTGGGTGATCCCGGCGTTGGCGACCAGCACCTCGACCGGGCCGAACTCCGCCTCGACGGCCGAGAAGGCGGCGTCGACCTGAGCGGTGTCGGTGACGTCACACCGCACGCCGAACAGGTCGGCCGGTGGGTTGCCGCTCCGGTGGGTCACCGCCACCCGGTCTCCCTGCTTGGCGAAAGCCTGGGCGATGGCCAGGCCGATGCCCCGGTTACCCCCGGTCACCAGCACAGTTCGGGCCACGGTGTCTCCTCCTCCTGATGGGGCTGCTGCGCACGATGGTGCGCGATGGAGACTAGGTGCTACCGGCAGGTAAGCAGTAACCGGGGCGGGTGCCACCCCGGTATGACGTGGGGAATCGCACCACGGGGGTACGACACGCCGGGGTGTCACCCGTACGCTCCCAGTGGTGAAGAGCGGCACCGGTGGCGTACTGCGGGTCGCCCTCGGCGACCTGCGCCGGCTCCTGGTCGGACCGGACTACCCGCCGGCCCCGGCCCGGTGGTGGCGGCGCGCGCAGGCGTACCTCGCCCCGCTGCTGCTGCTCGCCCTGCTCGGCCTGACCGCCGCGGGCATCCAGTACCTGAGGGACCATCGGACGGAGCTGCCCGCAGCGGCGGTGTTCCTGCTCGGTGCCGGCAGCACGCTACCGGCCGCGCTGGCCCCGTTCCGGCCGCTGGCCGCCTGGCGGATCGCCTATCCCCTGCTCTACCTGGGGACCATCGACGCGCAGCGGTACGAGGCGTGGCCGTGGAATCCGGTGCAGATCTGCGGCTTCCTGTTCGTGCTGATCCTGCTGGCCACCCGGGCCAGCCTCGGGGTCGCCGCCTGGGCCGGGATGCTCAGCGTGCTGCCGGCGTACCTCTTCGTGCAGGACGAGGCGAACGCGCACGGGGTGACCGTGCTCGTCCTGGTGATCCTGATCATCGGCGACCAGGTGCGGCGGCGGCGGCAGAGCCAGCGCGCCCTGATCGAGGAGGCCGAGCGGAGCGAGCTGGAGCAGGCCCGCCGGGCGGTGCTGGAGGAGCGCACCCGGATCGCCCGGGAGCTGCACGACGTGGTGGCGCACCACATGTCGATGATCGCGGTGCAGGCGGAGACCGCCCCGTACCGGCTCACCGGCTTGGCCGAGCCGGCCCGGAACGAGTTCGCCGCGATCGCCGGCTCGGCCCGGGAGGCGCTGGCCGACATGCGCCGGCTGCTCGGGGTGCTGCGCAGCGAGTCGGCCACCCCGGAGACCGCGCCCCAGCCCGGTCTGGCCGAACTGCCCGAACTCGTGGAGTCGGCCCGGCGGGCGGGGATGGCCGTGACGTTCACCGCGGTGGGACCGCCCGCCGGGGCCGAGCCGCCCGAGGCGGTGGCGCTGGCCGCGTACCGGATCATCCAGGAGGCGCTGGCGAACGCGGCCCGGCACGCGCCGGGGGCGGCGGTGGCGGTGTCGCTGGCGGCCGGGGCGACGGCGCTGGCCATCGAGGTCCGCAACGGTCCGGTCCCGGCTCCACCGGATCGGCCGGCGGAGCCGACCCAGGTCGGCGGGGCGGCACCGGACCCGTCGGCCGGCCGGGGCGAGGGCGGCGCCGGTCCGGGGCACGGCCTGACCGGCATGCGCGAGCGGGCGCGACTGCTGGGTGGCACACTCACCGCCGGGCCGACCGACCAGGGGTACGCGGTGACCGCGCACCTGCCCTACCGAACGGAGAACGGGGTCTGATGATTCGGGTGCTGATCGCCGACGACCAGGCGATGGTGCGGGAGGGCTTCGGCGCGTTGCTCGCCGCCCAGCCCGACCTGCTGGTGGTCGGCGACGCGGCCAACGGGGCCGAGGCGGTCGCCGCCGCCCGGCGGCTGGACCCGGACGTCGTTCTGATGGACGTCCGGATGCCGGTGCTGGACGGGCTGGCCGCCACCCGGCAACTGGTCGGGAACCGGCCGGACCGGGAGCGGCCCCGGGTGCTCATCCTCACCACCTTCGACCTCGACGACTACGTCTACGAGGCGCTGCGGGCCGGGGCGAGCGGCTTCCTGCTCAAGGACGCCCCCGCCGCCGAACTGGTACACGCGGTCCGGGTCGTCGCCGCCGGGGACGCGCTGCTCGCCCCGGCGGTGACACGTCGGCTGATCGCCGAGTTCGCCGCCCGGCCCGGCCGGGACCGCCCCCGGCCCACCTCGCTGGCCGCGCTCACCCCCCGGGAGACCGAGGTCCTCCGGCTGATCGCCCGAGGGCGCTCCAACGCCGAGATCGCCGCCGAACTGGTGGTCGCGGAGCAGACGGTGAAGACCCACGTCGGCCGGATCCTGGCCAAGCTCAACCTGCGGGACCGGGCCCAGGCCGTCGTCGTCGCGTACGAGTCCGGCCTCGTCGCGGCCGGCGAGTAGCACCCGGCCGGTGAGTAGTGCCCGGCCGACGGGTAGCACGCGGTCGGTGAGTAGTACCTCGGGCTCCGCCTCACCCTCCGGTATCCCGTCCCTGGGGTGACGACCCACCCCCGGCCGGACCCGCATCCTGCGCGGGAGACCGATCCGGGTCGCCCGGCGTGGCGGCGCGACGGGTCCGGCGGAGGGAGGCGACGGATGCTGCGGCGACGAGGGGTACGCGGTGCGGTGGCGGGCCTGCTCGCCCTGGGAGTGCTGGTGCCGCCACCCGTGCGGGCGAACCCGGTGACGGTGCCGGTCGGGTTCGTGGAGCGCTACCCGCAGGTGGCGGCGCGGATGCGGGCCGCCGGGTCGCCGTACGCCGACTGGGCCGCCGCCGGCCGGTCGTTCCTGGTCTTCGACCCGCACGGCGACGGTCGGATCGTGGAGGTCCTCGGCGACCTCGGCAACGCCGACCGGATCGTGGTGTTGGTTCCCGGGGTGGGCACCACGGTGCGGACCTTCGACCAGGGTCTGGGCGGGGTAACTCGCCGAGCCCCGGCCGCCCAGGCCCGCGCCCTGTACGCCGAACTCCGGGCCACCGCGCCCGCGGCCCGGGTCGCCGTACTGGCCTGGTTGGGCTACGACCCGCCGGACGGGCTCGGGCTGGCGGCCGCCCGCCCCGACCGGGCCCGGGACGGTGCGCGGGCCCTGGTCGCGCTGGTGACCACCCTGGTCCGGCACCGTCCCGGGGCGACCGTGACCCTGGTGGGGCACAGTTACGGGGCGCTGGTGGTCGGGCTGGCCGCGTCCGCCCTGCCGTCCCAGGTGACCGCCCTGGTCAGCCTGGGCGGGGTCGGAATGGGCACGGACCGGGTCGACCGCCTGGGTACCCGGGCCGAGGTCTGGGCGGCGGAGGCGCCGGACGACTGGATCCGCCGGATCCCTCCGCTGCGGATCGGCGACCTCGGGCACGGGGTACGGCCGGCGGATCCGGCCTTCGGCGCGCGGCACCTGCCGGTCGGCGGGGTCACCGGGCACGACGGCTACCTGGTGCCGGGCAGCGCCACGCTGCACGCGACCGCCCTGGTCAGCCTCGGCGGGGGCGGGACCGCCGCGCCGGCACCGACCTTGTCGGTGGCGACGCGATGAGCCCCGCCGCACCGAGGAGCCGTACCGGTCCGACGCGCACAACCAGTCCGACGAGCTGGGCCGGTCCGACACACCCGGCCAGTTTGACGCACCCGACCGGCACGGGAGCACGGGACCGTGGCGTGGACGCGGTGCGGGCCTACGCGATCGTCGGGGTGGTACTCGGTCACTGGCTGGTCACCGGCCTGGTGCTGGCCCCGGACGGGTCGCTGCGTACCGCCAGCCCGCTGCGCGCCATGCCCGAACTGGCGCCGGTGACCTGGCTGTTCCAGACGCTCGGACTCTTCTTCTTCCTCAGCGGGTACGCCTCGGCCCGCTCCCTCGACTCCGCCCACGGGCGTGGGCACGACGTCGGGTGGTGGCTGCGGCGTCGACTCGGTCGGCTGGTCCGGCCGGTCGGGGCGCTGCTCGGCGTCGGGACGGCGGTGTTGGCCGGGGCGGCGGTGCTCGGTGTGCCGGGCACGACCCTGCGTACCGCCGGCACGCTCCTGGTCAGCCCGCTCTGGTTCCTGCTGCCGTTGACCGTGCTCGTCGCGCTGACCGGCCCGCTGGCCCGCGCCCTGCGCCGGCACGGTCCGCTGCGGCTGACGGCACCGGCGGTGGTCCTGGTCGCCATCACCGATCTGGCCGGTCGGCTGGGCGACGGGCCGGGGTCCGGCGGGTGGCGGGTGCCGATGGCGCTGCTCGCCGCCTGGCTGGTGCCGTACCTGCTGGGCATGGCGCTGGCGACCGACCGGCTCGGTACGACCGGGACGGGGTCGGGCGACGGTCCGACCCGGCGTACCGGATGGTTCCTGCTCCTCGGCGGCGCCGCCGGGATGGCCGGCCTGGTGCTGGTCGGTGGCTATCCGGTCAGCGCGGTCGGGATCCCCGGCGCCGGCAGGTCCAACCTCGATCCGCCGTCGCTCTTCACCGTCTGCCTGGCGCTCGCCCAGGTCGGCGCGGCACTGCTGCTCCGCCCCGCGCTGGGCCGCCGGCTGGCCTCGCCACGACGGTGGCGTCCGGTGGCCCGGCTCACCGCCGCCGCGCCGCGGATCTACCTCTGGCACCAGGGGGTGCTGCTCGGGGTCACCGCACTCGCCGCGCTCGGTGCCGGGCTGGTCGGATCGGCCGGCGTACCCGGACTGCACACCGCTCCGGACGGCCCCGGATGGATCGTCGCCCGGCTGGCCTGGCTGCCGCTGTTCGCCCTGGTCCTGGGCGCGCTCGTGGGCCGGCCCGCCGACGGTCCGGCGCCCCGGTCACCGGAGCAGCCCGCGGGTCGGATCGCCGACAGTCCGGACCGGCCCCGCCGATTTCGGGGGGGTGACCGCCCGGGTGTACGATGACTCGCGTTCCCGGCCCGTCGACATGGTGGAGGTGATCGCTGTGCGAGATAGCGATCCTCCCAGTCGTGGCCGGGCCGTTCGTCAGTCTGCCTGAGCCATGACTCGCCTGGCCGACTGACTCTGCCTCGCTCCACGCCACAGCGTTGATCCCTGGCCGTCATCGGGGAGTGCTCGTGTGCTGCGCGCACCCCGGACGTCCGGGGTTTCGGTGTGGAGTGCCCGGCCACGACTTCGTGTGCGCGTCCACTGACCCCCAGATTCACCCGTCGCCCGGTGCTGCGCGCCGGCACGGGGGATCTCAGTCGCCACCCGGAGAGTGAATCATGAACCGTTACGTTGCCCCGCTGGGCTTCACCCTCGCCGCGGCCTGGGTCGTGGTGCTCTTCATGCTCGTCCGCGCGACCCCGTGACCGGCCCGATCGACCAGCCGGCCAGCTCCGATTCCGGGCATCGCGCCTCGTATCCGACCGGTTGACGGCAGACCGGCCGGATACGAGGCGCGATACCGGCCTCAGACCAGCCGGGAGGTCCAGAGCAGACTCAGCCCCGCCGCGCAGAGCGCCAGCAGCAGCGCGATTCCCGCGTACCAGTGGGTGATCTCGCGGGGCTCGGTCCGGTACCCGATCGAGCTCCCCATGTCCTGGTACACCCGCTTCAGCTCGCCCACCGAGGCCGCCTCGTAGAAGAACCCCTGGGTGGTCTCGGCGAGTTCCGCCAGCGCCAGCCGGTCCACCGGCACCCGCTGCACCTGGCCCCCGATGTCCACCTGGCCCGAGTCCGTGCCGAATGCGATCGTCGACACCGGCACGTTCGCCGCCTGCGCGGCCGCTGCCGCCTCCTCGATCGAGCGCCCCGCGGTCCGGTAACCGTCCGAGAGCAGCACGATCCGGGCCGGCGGAATCCCCTGGGCGCCGTCGGCCGGCACCGAGCGGATCGCCTCCAGGCAGGTGAAGACCGCCTCCCCGGTCGCGGTCGCCTCGGCCAGTACCAGGCCGTCGATCGCCTGGGTCACCGCAGCCCGGTCCTTGGTCGGCGGGACGAGCACGTTCGCCGACTTGGCGAACGCCACCAGCCCGAGGTTGTACGTCGGCGGCAGCTCGGCGACGAACTGCTTGGCCGCCTCCTGGGCCGCCTGCAGCCGGTTCGGTGCGACGTCGTCGGCCTCCATCGACAGCGAGACGTCGATGGCGAGCATGATCGTCGCCCGTTCCAGCGGCTCCTTCCGGTCCACGGACGGGCGCGCCATGCCGGTGGCGAGGACCAGCAGCGCGAGGAGGAAGACGCCGGCGGCGGCGTGCCGGCGCCAGCCCAGGCCCTTCGGGGCGAGCGTACGGAGCAGTTCCACGTTGGTGAACCGCATCGCGTACGTCCGGCGGTGCAGCTGCCGCCAGACGTACGCCGCGGCGAGGGCGAGCACCGGCAGCACGGCCAGCAGCCACCACGGTTCGAGAAAACGGATCATCGTGTCGTCCCCCGGGTACGCGCGTGTCGCTGTGCGGCGACGAAACGCACCATGTCCAGCAGCCAGTCGGAGTCGGTCCGCAATCGCAGGTGCGCCGCGCCGGCGGCGCGCAGCGCGTGGGCGATCGCGGTGCGTTGGGCGGCGGCCGCGGCGGCGTACCGCTGCCGCAGCCGTGGGTCGGCGGTCTGCACCTCGTGCAGCTCGCCGGTTTCGGGATCGACGACGGGCAGCACCCCGACATCCGGCAGCTCCAGCTCACGCGGGTCGACGATCTCGATGGCGAGCACGTCGTGCCGGACGCCGAGCTTGCGGATCGGTCGTCCCCACTGCTCGGGCGGGGCCAGGAAGTCCGAGATGACCACCGCCAGCCCGCGCCGCCGGGGCGGCCGGTTGAGCGCGTCGATGAGGGCGCCGAGGTCGGCCCGGCCGGGTCGGATCGCGGCCCCGGCGATGGTGCGGAGCAGGCCCTGCGCCTCCTTGCGGCCGGTCCGGGCGGGCAGCCGCAGCACGCCCGGGGTGCCGGGACCCCCGAACGCGGCGCCGGAGCCACCGCTGCCGATCACCGCGCCGACCCGGTTGCCGCCCCGGGCGGTCAGGTGGACGATCGCCGCCGTGGCGGCGACCGCCAGATCCCGCTTCAGGCAGCGGCCGGTGCCGAAGTCGAGGCTGGCCGAGAGGTCCACCGCCAGCCAGGTCTCCAGCTCCCGGTCGGCGACGGTCTGCCGGACGTGCGGCACCGTCGTCCGCGCGGTGACCGGCCAGTCCATCCGCCGGACGTCGTCGCCGGGGCGGTACTCCCGGGACTCCCCCGCCTCGGTGCCGGGGCCGGGCAGCAGCCCGAGGTAGTCGCCCTGGAGGAGCCCGTCCAGCTTCCGGGTGACCAGCAGCTGCAGTCGGGAGAGGACCGCCTCGGCCCGCCCCGGGTTGGCGTCCGTGGCCGTGCCGACCAGGTGGCCCGGGTCGGCGCCGGTCGCCGTACGCCCCCTCATGCCGGCGGGCGCCCCGGCCAGGCCGGGCCGGAGACCGGTGGGGACGTGTGACCGGGCGTGGGACCGAGCGGGACCCCGGGTACGGGGCCGGCCGGCGGGTTGGCGTGCTGCCGGGGCGCGACCGACGGGAGCGGGATGGTCGACATCACCCGATCCACGACGTGGTCGGCCGGGATGTTGTCGGCGAGCGCGTCGTAGCTGAGCACCAGCCGGTGCCGCAGGATGTCGGGGGCGATGTCCTGGACGTCCTGCGGCAGGGCGTAGTCGCGGCCGCGCATCAGGGCGAGCGCGCGGGTGGCCCGGACGATGCCGAGCGAGGCGCGCGGGCTGGCGCCGTACTGGATCAGCTGGGCCACGTCCGGCATGCCGTGCTCGGCCGGGGTACGGGTGGCGACGACCAGCCGTACGGCGTAGTCGACCAGCGCGTTGTGGACGAAGACCTGGTCGGCCTTCTGCTGGAGCGCGATGAGGTCGACCGGGGTGAGGACCGAGGCCGGTTCCGGAGGGCTGACGCCCATCCGGTAGACGATCTCCCGTTCCTCGGCGTCGGTCGGATACCCGACGATGATCTTCAGCAGGAACCGGTCCCGCTGCGCCTCGGGCAGCGGATAGACGCCCTCCTGCTCGATCGGGTTCTGGGTCGCCATCACCAGGAACGGGTTGGGCACCGGGTGGGTCTGGCCGCCGATCGAGACCTGCCGCTCGGACATCACCTCGAGCAGCGCCGACTGCACCTTGGCCGGCGCCCGGTTGATCTCGTCGGCGAGGAGGAAGTTGACGAAGACGGGTCCCAGCTCGACATCGAACTTCTCGCTCGACTGTCGGTAGATCCGGGTGCCGACGAGGTCCGCCGGCACCAGGTCCGGAGTGAACTGGACCCGGGCGAAGGTGCCGCCGACCACCTTGGCGAGCGTCTCCACCGCGAGGGTCTTCGCCACGCCGGGGACCCCTTCGAGGAGACAGTGCCCCCGGGCGAGCAGGGCGACGAACATCCGCTCCACCATGCGGTCCTGCCCGACGATCACCCGCTTGACCTCGAACAACGCGCGTTCGAGCAGGGTGGCGTCCTCGGCCGGCGTCGTCGCGCCCGGGCCGGGGGCACCACGGGAGACGTCGGGCGGGGTCGGAGCGTCGGGCGTGGTCGGCTGGGCCACCGGTCCTCCACAGCAGGGTCACGGGATCAGATGCGTCGGCAAATGCGCCGGCTCCAACTCTCGCACGTCCGCTCGAGCGACTGCGAAGGGAGAACCAGGATTCTCGAACCCGACGCACCGCCGGGTGCGGCGTACACTCGCCGCCGTGAGCGACCGGTCCCCCGTCGAGGAACCGCTGATCTGTTCCGCCCGGGGCTGCCGCGCGTCGGCGCAGTGGGCTCTACGCTGGAACAATCCGCGGCTACACCCGCCGGAGCGGCGGAAGACCTGGCTCGCCTGCGCCGAGCACCGGCAGTCGCTCAGCGACTTTCTCGGCGCGCGCGGCTTTCTCCGTGAGGTCGTCCCGGCCGAACGATCGCCTACGCTCGACGTGTGAGGCGAGCGAGGCGCGCGACGTGAACGAGCACAGCGACGTGAGCGGACGGGGCGAGGCACGCGACTTTGGCCACCTCGACGGACCGCGCGGTGGTGACCAGCCGGGGGCCGTCGACCGGCCAGGACCGGGTTCGGATGCCCCGCCCGGGCCCGGGACCGGTGGCGGTTGGCACGGCAGCGTGCCGTCGCCGGCGGACGAGACACCCCCCGGACCGCCACCGAGCAACGCCACGCCCCCGGCACCATCGGCCGGCACCGTAGCCCCGATGCCGCCGCCCGCCGCCACACCCGCCGGGCCACCGCACGCCGGCGCCGCACCGGTCACGGCCGGGGCGGCCGAGCCGACGGACCCGCTGGAGCCGTGGCCGGAGACGGTCCGCTGGCAGCCGGTCTCCCGAGACCTGATCTGGGTCGAGGCGCTGCGGCTCGGTGCCGGTGTCTTCGTCGTACTCGTCGGTCTGGGGATCGGCCTCGTCCTGACCGGGCACTGGCTCTTCGTCCTCGGTCTCGTGCTGACCGTCCTGCTCACGCTGTGGCGGCTCACCGTCATCGTGCGCGCGGTCCACGCCTGGGGGTACGCCGAACGCGACCACGACCTGCTGGTCCGGCACGGCCTGCTGATCCGGCGGCTGTCGATCGTGCCGTACGCCCGCATGCAGTTCGTCGACGTCACCGCCGGACCGCTGGAACGGGCCTTCAACCTGGCCACCGTGCAGCTGCACACCGCCGCCGCGGCGAGCGACGCCCGGGTGCCCGGTCTGCGTCCGGCCGAGGCCTCCCGGCTTCGGGACCGGCTGACCGCCCTCGGCGAGGACCGGGCGGAGGGTCTGTGAGCGTCGACCAGGCCGCCGAGCCCCGACAACGGCTCCATCCGCTGAGCCCGCTGCTACACGGCGCCAAGTCGCTCGTGGTGATCGTCGCCGCGCTCTCCTGGTCCACCCTGTCCCGGGTCGGGCTCGGCTGGTTCGCCGTACTGGTGGCGGTGCTGGTGCTCGGCGCACTGGTGCTGTCGGTGATCAGCTGGTACTACACGGGCTACCACGTGGTCGGGCGGGAGCTACGGATCCACGAGGGGCTGCTGTGGCGGCGCACCCGGGCGATCCCGCTGGAACGCCTCCAGGCGGTCGAGGTGGTCCGACCGCTGCTCGCCCAGCTCACCGGCCTGGCCGAACTCCGGCTGGAGGTGGTTGGCGGCGGCAAGACGGAGGCGCCGCTGGCGTACCTCACGGTGGCCGACGCGGTCACCCTGCGGGAACGCCTGTTGACGCTGGCCGGGCGTACCCCGGCGGCCGAGGCCGTCGCCCCGACGCCGGCGGCGCCCGACCACGCAACCGCCCCCGACCACGCGACGGCGCCCGGCCAGCCGGCGCCGGGCGGGCCTCCGGCACCGCCCGCCGTACCGGTGCCGGGGCTGCCGGGGGTCGTCATCGGCGCCGGTACGCTCCCCGGCCGGCACCTGCACACCGTCGCGAACCGGGATCTGCTGGTCAGCCAGCTGCTCACCCCGCAGGCGTTCTTCCTGCCGTTCGGGGTCGCGTTCGTGCTGGTGCAGTTCTTCACCGAGGGTTCCTGGTCGTTCATCGCCGTCGCCAGCACCCTCACCGCGATGGCCGGGGTGATCCTCCAGCCGATCCGGCGGGTCCTGGACGACTGGGGGTTCCAGTTGGCCCGGGACGACGCCGCGCTCCGGGTCCGGCACGGGCTGCTGGAGACCCGGGCGCAGGCCGTACCCCTGAACCGGTTGCAGGCGGTGAACGTCACCTGGCCGCTGCTCTGGCGGCTGAAGGGCTGGCTGCGGATGCGTATCTCGGTGGCCGGGTACGCAATCGGCGACCTGGAGGGCGCGAACCATCCGGACCGGCTTCTTCCGGTCGGCGACCTGGCCACCGCGCAGCGGATCGTCGCCGAGGTGTTGCCCGGGGTGGCGATCTCCCGCGCCCTGACCCCGCCGCCGGCCCGGGCCCGCTGGGTCCACCCGCTGGCGCGTACCGCCCTCGGCGCCGGGATCTCCGCCCGGGTCTTCGCGGTCCGGTCCGGACTGCTGACCCGGGAGCTCGTCATCGTGCCGTACGCCCGGATCCAGAGTGTCCGGGTGGTGCAGGGGCCGGTGCAGCGGTGGCTCCGGCTGGCGACCGTGTACGTGGACACGGCGGGCGGGCTGAGCGCGGCGGCGCAGGACCGGGACGTGCACGAGGCGTGGGCGCTGGCGGCGGAGTTGACGGCGCGGGCCCGGGCCGCCCGGCTCAGCGGCCGAGGCTGACCGTCTGCTCCGGCCCCGGCTCCTCGGCGGTCGCCGTCCGGCCGGCCCCGCCGGCCGACGACGACCCAGCCCCCGGTTCCGATGCTCCCGACACGCCACCCGCCGACGCTCCCGCCGGCGCCGCTTCCGGCTCTGACCCGGACGCCTCCGGCCCGGGGCTGTCGCCGGCGGGCCCGGGTCGGGTTCCACCGTCCTCCGGCGTCGGCGCGGGACCGCCGAGACGGCGCGCCGTCCGCGCCGCCCACCACCGCTCGGCCAGCCCGACGACCAGGAAGGTCAGCCCGACGTACGCCCAACCCACCAGTACGTCGATCACGTAGTGCTCACCCGCGTAGACCAGGGTGAAGGTCATCGCCAGCGGGTAGCTGAGCAGGAGTGGCCACCAGCGACGCCGGGTCGCGCCGAGGAAGAAGACGACCACGAAGAGCGCCCAGGCGGTGTGCAGCGACGGCATCGCGGCGACGGGGTTGGCGGCGATCTGGCCGGCGTTGAGCAGGTTGCCGGCGCCGTGCATGCCGAACTCCCGCCAGCCACGGGTGGAGATCCGGGCCACCTCCGGCAGCATCCCGTACTGGGCGGCCCACCACGGCGGCGCCGCCGGGTAGAGGAAGTAGGTGGCCAGGCCGGCGGCGCAGAGGAAGCCCCAGCGGCGCATGAACGCCGCCCAGCGGGCGCGGTTGCGCAGCCAGAGCACCACCGCGGCGGTCAGGGTGACCACGAAGTGGGAGAAGTACACCCAGCTCACCAGGACGTCCCACCAGTGGATGCCGTCCGGGTCGTAGAGGTGCCGCTGAAGCCAGATCGTCGGCACCTGGCCGTCGAGGACCCACCCGAACATCCAGCGGTCGGCGGCGATCAGCTCCATGGCGTGCGGGGTCGCCCCGTTGTCGGCGAACCCCCGGGAGAGGTTGTACCCCGCGAGCAGCAGCACCACCGGGAGCCAGTCCCGGGCGAAGCCGAGGTGGGTCCGCCACGGCCGGTCGCTGCGCCACGCGATGGTGGCGGTCCAGAGCCAGGCGAAGGCGTAGAGCGGGTCGGTGGGGAGCCCGATCAGCAGCCAGCAGGTGACGAAGGCCACCGCCCAGATCGACATGGCGACGAACCGCCGGCGGCCCTGGTCCACGCCGGAGCGGCCGGTGGGACCGGATGGGATGGCGGGTGGAGTGTCCGTGACGGTGGCGCGCATCGCCGTCCAGGTTAACGGCGCCGGCGCCGGGGGCCGCGGGAGGGACAGCCGGGGGACGCCGTCCGGCGGGAAGCGGAGCGCCGGCCCCGCCCGGCCGTCCGGCGGTGCGGGAGGTGGGCGATCCCTCGGCCGCGACCTCTCCGGTCGTCCATGATCACGAGGGCTCAGGCCCTAGGCTCTGCCTCATGGAGCAGGAACCGTCCGCGGCGCAGTCCGAGCCGCACCAGCCGGAGCAGGTCTTCCCACCGGGCCTCACCGCCCGGGTCGAACTGACCGTGGCCGACGCCGACACCGCGCAGGCGGTCGGCTCGGGCGACGTCCCGGTGCTGGGCACCCCGCGGGTGCTGGCGCTGGCCGAGGCGGCGACGGTGGCCGCGACCGCGAGCCGGCTCCCGGCCGGAATGACCACGGTCGGGATGCGGGTGGAACTCGACCACCGGGTGCCGACGCCGGTCGGCCGGACCGCCGTGGCGGAGGCGCGGCTGGCCAAGGTCGACGGACGGCGCCTGCTCTTCGAGGTGGCCGTGACCGAGGGGTCGACGACGGTGGCCGAGGGGCGGGTGGAGCGGGTCCTGGTCGACCGGCAGCGGTTCGTGGCCCGGGCGCTCGGGTCGGCATGACCGCGCGACGCGTGGCCGTCATCCGCGACTCCGCGCCGAATCGCGCCGCCGAACCCGGGACGGAGGCGCCGTGACCGTCGCGTTCACCGAGATCGCCGACCGGGTGTACGTCCTGCGCCAGCCGATGCTCGACGTCAACGTGACCCTGGTCGTCGGGGACGGGGCGGCGCTGGTGGTGGACACCCTCTCCACCGCCGCCCAGGCCGCCGAGCTGGCCGCCGCCGCCCGCAGCCTCACGCCGGACCCGTTCATCCTGGTCAACACCCACCACCACTTCGACCACTGCTTCGGCAACGCGACCCTGGTCGGCGACCCGCCCAGCCCGATCTACGCCCATCAGCTCACCTGCGCGCTGCTGCGGGACCACCCGGAGCTGGTCCGCCGGCAGGCGTACGACGAGGTGCTCCCCGCCGAGCCGGCGCTCGCCACCGAGGTGGCCCGGACGCGAATCCTCGCCCCCACCCACCCGGTGCAGTCTGAGACCACGGTCGACGTCGGCGGCCGGCCGGTGGTGTTGCGTCATCTGGGCCGGGGCCACACCGAGGGGGACCTGGTGGTGCAGGTGCCGGACGCCGACGTCCTGGTCGCGGGTGACCTGATCGAGGAGAGCGGCCCGCCGGCGTTCGAGGACGCGTACCCGCTGGACTGGGTGGAGACGGTCGCCGCGCTGCTCCGGCTCACCACACCGGACTCGGTCGTGGTTCCCGGGCACGGCGCGGTCGTCGGTCAGGACTTCGTCCAGCGCCAGCACGAGGACCTGGCCGCGTTGGCGTGGCTGATCCGCGACGGCGACGCCGACCACTCCCCGGCCGAGAAGATCGCCCGGCACGCGCCGTTCGATCCCGAGGTGGCGCTGACCGCCGTCCGGCGCGGCTACGCCGAGTTGCACGGCGGTCTCTGAGCCCGTTCGATCGTGACGGTCGCGCCGATCGCGTCCCGATGACGCCGACAGCCGTGACCGCGGCCCGGCGGCGCCGGACCGGAGCCTGCCAGCCGGGACCGTGGCCGGGCGGAATCGGGCGGGCCCGACGGTCAGCGGTGGTCGGGGGCGTCCGGGAAGCGGCGGGCGACGTCGGCCCGGGTGGGCATCGCGACCGCCCCGCCGGGCGACTCGCAGACCAGCCCGGCGACCCGGAGGGCGAAGCGTACCCGCTCCCGCCAGCCGCTCGGGTCGGTCGGCAGACCGGCGGCGAGCAGCTCCGCGATCAGCGCCGCCATGACGGAGTCGCCCGCGCCGGTCGCGTCGACCGCCTCGACCACCGGCGCGGGAAGCCACTGGGCGGCCCCGTCCCGGCCCGCCGACACCAGCGCGCCCCTGGGACCGCTGGTGACCACGACCGTGCCGGCGCCGAGCGACCGCAGCCGCTCCGCCACCGCCTCGGCGAACCGGTCGCTCCCGGCCGTTCCCGGCCACGCGGACCCGCTGCCGGGCACGGCCGGCGCGTCCGGGCCGTAGAGCGTCTCGGCGTCGGCGACGCTCAGCTTCACGAGGTCGGCCGAGGAGGCGAACTCCTCCACCACCGCCCGCGCCTCGGCCACCGCCGCCGCGTCCGGCAGCAGTCGGGGCCGGACGTTGGGGTCGAAGACCCGCCAGCCGGTCGCGAGCGTCCAGGCCCGCCGGGCGGCGGCGAGCACCGGCGGGCAGAGCAGCGCGATCGAGCCGGCGTAGACCACCGCCGCGCCCGCCACCAGGGGTACGTCGAGGTCCTCCGGCTCGAGCAGCCCGTACGACGGCGGGGTGCCGTAGAACCGGAAGTCGGGCTCGGCACCGGAGAACGTGGCCACCCCGAGCGTGGTGGCGACGGCCTTCTCCCGGACGCCGCGCTGGCCGACCCCGGCCGCGGTGAGCAGGTCCCGGATCCGTCCGGCGAGGACGTCGTCGCCGAGCGTCCCGACGAACTCCACCGCGCCGCCCAGCCGGGCCACCCCGACGGCGACGTTGAGCGGCGCCCCACCGACCGCCTGCCGGTACACCGGCACACCGGCACACTCTCCGTCCAGCAGGTCGACGAGCGCCTCGCCGAGCACCACCGCGTACCGCATCTGACCTCCCTACCGGCCCGGCCACCAGTCTCGTGATCCGTCGGGCGCCGCCCGGCCTCCCGACCATGACACACCGGCCGTTCCGGGCGGACGCGCCCGCTCCCGCGCCCGGCCCGGACCATACCGCCCGGGTCCGGGGCTGGCCGGCAGGCGCCGGCGCCGCCGAGCGGAGAGATGATCCAGCATTGAAACATGCCTATTGCATCCGTCGCTGATCCATGATGCGATTGGTCGTACCGAGCCAGTGCGGGGGCTGACGCGCTGCGCGCCGGGTGCCGACAGGGGCCACGCGAAAGGGCACACATCCGTCATCGGACCGTGCGTCGTGCCCGCCACCTGCCCGTCGGCAGACCCCAGCCCACCACCTCTGCGGGGCAGAGCGGCGAGATCGCACCCAGTGTCGGTAGCGGGCGCCCGCGCCCATCGCGGGTCATCCCAGGTTGTCCGCAGCGTCGCCTCGCGTGGCTGCGGCACTGCCCATAAAGGAGAACTCGGTGAAACGTCTTCGCAGAGTCGCGGTCTTCGGTGCCGTGGCTGCGCTCACCGCCGGCGTGCTCGCTGCGGTGAATCCCACTCCGGCCGCCGCCCACGGCGCCGCCATGGTGCCCGGCAGCCGGACCTACCTCTGCTGGCGGGACGGGCTCAGCCCGACCGGGCAGATCATCCCCAACAACCCGGCCTGCGCGGCCGCGGTGGCACAGAGCGGCGCCAACTCGCTCTACAACTGGTTCAGCGTGCTGCGCTCGGACGCGGGCGGCCGGACCGTTGGCTACATCCCGGACGGGCAGCTGTGCAGCGGTGGGAACACCAGCTTCAGCGGGTACGACCTGGCCCGTACCGACTGGCCGCTGACCCACCTGACCGCCGGCGCCACCATGGAGTTCCGGTACAGCAACTGGGCGCACCACCCGGGCACCTTCTACTTCTACGTGACCCGGGACAGCTGGAGCCCGACCCGGCCGCTGGCCTGGAGTGACCTGGAGTCGGAGCCGTTCCTGACCGTGACCAACCCGCCGCAGCGCGGCTCGGTCGGCTCCAACGACGGCCACTACTACTTCACCGGCCGGCTGCCGAGCAACAAGAGCGGGCGGCACATCATCTACTCCCGCTGGGTCCGTTCGGACAGCCAGGAGAACTTCTTCGGCTGCTCCGACGTGGTCTTCGACGGCGGCAACGGTGAGGTGACCGGGATCGGGCCGGGCGGCGGCCCGAGCAACCCGCCGACCACCCCGCCCACCACGCCGCCGACGACGCCGGGCGGATCGGCGGCCTGCACCGCCACCTACCGGCTCACCGGCAGCTGGTCCGGCGGTTTCCAGGCGGAGGTGACGGTCCGCAACTCCGGCACGACCGCGATCAACGGCTGGACCACCCGCTGGACCTTCGCCAACGGCGAGACCATCGGCAGCCTCTGGAACGGTGAGCACAGCCAGAGCGGCAACACGGTCACCGTCCGCAACGTCGCGCACAACGGCAGCCTCGCTCCCGGGGCGAGCGCCACGTTCGGTTTCGTCGGCAGCGGCACCAGTGGCACGGCGCCGACACCGACCTGCACCAGCCCGTAACCACCACCGCACCACCGCGACGGGCCCGGCGCCATCGGCGTCGGGCCCGTCCTGGCCGGTCCGCGTCGCCGCCGCCCGCGCCGCGCTGGCCTGCGGTCAGCTGATCTCGGGCGGGAGCTATGCCTCGGCGCCCTCAGCGGACCATCGAGCCCACGACCGGCTTGGTGAGCAGCGCCGACTGGTTGCGCTCGATCCCGGGGTCGAGGGTGCGAGCCACGAAGATCGCGTGCCAGATGCAGAAGATCAGCACGGTCCAGACCTTACGCGAGTGGTCTGCCTCGCCCCGCTTGTGCTCGTCGAGCAGGCGCATCGCGTACGACAGGTCGAGCAGTTCCCCCGCGCCGGAGACCGAGAAGATGTGCCGGGCCCACTCGTACATCTCCCCGGCCAGCCAGACCCGGGTCGGGGTGGGGAAGCCGAGCTTGCGCCGGTTCACGATGGCCGGCGGGACCACGCCGTTCAGCGCCTGCCGCATGGCGTACTTGGTGGTGTCGGAGCGTGGCGGCAGCTTCAGCTCCACCGGAATACCGGCCGCGACCTCGAAGACCTCGCGGTCCAGGAAGGGCACCCGCACCTCCAGCGAGTGCGCCATCGAGATCCGGTCCGCCTTCACCAGGATGTCGCCGCGCAGCCAGGTGTAGAGGTCGACGTACTGCATCTTGGTGACGTCGTCCAGCTCCCTGCACTCCGCGTAGATCGGCGCGGTGACGTCGGTGTACCGCACCGAGGGGTCGTAGCGGCGCAGCAGCTTCTGCTTCTCCTCCTCGGTGAACATCCGCGCGTTGCCGTAGTAGCGCTGCTCGATCGGGGTGGTGCCGCGCTCCAGGAAGCTCTTGCCCTTGACCCCCTGCGGGATCGCCTTGGAGACCGCCCGCAGCCCCTTCTGCACCGGGTCGGGCAGGTTGGTGACCGCGCCGAGCGACAGCGGCTCCCGGTAGATGGTGTACCCGCCGAAGAACTCGTCCGCCCCCTCGCCGGAGAGGACCACCGTGACGTGCTCGGCGGCCTTCTTGGCCACGAAGTAGAGCGGCACCAGGGCCGGGTCCGCCACCGGGTCGTCCAGGTGCCAGACGATCTTCGGCAGCGCGTTCATCATGTCGTACGGCCCGATCTTGGTCGGGATGGTGGTGACCCCCAGGTGCCGGGCGGAGTCCTGCGCCACCTCGATCTCCGAGTAGCCCGGCACGTCGTAGCCGACGGTGAAGGTCAGGATGTTCGGGTTGAACTCCCGGGCCAGCGCCACCACGGCGGTGGAGTCGATACCGCTGGAGAGGAAGGCCCCGACCGGCACGTCGGCCCGCATGTGGATCCGGACGCTCTCCCGCAGCGTCTCGCGGATCTGGTGGTAGAGCCGCTCCGGCTCGGGTACGGGCGCGGGCCGGAAGACCGGCCGGTACCAGCGGCGGATCTCGATCTGCTGTCCGGGCGACCAGGTCAGGTACTCGCCCGAGCCGATCCGGCTGATCCCGCGGTGCAGGGTCCCCGGCTCGGGGACGTACTGGAGGGTCAGGTAGTGCGACAGGTTGGCGCTGTCCACGCCCGCGTCGCCCTGGTGCGCCGAGGGCGCGAACGGCAGCAGGGCCTTCTTCTCCGACGCCAGGTAGACGCCGTCCCGGGTCTGCAGGTAGTACAGCGGCTTGATCCCGAAGTAGTCCCGTGCGCCGAAGGCCCGGCGCAGGTGTCGGTCCCAGATCACGAACGCGAACATGCCGCGCAGCCGGGTGAGGACCTGCTCACCCCAGTAGTGGAAGCCGGCGACGATCACCTCGCCGTCGCCCTGGGTGGCGAACTGGGCGCCGTAGTCCCGGGCCAGTTCCTCACGCAGCTCCAGGTAGTTGTAGATCTCGCCGTTGAAGGTCAGCAGATACCGGCCGTTGGCGTACGGCAGCGGTTCGTGGCTGAGCGCCACGTCGATGATCGACAGGCGCTTGTGCGCGAACACGGCGTCGGTGTAGCCGTCCGGGGTCGAGATCACCTCCACCCCGGTCTCGTCCGGTCCCCGGTGGTGCAGGCATTCCAATGCGCCGGCTAGGGCGTCACGGTGTGCGCCGGCGTTGCCGTGCGCGCTGAAGAAGGCCAGGAGTCCGCACATGGCGGTCATCTTTCCACGCCGATCCCGGCGGCGTGCCGGCACCAGCGGCAGCCGGAAACATGGGTGACGCCGGGCTGCCGCCACGGCGTCGACGCGGTACGGTCGCTACAGGCCCGACGGGTTGATCCACACCGGCGGCGCGGACGGGACCGGCTCACCGAGGCCGGGAACGTAAGCGACCGGGATCACCGGGACGACGCGAGGGAGGAGCGGCAGTGTCAGAGGAGCGGACCGACATCACGGCGGAGCCGGCGCAGACCGGGTCGGCGCGGGTCGGGACGGCCAGGACCGAGTCACACGACCCGGACTTCCCGGAGAAGTTCCTCGCCTTCATGCGACAGGGGTGGCGGGACACCGAACTGCCGGTCACCCCGCGCCCCGAGGTGCCCAACCACGCCAAGCGCCGGGCCGCGCTCTCCGCGGCGTTCCCCGGCGAGACCCTGGTGATCCCGACCGGTCGGGAGCGGGTACGGGCCAACGACACGTCGTACCGGTTCCGGCCCGGCAGCGACTTCGTCTACCTGACCGGCGACCACGACCCCGACAGCGTCCTGGTCATGCGCCCGAACGGCTCCGGCCACGACGCGGTGCTGTACATGCGGCCCCGGTCGTCCCGCGAGAGTGACGAGTTCTTCCGGAGCCGGGACGGCGAGCTCTGGGTGGGTCGCCGGCACACCCTGGCCGAGAAGTCGACGGAGCTCGGCATCGAGACGGCTCCGCTGACCGAGCTGGCCGACGCCCTGGCCGGGTGCGCCCCGGGGCGGACCCGGGTGCTTCGGGGCCTGGATCCGTCGGTCGACGCCGCGATCCTGCCGTACGAGCCCCGGCCCTCCGGCGGCACCGCCGACGCGGCGCCCGCGCTCGGCCGGGACCGCGAACTCGCCGCAGTGCTGTCCGAGCAGAAGCTGGTCAAGGACGAGTGGGAGATCGCCCAGCTCCAGGAGGCGATCGACGCCACGGTCCGCGGTTTCGAGGATGTCGCGCGGGTCCTTCCCGCCGACCGGCCGGTCTCCGAACGGCTGCTGGAGGGCGTCTTCGGACTGCGCGCCCGGCACGACGGCAACGACGTCGGCTACAGCTCGATTGTCGGCGCCGGCGCGCACGCCACGATCCTGCACTGGCACCACAACAACGGCCACACCCGACCGGGCGAACTCCTGCTGATGGACATGGGTGTGGAGGGGCGGAACCTCTACACGGCGGACGTGACCCGGGTGCTCCCGGTCTCCGGCACCTTCACCGCCCTGCAACGGCAGATCTACGAGATCGTCTACGCTTCGCAGCAGGCCGGCATCGACGCCATCCGCCCCGGGGTGGCGTTCAAGGACGTCCACCGCACCTGCATGCGGGTGCTCGCCGAGGGCCTGGCCGACCTGGGACTGCTGCCGGTCAGCGTCGACGAGGCGATGGACGAGCAGTCGATGGTCTACCGCCGGTGGACCCTGCACGGCTTCGGGCACATGCTCGGCATCGACGTACACGACTGCGCGAACGCCCGCAAGGAGCGCTACCGCGACGGCACCCTGGGCGAGGGCTACGTGCTGACGGTTGAGCCCGGGCTCTACTTCCAGCCCGAGGACGACCTGGTCCCGGCCGAGTTGCGGGGTATCGGGATCCGGATCGAGGACGACGTGCTGGTCACGGCGGAGGGCGCGGTGAATCTGTCCGCGGGGTTGCCGCGGCGGGCCGACGAGGTGGAGGCGTGGCTGGAGGCCCAGCGCGCCGCCGGGCCGCGGCTGCCGGGCTGAGCCGGACCAGCGGCGCGCGGCGGCCGGGCGGGGCTGAGCCGACGCAGCCGCGTGCAGCGGCCGGACTGGGTCGGGACGGCGCGCGGTCGCGACGTTAGCTACCAGCAAACCGCGACGGTACGATGGCGCTGCGTAATCAGCCTGCGGCCTGGGGAGGCGGTGTGTCCGGAAACAGCCTCGGCGAGCCGCCGCGCGCCCCCACCAAGAGCCTGCTCCGGCTCCTCTTCGTGGTGTCCGGGGTGGTCGCGTTCGTCAGCGGCTACCTCGGACTCGCGGCGCACCTGGGGCCGGACGCGAGCCCGCTCGACCTCGTCTACTACGACCTCCAGCTCTTCGTGCTCGGCGCGCCGCCGCTCGACGACGGCGGGCCGTTCCCGCCGATGCTGGACCTGGCCCGCTTCCTCGCCCCGGCGGTCACCGGGTACGCCGTGGCCGAGGCGTGCCGGCTCCTCTTCGCCACCGAGCTTCGTCGGCTGCGGGACCGCAACGCCCGCGGGCACGTCATCGTCTGCGGTGACGGGCTGGTGGCCGACACCCTGACCCGGCGCCTGCAGGCCGCCGGTCACCGCGTGGTGACGGTCCGCTCCGACGACGTCACGGCCCCGGCCGGCTCGGGCGGCGTCGCCCGGGCGGCCCGCGACCCCAACGTGCTGCGCGGAGCCGGCATCGCCCGCGCCCGGGCGGTCTACGCCTGCACCGACGACAGCGCCACCAACACGGCGATCGGGCTCGCCGCGGCCCGGCACGGCCGCTCCCCGCTCGCCGTCTACGCCCAGGTCGCCGACCCCGAACTCTGCCTGGCGTTACAGGCCCGCTACCTCGGCCTGGCCCGGCAGCCCGGCGCGCGCCTCGACTTCTTCAACATCGACGACCTGGCCGCCCGGAAGCTGCTCGCCGAGGAGCCGCTGGCGGTGGTGGACGGCCGGCCGCCCCGGGTCGTCATCCTCGGCGGCACCGCGTTCGGCCGCGCGGTGCTGGTGGAGCTGGCCCGCCGGTGGCGGGTCCGCGACCCGCACGGCGCCCGGCTGATCCCGCTGGCCCTGGTCGACGAGGCGGCGACCGAGGTGGCGGCCGAGCTGAGCCACCGGTACCCGTTCCTGTCCCGGGTCTGCCGGATCGAACCGCTGGACGGCGGGCTCACCGAGGCGCTCCGGCAGCTGCCCCGGCTCGGCTTCCCGCTGCCACCGGACCGGGTCTTCATCTGCTACGACGACGAGGAGCGGGCGCTCAAGACGGCGCTCACCGCCGAGCAGCTCTGGCACGGCGGTCCCGGCTCGATGGTGGTCCGGCTCGACCGGTTGGCCAACCTGCGGGAGGCGTTCGGCAGCGGGTACGACAGCGGCATCCTCGACGACCTCTCCGGGACGCTTCGGCTGTACGGGGTGGTGCACGCCGCCTGTGACCCCGCCCTGATCGGCGACGACCTGGTCGAGCGGCTGGCCCGGGTGATCCACGAGTGCTACGTGGTCGCCCGCCGGCGGCACGGGGAGGCCCCGGGCAGCAGCCCGTCCCTGGTTCCCTGGGAGGAGCTTCCGGAGTCGCTGCGCCGGGCCAACCGGGAGCAGGCCAAGGACATCGGCCGCAAGCTGCGGGAACTCGGCTGCGCGCTCTCCCCCCGGGTCGGCCCGGGGGACGAGCACGCGCTGGAGGAGCCGGAGATCGAGCGGCTGGCGATCATGGAGCACCAGCGGTGGGTGGCGGAGCGGGCGGCGACCGGCTGGCGCTACGCCCCCAACCGGGACGACGCCCGCCGGCTGCACCCGGCGATGCAGGACTGGGATGCCCTGCGCGACGATATGCGTGAGCGCAACCATGAGGCCGTCCGCGAGCTGCCGGTCATCCTCGCCGACGCCGGGTTCCGGATCGTCCGGGTCGGTCGCGCATGACGAGGAACGGACGGTGCGCCATGCCGCGGATCGGGGTCACCGGCCACGTCCTGCTCGCCGACGGGACGGCCGAACTCATCTACGCCCGCCTGGCCGAGGAGTTGCGGCCGTACGCCGGTTCCGGGCTGCACGGGATCACGTGTCTCGCGGACGGCGCCGACCAGTTGTTCGCCCGGGCCGTACTCGCGCTGGACGGCACGTACGAGGTGATCATCCCCGCCACCGACTACCGGGAGCGGGCGGTGCACCGGGACAACCTGGCCGACTTCGACGAGTTGCTCGACCGGGCGACCACGGTGTCCATCATGCCGTTCGCGCGTTCGGGCCGCCGGGCGTACCTCGCCGCCAGTATGGAACTGCTGAACCGGTGCGAACGGCTGATCGCGGTCTGGGACGGGCTCCCGTCGGCGGACGTCGGTGACACCGCGGACGTGGTGCGCGCCGCCCGCGAGCGGGACATCCCGGTCACGGTACTGTGGCCGGACGGCGCCCGACGCGGCGCCCGGACTCCCCGCCACGACTGAACGCACCGCGTCACGGCTCCGGTGGGAGACGGCCGGCCGACCGGGCGGTCAGCGGCGGGCCGGACCGGTGTGGCCGGTCAGCAGCGCCCGGGCCAGCGGGGTGAGGGTGTGGTGCGCGGCCTTGCCGTGCCGGGTGGTCCGGAGCAGGCCCGCGTCCCGGAGCACGCTCGCGTGCTGTGACGCGGACGGGGTGCTGATGCCGGCCCGGCGGGCGAGGTCGGTGGTGTTCGCCCCGACCAGGGCGGCACGGAGCACGGCGGCCCGGGAACGCCCGAGCAGCGCGGTGAGCGGGTCGACGGCCGGGCCGGAGGCGCACGCCGTCCGCAGATGCGTGGCCCCGCGCCCGCCCGCACGACGGCCGTTGCCCGGACGGCGTACCGGGTAGACCACGACGGCCGGACCGGTGTGGTTCCCGACCCACAGCTGCCGGGCGAAGACGGACGGCACCAGCAGCAGTCCGGCGCCACCGGGCCGCAGGTCCAGTTCCGTCGGGGAGGCGACGGCGAGTACCGGGTTGCGCCAGGTCGCCAACGGGTCGAGCAGTCCCAGCAGCGCCTCGACCCCGCCACTGGCCAGGGCGCGACTCCGCTCGTCGACGTCGAGCCGGACGACGGACTCCCAGGCGACCAGCCCGGCCCGGACGTGGCGGTCGTAGTGGGCCCGGATCGCGGCGGCCAGGCTGCGGGCTCGGCAGGTCTGGTTGGTGACCAGCCATTCCAGCGCACTCTCGAGGCGGTGTTCCTCCGGCAGTGCGGCGAGCAGGTGTGCCGCCGGGGACGGGGCGTCCGGTTCGGACGGTGGCTGGTCCCGCACCTCGCGCAGCCAGCGGGCCAGCTCGGGTTCGTCCACGGTGGGCGCTGCGGCGAGGCTGACGACGACCTCGTGCAGCGGCAGCGGTGCGGGGGCGATCCGGGTACGGGCGATGTCCTCGGCCCCCAGCCATATCCGGATCATCACCACCCCTTCCAGCCGTCGCCGGGCGCCTCGGCCGTCCGGCCCGAACCGGTACCGGCCGCTGTCTGATCACGAGACGCCGTCGCCCCGGCACCCCGTTGTCGGCTCGGTGGATGGTTTGGCCCCAACCAAAAGCATTGCCGAAGCGGACGGATCGGCTCGTAACTGAGGGAGCGGCCGCAGGTGGCGGTCGCCCGCCGGCCTCCGTCCGGGCCGGTGGTGTGCGGTGAAGGAGAGTTGCCCATGCCGGTGCCCAGACGCCTGACCTCGAGCGCGGTGGCGCTCACCGCGGCCATGGTTGCGGTTGCCACCACGGCGTGTGTCGGTCCGAGCGAGTCCCCGACCGACTCGGCCGGCAGTGGCATCGTCCGGATCGCACTCGTGGAGCCGCAGCACCTGCTTCCCGCCAACACCACCGAGACCGCCGGCGCACAGGTGCTGGCCGCACTCTTCACGCCGCTGGTGGAGTTCGACGCGGAGAAGCGGCCGGTCGAGGCGGCGGCGGAGTCGATCGAGTCGGCGGACAACCGGGTCTGGACGGTACGGCTGAAGAAGGGCTTCACCTTCCACAACGGTGAGCCGGTCACCGCCGACAACTACATCAACGCCTGGAACCACGCGGCGTACGGACCGAACGGCAACGGTGGGTCGTACTTCTTCGAACAGATCGAGGGGTACGACGCGCTTCAGTCGACCGATCCGGACGGCGACGGCCCGCAGCGGGCACCCGAGCCGCGGGCCCGAAAGCTGAGCGGCCTGCGCAAGATCGACGACCTGACCTTCACCGTCACCCTGTCGGGCCCGTTCGCCGAGTTCAAGTCGGTGCTGGGTTACCACGTCTTCTCCCCGCTGCCGAATGCCGCCTGGGCCTCGGACGGGGTCCTGAAGGAGGGCTTCGAGGAGGCGCCGATCGGCAACGGCCCGTTCAAGATGAAGGGCACCTGGCAGCACGACTCCCGGATCGAGGTCGAACGGTACGACGCGTACCCCGGACCCAAGCCCACGATCAGCGGAGTCGTCTTCCAGATCTACCAGCAGCCGACCGCCGAGTACGCCGACCTGATGGCCGGCAACCTGGACGTGGTGCCCAGTATCTCCAGCGAGAACATCGGCAACGCCCCCGCCGACCTCGGCGACCGGTTCAAGAAGAGCCCGCTGTCGTCGTTCCAGTTCCTGGCCTTCCCGACCTTCCAGCCCGAGTTTTCCCGCCCCGAGGTACGCAAGGCGATCTCGATGGCGATCGACCGGGACGAGATCGTCCGGACCATCTTCAAGGACACCCAGACCTCGGCCCGCTCCTTCGTCTCGCCGGTGGTGGCCGGTGCCCGGCCCGACACCTGCGGAGACGCGTGCCGGTTCGACCCGGTACGGGCGAGGGCCGAGTACCACGCCGCGGGCGGACCGGCGAAGTTGCAGATCTCCTACAACGCCGACGGCGGCCACAAGGAGTGGGTCGACGCGACCTGCAACCAGCTTCGTGTCAATCTCGGGGTGGAGTGCCGGGGTACTCCCGAGCCGAAGTTCGCCGACCTGCTGACCAAGCTGGAGTCGAAGACCCCGGTCGGGATGTTCCGGTTGGCGTGGTCGATGGACTATCCGTCGATGCAGAACTACCTCGGTCCGCTGTACAGCACCGGGCGGTTCGTCGAACTACTACGGCTACAGCAACCCCGGGTTCGACCGGCTGGTCGCCGAGGGCGTGGCCGCGCCGAACCAGACCGAGGCGATCAAGAAGTACCAGCAGGCGGAGGAGATCCTCGCCCGGGACATGCCGGTGATCCCACTCCGCTTCGGACAGAACAACTACGGGCACTCGGAGCGGGTTCGCGACGTCGAACTGGACCTGTTCGGCCGGGTGGACCTGTTGGCGATCGAGACGACGGACTAGCGACCCGCACGGGGCGCCCCGCGGATCCGGCGGCGGGTCCGCGGGGCGCCCGCGCGCGACGGGTGCCGGCGGTGGCGGCGGCTCACGGCGGCGGAACGAATGGTGCCGGGCTCCGCCGCCCGCCTCACGCGATCGCCGACCGGTAGGTACGGGTCGCCGTGTCGTGGAAGATGTCGTCGGGCGTACCGCCGAGGATCGCCTCGAGCGCGGCCCGGACCTCGCGGTAGGAGGCGGCCACCTCGCAGACCGGCCAGTCCGAGCCGAACATCAGCCGGGCCGGACCGAAGAGTTCCACCGCGGTCTCCACGAACGGCCGCAGGTCCTCGACGGTCCAGCCGTCCCAGTCGGCCTCCGTGACCAGACCGGAGAGCTTCGCCGCGACGTTGGGGCAGGCAGCCACCGGGGCGATGAGCTCCCGCCAGCGGACCAGCCCGTCGACGCCCGCCCTGATCTGCGGCTTGCCGAGGTGGTCCAGCGCGAACCGGCTATCGGGCAGCGCCGCGGCGGCCCGCGCCACCGACGGCAGCTGGTCCACCCGGACCACGAGTTCGTTGACGAGGTCGGCCGCCGCGACGGTGGCCAGGCCGGCCCGGACCTCCGGCCGGTCGAGGTGGTCGTCCGGGTGGCTCTGCACCTGGTCGCGGATGCCGACCAGCAGGTGCCCGCCGGTGCCGTTCCGGTGGCCGGCGATCACGTCGGCCAGCCCGGGGTCGGTGAGCGAGGCCCAGCCGACCACCCCGGCGATCTCCGGGGTCACCGCCGCGGTCGCGAGGAACTCGGTGGTCTCGGCCGCCTCGCACCTGCCGGCCTCCACCAGTACGGTGCGGTCCACGCCGGCGGCCCGCAGGTTGCGGCGCAGCTCCGCGACGCCGTAGTCGCGCCGGATCCGGGCCAGCGACGGGTCGGCGAGCCAGGCGTAGTCGGCGGTCCAGAGGTGCTGATGCGCGTCGACGATCACCGGGGTCCCTCCTCCGCCGCGGTAGACCTCCCGGGTGCGTCCCGCCCGCCCTGGCCGAGTCCCGTGCGGGAGCACCGGGACACCGCCCGACAGATCGTCGATCATATATGATCTTGGTCGATGTGTACCCGCCGGAAACCCGTCCGTCAAGACGGAGCCCAACGCCGCGACGCGCCCGAGAGGAGGGTGGGTGGCCAGTCGTGACCGGATCCCGCTCCGACGTTCCACACTCGGCGACGACATCTACGAGACGCTGAAGAGTCTGGTCCTGGAGCACACCCTCGCCCCCGGCGAACGGGTCAACATCGACGCCCTCGCCCGCGAGCTGGACGTCTCACCCACCCCGGTCCGTGAGGCGCTGGCCCGGTTGGAGTCCGACGGACTGGTCCGCAAACGCCCCCTCGCGGGCTACACGGTCAGTCCGCTGTTGACCCGCGACGAGTTCTTCCAGATGTTCGAGCTGCGGCTGCTGCTGGAGTGCGCGGGAAGTCGGTTCGCGGCCGAACGGGCCAGCGCCGCGCAACGTGCCGCCATCACCGCCGAGGCCGCCACGCCGGTGCCGCCCGAGACGGACGGCCCCCAGCGCTGGCACGCGGCGTTCACCGCGCTCGACGCCCGCTTCCACGACCTGGTCGCCCAGGCGTCCGGCAACGCGCTGCTCCGGGACGGGCTGAACCGGCTCCACGTCCACCTGCACCTGCACCGCCGATACTTCCCGTACGCGCACGCCGACACGACCGTCGGAGAGCACCGGCGGGTGGCGGCGGCGATCGCGGCCGGCGAGCCCGACGCCGCCGAGGCCGCGATGCGCGAGCACCTGCTCCGGGCCCGCGACCGTCACGCGGCCGCCTTCCGCTGACCCGCCGCTCGCGGCACCGGCGCGGACGAGTCAGCCGAGGGCGCAGGCCACGCCGTTGACCGTACAGGCGGTGGGGCGATTCTCCCGGTCGTCGGCGTCGAACTGCATGCCGAGGCGCAGCGTCGCACCGGCCGGCAGTGGGTCGACCCCGGTGAAGAGGTAGCTCTCGCCGGCGCGGCGCGCCACCGGCCTGGAGGCGCCGTCCGTCCAGTACCACACCAGCCGTTTCACGTCCGGCGGGAACCGCAGCTCCACCGTCCACTGCCGAGCCGCCGTACCGTCGTTGCGGAGCAGCACCTCGGCGATGAACCCGCCATTCCAGTCGTTCGTCACGCGGTACCGACCGGTCAGCCCGTCGCTGGACGGGGCCGACCGGGAGGCGGGCGGCCGACTCGTCGGTGTGACGGAACGGGACGGCGTGGCGCGGGACGGTGTGGTGGTGGAGCTGGTCGGCCGAGAGCTGGCCGGCGGGCGGCGCGACGGCGTGGCGGCCACGCTCGGGGCTGCCGACGCGTCGGGCCGGGCCGAGGGCGAGTCCGTGGTACCCGGGCCGAACGGCCAGACCGGGTCGGGAGCGCTGGCCGGACGACGGTCGCGGGTGAGGTAACCGGTGGCGGTGACGAACAGCACGATCATCACCAGGACGCCTGCCATGACGACGATCCAGGGTGCCACGGCGACGAGCCGCCGACGGGACGGGGGACGGTCGCTCACCGGGCCGGAACCTGCACCGCGATCTCGTCGCCGAGCCGCGCCCCGCCCGCCAGTTCCAGTGCGTCGCCGCTCCAGAAGCGTCCGGGGTCGTACCAGCTCGGCCACCGCTCGGCCGGCAGCAGTCCCATGGCCTGGTAGGTGATCGCGACCACCTCGGCGCAGTACGCCGTCTCGAGTCGGACGTCACCCGCGTCGCGGACGCGGCGGCGACGCAGGTTCGGGGTACGCCCGCGCAGCCACCGCCAGGCCAACTGGGCGGTGGACGGGAAGGGCGTGCCGTCCAGGCGGGCGATGGTCCGCAGCACCCCGTTCTCCATCTCCTGATCGGCCGGTGGCTCGAGTTGGCGTAGCCAGGCCCGCTGGCCGTACCGGACACCCCAGACCCGCACCGCGTCCCGGAGGTCGTGCAGTTGCACGCCGCGATGGTGGGTGCCCGACCACAGGTCGGGCAGGGACCGGCCGAGTTCGGCGTGCCACATTAGCGGCGGCAGATCCTCGATGACCACGGACATTCCGACATGGTTGACCGGGCTGTTCGTGGTGAGCTGGATCGCCCGATCCGGCACGCTGTGGCCGCGGAAGATCCAGATGTCGCCGGTCCGCGTCAGGTCGACCGCCTCGTCGAGACTGAGTACGCTCCGGTGCGCGCCGCGGTCGCCGCTCTCCTCGCCCACTGTCCCACCTCGGTCTGCACGCTCGTGTCGGCTCGGCGACTACCCTAGGTGGATGCGCTGGTGGAAGGTAATCGGCGTCGCGGCCTTCGTCGGGGTCGCCGCCACCGGGGTCGTGGTGGCCCGCGCCGAACGGCGCCGTCGGGCGTACACGCCGGAGCAGGTCCGCGACCGACTGCGACAGCGGTACGCGGAGATCACCGCGTCCTCCACCTCGGACTAGTCCCCCCGGCCCGGATGGCGCGCCGGCGCGCCATCGACAGGCCGACGTCCCACCGGGGACGCCACGGTCGGGCGTACCCGTGCCGTCGCTGGCGCGACACGCGGTCGCCTTGCCCGCCCCCGCGTCCCACGGTTCCGGCGTTCCGGGCCGGGCGGCCCCACCCACCCGGGGTCCCCGCGCCACCCGGGCGGCGGACTTGCGCCATTAGCAAGACGGACGTACGGTTTATTGGAACCCTGGTAAGGGTTACCTGAGCCGGGACACCCCGGAGTGGGTACGACAGACTTGCTCCGGACGTCCGCCTCGCCCGTCTGTCGCAGGGCCGGCCGGACGGGCGCCCGGGCTGGATCGGTGTGCGCCGGTACGACGACAGCGTGAAGGAGTACGACGTGGCGAGCCTCGACACCTTCGGTGCGAAGAGCCAGCTACGCGTCGCAGACGCGAGCTACGAGATTTTCAGGATCAGCACGGTGGCCGGGCACGAACGTCTGCCGTACAGCCTCAAGATCCTGCTGGAGAACCTGCTCCGGACCGAGGACGGCGCGAACATCACGGCCGACCACATCCGGCAGCTCGGCGGCTGGGACCCGACGGCGGACCCGAGCGTGGAGATCCAGTTCACCCCGGCCCGGGTGCTGATGCAGGACTTCACCGGCGTACCCTGCGTGGTCGACCTCGCCACCATGCGAGAGGCGGTCCGCGACCTCGGCGGCGACCCCACCAAGGTCAACCCGCTCGCCCCGGCCGAGCTGGTGATCGACCACTCCGTCATCGCCGACCTGTTCGGCCGCGAGGACGCCTTCGCCCGCAACGTCGAGCTGGAGTACGCGCGCAACCGGGAGCGATACCAGTTCCTGCGCTGGGGCCAGACCGCGTTCAACGAGTTCAAGGTCGTACCGCCCGGCACCGGCATCGTGCACCAGGTCAACATCGAGTACCTGGCGCGGACGGTCATGGAGCGCAACGGGCAGGCGTACCCGGACACCGTGGTCGGCACCGACTCGCACACCACCATGGTCAACGGGCTCGGTGTGCTCGGCTGGGGCGTCGGCGGCATCGAGGCCGAGGCGGCCATGCTCGGCCAGCCGGTCAGCATGCTCATCCCCCGGGTCGTCGGCTTCAAGCTCAGCGGCGAGATGCCGCCCGGCACCACCGCCACCGACCTGGTGCTCACCATCACCGAGATGCTGCGCAAGCACGGGGTGGTCGGCAAGTTCGTCGAGTTCTACGGTCCCGGGGTCAGCGCCGTACCGCTGGCCAACCGGGCCACCATCGGCAACATGTCCCCGGAGTACGGCTCCACCGTCGCGATCTTCCCGATCGATGAGGAGACGGTCCGGTACCTGCGCCTCACCGGTCGCAGCGAGCAGCAGGTCGCGCTGGTCGAGGCGTACGCCAAGGAGCAGGGCCTCTGGCACGACCCGGCCGCCGAGCCCGACTACAGCGAGCGGCTGGAACTTGACCTGAGCACCATCGAGCCGTCGCTGGCCGGCCCGAAGCGCCCACAGGACCGGGTGCCGCTGGGCAACGCCAAGACGCTGTTCCGGTCCGCGCTGGTCGACTACGTCGGCGACGGGGGCACCGCGCACGGCCCGGCCGACGAGGCGAGCGAGGAGTCCTTCCCGGCCAGCGACCCGCCGGCCAACGACGTCAACGACCCGGCGGACGCGCCGCGCGAGCTGATCTCGGCGGCGACCGGGGCGAAGGGCCGGGCCAGCAACCCGGTCCGGGTCACCCTCGACGACGGCGTCGAGTGCGAACTCGATCACGGCGCGGTGGTGATCGCGGCGATCACCTCCTGCACCAACACCTCCAACCCGCAGGTGATGATCGGCGCCGCCCTGCTGGCCCGCAACGCCGTCGAGCGGGGCCTGTCCCGCAAGCCGTGGGTCAAGACCACCCTGGCGCCCGGCTCGAAGGTCGTCATGGACTACTACGAGCGGGCCGGTCTGACGCCGTACCTGGAGAAGCTCGGCTTCCACCTCGTCGGGTACGGCTGCACCACCTGCATCGGCAACTCCGGGCCGCTCCCCGAGGCGATCTCCGCCGCCATCAACGAGCACGACCTGTCGGTGGTCTCGGTGCTGAGCGGCAACCGCAACTTCGAGGGCCGGATCAACCCGGACGTCAAGATGAACTATCTGGCGTCGCCGCCGCTGGTGGTGGCGTACGCGCTGGCCGGCACGATGGACATCGACCTGGCCAACGAGCCGCTCGGCGAGGACTCGCAGGGCCAGCCGGTCTACCTGCGGGACATCTGGCCGAGCAGCGCCGAGATCCAGGAGGTCATCACCTCGGCGATCGGTGCCGCCGGCTTCGGCCAGGCCTACGCCGACGTCTTCGCCGGCGACGAGCGCTGGCAGTCGCTGCCGACCCCGACCGGCGACACCTTCGCCTGGGATCCCGAGTCGACGTACGTGCGCAAGCCGCCGTACTTCGAGGGGATGGAGCGGGAGCCGGCGCCGGTCCAGGACATCATCGGCGCCCGGGTCCTGGCCAAGCTCGGCCACTCGGTCACCACCGACCACATCTCCCCGGCCGGCTCGATCAAGCCCGACTCCCCCGCCGGCCGTTATCTGGCCGAGCACGGGGTGCCACGGCACGAGTTCAACTCGTACGGCTCCCGTCGGGGCAACCACGAGGTGATGATCCGGGGCACCTTCGCCAACATCCGGCTCCGCAACCAGCTCGTGCCGGGGGTCGAGGGCGGCTTCACGATCAACCACCTCACCGGTGAGCAGACCACCATCTACGACGCCGCGGTCGCCTACCAGGCCGCCGGCGTGCCGCTGGTGATCCTGGCCGGCACCGAGTACGGCTCCGGCTCGTCCCGGGACTGGGCGGCCAAGGGCACCATGCTGCTCGGCGTCCGGGCGGTCATCGCCCAGTCGTACGAGCGGATCCACCGGTCGAACCTGATCGGGATGGGCGTGCTGCCGCTGCAGTTCCCGGCCGACACCGACGCGGACTCGCTGGGGCTGACCGGCACCGAGACGTTCTCGATCACCGGGGTGACCGCGCTCAACGACGGTCAGATCCCGCGCACCGTCCGGGTCAGCACCGACACCGGGGTCGAGTTCGACGCGATCGTCCGGATCGACACTCCCGGCGAGGCGGACTACTACCGGCACGGCGGCATCCTCCAGTACGTGCTGCGCAAGATGCTGGCCAGCTGAGTCCCCGTTCGTCCCGACGTCGGGCCGGCCGCGCCGTCGCGGCCGGCCCGACGCGTGTTGACCTCAACCGCGGTTGAGGACGCAGACTCGTCTCCGTCCACCACGGAGGGAGATGACATGCGAGCGGCGGGTTTCACCGAGCCCGGTGGGCCGGAGGTGCTCCGGTTGCTGGAGCTGCCCACGCCGGAGGCGGGACCGGGTGAGGTCCGGATTCGGGTCCGGGCGGCGGGCGTGCAGCCGTACGACGCCATCGTCCGGCGCGGCTGGACGCCACCAGGCGTCGCGCCCGACCAGCGGCCCACGGTGCCCGGCAACGAGTTCGCCGGCACCGTGGACCAGGTCGGGCCGGGGGTCACCTCGATCGCCGTCGGCGCCGAGGTCCTCGGGTTCGGCCGGCTCGGTGCCTACGCCGAATACCTGGTCGTCCCGGCCGACCAGGTCGTCCCGAAGCCCGCTGCCATGCCGTGGGAGGTCGCCGGGGCGTTCAGCGCCGGGGCGCAGACCGCCGACATCGCGCTCGGGGACCTCGCGATCGGACCGGGCGACACCCTGCTGATCCACGCCGCCGCCGGCGGGGTCGGTACCGTCGCCGTGCAGCTCGCTCGGGCCCGCGGTGCGACCGTGCTCGGCACCGCCCGCCCGGAGAACCACGACTACCTCCGTGCGCTCGGTGCGACGCCGGTGGCCTACGGCCCCGGACTGGTCGACCGGGTACGCCGGCTCGCGCCCCAGGGAGTGGACGCCGCGCTCGACGGCGCGGGCGGCGACGCGCTCGCGGCCTCGCTGGAACTGGTGGCGGACCGGAAGCGGATCCTCACCCTCGTCGAGCACGACCGCGCCGAGGAACTCGGGATCCGGGTCACCTCGGGGGCCCGCTCCGCCGCCCGCCTGGCCGGACTCGCCAACCGCTACGCCGCGGGCGAGCTGAGGATCCACATCCGTCGGGCCCTTCCCCTGGCGCAGGCCGCCGAAGCCCACCGCGAGCTGGAAACCCGGCACGGCCAAGGCAAGATCGTCCTCCTGCCCTAGCGGCGGGTCTCGGTGATCGGCGACGCGGGGGGCGGAACCCCGGGGCAGCACTCCGGTCGCCCCCGCGCGGGCGGCGCCCACCTCGACGATCGGCGCCGGAGAGCCCGTGCGGACACGCTCGCCCCCCGCCGCGGCGCCCCGGGCGGACGGCCGACCGGTCAGACTCCGGCGGGAGCCGCCAGAGTCCGACCGGCGGAAAGGGCCGGCGGGTATGGTCGGCGTATGACGACGGCATCCCCCGCCCGGCTCGACGTCACCGTTCCCGCCCCGCTCGCCTCCGCCCTGGCGACCGATCCCGACCTGCCGCTGCTCACCTACTACGACGACGCGACCGGTGAGCGGATCAGCCTCTCCGCCACGGCTCTCGGCCAGTGGGCCGCCCGGACCGCCAACCTGCTCGTCCAGGGGTGCGGCCTGGGGCCGGGCAGCCGGGCGGCGGTGCTGCTGCCGCCGCACTGGCAGACCGCCGCCGTCCTCCTCGGCACCTGGTCGGTCGGGGTGTCGGTGAACTTCGAGAGCTTCGCCACCGCCGGGCTGCCCCGGATCGGGCCGGGCACGGAGGGACCGTTCGACGCCGTCTACGTTGCCCGGGACCGGGTCGACAACTGGCTGGTCGACGTACCCGAGGCCCGGCACCGCTTCGTGCTCGGTTTCGCCCCGGGGGCCGCGCCGCTGGCGGACGTTCCCGAGGGCTACCGCGACTACGTCGCCGAGGTGTCCCGGTACGGCGACCTGCGGCCGGTCGTGCCACTGTCTGCCACGGACCCGGCCAGCGTCGACGGCACCAGCTACGCGCGGTGGGGCCTGCTCGCCCGGGAGCTGGCCGAGATCCTCGACCTCCGTCCGGGCGACCGGGTCCTGGTCGACGCGGCCGAGCACGAGCACCCGGTGAAGTGGCTGCTGGCCCCGCTCGCCGCCGGGGCCTCGGTGGTGCTCTGCGCCAATCTCGACCCGACTCGGGTCGAGGCCCGCGTCCAGGCGGAGCGGGTGACCCGGGTGCTCTGACCGCCCGCGTCACTCGGTCAGTGCCGCCGCCCTCCTCCCCACCTCGGCCGGGGTCAGGACCTCGCCGTCGAGCACCACGGCGGCGAACGCCTCCAGCGGGATGTGCTCGAAGACCGGAGCACCCAGCCGGGCGAAGACCGACTCCGGAACCAGCTTCAGCGCGGTGGTGACCACCAGTGTGGGCAGCCGCTCGGCCAGCTCCCGGGTGCCCCGGATGTTGAGGACGGTGTTCGGCCCGATCGCGTCGGCGCCGGCCAGGGCCAGGACCGGCTCGCCGGTCTGGGCCTCCGGGGGGAGCTGGGCCAGGACCTGGGCGACGATCGAGCTGCTGGGGGCGAAGGTGACCGGCCCGCCCCGTTCGGCGACCCAATCGGCGGCCACCTTGACGGTGTTCTCCACCGCGTGGTCGAGCTCCGCCCGGATCCGCCGCAGCGCCTCGGCCGGCTCGGGCGAGCGCACGGCGTTGGCGATGTGCCACATCGGCGCGTACCCCGGCAACCGGGCGATCAGGAACTCCGTCGCCTCGCCGGCCGCCCTCGGGTCGTGGACCAGTTCGAGCAGACCCTCGATCACCAGGCGGGCCACCCCGGTGGCTCCGGCGGTGGTGACCGTGACGGCCTCCCGCAGCGCTGGCGGCAGCGTCGCTTCGTCCATGATGGTGGCTCTTTTCGTCTGAAGGTTCGGTCCCTGTGGGTCGGGTTTCTCCCCTGGTATCGAAGATGCCCGATCTGTTGGGCTTTCCGGCACCAGGACTGGTAGTTCATACCAAACGAAGAACCCGATTGGCGGGAAAAGCCCACATGGCAACGGTCCGATAGGCGACGAGCGTTCGCGAGGCCGGCCCGCGGTGCGGAAACCGGGCGTCCGGCTGGGCCGATGCGACGCGACGGGCCCGACGCTGTGCCAGGATCTTGGGCATGGACGACAGGACGATTCTGCGCCGGATCAGCGAACTGGTCGACGAGGAGCACCGGCTGCGCACGAACGCGCAGCAGGGCGAGGGGTTCACCGACGAGGACCGGGCCCGGCTCCGGGAGTTGGAGGAGTCGCTCGACCAGTGCTGGGACCTGCTGCGCCGCCGCCGCGCCGCCCGGCAGTCCGGCGGAGATCCGGACAGCGCCGGGGTGCGCAGCGTCACCGAGGTCGAGAAGTACCTCCAGTAGCGCCGGACGGCACGGTGCGGCCGGAACGCCGAGGCGCTCAGCCGGCGAGGACGGCGGCGACGGCCGGGATCAGCCCGTCGGCGGTCCGGGTGGGGGCGTACCGGCGCTCCGTCCAACGCCGGCCGCGGTGCAGCCAGACGCTGGGCAGCCCCATCGCGGCGGCACCACCGATGTCCGCCTCGGGGCTGTCCCCGACCATCCAGGCGCCCCGCAGTCGCATCCGAACCCGCTCGGCGGCGAGGGCGAAGATCCGGGGATTCGGCTTGCTGACCCCGGCCTCCTCCGAGATCACCCAGTCCGCGAGATAGCGGTCCAGGCCGGTACGTCGAATCTTGCGTTCCTGCTGCCGGACCGCCCCGTTGCTGATCGCCACCGGAACCCAGCCGGCCTCGTCCACGATCCGCAGCGCGCAGGCGACCAGCGGGTCGAGCCGGGTGTTCTCCACCACCCCGTCGTGCAAGGCCTCGACCAGGTCGATTGCGGGGATCCGAAGCCCATAGCGCTCCCGGATCGCGTCGGCGACGTCCCAGCGGTTGGTCAGGCCGTCCGCGTCCACCGAGAGCAGCCAGTCGATGTCGCTCGCCGGTGCCCCGATCTCGGCCAGGAAAGTCTCCGCCCAGCGTCGGAACGGGCCTGCCCGGTCTAGCAGGGTGTTGTCCACATCGAGGAGCAACAGCGGCACGCGCGCACATTACGGGAAGCCACCCGTCGGGCAACAGTCCCAATCGGTAAACAACCTGCTTGCCCGAATAGACAGGACCTGATCAGGCGACCAGCTCGAGGCGGGAAACTCCCTGGTCAGGCCGACGGTCGGCGAGCATCCGGTGCGCGTCGCGGACCCGGCGCAGCTCGGCCGGATCGAACAGGCCGACAACGACCGCCTCGCCCCGGTCGGCGGCCTGGTCCAGCGGCCGTCCCTCCGGGTCGTAGAGCGCCGCCCCGCCGTTGAACCGCCACGGCGCGACGCCGCCGACCGAGTTGGCGAAGGCGACGTACATGGTGTTGTCCAGGGCGCGGGCCCGGTAGTAGAGGTCGCGACGATGCTCGGAGCCGACCAGGTAGCCGCTCGGGCAGAGGTATCCGTGTGCCCCGTCGACCGCCGCCGCCCGACCGTGTTCCGGGAAGCACCCGTCGTAGCAGACCCCGAGGCCGAGCCGCCAGCCGTCGACCACCAGCGTCGCTCCCCGGTCGCCGGAGGTGAAGAGCGCGTTCTCCTCCGGCCCCCAGAGCTGCTGCTTGGCGTAGCCGGCGGCCACCCGACCCGTCCGGTCCACCACCAGCGCCGAGCAGGTACGGCGCCCGTCCGGATGCCGTACCGCCGCGCCGATGACCACGACGACCCGGTGGTCCCGGGCAGCCGCGCGCAGGGGGTCGAGCCGGGGATCCGCGACCAGGCCCGCATGGTCGGCGACGACGTCGGTGCCGGCGGGGTCGGCGGCGAGGGTCGGCGGATGGTACGCCGGGAGGAACAGCTCCGGCAGGACGGCGACCCGGGCACCGGCCTCGGCGGCCCGCCCGACCAGCCGACCCGCCGTCCGGGCGTTGCCGGCGACGTCACCCGGCACCGGCTCGGCCTGCACGGCGGCGACACCCAGTGGCGCGGCGGGAGCGGGGTACGGCACGGCCGCGATCATAGTCCGCCCGGGCCGTAACCCAAGACGTACGTACGGATTGCATAGCGTGCCCGTACCTGGCACGATCTACTGGTGCCCAGGGTAAGTCAGGACCAGCTCGACGCCCGCCGTCAGGAGATCCTCTCCGCGGCGCGGGCCTGCTTCGCGCGGCACGGCTACGAGGGCGCGACGGTGCGCCGGCTGGAGGAGGCGACCGGTCTCTCCCGGGGTGCCATCTTCCACCACTTCCGCGACAAGGACTCGCTCTTCCTCGCCGTCGCCGAGGACGACGCGGCGGCGATGGTCGAGACCGTCGCCCGCAACGGCCTGGTGCAGGTGATGCGCGACCTGCTCGAGGACGCCGCCTCGCCGGAGACCGCCGGCTGGCTCGGCAGCCAACTGGAGGTCTCCCGCCGGTTGCGCACCGATCCGGCGTTCGCCCGGCGCTGGGCCGAGCGCTCGGCGAGTCTCGCCGAGGCGACTCGGGAGCGGCTGGCCCGGCAGCGGGAGGCCGGCGTGCTGCGCGACGACGTACCGATCGAGACGCTCGCGCGCTTTCTGGAGCTGGCGTACGACGGCCTGGTCCTCCACCTGGCGATGGCCCGCCCCGCCGGCGACCTCGGCCCGGTGCTCGACCTGATCGAGGAGGCGGTACGCCGACCGGCGCCGAAGCAGGCCGACTGATCCGGTCCGCCCACGGCACCGCGGCACGACCCGGCTCGGCGGTCGGCGTCCCCCGGCGGCACCGCGGCATGACCCGGCTCGCCGTCCCCGGGCACGGCTTCTCGCGGCGGTGTGCTGCCCGCCCCGTTGGGACACCTGGCACGCCTGATCCACAATGGGCGCCAAGCCGCAGCACGACTGGAGCCTCCGCGATGGACGTACTCGGGCAATCCGACACCTGGGGAATTCCCGGACCGACCTTCCTGATGCTCTTCCTGTCGGCCGCCGCGCTGCTCCTGGCCGGCACCCTGATCTACCGGTCGGTCCGGTTCGCCGGACGGCGTCCGGCCGACCCCGGCCACCTGCACCCGCTCCAGGTCGCCTGGCTGAACGGTGGCGACCAGCTGGCGGTCTACACCGCGCTCGGGGTGCTCCGGGCCGCCGGAGCGGTCGCCACGGAGCGGGGCCGCCGCCTCGTCCGAACCGGGCCCCTGCCGGCCGGGACCGGCCGGCTCGAGTGGGCCGTCCACGAGGCGGCCGGACGACGTCTCCAAATGTGGAAGCTGGCCCGCGACCCGATGGTGCGATCCGCCCTCGCCGAGCTGCGCACCGGGCTGGAGCAGGCGGGTCTCGCCCCGCCCGCGTCCGCCCGCTCCGCCGCGCGCATCGGCCCGCTGCTGATGCTGGGCCTGTTCGCCGTCGGCGTGGTCCGGGTCGTCGCCGGCATCGCCAACCACAAGCCCGTCGGGTTCCTGATGCTCTCCCTCGTGGGGCTGCTGCTGGTCAGCATCGTGCTGCTCGCCCGGGTGCCCCGGCGGACCCGGGCAGCCCGGGCGGTGCTGCGCGACCTGCGGCGCCGGCACCAGCACCTCGCTCCGGACCACTCGCCGGCCTACGCCACGTACGGGATCGGCGGCGCGGCACTGGGGGTCGCGCTGTTCGGCACGACGGCGCTCTTCGCGCTCGATCCCGCGTTCGCCGCGGGGATGGGGCTACAGCGGGCCGCCGCCCCTGCCTGGAACACCCACGGCTGCTCCGGTGGTGGATTCATCGATGGCGGTGGTGGCGGCGGCTGCGGCGGCGGCGGAGGTTGTGGCGGCGGCGGGGGGTGCGGCGGATGACCGGGAACCCCGGACCCACGTACGGGGTCGGCATCGGCTGGCGGCCGGAGATCGCCGGCTTCGTCGCCGACCTGCCCGGCCTGCGCTTCACGGAGGTGATCGCGGAGTCCCTTCCCGGCGGCGGTCCCCTGCCACCGGCGCTGGCCGCGCTGCGCGCGCGGGGGGTGGCGGTGGTACCCCACGGGGTACGGCTCTCCCTCGGCGGCGCGGAGCCGGTCGATCCGGCCCGGGTCCGGCACTTCGCCGAGGTCGCCGAGCTGCTGGGGGCGCCACTGGCCAGTGAGCACATCGCCTTCGTCCGGGCCGGCGGTCTGGAGGCCGGGCACCTGCTGCCGTTGCCGCGGACCCGCGAGGCGGTCGACGCGATGGTGGCCAACGTCCGCCGTGTCCAGGCCGAGCTGGCCGTTCCGCTGGCGCTGGAGCCGATCGCGGCGATCTTCGACTGGCCGGACGACGAACTGGACGAGGCGGGGTTCATCACCGAGATCCTCGACCGCACCGGGGCCCTGCTGCTGCTCGACGTCGCCAACGTGTACGCCAACGCCCGCAACCGCGGCACCGATCCGGTGGCGCTGCTCGACCGGCTGCCGCTGGAGCGGATCGGCTACGTGCACGTCGCCGGCGGTCGCGCGCACGACGGGATCTACCACGACACCCACACCGATCCCGTACCGGACGCGGTCCTCGACCTGGTCACCGAGCTCTGCGCCCGGCACCGTCCACCCGCGCTGCTGCTGGAGCGGGACGGGGACTACCCCCCGGCGGCGGCGCTGCGCGGCGAACTCGACGCGATCGCCGAGGCGTCCGGCTACCCGACGATCACCTGACCCGGCACCGTGACCGGGCGCGGCCCGGGGCGGTCCGTCCACGACGAGCAGGGAGGAGAGCCGGATGGGGTCGCTGGCCGACCGGCAGGCGGCGCTGGTGGCGACGCTGGTGGCCGGGGCACCACTGCCGCCCGGTTTCGATGACCGGCTGGTCGGGGTGGCCCGCTCGGCGCTGCTCCGCAAGCGTGCCGGGGAGGTGGCCCGGCACTGGCCGATGCTCGCCGCCACTCTCCAGGACCGCTGGCTCCCGGTCTTCGCCGACTGGGCTGCCGTCCGACCCACCCGGGGCGGGCTGCGGGACGGCTGGGACCTGGCCCGGCAGCTCGCCGCCGCGGGCGACCTGCCGACGGCGGCGGCCGAGGAACTGGCCGTCCGCGAGGCCGGCTGGCGGTACGACGGCACGACCGCGCCCCGGCGCCGGAGGTGGCCGGCGCTGCGGCACGCCGGCCGCACGTGGGTGCTCCAGGTCGCCGGTCGGGTCTGGACGCTGCCGCTGCACCGCCGGTAGGGCGATGATCCGTTCCGCGGCGGCGGGGCATAGGATCGCGTTCATGGACCTCGGACTCGCGGACCGGGTATACGTCCTGACGGGCGCGTCGCGAGGCCTGGGCCTCGCCACCGCCGAGTGCCTCGTCGCCGAGGGCGCCCGGGTGGTGCTCTCGAGCCGGGACGGCGATCGGGCGGCCGCGGCCGCGGCTCGACTCGGTGCCGACCGGGCGGTCGGGATCGCCGCCGACCTCGCCGATCCGGAGACGGCAACCCGGCTGGTCGAGACCGCGCGGGAGCGGTTCGGCCGGCTCGACGGGGCGCTCGTCTCGGTCGGCGGACCGCCACCGGGCAGTGCCGCCCAGGCCACCGACGCGCAGTGGCGCGACTCCTTCGAGACGGTGTTCCTCGGTACGGTCCGGGTCGTCCGAACCGTCGCCGCCGGGCTCACCGAGGGCGGGGCGATCGGGTTGGTCCTCTCGACCTCGGTCCGAACCCCGATCCCCGGACTCGGTGTCTCCAACGGCCTACGGCCGGGCCTGGCGGGAGTGGCGAAGGAGCTGGCCGACGAGTACGGCCCCCGCGGCGTCCGGGTGGTGAGCCTGCTCCCGGGGCGGATTCTCACCGACCGCAACCGGGAGCTCTTCGCCGCCACCGGCGACCCGGAGCGGGCCCGGGCCGCCGCCGAGGCGGCGATCCCGCTGCGCCGGATCGGCGAGCCGGCCGAGTTCGGCCGGGTGGCGGCGTTCGTCCTCTCCCCCGCCGCCGGATACCTGACCGGGATCGCCATCCCGGTCGACGGCGGTGCGCTGCGCATGTTCTGACCCCGGAGAGGTGTACGCATGTCGATGAACTTCGCCGCACTGGCGACCATCGTCGCGGGTGGTGTCTGCTGCCTGGCGGTGGTGACCGGGGTGGTCCTCCTGGTGGTCTGGGCGGTCCGGCGCAGCCGGCAGACGTGAGCGGGTCGGCACCGCGCCCGGCCGGGTTCCGGCCGACGCCGGCCCAGGTGGCGGCGGCGGTCGACCGGTTGCTGCCCGATCTGATCGGGCCCGGCCTGGACGTGCTGTTCTGCGGCATCAACCCCGGGCTCTACTCGGCGGCGACCGGCTGGCACTTCGCCCGCCCCGGCAACCGGTTCTGGCCGGCGCTGCACCGAAGTGGCTTCACCCCGCGCCAGCTCCACCCCTCGGAGCAGGCGGAGCTGCTCCGGTACGGCCTGGGCGTCACCAACCTGGCACCCCGGGCCAGCGCCCGGGCCGACGAGCTGACCCGGGACGAACTTGTGCGGGGCGGGCGGGAGCTGGTCCGCAAGGTGGAACGGTACCGGCCGCGGTGGGTGGCGGTGCTGGGCGTCACCGCGTACCGGATCGCCTTCGAGCGGCGTACCGCCAGGCTCGGCCGGCAGACGGAGTCGCTGGGTGGGGCCGGGCTGTGGGTGCTGCCGAACCCGAGCGGGCTCAACGCCCACGTCACGGTCGCCGGGCTGGCCGCCGAGTTCGCGGCGCTACGGGCGGCCGTGGCGGCCGAGCGGGCCGGGTCACCCGACCCGTCGCTGCCCACCCAGTCCGGGTCGTAGCGCGCGGGGAACCGGGTGGTGCGCGGCCCGCGGCGGGCGTCGGGGCAGGTCGGACCGGATCCGCCGCCGGCTCACGCCGGAGCGTCGTCGGGGCGGGGCAGGGTGCTCACCGTTCGGCGCCGATCGCCTCGGCGTAGGGGGTTGGCGAGTCGGCGACCGCGAACTGGGTCCGGTACAGCTCGGCGTAGAGCCCGCCGACCGCCACCAGCTCGTCGTGCCGGCCCCGCTCGACGATCCGTCCGCCGTCGAGCACCAGGATCTGGTCGGCCTCCCGGATGGTGGAGAGCCGGTGCGCGATGACCAGCGCGGTACGTCCCCGCAGCGCCACCGCCAGGGCGCGTTGCACCGCCGCCTCGGACTCGGAGTCCAGGTGCGCCGTCGCCTCGTCGAGGATGACGATCGGCGGGGCCTTGAGCAGCAGCCGGGCGATGGCGATCCGCTGCTTCTCGCCACCGGAGAAGCGGTACCCGCGCTCGCCGACGACCGTCTCCAGCCCGTCGGGCAGCCCGCGGACCAGCTCCTCGATCTGGGCTCCGCGCAGCGCCGCCCAGAGCTCGTCGTCGGTGGCGTCCGGCTTGGCGTACCGGAGGTTCTCCGCGATGGTCTCGTGGAACAGGTGCGAGTCCTGGGTGACGACCCCGATGGCGTCGCGCAGCGAGTCGAGCGTGGCGTCCCGGACGTCGACCCCACCGACCCGGACCTCACCGGCCGTCACGTCGTAGATCCGGGAGACCAGCATCGAGATCGTGGACTTGCCGGCCCCGGAGGGGCCGACCAGGGCCACCATCTGCCCCGGTTCCACCGTGAACGAGACACCCCGCAGTACCGGCTCCGAGACCGTCCGGTCCAGGGCCGCGACGTCCTCCAGGGAGGCGAGCGACACCTCGGCGGCGGTCGGGTACCGGAACCAGACGTCCCGGAACTCGAGCCGCCCGGCGCCGCGCGGCACCGGCACCGCACCGGGCTTCTCAGCGATGGCCGGGGTGAGGTCGAGCACCTCGAAGACCCGGTCGAACGAGACCAGCGCGCTCATCACGTCGACCCGGACGTTGGAGAGCGCGGTCAGCGGGCCGTAGAGACGGGTGAGCAGCAGGGCCAGCGTGACGACCGTGCCGGCACTGACGGCGCCGCGTACCGCGAGCCAGCCGCCGAGCCCGTAGGTGAGGGCCTGGGCCAGCGAGGCGACCAGCAGCATCGCGACGAAGAACGTCCGCGAGTACATCGCCGACTGGATGCCGATGTCCCGCACCCGCTCGGCCCGTTCGGCGAAGCGTCGCGCCTCGGCGTCGGGCCGCCCGAACAGCTTCACCAGCAGCGCCCCGGCGACCCCGAACCGCTCCGTCATGGTGGCGTTCATCTTCGCGTCGAGGTCGTACGACTCCCGGGTGATCTCCGCCAGCCGGCGCCCGACCCGACGGGCCGGGATGACGAAGATCGGCAGCAGGACCAGCGACAGGACGGTGATCTGCCAGGAGAGCGTGAACATCACCGCGGCGGTCAGGATCAGCTGGATGATGTTGCTGACCACTCCGGAGAGGGTGCTGGTGAAGGCGCGCTGCGCGCCGATCACGTCGTTGTTGAGCCGGCTCACCAGGGCACCGGTCTGGGTTCGGCTGAAGAACTGCAGCGGCATCCGCTGGACGTGGTCGTAGACCCGGGTGCGGAGGTCGAGGATGATCCCCTCGCCGATCCGGGCCGAGTACCAGCGCTGGGCGAGTGAGAGCAGGGCGTCCAGCACGGCCAGGGCGGCGATCGCCAGGGCCAGCAGGACGACCAGCCGGCCCGCGTCCGGGCCGCCCCGGGAGATGGCGTTGACGACGTCGCCGGCCAGCACCGGCGTGGCGACGCCGATGACCGCGCCCAGCACGACGGTGACCAGGAACACCACGATGTCCCGCCGGTACGGGCGGGCGAACTCGACGACCCGTCGCACGCTGCGCCGGCTGACCCGGTGCGCGGTGACCTCGTCGCGGTGGCGCAACGCGCGCAGCATGCTCCACCCGCCCATGCTGCCGGCGGATCCCATCGGGTTGACCACGCACGACCTCCCACTCTCCGACGACTACGACAACGGGAGTGGCGGTCGGGATCTTCCCCGAACGTACGTTCGCCCGCGTGGCGGAAGCCGCCCCCGCCCGCCGAGACCGGAGTCGCACGGACGCCGTCTGGCGTCCGCCTCCACCCTATTCACCCAGTCCGACAAGATCACGGATGCGTCGGGTCTGCGCCTCCCGCTCGGCCCGCTGCTGCGCGGCCGGGGTACGTCCGGCCGCCCCGGCCAGCAGCGCCTTGATCTCCACCACCGCGTTTCGGTCGCTGGCGAGGATCGCCGCGGTCAGGTCCCGGACGGCCGCGTCGAGGTCGGTACGGGGCACGACCAGGGTTGCCAGGCCGAGCCGCTCTGCCTCGGCCGCGTCGATCCGCCGGCCGGTGACGCAGAGTTCCAGCGCGCGGGCGTACCCGACGAGCTCCACCAGCCGGTGCGTCCCAGCGAGGTCGGGGACCAGGCCGAGCGTCACCTCGGACATGGAAAACGTCGTGTCGTCGGCCAACACCCGCAGATCACAGGCGAGCGCGAGTTGGAAACCGGCGCCGACGGCGTGACCCTGCACCGCCGCGATCGAGATCAGGTCGGGCCGGTGCAGCCAGGTGAATCCTTCCTGGAACTCCGCGAGGCGTGCGGCGCACTCCTCCGGGGTGAGCGCGGCCAACTCGGCCAGCAGGCCGGGGGGCTGGGTTCCGCCCGCCCGGCCCGGGCCGGTGACCGCCGAGAGGTCGAGCCCCGCGGAAAAGGCCCGGCCCTCGCCTCGCACCACGACAACCCGCACGTCTCCCGGCAGCTGACGGGAGAACTCTCGCATCGCCCGCCACATCTCGGGCGTCTGCGCGTTGAGTACGTCGGGCCGGCACAACGTCAGTGTCGCGACCGGCCCGTCGCAATTCAGTCGTACGCCAGCGGTCACGAATGAATCCACCGCCGGATGGGTCCGGACCAGGCTGCTGCGCGGGTCACGCCTTCTTCCGACGGCGCGCGCCGCCGCGCTGACGGAGCTGTACACCGGACTCGGTGAGCACCCGGTGGATGAACCCGTAGGAACGGCCGGTCGAGGCCGCCAGGGCGCGGATGCTTTCGCCGGAGGTATACCGCTTGACCAGGTCCTTGGCGAGCGTCTGGCGCTCGGCCCCGACGATCCGGCGACCCTTCTCAGTGCTGGTGGCTGTGCCAGTGGCTGCCATGTTGATTCCTCACGTCCCAGACTGTGCGGTTCGATACGGTCCCACCTATTAGACCGCCTCGAACGATCATGCGCTAGATATCAACTCTTCGCCAACCGACACGCACAGCAGTGTCAGTTTCCCGATTGAGTGATTGCGCCCGCGGCCGGGTCCACGACGCGGTCCGGGCCGGGTTCGTGCCGTCCACCGGTCCGGTGTTTCCGCCCGTCAGTCGCCTTTCGGCTCGCGCTCGGCCATGAATCCTTCCGCCGTTCGGAGCGCCGGCGTAACCAACTGTCGAGTTCCGTCCGCCGACTGGCAACTTTTTGCCCTAGCCGGCCACCTTCCCACCGCCACTCGGATTCAGACCTGTGGATACCACGGAATGGTGGCACCGCGTACGCCGACGCCTGTGGCGGATCAACTCGCCACCGTGCCGGCCGCCCCGGCAACCGTCGCGGCCACCCCCGTCGACGACATTGACGTACTGACGGTGCTCTTCGTCTCCTCGCGCGGCGTCGGGCGTCCACATGGCTGGCAGATCGTCGTCGGTCGGTGCCTCGGAATCGGCGTGCCGGTCGCCGCCAGCGTCATGGCCGCCCGGCCGGTCGGCCGTGACGGGGGTGGCCCGATGGCGGTGGGGTCAGGCCAGCTCGACGAGTTCGAGCAGGTCGTCGCTCCAGGCGTCCTCGTCACCGTCGGGCAGCAGGATCGCCCGGTCCGGCTTGAGCGCCGTCACCGCCCCCGGATCGTGCGTGACCAGCACGATCGCCCCGGGGTAGCGAGCGATGGCGTCGAGCACCTGCTCCCGGCTCATCGGGTCGAGGTTGTTGGTCGGCTCGTCCAGCAGCAGCACGTTCGCCCCGGAGCAGACCAGCATGGCGAGCGCCAGCCGGGTCTTCTCCCCGCCGGAGAGCACCCCGGCCGGCTTGTCCACGTCGTCGCCGAAGAAGAGGAACGCGCCGAGGATCTTGCGCAGGTCGGTGTCGGACTGCTCGGGAGCGGCGCTGCGCATGTGGTCGAGGACGCTCCGCTCCACGTCCAGCGTCTCGTGCTCCTGGGCGTAGTAGCCCAGCCGCAGTCCGTGCCCCGGCCGGACCTCCCCGGTGTCCGGTTCGAGCAGGCCGGCGAGGATCCGCAGCAGCGTCGTCTTGCCGGCGCCGTTCAGCCCGAGGATCGCCACCCGGGAGCCGCGGTCGACCGCCACGTTGACGTCGGTGAAGATCTCCAGCGAGCCGTACGACTTCGACAGCCCGGTGGCGGTCAGTGGGGTCTTGCCACACGGCGCCGGGTTCGGGAACCGGACCTTGGCCACCTTGTCGGCGACGCGTTCCTCCTCCAGCCCGGCGAGGAGCCGCTCGGCCCGCCGGACCATGTTCTGCGCGGCGACGGCCTTGGTCGCCTTCGCCCGCATCTTGTCCGCCTGGGCCAGCAGCGCCCCCGCCTTCCTCTCGGCATTGGCCCGCTCCCGGCGGCGGCGCCGCTCGTCGGTCTCCCGCTGTTCCAGATACGTCTTCCAGCCGACGTTGTAGACGTCCACCACCGATCGGGTGGCGTCCAGGAACCAGACCTTGTTGACCACCGCCTCCAGCAGGCCGGCGTCGTGGCTGATCACGACCAGACCGCCCTTGTGCCCGGCGAGGAAGCCACGCAGCCAGGTGATCGAGTCGGCGTCGAGGTGGTTGGTCGGCTCGTCCAGCAGCAGGATTCCGCCGCCGTTCGCCGCCGCGTCCCGAAACAGGATCCGGGCCAGTTCGACCCGGCGGCGCTGCCCGCCGGAGAGGGTCCCGATGGGCTGCCCGAGGACCCGGTCCGGCAGGCCGAGGTTGGCGCAGATCCGGGCCGCCTCGGCCTCGGCGGCGTACCCGCCGAGCGAGGCGAACTGGTCTTCGAGAGCGCCGTACCGGCGGACCAGCTTCTCGTCCGTCGCGCCGTCGGCGAGCCGCTGCTCGAGCTCCTTCATCTGCGCCATCAGCACGTCGAGGCCGCGGGCGGAGAGGACCCGGTCCCGGGCCGTGACCTCGAGGTCGCCGGTCCGGGGATCCTGCGGCAGGTAGCCGACCGGGCCACGCCGGTCGATCTGCCCGGCGTACGGCTGAGCCTCGCCGGCCAGTACCTTCAGGGTGGTGGTCTTGCCGGCCCCGTTGCGGCCGACCAGGCCGATCCGGTCGCCGGGCTGGACCCGCAGCGTGGTGTCGGAGAGCAGGATCCGGGCGCCGGCACGAAGCTCCAGACCGGTGGCAGTGATCATTTCGACGAACTCGCTCTCGGGATTGAAGGCTGACTCAGGGCACACGAACAAGCCGGCGGGCCGGAGGCTCCGTCGGCTCGGGGCGTGTCAGCCTTCGCAGAGCAGCACGAAGCCGAGTGTACCGGGTCGGGTGATGCCCTCGCCCGCGGAATACGGGTCAAGATCGCTGAGCGTTCCCGGTCGCACCCGGGTGGGTGTACGGGGAGCGCACGCCGGCGCGACACCGTCACGTCGTCCAGGACGAGGTCGGCCCGGCGGCGGCCCGGACCTGCTGCTGCGCGCCGGTGGCGAGGCGGGGCCGACTCCGCTCTCGGCCCGCTCGGGGAGCAGCCCGGTACGCGGGGCGGCGCCGGGCTCAGGACTCGGGGCCGGGTGGCGCCGGGTCGCGGACCAGGACCGGGACCGCCCGGGCGGCGGCGACGGCGTCGACCAGGACCGCGTACCGGGGCTCGGGGACGTCGAGCACCCGCTCGGCCCGCAACGTCGCCAGCGGTGCCAGCCGCCGATCGGCCAGGATCGCCTCCAGGGTGCGCCGGTCACCACCGGTCACCAGCGCGGCGAGCGTACCGGCCTCGGGCAGCAGCAGCCGGACGACCAGATCCGCCGCGTCACCCGCGGCGGCCTTCGCCTGGTTCTCCCGGCGGCGGGCGAACCGCTGCTGGGACCAGCCGCCAGCGGCGGTTCGGCTCTGCACGTACCGCGTCTCCACCTTGGAGGCGACGAGCCGCTCACCGTCGGCGATCCCGACCGCGACGGCGCCGCGGCGGGCCAGCAGCAGGCCGAGCCGGCGCGGCTGCTCGGCCGCGGCCAGGAAGCCGGGCAGGTCGCGAGCGGCCGGCGCCCCCGGCGGCGGGTACAGGAGGGCGACGGCACCATCCGGCGCCGTCAGCCGCAGCCCGTCCGCTCCGGGGCGCACCTCCGGCGCCCCGTGCCGGGTCGCGAAGGTGTCGAGCCACCGGGCCAGGCGGGCCGGCGGCACCTCCACCCACCGGCCGCCGCCGGCGGCGGGACGACTACGCACGCCGTGACGGTACGGCACCGCCGGCTCAGCCCCGTCACAGGCCCGCCCGATCGCCCCTGACCGCCGCGCACAGGGGGCGAGCAGCGGCGGTCAGGGGCGCGGCGACGCCCGGGGGGACGGCGTCGACGGGCAGGTCTCAGGAGCAGAACTCGCGCCAGGCGGCCAGCCCGGCGGGGTCGCGGAGCCGGTAGTCACCGGTCGACCAGGCGTGGTCGAACCAGAGGTTCCACAGTGAGCCGTGGGTCACCAGGTAGTCGTTCATCGCCCGGATCCAGGCGGCCCGGCGGGTCCCGTCGTCGCCGGCGGCGATGTGGCTGCCGAGCTCGGCCACGCCGAACGGCAGCCCGACCGACGTGTTGGCCGCAACCACCGGATCGAGCAGGCTCGCCGGGGTCAGGTACTCCCCCTTGGCCGCGGTGCTGTCGTAGTTGTAGACATCCCAGGCGAGGACGTCGAGCACACCGTCGCCCGGGTAGTAGTCCCGCCAGTTGCGGCCGGAGGCCGGGACCAGGGTCCACTGCATCAGCACCATCGTGGCGTGCAGCCGCGGGTTCCCGGCCTCGTCGGCCAGCCCCGCGAGCCGCCGCCAGGCCGCGCGGTACTCCGCGGCGGTGAACTCGCCGTCGCGGATGTTGTCCTCCGGCTCGTGGTAGTAGACCCAGTAGATGTCCCGGTCGCGCGGTGCGGAGGCGAACCACTGCCGCAGCTGCGCGTCGTGCGTGCCGGCCGCGTAATCGCGGGCGTTGCCCTTGAAGGAGACCACCAGCGGCCGGTTCCCGACGTCGAGCGGGCCGGGCCAGGCCGGCGGCAGGCCGCCGTGGAAGAACCGCACCGCGTCCAGCCCGTTGAACAGGCTGTCCTCGCGGGCGAGCGCGGCGGCCCAGGTCTCGCCGTTCTCCCGGGCGAAGGAGGCACCGCAGCGGGTGCCGCCGGTTGGGGCGTACGACACCACGAGCCGCGGCGCGTCAACGCCGTACTCGCGGGAGTGGAAGACGCCGGCGGACTGCGCGGTCGGGTTGGTCACCGCGAACGACACGGAGCCGCCGGCCGGGAGCGCCGACGTGACATCGAAGGCGACCGCGGGGGTGCCCTGCGCGGGAACCGCGGCGGTGGCCAGCACGGCGCCGGTTCCGGGCCGGGTCGCGTACGTCATCGCCTCGGACCAGCCCGACCCGGCCACCGCGCGCAGTTCCAACGCCGCCGGCTGCTGGGTCAGCTTCTGGAACGTCAGCTCCAGCCGCGCCGCCGCGATCCGCTGGCCCGGCGGGGGCGTCGGCGTCGGAAAGCGGAGGTAGATCTCCGAGTGCCACGGGGTGGACCAGTTCGAGGCGGCGAGCTTCGTCGCCGAGCCGTACGCCGTCTGCGGTGCCTCGCGCACGACGTAGGTGTCGGCCTCGACCGGGACCGTCACCTCGGCGGAGACAGCGGCGGAGCCGGGCGGTGCGGGTGCCGCGGTGGCATCGGCGTGTGCCGGGGTGGCGGAGGACAGGACCAGGCCCAGCGCGGTGAGGGTGGCCAGGCCCGGCCACCACGGGCGGGTGGGCAGGGCGGGTGAGGGCAACGAGCGCTCCTGCGCGGTCGACGGCATGCCACCCCACGGCGGCGGGACGACGACAGCTTGGCCCGGCCGCCGCACATTTTCCGCACAGCGGCGACGGCGGCACGGGCGATGACGGTCGGGTCGGTGGGGCGCGGCACCCCGCCCCCGTGCCTCCCGTCGCCACGGTGGCCGGCCACCCGAACCCACCCGGGACCACGGCGTACGCCGTGCCGGCGCGGCACCGCCGACTCAGCTCAACAGCATGCCGACGGCGAGCGCCGTGATCAGCGCGCTGGACGCGAGCGCGGTGACGAGTCTGCCCCGCGGCCCGCTCAGCATCCGACCGAGCAGCGAACCACCGGTCGCGACCAGCAACTGCCAGCTCGCCGAGGCGGCGAAGACGGCGAGGACGAAGAGCACCTCCGCGGTCGCCGGCCACGCGGCGCCCGTGCGCCGGCCAAGCACCAGCGCGGCGAAGTAGAGGATCGTCATCGGGTTGAGCAGGGTCAGCGCCAGCAGGCCGGCGTAGGCGCGGGCCGGGGTGTCGAGACCGCGATCGGTGCGGGCGGCGCGACCGGGATCGTGCCGGTGCCGGATGGCGCCGACCGCGCCGGTGACGGCGATGAGCAGCAGGACGGCCACGGCGATCACGCGCAGCGGTCCGGCGACCGACTCGATCAGGCCGGAGAGCGCGGCACCACCGAGGACCGCGACGGCCGCGTAGAGCCCGTCGGCGGTGGCGACCCCGAGCGCGGCGGCGGCACCGACCCGGATCGAGGTTCGGGCGGTCAGCCCGAGGACGAGAATCGCGATGGCACCGACCGGCACGGCCACGCCGTAACCGGCGAGCAGGCCGGCGACCAGCGCCTCGGTCACCGGAATGGCACAGCGGCCGGACCCGACGTGGTAAACCGGCGCTGTCGCCGCGCCGGGGTGGCGACGGCGGCGGGGCGGGTCCACGGCTCCGAGGCATTCACGAGCGACAGTCTGGCGCAGACGCACCGGCCGGGCCATCGAATTACCCGCGCCCGTTCCGCCCCTGCTCCCGACGCCGCGACGGACGATGACGCCCGGCAGAACCATCTCACCCACCGGCCGGTGATTCCGGCGACCAGTAAGCATTCCCGGAACGTCCGAAGTAGCGATCGACGCGAATGTCCAGAGCAGCCCTTGAGGTCATGTGGGCTGTTCAGACGACACTGTGGATCACGTTCGATTGACCAGGAGGTGGTGGCAATGACCCTCGTCAAGATCGGCATCGCCCGGCTCCTCCGGCTCGACCGCATGGCCGGCCGGTACCCGTGGCGCCACTGACCCGAGCTCCGTACGCCGGCGGTGACCGGGACGGGCCACCCGACCGTCACCGCCGGCACCGGCGCACCAGCCGGCCAGCCCAGCCGTACGCCCGCCGAACCAACCGGCGTCAACCGAGCGTGAGGGGGTCGGGTGTCAGACAAGCAGGCCACCGTGCCACACCACGTCGACGCGTCCCGCGAACACCGCCGACCGCCCGGCCCACCCGGACGCTTCCTGCTCGGCAACACCTGGGACTACGAGCGGGACCGGATCGGGTTCCTCCGCGACTGCCAGCGGCGCTACGGCGACGTCTTCAGCTTCAACCGCACCACCATGGTCCTGCTCGACCCCGAGCTCGTCCACGAACTGTTCGCCCGCACCAACACCGACTTCGGAGCCGAGGTGCCGATCTTCCGGGGCGTACCGCCGGAGGCCGGCGCCGCGGTGACACCGGTGGCGATGGCGGGCCGCCGCAAGGGCTGGCGGGGCATCAACCGTACGGCGGTGAGCGCCCACGCCGAGCGGCTGCTGAGCCGCTTCCACGAGGCGCTCCGTCCGGTCGCCGGCACGCCGGTCGACGTGCTGGCCCTGATGAAGGCGTTCTCGGTGCGGGCGGTCACCGACTACTGCCTCGGGCCGGCGGCCGAGGACGCGGCCCGGGCCGTGGAACGCGCCGCCGCCGCGACGGCGGTCCTGATGAACAGCACGGTGTCGCTGCCGCGTTGGCTGCCGGTGCCCCGGGTCCGCCGGGCGCTCCGCACCGAGCGCGACCTGCGGGAGATACTGCTACACCACACCCGCGCACGGCGACGGCGCGGCGCGGCCGACCCGCCGGAGGACCTGCTCGACACCCTGCTGGACCCGACCGGGACGGAGATCAGCGACACGGTGGTGGTGGATGCGCTCACCGTGCTGCTGCGGGCCTCGCACGGCGTACCGGGCGCCACCCTCACCTGGGCGATCGCCGTACTCGCCCGGCACCCCGAGATCGCCGAACGGCTCCGCGCCGAGGCGGCCGGGCTGGACACCGCCCGAAGCGTCGCGGACCTGCCCTACACGGAGGCGTTCGTCAAGGAACTGCTCCGGGCGTACCCGCCGACCTGGCTACTCGGCCGGGAGGTCCGTACCGACACCGTGCTCGGCGACTGGCACCTGCGCCCGGGTGACCAGGTGATGGTGCCGGTCTACCTGATTCACCGGGACCGGCGGTGGTGGACCGATCCGGAGCGGATCTGGCCGGACCGCTGGCTGACGAAGGAGTTGCCGCACGCCCGGTACGCCTACCTGCCCTTCGGCGCCGGGCCGCGCATCTGCCTCGGCAACCACCTGGGCATGCTCCAGCTCGTCCTGGCGGTCTCCGCACTGGTCCGCGACTACACGGTCGAGGTCGTCAACCTTGACGCGGCACCGCTGACCCCGTACGCGCTGCTGGTGCCGGACGGGCTGCGGGCCCGGATCACCCCGGTCGCCGGCTGAGCCGGACCCGCGGCGCCACCCGATCGCCGGGCCGAGCCGGACCCGCGGCACCACTCAGACGTTGAAGCCGAGGGCGCGGAGCTGTTCACGACCCTCGTCGGTGATCTTGTCCGGGCCCCACGGCGGCAGCCACACCCAGTTGATCCGGAAGTCGGAGACGATCCCGCCCCCCGGACCGCCGGTCAGCGCCGCCCGTGCCTGCTCCTCGATGACGTCGGTCAGCGGGCAGGCCGCCGACGTCAACGTCATGTCCAGGGTCGCCACGTTGTTGTCGTCGACGTGGATGCCGTAGACCAGCCCCAGGTCCACCACGTTGATCCCCAGCTCCGGGTCGACGACGTCCTTCATCGCCTCCTCGATGTCGGCGATCGCCGCCTTGCTGGTCGACCCGGTCGGCGCGGCCGCCGACTCCTGCTGGTCCGTCACGCCGTCTTCACCTCGCTCCGTTCGGTCCCGCTGTTGGCCTCGACCACCACCCCGGCGCGGGCGGCGGCGTCCTTGAACGCCATCCAGGGCAGCAGCGCGCACTTCACCCGGGCCGGGTAGCGGGCGACGCCGGCGAAGGCCACCGCGTCACCCAGCAGTTCCTCGTCCGGGGTCACCTGGCCCCGGCCCGACATCAGCTCGACGAAGGCGGCGTGCACCACCGAGATCTCGTCGGTGTCCCGGCCGGTGAGCAGCTCGTGCAGGACGCTTGCCGACGCCTGGCTGATCGAGCAGCCCATCCCGTCGTACGAGACGTCCCTCAGCACGCCGGCCTCCAGGTCGACCCGGATCGTCACCTCGTCGCCGCAGGTCGGGTTGACGTGGTGCGCCTCGGCCGTGTATGGCTCCCGCAGTCCCCGCCCGTGCGGGTGCTTGTAGTGGTCCAGGATGATCTCCTGGTAGAGCTGGTCGACCTGCATCACCCGAACACCTTCCGTACCTGTTCCAGCCCGCGCACCAGGGCGTCGACCTCGCTGGTCGTGGTGTACAGGTAGAACGACGCGCGCGTGGTCGCCGGTACGCCGAACCGGACGCAGACCGGCCGCGCGCAGTGGTGGCCGACCCGCACCTCGACGCCCTGGGCGTCGAGGATCTGCCCGACGTCGTGCGGGTGGACGCCCTCCATCGCGAACGAGATCGTGCCGCCCCGACCGACCGGCACCCGGGGGCCGAAGATCCGCAGCCCGGGGACGGTCTCCAGGGCGTCCAGGGCGTACGCGGTCAGCTCCTTCTCGTGCCACTGGATCGCCCGCATGCCGATCCCGGAGAGGTAGTCCACCGCCGCGCCGAGCGCCACCGCCTCCGCGATCGGCGGGGTACCGGCCTCGAACCGGGCCGGTGGCGGCGCGAAGGTGCTCCCCGTCATCGCCACCGTCTCGATCATCGAGCCCCCGCCGAGGAACGGGGGCATCGCGGCGAGCAGCTCGCTGCGGCCCCAGAGCACTCCGATGCCGGTCGGGCCGCACATCTTGTGCCCGGTGAACGCGATGAAGTCCGCGTCCAGGTCGACCACGTCGACGGGCAGGTGGGGCACCGACTGCGAGCAGTCGAGCAGCAGCAGGGCGCCGACCTGCCGGACCCGTTCGGTGATGCGTGCGGTGGCGTTGACCGTGCCGAGGATGTTGGACATGTGCACGAGCGAGACCAGCTTGGTCCGCTCGTTGACCAGCTCCTCGAGGTTCGACTCGTCGAGCCGGCCGCCGTCGGTGATCCCGAACCACCGCAGCGTGGCACCGGTCCGCTCGCAGAGCAGCTGCCACGGCACGATGTTCGAGTGGTGCTCCATCTCGGAGATCACGATCTCGTCGCCGGGACCGATCCGGAACCGCTCGTCCGGTGCGCCGCGGCCGGCGGAGGCCGCGCCGCCGACCGAGGCGCTCAGGAAGGCGTACGCGACCAGGTTGATCGCCTCGGTCGAGTTCTTGGTGAAGACCACCTCGTCCGGGCTCGGGGCGTTGATGAACGTCGCCACCTTCGCCCGGGCCCCCTCGTACGCCTCGGTCGCCTCGGTTCCGACGGTGTGCACGGAGCGCGCGACGTTGCCGTTGTGCCGCTCGTAGTGCTCCCGCAGCACGTCGAGCACCTGCCGCGGCTTCTGCGACGTGTTCGCGCTGTCGAGGTAGACCATCGGGTGGCCGTTGACCTCGCGTTCCAGCATCGGGAAGTCCGCGCGCACCGCCTGCACGTCGTACCGCGGCACATCCTCGTACTGTGGCATCCCGGACGGGATCGCGATCGTGGTCATCTCGGCGCTGCCCTTCTCTCGGCCGTTCCGGTCAGGCCCGGGCCGAGCCGGCGCCGGCGACGTACCGCTCGTAGCCCTCGTCCTCGAGCTTCTCCGCCAGCTCCGGGCCGCCCTGCTCGACGATCCGCCCGCCGACGAAGACGTGCACGAAGTCGGGCTTGATGTAGCGCAGGATCCGGGTGTAGTGGGTGATCAGCAGCAGGCCGGTCCGCCCGGTCTCCCGGACCCGGTTGACGCCCTCGCTCACCACCCGCAGCGCGTCGATGTCGAGCCCGGAGTCGGTCTCGTCGAGGATCGCCACCTTCGGCCTGAGCAGTTCGAGCTGGACGATCTCGTGCCGCTTCTTCTCACCACCCGAGAAGCCCTCGTTGACGTTGCGCTGGGCGAACGACGGGTCCATCTGCAGCCGCTCCATGGCGGCGCGCAGCTCACCGGCCCAGGTCCGCAGCTTCGGGGCCTCGCCGTCGATGGCGGTCTTGGCGGTACGCAGGAAGTTCGCCACCGAGACCCCGGGGACCTCGACCGGGTACTGCATGGCGAGGAAGAGCCCGGCCCGGGCCCGCTCGTCGACCGACATCGAGAGCACGTCGGCGCCGTCCAGAGTCACCGAGCCGCCGGTGATCTCGTACTTCGGGTGGCCGGCGATCGAGTAGGCCAGGGTCGACTTCCCCGAGCCGTTGGGTCCCATGATCGCGTGGGTCTCACCCGCCCGCACGGTGAGGTCGACCCCGGCCAGGATCGGCTTCAGCTCGCCCTCGGGCAGCCTGACCGACACCTGCAGGTCACGGATCTCCAGAACGCTCATGGTGCGGTAACTCCATTACTCGGCGTGAGACTCAGGTAGATGTCGCCGTCGCGGATCTCGACGGGGTAGACGGGTACGGGTTCGGTGGCGGGCAGCCCGGTCGGCTGGCCGGTCCGCAGGTCGAAGCGGGATCCGTGCAGCCAGCACTCCAGGGTGCAGCCGTCGACCTCGCCCTCGGAGAGCGCGACCGCGGCGTGCGAACACTCGTCGCGGATCGCGTAGAAGTTGCCGTCCTCGGCGTGCACGACCGCGATCTCGGTCCCCTCGACCTCGGCGGAGATCGCGGTGCCCTTCGGGACGTCCTCGGTGGAGCAGATCCGGATCATCGCGCGCCCGCCCTGGCTGCCACGTCCTCGCCGGCGGGGGTCGCCAGCGCGGTGTTCGCCAACCGGGTCTCGATCTGCGCGCCGAGCCGGTCGCGCAGCTCCTCGACCGGGATCTTGTTCAGCAGCTCGGCGAAGAATCCGCGGACCACCAGCCGGCGCGCCTCGTCCTCCGGGATGCCCCGGGCCATCAGGTAGAAGAGCTGCTCGTCGTCGAAGCGGCCGGTCGCGCTGGCGTGCCCGGCCCCGGCCACCTCGCCGGTCTCGATCTCCAGGTTCGGTACGGAGTCGGCCCGGGCGCCGTCGGTGAGGACCAGGTTGCGGTTGATCTCGTACGTGTCGGTGCCGGTGGCCGCGGCCCGGATCAGCACGTCGCCCACCCAGACGGTGTGCGCGCCGGTGCCCTGCAACGCCCCCCGGTATCCGACGTAGCTGCGGCAGTCCGGCACGCTGTGGTCGACCAGCTGGCGGTGCTCCAGGTGCTGGCCCGCGTCGGCGAAGTAGAGGCCATACAGCTCCGCCTCGCCGCCCCGGTCGGTGTACGCGACGCTGGTGTACTGCCGAACCAGGTCCCCGCCGAGGGTGACCTGCACGTGCGTCACCGTGGCGTCCCGGCCCAGCCGCAGCTTGAGGTGCTGCGCCTGGATGGCGTCCCGCGCCCAGTCGGCGACGGTGACCAGGGTGAGCCGTGCCCCCTCGGCGACGGCAACCTCCACGTTGTCGGCGAGCGTGGCACTGCCGGCCTGGTCGAGGACCACCGTCGCCTCGGCGAGCGGCTGGACGTCCAGCAGGACGTGCTGGTACGCGACGCCGTCGCCCTGCCCGCGTACCTCGATCGTGACCAGGTCGGTCAGGGTCGCCCCCCGGGGCACGGTGACCACCAGCGCCGTGTCGAACCCGCCCCACGCCTGGGCGCTGAGCCGGTCGAACGGCACGAGGACCTGACCGAGCCGGGGATCGTCCCTCTTCACCCACTCGGCGGTGACCCCGTCGGGCGCCGAGACCTGCGTGACGACCTGCCCGACCGGCGTCGGGGCGGCGTCGAGCAGCGGACGCAGCCGCTTGAGGGGCGTGAACCGCCACTCCTCCTCCTGCCCGGTGAGGGCCGGGAAGTCGGCGACGTCGTACGAGCGGAGCGCCTGCGCCTTGGTCAGCGGCGCGGCCGGCGTCGCGGGCGCGAATGCTTCGGTAGTCATCTCTTCCTTGGTCTTGTCTCGCGAGGTCCGGGACGGGTTCGGGGTCGGGCGGATTCGCCGGGGGGCGGATCAGCCGACCGCGCCCTCCATCTGCAGCTCGATCAGCCGGTTGAGCTCGAGCGCGTACTCCATCGGCAGTTCCTTGGCGATCGGCTCGATGAAGCCGCGCACGATCATCGCCATCGCCTCGTCCTCGCTCAGCCCCCGGCTCATCAGGTAGAAGAGCTGGTCCTCGCTGACCTTGGAGACGGTCGCCTCGTGCCCCATCGCCACGTCGTCCTCGCGGATGTCGACGTACGGGTAGGTGTCGGAGCGGGAGATGGTGTCGACCAGCAGCGCGTCGCACTTGACGGTGGACTTGCTGTGGTGCGCGCCCTCCAGCACCTGCACCAGCCCCCGGTACGACGTCCGGCCACCGCCGCGGGCGATCGACTTGGAGACGATCGTGGAGGAGGTGTGCGGCGCGGCGTGCACCATCTTGGCGCCGGCGTCCTGGTGCTGGCCCTCGCCGGCCATCGCGACCGAGAGCACCTCGCCCTTGGCGTGCTCGCCGGTCATGTAGACCGCCGGGTACTTCATGGTGACCTTGGAGCCGATGTTGCCGTCGATCCACTCCATGGTCGCGCCCTCGTGGCAGACGGCCCGCTTGGTGACCAGGTTGTAGACGTTGTTCGACCAGTTCTGGATGGTCGTGTAGCGGCAGCGCGCGTTCTTCTTGACGATGATCTCGACAACCGCGCTGTGCAGCGAGTCGGAGGAGTAGATCGGCGCGGTGCAGCCCTCGACGTAGTGCACGTACGCGCCCTCGTCGACGATGATCAGCGTCCGCTCGAACTGGCCCATGTTCTCCGTGTTGATCCGGAAGTACGCCTGCAGCGGGATCTCCACGTGCACGCCCTTCGGCACGTAGATGAACGAGCCGCCGGACCAGACGGAGGTGTTGAGCGCGGCGAACTTGTTGTCGCCGACCGGGATCACCGTGCCGAAGTACTCCTTGAAGAGCTCCTCGTGTTCCTTGAGCGCGGTGTCGGTGTCGAGGAAGATGACGCCCTGCTCCTCCAGGTCCTCGCGGATCTTGTGGTAGACCACCTCGGACTCGTACTGGGCGGCGACCCCGGCGACCAGGCGCTGCTTCTCCGCCTCCGGGATGCCCAGCCGGTCGTAGGTGTTCCTGATGTCCTGGGGCAGGTCGTCCCAGCTCGTGGCCTGCTTCTCGGTCGAGCGGACGAAGTACTTGATGTTGTCGAAGTCGATCCCGCTGAGGTCGGCCCCCCAGGCCGGCAGCGGCTTGCGCTCGAAGAGCCGCAGCCCCTTGAGCCGCAGGTCGAGCATCCAGGAGGGCTCGTTCTTCTTGGCGGAGATGTCCCGCACCACCGCCTCGCTGAGGCCGCGTGGCGCGGTCGCGCCGGCCGCGTCCGGGTCGGCCCAGCCGTACTCGTAGCGGCCCAGGGCGGCGAGCTGCTCCTCCTGCGTCATGGGCTGGACGATCTGCTCGGTCATGTATCAGTCCTCACACTGCTGACGGAAGGGTTCGGCTGGGCAGGGATGTGCGTGGTGCACACCCCGTCGCCGTGGGCGATGGTGGCCAGGCGTTGCACGTGGGTGCCGACCAGGCGGGAGATGACCGCCGTCTCGGCCTCGCACAGCTGGGGAAACTCCGCGGCCACCTCGGCCACCGGACAGTGGTGCTGGCACAGCTGGCCGCCGGAGGCGATCGTGGACGCGTTGGCAGCGTAACCTTCCGCGGTCAGCGCCCCGGCGAGTGCCTCGGCCCTGGCCAGCGGATCGTCGCCGGCGCCCTCCATGGCGGCCCGGCACCGGGCCTCGAGCGCGGCGACCTGCTCGGCGGCGAACGCCCCGACCGCGTCCTCGCCGCAGTGCCGGGCGATCCAGCGCAGCGCGGCGGTGGCCATCCCGTCGTAGGTGTGGGTGCCGCAGCGCCGCCGACCGGACTCGGTGAGCCGGAATACCCGGGCGGGTCGTCCCCGGCCGCGGTGCCCGCGGACGACCTGGTCGCGGGCGACCACGTCGCCGTCGGCGAGCATCGCGTCGAGGTGTCGCCGGATCGCCGCCGGGCTGAGCCCCAGCTCCGCGCCGAGTTGGGCGGCGGTGGCGGCGCCGCGCTCCAGCAGGAGTTGGGTCACCCGGTCCCGGGTGGGGCGGGCGTCCTGGCCGGCGGACCTGGCGGACACACCGGCTGAACGGGTGACCCGTCCGGTCACCCGCCTGCGCTCGGAGTACGCCGCCAGGTTTTTCACTACGCCAACGTTACGTATTTCGTCCATGGTCCGCAAACCGGTGTCCCGGTGATCCCGGCCACCGGAGGGCGGACGCGACGTCCGCCATGATCACATTTGCACGTACGATGTCTGACGTGAGCCGATTTGGCGAATTTCCCGGCAAACCCGCCCTATCGCGACTGGCGCTCGCCTCCGTGGTGGCGAACGTCCTTATCGTCGGCACCGGCGGGGCGGTCCGGCTGACCAAGTCCGGCCTCGGCTGCCCCACCTGGCCCCGCTGCACCGACGAGTCGTACACGACCACCCCGGAAATGGGGATCCACGGGGTGATCGAATTCGGCAACCGGCTCCTCACCTTCGTCCTCGCCGCCATCGTGATCGCCGGGGTGATCGCCGCCTGGCAGCAGCGCCCCCGCCGCCGGTCGCTGGTGGCACTCGCCGTCGCCGCGGCGTTCGGCATCCCGGCACAGGCGGTGATCGGTGGCATCACCGTCCTCACCAACCTCAACCCGTGGGTGGTCGGGCTGCACTTCCTCGCCTCGATGGCGGTGATCGCGGCGGCGTACGCGTTCTGGCGGGCGGCCCGGGAACCGGACGGACCGACCCGGCCGACCGTCCCCGGACCCCTCCGGGCGCTGGCCGGCCTCACCGTCGGCGTCACCGGGCTGGTGCTGCTGGTCGGCACCTGGGTGACCGGCAGCGGACCCCACTCCGGCGACTCCGGCGCGGCCCGCAACGGCCTGGACCCGGAGTCCATCTCGCAGGTCCACGCCGACACCGTCTTCCTGCTGCTCGGCCTCTCCGTCGCGCTCTGGTTCGCGCTGCGCGCCGTCGCCGCGCCGCCCCCCGCGATCCGCGCTGCCGGGCTGCTGGTCCTGGCCGAGCTGGGCCAGGGCGTGATCGGTTTCGCCCAGTACTTCACCGGACTGCCGGTGGCGCTGGTCGGCGCCCACATGGTCGGCTCCTGTCTGGTCTGGCTGGCCGCCCTCGCGGTGTTCTGGTCGACCCGGGAGCGGCAGCCGGCCGCCGCCCCGACCTCGTCCGCCACGCCGCACCCGGCCGACGCCCTCGGGCCGGTCCCCGCGGCCCCCTGAGCCCTCGCGACCCGCACATCCCCGGCCCGCGGGTCGACGGTGACGCCACCGGCCGCACGGGGTTTGCCGTTCGCGGATCCCGGCAGTCCTTGGCCGTACACGGATCTCCGCGGTCCGGACGGCCCCGCCGGCGGCCCGGTCGGGTGCCCGGAGACCGGATCGGCCTCCGAGGCACGCCGGGCGGGCCACGGGTCAGGCGAGACGGGCGAGGATCGCGGTGGCGAGACGCTCGGCGGCGCCGGGATCCTGAGCCAGGAAGAGCGACGGCTCGGTCAGCTCCACCTCGACGAGCACCGGGGACCCGTCCGGACCGGGAATCAGGTCGACCCGGGCGTAGAGCGGACACTCCGGGCCGGCGGGCAGCGCGGCGAGCACCCGCTCGGCGACGGCCAGCTCCGACTCGGACGGGGTGCGCGGCGAAATCCGCTCGGGCCGGAAGAGCCCGGCATCGGTGCCGTGGTCCGGGCCGTCGAGCATCGCACCCTTGCGGATCGCGTGGCTGAACGCGGGACCGTCCGGCCCGGCGAAGAAGACCAGGCCGGTCTCCCCAGCCGTCTCCACCGCGCTCAGGTACGGCTGCACCATGACGTCCCGGCCGGCCGCCTGGAGTCGCGCGACGTGCGCGACGGCGAGGCGCCGGTGTTCGGGGTCGGCCAGGTCGTACCGGCCGGCGTCGCGGCTCCCGGCGCCGACGACGGGCTTGATGACGTACTGGCCGGTGGCGGGTGGCTCCCAGGAGGTCGCGGGGTCGAGCCACTCCGTCGGCACGGTCGGTACCCCGGCGGCGGCGAGTTCCCGCAGGTACCGCTTGTCGGTGTTCCACCGGACGAGGTCCGCCGGGTTGGCCAGCCCGGGCACCGTGGCCGCCCAGGCGACGAACTCGGCCCGCCGCAGCGGGTAGTCCCACGGCGAGCGGAGCACCGCGAGCCGGTAGCCCGCCCAGTCCACCGTCGGGTCGTCCCAGACCACGGCGTCGACCGGGACGCCGCGGTCGGCGAGCGCCGTCCGCAGCAGCCGGTCGTCCGGGTCGAGGTTGGGCAGGTCGGCGCAGGTAACGAGAGCGACCCGGGAAAAGCCCCGGGTCGCGCGGATATCAAACGAGGTTGTCACCGGGCCAAACTACGTCGTGCCATGGACCGCCACAGATCGTTGCTCGGCCGCATCTGGTCCATCAGCTCCCGCTCCCATTCGTTCTCCACGGCCACCCCCGCTTTGGCGCAGGCCTGGCGCGCGACGTCGGTACCGGGCGCGAACTGATCGGCCCACGCCCCGTCCTCCCCGACCAGGACGATCCGGGCGCCGCGCTTCCCGACGTACTCGATGACCGCCTTCGCGCCGCCGTGACCGGCCGCGAACGCCTTGATGCTGGCGACCAGACCGCTGGGGGTCTGACCCGCGACATCACCGGTCCGCGTCGTATCGGAACCATCTGCCATAACGCGCAGCCTAAGCAGAACCGGCCCGACGCGCGGCGCGGCTGGCAATTTTTTGTGATGCCAATTACGGCGAGGTTTCACCCCTTGCCGTGGTCTGTTGGACCCATTTTTCGGACTATAGCCAGGCAAATTAATCGGTGAATTCACGTTTGAATCATGCAAAAAAGGACAAACAGGGACAGATCGGGCGGAAGGAGCTAAAGGAGCGCGTCAACCGCGACCGCGGCGAAGAGGATCGTGAGGTACGTGACCGACCAGTGGAACAGTCGCATGGGCTTCGGCGCCTCGCCCCGCTCGGTCCGCCGGTACAGCCGGTGCGCCTCGACCAGGAAGAACGCGCCGGAGACCACCGCCACCACACCGTAGATCGGCCCCATCCAGAGCGGCCAGACCAGCACCGAGGCCAAGACCGTCAGCCAGGTGTAGAGAACGATCTCCCGGTTGACCCGGCGCAGCGACGCCACCACCGGCAGCATCGGGATGCCGGCCCGGGCGTAGTCGTCCCTGAATTTGATCGCCAGGGTGTAGAAGTGCGGCAGCTGCCAGAAGAAGACCACCGCGAACAGCGCCCAGGCCAGCGCCGACAGCGACCCGGTGACCGCGGCCCAGCCGATCAGCACCGGTGCGGACCCGCAGATGCCGCCCCAGAACGTGTTCTGCGCGGTGGTCCGCTTCAGCCACAGCGTGTAGACGAGGTCGTAGTAGGCGATGGCGCCGAGGGTGAGCCCGGTGGCGAGCCAGTTGGTGAACGCGGCCATCAGACCCACCGAGACCACGGCCAGGACGAGACCGAAGATCAGCGCGCTACGCGGCGTCACCGTGTGCGTCGGCAGCGGTCGCCGCCGGGTCCGCTTCATCACCTGGTCGATGTCGCGGTCGATGTAGCAGTTGAGCGCGTTCGCCGCCCCCGCCGCCAGCGAACCGCCGACCAGCACGACCGCGACCAGCCACAGCGGCGGTAGCCCGTCGGCCGCGAGCATCATCGTCGGCACCGTGGTGATGAGCAGCAGCTCCACGATGCGCGGCTTGGTCAGCGCGACGTACGCCCGGACCCGGGCGGCGACGGCACCGCGCCACGACGCCTTCGGCTCGGCTACCCCCTCGACAGCACCGGTCGCGGGGCGCTCGGTGATCATGCTCACGGATTGCCACCTTCCGGCGTCGGCGCGAAGAAAGCAGTATCGGACACGAACCAGGGGCCGACCGGCTCGGGTCGGCACACCGACCGACAGCCTACGCGCCGTCGTTTCCGCTGCCCGGGCGACCCTTGGTCGGTGCGGACGATCACATCGATGGCGAAGCCGCTCACTCGTGCCCTGATCCGGGGCTTCAGTTTCGGAACCGGTCGCTAGGGTCAACAGGTGAGGGTTACACCCATCTGCCGAGGGAGCACACACGATCGTGGCTGACAACCGACCCGCGCAGTCCGCACTCACCTGGTCCGAGCTCGACCAGCGCGCCGTCGACACCGCCCGCGTGCTGGCCATGGACGCGGTGGAGAAGGCCGGCAACGGCCATCCAGGTACGGCGATGAGTCTCGCGCCCGTTGCCTACCTGCTGTTCCAACGCGTCCTGCGGCACGACCCGAGCGACCCGGACTGGACCGGACGCGACCGTTTCGTCCTGTCCGCCGGCCACACCAGCCTCACGCTCTACATCCAGCTCTACCTCAGCGGCTACGGGCTGGGGCTGAGCGACCTGAAGGCGCTGCGTCAGTGGGGCTCGCTGACCCCCGGGCACCCCGAGCACGGCCACACCCGGGGCGTCGAGACCACCACCGGCCCGCTCGGCCAGGGCCTGGGCAACGCCGTCGGGATGGCGATGGCGGCCCGCCGGGAGCGGGGCCTGCTCGACCCGGACGCCGCGCCCGGCACCTCCCCGTTCGACCACCACATCTGGTGCCTCGTCTCGGACGGCGACATCGAGGAGGGGATCAGCCACGAGGCGAGCGCCCTCGCCGGGCACCAGAAGCTCGGCAACCTGATCGTGATCTACGACGACAACGAGATCTCGATCGAGGACGACACCCGGATCGCCAAGAGTGAGGACGTCGTCGCGCGGTACGCGGCGTACGGCTGGCACACCCAGACCGTCGACTGGCGGACCGGCGACCCGGACGCCGGCCACGAGTACCACGAGGACATCGAGGCGCTCTACGCCGCGCTGCTGGCCGCCAAGGCCGAGACCGGCCGGCCCTCCTTCATCGCGCTGCGCACCATCATCGGCTGGCCCGCCCCCACCAAGCAGAACACCGGCAAGATCCACGGCTCGGCGCTCGGTGCCGACGAGGTCGCCGCGACCAAGAAGCTGCTCGGCTTCGACCCGGCGCAGCACTTCGCGGTCGACGACGAGGTCCTGGCCCACGCCCGCCAGGTGATGGAGCGGGGCCGGGCGGCGCGCACCGAGTGGGAGACCGCGTACCAGGCCTGGGCGCAGGCCAACCCGGAGCGCAAGGCGCTGCACGACCGGCTCGCCAGCCGTACGCTGCCGAACGGCTGGACCGATGTGCTGCCGCAGTGGCCGGCGGACGACAAGGGAATCGCGACCCGGGCCGCCTCCGGCAAGGTGCTCCAGGCGCTCGCCCCGGTCCTCCCCGAGCTCTGGGGCGGCTCCGCCGACCTGGCCGAGAGCAACAACACCACCATGGAGGGCGAGCCGTCCTTCATCCCCGCCGAGTTCGCCACCAAGGCGTTCCCCGGTCACGAGTACGGCCGCAACCTGCACTTCGGGATCCGTGAGCACGCCATGGGCGCGATCCTCAACGGGATCGCGCTACACGGCGGCACCCGCCCCTACGGCGGCACCTTCCTGGTCTTCAGCGACTACATGCGGCCCTCGGTGCGGCTCGCCGCACTGATGAAGCTGCCGGTGATCTACGTCTGGACCCACGACTCGATCGGGCTCGGCGAGGACGGGCCGACCCACCAGCCGGTCGAGCACCTGAGCGCGCTGCGCGCCATTCCCGGCCTGGACGTGATCCGGCCGGCGGACGCCAACGAGACCGCCTGGGCCTGGCGGGGGGCGCTGGAGCACACCGACCGGCCCGCCGCGCTGGCGCTGAGCCGGCAGCCGCTGCCGATCCTCGACCGCACCAATCTGGCCAGCGCAGAGGGTGTGCTCAAGGGCGGCTACGTTCTCGCCGAGGCCTCCAACGGGCAGCCGAAGGTGATCCTCATCGGCAGCGGTTCCGAGGTGCAGCTCTGCCTCACCGCCCGGGAGCGGCTGGAGGCGGAGGGGACCCCGACCCGGGTCGTCTCCATGCCGTGCCAGGAGTGGTTCCGGGCCCAGGACGCGGCGTACCGGGAGTCGGTGCTGCCCCGCGACGTCCGGGCCCGGGTCAGCGTCGAGGCCGGCGTCGCGATGTCCTGGCGCGACCTGATCGGGGACCACGGCGAGGCGGTCAGCCTGGAACACTACGGCGCGAGCGCGCCGCACAAGGTGCTGTTCGAGCAGTTCGGATTCACGCCCGACCGGATCGTGGCGGCCGCCCACGCCTCGCTCAGCCGGGTCGGGCAGATCACCGGGTCCACCACGGGCAACTGAGGGAGAGGGCGAGATGACGGACCGGTTGGGCGAGCTCACCGCCGCGGGTGTGGCGGTCTGGCTCGACGATCTTTCGAGGGTGCGGCTGTCCTCGGGCAACCTGGACCAGCTGCGCCGGGAGAAGCACCTGGTCGGGGTGACCACCAACCCGACCATCTTCGCCAAGGCACTCAGCGACGCCGGTGAGTACAACTGGCAGCTGCGCGACCTCGCCACCCGCGGGGTGACCGTCGACGAGGCGGTCCGCATGCTCACCACGTACGACGTGCGGTGGGCCTGCGACGTGATGCGCCCCGCGTACGACGCCAGCGGCGGCATCGACGGCCGGGTCTCGATCGAGGTGGATCCGCGGCTGGCGTACCAGACGGAGCAGACCGTCGCCGAGGCGAAGGCGCTGTGGTGGCTGGTTGACCGGCCGAACCTGTTCATCAAGATCCCGGCGACCGAGGCGGGCCTGCCGGCGATCACCGCGGCCCTGGCCGAGGGGATCAGCGTCAACGTCACGCTGATCTTCGGGCTGGAGCGGTACTCGCAGGTGATGGAGGCGTTCCTCGCCGGCCTGGAGCAGGCGAAGGCGAACGGGCACGACCTGTCGACGATCGCCTCGGTGGCGTCGTTCTTCGTCTCCCGGGTCGACACGGAGGTGGACAAGCGGCTGGACAAGCTCGGCGCCGCACCGGAGATCGCCGCGCTGAAGGGCAAGGCGGCGATCGCCAACGCCCGGCTGGCGTACGAGCGCTACTGCGAGGTCTTCTCCTCGGCGCGCTGGCAGGCGCTGGCCGACGCCGGCGCCCACCCGCAGCGGCCGCTCTGGGCCTCCACCTCCACCAAGAATCCGGACTACCGTGACGTGGTGTACGTCGAGGAGCTGATCGCCCCGGGCACCGTCAACACCATGCCGGAGCCGGTGATCACGGCCTTCGCCGACCACGGCGAGGTCCGCGGGGACACCGTCACCGACGCGTACGCCGACGCGCGGCAGGTCTTCGACGGGCTGGCCTCGGTCGGCATCGACTTCGACGACGTGGTCGACACCCTGGAGCGCGAGGGCGTGGCGAAGTTCGAGGCGAGCTGGCTGGAGCTGCTCGACGGCGTCCGCAAGTCGTTGGAGGCCGCGGCCCAGGGCTCGGGGCAGCCGAACCAGGCCGCCCGGGAGAGCGCGGAGGCGGCCGCCCAGGCGGGAGGAAACGCGTGAGCGAACGAGCCCGAACCAGGCAACCCAGCAGCCCGGCGAACGCCGGCACCGAGCGCAGCGAGGGGGCGGCGTGAGCGAGCGTAGCGAGCGAACCAGGCGACTCAGCAGCCCGGCGAACGCCGGCACCGAGCGCAGCGAGGGGGCGGTGTGAGCACCGAGCAGGATCTGCTGGACGGCGGCTGCGAGGGCGCGGCCGGCCTCGCCGTCTACGGCGCCGAGAGCGTTGTCGCGGCGGCGCCGGCGTCGGCGCGGGACGCGCTGCTGGCCAACGACGTTCCGGCGCGGCTGGCCCGGAAGGACCCGACGCTGTGGGGGCCGGACGCGCAGGCCGAGGCGGCGATCCGGCTCGGCTGGGTGGACACCTTCCGGCGCAGCCGGGACCTCCTCCCCCAGCTCGCCGAGCTGAAGGCGGAGCTGGCCGACCTCGACCACGTGGTCCTCGCCGGGATGGGCGGCTCGTCGCTGGCCCCCGAGGTGATCACCCGTACGCTCGGCAAGCCGCTCACGGTGCTGGACACCACCGATCCCGGGCAGGTCCGGGCGGCGCTACGTGACCGGCTCGACCGGACCGTGGTCGTGGTGGCCAGCAAGTCCGGCTCGACGGTGGAGACCGACAGCCACCGCCGGGCGTACTGGCAGGCGTTCCTGGACGCCGGGCTGACCGAGGCGGAGGCCGGTCGGCGCTTCGTGATCGTGACCGATCCCGGCTCGCCGCTGGCGAAGACGGCCGAGGAGATGGGCGCCTTCCTCGTCGTCGCCGACCCCGACGTCGGCGGGCGCTACTCGGCGCTGACCGCGTTCGGGCTGGTCCCGTCGGCGCTGGCCGGGGTCGAGGTGGCCGAACTCCTCGACCAGGCCGAGGCGCTGGCCGCCTCGCTCGCCGGTGACCGGGACAACCCCGGGCTCGCGCTCGGCGCCGCGCTCGGGGCGGCGGCCACCACCGGGCGGGACAAGGTCGCCCTGGTGTCGGACGGCACCGGTATCGACGGCCTCGGCGACTGGATCGAACAGCTCCTCGCCGAATCGACCGGCAAGAGCGGCGTCGGAATCCTGCCGGTGGTGGTCGAGGATCCGAGCAGTCCCGGCGCGACCGGCCCGGACGTCCTCACCGTCACCTACGGCGGCGGGCTGCCCGCCGGTGCGGTCCCCGGGGGCGGGATCCGGCCCCAGCTCGCCGTCAACGGCCCGCTGGGCGCACAGTTCCTCACCTGGGAGTACGCCACCGCGATCGCCGGGGTGGTGCTCGGCATCGACCCGTTCAACCAGCCGAACGTGACCGAGTCGAAGGAGAACACCAAGCGGCTGCTCGACACCGGCCTGCCCGTCGAGTCGCCGACCTTCGTCGACGGTGGGATCGAGGGCTACTGGTCGCCCGGCGAGGCGCAGCGGGACGCCCCCGTGCCCGGCGACCTGGCCGGCGCGCTGCGGCTGCTGCTCGACGGGCTCGGCGACACCGGCTACCTCGCCGTGATGGCGTACCTGGACCGGTTCGCCGACGCCAAGGCCGGGCAGGTCCGCCCCGAGCTGGCCGCCGCCTCCGGTCGGCCGGTCACCTTCGGCTGGGGTCCCCGGTTCCTGCACTCGACCGGGCAGTACCACAAGGGCGGTCCGCAGCTCGGCTCGTTCCTCCAGATCACCGGCGCGGTCACCGACGACCTGCCGGTACCCGGCAAGCCGTACACCTTTGGCCAGCTGCAGGCCGCGCAGGCCGCCGGCGACCGGCAGGCGCTCGCCGAGCGGGGCCGCTCGGTGCTGCGGCTGCACCTGACCGACCGAGCCGCCGGAGTGTCCCGGCTGCTGGAGGCGGCGCGGGTCCTGCGTGACATGAAGGAGGGGTGATGAATCCGCTGCGCGACCCGCAGGACCGGCGGCTGCCGCGCATCCCGGAGCCGTGTGCGCTGGTGATCTTCGGGGCGACCGGGGACCTGGCACGCAAGAAGCTGCTGCCCGCAATCTACGACCTGGCCAACCGAGGATTGCTGCCACCGAACTTCGTGGTGCTCGGCTTCGCCCGCCGGGACTGGGGCGACGGCGATTTCGAGTCGTTGGCCCGGGAGGCGGCCCGGGAACACGCCCGTACCCCGTGGCGCGACGAGGTGTGGGCGCGGCTCGCCGGCAACATCAAGTTCGTCGGCGGCTCGTTCGACGACGACGCTGCCTTCGACCAGCTCGCCGTCACCCTCAACGAGCTACGGGAGAGCCACGGCATCGGTGGCAACGCCGCGTTCTACTTCTCCATCCCCCCGGCCACGTTCCCCACCGTGCTCAAGCAGCTCGCCCGAACCGGCATGGCCGACAACGAGAAGTGCGGCGGCTGGCGCCGGGTCGTGGTGGAGAAGCCGTTCGGGCACGACCTGGCGTCGGCGCGGGCGCTCAACGAGCTGGTCGACGACGTCTTCACCCGGGAGGACGTCTTCCGGATCGACCACTACCTGGGCAAGGAGACCGTCCAGAACATCCTCGCCCTCCGGTTCGCCAACAGCCTCTTCGAACCACTGTGGAACGCCCAGTACGTCGACTCGGTGCAGATCACCATGGCCGAGGACGTCGGGATCGGCTCCCGGGCCGCCTTCTACGACGCCACCGGCACCGCCCGTGACGTGCTGCAGAACCACCTGCTGCAACTCCTGGCCCTGGTGGCGATGGAGGAGCCGACCAGCTTCGACGCCGACGAGATCCGGACCGAGAAGCTGAAGGTGCTGCGGGCGATCACCCTGCCGGAGGACATCGCCACCGGCACGGTCCGGGGCCAGTACCTGCCGGGCTGGGTGGCCGGGAAGCGGGCGGTCGGCTACCTCGAGGAGGAGGGGGTGCCGCCGGACTCCACCACCGAGACGTACGTCGCGGTCCGCCTCGGCATCCAGAACCGGCGCTGGGCCGGGGTGCCGTTCTACATCCGCGCCGGCAAGCGGCTGCCGCGCCGGGTGACCGAGGTCGCCATCATCTTCAAGAAGGCGCCGCACCTGCCGTTCAACCCCGCCGACATGGAGATGCTCGGCAACAACCAGCTCGTCATCCGGGTTCAGCCGGACGAGGGCGTGGTGCTGAAGTTCGGCTCCAAGGTGCCCGGCACCACCATGGAGGTCCGGGACATCGCCATGGACTTCCAGTACGGCGAGGCGTTCACCGAGTCCAGCCCGGAGGCGTACGAGCGGCTCGTGCTCGACGTGCTGCTCGGCGACCGTACCCTCTTCCCGGACGCGGCCGAGGTCGAGCAGAGCTGGCAGGTGATCGACCCGCTGGAGGCCGCCTGGGCGGGGACCCGGCCGGAGCCGTACCGGGCCGGCGAGTGGGGTCCCCGGGCGGCGGACGAGCTGCTCGCCCGGGACGGTCGGTCATGGCGGCGGGCGTGACACGCCGAGGATCGCAACCACAACACGCACCCAGGAGGCAGCGTTGATCGGCCTGTGGGACACCACCGGTAACGAGGTGGTCAAGGCGCTGGCCGCGGAACGACGCAGCGCGGGCGGGGTCGCCAGCGGGATGGCGCTCACCCTGATCGTGGTCGTCGACGAGCCCCGGGTCCGGGAGGCGGAGGCGGCGGTGACCATCGCCTCGGCCGCCCACCCGTGCCGGATGATCGTGGTGGTCCGCTCCGACGTCGAACGAGACCGGAGCCGGCTCGACGCGGAGATCGTCGTCGGTGGCCGACTCGGGCCGGGCGAGGCGGTGGTGGCCCGGATGTACGGGCGGCTCGCCCTGCACGCCGAGTCGGTGGTGATGCCGCTGCTGGTGCCGGACGTACCGGTGGTGACGTGGTGGCACGGCGAGCCGCCGGAGGAGATCGCCACCGACTTCCTCGGTGTGGTCGCCGACCGCCGGATCACCGACTCCGCCCAGGCGGCCGACCCGATCGCGGCGCTGCGGCAGCGGGCCCGGGACTACGCCCCCGGCGACACCGACCTGGCCTGGGCTCGGATCACCCCGTGGCGCACCCTCGTCGCCGGCGCCTTCGACACCACCGAGGGCAACCAGGTCACGGCGGCCCGGGTCGTCGCACCGTCCGGCGACCCGACGGCGGCCCTGATGGTCGGCTGGCTGAAGTCCCGGCTGGGGCTGGAGCCCGAGTGGCAGCACACCACGGAGTTCCCCCGGATGCGGGAGGTCGCGTTGCGCTGTGCCAACGGCGACGAGATGGTGCTGACCCGGGAGGACAGCACCGCGATCTTCCGCCGGTCCGGGCAGCCCGACCGGCGGCTGCCGCTGGTCCGTCGTCCGCTCGGTGACGAACTCGCCGAGGAGCTGCGCCGGCTCGACCCGGACCAGATCTACGCCGACGCGCTGGCCGCGATCGCCGGGGTCTCCGGGCTCGACTCCCGGCCGCACCAGCGGGTGCACGTCTGGAAGGATCCGGCGCAGCAGGGAGCGGCGTGAGCGAGACCAGTCTGGTGGTGCACGCCGGCCCCGACCTCCTGGCCCAGACGGTCGCCGCCCGGCTGCTGGTGGCCATGGTCGACGCGCAGGCGGAGCGGGGCACGGCAAGCATCGTGCTGACCGGGGGGCGGATCGCCGCCGCGGTCTATCGGGCCGTCCGTGACCTGCCGGCCCGGGACGCGGTTGACTGGTCCCGGGTCGACGTCTGGTGGGGGGACGAGCGGTTCCTCCCCACCGGTCACCCGGACCGCAACGAGACCCAGGCCCGGGCGGCGCTGCTCGACGTCCTGCCGTTGGCGCCGGAGCGGGTCCACCCGATGCCGGCGTCGGACGGTCCGGACGGCGCCGACCCGGAGGCCGCCGCTGCTCGGTACGCGGCCGAGCTGGCGGCGGCCGCCGGGGCGGCCGAGCTGCCACGCTTCGACGTGCTGATGTTGGGCGTCGGCGAGGACGGCCACGTCGCCTCGGTCTTTCCGGGACATCCGGTCGGCGGGGCGGCCGGTTCGGTGGCGGCGGTCCGGAACAGCCCGAAACCGCCGCCGACCCGGCTCACCCTGACCCTGGCGACGATCAACACCGCGCAGGAGGTGTGGCTGGTCGCCGCCGGCGCCGACAAGGCGGCGGCGGTACGGACGGCGCTCGGCGCCGGCGGAGCGGCTTCGGTACCGGCCGCCGGGGTGCACGGCGTCCGCGCCACCCGGTGGCTGCTGGACCGGGCCGCGGCGGCCGAGGTCCGGCCGGTTTCCTGACCGCCCGGGACGACGGCGCCCCCGGGCCGGCGGCGATCAGCCAGGCCGGGTGCGACCGCCCGGGCCGGCGGCCGAGTCGCCGGCCTCCCGGCCTATCCGCCGGGCGTGTTCGACGACTGCTCGCCGCGGCGCTGGCGCAACGCGGCCAGTGCCTCGGCGAGCAGCGCCTCGGCGTCCGCCTCGCTGCGCCGCTCCTTCACGTACGCCAGGTGCGTCTTGTACGGCTCCGTCCGCCGCCGTCCTGGCGGGTTGTGCGGATCCTGTCCGGCCGGCAGCCCGCAGTGCGGGCAGTCCCAGAGTTCCGGGGTTTCCGCCTCGAGCGCCAGCCGGATCGTCACGGTGTGCCCGTTGGCACACCAGTAGGTGACCGATCGGCGGGGGGCGGGTTCACATCGTTCTGGCGGCCGGGCTGGCCCGGCGCCGACTCGGCTGCCACGAATGGCGCTGCCACTGGGCACGACTGCTCGCTCCGTTCGTCAGAGGGGTCCGTCGGTGGGGCAACGGCATGACGCGGTGCAAGCGCAGACGACTGCGCGCGGCCCACAGTAGCGGACCGCGCGCAGCTCGTGTGCCCTGGGTGGGTCAGGTGGTCTGGGCCAGCCGCAGCCAGAGGCCCAGCCCGACGATGCAGGCGAACCAGACGAGACCCACCAGAACGGTGTACCGGTCGAGGTTCTTCTCGGCAACCGACGAGCCGGCCAGGCTGGAGCTGACCCCCCCGCCGAACATGCTCGACATTCCGCCGCCCTTGCCCCGGTGCAGCAGGATCAGCAAGGTGAGCAGCACGCTCGTGATGACCAGCAACACGATCAACGTGTATGCGAACCAGGTTGGCATGGCAGGGGTCAGTCCTCTCAGCTACGCGGGGCCCGTCAAGGATAGCGACCGTCAGCGGGCGATGTGCTCCGGGAACCGGCAGATCTGCGCGAATTCCTCGGCGTCCAGGCTCGCCCCGCCGACCAGCGCGCCGTCCACGTCGGGCTGCGCCATGATACCGGCGATATTGGCCGCCTTCACCGACCCGCCGTAGAGGATCCGAACCTGGTCGGCGGTCTCCCGGTCGTACCGCTCGGCGAGGCGGGCCCGGATCGCGCCACAGACCTCCTGGGCGTTCTCCGGGGTGGCGGTCTTGCCGGTGCCAATCGCCCAGACCGGCTCGTACGCGACGACCACCTTCCGGACCTGCGCGGCGTCCAGCCCGGCCAGCGCGGCGTCGAGCTGGTCGCGCACGTACGCCACGTGCTCGCCCCGCTCGCGGATGTCCAGGCCCTCCCCGACGCAGAGGATCGGGGTCAGCTCGTTCGCGAGTGCCGCCTTGACCTTGGCGTTCACCAGCGCGTCGTCCTCGTGGTGGTACGTCCGCCGCTCGGAGTGCCCGACCACGACGTACTGGCAGCCGAGCGCGGCCAGCATCGCGCCGGAGACCTCTCCGGTGTACGCCCCGGACTGGTGCGGCGACAGGTCCTGCGCTCCGTAGCCGATCAGCAGTTTGTCGCCCTCGACCACGCTCTGCACGGTGCGCAGGTCGGTGAAGGGAGGCAACACCACCGTCTCGACGTCGGTCAACTGCTGCTCCGTGAGGCTGGCCGCCAGCTTCTGGATCAGCAGGTTGGCTTCCCGGTGGTTGAGGTTCATCTTCCAGTTGCCCGCCATCAGCGGCCGGCGGGCGGGCGCGGGGGTGCTGGCCACTACTTCTCCAGAGCGACGATGCCGGGGAGGGCCTTGCCCTCCAGGTACTCCAGCGAGGCGCCCCCGCCGGTGGAGATGTGCCCGAACGCCGACTCGTCGAGGCCGAGCGCCCGGACCGCCGCGGCGGAGTCCCCGCCACCGACGACGGTGAAGCCCTTCACCGAGGTGATCGACTCGGCGACCCCACGCGTGCCGGCGGCGAACGGCGCCAGCTCGAAGACGCCCATCGGCCCGTTCCAGAAGACCATCCGGGCGGTCCCGATCGCGTCGGCGAACGCGGCGACGGTCCGCGGGCCGATGTCCAGCCCCAGCCGGTCGGCCGGGATCTCGGTGACCGGCACCGCCGCGTGCTCGGCGTCCGCGCTGAACTCCGTCGCCGCCACGACGTCGACCGGGAGCAGGATCTTGCCGGCGTTCTGCTCCAGCAGCCGCCGGCAGGTGTCGACCATCTCCTCCTCGAGGAGCGACTTGCCGATCTCGTGCCCCTGCGCGCGCAGGAACGTGAAGCACATGCCGCCACCGATCAGCAGCTTGTCGACGGTGGGCAGCAGCGCCTCGATCACGCCCAGCTTGTCCGAGACCTTCGAGCCGCCGAGCACCACGACGTACGGCCGGTCGGGCTCGTGGCGCAGCTTCGCCAGCACCTCGACCTCGCGCAGCACCAGCCGGCCCGCCACGTGCGGCAGCCGGGCCGGTACGTCGTACACACTGGCGTGCTTGCGGTGCACGGCGCCGAACGCGTCGTCGACGTACGACTCGGCGAACCCTGCGAGCTGGTCGGCGAAGGCGCCCCGCTCGGCCTCGTCCTTGCTGGTCTCGCCCGGGTTGAACCGCAGGTTCTCCAGCAGGGCGACCTGGCCGCCGGACAGCCCCTCGACGGTCGCCCGGGCGGACTCCCCGACGGTGTCCGTGGCGAACGCGACCGGCGTGCCGAGCAGCTCACCGAGCCGGGTGGCGACCGGGGCCAGGCTGTACTTCGGGTCGGGCGCGCCCTTGGGGCGGCCGAGGTGGGAACAGACGATGACCGCGGCCCCGGCGTCCCGCAGCGCGGTCAGCGTCGGCAGCACCGCGCGGATCCGGCCGTCGTCGGTGATCGCGCCGGTCTCCTTGTCGAGGGGCACGTTCAGGTCGGCGCGCACCAGGACGCGCCGACCTGACACTCCCTCGGCAAGCAGGTCGTCGAGGTTTCGGATGCTCACCGGACCGGTCCTCCGTTCGCGAGCCTCCTCCGCGCGATCACAGCGAGGCACCCACCAGCTTGACCAGGTCCACGAGCCGGTTGGAGTAGCCCCACTCGTTGTCGTACCAGCCGACGACCTTGACCTGGTTGCCGATCACCTTCGTGAGGCCGGCGTCGAAGATGCAGGAGGCCGGGTCGGTGACGATGTCGGAGGAGACGATCTGGTCCTCGGTGTAGGTGAGGATGCCCTTGAGCGCGCCCTCGGCTGCGGCCTTCATCGCGGCGTTGACCTCCTCCACCGAGGTCTCCCGGCTCGCGGTGACGGTGAGGTCGGTCGTCGAGCCGGTCGGGATCGGCACCCGCAGCGCGTACCCGTCGAGCTTGCCCTTCAGCTCGGGCAGCACCAGGCCGATCGCCTTGGCGGCGCCGGTCGAGGTCGGGACGATGTTCAGCGCGGCGGCCCGGGCCCGCCGGAGGTCCTTGTGCGGACCGTCCTGGAGGTTCTGGTCCTGGGTGTACGCGTGGATGGTGGTCATCAGACCGCGCTCGATGCCGACCGTGTCCTGCAGCACCTTGGCCATCGGGGCCAGGCAGTTGGTGGTGCAGGAGGCGTTGGAGATGATGGTGTGCTTGGCCGGGTCGTAGCTGTCGTGGTTGACCCCCATCACGACCGTGACGTCCTCGTTCTTGGCCGGCGCCGAGATGATGACCTTCTTGGCCCCGCCGTCGATGTGCGCCCGGGCCTTGGTGGCGTCGGTGAAGAAGCCGGTCGACTCGACCACGACGTCGACGCCGAGGTCGCCCCAGGGCAGCTTGCTCGGGTCCTTCTCGGAGAAGACCTTCACGGTGTGGCCGCCGACGGTGATCTCGTCCGCCGTCGCCTTGACCTCCTGCGGCAGCCGGCCGAGGATGCTGTCGTACTTGACCAGGTGCGCCAGCGTGGCGTTGTCGGTGAGGTCGTTGGCGCCGACCACCTCGACGTCAGCGCCGGACGCGAGCACCGCGCGGAAGAAGTTTCGGCCGATCCGGCCGAAGCCGTTGATGCCAACCCGGATGGTCACTGACTCCATCTCCTCGTGTTTCGGTTCGCCGCCGTCAGCCAGCCGGCGGCGAAGATGGGTGCGCCGACCGCTGCAGTCGGGCACTGCTAGGTCATCCCGGCCCGCCGCGGCGGAAGCGCACGGCGGTCAGCCGGTTCCGGCCCCGTCGCCGTACGCTGCGACCCTATCCGAGTGCGGAACGTCGCGCGGCGTCGGGGGATAATCCGAACCGGTCGGATCACACCGCCGCTGGTCTCACACCGCGAGCATGTCGGGAGTGACCGCCGCCTCGGTGTCCGGGATGCCGAGGTCACGGGCACGCTTGTCCGCCAGCGCCAGGAGCCGGCGGATCCGGCCGGCGATGGCGTCCTTGGTCAGCGGCGGGTCGGCCAGCGCCCCGAGTTCCTCCAGCGACGCCTGCCGGTGCTCCAGACGCAGCCGCCCGGCGGAGGTGAGGTGGTCGGGGGCGTCGTCGGCGAGGATCTCCAACGCCCGGGTCACCCGGGCGGCGGCGGCCACCGCGGCCCGGGCCGAGCGACGGAGGTTCGCGTCGTCGAAGTTCGCCAGGCGGTTGGCGGTCGCCCGTACCTCGCGGCGTACCCGCCGCTCCTCCCAGGTGAGCACGCTGGCGTGCGCGCCGAGCCGGGTGAGCAGCGCGGCGATCGCGTCACCGTCCTTGACCACCACGCGGTCGACGCCCCGCACCTCACGGGCCTTGGCGGTGATGCCGATCCGCCGGGCGGCGCCGACCAGGGCGAGCGCCGACTCCGGCCCCGGGCAGGTGATCTCCAGCGCGCAGGAGCGGCCCGGCTCGGTCAACGAGCCGTGGGCCATGAACGCCCCGCGCCAGGCCGAGACCGCACAGCAGACACCGGACGCCACGACGTGCGGGGGCAGCCCGCGCACCGGACGCCCACGGACGTCCAGCAGCCCGGTCTGCCGGGCCAGGGCCTCGCCGTCCTTGACCACCCGAACGATGTAGTGGCTGCCCTTGCGCAGTCCGCCGGAGGCGAGAACGTGAATCTCGCTCGGGTAGCCGTACACCTCGGCAATCTCGCGACGAAGCCGGCGGGCCACCGCGCCGGTGTCGAGTTCCGCCTCGACCACCACCCGCCCGGCTACGATGTGTAGGCCGCCGGCGAAGCGCAGCAGCGCCGCCATCTCCGCCCGGCGGCAACAGGGCTTGGGCACGTCGACCCGGCTCAGTTCGTCCTTGACCGCAGCGGTCATCGCCATCTTCTCGTCACCTCGTGGGCCGGTTCCGGCGGATGCCGGTGATTCGTACGTGCTTAACGATCGGCGCCCAGGAGAGGCACCAGCGCGGCGCCCAACGCCGCGGGATCGTGCCGAGGGCCACCGTCCGGTACGGCGACCGGGGCGAGGACGAGCCGCGCACCCAGAGATTCTGCCGCACGGTGCACAGGTTCAGGGTCACCCACCGCCTTCCCGTCCGCGATTACCACGTCGATGGTGAGCTCCGGCAGATACCAGGTGAGCGCCGCCAGATGGTCGGCGAGCGAGAGCCCGAGCGTCTCCGCCTCGGTGGCCAGGTTGAGTGTGACCAGCCGGCGGGCGGGGCTGGCGACGATCGCGGCGGCCAGCTCCGGAACCAACAGGTGCGGGATCACGCTGGTGTACCAGCTGCCCGGGCCGAAGAGCAGCCAGTCGGCGTCACGAACCGCCGCCAACGCCTCCGGACAGGCCCGGGGCCCGGCCGGGGTGAGCCGTACCAGCTCGACGCGGCCGTCGGTCACCGCGACCGCGTGCTGTCCACGTACGGTCTGCACGGCGTGGGGTCGACGCGGGTCGGCGCCCCGGACCCGGGCCTCGATCCCCACCGGTTCGCAGGACATCGGCAGCACCCGACCGACGGCGCCCACCATCCGGCCCGCGTGGTCGAGCGCGGCCACCGGGTCACCGAGCAGTTCCATCAGCCCGACGAGGACCAGATTGCCGACGGTGTGCCCGGCGAGCGGGTCCCGCCCCGGTCCGCCGGTGGCGAACCGGTGCTGGAACAGGGCGGCGCTGGTCCGGCTGTCCGCCTCGTCCGCGGCCAGCGCGGCGAGCGCCTGTCGCAGGTCACCCGGGGGCAGCGCGCCACGCTCGGCCCGAAGCCGGCCGCTGGAGCCGCCGTCGTCACCGACCGTCACCACTGCGGTGATCTCCAGCTCCAGCTCGGGCGCGCAGTGTCGCAGCGCCCGCAACGACGCGGCCAGCCCGTGTCCGCCACCGAATGCGACGACCTTGAGTTTCACTCGCGCCCCAGATCACGGTGCTGGGCGCTGGCCGCGAGCCGGGTCTGGCGCAGCCGGGTGGCGAGCTCCTCGGCGATCGCCACGCTACGGTGCTTGCCGCCGGTGCAGCCGACCGCCACGGTCAGGTAGCGCTTCCCCTCGCGCTCGAACCCGGGCGCGGTCGCGTTGATCAACCGGGTGTACGTCTCGACGAAGGTGGTGGCGCCCTCCTGGCCGAGAACGTACCGGCTGACCGCCTCCTCCCGGCCGGTGTGCTCACGCAGCTCCGGCACCCAGTAGGGGTTGGGCAGGAAGCGGGTGTCGAGCACGAAGTCGGCGTCCGGCGGCAGGCCGTACTTGAAGCCGAAGGAGAGCACGGTGACCCGTAGCCGCCGGGCGTCCTCGGCGCCGAAGAGCTCCTCCACCCGGCGGCGGAGCTGGTTCACGTTCAGGTGACTGGTGTCGATGATCACGTCGGCCTGGTCGCGGGCCTCCTCGAGCAGGCCGCGTTCGATCGCGATCCCGTCGGCGAGCCGGCCATCGCCCTGCAGCGGATGCGAGCGGCGGACGTTCTCGAACCGGCGGATCAGCACCTCGTCGTCGGCGTCCACGAAGACGACCCGGGGTTGGAAGCCTCGGTCCTTCAGGGCGCGGATCGCCCCGGCAAGGTCGGTGGAGAAGGCCCGACTGCGCACGTCCAGCACCATCGCCGTACGCCGGGCGGCGCCGCCGGCGCGGAACGCCAGCTCGGCCATGTCGAGCATGAGCGCCTGCGGCAGGTTGTCCACGACGTAGAAGCCGACGTTCTCGAGCGCCCGGGCGACGGTGCTGCGACCACCGCCGGAGACCCCGGTCACCACGACCAGCGTGGTGTCCGACCGTGCCGGCCCGTCCTCGGACAAGGGGGCCGGTCCCGAGGACTCGACCGGGATCCGGTCCGGGTCCGCCGTTCCGGTGCCGACCGGTCCGCGCTGGGGTGGTTCGGTTCGGGGCGCTTCGGGCACCGCCGGCTCACCCGCCGGCGGCCCGTCGGCCGCCACCCGCGTTTCGTGCACGCTCCACCCTCCCGCTGTGGCTGGAGACGTAATCTACCCGCCCGCCGGGTTTTGGGCAGCCGACGTGCCTCGGCGGCCGGGTATGTCATTTGCTAAAGCTTTCTTTCTAAAGATAGCTTTAGGGTATGGCGCTACCCAGCATCCGGCTGACCGATCCCCGCGCCCTACGGGGGTACGCGCACCCGCTGCGGATGGCCCTGGTCGGTCTGCTCCGCCGCGAGGGCCCGATGACCGCCACCCAGGCCGCCGACCGGCTCGGGGAGAGCGTGCCCAGCTGCTCGTACCATCTCCGGCAGCTCGCGAAGTACGGCCTCGCGGAGCGCGTCCCCGGCGGCGACGCGCGGGAACGGCCCTGGCGGGCGACGGCGCTGGTCACCTCCTGGGACGACGGCTCCGACGACCCGGCCGGCCGGGCGGCGACCGACCAGCTCAACGGCGTGATCCTCGACCGCTACCTGGAGCGGGCCCGCCAGCACCTGGCCCGACGGACCGCCGAGCCGGCCGAGTGGCGGGCGGTGACCGGCTTCAGCGACGCCCTCCTGTACCTGACGGCGGAGGAGCTGGCCGAGCTGACCCGCCGGATCGAGGCGCTGCTGGCCGCGTACGACGACCGGCTGATCGACCCCTCGGCGCGGCCCGACGGAGCGCGACCGATCAGCCTCATCCGGCTCGTGCTACCGGCAGACCCGGCGCCGCCGTCAGGCTCGCCGTCGCCCGTGCCGGCAGACCCGGCCGCGTCGCCGGGTACGGCGGTGTCGCCCGAGCCCGCAACCGCGACGTCATCACCGAAGCCCGCGGATCCCGGCGCGCCCGCCGCGACGCCGGCCGCCTCGGCGGATCCCGCCGCGTCGGCGGACCGGGGATCGACGCGATGAACAGCGGACCAGGGGCGGTCGAGGTCGACACCACGGACACCCCCGCCCCGGCCGCGACAGACCTCTCGGCCTCCCGGCCCCGCCGCTGGCCCCCGCGCTGCTGCGACAGCCGCAGTTCCGGCGGTACTGGTTGGCCCAGACCGTGTCGCTCTTCGGCGACCAGGTCTTGACGCTCGCCCTGCCGCTGGTCGCCGTCCTCGGTACCAGGGCCGGCCCCGCCGAGATGGGCTACCTCACCGCCGCGACAATGCTGCCCAACCTGCTCTTCCCCCTGGTCGTCGGGGCCTGGCTGGACCGGTACCCACGCAAGCGCCGGATCATGGTCCTCGCCGACCTCGGCCGGGCCGTGCTGCTGGCGGTGGTGCCCGTGGCGTACCTGTGCGACGTCCTCGCCCTGGAGCAGCTCTACGTCGTGGCCTTCCTGACCGGCACCCTCGCCGTGCTCTTCGAGGTGGCGCACAGCACGCTCTTCGTGTCGCTCGTCGCCCGGAGGCACTACGTCGATGCCAACTCGCTGATCGGCAGCAGCCGCGCGCTGTCGTTCGTCGCCGGCCCCAGCCTCGGCGGCCTGCTCGTCCAGGTCCTGACCGCGCCGATCGCGCTGCTGGTGGACGTCCTGTCGTACCTGCTCTCCGCCCTGTTCCTGGCCCGGATCCGGCCCACGGAGCCAGCACCGGCCGATCCCGGAGGCGGGAGCCGCGGCCTCCGCGCGGGACTCGGCTTCGTCGTACGGTCCCGGATCCTCCGCGCGACGCTGCTCGGCACCACGACGCTGAACCTGTTCAACTACATGTTCCACGCGCTGTTCGTGCTCTACGCCAGCACCGAACTGAACCTGTCGCCCAGCCTGCTCGGCCTCGCGATCGGAGCCGGCGCGCTCGGCGCGCTCCTCGGCGCAACGGTCACCGGCCGACTGGCCCGACGCCTCGGCGTCGGGCGGGCAGTCGTGCTGGGCTTCGTCCTCTTCCCGGCGCCCCTGCTCCTGGTGCCGCTCGCGGGTGGCCCGACCTGGGCGGTGCTGGCCGCACTCGTGGCCGCGGAGTTCCTCGCCGGTCTCGGAGTCATGCTGCTCGACATCACCAGCGGGGCGGTGCAGACCGCGGTGATCCCGGAGCCGCTGCTGGCCCGGGTGACCGGGGTCAAACGCACCATCAACTACGGCATCCGACCGGTGGGTGCGCTCCTCGGCGGCACGCTCGGCAGCGCGCTCGGCGTACGCCCGACACTGTGGATCGCCACCGTCGGCGCCCTGGCCGGGGTCCTCTGGTTGCTGCCCTCGCCGATCCCGCACCTGCGTGACCTGCCGGAACGAGAGCG
>NZ_RJWA01000006.1 GCF_003762835.1 Micromonospora sp. HM5-17 | reverse complement strand
ATTCGGATCATCAACCGCCGGCAGCGGAGCGGACGGCACCACGGCATGACCGTTGGCCTCGAAGTGCGCCAGAAAACGCCGCTTGATCTCCGCCGTCCGCATACCATCCGCCCTAACTGCAAGTCTTTGGTAGTTGCCATACCTTTGCAACTAGCTGGTGGTTGCATAGTATGGGCCACCGTGCAGACGCCCACCGGCACCCCACGACCCGTCACGCGGTACGGCACCCCGGTGCTGCACCGTCGCTGCGCCGAGGTGACCGTCTTCGACGACGCCCTCGCCCAACTCGTCGCAGACATGTTCGCCAGCATGTACGCCGCCAACGGCGTCGGACTGGCCGCCAACCAGATCGGCGTCGACGCCCGGATCTTCGTGCTCGACTGCCCCGACGCCACCGGTGCACGCGCCGTCGCCCACGTGATCAACCCGGTCCTGCACCTGCCCGAGCAACGCGTCCTCGTCACCGACTCCGAGGGCTGCCTGTCCGTACCCGGCCAGTACGCCGAGGTCACTCGGCCGGCCACCGCCACCGTCACCGGCGTCGACGTGCACGGCCAGCCGGTCCGGATCGACGGCACCGGAACCCTCGCCCGGTGTCTGCAACACGAGGTCGACCACCTCGACGGACTCGTCTACGTCGACCGGCTACCCGCCCGCCTCCGCAAACGGCTGCTGGCCGCCGCGGCCGAGCACCCCGGCGTCGGCGTCGGCACGAATCAGGGCTGACCGGTGCCCGTCGTCCTCGGCATCGAGACGTCCTGCGACGAGACCGGCGTCGGCATCGTCGCCGACGGCGTCCTGCTCGGCGACGCGCTCGCCACGAGCATGGACGAGCACGCCCGCTTCGGTGGCGTCGTGCCCGAGATCGCCGCCCGCGCCCACCTGCACGCCATCACCCCGATGGTGCGCCACGCCCTCGACCGCGCCGGTATCCGCTTCGCCGACATCGACGCCGTCGCCGCCACCGCCGGCCCCGGGCTCGCCACCGCCGTACAGGTCGGCCTCGCCGCGGCCAAGGCCTATGCCCTGGCCCTCGGCCTTCCCCTCTACGGCGTACATCACCTCGCGGGTCACGCCGCCGCCGACATCCTCGACCACGGCCCGCTGCCCGAGCGCAGCATCGCGCTGATCGTCTCCGGTGGCCACACCAGCCTGCTGCTGCTCGCCGACCTCGCCCGCGACCCCGTCATCCACCTCGGCGACACCGCCGACGACGCGGCCGGCGAAGCCTTCGACAAGGTCGCCCGCCTGCTCGGCCTGCCATACCCGGGCGGCCCGGCCATCGACGCCATGGCCCGCCACGGCGACCCCACCGCCATCGCCTTTCCCCGCCCCATGACCGCGCCCGGCGACCCGCCCTACCGGTTCTCCTTCTCCGGCCTGAAGACCGCCGTCGCCCGCTGGATCGAACGGCACCCGGGCCCGCTACCGGTCGCCGACATCGCGGCATCCTTCCAGGAAGCCGTCGCCGACACCCTCACCCGCAAGGCCGTCGACGCCTGCCGCGACCACGACATCGACACCCTGCTGCTCGTCGGCGGCGTCGCCGCCAACAGTCGTGTACGGACCCTCGCCGAGCAGCGCTGCGCCGCCGCCGGCGTCACCCTGCGCGTCCCTGCACCCCGGCTCTGCACCGACAACGGCGCCATGATCGCCGCCGTGGGTGACCTCCTCGTCCGCGCCGACGTCCCGCCCTCGCCGCTGTCCCTCGGCGCCGATCCCAATGCCCGGCTGACGCGCGCCCCCATCGGGGAGCCCGGTCGGTGGTGAGGCTCGGGTCGTGGGCGTCCACGCTGGGGGCGTCGGGCGTCGCCGACGCGCCGGGGCGGGCGCGCCCTGCGGGTCGTCCTGCTGGTCCAGAGCGGCGGGCCGGGGGAGTGGCGGTGACAGGTGAAATCGGGACCTCGCGGCGACCGACCCGGAACTGCCGCCGGGCGAGCGCCTGCGCGCCCACTGGAGAGACCACTTCAGCTACCTGGCGGCCCACCCCGAGCTGGCCCTGAACCTGATCCTCACGCACGCGGGCACCCCCGAGGCCACCGCGGAGTTCGAGGCCGCCCGCAGCGAGGGCCTACGCGACACCTGCCTGCTGCTCGGGCTCGACCCGGACCAGCCCGCCGTCGCGATGCTCATGCGCGCGTTCGGCGACAGCATGGATCGGCTCACCGCCGAATGGCCACGCGCCGGACAGCCGTTCACCATCCCGGCGCTCGAGCATCACGTATGCCCTTCCGGCATATGACGTGGGCGGCTGACCGCTGGCCACAGTTGCCGTGGGCCAGTCACCGGCGGAAGATCGACGACCGGGGCCCTGGTGACTTGGCGGCTCGGGGCACATCCGTCTGGCGAATGGTGTGGGCCTGCTGGTGGCCGGGTCCGGGATGGGGTCAGGTGTCGTACGCCCCTGTTACAGGTGCTGGCGGTCCGCGCCAGCCGGCCCTGAGGCAGGCCAGGGTGGGGTAGCGGGTTCGGGCAGCGTGGCGCCGTTCGCGTCTGGGGCCCCCCGTTCATCGATGGGTGGGCGGGGAGGGAGCCGTCACGTCCAGACGACACAGCCGGCAGGTCATCGCCACGAACCGGAAGGCCCGGCACGACTACACGATTCTGAAGACGTACGAGGCGGGGATCGTGCTGCGCGGCACCGAGGTGAAGTCGCTGCGGGCCGGGCACGCCTCGCTGGTCGACGCCTTCGCCCAGGAGCGGGACGGCGAGATCTGGCTGTACGGATTGCACATCGCGGAGTACGTGTACGGGACGTGGACCAACCACCAGCCGCGCCGGATGCGTAAGCTGCTGCTGCGGCGGGCGGAGATCGACCGGATCCTGAGCCGGGTCCGGGAGCCCGGCCTGACGCTGGTGCCCCTGTCGCTGTACTTCGAGAACGGTTGGGCGAAGGTCGAGCTCGGCATCGCCCGGGGCCGGCGGTCGTACGACAAGCGGCAGGTCCTGGCCGAGCGGGACGCGAACCGGGAGATCGCCCGGGAGCTGGGCCGCCACCTCAAGGGGATTCGTCGGGACGACTGACCGGGGTCACGGCACGGCGACCGGCCCGACGGCGGCGTGACGACGGGCCGAGGCGGGTATGACCGGCGCATGAGCGAACAGCACGGCGACCGGGTCGAGTACCGGGCCGACCACCTGCTGCCGGAGGAGCGCTCCGTCGGGAGCGACGACCCGGAGGCGCAGGCGGCGGCGATCCTGGCCGAGTCCGACCGGCGGGAGGCGGGTGCCGCGGCGCTGGCCGAGTCCGATCCCCGGACGGATGGGGTTGACCGGCACATCGCCGAGGCGTCGGCGGCGCCCGACTCGTTCCTGGAACGGCGCCGCTCCGACCAGACGGTGAGCCCACCGGAGCCGCCGGACTGAGCCGGCCGAGCCGGACCGCCGGGCGGACGGGATGAGCCGGAGATGAGCCGGACCGCCGGGCGGACGGGAGGAGCCCGAGCATCGGATGCCGCCGTCAGGCCAGCGGGAACTCGTCGAACAGCAGCGCCGGCGCGTCCGGCTCCCGGGTGTCGAACCGGTACGACCGGACCACCCCGGCCGCCGAGTCCAGGATCGAGAAGACCGTGATGTCGTTGCTGGCGACGTACGGCAGCGGGGTACCCGCTGAGTCGGTGAGCGGCGCGATCGTCGGCACGATCGGGCGCAGCCCGCCCGGGTCACCCTGCCGGACGTGGTCCGGGCCGTCCGGCAGCGGCCGGGACAACCCGGACGTCACGTCGTACGCGCCGTAGCTGTTGCCGACGTTCGAGGTCTCCAGCCAGTTCACCCCCGCGGCATTGCGGAACCGGTTCCACAGGTGGGTGTGGCCGGTGTGCACCAGGTGTACGCCGGAGGCGGAGAAGAGCGGCTCCAGGTCGCGCAGGACGTAATCCTCGGCGAGCGGATAGGCGTACCGGACGACGGTGACCGCGCCGGTCGCCGGGTCGCGCTCGACACGCTGGACCGGGTCGGTGAACGCGGGCGTCGAGTTGTCCCCGAGTCCGTGGCTGGAGTGGTGGAACATCACCACCCGGAACCGGGCGGCGCGGGCCGCCTCCGAGGTGAGTTCCCGCGCCAGCCAGCGGTACTGCGCCGAGCCCCGGTGCACCGGCTCGAAGATGAACCGGCCGTAACCCCAGCGCTCCGGGTGCGCCAGGTCCGCCGCGCCCTCGGCGAACGTGCTGGGGCCGTCCGCCACGTGCGGCCGCCAGATCCCGGTGACGAAGAGCGTGACGAGGTGGACGTTGCCGATCGTCCGTGACCACCATCGGGGCCCGCCCGCCTCGCTGCGGGGGTGGGGAAACAGCTCCTCGTACGTCGTGACGTCCCACTCGGCGGGTCGCGGGTGGGCGAACTGGCTGGTCAGGCTCCCCGCCCGCGACTGGCGGCCCATCACCTCGTGGTTGCCGATCGCGGGAAAGAGCGGGGTGTGCTGCAGCAGCTCCGCGCCCCGGTAGGTCCGGCCGGCGATCGTCGCCGCCCGCCCGGTCATCGCGGCGAAGAAGGCCGGGCCGGCAGCGCTGTCGAACCAGTCGCTGGCCCGGTCCGGCACGTTGACCATGTCGCCCGCCATCAGCACACCGTCGAGGCACACCCCGACGGTTTCGGCGACCTTCGCCAGGTTGGCCGGAGTCATCCGCGCCAACTGGTGGTCGCTGGTGAGCAGCAGCCGTACGCCCCGACCGGGTGGTACCGCCGGGGCGAGCGAGTACGCCGGCGTCACCGTCGACCGGCCCTGGTCGTCGATCGACACCACCCGGTACGGCGTACGGCCGGCCGCCAGGCCGGTGACCCGGGCGAGGTGCCGGTACACCGGGCGGGGCGTCACCTCCGAGTAGGTCCGGCCCGGAACCCGCGAGTCGGCGTCCTCCCGGGTCCGGGTCAGCCGGTGGGTCCGGGCGTCGAATCGGCGCCACCCGGCTCCGGAGGCTCCGGCGCCCGTCGCGGCGTCCCGGGCCTCCCGGCCGGTCATCCCGACCACCGCCGGGCCGACCAGGACAACCTGGGCGGTTCCGGGCGGTTCCGTGTGCCAGACGACGTGGACGCCCGCGGCGTCCGGATCCAGCAGGTACGGCTCGCAGAGCAACCGGCCGCCGTCGGCGCCTGCTCCGCCGTCGGCGGTACGGCCGGTGAGCGTCTCGCCGGCCGCTCCCTCGGCCGGTCCGGCGCCGGCGTCGGGGTGGGGATCGTCCGTCATGGCAGGAGAGTCAACCAGCGCCGGGCGCGGCGCGACAGGTGGCCGGCGGCCCGGGTCACCCCGCGTGGTGGCGTCGCTCCACCTATTGCCATGGTCACATCCTGCGCGACGGCGGCGGGCGACCGGCTCAGCGGAGGCGGCCGTGTGCCAAGGTGGGGCGGTGACCGCGCGCCGAGATTCGCCCTCCTCGCCGACCGGGTCCCCACCCCGACGCGGCCGGCTGGTCCTCAGCGAACTGCGCGCCTGGCGGCCGACCGTGGCCCGGCTGCGGGAACTGGCCCGTAGCCTGGTCACCTCGTTCCTCGTGCTGGCCGGCACGCTGTGGCTGATGCCCGGCGTGGACGCCGACGGGCTGACCGCCGTGCTCTGGCTGGTCGTGCTGGTCGCCTGTGTTGGGGCGCTGCTGCGTCCGCTGCTCCTCGCCCTGGCCACGGTGCTGGGCGGACTCGCCGTCCTGATCATGGGCGCCAGCGTGCAGACGATCGTCTTCTACGTCGCGCTGCGGCTGGCACCCCAGGCGCACCTGTCCGGACTGCCGGCCGCGGTCGCCGCGTCCTGGACCGCGGTGGCGCTCGCCGCCATCGTCAACTGGTTGATCGATGCCGGCACCGACGACGCCTTCGTCAACGAGAACCGCCGGTTGATGCGCAAGGTACGGCGGGCGGCCCGGCACGACACCGCCGCGGGGGGCGAGGGTCTGGTCATCATCCAGCTCGACGGGGTCTCCACCCCGCTGCTGCGCTGGGCGGTGCAGGCCGGCAACCTGCCCAACCTCGGCCGGTGGCTGCGCACCCGCAGTCACCGGATGACCTCCTGGCACACCGGCCTCCCCGCGACGACGCCGGCGGCACAGGCCGGCATCCTGTACGGCGACCGCAGCAACGTGCCGGCATTCCGCTGGTACGAGAAGCAGACCGGCCGGCTCATGGTGGCCAGCCGGCCCCGGGACGCCGCCGACATCGAGCGCCGGATGTCGGTCGGGCGGGGGCTGCTCCGCGACGGCGGGACGAGCATCAGCAACGTCTTCGCCGGCGACGCGCCCGCCACCCTGTTCACGGTCAGCCGTGCGGCCCTGCCCGGTCGCTCCGCCCGGGGCTACGCGGCCTTCATGACCAGCCCGTACGGCCTCACCCGGGCCATCGTGCTCGGTATCGGTGGCCTGCTGCGGGAGCTGTACCAGGCGCGGGCGCAGCGGCTACGCGACGTTCGACCGCGGATCGAACGTACCGGCGCCTTCCTGGCGCTGCGTCCGCTGACCGGCATCCTGCGCGACGTCAACGTCACGCTGATCGCTGAGCAGATGGCGCTCGGCGCCCCGGTGATCTTCTGCGACTTCGTGGACTACGACGAGGTGGCCCACCACGCCGGACCGGCCCGTCCCGAGGCGCTGGACGCGCTGGTACGGCTCGACCAGGTGCTCGGGGTCGTACAGCGGCTCTCGGCCGAGGCAGCCCGCCGGTACCACCTGGTCGTCCTCTCCGACCACGGGCAGAGCCAGGGCGAGACGTTCCAGCAGCAGTTTGGCGAGTCGCTGACCGAGGTGGTCAACCGGCTGGTCCAGGACTCGCGCGCCGCCGCGGCATCCGTCGCCGCGACCCGGGCCGCCGCGGCGCCGGCGCCACGCGGCGCGGCGGCGCGGCCACCGGACCCCGATCCGGTCCGTCCGGCGCCGGATCCGGCAGGCGCGACACCGGACCCGGATCCGGCCGGCCCGAGGCCGCGCGGTGCGGCCACCCCCGCCGTCGCGCGGGCGGGCCCCGCCTCCGGCGCGGCGGTCGAGCCGCGGGACACCTCCGCCGCCTCCGCCGGGGCGGTTGAATCGGCCGGCGCCTGGCCGGGCGGGCACACGGTACCGGCCGAGCTGGCCGGCCGACTCCTGCCCGGGTCGGTGGCGCCGCCCCGAGCCCTCGCCACCCTCGGGACGCGACACGGCGGGACGACCGACGAGGAGCCGGGCCGGGCCGCCGCCCGTCCGGACGCGGCGGTCGTGGTCGCCTCCGGCAACCTGGCAATGGTCTACCTGCCCGGACGACCCGGGAAACTCTCCCGCGCGGAGATCGACGCCGCGTACCCCGGCCTCCTGACCGGGCTCGCCGCGCACCCCGGGATCGGCGTAATCGTCGTCGGCGACGAGGACGGACCGGTGGCGATCGGCGGTGAGGGCGAACACCGCCTACGGGACGGGCGGGTCACCGGCACGGACCCGCTGCGGGGCTACGGACCGCACGCCCGTACCGACCTGCTGCGGCACCAGGAGATGGCGCACGTCGGGGACCTCGTCCTGCTCAGTGCGTTCGACCCCGGGACGGAGGACGTCGCGGCGTTCGAGGAGCTGGTCGGCAGCCACGGCGGGCTGGGCGGATGGCAGAACGACGCCTTTCTGGTTCATCCGGCCGACTGGCCGGTCACCGAGGCCCCGCTGGTCGGGCCGGACAGCATCTACCGCCAGCTCACCGCCTGGCAGCGGATGCTCGGCCTGCGCCGCTCAGACCCGGCTGCGGCGCCGGACCAGGTCGGGGACCTGCGTGATCACGACCACCAGGGCCACCGCGACCAGCACCCCCTGCCAGGGCTCGGGGAAGATCGAGCCGCCGAGCATCCCGATGGCGGCGTACACCCCGGACCAGAGGACGCAGGCCGGCGCGTTCGCCAACGCGAAGCGCCGCCCGTCCACGCCGATCAGCGCGGCGGTGAGGAGCACCGGAATCCGCCCGCCGGGCAGCAGCCTCGAGACCAGCAGTACCGGCACCGCCCGCGCCCGCAGCCGCGCGACGAGTCCGTCGAGCCGCTGCCCGCCGCGGATCCACCGTAGGCGGCGGGCCAGCTGCTCACCGCCGAGGCGGCAGGCCAGGTAGGTGACGGCGTCGCCCAGGTAGGCGGCCACCGCCCCGGTCAGCACCACCGCGACGACGGCCAGGGAGTGCCGGTGGAAGGCGAGGGCCGCCGCCGCGCTGACGGCGGCGCCGGTGGGGACGACCGGCACCACCGCACCGAAGGCCACCACCAGGAAGAGCGGGGTCAGCAGCTCGATGGCGTCGGTCACCGGACGTGGTCCAACGCGAGTGTTCCCCCGGGCGGCAGCTCGGTGACCCGCGTGGCGGGCGCGACCTCGGCGGCCCTGGCGGCGAAGCGCGCGCCCGGATCGTGGAACATCCCCCGCCGCAGGGGCAGACCGGCCGGCCAGAAGGTGCCGAAGTGCACCGGCACCGCGTGCCGCGGGGCACTGCGGCGGACCGCCTCGGCCGCCTGCGCCGGGTCGAGGTGGCCGGCACCGAGGGTCGGACCCCACCCGCCGACCGGCACCAGCGCGAGGTCCAACGGGCCGAGCGTGGACATGCCCTCGAAGAGCCCGGTGTCGCCGGGGTACCAGATGTTCGCCGCCCCGTGCATGGTGTAGCCGACCGCGACCGCCCGGTGCCGCGACCAGGGACCCCGGCCGCCGTCGTGGACCGCGGGGACGGCGCGTACGGTGACCGCACCCACCCGCGTCGACTCGCCGGGAGCGAGCTCAACCGTACGGCGGGTGGTGTCCGCCCCGAGCCGGCGCCGCAGGAACGGGCCGGCGCCGGCCGGGACCACGAGGGTGGCGGTGAGTGGAATGTTACGCAGCGTGGCAAGGTCGAGATGGTCGGCGTGCAGATGCGAGACCAGCACGGCGTCGGGCGGTCCGGACAGCCGCGGCGTCGGGCCGCGCCGGCGACGCAGATGCGCGACCCGGTCCCGCAGCACGGGATCGGTCACCAGCCGGACGCCGGAGTCCTCCAGCCAGATGGTGCTGTGCCCCCACCAGGTGACCCGAACCTCAGAACCCACACCGCCACGGTACGACCAGCGCGCGTCGGCGTCGCCATCGACCCGTCGACCCGTCGCTCCCGGCACGGTCGGCCGCCACCGCCCCCCGGCTCAGATGGCGGTCGCCCGCGCCACCTTCCACTCCGCGCCGACCCGACGCAGCTCCAGGACGACCCGGTTCTGGTCGACCTTCTCCCCGTCGGTGTTGGCGTTGCGCCGGTACTGGTTGAGGTAGACGAGCAGCTCGACGCGATCGGGCTCCGCCTCGATCACGCCGCTGGCGGAGACCTCGGCGAGCACCACCGCCTGCTCGGCGATCGCCGTCGACCTCAGCGCGGCCGTCGTCTCCGCGTACTCGTCGGCGAACGCGCCGGTGACGAAGGCCCGCCCGTTCGACACGCTGGCGTCGAAGTTCCGGTAGTCGTACGAGAAGATCGCCTTCGCGGCGGGGGTGGCGGTCGCGAGTGCCTGGCGTACCGCGGTGTCGCGGGCCTGCGCCTGCCGCTGGGCGTACCAGGCGGTGCCGGCCGCGCCGGCGGCGAGCACGGTGAGGACGGCGAGGACGGCGATCAGCCGGTCGCCGGATCGGCGCCGCCGCCCGGTGGCCGGTGCCCGATCCCGCCGCCGTCGCGGGGTGAGCCGGCGGGCGAGCGTGGCGACGATGGTCACGGCGTTTCCCCTCTCAGCCGACGAACTGGAGTCGGGACACCAGCCAGGTGTCGGAGTCGCGGTCGTGGGTCAGGTCGACCTGGATGCGGTAGTGGGCGACCCGGCCCTCCGGGGCGTGCACGTTCTTGACGGTGGCGTCCACGGCGACCAGGACGACGGCGGTGCGCCGGTCACCGGAGATCAGGCCGGCGCGGAGTACGGTGCCGGTCGACTCCACCTTGTTCTCGATGACGGCCGCGCGGACCTGGGGCTGGCCGCGCAGGAACTCCTCCCTGAACTCACCGGTGGCTCCGGCCACGATCCGCTGGAGGTCGCTGTCCACGCTGGAGGCGCTGACCGAGACGAAGTTGACCGTTGTCTGGCGGGCGGCGGCCAGGGCCGCCGCGTGTGCCCGGGTCAGCGTCCGGTCCTGGTACCAGCGGTAACCGAAGAAACCCGCGGCGGCGAGCGCCGCGCAGAGTGCGACGGCGAGCGCCGCCGTCACCAGCGGCCGGCGCCGCGTCGCCGTCTCCGCCGTCGTGGCCGCGGCGGCGGTGGTCGGCTCTGACGTCGGTGTCGTCGTCGTAGCCTGGTCGGGCGGGGACGGGTCGGAGCCGTCGTCCCCGGCGCTCTCGGCGATCGGCGGGGTCGGCGCCGTGTCGAGGAGCCCGACCGGCTCCTCGTCGAGCCGGGCCAGCACCTCCGCCACGGGATCCGGCGCCGGCACCCGGCGGACCACGGTCCGGCGCGGGGTCGCGCGCCGCCGCCGGACCGCCGCGCGGGCCACACCGGCCGACGGGCGCACCGCCACCGCCGGCGGCTCCGCCCCGGCCGGCGGCTCCTCCGGCGCCGGGGCGTCGCCGCCCCCGGCGGGATCGGCCGGCGGTGGGGTCCTGACCAGCTTCAACCTGCGCTCCTCGCCTCGCGACATCGTGCACACTCCTTCGAACGGTCAGGGCGCCAGGCCGGCGAGCAGGAGTTGCTTCCAGGACTCGTCGCCGGCGAGCCGGTACTGTCCGCCGGTCGCGCCGAACATCAACGGCGCGCCGCCCGGCCCGAGGACGAGTCCGGTCGAGGGGTCGTAGCCGGCGACGGTGGCCCCCGAGTCCGGCGGGTCGGTCGGCCCGTCCCCGGCGTCTCCGATCGGTCCCGGTGTCGGCGCCGGGTCGGTGCCCCCGGGGCGGGGCGCGTTGCCGCTGCCCCGCACGCTGGAGCCGCGGGCCGTCTCGCCCGGCGTGCAGCGGGTGGTGCCGGCCCGGTAGACGCAGGAGGGCGGGTTGCCGACGTTCACCACCAGGCCGAAGTGCGCCGTACCGTCGCCCGGCGCGACGGTGAACCCGCCGTCCACCACCAGGGGATAGACCACGAGCAGCTGCTCGATCCCGGCCAGCCGGCGGGTGGCGACCCCGGTCACCGAGACCAGGTTGCCGAGCAGGGTGCCGACGGCGGGATCCAGGTCGCGGAGCAACGTGACCAGCTCGGTGGCGGCGGGTGGTCCGTCGGCGAGGATCCGGCGTAGGTCCGGGTCGGCCGCCCGCAGCGTCGCGGCGAGCCGGGCCAGTCCGTCCGCCCACCGACGCAGCGCATCCGCCGACTCCTCCTGGGTACGCAGCACCGTCCGGCCGTCCCGGATCAGCGCCACGGTCTCGGGCAGCCGCGCGGTCGCCTCGGCCAGCAGCGCGTCGCCCGCGTCGAGGATCCGCCGCAGCGCCGCCTCGTTGCCCTGGAACGCGGCGCCCAGCTCGTCGATGACCACCGCCAGGTCGTCGGCGTCGATCGAGCGCACCAGCGCGTCCAGGTTGGCCAACAGCGTCTCCGGGGCGAGCGGCACGCCGGTCCGGTCGGCCGGGATCACCGATCCGTCGCCCAGGTACGGGCCGGTGTCGGTCTCCGGGCGTAGGTCGACGTACTGCTCCCCGACGGCGGAGCGCTGCGACACCACCGCCCGGAGATTCGCCGGCACCCGTACGCCTCGGTCCAGCCGCAGGTCGACCCGAACCCCGGCGTCGCGCAGGGTCACCGCCTCGACCCGCCCGACCGGCACCCCCCGGTAGCTGACCGGCGCGTTCGGGAAGATGCCACCCGCCTCGACGAAGTCGGCGTGCACCAGGAACCCGCGGCCGAGGAGCCGGTCGCCCAGCCCGACGTACCGGACGCCGACGTACCCGATGCCGAGCACGCTGACCACGAGGAAGGCCAGCACCTGGAGCCTCGCCGCACGACCGATCATCCCAGCAGCCCTCCGCCCAGGAGGTCGAGCAGCCCTCCGCGGCGTCCGCTGGTCTCGCCGGTCGGGCCCGGGAGCAGGCAGCCCGGGGTGAGGATGGTCCCGAGCGGCAGGCGGGTGCCGGGCGGGAAGACCGTTCCCGGCGGTACCCCCCCGTCCGGCGGCTTCAGGCCGCCCTCCGGCGGCGACGACCCGGGGCGCAGCAGGTCGCAGTCGGGGGGCAACTCGCACTCGGGCAGCAACGGCGGCAGCCAGTCGAGGGGGAGCAGCTTGCCGACCGGGAGGCAGATCTCGGGCAGCATGCCGGGCAGCACCGGACCGACGCCGCCGGGGCGTTCGCCGTCACCGCGGCCGGGACCGTCCGGCCGGGAACCCCCGGAGCGGTCCGGCCGGGCGGCGCCGCGGTCATCGTTCCGCCGGCCGTCGCGGTTCGGCTCCCGATCGACCGGCGTGGCGGAGAAGAGGTTCGCCAGGATCGCGGCCGCGTCGAGATCGGCGGTGACCGACAGGTTGATGAAGTCGCCGACGATCGCGCCGGTGACGTTCGGCGGGAACGGGTACGACAGCATGAAGTCCAGCGACTTCGGCAGGTCGTCGCCGGCCCGGACCAACTGCTCCAGGATCGGCTGCAACTCTCTCAGGCTGGCCACCGTCCCCTCGTGGCTCGCGGTGACCACCCGGGTCCCGACCCGGCCCAGTTCGCCGAGCGCGGTCAGGGCGGCGCCGAGCTGCCGGCGCTGGTCGGCCAGGACGGCGAGGCCGGGGTCGAGCGCGTCCAGCGCATCGCCGAGCACCGCCCGCTGCCGGGCAAGCCGGTCGGTGAGCCGGTCGAGGGCCTCCACCGCCCGGACCAGGTCGGCCTTCTGCCGGTCGAGCCCGCCGACGAAGGTCTCAAGCTGGCGCAGCGTCTCCCGGACGTCGGACTCCCGCCCCTCCAGCGCCGCCGCCAGCTCCCGGCTGATCGTCTTGAGTTCGGCCAGCCCGCCGCCGTTGAGGAGCAGGCCGAGCGCGGCCAGCACCTCCTCGACGTCGGCCGACCGCCTCGTCCTGGCCAGCGGGATGACCCCGCCGTCGCCGAGCTCGCCGACCGGTGCCTCGGTCACCGGGGCGGCGAGCGCGACGTACTTCTCACCGAGCAGGCTGGTCTGCCGCACCGCCGCGGTGGCGTTGGCGGGAAGCCGGACCGTACGGTCCACCCGCATCCGCACCCGGGCGGTCCAACCGGCGAGCGCGATCTTTTCGACCGAGCCGACCGTGACATCGTTGACCTTGACCGCGGCCTGCGGCACCAGGTCGAGGACGTCGGTGAACTCCGCGGTCACCCGGTACGCCGGGCCGGAGGGCGCACCACCCGGCAGCGGCAGGTCGGCCGGGTCGACGGTGCAGCCGGAGATCCCGAGCAGCGCCGCGGTCAACGCCGCGACGTGCCGGCTCCGGAGTCGGGTGGCGCGCGGCGCGGGGACGGTGGCGCTGCGCGTCCTGGACCGGGCGCGCGATTCGGGTCGCGGCCGGGCCGCCGTGGCGCCGCTCATCGGGGACCCCGCAGGATCCCGCCGAGGGTGCGGTCGAGCGACGCCTCCGGACCGGGCAGCCCCGGCAGGGGAGTCTCGGACGCCCCCGACGATCCGGCCGCCGTCGCGTCCGGGGCAGCGGGGGTACGGCCCGGTTCGCCCCGTGGCGGCAGGTTGAGCAGTGCGCGCAGCTCCTCGGGGAGCGGCAGTTTCTCGAGCCGGAGGGTCTGGGCCAGCGCGAAACAGCGCTCCGGCACCTCCCGCACCGGCAGCACGTCGACCAGCGCCGCGCAGATGTAGGCGGCCGGGTCGTACGGTCCGAGGAGGTTGTCCCGGGTGTCCAGCGTTCCCGACCGGGCGTTGTACGCGAGGTTGAGGTTCGAGAGCGCCAGCGGCGCCACGTCCAGGATCGTGATGATCGCCCGCTGCTGCCGGACCAACACGTTCGTGACGTCGGCGAGCGCCTCCACGTTGGCGGCGAGGATGGTCCGGTTGTCCCGGACGAACCGGGTCACCTCGTCGAGTGCGGTCGCGAGGTTGCGCAGCGCGGCGGCGAGGTCGTCGCGTTCGGCGGTGAGCTGCCCGGCGACGTCGGCGAGCTGCTGGTTGAAGGCGCGGACCTGCTGATCGCTGCGGGCCAGCGCGGTGGCGAACCGCTGGAGGTTCGCGACCGTGCCGAAGAGGTCCTGCCGGCCGTCGGCCAGCGTCTCCAGGGCGTCGGAGAGCCCGTCGAGGGTCTCGTGCAGCGCCGCGCCATTGCCGGACAGGTTGGCCCGGCCCGCGGCGAGCAGCTCCGACAGCGCGCCGTCGGCGTTCGCCCCCGTCGGCCCCAGCGCCCGGTTGAACTCGTCCAGCGCCCGGAAGATGTCGTCGATCTCCATCGGCGCCGCCGTCCGTTCGACCGGCAGCTCCGCGCCGTCGGGCAGCCGGGCACCGCCGGCGTAGGCGGGGGTGAGCTGTACGTACCGGTCGCTGACCAGGCTCGGCGGCACGATCACCGCCCGAACGTCGGCCGGGAGTTCCTGGTCGCCGTCGTACCGCAGCTCCACCCGGACGGTACGCCCGGCCGGGACGACGGCGACGACCTCGCCGATCCGTACCCCGAGCACCCGTACGTCGGAGCCGGGGTGGACGCCGACCGCCCGGGCGAAGTGGGCGACGAGGCGGTGCTGGGGCGTACCGGGGCGCAGCACGACGACGGCCCCGACCGCGGCGACCACCACCGTCACCCCGGCGGCGAGCCACCGTCGCCACCGTCCGACCGGTTCCGTCCGGCGCATCAGCGACCTCCCGTCGTCGGCACGTACGGCTGCAGCAGCCCGCGCAGGTACGAGTCGAACCAGCGACCGTTGCCGAGCACGTTGGTGAAGGCCTCGAGGAACGGACCCACCGTCCGTAGCGTCTGCTCCAACTCGTCCTTGTTCCGTTGCAGCACGGCGACGACCTCGCGGAGCTGGCGCAGGGTGGGCTCCAGCGTGGTCCGGTTGTCGGCGACCAGCCCGGAGAGCTGGGCGGCCAGGTCACGGGTGCCGACCAGCAGCTCGTGGATCGCGTCCCGACGCCGACTCACCTCGGCCAGCAGCGCGGACCCGTCGGCGACCAGCCGCCGGAACTCCTCGTCCCGGTCGGCGAGGACCTCGGTGACGTTCCGCGCCCGGGCCAGCAGCTCCCGTAGCTGCGCGTCCCGGTCGGCGACCGTCCGAGAGAGCCGTGCGAGCCCGTCCAACGAGGACCGCACGCTACCCGGGGTGTCGGCGAAGGTCTCGGTGAGGGTGCGGAACGCGGTGGCGAGCTGCGCCTCGTCGATTTCGTCGAGCGTCTCCGCCAGTCCGGTCACCGCCGACATCACGTCGAACGGCGAGGCCGTCCGGTCCAGCGGGATCTCCGCGTCCTCCGGCAGCCGGCCCGGTCCGGCCGGAGCCAGGGCCAGGTACTTCTGCCCGAGCACCGTCTTGATGCGGATCGTCGCCCCGGTCTGTTCCCCGAGCCGGACGGCGTCGTCGTCGATCCGGAACCGTACCCGGACGTACGGGCCGGTGGCGCCCCGGGCCAACCCGACGCCGGTCACCTCGCCGACGCGTACCCCGGCGACCCGGACCTCGTTGCCGACCGCGAGCCCGCTCGCGTCCCGGAACGCCGCCCGGTAGGTGCGGTCGCCGAGCGCGGTCAGGTCGTCGAGCCGGAACGCCGTCAGCAGCACCGCGGCGAGGACGACCAGCCCGACCGCGCCGGTCACCGCGGGGTTGCGCTCTCGAAAGGGTCTCATCGTTGTCCTCCCGGCCCGGCGCACCGGGCCGCCTGCGAGCTGAACGTCGCCGGGCTGATCGCGCCCCGCCCGGCGACCGCGATCCGTCCGTCGAAGTCGCACATGAAGAAGTTGAGCCAGGAGCCGTGCGAGGCGGTCCGGGTCAACGCCGTGTACCGCTCGGGGAGCCGGCCCAGCGTACGGTCGAGCACCGCGGCGTTTCGGTCCAGCGTCCCGGCCAGGTCACCGAGGTCGGCGATGTCGGCGGCCAGCGCCGGCCGGGCGTCGGCCAGCAGCGCGGCGGTGGCGCCGGTGAGGGTGCCGAGGTTGACCAGCGCGTCCCCGATCGCCTCCCGGTCGGCCGCCAGCCCGGAGACGAACTGCTGGAGCGAGCCGATGGTCCGGTCCAGCTCGGCGTCCCGCGAGTCGAGGGTGGCCAGCACCGCGTTCAGGTTCGTCACCACCCGGCCGATCACGGCGTCCCGGTCGGCCAGGGTGGTGGTCAACGAGGCGGTGTGGGCCAGCAGGCTCGACACCGTGCCGCCCTCACCCTGGAGCACCTGGATGATCTCGTACGCCAGCCTGTTGACGTCCTCCGGACTCAGCGCGGTGAACAGCGGCCGGAATCCGTTGAAGAGGGTGGTCAGGTCCAGCGCCGGGGTGGTCCGGTCGAGCGGGATCAGCCCGCCCGGACGCAGCGGTGCCCCGCCGCCCGGCCCCTCGCTGAGCGCGACGTAGCGCTGGCCGACGAGGTTCCGGTACCGGATCGTCGCCCGCACCGTGTCGGTCAGCGGCACGTCCTCGGTGAGGGTGAACGCGACCTCGGCGACGCGGTCGTCGACGACCCGGATCTCCTCGACCCGCCCGACCCGGACGCCGGCGATCCGCACGTCGTCGCCGGGGAGCAGGCCCGTGACGTCGGTGAAGCGCGCCCGGTAGTCGGTGCCGCCGAGGGGGAACGCGCCGAGTGTCTGGGCGAGCAGCGCGGTCAGCAGCAGCGTCACCGTGGCGAAGGCGACCAGCTTGACCAGCGGTGCGACCGGAACCCGGGTCATGACCACTCCTCGTTACGCTCGATCACTTCGCGTTCACCACCGCTCCCCGCAGCAGGGGGCCCCAGAGCAGGACCGCGATGTCCGGCACCTCGACCGGGAGGCTGCCGGTGGCGGCCCCGATGATCGGCTTGAGCAGGTTCCGCTCCTCCTCGGTGCCGGCGTACCCCATCGCCGGCCCGGGGCCGGCAGCCGGTGCGCCGCCGGCCGGCCCGGCCGTGTCGTCGCGGTTGCCGACCGTCGTCGCCGGGACGCCCACCGGCAGCCTCACCGGGCCGGGTCGGGGGCCCTCGTGGTCGTAGCCGTCCTCGATGCGTACCTCCGGCGCGGGCGGCGACGGGTTCGGCAGTTCCCGGCAGTGCGGGCCGGTGCGCGCGCCGTACACCGGGTCGTCGCGGCCGGGCTGGTAGGCGCCGTTGTCCCGGGTGACCTCCAGGGTGATGTGCATCCGTCCGTTGCGGAACACCTCCTCGACTCGGGGCTGCAGGTTCACCAGCCCGCGCATCAGGCACGGATATTCGGGGGCGTACGCGGCCAGCAGCTCGAGCACCGGCCGGCTCACCTGGCCGAGTCGGATCAGCTGGTCGCCGTGCCGTTCGAGGAAGAACCGGGTCACGTCGGCGGCGTCGGTGCCCTCGGCGAGGAAGGCGGCGAGCTGCGTCCGCTGGTCGGCGACGGTGGTGGCGGTCGGTGTCACGTCCCGCAGGACGCTCAGCAGGTCCGGGAGCACCGCCTCGTAGCGCTCCAGCACGGTGGCGAGCCGGCGGACGTCCTCGGTGATGGTCGGCAGTTCCTGGTTCAGCTCCCGCAGGTAGCCACCGAGGGTCGTCAGGTTCTCCCCGAGCCGCTCACCGCGTCCGTCGAGGGCGGCGGCGATCGCGGCCAGGGTGGCGGCGAGCCGGTCCGGCCGGATGGACTGGAGCAGCGGCAGCGCCTCGTCCAGGACCCGCTCCAGTTCGACACCGTTGCGGCTGCGGTCCTGGGTGATGACGGCGCCGTCGCGCAGCGGCCCGGCGCTCGGGCCGGTCGGCGGGACCAGCGCGACGTACCGCTCGCCGAAGAGGGTCTTGGGCAGCAGCCGGGCGGTGACCTCGGCCGGTACCTGCCGGATCAGCACCGGGTCGAGGGCCAGCGTGAGCCGGGCCCGGCTGCCGTCGCTGCTGATCTCGCGGACCTCGCCGACCGGTACGCCCCGCAGCTTCACCTCGGCGCCCGGATTGAGCTGCATCCCGGTCCGGGTGGTGTAGAGGGTCACCCAGGCGACCGGGGTGAAGACCTTGCGGTACTGCAACACGGCGAGGGAGAGCGCCGCACCGAGCACCAGCACGAAGACGATGCCGAGGACCCGACGGCCAGCGGCCGAACCCCGTTGCTCCATGGTCACCCCGCGATCCGGACGGTCGTGGTCGCGCCCCAGATGGCCAGCGACAGGAAGAAGTCGACGACGTTGACCGCGACGATCGCGAGTCGGACCGCCCGGCCGACGGCGACCCCGACCCCCGCCGGGCCGCCCGTCGCCGTGTACCCGTACCAGCAGTGGACCAGGACGACGATCACGCTGAAGACCAGCACCTTGCCGAACGACCAGAGCAGGTCGACCGGGGGCAGGAAGAGGTGGAAGTAGTAGTCGTAGGTGCCGGCCGACTGGCCGAAGTAGACCACCGCGATCGTCCGGGTGGCGAGGTAGCTCGAGAGGAGCCCGATCACGTACAGCGGGACGACCGCGACGAACCCGGCGATCATCCGGGTGGTGACCAGGAACGGCAGGGAGGGGACGCCCATCACCTCCAGGGCGTCCACCTCCTCGGAGATCCGCATCGCGCCGAGCTGGGCGGTGAAGCCGGCGCCGACGGTCGCCGAGAGCGCCAGCGCCGCGACCAGCGGCGCGATCTCCCGGGTGTTGAAGTACGCCGAGACGAAGCCGGTGAACGCGCTGCTGCCGAGCTGGTTGAGCGCCTGGTAGCCCTGGAGCCCCACCTCCGTGCCGGTGAAGAAGGTGAGGAAGCAGATCACCCCGACCGTGCCGCCGGCCACCGCCAGGGCACCCCGGCCGAAGCTGATCTCGGCGAGCAGCCGGAGCACCTCGCGGCGGTACCGGCCGACCGCACGCGGGGTCCAGGCGAAGGCGCGCAGGTAGAAGGCGAGTTGCCCGCCGAGGTCGTCCAACGCGCGCAGCACCGACACCGTCACATCCCCCGCTGTGGCACGACCTGGAAGTAGACGGCGGTGACCACGAAGTTCAGCGCGAACAGCAGCATGAAGGTGAGCACGACGCTCTGGTTCACCGCGTCCCCGACCCCCTTCGGGCCGCCCTTGGCGGTCATCCCGTGGTACGCCGCCACCAGCGCGGCGACCGCGCCGAACAGCAGCGCCTTGACCTCGCCGACGATCAGGTCCGGCAGCTGGCCAAGGGCCTGGAAACTCGCCAGGTACGCCCCCGGCGTACCGCCCTGCATGACCACGTTGAAGACGTAGCCGCCGATCACCCCGACCACGCTGACCAGCCCGTTGAGCAGGACGGCGACCACCGCGGTGGCGACGATCCGGGGCGCGACCAGGCGGTGCAGCGGGTCGATGCCGAGCACCTCCAGCGCGTCCAGCTCCTCCCGGATCTTGCGGGAGCCGAGGTCGGCGCAGATCGCCGAGCCTCCGGCGCCGGCGATGATCAGGGCGGTGACGATCGGGCTCGCCTCCCGCACCACGGCCAGCACCGAGGCGGCGCCGGTGAACGACTGGGCGCCGAGCTGGCGTACCAGGGAACCGAGCTGTAGCGCGATGACCGCACCGAACGGGATCGCCACCAGGGCAGCCGGCAGGATCGAGACGGAGCTGACGAACCAGGCCTGTTCGACGCACTCCCGGACCTGGAACGGGCGCCGGGGCAGGCAGCGGAGCGCGTCCAGGGCGAACGCGAAGAAGCGCCCCGGTCCGCTCAGCCCGGCGGCGACCCGGCTTCGCACCGCGCCCGGCGCGCTCACGACGGCGCCCCGGTCGGCTGCCGGACGCTGCCCTGGACACTCTGGAACGATCCCGCCGGCGGCACGACCCCGTGCTCCGCGCACCACCGGCCCGGCGGGTGCTCGGCCCGGCGGGGCCGGCCGTTCGAGGGGGCGAGCTGGAGCGGGATCGGCGGGAGCGGCGGGAGCTCCACCCCGGACGCCGCCTCGGCGGCCAGCTCGTCGGAGTCCTTCTCCTCGGCCATCCCGATCGGTCCGATCCGCTGGGCGTTCAGGAACTGCCGCACCACCGGTTCGGTGCTGGACAGCAGCATCTCCCGGGGGCCGAACATCGCCAGGTGCCCGTGGTAGAGCAGCCCGATGTTGTCCGGCACCGTCCGCGCGGTGTTGATGTCGTGCGTGACGATCAGGAACGTCGCGTCGGTCTGCTGGTTGAGGTCGATGATGAGCTGGTTGAGGTACGCGGTGCGGACCGGATCCAGCCCGGAGTCGGGCTCGTCGAAGAGGATGATCTGCGGGTCGAGCACCAGCGCCCGGGCGAGGCCGGCCCGCTTGCGCATCCCGCCGGAGATCTGCCCCGGCAGCTTCTGCTCGGCGCCGAGCAGCCCCACCATCTCCAGCTTCTCCTGCACCACCGCCCGGATCTCGGACTCGGACCTGCGGGTGTGCTCCCGCAGGGGGAACGCGACGTTGTCGTAGATGGTCATCGAGCCGAAGAGCGCGCCGTCCTGGAACAGGACACCGAAGAGCCGGCGGATCTCGTAGAGCTCGCGTTCGGAGAGTTCCGGCAGGTTCCGGCCCGCGATCCAGATCGCGCCCCGGTCCGGACGGAGCAGCCCGACCAGGGTCTTGAGAAAGACCGACTTGCCGGTGCCGGAGGGGCCGAGCAGCACCGAGATCTCGCCCGCCGGCAGGGTCAGGGTCACGTCCGACCAGACCGGCTGGCCGCCGAAGGACGTGGTCAGCCCCTCGACTCGTACCTCGATGCCCATCCCGTGCTCCCGCCCGCGTCGTGGACCGGCGGCCGTGGCCCGCGCGCCGTCCGCCTGTCGCCGTCTGTGGTGGACATCGGCGCCGGCGTGGTTCGCGTAACAGGAGAGACCGGTATTTCTTCGATCACTTTCCGTGGGGTACGTCGGTGACCAGCGTCGGTCCGCATCGATCCACCCCCGGCGGTGGTGCGATCACCGGGCGCCCGATACGGTGCGGGTTAACCTGCCGGTAATGAAGGTGCAGCCCGTACATGACCGCAGCACCCGAGCCAGAACTCGTCGCGCGGGCCGCTCGCCGGGACCCTGAGGCGACGGCGGCGCTGCTCGCCGAGGTCCGCCCCGGCCTGGTCCGGTACTGCCGGGCGCGGCTCGGCCGGATCGGCGGCGCGTACGCCACCGCCGACGACGTGGCACAGGAGGTGTGCCTGGCGGTGCTGCGCGCGTTGCCCCGCTACCAGGACCAGGGGCGCTCGTTCTCGGCCTTCGTCTACGGCATCGCCGCGCACAAGGTCGCGGACGCGCAACGGGCCGCGGTCCGGGACGCCGCCGTCACCACCGCCGCCGTCCTGCCCGACGAGCCGGACAGCGAGCCCGGTCCCGAGCAGCGTGCCGTCGCGACCGACCTGGCCCGCCGGCTCTCCGAGCTGCTGGCCCGGCTCCCCGAGGTGCAGCGGGAGATCGTCCTGCTCCGGGTGGCGGTCGGTCTCAGCGCCGACGAGGTCGGTCTCATCGTGGGCATGTCGGCCGCGGCCGTGCGGGTGGCCCAGTCCCGTGCTCTCGCCCGGCTCCGGGTCCTCGCCGGCACCGCGCTGAGCGAGGTGGCAGCGTGAGTACCGTCGGAGCCGGTGCCGAGCGGGACGATGGCGGGCATGGACGGGACGACGAGGTGAGCGGGCGGAAACCGGAGCCGACGGACGCGGGAGCGGACGCCGATCCGTGGGCGGGTGCGTGCGACGCCTCCGCCGCCGGCTCTTCTCGACCGGACGGGTCCGCTGCCGAATCCGCCCGGTCTGGCCCGTCCGACGCGCCGTGCCGCGACCCGTTCGACTCGCCACGGCTCGACCCGTCCGACTCGATGCCCCTGGACCCGGAGGTCCTCGCCGCCGACGACCTGCTGCTCGACGCGTTGGGGCGCGGCGAGCCCGCACCGGCCGGCGACCCGCTCGCCGGTCTGCTCGCGGCGTGGCGGGCGGAGCTGGCCGACGGCGACGCGCCGGAGCCCGAGCCCGCAGCGACCCGGTTTGGCCGGACCGCCGATCCCCGCCGGTCCGACGATGCGGCCGCGCCACGCGGCGCCGACGGCGCGGCCGAGCCAGGATGTGGCGCCAGCGCGGCCGAGGCCGGTCCGGGTCGCGGCGACCCGGCGACGCGCCCCCTGTCGCGACCCCGGTCGCCGCGACCGGGTCGCCCCCGCCGCACCGGGCGCGACGCGGATCGGCCGCACCCGACCGGCCCCGCCGGACGTTCCCGGCCCGGGCGGCTCGGCCGGCGCCTGGGCCTGTCGACGGTGGCCGCCCTGGTGACCACCGCGCTGATCGGTCTCGGGGTCAATCAGGCCGGGCCGACGAGCGTCTTCTGGCCGATCGCGACCGCGGTCTACCCGGAACGGTCCGCGGTGCGGGCGGTCGAGCACTCGCTCACCCTCGCCGCGGACGCCGTCCGCCGCGGCCGGTACGACGAGGCCCGACGTCACCTGGACGAGGCGGCCGCCCAGGTGACGGAGGTACGGGATCCGCTTGAGGCGGCACGGCTGCGCGCCCGGATCGACCGGCTCCGCCGGGCGCTGCCCGCCGTCGCGGAGCCGGACGCCGCGCCGCGCTCCAGCCCGGCGGCGCCGTCGGGGCATCCGTCCAGCCCGGGCCGCGGCCGACCAGACCCGACGCCCGCCACGCCGAAGGGCCGGTCCCCGACGCCGCGGCCCTCGGCGTCGAGCGGACCGTCGGTGCGGCCCACCCCGCCCCGGGTGCTGCCGTTGCCGGTGCCGGTGCTGCCCTCGCTGCTACCGTCGGGGCTGCCGCTGCTGCCCAGCGGCGGCTGCCTGCTGCTCTGCCCGCCCGATTGACGGTCCGTGGGCCAATCGTCTCCGCTCCGGTGGCCTAGGCCCGCGGTTGCCGTCGACCGCGGCCTTCGGCATCCGGTGGGGCCGCCGCGGGTCCGGCCCACGCGGCGTTCCGGCGTCACGGAGGCGCCACGATCCGCGGCCCGGCCCGCCCGGCGGATGCGGTCGGGGAGCCGGAGCCCGCGGGCCTGCGGCGCTGCCGCATACTGGGCTCCGGTCGTGCCGGTCTGGGCGTGGCCTGCGGTGACGGTTTGAGGGGGCGAGGTGGCGGCTGCGCTGCGGGTGACGACGCGTAATGCTCGGTTCCAGCAGTGGGCGGCCCTGCTCACCAACCGCACCAAGCGGCAGCGCAGCGGTGAGTTCCTGGTCCAGGGGGTCCGGCCCATCACCCTCGCGGTGGAGCACGGATGGCCGGTCCGGGCCCTGCTCTACGACGCGGACCGGCCGCTGTCGCGCTGGGCTCGTGACCTGCTCGGCCGCGTACCGGCGACCCCGGTCGCGATGGCCGCCGACCTGCTGCGGGAACTCGGGGAGAAGGATGACGCCCCACCGGAGTTGATCGCGGTGGTGGCCCTCCCGGCGGACGACCTTGACCGGATTCCGGTCCATTCCGACCTGATCGTCGTCGTCTTCGACCGGCCGACCAGCCCCGGGAACGTCGGCACGCTGGTCCGGTCCGCCGACGCGCTGGGCGCCGCCGGGGTGATCGTCACGGGGCACGCCGCGGACGTCTACGACCCGAAGGCGGTTCGGGCCAGCACCGGGTCGGTCTTCGCGGTGCCGACGGTCCGGGTCCCGGGTCCCGCGCCGGTGCTCGACTGGGTCGCCCGGATCCGGGCGTCCGGCGTGCCGCTGCGGGTGGTCGGCACCGACGAGCACGGCACCCGCGACATCGCCGCGGTGGATCTGCGCCAGCCGACCCTGCTGCTCGTCGGGAACGAGACCGCCGGGCTGAGCGCCGCCTGGCGGGAGGCCGCCGACGAACTGGTCCGGATTCCGATGTACGGGGCGGCCAGCTCGCTGAACGCGGCAACCGCGGGTTCGATCGCGCTCTACGAGTCGGTGCGGCAACGACGTGCCCGGTGACTGGCACCCTGCGGGTGTCGCGTCGCCCTTGATCTGATCGAAGTGCTCCGATACCTACCCGGAGGTGGGCAAGAAAGGCCTTTCCAGCTGGTGACCCGTCCGGTCCGGTGGCCCGTGCCCGGTTTCCGTCCCGCCTATCCGACCCAGGGAGGAACCGATGGCAACCACCACCCGGGCCCGGCCCGCCCGTCCCCGTCGCGGCTGCGCCGTCCTCGTCGGCGCGGCCGTCACCGTGCTGCTGGCGCCGCCGGGGTCGCGGCCGTTCCGATCCCGGCCTCGGCCGACATCACCACCTGCGGCGCCGGGTCGTTCCAGGCCGAGGTGACCCGCGCCGGCGGCACCTGGACCGCCCGCGACGGTGGCACCACCGTCTACAGCGGCACCAACCTGCTCGAGGCGATGCGGCGGGCGGTTGGCAGCCTGACCCCGGGACGCACCTCCATGCAGCGGGTGGTGGTCCGCGGATCCGGCGAGATCAACGCCAACCAGTCGCTCGACCTGCCCAGCTACACCGGCCTGGAGGTCTGCGGCACCATCACCGTCGTGGGTACGCCGACCGCGGACAACGCCGTGGTCCGGGCCCGGAACGTCACCGACGTCGACGTCCTCCACCTCACCGTCACCGGCTCGCCGTACTTCGGGGTCTTCGTGCGCAATGGCACCAAACATCCATCTCGGCCGGCTGGACCTGCGGCTCGGCGCGACCGGGCTCGGTGTTCGGATCGAGCGCAGACCGGCAGCAACGCCATCCTGATCGAGAACTGCACCAACGTCACGATCGCGGCCCGGAGCGGCAGCCTCCGGGACCGGGACATCCGGATCGCGGCCCGCGCCGAGTTCCCGCCGTCGTCGAACATCACGATCCAGAACCTGACCGTGACCAACTCGGCGATCATCGAGCGCCCCTGCGGCGGCGGCAACAACGTCTTCCGGAACAACACCCTGGTGAACAGCTCGCTGGACGTCTGTCGCTGACCGCCGTCCGACCTCCGGCCGGACGTGCCCCGCCGCTGGGAGGGCACGTCCGGCCGGCTCGGGGCGCGGTGGCCGCTGCCGCTGCTCTCCGCCCGGGTCCGGTTCAGTCCAGCAGCTTGTCCAGGGTGATCGGCAGGTCACGGACCCGTCGCCCGGTGGCGTGGTAGACGGCGTTGCCGATCGCGGCGGCGACCCCGACCGTCCCGATCTCACCGATCCCGCGCGCGCCGAGCGGGTTGAACAGGGTGTCCGGATGGTCGAGAAAGTGGACGTCGATCGGCGGCACGTCGGCGTTCACCGGCAGCAGGTAGTCCGCCAGGTTGGCGTTGGCGATCCGGCCGGTGGCCGGCTCCAGCCGCGAGCCCTCCAGCAGCGCCTGACCGATCCCGAAGATCACCCCGCCGACGATCTGGCTGCGGGCGGTCGTGGCGTTGATGATGGCGCCGGCGTCGATCACGGTGGTGATCCGGCTGACCCGGGGCTCGCCGGTCCAGCGGTTGACCCGGACCTCGCAGAAGTGCGCGCCGAACGAGGTGAAGGCGTACCGGCCGTGGTCGGGACCCGGTCCGGCGCTGCCGGTCGCCTCGACCGTGTCGAGGCCGACCGCGCCGAGCAGGGCGGGAAAGCCGATCCGGACCCCGGGGGCGACGAGCCGTCCGTGGTCGTAGTCGATCTCCTCGGCCGGTACGCCGTACAGCGGCGAGTCCTCGTGGGTCACGGCGACCCGGACCAGTTCGGCGATGGCGGCCCGGGCCGCGGCGGCGACCGCCGGGCCGGTGCTCGCGGTGGCTCCGGAGCCGAAGGCCCCGATGTTGGGCGCCAGTGTGGAGTCGCCGAGGTCGGGGCGGATCCGGTCGACCGGCAGGCCGAGCGACTCGGCGCCGAGGACGGCGAGGACCGTCCACATTCCCGTACCCAGGTCGGCGGTGGCACTGTCGACACCGACCGTGCCGTCGGCCCGGAAGCGGATCCGGACCGAGGCTGGGAAACGCTCACCGGGATAGTTCGCGGTGGCGACGCCGGTGCCGACCAGCCAGTCCCCGTCAATGGTCGAGCGTGGAACCGGATCGCGCCGGTCCCAGCCGAACCGCCGCGCACCGACCTCGTAGCACTCGGCCAGGTGCTTGCTGGACCAGGGCACGTTCCGACCGGGGTAGACCGTGGCGTCGTTGCGCAGCCGCAGCGTCACCGGGTCGATGCCCAGCTCGACCGCGAGCTCGTCGAGCGCGGTCTCCAGGGCGAACGAACCGGACTCCTGGCCGGGGGCCCGCATCCAGGTGGGCGGAGGGATGTCCAGGGTCACGATCCGCTGGTCGAGGTGGATGTTCTCGGCGCGGTAGAGGTAGCGCGAGGTGGTGTGCGCGGCGGCCTCGAACGTTCCGCCCGAGGCGGACTGGGTGGCGTACGCCTCGTGCCGGACCGCGACCAGGGTGCCGTCCCGCCGGGCGCCGAGGGTCACCGTCTGGGCCAGGCCGGAGCGGTGCCCGGTCACCGTGAATGTCTGCTCCCGGGTCAGCACGACCTTCACCGGCCGGCCCAGGACCCGGGCGGCCGCCGCGGCGAGCAGGGGATGGGCCCAGGTGGCGATCTTGTTGCCGAAACCGCCCCCGACGTGCGGGCTGACCACCCGGACCTGGGTCGGCGCCACGCCCAGCGCCGCCGCCACCGCCCCGACCGTCAGGGTGGCGCTCTGCGTACCCGTGTAGAGGGTGAGCCCGTCGTCCTGCCACTCGGCGGTCGCCGCGTGTGGCTCCATCGCGCAGTGGTGCTTGATCGGCTGGGTGTACCGGCCCGACAGCGTCACCTCGCTGGCCGCCAGCGCCGCCTCGATCGACTCGACCCCCGGGGCGAGGAACTCCAGCCTCGCCGGCTCGCCCATGATCGGGCCGGGATCCGTCGCGCCGGGGATGCCGTCGGGCAGGGAGGCCGCGGGCGGGTGCGCGTCGTATTCGGCGCGGACCAGCGCGGCGGCGTCCCGGGCCTGCTCGAAGGTCTCCGCCACGACCAGTCCGATCACCTGGCCGTAATAGCGGACCTCGGTGTCCTGGAGGGGCAGCCAGCGGTGGCCGACGCTGAACGGGTTGCCGGTGCCGTGCAGTTCGACCGGACGGAACGGGGTGAAGACCGCCAACACCCCGGGGGCCCGCTCGGCGGCGGCGACGTCCATGGCCCGGACCGTTCCCCGGGCCACCGTGCTGAGCAGCAGGTACCCGTGCGCCACCCGATCGACGGGTTGGTCGGCGGCGTACCGGGCAGCGCCGGTGACCTTGAGACGGCCGTCGACCCGGGAGACCGAGACGGTCCGGGGGGCTGAGCCGGACATCGTCACCCCGCCACCCTCATCAGGGCACGCACGATGACGCGCCGTACCAGCGTCGTCTTGAAGCCGTTCTGCGACAACGGGCGGGCGCCGTCCACGGCCCGCTCGGCGGCGGCCTCCGCGACCTCCACCCGGAGCGGGCGGCCACGCAGGGCGGCCTCCACCGCCGGCAGCCGCCACGGCCGGGTCCCGACGCCGCCGACCGCCACCCGTACGTCCCGGATACGGCCGCCGGCCAGGTCCAGGGCGACCGCGGCCGAGGCGAGGGCGAACTCGTACGACCGCCGGTCCCGGATCTTCAGGTACGTCGACCGGCGCGCCCAGGCCAGCGGCGGCACGGTGACCCGGGTGATCAGCTCGCCCGGCCGCAGGTCGTGCTCCAGGTGCGGGGTGTCGCCGGGCAGTCGGTAGAAGTCGGCGAGCCGGACGGCCCGGGTGGCACCGCCGCGCCGGACCAGCCGGACCGAGGCGTCCAACGCCACCAGCGCCACCGCCAGGTCACTCGGGTGGGTGGCGACGCAGGAGTCACTGGTGCCGAGGATGGCGTGGCCCCGGTTCTCGCCGTGCACGGCGGGGCAGCCCGTGCCGGGCTCGCGGCGGTTGCACGGGCTGGCGGTGTCCCGGTAGTAACCGCAGCGGACCCGTTGCAGCAGGTTGCCGCCGATGCTTGCCATGTTGCGCAGCTGGGCGGAGGCGGACTGGCACAGCGCCTGGCTGAGGAGCGGATACCCGTCGGCGACCAGCTGGTGCGCGGCGACGTCGCTCATCCGCTCCAGCGCGCCGAGGTGCAGGCCGTCCCGGTCGACCCAGACGCCCCGCAGCGGCAGCCCGTTGATGTCCACGACCCGACGCGGGGTCAGCACCTCGAGTTTCATCAGGTCGACCAGGGTGGTGCCGCCGGCCAGGTAGGCGCTGTCGGCGCCTACCTGCTCCAGCGCCTGCGGCAGGCTCCGGGCGGCGGCGTACGCGAACGGCCTCATCGCGCCGCTCCGGTGCGGGCGACCGTCCGTATCGCGGCGACGATGTTCTCGTACGCCCCGCAGCGGCAGATGTTGCCGGACATCTGCTCGCGGATCTCGTCGTCGGAGCCGGTGTGCCCCTCGGCGAGCAGCGCGACCGCCGACATGATCTGGCCGGGAGTGCAGAACCCGCACTGGAAGGCGTCGTGGTCGAGGAAGGCCCGCTGCACCGGGTGCAGCCGGTCGCCCTCGGAGAGGCCCTCGATCGTGGTGACCCGACGATCGGCGACCGTCACGGCCAGGGTCAGGCAGGCGAGGACCCGGCGGCCGTCGACGTGGACCGTACAGGCCCCGCACTGGCCCCGGTCGCAGCCCTTCTTGGTGCCGGTCAGCCCGAGGCGTTCCCGCAGGGCGTCCAGCAGGGTCACCCGGGGGTCGAGGCGGAGCCGTGCGGTACGGCCGTTGACGGTGAGACGGAGGTCGACCGGTCGTACCCCGGCGGCCTCGGACGCGGGTGCCACGCCGCCCGGGGCGGCGGTGGCCGGGGTGGGGACAGCTCCCGGGGCGGCGGTGCCGACGGCCAGTCCGGCGGAGGCGACGGCGGTGCCGCGCAGCACCCCGCGACGGGACAGGCCGGCGCCGGCCGGGGTCGCGTCGGGTTCGGACCCAGGGGTCATGCGCACCTCCGCAGACAGCACCTCCGGGTACCCGGACTCCCGTGGGGCGGGCGCGGCGGAGACCGGTCGTCGTACCCAGTAAACCAGAGAGGATCTTCTATGTCGACCTCCTCGACGCTGGCGCGTTGCATCGACGTGTGTCATGCTCTTGCGCCATGGTGAGGCTGACGAGACGCATCCTTCCGCTCCTCCTGGCCGCCGGCGTGGTGCTGAGCGGCGGCGGCGCGGTGCTGGCCGGCGACGACCCCGGCCGGGGCGTCGGAGGGCACGCGGGTGGCTGCGGCGGCCGGGCGCTGCTGTTCTGCGAGGACTTCGAACGGCTCCCCACCGGCGGCGCCGCCACGCTCGCCTGGGGTATCGACACCCGGGCCGGCACCCTCACCGTGGAGCGCCAGCGGGGCGACAAGGTCCTGCACGTCCACACCGAGGGCAACGGACGGGCCTTCCTCAGGGTCGACGACTTCGCCGCCCCGGGTAACCACTTCTACGGCCGGATGCGGGTGAAGGTCGACGCCTTTCCGACCGCCCCCGACTGGGCGCACTTCACCCTGGTCGAGGCGACCGGGCCGGGCAGTGCCGAGATCGTCCGGCCGATCGGCGGCCAGTGGGCACCGCCGCTCGGCGGGTCGTACTGGGGGGTGGGCGCCGACGGCGGCCCGACCGGCGACTGGACGAACTGGCGGGAGTCCGCGCCCACCGTGGAGGACCGTTGGCAGTGCCTCGAGTGGGAGTGGGACGCCAGGGAGAACCGGATTGCGGTCTGGATCGACGGCGTGCCGCAGCCGGACCTGACCGTGTCCACCACCGAGCACGGCGGCAATCCGGTCGACTTCGTCCTGCCCCGGGCCGACACGATCAAGATCGGTTGGCAGCTCTACCAGAGCGGACCGACCCCGGACCACTTCGACCTGTGGCTGGACGACCTCGCGCTGGGCCGGCATCGGGTCGGTTGCGGACGTTGAACCCGCGCCCGGCGGGTGCCGGGATGCGGGCCGGCGAGCCGGGCCGGTCACGACGAGGTCGCGCGGGCTGTCGCCCGCTCGTGCGGACGACCCTCTACTCTGGATGTCAAGACGGGCCTCCGGCTCGGGCGTCCGGTATCCGATCCGCTGGGCGGCGCGGGTTACCCTGGACGTCCGATTCCCCGACCCCGGAGTGAGCCTGTGACCGCCCCCAACGACGGTGGCTTCCCCGCCTTCCCCATCGACGTGCCCACCTCGGCCCGGATGTACGACTACTGCCTCGGCGGCAAGGACAACTTCCCCGTCGACCGGGCCGCCGTGCTGCACGTCTGCCGGCAGTACCCGTCCAGCCTGGACGTCACGCGGGAGAACCGTCGATTCCTCTACCGGGTGGTCCGGTACCTCGCCCGCGACCTCGGCCTCCGGCAGTTCCTCGACCTCGGCAGCGGGCTACCGACCCAGGCGAACGTGCACGAGGTGGCGCAGCAGTTCCAGCCCGGCGCCCGGGTGGTCTACGTCGACGTCGACCCGATCGTGCTCGCGCACGGCCGCGCGCTGCTCGCCGACGACCAGACGACCCGGGTGATCGCCGCCGACCTCACGGACCCGGAGAAGGTCATCGCCGACCCGACCGTCCGCGAGATGATCGACTTCGCGGAGCCGGTCGGGGTGCTGCTGCTCTCGGTGACCCACTCGATCGTCGACGACGCGGCCGTCCGGCACCTGCTCGACACGATCCGGGCGTCGGTCGTCCCCGGCAGCTACCTGGGGTACTCCCAGCTGGCCGGCCCGGACCCGGCGAGCGTGGCCGAGGGCAACGCGATGGTGAAGCGGATGGGGATCCCCTGGAAGAACCGGACGACCGCTGAGGTGGCGGCGTTCCTGGACGGCTGGGAGGCGGTCGATCCCGGGCTGGTCGACGTCAAGACCTGGCGGCCCGACCCGGACCAGCCGCCGTTGGCGCCGGTCGACGAGGCGCTCCGGCCGTACCTGGGCCAGGGCGGCGACGAGACCCCGTTCTACGAGTACGGCGGCGTGCTCCGCCGGCCCTGACCGCGGCTGTCCGCCGGCGGCGGGTGCCCGTGGCCCGACCGCTCACGACCCGGCGACGTGTCCTGGCCGCCGGCCGAGGGTGAGCCGGGCCCCGGAGCCCGACCCTCTACCATCGAGCCGGCCGACCGAATGCGTGCAGGAGACATGGGCGATTACGCGTTGCTGATCCACCCGTCGTCGAACCGGGTCTACGCGGACGCGTCCGTCGCGCTGACCCGGGCCGAGCTGGCGGTGTTCAACCGAGCCGTGCTCGACGGCCGGTTGACCCGGCTGTCGGAGACGACGATCGGGGGAGTCCGCTACGTCACGTTCAGCGCGGACCGGTTGACCGACCGGGACACGGCGTTCCTGGCCAACCTCTCCGCGATGTACGCGCTGTTCGAGGTCGTCGACGGTCTGCTCCGTCCGGTGGAGCTGCGTCGGCTCGACCGGTTCGACGACGACCTGCTCACCATTCCGAAATACCCGGGGAAGACCAATGAGCAGTTCACCAAGCTGCTGCTGAACGTCACCCTCCTGTCGTCGGACTTCGCGGCGGAGATGCCGGTCCGGCGGTTCCGGGTCATCGATCCGCTCTGCGGGCGCGGCACGACCCTGAACCAGGCGCTCATGTACGGCTTCCACGCCGCCGGGGTGGACCACGACCAGAAGGACTTCGAGGCGTATTCGGCGTACATCCAGACCTGGCTGAAGCGGAAGCGGATCAAGCACCACGCCGAGACGGGGCCGGTCCGGCGGGACCGGAGACTCGTCGGCCGGCGGTTGCGGGTGGAGCTCGCCGCGGACAGGGAGGCGTACCGGGCCGGTGACGTGCAGCGGTTGGACGTGGTGAACGCGGACACCACCCGGAGCCTGGAGTTCTTCCGCGCGGGTAGCCAGGACCTGGTGGTCGCGGACGCCCCGTACGGCGTGCAGCACGGCAGCCGCAGCGCCGGAGGTGGACTCTCCCGTAGCCCGCTGCGGCTGCTGGCCGAGGCGGCCCCGGTCTGGGCCGGTCTGCTGCGGCGGGGCGGGGCGCTCGGACTCGCCTGGAACACGTACGTGGCGCACCGGGACGACGCGGCCCAGATCCTGGCCGATGCCGGCCTGGAGGTGCAGACCGACGAGCCGTACCAGGGGTTCGTCCACCGGGTCGACCAGGCGATCGTCCGGGACGTCGTCGTCGCCCGGAAGCCCTGACCGCCGACCGTGCCCCGTCCCGCCACGGGCGGCGGGACGGGGCCGTGGGGGTCAGTAGCTGCAGCCGCTGGTCGGCAGGCTGGTGGCGGCGGGTGGGGTGACCCCGTCGTAGATCGCCAGCAGGAACGGCTGGGGGCAGCGCCGGGTGCTACCGGTCCGGATGCCGAAGTGCAGGTGCGGGCCGGTGGAGTTGCCGGTGTTGCCGGTCGAGCCGATCCGTTGCCCGGCGGTGACGGTGGCGCCGTTCGCCACCGACCACGCGGAGAAGTGGCAGTACGTGTAGATCGCCCCGTCCGTGCCGGTCAGGTTGATCCCCTGACCGCAGCTGCTGTCGTTGATCCGGACCACGGTGCCGGACCGGACGGCGTACGCGGGCGTGCCGGTCGGCACGGGCAGGTCGATGGCGGGGTAGTCGTGGTGCGGGTCGTCGTACTCGCTGCGCGGCAGGGCAGTCCGGGGCAGGGGCAGCGAGAACTGGCCGCCGCCGTCGGTGGCGGTGGTGATCCGCACCGCGTCGGCGATGACGTACCCGGTGCCGCTGGTCCACCGGCTCACCCCGACCACGTTGTAGTCACCGGCGGCGAGGGAGAACGTCCCCAGGCTCACCCACCGTCCGCCGTTGACCCGCTGGTTGACCGGGATGGTCTGGTTGCCGCTGGTGGTGGCGACGATGAACGGCGTGGCGTTGTTGTAGCCGGGGTCGGCCGGGTACCAGACCTCGACGAGGTAGTTGCCGGCGCTGGGTACGTTGATCTTGAACCACGCCGGGTCACTGGCGGTGGTGTTCGGGGTGGCGTACCGGTAGTCGGGGCCCTGCCGCTGGCTGGACCAGGTGGACGTGCCCCAGTTGGCACTGGCGGTGAAGCGGTCGGCGGTGGCGTTGTCGACGGTCACCGTGGCCGCCGCGGCAGGGCTTGCCGGGACCAGAATGCTGGCGGCGAGTGCGGTCGCCGCGAGGACGGCGAGGCCGCGGGCGTATTGGTTCGACATGGAGACCCTTCCGGCTCCGAAGGCGACAGGATGAAGGTATCTAACCAACCAGACGAATTGTTGGAAAGACTTCTACATAGATCATGAACGGTCCGCCGGACGTCGCCGCCGGGAGGATCTCGCCGATTCCCGCAATCCCCCGGTACGAGGTGCCGTACGGTGGCGGTATCGGTACGGCCGGGCCCGTGCCCGGGGTGGGGCGGGCGGCGCGTCCGCCGGCCGCGACATCCACGGGGGCCTGGATGAGCGACCAGTTGACCAGCGACGAGAGCTGTGGCGACCTCGAGGTGGTCGGCACCTTCACCGGCGCCATGCCGACCGGGGTGACCGTCTCCCGGCGGGGCCGGATCTTCGTCAACTTCCCGCGCTGGGGCGACGACGTCGCGGCCACCGTCGCCGAGCTGCGGGACGGCACCTGCCAGCCCTATCCCGACCCGGCCTGGAACAGCCCCGCCGGGATCGATGACGCCGGGGCCTTCGTCTCGGTGCAGAGCGTCGTCGTCGACCCGGCCGACCGGCTCTGGGTGCTCGACACCGGCAGCCCGATGTTCCAGCCCACCCGCACCGGCGGGCCGAAGCTGGTCCGGATCGACCTCGACACCGACACCGTCGCCCAGACGATCGTCTTCCCGCCCGACGTCGCGCTGCCGACGACGTACCTCAACGACGTCCGGTTCGACCTGCGCCGGGGAGCCGCCGGCACCGCCTTCATCACCGACTCGTCCGGCTCCGGCCCGAACGGCATCATCGTGGTCGACCTCGCCAGCGGCGCCGCCTGGCGGCGCCTGCACGACGACCCCTCGACCAAGGCCGAGCCGCTGGCCTCGTTCCGGCCGCTCGTCGAGGGGCGGCCCTTCCTCCAGCGGCCGGCCGACGGCCCGCCCAGCCCGGTCACCGTGGGGTCGGACGGCATCGCCATCTCCGCCGACGGCAGCCGCCTCTTCTACTGCCCGCTCGCCTCCCGCCGGCTCTACAGCGTCTCCGTCGACGCCCTGGCCGACCGGTCGCTCGACGACGACCAGGTCACCGCGACCGTCCGGGACGAGGGGGACAAGGGCACCGCCTCGGACGGGCTGGAGAGCGACGACGCGGGCCGGATCTATCTCACCGGCTACGAGCAGAACGCCATCCTCCGCCGGCACCCGGACGGCGGCTACGACACCCTGGTCCGGGATCCCCGGCTGCTCTGGCCGGACACCATGTCCGTCGCCGCCGACGGGTACCTCTACGTCATCGCGAACCAGTTGCACCGGCAGCCGACGTACTCCGGTGGAATCGACCGACGGCGGAAGCCGTACGTCCTGTTCCGGGTCCGGATCGACGCCGGTCCGGTCTCGCTGCTGCCCTGACCTGCGGCGTCAGGTCCGCCAGATCGCCCGGGCGGGCGCCGCGCGACGGCGGTGCCACCCCGGGGCGACCCACGGCGACCGCACGGATCCGCCGTGGCGTATCGATCTGATCGGATTGCGGCAAGGACCTGATCGGCAGGATGCCGTCGCACAATCCGGTCGCATCCTGCGAAGGGTCCGGTCGTTTGGTTCCTGGAAAACCCAGAGCGAAGTTCACCCGCAACTTCCACGCCCGTGGCGGCTGCGGGGACGGGAGAGGAGCCGGACTTGACACACCGGGACGCGGTCTCGGCCGCCGCGCTACGCAACCTGGCGGCCGAGATCTTCGAGGTCCGCCCGAACGAGATCACCGACGGCGCGGCCTTCTACGAGGACCTCGGCATCGACTCGGTGCAGAAGGTGGAGTTCGTGGTACGCATCGAGCGGCAGCTCGGCGTACGGCTGACCGACGAGGAGGCGGCCGGTCTGCGGGACTTCGGCGACACGCTCGCCGTGCTGCGGAACCGGGGTGTCTCCGTTGGACCGTGACCCGACGACCCTCGTCCGCCCACCCGGCGGTTCCCGGCCCGACGTCGTGGTCTCCGGCACGGGTGCCGTCTCCGCGGCAGGGCTCGGCACCGCCGCACTGTGGCGGGCGGTGACCGAGCGGCGGGTGCTGACCGGCCCGGTGACCCGGTTCGACCTGTCGGGCTACCCGGCCCGGCGGGGCGCGGAGGTGCCACCCGACGCCGTGGCCGGGCTCGACGCGCTGGTGCCGGCGCACCGCTGCCTGGCGGCCCGGTACCTCGCCGCCGCCGCCCTGGAGGCGCTCCGGGACGCCGGCGTGCCGGCCCGGAGCCGTCGACACCGGCTCGGCGTCTTCGTCGGCACGGTGATGGCCACCCGGCCACTGCTCGACCGGGGTATCGGAGCCGGCCGGCTCGCCGTACCGGCCGGCGGCGGGTGGGCCCGCCCGGACGACCTGCTGGCCCCGCTGCGCGCGGTGCTCACCGTCACCGGCCCCGCCGTGCTGCTCGCCCCCGGCTGCGCGGCCGGGAACAGCGCCATCGCCGCCGGCTCCCGGGCCGTCGCCGCCGGCGAGGTCGACGTCGCGGTCTGCGCGGGCGTCTCCGAACTCTCGCTCGAGATCCTCGCGATGTTCACGTCGTTGCGGGCGCTCGCCGACGACACCGTCCGCCCGTTCGACGTCGACCGCCGGGGCACGATCCCCGGCGAGGGTGCCGCCGTGCTGGTCCTGGAGCCGGGGGAGCGGGTCCGGGCGCGGGGGCGCCGGCCGCTCGCCCGGGTCCTGGCCTGCGCCGCCGCCGCCGACGCGCACAACCCGACCCGACCGCATCCGGACGGCGCCGGCCTGGTGGCGACGGTGCGCGGCTGCCTCGACCGGGCCGGGCTGACCGCCGACGACGTCGACTGGGTCAGCGCGCACGGCACCGGCACACCGGCCAGCGACGGCATCGAGGCCCGGGCGCTGGCCCGGGCGCTGCCCGGCCGACGCCGCCCGGTGGTCTCCTCGGTGAAGGGGCAGCTCGGTCACCCGGAGGGGGCGGCCGCCGCCCTGGAGGCGGTGCTCGCCGTACGCGCCCTGACCGAGGACTTCGTGCCGGGGAACGTGACCCTGCGCAAGCCCGACCCGGCCTGCGACGGCATCGACCTGGTGGAGCCCGCGGGCCGGCGTACGCCGGTCCGGACCGTGCTGAGCCCGGCGTTCGGCTTCGGCGGCGGGGTGTCGACGGTGCTGCTGGGGAGGTGCGACGATGCGGCGAGCTGACCACCGGCGGGCCAGCCGGCCGGCCCGCCACCCGCGGACCGGGGCGGCGACGCCCGGCGGTGCCCCGCTCGCGGTCGCCGGTCTGGGGCTCCGGTTGCCCGGGGTGACCCGGGTCGGCGACCTCGTCCGCCGGCTCGGCGGGCCGCCGGCGCCGCCGCCCGCGGTCCGCCGGTTCGCGGCCCCGGGCAGCGACCTCGACCCGGTCGAGCGGCTGGCCTGGGGTCCGGTCGAGCCTCGGGTGCCCGAAACCGCCGCCGGGCGGGGCCTTCGGGCGCTGCCGTACGAGTCCCTGCTCGCCCTCGCGGCCGCTGCCTCGGCCCGGGACATGGCGGCCGCCGGCCCGGCACCGGTGACGGGCGAGACGACGGCCCCGGTCGATCCGGCGACGGTGGTGGGGGCCGGGCCGCCGGCGCGACCCGGGTCGGATGACGGGCCGGTCGCGGTCCTCTGGGCCAGCTCGACGGCGGGGCTGTCCGAGTACGCCACCGTCTGCGTGGAGGCGGCCACGCTGGACCCGGGACTGTGCAGTCCGCTGCTCGGCCCCGCCTCGGCGTTCAACGGCCCGGCGGCAACCGTCTCCATCCGGCTCGGCCTCGACGGCCCCAACGAGACGCTCACCGGCGGTCCGACGGCCGGCCTCTCCGCCCTGGCCGAGGCGGGCCGGCTGGTCGCGGAGGGTTCCGCCGGACGGGCGCTGGTCGGCGGTTCGGCGACGGTGAGTCGGTGGAGCCTGGCCGGTGCCGCCGGGGACACCGAGGCCGGAGCCGGTGGGGAGACCGGCGCCTGGGCCGCGGACGGGGCCGGCTGCCTCGCCCTGCGGCCGTGCCGCGACGGTGAGCCCGGCGTCCGGCTCGGTCGGGTCCTCCGGCTCGGCCTGGATCCCGCGGACCTGGTGACCCAGTGCCGCGACCTGGTCCGGGGCGGGTCCGCCCCGGGCACACCGCCGGACGGGCCGTTGGTCGTGTCCACGGGCGACGCCGACCTGGTCGACGCGTTGGCCAAGGACCATGCCTGGCCGGTCTGGCACCTGGAGCGGGTGCTGGGCGACTTCGGTGCCGCCGGCGGGCTGCTCGCCGCCATCTGCGCCGTCGCCCACTGCGTCCACACACCCCCGCCGGCGAGCCTGCTCGTGCTGGCGGTCGAGCCGTCCGGAAACGCGGCCATCATGGAGGTTTTATCGTGGGAAGCGTCAACCTTGTCGAGCGGCTGCTCGGCCGACACCTCGCCCTCGGGCGGGGTGAGCGCCCGGCGTACGTCGACGACGACGGCGAGCTGAGCTACGCCCAGCTGCACCGCGCCGTGCGTGGGTACGCGGCACGGCTCGCCGCGGTCGGCGTGGGTCCCGGTACCCGAGGGCTCGTTCTCGCCGACGACGCCACACCGACCGTCGTGGCGATCCTGGCGCTGTGGTGGCGCGGCGCGGTCGCGGTCCCGGTCAGCCCGGCGTTGACCGAGGCAGAGATCGCGTTTATCGCCCGCGACTGCGGGGCGGGCTTCCTGCACGCCGACGAGCGCGGTACCGCGGTGGCGGACCGGGCCGGTGTCGGGCTGACCCGGGGCGGCGCGGACTGGGCGGAGCCGGGCGCCGAGCCGGTACCACCGCCGGTGGAGCGGCCTCCCGGCGCGGAGGTGCTGATCCAGTACACCTCGGGAAGCACCGGCAACCCGAAGGGGGTACGGCACACCCGGACCGGGGTGGACGGGGTGCTGGACGGTTTCGGGCGGGTTCTCGACCTGCGGCCCGGCGACACCGTGCTCTCCACCGCGAAACTCTCCTTCGGCTACGGGTTCGGCAACTCCCTGCTCTTCCCGCTCGCGGCCGGGGCACGGGTGGTCCTGCTGTCCGGGCCGCCCGACGTGTTCCGGCTGACCGCGGCGATCGCCCGGTACCGGCCGACCGTGCTCTGCGCCGTACCACGGATCTATGCCGGGCTGCGGGACCGGGCCCGCCAGGCGGCGGACACCGCACCCGGTCCGGTGCGTGATCTCGAGTCGGTCCGGCTCGCCGTGTCGGCCGGCGAGCACCTCCCGGGGTCGCTCTGCGCCGACGTCACCCGGATCTTCGGTGTCCGGCTGCTCAACGGCCTGGGCGCCACGGAGGTGCTGCACATCGTGGCGACGACCCGGGACAGCCGGCCCGGGTCGACCGGCACCGCCGTACCCGGGACGACGCTCACCGTACGGGACGAGGCGGGCCGGGTGCTGCCGGCCGGCATGGAGGGGCGGCTTCACGTCGCCGGCCCCTCGGTTGCCGCCGGCTACCTCGAGCGTCCGGAGGAGAACGCCCGGACCTTCGCCGACGGGGGCGCCTACACCGGCGACATCGTCCGGCAGGAGCCAGACGGCGAGATCCGGTACGTCTGCCGGCACGACGACCTGATCAACGTCGGCGGCTACAAGGTCTCGCCGCTCGAAATCGAGGCGACGGTACGGGACCTGGCCGGACTGGCCCAGTGCGCGGTCGTCGGCACCCGGGGCGCCGACGGACTGGAGCAGGCGGTCGCCTACCTCGTGCCGATGCCGGGGGTCGATCCGGACGCCCTGCGCCGGGAGGCCCGGGCCGTGTTCCGGGCGGCGTTGCCACCGTTCAAGCGGCCGGCGTTGGTGGAGGTGGTCGCGCAGTTGCCGGTCACTTCCACCGGCAAGCTCGCCCGGTACAGGCTGCGGGCCGCGGGCGTCCGCGGTGCGGCTCCACCCGCCGGTGACGGCGCGTCGCCGGTGGGCGGTGCCGCGGCGGCCGGTGCCGCTCCGGGGCGCGGCGGTGGTTCACCGGCCCGCGGCACCCCGGCGCCCGGTGGTACCCCGGTCGCCGGTCGTACCGCCCCGGTGGTCGCCCGTCGGGGCGGCGGGGACGTGGTGGCGGTCCAGATGCGGGTCCTCCGGGACGGTCCGGGCCGGACCCTGATCTGCATCCCCTACGCCGGCGGGTCGTCCGGGGCGTTCACCCGGCTGGCCCGGCACCTGCCCGGGTCGTGGCGGGTGGTCGCCGGGGAGGCGGTCTACCGGGACGGCGCGACCGTGGCGGACGCGGCCCGGGCGTGGTGGCGGGCAGGGGCGCCGTACCTCTCCGATCGGGCCGTCCTCTTCGGGCACAGCCTGGGGGCGGTGCTGGCCGCCGCGCTGGCGGACACCGCGGGAGCGGGGCTCGGCGGCGCCGAGGTCGTCCTCTCCGCGCCGCCGGTGCTGGCCTCCGGGGCGGACCGCCCGGCGCTGGTCTCCGACGACGACGAGACCCTGCTGACCGCCCTGCGCCGTTCCGGACTGCTCCCGGCGACCTCGCTGACCCCGGACGAGATCGGTCGGCTGCTGCTGCCCCGGTTCCGCCGGGACATCGCGCTCGCTCCGGACGGCTTCCAGGGCGTCCGGACCCGGCCGGTGCACGTTCTCCTGGGGACCGAGGACCGGCTCTGCACCCGGGAGGCGCTCGCCGCGCTGCTCCCCGGCGACCGCCTCGCCAGCCTGCACCTGGTCACCGGCGACCACTACTTCGTCACGACCAATCCGGCGCAGACCGCGCAGGTCCTCACCGGACTGTTCGCGGACTGACCGCCGACGCGGCGGGGTCGGGGCGGAACACCTCCGGCCGACCCCGCCGCAGCGGTGGACGCCCACCGCCCGGGCGCGACACCACCGGGTCCGGGAGCCGGCGGTGGCCAGCGCCCGGATGCGGTCCCGATCCCGGGCGTGCCGCGCACTCCCCGGCGGTGGCCGCCGGGGCCGTCACGCCGGCGCGTCGGGCACCTCGCGGGCCGGCCCGTCCGGCCGTGTCCAGAAGCGCCGCAGCAGGTCGGCGGCGAGCCGGGGGTTCTCGAGCATCCACCAGTGCCCGAGGCCGGGCAGGACGCCGACGGCCGCGCCGGCCCGCGCCGCGGCGCGACGGCGGCTCGCGGCGTCGCCGAGTGCGGCGTCGGCGGTGGCCAGCAGGACGAGCCCGGGACGCCGACGCGCGGCCGGTAGCGTGCGGCCGAGGTCGACCAGCACCGACGGTGGGGCGCTGCGGTAGAGCCGCAGCACCGCGTCGCCGGAGACCGCGGCGCAACCGGGCGCCAGCGCGGCGGCGACCGCGGGCGGGACGCCGACCGAGACCAGGTAGGCCGCCCTGCGGTCCGGGTCGGGATCGGTCAACGCGGCCACCGCCGCCTCGCCGTCGCCCGGCGTCTGCCAGGTCCGGGCCAGCCGGTGCCAGGCGAAGCCGGGTTCGAACATCCCGATGCTGTCCGTGCACCAGCTGCGCAGCAGGTCGGGCCGGGTCGTCGCCACGCCCAGCACGTGCGCGCCGCCCCAGTCGTGACCCACCAGGTCGACCGGGCCGCCCAGGGCCTCGAGTTCGGCGACCAGCCAGTCCCGGTACGCCTGCGGCGTGCCGGCGAAGCCGGGTGGGACGGGGGCGCCGAACCCGGGCGGCGCCAGTCGGACGACGTCGGGTCGGCCCAGCGCGTCGACCAGGGGGTCCCAGACGGCCGTGGTTTCCGGGTTGCCGTGGACGAGGACGACCGTCACGGGCTGCTCCGGCCGTCCCGGACGTCCGTCGGGCGGATCACCGGGGAGTCCCGGCCGCGGCGGTGTCGGGCCGGCCGGCCGCCAGGTGCCTGCGCAGCCAGGTCACCGCGTGCTGGTCGACCATCCGGGCGTGCGGCAGCTGGGCGGCGGGTTCGAGGCCGGGCTCCTCGGCCAACGCGTGTGCCATGCCGGGAACGACGACCAGGTCGACCCGGCTCGGGTCGGCGTACCGGGCGGCGAGGGCTGCGGTGAGCCGCCGGGCCGGGTCGAGGAACCCGTCCGGGGCGTCGTCGGCGCCGACGACGGCCAGGATCGCCGGCTCGCCGGCCGCGGCGATCTCCGCTGCCCGGGCCGTGAAGTCGAGTCGGTCGGCCACCGCGTCCGACTCCGACGTCCAGGTGTAGGTGAGGCCGTACCGCCGGCTCATCGCCCCCACCACGGCGCGCAGTTCGATCACGGGACTGATCAGCACCGCCGCCGCGACCGGCAGGCCGGCCGCCGGCGCGGTCTCGGTCAGCACCAGCTGGGCCACGGCGGAGCCGATCGACCCACCCACCAGGGCCAGCGGGTTGTCGCCGAACCCGAGCCGGTCCCGCAGTTCCGCCCAGGCCGCCGGGAACTCCTCGGCGCCCTGGGCGGTGATCGGGCCCTGCAGGTTACGCACCGAGTCCTCGTAGCCGAGCCGCATCAGCTCGTCGAAGCCGCCGGCCGGCAGCCGGGATCCGGACAGCGGCAGGCCCAGGTAGATCCGCCAGGCGTCCAGCCCGGCCAGCGGAAGCGCGGCGGCGAAGGCGGCCTCGGTGCGGGGTGGGTCCAGCAGGTGCCAGGCCGCGACGACCGGCGCGGGGCGCGGCCCGCCCTCCGGCGGTACGGCGAGGAACGGGACACCGGCGGCGGTGCCGACGATCGGGGTTGCGGACGTCATGTGTACTCCCTCATCTACTGTACGGCGTTCAATTTAACTGGACGGTGTACAGTTTGCAACATGCGGAGCACCTCTCGCGGCCCGGGGCAACGGGCCGGACTGACCAGGGCGGACGTCCTCACCGCGGCCCGGGCACTGCTCGCCGAGGGCGGGATCGAGGCGCTTTCCATGCGGTCGCTGGCCCGCCGGCTCGGCGTCGCCCCGAACACGCTCTACAGCTACGTCCGCAGCAAGACCGAGCTGCTCGACGAGGTCCTCGACGGCGTGCTCGCCGAGGTCCGCGCGCCGGAGGCGGACACGCCCGACCCGGTCGCCGGGATCAGCGCTCTGATGACGTCGACGTACACGGTGCTGCTCGGACACCCCGACCTGGTGCCGGTCTTCCTGGCCCGGCAGGGCGCCCGGGGAGCCAACGCCGTCCGGCTCGGCGAGATCCTCGACACCCTGCTGCGCCGGGCCGGCGTCGACGAGTCCGACGTCGGGCAGGCGCGCCGGGTCCTCATCGTGCACGCCATCGGCTCCGCCGCGTTCGCCGCCGTGGGCCCCGACGGCGAGCGCCCGCTCGCGCCGGCGGACGTGACGGCGCAGTTCACCCGGGGCCTCGGCTGGCTGCTCGCCGGAATCACGGCGGGGTCGAGCCCGCCGGGAGGCGCCGGCTGACCGGCGGGCGCCCACCGCGTCCCACCGCCGGGTCCGCACCCCGGCCGTGCCGGCCCGGCGGGGCGGAACCGGACCCCACCCGGGTCGGTGGCCCGGGGTCAGCCGCAGAGGGAGTCAGCCGGAGAGAACGGACACCGCGGCGACGAGATAGAGACAGCCGCCGATGCTCACGAACACCCCGGCGACCGCCGGCAGCCAGGTGGCGGTCACCGCCACCGGCCAGCGCCGGACCCGCCCGGACAGCAGCGCGAACCCCCGGATCGTCACCACGCCGACCCCGGTCAGGGTGACCGCCATGCCGAGGCCGAAGGCGAGAACCAGGACGAGCGCGTCGACGGCGCGGCCGGTCAGCAGGCCGCTGACCAGAACGAGAAACGCGGAGGGGGAGGGGAGCAGCCCACCGGAGACGGCCAGCGCGGTCAGCCCGCGCCGGGACCACGGGTCGGCCGGCGCCGGCGTGTCGTGGTGCTGGTGGTCGTGGGAGTGCCCGTGCCCGGGGGCACGCGCAGACCGGTGAGGGTGCGTGTGGCCGTGCCCCCGGCCCCAGAGGTGCCGCCAGGTCAGGTGGGCGCCGACGCCGATCACGACCAGTCCGGCCACGACCTGCAACCAGGCGGTCAGGTCCCTCGTGCCGACGTTCGCCGCGCCGCTGAGGCCGACCCAGACCAGCGCCAGCACCAGGACCGAGCAGGTGTGCATCGCCGCCACGATCACACCCAGCCGTAGGGCGTCCCGGTAGCGTCCCTGGGTGCCCAGCAGGTACGCCGCGGTGACGCTCTTGCCGTCGCCCGGCGCGACCGCGTGCGCGGCCCCGACCCCGACCGCCACCACCAGGGCCAGCCAGAAGACCGCGCGGCCGTCGAAGAGGGCGACCAGCCGCTGCTCGACGCCGGTCACGACCGGCTCCGCACGCGTCGCCGCAGCCGCACCACGGCCAGGGTGGCCAGGGCGGTGGCCAGGGCCGCGCCGGCACCGACCAGGGCCCCGGTCAGGCCCGGACCGCCGCCGTCGGCGGAGAACCGCATCCGGTGGGTCGGCTCGGCGGCGGTGAACAGGACACGCCTCGGGACCGCCGGGGTCTGGCTGGTGAGCACCGTTCGGTACGCCTCGTTGAGATCGGTCAGGGCGGTGAGGGTGATGTCGAGTTCGGCCACCTCGGCGGGACACTCGAACCGCAGCCGGGCGCCCTGGTCCAGCAGCCGGTCGAGGGCCACCACCCGGCCCGGGCACGGGGCGTCGTCCTGCCGCACCGTGATCCGGTCCAGCAGGTAGTCGTGGACCCGGTTCGACCGGCGCAGCTTCTGCTCACCGGTCAGCTCGGTCGCCACCGGCCCGAGGGACGGGTTCTCGAAGGCCCCGAGTGCGTGACCCAGGGCGACCCAGTCGTCCTCGGCGGCGCGCCAGGCGATCGTGACCCGGGCGCCGTCGACGGTGACGTGTGCCGTGGACGGCGGGCCGAAGGGATGGGCGGCGGCCGGCGCCGGCCAGCACCGCGCGAACGGGTCGGATGCGGACAGTCACGAAAGTCTCTCCTCGGTGGCGGACCGGGCGCGGCGCGGACCGTCGCCGCCGCGCCCGGTCCGGGTGTCACCTGGTCACGGTGATGACCGGGCTGGTGATGCGCTGGTTCGGGCTCTCCAGGTAGACCACGTAGGTGCCCTTGCGCGTCACCAGCGGCGGCAGCCTGAAGCTGTACGTCAGGCGGCCCAGCTCGCCGGCCCGCCGGTGGGCGACGAGCACCTTCTTGCGTCCGGTACCGCCCCGGGTGTCGCGCAGGTACACGGCCACCTGCTCGCCCGGGTCGTAGCCGTACGCCGAGATCGTGAGCCGGTCCTTCCGCGTGACGGTCGTCCGGTCGACCGCCACCTGCTCGCCCGTGGTGTTCTCCGGGGTACGCAGCTCGTTGACCGTCCGCTCACCGGCGGCGTTCTTCCGGATGACGACGCCGTCGTGGAGCTCGCCGTTGGCGTACCGGGCCTCGTACCGGATACTGTCGGCGGTGACGTCGATCAGCTGGTAGAGCTGCTTGTCCTCCGCCTTGCTCATGATGTCGGCGCCGTTGCCGGTCCAGACCGAGCCGTCGACGTCGTACATCTTGCCGCCGGAGACCGACACCGCGTAGACGGTGCTGTCGTGCACGGACAGGTCGGGAATCGGGGACGGTCGGTGGATCTCCGCCGCCGGGTACCTGCCCGGCGCGGCGTCGCCGAACGCCACCGGCGTCACCGCGAAGCCGCCGACGAGCAGGGCCGCGGCGGCGACCGCCGTCAGTCGCGCCCGCCGCGAACCCACAATCCAGGGTCGCTTGACGTCACTCAACGAGAATCACCTTTCGGGTGAACGGGCACTCGTCACCGGCGGATGGCCGATGACCACGGCGCATTCACGCAGAGGCGATCGAAAGGCGGTCGACGGTCGGCTGACCGGTAGGTGAACGCCACGCTCCGTCCGGCCCCACGGCCGAAGGCTTCACGGTGCCGCGGGCGCCGCGTCACCCGCGCGTGGCCGCCCGTTCACCCCGGCCCACCTACGATCACTGCCGCCCCCGGCCGACCCCACGGAGCCCGATGAACCTGCCGTCCCGCCGCTGGGCGCTGGCCGCCACCGCCGGTGCCCTCGCCGCACTCTTCGCGACCGAACCCTCGGTCTCGGCACCGCTGACCAAGACGGACACCTTCATCACCGCGGAGACCACCGGCATCCTCACCATCGAGGGCGGCGAGTGCTTCACCGACCCGGCGTACTCTCGGCGGGACGCCGAGGTGATGGTGCGCTACGAGCCCTGCGGGGAGGGGGCGGACAACCAGTCGTACGGCTTCCTCCAGGCTCCGGACGGCCCGTGTGACCGGCCGCGGCTGGCCGCGTTCGCCTGGCGGGGCTGTGGCGAGATCTTCGACCGGAGCTGGCCGGACCGGGCCCGGGAGACCCTCGACTACTACCCGATTCTGCCGACCGCGCAGACCTGGGCCGACGGTGATCGGACGGTGATGTGCGTGGTCTACCGCCCGGGTGGCCGGCTCACCGGATCGGTCTTGCCGCTGCGGGGCGCGGCCCGCTGACCGGCCTGCCCGACGCCGCCCGACCCGGTCCCGCGCCGGGCCGCCGCCCGGCGCCCACCCCGGGTGGTCTCACCAGGATCCGGCCCGGTTGTGACGTCCCGGTCGGCCGGGTTCGGGTGAGGTGCGCGGGCCGTTCGGGGTGGCCGGGTCCGGGTCAGGCGCGCAGACCGCCGTCGACCGGCAGGCAGACGCCGGTGACGAAGGACGCGCGATCGCTGAGCAGCCAGGCGGCGGCCTCGGCGATCTCGTCCGGGTCGGCGGCCCGACGCAACGGTGTCAGGGCGTTCAGCCGCTCGACCGCGGTCGGGTCCGCCTCGGCCCACCGGCGGATCATCCCGGTCATCGTGGTGCCGGGGGCGATCGCGTTCACCCGGATCCCCTCCGGACCGTACTCGGCCGCCGCGGTCTCGGTGAGGCTGTTGACGGCCCGCTTGGTGGCCGCGTACGGCCCCAGCCCCGGTGCGCCCCGGAAACTGCCGACACTGCTGTTGTTGACGATCGCGCCGGCCCCGGCGGTCGCCCGGATGGCCCGGATCTCCGCCGTCATCGAGAGGAAGACGCCCCTGTAGTTCACGGCACTGACCAGGTCGAAGTTCTCGGTCGTGGCGTTCACCATGGGGGTGTGCGGGATCGAGACACCCGCGTTGTTGAAGGCCACGTCGAGCCGCTTGTGCAGCCGGATGACCGTGTCCACGGCGGCCTGGACGCTCCCCGGGTCGGTGAGGTCCGTGAGCACGTAGTCGGCGGTCCCGCCGGCGGCCCGGATCTGGTTGACCACGTCGACGAGTTGGGACTCGGTGCGGGCGGCGAGGACGACCGCGGCGCCTTCCCGGGCGAACAGCCGAGCCGCCGCCGCGCCGATGCCCCGGCCCGCGCCGGTGATGAACGCGATCTTGCCGGCGAGCAGGCCGTCCCGGCCGCCGACCGCGTTCACTCCTGTCATGGCTCCACTCTCTGGTCGTGCGCTCGTCTCTGGTCGGGCCCGCGCCGCCGGTCACCGATGTCTAACCACCGCTTCCGGCCGCTGGTCGGAGCCGGTTCCCCGCCCCGCGCCGCCGGTCCGCTCCGGGAGGGCCGTCACGGTTGCCAGCCGCCGTTCGCAGGCCACCGGTCCCGGGCCCGGTCGCCGGCTCGATCCCAGCCTAGGCAGCCGGGCCGGGACCGCGACGGGGAACGCGGAACCTCCGGCCGTGGCGGCGTTCGCGGCCCACCCGCGGGCGACGCCGAGCCGCTGGCCACCGCGCGACCGGCCACCATTCGGCCGGCGGCGGCCCGGTCAGAGACGGCGGTCGGGATACGGGGTCAGGTACCCGCCCATGCTCCGGAAGTCGTCGGTGGCGGCGTGGTCCCGGCCGTCCTCGGTGCGTACCCGGGAGATGGCCAGGCCGTGGTTGCGCCCGCGGTGCGCGTCGGGCCCGGCCACGATCACCACGCCGTCGTCCTCCCGCACCGGTCCCTGCTCCGCCCCGCCCGCGTCCTCCGGGCCCGTAACCTGGTGTTCGGCATCGGACTGCGGCCGCACCTGCCGGAGGGGATCACCCTGGGCACCCGGGTCTGGCACAACCGCGACCTGCTGCCGAACCTCCGCGGTCTGGTGCCCGCCGCGCCGTCCCGGTCGTGATCGGCGCCGGCCAGAGTTCCGCCGAGACCGTCGCGCATCTGCACCGAGCACACCCACGGGATCTCCTCGTCGCTGCTCCAACACCGCCATCCGGGCGGCCGAGATCCTCGCCTCGATCGCCGACCGCGCCGCGGCCACCACCGACCCGTCGAACGGGCGGCGACCGGAGTACGCGGGCGCCGCGTCGGCCTGAGGGCGCCCAGCGGGTCAGCTCGTTGTGCGCCCGGCCTCGCGGCCCGCGACGTCCGGCGGTCGAACACCGTTCGCCGTCCCCGGCCATCGCCGATCTGCTTCCGGCGGACCGGGCCCCGACGCCCGGCGCCGCCCCTCAGTCCGTGGCTGGGCTGGGCGCCGCCGGGCCGCCGTGGTGCCGCCCGGTCGGGATGACCAGGGGAGTGCCGGTCAGCGGGTCCGCGGTCACCGTGCAGCGGACGTCGAAGACCTCCGCGACGAGGTCGGCGGTGATCACCTCCGCCGGTACGCCCTGGGCCACGATCCGGCCGGCCTTCATCGCGATGACGTGGTCGGCGTACCGGCACGCCTGGTTGAGGTCGTGCAGCACCATCACCACGGTCCGACCGTCCCGCCGGTTCAGGTCGACCACGAGGTCCAGCACGTCGATCTGGTGCGACAGGTCCAGGAAGGTGGTCGGCTCGTCCAACAGCAGCACCGGGGTCTGCTGGGCCACGGCCATCGCGATCCAGGCCCGTTGCCGCTGCCCGCCGGAGAGTTCGTCCACCGGCCGGTCGGCGAGCTCGGTGATGCCGGTCGCGGCCAGCGCCGCGGAGACGGCCGCCTCGTCCGCCGCCGACCACTGCCGCCACCAGGTCTGGTGCGGGGCACGGCCCCGACCGACGAGGTCGATCACGGTCAGCCCCTCGGGCGCGACCGGCGCCTGCGGCAGGATCCCCACCTGCCGGGCGACCTGCCGGGTGGGCAGGGTGTGGATCGCCCGTCCGTCGAGCTGGACACTGCCGCTCGCCGGGTTGAGCAGTCGGGCGAGCGCCCGGAGCAGGGTCGACTTGCCGCAGGCGTTGGCGCCGACGATCACGCTGATCTTCCCGGGCGGAACCACCAGGTCGAGGCCGTCGACGACGACCCGCTCGCCGTAGGTCAGCCGCAGCCGCTCGGCCCGCAGGGTCGGCGGGGCGGGCGTCCCGGAATCGGCCGGGGTCGCGGGTGCGGAGCCGTCCGGAGCCGGCGAGGCGGTCTCGGCCAGGGTCGGGTGAGGGGTCACGTCAGCCTCCAGAACCGGCGCGGTTGGTGCGGACGAGGAGCCAGAGCAGGAACGCCGCGCCGAGCGCCCCGGTGACCACGCCGACCGGCAGGTCGACGTCCGGGATGATCCAACGGGCCAGCAGGTCACTGGCCGAGACCATCAGCGCCCCGGTCAGCGCGGCGGCGAGAATCGGGGGTGCGGACAACCCGGCGAGCCGTTGGGCGATCTGCGGCGCGGCGAGCGCCACGAAGAGCACCGGCCCGGTCGCCGCGGTGGCGAACGCGACCAGCGCGACGCCGACGACGAGCAGGCAGAGCCGGGCGAGCTGGACCGGGGTGCCGAGGCCCCGGGCGACCTCGTCGCCGAGGTGCAGCGTCCGGGTCCAGCGGCCGAGCAGCATCGCCGCCGGGAGCAGGACCGCCACCGCCGCGCCCAACGGACGTACGCTCTCCCAGCCCCGGCCGTTGAGGTTGCCGACCAGCCAGCCGACGGCGTTCTGCGCCTCGGCGAGCTGGGCCCGGGTCAGCAGATAGTCGGTGGCGCTGGTGCACATCCAGGCCACGGCGATGCCGACCAGGACGATCCGGTACCCGGTCGCGCCGCGTCGCCAGGCGAGCAGGAAGATGAGCCCGGCGGCGGCCAGCCCGCCGGCCAGCCCCAACGGCGGCAGACGTAGTCCGCCGCCGCCGAGGACGATCCCGGCCACCACCGCGGTCGTGGCGCCGGCGTTGATACCGATCATGTCGGGGCTGGCGAGGGGGTTGCGGGTGATGGTCTGGAAGATGCCGCCCGAGACGGCGAACGCCGCGCCGGCCAGGATCGCGACCAGCGCCCGGGGCAGCCGCAGCTCCCGCACGATGAAGACCTGTCCGGGGTCGCCGGCCCCGACGAGCGCCGGAACGACCCGGAGCGGGCTGATCGGGTAGTCCCCGGTCGCGATGCCGACGCAGCAGACCACGACGGTCAGCGCGGCGAGCCCGACGCAGCAGAGCAGCAGCCGGGGCCGGAGTACGCCGGAGACCGCCGGCCGGGACAGCCGGAACGTGGTCCGTCCAGGGCGCCGGGACAGTTCGAGGAGACTCATCCGGGTCACAGCTCCGCCAGTCGGCGCCGGCGTACCAGCGCGATGAAGAACGGGCCGCCGAGGAACGCGGCGACGATGCCGACGCCGACCTCGCTCGGCCGGGCGACGATCCGACCGACCACGTCGGCCAGGAGCAGCAGGGCGGGGGCGAGCACCATGGTGAAGGGCAGCAACCACCGGTGGTTCGGGCCTGTGATCAGCCGGGCCACGTGCGGGACGACCAGCCCGACGAAGACGATCGGGCCCGCGACGGCGACCGCCGCCCCGGCGAGCAGGGTGACCGCCAGGGTGCCCTGCAGCCGTACCAGACCGACCCGGCGACCGAGCGCGGTGGCGACGTCGTCGCCGAGGGCGAGGCTGTTCAGGGCGGGGGCGGTGGCGAGCGCCAGGACGACGCCGACGGCCAGGAACGGGAGGACCGCCAGGATGGTGGCGCCGTCCGGACCGGCGAGCGAACCGGCGGCCCAGAACCGGTAGCGGTTGAGTGCCTGGGGATCCCGCAGCACGACGACGTTCGTCAGCGAGTTGAGCAGGAAGGTGACCGCCACGCCGGCCAGGGCGACCTTGACCGGGGTGGAGCCGCCCCGACCGAGACTGCCGAGCAGGTACACCACGACGCTGGCGAGCAGCGCGCCGGCGAAGGCGAACCAGATGTAGCCGTACAGGGCGCCGATGCCGAAGCCGCCGACGGCGACGACGACGCCGAGCGCACCCCCGGCGCTGACCCCGAGCAGGCCCGGGTCCGCGAGGGGGTTGCGGGTCAACCCCTGCATGAGCGCGCCGGAGAGCCCGAGCGCCGCCCCGATGAGGAGGCCGAGCAGGGTACGGGGCAGCCGTACCCCCCAGATGATCGCCGCGATCTGCGGGTCGGCCGCGGACCGGTCGACCAGGGCCATGACGACCTCGTCGAGCGGGATCTGCCGGCTGCCGACGGCGATCGAGCAGAGCGCCAGGACGATCAGGAGGGCCGTGGCGAGCAGGAGGGGACCGAGCGGACCCCGGCGCGCACCGGGTGGTCGGCCGGGCCGGGACAGGCCGGCGACCGCCGGGGTTGCCTGGTCGGTTGTCACGCGGGGCCTCACGATCGTCGGGAAGGGACTGGCTGGGGGAGATCTTCTTAGGCTAGGTATACCTTACTTTGCCGCCCCGGCGGCTCCCGGACCGGCGGTTCCGGACCGGTTGAGGTTAGGTAAGGATTACCTTACTATCGGCCGCAGCGGGCGCCACCGCCCGTCGCGGGCCGGGACTCCGTGCCGGCCCGGCCGGCCGGCGTCACACCCGACGTCGGTGTACCGCACACGTTTCCGCCGCGCCGACGGCATCCGACCGTCCTGACGCCTGCCGTCCGGCACCGCGGCCGGGCCTGGTCCGCGCCGCGCCGACGGCCGGTCCCGGGCACCGTCCCGCTGCCCCGCCCAGCGGCCGCCCGAGAACGTCGGCCGACGATCCGACGAGGAGCCCATGTCCAGCTCATCACTTCGCACCACCCGCCGTCGTCCCCGGCTCGCCGCCGCCCTGCTCGTCCTCGCCCTCGGCCTGGCCGGCTGCGGCGGCGACTCCGACGACGCCGACCCGGCGCCCGCGACCGGCTCCGGCGCCTTCCCGGTACGGGTCGAGCACAAGTACGGCACCACCGAGATTCCCCGCCCGCCGACCAGGGTCGTGACGCTCGGGCTCAGCGACCAGGACCCGGTGCTCGCCCTCGGGACGGTGCCGGTCGGCGCCGTGGACTGGTTCGGGGAACGGCCGTACGGGAAGTGGCCGTGGGCACAGCCGCTGTGGGGCGGCACCCCGCCCGAGGTCGTCGGCGAGCGCGACGACTACAACCTGGAGAAGGTCGCCGCGCTGAAGCCGGATCTCATCATCGGTCTCTACTCGGGGATGACCCAGGAGCAGTACCAGAAGCTCTCACAGCTGGCCCCGACCGTGGCCCAGCCGAAGGGCTACCCCGACTACGCCGCCCCCTGGCAGGAGATGACCCGGCAGGCGGGTCGGGCGCTCGGCAAGCCGGACCGGGCCGAGCAGCTGATCGCCGAGGTCGACGCCCGGTTCGCCAAGGCCCGCCAGGAACACCCGGAGTTCGCCGGGAAGACCGTTGCGGTGGTCGACCCGTACGAGGCCGGCAAGTACGCCGTCTTCGCGCCGAGCGACCCGAAGGTCGTCTTCCTGACCCAGCTCGGCTTCACCGTGCCGCAGCAGATCGTCGACGCGGTCGGCGACGAGTACGCCGCCGAGATCGGCTCCGAGCGGCTCGACCTCATCGACGTCGACCGCGTCTTCTTCCTCACCTCGGACGCCTCCGCCGAGCCCCGGGTCCGGGCCGACCGGGTCTACGCCACCCTGGAGGTGGCGAAGCGGAACGGGGCGCTCTTCCTGCCGTACGAGAACCCGCCGATCGGCGCCGCGCTCTCCTTCAGCACCGTGCTGAGCATCCCGTACGCCCTGGACCAGATCCTGCCCCTGCTGGGCGGCGCCTGAGCCACCGGCCGGCGGACCGGCGGGCCGCCCCGGCCCGCCGGCCGGTCAACCACTCCCTCCTCCCCACCCTCCACCCGCTGCGAGAGGCGGTACCTCGTCGTGCCCACAACCGGTCTGGATCCGGCCGACGACGGACCGAGCACAGTGAAACGGCACCGGATCCTCGTGGAATGGAACGAGACCGTGGCGCCGGGCCCGCCGGCGGCCTGGCCGGCGTTCTTCGAGGCCGGCGTCCGGCGGTCCCCGGAGACGGTGGCGCTGGTCTTCGGGGAGACCGAGCTGACGTACGCCGAGGTGAACGCCCGGGCCAACCGGCTGGCGCACGGGCTGCTGGCCCGGGGGCGGGCCGGAGAAGGTCGTCGCGCTCTGCCTGCCCCGGTCGGTGGAGATGATCATCGCCGAGGTGGTGGTGCTCAAGGCCGGCGGCGCGTACCTGCCGCTGGATCCCGACCACCCGGCCGAGCGGATCCGCTACCTGCTCGCCGACGCCCAGCCCGTCTGCCTGGTCACCACGGCCACGCTCGCCGCGCGACTGCCGGCGGCCCCGGAGCTGCCCCGGCTGCTGCTGAACGACCCGACCGGGGAGCCGGCCCCGCCACCCGCCGGCGACATCGATTCGGCGACCGCCCGCCGGCTGGCCGGTGGGTTCGTCCACTCCTCCGTGCGGCCCTGGCCGCGCCCGACGTGCCGCTCTCCGCGCTGTCGCTCTCCGCGCTGCCACTGCCCGGCGCGTCGTTGTCCGCACCCGCGACGCCCGCCACGCCCGGCGCGCCGGCGGCACCGGTCACTCCGGACCGGCCGTCGGCACCGGCCGTGCCTGGCCCGGGACGCCTGCCTGGCGTACGTCGAGGCGAACTGGACCGACCCGCGGCCGCGTAGCCTCCGCGAGCGGATGGCCGCGGCCCGGGCGGGGCAGCGCAGCCGACGCCGTAGCCGGGCACCGCGACGTCGCGGTCGCCGAGGGCGGCGGCGATGATCGGTGGCCGCGCCTACCCGCGGGCGCCAGACCAGGCGGACCAGAGCGACGCGTACCGGCCGCCCGCGGCGACGAGGCCGTCGTGGGTGCCGGTCTCGACCACGCGGCCGGCGTCGAGCACGATGACCCGGTCGGCCGTAGCGGCCTGGCTGAGTCGGTGGGCGATCACGAGGGCGGTACGTCCCGCCAGGGTCCGGTCGGCGGCGGACTCCAGGAGACGGGCGCCGGCGCTGCCCGCCTCGGCGGTGGCCTCGTCCAGGATCACCACCGGGGGCGCGGCCAGCACGAGCCGGGCCAGCGCGAGCTGCTGCTCCTGGGCCGCGGTGAGCCGGTGGCCCCCCTCGCCGACGACGGTGGCGAGTCCGTCCGGGAGGGCCGTGGCCCAGCCCAGGGCACCGACCCGGTCGAGCGCGGTGCGCAGCGCCTCGTCCGTCGCGTCGGGACGGGCGAGCCGCAGGTCGTCGGCGAGCGGGCCGGCGAAGACGTGCCCGTCCTGGCTCACCAGCGCCACGATGCGGCCGGTCACCTGCCCGCCAAGTTCGTCGACCGGCACCCCGCCGAGCCGGATCACGCCACTGCTCGGCCGGTCGATGCCGGCGATCAGCCGGGCCAGCGTGGTCTTGCCCGCGCCACTCGCGCCGACCAGCGCCACCCGCTCGCCCGGCGCCACGGTGAAGCTGACGTCGCGCAGCACCTCGTGGCCGGGCGCGTAGGCGTGGTGCAGCCCCTTGACCTCGATGGCGATACCGGTGGTGTCGGCCGGGACGACGGGTCCGGCTGCCGGCACGGCGGTCTCGTCGGCTCCGGCCGGATCGGCCGCGTCATCGGCCGACCTCGATGACGGAGGGATGGCGACGTCGCCGCCGTCGGCCAACACCGAAGCGCCGAGTCTGGCACCGTCGTCGGTCCGGTCCGCGGCGGAGAGCCGGCTGACGCCGACCAACCGGGCCAGGCTGGCCGCCGCCGACTGCGCGTCGTCGACGAGGCTGAGCGCGGCGTTGAGCGGGTTGAACAGGTTGTGGAAGTAGAGCGCGGCGGCGGCTGCCGTACCGACGCTCACCGCGTCCGCCCGGACCAGCAGGAAGCCGGTGACCAGGACCGCCGACAGGCCGACGAATTCGGCGACGTTGAGCCGGCCGTAGAACCGGGTCATCAACCGGATGCCGCGCAGGGTGAGGTCGACCGCGTGCCGCGAGCGTACGGCGACCCGGTCCAGGTGCGACTCGGCGAGCCGGAAGGCGCGTACCGTCGCCGCCCCGCCGATCGTGTCGAGCAGTTGCTGCTGCTGGGCGCCGAGCGCCACCCGCTGCCGGGCGTAGAGGGACCGGGCCCGCCCGGCGTACCACCGGACGGTGCGCAGGTGCACCGGGAGGGCGAGCAGGGCGGCGAGCAGGAAACGCCAGTCCAGCACCACCAGCCCGACCAGGGTCAGGCCGATGGTCAGCGCCGAGCGGGCCAGCTGCGGGAACGCCGTCCGGACCGCCTCTGCGATGACCGTGACGTCGCCGGTGACCCGGGAGGTCAGGTCGCCGGAGCCGGCCCGCTCCACGACGGCGAGCGGCAGCGCCAGCACCCGGTCGACGAATCGTTCGCGCAGGTCGGCCAGCATCTCCTCACCGAGCCGGGCGACGAGCGTCTGCCCGGCGGCCAGGCAGACCCCCTGCACCACCGCGATGGTGACGAGCAGCAGCGCGGGGGCGGTGACCGCGTCCGGCGGCCGGCCGGCGACGGCGAGGTCCACGATGCCGCCGAGGACCGGCGCGGTGAGCAGGCCGACCGCCGTGGCGGCGCTGAGCAGCCCGAAGGCACCCAGTGCCAGGAGGCGGCGCGGCCGGAGCAGCTCGCGCAGCGCGGCCCGGGCCTCCGCACCGGTCGCCGTGGGCAGCAGCGCCCTCTCGTCTCCGTGGGTCACCCCAGCACCGCCGCCCGGTAGCGGGGCTCCTCCCGGACCAGGTCGGAATGGCGCCCCTCGGTGCGGACCGCCCCGCCGTCGAGGAGGACCACCCGGTCGGTGCCGGCGAGCAGGGCTGGACTCGTGGTGACCAGCAGGGTCGTCCGGCCGTGTCGCAGCGCCCGCACGCCCTCGGCGATCCGGGCCTCGGTGACGGCGTCGACCGCGGTGGTCGGATCGTGCAGCACCAGAACGGGCGTCTCGGCGGCGAGTGCCCGGGCCAGCGCCACCCGTTGCCGCTGCCCGCCGGAGAGGGACCGGCCCCGTTCGGTGAGCCGGGTGCGGAGGCCGTCCGGCAGGGCCCGGGCCACCTCGGTCACGTCCGCGGCGGCGATGGCCTGCCGGACGGCCGGAACAGCGAGCGGGTCCACGCCGTCCGGCCCGGCGGATGCAGCGCCCTCGTGCGGCTCCCTGTCCGGCCCGGCGGATGGGGAGCCCTCGTGCGGCTCCCTGTCCGGCCCGGCGGATGGGGAGCCCTCGTGCGGCCCCGGGTCGGAGGCCCGGGCGGCGACGGCGACGACCGGCGCGGCCACGTTGTCGAGCAGGGTCCCCTCGAACAGGTCCGCCTGGTGTGGCGCGACGAGGAGCACGCGGCGCAGCTCCGCCGGGTCCAGCGTACGCAGCGGTACGCCGTCCAGTTCGACGCTGCCCCGCTCCGGATCGGTCTCCCGCGACAGGCAGCGGAGCAGGTCGTCGGCGACGGCCGGGTCGGTGGCCACGATCCCGACAAGCGCTCCCGGCTCGACGCACAGGTCGATGCCGCGCAGGGTGCCGGAGTAGACGTCGCGCAGGTCGATCCGGCCGCGTACCGGCTCCGCCGGCGCCGCGGTGCCGTCCGGCGTGCCGGGTGGGGCGCCGAGCACGGCGGCGATCCGGGCGGCGGAGGCCCGCCCCTGGGCGAACTCGCCGTTGACCCAGCTCACGAGGGAGAGCGGGCCGAGGAGGAAGAGGGCCAGACCGACGGCGGCGACGAGTTGCCCGACGGTGATCGCGCCCTGCGTCGCGAGCCGACCGCCGACCAGGCCGACCGCCGCGACGAAGAGCCCGGTGACGGTGAGCAGGATGCCGTCGTGCCAGGCGCGGGCCCGGGCGGCCCGGACGGTGGCGGCGAGGGAGTCCCGGCTGGCCCGGCGGTACCGCCGGGCCGCCGCCGGGGCGGCGCCCAGTCCCTTGAGCACCCGCAGCCCGGCGACCAGGTCGGCGGCCAGTCCGGAGGCGTACGCGGCGTGCTCCTGTTCGGCGTGGCTGCGCCGTTCCAGCGGCCGGGCGAGCAGCCGCGCGAGCCACAGCAGCAGCGGCGCGCCGACCAGCACCAGGAGGCCCAGCGGGACGGAGACGACCATCAGCGCCACGCTGCCGACGACCAGCCCGGCCAGGCCGCCGATGCCGGTGGCGAGAGCCAGGTTGACCATGCCGACCCGCTCCGCGTCACTGGTGGCGATCGACGCCAGCGTGCCGGGCAGGTGTGTGGCGGTCAGCCCGCCCCGGTGATCCAGCACCCGCCGGGTGATCGCGACCCGGAGCCGGTGCGCGGCCTGCGCGACGGCCCGTTCCGCGGTGCGGGCACCGAACCGGAAGCTCGTGGAGAGGGCCGCGAACGTCAGGGCGAGCACGCCGATCCAGAGGACCAGGTCGAGGAGCCCGCCCGTCCCGACGGCCCGGTCGATGACGACCCCGATCAGGACCGGCACCAGTGCCTCGCCGGCCTGGTGGCCGACGCTGAGCACTGCGCTGAGGGCGACGTACCGGGCCTGACCGGTGACGGCACCGGCCAGCACGGTACGCGCCGAGGCCGTGTCGCTCCGCACGCGCGTCCTCCCCCCGATATGAAGGGTAGGCTAACCTACCCTCCGGGTCGGCTGGCGCGTGCCCCGGCTGTGTGGCGGGCGGCGTGCCGCGGTCGTCGGTGGTGAGCGGAGGCGAGGCCGGGGTCCGGCCGCCGAGGCGATGCGGTGCACCCGGGTGAGCCGGTGCTGCTTCGGCGTACCGGAGGCGGCCAGGAACGACAGCTCCCGCGATATCCGGACATAAGGAGCAGTGGCGCCGCTACCGTACGGGTTGCCCCTGCGGATCGGATGGTCCAGACCGGGCGAACGGCGCGGCGGGCGCGCCGGGGACCGACGCCGACCGGGTCGGCAACCCGATATCGCCGGCACCGGGGAACGACGCGGCAGCGGCCGTTTGCGCGCCGGTCGGGCCGGGGAAGCGGAGCACACGATCGTCGACCCGCCGGGACCGGGCGGGTGGGGTGGTCGACCGAGGACAGGCGGTACCCGCCGTGACGCCAGCGCTCGTAACACCGAGGACCCGGTCGGACGAGACGGGGGAAGCCCCAGCGGAGGAAAGATGCCGGTTCTTGCCAAGAAGATCCTGACCTGGCTCTTCGTCGGGTTCCTGATCTTCTTCATCGCTTTCCGGCCGGACGGCGCCGCCGACATGGTCGAGACCATCGGCAGCGTCCTGATGGCCATCGCCCAGGGGATCGGCGACTTCCTCACCAGCCTGATGGCCTGAGCACGCCGGCGACGTGGGAACGCGTCCGCTTAGCCCCGCGCCGGTCCGACCCAGCCCAGCACCGCCAGCGTCTCCGCCGCCACCTCCAGGTCCTCCCGGGACTCGACGACGAGCACCGGCACCGCGGCACCCGGAGCGGATACCACCGCGTCGGCGTCCGGGTTGCCCCCTCGGGGCGGCTCGACGCCGAGCAGCCGAAGCCCGGCGCAGACGTCGTGCCGTACCTCCGGCTGGTCCCAGCCGATCTCGCCGGTGAAGACCAGCGCGTCCAGTCGGTCCAGGCTGGTCGCGGCGGCGGCCAGTTCTCGGCGTACCCGGTGGGCGTAGACGGCGAGCGCCAGGGCTGCGGCCCGGTCGGTGGACGCCGCGGCGACCAGGTCGCGGGTGTCGTCCGACCGGCCGCCGGACAGTCCGAGCAGCCCCGCCCGGCGGTTGAGCCCCTCGGTGAGTTCGGCCAGGCTGAGCCGGTCATCCTCCAGGAGCCAGAGCAGCATGCCGGGGTCGACGGCGCCGGACCGCTTCGACATCGGTACCCCGTCCAGCGGGGTGAACCCCATCGAGGTGTCGACGCTGCGTCCGTTCCGGACGGCGCAGACCGACGCCCCGCCGCCGAGGTGGGCCAGGAGGATCTGGAGGTCGTCCACCGGCCGGCCGAGCAGGTCGGCGGTACGGCGCAGCGCGTACGCGTACGACAGGCCGTGGAAGCCGTACCGGCGGAGCCCCCACCGCTGCCGCCACTCCAGTGGCAGCGGGTAGGTGGCGGCGGCCTCCGGCAGCTCCGCGTGGAAGGCGGTGTCCGGGCAGAGCACGTGCGGTACGTCGGGGAGCTGCTCCCGGACCTGGTCGAGCAACTGCAGGGCGGGCGGGAGATGCAGCGGCGCCAGCGTCGCCAGCTCGTCCAGCCGGGCGCGGATCGCGTCGTCGACCCGGGTTGGGGCCCGGACCAGGTCACCGCCGTGCACCAGCCGGTGCCCGACCGCGTCCGGCGGGTCGTGGGCCGCGATGACGTCCCGGACGAACCGCGCCGCCCCCGCCGAGCCGGGCGGCTCCGCCCGGTCGGCCCCGTCGAGGAGGTGACCGTCCCGGACGTAGTTGAGCCGGATGCTGGAGGAGCCCGCGTTGACGGCCAACACCGTCCGGGATGTCGGTCCTCGCCCGGCGGGCTGGTTCCTCGTCGTGGCCGACATCTCGCCCCCTCCGCGCCGACCCGGTCCGGTTGACGGCCTTACCCCGACACCCCCGGTTCACTCCTCACCCCGGCATCTCCGGGGCACCGCCGATCTCTCCGCTTCACTCCTCGCCCGGTCTCGGGACCGGATCGGGCGCGGCGACCCGACCGGCGACCGCCGCGGTCGGTGGACCGGCGCCGGGTTACGATGTGTGACCGGCGACGCCGCCGGGTCGGCACCGGACCCGGCCCCGTGGCCCGCGACGAGGAGGCAGCCCCGATGTCCGACCGACACGGCGAGGTGTCGGCGCAGGCGGAGTCCGGGATGATCGGCGCCTGCACGGCGCGCGAGGTGCTCGACCGGATCGGCGGCAAGTGGAGTATCGCCATCATCATCGAGGCGAGCCGGCGGCCGGTCCGCTTCACCGAGCTGGAACGGGCCGTTGCGGGGATCAGCCGTCGGATGCTCACCCTGACGCTGCGCAACCTGGAGCGGGACGGGCTGCTGACCCGTACCGTCTATCCCACGGTGCCGCCCCGGGTCGAGTACGCCGCCACCGAGATGGCCCGGGAACTCTACGAGGCGCTGGTGACCCTCACCGGCTGGGCCGAACGCCACCGAGCGGCGATCGCCGCCGCCCGGGAGGCGTACGACCGCCGGCACGGCACCGATCCGGGCTGACCGGAACCGTCAGCTCCCGCTCGGATCGATCCGCGCCCGAACGTCGGCGTGCTCGGCCAACAGGTGGAGCAGCTGGGAGCCGTCGATCAGCTCCAGCGGCTTGCCCGAGGCGAACTCGACCGAGTCCGGGCCGTAGCTGCTGGTGGTGACGAGGATTCCCTTGGTCGCGCCCTCGTCGAGGACGGTGCCGAAGAGGTCCCGTACCGCGGAGACGTCCATGGTGCCCCGGTGTCGCCGGGCCTGGATGACCACCTTGCCACCGAAGAGCGGCCGGGGGTCGAACGCCACGCAGTCGACGCCGCCGTCCGGCGCGGCCCGGGTCGTCTTGGTCTCCAGACCCAGCTTGGCGAAGAGGTCCCGGATCACGCCCTCGAACTCCGCGGTGCTGAGGGCGAGCAGGTTCGGCCGCTGGTCCAGGTCGGCCAGGACGTCGACCTCGTCGACGAAGCGCTTGTCGACCACGTCGAACTCCAGCACCGGCCGGACCGGCACCAGCTCCTCGGGACGGGACGAGACGGTGGCCCGCAGGTGGCGCAGGCAGGCCGACGGGTCGACGTTGGCGAGGTTGATCGCGGTGAACGTCTTTCGCTCGGTCCGGAGCGTCACCAGGCAGGGACGCACCGGCTGACCGGTGCCCGGATGGATCGTCTCGACGATGCCGTTGAAGACGATCGTCTCCACCAGCCGGGTCCGGTCGGCCTCGAACAGCTCGTGCACGGTCCGGAGCGAGATCTGGGCGATCACCTCGGCGTACCGGCGGTGGATCTCGTCGGTGGGACGGGTGACCGTGAGCACCTCGTCGCGGGCCCGGTCGTAGCGATACTCGCGGATCCGCGGAATGACCGCGACCGTGGGGAGGAGGTACTCCACGACGATCAGCCGGGAGTCGGGGACGTAGGCGAGGCGGTACCGCTGGGGGAAGTCCTCCGGGTAGACCGAGTTGCCGAGGACCAGGCCGAAGTACGCGACGACCGCGTTGGGCTCGGCGGCGGCCAACGCCGCCCCGAACCGGTCGATCTCCTCGTTGTGGGCGGCGACCTCCGCATCGATCTGCCGCCGCTGCTGCTCGTACGCCCGCCGCGCCTCGGCGAGACGCTGCTGCCGAGCCGCCTCGGCGGCCGCGTGCTTCGCCTTCGCCTTCTCGAACGCCTGCTCGGCCTCGGCCAGCAGCCGCTGGTACCGTGACTCGCCGCCGAACATCTTGTCCAGCGCGTGCGGCGTCGGCGGGGCGAACCGCCGCCAGTCCGGGGCCTTCAGCGGCACGCCGAGCTCACCCGGCTCGAACGGGGGATAGGTCGGCGTCTTCTTGAGCCGCTCCAGGTCGATGTGGTCGTCGATGGCGAGCGTGGTGTGCAGCAGGTTGTCGAGTTCGTCCAATCGGGACCGGAGGTCGGCGTTCGCCGCCGCCACCCGCTTCGCCCGGGCCTCAACGTACAGCCGCCGGCGCTCCCGCGCGTCCTCCTCGGCCGCGCGTTCCGCGACCCGCCGGGCGTGCTCGGCCTCCCAGAGCATCTGCTGATGCTGCCGATACAGTGTGGCCTGGGCACGCTGCTCGGCGTGCACCTGCTGCGCGTGCGCTCGCTGCAGCTGCCCCATGATGCCCATCTGCGTCCCCGATCAGCGCTCGCTCACTGGGTCACCCGGAGTGGCCCGGGTGACGAACCGTGCCCGTTGTGACAGTCACCGTCGTCGCTCGATGCATTCTCCGGCGACGGCGGAGGTCCGTCCAGCGGGGACCCCAGGGTAGCCGCCGGCGTCGATCCGCGGGGGCCCGGTGGGCGTACCCCGGCACGCCGGTCGGAGGGAGTGCTGGTCATCCCGGGTGGTCGGGACCGGTGCCGTCGTCGCGGTGCTAATGTGCCGCGGGTGACCGACGCAGACGTGCACCTCGTCGCCCAGCCGCGCCTCGACACGATCGTCACGGGCTTCCCCGCCGACGTCCGGCGGCTCCGCACCGACTATGCCGGGATCGCCTGGATCGGCGACCGCCCCGACCAGGAGAGCGGCCAGCTCGGACCGGACTACCGGAAGCGGGAGGTGGAGTCGCGGCTCTTCCTGCCGGACACCCACTGGTACGACCTGGACGCCCTCGACGACGTCGAGGTGCAGGTCAGCGCCGGGCTGCTCCAGGTGGCGACGACGGCGATGCGGACCCAGGGGCTGGTCGGCGCCCTCGCCGAGCCGGTGGTCGAGTTCTTCGAGCACCCGGAGGGGGAGCCGGGGGTCGGCCTCTGCCTCGGGTTGCGGGGCACGATCTTCTCCAATCTGGGCCTCTCCTACCGGGTGACGGTGCTGTGTCGCCCCGAGGCGGTGCTGCGTCCGGGCGAGACCGAACCCGCCGGGACGACCGACGTCGGGGAATGACCGCCCGGCAGGGGACGGCCGGCGCCGGAGGCTGACGGCCCGCGCCGGAGCCCAGGGCGGGTCGGCCGGCGGGGAGTGGTCACTCCCGCAGCCGCCACGCCCGTCCCGGGCGACGGTCGCGGTCGGGGCGGGCGTCGTCCCGTCGCCGCAGCAGCAGCCAGGCGCCGAGCGCCGCCGCGGCGACCAGCCCGGCGGCCGAACCGACCGCCAGCGATCCGAATCCGCCGGACCCGTCACCGGCCGGGCCCGCCTCCCGCGCCTCGGTGCCGGTGTCCGATCCGGCCCCGGACGGCGACGGCGCGGTCGCGGCCGGCAGCAGCGTGAGGACCGGCGCGGGACGTGCCGGCGGGGACCCGCCCTCCCGCGGCGCGACCTCGTCCCAGTTCGTCACCAACCCGTCCGAGTACGTCTGCCGTACCGCGAAGACCATCCGGTCGGCCTCGGGCAGCGGGCCGAGGGAGATGGTCAGTTCGGCCGGGCGGCCCGACCGGGGCGCGCCGTCGGCCCGGGTCCAGGTGATCGCGGCGACGACCTCGGTGATCCGGCCGCCGTGAAGACCGTCGAGGGGCTGGGCGAGGCGGCGCATGGTCATCCGCGGGGCCCAGTCCGGCACCGACATCGGGTACGCCTCCGCGACCGGTGTCGCCTCCGGGAGCCGTACCTCGATCTGGGTGGTGTACGCCGGCGCCCGGTCCTCCGGGACCTGGAAGGTCAGTTTCACCGCGCCGCCGCGGACCGCCTGTGTCGGGGTCACCGACACGTCCGCGGTCGCGGGCGTCGTGTCGAGCGTCGTGCCGACGAGGGCTGCCGCCAGGATCCCGACGATTCGCCCCACCCTGTGACCCACGTGAGCATCCTCCGTTTCGCCGACCGTCGTCGCCCGGTAGTTCGGTTCCCGCCCGAAAAAGGTTCAACGTGGAACGTCGGCGGAGCCGGCGGATCGCCACCGGTGCCGCCAGCTCCGGACGACGTCCTCATCCTGATAAATCCTCTGGGAGGCGTCGTCGTGGCCGGATCCCTGGCGCAGTCTGACCGTTATGTATGACGTGCACCGACGCGTACGGCGAATCCGCACCGGGGCGGCCCTGTTGGCTGCCCTCCTCCTGACCACCGCCTGCGCCGCCGACCCGGACCCGGCAGCGGCACCGACGCCGACAGCGTCCGGTCCGCACGGCCGTCACGGTGGGTCCACCCCGCCTCCGCCCACCCCGCTGCGGGACGGGGAGCGGTTCCTGACCCTGTCGATGCCCGAGCCGTACCGGCCGGCGCCCCCCGCCGGCGGCACCGACGAGTACCGCTGTTTCCTGGTCGATCCGGAGCTGACCAGTCCGGCGTACCTGACCGGTAGCCAGTTCCTGCCGCAGAACGTCGAGATCGTGCACCACGCGATCTTCTTCCGGATCGAGCCGTCCGAGGTGGCGGCGGTACGCCGGTTCGACGCCGAGTCGCCGGGTCCCGGATGGACCTGCTTCGGCGACGCCGGGGTCGGCCAGGCGGCCTGGGTGGCGCACTGGGCTCCCGGCGTCAACGAGACGCTACTCGCCCCCGGGCTGGGCTACCCGATGCCGCCGGGCAGCCTGCTGGCGATGCAGGTGCACTACAACCTGCTGACCCTCGGCAATCGGCCGGTCGGTACCGACCAGTCCGGCATCCGGTTGCGGCTCGCCGACGGCCGTACCCCGCTGGACCCGCTCGTCACCGCACTGCTGCCGGCGCCGGTCGAACTGCCCTGCGCCCCGGGCGAGGAGGGCGAGCTGTGCGACCGGACGGCCGCGCTCCGCGACGTGGCCCGGCGGTTCGGCGCCGACGCCGCCCGGCGGACGGAGCAGATCGGCGCCGCCTGCCGCCGGGGCGAACCAGCCGTGCCGGGCAACACCCAGTCCTGCGACCACCGGGTCACCCAGCCCGGTCTGGTGCACGCCCTCGCCGGCCACATGCACCTGCTCGGCCGGTCGATCCGGATCGACCTCAACCCGGGGACCCCGGGCGCCCGGACCCTGCTCGACGTCCCGGTGTACAACTTCGACGACCAGGGAACCCACCCGCTGCCGGAGCCGGTCGCGGTCAAACCCGGCGACGTCTACCGGGTCACCTGTACACACGACGCCACACTGCGGCGGCGTCTGCCCCAGCTGCGCGACCTGCCACCCCGGTACGTCGTCTGGGGCGAGGGGACCAGCGACGAGATGTGCCTGGGTCTGGTCATCTGGTCCCCGCCGTCCTGACCCCGGGCACGGGCCACGCCGCCGGACCGGCGACGGTGCCTCCCCGACGGCTTTCTAGCATGGGGAGGCTTCCGCCCGAGGCGTGGCGGCGGGCTGCGGACGTTACGGACCAGGGAACAGATGGCGACGAGCGACAACGACGGGGCCTCGGCCCGTGGCCTCCCCGGCGACCTTGACGAGACCGGGGCGGGTGGCGAGCCCATCGAGCGGGCCGGCCGGATCGCCCGTTGCCGACAGCGGCTCGGCCAGGTCGTGCCGCGCCGGCCGCCGGGGGTCACCGCCAACCAGTGGAACACGGCGAGCCGGGCGCTCTTCGACTTCGTGGTCGTCGATCCCGCCGGCCGGGCGGCCCCGTTCGTGGTCGAGTTCGTCGACCCCACCGCCCAGACTCCGCAGCGTCAGCGAAGCGAGCGGATGAAGCACGCCGTCTGCGAGGCGGTCGGGTTGGAGGTGCTGCGGATCGAGTCGCCGACCCTGCGACCGGGTCCGCGGGCCCGCCGGATCGTCGAGTACGTCATCGACGCCCGCGTGTTCCTGGAGGCGGCCGGGGACCCGAGCGACCTCGGCGAGCTGGCTCTGGCCGAGCCGTCGGGATTCCGCGACATCCTCGGTCGTCTGCCCGACGGCCGGACCGGGCCCGTCAACGACCTCGGCGCGGTGGCCCGGGCGGCCGCGGTCGACGCGTACGTGAACCGGGAGCTCGTGGATCCGATCCTGCGCAGCCTTCGGCTGGACTGGAAGGACGGCCCGGCCGAGGGCTGGGCGTGGTTGCAGGTACGCCCCGGGGAGTTCCTCTTCGAGCGGGTGCGGATCTGGCAGTACCGGTTCGGCTGCGGGATCGAGCCGGCTCGGCTGGCCGAGGACCTCGCGACGATGGCGGTGGGGGAGCGGCTCCGACTTCGGGACCTCGTCGCGCTGCCGCTGCGCGACCGGAGCGCACTCGCCGGCGAACTCGACCTTCTCCGGCGCCGCCGCGACGAGCTGAGCAACCCGTACGCCTTCGACCACGTCTCCTTCGACTGAGCGTCTCCCTCGACTGAGCGACGGCCAGGGTTCCCGCGGTCGGGGAACCGGGTGCGCCTCCCGGGGAGGGGCGAGACCGACGAGGGTCCCCTCCCGACGTGGTGCCGACGGGAGGAGGACCCTCGTCGCATCCGCTGCTCAGGCGGCGGTGCAGCTCAGCGCCGGTACGGCGTTGCTGCCGTTCCAGGACGCGAGGAATCCGAAGGTGGTGCTGGCGCCGGCTCCGAGACTGCCGTTGTACGTGGTGTTGCGGGCGGTGACGGTGGCTCCGCTGCTGGTGATGTCGGCACCCCAGCTGTTGCTGATCTGCTGCCCGTTGGCGAAGGTCCAGGTGACCGTCCAGCCGCTGATCGCCGTGCTGCCCGCGGTGACCCGGACGTCGGCCTGGAAGCCGCCGGACCAGCTACCGGTGATCGTGTACGTCGCCGAGCAGTCACCCGGGCCAGCCGGCGGCGTGGTGGCCGGGGGAGTGGTCGGCCGTGGGGTCGCGGTGGCGGTCGGGGTCGGGTTGCCGCCCGAGCCGCCGAAGATCACGTCGCTGCACCAGTAGTACGTCTGGTCCGCGTGGCTCGCCTTCCAGATCGTGTAGACGATGTGTCGACCGGTCCGTCCCGGCGCGCTGACGGTGATGGTGTTGGAGACGCCGTTGAGCACCGGATCGTTGGGTTCCCGGGTGCCCTCGCCCGGCGCGTACCGGCCGGTCTCCCGGACGAGTTCCAGGTCCGACCAGCGCAGCCGCTGGGTGAGCGGGTTGAAGCCCTGCCGGGTGACGTAGATCCGGAAGTAGTCGGCGCCGTGCAGGGCCTGGTCGTGGACGGTGACCCCGAAGGTGGTGCCGACCTGGGCCGCATGCCAGGCGCCCGGGTTGTCGAGCGCGGCGTACCGCGTGCCGCCGGTCTGGCCGGCACTACAGAGCTGGCCGTCCGGCACCGCCGCCTGGTGGTTGCCGGCGACGCCGTCCCGGTAGAGGCCGTTCCAGTTCCACATGGCGTTCGGGTCGGCCTGCCAGGCCTGCCAGCACATCGGGTCCTCGGTGGCCATCCGTGGGTTCTGGAAGTCGCTGCCCCACCGCTTCCAGCAGCCGTAGTTGCGGGACGGTGGGTTGATCGCCGACCCGTGTGCCTCGGCGGTGTCGACGAGGGCGGTGGCGAGCAGCACGATCCCGGTCACCGCGACGGCGAGGATCCGCAGGAGTACCAGTGTGGGCGTACGGCGCCGGGCCGGGTGGAGATGATGGGCGAGTGATGGCATGGGGGCTCCCCAGACGTCGATGACGATCGAGTACGCGGGAGGCTGCCCGGTGCCTCCGCACGGCCGCCCGGCTCCGGCGACGGTGCCCTGGCCAGAGATTCACATCTATTCGACCTGGCTGTCAATAGTTTGACATGCCAACAAAAGGGCCGGGGAGTGGCGGGCCCCGCCACTCCCCGGCGTTCGTTGCCCGGCGTCCGCGGCTGCGCCGCAACCCGCCGGTGACCCCGTGGGACACGCCCTAGCCGGCGCGGAGCACCGCGTGGCCGATCCGGGCGAGGGCGGCCGGCCGCAGGGCGTCGGTCCGCTGCCACATCGCCGGATCCAGCGCCTCCCGCTGCCCGACGTCGCGGACCATCCGGAACCCGTGCGTGGCCAGGAGCGCGGACATCTGGTCGGGAGTGAAGAAACCGAGCCACGGCTCGCCCCGTTCGGCCGTGTGCGCCGACACCAGTTCGGCGTACATCTTCCCGGCCTCGTCACGCTGCTCGGCCGGGAGGATGTAGTCGAGGACGAGCTGCGTGCCGGGTGCCAGGGTGGCGAGCTGGGCGAGGGTTGCCCCGGTGGCGTTGGGGGTGAGGTACATGGTGACGCCGAGCCAGCTCACCACCGCCGGCCGCGTTGGGTCCAGGCCGGCGTCGAGCAGGCGATCGCGCAGGGTGGGCGTCTCGACCTCGAGGTCGACCGGGACGTAGCGGACCCGGGTGGTGTCCACGCCGATCGCCGAGAGTCGCTCGCGCTTGGCGGTCTGGGTCGCCGGGTGGTCGACCTCGAAGACCCGTACGGTCGGGGCGAGGGGCGACCGGTAGGCGAACGAGTCGAGCCCCGCGCCGAGGAGGACGTACTGGTCCACACCGGAGGCGACCGCGTCCGCGAGAATGTCCTCCGTCACCCTGGCCCGTACGGTGGCCTGCACCCGGGCGTTTGCCAGGATGGGTTGGTGGCCGTGCTGCCGGTGGTAGCCGAGCAACTCGGCGGCCTGGTCGCCGAGCAGGGCCTCGGCCAGCGAGTCCTGGAAGATGCGGGGTTCGTTGTCGACGATGAGGTGGGCTGCCCGGGCCGCCGCGGCGACGCGGGCGCTGTTGCTGTACGTACGGTTCACCCGAGCGACGCTAGCCGCCAAATCCCGCATCATATCACAAAACATTAAATGATAAATCAGCTGTTCGGCTTACTCAGACTCGTCTGAGCGGGGAACTTGCGGTGCGGCAATCAGGACCGGCCGCTGGCCCGACGCTCCCGGGTGCTCTGCCGTACCTCGTCAATCCGTTCGGTCATCGCGTCTACCCGGGCGGCGAGTGCGGGATGGGCGGGGCGGAGATGGCGCGCGGTCTCGGTGATCAGTCGGACGAGGGTGCTCGGGTCGCTGTCGCCCAGTGCTTCGTGGAGCCGGTCCAGGTCGGCGCGGGCCGACGGGGCGAGGTCGGTCAGTGCGGTGATCTGGCCGGCAAGCTGCCGCAGGTCGGCCCCGTTGTCCCGGGCCCACCGGGCGACCGCGCGGTCGCCGGCCCGGCGGTCCCGCTCGGCCCGGACCCGGTCGTCGCGGGTCAGGTGCGCGGCGTCGTCGTCGCTGGGGCGCAGCCGTAGGTACCGGCGCTCCGCGGCCTGCCGGCTCGCCACGCCGAGCGCCGGTGCCAGCTCCGCCCAGCTCGCGCCCCGCTCCCGGGCGGCGGCGATGAGCCGCGGCTCCCAGCTCTCCAACTCGGCCCGGAGCCGCCGCAGCAGAACGAGTGCGTCGAGGATCTGGGCCACGGTCGGGTCGTCGTCCGCTGTCTGTCCGGCCGGCTCCGCCGGGTCGGCCCCGCCGTCCGGCTCGCCGCGTCGCCCGGCCGGCCTCGAGGTGCGGCCGGACCGCGCGCCCGTGCCGGTCCGCTCGGGCGCGACCCGCGGGGCCGGCGGCAGCGCGCCGATCCGGCTGGTCACGGCCTGCACCCGGTCGAGCGCGCTGCTGGTGCACAGGGGCTCGTGCGCGTCGATCTGGTGCCCACGCGGCTGGGTGCCGTCCGGGCTCACCCGGGTCTCCCGCCGGTCCGCCATCGCGGTCCCTCCCGTCCGGCTCCGTCCCGGCCGCGCCGGTACCGAAAATGTCATCGTTCTGATGACGGACTAGTTGTCGTCGTTCCGATGACATGGTACAACGGGGGTGTCGCGCATCGACAGCACTGTTGGGTGACACAGGAGGTGCCTTGACATGCTGGTGCGCACAGACGCCTTCCGGAGGCTGGGCCGGCCCGCCGCGGATTCCGACCGGATCGAGGTCGGCTCCGACAACGCGCGCTGGCTGTCCAGATCGCCGTGAAAGACCAGGTGTGGCCGCGTCGCGTGGCCGTGGTGACAGCCACGATCGATCCCGGCTGGAAGGCCACCGAAGCCTGATCCGTGGTCCGGCCGGCCGTCGACCTCGGCCAGCCCGTGACGTCTGAGCAGCTGGCCTGACCCAGGACCGGCGGTGCGCCGGCCGGGTCGTCCGACATCTGTCGACGGCGCCGTGGCGGACCAAACCGGAACCGGCGGTTCGCCGCTCCGGTGGGCCCGGCGGAACGGGGGTGAGGCATGGACAGCGGCGTCGGAGTGGTACCTCGACGACCCGCGACGCCCAGAAGACCTTCGTCGAGCTGGTTCAGCGTGACGACGAATTGACGCGGGTCGAGTTCGAGGCGCTGATCGACGCCTGCTGACACCGGTCGCCACCCCCGCCGCCGGGCCGGTCGCAGCCGGCCCCGCGCCCGCCACGCTGACCCGCGAGCCGGCCACCGCCGCCGGGTTCGCCCCGGTCGAGGTGGTACGGGCGCGAGCCTGGTGGCATCGAGCGCCCCGTGTTCCGGGCGCTGTCCACGATCCGTCACCTGTGGTCCGTCTCCGTGGGCTCGGATCGCCGTTACGCAGAGTAACGAACACTCCGTCGGAGGCGGTCTCGCCCCTGGGCGATCGACCGTCTCAGCCGGGCGGTGATCCGACAGGGGAGGCGGCGATGACGACCAGACGATGGTGGGGTCTTGCGGCCTCGGCGATCGCCCTGTCGGCCGCCGCGGCCGGGACGGCGCGGCTGGCCTACGGCAACGCCGACCGCTACGGCGGCGACGAGGACCGTGGCGGGTGGAGCGTGCGTCAGGAGCGCCTCACCGGCTACCAGGAGGACCCGCTCGTCGTCTCCACCAGCGGTAGCGGCCGCTTCTCCGCCCGAATTGATCCGCATACCCCGGAAATCAGCTACCAGCTCAGCTACGAGGGGCTCGCGGGCGAGGTCACACAGGCGCACCTCCATCTCGGCGGGTGGGCGCAGAGCGGCGGGATCAGCATCTTCCTCTGCACGAACCTCGGCAACGGGCCGGCGGGCACCCAGCCCTGCCCCGCCGCGCCGGCGTCGATCTCCGGCACCATCCGGGCAGCCGACGTGATCGGCCCCGACGCCCAGGGCATCGCGGCGGGGGAGATCGGCGAGGTTATCGCCGCCATCCGGGCCGGCCGGATGTACGTCAACGTGCACACCTCGCGCCATCCCGGCGGGGAGATCCGGGCCCAACTCGGCCACCGGTACCGGTAACCGTCCGGGCGGCACCGCCGCTCGGCACGGCCCCGGTGACGTCCGCTCTCCCACCTCCCGCAGCCGGCGCCTCACCCGGGTCCGGCATACGTCGGGATACCGAGTCTACGGCGCAGCGGCCCTGCCGGAGGGCGGAACGAGTCCGGCGAGGCGCGAGTCCGACGGGCGAAACCACGAGGAATCTTCGCACTCTCGGCGGGTAGAGGGTGGGATGAGCTTCACTCCCGGGTGGTTTCGGACGAACCGCGCGGAGGCGCCCGAGCCGTCGTCCGGCAGCGGAGAGCGACCTCCACTCGTCATGATCATTTACGCGAGCGCGGGTGCCGGCCACGACGGCGCGAGTCGGGAACTGGCCCGTCGGCTGCGTGCCCGCGGTCTGCGGGCCGACTGCGTGGACTTGGCCGACATCTTTCCCTGGCGGTTGGGACGGCTGCTCCGCGGCACCTACCACGGCATTCTGAGCCGGCTCCCCTGGGTCTACGGACTGCTCTTCGCCATCGGGGGCAACTTCAGTCGGGCCGCGCCGATCACCCGGGCTCTGCTGCGCCCGGTGCGGCCCCGGGTGCTCCGGGCGCTGCCGCCGGACACCCGCGCGGTCGTCTCGACGTACCCGGTGGTCAGTCAGCTCCTCGGGCCGCTGCGGCGCGAGGGACGGCTCGGCGTACCGGCCATCACCTATCTGACCGACTTCGCGGTGAATCCCATCTGGGTCTCGCCCGGCATCGACGTGCACTGCGCCGCCCACGTCACCACCCGGGCCGAGGCGCGGGCGCTCGGCGCCGGTGAGGTCCGGGTGGCCGGCCGGATGGTCTCGGCGGCCTTCCGTCCCGGGACGGCGGAGGAGAAGCGGCGGATCCGCGGGCGCCTGGGGCTCCCGGTCGACGCCCGGCTCGCCCTGCTGGTCGCGGGTTCCTGGGGGGTCGGCGCGGTCGCCCGGACCGCGGCCGAGATCGCCGAGACGGGGGTGGCCGTACCGGTCGTGGTCTGCGGACGGAACACAGGCCTCTACCGCCGGCTGCGGCGCCGCGGGATCAACCACGTCTTCGGCTGGGTGGACGACATGCCCGAGCTGCTGCGCGCGGCCGACGTGCTCGTGGAGAACGCCGGCGGGCTGACCGCGCTGGAGGCGATGGCCTCGGGCGTGCCGGTCGCCACCTACCGGCCGATCCCCGGTCACGGCCGCGCCAACGCCGCCACCATGGCGCAGGCCGGCGTCGCGACCTGGGTCCGCCGGCGGGCGGACCTGGCCCCGGCGCTGCTCCGGCTCGTCGACGGCGCCGCCGGGCAGCGGCAGCGGGAGACCGGGCTCGCGCTCTTCACGATGGACCCCGCCCAGGTCGTCGCCGACGTGACCCGGGGCATCGCGGCGCCGCCCCCGGTCCCGGAGCGGGGCGGCGCGCCGGGACGGGGGCCCGGCTCGCCGGCGCCGGTCGACGATCCGGCGCTGTTCGAGCCCGCGGCGTTCCGCAAGCCGGCCGACGGCCCGGTGCCGCCCGAGGTCGGGGCCGGGCGGGCGGCACGGCGTCGGACCCCGACCCGCTGGGGCGGGCTGCGCGCGGGGGTGGCGCGGTGGTGGACCAGGCCGGACCGCCCCCACGGCAGCGGTGGCGCCCGGGCCGCCAACCGGCCGGGCCGGCGTACCTGAGCCGCGCGGAGGCCCGGTGAACGGCGTCGCCATCGCACTGGGGCTCGCCTCGGCCGCCTGCTTCGCCGTGAGTTCCGTCCTGGAACAGCAGGCCGCCAAGCGGGAGGAGTCGACCCGGACGATCGACCCGCGTCTGCTGTTCCGGCTCGCGCACCGACGGCTGTGGCTGCTCGGGTGGATCCCGGACGGCATCGGCACCATCCTCCAGGCACTCGCGCTCCGGTTCGGTGCGCTCGCCCTGGTCGAGCCTCTCCTGGTCAGCGGGTTGTTCATGGCGATCCCGCTGGAGGCCGCGATCGAGCGTCGCCGTCCGCACCGACGGGACCTGCTGGTGGTGGCGATGGGGGTTGCCGGGCTGACCGCGTTCCTGGTCACCGCGAATCCCCGGGGCGGGGTGGAGGAGCCGACCACCCTGGGCTGGGTCGGCGTCGGGGCCGCCGTCGGCGCCATCGTCGCGGTCTGCCTCCTCGTCGCCTGGCGGACCCAGGACGCCACCCGAGGCCTCATGCTGGGCATCGCCACCGGGCTGCTCTACGCCGTGGCCGCCGCCCTGCTCAAGAGCGTCACCGAGAAAATTCCGGACGATTTGACCGGGGTGGTCACCAACTGGCACCTCTACGCCCTGCTGGTGATCGGCGGCGCGGCCCTGACCCTGAACCAGAACGCGTACCAGGGCGGGCCGATCGCCGCCCCGCTCACCGCGATCGCCCTGCTCGACCCGTTCACCAGCGTGCTGATCGGAGTCACCGCATTCGAGGAGGAACTCTCCCTCGAGGGGACGCGCCTGGTCGTCGGGCTGCTCGGCGTCGTCGTGATGAGCGTCGGCATCTGGCTGGCCCGGCGTACCCGGTCAAGCTGACACGCCGCGGTCGCGTCCGTGTCGGCCGCAGTGGCGTCCGTCCCGGCCGGGGTAACCCGGACACGCCAGAAAGGAATTCGGCAGCCCGCACCGCCGAGCGTGGGAATTTGGGTACGCTCGGTGAAGATTACTGAGCGCGAGCGATGGGCTACGACCAAACCGGCGCGGCGGTCCGGCTGGACTCGGGAGCCGACCGGACCTCGCGAGAGGCGGCAGCGTGCTTGATCTGACCGACGATGCCCTCGGCCATCCGTCCGCGGATCGGCCCGGCGAGCGCCGGCAGCCGGAGACCGTGCTGGCCGGGGAGAACTTCCCCGTCGCGCTCCGCGTCCTACCGACGCGGATCCGCCGGCACCTGCTCGCCCTCTACACGTACGCCCGATACGTCGACGACCTGGGCGACGAGCCGGACTCCGCCGGCCGGGACGACGGGCCGGAGGCGCGGCTGGCCGCGCTGCACCACGTCGAGCGCGCGGTCCGGGCGCTCTACGAGGGCCACCCGCCCCGCCACCCGGTGCTGGTCCGGCTGGCGCCGACCGTCGTCGAGTGCCGGTTCCCGCTCGACCCGCTGCTCCGGCTCATCGAGGCGAACCGCCGCGACCAGCAGGTCACCCGGTACCCGACGTTCGGCGCCCTGGTCGAGTACTGCCACCTCTCCGCCGACCCGGTCGGCGAACTGGTGCTGCACGTCTTCGACGCCGCCACCCCCGCCCGGATCACACTCTCCAACCGCATCTGCACCGCACTCCAGATCATCGAGCACCTCCAGGACGTGGCCGAGGACCGGCGCCGCGGCCGGATCTACCTGCCGACCCGCGATCTGGCGGCCGCCGGGGTGCCCGAGGAGACGCTGGACGCGGCGCGGGCCGACGAACCGCTCCGGAAGGTGGTCCGCCGCCAGGCCGAACGGGCCCGGGAACTGCTCGACGCCGGCGCGCCGCTGGTTGGCGACCTGCGCGGCTGGGCCCGGCTGGCGGTCGGCGGGTACGTCGCCGGTGGGCGGGCCGCGCTCGCCGCGTTGGCCCGGGCCGACTACGACCCACTGCCCGGTCCGCCGAAGCCGACCCGTGCCGGCATCGCGGCCGCCTGGCTCCGCTCGTGGCGGATCCCGGCCGTCGGCCGGCGCCGGACCGGAGCCGGCGGATGAGCGGGGACACCGGGCTGGAGCGCGCCTACCGGGAGTGCGCGCGGGTCACCCGTACCCAGGCCCGCAACTTCTCGTACGGCATTCGGCTGCTCCGCCCCGACCGGCGGGCCGCGCTCTGCGCCGTGTACGCGGTGGCCCGCCGCATCGACGACATCGGCGACGGCGATCTGCCCGCCGCCACCCGGCTGGCCCGGCTGGACCAGGTCCGGGCGGCGCTGCACCGGCTACCCGACGCGGGCGGCGACCCGGTGCTGGTCGCCCTGGCCGACGCCGCCACCCGGCTGCCGATCCCGCTCTCCGCCTTCGACGAACTGGTGGACGGTTGCCTCGCCGACGTGCGGGGAACCCGCTACGAGACCTTCGAGGAGCTGATCGGGTACTGCCGGCGGGTGGCCGGCTCGATCGGCCGGCTCTCCCTCGGCGTCTTCGACCTGCGTCCCGGGGCTGACCGGGCGGAGGCGGCGGAGTTGGCCGACACCCTCGGCATCGCCCTGCAACTGACCAACATCCTCCGGGACATCGTGGAGGACCGGGGGGTTGGCCGGATCTACCTGCCCCGGCGCGACCTGGACCGCTTCGGGTGCGCCCTCGACATCGACCCGGGCGGCGGGCTGACCGACCCGCCGGAGCGTCTGGCGGGGCTGGTGCGCTGGCAGGCCCAGCGCGCCGAACGGTACTACCGGACCGGGCTGCGGCTGCTGCCGATGCTGGACCGGCGCAGCGCGGCCTGTGTGGCGGCGATGGCCGGGATCTACCACCGGCTCCTGGCCCGGATGATCGCGGATCCGTTGGCGGTCACCCGACGCCGGGTGGCCCTGTCTGGCTGGGAGAAGGCGTACGTGGCGGCACGGGCGATGACCCGGAGCGGGTCATGACCACCGAGGAGGTCTGCGTCATCGGCGGCGGCCTGGCCGGCATCGCCTCGGCGGTGCGGCTGCTCGACGCCGGGCACCGGGTGACCCTGCTGGAGGCGCGTCCGGCGCTCGGCGGCGCCACCTACTCGTTCCGGCGCGGCGAGCTGACCGTCGACACCGGCCAACACGTCTTCCTCCGCTGCTACCAGCAGTACCGGGGGCTGCTGGCCCGGCTCGGCAGCACCGACCGGGTCACGGTGCAGGAGGGGTTCGCGGTGCCGATTCTCCGGGCCGGCCGCCCACCCCACCTGCTGGCGCGCAACCGCCGGCTGCCCGCCCCGGCGCACCTGTTGCCGGCGCTGCTCCGGTACCGGCCGCTGGCGTTCGGCCAGCGGATGGCGGCGGTCCGGGCCGCGGCCGCGCTGCGGCGGGTCGAACCGGACGATCCGGCCGCCGACCGAATCAGCTTCGGCGCCTGGCTGGCCGCGCACGGCCAGGACAGCGAGACCGTGCGGTGCCTCTGGGAAATGATCTGCACCGCGGCGCTCAACGCCCCGCCGGCGCAGGCCTCACTGGCGCTGGCGGCCCGGGTGTTCCGGACCGGACTGCTCGACCGCGCCGACGCCGCCGACCTCGGCCTACCGTCCGCGCCCCTGGCCGAACTGCACGGCAAGCCCGCCGCCGCCCTGCTGCGCCAGCGGGGCGCCACGGTCCGCACCGGAGTCCGCGTCCAGCAGATCCGCGTCGAGGGGAGCCGGTACCGGATCGCCGGCGAGGGGGGTGGGCTGACCGCCCAGGCGGTCGTGCTGGCCGTACCGCACCCCCAGGCGGCCCGCCTGGTGCCGCCCGAGGCCGCCCCGGATCGGGCGCGCTGGGCCCGGCTCGGTGCCGCCCCCATCGTCAACGTGCACGTGCACTACGAGCACCGGGTCACCGATCTGGCGTTCGCGGCCGGGCTGGACACCCCGGTGCAGTGGGTCTTCGACCGGACCCCGGCCGGCGTGTCCGGCCAGTACCTGGTGGTCTCCATCTCCGCCGCCGAGCAGGTGCTGGGAATTCGGGCGGGCGAGCTGGTGCGGACCTACCTGGCCGCCCTGGCGGAGATCTTCCCGGCGGCCCGGCGGACGCGGGTCCGGGACGCGTTCGTGACCCGGGAACCCCGGGCGACGTTCCGGCAGGGGCCGGGTTCGCGGAGCGCCCGCCCGCCGGCCCGGACCCGGTCGCCCGGGTTGGCCCTGGCGGGCGCATGGACCGACACGGGGTGGCCGGACACGATGGAGGGTGCGGTGCGGAGTGGCCAGCGGGCCGCCGAGGTCGTACTCGCCCACCTCGGTTCGACATCGAACGCGACGGAGGCACCGACATGAGCATGATGCTGCCCAGCGTCCTCGCCACGGTGGAGGAGCTCGTCCAGCCCGAGATCCGTACCGCACTGGAGCGGATCGACGAGCGCACCCGGCTCGTCGCCGGATACCAACTGGGGTACTGGGACGCGACGGGCGAACCGAGCGGCCGCGCCGGCAAGGGGTTGCGTCCCGGCCTGGCCCTCCTCTCCGCCCGGGCCGCCGGCCAGCCCATGGAGCGGGGGCTACCGGCCGCGGTGGCGGTGGAACTGGTGCACAACTTCTCGCTGCTGCACGACGACGTCATCGACGGCGACCGCGAACGGCGGCACCGGCCGACGGCCTGGGCGGCGTTCGGAATCGGCCCGGCGATCCTCGCCGGCGACGCGCTGCTCGGCCTGGCCGACGAGGTGATCTGCGCGGCGCCGGACGTGGACGTGCGCGCCGGTCTCGCCACGCTGCACACCGCGATCCGCCGGCTGATCGCCGGTCAGGCCGCCGACGTCGAGTTCGAGCACCGCTCCGACGTCACCCTCGACGAGTGCCTGGCGATGGCCAGGGACAAGACGGCCGCACTGCTCGCCTGTTCGGCGACGCTCGGCGCGGTGCTCTGCGGTGCGTCGCCGGCGGTGGTCGACGGGCTCGCCCGGTACGGGGAACGGCTCGGCCTGGCCTTCCAGCTCGTCGACGACCTGCTCGGGATCTGGGGTGAACCGGCGGTCACCGGCAAGCCGGTCCTGGCCGACCTGCGGGCCCGGAAGAAGTCGGTGCCGGTGGTCCGCGCCCTGACCGCGGGCGGCCCGGCCGGCAGCCAGCTCGCCGAGCTGTACGCCAGCCCGGGCGACCTCTCCGCGACGGAGCTGGCGTTGGCGGCCACGCTGATCGAGGAGGCCGGGGCCCGGGACTGGACGGAGAAACAGGCCGACCGGCTCCTCACCGAGGCTCTCGCCGAGCTGGACCAGCTCGGCGAGGTGGGGGCGACGGGCGGCGCCGACCTCCCCGGCGTGCACGCCGATCTGGTGGCGATCGCGCACTTCATGACGGGACGGGACCACTGATGTCTGGACTGCTTTCTCCCGGTGGTGCTCCGGCCGGCCCCGAGACGGGCGGCCACCCCGAGGCCTCGGAGACCCGACGTACGGCCGGGATTCCGGCCCCGCTGTGGGACCAGGCCCGGGCGGCGCTGGACCGGGCCCGCGACCTGCTGCTCTCCCGTCAGCAGCCGGAGGGCTGGTGGCAGGGGGAGCTGGAGACCAACGTGACGATGGAGGCCGAGGACCTGCTGCTGCGGGAGTTTCTGGGCATCCGTACCCCGGAGGTGACCGAGCCGACGGCGCGGTGGATCCGGTCGAAGCAGGGGGCGGACGGCGCCTGGGCAACCTTCTACGGTGGGCCCGGCGACCCCTCCACCACGATCGAGGCGTACGCGGCGCTGCGGCTGGCCGGCGACCCGCCCGAGGCCGAGCACCTGCGGCGAGCCCGCCAGTTCATCCTCGCCCACGGCGGCATCGAGCGGAGCCGGGTCTTCACCCGGATCTGGCTGGCGTTGTTCGGCGAGTGGTCGTGGCACCGGCTGCCGGCGATCCCGCCCGAGGTGGTGTTCCTGCCGCCCCGCTTTCCCCTCAACGTCTACGACTTCGCCTGTTGGGCCCGGCAGACCATCGTGCCGCTGGCGATCGTCCGATCGCTGCGGCCGGTACGCCCGCTCGGCTTCTCCCTGCGCGAGCTGCGTACGGGGCAGCGTCCCGAGCGACCGCCCTCGCTGCGGCGGCGCGCCGGCTGGATGCACCGCCTCGACGCGGCGCTGCGGCGGTACGAGCGCCATCCGATCGGCCCGGTCCGCCGCACCGCGCTGCGCCGGGCCGCCGAGTGGGTCATCGCGCGGCAGGAGGCGGACGGTTCCTGGGGCGGGATCCAGCCGCCCTGGGTCTACTCGCTGATCGCCCTGCACCTGCTCGGCTATCCCCTGTCGCACCCGGTGCTGAAGGCCGGGCTCGCCGGCCTGGAGCGGTTCACCGTACATGAGGAGACCCCGGACGGGCCGGTCCGCCGGCTGGAGGCGTGCCAGTCGCCGGTCTGGGACACGGCGCTGGCCGTGACCGCCCTTGCCGACGCCGGGGTGTCGGCCGGGCATCCGGCGCTGGATCGGGCCGCGCGGTGGCTGCTGGCCGAGGAGATCCGGGTGCCGGGGGACTGGGCGGTACGCCGGCCGGGCCTGGCTCCGGGCGGGTGGGCGTTCGAGTTCGACAACGACGGCTACCCGGACACCGACGACACCGCGGAGGTGCTGCTCGCGCTGCGGCGTACCGGGGCGGACCCGGCCGTGCGGGCTGCCGTCGCCCGCGGTGTCGCCTGGTTGCGCGGCATGCAGTCGGCGGACGGTGGCTGGGGTGCCTTCGACGTCGACAACACCCGCGCGATCGCCCGCGATCTGCCGTTCTGCGACTTCGGCGAGGTGATCGACCCGCCGAGCGCGGACGTCACCGCGCACGTGGTGGAGGCGCTCTGCGCGGAGGGGCTGGCTGACTCGGCGGCGGTCCGGCGCGGCGTGGCCTGGCTACGACGCCACCAGGAGGCGGACGGTTCGTGGTTCGGTCGGTGGGGCGCCAACCACGTCTACGGCACCGGCGCCGTCGTCCCGGCGCTGATCGCCGCCGGGGTGCCCCGGGACGATCCGGCCGTGGTCCGGGCCGTCTGCTGGCTGCATCGCCGGCAGAACCCGGACGGCGGCTGGGGCGAGGACATGCGCTCGTACCGCGACCCGTCGTGGCGGGGACGTGGCGTCTCGACCGCCTCCCAGACCGCCTGGGCGCTGCTGGCGCTGCACGCCGCCCGTACCGACGACATCGGCTCGGTCAGCCGCGGACTGCGCTGGCTGGTCGAGACCCAACGCCCGGACGGCGGCTGGGACGAACCGCAGTACACCGGCACGGGCTTCCCGGGGGACTTCTACATCAACTACCACCTCTACCGCCTGGTCTTCCCGGTGAGCGCCCTGGGGCGGCTGCTCGCCGACCCGGGCTGGCCCGGCGTCGTGCCGGCGGCGCCGGCGGAGCTGACGGCCGAGGTCGGGCCGGCGGCGCCGGCGGAGCCGACCGGAGCTGTTGGGCCGACCGGAGCGGCGCAGCTGGCCACGCGGGCGGAGGCGACAGCCCGGACGGAACTGGCGGACCGGGTCGCCCCGGCCGGCGGGTCGGACGGTGGTGCCGGTCCGGCCGGCGGGCGTGGCCGGACCGAGCTGGTCGACCAGGGTGAGTCGAGTTGACCCGGGACGACTGGGTGCTGTTCGCACCCATGCGGATGGAGGCCCGGGCGCTGCGCCGGGGACTGTCGCCGGGCGCGCCGCTGTGCCGTACCGGGCGAGGACTGGCCCGGGCAGGCCGCGCCGCCGCCCGGCACTCCGGGGCCGGCGCCCTGGCGGTCGCCGGCATCGCCGGCGGCCTCACCACCGCACTGCGCCCCGGCGACGTCGTCGTCGCCACCGAGGTACGCCGGGCCGACCGGCCGGACGAACCGGCGGTGCCCTGCCCGGCGGCCCCGATGGTCGCCGCGGCGCTGCGGCGCCGTGGCCTGACCGTCCACCTCGGACCGGTGGTGACCAGCCGTCGGCTGGTCGACGGCCCGGTCCGGGCCCGGCTCGCCGCGACCGGGGCGCTCGCCACCGACACCGAGTCGGCGGCGCTGCTGGCCGGGGCCGCCGGCCGCCCCGTGATCTGTGTGCGGGTGGTCGCCGACGTCCCACCGGAGCGGCTGTACCGTCCGCTGACCTGGAAACGGGTCCGGGCCGCGCTGCGTACCCTGCCGAAGGTCGCCCCAGTGCTCGTCGAGTGGGCCGCCGCGACCAGCGCCGGGGAGGTGGTGCTGGCCGCGCCCCGGTCGTTCTGCGCCGGGGTGGAGCGGGCGATCAGCGCCGTCGAACAGGCCCTTGCCCGGCACGGGCCGCCGGTGTACGTCCGCAAGCAGATCGTGCACAACACGCACGTCATCGCCGACCTGCAACGTCGGGGTGCGGTCTTCGTCGACGAGCTGACCGAGATTCCCGACGGTGCGCCCACCGTCTTCTCGGCGCACGGTGTCGCCCCCGCGGTCCGGGCCGCAGCCGCCGACCGGGGACTACCGGTGATCGACGCGACCTGCCCGTTGGTGACCAAGGTGCACAGCGAGGCCCGCCGGTTCGCGGGCCGGGGCAACACCGTGCTGTTGATCGGGCACGCCGGACACGAGGAGACCGAGGGCACCCTCGGCGAGGCACCCGGCCGGATCGCCCTGGTCGAGAGCGTCAGCGACGCCGAGCGCGTGGAGGTCGCCGACCCGGACCGGGTCTCGTACCTGGTGCAGACCACGCTCGCGGCCGACGAGGTGGCCCGGGTCCTCGACGTCCTGCGGCGGCGGTTCCCGGCGTTGACCGGCCCCTCCTCCGACGACATCTGCTACGCCACCACGAACCGGCAGGCGGCGCTCCGCGAGGTCGCGGCCGTCTCCGACGTGGTCCTGGTGCTCGGCTCGGCCAACTCCTCCAACTCCCGGCGACTGGTGGAGGTGACCGAACGCGGGGGAACTCCCGCGTACCTGGTCGACGCCGTCGACGCGATCGACCTTCGGTGGCTCGCCGGGGCACGGACGATCGGCGTGACCGCCGGCGCCTCGGCCCCGCCCCGACTGGTCGACGAGGCCGTCGCGGCCCTCGCCGGGCTCGGCGTCGACGGGATACGGGAGTACACCACGCACACCGAGGACGTGCATTTCACCCTTCCCAAGGAGATACGGACACCATGACGGGGAGTAGACAGCGAGGCGAGGCGACGGACGAGGGATGGACCAGCCCGACGGGGGCGCGAGCGGGAGCGGGGTGCTGACGATGGGGATGCCACTGCGGCAGAGCATGCGGATCGGGCGGTACCTGATCGGCCAGAAACTACGGCGACGGACCCACTTTCCGCTGCTGCTCGAACTCGAACCGCTCTTCGCCTGCAACCTCGCCTGCGCGGGCTGCGGGAAGATCCAGCACCCGGCGGACGTGTTGAAGCGCCGGATGCCGGTGGAGCAGGCGATCGCGGCGGTCGAGGAGTGCGGCGCCCCGATGGTCTCGATCGCCGGCGGGGAGCCGCTGATGCATCCGGAGATCGACAAGATCGTCGACGAACTGGTCAAGCGGCGGAAGTACGTCTTCCTCTGCACCAACGCCGCCCTGCTCCGCAAGAAGCTGGACCGCTTCCGTCCGTCCCGCTACTTCTCCTTCGCGATCCACATCGACGGGCTGCGGGAGCGGCACGACGCCTCGGTGTGCAAGGAGGGCGTCTTCGACGAGGCGGTGGCGGCCGTGAAGGAGGCGAAGCGGCGCGGTTTCCGGGTCACCAGCAACACCACCTTCTTCTCCACCGACACGCCGCAGACCGTCATCGAGGTACTCGACTACCTGAACGACGAGCTCCGGGTGGACCAGATGATGCTCTCCCCGGCGTACGCCTACGACAAGGCACCGGACCAGGACCACTTCCTCGGGGTGACGGAGACCCGGACGATGTTCCGGAAGGCGTTCGCCGACGGACGCCGCAAGCGGTGGCGGCTGAACCACTCGCCGCTCTTCCTGGACTTCCTCGAGGGCAAGGTGGACTTTCCGTGCACCGCGTGGGCGATTCCGTCGTACTCGCTCTTCGGCTGGCAGCGTCCCTGCTACCTGCTCGGCGACGGCTACGCGAAGACGTACCGGGAACTGATCGAGACCACCGACTGGTCGGCGTACGGCCGAGGCCGGGACCCGCGCTGCGCCAACTGCATGGCCCACTGTGGCTACGAGCCGACCGCCGTCCTGGCCACCGTCTCCTCGCTGCGGGAGTCGCTACGGGCGATCCGCTCCACCTGAGCCGCCGCGTACCGGAGGTCGTCGTAGCCGGTCCGCGCCGCGCCGGCGTCTTCGGCGTAGGCCCGGCCGCGCGATCGACGGAGGACGCTCAGCCGTACCGGTCGGCGAGGCGGCGGTAGGTGGTGGGTAGGGTGGCCCGGACCGCGATCGGCAGGTACATCCAGCGGGGCAGGCACACCTCGGCGCGACCACCGAACATGCCGGCGAGCAGCGCGGCCGCGGCCTGTTCCGGGCTGACGGGTCGCGGTCGTCGCCGTGGGTACGGGCGACCGCGACGGGCGAAGAACGGTGTGTCCACCACGGCCGGGACCAGTTCGGTGACGACCACGCCCCGGCCCGCCGTCTCCTGGCGCAGGCTGTCGGCGAAGACGCTAAGCCCCGCCTTGGTCCCGGCGTAGACCGCCTCCTCCCGGACGCCGAGCCGGCCGGCGATGGAGCCGACGAAGCCGAGATGTCCGCCGCCCCGGGCGAGCATGCCGGGCAGGACCGCCCGGGACAGCAGCATCGGGGCGGTCAGGTTCGCCGCCACCAGCGCCTGGATCCCGGCGTCGGTCATCTCGGTGAGCGGGCCGGCCCAGCCCTGACCGGCGTTGTTGACGAGGATGTCGACCCGGCCCGCGGTCTCCAGCACCCGGGCGGCCAGCGCCGCCGTCTGGTCCGGGTCGGTGAGGTCGCACGGGATCGGCGTACCGCCGGTGGCGGCGGCTGCGGCGGCGAGCCGCTCCGGATCGCGGCCGGTGAGGAAGACCCGCGCTCCCGCGGCCGCCAGCCGGGCGGCGGCCGCCGCGCCGATCCCCGAGGATGCCCCGGTGACCAGGGCGACCCTGCCATCGAGCCGACGCGGTCGCATACCGGTAGTGTGACCCATCCGTGGTGCGGCGGCCGGGCGGAGCGCCGAAGTGTGCCCGGTTCCGGGACCGCCCGTGATCAGCTCGTGGACCACGGTTGAGACTGCGGCCACCGTCCCGCGTGGCCGGCGGGCGGCGCCCGACGCGCTGACCGGGCCGGTGGCGTGGGATGCCGACGGTCAGGCGCCACCGAGGTCGTGTAGGACGGACCGCAGGAACTCCGTGGTCGCCGACGGTGACTCCGCCTGGACGCAGAGCCGCTCCATCGCCGCCACGTAGTAGTCGACGTCGTCGCGCTTGTCCAGGTAGAGCGCGCTGGTGAGCTGCTCCATGTAGACCACGTCCGGCAGGTCCTGTTCCGGGAAGCGAAGCACCGTGAAGGCGCCACCGGCACCCGCGTGTCCACCGGCCCGGAACGGGATCACCTGGATGGTGACGTTCGGCAGTGCGCTCGCCTCGATCAGGTGTTTCACCTGGCCGCGCATCACCTCGACGCCACCGATCGGCCGACGCAGCGCCGCCTCGTCCACCACCACCCACAGGTGTGGCGCGTCGGGACGGTGCAGGATCTTCTGCCGGTCCATCCGGAGGTTGACCCGCCGTTCGACCTCCTCGGCCGGTGCCCGGTCGTGGGCCAGCAACACGACGGCGCGGGCGTAGTCGCGGGTCTGGAGCAGGCCGGGAACGTACTGCACCTCGTAGGTACGGACCAGCGCGGCAGCGGCCTCCAGGCCGAGGTACGACTGGAACCAGTGGGGCAGGACGTCGCCGTACCGGTGCCACCAGCCCGGATTGTTGGCCTGGCGGGCGAGGGAGAGCAGCGCCTCGCGTTCGCGCTCGTCCGTCACCTGGTACAGGGTCAGCAGATCCGCGACGTCGCGCTCCTTGAAGCCCACCCGACCCAGCTCCATCCGGCTGATCTTGGACCCGGAGGCCCGAATCTCCCAGCCCGCATCGTCGCGGCTGACGCCTCTGGCCTCGCGCAGCTTCCGGAGCTGGCTGCCGAGCAGGATGCGCAGCACGGTCGGGCCGCTGGCGCTGCCCTCGAGGGTCGACACCCCGGAAGGAGTCGTCTCGTCGTCGGCCGTCGCCCTGCCACTCGGGACCGGCCCTCGGCCGGATCGCGCCATCGTCACGTGCCGCCTCCGCATGCTCGACGCAGCCCACCAAGGCTGGGCCAAGTCCGTCGGTAAGCATGCCATGGCCGGAGGGTGAGGAGGGAAGGCCCCGGCGGCAATTTTCCGTACCCGGTCGGGTCGCCCGCTCCGCCGTCGCTCGCCGCGCGGGTCCCCGACCGGGCAGCGGTGGGGCGGTCTACCCGATGCGGGGTCTACCCGATGAGGTGGTCGAAGTCGCCGTCCCGGGCACCGAGGATGAAGGCCGCGATCTCGTCGGTGGTGTAGATCAACGCCGGTCCGTCGGGGTCCCGCGAGTTCCGGATCGCGACGCCGGCGCCGTCGGGCAGCTGAGCCATCTCGACGCAGTTGCCACTCGGGTTGCTGCGGCGGCTCTTCTGCCAGGTGAGTGGCGGTAGCTCGTGGACGGACATGCCGTTGTAGGTGTGAGTCATCGCGAGTCTTTCTGGAGATCCCGAAGGGGCTGTGGACGCGTGCCGCGTGGGCCGGATGTGGTGGCTCGATTCCTCCCCGTGGACGCGCCGGAGCCCGTGACGGTGGGTTGCCACCGCCGACAGGTCTGTGCGTGCAAGACCATCTGCACGTGCATCTGCTCTTGCGTCTGCACCTGATAGCGAGCATGATAGCGCCTGTACGGGTGTGTCCGTTTGTTCACTTTTAGTGATGGAGGCGGGGGGCCATTGCCTGCGACAATGCGGTGTCAGAGCGAAGGATTTCCCCCTCGTGTGCCGCCCGGCCTGCGACGATGGTCGTCAGCGCATCGCGACGAACCCGTTTCTGCCTGTGCTGGGAACCGTAAACTTCGGTCACCAAGCGTCATCGAACATCGGCAACTGTCGACCCCTGGTGCGGGTGTCCGCCCGGCGCCGAGTCGGACGTCGTGAAGGGACCGTGCACTGTGGACCCCTTCACCCTCGCTGCCGGAGCCGCCGCGGCCGCCGGCATCGGCGCGGCCTGGGGGATGCGCGTCCGGGTCCGGAACGTCCAGGCCGAGGTGGAACGGCTCCGCGAAGAGCTGGCGGCGGCGCGGCACGCGGCCAGCCACGACCCCCTCACCGGCCTGCCCAACCGGCGAGCCTTCTACCAGATCGGCGCCGCACTGGTCGCCGATTCCCGCCAGCACCCCCTCGTCGCGGTCCTGCTCGACCTCGACGGCTTCAAGCAGATCAACGACCGGTTCGGACACGCCATCGGCGACCAGGTGCTGGTGGCGGTCGCGTGGCGGTTCGCGGCGTACGCGGGGAACAACCGGGTCGCCCGGCTCGGCGGAGACGAGTTCGCGGGCCTGCTCACCGCTGTCCGGGGCGACAGCCGGTGGCTGCACCAGACGGCGCGGCGGCTCGCGGAGCTGGTGTCGGCGCCGATTCACGTCGCCGAGCGGGGCATCGACCTGCGCGTGACCGCGTCGATCGGGATGGCTCCGGTGCAGGGCCGCATCCAGCTCACCGAGGCGCTGGACCTCGCCGACGCCGCGATGTACCGGGTGAAGAGCGGCCGGGGTCGCATCCCGGCCGACGACGGCACCGGCGGGATGGCCGGTCCGCTGACCGCCGGCGGGGAGCCGACCTGGTCGTCCGGATGCCCCGCACCCCTGCCCCGGCTCGGCCTGGCCGAGAGCCGTAACGCCGGGGTCCCCAGCCCCACCGTCCCGGCCAGGGAACTGCTCGAGACGACACCGGCCGCCGAATCAGGAGGACAGTGACATGCCAGTCCCCACCGTGGATCCGGACCGCCGCGACCCTGCGGAGATCGACCCCACCGACACCTACCGGCCGACGGATCCGGTCTGGGTCTACCGGGCCGGCACCTGGCGGGCGGGTCGGATCGAGACCGCCTCGGCGCTCGCCGCCACCGTCACGTACCGGCCCAACTGCGCCCGCGGCACCGGGGTGGACACCCTGACCGCCCGGTACGTGATCCGTCGGTCCGAGCCGGACCCGTTGCTCGACGAGGTGCCGGTCATCGAGACCGTGGCGCGGCGCTGACGGACGACGGACCCGGCCGCCGGGCGGGCCGCCGGACCGGCGAGCTTGCTCCGTCCCTTTCGGACGTCTCGGACCCGGGGCCGTCGGCGGTCGTCGGCCCCGCCCACCGGCCGGCGGCCCCCGCGGAGCCCTCGCCGCCGGTCCGGGTACGGCTACTCACCGACCCGGATCCGGAGCACCGTCCACGACTCGGGTGCGAGGTCGACCTCGGTCTGCGCGGCGCCGGGGCGGACGTTCCGGTGCTCCACCGGTTCGGCCGCCCGGGCGGCCTCGGCGGTGACCAGTTTTCCCCCGTGGTCCGCCACGATGCTCGCGCAGCCGGCCACCGTCCAGCCCGGGAAGTCCGGGTGACGCAGCCGTGCCGTCACCGGCCGGTCGGTCCGGTTGACGAGGAAGACCGCCGCCGTGCCCTCGTCCGGGTCGTAGGTGGCCGCGCAGCTGGTGGCCGGCACCTCGCCGTGTCGGGCGGTCTCGAGGGTCGGCGTCTCCACAACCGGCCGCAGGGCCGTGCCCCGGGCTGCCCGGGCCGTGTGGGCGAACGGGTAGAACGTCGCCAGCCGCCAGGCGTCACCCCCCGGCTCGGTGGCGATCGGGGCGATGACGTTGACCAGCTGCGCCAGGCAGGCGACCCGGACCCGGTCCGCGTGATTGAGCAAGGTGATCAACAGGTCGCCGACCACCACCGCGTCCAGCAGCCGGTAGCGGTCCTCGAAGAGCCGGGACCCCTCCGGGAGGATCGCGGAGGTGTCGACCGGTGTGGTCTCGGACATGTACCACACGTTCCACTCGTCGAACGACAGCTTCATCCGCTTCGGGCTGCCCAGCCGGGCCCCGACGCTGTCCGCGGTGGCGATCACGTCGGCGATGAACCTGTCCATCGCGGCCCCGGAGCCGAGGAAGCTGGCCCGGTCGCCGTCGTGTTCCTCGTAGTACGCGTGCAGGGAGAGGTAGTCGGCGACCTCGTAGGTGTGCTCCAGAACGGTCCGTTCCCAGGCTCCGAAGGTCGGCATCTGCCGGCCGGAGCTACCGCAGGCGACCAGTTCGATGGTCGGGTCGACCCGGCGCATCGCGTGGCCCACGCGGGCGGCGAGACGGCCGTACTCGTCGGCGTCGCGCCGACCGACCTGCCACGGCCCGTCCATCTCGTTGCCCAGGCACCAGAGCCTGACCCCGTACGGCTCCGGGCTGCCGTTGGACCGCCGCCGGTCCGAGAGCGTGGTGCCGCCCGGGATGTTGCAGTACTCGACCAGGTCGGCGGCGGCCTCGATGCCCCGGGTACCGAGGTTGACCGCCATCATCGGCTCCACACCCAGCCGGCGGCACCAGGAGAGGAACTCGTCGGTGCCGACCCGGTTGCTCTCCAGGGTGCGCCACGCCAGGTCGAGCCGGCGCGGGCGTTCGGCCACCGGCCCGATCCCGTCCTCCCACCGGTAGCTCGACACGAAGTTGCCGCCCGGGTACCGCAGCAGTGTGACCCCCAGCTCCGTGGCGAGTTCGGCGACGTCGCGGCGGAAGCCGTACGCGTCCGCCGTCGGGTGTCCGGGCTCGTAGATCCCGGTGTAGACCGCCCGGCCCAGGTGCTCCACGAAGGAGCCGAAGATCCGACGGTCGATGGTTCCGAGCCGGAGGTGCGGGTCGAGGGTGATGGTGACCGGGGCCTGGTTCGGCATCAGGGGGTGCCCTCCTTCGGGGTGCCACGGTGAACCTGTCGATCGTGACACGTTCGGCCGGCCGGAGGGCCGTCGGCGTGGCCGGCGGTGCGACCGACCGGACCACGTCGGTCGACGGCGCGGCCGGCGGACGTGCACCGGGCGAGGGTGGAGGAGCGGAGACGGGCCGAGGCGCCCAACCGAAATAATCCGTGTTTTCCCTTTATCAGGTGATACTGTCCGATTCGGTGGCGCTGTTGAGTCACGTCCACGCTCTGCACCACGTCCAATCGGGGGAGAGTCGGAGATGCCGAGCCACGAGGGTGCCCGGGACGCCGACCCTCGGACACCGGAGGACGGGCGGCGCCCCGACGCCGGCGCCCGGTCACGCCCGCCGCACCATCCGACCCTCCCGCTGTCCGATCTGGTCCGGTACCGGGCCGCGGTCGCGGACCTGCGTGGGGAGGTGGCGGCCTACGCCGGTGTCGACAACCTGGCCAGGCTTGAGGCGGTGCTGACCGATCGGCTGACGGCCCCCGAGATCGCCGCGGTGCTCGACGCGCTGCCCGGTGGAACCGCGGAGGCGGCCGCGCGGCTCCGCGCCGAGGTCCGGGACTACCGGCCGAACAACCGCGGCGTGGCCCGGGACCTCTCCGACCTGATCAGGATCTACCTCCTCTCTCGGATCGACGTCCTGTGGTGGGGGCACCTGCCCGGGTACCAGACCGACACGGAGCTCCGGGAGGCACCGGAGCTGATCGACCTGGAGGCGCTGCGCCGCGGCGGGCTGATCCGGTTCCGGTACCGCCGGCAGACCGGCCGCCCGCTCGCCCGGGTGGGCCGGGCGGTCGAACGCCGGATCTGGCCGCACCGCAGACCGCAGGCCGACGGCCTCCGGTCCACCTGGACGCGGCCGGAGGTGGTGGCGCTGCTGAACCAGCTCGCCGTCGACCTCGCGCGACGCCGTACGGGTCCCACCCCGCCGCTGTGGGTGACGAGCCTGGCGCGAAGCCTCGAACACCAGCAACGGCTCCGCGCCCTCGGCTACGTCGCGATGCTGCCCAGCGGCCACTGTCTCGGCTACGCGATGGACCTGGAGATGTCCTGGTTCCGCCGCCTCGACGCGTACGGCGTCCTCGCCGCACTGCTGCGGGAACGCCAGGGCTGGGGGGACGTGAACGTGATCGACGAGGGGCAGTACTGGCACGTCTGCGTCAGCCCGCGGGCCGTGGCCCGGCTCCGCCGAGACTTCCTGACCGCGCTCGGGGGGTGAGCGGTGTCCGGCCTCGCCCTCGTTCTCGGCCCGGGCGCCGACCGCCCCACCTTCCAGCGGATGCTGGCGGCCCTGGCACCGCGGGGGGACCTCGCCGAGACCCGGCACCGACCGGATCTGCTGGCCGGCGTGCAGCGCCTGCGGATCGTCGACCGCGACCGTGCCCGGCAGCCCTGGTGCTCGGCGGACGGCCGCTGGCTGCTCTGCTACAACGGCGAGGTCTACAACCACCGGGAGCTCGCGGCCGAGCTGGCTCGCCTCGGGCGGCGGATGCGTACCGAGAGCGACACCGAGGTGGTGCTGGAGGCGTTCCTGGCCTGGGGTCCGGCCGCGGTCGACCGGCTGCGCGGCGACTTCGCGATCGCGATCGCCGACACCGTCACCGGGCGGCTCTACCTGGCCCGGGATCCGCTCGGCGTCCGGCCGCTCTACTGGGCGCGTCGCCTTCGCCGGCTGTACGTGGCCTCCGAGGTCAAGGCGCTGGTGCCGCTCAACGCGCCGATTCACGAGGTACCGCCCGGGCAGCACGGCTGGGCCGACGCCGGCACCGGTCCCGACCTGGTCCCGTACCGGGATCTCGCGCTGTTCGGCGCGGGGAAGCCGGTGCTCGCCGACCCGACCGAGGCGGCGCGGCTGCTCCGCGCGGCGTTCCAGGAGAGCGTCCGGATCCGGGTGGAGACCGACCTCACCGTGGGGGTGCCGTTCTCGGGCGGCCTGGACAGCACCCTCGTCCTGCTGTACGCCCGCCAACTCCACCACGACTGCGTCGCGTTCACCGTTGGCGCTCCCGACAGTCCGGACCTCCGGTACGCCCGGCGGCTCGCCGCCGCGCTCGGGGTGCACCACGAGACGATCGAGGTGCGGCCCCGCGACCTCGGGCTCGAGGACGTCCGGGAAGCCGTCCGGATGATCGAGCCGACCGAGTACGGCGACGTGTGCGATGCCGTCGTCTCGGTGCCGCTGTTCCGTCGGGTCCACGATCTCGGGGTACGGGTGGTCCTGACCGGGGACGGCGCCGACACGCTCTTCGGTGGATATCCGACCTACCACCAGGTCAACCCGGAGGCGGCCCGCCGGCTCTACCTTTACAAGATCAAAAATCTCTGCCGGACCGAACTCCAGCGGATCGACCGGGTCGGGCTCGGGCACGGCGTCGAGGCGCGGGTGCCGTTCCTCGATCCGGCCATGGTGGAACTCGCGACCCGGCTGCCCCGCGAGCTGAGGATGCGGCACGGTCGGGAGAAGTGGATCCTGCGCCACGCCTTCGCCGACCTGCTGCCCCGGGATATCCGTGAGCGACCGGCGAGCCCCCTGGCGTACGGGTCGGGGCTGTACGAGCGGATCCGGCTCTACCGGCCGCTCTTTGCCCGGTTCCACCGGTCCTTCGGCTACGCGCTGTACGGCCCGATGCGGCGGGACCTCGACACGGTCCTGACCCGGTGCGGCCACGACCTGGACCGGGCGTTGGCGGAGGGTCGGGCCCGGCCGGACCACACGGTGTTCGAACACGCCCGGGACCTGGCCGGGGCCGCCCGGTGGCGCGTCGGCCCGGTCGTCCGCCGGCTGACCGGGACGGGCCGGGAGGACTGACGCCCGACCGGGAACGATCAGGAGGGTCAGGGGCCGACGACGTGCCGAGGGTGGCGGCCGGGACCGGTGGAACGGCCGGCGCGCGGCATCTTTGGGTCAGGGGCTAATCCGTGCCGATGCCCCGGAGAGACCAGCGCTCCGATACGCCGCACCGAGCCGCCGTGCCGCCTCCGCCAGCGTCTCCGGGTCGAAGAGCGAGAACGACAGCCGGAGGTACCGGTGCCCGGTGTCGGCCACGTGGAACTGGTTCCCGGGCAGGTAGGAGACTCCGGCCCGTTCCGCGTACGGCAGCAGTCGGGTGCCCGCGGCCTCCTCGGGTAGGCGCAGCCACAGAAACCATCCGCCCGCGGGCACGGTGAACTCGGCCTGCGGCAGCCGCCGACGGACCGCCGCGACCAGGGCGTCGCGCTGTGCGGCGTAGCGGACCCGGATCGCCTCGACGTGCCGCCGGTAGAGACCGAGCGTCGCGAACTCGGCCAGGATCAGGGCGTTCGCGTGGTTCACCCCACCGCCGCTGTCGACGTAGCCGCGTGCCGTCAGCGCCCGGACCACCGGGGCGGCGGCGGTCACCCAGCCCAGCCGCAGGCCGGGCGCGACGGACTTGGCGAACGAGCCGATGCGCACCACCGTGCCGGTCTCGGCGGCACTGAACAGCGAGGGTGGTGCCGGCCCGGGATAGGCGAGTTCCCGGTAGGTGTCGTCCTCGACCAGGGTGACCCCGGTGCGCCGGGCCGCCTCGACCAGGTCGGCCCGGACGGCGGGCGGCAGCGACCGTCCGGTCGGGTTGTTGAAGGTCGGCACCAGGTAGAGCATCGGGACCCGTCGTCCCTGCCGGAGCAGTGCCCGTACCAGGTCGGTGGTGGCGACCGCATCGATGCCGTCCGGGCCGGTCGGGGCCGGCACGATGTCGACCCGGTGGTCGGCGATGATCCGCAGGGCGAGATGGTACGTGGGCGAGTCGACCAGGACGACGTCGCCCGGGCGGCAGAGGAACGCGGTGACCAGGTCCAACGCGTGTGAGGCGCCCGCGGTGACGAAGAGGTGCGTCGGGTCCGGCGCGGCACCGTCCACCTCGGCGAGTCGGTGGCACAGCCACTCGATCAGCGGTCCCGGCCCGGGGGCGTGGCCGTACGTCAGCATGGCGGCGCCGTACCGGCGCAGGGCGGAGTGCGTCGCCTCGGCCCAACCGTCGACCGGCAGCGCCGCCGGGTGTGGATGTCCCCACCCGAGGTCGATGGTCTCCGCCGCGGCGCGAAACTGCACGATGGGCAGTGTGGGCGGCATGGATGCCGGCATCGGACCACGATAGCCGCCGTGACCGGTGGTCGCGGTGCCCGCGAGCCGCCGCCGGCGCTCCAGACGTGCGTCATGGTAGACGCGGAGTTACGCTGTGGTACCTGTTCGCCTATCTCGGCGGGCCCCTCGCGACATGGCAGCGGTGTCAGCAGTGCGGCGCGGCCCGGTAGCGGTCAGGCGCGGTGTTCCGCCGCGACCCGGCGTGCCCCTCCTTCCCGGCTGATCAGCCGCTCGGCCACCCGCGTCGGGCCGGTGCGTCGGCCGCGCGCTGGTCCGCTGCCCCGGCCCGCGCGGTGCGTGCGCAGTCCGTCCGCGACCCGCCCCTCCGGACCGGCGGTGCCACCCGGACCGGGGTTCGTGACCCGCTCCGTCCGGATGCGCCGGACGGACGTCGTTGACCGTCGCAGGACGTGGTACCAGATCGGAGTGACCTCATGATCCGCGTGGTGATCGTGGAGGAGATGGGCCTGCTGCGCCGCGCGCTGTGCGCGATGTTGTCGCGTGAGGACGACCTCGAGGTGGTGGCCGACCTTCAGGAGCCCGACGGCCTCGTCCCGGTCGCCCGCGCGCGGCGGCCGGACGTGGTGGTGGTCGACATGGACCGGCCGGACACGCTCGCCGCGGTGGCGCGGCTCGGTGCGGAGGTGCCGGAGAGCGCCGTGCTGACGCTGAGCAGCCAGCCGTCGCCGGAGATGCTGCAACGGGCCCTGCGGGCAGGTGCCCGGGGGTTCGTCACCAAGAACCTGCCGCCGACCGAGTTGACCCGGTTGGTGCGCGCGGTGGCGGCCGGGGAGCGCGTGGTCGACCCCGTCGCGGCGGTCGCCGCACTCACCCCGTCGGCCGGTCCGCTGACCGAGCGGGAGCGGGAGGTACTGCGGATCGTGGCCGAGGGACTGCCGTTGAAGGAGATCGCCCGTCGGCTCTTTCTCGCGCACGGCACGGTGCGCAACCACCTCTCGGTGATCCTCCGCAAGACCGGCTCGCGGAACCGGCTGGAGGCGGTACGGCGGGCCCAGCGCGCCGGCTGGCTCTGACCGGTGCCCGGGTGGCGCCGCGGCCGGTGAGGCCGACCGGGCGCTCCGGTCCCGGCCGCATCGCCGGGCGTATCGGGGCTGTTCGTGTTTAGATGTTTACGCTTAGTGATCCTCTGTCGACAACGTGCTGGGGTAGACGTGATTCGGACGCTGCTCGCGCTCGACGGGGCCCTCGTGCGGGGAGCCCTGGCCTTCGTACTGACCATGCAGAGGGACATCGAGGTCGTCGCGGAGGTGGAGCGGGCCGAGGACGTCGCTCCGGCACTCCGGGCGCAGCGTCCCGACGTGGCGGTCACCGACGTCACGTTCCTCGGAACCGGTGTCCTGTCCGGACGGAACGCGTCCGTCGAACCGCCGCCGGTGCTCGTGCTGGTCGACCCGCGCCGGCCCCGGGTCCTCGGCGACGCCCTGCGCGCCCCGGGCCGACGGCTCGGGTTCCTCGGGAACGACGTCGCGCCGGAACGGCTGGTCGACGCCGTACGTCGGCTCGCCACCGGTGGTGCCGTCGTGGATGCCGAGCTCGTCGTGGCGGCGCTGAGCCGGGCCAACCCGCTCACCCGCCGGGAGGTGGAGGTGCTGGAGATCGCCGCCGAGGGATGGCCGGTGCTGGAGATCGCCAGCAAGCTCTCGCTCTCGCCGGGAACGGTCCGGAACCACCTGTCCCGGATCGTCGGGAAGACCGGCGCCCGGACCCGGATCGAGGCGATCCGGATCGCCCGTGAGGAGGGCTGGATCTGACCCGGGGCCCCACCCCGGCGCACCGTGTCCCCGCCCGCCCCGACGACGACCGGGCGCACGGTGTGCCACGCCCGATGTCACCCGGTACGCCAGGACGCCGACCAGCCGCCCGCCGCGGCGGATCCGGTCGCCGGGTACCGGCCGGCCGTCCCAGGGCGGCCAACCCCGGGTGCTCCATGACCCGGCCACCCCGGTCGCCGCCGGGTGCTCCGCGCCGGCCGCGCGGGCGCTACCGCCCGGGGTCGGTCGCCACCGGTGCCGGCCGGGAGCCGGCCGGTGTCGCCGCCCTCAGGTCCGGTTCGCCGTGCCAGTGCCCGACCAGAGCCCGGTAGGTCGCCGAACGCGCCAGCAGTTCGTCGTGCCGGCCCAGGAGTGCCCGGCCGTCCTCGAGGATCAGCACCCGGCGGGCCCGGAGCGCCGAACTGATCCGGTGCGCGACAACCACGAGCGTGCCGGGCCGGGCCGCGAAGGCGGCCTCCACCCTCGCCTCGGCCGCCGGATCCAGGTGACAGGTGGCCTCGTCGAGGATCGCCAGCGGCGCGGGGGAGAGGTAGGCACGGGCGGCGGCGACCAGCTGTCGCTCCCCGGCGGAGAGCGCTCCCGGATCCACCGGCGCGGCGAGCCCGCCGACCCGGTTCACCAGCGGCTCCACCCCGAGGGCGGCCACGGCTGCCGCCACCGCCGCCTCGTCGGCGTCCGGGTTGAGGTAGCGGAGGTTCTCCCACAGCGTTCCGGTGAAGACGTACGCCTCCTGCGGGATGAGAACCCGGCGGGCGGCCAGCGCGGCCGGGTCGAGGCCGTCGACCGGGGCACCGTCGAGCCGCACGGTCCCCGCCCGGGGTGGGAGCAGTCCCGCGAGCACCACGGCCAGGGTGGACTTCCCGACACCGCTCGGTCCCACCACCGCCAGGTGCTCGCCCGGCGGAAGAGTCAGGTCCAGGTTGTCCAGGACGGGCCGGGCGTGTGGGCCGTACCGGACGGTGACGCTGCGGAGTTCCGCGTCGGGCACCGGCACGGGTCCGTTCGCCCCGGACGGTCGGGCGGCGGGCAGGGCAGCGGCCGGTCGGGGTACGACCCGCCCCTCGCCCGCCGCCCGTGGCCCGGTCGCGCCCCGGGCGGGGGCGGCCGACGGGCCGGTGGTCGGCGCGGGCGGCGGTGCCCCGGTGGCGGCGAGGATCCGGTCCAGGGTGACGGCGAACCGCAGGCCGCCTCCGGCCACCCCCTGCACCAGCGAGTGCAGCGCCGGTTGCAGCCCGGTGGCGACGTACACCAGGGCGCCGAGCAGCGCACCCGCGCTGAGCCCGGTACGGACCAGCCAGGGGGCCGCGACCAGCAGCGCCGCCAGGGGGAGCCATCCGCCGACCGCGAGGATCAGGCTGCGCAGCGCGGCCATCCGGGCCAGTCCGCGCTCGGCCTCGGCCTGGCGGGCCACCTGCCGGCCCACCTGCTCGGCCACGACGTCCTGCCCGCCGCACGCGGTCACGTCCCGGTGTCCGGCGAGCGCGGCGCCCACCTCGGCGCCCAGCCGCTCGTCGGCGTGCACGTACGCCCGCTGCCGGTCGGCCATCGTCGGCAGGGTGGCGACGAAGAGGAGCAGACCGGCTACCAGCGGCACCGCGACCACCCCGGTGACGACCGGGGTGAGCGAGACCAGGCCGAGCAGCGCCGCCCCGGCGGTGACGAGGAAACCCCGGACCACCATCACCAACCCGGCGAAGGTGTCCCGGACGATCTCCACCTGGTGGGTCAACCGGGCCACGGGGGCGGTGTCGGACGGCCGGGCGCCGGCGGCGGTGGCCTGGTGCAGCGCCCCCGCGACGACCCGGCGCGCGAGGTCGTCGCGGACCGGTTCCACGATCACGCCGAGGCATGCGTAGGTCCGTCCGGTCGCCACCGCACCGACGCCGATCGCGACGGCCAGTACGCCCAGCCAGCCCAGTCCGACCCCCGGTCGGCCGGCCAGGAAGCCCTCGTCCACGGCACGGGCGGTGGCATGGCCGGTGAGCAGCACCGGCAGCGCCTCCGCGGCCGACCACGCGCCGAGCCGGGCGAGCGGCCGGCCCCGACGGCGCAGTGCCCCGGCGGTGAACCGCAGGACCTCTCTCACCGGGTCGCCCCGGATGCCGCCGTGTCCGGGTCACCGGCCGGCGTCCCGACGTGCGGTCCCGGAGCGGGCCGGAGCGTCGGCCCGGTGCCGGCGCCCGGCTCCGGCGCCGCCTGGAAGACGGCGCGGTAGGCCGCGTCCCGCCACAGGTCGCGGTGCCGCCCCACCGCGCGCAGCCGACCGCCGTCGAGCCAGGCGACCAGGTCGGCCGCGGCCGCCGTGGCCGCCCGGTGGGTCACCACGAGCCGGGTACGGCGGTCGCGGTGGGTGGTGACCGACCGGGTGATCCGGTGTTCGGTGGCCGTGTCCAGGCTGGACGTCGCGTCGTCGAGGATGAGCAGCCGGTCGGCGTAGAGCGCGCGGGCCAGCCCGAGACGCTGGATCTCGCCGCCGGACATCGGCGCGTCGTCGAGCGGGGTGGCGTACCCGCGGGGCAGCCGTTCGACGACGTCGTCGACGGCGGCGGCCCGGGCCGGCCCGGCCGGGTCGGCCCGGTTCGGCCGGACCGCCGCGCCGAGGGTGACGACGTCCGCCACGGTCGTCCCGACCAGGACGGGACGCTCGAAGCCGTACCCGACGGCGCGGCGTAGGGCGGTGCGGCTCAACGTGCGCAGCGGTACCCCGTCCAGCAGGACCTCGCCGGCGTCGGGGTCGCGGAGCCGTCCGGCGACCGCCGCCAGCGTCGACTTGCCCGCGCCCGAGGGGCCGACCACCGCGAGCGTGTCGCCGGCCGGCACCCTCAGATCGATCCCGGTCAGCACCGGCCGGCCGTCGTCGGCGCGGACCGTCACCCCCACCAGCTCCAGCCGGCCACCCCCGGCGGGCAGCGTCGCCGTACCGTACGGGAGCACCGGTTCGGCCAGGATGGCCGCGACCCGGTGTGCCCCGGTACGGGTGCGGATCAGCCGGTTGAGGGTGGCCACGACCGCGCCGAGGCCGGCGCCGAGCGCGGCGTACTGCGCCGCGGCGACGAGCTGCCCGGGGCTGAGCCGCCCCTGAGCCACCGACCAGCCGCCGACCGCGACGACCGCCAGGTGCAGGAGTGGGGCGACCGCCGCCGTCCGCGCGGCGGCCCGGGCGAGCGCCGTCCAGGTACGCGCCCCGTGCCAGCCCAGCCGCGGCAGCGGGGCCAGGATCCGGGCGACCTCGGCGGGGACGGTGCCGGCGGCGGCGATGGTTCGGGCGCCCCGCAACGCCTCGGCCAGCCGTCCGGCGAGCTGGCCCTGCACGGTGAGGTACCCGGCGGCGGCGGCCGAGGCGTCGGTGACGAAGGTCCGCAGCCCGGCGGCGAGCAGCAGCAGGCCGGCGAGGAAGGTCGCGGCGAGGCGCCAGTCCAGCAGGGCGAGCGCGGCGACGCTGCCCAGCGGCGGAAGCGCCGCGGTGACGCCCGAGACGAGCGTGGTGCCGGCCCGACCGGCGTCGGCCGCCTGGCCGACCAGCCGTCCGATCAGGTCGCCCACCGAATGCCGGGCGGCGGCCCGGGGGTCGAGGGCGAGCAGGTGTCGCAGCAGTCGCTGCCGCAGCCGGGCGGTGGCTCGGGCGGTGCCGGCCCCATCGGCCAGGCTGCCCAGGGTGTCGGTGGCGACGATGAGCAGGACGAGTCCACCGGCGGCCAGCGGCCACCGGTGGTCGGCCGTGCCAAGCGCGGCGTCCACGGCCAGCCCGAGCGTCACCGGGAGCAGCAGTTCCGCCCCGGCCCCGAGCAGCGCGGCGAGGGCGAGGACGACGGTCCAGCCACCGCCGTACCCGATCGTCCGGCACAGCAGCCGGTCGCCGGCGCCGGCCATCGTGCCACCCCCCTTCGCCGCCGGAGGGCCCTGGGCGGGCAACTCCCTCCCGCCCAGGGCCGGACGCGCGCTGCTCAGTTGCAGGTCGTCACGGACAGCGAGCTGTCGCCGCAGAGCAGCAGGCTCGCCCGGCTGCCGCCGCAGCCACACCCACCGTCACCGCCACCGCGGTCGGCCGGGGTCAGCTCCATGCCCTGCAGGTCCAGAAGCGCCATGTTGTCCACCTCCCCTCGGGTCCCGGTCTCCACGTGCCCCCCGCGCGGGCGGAGGGAGCTTGGTCGCGCCGGTGAGCGGCGCGAGAAACGGCAGGGTCACCGGCCGGTCGTGCCAGGCCGCCGCGGCGGCGAGCAGCACGCCCGCCGTACCGGTGGCGAGATCCATCGACAGTCGCAGCAGCTGTTCGCCGGGGAAGGCGAGAAAATCCTGGTACGGCATCGCGTGCCAGGCCAACCGGGACAGGTGGGCGTCCAGGTCGGCCCGGTCGTCGTCGCCCCGGTCGTCGTGGCCGGTTCCCGGCCCGGCCTGGGCGAGTCGGGTCGCCAGGTAGGCGATGATGCCGGCCCGTCCGGCGAAGAGTCCGGACTGGGCGTAGAAGGGGGCCAGGGCGGCCCGCCGGATCGCCCGGGCCGAGGCGACGAGATCGGGTTCCGGGCGGTGCCGGAGGTACTGGTCGAGGACGAGTCCGATACCGACACTGCCGTGCGCCAGGTAGGGCATGGTCCGCCAGCCCTCGTTGACCTCCAGCGCGCCGTCCGGGCGCAGGACGCAGCGCCGCAGGTCGTGCCGGAGCGCGGCGCCGGCCCGGTCCAGCAGCGTGGTGTCGCCGGTCAGCTCGTACAGCCGGAGGAACATCAGGGCCGGCCCGCTGCGTCCGCGGGTGAGTCCGGCGTACGGGTTGGCTCCGCCGCTCACCTCCGAGCCGGTCACCGGGCCGTCCCCCCGCTCGTCCGGCTCCCGGTCGGGCTCGCCGAGCCGGGCCGCGACCAGCTCCGCGGCCCGCCAGGCGGCCTCTCGCAGCACCGGCTCCCCGGTCCGGCCGGCGAACTCGGCGAGGTTCAGCGCGATGCCCGACAACCCGCCGGCCAGGTCCGGACCGAGCTCCTGCCACGGCTGTCGGAGCCCGAGGTCCAGGACGTCGAGCGCCTCCTGCCGCCGGCCCAGACCGTCCAGGGCGAAGGCGATCCCGTGCAGCCCGTCGTAGAGCCCGCACCGGGTCCCGGACGGCGGGTTCAGCGCCCGCCTGACCAGCCAGTCCTCGTGCTCGGGGAACCGCCCCGCGCCGCTGAGGTGGAGCGCGTGCAACACCCCGGCGGCGCCGTGGGCGAGGTTGAGCCCGCCGCTGCGGAACTGTGCGATGTCCCCGGGAAAGAGCCGGTCGTCGCGGTCCGGGGTGGCGCTGGCCAGGATCGCGCCGGCAAGCTGGGCACGCAGCCCGGGCCAGCCGCGGCGTCCGGCGGCGAACGCCGCGCCGGGCACGGGATCGGGGCGCCCGGTGCGGCGTATCCGGTCCGGTCCGGTGGTCGCCGCGCGGTCGGGTCCGGTCGGGCGGTGGCCGACGATCTCCTCGACCGCCCGCGCGAGGAAGTCGCGGGGCACGGGGAAGTGCGTACCGATGATCTCGGCGAGGTGGGCGGCCTTGGCCGGGGCGAGCCGGACCAGCTGGGTCAGCGGAAGGAACAACGCGAGCCGGAGACAGGCGAGGGCGTAGCGGTCGACGGCGAGGCCGGTCCGGTCGCGGGGCGCCGCGAAGGCCTGGTTGCGCAGGGCGGGGCGGTCGGCCTCGTCGAGCGGCGCGGCGACCTCGAAGTCGATCAGGGTCACCCGGTCGTCGGCACCGACCATGATGTTGAACAGGTGCAGGTCGCCGTAGACGATGCCCCGGTCGGCGATCGCGTCGATGATCCGCTCCACCTGCTCGTGGACGCGGATCGCCCAGCGGGTGTACGCGGCCAGCCGCGCGTCGGTGGCGTCGGGGTCCACCAGCGGGTACCGCTCGACCAGCAGCTTGTTCAGGGCCCGCCCCTCGACGTGCCGCAACGCGAGGAAGTGGTGGTCGCCGAGGGTGAACTGGTCGTGGACCCGGGCCACCTGGGGTACGTCGGCGAGCCGGCGCAGCATGTCGGCCTCGCGGGTCAGCCGGGCGACGGCGTCCCGACCCTCGGCGTCCAGACCGGCGTGCGGCCGGGCCTCCTTGAGCACGACCCGGGTGCCGGTCCGGGTGTCCCGGCCGACGTAGAGACCCCCTCCGTTCGAGAAGTGGATGACCCGTTCGATGTGGTACGGCAGCTCGGCGGTGGTCGTCGCGTTGCGGGCGGCGAGGTGCGGACCGAGGAAGGCCGGCAGGCTCACCCAGGCGGGGACCTGGAACACCGGATCGCGCCGGTCCGGCACCAGGGTGCCGGTCGGATCCTCGATCGCCGGCACCACCTGGCCGTCCTCGCCCTGGCAGTAGCGGGCGGCGAAGCCGCCGTAGCGGACGTAGACCGGGCCGGCGCCGTACCGCAGGTCGCTGAGGATGTACGGACCGGGTTCGCCGTCCAGGCGCTCGGCGAGGTCCTTGCAGGCCAGTTCGAGTTCGGTCTCGTCCCGGGGGTAGATGGTGACGAACTTGCCGCTGGAGCCGCGGTGGGCGTACTTCGAGTTGCGCAGCAGGAGCATCCGGGGGCCACGGAGGAACTTGAAGGAGAGGCCGCGGGGCACGCAGTAGTCCCAGACAGCGGCCAGGACCCGCTCGGCGTTGTCGAGACAGGCGGAGACGTGGATCTTCCAGCCCTGCGGGGGCAGGGTCGCCCCCTCGGGGCCGTACATCAGCCAGTCGTCGTGCGGCTCGCGCCGCCAGCCCGCCGGCAACGGTCGGTCGGCGACCGCGAAGGTGGCGGTGGTGGCGCTGCCGGTGGTGAGTGAGTCGTAGAACAGCGGGTCGACCGCGCAGTACGCGTCGTAGCGTTCGTTCATCGTCCGCGGCTCCTCGGGGCGATCCCTGCGGGACCCTGATCCATCGACGCGTCAGAGTCTCCTGGGTGGTCCCGAGCCGCCACCAGTGCGTTGAGTCATCCCCCGATATGCGTCGTACACGGATACTCATGACAGATGTCATGGCCGGAAATCCACTGATGTGGAGCCTTGATTACGGGGTCTGCGTCGACGGTCGACGTCGGTGGAGGCGGAAGGTCCGGGCATTACGTACGCGCAGGAAGCCGCCGGTGGACGCGCCGTGGTGCTGGAGTCCGCGCCGTCGAGACGAATGCGAATTCATGTGTACGTCGCACCGTCGAGGAATGGTTCGGCGAATTGCGCGGGAAGCCGGCTCGACCGCTCCGGCGACACGATGACTCGATGATGGACGTTGCCACCGTCGGCCACATTCCGGTCGTCGGACGTCGCTGGGTCTGGTCCGTTCCGGTCGGCGGGGGGCACACCGGTGGCGAATCGGGTGGGCGTTGCGTGCCGAGTGAGCCGGACCCGCCTCTGTCGACGTTCCTCATTCACCGATCGCAGGTTCACGAGCGCCAGTAACGGGTATAACAGGATTAATGGTTCAATCCCGACACCGATGGCGGGCGACGGGACATGGCCGCCGGCCGGAGGTGCCGCGACTGCGAAAGGTCCTGACATGCGACCGCTTCGGGTGCTGCGGATCATCTCCCGGATGACCGTGGGAGAAGCCGCCCCCCAGGTCGGCGCGCTGTTGCGCGGACTGGACCCGGACCGGTTCGAGCAGCGGCTCTACACCGGCCCGGTCGAGCCGGGCGAGCTTGACTACCGCCGACTGGGCGCCGCCGACGTCCCGATCCGACTGCTGCCGGAACTCCGGCGCGCGACCCGGCCCACCGACGACCTCCGGGCGCTCGCCGCCCTGGTCGAGGCGATCCGCCGGTTCCGGCCGGACCTGGTGCACACCCACGACCTGCGTGGCGGGCTGCTGGGCCGTATCGCCGCCGTCGCCTGCCGGGTTCCGCTCCGGGTGCACAGCTTCCACGAGCACCCGCTGGCGGAGCGTCGGTCGCCCACCCTGACCCGGCTCGCCCTCGGCGCCGAGTGGGCCCTCGCCCGGACGAACCACGCGCTGGTCGCGGTGAACGCCCGGGTCCGTGACGAACTCCTCGCCGCCCGGATCGGCCGGCCGGCCCAGTACACCGTGATGCCGCCGGGGGTCAGTCTGCCACCGGTGCCGGAGCAGGCCGAGGCCCGGCGGACGCTGGGTCTGGGCGGACCGGGGCCGGTGGTGGCGTACGTCGGCCCGGTCACCGCGGTCAAGCGGCTGGATCGGGTGTTGGCCGTGGCGCGTGCGGTACGCCGGGTGGTCCCGGAAGCCCGCTTCGTCGTCTGCGGTACCGGGGACCGGCTCGCCGCGACCGTCGCGGCGGCGGCCGCCGACGCGCTTCCGGTGACCTTCCTGCCCTGGCGGCCCGACGTCGAGACGGTCTACGCCGCCGCCGATCTGGTGCTGCTGACGTCTGACCAGGAGGGTACGCCGCTGACCCTGATCGAGGCGGCCCAGGCGGGGCGGCCCGTCGTCGCCACCGACGTCGGCGGGGTGGCCGAGGTGGTCCGGCACGGGCGCACCGGCCTGCTCTGTGACCGGCACGATGTCGACGGGCTCTGCCGCGCGGTGGTCCGGCTCCTCGGCGACGCCGACCTGCGGCGGCGGATGGGACAGGCGGCGCAAACCGACGCCCGGGAGGCGTTCGGCACGCCGCGCCTGGTGGCCGCCACCCGGGACCTCTACCACCGGCTCGCGCTGGCCCACGGCTGCTGGATCCCGACGTACGCCGAGCCCGCTCCCGCGCTGGCCCGCGTTCCCTGACCCGCCGCCGGCCCGCCGGAGCGACGGAAGCGCTCGGTTGGCAACCGGGAGAGCGGCCGGGGAGCGGTCGGACAGGTCGTCCCGGCCCTCGTCGACGGCTCAGAGCCGCTCGACCGCCGGCCCGGAGCAGCGGTTGCGGCTGTCGAAGACGTAGCCGGCGGTCCGGGCGACCATGTCGTAGTCGAGACCGTCGTGGTCGGTCACCACCACCACGGCGTCCGCGGCCCGCACCTCGGCCTCGGTCAGCTCCACGACCGCGACCTCGGCCGGCACCTGCGCCGGATCAACGTACGGATCCACGGCCCGGATCCGGGCGCCGAGGGCGCGCAGCCGGTTGGCCACGTCGATCGCCGGGGAGTCCCGCAGGTCGCCGGTGTTCTTCTTGTACGCCAGCCCGATCAGCAGGAGCCGGGCGCCGTTGACGGCCCGGCCCCGCGCGTTCAGCCCGGCCATGACACGCTGCGCCACGTACTCCGGCATCGCGTGGTTGATGTCTCCGGCCAGCTCGATGAACCGGAACTGCCGGCCGAGCCGGCGCTTGACCTGCCAGGACAGGTAGCAGGGATCGATCGGCAGGCAGTGGCCGCCGGTTCCCGGTCCCGGGGTGAAGGACATGAAACCGAAGGGTTTGGTCGCCGCCGCCTCGATGGCCTGCCAGACGTCGATGCCCAGCTCACGGCTGAACACCGCCAGCTCGTTCACCAGGGCGATGTTGACCTGGCGGAAGGTGTTCTCGATGAGCTTGGTCAGCTCGGCGACCCGGGTGGAGTCGACCGGTACGGTCCGGGCGACGATCCGGCGGTAGAAGGCGTCGACCCGGGCCAGCGCCGCCGCGTCGATCCCGGAGACCACCTTCGGGGTGTTCTCCAGGCGCCAGGTCGGATTGCCCGGATCGATCCGCTCGGGACTGTAGCCGAGGTGGAAGTCACCGGGGCTGCGGAGCCCGCTGCCCTGCTCCAGGAGCGGCCGGAGCAGTTCCTCGGTCGTGCCGGGGTACGTCGTCGACTCCAGAATGACCGTGCACCCCGGGCGGACGTACGGGCCCAGGGCGGTGCCGGCCTGCTCCACGAAGCTGAGATCCGGCACCCCGTCGCGCAGTGGTGTCGGCACGCTGATCACGCAGACGTCGAAGTCCTTGGCGTCCGCGTAGTTGCCGGTCGGCAGGTAGCGTCCCGTGGCGAGCGCGGCGGCGAGCCGGGAGTCCGGAATGTCCTCGACGAAGGACCGCCCGCTGCCGAGCTGCCGGACGCGGGTGGGGTCGACGTCGAGCCCGACCACGTCGAGCCCGGCCTCCACCGCGGAGATCGCGAGGGGAAGGCCGACGTATCCCTGGCCGACGACAACGAGCTTTTCCCTGCTCATCTGGGCTCCCACTGTGGGCGACAACGTGGTGCATACCATAGGGTGCTTTGTCGTTGATCACACTGGAAACACGGATAAAGGCAGGTATTTCCGACTATCGCTGATCCGTCCGTGCCGGGTCGCCGTCCAAGAGCCCTTATCCGGACGGTTCGCGGTGGACAGATTGCCCACAGTAGTCGGTGCTCCGTCGAGCGTCCGCGCCGGCGCGCGGCGCGGGCTCGTCAGAGCGAGACGGGATTGGCCGGGTTGCCGCTCGGCGGGTCCGCGGGTCCCGGCTCGCTCGTGGTCGCCACCGGGCCGGTCGGCTCGGATCCCGTGCTGGGCGTGCTGGGTGGCTCGGTCTCCGGACCGGCCTCCGGGCTCTCCGGTGTGGCGCTCGGGGTCGGGGTGGGGGACTTCGATGGCCGGGGGCGGGTCGGCCCGTGGTTCGCGTCGTCCGACTCCCTGGTCCGGGTCGCGGTCTCCTCCGGGGCGGGTGCGTCGGTGCCGGCGCTGTCGGTGACGGTCGGTGACGACGGCGGCTCCGTCGCGGGCGCCCGGTCCGGCAGTTGGAAGGCGATCAGGGCGGTGACCGCCGCGGCGCTGACCCCGACCGCGGCGGCGACGCCCGCCAGGGTCAGCGGGCTTATGCCGGAACGCTTGGGCTGACTCTCGGGCAGGGCCACCACCGGGTTGTCGGCCAGGGTGTTCGGGGCCCGCCCGGAGCGTCCGGAGCCGCCGCCGGCGGGGCCGGACGCCCGACCGGTGCCCGGCGCCGTCGCGTCGCCCGGCTCGTCGGTCGTGGCGGCATCCCCGTCGCCGTCCTCGTCGCCGAGGCGGGCGGTCGCCGTCGCCGGTCCCGCGGCCGCCACCACGTCCGGATGGCGCGCCGCCGCCCGGGCTGCCCGGGCGAACTCGGCGGCGCTCGGAAAACGGTCGGCCGGGTCCTTCGCCAGCGCCCGGAAGATCAGCGCGGCGACCGGTTCCGGTACGTCGTCCGGCAGGGGTGGCGGCTCCTCGTGCAGGTGTTTCACCGCGACCTGGAGCGGCGTGTCGCCGGTGAACGGTGGGTTCCCGGCGACACACTGGTAGCCGACCACACCCAGGGCGTAGATGTCGGTGGCGGCCGAGACCGGTCGACCGGCGGCCTGCTCCGGTGCCATGTAGAGGGCGGTGCCGGGAACGGCGTTGGAGCTGGTGATGCTGGTGATCTCCACGGAGCGGGCCACCCCGAAGTCCAGCAGCCGCACCGCGCCGTTGGCCTGCACCAGCAGGTTGCTCGGCTTCACGTCCCGGTGCACGATGCCGCGCAGGTGCGTCGCGTGCAGCGCCTGCGCGGCCTCGGCGATCACCCGCAGCGTCTCGGCGGCGGCGAGACGGCCGTCCGCGCGGATCCGCTCGGAGAGCGGCTCGCCGTCGACGTACTCCATGACCAGGTAGACGGCCCGGCCGGTGGGCAGGTCGTTCTCGCCGTAGTCGTAGACCTGGACGACCCCGGGGTGCCGGAGGGCCGCCAGCATCCGCGCCTCCGCGCGGAACCGGGCGAGGAATCCGGAGTCGGTAAGCAGGGCCGGGAGCAGCACCTTGACCGCGACCCGGCGTCCGAGCACCGTGTCGGTGCCGCGCCACACGTCACCCATTCCCCCGGTGGCGACCCGTTCGTCGAGACGGTACCGCCCACCGAGAACGACTCCCGATTCCAGCACCAGCACACCGTACCCAGCGGCGTGATCGGATACGCAATCGTGCCGGTCAGGTGGCCTACGGGTGAACGGGAGCCTACACCGACCACCGGATCGCCGTCCCGTCGTCCGGACGGTAGAAGCGCATGCGTCCGGGGTCGGCGGCGAGCCAGACCCGGCTCCCGGGGCCGATCCGGACGGTCGGCGGCGTCTGCACCTTCAGCGTCCGTCCCGCCACCTCGACGGTGAGCAGGACCGCCGCCCCCGTCGGCTCGACCACCTCCACCCGGGCCGCCAGCCGATCCGGCCCGTCGGTCTCGCAGACCTCGATGTTCTCGGCCCGGATCCCGATCGTGACCTCGTCACCCGCGTGGTCGGCCAGCCCCGCGGGTGCGGAGAGGCGCTGGTCGCCGATCCGCAGCGCCGGCGCATCCCCGGCGCGGTCGAGCCGGGCCGGGAGGAAGTTCATCGGTGGTGCGCCGAGGAAACCACCGACGAACTGGTCCGCCGGAGAGTCGTACACCTCCAGCGGCGGCCCGACCTGGGCGATCCGTCCGTCCCGGAGCACCGCGATCCGGTCGCCGAGGGAGAGCGCCTCGGCCTGGTCGTGGGTGACGTAGACGGTGGTGGTGCCGAGCGTGCCGACGATCCGCTTCAGCTCCGTCCGGAACTCCTGGCGCAGCAGCGCGTCGAGATTGGACAACGGCTCGTCCATCAGCAGCACGGCGGCGTCGACCACGATCGCCCGGGCCACCGCAACCCGCTGGCGCTGGCCGCCGGAGAGCTGGGCCGGGTAGCGGTCGAGGTAGTCGGTGAGGTGCAGCAACTCGGCCGCCTCGGCGACCCGCCGCTCGACCTCCGCCTTCGGGGTCTTCCGCATGGTCAGCCCGAACGCGATGTTCTGCCGGACCCGCAGGTGGGGGAAGATGGCGTACGACTGGAAGACCATCGAGAGCCCGCGCTCGCGCGCCGGCAGGTCGGTCACGTCCCGACCCCCGATCCACACGGTTCCGGAGTCCGGGGTCTCCAGGTCGGCGATCATCCGGAGCAAGGTCGTCTTGCCGCAGCCGCTCGGCCCGACGAGGACCAGGAACTCGCCGTCCCGGACGTCGAGGCTGACGTCGTCGGTGGCCCGGCTCCGCGTTCCCGGGTACGTCTTCACCAGGTTCCGTAGCACGATCTCGGCCACGCTGCCCCCTTTCCTCGGTGTCGTCCGTCCCGTGCCACCGCCCGCGCGACCGGCTCAGCGGAGCGTGGTGCCCCACATGTTCAGCAGGTAGCGGCGCATGAACGCGATGAAGACCAGCGCCGGTACGACCAGCGCGAAGCCGCCGGCGAACCGGAAGGCCAGCGGTGAGTCGGCGAGTGTCGAGAGCACCTGGGCCGGCAGGGTACGCCGGCCGAGCGTCAGCACCGCCGCGCCGAGCACCTCGTTCCAGGAGGTGACGAACGTGAAGATGGCGGCGGCGGCGATCCCGGGCAGCGCCTGCGGGAGCACCACCCGGACGAACGCGACCGGTGCGGTGGCGCCGAAGACCATCGCCGCCTCCTCGTGCTCCACGGGCACCGCGACGAAGATCGCCGAGGTGATCAGCACCGTGGTCGGCAGCGCCAGCGCGGTGTGCAGCAACGCCACCGCGTACGTCGTGTCGTACAGGCCGGTGGCCAGGAAGACCCGGGCCAGCGGCACCGAGAGGACCACGATCGGCAGCGCCCGGGTGAGCAGCAGGAAGAGCTGGTACGGCTGCCGCCCCCGGAAGGCGTACCGGGCGACCGCGTAGCCGGCCGGGACGCCCAGGGCCAGCGACAGCACCAGGCTGAGCAGCCCCACCTCGACCGAGTTCTGGAACCCGGCGACCACCCCGGTGGTCTCCAGAAAGACCCGCATCGTCTCCACCGAGACGTCGCTGGGGACCAGGGGGAGCGGAAACCGGTTCAGGGACTCCCGGCTGGAGAGCGCCGCCAGTGCGATCAGGTAGATCGGCAGCCCCATGAAGAGGGTGACGGCGATGCAGGCGACGTGCAGGGCGATGCCGCGCCGGCGGGCCGCCCGCCCGCGCCCCGCCGGCCGTCCGCGTCGTCCCGGCTCCGGTCCCCCGGGCGACCGCCGGTGCGGCGGGCTCCCCACCCCGCGGCTCATCGCAGGCTCCCGGCCGCCGGGTCCCGGAGCACCCGCAGGTAGACGACGGCGGTGCCGATCGACGCCACCAGGATGACCAGCGCGATCGCCGCCGCCACGCCCTCGTTGCGCAGCATCACGTACCACTGGTAGGTCTCGCCCACCAACAGGGGAAAGTTCCGGCCGGTGAGCGCCTGGGCGACGGCGAAGGTCTGCAACCCGAGGATCGTTCGCAGGATCAACGCGACCTGGAGGCTCGGCCGCAGCTGCGGCAGGATGACGTGGCGCAGCCGCTGCCAGTATGTGGCGCCGAAGACCGCCGCCGCCTCGTCGTAGTCCCGCGGAACGTTCTGCAGGCCGGCGACCACGATCACCAGAACCAGCGAGGTGGCGCGCCACAGCTCGGCGAGGAGCACCGCGAGGAAGACCGTGGCCTGGTTGTCGTACGACAGCCAGGCGTAGCCGTCGCCGAGGCCGAGCCGGGCCAGCAACGAGTTGAGGTAGCCCCGGTCGGCGAAGATGGCGAGCCAGACGAGCCCGGCGGCGAGGTCGCTGATCGCCAGGGGTACACACCAGACGTAGAAGTAGAACGACGACAACCTCGGCCGTTCCCGCAGCAGCAGCGCCATGGCGAGGGCGAACGCGAACTGGAGCGGGATGAGGACGACGATCAGCAGCGCGGTGTTCCGGGCGGCGTCCCAGAAGTACGGGTCGTCGACCATCCGACGCAGATGGGCGACGGTCGCACCGTCGGCGCCGGTGAACGCCTGCGCCACGCCAACCCCGATCGGCCAGAGGAAGAGGGCGGCCAGGAACACCACGGACGGGGCGATCAGCAGCACCGGCGCCGGGATCCGGGCCCGCCGTCGGCGGCGGCGGGCGCCGGACCCGGTGGCGGCCGGATTCGGCGCGGTGGTCACGGCACCCGGCACGGCTGCCCCGCCCCCACCGGGTCCGGGCGCCAACAGGGCACCGCCAGCTCGTCCAGGATCCGGTTCAGCTCCCGGGCCTGTCGGTCCAGCACCTGCGGCACCGGCCGGCGGTCCAGGCAGATCTCCGTGAAGCAGTTCTTGAAGATCTGCGACACCTCGCCATCCCGGGCGCCGAGCCCCACCGGCGGCAGCGCGACGATCGCGCCCTCGGCCGCCTGCTGCCGGCGTATCGCCTCGGCCTCCAGCGCGATCGCCGGGGGCAGGTCGGCCGGGAGGGGAGCGTCGACGACCGGGAAGAACGCGTTGCGGCGCAGCACCTCGAGCTGCACCTCGGGGGTGGTGAGCGCCTCGATCACCTGGCGTGCCCGGTCGGCCTCGGGCGCGCCTCTCGGGATGGCCAGGCCGGCGACGACGAGCATGTAGCCCAGCCCCTTCGGGCCGCGTGGGGCGGGCGCCATCACCCAGTCGTCCGGCTTCCCCGCCGGGGCGTTGACGAGCCGGGCGACGTGATCCCAGGCGACCAGTACCTCGCCGCGCTGAAGCGGCTCCTGCATGGAGTCGAAGTTGGTCGACGCCGGCGCGGTCTGTGCCCACAGCTCGGCCAGGTAGCGCCAGGCCTGGATCGCCTCGGGGCTCCGGAATGTGGTGATCTGTCCGCCGGTGAAGCTCGGCAGCAGGTAACCCTGGAAGAACCGGTGGTACAGACCCTTCGGCCCGCAGGGGAGCCCGAACACCGGCCGGCCACCGTTGCCCCGCCGGGCGGCGGTGACCCAGGTGAGAAACTGGTCGTAACTCAGATTCTGCACGTCCACGCCGCTGGGCAGCCACTCCAGGGCCCGCTTGTGCACCGCGAGGACGTACGACGCCTGCATCCACGGCACGTACGTCGTGGCACCGCCCGAGAGCCTCCCGAGCGCGGCGATCTCCGGCGGGAACCGGCGGTCGCCGAGCGCGGCCATCAGCTCGTCGAGGTTCTCGAACCGGTCGGCGTGTGGGGCGAGGTCGCCGTGCAGGCCGCCGACGAGGCTGATCTGCACCCGGTTCGCCGCGACCTGCGAGGTGATCGTCGAGGCGAAGACGTTCCCCTCGACCGGGTTGTACGCGACGGCGCCACCCGGCACCCGCTCACGGAGGATCTGCTCGAATCGCCGCCGCTCCTCGACGGGGGTGAACTGGGTGGAGAGGAAGGTGATCGCCCCCTCCTCGTCGGAGCCGCTGGTCGAGGCGCCGCCACAGGCGGTGAGGAGGGGGGCCGCTCCGGCGGTGAGGCCGAGGCCGAGCAGCCGCCGGCGGTCCAGCCGGAGCGCCGGGCGGGAGCCGGGCGAACGAAGCGTACCGACGGTGCCTGAGCGGGTGCGTGGTGCCATCGTGCCTCCCCGTCCTCGTGGTGGTGGACGCCGGACCCGACACCTGCGGCGCCGGTGACCAGCCCGAGCGGAGTGTCACAAGTGCACATATTCGCAAGCTTGGTGTCAAGTGGGGTGCCCCCGACGGTACGACCGGGCCGCCGCCGCATGGCGCCCGCGCCCGGGCCCGGCGCGCGGCACGCCATGGGGTGGCCATCCTCGGGGCGGCCATCCTCCACGCCCTGATCCGGCGCATCGCGGCCGGAGGTTATCCGGGTCTGGTCGTGGGTACGGGTCTGTCCCACGCCCGGGCCGGTCGACGGGGTGGCGTGCGCGGCGCGGAAGGGGTGTGCCCGATGACGTCGTCGGAGCTGGACAGCGGCACGGTGCTGCGCGCGGTCGACGACGCCGAGGGCTACGTCGCCCGGATCTGCTTCAAGACCGGCCCGCCCACCCTGACCGGGGTGGAACTGGAGTGGACCGTGCACGACGCCGTCGAGCCGACCCGACCGGTCACCCGGCGGCGGCTGCGCGCCGCGCTCGGCGCGTACGCCCCGACGACCCTCGACCCGGGCAGCCCGGCCGTCCCGCTCCCCGGCTCCGGCGCCGTCAGCGTGGAGCCGGGCGGCCAGGTGGAGCTCTCCACCGTACCCTGCCGATCCCTGCGAGACCTGTACGAGCGCACCCGCTCCGACGTCGACCACCTCACCGGGCTGCTCGGTGCCGCCGGCCTCGTGCTTGGCCGCACGGGGATCGACCCGTACCGCCCCCCGGTTCCGGTGGTCGACACCCCTCGCTACCGGGCGATGCGGTGCGCCTTCGACCGGCTCGGTGTCGCGGGTCGGACGATGATGTACAGCACCGCCGGACTCCAGCTCTGCGTCGACGCCGGGACGCCCGCCCAGGTCGCCGAGCGGTGGGCCGCCGCGCACGCGCTCGGGCCGCCGCTGCTCGCGCTCTTCGCCACCGCCCGCCGGCACCGCGGCCGGGACACCGGCTGGGCGTCCGCCCGGATGGCCACCTGGCAGTGCATCGACCCGACCCGGACCCGCCCGGTCTGGGCGCCGGGCGACGCGCCGGTCGACCCGGCGACCGTCTGGGCCCGGTACGCGCTGGCCGCGCCGCTGCTCTGCCTGCGTCGGGACGGCGACGACTGGAGCGTGCCGCCCGGGGTCACGTTCCAGGACTGGCTGGCCGGGGCGCTGCCCCGTCCGCCGACCACCGACGACCTCGACTACCACCTGAGCACGCTCTTCCCGCCGGTCCGTCCGCGGGGCTACCTCGAACTGCGCTACCTCGACTGCCAGCCGGCGGGGGAGTGGATCGCTCCGGTCGGGGTGCTGGCAGCGCTGTTGGGCGACGACCGAACCCGGGACGCCGCCCGCGCGGTGTGCGAGCCGGTCGCCGGCCGGTGGGTCGAGGCGGCCCGGTGGGGGCTGCGGGACCCGGTGGTGGCCGTGGCGGCCCGCCGGGTGCTGGACCTGGCGATGCGGGCGCTGGACCGGACCGGGCTCCCCACGGCGACCCGCGCGGAGATCGCACGGATCGTGGCGCGCCGACTGGCCGCCGCAGAGGAGGACCGACCATGATCGAATCCCGTGCCCGGACGGACTCCGCCGAGCGGCTGCGTAGCCGGATCGCCGCGGAGCTGACCCGGGCCCGCGACCGCAGCCGGCTGCTCACCGACGCGGTGGACGACGACGACCTGGTCCGCCAGCACTCGCCGATCATGTCGCCGCTGGTCTGGGATCTGGCCCACGTCGGCAACCAGGAGGAGCTGTGGCTGGTCCGCGACGTCGGGGGCCGCGAGCCGGTCCGGTGCGACATCGACGACCTGTACGACGCCTTCCGGCATCCCCGCCGGGAGCGCCCGTCGCTGCCGCTGCTCGGGCCCGGGGAGGCCCGCTCCTACGTGGCGACCGTCCGGGCGAAGGTCCTGGACCTGCTCGACGGAATCCGGTTCGACGGACGCCGGCTGGTCGCCGACGGGTTCGTCTTCGGCATGATCGCCCAGCACGAGCAGCAGCACGCGGAGACCATGCTCGCCACCCACCAGCTCCGGGCCGGGCCGCCGGTCCTGGCCGCACCGCCTCCGCCGCCCGCCGCGGTACGGGTCGGCGGGGAGGTCCTGGTGCCGGCGGGGCCGTTCGAGATGGGGACCTCGACCGACCCGTGGGCGCTGGACAACGAGCGCCCCGCGCACCGGGTGGAGCTGCCGGCGTACGTCATCGACGCCGCACCGGTCACCAACGCGGCGTACCGCGAGTTCGTGACCGACGGCGGATACGCCGACCCGCGCTGGTGGAGCGCGGAGGGGTGGCGGCACCGCCGCGCCGCCGGACTCGTCGCGCCGATGCACTGGCGGCGGGACGGCGCCGACTGGGGCTGTCTCCGGTTCGGTCGGTTCGGCCCGCTGGTCCCCGACGAGCCGGTGGTGCACGTCAGCTACTACGAGGCCGAGGCGTACGCCGCCTGGGCCGGCAAGCGGCTGCCGACCGAGGCCGAGTGGGAGAAGGCGGCCCGCTGGGACCCGGCGACCGGACGCTCCCGGCGGTACCCGTGGGGTGACGGCGAGCCGACGCCGGAGCACGCCAACCTGGGGCAGCGGCACCTGGCGCCGGCGCCGGTCGGGGCGTACCCGGCGGGCGCCTCGCCGCTCGGGGTGCACCAGCTGATCGGCGACGTCTGGGAGTGGACGTCCAGCACCTTCCGGGGCTACCCCGGCTTCGCGGCCTTCCCGTACCGCGAGTACTCCGAGGTCTTCTTCGGCACCGAGTACCGGGTGCTGCGGGGCGGGTCGTTCGGTACCGACCCGGTCGCCTGCCGGGGCACCTTCCGCAACTGGGACCTGCCGATCCGCCGGCAGATCTTCAGCGGGTTCCGCTGTGCCCGGGATGCCCGGCCCGAGGAGGCGGCCGCCGGCCGCGCGGAGCCGGGGCGCTGAATGTGTCGCCACCTCGCCTACCTCGGGCCGCCGGTGCCGCTGGCCACCCTGCTGTTCGACCCGCCGCACGCGCTGGCCCGGCAGGCGGACGCGCCACGGGACATGCGCGGTGGGGGGACGGTGAACGTCGACGGGTTCGGCGTCGGCTGGTACCCGGCTGACGGCCCGCCGGTGCGCTACCGGCGTACCGGTCCGATCTGGACCGATCCCGACCTGCCGGCGCTGGCCGCCGCGACCGTCTCCGGCGCGGTGCTGGCCTCGGTCCGCTCGGCCACCGTCGGGATGCCGGTCACCGAGTCCGCGACCGCGCCGTTCGCCGAGGGGGCCTGGTTGTTCAGCCTGAACGGCCTGGTTCCGGGCTGGCCCGACTCGATCGCGGCGCTGGCCGGCCGGCTCCCCACCCGGGACCTGCTCACCCTGGAGGCGCCGACCGACGCCGCGACGGTCTGGGCGCTGCTGCGGCACCGGCTGCGGACCGGGGCGGATCCGGTCCGCGCCGTCGCCGGGACGGTCCGCGAGGTCGTCGCCGCCGCGCCGCGTTCCCGGCTCAACGTACTGGTCACCGACGGGCACGTCGTGCTCGGCACCGCCGTCGGGCACGCGCTGTCGGTCCGGGCGGCGGGCGAGTCGGTGCTGGTCTGCTCCGAGCCGCTCGACGCGGATCCGGACTGGCGGCCGGTGCCGGACGGCCACCTCGTGCTGGCCGCCGCCGGCCGGTGCGAGATCCGACGACTGGACGCCGCCGATCGGGGTGCGACGTGGCGACCGGATTCCGACTGGGCCGGGAACCCCACCGTGCGGGGCACGGATAGCCGGGGTGCGGGTATCGCGGAGTCGGAGCGGAGCCGCGTGGCGGCGGGCGCCGGAGGGAGAGCGGCGCAGGGGCGGAGGAGGGGGAGAGACGCGTGACCGCCGAACCATTGGAGATCTACCTGGAGGAGGGGGACCTGCTCCGGGCGCTCCGGTCCGACGTCCGGACCGGGTTGACGGCCGTACCGAAGTGGTTGCCCCCGAAGTGGTTCTACGACGCGCGGGGGAGTGAGCTGTTCGAGCAGATCACCCGGCTGCCGGAGTACTACCCGACCCGGACCGAGCGGGCGGTGTTGGCCGCGCACGCGTCGGAGATCGCCCGGACCACCGCGGCCAAGACCCTGATCGAACTCGGCTCGGGCTCCTCGGAGAAGACCCGGCTGCTGCTCGACGCGCTGACCGCACGGGGGAGCCTCGGCACCTTCGTGCCGTTCGACGTCTCGGTCAGCGCGCTGCGGCAGGCGACCGCCGCGATCGCCGCCGACTATCCGGGGCTGCGGGTCCGCGGCATCGTCGGCGACTTCACCCGGCACCTGGACCGGCTCCCCACCGGCGGCCGGCGGCTGGTGGCATTCCTCGGCGGGACGATCGGCAACCTGCTGCCGGCGGAGCGCGCCGCGTTCCTGCGGACGACGCGCGCCGTGCTGGAACGGGGCGACTGGCTGCTGCTCGGCACCGACCTGGTCAAGGACCCCGGGCTGCTCCTCCCGGCGTACGACGACGCGGCCGGGGTGACGGCGGAGTTCAACCGGAACGTGCTGCGGGTGCTCAACCGCGAGTTGGGCGCCGACTTCGATCCGGAGGCGTTCGCGCACGTGGTGGTCTGGGAGCCGGCGCGACACTGGATCGAGATGCGGCTGCGGGCCGGTACGCCGCAGCGGGTGCACATCCCCGCCCTCGACCTGGAGGTCGGCTTCGCCGCGGGAGAGGAGCTGCGCACCGAGGTCTCGGCGAAGTTCCGCCCCGGGGACGTCGACGCCGAGCTGACCGGCGCCGGTTTCGCGACCCGGCGCCGCTGGACCGACGGTCGCGGCTGGTACGCGCTGACCCTGGCGCAGGCCGCCTGATGAGATCGGGTACGCTTCGCGTCAGCGAAGGGGAGTAGCTCCCAACGTCGTGGTCGACACACTGGCGCGTCTCGCGCCCGGCCACGCGGCCTCACCTCAGGTGGGGCGGGCGAGACCTTCGACTCAGGCAGGAATGCCGGGTCGAGGTCGCCGTAGCCCTCTCCCGGCATCGACCGGGAAAGGGAGTCATGGAGGATTTCGGCACGGCCCTGGCGGTCAGTTTCGGCGTCATCTTCGTCGCGGAACTGGGCGACAAGTCACAGCTGATGGCGCTGACCTTCGCCACCAGGTTCCGGGCGCTGCCCGTCCTGCTCGGCATCACGGTGGCGACCTCGGTGGTCCACCTCGCGTCGGTGGCGCTCGGCGCCGGGCTGGGCGCGACGCTCCCGACCGGATGGATCACGGTGCTGGCCGGGTTGGCGTTCCTCGGCTTCGCGGCGTGGACCCTGCGCGGGGACGCCCTGACCGAGGAGGAGCGGCGCAAGGCCGAGCGAACCAGCCGATCGGCGATCATCGCGGTGTCGGTCGCGTTCTTCCTGGCCGAGCTGGGTGACAAGACGATGCTGGCGACGATCACCCTCGCCACCCAGCACGGCTGGTTCGGCACCTGGCTGGGATCCACCGTCGGCATGGTCGCCGCCGACGCGCTGGCGATCGGGGTGGGCCGGATCCTCGGCCGTCGCCTCCCCGAGCGGGCGATCCGGTACGGAGCCAGCGTGCTCTTCGCGATCTGCGGCCTCTGGCTGCTGCTGGACGCGGTCCGGCAGCTCACCTGAGCGCCCCGTCGGTGCCCGGTGTGTGCCGCCCGCCCGTGGGGTACGCCGTACCCGAGCGGGACGGGCGGTTTCGCCCACCTGCCGCCGGAACGGAGGATCAGGTATGACCAGGCACGATGAGCCGAACGAGTACGGCTTCGCCGGGGACCCGACCGCGCCCGAGCCGGAGCCACCGCACAGGCGGGACGTGGCGCGGGAGGAGGCCGAGGAGGCGGCGGTGCCGGGGTCGGACCTGTCCCGTGAGTTCCGCGAGGCGCTCGCCGACTCCGACCTGGACGAGGACGAGGACGTCACCCCGGGCCGGCCGGGTTCCTGACCCGGCTTTCGGGTGAGCCGGGTCAGCGGCCCCGCCCGGGATCGTCGGCCGGGTCCGGGGCGTCCCCGGGATCCTGGGAGACGTCGGGGACCCCGGCACCGTCCGTGTGCCGAATCTCCGCCCCGCGCAGCTGCCGGTGCGCGGCGTTCCGGAATGCCAGCACCGCCGACGCCAGCAGCGCCGAGGTCAGCGATCCGGCCAGGACGGCGGCCTTGACCTGGCCGTCGGCCGGGCTGCCGGTCCCGAAGGCGAGCTCGCCGATGAGCAGGGAGACGGTGAAGCCGATCCCGCCGAGCAACGCGACCCCGAACAGGTCCGGCCAGCGGATGCCCTGACCGAGTTCGGCCCGGGTGAACCGGGCGAGCAGGTACGTCGAGCCGAAGATGCCCAGTGTCTTGCCCGCGACCAACCCGGCGACGACGGCGAGCACGATCGGCTCCCGGACCAGCGCGCCGAGGTCGGTGTCGCGAAGCGTCACCCCGGCGGCGAAGAACGCGAAGACCGGCACCGCGAAGCCGGCCGAGGCCGGCCGCCAGAGGTGCTCGAGGTGCTCGGCCATCGGGCGTGGCTCGCCGGGACGGGTCAGGACCGGGACGGTGAAGCCGAGCAGGACGCCGGCGACGGTGGCGTGGACCCCCGAGGCGTGCATCAGGGCCCAGCTCAGCGCCCCCAGCGGCAGTAGCGCCCACCACCAGGTCCGGCGTCGCTGCACGAGCAGCCTGAACAGGCCGACCACCAGCAGCGCGCCGAGCAGCGGTACCGGTTCGAGGTGGTCGGTGTAGAAGACGGCGATCACCGCGATCGCCCCGAGGTCGTCGACCACGGCCAGGGTGAGCAGGAACGCCCGGAGTCCGTGCGGCAGATGCGAGTTGATCACGGCGAGCACCGCGAGGGCGAACGCGATGTCGGTCGCCATCGGGATCGCCCAGCCGGCGTACGCGGTACTGCCGCGGGCGGCGATCACCGCCACGTAGATCACGGCCGGCAGAACCATGCCACTGAGTGCCGCCACCACCGGCACGATGGCCCGGCGTGGGTCTCGCAGGTCCCCGACCACGAACTCCCGCTTGAGTTCGAGGCCGACCACGAAGAAGAAGATCGCCAGCAGTCCGTCGGCCGCCCAGGCGGCCAGGCTGAGGTCGAGGTGCAGCGGGGCGCCGCCCGGCCAGGGGACGTACCGGCCCAGGGCGAGGTAGCTCTCGGACCAGGGGGAGTTCGCCCAGGCCAGGGCGAGCACGGCACCGAGGAGCAGCAACCCGCCACCGACGGTCTCGGTGCGGAGCATCTCCGCGACGAACCGGGCCTCCGGCCAGGAGCTTCGCCGAAAGAACCGTCGGACGGGGCCGGGCCGGTGGGGGCGGGTGCGGGGCGTCATCCGGGAAGTCACCTCGGCTTCGGGGCAGGCGGCGGCGAGGCCGACCAGACTTCCCGGCACTCCTGGTGATCATCCTACCCGGTCGTCGTCCCGATCCGGATCCCCGCGACCGCGAGGTGTGACGGATTCCCGGGGTCGAGGGGGGCGCATGGTCGTTTGGCGGGTTCCGACCGGGTTGGCCCGAGTGTGGCTACCTAGGGCGTTCAATCATCTACATTCGGTAGGAGACGTCGAGCGACAAGTGTGAACTTTTCACACTGTCGCAATTTTTCAGAGCACAAGAGGTCTTTGGCACCGCACGACCGGTTGGTGCTGAGACGGGAGGCCTGCCTGATGGATCTACAGAACTACCTGCGCGCGCTGCGTCAACGCTGGTGGGTGGTGCTCGCGACGGTGATGGTCGCGCTCGGCGTCGCCGGCTTCGTCACGGTGCGGGCCACGCCGCAGTACGGCGCGTCGGTGACCTTCTTCGTCACGTCGCCGAGTCAGGGCGTGAGCGACGCGTACCAGGGCGGGCTGTTTCTCCAACAGCGGGTCAAGTCGTACGTCGACCTGCTGACCAGCGACCGCCTGGCGCAGACCATCGTCGCCGAGGAGCAGTTGGGGCTGACCGCCGACGAGGTACGGTCCCGGATCAGCGCGCGGGTGGAGGCGGACACCGTGCTGCTCTCCGCGACGGTGACCGACAGCGACCAGGCCCGGGCGCTCCGGCTGACCGAGGCGCTGGCGGCGCACTTCGTCACGCTCGTGCAGACCATCGAGACCCCGCCCGGGGCGAGGGAGGCGCCGCTCAAGATCGAGGTGGTCGGCGGTCCCCGGGTCGACGCCGAGCCGGTCTCCCCGCGGCCGGTCCGCAACCTGCTGCTGGCGGGAATCCTCGGGCTGGTGCTCGGCGTGGGGCTCGCGGTGCTGCGCGGGCTGACCGACACCACCGTCCGCGACGGCGACGCGTTGCAGGAGATCACCTCCGCACCCCTGCTCGGCAGCATCCCGTACGACGGGCACGCCCGGTCCAGCCCGTTGATCGTCGGCGCCGCCGCCCAGTCGCCCCGGGCGGAGGCGATGCGCAAGTTGCGGACGAACCTGCGGTTCGTCGACGCCCAGGAGCCGGCCCGGGTCATCGCCGTCACCAGCGCCGTCCAGGCCGAGGGGAAGTCCACACTCGCCTGCAACCTGGCGATCACCCTGGCCGAGGCGGGCTGGCAGGTGCTCCTCGTCGACGCCGACCTGCGCCGTCCCCGGGTGGCGGGCTATCTCGGAATCCCCGCCGGCGCCGGCCTGACCGACGTGTTGATCGGCGAGGTTCCGGTGGAGGACGTCCTGCAGCCGTGGGGGGACAAGTCCCTCCTGGTCCTGCCCGGCGGATCGGTGCCGCCGAACCCCAGCGAACTCCTCGGTTCGAAGGCGATGGCGGACCTGCTGCTGTCGCTGCGGGACCTGACCGACATCGTCATCATCGACACCCCGCCCCTGCTCGCCTTCACCGACGGCGTGGTGGTCGCGGTCCAGGCCGACGGGGCGCTGCTGGTCTCGCGGGGCGGCCGGACCCCGCGGGCGCAGACCGCCGCCGCGGCGCGGGCGCTGCACTCGGTTTCCGCCCGGCTCCTGGGCTGCGTCCTGAACATGTCGAAGGAAAACAAGATCGATGTCGAGCAGTACCGCGCGTACCGGCGGGGGGTTCCGGTGGAGAATCTTCTCGGACGCCGGGACGACCGACGAGACGACCCGGGTCCGGCACGCATCCCCCTGGACGGCGCCGGCCTTGGCCTGCCGGCGGACACCGAGGAACTCAGCCGGGTGCCGCGATGACGCGGGGCACCGGCGTCCGGGGTGAGCGGGGGATGAACGATGAGGATCGGGGTTATCTCGTACTGGTTTCCGCCGGAGCCGGCCTTCATACCGGGGTGCCTGGCCGAGGAGCTCGCGGCGCGGGGGCACGAGGTGCGGGTGCTCACCGGTTTCCCGAACCATCCGACGGGACGGATCTACCCGGGGTACCGGCAACGGTGGCGGGCGCAGTCCGTCGAGGGCGGGGTCACCATCCGACGGGTGCCGAGCTACGTCAGCCACGACGGTACGGCGGCGCGCCGCATGGCCCGGCAGCTGACGTACGCGATGAGCAGCGCCCTGGCCGCGCCCGGCTACCTGTCCGGGGTCGACGCGGTGTACGTCTACTTCCCGCCGGCCGGCGCCTACGCGGCCGCGGCCCTGCTCCGACTGCTGCGGCGGGTGCCGGCCGTGCTGCACCTGCAGGACGTCTGGCCGGAGGGGGTCACCGCGCCGTCGCCCGACGGCCGGGGTGAGCGGGCCGGGATGGTGCACGGCCTGCTCAGCCGGACGATGCGGGCCATCTACCGTTCGGCGTCCGGGATCGCCGTCATCGCGCCGTCGATGCGGGACGTCGTGATCGAACGGGGGGCCGATCCGGAGAAGGTGCGGGTGGTGCTCAACTGGACCGACGAGCGGCTGTTCCGTCCGCTCGGGCCGACCCCCGCGGCACGCCGCGCGATCGGGCACCGGGGCCGTACCACGATCATGCACGCCGGGACGATGGGGCCGTTCCAACGGGTGGACACCGCGGTGCGGGCCGCGGCGGCCCTCGACGGGAAGCACGACGTGGACCTGGTACTGGTCGGATCAGGTCCGGAGGAGGCACAGAGCCGGCGGCTGGCCGAGGAGCTCGGCGCCACGAACGTCCGGTTCCTCGGCTGGCGTCCCCCGGCCGAGATGGCCGAACTCTACGCCGCCGCCGAGTACCAGCTGGTGTTGCTGCGCGACCTGCCGGCGCTGCGCGGATCCGTGCCGGCGAAGCTGCAGGCGGCGCTCTCGGCCGGGGCGCCGGTGGTCGCCTCCGCCGGCGGGGACACCGCGGATCTGGTGGAGCGGGCCCGGGTGGGCCTCTCGTGCCCGCCGGAGGACTGGCAGGCCCTGGCCGACCGATTCGCCCTGGCGACGATGATCCCGAGCGCCGCACGGGAGGAGATGGCCCGGCGGGCCCGGGACAGCTACCTGGCCCGGATGTCGCTGCGTGCCGGGGTTGACCAGATGGAGCAGATGCTCGCCGAGGCGGCCGCGAGTCGCCGCCCGCGCTAGCCCAACCCATGACCGTTTTGGTCGCCTATATACAGCACGCGAACTTCGTTCATGAATTAGGTTAAAAGCGGCAAAAATGGCCGAATACGGGTAATGACGTCTTGATTGTGCTATAGAGATATAAGTACGTAATGGTGTTGAGTCCGGATCGTTCCGGTGCAGTCGAAAGCGGTGGTGGCGGTGGGTCAACTCCTCCCGAGCCGGCGAAACAGGCGCCGTCGGAGGACACGGCCGTATCTGCGCCGGATCCTGCTCACCACGCTCGTGATCGGCTGCCTGGCCGCCTCCGCCGTCGGCTGGGTCGGGCTGCGCGGCTGGCAGGCCCGGGAGAATCTGGAGAACGCCGCGAGCCTGGCCCGGGAACTGAGCCGGCAGGTGCTCGCCGGCCAGACCGTGCAGGCCCGCCGGACCCTCGCCGCCCTCCAGCAGCAGACCGCGGCGGCCCGGTCCCGCACCGGCGACATCGGTTGGCGCGCCGCCGCGAACACCCCGTACGGCGGTCGGACACTCACCGCGGTGCACGGCCTCGCGGAGGGGATCGACGACCTCGCCCGGCGGGCCTTCCCGCCCCTGGTGGAACTCGACCCCGAGGTCCTGCTGCCGCGACGCGGACGGATCGACCTCGCCGCGCTGCGTCAGGTGCTGCCCACCATCGGCCAGGTGGACACCGTCGTCCGCGAGGTCCGCGACCGGATCGCGGACCTGCCGACGGACGGGCTCTCCGGGTCGGTCGGCGACGCGATCCGGGAGACCCGGACCGAACTGGACCGGTTGGCGAGGGCGACCACCGCAGTCCGGCGCGCCGGAACCCTCCTCCCGGCCCTGCTCGGCGGCAACGGTCCCCGGACCTACCTGGTGGTGTTCCAGAACCTGGCCGAACCGCGGTCAACGGGCGGGATCTTCGGCGCCTACGCGGTGATCCGGGCGGCCGGCGGCGAGGTGAAGATCGTAAAACAGGGGGCGAGCAGCGGTCTGCACAGCTTCGCGCAGCCGGTGCTGCCGCTGAACCCGCAGCAGAAGGCGCTCTACACCAATCTCCTCGGGATCTATCCCGCCGACGTGAACCTGACGCCGCACTTCCCCACCGCGGCGACGCTCTACCGGGAGATGTTCCGGCGCCGTGGCGGCGGCACCGTGGACGGGGTCCTCGCCACCGATCCGGTCGCGCTCTCGTACCTGCTGCGGGCGATCGGCCCGGTGCCGGTGCCCGGGCACCCGACCCTCACCGCGGCGACCGCGGTCCGCAGCCTCCTCTCCGACGCGTACCACCGGCTCGACCAGCCCGCCGAGCAGGACGCCTACTACGCCGCCGCGGCCAAGGCCGTCTTCAACGCCCTGCTCACCCGACCGGTCGATCCCCGAGCCGTGGCCCAGGCACTCAGCACGGCCGTGTCCGAGCGGCGGATCCTGCTCTGGAGCGCCCGACCGGAGGAGCAGAAGGAGATCGTCGCCAGCCGGCTGGCCGGCGTGCTGCCGGAGCAGGAGACGGTGAACAACGTCGGGGTCTTCCTCAACGACGGCGGCGGAGCCAAGCTCGGCTACTACCTGAGGAACTCGGCCCAGCTCACCGTCGGCGACTGCCGGCCCGACGGACGCCGGGAACTGCACCTGCGGCTGACCCTGCGGTCGACCGCGCCCGCCACCGGCCTCAGCAGCTCCGTACGGGGTCTGGCGTTGGCCGGCGATCCGTACACCACCCGTCTCGTGATCTACGTCTTCAGCCCGGTCCGCGGCTCACCGCTCGGCGCTCGGCTGGACGGCGAACCGGAGCCGTTGGGGGGCGGCACCGAGCGTGGACGCCGGGTGGCGGCGCTCGGCGTCGACATCGGCCCCGGACAGACCCGCGTGCTGGAGGTCAGTCTGCTGACCCGGACGAACGCCAGCGGCGCGGCCGAGTTGTGGCTCACCCCCGGCACGACGCCATGGACCACCCAGATAAACCCCGCACCCGCGTGTGGCCAGTAGGCCGCGTGCCACGACGTCATGCGATCCGGAGTGACGGCATGCCATCAGTAGAGAGAGGATTCACCATGCGGCTATCCCGCATCATCGGCTCGGCCGTGGCGACACTCGCCACGGTGGGCGCGTTCGCCATCGCGGGGACGCCCGCACAGGCCCAACCAGTCCCGCAGCCGCCGTACCCGCCGGTGCCTCCGGCGCTGACCGTCAGCGACGCGACGGTCGAGGTGGGGCAGACGTTCACGGTGTTCGGCACCGGGTACGGCGGCAACGAACTCGTGCGGCTCGTCTTCACGACCCAGCCGCTCGCCGCGCCCGCGCCCGGCGTCCAGCCGGCGCGGCAGAACTCGGGTGGGGTCGGGGCGATGGCCCCGGTCGCCCGCCAAGCGCAGACGGTGCACACGAATCCGACCACGATCACGGTCCGGGCCAACCCGACGGGCGAGTTCTCGGTCCGGGTCAGGTTCACGCGCCAGCTCACGGTGACGATCACCGGGACCGGCCTGACCACCGGCCGGGTGGCCAGCACGGCGGTCACCGTCGTCCGTGCCCAGCCGCCGTTGCCGGTGACCGGTAGCGAGACGGGTTCCCAGCTCACCATCGGTGGGACGTTGCTCGCCGCCGGTGTGCTGCTGGTCCTGATCGCGGTCGCCTGGCGGCGCAAGATCCGGCGCACCCCGGCCCGGACCCGGTCCCGGGAGCTGACCCCGGTCGGCTGACCCGGGTCGGTCCGAAACCGATCCGACACCGCGACGGGCGCCCGTCGGACGAGGTGGACTCGTCCGACGGGCGCCTCGGCATGGGGGAGCCGAGTGCGGCCGCCCCGCCGGCCCTGCGTCGCACCCGCCCGTTCCCCTCCGGTCGCGCCCGCCGACCGCCGGCGCGGGTTCCGGCTCCGGCCTGCCTGGCCGGATCAGGCCAGCGCCGCGCGTACGGCGGGAACCACCTCCTCGGCGAAGATCCGGGACTGCCGCTCCCGGTCCCCGGAGGGCCAGAAGACGAACGCGTTCATCCGGTGCTCCGTGTGCAGCGTGGTCAGCGTCTCCACCCACCGCTCGACCGGTCCGTGGAAGGCGTCCCGGTCCTCCGGGCCGACCAGCCCCATCACGTTGTAGAGCCGGACGATCCGCCCCGGGTCCCGGCCGGCGTCGTGGGCGGCCTCGTCGATGATCGGATTGAGTTCGGCCAACCGCTCCGGCGGCACGTACGGGGCCGAGACCGACCAGCCGTCCGCCTTCGCACCGACCAGCCGCACCGCCCGGGGGCCGAGCACGCCGAGCCAGATGCCGATCTGGTGCGGCGGCCGCGGCCCCGGTTGGAGCCCCTCCACGGTGTAGTGCCGACCCTGGTAACCGAAGGGCTCACCGGCCCAGCTCGCCCGGATGACGTCGATCGCCTCCGACAGGGCCTCCCGGGCCGACCGGGGGGAGCGGCGGGGGCCACCCATGCCGGCGATGGCGTCGACGAACGCGCCCGCGCCCAACCCCAACTCGAACCGTCCCCCGCTGAGGACGTCGATACTCGCCGCCTGTTTCGCCAGCATCGCCGGTGGACGCAGCGGCAGGTTGGCCACGTTCGGGAACAGGTGCACCCGACTCGTCCGGCCGGCCAGCCAGGTCAGCACCGTGAAGGTGTCGAGAAAGCCCGAGTTGTAGGGGTGGTCCTGGACGCCGACGTATTCCAGGCCGGTGTCGTCGGCGATCCTCGCGATCCGCTCGGCGATGGCCAGGCCGCCGACGTTCGGATCGACGTTCAGACCGAAGCTCAGCACAGGCGCCATGGACCCAGTCTCACACCACGCGCCCCGCCGTCCGAATCGCTGGGACACCAGGGCCGCCGCGGACGCCGGCACGGCGTCCCGGTGAGGTCGGCGTGGCCGGGGTGCCGGACCGCCCGGCGCGTGGGGAATCCCACGACGGATGGCTTTGGCCGGAGCCGTCGCGGGTAGTCGCCGGGCATGGCTACCACTGCGACCACCAGCGTCGAGGAACGTAAACGGCTGGCCCGCCGCCTGGCGGGCCGGGGCCGAGGCTTCGCCGAGGAGTACGGCATCCGGGTCACCAACAACCCCAGCAGCCTCTTCCAGGTCCTCTGTCTGGCGATCCTGCTGCGCCGCGTCGGTGACGTCCGGCGCGCGGTCGAGCCGGCCCTGGCGCTGCGGGACCGGGGGTGGGAGAGTCCGGCCCGGATGGTCCGGTCCCGGCCCGAGGACCGGGCCGCCGTACTGCGCGAGCACGGCCGACGGGCCGACGCGAACCGGCTCGCCGGCATCCTGGGTGACCTCGCGGGCGTCCTGGTCGGCCGCTACCGGGGGGATCTGCGACGGCTCCGGGCCGCGGCGCGGTACGAGCCCGACCGGGAGCGGGCGCTGCTCGGCGAACTCCCGGGGGTGGACGGCGAGGTGACCGACCTGTTCCTCCGCGAGGTCCAGGCGCTGTGGCGGGAGAACGCGCCGGTGGCTGACCGTCGCGCGCTCGCCGCCGCCCGGCGACTCGGTCTGGGCCGCTCGGCGGCCGATCTGGCGGCGCTTGCCGGCGGTGGGGAGTCGGAGAGGCTGGCCTGGCTGGTCGGGGCGCTGGCCCGGATCGACCTGGAGGGCTCATACGACGAAATCGGCCGTTGAGTGGCGAAAACGCCGTGGGGTCCCCCACAGTTTCGTCGAACTCTGACCGTACGGCCGATACCGCCTCGTAGAATGAGGCAGCGGTCTCGCCCAGCCGGTTCGGGGGGCGACCGCTGCCCGGGGCCGTGTCCGGTTCGGACCGTCGACCCCGCGGGACACTGTCGGGCGTGGCGCCCTGTTCGCGCCTGCCGCACGAACGGGGCGCCTCGTCCGGTGCGCGCCGGTGCGGCAGCCCGCCGTATGTCGTCTCCCGCATCCGGCCTCACTGGGCCAGCCCGGCCAGGAGGTTGATCGTCGCCGCGATGATGACGGTACCGAAGAGGTACGACAGCAGCGCGTGAGCGAGCACGGCGGTCCGTATCGGTTTCCGCGTCAACGCGGTGTCGGACACCTGGAACGTCATCCCCACCGTGAAGGCGAGGTACGCGAAGTCGGTGTACGTCGGCGGCTCCGACTCGTGGAAGTCCACCCCACCGTCCTCGCCGGTGTAGTACAGCCGGGCGTACCGGGTGGTGAAGACGGTGTGCACCACCGTCCAGGAGAGCAGCACGCTGAGGATGCCGAACCCGAGGTTCAGGTCGCGGTCGAGACCGTGCATCGACGGGTTGGTGGCGAGCAGGACCCCGATGGCGAGGAGGCTGGCCAGCCCGGCGGAGAGCAGCACCGCGTCCCGGATCGCCCGGCTCGGATCCTCCCGGACGGCGAGCTCGGCCGTCTCCTGCCAGCTCCGTGGCCAGAGCACGAGCCAGGCCCAGACCAGATAGGTCATCGCCGCCGCGTCCCAGCCGATCAGCGGCCCGAGCACCGGGGAGTGCAGGAGCGTCGCCACGACGCCAACGCCGATTCCGACGGCGGTGATGACGGCTATCTGGACCGAGGCCCGCACCGGCCGCGGCCACCCGCCGCGCCCCATCCGCGCTCCGGTCAGATCTGGCGCAGGTGGCGCGCGACCCGTTGGTGCGTACGGTTGCGGGTCTTCGCGGCCAGGTCGGCCGGCGTGACCTCCGGCGCCCTGTCGGTCGCGGCCGAGCGGGCCACCTCCTCGGTGCTCCCGTATTCCACCGGCGGCATCGCCCGCAGTGCCCGCAGCACCTCCGGCGGCGCTCCCGCGCGTTCGGCCTCCCGGACGATGTCCTCCTTGGGCGCCGGAAAGTCCATCGACCGCAGGTACCGCAGGACGTCCGCGTTGGTCACCATGAGATCCCACTCCTCGCCCGTTGTCGGATTCGCCGGCCGGGCGGATACCCGTTGCGGCGCCGGTCACGCCTGCCCGGGGCACCCGTTCGGCACCGCCGGGGCGGTGCCGCTACCCTCCCCAGGTGCCCGACACCCCGGCCCTCCACCACCTCGACCGCGACGCCAGCCCGGTCCGCTACCGCTCCGACGAGGAGGACAGCGCCCGCTGGCTCGGTTTCCCGTACCGCGCGGGCGACATCGTGATCAGCACCCGATCCAAGAGCGGCACCACCTGGATGCAGATGATCTGCGCGTTGCTGGTGTTCCAGGAACCGGAACTGCCGGCGCCGCTGGCCGAGCTCTCCCCGTGGCTGGACTGGTTGGTCGTGCCCCGCGACGAGGTCTACGCCCGGCTCGCCGCCCAGCGCCACCGGCGGTTCATCAAGACCCACACGCCGCTCGACGGGATCCCGCTGGATTCCCGGGTCACGTACGTCGTCGTGGCCCGGGACCCGCTGGACATGGCGGTCTCCCTCTACTACCAGGGCGCGAACCTGAACCGGGAGCGGATCCGGCGGCTCACCGGCCAGCCCGCCCCGGCCACGCCACCCCGGCCCCGGCCCGAGCTGCGGGAGTGGCTGCGCGCCTGGATCGACCGGGACGTGGCACCGGCCGACGCGCTCGACTCGCTGCCGGGGGTGCTGTGGCACCTGGGTGACGCCTGGGCCCGGCGGGAGCAGCCGAACATCCTGCTCGTGCACTACGCCGACCTCGAGGCCGACCTGGCGGGACAGATGCGGCGCATCGCGGAACACCTCGGCATCGCGGTGCCGGCCCGGCGGTGGCCGGCGCTCGTCGAGGCGGCCACGTTCGCCCGGATGCGGGCCCGGGCCGACCGCCTGGTCCCGGCTCCGTCCGGGATCCTGAAGGATCCTGCCGCGTTCTTCCGGCGCGGCAGCTCCGGGGCGGGTCGGGAACTGCTCACCGCCGACGACCTCGCCCGGTACCGAGCCCGGGTCGCCCGGCTGGGCCCGCCCGACCTGCTGGCCTGGCTGCACCGGGATCGCGAGCCCGGCGTCGCCGGGTAGCCGCGTCGGTCGGCGTACCGGATGGACCCGGTGTCGGCCCGGCCGCGGGGCCGCACCCCCATCACGAGCGCGGGCCCGGAGCCGGTGTGACGGGACCCGGGGCCGGGGTGGCGGGGCTGGCGTGGCGCGGCCCGCGGTCGGCGCGCCCGGCTCAGGCCACCGCCCCCGCCTCCCGGAGCCGACGGATCTGCTCGGCGTCCAACCCCAACTCGGCCAGCAACTCGTCGGTGTGTTCGCCCGGGTGCGGCGGCGGGCGGCGGATCGATCCCGGCGTCCGGCTGAACCGGGGCGCCGGGGCCGGCTGGGCGGCGCCGGCATGCGTGACGAAGACCCGCCGGGCGGCCAGGTGCGGGTGCTCGGGCGCCTCCCGCCAGTCGAGCACCGGCACCACGCAGGCGTCGGTGTGCTCCAGCAGCCGGGCCCAGTCGTCCCGGCTTCGGGTCCGGAACAGCCGGGCCCAGGCCCGGCGCAGCGCCGGCCAGTTGGCCGGGTCATCCCGGTCCAGCGCCTCGTCCGGCGGCAACGGAAAGCCGGTGAGCCGGACCAACTCGGCGTAGAACCGGGGCTCGACCGCGCCGACCGCGATGAACTTCCCATCCGCGCACTCGTACGTGTCGTAGTACGGCGCCCCGCCGTCGAACATGTTGACCCCGCGGTCGTCCCCCCACAGACCCATCGCCCGCAGCCCATGGATCATGGTGGAGAGCAGCGACACGCCGTCCACCATCGCGGCGTCCACCACCTGCCCGGCCCCGCCACCGCGTACGTCGAACAGGGCGCAGACCACCCCGAGGGCCAGCAGCATCCCACCCCCGCCGAAGTCGCCGACCAGGTTCATCGGCGGCACCGGCCGCTCGCCGGCCCGGCCGATCCCGTGCAGGACTCCGGTCAGGGCAAGGTAGTCGATGTCGTGCCCGGCGTACGGCGCGTTCGGGCCGTCCTGGCCCCATCCGGTCATCCGGCCGTAGACGAGCCGGGGGTTGACCGCGAGACAGTCCTCCGGACCCAGGCCGAGCCGTTCGGTGACCCCCGGTCGGAAACCCTCGACCAGCGCGTCGGCGGTGCGGACCAGGTCGAGCACGAGCCGGCGACCCTCGGGCGTCTTCAGATCGACGGCGAGGGAGCGCCGTCCCCGGTTGAGCAGGTCGGGATGGGGTGTGCCGAACCGCTCCGGCCGGACGGCGGAGACCCGATCCACCCGAACCACGTCCGCGCCGAGGTCGGCGAGGACCATCGCGGCGAAGGGCGCCGGCCCGATGCCGGCCAGTTCGATGATGCGGACCCCACGGAGCGGGCCGGTCGGGGCTGCCGGCTCGGCATCGGTCGTCGGAGAACGCTGGGCGTCGGTCATCGGAGAACGATAGGACACCCCGGGCGATTGGTCGCGGGGACGACGGCCCCCAGGGCTTATCGTCGGCGGAAGGTCACCAGACGTGGTCTGGGCAGAGCGGTCCGTGTGCCTCGTGGCCGGCACAGGCGGCGCCCGGGGTGACGAGCCCGACGGATGTGGCACGGAGCCCGGCCGCGCCGCGCGCGGGCGCCGCGGAGGCCGAGTCCGGCCGCGGGTGGCCGGCTCGACGTGGGGGTGGAGCACGACGGCGTGGGGGGCGGTAATCACACCGTGGACGCGGAGCACGACGACGCACAGCACCACGACGGCGCGGGACGGGGGCGGCCGACCAGCGGCGACGGGGCGGGCGGGGGCGATCCCGCCGGGACGGTCGGGTGGTGGTGGCGGCTGACGGGGGCACCGCCGCCGACGCGGGCGGAGCGCCTCGGCCGACTGGTCGGTCTCCGGGTTCTCCGGTTCCTCGGCACCCGCCGGGTCCTGGTCGTCGCCGGCACGGCGGACCGGCTCCGGGACCTGCTCGCGGCGCCGTCGGCCCTGCTGCCGACCCGCCACGCGACGATCGTGGTGGCGTACTGGCGGGCGCCCCGGCGGGGCTGGTCGCACGGCGTCGGCCCGCTCGACCACCTCTGTCGGCACCGGGTGGCGCTCCCCGCGCGGGGGCGCGGCGTGGCCTCCATCGCCGTGCGACTCTCTCGCCCGGTGGCGCTGCGCGACATCCTGCGGGCGGTGCTCCCCGTGCTGGGTCCCGACCGGCCGCTGCCGGCACCGGCCACGGCGAACCTGACCGCCCGGGACACCCTGCCCGGCTACCTCCCCGCCGAGGCCGGGGTGACCCGGGGCGGGCTGCCGGTCAACCCGGAGATCCGCGCGCACGACGTCGTGGTGTGGGCCGGGGACGGGACGGCCGGGCCGGATCCGGCGCCGCGCGACGCCGGGGCCGCGGCGGCGTACGCGGTCAGGTGGGGCACCGGCCGGCACGGACCCCGGACGGCGGTCGGCCGGGTGGCGGTGCTGGTCGACGCCCGCCGGATCAACCCCCGGGGCCGCCGGGCCGCCGCCTACGAGCCGAACGCCCCCCGGGTACGGCTGGAGGTCGCGCCCGCCGGCGGCCCGGGCCGGTCGCGTGGCGGCCCGGCGGGGCCGCTGGACGGGGTGGGGCTGACCGCGTCCGCCCTCGCCACGCTCCGCCAGGTCGGGGTCGTCGAGTGTGCCCCGCTGCCGGACGTCGACCCGGTGTCGGTGGCGGCGCTGCTGGTGCAGGTGGCGATGACCGGGGCGGTGCTCTCCGTCCCGGCGCTGCCGGAGCGGGTCGCCGCGCTGCTCGCCCCGGAACTGCGGGACATCCTGGTCCGGCCGGTGGTCGAGACCGGGCCACTGGCCCGCGAGGCGCGCAGCGTACGGCAGCGCCGGGCGGCGCTGCGCGGCCACGCCACCGCGTTCGCGCTGCCGCGGCTCACCGCCGAGGCGTTCCCGGGGCTGGCGTGTCCGCCGTCGGTGAGCGTGATCCTGGTGACCCGGCGCCCCGACCTGGTGCCGGCGGCGCTGCGCGCGGTCGTCGGGCAGACGTACCCGGAGCTGGAGATCGTGCTCTGCCTGCACGGCGTCGACCTGACCGAGCCGGTCCGGGCGCTGCTCGCCGACAGCGGGCGACCGTACGAGGTCGTCCGGGTGCCGGGAAGCGTCAGCTTCGGGGAGGCCCTCGGCGCCGCGACCCGCCGGGCCCGGGGCAGTCTGGTCACGAAGGTCGACGACGACGACAGCTACGGCCCCGAGCACGTCTGGGACCTGGTGCTGGCCCGGCACTACTCCGGGGCGACGGTGGTGGGGAAGGGTTCCGAGTTCGTCCACCTGGAGACGCTGGGGGTGACGATCCGTCGCCCCTCCGGCGCCGCCGAGAGCGATGCCGAGGTGGTCGCCGGCGGCACGATGCTGCTGGCCCGGGGCGATCTGGAGGCGGTCGGCGGCTGGCGGCCGGTGCCCCGCTCCGCCGACCTTGGTCTGCTCGACCGGATTCGCCGCGCCGGCGGATCCGTCTACCGCACCCATCCGCTCGGCTACGTCTACCATCGGCGGGCCACCGGGCACACCTGGGATCCGGGTCAGGCGTACTTCCTGGACGCCGCCCGCGCCCGCTGGCCCGGGCTGCCGCCCGAGGTGCTGGATGGTCCCGGTCCCGGCGGGGCCGGCGCCGTCGGGCCGGCGGCGGCCCGGACCGCCCCGGGCTGAGGCCCGCCGGTCCCGGGCCGCCTCGGGGCTCGCCCGTGGGTTCTCCGGCCGGCTTGCCGGATCCGGGGCCGGCCCGACCCGGCGGGTGGTAGGAAGACCCGGTGGGCATCGTTTCTCCGGGCTTTCAGGGGCGGCGTCGACCGAGCGGGCCGGCGCTGCCGCCCGGGCAGTACCTGACCGAGGACTTCCCGGTGCTCTCCGCCGGTCCCACGCCACGGGTGCCGCTGTCGGACTGGGAGTTCGTGATCACCACGGAGACCGGCGCGGAGTACCGCTGGACCTGGGACGAGATGTGGTCGCTGCCGACGGAAACCCCGACGGTCGACATCCACTGCGTGACCCACTGGTCCAAGCTGAACACCCGGTGGGAGGGGGTCTCGCTGGACACCCTGCTGGACGGGATCGACACCGCCGCCTCCTACGCACTGGCCCACTCGTACGGCGGCTACACCACCAACCTTCCGCTGGACGACCTGCGCGGCGGCCGGGCGTGGATCGTGCACCGGTACGAGGGCACCGCCCTGCCGCCGGAGCACGGTGGCCCGGCCCGTCTGCTCGTCCCGCACCTCTACTTCTGGAAGTCGGCGAAGTGGGTGCGCGGCATCCGGCTCGGCCTGACCGACGAGCCCGGATTCTGGGAGACCGCCGGCTACCACGACTACGGTGACCCATGGCGCGAACAGCGGTACCAGGGCGACTGACCAACCGGGCCAGCTGGCGGGTGGCCCGACTCGTCGACCGACGTCAGGAGACGGAGACCGCCGCCACCCTCGTGCTGGAGGTCCCCGACTGGCCGGGGCACCAGCCCGGTCAGCACGTCGACCTGCGGCTCACCGCCGAGGACGGCTACCAGGCGGCGCGCAGCTACTCGATCTCCGCACCCGTCGACGGCGACCGCGTCGAGGTGACCATCCAGCGGGTCCCGGACGGGGAGGTGTCGCCGTACCTCCTCGACGTCTTCGCGGTCGGTGACCCGGTCGAGCTGCGCGGCCCGATCGGCGGCTACTTCGTCTGGCGGGTCACCGACACCGCGCCGGTGCTGCTGGTCGGCGGCGGCTCGGGGATCGCGCCGCTGATGGCGATGATCCGGGCCCGGGGCATGGCCGGCAGCCGGGTGCCGTTCCGGCTGATCTACTCGGTCCGCACCGGGCGGGACGTCTACTTCGCCGACGAGCTGCGGCGACGGGCTCGGGACGACCACGGGCTCGACGTGACGTACCTCTACACCCGGGAGGTGCCGGAGGGCTCGGCGGCGACGCCGCACCGGATCGGCGTCGCCGACCTGAACACCCACGGCTGGCCGCCCGAGCTCGAACCGGCCTGCTACGTCTGCGGTCCGACGGGCTTCGTGGAGAGGGTGGCCGACATCCTGGTCGCCCTGGGCGACGACACCCGGCGAATCCGCACCGAGCGCTTCGGCCCGACCGGAGGCTGAGCCGCCGAGGCCCCGCCGGGCGGACCGGACCGGGGCGAACACCGCTTGTGGGAGGCGAGATGACCGAGCCCGACCCGGGGCAGCCCGGAATGGACCACCTGGACGGCAACATGCTGGCCGGTCCGCTGGCCGAGGTGTTCGCGGTGGACCTGACGACCGCCACCGGCCGGTGCGCCTCGTGTGGGCGGACCGGGCCGGTGGCCGGGCTCCGGGTCTACGCGCACGCCCCCGGCGTGGTTGCCCGATGCCCGGCCTGCGAGGCGGTGATGCTCCGGCTGGTCCGGACCCCGACCAACGCCTGGCTGGACCTGCGCGGCGCGGCGTACCTGCGGGTGCCGATGCCGGCGGAGCCGCTCATGGCGCCGGGTCTGGCGCCACCGGTGATGTGACGCCCTTCCGGTCGCGCCGAGCCGCCGTCAGACCGGGACGGTGGGCGGGGGCGCCCTCGCCGCCGCGACCCCGAGCGGAGCGGTGAGGTTGCCGGCCAGCGTGGCGAGCACGGCCGACCGGACGGCGGCCGCGCCATGCACTAGAGTGCGACCACGACACACCCCGCAGGCCGTCGGACCGGCCGGACATCCGGACCCGGGGTCCGGCCCCTCTCGCGGCGGTCCCATCCGATCCGGAGAAACGCGTGACCACCCCCGAGCCCCCCGACGTCCACCCGGCCTGGCTGCCGCCGGAGGTGTTCCGGCCGCTCGGCACCCGCCGTACCCTGCTCTGCGGCGCTGGCCCCCTCGTCGACACGGTGCGCCAGGAACTCGCCGAGGCCGCTGGCCGGTACGGCGGCGGTCTGCGACACCCCACGTCCGGAGCGGACCAGGCCGCGGCGATCGAGGAGCCGTACGACCTGGTCCTCGCGCTGACCACGGCGGACCCGCTGCCCGCCGCGGCGGTGGCGGTCCGCGCCACGCTGGCGGACACACCGGCCGGACCCGACGCCGGCCTCGGCCCCGAGGGCTTCGCGCTGGCCCGGCACGACGGGTGCACGGTGCTGCTCGCCGACGCCCCGGCCGGACTGCTCTACGGACTCTTCCACCTGGTCCGGCTCGGCGAGGCGGCGTTCGGGGCCGAGCACCCGCCACGCCGGTACCGGCCGGCGCTGCGGCGGCGCATGCTCAACCACTGGGACAACGTCGACGTGCACCCGGTGATGGGGCAGGTGGAGCGGGGCTACTCGGGCGGCTCGATCTTCTGGCGGGACGGCGCCCTCACCACCGACCTGTCCCGGATCCGGGCCTACGGGCGGCTCCTCGCCGCGTGTGGGATCAACGCGATCACGGTGAACAACGTCAACGTGCACGCCACCGAGGCGCGGCTGCTCACCGACCGGCTCGGGGACGTCGCCACGATCGCCGACGTGCTGCGGCCGTACGGGATCCAGGTGCACCTGTCGGTCAGCTTCGCCGCGCCGCGCACCGTCGGTGGACTGCCGACCGCCGACCCGTGGGACGAGCACGTCCGGGCCTGGTGGGCCAAGACGACCCGCCAGGTGTACGACGCGATCCCCGACTTCGGCGGCTACGTGGTGAAGGCCGACTCGGAGGGGCAGCCGGGCCCCTTCGCGTACGGGCGCAACCACGCCGACGGCGCGAACCTGCTCGCCGAGGCGCTGGCCCCGTTCGGCGGGGTGGTGCACTGGCGTGCCTTCGTCTACAACCACCGGCAGGACTGGCGGGACCGCTCCACCGACCGCGCCCGGGCGGCGTACGACCACTTCGCCCCGCTCGACGGCCAGTTCCGGGACAACGTCATCCTCCAGGTGAAGTACGGCCCGATGGACTTCCAGGTGCGCGAGCCGGTCTCCCCGGTGATCGCCGCGATGCCCGCCACCCGGCTCGCGGTCGAACTTCAGATCACCCAGGAGTACACCGGCCAGCAGCGGCACGTCTGCTACCTCGGGCCACTCTGGAGCGAGGTGCTCGGCTTCGGCCTCTGGGGCCCCAGCGGCCCGACCGTCGCCGACGTGGTCGCCGGGACGGCCGGCGACCGGGCGGCCCCGGAGGGTGGAGGGCTGGTCGCGGTCTCCAACGTCGGCGACGACCCCTTCTGGACCGGCCACCCGCTCGCCCAGGCCAACCTGTACGCCTTCGGCCGGCTCGCCTGGGACCCCCGGCTGGACCCGCTGGCCGTGCTCGACGAGTGGATCGAGCTGACCTTCGTCCCCGCGGCCACGGCCGACCCGGACCGGCTGCGCCGCACGCTCCACGCGATCATGGACGACTCCTGGCGGACGTACGAGCGCTACACCGCCCCGCTCGGCGTCGGTTTCATGGTCCGGCCGGGACACCACTACGGACCGGACGTCGACGGCTACGAGTACACCCCGTGGGGCACCTACCACTTCGCGGACCGGGACGGCATCGGCGTGGACCGGACCCGGGCGACCGGGACCGGCTTCACCGGCCAGTACCCGGCCCCCTGGTCGGAGGTGTACGAGTCGCGGGACACCTGCCCCGACGAGCTGCTGCTCTTCTTCCACCACGTCCCGTACGACCACGTGCTGCACAGCGGCGTCACGGTCATCCAGCACATCTACGACACCCACTTCGCCGGGGCGGAGCAGGCGGCCGAGCTGCGGCGGCGCTGGGACGACATCGCCGACCTGGTCGACCCGGCGGTGGCGGCCCGGGTGCGGGAGCGCCTCGACGAGCAGGTGCGCTCCGCCGAGGAGTGGCGCGACCAGATCAACACGTACTTCTACCGCAAGTCCGGGGTGCCGGACGCGCACGGTCGCCGGATCTACTGAGGACGACGGTCGGGTGGGCGTCCCGCCCCGGGGCGCGCCCACCCGACCCGGACTAGCCCTCCTCGCGCAGCACCAGGACCCCGTATCCCGCCAGCCGCAGCGGCTGGCCCGGCGTGACCGTCTCGCCGGTCACCAGGTCCGTCCCGGCCCAGATCGCCGCCACCTCGACCGGCTCGGCCGAGTGGTTGAGCAGGAAGCGCAGCCGGGTCCCGTCCGGGGCGACCCGGAGCGTCGTCTCCAGCTCGGGCACGTCCGGGTACGGCCCGAGCAGGTCGTGCCGCGCCAGCACCCGCCGGACCACCCAGGAGACGCCGGCCTGGTCCAGCCCGGTGGCGACGTACCAGCCCTCCCCGGCACCGAAGCGGTTGCGGGTCACCGCCGGGGTGCCGGCGTAGAAGTCGGCCTGGTACGTCCCGACCACCTCGGCCCCCTGGGGGATCACCAGTTCGAAGACGAGCCGGGACCCGACCTCCCGCGCGTCGTCGCCGTCGCCGAGTCGCACCGGGTTGACCACGTCCGCCTCGCGGGCGTCCCACTCGTCGATCCGGATCCCCATCAGCGGTCCGAGCGGGCCCGGTATGTCCATCAGGAACGCCTGGTCGTCCTCGTCCACCCGGGCGGAGAGGAACGTCGTCAGGACGGAGCCGCCGCGCGCGGCCACCTCCGTCAGCCGCTGGGCCAGGTCGCCCTTGAGCATGTGCAGCGCCGGGGCGACGACCACGTCGTAGCGGGACAGGTCGGCGGTGACCGCGACGACGTCGACGTCTACCCCGGCCTCCCAGAGCGCCCGGTAGTAGGCGTGCACCACCTGCTGGTAGCGGACCAGCCGGGACGGTCCGTCGGAGATCTCCAGCGCCCACCAGCTGTCCCAGTCGAAGAGCAGCGCCACCCGGGCCGGGGTGCGGGCGCCCAGCGTGGCCCCGCCGAGCCGCTCCAGCTCCGCGCCGAGCGCCGCCACCTCGCGGAAGACCCGGGTGTCGTCGCGGCCGGCGTGGCCGATCACCGCGCCGTGGTACTTCTCGCAGGCGCCCCGGGAGGCCCGCATCTGGAAGAAGAGGACGGCGTCCGCGCCGTGCGCCACCGCCTGCCAGCTCCACAGCCGCATCACCCCGGGCCGCTTCAGCGGGTTCACGTCCCGCGAGGCGGTGTAGCTCGGGGTCTGCTCCATCAGCCAGAACGGCTGGCCGTCCTTGAGTCCGCGCATCAGGTCGTGGGTCAGTGCCATCCAGGCCGGCGAGCGGTCGTCCGGCGGATAGTTGTCCCAGGAGGCGAAGTCGAGGTGCGGCGCCCAGCGGTGGTAGTCGATCGGCCGGTACATGCCCATGAAGTTCGTGGTGACCGGCAGGTCGCTCGACTCGCGGATCGCGGCCTTCTCGTCGATGAAGTTGGCGAGCATGGCGTCGGACATGAAGCGCAGGTAGTCCAGGGTGATGCCCTGGAACGCGGTGTGGTTCGGGCCGCGCCAGTGCTCGGTGAGCGCCGACGGCGGCTCGATCTCCGCCCAGTCGGTGAAGGTGTGCGACCAGAACGTGGTGTACCAGGCGGTGTTGAGCGCCTCCAGGGTGCCGTACTTCCGGCGCAGCCAGTCCCGGAAGCCGGCGGCGCAGAGGTCGCAGTAGCAGGCGCCGCCGTACTCGTTGCCGACGTGCCAGGCGACCACGGCCGGGTTGTCGGCGTACCGGGCCGCGACCCGGCGGGCCAGCTCGGCGGAGAGCCGGCGGAACACCGGCGAACTGGGGCACGAGTTGTGCCGTTGGCCGTACCGGTGCCGGCGCCCCTCGAAGTCCACCCGGGTCACCTCCGGGTGGGCCCGGGCCAGCCAGGCCGGGTGGGCGCCGGTCCCGGTCGCCAGGCAGATGTTCCGGCCCTCGGCGGCGGCCCGGGCGACGATCCGGTCCAGCGTGCTGAAGTCGTAGACGTCGGGCGCCGGCTGGGTCAGCGCCCAGGTGAAGACGCCGAGCGTGACGGTGTCGATCCGGGCGGCGTCGAAGAGCCGGTAGTCCTCCTTCCACACCTCCTCGGGCCACTGCTCCGGGTTGTAGTCCCCACCGAACGGCACCTTCGACGTCCGGGGCAGGCGACCGGCCGCCTTGCTCACGCGACGAACTCCTCCCGTATCCGGTTGATCATCGGGCGGCTGGTTCCCAGCAGCGCCAGGGTGAAGACGGAGCCGAGCAGCGCCAGCACCGCCTCCGAGGTGACGGCCGTGACCACGGCCGCCGTGAGCAGCAGGCCGGCGGTGCCGAGCGTGACCTGCGGGGTACGGCCGAGGAAGTGCACCGCCAGCCGGGCGACGTCCCGGGTCCGGAAGACGAAGAGGGCGGTGACGACCAGCGCGTTGACCCCCCAGAGGGTGGTGACCACCCCCACCATGATCAGCGGTACCCGCCACCAGCCCGGTACCGCCGCGGCGTGGAAGTTGGCGAGGTTCACCGCGACGATGGTCAGCCACAGCAGGAGCGGGACCCAGATCTTCAGTACCGGGCCGAGACTCGCCCGGTAACCGCGCCAGAACGCGGCCGCCGGATGCAGCTCGGTCAGGTCACCCCGGTGGTGGTGCAGCGCGTACAGCGCGGCCGCGACCGCCGGACCGAGCGGGACCGCGCAGGCGGCGGCCAGCGGCAGGTTGCTGACGTCCCGATCCAGCAGGATCAGGGGGACCAAGCCCGGCAGTGTGCCGAGCACGAGCAGGACCTCCACCACCAGCAGGCTGTAGATCAGCGCCGCGGCCCGGGAGAGTGGGCCGGTCCCGAACTGGCGGCGCGTGCCGACTGCGTCGCTCATTGCCGATCCTCCCGTCCGGCCCCACCGCCGGGGCCGTCCCCGCCCCCGACCGCGGCCGCGGCGTCGGCCGGGGCTTCGGAGGATAGCCCGAGCAGCCGGTTCTCGTCCCACCACGGCGGGGTCTCGTCGACGACCGGGGTGATCTCGACCAGGGTCACCTCGTGCCGCGCGAGGTCGAGGTCGAGGTCGACCCGTCCGGCCACGACCGGCAGCCTCCGGTGGCTGCGTCCCGGCTCGGCCGCCTCCCGCAGCGCCTCGAGCTGTCGGGGCCGGGGAGACCGGGGCTGGCCCATCTCGCACCAGGCGGTCCAGGCGTTGCCCACCTCCTCGTGCACGGACGAACGGTGGACGTACGCCGAGGTCGGGCCGGCGCCCGTCGCCCGTGGGGCGCCGAGCGGGACGGAGAGCCGCAGCGCGTGCCGGTCGACCGGGGACCGGCCGGTGACGTCCACCGGCGCCCAGGCCAGCACGGTGACCCGGCCGTCGGCGTCCCGGGTCACCAGGTGGTCCGCCCCCCGGGCCAGGATCTGGTCGCCGAGGCGGGCCATGAAGGCGTACAGGTGGTAGGTGGGCTTCTTGATCTGCCGGTGGGTGAGCAGGCCGAACCCGCCGTGGAACAGCGCCGTCGGGACGCCCACCTCCTCGAACATGTCGCTGAAGGTCCAGTAGGAGAAGGAGTCGACCAGGTCGCCGCCGGCGGCCAGCACGGGGGCGAGGTACGCCGCGTGAAAGGCGGTGTCGTGGATCGGATTGTCCGGCCGGTACGACGAGCTGAACTCGGTGATGTGCACCGGCAGCCCGGCCAGGGCGGTGTCCCGGAGCAGGTCGCGCGGGGTGGCGAACTGCTCCAGCAGGTTGGCCGCCGGCCGCAGCGTCTGGTGCACCCCGAACGGCACGTGCTGGGCCGGCCCGGAGGTGTAGGCGTGCTTGCTGACAAAGTCGATCGGGACGTCGCGGGCGGCGACGAAGTCGGCGAAGCGCGGCAGCCAGTCGTCGGCGCCGGGGGAGATGGCCGGCCCCCCGACCTGGAGTTCGGCGTCCACCTCCTTGACGGCGTGCGCCGTCACCTCGTACAGCCGGTGGTACGCGGCCTCGTCGGCGCCCCGCCAGAATTCCGGAAGGTTGGGTTCGTTCCACACCTCGATGGGCCAGCGACGGACCTCGGCGAGGCCGTACCGGTCGACGAGGTGGGCCACGGTGGCCCGGACCAGGTCGGCCCACTCCGCGAAGGAGCGGGGCGGGGTGACGTTGCCGCGCCACCAGAACACGGTCTGGTCGCCGGAGGCGAGGGCGGCCGGCATGAAGCCCAGCTCCACGAAGGGGCGGATCCCGAGGTCGAGGTACGAGTCGATCACCTGGTCGACGTAACCGAAGGTGTACCGGACTCGGCGCGACCCCTGGTACTCGTACGGCCGGTACACGCCGACGCCGTCGCTGAGCAGCCCGTGCCCCCGGATGTGCCGGAAGCCGATCTCACGCTGGATCAGGGCCAGCGAGTCCTGGTAGTCACGGCGCAGCGCCAGCTCGAATCGGCCCGTGCCGACGCAGGCTCGCCAGGCGTCGGGCAGCCGGCCCGAGGGGTGCTCCGGAACGGTGATGCGCATGAGAGTCTTCCTGTGCGGGTCGCCGCGCGGACCGGGTCCGGCGTACGGACCGGGGCGGGGCGATCCCCGGTCGTCGCGGGCCGCCGCGCCGGCCGAGCCGGGCGCGGACCCGGGACGGCCCGGTCCGGCCGCGCCCGCGGCGGGCACGACCGGACCGGCGCAGCGGGTGATCAGCCGTTGTTCTTCTGGTAGCGCTCGTACGCCTTCTGGACCAGGTCCATGTAGGCGTCCATGTTCTTGCCCTTCAGCTCGGCCACGTAGGCGTCCCACTGGCTGAGGTCGCGCTGGCCGAGGATGAACTGGAGCGTCGCCTGGTAGACGAAGTCCCGCAGCGGCGTCGCCCAGAGCGAGATCTGCTCGCGCTCCTCGTCGGTGAACGGGAACGGCGGCATCACCGGCCTGGGCGGCCGGGCGTTCATCACCTTCTGGAACTCCTGCTCCTCCGGCGAGAAGAACGCCTGCACGAGTTCCGGCTTGCCGCCGTAGGCGAAGACGCCGTTGTAGAAGCCGAAGTCCTTCTGCAGGTGCTTGGTGCCCTTGGGGTTCAGCCCGACGACGTCGACGTCGGGGGCCAGGGTCGGCTTGCCGTTGGCATCCCGGACGAAGGTCGTACCCTCGACGCCCCACTTGGCGAACTCCTGTCCCGCGTCGGAGTACCAGAGCCAGTCGATGAACTGCATCATCGCGACGAAGTACTTGCTGTCCCGGGCCTTCTTGGAGATCATGATGCCGTTCTCCAGCCGGCTGGCGGGGTTGATCTCACCCGCCGGGCCGATCGGCAGCGGGATCTTCACGATCTTCGCCTTCGGGTTGGTCTTGGCCAGGTCCGGCCGGTAGTCGTTGACCAGGGTCTGGGCGTTGCTGCTGATCACGAACGACTTGCCGTTGGCCAGCTTCTGGCGGGCCTGGTCGTCGGTTCGGGTGAAGCTCTCCGGGTCGAGCAGTCCCTCCTTGACCAGCTTGTTGAGGTACGTCAACATCTGCCGGTACTGCTCGCTGGCGCCGGTGTAGAAGAGCTTCTTGGCGTTCGCGTCCCAGCTGACGTGCTGGAAGTTCCAGCCGGCGCCCTCCAGCCCGTACGACGCCGCGAGGATGTTCAACAGGTTGCCGCCCGGGTTGGGCTGGCTGAACCGGTCCGAGAACGGGTACGTGTCCGGGTACTTCGCCTTCATCGCCTTGAGGACGGTGTACAGCTCGTCCCAGGTCTTCGGGATCTCGAGGTTGAGCTCCTCGAGGATGTCGGTCCGGATCGCCAGCGAGTAGTCCTGCCACGGCTTCTCGTGCAGTCCGGGGAGCAGGTAGAACTTGCCGTCCGCCTGGCGGCGCTGGTTGATCTCAGGGTGGAGGTTCCACTTCTCGATCTTGTCCTTGAAATGGGGCATCAGGTCCAGGTAGTCGCTGACCGGTAGGATGGCCCCCGAGGAGACGAAGGTGTCCTCCTGGCCCGGATACGTCTTCGGAATGATGAGCGGTGCGTCGCCGGCGCCGATCAGCAGGCTCCGCTTCTGCTCGTAGTCGCTCAGCGGTACGGCGACCGGCTCGATCGTGACGTTGGTCCGCTTGGTCAGCTCCGTCCAGAACAGCCAGTCGTTCTTCAGCGGGTAGTTCGGATGGTTGTTGTACAACATCGAGAACGTCAACGGCTCGGTGGCCCGGAACTGATCCCCGACCTTGTACTCGGCCATCGCGCCGACGCGGTGCTCGGAGAGGTCGGATTCCGTGGATTCGTCGCCGCTCCCGCAGGCGGCGAGCGACACCGTGAGCAAACCGGCAGCGATCACCGCTGCTCGGCGCCGGGATCTGTCGAACATCGGACTTCCTTTCAGCGTGAAAGGGGTGGGGTTCGCGGTTGCGTCGCCGCCCAGGTCAGCCCTTCACCGCGCCGAGCATGACCCCGGACACGAAGTACCGCTGGATGAAGGGGTAGACCAGGAGGATGGGCAGGGTGGTGAGGACGATGGTGACGGCCTTCAGCGTGGCCTCGGCCTGTACCTCGTCAGCGGCGTTGATGGCGCCGACGTTCTCCGCGCCGGTGGCCCCCGCGATCAGGTTGCGCAGGTAGACGGTCACCGGGAGGAGGTCCTGTTGGTCGATGTAGAGGAAGGCGGTGAACCACGAGTTCCAGAAGGAGACGGCGTAGAACAGCACCATCGTGGCGATCACGGCCTTGGACAGCGGGAGGACGATCCGCAGCAGGATCCCGTACGTGTTCAGGCCGTCGACGGCGGCGGCCTCCTCCAGGTCGACCGGCAGGCTCTCGAAGAACGCCTTCATGACCAGCAGGTTGAAGACGTTGATCGCGTTGGGCAGGACCACCGCCCAGATGGTGTTCTTCATGCCCAGGCTGGTGATGAGCACGTAGTTGGGGATCAGCCCGCCGGTGAAGAACATCGTGAAGACCGCGATCCCGATCAGCGCGTTGCGCCCCTTGAGGTGCTTCTTGGACAGCACGTACGCGTAGCACGTGGTCAGCACGATCGAGATGAACGTGGCGACGACGGTGTACACCACGGTGTTGCGGTAGTTCGTCCAGAACAGCGAGTCGGACATCACCAGCCGGTAGGTGTCCAGGTTGAACCCGCGCGGGACGAGGTTCACCTTGCCGGCGATGATGTACGCCTCGTCGCTGAGCGACCGGGCCACGATGTTGACGAACGGGTACAGCGTCACGATCACGACGCCGGTCAGGATGATGGCGTTGACCACCTGGAAGACCCGGTAGCCCCGGGTGGGCCGGGGTCCGCGCGGGCGCCGCTTCGGGGTGGTGCCGGCGGCGGTGTCGATGGTCACCACAGGCTCGTCCCCACTACCCGACGCGAGATCGCGTTTGCCGACAGGACCAGGGTCAACCCGATCACGGCCTCGAAGAGCCCGATCGCGGCGGCGTAGCTGAAGTTGCTGGACTGGAAGCCCATCCGGTACAGGTACGTCGAGATCACGTCGGCGGTCGGGTACGTCAACGGGTTGTAGAGCAGCAGGATCTTCTCGAATCCGACCGCCATGAAGGTGCCGATGTTGAGGATCAGCAGCGTCACCATCGTCGGCCGGATGCCGGGGAGTGTGACGTGCCAGGTCTGGCGCCACCGATTGGCGCCGTCGATCCGGGCCGCCTCGTACAGGTTGTCGTCGATGGTGGTGAGCGCGGCGAGGTAGAGGATCGTGCCCCAGCCGACGGTCTGCCACACCTCCGAGGAGACGTAGATCGTCCGGAACCACTCGGGTCGTTGCAGGAACGGGATGGGGTCGCCGCCGAACGCCCGGATCAGCTGGTTGACCGTGCCGTCGACGGAGAGCATCTGCATCACCATCGCGGCCACGATCACGATCGACAGGAAGTGGGGCAGGTACGACACCGACTGGACGAACCGCTTGAGCCGCCGGGCCCGCACCTCGTTGAGCAGCAGGGCGAGCACGATGGGCAGCGGGAAGCAGACCAGCAGGGTCAGCGCGCCCAGGATGACGGTGTTCGTGAAGACGTTCCAGAACGTGGGGTCGGTGAGAAACATCCGGATGTACCGCAGGCCGACCCAGTACTCGCCGAAGACGCTGCCGCCGGGCTGGAACCGTCGGAACGCGATCACGTTGCCGAGCATCGGCAGGTAGCGGAAGATCAGGAAGAACAGCAGCGGCAGGACCGCCAGCGAGTAGAGCTGCCAGTCCCGGCGCAGCGCCTGCCGCCAGCTCTGCCGGCGGCGACGCGACCGGCGGACGGGCTCGGGCTTCGCCTCGACGCTCTGCGGCTCCGCTGGTGGACTCAACGTGCGTGGTGTGGTCATTCTCGGGCCTCCGGGGTGTGCGGGAGCGCGACGCTGCGCTCGACGCGGGCCAGCGACAGCAGCCGTCGCTGGTGACCGACCTCGCGTTCGGGGCCGACGAGGCGCAGCGGCACGGCGGCCGCCATCTCCCCACTCGACCGTCCGAACCGCAGCTCCACGTCGCCGGGCTCGACGATGCGCCGGCCGTGCACGCCGGTGAAGGACGTGACGTCGGCGGGGACCACGAAGCTCACCTCCGCGGATTCGCCCGGCTCCAGCGGGACCCGGGTGTAGCCGACCAGCCGGACCACCGGCCGGGTCGTCTGGGCGACCGGATCGTGCAGGTACAGCTGGACGACCTCGGTGCCGGCCCGGTTCCCGGTGTTGCGGACCGTGATCCGCACGGTCACCTCACCGTCCACGGCCCAGGCGGCCGGCTCGTCGTCCCCGTCGGGCACCTCGCGCGGCCGGCCGTCCGGGTCGAGCACCGCCGCGTCGCTCCACTCGAAGGTCGTGTAGCTGAGCCCGTGGCCGAACGGGAACGCGGGGGTCGGGTCGACCGACGACACCTCGGTCCGGCGACCCAGCGGCGGGGCGAGGTACGTCGTCGGCAGTCCGCCCGCGTCCCGGGGGACGCTGACCGGCAGCCGCCCGGACGGGTTGACCGCGCCGGTAAGGATCTCGGCCAGGGCCTGCCCGCCACGCTGGCCGGGGAAGAACGCCTGGACGACGGCGGCGGCGGAGTCGAACTCCGGTCCGAGCGCGTACGGCCGCCCGGCCAGCAGCACCAGCACCACCGGGGTGCCGGTGGCCAGCACGGCCCGGACCAGATCGGCCTGCACCCCGGGCAGGCGCAGGTCGCTGGCGTCGCAACCCTCGCCGGAGGTGCCGCGGCCGAAGAGCCCTGCCCGGTCGCCGACCGCGACGACGCAGACGTCGCTCTCCGCGGCCGCGGTGACCGCCTCCGCGATGCCGGAGGTGTCGTCGCCGGTGATGGCGCAGCCGGGCGCGTAGGTCAGCTTGGGGAACAGCGCGCTGAGGGCCTCGCGCAGGGACGGAATCTCCACCCCGGTCTCGTGGTCGGGATACCGGACCCCCACGTGCAGCGGGAAGGAGTAGCAGCCGAGCATCGCCATCGGGTCGTCGGCTGCCGGGCCGACCAGCGCGATCCGTCGGTCGGTGGGCAGCGGCAGCAGCCCGTCGGTGTTGCGGAGCAGCACGATCGACTCCCGGGCCAGCCGGAGGGCGAGGTCCCGGCCGGCCTCGTCGTCGAGGCGCAGCTCCTCGGCACCGTCGGGCAGGGGTTGCCACCCCTCGTCGAGGAGGCCGAGTTCGGCCTTCTGACTCAACACCCGGTGCAGGGCCCGGTCGACGAGTGCCTCGTCGACGGTGCCGGCCCGCACCGCCTCGACCAGCGGCGCGCCGTACGCGTCCACCGTCGGCAGCTCCACGTCGATACCGGCGCGAAGAGCGAGCCGGGCCGCCCCGGCGGCGTCCGTCGCGACGCCGTGCAGCGTCTCCAGGAAGCGGACCGCGAAGTAGTCCGCGACCACGACGCCGGTGAAGCCCCACTCGTTCCGGAGCAGGTCGGTCAGCATGCCCGGGTCGGCCGCCACCGGCACGCCGTCGATCTCGGCGTACGAGTGCATCACGGCCCGCGCACCGCCGAGCCGCAGCGCCATCTCGAACGGCGGCAGGATGACGTCGGCCAGTTCGCGCCGCCCCATCGGCACGGGCGCGAGGTTGCGACCGCCCCGGGATGCGGAGTAGCCCGCGAAGTGCTTGAGGGTGGCGACCACCCCGGCCTGTTCCAGGCCCCGGACGTACGCCGCGCCGATCGTCCCGACCAGGTACGGGTCCTCGCCGATGGTCTCCTCGGTCCGTCCCCAGCGGTAGTCCCGGGTGACGTCCAGCACCGGCGCCAGGCCCTGGTGCACCCCGGCGGCTCGCATGCTCCGGCCGATCCGGCCGGCCATCGCCTCGACCAGCTCGGGATCGAAGGAGGCCCCCCAGCACAGCGGGGCCGGGTAGACCGTCGCCCGCCAGGCGGCGAAACCGGTGAGGCACTCCTCGTGCACCTGGGCCGGGATCCCGAAGCGGCTCGCCGCCATGATCTGCGCCTGGGAGGCGGCCAGCGACCGTGCGCCGAGGACCGGATCGACCGGTGCCGTGCCGAACGGCCGGGTCAGCTGGCCCAGTCCGTACCGGATGGCCTCGTTCCACTCCGGAACGCCGTTGGTCATGTCGGACTGGTACGGCGCGACCCCACCTCCCGAGGCGTCTGCGCCGACCCAGAGCCCGACGAGTTGGGCGATCTTCTCCTCCAGCGACATCAACGGGATGAGCGCTGCGGCCCGCTCCGCGGGGGAGAGTCGCGGATCGCGCCAGGCCGGGGTCACCTCGGACGCGGCTCCGTCGCCGGCGGACAACTCGCTTGTCATGCCACCCTTCCAGCCCGACATGTGCGGCGTACCCGTGCGGATGGTGGGCGGCTCATGTCGGCGTGTCCTCGAAAGTTTCGGTAATAGCTGCGTTACCTGTGCCGGGCAACTTAGGCCTCGCGTCGAGGTGTGTCAAGGTCTCTGAACTGCTCTCTCCGTTGGTTGCATGGAGTATCGTCCCCGAAACACCCCAACCCGTTCGGGCACGTCGCGCGCGTACCTTCGGCTGGTCGGGGCGCCTGCGACGACGTTCGTTGCCGAAACTTTCGGACACCCTGTGTGAGGCTGTGATGACAAAGTTCCGTCCGAGTGTCGGACCGGGTGGCGCGACGATCGCGACCATCGCCGACGAGGTCGGCGTCTCCACCACGACGGTCTCCAAGGTCCTGAACGGGCGGTCCGACGTCGCGCCCGACACCCGAGCCCGGATCGAGGCCAGCCTCAAGCGGCACCGGTACCGCCGGCGGGGGCGGCGGCCGACGAGCACGGCCCAGGTCGACCTGGTGTTCCACGAGTTCGACTCGGCGTGGGCGATGGAGATCATCCGGGGGGTGGAGGCGGTGGCGACCGCGGCCAACGTCGGCGTCGTCCTCTCCCAACTCGGCGGACGGCACCGCCCACCGGCGTGGTGGCTGGACGGCGTGCTGGCCCGCCGGCCCCTCGGGGTGCTCCTCGTGCTCTGCCACCTCACCGAGTCCCAGCAGCAGCGGCTCGCACGGCAGATGATCCCGTTCGTCGTCATCGACACCGACAGCGCGACCTCCGCCTCGGTCCCCACCGTCGGCTCGAACAACTGGAACGGCGGCCTGCTGGCCACCCGCCACCTGCTGGAACTCGGCCACCGGCGGATCGCGATCATTTCCGGCCCCGAGAACGTGCTCTGTAGCCGGGCGCGGGTCGCCGGGTTCCGCTTCGCCCACGACGAGGCCGGGCTCACCGTCGACCCCGAGCTGGTTCGGTACGGGAACTTCCAGCTCACCGCCGGCTACCGGCACGGGATGGAGCTGCTGACCCGCCCCGACCGGCCCACGGCGATCTTCGCCGGCTCCGACACGCAGGCCATGGGGGTGTTCCGTGCGGCCCGACGACTCGGGCTCGACATCCCCCGGGACCTTTCCGTGGTCGGGTACGACAACATTCCGGTGGCCGCCTGGCTCGGTCCCGCCCTGACCACGGTCGACCAGCCGCTGCGCGACATGGCCGGTACCGCCACCCAGATGCTGCTCGACCTGGCCCGGGGCGGGGATCTGCCGGCGAGCCGCGTCGATCTGGTCACCGAGCTGGTGGTCCGGGAGAGCACCGCCCCACCGCCCGGCTGAGCCGCCGGGTCCACGAGGCCCGGCCGACGGACCCGGGTCAGCCCGCCCGGATCAACCCGGCCGGGTCAGGCCACGGCCTCCTGCTCGCCGTCCGGGAGATCGGCGCCGCTGGGCACCGGAAACGCCGGGGCTGGTGGACCTCACCTCCGCTTGAGGTCGTAGCGTGTGCGGGCATGAGCAGCATCACGGGGGATCGGAAGACCTTCTACCAGCTCTTGGTCAACACGCTACTGGTCTCGGTCATCAACTACACCGTCTGGTTCGCGATCACCTTCTACGTCTACCTCCAGACGCGGTCGGTCTTCGCCACCGGCGTGATCTCCGGGATCTTCCTGGTGATGACCGCGCTGACCGGCATCTGGTTCGGCAGCCTGATCGACCACCACGCCAAGAAGACGATGATGCAGGTGTCGGCGCTGGTGTCGCTCGGGACGTACGTCGTGGGGCTGGCGCTCTACCAGGCCGTGCCGCGGGAGTCGTTCACCGACCCGGCGAGCGTGCCGCTGTGGGTACTGGTCGTGCTGCTGATGGTCGGCGTGATCGCGGGCAACATCCGGACGATCGCGCTGCCGACCCTGGTGACGGCGTTGATCGCGGAGGAGAGCCGGGACCGGGCCAACGGTCTGGTCGGCACCACCTCGGGGGTGTCCTTCCTGGTCACCTCGGTGATCAGTGGCGTGCTGGTGGCCGCGGGCGGGATGTTCTGGGTGCTGGTCCTGGCGCTGGCGGTGCTCGCCGTCGCGCTGGTGCACCTGGCGGTGGTACGGGTCGCCGAGCGCCCGGCGTCGCCGCCGGCGGGCTCCGCCCCGGACACGGCCTCGGGCGCGCCCGCGGCCCCCGGCGCGGCGGAGCCGGCGTCGCGGCGGTCGGTGGACCTGCGCGGCACGATCCGGGTGGTCGGGGAGGTGCCGGGGCTGACGGCTCTGATCGTCTTCTCGGCCTTCAACAACCTCCTCGGCGGCGTCTTCATGTCACTGATGGACGCCTACGGGCTGTCGTTGGTGTCGGTGCAGGTCTGGGGGCTGCTGTGGGGTGTGCTGAGCACCGGGTTCATCGTCGGTGGCCTGCTGATCGCCCGGACCGGCCTGAGCCGTAACCCGGTTCGGGTACTGCTGGCGGTCAACCTCGTGCTGTGGACCGTGACCACGCTCTTCCCGTTGCGCTCCTCGATCGTCCTGCTCTCCCTCGGGATGTACGCGTACATGGTGTTGGTGCCGTACGCGGAGGCCGCGGAGCAGACGATCCTGCAGAAGGTGGTGCCGTACGAGCGGCAGGGGCGGGTCTTCGGCTTCGCCCAGAGCGTCGAGCAGGCCGCCTCGCCGCTGACCGCGTTCCTGATCTCGCCGATCGCCCAGTTCGTCTTCATCCCGTTCATGACCGACGGCCTGGGCGCCCGGACGATCGGCGGCTGGTTCGGTACCGGCGCCGACCGTGGCCTCGCCCTCGTCTTCGTGCTGACCGGCATCGTCGGAACCCTCGCCACGGTCGGGGCGCTGCGTAGCCGCCCGTACCACCGGCTCAGCCGACGGTACGTCGCGGGGCCGGAGATCCCGGCCGACCCCGGTCCGGCGGACCCCGGCGCGGCCGAGCCGGTGGCCGCCCGGCCGGAAGCACCGTCGGACGCCGCCGCCGGCCGGGACCGGTGACGGCCCGCGCGGTCATCCGGGCGTGCACGGCCGGTCGGGCGACACCGCCGTCGGCCTCGACATCCCGTCCCCGCGCCAGGTCACCCCCGCCCCGGGGGCGAGGAGCGGCGGTGCGGTCAGCTTCTGGGCCGGGGGAACGCCACCGGGCTGCGGTGTCCGGCCGTGTCGACCGCGCGGACGCCGAAGAAGACGTTGTCCTTCGACAGGGCGATGGTGGCCTCGGTGACGTCCCCGACCTCGATGACGTGGGTCCACTCCGGAGCCGTCGTCTCCCGCCAGACGATCTCGTAGCCGGCCAGGTCCGGTTCGTCGCCGCGCTGCCACCGCAGGGTGGTGTCGTTGGTCAGCCCGCTGGTGTCGATGACGACGCCTTTCGGCGTGCCCGGGGCCGGGGCCAGGGACCAGAGGACGGCGGCGTTCACCTTCGCCACCCGGGCGATGTACGCGAAGTCGCAGAACTCTGGAAGGTCGCCGTACTGCCTGCCGTTCTCGACCCGGACGTCCTGGTGCTGGTGCGCGAAGTCCTCGTTCGGCTCGGTGAACCGACACGCCGGCCAGCCCTGCTCGAGGAACGGGATGTGGTCACTGCCCCGCAGGTAGCGGTCCCGACGGTAGATGACCCGGACCGTCATCCCGGTGGCGTCGTTCTCGGCCACGTCGGCGACGAACCGGGCGAGCTGGCGGGTGGAGGAGTCGTTCTCGCCACCGACCGAGCGCCGGATGTTCGCCTCGGCCGGGGTCTCCGCGGTCGGCACCCCCTCGGCGAAGAGCCGCACGGTACGCCGGTCCCGGGTGCCGTCGTCCCCGGTGCTGCTCCCGACGATGTCGTTGCTGAACATGCCCTGGATGTCCGCACCGGCCGCCCGGTACTGGGTGGCCAGGTACCGCGAGCCGTAGAGGCCCTGCTCCTCGCCGGCCACGGCGGCGAAGACGATCGTGGCCTCGGGGCGCCGGGTCGCCATGACCCGGGCCAGCTCCATCAGCACCGCCACCCCGGAGGCGTCGTCGTCTGCGCCGGGGGCGTCGCTGGTCGCGTCCATGACGTCGCTGGCCCGGGAGTCGTAGTGGCCGGTCACCACATAGAGCCGGTTCGGCGCCGACGTGCCGCGCAGGGTCGCGACGACATCGGTGATCCGGGTCGGCACCGGGATCCGGGAGGCCGGCTCCTGGACGTACGACTGCAGGTCGACGCTCATCCGGCCGCCCGAGCGGGCGGCGTACCCCCGCATCTCCCGGTAGATCCAGTCCCGGGCGGCGCCGATGCCGCGTTCCGGGTCGTCCTGGCGGGAGAGGGTGTGCCGGGTGCCGAAGGCCGCGAGCCGGCGGACGATCGCCTCGATCCGCCGCTGGTCGATCTCGCGCAGCAGGTTCCGCAGCTCCCGGTCTGGAGGCTGGGGTCGGGTCGGTCGCCCCGGGCCGGGGCGGCCGGGTCGGGTGGTGGCCGCACCGGCGGCGGGGGCGGCCCCGGTGGCGGCGGCGACGGTGGCGGCCGCGGTGACGGTGGCGGCGGAGAGGAACGTGCGGCGGCTGGGTCTCGTGGATCGCTCGCCAGGAAGGTCATCGATGGGCATGTGTCATGGTCATCAATGCCGCCGTCCGCTGTCAACGGGTCCCGTTGCGCCGCCTCGCCCGGTTTTGCGACCATAAGGCCCGTTCTCCCTGGTCACGGCCAACCCGAGGTTTGCGCGGCTTCTGACCGGGAACGGCGGGGACATGACGAAACCGCGCGTTGTCATCGTCGGGGCCGGGTTCGCCGGCTACCACGCGGCGAAGAGCCTGTCTCGACTCGCCCGTGGTCAGGCCGAGGTCGTGCTGCTGAACCCGACCGACTTCTTTCTCTACCTACCACTGCTGCCCGAGGTCGCCGCCGGCATCCTGGAACCCAGTCGGGTCTCGATCTCGCTCGCCGGCACCCTGCCCGGGGTCCGGGTCGTCATCGGCGAGGCGAACCACGTCGACCTGCGGGCCCGGCGGGTCGACTACACCGGGGCCGAGGGCGACCCCGGCGCGCTCTCCTACGACCGGCTGATCATCGCCGTCGGCAGTGTCAACAAGCTGCTGCCGATCCCCGGGGTCACCGAGCACGCGCACGGGTTCCGCGGCCTGCCCGAGGCGGTGTACCTGCACGATCACATCGTCTGCCAGATCGAGCTCGCCGCGGCGACCGAGGACCGCGCGGAGCGGGAGGCACGGACGACCTTCGTCGTCGTCGGCGCCGGCTACACCGGCACCGAGGTCGCCGCGCACGGCCAGCTCTTCACCGACGCGCTCGCCGCGCAGCATCCCCGGCTCGACCTGCGCCCGCGCTGGCTGCTCCTCGACGTGGCGAGCCGGGTGCTGCCGGAACTCGACCAGCGGATGTCGGAGACGGCCCGCCGGGTGCTGGACAGTCGGGGCGTCGACGTGCGGATGGGCTGCACGGTCCAGGAGGCGACCGCCGAGGCGGTCCGGCTCAGCGACGGCTCCTCCGTCCCGACCCGCTCGCTGATCTGGTGCGTCGGGGTCCGGCCCGACCCATTGGTGGCCGACCTCGGACTGCCGACCGAGAAGGGACGGCTGGTCGTCGACGAGTTCCTCAACGTGCCCGGCTTCCCGGAGATCTTCGCCTGCGGGGATGCCGCCGCCGTACCCGACCTGACCCGGCCGGGCCAGCTGACCGCGATGACCGCGCAGCACGCGGAGCGGCAGGGCAGGCTCGCCGCGCACAACGTCGCCGCCTCGTACGGCCAGGGCAGGCGCCGGCCGTACCGGCATCACGACCTCGGCTTCGTCGTCGACCTGGGTGGCACCGACGCCGCCGCCAACCCGCTGCACGTCCCGCTCTCCGGGCTGGCGGCGAAGGCGGTCACCCGGGGATACCACCTCTTCGCGATGCCGGGCAACCGGGCCCGGGTGAGTGCGGACTGGCTGCTCGACGCGGCGCTGACCCGGCAGGCGGTCCAGCTCGGGCTGGTGCCGGCACACGCCGTACCGCTGGAGAGCGCCGCCCCGGAGCTGCCGGCCCGCCGTTAGCCGCCCTGCGGCCCGGCAGCGTCGCGCGCGCCGGTCAGGGGCTGGCCAGACCGGCGGCGACCTCGTCGATCGCGTCGTCGATCTGATGGGCCAGGTTGATGTCGAGCGCGCTCACCCCGGCCAATCCCCGGCTCCGGACCGTGATCACGGCGACGGTTGGTGACTGTCGGCCGACACTGGGTCCCCGGCCGGTCTCCGGCCGCAGTCGGGCCAGCCGGCCCAACACCCGGTCGAGGTTCTCGGCCGGCAGTTCGATGCTGCGGCTCAGCCGGTTGCGGTCGCCGGACCAGTACGGCAGCCGGGCCAGCGCGTCCCGCAGTTCGTCCTCGGTGAGCGCGGCCGTGGCGCCGCTCGGGTCGACCAGGCCCCCGCCGGCCCCCGACGGCCCGAGCAGGTCACGGAGGTCGTCCGGCAGGTCGAGCGACGCGATGAGCCCCCGGTCCTGCTCGGCGAGGGCGCTCAGCGTCGCCTGGGCCTGGTAGCGTGCCTGCTCCGGCGTGCGCCGGGTGAGCCGGGCGACCTCGTCGAGGAAGCCGGCCAGGTCCCGCCGCCGGTCGCCAGACTCCAGCGCCTCCTCGTCGCAGAGCTGCCCCGGCACGGCGTCGAGCAGCCGTTGCCGGTCGGCGACGTCCAGCGCGCGGGCCAGGACGGTGACGGTCGCCTCGGCCGCCGCGCGGGCCTGCGCGAAGTCGACACCGGCGCGGCGCCCGACGTCGGACACCAGCTCGCGGTACGGGATGACCCCGACCCTGGCCCCGCCGGGTGGTGGCGCGTCGGGCAGCGGCATCGGTCGCTCCGCCGCGACCGGTGCCGGCGTGCCCGGGCCGCCGCGTTCGGTGCTCGGTTTGCGGCTGCCGGCTGGCGGCGGACCACTGCGCCTGCCCCTGTCCAGGCTCTCGATCTGCTTGTCCGCGCCGAGGGTGGCCCCGACCTCGCTCGGGCGCCGGCCCCGCTGGCGGGCCTGTCGGGCCAACCTTCGACGCCGTTGGTTGTCACCCTCCATCTGCTTCCCCATGACCTCGCCTCGCTCCCGTCTCGGCGGCATCGCCACCGGGCCGCACCGGCCCGCGCCCGCGTGCGGCGGGCGCCCGGCCACGCGCTCCCGGAGGCCGGCGGCCTCACCACCGATCGCCTTCCCGGCGTCGGCGTCGGCGAAACGCCGCCGCGGCGCCCCGCGAGCCGGACGGCGCCGACGCGGTGCGGTACCGGCTGGCGGCGCTCATCTCGGCGGGGTGAGGAGGACTCACCCCGATTCCGCCCACCATCGGGACAGCGCGTGGCCGCGTCGCACCGGAGGGAAGGCCGTCATGAAGCGGATCGTCGAGATCGTCCCCGCCCGTCCCGGCTGGTACGCGCGCTGGCGCGTCGATCCGGAGACCACCCGGTCGTATCCGGTCTCGGTCTGGGCCCTGATCGAGGAGACCGACCAGGGGAGCCGGGAGGTCGTCGGAGTCGACCTCGTCGGTCAGTGGCCGGGCGCGGACGAGAACGAGTCCGGCGGGGACTTCGTGCGGTACATCTTCCAGCCCCCCGAGAACGGTGAGCCCGAGGACGCTGTCCGGCCCGAGGAGGTCGGCGGGGAGGCGACGAAGCGACCGGCCCGGCTGGAGCCGACGCCGGGGGCCTGACGCCGGTCGCCGGGTGGCGGCGAGCCGTCCGGCCGCGCCCGACGGGCCGGAGCGGTTCCGGTGGTCGCGGTCGTTCGACGGCGGAGACGGCGAAGAGGTCGCGCCGGGGGTCAGGGCAGCTCCAGCGGCCGTAGCCCATCCGGCGGCGGGAAGGCCGCGTCGAGGTCGGCGAGGTCCTCCTCGGTGAGGTCCAGGTCGACCGCCGCCCGGTTCTCCCGGATCCGGTCCGGGGTACGCGCCCTGGTCACCGCGCAGACCCCGGGCTGACGCAACAGCCAGGCGAGTCCGACCTGCCCGGGGGTGGCGCCATGCCGCCGTGCGACGCGGGCCAGCGTGGGGTGGCCGAGCATCCGGCCGCGCGCGAGTGGCGAGTACGCCATGACCGGCAGCCCGGCCGCCCGGCAGCGGGGGAGCAGGTCCCACTCGATCCCGCGCCGGGTCAGGTTGTACGGGATCTGGTCCGTTTCCACCGCCGTACCGCCGGGGATGGCGGCGAGCTCGACCACGTCCGGGACGTCGAAGTTGCTCACCCCCCAGTGCCGGATGAGTCCCTGTGTCATCAGCGTGGTGAACGCCTCGACGGTCTCGGGCAGCGGCGCCCCGTCCCGTTGGTGCAGGAGGTAGAGGTCGATCCGGTCGGTGCCGAGGCGCTCCAGGCTGCGCTCGCAGGCGGTGAGGGTCCCGTTCGCGGTCGCGTGCTCCGCGGAGACCTTGCTGACCAGGAAGATGTCGTCGCGGCGGTCGGCGAGCGCCTCCCGGACCAGCTCCTCTGCGCCGCCGTCGGCGTACATCTCGGCGGTGTCGACCAGGGTGAGGCCGACGTCGACACCGGTCCGCAGCGCGGCGATCTCGTCGTCCCGTCGCCGCGGGTCCTCCGCCATGCCCCGGGTGCCCTGTCCCAGCGCCGGCAGTTCCTCACCGGACGGGAGGGTCACGGTGGGGATCCTCCGCACCGTCATGGCCGTCTGTCCTCTTCCCTGGCTGGCTTCTCCGGGACGCCTTCCCGCCGTTCTCGCCCGGCAAACCGCTGCCACCGCCACGGCTGCCATCGCCCCCGCGCCGCGCCGGCCGGGCGCTTCCGGTGCGGAAGGCCGGTCAGGGAGACGTCGGACCGACCGGGGCCGGGCCGGAGGAAGGCCGGACCGTCGCCGGTCACACGAGCGCGTCGACGACCGTGGTGGCTCGCGCCTCGTGCTGGGCGTAGGCGTCGGGGAAGGCGGAGACCTGGACGGCCTGGGCGGCGGCGGTCACGCTCATCTCCTCCCAGCCGGGGATCGCGAGCAGCGCGGTGAAAAACTGCTCGGCGGCGTACGCCGGACGCATCAGGTCCGCCACCGTGCCCCAGCCGGAGCTGGGCCGCTGCTGGAACAGGCCCACCGAATCGTGGTCGTAGCCGACGCCCTGGTTCGGGTAGTTGAGCGACTCGGGCACCCCGGCGTTGGCCAGGTTGGAGAGGTTGCTCTCCTGCATCGCCGTGGCGATGGCGACGATGAGGCCCCGGCGGGGGACCTTGAGCTTCAACCCGACCTGGACGATCGTGCGTGCGTTGTCCATCTGGGCCTGGGTGAGCCCCGCGACCGGGCTCGGTCGGGTCGACCGCTTCGCCCGGGTGACCTGTGTCCGCGCCGTGGAGACCCGGGCGGTCGGCTGGGTGGGGGACGGAGTGGCGGTCACCGTCGGCGTCGGGGCCGGCGGCGGGGTCGGGACCCGGCTCCGCTCGCTGCGGGCGGCCGGCGCGTTCTCGAGCCGTGCCTCCCGCTCGGCGAGGAGGCTGCCGGCCGGGCCCGGGCGGGTCGGTCCGGTGTCGGCGCGCGCGCCGAGGTAGGCCGCCGTGCCGAGGCAGCAGGTGAGCACGGCGGCGGACCCGAACCGTACCGGGCGGGAGGCGAGCAGCGCCCGGACCCGCCCCCAGGTCCGGCCTGGCTGGCGCGGGATCTCCCGCCGGTGGTGGCCTACCCGCCGGTCACCCGAGGGGGCCTCCGCCGAACGGCTATCCCCGACGTCGTTGTGCAGTGCGTGATCAGCATGTTCCCTGTGCGGCACGCGCCGAGGCTAGGGAACGGCCGTGCAGATGTGACCCGCCGAACCCGTGGCGTATACCACAGTTTTTGCGAGTCAACCGGGCAAACGACGAAATTCATGTCGGGCTATGTCGAGACCCGGTACGGAAGATATATCCGAATCGCCCGGATGGGCGTCGCGCCCAGGCATGGAACGGCGCCGCCCCGTGCGGCAGAACCTGAGATCACCAGGCTCGGGTGTCCGACTCACCCTGCGATCGGGTGAACGGCGGATGACGGTGGTACGACGAACGGACCAACTCGCCCGTCCCGGGCCGGCCATCGCGGACCGCCTCCCGAGCCTGGGAGAGCCGCCGGTCGCCCGGCGCCCGCCGATCCCGCCCCGGTACGATGCGCGTGGTGGCCGGGGACAGGATCAAGCCGTTCGGGGGCGGGGCGACGGGGCCGGGTCGGCGTCGTCGGGGGGTCCTGATCCTGGTCGCGACGGCGATGGTGACCGCACTTCTGCTCGGTCACCGGCTGATCCCCAACGTTCGCGGGCTGGGTAGCCTGATCGACACCGGCGCACCGTTCCTCGGCCTCGGGGTGCCGGTGCTCGCCCTCGCCGCCGCGCTGCGCCGGTCACGGCTCGCCCTCGCGGCCGTCGCCATCCCGGCGGTGACCTGGATCGTGCTCTTCGGTACGGCCTGGCTGCCGAGCGGTGGTGGTGGGCCGGCCCGGCTGCGGGTGGCGAGCCAGAACCTGCGGGCGGGCAATCCCGACCCGGCCGGCACGGTCGCCCCGCTCGCCGCCGGCGGCGCCGACCTCATCGCGCTGCAGGAGGTGACCGCCGAGGCCCGTGTCGCGGTGGCCGCCGCGCTGCGGGACCGCTACCCGTACCAGGCCTCGGTCTCCACCGTCGGGCTGTGGAGCAGGTTCCCGATTCGCGACGAGACCGGCGTCGACACCGGGCTGGCCTGGACCCGTGCCCTGCGGGCGGTGGTGGCCGCCCCCGGTGGCGACGTCGCGGTCTACGTGGTGCACCTCGGTTCCGCCCGGGCCGGAGACACCGGCACCCGGGACCGGACGGTGCACGCCCTCGCCGCCCGCCTACGGGCGGACCAGGCCGCACGCCTCGTCGTGCTCGGCGACCTCAACACCGCCACCACCGACCGGGTGATCGAGCCGCTGACCGAGCTGCTGCACGACGCACAGGCCGACGCCGGCCGCGGGCCGGGCTTCACCTGGCCCGCCCCGCTGCCGCTCATCCGCCCCGACCACGTGCTGTACCGGGGGCTCACCGCCGTCTCCGCCGAGGTCGTCCGGACCTCGGCCAGCGACCACCGGGCGGTCACCGCCGGGTTCGGCTGAGCCGGGACCGGAGCGGCGGACGGACCGGAGAGCCGGCCCGCTCACCGCCCCCGCGGTTCCGCCGGTCCGACCGTCAGGGTGTGCCGCCCTCCCTCGCTGGAGAACGGCCACAGCCGGTCGGCGTCGCGGGCCAGGTCCGTCAACTGGTCCCGGTTCAGTCCCGCCGAGGCGATGCTCGCCCGGACGTCGGCGCGGTAGCGGCCGTCGGCGTCCCGGGCCAGCCGCGCCTGGGCGCGGACCTGGACGGTGTGCGACTCGTCGGTGATTCCGGTCGCCGCCTCGACCGCCGCGTGGTGCAGGCAGGAGGCGAACGCCGCCGCGAGCAGCTGTTCGGGAGCCAGCCCGGTGCAGTGCGGCGCGAGGGGCGAGGCCAGCGTGGTGGCGAGCTGGCCGTCGTCGGTCCGGAGCTGCCCTCCCTCCGCCGTGGCTGTGGCCTCGTGCACCCAGGACTCGGACTCCGGCATCGCGCACCTCCCCGTACGGCTCCAGACCCGGCTACCCCTCCCGGACCACCCTGTAACCCACGCGGTTCGCGGTGCGCAACAGAATTGTCCGGATCATCCGATCGGCGTCGCGCGGGTGCGTCAAGCCGTCGTCAAGGTGTGAGCCGGGCTCGTATCGACCTCGTCATCACGCCCGCGGTCGACAGCTACGGCAGGTTGAATGGCTCGGGCTGGCCCGTCGGGGCCACCCCGGCCTGAATCATGGAAGGAACGTCGTGATCGACGTCGTGTTCGTGCTGCTGACCGTGGCGCTGTTCGCGGCACTCGCCCTGCTCGTGCGGGCGGTGGAGCGGCTGTGAGCATCGTCAATCTTATCGGCCTGATCGTGTCGGCCGCGCTCGCGGTCTTCCTCGTGGTCGCCCTGCTGTTCCCGGAGCGCTTCTAGATGAGTACGACGACAGCGGGCGTCCTCTTCGTCGCCGTGCTGGTCGCGGCCCTCGTCGCCGTCTATCGGCCGTTCGGCGACTACATGTACCGGGTGGTGACCGGCACCCGACACTCCCGAATCGAGCGGGTCATCTACCGGTTGGTCGGGGTCAACCCCGCGGGGGAGCAGTCGTGGGCGGTCTACGCCCGGGGCGTGCTGGCATTCTCGGCCGTCTCGATCCTGTTCCTGTACCTGTTCATGCGGGTCCAGGACACGCTCTGGCTCTCCCTCGGGTTCGACCCCGTGATCCCGCACGGCGCCTGGAACACGGCGGTCAGTTTCGTCACGAACACCAACTGGCAGTGGTACTCGGGTGAGTCGACCATGGGTCACCTGGTGCAGATGGCCGGCCTGGCGGTGCAGAACTTCCTTTCCGCGGCGGTCGGCATCGCGGTGGCCATCGCGCTGGTCCGCGGCTTCGCCCGGCACAGGACCGAGCACCTGGGCAACTTCTGGGTCGACCTGACCCGGATCACCCTGCGCATCCTGCTGCCGATCTGCGTGGTCGGCACCATCGTCCTGATCATCGGCGGGGCGGTACAGAACCTCTCCGGCGGAACGGACGTCACCACCCTCACCGGGGGGACCCAGACGATCACCGGTGGGCCGGTGGCCAGCCAGGAGGTGATCAAGGACCTTGGCACCAACGGTGGTGGCTTCTACAACGTCAACAGCGCCCACCCGTTCGAGAACCCGACGGCCTGGACCAACTGGCTCGAGATCTTCCTGATCCTGCTGATCCCGTTCACCCTGCCCCGGGTCTTCGGCCGGATGGTCGGGCAGAACCGGCAGGGCTACGCGATCGTGGCGGCGATGGGGATCCTGGCGATCGCCAGCGTCACCCTGACCAACGTCCTCGAGTTGGTCGGCGACGGCACCGTGCCGCACGCCGTCGGAGCGGCTCTGGAGGGCAAGGACGTCCGGTTCGGAGTGTCGAACTCGGCCACCTTCGCCGCGTCCACCACGCTGACCTCGACCGGTTCGGTGAACTCGTTCCACGACTCGTACACCGCGCTGGGCGGCATGATGCCGATCATCAACATGATGCTCGGCGAGGTGGCCCCGGGCGGCGTCGGTGCCGGCCTCTACGGCATGCTGATCTTGGCGGTCATCACCGTCTTCGTCGCGGGCCTGATGGTCGGCCGTACGCCGGAGTACCTGGGCAAGAAGATCGGCGCTCGCGAGATCAAGTTCGCGTCGCTGTACTTCCTGATCACCCCGATCCTGGTCCTGTCGGGTACGGCGGCGGCGTTCGCCACCGGGAACAACTCGACCGCGCTCAACGTCGGCCCGCACGGGCTCTCCGAGGTGCTGTACGCGTTCACCTCGGCCAGCAACAACAACGGCTCCGCGTTCGCCGGAATCACCGTCAACACGCCCTGGTGGAATACCGCTACCGGGTTGTGCATGCTGCTGGGCCGGTTCCTGCCGATCATCTTCGTGCTTGGCCTGGCCGGCTCCCTGGCCCGGCAGCGCGCCGTACCCGCCTCCGCGGGCACGCTCCCGACCCACAAGCCGCTCTTCGTCGGCATGGTGGTCGGTGTGACCGTGATCCTGGTGGCCCTGACCTTCCTGCCCGCGCTCGCGCTCGGCCCGCTGGCCGAGGGGCTGTGACCCATGTTCATGGTGAGGAAAGGGAAAATGACCATCGCTCCGCTGGCGCCTGCCCCCTCCGGGGGCCGCCCCCCCGGTCCGAGCGGATCCTCGGGGAGGGTCGGCGGTGGGCTGCTGGATCCCGCGCAGCTGCTCCGTTCGTTGCCCGACGCGCTGCGCAAACTCAATCCGGCGACGATGTGGCGCAACCCCGTCATGCTGGTCGTCGAGGTCGGCGCCGTCTTTACCACGGTGCTGGCGATTGCCGACCCGACCGTCTTCGCCTGGGCGATCACCGTCTGGCTGTGGCTGACCGTGGTCTTCGCCAACCTGGCCGAGGCGGTCGCCGAGGGCCGGGGTAAGGCTCAGGCCGCGACGCTGCGCCAGGCCCGGAAGGACATCGTCGCCACCCGGTTGACCGGCTGGTCGCCGGGGGCCCGGGCCGCCGCGTACCAGAGCGAGTCGGTCGCCGCTGCCGACCTGCGGCTGGGCGACATCGTCGTGGTCGAGGCCGGGCAGTTCATCCCCGGTGACGGCGACGTGGTGGAGGGGATCGCCAGCGTCGACGAGTCTGCGATCACCGGTGAGTCCGCGCCGGTGATCCGGGAGTCCGGCGGTGACCGTAGTGCGGTCACCGGCGGCACGAAGGTGCTCTCCGACCGGATCGTCGTCCGGATCACCCAGAAGCCGGGGGAGAGCTTCATCGACCGGATGATCTCCCTGGTCGAGGGGGCGAACCGGCAGAAGACGCCGAACGAGATCGCACTGAACATCCTGCTCGCCGCACTGACCATCATCTTCCTGCTGGCCGTGGTCACGTTGCAGCCGCTGGCGATCTTCTCGAAGGAGTTCCAGGCGGCGGCGCCCGACACGGCGGGGATCGACGTCAACGGCGTCACCGGCATCGTGCTCGTCTCGCTCCTGGTCTGCCTGATCCCGACCACCATCGGCGCACTGCTCTCGGCGATCGGTATCGCCGGGATGGACCGCCTGGTCCAGCGCAATGTGTTGGCGATGAGCGGCCGGGCGGTCGAGGCGGCCGGTGACGTGAACACGCTGCTGCTCGACAAGACCGGCACGATCACGCTGGGCAATCGGCAGGCCGCGGAGTTCGTTCCGGTGGACGGGGTGACCGCGGCGGAGGTGGCCGATGCCGGGCAGCTCTCCAGCCTGGCCGACGAGACCCCGGAGGGGCGCTCGATCGTGGTACTGGCGAGGAACGCGTACGGCCTGCGCGAGCGGGAGCCTGGCCTGATGCCGCACGCCACCTTCGTGCCGTTCACCGCGCAGACCCGGATGAGCGGAATCGACCTGACCCCGGACAGCACGGTGGACGGTGGCGCCAGCGGTCCGGGTCGCCAGATCCGTAAGGGCGCCGCTGCGGCGGTGATGAAGTGGGTCCGGGAGCACGGCGGTCACCCGACCGAGCAGGTCGGGGACATTGTCGACGGGATCAGCGGCGGCGGTGGTACGCCGCTGGTGGTGGCCGAGCACGTCGAGGGCCAACCTGCCCGGGTGCTGGGGGTGATTCACCTCAAGGATGTGGTCAAGAGCGGGATGCGGGAGCGGTTCGACGAGATGCGTCGGATGGGCATCCGGACCGTCATGATCACCGGTGACAACCCGCGGACGGCCAAGGCGATCGCGGACGAGGCCGGGGTCGACGACGTTCTCGCCGAGGCGACGCCGGAGGACAAGCTGGCGCTGATCAAGCAGGAGCAGGACGGCGGCCGGCTGGTCGCGATGACCGGTGACGGCACGAACGACGCCCCGGCGCTGGCCCAGGCCGACGTCGGGGTGGCGATGAACACCGGCACCACGGCGGCCAAGGAAGCCGGCAACATGGTCGACCTCGACTCCGATCCGACCAAGCTGATCGAGATCGTCGAGATCGGCAAGCAGTTGCTGATCACCCGGGGCACCCTGACCACCTTCTCGATCGCCAACGACATCGCGAAGTACTTCGCCATCATCCCGGCGATCTTCGCCGGCATCTACCCGACGCTGGACACCCTCAACGTCATGCGGTTGTCCAGCCCGGAGTCGGCGATCCTGTCGGCGGTCATCTTCAACGCGCTCATCATCATCGGGCTGATCCCGCTCGCCCTGCGCGGTGTGCGCTACCGGCCGAGCAGCGCCTCCGCACTGCTGACCCGTAACCTGTGGGTCTACGGTCTCGGCGGCATCCTCACCCCGTTCATCGGGATCAAGGTCATCGACCTCGTCATCCAGTTCATCCCGGGGATCTCGTGATGCGTCTACCAACCTGGCTCACCCAACACCTGGCGGCGCTCCGCGTGCTGCTGGTCTTCACCGTGCTGCTCGGCCTGGCCTATCCACTGGCCATGGTCGGGGTGGCGCGGCTGCCGGGCCTGAACGGCCGGGCCGAGGGATCGCTCGTCGAGGGCGCCGACGGCCGCGTGGTCGGCAGTCGGCTGATCGGGCAGCTCTTCACCGACGCCGACGGCAACCCAATACCGGCGTACTTCCAGAGCCGGCCGTCCGCGGCCGGCGACGGGTACGATCCGACGAGCACCGCCGCCAGCAACCTCGGCCCGGAGAGCGTGCTGGACACCCTCGCCACCAACCCCGACGACGCGACGCGGAGCCTGCTCACCCAGGTCTGTTCGCGGAGCAAGGCGGTCGGCGACCTGGAGGGCGTCGACGGTCGCCGACCGTTCTGCACCCCCGACGGGGTCGGTGCGGTCCTGGCGGTCTTCCACCGCGACGGGCTGACCGGCCCGGTCACCCGCGCGGTCAGCGTCAACCAGGCATGCCCGGCCACCCCCTTCATCACCGATTACCAGGGGGTGACGGTCGAGTGCGCCCAGCCCGGCCAGGACTATTCCGGCGGGGTGGTGACCCCGATCCGGGGCGACGCCCCGGCCGAACCGGTGGTGCCGGCCGACGCGGTCACCGCCAGTGGCAGCGGCCTCGACCCGCACATCAGCCCGACGTACGCCCGGCTCCAGGTGCCGCGGGTGGCCCGGGAGCGGGGCGTCGACCCCGCCGCCGTGCAGCGCCTCGTGAAGGAGCACACCACCGGACGCGCCCTCGGCTTCATGGGTGAGCCGGCGGTCAACGTCCTGGAACTCAACATCGCCCTGGACCGGCAGTTCCCGGTTCGTGGCTGAGCCGCGGTGGGCGGCCTCGGGAGAAGCGGCAGGATTGACACATGGCACGTGGCCAGCTGCGCATCTATCTCGGGGCCGCCCCCGGTGTCGGCAAGACGTACGCGATGTTGGAGGAGGCGCACCGGCGGGCCGAGCGCGGCACGGACGTGGCGATCGGGTTCGTCGAGACCCACGGCCGCAAGCACACCGCGGCGATGCTCGGCGACCTGGAGATCATCCCGCGCCGTACGGTCCGCTACCGCGGCGCCGAGTTCACCGAGATGGACCTCGACGCGGTGCTGGCCCGGCGTCCCGAGGTCGCCGTGGTCGACGAACTGGCCCACACCAACGTGCCCGGCTCCCGCCATCCGAAGCGGTGGCAGGACGTCCAGGAACTGCTCGATGCCGGCATCGACGTCCTGTCGACCGTCAACATCCAGCACCTGGAGTCGCTCAACGACGTCGTCCGCCAGATCACCCGGGTGCCGCAGCGGGAGACCGTCCCGGACGAGATCGTCCGCCGTGCGGAGCAGGTCGAGCTGGTCGACATGACACCGGAGGCGCTGCGCCGCCGGATGGCCCACGGCAACATCTACCCGCCGGACAAGATCGACGCGGCCCTGGGCAACTACTTCCGGGTCGGCAACCTGACCGCGCTGCGGGAACTGGCCCTGCTCTGGCTCGCCGACAAGGTCGACGACCAGCTCGACCGCTACCGGACGGAGCACCGGATCGGCGAGACCTGGGAGGCGCGGGAGCGGGTGGTGGTGGCGCTCACCGGCGGCCCCGAGGGGGAGACGCTGATCCGGCGGGCCGCCCGGATCGCCGCCCGGACGAAAGGTGCCGACCTGCTCGCCGTGCACGTGGCGCGCAGCGACGGGCTGGTTGGCACCGACCCGGCCGCGCTCGCCATGCAGCGTGTCCTGGTCGAGAGCCTCGGCGGGACGTATCACCAGGTGATGGGGACGGACGTGCCGGCGGCGCTGCTGGACTTCGCCCGCGGCGTCAACGCCACCCAGATCGTCCTCGGCGCCAGCCGGCGGGGCCGGATCGCCCAGATCCTGTCCCGGGGCGTCGGGGTCACCACCGTGGCGCTGTCCGGCCCGATCGACGTACATCTGGTGACGCACGAGCAGGTGGGGCGCGGGCGGCGGCCGCCGGGCGTGCTCAGCGTGCTGTCCCAGTGGCGCCGGCTGGCCGGGTTCGGCCTGGCGCTGCTCGGGCTGCCGCTGCTGACGTACGCCCTGCGGTTGTTCGCCGACGACCTGTCCCTCGCCAGCGACCTGCTGCTGTTCCTGGTCGCCGTGATCGGGGTGGCCCTGGTCGGCGGGCTGTGGCCGGCGCTGCTCGCCGCGGCCGGGGCGTCGGTCCTGCTGAACTTCTACTTCACGCCGCCGCTCGACACGCTCGACATCTCCGGCCGGGAGAACCTGCTCGCCCTGGTGGTCTTCTTCGTGGTCGCCGTGGCCGTGAGCGGGGTCGTCGACACCGCTGCCCGGCGCAGCCGTGAGGCCGCCCGGGCCAGCGCGGACGCCCAGACCCTCGCGGTGGTGGCCGGCAGCGTGCTGCGAGGCGCCCGTCCGCTGGAGGCGCTGCTGGAGCGGCTGCGCGAGACGTTCGGGCTCCGCGCCGTCAGCCTGCTCGAACGGGTCCCGGACGCGCCACCCGGGCCTGACCTGCCCCGCGACCCGTCGGCGTGGCGGGTCGCGGCGAGCGTCGGGGCGGAGCCCTGCGGCACCCCCGCCGGCGGCGAGGTCGAGGTCCGGGCCGACGACACCCTGTCCCTGGTGCTCTGCGGGCGCGTCCTGGACGCCGCTGACCGGCGAATCGTGGAGGCGTTCGCCGCACAGGCCGCCCTCGCCCTGCGCCAGGAGCGGCTGGCGCAGGAGGCGGCGACGGCCCGCCCGCTGGCCGAGGCGGACCGGATGCGGACCGCGCTGCTCGCCGCGGTCAGCCACGACCTGCGTACGCCGCTCGCCTCGGCCAAGGCGGCGGTGACCAGCCTGCGCAGCGCCGAGGTCGAGTTCGAGACGGCGGACCGGGACGAGTTGCTGGCCACCGCGGACGAGTCGCTGGACCGGCTCGGCCAGCTGGTGGCCAACCTGCTGGACATGAGCCGGTTGCAGGCCGGGGTCCTCGGGCTGTCGGTGGTGCCGGTCGGTCTGGAGGAGGTGGTGCCGAAGGCCCTGGACGAACTCGGCGAGGTCGCGCGGTCGGTTCGGGTGAGCCTGCCGGCGCGGTTGCCGGCGGTCCGGGCTGACCCCGGACTGCTGGAACGGGTGGTGGTCAACCTCGTCGCCAACGCCGTGCGGTTCTCCCCGCCGGAGAAGCCTCCGCTGGTTACCGGGAGCGAGTATGGTGGCCAGGTGGAGCTGCGGGTCATCGACCAGGGACCGGGCATCCCCGAGGAGGAGTGGCCCAAAGTCTTCCTCCCCTTCCAGCGGCTCGGCGACCGGACCAACCATGCCGGGGTCGGGCTCGGGCTGGCGCTGTCCCGGGGGCTCGCCGAGGCGATGCGGGGCTCGCTGGTGCCGGAGGAGACGCCCGGCGGGGGACTGACCATGGTGTTGAGCCTGCCGGCAGCGGACGAGACGGACGGAGGGGGCGGCGGATGACCCGGGTACTGGTGGTGGACGACGAACCACAGATCCTGCGGGCCCTCGGCATCAACCTGCGGGCGCGGCGGTACGAGGTCGCGCTGGCCGGCGACGGCGGGGCGGCGCTGCGGATGGCGGCGAGCCACCGGCCGGATCTGGTGGTGCTGGACCTCGGCCTGCCAGACATGGACGGCGTGGAGGTGATCCAGGGCCTGCGCGGATGGACGAACGTGCCGATCATCGTGCTTTCCGGCCGGGCCGGCAGCCAGGACAAGGTCGAGGCGCTCGACGCGGGCGCGGACGACTACGTGACCAAGCCGTTTGGAATCGACGAGTTGCTCGCCCGGGTCCGGGCGGTGACCCGGCGCGCCGCCGGGGTCGGGGAGGAGGCGCCGGTGGTGCGGATCGGCCGGCACAGCGTGGACCTCGCCGCGCACGCGGTCCGGACCGACGACGGCGGCGACGTCCGGTTGACGCCGACCGAGTGGCACCTGCTGAAGATCCTGGTCCGCAATCCGGGCCGGCTGGTCAGTCAGCGCCAGCTGCTGCACGACGTGTGGGGCCCGCAGTACCAGTCGGAGACGAACTACCTGCGCCAGTACCTCGCGCAGCTGCGCCGCAAGCTGGAGGACGATCCTGCCCGGCCCCGGCACCTGCTCACCGAGCCGGGCATGGGCTACCGGTTCCAGCCCTGACCGGCGTACGGACGGCTGCCCGCCTTGGCGGCTGCCGGCTTCAGCGCACCGCCCCGTACCGGAGTCAGGACTGAAACTCAAGTAAGTCCTTGACTATCTCAAGTAAGTCCTTGACTATCGGGCGTGCCGGGCAGGCCCCTGGGGTCAAGCACATGCTCAACCAAACGGCCGAGCCCGACCCGTCTTCGCCGCGCTGGCGGACCTCGGTCGCCGGGTGCTGCTGGAGCGTCTGAGCCGCGGTCCGGCGTCGGTGAGCGGACTCGCCCGCCCGATGCCGATGTCGCTCTCCGCCGTGCTCCAGCACCTCGACGGTCGCGACCACCCCAGGCCGCGGGAGCACGGGACCCGGGAACTCCTGGCGAACCTCGACGCGGACGTACGTGCCGGGACCGAAGCGTCCGGGGGCGGGAGAGATGTCCTGATGTCCCCGCCCGCAGCTGGACCGGTCCGGCCGGCGTACCACCGACCGGGCCCGCGTGGCGGCTCGGACACACCGCCGGCCCCGACCCACGAGGCGTACCGGTTCGGGTGGCAGGCTCGGAACCATGTATCAGGAGCGGAGGTCCCGGCTGGCCGGTGCCACGGTCTGGACGGCCGTCCGCGGCCCGGACGCCGCTCCGAGCCGGGTCCTTCCGGACGGCTGTATGGACCTGATCTGGTCGAGCCGAAACGGGCTGCTGGCGGCCGGACCGGACACGGTGGCGCACCTGGCGGGCGGGCCGGGCACCGAGCGGTACGTCGGGTTGCGGCTGCCGCCCGGCACCGGGCCGGCGGTCTTCGGGCCGCCCGCGTACGAGCTGCGGGATCAGCGGGTCCCCCTCGACCGGCTCTGGCCCGCCCCCCTGGTGACCGAGCTGACCGAGCGGGTGGCCCGGGCGGCGGCGCCGGACCGGGTGCTGGAGGCGGTGGCGGCGGCCCGGCTGGCGGCCCGGGGCGGCCCCGACCCGCTCGCGGCGGTGGTGGTCGCCGATCTCGCCGCCGGCCGGGACGTCGCCACCACCGCCGAGGCGCTCGGGCTCGGCACCCGGCAACTCCACCGGCGCAGCCTGATGCTCTTCGGTTACGGACCCAAGACGCTGGCCCGGATCCTGCGGATGCGTCGGGCCCTGGCCCTGGCCCGCGCCGGTACGCCCGCCGCCGAGGTCGCCGCGCGGACCGGCTACGCCGACCAGGCCCACCTGTCCCGTGAGGTGCGCAGCCTGGCCGGTGTGCCGTTGCGCCGGCTGGTGGGTTAGCGACCCGGCCGGCAGGTGGTCGGCCCGCCCGGCCGGCGGCGGGTGCCGCGGCTAGCTGGTCGGGGCCGTTGGCAACGGCGCGAAGAGGTCCACGGCATTGCCGTCCGGGTCCAGCACGGTCGCGTACCGCTGACCCCACGCCGCATCCCACGGCGGCAGGTGTTCGGGATAGCCGGCGGCGGTCAGCTCCGCGTAGGTGGCGTCCACCGCGGCCGGGTCGGCGCAGCGGAAGGCGAGGCTGATTCGGTGGGAGCCGGCCGGTGCGGTCCAGCCGGGATCGAACGACCGGACCACCTCGACGGTGTCCCAGGCGAGCCGGAGCCTGCCCGGCAGTGTCACCTCGACGTGCGGTTCGGTCTCGGCTCCGGCGGGGATGTCGATGCCCAAACGGCGGTAGAACGCCAGAGAACGGGCCATGTCAGCCACAACAAGGCCAAACAGGTCTAATCTCGGTGTCATCGTCCCAGCGTAGGAAGCGGGGCGGGCCGTCGTCTTGAACGAATCGGACGTCCCGATCGGCCGGTGCGGTGAGCCGGGCGACCGCGGCGGTCCAGGCCGGTACCGAGCCGGTGGGCGTGCCGCTCCCGGCGGTCGGCCGAGCGCCGCGCGGGTCCGGACCGGTCGGCCTCCCGGCGGTCGGGGGCGGCGCGCGGGTCCGGGCGTGTACGGTGTCCCGGCGCCGGACGCGATGTCGAGGGGACCCTCCCGGCACGGGGGCAGAGAGAAGGGAGGTGGCCGGAGATGGACGTTCGGGCCTACCTGGACGCGGGTTCCGGCAGTCTCATCGTGCAGGCCGTGGTCGGCGGGGCCGCCGGCGTGGCGGTTGCGGCCCGACTCTACTGGCGCCGGTTGACCGGTCGATTCCGCAGGCGGCCCTCGGGCGAGCGGGACTGAGGACGGTCTGTCGTGCTGATGCCACCCTCCGTCCCGACCGCCGTATCCGGTCGCGGCCTGGCAGCCGACCCCGGCTCCTTCCGCGACCCCACCACCCGGGTCTTCCACGCGGACGGGCAGGTCCTGCGGGGACTCGACCCGCGGGCCGCCGCCGACTGGCGGGCGCTCGCCGCGACCGAGTTCTTTTCCCGGCTGCTCGCCGAGGGCAAGGTCTGCGGCACCGAGATCGTCGACCCGGAATCGGTGCCCGCGGGTACGGCCGGCCGGTGGGCGGCCCTGCTCCGGCACGAACGCATTCCCTTCGTGTCGTACCCGTACGAGTGGTCCTTCGCCATGCTGCGCGACGCGGCCCTGCTGCACCTGGAGCTCCTCCAGGCGGCGGTGCCGGCGGGCTTCACCACCAAGGACGGCTCGGCGTACAACCTGCAGTGGCGGGGGAGCGAACCGGTCTTCATCGACGTCGGCTCGTTCGAGCCGGCCCGCGAGGGCGAGCCGTGGGCGGGCTACCGGCAGTTCTGCCAGACCCTGCTTTACCCGCTCCTGGTGCAGGCTCACCTCGGGCTGGACTTCCAGCCCTGGCTGCGGTCCCGGATCGACGGGCTGGAGCCGGGACAGATGCGTCGGCTCTTCGGCGGCATCCGGCGGTTCCGCACCGGGGTGCTCACGCACGTCCACCTGCACGACTCGTTGCAGGTCCGGTACGCCGACGCCGGCACCGGAGCGGTCCGTGCCCAGTTACGGGACGCCGGCTTCTCCCGCGACCTGGTGCTGGCCATGCTCCGAGGCCTCGACAGGCTGGTCCGCCGGCTCGACTGGCGGCCCCCGCCCAGCCACTGGATCGAGTACCGGGACACGTGCGGGTACACCCCCGCCGACCGGGCGGCCAAGGAGCGGTTCGTCGGCGCGGCGCTCGCCGAGGCGGGGCGGCCGAACCTGGTACTGGACCTCGGGGCGAACGACGGGACGTACGCGCGGATCGCGGCCCGACACGCCGGGTACGTCGTGGCGGTCGAGGGGGACCCGGCGGTCGCCGACCAGCTCTACCGCCGGCTGCGTGCCGAGGGCGAGCGGCGGATCCTGCCCCTGGTGATGGATCTCGCCGACCCCTCGCCCGGGGGCGGGTGGCGCGGTGTCGAGCGCGGCTCCTTCGCCGCCCGGGCGCAGGCCGACGCGGTGCTCGCCCTCGCGGTGCTCCACCACCTCGCGATCGGCCGGAACGTGCCGTTGCCCGAGGTCCTCGACTGGCTGCTGGGGTTTCTCGGCGCGGCCGGACCGGTCGGGCGGCTCGTGGTCGAGTTCGTCCACCCCGACGACCCGATGACGGTCCGGCTGCTCGCCAACAAGCCGGCGGGGCTCTTCCCCGACTACCGGCGGGACGAGTTCGAGCGGCTGCTCGGCGAGCGGTGCCGGATCCTCCGGCGGCTCCCGTTGCCGTCGGGGACCCGGACCCTCTATCTCGGGGTGCCGCGTGGCTGACCGGGACCGTCCGGCCGACCCGGCCGGCCGCAGATCCGGCCCGGGCGAGCCACTCGGGCCGCTGTCGGCGGGAGAGCGCGTCGGGCCGGCCTCGGCGGGGGAGCCGGACGACCCGGGGGAGCCCGGCGCGGCGGATCGGGGTGTGCCGAGGCCCGGCGCGGCGGAACGGACGGGCGGGCGTGGCCGGGCGGAGCTGTGGGCGCTGGCGGAGATCCTGGCGCTCTGCGGGCTCGTCATCACCCAACCGCTGCTCGACATCACCGGCCGGAGCCCCGACTTCTTCCTCTTTCACGACGCCGACACCGCGGACATCCTGCTGCTGGTCGCGATCGTCGCGCTCGGTCCGCCGGTGCTGCTCTGGGGCGCCGGAGCGTTGGTTGGCGCGCTGGTCGGCGCGCTGATCGGCCGGTTCGCCGGCACCGGGCGGGGCCGGGGCGCCCGCCCGGCGGCGCAGACCGCCACCGTGGGTCTGCTGCTGGCGCTCCTCGCGGTGCAGGCGGGCAAGTACCTGTCCGGGGTGCGGGGCTGGCCGTTACTGGCCCTGGCGGCGGTGGCGGGCGCCGGCGGGGCGTACGCGTACCACCGCTGGCGGGTCGCCGGCCAGCTGCTCCGGGTCGCCGCGGCCGGGCCGCTGGTCTTCGTGCTGCTCTTCGTCTTCGCGTCACCCGCCTCCGCCGTCGTCCTGCCCGCCGACCGGGCGGGCGGCGTGGGCCGCTCCGCCGGTGCGGCACATCCACCCGTGGTGATGCTGGTCCTCGACGAGTTTCCGCTGGTCTCCCTGCTCGACGCGCGCGGCGCCATCGACGCCCGCCGGTTTCCCCACTTCGCCCGCCTCGCCGGGGAGTCGACCTGGTACCGGAACGCGACCGCGGTCAGCGGCTTCACCCCGTACGCGCTGCCCGCGATGGTGACCGGGCGGTATCCGGCCCGGCCGGACGCGCCCCACTACACCCGGTACCCCGACAACCTCTTCACCGCGTTCGGCGGGGTGTACCGGATCGAGGCGGAGGAGAGCATCAGCCAGCTCTGCCCGCCGAGTCGGTGTCCCGAGCGGAAGCAGCCGGGCCGGGGCGGGCTGCCGGCCCTGCTGCGGGAGAGCGCCGCGCTGCTCGGGCAGCTCGTCTCTCCCCGCGAGTCCGGGCGGCGCGACCCGGAGGAGTCGTACCGGGAACCCACCCGCCGGGAGGCCGGCGAAGCGGCGGCGCCGGCGGCGCCGACGAATCCCCGGTTTCGCTGGGGCGCCCTGGACGCCAACCAGCCGGCCCGGTTCGCCGACTTCCTCGCCACGCTCCGCCCGACCGCCCGGCCGACCCTGCACTTCCTGCACCTGCTTCTGCCGCACTCGCCCTGGAACTACCTACCGTCCGGCGTCCGCTACGAGGCGCCGCCCGGCATGCCGAACGACGGCGCGGGCTGGGTGGAGCTGGCCTACCAGCGCCACCTGCTCCAGGTGGAGTACACCGACCGGCTGCTCGGCGAGACGCTGCGGCGGCTGGAGGCGACCGGCCTGTACGACCGGGCCCTGGTCGTGCTCACCGCCGACCACGGGGTGAGCTTCACCCCGGGGGTGCAGGGGCGCGGCATCGACGCGATCCGGCGGGCCCCGGGCGAGATGCTCTGGGTGCCGCTGTTCATCAAGCGCCCGGGGCAGCGGAGCGGTGTCGTCGACGATCGCGCCTGGGAACACGTCGACCTGCTGCCCACCGTCGCCGACCTGGCCGGGATCGAGCTGCCGTGGTCCGTCGACGGCGTCTCCGCGGTGCGGACCCGCCGGCCGGACGGGGACCGGCAGTTCCACGAGCGGCCGGGGGAGCCGCTCCGGATCTCCGGCGCCACCTTCGCCGACGTTGTCAGCGGCCGGGCCCGCCCGGCCCTGCCGGAACCGCCGGGGGCGGACCTGGTCGGCCGGCCGGTCGCCGACCTGCCCGTGGGGCCGCCCGCCGGGCCGGTGACGGTGGGCAACCGGGCCGACTTCGCGCAGCTCGACCAGGACGGCGGGCGGCTGCCGGCGTTGGTGTACGGCAACGTGCCGGCGAGCGTACCGGACGGGACGCTGCTCGCGGTGGCGGTGAACGGGCGGATCGGCGCGGTGACCCCGGTGCTCCGCCCGGATCCGCGGGGGCGCCGCTTCGCCGCCCTGCTGCCGGACGATTCGCTGTTCGTCCCGGGCCGCAACCGGTTGGAGATCTTCCAGGTCGCCGACGGGCCGGTGCTGCGCCCCCTGCAGGGCTGACCCGGAACCCTGCTGACCCGCGGCCTCGCCCACCAAGCTCGCCAGGGACCGGACCGCGCCGGCTCGGCCGGGCCTAGCAGCTTTACCGCGTCGTGGCAAACCTGTTGCCGGCGTGATGCATCACTCACCCGCCGACCACGCCAGGGGCTTCGCTAGCCTTCACGACTACCGTAAAAGTGAAGGCAATTCAACGTAGATTCTGCCGGCGAAGCGAGGAACGCATGACGGATGTCAAACTCGACCACCCCGGCGGACAGCTGTCGATACCGGTCAAGCACGCCGTCGACGGCCCGTCCGGGGTAGCGGTCAGCAATCTGTTGAAGGAGACGGGGTACGTCACCTACGACCCCGGCTTCGTCAACACCGCCGCCTGCTCCTCTCAGATCACCTACATCGATGGTGACGCGGGGATCCTGCGTTACCGTGGCTACCCCATCGAACAGCTGGCCGAGAACTCGTCGTTCCTCGAGGTCTCCTACCTGCTGATCTACGGTGAGTTGCCGACCGCGCAGCAGCTCGCCGAGTTCGATGGCCGGATCCGGCGGCACTCGCTGCTGCACGAGGAGATGCGCCGGTTCTTCGACGGCTTCCCCCGCGACGCCCATCCGATGGCGGTGCTCTCCTCCGCGGTGAGCGCCATCTCGACGTTCTACCAGGACAGTCTGGACCCGTTCGACCCGGAGCACGTGGAGATTTCCACGTACCGGCTGATGGCCAAGGTCCCCACCATCGCCTCGTATGCCTACAAGAAGTCCATCGGGCAGGCGATGCTGTACCCGGACAACTCGCTCGGGTACGTGGAGAACTTCCTCCGGCTGACCTTCGGGGTGCCGGCCGAGCCGTACGAGGTCGACCCGGTGGTGGCCCGGGTGCTGGACATGCTCTTCGTGCTGCACGCCGACCACGAGCAGAACTGCTCCACCTCTACCGTCCGGTTGGTCGGCTCCAGCAACGCCAACCTCTTCGCCTCGGTCTCGGCCGGGGTGAACGCGCTGTTCGGGCCGCTGCACGGCGGCGCGAACCAGGCGGTGCTGGAGATGCTGGAGCGGATCCAGGCCGAGGGCGGCGACGTGCCGGCCTTTGTCCGGCGGGTGAAGAACAAGGAGCCCGGCGTCAAGCTGATGGGCTTCGGGCACCGGGTCTACAAGAACTACGACCCGCGGGCGGCGATCGTCAAGAAGGCCGCCCAGGACGTCCTCGCCCGGATGAACAAGCCGGACCCGCTGCTGGACCTGGCGATGCAGCTGGAGGAGATCGCCCTCGCGGACGACTACTTCATCTCGCGCAAGCTGTACCCCAACGTCGACTTCTACACCGGCCTGATCTACAAGGCCATGGGCTTCCCGACCAAGATGTTCACCGTCCTGTTCGCGCTGGGCCGGCTGCCGGGCTGGATCGCGCAGTGGCGGGAGATGATCGCGGACCCGGCGACCAAGATCGGTCGCCCGCGGCAGATCTACACGGGTTACGGCGAGCGGGAGTACGTACCGATCGAGAAGCGCTGACCGTCCCGCTTCCACCCGGTCGTCCCACCGGCCGCCGACGCACCGCGTCGGCGGCCGGTTTCGCTTTCCGCCCGGGTGGCGGCCGCCGTCGGACCTTGGCCCCGGTGGGCGCGCCGCCCGCCTCCCTCAGCCTCTGGGCGCATGCCGACCTTCCGGTACGGGCGTGGACCGTCCCGCCGCGTCGGACGCGTCGTGGGTGCCGCCGGCGTCCGACGTACGCCCCCGGATCCCGTCGTTCCGTGTAACGGCTCCGCTCCCGGGTAGACCCCGGTGGCCCTGTGGCCGACCGCGTCTCGGCGGTTGCGCACCGCCCGCGAAGAAGGAGCCTGTGATGAGCCATATGTCACGACCGGCGTCGGCACAACCGAGCCACGACGGCGAGTTCGAGTTCTGGCGCAACCACGCCCACATCTCGTTGCAGCCGGTGGCGGCCCCGTCGATCCTGGGGCTCTTCGGTTTCGCGGCGGCTACCTTCGTCGTCGCCACCAACCTCGCCGGCTGGTACGGCGACACCGTCACGACCCCGCACTTCCTGTTCCCCTTCGCCGCGCTGACGGGCGGGCTCGCCCAGTTCCTGGCCGGGATGTGGGCGTACCGGGCCCGGGACGGGTTGGCCACCGCGATGCACGGCGTCTGGGGCGCCTTCTGGCTCTCCTACGGCATCCTCTTCCTGCTCTTCGCGACCGGGGTGCTGGTCCAGCCCACCCCGTTCGTCGCGCTGGGCTACTGGTTCATCGCGCTCGCGGCGATCACCTGGTCGGGCGCCTTCGCCGCGCTGGCCGACAACCTCGGGGTGGCGGGCGTCCTGGCGACGCTCGCCGCGGGCTCGACCTGCCAGGCCGTCGGCCAGCTCGCCGACATCTCGGCCTGGCGGACCGTCGGCGCCTACTTCTTCCTCGCCTCCGCGGTGATCGCCTGGTACACCGCCACCGCCATGATGCTCGAGGGGACGTTCCGGCGGGTCATCCTGCCGATCGGCAAGATGCGCGGCCCGAACCTTCCGGGTCGGGAGCCACGGCAGGTCATCCAGTTCCTGGCCGGGGAGCCGGGCGTCAAGGTCGGCCAGTGACCCGTCGGTCCGCCGGTCGGGCGGAGGTGCCGACCGGCGGATTCCCCAGGCACCGACCGCGGCATTTCTCGCTGCTTCACGGATGCTGTGGGTACTAGCCCGATAGGGTTGGTATGCCCGGTTCGGTCGGCCCGTCTCCACGACACCGCCGGCCAGGGAGAGACGGCCAGGTGGGAGCGGACGTGACGGCGATGGGTGGTGCACCACTGGACAGCCCGGCCGGGGAGCCCCGGGGACGGTTCCTGCCGCGCGCGCTCGGCGTGCTGAGCCTCGGCCTCGGCGCCGCGGCGCTCGGCACGCCGGGTCTGGTCAGCCGGGTGATCGGGGTCGACGACTCGGCGCTCGCCCGGACGGTCCTGCTGCGCGCGGTCGGCGTTCGCGAGCTCGTCCCGGTGGCCGGGCTGCTGGCCAGCGGGACACCGGCCGGCTGGGTCTGGGGCCGGGTCGCCGGTGACACCATGGACCTGGTCGCGCTTGCCGTGGCGTGGCGCGACCGGCGGGGCGAGCGGCGTCGGCGGGTTGGCAACGCCCTGGCCGCGGTCGCCGGCATCACCGCGCTCGACCTGCTGGCGGCCGTGCTGGCCAGCCGGGCCGCCACGAGCCGGCGGCGGGCGTTTCGGGCGAGCGCGACCGTGACGGTCAACCGTCCCGCCGACGAGGTGTACCGGTTCTGGCGCGACCTCGAGAACCTGCCCCGGTTCATGTACCACCTGGAGTCGGTGCGCGCCGACGGCGACGGCCGGTCGCACTGGACGGTGCGCGCCCCGGGTGGCCGCCGGGTCGAGTGGGACGCCGAGATCGTGGACGACAACCTCAGCGAGCTGATCTCCTGGCGGTCGGTCAAGGGCGCCCGGGTACCCAACGCGGGACGGGTCCGGTTCGCCCGGGCCGCCGGTGGCCGGGGGACCGAGGTGCGGGTCGACCTCGTCTACGCCCCGCCGGCCGGCGCCCTCGGACGGGCCGTCGCGAAGCTCTTCGGGGAGGAGCCCGGACAGCAGGTCAGGGACGACCTGCGTCGGTTCAAGCAGGTGATCGAGACGGGTGAGGTCGTCCGCTCCGACGGCAGCCCGGAGGGGCTCGCCACCCGGCAGCAGCTCCGGCAGCGGCCGGCGCGACCCGCGGCCGACCGGGCGCCCCGCTGACGGCACCCTCCGGAGGGACAGATGAAGGCGAACTGCTGGCAGGGCCGCGACTCCGTCGCGATCGAGGAGGTGCCCGAGCCGCGGATCATGAACGCCCGGGACGCGATCGTCCGGATCACCAGCACCGCCATCTGCGGCTCGGACCTGCACCTCTTCCACGGCTACATCCCGACCGTGAAGAAGGGTGACATTCTCGGCCACGAGTTCATGGGCGAGGTCGTCGAGGTGGGGCCCGAGGTGCACAACCTGCGGGTCGGCGACCGGGTGGTGGTGCCGTTCCCGATCGCCTGTGGCAGCTGCGCCGCATGCCAGTCCGGGCTCTACTCGCTCTGCGAGAACTCCAACCCCAACGCGGGAATCGCGGAGAAGCTGCTGGGGCATTCGCCGGGCGGCATCTTCGGCTACTCGCACATGCTCGGCGGGTACGCCGGCGGCCAGGCCGAGTACGCCCGGGTGCCCTTCGCCGACGTCGGACCGATCACGGTCCCCGACGACCTTCCGGACGAGAAGGTGCTGCTCCTCTCCGACGTCTTTCCCACCGGTTACATGGGGGCGGAACTGTGTGGCATCACCGGCGGCGAGGTCATCGCGGTCTGGGGCGCCGGAGCGGTCGGGCTGCTCGCGATGCGCAGCGCGTACCTGCTCGGTGCCGAGCGGGTGATCGCGATCGACCGGTTCCCGTACCGACTGCGGCTGGCCCGGGAGCGGGTCGGTGCGGAGCCCCTGAACTACGAGGAGACCGACGTCGTCGAGGCGCTGCGGGACATGACCGGCGGCCGGGGACCGGACGCGTGCATCGACGCGGTCGGTATGGAGGGGCACCACTCGTCCGCGCTGCTCGACGCGTACGACCGGACGAAGCAGTCGGTCCGGCTGGAGACCGAGCGGCCGCACGCCCTGCGTGAGGCGATCATGAGTTGCCGCAACGGGGGGACGGTCTCGGTGATCGGGGCGTACGGCGGATTCATGGACAAGTTTCCGATCGGGTCGCTGATGAACCGCTCGATCACGTTGCGCACCGGCCAGTGCCACGTCCAGCGCTACACCCGGCTGCTGCTGGACCGGATCCGCCGGGGCGAGATCGACCCGAGCTTCGTCATCTCGCACCGGCTGCGCCTCGAGGACGCGCCGGTCGGCTTCGAGATGTTCCGGCAGAAGCAGGACGACTGCACCAAGGTGGTGCTGAAGCCCTGACCCGGGCGTCCGCCCGGGCCGCCGGGCGATCGTCCGCCGGTGTCCGGCACGTTCGGCCGCACCACCGGCGGGTACGCCGGGAAACCGGACCCGGTATCCCGGTGGAGGAGTCGATGGACGACGCCGGCAGGCGGTGGACGGCGGCGGTTCCCGTCCCGCCCCGGCGCTTCTGGCTGCGGGTCTTCCTGGTCGGGCTGGCGCTCTGGCTTGCCACGGTCGTGGTCATCTTCCTGACCCGGAACCCCACCCTGCTGCCGACCCTGGTGCTGCTCGGCAGTTTCCTGGTCCCGGTGACGTTCGTGACCTGGGCCTTCGAGCGCCGGGACACCGGTGAGGTAACGGTGACGCTGGTCTTCGCGACCTTCCTCGCCGGCGGGGTTCTCGGTGTGCTCGGTTCGGCGGTGCTGGAGTCGTACCTGCTGCGACCGTCCGTGGTGCTCTTCCTCAGCGTCGGCCTGATCGAGGAGGCCGCGAAACTGGCCGCGTTGGCCCTGCTGACCCGGCGCCTGGCGGTGAAGACGCTGCGGGACGGGATGATCCTCGGCGCCGCCGTCGGCTTCGGCTTCTCGGCACTGGAGTCGGCCGGGTACGCCTTCATCGCCCTCTTCACCGTGCAGGGTCTCTCGGTGGTGCAGGTGGTGCTGACCGAGATCCTCCGGGGCCTGGTGGCGCCGGTCGGGCACGGGCTCTGGACCGCCATCCTCGGCGGGGTGCTCTTCGCCACGAGCACCCGGGACCACGTCGTGGTCGGGTCCCGGCTCCTGCTCGCCTATCTCGGGGTCGCGGTGCTGCACGCGCTCTGGGACGCGATGCACGTGATCGCGCTGTACCTGACCCTGCTGCTGACCGGGGATCTCGGCGCGCCGGTCAGCGGCACCGGTTCCCTGGAACGGCCGACCCCGGGACAGGCGGTGCTGATGCCGGTACTGGAAGGGCTGGGGCTGGCGGCCGTCGCCGTGCTCGGGGTCGTCTGGCTGCTGGTGCTGTGGCGGTCCGGCCGCCGCGGGTGGGGGCGACCGTCGCACGGATGGCGGGTGCCGACCGGGTCCACGGCAGGCGTACCGCGGCGGTGAGCCGGCCCGGAGTCCGGACACCGCGGCGCCGCCGGGGGCGGGGCCGGACCGTGGCGGTCCCGGGCGCTCCGCCTCGGCGAGCAGCAGTACGCCCCAGGCGGCGAGACCGGCCCCGACGAGGGCGGCCAGGCCGCCCCAGACCCCGCCCGAGGTCCGCTCGCCGAGCAGCAGGATGGCGATCCCGGCCGAGGCGACCGGATTGGCGAGGGTGGCGGTGGCGAGTGGGGCGCCCAGGCCGCCCTGGTAGGCGACCTGGGACAGGAGCAGCCCGGCCGTGGCCATCCCGGCCAGCACCAGCAGCAACCCCACGGTCGGTACGACCGGCCCCCGCTGGCCGACGAGCCCGGACACCAGCTGGGTGAGGGCCGAGGCGACCGCGAAGGCGATCCCGGCGGCGGTAGCGGTGAGCAGGCTGCGGGGCACCGCCGTGCGGCAGGCCCGGCCGGTCAACACCAGCCCGGCCACCGACGCCGTGGCGACCGCGGCCAGCAGCCAGCCCTGGTCGGTCTCCAGGTCGTGTACGCCGGCCCCGGGCACGGTCACCGTGAGGAACAGGACCAGCCCCACCACGGTCGCGGCCGCGCCGAGCCACTGCCGGGCGGAGGGGCGTCGGCCGATCGCCGCCGCGCCGATCGGCAGGGCGAGGACCAGGGTCAACACCCCCAGGGGCTGTACGACGGAGAGCGGGCCGTAGGCCAGCGCCGCCACGTGCAGGGCGGCGCCGGTGCCGTTCAGCGCCACGGAGCCCCACCAGCCGACCCGGCCGAGGACGCTGGCGAGGTAGCCACGTCCGGTCACCACCGCCGGGGCGGCCCGGGCCGCGAGCCGCTCCTGCAGGACCGCCGCGGCCGCGTACGCCGCCGCCGAGGCGACGGAGAGGGCGACCGACAGCGCCAATCCGGTCACCGCCGGCACCAGGGATGACTGCGCATCATGCAGACATGATCCACCGACGGTGGCGCCCTGGCGTCATCCCGTGGTCGGCATCTTGGGATCCGCCCTCAGGAGTATCCCGGGCCCGGGTGACTCCGCCCCGCGGCGGGGGCGGCACCACCCCACGGTCGGTCCACGCGGCCGCCCGGCGGTCCGGTGGGGCCGCGGGCGGCGGGCGGGCCGGTGCCGGCGGTCAGGTGCGGCCGCGACCGTGTCGATCCCCGGACCGGGGTACGGCGGCCTCAGGTCGCGAGGACGATCCAGGCGGTGAGCCCACCGAGGAGCAGCAGCCCGATCATCGCCTGAAGCAGCAGGGCCGGCCCCAGGTGCGACCAGACGGTCGGGGTCCGTGGGGTGAGCAGTTGTCCGGTGGTGAGGTTGACGATCCGCTCCACCCGGGGGGCGAGCCCGGCGTCCTTCTGGGACCGGACGGTGACCTGGATGTGGTCGCGGGGCTCCAGCGCGCTCTGCGGGAGGTGGCCGTGGATCTCCACCTCGCAGAGCACGCCGGTGTCGTCGCGGAGCCGCAGTGGGGTGACCAGGAACTCGGGGCCCTTGCGGAGGTCCTTCCAGCGCGGTCGGTCGCCCGGGCGCAGCGCCGCGGCGACCGGCCGGAGCACCAGGCGGAACAGTCCGGCGGTGACGAGTACGGCGATGAGGATCGGCTGCCGGACCCGGATCTCCCGGGAATATCCCTCGAGGAGCCGGACGACGTGTCCGGTGATGACCGGTCCGCTGCGCCACGCTACCCGCTCGGGAAACAGGTCATGATCCATGTTCTCACCACCGAGAGTTCGCTTTCCGTAACAAATTGTATTGATCATGGGGGTGAATCGGAATGAGTGAATGGACTCACGTCGTCGCCGGGACACCGTCGACCCCGGTGCCCGCCGCGACCGTCGCCGGCCCGGCACGGTCGTCCACCGACCACCCCGGGCCGGGTGGGAGCCGAGGTGACAAGCCGAGCGGGACGGGTATCCCCCGGAACGACCTTGGAGAGGGGACGACCCATGCAGCTGTCCTTCCTGCGCCCGATCTGTGCCCATCCCGGCCCGTGGGCGTCGGTCTACCTGGACGCCTCCCGGGACACCCACGACGCGCACCCCGCCCTGGACGTCCGCTGGCGGAACCTCCAGGAACGGCTTCGGGAGCAGGGGACCGACGCGCGGACCGTCGGCGCGCTCGACGAGGTGGTCCGCGGCCACGACCCGATGCCCGGCGACTACGGACTCGCCGTGTTCGCTGCCGGCGGCCGGGTGATGCTGACCGAGTACCTCTCCGCGCCACCGCTGAAGGACATCGCCGCGTTCGGGCCGATCGCGCACACCATGCCGCTGGTGGCCCAGCGGGGTGAGCAGATCCCGTGGGTCCGGGTACTGGCCAGCCGCACCGGCGCCGAGCTGACCGCGGTGAGCGCCGGTGGCGTGCCGCGGCACGCACGGGTCCGGGGCGGCAACCAGTGGCCGATCCGGAAGGTCGACCCGGGAGGCTGGTCGCAACGGCACTTCCAGCAGGGGGCGCAGCTGACCTGGCAACGCAACGCCGGGGACGCCGCGTCCGCCACCGCCCAGCTCGCCGAGCGGGTCGGCGCCGAGGTGATCGTGGTCGCCGGCGAGACCCGGGCCCGGCAGCTGCTCGCGGACCAGCTTCCGGAGTTCTGGCGGGACCGGGTGGTGCAGACCGATGCCGGCTTCCCGGCGGCCGGGGCCGACCAGGGGGCGTTGGACGACGTCACGGTCCAGGCCATCGCCGAGGTCGCCGCCGCGCACACCGACGTCGCGCTCGACAGGTTCGGCATGCAGCAGCACGTCGGCAAGGGACTGAACGCGGTGGTGGCCGCGCTGCAGCGTGGCCAGGTGGACACCATGCTCATCGTCGACGACCCGTCCTCGACCGCGCAGCTCTGGATCGGCCCCGAGCCGACCGACATCGCCACCTCGGCCGAGGAACTCCGGGAGCTGTCGGTGGCGGATCCCCGGCAGGTCCGGGCCGACGCCGCGCTGGTGCGGGCCCTGGTCGGCACCGACGCCGGCGTGACCGTGCTCGACCGCGACCAGGCGCCGGAGCTGACCGACGGGGTCGGCGCCGTGCTCCGGTACGTCGACGCCAGCACCCCGGTGGGCAGCCGTGGCTGAACGGGGGAGGTCGGCACCGGGGACGGCGGGACGGGCCGTGGTCGCCGGCCCGTCCCGGACCATCGCCGACCTGGTGGTGGAGCGGCTACGGGCCTGGCGGGTGCCCCGGGTCTTCGGCCATCCCGGCGAGGGGGTCGCCCTGATCGTCGAGGCGCTGCGCCGGGCCGGGGGTGACCCGGCCTTCGTCCCCTCCCGGCACGAGGAGGCGGCCGGCTTCATGGCCGTGGGGCACGCCAAGTACACCGGCGGGGTCGGGGTCTGTCTGGCCACCCAGGGCCCCGGCGCGCTGCACCTGCTGGGCGGCCTCTACGACGCCAAGCTCGACAGCAAGCCGGTGGTGGCGATCGTCGGCCAGCAGACGTACAGCGCCCTCGGCAGCGCGTACCAGGAGATCGAGCTGCCCCGGCTCTTCAGCGACGTCTGCGCCCCGTTCCTGCGGATCGCGGCGGTCGCCGAGCAGGTGCCGTACCTGATCGACCAGGCCGTCCGGACCGCGGTCTCCACCCGGAGCCCGACCTGCCTGGTGGTTCCGCACGACCTGCTCCAGCAGCCGGTGCCGGACGGGATGCCGCACCCGGACGGCGGCGGGGTGATCGCCGCGTCACCCGGGCTGCCACCGGCCCGGGTGGTGCCGCACGAGAAGGACCTCAACGCCGCCGCCCAGCTGCTCAGCTCCGGCCAGCGGGTCGCCATCCTCGTCGGACAGGGCGGGTACGGCGCGGCCGAGGAGATCATGGCGTTGGCCGACCGGCTCGACGCCGGGGTGGCGACGTCGCTGCTCGGCAAGCCGGTCCTGGACGAGCGGCTGCCGTACCACACCGGGGTGCTGGGGCAGGTCGGCACCGAGGCCAGTGCCCAGTTGATGGCCGCCTGCGACACCCTGCTGATGATCGGCACCAACGATCCGTGGACCGGCTACTACCCGGTGCCGGGCCAGGCCACCACGGTGCAGATCGACATCGACGGCAGCCGGTTGGCGAGCCGCTACCCGGTCGACGTCCCGCTGATCGGCGACGCGCGGGAGACGCTGCGCGCGTTGCTGCCCCTGGTGCCCGCCCGGGACAACCGCGACTGGCGCGACCTGGTCGAGGCCGCCGTCGACCGGGCCCGGAGCGAGACCAGCGCCCGCGCCGAGTCGCCGGCCCGGCAGGTGAACCCCCGGCTGGTCCTGCACGAACTCTCGCCCCGGCTGCCTCTCGACGCATCGGTGGCGGTGGACGTCGGGTCGGTCACCTACTGGTACGCCCGACACCTGCAGCTGCCGCCCGGGGCCCAGGCCCACCTCTGCGGCACCCTCGCCTCGGTGGGTACCGCCCTCCCGTACGCGGTCGCGGCGAAGCTCGCCGCCCCGGACCGGCCCGTTGTCGCGCTGCTCGGGGACGGTGCCATGCAGTCCAGCGGGCTGGCGGAGCTGATCACCGTGGCCCGGCACTGGCCGGAGTGGCCGGATCCCCGGTTCGTGGTCCTCGTGCTCAACAACGGGGACCGTACGGGCCGGGCCGGTGACCCCGAGCCGGAGGGGCGGGAACCGTCCACCGGGGCGGTCCGGGCGCCCGCCGCGGACCTCGACCGCCCCGCCGGCCTGGGGCTCGCCACGCCCGACCAGGTCCGGGCGGGCAGTATCCCGTACGCCGGCTGGGCTCGGCTGCTCGGTCTGCACGGGATCCGGGTCGACCGGCCGGAGCTGGTCGGGGCGGCCTGGGAGGAGGCGTTCGCGGCGGATCGGCCCACCCTGGTCGAGGCCGTGGTCGACGCGGCGATCCCGTTGGATCCGCCGGACCGGCCCTTCGCCGACCTGCGTGGACCCACCGTCGACGGGATCGACGAGGAGACCGCCGCGGTCCGGGCCCGCGCCCAGACGCTGCGCGAGCGGGCCGCGCACGGCGCCGATCTCACCTGACCGGCCAGGCGGCGACGCTCGGGCCGGGGAGCCGGACATAACGGCTGCTCCCCCTGGATATCCCTCGCACGGCTGCTGATCGCCCGTTTAGACCCGATCCGGTCGGGAAGGCTCGGTCAGCGACCGAGGGAAGGTGAGCCCCGTGCGGGAGATTCAGGAGTTTCGGGCCGACGACGGCGTTCTGTCGCCGGAGCCGGAGCGGATCGTCTCGCCGGAGAGCCCCGGCCGGGTGCTGTTGGGCGTGGCCTCCCGGGCCACCCGGGGCCGCGACTGCGCCGACCTCGGCTACCAGCCGCTGTTGTCGCGGTTCCGGGGCGCGCCGGAGACCGTACGCCGCTCCGCGCTGGCCCGGGCCGCGGCCCGGGCGGCGGTCAGCGCCGCGCAGGCGGCGGCACTCGACGCCGAGCAGGTGGCCCGGTGGGTGGTGGACCACTACCCGCCCCGCTGGTATCCGGGGGCGGTGCTCGGGTCGCCGCACGGCGGCGCGGTCCACCTGGCCGTCGCGATGGGGGTACCGTGGCTTCCCGCCGCCTTCGACGTCTCGGTGCACTGGCCGGGCGGCGCGGTCGACGACCCGGCAGGGGCGCTCGGCTACGGGGCCCGGATGGCGGCCGCCCTGCTGCGGGCCAACCCGGGGGTCCGGGTCCGACAGGTGTACGACCCGGCGGGGCGGGGCGTCCTCGCCGGCTCCACGCTCTCCCTGGTGGTGCGGTGGCACCGTCTACCCCGGGCGTACCGGGAGTTCCTCGACAGCCGGCTGGCGTCGGGTGCGCCGGTGCTGCTGCTGCGTGACGTCCGGTCCTGGCCGGTCCTGGACGCCGGCGGCGGGCACAGCTTCCAGCTCGGCACCCCCACCAGCGGCCTGGAACCGGGCGACTTCCGGCCGGACAGCGCCCTGCTCCGGCAGGTGCTGCCCGGCGTCGGCGGCGACGGGGCGACCGGGGATCCCCCGGACTCGGGACGGCCGGGACAGGCGGAGCACGGGGTCGAGCCGGGCTTCGAGCGCGACCTGCTGGCCTGGGCGCGGGTGGCGGGCAACCCGGTGCACCGGGTGCTGTTTCCCGAGCCGGAGGCGTTGAGCGCGGCCGCCGCGGACATCTACCGCGACTGGCTGCGCGGCGCCGGAAAGAGCGGGGACCGCTGCGTGGTGGAGTGCGGCCGGCTGATCGACCCGTGGCAGGTCGTCCGGGCCGGCCTGGTCCCGTACTGGTGCGAGAACGCGACGCGGCGCAGCGTCACCGGGGCCGAGTGGTGGCTCGCCGGGAGCCTGCCGTTCAGCTCGCTCGACGTGCTGCCCGAGCCTCCCGGCCTGCGGTCGCCCGCGTTCGCCGGGTTGCCGCAGTGGCTCGCGGTCGCGTCGTTCGGTCGGCGCCGCCGCGCCCTGGACCGGGTGGCGGCGCGGGGCTACCCGGTGAGTGCGGTGGCCACCCGGCACGCCACCGAGGTGCTGCGGAACCAGCCGTACGATCTGCCCGCCCCGAGCCCGCTGCGGGCGGCCGAGGTGCTGGCCGGGCTCCGGAACAGCGGCGCGTCACCGGGGCTGCTCGTGCTGAATCCGTGATCCTACCCGCCACCGCGCGGGGCGGATCCCGCCGCGAGCAAAACTCCGCGCGGTTGTCACGTCTCGTGATTGAGTACCTACAGAGCGGGAAAGACGCCGACTGCGACCGGTCGACCACGCATTGTTGGGGCCAGCGGCGCCCGCTCGGCACGTTTGGCTGCATGTTCGCTTCCGGCCCGGTTGCCGTCGACGGCACCCGTTGACCGGTTGTGCATCCCGGGCGGGGACTCCTGAGGGAGGCGCGGATGTTCGGACAGATCACCACCACACCCCCGGCAGAGCGCGGACTGGAGGACCTGGACGCCGCCGCGCTGGCATACGCCGCACGGATCGCGGGACTGCCGCCGGAACGTCGGCAGGAGGCCCGCGACGATCTCGTACGCTTCGCGCTGCCGTTCGCCGGCCGGCTGGCCCGGCGCTACCGCGGACGCGGGGAGCCGCTGGAGGACCTCGAGCAGGTCGCCCGGTTGGGGCTGGTGAACGCCGTTGACCGGTACGACCCGGAACGGGGTTCCTTCACCGCGTACGCCGCGATCACCATCGTGGGCGAGATCAAGCGGCATTTCCGGGACCGGACCTGGGGGGTGCACGTGCCTCGCCGGCTGCGCGACCTGATTCTCGAGGTCGGGCAGGCGACGGCGGCACTCACCAGCGAGCTGTCCCGGGCGCCGAGCGTCGCGGAACTCGCGGCGCGGCTGGAGACCCCGGAGGAGGAGATCCTCGCGGCGCTGGAGTCCGCCGCCGGGTACAGCCCGGCCTCGCTCAACGCCCCGGTGGGCGGGGAGAGCTCGGCCGAGTTCGGCGACCTGGTCGGCGAGTCCGACTCCGACCTGGAGTCGGTGGACGACCGGGTCACGGTCAGCGGGCTGCTCGGCCGGCTGCCGTGGCGGGAACGCCGGATCCTCGCCATGCGGTTCTACGGAAACCAGACGCAGGCCGAGATCGCCGCCCGGTTCGGGATCTCGCAGATGCACGTCTCGCGGCTCCTCTCCCGGGCCCTCACCTGGCTGCGCCAGGCGATGCTCGCCGACACCCCCGCGCCCTGGCAGTCCGGTACGGCGGACGCGGCGAACCCGCCGGCCCGGGTCTCGGTGCGTCGCACCGGCAACCGGGTGGTCGTCGAGGCGACCGGGGAACTCGACCGGAACCTGGCCGAGCAGTTGCGGCAGGCGGTGGTCGAGGCCGTCGGCGCGGGGCATCCGGCCGAGGTGGCGATCGACCTGACCGACATCACCCGGCTCGACGGCCCGGCACTGGACGCCCTGGTGGCGGGCCGGGACGCCGCGCACCGCGCCGGGGTGCGGTGGCGGCTGGCCCGGGCGCAGCCGGCGATTCAGCCCGCGCTCACCTCCGCCGGCCTGGTCGCCCTCCCGGCCGACTGAGCGGGCCGGCCCGGTCACTCGTCTCCTTCCTCTCGCCGCTCCTCCTCCGCACGGCGCTCCGTCTCCTCCTCTTCCTGGGTGCGGCCGGTCCGCCACTGGTGGCTCTGGGTGGTGCCGCCCCGGTCGGCGTCGATGGTCTCGTCCGGCTCGGCCGGTTCGAATGCCGGCCGACGCACCTCGCCCGGATCCGGGACGACGATGGGCCGGGCGCCGGACCGGGCCGGCGGGTGGTGGGCGACCGCCTCGTCGGCACCGTGCGCACCCTCGGGCGCGGGCATCTCCGCCTCGGGGCGCGGGTGCGCGGGGTGCAACTCCTCGCGGAGGATCTGCGGCGGCCGGGTGGAGCGCTGCGGCAGGTCCCGGCCGAGGTCGGCGACGAGCGGGCCGTACTTGTCGTCGAAGGCGGGGCGTTCGGAACGGATCCGCGGCATCCGGTCGAAGTTGCGCAGCGGCGGCGGACAACTCGTCGACCACTCCAGGGAGTTGCCGTAGCCCCACGGGTCGTCGACGTCCACCATGCGCCCGAACCGCCAGGACTTCCAGACGTTGTAGATGAAGAACAGCGTGGAGGCGCCGAGGACGAACGATCCGATGGTGGAGATCGTGTGCAGGGTGGTGAACCCGTCGGTCGGCAGATAGTCGGCGTACCGCCGTGGCATCCCCTCGGTGCCGAGCCAGTGCTGGACGAGGAACGTGACGTGGAAGCCGACGAACATCGTCCAGAAGTGGACGCGGCCGAGCCGCTCGTCCAGCAGGCGCCCGGTCATCTTCGGGAACCAGAAGTACACGCCGCCGAAGGCCGCGAAGACGATCGTGCCGAACATGACGTAGTGGAAGTGGGCGACGACGAAGTACGTGTCGGTGGTGTGGAAGTCCACCGGCGGGCTGGCCAGGAGGACACCCGTGAGGCCCCCGAGCAGGAACGTCACCAGGAACCCGACCGCGAACAGCATCGGGGTCTCGAAGGTGAGCTGGCCCTTCCACATGGTGCCGATCCAGTTGAAGAACTTCACCCCGGTGGGCACCGCGATCAGGTAACTCAGGATGCTGAAGAACGGCAGCAGCACCTGGCCGGTGCCGAACATGTGGTGCGCCCAGACGGCCATCGAGAGGATCGTGATCGCCACGGTCGCGAGGACCAGACCCTTGTAGCCGAAGATCGGCTTCCGGGCGAAGACCGGGATGATCTCGGTGATGATGCCGAAGAACGGCAGCGCGATGATGTAGACCTCGGGATGGCCGAAGAACCAGAACAGGTGCTGCCAGAGCAGTGGCCCGGAGGTGGCCGGATCGTAGACGTGCGCGTCGAGCCTTCGGTCGGCGTAGAGCGCCAGCAGGGCGGCGGCCAGCAGCGGAAAGACGAAGATCACCAGCAGCGAGGTGAAGAGCATGTTCCAGGTGAAGATCGGCATCCGGAACATGGTCATTCCCGGCGCCCGCAGGGTGAGGATGGTGGTGATCATGTTGACCGCGCCGAGGATGGTGCCGAGCCCCGAGATCACCAGCCCGATCACCCACATGTCCGCACCGACCCCGGGGGAGTGCTGGTAGCGGCTCAGCGGGGTGTACGCGGTCCAGCCGAAGTCCGCCGAGCCGCCGGGGCTGAGGAAGCCGGCGACCACGATCGCGCCGCCCAGCAGGTAGAGCCAGTACGCCAGCGCGTTCAGCCGGGGGAAGGCCACGTCCGGAGCGCCGATCTGCAACGGCACGATGTAGTTGGCGAACGCGAAGGCCAGCGGGGTGGCGAAGAGCAGCAGCATGACCGTGCCGTGCGCGGTGAAGAGCTGGTTGTACTGCTCCGGGGAGAGGAACTGCAGGCCCGGCCGGCCCAGTTCGGCGCGCATCAGCAGCGCCATGATCCCGGCGATCACGAAGAAGACGAAGCCGGTGGTCATGTAGAGCAGGCCGATCTGCTTCGCGTCGGTGGTCCCGAGCAGCCGGGTCAGCGCGCTGCCCCGGATCGCCTTTCGCACCGGCCCCGGATAGCTGCCCGAGCGCGCGGGCGCCAGGATCAGCGGTCCCCGATCCTGTCCCGGTTCGGTAACCACCCGTTTCGGCATCCGACTCACCCCGTGCATCGCCTTCGGCCAGGACGGGCGGGTGGCTACCCGGTATTTCGCCGGCGAAACCCGGCAGCTCGGAAAATTTCGGGATTTCCGCCCCGGAGAGCGGAAACCGGACCCCGGGGCGGTCGAAGTGAGTCAGCGGGGGGTCCGGGATCACCGCGCACCCGACCTGCTTACCGGCGGCCTCCGCCGTCGGTTCGGTCTCCGTCCGCCGCTGCCGTCGCCGGCAGCCGGCGTACCCGCTCGTACAGTTCCACGTAACGTTCGGCCATCGTCGCCGGGGTGAACCGCCGACTCGCCTCGCGCCGGCACTCCCGGGCGTCGAGCCGGGCCACGGCGGGCACCAGGTCAGCCAGGGCGTCCCCGTCCTCGGCGAGCAGCCCGGTCCGGCCGTGCTCGACCAGTTCGGGCAGGCAGCCGCGACCGACGGCCAGCACCGGGGTGCCGAGGGCCAGCGACTCGATCACCGCGGTACCGCCCGGCTCCTCCCAGCAGAGCGGGAAGAGGCTGGCTCGGGCCCGCCCCACCAGCTCGTCCCGGTCGGCGCCGGCCACCGTTCCGATCCAGCGCACCCGTACGCCGTCGACCAGCGGCGCGACCTGTTCCCGCCAGTACCGCACGTCGGGGTTCTGGTCCGCCTCCGGCCCGGCCGTGGCCAGCTCCTCCGGCCGCCGGTACGGCCCGACCGGCCCGGCAAGGACCAGGTCGAACCCGGCCTCGTGGGCCAGCCGCGCCCCGAGGTGCTGCCCCTTGCCCGGGGTGATCCGGCCGAGGATCACCAGGTGGTCGGCCTTCTCCCCGGTTGGGCGCCGGTCCGCGCCGACGGCCAGCGGGGTGGCGAGATGGACGTGCCCGACGGCGTGGTCGCGCAGTGCCCGGGGCGCCCGCGCCAGCTGGGCGGCGGAGACCCCGTTGACCCGTACCCGGTCGCCGCCGTCGACGTACCCGTAGAGGTCGGGGTGTTTGCCCAGGTCCCAGTGGAGGGTGTGCAGGGCCGGCCGGGCCCCGGGACCCATCGCGCTGAGCACGGCCAGTCCGACCGCCTCCACGTGATCGTGTACCAGGTCGATGTCGTCCCGCTCCCGCAGCGCCCGCACCACCGCGTTCAGGTGCGCGTGCGCGATCCCCATCACCTGGTTGTACGGCTTCTGCAGCGCGGCGAACTGCCCCTGGGGGAAGACCGACAGCAGCTCGTCGACCGGCAGGGTGCTGTCGGCGACCGAGGCGAGGACCACCCGGACACCGAGCCGGCGTAGCTCGGGCACGAGCGTGGCGACCACGTTCTCGATACCGCCGTAGCCGGGCGGCGGCACCGGCAGCCACGGGCCGGCGTTCATCAGTACGGTCAGGGCCACGACGAGCCCGCCTTCCGGGTCCGGCCGGCTCCGGCCGGTCCACCGCCGGCGACGCGCGGCCCGCGGCCGGTCGTGCCGTGCCCGTCGCCACCGGCGTCCGACCGGTCGACCCGCGCCGGCGCCGCACCCGGCGTCGGCCCGCCGGTCATACCGGGGCTCCCCGCAGCACGTCGCGCAGCTCGACCAGGGGCGGGCGTTCGCGAACGGAGATGTCGCTGACCACGATCTCCCGGTCGAGGTTGGGCAGGGCGGTGCTGCCGTCCCGGCGGAACTGCACCAGCAGGTTCCCCGGCGGCTCGGTGCCGTTCACCCAGCCGCGTCGCTGGAGCCGCTGCCAGACCGTGTGCATGATCTGGCCGGCCATCCGCCCCAGCGCCTCGGTGTCCTGGTGCCGGTGTAGCCGCTCGCCGAGGTCGACCTGGGCGAGCGCGTCCAGGCCGCACATCTCGAGCAGGTCGATCAGCATCGCGGTCTCGACACCGTAGCCGGAGACGAAGGGAACCCGTTCCAGGACGTCCCGCCGCCCGGCGTACTCGCCGGCCAGCGGCTGCACGAAACCGGCCAGCTCCGGCCAGAAGAGGTTGAACAGCGGCCGGGCCACCAGCTCGGTGACCCGTCCGCCCCCCTCCGCCTCGACGCCGCTGGTGCCCACCAGCGGCCGGTGGTAGAAGCCCTTCACGAACGCGACGGACGGGTCGGTGAGCAGCGGACCGAGCAGCCCGGTGACGAAATGGGGACGGAACTCGCGCAGATCGGCGTCGACGAAGGCGACCACGTCGCCGTGGGAGCCGGCCAGGCCCGCCCAGAGCGCGTCACCCTTGCCGTCGAGCCGGGGCAGGCCCCGGGTCATCTCGTCCTGGCTGATCACCCGGGCGCCGGCCGCCGCCGCGACGGCGGCGGTCGCGTCCCGGGACCGCGAGTCGACCACCACCAGTTCGTCGACCAGCGCCACCTCCTCGACCAGGCACGCCCGGATCGCCGCGACGATCGCCCCGACCGTCGCCTCCTCGTCCCGGGCGGGAATCACGACGCTGACCGTCCGGTCTGCCTTCAGGTGGGCGAGTTGTCGGGCGCTCCACTGTTCGGCCGCGCCGGTACGCCGGGTGGACCATGCTTCGAGCGCTGGTGACACGGACGTTCGCGAGCGCCGCATGGGACCAACCTCCCCAGATGCTCGGCCGGAGCCCTGCCGTGCTCCGGTGCAGCCCCACGGCTTTCCCGGCCGGCCGGGGTCTAACCGGCGCCCGGGCCCGGCGCCCGCGGGCCGGCAGCCGTGGCGCCGGGGACGGAAGGCGGTCCCGGACCGAGCGGACATCCGGGACGACACCCGACAACGCCCGCCGATGGCCGGGCCGCACATTTCCGCGTGGTTCGCGTACCGTTGCCGACCATGGGTGTGTCGCAACGGTTGAAGGCGAGGGTCCGGCGTTTCCTCCAACGGCCGGGCACCACGGTTGACTTGGCGCCGCTGGAGAAGCTGCTGCCCAAAATCGAGGCACGTGAGGAGGAGCTGACCGAGCTCAGCGACGCCGAGCTCACCGAGGCGGCGGGCCGGGCCGAGGACTACGTCGAGATCTGCGCGATCGGCCGGGAGGCGGCCCGGCGCGGGCTCGGCCAGCGGCCGTACGACGTCCAGCTGCTCGGCGTGATGGCGCTGCTGGCCGGCAAGGTCGCCGAGATGGCCACCGGTGAGGGGAAGACGCTCACCGCGGCGATCGCCGCCTACGGGCACGTACGCCAGGGCAACGGACCGGTGCACGTGCTGACCGTCAACGACTACCTGGCCCGGCGGGACGCGGAGTGGATGGCACCGGTCTACCGGCTGCTCGGTCTGACGGTCGGCTGGGTGACCGAGTCGTCCACCCGCGAGGAGCGCCAGGCGGCGTACGCCTGCGACGTCACCTACGCCTCGGTCAGCGAGGCCGGCTTCGACTTCCTCCGCGACCAGCTCGTCACCGACATCGACGACCGGGTGCAGTCGCCGCTCGCCACCGCGATCGTGGACGAGGCCGACTCGATCCTGATCGACGAGGCCCGGGTGCCGATGGTGCTGGCCGGCGCGGTGCCGGGCGAGCAGGACCCGGTGCACACCGCGGCCGCGGTGGCCCGCGGCCTGCGCCCCGGCCGCCACTACGAGGTCGCCGAGGACGGCCGCAGCGTGGCCTTCACCGACGAGGGCCTGGCCGAGGTCGAGGCCCGGCTCGGCGGCATCGACCTCTTCGCCGACGAGAACGTCGAGCAGCTCTCCGCGGTCAACGTCGCACTGCACGCCCACGCTCTCCTGCACCGGGACGTCGACTACATCGTCCGTAACGGCGCGGTGGAGCTGGTCGACGAGATGCGCGGCCGGGTCGCGCAGCGCCGCCGCTGGCCGGACGGGCTGCAGGCGGCGGTCGAGGCGAAGGAGGGGCTGGACGCCACGGCCGAGGGCGAGGTGCTCGGCACCATCACGGTGCAGGCGTTCATCGCGCTCTACCACACGGTCTGCGGGATGACCGCGACCGCCGTGCTCGTCGGCGACCAGCTGCGGGAGTTCTTCAACCTCGAGGTCGCGGTGATCCCGCCGAACACGCCGTGCATCCGGATCGACGACCCGGACCGGATCTACGCCACCCGGGCCGAGAAGGAAGAGGCCCTGATCGAGGAGATCAAGGAGCAGCACGCGATCGGCCGGCCGGTGCTGGTCGGCACCCTCGACGTCCGCGAGTCCGAGCGGCTGGCGGCGGCCCTGCGGGAGGCCGGGGTGCCCTGCTCGGTGCTGAACGCGAAGAACGACGCCGAGGAGGCGGCGATCATCGCCGAGGCCGGCAAGTTCGGCGCGGTCACGGTCTCGACCCAGATGGCGGGTCGCGGTGTCGACATCCGGCTGGGTGGCAGCGATCAGTCCGACCGGGACCGGGTCGCCAAGCTCGGTGGTCTTTTCGTGATCGGCAGCGGCCGCCACGACAGCCGGCGCGTCGACGACCAGCTTCGCGGTCGGGCCGGGCGGCAGGGCGACCCGGGTCGGTCGGTCTTCTTCGTCAGCCTCGAGGACGAGCTGGTCGTCCGGCACGCCGCCGACGCGATTCCGCCGTCACCGCGGATGCACGCCGACGGTCTGGTCACCGACCCCCAGGTGGACTTCGCGGTCGAGCATGCCCAGCGGGTCGCCGAGGGCGTCAACCACGAGATTCATCGCAACACCTGGCGGTACAGCGTGGTGATCGAGCAGCAGCGCAAGGCGCTCGCCGAGCGCCGGGAGCGGCTGCTCACCACCGAGGTGGCGGCCGAGATGCTCGCCGAGCGGTTCCCCGAGCGGGCGAAGGAGATGGGCGAGGAACTGCTCTCCCGGGTGGCCCGGTCGATCGCGCTCTACCACCTCGACCGGCTCTGGGCACAGCACCTGGCCCAACTCTCCGAGATCCGCGAGGGCGTGCACCTGCGGGCGCTGGGCCGGCTCGACCCGCTGGACGAGTTCCACCGCTCGGCGGTGCCGGCGTTCAACGCGTTGATCCCGGAGATCGAGACCCGGACGGTGGAGACCTTCGAGGAGGGCGAGTTCGACGAGGACTGGCAGCCCGACTCGTCGAAGCTGGTCCGGCCGAGCGCGACCTGGACCTACCTGGTCCACGACAACCCGTTCGGCTCCGAACTCGACCGGCTGATCGCCGCCGTTGGGCGGCGTCTCGGCTCCGGCTCCCGCTGACCCGACCCAGAGACGGGGTTGTCACCGGGGACGGTGACAACCCCGTCGGCATATTCGTTCTCTCCAGGTACGCGTGGTTTGTCCACCTGCCGGCCCGGGTAGTAGCGCGGGTCGTACCGGCGCGGGTCCGGTGAGTGAACCAGGAGAGGCGAGAATGGCACAGGCGAGGGCGGAAACCGGACGGACCGTGGCGACCGCGGTGACGGCGGAGGCTCCGGCGCGGTGTTGAGGTCGGATACGGGCGAGCTCTCGGGTGAGGTTCCCGGCGTCCTGGAGACAGCCGCAATACTGCGTGAGGTCACCGCCGGACTCATCACGAGCGACGACTTCGACGGGGCGCTGGCCCGGCTGGCCAGGATCATCCGGGACGCCGTATCGGAGGTCACCTGGTGCGGCGTCACCGTCCTGCGCTCCGGGGCGCCGGCCTCGGTCGCCGCCTCCGAGCCACGGCTGCGTGCCCTCGACGACGTCCGGTACGGCACCGACGGTCCGGCGATGACCGCGATCCGGCAGCGGGAACTGGTCTGGTCGGCGGACCTGCGCGCCGAGACCCGCTGGCCGTGCTGGACGGCACAGGCGGTGGCGCTCGGCGTGCACGGGGTGCTGGCGGTGCCGGTCGACGTCGACGAGCACGTCATCGGCTCGATCAACCTCTACGCCCGTGACCCCGGCGGACTCGGCGCGGCGCAGCAGCTCACCGCCATGCTCCTCGCCGAGCACGCCGGACTGCTGCTCGGCGCGGTCCGCGACCGGGCCCGGCAGGTGGAACTTGCCGGCGACCTCGCCCGCAGACCATCGGCCGGCCGGCTCATCGACCAGGCGATCGGGGTTATCATGACTCAACGTGGCTGTTCGGCCACGGAAGCGTTACAGGTGTTGCGTTCCGCCTCGGCGGCCCTGGCGCTGCCGCTGCGGGACGTCGCCGAGCGGCTGGTCACCTCGGTGGCCCGCCCCCGGGACACCTGACCACCCGTCCCGGCGGTGCGGGGACGTCGTTCCGGCACCGCGGCCCGGGCTAGCACAGGCAAGGCTGGTCGATGAGCGAGCCGGGGGAGGGCCGCCTCATGCAGAGCCGCCTGAGGGTGCACGGGCACCCGATCCAGCCGATGTTGGTGACCTTCCCGTTCGGACTCTTCGTCTCCGCCACGGTCTTCGACCTGGCCGACCTGCTCGGCGGCCCGGCGATCCTGGGGTTGGTCGGCTACTGGACCGCGGTGGCGGCCCTGGTCGCCGCCGGGCTCACCGTCGTCGCCGGACTGGTGGACCTCTGGGACGTTCCCGGGGACCGGACCCGGCGGACGGCGCTCACCTTCAACCTGGTCATCGCCGGGGTGGCGGTGCTGTTCGTCGTCGCCTGCCTGATCCGCTCCGGCACCCCGGAGCACGGCGCGACCGGCGCCCTGCTGGCGGTCGAACTGGTCGGGCTCGCACTCGGCACGGTGGGGGTACGCCTCGGCGGCATCCTGGTCCGGCACTTCGACCCGCCCACCCGGGATCCCCGCGGCCTCGACGTGTTCGGCTCCGGCTCCGTGGCCCGTGGCTTCGGTCGCCGTCGCGGGGGCTGACGTCGCCGTCGCCGCGCGGGACGCCGGGGCTCACGGGTCGCGGTGTCGGGCTCGTCCCGGCGCCCACGCCGGACCCGGGGGCGCCCCTCGTTCCGGTCGCCGGCCGGTGCCCGCACGCCGTCGCGGTCGCCCGACGGGTGGGACCGGGGCCGGCGCCGGCCCCGGGTGGGGAGTCAGTGCGCGTCGGCCCGGTGCGCGGCGAGAACGTCGTCGCCGAAGTCGCTGTACGGCCGGCGGAGCACCGTGTGCGCGTGGTTGCCGTCGTCGCCGGTGTTGTCGTACTCGATCAGGAGATCCTCACCCTGCACCCGGTAGTAGTACCGGCCACCCCGCACCGTCGGCCCCTCCCAGGCGAAGTAGAGGTCGTGCCGGAAGACCCGGGCCGCCTCGGTGGCGGCCAACTCCGGTGGTAACCGGTCGAGGTAGATGGCGACGAGTTGGTCGAGCAGCGCTCGGGGGGTCGGTCCCAGCGTCGCGGCCCGCAGCCCGACCGGTTCGATCCGGGTGGCGACGCGGGGCCGGGTGGCACTGCGGATGTCGCCCGGTGCCCGGTCCGCCACGACCGCGGCGGCCCGCCCGGTCGGGCCGAGCGCGTCGAGCAGGGCGAAGGCCAGATCCTCCTCCGGCGCGAGCGGCCGGCACACCGGGCGGCCGGCGTAGTCGACCCGGGCCGGGTTGGCGCCGAGGAAGATCGGCGCGGGGGAAACCCGGTCGCCGGACACGGTCATGGTGACCGAGACGTGGTGCCCCTCGAAGCGCCAGGACCAGTCGTCGTCCCGGACCGGATCGCCGAAGACGACGACCCAGTAGTCGTTGCTGTGCCGTCCTCGGCGCCAGCCCTCCTGCCGGTCGAGGACCTCCTCCAGCGCCATGATCGTGGCGGCCTGGGCGTACGCCGGTGGGCTCAGCGCGGTGGCGAGCAGCCGGTGGGCCGCCTTGCGCCCGGCCCGGTCGAGGTCGGCGAGGCAGGCGCCGGGCCGGGGCCGGGGGCGGTACTCGATCCATCGGCGCCCGGTCTCGTCGGCGAAGGGTCGCGCGGCGAGGGCCCGGGCCGGGCCGTCGAGCGCGGCCAGCAGGGCGTCGGCCGCGTGTCGCATCTCGGCGGCGAGCGGACTCCCGGACGGGCTCATGGCGCTGTCGTCCCCTCTCTGTGCCGGGCTGGTCGGCCGGGTCCGGGAAGCCGCCCGTCCCGGCCACCTGACCAGCCTAGGACCTGCCGGGCTCCGGTCCGGAGACGACGGTGACCCGTGCGGTCGGTCGTCGTCTCACCGGACGGGTCGGGTCCGGTGGAGACAGGTTGTGATCCGGTTCACATCACTGTCCATCGAGGGCGGGTAAGGTGCGTATTCATCAACCCCCTTCGAAGGGTGCCGCCATGTTCAGACTCCCCCCACAGGGGCCGCGGCGTCTCCGGATCGTCGGGCTGGCCGCGGTCGCTCTCCTGGTGGCGAGCGCGGCCGTCGCCCCGGCAAGCAGCGCCAGTCCGTCAGCGGTCACCACGGACTCGACCACAACGGACGGTGCCACCACCACACCCGGTGTCGACGAGATCGCGCACAGCCCGAACGTCCGGCAGATCGCCAACATCCCCAAGCCGGGCGCCTTCAACACCGAGGCCGCGCTCAACACCGACCTCGCGTTCCAGGGCCGGTACGTCTTCGCCGGCAACTACGACGGGTTCGTCATCTACGACATCACGAACCCGTCACGGCCGACGATCGTCTCGCAGGTTCTCTGCCCCGGGTCGCAGAACGACATCTCGGTCTACGGCGACCTGCTCTTCCTCTCCACCGACTCGCCGCGCAGCGACGACTCGTGCGCCAGCACGGCCGTGCCGAGCAGCGACACCGTGTGGGAGGGCATCAAGATCTTCGACATCAGGGACAAGGCCCACCCCCGGTACATCAAGGCCGTCCGGACCGCCTGTGGCTCGCACACCCACACCCTGGTGCCGAGCAAGGACCGCCGGTCCGTCTACGTCTACGTCTCGTCGTACGGGCCGTCCGCCAGCTACGCCGGCTGCCCGCCGCCACACGACTCGATCTCGATCATCAAGGTGCCGCTGAAAAAGCCGACCCAGGCCGCGGTGGTCGCGGTACCGGACCTCTTCGCCGAGGACAACGGCGGCAACCCGGGCGGTAACGGCAGCTCCACCACGAGCGGCTGCCACGACATCACGGTCTTTCCGGGCAAGGACCTCGCCGCCGGCGCCTGCATGGGCGACGGAATCCTGATGGACATCCGGAACCGGGAGGCGCCGCGGGTCATCCACCGGGTCCGGGACACCACCAACTTCTCGTTCTGGCACTCGGCGACCTTCAACAACGCCGGCACGAAGGTGGTCTTCACCGACGAACTCGGCGGCGGCAGCGGCGCCACCTGCGTCGAGTCGGTGGCGCCGACCCGCGGTGCCGACGCGGTCTACGACATCGTCGGCCGGGGCGACGGGCGCAGGCTGGTCTTCAGGAGCTACTTCAAGATCCCGCGACTGAACACCGAGCTGGAGAACTGCGTGGCCCACAACGGATCGCTGATCCCGGTCCTCGGGCGGGACGTGATGGTCCAGGCGTGGTACCAGGGCGGCATCTCGATCTGGGACTTCACCGACTCGGCCAACCCGGTCGAGATCGGCTACTGGGAGCGCGGACCGCTCTCCGACACCCGCCGCGTCATCGGCGGCTCGTGGTCGGCGTACTGGTACAACGGCCACATCTACTCCAACGACATCCAGAAGGGCCTGGACGTCCTGCAGGTGCGGGACTGGCGACTGTGGACCGCGCACCTGGTCAGGTTCACGGAGCTCAACGTGCAGACGCAACCGAGCTACCTCGGCGGCTGGTAGGCGCCACGATCCGTGGCCGCGGCCCGGTTCTCCCCGGTGGGGGCCGGGCCGCGCCGTGTCCGGCGTCGGCCGTCCGCGTCCCGGGGTCGAGCACGTCGGACGCCAGGCCCCGGCCAGCGACGCGACGTGCACGGACCGCGCGTGCTCGGCGCGGGTCGGTGCCGGACCCGTGGTACGGTGCCCGACCGGTGAGGGGAGGGCGGTTGGTCGAGGTGGGCCACGAGAGCACGAGCCGGGACGGACGACGTGGCGCCGGTGCGGGCCACGACGGGAGGGGAGCCGACGGAGCGCGCGACGGTGCCTCCGGGATCTACGTCGGCAACGCGGCCAGGGATGGCGCCGGCAACGGCGGCTGGCTGCTCGGCCACTTCATGCCGCCCGGGGTGGACATCCGGCACAGCACCGACGTCGAGGTGAAGTGGGGGGTGCACCCGCCGGGCGACACCCGCGCCGAGTGGGTGACCGGCGAACGGCGTACGGCCCTGTTGGTGCTCGTCTCGGGCCGGTTTCACATGGAGTTCCGTGACCGTACGGTCGTTCTCGCCGAACCCGGCGACTACGTGGTCTGGGGCCCGGGCGTCGACCACTCCTGGTACGCCCCGGAGGCGGCGGTGGTCCTCACCGTGCGGTGGCCCTCGATTCCGGGCTACCGGGTCGCCTCCTCCTGACCCGTTCCGCGCCCGGGACCCGTGACCGGCCGACTCCGGACGGCTGCCGCCGGAGGCGGGACCCGGCCACGGGTCCGGCGTGGGCGAGTCCGACCCGGTCGACGGGTCAGCCGAGGGTGCAGCTCACCGCGGGGGCCGGGTTGCTGCCGGTCCAGCTGCCGATAAAGCCGAACGTCGTCGTGCCGCCCGGCGCCAGGGTGCCGTTCCAGCCCACGTTGCGGGCGGTGGCGACGGTGCCGGTTTGGGTGATCTCGGCGTTCCACCCCTGGCTGACCTGCTGGCCCGCCCCGAAGGTGAGCTGGGCGGTCCAGGAGCGGCTCGCGGTGGTGCCGGCGTTCCGGATGCTGACCTCACCCTGGAAGCCACCCTGCCACTGCCCGATCGTCCGGTACGACGCCACGCAGGATCCGTCGGTCGGCGGCGTGGTGCCGGGCGATTCGGTCGGCGTCCGGGTGGGGGGCGTGGGCGGGGTGGTCGGGGGTGTGGTGGGGGTGACCCCGTCCAGCACCGCGGTCAACGCCGGGTACCACCGGTCCGCCATCTTCTGGTCCCCAGCGGCGTTCGGGTGCACGCCGTCGTACGTGTCGGTGGCGGTGCTGAACCCCGTCCACTGGTCGACCACCACGATCGGCGACTGGGCGGTGGTCTTCGACGCCGCCCAGCCGGGAATGGCGTCGTTGAGCGCCACGACACGCTGGCCGCACTCGGGACAGGTGCTGGGCGCCATCGGGATGATCTTCGCAACCAGGATCCTCATGTTCGGGTTGCTGGCGCGCATCTGGTCCACCAGCCGGCTGTAGGCGGCGAGGATGGTCGAGGTCGCCCGGTTGCTCCAGACGTCGTTGGTGCCGAAGTGCATCAGGACGACGTCGGGGCGGGTGGCGGCCAGCCAGGCCGGGAGCTGGTTCTGCTCGGCCACGGTGGTGACGAGGGCGCCGCCGTGGCCCTCGTTGTCCCCGTCGTACGGCTGGCCGCAGCCCTGCGGGGGCGGGGCCGCCTGGCGGTCGGGGCTGTCACCCACGACGCCCGGTGGGCGCGCGGCACACGTTGTGACCCGGTCGGGAAAGAGGGTTGCCGAATAACCCATTAAACAGATAGGTTTTATGGGCTACTGTCGACCCGGCTCGCTCCGCTGGCCCTGAGGACTACCCATGATCTCGATTGCTTCCGAACCGCTGGCCATCGCCCGCCGGTACGCCGCAGCCGCGGCGGGTCCGGACGGCTGGCCGGTGCCGCTGCGCTTCGATCCGGCGCGGCGCTGGTACCACCGGCTCGCTTCCGCCGCCGACCACGAGGTCTGGCTGCTCACCTGGCTTCCCGGACAGGAGACGGACCTGCACGACCACGGTGGCTCGGCCGGGGCCTTCCTGGTGGTAACCGGAACCCTCACCGAGGAGACGGTGGTGGCGGGTGAACTCCGTCCCCGGACCCTCGAGGCGGGCCGCGGACGCCGGTTCGGTCCCCACCACGTGCACCGGGTCGGCAACCGCGGCGAGACGCCGGCGGTGAGCGTGCACGTCTACCGTCCGGCGTTGCGCCGGATGGTCAGCTACCGGCTCGACGCGGGTCGGCTGCGGGTGGTCGAGGTCGCTGAGGCCGGGGTGGCGTGGTGAGCGCGGCTACGACGGGGCGACCGGATCGGGAGAGGACCGCCCGAATCGACGTGAACCGGCACCGGGACGCTGCGGAGGAGCGCCACCGCGCCACCGCGTCCGAGGAGAGCTGTCCCGGCGTGGTGCCGCCCGCGGAGTGCTGTCGCGGCGTGGTGCCGGCCGGCGCACGGAGCATCGACGAGATCCTCGCCGCCGCCCGCGCGCGGCTGCGCCGGCTCGAGCCGGAGGAGGCTCATCTCGCCGTCCGGGCCGGTGCCGTTCTGGTGGACATCCGGCCCGCCGCCCAGCGGGCCGCCACCGGGGCCGTGCCCGGCGCGCTGATCGTCGAGCGCAACGTCCTGGAGTGGCGCTTCGACCCGCGTAGCACCAGCCGGCTGCCGATCGCCGACCGGTACGACCTGCCGGTCATCGTTCTCTGCCACGAGGGCTACACCTCGTCGCTGGCCGCCGCGGCGCTGCACGACCTCGGCCTGCACCGGGCCACCGACGTCATCGGCGGGTTTGTCGCCTGGCACCGGGTCGGGCTGCCGGCCTTCGGGCCGACCGCCCTCCTCGCCCCGTCGTCCCGTACCGTCGCGCCGGAGACCACCCGGCGGGCGTTCACCTGACTCCCGCGCGATCGCGCGGGCGGACCGGACCACGTCCCACAAAGGAGTCCCCATGTCGGTCATCGCCATCCACCCGCGCACCCCCTCACCGGGCGGGTCGGGGCGTACCTCGGGTGCCCGCTCCCGGCCAGCGCCGGTGGCCCCCACCCTCCGGCTCACCCTGGAGGTCCCGCTCTCCGGCGACGGGCTGCCCCCGCAGCTCGCCCACCTGCTGGACCTGGCCCGCGACCTGGTCGACCAGAGCGCGGGCACGGTGGCGGTGACCAGGACCGTCCCGCGCTTCGCCGGGCCGTACTCCGACCCGTCCGCCACGCCGGACGGGAGCGGGTCGTTCGCGTCCGGCACGGCCGCCGACGAGGTGTCGGGCGACGACCCGCTCCCGGCCACGCCGCCGGCGTCCGGCGTGGACGCCGGCGGTCCGGCCGTGGGCCGGGACGAGGCGCTGTCGCTGCACGTGCTGACCGGGCCCCGGGTGGTGCTCCGCGCCGGCCGGCCCCTCCCGCTCACCCGGCTGGAGTTCGACCTGCTGCTCTTCCTGGCCCGCCATCCCCGCCGGGTCTTCACCCGCACGCAGCTGCTGGCCAGCGTCTGGGGTTACCAGCACGCCGTGGCGCGGACGGTGGACGTGCACATCCGCCGGCTGCGGGCCAAGGTGGGCGACGGAGTGCCACTGGTCACCACGGTCCACGGGGTGGGCTACCGGCTTGCCGACGAGGCCCGGGTCCAGGTGGACGGCGACGAGGTGGAACCGGGGGCCGGGTGAGCGGTCAGGCGAGCCAGCCGGCGATCATGACGAGCGAGACCGCGGCGGCGACGGTCGAGAGCACCACCGCGTCCCGGGCCAGCGTCTGCGCCTGCCGGAAATGGGTGGCGAAGACGAAGACGTTCTGCGCGGTCGGCAGCGCGGAGGTCACCACCGCGGCCAGCAGAGCCGGTCCGGTGAGGCCCAGGAGGAACCGGGCCAGCAGATAGGCCAGGGCCGGCTGGACGACCACCTTCAGCGCCACGGCGACGTACCGGGGGATGTCGGCGGTGGTGCCGGCGAGCGGGCGGCTGCCGGGTAGCGCCATGCCGAGGGCCAGCAGCGCCAGCGGAACGGCGGCCGACCCGACCAGCTCGAAGGGACGCATCACCTCGGCGGGCGGGTGCCAGCCGGAGACCGCGACGGCGAGGCCGGCGGCGCAGCCCAGCATGATCGGGTTCCGGGCCGGCAGCAGGGCCAGCCGGCGGAGCGAGGGGCGGCGCCCGGTCGCGGTGAGGTCCAGGACGGCGAGCGCCAGCGGCGCCGCGACCAGCACCTGGAAGATCAGGACGGGGGCCACGACGGAGACGTCCCGCAGCACGTACGCGGCGACCGGGATGCCCAGGTTGGCGGCGTTGACGTACGAGGCGCAGAGGGCACCGACGACGGATTCTCCCGTCGTCCGGCGCCACGCGTAGCGGGCGACGAGCAGGTAGACCGCGGCGACGATCAGGGTGCTCAGCACGAAGGCGGCCAGCGCGGGCGTGACCAGGCCGGCCACGGTGGACCGGGCGAGCGTGCTGAAGAGTAGGGCCGGGGTGGCGATCAGGAAGACGAGCCGGGCGACCACCCCCGTCCCCTCCGGGCCGAGCAGACCGTACCGACCGACCAGGTAGCCGACCAGGGTGACCGACCAGATGACCAGGAACCCCGTCAGCACCCCCCGCATGGCGACCATCCTGCCGGGTACGCGACGGGCGACAAGATCTGGTACTAAGAGCAAGCAAGCGATTCCGTTGAGTTTGTCGATTGTCACAGTCATGCAACGCCGTGTCCCCTTGACCCCCGCCGCGCGCGCCGGAAGCATCGGTTGGGCGGCGTTTCGGGCCGTGGGGGAAAACCCGGAGCAGCCAAGGAGTGCCAATGATCGTGCCAAGCCGCGTCTGGGTGACGGGTGGTGAGTGGTGGAACTCGCGGCCGTCGCGCGAAAGCGGTCAGATGACGTCGACGAGTCGGCGGGCCACGGCGCTCGATGGCCGGGATGTGCCGCATGCCTGCGGTCCCGTCCCGTCGTACGGTCCCGTCACCGACCCCGCCGGCAGCGGCGTGGACAGCGACGTACGCGGAGCGCGGTCCGCGACCGAGGCGTCCGGCACGGCGGGGCAACCACTCCGGGGACGCCACGGGCGGCCCGACACCATCAGCCGTACCCCGCCGTCTCGCGCATCTGAGGCGCCAACCCAGACGATCTACGACCCTCTGGAGAACCATGTCGGTCAGCCCTACCTCGTCGCGTGCCGGGTGGCAGCTCACCCAACCGGCCGGACCCGGTAGACCCCCTGGATCGTCCCGACGTCCCGGTGCCACCTCGCCGACCCTGACCGTCACGCTCTCCATCCCGCTCGTCGGCTGTGAGGAGACGCTGACCGCGCCGGCCCGCCGCCTGCTCGAGGCCGCGCGGGAGCTGGTGGAACGGGGTGAGGCGACCGTCAGCGGCCTTCCGGCCCAGAGCGAGCGCCGGGCCGACCCGCCCGCCTCGGCCGCCCGTCCCGCGACCGAGGAACGCCGAGGTGGCCTGCACATCCTCGCCGCGTCCCGGTCGGTGCTGCGGGACGGCGAGCCGCTGCCGCTGACCCGCCTGGAGTACGACCTGCTCATGCACCTGGTCGACCACCCGCGTCGGGTCTTCACCCGGCTGCAACTCCTGTCCGCGGTCTGGGGGTACGAGCACACCGGGCTGCGGACCGTGGACGTGCACATCCGCCGGCTCCGGGGCAAGGTCGGCACCGACGTGCCGTTGATCACCACCGTCTACGGGGTGGGTTACCGGCTCGCCGACGATGCCGTGATCACCATCGACCGCAACGCCTGACCGCGGCCGGCCTCAGGTATCCCGTGTGGACGCCGGGGCCGACAGGCCGGCGTCCCGGGCCAGCAGGGCCGCCTGCACCCGGTTGGTGCAGTCGAGTTTGGTCAGGATCCGGCTGACGTAGGTCTTGACGCTCGCCTCGCTCATCCGCAGTCGACGGCCGATGTCAGCGTTGGCCAGGCCGTCGGCGAGCAGACGCAGGACGTCCACCTCTCGGGGGCTCAGCGCCGCCAGCCGTTCGGCAGCCCGGCGCCGGCGCTCCGCCGCCACGGGAGAGACCAGACCGAGCAGAAGTCGGGTCACCGCGGGGGAGAGGTAGGCGTCACCGTCGTTCGCGGCCCGGACCGCCCGGACCAGCTCGTCGGGCGTGCAGGTCTTCAGGACGAAGCCGGCCACCCGGTGCTGCACGGCGCGCAACACGTTCGGCTCGGTACCGAACGAGGTCAGCAGGACGACCCGGAGCCCCGGCAGCCGCCGGCGCAGTTCCTCGACGGCCGCCAGCCCGTCCAGGACCGGCATCCTGATGTCGAGCAACGCCACGTCCGGGCGGTGCCGGAGCGCCTCGTGCACCGCCGTTCGGCCGTCCCCGGCCTCGGCCACCACCTCGATCTCGCCGGTCGACTCCAGCACGGTCCGGATGCCGGTCCGGATCAGCGGTTCGTCGTCAGCGACCAGGACCCGGACCACCTACCGGCCACCCAGCAGCATGCTCGCGGGCAGGAGCAGGAACATGGCGACGGCGGCGGCGATGCCGAGCCCGACCGACCGGACGGACCCGGTCCGGTCCAGGGCCGGTCGCTCCTCGATCTGCCCGGTGACGGTGGGCAGCATCGCGGCGAGCCGCCACCGGTCCCCGGTCCGTCCATGGCCGACGATTCCGCCGGCCCTCGCCACCCGCTCGCGGAGCCCGGCGAGCCCGTGCCCGCCGGACTCCGGGCCGGCGGGTTCGGGTCCGACCTCGGCGCGGGTACCCGGCCGCCCCGGACTGCCGTCGACTACCACACCCGGAGCGGCGGCGTCGGCCGGCGCCCCGCTCGCCGGTACGCCCGCGTGCGCGATCCGGCGGTGCGGCCGGCCGTCCGCCGGAAGCGGGTTGACCAGCTCCACGAGGAGGGCGTCGGGCTCCCACCGGAGCCGTACCGTCACCGGGCGTCCCGGCGCGTGCTTGGCGGCGTTCGTCAGGCCCTCCTGCACCACCCGGTATGCCGCCTGCCCGGCGGCAGGGGAGAGCGGTCGCGGTCGCCCCGAGTGGTGGGAGGTCACCGGGACCCCGGCCGCCCGGAACTCGGCGATCAGGGCGGGCACGGCCGACAGGTCGGCCGGCCGATCCGCGCCGGTCCGTGCGCCCCGCAGGGCCCCGACCAGCTCGTACAGCTCCGCCGCGGCCCGCCGGGCCGCGTCCGCCAGCTGCCGGACGGCCTCGCGCTGCGCCGGCGGCAGCTGCGGCGACACCTCCAGCGCGGCCGCCTGGACGGAGACCAGGCTGAGTCGGTGACCGAGCGAGTCGTGCATGTCCCGGGCGATTCGCAGCCGCTCCCGGAGCTGCTCCTGCTCGGCGAGCAGCTCCCGCTCCCGGCGCAACTGCCGGTTGTGCCGTTCGAGCGTCGCCACCAGCCGCCCCTGCTGGGCGAGGTAACGGCCGGTCAGCACGGGCAGCCCCACGAAGACCAGGTAGCTGGCGACCAGGGTGGTGAGCGCGCCGGACCGCGCGGGCACCGCCGCGAGCCGGACGGCGAGGGCGCCGACGGTGAGGCCGACCAGCACGCCGGTCCCGGGGCGGGACAGCACCCCCCGCCCCGCCCGGTACGCGGTCCAGAGCAGGAGCACGTACGCCGTGCCGGTCGCCGGGGCGAGGACGAGCGCGACGCCGAGGGCCACCAGTGGGGCCCGCCCAGACAGCGCGATCGCCAGCGCCGCGACCAGTACGTATCCCGCAACCACCCAGAGCGGGAGGTCGGGGCGCCCGGCAACCAGCAGCGCGGTGTCCGCGACGAGGACGGCGGCGGCGAGGAGACGAGTGCCCATGCCAGCAGGCTACGTCCCGCCCGTCGGCGCCGTCGCCGGGCGCTGGTCCACTTTCGGCGCCGGTCGCGCCGACTTTCGCCGACTGTGCGGGCCGTCGTGGCTGCCTACCGTCGTCCGAATGATCGAGGTACGGGAACTTCGCAAACGCTACGGGCGCGTCGTCGCCGTCGACGGGCTCACCTTCACGGTCCGCCCCGGGCAGGTGACGGGCTTTCTCGGACCGAACGGCGCCGGCAAGTCGACGACGATGCGGATGATGCTCGGTCTCGACCATCCGAGCGGGGGCGAGGTGCTGATCGACGGCGCCCCGTACCGGGCGCGGAGCGCGCCGCTGCGGCACGTCGGGGCGCTGTTGGATGCGGGCGCCGCGCACCCGGGCCGTCGGGCGTTCCACCACCTGCTCTGGCTCGCCCGCAGCAACCAGATCCCCCGGTCCCGGGTCCGGGAGGTGCTGTCCGTGGTTGGGCTGGCCGACGTGGCGCGGCGCCGGGTCGGCACATTCTCGCTCGGTATGGCCCAGCGGCTCGGCGTCGCCGCCGCCCTGCTCGGGGACCCGCCGGTGCTGCTCTTCGACGAGCCGGTCAACGGGCTCGACCCCGCGGGCGTGCGGTGGATCCGCGAGCTGATGCGCGGGCTCGCCGCCGAGGGGCGCACGGTCTTCGTCTCCAGCCACCTCATGAGCGAGATGGCGCTCACCGCCGACCACCTGGTGGTGATCGATCGTGGCCGGCTGCTCGCCGACACCGGGACGCGGGAGTTCGTCGCGGCCCACTCCGGCGGATATGTCCGGATCCGGACCCCGGAGCCGGAGCGGCTCCGTGACGTACTGGCCGGGGCCGGCGTCGAGGTCCGGTCGGCCTCGGACGGGACGCTGCGGGCGTACGGCGTCGAGGCGGCCCGGGTCGGCGAACTGGTGTCGGCACACCGGCTGACGGTCCACGAGATCGGCAACCAGCCGGCCGCCCTGGAAGAGGCATTCATGCGGCTTGTCGGCCAGGCAGCCGGGCAACCCGGGAGGGGAGGGCAGGAATGAACGGCGCCACATCAGGCGAGCGGGCCCCGAGCGGACCGGTGGCGCGCAGCGGGCCGGCCCGGACCGTGGCGGCGACCGGTCCGGTGTCCCGGACGGTCGGGAACCCGCTGCGTGCGGTCGTCGCCGCCGAGCTGACCAAGCTCGGCACCCTCCGGTCGACCTACTGGACCCTCGCGGCGGCGTTCGTGGTCACCGTCGGGCTGACCGCGCTGATCGCGCTGAGCTTCCGGACGAGTCTTCCCCACCAGCCGCCACAGCGGCAGGCGGACTTCGACCCGCTCTTCGCCACGTTCTACGGCGTCACCCTCGGCCAGCTCGCCATGGTCGTCTTCGGGGTGTTGGCCGTCGGGGTCGAGTACCGGTCGGGTTCGATCCGGGCCAGCCTGCTGGCGGTACCGCACCGCGGCCGCTGGTACGTCGGCAAGGTGCTCGCCGCCGCCGTCCCGAGCGCGGTGGCCGCGGTGGCGACCGTGCTGACCACCCTTGTCGTCGCCCAGGTGGTCCTCGGCCCGTACGCCGTGCCGACCGGAGCGGACGGGCTCTCGGCCGCGCTCGTCGGCGCCGGGCTGCACCTCACCCTTCTGACCCTCTTCGCCCTCGGCGTGGCGGCGCTGCTCCGCAGCGCCGTGTGGTCGCTGTCGGCCCTGCTCCCTGTCTTCCTCCTCGGTTCGCAGGGGCTCGGCAACGTCCCGGGGTTGCGGACGGTCACCCAGTACCTGCCGGACCAGACGACCTGGGTGATCATGCATCTGGCCGGTCCGCAGGACGACCCTCGCTGGGCCCGCGAGTACGGCCCCTGGACCGGGGTGGGAATCCTCGTCCTCTGGACCGTCGCCGCGTTGGTCGGCGGTTACCTGGTGCTCCGCCGTCGTGACGCCTGACCGCCGCTGTGGCCCGAGCCGGGGCGGGCGCCTCCGCGGACCGAGCGGCCCGGCACGGCCGAGACCGGCTCCGCGGCGCGCCTCGGCCAGGGCACGGCCCTGACGGCCCCGCCCTCGCCGCGTCCCGACCTGACCCGGCTCGACCGCCTCGGACGCGGTGGCAGACCGGAGGCCGGCGACCCGGTGGCGGATCGGGGGCCGCCCGACCCGGTGGTCGTGGATTGGGCAGGATGGGTGGGTGCGGGTCCGACCGATCACCCCCGAGCTGCTCGTCACCGAGCTGGCCGACCGGCTGGCCGGCGCCCGCCCCGACGGTCGGCTGCGGGTCGCGGTGGACGGGCCGCCGGCCGCCGAGCCCGGCCGGCTCGCCGTCGCCCTGGTCGACCCCCTGCGGGTCCGGGGCCGCCCGGCGGTCCATGTCGACACCCGGTACTTCCTGCGCCCGGCATCCCTGCGGTACGAGCACGGCCGGACCAATCCCGACGCGTACTACACCGACTGGCTCGACGAGGCGGGTCTGCGCCGCGAGGTGCTGATTCCGGCCGGCCCGGGCGGGTCCGGCCGGATCCTCCCTTCCCTGTGGGATCCGGAGACCGACCGGGCCACTCGCGCCGACTACCTCGGCCTGCCCCCGACCGGGGTGGTCGTGGTCAGCGGCGGGCTGCTGCTCGGTGGCGGCCTTCCGTTCGACCTCACCATCCACCTTGTCCTCTCGGCGGGCGCGCTCGCCCGTCGTACCCCGCCGGAGTGGCAGTGGACGCTGCCGGCCTTCGCCCGGTACGCCACCGAGGTCAATCCTGCGGCATTCGCCGACGTGGTGGTCCGGATCGACGACCCGCGCCACCCGGCGGTGATCGACGCCCTGGACGGGTGACCCCGGGAGGTTGGCGGTTTGCCGCCCGTGGCCGGCGGGTACTCGCGCTGCTCGTGACGGACCGCACCGGACAATCCCGTCCAGGACCGCAGGATCCGTCGCCCCGACGGAAAGGCAGGCAGCGCATGCTGGTCAACGAGACAGTCGGCACCGGTCGCTCTGAGGCGGAGATCGACCAGATCCGCCGCGCCCTGCAGGCTCGCTACGACGAGCTGACCGTCGAGTACGACGAGGCATTGGCGCAGAGCCAGGTGCTCCGGGTGGTCGAGTTCGGTGACACCGCCGGCGACGACCAGGCCGACAGTGGCACGAAGACGGCCGAACGGGATACGGCGCAGTCACTGCTGCGGGCCATCCTCGACCGGCGGGCGCAGTTCGAACACGCGCTGACCCGGCTGGACGAGGGGACGTACGGCTGGTGCGAGGGCTGCGGGTCGTCGATCCCGGTCGAACGGCTGGAAATCTTCCCCGCCGCGACCACCTGCGTCTCCTGCAAGCAGACCCGGGAACGGCGGGCGGCGGCCTGACCGGGCCGGTTTCCTGGTCGGGCGGGTCGTCCCGGCCGGTCCAGCGGCTCCGTCGGCCCGCCCGCCGGCGCGGCGTCGAACCGGAGCCGCCGCCGTGGTCGGGTGCCCGGGGAGCCGTGGCCAGGGCCGGGTGAACGGGAGCGATGGGCCGGATCAAGGTCGGCACCGCGTCGTGGACGGACCGGACCCTGCTGGAGTCGGGCTGGTATCCGCCGTCGGCGGACACCCCGCAGCGGCGTCTCGCCCACTACGCCAGTCGCTTTCCCCTGGTCGAGGTGGACGCCACCTACTACGCACCGCCGGCGGAACGGACCGTCCAGCTGTGGGCGGCGCGGACGCCGGCGGACTTCACCGTCAACGTGAAGGCGTTCAGCCTGCTCACCGGGCATCCGACCCGGGTCTCCGCGCTGTACCGGGATCTCCGGCCGCGCACGGAGAAGCGGAACCTCTCTACCCGGCCGACCTGACCGCGCAGGCGTACGAGGAGGTCTGGAGCCGGTTTCTGGCGGCGCTGGAGCCGCTGGCCAGGGCCGGCAAGCTCGGCGCCGTCCTGTTCCAGTTCCCGCCGTGGTTCACCATCCGGCGCACGAACAAACAGTACCTGCTCGAGGTACGGGAGCGCTGCGCCCCGATGCGGGCTGTCGTCGAGCTTCGGCACGCCTCGTGGTTCGCCGGCGACAACGCCGCGGAGACCCTCGACTTCCTGCGCCGACACCGCCTGCCGTACGTCTGCGTCGACATGCCGCAGGGCTATCGCTCGTCGGTGCCGCCGGTGCTGGCCGCGACCGCCGACCTGGCGATGGTGCGATTCCACGGCCACAGCACGAGGTGGGACAGTCGGGACATCTACCAGCGGTTCGGCTACCGGTACTCGGAGCGCGAGCTGGCGGAGTGGGCACCGAAGCTGCGGGGACTGGCCGAGGAGGCGGCGGAGACGCACGTCCTGCTCAACAACTGTTATCGGGACTACGCGCAGACTAATGCGGAGACCTTGAAAGCTATGCTGAGCAGCTGAAACGCGGCCAGAGCGGATGCGTCGTCCTTGCGTACAGCGCTGGCAGTCCGGCTAAATTTGCCTCATGCCTGTCGCTGCGCACCCCGATTTCGCTCTCCTGTCCGACTCCTGGAGGCTGGCGCTGGAGGCCGACGGCTACTCGCCGGCCACCGTGCGCAGCTACCTGGGTGCCGTCCGCAATCTGGCGACCTGGCTGGCTGACCACCACCCCGGTACAGGACCTGCCGACACCACCAGAGACCAAATCCGGGCATGGGTCGTCGACACCCGGAACCGGACGTCCAGCAGCACGGCCCGCACCTGGTTCCCCGCCGTCCGCGGCTTCTTCCGGTGGGCGGTCGAGGAGGGAGAGTGCCCGTCGGACCCCACCGACGGCCTCAAGACACCGCGGCCCAACGACCAGACCACGCCGGTACTCAGCCTCGACCAGATCCGGGCCATCCTCGGCACCTGCAACCGTGCGACGTTCCGCGACCGGAGAGACGCAGCGATCATCTACGTCTTCGCCGACGGCGGGCTCCGCCTGGCTGAAGTGGCTGGACTCACAGTCGACGCCGTAGAGATCCGCGACCGGATCCTGTTTGTCGAAGGGAAAGGTACAAACCGGTCCGGCCCTCGTCGCCGAGCTGTGCCAGTGGGCGTGAAGGCCGCCCGGGCGCTAGATCGCTACCTACGCGAGCGGCGCCGCCACCCGTACGCCGACCTGGACACGCTGTGGCTGGGCGACCGGGGCCGGCCGACGCTGGGCGCGGACGGTATCAAGGCGGCGCTGCAGCGCCGCGCCGCGCTGGTGGGCGTCAAGCTGCACCCTCACATGTTCCGTCACACATGGGCGAGCCAGTTCCGGGCGGCCGGGGGACAGGAGGGCGACCTGATGGTGCTGGGCGGGTGGCGGAGCCGGCAGATGCTGGACCGCTACGGCCGGGTGGACGCGGCGGAGCGTGCCCAGCAGGCGTACCGACGGCTGGCGCTGGGGGACCGGCTGTAGTCAGGCGATGCGCTGGACATTGCTGTACTTGTCCAGGATCCGCTCCAGCATCTCGACGAGCAGCCGCCGCTCCTCCTCAGGCAGGGGCGACTTGTCGCCAAGGAGCCGGTCCACCTCTTGCGCGAGCGGGTGGGAGACCTGCGGCTGGTCGAACTGGCCGCGCTCCGCACGACCGGCGAGGACTAGCAGTTCCTGCATCGTCGTACCAGGGATCGCGGTCTGGATCCGGCGGAGATTCGCCGGGCCGGGCTGGATCTCGCCCCGGAAGTAGCGGCCAAGGAGGCCGCTGTCGATCTTGGTCAACTTGGCCAGGCTGGCTTGGTCATGGGCGACTCGGGCGCGCTGGGCGTGCCCAATGACGTACTTCCGAAACCCGTCTACGTCCCATGCTGCTGCGCGCTCGCTGCTCACATGCAGGAGATTACGGCAATCCTCGTGTAGGCACGAGGACTCGGGGCCCGGCTGGCGAGAGCCCTCCATGTAGCCCATGGGCTGCGGATCTGAAGATCTATCGCGGTGACCTGCGCGAACTGCGTATGGACTGATCCCGATCTCTTACTGCATTTGTGCAATCTCTCCGCAGCGAGTGTTGCATGCTTGCATGCACAGCGCTAGGCTGCATGCATGCAGGCATCCACGGATGGCCGGCCCAAGGTCTTCCTGCGATCCGATCGATACACGTCCCTCGTCGCCGACCTGGGACTCGAGACGATCGAGGAGATGGCCGAGGACCTCGGCGTCGACGACGGCAACCTCTCGCGCATCCTGCGCGGCCAGCCGGTGTCCGCCGAGTTCATCGCCCGGGTCCGGCTCCGGTACCCCAAGATCCCCTACGAGCAGATGTTCCGTGAGGCGATCGTATGAGCACCATCCGACGCCTCACCGCCCAGGCCGCCGCCCACACCAGGTGGGCGCACACCGCAGACCGGACCGAGGCGACCGCCGCCGCCCGCAAGGCGTTCATCGACCGATTCGAGCGCGAGGTCGACCCGGAAGGGAAGCTGCCGCCGGCCGAGCGGGCGCGCCGTGCCGAATCCGCGCGGCGGGCGTACTTCCTCCGCCTCGCCGCCAAGTCCGCCGAGGTGCGACGCCGCCGGCGACGCAGCCAGCGGCCCGCCGCCTGACACGTCCGGGCCACCCGACCCGAGACACACAACCGGCGCCCCCGCCAATCCGCCAAGACCGCGCGAGGACGCCACGACCGCAGAGGAGAGAGTACCTGTGCTCACCCCCCACAAGACCACCCACCCGGCCGACGGGTCCCCACGCTGGACCGTCACCGGGCCGGCGGGCACCGTCTGCTACGACCGGCACCGGCAGGTCGCGGTCCTGCGCGCCTCGATCGAGGCGATGGCGCGCCGCTACGGCCACGCGTGCATGGACTGGGGCTACGCGGACGTCGCCGGCATGCGGGACGCCGAGTGGTACCAGCGGCAGACGCTGCGCCGGGAGCAGGCGCTCAGCCGACTCGTCCGGGCCCTGGCGGTCCTGGCCGAGGACGGCATCCCCGTCGCGGACGTCGCCGACCCCGGCCGACCCCGACCGCGAGCGTGACCCGATGATGATGACGCACCTTCGCCGCAAGGACTTCGCCGGCACGCGCTACTGGATCGCCGAGACGGCCGCCGGCGCCGTGGCCATCAGCGCCGCGATCCTGGCCGGTGACGCACCCCACCAGGACGGAGAGATCACCGGCCCGGACGGGGTCCGCCTGGTGCCGGCCACCATCGACGTCCACCTACCCGACGAGCGCCAGCCGGACGCCTGCGTCGTCCTCCGCGACAGCCCGCCGTGCTGGTCGTACACGGTCGGGCCGGCGCGCCCGGTGCTGGAGGAGTGGGTCACCGCCGGCCACGACGACCAGGTGCTCGCGGACGCGCTCCGCGCGGAGCACGCCGAGGCGGTGGTGACCCGATGAGCCAGTGGTTCGGCCGGCTGCTCGACTGGCGATGGGACCCGCAGACCGCGCAGCACGTCGCCTGGCACGGCGGCCGGTCGCACCGCATTGTCAAGCTCGACCGGATGGCGGCCGACGCCCGCGGCTACACCCCCGGCTGGCACCTCATCGAGGACGACGAGTGGGGCCGGCCCGACATCGGGGTACGGCTCGGGTCGACGGTCGACGCCGCCAAAGCAGCCGCCGAGGCGTGGATCGTCTGTGCCGAGTCGGACCTGCGGCAGTACCCGCGGCTCAGCATCGCCATGTCCTCGGGCTGTGTCGGATACCAGGCGTACGGCGTCCGGGTGTCCATCCGCCGCGACGACGCCGGCCGGCGATTCGCCGTCCACCGCGACGACGCGACCAGCCGGTCGGTCGGCGCGGTCGTGCCGCTGTTCCTGGGCCGTGGTGGTGCGACGTCGGTCCGCTGGCGGGCGGTCGACCCGGCCGGTGAGCTGATCGCCGGCAGCGACACGTGGGCCGGCGCCATCGGCAGCCTGGTCAGGGCGGTGGGCTGATGACCGTCCTCGCGATCCTCGCCGCGATCGCCGCCGGTGCCATCGCCGGCTACTGGCTGGCCATCCGGCGACTCACCCACCGCGTCGAGGCCATGCACGCCGCCATGGTCGCCAGCCGCATCGACACGAGCCCGACCCGGGCCGCGACCGCCGACAGGCACCGCAACGGCTGGCGGTCGGCCACCCGACCCCACCTGCCCAACCGGAGGTCTAGGTCATGACGCCGCTGACCATCGGCTCGCTGTGCTCCGGATACGGCGGCATCGAGCTCGGTATCGAGATGGCCATCGGCCCGGTCCGGCACGCCTGGCACGCCGAGATCGACCCCGACGCGTCCCGGGTGCTCGCCGCCCACTGGCCCGACGTGCCCAACCTCGGCGACCTGCGTGAGGTCGACTGGAGCCGGGCCGAGCCGGTCGACGTGCTCACCGCCGGATTCCCGTGCCAGCCCGTGTCAGCTGCGGGGCGCCGGATGGGCGTCGCCGACGAGAGGTGGCTCTTCGATGACATCGCGGACGCTGTTGGCCGATTGGTCGCACGACCCCGGCTGCTCGTGTTCGAGAACGTCCCTGGGCTGCTCACTGCGAGTCGCGGGGACGCTATGGCCCGAGTCGTTCAGGGCCTGGCCCGCCTCGGGTATGTGGGACGCTACGGGACTTTCCGAGCTTCCGACGTCGGCGCTCCGCACCGCAGAGCGAGGGTCTTCATCGTCGCGTGGCCAGCGGAGGCGGGCTGTCCGCCCGATGGGACCCTGCCCGCCGGGCGAGTGGGATTCGGTGCCGCTGGACCTGCCGGCGTGACCCTGCTGCCGACCCCGAACGCCGCCCTTGGCCGGGGCACCGGCACCCTGTCCCCCGAGACAGCCGCAGCCCGGTACGCCGTCGGCAAGCGATTCTTGGACGACGCCGTGTCGCTGCTGCCGACGCCGGCCGCGCGGGACTGGAGGTCGGGCGGGTCCAACATCATGGACCGCAACGCGCGACCCCTCAACGAGGTCGCCGTGAACCTCCTGCCCACACCGACAACCTCCGACGTACGGGGGCCCGGCGCGCATGGTGACGGCGGCCCGGACCTGCGTACCGCTGTCTCCGCACTGCTGCCCACGCCGCGCGCCACCGACGGGACCAAGGGTGGCCCCAACCAGCGCGGATCATCCGGCGACCTGGCGTTGCCGTCCGCCGTCGTCCAGTTCCTGCCGACCCCGGTCGCCGCCTATGCCGACCGGTGGGGCGAGTACGCCCCGGCCATCCGCCGCTGGGAGCAGATCACCGGCCGGCCCGCACCGGAGCCGACCGAACCCGGCACTCGGGGGCAGCCGCGCCTGTCGCCCCGGTTTGTGGAGTGGCTGATGGGGCTCGATTCCGGATGGGTCACCGACCACCTGCCCCGCACCGCGGCCCTGCGCGTGCTCGGCAACGGCGTCGTCCCCCAGCAGATGGCCCACGCCATCCGCACCCTCCTGCCCCGGAGGGCCGACGCATGACCCAGGCCCGCATGATCCCCCACCCCGGGCACGCCTGCTGCGACCTCACCCAAGACCTACCCGGCTGGATCACCCGCCAACGACAGCGGCTGAACACCCAGCTCCGCTGGGCGCGAGTCCTCTCCCAGCGTGGACAACGCCTCCGCCGCGAGGCGATCACCGCCCAGGTCCGCGGCAACACCACCCGAGCCGCAGCCCTCGACATCGAGGCCATGCGCTGCTGCGGCCAGGCGTGGGTCATCCACCAGTCGGCCGCCGGCTGGCTGGCCCACCTCGACCGGCTCGCCGCCAGCCACCAGTGGCGGCCCGACATGACAGGGGGTGCCTGATGCCACTCCACCTCGACCGCGGCGGCCGACACCGTGCCGCCGACGACACCCCACCCGCCGCCGGCCGGCGGCTCATCCCCGCCCCACTCCGGGTCCCCGCCGACTGGATGCCACCCACCCCCAGCCCGGCCGCCCGGCAGACCCTCGCCCCCACCTACTACGCCACCCGCCGGCTCCACGCCGGCCCCAACGACCGCACCGGCCTCCTGCCCACCATCTCAGCCGACACGAGGTGCCCCCGATGACCGACTGGCGCCACCGGGCCGCCTGCCGCGACACCGACCCGGAACTGTTCTTCCCCATCTCCGACACATCATCTGTCGCCGACGCCGCCATCCGTATCTGCCGGACCGCCTGCCCCGTCCGCCAGGAGTGCCTCACCTGGGCGCTCAACAACGGCGAGCAGCACGGGGTCTGGGGCGGACTCACCGAGGGCCAGCGGCGCCGCGCACAACTGCACCGCCTCACCCCCGCCGAGGCCATCGCACTCAGCCCAGCACCAGCCACCCGAGGAGCGCAGCAGTGATCACCATCAACACCGACACCATCGCCCGCGCACTCCGCCTCGCCGGCGCCTGCCCCATCCACCACCCGGCATGACCAACAACAGCAGGCGGGAGCCGGCTGGGGTAGCCGGCTCCCGCTGGGCCAGCCCAGCCGCCGCCGTCCGCGCCGCCAACGGCTGGCCAGCCTGCGCCGCCGGCTGCGGATGGCCCCTCGACCCCGCCGCCGCAGCCGGCGGACACGACCGACACCCCGGCTGCGACGACCTCGCCCCCGTCATCCCACTCCACAACCGACAGCGACCACGGCAGAGGACAGCATGACCACCACGATCACCCGGCCCGGCCTGTACGACGGCATCCCCGATGCCGACTACCACGCCGACCCGATCCCCGGCGGTTCGCTGTCCAGCACCGGAGCACGTCTCCTCCTGCCACCGTCCTGCCCGGCGAAGTACCGGTGGCAGCTCGACCACCCGACGCCCACCAGCCGGCCCGAGTTCGACCTCGGCAAGACCGTGCACCGGCTCGCCCTCGGCGCCGGCGCAGACATCACCGTCATCGACGCCCCCGACTGGCGCACCAGGACTGCCCGCGAGCAGCGCGACGAGGCGTGGGCGGCCGGCCGGACACCAGTACTCGCCGCCGACTACGACCGGGCCCGCGCCATGGTCAGCGCCCTGCGTCAACACCCGCTCGCCGGCGCACTGCTCGACCCGTCCACCGGCCGGCCCGAGGTGACCGCCGCGTGGATCGACGCAGACACCGGCGTCTGGCTGCGAGCCCGATACGACTGGCTGCGCGACCAGACCGACGGCCGGCCCATCATCGTCGACCTCAAGACCTGCGTCAGCGCCGACCTGGCGAACCTGCAGCGGGCCATCCACACCCACGGCTACCACCAGCAGGCCGCCTGGTACCTCGACGGCGCCAGCGTCCTCGGCATCGACGCGCGGTTCGTCTTCGTCTTCGTCGAGAAAGACCCGCCACACCTGATCCGAGTCGTCCAGCTCGACCCGGTTGCCGAGCGGATCGGACAGGCACGCAACCGCGAAGCGATCGGCATCTACGCCGAATGCGTCCGGACCGGCGTGTGGCCCGGCTACGGCGACGACATCCCCCTGATCCCGCTGCCCGCCTGGGCAGAGAACCAACACACCAAGGAGGTCTGGTGACCGCCCTCGATCGCATCACCAACCCGGCAGTCCCCACCCCGGAGATCCTCGGACAAGCCACCGTCATCGAACAGTCCCGGGCGGTCGCCGAGGTAGCCGCCGCCGTCCAAGTCGCCCAGCAGTGCCCGCGTGACATTGACCAGGCGGTTGCCCGCATGCGCCGCGCCTGCAGCCAGCCCGGACTCGCCGGGCAGGCCTTCTACGCCTTCCCCCGCTCCGGGCAGACCGTCACCGGCCCGTCCGTCTACCTGGCCCGCGAGCTCGCCCTGTGCTGGGGCAACATCCAGTACGGGGTCGCCGAGCTGCGCCGCGACGACGCCGCCGGCATCAGCGAGATGCAAGCGTTTGCCTGGGACGTCGAAACGAACACCCGCTCGGCGCAGATCTTCATCGTGCCCCACCGGCGGGACAAGCGCGGCGGTGCGGAACGGCTCGTCGACCTGCGCGACATCTACGAAAACAACGCCAACCAGGGCGCCCGGCGGGTACGGCAGGCCATCTACTCGGTCCTGCCGAAGTGGTTCACCGACGAGGCCGAGGAGATCTGCCGGCGCACGCTGACCGTTGTCACCGGCGAACAGCTCGCCCAGCGCGTCCAGAGCGCGATCGACCAGTTCGCTCGCGGCGGCATCACCCTCGAACAGCTGGAGAGGAAGGTCGGTCGGCCGCGGGCCGAGTGGACGGCCGAGGACGTCGCCGAACTCGGCGTGCTGTTCCAGTCGCTCAAGCGGAAGGAGATCAGCCGCGACGAGGCGTTCCCGCCCGACCCGGTGACCGTCGCCGAGATCACCGCTGCCAGCGGGGAGCGTGTCGCATGAGCCTGCCCACCATCCACGGCGTCGGTCGCCTCACCGACGACCCCGAGCTGCGGTTCGCCGCCACCGGAACCGCCATCTGCCGGCTGCGGATCGCCTTCAACCAGCGCAAGCGCGACGCCAACGGCGAATGGGTCGACGGCGACGTGTGCTTCCTCGACGGCACCCTGTTCCGCCAGGAGGCCGAGAACGTCGCCGAAAGCCTGCGCCGCGGCGACGAGGTCGTCATCACCGGTCGACTCAAGACCAACAGCTACGAAACCCGCGAGGGCGAGAAGCGCAGCCGCATCGAACTCGTCATCGACTCCATCGGCCCCAGCCTCCGGTACGCCACCGCCCAGGTCCAGAAGATGACCCGCTCCGGCCCCGGCGCCGCACCGGCCACCGGCCCAGCCGACGACCCGTGGGCGACCGCCACCCCCGCCCCGGCCACGCCCGGCCGGACGCGGACCGCCGACGCCGGCTTTCCGAGGACGGCGTCGCGAGACGACGACGAGCCTCCGTTCTGACTCCGAACAGCCCCGCCCGGACCAGGCCGGCACCGCGCATCGAGCGCGCGACGGGGCACCAGCCCACCCGCACCAAAACGAGACCTAGGGGGGGACCCGATGACACACCCAACCGCCGGCGGCATCCTCGCCGCCAGCGACGCACTGCGGGGCCCTCAGCAGACCTTCACCCGCGAGCAGGTCGCCTACCTGATGCGCCTCGCCTACGACTCCGGCCGCACCGCGGCCCTCCTCGACGACCTCGCCATCATGCACGCCGCATTCGCGGCCCACACCTGGCGAGAAACCAACGAGCGACGGGTCGCCCGCGAGCTGGCCGAGATGGACCGGGCCGCCCGAGCGGCGGCCGCCCGGGCCGGCCGCCCCTACCGGATCCACCCCGGCGGGCCCGTCGACTGGGAAACCGGCGCCCCCATCCACCTGGGAGCAGCGGCGTGACCGACATCGACCTGTGGGAAGGCATGAGCGTGGCGCCGCCTGAAGACCCGTTCAGCCCCGACGAACACGAGGCGTGGCAGCGGCAGGAGGAGCAACTGCGCGCCGAGGTGCTGGCCGCCCGCCAACGGCAACGGCAGGCCGAGGAAACCGAACGGCAGCTCACCCTCCTGCGCGCCCGCCACGCCGCCGAACAGATCTTCGCCGAAGAGCAGGCGGCAGAGGCCAAGGCCCGGGCCGCGGACGCGGCCCGCGTCCACGACGGCGCCACCTTCCTGCTCGACCTACCACCGACCCCGCCCGCCCTGTGGGGCACAGGCGCAGACATCCTGTGGGCACGCGGCGAGGCACTGATGATCGCCGGCCCGCAGGGCGTCGGCAAGACAACCCTCGCCGGGCAGCTGCTCCGCGCAGTCGCCGGCCTGCCCCCCGGCGACGTGCTCGGCTACCCGGTCGAACCGTGCCAGCAGCGGGTGCTGTACCTGGCCATGGACCGACCCGAGCAGGCCCGCCGCAACCTGGCCAGGATGTTCACCGACGCCGAGGCTGAGTTCGGCCGCCAGTACCTGTCCGAGATCATCCGGTTCTGGGTGGGCCCGCCGCCGTGCGACCTCGCCGCCGACCCGGAGGGCCTGCTCCGGCTGGCCCGCGAACACGACGCCGACGTCGTGTTCGTCGACAGCCTCAAAGACGCCGCCGTCGGCCTGGCCAAGGACGAAGTCGGCGCCGGCTACAACCGGGCCCGGCAGCTCGCCCTCGCCGAAGGCATCCAACTCGTTGAGCTGCACCACGTGGTGAAGAACGGGGCGGACGGCGGCAAGCCGAACAACATCAACGGCATCTACGGGTCGACCTGGTTGACCTCCGGTGCCGGGTCGGTGGTGCTGCTGTGGGGCGAACCCGGCGACCCGATCGTCGAACTGCTGCACCTCAAGCAGCCGATGAACGAGGTTGGCCCGCTGAAGATCCGCCACAACCGGGAGACGGGCCTGGCCGAGGTGTTCCACGACCCGGACACCGACGTGGTGGCGCTGGCCCGCCGCTGCTCCACGACCGGCCTATCGGCGAACGAGGCGGCGGCTTGCCTGTACTCGGTGGAGAAGCCGACGAAAGCCCAGATCGAGAAGGCCCGCCGGCGGCTCGACGCGCTCGTGGCGCAGGGCCTGCTGTACGCCCGCGACCCGGACACGGAGCGCGGCGGGCGCGGCCACGGCAGGCGGTGGTTCCCGGCCGCTCCGGCGTCGTGGGAGGAGCCGGACCGGTGAGCCCAACCACGGCGTGGGAACGCTCCCAAGAAAGTCACGGAGAAAGTCACGCTTCGATGCCTCGGCGTGACTTTACGGCCGACGATCAAGCGTTTCCGCAGGTCAGAGCCGGTTCTCAGAAAGTCACGCAGAAAGTCACGCAGAAAGTCACGTTGATCTCCAGCGACCGTGACTTTACCGCGTTTCCGCAGGTCAGAAAGTCACGCGGAAAGTCACGGCACAAAGTCACGCCCCCCCTCCCCTTTAGGGGAGGGGGCGGACAAGCACCCAAACCCAAGATCCACACCACCCCGGGAGACACCATGGACGACCACCCGACCACCGACCACCCGGCACCCGTCGACGGGCCCGAACCCGTCGGCGACATCGCCGCCCGCATCCTCGACAACCTCGCCACCCGCCAACGCGACGCCCTCGCCCGGCTCGCCCGCGCACACCAACACCACCCCCTCCTCCACCGCCGAGAGGAGCAGCCGTGAGCTACAAGCAGGGCCGCGGCTTCGAATGGAAGGTCCGTAACGACCTCGAAGAGAACGGGTACGCAGTCGTCCGCGCCGCCGGCAGCAAAGGCAAGACAAAGATCGACCTGATCGCCCTCAAACCAGGCCAGGCACTCTTCATCCAAGCGAAACGCGACGGAACCCTGCCCCCCGGCGAGTGGGACCGCCTCGTCGATGTCGCCAGCTGGGTCGGCGCCATCCCAATCCTCGCCGTCAACGGGCCACACGGCCGCGGCGTCGTCTACACCCGGCTCCTCGGCCGCAAACGGCGCGGCCACCGCATCCAACCCTGCGAACCGTTCCGGCTCGACGCCCTCGACGACGACCCCGGTTACTGCGGCCACGAGCTGCACGGCGCCGACGGCGGCCCCTGCCCCGGCTGCGGCTGGGACTCCCACCCCATCCCCACCACCGCCACCCCGGAGACCACCCGATGACCGACAGTCGCGCACCCCACCCGGCCATCCGCCAGCTCGTCGCCGAGCTGACCATGCTCCGCCTCGTCCGCGGCGTCACCCAGGAGCGGATCGCCGCCCGGCTCGACGTCACCACCGCCACCGTCGCCAAGTGGGAGGGCGGCACACGCTCGCCCTCCTCGCGCCACCTCGCCGAGCTGGCCGCGATGCTCGGCTGCGAGCTGGCCCTGGTCGAGGCCGCCCCCGGAGAGGAGGCCGCCCGATGACCGACCACGACCCCGAGGTCCGGCAGACCGCCGACCGCCTGCCGACCGGCGACGAGCGGGACGCCCGCTGGCGCGACATCGCGCTCACCCGGCCCGGCTACGCCACCTACCCCGACACGGCGCCCGGCACGCCGTCCTGGTGGGCACGGCAGGGCACCCCGCCACCGGCCGTCTCCTGGGCACACCGGCCCGACCCGCGGCCCCTCGCCGACATCCGACCCGGCCGACCGCTGATGCCCCTCTCGGGGCCGGAGGGGGCGATCATCCCGCCCCGGGCCGACGGCACCATGTGCGCCGTCTGGCGCCGGCCCGACGACGGCCCGGATCTTGCCGCTGCGGCGCGATCTGGGACGGGCGAGGGTCAGGACAAGGGCACGGCGGTCCCAGACGCTCACAGCGGATCTCAGGGCTCCGAGGCGGACACGCCTCGGCACGACGCCGAGGTGATCATCGACTACGCCCGACGCATCGGCCTGCCGCTGCTGCCGTGGCAGGCGCGCGTCGTCCGCCGCTTGTGGGACCAGCGGACCTGGGGTCGCCGATGAGCCCCACCTGCCGGCCGTGGTCCGGGGCGTGCGGGATCTGCCGTCGCCGCCGCCGGCGGCAGGCCACCCCGCGCGCCGGAGGTCGCGACGTCCTCGTCTGCGACACCTGCGACCAGCCCACCCCGACCACCGAGGAGCGCCGATGACGACCTGCGTGATCTGCGACCAGCCCGCCGAGCCGACCGCCTACGCCTGCCAGCGGTGCGCGACCCGGACCGGCACCCTGCTCGCCCAGGCCGCCGACCTCGCCGCCGACGCCGACGACGCGGCCGCCGGACTCATGCGCCACGGCACCGGCGGACGCCGCGGCGGCGAGCACCCGATGCCCGGACGGCCCGACCTGCGCGCCCGGCTCGACGCCGCCACCACCACGCTCACCACGTGGGCGCGGCACGTCGCCGACGAGCGCGGCCACACGCCGCCGGCACCCGGGCGACACCCGGGCGGCACCGCCGCCGCATGGCTGGTCGGGCACCTCGACTGGCTACGCCACCAGCCGTACGCCGGCGAGGCCCTGGCCGACCTGGCCGGCGCCGCGCGGGACGTCATCCGCACCGCCGACCGGCCGCCCGAGCGGGCCATCGTCGGCGCATGCGAGTGCGGGGCGGTGCTGTACGCCATCGCCGGCGCCGACGTCGTCCGCTGCCGGTCATGTGGGGCGCGCTGGGACGTCGAGGCGTCACGGGCCACCCTGCTACGGCACGTCGAGGACCAGCTGCTGAGCGCCGCGCAGATCGCCCACCTCGCCGCCCGCGCCGGCCACGACCGGCAGCGGGTGCGGAATCTGATCGCGGTGTGGGCGCGCCGCGGCGTCATCAAGCCCGCGTACCGCGACGACCGCGGTGTACCGCTGTACCGGCTCGGTGACGTGCTCGACCGGCTCGACGCCGCCGCCACACCGGCCCTCGCGGCGGCAGGATGACCATGGGCGTGGTAGTGTCACCGGTCGAAGGGGTAGACGAACCCTGCCCGGAGTCCGGGGAGACCCGATGCCCCGGGCGCTGAAGATTTGCTCTCAGCCCGGATGCCCGGAGCTGACCGCCAGCGGACGGTGCGCCGCCCACACACGCGACGCCGACCAGCGGCGAGGCACCCGACACCAGCGCGGCTACGGCCGAGCCCATGAGCGCCGGTTCCGCACCGGCGTGCTCCGCCGTGACCCGCTGTGCGTCTGCACCGACACCAGCCACGGCCACGGCCCCGCCTGCCTGCGACCGTCCACCGTCGCCGACCACTGGCCCCGCGACCGGCGGGAGCTGGTCCGGCTCGGCCTGGACCCGGACGACCCGCAGTACGGGCGCGGCCTGTGCAAGCCGTGCCACGACAGGCACACCGCTCAGGCCCAGCCCGGCGGCTGGCACGCCGGACGGTGACTATCCGTGACCACCCCTGGGGGGCTACCCCCTCGGGCGGGGGCACAGAGGACCGCCGGGGAGGGCCGCGCCCGGTCCGCCGGGTTCAAAGTCCCCGGGTCGTCACGCGATGTGACGGCCGCCCGATGCCGCGCGATGCGGCGGAGGAGTGATCACGAGATGCCAAGTGGTGGTGCGCGAGTGCGCTCCGGGCCACCGCCGGACCCTAACGCCCTACGGCGGGACCGGCGGTCGGACGGCGAGTGGACGGTACTGCCGGCGGAGGGCCGGGCGGGCGATCCGCCGGCGTGGCCGCTGGTGGGGCAGTCCAAGCGCGAGGCCGAGCTGTGGACGCTGCTGTGGAGGAGGCCGCAGGCGGTCGAGTGGGAGCGGCTCCATCAGACGGTCGAGGTGGCGCTGTACGTCCGTAACCTTTCCGTGGCTGAGCTGCCGGGCTCGCCGGTGGCTCTGGGCACGCTGGTGCGCCAGCAGGCCGACGCCCTGGGGCTGACGATCCCGGGCATGCGGTCACTCCGGTGGCGGATCGACGAGCTGGCGGAGCAGAAGAGGCGGGCGGTAGCGAAGGCGGCGCCGGCGGCGCGGCCGTCGGCGCGAGACCGGTTCCGGGTCATCGATGGGGTCATCGATGGCTCGGCGGAGTGAGCCGGAGGCGGTCGTCGGGCGGTACGTCGTCGACTTCCCCACCCTGTTCGTCGCGGTGGACTGGATCGAGCGGCACTGCGTCATCCCGGACGGTTTCCACCGTGGGCGCCCGTTCGAGATGTACGACTGGCAGGCGTGGTGCACGCTGAACCACTACCGGGTCCGCGAGGACGCCGAGTGGATTCCGGAGGCCCCGCTGTTGGGCACGGCGTTCTACTATCGACGGTCGCTGATCATTGCCCCGCAGAAAACCGGCAAAGGCCCGTGGTCGGCAGCCGGGGTGGCGTTGGAGGCGGTCGGACCGTCGGTGTTCGCGGGCTGGGCAGGTCGAGGGGACGGCTACGCGTGCTCGGACCACGGCTGCAGGTGCGGCTGGGAGTACGAGTACGCGCCGGGCGAGCCGATGGGGATGCGGCACCCGTCGCCGCTGATCCAGATCACTGCGTACGCCGAGGACCAGACGGACAACATCTACCGGCCGCTGAAGGCGATGATCCGGCAGGGGCCGCTCGCCGACCTGATGCGTGTCGGCGAGGAGTTCACCCGGATCGTGGACCGCGAGGATGGCCGGATCGATGTGGTGACCTCGTCGGCGCAGGCAAGGCTGGGTAACCCGATCAGCTACGCAGCCCAGGATGAGACCGGCATCTGGACTGCGCAGAACAAGATGATCAGCGTCGCGGACACGCAGCGGCGTGGTCTGGCCGGCATGCAAGGCAGGTCGCAGGAGACCACCAACGCGTTCGATCCGACGCAGCGGTCACAGGCTCAGCTGACCTACCAGTCGCCGAGACCGGACATCTTCAAGTTCTACCGGCAGCCGCCCGACAACCTGCGGTACGACCGGAGGGCAGACCGTCGCAAGATCCACGCGTACGTGTACGCCGGGTCTCGACATGTCAACCTCGACGCGATCGAGGCCGAGGCCGAGGAGCTGATCGCCAAGGGCGACATCGCCCAGGCCGAGCGCTTCTTCGGTAACCGCATGCGGGCCGGGTCTGGTCGCTGGCTGGACATCGACCGGTGGCGCGCCCGGGCTCAGCCTCGCGAGGTGCCGGACGGCGCGCCGATTGTGTTGGGGTTCGACGGCTCCGACATCGACGACTGGACAGGGTTTCGGGCGGAGACCCAGGACGGCTACCAGTTCACGCCGGCGTACGGGCCGCCCGGTGCCCGGCTGCCGACGGTGTGGGATCCGGCCGAGTGGGGCGGCCAGGTGCCGCGCGGCGAGGTGTCCGACGCGCTGGCCGAGCTGATGCGCCGGTACGTGGTGGTGCGCCTGTACGCGGACCCGCCGTACTGGACGACGGAGATCGACCAGTGGGCGGCCGAGTACGGGGACCAGCGGGTGGTGCGCTGGTACACGCACCGGCCGGTGCAGATGCAGGCGGCGGCCGACCGGCTGCACACCGACGTCACCAAGGCGGGGTCGAGCTTCAGCCACGACGGGTGCCCGCTGACGGCCGCGCACATCGAGGCCGTGCACCGGGAGCCGCGGCCCGGCGGCCGGTACAGGCTGGCCAAGCCGGATGACGGCCGCAAGATCGACTTGGCGGTCGTGTCGATCCTCGCCCACGAGGCGGCCGGGGACGTGACCGCCGCCGGGCTGTGGCCGAAGCCAAGGAGTCGGCCGAAGGTCATCGTCATGAGGTGATGAAGGGAGGCTGCTGATGGCACTCCCGACCACCGATCTGGAGTGGGTCGACTACCTCTCCCGCCGCCACGACGCCGAGCGACCCGAGCTGGAGATGCTCGACCGCTACTACGAGGGCACCCAGCCACTGACGTACATGCACCCGGAGGTGCTGCGGGAGGTCGCCGACCGGATCCGCCCGGTGGTGATCGCGTGGCCGCAGCTGGTGGTTGACGCCCTCGAAGAGCGACTCGACGTGAAGGGGTTCCGGCTGCCTGACGCCGACGCCGCAGACCGGGACCTGTGGCGCGTGTGGCAGGCGAACGACTTGGACGAGATGAGCCAGCTCGCCCATGTCGACGCCCTGGTGATGCGGCGGTCGTACGTGTGCGTGGGCACCAACGAGCGTGACGCCGATACGCCGCTGATCACCGTTGAGTCGCCGCTTGAGGTCTACGCCGACATCGACCCGCGCACCCGGCGGGTGCGTGCGGCGCTGCGGCGGGTGGACGAGGAGGACTCGGTCGTCCGGATCAGCGAGCGGTACGCGACCCTCTACCTGCCGGACCGGACGATCTGGTACCGCTGGGGTGGCAGGTGGCGGGAGGAGGCCCGGGACGAGCACAGGCTCGGCGAGCCGCCGGTGGTGCCACTGGTCAACCGCCCGCGGCTGCGGGCGGCCCGCTACTCGCCCCAGACGGGGGCGCAGCGGGTGCAGTACGGTCGGTCGGAGCTGGACGCGATCCTGCCCCTGTCGGACGCCGCCAGCAAGCTGGCCACCGACATGATGGTGGCGGCGGAGTTCGTCGCGATCCCACTTCGCGGTCTGTTCGGGGTCGGCCCCGACGACCTGCAGGACGAGCGGGGTAACCGGCTGACGGCACTGCAGGCGATCATGGGCCGCCTGCTGATGATCCGGGATGACTCTGGTGTGGCGAAGTCGTTCGAATTCGCGAGCGCACAGCTCGCGAACTTCCACCAGGCGGTGGAGCGACTCGCGCAGCAGGTGGCGGCGATCGCCGGGCTGCCGCCGCACTACATCGGCACCGCCACCGACAACCCCGCCAGCGCCGACGCGATCCGCTCCGCCGAGAGCAGGCTGGTCAAGAGGGCAGAACGGAAGCAGCGCATCTTCGGCGGCGCCTGGGAGCAGGTGATGCGACTGGTACGCCGCATCCAGACCGGCGAGTGGGATCCGCGGCTGCGCCTGCTGGAGACCAACTGGCAGGACGCGTCGACGCCGACGGTCGCGCAGCGGGCGGACGCGGCGATCAAGCTCTACACGGCGCCGCCCGGCCAGCTCCCGGTCGTGCCGCTGCGGCAGACCCGCGAGGACCTCGGCTACAGCGCAGCGCAGATCGCCCGCATGGAAGCCGAGGACCGGCGTGCGGCCGAGCGGGACCCGGTGGCGGAGATCGCCCGGGGGCTGGCCGGTGGCGGAGACTGACCGGCTCGCCCTGGAGCACTACCGGATGCGTCGTCGGCTGGCCGACGCGGTTGCCCGGGCGGCGCGGCGGGAGTGGCGACGGCTGGCCGTCGCCGATCTGAGCGGGTCGTGGGATGCTCTGCTGCCGCGGCTGCTGGTCGTGCTGGCGGGCGCGCAGCGGGCTGCGGCCGCGATGGCGGACGGCTACCTCGACAGGGTGCTCGCGGCTCAGGAGGTCGACGCGGCCGCCGAGGGGGCGGTGGTCGCGTCGGCACTCGCCGGGGTCGCGTCGGACGGGCGGGAGCTGGCGTCGCTGCTGCGCGAGCCGGTCATCACCGCCAAGTCGGCGATCGGCCGCGGCGCGACGCCCGTCCGGGCGTTGGCGACCGGGTACGCCCACCTGGACATGATCGTGCGGACGCAGGTGGCGGACGCGGGACGGGCGGCGGACCAGGTGGCGCTGGTGGCCCGCCGGGCCGCGTCCGGCTACGTGCGGATGGTCGTCGGCGCCACCTGCGCCCGGTGCATCATCCTCGCCGGCCGCTGGTATGCCTGGAACAGGGGGTTTCAGCGGCATCCGCGCTGCGACTGCGTGCACATCCCGGCACGCGAGGACCGGGCCGACGAGGTACGCACCGACCCGCGCGCCCTGTTCAACACGATGTCCCGCGAGGAGCAGGACCGGGTGTTCACACGGGCCGGCGCGCAGGCGATCCGCGACGGCGCCGACATCAGCCAGGTCGTCAACGCCCGGCGCGGCATGTCGACGGCGGCCGGGCAGGCTGGCCGGCGGCGCCTGGTCCGCGACGAGATGGGCCTGTATACGACGCGGGAGGGCACCACCCGGCGCGGGTACGCGGGCCAGCTCCTCGGCGCGCAGCGCGGCGGCCGCGCCGTGCGGCTGATGCCCGAGTCCATCTACGAGCTCGCCGGCGGCAGTCGGGATGAGGCGATCCGGCTGCTGCGGGTGCACGGATATCTGATCTGACCGGGTGCGATGCCCGGCCACACCATCGAGAGGTCGCGATGACCCAGCCCACGACGACGCCGGGCGACCCGGCGCCGACCACTGACACGACTGACCAGCAGGCCGCCCCGACTGCCGCCTCGGCGGGCGACCCGCCGCAGGACAGGCCACTCGGCCCGGCCGGCGAGAGGGCGCTCCGGGAGGAGCGTGAGGCGCGCAAGGCGCTGGAGCGTCGACTCGCGGCGCTGGCGCCGCTGGAGCGGGCCGCCGCCGCGCTCGCCCCCGACCAGGGCGCCGACGACGGCAAGACTGACGTGCAGCGTCTGGCTGAGCGGTTGGACGCCTACGAGCGGCAGCTCGCCGAGGAAAGGCAGGCCCGCTGGCGGGTGGAGGTCGCCGCCGAGAGGGGGCTGCCGCCCGCGCTGGCGGACCGCCTGCGGGGGTCGACCCGCGAGGAGTTGGCCGCCGACGCCGACGCACTCAGGGCGCTCATCCCCGCGGCGGGCGCCGCCCCGCGCGTCCCGATGCCGGATCCGACGCAGGGAGCGCGGGCCCCGGTCGACCTCGACGCGCAGGTCACGGACGCGCAGCGGCGGGGCGACTGGCGCACGGTGCTCAGCTTGCAGAACAAGCGGCTGGCGACCATCGCACAGCAGCGCAGACATCAGCAGTAACCACCGGGCCGGACCGCTGGCCCGGTCACGACAGCCAGAGGAGAGTCAACCGTGGCCGGAATCACCGCGCTCGGCACCACCTACAATTTGCCGAACTACACGGGCGTCCTGCACCAGCTCACGCCCTCCGACACTCCGTTCTTCTCGGCGATCGGCGGACTGTCGGGCGGCCGGCAGACCAACAGCACCGAGTTCGAGTGGCAGACCTTCGACCTCCGGTCAGCGGGCCAGAACGTGGCCACGGAGGGCCAGGACGCGCCGGCCGAGCAGAACCGGGTCCGGGCGAACGTCAGCAACATCGTGCAGATCCACCACGAGACCATCGGCGTGTCCTACACCAAGCTGGCCGCGGTCGGCGCCAAGTCCGGGGTCAACAACGACCTGGCCAACCCGGTCACCAACGAGCTCGACTGGCAGGTCGAGCAGATGCTCAAGCAGATGGTGAGGGACATCGAGTGGTCCTTCATCAACGGCACCTACCAGAAGCCGGTCGACAACAGCACCCCGCGGCAGACCCGCGGCATCCTGGAGGCCATCACCACCAACGTGGTCGCCAACCTGACGCCCACGCCTCTGAGCGAGGACATGGTCCTCGACCTGCTGCAGATGGTGTGGGAGTCCGGCGGCATCATGGAGTCTGAGACAGCGACGCTGATGTGCGGCGCGTGGCAGAAGCGTCAGCTCACCAAGATCTTCATCACCGACCGAAACTACCAGGAGACCAGCCGGAACGTCGGCGGCGTCAGCGTCCAGGTCGTCGAGACCGACTTCGGCCGGCTCAACCTGATGCTCAACCGACACATGCCGGCCGACACGGTCGCGGTGGTCTCCCTGGAGCAGTGCGCGCCGGTCTACCAGGAAATTCCGGGCAAGGGGCACTTTTTCGCCGAGCCGCTGGCGCTCACCGGCGCGTACGAGCGCACCCAGCTCTACGGCGAGGTCGGGCTGATGTACGGCAACGAGCGCACGCACGGCAAGATCACCGGACTGACCACGGGGCCGGAGGAGTCCTGATCGGGGCGGGGAGAGAGGTGGGCGAGGTGGACCGGTACCAGGAGCGCTACCTCGCCCACCAGGCCCGCAAGCGCGAGGTGCTTCGGCAGCTGCTGTCCACCACGGTCAACACCTTCAGCGTGCACGCCGTCGGCGCGCTGATCCGTGGCCAGTTCCCAGACCGCTGTCGGTACGAGACACCCGTGGAGGCGACGATGTCCGCCTGGCGATTCGCGTGCGACCGGTACCCGAGCCTGGTCGTCCCCGCGCCGCCGGGGGCCGCCCGGGACGTGCGGTTCCGCGGTGGCGTGGCACTGGTCCGCGACCAGCGCGCGGCCGACCACCTGATCCAGCACGGCGGGCCGCTCGGCATCACCCTTATCGACGGGCCGCTGGCGGAGCGAGTGACATCCGAGGACGTTCCGGGCGGCGGCGACGTGCCTGATGGGGCGATCCGGGACGTGATGGCATGGGTCGACGGCGACCGGGCGCGCGCCGCCCGGGCACTCGAGGTGGAGCTCGCCAGGGGCGACCGGGCGCGGACGACGTTGGTCCGCGCACTTGAGGCCATGACCCGGGACGCGTGAGAGGGGGCGGATCCGATGGCCGACCAGCTGGCGACCCCGGAGGATCTCGCCGCCCTGCTGCAGCTGGACTGGGACAGCCTGGATCCGGCGCAGCAGGCTAGCCTGACGATGCTGGTCGAGATCGGCACCGCGGTCGTCCAGGCCGAGGCCGGACAGCGGTTGGTCGCCGTCACCGACGACAGCGTCACCCTGCTGGGCACCACCGACTCATGGCTGGATCTGCCGGAGCGGCCGGTCACCGCGGTGTCGTCGGTGGCGGTCGACGGCACCGCCGTCGGCGACTACCGGCTGTTCGGCGCCCGACTGTGGCGGTCGTGCGGGTGGGCGCCCTCGCCGCTGGAGCCGTCCACGGTGACGGTCGCGTACTCGCACGGGTACGCGTCCGACGCGCAGGAGCTGCAGCTGGCGCGGGGGGCGGTGTTGGCCGTCGTGCGGGACTGGGCTGCCAACCCCACGGCCGCGACGTCGCTGCGGATCGACGACTACGCCGAGACGTACTCGGCGCTGGCGGCCCGGCTGGAGACGACCACGCACCTACGGGCCGCGTTGCGCCGCCAGTACGGGCGCCGCGGCGGGCTGGTGAGGATCGGATGATCCGGGCTGCCGCGCTGCTGGCCCGCGGTCGGCGGGCCGCCGAGGCGCTGATGGTCGACGCGTGCACGATCCGCCGCCGCACCGGGGAGACGGTCGGCCCGGGCGGGGTGGTCACCCCCACCTACACGACCGTCTACTCGGGCCGGTGCCGGTGGCAGCAGCCGGCGGCGCAGGCTGCTCAGCAGGACGTCGGCGAGGACTATCTGCTGATGCTGCGCCTGGAGGTGCAGCTGCCGATGTCGGTGACCGGGGTCCAGACCGAGGACGAGATCGTCTGCGACAGCAGCGTCCACGACCCGGACCTGGTCGGCCGGGCGTTCGTGGTCCGCGACCTGGCCCACAAGAGCCATGCGACGGCCCGGCGGATCGGGGTGGTGGAGCGGACGTGACGATCCGGATCGAGCACGGCGACCTGGACCGGTGGGTGGCCACCATGGACAGGGCCACGTCGAAGGCGCCCGAGGAGGCCACCCGGGTCGTCGCCAAGGGCGCACTCAACATCAAGACGGACGCAAGGAGACGGATCGGCCGGCCCCGTCACGCGCCCGCCTACCCGGAGTCGATCGGGTACGACATCTGGCAGGGGCTGCGCGGCCCGGTGGCGGAGATCGGCCCGGACAAGCTGCGCCGCCAGGGCGCGCTGGGCAACCTGCTGGAGTACGGCAGTGTCCACAATCCCCCGCACCCGCACATGATCCCGGCGGCCGAGGCGGAGCAGCCGCGTTTCGAGCGGGCGATGGAGGCTCTCGCCGAGCGACTGCTGGAGGAGCGGTGAGCGGGGACGCGGCGCACGCGGACGCGATGCTCGCGCTGCTGCGCGCCGACCAGGGACCGCCGCCGCTGGTCGTGCTCGACGGCCGGGTGCCGCCCGCGATCACCCCGCCGTACGTCCTCGTCTACTTCGCGTCCGCCGATCCGGAGGATGCCGAGTCGCGGTCGCTGGCCGGCGACTCGCAGCGGCACCGGACCCGCGCCTACGCGCACTGCGTCGGCGCCAACGCCGAGGCGGCCCGGATCGTCGCCGACCGGGTGCGGGCCGCGTGGCTGGACGTCACCCCGACGGTCGACGGCCGGGTGTGCTGGCCCATCCGCCGCGAGGACGGCGTCCAGGCCGAGCGTGACGAGACGGCCGGTGCGGCGGCGATCGACCTGGTCGAGGTGTACCGGCTGGAGAGCGTGCCCGCCGACTAGCGGCGGCGAATCAGCGCGACCAGCAGCGCTACCAGGGCGGCGGCCCCGCCGACGCACGCGAGCAGCACCAGCACGTGCCAGATCCTCAGTGCACCCATGGCCGCCACCGTAGCGGCCGACCGCAACGTTGCCCTCCACCGATCGGGTGGAGGGCGTTGTCGTAGAGGAGACAGGAGTAGTGGCGGCACTGACACCTACCCGCCCGACGGCCGCCGGGGTGGCTTGGTCGCCCCAGGCGGTGTCGTCGAGCGACACCATCTCATCGAGCGTCCTCGGATCCCGGGGCGCCATCCTGGTCGTCACCAACGGCGGCGGGTCGGACGACTCGGTCGAGGTGAGCGACTCCGGTCTGACGCCAGCCGGCAACCCCGCCGACACGACCCCGGTCACCGTGGCCGCGGGAACGTCGGTGGCGATCCGCATCTCGCCCCGGGCGGTCGACCCGTCCACCGGGGTGGTCACCGTCACCCACTCGCAGACCAGCGACGTCACGTACGTCCTGGTGCCGGTGGAGTGATGGCGATGGACCGTACCGAGCGTGTGTGGCTGCGCAACCCGGCGACCGGCGGGTACTTCCGGTGCCCGGCTCGCGCGTCGCAGCAGTGGATCGACATGGGGTGGGAGCGGTCGGATCCGCCACCGCCGGCGCCGTCGCCGGTTGTGGCGGAGCGCCTGCGCTGGCAGGCCGAGCAGCGTGCCGCCTCGACGGCGGCGGCGACACAGTCCAGGACGCGGCGGTCAGCCGCACCACGTGCAGAGGAGATGACCGATGGCTGACAGCCTCGCAGATGGCCGTACCAGGGTGGCCTACGTGCCCAGCATCGCCAACCCAGCGGCGCCGACCGTGGACGAGCTCAACGGAGGCTTGCTGCTGCAGGACGTGATGACCGCGGATGGCTTGGTGGGTTTCGAGGCCAGCACCGCCGAGGTCGACACCAGCTCGCTCGGCAGTACGTTCGACACCAAGACGATCGGCCGCGACAGCTTCAGCGGCACCCTGCTGCGGCTCAAGAAGCAGACCGGCAGCGATCCCGCGTTCACCACCCTGACGAGGGGCACGGACGGGTACGTCGTGATCCGGCGGGATGTCGCCAAGGACACCGGATGGGCCGCCGGGCAGGACGTCGAGGTGTACCCGATCATCTGCGGTCGGCGCCGCAATCTGCCGCCCGAGGCCAACAGCGTCCGGCGGTACGAGGTGCCGACGATGATCACCGACGATCCCGAGCTGGACGCCGTCGTCGCCTCCTGACCCTTGACCAGCCCCGGGCGGTCCCCCATCCCGCCCGGGGCCGCCACCTACCGATGGGGGCCGATGGGGGATCGATGACCAGGGACATCAAGGCGCTGATCCGGGATGCGCGGCTACCGGAGGCCACCGTGGCGGTGTGCCTGCACGCCGACCTCGTGGCCGAGGTGGAGGCGGCCGAGCGGGAGCTGGCTCAGGAGCAGGCCCGGCCGCGGACCAGCCTCGGTGACGGCGGTCGGGCGCGGGAGATCGCCGAGCGGATCGAGGCGCTGCGTCGGCAGATGATGGAGTACACCGTCGAGCTCCGACTGCGGGCGATGACCCGCCCGCAGTGGCGCGCGTTCGTCGCCGAGCACCCGCCGCGCAAGGCCGACGACGGGAGTGTGGACGAGCGCGACAAGTACATCGGGGTCAACACCGACACCTTCTTTCCCGCGCTGATCCGCCGGTCGGTCGTCTCGCCCGAGCTGGACGACGAGGACTGGCGGCTGCTGCTGGACGAGCGGCTGACCGACCGGCAGGTCGACCAGCTGGCGGACGCCGCGTGGCGGCTCAACCGGAGGGACGTGGACGTCCCTTTCTCACCCGCCGCCTCGCGGATCCTGTCCTCCGAGCCCGCATAGAGGCGGCCGAGCGGCTCGGCGTCAGCCCGCGCCGGTTGGACGGATGGGAGCCGACCGAGGTCACCGAGTACGAGTACGACGAGTCGGGGCGCCTGGTCCGGTCGGTGACCACCCGGGAGTCGGAATGGGCGGAGGAGGACGTGGCGTGGATGCTCGCGCTGGCCGCCTACCGGCGCGGCCTGTGCCCGCTGTGCGGTAGGCCACTGGAGGAGTGCGCGGCGTCGGACGCGGAGGGGGCGTACACGGTCCCGCCGCCGACCCGCTGTCACGCCACGACGGCGCTGCTGATGGCGCAGGAGCGGTATCGGGACACGCCCCAGGCGGGGGCGCTGCTGTGGGTGGCCGAGAGGCGGGGGTGAGTGGTGGCGCTGCGCACGGTCGGGGTCCGGCTGCAGGCCGAGGTGTCCGGCTACATGGCCAGTCTCCGGCAGGCGAGCCGGGCAACCCGCGACTTCGCCGGCGAGCTGGACCGGGCGGCCCGGGCGGGTCACCTGGACGCGGTGGCCGACCAGGCGGGCCGGGCCGGTCTGGCGCTGGTCGGCATCGCCGGGGCGGCGATCGCGTCCGCTGCGCAGTTCGACAAGGCCATGTCGTCGGTGCAGGCGGCGACGCACGCGTCGGGTGCCGAGCTGGAGCAGCTGCGGTCCGCCGCGGTGGAGGCTGGCCGGGACACCGCGTACTCGGCGACCCAGGCGGCCGGGGCGATCGAGGAGCTGGCCAAGGCGGGCGTCGAGACGGCCGACATCCTCGGCGGCGGCCTGTCCGGTGCGCTCGCCCTGGCGGCGGCCGGGCAGATGGACGTGGCCGAGGCGGCGGAGGTGGCCGCGTCGGCGTTGACCCAGTTTCGCCTGGAGGGGTCCGATGTCGGCCACGTGGCCGACCTGCTCGCGGCCGGCGCCGGCAAGGCACAGGGCAGCGTCCACGACATGTCGATGGCGCTCAACCAGGCCGGGCTGGTGGCGGCGCAGATGGGCCTGTCCGTCGAGGACACGGTCGGCACCCTCACCGCTTTCGCCAGCGCAGGTCTGCTCGGCTCCGACGCCGGCACCAGTCTCAAAACCGCGCTGCTGATGCTGGCCGCCCCAACCGACGAGGCGGCCGAGCTGATGCGGGAGCTGGGGATCACGGCCTACGATGCCCAGGGCCGGTTCGTCGGCATGGTGTCCCTGGCCGGCCAGCTGCAGGCGCAGCTCGGCCAGCTCACCCAGGAGCAGCGCAACGCAGCGTTGGCCACAATCTTCGGGTCGGACGCGATCCGGGCGGCGAGCATCCTGTACGAGCAGGGCGCCCGGGGCATCGCCGAGTGGATCGCGCGGGTTGACGACCAGGGGTACGCGGCGGAGACCGCCGCGATGAAAACGGACAACCTGGTCGGCGACCTGGAGCGGTTGCGCGGCGAGCTGGAGACCCTGGCGATCCAGTCCGGATCTGGCGCCAACGCCGGCCTCCGTACCCTGGTCCAGGGTGCCGAGGCGCTGGTCAGCCAGTTCGGGCAGCTCCCGCCGCTGATGGGGCAGACGGTCACGGTCCTCGCCGCGGTCACCGGTGGTGCGCTGCTGCTCGGCGCCGCATGGGTGAGGACGCGGCGGGCGACCGCGGACATGCTGGAGGAGCTGCGGGCGACCGGGCCGGCCGGCACCAGGGCGGCCCGCGGCCTGGAGCTCACCACCCGGTGGGCGGGCCGGGCCGCGGCGGCGTTCGCGGCCGCGCAGGTGGCGGCGGCGACGATCTCCGCGACGGTCGGCGACACCCTCAACCCCCAGGTCGACGCCCTGGCCAGGGGGTTGCAGCGGTGGGCGGCGTCCGGTGAGCGGTCAGGCGAGGCGGCCCGGCTGCTGGGTGACGATTTCGAACACCTGGCCTACGACCTCGGGACGCTCGACTCGGGATTCTGGGCTGACCTGGGTAACGGCATCGCCGGCGCGGTCGAGTCGATGACCGGGCTCGGGTCGGTCGCCGACGAGTCGTTGCAGCATGCCCGGGAGCGCCTGGAGGCGATCGACCAGGCGCTCACCCAGCTGGTCCAGTCAGGCCAGGGCGAGCAGGCGGCGGCGATTTTCGCCAAGCTCACCGAGGAGGCGCGCGAGCAGGGCGTCTCCGTTGACGAGCTGCGGGCGGGGCTGCCCGGGTACGCGGCGGCGCTCGAGACGGCGGGTGCGGCGTCCGGGACCGCCGCCGGCCAGGTCGGCCAGCTCGGCGCCGAGGCGGAGCAGGCCGCCGAGGCCGCCGAGCAGTTGAAAGAGGCGTTTGACGAGCTGTTCGGCATCCAGATGGACGCCGATACCGCCCTCATCCAGTACCACCAGGGGCTGGCTGATGTGCGGGAGGAGCTGGGCAGGGGCACCCGGACCCTCAGTGTCCACAGCGAGGAGGGCCGCAAGAACAGGTCGGCCCTCCTCGACCAGATCGAGTCGATCAAAAACTTGCGGGATGCCCGGATCGCCGAGGGCATGTCCGTCGAGGAGGCTAACCAGAAGTACGACAGCCAGCTGGGCCAGCTCGAGAGGCTGGCGCGGCAGCTCGGCTACGACGAGGACGAGGTCCGGGACCTGATCGGCGCCTACCGGGACATCCCGAAGCGGGTGGACACCACGGTGTCCGTCGACACCCGGTCTGCGCTCCAGAGGGCGCGCGAGCTGCGCGACTACCTCAAAAAAATTCCGGACGAAGTGGTAAATATCGCCCTGCGGGTGACGGGCGCCAGCAACGCCGCCGCGGCCGCCGCCGCGATCCGCAAACAGTACGCCAATAGGTGGGGTGGCGTGTACACGCACGCGCAGGAAGGCGTGCTGCGTGAGGCGCACGTCGCTTCGCCGGTCGCCCCGGCCCGGTACGCGTACGCGGAGCCGGCCACCGGTGGCGAGGCGTTCGTGCCGAGGCACGGCGACCCGGCTCGGTCGCTGTCCATTTTGGACACGGCGGCCGGCTGGTACGGACACATGCTGGTGCCCCGGTCGCTGACGGTCACCCAGCCGGTGGCGGCGCTGCCGGTGCCCGCGCCGCCCCCCGATGTGCGCGAGGTGCGGCTGTCGGTCGGGCCGGGCGCGCAGCAAGAGCTGGTGCGGATGCTGCTGCCGCTCCTGCGGGCGGAGATCGTCACCGGGTACGGCGGGGACCTGAACCGCGCGCTGGTGAGGGGGTGACCGGGTGTCGGTCGAGCTGCGCTCGGACGCCTCGACGGTCGCCACCGTGGCGTCCACGTCGCTGACCGTCGACTGTCCGGCCGGGGTGGTGGCCGGCGACGTACTGCTGGCCGTGGTGGCAGCTGTCGGTACGCCGACGATCACCGCGCCGGCCGGCTGGGTCGAGGTCGACACCCTCGACGCCGGCACATCGTCGCTGCGGTCGGCGGTCTACTACCTGGTCGCCGACGGCGGGGAGCCGGCGTCGTGGTCGTGGACGCTGGACAGCTCGGCCCGGGCCTGGGTGTGGGTCGGCGCCTACACCGGCGTCGACCCGGACGACCCGATCCAGGCCGTCGCCGGCGAGGAGGACACGACTCCCGGCGTGAATTTCATGGCGTCGACTGACCTGCTCCGGCCGGAGGGTCGGCTGGTGTGCGCCGCGGCTGCTGTCCGGTCCGCGTCCGGGGCGGCGGTCGCCTGGTCGACGCCGACTGCCCACCGGGTGCTGCGGGCCAGCCTGAGCACCAACGGGGGGGCCGGAACCGACGTCGCCGGGTGCGTGGTCGACGGGACGGGGGACGCGGTGACGCTCTCCCCGGACACCCGCATGGTCGCCTCGCTGGCGACGACGGCCGGGCTGACGTGGGCGGTCGCGCTGGCCCCGGTGCTGGTGCCGTACGACCGCCACCAGCTACTCAGGCCGATCGTGGAGGTCGCGTGGGGTGCCGACCCGGACGGCGACCCGGCGGGCTGGACCTGGACGGACATCTCCGACCAGGTGACGCCGGCCGGGGTCACCATCACCGTCGGGCTGGCGCAGGACTCGCGGGCGTCGATGGCGCCGTCGGCCAGCCTGAGCCTCACCCTGCTCAACACGGACGGGGCCTTCACGCCGGACAACCCGTTGTCGCCGTACTGGCCGCACGTGACCACCGACGTGCCGATCAGGGTGTCGATGCCCTACGGCTACGCGCCGCCGACGGAGCGGATCACTGCTTTCGTGCAGTCGTGGAGCCCGAGCTGGGACGCGACGGGCGACTATTCGGTGGTGGGCGTGTACGCCCGAGGGCGCCTGGAGCGCATCCAGGGCGCGACCGCGCCGCTGTCCTCGGCGCTACGCCGGGCCATCTCCGGCCCGTCGGTGCCGGCCGGCGCGCTGCCGGTCGCGTACTGGCCGTGCGAGGAGGAGGTCGGCGCGGCCGAGGGCGGCTCGGCGCTACCTGGACGGCCGCCGCTCCGTGTAGCTGGCAGCGTCGAGTTCGGGGCGGCCAGCGACTGTGCCGGGTCCGGACCGCTGCCGACGCTGGCCGAGGGCGGCCAGCTCGTCGGCCAGGTCGTCGGCGCCACCCCGGGCGCCTGGTGCGCCATGGCCGTGCTCCGGCTGCCGTCGACCCCGGTCGCGTCGACCACGACGCTGATGCGGGTGGACTGCACCGGCACCGCCCGCCGGTGGCGGGTCGACCTGCAGCCCGGCACGCCAGACGAGATGTACGTCCGGGCGGTCGACTCGGACGGCGCCACGGTGGTCGAAACCGGCTTCGGCATCACCGAGTCGGAGATCTACGGCCAGTGGATCGTCCTCGCCCTGGCGGTCACCCAGGACGGCTCAGACGTCGACTACGAGGTGGCCTACTACTCGGCGGTTGGGTCGGGTGCTGGCGGCGGTGGTACGGCGTCGAGCCGGACGTGTGGGGCCGTCACCCAGGTGACGGTCGCGGCGACGTCGACCACGGCCGGCATGGGCGCTGGGCATATCGCCGTGTGGGCCGATCCCGATTTCACGTCCGGTGACGTCTTCACCTTTGCGTTCGCGGCGCTCAGCGCCGGGTCCGGCGAGTGGCCAAGCGAGCGGTTCGGCCGGCTCTGCGACGAGCTGGGGGTGCCGTACATCGTCTACGACTCGTCGGAGATCAGCCGGCTGAGGATGGGCCCGCAGCCGATCGCCGCCGCAGCGACCGTGCTCGAGGAGTGCGCCGCGACTGATCAGGGTCTGATCCACGACGCCGGACCGGGCGGGGCGCTGGCGATGGTGACCAGGCAGTATCGGTACAACTGGCTGCCCTCAATGGTCCTCGACGTCTCCGACCGGGAGGTGGCGGCGGGGCTGTCGCCGACCTACTCGACCAGGGACCGGATCAGCGACTCGACGGTGACCCGCTCCGGTGGCGCGTCGGGCCGGTACGTGGACACGACCGCCCCGGCCGGCAGGCAGGAGCAGGTGACGCTCAGCCTGGCCGAGGATGGCCTTCAGGCGCAGATCGCGGCCTGGCGGGTGGCGGTGGCGCAGCCGCGGGGGATGCGGTACTCCTCGCTGCCGCTGGATCTGCGGGCGGCCCCGCAGCTGGCGGCCGACTGGCTGGCGATGCGACCGGGCCGGCTGGTGCGCGTGACCGGTCTGTGGGTGGTGCCGACGCACCCGCCGGCGCCGCTGCTGCAGCACGTCGACGGCTGGGTCGAGCGCATCAGCAGCGAGTCGTGGACGGTGACGCTGCACACCTACCCGGCCGAGCCCTACCAGGTGGGGGTGCGTGACGACCCGGATCGGGGCCGCCGGGACACTGCGGGTTCGGAGCTGACGGCGGCGATCGACGCCGACGAGACCTCGATCGCGGTCACCAATGCAGGTCTGGCGTGGACCACGGATCCGGCGCACTACCCGCTGGACCTGATGGTGGGCGGGGAGCGCGTGCGGGCATCCGCCGCCGACGCTCAGACCCCGGGCGGGACCCTCTACACATGGGATGTCGACGCTGAGGGGTGGACCGGCGAGGGCACCACGTCGGTCACACGAGTGACGAGCCCGACCCACGACGGCACGGGTGCCCTCGAGGTGACGAAGACGATGGCCGGCGGTACGGACTCGCTGCGCTGCAACGACGCGGACGGCGCGCTCCAGGACAGGTCCAGCCTCGGGGCCGTCATCACCGTGTGGGTGCTGGTCCCCGCGGACGCGGCCGGTAGTGACTGGATGGCCCATATCGAGCTCCAAGACCCGGATTTCACGTGGGTGCCGGGCCCTGACGTGTCGCTGACGCCGGGCGTCTGGACCCAGGTCGCGTACCGGCCGACACCGTCCCTGCTGGCCTCCTGCCGGGCGATCGGAGTGCAGGTGACGGCTACCGGCGTCGCCGGTGCGCAGTCGGTCTATCTGGACACCATGACCCAGCTAAGCACCCAGACGATCACCATCAGTCAGCGCGCAGTCGACGGCGTGTCCCGGGCCTGGCCGGCCGGGACGCCGGTACGCGTCTATCAGCCCGCGCGGCGGGCGCTGTGAGGGGGGAGTATGCCTGATCTGCTGGCCGGGTCGGTGGTGTCCGCGCTGGACACCCCGCCGACGGTGGCTGACCGGCAGGACGGGACGGTCGGGTCGGTGTCGTCCGCGGTCATCGGCACGTCGTACGCCACCACGTGGGGCGGCTCCACGGTCTGCGGGGTCGCCTTCAGTGCGCCGACGACCGGCCGCGTACTGCTGCACTACGCCGCCGAGTTGGACAACAGCTCGATGGTGACTCTGGTTGCCCCGCGGGTGGGTGACGGCGCCACGGTCGGCTCCGGGGCGGAGATCGTCGCCCCGCAGGATCAGATCGCGATCTCTAACGCGGGCACGAACCAGGTCCGGTGCGGGGCGTCGCTGCTGGTCGACGGGCTCACCCCGGGCGCGACCTACAACGCGGCGTTGTCGATGCGGGTGACCGGCGGCAACGGCGCGGTCTCGCGCCGGATCGTCATCGTCGCCCCGGCTACGTGAGGAGGGCCTGATGGGCTGGAGGCTCGCCCGCTCCCTCGAGGTGCTGCGCGCCGAGGTGGACGCGATCGCGCCCAGCCGGAGCAGGGCCAGCGACGGCACGATCGGCGACGCCGCGCACGCCAGCCGGCCGTCGGACCACAACCCGAACCCGTCCCGGGTCGTGTGCGCGCTGGACCTGACCCACGACCCGGGGGCCGGGGCGGACATGCACCGGATCGCCGAGCACATCCGCACCCAGCGGCACCCGGCGCTCAAGTACGTGATCTGGAATCGGCGGATTGCGTCCGCGTCCAGTGGGTGGGCGTGGCGGACCTACACCGGCAGCAACCCGCACACGCGGCACATGCACGTCAGCGTCGGCACCGGTCCGGACGGCCGGTCGACCGGCCGCTACGACGACACCAGCCCGTGGGGGCTGGCAGGAGGAGACGACATGCTCGGAGTCAGACGAGGCGACCGGGGGGACCGGGTGCTGGCGCTCCAGCACACGCTGGTCGAGGCCGGATTCGACCCGGGGAAGCCGGATGGCGTGTACGGGGAACGGACGGCCAAGGCCGTCTACGAGATGCGGAAGGCGGCCGGGTCGGTGGCCGCGAAGGACGGCAACGAGGTCACCCCGGCGACGTACGCGCAGCTGCTGAAGATGGTGGCGAGGCGGAACGGCGCCGGGAAGCAGGGGCCGGCCGGCCCGCAGGGTCCCGCCGGCCCGCAGGGGCCGCGGGGTGAGCCCGGGCCGCCGGGTGAGGTCGACTACTCGCGGCTGGTCGCCGAGCTGCTGCGTCGGCTCACCGCGCCGGGCGAGGGGTAGCCGGTGGATCCGATCGACATGGCCGGCGCGGTGGCGGCGGTGACCGGCGCGGCCGCCGGGGTGGTGTGGATCGGGCGCGGGGCGCTCCGGTGGGGGCGCCGCATCGCGCACATGGTGGACGACCTCACGGGCGAGCCGGCTCGACCGGGGGTGCCAGCCCGGCCGGGGCTGATGGAGCGCATCGGCACCATCGAGGGCCGCCTCGACGGGCTCGATGGGCGGCTCGACGGCCTGGACGCGCGGCTCGGCTGCCTCGACGGCCGCCTCGCTGCGGTCGAGCACGAGCTGAGGCCCAACAGTGGTTCGTCGCTGCATGACAAGGTGACCCGGCTCGCTGAGGCCGTGGCGCCGGAGAGGTAGGAGAGATGCAGGAGCACACCCCTGACCCGGACAGCACCGAGCCGCTGCTCTCGGTCGGGTCGCTGACCGCCGCCGCGACCGCCGTGATCGCGCTCGTGGTCGCGTTCGGCGTACCGCTGTCCGCCGACCAGCAGTCGGCGATCCTCGGCGTGGTGGCCGTGGTGGCGCCGATCGTGGTGGCCGTGGTCGGCCGCCGCCGGGTCTACAGCCCGGCGACGGTGGCGCGGCTGCTGCGCCGCTGACCCCGGTACGCAGAGCGGCCCGGTCCCCGAGATGGGGGCCGGGCCGCTTCGTCGTTGCTGTGGCACCTGAGCGCGTCCCCATCGAGGCGGGCCGCGCACCAGGCCGCCGGGGCGTCGCCGACCACCACGACGGTCCACCACGTGCCCGGCACGTCCAGCTCGTCCGGGGTGCTCTCCGCGTCGACCCACATCCGGCCGACCAGCCACTCGTCGGCCCGGATCCGGTCCAGCAGGGCGGCATACTCCGGCTGGCCGTGGGCCAGGGTGGCGACTGCGGTCATCGCTCGCCCAGCGCCTTGAGCAGGCTCATCCGGTCGATGCCGGCTCGCCGCGCCGCAGTCGCCTTCGGGGTGCCGTCGGTGACCAGCATGACGGCGATCTGCTCGGCGGCCACGTAGGCCTCCCGCGCCCGCCGCCGCGCGTCGATCAGCGCCCGTGCCGCGTCCTCGGGCGTGGTCTCCCCGAGCAGGTACTGCACGGCCGCGGAGAGGGCGGCGTCGCGCTCCGGCTGCTCGTCGGGGTCCGGGTATCGCTCGGCGATGGCCGCCGCCACGGCGTGGAGGCGGTCGATCTGCTCGGGGGTGAGGTCGTCGGCGGCCGGGCCGAGCCAGGCCATCAGGTCGTCGCTGAGCTCCATCGGGCTACTCCTCGTCGTCGAAATCCGGGCTGTCGTCGCAGCAGCCGTGCAGGCAGGGAAGGGACTCGCCGCCGACGCTGCGGGCGAAGCGGTCACCCTCGGGGGTGCGGTGCGCCTCGGGGGCGTGGTAGATGGCCATCTCGCTCGCGGCCCGCCGGTACAGGGCGGAGGCGTAGCCGCGGCGCTGGTGCTCCCGTGGGGTCTCCACCTGAAGGATCTCGCCGGTCTCCATGTCGACCCACAGCTCCGAGACGGTCTCGCCGTCGATGACGAGGGACCAGTGGTGAGCCGGGGCGTCGTGGTCGCTGTACCGGGCGATGTCTCGAATGATCTGCCGCTCGCTCATGTAGACCAGTCTACAGTACTGATGTAGACCTGTCTACAGCGTGTCGGGGGGTCGCGGGGTGCCGATCACGGTCGATCCTGTGCTACCGTCAGTGCCACGCGTAGGTCCCCACGCATGTGGGGATGATCCATGCCACACGCTCGGATTCCCGTGATCCCCGCCATGCGGGGCTGAAGCAAGCGGCCCCGGCCTCCGCGTGGAGGCCGGGGCCGCTTCGTCGTGGCACGGCCCGTCCCGAGGCGCTAGCCCCGTCTCGGGACGGCGCCGGTCACCTCTCGCTGGCCCAGGCGCGGACGGTCGACTCGCTGATCCCCGCCGACCGGGCTATCTCGGCCTCGCTCTCCTCGGCGTACTGCTCCATCTCCCGCACGGTGGCGGGGGTCACGCCGTCGGCGATCAACGGCTCAGCCTCCTCAGGCAGGAACCCGCGCCGGGCCCAGCTCGCCGCGAGCTGACGCCCCAGCGCCGCCTTGAGTTCCCTGCCGGCCATCATGCTCTCCTCTCACCGCCCGGCGCGGATGGTCAGGTGATGGCCGCCGGCTCTGCGCACAGCCCGACCATCGCGAGGATCGCCGCTGCCCAGACCGCGACAACGGGAAGGCGAAGCCCGAAGTGCATCGGCCGGTCACGTTATCGGTCGACGTCAAGTGATCGCCGTCCGCCGATCGGCCCAGTACGGTACCCGTCCGGCGGATAGCACGCGGCGCCCCGGAGACTAGTCACGGAGCGCCGCGGTCATGACGAGGGGTGTGATTCCCGGTCCGGGCTGCCCCTCTGCGAAAGTCGACGGCCCGGACCGGGTGGTGACAGGGTGGCCTGGTCACCAGCCTGCCGCCCCGTCACCGGTGACCCGACATCCCGCCAAGGAGCAGGTCACGGGCTCATCCTGCCCGTCTGGGTATACCCAGTCAACCCGCCGTGCGGGAATGATGGCGCTCCGATGATCGGCATGGTGAGGTGACGGGCATCCCGCCAAGGAGCCCACCACCGTGCCCACGAAGACGCAGCGCGTCATGGACGACCTCACCGCGCGGATCCGGTCCGGCGAGTACCCGCCCGGCGTCCGGCTGCCGTCTCGACGCGAGCTCGCCGTTGCGTACGGGGTGTCGGAGCAGACGATCCGGAACGCGACGTACCGGCTGGCGGTGGCCGGGCTGCTGGAGAGCGTCCCCCGCGGCGGGTACTACGTGCGTCGGCGGTAGCACACGTAGCAGTCATGTGGGACAGTAGAGCGCGTGATGACGATCGAAACGCCGCGGCCGCGGGCCGCTGACGTCGCCGAGGCGCTCGCCGACCCGGGCCGCGTCGGCCGTACCCGCGCCGACCACAACGAGGGCCTGCGCCGGCTCGCGGTCGCCGTCCAGACAGCGGTCGGCCGGGGCGCCACCTACAAGGAGATTCTCGCCATCGTCGAGCAGGCCGCCACCGAGGAGGCTGCCCGGTCGCGGCTCGCCGCGCGGGCCCGCGCGATCGTCCACGACGGCGACGACAAGTTCTGACCTCGGACACGTAGAAGGGGCCCGGACCAGCACGGTCCGGGCCCCTTCTACGTGTTGCTAGGCCTTGTACCGGCCGCCGTCCAGCTTCCGCAGCTTGCCTTCCTGAACGAACTTGGCCACCCACTTGTTCACGGTCTTCATGCTGACCTCGACCCCGCGCGAGCCGAGCACCCGCTGCATCTCCGTCGGGCCGATACCCTCCGGCCCGGACTCCCGGGCGAGGTCGATCAGCAGCTCCGGCCGCCACCCCGCGCCGTCCTGGCCACCGGACGACGGCCGTAGGTCGGCGACGAGGGCCTCGAACACAGTGTCCAGCTGGTCTTTCGGCATGGACTCCATCTCGGCGCGTGCCGCCGCCCGCCGCAAACCCTCCCGCGCCCGGCGGCGGCGCTCGTCCCGCTCCTCCCGCGACAGCGGCCGGTCCTCGGGCTGAGCCTGCACCTGCTGCTCGGCCGCAACCGCCCGGTCCAGCCGGCCGGCGTCGTGGATCGCGGCGATCACGTCCGGACGGCCGTAGGCGGGCACGCTGACAGCGTCCGCCGGCTCCGGCGCGGCCGACGGGCGGCCGGCCAGCTGGTCCAGCCACGGCTGCAACCGCTGCCACCGCTCCGCGTATGTCCGGCCGCCCACGTGCTGGCCGGCCGGGTCCAGCTGGGCGCGCTGCCCGCCGGTGGCCACGACCAGGCGTCGGATCTGGTCCGGAAGCGTCCTGTACACCTTGATCTGGCGCACGGCCGCGCCACCGTCGCCGCGACGGAGGAAGAAGGTTCCGGGGTGTACGAGGTCGGCGCTGCGGACCCGGGAGCCGGGCAGCATGTATTCGAGTTCGGTGTCGTCCTCTACCGGGCCACACAACTTGAGTGCCGCCTGCTTTCGCACGCTGACCGGGATCGTGTCCATCGTGGCCCGCAGCGCCGAGAAAACAATGTTCACGGCCTCCGCGCGCCCAATTCTCTGGACCTTACGCAGCGCGTCCATCGCCGCCCGGGCCGCCGGGTCATCCTCCACCTCGGCCGACTCGTCGACCACGATCGTGATCTGCGGCAGGTCCCGGGTGACCGGCAGCAGGTCGCCGCCGGCCCGCGCGGTCAGCGCCGCGTACCTCGCCTTGCGGTCGGCGGCGATGGTGGCGGCGACCCGGGCCATCAGCACCACCTCTTCGGCGCTCGCCGCCACCCAGTCGATCGGCGGGGTGACAACCTCCCCTTCGGCGTACGGCAGCATGAACGGAACCGCGAGACCGCCGCCGTTGAGGTCGGCGATCCAGACGACAGTGTCCCGGCAGCGCAACAACTGGCCCACCAGCACCTTGAGTGCGTTGCTCTTGCCGCCGCCGCGGCGGCCAGCGATCAACGCTGACGCCTGCCGCAGATTCACGGTGGCTACGGTGGTGTCCTCGTTCACCCCGATCGGCAGGTCATCCCAGATCGACAGCGGAGACGTGTCGTCCGGTTGCGGCACATCCTCGGCGAGCGCGTACACGGTCGGGACCCGCACCACCGCCGTACCCTGCAGATCGCCCTCCTCGACGCTGATCATGCAGCCTCGGGGTAGGCGGGGCTGGGCAGCGCCGGCGAGCCGGACCGCGTTGTCGCGGATCGCCGTCCACGTGTCACCCGAGCCGGGCGCGAACTCGACGTGCAACGTGAATCCGGTGCCGGTGGGCCAGTCGATGTCGGCGGTGATGGTGATCGGCTGCACCCGGCAGATTCGCTCGATGAGCGCCTTCCACTGCGCTCGGCGACCGACCGGCTGAGACACCTTGGCCTGCGCCGCCGGAGCGGTCACCGTGCGCTCATCCTCGCCGCCGGTGAACGCTGGCGCGACCAGCCAGCCGGCCCCGGCCAGCGCCCCGCCGACGACCAGGTTGGCGACCTGCCACGGCCCGGTCACCGTCGACCAGACCGCCCACCCGCCAGCCGCGAGGCCCGCGGCGAGTCGGAACACCCGCTCCGACCACGGCCGGGCGGTGATCCAGTCCCTGACCGCCATGCCGGCGACGATGCCAGCGGCGGGGACCGCAGGCGCCCACGCCGGCACGTCGACCGCCTGCCCGACACCGGCCGCCACCAGCGGCCCGACGGTGGCGATGACGCCACCCGCGAGGCTCTCCCACGATCCCCGACCGTCCATCGCGTCTACCTCCTTACCTCGTCACTCGGCGCCGCGGACGTCCCACTTGGCCTCGATGTCCCGCGACCCGTGCCGCGGCGCGACCCCCCGCTCGATGTCGACCTCGTTCTCCCTGTGCAGGGTCGCCCGGGCCTCTTCGGCGGTGCCCGCGCCGGCGCGGATGTCGTCGGCGACGGACCGCAGCGCCTCGGCGACCGGGGCGGCGACGGGCCACTCGGACTCGGCGCGGCTGGCCATCTGCCGCACGCCGGCGGCGACGTCCGCGAGAGCGTCGCCCAGGCCCGGGATGTCGCGGACCAGGTGGTGCATCGACTCGGGGTCGTAGTCGCGGAGCGCGGCGGCCAGCTCGCTGGCGGCGGCGCGGACGCGGTTCATGTCTCCCATTGCTCCTCCTATGCGTGGGCTGGGTACTGCCGGCGTCGCGTTCTTCTCCTCGGCGGCGTCGGCTGCCTTCTTGACGGCCTCCTTGACCAGCTCGTCGGTCGTGGCGGCCTTCTCGTCCTTGGTGTTGTCCTCGGCCTTGTACGTCGCGGCCGTCGGGCCGGGTGACGGCTTGCGCTTGTCCGCCCGGGCCGGCTGGCCCCCGCGCAGGCCACGCAGGAAGTCGTCCCAGATCGACGGCTTCTTCTTGCCCGGCTTGCTACTGGACGCCCGGGCGGCGGACGGAGTGCCGTGCTGGCGGCCCCGGCTGCTGGCCGGGGCGGAGCCGCCCTTCGGCGACCGGCCCCGGCCGCTGGTCGGGGCGAACAGCCGCCCAAACGGATTCCTACCGCTGCTGCTGGCGGCCGGCCAGGGAACAGCCGGGACAACAAACCCGGCCGGGTTTGCCCGGTACCGTTGCCGGACCTGCCACGGTCGCGGCCGCGGCCGAACAGCTTGCCCAGCGGTCCCCGGCCGGTCCGGGTGGTGGTCGTCGTCTGCCTAGTAACCCCGGCAGCCCCGCGGCGGGCGGCCCGGGCCTTCCTCCACGCGATGATGAGCAGCACCGCGGTGGGCCCGAAGACGACGACGAGCAGGACGGCGTGGATCACGATTCCCCACACCGGGCCGCCGACTTGCCAGATCAGCAGCTCAACCGCGGCCACCACGAGCGCCACGGCCGCGAGCGTCTTCGGCGGCGGCATCTTGATGCGGTTACGGACCGTGCGCGGGCGAGATGTCTCGCCGCTGGCCTTCGTGGGCCGGTCCTGGGCCACCTTGGTGATCGTGTCGGGGTGAGTCACCTCGGGGTGAGTCACCTGCTCGTCGGCCGTCATCGCCGCACCTCAGAGGGGGTGGCAGACGACTCTACAGCGGGGTGAGTCACCTGGGGTGAGTCACCCCCGACACTCACCTGCCGCCGCGGGCGACCGGCCAGCGTGTAGCAGACCACCGCGGCGCCGGCGAGGATACCGAGCGTGACGGACAGCCACGTGTGGATGGCCGACCAGCCGCCGGCGACGGCACCGGTGCCGACGAACAGGCCGACCGCGCCGGACGCGCCGAGCGCGATGTTGCCGCGCGTGTTCAGGGTCCGCTGCTTCACCGGAGCATCTCCCGCCGCTCGGCGACCAGCGCCGCCACGCACGCGGCGACGACGAGGATGCCCAGGCCAGCCAGCAGCCAGGTCAGCCAGTCCGGGCCGACGGTCTCGCTGATGATCGCGCCCGTGACCGGGATGGGCAGGGTGGCGAGCAGGCCGTGCACGACGGCCGTCCACCGGTTGGCCGGCGGGTCGGTGTGCTCGACCGGGTCGTCGAGGGCCAGGTCGATGTCGTCGTCGACCGGCGGGGTGTGGTACAGGGTGGTCACGGTTCCTCTCCTTCCGGGGGGATCGGGCGGGGCGCGGCGCTTGGCTTGGTAGGTCTGCCGCGCCCCGCGACTTTGGGCTGGTCAGGACTGGTTGGTGGCCAGGTCGGCCCCCGTCTCCTCGGCCCGGTGCCGCCAGCCGGCGGCGACCGCCCGCAGCGTCTCCGTCGGCGGCAGGGCGGACGTGGCCCGGGCTAGGCGGGACGCGTCCAGGTGGTCGGCCTGGCGGTCGATCTGGTCGGCGGCGACCGCCAGGCCGACCAGGTCGCCGACCATCCCGGCGTGGGTGATACGGGTGCGGAGTCGGGGCAGCATCGGTACTCCTTTCAGACCGCGGCGCGGTCGGGGTCGGTGGTCTGGTCGGCGGTCAGCAGACCCCGCAGCCGCACGGCCCGGGACCGGCCGCCGCCAACGATCTGCTGGGTCTGGCTGATGCTGGGGGTCTGGCCGCCGTTGCGGGCCTGCCACCGGCGCAGCGCCGCCAGGTCGGCCCTGTCCTTGTTCCCGGTCCGGTCCAGCCGGACCACCGCCGTGGGCACGGGCGGGCGGACCGCCACCGGCCGGCGGGCGGAGGTCTGACGGACCACCGGGACGAGGTCCGCCCGGGGGTCTGGTGCCGGGTCCGGTACGGGGGTCTGGTGCGGTGTCGCCTCGATCGCCGGACGGTCCGCCGGACTGGTCGGCTCCACCGCCGGCCGCGGCGGGGTCGGAGGGGTCCGACGCGGCTGGTCCGGCCCGGCGGGAGTCTGGAACGCGCGGGCCGGGTCCGTCACCCGCAGCACCTCGCGGCGCCACACGGTGATCGTTGACCAGGGCGCCAGCACCAGGCGTACCAGGCGGGGGTACGTGATGGCGACGGGTCCCGGCTGGCCGCGGCGGCGCAGCACCTGGCGGCGTACCTCGCTGAGCAGCACCTCGAACGCGATCGCGGCGACGACCGGCACACCGGCGGCCAGGGTGATCGTCTCGACATCGCCGCCAGAGCGGGCCCACGCCCAGGTCCCGTTGCTGGCGGCGCTGCACAGGATCGCCAGCGCGGTACCGAGTCGGGCGAAGACCGCCGGACGGGCGTCCAGACTGGCGGCGTACGCGACGGCGGCCATCGCGACCGCCATCCCGTCGAGGACCAGCGGCAGCAGCTCGGGGGTCCGGAACCCCCTGGACTGTGCGAACAGGGACTGCTCCTCGAACGACCAGACCGCCCCGGCGAGCCAGACCAGTCCGATCAGCGCCAGGGACAGTCCGGTCGGCAGTCCGGCGGTGAACCGCTGCCACCAAGTCCGGGGGGTCTGGCTGTCCCGGTCCGGTCCGGGGGTCTGGGTGGTCTGCTGAGTCATGTCGACCACCGTACCGCTTTATGAATGAGGCAGCAAGGTTGATGTACGCTCATATCTGTCCGCACGCCGGGCACCGAACCGATCAGGCAGTAAGGTCAGCAGACAGGCCGCGACCGAGGGAGCTGACATGGACAGCCAGAGGTGGACCAGCACCTCGAACAGGTACCTGACACCCGGTCAGGGCGACACGTGGGCCGCCGACGCCGCCCAGTCCGGCCAGCGCGGCACCCAGCAGCTGCTCGACGTCGGCGTCATGCTCGGCACCAACAACGTCACCGACGCCCTCGGGCTACCCGCCCACGCCGAGGTCGTGATCCGGATGCGGCTCATCCTCGCCGACGACCAGCCCGTCGAGATCGTCACCTCGTACTGGCCGGCAGCCATCGCCGCAGGCACGCCACTGGCCAAGCGGCGGAAGATCCGAGGCGGCGCCGTCACCCTGCTCGCCGAGCTCGGCTACCGGCCGGCCACCGTCCGCGAGGACATCACCGCCGCGGCGGCCGCGGACGTACTCGACGAGGACCAGCGCGACATGCTCCACCTCGCCGACAGCGACCCGGTCCTGGTCCTCGCCCGCACGATCTACGACGCCACCGGCCGGCCGTACGAGTACACCGTCATGGTCATGCGCGCCCAGGGCCGGCAGCTCACCTACATCCGACAGGACGGCTGACGATGCCCATCCGTGATCCGCGACCGCGGAGCCAGCAGATCGCGGCCGAGCTGCGCGCCGACATCATGGCCGGCGACCTGCCGCCCGGCTCGCGACTGCCCTCCACCGCCCACCTGGCTGCCCGGTACGAGGCGCCCGGCGCGACGATCCAGAACGCGGTCGCCATCCTCAAGCAGGAGGGCTACGTCGAAGGTCGCGTCGGCAAGGGCGTCTACGTGCGCCCCACCCAGCAGCAGACCATCACCCCTGTCGACTACGCCCGGCCCGCCGAGCCCGGCCAGCCGTACACCTGGATCACCGCCGCAGCCGACCACGGTCAGCGCGGCGCCTCGCGGCTCCTCGGCGTCGGCGAGGTGCCGGCACCCGCCCAGGTGGCCTGGGCGTTCGGGGTCGAGCCCGGCGCGCCGGTGGTGCGCCGCACGCAGATCCTCAGTCTCGACGACGCGCCGGTCGAGCTGGTGCACTCCTACTACCCGGTCGACCTGGCCCGCGGCACCCCGCTGGCCGAGCGGCGACGAATCCGGGGCGGCTCGCCGGCGGTGCTGGCCGACATGGGGCTGGAGCCGGTCTCCTTCGAGGACGTGTTAAGCACTCGGCCGCCGACACCGGAAGAGTTCGTGGCACTGGAGCTGCCGGTCGAGGTGCCGATCCTGAGAACGTTCCGGGTGTCGATCGCCGCGTCGGGTCGGCCGGTGGAGGCTCTGATACTCATCAAAGCCGGACACCGACACGAGATCAGGTACCGCTGGCCGGTCGGCCGGTGACGTACGACCGGCCCGGTTATGACGCCGGTCCCCGAACATCTGTCCTAAGGGAGGATCTACTGTCGACCAAGCGGATCGATCCGCCCTACGGCCATGACCTGCCGATTAATCTCTGTGTATCTTCGCCATAGAAATTCCACGCGCCATCGTGGGGGGAGGGCAGCGTGATGGTGCAGCGTCGCACCGCCCCGATTCAGGGGCGTACGTTGGCCGCCTGGTCCGATGACACGGCGCTGATCGAGACCGCGCTGGGGAGCAGCCGGGGAGGGCGCCTCTCCGAGCTGGTGGAGGCCGGCACCATCCCTGCCGACATGGCGCCCTGTGACGGCCGAGACGCCGGAGCTGATCCCTCCCGACCGCGTCTCGGCACCGAGGCCCGGGACTGGGCCAATGACCCCCACAATCAGCCCGGTCCCGGGCCCACCCCGCCGCTACCCTGGCCCGGCTGATCTGAACCGGCCGCGCACCCGCCAGCGCGGCCCCGACCGGGCATGCCCTAACCACCGGCACCCCGGGGGAGGTTGTTGCCAGCCCAACCTCCGATCTCACCCTCCCCGCCAGAGATCAGGAGTGACCCCGTATGAGCTCCACCCCCAAGCGGCCAGGGCCGGCCGCCTACATCAGCCTCGGCATTCTCATCGCCGCCGGGTTTAGCCCGCTCGCCGTGCACACCATCACCCTCATCGGCGGCGCGCGGCTCGGCCGGACGCTTGACTTCGCGCTCCTCGCGGCCCTCGCGGTGCTGCTGTCGGCCGCCGGAGCGTACGCCGCGTGGCTGATCATCCGACACTTCCGGGCCTGCCAGGCCGAGGATCGTGCAGCGCAGCAGGCCGAGATCGACGAGTTGACCCGGCGGGTGGAGGAACTGGAAGAACAGACGTGGTGGGGCGGCGGCGACTCCAGGACAGACCCCGACGCGGACGATACGGTCGAGCTGGGGCCGACGGTGGTGCCGTTCCGCCGCCGCGGTCACTGGGCGGAGTCGCGCTCTTCGTAGTTCTGATAAACCTGCGGGGTCTGCTTCTCGGCAGCCTGCTCAAACACCACATCGCACAGCGCTCAGGTATCGGACAAACAACTGTCATCGGGACTACGCCCAGCGCAACGCCGAGCGGTTGACCGAGCTGCTCCGCGACGAGGCGACCGGGGCGCGCCGGGACGGCCGCGCCGGTCGGTGATCGCGTCCGCCCACGGCGTGGCCGCGTCCGGGTGTCGATTCACCCGGCCCGGGTGAGCAGGAGTCACCCGTCAGGGGGCGAGCATGGCGAGGGTGTGGAGTAGGAGGCGCATCCGGGTGACGTCTCCGGAGGCGTGGTCACGGGAGCGTGCCGGGCGATGGAACGTCATCACCGGCCGCCAGACGGGACGGGGGAGCAGTCGTGCCGAACAACACGTACTCGGCCATCGAATCGTCGATAGAGAAGACCAACATCATCCTGAAGGAGATCGAGCAGGCGTACGGCTGGCCGAAGGAGCGCCGTAACCAGTCGTACGCGGCGTTGCGGACCGTCCTGCACCTGCTCCGCGACCGGCTTCCGGTGCAGGAGAGCGCGCACTTCGCGGCGCAGCTTCCGATTCTGGTCCGGGGCATCTACTTCGACGGTTGGGACCCGAGCGTGGTGCCGATCAAACTGAACCGTGAGGAGTTCCTCTACGAGGTCCGGGCCGGTTTCCCGTTCGACGTCGAGGGCGGGCCGGCGACGGTGGTGAACACCGTGCTGAACGCGCTGCGGCGGCACGTCACCGAGGGCGAGTGGGACGACGTCAAGTCCAGCATGCCGAAGGACCTCATCAAGATCATGCCATGACCGGGGGACGGGCCCGGCCACGGTCACGGTCACGATGTGCCGGGGTGGCCCGGCGGGGTCGGCTGGTCGGCCTGGCACGTCGGGTCAGTGCAGCGTCACCTCGGAGGCGAGTCGGCGCCGATGGTCCACCCGGCGCTCCGCGCCGACGAGCCGGACCGGGACGGTGTGCCGGTGGTCGGCGCTGGAGGCGGAGAGCCGAAGCTCCAGGTCGCCCGGCTCGACGACCCGGTGCCCGTGCCGGCCGGTGAACGCGGCGAGGTCGGCGTGAACCCGGAAGTCCACCCGCCGGGTCTGTCCCGGACCGACCGGCACCCGGGCGTAGCCGATCAGCCGGACCACGGGGCGGGTCACCTGGGCCACCGGGTCGTGCAGGTAGAGCTGCACCACGTCGGTGCCGGCCCGGTCCCCGACGTTGCGTACCGTGACCGAAAGGGTCAGCTCGCCGTCGGTCGGCAGCTCGACCGGGGCGTCGACCGCCGGGACCACGCCGTTCACCCGGACCTCCGGCCAGACGAACTCCGTGTACGACAGGCCGTGGCCGAACGGGAAGAGCGGTGTCGGGTCGACGTTGCTGACCTCGGTACGCTGGCCCAGCGCCGGGGTCAGGTAGGTGCTCGGCTGGCCGCCGGGGTCGCGCGGCACGCTCACCGGTAGTCGGCCGGACGGGCAGACCCGACCAGTGAGCACCCGGGCCACGGCCGGACCGCCCTCCTCGCCGGGGAAGAACGCCTGGACGATCGCGGCCAGCCGGTGGGCCACGTGGCCGAGCGCGTACGGCCGCCCGGTCAGCAGCACCAGGATGACCGGGGTGCCGGTGTCGAGCAGCGCCGACAGCAGGGCGGACTGGGGCCCGGGCAGGCGCAGGTCGGGGGCGTCCGATCCCTCGCCGGACGTGCCGTTGCCGAACAGGCCGGCCCGGTCGCCGAGCACCGCGACGCAGACGTCGGCGTCCCGGGCGGCCGCCACCGCCGCGGCGATGGCGGCGTCCGACTCCGCCTCGTCGCCGTCGACCGTTCCCCCGACCGCGTGGGTGATCGGCGTCGTCGGCAGCTCGGCCCGGAGCGCGTCGAGCAGGGTGGGGATCTCGACCCCGGCCGGCAGGTCGGGGTGCTGGCTCCCGACGTGGCTTGGGAAGGTGTAGCAGCCGAGCATGCCGGTGACACTGTCGGCGAGCGGCCCGACCAGGGCGATCCGGGAATCGGGCCGCAGCGGCAGCGCACCCGAGTTGGCCAGCAGCACCACCGACTCCTCGGCCAGCTCCCGGGCCAGCGCCCGGTTGGCGGGCGGGTCGAGGTCGATGCGGATCTCGTCACCCGGCCCGCCGCCGTTGTGCCGGTCAGCCGGCTCGGTGAGGGCGGGCGGTAGCGGCGACCAGTCCGGGTCGAGCAGGCCCAGCTCGCACTTCTGTCGGAGCACCCGCGCGGCGGCCCGGTCGACCAGGGCCTCCGGGACCATACCGGCGCGGACCGCGGCGACCAGCGGGGCGCCGTAGCAGTGCGCCGCCGGCAGCTCGACGTCCACGCCGGCCGTGAGCGCCAGCGCCGCGGCCTCGGTCAGATCGGCGGCGACGCTGTGCAGCCGCGTGAGGAAGCTGATGCCGAAGTAGTCGGCGACGACGGTGCCGGAGAACCCCCACCGCGTGCGTAACAGGTCGGTGAGCAGGGCCGGATCGGCGGCCGGCGGCAGGCCGTCGATCTCGGTGTAGGCGTGCATCACGGAGCCGGCGTTGCCGTCCCGCAGCGCCATCTCGAACGGCGGCAGCAGCACGTCGGCGAGTTCCCGGGCCCCGACCGCCACCGGGCCGAAGTTGCGGCCGGCCCGGGAGGCGGAGTATCCAACGAAGTGCTTCAGGGTGGCGATCACGCCGGCCGACTGCAGGCCGCGGACGTACGCGGTGCCGAGCGTCGCGACGAGGTACGGATCCTCGCCGATCGACTCCTCGGTGCGTCCCCAGCGCGGGTCCCGGATCACGTCGAGCACCGGGGCGAGTCCCTGGTGTACGCCGACCCGGCGCAGCGCGGTGCCGATCTGGGCCGCCATCCGTTCCACCAGGTCCGGGTCGAACGTCGCCCCCCAGGCGAGCGGCGTGGGATAGACGGTCGCCTTCCAGGTCATGAAGCCGGTCAGGCACTCCTCGTGGGCGATCGCGGGGATGCCGAACCGGTTGGCGGCGACGATCTCCTCCTGCCTCCGGGCCAGGGCGCGGGCGCCCTCGGTCGGATCGACCGGCGCCGTGCCGAAGGGGCGGGTGAGCTGCCCGAGGCCGGCGCTGATCAGGTCGCGCCAGTCCGGTGCCGTGCCGACCATCTCGTGCTGGTGCGGGGCCAGGTCGTCACCGGTCGAGTTGCCGCCGATCCAGACCCCGTACAACTGGGCGACCTTCTCCTCCAGCGACAACCGGGCGAGCAGGTCCTCGACCCGGCGCGCCGCGGGCAGGCGCCGGTCCCGCCAGGCCGGCAGGGCCTGGTCCGCCGGGGTGGCGTTCGGCAGCGTGGTGTCGGGGAAGGGGACACGACCGCCCGCGGCGTCGTCGGCCGGGGCGACGGCCGGCCCGTCCTGCGGACCCGCGTCGGAACCCGGGGTGACCTCACGCCGACCAACCTCGGTGGTCGACCGAGTGTCGGCGGCCTTGCGGTTGCTGCTCACGAGCAGCCTCCTGTCGCTGGTTTCTGGGCCCCTTCCGGCGCCGACGCACGTCGTTGTGGCAGGCGGACGGTCAGGTGGCGAGCGTACTTCCGACATGTTTCCGGAAAATCCGGCCCGCGTCGAGAGGTTATTGGTGCCGAAGTTGGCCCGCAAGGCTTCGTCCGGGCGAGGGCCTTGACCGTATCCTTCGTGGCGTCGTAGCGTGCGCCGCATCGCGTTGAATTATCGGGCAGACACCGAAAGTTTGCGGACCCCTCGCGTCCCACCCGGCCCGGTGCCGGTCCGAAAACACGGGTGGGGCGGGACGCCGTGGGGCCCGACGGGCAGGGGAGCCAGCGGCAGCACGGCATCCCCGGTGGGTCCGCCGGAGATGACGATCATCTTCGGCGCGAAAACGGTCCCGCGTCGACGCCGTCCCGTGGGCGGCGACGACCGTGGCGGACGCCGGGGGAGCCGAGTCGGGTCGTCCCGGGACGCTCCGGCGGGACCCGGGCGGTGGGGGCCGGCCCGGATCAGGGCAGGGGGTGTCCGGGTCCGGGCCGGCAGTCCCGACACGCGGTCGCCCGGCGTGGGAGGGCGCGCGGACGCCGCCGAGGACGCGGGCGGGTCGGCCGGGCGGGGACCGGCCCGCCCGCCCGGCGGACGGGGACGGATCCGAACGCATCCGTGATACATTGATGTTCATCACTATCATGGCGTGTCATGGATGCGTGGCCGGTTCCGGTTCGGGGGCCGGCCGGTCTGGAGGTGTGGCATGCGGAGCCGCCTTCTCGTCACGGGAGCGGCCCTGGCCGTCGGGTTGAGCGGCGCCGGCTTCGCCACGGCCGGGGTGGCTCCCCGGCCCGGAGAGGTGTCGGTGCTGGCCGCCGGGGAGTTCGATTTCAGCCGTCCGGAGACCGTCGCCACCAACCTGCAGACCCCGTGGGGGCTCGCCTTCCTGCCCGATGGCAGCGCGCTGGTCGCCGAGCGGAACAGCGCCCGGGTGCTCCGCCTCCGCCCCGGACAGAGCCCGCAGCAGGTCGCGACCATCTCGGGGGTCTCGGCCGGTGGTGAGGCCGGCCTGCTCGGCCTCGCGGTCTCGCCGACGTACGCCCAGGACGGCTACGTCTACGCCTACTTCACCTCGGCCAGCGACAACCGGATCGTCCGGTTCCGGCTCGACGCGCCGCAGACCCAGACGCCGATCCTCACCGGGCTGGCCCGGGCCAGCTTCCACGACGGCGGCCGGATCGCGTTCGGCCCGGACGGGATGCTCTACGCCGGCGTCGGCGACGCGGGCCAGACCGCCAACTCGCAGAACACGCAGAGCCTCAACGGCAAGATCCTCCGGATGCGCCCCGACGGCTCGGTCCCGGCCGACAACCCGATTCCCGGCTCCCTCGTCTACAGCCTCGGTCACCGGAACGTCCAGGGACTCGCCTGGGACGCCCAGGGCCGGCTCTACGCCACCGAGTTCGGGCAGAACAGCTGGGACGAGGTCAACCAGATCGTGCCCGGCGGCAACTACGGCTGGCCGACCGTGGAGGGTCGCGGCAACGATCCGCGGTTCCGCGACCCGATCGTCACCTGGACCACGGCCGAGGCGTCGCCGAGCGGGGCCGCCATCGACGGCAACGTCCTCTTCGTCGCCGCCCTGCGGGGGACCCGGCTCTGGACGGTGCCGCTGACCGGCAACGGCGGCGCCGGTACGCCGGTGGCCGCGCTGGTCGGCACCTACGGCCGGCTCCGCACGGTCGAGCGGGCCCCGGACGGCTCGCTCTGGGTCACGACGAGCAACCGGGACGGTCGGGGCACCCCGGCCGCCACCGACGACCGGGTGCTGCGCTTCCCGCCGGTCGGCGGTACCCCGACCACCCCGGGCCCCACCACGCCGACCCAGCCCACCCTTCCGCCGACGACGCCGCCCGGCACCACGCCACCGGCCTCCGGCCCCTGCACCGCGACCTACCGGCAGGTCAACCAGTGGCAGGGCGGGTTCCAGGCCGAGGTGACGGTACGCAACGCGACGACGGCCACCCTGAACGGCTGGACCGTACGGTGGACCCTGCCCAGCGGCCAGACGATCAACCAGCTGTGGGGTGGGACCCTCACCGTCAGCGGATCCTCGGTGACCGTCCGGAACGCCAGCTGGAACGGATCGCTCCCGCCCAACGGCTCCACCACCTTCGGGCTCATCGGCAGCGCCACCGGCACCACCGACCCGCCGACCACCCTGACCTGTACCAGCCCGTAGCCGACGCCCCGTCGGGCGCGCCGTGACCGGGCGGTCCCACCCCGGACCCGTGCCGGCGGGCCGGGCGGGACCGCCGGACGGACCTCCCCGACAGCGCGGTGACCGGCGGGCCGGACGCGTCGACGGACGGCGGGTCAGCCCGGTGGCGCCGGCCGCGGCCGGACCAGCCGGCCACCGGCGGCGGGGGCGGCCTCGTGGAGCCCGCGTACCGCGAGCCGGTCGGCCCGCTCGTTCCCGGAATGCCCGGCGTGGCCCTTCACCCAGTGCCAGTGCACCTCATGGCGGCTCGCCGCCGCCTCCAGCCGCTGCCACAGGTCCGCGTTCTTCACCGGGGTCTTCGCGGCGGTCTGCCAGCCGTTGCGTTTCCAGGTCGGCAGCCATCGGGTGATTCCGTCCCGCAGGTACGTGCTGTCGGTGTGCAGCCGTACCGTCGCCGGGCGGGTCAGGGTCTCCAGCGCCCGGATCGCCGCCATCAGCTCCATCCGGTTGTTGGTGGTCGCCGTGGCCTCGCCGCCGTAGATCTCCTTCTCCCGGGTGCCGTACCGCAGCACCGCGCCCCACCCGCCTGGACCGGGATTGCCGCGGCACGCACCGTCGGTGTAGATGTCCACCACGGGCCGGGTCTCCTGCTCCGTCACTCCGGCACCATACCCGCCACCGGCGACGCCCGGCCGCAGGCGGTTCCGGGCGCGCCGACCGCCGAGGCGGAGGAACGCCGGACCGACCGCCGTGGTGATCCGTCCGATCCGGTCGGACCGGCGCGGCTACTCCACGGGGGTCAGGCGCAGGGCCAGCGCCGGGCACATCCGAACCGCCTTACGGGCGCCCGCCTCCAGCCACGTCGGGACCGGGGTGGAGGGGAACGCCGGGAAGCCGTTGGCGTCCAGCCGAATGAACTCCGGCACCACGTGGGCGCAGAGCCCGTGCCCGTCGCAGCGTGACCAGTCCACCACCAGTTTCGAGGTCGGCGTGTCGGCGGGGGAGGGCAGACCCAGCACACCCTTCACCCGCTTGCCACAGCCGCCCCGGGTGGCGTGCGCCTCGAGGTCGTCGAGAAACACCTCCAGGGCCGAGGTGGCGAACCGGGCCGTCCCGTCCGGGTGGCTGCACGCCCCGCGTCCGCGTACCACCCCGGCCGCCGCTCGCACCGCCTCGGCGGGGGCGCTGCCGCTGACGATCAGCTCGAGCGAGCGGGCCAGGTCCGGCAGGCCCAGCCGGCACGGCCCACACTGGCCGGCCGACTCGCCGGCCAGGTACGCCACCACCTGCGCGGCCTCGCCGAGCGGGCAGACGTCGGCGCCGAGCGGCATGATGATCCCGGCACCGAGCGTGCCGCCGACCTTGGCGAACCCGGCTCGGGAGACCTCGGCCGTCGCCGCGGCCTCCGCCGTGATCCACTTGCCGTGGTAGCCGCCGGTGAGGACTCCCGGTCCGGCCGGGGCCTCGCAGAGTTCCAGCACGTCCCGCAGCGGGATCCCGGTCGGACACTCCACCACCGCCGGCCGGCCGGCGGCCCCGGTCACGGTCAGCAGTACCGTACCGGGTTCGTCGGGAGTCCCGACCGTGCTGTACTCGTACGGCCCGAGCCGGGCCGCGATCGCGAGCTGGGCGTACGTCTCGGCGTTGGAGAGCAGCGTGGGCAGCCCTCCGACGCCGCTGTCGCTGGCGCGCTGCTTGCGCCCCGGTGGGATGTGCGCCTCGCCGTTGATCCCGCGCACCAGCGCCCCACCCTCGCCGGAGATGAACCGGTGCGGCACGGTGACGATGCCGGTCCGGACCGGCATCCGGCGCTCGGCCAGCGCGGCGGTCAGCGAGGCCTCGCCGATGCCGTCGTCGGCGACGCCGATGACGATCTCCTCGGCGTCCAGCGCGTAGGCGGCGATCGCCGCCCCGTCGAGGATCAGGTGTGGGGCGCGGGTGAGCAGGGCCTTGTCCTTCCACGCCCCCGGCTCACCCTCGGTGGCGTTCACCACCACCACGGTCGGCAGGTCCTGCCGGTCCGCCGACTCCAGCACCGCCCGGACCTTGCGGGCGAACGGGAAGCCGGCTCCGCCCTTGCCCTTGAGTTCGATCGCCTCGACGAGCCGGATCAGGCCCTTCGCCGAGAGTGGGTTGACCGGGCCGTGCACCAGCTCGTGCGCGGTCAGGTCCAGCCGGCCGAACTCGTCGAACCCGGCGGTCAACCGCGGCTCGCCGAAGCACGCGACCGGGGGTACGGCGGTCAGACTCATCGCGTCACACCTTCGGCTTGGTACTGCGGGCCACCGTGGCGGCCCGGACCCGCCCTCATCGGACCTCCCCCTTCAGGCTGGTCCAGTACGCCCCTTCCTCCGCCGCCTCATCCGACCTGCGGCGACGGGCGGTACGGGTCCGGCGTGCCCGCCGTGCGGCCAGGTCGACCAGGGTCGGGGTGTCGTCGTCATCATCGTCGTCGGGGGTGCGGCGAGCCAGCAGGTTGGGTTCGTACCGGGCCGCGCGGCCCCACCCCGCACCGTTGTCGTCCTCCTCGCTGCTTCGGCTGTGCCGTCCGACACGACCGTCGCTCCGCTCCTCCGTCTCGTCGGGGTCGCGACGGCGACGGCCGACGGGGGTGAGCTCGTCCTCCGGGTCCCGCCAGGGCCGCCGTCCCGCCCCGTCCTCCCCGGTCTGCGGATCGTCCCGGTCCGGGTCCCCCCAGTCGGAACGGCCCCGCGACCAGCGGCGAGGGCTGTCCCACGGCAGTTCCGGGCCGTCGTCGGCGGACCGCTTCGCGACGTCGGCGTCCCGCTCGTCGTCGGGTTCGGTCATCCGGTCGGCGTGGCGGGGCGAGTCCGCGGTGTCGAGCGCCCCAGCCCGCGCCCACGTGTCGATCGCCGGCTCCGTCCTGTCGCCGCGCAGGTCGTCGAGGGTGTTCCGGCGGCGCCGACCAACCGGCAGATCCCGGTCCGACGCCTCCGACCACCGGTCGCCCCGCCCGCCCGCGTCGCGCCGGCTGGCGCGGATCTCGTCGGCGGTCCGGCGCCGGGCCGGCGTGGCGGGCTTGGCCGGCCGGCCGACCGGGGCCATTGAGCCGGTGGTCTGCGCCTGCTCCTGGCGCTTGCGGCCCAGGCTGACCGAGAGGCGGAGCAGGAGGAGGACCACCACCATCACCACGCAGAGCACGTAACTCACGGTCACCCAGGTCGCCGCCGCGCGACCGGCCATCAGGCCGTGCACCAGCGCGACCGGCCAGGAGGCGTACGCGACGCTGTGCAGGGCCCGCCACAGCCACGGCTTGCCGACACCGGCGAACCGGGCCCGGGCCAACCCGGTCCAGAGCACGAAGACCATGAGCACCGCCGCGACGGTGCCGAGTCCGACGTAGACGTCGGCGCCGTTGACGAACGGCAGGACGACCGTGGTCGGGGTGATGTGGCCGGCGGCGATCTTCGTCAGGATGTGCAGGGCGAGGCTGAAGACCGCGATGATGCCGAGCGCCCGGTGCGCGGACTGGAGCAGCACCCGGTGCCGGATCAGCAGGACGATGCGGTCGGTCGCCACCAGTCCGACCATCACCGTCAGGCTCAGCGACACCAGGGTGACCGGGCCCGCGTAGAAGGCGGTGAAGACGAACATGTACGCGTGGATGAGGTTGCCGAACGGGCTCAGCATCGCCACTGCCCACGCGGCGGTCAGGGCGGAGACGACGAGCAGGACGACCGCGGGCTTCGACCGGGGCGTACTGCCCCGGCTGGTGAAGCTCTTCGGGATGCTGGCTCGCTGAAACTCTCTCGTCCGGGCCATGTGCTCCTCGATCTTCCGCCTCGGCGCCCGTCGTCACGCCCTGCCTGACCACCCCGTCCCGGCCGGACGGCTGGGGCGCGCGTGTCGCCCCACCGCGTCGCCCGGCGGTGGCCGGCCGGGCCGTCGCACGGTGTCGTGTCGCGGCCCGACCCACCACAGGTACGGAGAAACCAGTCAGGCGGATGAATCCGGACCGATTATGTTTCACGATGGGTCGGCCCGGTGGGCGGGGTGGACGATCCGGCCTCAGCCGGTGAAGAGCCTCGCCGCCGTGATCGCCGTCTGTCCGACGCCGTAGCCGAGCAGGACGGCGACCAGCAGCCAGGAAGTCCACAGCCGGCCGGCCTGGCCCGGCGCGGTCGGGGGCGGCTGCTCCGCCGGTGCGCTGTCCGGCTCCACCGTCGCGCCGTTGCCGGTGGTGCCGGTCTCCTTCCCGGTGGTGCCGGCGCCGGTCTGACTCGCGCCGCCCCCGCCGCCGGGTGCGACGCCGGTTGGTGCGGTGGCGGCCTCTACCCGGGGTTCGTGGAAGCGCTCCGGTACGGGCCGGACCAGCAGGTTCGCCACGAAGCCGAGCGCCAGGACGCCGATCATGGTGAACAGGGCAGGCTGGTACGCGGTGGCGGTGAGCGTGCCCGGCTTGCCCTGGGCGTCGAGGAAGCCGTTGATGATCAGCGGACCGGCGATGCCGGCGGCGGACCACGCGGTCAGTAGCCGGCCGTGGATGGCACCGACCTGGTAGGTGCCGAACATGTCCCGCAGATAGGCCGGGATGGTGGAGAACCCACCGCCGTAGAAGGACAGAATGACGCAGGCGAGCACCACGAACAGTGCCGTGGCGGTGGCGCCGACCAGCGCGAGGAGCGCGTAGAGCACCATCCCCACGCCGAGATAGACCACGTAGATGGGCTTGCGGCCGATCACGTCCGAGGTGGACGACCAGACGAACCGGCCGGCCATGTTGAACAGCGACAGCAGTCCCACGAAGCCGCCGGCCGCCGCGATGCCCACGGTCGAGACCCCGTCGGCGCGGAAGAAGTCCTGGATCATCGGGCTGGCCTGTTCGAGGATGCCGATGCCGGCGGTGACGTTGCAGAACAGCACGATCCAGAGCAGCCAGAAGGTCCGGGTCCGGATCGCGTTCGAGGCCGAGACGTTGGCCGTGGTGACCAGCGGCTTGACGGCCATGCGTGCCGGATCGAAGCCGGCCGGCCGCCAGCCCGGTGCCGGGACCCGTACGTTGACCACGCCGAACATCATGATGGCGAAGTAGCCCAGACCGAGGGTGACGAAGAGCCCGACCAGCGCCCCGCCCGAGGCGACCGAGGCGGAGTCGGCCGGGTCGTATCCGGAGTCGTAGAGCGAGAGCAGTTGCCGGGAGAGCGGGCTGGCCAGCATCGCGCCGCCGCCGAACCCCATGATGGCCAGGCCGGTGGCGAGGCCGGGACGGTCCGGGAACCACTTGATGAGCGTCGAGACCGGCGAGATGTACCCGATGCCGAGCCCGATGCCGCCGAGGACGCCGTACCCGAGGTAGACCAGCCAGAGCTGTCGGGTCGCGATGCCGAGGGCACCGACCAGGAAACCGGCGGCCCAGCAGCAGGCGGAGACGAACATGGCCTTGCGGGGGCCGTTCGCCTCGACCCAGGTCCCGCCGACCGCGGCGGAGAGGCCGAGCATCACGATCGCGATGCTGAAGATGATCCCGATCGCGGTCTGGCTGGTGTCGAAGTGGGCTATCAGGGAGTTTTTGTACACGCTGGTGGCATAGGCCTGACCGATGCACAGGTGCACCGAGAGTGCCGCTGGCGGGATCAGCCAGCGGCTGTACCCCGGGGTGGCGACGGTGTGTCGGGGATCGAGTGCGGACAGCAGTGGCACGGTCGCACCTCGCTGGGGCGGGGCGGGGGCGACGGCGCGAGCACCGGCCGGGGGAGGGCGTCGAGCGTCGTCCATCCGCCAGGGAGAGGGGGCGTTCGCCCGGAACCTAGCCCCGCCCGGTGCACAGTGGATCATCAACGGCTCGTCGATCGCCGGGCGGTCGGCCGGCTGAGCCGAACGGTCGTCGATGTTGCCCCGGTGTCCGGGCGGCCGGCGACCACCACCGGAAGCGGCCTGCCCGCGGCGGGTCCGGCGTCGGCGGCGAATCCGGTATCGCCGCGGCCGGGGCGGGCGTCGGTCGGCGTGCCGCGGCGGTCGATGGGTGGCAACCGGCACCAAGGCGGGTGACGGGTGGACCATGGCCGCGCTACTTGTCCCTGTTCCCCGGCGGTCGGCGCGGGTCGGCGAGTGGGGCGATACGGTGGAGGTTTGGGAGTAGTTTCGTCTCCGTCTCGTCGGGACCGGGGCGTGTCAAAACGGGGGGATCCGGATGAGCGTGAGCATCGACCTGACCGGACGGACGGCGCTGGTGACCGGCTCGACCCAGGGCATCGGGGCCGCCATCGCGACCCAGCTCGCCCGAGCCGGCGCGCGGGTGGCGGTGAACGGGCGTACCCCTGACCGTGTTCGCGCGGCGGCCGCCGCGCTCCGGGACGAGGTACCCGGCGCCGAGGTTGTCGAGGTCGCTGCCGACGTCGCCACGGCCGAGGGCGCGGAGCAGGCGCTCGCACTCCTACCCACGGTGGACATCCTGGTGAACAACCTCGGCATCTTCGGCGCCCAGCCAGCCCTAAAGATCGACGACGCCGAGTGGCGCCGCTACTTCGAGGTCAACGTGCTGGCTGCGGTCCGGCTGACCCGCGCCTACCTGCCGGCCATGATGGAGCGGGGCTGGGGCCGCGTCCAGTACGTCGCCAGCGACTCGGCGGTGGTGATCCCGGCCGAGATGATCCACTACGGGGTGTCGAAGACCGCCCTGCTCGGCGTCTCCCGCGGCTTCGCCAAGGCCGCTGCCGGCACCGGGGTCACGGTCAACGCCGTCATCGCCGGCCCCACCCACACCGGTGGCGTCGAGGAGTTTGTCTACCAGTTGGTGGACCGGAACCTGCCGTGGGCGGAGGCGCAGCGTGAGTTCATGCGGGTGCACCGGCCACAGTCCCTGATCCAGCGGCTCATCGAGCCGGTCGAGATCGCTAACCTGGTTGTCTACCTGGCCTCCCCGCTCGCCTCGGCCACGACCGGGGCGGCGGTGCGCGTCGACGGCGGCTACGTCGACGCCATCGTGCCCTGACCGGCGGCCGAGCCCGGCCCGGTGCCGTCGGCCGGTGCGCTCGGAGCCGGCGAACCGGACGGCGCCCCGTGCTCTCTGGTGTGTCTCCGGGCGCACCGGGTAGCCGGCACCGACAGCGACCCGGCAGAGCGGAGGCACCCATGAACCTGTCCCATCTCCCGCTGCGCGTCGCGATCGGCGCCTACGTCCTGAATTCCGGACTGTCAAAGGTGGGCATCGCGGAGACGGCCGCCGGGGAGCTGCACGGGATGGCCGCCGGGGCGATCCCCCCGCTGCGGGGCATCCGACCCGGCGTCTTCGCCACGGCGCTCGCCGGTGCCGAGATCGCCCTCGGGGCCGCTCTGCTGGTACCGGTCGTTCCGTCCGCGCTGGCGGGGCTCGGCCTGGTCGGGTTCAGCGGAGGGCTGATCCGGCTCTACTGGGCGACCCCCGGGATGCGGGAGCCGGGCGGGCCCCGGCCGACCCAGCAGGGATCGGGGCTCGCGAAGGACGTCTGGCTCCTCGGCGCCGGCTTGACGCTGGTCCTTGACGACCTGCTCGGACGGGCCGCCGGCACCGGGCGGCCCTGGGGCCGGACCATCCGCTGTCGCCTTCGGCGCCGCTGATCGCCGGTCGGTTTCGCCGACCGGGACACCGGGTAGCCGGGTACCCAGACAGCGTCGCCGCCCGAGGCGTCGCCGGCGGCGGCCTCCGCGCGTGGCGCGACACCGTATCCGGGAGGGAACGACGTCATGGCCGGAATCACGCTGCGCAGCGTCGCCTTCAACGACCACGACCGGCTGCCGGACCGGTTCTCCCGGGCCGGCGGCAACATCTCGCCTCCGCTGGAGTGGTCCGGGGTCCCCGAGTCGGCGACGGAACTCGTCCTCCTGGTGGAGGACCGGGACGCCGGACCCACCCCCTTCCTGCACTGGCTGGTCACCGGGATCGACGCGGATTCCGGCGGCGTGGCCGAGGGCGAGACGCCACCGGGCGGCCGGGCCTGGGTCAACGGCTTCGGCACGCAGGGCTGGGCGGGGCCCCACCCGCCGGTGAACGACGACCCGCACCGGTACTTCTTCCGGCTCTACGCGGTGAACCGGCCGTTGGAGCTGCCGGCCACGCCCCAGGTGTCGGACGTCCACGCCGCCGTCGAACGGTTACAACTCGCCAGCGGGAACATGGTCGGCACGTTCGCCCGCTGATCCGCCCCACCGCGGGCCCGGACGCCCGATCCCCGTCCGGCGCGGGCGCCCCGCGCCGGACGTCGGGATGCGCCCACCGTCAGGCGTCGACCAGGTCGGTGGCGATGGCGAGTCGATCCAGGGAGAGGGCGCGGTAGTCGAACCAGTCGATCTGCACCGCACCCTCGGCGGCGTAGCAGCCGATGACCCGGCCGGTGAAGCCGCCGGCGACCTCGGTGGAGAGGTAGCGGCCGTCGAGCTCGGCGAGCGCGACGAACTCCCCGCTGTCGGTCTCAAAGCCCAGCCGGACCACGTCCGGTTCCTGCCGAGGGTGGTCCATGCCCGGCCCCGACGCCCAGGTCTCGACGCGGAGCACCGCCGGTCCGGAGAGTGGCCGGGTGGCCAGGCGCTGGGCCAGCGGACCGATCCGGGCCCGTACGCAGACCTCGCCGTCACCCAGCTCCACCGCGTAGTGGTGCTGTTCGTCGAGGCGGACCGCGAGCCCGCCCCGGCCCTGGGCGGCGTCGACCAGGGCACGTACCCGGAGGTCGTGCTGGTCCTGCCGACGCCCGGCGAAGGTGACGGTCGGGTCGTCGAGGGAGGCGCCCCGGGCCCGCAGCGTCAACCAGCCGGGGCGCTCGGTGAGGGAGACGTCCTCCGGCGGACGGGATCGTAGCGAGATCCAGCACGGGTGCAGCGTCGTGCTGTCGAAGTCGTCCCGCGCCGGCACGCCACCGACCGGTGCCGGGGGCAGCTCCGGGGCCCGCATCACCGGGTCGACCGGGCCGACGACGGGCCAGCCGTCCACCCAGGTGACCGGGGCGAGGAAGGTCTCCCGTCCCAGCACGTGCCATCCCGGGGTGCCGCCGCGGGGACGTACGCCGAGGAAGACCAGCCACCACGAGCCGTCCCCGGCCTGGACCAGGTCGCCGTGCCCGGTGTTCTGGATGGGGTGGTCGGTGCTGCGGTGACTGAGGATGGGATTGGCCGGGCAGGGTTCGAACGGGCCGTCCGGGGCCGGGCCGCGGGCGATCGAGACGCCGTGGCCGCGCTCGGTGCCGCCCTCGGCGATCAGCAGGTACCAGGTGTCGCCGATCCGGTAGAGGTGCGGTGCCTCCGGGTACTGCACGCCCGGGGTGCCGGACCAGATCCGTTTGGCCGGGCTCAGCACCGTCCCGGTGACCGGATCGATACGGTACTGGTCGATGCCGGCGGTGGTGCACCAGCAGACGCCGTCGTCGTCCCAGGCGAGATCGGGGTCGATGCCGGTCACCTCCGGCAGGTGGACCGGCTCCGACCAGGGACCGGCCGGGTCGTCGGCGGTTACCAGCAGGGTGCCGCCGTGCGGGATGTTCGTGGTGATCAGCCAGAATCGGCCGGCGTGGTGCCGCAGGGTCGGGGCGTAGATGCCGCCCGAGGAGGGCGTGCTGGGCGGCAGCCGCAGTTGACTGGGCCGGTCGAGCACGTTGCCGATCTGGCGCCACGAGACCAGATCCCGACTGTGGAAGATCGGGACTCCGGGAAAGTACTCGAAGCTCGAACAGACCAGGTAGTAGTCGTCGCCGACCCGGCACACGCTCGGATCCGGGTGGCAGCCGGGGAGGACCGGGTTGGCGAAGGTCCGCATCGGTCGTCGGCCTCGTCGGTCGGAGGCCGGGCTACCGGTCGTCCCGGTGACCGTGGTGTCGGGGCCGGGGCGCGGCGGTGGCCGCCGGGTGGAGGCTGGGGTTCCCGCCGGACGCGGTGCGGAGGATCGTCGTCGTGACGGGGCGGGTCAGCTTCATTGCCGGTCCTCTCCGACGAAAACCTTCCGGAATAATTCCGTAACTGGATCGGAACGCTATGGCCCCCGCTGCGGACAGTCAACCCTGTGGTTGCGGCAAAATACGGGGAAGGCGCGGTGCGGAAGCCGGTGCAGCCTCGAAAGAGTTTCGGTCGTAGGCTGGAGCCTCAACAAAGGAGCTGCCTCGTGACGGTCGACGAAGGACGAAGGATCACCATCACCGCCATCGCCCAGGAGGCGGGCGTGTCGGTGCCGACGGTCTCCCGGGTGCTCAACGGCCGTAACGACGTGGCGCCGCAGACCCGGGAGCGGGTGGAGGAGCTGCTGCGCCGGCACGGCTACCGGCGCCGGGCGACCCGACCGCGTGCCGGTGCCAGCCTCATCGACCTCATCTTCAACGACCTGGACAGCCCCTGGGCGGTGGAGATCATCCGTGGCGTGGAGGACGTGGCGCACGCCTCCGGGGTCGGCACCGTCGTCTCGGCGATCCACCGGCGCTCCACCTCGACGCGGCAGTGGTTGCAGAACCTCCGAACCCGGGCGACCGACGGGGTGATCCTGGTCGCCAGCGACCTCGCCCCGCCGGTGCACGCCGAGCTTCGCCGGCTGAACGTGCCGATGGTCCTCGTGGATCCCGCCGGCGTACCGAGCCTGGACATCCCCACCATCGGCGCCACCAACTGGGCGGGCGGGCTGCGCGCCACCGAGCACCTGCTCTCGCTGGGGCACCGGCGGATCGGGTTCATCGCCGGGCCACCCCGACTGCTCTGCAGCCGGGCCCGCCTCGACGGCTACCGGGCGGCCCTGGACGCCGCCGGCATCCCGCTCCGTGACGAGCTGATCGTTCCCGGTGATTTCTATCACGAGTCCGGCTTTTCGGGCGGTAGCGCCCTGCTGGACCTCGACGAGCCACCGACCGCGATCTTCGCCTCCAGCGACCAGATGGCCTTCGGGGCGTACGAGGCGGTCCGCCGGCGCGGACTGCGGGTCCCCGACGACGTGAGCGTGGTCGGCTTCGACGACCTCCCGGAGGCGCGCTGGGCCTCGCCCCCGCTCACGACGGTGCGGCAGCCGCTGGCCGAGATGGGCCTCCTCGCGGCTCGGACCGTGCTCCGGCTGGCCCAGGGCGAGCCGGTGGACACGCCGCGCGTCGAGCTCGCCACCGACCTGGTCGTCCGGGACAGCTCGGCGCCGTACCCACGCCGCTGATCGTCGCCGACGCGCCCGCCGGTGGCCGGGCGTCGTGGGCTCCGTACCTGAGCCGTGGGATCGACCGCCACCTGGCCCACGATGAGCCCTGTCGCCATCCCAACCCCGAAACTATCGGAATTCTTCCGGTAGGTTTTCCTGGCCCGTCCTCGGTCGGCGCTCCCCGATCCGACCGGGGCGGCGCGGGTTGGCCCGTACTGCCCGGGTCGGGGTGCCAGCGGGGCGGTTTGCCGGGTTAGAGGTGATCGGCCGCCGGGTACCACGGCTGGCGACGCCCGGCCGGCAGGCCGGAGCGCGTGACGGCGAGGGAGCAGCGATGAGACTCGACGACGACGACATCCGGACCTCGGGCGGCGGTGGCGGGGAGGGCCCGGCCGACGGGGGCGCCAACCCGATGGGCCGAGACGGGGGCGCGGACGGGAGCGCCGAGGGTCCGTACGACGCCGGGGCCACCCCGGGCCAGCACGATGGCGGCGCGGACGGGAGCGCCGAGGGTCCGGCCGACGGTGGTGCGACCCCGGGCCAGCACGACGGGGGCGCGGACGGGAGCGCCGAGGGTCCGTACGACGCCGGGGCCACCCCGGGCCAGCAGGACGGCGGCGCCGACAGCGCCGCCCGGTAATGGACCGTGACGACCGACGGGTGGCGGCCGCCGGACAGCCGGGTCGGCGGCCGCCCGGGACGGGGGCCGGCGACGACGGACGGCAGCGTCGCCCCGGCACCGGGCGGCCGGTGCCGGCGGCCCTGGGCCGCTGCGTCGCCGTTGAGCCGGGGAAGTTCGCCGCCGCCTACTGGGGACGCGCCCCGCTGCTGTCCCGGGCCGTCGACCTGCCGAACCCCGACGGCTTCACCGACCTGCTCGCCCCCGCCGACGCCGACGACCTGCTCAGTCGACGTGGCCTGCGTACGCCGTTCCTGCGGGTGGCCCGGGACGGTCAGGTACTGCCAGCCGACCGGTACACCGGCGGTGGCGGGGCGGGGGCGGAGATCGGCGACCAGGTGCTCGACGAGCGGGTTCTCGCGCTGTACGCCGACGGGGCCACCCTGGTGCTCCAGGGGCTGCACCGGACCTGGCCGCCCCTGGTCGACTTCGCCCGCGAGCTGAGCCTGACCCTGGGTCAACCGCTCCAGGTCAACGCCTACCTCACGCCGCCGGGCAACCAGGGGTTCGCCACCCACTACGACACCCACGACGTCTTCGTGCTCCAGGTCGACGGGCACAAGCACTGGCGGATCCACGAGCCGGTCCTGCCCGACCCGCTGGAACGGCAGCCGTGGGGCGGCCGCGCCGACGAGGTGGCCGCGGTGGCCGACGGCCCGCCCGCGCTCGACGTGGTCCTGGCCCCCGGCGACGCGCTCTATCTACCCCGCGGCTGGCTGCACAGCGCCCAGGCCCGCGACGAGGCGAGCCTGCATCTCACCGTCGGGGTCCGGGCACTGACCCGGTACACGATGGTCGAGGCGCTGCTCGACCTGGCCGCCGAGGACCGGCGACTCCGCGCCGGACTACCGTTCGGGATCGACGTCGCCGATCCCGACCAGGTGGAGCCGGAGCTGACCGAGACCGTCGAGGCGCTCCGGGATTGGCTGCTCCGGGTTGATCCGGCGGCCGTGGCCGAGCGGCTCCGGGCCCGTGCCTGGCCGGCCGCCCGACCGGCCCCGATCCGGCCGCTGGCGCAGGCGGCGGCGATCGCCCGGGTCGATCCCGACACCCGGCTGGCGCCGCGGGCCGGGCTCCGCTGGCAGCTCCGGCCCGATCCGGCGACCGGGGCGAGTGCGCCGGAGCGGGTCAGCCTGGTGCTCTTCGACCGCCGGATCAGTTTTCCGGCGCGGTGCGCCCCGGCGCTCCGGGCCGTCCTCTCCGGCGGGGTGATCCGGGTCGGCGATCTGCCGGCGCTCGACGACGACACCGACCGGGTCGTGCTGGCCCGCCGGCTGCTGCGTGAGGCGGTGGCGGTCCCGGCGTGACACGTGCCCCACCGGTGCGTCCCGCCGGCCGCAGGTGCGGCGTGATCGGCCGCCGCGCCCACCGGCCGGCGGGTGCGGCGGGGCGGCCTTCGCGTGCCGCGCCCGGCCGTCGCGCCCGTCGGGCGGGGCGCGACGTGTCGCGACAGCCAACCCCAACCACGAGCGAGCCTCACCGCAACAGGGTGAAGAGCGTACCCGTGGTGACGATCCCGGCGGCGACGACGACCAGTCCGGCCCGCAGGTCGAGGCTGGCGTGCCGGCGTTCGGCGAGGACCTTGGCCGGCACCAGGCCGACGACGGGTCCGAGCAGGGCCACCAGGAGCCCCAGCACCGGCATCCCGACCGCCAGGTCGCCGCCGTACCGGCTGCCGAGAGCCCGGGCGGCGAGCCCGAGCAGGTACGCGCCGGCCGCGCCGAGCAGCCCGAACAGCGCCAGCAGCGGGCGCGTCGTCCCCGGCAGCTCGCCCGGGGTCCGGGCACGTTCCAGCAGTTCCCGGGCCGCGTCCAGCAGCGCCTCGGTGTCGCCGGCGACCCCGGCCCGCGGCACCGGGGGCTCGCCGAAGCGCCGGCCCGACGACCCCAGGTGGCTGCGGAGGGTCGCCCAGAGATGCAGCACCTCGGTCTCGGTGGCGTCAACCTCCTCCTGGGCCGCCGCGACCTCGGCTTCGGCACGCCGCAGCGCCTGCTCGGCGTCGCGTACGGCGCGCTCGGCGGCGGCGCACTGCCGTTCGTACCAGCTGTCCGCCTCGGCGCGCTCGGCGGCGGCCCGTGCGGTCACCTCGGCCAGCTGCCGGATCAACCGGCTGTACGACTCGACCGGTTCCGGATACGCGCTCATCGCGCCGGCCCATACGGGATGATCACCTGGCCGGTGCGGTGGACCGAGCGGTCGAAGAAGAGGCCCCGCCAGGGCCGGGGATACCAGTCGGGGCCGCTGCCCGCGGCCGGGTACAGGGAGGTGGTGAGCTCCGCGCCCTGTACGTCGAGGGCGACCCAGGCCCCGATCTGGTCGGTTCGGGCCGCCGGCCCGCCGAGGTCGGCCCGCATCCGGGCCACCCCCCGCCACCAGGCGAAGGTGTGGGTACGCCGCTCCGGGCCGTTGTGTAGCACGTACCGCAGGTGATCCAGTCCGCTGCGCCGCCCCACCGTGGCGGCCAGGTGCCCGGCCGCGGCGTCGACCGCGTAGAGCAGCAGGTAGTGCGGCTCGCCGGGGGCGGTTCCCCGACCCAGCCCTTCCGCCGTCTCGGCCATCAGGTCCGCGATGTCCTCCTCGTCGTACCAGGCGGCGTCGTCGCCGAGCGCCTCGTAGAGCGACCGGGCGGCGCTGTCCGCGTCCGGATCGAGACAGGCGATGGAGAACCGGGCGGTGCCGGGCCGGTGCTGGCGCCGGAGCGAGCGGGCCGCGGCGTCCAGCACCGCGCACGCCTCGTCCACGCCGGTGCCGAGCACCGCGAGGTTCCGCCCCGGGGCCCGGGGCAACCGCATCCCCGCCGATCGCGCCTGTACGTCGATGATCTCGCCGAGCAGCGCCACCGGCCCGCGGGCGCCGCCGGTCCGCTCGGGTCCGGCGACCCCGTTCGCTCCGCCCGACGTGGTCCGGGTCTTCGTCCCGTCCCCCGCCCCGTTCGGGCCGCCGGCCGCGCGCTCCGGGTCGGTGGCCTCGGGACGGACCGGGTCCCCCGGACCGGCCGGATCACCTCCGACGTGCTCACCCCCGCTCGTGCCGAGTGGCCGCAGCGCGACGAAGTCGGGCGCCTCGTCCAGCCGGGGTATCGCGTCGCCGTCGAAGAGCCGGGCCGGCGCGGCGTCGGGCGGACGCATCCGCCAGAGCCGGTGCTGGAGATCGCTCCAGGTCGCCCAGTCGCTGGCCGCGGGGATCCGGGCCACCTGGTTGCCCTCCGGCATGCCCGACTCCGCGTTGATCACCGCGTGGTGCCGGGGCAGGGTCTGTGCGGCGTCGTTGCGTTCCGCCAGGATGCGCAGCGCCTTGGGCATCGCGATCCGGAGGGTGAACTGGGCGACCAGGGCCGGGCGGCCCCACAGCGCCTCGATGCCCCGGACGTCCTGGGAGGCGAGCACCAGGTGGATGCCCTGGGAACGGCCGCGTCGGGCCAGGTCCTCCAGGAGGTCGGCGGCCTCCCGGGCGAGCGCGTCGCGGCCGGCGAGCAGCATCTGGAACTCGTCCACCACGGCGACGATGCGCGGCCAGCGTCCCTCGGGGTCCACCGCCCGCAGCTCGGAGAGCTTGGTGACCTCGTGCCGCTTGGCGGCGTCCGCCCGGCGGCGCAGCTCCTCGGCGAGGAAGCGCAACAGGGCGAGGCCGAACTCGCGGTCGGTGTTGACGTTGATGCCGACCAGTCGCATGTGTGGCAGCCAGCTCGGGTCCCGCCGGCCCTGGGCGAACCGGGCGAACGACACTCCCTCCTTGAAGTCGAGCAGGTAGAACTCCAGTTCGGCGGGGGAGTAGCGAGCGGCGAGCGAACCGATCCAGGCGAAGATCAGGTTTGTCTTGCCGGTGCCGGAGGGGCCGCCGATCAACGCGTGCGGCGGGTAGTCGCCGAGGGTCAGCAGCACCGGTCGGCCCTGCGGTCCGTCGCCGATTGGCGCGGTCAGGCCGTGCGCCGAGTCCTCCCGCCACATCTCGTCCGGGGGCGGGAGCAGGTCGGTGAACGGGGTCGGCGGAGGACCGGCGTTGACCCGGGCGGCGATCTCCCGGCTGGTCTCGGTGACCAGTCCCGGCGGGGGTGGCGGGTCGAGCCGGACGGGCAGGCCCGGGCACGAGTCCAGGTGGGTCTCGTCGGCGCCCACCGCCACCCGGCGTACGACCGGCTCGTCCGGCAGGTCGATTCCCCGGACCACCAGGTGCACGCCGCAGGCCGCCCCGGTGCGGACCACCCGGTCGAGCTGGCTGCGTTCGTGTCGGGACAGCTCCTCACCGCCGAGCAGCACCGCGATCCGCCACGGCTCGGGGCGCCGACCGGTCGCCGTCGCCAGCTCCCGCAGCGAGCGGTACTCGCCGGCCAGGACCGTCTCGTTGATCCGACGGATCTGGTCGACGAGGTCGTCGAGGAGCCGGGCCAGGCCGCCGGGGCCGACGAAGGTCAGCAGCCCCGCGGTGGAGAGCGGGGCGAACCCGGCGAGCCCGCCGCCGAGGTGGTCGGGGTCGTAACCGACCAGTCGGATCGCCCCGGGGTTGGCCCGGCCGAGCGCGCGCAGCAGCAGGGTGGCGACGACGGCGTCGCAGCCGGCCCGGTCGGGACCCGAGAGGTGGACGTGACCGGCGTCAAGGAGCGGCACCAGGGCCGGCACCGGCGGGCCGTCGGCGACCCGCACCGTCCCGATCCGCAGCGCCCCGGGGCGCTCACCCCGAACCACCGGGGTCGGCTGCCAGCCGGGCCACTCTGCCCCGGCGGCTCCGGGCGCCTCACAGGCCGCCGCCCTGGCCGCCTGCTCGGCGAGGCGGGTGAGCTGGGCGGCGTACCGGTCGGTCAGCTCGGCGAGGCGGCGGTCGCGCTCCGCGCCGACCCGCACCGGTATCCGGGTGGCGGCCTCACGGGTCCGGTGGAGGCGGGCCACGGCGGCGTCCCGCTCCGCCCGGGCCGTGGCGAGTCGGGTCCGCGCGGACCCCAGGGCGTGCGACAACACGTCGCGGACCCGGGTGACGAGCTGGGTCCGGAGGTCAGGCATGGGTGTCCCGGGGGGTGCGGGCGGTGACCGGACGCTGGTCGACGCCGAGCCGCTGCATGAGCAGCCCGGTGACGATACCGGCGGCGACCGCCGGGTCGGCGGGGTGTGGCTGCTCCGCCGGGTTCTTCGGCGGAGGCATCCGGCAGACCCGGCTCAGCAGCGTGTCGAGCACCGCGGGGGGCAGGTTGGGCAGGAGGTCGTTGACCCGCCCGCCGACCTCGCGACGGAGCCGGGGCAGGTCCGCCGCCCGGGGTGGGTGGCCGAGGAGTTCCGTCGCCAGGTCCCGTAGCACCGGCGGGGCGACCGAGGCGAGCCCGAGTCCGACGTTGGCGTCGACGGCGCGCAGCTCGGTCTGCAGCCGGCTCCGGTCACCGGAGCGGACGCCGTGGGTCACCCGGCGCAGTAGCTCCTCCGCGTCGGTGATCTCCCGGTTCGGCTCGACGGCGGGAGCATCGCGGTGGTCGAACAGCTCGGCGACCCGGACGGACCACCAGCGTCCCCCGGGGCCGGCGGTGACTCGGCGCGGGGCGACGCCGGCGTCCCCCGAGGGCTCCGGCTGGTCCGGCGCCGGTGCCTCCGGCCGTCTGACCGGGGCGCCGTCCCGGCCCAGCCCGATTGCCGCCAGGTACGTCGCGAGCTGCTCCTGGGCCAGCCGCAGGGCGTGGCCGGCGGCCTCGGCGTGCTCGGTGGCGGCGGAGAGTTCCGGTACGCCCATCGGGTCGACGGACTCCTGCCGGACCCAGCGCAGCCGGTCGGAGGCGAGCTTGAGCCGGTCGAGCGCCTCCACCACGAGCCCGACCGGCAGGTCGTCGGAGGCGGCCCGGATCCGGGCGCCGAGTTCCTCGATGATGGACATCCGGATCAGAGCGTCGAGACGTAGAGCTGGGCCTGTTCGACCGCGGCGAGCGTGGCGGCGAGGCACTCCTCGAGTTCCTGCGCGGCCTGGGAGAGCGACGCCTGGGCGGCCTCGACGGTGGCGTGCCCGCTGCCCTCCAACGCGCCGGCCAGGGTCTGCTGCGCCTCAGCGAGTTTCTCGCTGGCGGCCTGGACCGCGGCCTGGCCATCGCCGATCTGTTGGAGTGCGGCATCGATGGCTGCCTTCAGCTCGGCGACGCTCGCCACGACGAAACCTCCTGGGGGCGGGGAGGGCTCTTATTAGAGCTTATCCCCGCGGCCCTTCGGTGCACCCCTGGGCGGTTACCGCCCCGGTGTCCGGATCGGCGCCGGACCGACAAGATCGTCGCAGCTCGGCCAACCTGCTACTTTCCGTGATCGTCTGGCTACTTCGTCAGATCTCCGACAGTTGGCTCCCGGTGGGTTGGTTTCCCTGACCGGGTGTCAGCCACCGGGGGCCGCGTACCTCGACGCCGAGCGCCGCCACCCGGGAGCGCAACTCCCGGTCCGCGGTGACCACCACGCAGCTCCGGGCGGTCGCCTCGGTCCGGACCAGCGCCACGATCGCGTCGTCGCCGGACGACTCGGCGGCGACGACCCGGACCTCCGCGCTGGCCGCGACCTGTCGGGCCGCCCCCTCGACCACCAGCACGACCTCGACCGGCGGGGGCAGCCCCGGCAGGCCGTGCCGGCGCAGTGGCGCCAGCCGGTCGCGCAGCCGGGTCGTCGCGCCGACCCGGTCGCGCCACCAGCCGTCCGGCACCGACCCCACGACGTTGGCGGCGTCGACAACCAGCAGCGGCTCAGGCTCCATCCGTCCAGCCTGCCACCGGCGCGATGGCCTGGCACGCCGCCGCTCCGTACCGACGGCCGGCTCGTCTCGCACCGCCGGCGGCCGGCTCGTCCGGGGCCGCCACCGTCGCGCCGAGCCCGGCATGGCCTCTCCCGGGGCCCGGCCCGACCTGTAGGGCCGGCTCCCGACGGGTCGTCGCGCGCCCGGACGGCGCCCTCGTCCCGATACGCCGGACCCGCCCGACCAGGGCCGATTAGCCCCCGACGGGCCCCGCTCCGGTTGCGGTTACGGCACGTTTGTCGGGCCTGCGGCCGGGTAGGCCAGACAGCGCCAGTGCCCGCGCCCGTTGCGAGGCGCCCGGGAGGGGGACGAGAGATGACGCAGGGACCCGGCGACTTCGGCGTTGACCCGTGGGACGAGTTCCTGGCCCGGTACTTCGGGCGCGGGGAGAGCCGCCGGCAGGGTCAGCGGGTGGACATCACCCGGCTGATGACCGCGGACGCCCGGGAGATGCTCGCCGACGCGGCCCGCCGGGCGGCGCAGGCGAACAGCAGCGACCTGGACACCGACCACCTGCTCTGGGCGGCCCTGCAACGTGAGCCGCTGCGGGACCTGCTCGGCCGGGCCGGCGCCGACCCGGACGCGCTGCTCGGCGCCCTCGGCGGCGAGCAGCGGGTGCAGCGTCCGGCCCGGCACGGCCAGGTCCCGTCGAACATCTCGCTCACCCCGGCGGCGAAGCGGGCACTGCTCGACGCCCACCAGCTCTCCCGGGCCATGGGCGCCACGTACATCGGCCCCGAGCACATCCTGATGGCGCTCCCGCTCAACCCCGAGTCGCCGGCCGGGCGGATGCTCGCCGCTGGCCGGATCCAGCCCCAGTCGCTCCAGGCCGCGAGTGTGAGCGGCGGAGTCGTCGGGCGCCCCGACCGGGGCACCCCGACCCTCGACCAGTACGGGCAGGACCTCACCGACCTGGCCCGGGCGGACGAGATCGACCCGGTGATCGGGCGGGGCGACGAGATCGAGCAGGCGGTGGAGATCCTCTCCCGGCGTACCAAGAACAACCCCGTGCTGATCGGCGAGGCCGGGGTCGGGAAGACCGCCATCGTCGAGGGGCTCGCCGAGCGGATCGCCGACGGGGACGTCCCGCAGACCCTGATCGGCAAGCGGGTGGTCCAGTTGGACCTGGCCGGGCTGGTCGCCGGGACCCGCTACCGGGGCGACTTCGAGGAGCGGCTGAAGAAGGTCATCGACGAGATCCGGGCACACGGCGACGAGCTGATCATTTTCCTCGACGAACTGCACACCTTGGTCGGCGCGGGCGGTGCCGGCGCCGAGGGCGGGATGGACGCGAGCAACATGCTCAAGCCGGCGCTGGCCCGCGGCGACATGCGGGTGATCGGCGCGACCACCCTGAACGAGTACCGGCGCCACATCGAGAAGGACGCCGCGCTGGCGCGGCGGTTCCAGCCGGTGCTGGTGCCGGAACCCACCATCGACGACACGGTGGAGATCCTGCGCGGGCTGCGGGACCGGTACGAGGCCCACCACCAGGTGCGGTTCACCGACGAGGCGCTCGTCGCCGCGGCCGAGCTCTCCGACCGGTACGTCACCGACCGGTTCCTGCCGGACAAGGCGATCGACCTGCTCGACCAGGCGGGCGCGCGGGTGCGGCTGCGCACCCGGACCCCCGCCGGCGACGTACGGGAACTGGAACGGGAACTGGAGGAGGTGAAGCGGGACAAGGACCAGGCGGTCGCCGACGAGCAGTACGAGCGCGCCTCCGAACTGCGCGACCGCTGCCACGAGCTCAAGGAGCGCCTCGAGGCCGCCCGCGGCGACGGCGGTCAGCCGGCGGTGCCGGAGGTGGGGCCGCACGAGATCGCCGAGGTGGTCTCCCGGGCGACCGGGATCCCGGTCAGCCAGCTCACCGAGGAGGAACGGGACCGGCTGCTGCGCCTGGAGGGCCACCTGCACGAGCGGGTGATCGGCCAGGACGCCGCGGTGACCGCGGTCGCCGAGGCGGTCCGGCGCTCCCGGACGGGGTTGGCCGATCCGGACCGGCCGATGGGGAGCTTCCTCTTCCTCGGCCCGACCGGGGTGGGCAAGACGGAGCTGGCCCGGGCGTTGGCCGAGGCGCTCTTCGGGGAGCAGGACCGGATGGTCCGGCTGGACATGAGCGAGTTCCAGGAGCGGCACACCGTGAGTCGGTTGGTGGGTGCCCCGCCCGGGTACGTCGGGTACGAGGAGGCGGGTCAGCTGACCGAGGCGGTGCGGCGCCGGCCGTACGCGGTGGTGCTGCTCGACGAGATCGAGAAGGCCCACCCGGACGTCTTCAACATCCTCCTGCAGGTCCTCGACGACGGCCGGCTCACCGACAGCCAGGGGCGGACGGTGAACTTCCGGAACACCGTGCTGATCATGACGAGCAACCTGGGTTCGGAGCTGATCACCGGCACCCAGCGCAGCATCGGCTTCGGTGGCGGGGCCGCGACCGGGGCAGACCAGGAGAACGCCGAGTTGCGGGACCGGCTGATGCGCCGCCTGCAGGAGCAGTTCCGGCCAGAGTTCCTCAACCGGATCGACGAGGTGATCATCTTCCGCCGACTGGAGAGCGAGCAGCTGCGGCAGATCACCGAGCTGTTGCTGGAGGAGACGCGCCGACGGCTTCGGGCCCAGGACATCGGCGTCGAGATCACCACCGACGGGGTGGACTGGATCGCCCGGCACGGCTACGAGCCGCAGTTCGGCGCCCGACCGCTGCGCCGGACGATCCAGCGGGAGGTCGACACCCGGCTCTCCCGGATGCTGCTCGACGGCACGCTCGCGCCGGGGCAGCACGTCACGGTCGGCGCCCGCGACGACGAGTTGACGTTCGAGGTGTCCGAGGGGGAGCGGTCGAGCGGACGGAGCCCGGCCGCCCTCTCCGCAGGCCGGTGAGCTGCCAAATGGTGCGCGCCGGTGAGCTGCCGGGTGTGCCCGGGTCCCGGTGGCCTGCCGGGTCGGGGCCGGTCCGGTAGCCGTCGGGTGGGGTGGCGCCCCGGTGGCGGGGGATCGGGTGCCCGGGCGACGGGCAGAGGAGGAGAAGCGACGTGAGTCAGCCTGAGGAGAACCGCGAGAAGAGCGCCAAGACCGATGCCGTGCTCACCCCCCGCGAGGTACGGCGTACGCCGAACCTGGTGCCCCGCCCGCCGGCGGCGCGGCCGGACCGGGCGGCCGGGTCGGGCGGCGCCGCGGGTGACCGGGGTGAGGACGGTCCGGCCGGGGCCGGGGAGGAGCCCTGATGGTACGCAAGCAACGCGTCGACCCCGAGTTGGACCAACTCTGGGAGGACTTCCACAGCTGCGTCAACGTCACCTCGGAGCGGCTCCGGGACTGGTTGCTGACCCGGGGATCCGGCGAGGAGGTCTTCGGCGCGGACCCGGATCTCGGGCTGCCCCAGCCCGGCCGCAGCATCCTCGCGGTGTTGCGGAAACGCAAGGTGGACCTCACCGAGGGCGACATCCAGGTCATGCGGGAGACCATCGCCGAGGTGCAGGGCCTGCTCGACGAGCGCCCCCCGGACGGCACCGGAGACCAGGAGTGGCGGCACGCCCTGCTGGATCTCGGCCACGACCCGCTGCTCGAGCGGTAGCCCGGGCCCGTCGGCGGGCGCCGGCCGACGGGCCCGCGGCGTCACCGGCGGCGCCCGCGGTACGCCGCCGGACCGGCGGTCACTCCCCGCCGACGGTGGGAACGGTCAGCCCGGCCGCGGTGGCCGCGTCGCTGCGCTCGACCCGGATCGCCTCCTCCCGGGCCAGCAGAGCGGCGTACTCGGCGACGTCCTCGGGCGTCGGTAGGGCAGGGAGTCGGCGCAGGAACGCCTCGACGTCCCGGGAGGCGGTGGTGTGGGCGGCGGCGATCCGGCGTACGGTCTCGCGGTCGTCCTCGGGTGGAATCAGGTCGGTCATGCCGGTACCGGTACCCGCTGGCGGCCCGTTCGCACCGGGTGTGCCGTACCGGCCCGGCACGGCCGGTACTCCACGGCGGTCGCGCCCGGGCCGGCACCCCGGAACCGGTGCCGGTCGGGGCGGCGGCCGCGTACCGGCCGGTGGCGTCGAACCGGTGACGGCACCCCGCGCGCCCCGCGGGCCGAGAGGGGACACGCACCCCGCGGGGTGAGGCGAAAGCGGTGCCGGCGTCGCTGACCGTCTCGTCCGCCGCCGGGCCAGGAGCCGCTGGCCACGCACACCGAGCCGCTGGCCACGCACACCCGGCGGCTCCCGTCGCGCGTCCGGTGCGACGACGTCCACATCGGACGAGGCGACGCCCCGCCGGAGTGGGCCGCCGCCGGTGGCCCGGGGTGCCACCGGGCCACCGGGAACGGGGGCGGTACGCGAGGCAGGCCGTGCACCGCCCGGCCCGGAACCGGCCGGTGCACGGTGGTCGGCGCCCCGCCGGACCGGGGGTCAGCTCCGGGCAGCGCCCGGGACGCTGGATCGGGCAGGGCACCGCCACGGTAGCGCCCCGGAGCCGAGCGAGGTATATACCGCCTAACTCATACCGTCCGCGGAGCCGACGCGTGACCGGGGGCCGGTGCGTGGTGGCGCGCTCCTGACCGGCTGACCGGGTCCGGCCGCGGACCGTGGCGGACCGTCGGCGCCGGTGGCGGGGTCAGGCCGCGGCCAGGTCCTGCGCGCCGAAGCTGGGGTTGCGGGCCAGCCAGGCGAGGTAGTGCGGGGTGCGGGACAACGAGTCGGTGTAGGCGGAGATGGCGTGTCCGAGGACCCGGTCGGCGACCGCCGCCGCCGGGGCGTCCGGGTGCCAGCCGAGCACCAGCCGCCAGCGCAGCGGCGTGTTGGCCAGCGGACGCGTCACCAACCCGGGCACCGGCCGGAACGTCGCCTGGGCGAGCGCGACCGCCTCGCCCGCCTCCACCAGATCGATGCAGCTGCGGATGTCGGTCTCGTAGATCTTGCGGGGCGTGAACCCCGCCCGGGCACAGGCCGCGATGAAGCAGCTCTCGAAGCATCCGTCACCGGGCGCCGCCGCCCAGCGTTCCTCGCTCAACGCGGCCAGTGGCACCTCGTCCTGCCCGGCGAGCGGGTGCGTCTCCGGCAGCAGCACGAAGACGGCGTCCACCGCCACCGCCCGCCAGGTCAGGCCGAACTCGGCCGACGGCGTCGCGTCGCCGCAGACTCCGGAGAGGACGTAGTCGAGCCGGCCGCCGAGCACCATCTGGGCCAGCTCGTCGACCGACCAGGAGGCGTACGTGCTGATCTGTGCGTGTGGCTGGTCGGCGGCGAGCCGGTGGACCAGCCCGCCGAGGATCGGGCTGTTCACCCCGCCGAGCCGGAACCGGGTCATCGCCGTACCGGTACCGGCCAGCCGGGCGGCCTCGTCCTGCAGCCCTTTCATCGCCGGGAGCAGGACCCGGGCCCGGGCCAACACCAACTCGCCCAGCGCGGTGGGTCGGGCGCCCCGGCGGTCCCGCTCGAAGAGCGGACCGCCGAGCGTGCGCTCGATGCGCTGGAGCTGTGCGGTGAGCGCGGGCTGCGCCAGCCCCAGGGCCGAGGCTGCCTTGGTCACGCTGCCCGTCTCCGCGATCGCGCAGACCACCTTGAGGTGGCGCAGCTCCAGATTCATAGCGTGACGGTAGGACCAGGACGGGATTCTCGGGAAGACCTTTGGACAACGAAAGATCCCCCAAGGAAAACGCAAACTGCGACCGAACGGACACCTAGCGCTGCCGAGCGGCCCAGAGCAGGCCGCGTTCGGTGATCGTCCGGATCGGCGGAAGCGTCAGGTCGTCGAGTTTGTGTCCGACCGTCGAGACGAAGACTCGTCCCGCGCCCCACTGCCGGGTCCAGACCGCCGGCAGGGTGACCGAACGGTGCCAGGGCGTCGCCGCCGCGGTGTCCCGCTCCGGCTCCGGGTCGAACGTCACCGTCGCCAGTACGTCGTTGAGGGGGTCCGTCAACACCCAGTACTTCTCGGTGTGCAGCCGGACCGTGCCGATGCCCCGGACCACCGGATGGTCGGCTCGGCCCGGCAGGACCGTCAGGTCGTGGTCGACGAACCCGGGCGGATGGTGCACGAAGACCCCGCCGGTGAGCTGGTGGTAGGCGTTGTGGTGGAACGCGCCGACGATCCCGCCGTGCCAGCCGGCGAAGCCGGTCCCGGCGCGGACCGCCGCGATCAGCCCGGCGGCCTGCTCGTCGGTGATGGTCCCGATCGACCAGCACTGCACGACGAGGTCCGCGGCGGCCATCCGCACCCGGTCGGTGTAGACGTCCAGGTCGTCGTGGACCTCGACCGCGAACCCGTGCTCCCGTAGGAACGGAATGAACAGCTCGGTCGCCTCCACCGGGACGTGGCCCTCCCAGCCGCCCCGAACCACCACCGCTTTGCGCACCGTCAGTCCTCCCGTCCGCCTCGTGCCCGGACCCGTCCCGCTCCCCGGTGCGCCGTCCCGGCGGCACCAGCGCCGGCCGCGTACCGGGATCCCTCGCCGGGGATCATGACATCCCACCGCCACGTGGCACGGCGTCGGGACCGGGTGGGCATCGCCCGCGCGCCGGGTCAGCCGTGCGGCGGCGGGGTCAGGTCCTCGACGTACGTCGGCCGGCCGGTCACCGCGTCCCGAACCTTGTCGACCACGCCGAGGGCCGGCTCGACCAGCCGGTTCCACGGCGGCGTCGTTGGCGAGTCCGGGTGCGGGCGGGTCGGCGCCGCCTCCTCGGCGACCTCCACCCGGTTGCCCAGCCGGATCAGGTCGGCCTCGTCGACGGTCGCCCGCAGCCCCGGAAAGATCACCGTCGAGGCGGTCTCCGCGTGCCGCCGTAGCCGGTCGGCGACCTCGGCGGCGAGCCGGGTGAACCGCTGCTCGGCCGGTCCGGTCCCGGCGAGTTCCCGGAGCGTACGCAGCAGCGCGGTGTCCGCCGCGAGTTCCCGGTCGGCCAGCGCGTCGCCGTCGGGCAGCAGGGCCCGGACGGCCGGGTAGAGGTACTGCTCCTCGCCGGACAGGTGCCGGGCCAGGGTGGCGGTCAGCACCTCCGCGACCTCACCACGCCGCTCGGGCGGACCGTCGGCGGTCAGTAGGGCGCGGAGCGCGGCGATCCGGTCGTGCTCCTCGGCGAGCAGGTCCACCATGCTCCGGCCACCGGGCCGGTAGTCCTCGTCGTCGCCGATCGGTGGCAGTGGGGGTAGCGGTACGGTCATGGTTGCCCTCCTCGCGGCGGATCCCCGACCCGGCACCTCCGGCGGGATCGACGGAGGTGGTTCACCGGACAGGTCGCAGGTACCCCAGAACCCTCCGGCGGAAAACCCGACAGCGGGTGGGGCGGACGGTGGGCCTGGGTGGACTGGTATGAAGAAGCCCATGAGTAGCCACTCCGCGCCGGCGTATCCGAGCGCCACCGACGAGGTCGTCTCGCTCTGCCGGGACCTGCTCCGGATCGACACCAGCAACACCGGGGACACCGCGACCGCGGTCGGCGAGCGGGCCGCCGCGGAGTACGTCGCGGAGAAGCTCGCCGAGGTCGGCGTCGAGGCGCAGCTGCGGGAGTCGGCGCCCGGCCGGACCAGTCTGGTCGCCCGGATCCCCGGCACCGATCCGAGCCGAGGCGCCCTGCTGGTCCACGGTCACCTGGACGTGGTGCCGGCGGACGCCAGCGAGTGGTCGGTGCACCCGTTCTCCGGGGAGATCCGGGACGGCTACCTCTGGGGCCGTGGCGCCATCGACATGAAGGACTTCGACGCGATGGTGCTGGCGGTTGTTCGGGACTGGCAGCGTCGCGGCGTCCGTCCCCCGCGTGACCTGGTCCTGGCCTTCACCGCCGATGAGGAGGCCGGCGGGGAGTACGGCGCGCACTTCCTGGTCGACCGGCACCCCGAGCTGCTGGAGGGCTGCACGGAGGCGATCGGCGAGGTCGGTGGCTTCTCCTTCTCGGTCAACGACGACCTCCGGTTCTACCTGATCGAGACGGCGGAGAAGGGCCTCGAGTGGCTGCGGCTGCACGCCCGGGGCCGTCCCGGGCACGGCTCGATGGTGCACGACGACAACGCCGTCACCGCGCTGGCCGAGGCGGTCGCCCGGGTCGGCCGGCACCGGTTCCCGGTCGTGGTGACCCCGACCGTGCGCGCCTTCCTCGAGGAGGTCTCCGCGGCGCTCGGCATCGAACTCGACCCGGACGACCCGGAGGCGGCGATTGCCAAGCTCGGTCCGATCGCCAACATCATCGGGGCGACCATCCGGAACACCGCCAACCCGACCCGGCTCGCCGCGGGCTACAAGGACAACGTGATCCCCGGGCGGGCCAGCGCCACCATCGACTGCCGAAGCCTCCCCGGCCAGTCGGAGCTGTTCCTCGCCGAGCTGCGCGAGGTGGTCGGTCCGGACATCGAGATCGAGTACATCCACCGACAGCCGGCCCTCGAGACCGGGTTCGACGGCGCCCTGGTGGACGCGATGGCGGCGGCGCTGCGGGCCGAGGATCCGGGCGCCCGGGCGGTGCCGTACATGCTCTCCGGCGGCACCGACGCGAAGGCGTTCCACCGGCTCGGCATCCGCTGCTTCGGGTTCGCCCCGCTGCGGCTGCCGGCGGACCTGAACTTTTCCGCGTTGTTCCATGGCATTGACGAGCGGGTGCCGGTCGAGGGGCTACAGTTCGGCGTGCGGGTGCTCGACCGGTTCCTGCGCCAGAGCTGACCCGGCCGACCTGTCTCCTCCGGTCCTTCCGGTCCGCCCAGCCACCGCCCAGCCACGTTTCTCCGGCTGCGTCGGTTCCCGCCGCCCGGCGGTCCCGGCGCCGTCGACGTCGTACTGAAGGGACAGACCACACCATGACCGACCAGCACGCCGAGCTGGACGCCGCCCTGGAGCGGGTCATCGAGACCGCCCGGGCACACCTCGCCGCGGTCCGGGCCGCCAACGGCCGGATCGACGACGACGCGGTCTGGCAGGCGTACGTCGAGCTCAACAACGCGTCGTTCGAGTACGACGAACTCCTGCTCGACGCCTTCGGGGAGGTGACGCCCTGGGACGTCGAGGCGATCGATCCCGACGAGGCGGACGAGCGCTTCGGCGCCGGGCCCGGCGGGGGCGACGGCGGGGAGCCGAGCGACCCGCACCCGATGGTCCTCTCGGTACGCCAGCGCCGCGACTACCGGGTGCCGAGCGTGGCGGCGCTGCTCCGGGCGGCCCAGGCGGCGCGCCGGGCCGGCGTGCCCGAGGACGAGGAGTCGGCGCCGGTCGAGGGCGTCGGCGAGGCGGTGCTGGAGCTGCTCCAGGCCGGCGACGGGTCGCTCAGTGCCCTGGACGTTCCCGAACTGGAGCCGCTCGACGGTGTGGTGATGGTCAGCGAGGTGGCGGTGCCGCTCGACCTGGAGTCCTTCGATGACGAGGACAGCAGCGGCCCGTTTGCCCCGGGGCCGGACGACCGCCTCGTCGGCCGGCTGGACGAGCACCCGTTCCTGTCGGACGCCGAGGAGGAGATCGAACAGGCCCGGTAGGACCGGCGCCCGGCTCGCGCCTGCCCGGCCCCGTCATCGCGGGACCGGGCACGGCACGGGACCGGTGGGGCCGCAGCGGTGTCCCGACCGGCGTCAGTACGACAGGCCGGGCTGGGGCCGGTCGATCACCCGGCGCCGCAACACCACCTGGCGGGTGCCGTCCCGGTAGAGGCGGACCCGGGCCAGTTCCCACCCGGAGAACTCGGCCTGGACCGCCAGCTGCGCCGTCGCGGTCACACGGTCGACATTCGGCGGTAACCGTAACGGCGCGTATTCGTAGTCCATGTCCTCTATCCTGCCGACCCCGATGGAGCGACACCAGTCCTTCACGGGCGTGACCTCGGCTGCCGGCTCCGGACCGATCACCCCGCGGGGGCCGTCCGCGTCCGACTCAGCCGTCCCGCTCCGGATAGCCGAGCGGCGTGGCGGAGACATCGTCGAGGGCCCGGGCGATCTCCTCCGGCAGCGTCATCCGCTCGACCCGGAGGGCACCGACCAGTTGCCCGACGGTCCGGGCCCCGAGGATCGGGGCGACCACGCCGGGACGGTCCCGGACCCAGGCGAGGGCCACCTCCAGCGGTGAGACGCCCAGTCCGTTCGCGGCGGTGGCGACCGCCTCCACGATGCTGGAGCAGCGGGGCTCCAGGTACCGGGCGACGAAGCGTTCGAAGTGCGGGGAGGCGGCCCGCGAGTCGGCCGGGCGGCCGTGCCGGTACTTCCCGGTCAGCACCCCACGGCCGAGCGGGGACCACGGCAGGATCCCGAGCCCCAGGCTCAGGCAGGCGGGCAGCACCTCCCGCTCGATGCCGCGCTCCAGGAGCGAGTACTCGACCTGGACCGCGACCACCGGGGCCCGGCCGGGGAACGCGGCCTGCCAGGTGGCCGCCTGCGCGGTCTGCCAACCGGAGAAGTTCGACACACCGACGTAGCGGACCCGCCCGCTGGTCACCGCGTAGTCCAGCGCCGCCAGGGTCTCCTCCAGGGGGGTGGCGGGGTCGTAGCCGTGCACCTGCCACAGGTCGACGTATTCGGTGCCGAGCCGGCGTAGTGAGGCGTCCAGCGTACGCAGCAGGTGTGCCCGGGAACCGTCACGGCGTCGCGGGGAGCCCGGCCGGAGCCCGGCCTTGGTGGAGATCAGCACGTCGTCGCGGGGCACCAGCGTGCCGAGGAGCGAGCCGATGACCGCCTCCGCGTCCCCGTCGCTGTAGACGTCGGCGGTGTCGATAAGATTGCCCCCCGCGTCCAGGTAACTCTTCAGTTGTGCGGCAGCGTCGTCCGCGTCGGTGTCCCGACCCCAGGTCATGGTGCCGAGAGCGAGCCGGGAGACCGCCAGCCCGCTTCGGCCGAGCGGCCGCTGTTGCATGGTTGAACTCTATTCAGAACCTGGTCGCCCGGATATCCTCGCTCCCGCTATTGCCGGTGCGCGCCGCGCCACAAACCCGACGTCCGGGCACGCTACGGACATCACCGCTCCCGGGTCGACTCCCGGTGCGGCGGTTCGCGGGCCGCGCGGTTCCGCGTTCCCGGCCCCTCCGGCCCAGCCATCCGTCGCCCGACCGTCCGGCTCGGTGGCGCCGCCGTGCCCCGACCGTCCGGCCGCCGGGGGCCGCCGACCGTCCTGACGAGCCGGATCGGCGCGGTGCCCCCACCGGTCGTCGGCCCGCCGAGCGGATTGCGTACCCTGATGCGACTCGCGACGACAGGGGGAGACGGAGCAGTGCGACTCGGGCTCAGCCTTGGCTACCAGACGCCGTGGAGTACCCCGGCCGACCATCTGGCCCTCGCCCGGGAGGCGGACCGGCTCGGCTTCTCGGTGGTCTGGGCCGCCGAGGCGTACGGCTCGGATTCGCCCAGCGTGCTGGCCTGGCTGGCGGGCCAGACCGAGCGGATCGACCTTGGCTCGGCCGTGATGCAGATCCCGGCGCGCAGCCCGGCGGCGACGGCGATGACGGCGGCGACCCTCGACGCGATCTCGGGCGGCCGGTTCCGGCTCGGCCTCGGCGTCTCCGGCCCGCAGGTCTCCGAGGGCTGGCACGGGGTGCGGTTCGCCCGCCCGCTCGCCCGGACCCGCGAGTACGTCGACATCGTCCGACTCGCGCTGGCCCGCAAGCCGGTGCGGTACGACGGCGCGCACTACCAACTCCCGCTGCCCGGCGGCCCGGGCAAGGCGCTCCGGCTCGGCTTCCACCCGCCCCGCGAACGAATCCCGCTCTACCTGGCCGCGGTGGGGCCGCGGAACCTGGAACTCGCCGGCGAGATCGCCGACGGCTGGCTGGCGGTCTTCTACGCGCCGGACTTTGCGGCGGAGCAGCTCGCCTCCGTCGCCGCCGGGCGCGCCCGGGCCGGCAAGGACCTCTCCGGGTTCGACGTCGTGCCGACCGTACCCGTGGTCCTCGGCGACGACGTCGCCGCCTGCGCCGACCTGGTCCGCTGGTACGCGGCGCTCTACGTCGGCGGCATGGGAAGCCGGGAGCAGAACTTCTACAACCAGCTCGCCATCCGGATGGGCTACGGGGACGCGGCCCGCGAGGTGCAGGATCTCTACCTCGCGAAGCGCCATCGCGACGCCGCGGCGGCGGTGCCGTTCGAGTTCATCGACCGGACGTCGCTGCTCGGGCCGGTGGACCGGATCGCCGACCGGATGCGCGAGTACGCCGCGGCCGGGGTGACCACCCTCTCGGTCAGCCTCTTCGTGGCGGACGTGGAGAGCGGGATCCGGACGCTGCGCGCCTGTGTGGCCGCGCTGGAGCGCGCCGGGGTGGGCGAATGACGTGGGATGGCCCTCCGGGGCCGTCGATGGGATCGAGCGAAGGGCAGGCCGTGCTGCGGAGTGAGGTGCGAGGGTGAGCTGGATCGAGGCGATCGTCCTGGGAATCGTCCAGGGCCTCACCGAGTTTCTTCCGGTGAGTTCGTCGGGCCATCTGCGGATCACCTCGGCGATCTTCTTCGAACAGGACGCCGGTGCGTCCTTCACCGCGGTCACCCAGCTTGGTACCGAGGCCGCCGTGCTGCTCTACTTCGCCAAGGACATCTGGCGGATCACCCGGACCTGGCTGGTCGGGATCTGGGACCCGTCGGTCCGGTCGAGCCTCGACTACCGGATGGCGTGGTACGTCATCGTCGGCTCGATTCCGATCGGGGTCTTCGGCTTCCTCTTCAAGGACCAGATCCGTACCGCCGCCCGTAACCTCTGGCTGGTCGCCACCACCTTGATCGTCTTCGCGTTCGTACTGGCCTTCGCCGAGTACTGGGGCCGGCAGACCCGACGGATCGAGCACTTCACGCTGCGCGACGGCATCATCATGGGCTTCGCCCAGGCGATGGCGCTGATTCCGGGGGTGTCCCGGTCCGGCGGCACGCTGACCGCGGGACTCTTCCTCAACCTCACCCGGGAGGCCGCGGCCCGGTACTCCTTCCTCCTGGCCATCCCGGCGGTGGTGATGTCCGGGGTGTTCAGCATTCCGGACGTCTTTGACACCAGTGGTGGCGGCTCCATCCCGACGCCGGCACAGATGGTCGTGGCCACGCTGATCGCCTTCGGCCTCGGCTACGCCAGCATCGCCTGGCTGCTGCGCTATGTCGCGCACCACAGCCTGTACGTCTTCGTCCTCTACCGGGTGGCGCTCGGCAGCCTGGTCCTGGCGCTGCTCAGCACGGGAACCATCTCGGCGACCTGAACCGGGGTGCGGGCCAGCGTGGCGGGCCGGAGGCGGCCCGCCCCTGGCCCCCGGGCGCCGTAGGGTGGGTTCGTGGCAACCCTTCTGCTCCTCCGGCACGGCCGGACCACGGCGAACGCCGACGGCGGCCTGGCCGGGCGCCAGCCCGTCGAACTGGACGAGACCGGCCGGGCACAGGCGGTCGCGGTGGGGGCGCGGCTTCGCGCGCTGCCGTTGGCCGCGGTGGTCACCAGTCCGCTGATCCGGTGCCGCCAGACGCTGGACCTGGCACTCCCGGACGCGACGCCGGTGGTCGAGGACGGGTTGGTCGAGTGTGACTACGGTGGCTGGCAGGGCCAGCCGTTGAAGAAGCTGGCCAAGGATCCACTGTGGCAGGTCGTCCAGCAGCACCCGAGCGCGGCGGTCTTTCCCGACGGCGAGTCGATGGCGGCGATGGCGGCCCGGGCCGTCGCGACGGTCCGACGGTGGGACGCCCGGATCACCGCCGAGCACGGCCCGGATGCGATCTGGCTGGCGTGCAGCCACGGAGATGTGATCAAGGCCATCGTCGCGGACGCGCTCGGCGTACACCTGGACCTGTTCCAGCGGATCGTGGTCGACCCGGGTTCGGTGACCGGGATCCGGTACACCCCGGTGCGGCCGTTCCTGCTACGGCTCAACGACACCGGCGGCGACCTGGCCGGACTGGTGCCGCCGAAGCGGTCCCGGCGGCGCCGGGCGGTCCGGGCGGCCGACTCCGACGCCCCGGTCGGTGGTGGGGTGGGCGCGGTCAGCGCGGGGACCGAGGCGGTCACCGCCCCGGCGCAGGCCGTGGACCGGGCTGACTCGGCCCCGGCGGCGGATGCCCGGCGGTGACACCCGGGCGGGACCCGGGTCGCCCGCGTCGCGGCGCCCCCTCGGGCGCCTGTGGCCCGGCCGCGGCCACCGGCCGGTACCGTGCGCCGGGTGGACCGCCCCGCGCGGCGGCGGGCCGTCCGCTGATTCGGGTCGGTGGGCTGCACGGCGTGGTACCGGGCCGGATAGGGTCGTGGGTATGACCCACCAGGTGCACGCATTCGAGCCGCCCGAGCGGTTCGTCGCCGGGACCGTGGGGCCGCCGGGCGACCGGACGTTCTTTCTCCAGGCACGCGGTGGCGGGCGCCTGGTCAGCGTCTCCCTGGAGAAGGTCCAGGTGTCGCTGCTCGCCGAGAAGCTCGAGGAGCTGCTGACCGAGGCGCACCGTCGGTTCGGGATCGAGCTGCCCGACTCGCCGCAGACCAGCCCGGACAACGAGCCGCTCGAGACACCGGTCGACGAGGAGTTTCGGGTCGGCACCCTGGGGCTGGCCTTCGACGTCGACACCGCCACGGTGGTGATCGAGGCTATCGCCGCCGGCGAGACGGAGGCGGAGGTCGAGATGGGCGGCGCGGAGGGGGCCGGGAGCGAGGACGAGCCGGGCGACGACCTCGACCGGCTGCGGGTCCGGCTCACCCCGCAGGCGGCCCGGGAGTTCATCGATCGGGCCCGGCGCGTGGTGGCCGCCGGCCGCCCGCCCTGCCCGCTCTGCGGCCAGCCGCTCGACCCGACCGGGCACCTCTGTCCGCGTCACAACGGCTACCACCGGTGAGCGGTCCGCACCCCGGCCCGGGGTCGTCCCGGTGACCTCGTCCGAGCTGCGGCCCGTGCTGGACGAGAGTGACGCGCTGCGCCTCCTGCGCTCCGGCGAACTGGAGGTGGAGGGGCGGCTCGTCGACGCCTCGAACACCACCCTGCGGGCGTTCCTGTCCCTGGACGGCGTCACGGCGCGCTGCGTCTACAAGCCGATCCGCGGGGAGCGGCCCCTCTGGGACTTCCCGGACGGCACCCTCGCCGACCGCGAGGTCGCGGCCTATCTGGTGTCGCACGCCAGCGGGTGGGATCTCGTCCCGCCGACCGTGCTGCGGGACGGCCCGCTCGGCCCGGGCGCCTGTCAGCTCTGGATCGACGAGCCGGAGCACGCCGAGCCGCTGGTCGGGTTCGTGCCCGCCGGCAGCCTCCCGCCCCGGTGGTTCCCGGTGGCCGCGGCGCGCGACGACGACGGCGCACCGTACGCGCTCGCCCACGCCGACGATCCGCGGCTGGCCCGGCTCGCGGTGCTCGACGCGGTGCTCAACAACGCCGACCGCAAGGGTGGCCACGTGCTGTACGGCCCGGACGACCGGATCTACGGCGTCGACCACGGGGTCTGTTTCCACGTGGAGGACAAGCTGCGGACGGTGCTCTGGGGCTGGTCGCGCCGCCCGCTGCCTCCGGACGCCCGGGAGATGCTGGCGGGGCTGGCCGCGGCACTCGCCGGCCCGCTCGGGGAGACCCTGGCCGAACACCTGACCACCGCGGAGGTCGCCGCGACCGCCCGGCGGGTGGCCCGGCTCCTGGAGACCAACCGCTTCCCGGTGCCCTCGGACGACTGGCCGGCGATCCCCTGGCCGCCGATCTGACCGTCCCCGGGTCGCCTCGGTCGGGCCGGTCCCACCCACGCCGGAGACCACCCGTCCGGGCTGCCGGGCGCTACCCGTCACGGCGGGCGTCCGGCGGCCCGGGAGCCGCTGTCGGTCCGATCACTCGACCCACCCAGCCGCGAGATCCACTCCTCCCGGCTGGCTAGGGTGGTGACCATGGAATCCTGGGTGGGGCACGAGATCCCTCGGTTGCCGGGCAACGGGTTGCCGCTCTCCTTGTACGACTCGGCGCGTCGCGCCGTCCATCCGACCCGTCCCTCCGGCACGGCGACGATGTACGTCTGCGGGATCACCCCGTACGACGCGACCCACCTGGGGCACGCGGCGACGATGATCACGTTTGACCTCGTCCAGCGGGTCTGGCGGGACGCCGGCCACCCGGTGAGCTACGTACAGAACGTCACCGACATCGACGATCCGCTGCTGGAGCGGGCGGCCCGGGACGGCGAGGACTGGAAGGTGCTCGCCATGCGGGAGACGGCGCTGTTCCGGGAGGACATGGAGGCGCTGCGGATCATCCCACCGACGTACTACGTGGGCGCCGTCGAGTCGATTCCGGCGATCGCCGAGAAGGTCCGAACGCTGCTGGACGACGGCGCGGCGTACCGCCTCGACGACGGGAGCGGCGACGTCTACTTCGACATCGCCGCGGCCCCGCGGTTCGGCTACGAGTCCAACCTGTCCCGGGAGGAGATGCTGGCGCTCTTCGCGGAGCGGGGTGGCGACCCGGAGCGGGCCGGCAAGCGGGACCCGCTGGACCCGCTGCTCTGGCGTGGGGCGCGGGACGGCGAACCGTCCTGGCCGGGCGGGTCGCTCGGCCCCGGCCGTCCGGGGTGGCACATCGAGTGCGCGGTGATCGCGCTGAATCTCCTCGGGTACCGGATCGACGTTCAGGGCGGCGGCAACGACCTGCTCTTCCCGCACCACGAGTGTTCGGCTGCGCATGCGGAGCGACTGACCGGGATGGCGCCGTTCGCCGGACACTACGTACACGCCGGCATGATCGGCCTGGACGGGGAGAAGATGTCCAAGTCCCTGGGCAACCTGGTCTTCGTCAGCCGGTTGCGCGCCGACGGGGTGGACCCGATGGCGGTGCGGCTGGGGCTGCTCTCCGGCCACTACCGCAGCGACCGCGAGTGGACCGACGACGTGCTCAAGGCCGGCACGCAGCGGCTGGCGCGCTGGCGGGAGGCGGCGGCGGCGCCGCAGGGCGCCGCCGGGGCCGAGCTGCTGGCCGGGGTACGCGAGCGGCTCGCCGACGATCTCGACACCCCGGGTGCGCTGGCCCTGATCGACCGTTGGGTCGACGCCACCCTGGCCGGGGCGGGCCGCGACCCGGACGGTCCCCGGCTGCTGGCCGCCACCGTGGACGCCCTGCTCGGGGTCCGGCTGTAGACGCGGCGGGCGGGCGTCGCGCCGGCCCTCCCGATCGCGCGCTCGCATCGGTCGAATGGGCCATTCGCGCCGGCCGTTCGCCCGGTGGTCAGCCGAGCACGAGTCCCGGATCGGGATCCGGGTCCGGCGTCGGCGCCGGCACCTGGTACCGCTCGGTGAGCGTCGTCATCGGGCCGGGCCAGGTCGCCTGGGCCACCTCGATCGGCCGGTGCTGGGCGTCGTAGGCCACGTGTAGCAGGTGCAGCACCGGGGTGTCCGGCCGGATCTGCAGGAGTTCCGCCTCCTCCCGGGTCGGCTGCCGGGCGCTGATCTGGTCGGTGGCGGAGACGTAGCGGCGTCCGATCGCCTCCTCCGCCTCCTGGTAGAGCGGGCGCCCGAACGCCTCCATCCGTTCCAGGCTGGTGCCGGCGGCGTCGGAGACCCGGAACCAGGAGGCGCCCACCTCGACCGGAGCGTCCTCGGTGCGGACCAGGTGCCGCCGGACGATCAGCTCGGTGCCGTCGCGTACCCCGAACGCGTCGGCGACCTCGGGCGGCGCCGGGGCGCGGCCGACCTGGACCAGCTGTTGCCGGTACCGGGCCGCGAGGTCCGCGTGGTAGCCCCGGTGTCCGCCGTACCGTCCGCGGGAGAGCCGGTTCAGCCGTCGCCGGGTGCCGCGGACGTACGTGCCGGAGCCGGGCTTGGTGATCAAGACGCCCTCGACCCGGAGCTGGTCGATCGCCCGCTGCACGGTCTGCTTGGCCACGCCGAACATCTCGGCGATGGCCGGGATGGAGGGGAGCCGTTCCCCCGGCGCCCAGTCGCCGGCGCGCACCCTGGCTCGGAGCTGATCGGCGATCTGCCGGTGCGGAAACTCGGCGGCACCCGGATTGATCTGCACGAGGGACACTCCTTTCTCGACGTAGGCTCCTAGGATGATAGAGGCGTCGCGATCTGGAACACCGCGCCACGCCGCCTCTCGGATCGTCGCCGGTGACGGCGCGTGCCGCACCATGGTCACGGTCGCGTTCTTTTCTTACAGCTAGGTTCCTAGGATGCAGTACGCGCAGTGACCAGCCCGACAGCCGGCAACAAAAACCCCGTCCGCCGGCGACAGCCGAACCGCGCCGGCGGACGGGGTGGTGGTGTCACCAGGAGCCGGCGGTGGGCCCGGCGGAGCCGCCCCGGCGGCGCAGATACTTCTCGAACTCTTGGGCGATCTCGTCGCCGGTCAGCGGCTGGATACCCGCGTCACCGACCCGTTCCTCCAGCTCGCGGACGTACTCGCCGAGCTCGGCGTCCTGCTCGGCGGCGGCCCGGACCCGCTGCTCCCACTCGGCGGCCTCCTCCGCCAGGTCCGCCATCGGCACCGGCAGGTCGAGCACCTCCTCGACCCGGTGCAGGAGGGCGAGGGTCGCCTTGGGACACGGGGGGTTGTTCGCGTAGTGCGGCACGTGGACCCAGAACGAGACGGCCTCGACCTCGGCCCGGGTGGCCGCCTCGTGTAGCACCCCCACGATGCCGGTCGGACCGTCGTAGCGGGTCGGGGTGAGCTGGTAGCGCTGGGCCGCGTCCTTGTCCGAGGCGCTGCCGCTGATCGGCAGCGGTCGGGTGTACGGCACGTCGGCCAGAAGCGCGCCGAGCAGGACGATCCGGTCGACCTCCAGGCTGTGGCACACCTCCAGCACCTGCTCGCAGAAGGTCCGCCACCGCATGCTCGGCTCGATGCCCCGGATCAGCACCACGTCCCGGTCGGTGCCGGGCGGCCGCGCCACCATGAACCGCGTCGTCGGCCACTCGATCCGGCGGGTCTCGCCGTCGGACATCGTGATCGTCGGCCGGCTCACCTGGAAGTCGTAGAAGTCCTCCGGATCCAGCGCGGCGACCTGGCGGGCCTGCCAGACCTGCTCGAGGTGCTCCACCGCCGCCGTCGAGGCGTCCGCCGCGTCGTTCCAGCCCTCGAAGGCCGCTACCGCGACCGGCGAGCGTAGTACGGGCAAGCCGTCGAACTCGGTCACGCCCTACCCCCCGCATACGTCGCGTCGCCGGACCGCCGGGCGTGGTCCTGCCGTGCGGTGGTCCCCCCGGGGTTCCTGGTGCTGCCGTCCCTGTTGTCCCTCACGTCCGTCAGCCTACGTCCCGGATCCGGGACCGGCCCGCTGGCCGCGCCGGCCGGCCGCCGGCGGCACACCGGGGCAGCTCCGTCGGCCCGGATCCCGACGGTCGGGGACACACCGGGTGATTGTCGCCCAGAGTACACCTTGCGGCACGGTGTGCCTACTCTCGGTTACCGACCCTGTCGCAAACTAGCCTGAGAATCGTGCCGATCCCGTTACTGGACGCACTCGCCGACCGGGTCCTCGTCGCCGACGGCGCGATGGGCACGATGCTGCAGGCGGCCGACCTCACCCTGGACGACTTCGCGGGCCACGAGGGGTGTAACGAGATCCTCAACGTCACCCGTCCGGACGTCGTCCGGGGGATCCACGACGCGTACCTGGCCGCCGGCGCGGACTGCGTGGAGACGAACACGTTCGGCGCCAACCTCTCGGCGCTACGGGAGTACGGAATCGAGGACCGGATCGCCGAGCTGGCCGAGGCCGGGGCGCGGGTGGCCCGGCAGGCCGCCGACGCGTTCGCCACCCCGGAGCGTCCGCGCTACGTCCTCGGCGCGATCGGCCCGGGGACGAAGCTGCCGACCCTGGGGCACGTGACGTACCGGGAACTGCGCGAGGCGTACCGGTGTGCTGCCGCCGGGCTGCTGGCCGGCGGGGTCGACGCCCTGATCGTCGAGACCTGCCAGGACCTGCTCCAGGTCAGGGCGGCGGTGGCCGGTGCCCGGCGGGCGGCGGCCGAGGCCGGCCGGGACGTGCCGCTGATCTGCCACGTCACCGTCGAGACCACCGGCACCATGCTGCTCGGCACCGAGATCGGGGCCGCGTTGACCGCCCTGGAGCCGCTCGGCGTCGACCTCGTCGGGCTGAACTGCGCGACCGGTCCCGCGGAGATGACCGAGCACCTGCGGTACCTGTCCCGACACGCCCGCGTGCCGCTGTCGGTGATGCCCAACGCCGGGCTGCCCGAGCTGACCGCCGACGGTGCCCGCTACCCGCTGACCCCGACCGAGCTGGCCGACGCGCTGGAGCGGTTCGTCGCCGAGTACGGGCTCACCCTGGTGGGCGGCTGCTGCGGTACGACGCCGCAGCACATCCGGGCCGTGGCGGAGCGGCTGGGCGGCGTGGCCCCGGTGGCCCGCTCGCCGGAGCCGGAGCCGGGGGCGTCGAGCCTCTACCACGCGGTGCCGTTCGCCCAGGACGCCAGCGTACTGCTCGTGGGGGAGCGGACCAACGCCAACGGCTCCCGGGCCTTCCGGGAGGCGATGCTGGCGCAGGACTGGCAGGCCTGCGTCGAGCTGGCCCGGGACCAGGCCCGGGACGGTTCACACCTGCTCGACCTCTGTGTCGACTACGTCGGCCGCGACGGCGTACGCGACATGCGGGAACTCGCCGGCCGGTTCGCCACCGCCTCCACCCTGCCGATCGTGCTGGACTCGACCGAGCCGGCGGTGCTCGAGGCGGGGCTGGAACTGCTCGGCGGCCGCTGCGTGGTCAACTCGGTCAACTTCGAGGACGGCGACGGCCCCGACTCCCGGTACGCCCGGGTGATGTCGCTGGTCGCCGAGCACGGCGCCGCGGTGGTCGCGCTGACCATCGACGAGGAGGGCCAGGCCCGGACGGCGGAGTGGAAGGTCCGGGTCGCCAGCCGGCTGATCGACGACCTCACCGGCCGGTGGGGGATGCGCCGTGAGGACATCCTCGTCGACTGCCTGACGTTTCCGGTCGCCACCGGCCAGGAGGAGACCCGGCGGGACGCCGTCGAGACGATCGAGGCGATCCGGGAGGTGCGGCGCCGGTATCCCGGGGTCAACTTCATCCTGGGGATCTCGAACGTCTCGTTCGGGCTGAACCCCGCCGCCCGGCAGGTGCTCAACTCGGTCTTCCTGCACGAGTGTGTCCAGGCGGGACTGACCAGTGCCATCGTGCACGCCAGCAAGATCCTGCCGATGTCGCGGATCCCGGACGAGCAGCGGGAGGCCGCGCTCGACCTGGTCTACGACCGGCGTCGGCCGGGCCACGACCCCGTTGAGCGGTTCATCGCGCTCTTTGCGGGGATGGACGCCGCCACCGCGCGGTCCGGCCGGGCCGAGGAACTGGCCGCGCTGCCGCTGGACGAGCGCCTGAAGCGGCGGATCGTCGACGGCGAGCGCGGTGGCCTCGAGGCTGACCTGGACGCGGCCCTGGGCGCCCGTTCCGCCCTGTCGATCATCAACGACCTGCTGCTGGACGGGATGAGGGTGGTCGGCGACCTCTTCGGGGCCGGTCGGATGCAGCTGCCGTTCGTACTCCAGTCGGCGGAGGTGATGAAGGCCGCGGTCGCCCATCTCGAACCGCACATGGAGAGGGCGGACGGCGGCGGCAAGGGCCGGATCGTCCTCGCCACCGTCAAGGGGGACGTGCACGACATCGGCAAGAACCTCGTCGACATCATCCTGACCAACAACGGCTACGAGGTGGTCAACCTCGGGATCAAGCAGCCGATCGACGCCATCCTGCGCGCGGCGGAGGAGCACGACGCGGACGCGATCGGGATGTCCGGGCTGCTCGTGAAGAGCACGGTGGTGATGCGGGAGAACCTCGCCGAGATGGCGACCCGGGGCGTCGCCGACCGGTGGCCGGTGCTGCTCGGCGGCGCCGCCCTGACCCGCGGGTACGTCGAGGACGACCTGCGGGCCCGGTACCCGGGCCAGGTGTACTACGCCCGGGACGCCTTCGAGGGGCTGGCCCTGATGGACCGGCTGATGGCGGCGAAGCGTGGTGGCCCTCCGGTGGTCGACGCCGACCGACAGGCGGTACTGGCGGCGCGGCGGGCACGCCGGGACCGTACCCGGGCCGCGGTGGCCGAGGCGCTGCCCCCGCTCACCGACACCTCCGTCCGCTCCGACGTGGCCACCGACGTGGAGGTGCCGGTTCCGCCGTTCTTCGGCACCCGGGTGGTCCGGGGCGTCCCACTGGCCGAGTACGCGGCGCTGCTGGACGAGCGAGCGACGTTCCTCGGCCAGTGGGGCCTGCGCGGGTCGCGGGACGGCTCGGGTCCGACGTACGAGGAACTGGTGGAGACGGAGGGTCGACCCCGGCTGCGGTACTGGCTGGACCGGCTCGCCGCCGACCGGGTCCTGGAGGCGGCGGTGGTGTACGGCTACTTCCCGGCCTACTCCGAGGGAAACGACCTGGTGGTGTTGGACCCCGACGGTGTCGTGGAGCGGGCCCGCTTCACCTTTCCCCGGCAGCGCCGGGAGCGGCGGCTCTGCCTGGCCGACTTCTTCCGCCCCCGGGGCGACGAGCTGGACGTGGTCGCCCTGCAGCTCGTCACCGTCGGCCAGCCGGTCGGCGAGTACGCCGCGAAGCTCTTCGCCGCGAACTCCTACCGCGACTACCTGGAGGTGCACGGACTGTCGGTGCAGCTCACCGAGGCGCTGGCCGAGTACTGGCACCGGCGGATCCGGGCCGAGCTGGCGCTGCCGAGCGGCGGTACCGTCGGCGACGCCGACCCGGCGGAGCTGACCGGACTGCTCCGTACCGACTACCGGGGTTGCCGGTACGCGTTCGGGTATCCGGCCTGCCCCGAGCTGGCGGACCGGGCGAAGGTCGTGGCGCTGCTCGACGCGGGGAGGATCGGGGTACGGCTGTCGGAGGAGTTCCAGCTGGAGCCGGAGCAGGCGACCGACGCCATCGTGGTGCACCACCCCGAGGCCGCCTACTTCACCGCCCGGTAACGTGCCCGTCTCGCCGCCCGGTAACCCGGGCCCGCGTCCCCGGGCCGTACCCGGAGCTGTCCGGGTACGGCCGCGGCGGTGTGCTGGTCGCGCCCGCCCTGCGCCGCCGGGCGGGTTGGCGGCGGTGCGGATACTTGGTGCCAGGTGTCGGCGCCCGCCGCGCGTGGTCGCGCCCGGCCGCCGCCATACGGGTGCCGGTGTCCGCCGGCAAGCTGGGGAGGATCGAATGCGTCCGTCGCGTCGTACCGACCGGTGGTGTCTGGTCGGGCTGGTTCTGGCCGTGCTCATCGGCGGCGGCTGCTTCGTCGGTCCCCGCGGGCGGACTGCCGGGCCGGAGGCTCCGCCGCCACCGACCGCCTCGGCGCCGGTGACCGGGGCGGAGGCAGCCGACGCCGGGGCCGACGGCACCATGTCGGTGGAGGAGTTCGAGCGGGACATCGTCGGCGCGGTCCGGCTCGCCGAACGGTACTGGGCCGAACAGTTCGCGGCGTTGGGGGAGTCGTTTCGGCCGATCCGGAACGTCACCGCGTACCGGAGGGAGGGCGAGGTCGCCTGCGCGGGGACGGGGCTGCCCCGGAACAACGCCGTCTACTGCTCCCGGGGCGACTTCATCGCGTACGACGTCATGTGGGCGGTGGCCGCGTTTCGGAAGATCGGTGACGCGTTCCTGTACTACCTGCTCGGCCACGAGTACGCGCACGGCATCCAGGTCCGGCTCGGCATCCGGTACGACTACACGATCCAGCAGGAACTCCAGGCCGACTGCATGGCCGGGGCGTACCTCGGCGACTCGGTGCGGTCCGGCGCGCTGATTCTGGACGACGGGGACCTGGACGAGTTGCGCGAGGGGCTGCAGGCGGTCGCCGACGAGCCGGGCCAGCCGTGGTTCGCCGAGGACGCGCACGGCACCGCCGAGCAGCGGGCCTCGGCCTTCTTCGGCGGCTTCCAGAAGTCTCTCGACGCCTGTGACCTGTGACCGCGGCCCCGGCGGCCGACCTGTGACCGTGGCCTCGGCGGCGTTTCCGGGTCGGTACGTCGGTGGCGGGCGCACCGGGCCCGAAAGTGAGGTGTCCACCACAGTTGGCGGTCGACGCCGGGGCGCGGCCGGCCGGGGTTGGCAGGATCGGGCCATACCCGTACCGCCTGCGTCTGGGAGGCGTCCTGAACGGCCAGTATCCCGCCGCCGTGCTCTTCGACATGGACGGCACCCTGGTGGACAGTGAGCGGCTGTGGGAGATCGGGTTGCAGGAACTCGCCGCGCACTACGGGGGGACGCTCTCCGAGTCGGCCCGGCTCGCCATGGTCGGGACCAACATGGCCGTCTCGATGGAGATCCTGCACACGGATCTCGGCCAGCCGTGGCGGGATCCGGCGGCCAGCGCGGAGTGGCTGGAGAACCGGGTGGCCGAGCTGTTCCTCACCGAGCTGCGCTGGCGTCCCGGGGCCCTGGCCCTGCTGGAGGCGGTTCGCGCGGTACCGATTCCGACCGCGCTGGTCACCTCGAGCCGTCGCAGGCTGGTCGAGGTGGCGTTGGAGACGCTGGGGCGGGACAGCTTCGACGTCGTGGTCTGCGGTGACGAGGTGCCGGCGAACAAGCCGGATCCGACGCCCTACCTGACCGCGGCGCGGCTGCTGGACGTACCGGTGGAGCGGTGCGTGGCGATCGAGGACTCGCCGGCCGGCGTGGCGAGCGCGCTGGCCGCGGGGGCCGCCGTCCTCGGGGTGCCGAGCCTGCTGCCGATCGACCCGGCGGAGGGCGTGCACGTGCTGGAGAGCCTGGTGGGGGTGGACCTAGAGCTGCTGGGAACCCTGCTGACCCCGCTCGATCTGCCGCGCTGACCGCGCCCACCGCGGCGGCGCCCCGACCACCGCGCGTCCCGGTGCCGCCGCCGGGTCTCCCCGACCTCCGGGGCGGGTCTGTGGCTCCGCCGGGTGGCGGGCGCCGGAGCCGGGACGGCAGCGGGGCGGCGTCTCCGGCGGACGCCGCCCCGCACCGACCCGTGGCTACCCCCACGCCACGGGCGGGCTACTCGTGTGCGATGGCATTGAGGACGTTGAGTCGGGCGGCGCGGATCGCCGGCAGCACCGCCGCGACGACTCCGACCACGGCCGCCAGGCCGAGGAAGACGGCCATGTCCGTCCACGGCAGCACCAGGTCGGTGATGCCCTCCTCGCGCAGGGCGCGGACCACCGCCGCCCCGAGTCCGGTGCCGACCAGCACGCCGAGCAGCGCGCCGAAGACCGAGATCACCACCGCCTCGACCGTGATCATCCGCATGGTCTGGGCCCGACGCAGCCCGATGGCCCGGAGCAGCCCCAGTTCCCGGGTCCGCTCCAGCACCGACAGCGCCAGGGTGTTGACGATCCCGAGTACGGCGATCACGATCGCCAGCGCGAGCAGGATCTGGATCATCATCAGGAGCTGGTCGAACTGGCTGGTCTGCTGCTCGATGAACTCGGCCCGGTTGGCGACCGACACGGTGGGGCTGTCCGCGAGCAGCGCCTCGATCTGCGGCATCACCTGGTCCACGGTGGCGCCCGGGGCGAGCTTCAGGTACGCCTGCACCGGTTTCGGCTGTGCGAAGTCGGCCGTTGCCGCGACCGGCAGCACGAACCCGCCGAACAGGTCGGACTCGGCGTAGATCCCGGTCACCGTGTAGGTCCGCGCGTCTCCGCGGGACAGCTGCACCGGCACGGTGTCCCCGACCGACAGTCCGTGCTCCGCGGCGGTATCCGAGTCGACCAACAGCTGCTGCGGGCCGAGTGTGTCGATGGTGCCGGCGCTCGGGGTGACCTTGAAGATCTCCCGGAGCGCGGCGACGTCGTTGGTCGCCTGGACCCAGGTCCGCTTGCCTCCGATCTGCGCCTGATCGGCGTACACCCCGGCGACCGTCGCCACGCCGGGCACCTCGGCGGCCCGCTCGAGCACGGACGGCTCGAAGCTCGGTATCCGGGGTCCGGTCTGGGCCCCGGAGATGACGAGTTCGGCCTGGATGGTGTCGTCGGCCAGCGCCGTGACGCTGCTCTTGGCCGAGTCCAGGATCACGGTCACGCCGGTGACCAGGGCGATCCCGACCATCAGGGCGGCGGCGGTGATGGCGGTACGGCGCGGGTTGCGGCCCGAGTTGAGCCGGCCCAGCTTGCCCGGCACGGACCAGGCGAACAGCCGGCCGAGGAGGGAGACCACCGGGCGGCTGATCATCGGGGTCAGCAGCGCGACCCCGATGAACGTCAGCAGCACGCCGCCGAGCACCGTCCACAGTGTGTTGTCGCCGGCGTTGCCGCTCAGCCCCAGCGCCAGCAGGGCGCCGCCAAGCGCGGCGACCAGCGCCCCGGCGGTGGTGATCCTGGTCAGCGGCCGGTCGGGCGTCGCCACGTCCTGCATCGCGGCCACCGGGGGGATGCGGGCGGCCCGCAGCGCCGGCAGCACCGCCGCGACGACGGTGACGAACAGACCGACGACGAACGAGCTGACCACGGCACTGACCGGTACGCCGATGCCGGCCAGTTGCAGGCCGCCGGCGAACTGTCCGAAGGCGTACGCCAGCAGGGCGCCGACGCCGATGCCGGCGGCCAGCCCGAGCCCCGAGGCGATCAGGCCGATCACCACGGCCTCGGTCAGCACCGACCCGATCACCTGGCTGCGTCCGGCCCCGATGGCCCGCAGCAGGGCCAGTTCTCGGGTGCGCTGGGCGACGATGATCGAGAAGGTGTTCAGGATCAGGAAGACGCCGACGAAGAGCGCCACGCCGGCGAAGCCCAGCAGGATGTTGTTGAAGAAGCCGAGCGCCTCGTCGAATCCGGCCGCGGCGTCGGCGGAGAGCTGTTCGCCGGTCTTCACCACGTAGTCGTCGCCGAGCGCCGCCGCCACCCGGTCCCGCAGCACCGCCGGGTCGACGCCGTCGGCGGCCTTCACCGAGATCTGCGTGTAGACCCCGGTCTGGCCGACCATCGACTCCTGCGCGACCCGTTCGGTGAACGCCACCTCCTGGACGCCCCCGAGGCTGTCCCGGTTGCCGCTGTAGCCGAAGATGCCGACGACGGTGAACTCCTGCTTGGGCCGGTGCGGAGTCAGCACCGCGACGCGGTCACCGACGCTGAGCTTCGCCGCCGTGGCCACGGCCTGGTTGATCGTCACCTCGGTGTCGGCGGTCGGGCCGCGCCCCGTGCGGAGCTGGACGAGCTCGTTCTCCCCGGTCCAGTTGAGACCGATCTGCGGTGGGCCGAAGGAGGTCAACACCTTTCCGTTGCTGCCGATCACCTGGGCGCCGTCGGCGGTGACGCTTCCGGTGGCCGCGGCCACCCCGGGCACCGCCCGGACCCGATCGAGGGTGGCGGCCGGGAACGGGGTGGGGACCGCTTCGCCCTCCAACTCGGCCACGTCGATCTTCGGCTTGGCGCTCACCCCGACGTCGGTGGTGGCGTACGCGTCGCTGAACAGGCTGTCGAAGGACCGGCTGAGGGTGTCGGTCAGAACGAAGGCGCCGGAGACGAACATGACGCCGAGCACGACGGCCAGCCCGGAGAGGACCAGCCGGAGTTTGCGGGCGAGGAGACTCTTCAGAGTGGTGCGCAGCATCACTGACCTGCCTCGGAGGTGAGGCTGTCGAGCTTCTTCATGGTGTCCAGCACGGTGTCCGGGGTCGGCTCGACCAGCTCGGAGACGATCTGGCCGTCGGCGAGGAAGACGACCCGGTCGGCGTAGGAGGCGGCGACCGGGTCGTGGGTGACCATCACGATGGTCTGCCGGTACTCGGCGACCGAGCGGCGGAGGAAGTTGAGCACCTCGGCGCCGGCCCGGGAGTCGAGGTTGCCGGTGGGCTCGTCGGCGAAGATGACCTCGGGCCGGGACGCGAGCGCCCGGGCGCAGGCGACCCGCTGCTGCTGGCCGCCGGAGAGTTGGGCCGGACGGTGGTTGAGCCGGTCGCGGAGCCCCACGGTGTCGATGACGGTGGCCAACCACTCGGGGTCGGGTTTCCGGCCGGCGATGGACAGCGGCAGCAGAATGTTCTCCTGGGCGGTGAGCGTCGGCAGCAGGTTGAACTGCTGGAAGATGAAACCGACCTTGTCGCGGCGCAGTTTGGTGAGGCCAGCGTCGCCGAGCCCGGTGACGGTGGTGTCGCCGATGTGAATCGTTCCGCGCGTGACGGAGTCGAGCCCGGCCAGGCAGTGCATGAGGGTGGACTTACCGGATCCGGACGGACCCATGATGGCCGTGAAACGGGCGCGTTCGAACTCCACGCTCACCCCCCGTAGCGCGACCACCTGCGCCTCACCGCTGCCGTACACCTTCCATACGTCGCTGGCCCGCGCCGCTATCGCGGCACCGTGCGTCACCGTTGCCGTCACGTCTTTTCCCCCTGATCAAAGATCTTCCGCTCGGCCGGATCATCGGTCGGCCGGCGGTTTCCATCGTCAATGCGGCCGACACACGCGGCCTCCACCCCGGGGTGGAGGCCGACGCGGATTTCCCGGTGCGGGTCAGCCCCGAGGGCGAATCAGGGTTGCCCCTGACTGGTACCGTTCGGCCGCGGACCCCCCATTCCCGCGATCGCTCGTCCACCCCGGTTCCGCAAGCCGGTCAAACCGACGGTTATTGCCCGGTGGACCGGATGTCACCGCCCGATTATCTGTTCCGCCGCGAATATCCGTGGCGGTTCGACTGCCTTACGCCGCGGTGTCCCGGCGGTTTCCGACTGATTGCCGCCGCATAACGGCGGGTGAACCGACGCGCTCGGCTCGTTTCTCACGATAGGTGCCGGGACGCCGTCGACCGTCCTGCGCCGGGAGGGTTGCCGGCTCCGCCCCGATCCGGCCGAACTCTCCTCCGTCAGGACGAGTCCGCCCGGCCCGGGTCGTCCGTCTCGCCTACTCCGGGCGTACCCGGCCCCACCGGGTCCCGGGGCGCGGCCGGGCGACCGCGCGCCCCGCTCACGCCCCCGGCCGAACCAGCCCGGTCTCGTACGCCAGCACGACCGCCTGCACCCGGTCCCGTAGCCCGAGCTTGGTGAGCACGTGCCCGACGTGGGTCTTGATGGTCGTCTCGCTCACCGAGAGGACCCGGGCGATCTCGGCGTTGGAGAGGCCCCGGGCCACCTGGACCAGGACCTCCCGCTCCCGCTCGGTCAGCACCCCGATCTCCTTCGGCGGTGTCGCCGTCGGGTCGGGCAGCGACTCGGCGAACCGGTCCAGCAGCCGCTTGAGGATTCGCGGGGCGACGACCGCCTCGCCGGCCGCCACGGTACGGATGGCGGTGACCAGGTCCTCGGCCGGCACGTCCTTGGCCAGGAAGCCGCTGGCCCCGGCCCGCAGCGCGCCGACGACGTACTCGTCCAGGTCGAAGGTGGTCAGGATCAACACCCGTACCGGCAGCCGGGCCTCGACGATCGCCCGGGTCGCGGCGACCCCGTCCATCCGGGGCATCCGGATGTCCATCAGGACCACGTCGGGCAGCAGCCGGCGAGACAGGTCGACCGCCTCGACCCCGTCCCCCGCCTCGCCGACGATGTCGAGGTCCTCCTCGGCGCCGAGCACCATCCGGAAGCCGGTACGCAGCAGCGGCTGGTCGTCCGCGAGCAGGACCCGTACCGGTCGCTTCGGGGCCCCTCCGTCCGTCATGCCGCCCTACCTCTCGTTCCGTTCGCTGGCTGGTGCGCCCAGCTGCTCCATCGGCATCTTGGCGTACACCCGGTAGCCGCCGCCGGGGCGCGGTCCGGTACGCAGGGTTCCACCGTAGAGGGCCATCCGCTCCCGCATCCCGACCAGGCCGTGCCCCACCCGGCCGTTCTCCGGAGCCGGCCCCCGGCCGGTGTCGGAGACCTCCACGATCAGCCAGTGGGTCCCGAAGCTCAACCGGACCTGGGCGGTGGCGTTCCCGGCGTGCTTGAGCGTGTTGGTGAGCGCCTCCTGCACGATCCGGTAGATGGTCAGCGCCACACCAGGGTCCAGCGGCCCCGGGTTGCCCTCCACCCGCAGCGTCACCGGCAGACCCGCCTCCCGAACCTGCTCGACCAGGGCCTCGATCCCGGCCAGCCCCGGCTGGGGAGCGAGGTCGGCGGCCGGCTCGGCGTCGGTGCGGAGCACGTCGAGGAGCCGGCGCAGTTCGCGGAGGGTGGTTCGGCTGGTCTCCTCGATGGTCCCCAGCGCGCCGTCCGCGGCGCTCGGATCCCGGGGCAGCACCCGGCGGGCCCCGGTCGCCAGTACCCCCATCACGCTGACATGGTGGGCCACCACGTCGTGCAACTCCCGGGCGATCCGCCGCCGCTCGTCGGCCACGGCCTGGTCGGCGAGGGCCCGCTGGTTCTCCTCCGCGACCCGGGCCCGTTCCTCCAGGGCACGGACGGAGGCACGGCGGGCGTGCACGGTGCGGCCCACGAAGAAGCAGACCAGCGCCACCAGCAGCTGGGTGACGAGCACGTAGCCGGTGGAGACCGCGACGGGCCCGGACGGGACGGGTGCGGTGGCCGCGACGACCAGGCTGGGAGCCCAGACAACGATGCCGGCGAGCGCCGCCTGCCACAGCGGGAGCCGGGACGCGGTGGTGTAGCTCAACGTGATCACGGTCATGGCGGCGCTGACCACGCGTACCTGGAAGAGGGCGGCTGCGGACACGATCGGGGACGCCAGGACCACCGACGACCAGGGGAGCAGCCGCCGCAGCACGATCGGCGCCGCACAGGCGATGCTCCAGGCCACCGTCGTGCCGACCCCGAACGGGGGCGGTTCGGGGTATCCGGCGAGGACCCCCGCGGGGTCGACGAGCAGGATCACCGCCTCCATGGCGACCGCGGCCAGGGCCAGCAGGGCGTCCTGCGACAGCACCTGGCGCTGCCGGGCGGAGAGCCGGAGCCTACCCGGCCAGCGGAGCCACCGGGTCGGACGGGGTTGGTCCACGGTGGCGACCGGCGTGGGGGCGTCGCTGCGGGTCATGGAGGCGACGGTAGCCGCTGTTTCGGGCCGGAAGTCGTCGGCGACGGCGAGTCTCGGATCCTCCTGGAGGAGGAGCCCGCCCGCGGCGGGAGTCTGACACACCCGCCTGCCCGGAATCCGGCGGCCACCCCGGCCGGCGCTCCGCGTCGGCTGCCTATCGCGCGGGAGCTGCGGCGCCGGCCGACTCGGGAGGTGCGCCCGGGCCGTCACCGGAGGACGCGGGTCCGTGCGGCGTCCCGGCCGGTCCGGGGCCGACCGGCTGGGCGGGCGGGGTGGCGCCGGCCGCCCGCCGGGTGACCCGGGCTGGCGGAGCCGGCGACGATGGATCCGCCGCGAGCGGCTCTGGGAACGGCGGGGGAGTACCGCCGAAGGCCGGACAGTGCGCCTGGTAGTTGCACCAGTCGCAGAGCCGGCTCGGCTTGGGGCGAAAGTCCCGGGCGGCGGTGGCCTGCTCGATCGCGCGCCAGAGCGCCACCACCGTGCGCTCGAACCGGACCAGTTCGTCCGCGTCGGGCCGGTAGTCGCAGACCTCGGCGTCCTTGAGGTAGAGCAGCCGCAGCACGGCCGGCACCACCCCACGGGTCCGCCAGAGCACCAGGGCGTAGAACTTGAGCTGGAACAGCGCCCGGGCCTCGAACGCCTCCCGGGGCGCACCGCCGGTCTTGTAGTCGACCACCCGCAGCGCGCCGTCGGGCGAGACGTCCAGCCGGTCGATGTAGCCGCGGATGAGCAGACGGTCGTCGACCACGGCGGAGACCAGGCTCTCCCGCTCGGCGGGCTCCAGCCGCCGGGGATCCTCCACCCGGAAGTAGCCGTCGAGCAGGTCGCGGGCCGAGTCCAGGAACTCGGCCGCGCCGGCGGCGTCCTCGGCGGGAAACAACTCGGCCAGCTCGGGCTGCTCGGCCAGCAGCCGTGACCACTCCGGTGCCACCAGGCTCGCCGCCGTGGCCGGGGTCCGCTCCTCGGCGGGAAGGTCGAAGAGCCGTTCCAGGACCGCATGGACGAGGGTGCCGCGGGCCTGCTCCGCGCTGGGCCGCTCCGGCAGCCGGTCTATGCTGCGAAAGCGATAGAGCAGCGGACAGGTCTTGAAGTCGGCGGCCCGGGATGGGGAGAGCGAGGCGGTGACCGGGCCGGTGTCCGTCGCCTCCGCCGCCGGATCCGCTGCCGTCGTCTGCGTTGTCACCGTCTCCGCCGTCATGTCCGGAAGGCTAAGGCACGGGTACGGCCGAACGGGCCGCGCCCGCCCGGCCGTGGGGACGTCCGGTCTGCCGGGTATCCGCCCGCAACGAACGGTCCGGCACAACCGACGGATGGCGCGGCCTCGGTGTTCCGTAGCATCGAAGCGATGGAGGAACAGCCGCGACCTCGCCCCGCCGGGAGAACCCACCGTGCTCTCACCGTCGGTCGGGTTCTCGGTGTCCCGGTCCGGCTCACCGCCTCCATGCTGCTCCTCGCCGTCGTCGTCACCGTCACGTACGGCGAACTCGTCCGGCGCCAGCTCGAGCTGTCGCAGCTCGCCGGCTACCTGGTCGGTCTCGGCTTCGTGGCGCTCCTGCTCGGCTCGGTGCTGCTGCACGAGCTGGGGCACGCGCTCGCCGCCCGCCGGTACGGGATCGGGGTCCGGGGCATCACGCTGGAGTTGCTCGGCGGCTACACCGAGATGGACCGGGACGCGCCGAGTCCCCGGGTGGACCTGGTGGTTTCCCTCGCCGGCCCGGCGGTCTCGCTGGCCGTCGGCGTGGCGGCGGTGGCCGTGGCGCTCGCCCTGCCCGACGGGACGCTGGCCAACCGGTTCGCCGTCCAGCTGGCGGCGAGCAACGTCCTGGTGGCGTTCTTCAACGCCCTGCCCGGGTTGCCCCTGGACGGCGGACGGGCGCTGCGGGCCGCGGTCTGGGCCCTCGCCCGCGACCCGCACCTGGGCACCGAGGTCGCCGGCTGGTCGGGCCGGGTCGTCGCCGTCGCCACCGCCGCGCTCGTCGTCGCGCTGGTCTGGACGGGCGGGCTACCGACCCCGGGCCTGGCGCCGCTTCTGCTGGTGCTGCTCCTGCTGGTGCCGCTCACCCTGTGGCAGGGGGCCGGCCAGGCGATCCGGGCCGCTCGGATCAGCCGCCGGTTCCCGCTGATCGACCTGGCCCGGCTCGCCCGCCCGGTCTTCCGGGTGCCGACCGGCACCCCGCTGGCCGAGGCGCAGCGTCGGGGGGCCGCGGCGCACGGCGCGGCGCTCGGGGTGACCGACTCGACGGGCCGGCTGGTGGCGCTGGTGGACGGGGCGGCGGCCGAGGCGGTGCCGGTTGAGCGGCGTCCCTGGGTGGCCGTCGACACGGTGGCCCGGGGCCTGGCCGCGGTGCCGAGCCTCTCCGTCGGACTCGCCGGGGAACAGGTGGTCCGGGCGGTACAGACCCACCCGGGCGCACAGTACCTCGTGACGTCAGGCGAAGATGTCGTCGGTGTCCTGCACCTCGCCGATCTGGCACAGCTTCTGGAGCCCGACCGAAAGATGACCCCGTGACCGCACAGCCCACCGCCGTCCCCGCCGCCCGGCCCGCCCCCGGACCGGTCCGTCGCGGCCCGTTCCAACCCGGTGACCGGGTGCAGCTCACCGATCCGAAGGGACGGACCCACACGATCACCCTGGAGCCGGGTCGCTCGTTCCACACCCACCGCGGGGCGCTCGACCACGACGCGTTGATCGGGCTCCCGGACGGCAGCGTGGTGACCTCGACCGGCGGCACCCCGTACCTCGCGCTGCGTCCGCTGCTGGCCGACTACGTGCTGTCGATGCCACGGGGCGCCCAGGTGATCTACCCGAAGGACGCCGCCCAGATCGTGACGATGGGGGACGTTTTCCCCGGTGCCAAGGTGCTGGAGGCCGGGGTCGGCTCCGGTGCGCTGACCTGTTCGCTGCTCCGGGCCGTGGGGGCGGATGGGGAGGTGCACTCCTACGAGATCCGGGAGGATTTCGCCGAGATCGCGCGTCGGAATGTGGAATCATTCTTCGGTGGACCGCATCCGGCGTGGACCCTACACGTGGAAGACGTCGCGAGCTGCACCGAGACCGGTTTCGACCGAATCATTCTTGACCTGCTCACTCCCTGGGATGTCCTCGACCTGGTCGAACGCGCGTTGCTGCCCGGCGGCGTCTTCGTCGGCTACGTGGCGACCACCCCGCAACTGTCGGAACTGGTCGAGGCGTTGCGCGCGCGGGGCGGCTTCACCGAGCCCCGGGCCTGGGAGACGCTGGTGCGGGACTGGCACGCGGACGGGCTCGCGGTACGCCCGGACCACCGTATGATCGCGCACACCGCGTTTCTGGTCTCGAGCCGGCGCCTCGCGCCGGGCGTCACCGCGCCACCGCGCCGGCGGAAGCCGAGCAAGGGGGCCGAGGCGTACGCGCTACGTCGGCGGCAGTCCCGGCAGGCGGCGGGGATGACCCCGGAGGAGGATGCCGAATGAGTGGGTGCGCCGGACGGAGCGGCCGGGACGGCCCGGGCGTCCGGAGGGCGGCCGAGCGGGGCGAGGGGGTGGCATGAGCCGGCCGGCGTTCGGCAACGGGGAGCTTCCCGCCGTCTTCCCCGACTGGTCGCCGTATCGGGACCTGGAGTCCGCGGCCCGGGCCTACCTGCGTGACCCGGACGTGGCGATGGAGGCGCTGAACGGGGTGCTCCGGGGCGCCACCGTGCTCGGCTTCACCCTCGAACGGTTCGTGAACGAGGTGAACGGCGTCTGGCAGGAGGTCGCGATCTGCGACGGCAGCCGCCTGATCCTGTGGCACGGCGAGGACGTGCCGCCGGACGACGGCCCGGCCGGCTCGATGACGTCATCGCTGCGCGTGGTGCCGGTATCGACGGTGAGCGAGGTCGGGTGCCGACGTCGGCTGAGCCGGCGCCCCGACGGCCAGATCCGGGTCGACAGCATCGACGTCTACCTGCTGCTCAGCTCGCTCGACGAGGGCGTACCCGGCGACGACACGCATGCCCCGCCCCGGCACGACGCCCTGCGGTTCGGCAAGACGCTCGACGACGGCGGACCGGGGCAGATCGCCCGGCTGGAGGAGTTCGCCCGCCTGGTGGCCTCGGTCATCGGCCGGCCGCTGCTCTGACCGACGGCCGCCCGCCCGATCCCGCCACCGCTCCGCCGTCCGGCCCTCGGCGGCCGGTACCGCGTCGTCCGTCGCCGCGCGTCCGTTCGGCCTCCGCGCCGTCCGGCCGCTGACCGTGTTCCCGTCTCCGTCCTGTGCCACCGGCGACTGGTACCCACAACCGCGCCCGTCGAACCAGCCGTTACCGGCGGTCGATCATGGTCGTCGAGCGATGTGATCAAGGTTCGGCGGCGAGGGTGTTGCGTGGAACCGAATCAGCGTCATAGCGGTTAGTGTTAGGGCAGAACGTTCGAGCCCCCGGGGAGGTGGGACGTGGCACGCAGCGACGACGCGGACTCGCGCGCCGCACGGTGGGAGAAGGAGGCCCACGATCTCTCCACCCAGGTCGCGTTTCTTCAAGAGGAACTCGCTCTGGTGCGGCGCAAGTTGACCGAAAGCCCTCGACACGTCCGGCAGCTTGAGGAACGGCTGGCGGCAGCACAGGCCCAACTGGCTCGGCTCACCGAGAACAACGAGCGGCTCGTGAACACCCTCAAGGAGGCACGCGCCCAGATCGTCACCCTCAAGGAGGAGATCGACCGGCTGGCGCAGCCGCCCAGCGGTTACGGTGTCTTCCTGGGCCGGCACGACGACGGGACGGTGGACGTCTTCACCGGCGGCCGCAAGCTTCGGGTGGCTGTCTCTCCGTCGCTCGACGCGACCGAACTCCGACGCGGGCAGGAAGTTCTACTCAACGACGCGCTCAACGTCGTGGACGCGCTCGGCTACGAGCGCGTCGGCGAGGTCGTCATGCTCAAGGAGGTGCTCGAGAACCCCTCCGGTGGCCCGGCTGACCGGGCGCTGGTGATCTCACACGCGGACGAGGAACGCATCGTCCACCTCGCGGACACGTTGATCGGTGCACCGCTGCGGGCCGGCGACTCGCTCATGATCGAGCCCCGCTCGGCGTACGCGTACGAGCGGATTCCGAAGAGTGAGGTCGAGGAACTGGTCCTCGAGGAGGTGCCGGACGTCGACTACTCCGACATCGGCGGCCTTCAGCACCAGATCGAGCAGATCCGGGATGCCGTCGAGCTGCCGTTCCTGCACGCCGACCTGTTCCGGGAGCACCACCTCCGCCCGCCCAAGGGCATTCTGCTCTACGGTCCTCCGGGCTGCGGCAAGACGCTGATCGCCAAGGCGGTCGCGAACTCGCTGGCCAAGAAGATCGCCGAACGGCGGGGCGAGGAGAAGCACACCAGCTACTTTCTCAACATCAAGGGCCCGGAGCTGCTCAACAAGTACGTCGGCGAGACCGAGCGGCACATCCGCCTCATCTTCCAGCGGGCGCGGGAGAAGGCCAGCGAGGGGACGCCGGTCATCGTCTTCTTCGACGAGATGGACTCGGTGTTCCGGACCCGGGGCTCCGGGGTCTCCTCCGACGTCGAGAACACCATCGTGCCCCAACTGCTCAGCGAGATCGACGGTGTGGAGGGGCTGGAGAACGTCATCGTCATCGGCGCCTCGAACCGGGAGGACATGATCGACCCGGCGATCCTACGGCCCGGCCGGCTCGACGTGAAAATCAAGATCGAGCGCCCGGACGCCGAGGCGGCGAAGGACATCTTCTCGAAGTACATCCGCCCCGACCTTCCGCTGCACCCCGACGACCTGGCCGAGCACGGCAACGACCCGAAGGCGACCGTCGCGGCCATGATCGAGGCGGTGGTGCTGCGGATGTACTCGGAGACCGAGGAGAATCGATTCCTCGAGGTCACCTACGCCAACGGTGACAAGGAGGTCCTGTACTTCAAGGACTTCAACTCCGGTGCGATGATCCAGAACATCGTCGACCGGGGCAAGAAGATGGCGATCAAGGAGTACCTCTCCTCCGGGCGTAAGGGGTTGCGACTGCAGCACCTGCTCGACGCCTGCGTCGATGAGTTCCGCGAGAACGAGGACCTGCCGAACACCACCAACCCCGACGACTGGGCCCGGATCTCCGGCAAGAAGGGGGAGCGGATCGTCTACATCCGTACCCTCGTCTCCGGCGGGAAGGGCGCGGAGGCCGGCCGCTCCATCGAGACGGCGAGCAACACCGGCCAGTACCTGTAGGGCGAGCGTCGTCGTCGTGGGCGTCGCACCGTGCGGCGCCCACGATGCTGTTCGGCGGCCCTTCCACGGGGACGGCTCGTGGCGGCCGGGCGGGCGTACGGTGGCCGTGTCGACACACCGGGCGAGGATCCGGCGACGGCGCAGACTACCCTCGACGCCATGGGTGAGCGAAGCGAGGCGGCGGCATGAGCGTACGGCGGATCATGGGCACCGAGGTGGAGTACGGCATCTCCGTGCCCGGCCAGGCCGGTGCCAACCCGATGGTGACCTCGTCCCAGGTGGTCAACGCCTACGGCGCGCGTCCCGAGCTGGCCCGGGGCGGGCGAGCCCGGTGGGACTACGAAGAGGAGTCCCCGCTGCGGGACGCCCGCGGCTTCACCTACTCCGGGGCCGCGTACGACCCGGCGGAGGCGCTGGCCGACGAGGACCTGGGGCTGGCCAACGTCATCCTCACCAACGGCGCGCGGCTCTATGTCGACCACGCCCACCCGGAGTACTCGACTCCCGAGGTGACGAACCCGCTGGACCTGGTTCGGTGGGACAAGGCGGGGGAGCGGGTGATGGCCGAGGCGGCCCGCCGGGCGGCCAGCATCCCCGGCGCCCACCCGATCCACCTCTACAAGAACAACACCGACAACAAGGGTGCCAGCTACGGCGCGCACGAGAACTACCTGATGCGCCGGCAGACGCCGTTCGCGGACATCGTGACGTACCTGACGCCGTTCTTCGTGACCCGGCAGATCATCTGCGGCGCGGGTCGGGTCGGCATCGGACAGGACGGCTCCCAGCCGGGGTTCCAGATCTCCCAGCGGGCCGACTTCTTCGAGGTCGAGGTCGGGCTGGAGACGACGCTGAAGCGGCCGATCATCAACACCCGGGACGAGCCGCACGCCGACGCCGACAAGTACCGTCGGCTGCACGTCATCATCGGCGACGCGAACCTGTCGGAGATCTCGACGTACCTCAAGGTCGGCACGACGGCGCTGGTGCTGACGATGATCGAGGAGAAGGCGCTCAGTCCGGACCTGTCCATCGCGGACCCGGTCGGCGAGCTGAAGGCGGTCAGCCACGACCCCTCGCTGACCCACCTGATGCGGCTGCGCGACGGACGCCGGCTGACCGCCCTGGACCTCCAGTGGGCCTACTTCGAACGGGCCCGCTCCTTTGTGGACCAGCGGTACGGCGACGACGTCGACCCGGACACCGCCGACGTGCTGGACCGCTGGGAGAGCGTGCTGGACCGGCTGGGCCGCGACATCATGCTCTGCGCCGGCGAGCTCGACTGGGTGGCGAAGCTGCGGCTGCTGGAGGGCTACCGGGAGCGGGAGAAGCTCGGCTGGGCGTCGCACAAGCTGCAACTGGTCGACCTCCAGTACTCCGACGTACGGCCGGAGAAGGGCCTTTACCACCGGCTGGTGAGCCGGGGTGCGATGGCGACACTCCTGCCGGAGGAGCTGACCCGCTCGGCGATGACCGAGCCGCCCGAGGACACCCGCGCCTACTTCCGCGGCCGGTGCCTGGCGCAGTACGCCTCGGAGGTGGTGGCGGCGAGCTGGGACTCGGTCATCTTCGACGTCGGCCGGGAGTCGCTGGTCCGGGTGCCGATGATGGAGCCCGAGCGGGGGACGCGCAAGCACGTCGGCGCGCTCTTCGACCGCTGCGCGAGCGCGAAGGACCTGTTGGAGACGATCACCGGCGGCTGACGGCGTCGGCCGGCCCTCCGGAGATCGACCCGGCCGGCCGCGACGGGCAGGTTTCGTCGCGCATCCGAGGTAAGTTTCTTCCAGGCGATCGTGGAGGAGGCAGCATGGCTACCCGTGACACCGGCGGCCAGTCCCAGTCGGGCCGGGCCCGCCGGGACGAGGAGATCGACGAGGTCACCGCCCAGGCGAACCCGGAGGTCGCCGAGCGGCACGCCGAGATCACCGAGGACGTCGACGACCTGCTGGACGAGATCGACTCGGTGCTGGAGGAGAACGCGGAGGAGTTCGTCCGAGGCTACGTCCAGAAGGGCGGACAATAGCCGCGGTGCCGGTGCGTCGGGGCCGGCCCGTGACCGACCCCGACCGGCGGTGTCCTCGCACCCGTCGGCCGGGCGTGCTCCCCGGCCCGCTCGGCGCCGCTGGCGTGCCGGGGCGACGCCGTGACGCAGCCACCCGACGGCCCGGCCGGGTCCGCCCGTCGGCCGTGCCGTCGCCCGACCACCCGGTCGCCGGCAACACGGGGACGGAGATCATCGCACCGGGTGGACCAGGACGATAGTCTGCTTCAACCGCAACGGTCGCCCCGGCCGGACCGCGCCGAGGTCGCGTGCCGGGACGACGCGATGACAGACCTGAGAGGAAGCACGTGGCAGCGGCTTTTGATCCCACCGGGCGTCTACCAGACGTGTTCCTCAACGTGGGCACGTCCTCGTTCACCCAGTTCCTCAGCGTGGCGGCGCCCGACCTGCTGCCGGGTCGTCGCCCGCTGCCGCCCGGATCGGCCGCCGACATGGCTCCGCACGCCACCACCATCGTCGCGCTGACCACCGCCGAGGGCGTGGTGATGGCCGGCGACCGGCGCGGCACGATGGGAAACATCATCTCCAGCCGCGACATCCGGAAGGTGCACCCCGCCGACGCGTACTCGCTGGTCGGCTTCGCCGGCACGGCCGGTATCGCCCTGGAGATGGTGCGGCTCTTCCAGGTGGAACTCGAACACTACGAGAAGATCGAGGGGACGATGCTCTCCCTCGACGGTAAGGCGAACCGGCTGGCCGCGATGATCCGCGGCAACCTCGGCGCGGCGATGCAAGGGCTCGCGGTGATTCCGCTCTTCGCCGGGTACGACCTCGCCGCCACCGACCCGGCCCGGGCCGGGAGGATCTTCAGTTTCGACGTGGCCGGTGGGCCTTACGAGGAGACCGGGTTCGACGGCATCGGCTCCGGGGCGCTGTTCGCCAAGGCCGCGCTAAAGAAGCGGTACCGGCCCGGCCTCAGCACCGAGGAGGCGATCCGGGTCGCCGTCGAGGCGCTCTACGATGCCGCCGACGACGACAGCGCCACCGGCGGTCCCGATCTGACCCGGCGGATCTACCCGGTGGTGATGACGGCCACCGCAGAGGGGACCAGACGGCTCACCGACGACGAGGCGGCGTCGGTCGCCGAGGCGGTGGTCGCTGCCCGGATGGAGAACCCGGGCGGCTGACGCCGCCACCGCAGTCCGTTACCCGCCGTCCGCGTAACCGGTAAGGAGAATCGCCGCCGTGGCCATGCAGTTCTACGCCTCCCCCGAGCAGATCATGCGTGATCGCTCCGAGCTGGCCCGCAAGGGCATCGCCCGGGGTCGTAGCGCCGTGACGCTCAGCTACGAGGGTGGAGTGCTCTTCGTGGCGGAGAACATCTCCACCGCCCTGCACAAGGTCAGTGAGATCTACGACCGGATCGCCTTCGCCGCGGTCGGCCGGTACAACGAGTTCGAGAACCTTCGCCGGGCGGGCGTCCGGATGGCCGACGCCACCGGGCTCAGCTTCGACCGGCGCGACGTGACCGGCCGGGCGCTGGCGAACGCGTACGCCCAGACCCTCGGGGCGATCTTCACCGAGCAGTCGAAGCCGTTCGAGGTGGAGATCTGCGTCGCCGAGGTGGGTGCCACCCCGGACGACGACGAGCTGTACCGGATCACCTACGACGGTTCGGTCAACGACGAGCCCGGCCGGATGGCGATGGGTGGCCAGGCGGAGGCGGTCGCCGGGGCGCTCCGGTCGGACCACCGGCCCGACATGTCGCTCGGCGACGCGGTCCGGCTGGCGGTTCGGGCCCTGGGCAGCGTCGGTGGGGAGGGCGGGGCGCCCCGCACCATCGCGGCGACCCAGCTCGAGGTGGCGATCCTGGACCGGCGCCGGGTGGGCCGCACCTTCCGGCGGATCACGGGCGCCGCCCTGGCCGCGCTGCTCGACGGGACCCCGACCCAGGCCGACGGCGGCGACGGGCTGCAGTCGGAGCCGAAGACCCCGGGCCCGGGTCCGGACAAGCCGGCCGAGTCCGCCGCCTCCGCCGACCTGGAGACCTCGGGCGAGCCGCCCGCCCGCACCGACCAGGGCGAGGGGAAGGACGCGTAACGGGCGGCGCCGCGGCGGCCCCCGGGGCCCGTCCCCGCTCGTCCGGCCGGCTCCGGCCAACGGCACGCCGGCGGCGGGCCGTGGACCCGCGCCGGCCGGCCCTGCCGGCGGACGTCCTGGGCTTTCTCGCCTACCAGGCGAGCGCCACGCAGCGGCGCTCAGCGACCCACCGGCCGCGGCGACCGCGGTGCCGGCGAGCCGGCCAGCGCCCGCAGCGGGCCGTCCGGCCCGAGCGCCGCAGCCAGCTGCACCCGCCATTCCGGCAGCGGTGGCAGCCCGGCCCGGCCCCAGCCGGCATGCCCCAGCACGCTGAACCCCGGTCGTCGGGCCGGGCGCGGGAAGCGGTCGCTGGTGGTGGGCCGGACCCGTCCCGGATCCAGCCCGACCAGCCGGAAGACCTCGCGGGCCAGGCCGTACCAGGTGGTCTGCCCGGCGGCGGTGCCGTGGTAGGTCCCGGCCGGGGCGGTTCCGCGTACCGCCGCCTCGCCCAACTCGACCAGGCGCTCGGCGAGCGCGTACGACCAGGTCGGCTGGCCGTGCTGGTCGTCGACCACCTCGACGTACGGGCGCTGCGCCGCCAGCCGCAGCATCGTGGCGACGAAGTTGGGGCCGTGGGCTCCGTACAGCCACGCGGTCCGGACCACGTACCCGGTCTCCGGCAGCAGTCGTCGCACCGCTTGCTCGCCCGCGAGCTTGCTCCGGCCGTACGCGTTGACCGGTGCGGTCGCGGCCTCCTCCGGGTAGGGGGTGGTGGCGTCGCCCGCGAAGACGTAGTCGGTCGAGACGTGCAGCAGCCGGGCGCCGTGCGCGGCGCAGGCCCGGGCCAGGTGGGCCACCCCGTCCCCGTTGACCGCGGTCGCCTCCGCCTCGTGCTCCTCCGCCGCGTCGACGTCGGTCCAGCCGGCCGCGTTCACCACGATGTCGTGCCCGGCGACGCCGGCCCGGACCGCCGCCGGGTCGGTGACGTCGAGGTCGGTCCGGGTGGCGGCGGTGACCTGTTCGGCGGGCCGGCCGGCCAGGACGGCCAGCAGGTCCCGCCCGAGCATCCCGCCCGCGCCGGTGACCAGCCATCGCGGCGGCCCGGTGAGGCCGGCCCGCCCGTTCCCGGTCACGCCTGGAGCTCCGGCCCGAGCCGGGCCTTGAGCGGCTCCCACCAGGCCCGGTTGTCCCGGTACCAGGCGATCGTCTCGGCGAGCCCGCGGTCGAGGTCGATCCGCGGTGCGTACCCGAGCTCCTCGGTGATCTTCGTGATGTCCAGCGAGTACCGGCGGTCGTGGCCCTTGCGGTCGGGAACCGGCCGAACCCGGTCCCAGCCCGCGCCGCAGGCCGCGAGCAGCCGGGCCGTCAGCTCCCGGTTGGTCAACTCGGTGCCGCCGCCGATGTGGTACACCTCGCCCGGCCGGCCCTTGTCCTGGACCAGCGCGACGCCGACGCAGTGGTCGTGGACGTGCAGCCAGTCGCGGACGTTGCCACCGTCGCCGTAGAGCGGCACCGTGCCGCCGTCGAGCAGGTTGGTGACGAAGAGCGGGATGATCTTCTCCGGGAACTGGTACGGCCCATAGTTGTTGGAGCAGCGGGTCAGCACCACGTCCAGCCCGTACGTCCGGTGGTAGGCCAGCGCGAGCAGGTCGGAGCTGGCCTTGGTCGCCGCGTACGGCGAGTTCGGCGCCAGCGGGGCGGACTCGGTCCAGGATCCCGAGTCGATCGACCCGTAGACCTCGTCGGTGGAGACGTGCACGAACCGCCCGGTGCCGTGCCGGAGCGCGGCGTCGAGCAGGGTCTGGGTGCCCAGCACGTTGGTGGTGACGAACGGCGCCGCGCGGGCGATGGAGCGGTCGACGTGCGACTCGGCGGCGAAGTGCACCACGACGTCGTGCCCGGCGACCACCTCGTCGACCACGACCGGGTCGCAGATGTCCCCCACCACGACGGTGAGCCGGGGGTCGTCGCGCACCGGGTCGAGGTTCGCGAGGTTGCCGGAGTAGGTCAGCTTGTCGAGGACGGTGACCGCGTCGGGGGCCAGCTGCGGTCCGGTCCCGGTGAGCAGCATGCGAACGTATTCAGATCCGATGAATCCGGCTCCACCGGTGACGAGGATCCTCATGATCCGGGGAGTCTACGTCGTGGGCGGAAATCCGGGTCGGATTTCGTCGGCGATGCGACGGTAAACCGGTGCTGTCGTTGGTAGCCTGCGCGAATGCGCGGAATCCTGTTGGCCGGAGGCACCGGCTCGCGGCTCTGGCCGATCACGCAGGCTGTTTCGAAGCAACTCATGCCGGTTTTCGACAAACCCATGATCTATTACCCGTTGTCCACCTTGGTCATGGCGGGAGTGCGAGAAATCCTCATCATTACCACGCCGGAGGACCAGCCGCAGTTCCGGCGTCTCCTGGGCGACGGGTCCCAGTGGGGGCTGTGTCTGCAGTACGCGGTGCAGCCGAGCCCGGACGGCATCGCCCAGGCGTTCCTCATCGGCGAGGATTTCCTGGCCGGCGACTCCGTCGCCCTGATCCTCGGTGACAACATCTTCTACGGCGGGGGACTGGGGCGGAGTCTGGCCCAGCAGGAACCACCGGAGGGCGGCCGGATCTTCGCCTATCCCGTGGCGAACTGCGAGGGTTACGGAATCGTCGAGTTCGACGAGGATGGCACGGCGTTGTCGATCGAGGAGAAGCCGGAGAAACCGAAGTCACGCTATGCGGTGCCGGGCCTGTACTTTTACGCCAACGACGTTGTGGAGATCGCGAAAGGGCTCACCCCGAGCGCGCGGGGCGAGTTGGAGATCACCGACGTGAATCAGACGTACCTGCGCCAGGGTCGGCTCCAGGTGACGGCCCTGGACCGTGGCACGGCGTGGCTGGACACCGGCACCTTCACCTCCCTTATGCAGGCCGGCGAGTTCGTCCGGGTGATCGAGGAGCGGCAGGGGCTGAAGGTCGGCTGCATCGAGGAGGTGGTGTGGCGCAGCGGACTGATCAGCGACGAGCAGCTCCGGGACCTGGCGGCGCCACTGGTCAGGAGCGGGTACGGCGAATACCTCTACGGGATCCTCGAGGACCCGGGACGCTGAGCGCGGTGCTGGCGGTCGCGACCGCCCGTACCCGAGGTGGCGCCCGCCCCGGGCCGGCCGGGAACCCGCCGGCGCGGGCCCGTTCCGGCCCGGCACGCCGTCCCGCGCAACGCCCGACCTCCGACAGTGACTAACCGGCCCCTCGGGCGACTAATCTCCAACCATGGAGCGGCGAATCTTCGGTCTCGAAACCGAGTACGGCGTCACCTGCACCTACCGCGGCCAGCGGCGCCTGTCTCCGGACGAGGTCGCCCGGTATCTCTTCCGCCGGGTGGTGTCCTGGGGGCGATCGAGCAACGTCTTCCTGCGCAACGGCGCTCGGCTCTACCTCGATGTCGGTTCGCACCCGGAGTACGCCACCCCGGAGTGCGACTCGGTCACCGACCTGGTCACCCACGACCGAGCGGGTGAGCGGATCCTCGAAGGGCTGCTCGTCGACGCGGAAAAGCGCCTGCACGACGAGGGCATCGCCGGCGAGATCTACCTGTTCAAAAACAACACCGACTCCGCCGGCAACTCGTACGGCTGCCACGAGAACTACCTCGTCTCCCGGCACGGCGAGTTCGGCCGCCTCGCCGACGTCCTGATCCCGTTCCTGGTGACGCGACAGTTGATCTGCGGTGCCGGGAAGGTGCTGCAGACGCCGCGGGGGGCGGTCTACTGCCTCTCCCAGCGCGCCGAGCACATCTGGGAGGGGGTCTCCTCCGCGACCACCCGGAGCCGTCCCATCATCAACACCCGGGACGAGCCCCACGCCGACGCGGAGCGGTACCGCCGGCTGCACGTCATCGTCGGCGACTCCAACATGAACGAGGTCACCACGCTGCTGAAGGTGGGCAGCGCCGACATCGTGCTGCGGATGATCGAGGCCGGGGTCGTGATGCGGGACCTGTCGCTGGAGAACCCGATCCGGGCGATCCGGGAGGTCTCCCACGACATCACCGGCCGTCGCAAGGTTCGCCTCGCCTCCAACAAGGAGATCAGCGCCCTCGAGATCCAGCAGGAGTACCTGGCCAAGGCGACGGAGTTCGTCGAGCGGCGGGGCGGCGACCAGACCGCGAAGCGGGTGGTCGAGCTCTGGGGACGGGTGTTGCGGGCCGTCGAGACCGGCGACCTCGACCCGGTGGCCCGGGAGATCGACTGGGTGACGAAGCTCCAGCTCATCGAGCGGTACCAGCGCAAGAACGACCTGCCGCTGTCGCACCCGAGAATCGCCCAGATGGACCTCGCCTACCACGACCTGCGTCGGGGGCGGGGCCTGTACGGACTGCTGGAGCGGCGCGGCCAGGTGGACCGGGTCGCCACCGACCCGGAGATCTTCGAGGCCAAGGAGACCCCGCCGCAGACCACCCGGGCCCGGTTGCGCGGCGAGTTCATCCGGCACGCCCAGGAGAGGCGCCGGGACTTCACCGTCGACTGGGTGCACCTCAAGCTGAACGACCAGGCCCAGCGCACCGTGCTCTGCAAGGACCCCTTCCGGGCGTACGACGAGCGGGTCGAGCGGCTCATCGCCAGCATGTAGCCGCGTGGGCGCCGAGGCGAGGTGGCGCCCACGCCGGGCGGTTCGGTTGGTTAGGCTGGGCCCGCCATGACAGAGCCAGGTGCGGGCCGGGAGCCCGAGGAGCGTCGTCCCGAGCAGGTACGGCTGAACCGTCTCGAGCGTCGCCGTGCCCGGATCCGGGAGGAGATCGAGCGGAACCGCCGCGGTGAGTACCGGGTACCGACCTGGGTGTTGACGGCGATCCTCGTCCTCCTGGTCGCCGGCTGGCTCGCGCTGATCTTCCTCAGCTGAGCCCGTCGCGGCCCCGTGGCGCCACGCTCCCAGGACGCCCACGTCGCATCCCGGTGCCCGCGACTCCGCGCGTCGTCGCCCAGGGCGCCATGCCGACCCGCCTTGGCGGCGGCAGGTCAGTCGGCGGTGATCCCGCCCGCCGGTGACCCCGCGCGCAGCGCGGCGGCGTGCCGGCCGGCGGCCGCCGCGGCGAGGAAGTAGGCGTGGTCGGCGTCGAGACCACGCCCCATCGTCGAGAGCGGAACCGCGGTCGACCGCAGCGCCGCGTCGAGTCCCGCGACGTCCACCCGGACGACGCGGTGCCGCGCGGCCAGCGGCGCGAGGGCGGCGTCCACCACCGTCGCCAGCTCCGGCGGCAGTCCGTCCGGGACCACGAGGTCCGCGCGGGCCAGAGCCACCCGGCCGTAGGCGGTGAGGCTGTGGTGGGAGACGCCGCGGTGCCGGACCCGCGGGTCGGCGTCAGAGATCCGCAGCGAGCCGATCGGCCGCCCACCCAGGGCCGCCACCGCGTTGACCGCCTCACCGACCGCCACACCGGAGAACCCCCATCGGGTGCCGGTGCCGAGGTTGCCCGGTCCCTGCGTCACCACCGCCACCTCCGCGCCCAGCGCGTGCCGCGCGGCGAGGAGCCCGCTGTACACGTTGGTGGCCTCGAGGTCGCCGCCGAACGCCTGGCCCACCGTCACCGTCCCGACCAGCTCGTCGCGCAGCCCGTCGAGTGTCCGGGAGAACCAGGCCGGAAGCGCGCCGCCGTCGGTCATCACGTAGGCGATCCGGACGTCCGGGGCGTCCGCCCGGATGCCCGCCACGATCGCCGGCAGGGCCGAGTGCAGGTCGGCGGTGACCACCGGCAGCCCCGCCAGGTCGTCGGCGTCGGCGAGCACCTCCCGGTACGGTGACGCCTCCTCGTCCGCGCCGAGCACGATCGGCTGCAACGGCGTGTACCGCGCCTTGACCAGGTGCCCGCCGTCGCGGCTCTCACCCGGGGTGGGCGGGTCGGCCGGCAGCCGGTCCGGCAACGCCACCACCAGCGCGTAGCCCCCGGTCCCGAGCCCCATCACCAGCGCACCGACGTTGAGCAAGACCCGGTCGCCGGGGCGGGGCGTACCGACCAGCGCCGGGTAGGCGAGTGCGCGGACCTCGGTGCCGTCGCTCTGGGTGACGTCGAGTTCGACCGCGCCGTGCCACTGCCGCCGTACCGCCGTGACCGTGCCGGACCGCCATCGCACCATGGCCGGCAGGGTAACCGGAGCGGCTCCCGCGGCGGGCCGTGGGGCGCACCGAGGACGACAAACCGGACCGCGGGGCAGCGGCGACGAGGCGACACGGCCAACCGAGTAGCCCGCGCCCGGCGGAAGTGGCTCGTCCGGCGCGTGGGGCGTCCGCGCCCCGCCGGCGACACTGCTAGCGTCTGTAGCGTGTCGCGGAGCCGTACCGAACGCCTGGTCAACCTGGTGATCTGTCTGCTCTCCACGCGACGGTTCCTGACCGCCGCGCAGATCGCCGCGACCGTACCGGGTTACGAGCATGATCCTGACGACCCGCGGGACCACGAGGCCTTCCAGCGCAAGTTCGAGCGGGACAAGGCCGAACTGCGGGAGCTGGGCGTGCCGCTGGAAACCGGCACCGCCAGCGCCTTCGACACCGAGCCGGGCTACCGGATCGCTCACCGGGAGTACGCGCTGCCGGAGATTCCGCTGGAGCCCGACGAGGCGGCCGCGGTCGGGATCGCCGCCCGGCTCTGGCGGCACGCCGGGCTCGCCGCCGCCGCCTCCTCCGGACTGGCGAAGCTGCGCGCCGGCGGTATCGACGTCGATCCCCGGGCGACCCTCGACGTGGAGCCCGTGGTCACCGTCGACCCCGCCTTCGCACCGCTCACGGCCGCGGCCCGGGAGCGCCGGACGGTCACCTTCGACTACCGCGCGCCGGAGCACGACGCCCCGGCGAGCCGCCGGTTGCAGCCCTGGGGGGTGGTCTGTTGGCGCGGCCGGTGGTACGTGGTCGGCCACGACCTCGACCGCGAGGCGCCCCGGTGCTTCCGGTTGTCCCGGATCGTCGGCGGGGCGGTCCGCCCGGTCGGCCGGCCGGGCGCCTTCGAACCGCCCGCCGACGTCGATCTGATCAGCCACGTTGCCGCCTGGTCCGGCCCGGTGGAGCGGTCCGGTCGGGCCACCGTGCTGGTCCGGCCCGGTCGGGCGGCCGGGCTGCGCCGGTGGGCCCGCGAGGTGACCAGCGGCCCCGACGGCGACCGGCTGGTCCTGGCGTACGCCGACGCCGAGTCCCTCGCCGGTCGGCTCGTCGGCTACGGTCCCGATGTCCGGGTGCTCGACCCGCCGGAGGTCCGGGAGGCCGTGATCCAGCGGCTGAAGGAGATCGTCGCCCGGCACGACGAGGTGGTCGCCGCCCGGCTGTCGGCCTGAGCCCGGCGGCGTCGGCTCCCGCCCCGAGACTGACCAGAGGAGGTGTCGGTGTGACTCGCCCGGCGCAACGGTCCGGTGGATCCCGGGCCTCGGCGGACCGGCTCGGCCGGCTGCTCAACCTGGTGCCGTACCTGCTGGCCCGGCCCGGCATCGCCCTGGCCGAGGCGGCGGCCGACCTCGGGGTGACCGAGCGGCAGCTTAGGGAGGACCTGGAGCTGCTCTGGGTCTGCGGACTGCCGGGGTACGGGCCGGGCGACCTGATCGACATGGCCTTCGACGGCGACCGGGTCACCATCACCTACGACGCCGGCATCGACCGCCCGCTGCGGCTCACCCCCGACGAGGCGCTCGCCCTGGTGGTCGCGCTGCGGATGCTCGCCGAGACCCCCGGCGTGGCGAACCGGGACGCGGTCGAGCGGGCGCTGGCGAAGATCGAGAACGCCGCCGGGGAGCACGCCGACGCCCCGGTCGCGGTCCGGCTCCCCGGCGACAGCGAGCGGGTGGAGGCGCTGCGCGGCGCGGTGCGGCGCCGGCGGGCGCTGCGGATCACCTACTACACGGCGACCCGGGACGAGACCACCGAACGGATCGTCGACCCGATCCGGGTGTCGATCATCGATGGCCACGCCTACCTGGAGGCGTGGTGCCGCCGGGCGGAGTCGGTGCGGATGTTCCGGGCCGACCGGATCGACGCCCTCGTCGAACTGGACGAGCCGGCCGCGCCCCCGCCGCAGGCCGAACTACCCGACCTCAGCGACGGCATCTTCCGACCCTCGGCGGACCTGCCGCTGGTCACCCTCCGGGTGGGGCGGTCCGCCCGGTGGATCACCGAGTACTACCCGTGTGAACGGGTCGAACCCGACCCGGACGCCACCGGGGCGACCGGCCGGGAGTGGCTGGTCTCGCTGCGGGTGACCGACCTGGACTGGGCCCGCCGGTTCGTGCTCGGCCTCGGTCCGGAGGTCACCGTCGTCTCCCCGCCCGACCTCGTCGAACAGGTCCGCGACCGGGCCGCGGCGGCACTCGACGCGTACGCCGTCCCGCCGGCCGGAGCCGCGAGCCACTAGGCTGTCCGGCGTGGCGAGGTGGATCGTGCTCGGGGCGCTCCTGGTCGGCCTGCTGGTGCTCGCGGTGGCGTGTCGGCGGGTGCTGACCCGGCTGCCGGGGCTGCAGCGTGCCGCGCTGGCGCTTCAGGAGCGGCAGGACCAGGCCGTCCACCTGCGGGAGGCGGCGACCGCGCTGCAACGGCGCGCCGAGGAACTCCAGGACCGGATCGCGACCGCCCAGCGGCGGGTCGACCTGATCCGCGCCCGCCGTGGCGCCCGCCCCGGGCCGCGGTGACGTCCCTGGCGGACGCGTACCCGTCGTTGGTCAAAACTTCACCCATCGCGCCGGAAAGTCACCAACCTGGCGGGTGGCGCTCGCCGTCGACGCACGTACGATGGGCCGAGACACCCCTCTGTTGGACACATTCGAACTGGAGTCTCCATGGGCGCCCTGAAGCCGTGGCACATCTTCGTACTCGTGGCGGTGCTCGTCCTGCTGTTCGGTGCGAAGCGGCTCCCTGACGCGGCCCGCTCGCTCGGCCGTTCGCTGCGCATCATCAAGGCCGAGACCAAGAGCCTCGCCGACGACGACCGGGACCTGGCCGAGAAGGCCGACGCCCAGGTGGCCCGGCGCCCGCTTCCCGGAGACTCGCCCGTGCAGCCGACCAGCATCCACCAGCCGCCCGCGGCGTCGGCGAACGACCCAGTGCAGCGCGTCCGCGACAACTGATCCGGGCCCGGCACCGTGGCCTTCGCACTGCGCCGCCGTCGGCGTGGTCCGAGCAACTTCCAGCGGGCCGCCGACGGCTCCATGACCCTGGTCGAGCACCTTCGGGAGCTCCGCACCCGCCTGTTTCGGGCGTCGCTGGCCATCGTGGTCGGCTTCGGGTTCGGCATCTGGCTGGCCTCGCCGGTCCGACGGCTGCTCCAACAGCCGTACTGCGAGCTGCCCGGCTCGGCCCCGAACGGCAGATGCCAGTTCACCCAGCTCGGCCCCGCCGACCTCTTCCTGCTCAATCTGAAGATCGCGCTCTGGGTCGGGCTGATCCTGGCCGCCCCGATCTGGCTCTACCAGCTCTGGGCCTTCATCGCCCCGGGTCTGCACAAGCACGAGCGGCGCTACGCCTACATCTTCACCGCCCTGGCGGCGCCGCTCTTCGTCGCGGGTGCGGTCCTCGCCTACTTCGTGATCGCGAAGGGCCTCGGCTTCCTGGTCGGGCTCGCGGGTGAGGACGTCACCAACACCCTGGAGATCACCCGCTACATCTCGTTCGTCACGAACATGATCCTGATGTTCGGGGTGGCGTTCGAGTTCCCGCTGATCGTGCTGATGCTCAACTTCGTCGGCATCGCCAGCGCCCGGCGACTGCTCGGCTGGTGGCGGGTCGCGGTCTTCCTCTTCTTCCTCTTCGCGGCGATCGTCACGCCGACCCCCGACCCGTTCGGGATGACCGCGCTGGCGCTCTGCCTCTGCGCGCTCTACTTCGCCGCGGTGGGGGTGGCCTTCGTCAACGACCGCCGCCGAGGCCGGGGCCGGGAGATCTACGCCGGCCTGGCCGACGACGAGGCGTCGCCACTCGACCTCACCCCGGAACCGGTCACCGCCGGGGAGCGGATCGCCCCGCCGGAGCCCGTCGCCGCGCCGAAGCCGATCGACCGGGGCTACGACGACGTCACCTGACCGATCGCTGACGACGCGTGAGCCGACCCGGGCCGTCGCCCGGGTCGGCTCTGTCGCTGTTGCCCGAACGGCCGGTACCGTGCTCGCCGTGACCGTCCATGATCAGGGAGCCGCCACCGAAGGCGGGTTGGCCGAGGGCCACCTGGCGGTGCTGGCCAACCCCGGCGCCGGCCGGGGCCGGTACCGGGGACTTCTCCCGGTCGTCCTCGACCGGCTCGCCGCGGCGGGCCGGCCGGTCGAGCTGCTCGCCGCCGACACCGCCGCCCAGGCCGCGGCCGCCTGCCGCGCCGCGGTCGTCGACGGGGCCGCCGCCCTGGTCACGGTCGGCGGCGACGGTACGGTCCACCTGGCGCTCCAGGCGGTCGCCGCCACCGGCGTGGCGTTCGCGCCGGTCCCGGCCGGCACCGGCAACGACTTCGCCGCCGGCACCGGCTTCCCCGCCGACCCGATCGCGGCCGTCGAGGTGATCGCCGCCGCCGTGGCCGCCGGCCGGACCCGGCCGGTGGACCTGGCCCGGTCGACCGATCCCGACGGCGGCTCCCGCTGGTTCGGCGCGGTGCTGGCCGCCGGTTTCGACGCGCTGGTCAACGAGCGGGCCAACCGGATGTCCTGGCCGCGCGGACCCCGGCGGTACGACCTCGCGATCCTGGTCGAGCTGGCCCGGCTTCGGCCCCGGTACTACGCGCTGCGGCTGGACGGTGTGCCCCACGAGTTCGACGGGGTGCTCGTCGCGGTGGGCAACTGCCCGAGCTACGGCGGCGGGATGCGCATCTGCCCCGACGCCGACCCGACCGACGGACTGCTCGACGTGGTGTACGCCGGACCGGTCGGCCGGGCCACGCTGGCCCGGATCGCGCCGCGGGTCTACCGGGGCACCCACCTGGCACACCCGATGGTGCACCACCACCGGGCCCGGACGGTGGAACTCTCGGCCGAGGGGATCGTGGGATACGCCGACGGCGAGCGCTCCCTGCCGCTGCCGGTGACCGTGACGGCGGTTCCCGGCGCGCTCCGCCTGCTCCGCTGACCGGTCCGGCCCGCACGGGTCGTCCCGGCGACCGCGGTGCGGTCCGCCGGCTCCCGCCCGCGACCCCGGGGCCGCGCCTCCGATCCCGGCGCCGGGTGCCCCGGGCCCGCGTGGGACGTGTCGCTGGCCCGCCCGCCGATCCTGTCCCGGATCAGGTGTGGTGGGGGAGGACCAGGTCGAGAACGGCGGCGAGACCGTTGCTCTGGCCCGCCTCGGCGGTCGGGAGGATCAGTGCGGCGCAGCCGACCCGGACCGCACCGGCGTCGGCCGACATGTCGCCGACCATCAGCGTCCGTTCCGGGTCCACGCCGAGCATCCCGCAGGCCCGGTAGAAGATCGCCGGGTCGGGCTTGCAGCGGCCGACCTCGTACGACAGAACGAAGGCGTCGACCAGGTCGGTGAGACCCCAGGCGTCGAAGTGGGGCCGGAGGTCGAATCCGATGTTGCTGACCACCGCGACCGGGACCCGGGCCGCCCGGAGCGCCTGCAGGGTCGCCGCGGTCTCCGGGTACGGCAGCCAGCCCTCCGGGCGGAGCACCCGCTCGTAGAGGGCCTCCGGGAGCCCGTCCACCCCGCTGTTCACGGTGGCGGCCAGGCCGACGTACGCGGCGCGGTGGGCGGGCGGGTACAGGTCCCGTTCCGCCCACACCTCGGCCAGGTGTGGCGGCACCCGGGCGGGGGGCGGGCCACCGGGGCGCCCGGCGGCGACCAACCGGTCGGCCAGCGCGGTGGCCCGGGCACGGTCCAGCGCCGTCCCGCACGTCGCTGCCGCGGCCATGACCCAGGCGACCGGGTCCTCCACCTGGGCGAGAGTGCCGTGGAAGTCGAGGAGCACCGCGTCGATCGGCCGCCGGGGCGGCTTCGGGGCGGTGGCGTCGGGGATTCCGCTCGAGGTACGAGGCTTGGGCGGTTCGGCATGGTCCGGCACGACGTGCACCCTACCGACCGCCCCTCGGGGGCTCGCTTGACGGCCTGCCCCGGTGCGACCACCCGGTACGCATTAATCTTGGCGGTATGTCGAGCCCCGCCGAGCGGTACGCCGCGGCGCGCCGCCGGGCCGCGCAGGCCTCCATGTTTCCCGCGCTTACCGAGTTCGCCCAGCAGCTCGGGTTCGAGCTCGACGACTTCCAACGCGAGGCGTGCCAGGCGCTGGAGCGGGGCAGTGGCGTCCTGGTCTGCGCCCCGACCGGTGCCGGCAAGACGGTGGTCGGGGAGTTCGCCGTCCACCTGGCGCTCCGCGGTGGTCCCGCCACCCGGGCCGCGTCTGTGGACGACGCCGGCGCGTCGTCGGGCGCCGCCCCGGTCCGGAAGTGCTTCTACACCACGCCGATCAAGGCGTTGTCGAACCAGAAGTACCACGACCTGGTGGACCGGTACGGCTCGCACCGGGTCGGCCTGCTGACCGGGGACAACGCGATCAACGGGGACGCACCGGTGGTGGTGATGACCACCGAGGTGCTGCGGAACATGCTCTACGCCGGCTCGTCGAGCCTGGACGGCCTCGCCTACGTGGTGATGGACGAGGTGCACTACCTCGCCGACCGGTTCCGAGGTGGGGTCTGGGAGGAAGTGATCATCCACCTCCCGCAGTCGGTGACGCTGGTCTCGCTCTCCGCCACGGTCTCCAACGCCGAGGAGTTCGCCGACTGGCTGGTCACCGTACGCGGCGAGACCGCGGTGGTGGTCAGCGAGCACCGGCCGGTGCCGCTCTGGCAGCACATGCTGGTCAACCGGCGGATGTTCGACCTGTTCCACGACGCCGACGCGGCCCGCAAGCACGACGTGCATCCGGAGCTGCTGCGTTACACCCGGGAGCTGCTGCGCCGGCTGGAGCTGGGGGATCGGGCCTCCGGTGGCCCGGGCTGGGGCCGGCCCGCCCGGAGGCCACGCTGGCGTGGCCCGCTGCGGCACGAGATCGTCGAGCGGCTGGACCGGGAGGGGTTGCTGCCGGCGATCCTGTTCATCTTCAGCCGGGCCGGCTGCGACACCGCCGTCCAGCAGTGCCTGGCCGCCGGCCTGCGGTTGACCACGCCGGAGGAGCGCGCCGAGATCCGGCGGATCGTGGAGAGCCGGATCACCAGTGTCCCGGGCGAGGACCTGGCGGTGCTCGGCTACTGGGAGTGGCTCGACGGCCTCGAACGCGGGCTGGCCGCGCACCACGCGGGCATGCTGCCGGCGTTCAAGGAGGTCGTCGAGGAACTCTTCGTCCGCGGCCTCGTGAAGGCGGTCTTCGCCACCGAGACGCTGGCGCTCGGGATCAACATGCCGGCCCGGTGCGTGGTGCTGGAACGGCTGGTGAAGTTCAACGGCGAGGCGCACGTCGACCTGACCCCGGGGGAGTACACCCAGCTGACCGGCCGGGCCGGCCGCCGGGGCATCGACGTGGAGGGGCACGCGGTCGTCGTCTGGTCGCCGGAGGTCGACCCGCGACACGTCGCCGGGCTCGCCTCCACCCGGACGTATCCGCTCCGGTCCAGCTTCCGACCGTCGTACAACATGGCGGTGAACCTGGTCGGCTCGGTCGGCGCCGCACCCGCCCGTCAGCTGCTGGAGTCGTCGTTCGCCCAGTTCCAGGCGGACCGGTCGGTGGTCGGGCTGGCCCGGCAGGTGCAGCGCAACGTCGAGACCATCGCGCAGTACGACGCCGAGGTGCGCTGCCACCGCGGCGACTTTGACGAGTACTTCGCGCTGCGGGTGGCGATCGCCGACCGGGAGCGGGCCCTGGCCCGGCAGGGGCAGGCCCAGCGCCGGGCCGCGGCGGTGGCCTCGCTGGAGCGGCTGCGGGTCGGTGACGTGATCAGGGTGCCGTCCGGCCGCCGGGCCGGCCTAGCCGTGGTGCTCGATCCCGGCGTCGGAGGCTTCGGGGAGCCCCGTCCGCTGGTGCTGACCCAGGACCGCTGGGCCGGGCGGATCACCTCCGGCGACTTCACGACCCCGGCCGAGGTGCTGGCCCGGATCCGGGTGCCGAAGCACTTCAACCACCGCTCGCCCGCGGCCCGTCGAGATCTGGCGGCCGCGGTGACCAGCACCGGCCTCGACCGACACGCGGGCCGGCGCCGCGGCCGGTCCCGAGGCGGTGTCGAGGATGAGCGGCTCGCCCAGCTCCGTGCCGAGCTGCGCCGGCACCCCTGCCACGCCTGCCCGGAGCGGGAGGAGCACGCCCGCTGGGCGGAGCGGCGTCGGCGGCTGGAGCAGGACACCGCGGAGCTGCGCCAGCGGGTGGCCGGCCGGACCGGATCACTGACCCGCACCTTCGACCGGGTCTGCGGAATCCTCACCGCCCGCGGCTACCTCTCCCCGACCGGGGAGGTCACCGAGGCGGGACGGATGCTCGCCCGGATCTGGACCGAGGCCGACCTGCTGGTCGCGGAGTGCCTGCGGCGGGGCGTCTGGGACGGGCTGTCCCCGGCCGAACTGGCCGCCGCCGTCTCGGTGGTGGTGTACGACGCACGGCGAGACACCGACGAGCGGGCCTCGGTTCCCCGGGGCGCCGTCCAGACGGCGGTGGACGCGACGCTGAAGCTCTGGGCCGAGTTGGAGGCCGACGAGGCGGCCCGGGGCCTGGAGGTGACCCGCGAGCCGGATCTCGGGTTCGTCTGGCCGATCTACCGCTGGGCGCGGGGCGAGGCGCTGGCGAAGGTGCTGGCCAGCGGCCACGACCTGGACGGCGACATGCCCGCCGGCGACTTCGTCCGGTGGGCCCGCCAGGTGGCGGACCTGCTGGGGCAGATCGCCGACTCCGCCGGGGCCTCGGTTGAGCTGCGGGGTACCGCGCGGCAGGCGATCACGGCGATCAACCGGGGCGTTCTCGCGTACGCCGGCGCGGTGTGAGGTGGCGGGCCGGCATCGTGTGCCCTGACCGGCGACGAGAGAGCGGGCGGCCGACCGGAGCGCGCCGGATCTGCCGCCGGGAATCAGCCGGACCGATGCGCGGATGTCGGTTCCACCGTCTTTGACGCGGGCCTACGCGTCCGAAGTGGACGCCGCCGCCAGGGCGTCGACCAGACGACGACACGGACCGGCCAGGTTCCACTTCTCGGCGAGCGCGAACAGCTGGTCGGCGTCGGCGGGCACCGCCGGCAGGGCGGTCTCCAGCGGGGGCAGCGGGACGTCCCGGGCCACCCGCACCACCGTCGGCGCGACCGCCAGGTAGTCGCGGGCGGCGGCGAGCCGGGCCCGCAGTCCCGGCGCGAGGCCGGAGGCCGGGTCGTCCAGCGCCGCCAGGATGCCGTCCAGGCCGCCGTAGCGGTCGACCAGCCGGGCGGCGGTCTTCTCCCCGACGCCGGGGACCCCGGGCAGGCCGTCGCTGGGGTCGCCGCGCAGCGTGGCGAAGTCGGCGTACGCGGCGGCCGGAACGCCGTACCGGGCCCGGACGGCGCTCTCGTCGCAGTCGTCCAGCTTCGTCACGCCCCGGCCGCAGTAGAGCAGCCGGACCGGGCGGGTGTCGTCGACGAGCTGGAACAGGTCCCGGTCGCCGGAGACGACCTCGACCGGCGCCGGCTCACGGGTGGCGAGGGTGCCGAGGACGTCGTCGGCCTCGTAACCGGTGGCGCCAACGGCCGGGATGCCGAACGCCGCGAGCAGGTCGAGCAGGAGCGGCACCTGCGGGGCGAGGGTCTCGGGCACCACCTCGCCGCCGTCGGGGGCGAGCCGGTGTGCCTTGTACGACGGCAGCAGCGCCACCCGCCAGGCCGGGCGCCAGTCGTGGTCGAGGGCGCAGACCAGCCGGTCCGGTCGGCGACTGCGTACCAGGGTGGCGAGCATGTCCAGGAAGCCGCGGACGGCGTTCACCGGGCTGCCGTCGGGCGCGGTGGCGGCGGACTCGGGAACGCCGAAGTAGGCCCGGAAGTAGAGGCTGGGGGCGTCGACGAGGAGCAGCGGGCGGTGACTCACCCGGACAGCCTGGCACAGGGCGGCCCGCGGCGGCCATCCCGGTGTCGCGCCGCCCAGGGGCCACGCGTCCGCCAGGGGTGATCAGATCCGCGGCGGGGGCGGTTCCACCTTCCCAAACGACCGTTAAGCTAGTGACGTGGGTTACGACGATCTCTATCCGCCGCAGCGGCTCGCGACCGCGCAGCGGGCCGCCGCCGAGGCCGGCCTGGACGCCCTGCTCATCTCGCCCGGATCCGATCTGCGCTACCTGACCGGCTACCACGCCCACGCGCAGGAACGGCTCACCCTGCTGGTCCTGCCCGCCCAGGGCGAACCCACCCTCATCGTCCCCACCCTGGAGCGACCCGCCGCCGAGGCGTCGCCGGCGTCCCGTACCGGGGTTCGGATCGTCGACTATCCGGACGGTACCGACCCGTACCCGCTGGTGGCGCGGGCCCTGGCCGGACCGGTTCGGACCGTCGGCCTCGGCAACCGGATGTGGGCCGAGCAGGTCCTCGCGCTGCGCGCGGCCCTGCCCGACGCCACCCAGCGGCTCGCCGGCGACGTGCTCCGCGCGCTGCGACTGCGGAAATCGCCGGCCGAGGTGGCCGCGCTCCGCGAGGCCGGGGCGGCGATTGACGCGGTGCACGCCCGGATGGCCGAGTGGCTACGCCCCGGCCGCACCGAGGCCGAGGTCGCGGCCGACATCGCGGGGGCGATCCGGGAGGTCGGGCACGCCCGTGCGGACTTCGCCATCGTCGCCGCCGGCCCGCACGCGGCCAGTCCGCACCACGACAGCTCGGACCGGCCGATCGGGGTGGGCGAGCCGGTCGTGGTCGACATCGGTGGGACCATGCCCTCCGGGTACTGCTCCGACTCGACCCGCTGCTACGTGCTCGGCACCCCGCCGCCGGAGTTCGTCGACCACTACCGGGTCCTGCACGAGGCCCAGCGCGCCGCCGTCGCGGCGGTCCGCCCCGGCGTCACCGCCGAGGCGGTGGACGCGGTTGCGCGTGAGGTCATCACCGAGGCCGGGTACGGGGCGGCGTTCCTGCACCGCACCGGCCACGGCATCGGGCTGGACGGACACGAGGACCCGTACCTGGTCGCCGGAAACGCGCTGCCGCTCGAGCCCGGGATGGCGTTCTCGATCGAGCCCGGCATCTACCTCGCCGGGCGGCACGGCGCCCGGATCGAGGACATCGTGGTCTGCACCCCGGACGGGGTGGAGCGGCTCAACACCACCTCCAGGGAGCTGGTCCAGCTGTGAACGTCGAACGTGTTCTGCCCACCGAGGAGGCGTACGAGCTCCTCGGCCTCGTCACCGAGATCGCCGACGGGGAACTCGCCCCGCAGGTGGCCGACTTCGAGGCCCGCGGGGTCTTCCCCCGCGAGGTGCTCCGCCGGCTCGGCGGGGCCGGTCTGCTGGGCCTGCCCTACCCGGAGGAGTACGGCGGCGCGGCCCAGCCGTACGAGGTCTACCTCCAGGTGCTGGAGATCCTGGCGAGCCGCTGGCTGGCGGTGGCCGAGGCGGTCAGCGTGCACACCCTCGCCTGCTACCCGGCGGCCACCTACGGCGGCGAGCAGGTGCGCAAGCTGCTTCCGGACATGATCGGCGGCGACCTGCTCGGCGCGTACTGCCTCTCGGAGCCCCAGGGCGGTTCGGACGCGGCAGCCCTGGCCACCCGGGCGGTCCGGGACGGCGACGAGTACGTCGTCTCCGGTACCAAGGCCTGGATCACCCACGCCGGCGTCGCCGACTTCTACACTGTCTTCTGCCGCACCGGCGGCCCCGGACCCGGCGGCATCTCCTGTCTGCTCGCGGACGCCGCCACCCCCGGCATCGTGCCGCAGAAGCCGGAGCGCACCATGGGGCTGCGCTCCTCTCCGATCGCGCAGATCGCCTTCGACGGCGCCCGGGTCCCGGCCGACCGCCTGGTGGGTGCGGAGGGCGCCGGCTTCCGGATCGCCATGACGGCGCTCGACGCCGGCCGGCTCGGGATCGCCGCCTGCGCGGTGGGGCTGGCGCAGGCGGCTCTCGACTACGCGGTCACCTACGCACGGCAGCGGGAGCAGTTCGGCCGGCCGATCATCGAGTTCCAGGGGCTCGGGTTCCTCCTCGCCGACCTCGCCACCCAGGTGGCGGCGGCCCGGGCGATGACGCTGGCCGCCGCCCGGCTGCGGGACGCGGGCCGTCCGTACTCCGCGGAAGCGGCCAAGGCGAAGCTCTTCGCCACCGACACCGCGATGCGGGTCACCACCGAGGCGGTCCAGGTCCTCGGCGGCGCGGGCTACGTGGTGGACCACCCGGTCGAGCGCTACTTCCGCGAGGCGAAGGTGCTGCAGATCGTGGAGGGGACCAACCAGATCCAACGCCTGGTCATCGCCCGCTCGCTCGCCCGCTGACCCCGGTCGCCCCACCAGCGCCGTCGCGCGCCGGCCGGGTCGCCCCGGCGACCCGGCCGGCGACGCGCGCGGGGCGGGGTGACGCGCGGACCGCCGCCAGCCCCGCCGCACGTTGCGCCGAGGACGGCGACGCGCCCCACGGCGGATCGCCGCCGGGCGGGCCGGCCCGGTAGGTTGCACGTCGTGGAGGAGATCGATCGGGCCATTGTCGCGGCGCTGACCGCCGACGGCCGGCTGTCGTATACCGATCTGGCGGAGCGGGTGGGGCTGTCGGTCTCCGCGGTGCACCAGCGCGTCCGGCGGCTGGAGCAGCGCGGGGTGATCAAGGGATATCGGGCCCGGGTCTCCTACGAGGCCCTGGGCCTGCCGCTGACCGCCTTCGTCGCGATCCGGCCGCTGGACCCGTCGCAGCCGGACGACGCCCCCGAACGCCTGGCCCACCTGCCGGAGATCGACTCCTGCTACTCGGTGGCGGGGGAGGACTTCTACCTGCTGCTGGTCCGGGTGGCGAGCCCGGTCGACCTGGAACGGCTGCTACAGGAGATCCGGACCGCGGCCAACGTCACCACCCGGACCACCGTCGTCCTCTCCACGCCGTACGAGGGCCGTCCACCGAAGATCGTCACCTCGGCTCGGGAGGGCTCCCGGTCGCGCGTCCTGCCGGGCGACCCACCGGCGAGTTCCAGCGCAGGATGACCGGACGTCCGTGCTCGTGGCCGAGGACGGAGACAGTGGCGGTGTCCAGCCGCAGCAGGCCGCCGGCGCTGGCGGGCAGCCCGATCCACCGGGCACCGGCGACCCGCAGGCTGTGTCCGTGTCCGACCAGGGCGACGTCCCCGACCTCCAGCCGGGCCCTCGCCCGGGCGAGCACCCGGTCCAGCCGTTCGGCGACCTGCTCCGGTGACTCGCCGCCGGGGCAGCCGTCGGTCCAGAGCTGCCACCCCGGGGCTCGGTGCCGGATCTGTGCGGTGGTCAGCCCCTCGTACGACCCGTAGTGCCACTCCGTGAGGTCCTCGACCGTCTCCGTCACGGTGAGGCCGGCCAGCTCCGCGGTGCGCCGCGCCCGGCGCCGCGGGCTGGAGAGGACGGCGGCGAACCGCCGGTCGGCGAGTTCCGCGGCGATCTCCCGGGCCTGCCGCTCACCGTCCGCCGTCAGCTCCAGATCCGTGTACGACGTGTGCCGGTGGCTGGCGCTCCAGGTGGTCTCCCCGTGCCGGACGAGAACGATCTCTCCCATCTCGCCAGTCAACCACCTGCCGTCGGTGCGGTTGCGGTTTCGTCGGGCCCGCCCGGGTAGCGTCCCGCGAATGTCCGCGGAACCCGTATTACCCGTCCACCGTGCCCCGTCAGCTCCAACCCCGACATCCGCACTAGCATCCTAGGATGCATGAGACAACGTGAGCTCCCCGACAACCAACAAAACACCCGCTCCGACACCAGGTCACGAACACCCTGCTTCGGTCGCCTATGACGCGAGTGGCCGGGTTTCAGCCGTCGGCCAGAGGGCAACCTCACGGGGGACCGGCCGGCCCGAGTGGGTTGCCGGAGTGAGGAGCGGACGCGCCATGAGTGCCATGGACAAGATGAAGAACAAGGCCCAGCAGCTGAAGGGCGCCGCGAAGGAGCGGATCGGCGACCGGACCGACAACGAGCAGAAGCGGGCCGAGGGCGCGATGGAACAGTCGCAGGCCAAGGCGAAGCAGGCCGGACAGAACGTCAAGGAGGCGGGGCGGGACGTCACGCAGACGTTCGACCGGTGACGTCGCTCCCTAGTGGACCTGCTGAGCGCCGTGCCGGGCCCACCAGGCCCGGCCGGCCTCGGGCAGGGTGTCGATCGGGTCGTAGTAGGCGTAGCGCCGGTCCAATGCGCTCTCGTCCCCGGCCTCGAGCGACGTACGGTAGTTCTTGGTCCAGTACGAGATGCCGCGCTCGCGGTCGTACTCGGTGACCATGTGGACCCAGCGTTTGCCGACGAACGGCACGTCGCAGACGATCCGCGGGGTGGCGTAGCCGGGCAGGTAGCCCATCATGTCGTGCTGCAGTTGCTGGGCGTGCCAGACCGGGATGCGCCAGTGTTCCGCGTTGGGGATCATGTCGCACATGTAGAAGTAGTACGGGAGTATCCCGGCCTCGCCCTGGAGCGCGAAGCAGAGGTCGAGCAGGTCGGAGGCGGTGGCGTTCACCCCCCGCAGCAGCACCCCCTGGTTGCGGACGTCGCGTACGCCGACCTCGAGAGCGGTCTGGGCGGCCCGGGCGACCAGTGGCGTGAGCGACTGGACGTGGTTGACGTGGGTGTGGATGGCGAGGTTGACACCGCGCCGGGCGGCGGTACGGGCGACGCGTTCCAGACCCTCCACCACCTCGGGCTGGAGCCAGTGCTGGGGCAGGGCGGCGAGCGCCTTGGTGGCGAGGCGGATGTCCCGGACGGTCTCGATCGCCAGGAGTCGCATCAGGTACGACTCCAGGTGCCGCCAGGGGACGTTGGCGACGTCGCCCCCGGAGACGACGACGTCGCGTACCTCGGGGTGGGCGCGGAGGTAGGCGATGTGGGCGTCGTACCGGTCGAGGGGCTTGAGGCTGAGCCGGAGCTTGTCGACGGTCGGGGTGGAGTTGCCGACCAGGTCCATTCGGGTGCAGTGCCCGCAGTACTGCGGGCAGGTGGCGAGGAGTTCGGCGAGGACCTTGGTCGGGTAGCGGTGGGTGAGGCCCTCGGCGACCCACATGTCGTGCTCGTGGAGCGAGTCGCGGGTGGCGTAGGGGTGTGAGGGCCAGTCGGTGCGACGGTCGCTGGCCAGGGGCAGCATGTAGCGCCGGATCGGGTCGGCGCGGAAGACGTCGGTGGTGGGCGGCCCGTCCGGCATCATCGTGTTGATCATCTGTGGCGGCACGAGCATCGACATCGTGGCGTACCGGGCCTGGTCGGCGGTGAGTTCGGCGTAGCAGTCCTCGTCGATGGTGTCGCCGAGGACGGCGTGGAGCTGCCGGACGTTCTTGATGCAGTTGGCGCGCTGCCACTGGGCGGATTCCCACTGGTCTCGGGTGACCTGGCGCCAGCCCGGGAAGCGGGTCCAGTCGGGTTCGACGAGGGGGCGGCGGCGGTACTCGTACGGCTGCCCGGGGGTGCCGGCGCGGGGCGGGGTGGGTGCGCGGCGGGTGGTGAGGACCGTGGCGGCGGGTTCCTGGATCTGGGTCACGGGGCCTCCTGAACTGTCGGGCGGATGGCAGCCTCACCGCGAACGCTACTGGAGAATTTCCGGCTAAGGAAATATCCTGCCGGAAGTTTTCCGTCAGATTGTGGTGTTGGATCGCGGGGTGCCGGCCCGGGGGTGTACCGGCGGTAAGGGGTGTGTGCCATGGCGCGAGAGTGGTCGACCTCCTCGCCGGTGGGGCTGCACCGGGTGGTGGAGCCGGTCGGGGTGTTGCCGCAGGCGGCGTACCGGCTGGATGCGCGCCCGGAGATCTGGCCCGACGAGGTCCGGGTGACGGTGGAGCGGCTGAACCTGGACGCGGCGAGCTTCCGGCAGTTGTCGGAGAAGCACGGCGGGGACGGGGCGGCGGTCCGGGCGGAGGTGCGCGACATCATCGCCACCCGCGGCAAGATGCACAATCCGGTCACCGGCTCGGGTGGGATGCTGGTCGGTGTCGTCGACGAGGTGGGGCCGGAATCGCCGCTACCGGTCACGCCCGGCGACCGGGTCGCGACGCTGGTGTCGCTGACGTTGACGCCGCTGGCGATCACCGACGACCTGTCCCGGTGGGACGGCCGTGGCGAACAGGTGCCGTGCGCGGGGCACGCGATCCTGTTCGCCCGATCGATCGTGGCGGTGCTGCCGGACGATCTGGATCCCCGGCTCAGCCTGGCGGTGCTGGACGTCTGCGGGGCACCGGCGTTGACCGCCCGGACGGTCCGTAGGCACGGGACACCGACGGTGGCGGTGCTCGGGGGCGCGGGCAAGAGCGGGTCGCTGTCGTTGGCGGCGGCCCGGGCAGCGGGAGCCGCCCGAACGGTCGGGGTGGTGCGGGACACGGCGGAGCGGGACCGTCTGGTCGCCGCCGGGCTGGCGTCGGAGGTGGTGGTGGCCGACGCGCGCGATCCGGTGGGCCTGGCGGCGGCGGTGACCGGGGCGCTGGGGGGTCCGGCGGACATCACGGTGGTCTGTGTCGACGTGCCGGGGTGCGAGCACGGGGCGGTGCTGGCGACGGCGGACGGCGGAACGGTGATCTTCTTCTCGATGGCGACGAGTTTCGCCGCCGCCGCGTTGGGGGCGGAGGGGTTGGCGGCGGACGTGACGATGCTGATCGGCAACGGGTACGTTCCTGGTCACGCGGAGTACGCGCTGGGTCTGGTACGGCAGGTCCCGGGGGTGCGCGCGCTGTTCGAGGACCGGCTGGCGGCAGACTGAGGCCATGACGAACCCTTCGGCGCTGGTGACGGATTCCTCGGCGGAGCCTTCGACGCTGTACCGGGGTGGGCGGTTGTACTGTCCGGCCGAGCCGCGGGCGACGGCGTTGCTGGTCCGGGGCGGGCGGATCGCCTGGGTCGGCGCCGATGCGGACGCGCCCCGCGCGGACCGGGTGGTGGAGCTGGACGGCGCCCTGGTGACGCCGGCGTTCGTGGACGCGCACGTGCACACGACGGACACCGGTCTGGCGTTGTCGGGGTTGGACCTGTCGGGGGTGCGGTCGGCGGGGGAGCTGCTGGCGGCGGTGGCGGCGTCCGCGGCGACGTTGCCGGCGGACGCGGTGGTGCTGGGGCACGGCTGGGACGAGTCGGGGTGGGCGGACCGGCGGGTGCCGGACGCGGCGGAGCTGGACCGGGCGGCTGGGGGCCGGCGGGTCTATCTGTCGCAGGCGTCGATCCATTCGGCTCTGTGTTCCTCGGCGCTGTTGGCGGCGGCGCCGCAGGTGGTGCGGGCGCCGGGGTACGACCCGTCGGGGTGGGTGCGGCGGGAGGCGCACCACCTGGTACGGGAGGTGGCGCTGGGCTCGGTGACGGCGGCGCAGCGGCGGGCGGCGCAGGAGGTGGCGTTGCGGCGCGCGGCGTCGTTGGGGATCGCGGCGGTGCACGAGTGCGGTGGCCCGGAGATCTCCGGCGAGGAGGATTTCGTCGCCGTGCTGTCCCGGTCGGGGGACGGGTTGCCGGAGGTGTACGGCTACTGGGGCGAGTTGCGGGGGGCGACGCGGGCCCGGGAGCTGGGTGCGGTGGGTGCCGGGGGTGACCTGTTCGCCGACGGGGCGTTGGGGGCGCGGACGGCCCACCTGTCGGAGCCGTACGCGGATGGCGAGCCGGGGGCGTGTGGGCACGGGTACCTGTCGGCGGAGGAGGTCCGGGACCATCTGCTGGACTGTGCGGAGCAGGGGGTGCAGGGCGGGTTCCACGCGATCGGGGACGCGGCGCTCGGGACGGTGTTGGCGGGGTTCGCGGCGGCGGCGGAGCGGCTCGGGGTGGACCGGGTGCGGGCGGCACGGCACCGGGTGGAGCACGCCGAGCTCATGGACAAGCGGTTGATCGCCGGGTTCGTGGAGTTCGGGATCGTGGCGAGCATGCAGCCGGCGTTCGACCGGTTGTGGGGTGGCGACCGGGGGATGTACGCGGCGCGGCTGGGGGTGGAGCGGTCGTTGGCGTCGAATCCGCTGGGGGCGATGCACGCCACGGGGGTGACGTTGGCGTTCGGGTCGGATTCGCCGGTGACGCCGCTGGATCCGTGGGGGTCGGTGCGGGCGGCGGTGGCGCACTTCAACCCGGCGCAGCGGTTGACCGTGCGGGCGGCGTTCGCGGCGCACACCCGGGGCGGGTGGCGGGCGCTGCCGGAGGGGTGGGACGGGTCGGGGGTGGTGGCTGGGCGGCCGGCGGAGGGGGTGTTGGCGCCGGGTGCGGCGGCGACGTTCGCGGTGTGGTCGACGCCGGCGGGGGTGGACGGTGGCCTGCCGGTGCTGGTGTCGGCGGATCCGGAGCCGCGGGGGCCGGGGGATCCGACGCCGTTGCCGGTGTGCCGGCGGACGGTGCTGCGCGGGTCGGTGATCTTCGAGGAGGGTGTCGGGTGAGTACACGGGTGGGGGTGGTCGCCGGTGTCCGACGGTGACGGTGTGCGGCCGGGCGGGAAGCTGGGGTTGGACCCGGTGCTGGTGCGGCGGGCGCGGGAGTTGGCGCGCCGGGCCGGTGAGCCGGTGGTCGAGTTGGCCCGGCGTCACACGACGGTGTCGGTGGAGCGGGCGGTGTTGCGGCTGGCCGGGGTGTCGGGGGCGGATCCGGACGGGATTCCGTGGGTGAACCGGCTGGTGGACGCGGTGGCCGCCGACGTGGGCCTGGCGTACGGGGTGGCGCTGCCGGTCTTCGACGCCGTGGTGCGGGAGTTCGGGCCCGCGGCCGGCAGGTCGGGGGACCTGGGTGCGGCGGTGACGTTGCTGGCGCAGAAGGCGGCGGCGGGGTCGGTGCGGTTCGAGGTGCCGTCGGGTCGGGCGGCCCGGTCGGCCCGGGCGGCGGCCCGGCGGGCGGTCGGGGCGGGGCTGCGGCGTATCGACCGGCGCCGGGCGGAGCGGGAGCGGATGGTGCGCCGCTACGGGGATCCGCCGCGCCGTCCGTGGATCTATCTGATCGTGGCGACGGGGGACATCTACGAGGACATTCCGCAGGCGCAGACGGCGGCTCGCGCGGGCGCGGACGTGATCGCGGTGATCCGGTCGACGGGTCAGTCGTTGTTGGACTACGTGCCGGAGGGGGCGACCCGGGAGGGGTTCGCGGGGACGTACGCGACGCAGGAGAACTTCCGGTTGATGCGGGCGGCGTTGGACGAGTCGTCGCGGGAGCTGGGCCGGTACGTGCGGTTGACGAACTACGCGTCCGGGTTGTGCATGCCGGAGATGGCGGTGCTGGCCGGCCTGGAGCGGCTGGACATGATGCTGAACGACTCGATGTACGGGATCCTGTTCCGGGACATCAATCCAATTCGGACCTTCGTCGACCAGCGGTTCTCGCGGCAGGTGCACGCCCGGGCGGGGATCATCATCAACACCGGGGAGGACAACTACCTGACGACGGCGGACGCGGTGGCGGACGCGCACACGGTGACGGTGTCGCAGCTGTTGAACGAGTACTTCGCGCACGAGGCGGGGCTGGCGGACTGGCAGTTGGGGCTGGGCCACGCGTTCGAGATCGACCCGGATCTGCCGGAGTCGTTCCGGCTGGAGTTGGCGCACGCGTTGCTGGCCCGGGAGTTGTTTCCGAACGCGCCGTTGAAGTGGATGCCGCCGACCCGGCACATGACCGGGGACGTGTTCCGGGGCAACCTGCTCGACGGGTTCTTCAACCTGGCGGGGACGCTGACGGGGCAGGGGATCCTGCTGGTGGGGATGATGACCGAGGCGGTGATGACGCCGTGGTTGTCGGACCGGGACATCGCGTTGCAGAACGTCCGGTACGTGCTGGGGGCGGCCGGGGGGCTGCACGAGGACTTCGTGCCGGCGCCGGGCGGGTTCATCCAGCGTCGGGCGCACACGGTGCTGGCCGAGGCGGTGACCCTGCTGGAGCGGATTGTCGACGAGGGGCTGCTGACGGCGATCGGGGCCGGCACGTTCGGGATCACCCGGCGGCCCGCGGACCGGGGACGGGGCCTGGAGGGCGTGGTGGCGCGGGCGGACGGCTACTACAACCCGGCGACGGAGCTGTTGGAGGCCGGGTCGCGGACCGGAGGTGATGCGTCGTGACGGGCGGGCCGGTGGTGCGGCCGTACGGGGACAGCACCGGGGACGGGATGGTGCAGGTGTCGTTCACCCTGCCGGTGCCGCACGACAAGCGGGCGGAGGGGGCGGCGCTGCAGCTGGCGGCGAAGATGGGGATGGATCCCGCGATGCTGGTGCACGCCCGGCAGATGGGGGATCGGTTCACGTTCTTCGTCATCTACGGGCGGGTGAACCATCTGGTGGATCTGTCGGCGGTGCGGGTGGTGGAGCGGGACTTCCCGCTGCTGTCGGCGAAGGAGATCAACGCGCTGATCCGGCGGCGGCTGCGGCGGAAGTTGTCGGTGGTGGGGGCGTGCATCGGCACGGACGCGCACACGGTGGGGATCGACGCGATCCTGAACGTCAAGGGGATCGCCGGGGAGAAGGGGCTGGAGTACTACCGGGAGATGGCGGTGACGAACCTGGGGTCGCAGGTGAGCGTGCCGGACCTGGTGGCGGCGGCCCGGGCGGCGCGGGCGGACGCGGTGCTGGTGTCGCAGGTGGTGACGCAGCGGGACGCGCACCTGCACAACGTGCGGGAGATGTCGGCGGCGTTCCGGGAGGCGATGCCGGCGGGCCGACGGCCGCTGCTGGTGGTCGGCGGCCCGCGGTTCGACGAGACGATGGCCGAGGAGCTCGGCGTGGACCGCATCTTCGGGCGGGGGACGACGCCGCGGGAGGTGGCGAGTTACCTGGTGCACCGGCTGGTGGCACCGGCCGGCACCGGTGACGGGGAGGCGACGGGGGCGCGGTCGGCGGCGCGGGTGGGGGTGAGCGGATGAGCGACCGGCGGGACGGCGGGACGGCGGCGGATCCGCGGCTGGGGCTGTCGGTGACGCATCGCCGGTACGTGCCGTACGGGCATGCCCACTACGCGGGGAACCTAATCGACGGGGCGTACGTCCTGGGGTTGTTCGGGGACGTGGCGACCGAGGTGTGTATCCGGACCGACGCGGACGAGGGGCTGTTCGCCGGCTACGCGGAGGTGCGGTTCCGGGAGCCGGTCCGGGCGGGGGATGTGCTGGAGGTGGAGGCGACGGTGACCCGGGTCGGTAACCGGAGCCGGACGCTGGAGTTCGCCTGCCGGGTGGTGTGCCGGGGCCGGCCGGACCGGGGTCCGTCGGCGGCGGAGGTGCTTGATCCGCCGTTGCTGGCGGTGACCGCGGTCGGGACCGTGGTGGTGCCGCCGGCGACCGGCCTGGACGCGCCGTCGTCGTCGGCCGGGGCGACGCGGGACGCCGGGCCGCGGTGACGGCGTCGTACGCGATCTGCGCCGATGTCGGCTCCACCTGGACGAAGGTGGCGGTGGTGGATCTCGCCGACGGGGCGCTGGTGGCGACGGCGGCCCGGCCGACGACGGCCGCCACCGACGTGCTGCACGGCCTGGACGCGGCGGTTGCCGACGCCACCACTGGGCTGCCGACGACCGCCGCGACCTCGTGGTACGTCTGCTCCTCGGCGGGGGGCGGGCTGCGCCTGGCGGTGCTCGGCTACGAGCGGCTGATCACCGCCCGGGCGGGTCACCAGGTGGGGTTGTCCGCCGGTGCCCGGGTGGTGCACGTGGGGGCGGGCCGGCTCGACACGTCCGGGCTCGCGGCGCTGCGTGCGGCGCGGCCGGACGTGCTGCTGCTGGTCGGTGGGACCGACGGCGGCGACGCGGAGGTGCTGCTGCACAACGCGGGGCGGCTGGCGCGGGCCCGGTGGCGGGTTCCGGTGGTGGTGGCCGGGAACGGCGCGGCGGCGCCGGCGGCGGCGGAGCTGCTCGCCGGGCGGGGTGTGCCGGTGACGGTGTCGGCGAACGTGTTGCCGTCGATCGGGGTTCTGGTCCCTGGCCCGGCCCGGGCGGCGATCCGGGACGTCTTCCTGCGGCACGTGATCGGTGGCAAGCGGTTGTCCCGGGGGCCCCGGTTCGCGCGGCTGGTCCGGGCCGCCACCCCGGACGCGGTGCTGACGGGGGTGGCGCTGCTGGCCGAGCTGGTCGGTGGGGATCTGGCGGTGGTGGACGTGGGTGGGGCGACCACCGACGTGTACTCGGTGTTGGTGCCGGACGAGCGGGCCGGGGGGCCGGACGCACCGGCGGCGGGGCTGCTGTGGCGGGCCCGGACGGTCGAGGGGGACCTGGGGATGCGGTGGAGCGCCCCGGGGGTGGTCGAGGCGGCGGCTGGCGAGCGGTTGTTGGCCCCGGGGGAAGAGGAGCCGCTGGCGGCGGCGGCGCGTCGGCTGGCGGCGGATCCGGCCGCGGTGGTCGGTGACCGGGCGGGTCAGGCGGTGGAGCGTCGGCTGGCGGCGCTCGCCGCGGTGATCGCGTTCCGCCGGCATGCGCGCGGGGTGGCCGGGACGCCGGCCCGGAACCTGCGGGACGTCCGGCTGCTGGTCGGCTCGGGTGGGGTGCTGCGGCACGCCGGCCCTGCCGGCGCGGCGGAGGTGCTGGCGGCGGTGCTGGCCGATCACGCCGGCGGGTGGCCGGTGCCACGGGCGGCCCGGCCGGTCGTCGACGTCGCCTACGTGCTGGCGGCGGCCGGTCTGCTGGCGGAGCCGCACCCGACGGCGGCGGCGGCGTTGCTGCACCGCCACCTGGCCGGCGACGCCGCCCCGGCCCGGTGGCCGGGACGGCGCCCCGCCGGGCACGACACGCCGGATCGAGCTGCGCGACTGGCCGAGGACGGTTGACAGAGCCCGGGGGGGACCACGTACCGTCTTTGAGTCCTACAACGGGAAGCGGCTGTTGTTCGCTTCGTCCCTTCGTCCGCTGGCCGAGCGACACGTACCGATTTCGTCGCGGCGGCCAGGTCCAGCGGGCGGGGGTCGGCGGGGCGGCGCGAACCGGCCGCGGTTACCGGTGTCTGGGCAGGGTGGTGCGAGCGGCCAGTAGACAACGGCCCGACGGGAACAGCCAGTTTGCGTCAGGTCGGTCCGAAGGTCGTGGTGCTTCGCCCTACCGCACCGGCCGGGAAGGGCCTGGGAGCATCGGGGCGCGGCCGTCGGTCGCGCCCCGATTTTCGTGTCCGGGCCGGTAGCCTTCCGCGGACGGATCCCTCGCCGCCGCGCCGGTTGCGGCGGCATCGGCATGACGGTGAGGCACGCGTGACGATGATGGAGACGGCCGGGGCGGCGGTGACGGAGGGCGACGGGCCGCGGGGTGAGCCGGGGGGTGCGCGGCGCCGGGCGGTCGGGCGGCCGCTGCCGCGGGCCGCGGCGCTGCTGGCGGCGCCGGCAGCGGGGGTGGCGCTGTTGCTGGCGTTCCCACCGTACGGGTGGTGGTGGTCGGCGCCGCTGGGTGTGCTGCTGTTCACGCTGGCGGTGCACCGCCGTCGGCTGCGCGCCGGGTTCGGGCTGGGGGCGCTGGCCGGGCTGGCGTTCTTCGCGCCGATGCTGACCTGGACGAACCTGCACACGGGGAAGCTGCCGTGGCTGCTGCTGTCCGGGTTGCAGGCGGGCTACCTGGGGCTGTTGGGGGCGGCGGTGGCGGTCACCAGCGCCCTGGTCGACCGGGCCCGCTGGTCGTGGCCGCTGGTGACCGGGGTGCTGTGGGTGGCGCAGGAGGCGCTGCGGGACCGGACCCCGTTCGGCGGGTTCCCGTGGGGACGGCTGGCGTTCAGCCAGGGGGACTCGCCGCTGCTGCGGCTGGCCGCATTGGGGGGCGCCCCGCTGGTGACCTTCGGGGTGGCGTTCGTCGGCGGGCTGCTCACGGTGGCGGTGTGGCGGCCGTGGCGGCGGGTCACGGTGGCCGGCGGTGGACGGGCGGTGGCCCTGGTCGCCGGGGCGGTCGCGGTCGTCGCGGCGGGGCTGCTCGTCCCGGTCGGGGTCGGCTCCGGGGCCGGGACGGTGACGGTGGCGATCGTGCAGGGCAACGTGCCCCGGTTGGGGCTTGACTTCAACGCGCAGCGGCAGGCGGTGCTGAACAACCACGCCGACGCGACGATCGCGCTCGCCCGGCGGGTGGCGGCGGGTGCGGCGCCGCGGCCGGACCTGGTGGTGTGGCCGGAGAACGCCAGCGACATCGATCCGACCCGGGAACCGCGGGCGGCGGCCCGGATCTCCGAGGCGGCCGACGCGGTCGGCGCGCCGATCCTGGTCGGCGCGGTGCTGCTCGGCCCGGGCGAGGGGCAGGTGCGCAACGCGGGGCTGGTGTGGATGCCGGGCAGCGGGTGGGACTCCGACCAGGTGTACGTCAAGCGGCATCCGGTGCCGTTCGCCGAGTACGTCCCGTTGCGGTCGATCGCCCGGAGGGTCAGCAAGGAGGTTGACCGGGTCCGCAACGACTTCGTCGCCGGTACGGAGCCGGGAGTGCTGCGGGTCGGCGGGGTGTCGCTGGGGGACGTGATCTGCTTCGAGGTGGCGTACGACTCGGTGGTGCGGGACACCGTCACCGGTGGGGCGCAGCTTCTGGCGGTGCAGACCAACAACGCCACGTTCAACGAGGCCGAGGCGTTGCAGCAGCTGGCGATGGTACGGCTGCGGGCGGTGGAGCACGGCCGGGAGGGGTTGATGGCCTCGACCGTCGGGGTGTCCGGGTTCGTCGGGGCTGATGGGCGGGTAACCGGGGCGACCGGGTTCAACACCCAGGAGGTGGTGACCCGCGAGATGCACCTCGGGGATGCCCGTACGGTCGCCACCCGGGTCGGCGTCTGGCCCGAAGTGGCGCTGGTGGCGGTGGCCGTGGCGGCCCTCGTGACGGCGGTGGTGCTCCGTCGCCGGCCGCTCCCCGGGGATGGTACGGCGACGGCCGGCGACCCGGCGGATGCGGAGGAGCGGTGAATGAGGCGTTCGGGGCGACAGAGCGGGCGGCGGGCTGGCCGGGGGTGGGCCGGGTCCTGGTGGTGGTGCCGACCTACAACGAGGCCGACAACATCCGGGTGATCGTCGACCGGATCCTGCACGCCGTGCCGGAGGTGGAGATCCTCGTGGTGGACGACGCCAGCCCGGACGGCACCGGGGTGCTCGCCGACCGGATGGCGGAGGCCGACGGCCGGATCCACGTGCTGCACCGGGAGGGCAAGCAGGGGCTCGGCGCGGCGTACGTGGCGGGGTTCGGCTGGGCCGCCGAGCGCGGCTACGCCGCGGTGGTGGAGATGGACGCCGACGGCTCGCACGCTCCGGAGGAGTTGCCGCGGCTGCTGGACGCGGCCCGGGACGCCGACGTGGTGATCGGATCCCGCTGGATGGCCGGGGGGCGGGTGGTGAACTGGCCGCTGCGCCGACAGCTGCTGTCCCGGGGCGGAAACCTGTACGCGCGGCTGGCGCTGGGGATGCCGCTGTCGGACGCGACCGGCGGGTTCCGGGTGTACCGGGTGCCGGCGCTGCGTCGGCTCGACCTCGACTCGGTCGCCTCCCAGGGGTACGCCTTCCAGGTCGAGCTGTCGTGGCGGGCGCACCGAGCGGGTCTGCGGACGGTGGAGGTGCCGATCACGTTCGTCGAGCGGGAACGTGGGACGAGCAAGATGAGCCCCGTGATCATCGGTGAGGCGTTGTGGCGGGTGACGCTCTGGTCGGTGTTCGACCGACGGGCGGCGGCCGGTCGTGGCCGCGACCCGCGGCAGCGGTGGCCGTGACCGGCGCGTGTCATGCTGGACCGGCGGGGACGTGCGACCCGGTGTCCGGGATGGGGTGACATGCGTCGAGGACTGAGGTTCGTGCCGCTGGCACTGCTGCTGACCGGGATCGTGGAGATCGCGGTGTTCGTACTGCTCGGCCGGGGTGTCGGGTTCGGGTGGGCGGTGCTGCTGGTGTTGGCGGCCTCGCTGACCGGGCTGGCGCTGTTGCGCCGGGAGGGGGTGCGGGCCTGGCGCGGGTTCCGGGGTGCCGTCGAGGCCGGCCGGCCGCCGGGGGAGCAGGTGACCGACGGGCTGGTCGGGCTCGCCGCCGGGCTGCTGCTCGCGGTCCCGGGGCTGGTCACCGGGGCTGCCGGGCTGCTGCTGGTGGTGCCGCCGCTGCGACGGCTGGCGCGCCGGCGGGTGCAGCGGGCGGCGGAGCGGCGGGTTTCCGCCGTGGTCGCCGGTGACCTGTTTGGTCCGCGTCGGGTGCGGGTGTGGCGGGGCCAGTCCCGTCCGACGCACGACGACGTACCGGTGAACCGCCCAGGGCCGGCGATCGAGGGCGAGGTCGTGGAGCGTCCCGCGCCCTGACCGTACGGGTGGGGCGCCGTAGACAGCGCCGCCCCCACCGGCGGCTACCGGTGGGGGCGGCGGGAGCTGGGGGCCGCGCGTTCAGGACCGTCCGCGTCGGGCCCGGACCTCCTCGAGCCGTTCGGCGAGGATGGTCTCCAGTTCGGCGATCGACCGACGCTCGAGCAGCATGTCCCAGTGGGTACGCGGCGGCTTGGCCTTCTTCTGCTCGGGCTCGCTGCCGTCGACCAGCCGGGCGACGTTGCCGTCGAACCGGCACTCCCAGGTGGTCGGCACCTCGGCGTCGACGGCGAACGGTACCTCGAACCGGTGGCCCTTGGGGCACAGGTACTCTCGGGACTGGCGCGGGGCAAGCTCGGTGTTGCGGTCGGACTCGTAGCTGACTGCTCCCAGACGGCTCCCGCGCAGCATGCGCTCGCCCATGATCGGCTTTCCCCTCGGTCGTGGTGCTGGTTCTTATCGTTGTAACGACATGCGCCGGGTGGGCGATTCCCGCCCGACGAGAGAAACCTCCGTGTCGTTGAACGCTGGAAGCGTATCCGGATCACCAGTACGGTGATCAGGGTCATACCGACCCCGAGTGGCTTTGTGGGGTTTCGTGCCGGCTTCGGTGCCGCTCGACCGACCTCGTCCCCCGGACCGTCGCCTGCGCGGCGGCGGGTCACCCGCCGCTGGGTGGCGGGACGGCGGGAGCGGCCGGGGCTGGGCGTGCGCTCAGGCTCGCCAGGGCGGCGGCGAGGTCGCTGACCTGGGTGCTGAGCCGGGCGGCGTTGTCGCGGGCGGCGTTCCGGTCCGCCTCCGCGGCGGCCAGCCGTGCCGTCAGGTCGGCTATCCGGGCCTCGGCGGCGGCCACGCCGTCGCGGAGCCGCGTCAGTTCGGCCCGGAGCCGGTCCCGCTCCTGGGCGGCCTCCTCCGCGGCGGCCCGGGCCTCGGCGGCCGCGGCCGCCACCGTCTCGGCGTCGGCGCGGGCTGTCTCCGCCTCCCGGGCGGCGGTTTCGGCGGCACGCCGAAACTCGGCGGCCTGGTCGCGGGCCTCGGCTGCCTCGGCGCGGGCCGCGTCGGCGGCGGCGCGCGCCTCATCCGCCCGGGTCCGGGCCTCGGCGGCCGTGTGTTCGGCCTGCTCGGCCGCGGCCCGGGCGAGGTCTCGTTCCCGGGCCAGCTCGGCCAGCCGCCGACGGTCGGCGTCGGCCTCGGCGCGCAGGGCCGCGAGCTCCCGCCGGGCCGCGTCCCGGTCCCGTTCGGCCTGGGTACGCAGCGCCACCGCCGCCGTCTCCGCCTGCTGGGCCGCGTCGCGGGCGGCACGTGCGGCGTCGGCCTCGGCCCGGGCGTCGGCGGCGAGTGCGGTGGCCCGCGCCGATTCCTCCCGCGCGGCCGCCTGGTCGGCGGCGGCGGCCTCAGCCGCCTGCTGCGCCTGGCGCAGCGCCACCGCAGCCAGCTCGGCCTCGCGGCGCGCCTCGTCCCGCTCTGTCTGGGCGGCCGCGATCTGGGCGGCGGCCTCGGCCCGGACCTCGGCGAGCTGGCGTTCGACTCCCGCCGGGGACAGTTCGGCGTGTAGTGCCTCGGCGAGGGTGCCGGCGATTTGTTCGAGCCGGTCGACCAGTTCCCAGCTGCGGGCCACCTGGCCGGCGAGTCCGGGCGCGTTGCGTTGGCGCATCCGCTGGTTCCGGGCGGCGCGCTGGCAGGCGCCGTCGTTGTCGCGGCAGTACCGGAACGGCCGTCCGGCGGCGGCCCGCTGCGGCACCGGCCGTCCACAGTGGGCACACGGCCGGGTCTCGGTGGCGGTGTCCGGGCTGGAGGGCTGCGGATCCATCGCCGGGGAAGTCTAGTGTCCGGCCCGGGCCGGGTTCGGGCGGGCGGCGGCGCACGTCGCCCGCCGCGGCTGTCACCCACCATGCCGCGGGCGGGCACCCGCGGGTCGGGGCGACGGCGTCACCCGGCCCGGCTCTGGGCGGGGTCCGGCCGGCAGCCGAGGTAGGCCTCCAGGGCGGCAGCGCCGGTGAGCATGGCGCGGCCGCGGGCGGAGAGCCGGGCCCGCCAGTCGCGCAGCATCGACTCGAGGGGCGCGACGCCGCCGGCGGAGCGGACCTGGGCGATCAGCGGGGCGATCTGCTCCAGCAGGTAGCCGCCCCGTCTGAGCTGGTGGACGAGGAGGGCGTCGCGGACGTCGGCCGCGCGGTAGACCCGGTAGCCGGTCCGCGGGTCGCGGCGTGGCTGGACCAGGCCGGCGCGCTCCCACTTGCGCAGGGTGGCGGGGCGGATGCCAAGCCTTCTGGCCAGGGGGCCGACGAACGTGTCGCCGTGTTCCTGCGGTACGGGATCGAGGTCGCCAAGCGCGGCTTCGACGGCCTGGAGGGTGCGACGGTCGTCGAGGAGCTGGGCGTGACTCTCGTCGATGAGTCGGAGCGCGTCGTCGATCGCGCCACGGTTGATGGCCCGCATGATCGAGCTGGCCGTCTGGTGACCGTGTCCGGGCACGAGGGCGAGGAACGCGCGCAGCGCGTACGCGTGCCGCACGGTGTAGGTGCGGTAGCCGTGCGGGGTGCGGTCGGCGGCGGGCAGGATCCCGGCCGCCTCATAGTTCCGGACCGCCTGGGTGGACAGGCCGTGCGGACGTGCCAGGTCAACCGGCCTGAGCCGTCCGCTGCTTTTAAAGTTCTGTCGCACTGATATCGACGCCTCGGGGGAAAGTCTCAACCGTTGGTTCAACGATACGGTTGAGGATATGACTGCTGCTGTTACCGATGCCGCCCACCCCGTCGACGCCGCCACCGTGCTGGGGCTGCTGCCGACCCGGCCGCGGCTCCTCGCCCTGGGCGAGCCCACCCACGGCGAGGACGTCCTGCTCGACCTGCGTAACGATCTCTTCCGGCACCTGGTCGAACAGGAGGGCTACCGGACGATCGCGATCGAGAGCGACTGCCTCATGGGTCTGCTCGTGGACGACTACGTCACGTCGGGTGCCGGCACCCTCGACGAGGTGATGGCGCGGGGCTTCAGCCACGGTTTCGGCGCCTCCCCGGCCAACCGGGAGCTGGTGCGCTGGATGCGCGCGTACAACGACGGCCGGCCGGCGTCCGAGCAGGTCCGGTTCGTCGGCTTCGACGGCCCGCTGGAGATCACCGGCGCCGCGAGCCCTCGGGAGGCCCTCACCGCGCTCCACGCCTACCTCGCCGCCCGGGTGGACGCCGACCTGCTTCCCTGCACCGTGGAGGCGCTCGACAGTCTGCTCGGCGCCGACGACCGCTGGACCAACCCCTCCGCCATGCGGGACCCGTCCCGGTCCGTGGGACGGACCCCCGACGCCACACGGCTGCGGCTGCTCGCCGACGACCTGGTAGCCCTGCTCGACACGCAGACACCACACCTGCTCGCGGTGTCCTCCCGGGACGACTGGGAACGGGCCTGCCTGTACGGGCGCACCGCCACCGGGCTGCTGCGGTACCACTACTGGATGGCCGACACGTCACCGGGCCGGATGGCGCGCCTGCTGGGCCAGCGCGCGTCGATGATGGCGGCCAACCTGCTGGCCATCGCCGCCCGGGGCCCGGCGCTGGTGTTCGCCCACAACGGGCATCTCCAGCGGAACCGAAGCCGGATGCAGATGGGCGACCTGCCGCTGGAATGGTGGAGCGCCGGAGCGCTCGTCAGCGCCCACCTCGGCGAGGCGTACGCCTTTCTGGCCACGGCCCTCGGCACGATCCGCCACCACGGTGTGGATACCCCACCCCCGGAGACCATCGAAGGCCTCCTGTACGCGCTTCCGGAGGACCGGTACGTCGTCGACGCCCGCCGACTGGCCGCTCTCCTCGGCGACGTGACACCCGCTCCCCGGGTGTCCCCCTGGTTCGGCTACATCCCGTTGGATCCGGCCCACCTGGCCAGCAACGACGCGATCGTGTTCGTCAAGGACGTCCCCACGCGGCAAAGCTGGTGGCCGACGGCGTGATCGAGGTCAGGCGGCGACGGCTCGTCGGCTCCTCGGCGGCATCCCCCGTGGTCGCAGCCGGATGGCGGCCGCCGTCACGACGGGCGGCGTCGCCGGCCCCGACCGCTGAGCGGTACCCTGGCGCATTCCGGTGGCCGCGGGGGGGGCCGGTGGGGCAGTGGTGCGGATCCACCGGGGGCAGGCGTCTCAGCAGGAGAGCCGCAGCCCATGACGTCCCACGACCGGTTCACACCGCCGGGCGGCGAGACCCGTGTCGGGTAACGTACTCGCTCATCGAGCGAACCGCGAATGCGCGGCAGGTTACGCCGATACTGAAGGGCCCGGGTGGCGCCGCCCGCCCGAGGAGCGGCAGCGGCGACCACCAAGAGATCGGAGCGGACACGTGAACGGTGCGGAAGGCGGTTGGCGATCGCACTCGGACGCCGTCGAACCCGGCCGTGTCGTAGGTCTTGGCGCCATCTGCGATCTCGGGCCACAGCACCCCGGCGGTACCGGCTCCCAGAGCTTTTCGGTGAGTGAGTTCGCCACGCTCGAGAACGGCCGGCGTGTCCTCCTGCATGAGGATCGTGGCTTCACCATCGGCTGGAGATCAACCGGTGAGCCACATTCTGGTGGTGCCCCGGTCAACGAGACACGGGACACCATCACCCAAACGGTGTTGACCGTCGTGCTTCCCGACGACGACGAATGCACAGAGGAGCACCCGTGGCCGTGGCTGGCCGAGCTGGCCCGGGCTCGCGGCCTGGACGTGACCGCGGAAGACCTGCGCGGCCTTCCGTACGAGGTGGTCCTGACCGACGCGGTGACCCGGTGGCTTGCGCCACCCGAGGCTGAGGTTGAGCGCGATTGAGGTGGTTCGTTGCGGCCTGTCACATCCGGGGTCGGCGACGACCACCGGTCCGGGCTGGGCTGTCACGCACCACGGGCAGATGACCAGGGTTGCGGCGGCTGGGATGACGAAGGCCTCGCGCTTGGGTAGCTGTCCCAGGACCACGAATACTTGACTTTGATTCGGTTCCGGTTGTTGCCGCTGACGCCCGGCCCCTGCAGCCGACGAACTGATCGCCGCACTACCCGCCCAGGCGTGGGTCGCCTGTCCGTGCCGACCCGATCGCGGCCGTCGAGGTGATCGCCGCCGCCGTGGCTGGCGCCGCCGACGCCAACACCAAGCCCGACTCTGCCACTACCGACAACACGGCTACCCCTGACAGTGCCGTTGCGGTACTAAGCCGGTTGCGGTTGATCTGAACGTCTTAGCTACGTCCAGCGTCGAAGTCTCGATGGGAGTGGACGACTCTGGGTGTGGTGAGGCGGCTGATCGGCCGCGACACCACCACCGACCGGCTGGCGGATTTCGGCGACGAGTGGCGGGTACGGGCGGTTCTTCGGCTGTCCGGGATGCCGGTGGACGGCCTTGTTGATGGCGTGCAGCAGGTTTGCTTTCAGTGAAGCAGGTCGCGACGGCTCTGCGGATACCGGAAGGGACGGTCAAGCCGGTTGCACACAGCGGTCGGCATGTTGCGCGAGGGGCTGCGCCGGATGGAGGTGGGCTGACGTGGCGGAGGAAGAGAAGCGCCGGAGCGAGGCGGTCGATCTTGATCGGCTCGGGCGAGGGCTGGCGCTGATATCGACAACGATCCTGGACCCGCCCGGAGAGCTGGGGCGGGACGTCGCCGTCCGCGCTCGACGGGGCTGGTGGATGGTGCCGGTGGCGGGTGTGGCGGTCCTGGTGGCCGTTGTCCTCGTGGGCGTCAGCGTGGGTTGGTGGCCGTTCCAGCAGCGCACCCCGGACGGCCAGACCGGCAGCCGGACGGCGGAGGGCAGTGTCGCCTGTTCACGCCTCATCGCGATCGGCCGGATCACTGCGGTACGTCCGGCTGGTGTCGGTGAGCTGCAGGTCAGCATCATGGTTGGGGAGTCGCTCAAGCCGGCCGACGCCAGCGGCTCTGTGACCGTGACGGTGGACGATCCCGCGGCCCACGTCGGGGCGCCCGCCTGGCCGGTTGGTGAGCGGGTCTTGGTGCAGGAGTTCTCCAACGGTGATCCGACCCCGGGGTTCTTCGGCGCGGAGATCGACCGGCTACGGCCGATCCTGCATGCGGCGGTTCCCCGGGCGGCGGGCATGCGCTGCGGTCCGGGCTGAGCGGCCGTGTGGGTAGCTACCCGTACGGCGTGTGTACGAGCGTCGTCCCACGTCGTCTGGTCCTCCCAGGCGATCTCGCCGCCGTCTACGGAGTCTTAGCCGAGGAAGTGAGCCGACGCGGGCGTCAGCGCCACAACCACCAGACCAGCCGCCAGCGTCGCCACCGCCACGGCCGCACGCCATTTCCCGATCCAGGCCGGTAAGGGGGCTCATGCGCAACGTGGCGCTGGACCAACAGCCAGGGCTGCCAGCCGGCCCAACGACCGAGAGTTGAGCGCGTATTCACTGACCGATTGGGGCGGGTCGTCGCTGTTCCTCCGTCGGCGCCCCGCTCGTCGTCGATGCGTTGGTCGAGATCGAGCTGGAACGTGCCGTGCAGGGCCAGGTTGGACCAGAAAAGCGGGTCGGGCCGCGCAGATCGTGCGCAGTGAGCCGGGCCGCCCGGTCCGGGCTGTCGAGAACCCGGTCGACCACGCGGGTGTTGACCAGCACGAGCGCGGACCGGAGCAGGTGCAGGGTGAGCATGGAGATCTCCTGGGCCTCGCGGTCGGCGCCGGGCAGCTCGGGTTCGCGGCCGTAGTGGATGGCGACGTTCGAGTTCCACTGTTCGACGACCTGCAGGCACTCAGGATGCTCCGCCGCCCGGTACGGCTCGTGCGGGGCGAGGATGTGCCCGTCCAGACCAGCGGGCTGGAACAGCTCTCCACGCGCGGGGCCGTGCACCGTCGATCCGCGACGGTCTCCGCTTCGGACCGGGCCATCCCCGGCGAGATCAGGCGTTCACGGCCGAGCCGAGACCGACCCCAATTATCGGATTACTGTTACTGATATTTCAGTAATCGGCTCATCGGGCGGTGATCGGCGTGGCGCGACCGCGGGAAAGCGATACACCATAATGACAGTTATGGTGTTTCTGGCTCGGGTTGGTGGACGGCGTCCGGTCGCACCACCGCACGTCCCGGGCTTGAGGGCGGTGGCACCTCGACAACCGAGCAGCTCCGGAGACCCTGACATGACCGCGCCGAACCTTCTCGTGATCGGGGGCAGCGGGCTCCTCGGCCGGGAGGTCACCCGGCAGGCGCAACGTCAGGGCGCGAGAGTCCTGGCGACGTTCCACCGCCGGCGCCCGACCATCTCCGGCGTGCAGTGGCGGCAGCTCGACATCAGGAACCGTCACGAGGTGACCGCCCTGATCCAGCAACTCCGACCCGTCGCGATCGTCAACGCCGCCTACCGGCAGAGTGACTGGGCGACCACCGCCGACGGCGCGACGCACGTGGCCGCGGCGGTGGTCGTGGCCGGATCGCGCCTGGTGCACGTGTCCAGTGACGTGGTGTTCGCCGGGTCAGCCGCCCGCTACGACGAGACCTGCCCTCCCGAGCCCATCACCCCGTACGGCGCGGCCAAGGCCGCCGCGGAAACGGCGGTCAGACGCCTCGACCCAGGCGCCGTCATCGCCCGCACCTCGCTGATCATCGGGTACGGCCACTCTCCACACGAGAAACACGTCCACTCGCTCGCGTCCGGTACCGCGACAGGGGTCCTGTTCACGGACGACATCCGCTGCCCCGTACACGTCGCCGATCTCGCGTCCGCGCTACTGGAGCTCTGCCGTTCGCCGTACTCGGAGATCCATCACGTCGCCGGCGCCGACGACCTCAGCCGGTACGAGCTCGGTGTCCTCATCGCCCGCCGGGACGGGCTCGACGACGCCAGGCTGCCCCGCGGCCGCCGAGCCCAGACCGGCCCACCAGGCCCCTGGAGGTGCCTCCTCCCGGTCGTGTCCGTTGCGGCACCGCGACCGCTGCTTCGGGCTCCGCCGTTCTCCGCAGCCGACCTGGCGCAGACGGGTCGCCGCGACACAGTCCGGCACCCCGCGGACGTGGCCGACGTCCCGCTCGGGGTGGTACCCGAGGCGTCTCCTCCGTGACGCGGCGGGACAAGCCCCTGACCTGGGAGAGTACGCCGGCAGGACAACGACTACCTTGGATGCATCGGTACCGCGGTGACCCACGTTGTGGGCGCGCCTGGGTGCGAATCCGCGTACCACCTGAGAATCTTCCTCACATGCCGAGTCTCGAGGTCATGCTCCGCGAGCCGGGCCGTCCTGCGCTGCCAGCCGCCGGGTCGGCCGAATTCACCGAGGCCTGGTTGACCAACCGGCGGCTGTCGGCGCACACCCGCGACGCGTACCGGCGGGACATCACCGACTGGCTGACCTGGTGCGCGGGCCGGGACCTCGACCCGCTGCGAGCCACGTTCCTCGACGTCAACGCCTACGCCCGGCACCTGGAGGGGACACCGACCGCCCGCGGCGGCCGTCCCCTCAGCCCGGCCACCGTCGCCCGCCGGCTGTCCGCCCTGTCCAGCTGGTACGACTTCCTGGTCAAGCTGCGCGCGATCGACACCAATCCGGTGGCCGCCGCCGACCGGCCCCGGGTCGACCGGGACCACTCCGCGACCGTCGGGCTGACCCCGCAGGAGGTCGACGCGCTGCTGGCCGCGGCCGAGGCCGACACCGGCCCGACGGCCGCGCGGAACCGGGCCACCATCGCCCTGCTGGCCGACCTGGGGCTGCGGGTCGGCGAGTTGATCTCACTGAATGTGGCCGACCTCGGCACCGAGCGCGGGCATCGCAGCATCCGCTTCGTCGGCAAGGGCGGCAAGGTGCGGCGCCGCGCCCTCACCCCCGGCGCCGCGCACGCGGTCGACACCTACCTGGCCGCCCGGGCCGCCGCCCAGGGCCTGAGCGTGTCGGAGTTGACCGGCCCGCTGCTGGTCACCGCGTCCGGGGCGCGGCTGGACCGGCACGCGGTGTTCCGGCTGGTGCGGCGGCTCGCCCGGGAGGCCGGCATTCCCGCCTGGGCGAAGCTGTCGCCGCACTCGCTGCGGCACGCGTTCGCCACCGCCGCCCGAGCCGAGGGAGTACCCCTGGAGGACGTCCAGGACGCGATGGGCCACGCCGACCCCCGAACCACCCGCCGCTACGACCGCGACCGACACAACCTCGACCGCGATCCGGCGTACGCCATCTGGGCCGCCCGGGCTCGCCGCCGCGGCTGATGGGCCGGCGGCCGGCGCCCCCGGCCCGAGCGGGATCTTGGACAACGGCCGGCGCACTAGGCTGGCCTGATGCGTGAGACACCCGAGGAACTCGCCGAGCTTCAGGCCCTGCTCGACGCCTCCCTGGCCCGCTCCACCGCCCACCTGCGGGCGATCGTCACCGGGCGTACGGTGACCGCGGCGCAGCTCACCCGGATCCTGACCGGCATGTGCACGCTCGCGCTGTCCACGGTGACGGCGAAGGGCGAGCCGCGGATCAGCGGCGTGGACGGGCACTTCCTGCACGGCAGGTGGCACTTCGGCACCACCCGCACCGCCGCCAAGGCCCGCCACCTCGCCGCCCGTCCCGCCGCCAGCGTCGCGCACCTGCGCGGTGAGAACCTCGGCGTGTTCACCCACGGCACGGTCGAGATCCTCAATCCGCCGCACGGCGAGCCGGCCGCGGACTGGCCGGAGCTGCTGGCGTACCTCAAGGACTTTTACGGCGAGGACGCCTTCGACTGGGACAACGAGGTGGTCTACTACCGGCTGCACCCGCACTGGATGACCGTCTACGCCCCCGACGTCGCCACGCTTCTCGCCGGATGAGTGTCGGCCCCGCCGAAGCCGGGGGAGGCGCGCCACCGGTGGTCAGGACGGCGACGCGGCGGCCCCCGGTCAGCAGAGCAGGTCGAGCTCGTGGTGCGCGTCCGCCGCGATGTCGCCGCCGCGCAGCCGGCGGCGCGCCCAGAGCCGGGCGGCCACCTCCGCCGCCTCGTCTCCCCAGGCCGCCTGCTCGACCAGGAGCGCGCCGGCCAGCAGGTACGCCATCCGCAGGGCGAGGCCCCGGGCCCCGGCGACCACCCCGTCCGCCTCCGGCGTCGCGGTGACCTCGGCGAGCGCGGCCCGCAGTTCGGCCGTGCCGGAGGCGAGGGTGTCGGCGAGTCCCGGGTGCAGCGGGCGGGCGGCGTCGGTCGCCGCGTCGAGCCGGCCCAGCAGCGGTACGGCGGCGTCGTCGCGGATGATGGCCCGGAGCACGTCCAGGGCGAGCACGTTCGTGGTGCCCTCCCAGATCGGCAGCACCTGCGCGTCGCGCAGGAGCCGGGGTATCCCGGTGTCCTCGACGTAGCCGGCGCCGCCGAAGCACTCCACGAGTTCGCTGGCCGCCGCGACCGCCAGCCGCCCGGTCGCGAGCTTCGCCAGCGGGGCCACGATCCGCAGTTCGAGGGCGGCCGCCGGGTCGGCACCGACGTCGACCTGGCCGAGTAGCCCGAACGCGTGCCCGGCCAGGACGAACGCCCCGGCCGTGTCGACCGCGAGACTGCCCAGCGTGGCCCGGTGCAGCGGCGCGCCGCTCAGCCGGCCGCCGGCAACCTGCCGGGCGTCGGCGTACGCCCGCGCGTACGCCAGGCCCCGGCGCATCCCCGCCGCGGCCGCCGCCGCATTGTGCAGCCGGGTCACCACCACCAGCGTCATCGCCCGCGCCAGGCCCGGCTGTGCCGGGTCGCCCAGCGGCCAGGCGTACGCGTCCCGCAGCCCGATCTCCGCCGTCGGCAGCGCCCGGGTGCCGAGCTTGTCCTTGAGCCGGTGCAGGGTGATGCCGGGCGCCGGGGCGACCGGATCGGCGCCCGGCCCGGCCAGCGGCGAGTCGGCGGCGTAGCGCGGCACCAGGAACGGGGCGAGGACCCGGCTGCCCGGCCCGGCCCCCTCCGGCCGGGCCAGCGCCACCGCGAGTGCGGAGTCGGCCGCCGAGCAGAACCACTTCTCGCCGGTCAGCCGCCAGGACCCGTCGGCGGCCGGCCGGGCCACCGTGCTGGACCGGGACAGGTCGGAGCCGCCCTGCGACTCGGTCATCCACTGCCCGCTGAACACCACCCGCTCCGGGTCGGTGCTGGTCAGCCGGGGCAGCCACTGGTCGCGGACCGCCGGGTCGACCTCGGGACGGGTCAGCAGCGCGGCGGCGCCGTCGGTCATCGCCACCGGACAGGAGAAGGTCGCCGACTCGGGGCCGTAGAGGTGTAGCAGCGCGTGTTGGACGACCCGGGCCGCGGCACCCCAGGTGGCCCGGGCCTGCGGCAGGTACGGCAGGGCGACGACCGCGTGCCGGGCGGCGGCCGCGCGCTGCGTCCGCCAGCCGGCCGAGGTCTCGATCCGGTCGATCCGGGCGCCCCAGCCGTCGTACCGGACCAGGGTCGGCGGATGCGCCTCGGCGTCGGCGTGCGCGGCGCGCAGCGGCCCGGTGACGTCGGTGGCGAGTGCGGCCAGCCGAGGCGCGGCGGCGGCGTGCCCATCCGGGCCGAGCCGACGGTCGAGCCAGGACCGGAGGAGCCGGTCACCGAAGTAGGGGTCGGGTGGGGCGGGCACCGTCTGCACGTAACGCGCCATGGTCTGGTCCTCGCGGGTCATGGGCCGGGGTGCCCGGCCCGGAGGGGCTGGGGTGATCTCGACGGTAGACGACGGCGGGGCCGTCGGCACCACACCGTCCACCGCCGGTCGGACACGCCGAAACGCGCTGCGCCGGGCGCCGGACCGTATCTACCGTCGGTGCCATGGGGAGCGAGCCGCTGTGGCGCCGCCCGGGCCGGCGGCCGCGGCGGATGCGCGGCCTGCTGTCGCTGGCCGCCGCCGGGCTCTTCGTGTGCTGCGTGGGCGCCGCCGGGCTCGGTGCCTGGAACTACCAGCACGTCCGGCAGTCGTCCGGGGAGGCCCGCGAGTCGGCCGAGGCGTTCCTGCGGGACGTGGTCGACGACGACGCGGACGGCGCCTACGACCGGCTCTGCGTCGACACCCGCGAGCGGTGGAGCCGGGAGGACTTCGTCCGCCAGCTTTCCGTGCCACCGACGATCACGAGGTACGACATCGAGGACGTGCAGGTCGCCAGCGACCAGGGACAGCTACGGGGCACCGTGGTGGCGAAGCTGACCCGCCGCTCCGGAGTCGTGGACCGGCGGGAGATTCCGCTGGTGAAGGAGGACGACCAGTGGCGGGTCTGCGGCGACCCGTTCTGACCCGGCACCACGCTGACGAGTTCCGTGGGCGCCCGACCGGGTCGGCGAGGAGGCTGGCCCCGCCGGGCGCCGGTCGGTCTAGCGTCGCCCCAGGTCGCCGCTGCGGTAGTGCTGTCGGCACAGCACCTGGTACCGCACCTCGGCCCCGTCGGCGGTGTCCCCGATGAGGACCTGTTCCCCCTCCCGGGCGACCGCGCCGTCCACCACCCGGGCGTTGAGCAGGCCCGGCCGGCCACACCAGCAGAGCACCTCGACCTGGATACGGGTCACCTCGTCGGCGAGTTCGAACAGCCGCTTGGCGGCCGGGAACAGGAAGGACCGGAAGTCGGTCGCCAGCCCGAACGCGAACACGTCGATGTCGTAACAGTCGACCAGCTCCGCCATCTGCTCGACGTGCTGCACCGTGTAGAAGCAGGCCTCGTCGCAGATCAGGTAGTCGATCCGGGCGCCCTCGGCGAGCCGGCTGCGCACCAGGTCGCACAGGTCCAGGTCGTCGGTGACCTCGATCGCCTCGTGTACCAGCCCGATCCGGGTGGTGATCTGCGGGCCGAGCGAACGGTCGATGCGGGTCAACACGAGCCCGCGCCGGCCCTGCCGGGCGTGGTTGTAGTTCATCTGCAGGGCCATCGTCGATTTGCCACAGTCCATGGGCCCCCAGAAGAACCTCAGCGCGGCGCCGTGGCGCAACCGCCCGTCGCCGGCGACCGAGCAGACGGCGGACGCGGCGGGGTCCACGGCGGGCAGGGGATGGCGGCGGTGGATGTCGTCGGTCACGGTCGGGGAGCCTAGGGCAACCGGGGTTCTCCGTTCGATCCGCCGTGCCGATCGTCACCTGGCCTGGGACCACCCATGCCGCGCCCGGCCGGAACGGCGGCCCGATGCCCCCCGCTGTCGGCAACGACCCGCGGCCCGGCGGCCGTGCGGGGGGGGACTACAGCCGGGCCGGCGGTACGTTGCCGGCGGCGACGATCGCCCGGCGGATCGGTACGGCGAGCAGCAGCACGAACCCGACGACGAAGAACGTCAGCAGGGAGATGATCGCCGCCCGGTAGCTCTCCGTCATTCCGTACGCCAGCCCGAACAGCAGCGGGCCGAGCCAGCTCGTGCCCTTGTCGGAGATCTCGTACAGGCCGAAGTACTCGGCCTCCTGCCCCTTCGGGATCAGCTGGCTGAACAGCGACCGGCTCAGCGCCTGGCTGCCGCCGAGGACGATGCCGATCCCGCCGCCGAGCAGCACGAACGGCACCGCCTGGCCGGCCGGCAGCCGGAACGCGATCGCCAGCACCGTCGTCCAGAGCACCAGGCTGACCAGGATCGTCTTCCAGGCGCCGATCCGTTTCGCCAGCGCGCCCATCCCGAGCGCTCCGAAGAAGGCGAGGAACTGCACCATCAGGATCGTCGGCACCAGCACGTCGTCGGAGAGCGCCAACTCCTCGGTGGCGTACGTCGCGGACAGCGAGATCACCGTCTGGATGCCGTCGTTGTAGACCAGGTACGCGACCAGGAAGAACAGCGTCAGCGGGTACGCCCTGAGGCTGCGCAGCGTGTGCCAGAGCTGGCGGAACCCGTCGAGCAGCAGCGGTCCCTGGGCCGGGCCGGCCACCGGTGGCCGGTTGCGGAGCCAGACCAGCGGGATCGTGGTGAACGCCGCCCACCAGACGCCGGCGGAGACGATGCTGTAGCGGGCGACGTCGCCGGTGTCCAGGCCGAGGGAGCCCTTGAACAGCACGGCCGCCACGTTGATGGCCAGCAGCAGGCCCCCGCCGATGTAGCCGATGGCCCAGCCGACGCTGGAGACGGTGTCCCGCTCCTCGGGGCCGGCGATCTGCGGCAGGAACGAGTGGTAGACGACGATGCTCGCCCCGTACGCGATGTTCGCCACCAGGAACAGCGCGGCGCCGAGCAGGTACCGCTCCCCGGTCAGGAACAGCAGCCCGATGGTGGCCGCCGCGCCGATGTAGGCGAACAGCGCCAGCATCTCCTTCTTCCGCGGCGACCGGTCGGCGACCGCGCCGACCACGGGCAACACGAAGACGGTGAGGAACACCGACAGCGACACCATGTACGGGAACAGCGAACCGGGGGCGATGTCGATCCCGACCAGGCTGATCCGCTCTCCGCGGCACGGGTCGTCGGCGGCGCAGCCGGCGGCCGCCTTCGCGACCGACGTCAGGTACGGGCCGAGAAAGACCGTGATGACGGTGGTCTGGAACGCCGAGTTGGCCCAGTCGTAGAAGTACCAGCCGACCCGCTCGCGGCGGGTGCTCGGCGGCGTGCTCTCGGCCGCCGTCGCGGGAATGGTCTCGGCCATGGTCGTCCTTCGGCAAGGCTCGGGCGGCCCGGTCCCAGGCCGACCTACCGGTCGGTGGGCCAGTGGCCGCGGCTGAGGTACGCCGCGCGCAGCACGTCGACGTGATCGGTCATGATGCCATCCACACCCAGATCCAGTAACTCGTGCATCTCGGCAGGATCGTCGATGGTCCAGACGTGCACCTGCAGGCCGAGCCGGTGCACGTGGTCGACGAAGCGCCGGTCGACGACGCGGACCCCGCGGTAGCGGACCGGCACCTGGGCGGCGACCACCGACGGCGGCAGCGCCAGACGACGGCCCGCCAGCGATGCCAGCCGGAGCCGGGCGACCCCGCGCAGGCCGAGCGAGGTGGCCACCTTCGGCCCGGCGGCGCGGCGTAGCCGGGCCAGCCGGGCGTCACTGAACGACGCGAGCAGGACCCGCTCGCCGGCGCCGCACCGCTCGATCGTCGCCACCGTCGGGTCGACCGCGTCGTCGGCCTTGACGTCGACGTTGAACCGGATCTGCGGCCAGGCCGCGAGGATATCGTCGAGTCGGGGGATCGCGGCGGCCCCGCCGACCCGGATGCTCCGCAGGTCGGCCCAGCGTAGCTGGGCGATCCGGCCCCGTGCGCCGGTCATCCGCGTCAGGGTCGCGTCGTGGAAGACCACCGGTACGCCGTCGGCGGTGGCGTGTACGTCGGTCTCGACGTACCGGTAGCCGAGCGCGACCGCGCGGGCGAACGCCTCGACCGTGTTCTCGTCGCCGCGGGCGGCGCCGCCCCGGTGCGCGAAGGCCAGCGGGGTCGGCGCGTCGAGGTAGGCGAAGTCCCGGAGCACCCGGCGAGTATGGCCGGTGGTCGGTCGTGCGCCGTCGACCGGTGCGGGACTTGCCCGATCCGCTCCGCCGGCCGCCGCGGCGGGTTGGCCGGACCCCGGGTGCCCCCGCCCACATGCGGGTGGACGGCCACCCGGTCGGGCCGGGTCAGGCGGGTATCTCGGTCCGGTCGCCGGACCACCGGGTGTGGAAGCTGCCCTCGGCGTCGACCCGGCGGTAGGTGTGGGCGCCGAAGTTGTCCCGCAGGCCCTGGATCAGCGCGGCGGGCAGCCGGTCGCGGCGCAGCCCGTCGACGTAGGCGAGCGAGGAGGCGAAGGCGGGAGCCGGGACGCCGGCCTGTGCCGCGTACCCGACGACCCGGCGCCAACTGGCGACGCTCTCGGCGACCCGCGGCACGAAGTACGGCGCCACCAGCAGCGTCGGCAGGTCGGGATCGGCCTCGTACGCCTCACGGATCCGGTTGAGGAAGCGGGCCCGGATGATGCAGCCGCCGCGCCAGATCGTTGCCAGGGCGGCCAGGTTGATACCCCAGCCGTACTCCTCGCTGCCGGCCCGGATCTGGTCGAAGCCCTGGGCGTACGCGACGATCTTGGATGCGTAGAGGGCCCGCCGGACGTCCTCGACGAAGGCGTCCCGGTCCACGGCTCCGCCCGGGGCCGTCCCGGCCGCGTCGCGGTAGGCGCGGGCCGCCGCGGCCCGCTGCCCCGGGTGTCCGGAGAGGGAGCGGGCGAAGGTCGCCTCGGCGATCGCGGTGATCGGTACGCCGAGGTCGAGCGCGCTCTGCACCGTCCACCGGCCGGTGCCCTTCTGCCCGGCCTGGTCGAGCACCACGTCGACGAACGGGCGTCCGGTACGGGCGTCGACGTGCCGCAGCACGTCGGCGGTGATCTCGATGAGGAAGGACTCCAGGTCGCCGGTGTTCCAGTCGGCGAAGATGTCGCCGATCTCGGCCGGGGTGGCGCCGAGCCGCTCCCGCAGCAGGTCGTACGCCTCGGCGATGAGCTGCATGTCGGCGTACTCGATCCCGTTGTGGACCATCTTGACGAAGTGGCCGGCGCCGCCCGGGCCGATGTGGACGCAGCAGGGTACGTCGTCGACCCGGGCCGCGATCGACTCGAGGATCGGCCCGAGCGTGCGGTACGCCTCGGCCGAGCCGCCGGGCATGATGCTCGGCCCGCGCAGCGCCCCCTCCTCGCCGCCAGAGACGCCGGTGCCGACGAAGTGCAGCCCGTGCGCGCGGAGCGCGGCCTCGCGCCGCTGCGTGTCGGCGAAGTGCGCGTTGCCGCAGTCGACGACGATGTCGCCGGGCTCCAGCAGCGGGACGAGCTCGTCGATGACGGCATCGGTGGGCCCACCCGCCTTCACCATCACGATGACGGCCCGGGGCCGCGTCAGCGACGCCACGAAGTCGGCCATCGACTCGCTCGGCACGAAGGTCCCCTCGTGGCCGTGCTCGGCGACGAGACTGCGGGTCCGCTCCGGCGACCGGTTGTGCACGGCCACCCGGAACCCGTGTCGGGCAAGGTTGCGGGCGAGGTTGCGACCCATCACCGCCAGCCCGGTCACCCCGATCTGGGCCGTTGCCGCCGGGCGGTCGCGTGTCGTCTCCGTCATCAGCTCACGTCCGTCTCCGCCGCGGATGTCGCGCTGGTCGACCCGGACCAACGGGTACCTCCGTTGGCGGATCGCCGCCGCGACCGGCCGCCGGAATGGGGGCCGGACTCCAGTATCCGGGTCGGTTCCGGGACCCGTCGGGCAAACAGCACCGCAGGTGGCCTGGATGACCGGGCCACCTGATGGTCGACGCGGGCGGGGGCACCGCTGTCCGCGGCACACCAGCCGGTGACTCCCGCGCCTCGCCGGCCTACCGGTCCTCGGCCGGCCCCCAGAAGCGGGCCAGGGCGCTGGTCGCCGGGTCGTCCGAGGCCGCCAGCGCCGACCAGGGGTCACCGTCGTCCGGCAGGTCCGCCGCGGCGTACTCGGCGAGCTCGTCCGGCCGCGGTGTGCCCCCGGTCACCACCGACGGGTCCGGCGCCGGACCGTCGCCGGGCGGTCCGAGCAGGTCCGGGTCGGCCCAGGGGAACCCGTCAACGGGCTCGGGCGCGGGCCCGAACCCCTCGACCGGTCCGGGGTCGGTCGGGGGCCACTGCGCCGGGTCGCCGTACGGGTCGAGGTCGGGGTCGGCGCCGACCGGCGGGTCCGCTGGGCCGAAGCCGACCTCGGCGGGCACCTCCGTCCCCGACTCCGGCAGGCCGTCCGCCGGCCCGAAGCCGACCTCGCCGTCGGGAAGCGCCTCCTCGCCCCACGGGGCGTCCGCGACCCACGGGTCGACCCCGGCGTAGGGGTCGTCACCGACGCCGTCCGCCGGCGGGTAGCCGGCCGGATCCTCGCCGTACGGGTCGAGGTCGGCGTCGCCGAATCCCTCGACGGGATAGTCGGCACCCGTCCCCGCCGGGTCGACCGTGGCGTCGTCCGGGTGGTGGAGGCCGTCGTCGACCGGGTCGCCGGCATCCGGTCCCTCGAAGTCCGGCTGGTCCTGCGGCCAGCCGCCCCAGTGTTCCGTCATCGTGCCTCCCCGCCGCGTACGCCGCCGTGCCGGTCCGGACGCCCGCCCCGGTCAGGGGCCCGGCTCTGCCCGGTCACGTCCCGGCCCGTCCCTCGGTGGCCGCCGGCCTCGGGGCGAGTGCCCGAGCCCGCTGCAGCACCTCGTCGACCTGCTTGATCCTGGCCCGGACGGCGTCCCGCTCGGCCTGGGTCGCGGCCCGCCGTCGAGCCCGGCTGGCCTGGTCCTCCGCCACCGCCGCGTCGATCTCGGCGATCCGGGCGTCGAGCTGGCGCAGCCGTCGTTCGATCGCGTCGTCCAGGGCGAGCGTCAACGCGTACTGCAGGTCGGTGAACCGGTGCGTGATCTCGTCCGACAGCGCGGCCCGGGCGTCGGCGACCACCTCCCGCAGCCAGGTCCGGGCCTGCTGCCGGTCGCTCTGCACCCGCCGCCGGTACAGGATGAACCCGCCGGCGGCCAGTCCCAGCCCGAGGCCGGCGAACGGGATCAGCAGGCCACCGCCGACCAGCGCCCCGGCACCGAGCGCGGAGGCACCGGCCATCGCGCCCCGACCGGCCATGAACGCCATCCCGCCCGCCGACAGGGCGATCATCATGTTGTCCGTCCCGGCGTCGCGGCGCGGCTTGCTGGCCAGCGCGTGCCGCAGCGTCGCGTTCAGCCGGCCCAGCACGAACTGCAGCTCGTCGGGCTGGAAGACCTCGGCCAGCACCCGTTCCCCGACCTGCCGGAACCGCACCTCAAGGTCCGCCGACAGCCGGACCGACAGCGCGTGCAACGCCTCGTCGACCTGCTGCGGCAGCGTGCGCAGGTCGTCACCGCGCGCGAAGTCGATCCGGTTCAGGAAGTCCTCCTGCAGGGCGCCGACGTAGCTGCGCAGCAGCCCGGTCGCCTCCACCCGCGCCCGCTGGGTCTCGGTGTTCAACGCCAGCGACCACTGCCGCGACTCGGTCCGTTTACGCGCCGCCACCGCCGCCCGCTCCTGCTTGACCCGGGCCAGGTCGGCCGGATCGGGGTCGGTCGCCCGCAGCCGCTCGCCGAGCTCCAGGTCGACGCTGACCAGCTCGCTGCGGACCGTCCGCAGCACATTCGCCTGCCGCAGCAGGTGCCCACGGCCGGCGAGCCCCACCAGGGCGTGCTGCAGCGCCGTGACGCGGGACTCGCGGACCAGCTCGCCGGCCACCTCCGCGGGCATCGTCCGCGCCAGTTCGGCCAGCCGGGCCGAGACCGGGAACCACGGCGCGGACCCGAAGCGGGGCGCGTGCGCCTGCAACTGCCCCCGGTTGTCGGCCAGGATGGTCCGCCACCCAGGGTAGGCGTCCGTCTTGGTCAGCGCGAACACCACCAGGTTGACCCGCTTGCTCGCCTCGATCAGGAACTCCAGTTCCGGCTGCGTGAACGGGGCCGCCGCGTCGACGACGAAGAGCAGCGCGGTGGCCTGGGCCGCCGCCTCGAGCGCGATCTGGGCGTGGGCCGGGTCGAGGCCCCCGGTGCCCGGGGTGTCGACCAGACTCAGGTACTGCAGCAGCGGCGCCGGATGGGTGACCTCGATGTGCCGGGGCGGCCGCTGGTCGTCGGGGAGCCGGCCCAGCGGGGTGGCCCAGTCCCGCAGCTGCGACACCTCCAGCGGTACCGGCTCGGCGCGGCCCGGCAGCCAGGCCTTCGCCCCAACCTGCGCACCGGGCACGAACTCCAGGTAGCAGGCGGTGGCGACCGCGACGTCGACCGGGGAGAGATTCGGCACCCCGATCAGGGCGTTGACCAGGGAGCTCTTGCCCCGTTTCGTCTCACCGACCACCACGATCGACGGGCGGGTGACGACCCGGCGCCGCAGCTGGTCGACCTCGGCCGCCGCGTCCGGGGCCACCTTCCGCAGGTACGCCAGGCCGGTGTCGATCGCCGTGCGGAGGGCGGCACCCAGCGCCGCGTCCGGGTCGCCCCCGCCGGTGCGGGTGGCCGACGCCGCCGGACCACCGGTGGTCGTGCTCACCGTACGCTCCCCTCGGCCCGGACCCGCTGCGACAGCAGGAAGAAGCCGCGGTGCGCCACCTGCGCCACCCGGGACTGCGCCGGGTTCGCCCCGGCCACCGCGTAGACCCGCCACCGGGTGGCGGCGTCCAACGCCGCCCGGGCCAGCTGTTCCGGGGTGGCGCTGGGCAGGCTGAGGATCCACCGTGGGTCGGTGGAGAGCGCCAGTCGGGTCAGCTCCTGCTCCATCGGCTCCGGCAGTTCCACCGAGCCGCTGCTGACCAGCTGGGCGACCTCCAGCAGCCGCAGCCGGTGGTACTCCGGCTGCTGCAGCACCTGCTCGATCGCGTCTCGCAGCAGTTCCCGGTCCTGCTGCTGCGGCGCGTGGCTGGCCAGCTTCTCCAGCGCCGACAACGCCCACCCCGCCTTGATCGCGTCGGTCCGCCACCGGAACGCCTGGTCCAAAGTGTGACGCAGCCGGGGGAACCCGGACGCCTGGAACAGCAACCGGACCAGGTCGCCGCTGGACAGCTGCGGCTGGGCGGCGAACTGGGCGATGGAGAACCCGATGCCGTACAGGTCCAGCAGCCGCAGCAGCCGTTCCCGCTGCTCCCGTGGCACCGGGCAGTCCCGGGAGGTGAACAGGTCGACCGAGGCGAGCAGCACCAGCCGTTCGTGCTCCGGGAGCCGGGCGAGGGTCCGCAGCGCCTCGCAGTCGGCGGCGGTCAGCCGGCCGGCCTCGGTGGTCTCGGCGAGCAGCCCCACCACCGGCACCACCTCGGACACCACCCGGCGCAGCACCGCGCTCTGGTCGGCGGCGAGCGGACCCGCCACCGGCCACGGGTCGGCCGCCCCGCCGACCAGCTTGTCCACCTTGTTGAACAGCCCCAGGGAGTTGATCGGGTTGCTGGCCAGCCGGGCCGAGACCGACCGGAACGCCTCCAGCGCCGCCACGTCGTCGTCCCGGACCGACTGGGTGAAGACGTAGATGATCGCCTCGGCGCCGGCGATCGCCCCGGCCGAGTCGTCGTCGATGTTGTCGTCGAACGGCGCGCCCGCCGACTCGAACAGGAACCGGCGGGCGCCGGCGCTGACCGAGGTGTTCGTCGACGCCAGCCCGGGCGTGTCCAGCACGGTCAGGTCCCGCAGGTGGTCGCTGGTCAACGTCACGTCGACGTACCCGATCTCGGGGCGCGGCACCCCGAGCCGTTGCGGGATCATGCCGGCGTCGTCCAGGGGCAGGCTGACCCGGCTGCCGTCGCGACGGACCACGTCGACCCGGTCCACCGTGCCGTAGCGGAACTGGGTGACGATCCGGGTGCACTCGCCGACCTCGGTCGGCGCGACCCGCCGGCCGATCAACGCGTTCACCAGCGTCGACTTGCCGGCCTTGAGCCGGCCCGCGATCGCCACCCGCAGCGGCTCGTCGAGCCGGCGCCGGATCTCCCGCACCTGGCCGGCGGTACCGGTGTCGAGCCGGGGACCCACCTCGTCACAGAGTCGGGCGACCCGGACACTGAGCGGACCTGCGCTCATGCTCGTCAGCCGGCGGTGCCGTCAGCGAGAATGGGAGGTACTCGGTGGTGGCGTGCGCTCATCTCGTCTGCTGTCCTTCCGCAACACGACGGCAGGGGCGGGCCGCCCCTGCCGGAACCACACTACGAATATCCTGCCGGCGCAGGATCCCATGTTCGTGCCACCGTCCATCCCGGCGGTGGCGTCGCTTCCCGGCGGGGAGGACCAGTGCGGCACGCCTCGGTCGGCGACCTGCCCGACCAGTACCGGCCCCACGACGAACCCGAGGCCGCGGCCGACGCGCCCCGCGACGTCGTCGCGGCCGCGTCGGCCCTGCTGGCGTCCCCGGGACTGGTCGTCCTGCACAGCGGGCCGGGCGGCGGACGCAGCACCGCCCTGGCCCGGCTCGGCGCGGCGTTCCGGGGGCCGGTCTTCGCCGGCGGCGGGCTGGCCAGCCTTCCGGCCGAGCCCGGGTTCGCCCTGGCCCGGGCGGTCCGGGTACGGCTGCCCGCCCACGACCCGGCGCTGCTCGCCGAGGCGGTCCGCTCCCGGGTCCGGGCCGGCCTGCTGCTACTGGACGACCTCCAGTGGGCCGATCCGGCCACCCTCGCCGCCCTGGTGCCGCTGGCGGCGCACTGCCGGGTGGCGGTCGCACTGCGCACCCCGCACCGGCTGCCGGCCCCGGCCGTCGCCGCGCTGCGGTCGGCCGCGGCCGGATGGCTCGCGGTGCCGCCGCTGGACGCCGACGCCGCGGCGGCGCTGGCCGGTCGGGTCGCCCCGGGACTGCCGCCGGCGGCGCTGGCCGACGTGGTCCGGCGTGCCGGCGGAGCGCCGCTGGCGGTGGTGACCCTGGCCCGTCAGGCCGCGGCCGGCCGGCGGGTCGGGTCTGACCCGCCGGCGCCACCGGGCCGGGACGCCGAGCAGGTCGGGTACGCCGTCGCGACCGCGCTCGCCGACCTGACCCGGCCGGCCCGGACCGCGATGGCCGCACTGGGGCTGCTCGGCCGTCCCGCCCCCGCCGCCGTCCTCGGCACCGGCGTCGACGAGCTCGTCGACGCCGGCCTGGTGACCGTCGCCACCGACGAGCCGGTCGTCGCGCCGGTCTCGCCGTACGTCGCCGAGATCGCCGCCGGCCTGCTCGATGACGCCGGCCGACGGGCGCTGCACCGGCGGCTGGCCGACCTCGTCCCGCACACCGAGGCGGTCCGGCACCTCGCCGCGGCCGGCGACGCGCCGGCGGCGTACCGGCGGGCCCTGGCCGCCGCCCCGGCCGCCGGGTCCACCGGCGCCCGCGCCGACCTGCTGCTCACCGCCTGCGCGCTACCCGGCGTCGAGCCGGAGCCGGCGGTCCGCGTCGCCGCCGCCCGCGCCGCGCTGGCCTGCGGTCGTCCTGGTGCGGCGGTCCGGGTACTGACCACCCCCGAGCCACTCGGAATCGAGCCGGACCTGCTGCGTGCCGAGGCACTGCTCCAACTCGGCGACCTCGCCGCCGCCCGCGCCGTGGCGGTCCGGGTCCCGGACGCGGCGGACGCGGAGCAGCTCGCCACCCGGGACCGGATCCTGCTCCTCGCCCAGCTCGGCACCGACCCCGCTGCCGCGAGCGGGATGGCGGCCCGGCTCGCCGCCCGGTACGGCCCGGAGCCCGCGCACCCGGGGCTACGGGCCGCGCTGGCCGCGGTCCGCGCCGCCGACCGCGAGCCGGGCTGGGAGGCCGCGCTGGCCTCCGCCGCCGCGACCGCCGGGACGGCCGGCGACCCGCTGACCGCCCGGTGGAGCGCCTGGCTGCTGGTCGAGTCCCTGATCGCCGACGGACGGCTGGTCGAGGCCGGGCAGGCCGCCGAGGCGGCCGAGCGGACCTGCGCCGCCGACCTCGCCTACAGCTGGCAGACCCGCTTCCTCGCGGCCCGGCTGTGGTGCGCGGCCCTGCGCGGCGGGCTGCCGGCGCTCCCGCCCGACGAGGCCGTACGCCGGGCCAACGACCTCCTCGACCGCACGGTGCCGAGACCGGCCCGCGGCTACGCCGTGGCCGCCGCGAGCCTCGTCGAGGCCGACGGCGGGCTGCTCGGCCCGGCCCGGGCCCGACTGGCCCGGACCCCGGAGGCCACCGCCGACCCGGTGCTGGACTGGGTGGACCGGGAGGCGGCCTGGCTCGACGGCCAACCCGAGCGGGCCATCGCGCCGCCGCCGGCGGGGCCGACCCTGGTCGACGGGCTGCGCCAGATCACCGCCCGGTGGGCGGCGTACGACGCCGGGCGGGATGCCGCGGCCAACGGCCGCACGGACGGGACCGCGGCGGCGCCGGGCGGGGCCACCGGCCGGCCGCCACCCGTGTCGCGGACGCTGGCCGCCTGGGACACCCCCGGCGGCGACCCGGCCGGCTTCACCCAGGCCGCCGCCGACTGGCGTGACCTGGCCGTGCGGGAGGAGGTCCGGTGCCTGCTCGCGGCCGGCTTGCACGAGCCGGACCCGACCCGCGGCGTCGCGACGCTGCTCGCCGCCGAGCAGCGGGCCGAGGAGGCCGGCCTGGTCGTGCTGCTCGGCCGGACCCGGCGGGCGCTACGCCGACACGCGGTCCGCCGCGACCGGCGCGGCGGCCGGGCCGACGGGGAGCTCACCGACCGGGAACGCGAGGTGCTCCGGCTGGTCGCGGCCGGGGAGCCGACCCGCCGCATCGCCGGACGGCTGGGCATCTCCGGCGAGACGGTGGAGACCCACGTCCGCTCGGGAATGCGCAAGCTCGGCGCCCGGACCCGCACCGAAGCGGCGGCGCGCGCCCTGGAGACGCTGTGACCGACCGGAGGTGCCGCCATGAGTGACCCGCCCCGCTACGTCCTGCCGTCCATGACGGACGCGGCCGCCGTGCTGCGCCGACTGGCTCGCGCCGGGTGGCGAACCCGGGAGGGGTTCGCCGTCACCGAGCCCGGCTGGGACCTGATGGACGCCCGGCTCGTCCTGTTCGGCCGGGTACCGGACGCGGAGACGGTGCGGCTGGCGGTGCTCGCCGCGGCCCGGGGAGCCGGGGTGGTGGCGATCGTCGACCCGACCGGCGACGTCGGCCGGGCCCTGGTCGACGACCTGGCCCGGCTCGGGCCGGTGCGCCAGGACCCGGACCGGGAACCCGAGCCGGATCCCGAGTCGGTGCTGGCTCGGCTCGTCCCCGAACAGCGCGCCCTGCTGGAGCGGCTCGCCGACGGCGAGACGATCGCCTCCGCGGCGGCCGCCGAGTTCCTGTCCCTGCGGACCGCCAACCGCCGCATCGCCCAGGCCCGCCAGGCGCTCGGGGTCCGTACCACCCGGGAGGCGGTCCTGGCCTACCTGCGGCAGCGACGCCGCGCGGAGTGACCGGCGGTGCGCCCCACCGCCGGGTACGGGCACGCGGTCGCCCCGCACCGCTGGTCGAGGGGCACGGGAAATTGGCTGGCCCGGCACGGGTGTGCTGCGTACCGTCGTCGATCGCCGCCTCGTCGCCCGCTTCCCGAACGGACCATGCGTATCCGCTATCCCCGCACCCCGCACCTGCCCTGGTCGCCCGGCGCGGGGCCGGACGACGTGCGGATCACCGGACTGTCCGGGCTGGAGGGCCGCGCTGTGGTGGTCACCGGGAAGCTCGACGGGGAGAACACCACCCTGTACCGGGACGGGCTGCACGCCCGCTCAGCGGACTCGGGCCACCACCCGTCCCGCGCCTGGGTGAAGGCGCTGCACGGCCGGATCGGCGACGCGATCCCGGCCGGCTGGCGGGTGTGCGGGGAGAACCCCTCCACGCCCGACACTCGATCGCCTGCTCGGATCTGGAGAGCTGGTACTACGCGTTCTCGGTGTGGGCTGGCGACCGCTGCCCGGACTGGGACGCCACCGTACGGTTCACCCGGCGGCTGGGGGTTCCGGTCCCGCCGGTGCTGTGGCGGGGAACCTTCGACCCGCGCGCCCTACGCCGGCTGCGGCTGGACCTGTCCCGCCAGGAGGGGTACGTCGTCCGGACCGTCGCCGGGTTCACCCGCGCCGAGTTCCCGTACCGGGTCGCGAAGTGGGTCCGCCGCGACCACGTCCGGACCGACGTGCTCGGCGAGGCGCCGCTGGAACCGCTGCGGGCCGGCCTGCGGTCGGCGTTGGCGGGGCTCGACCGGGACGCCGCCGACCGGTGCTGGGCCGAGGCCCGCAGCGCCCACGCCCAGGGGCGGATCGGCACCGATGGCGTTGCTCGGAAGCTTCTTCGCCGACTGGGCGGCCTGGGACTGGCGCCGGCCGGTCGCGCTGGACCCGCGGTCGGTGGATGGGACCGGCACCACCGGGGCCGCGGGTGTGCCGGGCACCGGTGTGGCCGGTGACGTCGACGAGGCCGCGCCGGTGCGGATCCTGACCCCGACCGCCCCGGTCCGCTGCTGCAGCGGCCAGGTCAGCGTCGGGGGACAGGATCTGCTGACCGAGGAGCTCTACACCGCGTGGGAGGTCGTCGAGGCGGCGACCACGTCCGGCGGCGACCCGTGGCCGGCGCTGCTGGCCCCGCCGCCGCTGCACCGCCGGCACGCCGCGTGGGCGGTGCTGACCATCCGGGCGGTGCCGGGTGAGGCGTTCGCCACGACGGCCGGCCGGGTACGGGGGGCGGGTCCGTGCCCTGCTCACCGCCCTGGAGCGCGCCGGGGTACCGGACGGGCACGCCTGGCCTCACCCGCTTCAGACCGGCCCCGGGCTGCTGCGGTACGCGGTCGGGCTCGGTCAGACGCCACCGGACGCGGCGGGGCTCGCCCGGGCGGTGCAGGGGTGGACGGACGGCCTGCCCGGTACCACCGTCGAGTGGGCACCCGGTGGCGGGCTGCCGGTGCCGCCGTGACGCTCGGCGCCCGGTCGGTCGCCGTACCCGAGGGGATCAGCCGGAGGCGGGGCGGCGCCGGTGCTGGCGGCGGGTCTCGGTCGGCCGGGTCGGGTCGACGTGCCGGGGCCGGTCCGGTTCGTCGGGACGCAGCGGCGCGAGGGCGGCGGTGATCGCGTCGATGATGGCGTCGGTGGCCCGGATGGCGGCGCCAGGCCCGGCGGGGTCGATGCCGCCCAGGTCGACCGGCGGACCGAAGTGCACCCGGACCACGGGGCGGCGCAGCAGGGCCCGCCCCAGCGCCGAGATCATTCCGCGTGGCGCGGCGTACGGCAGGATCTCGTGCGCGCCCCACTGCGCCACCGGCACGACGGTGGCGCCGCTGGCGAAGGCGAGCCGAGCGGTGCCGGTCTTGCCCCGCTCGGGCCACATCCCGGGGTCGAGCCCCATCCGCCCCTCCGGGTAGACCAGCACGACGGAGCCCTGCGCGACGGCCGCCGTCGCGTGTTCCAGGGCCAGACCGACGGTGGGGCTGCGCCGGTCGACCCGGATGTGTCCGCTGGCCCGCATGGCGGCGCCGACAACCGGGGCCCGGAACACCCCGCCGGTGGCCATGATCCGAGGCGCGATCCGGCGTACCCGGCAGGCGGCGGTCAGCACGATCGGGTCGAACGGGTTGACGTGGTTGGCGGCCAGGATCAGCGGCCCGTTCCGCAGCCCGTCCGGTACGTCGCCGGTGACCCGCAGCCGGGCGACCAGCCCAACGACGCCCCGGGCGAGAACCTGCAGGAGGAGCCAGAAGCGCGGGGGGCGCCACGGCGTGGTGGTGGTGTCCATCAGCGCCCGATCGTCGCACGGCGCGATGGCCCAGGGGGAGCGGGGAATCCGCCGCGCCGGGGAGTGACGCATCCCTCCACCCCACCTCCTACGACGACGAGTAGTATTTACTACGTCTCGTAGTACAGATCTAGGGGGTTCGTGTGGACGCGCTCGACGTCGCCCGCTGGCAGTTCGGGGTCACCACCGTCTACCACTTCCTCTTCGTGCCCCTCACCATCGGGCTGTCCCTGCTCGTCGCCATCCTCCAGACCCGCTGGCACCGCACCGGCGACCCCCGATACCTACGCCTGACCAAGTTCTACGGCAAGATCTTTCTGATCAACTTCGCCATGGGCGTGGTCACCGGCATCGTTCAGGAGTTCCAGTTCGGAATGAACTGGAGTGACTACTCCCGCTTCGTCGGCGACGTCTTCGGCGCGCCACTGGCACTCGAGGCGCTGCTCGCCTTCTTCCTCGAATCCACCTTCATCGGCCTGTGGATCTTCGGATGGGACCGGCTGCCGAAACGCGTCCACCTCGCCGCCATCTGGGCCGCCGCCCTCGGCTCCACCCTCAGCGCCTACTTCATCCTGGCCGCCAACTCGTGGATGCAGAACCCCGTCGGCTACCGGATCAACCCCGACACCGGCCGCGCCGAACTCACCGACATCGTCGCCGTCCTCACCAACAAGGTCACCCTCGCCACCTTCCCCCACACCATCGCCGGCTGCCTCCTCGTCGCCGGTGCCCTGATCGTCGCCATCGCGCTCTGGCACCTCCACCGACCGACCCCCGACCACGCCGACCCCGAGGCCGCCGCCCGGGCCGCCGACGACCGCGCGGCCTTCCGGTACGCCGCCCGCTTCGGATCCTGGGTCGCCCTCGCCGCCGCCGTCGCCGTCGTGATCAGCGGTGACTTCCAAGGCAAGATCATGACTCAGGTGCAGCCGATGAAGATGGCCGCCGCCGAAGCCCTCTACCAGACCGAACAGCCCGCCGCGTTCTCCGTCCTCACCGTCGGCAGCCTCGACGGCAGCCGGGAACTGTTCGCCATCAAGATCCCGTACCTGCTCTCGTTTCTCGGCACCGGCGACCCGAACGGACAGGTCCAGGGCATCAACGACCTCCAGGCCCAGTACGTCGCCCAGTACGGTCCCGGCGGCTACACCCCGATCATCCCGGTCACCTACTGGAGCTTCCGCTTCATGATCGGCTTCGGCCTGGTCGCCGCCGCCATCGCCGCCCTCGTCCTCTGGACCCACCGGCGTGGTCGTACCCCGAACTCCCGTTGGCTCGTCCGCGCCGGCCTGATCATGCCCATCCTGCCGCTCGCCGCCAACTGCTTCGGCTGGATCTTCACCGAGATGGGCCGGCAACCCTGGGTCGTCTTCGGCGAGATGCTCACCCGCGACGGCGTCTCCCGCAGCGTCTCCCTGACCGAGGTCCTCACCTCCTTCACCGCCTTCACCCTCGTCTACGCCATCCTCGCCGTCGTCGAGGTCCGGCTCCTCATCCGGTACGCCCGCGCCGGACTTCCCCGACTCGACCCGACCCCCACCCGCACCGACCCGACCGCCGACGACGAGGACCGACCGCTCGCCTTCGCCTACTGACCCTCGCCCACCGACCCGGCCCGGCGCACCAGCCCCGGCCACCCACCACCAGCAACGACCACCACCGACCCGACGCCGTCACCAACCCACGGAGCCCACCATGGAACTGACCACCCTCTGGTTCCTGCTCATCGCCGTCCTCTTCACCGGCTACTTCATCCTGGAAGGCTTCGACTTCGGCGTCGGCATCCTGCTCCCCGTCCTCGGCCGCGACGACCGCGAGCGACGCGTCCTGATCAACACCATCGGCCCGGTCTGGGACGGCAACGAGGTCTGGCTCATCACCGCCGCCGGCGCCCTCTTCGCCGCCTTCCCCGGCTGGTACGCCAGTCTCTTCTCCGGCTTCTACCTGCCGATGCTGCTGATCCTGCTCGCCCTGATCTTCCGCGGCGTCGCGTTCGAGTACCGGCACAAGCGCCCCGACGCCGCGTGGAAGGCCCGCTGGGACACCGCCATCGTCGCCGGCTCCCTCCTGCCCGCCGTCGGATGGGGAATCGTCTTCGCCAACATCCTCCGCGGCGTACCCCTGGCCGCCGACCACGACTACACCGGCGGACTCGCGGACCTGCTCAACCCGTACGCCCTCCTCGGCGGCCTGACCACGACGGCGCTCTTCATCACCCACGGCGCCGTCTTCCTCGCCCTCAAGACCGCCGGCGACATCCGGGCCCGCGCCGGCCGGCTCGCCATCCACACCGCCGCCGCCACCGCCGCGCTCACCGTGGCCTTCCTCGCCAGCACCCTCGCGATCCGGCGCACCCCGGCCGCCGTCGGGCTCGCCATCGCCGCCGCGGCCACGCTCGCCGTCGCCATCGCCGCCGCCCGGGTACGCCGGGAGGGCTGGGCCTTCGCCGGCACCGCCGCCGCCATCGGGCTCACCGTGGCGACCCTGTTCGCCGCCCTCTTCCCGACCGTGCTGCCCTCCACCGCCGACCCCGCCGGCACCCTCACCGTCAGCAACGCCGCCTCCGCCCCCTACACCCTCACGATCATGACCTGGGTGGCCGCCTTCTTCACCCCGGTCGTCCTCCTCTACCAGGGCTGGACCTACTGGGTGTTCCGCAAGCGGATCAGCGTGGCCCACATCCCGCCGGACTGAACCACCCGGCGGCCGCCGGCGGTGGGGTCGGCTGCCCGCAGCGCGAGCCGGCGGACGCGGGGGCCGACCTGGCCCGGCCGCCCACCGCCGGCCGCGACCATCCACACCCGGCACACGTCACCCGACGAGGCCGCCGCCCGACGGTGGGCCCATCCCCATCACGACCCGGGGCCGGGTCCAACCCGACCCGGCCCCGACCATCGCTCACGTCCCACCGCACCGACCGCGTCCGCACGCCCGGTGCGCCGCACCGACCGGCTCAGCCCGCGTCGCGCAGCTCCGCCAGCCGCGCCTCGACCTCCGCCAACTCCGCGCGCAACCGCTCCGCCTGCTGCTCGGCCTCCCGGCGCTCCGCCTCCAGGATCTGCTCCACCGCCTCCTGCACGCCCGGCACGTCGACCAGCGCCACCATCTTCAACGCCTCCGCCGGCTTGATCACGTACGGCTTCGCCAGCGCCTTCGTCCCCTGCGTCGCCGCCAGCGTCCACTCACCGTCCGCGTACGACAACGTCACCGTCAACCCCGCCGGCCCCTTCGGCCGGGCTGCCTTTGCCGCCCGCTTCGCCGGCTTGGGCCCCGCCTCGGCCGCGCTCGCCGGGGTAGTCTCCACTGCGGTCACTCTCGCCTCCTCGCGCGGAGCCGGAACCGGCTCCCGCACCACTTTGAACTCCGGCTCCGGAACAGGCTCCACCGAGGGCTCCGGCTCCGCCTTCGCCCGCCGTGCCGCCGCGCCCTTCGGCGCCACCGCCAGATCGGCGGGGGAGAAGGGCAGCTCGTCCCGACCAAACCGGACCACCACCCACTCGTCGGACACCGCCGGATCGGTCAGCTCGACCACCTGGCCGAGTTGACCGGCGATCTGTCCCGCCGCCTCGGTGAACACCACCTTCGGCCGGCGACCGTTCGCCAACGCGTCCCGGATCTGCTCCAACTCCTCGGTTGACAACCCCTGTTCATCGGTACGCGCGGCAGCCATCGGATCCCTCTTCCGTACACCTGTTTGATTCCTGCCTTACTACCAGTCCCACCCGACAACGTCGAGACGGACACACCGACGAAGATCACACCATCGCCGCTGGCCGATCCGACCCGCCCCTGGCAGGATCTCCGCACCAGAGGGAAGAGGCGGCGCGAAGGGGAGGGGCATGCACCCGCTCACCGTGGTGACCGGCGGCAGCCGGGGAATCGGCGCCGCGACCGTACGCCAGCTCGCCGCCGCCGGACACGACGTCGTCTTCTGCTACCGGCGCGACGCCGCCGCCGCGGCCGACGTGCTCCGCGACGTCCACGCCACCGGCCGGCGCGGCATCGCCGTCCGTGCCGACACCACCGACCCCGACCAGGTCGCGCGCCTCTTCGACGCCGCCGCCGACCTGGGACAACCCACCGGCCTGGTCAACAACGCCGGCACCACCAGCCGGATCGGACCCTTCACCGAGCTGACCGTCGACGACCTGCGACACGTCGTCGACGTCAACCTCGTCGGCTACGTCCTCTGCGCCCAGCAGGCCGCCCGCCGGTTCACCACCGGCGGTGCGATCGTCAACGTCTCCTCGGCCGCCGCCACCCTCGGCAGTCCCGGCGAGTACGTGCACTACGCCGCCGTCAAGGCCGCCACCGACACGCTCACCCTCGGCCTCGCCAAGGAACTCGGCCCCCGCGGCATCCGGGTCAACGCGGTCGCGCCCGGGATCATCGACACGGAGATCCACACCGTCTCCGGCGTACCGGACCGGGCACGGCGGGCCGCCGGGCGGATCCCGCTGGGCCGGGCCGGCCAGCCGGCCGAGGTCGCGGCCGCCATCGTCTGGTTGCTCAGCCCCGCCGCCGCCTACACCACCGGGGCCGTGCTTCGGGTCTCCGGCGGCCTCTGACCCGGCGCCGCCGTACCGGGCCCGGCCGCGGCGCCTTTCACGCGGGTGACCATCGTTCTTCTCCGCCACGCCGGCGCCCGGACCGCCGCGGGCCCGAACCCGCCCGCGCGCTGGTGGCGTCTCGCTGCACCGTTACTCCCGGATGACCGGACCTCGGCATCCCGGGTGGACACCCCGCGCGACGAGTCCGCTCCGGCGTCCGCCGGGCTTCCGTCGAGTCGATAATTGACATTATGTAAAGTTGCCGGTCGTCCGGTGGGCGGTCCCGCCCTCAAGGGGCCTGTTCACCAACCCGGATCCGACGCTCCGGTCCCCGCTGCCGCGCCCGCGGTCCGCCGGCCGCACCGCCGCGTACCCCGACCGACGTGGACGGCGCGGACCGTACGACCTGCCGCGGTCGGCGCGGTCGGTATTCGTCCTGGCGCGGTCGATCCGCCCCTCTCCGCCGGTCGGCGGCCCGGTGCCGGCGTCCGGCCGGGCGGGCGGCGTATCGCGGGTTTCGGGCCCGCCCGGCCGGGCTGGCGGTCGACGCCTGCCGGGCTCCCGGCGGATATGGAAGTTGGTCAGATATTGAACGCGAGTCCCATTCATGAATAATATTCGTTATGCAGGACAAATCGGATCATCTGCTTCTCTCCCTCGTCGAGGAGTTCCTGACCGCTCGGGCGACCCGCAAACCCTCCCCCCACACCCTGGCCGCCTACCGGCGAGACCTCCTGGCCGTGGCACGCCTGGTCGCCGAGGATCCGGCCACTCCCCTCCCCCTCGCCGACCTGCCGCTCAGCGCCCTGACCCCCCGTACGCTGCGGTCCGCCTTCGCCCGGTTCGCGGCCGGCCGCGCCCCGGCCTCCATCCACCGGGCCTGGTCCACCTGGAACAGCTTCTTCACCTTCCTCGTCGCGGACGGCGTCGTGGCCGGCAACCCGATGTCCGCGGTCGACAAGCCGGTCGTGCCCACGCCGCCGCCGAAGCCGCTGCGGGGCGAGCGGACGCCGGAGGAACTGCTGGAGGCGGTGTCCCGGGTGGACCGGCGCCAGCGTGATCCGTGGCCGGAGCGCGACCTGGCGGTACTGGCGTTGGGGCTCTGTGCCGGCCTGCGACTGTCCGAGCTCCTGGCGTTGCGGGTGGGTTCGCTGGCGGGCCGGGCGGGCGAGCGCCGGGTGGACGTGGCGGGCAAGGGAGGTCGGGCCCGGACGATCCCGATCGAGCCGGAACTCGACGCGGTCCTCGAGGCGTACCTGGAGAGCCGGCGGCGCCGGTTCGGGGCGCGGACGGTCGGGCCGGACTCGCCGCTGCTGGTGGACCGATCCGGCGCTCCGCTGCGTCGCGGCGGCCTGCAGTATCTGGTGTGGTCGTGCTACCGGCGGGCCGGGATCACCGATCGGGTGCCGCGGGGCGCGCAGTTGCACGCGTTGCGGCACACGTTCGCGACGCGGCTGGCCGAGGACGGGGCGAGCGCGTCGGAGATCATGCGGCTGTTGGGGCATGCGAGTCTGGCGACGAGTCAGCACTACATCGAGGTGACGGCGGCGCAGCAGCGGGCGGCGGTGCGGGCGAACCGTACGAACCGGGTGTTGGGACGGCTGGTCGGCCTCGGCTGACCGGCGCCGAGGCGGGCTCCCCCGCGGGCCGGTCCCGTCGTGGTCCCGCGTACCGGACGGTCGTCAGGTGCGTCGGTCGGTGGATGGGGTGTGGGGCGGGTCAGGCGAGGTCGACGACGAGTGGGCGGTGGTCGGAGATGGTGGCGGCGGGGGTGGCGACGGCGGTGACGGCGGGCAGGGGGTGGCTGCCGCGGGGGTCGGCGAGGATGTGGTCGAGTTGGACGCGGGGGTGGGTGGCGGGGTAGGTCGGGCGGTGGGCGAGGGATCGCCAGCCGGAGACGAGGGTGGCCAGGCGCGCGGGGAGGTTCAGGTCGCCGAGGAGGATGCGGGGTGGGGGCAGGGCGCGCAGGGCGCGGACGACCTGGCGGAGTTGACGGATGTTCCAGCCGGGGACGAAGGAGAGGTGGGTGGCGGCGGCGGTGATGGGGCCGTAGGGGGTGTCGAGGGTGGCGACGAGGACGACGCGGGGTTCGTCGCGGAGCAGGGTGATGCCGCCGTCGGGGCCGGAGACGAGGACCGGGGAGCGAACCGGGAGGGCGGTGAGTCGGGTGACCTGCCAGGATCGGACGGGGTATCGGCTGATGAGTCCGATGCCGTAGAGGGGTTCGCCGTGTCCGTCGTCGTCGTGGGTGAGGGGGCGGAAGCGTTCGCCGGGGGTGCCGACGACGGCGGCGGCGAACCGGTGGTGGGGGGCGTTCATCGCCCGGGCGGCGATGGTGGTGAGGTCGAGGTGGTTGCTGCGGGACTGGTCGCGGTCGACCTCCTGCAGGGCGAGGATGTCGGCGTCGATGGCGGCGACGGTGGTGGCGAGGCGGGTCTCGTCGACGAGGCCGTCCTGTGGTGACCTGCCGTGGAGCAGGTTGAAGGTTGCCAGGCGCACCTCTGCACCTTACGGCGTGATGTGGGATGGTTTCCGGGTGCTTGTCAAAGCGCTGCTGTGTTCGGCGGTGTTGTTCGTCCTGCTGGCGACGGTGGGTCTGGGGTTGCGACGGTGGCGGGGGCGGTGATGGGCGCGGTTACCGGTTGGGGGTGGCGAAGCGGCCGGCGCGGATCTCGCGGAGGGCTTGCCGGCGGGTGTCGCCGCGGAGGGTGTCGACGTAGAGGCGGCCGGCCAGGTGGTCGGTCTCGTGTTGGAGCGCGCGGGCGAGGAAGCCGCTGCCGGTGATGGTGCGGGGTTCGCCGTACTGGTCGAAGCCGTGGGCGGTGACGTGGAGGGCGCGGGGGGTTGGGAAGTAGAGGCCCGGGATGGAGAGGCAGCCTTCGTCGTCGAGCTGGGTCTCGGTGGAGAGTTCGAGGGTGGGGTTGACGAGGTGACCGCGGTGGCCGTCGGCGTCGTAGACGAAGACCTGGGCGCTGATGCCGATCTGGGGTGCGGCGACGCCGGCGCGTCCAGGGGCGCCGAGCAGGGTGTCCATGAGGTCGGTGACGAGGGCCCGGAGTTCGGCGTCGAAGCTGGTGACGGGTTCGCACGGGGTGCGGAGTACGGGGTCGCCGATGATCCGGATGGGCCGCATTGTCATGACCGGAACCCTATCGGATCGTTACCTGCTCCGGTCGGGGTCCGGTGCCGCGGTGGGTGGTGTGGGCTACCGGTCCGGGCGGGGCGCGAGGGCGGCGCGCAGCGGTGCGGCCTTGGCGGCGGCCTCGGCGACCTCCGCCGCCGGGTCGCTGTCCCAGGTGATGCCGCCGCCGGCCCACAGGTGCACCCGCTCGGCGTCCACGGCGACGGTGCGGATCGTCAGCCCCAGGTCCAGGCCTGCGGCGTCGAGCCAGCCGAATCCGCCCATGGCGGCGCCCCGGCCGACGGGTTCGAGGGCGGCGATCTGGGCCAGCGCGGCGAGCTTCGGCGCCCCGGTTACCGAGCCACCGGGGCAGACCGCCCGGAGCAGGTCGGCGAGTCCGCATCCGGCGGCGATCTGGGCGGAGACCGTCGACTCGGCCTGCCACAGGCCGGACCAGCGGCGGATGGCGTAGAGGTCGTCGACCCGGACCGAGCCGGTGCGGGCGATCCGGGCGAGGTCGTTGCGCGCCAGGTCGACGATCATCACGTGTTCGGCCCGTTCCTTCGGCGAGGCGAGCAGGTCGCGCCGGCCGTCGGGGGTGGCCGGGCGGGTGCCCTTGATGGGGCGGGTGGTCACCCGGCCGCCGGCGACCGCGACCAGTGTCTCCGGGGAGGCGCAGCCGATGGCCCAGCCCGGCCCGGCCAGTACGCCGCCGTAGCGGGCGCCGGGGAGCCGGGCGATCCGGGCGAGGGCGGGTCGGGGGTCGCCGGTGTAACGGGCCGAGGCGTGGCCGACGACGTTGACCTGGTAGACGTCGCCGCGGCCGATGGCGGCGCGGGCGTGGTCGACGGCGGCGGCGTGCGCGGCGGTGCTCCAGCTGTCCCGCCAGGGTCCGAGGGACCATCCCGGGGTGCCACCGTCCGGGTCGGGGTCGACGGTCTCGACCGGGTCGGTGTGCCGGTACACGACGGCGGCCAGGTCCGGTACGGCGAGGGCTGGGCTGGGGGCGCCGGTGGGTGCCCCGATCATGGCGGCGCCGGCGGCGGCGGAGACGAACAGGGCGGCTCCGCAGACGCTGCCGGGGCGGTGCTGGTCGGCGTCGCGGGCTGGCGGCCGGGCGAGGTCTCGGACCGGTAGTCCGTGGCGGGCCAGGAAGTCCTCCAGCAGTTGGGCGGGGTCACCGCTGTCGGCGTGCCACCACTGCAGGCGGGCGTGTGCGACGGTGGCGGCGCGGCACCGGGCCGGCATGCCCGGGATGTGCGGGGACGACCCGGTTGGGAGCGGTCCCACGACGACTGGTTCGATCTGCCTCATCCGAAAAGTGGATTCTCCCCCGATGGTCTGAAACCTGCTCGTCATCGCGACGAACGCGTTGGTACCGTCCGTCACTGGTCATGTGAACCATGGCACAGTGCCTCAGTCCCCGGAGAACTCGATGTGTCAGCACGAGCCCACCTGCCCTCCTGCCGAGGCCCCCGACCGGGAAGCCGCCCGGGTCGTCGCCAGCTTCCGTGAGCAGGGGTGGAGCCTGCTCTGCAATGGCGTCATCGTCTTCGACGACACCGGCGAGCTGCTGCCCGACGGGAGCACGATCGCGCCGCACCGCGGTCCGGCCCGGCACGCTCTGGTCGGCTAGGCGTTGCGGTGCCTGCCCGCCGGCCGAACACCGGCGGGCAGGCACCGGTCACCGGGCGAACGCCTCCGGCGGCGGGCAGGCGCAGACCAGGTTCCGGTCGCCGTACGCGCCGTCGACACGGCGTACCGGCGGCCAGTACTTCGCCCGCCGGTGCACCCCGGCCGGGTAGGCCGCGACCGACCTCGGGTACGGGTGCGGCCACTCGTCGCCGCCGACCATCGCCGCCGTGTGCGGGGCGTTGGTGAGCGGGTTGTCGTCCTTCGGCCACTCCCCCGATCCGACCCTGTCGATCTCGGCCCGGATCGCGATCATCGCGTCGCAGAACCGGTCGAGTTCGGCGAGGTCCTCACTCTCGGTCGGCTCCACCATGAGGGTCCCGGCGACGGGGAACGACATCGTCGGGGCGTGGAAGCCGTAGTCGATCAGCCGCTTGGCGACGTCGTCGACGGTCACCCCGGTCGCCTTCGTCAGCGGCCGCAGGTCGAGGATGCACTCGTGGGCGACCAGGCCCTTGTTGCCGGTGTAGAGCACCGGGTAGTGGGGGCGCAGCCGGGCCGCCACGTAGTTGGCGGCCAGCACCGCCGCCCCGGTGGCCCGGCGCAGCCCGTCCGGGCCCATCAGCCGCAGGTACACCCACGGGATCGGCAGGATCCCGGCCGAGCCGTAGCGGGCCGCCGACACCACGGGCCGACCGTCGGGATCCAGCGGGTCGCCCGGCAGGTACGGCGCCAGGTGTGCCCGGACGGCGACCGGGCCGACGCCCGGCCCGCCACCGCCGTGCGGGATGCAGAACGTCTTGTGCAGGTTCAGGTGCGACACGTCCGCCCCGAACCTGCCCGGCTTGGCGAAGCCGACCAGCGCGTTGAGGTTGGCGCCGTCGACGTACACCTGGCCGCCGGCGTCGTGGACCTTGGCACAGAGCGCGGCGATGCCGCCCTCGTACACGCCGTGGGTGGACGGGTAGGTGACCATGATCGCCGCGAGGCGGTCCCGGTGGGCCTCGATCTTGCGGTCGAGGTCGGCGAGGTCGACGTCGCCGTCGTTGTCGCAGGCGACGACGACGACCCGCATGCCGGCCATCACCGCGCTGGCCGCGTTGGTGCCGTGCGCCGACGACGGGATCAGACAGACGTCCCGGTGTCCCTCGCCCCGGTCGCGGTGGTAGGCGCGGATGGCGAGCAGGCCGGCGAGTTCACCCTGTGAGCCGGCGTTGGGCTGGACGCTGACCGCGTCGTAGCCGGTCACCTCGGCGAGCCAGCGTTCCAGGTCCGCGACCAGGTCGCGGTAGCCGGTGGTCTGGTCGGCCGGGGCGAACGGGTGCAGGTGGGCGAACTCGGGCCAGCTGATCGGCTCCATCTCGGTGGTCGCGTTCAGCTTCATCGTGCAGGAGCCGAGCGGGATCATGCCCCGGTCCAGCGCGTAGTCGGCGTCGGCGAGGCGGCGCAGGTAGCGCAGCATCGCGGTCTCGGAGTGGTGGCTGCGGAACACGGGGTGGGTCAGGATGTCGCCGTGGCGGCGCAGCGCCGCCGGCAGGGCGGCGGGCGCCGATTCCGCGGTACGCCGGTAGTCGGCGCCCGCGCCGAAGGCGTCCCAGACGACCTCGACGTGCCGCTCGGTTGTGGTCTCGTCGCAGCTGATCCCGACGTGGTCGGCGTCGACCCGCCGCAGGTTGATCCCGCGCTGCCGCGCGGCGGCGACGACCTCGGCGGCCCGGCCGGGGACCCGGGCCAGCACGGTGTCGAAGTACGCGTCGTGGACGACATCGACCCCAGCGGCCCGCAGCCCGGCCGCCAGGGTCACGGCCCGTTCGTGGACCCGGGTGGCGATCGCCCGCAGCCCGTCCGGGCCGTGGTAGACGGCGTACATGCCGGCCATCACGGCCAGCAGGACCTGGGCGGTGCAGATGTTGCTGGTCGCCTTCTCCCGGCGGATGTGCTGTTCGCGGGTCTGCAACGCAAGCCGGTAGGCGGGGTCGCCGGCGGCGTCGCGGGAGACCCCGACCAGCCGGCCGGGCAGCATCCGCTCCAGCCCGGACCGGACCGCCAGGTAGCCGGCGTGTGGACCGCCGAAGCCCATCGGGACCCCGAACCGCTGGGTGGTGCCGGCGGCGATGTCGGCGCCGATCGCGCCCGGCGGGCGGAGCAGGGTCAGCGCCAGCAGGTCGGCGGCGACGGTGACCAGGGCCCCGGCGGCGTGCGCCGCCTCGACCAGGCCGGCGTGGTCCCGTACCGCCCCGGAGGCGCCCGGGTACGACAGGTGCAGGCCGAAGAAGCGCTCCGGCAGCGGGTCGCGGTCCAGGTCGACCACCCGCACCTCGATGCCGAGCGGTTCCGCGCGGGTGGTCAGCACCGCGATCGTCTGCGGCAGGGTGTCGGCGTCGACGACGTACACCTCCCCGGCGCCGCCGGTGGCGCGCCGGGCCAGGGTCATCGCCTCGGCCGCGGCGGTCGCCTCGTCGAGCAGGGAGGCGTTCGCGGTGGCCAGGCCGGTCAGGTCGGTGACCATGGTCTGGAAGTTCAGCAGCGCCTCGAGGCGACCCTGGCTGATCTCCGGCTGGTACGGGGTGTAGGCGGTGTACCAGGCGGGGTTCTCCAGCACGTTGCGGCGGATCACCGCCGGGGTGTGGGTGCCGTAGTAGCCGAGGCCGATCATGGAGACGGCGACGGTGTTCCGGGCGGCGACCGCCCGCAGTTCGGCGATCACCTCGTCCTCGGTCGCCGCCGGCGGCAGGTCGAGGCTGCCGGTCCAGCGGATCACCTCGGGAATCGCGGCGTCCATCAGGTCGTCGACGGTGTCGTACCCGACGGTGTCGAGCATGTGCCGTTCGGCGGCGGCGTCCGGGCCGATGTGACGGTCGGCGAAGCGTGATGTGGTCATGGGTGACACTCCCGGGCGAGGTCGGCGGGGCACAACCTCCCCCTCTGTCGCGCCCGTGCGGCGTCGCAGGGCGCTCCACAGTCGCCAGCTCGCGAGCTCCTTTTGCCTGAGAGGTTCCGGGGAGGGTTTGCCCCTTCGGCGCCGCCCGGTGTGCACCCGGCGGTCTCTCGCTCGCGAGGTTGTCGGCGCTGGCAACGGTACCAGTGACCGGGTTCCGCCCGGCAGGCGGTGATCGTCGGTGTCGGCCGGCCGGGGGCCGGAGGCGGCTCGCCGACCGGCCGCCCGGCTACTCCCGGACGGCCTCGGCGGCCAGGACGCTGACCCGGCCCTCGGCCAGCCGGTAGACCATGCCGACGACGTCGCAGCGGCCGGCGGCCACCGCCTCACCCAGCCCGGTGCCGGGCCGGGTCAGCGTCTCGACCGTCCGCCGGACGTGGATCCGGCCGACCTCGTCCTCGTCGGTGACCTGCTCGGCGTTCGCCCGCCAGATGCTCGGCGCCACCCGCTCGGCGATCGTCCCGAGTTCCCGACCCGGCGGCCGGGCGCCGCCCATGGCGGCGTGGGTGGCCTGGATCGCCCCGCAGGAGTCGTGGCCGAGGACGACGACCAGCGGCGCGCCGAGCACGGCGACGCCGTACTCGATGCTCGCGGTCACCTCCACGCCGATGATGTGCCCCGCGGTCCGGACCACGAACAGGTCGCCGAGCCCCCGGTCGAAGATGATCTCGGCAGCGAGCCGGGAGTCGGAACAGCCGAAGATGACCGCGAACGGTCGTTGCGCGGCGGCGACCGCTGCGCGGTGCTCGGCATCCTGGTGTGGGTGGATCCGGGTGCCGGTGACGAACCGCTCGTTGCCGGCGAGCAGCGTGGCGAGCGCGTCGGCCGGAGTGGTGGGTCGATCGTCGAGATATGCCATGACGTCCCTTCTCGCGGCGAGGTGGCGGTGGGGGTCGACGGCGTCGGCGACCTGCTGCGCCCCCCGATCAGATCACGGCCGGGCCCGGGAACGCCGGGCCGGTCGGCGAGCCCCACGACACCGCATCCCACCCCGTCACCCCGGCGCGTCCCGCGGTCCCCGCGGGTCGACCGGCGTCACCGGCATAGTCTGTGGATCGTGACCTACGTTGCCGCGGACGACCGCTACGACACGATGACCTACCGCCGGGCCGGCCGCAGCGGGCTGCACCTGCCCGCGATCTCGCTCGGCCTGTGGCACAACTTCGGCGACGAGCGCCCGTGGCATACCCAGCGGGAGATCTGCCGCCGCGCCTTCGACCTCGGCGTCACCCACTTCGACCTGGCCAACAACTACGGCCCGCCGCACGGCTCCGCCGAGTCGAACTTCGGTCGCATCCTCGCCGCCGACCTCGCCCCCTACCGCGACGAGCTGATCATCTCGACCAAGGCCGGCCACCGGATGTGGCCCGGCCCCTACGGCGAATGGGGATCGCGGAAGTACCTGATCGCCTCGCTCGACCAGTCGCTGCGCCGGATGGGTCTGGACTACGTCGACATCTTCTACCACCACCGGCCAGACCCGGACACGCCGCTCGAGGAGACCATGAGCGCCCTCGACACCGCCGTCCGGTCCGGCAAGGCCCTCTACGTCGGCCTCTCCAACTACAACTCGGAACAGACCGCGCGGGCCGCCGCGATCCTCGCCGACCTCGGCACCCCCCTGCTGATCCACCAGCCGTCGTACTCGATGCTCAACCGCTGGATCGAGTCCGACGGGCTCCTCGACACCCTGGAGCGGGTCGGCGCCGGCTGCATCGCCTACAGCCCGCTCGCCCAGGGGCTGCTCACCGGCCGCTACCTCAACGGCATCCCCGCCGACTCCCGGATCCGGACCAGCGTCTTCCTCGACGAGAGCGCGCTTGACGAGGCCACGATGACGAAGGTACGGGCCCTGCACGGCGTCGCCGCCCGCCGCGGCCAGTCGCTGGCCCAGCTGGCGTTGGCCTGGGCGCTCCGGGACACCCGGATGACCAGCCTGATCATCGGGGCCAGCAGCGTCGCCCAACTGGAGGCCAACGTCGCCGCCCTGCAGAACCTGACCCTCGACGACGCCGAACTCGCCGAGATCGAGCGCCACCTGGCCGCGGCCTGAGGCTCCCCCGCGGCCCCGGCCCGACCGAACCGCGACACGCCGGTCGGGCCGGGTGGTTGACCGGGCCCGCGGCCGAGCCGGCGGCGGGCCTCGCGCCGGGCTGGACGCCACCCCGGACGGCGACCGCACCGTCGACCCGCGGGCCGGGCGCGGCACCGGCCTGCGCGGCTACCTTCCGCCACCGCGGCCGGGGTGGCATCGCGCGGAAACGGCGCTGACCACCGCCGTGGGGCGGTCCCAGGCCGCCCCACGGCACCCTCACCGCGCGTCGTCCGGACGCGGCGTCAGCGCCGGCCGTCCCGCCCCCGCCGCGACCCCCGGACCCGTCTCCCGCGCGATCCGGTCCATCGTCCGGGCCAACTGCTCGCTTCCCTCGTTCAGATGCCGGGCCGCCGCCTGCATGTGCGAGATCATCATCTCGCCGAAGATCCGCAGCGCCTCCCGGGTCGCCACCGTGTCGTCGAAACCCGCCCCTGCCGACGCCCGGTACTCCTGCACCACCCGCTCGGCCTCCCTGCGGGCGTCCTCCGCGGCGGCCCGCAGGTAGTGCTCGTACTGCGCCCGGGCATACTCCGCCACCCGTCGCGCGTAGTCGTGCGCCTGGGCGATGATCTGCTCCGCCTCCCGCTGCGCCGCCGACAGCAGGTTGACCTCCTTCGGCCCCGGCAGCTGCGCCACCCCGCTGGCGCTCGGCAACACCCCGTGCCGGTGCAGCTCGACCCGGTCCTGCAGCCGTTGGTTCTCCGCCCGCAGATCCGCCAACTGCGACGCCAGCAGGTCCAGCTCCTCGGCCACCTGGTGCCGGAATCGATCCACGTCCCGCTCGTCGAAACCCCGACGGGTGAACGATGACGACGCGAACTCCCACCGCCGTACCCGGTCGGCGGTCAACCGGACCCGCGGGCCGGCACCGGAGGCCGCGGTCGCACGGTCGTACTTGCTGATCGGGCTGGCGCTCACCGCGCACCTCCGTCTGCCGTCCACTGCTCCGGCACGGCACCAACCCGCCGCCCGGACGCGTACCACTGCCCACCCGGGGCCTCGTAGTGCAACTGACCGGCGTGGTAGCCCGCCCGCACCAACCCGCTGACCGCGCTCGACACCATCGGATCCGACCCGCAGAGGAACACGTGCCGGCCCCGCCAGTCACCCTCGGCCAGCACCCGGTCGACCACCGGCATGACCTCACCCGGCCGCGCCGGATCCGTCGTCACCACGTACGTCACCCGCAGCCACGGGTACGACGCCGCCAACTTCTCGATCGCGTCGACGTCGTAGAACTCGGTCCGGGACCGGGCCCCGACGAACAGGTCGACACGCCGCCCGCCACCCTCCGTCGCCACCTGCTCCACCAGCGCCTTGATCGGCGCCCAACCCGTCCCACCGGCGATCAGGAGCAGGTCACCGCCGCCGGCCTGCCGCAGCGTCAACCGCTCCCCCACCGGGGCCGCCAGATGCACGTAGTCGCCGACGCTCGTGCCGTACACCAGCCGGGAACTCACCGTCCCACCCGGAACCGCCCGCACGTGCAGCTCGATCGTGCCGTCCGTGCGCGGCGCGTTCGCCGGCGAGTAGTACCGCCACGTCCGGGTCGCCGGACTCGACACCCCGATCGACTGGCCCGCCTCGAACGGCAGCAGGTACTGCGGACGTAGCGTCAGCACCGCCACGTCGAACGTCCGCGGCTCGTGCGCCACCACCTCGCCGACCCACCACGGCGGACTGACGTTCTCCGCGGCCGTGGCGCCGTCCATCATCACCTTCGCGATCAGCCCGTACGCCGCCGACCAGTCCTGCGCCAGCTCCTCGGTCCACTGTTCGCCGAGGAAGTGCCGCAACGTCGCCAGCAGCGCCTCACCGACCGCCGGATAGTGCTCCGGCCGGACCGCGAACTTGCGGTGGTCGGCACCGAGCGACTGCAGGAAGCCGACCAGCTGCTCCGCCTGGTCCACGTGCGACACGATGTGGCCCAACGCGGTCAGCAGCCGGTCCCGCTGACCCGCCATGTTCGTCGGGAACATCTGGCGGGTCTCCGGATAGGCGAGAAAGAGCGTCGAGTAGAAGTAGAGCGGCACCTGGTCGCCGTATCCGGCCACCACCTGCCAACTGTGCTTCAGCCGTGCCGCGTCCACCGTCACCCGCCCGCCTGGCTCCGGGCCGGCAGTTTCCGGCCCTTCTCGGGCAGCAGCATCCGGCGCGCACCGACCTCGGCCACGAACGGTCGGGGGGCGACACCGCCGCGGGGAGAGGGGACGCCGGTCGCGGGGTACGACACGGCATGGTCCTGTGGTTCCGTCACGGTCTTCCTTCCGGCGCGAGGGGGCAGGTCGCGCGGCGTCGGGGGGCGTGGTACAGGTGTCCGGCCGGACGGCAGTCACCGTCGGGCGGCACCGCGTCGGGACACTACCGCGCCCACCCGTTCTGTGTCATCCCAACCCGAATCGGGTCTTCCGCACCATCCAAGATCCACAGTGGTGCGTTACCGGGCCCGCGAACACCGTCGTCCCCGACCCACCGTGTTGACCCTCGACCCCCAACGCGGCGGTGGTAGACCGCCACCAACGGCGGCACCACACCCCGATCGAGCCGCCACCCGAAACCGCGTCGTCCGGGCGTACGCCCGTCACACCTCAACGATCACGAACCGGGCCACCCGCCCACGTCAGCCTGCCCGACGGCGCGCCCGACGCGCCGCCAACTCGTCCTGCGGGTCCACCCCGGCCACCGGCACCGCCGCCGGCTCACCCGCCGGTGACGCCCCGGCCGGTTCCGCCGGCAGATGCGACAACGATCCCTCGATCTCCTTGAACGCCCCGCCGATCGCGATCCCGAACACCCCCTGCCCGCCCTGCAGAAGGTCGACCACCTCCTCCGGCGAACGGCACTCGTACACCGTCGTACCGTCGGAGATCAGCGTGATCCCGGCCAGATCCCCCACCCCCCGGGACCGCAGCGTCTCGATCGCCCGCCGGATGTTCTGTAACGACACGCCCGCGTCGAGAAGCCGCTTCACGACCTTGAGCACCACCAGGTCCCGGAACGAGTACAGCCGCTGCGTCCCCGAACCCGAGGCGTCCCGGACACTCGGCACCACCAACCCGGTACGCGCCCAGTAGTCCAGCTGCCGGTAACTGATGCCCACGGCGTGACAGGCCGTCACACCCCGATAGCCGACCCCACCATCGTCCGCCGACCCGGCGGCGACCTCCTCCCCCGCCGCCCCGCGGAGGCTCTCGACCTGACGCTGATGATCGGATGTACCCGGATCAGGGGCCTGCGACTCATGCATCGGACAACCTCCCCGCCCGTGGGTGCCACATCGTTTCCGGGACGTGCACCCCTCGACAGGGCCAACCCTATAGCCCAGCTGGAGGGTTACCTCGCAGAAAAAGCCGCGACACGCCGCACCCCGGCCGTCACCCCGCGCACCGGCGGCGCATCGCACCACCGTCACGGCCGGCCCGACAACCGCCCCGCCCCCGCGGGCGATCACCCGTTACCCGGCGAAGTCCTCCGGACGGACCTGTTCCAGGAACTCCCGGAACTTCTCCACCTCGTCCTCCTGCTCGTCCGGAATGATGATGCCGGCCTCCGACAACACCTGCTCCGAACAACGGATCGGCGCACCCACCCGCAACGCCAGGGCAATCGAATCACTCGGCCGGGCCGACACCCGCACCCCGTCGCCGATCAACAGATCCGCGTAGAAGACGTTCTCCTTCAGCTCGACAATCTCCACCGCCCGCAACGGTGCCCGCAGGGCGGCGAGAATGTCCCGCAGCAGATCATGCGTCAACGGGCGGGCCGGCTTGACCCCCTGCTGCTCGTACGCGATCGCGGTAGCCTCCACCGCGCCGATCCAAATCGGCAGGTAACGCTCGCCCTCGACCTCTCTGAGCAACACGATCGGCTGGTTGGTGGGCAGCTCCACCCGAACCCCGACCACGCTCAGCTCGCGCACCGCCGCCTCCGTGTCGTCGTCTTCTTCCCACCACCGACGATACGGCGACAGTTCACCACCGTCCGCCGGCATGCCCCTGCCTGCACGGTACACGGACCCGGATAACGACGCCCCACGCGCGCCGCCCACACCCGCCGCACCCGACAAGGGTTACCCCGGGAAGCCTACGCCACGCCCACCACCGCAGATCTTTCCCGCCGTGCCCGGACCCGGCAGATCAGCGACCCAGCGTCCCGCGCAGCCCCACCCGTACCAGCGCCGCGTGCAACTGCTGCGACAGTCCGGCCAGCTCCCGGGCTGCCTCCGCCGCCCGCGCCTGCGCCGCCGGATCATTCTGCCGGGCCAACGGCGCCAGCAACTGGGCGAACAACCCCACCTCCCGGTCCGCAGCCGTTCGAAAGCCCCGCAGGTGACGCGGCTCCAGGCCGTACGCCGCCAAACCCGCCACCGCCTGCGCGATCACCAACGCGTCCGTGTCATACCACCCCGGCGGACGGGACACCACCAGCCCCATCCGCTCCAGCTCCGCCAACAAGCCCTCGTCGATGCCGCTCCGCGACACCAACTCCGCCCGGCCGAGCCGGGTCTCCACCGACTCGACCGGCGTCTTCCGGCCCGGAACCTCACCATCCGGACCAACCGCCACCAACGACGGACGCGGGCGCTCCGGGCCCGCCGCCGCCTCCCGGTCCGCCTGCGCCAACTGCTCCCGAATCACCCGCAGCGGAAGATACTGGTCACGCTGCGCGGTCAGCACGTATCGCAACCGCGCCACGTCATCCCAGCTGTACTTCCGGTAACCCGCCGGCGTACGCTGCGGCCGAACCAGTCCCTCGGACTCGAGAAAACGCAGCTTCGAAATCGTCGTGTCGGGAAACTCCACCCGTAGCTGCGCCAGCACCTCACCGATGCTCATCAACGGCTGACCCCGGGCGGCCGTCCCCGCCCCGGGAACCGCCGCCACCGCGCGCTCACTCACCCCCGAAAGGTCCCCTCCTCCGCACGCGGCCCGGCGATGAACACCAGCCGGAACTTCCCGATCTGCACCTCGTCACCGTTGCTGAGCGTCGCCGCCTCGACCCGCTCCCGATTCACGTACGTGCCGTTCAGACTCCCCACGTCACGCACCGTGAACGTGCCGCTGTCCCGGTGAAACTCGGCATGCCGGCGCGACACCGTCACGTCGTCCAGGAAGATGTCGCTGTCCGGGTGCCGGCCACTCGTCGTCACGTCGTGGTCCAACAGGAACCGGGCACCCGCGTTCGGCCCCCGCCGCACCACCAGCAGCGCCATACCCGGTGGCAGCGAACCCGACATCCGGCTCGGCACCACATCGGCGTCCGGGCCCTCCAGCATCTCGTCGAGCGAGCCAAGATTGAGCGTCGAAGTGACGTCGAGTGGGGGGAACTCGTCGTCTGGGCGCGTCATTAGGACCACCTCACGGATCTGTTCGGTCGGCGTCGGGTGTGACGGGTCTTGCCGCCGAGCCGTCTCCTGGCCCAGCGGCTGGCTCCCCCGTGCCCGGGAAGGCATTTCCGCAACGCGCAACTATTTGGTTCTCGGTCGACTGAGCGAGCCTAGCCAGCGCCGAAAAACAGGGCAACCGGACGCGCGGACACACCACCCGCCGGCCTCACCACCATCAACTGCCGGTCAGCTCCCGATAAGCCTCCGCGGTCAACAGTCCGGCCACCGCGGCCGGATCACTGGGCGCAATCTCCACCAACCAACCCGCCCCGTACGGGTCCGTGTTGATTATCTCAGGAGTATCAACCAGCTGATCATTCCGCGCCACCACCGTGCCGCCCACCGGCGCGTAGATCTCCGACACACTCTTCGTCGACTCGACCTCGCCGAACGACTCCCCGGCCTCGACAGCCGCGCCCACCTCGGGCAGCTGGACATACACGATGTCACCCAATGCGTCCTGCGCGAAGTGGGTGATACCCACCCGCACCGGCCCGCTGCCGTCACCCGCCACCCACTCGTGCTCGGCGGTATACCGCAGGTCGTCAGGAATCACCAGGGCGTCCCTCTCCATCACACCGATCCTCGCCTGGTCGGACCACCCGACCCGGCCCGCGGCACCAGTCACGACACCGGCCGCGCATACTGCAGGTCCCTCCGCGGGCTCACGGCCGTCACCTCGACCACGTCCCGCTCCTGGATCGCCACGTTACCGCCGTCGCCGCTGACCGACGCCACCACCCCGCCCGGGATGTTCAACGCGGTCCGCATGGTCTTCGGATCGCCGATCACCGTGATCGTGTACGGCCCGGTCAGCCGCCGCCCATCCACCGAGATGTCCTGGTCGGCATCAAGAAAGTACGTCGACGCCACGATCCGCACCGCCACACCGTTGCCGCCCATGATCTGCATCGCCTCCGCGCCCGCGCCCCGCAGCTCCTGCACCGCGTCGAGCACCCGCGACGCCGCCACCGGCTTGCTCACCGCCGTGAACGTCACCGTCAGACCCGGGCCGCGCGCCGGCAGACTCCCCGCCAGGATGCCCAGCTCGTCAGCCCGGCGCCGTGCCTCCTCCAACGCCGCCTGCCGGCCCTCGGCCCCCGAACTCAGCTGACGCTGACTCTCCTCCAACCCGGCGATGTCCTGTCGGACCCGCTCCTCCTGCGCGTCCAGGTCCGACAGGATCCGCACCAAATCCTCCTGCCGGGCCGACTCCAGCGACGCGTCGCTCGAATTCGTCCGCAGCTGCACCACGAGCGTGAAGCCCAGCAACGCCAGCAGCACCGCGATCATCGCGTTCGCCGCCGTGAACCGGGACCGGCCACCGCCCCTGGGCGACGTCTCCCCGACCCCGGCGCGATCCGACCCGATCGGCACGGTCGGCTCGTCCGAGCCGACCGGCACCGTCGGCTCACCGTCCGGGCTCGGGCCGGACTCCACCGACGTCGCTTCCGGCGTCGGCCGAGGGGCGCGACCCGATCCCGCCCCGCCACGCACCGCCGCCGCGCCGGTGGCCTCGGCCCGCGCCGAATTCCCCGACGCGCGCTCCACCGACCGCCCGTCACCCGGACCGCCGGCACTCCCCGGCACCGGTACGCCGGTGCCGTCCTCCTCCGCCGTGCCTGCCATCGCCCCCACCTACGCCCGGAACAGGTGCCGCCGGATCGCCGCCACATTGCCGAAGATCCGCACCCCCAGCACCACCACGACCCCCGTCGACAACTGTCCACCCACCCCGAGCTGATCCCCGAGATAGACGATGATCCCCGCCACCAACACATTCGAGATGAACGACACCACGAACTGCTTGTCGTCGAAGATCCCGTCCAGCTTCGCCCGTACCCCGCCGAACACCGCGTCCAACGCCGCCACCACCGCGATCGGCAGGTACGGCTGAAGCGCCGACGGCACCGTCGGATCCAACCAGACACCGAGGAGCACCCCGGCGAACAACGCGAGCACAGCGATCATCGGCCGCCTCCGGACGGACTCGGGGACGCCCCGCCGGCCGTCGACGGGGACGAGGACGGCCCGGACGATCCGGGCGTGGGATCGACAGCGGGCGTGGCAAAGCGCAACTGCGGCTCCGTCGCGGCCGGCAACGTCAGGTCATCGACCTCACGGAAGTCGAACGACATTCCGTACTCCTCGGACACACTCCGCAACAACCGTGCCGCGGCACTCTCCCTGAACCGGCGCTCCAGCTGCCTCGGACCGATCGCCGACACCTCGTACGGCCCCACGACCGGTTTGAAATCCACCAGGATCGCCTCGCCCGCGGCCCGGATCGTCGACGTCGCGGTGAGCCGTTGCCCGTTGATCGCGATCGCCTCCGCGCCGGCGCTCCACAACGCGTTCGCGATGTCCTGCAGGTCGCGGTCGAGCACCCGACCCAGGTTGGTCTCCCCGGCGCCCGTCACGGCGTCCTTGTCCGACGGCGCGTCCGCGACCCGCACCACCAGACCGTCCCCCCGGACCCGGCCCAGTCCCGTCGCCGCCTCCAGCTCCCGCAACTCGGCCACCGCGCTCTGGGACAGCGCGGCGTCCCGCTGCCGGGTCACCTCGGCCCGCAGCCGCTCCGCCCGGGCCGCCAGCGCCGCGTTCTCCGCCTCCCGCTGTTTGATCTGGGACACCAGCCCGGCGCGCGCCTTGCTCCGGCTCGGCTCCGCCGCCAGCGTCTGGCGATAGGCCACGGCCAACAGGAAACCGAGCGCGACCAGCGTCACCAGGCTGACCCCGCGCATCGCCGACCGACGCCACCCGGCCGGCGACCCCGCGCGGCGGCGCCGCTCGGCCGCGGCCGCGTAACCGGGATCGAGCGGGTTGCGGAACAGCTCCGTAAGGAAGTCCGGAGCGTACGGCCGCCCGCCTCGCTCGGTCATCCGGCCCCCACCCGAACCGACCGTGCCACCCGGACCAACCCGGCTCCCTGCCTCAGGTACAGCAGGCCCGCCAGCCAGTAGAGGCCCAGGCCCCACCAGGCGAGTCCCCAGCCGATCGCCCCGGACGCCGCGGCGGCGGCCGGCACCGCGTGGGCCAGGAGCAGCACCGGGAAGGCGGTCAGTAGCACGAAGGTGGCGGTCTTGCCCAGGTAGTGCACCGGGGGTGGCCGGTAGCCGTACCGCCGCAGGACCGCGAGGTTGCCGCTCAGCACCAGCTCACGGGCCAGCAACGCGACGGTGAACTGCCAGGGCACGACCTCCCGGGCGGTCAGCGCGACCAGCGTGGCCAGGATGTAGAGGCGGTCGGCAACCGGGTCGAGGAGCTCCCCCAGCCGGCTGACCTGCCGCAGGCGGCGGGCGACGTAGCCGTCGACCCAGTCGCTGAGGCCACCCACCGCGAGGACGACGACCGCGGCGACATCGGCCCGGACCACCAGGAACAGATAAAGGAAGAGCGGGACTCCGAGCAGCCGGACGAAGCTGATCAGGTTGGGGACGGTGAGGATCCGGCCGGTCGTCTCGGTGGTCCCGGCGCCGCGGTCACCGGTGGGTCGGGCCGCTGCCGCCCGCGCCGGCCGACGCGTCACCGAACCTCCCTCCGTGCCACGGTCCGACGACCACCGGACCGGTGCCCGCTTCGGCCGGGCTCCCCGACGGCGGGCCGATCCGGTGCGCCGTCTGCCCGGCGCCGGTCGGTTGCCGGACGACGGGAGGTCCGTGGCCGCTCAACGCTGAGCCACTATAGCCGGCTTCTTGGTCTTGTTCGCTGGGTGCGTGAGGTGTCGGTGTGGGTGTTGTTCTCGGTTGGTGACCGGGTGCACATCCCGTAGTGCATCCTAGGATGCTAGGAGCTAGCCCACTGGTGTCAGGTTATGGATCGCCCGGGCAGGACCGGCTGGTTCGGCGCCGAGTCAGCGCCGTCAACGGATGGGAGAGAGACAAACGCGGGGCGGGCCCGCGTCGGAAGGCGCCGGTGTGAGTGTCGGCGGACGTGGTGGGCCGCCCGGATACCGGTCAGCCCAGGTTGGCGCGGCCAAACAACGGGGCGTACCCGGAGGGTAGCTGGGTCAGGACGTCGTTCAGCTCTCCGCCCGAGATCGCCTCCGCGACCGTGCACAGCACCGCGCTGGCGTCCCACTCGGCGGTCCGCGCCGTCGCGCCGGCGCCGGTCGCCACCCGCCCCAGAAACTCCTGGACCCCGAAGCTGCCCGGCGCACCCTGGCCGGCCGAGATCAGGGTCGCGGCCAGCGGTCCCGGGAGCTGGGCGGCCAGGTCCTCCGCCTCGTCCGGGTCCAGCCGCTGGGCCAGGATGCCGAGGACCAGGTGGGTCACCCGCTCCGCCTCGGCGGGATCCGCGTACTCGCCGCGCTCCCGCACCCTGGCCAGAAACTCGTCGTACCGCACTCCCCCACCTCCGTCCTCCGGGGAACCGGGCTCACCGCCTACCGCAACGCGTTACCCGCGCAGCGGGCGATGATGCGCGCGGCACCCCGGAGGCGGGGCGGAGGCGTCAGACCCGGGTGATCCGGATGGCGTCGGCGATGACGTACCCGCTGGCGCCGCTCCACCGGCTCACCCCGACCACGTTCTTGTCCCCGGCGGTGAGGGTGAAGGTCCCGAGCGACCGCCACGTGCCGCCGCCGGTGCTCTGGTCCACGACGACGGTCTGCATGCCGCTCTTGGCGAGGATGAGGTACGGCGTGGCGGTGTTGTAGCCGGCGATACCGGGGTACCAGGCGTCGATCCGGTAGTTCCCCTCGGCCGGGATGTCGGCCTTGAAGTACGCGACGTCGCTGACTGCCGCGGGGTTCGCGTAGCGGTAGTCGGCGCCGTACCGCTCGCTGGAGTACGACGAGGTCAGCCAGTTCTCGCTGGCGGTGAATCGCCCGGGGGTGGCGTTGTCGATGATGGTGCTGAACGCCGGCGGGGTGCTGCCTCCGTCGAGCGCGTCCGCCACGTCGGCACGCAGCTGCGGGAGCATCCCGTAGAGGACGTTGCCGGGGCAGGCGGTGGCGTAGTAGTCCCGGTGGCCGTAGATCCGGGTCGGGGCGATGCCGTACTGGTCGCAGATGTACGCGCAGAGCTGCACGAGCCGGTCGTAGAGGGCCGCCGGCGGGGTCGCGGAGGTGTAGGTGCCCTCGTTCTCGATGCCGATCGCCTTGTCGTTCTGACCGGGGCAGTGTGCGCCGACCACCATGCCACTGCCGGCCTGCAGCCGCGAGAGGCTGTGGTGTCGGCCCTCCATGATGTAGCCGCCGCGGCTGATCGTGAAGTGCTGCCCGGAGTCGGACCAGCCGTTGCCGTCCATGTGGGAGTTCTGGATGCTGCGCGCCAGCGCGTACGCGTGCGCCTGGCTGTAGTCGGTGCTGTTGGCCCCGGCCGTGTGGTGGATCAGGATCTTGTCAGGGTTCGAGGAGATCACGCTGAGCGAGCCGGGGGTGCGGGCTCCCCAGGTGGCGCAGCTGGCGATGGTCGGGGGATCGACCGCGAACGTCGTGACGTCGGTCGGCGCCGCCAGGGCTGGGTTGCCCCGGGCGAGCGACAGACCGCCGGTGGCGGCACCGACGCCGAGCAGGATCGCGCCGCGGACGACGGTGCGGCGGGACAGGGGTGTGCCGGTCACGGAGACCTCCAGGGGGTATGAAGGATTCTTTGCTACGACCGGGGAGCGATGAAGGAATTCTTACCAGACCATCGACACCGGCCGCTAGAGCGCCCTCGCCCATGCGGCTGTCCGCCGGTCGGGACCACACTGTCAGACATCCGACCATGTCGATAGGTTGGGCAAGTGGTTCGCGGCCCGACCCGACCACCGGGGACGGTCGCGCGAGGGTGGCGGACAGGAGGAGAGATGACCCGGTGGACCCCCGACCCCAGCTTCTACGCCTCACCCCGGGACGCCCTCGGCGCGCCGCCGGAGAAGCTCGCCTACGTCGCGGCCTTCGACCGCACCGCAACCCGTCCCGACGCGATCGCCGTCCTGGACGTCGACCCGGACTCCACCGACTACGGCACGGTGGTGGGCTGGACCGACCTGCCGAACCTCGGCGACGAGCTGCACCACTTCGGCTGGAACGCGTGCAGCAGCGCGCTCTGCCCCACCGCACCCCACCCGCACGTCGAACGGCGGTACCTGATCGTCCCCGGACTACGTTCGTCGCGGATCCACGTGCTGGACACCGGGCCGGATCCCCGACGGCCCACACTGGTGAAGGTGGTGGAGGCGAAGGAACTCGCCGACGTGGCGGGCTACTCGCGCCCGCACACCGTGCACTGCGGACCCGACGGCATCTACGTCTCGGCCCTGGGTGGGGCGGGCGGCGCCGACGGACCCGGCGGGATCGCCGTGCTCGACCACGACACCTTCGAGGTACGCGGCGCGTGGGAGGCTGACCGAGGACCCCAGTACCTCGCCTACGACTTCTGGTGGCACCTGAACCACGACGTCCTGGTCACCTCCGAGTGGGGCACCCCGTCGATGGTCGAGGACGGCATCGTCGGCGAGCTGCTGCTCGGCAGGAAGTACGGCCACGCGCTGCACTTCTGGGACCTGCGGCGGCGGCGCCACACCCAGACGGTGGACCTGGGCGACGCCTACCAGATGCCGCTGGAGCTGCGGCCGGCACACGATCCGGCGAAGACGTACGGGTTCGTCGGGGTGGTGGTGAGCGTCGAGGACCTCTCCGCGTCGATCTGGGTCTGGCACCGCGACGGCGAGCGGTGGGCCGCCACCCGGGTCATCGACATCCCGGCGGAGCCGGCCGACCCGGACGCCCTGCCCGACCTGCTCAAGCCCTTCGGCGCGGTTCCGCCGCTGGTCACCGACATCGCCCTCTCCGTCGACGACCGCTTCCTCTACGTCTCCTGCTGGGGCACCGGCGAGCTCCGGCAGTACGACGTCCGCGACCCCTTCCACCCGGTGCAGACCGGCTCGGTACGGCTGGGCGGTATCGTCCGGCGGACGGCGCACCCGGCCCGCCCCGACCTTCCGCTGTCCGGCGGCCCGCAGATGGTCGAGGTGAGCCGGGACGGGCGTCGAATCTACCTGACCAACTCCCTCTACGGCGCCTGGGACGACCAGTTCTATCCGGAGGGGGTCGGGGCCTGGATGGCGAAGCTCGACGTCGACCCGGAGACCGGAGGGCTCGCGCCGGACCCGAGGTTCTTCCCGCACGGCGATGACTTCCGGGGCCGGCGGGTGCACCAGACCCGCCTCCAGGGCGGCGACGCCTCGTCCGACTCGTACTGCTTCCGGTGAACTGGCCACACCTGGCGGGCCTGGTCGCGCTCGGTGCCTTCCACGGGATCAACCCGGCGATGGGCTGGCTGTTCGCGGTCGGCCGGGGGTTGCAGGAGGGGAGCCGTCGCGCGCTGCTGGCCGCGCTGCCGCCGATCGTGGTCGGCCACGCCGCCTCGGTGGCGATCGTCGCCGCCCTAGTGGCCGCGACCCGGTCGGCGGTGGCCAGCACGCTGGTCGCGGTCGCCGCCGGGATGCTGCTGGTCGGCTTCGGCATGTGGCGGTTGCTCTCGCGGCGGCACTTCCGGTGGGTGGGGATGCGGCTGTCCCAGGGCCAGCTGGCCGGCTGGTCGTTCCTCGTCTCCTCCGCGCACGGCGCGGGACTGATGCTGGTACCGGTGCTGCTCGCCGGCCCGGCACCGGCGGTGGAGGGCCACGGTGGGCACCTGGCCGCCGCACCGGCCGGCGCACTGGCCGGGCTCGCCGCCGCCGGGGTGCACACCGCCGCGATGGTCGCCGTCGCCACCGGCTGCGCGCTGCTGGTGTACGAGGTGGTCGGCGTCGGGGTGCTTCGCCGGGCCTGGTTCAACCTCGACCGCCTCTGGGCCGGGGTGCTGCTGGTGGCGGGGCTGGTCACCCTGGTCGATGCCGCCGCGTGACCGCCGGCCGCACCGCGCGCCGGGGCGGGTGCCGGGGCCGGACGCTGGCGTCGACCAGGTAACGGCCGGACGGTCCGGCACGGGTGGGTGGCCGGCCCCGCGGTGCCGGCGGTCAGCGGGGAGACGGAAGTGGACCGACCGGCGCGGCCGGGACGCTCGGCCCGACGGCGCCGTCGCCGTCCGCCGTGTCGTGGTGGATCCGGCCGTCGAGCACCGACAGCCGGTCCCCCGTGCCGCCCCACCGCCGCGCCACGATCTCCGCGGCGATGCTGACCGCGGTCTCCTCCGGCGTCCGGGCCCCCAGGTCGAGACCGAGCGGCGAGGAGAGCCGGGCCAGCTCGGCGTCGGTGAGCCCGGCCGCACGCAGCCGGTCGAGCCGGTCCCGGTGGGTCCGACGGGAACCCATCGCGCCGACGTACGCCAGCGGCAGCCGCAGCGCCACCTCGAGCACCGGCACGTCGAACCTCGGCTCGTGGGTCAGGACGCAGACCACGGTCCGGCCGTCGAGACGCCCCGCCTCCGCCTCGGACCGCAGGTACCGGTGCGGCCAGTCGACCACCACCTCGTGTGCCTCGGGAAACCGGCGGGCGGTGGTGAAGACCGGGCGGGCGTCGCAGACGGTGACCCGGTAGCCGAGAAACACACCGATCCGGGCCACGGCGGCGGCGAAGTCGATCGCCCCGAAGACGATCATCCGGGGCGGGGCGGCGTACGTCGCCACGAAGAGGTGCAGCCGGTCCCCGCGGCGCTGGCCGTCGTAGCCGTAGCGGAGCACGCCGGTGCGGCCGACGGCGAGCAGGCCGCGAACGTCGTCGGTCGCCGCCGCGTCCAGCCGGTCGTCGCCGAGCGAACCGGCGGTCCGATCGGACCAGACGACCAGCCGCCGGCCGAGTCGACGGGCCGGGTCGGCGCCGTGGACCGCGACGCAGGTGGCCACCGCGGTCGGCCGTCCGGCGCGGATCGCCGCGGCCACGGCGCCGAACTCGGGGAAGGCGACCGTGTCGACGCGTTCGACGTAGACGTCGAGGGTTCCGCCGCAGGTCAGGCCGACGGCGAAGGCGTCGTCGTCGCTGACGCCGTACCGCCGGAGGGTCGGCACGCCGCTGTGGGCGACCTCCCGGGCCAGCTCGTAGACGGCGCCCTCGACGCAACCTCCGGAGACGCTGCCGGTCACCGTGCCGTCCGGGCCGACCGCCATCGTCGCCCCGGCGCTCCGGGGCGCCGAATTCCAGGTGCCGACCACGGTCGCCAGCCCCGCCGGCTCCCCCGCCCGCCACCAGCGCTCCAGCTCGTCCAGCACGTCACGCATGACCGTTCACCACGCCGCCCTCCTGCCGCCGTCGCCCGGTTCTCTTCCCCGGCCCGAAACCGCCCGCGGATACCGGTCGGTACAAATGCTTCCATAACACCCATACCCCTCGCCGGGTCATGGAGCCCTCGCCGATGCACCGCGGTCGAGACTACTTATTCTGATCGATATGTTCCCGACCGGCGGCGGGCGAATGCCCCGGAGCCGGGCGGGTAGACCGAGCGGGTACGGCGTCGGCACGACGGGGACGGAGGCGGCCTGATGCCAGGACCACGACCGGGCAGCAACGCGTACGACGTGGAGCGGGCCCGGATGCGCAAGCGCATCGAGAACTCGGGGCGCGCCAACGACAGAGAGGCCGACAGGGCGGCCAACCGCTACCTGCGGGAGCAGCAGGGACGCCCGGGATTCGTCCGGGGTGAGCGAGGACTGGGACCCAAGGGCGAGCGCGGGCCGGGTGAGCCGAAGTGATCGCGGAGACGCTGGGGCGCCTCCCCCGGGCCGTCGCCGCGGACGGCCGTCTCGGGGACCTCGTGGCCGACGGTGCCATCGCGGGCGCCGTCGGCAGCGCCGCGCTGAACATGGCGACGTACCTGGACATGACGGTGCGTGCCCGGCCGGCGAGCAGCACACCGGAGGAGAGCGCCCGCCGCCTCACCGCGGCGCTACACGTCGGTCTGGGGCCCGAGGCCCGGGCAGCGAACCGCCGCTCCGGCCTCGGGCCCCTCCTCGGTTACGCCACCGGGGTGCTATGCGGCGCCGTGTTCACCGCCGTCGGGCTACGGCGCCTGCCCGCGCCGGTGGCCGCCGGGCTGTTCGGCGCCGGGCTGATGGCCGCCACCGACGGGGTGATGACCGCGCTCGGGGTGACCGATCCCCGCCGGTGGAGCCCCACGGACTGGATCTCCGACGCGGTACCGCACCTGGTGTACGGGGTGGCCGCCGTCGCCACCCTGCACCAGTTGGGTGCCCGGCGGGGTGGTCCGGACCGGGCTGCGTCTCGCGGGCGCGGGCGGCGCCGGTGACCGACCGCCGTAGCCCGGCGCCCCGGCCCGGGCGATCGGCCGGACCGCGACGTCACTCGGGGCCGCGGGCTATCGGCCGCGCCGCACTCCGGCCGGCCGCTCCGCGGTTCGGGTTTTCCGCCACCGGACGCGGCGACGGACCGTACGGGGAGACCTGGTCCGGCGGCACCCGGCGGCCACGGCCGCCCCGGGACCGGGTCGGATCGCCCGGCCGTGGTCCCTTGCTGTCCTGCACCGTCGGGTTCAACCCGTTGCGCCGCATCTCCGGCTGCTGCACGTTCGTCATCGTCATCCCCTTCCACCGGCGCACCGGCCGCGCGTCCCCGGTGGGTGGGACGCCCTGGCGGATCGGGGAACCACGGGCCGGAACCCGGCGGTGCCCCTCCGGCGCGCCACCGGTCTGGATACCCGGAGGCCGGTGGCGGCATGCGCCGCCGGCCCGGTGCCCGGTCCGCGCGCGGCCGTCGAGCCCCGGGGCCCCGCTCTGAGGCGGACCGGGATAGGACCGGGGCGGCGGGGTAACCCGAGTGGGTGGACCGTGACCGCGCCCTGGCCCGGGTGCTGCTCGACCGACAGGGCCGCACGTACGCCGAGGAGGCGGGCATCCGGCTCGCCGACCAGCCCGGGCCGCTGTACCAGTTGCTGGTGCTGACCACCCTGCTCAGCACCCGGATCCGGGCCGGGGTGGCGGTCGCCGCCGCCCGTGAGCTCTTCGCCGCCGGCTGTCGTACGCCGCAGGACACCGCGAGGATGAGCTGGCAGGACCGGGTGGACGCCCTCGGCCGGGCGCACTACCGGCGCTACGACGAGCGGACCGCGACGATGCTGGGCAGGTCGGCCGAGTGGTGCCGGGAACGCTGGGGCGGTGACCTGCGCCGGCTGCACCGCGAGGCCGACGGTGACCGGGCGCGGCTGCGCCACCTGCTGACGGAGTTCCCGGGCATCGGGCCGACCGGAGCGGACATCTTCCTGCGCGAGGCGCAGGCGGTGTGGCCGGACCTGCGCCCGTACACGGACCGGCGGGTGGCCGGGGCGGCGGACCGGCTCGGCCTGCCCTCGGCACCGGACCGGCTGGCCCGGCTGGTCGGCGGGAACGACTTTCCCCGCCTGGTCTCCGCGCTGGTCCGGGTCTCGCTCGGGCAGGAGTCGGTCGGCGCGCTGACCCGGGCCGCAGGTGGCCGGTGACCTGCTGACGCCGCCGGGACTAGCTCACCGGCTTGCCCGCGCTCGGCCGGGTCAGGTACCACACGGCGACCCCGACCAGAGCCGCCAGCAGCAGAACGCCGTTGGTGACCCCGCGCCCGTCCTCCGGCCTGCTGCCGAAATAGATGACCGCCAGCGCGGCACCGATCGACAACACGTACCGTAACCCCGTATTTTTCACGCGAATCACCCTAATGTCCGCAACTCGTGGCGGGGAGCGGTCGTGATGCCACTCCCGGTCCGGGTGACGCACGGGCGGCCGGCCCCGTCCGAGCCGGCAGGGCGGAGCCGCGTGGCGCGTCCGCCGGTCGGCCCGGTCGGGGGCGGCGACAGGTCGAACCGGGCACGAGAAATGTCACGGCGCGTCGTACAGTTTCGCGGTGACCGAAATCCGGACCGCCGTCGACCTGCGCCACCCCGCGGACCGGGTCTGGCAGGCCCTCACCGACCGTGACCTGCTGGCCAAGTGGTTCGCCTCGGTGGAGCCGCGCCCCACGTCGATCAGCCGGTTCACCCTGCGCCCCGTCGACCTGCCCGAACTGGACGAACTGGTCACCGTCGAACTGGTCGACCTCGACCCGCCCCACCGGATGGAGCTGCGGTGGCGGGAGTCCGACCGGGCCACCCGGCTGGTGTGCGAGGTGACGCCGACGGCCGAGGGCTGCCGGCTGGCCGTCACGCACTCCGCCGGCGAGGAGCCCTGGGATCTCGCCGACCCGGACCGGCGGCAGCGGTGCTACCAGCAGCTCCTCGACACCCGGCTTCCGGCCGTCCTCGACTGGCTGGCCTTCGGCGAGGTCGACCTCCCGGCGACGTCCAAGCCGCACCGGGGTACCGGCCCGGCCGCGGCCACCGGGTCGGTCGGCGTCGTCACGCCGGTGGCTGCCCGGCGGTCCCGGTACCGACTGGGCGTCCTGCTCGCCGTCGTCGCGCTCGTCGTCGGAGGCGTGGTCGTGACGGTCGGTCTGGTCGGCGCCCGGAACGACCGGCAGCCGCCCACCGCGCCGGTGGCGGCCAACGAAAGCCCCACGGCCACGCCGAGCCGCACCACCCCCGACGGCCGGGCCCCCGTCGCGGGCGCGGCCCCGGTGCAGCCGAGCAGGTCGACCCGGCCGTCGCCGCCCCGCACCCCGAACGCGAGCACGACCACCGCGCGAACCGGCGCACCGGGCCGGGCCCGGCTCACCGCGCGGTACGCCACCGTCACCCCCGGCCTGCTCGGCTACGAGGCCGAGGTGGTGGTCGCCAACGAGGGCGAGGCGCCGGCCACGGGGTGGACCGTCGTGCTCACCCTGCCCGGCGTTGCCCGGGTCTCGGCGGCCGAGGGCGCCGACTACCGGCAGGAGCAGCGGGAGGTGACCTTCACCGGCCCCCCGCTGCCCGCCGGGCGGTCGGTGACGATCCGGTTCGAGGTGACGCAGGACGGCCTGCTCGGACCGCGCCGGCCGTCGCGCTGTGTGGTCCAGGACGAGCCGTGTGCCGGCCTGTGAACGGCGGCCGGCCGGGGCGGGGGTCGCCGCGGCCGGCCGCACGTCGGGCCCGAAACGGCCGGGCCGGATGATCCGGGCCCCGGTCCGGCCCGTCGAGAGGCCGGACCGGGGGTGGGCTCGGCGGGGTGGGCGCTCAGTAGAGCAGGTAGCGCCGGCGGCGTCGGTTGAACTCCGCCAGCTCGGCCGACCACGCGCCCACGACGTCGTCGACGTCGGCGCCCGCGTCGATCATCGTCCGGAGCCGGGTCGAACCGGTCAGCTTGTCGATCCAGTACGGCCGAGCCGCGTCCCAGCTGTCGGTCCGCCAGGCGAACGCCGGATACTTCCGGGCCTCGACCAGCATCGCCACCGCCGTACGGATCGGGTCGAACCGGGCCGGGTCGACGACCTTCACCTCGACCCCCGCGCAGAGCTTGTTGAGCAGGTCCGGCTTCTGCCCGGCCGACGTCGGCGTGAAGTACGCCTCGCGGAACTCCACCCCCGGCAGGTCCCGGGCGGAGAGCCGGTCCACCCAGTGGTAGTCGAAGTCGGTGGCCAGACCGCCGATCAGCTCGAACGGTCGGGTGGTGCCCCGGCCCTCGGTCATCGAGGCGACCCCCTCGAACATCCCGGTTCCGGGATAGACCAGCGCGGTATCCGGGGTGGGCATGTTCGGGCTGGGCAGCACCCAGGGCACCCCGGTCGTGGCGGCGAACTGGTCCCGCCGCCAGTGGCGGCACGGGATGACGGTCAGGTCGACCGGGCGACCGGCCTCGGCCGGCAGGAACTCGCCGTTGAAGAACCGCGCCAGCTCGCCCACCGTCATGCCGTGCTGCTGGACGATCTCCTTCTTGCCCACCCCGGAGGTGAACGGCGGGGTCATCATCGGGCCGTACGCCCGGCCGCCGATCGGGTTGGGGCGGTCGAGGACCACGTAGCGGCGGCCGGTCCGGGCGGCGGCGACCATGGAGTCGTACATGGTCCAGATGTAGGTGTAGAAGCGGGCACCGACGTCCTGGATGTCGAAGACCAGGGTATCGATCTTGGATCGGGTGATCATCTCGGCCCACTTCGCCTGGGAGGCACCGTACGCGTCGTAGACGGTGATCCCGGTGCGGGCGTCGATGCCGGTCCCCTCGCTGCCGCCGGCCTGCGCGGAGCCCCGGAAACCATGCTCGGGGCCGAAGGCGGCGACCAGCCGTACCTCGCCGGAGGTGTACATCAGGTCGACCAGGTGCCGGTACCGCGCGTCCACGCCGGTGGGATTGGAGAGCACCCCGACCCGCTGCCCGCGGAGCGTGGCGAAGCGGGACGCGACCAGGACGTCGAGCCCGGTGCTGACCCGCCGTCCCCGGTCCCGGCCGCCGGCCGCCGTGGGGCCGTCGTCCGGACGGGCCAGGGCCGGGGACGCGGCGAGCGCGGTGGTCGTGGCGCCCAGGGCGCTCGCGGCGGCGGTGCTGGTGAGGAAGCTTCTGCGGTGCACGGCGACCTCCGGGGCGGAATCCGGGACAGGGACGGGTGCTCGGAAGTTACCTACGCATCAGCAGGCCGGTCAAGAAGGAAAGCTACAGCGGAGGCCCGCGACCGCCGACGCAGCGGTCACGCCTCCTCGAGGTCACCCAGCTCGATTCGCTGGATCATCAGCCAGCGGGCCAGCGCCGGCATGCCGAACAGCCACAGCGGCGCCGACTCGGTGGGGCCGTTGGTGGCGTAGATCGCGAATCGCAGGTCCGGAGCCCGGTACGCCTCGATCCGCCAGCGGCGGTTCTTGTCCCGCCACACCGCGGACGGATCCATACCCCCACGCTAGTGCGCCGCCGGCCGGCGGTGGTCGACTTCCCGGTGGTGAGCCGGGATCGGGCCGAGCCGGCCGGGTCGGGCGAGCACGGTCGGGCGGGCTCCGGACCGCGACCGGCCGGATCGCCGGCTACCCGCGGGCGACCATGATCCGGGCGTCGTCCGGCAGCCGGCGGGTGACGCCGCGTCGGTCGAGCAGCTCCAGCAGCGGTACGGCGACCCGACGGGTCGTCCCGAGCGCCTGCCGGGCGGTGCTGAGGGTGAACGGCTGTGGCAGGGCCGCCAACACCCGCACCGCCTCGTCCAGCGCGTCGGGCAGCAGGACGACGTTGTCGGCCAGCCGCAGCAAGACACCGGCCCGAACAGCCGCCCCGATCTCCCGGTGCCCGAGCCCGACCTCGGCGAGCCGGGCCGCCTCCGGGGCGGCGAACGGCCGCTCCGCCAGCTCCGCCCCGATCCGCTGGACGGCCCGGGCGACCGGGTCGGGCAGCCCGCCGCACTCCCCGCCGGCCCCGATCCGACCGCCCCGGGCGACCAGCGGCGGCGTCACCAGGGCCTCGACCAGCGCCCGGTCCGGCAGGCCGAGCAGCTGGCGCAGGGTCTCGACCGGCACCCCCGGCTCCAGCGGGTGAGCCCGCGTCCACCGGGCCACCTCGGCGTCGAGCCGGCGCCGCAGCTCCCGCCAGTGTCCCGGGTCGGCGTGCCAGTCACCGGCGACCGGGGCGCTCGCCACCGTGACCCCCATCCGCTCCAGGTCGCGCCGGCGGACGAGTCCCCGGCGGCGCAGCTCGCCGCGCTCGTCCGGGCGGCCGTCCAGTTCGGCCAGTACGGACGCCCGGACCGCCGCCGCGCCCCGCCGGGCGAGCCGGGGCGGTACGACGTCGAGCACGGTCACCCCGCCCGCCACGTACCGGCGTCCCGGGTCCCGCAGCAGCGCCCGGTCGCCGATGCGCAGCGGCAACGGCCGGGCCAGGCGCAGTCGGGCGGTGTCCCGGCCGAGCGGACGGACCCGGGCCGCGACCGCGGCGGCGCCGATGTGGAGCATCACCTCGGTGGGCAGGTCGCCCACCGGGGCGCCGGCGAGCCGGATGTCGACGAGGTCGGTGTGCGCGAACCGGCCGGGGGTGAGCAGCGCGTCGCCCCGGCCGACCCGCTCCCGGGGCACTCCCCGCAGGTTCACCGCCACCCGGGCCACGCCGGTCACCCGGGCGACCGGCGTGCCGAGCGACTGCAGGCCCCGGATCCGGACCCGCTCGCCGGTACCGGTCAGCTCCAGTTCGTCACCGGTGCGCAGCTCACCGGCGCCGAGGGTGCCGGTGACCACGGTGCCGCTGCCCCGGACGGTGAAGGCCCGGTCGAGCCAGAGCCGTACCGGGGCGGCCGGGTCCGGCACCGACATCCGGGCGACGAGCCGGTCCAGCGCGGACCGCAGCTCGGGCAGGCCGGCGCCGGTGACGGCGCTGACCGCGACCGCCTCGACCGCGCCGAGCGAGGTGGCGGCGAGCTCCGCCCGGGCCTCGGCGGTGGCGGCGGCCGGGTCCGCCAGGTCGCAGCGGGTCACCACCAGCAGACCGTGTTGGACGCCGAGGGCGTCGAGCGCGGCCAGGTGCTCGGCAGACTGCGGCATCCAGCCCTCGTCCGCGGCCACCACCAGCAGCGCGGCCGGGGCGGGACCGACGCCGGCGAGCATGTTCGGGACGAACCGCTCGTGCCCGGGGACGTCGACGAAGGCGATGACCGCGCCGGAGGGCAGCGTGGTCCAGGCGAAGCCGAGGTCGATCGTCATCCCACGGCGGCGCTCCTCGGCCCAGCGGTCGGGCTCCATCCCGGTCAGCGCCCGGACCAGTGTGGACTTGCCGTGGTCGACGTGTCCGGCGGTGGCGATGACCTGCACGTCACGGCTCCCGGGAGGGCGCGGAGCTCCGGGGCGACATCTCAGTCCGCCCGCCACGGTCGAGGCACCGCAGGATCGCGGCCCGCAGGACGTCGTCCTGGTCGGGCGGCACGCACCGCAGGTCCAGCAGGAGCCGGCCCCGGTCGAGCCGGCCGACGACCGGAGGGTTCCCGGTACGCAGGGGTGCCGCGTACGACTCGGGAAGGGCGAGCGCCCACGAGTCCAGGGTGACGTCCGGCGCCCCGCCCCCGCCGACCACGGCCACGGCGGTCACCACCTCGGCCGTGACGCCCTGCTCGGCGAGCCGGTCGCGGAGCCGCTCCGTACGCAGCCGCAGCGCGGCGGGGGTGGCCCGCAGGGCCCGCCAGGTCGGCGTCTCGGAGCCGGTGAGGGTCGCCTCCAGGGCGGCCAGGGTCAGCTTGTCCACCCGCAGCGCCCGGGCGAGTGGATGCCGGCGCAGCCGCTCGACGAGGTCGGCGTCGCCGAGGAGCAGCCCGGCCTGCGGGCCGCCGAGCAGTTTGTCGCCGCTGGCGGTGACCAGGGTGGCACCGGCGCGCAGCGCCGAGGTGGCGTCCGGTTCGGCGGGCAGCAGCGGATCCGGGGCCAGCAACCCGGATCCGATGTCCACCACCACCGGCACGCCGAGGGTGGCCAGGTCCTCGACCGATACCGCAGCGGTGAAGCCCCGGAGCACGAAGTTGGCCGGATGGACCTTGAGCACCAGGGCGGTCCGGGGGCCGACCGCGGCCGCGTAGTCGGCGAGCACGGTGCGGTTGGTGGTGCCGACCTCGCGCAGCCGGGCTCCGGTGCTGACCAGCAGGTCCGGCAGCCGGAAGCCGTCGCCGATCTCCACCAGTTCGCCACGGCTGATCACGATCTCCCGGCCTCGGCCGGCGAGGGCGGTGGCGACGAGCGCGAGCGCGGCGGCGCCGTTGTTGACCACGTGCACCGCTCCGGCCGCCGGAACCGCGGCGGCGAGGGCGGCGAGGGCCCCGCGGCCCCGACGCGCCCGCCGCCCGGTCCGCAGGTCGAGTTCCACGTCGGTGTACCCGGCCGCCGCCACCACCGCCGCGACGGCCGCCGGCGAGAGTGGGGCCCGGCCGAGGTTGGTGTGTAGGACCACGCCGGTGGCGTTGAGCACCGGGCGGAGCCCGGCGGCGGTGTCGGGAAGTTCGGCCAGGGCGGTCGCGAGCACCTCGTCGGGCGGGATCTCGCCCCGCCGGGCGCGGTCCTGTGCGCCGCAGACCACCGCCTTGAGCCGCGCGCGCCCGACGGTGGCCGCGGCGGCGGCCAGCCGGGGGTCGGCGAGCAGTACGTCGGTGCGCGGCACTCGCCGCCGAGGGTCCACCGCCCCGTTCATCGCCACCACCTCGTACCCCTCACCTCGGCACTAAACCACACCTGATCACCACATGCCGGGCGAAAGCCGCACTTCCGACCGCCGGTGGCGCGGGAGCTGCGATCTCGCCGTGTGCGATGGGACAGTGGTCGGGTGACCACGATGGAGCGGTACCGCCTCACCCGGTACGCGCACGGCGGCGGCTGCGCGTGCAAGATCCCCCCTGGTGAGCTGGAGTCGATGGTGGCCGGGTTGCTCGGCGGTGTCGTTCCGGCCGGTCCCGGTGAGCTGCTGGTCGGCCTCGACGACGGCGACGACGCCGCGGTGGTGCGGCTCGAGTCCGGTACGGCGGTGGTGGCGACCGCCGACTTCTTCACGCCGGTGGTCGACGACCCGTACGACTGGGGCCGGATCGCCGTCGCCAACGCCCTCTCCGACGTGTACGCGATGGGTGGCACCCCGGTGGTGGGGGTGAATCTTCTCGCCTGGCCGCGCGAGGTGCTGCCGCTGGAGCTCGCCGCCGAGGTGCTCCGCGGCGGCCTGGACGTCGCACGGGAGGCCGGCACGCACGTGGCCGGCGGGCACAGCGTCGACGACCCGGAGCCGAAGTACGGCATGGCGGTCACCGGGTTCGCCGACCCGGAGCGGCTGATCCGCAACGACGCCGGCCGTCCCGGGCTGCCGCTGACGCTCACCAAGCCGCTCGGTGTCGGCGTGCTCAACAGCCGGCACAAGCAGACCGGGGAGGTCTTTCCGCAGGCGGTGGCGGCGATGACGGAGCTGAACCGGGCCGCGGCGACCGCGGCGGTGGCGGCGGGGATCCGCTGCGGTACCGACATCACCGGGTTCGGTCTCCTCGGTCACCTGCACAAACTGGCTCGAGCCTCGGGGCTGACCGCCCGGGTCGACGCCGCCGCGGTGCCGTACCTGGAGGGCGCCCGGGCGGCGCTGGCCGCCGGTTTCGTCAGCGGCGGCACCCGGCGGAACCTGGCCTGGGTCCGGCCGCATCTGGTGGCGTCCGGGGTGGCCGAGGAGGAGCTGCTGCTCCTCGCCGACGCGCAGACCTCGGGAGGGCTGCTGCTCGCCGGGGAGCTGCCGGGACATCCGGTGATCGGCGAGCTGCTGCCGGCGGCGGGGGACGGGGTGACCCTGATGGTCCGGGGCTGAGCGGCGCCGGCACCACAGAGCCGAACGGGCCCCCGGGAAGGTCTCCCGGGGGCCCGTGTCGTGCCCGGCGGCCACGCGCCGGGCGACAGGTCACTTCGTCAGCGGCGCCAGGATCGGGTCGTTGGCGTACGCCTCGGCCGCGTTCGCCTTCGTGACGATCTGCGGCGGCAGCAGGTACGCCGGGACGACCTTCACCCCGTTGTTGTAGGAGGTGGTGTCGTTGACCTCGGGCTCCTTGCCCTGCTGAAGGTCCTTGATCATCTGGATGGTCTGCTTGACCAGGTTGCGGGTGTCCTTGTTGATGGTGGAGTACTGCTCACCCGCCATGATCGACTTCACCGACTCGACCTCGGAGTCCTGGCCGGTCACCACCGGCAGCGGCTTGCCGGCCCCCTTCACCGAGGTGATGATCGCCCGGGCGAGGGTGTCGTTCGGCGACAGCACGCCGTCCAGGGTCTTGCCGGTGCTGTAGGTCGAGGTCAGCAGCGAGTCCATCCGCCGCTGGGCGTTCTCGGCCTTCCAGCCCTCGATCGCGGTCTGCTTGATGTCGGTCTGGCCGGAGCCGACGACCACGGTGCCCTTGTCGATCTCGGGCTTGAGGACGCTCATCGCGCCGTCGAAGAAGACCGCCGAGTTGTTGTCGTCCGGCGAGCCGGAGAAGAGCTCGATGGTGTAGGGACCGTTCGGCTTCTTCGCCTTCATACCGTCCAGCAGGGCCTGGCCCTGGAGCTGACCGACCTTGAAGTTGTCGTACGCGACGTAGTAGTCGACGTCCGGGGTGTTCTTGATCAGCCGGTCGTACGCGATGACGTAGGCGCCGGCGTCCTTCGCGGCCTTGACCTGGGTGCTCAGCTGCGAGGCGTCGGTGGCGCCGATCACGATGACCTTGGCGCCCTTCGTGACCATCGCCTGGATCTGGTTCTGCTGGTCGGAGACGGTGCTGGAGGCGCCGGCGTACTGGACGTCGGACTGGAAGCCGGCCTCCTTCAGACCGTTGACGAACAGGTCACCGGCGAGGACCCAGTTCTCCGAGGTCTTCGCGGGCAGCGCGACGCCGATCAGGGCGTCGGCGGGGAAGCCCTTGCCGGAGTCGGCCGAGTCGCCGCCCGAGGAGCCCGAGCGCTCGGAGCAGGCGGTCAGGGCCAGGAGGGCGATGGCACCGGCGGCCACACCCCTGGCGAGGTACTTACGCATCTCAGGTAGCCCTTCTTTCACGGTGAGCGGTCCGGACAGGGTGTCCGTCCCGGATGGCGAGGGGGCCGTCAGCCGGCCACCGGGGTCTTGGCTGGCTCCTGGCCCGACTCGATCGGGGTCGTCGTGGCGGCGGGTGCCGCCCGGCGGAACGGCCGCATCAGGCTTCCGATGATCGAGAAGTGTCCGCGGTTCTTGTTGTAGACGTCGAGCGCGACGGCCAGCAGCAGGACCAGACCCTTGATCATCTGCACCCGGTCGATGCCGACGCCCATCAGCTGCAGGCCGTTGTTGAGGACGGCCATCACCAGGCCGCCGACGATCGAGCCGCTGATCGTGCCGAGACCGCCGGAGACCGCGGCGCCACCGATGAAGACCGCGGCGATCGCGTCGAGCTCCCAGTTGAGGCCGTCCTGCGGACCGGAGGCTGCGGACCGCGCGACGAAGATCATGCCGGCCAGCGCGGCCAGGACCGACATGTTCAGCATCACCAGGAAGTTGACCCGCTTGAGCTTCACGCCGGAGAGCTCGGCGGCCCGGGCGTTGCCACCGACCGCGTAGATGTGTCGGCCGCCCGCGGTGTTCCGGGTGATGAACGAGTAGATCACCACCAGGACGCCGAGGATGATGCCGGAGATCGGGAAGCTGGTACCGACCCGTCCGCCGGCGAACCGCAGGGTCGCGAAGACGATCACGATGAGCGGGACGACGACCCGGATCACGGAGATCCACATCGGCCACACCTCGGCCGCCATCTCCCGGCGGGTCCGCCGGGCCCGCCACTCACGGATCACGACGGCGACACAGACCAGGAGGCCGAGCAGCAGGGTGGGGTTGTTGTACCCGGTGTCCGGGCCCACCTCGGGCAGGAAGCCGGCGCCGATCTCCCGGAAGCCCTCCGGCACCGGGATGGTGTTGGCGCTGCCGATGTACTGGTTCATGCCACGGAACAGCAGCATGCCGGCCAGGGTGACGATGAACGCGGGCACTCCGACGTACGCCACCCAGAAGCCCTGCCAGGCGCCGATCACGGCACCGACCAGCAGGCCGAGGACGATGGCCAGCGGCCAGGCCAGGTCGTACTCCTGCATCACCTTGGCGACGATGATGCCGACGACGGCGGCGACCGAGCCGACCGAGAGGTCGATGTGGCCGGCGACGATCACCATCAGCATCCCGATGGCCAGGATCAGGATGTACGAGTACTGGCTCACCAGCGAGATCAGGTTGCTGGAGTTCAGCGTCAGACCGTCGGTGAGGATCTGGAACAGCAGGACGATCGCCACCAGCGTGAAGATCATCCCGAACTGCCGGGCGTTGGAGGTCGTCCCCGCGAACAGGGACTTCTGGAGTTCTTTCACGCGGCTCATGGCGTCATGCCTTCTTCGCTGAGGTCATCTGCTTCATCAGGCGTTCCGGATCGGCGTCCCGCCGCTCAACGCAGCCGGTGATCGTCCCCTCGAAGACCGTGTAAATCCGGTCGCAGAGCCCGATCAGCTCCGGCAGCTCCGACGAGATGACGATGACACCTTTCCCCTGGTCGGCGAGTTGCTGGATGATGCCGTAGATCTCGTACTTGGCACCCACGTCGATGCCCCGGGTGGGCTCGTCGAGGATGAGCAGGTCAGGGTCGGTGAACATCCACTTCGCCAGCACCACCTTCTGCTGGTTGCCGCCGGAGAGCTTGCCGACCCCCTCGTCGACGGTGGGGGTCTTGATCCGCAGGCTGGTCCGGTAGCCTTCGGCGGCGCGGTGCTCGGCGACCGGGTCCACCACCCCGCGCCGGGAGACCTTGGCGAGCTTGGCGGAGACGATCGAGGTCTTGATGTCGTCGAGCAGGTTCAGGCCGAGGGACTTGCGGTCCTCGCTGACGTACGCCAGGCCGTGCCGGATCGCGTCGGAGACCGACCTCAGGACGATCTCCTTGCCGTCCTTGATGATCTGCCCGGAGACGTACGTCCCGTAGGAACGGCCGAAGAGACTCATCGCCAGCTCGGTCCGGCCGGCGCCCATCAGTCCGGCGAAGCCGACGATCTCGCCGCGCCGCACGGTGAAGCTGGAACCCTTGGCGACGAGGCGGTCGGGCGAGATCGGGTGCCGGACCGTCCAGTCGCGAACCTCGAAGAAGACCTCGCCGATCGTGGGAGTGTGGTCCGGGAACCGACTGTGCAGCTCCCGGCCGACCATGCCGCGGACGATCCGGTCCTCGTCGACGCCGTCCGCCTTGACGTCCAGGGTCTCGATGGTCCGGCCGTCCCGGAGGATGGTGATCGAGTCGGCGATCTGGGCGATCTCGTTGAGCTTGTGGGAGATGATGATCGAGGTGACCCCGCGCTGCTTGAAGCCGCGCAGCAGGTCCAGCAGGTGCTGGGAGTCCGTCTCGTTGAGCGCGGCGGTCGGCTCGTCGAGGATGAGCAGCTTGACGTTCTTGGCGAAGGCCTTGGCGATCTCCACGAGCTGCTGCTTGCCGACGCCGATGTCCTTGATCAGCGTGTCCGGGTCCTCCTGGAGCCCGACCCGGGCCAGCAGCTCCAGCGCCTGCCGGTTGGCGGCCTTCCAGTCGATCACACCGCCCCGGCCGGGCTCGTTGCCGAGGAAGATGTTCTCGGTGATGGACATGCCGGGCACCAGGGCGAGTTCCTGGTGGATGATCACGATGCCGGCCTGCTCGCTGGCCCGGATGTCCGAGAACCGGCACTCCGCGCCCTGGTAGATGATCTGGCCGGTGTAGCTCCCGTACGGGTACACCCCGCTGAGCACCTTCATCAGGGTCGACTTGCCGGCCCCGTTCTCCCCGGCGATCGCGTGGATCTCGCCCTTGCGGACCACCAGGTTGACGTCGGAGAGGGCCTTGACCCCGGGAAACTCCTTGGTGATGCCCCGCATCTCCAGCAGGACGGGCGCGTCGCTCATGACACGCGCTCCCCGCTCCGCCGCGGCACCGGACGGCCGGTCGGTGAGCCGTTGGCCACCTGAACCGCGCGGCGCTCACGCCACGCGTCCGACCGTGCGGTCCGCCGGACCGCACGCGGTGGTCGACCGGGGTTCGGTGCCCAGCGGGGGCGCGGGACGGCCGGAACCGTGTGGTCCCGGTCACCGCGGCGCCGGAGGGGTCCGGACGCGTCCGGCGGCCGATGGCCGCGCCACGTCACCAACATCATCGTTGCCTCCGGGCAGCTCGTCATCGCCGACTCAGTTTTGTTGCCGCGTGAAACTTATTGGAGGCGAGGATGATTCGCAAGATGTCGGGGCCATGTCCGGCTCGTTAATCGGGGGCACGAGCCCGAGGCAACCCGAAACTACGGTAAGTAGTGGGATGGGTGCATACCAGTGAGTCCCCCGAGGTGATCCTCGGGGCGGTGGGCGAGAGCAACGACACAACCGGGACGGTCCGGACCCGATCGCGCACGACCCGCGCGCCGGTGCCGCCGGTCCACTCACCCGCCGCCACCAGCGGCGACGGCTGCCCCGGACCATATCGGGTGGTCTCGCAGCAGCTCACCGCGGGGTCACCCCGGGCACCGGTGGAACGCGAGGACCGGCCCGCCGGGTCCACGGTCGGCCGGGCGCTCCCCACCCGCCGCGCCGGCCCGGCCACGGACGGCCACCGCCTGCGGCTCAGGCGCCGGCGCCACGCCCTCGGTTCGCCAACCGCTGCCGCTGTGGCAGCACCGTGTACCGCGGGTCGCGGGCGGAGGCGATCCCCGCCTCGAAGACTCCGAACCGGGTCAGCACCGACGCGGCGAGCAGCGCCACCCCGGAGAGTGCCGAGACCGTCCGGCTACGCCGGCCGAGCAGTGCCCCGGCGGTTCCGGCGGCGAGCAGCAACCGGCCGGCGGCGAGCAGCCGGCCCCCGGGTCCCCGCCGGTACGGCTCGGCGGTCAGCCCCATCCGTCTGACCCGGTACTCGGCAAGCCGCTCCAGGACGGCACCGGCCACGACCAGTCGCCGGGCCGGATCGGCCTGCCCGGTCGGCGCGGTGAGCAACGCGGCACCACCCCCGGCGACCAACGCGCTGCCCGCGAACATGGCGGGCAGGTGGGGGTACGCGTCATGCCAGCTCGGCACGGCGGTGTTGGCCAACAGCACCCCGGTGTACGTGGCCAGGGCCGGTGCCGCCGCCGCGGAGACGAGCCCGGCGGCGCGGCCGACCGGCGGCATGAGCCGGCCGACCAGGCCCGGTATCCCGTGGCGAGGCAGCACCGGGGCGAGTTCGGACACCGCCGCCACACCGGCGGCCGGGCCGAATCCGGCGAGGATCCAGGTGCCGATCGACAACGGCGACGTCGGCTTCACCATCCGCAGCATGTGGTGGAACCGGGCGGGACGGCCGAGATCATTGATGAGGAAGTACACGCCCGCCCCGACCGCGCCGAGCGCGACCAGCCGGTTGGCCCGGCGCAACACGACCCGACCGGTCAGGTCGCCCCCGGCGGCCAGCAGCGCCGTCCCGGCGGCGAGCCCCCCGCAGAAGAGATACGCGGGAATGTCGTGCCGCCACACCGGTGCCTTCAGGATGGGCCGGCCGTAGTAGGAGGCGAACGCGGCCGGCGGCACCGGCAGCGGCTCGCCGTCCACCAGGCCCGGCCCCGGTCCCCCGCCCCGGCGGACGCCGCGGCGCAGCCCGCCGCCGTTCGGATGGTCGAGTCGGTCCCGGAGCCGCCGGAAGCGCTCCCCCGCCGGCTCGCCGGGCAGGCCCCGACCCGGCGCGGTCACCGGGAACCCCCGACGAACGCGGCCACGGTGGCCGCCGCCACGGCGAGCGCGGCGATCCCCGCCCGGCGCCACATCCGGGGCAGGTCGCGAGTGGTCACCACCGGGTCGGGCGGCAGCCCGTACACCTCGGGCTCGTCGAGGAGCAGGAAGAAGGCTCCGTCGCCCCCGACCCCGTCGCCCGGGTCGTGCCCGTAGAGGCGGGCCTCGGTCACCCCCTCGGCGTGCAGGCGTTCCACCCGCACCCGGGCCCGTTCCCGCAGCTCGTCGAGTTCGCCGTACTGGATCGAATCGGTGGGGCAGGCCTGGGCGCAGGCCGGGATCCGGCCCGCCCTGAGCCGGTCGTAGCAGAGCGTGCACTTCCAGGCGCGGCCGTCGCCCCGGCGCTGGTCGATCACCCCGTACGGGCAGGCCGGAATGCAGTAGCCGCAGCCGTTGCAGATGTCCTCCTGCACCACCACCGTGCCGAACTCGGTACGGAACAGCGCACCCGTCGGGCAGACGTCCAGGCAGGCCGCGTCGGTGCAGTGCTTGCAGACGTCCGACATCATCAGCCAGCGCAGGTCGCCGCGCCCGCCCCGGTCGCCCCGGCCGGGCAGGTCCGCGCCGGGCATGCCGAGGGACGTGCCCCCACCGGCCATCCGGGCCGCGGGTGCCGGATCCGGCGCCGGCGCCACCCCCGGTAGCGTCCCCTGCTCCGGGGATGCCGCGCCACCCGCCTCGGCCGTGGTCGGGCTGGCCGCCGCTCCGGTCGGGGCGCCGGCCAGCGGCGGCACGGCCTGCCAGCCGGCCGTTCGGGACTGCTCGACGAAGGCGACGTGTCGCCACGAGTTCGCGGTCAGCGCCCCGGTGTTGTCGTACGACATGCCGAGCAGGTCCAGCCCGCTGCCGGGAATGAGGTTCCACTCCTTGCACGCCACCTCACAGGCCTTGCAGCCGATGCAGAGGCTGGTGTCGGTGAAGAACCCCATCCGGGGCGGCGGTGCGACGTACCCGGCGCGCTCGGCGGGATTCGCCGGCGCGGCCGTCCAGCTCTCGGCCATCCTCACTCCTCGGGGTCGGGGTCGTCGCCGGGTCGGGCAGCGTCGGCGGTGGCCACCGGTGGCCCGTGGCCGTCGAGTCCGGCCCGCCGCCGGTAGTCGGCGACGAGGTCGGCCAGGGCGGGGCCGGTCGGCCGCCGTCCGGGCCGGACGTCACAGGTGCCGACCTTGCTCTCCTGGATCAGGACGTTCGGGTCCAGGGTGACGCCAAAGAGGTCGTTGGCCGGCTCGCCCCGCACCAGTCCCTCGTAGCCGAAGTGGTACGGCAGCCAGATCTGGTGGACGACCCGGCCCTCCAGCCGGAGCGGGGCCACCCGGTCGGTGACCACGACCCGTGCCTCGATCACGGAGCGGCTGGTCACCACGTGTGCCCAGCCCAGGTGGGTCAACCCCCGCTCGACCGCCAGTTCCGGCGAGACCTCCACGAACATCTCCGGCTGCAACTCCGCGAGGTACCGCACGGTGCGGCTCATCCCGCCCGCCGTGTGGTGCTCGGTGAGCCGGCTGACGGTGACGATGTACGGGAAGACCTCGGCGTGCGACTCCGGCGGGCCCGGGTTCGTCGGGTTGTCCGGCCGGGGGTACAGCTTGCGAACCGGGTTGGCCTGCTGCCCGTACAGCGGGTTGCGGATCGGCGACTCGGCCGGCTCGTAGTGGGTCGGCAGCGGGCCGTCCACCGCACCGGCCGGGGCGTACAGCCAGCCCTTCCCGTCACCCTGCATGATGAACGGGTCGATGCCGTCGATGGCGGCGACACCGGTCGCGTCGTGCGGCGCGCGGTACCCCGGCGGCTTCGTCTTCTCGAAGTCCGGGACGTCCTCGCCGACCCACTGCCCGGACTCCTCGTCCCACCAGATGTACCGCTTGCGGTCGCTCCACGGCCGTCCCTGCGGGTCGGCGGAGGCGCGGTTGTAGAGCAGGCGCCGGTTCGCCGGCCAGGCCCAGCCCCACTCGGGGGCGACCCAGCTCTGCTCCCGGCCGGGTTTGCGCCGCGCGGCCTGGTTGACCCCGTCCGCGAACACCCCGGTGTAGATCCAGCAGCCGCCGAGCGTCGAACCGTCGTCCTTCATCTCGGTGAAGCTGGCCAACGGCCGGCGCGTGGCGATGTCGTACCCGTTGATCTCCCGCAGCACCGCCTCGGCGCTCGGTTCGGCGTGCGGACCGTGCGTGGGATAGTCCCAGACCAGCTCGAGCAGGGCCCGGTCGCGGGGCCGGGTGGAGCCCATCAGCCTGTCGCGGATGATCCGGCCAAGGTGGTAGGTGAACCACAGCTCCGAGCGGGCGTCGCCGGGCGCATCGACGGCCTTCTCCCGCCACTGCAACAGCCGCTGGGTCTGGGTGAAGCTCCCCTCCTTCTCGACGTGTGTGGCGGCCGGCAGGAAGAACACCTCGGTACGGCAGCGTTCCGGCACGATCTCGCCGGTCTCCACCTCGCGGCTGTGCTTCCAGAACGTGGCGCTCTCGGTCAGGAAGAAGTCCCGGACCACCAGCCAGTCCAGGTTGGCCATGCCCAGCCGCTGCGCCCGGCCGTGCGCGGAGCCCACCGCCGGGTTCTGCCCGAACAGGAAGTAGCCCTTGACCTTGCCGTCGATCATGTTGAAGACGGTCTGGTAGGTACCGTGGTCGCCGGTCATCCGGGGCAGGTAGTCGTAGCAGAAGTCGTTCTCCGGTCGCGCCGCCGCGCCCCAGTACGCCTTCAGCAGGTTCACCGCGAAGGCCCGGGCGTTGGCCCAGAACCCCTTCTGCCCGGGGTTCTGGATGCTGGTGTACCAGTCGCGGAACGTCGCGTGCTGGGCGTGATGCGGCATCGGCAGGTAGCCCGGCAGCAGGTTGAACAGGGTCGGGATGTCGGTCGAGCCCTGGATGCTGGCGTGTCCGCGCAGGGCGAGGATGCCTCCGCCGGGCCGGCCGATGTTGCCGAGCAGCAGTTGGATGATCGCCCCGGTGCGGATGTACTGCACCCCGACCGTGTGCTGGGTCCAGCCCACCGAGTAGACCAGCATGGTGGTGCGGTCCCGGCGCGAGTTCTCCGTCCAGGCCCGTGCCACCTCCTCGAACCTCTCGCGCGGCACGCCGCAGATCCGCTCGACCATCTCCGGCGTGTAGCGGGCGTAGTGCCGCCTGAGGATCTGGTAGACGCAGTTCGGATGCTGGAGCGTCTCGTCCCGCATCACGCGCCCGGAGATCGGCGCACCGTGCGACTCGTGGCGCAGTCCGGCCGCGCTGTTCCGCTCGGTGACGGTCTGGTGTCCGCCGCTCTCCTCCTCGTGGCCCCGGTACTGCCAGCTCGTGCGGTCGTAGGTGCCGGTCGTCGGGTCGTACCCGGAGAAGAGCCCGTCCAGGTCCTCGGTGTCCCGGAAGTCGTCGCTCACGATGGTCGCCGCGTTGGTGTAGGCGAGGACGTACTCCCGGAAGTCGAGCTCGTTCTCGAGGATGTAGCGCACGATGCCGCCGAGGAAGGCGACGTCGGTGCCGGCCCGGATCGGCACGTAGGTGGTGGCCAGCGCGCTCGTCCGGGTGAACCGCGGGTCGATGTGGATGACCTTCGCGCCGCGCTGCTTCGCCTCCATCACCCACTGGAACCCGACCGGGTGGGCCTCGGCCATGTTCGAGCCCTGGATGATGACGCAGTCGCTGTTGATCAGATCCTGCTGGAATGTCGTCGCGCCACCGCGACCGAAGCTGGCCCCCAGACCGGGGACGGTGGCGGAGTGTCAAATCCGGGCCTGGTTCTCGATCTGGATCGCACCCATCGCGGTGAACAGCTTCTTGATGAGGTAGTTCTCCTCGTTGTCCAGGGTCGCGCCGCCGAGCGCGGCGATGCCGAGGGTGCGGTGCAGCGGACGTCCCTGGTCGTCGACGTCCTCCCAGGTCGCGTCCCGGGCGGCGATGACCCGGTCGGCGATCATGTCCATGGCGGTCGCCAGGTCCAGCTCTTCCCATTCGGTGGCGTACGGACGGCGGTAGAGCACCCGCTGCTGACGTAGGGGGCTGGTCACCAGGCTCTTGCTGGCCGCGCCCTTGGGACAGAGCCGCCCGCGGGAGATCGGGCTGTCCGGGTCGCCCTCGATCTGGGTCACCCGGCCCTCGGAGACGTAGACACGCTGGCCGCAGCCGACCGCACAGTACGGGCAGATGGACCGGAACACCGCGTCCGCGGTGTCGGTGCGCGGCGTCAGCCTGGCGGACCGGGGCGACCGGGCCGCGGCGCCGCGACCGAGCGGGTCGGTGCCGGTGAGCTGCCGGTACACCGGCCAGCCCTCGATCCAGGTGCGGATCCCCATCCCGGCACCTCCTGACCGACCAGCGCCGGCGACCCGACCGGCTGGTCCACGTGGACGCTCTCCTTCCGTTTCCGGTCCGGCGCATGACGACACCCGGCGACGGCCGCGCGGACCCCCGCCGGAGCATGGGAACCGGCGGCGACCAGGGACGAGGACGCAGCGCGGACGTTACCCAGACCCTAGCCGGTACGCCGTGACGGCGCGGGTGTTTCGGCCAGGGTCTGGGCGGGCACGTCCGGACCGTTCCGGATCAGTGCGCGTCCGACCACACCTGCTGGACGATGTCCGCGGCCTGGTCCTCCCACTGCGCGTACGCGAAGGGGTACGCCGAGACCTGCACGGCCTGAGCGGCGTCGGTCAGCGGCATGTCCCGCCACCCGTCGACCCGCTTCAGCCCCTCGAAGAACGCCCTCGCCGAATAGTCCCGGTCGGTGAGCTGGTCAGGCGCGCCCCAGCCGGACGACGGCCGCTGTTGGAACAGCCCCAGCGAGTCGTGGTCGTTGTACGCGCCCAGGTGACCCAGGTTGCGCAGCTTCGACTCCTGCAGCGACGTCGCCACGCCGATCACGGCACCGCGTGGACCCACGCCCTCGTCGCGGGCGACCCGGACGATCTCCCTGGCGTTGTCCCACTGGTCGCCGTCGAGGGCGATGTGCGACTGGGCGCCCTGCACGCCGTACGGGACCAGCGTCTCCCGGCTCGGCGTGTCGTTCTGGTTCTGCTGCGCGTCCGACCCGCGGTCCTGCGCCGACCCGTCGGCCCGCAGCTGCTGGGTGTACGCCGCCGACTCCGGCGCGAGGTGGCCGGGAACGGCCGCGACGGTGCCGGGTGGCCCACCGGCGACGGCCGAGCAGGCGGCCGCGCAGGTGAGTCCCGCGACGGCGAGCGCGCTGCGCCGGACGAGCGGCGTCTCGGCGAGGGCGGGCAGGTGGCGTACCGCCCGGCTCTGTGTGAGGGCGGGCAGCCACCGTGCGGTGACGGTCTCCGCGACGGCAGGGATGCGCCGTACCGCCCGGTTCTGTGCGATGGCCGGCAGCCACCGCGTGACGGTGGTCTCCGCGATGGCGGGGAGCCATCGCCCGAAGATCGGGTTCATCTGATGGTTGCCCTTTCGATCTCGATACCGGGGAGAGGCGCCGAGCCGACGTCCCAGCGCAAAGAGGTACGCCCGCGGTCCAGGGGGCGGGGCTCGCGGGCGTACCGGGAGGCATAACCGAGGCGGCGGGTCCGGCATTCCGGATATGGTCCGCCGATCTGGTGAGCCGGACAGGCGCGCAGAATCGGGTACTGATCGTCCGGGCGGCCCGGCTGGGGTTACCCTGAGCCCATGCGACCCGCCGGAGCGGCCCCGTCCGGGGTGACCCCACTGGCCCGACCGGGCCGACCCGCCGTGGTGTCCCGGACCCTGACCGAGCTGGCCGGTCCGACCCACGGCCGGGTGACCCTGCCGCTGCGGCTGATGTGGGGTCCGGACCGGGTCTTCGACCTGGCCGATCCGGACCAGCTGCTGTGGATGTACGAGAACGTACTGCGGGAGACCACCCGCTCCGACGATTTGCGCCGCTACCTCAACGGCCGGCTCCTCTGCCGGGTGTGGCCGGCGCTCAACCTGCCGCGCGCCGTCCGGGCCGCCTGGGAGCGGCACCACCCGGTGCTCCGCGCGCCCGCCTCGTCGACGGCGACGCTGTCGTCCGGGTCCGTCGGCGACCGTCCGGCACTCGACCGCCGGGCGGCATGACCACCGGCCATCTCGACGACTTCTACCGGCAGGTCGCCCGGGTCGCGCTCTCCGTCGCCGACAAACACGGGTTCGTGCTGGGCGGCGGGATCGCCTGGGCGGCCCACGGCCTGATCACCCGGCCCACCGAGGACGTCGACCTCTTCGCCGACGTGGACGGGGCGGCGGCCACCGCGGCGACGGAGGTCCGGGCCGCGCTGGAGGCGGCCGGCTTCACCGTCGTCGACGAGGACCCCTCCGCCGACCTCGCGGATCTCTTCGACGGGTTCGCCCTGGACATGAAGGACTTCCTGGTGAGTCGGGGCGGCCGGCAGCTGCGGCTCAGCCTGGGCCGGCTGGACCGGCACCACAGCCCGGTGGTGATGGACCTCGGTCCGGTCATGCACGTCCGGGATCTGGTGGCCAGCAAGACCGCGGCGCTGATCAACCGCCGCGAGGTGCGCGACTACATCGACATCGCCGCCGCGCTCGAGCGGTACCCGATCGACGAGCTGCTCCGGCTCGCCCGGGAGTACGACCCGGCGATCGAGCCGGAGGATGTGGTCGCCGTCGGCCGCTACCTGGATCGCCTCCCCGACCAGCGGTTCGCCCGCTACGGTTGCGACGACGCCCGGGTCCGACAGATCCGGGCCAGGTTGGCCGCCTGGCCACGCTGAGCCGGCGCGGCATGGCCGGCGGCCAGCCGACGCGGTCGGGTGTTGGGTGCCCTGAGGCGA
>NZ_RJWA01000051.1 GCF_003762835.1 Micromonospora sp. HM5-17 | reverse complement strand
TCGGAAGCAAGAACGGCCGCACCGACAACCCCCGCCCGGCTGCCCAGCTCGGACAGGACCACCGGCAAATTCCCCGTCGCCAACGGCAACGACCGGCGATACACCACACTCCGAATCTCGGCGAGGAGAATATGGCCGAGCTGAGCCAACCCACCGCCAATCACGATCATCGACGGGTTCGCGAAGCTCACCAGTCCGGCCAGGACAGCGCCCACCCTCCGACCACCGTC
>NZ_RJWA01000050.1 GCF_003762835.1 Micromonospora sp. HM5-17 | reverse complement strand
TTGGGGTGATTTGTCGCTCAGGTCTCGCGGTGTGGTCAGCCGGTGGCAGTCACTCCAACCAGCGTGTACCTCCACCCCCACACGTCCGGGAGCCGCACCGGGCGTGACCGCCGACACCCCCTACCCGGCGATACGTGCCCGACTGTCCGGAATCCCCACGGCCCCGACACGGTTACGCATCGACCCGGCCGGAGCACACCGCCCACCGGCAAGCAGCAGCCGCCCCGACCACCCGACCCGGGAATGATCCCAGCCC
>NZ_RJWA01000005.1 GCF_003762835.1 Micromonospora sp. HM5-17 | reverse complement strand
GGACAACCATACGCTACGTAGATTGGTACGTACAGACCTAGGTTCCTACCTGCGGATCTAGTGTCGAGTTCGTGATCGAGTTCGACCCGGAGCGGGCAATCTGGCGACAGATTGCCGACGACATCCGCCGCAGGGTGGCGGAGGGCGAGTACGCCCCGGGATCGAGACTGCCCAGCGAGACGGATTTGGCCCAGGGCTACGGCGTCAGCCGAACCACGATCCGGACCGTGATCACAGCGCTCAAGAATGACGGCCTGGTGGTGGTCGAACAGAGGCCGGGCCACCCACGCGCAACGTACGTTCGAGCTGTCGGCCAGGTCGAGGAGATCACCCTCGGGCCGGGCGACTCGGCGACCTACAGCGGCCCCGGCACGGTGGTGATCACCAGGGCCGCCGGAGGAGTAGAGACGTACGAAGCCAACGAAGTCCGGATCGTCGGGGCGTAGTTCAGCTCCAGGCGGACGAGGGTTGCTGTCGACAGCAACAGTGACAGCAACAGGCCGCGACGAGGACGGTCGGTGGCGACCGAGCGCGGGCAGTCGGCCGAGGTCATGAGCGCGGACGGACTAAGCCGGACGGACCGCCCAGAACTTACAAGCGAGGGGTCGCAGGTTCGAACCCTGCCGCGCCCACCAGTGGTTTCGCTGTGGTCGCCCACGACCCCGCGGACCTTTCCACCCCATTCCCGGCCGGGTCGACGGGGTACAGGTGTCGCCCACCGCCCGTCAGGCAAACGGACGGGCGGTGCCGAGCCCGGCCGCTACCAAACCTCTGCCCCGCCAGCGCACCGGCACGACACCTTTCGCCTCGTCGAATTCCGGCAGTACACCGCTTCGCGCCGTCGCATTGAGGTATCCCGTCGGTTTGTTGGCAAGGATTGAGGTCATCCACCGATCTGGCAGGCATGCCCGGCCCGGTAACGCATGGCGTACCACGCCCCGGCAACGCACCCCAGCGAGCCCGGGCACCGCCGCCCGCGGACCGCCAATATAGGTTTTCGTTAAGTGACGCCTAAGCTTTGCTCTCCTCCTGCTCCGTCACGTTGACGCATGGAAGAGGCGGGCCATACCGTTCTGGCCGAATTCGTCACCGTCACCCACACGTGTCACCCGGGAGGATGAGAACGTGGCCACGGCCCGATCGTGGGGGAAGGCAACGCGTCGGACGGCCGCCGCTCTGGTCGGTTTCGTCGCTGGGCTGCTCCTGATGCCCGCCGCGGGACTGGCCGCACCCGCCGGCCCGACCCAGCTCGGGGCCTCCGACATGGCGTTGCTCAACGGCGTACGGCTCGCCGGGCTGTGGGAGATGCCGGCCGGACAGATGGCGTCCGAGAAGGGCAGCAAGGCCGAGGTTCGCAAGGTCGGCGCTGAGATCGCGGCCCAGCACTACGAACTGGACCAGCTGGTCGTCGAGGCGGCGAACAAACTGGGGGTCCAGTTGCCCACCGAGCCGAACGCCCAGCAGAAGGGCTGGCTCGACGAGATGAAGAACGCCTCGGGCGCCCGTTTCGACCGGATCTTCGTGGACCGGCTCCGGGCGGCGCACGGGGCCATCTTTCCGGTGATCGGCGCCGTCCGCGCCGGGACCCGCAACGACATCGTCCGCAAGCTCGCCGAGCAGGCCAACGGCTATGTCATGAACCACATGAGCATGCTGGAGAGCACCGGCCTGGTCCGGTACGCGGAACTGCCCCCGGTCGCCCTGCCGGCGCCGCAGGAGGAGGGCCTGGTCGCCGCCGCCCGGGCCAACGCGGAGTTCGGGACCGGCCTGAATACCACCGTCATCTGGGCGGTGCTACTCGGCGCGCTGACCCTGGGCAGTATCGCCACCGTCCGACTGGTCCGCCGGTAGCGCCGCCGCGGCCAGCCGGGGACGCGGGTGGGTGGGCGACGGCCCGCCCACCCGATCCGGGCGATGTGGGCGGGGCGTCCACAGGCGTAGGCGGGCGAACCGCGGTCACGCCCGGCCGCCCGGAGAACGCGCGCATCTGCTCCCATCAGGCGGCGGTGCCGCGCCATCGGTAGACCCAGGGCGGCCCCTCGCCCGCGACCGCCTCCAACTCGTAGATCTCCGCCCGGGCCAGCTCGTTGTCGACCAGGTGGTGGTGGGTGAGCGGCGGCCGGCCGTGTACGTCGAGGTCGACGATCACCGTGTCGCCGTCGGCGACGCCGCCGACCAGCGGAATCTCCGTGGTGGCCTCCATGGGATCATCCTGCCGCCGTCGGCGTACCGGCGCAGCCGATCGGCCCGTACCGGCGGGCGGTGTGCGCCGGTGCGGGCGGGCGGCGAGCGGCGTGGACCGGCGCCGGCGGGCGGTGGGCCATACCGGGGCGGAGGCGGCACCCGGTGCCGGACGGTCCGGTTCGGTGCCGACGCTTCCGACCGCTCAGCGCCACCGGTACTCGAGATCCGCGACCCGCAGTCCGACCCTGACCTCCGCGAGCACGGCGTTGAGCATGGCCAGCCGCTGCTCGACCGGTGCGTCACGAGCCGCCGTGCCGTGCCGCGCCGCCACCTGTTCCCAGACCACCTGCTCGGTCTGCTCCGCCGGCACCCAGGGGCGGGGGCAGCGGCGCCGCGGACAGCCGTAGTAGCGGCGTCCGTTCGACGAGAAGGACGGGATCAGCAGCTCGCCGCAGGGCCCGCAGCGGAGCAGCCCACGGAGCAGGTAGCGCCCGGGGGTGGCGCGCTGCACGATGGGAAAATCCATGGTCACCGCCTCGCCTCCGGATGTCGACGCATCCACGACTATCGTCATCTTGTCCGGTAGTACGGACGGCGGGGCGAAAGTGTTCGATTCGCGACTGGACGGGTGACGACCTCGGCCGCGTCTCCGGGACCCCGGCGTGTGCCGGACCGGTCCCTTCCCCGGCGGGGTGCTAGAAAGAGGCCGGCGGCCTGGAGGGGGCCGGTCGTGGGAGCCGGGGGAGGGGGCGTCGTGCTGGTCGTGCACGGTGTGTGGCTGGCCGGTGGCCGGCTCGCCCTGTGGGCCGAGGACTCCACCCTGCCGCCCCGTCCGCCGCGTCGGCCCGGTCGCCCGGCGCGGGAGCGGCCGCACCCGTTCGCCGCCGGTCATCCCGGACTGGCCGACGCCCTCGGCGCCCTCGCCGCCAAGGCGGTGACCGGCACCGCCCTGCTCACCCTGCCGACCCGCGACGGCGCGCCCACCGACTCGCCGGAGCTGGTCCGCACCGAACCGGTCGAGCCGGGTCCGGGCCCGGTCGGCCTCGCCGGGTGGCGGGTGCCGACCCTGGAGTACGACGCCGACCACGCGCTCCCCGTCCTGCTGGCGTTCGCCGGCGAGGAGCCGTTCGGGGTCAACGCCCCGGTGCCCGGCGCCTCGGTGCGGCATCTGGCACGGCTGGCCGAGTTCGCCGTCGACCTGGTACGCCGGGGCCGGACCCTGCCCGGACTCCGGCGTCCGGCCGTCCCGGGCGGCCGTACGCCGAGGAGTCGCCGTCGGGCCGCCGGGGACGCCACCGAGCTGGCCGAGGCGGTGTGGCGACCGCTGCTGACCGGCGCGGACGCCGGCTGGGCCCGGGCCCTGACGCTGGCGCTGCCCCCGGTGGTCCGTTCGGCACGGCCGGTGCCGCCCCGGGGGTCTCGAACGGGTCCGGCCGGCGCCGGAGGCGGCACGGCCTCGGGGCGTACCGGGGATCCGGCGGGCGCGGCGTCGAGGGGGCCGGCGGCGCCCGGATCGGCGGGGGAGGACGACCCGACGGACGCCACCGCGACGGCGGTCGTCGCCGATGCGCTCGACGCGCTCACCGACGCCGCCGCGCGCAGCGCCCTGGAGGGCGTACGCCTGACCGGTGTCGCCCGGGCCACCGGCGTGGACGCGGCGGTCCGGGCCTGGCTGCGGGCGCTGACCGGCCGGCAGCGCGGCTTCACCGCGCCACCGGACGCGCTCGGCGTGCTCGACGCACAGTTGCGGGCCTGGCAGCGGGACGCGGCCGGCGGGCCGGTCCGCGCCTGCTTCCGGCTGGTGGAGCCCCCCACCCCCGTCGACGACGACCTGGTCGGGCTGCTTGCCGCGCAGACCGGCGATGGTGACCCGACCACCGGCCCTGCCGACCCGACGGCCGGGGAGGCTCCGCCGGTGGCGGAGCGGCGCTGGCGGATCGAGTTCGCGTTGCAGGCGGCCGACGAACCGAGCCTGGTCGTCGGCGCCGACCGGATCTGGACGGCCACGGCGGACCTGCGGGCGCTCGCCCGGCACCTGGCCGCGCCGCAGGAGACGCTCCTGACCGAGCTGGGCCGGGCCAGCCGGCTCTGGCCGGAGTTGGAGGACGCGCTGCGTACCGCCACGCCAAAGGGGATGGAGCTGGACACCGAGGGCGCGTACCGCTTCCTCCGGGAGGGCGCTCCGGTGCTGCACGCGGCCGGCTTCGGCGTCCTGTTGCCGTCATGGTGGCAGCGGCCGGGGGCCCGGCTCGGTGCCCGGCTGCGGGCCACCACCCGGACCGCTCCCGGCACGGTCGCCGGGCGCAGCGCGCTCGGGATGGCGGCACTGGTCGACTACCAATGGGAGCTGGCGATCGGGGACCAGCCGCTCTCGGCGGCCGAACTCCAGGCGCTGGCCAGGCTCAAGACCCCGCTGGTGCGGCTCCGCGGCCAGTGGGTCGAGTTGGACCCCAGGCGGCTCGCCGCCGGGCTGAAACTGCTCCAGACCCGGGGCGAGCTGACCGTCGGCGACCTGCTCCGGCTCGGCCTGGAGAGCCCGGACGAGCCGGGGGCGCTGCCGGTGCTGGCGGTCGAGGCGGACGGCCCGCTCGGCGACCTGCTCGCCGGGCAGGTCGAACGACATCTCGTCGACCGGGACGCCCCGGCGGGCTTCCGGGGCACGCTCCGGCCGTACCAGCGGCGAGGGCTTGCCTGGCTGACCTTTCTCGAGTCGCTCGGGCTCGGCGGCATCCTCGCCGACGACATGGGACTGGGCAAGACGGTCCAGTTGCTCGCGCTGTTCGCCGGGGACCCGCCGGAGGCCGGGCCGACCCTGCTGGTCTGCCCGATGTCCCTGGTCGGCAACTGGCAGCGCGAGGCGGCCCGGTTCACCCCCCAGCTGCGGGTCCACGTCCACCACGGGGCCGAGCGGGCGCGCGGTGCGCGGTTCGCCGCGGCGGTCCGGGAGGCGGACCTGGTGGTGACCACGTACGCGCTGGCGGCCCGGGACGCCGCCGCGCTGGCCGAGGTCGACTGGCACCGGGTCGTGGTGGACGAGGCGCAGTCGATCAAGAACGCCGCGACCCGGCAGGCCGCCGCGGTCCGGTCGCTGCCGGCCCGGCACCGGGTGGCGGTCACCGGTACGCCGGTGGAGAACCGGCTGGCCGACCTCTGGTCGATCATGGAGTTCGCCAACCCGGGCCTGCTGGGCAGCGCCCCGAGCTTCAAGCGCCGGTACGCCGAACCGATCGAGCGGCACGGCGACGAGGAGGCGGCGGCCCGGCTGCGCCGGATCACCGGCCCGTTCGTGCTTCGTCGGCTGAAGACCGACCGGTCGATCATCACGGACCTGCCGGAGAAGCTGGAGATGGAGGTGTTCTGCAACCTCACCCGGGAGCAGGCCTCGATGTACCAGGCCGTGCTGGACGACATGATGGCGAAGATCGAGTCGAGCGAGGGGATCGAGCGGCGCGGGCTGGTGCTCGCCACGATGACGAAGCTCAAGCAGGTCTGCAACCACCCGGCCCAGCTGCTCCGGGATGGCTCCCCGCTGCCGGGACGCTCCGGCAAGCTGGCCCGGCTGGAGGAGATCGTCGAGGAGATCCTCGCCACGGGCGACAAAGCGCTGCTGTTCAGCCAGTACGCCGAGTTCGGCGGAATGCTTCGCGCCCACCTGGCGGCCCGGTTCGGCCGCGAGGTCCTCTTCCTGCACGGCGGCGTCGGCAAGGCGGAGCGGGACGCCATGGTCGCGCGCTTCCAGCGCGACGACGGTCCCGCGCTCTTCGTGCTCTCGCTGAAGGCCGGGGGCACCGGGCTGACCCTGACCGCCGCCAACCACGTGATCCACGTCGACCGGTGGTGGAACCCGGCGGTGGAGGACCAGGCGACCGACCGGGCGTTCCGGATCGGTCAGCGTCGCGCCGTCCAGGTCCGCAAGTTCGTCTGTGCCGGCACGGTGGAGGAGAAGGTGGCCGCGCTGATCGCCGAGAAGCGAGGGCTCGCCGCCAGGATCGTCGGCAGCGGTGAGCAGTGGCTCACCGAGCTGTCGACCTCGGAGCTGCGCCGGCTCTTCGCGCTGGAGTCCGGGGCGGTGGTGGAGTGAGACCTCTGGAGCCGACGGGAGAGGAGCCGACGGGAGAACGGCGGGAGGTGCGGGGGTGACCGGGCGGCAGGGCTGGACGGATTTCGCCGACTACGGCCGACCCCGCCGGGTCTCGGGCGGGCTGCGGGCACGCAGCACCCGGGGCGCCATCGGACAGTCCTGGTGGTCACGCCGCTTCGTCGACGTCCTCGAATCGTTCGCGCTCGGCAGCCGGCTCACCCGGGGCCGGTCGTACGCCCGGGCGGGGCAGGTCATCTCCCTCGACGTGGCACCCGGCGAGGTGACCGCCGTCGTGCAGGGCTCCCGGCCGGAGCCGTACCGGGTGTCGATCCGGTTTCGGCCGTTCGGGGAACGGGTCTGGGTTCGGGTCGAACGGCTGCTCGCCGCGCAGGCGTTGTACAGCGCCCGGCTGCTGGCCGGTGACGTACCGCCCGAGCTGGAGCAGGTCTTCGCCGAGGCGGGCGCGCCGTTGTTTCCCCGCTCGATCGACGAGCTCACGCAGCGGTGCACCTGCCCCGACGTCGCCGTGCCGTGCAAGCACCTGGCGGCCGCCTTCTACCTGTTGGCCGAGGCGTTCGACGCGGATCCGTTCCAGCTGCTGCACTGGCGGGGCCGCGACCGGGCGCGCCTGCTCGCCCGCCTTCGGACGCTGCGCGGCGCCGACGCCGGGCGCCCCGCCGCTGTCGCACACGGCGGCGACGGGTACGGCGACGATGCGGGGGAGGATCCGGCGCCGGGCGCGCCCACCCGGGGCGGCCGTCGGTCGGGCCGTCGTCGCGGCACCGCCGGTCGGGCCCGGGTCGGGGCACAGCCCGACGATCGTTCGGAGGTGGCGGTCCCGGAGCCGCCGCCGGTCGGCGCCGAGGTGGCCCTGGCCGACCTGCCCGCCGCGTCCCTGGCCGAGGTGGTCGACCGGTTCTGGCTCACCCCGGTTCCGCTGCCGTCCCGCGCGCCGGTGTTGGCAACGGAACCGGGTCTGGTGTTGCGGCAGCTCGGGGCACCGGACGCGGCGATCGGCGGACCCGGCCTGGTCGAACGGCTCGGCCGGGCCTACGCGCGGTTCGGCGCCGCCACGGACTGACCCGGCCCCGACCACCGGCCACGCCCGACGGCGGTCACCACCGGTGCCGCCGGGCCTGCCACATCAGCAGGGTGGCCGCGACCAGGACCGCCGGCGCCAGCGTCACGGCCAACCAGCCGCCGACGACGACCAGGGCCGGTACGGCCGCCCAGAGCACGAACGTCAACACGAGTATCAGCCGGGCGCGGCGCAGTCTGGCCCGGTCGCCCAGGCGGGCAACGAACTCCGGATCGGTTACGCGAAGGTGGTGCGTGATCTCGTCGAAGCGGCGCTGATCCTCTTTGCTGAGCATGGCGAGGGCCCCTTCCTCAGGCGTCAACCAGTCCGGTCCGGGAGTACCCGGTCCCGGGCCGCTCTCACGCTTCTCCCGCTTCTCCCGCTCCCACCGCGAAGGCGGCGAAGCGGGCACGACGGCCAGAAGGTGCGGCGGCCCCCGGACGGCGTGGAGCGGCCCTGCCTACGCGGGCGGGGTCAGCTGCCGCGGCGGGGAGTGGGAAGGCGGGAGGGGGACGACGGGGCCGGGAACGTCGGAGTGAGCGCGTCCAGGGCATCCAGCAGGATGTCCTGGACCCGGTGCGGGTCCGGCAGCCGCCAGCGGCTCTCCTCCGGCGAGTGCACCCAGCGGACCGTTCCCTCCGGCAGCCGGGTCGGCGGCGCCGGGATCCACGAGCCGGCGCCGTGCCGGATGACGTACAGCGACTCGTCGAGTTCCGGCCGGAGTGTCTCGCCGGGACTGACCAGGAACATCCAGCGCCCACCCGGGGTGGCCGCGATCGGACCGACGACCCCGGCGGCGCCCCGGCCGGGTCGGGACCGGACCTCGTCGAGCGCGTACCGGCCGAGGTAGGCGGGGACCTCCAGCACGTCGAAGGCGCGCCCGGTGGCGAGCAGGATCGCATGTGGACGGAGCCGCCACCAGCTCGCCACCCGGGCCGGATCCGCGCTGGCCTGCTGTTCCCACTGTTCCAGCGCGGGGTGGCAGCCGGTCGTCGGGCAGCCGGCCCGGCCGCAGACGAAGCGGTGCCGGGCCAGGCAGGCACCGGGGGTGACGGGCCAGCCGTGGCTGGCGTAACGGACCGCGACCCGCCGCAGCCGAACCCGGTCGAGTTGGCTGAGACGGACGGTAGGCGGGCGGACTCTGCCCCACATTGCTACGAACCCCCTAATTCGACGATCTCAACCAGTACGGGGGTCGAAGCCCGTCACTGGCACCTATCGCGGTCGTTTGTCCGGTCATACAGCCGCACGTTGCATCGAAAACTACGAGCGGCCGGGTATGGGGCGACGTACATGCTGTGCGACCCACATCGCCGGGAGCAGCGCCGATGCAGCCGGTGCGGGCGTCCGGGAAAGGACGGTCCGACGAGGAGGAAGGGGAGCGAAGGTGGACGAGCTGCCGATCGGTCGTCGCGTCGCCTACTGGCGCAGTCGCCGAAAGATGTCGCAGCAGGTCTTCGCCGATCGGCTCGGGAAGTCGAAGAGCTGGGTCGACAAGATCGAGCGGGGAGTACGCCGCCTCGACAAGTTCTCCGTCCTGTACGAGATCGCCGACGTCCTCCAACTCGATGCCCAACTGCTGCTCGGCAAGGCGCCGGCTCGCCGGACCGACGCCCTCAGCTGCATCGACGAGGTCGAGGTGGAGGCGATCCGGTCGGCGCTGGAGCGGTACGACTCGATGACCTCGTTCTTCGTCGCCAGCCCCGAGCCACCCTCCCTGGCCGAGGTGGCCAAGTCCGTCAGCCACGCCTGGCTGACCTACCAGTACGCCCGCTACGGTGTGCTGACCCGGGCGCTGCCGAAGCTGCTGCGGGACGCGCAGGCGCTGGACAGCACGGCCAGTGGCGACGATGCCCCGCGCGCCGCCCACCTGCTCGGGCAGGTGTACCAGATCGCCTCCTCGGCGCTGCGCAAACTCGGCGAGTACGAGCTGGCCTGGCTCGCCGCCGACCGGTCGATGGCGGTGGCCCAGCGGGCCGAGGATCCCCTGCTCGCCGGGGTGGCGACGTACCGGGTCGGCAACGCGCTGCTGGCCCTCGGCCGGGCTCGGGCGGCCCTGGAGGTCAACGTCAGCTTCGCCAACCGGATCGCCCCGGGCGGCAGCAACGACGCCAGCGACGAACGGCTCTCGGTGTACGGGATGCTGCTGTTACAGGGAGCGATGGCGGCGGCCCGGATGGGCGACAACACCACCGTCCGGGATCTGGTCAACGGTGCGGCGGAGGCGGCGGAGCGGCTCGGCCGCGACGACAACTGCTACTGGACCTGCTTCGGCCCGACCAACCTGGAGCTGCACCGGGCCGCGGCAGCGGTGGAGCTGGGTGAGGGCCGGTACGCGGTGGAGACCCACGAGCGGCGCATCCTGGGGCGGGAGGGCTTCAACGCGCTGCTGCCGGAGCGGCGCGCCCACCACATGCTGGACCTGGCCCGCGGGTTCGCCCAGATCGGCGCCCTCGACAAGGCGGGCGAGGCGCTGGTGGAGGGGGACCGGCTCGCCCCCTCCGAGATCCGGTGCCGTCCGATCGCCCACGAGGTGATGTCGAACGTGCTGCGTCGCACACGGGGTGCGCCGCCCGCGCCGATTGCGGAGTTGGCTGAGCACATGGGAGTAGGAGTGTGACCGCGCGGCGGCAGGCGGGTCCGGTGCCGGCGGAGTCGATCGGGTCCCGGGTCCTGTACGTCATCGCCTGCGGCTCGCCGGTGACCCGGCACGTCGGGCGGCTGGTGGGCCACGCGCAGCGCGACGGCTGGGACGTCTGCGTGGTGCTGACCCCGGACGGGACGAGGTTCGCCGACGTACCGGCCCTGGCCCGGCAGACGGGCCACCCGGTCCGCTCGACGTACAAGAACCCCGGCGATCCGGACGTGCTGCCGGAGGCCAACGCGATGATCGTTGCTCCGGCGACGGTGAACACCATCAACAAGTGGGCCGCGGGGATCGCCGACACGCTCGCCCTCGGCCTCCTGGTGGAGGGGTTGGGCAAGGGCCTGCCGATCGTGGCGATGCCGTTCACCAACTCGGCGATGGCCGCGCACCCGGCGTTCCTGGAGAGCATCGCCCGGCTTCGGGACTGGAACGTCACGGTGCTCTTCGGTGACCACGTCATGCCCCTGCACGCTCCGGGCACCGGGGAGCGGTACCTGGACCGTTTCCCGTGGGAGATGGCGGCGGCGGCGCTGCGGAGCCGGTTCTCGGTCAGCGGCCAGCTCGGCTGAGCGGATCGGTCGGCGGGGCGGCGTGGTCCTGGCGCGCCGACGGGAGCGGCCGGCACCGCGGATCACCCACGGTCGCCGGTAAGCTGGGCCGCCGTGGGGGCATCCGGATCTCCGACGGCCAGCGTGGCCGACGTCGTGGCGGTGCTGGACGCGCGCTACCCGCCGTCCTGGGCGGAGGGGTGGGACCGGGTGGGTCTGGTGGTCGGTGAGCCCGCCGCCCCGGTCCGCCGGGTCCACTGCGTGGTCGACGTGGTCCCGGAGACCGTCGCCGAGGCGCTCGACCACGGCGCCGACCTGATCGTCGCGCACCATCCGCTGCTGCTGCGGGGCGTGTCGTCGGTGGCGGCGACGACGTACAAGGGACGGATCGTGCACCGGTTGATCCGTAACGACGTCGCCCTCTACGTCGCGCACACCAACGCCGACGTCGCCGACCCCGGGGTCTCGGATGCCCTGGCGGCCCGGCTCGGACTGACCGACCTGCGCCCGCTGCGTCCGGCCGCCCCGGACAGCCCCGCCGCCGGTCAGGGACGGGGCATCGGGCGGGTCGGGCGGCTGCCGACCCCGATGACCCTGGACGAGCTGACCGCGTACGCCGCCCGGGCCCTGCCGCCGACCGCCTGGGGGGTGCGCGCGGCCGGCGACCCCGCCCGGGTGATCCGGACGGTGGCGGTCAGTGGCGGCTCCGGCGACGCGTACCTGGCGGACGCCCGGCGGGTCGGGGCCGACGCCTTCCTCACCGCCGACCTGCGCCACCATCCGGCCAGCGAGTACGTCGCCGAGGACGGGCCGGCGCTGCTGGATGCGGCGCACTGGGCGACCGAGCGTCCCTGGCTGGACGACGTCGCCGACTACCTGCGTGCCAAGCTTCCCGTGGAGGCGGTCGTCTCCGACCTGGACACCGACCCGTGGACGCTGCACGCTTCGTCCCCCGCCTCCGCCGTGGACAAGGAGCCCCGCCCATGAAGGCCGACCCGAAGGACCAGCGCCGTCTGCTCGACCTGCAGGCGATCGACACCGGGCTCGCCCAGCTCGCGCACCGGCGCCGTACCCTGCCCGAGTACGCCGAGCTGGAGTCGCTGGCGCGGGAGCTCTCCGCGCTGGAGGACGAGCGGATTCGGGCCCAGGTCGCGGTCGACGACCTGGACCGCGACATCAGCCGCCTGGAGCGGGACGTCGAGCAGGTCCGGCTCCGCAAGGAGCGGGACGAGGCGCGGCTGACCGCGGGCAGCGGGCCGGCCCGGGAGCTGGAGGCGTTGCAGCACGAGCTGGTCTCGCTCAACCGGCGGCAGTCCGAGCTGGAGGACGCCCAGCTGGAGCTGATGGAGCAGCGGGAGACCGCGCAGGGGGTTCTCGACGGGATCCAGGAGCGGATCGCCGCCGCGCGGCAGCGGCGTGCCGAGGCCGAGGAACGCCGGGACCGGGCGCTGGCCGAGATCGCCAAGGAGGAGGAGTTCAAGACCCGGGCGCGACAGCCGCTCGCCGCCGACCTGCCGGCCGACCTGGTGGCGCTCTACGACCGGATCCGGGAGGCGTCCGGCGGGTTGGGCGCGGCGCTGCTCACCGGCGGCCGGTGCGGCGGTTGCCGGCTGGAGCTGTCCGGGGCGGACCGGGCCCGGATCAGGGCGGCCGCCCCGGACGAGGTGGTGCGCTGCGAGGAGTGTCGGCGGATCATGGTCCGTACCGCCGAGTCGGGGCTGTGACGGGGCCGGTGCCCGGTCGGGCCGGGGGAGCGGCGGTGCCGGGTCGGAGGGTCGTGGTCGAGGCCGACGGCGGGGCGCGGGGCAATCCCGGCCCGGCCGGGTACGGCGCGGTGGTCCGGGACGCCGAGACCGGCGAGGTGCTGGCGGAGCGCTCGGAGTCGATCGGGGTCGCCACCAACAACGTCGCGGAGTACCGGGGTCTGATCGCCGGCCTGGAGGCCGCCCGCGAGGCGGGGGCGGCCGAGGTCGAGGTGCGGATGGACTCCAGGCTGGTCGTCGAACAGATGGCGGGACGCTGGCAGATCAAGCACGCCGGGCTTCGGCCGCTCGCCGCGCAGGCGGCCGGGCTGGTCCGCCGGTTCGACGCGGTGACGTACACCTGGGTGCCGCGAGAGCGGAACCGGCACGCCGACGCCCTGGCGAACGCGGCGATGGACCTGGCGGCCGGCACGGCCCCGGAGAGCGAGGCGACGGCCGCGGCGGCCGAGCGGGCGGCGGCCTCCGCCACGGCGCGGGGCGCGGCGACGACCGGCGCGGCGGGTGCCGAGGCGACCGGTCGGGCCCGGGCGCACGGGGTCGCGGCCCAGGGTTCCACCGCGCGGAGCTCCTGGGAGCCGCGTCCGGCCGAGACCGCGACCCGGCTGCTGCTGCTCCGGCACGGCGAGACCGCCTACACCGAACAGCGCCGGTACTCCGGCCGGGGCGACGTGCCCCTCTCCGACCGCGGTCTGGCCCAGGCGAGGGCGGCGGCCCTTCGGGTGGCCGGGCTGGCCGCGTCGGTCGCGGCCGTGGTCAGCTCGCCGTTGTCCCGGTGTACGGCGACCGCCGGGGTCGTCGCGGAGGGGCTCGGCGGCGTGCCGGTGACGGTCGAGCCGGACCTCGTCGAGTGCGACTTCGGCGAGTGGGAGGGGCGGACCTTCGCCGAGGTACGCGAACGATGGCCCGCCGAGATGGACGCCTGGCTCGCCTCCACCGAGGTGGCCCCGCCGGGTGGCGAGTCGTTCGCCGAGGTCGCGGTCCGGGTCCGCCGGGCGATGGCCGCGCTGCTCGCCGCGTACCCCGGGGAGACGGTGGTGGTGGTCTCGCACGTCTCGCCGTTGAAGATCGCGCTGCGGGAGGCCCTCGCCGCGACCGACGCCTTCCTGCACCGGCTGTACCTCGATCCGGCCGGGCTCTCCGTGCTCGACGTCTGGCCGGACGGCGGGATGGCGGTGCGGTCGGTCAACGACACCGCCCACCTGGGGGGAATCTGACCCGCCCCGGGCCGCTCCGTCCGCCTCAGTCGCGGCCGAGGAAGGTGAGGACGGCCGTGCGGAACCTGCCCGCATCGTCGATCCACGGGTGGTGGCCGGCGCCGTCCTGGACCGTGACCTCGGCGCGCGGGAAGAGCGCGGCGAGCTGCCCGGCGGCCGCCGGGGTCGGGGCGGGGTCCAGCTCCCCGGCGAGGATCAGGACGGGGACGTCGAGCGCGGCCAGCCCGGCCCGGACGGCGGCGACGTCCGGGTCGAAGCCGGCGTAGTAGCCGGTGGCGGCCGCCTCGGCCAGCTCCCACTGCTCGGCCTCGGCGTGTGCCCGGGCCCGTTCGTCCCAACGGCCGTACGAGAACGGCGTGGCGGCCGCGCGCAGCTCGCGTACCTCGGCGGGGTCGTCGCCCCGGGCGTTGGCCTCCTGCCAGGCGTCCAGCGCCGGCCTTGCCCGGGAATACCACCACTCGGTCGAGCGGGCTTCGACCGCCTCGGCGAAGCCGACCGTCTCGACGCCGACCGCGCGCAGCCCGGGCGTGACCAGCACCAGCCGGGCCAGGTGCTCCGGGAACCGGGCCGCGTACAGCTCGGCGAGGTTGCCGGCGGCGGAGTGGGCGAGCAGGTCCATCCGCTCCAGCCCGAGGTGCCGCCGGAACGCCTCGACGTCGTCCACCATCCGGTCGCACCGGTACGTCGCCGGGTCCTCCGGGACCGCCGACTCGCCGCTGCCCCGCAGGTCGAGGAGGAGCAGGGTCCGCTCTCTGCTCAGTCCGCCCAGGTCGCCGAGGTAGCTCGACGCGCGGGCCGGCCCACCGGGCAGGCAGACCAGCGGCGGCCCGGATCCGAGGACGTGGTACGCCAACTCCGTCGCGTCGTACGAGGGGAATCGGGGCACCGCGCCAGGATGGCAAACCCGGCTCGGGTCGATCAAGATGAATCGTGGTCTTTCGATGTTTTCACATGGGTAATCGTCTGCTGTGACGTGCTTTGTCGCGTTTCCGCCCGGAAGGGGTGATCACCGTTCGGCGCACCGGAGTCGCCGTTGGGCGCAACGATCAGGTCGCCGTGACGTGACGACCGGCACGTTGACCTAACCTCCGGCGTCACGACCTGCGGTTACCATCCCGCCTCGACTCCGCGTCGATCGTGGAGGTCTCCACCCGGGCGGCCGGCGTGTTGCGGGGCAGCTCCGGGACCGACCGGGCTGGGTGGGACGGCGACCCGGGTCACGACCCCGCGGCGACCGTAGCGAGGAGACGGCATGAGCGAACCGGGTACGGAGGCGGCGTCGACCGCGTCGACCTCCAGAGCCAAGGACCACAGCCCCTGGAACTGGCTGCTCTTCGTTCCGATCGTCGTGCCGCTGGTCACGCCGTTGTTCAACGCCGACTCACCCCGGCTGTTCAACTTCCCGCTCTTCTACTGGCTGCAACTGGCCTTCATCGCCCTTGGGGTGGGGACCACCACCCTCGTCTACCAGATGACCAAGAAGCGGAGGTGAGCCGCGGTGTGGCGGGACCATCTCACTGAGATCATCATCTTCACACTGCTGTTCCTCCTGGTCAGCGCGATGGGCTTCGTCGCCGCCCGCTGGCGGGCGCCGAAGGACATGGAGCATCTCGACGAGTGGGGGCTCGGCGGGCGTAACTTCGGCGGCTGGATCACCTGGTTCCTGGTCGGTGGCGACCTCTACACCGCGTACACCTTCGTGGCGGTGCCGGCGCTGCTGTTCGGGGCCGGCGCGGCCGGGTTCTTCGCGGTGCCGTACACGGTCATCATCTATCCGATGGCCTTCCTGGTGCTGGTGCGGCTCTGGTCGGTCTCGCACCGGCACGGCTTCGTCACCCCGGCCGACTTCGTCCGTCGACGGTTCGACTCGCCGACCCTGGCGCTGCTCGTCGCCATCACCGGGATCGTCGCGACGATGCCGTACATCGCGCTGCAACTCGTCGGGATCGAGGCGGTGCTGAAGACGATGGGGGTCACCGGGGAGAGCCCGCTGGCCCGACACCTGCCGATCATCGTCGCCTTCGCCATCCTGGCCGCCTACACCTACCAGTCGGGGCTGCGCGCTCCGGCGCTGATCGCCTTCGTCAAGGACTCGCTGATCTACATCGTGATCCTGGTGGCGGTCCTCTACCTGCCGTACAAGCTGGGTGGCTGGGGCGAGATCTTCGCCGCGGCGGACGCCAGGTTCGACGCCAGCCCGTCGCCCGGGGACGGCGTCCTGCTGAACCAGAACAACCAGCTGCAATACATCACGCTGGCGCTGGGCTCGGCACTGGCGCTCTTCCTCTACCCGCACAGCCTGACCGGCGTCCTGGCGGCCCGGAACCGCGACGTGATCAAGCGGAACATGTCGGCGCTGCCCGCGTACAGCCTGCTGCTCGGGCTGATCGCCCTGCTCGGCTACATGGCGATCGCGGCCGAGGTCACCCCGTTGCCCGGCGCGTCGGAGGGCACCGTCGACAACAACACCGTGGTGCCGCTGCTGTTCGACCAGCAGTTCCCGAGTTGGTTCGCCGGGGTCGCGTTCGCCGCGGTCGGCATCGGGGCGCTCGTGCCGGCCGCGATCATGTCGATCGCCGCCGCCAACCTCTTCACCCGCAACATCTACAAGGAGTACCTGCGCCGGGACGCCACTCCGGCCCAGGAGGCGAGCGTTTCCAAGGTCACGTCGCTGGTCGTGAAGATCGGGGCGGTCGCCTGCATCGTCTTCCTCGACCCGCAGTTCTCGATCGACCTGCAGCTCATCGGCGGCGTCATCATTCTCCAGACGCTGCCGGCCGTCGCGCTCGGCCTCTACACCCGCTGGTTCCACCGGGGCGCGCTGATCGCCGGCTGGGTCGCCGGGATGGGGCTCGGGATGTGGATGCTCTACCAGATCCCGAACCCGGCCACCGGTCGCGCCCACTTCGGTGGCTCCGCCTTCCCCCTGGAGAAGTTCGGCCTCGACACCCCGAAGACGATCTACGTCGGACTGGTCGCGGTCGCGGTCAACCTGCTGGTCGCCGCGATCGGCACGCTGGTGCTGCGGGCCGGCCGGGTCCCCGACGGTGTCGACGGCACCGAGCCCGACGACTACTTCGCCGACGAGGACGACCCGCGGTCGATCCCCGCGCCGCGGGAGGAGACCGAGGCCGCCGGGGCGGACACCGAACCCGCACCCAAGCTCTGAGCCGCTGCGGCGCGACGGCGGTCGCGCCGCAGCGCAGAGAGCGCGACGAGCAGGCCCGCGACCGTGAGCGCGGCGGCGACCGGGTAGATCGTCCGCGGGCCGGGCCCGTCGATGATCCGTCCACCGAGCCACCCGGCGAACGCGGCGGCGAGCTGGAAGCCGGAGGCGTTGACGGCGACGGCCAGGGTGGGGGCGGCCTGGGCAGTGGTCAGCACCCGGGTCTGCATGCCGGGGATGATGGCGAACGCCAGGACGCCGAGGACGAACCACAGCACGCCGGCGGACACCTGGTGGCCACTGGCCGGCCAGCCGACCGCGAGCACACCCGCCAGCACGGCCAACAGCATGGTGAGCGAGGGCATGAGGGTCTTGTCGGCCAGCCAGCCGCCCAGGAAGTTGCCGAGGACGGCGCCGGTGCCGTAGAGCAGCAGCAGCGCCGGTACCGCCTGGGCGGAGAATCCGCTGACGTCGGTGGCCAGCGGCGCCAGGAAGCTGAACACGGTGACGACGCCCAGGTTCCCCGCCGCGGTCAGGATGATGGCGAGAACGACGTCCTGCCGGGTGAACACCCGCAGCTCGCCGAGCAACGAGCCGACGACCGGTGCGGGCTGGTTGGGCATGGACACCAGCACCAGCACCAGGGCAGCGGCGGCGATCGCCGCGACCGTGGCGAAGGGTGCCCGCCAGCCGAGGTGCTGACCGATGACGGTGCCCAGGGGAGTCCCGGCGATGATCCCCAGGTTCATGCCGAGCGTCAACTTCGCCACCGTGGAGGCATGCCGACCCGGGGGGGCGGTGGATACGGCGGTGGCGATCGCGACGGCGAAGAAGGTGGCCACCACCAGGCCGGCGACGAAGCGCCCGGCCAGGAGCACCGGATAGGCGGGGGCGAGAGCCGACGCAACGTTTCCGGCGATGGACGTGACGACGAGCCCGACGACGAGCGGGCGGCGAGGCAGCCGCGCGGTCAGGGTCGTGACCACCGGCCCCCCGACGATCATGCCAAGGGCATACGCGCTGACCAGCAGCCCCGCCGCCGGGACCGGCACCGACAGGTCGTGCGCCACCTCCGGCAGGATCCCCGCGATGACGAACTCCCCCGTGGTGAGCCCGAAGACCACGAGCATGAGCGAGAAGACCAGAAGCGGCACGTCGACTCCATGTGTTTCGAGTTCAACTTATACGAGTTCAAGTTATTCGAGTCATAACTATAATCACTCGAAGTGGTCTCGGTAAACTGGAGGAATGGCTGAACAGCCCGATGCCGCGACAGACCAGCAACTCGACCGCGAGGTGTGCAGGCTGGCCCACCGGTTCATCCAGCGGCTGGACAGCTACGTGCGCCGGGTCGCCGACGAACTCGGCCTGACTCCCACGCAGGTGGTGGCGCTGCGGGAACTCTCGGACCCGATCACCGCACGGGAGCTGGCCGTCCGGATGGTCTGCGAGGCGTCCAACGCCACGTTCGTCCTCGACCGGCTGGAACAGCAGGGACTCATCAAGCGGCAGCCCCACCCGACCGACCGGCGTGCGAAGCAGATCGTCCTCACCCCGGCGGGCGAACGCCGCCGGCGTGAGGTGCTGGAACGGCTGGACGCCCACTCACCGCTGACCGCCCTCAGCCGGGCAGAACAGGCCTCCCTGCGCGACCTGCTCCACGCCCTCGTCGCCTGAGGCGGCCGGCCCCGGCGGACGCCCGCACCCGGTCCGCCGCTGTCGCGGCGCCCGAGGGCCACCGCCTGGCCGGGCGGCACCCGAGGGTTGCTGGCCGGCGCCGCGGGCCGGGAGGTCCCCGGTCAGCCGAGCGCCCGGACGAGCAGGAGCAGGCCGACCGCCGTACCGAAGGTCACGATCACCGCCCGGAGCACGGTCGCTGGCATCCGGCGGACCAGCCAGGCGCCGGCGTACCCGCCGACGATGGTGGCGGGGGCGACCAGCGCGACCGCGGCCCAGTGGACCGGGCCGAACGCGGCGAAGGCCACCGTCGTGGTCAGGCCGACCACCGCGGAGAGCAGGTTCTTGATCGCGCTGATCCGGGCCAGTGTCTCGGTCAGCACCAGCGCCAGACCGGCGACCAGCATGACCCCCAGCGCGGCGCCGAAGTACCCGCCGTAGACGGCGCCGACCGTGACCATCGCCTGGACCGTCGTCGTCCGTGCCGCCGGACCGGTCGGCGCTGCCGGCGCCATCGTCGTCACCCCTCGCCTGCCGCCGATCTGCGTCCCCGGGCCGTCGGGCGTGGTCGGCGGCGTCACCGCGGCGCCGCGGGTCGCCGGACCCGCCCGGGTCGGCGAGCCCGAACGGCTGCCGCGCGGCCGGGTGACCAGGCGCCGCAGCCGCTCCTGGAAGGCGAGTGCGGCGGTCGCGCCCAGCACCAGGAACGGCACGACCACCTCGAAGGCGCGGGCCGGGGTGGCGAGCAGCAGGGCGCAACCGGCGGCGGTGCCGAGCACGGCGCCCGGAATCAACCGCACCAGCCAACGCCGCTCGGGCAGGTCGGCCCGGCTCGCCGCCACGCTCGCCAGGTAACCCGGGCAGACGGCGATCGAGTTGCTGACGTTGGCGACGACCGGTGGCAGCCCGACCGCGATCAGGGCGGGAAACGTGATCAGCGATCCTCCGCCGGCCACCGCGTTGACCGTTCCCGCGGCGACCCCGGCGGCGAGCACCAGCAGCACCTCGGGAAGCTCCATCGCCCGTGAGGTTAGTCGGCCGGTCGGGAGTGTCCCGCACCTACCCGGCCAGATGCCGGGGGGTGCCCACCCGATCAGACGCGATCCGGCCGCCGGTCGGGCCGTCCGTCAGGTCGGTGGATCGCTCTTCCGGATCTTCGTTACGATTGCCACGCGACGGACGAGCCGACCGGGCGGTCGCGTCGCCGGGCCCCGCGTCCGGCGCCGAGGAACGTCCGGACTCCACAGGGCAGGGTGGTTGCTAACGGCAACCCGGGGTGACCCGCGGGACAGTGCCACAGAAAACAGACCGCCGGAGCGGCCGGTACGAGCCCTCGGGCGCGGACTGTCCGGTTCCGGTAAGGGTGAAACGGTGGGGTAAGAGCCCACCAGCATCTCGGGTGACCGGGATGGCTCGGCAAACCCCACCCGGAGCAAGGCCAAGAAGGGCCGCCGCCGCAGGGCGACGGCCTGCGCAGGCGTTTGAGGGTGGCCCGCCCGAGCCTGCGGGTAGGCCGCTGGAGCCTGTCGGCAACGGCAGGCCGAGATGGATGACCGCCGCCGGCGCCACCGGCAACGGTGCGCGCCGGGCACAGAATCCGGCGTACAGGTCGACTCGTCCGTCGCCATCCGGGTCGAAGCGTTGATCAAGGATCTGACCTGGTCGTATGACCTGTCGTCGATGGCTGTTGTTGGTCAACTTGGGTTGGCATCTGACGGCCTGGCGACGGCCTGACGGCCTGGCGACGGCCTGACGGCCTGGCGACGGCCTGACGGCCTGGCGACGGCCTGACGGCCTGGCGACGGACGGTTTAGGAGTGCGCTGAATAACGGTTTGTGCTGTTAACCCGCGCCGGCGACGACGCGGAGCGGTCGGCGCTGTCAGAGCGCTATCCGGAGATGCCACTCAGCGTGGAGAAGCGGACGATCGTGCCGGCGACCCACCAGCCGCCGTCCGACATCGTGTCGGTCCGGCTTGGCGGAGGGGGGCAGGGAGTTTAGGCGGAAGGGGGAAGGCGATGTCTCTTCCGTCAGAGCTGCGGGCAGCGCTAGAGAACCTGCGCAAGACCCGCTCCGAGAGGCCGGCTGGTGACTACGATCCGGAATCGTATGCCGCCTGGCGAGACCGGATCGCGGATGCCCTGGAATCGCTGTCTACTGTTCTGCTGTATGACGAAGATCGTCGCAAAGCCATCGCTGAATCGATCGCGGCGCGCAGTGAGGCGGCGAAAATTCGTGCCGAACTGGATGGGCCAACCTGACCCTGTGGGTGGTTCAAGGGCCTGAGCCGGCCATCTGGATCTCAACGCTCGGCGTCGTCGGTACGCGGCCGAGCACCGGCGATGAACCTGTCGAGCGCCGGCCCGTGCAGCACGGCGCCGGGTACCGGATCGTGCAGGAGCCGTACCGCCAGGCGGGCCACGGGCAGTCGACGCGGACGCGTCGCCGCGGCCAGCACCACGTTGCCGTACCGGCGGCCGCGTAGCATCCGCCGGTCGGCGACGACACACACGTCGGCGAAGACCGCGCGCAGGGTGGCCGCCTGTACCCGGGTGAGGGCCAGGGGCGGCAGGTCCGTGACGTTGACCAGGTAGATGCCCTCCGGCCGTAGTAGCCGGGCGACCTCGGCGGCGAACGCCACGGTGGCCACGTGTGGCGGCATCTGGGCCGCCCGGTAGATGTCGGCGAGTACCAGGTCGTACGCGTCGGCGGGAGCGGCGGTGACCGCCTCCCGGGCATCGGCGACCTGTACGTCGACGCCGGCTGGTCGGGGCGGCAGGTCGCGCTCCACGAGTTCGACGACGGCCGGGTTCCGCTCGACGACCACCTGCGCCGAGCCGGGCCGGGTCGCGGCGACATAACGTGGCAGCGTCATTGCGCCGCCGCCCAGGTGCAGCACATCCAGGGGATCACCGGTCGGCGCGGCGAGGTCGGTCACGGCGGCCATTCGGCGGACGTACTCGAAGTGCAGGTACGTGGGATCGGCGAGATCGACGTACGACTGCTCGACGCCATCGGCCAGAAGCGTGCGACCGGTGGGTCGGGCCGGATCGACGGCCAGCTCGAGCCGGTCGTCGGATGCCCCCACGATCAGGCAGGCTAACCCACCACCCGGGCCGCACCCGCCCGAGCCGGCGGCGGAGGACGTGAGCGGCCGGAGGATGTGGGGGTGCGCGCCGGAGGTCGCCTGGACGCCGCGGCCGTCCGGCGCCGGCGCGCACCCGTCCCGCGTCCTCAGGGCACCTGGTACGGCTCGCCACAGACAACGGTCTGCGGACTTCCGGGCGGGTAGAGCCCGGTCGAGGTGGGTGGGTTGTCGTCGGTCGCCTCGGTGAAGCCGACGCAGAAGACCACCTTCCGCCCGGCCAGCGAGATGGTCGTGTGCTGGACGGACGCCGGATGGTCGGGCTCCACCTGGAGCGGCACCCGGACGCTGTCCGACCTCCTGGCACCCGGTTCGAGCACGGAGCCCCGGATCCGTACGGTGGGTTGGCGGGCGCCACCGCAGTCGCTGGTGTCTTCGGTCTGACAGGGGTGGATGATGCGTCGGGAGATCTCGATCACGCCGTCGTCCCGGACGCTGACCTCCACCGGCCCCCGCGACCAGCCGGGCTGTTGCGGATCGGTCCATCCCCCGTCGTAGACCACCATCGGCGCATCGGATCGGTTGGCCAGGGTGTACTCGACCGTGACGTCGCCGCCGGCGACGGCGGTCCGCACCGTCAGATCCAGATCCGGGTCGCCCGAGCAGGCGGACAGCGCCGCCGTGACGAGCAGCAGGCCGACGACACGACGCACTCTGGTCACCAACCGTCTCCCGGGTAGGTGGCGTAGGTGTCGCGTTCGCGCATGCCCATCTCGCGGCGCAGCCCGTTCTCGGTGTACTGGATCGGGTGATCGGGGTCGAGCCGGTCCGGCGTCGAGGGGTCGTCGTCGTGGTCGAAGGGGAGCCCGGTCGCCTGCCGTTCGGCCTTCTTGATGCCGTCGTCCGGCCCGCCGGCGATGGTGTCGCCGTCGAAGGTGTCGTTCCAGTAGTCGTACACGTGCCCGAGTTCGTGGTAGAGCACCACCGACGGTCGGCCGCGCTCGGAGTCGAAGGTGAAGGCGGGGTTGTACTGGATGACGGAGTCCGAGTTCACGAACTTGTGGCCCCGGCTGGCGTAGCCGTTCTCCTCGTTGAGCTCCTTGATGGTCAGCGTGTTCTCGCCGAACAGGAAGTTCGGGTCGCGCTTGTCCTCGAGGTTGGCCAGCATCTGTTGGCCGGTGGGTGAGGCCCGGTACATGTCGAGATCGGCCAGCACCCGTTCCCGGAACTCGTCGGAGCCCTCGATCTTGATGAACTGCGCCTTGTCGCTGATTTCGACCTTGACGTCCGAGGTCACACCGTCGACGGTGTCCTCGTCCTGCCGGTAGGCGGTGTCGCGGCCGCCACCTGCGTGGATGGTGTCCTTGCCATGCCCGCCGTAGTAGACGTCGTCGCCGGTGCCTCCGGCGAGTCGGTCGTTGCCACGGCCTCCGGACAGCACATCCTTGCCGCTGCCGCCGTGTAGCGAGTCGTTGCCCTTCGCGCCTTCGAGGTAGTCGTCGTCCTCGCCGCCGGAGAGCTGGTCGTCACCGCCCAGGCCGTACAGGGTGTCCTGGCCGGAACCACCGGACAGTACGTCGTTCCCGTCCTGGCCGTCGATGTAGTCGATGCCGGAGCCGCCGGAGATGTAGTCGCTGTTCCGGCCACCGTAGAGGTCGTCCGTTCCACGTCCTCCGAAGATCTTGTCGGCGCCGTCACCACCGCGGATGGTGTCGTCCCCCTCTCCGCCGAGCAGGGTCACGCGGACGTTGGAGCCCTTCGGGACCTCGATGGTGTCGTTGCCCTCACCGCCCCGGATGGTGATCGGGGTACCCGGCGGGTAGCGGTAGTCCGCACCATTGACGGTGACGATGACGTCGCCGGTCTTCGGGTCGACCCTGACCTTGACGTCGTCGTTCCCGGTACCGGTGTTCACGACCACCCGGCCGTCCACCATGATCACAGAAACGCCGTCCGTCGCCTCGGGTGGCAGCGTGAACGGGTCGCGGGTGCCGGCGGCGACCGCGCCCCAGTCGGCGGCGATGGCGTCCCAGCCCGACCTGTCGAAGCCGCTGAGCTTCTGGGCGAGCGCCTGCTCCAACTCCTTCCGCAGGGCTACGGCCTCGGCGATGGCACCGCTGATCAGCTTCTGCTCTTCCGCGCTGCGGGGATAGAACGTGCCGCCGACGTCGTGGAACTTCACCTTGTCGTACTCGGCGTCGAGCAACCCCTGGTAGCGCTGGAGCAGGTCGGCGATGCCCTCCAGGTGATCGGCCAGCTTGCCCGCGTTGCCCGGTAACGCGTCGATGCTGGAGAGCAGTTTGGTCCGGTGCTTCACAAAGCTGTCGCGGGCCGGGCCCGCCCACTGGGAGCCCACCAGCTTCTTGCCGCTCGCCTCGAGATCGTCACCCAGCGATGTGGCGGCCTTGCCGAACCGTCGCCACGCCGACGCCGCGCTCCGGATACGTCCCGGGTTCGCGTGCAACTGCCAGGTCGATTCGGCCGCCGTGATCGGCGGGAAACGCTCCTGGTCTTCCGGTGGTATCCCCATCGGTGGTCTCCCCCGTGGTCAGATCGGGATGTTGCGGTGCTTCTGCCGCATCCTGCGCTCGGCCGCCTCGTCTGCCTGCCGGTAGGCGAAGGCCACCCGGAGCAGGCTGTCGTTGTCCACCTCGAGTACGGTGACCAACCGCTCCACGGCCGTGCCCGCACTGCCCTCCACGCCGTGGTAGGCCGTGCTCTGCCGGTCGGCGTTCGCCACGTCGCCGAAGTCTGACGTGGACAGGACCGCGTCGGCCCGGACGGCGCGCAGCGCCGCCGCGAGCTCCTGTGAGCCGTCCAGACACGACTGTGCGACCCGCGCCAGCTCGACCGGATCGGCCCGTACCTCCGCACCCATGCCGGCACCCTACAACGTCGCCGCACCAGGCCCCACCGCGGTGACCGAGCGTGGCGGTCGAGCGACGGTCGGCTGGGCGATCCGAGTCATCCGCGCGGCCCTGCCGGTGACCGGCAACGTCGTACGACATCACCGGCCGGGTGATCGAGGTCGCCGGCATCGTTTCCCGGCTGACCGGACGGACCTGTGCCGCACCACCACGCTCACCGGATGGAGCGTCTGGGCGTCCCGGCTCGCGGAACCCGTGTACGACCTCGATCAGCCCGACAGTGTGGTCGTTGAACTCGTCCAGTTCCTCGGCGGGCGCCCACAGCTCAAGGATGGTGTCGCCTCGAGGAGGGCGTCGCCGTCGACCTGGCGGACCGGGTACCGGCCGGGAACCCCGACTCCACCTGGAACCGGGTCACGTAACCCACACCGTGACTGGGCACGTTCCAGTCCCGGGCGATCCTGACCGCGTAGTCCTCGCCCAGCACGGGATAGAAGATCGGCTGCTCGGGCGGCCGCGTCGGCCAGCGCCGCCACCCCGAGCCCGGACGAGATCCAACTCGTCAGGGCCGGTGGGACGCCAGCGCGTCGTGGTCCCGCCGGCGCCGCCCTGTTGCCCTCACTGATCGTTGCGACGGTGGGACCGAAGGGTACCCGCCGGCGCACCCCCGCACATCAGTGCCCGGACGTCGGGCTGTCGCGCGCTGCCATCATGGCGAGGTGTCGCGATGGCTGGATCGAACGGCAATGGCCCTGGGCGCCCTGTTGCTCGTGGGCGCATGCGTACTGCCCTGTGGGCCGATCGGCGACAAGGTCGGCGCCATGTTTCCGTACCAGGATCCGACTCCGGAGATGCTGCGCCGGCAGGCGGCGGAGGTCGCCGAGGCGCACCGCGTCCTGGTGACCCGGCTGTGGATCGCCGCCGGCGTCGCCGTGGCCGGGCTGGCCCTGCTCGCGTACGGCATCTGGCGTCGGTGGCGCCGATGATCGCGGCCTCGCCCGGCGCCGCTGATCGCGGCCTGGCCTGGCGCCGCTGATCGTGGCCCCGCCCGGTACCGGTGCCGTCCCGAGGCTGGCGTAACAGGTCGGCACGGCGCCGACGAACAGCAGCCCGAGCTGCAAAGTCGCTGGCCTGTCCGACCAGGGCTGCGGAAGTATCCCGGTGTGACGCTGCACCACAACGAACTCCCGATCGACGAGGCGCTGGTCCGGACCCTGCTGACGAAGCAGTGCCCGGAGTGGGCCGACCTGCCGTTGGCGCACGCCGGCTCGGGCACCGACAACACGATGTTTCGGCTCGGCGACGACCTGCTCGTACGACTGCCCCGCACCCCGGACAACGAGCCGTCGGTACGCAAGGAACAGAAGTGGCTTCCGCGCCTGGCGCCGCGGCTCACCCTCGCCGTCCCCGAGCCTGTCTTCGCCGGTACGCCCACCTTGGACTTCCCGCTCGCCTGGTCGGTCTACCGCTGGATCGAGGGCGCCCCACCGGGTCCGGAGACCGTCGAGGACTGGGCCGCCCTCGGCACCGACCTGGCGGCGTTCGTCCGGGAGCTGCACGGCCTGGACCTGATGGGCGCGACCCGGGCGGACGGGCTCGGCGGTTACCGCGGCGGCAGCCTGCGGTCATTCGACCGGTCGGTCAGCAGGTGCTTCCCGGAGTGCCGGGACACGGTCGGTGCCAGCCTCGACGTGGCGACCCTGGAACGGTTGTGGCGCGCCGCGCTCGATCTGCCGCCGCCGTCCGGACCCCACGTGTGGCTGCACAGCGACCTCAAGCCGACCAACCTGCTGGTGCGCGACGGTCGGCTGTGCGCGGTCATCGACTTCGGGGCACTCGCGATCGGCTTTCCCGACGCCGAACACGCCCCGGTCTGGGACCTGCCGGCGCCGGCCCGACAGGCGTACTGGAACAGCCTCGACCTCGACGACCTGACCTGGGCCCGGGCCCGTGCCTGGGCTATCGGTGTCGGCATTGTCGGACTTGCCTACTACTGGTCGACCTATCCCGCGTTTGTCGCCGAATGCCAGGCGCGGCTCCGGGCGATCCTCGACGACGCCGCCACCCGGTGAGCAGGCCGGCGAAGACCGCGCGAAGCGGTTAGGAAGGGGCCCTTCTTCTACCAAAAACGATAGGAAGGGGCCCTTCCTTACCGAGGGACGGGGGTGGGGGTCGGGGTGGGGTCCGCCGGGGGTGGGCAGGGCACCTCGAGCCGGGAGAAGTCGCCGCGCTCCTCGTCGATCGTCTGGCGGAAGCAGACCGACAGCTTGGTGCGGGTCAGCCCGGCCATGCCGGGCTGGGACATCTCGACGTGCACCCGGAGGAGCAGCCGGACCCCGGGTGAGCGGCGACGGTCGGTCCCGTCGACGCGTACCACGTCGACCCGGTCGTTACGGGCGGCGTCCTGGCCGAGTGCGGCGGCGTCGACGGCATTGCCGTGTACGAGTGCGTGACCGATCAGGGCGGCGCGGCGTACCGCTTCCTCGTGGGCCCGTTCCTCGATGGTCGGGGAGGTGAGGATGGTGAGCACGGTGTGCCCGGCCGCGCCGACGAGTAGCAGCAGAATGGCGAACACGACCAATGGCGGCACCTGGGGGAGCCGTCGTCTGTGACCCGCCTGTCGTATCGCACCCACACTGCGAATTGTGCTTCATTTCTGGTCGGCAAGTGCCCAGGTTGGGCTGATGGAGCCGGCTCGGGTGAGCGGTTCGAGGAGGTCGGGGCGGCCCGCTGGGCGACGCCGGGGCAAACTTTCTTCCCGAGCGTCCGGGGCACCGGTTGAACCGTCTTGCCCGACGCTCACAGCGGTGAATCCCTTGATGTAAAACGGCTTTTCGGCGTACCGCCGTACTTCACCGATTCCGTATCCGGGCTTATCGGATCGGGTCTATTGTGGAAGTCGCCCTGTCATTTTGCGTGAATCGGTAGCGCCTGGTCGGTTTGCGGTGCACAGTGTTGCCATGAGCGACAGCGGGAGTGGTACGCGGTACTTCTGGTGCGTCCGTCACCACCGGGCCGAGACCGACGCGGACGTGTGTGCCGCGCGGTACGTGCTCGGGCCGTACGCCTCCGTCGCCGACGCGGAGCAGGCGCTGGAGCGGGTACGCCAGCGCAACGAGGCGTGGGAGGCCGAGGACGCCCGCTGGACCGGGGAGGAGCGCTAGACCGGCGCGGCGCAGGCCCGCGTCGAGGAACTCCGTGGTGCTCCGCGAGGAGACCCCCGAGAGCATGTCCCGCAAGGAGGAACACAGATGGCCGAAGCAACCAGGGCCACCCGCTCGGTAGCCAGGAGCGCTGCCGGGAAGAAGGCGGTGGCGCGGAGCCGGACCGTGGGTGCCGCCAGGAGCGCCGCCGTCCGGGGAGGCGCGAGCGCGGCGGCGGCCCGCACGTCGGCGAAGAAGGCCCCGGGCACGCGTACGACAGCGACCGCGAAGAAGGCTCCGGCGAAGAAGGTGACGGCGAAGAAGACGACGGCCACCCGTGCACCGGCCAAGAAGGCGCCGGCGAAGCGGGCCACCGCTACCCGCGCGCCGGCGAAGAAGGCGACCGCGAAGAAGACGACCGCCACGCGTACCACCGCGGCGAGGGGCACCACGGCGGCGCGGAAGACAGCGGGGGCGGCGAAGCGGACCACGACGACGGCGAAGCGCACCACCACGACGGCGGCGCGGAAGACGGCGGCCGCGGCAGCCAAGAAGGTGGCCAAGAAGACCCCGCCGAAGAAGGTGCCGGCCACGCGCACGACGGCGGCGAAGCGGGCTCCCGCCAAGAAGGCTCCGGCGAAGAAGGCGCCCGCGAAGCGGACCACCGCGATGGCGAAGCGGACGACCGCCGGAACCACGCGCGCCCGGACGACCGCCGGGACCACGCGCGCCACGCAGGCCAAGAAGATCACCGCCCGGAAGGCGCCGGTCAAGCAGGCCGCGGCCCGCAAGACGACGGCGGCCGCCTCGGCGCGGAGGCCCGCGCGGCCCGGCGCCCGGACGATGCGGGGGTGAGTCGGCACCGGAACGCCCCGGGGGACAGGGGCGTTCCGGCCCGGCGCCGCGCCACCCGGACCGTCCGGCTCCTCGGTGGATCTCCGGTACGTCCCGGCGGGGCGCCGGCTCCACCGGGTACGTCGGCGGCACGGGTGACCGTCGGCGTCCGGCCCGTCCGCGCCGCCGCCCGTGGCGGTTTGCGAGGATGCGGGCATGGGATATGACGCGAGCGGCCTCCCCGACGTGACCGGACTGACCGTCGGCATCATCGGTGGCACCGGCGACCAGGGACGGGGCCTGGCCTACCGGCTGGCCCGGGCGGGGCAGACCGTACTCGTCGGGTCACGGTCGGCGGAGCGCGCGACGCAGACCGTCGAGGAACTGCGCGGCCTCCCCGGTCTGCCGGCGGAGGTGGCCCTCTCCGGCGGCGCCAACGTCGAGGTGGCGGCCCGGTCCGACGTGGTCATCGTCGCGGTGCCGTGGGCCGGGCACCGGGACACTCTCGTCGAGCTGCGGGAGCCGCTGGCCGGGAAGGTGGTCGTCGACTGCGTCAACCCGCTCGGCTTCGACAAGCACGGGCCGTACCCGCTGTCGGTGCCGGAGGGGAGCGCCGTGCAGCAGGCGGCGGCGCTGCTGCCGGACTCGCGGGTCTGCGCGGCCTTCAACCATGTCAGCGCGCCGCTGCTGGCCGACCCGGCGATCGACCGGATCGACCTCGACGTGCTGATCTGCACCGAGGAGCGGGAACTGGTCGACCTGGTCGCCGCGCTCGTGGCCCGGATTCCCGGGATGCGCGGCATCTACGCGGGCCGGCTGCGCAACGCACACCAGATCGAGGCGTTCACCGCCAACCTGATCGCGATCAACCGGCGGTACAAGGCGCACGCCGGGCTCCGGATCACCGACCTGTGAGGTACGGCGCGGGCCGGGCGACGACCCGCCCGGCCCGCGACCACGACGGTGCCGGTTCCCGGCCCGCGACCGCGGCGGTGCGGGGCCGGGACGGCAGGGTCAGAACGTGTGCTCGAGGGTGGGGAAGCTGCCCTCCCGCACCTCGGCGGCGAACCGCCGGGTCGCCTCGGTGAGCACCCCCTGCAGGTCGGCGTAGCGCTTGACGAACCGGGGCATCCGACCGGGCCGCAGCCCGGCCATGTCCTGCCAGACCAGCACCTGGGCGTCACAGTCGGGTCCGGCGCCGATCCCGATGGTGGGGATCGACAGCTCGTGGGTGATTCGTTTGGCCACCTCGCCCGGGACCATCTCCAGCACCACCGCGAACGCGCCGGCCTCGGCCACCGCCACCGCGTCCGCGACCACCTCGGCGGCCGCCTCGCCGCGGCCCTGCACCCGGTAGCCGCCGAGGGTGTGCTCCGACTGCGGGGTGAACCCGATGTGCGCCATCACCGGTATCCCCGCCCCGGTCAGCGCCCGGATCTGCTCGGCGACCCGCCGGCCGCCCTCCAGCTTCACCGCCTGGCAGCCGCCCTCCTTCATGAACCGTACGGCGTTGCGCAGCGCCTGGGCCGGGCCCTCCTCGTACGAGCCGAACGGCAGGTCGGCGACGACCAGGGCGTAGCTGGTCGCCCGGGCCACGGCCCGGACCAGCGGCAGCAGCTCGTCGACGGCGACCGGCACCGTGGTCTCGTAGCCGAAGACGTTGTTCGCGGCCGAGTCGCCGACCAGCAGCACCGGAATCCCCGCCTTCTCGAAGAGCGCGGCGGTGTACTGGTCGTACGAGGTGAGCATCGGCCACCGCTCGCCGCGCTCCTTGGCGGCCTGCAGATCGCGGGTCCGGACCCGTCGGGTTGCCGGCCCGCCGTAGAGCGCTGTCACCTCGGTCGGGGTGGACCGCATTCCCTGCTCGGACATCGTTGTCTCCTCTCGCCTCGAGGCCGCCTCCGCGGTCCCCGGGTCACCACCCGATCGTCGCATCGACCGCGGTGGTGCCGGCAGGGGAGAGTGCAGGTTGTCACACCGGTCGGAACCGGCCCCGACGCGCCTCGCGGGGCCGCCCGGTCACTCCCGCTCGCGCCATCGGTTCGTGATCGGCAGCCGGCGGTCCCGACCGAACGCCTTGATGGAGATTTTCGGCCCCGGCGCCGACTGCCGGCGCTTGTACTCGGCGATGTCCACCATGCGCAGCACCCGGTCGACCACCTCGGGGTCGTGCCCGGCGGCGATCAGGTCCTCCCGGCCCTGGTCCCCGTCGACGTAGCCGACCAGGACCGCGTCGAGCAGGGAGTAGTCGGGCAGGGTGTCGGTGTCGAGCTGCCCGGGGCTCAGCTCGGCGCTGGGCGGCTTGCGGATCGAGTTCTCCGGGATCGGAGGTATCTCGCCGCGCCGGGTCGCCTCCGCGTTGCGCCACGTCGCGAGCCTCCAGACCATGCTCTTCCAGACGTCCTTGATCGGGTTGAAGCCGCCGACGGAGTCGCCGTAGAGGGTGGAGTAGCCAACCGCCAGCTCGCTCTTGTTGCCGGTGGTGAGGACGAGGTGCCCCTCCTGGTTCGACAGCGCCATCAGCAGCACCCCGCGGACCCGGGCCTGGAGGTTCTCCACCGACATCCCGGACAGCGAGAGATTGGCCAGGAAGCTGTCGACCATCGGCTGGATCGGCTCGACCCGGAAGTCGAGTCCGGTCCGCTTGGCCAGCTCCGCGGCGTCGTCCCGGGAGTGTTCCGACGAGTGCCGGCTCGGCATCGAGACCCCGACCACCCGGTCCGGGCCGAGGGCGTCCACCGCGATCGCCGCGACCACCGACGAGTCGATGCCGCCGCTCAGCCCCAGCACCACCGAGCGGAACCGGTTCTTCTCGACGTAGTCGCGCAGCCCGAGCACCAGGGCCTGCCACACCTCGCCCTCGTCGACGATCGGCTCGCTGATGCCACCGACCGCGGGCGGGTCGGCCGGGGCCGGCACGGTGTCGCTGACGTGCACCCGGACGATGGTCATCTCCTCCGGCCCGTTGGCCGGGGTCGGGCTCACCGGTGTGGTGCCCGCCGGGGCGAGGGTTTCGGCCGGTGGCAGCGCGACGTCGTGCAGGAGCAGGTGTTCGACGAACCGCGGGGCGCGGGTCAGCAGGGTGCCGTCCGGTGCAACGATCATGGAGTCGCCGTCGAAGACCAGCTCGTCCTGGCCGCCGACCATGTTGACGTACGCGACCGTGGCACCGGCCTCGGCGGCCCGGCGGCGGACCAGCGGCAGCCGTACGTCGTCCTTGTTCAGCTCGTACGGCGAGCCGTTGACGTTGATGACCAGCCCGACCCGGGCGTGGCGGGCGACCGCGAACGGGCCCCCCGCCTGCCAGAGGTCCTCGCAGATGGTGAGCGCGACGTCGACCCCGCCGATCCGGACCACCGGCAGGGTGTTGCCGGGGACGAAGTAGCGGTCCTCGTCGAAGACGCCGTAGTTGGGCAGATGGTGCTTGAAGTAGCGGGCCACCACCCGGCCACGGTGCAGGACACCCAGGGCGTTGCGGGGTCCCCGGCTCGGCCGCGCCTCGGCGTTGGCGCTGGCCGGCCCGTCCGCGTCGAGGTAACCGACCAGCACCGGCAGGTCGCCGAGCCCGTCGTCGGCCAGGTCGGCGGCGAGCCGGTCGAGGGCGGCCTGGCAGGCGGTGACGAAGGAGTTCCGGAAGACCAGGTCCTCCACCGGGTAGCCGGTCAGCATCATCTCGGGGAACGCCACGAGGTGCGCGCCGGCCTCGGCGGCGTCCCGGGACCGCTTCCGGACGATCGCCGCGTTGCCGGCCAGATCGCCGACGGTGGGGTTGACCTGGGCGAGAGCGAGACGCAGGGTCGGCATGTCCTCATCTTGCCGCAGCCGCTGACCGCCGGTCCGGCTCAACCCGGCACGGTGGCGGTGGCCCTGGTCAGAACCTGGCCCGGACGCCCCGGAACCCGGCAGACCGGGCACCCCGCGCATCAGCCTCGATCGAGGCATCGTAACGTCTGCGTAACGGAACCGGGGAAGACTGGACCGTCAGGCCGGGCGCCGGCTGGGCCGGTCCGAACAACGTGTGCGAGGGGTAGGACGTGGACCGTCAGCAGGAGTTCGTGCTTCGTACGCTGGAAGAGCGGGACATCCGTTTCGTCCGGTTGTGGTTCACCGACGTGCTCGGCACGCTCAAGAGCGTCTCGGTGGCCCCCGCCGAGCTGGAGGCGGCCTTCGACGAGGGGATCGGCTTCGACGGCTCGGCCATCGAGGGCTTCGCCCGGGTCTTCGAGTCGGACATGATCGCGATGCCGGACCCGACGACGTTCCAGGTCTTCCCGTTCGAGGGCGGGATGAGTGGAGAGAGCGCCCGGATGTTCTGCGACATCCTGCTCCCCGACGGCAGCCCCTCCTGGGCCGACCCCCGGCACGTGCTGCGCCGGGCGCTCTCGAAGGCGGCGGAGAAGGGCTTCACCTTCTACACCCACCCCGAGATCGAGTTCTTCCTGCTGGAGAACGGCCCGAACGACGGCTCGGTGCCGGTCCCGGTCGACAACGGCGGCTACTTCGAGCACACCACCCACGCGGTGGCCCGGGACTTCCGCCGGCAGGCGGTGCTGGCGCTGGAGCGGATCGGGATCTCGGTCGAGTTCAGCCACCACGAGGTCGCCCCCGGCCAGCAGGAGATCGACCTCCGCTACGCCGACGCGCTCACCACCGCCGACAACATCATGACCTTCCGCCACATGGTCAAGGAGGTCGCGCTCTCGACCGGTGTGCGGGCCACCTTCATGCCCAAGCCCTTCACCGACCAGCCCGGCAGCGGGATGCACACCCACCTCTCGCTCTTCGAGGGGGAGCGCAACGCGTTCCACGACGCCAGCGATCCGATGAAACTCTCCAAGGTCGGCAAGGCGTTCATCGCCGGGCTGCTCGCCCACGCCCGCGAGTACACGGCGGTCACCAACCAGTGGGTCAACTCGTACAAGCGGCTCTTCCCGCAGGCACTGCCGGACCGGATCACCGAGTCGCCGGCGTACGTCTGCTGGGGCCACCTCAACCGCTCGGCCCTGGTCCGGGTCCCGGCGTACGGCAAGCCGAACTCGGCCCGGGTCGAGATCCGCTCGCCCGACTCGGCGTGCAACCCGTACCTTGCCTTCGCGGTGCTGCTCGGCGCCGGGTTGAAGGGGATCGAGGAGGGCTACGAGCTGCCGCCGGGGGCCGAGGACGACGTCTGGTCGCTCTCCAGCGCCGAGCGCAAGGCGATGGGGTACGAGTCGCTGCCGGAGAACCTCGCGGAGGCGATCGACGTGATGTCCCGCTCGGAGCTGGTCGCCGAGATCCTCGGTGAGCACGTCTTCGACTTCTTCCTCCGTAACAAGCGCGCCGAGTGGGAGCAGTACCGCCGCGAGGTCACCCCGTACGAGCGTCAGCGCTACCTCGGCCTCCTCTAGCGGCCCGGGCGACGTCACGCGTTGCCGAGAACCGGGCGGGTGCGGCGCGCTTCGGCTCCGGCGGGCACGCCGTCGCCCTCAATGCCGCGCCGGCTTGCGTGATCACGCTATCGTCCTCACGACGCGGCCCCCCTCCATGGCCGCCCACACCCGAGGGAGACTTGTCGGTGGTCGAGGACCTGCTTGTTGGAGCCTTGCACAGCATCGTGTTCGGCGTGGTCGGCATCGCGTTGATGGCCGTCGGGTTCCTGCTGGTCGACGCCCTCACGCCCGGCAGGCTGCGCGAGCTGATCTGGATACGTCGCAACAGCAACGCCGCACTGCTGCTGATCGCCAACCAACTCGGCATCGCGGGGATCGTCTTCACCGCGATCCTGACCAGCTACACCGACTTCACGAAGGGCCTCGCCTCGACCATCCTCTTCGGACTGGTCGGGCTCGGCATCATGGCCCTCGCCTTCCTGGTCCTGGACTGGCTCACCCCCGGCAAGCTCGGCGAGGTGATCTGCACCGAGGAGCCGAACCCGGCCGCCCGGGTCAGCGCGGCCATCCACTTCGGGGCGGCGTTGTTCGTCTGCGCCTGCATCGCCTGACCCGTCCGCACGCGCCGCCGCGCCGCCCAGGGCGCGGACCGTGTCGTGCCCGGGCAGGCCCGCCGGCCCGTCGTACCCGGCCCGGCCCGGGTCGGGACGCCGGTCCGCCTGTCCAGCCGGCTCGCGACGGCGGGACGGCAGCCCCCCTCGACTGCCGCCCCGCCGTACCGGTCTGAGCCCCGCGCCAGCCCGAGTCCGCCGTGCCGGCTCAGGACCGCCCGACGGGCCGGATCCGCTCCGCCCTCCCGGCCGGCGCGCCGTGTCCGCCGGGACCGCGGGACGAATCTCGGCGGGGATCGGCGGGGACCCGCCGACCGGGAAACAGCGAGGATCACGGGATGACGTCCCGGGCCGGTGGCCCGGTCTCGGGAGCCACCTGGCCCCGGCCGCCAGCTACTTCTCGGCCTCGTCGCCGCCGTGGCCGTGCCAGCCGTGGCCGCCGTGCCCGAAGCCGCCCCAGCCGGGCAGCACGCCCGCCTTGACCGCCGCCAGGATGGCGTCGGCCTGCTCCCGGGTCAGCTTGCCGTCCGAGACCGCCTGGTCGAGCCGCGACCTCAGCCACGCCTCCCGCTGCTCGGCGGACGGGTGGTCGGCCCTGCTCTGGCCCTGGTGGTCGGCCCGGTGCTGTGCCCAGATCTTCTCCAGCGCCGCCTCGACCCTCTCCTGCGGAACGCCCAGCTCGGTGGCGAGCTTCTCGGCCAGGTCACCGCGGTGGTCGCGCACGTGCGCGGGGCCGCCGTCCGTCGACGCCGAGGCCGACGGGCTCGGCGTCGGGGTCTCGTCCTGGGCGAACGCCACGGCCGGGGCTGCCAGGCCGACGGTGAGCACACCCCCGGCCACCAGCCCGCCGAGGACCTTCTTCCGGGACAGCCGGTTGCCCATCTGATTTCCTCCTTCGGTGCGTCACGCCGCGGTGGCGGCGTCGGTGCCAACCGGCCCAACCTCGGGCACCAGGCTTGGCCGTGGCTGGCAGCGAGCTGTCAACCCGCTGAGAATCGCCACCCGGGCCAGGAGTTTCCTCCCACCGGGTGACCGCCTGCCCGGTCACGCTCGGCCTCCGTCGCTTGTCCGGTTCCGGCATGCTGGTCCGGGCAGGTCGCCGACCGAGGGGAGTTGTCCGTGTCCCGGAGACTCAGCTATGCCGAGGCCGCCCGCCTGCTCGGCGGAGGCCGCAGCCCGGTGGTGACGGCACTGGACACCCTCGCCGGCGGCGCGCTGCTCGGCACGGCGGTGGCCGTGCCGGCCGTACTCTCGCTCTTTGACGCCAAGGCCGAGTTCGTCCGGCTCAGCCACGACCTCGTCGGCCGGCTCGCCGAGCGGCGCGCCGGGCTCTCCCGGTACGGCCGGACCGAACGGCTGGCGGCCGCGCACCGGGTGCTGGTGGTGACGGCCTTCTTCGAGGCGCTGGCCGGGGCCGACCTGCCGTTCCGCTTCACCGAGCTGGAGCTGACCGAGCGGGAACGGCTCGCCATCGTCGGGGCGGACCCCGACGCCCGCTCCCCGCTCGACGGGCTCTTCGCCGAGGCGGTGCCGGCGCCCGGGCCGCAGCAGCCGGACGAGCTGTTCCGGGCGGTGCTGGCCGAGTACTACGCCGGGGTTGCGGCGGCGCTGCGGAGCTTCGTCGCCGGCCTTGACGTCTGGGACCGGCTCGACCATCCCCGGCGGGCCGCCTTCACGGCCGTCCTGGACGCCCTGCCCGCGCGGGCGGTGGAGCGGTATCGGGAGCTCGTCGGACGGCTCGCCGGCGACTTTCCCGAGGTGGCGTACTGGGCCGGGTTGCGTGAGCACGCCGGGACCCGGGCCGAGGTGCGCCAGGTCGCCGCCGCGTTGGCCGACCTCGAACGACTGCTCCGACAGGCGGCCGCCGGCCGGGTGCCGGAGGCGCGGCGGGCCGGGCTGGCGGCGGCGTACGCGACGGAGCTGGACCGCTCGGTGGTCGAGTCCGGCGATGTGCCGGCCGGGATCCGGATGCCGAGCCTGGCCACCGGCTACGTGTCGCCGCTGTGTCGGGTGGCGGAGCTGGGTCCGGCGACCCGGCCCAGCGAGGAGTCCTGGTGGGCGGGGCAGCCGGTCCGGGACGACCTCGCCGGGTTCCTCGCCGGCTACCTCACCAACCCGGCGGCGGTCGAGGCGCCGCTGCTGGTGCTCGGCCAGCCGGGCTCGGGGAAGTCCGTCCTGACCCGGGTACTCGCCGCCCGGCTGCCGGCCGACGACTTCCTCCCGGTCCGGGTGGTGCTCCGCGACGTCCCGGCCGCCGCCGACCTCCAGGACCAGATCGAGTACGCGGTCCGCGCGGCCACCGGCGAACGGCTGGACTGGCCGGCGCTGGTCCGGTCGGCCGGCGACGCCCTGCCGGTGGTGCTGCTCGACGGCTTCGACGAACTGCTCCAGGCGACCGGGGTCAGCCAGACCGACTACCTGGTCAAGGTGGCGGTGTTCCAGCGCCGCGAGGCCGCTCAGGGCCGGCCGGTGGTGGTCGTGGTGACCAGCCGGACCAGCGTCGCCGACCGGGCCCGCGTCCCACCCGGAACCGTGGCGCTCCGCCTGGAGCCGTTCGACGAGGCGCGGATCTCCACCTGGCTCGCCACCTGGAACGCGGTCAACGCCGACGAGTTCGCCGCCCGGGGCGTGACCCCGCTGGACCTGTCGGCCGTGCTCGCCTACCGCGAGCTGGCCGAGCAGCCGCTGTTGCTGCTGATGCTGGCGCTCTACGACGCCGACGACAACGCACTGCGCCGGGCCGGCGAGCTGCGTCCGGACGAACTCTACGAGCGGCTGCTGCGCCGGTTCGCCCGCCGGGAGGTGGTCAAACACCGCCCCGGGCTGCCGGAGCGCGAGGTGGACCGGGCCGTCGAGGTGGAGCTGCGCCGGCTGTCGGTGGTCGCCTTCGCGATGTTCAACCGGGGCGCCCAGTGGGTCACCGAGGCCGAGCTGGAGGCCGACCTGACGGCGCTGTTCGGCCCGGCACCGCCCCCCGGGGCCGCCGTCGACCTGCGGGCGCCGTTGCGGCACGCCGAGGTCGTGCTCGGCCGGTTCTTCTTCGTCCACCGGTCGCGCGCGCTGCGGGACGACGAGCGGCTGGAGACGTACGAGTTTCTGCACGCCACCTTCGGCGAGTTCCTGGTGGCCCGGCTCACCTGGCAGGTGTTGACCGACATCGCCGCGCGGGAGGCCGCCGCCACGATGTCGCTCGGGTCCGCGACCGTCGACGACGACCTGCTGCACGCGCTGCTGTCCTGGGCGGCGTTGAGCGGACGGGCGCCGGTCCTCGGCTTCGTCCAGGCGTTCCTGTCCGGAGTGGACCGGCAACGGCGGGAGGACCTGACCGACCTGCTGACCCGGCTCTTCCGGGCCGCGCACCGCAGCCGCCCGGCCCGGCGACACGACTCCTACCAGCCGCGCGGGCTGCCGGTGCCGGCCCGGCACGCCGCGTACAGCGTCAACCTGCTGTTGCTGGCGGTCTGTGCCGCCGACACCCTGCGCGGTAGTCGGCTCTTCCCGGACCGGAACGTGGTCCCGGTCTGGCACCGGGAGACCCTGCTCTGGCAGTCCCAGCTCAGCGCGGAGGACTGGACCAGCCTGGTCGGCGTGCTCGCCCTCGACCGGATCCGCGCCGAGGACGGCAGCCGAGACATCGCGCTGCGCGTCGTCGCCGATCCCGTCGAGGCGCCGGTCCCGCCGGTCGACCCACGCTGGACGTACGACGTCGGGCCGGCCTCGACCGGGGCGTTCCAGGACTCGGCCCGGTCCTTCGCGTATCTGAGTCGCGAGGCGCGCCTGCGCTGCGGTCTCGGCGACGACCTGCTGGTTCATGCTCTGGAGCCGCTCGCCGGGCCACTGCCGTCCGTGATCAACACCGTCGCGCTGGACGTGGGCAGCTCCATCGCGCACGACCTGCTGCGCCTGGTCACGATGTCCTCCGCCCCGTACGGGTCGGGCCGACGGCACGCCGCCTACCTGCGCTGCCACGCCATGCTGGAGGCCCTGGACGACGCGGCGGAGCGGCATCAGCTCCGGACGCTCCTGCTCAACCGGCTGGCCGTCGATCCGGAGATGCCGGCCCTGCTGGCGGCGCAACTGATCACCGGTGCGGACCGTGACGGCAGGCGGGGAGAGGTCGCCTGGCTGGCGGGCGTCGTGCCGTCCCGGCTGATCGTGGCGGCGCTCCAGTGCGGGCTGGCGTTTCTCGGCCGTGACCCGGAGGCCGACCGGATCATCGCGCCCGTCCTGTCCAACCTGACGGACAGCAGCGCCGTGCCTACCGCGAACCGGCACCTGAAGGCCCAGGTCGTCGCCCGGCTCGCCGAACTCGGCTGGCGGCTCCGGCCGGCCCGTCGGTGACCGGCCCGGGGTGGGCCGCCGGCGCCGACGGTCAGCGGACGGCGGGGGAGACGGTCAACGTCCCGGCGGCGGTGTCCAGGGTCGCCGGTACGCCGAGCGGCACGGTGATCTGCCCGGCCCCGTGCCCGATCGGCAGTCCGCCGAGGACCGGCACCCCGAGGTCGCCGAGCCGTTCGGCGAGTACGTCGGCGACACTGACCGCCCAGTCGTCGGCGCAGTCGGTGAACTGCCCGACCGCCACCCCCGCCAGGCCGGCCAGCAGCCCGGTCCGGCGTAGGTGGGTGAGCATCCGGTCGACCTTGTACGGCGGTTCCGCGACGTCCTCGATCAGCAGGATCGCCCCGGTCAGGTCCGGCATGTCCGGGGTGCCGATGGAGGAGACCAGCAGGCACAGGTTGCCGCCGAGCAGCCGCCCGGTGGCGGTGCCGGGAACGACGACGCTCGCCGTCTCCTCCTCCGGAACCCGGGGCACCACCACCGGCTCGGGGCACATCAGCGCGGCGCGCAGCGACTCGGCCGAGGCGGCCGGCGTCCGCTCGTCCAGCCAGGCGGCGCCCGGGCCGTGCACGGTGGCGAGCCGGGCGCCACGCCAGAGCGCCAGTTGCAGCGCGGTGATGTCGGAGAAGCCGGCCACCACCTTCGGGTCCCGGCGGACCGCCGCCATGTCGATCAGGTCGACCACCCGCTGTGCGCCGTACCCGCCCCGGGTGCAGAGCACGCCCCGGACCGTGGGGTCGGCGAAGGCGGCGTTCAGGTCGGCGGCCCGCAGGGCGTCGTCGCCGGCCAGGTAGCCGCGTCGGGCGTACGCGTTCGGGGCGAGCACCGGGCGCAGTCCCCAGGAGGTGAGCAGTTCCACACCCCGGGCCACCCGTTCCGGCCGGGTCGGCCCCGACGGTGAGACCAGTAGGACCGTGTCGCCGGGGCGCAGTGCCGGCGGCCGTACCACCTGATCCTCGGACACCCTGCCTTCTCCTCCCTCGCTCCACCCCGCCTGCCGGGCCCTTGAGCCTATCGGTGCCCCTCCGGGTCACCGACTAGCCTCGACAGCGTGACAAGCACCGCCGAGACCGAGACCGAGTCCGACACCGTGACCGCCCTGGTGGTCGAGAACGACCCGACGGACGACCTCCGCCGGCTGGGGGAGTGGCTCACCGAGGCCGGGTTGGCCCTGGAGGTACGCCGGCCGCACGCCGGGGAGACCCTTCCCGACGACCTGACCGGGTACGGGGCGCTGGTGGTGCTCGGTGGTCCGCAGTCGGCGTACCCGGGGCCGGACGGCACACCCGGGGCACCCTGGTTCCCGGCGCTGGAGGGCCTGCTGCGCAAGGCGGTCCGGCACCGGGTGCCGACGCTGGCGATCTGCCTCGGCGCCCAGCTGCTCGCCACCGCCCACGCCGGGGAGGTACGGCGCAGCGAGGCCGGCCCCGAGGTCGGCCCGACCGTGGTCGGCCGGCGGGACGCCGCCGAGACGGACCCGCTCTTCCGGTACGTGCCGATGATCCCCGACGTGATCCAGTGGCACGCCGACGAGATCACCGAACTGCCCCGCGGCGCGGTGCTGCTGGCCACCTCGACCCGCTACCCGAACCAGGCGTTCCGGCTCGGCGACCGGGCCTGGGGGCTCCAGTTCCACATCGAGTGCGACACCGACATGATCGCCGACTGGGCGGCCGGCTCGCCGCTCCTGGCCGAACTCGACTACGACCCCGAGCTGGTGGTGGCCGCCTGCGCGGAGGTGCTCGCCGACATCGAGGAGGTGTGGCAGCCGTTCGCCCTCCGCTTCGCGATGCTGGCCCAGGGCCGGCTCGCCGGCGCGGAACCCCGCCGTACCCTGCCGCTGCTCGGTCAGTAGGAGACGCGCGGCGATGACCAGACCGAGCAGCGCACCCGGCCGGCTCGCCCGGTACGGGTTCGGCCTCGCCGACGGCGGTGGCGCGGGACGGGCGGCCGAACTGCTCGGACCGGACGGGCTTGGCCTGTGGGATCTCACCGGCCAGGAGCCGGTCGACGAGCGGGCCGCCGAACTGCTGACCGCCCTCTCCCGGGCCGCCGACCCGGATCTGGCGCTGCGGCAGCTGCACCGGATCGTGGAGGCGGAACGCCGGGCGGCGCCGTCCCCGGACGGCACCCGACCCGGTCGGGTCGGCACCCGGGCCGCCTCGGGCGTCACCCGCGCCGGTCGGGACGGCACGCGACCCGCCCCGGGTGGCACCCGCCCCGGCCCGGACGGGTCCGGGGCGCGGGCCGACCGGGAGGGGTCCCCGCTGCTCGCCGCGCTCGCCGAGGATCCGGGGCTGCGGCGCCGGCTGGTCGCCGTACTCGGGGCCTCGTCGGCGCTCGGCGATCACCTGGTGGCCAACCCGGAGCAGTGGCGGGCGCTGTGCACCGGGGCGGACGGGCTGCCGCCCCGGGCCGAGGGACTGCTGCACGCGGCGGAGGAGACGCCGGACGTACCGGAGGGGTTGCCGCCGTTGCCGGCGGGGCTGCCGCCGGTCGCGGCGCTGCGGCAGGCGTACCGGCTGGCCCTGCTGCGGATCGCGGCGGCCGACCTGACCGGTGGGCGCGACCTGGAGCAGACCATGGCGGCGCTCTCCGCGCTCGCCGACGCCACCCTGGCAGCCGCCTACGAGATCGCCCTCGGTGAGCTGCCGGCCGGTACGCCGGAGCCCCGGCTGGCCGTGCTGGCCCTCGGCAAGTGCGGGGGCGGGGAGCTGAACTACGTCTCCGACGTCGATGTGATCTTCGTGGCCGCGACCGACGCGGACCTGCCGGCCGCGACCCAGGTCGCCAGCAGGCTTATCAACATCTGCGGTCAGGTGGCCTGGCCGGTGGACGCCGCGCTGCGCCCGGAGGGAAACCGGGGCCCGCTGGTCCGTACGCTCGCCAGCCACCTCGCCTACTACCGGCGCTGGGCCCGGACCTGGGAGTTCCAGGCGCTGCTCAAGGCGCGGCCGGCCGCCGGCGACCTGGCCCTGGCCCGGGAGTGGATCGAGGGGCTTGCCCCGCTGGTCTGGCGGGCGGCGGAACGTCCGGAGGCGGTCGAGGATGTCCGGGCGATGCGCCGGAAAATCATCGACAACATCCCGCCGCGCGAGTTGGAGCGGGAGATCAAGCGCGGCCCGGGCGGGCTGCGGGACATCGAGTTCGCCGTCCAGCTGCTCCAGCTCGTGCACGGTCGGGTCGACGAGACGCTGCGGGCCCGCGGCACCCTTCCCGCGCTGCGGGCGCTGGTGGCCGGCGGCTACGTCGGCCGGGCCGACGGCGAGGCGCTGCTGCGCGGCTACCGCTTCCTGCGCGCCGTCGAGCACCGGCTCCAGCTCCAGCACCTCCGTCGGACCCACACGGTTCCGGCCGATCCGGCGGCGCTGCGCTGGCTGGCGCACGCGCTCGGCTACACCGCGATGCCGGGCCGCGACGCGGTCGAGGCGTTCCGGGCCGACTGGGTCGGGCACGCCACCGAGGTACGTCGACTGCATGCCAAGCTGCTCTACCGGCCGCTGCTGGAGGCGGTCGCCCGGGTGCCGGCGGACGGGCTGCGGATGACCCCCGAGGCGGCCCGGGAACGGCTGGAGATCCTCGGGTTCGCCGACCCGGCCGGGGCGCTGCGGCACATCCAGGCGCTGACCGGCGGGGTGACCCGGACGGCGGCGATCCAGCGCACCCTGCTGCCGGTGCTGCTCCAGGAGTTCGCCGACGCCCCGGAACCGGACCGGGGACTGCTCAACTACCGACAGGTCTCCGACAAGCTCGGTAGCACCCCCTGGTACCTGCGGCTGTTGCGGGACTCCGGGCCGGTGGCGCAGCGGCTGGCCCGTACCCTCGCCCTCTCCCGGTACGTCGCGGACCTGCTGGCCCGCGATCCGGAGGCGCTGCGGCTGCTCGCCGACGACAACGAACTGGCCCCGCGCGACGCGGAGGTGCTTCGGGACGGTTTCGCCGCCGCGGCCGACCGGCACCTCGACGGTCGGGGCTCCGGTGCGGGGGCCGACCCGACGGAGGCGATCCGGGCGGTCCGGGCGCTGCGCGGCCGGGAGCTGATCCGGGTCGCCTGTGCCGACGTTCTGCACCGGGCAGGCTCGCTGGCCCCGAGGCCACCTGTGTTAGGAAGGGCCCCTTCTACGACAGAAACCGATAACAAGGGGCCCTTCCTTACAGTGGGGGCGGCGCTGGCGGCGGTCACCGACGCCACCCTCGGCGCGGCGCTGCGGGCGGCCCGGGCGACCCAGCCGGCGCTGCCCGGACTCCGGTTCGCGGTGGTGGGGATGGGCCGGCTCGGCGGCTACGAGATGAACTACCTCTCCGACGCCGACGTGCTCTTCGTCTACGACCCCCCGGCCGGCGTGGCCGAGGACGTGGCCAGCGCGGCGGCGCACGGCATCGCCGAGGAGCTGCGCCGGTTGCTCGGCATGCCGGCCGTCGACCCGCCGCTCGGCGTCGACGCCGACCTGCGCCCGGAGGGGCGGCAGGGGCCGTTGGTACGCAGTCTGAACGCGTACGCCCAGTACTACGCGCGCTGGTCGAAGGTGTGGGAGGCACAGGCCCTGCTGCGCGCCCGGTACGTCTGCGGCGACGCCGACCTCGCCGCCGAGTTCATGGCCGTCGCCGACCCGGTTCGCTACCCCGAGCGGGGGCTGACCCGCGAGCAGGTGGTGGAGATCCGTCGGATCAAGGCTCGGGTGGAGACCGAGCGGCTGCCCCGGGGCGCCGATCCGGCCACCCACACCAAGCTCGGTCGGGGCGGGCTGGCCGACGTGGAGTGGGCGGTGCAGCTCCTGCAACTCCGGTACGCCGGCACGGTCCCGGAGCTACGTCACACCCGTACCCTCGACGCGCTGGCCGCGGCCCGCGACGCCGGGCTGGTGGATCCGGCCGACGCTGCCGCCATGGCCGCCGGCTGGACCCTGACGGCCCGGGTCCGTAACGCGTTGATGCTGGTCCGGGGCCGGGCCGGCGATCAACTGCCTCGGCACGGGCCCGAACTGGCCGGCGTGGTACGCCTGCTCGGCGGACAGGATCCCGGCGAGTTCCTCGACCACTACCTGCGAACGGCCCGGCGATGCCGGGCGGCGGCGGAGCGCGTGCTCAATGGCTGATCGGGCTGGCGGGCGGTTGGCACCTGGGCCCGGCGGGCGGCGGATGTCCGAGCCTGGCGGGCGGCGGGCGTCCGGGCCCGGTGGGTGGTGGCGAGCCGGCTCCGGCCGGCCGGCGCTGCTCGGTGCGGCCCTCGTGGCCGGCGGGGGAGCGGTGGCGTTCCTGCTCGCCCCGCCGATGGGCACCGACCTGGCGGCACAGGTGGCGCGCGCCGAGTTCGTCGACCGGTACGGCGCGACCCCGGTCGACCTCGGCTGGTACGGCGGCGTGCAGCAGTTCGGCTACAGCCTGTTCAGTGCCGCGCTGGGCGCGGCGCTCGGGGTCCGGGTCGTCGGCGCGCTGGCCGCCGTCGGCGCGGCGGTGGCCCTCGCCTGGCTGCTGGTGCGCGGCGACGCCCGGCGCCCGGTGCTCGGCGCGATCCTCGGCGCGCTGGTCCTGATCGGAAACCTGGTCAGCGGGAGGATCACCTTCGCGCTCGGGCTGGCGCTGGCGCTGACGGCACTCTGCGCGGTCGCGGCCGGGCGGCTCCGCTCCCCACTGCGGCTGGGCGGCGCCGGTCTGCTCGCCGCGCTCGCCACCTGGGCCAGCCCGGTGGCCGGGCTCTTCACCGGCCTGGTCGGTGCCGCGCTGCTGCTGGCCCACCTGGTTCCCGGCGTTCCCGGCCCGGACGGTCGCCGTGGCGGGCTCGGGCGCGACGGATGGCTACCCCGGCAGCACCGGGCGGAGGGGCTGGTGCTCGCGCTCGCTCCCGCCGTGGCGCTCGTCCCGATGACGGTGCTCTTCGGCAACGGCGGGGTACAGCCGTTCACGGCCGAGTCGATGCGGATCAACGTCGCGCTCGCCCTGCTGGCGGTCGTGATCGTGCCGGCCCGGCACCGCGTACTCCGCTGCGGCGCCGGGCTGACCGTGCTGTTGCTGCTGCTCGCCTACTACCTGCCCAGCCCGGTGGGCTCGAACGCGCTGCGGCTGACCCTGCTCTTCACGGTGCCGGTGCTGGCCGCGTACGCCGATCTGGGCCGCGGTTGGCTCGCCGCGCTGCTCGCCGCGGTCGTCTGGTGGCAGCCTCCGGTGATGACCGGTGACCTCGGTCGGGCCGGCTCCGTGCCGGTCCGGAGCGACTTCTACCAGCCGCTCGCCGACGCGCTCGACCGGCGTGCCCGGCAGGCGGGGCCGATCGGCCGCATCGAGGTGGTGCCGCTGCGGGACCACTGGGAGTCGGCGTACCTGGCCCGCCGGTTCCCGCTGGCCCGGGGCTGGGAGCGGCAGGTGGACGTGGCCCGCAACCCGTTGTTCTACGACGCGGAGCTGACGGCGGAGGCGTACCGGGACTGGTTGCGCGACACCGCGGTGAGCTACGTGGCGGTCGCGCCGGACAGCCCGCCCGACCGGTACGCCCGGGCGGAGGCGGCCCTGGTCGTCGCCGGGCTGCCCTACCTGGCCGAGGTGTGGCGGGATTCGACCTGGCGGTTGTACGCCGTCGTCGACCCGACCCCGCTGGTCGCGGCTCCCGGAGAGCTGGTCGAGTCCACACCGGAGCACGTGCGGTTCCGTGCCGACGCGCCCGGCGAGGTGCTGGTTCGGGTGCGCTGGTCACGGTGGTTGGTGCTGGACGGCCCGGCCGGCTGTCTGCGCCGGGCGGATGACGGGTGGACCGTGGTACGGGTCCCCGCCGCCGGCGACTACCGGCTCACCAGCGGGTGGCGATCCGGCCCGGCGTGCTGAGCGGACGGACGGATGCGGTCGAGTAATCCGGCGGAGCCGGTACGGGGGACGCGCCCACCGCGTTCCGGACACCCGGAGCGGGACGTGGTGCGGTGGCGGCTGGTGCGGTACGGCGGGCTGACCGGCGCGGCGGTGCTGGCCGCGACCGCGTACCTCGGTGGGGTGTTGCCGGTCTGGCGGCCCGGGGTCACGCCGGTGAGCATCTGGCAGGGGCCGCACGGACCTCTCATCCTCCTCGGGTGGCTGGCCGGCACGACGCTGCTCGTGGGCGCCTGGTGGGCCGGGCGGCACCGCGTACCGTCGGCGCGGTGGGTGCTGGTCACGGTCGGGCTCTGGCTGCTGCCGTTCCTCGCCGCGCCGCCGTTGGGCAGCCGTGACGTCTACTCGTACGCCTGCCAGGGCGCGATCTACGCCGCCGGAGCGGATCCGTACGCGGTCGGGGTGGCCGGTGCGGGCTGCCCGTGGCTGGAGGCGGTCTCGCCCACGTGGCGGGACACCCCCGCCCCGTACGGGCCGCTGTTCATGCTCGTCGCCGGGGCCGCCGCGACGCTCGGCGGGGCGTCGCTGGTCGGCACGGTCGCACTGCTCCGGTTGGCGGCGCTGCTCGGCGTGGCGCTGACCGCGTACTGCCTGCCGGGCCTGGCCCGGCACGCCGGCGTGGACCGGGACCGTGCCCTCTGGCTGGTGCTGGCCTGCCCGCTGGTGGCGATCCACCTGGTGTCCGGCGCGCACAACGACGCCCTGATGGTCGGCCTGGTGGTTGCCGGGCTGCGGGTGGTACGGGACCGGCCCGGCCGGGCGCTGCCGCTGTTCGCCGGCGGGGCGCTGCTGGGGCTCGCGGTCAGCGTGAAGGTCACCGCGGTCGTGGTCGTACCGTTCGCGATGCTGGCCGCGCTGCCGGGGGCGTACCGGGTGCGGGCGCTGGCCCGGCACGGCGGCCTGGTGCTGGCCGGGACGGTCGCGGCGGCGGTGCTGGTGACCGGGCTGGCCGGGCTCGGGCCGGGCTGGGTACGCGGGCTGGCCAGCAGCGGGGAGTCGGTGCAGTGGACCTCGCTGCCCACGGCGGTCGGGCTCGCCCTGGGATATCTGGGCCGACCCTTCGGGGCTGACTGGTATGTGGTGCCGGCCGCCCGTGCCGTCGGGTTGGGTGTGCTGGCGCTGCTGCTGGTCGCGATCTGGTGGCGGGCCCGGCACGGTAGCCCGCTGCGCGGTGCCGGGCTGGCGCTGGCCGCGACGGTCGTCCTCGCACCGGTCTTCCATCCCTGGTACGCGGTGTGGCCGTTGGCGGTGTTGGCCGTCGCCACGGTGCCGGCCCGGTGGTTGCTCGTGCCCGCGACGGTGGTCTCGTTCCTCGTCCTGCCGGACGGGACCAACCTCGCCAGGTTCACGAAGTTTCCCGGAACCCTGGCGATGGCGGCGGGGCTGGTCGCTCTCGTGGTCGTGGCCGCCCGCCGGGTGGCCGGGCGTCCGCGTCGACCGGACGCGCGGCACGACGCCGCCGGCTCTCGTCACTGACTCGCGTCGGGGCTCCGCCCCGACTGCGGGCTGGCCCGGGACCTCTCAGACCGGTCGCCGCACCCACCTGATGCGTACGCCGGCGACGTTGCGGAACGTCTGCCCACGGTAGGCCCAGACCGTCAGCCGACGGTTCCCGGCGAGCGGCCCGAGATCCAGTTCCGGTACGTCGTGCAGGTACAAACCGGTCAGCCCTGGGATGTCGGCCAGCGGAGCGAGATCGACGATCTGTGAACGATTCCGCAGATCGAGCCAGGTGAGCGTGGGGTGGCCGCGCAGCGGTTCCAGGTCGAGCGGCGCGGGGCACCAGGCAAGGCTGAGCCCTTCGAGCGGCAGCCCGGCGACCGCGGCGAGATCCACGGCGGGTGTGTTCCACCGTGCGAGCCAGAGGGCCCGCAGCGCTGTCTGCGAGGCCGCGATCCGCTCCAGCGCCCGGGAATCGGTACAGCCGGTGAGCAGCAGGTATTGGAGCCCTGGTATACCTGCCAGGAAACCGGTGTCGCCGAGGACCGGTCTGTCGTCGTGTCCGTCGATGCCGAGGAAGGTCAGCGCGGTCAACGCGGTGAGCGGTGCGTAGCTTCGCGGATCGCGTCCGAGGCCGAGGAGGCGAAGCCGGGTGAGTCGTGGATACCGGGTGACCCAGTCGAGGTCGGGTAGCAGCGCCGGATCGCCGCCGAGCCAGAGTTCGAGCTCGGTGAGCTGGGTCAGGGTCTCCGGGAGATGGTACGGACTGGTCGCCCAACCGATGTCCAGGATTTCCAGGCTGGGCTGCTCGTGTAGGAAGCCGAGGTCGACGGACCGGTCGGAGAGCCTGAAGCCGCGCGCGTAGAGCTGTAGCTTTCGGACCGCCGGGAGGTGACGGACGACGCCGGCCGGATCATCCGCCGTGAGCTGCACCCCGTGAAGGTGGCGCAGGTGGGGCAGCATCGGGGCGGTCCACTCGTCCACGGTGATCCACCCGTCGTCCAGCGGCGAGTCGGCGAGGACCTGGCGCGCGTACTCCTCGGGCTCGAAGTGGCTCGCCGCCCGGACCAACGCCTCGACCACCCGCCGTCGCGGATCGCGGCCGTACCGGCTGAGCGTGCGCAGCGCGGCGGGTCCGCCGACGAAGGCGGCGGTCTCCACCGTGGCCTCCGCCGCGCTCTCGGAGAGGGCGGCCAGGTCCTCCGGCAGGTGCCGGAGCACGCGTTCCCCGGCCAGCGCCAGTGACCGGGCCTCCGCCGCGCTGCGCGGGGGCACCAGTGCGGCGAGGTTGGCGTCGATCCGGTCGAGGGTGTCGACCGCCAGCGCCGGGACGGTCTCGACGCAGGCCCCGGCGAGGAGCCGGAGCCAGCGGGCCTTGCGCGGCGAGGCGGACTCGGCGCGGTCGAGCAGGTGGTTGATCAGGCGCTGCCGGTACGCGCTGTTGGCCAGCCCGGCGGTCATGATGATCGTCTCCCGCCACATGTCCCGGGTGGCGTGCGCGGCCAGGACGTCGATGTAGTCCTCCTCGGCGATCTCCTTCGCGGCCAGGTATTCCTGGAAGGTGCGGTGGACGAAGGAGATCCGGTCCTCGGCCACGTCCTTGAGCACGCCGCTGCGGTCGAGCAGGTGCGCGAAGACGTCGTCCGGCGCGGCGGTCACCTTCGGCATCATGGTCAGCTTCCGGCGTACGTGCTCCCGGGCCTGCGCCGCGTCCAACTCGGACTGGTTGCCGAGGGTCAGCCGCCAGGCGAGGTCCTGTAACAGCGACATCGCGTGCTGCGCGCCCAGCCCGACCCGACGGTAGGACGGCACGTTCCGGGCGGTGTCCCGCCGTTCGAGCAGCATCTCCAGGGCGGCGCGGTAGAGACTGATCCGGTCGTGCGGCAGGTCGTCGCCGCGGTCGAGGTTCAGCGCGCAGAGCATCGCGCACATCAGGGGGTTGGTGGCCAGCCCGCGCAGGTGGTGGTTGGCGTCGAGCCGGGCGAGCAGCCGGCGCTCGTACCGGGGCAGGTGCGCCGGCTCGCACGGCAGGTGGCGGGCGCCGCCGATGGCCCGGTGCCACCGCCGCACGAACTCGACGATGTCCGCCGGGTTCATCCGCTCGAGCATCACGGTGGCGAAACCCTCGGCGATCAGCCACCGGGCCGGCGCCCCGGTGGGCCGGGAGGTCACCACCACGATCGCGTCCGGATACTGGTTGAGGATCCGGCGCAGCCACTGGCGGACCATGGCCCGCTGCGTCTGGACGAGTTCGTCCACGCCGTCGACCAGCAGCAGGGCGCGTCCGGCGGCGAAGATCCGTGCGACCAGGCCGTCGGGCGCCTCGGCGGCGAACTGGGCCATGTCGTCGCCGAGCAGGGCACCGACCGGCGGCAGCGACCGGTCCGCGTAACTGCGCAACTTGACCAGGAACGGAATGCGTCCGTTCCAGCTCCGCAGCTCGCCGGTGAAGCCGTTCCGGGCGGCGGTGATCGCCAGCCAGCGCAGCAGCGTACTCTTGCCCGAACCGGCCTCACCCCGAATCAGGACGCGCTGGCCGCGCCCCAGCGCCGTCTCCACCCGCAGGCCGGTCCGGTCGTCGTCGCCGTCGTCCTTGCCGTTGCGCGGCAGGGACCCGCCGGCGAAGAACGAGCCACGCCGGACGGGGTCGCCATGAGCCTTCGCGCGCCGAGCGGGTCGCGCGGCATCCCCGTCGGTGACCGCCAGACTCAGGTACGCGATGCCCAGCGTTGTTTCCGGCGTGTAGTTGCGGACGTCGACACCGAAGAGTTCGAGCTGGTCATAGTGGGTCGAGACGAACCGCAGATACCGCGCGGTGAAGGCGTCGTCGTCCGGCACGGCCGTACCGGTGGGCGCTGCCACCGGCAGCCGGGCGAGGATCTCGGCCAGGTCCACCGAGATCCGGGACAGCCGCACCAGGGTTTCCTGGCTGGCCCGGTTCGTGAACTGGGGTAGGTGGCGGACCATCTGCACGTAGCAGACGATGCAGTCCTCCAGTACCCGGATCGCCAGTCGTTCGGCGGCCTCGCCCAACCCGGCCGCCTGGCTGTTGGCGACGAGCACCGGCCGGAGCCGTTTCGCCAGCGCGCTGGCGTCGGCGTCGACCGCGAAGAGCGCCTCGTCGGTCAGCGCGGCGGAGTCGATGGTCCGGGCGACCACGTCGAGCGCCGCCGCCGACTCGTGCTCCGGGATGTCGACGGAGTCGGCCTCGAACAGCCGCTGGATACGTTCCGCGATGTCCGCCGCCACGCTCTCGATCTGAAGCTCGACCTTGCGGCGGACGAGCCGGTCCCGGAAGGTCAGGGTCAACAGTTCGGCGAGCTCGCGCGAGCTGTCGGCGCGATCACGCCGGGCGGCGAGCCACTGGCTCGCCGCCCGGGTCGCCACCGCCCGCGCCAGCCCGGACAGGGCGGATTCGAGCACCGGCATCCGTTGATCTTTCCGTGTGTCGACACGAACAGCGACGGACATCGTAGTGCCGGTGGACAATGGCCGGTACGTGAACGCGAGTCGATTTCGCGACTCGTCCTCACTCGCCCCTGGGCGTTTCCCGCCCATTCCCGATCGTTGATCAGGAAGTTATCGCCGTTTCCGACCTCGGTTCCGACGACACCTCCATGATCGACCATGGGACGGGTGGAGATGACGACGACAGAAGGCCGGAAAGGCCGTCGCCGGCCTACGGGCCGCTGTTCGTGTCCGGCCGCCGGGTGAGGTAATCCGACGCCGGGAAGCGTTGCTCGCCGAGGAATCCACGCATCAGGAGTGCTCGGCGGATGAGTCGGGTGACCGGGACCCAGGCCATGAACCGGGCGTGCAGTTCTACCGGATCCGGCCCCGGGTTCGGGTTCAGGGTGTAGAGGTCGTGGGCTGCCTCCTGCAGCGTCATGCCGAGGTAGACGAACAGCGCCAGGGGGTCTCGTTGGTACTCCTGCCGTAGTGCGTCTTTTGCGGTGGGGCAGGGCCAGTCGAGGTGGCAGGCGCGGCAGGTCCAGGTGGGCCGTCGGGGGGTGTGTTCGGGGTCGGCTGGTGTGGCCATGGTGTGGAGGACGACGGTGCCCATGTCAGCCCACCGCACCGACGCGGGACCGTTGCGCCGGGGTGAGGTGGCCGGCTCGGCCGGTGTGGTGGCCGGTGGCGGCGTTCCAGGTGGGTCCGCGGTTGACGCTGGTGCGGCAGCGGGTCGGTGTGGTCGCGGTGTGTGGGCTCGGGGTGGGGGTGGGAAGCCAGGTGGGGACGGCCAGTATCGGGGTGGTGGGGGTGAGGGTGTAGGGCGCGTCGATGACGGAGGTGGTGCCGGGGCAGTGCCACCAGCGTCGGCATCGGCAGCGTAGCCAGAGCCAGCGCCAGGTGCGGCCGTGCGGTGAAATGTGTCGCCTTCGGAGTGCCATGGGTTGCCCCTTTCTGGGCTGTGGGAATGGGAGGCGGGGGTCGCCCGCGCTCGCCCCCCGAGCGCTCGGGAAGGGGCGACCCCCGCTGACGGGGACGGTCCACGGGGGAACGTGTGGGGCACGCGGCCACCCGACGCGTTGGACCGTTATGGCTCCTCCGTCGACATTCACCCTGGACCACCACGGACAAGAGACGGAAGATAGATGGCATTCATGGATCGGCCAGCGTGGAGCACGCCCAAACAGCAGAGTGGTGATAATCATGAGTGACCGCCATGACCTGCCTCACCGTCTACGGCAACTCCGCGCTGCCCGCCGGCTGTCACAGGAAAAGATCGCGGCGGCGCTCAATGTGTCGAAATCTCTCGTACAGCAGTTTGAATCCGGAAAGCTGATACCGCAGGAAGACACCGCCGATCGCCTGGATCAGTACTTTGGCACTGGTCATGAGATCCGAGACCTGGCGAAGGCCGCACGGGAGGACCGGCAGCCTTGGCTACGACCATGGGTTGACCATGAGCGCAGGGCGCTCCTGGTACGCACCTGGGAGCCGATGCTGATACCCGGGCTGCTGCAATGTGAGGCGTACATGCGCGCTGTCTTCTCGACGGTGCCCCGGAACGCCGGTCGGATCGACGAGCTGATCGCCGCGCGCTGCGCGCGTCAGGCGAACACGATTCTTCGTGAGGAAAACCCTGTCGCGCTGTCCGCCATCATCGGTGAGATGGCGCTGCGACGCGGGCCGCGGGACATCGTGAAGGGACAGCTTGGGCACCTGGTTGACATGGGACATCGACCGCATGTCAAGATCCGGCTCGTCTTGGCAGAGTCGGAAGGGATTCACGTCGGCCTCTCCGGCTCGTTCAACATCGCGACGATGCCGGACGGTCGACGGTTCGGCCACATGGACGATCAGTTGACCGGCCACCCCGTGACCAGCCATAGCGACCTCGGGCACCTGGAGCTAGCCTGGGAGGAGATCGACGCCCTGGCGCTTCCCGTGGTGCAATCCCGGGACGTAATCTTGAGGATGCTTGATGAACACAAGTGAGCCGCGCTGGCGGACAGCCACCCGCAGCAACGGCACGGGTGCCTGCGTTGAGGTTGCCGACAACCTTCCCGGGCGGGTGCTGGTTCGGGACAGCAAGGACCGGTCTGGCGCGGTGTTGATGTTCGAGCCGGAGGCGTGGCAGGGCTTCGTGGAGTTCGTGAAGTCCCACCGCTGACTCGGCTCGACATGCCGGTAAGCCCTGGGCCTTCCCGTCGAGTGCATGTCCGCCGATGGCCGTTGCCAACCTTCTGCTCGCACGGTTGACGGTGCCCAACTGACGGCGGTCCGTGTCGTCCAGCCCCTGTGCGTGGTCCCGGGTACCGGGAATCGGCGACCCAGGCGTACGGGCGGATGATCAGTGCCCGAGATCGTGTGGGGCGACCGACGGTCGGAGATCGTCGTGGACGACCTGCGTCTCGGCGATCCGGTGACCGTCCGGTCGGATGGGTGGCCCCTCCCAGGCCGCGATCGTGCGATTGGCCCGTGAGGCGGGCAGCCGACGGTGGCAGGGTGGGCCGCACCGGGTGGAAGGACCGTCAGGGGGATTCGGCATGGGTGATCCGCTCTTCGACGTCGACGTGACCGCAGAGGTGCTGCGGCAGGTGTCCGAGGCGGCCGGGCCGTACCTCGACTCGCTCGCCAAACGCCCGGCGTACGATCCGGGCAGCGCCGACCTGCTGGCCGAGCTGTCGGCGCTGACCCCGGACGGCGGGCTGCCCGAACAGGGAGTCGGTACGGCCGCTGCCGCGGAGCGGCTGCTGCGGGTCGGGACCGCCGCCGCCACCCACTCCGCCGGGCCGCGTTACTTCCACTTCGTCATCGGCGGCGCCACCCCGGCCGCGCTCGCCGCCGACTGGACCACCTCACTGCTGGACCAGAACGCCGCGTTCCGGACGTCGTCACTGTTCGCCGCCGAGGTCGAGCGGATCACGCTGCGCTGGCTGCGCGAGCTGTTCGGGCTTCCCGAGACGTACGGCGGGGCGCTGGTCGGCAGCGCCACGTTCGCCAACTTCACCTCGCTCGCCGTCGCCACCCACTGGTGGGCGGAACGGCACGGCGTCGACGTGGCCGCGAACGGACTGGCCGGACTGCCCCGGATGCCGGTCCTCTCCGGCGGGTACGTCCACGCCAGCATTCGCAAGGCGTTGCAGATGCTCGGCCACGGCCGGGACACCGTCGAGGTCCACGCCGCCGACCGGGTCGGGCGGGTCGACCTGGCGGCGATCGAACGCCGGCTCGCCGAACTGGACGGCCCGGCGGTGCTGGTCGCCAGCGCCGGGGAGGTCAACGCCGGCGACTTCGACCCGATCGAGGCGCTGGCCGACCTCGCCGAGCGGTACGGCGCCTGGCTGCACGTGGACGGCGCGTTCGGGCTCTTCGCCGCGCTGTCGCCGCGGACCGCCCACCTGGTCCGGGGAGTCGACCGGGCCGACTCCATCGCCTGCGACGGCCACAAGTGGCTGAACGTGCCGTACGAGAGCGGGTTTGCCTTCGTCCGGGAGCCGGCCCGGCTGGCGGCGGCGTTCGGGATGCCGGGCTCGACGTACCTGCCGGGGCCGGGAAGCCCCCTGTGGTCGGGACCGGAGCAGGATCGCCCGGACCCGGCCCGCGCCCGCGCAGCGGCGACGTCGGCCGGGCCGGGCGACGCGGCGGTGCCGTCCGGGCCGCTGGACTACTCCAGGTACGGGCCGGAGTCGTCGCGCCGGGCCCGCGCGATGCCGATCTGGGCGACCCTGGCCGCGTACGGCCGGGACGGATACCGGGCGATGGTGGAGCGGCAGCTCGACCTCGCGCAGCGGCTCGCCCGCCTGGTCGACGCCGCGCCCGAGCTGGAACGCCTCGCCGAGGTGCCGCTCTGCATCGTCTGCTTCCGGGCCCGCCCGGAGCACGTCCCGGCCGAGGCGCTCGACGACCTCAACCGGCGGCTCGGCGCCGCACTGCTCGACGACGGGCGGGTCGTCGCCGGCACCACCGTCTACGACGGTCGGGTGGCGCTGCGGCCGGCGATCGTCAACTGGCGGACCACCGAGGCCGACATCGACCTGCTGGTCGAGGTGGTCCGCGACCTCGTCGCGCGGCTCGCCCCGGCGCCCGCCTGAGCCGGGTTCTCGTCGCCGTGTGGCCTGCCGGGGCCGAACGGAGTCGGCCCGCCTCGGCCGGCGGAGCGAGAATACCCGTGACGGTGCCGCACCGGGCGCGGGTCCACGCCGACCGAGGAGGACCGGATGGCGGAAGGCTGGATCAGGAGCGTCGACCGTGACCGGGGAATCGGTCTCATCGCCCCGGCCGACGGCGGCGCGGATGTGATCGTGCGCGACACCGACCTCCGGTCCCCCGACCAGCGGGGCCTGGAGGTGGGGGAGTGGGTGTCGTACACGGTCGCGGTGGATGCCGACGGCACCGCGTACGCCGCCGAGGTGACGCCGCTCGCCCGCCGTACGACCCAACGGCGGCCGGCGGAGGGCATGCCCGCCGCCCGTTCCCGGCCGCCGGCCGCGCGTACCGCTGTGGTCTTCGTCGGCGTGGCGGCGGTGCTGGTCGTGGGGGCGGTGGTCGCCACCGTCGCGATGATGGTCGGAGGCGGGGCGATCCCCGGGTGGTGGCCGTACGTCTTCGGCGGCATCATCGCGGTGACCCTGGTCGTCGGTCGGCTCGTCGGCCGGTGACGGCACCGCTCCCGTGCACCCGGAAGCGAACGGGCGAACCGGCGATCGTCGCCCTCGATCGCGATCGCCCGGTGGCCGTGGCGGCGACCCGGGCCACCCGGACCCGAAACGGCTCGGGCCGGACCACCAGGGTGGTCCGGCCCGAGTCAGTGCGCGGCGAATCGACCGCGGATCAGGTCAATCCGGTCACGAGACCGTGATCTCGGCCGCGGACGCGTAGCTGCCGCCCGAGGCGCGGGTCGCGGTGATCCGCAGGTACCGGGCCTGGGTGGCCGGGAAGGTCAGGGTCTTGGTCAGCGCGTTGGCCGGCCACGAACCCTGCGCCACCGTGGTGAAGTTACGTCCGTCGACGCTCACCTCGATGGTGTAGTCCAGGATCGTCCCGTTGAGGTTGCCGTCCTGCCGCGGCTGGTAGTGCAGCGTCTGGATCTGCCGCAGCTCGCCGAGGGAGACGGTGATGGACTGCGGCAGCGGGTTCGGCGGCGTCCACTCCGAGTGCCAGAAGGTGTAGGAGTCGCCGTCCACGGCGCGCTCCGGCTCGTTGCCGACGTGCCACGAGGTGGCGACGGCGGGTGGCTCGACGCAGTCCTCGGGCACGGTCACCGGCACCCGGTACTCCCGGTCGCCGACCGTGACCGTGATCTCGTACTCCCCGGGCGGTGCCTCGGCCTCCGCGGTGACCCGCAGGAGAGCCCCGCGGGCCTGCCCGGCCGGTACCTCCAGGCTCTCGCTCGTGACCGTGACCGCGAGCGGCGCCGCCGCGGTGGCGGTGACGGTGCGGTGCTGGGGCTCGGCCGTCCGGTTCGTCAGCCGGGCCAGCATGTCCTGGCTCCGGACGCCCAGCTCACACTCGTTCAGGACCACCCGGCCGGGGACGAGCGCGACGGAGACCGGCTCCGGGCGGACCAGCCTCGCCCACCCGAAGGGCTGGTCGGCGTAGTACCGCTGCCGGCACTCGCGCGGCGCGCGCCGCGAGGAGCCCCGGTCGAACGCGACCTTGCACGCCTCGGCGTCCTCCAGTTCCGCCGGATATCCGGAGTCGACCGCCGCGGCGGCCACGCTGGCCCGAGTGAACAGGTAGCTGGACCGCCAGCCCGCCGGGTTCGCGCCGTGCTCGAAGAAAACGTCGACGTACCCCCGGGTGTCCGCCATCGCCGTCCAGAACCGCTGCGGCTCACAGCCGATCGGCTGTCGCGGCCCGGCCTGGGCGCACCGCGCGTTGCGCAGGTCGGCGCCGAGGACGGGCAGCCGGTCGCCGGGCAGGGCGTCGACGAACGCGACGAGCTCGTCGGTGGCGACCGCCGGGTCGCCGGCGGCGTGCCCACTGACGAGGAGCGCGGGCGGCGTCCCGGGCTTGGAGATCGGCAGGTACGCCTGGTCCTCGCCCTGGATCTGGTGGAAGCCGCCGGCGCCGTCCGGGCGTACGGTGTCCAGGTTGACCACGATCGCCGACTCCCGGACGGAGGCGTCGTCGGCGAAGACCGCGCGGCCCGGGGCGACCCGTGCCGCGTACCGGTAGCCGGTCGCGATCTTCAGTGCCAGGGCGACCCGTTCCGCGCCGGGGCCGGTCACCTCGGTGAGCAGCAGCGCGTCCGGCGCCGCCGGCACCGTGCGGACCAGTCGGCGGGCGAAGTTGTCCAGATCGGTCTGGTCGGCGACGTCGGCCGGGCGTACCGCGTCCTGCAGGTTGGCCTGCACGACGAGCAGTTCGCCGGCGGGCGCGGGCGCCAGCCGGACCCGTTCCATCGCCGGTGGCGCCGACCGGTCGGTCGCGGTGGCCGACGCCTGCGTCAGTGCCACGGCAAGCGCCGCGAGAGCGATCACCTGCGCCGCGCGTACCGCGCGGGAACCTGCCCGCATCATGCCTCCTGCAATCCCGGCCGGCCGGCCTGCACGACGAACGACTTCCGGACCGTCACGGTGCCGTCGGCCGTGCTGACCCTGTCCGCCACCAGGAAGTCGGCCCGCCACTGCTCGGCGGTGACCTGGCACCGGACGTAGCCGCGCTGCTTGTTGTGGAACATCAGGTGGGGGTTCGCCGCCAGGTAGTCCCGGCCGGTGTTGTCCAGGTCGGTGCCGTTACCGCCGGAGCTGATGGAGGTGCCGACCAACTCCACACCCACCGTGGCCGAGTCGGGGTCGTCGAAGTTCTTCTTCAGATTGCCGGCGAAGTTGGCGTGGACGTCGCCGGTCAGCACCACGGGGTTGGCGACCCGCCGCTCGACGAGCCCGCGCAGCAGCCGGTCGCGGCTGGCCTCGTAGCCGTCCCACGCGTCCTCGTCGAGGGTTTCGAAGCCGGCGCCGGGCCGGCCGATCCGGCGCATCATCATGACCTGCTGGGCCAGCACGTCCCAGGTCGCGGTGGAGCGGCCGAGCTGGTCGAGGAGCCAGCGCTCCTGCTCGAAGCCGAGCAGGCTGCGTTGCGGGTCGGTACGCCGGCGCAGGTCCTGCCGGTCCCGGTACTGCCGGGTGTCGAGGACGTGGAACGTGGCGAGCTGACCGTAGCGCAGCGTCCGGTACAGCCGCAGGTCGGTGGCCCGGGGCAGGGACGACGCCCGCAGCGGCTGGTTCTCGTAGAGGGCGCGGAACGCGGCCGCCCGGCGGCGGAGCAGGTTCTCGGGGCTGAGCCCGTTCGTCGACCTCTCGCCGGCCCAGTTGTTCTCGACGTCGTGGTCGTCGAGGGTCACCGCCCACGGCGCCGCCGCGTGTGCGGCCTGGAGGTCGGGATCGGACTTGTAGAGGGAGTAGCGCAGGCGGTACTGCGCGAGGGTGAGGATCTCGGCGTTGTGCGCCGGGGAGAGCGACATGTTGCGGACGCCCGCCTTGGCATCGACCCCGCCCTCGTAGATGTAGTCGCCGAGGTGCAGGACCAGATCGAGATCCTGCTGGGCCATGTGCCGGTAGGCGACGTAGTGGCCGTTCGGGAAGTTCTGGCAGGAGGCGAACGCGAAGCTCAGCGCCGACCGGGACCATGGCTCGGGGGCGGTCTTCGTCCTGCCCACCGGGCTGTCGTGGCCTCCGGCCCGGAACCGGTACCAGTACTCGCGCCCGGGTCGTAGGCCGTGCACCTCCACGTGCACGGAGTGGCCGAGCTCCGGTGTCGCCGTCGCGATGCCGGACCGGACGATCCGGCGCATGGCCTCGTCCTCGGCCACCTCCCACCGGACGCCGTACCGGCGTGGTGGCATCCCACCGCGACCGTCCTCAGCGAGTGCGTCGGGCGCGAGACGGGTCCACAGGACGACACCGTCGGGCTCCGGGTCGCCGGAGGCGACGCCCAGCCGGAATGGGTAATCCGCGATCCGCTCGGCGGCTTCCGAGCGGTCGGCGGTCAGCTGGCTGAGTCCGGCGAGGGCGGCGAGTCCACCACCGATCGCAAGCACTCGTCGTCGGGACAGGCTGCCCGACGACTGAAAGGACAATGTGGACGACAGCATCCGAACACCTTATGCCATGGAAGATCAATTGTCTTCACCTTGATCGACTGAGGTGACGGGGTAGCAACGACGACGTGACGGATGCTGTCCCGGACGGCGAATGCGTGGCAACAGGCGCAGCACACCGGCCGTACCGCCGTGCCGAGGACCGGGGGATCCTGGCGCACCGTGCCAGCGGGTGCGCGGATGGTGGCGCCACGCGTGGACCCGGCGGCGAAAACGGTTCGGGCCGGCCCGCCGTGACGGACCGGCCCGAACCGGTTGGTCGGGTGTGCTGGCTCAGCAGTCGAAGTACAGGGCGAACTCGTGCGGGGTCGGCCGCAGCCGGACCGGGTCCACCTCGTTGGCGCGCTTCCACTCGATCCAGGTCGAGATCAGGTCGGGCGTGAAGACGCCGCCCTCCAGCAGGAAGTCGTGGTCGGCCTCGAGCGCGTCGAGCACCTCCGGGAGCGAGCCGGGGACCTGCTTGACGTTGCCCCACTCCTCCGGCGGGAGGTCGTAGAGGTCCTTGTCGATCGGCTCCGGCGGCTCGATCTTGCTCTTGATGCCGTCGAGGCCGGCCATCATCATCGCGGAGAAGGCGAGGTAGACGTTGGCCGACGGGTCCGGGACCCGGAACTCGACCCGCTTCGCCTTGGCGTTGCTGCCGGTCACCGGGATGCGGGTGCAGGCGGAGCGGTTCCGCTGCGAGTAGACCAGGTTCACCGGCGCCTCGAAGCCCGGCACCAGGCGGCGGTAGGAGTTGACCGTCGGGTTGGTGAAGGCGAGCAGCGACGGGGCGTGGTGCAGCAGGCCGCCGATGTACCAGCGGGCGATGTCGGACAGGCCGGCGTAGCCGGTCTCGTCGTAGAACAGCGGCTCACCGTTCAGCCAGAGGCTCTGGTGGGTGTGCATGCCGGAGCCGTTGTCGCCGAAGAGCGGCTTGGGCATGAAGGTCGCGGTCTTGCCGTTCGCCCAGGCGGTGTTCTTGACGATGTACTTGAAGAGCTGGAGCTGGTCGGCGGCGTGCAGCAGGGTGGAGTACTTGTAGTTGATCTCGGTCTGGCCGGCGGTACCCACCTCGTGGTGCGAACGCTCGACGGTGAAGCCGACCTTCAGAAGGTTCTGGACGATCTTGTCGCGCAGGTCGGCGTAGTGGTCGACCGGCGGCACCGGGAAGTAGCCACCCTTGTACGCGGTCTTGTAGCCGCGGTTGCCGCCCGGCTCCTCCCGACCGGTGTTCCACCAACCCTCGATCGAGTCGATGTAGTAGTACGACTGGTGGGCCGAGGTCTCGTGCCGAATGGAGTCGAAGATGTAGAACTCCGCCTCGGGGCCGAAGTACGCGGTGTCGGCGATCCCGCTCGCCGCCAGGTAGGCCTCCGCCTTCTTCGCCACGTTCCGCGGGTCCCGGGAGTACGGCTCGCGGGTGAACGGGTCGTGGATGAAGAAGTTCAGTGCCAGGGTCTTCTGCTCGCGGAACGGGTCGATGAAGGCGGTCGCGACGTCCGGCAGCAGCAGCATGTCCGACTCGTGGATCGCCTGGAATCCGCGGATCGACGATCCGTCGAAGGCGAGACCGTCGGTGAAGATCTTCTCGTCGAACGACTCGACCGGCAGGTTGAAGTGCTGCATGACGCCGGGCAGGTCACAGAAGCGTACGTCGACGAACTTCACGTCCTCGTTTTTGAGGTATCGCAGAAGTTCCTCGGGGTTGGCGAACACACGTCCTCCTGGCACGTCCACTGATGGCTAGGCTGGTGGCGACGCTATGGCCATGCCGTTGCCCGAGCATGTCTCTGTTGTTTCCGCCGTGTTACGTCGTCTGCGGAGCGTGATCGCGCCTGGTGTGCGCCGGGCCCCGTCTCGGATGTTACCTGATTTGGGGTAAATGGCGAGTGTAACGCTGCTTGTGTCGTTTTTGGTGATTGGTCCTACCCCGGTCGGGCCGCCGAGGAGATTGCCGGCGCGCGGCGATACCCTGGCTTCCCGTGGCGACAAAGGATGACTCCGCGGCTGCGGCCGCGCCCGCGGCGGACGGAGACGGCGCGCCGGTAAGCCTGGCCCGCCGGTTCGCGGCGCTGTTCGTCGACTGGGCGCTCTGCGCCATGCTCTCCGCCCTCTTCGCCGACCCGATCCGGGACGGCTGGCCGCCGGTGGTGGTCCTGATCGCCGAGTACACCGTCTTCGTCGGCCTCTTCGCGCAGACGCCCGGCATGTGGATCTTCCGGCTGAGGTGCGTCGCGTACGACGACGGCGGGCGGATCGGTATCCCCCGGGCGCTGCTGCGCGCGGTGCTGCTCTGCCTCGCGGTGCCGCCGCTGCTGATGGACGAGCGCCAGCGCGGGCTGCACGACCGGCTGGCCGGCTCGGTCGTGGTCGCCGTTCCGCCGCCGGCGTCGACACGCTGATCGGCGTCGGCCGGTCGCTCTCGGGGCGCGACCGACCGGCGGAACTCGACGTGGTTGGCGCGTGCGGTTGTCGGCCCGGTCAGTCCGACGGGCCCGCGCTGACCTCGGCCCGCCAGCCGAACCCTGGCCCGCGCCGATCCAGATCCGCGACTGACCCCGGCCCGCGCCGACCCCCGGGTCACCGGCCCCGCATCTGCCGGAAGGCACCCTTCGGGGGACGCATGTTCTTCGGGATGGCACCCTTCGGCAGCTGCGGCCGGGCGGCGGAGAGGGCCTTGATGCGCCGGTCGAGGGCGTTCACCTCCTTGCCGCTGAGGCTGTGGGGCAGCCGCATGAGCGTCATCCGCAGCTTGCGGATCGACAGCTCACCCTCGCCCGACCCGATGGTGTAGTCGTAGAGCGGCGCCGAGCCGATCACCTTGGCCAGCCGCCGCTTCTCCTGGCCGAGCATGCTGCGGGTCCGCTGCCGGTTTCCCTCGGCCAGCAGGATCACGCCGGGGCGGCCGATGACCAGGTGGATCATGTCCAACTGGGTGGTCGAGCTGATCGCAGGCGTCACCCGCCAGCCCCCGCGCATGTTCTCCAGGATCGAGGCCGCGGCGCCGGGCTGCCCCTCGGCGGCGTTCATCATCGCGAGGTTGGAGCGCAGGTTCAGGACGATCAGCAGCGAGAGCAGGGTGACCAGGATGCCGACCGGCAGCCACAGCCAGCCCCACGCCAGCACCGCGACCACGGTCAGCGCGAGCGGGACGAGCACCGCGACGACGGCGAGCGGCACGAACCACTTGTCGCGTTTGGCGGTGAACGAGAACACCATCCCGATCTGCTTCAGCCGCTGGCCGAACGACACCTTCTCCTGCGCCTTTGCCATGCGAGGGAGTCTAGTGGTCCGGGTGTATCCCGACCGGTCCGCGGTCGACCGGCCCAGCGAGGGGCCGTAAGGACCTTACGCGGCAGACGGGCCGGGATCGCGCCGACCTGAGGTGGCCGGCGCGCCGGAGATGCGACGGCGTCCCGATGTCCGGGCCCCTCCTTCCGGCGGAGAGTCGACCTCGACGACAACGCCGAACACCGAGGAGTTCGACATGGTCCACGACGACCCCTACCTCCTGCTCGCCCTGCACCACGACCACCTGGCCGCCCTGCGCGCCGAGGTCGCCGCCGACCGGCTGGCCCGGTCGGTACGCACCCCCGGGCGGCGGGGACGTCCCCGCGGATTCGGGTGGCGCCGTCGGCCCCGCGACCTGGCATCGTTGACGTCGTGACCTTCCGTACCGTCAGCACCGTCCTCGTCGGTCGTCAGCCCGAGCTCGCCCTGCTCCGCGACACGTTGAAGCGGGTCCGGGCCGACGAGCCGGCGGTCGTGCTGGTGGGCGGCGAGGCCGGGGTGGGGAAGACCCGGCTCGTCGAGGAGTTCGGCCGGTACGTCCGTGCCGAGGGGGACCGGCTCCTCCTCGGCCAGTGCCTCGAACTCGGCGAGGAAGGGCTGCCGTTCGCGCCATTCGCCGCCGCACTGCGGCAGGTGCTGCGCGACGACGGGCCGGACGCGTTCGCCGGCTACGAGCGCGACTTCGCCCGGCTGTTGCCGGAACTCGCCCGGTTGACCGGGGGTGGTCCGGCCGATCCGGCCGTCCGCACCGCCCCGGCCGGCCCCGGGTTTGGCCCGGACTCGCCCCGGGGGTACCTGTTCGAGCTGGTCGCCGAGCTGTTCGGTCGGCTCGCCGCAGAACGGCCGCTGGTGCTGGTGATCGAGGATCTGCACTGGGCCGACCGGTCCACCCGCGATCTGATCGCCTTCCTGGCCCGGGTGGTCCGGCCGGCCCGGGTGCTGCTCATCTGCACCTACCGCTCCGACGAGCTGCACCGGGGCCACCCGCTGCGCCCGTTCCTCGCCGAACTGGACCGGGCCCGGGGCGTCGAGCGGATCGAGCTGGGCCGCCTGGACCGGGAGGGGACCGGCCAGATCCTCACCGAACTGTTCGGGTTCGAGCCGAGCGCGCGGGCGATCGACACCATCCACGAGCGGACCCAGGGCAACCCGTTCTTCATCGAGGAACTCGCCGCCTCCGGCGATCCCCAGGGCTGCGCCGAGCTGCCAGACACCCTGCGTGACCTGCTGCTGGCCCGGGTCGATCGGCTGCCCGAGCCCGCGCAGCGGGTGCTACGGATCGCCGCGGCCGGCGGGACCCGGATCGCCCACGAGCTGCTCGCCGAGGTCGCCGGGGCGCCCGAGGCCGAGCTGGAGGCCGCGCTGCGCGCCGCGGTCGCGGCCCAGCTCGTCGTCGCCCAGCCGGACGGCGGCTACGAGTTCCGGCACGCCCTGGTCCGGGAGGCCGTACACGAGGACCTGCTCCCGGGCGAGCACGCCCGGCTGCACGCCCGGTACGCCGCCGCGATCGAGGCCCAGCCCCAGCTGGTTCCGGACGGCCGGGCCCCGGCGGAGCTGGCCTACCACTGGTACGCGGCACACGACTACCCCCGGGCGCTCACCGCGACCTGGGCCGCCGCCGAGGCGGCCGGCTCCCGGTACGCGTACGCCGAGCAGGGGCGGCTGCTGGAGCGGATCCTCGAACTCTGGGAACAGGTGCCGGACGCCGCTCGGCGGCTGGGCATGGACCACCTCGCCCTGCTGGAGGCGACCCTGCTGGCCACCTCCACCGCCGGCGACTACCACCGGGCGCTGACCCTGACCCGGGCCACCCTCGACGAGCTGGACCGTGCGGCGGAGCCGCTGCGTGCCGCGCGGGTGCTGCTGCTCCGCGGCAGGCTGCTGCGCACCCTCGGCAAGGGCGACGGCCTGGACGAGCTGCGGCAGGCGTACGCGCTGGCGGCGGCGGTACCCGACGACACGGCGCGGGCCCGGCTCCTCGCCGACATCGCCTTCCAGGTGGTCCGGCTCGACCGGGGGGAGGGCGGCCGGATCGCCGCCGAGGCGAGGTCGGCGGCGCTGGTCTCTGGCAGCGAGGACGCGACCCTGGTCGCGACCCTGGCAAGCAGCTGGGTCTGTAGCCGGCAGGTCCCCCCCGACGCCGCCCTGGCCGAGTTGCGCCGGGCCGAGGGGCTGGCCCGAGCGGCGAATGACTCGTCAGCGCTGGTCACCACCCTGGTGGTCACCTCCGACACGCTCTTCGAGATCGGCCGGTACGCGGAGTCGGCCGAGGCGGCGGCGGCCGGGTTCGTCGAGGCCCGGCGGGTGGGGATCAGCCGTTCCACCGGCGCCTTTCTCCTCTCCAATCAGGCCGAGGCGCTGATCGCGTTGGGCCGGTGGGACGAGGCGGACGAGCTCTGCGGGGCGGCTGCCCGGCTCGATCTGCCCGGGTTCACCAACTACCACTGGCTGCTGCTGCGGGCCTGGCTGCGCCTGGCACGAGGGCAGGCGGGCGCCGAGGACCTGGTGGCCCGGGCGCTGGGCTTCCTCCGCCGGCCCTACTTCGCGCAGGACCTGCCGCTCTACGAACTGCGGATCGAGGCGGCGCTCGCCACCGGGGACACCGCGGACGCGGTCGCCGCCGCCACCGCGCTGCTCGACCGGCCGCTGTCCAGCCATCCCCGGTACGGCTGGCCCGCGCTGCTCGCCGCGACCCGGGTCGCCCTGACCGCTGGCGACGCCCGGCTCCGGGATCGGATAGCTGCCGCCCGGGAGGCGATCCCTGCCCGCTATCCCGCCGAGTTGGCCTGCGCCGCCCAGGTCGAGGCCGCGCTCGCTCCGCCGGCCGAGGCGCTGCCGCGGTGGCGGGCGGCGGTGTCGGCCTGGCGGGTCGCGGGCCAGCCGTACCGGCTGGCCCGGGCACTGGTCGGGCTGGCCGAGACGGCAGCCGGGGCGGGGGAGCGCGCGGAGGCCGCGACGGCGGTCGAGGAGGCGGCCCGGATCGCGGCCGGGCTCGGCGCCGGACCGCTGGCCGACGAGGTCGGGACGCTGGCCCGGCGGCTCGGGCTGCGGACCGCGTCGGGTGCGGTCCCCGGCCCGGACCTGCTCACCAGCCGGGAGCGGGAGGTGCTGCGACTGGTCGCGCAGGGGTACAGCAACAGCCAGATCGCCCGGCAGCTCTACATCTCGCCGAAGACCGCGAGCGTGCACGTCTCCCGGATCATCGCCAAGCTCGACGTCGCGAACCGGATCGAGGCCGCGGCGGTTGCTCACCGGCTGGGTCTGCTGGCGTCCGACGAGTCCGCGCCGTCCGGGCGGGGCTGACGGCGGGCCGGCTCGCGCGGGTGCGGGCGGGCCGCGGTGCGGCCTTGGCGGCGGCCTCGGCGATCTCCGCCGCCGGGCTCGGGCTCACCGCGGCACGCCGGCCCGGGGCAGCACCGGGGCGGCCCGGCCGGTGCCGTGGTCGCCCGGGCCCCTCTCCTCGTGGTACTCCGCCTCGACGTTGACCTCCCAGACGTCGTGGTCGGTGCCGTCGAGGATGTTCGACACCGTGAGCAGGGCGGTCATCATCGAGTGGTCGGCGTTGTTGTACCGGTGCATGCCGTTGCGGCCGACCGGGTGGACGTTCGGGACCTCCGCCTCGAGCCAGGCCCGGATCGTGGCGACGTTGTCCTTGTACGCGAAGTCGTAGAACGGGTACGCCCGGGGCATCCGGACCACGTAGCCGGCCTCGACCGAGCCCGGGCGGACCAGGCCGAGCTGCTCCAGCTCGGCGACGCCGAGCGCGATCAGTTCCTCGTCGGACCTGTTCCACAGCTCGTCGCCGATGCTGAGGAAGTACTCCAATCCCAGACAGGTACGCCCGTCCTTGACCAGGTACGGCGACCAGGAGCCGAAGTTCTGGATCCGCCCGACCTTGACCTCCGGCGCGTGGATGTAGATCCAGTTGTCCGGGAAGCTGAACTCCTCGGGCACCACCAGGGCGACGGTGAGGAAGTCACGGTGGAAGAGGTCCTTCGCGGCGGCGACCACCTCCGGCGGGGCGGGCGGATCCATCGCGAGCACCAGGTGCGAGATCGGCATCGAGGAGATGACGTGGTCGGCGGCGACCCGTCGCGACCCGTCCGGCCCGGTGACGGTGACCCCGACGGCGCGGCCGCCCTCCCGGTGCACCGTCTCGACCCGGGTGTTCAGGGTGATCGTGCCGCCCCGCTTCTCCACGTGCTCGGCGCAGCGTTCCCACATCATGCCGGGGCCGTACCTGGGGTAGTTGAACTCCTCGATCAGGCTGGTGATCTCCTTCTGGTTGCGCTTGGGGAGCAGCGCGTTCAGCACGGCGTTGGAGAGCGAGAGGTTCTTGATCCGCTGCGCGGCCCAGTCGGCGGAGAGCTCGGTCGCGGGTACGCCCCAGAGCTTCTCGTTGTAGGTCTTGAAGAAGTGGTTGAACAGCCGCCGTCCGAACCGGGCGGTGACCCAGCCCGCGAGGTGGGACTGGTCCTTCGGCGGTGAGATCCGCGCCCAGAGGTACGAGCCGACGCAGCGGACCGCCTCCAGCATCCCGAGGTTACGCAGCGCGTTGCCGGCCTTCAGCGGGTAGTCGTACAGCTTGCCCCGGTAGTAGATCCGGCTCATCCGGGGGCGGAGCAGGAAGTCCTCGTCCGGAAGAATCTCGTGCCACAGCGCCTCCACCTGGGGAACCTTGGTGAAGAAGCGATGCCCGCCGATGTCGAAGCGCCAGCCGTCACGCTCGACGGTACGGCTGATCCCGCCCACCACGTCGTCGGCCTCGAACACCTCGACCGTGGCGTTCCGCTTGGTCAGCTCGTACGCCGCGGTCAGGCCGGCGGGGCCGGCTCCGATGACTACGGTATGGGGCGCTGTCATATTTGTATTCATCACCTTCGACGTGCTGCCGACCAGTATCCGGCACAGGACGGCCGGAATCTAGCACGGTTGAAGGTCTCCGGCCCGCCGCTGCAGTGGTGGGAGCGACGGGCCGGTACGGCGGGCTGGCCGGGAATCCGGTGGGGAGGGAGCTATCCGGCGGCGGGCGGAGCGGACACGCCCCGGGCCTCGACGGCCTGCTGGTACAGCCGGCCGGCCCGGTACGACGAGCGCACCAGCGGCCCGCTCAGCACCCCGGCGAAGCCGATCTGCTCCGCCTCCTCCCGCAGCTCGACGAACTCCTCAGGGCGGACCCACCGCTCGACCGGGTGGTGCCGGGGCGTCGGCCGCAGGTACTGGGTGATGGTGACGAGTTCGCAGCCGGCCGCGTGCAGGTCACGCAGCGCCTGGGAAACCTCGGCCCGCTCCTCGCCGAGGCCGAGAATCAGGTTGGACTTGGTCACCAGGCCGGCGGCGCGGGCCTGGGAGATGACGTCCAGCGAGCGCTCGTAGCGGAACGCTGGCCGGATCCGCCTGAAGATCCGGGGCACCGTCTCGACGTTGTGCGCGAGCACCTCGGGGCGGGCACCGAAGACCTCCGCGAGCTGCGCGGAGTTGCCGTTGAAGTCGGGGATCAGCAGCTCCACGCCGCAGTGCGGCAGCCGGTCCAGCACGCCGCCGTCGGGCTGGACGCCGCCCTCCCGCCGGGTCAGCGCGTGGATCTGCCGGACGGTCTCGGCGTAGAGCCAGGCACCGCCGTCCGGGAGGTCGTCGCGGGCCACCCCGGTGACGGTGGCGTACCGCAGGCCCATCGCGACCACCGACTCGGCGACCCGGCGCGGCTCGTCCGCGTCGAAGTCCGCCGGCTTGCCGGTGTCGATCTGGCAGAAGTCGCACCGGCGGGTGCACTGGTCGCCGCCGATCAGGAACGTCGCCTCGCGGTCCTCCCAGCACTCGTAGATGTTGGGGCAGCCGGCCTCCTGACAGACCGTGTGCAGCCCCTCCCGGGAGACCAGGCCCCGGAGCTGGGTGTACTCCGGCCCCATCTTCGCCCTGACCTTGATCCACGGCGGCTTGCGTTCGATCGGCGTGGCGGCGTTGCGGGCCTCGATGCGCAGCAGCCGGCGCCCCTCAGGCGCGACGGGGGAGCCGCTGCGGGTCTCCGGTATGGTAGCGACGCTTCCCCGTCCGACGCCGGCGGCGGCGGGGGTCGCGGAGTGCTCGATGGTCACGAATCCGAGCCTACGCGCCGGCGGGTCCGCCGATCGACCGGAGGCGACCGGACTCACGTGCCGAAACGGGTGATGCCACTCACGGTCGTGGGAGATCGCTGATCACCTGGCGGCGTTGACCGCCCCGGGTGACCCCGTACCGCCGTATCCCCGTGGGCCGGGGCTCCCGGGGTGCCGCTTCCGGCCGGGGCGGCCCCGGGGCCCGGCCGCGGTCAGCCGAGCAGGGTCGGCAGGTGCCGCTCGACGACCGGCAGGACCTCGGCCACGGTGACCCGGCGGCCCAGTTCCGCGCTGAGTGAGGTGGTGCCGGCGTCCCGAATGCCGCAGGGCACGATCCGGTCGAAGGCGGAGAGGTCGCAGTCGCAGTTGATCGAGAACCCGTGCTGGGTCACGCCCCGGGAGACCCGCAGCCCGAGGGCGGCGACCTTGCGGTCCGGGCCGCGCTCGTCGGCCGGCACCCAGACGCCGCTGCGACCCTTGATGTCCACCCGCCGGGCGGAGGTCAGGCCCAACTCGTGGCAGACGTCGACCAGCATCTGCTCGGTACGGCGGACGAACGCGACCACGTCCACCGGCAGCCCCGAGTCGGCGCCGGGAAGCTTGATGATCGGGTAGCCGACGAGCTGGCCGGGGCCGTGCCAGGTGATCTTGCCACCACGGTCGACGTCGATCACCGGAGTGCCGTCGGTCGGACGGTCCCACGGTTCGGTGCGCTTGCCCGCGGTGTAGACGCTGGGGTGTTCGAGCAGGAGGACGGTGTTGGGCCGATCACCGGCGACGACCGCCTCGTGCACCCGGCGCTGCTCCGCCCACGCGGTCAGGTAGTCCACGGTCCCGAGGCGGATGCTGGTCAGCCCGGCGACGGTGTCGGTCGGGGCGATGGTGCCGGTCGATTCGACAACTGTGCTGGTCACGCCCCCAGCTTAGTTCGCTACCCACCGGTCGGACCGGTACGTGGTCGGGGTCACCGGGCGACAGCGGCGACCCGTCGGGGCATGATGCCCGGATGACACTGCTGTCGCGCGGCCTGGTCGCGGTACACGCGACGGTCGCGGCGCTGCGGCTGGGCTCGATGGCGTACAGCCTCTTCGTGCTCGGCCTCCTGGCCGGGCACCGAGCCGCGGCGGCCGACCCCGGCCCGGGGACACGGCGAGCCGGCCGGTGCGCGGCGACCGACGGCCTTCAGGCCGCCGGGACCCGCCAGAGCCAGACGTCGGAGACCCGCTCGGGCGGCCCGAGCAGCCGCGTGGTGGCCTCGAGCACCGCGTCGGGGTGCAACCGGTACTTCGCCCCGTGCATCTGTGGGTCGAGCACCACCACCTCGACCCCCCAGTACCGCAGGTCGGCCCGGGCGGCGGCGCGGTCGGCGTCGGTGATGGCCGGTACCTCGCCGGTCCTGGCCACCTCCGCGAGCAGGCTGTCCGTGGGGCGGGGCACCGGGCCGATCCGCCCCCGTCCGCCGGGGCCGCCCGGCCCGAGGAAGAACCCGGCCGGAATGCGGAACTCGCCCTGCCGGTGAGCCAGCGCGTACGCCTGCCAGCGCTGGCCGTCCGGGGTCAGGTCGACGGTGAGCGGCACCGGGGTGAGGACCCCGCCGTCCGAGACGTACGACCGCCAGAGGCCGGACGTGATGAACTCGGGCAGCGGTTCCCGTTGGACCGTCAGCAGGGTGGTCGGGACGAGCGGCACCAGCGCCGCCGCGAAGCCGACGATCCAGGCGGTCCGGATCCGCCCGGACGCGGGCCGGGCGCGCAGCTCGTCGACGGTGTGCGCGAGGAGCAGTCCGACCAGCGGCGCCACCACGAGGGCGAGCCGGGCCGGCAGTGCGGCGTTGAAGACCGGCAGGTCCCCGAGCAGGGTGTAGGGCAGCGGGATGTCGGTGTGGACGCCGAAGATCTTCACCCGGGGCCCCCAGGAGAGGACCGTGAAGACGAGCGCGCTGACCGCGAGCGCCCGTAGCGTGGCGCGGCGGGCGGGGTCGGCGCGACGCCAGAGCACGACGAAGCAGACCACGGCCAGCACGAGCAGCGGGATACCGAAGAAGGAGTTCTCCTCGGTCGGGTTCGGTGCCAGCGACGTACCGAGGCCGAGCAGTCCGGCCAGGGTCCGTTGCGGGTACGCGCCGTACGCGGCGACGTCCTCGGCGTGGATGATCGGGTCGAAGCCGGTGCCGTGGAAGCGCTGCGGCCCGAAGAAGTGCATCCAGAGCGGGTACGCCAGCAGCGCGAACGCCACGACGGCGGTGACCCCCATGCCACGCAGAAAGTCCGCGAGGGCGGCCTGGACCTCGGCCCGGCGCGACCGGTGTGCCGCCCAGGTGCCGAGGAAGACCCCGCAGGCCAGCGCGGTGGCGAAGAGCCCCTCGGCGGCGATCGAGAACGCCACCGCGACCAGGACGCCGAGCAGGACCCCGTTGCGGAGCCAGCGGCCGGGCTGGCGCAGCCGGAGCACTCCCCAGACCAACATCGGGGCGATCCAGCCGGCGCTCCAGTTCAGGTGGGCGTTGGCGTGGGCGACGATGCCGGGCGCGAAGCCGATGACGACCCCGCCGAGCAGCGCCGCGGCGCCGCTTGCCACGAGGTGCCGGGAGAGCAGCCAGTACCAGGCGAGGACGGTGCCGGCGAGGTTGAGGGTGAGCACCACCAGGAAGGTTGCCGACGGTCCGATGAGGTAGGTCAGCGGCGCGAAGAGCACGGCGTAGACCGTGATCGAGGTGTTGAGCGCGAGGTTGACCCCGTTCGGGACGTTCACCAGCTCGGTGAAGAACGGGTTCTGGCCGTGGGTGAGCGCGTGCGCGCCGTACGCCAGCAGCCACTCGAAGAATGCCTGGTCACTGGTGTTGACGGTGAGCGCCCGGCCGTTCGGATCCTGCCACAGCCCACTGGTGATCCAGAGCGCCCCGACGACCGCGATCGCCGCCGCGAGGAGGTCTGTCCGGCGCCGACCCGGTCGGTCGGCGGCGGAGGCGGAGGGCGGCGGGGTCGGCCCGGCCAGGGCGGGCGGGGAGAGCGGCACGGGCCGGAGGGTACCAACCTGACCCCGACACGCCGACGAACCCGGCAACCTTGACGACTTGAATGGAAATGATTTCCAATCTAAATTGCATCTGTCAGTAAACAGGAGGATTCCCACCGTGAAGGTTGCGTTCGTCGGCAAGGGTGGCAGCGGCAAGACCACCCTGGCCGCCCTCTTCGCCCGCCATCTCGCGACGCTGGAGGCCGACGTTCCGGAGACCGGGGGCCGGAGCGCCGGTCCGGCCCGGCCGCCGCTGCTCGCCATCGACGCCGACATCAACCAGCACCTCGCCACGGCGCTCGGCGCGACCGAGGAGGAGGCGGCCGGGCTGCCCGCGCTCGGCGACCACCTTGCCGAGATCAAGGAGTACCTGCGGGGCGACAATCCCCGGATCTCCTCGGCGGCGGCGATGGTCAAGACCACCCCACCCGGCCGCGGCTCCCGACTGCTCTCCGTCGACGGTGCCAACCCGATCTACGACCGACTGGTCCGCGAGGTGGGCGGGGTACGGCTCGCGGTGACCGGCCCGTTCGGCGCCGAGGACCTCGGCGTCGCCTGCTACCACGCCAAGGTCGGTGCGGTGGAACTCCTCCTCAACCACCTGGTCGACGGCCCCGGCGAGTACGTCGTCGTGGACATGACCGCCGGCGCCGACTCCTTCGCCTCCGGACTCTTCACCCGGTTCGACGTGACCTTCCTGGTCTGCGAGCCGACGCTGCGCAGCGTCGGCGTCTACCGGCAGTACGTCGGCCACGCCCGCGACTACGGCGTCACCGTGCACGTGGTCGGCAACAAGGTCGACGACGCCTCCGACGTCGACTTCCTGCGCCAGCACGTCGGCGCCGACCTGCTCACCTGGCTGACCCGGTCCCGCTACGTCAAGGGAGCCGAACGGGGCGCCCCGGAACCGCTCGCCGCGTTGGAGCCGGAGAACCGGGCGGCGCTGGAACTGCTTCGGACGACGGTGGACGCCCAGGTCAAGGACTGGGCGACCTACCACCGGCACGCGGTCGAGTTCCACCTGCGCAACGCGGTCGCCTGGGCCAACGACCGGGTCGGCGAGGACCTCGCCGGTCAGGTCGACCCGGACTACGTCCCCGGCCCGGTGGCCTCGGTCCACTGACCGGCCCCCGCCGCCCACCACGTACGCCCGTCCCGATCCGCGCCTCGCACCTCCCCATTGGGTCACCGGCCCGCACCGGGCCGGTCTCTACCGAAGGAGTAGTAAGGATGTCCCTCGACGTACCCGCCGCTCTGCTGGAGCGGGCCGAAGCCGGCAAGGTCGACGACGCCGAGTTCGTCGACTGCGTCCGGCGCTCGCTGCCGTACGCCTGGGCGGTGGTCTCCGACGTGGCCGCCCGGGCGCACGCCACCTCCGCCGACTACGCCGACCACGCCGTACCGCCGCCGAGCGAGGCGGAGCGCGGGCAGCTCCTCCGGGCGCTGGCCAGCGACGCCATCCGGGGCGGCCTGGAGCGGCACTTCGGAGTGAAGCTGGCGTTCCAGAACTGCCACCGGGTCGCCGCCTTCAAGCTCGCCGCGGTGGGTGGTGAGACGTACCGGCGGTTCATCTCGCCGGTGGCCCAGATCCGTAACCAGTCGCCGGAGCTGCGCGACTGCTGAGCGCGCTCCGTCCCGGCACGCCGCGTCGCCCCGGTTGCGGGGCGGCGCGGCGCCGCCCGGTGGAGCCTGTGGCGGTGCTGGCCGGTTACGCCGGCCGCGCGGACCGTCAGGCGAGCGCGGCGCGCAGCGCGCTCGCCAGGTCCGGGTGCGTGTAGCGGAACCCGGCGTCGCGGAGGACGCCCGGCAGCACCCGGAGGCTGCGCAGGGCCTCGATCGACATCTCGCCGAGCAGGATCCGCAGCGCGAACCCGGGAACGGGCATCACGGTGGGTCGGCGCAGCTGCCGGCCGAGGGCCTTGGTGAACTCGGCGTTGGTCACCGGGGCCGGGCCGACCACGTTGACCGGTCCGGCGATCTCGTCCCGGGCCAGCAGGAAACTGACCGCCGACAGCCAGTCCTGCATCGAGATCCACGGAATCCACTGTCGACCGCTGCCGAACTTGCCCGCGATGCCGAGCCGGTACGGCAGCAGTTGCGGCTTGAGGAAGCCGCCGGCCCGGTCCAGCGGCAGCCCGGTGCGCAGCCGCACGACCCGTACCCCGGCCTGCTCCGCCGGCGCGGTCGCCGCCTCCCACACCCGGCAGAGGTCCGCCATGAAGCCGTCCCCGGCCGGGGCGTCCTCCTCGACCGGACGGTCGCCGGTGTCGCCGTACCAGCCGATCGCCGAGCCGTTCAGGAACGTGCGTGGCCGGTCCTCGGCCGGCAGGGCGGCGATCGCCCGGGCGAGCGTCGCGGTGGTGTCGACCCGGCTGCTGCGGAGCTCCTCCTTGAAGCTGGCGGTCCACCGCCGGTCGCCGATGTTCGCGCCGGCGAGGTTGATGACCGCGTCGGCCCCGGACAGCTCCGTCGGATCCAGTTGGCCGGTGGCCGGGTCCCACCGGATCTCGCCCGGTCCCCGTACCGGACGGCGGACCAGCCGAACGAGTTCGTGGCCCTCCGCGCGGAGCCGATCTGTCAACCGGGTGCCGAGGAAGCCGGACGCGCCGGCGACGAGGATGCGCATTCTCGTATCTTCGCCCACGGTCGGCGCCGCGGCCCGACCGGCCGTGCCGCGGATGGCCGGGTGGCGCGGGCGGTTGCCCGGGTGACGCGGCGGATGGTCGGCCCGTCCGGCGGGCTGCGGAAACCCGGCGACGCGGGTAACCCGGCGGGGCGGACGCGATCGGGACGCCTGGCGCTCCCGGTGCGGGGCGGAGACGGCGCGGGGCGCCCGGCCGTGACCGGGCGCCCCGCGGTGCCGTCTGGATCAGGACAGGCCGAGTTCGGCCTCGAACTGTCCGGCCTCCAGCCGCTCCTTCACCGCCGTCAGGAAGCGCGCGGCGTCCGCGCCGTCGATCAGCCGGTGGTCGTAGGAGAGGGCGAGGTAGACCATCGAGCGCGGCACGATCACCTCGCCGAGCTCCGGGTCGGTCACCACGACCGGCCGCTTCACCACCGCACCGGTACCGAGCATCGCCGACTGCGGCGACGGCACGATCGGGGTGTCGAAGAGCGCACCCCGGCTGCCGGTGTTGGTAAGGGTGAAGGTGGCCCCGGCGATCTCGTCGGGGTTGATCTTGTTGGTTCGGGTCCGTTCCGCCAGGTCGGCGATCCGGCGGGCCAGGCCGGCCAGGTTCAGGTCCCCGGCGTTGTGGATCACCGGCACCATCAGGCCCCGTTCGGTGTCGACCGCGATACCGAGGTGCTCGGCGTCCGGGTAGGTGATCGTCCCGGCGTCGAGGTCCATCCGGGCGTTCACCACCGGGTACCGCTGAAGCGCCTCCACCGCGGCGAGCGCGAAGAACGGCAGGAACGACAGCTTCACGCCGTGCCGCTCGAGGAAGGAGTCCTTGGCCTGGGCCCGCAGCTTCGCCACCTTCGTGACGTCGACCTCCACGACGGTGGTGAGCTGCGCCATCTCGTGCAGCGACTCCTGCATCCGCTTCGCGATGACCGCACGGATCCGGGGCAGCTTCTGGGTGCTGCCACGCAGCGGGCTCGGCTCCGCCTTCGGCGCCGCGGCCGGTGCCGCCGCCGGCGCGGCCGCCTTGGCCGCACGGGCCCGCTCGGCCGCCTCCAGGACGTCCTGCTTCCGGATTCGCCCGCCGACACCGCTGCCGGTCAGGGTGGCGAGGTCGACCCCGTGCTCGGCGGCGAGCTTGCGGACCAGCGGGGTGACGTACCCGGCACCGTTCTCGGTCCTGGGCCGCGCGGCGGGCGCGGCCGGGGCGGCCGGAGCCGGCCGCGCGGCCTGCTCGGCGCGGCCCGGCTCGGTCGACGCCTCGGTCTCCGGCGCCGGCTTCTCGTACGAGGCGCCGGTCGGAGCCGGGGCGGGGGCGCTCGGGGCCGGAGCGGGAGCGGCCTGCGCCGGTTCGGGCGCCGGGGCCGGCTTCGCGGGCTCGGCCGGCCGGGCACCCGCGGTGCCGATCACCGCCAGATCGGCGCCGACCGGGGCGGTCTCGTCCTGCGACACCCGGATCTCCAGCAGCGTGCCGGCGACCGGGGACGGGATCTCGGTGTCGACCTTGTCGGTCGAGACCTCGACCAGCGGCTCGTCAACCTCGACGGTGTCGCCGACCTGCTTCAGCCAGCGGGTGACGGTCCCCTCGGTGACGCTCTCCCCGAGGGCCGGCATCTTGACGACCGTGCCCTCGCCACCGGCCGGGGCGGCCTGCGCGGTCGTGGGCTCCGGCGCGGCGGGCTGTGCGGCCGGGGCCGGCTGTTCCGGGGCCGGCTGTTCCGCGGCGGCGGCCGGTGCCGGGGCGGCGGCGCCGGTCGACTCGCCCTCTCCGTCGATCACCGCCAGCTCGCTGCCGACCTCGGCGGTCTCGTCCTCTCTCACCACGATCCGGGCCAGCACGCCGGCCGCCGGGGACGGGATCTCGGTGTCGACCTTGTCGGTGGAGACCTCGAGTAGAGGCTCGTCGACCTCGACCCGGTCACCCTCCTGCTTCAACCAGCGGGTGACGGTGCCCTCGGTGACGCTCTCGCCGAGCCGGGGCATGGTGACCGATACCGGCATCTTCTACGACTCCTTCGTGGCCTGTGCGATCCTCGCCCGGTTGCCGCCGGGCACCGCGGAAGTTGACTGTGGTCAGGCGTGCGCGTGCAGCGGCTTGCCGGCCAGGGCCAGGTGGGCCTCGCCGAGCGCCTCGCTCTGGGTGGGGTGGGCGTGGATGAGCTGCGCCACCTCGGCCGGGTACGCCTCCCAGTTGACGATGAGCTGCGCCTCGCCGACCAGCTCGCCGAGCCGGGCGCCGACCATGTGTACGCCGACCACCGGCCCGTCGACGACCCGAACCAGCTTGACGAAGCCGGCGGTCTTGAGGATCTGGCTCTTGCCGTTGCCACCGAGGTTGTAGTTGTAGGTGACGATCTTGTCCGCGCCGTACCGCTCCTTCGCCCGGGCCTCGGTGAGACCGACGGAGGCCAGCTCGGGGTCGGAGTAGGTGACCCGCGGGATGCCCGTCTCGTCGATCACCGCCGGGTTGCGGCCGGCGATCTCCTCGGCGACGAAGATGCCCTGCTGGAAGCCGCGGTGCGCGAGCTGCAGCCCCGGCACGATGTCGCCGACGGCGTAGATGTTCCCCACCCCGGTGCGCAGCCGCTCGTCGGTCAGCACGAAGCCGCGGTCGAGCCGGATGCCCTGCTCCTCGTACCCGAGGCCGGCGGTGTTGGGGCCGCGGCCGACGGCGACCAGCAGCAGCTCGGCCTCGAACGTCTGGCCGCCCTCGATCGTCACCTTCACACCCGAGTCGGTGTACTCCGCCTTCTCGAAGCGCTTGCCGACCGAGAACTTGATGCCCCGCTTGCGGAACGCCCGCTCCAGCGCCTTCGACGACTCCTCGTCCTCGGCCGCGACCAACCGGGGCAGCGCCTCGATGATCGTCACATCGACGCCGAAGGACTTCCAGACGCTGGCGAACTCGACGCCGATGACGCCGCCGCCGAGCACGATCGCCGAGGTCGGTACGCGGTCCAGGGTCAGCGCGTGGTCGCTGGTGATCACCCGCTCGCCGTCGATCTCCAGGCCGGGAAGGGTGCGCGCGTACGACCCGGTGGCGAGGACGATGTTGCGGCCGGTGTAGCGCCGCCCGTCGACCTCGATGGTTTCCGGGCCGACCAGTCGGCCGTGCCCCTCGACGAGAGTGATCTTCGCGCTCTTGACCAGTCCCTGCAGGCCCTTGTAGAGCCGGGAGATGACGCCTTCCTTGTAGCTGTTCACTCCCGACATGTCGATGCCGACCAGCTCGGCCTTCACGCCGAACTGCTCGGACTCCCGGGTCTGGTCGGCGATCTCCGCGGCGTGCAGCAGGGCCTTGGTGGGAATGCAGCCGTTGTGGAGGCAGGTGCCACCGAGCTTGCCCTTCTCGATCAGTGCGACCGACAGGTCCAGCTGTGCGGCGCGCAGCGCCGCCGCGTACCCGCCGCTGCCACCGCCGAGGATGACGACATCGAAGGTTCCGCCGTTCGGCTCTGTCACAGTTAACTCCCAGGTCGCGTCGCTGCTAGGTGATGCCGGACAACCGGGCATACCGCCCCCCGGCCGAGGTCTGCCGACCGGAGGGGCGTGGACGTTCTCCGACTAGTCTGTCCGCCACCGGCGAGCGCCCACCTCGGTCATCTTGTCACTTGAGTACGCGGGCCGCGTACCGAGGTGCCCAAGGACACGTCGCCGGGACGTACGCTTGCCGGAAGTCGCCAGTTACACCACGGGGCGGACGTGGTGGGGAGGAGAGATCGGGTGGCCTGGTTTCGCCGGCGGAAAAAGGCGGTTGTGCCGGCGGGTGACCGCCCGGCCAGCCGCGCCGATCTTGAACATCTCGAACAGTTTGTCCGGACGAGGCGGGGTGTCGAGGCGTTCATCGAACCCCGGACCACCGTGACCGAGACCACGGTGATGTTGGTCGCGCACGATGGCGAGTGGACGCGGCGGCGCATCGACGGCCCAGAGGGCGCGCGGCGGTTCGCCCACCGGATGGCGATTCCCATCTATGACGTCCGGTTGGTGGGTTATCCGCAGCGGATGCGCGACTACAACGAGCGCCGCAAGCGGATGAACGGCTGAGGCGCCCGCGCCGCCACCGCCATCTCCGGCGCGATCCGGGGCCGGTGTGTGCCCACCGCTGGTCGCGGCCCGGCCCGGCCCGCGAGTCGAGCTCGGCGAGCGGGCCCGTCCCGGCGCCGGGCAGTGGGCCGAGGAGGCCGGCCTGGCCGTGCCGCTCGGCCCGCTGCCCGCCGTCTCACCGGGCTGTCGGCCCGATGTCGCCGCCCCACCGCGGACCGGCGACTCCGGGGCGGGCACCCCCGCCCCGGAGGCCCGGAGGTCAGCCGTTCGCGGCGATGTCGTCGACCAGTTCCAGCAGGGTCCGCACCGGCACCCCGGTGCCGCCCTTGGTCCAGTAGCCGGTCGGCTCACCCGAGTGGTAGCTCGGGCCGGCGATGTCGATGTGCGCCCACGGCACGTCCTCGGCGACGAACTCCCGGAGGAAGACCCCACCCTGCAGCATGTGGCCGGCGCGGTCCATCGAGGCGTTGACCTGGCAGATGTCGGCCACCTCCGAGTCCATCCCCTTCCGGACGTCGTCCGGCAGCGGCATCGGCCAGGTCGGCTCGCCGGCCGCGTCGCCGGCCGCCTGGACCCGCTGGCAGAGCTCCGTCGTCCCCATCACCCCGGCCACCCGCTTGCCGAGCGCGACCACCTGACCGCCGGTGAGCGTCGAGGTCTCGATCAGGTAGTCGCAGCCGTCCTCACAGGCCCGGGCCATCGCGTCGGCGACGATCATCCGCCCCTCGGCGTCGGTGTTGAGCACCTCGACCCGCTTGCCGTTGTACATGGTCACCACGTCGCCCGGGCGGTAGGACCTGCCCGACGGCATGTTCTCGGCCATCGGCAGATATCCGGTCACCGCCACCGCCGGCTTCAGCTCGGCGACCGCGAGCAGCGTGGCGGCGACCGCCGCCGCACCGGCCATGTCGGACTTCATCTCCCACATGCCCTGGGCCGGCTTGATCGAGACGCCGCCGGTGTCGAAGGTGATGCCCTTGCCGACCAGCGCGACCCGCTTCGACGCGGCGTCGCCCCCGGCGGTGTCAGGGGTGTAGGAGAGCCTCACCAGCCGCGGCGGCGCCCCCGAACCCTGGCCGACGGCGAGGATGCCGCCGTAGCCGCCGGCCGCCAGCGCCTGCTCGTCGAGGATCTCCACCGCGAGCCCGGCCTCCCGGGCGGCGGCGGCGACCGACTCGGCGAACGACGGCGGACGCAGCTCGTTCGGGGCGGTGTTGACCCAGTCCCGGGCCCGGGCCACCGCCCGGGCCACCACCGTGGCGCGGGCGACCTCCGCCTGGGCCCGCGCGTCGCTGGCGTCCGGCACGTGCAGCGCGACCGCGGCGACCGGAGGCCGGCGGGTCGGCTGCGGCCGGGTCTTGTAGCCGGCGAACCGGTACGCGCCGAGCAGCGCGCCCTCGGCGGTGGCCCGCAGCACGGCTCCGGCGTCCTCGTCGTCCGGTACGGGCAGGGTCAGCGCGACCCGCTCGGCGCCGGCGAGCGCCCGGACCGCCGAGGCGGCGGCCCGGCGCAGCGTCTCCGGGGCCGGGGCGGCGCCGGTCGGCTCCGGGCCGAGGCCCACCGCGACGACCAGCGGCGCGGTGATGGTGCCGAGGGTTGCGAGTTTGATCACCTCGCCGGGGCTCCCGGTGGCGCCCAGCAGCGCCAGGGTCTCGGTCAGCCGACCGTCGAACGCCGCGGCGATGCTCTCCGCGCCGCTGGCGAGGAGGAGGGTGTCGGCGAGATTCACGATCCGTTCGGTCGTCTCTGCGTCCGTGTTCTGGCTGTGCAGGCCGATCACGACGGCGTCGACAGCGAGTTCGGCGGGGTCGGTGTCGACCAGGCTGAGGGTGGTGCTGGGCGATGTCACTCGGCGGCTCCGGTACGGGCACGGCCGGCCGCAGGTACGCCGGCCGGCGAAACGGTCTCCGGCGCAACCTACCTGCCGGAGGAGGGACTGTCCCGCCGACGGTCGGCCGGAGGGGTCCCGCCGATGCTAACCACACGCCCCTACGCAGGTAGGTTGCCTCCCATGACGAACGTGACCCAGGTGCCCGGCTCGACCCCGGAACCCTCCACCGACCAGCTCCGCCACTCGCCGCTACACGAACGGCACGTCGCGCTGGGCGCCAAGTTCGCCGCCTTCGGCGGCTGGTCCATGCCCCTCGAGTACGCCGGTGGCGGGGTCCTCGCCGAGCACACCGCGGTGCGGACCGGGGTGGGCGTGTTCGACGTCTCGCACCTGGGCAAGGCCCGGATCACCGGCCCGGGCGCCGCCGACTTCGTCAACACCTGCCTCAGCAACGACCTGGGCCGGATCGGGCCGGGGCGGGCCCAGTACACGCTCTGCTGCGACGAGGGCACCGGCGGGGTGGTGGACGACATCGTCGCCTACCTGTACGGCCCCGACCAGGTCTTCCTGGTGCCGAACGCCGCCAACACCGCCGAGGTGGTCCGCCGGCTGCGGGCCGCCGCCCCGGACGGCATCACCGTCACCGACGAGCACGAGGCGTACGCCGTCCTGGCGGTGCAGGGGCCACGCTCGGCGGAGACGCTCGACGCGCTCGGCCTGCCGACCGGGCACGACTACATGAGCTTCGTCACCGCCGACCTCACGGACATCCCGCTGGTGGTGTGCCGGACCGGCTACACCGGCGAGCACGGCTACGAGCTGGTCGTCCCTGCGGAGACCGCCGCCAGGGTCTGGGACGCGCTGCTCGCGGCCGGGGAGCCGTACGGCATCCGGGCCTGCGGACTGGGTGCCCGGGACACCTTGCGGACCGAGATGGGCTATCCGCTGCACGGCCAGGACCTGTCGCCGGAGATCACCCCGGTCCAGGCCCGGCTGGGCTGGGCGGTCGGCTGGCAGAAGCCGGCGTTCTGGGGCCGGGCGGCGCTGGTCGCGGAGCGGGAGGCGGGACCCCGTCGTACTCTCTGGGGCCTGGAGGCGGCGGGCCGGGGCATTCCGCGCCCCGGTATGACGGTGCTCCTCGGCGACCGTACGGTCGGGACGATCACCAGCGGCACCTTCTCGCCGACCCGGAAGCTCGGCATCGCCCTGGCCCTGCTCGACACCGCGGCCAGGCTGGGGCAGGGGGACGAGGTCGAGGTGGACATCCGGGGCCGCCGGAGCCCGATGCGGGTGGTCCGGCCGCCGTTCGTCCAGCCGTCCGTGCGGTAGCCCGATCCGGGCGGCCACCGCGTACCACCGGACGACCAGCCGGTTCGGGGCGGCCCCGGCCGCGGCTCGCTCAGCCCTGCGAGCGGTCCCCGGCGTCGAGGACGGCCTGGGTCCAGCCGCCCTCCACCACCCCGCTGCCGTCGACCAGCGCCCAGTCGACCACGTCGACGACGTCCACCACGACCGGCCGGCCGACCCGGACGGTCGGGTCGGCCGCGGCGTCGCTGGCGCTGGCGCCGATGATCCGTTCCGGGGTGGCCCAGGAGGTGACCCCGGCCCAGACGAACTCCGGCCCCTCCTCGGTCGGCAGGGCGTACTTGACCAGGAGCTGCACCCGGTCGGGGAGGGAGCCGGCGAGGAAGCGTTCGCGGATCCCCGGCAGGCCCGCCCGGGCGGTCGCGATCGCCTGTGCCATCGCGTCGTCCGGACGGGCGTACCGGACGTCCGACTGGGCGGAGCCGAACACGGCGGCGCAGACCGCGGCGAAGTACCGCCGGGTCGGGCCGGGATGGCCGGCCGGGGGGAGCAGGGTCAGGAACGAGTCGGCGTCGGGATCGGTCGCGGGGTCCAGCTCCAGCCGCAGTGCCGCCGGCCGGCCGCTGTCGTGCTGCTGCGGGTTGCCGTACGCCACGGCGATGTCGTGCCCGGTCACCGACGTCATCACGGGCAGCGGGACGAAGGCCGGCACCTCCTGGTCGGTCAGCCCGTCGGACCAGGCCCGCAGCAGCCGGCGGGCGACCCCGGTCATCACCGCCCCCCAGGCCCGGGTGAGGTGCGTCGGGACCCCCTGCGCCTGCAACTCCAGCAGCCCGAACCGGCGGAGCCCCTTCGTGGTGAACCAGAGCCCGCCGTCGTCCGACGAGTACGGCACCAGCACCCAGTCGATCAGGCGTATCCGACCCTCGGCGTCGGGTAGCGAGCGCAGTGCGGTCGCCGGGTCGAGGAACTGGAGGGCGAAGACGTCGACGACGTCGGTGCCGAGTCGTTCCGCGAGCGCCGCCGCCACCGTCCGGGCCGCCCACTCGTGCGCCGGCGGCCAGCCGGGGCGGTAGCTGGCCTGCACCACCACCAGGTCGGTGGCAGCGTCGAGTCGGGCCAACTGGGCCTCGGTGGCCCCGAAGGCCGTGAGCAGGTCCGGCGGCAGGTGCGGGAACTCGGCGATCGGCCGGGTGTCGACCGTCATCAGCGGGCTGGCCAGCATCTGCCGGGCGAGGTCGTGCACCGGGCGGGAGACCCGCCGGCCGAGCGCCGCCACCGCCTCGGCCGGGGCCGGACAGGACTGGCCCGAGGTCGGCACCAGATAGGTGGCGGTCAGCGACTCCGGAACCGGTACGGGCAGGAAGTCGTCAGTGATCAGCATTCGTCCCCCCGGCTCGGGTGCGTACCGCTCTCCCTCTCGCGAACGCTACCCGCGTTCGGCAATCCGGTCAGCCCGGTCGGCGCCGGTCAGTCCTGGGGGCAGCCATGGGCGGCCGGCCGGTCAGCCGGTCAGCACGAGCCCGAGGCAGCAGAGCGTGGTGGCGATCTCGACGGCCGCGCCGAGCACGTCGCCGGTGATGCCGCCGAGCCGACGTACCGCGTGGCGCAGCACCAGCAGCGTTCCGGCGAGCGCGGCGGCGACGGCGAGCACCCCCTGCCACGGGCGACCCGGCACCGCCGGAAGCGCCGCGAGCGCGACGGCGACGGTGGCGACGGCCAGCGTCCCCGGCCCGACGGTGCCGGCGACCAGCGCCCCGAGCCCGTCCGGCCGGGCCGCCGGCACCCCGCGCCGGCAGGCCCAGGTGACCGCCAGCCGTCCGGTCGCCACGACGGTCACCACCGCCGTGAGCAGCGCCGGCCACGGCCGGAGCGCCAGCGCCGCGAGGCATCCCGCCTGGATCAGGAGGACGAGGACGAGCGCGGCGACGCCGAACGGGCCGACCTCCGGCTGCCGCATGATCTGTAACGCGGCCGGTCCCGAGCGGTACGACCCGAGCGCGTCCACGGTGTCGGCCAGCCCGTCGAGGTGCAGGCCGCGGGTGAGCAGCGCCGCCGCGGCCACGGTGACCCCACCGGCGACCAGGGGCGGGGCGAGGGCGGCCAGGCCGCCGAGGAGGGCGGCGAGCAGCAGGCCGAGGAGGGCGCCGACCATCGGCGCCAGCGCCATCGCCGTACCGGCGGTGGCCCGGTCCACCCGGCCGGTGGGCAGCGGCGCGACGGTGAAGGTGGTGAGGGCTAGCCGGCCCCCGGCAACGAACCGGCCGTCAGGCACCGGGGGTGCGGGTCGGCGTGTCCTCCGGTACGGCGGTGGGTCCCGGCCCGGCCGGCTGCGGCTCGATGAACCCGTCGTCGTCCGCGCCGTCGCCCGGCTCCGGTTCCGCCGGCGGCGGCTCGGGGCGGGCGCCGTCCGCCGGGCGGCCGGGCGCGGGCTCCGCCGCGGGCCCGCGGTCCGCCCCGGCACCGTCCTGGCCCGTCCCACCCGTGGCGGTTTCCCGACCGGGGCCGCCCGCCGCGGCGGCCTCGGCCGTCGTCGCGCTGTCGGTCTCCGGCACGGCGTCGGCGCTCTCCGGCGCGACGCCGGCGCCCTGTGCTGCCGTCGGCTCACCCGCCGGGGACGGGCGCTCGCCGAGCGTGGCGGCCAGGGTCAGCGCCGCGCGCAGCAGCGGCAGCGCGGCCAGGGCGGCGGCGCCCTCGCCGAGACCGAGCCGCAGGTCCAGCAACGGGGTCCAGTCGAGTATCTCGGCGCCGAGCCGGACGGCCGGGTGACCGCCGTGGTCCGGGAGCAGACACCAGTGCCGGGCCTGGCCGGCGAGGTCCCGGCTGACCAGGCCCGCCGCCACCCCGACCGGCCCGTCCAGCAGTACCGGGGTACGCCGGGCCGTCGCTCCGAGCAGGATGCCCGTGGCGACGGCGATGTCGCCCCCGCCGAGTTCGGCGAGGACGTCCCGAGCGTCCCGGGGGCTGCGCCGGGTGCGGTGCAGCGCCTCCCGGACGGCGGCGCACCGGGCCATCCAGGCCGTGTCGTCCACCTGGCCGTCCGGCGTCACCACCCGGCCGAGTATCGCCGCGGGTTCGGCTCCCGCCATCGCCGCGAGTACGGCGGCGACCGCCGCCTCCGTACCGGCGCCGCAGGCGGCGAGCACGAGCACCTCCACGCCCGTCTCGACCGCCTCCTCGGCGAGCCGCCACCCGTGGCGGAGGGCGGCGTCGACGTCCTCCGGGGAGAGCGCCGGTCCCTCCTCGATCGGCCCGGCCGTCGGGGTCTCGACGACCTGGAGGGTGGCGCCGGCGTCGGCGGCCAGCCGGGCGAGTGGGCCGTTCCCAGCCCTGGCCTGGGCGGCCCGGCGGGCCGACTCGCCGGGCACCGTCCCGGCCGAGGCGCCGCCGGCGTGGTCGCCGTGCAACAGCAGTACCCGCACGGAGCGCCAGGGAACCGGCGTGGCGGTTCCCTGGGTGGCGGCGGCGAACCTGACCACCCGGGCCAGGTTGCCGAGTCCGGGGCCGGGCAGGTCGAGGGTGGCGAGCCGGTCGAGCGCGGCCGGGCCGGCGTGTTCGTCCGGCATCGGCAGGTCCATGCCGGGCTCGATCACCAGGTCGGCGGCCGTCGACGACGCCGTGACCGTCGTGGCCCGGGACGGGGGACCGTCCGCCCCGGCGGGCTCGGCCGGCACGGTTGGTCGGAGCACCTCGGGCACGGCGCCGAGCAGGCCGGTCCAGGCCGACAGGACCGGAACGGCGGCCGTGCCGTCGGTGCCGGCCCGTCCCGCGCCGGGGTCGCCGTCCCGGCCGGCGCCGGGCTGCGCCGGCACAGCCGGTCGGGGCGGGGCCACCGCGGCCGGCCCTGCCGTGCCCTTGAGCCAGGACGGCTGGCCGGCGACGACGAGGACGACCGCGTCGCAGGCTCGGGCGACGGTCTGGTTGGTGGTGCCGAGCGTGTCGGTGAAGGCCCGGCCCAGTGGGGTCGTCGGCACCATCGTGAGGCCGACCTCGGGGCTGACCAGCACCAGCCGGGCGGCGCAGTCCCGGACAGCCGAGCCCAGTTCGTCGATGGTGGCGGTGCCGTCCGCCGGCCGGTGCGCCGGATCCAGCAGCGCGGTCACCCAGCCGCCGAGGTCGTCGACGAGAATCGTCTCCGCCGGTCCGGCGGCCCTGAGCAGGTCCACCAGCCGGGCGGGGTCCCCGCCCACCTCGTCGGTCGTCCATCCGGCCGGTCGACGCAACCGGTGGCTCGCGATCCTGGCCGCCCACTCGGGATCGTCCGTGCCGGTCGTGCCGGTGGCGACGTACCGGACCGTCGGCACGTCCCGGACCAGCGACTCGGCGAACTCGGATTTGCCGGACCGGATTCCGCCCAGCACCAGGATCCTGCTCCACCCGTCTACGGACATGTCCGTACCTTAGAGCGCCGCACCGGGTCCACCTCGGCGAGGTGCGGCCCGGCCTTGGGAGCCGGGGGGCGGTCGCGGCGGGCCGACCGCGCCGGCGGGCGCGGACCACTCCGACTGGTTCCCGCGGCGCCGCCGACTAGGCTGGCGGAGGCTTTGTCGGCGCGGGACGATCGGCGAGGGGAGACACGACATGCCGTGGAGCTGGCGGTACGAGAACGCGGAGGGTGCTGCGGTGAGCGGGCCGGCCGAGGCGTTCAGCAGCCAGGCCGACGCCGAGTCGTGGATCGGCCAGAAGTGGCGGGAACTCGCCGCCGCGGGCGTCGCCACGGTGCTCCTGGTCGAGGACGACCGGGTCGAGTACCGCATGAGCCTCCAGCCCGCGGCCGAGTGAGCGGCGATGCGCTACGACCAGCGGGATCGCAACCGACTCGTCTTCGGTGTCCCTGCGGCGGCGTTCCGACCCAGTCCGGTCTTCCTGGCCCTGGTCGCGCTCTTCGTGACCAGTGGGGTGATGGCGTGGAACGAGTACGGCAACGTCCGGTTCGACGTCTTCCTCTTCGTCGTCTCCGGCTGGCTGGTCTCGCTCTGCCTGCACGAGTACGCGCACGCCGTCGTCGCGTTCCAGGCCGGTGACCGGGGCGTCGCCCACCGCGGCTACCTGACCCTCAATCCGCTCAGGTACAGCCACCCGCTGCTGTCGATCATCCTGCCGGTCGTGGTGGTGTTGCTCGGCGGCATCGGCCTGCCCGGCGGGGCGGTCTGGGTCGACCGGCACGAGATCCCCGGCCGGCTACGGCACTCGCTGGTGAGCCTCGCCGGCCCGGCGACCAACATCATCTTCGCCGTGCTCCTGGTCGTGCCGTTCGCGATCGGCGTGGACGTCCTCGCCCGGCCGGACTTCTGGGCCGGGGTCGCGCTGCTCGCCTTCCTCCAGGTCACCGCCAGCATCCTCAACCTGTTGCCGGTGCCCGGGCTGGACGGCGGCAACGTGATCCAGCCCTGGCTGTCGCCGCAGTGGCGGCGCGGCTACGACCTGATGGCGCCGTTCGGGTTCATCCTGCTCTTCGCGCTGCTCTGGAACCCACGGCTCGGCGGCTGGTTCTTCGACGGCGTCTTCGCCGTCGCGGACCTGATCGGGCTCCCCGACTACCTCTACGGGGCGGGACTGCGACTGATCCGGTTCTGGCAGGGCTGACCCCGCGCGACGCCCCCGCCCGGTGCCCGCCGGCCCGGGGGGTGGTCCGGGCCGGCGGGCGTCAGTGAGTCAGGGCCGCGTGACCGGGCTCTGCGTCTTGGCCGGGTCCCGCTCCACGATCGGCTCGACGACCTCGTCGATCGCCTCGAGCAGGTCGGCGTCGAGCTTGACCCCGGAGGCCTTGGCGTTGTCGTACACCTGCTCCGGGCGCGAGGCACCGATGATCGCCGACGAGACGTTCGGGTTCTGCAGGACCCACGCCACCGCCAGCTGGGCCATGCTGAGGCCGGCCTGTTCGGCGAGCGGCTTCAGCCGCTGCACCGTGGTGAGCACCTCGTCGTTCATGAAGCGGGCGATCATGGCGGCGCCGCCGGAGGCGTCGGAGGCGCGCGACCCGGCCGGCGGCTGCTGGCCGGGCAGGTACTTGCCGGTCAGCACGCCCTGCGCGATCGGGGAGAAGACGATCTGCCCGATCCCGAGTTCGGCGCTGGTCGGGATGACCTCGGCCTCGATCACCCGCCAGAGCATCGAGTACTGCGGCTGGTTCGAGACGAGCTGGATCTTGAGTTCCTTGGCGAGCGCGTGCGCCGCCCGGATCTCCTCCGCCTTCCACTCCGACACGCCGATGTAGAGCGCCTTCCCGGAGTGCACGATGTCGGCGAAGGCCTCCATCGTCTCCTCCAGCGGCGTGGCGTAGTCGTACCGGTGCGCCTGGTAGAGGTCGACGTAGTCGGTCTGCAGCCGCTTCAGCGAGCCGTTGATCGACTCCATGATGTGCTTGCGGGACAGACCACGGTCGTTCCGGCCCGGGCCGGTGGGCCAGTAGACCTTGGTGAAGATCTCCAGACCCTCACGACGCTCGCCCTTCAGTGCCCGGCCGAGCACCGCCTCGGCCTTGGTGCCCGCGTACACGTCGGCGGTGTCGAACGTGGTGATGCCGACGTCCAGCGCCGCCCGGACGCAGGCGAGCGCGGCGTCCTCCTCGATCTGGGAGCCGTGGGTGAGCCAGTTGCCGTACGAGATCTCGCTGACCAGCAGGCCGGAGCGGCCAAGGTGTCGGAATTCCATGTCTCGACCCTAGCCCGCGAACCGGAAGTGGATCAGGTTAGCCGCACGACCCCGGTCCTGGCTCACAGCACCGGCTGGGTGTCCGCCAGGAGCCGGTCGATCTCCTCGATGACGTCGGTCCGACTCGGGTGCACCACGTCGATCAGCGGCTCGCCACGGCGGTCGAGCGCGCCCCACCGGCCGGCACCGTCGCCGATCAGGAAGGCGACCGGGTGGATCACCATGGCCGGATGGGCGGGCGGCACGATCACCTTGCCCGACTTGTCGACCACCCCCTTGCGTCCGCCGGCGTCGACGATGGCGAGGCCCTCGTCGGTGAAGCCGTCGACGTACCGGCCGTCGGTCAGCGCGGTGGCGAACCCGGTGTACCGGGTCGGCAGGAAGATCTTCCCGGTGCGGTCGACCGCACCCCAGCCGCCCCGGCGGACGGCGGCGACGCCGCGCCGGAACGGACGGACGTCCTCGAAGCCGGTCGGAATCACCACCTTGTTGGTCTTGTCGATGGCGATCCAGCCGCCGGTGCCGTCCCGGGAGACCCAGGCGAGGCCGTCGGAGAAGGAGCTGACGGCCACGTACCCGGCCGAGGCGTCGATGAGCAGTTCGCCGGACTCGTCGATCAACTCCCAGGTCGGCGTCTCCGGGCGGCGGACCCAGGCCGCGCCGTCGCGGAACGGCTGTACGTCGGCGTAGCTCGGGGCGATCGCCAGCTCCCCGTCCGGCTTGGCGTACCCCCAGCGCTGCACCTTCTCGCTGAACGTCGGCACCGGCGGCTTGTGCAGCTGGAGAATCTCGTCACGGTCCCGCGGGTACGGGCCCCAGCCGTTCTTCGCGACCTTGTTGAAGACCGCGTCCAGCGCCAGCTCGGTCCGGGCGATGAGATCCGGGTCCTCGACCTTGCGCAGCTCCAGCGCCTTCTCGAAGTGGTTGCAGGCCTCGATGTACCGGCCCTGGTCGTAGCAGGACCGGCCCGCGTGCTCGTGCATCGTCGCCCGGAGCCGGTCCGGCAACTCGGGCGAGTTCGCCTCGGCGAAGAGGCGGTCGGCCTCGGCGAAGTCGCCGCGCCACTGGAGGACGTGGGCCAACCGCGCCTGGGCGATCGCGATCCGGCGCAACTGGCCGGTCGCCTCGGCGTGCGCCAGCGCCAGCCTGCCGTCGGCGAGCGCCTTGCCCAGGTCGCCGAGGATGCGGGAGACGACCGCGCGCAGGCTCAGCAGCCGGGCCCGGGAGGCGTTGTCCGTGGCCGACTCGAGCTTCTCGGTCAGCCGGTCGCGGATCGCCCGCAGCTCGTCCGGGTCCTCGACCAGCTCGCGCAGTGTCTCGTGGTGGAAGCGCCACTGGTACGACGCGAGCACCTGCTCCGGGTCGGGGAGCGTCGAATCCGATGTGCTTTCCTCCGGTTCCGGCTCGGCTTTCCGTTCGGCCCTGGACCGGACGATCGGGGTGAGCATGGTCGGCGCGCTGAGCGCGGTCGCCGCGCCCGCGGCCGGACCGGCCGGAAGCACGGTGTCCGGGCTGGCCGCGGCGACGGGTGAACCCGGGGGCGAGGTGGCCAGGGGCGGACCGGATACGGGTGTGGTGGCGGAGGTCATCGCGGGGGGTGCGGAACTCGGGGTCACGGCTGTCGGTGTGGCGGGGGTGTCGGGATCCGAGGTCTCGGTGTCGTCCGGGGCCTCGGCGGTGGACGCCGAGCCGGCTGGTGGCCCGGAGGTCGGAGCGGCCGGTGCCGCCTCGGCCGGTGCCGCCGCCACCGGAGCCGGCGAGGTCGGTGCCGCGTCGGCCGGCGTCGGAGAAGCCGGCTCGGGCGGGACCGGTTCCCCGGAGGATTCCGCCGCTGCCGCCGGAGACGCGGACGCGTCCGCGGAATCGGCCGACGGCGCTCGCTGCCCCGGTGCGGCGGGCGGGCTGGCCGCCTCCTCCGGCGCTCCGGAGGAGGCGGCGGCGGTCTTCGGCGGGTCGCCCGGCTGCGGGGCGGCGTCGGGACGGGTGGTGCCACCCTGGCCGCTCGGCGCCGGCTCCGGTACGTCGGAGGCCGGCTCGGCCGCCGGTTGCGTCGTCGTGCCGGCACCGCCGTCCGGGCTCTCGGGCGGCTCGGGTCCGGCCGCGGGCTGCGCGGGTGGGGGTGGGGTGGGGGCGGCGTCGGCCAGTGTCCCGGGTCGGGCCTGGTCCGCGGCGTGTCCGGTCGTCGGCATGAAGGGTACGGGTGTCTCACTTGGATCGGCCGCGCCACCGGAGCCCGGTCCGGAGTCGGTCGAGGCCGGCTCGGTCGGGGTTCCGGCAGGGGACGCGGGCGAGGTGGATTCGATGGCGGGAGTGACGGCCGGCGGTACGGCCGCCGACGAGGCAGGGGTCTCTGCGACCGATGTGGTCGGCGCGCCGGGCGGAACGGTCTCCGGCACCACGGGCGTGGGTTCGCCGGGTGGGGGCGTCGGCGCGGGCAGGAACTCCAGCCGTAGACCCCGGGTGGGCGGCGGTGTCGGGCGCCTACCTGGCTGGTCGGGGCCGGTGGGCTGGTCGCTGGCGGGCCGCGCCGGCGGCTTGGGCTGCCGTGCGGGGGTGAGCCATCCCACGGCGCGCGGCGGCTCGGCCGGCTCCCCGGCGGCCGCTGCCGGCCGGGCCGGCGGCGGGGCAGGGGCGTCCTGGGGTGCGCCGGAGACCGGGCGGGACGGCGGAACCGGGCGGGCCGACCCGGCCGGCCGGGACGGCTGCTCGGGCCGGGTTGGGCCGACCTTTCCGACCGGTTCGGTGGGGCGCGGCGGCTCCGCGCTGCGGGGCGGCTCCGTGGGTCGGGACTGCCCGGCGGCGACGCCACGGCTCGCGGCACCGGCCCCGACCGGACCGGGGGAGACCGGACGGTCGCGCCGGCCGGAGACGTCGTCCGGCTCCGGCGGGCGAGGCGTGGTCCGCTCGGCGTCGGGGGCCGGGCGCCGGTCGGGCCGCCCGTAGCCGGGCGGTACGTCGGTGCCGGGGCGGTCGTACCCGAATGAGGCCGGCGTCGGTGGCTGGTCGACCGGGCCGGAGCGGGCGGCCGGGTCCGGCGCGGTCCGGAGATCCCGTACGGGGGGACGGCCGCTCCCCAGGTCGGGGAAGCGACGGCTGTCCCGGGGCGGCTCCTGCCCGGGTAGGGGCCCACGCGGGCCTGGCCAGCCCGGGGTGGGCGACGCTCCGGCCGCTGGTCGGCGGCCGGGCGGGACGAGGTCGGGACCCGGCCGGTCGGGTCGGGTACGCGGCGGAACGCGACCGGGTGGCAGCTCGCCGTCGGCGGGTCGCATTGGCCGCCCGCCCGGCCGGGGTGCCCAGCCGTCGGCGCCGTCCGGGCCGGCGAAGGCGGCCGGGACCTGGGGTCCCCGACCACCGGGGCGTCCTCGGCCCTCCGCGGGCCCCGGGCGACGCTCGGCCGGGCCGGGTCGGCGGTCGGGCAGCGGCTGCGTCTCGTCCGCCGGGGTCAGCCACCGGCCGCGCCGCTCGGGCGGCAGCCGGCCGGGAGGCTCGGGTGCCGGTCCTGGTCGCCGGTCGCCTCGGATCCGTTCGTCCACGGGCGGACGGGGAGCGGGGTCGAGCCGGCCCCGGCCGGAATCGGCTCCGTCGACGTCGCGGCGGCGGACCGGGTCGCCGCCCGGACCCCAGCGTTCCTCCCGGCCGCCCGGTACCGGACCCCGCGTGCGGCGGTCGGCCGGAGGCCGGATCCGGCCGTTCGACGGCCGGTCCCAGTCCGGCGCGTCGTCCCACTCCCCCGGGACGTCGTGTGGGCCGTACACCCGGCCTCCGGCGTCGTCGTACCGGTCGTCCGGGCCGTCGTACCAGTCGTCCGGGTTGTCCTGCCAGCTCCCGGCGCCGGCGGGCCGGCGGACCGGCGTGCCGCTCCGCCGGGGTGGACCGTCGGGGCGGCGCGGTGCGGAGGATCTGGCGGGCGGCCCGGGCTCATCGGTCGGCGGTGGCACGCTGGCCCGTCCGATCGCCAGGGGCCCCCGTCCGCCGGGCCGCGGTCGACGCCGCTGGTGTCCGATGTCGCCGGGGTACCGCTGGCCGGGAAACTGCGGCTGCCACTCCGCGGTCGGCTCGACCACCCAGGACGGTTCGGCGGACTCACCCCACCGGTGTGGGTACCGCTCGCTCATGAGCCCGCCTCGCTGCCTCCGGCGGCGGGGTGGCCGCCGGGGCGGACACCGCCGTGGGGGCTGGGACCGGCGTGCCGGGCCGCGCGCAACGCGGCCGGGAAAGCCGGCTCGCGTCGCTCACTCACGGGGTGTCACCTCGTCGAAATTTCTCGCTGGGCAGCCGGGTGCACCGGGCAGGGTTACCCGGTTCGAGGCAGCGTGGTCGCGGAAGGAGGGTAACGGCGTGGGCTCAGTCACCGCCACTGTGCCACCACCCATCAGCCGAAACATCGTGACGTCGTTCCGGACATTTACTGCCATAACCGGATCAGGGTCTCGTCGGTACTCTACCTACCGGCAAGCTACCCGCGTCGCCGCCTTCGCCAATACCGTCTCCGGCGTCCTCCGGTGTGGTCCTGCTCGCCGTGGCGGACGGTGTCGGTGGAGCCGCCGCCCCGCCTCGGGGGGATCGACTCGGCGAGGTCGGTTCCGCCGCCACCGAGCGGGGTGGGACGACGCCGCCCACCCCGTTACCGTCTACTGTGGCTGGTTTCGGGTCGACCCGCTCTCGCCCCGGGTGTGGTGTCTCGTCCCGCGGCCGATGCGGCGCCACGTGACTCAGGGATGCTCCATCACCAGGACGGCGAAGGTGCCGGGGGAGAGCGCCTCGTACCGGTGCGGGACGTCCCCGGGGAAGGTGACGTAGTCACCGGGACCCAGCTCGACCGGCTCGGTCGCCGGTCCGGTGCGGAGCCGGCCCGCGCCCACCACCAGGTGCTCGACGCTGCCGGGGATGTGCGGTTCGGCCTCCCGGGCCATGCCCGGCTCCAGTTCGATGAGGTAGATGTCCCGTCGCGCCTGCGGAACGCCCGCGGTGAGCAGGGTGCCGACGAAGTCGGCCTGTTGGGAGCGGATCCGCGGTCCCTCGCCCGCCCGGACGACCCGCACCCTCGCCGTCGCCTGTTCCACCAGCCGGCTGAACGGTACGCCGAGGGCGACGCCGAGCGCCCAGACCGTCTCCACGCTGGGGTTGCCGTTGCCCGCTTCCAGTTGGGACAGGGTCGACTTGGCGATTCCGGCCCGGCGTGCCAGCTCCCCGAGCGAGAGCCCGGCGCGTTCCCGTTCTCGGCGGAGCGCGGCGGCGATGGCGGCCACCGGGGAGCCTTCCGGTCTGGTCGTTCGATCCATCGGACAATCCGTTCGACTTGACGAACACTTCCTGGGGTGTTCATCATCCTGACCTATGCGTTCGGCAGAAAGAACAAGGGCCGTCGGAGTGCTGCGCGACGCGGCCGCGATCGCGTTGGCGTGCGGCGTGGTGGGCGCCTCCTTCGGCGCGGTCGCGCTCGCCGCCGGGCTGCCGATCCCGGCGATCGTCGCCATGTCCACCCTGGTATTCGCCGGCGGGTCACAGTTCATGGCCGTCGGCCTGATCGCCGCGGGCAGTCCGCTGGCGGCGGTCTTCGCCGGGCTGTTGCTCAACGCGCGGCACCTGCCGTTCGGGCTGGCCCTCGGCGACACCCTCGGACAACGGTGGCGTGACCGGCTGCTCGGCAGCCATCTCATGACCGACGAGTCCACGGCGTTCGCCCTCGCCCAGCCCGACCCGGCCGGGCGGCGCCGGGTGTTCTGGCTCACCGGCATCCCGATCTTCCTCGCCTGGAACATCGGCACCGTGCTCGGGGTGCTGCTCGCCACCCGGGTCGGCGACCCCACCCGCCTCGGGGTGGACGCCGCCTTCCCGGCCGGCCTGCTCGCGTTGCTGCTGCCGTCCCTGCGGTCGGCGGAGACCCGACGGGTGGCGCTCGTCGGGGCGGCGGTCGCCCTGGTGGCCACCCCGCTGTTGCCGGCCGGCCTGCCGGTGCTGCTGGCCCTGGCCGGTCTCGGCGTACTCCTGCTGCCCCGGCCACGTCGGGAGCCGGCATGCTGATCGCGGTGATCCTGGCCCTCGCCCTCGGCACGTACGCCTTCCGGCTCGCCGGGGTGGTGCTGCGGGACCGGCTGGTCCTCCCCGACGAGGTGAGCCGGCTACTGCCGATGGCCGCCGCCACCCTGCTCGCGGCCCTGGCGGCCACGGCCGCGCTGACCGAGGCCGGGGCGTTCGCCGGCGTCGCCCGGCCGGTCGGCGTGCTGGTCGGCGCCGTGTTGGCCTGGCGGAGGGCGCCGTTCGTGGTGGTCGTGGTCGCCGCCGCCGGTACGGCGGCACTGCTGCGCCTCCTCGGGGTGCCCTGACCGGCGGGTACCCAGGCGGGCAGCGCGGACTCCGAGGGCCGGTTGCGGACTCGGCTCGACGGGCGCCGCGGACTCCGCTCGGCCCGGCGGGCGGGGTGGACTCAGATCTTGTCACCGAGGTTGACCCGCGGCACCGGGGCGCGCAACCGCCGGAAGGTGATCGACCGCATGATCGCGTAGAGGTAGAGCGAACTCATCCGCTGGTCGGTGTTGGGGAACCGCTCCCGGACCAGCTTCCGGATCCGGCGGGAGATCAGCACCGAGTCGATCACGAGGGCGACGGCGAGCAGCCCCCAGAGCAGGTTCGAGGCGAGCCGGACCACCGGCGGCATGGTCTGGGCCGAGCCGACCAGGACGACCAGCGCCCCGCCGAAGAACCAGGTGCCGACCGTACGCCGGGAGTCCACCACATCCCGGGCCAGTCTCCGCTCCGGGGCCCGGTCCCGGGGGCCGCCCTCGCGCCGGAACTCGGCCGCCGCCTCGGCGCGCAGCTGCCGGCGCTTCTCCCGCAGCTCCTGCTTGGTGAGCGGCCGGCCGCCGCCGGCGGGCCGCCGCCCCACCGTCGGCCGCTTCGGGGTCTGGACCCCGAGCTCCTTCTTACTGGGGGTGTAGCCCCGCGGACGCTTGGTGGTGGGCGTGGTGGAGGTCGCCTCGGCGGGAGCCTCCTCGACGAGGTCGACGGACTTACGGCGGAAGAGCGACGGCACGGGTTGAAGGGTAGCCAACCGGTTGCGCGCCCCGCACCTCCGGTGCCGGTACGCGGCCGGGCCCCGCCGACCGCACTGCGCGGCGGTCGGCGGGGCCCGGGGCGACGTCCGTGACCTTACGGCGCTCGACGGGTGTTACGGGCGCTCGATGTGTGCGCCGAGCGCGGTGAGCTTGGCCTCGAAGTCCTCGTAGCCGCGGTTGATCAGGTTCACGCCGTAGACCCGGGAGGTGCCCTCGGCGGCCAGCGCGGCGATCAGGTGGCTGAACCCGGCCCGCAGGTCCGGGATCACCAGGTCGGCGCCGTGCAGCTTGGCCGGGCCGGCGATCACCGCCGAGTGCGTGAAGTTGCGCCGGCCGAACCGACACGGCGTACCGCCGAGGCAGTCCCGGTAGACCTGGATGGTGGCACCCATCTTGTTCAGCGCCTCGGTGTAGCCAAGCCGCTGCTCGTAGACGGTCTCGTGCACGATCGACAGGCCCCGGGCCTGGGTGAGCGCCACCACCAGCGGCTGCTGCCAGTCGGTCATGAAGCCCGGGTGTACGTCGGTCTCCAGTGCCACCGCCCGCAGCTCCTCACCCGGGTGCCAGAACCGGATGCCGCCCTCCTGACCCGGGTGGTCCACCCGCGGCGGCCGGGTGTCGGTGACCTCGTACGCCCCGCCGACGGAGCGGAAGACGTTGAGGAAGGTCATCATCGCCGCCTGCTCGGCGCCGAGCACCTCGACCCGGCCGCCGGTGGCCAGCGCGGCGGCCGCCCAGCTCGCCGCCTCGATCCGGTCCGGGATCGGCCGGTGGGTGTAGCCGCCGAGCCGGGTCACGCCCTGGATCTCGATCACCCGGTCGGTGTGCACCTTGATGATCGCGCCCATCTTCTGCAGAACGCAGATCAGGTCGATGATCTCGGGTTCCACGGCCGCGTTGCGCAGCTCGGTGACCCCCTCGGCCAACACCGCGGTCAGCAGCACCTGTTCGGTCGCCCCGACGCTCGGGTACGGCAGCTCGAACTTCGTCCCGTGCAGTCCGCTCGGCGCGGTGAGGTGCATCCCCTCGGGCCGCTTGTCGATGATCGCGCCGAACTGCCGGAGCGCCTGGATGTGGAAGTCGATCGGCCGCGGCCCGATGTGGCAGCCGCCGAGGTCCGGGATGAAGGCGTGCCCGAGCCGGTGCAGCAGCGGGCCGCAGAACAGGATCGGAATGCGGCTCGACCCGGCGTGGACGTTGATCTCGTCCGTGCTCGCGCTCTCGACGTTCGCCGGATCGAAGATCAGCTCACCGTCTTCCTCGCCGTCGGTGACCTTGACGCCGTGCAGTTCGAGCAAACCCCGGACCACCTCGACGTCGCGAATTCGCGGGACGTCGAAGAGCCGACTCGGCCCGTCGCCGAGCAGGGCGGCGACCATCGCCTTGGAGACGAGATTCTTCGCGCCACGCACCCGGATCTGCCCGTTCAGGGGGGTACCTCCGTGTACGACCAGGACGTCGTCGGTCAACGCAACCTCCAGCGGGTCGATGCTGCTCTATTCGAGCTGCCAGCGAGGGTGAGCCACCCGGTCGACACCGCCGCCCGCGGCGTGCGGCCGTGCCGGCCCGGCAATGCCCTGTCGCGGCATGGGTCTGTCGCGGCCCCGGCAGCATAGCGCTCGGTCACGGAGACGGCAGCCGTCCCGGGCGTACGGATGGCGCGAAACGGGGACGGAGGCAGGAATCCCGCCTTGATCGACACTGTGCGTTACGGACGGGTCAGGGCAGCGCGAGCATCTGGTCCAGCGCCGCCCGCGCGTGGCGTGCGGTGTCCGGATCGACGGTGATCTGGTTCGGAACCCGGCCGGCGACCAGCTCCTCCAGCGCCCAGACCAGGTGCGGCAGGTCGATCCGGTTCATCGTCGAGCAGTAGCAGACGGTCCGGTCCAGGAACATGATCTGCTTGTCCGGGTGGGCGTGGGCGAGCCGACGGACCAGGTTGAGCTCGGTACCGACGGCCCAGGCCGAGCCGGCCGGGGCCGACGTGATGGTGTTGATGATGTACTCGGTCGAGCCGACGAGGTCGGCGGCCGTCACCACCTCGTGCCGGCACTCCGGGTGGACCAGCACGGTCACCCCGGGGACCCGCGCCCGGATCTCGTCCACGCTGCTCCGGGTGAACCGCCCGTGCACCGAGCAGTGCCCCCGCCACAGGATCATCCGTGCCCTGCGGAGCTGGTCCGGGGTGAGTCCGCCGTCGGGCTTGTGCGGGTCGTAGAGGACGCAGTCGTCCAGGTCCAGCCCCAGCTTCAGCACCGCCGTGTTGCGACCCAGGTGCTGGTCGGGGAGGAAGAGGATCCGCTGGCCGCGTTCGAACGCCCAGCGCAGCGCCCGCTCGGCGTTGGACGAGGTGCAGACCACGCCGCCGTTGCGCCCGACGAAGCCCTTGATGTCGGCCGAGGAGTTCATGTACGTCACCGGGACCGTCGAGCCGGCGAGGTCCAGCTCGGTCAGGGTCTCCCAGGCCGCCTCGACCTGGGACAGCGCCGCCATGTCCGCCATCGAGCAGCCGGCCGCCAGATCGGGCAGGACCACCCGCTGCGCGTCGCTGGTGAGGATGTCCGCGCTCTCGGCCATGAAGTGCACGCCGCAGAAGACGATGTACTCGGCGTCCGGCCGGGCGGCGGCCTCGCGGGCGAGCTTGAACGAGTCGCCGGTCACGTCGGCGAACTGGATCACCTCGTCCCGCTGGTAGTGGTGGCCGAGGATGAAGACCCGGTCACCCAGCGCTGCCTTGGCCGCCGCGGCCCGGGCGACCAGGCTCGGGTCACTCGGCGGGGGCAGCTCCCCCGGACAGTCCACGCCGCGCTCGCTGGACGGGTCGGCCCCTCGGCCCAGGAGCAGCAGGGCGGTCGCGGTGCTGGACGGCTCTACCCACGTCGAAGTCACGATCTCCATGGTGGCACAGCGGAGCCTGCTTTCGACCGGTACGGATGTGGGCTGTCACACTTGCCGACCATGCGAATCCTGATCTGTCCGGACAAGTTCGCCGGTACCCTCTCCGCGCCCGAGGTGGCCGCCGCGGTGGTCGAGGGCTGGCGGGAGGTGGCGCCCGACGACGAACTGGAGGTCCGGCCGCTCGCCGACGGCGGGCCGGGGTTCCTCGAGGTGCTCGCCACCGCGATCTCCGGGCGCCGGATACCGGTGCCGACCGTCGACCCGCTCGGCCGGCCGGTCGACGGCGAGATCCTGCTGACCGACGACGGGATGACCGCGTACGTCGAGAGCGCCCAGGCCTGCGGGCTGCACCTGGTGGCTCCGGAGGAGCGGGACCCGAAGCGGACCACCTCGTACGGGCTGGGCGCGCTGATCGCGACCGCCGCCGAGTGTGGTGCCCGGCGGGTGGTGATCGGGCTGGGCGGCTCGGCGGTGAACGACGGGGGAGCGGGGATGCTGACCGCGTTGAACGCCGTACCGGTGGACGTGACCGGCCGTGCCCTCCCGTACGGTGGCGCCGCCCTGGCCGCGGTCGCCGGGCTGGTCGGGCTGCCGCAGACCCGGGCCATGGAGCTGGTCGCGGCGACGGACGTGGACAACCCGCTGACCGGGCCGACCGGCGCCTCGAACGTCTTCGGCCCGCAGAAGGGCGCCTCGCGGGAGGACGTGCTGCTGCTCGACGCCGCACTGGCACGCTTCGCCGAGGTGTTGGAGCGGGACCTGCCCGGCTGCCCGCCCGGGTTGGCCGGATTGCCGGGGGCGGGGGCGGCCGGCGGCCTCGGCGCCGCCGTACTGGCCCTCGGTGGCCGGTGCGAGTCGGGAATCGCGCTGGTGACCCGACTGACCGGGCTGGAGGCGGCGCTCGATCGGGCCGACCTGGTGATCACCGGGGAGGGGTCGTTCGACCACCAGTCGCTGCGCGGCAAGGTGGTGGCCGGGGTGGCGGGCGCGGCCCGGGACCGTGGCCTGCCCTGCGTGGTGCTGGCCGGGCGGGTCAGCGCCGGACGCCGGGAGGCGGCCGCGGTGGGGGTGACCGAGGCGCACAGCCTGGTCGACCACTTCGGCGGGGAACCGCACGGTGGCGTCGAGCGGGCGATGAGCCGCCCGGCCGAGGGGCTGCGTGCCCTGGCCAACCGGCTGGCCCGGCAGTGGAGCCGCTGAGTCACACGCCCGCGGGAGGGGTCGCACGCGGGGGAGGGACAGCCCTCCTTGCATGCACGTGCAAATAATGACCATGCAGTTATTGACCGTGCATCTGCTAGCATCGCGGCGTGTCCGAGGACCAGGCGCTCGCCAGCGCGTGGCGGGAGTTGGCCAGCCGCTTCGCGGCGACCTCCTGCGCCCTCGAGCGAGGGCTCCAGGAGCGGCACGGCCTCGGCATGAGCGAGTTCGAGGTCCTCGACCGGCTGGCCGAGGCGCCGGAGCACAGGCTCCGGATGCAGGAGCTGGCCGACGTCGTACACCTCAGCCAGAGCGCCCTCAGCCGGGCGGTGGCCCGGCTGGAGCGAGGCGGGCTCGCCTGCCGGGTCCTGTGTGAGCAGGACCGGCGTGGGGTCTTCGTCACGCTGACCGAGGCGGGGCGGGCGCGCCACGCGGAGGCACGTCCCACGCAGCGGGCGCTTCTCGCGCAGAGCCTCCGTCCGGCGGCTCCGGCGCTCGTCGCAGTCCGTTCGAGCCCGGGTGACCAGGCTCGTACCCGCCTACAATCAGAGAGAACCCAGATCGGGAATCACCGGCCAACCGACTAGCGTTGGCTCCTTACGGATAAACATCGCACCGGCGCAGGGGAGACTTTCACGTGACAACGCCAGCGCAGACCGAGTCGACCGCGGCAACCACCCCGAGCACCGTCGTCCTTACCGACGCCGCGGCGCAGAAGGTGAAGGCCCTGCTCGAACAGGAAGGCCGGGACGACCTGCGGTTGCGGGTCGCCGTACAGCCGGGCGGGTGCTCCGGCCTGCGGTACCAGCTCTTCTTCGACGAGCGTTCGCTCGACGGCGACATCGTCAACGAGTTCAACGGGGTCGAGGTGGTCGTCGACCGGATGAGCGCCCCCTACCTGACCGGCGCCACCATCGACTTCGCCGACCGGATCGACGCCCAGGGCTTCACCATCGACAACCCGAACGCGCAGAACTCCTGCGCGTGTGGTGATTCGTTCCACTGACCGGCACTCCGACCGGGTGGACCGGACAGTCCTTGCCTGAGCGGGCCGTCCCGCGCGGGGGTGGCGCGACGCCACGCCGTCTCGCCCTCCGCGCGCCGGGCGGCCCGTTTTTCTCTTCGTGGGTACTTCCTGCCCGTCACGCATCTCCGGCGATTTCCCGGGGCGGACCCGACCCCTCCGGGCGTATTCGGCTGCTCTCCCGGTGCGCTGTGTCGACCATTTGGTGACATTCGGGTGACACTCCGGTGGCTGGTATCCGATCGATCGGGGACACCGAGGAAGCCGACCGGTAGGCTGACCCGGCCGCGGTTCCATCTCCCGACTCTGAGGGCCGACATGAAGATCGCCGTTACGGGCTCGATCGCGACCGACCACCTGATGCACTTCCCGGGCCGGTTCGCCGATCAACTCATCGCCGACCAGTTGCACAAGGTCTCGCTCTCCTTCCTCGTCGACGAGCTGGTGCTCCGGCGGGGTGGGGTGGCCGCGAACATCGCCTTCGGGATGGCCCAGCTCGGGCTGCGTCCGATCCTGGTCGGCGCCGTCGGCACCGACTTCGAGGACTACCGGTCGTGGCTGGAGCGGCACGGCGTCGACTGCGACTCGGTGCACGTCAGCGAGGTTGCCCACACGGCGCGGTTCGTCTGCACAACCGACATCGAGATGTGTCAGATCGCCTCGTTCTACGCCGGCGCGATGAGCGAGGCCCGCAACATCGAACTCGCCCCGGTGGCCGCCCGGGTCGGTGGGCTGGACCTCGTCGTGGTCAGCGCCAACGACCCCGACGCCATGCTTCGGCACTCGGAGGAGTGCCGGCAGCGGGGGTACCCGTTCGCCGCCGACCCGTCCCAGCAACTCGCCCGGATGGACGGGAAGGACGTGATCAGCCTGATCGACGGCGCCGACTACCTGCTGACCAACGAGTACGAGAAGTCGCTGCTCCAGAGCAAGGTCGGCCTGACCGACGAGCAGTTGTTGGAACGGGTGAAGGTTCGGGTGACGACCCTCGGCAAGGACGGCGTGGAGATCGCCGGCCGCGATGTCGCGCCCTTCCGGGTGCCGATCGCCCGCGAGTTGCAGGTCGCCGAGCCGACCGGGGTCGGGGACGGCTTCCGGGCCGGTTTCTTCGCCGCCATCTCGTGGGGGCTCAGCCTGGAACGGGCCGCCCAGGTCGGCTCGCTCCTCGCCACCCTGGTCCTGGAGACCGTCGGCACCCAGGAGTACGAGGTCCGCGCCGACCTCTTCGTGAAGCGCCTCGCCGAGTCGTACGGCGACGAGGCCGCCGAGGAGGTCCGGCCACACCTGAGCTGAGCGGCCGTGGTGTCCGGCCGGGCGCCGCGCCGGGCCGGGGACCTCCAGCCGTCGCCGGCCGGCCGTGCCCGGCCGCGTCGGCTCAGTGCACGCGGCGGATGTCGTACGCGGGAGAGCCGTCCACCGTCGAGGTGGCGACCAGTTCCTGGCCCCGCATCCGACACCACGCCGGAATGTCGACGGCGGCCGCCGGGTCGTCGGCGAGGACCCGGAGCACCGCCCCGACCGGTAGCGCGACCAGCCGGCGGGCCGCCGCGATCACGGGCAGCGGGCAGCGCTGACCGAGGCAGTCGACGACCTCGTCCGGCGGCGTCCCCACAGACTCCGTGCGCACCTGGCGATTCTCCGTCGCCGACCGCGTCCCCGCCAATCCGGGCGTCAGAGGCCGACCACCCCGGCCTCGGCCCGTAGCGCGGCGACGATCCCCGGCAGCTCGGCGAGGAAGCGCTCCACCTCGGCCTCGGTGCTGTCCCGGTGCAGCGAGATCCGGATGTTGCCGTGGGAGAGGACACCCATCGCCTCCAGCACGTGGGAGGGACGCAGCGTCGACGAGGTACAGGAGGAGCCGGAGGAGACGGCGAAGCCCCGCCGATCCAGCGCGTGCAGCAGCGCCTCGCCGTCGACGTACAGGCAGGAGAAGGTGACCAGGTGTGGCAGCCGGTCGACGGGGTCGCCGACCACCTCGACGTCGGGGACCGTCGCCGGTACGACGGTCCGGATCCGCTCCACCAGCGGGGCGAGCCGGGCCGCCTCGGCCTCCGCCTCGGCGGTCGCCGCCCGCAGCGCGGCGACCGCCGCCACGATCGCCGGCAGGTTCGGCACCCCGGGAACCCGGCCCGCCTCCCGGTCGTCGGCCGGGTACGGCGACTCCCACCGGGTGCCCTTCCGGACCACCAGGATCCCGACCCCGGGCGGACCGCCCCACTTGTGGGCGCTGGCCGACAACACCGACCACCCCTCGGGCACCGGGACCCGGCCCACCGACTGGGCGGCGTCCACGTACAGCGGGACGCCGGCCGCGTCGCACGCCCGTGCCGCCTCCGCCACCGGTTGGAGGGTGCCCACCTCGTGGCTGGCGCTGATCAGGGCGGCCAGTGCCACCCCGGGCGCGGCGACCGCCGCCGACCAGGCGTCGAGGTCCAGCCGTCCGGCGCGGTCCACCGGCACCGACGTGGTCGTACCGCCCGCCGTGACGTGCCGCTGCGCGGCGTGCAGGACCGCCGAGTGCTCGATCGCCGAGTGCACCAGCGTGCTCCCGGCCCGGCGTCGCCCGGCCAGCCCGCCCAGTACCGCGGCGTGCGCGGCGGCGGTACCGCTGGGGGTGAAGGAGAGCTCGTCGGGGCGTACCCGAAGCACCTCGGCCGCGGCGGCCCGGGCCGCGTCGAGGAGCTGGCGGGCCCGCCGCGCCTGGCTGTACAGCTTCGCCGGATCCGCCCACCCGTCCTCCAGCGCCGCGAGCATCGCCTGGCGGGCTACCGGGTGTAGCGGTGCGGCGGCGGCCGCGTCGAAGTACGCCGGAGGCTGATTCACCAGCCCACGGTAACGCGGGGCCGGATTGGGCAGGAATCCCCGCCGGGGTGGGGACGCCGACCCCAAGGCCGTCGCGCCGACCCAGGTCGAGTAATCTGCGACCGTCGGTGACGCCTTTGCCGCAGGTGTCGGGAAAGCGGACAGCGTGCGGTGCGCTAGGGAGGCAGGACCAGGTGGTCGCAAGGGGTTCGGAGGTACCGCCGTCGGTACGGAACAGCAGTCCCCGGGATGCCCGAGGGCGTGGCCAGCGGCGGGCGCTCGGCCGGCTGGCCGGGCTCGGCGTCGGTGGAGCCGCGCTGCTTGCCCTGCTGACCGGTTGTGACGTCGGACAGACGTTCGACGGCTTCGGCTGGCCCCAGGGCGGCATCAGCCCGGAGGCCCATCGGATGTACGACCTGTGGATCGGCTCCGTCATCGCCGCCCTCGCGGTCGGCATCTTCGTCTGGGGCCTGATCTTCTGGTGCATCATCCGCTACCGGAAGCGGGGCGAGTCGCTGCCGGTGCAGACCCGGTTCAACATGCCGATGGAGTTCCTCTACACCATCGCGCCGATCTTGGTCGTCTCCGTGCTCTTCTACTACACCGCGGTGGTGCAGACCGGGGTCAACAAGGTCACGGACAACCCCGACGTCACGGTCGAGGTCGTCGCCTTCAAGTGGAACTGGCAGTTCAACTACCGGGACCGGCCGGGCGAGGACGCCACCACCATCGCCTCCACCCTCGGCACCAGCGAGGTCATCCCGATCCTGGTCCTGCCGACCGGGCGGAGCATCCGGATCGAGCAGACCAGCCGGGACGTCATCCACTCGTTCTGGGTGCCGGAGCTGCTCTTCAAGCGCGACGTCTTCCCCGGCAACGTCCGGAACGTCTTCCAGGTGACCAGCCTGGACCAGGAGGGGGCGTACGTCGGCCGCTGCGCGGAGCTGTGCGGCACGTACCACTCGATGATGAACTTCGAGCTCCGGGTGGTCTCGCCGGACAAGTACGACCGGTTCATCGCCGCGAAGCGGCAGGGCCAGTCGACGCAGGAGGCGCTGGCCTCGATCGGTGAGGAGCCGCTGGCGACCACCACCAAGCCGTTCGAGACCCGACGGGACGTCAACAACTTCGGTAACGCGAGCGCCGCGGGCGCGGGAAGCTGAGGGCGGCGATGAAGTCTGAGTGGCGACTGTTCGGCATCGTCTCGTTCTTCCTGGCGATTGCCGCTGTCATCTACGGCCTGTGGACGAGCGGCGAGACCGGGCAGGTCGAGTGGATCGGCCTCATCGCGCTGATCCTGTCCTGCCTGCTGACCGCCATGTGCGCCGGGTTCTTCTGGTTCGTCTCGCGCCGGATCGAGCCCCGGCCGGAGGACCGGCCGGACGGCGAGATCGCCGACGGCGCCGGTGAGGTCGGCTTCTTCAGCCCGGGCAGCTACTGGCCGTTCGGGGTGGCCCTCTCCGCCAGCGTGGCGGGGCTGGGGCTGGTGTTCTGGCAGTGGTGGCTGGTCGCCGCCGGCCTGGTCGCGGTGATCTTCGCCGTGTGCGGCCTGCTCTTCGAGTACTACACCGGCACCCGACGTACCGCCGAGCACTGACCGGGCCGAACAGGCACGTTCGCGCGGCCCGCCGCCCATCCGAGGCGGCGGGCCGCGCGTCGTTTTCCCGAAGGCCACGGACAAACGTGGGGCCAATGGTGTCGGGTGGGGCCACCGCACCGTCGCGCCTCGATCGTGTCGCAGTAGCCCGCCAGCGAACGGGGGGAGCACGCTCCGCCGGGTCTCGGGGTACGCGCCGGGCGGCTGACTCAGCCGATCACGAGGTCGAGCAGGGCGCCGCAGCGGGGACGCCGCCAACCCGACCACCCCGCCCCGGTTGTTCGCCGCCGGGGCGGCCGGTGATCCGCCGGCACGACCGTCCGCCTCTCGACGCTGAGGTGGCATCTCCGGACAGCGCGTCCGGACAGCGCGGCCAGCGACGCACCCGAGCGCCACACACCACCGCGGCCGGCGATCGAGGCACCAACCGTGCCTGAGCCCAGGTCAGCGTCGGGGCAGGCCGGTCAGCGTCGGACAGGCCGATGTGACGGCGCCTGCGGGCCGTTCCCGAGCCGGCTCCTCCTCCGCCGCTGGTCCACCAACGGTGCGGTCGACCGGACGGGTGTCCCACCGCGGTGGCCGTGCCGGCCGAGGTGACAGACGGCCCACCGCCGGTGGGGCAGGCCGCCCGGGGCGTGGGCGCGGTGCGCGACGAGAAGCCGGCCCAGCTCGTCGGGGTCGTCGCGGGGCTCCGCAGCCGGCGCGTGCACTCCGAGCCCGGTGGCGCCGTACTGCCGCCCGACGGCAAGGAGGCGTCACCGACTCCTCCGACCGGACGCGGCGGGTGTTGGCCGGGCGGTCGGCCGCGACCGCTGGGGCGGTGCTACGGGCCGGGAACAGGTGCTACGGGGCCGGAAAACAGCTGTGGCGCCCGCCGGATCTCCGGCGGGCGCCACACGTGCGGTACGGACGGTCAGCGGCGTTGGCCGCTGACGATCTCCTGCTGCTCGGGGCGCGGGTCGACGGGCGGGAGACCCGGCGAGACCGGCGCCTCGACCGGCTTCTCGATCGGGTAGAAGAAGCCCTTGATGGCCGGGCCGAGCGCCCCGAGCCGGTTCATCTTCTTCGGCACCACCCAGCCGACGTACTCCAGTTCGCTGTGTCCGTGCTCGTCGGTCGGGCCGAGCGGCTGGTGCACCTCGACGAACTGGCCGTTCGGCAGACGCCGGATGATGCCCGTCTCGACGCCGTGCGCCAGCACCTCCCGGTCATGCTGCTGGAGGCCCAGGCAGATCCGGTAGGTGACGTAGTAGGCGAGCGGCGGCAGGACGATCAGGCCGATCCGGCCGGCCCACGTCATCGCGTTCAGGCTGATGAAGAACTTGTCCGCGATCACGTCGTTGGCGCCCGAGATGGTCAGCACCAGCCAGAAGGTCACGGCCATCGCGCCGAGGGCGGTCCGGCCGGGCACGTCCCGGGGCCGCTGGAGCAGGTTGTGCGCCCGCCGGTCCTTGTTGATCCGCGCCTCGATGAACGGGTAGAGCAGCGGCATCACGGTCAGGAGACCGGGCAGGACGACGGTCGGCCAGAACAGCGGCGGGATGACGTAGCCGTCGCCGATCGGGATGTTGATCTCCCACGGCGGCATCAGCCGGGTCGAGCCGTCCAGGAACATGACGTACCAGTCGGGCTGGCTGGCGGCGGAGACCACGCCCGCCTCGTACGGACCGAAGAGCCAGATCGGGTTGATCTGGACCAGGCCGCCGAGCAGCGCGATCACGCCAAAGACGATCATGAAGAAGCCGCCCTGCTTGATCGCGTAGCGCGGGAACATCCGCTCGCCGACCACGTTCGAGTTGGTCCGGCCGGGGCCGGGCCACTGGGTGTGCTTCTGCTTGAAGACCAGACCGAGGTGGACGCTGATCAGGCCGACCAGCAGCGCCGGGATCAGCAGCACGTGGGCGATGAAGAACCGGCTGATGATGATGTCACCCGGGAACTCGCCGCCGAAGATCGACGACGTCACCCAGGAGCCGACCACCGGGATCGAGAGCATGATCCCCGAGGCGATCCGCAGCCCGGTGCCGGAGAGCCCGTCGTCCGGGATCGAGTAGCCGGTGAAACCGGCCAGGAAGCCGACCCAGAACAGCAGGTAGCCGATCATCCAGTTCAGCTCGCGCGGCTTGCGGAAGGCTCCGGTGAAGAAGATCCGCATCATGTGCACCACGATCGCCGCCATGAACAGCAGCGCGGCCCAGTGGTGCATCTGCCGTACGACCAGCCCGCCCCGGACGTCGAACGAGATGTCCAGGGTCGAGGCGTACGCCGCCGACATGTGGGTGCCGCGGAGCGGGGCGTAGCTGCCGTTGTAGGTGACCTCGGTCATCGACGGTTCGAAGAAGAACGTCAGGTAGACCCCGGTCAGCAGCAGCACGACGAACGAGAAGAGTGCGATCTCGCCGAGCAGGAACGACCAGTGGTCGGGGAAGACCTTGTTCAGCAGGGAACGCAGCGGGGTGTTCACACCGAGCCGGTCGTCGACCTCACGGGCCGCCTTCCCCGGCAGTGCCGCCATGTCGAGCTTTCGTCGCTTCACGGCCGCTCCCAGAAGTCGGGCCCGACCGTCTCGGTGAAGTCGGACTTCGCCGCGAAGAAGCCGTCCTCGACGGTCAGCGGGAGCTGGGGCAGACGGCGGCTCGCGGGTCCGAAGATCGGACGGGCGTTGTCGGTGATGAGGAACTGCGACTGGTGGCAGGGACAGAGCAGCCGGTTGGTCTGCTGCTCGTAGAGGCTGGCCGGGCAGCCCGCGTGTGTGCAGATCTTGGAGTACGCGATGTAGTTGCCCCACATGAAGTCGGCCTTGCCGGCCCGCTGGTTCGCCGCCCGGGCCTCCTCGGCGTCCTTCGCCCGCAGGTGGATCAGGAGCACGGGGGAGTCCGCGTACTTGTTGGTGGCCCCGTCGGGGATGCCGGGGAACACCGTGATCTGCCCACCGGGGCTGACGTCCTCCGGGCGGACCGGGGTGCCGTCGTGGTGGGTCAGCTTCACCAACCGGGTCGTGCCGTTCTCGACGATCGGCTTCCAGCCGGTGGTGAACATCTGGTTGTTCTTGTGCGGCTGCTCGATCAGACCGCCGACGATCGGGGCCGCCGCGACCACGCCGACCGGCGCCAGACCCGCCAGGAGCGAGACGCCCAGCAACGGCCGACGCCGGATGCCGAGCTCGTCGACCATGTAGAGGAGGGTGTTGCCGGTGAGCTTGCGTTCCTCGTCGGAGTCCGGCTCGTCGTGCCGGGCCTGGATCGACACCTCCTTCGGCAGCAGCTTCTTGCCCCAGGTCAGGATGCCGAAGCCGATGCCGAGCAGCGCGAGGCCGAGGGTCACGCCGAGGATCGGGGTGTAGTACTTGCTCGCCCCGGAACCGTGCTCGTACTCCCACGGCCACCAGATGTACGCCACGACGAAGGCCGTCGAGAAGAGGCCGACCAGCAGGAACATCCCGGCGACCGTCCGGGTGAGCCGGCGCTCCGCCTTGGTCCCGGGGACCGGGAACTGGGGCTCGTAGTGGACGATCTCGATGTCGTCCCGGCGGGCGCCCTCCCGGACGAGGTCAAACCGGCTCAGCTTCGGGTCGTTGACGTCGAACGGCTCCCGTGGGTTGTCCACGACCTGGTTGCTGTGCACGCCCGTACGTGTGCTCATGACTTACCCGCAATCCACAGCGCGGCGAAGACCAGCGCGACGATGCCGACCAGGAAGACCGCCACGCCCTCGGTGGAGGGGCCGAGGCGGCCGAGGTTGAAGCCACCCGGGTCGCGGTCCTTCGCCAGGGTCTCCTGGAGGTACGCGATGATGTCGGCCTTCTGGTCGGGCCGCAGCTGGTTGTCGCCGAAGACCGGCATGTTCTGGGGGCCGGTGAGCATCGCGGCGTAGATCTGCCGGTCGCTCGCCGGCCGCAGGTTCGGGGCAAACTTGCCGGAGGAGAGGGCGCCGCCGCCCCCACCGAAGGCGTGGCAGGACGAGCAGTTGAGCCGGAACAGGCGGCCGCCCTCGGCGGGGTCGCCGCCCCGGTGCAGGTTCTCGCCCTCGGGGAGCTGCGGGCCGCCGCCCAGCTCCTGCACGTACTGCGCGAGCTGCTGGATCTGGTCATCGTTGAAGACCGGCGGCTTCCGCTCGGCCTGGGCCTCCTGCCGGGCCAGCGGCATCCGGCCGGTGCTCACCTGGAACTCCACCGAGGCGGCGCCGACGCCGATCAGGCTCGGCCCGCGTCCCTCGACGCCCTGCGCGTTGCGTCCGTGGCAGCTCACGCAGCTGTTGTCGTAGAGCGCCTTACCCTCCTGCGCGGCGGTGCTCAGCTGCGGCGTGTCCTGCGCCTGCAGGCCCGGCGCGAAGACGGTGTAGGCGCCGCCGGCCAGGGTCAGCGCGGCCAGCAGCCGGACTGCGGCGCCCAGCCGCCGGCGGGCCTTGCTACGCGGGCCGGACCGCGCGCGGCGCAGCCGCGAGAGCAGCCCGCGGGAACGGGCGCCGCCGGGGGTGTCAGAAGTCATGGCCTGTGTCCTTAACGGTTTCTCGACCTTGTCTTAGGGACGGAGCATCGTGGCGAAATGTGACAGCACAAGATCACTGGAGCCAGTAGATCATGCCGTACAGCGCGATCCAGACCACATCGACGAAGTGCCAGTAGTAGGAGACGACAATCGCCGAGGTCGCCTGCGCGGGCGTGAACCGGCCCATGGTGGTCCGGATCATGAAGATGATGAAGGCGACGAGGCCACCGGTCACGTGCAGCGCGTGGAAGCCGGTGGTCAGGTAGAACGTCGAGCCGTACCCGTCGCCGTTGATCTTCACCCCCTCGTGCACCAGCTCGCGGTACTCGTTGAGCTGGCCGAGCACGAAGATCAGGCCCATGATGAAGGTGACGGTGAACCAGCGGCGCAGCGCGTGCACGTCCCCCCGCTCCGCGGCGAACACGCCGAACTGGCAGGTGACCGAGGAGAGCAGCAGGATCACCGTGAACGTCGTCGCGTACGGGACGTTGAGTACCTCGGTGTGCCTCTCCCACTGCTCCGGAGCCGCTGCGCGGATGGAGAAGTACATCGCGAACAACGCCGCGAAGAACATGAGTTCGCTCGAGAGCCACACGATCGTCCCGACGCTGACCATGTTGGGCCGCGTCAGCGAGTGGATCCGGCTCTTGTCAATGGCTGAGGCCGCAGTCACGCGGTCATTATTGCCCCTGAGCGGCATCGGCGATCGTCGGGGTGGCCTAACTCCCTCGTCGGACGGGGTGACGCGTCATGCCCGGCTTGTCTGGCCTAGCCTGAAAACGTGCTGCACCTCGACCCCGGCGCCGCTGCCGCCGCGCCCGTCCCGTACCCGGCCCCGGTCGTCCTCGCCGGCGGCGGGGCCGAGACGGAGCCGTTCACCGTCTCCTCGATCATCACCGAGAGCACGCTGAACAGCTGGCTCGCCGTGGGCCTGGTGCTCGCCGCGGCCCTGTATCTCTACGGGGTGCACCGGCTGCGGGTCCGGGGCGACCGCTGGCCGGTCGCCCGTACGGTGCTCTTCCTCGGCCCCGGTCTCGGAGGGATCGCGGCGGTGACCCTGAGCGGGCTCGGCGCCTACGACACCACCCTGCTGTCGGTGCACATGGTCCAGCACATGGTGCTCTCCATGGTCGCGCCGATCTTTCTGGCGCTCGGCGCGCCGGTCACCCTGGCACTGCGGACGCTCACCGGGGCGCCGCGGCGTCGGCTCCTCGCCGTCCTGCACAGCCGGGTGGCGCGGGTGGTGTCGTTCCCGCTCTACGCGTACGGGGTCTTCGTGGTCAACCCGTTCGTGCTGTACTTCACCGACCTCTATCGGCTGAGCCTGGAGCAGCCGCTGGTCCACGAGCTGGTGCACGCGCACTTCATCCTCACCGGCTGCCTCTTCTTCTGGCCCCTGCTGGGGCTGGACCCGTTGCCGGGCCGCTGGCCGTACCCGGCGCGGGCCCTGCTGATGCTCCTCTCGGTGCCGTTCCACACCGTGCTCGGGCTCACCGTCATGCAGAGCAGCACGCTCTTCGGCGGCGACTGGTACCCGTCGCTGAACCTGACGTGGGCGGACCCGTTCGCCGACCAGAAGGTCGCCGGCGGCATTCTCTGGGCCGGTGGGGAGTTCGTCAGCGTGACCATGATCGCCGTACTGGTGGTCCAGTGGATCCGGCAGTCCGAGCGGGAGGCCCGGCGGATCGACCGCGAACTGGACCGGCAGGAGGCGCGGGAGCGCGCCGCGGGCACCTCGGCCTGACGGTCGCCACGGCACCCCCGACCCGGCGCTCCGCACCACACCGAGCCGACTTCTTTACCTCACCGCCCCGGCCTCCTTGCCACACCACCCGGCGACGGCCCGTCGGGGCCGGACGCGACCGGGCCCGACCGGACGGGCGGCGGAACCGCGGGCCACCCGGGCCGGCGACCCGATCCGCCCTACGGGCGCGGCGTCCCGGAATGCGGACGAGGCCCACCCCCGGGACCGGGCGGCCCGGTCGCCTCCCGGGAGCGACCGGTACGATCGGCGGGCAGCTACGAGGTGGGAGCCTGGCAACCGATGAGCGATCGTCTACACACCGTCCTGCTCTACAGCGACGACCCGGAGGTGCGGAACCGGATGCGGCTCGCCGTGGGGACCCGGCCGGCCGCCGATCTGACCGTCGAGTTCGTCGAGGCGGCGACCTACGACGAGTGCATCCGGCTCGTCGACGAGTACGAGATCGACCTGCTGCTGCTCGACGGCGAGGCCACCCCGGCCGGTGGCATCGGTATCGCCCGGCAGATCAAGGACGAGCGGGACGACGCGCCGCCGACCTGCGTGGTGATCGCCCGGGCCGCGGACCGCTGGCTCGCGGCGTACGCCCAGGTCGACGCCACCCTGCTGCACCCGCTCGACCCGGTGACCACGGGCCAGACCGTGGCCGGGCTGCTCCGTGCCCGGGCCGCCGGAGCGCGCGCGCTCACCTGAGCGACGCCGCCGGCGACCGGCCCGGGACGCCGTCACACCGCCTCACCCGACCACCACCCGCTCCGCTCGGGAGGCCCGCATGGGGGAACGGACCTGGCCCAACCTTCTCGCCGCGCTGCTGCGCGCCGAGGAGCTTTCCACCGCCGACACCGCGTGGGCGATGGAAGAGATCATGTCGGGGGCCGCGACCCCGGCACAGGTCGCCGGTTTCGCGGTGGCCCTGCGCGCGAAGGGGGAGACCCCCGTCGAACTGGCCGGGTTGGTCGAGGCGATGCTTCGCGCGGCGACGCTGGTGGAGTTGCCGCCGGAGCTGCGGTCCGCCGCGGTCGACGTGGTCGGTACGGGCGGTGACCGGGCCCACACCGTGAACATCTCCACCATGACCGCGATCGTGGTGGCCGGGGCGGGGGTGCCGGTGGTCAAGCACGGCAACCGGGCCGCCTCCTCGTCGTGCGGTGCGGCCGACCTACTCGAGTACCTCGGCATTCCGCTGGATCTTGGTCCGGCCGGCGTGGCGCGCTGCGTCACCGAGGCCAACATCGGCTTCTGCTTCGCCGCTCGCTTCCACCCCGGGATGCGGCACACCTCGGTACCCCGCCGGGAGATGGGGGTGCCGACGATCTTCAACTTCCTGGGTCCGCTGACCAACCCGGCCCGACCCCGGTCCGGCGCGGTCGGCTGCTTCGACCCGCGGATGGCGCCCGTGGTGGCGGAGGTCTTCGCCCGGCGGGGGGACTCGGTGCTGGTGATGCGGGGCGAGGACGGGCTCGACGAGTTCAGCACGGCGGCACCCACCCGGCTCTGGATCGCCCGGCAGGGTCGGGTCACCGAGACGGTGGTCGACGCCGCCGATCTCGGCCTGCCCCGGTCGGCCCCCGGGGACCTGCGGGGCGGCGACGCCGCCTTCAACGCGGACGTGGCCCGGCGGCTGCTCGCCGGCGAGACCGGCCCGGTCCGGGACGCCGTCCTGGTGAACGCGGCGGCCGCGCTGGCCGCCCAGGACGGCTTTGCGGACGACGTGGTGCCGGCGCTGCGGGCCGGACTGCACCGGGCTGCCGAGTCGATCGACTCCGGCGCCGCCGCCCGGACCCTGGAACGCTGGGTCGAGGTGGCCCACGCCGCCAAGGCGGACGAGTAGGCCCAGACCGCCGGGTTCCCGGCTTCCCGTCCGGCTGACCGGTAGACCTCACCCGGCCGACGTACCGGATCGTCGGCCCTGGATCGCGACGCCGCGGCTCAGTCCGCCCAAAGGGCACGTCCCGGTCTCCGCGCCCCCGGTCGGCACCCCGGGTCGGCGCGAGCGTACGGGATCATGCCGGCCGGGGCGGATCCGTCCGCGTGTCCGTCGAACAACCGGGTACCCCCGAAGTTCAACGACGGAGGGGGGAACAACCATGTGGGTCACCAAGCGCTTAGGCGTGCTCATCTCGATGGTGCTGCTTGGCTTGGTGCCGGCGGGGGCCGCGTACAGCGCGGTCGCGCAACCGACGCCGTCCGGGACGCCGTCCACGGCGCTGTCCGCCCAGGACAAGCAGTTCCTGCAGTCGATTCATCAGGTGAACCTCGCGGAGATCGCCACCGGGAACCTGGCCCAGCAGAAGGGGACCAACCAGGAGGTGAAGTCGCTCGGTGCCCGCTTCGTGACCGATCACACCCAGTTGGACCAGCGGGTGCAGAGCGTCGCCTCGGCGGGCAAGCTGACGTTGCCGAACAAGGTGACCAGCGAGCAGCAGGCGGTGATGAACCAGCTGCAGAACGTCAGCGGTGCGGACTTCGACGCCCAGTGGGTCACCGCCCAGCTGACCGCGCACAGCCAGGCGATGCAGATCGTGCAGGCTGAGCTGACGCAGGGCTCGGACCCGGGCGCCAAGCAGGTGGCGCAGCAGGCGGCGCCGGTGCTCCAGGCGCACCACAACGCGTTGGTGGCGCTGGCCCAGAGCCTCGGCGTGCCGATCCCGGGTGGGGTCACGGTGACGCCGAGCCCGGGCGTCAGCTCGGGGACGCCGGCTCCGCGCGGTACGACGACCACGCCGGGCCCGACGATCAGCTGACCTCGGCCGATCGTCGGCTACTCCGCCGGCTGGCCGTGGCCGGGCGGGACGACGGGTCCACCGGCGACCGTGCCGGTGGACCCGTCGTCCCGGGCGTCTCCCGGGTGTCGGAGGGCTCGTCGGGGTCGCACCCGTTGGTCACGCCGGCGCCGACGCTCGTGGTCACGACGCTCGGCGGGCGGGCAGGTCGCCAGCGAACGCGGCGATCCGGGCGGCGAGCGGGGCGGCGGCCCGAACCCAGGTGAAGTGGTTCATCGGGGCACCCGCCTCCGCCGTCCCGTAGTGGTGTCGGATGAGCGGTGCGGCGGGCACCTTGGCGCAGAGGTGGTCGAGCGTCTCGGCGGGAGTCAACGGATCACCCTCGACGCTGACCGCCAGGACCGGGGTCCGTACGTCCCGGACGGCCGAGTCGGCGTCGACGCCGTCCAGCCGGGGGAAGCGGCCGGTACGGGCGGTGTGGGCCCAGTCCCCGATCACCCGCCGGGCCTGCCGTCCGCCGAAGCCCCAGCCGGGCCACCAGCCGAGGAGCCGCGCCGTGCCGTGGATCAGTTGGCTGCCGACGAGCACCAGGTGCCGGCGAAGCCCCGGGTAGAGCCGCCAGTACGGCACCCCGACCGCCACCAGGACCAGCCCGTCGACGTACGCGCCGCCGGTGAGCGCGACGTGCAGCAGCGCGGCCTGGCCGCCGAGCGAGTGGCCGAGCAGGAGTCGGGTACGCCCGTCCAGCCGCGACTTCAGCGCCTCGAGAACGGCGCCGACGTCGTCGACCAGTTCGGCGTAGCCGTACCGGGAGGCGCGGCTCGGTCGCGGGGTGCTCGCCCCGGTGCCGCGGAGGTCGGCGACCACCACCGCCAGCCCGGCGGCCCGCAGCGCGGCGACGAACGGTCGGTAGTAGCCGGCCGGGACCCCCATCGCGGGCCAGACCAGCACGACCGGGGCGGTCGGGTTTCCGTCCGGGTCCGGATAGATCCGGAGCGCGAGGCGGTCGTCGCCGCGGTCGACGACGAACGGCTCGTAGTCAACCTGCTCGTCGGGGGGCCGGGGGGTCACCCGGATGATCGTAGCGGGCGATGTTACCTGATGGTAGCTATGGTGGGTCGGCGTCCCGGGATGGCTGCGGGTCGGTGTCCCGGACAGTCAGTCGGAGTCGGGAAGGCCGATGGCGAAGGCCTCCTCCAGGTCGTGCTGGGAGTAGGCCCGGAACGCGATGTGGGACTCGGTCTTGACCACACCGGGCACCTTCGAGATGCGTCCGGCGATGACCTCGGCGATCTGGTCGAACTCCCGTACCCGGACGATCGCGATCAGGTCGACATGGCCGGCGACCGAGTAGACCTCGCTCACCCCGGGCAGGGCGGCCAGCGTCTCGGCCACCTCCGGAATCGAGTCGGTGGCGCAGTCGATCAGGACGATCGCGGTGATCACCGGTGGGACTCCTCTCGTCGACGTGCCGGCCGTACCGAGAATCGGGATCACCCCTCGGCACCGGAACCGCGGCTGCCCGCCCATGCTAAGGGTTGGCCCGCCCGGGCCCGGGCGAAGGTGCGGGAGGCGACGCCGATCCCGCACCGTGGCGCGGGGGTCGGACCCCGGGCGTGACCGGCGGGCGGGTCGTCGGTCAGCCGGTGCGGCGTGGGGTGTCGGCCTGACCGACGCGGGACGGTTTCTCGGCGTGAGCGGCGGGGTCAGGCCGCGCGCGGTCGGTGGGGTCAGGCCGCGGGCGTGGCGGGCACCGTCAGGTCCGCGCCGACCCGAACGGCGTCGACGAGGTGCTCGCCGGGATGGACCACGCCGCCCGGCCACACCACGGCCCGCTCGACCGTGCCGTGGACCACCGCGCCCGCCCCGACGACCGCGCGCCGGTGCCGGCCGGTGACGGTCGCGGTGGGGTCGAGCAGGCTCCCGGCGCCGGCCGCGTGCAGGTTCGCCGCCAGGTAGTCCGCCGGGGTTCCGGTGTCGAGGTACGTCCCGGTGAACTCGACCACCTCCAGCTCACCGGCCGCCTCGGCGGGGCGCCAGACGGTCCGGACCAACTCGGTCGGGGTGACGGGCAGGCCGCGGACCCGGGACCACGGCAGCAGGGAGAAGCCGGCGAACCGGTGCCGGCCGAAGTCGCCCGGGCGGGACGGGCCGGTGACAGGTCGGCCGAGCAGGCGTACGGTCCGGCCGTCCCAGCCGGCCAGCAGCGCGGCGATGTCCGGCCCGGGCGGGGCGTCCGGGGTGGCCAGGTACGCGTCGGCGTTGCCGACGAGGACGCCCCGGCCGTCGATCCAGTCCCGCAGCCGGGCAACCCCGCCGGAGGTGCCGAGCGGGTCGTCCGGCTCCACCGAGAGTCGTGCCCGGCCGCCGACGTGCCGGACCACCTGCTCGCCCAGGTAGCAGGCGTTCACCGCCACGGTGTCGGGGTCGGCGAAGCCGAGCGCCGCGACCCGGTGCAGGGCCCGGTCCAGCAGCGGCACGTTCCCGACGGGGCAGAGCGCCTTCGGCCGGTACGCGGTGAGGGGTCGCAGCCGGCGCCCCTCCCCGGCGGCGAGGACGATGGCGCAGATCCCGTCCGGCGCCGGCCCGCCGGGTGCGGGCGACGCGTCGCCGCCCCGGGTTGGCACGTCGCCGCCCGGGCCGCCGGCCAGCCGGGGGCCGGGGTCCGACCTGGGATCGCCGGGCTGGTTCACGTCGGTGGGCGGACGTCGGCCGGGCCGGGCTCGGCGGCGAGGGGGCCGATCCCGTAGTGGGCAAGGAGCCGCGCGGTCGCCGTGGTGAGCCGGGGCAGGTCGTCGAGGCGGTGCCAGGCGGCCTCGTAGACCTCGGCCCCGTCGACCGCCAGTTCCGTGGTGGAGGCCGGTACCCGTACCTCGAAGACCATGTCGACCCAGCCCTTGAGGTGGACCACCGCGTTCGGCACGGCCGGCTGGAACCGCTCCAGCGGCAGCGCGATCCCGGTCTCCTCGTGGAGTTCGCGGGCCGCGCCGACGACCGGCGCCTCCCGACGTTGCAGCAGGCCGGCCGGGAGGGTCCAGCCCTTGCCGGGTGGCTGCCGCAGCAGCAGGATCCGCCCGGGTTCCGCCGCCTCGGCGTCGCGGACCAGGGTGACCGCCCCGACGATGTACTTCGGGACGGCGAGCCGGACCAGCCGACGACGTATCCCGAGGGGGAGGCGGTAGAAGAGCTTGTAGCCGAGGGCACGCGTCGGCGAGCGGCGGGCGATCACCAGACCAGGCTAGAGGTCGTACGGGCGTGGTGGGTGACCCGGGGCCGAGCCGATCTCACTCCTGATGGTCGACCATGGCGATGAGCTGCTCCACCACGGTGTCCGGGTCGACCGTCCGGTCGACGACGGCGACGAGCAGGGTCTCCAGGTCCGGGTAGCCCTGCTGCTCGGCGAGGCGCCGCAGCGGGAGGTCGCTGGCCAGCCCGCGGTCGTGTTTGCGCAGGCAGAGCCCGATGGTGGCGCGGCCGAGTCGGACCTTGTCCGCGATGGAGATCCCCGGCTCCTGGTGATCGGCGAACCACCGGTTGATCTGCATCTGGGCGTGTGGGGACTTGACGAAGCGCAGCCACTCCCGGCGCGGGCCGGGCGGGGCCACCTTGAGGTCCAGCTCGCTCTCGGCCTGCGACTCGGTGAAGATCTCGACCACGTCGCCCTCCTCCAGTTCGGAGGAGAGCGGGGCCAACCGGCCGTTGATCCGGGCCGCCAGGCAGTGGTCGCCTCGCTCCGGACCGAGCTCGTAGGCCAGGTCCACCGGGGTGGAGCCGGCGGGGAGCACGATCGGCCGTCCCTCGGCGAAGACCTGGATCTGGGTCTCGGCGAGGTCACACCGCAGCGACTGGAGGAACTGGGCCGGGTCGGCCGTCTCCCGCTCCCAGTTGAGCACCCGCTGGAGCCAGTCGAGCTGCTCGGCGCTGGTGGCGGCGTTGACCCCCGGCCGGGGATAGCGGAAGTCGGCGGCGATGCCGTACTCGGCGGAGCGGTCCATCGCCGTGGTCCGGATCAGCACCTCGACGGTACGGTCGCCGGGCCCGATGACCGTGGTGTGCAGCGAGCGGTAGAGGTTGTTCTTCGGGGCGGCGATGTAGTCCTTGAACCGGCCGGCGACCGGCCGCCAGAGCCCGTGGACCGAGCCGAGCGCGGCGTAGCAGTCGGTGTCCGGGCCGTCGACCACGATCACGATGCGGGGGAGGTCGAACGGGACGGTCTGCTCCCGGGCGACGCTGTCCTTCCAGATGGAGTAGTAGTGCCGGGGGCGGGGTTTCACCGTGGCGACGATCTTGTCTCGACGGAGCACCACCCGGGCCTGGTTGACCACGTCCTGCAGGTACTCGGCCCAGTGGGGCCGGTTCTTGACGTGCTGGTCGATCCGCTCGTACCACTCGGGTTCGAGGTGGCGCAGCACCACGTCGTCCAGTTCCCGCTTGAGCGCCTGGATGCCGAGGCGGTCGCAGAGCGGTACCAGCACCTCCTGGGTGGCCCGGGCGATCCGGGCCCGGGAGGCCGGGGAGCGGGCGTCCAGGGTGCGCATGTTGTGCAGCCGGTCGGCGAGCTTGATGATCAGGACACGGACGTCCTTGCCGGCCGCGATGATCATTTTGCGGATCGTCTCGGCCTCGGCGGCCTTGCCGTAGAACGCCTTGTCGAACTTGGTCACCCCGTCGACCAGGTGCGCGACCTCCGGTCCGAAGTCGCCGGTGAGCGCCTGCAGGGTGTAGCGGGTGTCCTCCACCGTGTCATGCAGCAGCGCGGCGACCAGGGTCACCGTGTCCATGCCGAGCTCGGCACAGATCTGCGCCACCGCCAGCGGGTGGGTGATGTACGGGTCGCCGCTCTTGCGGAACTGGCCCCGGTGCATGCTCTCGGCAATGGCGTAGCTGCGCCGGAGCACCCCGATGTCGGCGTTCGGGTGGACGCTGCGGTGGGCCCGGGCGAGTTTGGCGACCGGATCATCCTCAGCGGACGGCCAGGAGAGGAACGAGCGCAGTCGTTTGCTCAGCGTGATCTCGCTCGCGCGGACGCCTCCGAGGGCGGCGCCGTGGCTGGCGTCGAGGTTCACGCGGAGCCACCTCCTCACTCACCACCCGTCTCTCGATGATTGCTTCTCGTGGCCGTGCGCGGGCGCGGACACGGAAGCAAACCCCGAAATCGGGCAGGACTGTACTTCTCTAACAGCCTAAGGGAGTGAAGGTCGTCCGATCGGTTACTTGGCTATGTGCGTTCGGATGGTAGTTGTGGCCTCGCCGCCTCGGCCCGGGCGAGCAGGCCTCGGAACCGCTCCGCGCCTCTGACCGGAGCGGACCATCCGCTGGAGGTCTCCACCAACCTCGTCTCGGGTCGATCCAACCAGGACAGGATCCGCTCGGTCTCCTCGGCCGAGGCGCTCGGCACCGGCCCGTGCCCGGGCAGCACCGTCTCGGCGGTGGCCCGGACCAGGTCGAGGACCGGCCGGGGTGGCACCCCGGGCGCGGCGGTGGCGGCCCCGGCGAGCCGGCCGTGCCGTACCACCGCGATGTCCCAGCCGCCGTCGGGGGTGCGCCGGGCGGCGGCCAGTTCGGCGATCCGGGTCAGCCCGACCAGCCGCTGCATCCGTACCGCGGCGCGGAGCACCGCCGCCAACCGGCTCCGGACCACCGCCGCCTCCTCGTACCGCTGGGCCGCGGCGAGGGTCTCGATCCGGGCAAGCAGGGCGTCGACCAGCACCTGTGGATCGTCCATCATGGCGGTCCGGGCCGGGGCGACCGCGCGCCGTTCGTACTCCGGCACCGAGATCCGGCCCTCGCACGGCGCCGGGCAGCGGCCCAGCTCCGCCAGGGCACAGGCCGGGATGGTGCGCCGGAGCGAGAGCCGGTGGGTGCACTGGCGCAGCGGCAGCGCGTCGTGGATCGCCGCGGCGGCGAGCTCCGCCGTCCGCCGGGAGTTGAACGGCCCCAGGTAGGCCTCGTCGTCCGGTGCGAGGTCGCGGACCACCGACAGCCGGGGATACGGCTCCGCCGTCAGCTTCAGCCACAGCATCCGCTCCGGAAACTTGGAGCGCCGGTTGTACGGCGGCGCGTGCGCCGCGATCAACCGGAGTTCCCGGACCTCGGCCTCCAGCGCGTGGGCGCACTCGATCGCCTCCACGCGTTCCGCCGCGGCCAGCATCTCCGAGATCCGGGCGCGCTTCTCGGCGGCGGTGAAGTAGCTGCGTACCCGGGTGGCGATGTCGCCCGAGGTGCCCACGTAGAGCGGTCGGCCGTCGGCGGCCCGGAAGACGTAGACCCCCGGCACCCGGGGCAGCCCGTCGGCCAGGTGGCGCTTGCGCCGCTGGATCGGGGTGACCGCCTTGGCGAACTCGATGGCGTCGCCGAGCGTCTCCACCCGGTGGCTGCCGAGCCGGGCGATCAGCCCGTGCAGCACGTCGACCGTTGCCCGCGCGTCGTCCAGCGCCCGGTGGGTCGGCTGGTGCGGGGTGCGGAAGTACGCCGCCAGGGTGCCGAGCTTGCGATTGGGTACCTCGTCGCGGGTGAGCACCCGGCGGGCCAGCGCGGCGGTGTCCAGCACCCGGGGGTTCGGCCAGTCGTATCCGTGCCGGGCACAGGCGGCCCGGAGGAACCCCACGTCGTACGGGGCGTTGTGCGCGACGAGGACGGCGCCCCGGAGGAACTCGAGGAGGCTGGGGAGCACCTGCTCGATCGACGGGGCGGGCGCCACCATCGCCTGGGTGATCCCGGTGAGCACGGTGATGAACGGCGGGATCGGCTCTCCCGGGTTGACCAGGGTCGCCAGCACCCCGAGCTCCTCGCCGCCGCGTACCTTGACCGCACCGATCTCGGTGATGCCGCCGCCGTCCGGGGTGCCGCCGGTGGTCTCCAGGTCCACCACGACGAAGGTGGTCTCGCGCAGGGACAGCCCGTCGTCGGGGCGGTCGCCTGCCGACGACCCGTCGCCCGCCAGGCCGTGCAGCGTCTCCTGCACGTATCGGAGCTGCGCCACGGCGGGCACGTTAGGCGCCCCGTACGACACTCCGGTCACTCGGGTCCCACCGGTTACCGCCGCCACCCCGCCGAGATCATCTGAGGTGAGGGGCGGCGGACCGGGGGTCGGTGGGAGACTGACGGTATGCCCCGCGTCGAACCGTCCCACGACCGCCCCGCTCCCGAGGCGGCCGACACCACGCGTGCCCAGGGCGGTGGATCGGAGCCGGCGGCCGACCGGACCGCGCCGGAGTCGGCCGGGGCGGTGACCGGTCCGGCGCCGGAGGTCGGCGGGCCGACGGGGGAGCCCGAGGGGTCCGGGTCGGTGCCGGAGTCGGCCGGGACCGCGACCGGGCCGCGGCCCGACGAGCCCGGCCCGGCGTCGGACGAGGCCGGCCCGCAGTCGGAGCCGACGCTGCCGGAGCCGGTTCGACAACGGATCATCAACCTGGCGGCGGCCGCACTGCCGACCCTGCCCGGTGACGAGTTGCCGGCGCCGCTGCGGCGGATCGCCAAGTTCGCCCCCAACCGGCGCGCGCGGCTGGGCGCGGCGCCGATCGCCACCCAGCTCGCCAGCGACCCGCTGTTCCGGCAGCGGGTGGCGAGCCGGGTGCTGGCCGAGGCCGGGGCGCTGGGCGCCGCCGTGGTATCGGGCAGCAGTCCCGCCGCCGCGGATCCGGTGGAGGTTGCCGCGCTCGCCTACCTGGCCCGGCCGGCGAACTGGCGGGAGCTGATCGAGGACGCCGGGGCGGCGGTCCGCGCCGAGGTGGACAGCGCCGTGGTGGCCGAGCTGGTCCGCGAGGCCGAGCAGCGGGCCGCCCGGGCCGAGCACGACCGCGCGGTGGCCAAGGTCGAGGCGGACAAGCTCCGGGACGAGGTGGCCCGGCTCCGCGAGGAGATCGGCCAGTTGCGGGAGGAGGTCCGGGTGCTGGGCCGGTCGCTGCGGGAGGCCCAGGCCCGGGAGCGTCGGGCCAACGAGCTGCTCGCCACCGAGAAGGGGCGGGCGGCCCGGGCGGCGGCCGACCACGAGGCGGAGCTGCGCCGGATGCGGGCCCGGCTGGCCGAGGCCGAGGCGGCGGCGGGCGCGGTCCGCCAGACCGCCAAGGAGGCCCGGTCCGTCGACGACGCCCGGCTCTGGCTGCTGCTGGAGACGATCGGCCGGGCCGCACTCGGACTCCGCCGGGAACTGGCCCTCGACCCCGCCGACCGCCTACCGGCCGACTACGTCGCCGACGCCTTCGCCGAGCAACCGGCCGCCGCCAACGCCGCGCGCGGGCTGGACGCCGACGATCCGGCCCGGCTCGACCAACTGCTCGCGCTGCCGCGGGCCCACCTCATCGTGGACGGCTACAACGTCACCAAGCGCGGTTTCGGCGAGATGTCGCTGGAGCAGCAGCGCAAGCGCCTGATCACCGGCCTCGGCGGGATCGCGGCGCAGACTGGTGACGAGGTGACCGTCGTCTTCGACGGCGCCGAACGCATGCACGGGCTGCCGCCCGCGCCGCGCGGCGTCCGGGTGCTCTTCTCGCGCAAGGGTGAGACCGCCGACGACCTGATCCGTCGCCTGGTCCGGGCCGAGCCGGCCGGTCGGCCGATCGTGGTGGTCTCGTCCGACCGCGAGGTCGCCGACGGGGTACGCCGGCACGGCGCCTATCCGCTCGGTGCCGACGCCCTGCTCCGCCGCCTCGCCCGCGCCTGACCCCCGGAGCTGAGCCGGCCCCGGGCGCCGGTGCGCGCCCGGGGAATTGCGCGTCCCGCGCCGTATCTCCCCGGACGGCCCCCGCTGGACCCGTGTGGGTGCTTTCGGTCGCGAACGGCCCTTCACGACCTCCTCGACGGATTTGTCGTACGGCGGCACTACCGTCGATGTGACCGACGGTGTCCGGCTCGCGACGAGCCGGCCACGAGTGGAGGAGGAGTCGATGCTGATCGACTGCGACACGTGTACGGCCCGGGGCGCGGCCTGCGCGGGGTGCGTGGTGAGCGCCCTGCTGGACCGGCCCTCGCCGGTGGCCACCCTCACCCCCGACGAGCAGTACGCCATCGAGGTGTTCGCCCGGGCCGGGTTCGATGTGGAGGTGCTGCCGACACCGCCGCCCCCGCCCGTCCGGCTGGCCACCCGGCGCCGACGACGCCGGGTCGCCTAGCCAGCGTCCTGGCCGGGCCCGCAGCCGGCGATGCGCCCGGCGCATGCCGCGGCCGGTCCCCGGCGTGGCCTGGTCGGGATCGAGGTGACCCCCGGCATCGCCGGCGGCACCGGCGACCGGCGTCCGAGCCGAGGCGCGGGGGAGGCTCGGGGCCGTCGGGGTCCGGACTCCGGCATAGGATGGCCGCGCGGAAGCGGGGTCGGCGGGAGGCGGCACGGATGGTGGAGCGGTACCCGGTCGCCCGGCCCGTGGCCGCCACGGGCGGTGGGAGACCGGGCGCGGGCGGCACCCCGACGCGTAGCGGTGCTCTGGTCGGGGCGCCGCGATGACTCCGCGCGCCTGGGCGAGCCTGGCACTTGCGGTCCTCGCTGCCCTGCTCGTCGCGGTGGTGGCGTCGCGGGTCCCGTGGCAGCGGCCTCCCGCGCCCCGGTCGGATCAGTTGGCGGCCCTGGCGGACCTACCCGCGGCGGAGGTCGCCCGGGGACGCGCCTTCCACGCGGCCCTGCGCCCCGGCACCTACGGAGGCATCGTCGCCGGGCTGCTCATCGCCCTGCTGCTCGGCCTGACGCCGCTCGGCGCGCGGCTCGTCGAACTCGTCGGCCGCCCGTTCGGCGGCAACTGGGTCGCCCAGGCGGTGCTCGGCGGTCTGGCCGTGGTGCTGGTGGCCGACCTGGTCACCCTTCCGTTCGCCGCCTGGCGGCACGCGGTGGTGGCCCGCTACGGGCTGGCCACCCAGGGCTGGGGCGGCTGGACCGTCGACCTGCTCAAGTCGTACGCGGTCAGCGCCGTCATCGGGGCTGTGGCACTGCTCGGCTTCTACACCGTGACCAGGTACGCGCCGCGCTGGTGGTGGGCGATCGGCGCCGTGGGGGCGGCGGCGCTGGTCACCCTGCTCTCCTTCGTCCTTCCCGTGCTGGTGGAGCCCATCTTCAACCGGTTCACCCCGATGGAGCCGGGGCCGCTGCGTACCGAGCTGATGGCGCTGGCCGAGGCCGACGGCGTGCCGGTGCGGGACGTACTGGTCGCCGACGCGTCGCGGCGAACCCGGGCGTTGAACGCGTACGTCTCCGGTTTCGGCCCGACCCGTCGGATCGTCGTCTACGACACCCTGCTGCGCGCGGCGCCTCCCGCCGAGGTGGCCAGTGTCGTCGCGCACGAGCTGGGGCACGCGAAGGAGCGGGACGTGCTCACCGGCACCCTCACCGGGGCGCTCGGCGCCGCGGCCGGGGTCGTGGCGCTCTACCTGCTCGGCTCCTGGGGGGCGCTGCTCCGCGCCGCCGGTGTCGGTTCGGTCGCCGAGTCGCGGGCGTTTCCGCTGCTGGTCGCGGTGGTCACCGTTGCCGGGGTGCTTGCCGCACCGGCCCAGGCCTGGGTCTCCCGCCAGCTTGAGGCCCGGGCGGACGCGCACGCGCTGGCCCTGACCGGTGCCGGCCGCCTTCGAGGCGATGCAGCGCCGGCTCTCCCGCGTCAACCTGGCCGACCCCGATCCGCCCCGCTGGGTGTACCTCTACTCGGCCAGCCATCCGTCCACAGTTGAGCGCATGGCTGCGGCCCGCGCGTACGCCCGAGGAGCCGGCGGTTGACCAGGACACTGCTCGTCACCAACGACTTCCCCCCGCGACCCGGCGGGATCCAGTCCTTCGTCCACGGTCTCGCACTCCGGCAGCCGGCCGGCTCGGTCGTGGTCTACGCCTCGACCTGGCGCGGCGCCGAGAAGTTCGACGCTGACCAGCCCTTCGAGGTGGTCCGCGAGCCGACCACGGTGTTGTTGCCGACTCCGCGCGTCGCCCGCCGGGCGGCCCAGCTCGCCCGCGCGTACGACTGTGACACCGTCTGGTTCGGGGCCGCCGCCCCGTTGGGCCTGCTCGCCGCCGGGCTGCGTCGGCGGGGCGGCATCCGTCGGGCGGTGGCGCAGACCCACGGCCACGAGGTCGGTTGGGCGGCACTGCCGGGCGCGCGTACGGCGCTGCGCCGGATCGGCGACGGTGTCGACGTCACCACCTACCTGGGCGAGTACACCCGGGTGCGGCTGGCCCGGGTGCTGGAGGGCCGTACCGAGCTGCGGCGACTCGCCCCCGGGGTGGATGTCGAGGTGTACCACCCGGACGTCGACGGCGCCGAGGTCCGGGCCCGCCACCGGCTGTCGGACCGGCCGGTGGTGGTCTGCGTCTCCCGGCTGGTGCCGCGCAAGGGACAGGACGCGCTGATCCGGGCGTTGCCGGAGATTCGGCGCCGGGTGCCGGGGGCGGCGCTGCTGGTGGTCGGCGGCGGGCCGTACCGGAAGACGTTGCACCGGCTCGCCCGACAGGTCGGGGTCGCGGACGACGTGGTCTTCACCGGGTCGGTCCCGGCAGCCGAGCTGCCGGCGCACTACGCCGCCGGCGACGTGTACGCGATGCCGTGCCGGACCCGCAACGGCGGGCTGGACGTGGAGGGCCTCGGCATCGTCTACCTGGAGGCGTCCGCGACCGGGCTACCGGTGGTGGCCGGCGACTCCGGGGGCGCGCCGGACGCGGTCCGCGAGGGGGAGACCGGGTACGTGGTCAACGGCCGGGACCTCCGGCAACTCGCCGATCGGGTGGCCACCCTGCTCGCCGACCGCGACCTGGCCCGACGCATGGGTGCGGCCGGGCGGGCCTGGGTGGAGCGGGAGTGGCGCTGGGACCGGCAGGCGCGCCGGATGACCGAGCTGCTGGCCGGCTGACCGAGTCCTCGGGTGACGGGCGCCGGCTGCGGAGCCGCCGGCGGCACGACGGTGGGCGACGCCGACCGGATGACGCGGGTCCCGTCAGGGCGGCGGGATCGCCGCGCCACGACCCGGCGTGCATGATGGCCGTCGATGCTTCGGCGTGGCAGTCTGTTCCCGTGCGGGACGCGTTTACCTCATCCGTCGCGGTGGCGGCCACACTGCTGACGGCCATCGGGCTCGGGCTGTGGCACCGTCGCCGGGACGGCCTGTTCCGGCCCGTGGCCCCGGCCGGCCCGGCACCGGAGAGCCTGGCGGCGCCGGAGAGCCTGGTGGCGGCCGTGCCGCGGCGGCCCGAGCCGGCGGCGTCGGCCGTGTCGGAGCCGCCGGACCCGAGCGCCGGGGCAGGCCAAGCCGACGGGGCGGAGACGCGCGCCGTGCTCACCGCGCTCGGCGTACGGCTGGGGACCCCCGCCACGCTCCTGCAGTTCTCGTCGGCGTTCTGTGCCCCGTGCCGGGCTACCCGCCGGGTGCTCGCCGAGGTCGCGGCGCTGCTCGACGGCGTACGTCACCTCGAGGTCGACGCGGAGAGCCACCTGGCCGCGGTCCGGACCCTCGGGATCTGGCGCACCCCGACCGTGCTCGTGGTCGACGCCGAGGGGCGGGTGGTCCGGCGGGCCGTCGGCGTGCCCCGCAAGGCGCAGGTGATCGCCGCCGTCGCGCCGCTGCTTGGCGACGCCACACCGTGATCGTCCGGGCCGTCGCCGACGCCGAGTCGACCGAAGCCCCTTCCCCCGAGAGGTGACCGTGTTGCTCGACCCTCGCGCGCCACGTTTCGTGGCGGCACTCACGGCGCTCGTCATCGTCGTCGTCCTGGTCACCGCCTCCGGCTGGGTGGCGCTGGCACAGGCGGCGGTCTACGCGATCGGCGCGCTGAACCCGCGGTGGAACCCGTACGCCCTGCTCTTCCGGGCCGTGGTCGCGCCCCGGCTGGCCCGGCCGGCCGAGCTGGAGCCGGCGGCGCCGGTCCGGTTCTCCCAGGTCGTCGGGTTCGTCTTCCTGCTCGTCTGCGCCGCCGGCTACCTCGGTGGCGCGCCGGTGCTGGGCCTCGTCATGGGCTGCCTGGCGCTGGCGGCCGCCTTCCTCAGCGCGGCCTTCGGCCTCTGCCTCGGCTGCGAGACGTACCTGGCGTTCCGGCGGCTGACCGGCCGCGCGGTGCCGTCCCGGGTCCCCGATCCCACGCCCTGACCCCGGTGCTGACGCTCACGGCTGCTGACCCTGGGCGGGCCCGTGCCGGCCCGCCACCCGGGATCAGCGGGCGTCAGAACTTCGGCGCGTCCGGTGCCTCCAGCAGGCCCAGCCGGAGCGCGGTCATCAGCGCCTGCGCCCGGTTGGCCGCGCCCAGCTTCTCGTAGAGCTTCGAGATGTGGGTCTTGGCCGTCGACTCGCTGACGAAGAGCTGCTTGGCGATCCCCGCCACGCTCATCCCGTCGGCGAGCAGGCGCAGCACCTGCCCCTCCCGGGGCGAGAGCTGCGGGCCGGAGGGGGCGAGCCGGCGCTTCATCGCCTCGGCGAGATCGGCGGCGGTGAAGGCGCTGGGCGACGAGGCGGCGTGCCGGGCGGCGGCCACGACCTCGTCGGCGGGGGCGGTCTTCGGGACGAAGGCGCTCGCACCGGCCTCCAGGGCGCCGAAGAGCTGGTCGTCGCCGGCGTACATGGTCAGCACCACGATCCCCATGGTGGCGCTGGACTTCCGGAGGGCACGGGTGGCTTCGAGCCCACTGCCGTCGGGAAGGCGGAGATCCATGATCACGACGTCGGGCTGCAGAGCGCCGGCCTGTCGGACCCCTTCCGCGGCGGTGGCGGCTTCGCCGACGACCTCGAACTGCCGGTCCCGCTCGAACGCGTGCCGGAGTCCCTTGCGGATCAGGTCATGATCGTCGACGAGCAGGACCTTGGTCCGAGTGGTCGGCATGGGGCTGGTGGTCATGCTCGGGTTACTCCCCTTCTGATGCGGTGACGCTATCGCGCACGTTATCGCGCCGGGGCGAGGTTCCGAGTACCACCGCCACCGTCGTGCCGCTGGGGTGTCGCGGACTGATCTCTAGCCGGCCCCGGATACGTTCCGCCCTCTCTGCCATGATCGCAAGACCATACCTGCCATCGGGTCGCTGGTCAGTAATGCCCTGACCATCATCCGACACTTCAATCTGGGCGAATGGGGGATCGATGGTACAGGTGACCCACAAATTCGTCGCTCCGGCGTGCTTTCGGGCGTTTGTGATTGCCTCCTGTGCGATTCGCAGCAACTCCGCCTCGGTCGCGGCCGGCAGCCGGGCGGTCGACTCGTCGAGCGTGTAGTGCACCCGTAGACCGGCGGAGGCACCGACGGTGCGGGCGTACTCGGCGATGGCGGCGGCGAGCCCGCCGTGCCGGTCCACCTCGCTGCGCAGCTCGAAGAGGCTGAGTCGCAGCTCCGTGATGACCCGGGTCACCTCGGCGCGCAGGGTCCGCAGCTCCTCGGCCGTCTCGGTCGCACCCTCCGGCAGGGAGGCCAGGGCGTTGTCGATGCCGTACCCGACCATCACCAGCTCCTGGGCGACGCCGTCGTGGATCTCCCGGGCCAGCCGCTGCCGTTCCTCGTTGGTGGCGAGCGACCGTACCTCGTCGAAGAGGAGCGCGGCCTCGAGCCGGAGCGCGGCCGGCCGGGTGAGCGCGGTCACCCGGGCGACCACCGCCGGCGGGTAGGCGTTGGCGACGTCGGCCTCCAGGGTGACCAGCCCCACCGTCCGGACCCCGGCGACCAGCGGCACGACCAGCGCGGACACGTCGCCGCCGGGGTGCGAGCGGGCCTGTGACCGGTTGGCGGTCTGCGGCTGCTGGCTGGCCCAGGCGTCGGCGATCGCCGAATCGGCGTCCAGCGTCGTCTCCCAGTCGACCCGATCCACGCCGGCCTGGGCGAGGACCACCAGCCGTCCGCCGCCGCTGGCGGAGAGGACCGCCGCCCGGTCGGACGGCGCGACCGCGCGCAGCTCCTCCAGCAGGTGCTCGGAGATGCTGCCCGGGTCGAGGGTTGCCCCGGGTAGCTGCCGTGCGACGCTGCGCAACTGGGTCAGTAGCCGGGTCGCCTCCGCGTACGGCTGTGGCCGGCTCTCGCCCCGGGCCTGGACGATCCGTTGCAGCGTGCCGGCCGCGGAGATGCCGAGCCCGGCGAGGATCAGCCACTGGGCCGCCGACGCCAGGTAGCCGATCTGGGTGATCTGCCGGCCGCCGTCGCTGCTCGCGATGGTGCCGCCGACCGTGAGGGTCGCCGCGGCGACCGTGAGCAGGATGATCCCCTCTCGGGATCGGTTGTGCAGCGCCGCGGCGGTGAGCGGCACGGCGAGGTAGGGCAGGATCGCCGAGGCCGCGAGCCCGGGCATGGCGTCGTTGATGGTCGCCGCGGCGGCGACCTGGCCGGCGGCCAGTCCGACGATGACGACCTCGGCGAATCTCGCGAGCGGCGCCACCCGTCGGTGCCCGGGCGCGACCACCGCGGGGACGCTGGCGACGGCGAGCAGGGCGACCCAGCGGAGCTGCCCCAGGTCCCGGGTGGCGATCAGGGTGAGGACCGCGACCAGGGCGAGCATGACGAAGCGCGCCGCCGTCGCGAGCGGGTGCGGGGGAGGCGGACCGGAGGTCGAGGCGGGCACCTGACGGATCGTAGTCAGTCGCCGTATAGTGCGGCGATGTCGGCGGCGTATGTCTTTGCCACGACGTTGCGTTTGATCTTGAGCGATGGGGTCAGCTCGCCGTTCGCCTCGGTGAAGTCCCGGGGAAGGATCCGGAACCGCTTGATCGTCTCGGGCCGGCTGACCGCCCGGTTGGCCTCGTCCACCGCGGTCTGGATCTCGGCGCATAGCTCCGGGTCGTCGCGGAGCTGGGCGACCGGGGTGTCCTCCGGCCGGCCGTGCTCGCGCAGCCAGGTCGGCAACGCCTGCTCGTCGATGGTGATCAGCGCGGCGACGAACGGGCGGCGGTCGCCCACCACCATGCACTGGCTGACCAGCCGGTGCGCCCGGACCCGATCCTCCAGTACGGCGGGGGCGACGTTCTTGCCGCTCGCCGTAACGATGATCTCCTTCTTGCGCCCGGTGATCCGGAGGTACCCGTCGCCGTCCAACTCGCCGAGGTCGCCGCTGTGGAACCAGCCGTCCGGGGTGAGCACCTCGGCGGTCGCCTCCGGGTTGTTCCAGTACTCCCGGAACACCACGTCGCCCTTGATCAGGATCTCGCCGTCGTCGGCGATCCGGATGGTGATCCCGGGCAGCGGTCGGCCGACCGTGCCGATCCGGGTGGCCCCGGGCAGGTTCACCGCGACGGCCGGAGAGGTCTCGGTGAGGCCGTACCCCTCGTAGACCCTGACGCCGACGCCGCGGAAGAAGTGGCCGAGCCGCGCGCCGAGCGGCGCCCCGCCGGAGATCGCGTTCTCGCACCGCCCCCCGAGCGCAGCCCGCAGCTTGCGGTAGACCAGCCGGTCGAAGACCCAGTGCCGCAGCCGCAGCACCAGACCGGGTCCGGACGGGGTGTCCAGGGCCTGGCTGTACGCGATCGCCACCCGCTCGGCGGCGGCGAACGCCTTCGCCTTCCCCTCCTCGCTCGCCTTCTGGAGCGCCCCGGTGTAGACCTTCTCGAAGACCCGGGGTACCGAGAGCACGAAGGTGGGGCGGACCTCCTTCAGCTCGTTGACCAGGTTTTTCGGGTCGGCGGCGTGCACCACCGTGGCCCGGGCCTGCACCGTGCCGATCTGGATCAGCCGGGCGAACGAGTGGGCCAGCGGCAGGAAGAGCAGGGTCGATGCGCCCTCGTTGAAGAGGTTGGGCAGCACCGGGATCGCGTTGGAGATGTCGGAGAGCAGGTTGCGGTGGGTCAGCACGCATCCCTTGGGCCGGCCGGTGGTACCGCTGGTGTAGATGATCGTGGCGATGTCGTCGGCCCGGACCGCCCGGCGACGCAGGTCGACCTCGGCCGGGTCGATCTGTTCCCCGAGGGCGATAAGCTCGGCGACCCCGCCCTGGTCGATCTGCCAGAACCGTTCCAGCGCGGGCAACCGGTCACGGATCCCGGAGAGGATCTCGGCGTGGGCGGCCGTCTCCACGACGCACGCGACCGCCCCCGAGTCGGCGAGGATCCACGCGACCTGCTCCGCGCTGGAGGTCTCGTAGACCGGCACGGTGACCCCGCCGGCGGCCCAGATGGCGTAGTCGATCAGCGTCCACTCGTACCGGGTTCGGGCCATCAGCCCGACCCGGGAACCGGGGGTGATCCCGGCCGCGATCAGGCCGCGGGCCACCGCGACGACCTCGTCGCGGAACTGCCGGCAGGTGACCTCGACCCAGCCGTTCGCGCCGCCCTCCCCGGCGGTGCGACGGATGAACTGCACGCTCTCCGGCGCCTCCTCGGCGTTGCCCCAGACGGGGTCGGTGAGGTTGGCCGCGTCGCCGACGGTGGCCGCCGGCGGGACCGAGAACTCGCGCACCTGCACTCCCTCGGGCTCGTGTCGATCCGGTCTGCCCTCGACTGACCGGTCCGGTTACCTCCGCAACCTACCTGGCCGCCGGGTCTGTCCGCCCGAGCAGGCCCGCACCCGCCGGCCCGACGCCGGGGCGCCGGCGGCGGACCGGCGGGCGTACTGGCGGCGGACCGGCCGGCGGACCGGCGTGGGCGGCGAGGTGGGCGGCACGATCCGCGCCGCCGCGGGGTAGCCTGCCGGACATGGCGGATTCCTCCACCCAGTCGATCGTCATCGCCGCGCCGCCGGCCCAGGTGGCATCGGTGATCTGTGACTTTCCGCGGTACCCGGAGTGGGCCGGCGCCGTGAAGCGGGTCGAGGTGCTGGAGGAGTACGAGGACGGCTACGCCGCCCAGGTCCGGTTCGTGGTCGACGCCGGGGTGATGACCGACGAGTACACCCTCGCGTACGAGTACGCCGAGGACATCTCGCGGATCGAGTGGCACCTGGTCCAGCCGTCGCGGATGCAGCGGTCCCAGCGCGGGTCGTACGACGTCGAGGACAACGGGGACGGCACCTCGACCGTGACGTACACGCTGGAGGTCGAACTCTCCGTCGGCATGCTCGGGATGTTCCGGCGCAAGGCCGAGAAGATGATTATGGATGCGGCGTTGACGCAGCTGAAGCGGCGGGTGGAATCCGTGGATGGGGCGCGTTGACCCCACCGGTGGGCGCGGCGGGCGTGAAGGAGCCGATCATGGGAGAACACGGGACGTTCGGCGGCGCGACCGAGCCGGGGTCGGCGCGGGAGGAGGCGGAACGTCTCGTCGCCACCGTGTTCGCCATGGCCCAGTCCGCCGCCTCCGGGGCGCGGGCCGGCGCGTTCGGCCCGGTGGGCAACCTGATCTCCGACGTGCTCGACCACGTCGGGCGCCCGTCCGGCCGGGACGCGTCCGTCGGGCGTTCGGTGTCCGGGGATACCCCGGGCCCGGCCGCCTCGGGCGGTCCGGGGGCGGGCGCGGCCGGCCCCGACGGTGGCGGGTCGGCCGGTGGCGGGTCCACCTCCCACGGTGGTACGCCGACGGGCGCCGGGTTCGCCACGGGAACCGCGGAGTGCTGTATCTGCCCCGTCTGCCGCACGATCGCGGCGCTACGTGACCCGAGCCCCGACCTGGTCGAACGGCTGGCAACCGGCGCCGGGGACTTCGCCGCCGGGGTGGCCAGCCTGCTGCGGGCGTTCTCCGGGGTCGCCGGCGCCGCCCGCGACGCCGCCCCGGCCGACCTCACGCCCACCGGGAGCGCCGCCGATCCGACGTCCGGCCGGAGCGCGGCCGATCCGACGTCGGGGCGGAGCGCCGCCGACCGGGATCCCGGGCGGTTCGCGGGCGAGGGTTCCGCCGGTTCCGCCGCCCGGTTCGCCGAGGCGGCCGACCGGGCAGCGGGCACCCGATCGGACAGCGGCCCGACGGACCAGGGCCTCGCCGACGGACTCCCGAGCGAGGCCGGGGAAAGTCAGGCCGACCTGGTATGGCGGGAGGCCACCCGTACCGGGCATGATTCGTGGCCGGCAGCCGAGACGGACGTCTGGGCGGCGGCCACCCGGGCTGAGCCGGGGGCGGCGGTCAGCGACGACCCCGCCGATCCGGATCGGCCGACGTCGGACGGGCCGACGTCGGACGAACGGTCCTGCCGGACCGGATCGGGCGACTTCCGGGCCGGCGCGGGCGAGCGGCGGGCAGCGGTGCCCGCGTCGCGGACGCCAGAGGGAACGGTCGCCGGCCCGGCGGACCAGGTAGCGTCCGGCGGGGCGTGAGGCCGCGGCCGCCCCGCGGGGTGGTCGGCCGATCGCCAGCGTGGGCGGCCGGCGGCGACGGCGGCAGTGGCGGGTAAACGACCGCGGGCAGCGGTACGGCAGAGGGGAGCGGCAGCGGTGACGCTGACCATCGGAGTCGACGTCGGGGGTACGAAGGTGGCTGCCGGCGTCGTCGACGAGGCGGGCGAGGTCCGGGTGCGCGTGCGCCGCGACACCCCCGCCGACGACGTCGCCAAGACTCGGGATGTCATCGTCGAGGTGGTTGCCGAGCTGGCGGCCGAGCACGAGGTGACGGCGGTCGGGATCGGCGCGGCCGGGTGGATCGACGCCGCCCGCTCCACGGTGCTCTTCGCGCCCAACATCGCGTGGCGGGACGAGCCACTGCGTGACTACGTCAGCCACGCCGTCGGGCTGCCGGTGATCGTCGAGAACGACGCCAACGTGGCGGCCTGGGCCGAGTTCCGGTACGGCGCCGCTCGGGACGCGGAGAACTCGATGGTGTTGTTCACCATCGGCACCGGGGTCGGCGGCGGCATCGTGCTCGGCGGCGAACTGCTGCGCGGCGCCCACGGCATCGCCGGCGAGCTGGGGCACATGCTCTCGGTGCCGGAGGGGCACCTCTGTGGCTGCGGCCGGCTCGGCTGCATCGAGCAGTACGCCAGCGGCAACGCCCTGGTCCGGTTCGCCCGCGCGGGCGCCCGGCAGGAGCCGACCCGCGCCGCCATTCTGCTCGAGCTGGCCGACGGCGACGTCGACGCGGTCACCGGGCCGATGGTGACGGCGGCGGCCCGCTCCGGCGATCCCGTCTCCTGTGCGGCCTTCGCCCAGATCGGCCGGTGGCTCGGGATCGGGCTGGCCGACATGGCGCAGATCCTCGACCCGGAGGTCCTGGTGGTCGGCGGTGGCGTGGTGGAGGCGGGTGAGCTGCTGATGGGGCCGACCCGGCAGGCGTTCACCGAGGCGCTCGCGGCGCGCGCGGCGATCCCGGTGGCGGAGATCCGGCCGGCGGAGCTGGGCAACATCGCCGGGGTGGTCGGTGCGGCCGACCTGGCCCGGCGGCGCTAGCCGCCGCGGACGAGCGAGTGGAGGGGCGGTGACGGGTACGTCCGATGACGACACGTCGGCGGTACGCCTGCGGGTGCTCTCGTACAACGTGCACGGCCAGCGGGACGACGTCGACGCGCTGGCCGCCGCCGTCCGCGAGGTCGCGCCCGACGTGGTGATCGTGCAGGAGGGACCCCGGCGGTTCCGCTGGCGGTACCGGTGCGCGGCGCTGGCCCACCGGCTCGGGCTGGTGGTCGCCGCCGGTGGCCTGCCCGCGCTGGGCAACCTGCTGCTGACGAGCCTCCGGGTCCGGGTGTACCGCACCTGGTGCCGGCAGTATCCGTTGACTCCCGGGCGGCACCTGCGCGGCGCGGCCTTCGCCGAGTGTGCCGTCGGGCGGCGCCGGTTCACCCTGGCCGGTTCGCACCTCTCCACCGACCCGGCCGAGCGCCCCGGCCAGGCCGTCCTGTTCAAGCAGGAGCTGGCCAGCGCGCCCGAGCCGGTGGTGGTGGGGGCGGACCTGAACGAGGGCTCCGGCGGCGCCGCCTGGCGTACGGTCGCGGACGGCCTGACCGACGCCGCGGTGGCGGCCGGCGGCGCGGAGCGGCCCACCTTCTCCTGCGCCAACCCGCGCAACCGGATCGACGCGATCTTCGTGGACCCCCGGATCAGCGTGCTCCGCTACGAGGTGGTGGACACCGAGCAGACGCGTCGGGCCAGCGACCACTTCCCGATCATGGCCGACCTGCGCCTCTAACCCGGGCCTGCGTTCCGAGTCCCGGGGCGTCCCGAGCAGGGGAATCTATCGCCGCTGCCGGGCGAGCCACTCGTCGAAGGTGGTCGGTGCGATCCGGGCGTCCTTGCCGGGCAGCAGGGCGTTGCCAGCCATCTCCGGACCGAACACCGTCGACCAGGTCGGTACGAGCTTCACCTCCCGGCCGCGGGCCTGGTGGGTACGCCGGGCCATGTCCACCAGGTCCTGCGGTTCGGGACCGGCGATGTCGACGTAACGGCCCTGCGGCTGGCCAACCGCGATCTCGGCGAGGATGGCGGCCACGTCCTCGGGCGCGATGGGCTGCACGAGCAGCGGGGCGATGGTGGCGACGCCGTCCTGCTCGGTCCAGCCCGCCACCATCTCGGCGAAGTCGTGGAACTGGGTGGCCGGCACGATGGTCCACGGCACCGGCCCGGCGGCCACCAGGCGCTCCTGCTCCCGCTTGCCGACGTAGTGCGCGTTGCCCTCGACCCGGTCGACGCCGGCGATGGAGAGCAGGACGTGGTGGCGGACACCGGCCCGCTGCTCGGCGGCGAGCAGGTTGCGGGTCGTGGTGCCGAAGAACGCCACCGTCTCGGCCGGGTCGGACGCGGTGCAGTTGGTGACGTCGATGACCGCTTCGACCCCGGCCAGCGCGGCGTCGAGCCCCGTCCCGGTCAACAGGTCGATCCCGAGAGAACGGCTGATTCGCACCACGTCGTGGCCCCGGCTTCGAGGGCGGCGACGGTCAGGGTGCCGATGTTTCCGGTCGCGCCAGCAACAGCGACGCGCATGACGATCTCCTTCACGGCTGACTCTCACCAGTCGGCGGCACCGAATCACGGACAATATGGGTCCGCAATATCTCCGATAGACTGGCGATCGTGAAACTGCCTGTCAGCACGGAATGGGTGTTGCACTGCGCGACGACGCTGGCCCAGCTCGAACCGGGGGCCACCGCGTCGGCGACGCAGCTCGCGCAGTACTACGACCTGCCGGCGCCCTACCTCGCCAAGCAGCTACAGGCGCTGGTCCGGGCCGGCGTCCTGACCGCCTCGACAGGGCCCCGAGGCGGGTTTCGGCTCGCTCGCCCGCCCGGCGAGATCACTCTGCTCCAGATCGTCGAAGCCGTCGACGGGTACTCCTCGCCGTACGAGTGTCGCGAGATCCGCCAACAGGGCGCCGGCGCGCTGCCGCCCGAGGAGTGCCAGCGCACCTGCATCCTCGCGGAGAAGATGGCCGAGGCGCACGAGGCCTGGCGGCGCAGCCTCGCCGCCGTCTCGCTCACCGACATCATCGCCGAGTTGCCGTCGTGGGCGCCCGCCCGGACCCGATCCCGCATGCAGAGCGTCGCCGGGACCGCGGCCCGGAGCGGGCGTACCTGACGTCGCGGCGCGATTCGGCGCGGGGCGCCGGACGGGCCGCGGCCGACCCGGTCAGCCGGCCGCCGGCGGTAGGGGTACCGAGAAGGCCGCCCGGGGCGGGGTGGTGGTCCGGTCGACCGGGGCGGCGTTGACCACCGCGACCGATCCGAGGAGGCTCAGGATCGTCGGTCGACCGGGCGGGTGACGGTGGGCAGGTCGACGGCGACCTCGTGATGGGTGACGCGGTCGTCCCACCGGCTCAGGACGCGGCGGGCCGCCTCCTCGACCACGGCCCGCTCGGGGTCGTCGCCGGCGAACGCCCGCACGTCGTCCATGCCGCCAAAGTACGTGATCGAGGTGAACATGACCTCGTCGCCGTCGTCGCGGCGGAGCAGGTGGGCGCCGCGGAAGCCCGGAACCTGGTGGAGGTGCTCGGCCACCTCGGTCTCGTAGTGTCGCTGGTAGTCGTCGGCGGTGGCCGCCGGGGCCCAGCCCCGCCACGTCCGCGCGATCATTCGATACCTCGCCCCTTTCGGTTTCCGTGGCTGTGTCTCCAGCCGCCTGAGGATGGCCGTCGATCCTATTCGACCCGTCCCGCCGGTGGAGGTGGCTCGTGGTGCCGGCGAGCCTGTCGCTCACCGTGGCCGTGACCGGGACCCCGTCCCCACATCCCACCGGCGGGGTCCGGCTGCCGCGGCGGGTCCGGTCAGCCGGCTCTGGCCAGCAGGAACGCCTGGCCGTCCCGCTCCTGGCCCTGAGCGCACCGCACCACGCGGCACACCTCGCTCAGGCCGGCGGCCGTGAGCCGACCGGCGACCTCCTCGGCGGAGTAGGCGTAGCGCTCAAGGCGAATGTCGTGGCCGAACCGGCGGTAGGCTGGAGCGACGTCGCGGACGCCGTCGCCGGCCTGGAACCCGACGAGCAGGTGACCGCCGGGGCGGAGCACCCGTGCGGCCTCCGCGAAGATGCGTGCCTGACCGGCGGGCGGCGTGTGGATGATCGAGTACCACAGCAGGACGCCAGCGAACTGGTTGTCCCGGTAGGGCAGCTCGGTCACCGAGCCCACGGTGAACACCAGGTCCGGATGGTCGCGCCGCGCCATGGCGATCATCCCCGGCGACAGGTCCACCCCGGTCACCCGACAGCCGCGTTCGGTGAGGTAGCGGCTCAGCCGACCCGCCCCGCACCCGGCGTCGAGGACCCGTGGGTCGCCGGCCGCCGTCACCGCCTCGGCGAAGGTGTCCACCATGGCCAGGTCGAGTCGAGCCTCCCCGCGGGTGTCCGGGAAGTAGGCCGCGTAGTCCTGCGCCACGGTGTCGTAGGCACGTCGTACGCCACGGAAGTCGAGCAGTTCTGTGGGGGAGGAAGTCACGCGCCGCATCATCGTACCTGCACGCCGAGCGGGCGCAGCCAGGCGAGTCTCGCGCCGGCTCAGGTGGGGAGTGCCAGGTAGCCACGGGAGAACGCGGCGGCCACGGCGGCGGCCCGGTCGTTGACGCCGAGCTTCGCGTACACGTGCAGCAGGTGCGTCTTGACCGTCGCCTCGCTGATGAACAACTGCCGGGCGGCCTCGCGGTTGGTCGCACCCTGGGCGACCAGTCGCAGGACCTCCAGCTCGCGCTGGGACAGGGGCTCCGACGCCGGTTGCCGGATCTGGCCCATCAGCCGGCTCGCGACGGTGGGGGAGAGGACCGCCTGTCCCCGCGCGGCGGCCTCGACCGCGCGGAACAGCTCCTCCCGAGGCGCGTCCTTGAGCAGGTAGCCGATGGCGCCGGCCTCGATCGCGGGCAGGACGTCGCTGTCTGTGTCGTACGTGGTGAGCACCAGGACCCGGGCCGGCACCCCGCGGCTGGCCAGTTCCCTGATGGCGGTGACCCCGTCGGTCTTCGGCATCCGTAGGTCCATGAGGATGACGTCGGGCCGGAGTCGCTCCGCGGCGACGATGGCCTCCGCGCCGTCACCGGCCTCGCCGAGCACCGTGAAGCGCGGGTCGGCGCCGAACATGCCCCGCAACCCGTCCCGCACCACGGGGTGATCGTCGACGATCAACAGCGAGATCACTCCTTACCTCCCGGTGGGATGGCCGGTACGGTGGCCGAGATCGCCGTCCCCCCGCCCGGCTCGGACTCGATGTCCAACCGGCCGGTGAGGCGCTGCACCCGTTGCCGCATCCCGGCGAGCCCGAAGCCACCGTCCGGCGCGGAACCGTTGGCACGCCGTACGCCGGGCTCGAAGCCGACTCCGTCGTCGCGCACGTCGAGGGTCACCACGTCCTCCATGTACGACAGGGTCAGCCCGACCCGGCTGGCCCGCGCGTGCTTGGCCACGTTGGCGAGTGCCTCCTGCGCGATGCGCAGCAGCGTCACCTCGACGTCGGCGTGCATCGGTCGGGCGTTGCCGGTGGTGGTCAGCGTTACATCGATGTGGTTCACCTCCGCCCAGCGCCTGGCCACGTCGCTGATCGCGTCCGGAAGTCGGGCCTCGGCGAGCACCGCCGGCTCCACCGCGTGCACCGTCCGGCGGGCCTCGGCGAGGCTCTCCCGGACCAGCTGCATCGCGTTCGCCAGGTGCCGTCGTGATGTCGAGGGCTCGTCCAGCGTCTGCTCGGCGGCTTGGAGCTGGGTGAGGATGCCGGCGAGCCCCTGGGCGAGGGTGTCGTGGATCTCCCGGGCCATCCGCTGTCGCTCGTCGAGCATCCCGGCCTCGCGGGCCTGGACCAGCAGTTGGGCGTGCAGGCCGGCGTTCTCCTCCAGCGCGGCGGCCAGCTTGACGTTGGCGTCGTGCAGCTCGACGAGCGCCTGCTTCTGCCTGCGGTTGCGCTGGTCGGTCGTCTCGGCGAGGCGGAAGAACGTCCCGGCCAGCAGGACGCTGATCAGGCTGAGCGCGGTCCACTCCCACCACCCGCCGGCGGCGATCTGGGCCGCCCCGCCCAGGTACGCCACCGCCGAGATCGTCGCGGTGGCGGCAACGCCGGCGTAGCGCCAGTGTCCCAGCAGATACAGGAACGCCTGCGGGTATCCGATGAACGCGAAGATGCCATAGAAGGGCGCGACGGCCACCAGGCTGGCGGTCAGCGCCATCAGTCCGGTGTAGTACAGGCCCATCCGCGGACCGATGTGGTGCCAACGCGGGTTGAGCGTGTGGAACCAGAGCAACCAGAGCGTGATCGCGGTAGCGAGGCCGAGCGCGGCCGGTAGGTGTACCGGCATGCCCCACATCGGCTGAAGCAGGGTGCGCGATCGACAGCCGCTGCTGCTGCCCACCGGACAGCCGTCGGAACTGGGTGTCGAGCTTGTCGGCGAGGCGCAGGGCGTCGACCAGCTCCCGCCAGTCGGCCGGCTGTCGATAGAACGAGCTGTGCAGCCGCATCGCCTCGGCGACGGTGAGCTTGTCGGGCAGCTCGCTCTCCTGCAACTGCGCGCCGAGCACGTGCCGCAGCTCACCGGCTGGGTCGCGGTGTGGATCGATGCCGCAGACCCGGATGCTGCCCGCGTCCGGGGTGCGCAGCCCCTCGACACACTCGACGGTCGTGGTCTTGCCCGCCCCGTTGGGCCCCAGAATGCCGAAGATCTCGCCCTGTTCGACGGCGAAGCTGATTTCGTCCACCACGGTGCGGTCGCCGTAGCGCTTGACCAGGCCGGATAGTTCGATGATTGCCATATCCGGAAGCCTGCCGTCCGTGACCCGGAGTCGAATCGACCACGCGGCGATGGCCCGCGTCTGGTGCGGTGGGGTCGCCGATCAACCGATCGGTGGATAAGGCGACCTCGGCCCGAGGCCCGGCGTCGTGGCGCGGCCGGCGCACGGCAAGGCCGAGGAGACGATCCGGTGCGGCCACTGCGGCGAGACGGTTCGGTTCACCGTGCTCTGCGCCAGCCGGACCCGCCGGTGGCGGGCCTGGCTGTTCTGGGTCGGGGTTGCGCTGCTGGTCGCCGCCGTCGCACTCGGCTATGTCAGCTATCAGCAGGTCGGACATGCGGAGAGTCCGCTCTGGCCGCTGGTGTCGGCGGTCGTCGATGCGCTGCTCTGCTGCATGGGGATCGCCGGCGTGACAGCCGGCCTGGTCTTCCCCGGAATCCGATCCCCGAATCTCTGGACCGGCCAGCCGGCGCAGCCCGGGACCCACCTCGGGACGTACGACGCGCATCCCGGGCGGAGACGCCGCCGGCGCCAGCGGGTGGTGTCGCTCCACGAGCATCCGGCCGAGCCGCCAACCAGCGACGACTCGACCGCCACCCTCCGCTGAGGGGGCGAGCCCAGCCGAGGAGCCGGATCAGGCCGCTGGGGGCGGGGTCGTCGCTGAGCCGTATCTCGGCCGCTCATTGACGAATGATGCCGTTGTCCATGTCGTGGTGGCTCCACCACGTCGTTCCATGCCTGCGAAGTACGCCTGCGACGCGTGTCAGCAACAGCCAGTTGCTGTTGAGGACGAGCGCCGCGTCTTCCGGTCGTTCCGCCAGCACCCGGGCCACGGCTGCCAACATGTTCGGCTTCCCCTTTTCGGTTAGCGCCTCCTTATTCATGTGAAAGTTGATGTCGACGTAGGTTTCCGGCTCCCAGATTCACGGAGAGCCGCTGTCGTCCTCGGCTTCGTGGTAGCCGTTGCTGCCAGAGGTGATGTCGACGAGGTACCCGTACTCTTCGTAGAGCGGGGCGCTGAGCATCGGTTTGCCGGATCTGGTCGTGGTCCGCCTGGCGCCTGGAGCGACCAGCTCCGCCACCTGCTCCAGGGGGATCTCACCCGCCAGGGTCAACCGGTAATCTATGGACATCGTCGTAGCCTCTCTTCGGTCCGGTTAAACGATTTGTACTATCGTGCGGCCGCGTCTGACCGCCACCAGCTCCCGCAATCCCTCGATCGGCCAATCGGCGAACTACTTCGGCAGGGTGTCGACCTTCTCCATGGCCGTAGCGTGCCACGTGAATTCACTTAATTGAAGACGGTGAAGATCGTGCTGGCCAGCCTGCTGCGACGATCGTCGACCGTCTGTCGTCAATCAGTGGCTTCGCCGAAAACGTGATCAGCGCATTGACGGCGGGGTGGTCCCGGCGGTGGAGTCACGATGGCCGGGCGGCATCGCGGTACGCGGCCAGTGCGTCGAGGATCAGATCGAGGCCGAACTCGAACTGCCCGCCGAAGTGGTAACCGGGTTGCTGGATGTGTTGGGTGGCGAGTTCGACCAGGTGCGGGTACTGGCCCGCCGCGAAGGCATCCACGATCGAACCCGCGACCGAGGCGGCGGAGTCTCCGCTGTCGAACGGCAGTGATGCCTCCTGTAGCACGAAGCCGTAGACGTACGCGTCGATGATCGCGTACGCGCGGGCCGTCATCGGGAGCGAGAAGCCGCCGGCGCGCAGCACGCCCAGCACGGCATCGTGATGGCGCAGGGTGGCCGGCCCGGGGCTGGTCCGGGTCTCGACCAGGGCCAGTGCCCAGGGGTGCCGCGCGAGGACCGTACGGGCCGAGAGGCATCGTCGGCGCAGCTCGGCGCGCCAGTCGTTGCCCACCTGTGGCAGTTCGATCTCCGCGAAGACCCGGTCGACGAGGGCGTCGAGGAGTTCCTCCTTGTTGCGGATGTAGTGGTAGAGCGACATCGGCTTGGCGTTGAGCGCGGCGGCCAGTGACCGCATGGTCAACGCCGCCAGGCCGTGCGCGTCGGCGATGGCGACCGCCGCGCTCAGGACTCGCTCGCGACTCAGCTGTCGGGCTGGCTCGCTCACCGTCTGGTTCCCCATCTCCTCGCCATTCCGTTGACCGACGTCGTTGCCGAGCGTACCGTACTTAGTACGACGTACTAAGTACGAAACCCTGGGAGGCGACGATGTTCCTGCACTCGGCCGGCCGATGTGTCGGTGCGTTCTTCCTGCTGGCGATCGTCGCCTACGGCATCGGCAGCTCCCTGCCCGGACAGCTCGCCGGGACGGCGCTCGTCGTACTCAACTCCGTCCTGGTGGCGGCCATCGGCGCGCTGGTCTTTCTGGCGCTGCGGCGGAGTCATCCGGGGGTCGCCTGGACGTACCTTGTGGCCCGCGGCGCGGAGGCGTTGTTGCTCACCGTCGGGATCGTCCTGCTGGACCGGGTCGGGGTCGAGGCCGCCGACCTCGCGTACCAGATGGCCATGCTGTCGCTCGGCCTGGGCAGTCTGCCCCTCTGCCTGGCGGTCAGCCGGCTGCACTGGCTGCCGCGCTGGCTGGCGATCTGGGGATTCGCGGGATACGCGCTGCTGGCGGCGGGTTCGGCCGCCGAACTGCTGGGCGCCGGGGTCGGGCTCGTCCTGTCGATTCCGGGAGGACTGTTCGAGGTCGTCCTCGGCCTGCTGTTGCTCGTTCGCGGCGTCGCACCGGCCACCGGCGCGCGGCCGACCAACGCCGTGCGGCCGGACACCGCGCCCGATGCGGCGCTGCGCTGAGGAGATCAGCTCCCCGGTACGCGTCCAGTCCTCGGACGGGCCCCTACCGCACCGCGTTCAGCGGCTGAAGGGGCCCGTTCCCGCATCGGCGGGGTGACCGATCGCCCTACTCGTAGCCGGCCTCCGCGCAGACGTCCATCACCTGTCGGTGGGCGGCGAGCTTTTCGCGCAGGGCCCTCGTGAGGGCGAGGGTGTCGTCCACGTCATCGGTGCCCGCCCGCCTCTTGGCGTCGACCTCCTCCTGTACGTCCGCGTAGTGGTCCCAGGCGGCCGCTTCGTCGAGGATCGCCGACCTGATCTCGGGGCGGTTGGCCTTCGCGGCGGCCTCCCGGAAGTGCTCCGCCCACCTGCGATTCAGTTCAGGGCTGGTGGCCTCGCCGGTCGTGTCGGCCGGCGCCCCGCGGATCGCCTCCTCGCACCCGGCGGTCGGGTCGGCCGAGGCGAGGCCAGAGCTCGAATCATCGCGAAGAAGCAGATAGGCGCCCGCACCCAGGCAGGAGCAGAACAGGCACAGAACGACAACGCCGGCAATCACCAGGTAGTACCACTTCATGGACCAGCGCCGGCCGGTTGGCGACGACGACGGACCCGGCGGCGCAGGACCTGCCCACGCGGATCCTGACGGCGTCAGACCCGGCGGCGCGGATCCTGGCGGCGTGGGATCCGGTGCGGACGTGGGACCTGACGGTGGGGGTTCCGCGGCCGACGCCGGGCCTGGCGGCGTGGGATCCGGCGACGACGCGGGACCGGGTGGCGTGGGATCTGGCGACGGCGTGGGGTCTGGCGGCGGTGAGGATTCCACGCGTTCCCTTTCGGACGGTGAGCGAGCGACGGGGCAGAGTGTTGGTCGCGCCCGTCAGGGCCGGGCGAGGTTGGTGATGAAGGTTCGCCAGGCGGTTGGGGTGAAGGTCAGGGTGGGGCCGGTTGGGTTTTTGCTGTCGCGTACGCCGATCACGCCCGGTAGGTTGTCGGCGACCTCGACGCACGCGCCGCCGGTGCTGTTGCTGCGGCTGCTTGTGCGCCAGCGCGCGCCGGTCAGCTCCATGTTTGCGCCACCTCCGCGATCAGCTCGATCGACTGCTGGTGGGGCAGTGCCTCGCCCCGGATCGAGTCCGAGGCGTCGAGCATATGCCGCGTCTGCTCAAGATGGTCGATGGCAGAGCTTGCCGTTCACGATGCGGCCGATCGTGCCGCCCACACGTAGTTCCGAGGAGCCGACACGAATGAGGATCGGTGGCGACGCGGCGGCCCCGCGTCCCGGCGTACGTGCGGGAGGCGGGGCCGCGTCGCGTGTGCGGGTTGGGTCGCTGGGGTCAGGGCCGGCGGGCGAGGTTGGTGACGAAGGTTCGCCAGGCGGTTGGGGTGAAGGTCAGGGTGGGGCCGGTTGGGTCTTTGCTGTCGCGTACGCCGATCACGCCCGGTAGGTTGTCGGCGACCTCGACGCAGTCGCCGCCCGTGCTGTTGCTGCGGCTGCTCTTGCGCCAGCGCGCGCCGGTCAGCTCCATGTTTGCGCCACCTCCGCGATCAGCTCGATCGACCGTTGGTGAGGCAGTGCCTCGCCCCGGATCGAGTCCCAGACATCGAGCATATGCCGGACCTGCTCCGGATGATCGATGACTTTGCCATGAATGTGCCCCTCCAGATAGGCGACCGGCTCGCCGAGCGGGGGAGTGGCGCGGGTCAGGATCTCCTGCCGGTGCAGCCGGGTTGCCACCTGCTCCTCGGTCTCCTCGGAAGTGAGCAGCCCGCTGCTGGATAGAACGGCGCGGGCGTAGGGCTCGGTCTGGAGCAGCCCGGGAATGAACGTGGGTTGAAAGCAGCGTAGAGCCTTGGCCTCCTGCTCGATGCCGGCGAACTCCTGGAAGTAGCCGACCACGCTCTCCTGGCCGATCCGCCGCTGGATGCGTTCCAGCAGTCCGCCGGTGCCGAGGACGGCGTCGCAGCGGCGAGCGAGATCAAGACTGGGGCGGCGCTCGCACGTTTCCACTTTGGCGATCATCGCTGCCGAATAGTTGCACGCCTCGGCGAGTTCGGCCTGCGACATCTCGGCCCTGACGCGGGCGAGGCGTAACTCCTCGGCGAAGTGTTCGAGCATGGGCGGACGTTCCACGGACAACCTCCGGACAATTTCGGTGTCGATGTCGGACAGGGCTCCCACCGGCGCGACGAGCTGACATACGCACTGGTCGTACCCGGGTCAGCTCTCCCGAGGCTAGTCGCGTCCATAGCAGACTGTCATTAGCGGAACCGTTCGGCGCGGCGGCAAACACCCGGGCGGAACCGCGCGGGGAACCGCCCGACCCGACTTCCCCCTGGGGGCGGTTCCCCGCATCGAATAGCGAGCATCAATCGCCCCTCGCGCGCCGCAACTCTTCGGCATCGCGGCCGGTGCAGGCGTACCGGAAAAAGATCACGGGTAATCGCATGATCGAGAAAGGTGTGATCGACATGGAATGGTCATGGCGCCGATCGCGGCCGATCCGCTTCGCGCCCCGGCACCGCCGGGACTGGCGTCGACTCTGGCGGTACTGCCGGTGCGGGCTGCGCTGGCCCTGCCCCGACCGGTTCGCCTCCGACCTGGCGTCGGCGTACGTACCGCCGGCCCCGGCCGCCGTACCGGCCGGGCCGCGACCGTCGCCTCCGGCGGGCGAAACGATGCCGCGTGCGGCGAGCACGACCGGCGCCGAACGGTCGCCGCGACGGCCCCAGCCGGCCGGCGCCCCGCTGCGTAACCAGTCCGCAGGGTGGAATGCACCCACCGGATCCCACCTGGTCGGCCGGGCCGGGCGGCTCACCCCGGCCCAGGCGCAACGGGCCGGGCTCGGCGCCCGATGACCCAGCCGGCGGACGATCGTCCCACCGAGCCGGTGACCGGTGCGGCCACCCCGGCGCCCCGGTCACCCACCTCGGGCATCGAGCCGCACACGCCGCGCCGGCCGCTCTGGATCTGTCGTACCTGTGCCGTCGACTGGCCCTGCCTGGCCGCCCGTTCGCTGCTCGCCGTCGACTACGTGACCGACCCGGCCGGGCTGGCGGTCTATCTCGCCGCCCAGCTCCAACAGGCGTACGTCGATCTGGCCGCCCTCAACCCGGATCCCGGCCCGGACCCGGCGGCGCTCCAGGCGCGCTTCCTGGCCTGGGCACGTCCCCGGATCGCCGTCACCCGCGCCCGCCTCGACGGCCAGGCGGAACCACCCGAGTGAGCCAGCCGGGGCGGCTCGCGGAAGTTCGTGCTGGTGCTACACCCTGGCTCGGCGGAGACGTTCGGCTGCCTGCACCCGCAGCGCGTCGGCGCCCGCCGAGCCGCCACCGCACAGTGCCATCTCCCGAGCGTTGTACGCGGCCATCCACAGGCTGGCCGCCCACGCGACCTCCAGCTCCGCGGCCGTGAACACGCGTCCTCGACGGTCTTGATACGCCCTCAGAAACGCCTCGGAGCTGGCGATCGGTGCCAGCGTGGGCGGCCCGGAGCTGGCGAACGCCCCGCTCGCGGCTCCCACCAGCGCCGCCTCGGGCTGCCACGCCAGGCTGTCCCAGTCGTGCACCGCCCACACCTGCCCACCCCGCCACCGCAGGTTCTGCGCCTCGAAGTCGGCGTGCCCAAGCACGCCCGGCAGGTCGGCCGCCAGCAGCCGCTTTCTGGCCCGCTCGGCCGTCTCGACGATGTGGTCGGGTACGACGCTCTGGTCCCGGCGGTCGAGAAAGTCGATCATCGGCCACAGCCCGGCATCAGTGCGGTCCCACCGCACCCAGGGCGGGTTCGGCAGCGGCGGCGCGACGCTCACGTCGGCAAGCGCGGCCATCAGCCGGGCGAACACGGTTGCGCAGCGCTCGGCTATCTCCGGCGAGTCCCCGTGCAACACCTCGCCGTCGGGCCGGAACTCCTCGGCGTGCACCCCGAGCGTGCCGACGCTGATCACCGGCGTGAGCGGTCGGGCACACGGAAAACCCCGCTCGGCCAGCCAGGACTGCGCCGCGACGCATGACGCCGCCCGGCCCTCGTCGGGGCGCGCCTTGACCACGACGTCCCTGCCACCGACCAGCCGCAGACCGAACACCATCGAGACCTGGCGCGACTGGAACAGCACGTCCGCGGGCTCGTCGCCCAGATGCTCACGACACCAAGCCGGCAACCAGTCCGGCATCCCATCGAACCGCACCCTCAAGACGGTGCCACAGCCACCGACCGCGCCGGAGGCGTGATCATCTGCATGGCGATCATCGGACCTCCCTGCCGATCCCGCCGGTTACACACGCCATTGCACAGCCGCAGCCAGCACCGCAGCCCGTGCACCAGACAGTCAGCCGGCGCCGGAGAGGCGCAGCCGGGCCAGCGCGTCGGCGACCTCCCGGGCGTCCGGGTGATCCGGCCCGTAGAGCAGGCAGAGATCCTCGTGCACTGGCTGGAGTTCGGCGTACGCCTCGGCAGCCCGACCCTCGGTGAGCAGCAGCCAGCCGATGTCGCGGCGCTCGGGCACGTCCGGCCGCAGCTCGCGGACCGGTCGCGGCAGCTCCTCGACGTGCTGCCAGCAGCTAATATAGCATCGATGCTATGGCCTGGGGTGTGGTCGAGCTGGAACCGGAGGTAGAGAAGTGGCTGGAGAGCCTGCCGACGGATCTGTTCGCCCGCGTCGCCTTCTACATCGATCTGCTTGCCGAACAGGGACCGCTACTGGGCGAGCCCTACACGAAGCAGCTCGATCGAAAGCTCCGTGAGCTGCGGTTCCACCTGGGTCGCGAGTCGGTGAGGATCACCTACTGGATCGGGCCCGAGAGGAGGATCGTCCTCTTGACGGTCTTTACGAAGACGCGCATGCGCGACGAGCGGGAGATCGACCGGGCGCGCCGAGCGTTGGCACGGTGCATCGATGAAGCACACCAGGCTATGGATGAGGAGGGTTAGACCGATGGGCGAGGCTGGTGGCTGGGCCGCGATGCGCGAGCGACGTATGGCTGAGCCGGGAGCCAAGGAGGCGTACGAGGCGACGCGGCTGGCCTTCGAGCTCGGCCGCGCCGTGCGTGAGCTTCGCGAGCGCCGAGGTTGGAGCCAGAAACAGTTGGCGACGGCGTCCGGAATGACGCAGTCGGCCGTGGCCCGATTCGAGGCCGGCGGGACGGTCCCGACTCTGGCTGTGTTGGAGCGGCTGGCGACAGCACTGGATGTAAGTCTCAAAGTCGGGTTCGAGCCACGCGACGCCGCCGCATAACGGGCGCGGACGCGTGATGATGGCGCACACCGGCATTCTGGCCATGGCCCGACGTTTTGATAAAAGCTGACGACGCTCGACGCGGCGTGGGCCACCGAGGCCGAGCGTGGGCTGGAACCGGAGATTGACCGTGTGACTACGGTGGACTCGCTGGGCAGTCGCAACCAGGGAGGAACGCGTCGTGCGGTCACGGCTTTCGGTGATCGGGAAAGCGTCACTGCCCACCGCGTTCTCCCTGGTCACGGGCCTGCTCGTCGAGAACATGAACCTGTCCAGCCGATGGCTGTGGATCGTGGTCCCGGCGAGCGTCCTGCTCACCGTGGCCGTGGTCTGGGAGGAGACGCGGCGCGACAGGCGGCCACCCGCGCGCGCCGCCGACGTCGACCTGCCGGCCCTCGCCGACAGCCTGGCCGTGGCGGTGGCAGCCGAATGGGAGCGGCAACGGGCGGAGCACCGGTCGGGTGACCCGGTGCCGCTGCCGGTCTCCTGGCATCCGGCCGAGCCGCGCCTGGTCGACCAGCCGGCGAACGTCCGCGGAACGCGGGTGGGGACCCGCGCGACCCGGGTGAACCTGAGCGGCCGACTGGAGGAGATCGCGGAGGTCTACGCCCGGATACCGTCCGGGCGGCTGGTGATCCTCGGCAAGGCCGGGTCCGGCAAGAGCGTCCTCGCCGGTGAACTGCTCGGCCAGCTCCTCGACAGCCGCCAGCCCGGCGAACGGGTGCCGGTGCTGTTCGGCCTCCAGTCCTGGGATCCCGAGTCGAACCTGAAGACCTGGCTGGCCGACCAGCTCGCCCGGCGCAACCCGGCGCTGGCCCTCCCGTACGACGGCCCGCTGAACGGGCAGCTCACCCGGGCGGCGGCGCTGCTGGACGCCGGCCTGATCCTGCCGATCCTCGACGGCTTCGACGAGATCAACCCCGGGCTGCACAAGGCGGCGTTGCGGCAGCTCAACAAGGCGGCGAGGCTGCCCCTCGTCCTGACGAGTCGTCGCGACGAATACCGGCGCGCGGTGGAGCGGGCCGGCGTGCTCTCCCGCGCCGAGGGCGTCATGCTGCACGATCTCGACTTCGAGACCGTGGCCGAATACCTGCCCCGCACCACCAGCCGCCGGGCACCCGGCACCGACGACGGGGTGTGGCAACCGGTGCTCACCCGGCTACGCGAACGGCCCGACGACCCCGCGGCGGCGGTGCTCCGACAGGTCCTGCGAACGCCCCTGATGGTGTTCCTGGCCCGCGCCAGCTACTCCGACACGCCGGGCAACGATCCGGCCGAACTCCTCGACCAGGAGCGGTTCCCGACCCAGGAGGCGGTCGAGGAGCACCTGATCGCCGCGTACCTCCCCGCCGTCTACCAGCGGGAGCCGCCGCCGGGCGGCCGTACCTGGCGGCCCGACCAGGCGCGGACGTGGTTGGCCTGGCTCGCCGCCCACCTGGAGACGCAGGGCGCCGCCGACCTGACCTGGTGGCGGTTGCGCGACAGCGTCCCCCGGTCCGAGCGGCTCCGCTTCCTGACCTACGGGTGGCTCGGGGTCATGATCGTGGCCAGCGTGGTGACCGGGCTCGTGATCGAGAACATCGTGCTCGCGATCGGCTACCTGTACATCGGCGGGAACGTACTCCTCCTCAGCGAGCGGCGCTGGATCCGGAACGCGGCACCCGACCCGCAGCCCAGACGGGTCCGGCCCACGGCCCGCGAACTGCTCTCCGCGCTGTCGTACGGGGTCATGGCCGGGATCCCGGCGGGACTGGTCATGTCCGCCATGGCCGCCGACCCGGTGATCGGCAGCGTGATCGGGGTCGCGGTCGGGACCGCCGTGACGCTCGGGGTCGCGGTCGGCGTCTCCCGCCCGTTCGACCAGACCTGGGCGGTCAGTGTCGCCGACTCCCTGTCCGCCGACCGGACCCACACCCTTCGCCGGATGCTCGTGGGCGGGGCCGGCATCATGGTCGCCAGCGGGATCGTCTTCGGTGTGGCTTTCCGGTACGGCCTGGTCGCCGGTGTGGTGGCGGGTCTGATGACCGGGCTCGTGATCGCTCCCGCGATGCTGCTGCCCTTCGCGTGGGGCCAGTGGCTGCTGGTGGTGAGGCTGTACCTGGCGGTCACCCGTCGGCTGCCCTGGCGCTGCGTCGCGTTCCTGCGCGACGCCCACCAGCGCGGCATCCTGCGTCAGGCGGGTGCGGTCTATCAGTTCCGGCACCGCCGGCTGCAAACCTACCTGGCGCAGCAGCACGCTTCGTCGCGAGCGGCGTCGACACCCTGATCGCCCACCCGGCCGGCGTGAGGTGCGGTGCCAGGGGTTGCCCGTCGGCGTCAGACCGAGGTCGCCGTACCGGAGGACGTCGACCCGACCGGAAGCGCTGCGCGGCGGGCTGGACAAAAGGTGACGAGAGCCGGGAGGATTCCCCCCGCACGTCGGCACCGGTGCCGGACAGAAGGAGACTTCTCGGTGTCCACCCATAGCGAGCAGGAGAGCCTCGAACCGGCCGCGACCCTGTGGCGAGACGGGCGTCCGGTCTACGACCGCGGCGACACGATCTGCGTGATCGGCGCCGGGGCCAGCGGCCTTGCCGCGATCAAGAATCTGAAGGAGTACGGCTTCGGCGTCGACTGCTACGAGCGGGAGACCGGGGTCGGCGGGGCGTGGAACTGGCGCCACGACCGCAGCCCGGTCTACGCCAGCACCCACCTCGTCTCGTCCCGGCCGTTGACCGAGTTCCCCGACTTCCCGATGCCGGACACCTGGCCGGACTACCCGCACCACAGCCTGCTGCTGTCCTATCTGGAGCGGTACGCCGACCACTTCGACCTGCGCCCGCACATCTGGTTCGGCACCGAGGTGGTCCGGGTCGAACCCGCCGACGGTGAGCGGTGGGACGTCACCACCCGTAGCACCGGCGGCTACGGCGCGGAACGGACCTCCCGGTACGCGGCGGTCGTGGTGGCCAACGGACACAACTGGGCCCCGAAGATGCCGGCCTACGAGGGCCTGGACGAGTTCCGGGGCCAGGTGATCCACGCCTCGGCGTACAAGGACGCCACCCAGGTGCGCGGCAAGCGGGTGCTGGTGGTCGGCGCCGGCAACTCCGGCTGCGACATCGCGGTCGAGGCCGGCCAGCAGGCGGCCCGCTGCTGGCACTCGATCCGCCGCGGCTACTGGTACCTCCCCAAGTACGCCTTCGGCCGCCCCGCCGACCAGGTGGGGCACGCGGCCGCGGCGCTCCGGCTGCCGCTGTGGCTGCGGCAGTGGCTGTTCCACCGGGCCCTGAAGCTGACCGTGGGTGACCTGACCCGGTTCGGGTTGCCCCGGCCCGATCACCGGGTCTACGAGACCCATCCGATCGTGAACAGCCAGCTCGTGCACTACATCGGGCACGGCGCCATCACCCCGGTGCCGGACGTCGCCCGCTTCACCCGGACCGGAGTGGTCCTGACCGACGGGCGCGAGATCGAGCCCGACCTCGTCGTGCTGGCGACCGGCTACCTGCCGCGCTTCGAGTTCCTCGCCCCGGAGATCCTCGGTACGGACGCGGCCGGCCGGCCCTCGCTGCACCTCAACATGTTTCCCCGACGCCATCCGACGCTGGCCGTCGCCGGCCTGTTGCAGCCGGACGCGGGTCTCTTCCCGCTGGTGCACTGGCAGGCGGTGATGATCGCCCGGTGGCTGCGGCTGCGCGAGCTCGCCCCGGAGCGGGCCCGGTCCTTCGCCGCCCGGATCGCCGCCGACACCGGCGAGCGGTGGAACTCCGCCAAGGTGAAGGAGAGCACCCGGCACTGGTTCGAGGTCGGGCACGTCGAGTACCTGCGCGCGGTGCAGCGCACCCTGGACGAGCTGGAGGTGGCGGCGTGAGCGGACGGAGTGGACGGACCCGAATCATCCGTACCCCGGAGTGGACCCGCCCGGTGCCGGCCGTACGCCGTGAGGTCCTCACCGCGAGCCCGGAGGCGGACGAGGGCAAGCCGCCGCTGCTCTTCGTACCCGGGTTCGGTCACGGGGCCTGGGCCTTCGCGGAGAACTGGCTCGACCACGCGGCGTCGCGGGCCTTCCCGGCGTACGCGGTCAGCCTGCGCGGCCACGGCGGCAGCGGGGCGGCCCCGACGGCGACGCTGCGGGCGTACGCCCATGACGTGGTCCAGGTGGCGGTGAGCCTGCCCCGGCAGGCGGTGCTGGTCGGGCACGGTGCCGGCGCGCTGGTGGTGGCGTACGCGCTCGCCCGCTATCCGGCGCGGGCCGGGGTGCTGGTGGCGCCGGTCTTCGGCGGCTGGGGCACGTTCGGTGCGGCGCTGCGCCGCAACCCGGCCGGTACGGTGCCGGCGGTCGTCGGCGGGGCGTTGCGGCTGCGCCGTCGGCAACTGTTCAGCCGCGAGCTGCCGGACGCGGTGGCCCAGACGTACACCGAGCGGCTTGGCCGGGCGTCGACCCGGGCGCAGTGGCAGCTGCTGATCCACCGGGCGCCGGAGCCGCCGGTCGGCAAACCGCCGATCCTGGTGGTGGGCAGCCCGGACGACCGGGTGGTGCCGGCCTCGGCGCTGACCCGGACGGCGCGACGGTACGGCGTGGCGCCGCTGCTCTTTCCCGGCATGGGGCACGACCTGATGCTCGATGCCCGGTGGCGGGAGCCGATCGACGCGATCCTGGACTGGCTGGACAAGGACCTGGTCGGCTAGCCCGCGCCGCGACCTGTGTTAGGAAGGGCCCCTTCTTCTACCAAAAGCGATAGGAAGGGGCCCTTCCTTTCACGTCGTCAGGCGGTTGACGAGGACCCCGCTCTGGTCCAGTGCGGTGAGGTACGACCGCGCCCAGGCCCGGATGTCGTGCACCCGTAGGTGGTCGCGCATCGCCCGCATCCGCGCGGCCCGGTCGGGTTCGCTGGCCTGCAACGCCTGGAGCAGGGTCGACTTGAGCCCCTCCAGGTCGTGCGGGTTGACCAGGAACGCCTGGGTGAACTCGGCCGCGGCACCGGCGAACTCGCTGAGCACGAGCGCGCCGCCGCCGTCGACCCGGGCCGCCACGTACTCCTTGGCGACCAGGTTCATCCCGTCCCGCAGCGGCGTGACGGCCATGATGTCGGCGGCCCGGTAGAGGGCGGCGAGTTCGGCGCGGTCGAAGGGCTGGGTGAGGTAGTGGATCGCCGGTTCGCCGACCCGGCCGAACTCCCCGTTGATCCGCCCGACCTCCCGCTCCACCCGGTCACGCAGGACCTGGTACTGCTCGACCCGTTCCCGGCTCGGCACCGCGACCTGGACCATCACCGTGTCCCGGACCTTGACGTGGCCGGCGGCGAGCAGTTCGCTGTACGCCTTCAGCCGCTGCTCGATTCCCTTGGTGTAGTCCATCCGGTCCACGCTGAGGATCACGTGCTGCGGGTCGCCGAGGTCGCGCCGGATCTGGGCGGCTCGCCGGACCACGTCCGGGCGGCCGGCCAGCGCCTCCATCTCGCGCATGTCGATGGAGACCGGGAAGGCGCCGATCCGGACCACCCGCTCGCCGACCGCGATCCGCCGGTCGGTGGCGGCGAGGCCGAGCACCTTGGTGGCGAGCTGCGCGAAGTTGTGCGCCGCCTGCGGGCGCTGGAAGCCGACCAGGTCGGCGCCGAGCATGCCGAGCAGCAGTTCGGCGCGGCGGGGGAGCTGCATGAACAGCTCCGGTGGCGGGAACGGCACGTGCATGAAGAAGCCGATCCGCAGGTCGGGTCGGAGTGTGCGGAGCAGCTCCGGCACGAGCTGGAGGTGGTAGTCCTGGACCCAGACCACCGCGCCCGGCTCGGCGGCCTCCGCGGCCGCCTCGGCGAACCGCCGGTTGACCCGCTGGTACGCCTCCCACCAGCGGCGGTGGTAGACCGGCTGCTCGACGGCGTCGTGGTAGAGCGGCCAGAGGGTCGAGTTGGCGAAGCCTTCGTAGTGGTCGCGGACGTCGTCGTGGGCCAGGGGCACGGTGTGCATGCGTACGCCGTCGACGTCGGCGAGGGTGGGGGCCGGACCGGTGCCGCCGGCCCAGCCGACCCAGGTCGCCGGGGTCTGTTGGAGCAGGGGGTGGAGGGCGGAGACCAGGCCGCCGGGACTGCGACGCCACTCGCAGGCACCGTCCGGCGCCACGCTGTCGTCGACAGGCAGCCGATTGGCCACCACCACGAGGGAACTCTGTCGCATTCGGGCACCTCGTTCCGGGCGAGGCGACCACCGCGAATGACGAGCGATCGCGTAGTCGTGAGGGGAAGGTGACGTACAGCAGTATTCCTACTGATGCGAAATTACGCGATGGTTACGCCCGAAGACCACACGGCGATGAATCTCGCGATCTGGACGGTTGGGGTCAGACCACCGCACCGTCGTCCGGATCGTCGTCCTCCTCGTCACCGGACCGCAGCCGCAGGATCAGCGTGACGAAGCCGGTGATGATGCCGGTGAAGCCGACCAGGGTGGCCAGCCCTCGGTCGACCGGGAGCAGCGTCGGGAAGAGGAAGAGGATGAAGCCGGCGACGATCGCCAGGACCCCGACGACGGCGTACTTCGACGGCCGGGGCAGCGGGGGCGGCGGAGGCGGGACGTAGCGCTCCTCGTCCTCGTCGGGCAGGCCCGCGCCGAAGGTGTCGAGCCCGTCCAGGAGTGAGGGCTCGTCGTCGCGGCCGACCGAGATGCCCGCGACGTCGATGGCCGAGGGCAGCCGGTGCCCACCCGGACCACCCGGACGGGTGGGATCCTGGCCCGACCGGGCCGGGGCCGCGATCCCGCCGGGCTCGTCCGCCTCGGTCTCGGTGACGTCCTCGGCAGCCGGCCAGGAACGCTCCTCGGCGGCGACCTCGGTGTGGTAGCCGGCGACGATCCGGGCCCACTCGGCCTCCACGTCCGGGTCGGACGGCGGCGCCGGCGACGGGTTCGGGACGTCGTCCTCGGTGAGCTGGTTGAGGTAGTCGCGCGCGGTGGCCAGGTGACTCCGGTCGACGTACAGCCGGTCGACGGGTCGGGACGGCATCGTGGTGGTCCGGGTCACCGGGTTGAGGTCGGCGGAGGGCTGGAGATAGGCGGCGATGCCCCCGGCGGCCAGGACGTCGAGCAGGTGTTCGCCGAGGCGCGGGTCCACGTCGCCGGCGACCGCGTACTCCGTCGCCTGCAGCCCGTTGTCTCGCCGTCCCCGGCGGGCCCCTCCCGCTGACACTCCGACCCCTCCCTACCCGGCTCGTGGCGCGCGCCGGTGCCTCCGCCGCCGGCTCCACCTACCGTGCAATGAATCGTGACACGGGGGGCGCCGGTTCCGGGAGTGCGTTGTGGCGTGCCGTACCCGCTTCGTAGGCTCATTGCCGACAGTTCCCGCCACGGCCGTCGCCGGGTGCGTCCCGTCTCCCGCTGCCGGCCGGGGGCCAGCGGTGGACGCACGCGGGACGCTCGGGAAGGACACCGGTGCTGTACGGGCTGCTGAAGTACGTCGTCCTCGGTCCCTGGCTGCGGCTGATCTTCCGGCCGCAGGTGGAGGGGCGGGAGAACGTGCCGGACACCGGTCCGGCGATCCTCGCCAGCAACCACCTCTCCTTCTCCGATTCGATCTTCATGCCGCTGATGGTCAAGCGAAAAGTGACCTTCGTGGCGAAGGCCGAATACTTCACCGGCACGGGGCTGAAGGGTTGGCTGGTGCGGATGTTCTTCATCGGCACCGGCACCATCCCGGTGGACCGCTCCGGTGGTCGCGCCGCGCAGGCGGCGCTGGACACCCAGCTCAAGGTCTTGCGCGCCGGCAAGCTCGCCGGGATTTACCCCGAGGGGACCCGGTCCCCGGACGGCCGGCTCTACCGGGGCAAGACCGGGGTGGCCCGGCTCGCGCTGGAGAGCGGCGCCCCGGTGATCCCGGTGGTGATGCTCAACGCCGACGAGATCCAGCCGCCCGGCAAGCTGATCCCGAAGATCAAGCGCGTGCGGATCCGCTTCGGCAAGCCGCTGGACTTCTCCCGGTACGCCGGCATGGCGGGAGACCGGTTCGTGGAGCGGGCGATCACCGACGAGATCATGTACAAGCTGATGGAGCTCTCCGGCCGCGAGTACGTCGACGTCTACGCCCAGAAGGTCAAGAACCAGCAGCTGGCGGCGGCGGTCCCGGCCACCGCCGCGACCGCGCGGACGGACAGCGTCGCCCCGGCCGGTCGGACCGGCACTGTCACCCCGGCCGGGCGAGCCGACACTGCCGCCCCGGCGGGGCCGACGGACACGGTCGCCGCGACCGGGCGGGTCGGTGATGCCACCCCGGCCGGGCCGGCCGGGGAATCGGTCGCGGCCTGATCCGCCCCGGGCATCCATCCGGCCGCCGGGCGGGAGATCCGGGTCAGGAGGCCAGCATCGGTGTCGTACCGGGGGCCGGCGGGCCCTGGCTCAGCCGGAGCAGCCCCGGGGCGCGATTGCGTAGCGCGAAGCTCCGCACCTCGGCGCGCACCTGCTCGGCCGCGGCCCGGTCGCCGGCCAGGTGCAGTTCGCCGGCGGCGAGCGCCAGGGCGAGCATCCGGTCGGTGGCGTCCGGAATGCCGGCGTAGATCTCCGCCGCCCGGGTGTAGAGCCGGCCGGCGCGAGCGTGGTCACCGCTCGCGGCGGCCAGCGCGGCGGTCACCGTGTTCGCCGCCGCCTCCACCCAGGGGGTGCGGTGGCGGACCCGGTCGAGCATGCCCTGGATCCGGGCCGCGGCGGGGCGGCCGGCGAGCGCGGCGGCGTACGCGGCCGCCGGGATCCACTCGCCGCTGGCCAGCGCCGGCACCGCCGACCAGGAGATGGCGAGTTCCTCGATCAGCTCGGTGGCCTCCGCCGGGCGTCCCTGCAGCGACCGGCAGAGCGCGCCCAGCCCCAGCATGGTCCAGTGCAGCCGGTGGAAGCCGCTGCGCCGGGCCGTCTCCAGCGCGTCGGTCACGTCGTCGACCATCGGCGCGGCCCGCCGGATCGGCGTCGCCTCGCCCGTCCGGCCACCGGAAGTGGGGTCGCCCGCCGTCCGGGGGCCGGCCGTCGCGCCGGGCACCGGTTCGTCCCGGAGCACCCGCAGGTACGCCCGTACCCCGCGGACCTGCATGTCCCACCGCCCGGCCGGGGTGTCGACGAAGGCGTCCGCGGCGGCCAGCAGCCGACCGAACTCGCCCTCGCAGTACGCCCGCATCGCCTCCCCCGAGCCGCCGGTCGCCAGCGCCTCGCCCCGGGCCAGGGCGGGACACGCGGCGAGGATCTCGCCCGAGCGGATCCAGTCGCCCTCCTCGCGGACCGCGTAGGCGAGGTTCTGTACCGCCCGGGGCAGGGCGAGCAGCTGGTGGGTCTGGCAGAACTGGTGGATGTCGTACAGCTCGGCCAGCCCGGCCGGATCCCCGGCCTGGTAGCGGGCGGTCGCGACGGTGATCCGGGCGTTGGCCTGGGTCTCGACCAGCCCGAGCCGTTCGGCGATGTCGGCCGCGGCACCCGCCGCCGCGATCGCCGGTTCGTGTTCGTAGTTGAGCATGTGCAGCCGGCCCAGCTCGGCGTAGGCGTCCGCCTTCTGCGGCGTGTCCGGCAGCGCGTCGAAGAGTTCGACGGCCCGGTCCAGGCAGGACAGCGCGCCGGCGCGGTCGGCCCGCAGCCAGGCGGCCTGTCCGAGCAGGGTCCAGGCCCGGGCCGCGTCACCGTGCTCGCCGTACGCGAAGAGGCGTTCCGCCAGCGTACGGAGCTGGTCGGTGCCGCCGCCGGCCAGGAAGGCGGTGCCGTCCCGGAAGTACGCGATCTCGGTACTCAGCAGCTCCAGCCGGAGCCGGCCCACCGGGTCGGTGTCGTCGGCCAGCCCCAGCGCCCGGGCCGCGTGGTTGGCCGCCACGTCCAGCGCGTGCAGGGCGTACGCCCGGCGGGCAGCCCGGTGCAGCGCCTCCCGGGCCGGCGGGGCGTACCGGGCGGTGTCCACCCCGAGGGTGTGGGCGATCTCGTGGGCCGCCCAGCGGTGGTGGGCCAGCACCTCGGCCAGGTCCGTCTCCCGGCCCTGCGACATGCTGTTCAGCCAGTCGGCGGTGCGTTCGTGTCGGGCGACCCGCTCGGTCCGTGGCAGCCGCTGGTAGCAGACGTCGCGGACGAGGATGTGCCGGAACCGGAACTCCGGCTGGCCCTCCATCGTGGAGGTGGGCTGCTCGTGGACGAAGTCGCGCTGCTCCAGCCGGCGCAGGGACCGCTCGACCGCCTCGACCGGCTGCCCGAGCGCGGCGGCGACCGCGCCCGGCCAGAACTGCATGCCGACCACCGAGGCGGCCAGCAGCACCGCCCGGTCCGGCGTGTCGAGCAGGTCGACCCGGTTGGCGATGACCGCGTGCACGCTCTCCGGCATCGGCAGCTCGTGCCGCTTCTCCAACGACCACCCCCGCCCGGCCTGGCGTAACGCGCCCTGCTCCATCAGCATCCGGACGTACTCGTGGGCGTAGAGCGGGTTGCCGTCGGCGACCTCCACCAGCGGGCTGAGCATCTCGGTCGAGAACGCCGCCTGGCCGAAGATGTGGCGGTAGAGCGCGGCGATGGCGGTGTCCCGCAGCGGCGGGAGGGTGATGGTCAGCGAGCCCGTGATCGTCCCCGCCCAGCTCGGATCCCGCTTGACCAACTCGGGCCGGGCCGTGCAGAGCAGCAGCAGCGGCACGTTCTGCGCGTACGCCGCGAGCAGCTCGACGAAGTTGAGCATCGCCTCGTCGGCCCAGTGCAGGTCCTCGAAGACCAGCACCGTCGGCCGGCGCGCGGCGAGCGCGACCAGGAAGCGTCGCCAGGCGGACTCGGCCTCCTCGGCCGGCAGCGCGGGTCCGGGCAGTCCGACCACCGGTCGCAGCGCGTCCATCAGCCGGTCCGCCTCGCCCGGGCCGACCAGCTCGGCCAGCGTCGACTCCAGCCGCCGGGTCGCGACGTCGGCGGAGTCGGTGTCGAGAATCCCCGCCTCGGCCTTGACGATGTCGGCCAGCGCGGCGAAGGTGACGTTCTCCCCGAACGGCGGGCAGCGGCCGACCCGCCAGGTCAGCGGCTGGTCGGTCAGCCGTTCGGTGTGCCGGAACAGCTCCCGGACCAGGCGGCTCTTGCCGATCCCGGCGTGTCCGAGCACGGTGACCAACTGGGGCAGCCGGTCCTGGATGGACCGGTGTAGGGCGTTGACCAGTAGGCCCAGTTCGTGTTCGCGGTCGATCAGCGGCGTGGTGTCGGTCTCCCGTTCCGGGGGGTGCCGGAGGACGGCGGAGAGCGCCAGCCAGACCTCGGTCGGCGAGGAGCGCCCGCGTAGCGTCACCGGGGCCTGCTCGGCGTACCGGATCGCGTCGCGGGTCAACGCGTACGTGGTGCCGCAGACCAGCACCCCGCCCGGCGGCGCCACCGACTGCATCCGGGAGGCGGTGTTGACCACGTCGCCGGCCACGATCGCCTGGCCGCCGTCCCGGGCCGCCGAGACGTCCACCAGCGCCTCGCCGGTGGCGACCCCGACCCGGAACCGCAGGTGGTCGGCGCCGGTCGGGGCGAGCCGGGTCAGCACCCGCTGGAGCTCCAGTCCGGCGTGGACGCAGCGCAGCGCGTCGGTCTCGGTCGCCACGGGCGCCCCGAACAGTGCCATCACCGCGTCGCCGATGTACTTCTCCACCACCCCGCCGTACTGGACGATGACCCGGCGGGCCGCCGAGAAGAAGGCGGTCTGCATCCCGCGGACGAGCTCCGGGTCGGCGCGTTCGACGTACGGGGTGAAGTCGATGAGGTCGACGAAGAGCACGCTGACCCGCCGCCGGTCCTCCTGGGACACGGTTGTCTGCCGTTCTGGCCGACCGGGCCGGGGCGCGCCGCAGGCCGTACAGAAGGCGACGTCGGGGGCGAGCGGCCGCTCGCACCGCGAGCAGAGCGGGGTGAGCTCGCGCCCGCAGCCGCCGCAGAATCGGTCGCCGGCCGCGGCGGTTCGGCCGCAGGTGGCACACGGAGCGGAGATGCCGACCTCCTACAGCGTCGTCGTGGTGTGCTGTCTGCCGGGGCGGCACCCGGCCCCGGCCGAAGCCGGTGGGGCGAGTCGTGGGCGACCGGGTCGGGTGCGGACCAGAGGTCATCGATCGCCATTGCCGAGTATTGCCGGCGGAGTCCAGTGTCGGGAACCAGGCTGTTGGCTAGCGGACACTCCGCGGAGTGGAGATCCACGATACTCTCGGTGCCGCCGACGATCGGCGACTGACAGGGAGATGGGGCGATGGTGTACGTCCGGCTGGAGAAGGAGTGGACCGACGGCAACGGTGTCGGTCACTCCGCGGGGGACATGATCGATGTGGACGCCGCCACCCTGGCCAAGCTCCAGGCCGCGGGGATCGTTGCCGGCGAGAGCGCCGAGCCGGGGTCGACGGGCGGCGGCCAGGAGGGGACGGACTGGCTGGGGCCGACCTGATCATCCTCCGCGTCCCGTTGCTCGGGCGTCCCGGGGCTGGCGTGGCGCCGCTCCGGGGCGCCCGATTCGTGTCTCGGGAGCGGGGTCCGGGTCCGGGGTCCGGGATCGGTGTCCCGGGACCGGGAGATCTTGGCTGGCCGGGTGATCGCCGGCGGTGGGCTCAGCGTTCGGTCATGCCGGCGCGCCGGCGTAGCGCCGCGACGTCGGTGACGACGATCCGGCGCCCCTCGGTCCGCAGCCAGCCCCGGCTGGCGAACGAGCCGATGGCCTGGTTGACGCTCTGCCGCGAGCCCCCGGCCATCTCGGCGAGCTGGCTCTGGTTCAGCTCGATGGTGATCATCGGTGCCTGGCTCTCACCGGCGAGCCGGACCAGCGTCTTGGCGACCCGGCCGGGCAGGTCGAGGAAGACGTGGTCGGCGTTCTGCTCGGTGAGCCGCCGGATCAGCCCGCCGAGCGACCGCATCACCGCGTCGAGGATCCGCGGGTTGGAGTGCACCAGCTCCATGAAGGCACCCCGGGACAGCGCCAGGGCGCTGCAGTCCTCGATGGCCTCGGCGGACGCCGAGCGGGTGGAGGCGTCCAGCAGGGACACCTCGCCGAGGACGTCGGGGGGGCGGATGACGTTGAGCACGGCCCGCTCGCCGGTCGGCGCGGTGCGGAACACCGCCACCGCCCCCCGGCGCAGCACGATCAGGGACTCGCCCGGGTCGTTCTCGACGAACAACAGTTGGCCCTTGCGGTAGGTGCGCGGGACCGCGGCGGCGATCACGCGTTGACGCACCTCGGGCTCGAGGCCGGCGAACATCTCGACGCCGGTGAGGGCGTCGCCCGGCTCAGGCAGGCGAACCTCCAAGGCTCAACCCCTCCCCGGTGAAATACCCGTATTGCCCTCGGACGACCCGCAACCGACCGAAGTGGCAACGTGAAACTGATACCGGTAGGAGTCCGGCAGCGGTACACATCAGATCATGACGGCCCTGTCGCTTGCTGTACACCCCTCAAATCACTTCTGTGACAGTTCTGTCGCCAACCGGCCGGCATGCTGAGGCTGGAGTCGCCGCTCGTGGGGGCCGGACGGGGGCGTGGCGGGTCCTGGGGGCGTGGGGGCCGGACGGCCGGCGGGTGAGGGGACCCACCGGCCGTCGCGGCGTGGCTGCGCCGAACCGCCCGCCGGACGGGTGCCCGGGACGGGCGGTTCCGCCGACCCGGCCCGTGGCGACGGCGCGGGATGGGCGAGGATGGCGGTGATGGTCTACCGCTACTTCTACGACTGCGAGTTCATCGAGGACGGCCGGCTGATCGACCTCGTGTCGATCGGCGTCGTCGACGAGTACGGTCGCGAGTTCTACGCCGTTTCCACCGAGTTCGACGAGTCCAGGGCGGTGCCGTGGGTACGGCGGCACGTCCTGGACCGGTTGCCGTCTCCCGGCGACCGGGCCTGGCGCTCCCGGGCGCGGATCCGCGACGACCTCTACGAGTTTCTCCTGGAGCCGATCCGGGACCGGCCCGGGGAGGAGCTGGAGCTCTGGGCCTGGTACGCGGCGTACGACCACGTGGCGCTGGCGCAGCTCTGGGGTCCGATGCCGGCGTTGCCCCAGGAGATCCCCCGCTTCACCCGGGAGTTGCGGCAGCGCTGGGACGACCGGGGGCGCCCCCCGCTGCCGGACGCCACCGCCGAGCGGCATGACGCCCTGGTGGACGCGCGACACAACCTCGCCCGCTGGCGGGCGATGCACGCCTGACCCCGCGTCGCCGGCGCCGGCGGGCGACGCGCGTTCGGGCCCGTGAGGCGGCCAGGGTGTGGGGGAGGGCTTGCGGGCGGTGGGCGCGCGTACGGGCCCGTGCCGGGCTCAAACAGCGACCCAGCCCGTCCCGGTCCCGGGTGGGGTGCCGAGCCCCGCCGCCGACACCGTCGGTCGCGTCCGGGAGCATCGACCCGGGCCGGGCGCCGTCGACCGTGTCGCCAAAGACCGGTCCCGTGCGGCCCGACGGGTGGCCGGCGCCGGTCCGAACCGTCCGGAACATGATCAAATCATTCTCTTCGTGCTGCTCAGGCGGCGGGGGATGGGGCGCGCTGGTCTGCCTTTGGGCGGGCGACTACAGTGCGCAATGACGGCCCGCCCCGGCCGGCAACGACGCCGACGGTCTGACGTGACTTCGACCCTGGGGCTTGACGGGCTACATCAAAGGCTCCTGGAGGATGAGCAGATCATGCGTATCGGCGTGCTCACCGGTGGTGGTGACTGCCCGGGTCTGAACGCGGTGATCCGAGCGGTGGTGCGCAAGGGCGTCACCAGCTACGGCCACGAATTCGTCGGGTTCCGCGACGGGTGGCGGGGCCCGCTGGAAGGGCTGACGAAGCCGCTCGGCATCGCGGAGGTCCGGGGTATCCTGCCGCGCGGCGGCACCATCCTGGGCTCCTCCCGGACCAACCCGTTCAAGATCGAGAACGGTGTCGAGCGGATCAAGAACAACCTCGCGGAGCAGGGCGTCGACGCCCTGGTGGCGATCGGCGGTGAGGACACCCTCGGCGTCGCGACCAAGCTCCACGAGCTCGGCGTCCAGGTGGTGGGCGTGCCGAAGACGATCGACAACGACCTCGGCGCCACCGACTACACCTTCGGCTTCGACACCGCGGTCAACATCGCGATGGAGGCGATCGACCGGCTGCACACCACGGCCGAGAGCCACCACCGCACCCTGGTCGTCGAGGTGATGGGCCGGCACGCCGGCTGGATCGCGCTGCACGCCGGCCTCGCCGGCGGCGCCAACGTGATCCTGCTTCCGGAGCGGCCGTTCGACGTGGACCAGGTCGCCGGCTACGTCGAGAAGCGTTTCCAGCACCAGTACGCCCCGATCGTGGTGGTCGCCGAGGGCGCCCAGCCGCTGGAGGGCCAGATGATCCTCCAGACCCAGGAGCGGGACGCGTTCGGGCACGTTCGCCTCGGCGGCATCGGGCAGTGGCTCGCCGAGCAGCTGGAGGCCAAGACCGGCAAGGAGGCCCGGACGGTCGTCCTCGGGCACATCCAGCGCGGTGGCACCCCGACCGCCTTCGACCGGGTGCTCGCCACCCGGCTCGGGCTTCAGGCGATCGACGCCGTCCACGACGGCGACTGGGGCAAGATGGTGGCGTTGCAGGGCACCAACATCGTCCGGGTACCGCTGTCCGAGGCGACCCGCGAGCTGAAGACGGTGCCGCTGGAGCGCTACACCGAGGCCGAGGTCTTCTTCGGGAGCTGACGCCCCGCGCCGGGTCACCGGCGCGCGCTGAGCTGTACGGCGGCGGGCGGACCACGTTCGGGTGGGCCGCCCGCCGCCTCCGGCTTCACGCGGTCGGACTCGGCCTCCCGCCGGCCGGCGGACGACGCGTCCCACCTGGTCGGCGGGCGACGCTCGCGCCGGGCGGCGGGCGACCCCGACCGGGCGGGCGTTTGCCCGCGACGGCGTGACACCACCACCAGTTGAGGAGGAACGATGGCGCCGGGCGTACACACGGTGGCCGTGATCGGCACCGGGAAGATCGGCGAGTTGATGCTCTCCGGTCTGCTCCGGGCCGGGTGGCCGGTGGATCGGCTGCTCGCCACCACCCGGCGGCCGGCCCGGGCCGAGGAGATCACCGCCCGGTACGGCGTGGCCGTGGTGGACAACCTCACGGCGGTGACCGAGGCGGACGTCCTCGCTGTCGCGGTGAAGCCGCAGGACGCGGAGGCGCTGCTGGAGGAGATCGGGCCGAAGGTGCCGGCCGACAAGCTGGTGATCTCGCTCTGCGCCGGGTTGCCGACGAGCTTCTTCGCCCGGCGGCTTCCGGAGGGGACCCCGGTGATCCGGGTCATGACCAACACCCCGGCCCTGGTCGACGAGGCGATGACCGCGATCTCCGCCGGTTCCCACGCCACCGACGAGCACCTGGCGCTGGCCGAGGAGATGTTCCGGCCGCTGGGGGCGACGATGCGGGTGCCCGAGTCGCAGCAGGACGCGGTCACCGCGCTCTCCGGCTCCGGTCCGGCCTACTTCTACCTGCTGGTCGAGGCGATGGTGGACGCGGGGATCCTCCTCGGACTGCCCCGCCAGGTCGCCCACGAGCTGATCGTCCAGACCGCCATCGGCTCCGCCATCATGTTGCGGGACTCGGGCGAGCATCCGGTCAAGCTGCGCGAGGCGGTGACCTCGCCGGCCGGGACCACCATCTCGGCGATTCGCGAGCTGGAGAACCACGGTGTCCGGGCCGCGCTGCTCGCCGCGCTCGAGGCCGCCCGCGACCGGGCCCGGGAGATCGCCGCCCAGCACGAGTGAGCCGGGCCGTCCCGGCGCGTGTGCCGCTCGGCGACCCCCGGCTTCGCACCGCCCCGGTCCGTCGGCCTGCCGTCCCCGGCCGTGGTCGATACTGTCTGACGTGTTCACCCTCGCCCAGGCGCGGCACATGATCGCCACGATGCGTCCCCGGATCGACGAACTCATCCGGCTCCGCGCCGACCTGGCCGAACTCCGCGCTGACCTGGCCACGCGCGGGACGAGTCCGCTCGGCGGCCTGCCCGAGGTCAAGGGCCTGGAGGCGCGGATCTTCAACATCCTGGAGGAGCTGGCCAGGCACGACATCCAGGTCAAGGGGGTCGCCCCGGTGCTGCTCGACATCCCCGGCGAGCGGGACGGCCGGCCGGTGCTGTGGTGCTGGTTGGAGGGTGACGACGACGTGGCGTGGTACCACCGAATCGAGTGCGGGTTCCCGGGGCGGCGCCCGGTCTGACCGGCCGGCGCGAGCTCGGCCGAGGTCCGCGGATCTCCATGGCGTGCGGATCGGGGCCGGCGGCTCCCCTCTCGGGGCGGTAGGGGTGGCGCCGGGTCACCGTCGCGTCGGAACACCCGTGGTGGCGCCGGGCCACGGCCGTGACGAAACGGCCCCGGGGCCCGGGCCGTGGTCGGCCCGGGCCCCGGGGATCTCCGTCGGCGGCGTGCTCAGGGGGCGACCCGCCACGCTCGGGTGATGGTCTGGCTGATCCGGTTGCCGTCCCGGTCCCGGGCGGTGACCCGGAGGGTGGCGAACTCGGCCCCGGCGGGGGCGGCCGGCAGCGTCGCCACCACGTCCCGGCTGCCTCGGGTGCTCGCGCTCCGCCAGTGCGCCCCGTCGTCGTACGACACCGCGACCTCGACGGTGAACCGGCCGGGGCCCGTCGCTCCCGGCTGGTAGCCGGGGTGCAACACCACCGGGTACGGCCGGTCGGCCCGAACGGTGTTGGTCAGGTCGGTCTCGACGTCGTAGTCGAGCTGGAGCAGGGGGAGCACCGCCGGCTTGTCGCCCCTGGGCCGGTCAGACCGGAACGTCCAGGTCGTCGAGGTGGCGGTGGAGGTGGTCCACCACGGGGCGCGGGGACCACGGTCGTCGTCGGGCTCTCGGGCGACCTCCCGGGCCACGTCGAGGCGCAACTCGTACCAGGCGCGGTCGCCCGGCACCGTGAACTGCACCTCCCTGGTGGCGTTGGTACGGCCGAGCAGCGTCCCGCCCCGCCGCAGCGTCAGCTCGGTCCGGTCGGCCAGGCCGTCGGCCCAACCGTAGACCGTGGCGTCGCCGTGGACGAACGGCGGAACGGTGACCCGGATCGTGTCGTGCGCCCGGTTGGCCGGCAGGCCGTACCCGTAGTCCGGGGTGACCGCGGCCGGGGTCGCGGGTCGGGTCACCGCCGGGAACCACACCTCGCGGGCCCGGTCGCCGGCCCGGAACGCCCGCAGCGGTCCGTACATCTGGCCCTGCGGCCGGCCCAGGTTGTACGACTCGAGGACGGCGCTGCCGCGCCAGGCGACGCCCCGGGTGCTGACGTAGGTGGTGCGGCGTACGGCGGCGGTGATCTGCCGGCTGAAGCTGAACGCCGTGCTCACCCCGTCCGGATAGCCGGCGCGGGTCTCCATCGCCTGCAGGTCCGGGGAGTGCTGGTGGAACTCGGACTCGATCGCCGCCAGCGCCAGCTCGTTCGGGGTGTAGTGGAGGTCGGTCGGGATCCGGCCACGTTCCGGTAGCAGGAGGTCGTAGTGGTACGGCGAGTTGGCGACCCCCTCCAGGGTGATCGTCGCCGGCCCGGCGGCCAGCCGGTCCCGCAGTCGCTGCGCGACGGTGGCGTCGACGAGGTACGCCGGCACCGTCGAGCCGTGGCCGTTGGCGTAGTGGTAGCCCGGGGTCGGGCCGGCGAAGAGTACCGCCGCCGCCCCGGCCGCGCCCGCCGCGCGCAACTGTGCGATACCCGGGTCCTCGGTGTCGCTGCCGGGAGCGAGGCGGAGCAGCACCACGGCGCCGCGGGCGCCGGCTGCGGCGAGCTCGTCGGGGGTGCCGTCGCCCCCGTCGACCAGCCGCAGGGTGCGACGGCCATCGAGCAGCGGTGCCCCCTCCACCGGCCGGGGTTCCGGCAGCGTGAAGCCACCGGGACCGGGGATCGCGGCGACCAGCGGCGGGGCGGCCAGACTCCACCGGCTGTAGAACCAGAAGCTCCCGGTCCCGACCGATCGGGTCGGCGCGGCGTAGAACCGGCGGATCTGGTTCGTGTTGAACTGCTCGCCGGCGAGGAGGGAGCCGGCCGCCGTCTCGCGCCGCCACACCAGCGCGACCTGGTTCACCGTGCTCGGCTTCGGGGTGTCGACCCGGATCTCGCGCGCGGTCCGGGCGTCCAGTCGTACGGTCCGGTCTCGGTCGATCACCAGCTCGGGCTCGCTGAGCATCGTGACGTCCTTCGGCCAGCCGGAGTCGTCCTGGCTCTGCACCCAGGCCGTCAGGGCGTAGCGGCCGGCCGGTAGCTCCACCGTGGCCGGGCGTCCGCCGAAGGACTGCGCCCAGTACGACTCGCCGGTGTCCAGGTTCCACAGCTGGCTGCGGCTGGCGAAGTCCGTTGCCGGGCGCCCGTCCCGGTCCACCGCCTCGACGGTCAGCGTGCGGGTCGGTGGCACGACGGTGAGCCCGACGGGGGTACGCAGCTCGACGCCACCGCCCCGGGCGGTCAGGACGCCGGCGTACTGGTTGGGGGTGGTCGATTTCGGGTGGAGACGGACGGTCGCGCTGGCCCGGCCGCCGGCCGGGACGGTGAGCCGGGTCGGGGAGACGTCGATGTCAGCCCGCCGACCGTCGGCGCCCAGATCGCGGACCTCCGCGGCGAGGGTGAGGGTCACCGGGCGTCGGCTGGTGTTGTGGTAGCCGACCCTGACGGTGCGGGATGCGGTGCCGGCCGGTACGGCGCCGAATCCGATGGTGGCGGTGTCGACCCGGACGTCCTGGTCGAGCGCCTCGGCGATGTCGACGCGGCCGGCGCCCTGCACCCAGGCCGGGGTGTCGCGGCTCGGGTCGGCGCTGCTCACCAGGGCGGCCTTGAGCTGCTCGGCCGTCCAGTCGGGGTGGCGCTGGGCGAGCAGGGCCGCCGCCCCGGCGACGTGCGGGGCGGCCATCGAGGTGCCCGACATCGCCGTGTAGCGGGCGTCGACCGTCTTGCCGAGGGTCGTGCCGGCGGCGCGGGCCGCCACGATCCCGACGCCGGGGGCGGTGACCTCCGGCTTGACCGCGGCGTCGCCGAGCCGGGGTCCCCGGCCGGAGAAGTCGGCGATCGCGTCGCGGCTGTCGACCGCGCCCACCGTGAGCGCCCGGTCCGCGGTGCCCGGGGTGGTGACGCTGTGTCGGCCGGGGCCGGAGTTGCCGGAGCTGACCACGAAGAGGGCACCGGAGCTGGCGCTGAGTGCGTCAAGTGCCTCGGTGATCGGGTCCGGTCCCTCCGCGGCCGGGGCGCCGAGGCTCAGGTTGATGATCCGGGCGCCCTCCTGGACCGCCCACTCCATTCCGGCGATGATCCAGGAGAGGCTGCCGGAGCCGTTGTCGTCGAGGACCTTGCCGACCAGGAGGTCGGCACCCGGGGCGACGCCCTTGCCGCCCGGGTTTCCGGCGCCGTGACCGCCGGAGCCCCGGCCGCCGCGCCCGGCGCCGCTGCCGGCGATGGTGGCGGCGACGTGGGTGCCGTGGCCGTACCGGTCGGTCGCGTCGGGCGTGTCGGTGAAGTTCTTCGCGGCGACGACCTGCCCGGCGAGATCGGGGTGGTGCGGGTCGTAGCCGCTGTCCAGGACGGCGACCTTCACCCCGGTGCCGTCGTAACCGGCTCGCCAGGCGGCGGGGGCGCCGATCTGCGGCACGCTGTCGGTCAGGTCGGCCCGGACCCGGCGGTCCAGCCAGATCCGGTCGAACCCGGCGGCCAGGGTTGTCGGGCCGTCGGCTCGGGCCGGGGCGGCGGGCCGGCCGCCGGTGACCTCGGCCCAGAAGTCACGGGCCCGGGACTTCTCCTCCCGTACCGCGATCGCGCCGATGCTGGGGAGGTGGCGCTCGGGGGTCGCGCCGGTCGGGGTGGCCGGCGCGGCGGCCCGCGGTTCGGGGCCGGTCGACGCGCCGGTGATCAGCAGCGGGAGGCTCGACCGAGCCGCGTCGTGGTAGCCCTCGGCGACCAGGTCGGTGACGTTGAACAGGGCCGGGTCGAGCCGGCCGGCGGCCACCAGGGGCAACGCCTCGTGCGGTGTCACGTGGAGGTCGCCGTCGCGCTCGGTGAACTGGAAGCCCGTCCCCCGGGATGGGCTGGCGTCGTCGATCTCGGCCTGTTGCCGGCCGTCGGAGAAGGTGGAGAGTCGGACGACGTCCCCGGTGATCAGGGTGACGGTGTGGACGCTCACCAGCGCGCCACCGGCTTCGGTTGGCGTGACTGTGCCATCCGCCGATGCGACGGCCGGCGAGGGGCCGGACGCTAGGACGGCGGCGACGGTCGCCAGCGCCATGACCGTCCGTAATGGTCTGGCCACGGGTCCTCCTTTGACGTGCTACTCGATCATGGGGAGAGTTACACCTCGTCATCGCGGCGGTAAAGGATCTAGGCTGAGCGCAGCTGCGCCATGACGCAGATGCGCCAGGGAGGTCGCCGTGCTGAGGTCCGCCGGACTGAGTCCGGTGGCGGAGTCCACCTACCTAACGCTGATCCGCCGGGGCGGGGCTCGGGTGGCGGAGCTGGCCGACCGGATGGGGCTCTCGGAGGCCCGGGTGCGCAGGGTCGTCGCCCTCCTCGAACGGGAGGGCTTCGTCCACCGCACCCCGCCACCCGGAGAACGGATCGTGCCGGTGCCGCCGGAACTCGCGGTGGAGCAGCTGATCCGGCGCCGGTACGCGGAGCTGGAGCTGACCCGGGAGGCGGCACACCGGCTCGCCGCCGAGCTGCGGGGTAGGACGAGCAACCGGCGTACCGAGGACCTCATCGAGGTCGTCTCGGGCCGGGCGGCGGTGGGACGGGCGTTCGAACGGGTGCAGCGCAGCGCCCGCCGCGAGGTCCGGGTCCTGGTCGCGCCGCCGTACGCGGCCCGCAGCCCGGTGAACGCCACCCAGTTCGACCGGGAGGCCGCCGGGGTGGTCTACCGGGCGGTGTACGACAGCACGGCGCTGGAGGACCCGGAGGTCGCCGCCGGGGTCGCCGCCCACATCCGGGCCGGGGAACAGGCCCGGCTCGCGGTGGCGCTCCCCACCAAGCTCGCCGTCGCGGACCGGACCCTCGCGCTGCTGCCGCTCTCCTGGACCGCGGCCGCGCACCACGCGGCGCTGTTGGTGCATCCGTGCGGCCTGCTGGACGCCCTGATCGCGCTCTTCGAGACGGTGTGGTCCCAGGCGACGCCGCTCACGGCGGGCGGCCTCGACCGCGCCCCGGAGTCCGGCGACATCTCCGCCGAGGACCGGGAACTGCTCGCGTTGCTGGTCGCGGGCTTCACCGACGAGGCGGCCGGCGCTCGGCTCGGGATCAGCCGCCGCACGGTCGTCCGACGGGTGCGGGCGCTGATGGAGCGCACCAACTCGCGGTCGCGACTCCAGCTGGGATGGCAGGCACACGAACGCGGCTGGCTCTGATCCGGAACCGGTCGTCCCGTACGCGGCGAGTTCCGCGAGGCGACCGGACGATCCTCGTCGCCGAGGACCCGTTGGCCTCCTCGGTGACCGCGACCATCGCGGCGGCGAGCATCACCACCGGTCACGGCGACCGGGACGCGCACCTGCGCAGCCCCGACTTCCTCGACGTGGAGCGGTATCCAACCCTGGAGTACCGGAGCACGGGGATCAGGTGGGAGCCGGACCGGAACGAGGCGATCTTCTACTGGGCCCGGCTGCGCGGCAACCGGCTGGGCCGACGGGCCGGCGCGGTGACCGTCCCGGAGCAGGTGGACCGGGCCAGCGGGCGGTTCGTGCTCACCGGGGAGCTGACGGTGAAGGGGGTCACCCGTCCGGTCGATCTCCGGGTGGAGTTCGGCGGCGCGCGCCGCGACCCGTTCGGGAATGACATCTTCGGGTTCAGCGCGACGGCCGAGATCGAGCGCGAGGACTACGGCCTGGTGTGGAACGTCGCCCTGGACAGCGGTGGTGTCCTGGTCGGCAGGACGGTCGCGATCGAGATCGCCGGTGAGGCGATCCGGCAGCCGTGACCGTACGGACCGGACGTCGCCGGTCCCGGCGCTGCGCGTACGCGCCGCTGACCGTCGGTCACCTCGTGTGTGACCTCCGACCGCCGGGCGGACGGAGATCGAAATATTGACATCTTGACGAAGTGGTGAACCCCTGAGTAGCGTCACCTCACGCTATATGGAAAGTTTCCTAAGAATTAAAGGGGGACGCCATGAGAAGACCCCTCCGCCAGGCGCTGTGGGCCGGCCTCGCGGCGGCGCTGGCCGTCGCGGCGGTCCCGGTCACCGCGGCCTTCGGCGCCGGCAGCCTCACCGCGAGCTTCACCGCCACCTCGGACTGGGGCACCGGCCACGAGGTCAGGGTCACGGTCACCAACGGCACCGACGCGGCGGTGTCCACCTGGCGGGTGGAGTTCGACCTGCCGGCCGGGACGACGATCAGCAGCTTCTGGGATGCGGACGTGACCCGCAGCGGCGACCACTACGTCGCGGTGCAGAAGAGCTGGGCCGGCAGCCTCGCCCCCGGCGCCACCTTCAGTTGGGGGTACATCGGCACCGGCGGCTACCGCGCCCCGCTGACCTGCACCATCAACGGCGCCGCCTGCGGCGGCGCGTCGGACCCGACGGCCACCCCGCCCACCACCCCACCGACGACCGCACCTCCGACCACCCCGCCGGCGACCGACCCGCCGCCGGCCGGGCAGAAGGTCGTCGGCTACTTCGCCCAGTGGGGCGTCTACGCCCGCAACTACCACGTCAAGAACATCCACACCAGCGGCTCGGCGAGCAAGCTGACCCACATCCTGTACGCCTTCGGCAACACCACGGGCGGCCGGTGCACCATCGGGGACAGCTACGCCGACTACGAGAGGGCGTACACCGCGGCGGAGAGTGTGGACGGCGTCGCCGACACCTGGGACCAGCCGTTGCGCGGCAGCTTCAACCAGCTGCGCAAGCTCAAGCGGATGTACCCGCACCTCAAGGTGATCTGGTCCTTCGGCGGCTGGACCTGGTCCGGCGGCTTCACCCAGGCGGCGCAGAACCCCGCCGCGTTCGCCGAGTCCTGCTACAACCTGGTCGAGGACCCGCGCTGGGCCGACGTCTTCGACGGCATCGACATCGACTGGGAGTACCCGAACGCCTGCGGGCTCACCTGTGACACCAGCGGCCCGAACGCCTTCAAGAACCTGATCGCCGCGCTGCGTGCCCGGTTCGGCCCGTCGGCGCTGGTCACCGCCGCGATCACCGCGGACGGCAGCACCGGCGGCAAGATCGACGCCGCGGACTACGCCGGTGCGATCGGCAACCTCGACTGGCTGATGCCGATGACCTACGACTACTTCGGTGCCTGGGCCGCGCAGGGTCCGACCGCGCCACACTCTCCGCTGTACTCGTACGACGGGATTCCGCAGCAGGGCTTCTGGTCGGACGCGGCGATCCAGAAGCTGAAGAGCAAGGGGATCCCGGCCAGCAAGCTGCTGCTCGGCATCGGCTTCTACGGTCGAGGCTGGACCGGCGTCACCCAGTCCGCCCCGGGCGGTACGGCCACCGGCCCGGCGCCCGGCACGTACGAGGCGGGCGTCGAGGACTACAAGGTGCTCAGGAACACCTGCCCGGCGACCGGCACCATCGCCGGCACCGCGTACGCCCGGTGCGGCAGCAACTGGTGGAGCTACGACACCCCGGCGACGATCGGCGGCAAGATGGCGTACGTCCGGAGCCAGGGGCTGGGCGGCTCGTTCTTCTGGGAGCTCTCCGGCGACACCAGCAACGGTGAGCTGATCACCGCCATCTCCAACGGCCTGCGGTAGCCCCGGCGCCGACAGCCCGGCACGCGTGCCCTGGTCGCCCATTGGCGGCCAGGGCACCCGCGTCTCCGGTGACCGGTTACTCGGTCTCCATGTCCTCCGGCGTGGCGCGGGCCAGTGCCGCGAGCGTGTCGAGCGCTCCGGCGAGGACCGGCAGTGGCGGGGTGGCCAGCGCCAGCCGTACCGCGTTGGGGGCGTGGCTGGTCCCGATGGTGAACGCGGCGGCGGGGGTGACCGCGATGCCCCGGCGCGCGGCGGCCGCGACGAAGGTGTCGGCGCGCCACGGTGCCGGTAGCTCCCACCAGCAGTGGTAGGCGCCCGGGTCGGACCGGACGGCGTAGCCGGCCAGCCGGTCTCGTACCAGCTCCTGCCGGCCGCGAGCGTCCCGGCGTTTGCCGGCGGCGACGGCGGCGACGGTGCCGTCGCCGATCCACCGCACCGTCGCGTCCAGCCCGAAGCGGGTGGTGGTCCAGGCACCGGAGCGGATCGCGGTCGCGAGCCGCTCGGTGAGCCGGGGCGGTGCGGCGACGACGCCGACGGTGAGGCCGGGGGCGAGCCGCTTGGAGAGGCTGTCGACGAGCACGGTCCGGGACGGGGCCAGGGCGGCCAGCGGCGCCGGGGCGTCGGTGAGGAACGACCAGACGGCGTCCTCCACGACGAATATCCCGAGTCGGTCGACCAGGTCGGCGAGTGCGGTGCGCCGGTGCGCCGGCATCGTCGTCCCGAGGGGGTTGTGCAGGGTCGGCTGCACATAGATCGCCCGTAGCGGAGCGGCGCGGTGTGCCTCGGCGACCGCCTCGGGCAGCAGGCCGTCCCCGTCGACGGGTAGCGGGACCAGGGTGACGCCGAGCCGGCTGGCCAGGGCCTTGACGACCGGGTAGGTGAGCGCCTCGACGCCGAGCCGTTCGCCCACCGGGACGAGGGCGGCGATGGCGGCGGCGATCGCCTGCCGGCCGTTGCCGGTGAAGAGCAGCCGGTCGGGGTCCGGGGCCCAGCCGGGCCGGTCGAGCAGGTGGGCGGCGGCCTCCCGCGCGGCGGGTGTGCCGGCGGCGCCGATCGGGGACAGGCTGGCCGCCAGGGCGTCGGGTCGCACCAGGCTGGCCAGGGCGCGGGCCTGGAGCGCGGGTTGGTCCGGCAGCACCGAGAAACTCAGTTCCAGGTCGACCCGGGCGTCGGCCGGTTCGGCGAGGGCGGGCTCCGGCGGTGGGGTGCTGGCCCGGACGAAGGTGCCTCGGCCGACCTCGCCGGTGACGAGGCCGCGCCGGGCGAGTTCGGCGTAGACCCGGGCCGCGGTGGAGGCGGCGATGCCACGTTGGCGGGCGAAGGCCCGCTGCGTCGGCAGGCGCTGGCCGGCGGTGAGCCGGCCGGCGGCGATGTCCGCGGCGATCCGATCCGCGATCCGGCGGTAGTCGTCCACACGTCGCTCCGATTGCTCCGAGGATATTGATCCCATTGCACTCGCATATTGCACGGAATAGCCTCGGCTGTCGAGATCAGCGGGTCAGCGCGACACGAACGCGAAGGAGCCGGCATGGCAACTGCACCGGTCAACGGCATCGAGATCGCCTACGACGACCACGGCACCGGGGAACAGACCCTGGTCCTGGTCCACGGCCACCCGTTCGACCGCTCGATGTGGCAACCCCAGGTCGCGTACGCCGTCCGGACGGGCTGGCGGGTGATCGTGGCGGACCTGCGCGGCTACGGCGAGAGCACGGTGGTGCCGGGCCGCACCACCCTGGACGTCTTCGCCCGGGACATCGCCGGCCTGCTCGACCGGCTCGACGTAGCGAGGTTCGTCCTCGGTGGGCTGTCGATGGGGGGACAGATCGTCCTGGAGTGCCTGCGGCTGTTCCCCGACCGCGTCACCGGGGTCCTGCTCGCCGCCACCTCGGCGACCGCCGAAACCGAGTCGGGCCGGAGGTGGCGCAACGATCTCGCCGACCGCCTGCTCCGCGAGGGGATGGCCGGGTACGCCGAGGAAACGCTGCCGAAGATGCTCGCCCCCGACAACCTCGCGGCCATGCCGGAGGTCGCCCGACGGGTGAGCGTCATGATGCACACGACCTCGCCGGTCGGTGCCGCCGCCGCGCTGCGGGGCCGCGCCGACCGCCCGGACTACGTGGCGACGCTGCGCCAGGTCGCGGTGCCGACCCTGGTCGTGGTGGGCAGCGAGGACGCGTTCACCCCGCTTCCCGACGCCGAACTCATCGCCGAGTGCGTGCCGGGCGCGGAGCTGGTGGTGGTCGACGGCGCCGGCCACCTGCCCAACCTGGAGCGGGAAGCGGCCTTCAACGACGCGCTCGGGCGGCTGCTCCAGCGGGTCGCGGCAGCGGGGGTGCGGCGGTGACGACGGTTTTCGTGACCGGTGCCAGCAGCGGTTTCGGTGCCGCCATCGCCCGACGCTTCGCCGCCGCCGGTGCCCGGGTCGTCGCCTGCGCCCGGCGCGCCGACCGGCTCGCCGCACTCGGCTCGGACGTGCTCCCGCTGGTGCTCGACGTACGGGACCGCGCCGCGGTCGCCGCCGCCATCGAGGCCCTGCCCCCGTCCCACGCCGACATCGACATCCTGGTCAACAACGCCGGCCTCGCCCGGGGACTGGAACCGGCGCACCGGGCCGACCTCGACGACTGGGAGCGGATGCTCGACACCAACTGCCGAGGGTTGATCTACTGCACGCACGCGGTCCTGCCCGGAATGGTCGCCCGGGGGCGCGGTCACGTCGTCAACATCGGTTCCACGGCGGCGACGTACCCGTATCCGGGTGGCAACGTGTACGGCGCCACCAAGGCGTTCGTCCGGCAGTTCAGCCTCAACCTCCGCAGCGACCTGCACGGCACCGGGGTACGGGTGACCTGCATCGAGCCCGGCATGGTCGGGGGTACCGAGTTCTCGGTCGTCCGGTTCGGCGGCGACGCCGAGCGGGCGGCCCAGGTCTACGCGGGCATGGAGCCGCTCACCGCCGACGACGTGGCGGAGGCGGTGTACTGGAGCGTGGCGCAGCCGCCGCACGTCAACGTCAACACCATCGAGCTGATGCCGGTCGCACAGAGTTTCGCCCCGTTCCAGGTGGATCGCCGACCCCGCTGACGACCCGCCGTGGGTCGGCCACCGGCCACTCTCTAGGGTGGGCCGGTGGTCGCGGCGCTGGAGTTGTACCTCGACACCGACGCCACCCGGCGGATCCGGGTGCTCTGGGAGGCGCTGGAGTCCGAGGGGGTGCAGAGCGCTGCTCGGCCGGCGGCACCGGCCGCACGTCTCGCTGGCGGTCGCCCCGCGGCTCGACCCGGAGCGGGTGGCCGCGGCGCTGGCCGGGATGGTCGTGGCGGCACCGCTGCGGCTGACCTTCCAGTACGCCGGCCAGTTCGTCGGCCGGGTCCTGTGGCTCGGCCCGTCGCCCACCGCCGACCTCCTCGCCCACCAGGCGACGGTGTACGACCGGCTGACCCGGGCCGGGGTGGCGGTGAGCGACCAGCACCGGCCGGGGTACTGGGTGCCGCACTGCACCCTCTCGATGCGGGTACCGAATCCGCTGATGACCGCGGCGGTCCGTCGGTGCCTGGAGGTGCTGCCGATCGAGGCGACCGTGGTCGGTGCCGCGGTCGTCGACCACGCGCGGGACATCGTCCGGCCGCTGCCCTGAGGGGCCGGGCGGTCACCGACGCGCCAGTGGCCGCGCTCCGGGGACTCTGTGGCCAGGAGTCGGCCGAGGGCTACCACGCCGTGCCGGCGGCGAGGTGACCGAGGGGGGAATCGCCGGCCCGGGGCTCGGTAGGGTTCCGACCATGACGGTCGACCCGATCGAGGAGGCATTGGCCCTGCTCCGCACCGGGTACGTCCTTCCGGAGCGGGCGGCGCGGGCCGTCGAGGAGATCCGCGCCCGGCGGGCGGCCGGCGCGTACGACGGTCTCGCCGACGAGGCGTTGGCCGAGCGGCTGACCGCGGACCTCTTCGCGATCTGCGCGGACCGGCACCTGCGGGTCCGGCTCCGGGACGAGACGCTCGCCGCGGCGACGACCGAGGCGGACCGGGCGGCCGCCCGGCACACCCAGATGCGGCTCGACAACTACGGGATCGCCCGGGTCGAGCGGCTCGACGGCAACGTCGGCTATCTCGACCTGCGGATGATCGCCGAGGCCGGCGCCGGCGGCCGGGCCATCGCCGCCGCGATGGAACTGGTCGCGCACACCCACGCGCTCATCGTGGACCTGCGGCGGAACCGGGGCGGCTCACCGAACGGGGTCATCTTCTGGACCAGCTACTTCTTCCCCGACGACCAGACCCACCTGAACAGCATCCACGACAGGGAGAGCGGCACGACCCGGCAGTACTGGAGCCTGGCGTACCTGCCGGGGGAGCGCTACCTCGACCGGCCGGTCTTCGTGCTGACCAGCGGAACGACGTTCTCCGGTGGCGAGGAGTTCTGCTACAACCTCCAGGCCCAGGGCCGGGCCACGCTGGTCGGCGAGACCACCCGGGGCGGGGCCCACCCGACCCGCGTCGTCCCGATCACCCCCACCCTGGAGATCACCGTGCCGTACGCCCGGTCCGTCAATCCGGTGACCGGCACCAACTGGGAGGGGACCGGCGTCGAGCCCGACGTGCCGGTGCCGGCGGACCAGGCGTACGACGTCGCCTACCGCCGGGCGCTGGAACACGTCCTGGCCACCACCACCGCGCCCGGGATCCGCGCCGAGGCTCGGGCCGCCCTCGACCGGCTCGGCGGTCCCACCCATCCGGCGTGACCCCGCACCCGCCACACCCCGGATCGTGTTGACAACGCGGCAAGCTTTCGGCCGACACGGTCACCGGAACCTGGAAGCCGGCAAGGGATACCGACGTCCCGAGGAGGAGAGGGATCATGTTGTCCCGCAAGGCATTGACCAGGATCGGGGCGACCGCGGTCGCTGTCGGTGCTGCGCTCACCCTGACGCCGGGCCAGGCGCAGGCCGCGTACACGCCGCAGGGGGTGTGCGGCAGCGACTACTACGTCCAGCGGTCGCACGGGCTGTCCGGCGCCCGGGTCTACCTGCTCTACAACGGGTCGTACAACTGCGTGGTGGCCATCAAGACCTCGTCGGTCGGTACGCCGACGCGGATCACCGCCGGGCTCCAGGTGGAGGGCCAGGGCTGGGCGTTGGACACCGGCCTTTACCGCTACTACGCCGGGCCGGTGAAGGCGCGGGCGGCGGGCAAGTGCGTCCGCTTCTTCGGCTACCACGGCGGCGAGAACTACACCAGCCCGTGGGGTAACTGCGGCTGAGCTCGGCCGGCGCGGTTCGGCGGGCCACGGGGCGGCCCGCCGGACCGCGCGGATCAGCGGGTAGGCGACGGCCTGGCCCGGACCGAGTGGCCGCGGGGGGGCTCGGTCCGGGCCAGGCCGCGTGGGAATCTCCGGACGCCTCGGCCCTCGGGGGCTCAGTTCGCCTCGGCCTCCGGCGACGGCTCCTCCGGGGCGACGACGTTGACGAGGAAGTAGACCGGCCGGGCGCTGGGAAAGAAGAGCCGGCCCTGCTCGTCGACCATCTTCCACTTGACCATGCAGCTTCCCGGACGGTCCGGGGCGGTGACGGTCACACTGATCTTGACCCGTTCGTTGGGCAACGTGTTGCCGATCGGAACCCGGTCCGGTGTACGGCAACTACCCGGTGCCGGCGGCAGGTCCTCGCGCTGAAGATAGCGGCCGTACCACGGCACGGTGCCGCTGTTCTGGATCTCCCACACCTTGACGAAGGTTTCGTTCGTCGTCACCGACGTACCGTCCGGGATGGTGACGTCGGCGATGAACCGACTCCGGTCGCCGCTGACGCGCGGCCCTGCCGGCGTGGCGGCCGCCGGGTCCGGCGTCTCGTCGGAGCCGGAGCGCAGCATGAGGCCCGCGCCGCCGACCGCGACGAGTATGGTGATGATCCCGGCGACCACGGCGATTGTTCGGCTGAACCGACGGGCGGGGCGGGACGCCTCGGGTCGTACCGGTTCGGATTCCGCCGGCGCGCCGGATGTCGCCAGCGGCGCCGGCGGGATGGCCGGCTCCGGCCGCGCCGGCTCGGATTCCGCCGGTCGCTCCCCATTCTCGAACGTCGCCGGACCGTCCGGTGAGGACTCGTCGGCCTGGCCGAGCGCGAGCGCCGCCGCCCGTTCCCAGCGGGCCCGCCACGCCGCCTCGTCACCACCGCACGCCCGGACGAACTCGCGGGTCGTCGCCCAGGAGGCGAGGCGGTTGCCGGCGACGGCCTCGTGCAGCGCGGTGTGGGAGATGCGTCCCGACCGGCCGGCCAGTTTTCGGAACGAGGGATTTCCGTTGGCTGCCCGTAATGCCTGCAACTCATCGGCAAACTGTGTGATCGCTTGCTTTCGTTGATCACGATCGGGCGGGACGCGCTCTGGCATCAAGGCCCCCCTGTAAAGATGTCAGAACTGTTGTCAGCCGATGTCAGAGTCTACCGAACACCATCGATCTATCGAGATCCTGAAGCCGTTGCGCCGGTCTGGTGGCAGCAATCGGACTCGACGACAGAAATGATGTTGTTCGATTATTCGGTGGGGGCGGAAAGGCGATGGATTTTCGAGTTCTGGGGCCGGTCGAGGTGTGGGTCGACGGGCGGGCGCTGGTCGCCGCGCGCCCGCAGCAGACGGCGGTACTCGCGATGCTGGCCGTCGACGCCAACCGGATGGTCCGTACCGAGGCGCTCATCGACCGGATCTGGGGCGATCGGCCGCCGGAGCGAGCCCGGCGTACGCTGCACACCCACATCAGCCGGATTCGCCGGATGCTTGGGCAGCGGGGTGTCCCGGGGTCCGCGCCGGTCCGGTTGCTCCGGCGGCCGGGCGGGTACGTGCTGAATGTCGACGCCGAACGGGTCGACCTGCACCGCTTCTACCGTCTCGTCGCGCAGGCCGATGTGGCCTCGAACGCGGCCGAGCGGGTGACGGCGCTGCGGCAGGCGATGGCGCTGTGGCGGGGCGAGCCGCTCGCCGACGTACCCGGGGAGTGGGCAGGACGCGTCCGGGAGGCCTGGCGGCAGCACTATCTCGGTGCCGTGGCAGCCTGGGCGCAGGCGGAGGTGGAGATCGGCAATCCCGCCGGGGTGATCGGGCCGCTGACCGCCCTGGTTGGCGAGCATCCGTTGGCGGAGCACCTGGCCGCCGCCCTGATGCGGGCGTTGCACGCGGCCGGCCGTACCGCCGACGCCCTCGACCGCTACGTCCGGCTCCGGCACCGGCTGGTCGAGGAGGTTGGCGTGGAACCGGGGACCGAGGTGCGCGCCCTCCACCGGGCGATCCTGCGCGGCGAACCCACGGACCGCCGTACCGGGACCCCGGTGCCGGTCACGCCACCCCTGTGCTCCGCCGTGCCGTGGTGACCCGGCGGCGCGGTGCCGTGGTGATTCGGTAGCCGCAGGACCAGCCGGGCCACGGTTCCCGAGTGTGCGGCGGCTCACCGGCCCGCGATGCCACTTTTCACGTCGTGCCATCGGGCGGTCGTGACGGTGTTTCCGAGGTACGCGACGGGGCATTGTGGCCTTGACGGCATCGGTGAGCATCCCGGGGAGGGGTGATGTCGGCGGAGGCGAGCGGCGGTTCTCGCGGCAGAACGGGACCCACGGGGTGGGTGACCCGGTGGGTGCTGGCCACGGCGGTCGGGCAGGTCCTCGTCACCGGGACGGTGCGGATCGTGCTGGCGGCCCTGATGGGCGCCGCGCTGGGCGGGCTCGCGGTCTGGCTCGTCCTGCGTCGCCGGCCGGCGAGACCGAGGGCAGGCCGGCCGGCCCCTCCCAGGTACCGCATTACGCCGGCCGCCGGCGCCGCCCGCGGGCCGCGACCCGGGTACGCCGCGACGGCGCCCGGGTACGGCGCGACGCCACGGTGCCGAACCCGGCGTACCGGGGACGGCGGTTCTCCCCGGCGGCCGCCCGTTACCCCTCGGTCGCCTCCAGGCGGGTCACCGCTCCGGTCAGGCGGACCGGGCCGGTAGGCTCTGACCCGCAGGCGCCCGGGCGGGCACCCGGCGACGGGGCCAGGAGGTCCGACTGATGAATCCCGTCCTCGCGCAGCGGGTCGAGGCGGGGGTGATCGCCGCCCTGGCGGTCGTGGTGACCGTCGCCGCCGGCTACGCGTGGTGGTGGCTGCTGGCCCTCTTCCTCCTCTTCGACCTCTCGATGCTCGGCTACCTCCGGGGCCCCCGTGTCGGTGCCCTCTGCTACAACCTCGGCCACTCCTACGCGCTGCCGGCGCTGCTCGGCGCGGTGGCGGTGGTCATGGCCGCGCGCGACGAACCGGTCACCTGGCTCGGGGTCGTCGCCGTCGCCTGGGTGTTCCACATCGCCGTCGACCGCGCCCTCGGCTACGGGCTCAAGACGACCAGGGGCTTCGCGCACACCCACCTCGGTCCGATCGGCCCGGCCCGGCGCGGCGACGCCAGGTGAGCGCGGCCGGGGACGGTCGTGGACGCGTCGGTCCGGTGGTGACCGCGAACCCGGTCAGGCGGCCACCACGTAGGGGAAGCTCTCGCTGCGGGCCTCCAGGGCCACGTCCGCGTCGAACCCGGTGGTGATCCCGGTGTTCATCACCAGGGAGAACATCACCTCCGGTGCGTTGTCCCGGATCTGCCGGCCGTTGCGTTCCGCGAACCCGAAGATGGCGCGGGAACCGATGCGGTACGAGAGCACGTCGGGAAGGAGTTGCCGCGCCACGCTACGACCACACGCCGCCGGGTCGGCGCTGGTTCCATTCGCGTCGATGACCCGGGCGACGATGCTGGCTATCTCGTCGCCCGCGCCCTTCGCATCGTCACGGGGGTGCCGGACGTTGGCCGGGTTGGAAAAGTCGGTGTCGGTGGGCCAGAAGATCGGCCACATCATCGGGTGGCCGGCGCGGTTGATCTGCCACCAGCCACCCGCGTCCGTGGCCAGCTTGGTGGCGCACCAGACGCCGACCTGCATGCCGTCCCGCAGCATCGAGTCCTGCCCACCCACCTCCAGGACGATCGACTCGACCGTGGCGTCGGCGAAGCTGTTTCGGGGGTTCTCGGGGTGCCAGGCCGACCGGTCGAGCCGGGTGCCGTGCTTGAAGGCCTTGTTGATGGCGGCGAGCTGGTCGAGGTCGATGTAGAAGGGGTCGCGGATCCGGCCGGCCCAGACCCGCAGCCGCTGGTCGCCGACGGTCTCGCCGGTCCGGCCTTCGAGTACGAGCGTGCCGGTCGCCAGGTCGTCTCGGGCCTCGGACCCGGTGAGCGCGTACACCTGCAGGGCCTGCCGGCCCTCCGGGTCCGGCTCGTCGAAGGTCACGCGGTAGGTCAGCTCCTCATCCTCGCCGCCGTCAACGTGGACTTTGAATTCGTAGCGGGCCTCGTGGTGAAATCCGGGTTTGATGTCGGCGCCGGTGATCGAGCTGTTGACGTTCATGACGAAGACGGTGCCGTGCTCGCCGTCGAAGACGTACAGGTCGGTGATGAAGAGCTGGCCGCTCTGCGCCGCGAGCGGAGTATCAAGGTGGTGCGACATCGGGGTCACTCCCGGCCCGTGAGTTCAGGTCGTTTTGACCATACCCGCGCGGATTTATCCCCTAGTCTGAATTGTCGAAATCTGCCTCGCCCGACCGCACCGGCCCCGGCTCGGGCAGCGGGGCCGGGGCCTCCCGCGTCGCCGCAGCATGAGGCGTGAATCATCCACCCCGGCGACGTGAGGACACTGGACCCGGGCGAGGAGCGGGTACAGGCGGATCGGGTGGGGTCGGTCTCAGCGGGCCGGGTCGATGGTGCGGGCGAGGCGGACGAAGGCTTGCCACTGGGTCGGGGTGAAGGCGAGGACGGCGCCGTTGGGGTCCTTGCTGTCGCGGACGAGCACCACGCCGGGCAGGTTGTCGGCGACCTCCACGCAGGAGCCGCCGTTGGTGCCGGACCGGGTCGACTTCCGCCAGATCGCGCTGCTCAGGTCCATCTCTTCGCCGCTTCCTTGATCAGGTTGAGTGACTGGGCCCGGGGCAGGGCCTCGCTGCGGATATCCTCCCAGGTCCCCTCCAGGATGAGTAGGTCCTCCGCCCGGTCGACGATCTGGGCCCGCACCTGGTGGTCGAGGTGGGATATCCCCGTCTTGTCGTCGAGCGTCGCCAGGATGAAGCCGCCCTGGAGTCCAGCGTAGATCCCTACTTCCTCAGGCACCACGAGGATCTGCACGTGCGGGAGTTCGGTGCAGGCCAGCAGGTGGTCGAGCTGCTCGGCCATGATTTTTCGATCTCCACGTACCTTACGGCGCAGCACCATCTCGTCGATCACGAAGACGCACTGCGGTGGATTCTCAACGGCGAGCACCGCCTGCCGGTCGAGCCGAGCCCGGACCCGCTGCTGGACCTGCTCCGGCGTCCGGCGCGTTCCGCTCAACATCGCGGTGGCGTACGCCTCGGTCTGGAGTAGACCCGGGACGAAGGCGGGTTCGTACCAGCGTAGGAGCTTGGCGCTGCGCTCGAACTCGATCCACTCCCGCAGCCACGCCGGGGTGAGGTCCAGCCGGCCGAGCTTCTCCAGCATCCGGGTGAATCGGCCCCCGGTGTCGAATGCCGCGTCAATCTGCGCCATGTATTCCTCGGTCGGCGGTCGTTGACCGGTCTCGACCGAGCTGACGTGCGACCCCGAATAACCGATCTTGCGACCAAACTCCTCCTGGCTCAACTTCTGCCCGGTACGGAAGATCCGCAGTTCGTCGATGACGTACTGGGTGGCGAGACCCATTGATTCACCCATTCCTGCTCGTGGCCGACGGTGTTCCTCCAACACCCGCCCAAGAGCTGCGCTGACCTGCGCGGACGGCGCGAGCACGTATCGACCGTAGTGTGTTCCTCATCAGACTTCCAGTAGCGGAACCGCCCGGATTCCACGCGGCACAGTGACCCGCCGGGCGGAACCTGCGGGGGCCGACTTCCGCCTTCCCTCTCCGGGGAGTCGGCCCCCATCCAACGCCAGCGAGGAGACGTGATGAGAAATGCTGATCAAGGTTCGCCCGTGCCACTCGTGTTCCATCACCGACGGAATTGGCGTCGACTGTGGATCTATTGTCGACGCGGCCGCCGGTGGGGCTCCTGCCCGTACCGGGAGCTGTCGGTGCTGATGCCACAGTCGGTGCCGGCGGTCGCGGTCCCGCCGCGCCGACCGGACGCCCATCGCGACCCGGTCGTGCCGGCCCCGCCGGTCGGCCGGCGACGGGTGGGCCGGCGGGGGATCGGGCGGTGACCGGGGTGCGGCCGCCGGTCCGGGTCGGCGACGTGCTCCAGCTCGCCCCCGGCGACTACCGGTACGGCGTGGACCGCGTCGAGTACGGCACCAGCGCGCTCCGACTCCGCGTGCAGTACGCGCCGCGTAGCCCGGAAATCCTGGCGGGGGAGTGGATTCCGGTGCTCGGGGTGGAGGTGCGGCCGAACGGGACCGACGGTCGCGCCCGTGCCGTGCACGTCCGCCGGGCCGCGCTGCCCGCGAGTCGGGACGACACCGGAGCCGGGGGCACCGACGCGACCTCAGCCTCGCGCGCGAGGAGCGGTGGTCTCGGTGAGGCGGGGCAGCAGGCGGGTGGCGAGCGGGGTGAGCCAGAGCAGACCGATGACGATCATGGCCTGCGGTGACCGCCGTTCCGGCGTGGCGCCGCGAAACAGGTCGAAGAGAAACAGGCCGGAGACCTGTACTCCGCTCGATGCCGCGGGCTGCGCGTGCTCAGGCGCTGGCGGCCGCGGCGGTGGCGGCGACGGACACCTCGTTCCAGGTGATGATGAGGATTCCGAGGACGAAGATCTGCAGCGGGAGGGGCATACCCGGCAGGTCGGCGGCCAGGTCGCCTCGCCAGGAGCTGGTCCGCCGCACCGATCCCACCCGCCGGCCGTCGACGACCAGCTCGTGTTCGGTGCCCCAGATCGAGGCCCGCTGGAAGTCGTACCTCCGCCCGTCCGACTCGACCGTCCAGCGCTTCCGCCCGACCCGGTCCGCCGAGGCGACCGGGGCACCGGCCGCGTCGAGCAGCGTGTAGCGGCTGCCCCAGGCGTTGCTGCGGAGCTGGTAGCTCCGCCCCTCGAGGGTGAAGCTGCCGCCGCTGCGCCAGGTGGCCGGGTCCCACGTCGCGACGGTCCGGCCGTCGACCATGATGTCGTACCGGTTGCGCCAGACACTGTGCCTGCGAGCCTGCACCATGCCGTCAGGGTATCCCGGACGGTCAACCCGACCCCGCGGCCACCCGCGTCAGTGCGCGGCGACGATGGCGATCCAGGTGGCGCGGGCGCGGGCCAGCGGGTCGCCGTACGGGCCGTACACCGTGGTGTTAACGAGAGCCTTGCGGCCCTCGACCCCGACCAGGGCGCCACGGACCACGCAGCGCTCCCCGGGGCTGGGCACCCGGTCCAGGCGGGCCGCGATCCGTCCCAGCACGTACGGCCGACCCGCCTCGATGATGGCCCAGCCGCCGGGGCAGTCCAGTGCGGCCCAGACGGTGGCGGCCGAGACGTCGTCCGGGACCGTCCAGGGGGCGGCGGTGGTGCCGTCGGCCAGCCGGCCGGGGAAGATCCGTAACCCGTCGGTCCGCTCAGGCCCGCAGACGTAGCAGGTGGGGAAGGGATGGTCGGTGAAACCGGCGTAGTGGGTGCTGGCCTCCACCGCCTCGGCGTACCCGATCGGCGGAACCACGGTGTCCAGGTCGCCGGCCGGGCGGACCTCGGCCACGACGGCGCCGTCCGGCCCACGGACGATCCCGTCGAGGAGCGTGAGCGGGGTGTCCAGGGGCGGCGGCATCCGCAGCGTGACCTCCCGGTGGACCTCGCCGGCCGGGCCGGCGAAGAGCCCGGCCGAATAGCCGCCGTTGCCCGAGGTCGGAGGGCCGTTGAAGCGGGCAGGAATGATCATCGTCCGTCCTCCGGATCGGGGGGGGGTGGGATCGACCCTACGATGCCGGCCGCGGACCGGGCGCGACCGGCGCGAACCGTGCGGCGCGTCCCGGCTACGGACGCAGCACGGCGATCACCGCCCTCGTCGCGGCCGCGATCAGCGCGTCGTCGTACGTGGCGTGCCGCTCGTCCCGCCGGGACATGACGGCGAGCACGATGGGCGCGCCGTCGGGCGGCCACACCACGGCGATGTCGTTGCGGGTGCCGTAGGAACCGGAGCCGGTCTTGTCCCCGACGGTCCAGCCCGCCGGGACGCCGGCCCGGATCAGCCGGTCGCCGGTGGTGTTCCGCCGGAGCCAGTCGACCAGCAGGTCACGGTCCTCGGCGGCGAGGGCGTCGCCGAGGACGTACGCCCGCAGGTCGGTCGCGAGCGCCCGGGGCGAGCTGGTGTCCCGGGTGTCGCCCGGCCGCACGTCGTTGAGCCCGGGTTCGCGGCGCTCCGGGTTGGTGACCCGGTCGCCGAGGTCCCGTAGGGCCCGTTCAAAGCCGTCCGGACCGCCGAGCCGGTCCAGGATCAGGTTGGCCGCGGTGTTGTCGCTGTACCGCACCGCCGCCTCGGCGAGTTCGCGCAGCGTCATGCCGGTGCGCACCCGTTGCCTCGTGATCGGCGCGTGCGCCAGGAGGTCCGCCTCGGTGTAGCGGACCACCCGGTCGAGCTCGGCCGACGTGGTGGCGTCCAGCAGCGCGGCGGCGGCCAGGGCCTTGAACGTCGACGCGTAGCCGAACCGCTCGTCGGCGCGGTACTCGACGGTCCGGCCGGTGCCGGTGTCGACCGCGTAGACGCCGAGCCGCGCGTCGAACCTCGACTCGAGCCGGCCGAACTCGGGGCTGGTCGCCGGCGTGGTCGGTGCCGGCGCCGTGGTCGGTGCCGGTGGAACGGCCGAGGCCGGCCCGCCCCGGTCCGGCGGGTCGCCCATGGAGCAGGAGCCGAGTGGTGCGAGGGCCAGCGCGGCGGTGGCCACCAGGATGGCGCGTCCGACGGCGCCGGCCCGACGGTGGAGTGGCATGCGGCGATCCTCTCGTACGCGCGGGGGGCGCGAAATATCGGTCGCGGTGCCCCGGGTGTGGCGCTAGCGTGAGCGCCATGTTTGGCACGGCCGGTTCGGCGTGGCCCGCAGGGGTCCTCCTGCTGGGCCCCACCGCCGTGTCCCTGGCGATGGCTCGGCTGGATACCGGCGCGCGAGGCTGACCCTCCTCCCGCCCCAGCAGAACCCACGGAGGAGGGTGGCCCATCCCGGTGCCGCCCCCTGTTCGGTGCGCGCGCACCGGTGCGCGGTTCTGGCGCGGTTTCTCTCGATTGCGGTGTGGCACCCGCCCGCGCTCGTCGTTCGCCAGCCACGACTATCCATTGAGGACAGACAGAGCCATGGCCAAGAGCCAGTTCGTCAGGAACAAGCCCCACCTGAACATCGGCACGATGGGGCACGTCGACCACGGCAAGACCACCCTCACGGCCGCGATCACCAAGGTGCTCGCCGACCGGGACCCGGCGGTCAACCGGTTCGTCGCGTTCGACGGCATCGACCGCGCGCCGGAGGAGATCGCCCGCGGCATCACCATCACCATCGCCCACGTCGAGTACGAGACCGCGACCCGGCACTACGCGCACGTCGACATGCCGGGCCACGCCGACTACGTGAAGAACATGATCACGGGAGCGGCGCAGGTCGACGGGGCGATCCTGGTCGTCTCCGCCCTCGACGGGGCAATGCCGCAGACCCGCGAGCACGTACTGCTCGCCCAGCGGGTCGGGGTGCCGTACCTCGTGGTGGCGCTGAACAAGGCCGACGCGGTGGAGGACCCCGAACTGCTCGACCTGGTCGAGCTGGAGGTGCGGGAGCTGGTCAGCGAGTACGGCTTCCCCGGCGACGAGGTGCCGGTGGTGCGGGTCTCCGCGCTGCGGGCCCTGGAGGGCGACCCACGCTGGGTGCAGTCGGTCGCCGACCTGCTCGACGCCGTGGACCGGTACATCCCGGTGCCGCCGCGCCTGCTCGACCAGCCGTTCCTGATGCCCGTCGAGAACGTGCTGACCATATCCGGGCGCGGAACGGTGGTGACCGGCGCGGTGGAGCGGGGCGTGCTGCGCGCCGGCGAACCGGTCGAGGTGGTCGGACTCGCCCCGACGCTCGGTACCGTCGCCATCGGGCTGGAGACCTTCGGCCGCTCGCTGGAGTCGGCGCAGGCCGGTGACAACGCCGCCATCCTGCTGCGCGGGGTCAAGCGCGACCAGGTGCAGCGGGGGCAGGTGGTGGCGGCGCCGGGCACGGTGACGCCGCACCGGCGGTTCACCGCCCAGCTCTACGCCCTGACCACCGCCGAGGGTGGGCGGCGGACGCCGTTCCACGCCAACTACCGGCCGCAGTTCTTCTTCCGGACCACCGACGTGGTCGGCGCGGTCGACCTCGGCGACCTGCCGCAGGTCAACCCCGGCGACACGGTGACCCTGACGGTCAACCTCGGCAAGCCGGTCGCCATGGACGTCGGCCTCGGCTTCGCCGTCCGTGAGGGCGGCCGTACGGTCGCCGCCGGCACCGTCACCGCCCTGCTCGACTGATCCGGCCGAGGGGTCCCCGGTCGGGGTACCGCCGGTGGATCGTGACCGGCCGGACCTCGATCGGACCGGACCTCGATCGGCCGGGACCTCGACCGGGTGGATCATGATCGTCCGGGACCTCGGCCGGGTGGATCGTGACCGGCCGGCCCGGGCGCGGCGCGGAACGGGTCCTTCCCGTCACCTTCGGCGGGAAGGACCCGTTTTCCGAGGCCAGCCCCGGATCCCGGACAGCGCCGACCGGCCGGTCCGGTGCCGAGCCACGCGCCGATCCGGCCCGGTTCGGCGCGGTGCCGTGCCCCGAGCCGGTTGCCGCGTCGGCCCGGCCGCTCGGCTAGTCTGTGGAGCCGGTCCGGGGAGGGGAGCGCGATGGGCATGACGCGACGGCGAGGCGCCGTACTGGCCGCCATCCTGGCGACGGCCCTGCCACTCGGGGTGACCGGGTGCGGCCTGGCCGACTCGTTCGGACAGGAGCCGGAGGAGGCCGCCACGCCCGACGAAGGGCCGGAGCGGGCCCGGGCGCGGGTGCAGGCGTACCTCGACGCGATGAAGGAGAAGAGCGTCGACGCCGGTCGCGAGCAGTTCTGCGAGCCGGTGCGGGAGGCCTTTGACGCCGTCGCCACCAGCGCGAACGGCGATTTCGCCAAGCACTTCACCGTCTCGGAGGCGGAGATCATCGACATCCGGGCGAAGGGCCCCGACCAGGAGGTCAGTACGTCGATCACGGTGAAGTCGGGCGGCCGGACCAGCTCCATCAACCTGCTCTTCACCGTGGCCCGGGCCGACGGGCAGTGGTGCATCGCCCAGGAGGTACCCGGCGGGCACACCCCGGCCCCGTCGGCCAGCGAGACGCCCGCCGGCTGACGATCACGGCGCGACCGTCAGCGCACCGGCGGGCCGCCCCACGGGTGATCGTTCCTGGTCAGGTCCGCCGGCGATCGTCGTCCTCCCACCTGGCGGACGCGCCGACCTCGGGCGGTGACCGGCCGGGGTCCCACCGTAGGCTTACCGCATGCGCCAAGAGTGGCATCAGCTGAGCTACCCCGCCGTGGGCAACCCCGCGCTCCAGACCAGCCGCCCGACCGTCGACTCGGCAGAGGACGCGGCCCTGGGGCTGGACAACTGGCGGGACCTACCGCGGGCCCAGACGCCACCCTGGCCCGACCCGGCGGCGGTCGGCGAGGTCTGCAAGGTCCTGGAGAACGTCCCGTCGATCGTCGCGCCCTACGAGGTCGACCAGCTCCGGGAGCGGCTGGCGTTGGTCTGCGAGGGCCGGGCCTTCCTGCTCCAGGGCGGCGACTGCGCCGAGACCTTCGCCGACAACACCGAGAGCCACCTGCTGGCCAACGCACGGACGCTGCTCCAGATGGCGGTGGTGCTGACGTACGGGGCGTCGCTGCCGGTGGTCAAGGTCGCCCGGGTGGCCGGGCAGTACACGAAGCCGCGGTCGCAGCCGACCGACGCGCTCGGGCTGCCGGCGTACCGGGGCGACATGATCAACTCGCTGGAGGCGACCCCGGAGGCCCGGGTCGCCGACCCGCAGCGGATGATCCGGGCGTACGCCAACTCGGCCGCCGCGATGAACATGCTCCGTGCCTACCTGGCGGGCGGCCTCGCCGACCTGCACGCGGTGCACGACTGGAACAAGGACTTCGTCCGCAACTCCCCGGCCGGGGAGCGGTACGAGGCGATCGCCCGGGAGATCGACCGGGCCCTGGCGTTCATCCGGGCCTGCGGGATGACCGACGAGGAGGCGCTGCGTACGGTCACCCTCTACTGCTCCCACGAGGCGCTCGCCCTCGAGTACGACCGCGCCCTGACCCGGGTCTCCGGCGGCCGGGCGTACGGCCTCTCCGGGCACTTCCTCTGGGTCGGCGAGCGGACCCGGCAGATCGACGGGGCGCACATCGACTTCGTCTCCCGGATCGCCAACCCGATCGGGGTCAAGCTCGGCCCCACCACCACCCCGGAGCAGGCGCTCGAACTCTGCGAGAAGCTCAACCCGGACAACATCCCCGGCCGGCTCACCCTGATCAGCCGGATGGGCAACAAGCTGGTCCGGGACGTGCTGCCGCCGATCGTGTCGAAGGTCACCGACTCCGGCGCCAAGGTCGTCTGGCAGTGCGACCCGATGCACGGCAACACCCACGAGTCGTCGAACGGCTACAAGACCCGGCACTTCGACCGGATCGTCGACGAGGTGCTCGGCTACTTCGAGGTGCACCGCGCCCTGGAGACCCACCCCGGCGGGCTGCACGTCGAGCTGACCGGTGAGGACGTCACCGAGTGCCTCGGCGGCGCCCAGGCGATCGAGGACGAGCACCTGCCGGACCGGTACGAGACCGCCTGCGACCCCCGGCTCAACACCCAGCAGTCGCTCGAGCTGGCCTTCCTGGTGGCGGAGATGCTCCGTGGCTGATCACGACACCACCCCCCTGGTCGACCTGCGGTCGGACACCGTCACCCGACCCACCCCCGAGATGCGGGCGGCGATGGCCGAGGCCGAGGTCGGCGACGACGTGTACGGCGAGGACCCGACCGTCAACGCGCTCGAGGCCGAGGTGGCGGCGCTGTTCGGGCACGAGGCCGCCCTCTTCGCCCCGACCGGGTCGATGGCCAACCAGATCGCCCTGCAACTGCTCGTACCGCCCGGCGCCGAGCTGCTCTGCGACGCCGACGCGCACGTGGTGACGTACGAGGTCGGCGCGGCCGCCGCGTACGGCGGCATCTCGTCGCGGACCTGGCCCGCGGCCGGCGCGGACCTCGACCCGGAGCGGATCGCCGCCATGATCCGACCGGACGGCTACCATGCCGTCCCCACCCGGGCGATCGCGGTCGAACAGACCCACAACCGGGGCGGGGGCGGGGTGATCCCGCTGGCCACGCTCCGCGAGCTGCGCCGGATCGCCGACGACGCCGGGCTGGCCCTGCACTGCGACGGTGCCCGGATCTGGCACGCGCACGTCGCGGACGGGGTGCCGCTGGCCCACTACGGCGAACTCTTCGACACCCTGTCGGTCTGCCTCTCCAAGGGGCTCGGCGCCCCGGTCGGGTCGCTCGTGGTGAGCAGCGCGGAGCGGATCGCGCGGGCCCGGATCATCCGCAAGCGGCTGGGCGGGGGCATGCGCCAGGTCGGGGTGCTCGCCGCCGCCGGCCGGTACGCGGTGCGACACCACGTCGACCGGTTGGCCGTCGACCACGCCCGGGCGGCCCGGCTCGCCGAGGCGCTCGCCCCGTTCGGGGTGCTGGCCGGCCCGGTGCGGACCAACATCGTGCCGCTCGACCTCACCAAGTCGGCCCTGGACGCCCCCGCGCTGGCGGCGGCGGCCCGGTCCCGGGGCGTCCTCGTCTCGGTCCTCGGCCCCCGCACCGCCCGCCTGGTGACGCACTACGACGTGGACGACGGCGGGGTGGCCCGGGCGATCGAGGTGCTCACCGCGATCTTCCGGGGCTGAGTCCCGGCCGCGCCGGCGGCGGTCACTCGCCGGTCCGGCTGAAGTGCTGGTAGTCGGGGGAGCGCCAGGTGCCGCCCCACGTCCAGCCGACCTCGACGAACGCCTCGACCAGGACGCCGTCCGGCACGGCCATCCCGGATCGCTCCGGGGTGCGGTCCGCGTACGTCGTACCGGCCGGCGGCAGCACCCGGCCGCCGATCAGGTACGGATTCTCCACCGGGTTGACGTCGATCGCCCGACCGTACGCGTGCGCCGACCAGGTCGCCGGGCCGTCCGAGACCGCCCGCCGGCAGTTGAAGCCGGAGGTGTTGTCGTCGGCCATCGACCGGTCGTCGCTGCCGCCGTACCGGTCGACCGGCTGGATCCGTCGGATCGGGAACCGCGCGTCGTAGAGCACCCGGAAGACCGTCGCCACGTCGGGGACGACCGACTCGTGGACCACGAGCTCGCCGAGGTGCGGCCGGTCGTCGAAGCCCCAGTGGCTCAGCCGTAGCCGCCGGAGTTCGGTGGGGCCGACCGGGCAGCCCGGTCGCCAGCTCTGGCCGAGGTCGGCGGCGGTCACCGGGGAGACCTCGACGGTGAAGGCCGGCGGATCCGGCGTGTCGGTGGCCCCGGCGGGTGGGGACGCGCCCTTCGGCGGGGCGCCGGAGGCACACCCGACGAGCGTGAGCGCGGAGACCAGCGCCACCAGCAGGACGTGGCGTACCGGCGTCCGCCGGGTGGAGCGCGGCTCACCGAGGGGTCCCATCGGGGCCACGGTACGCCGCCGGGCCCGGTATCCGGCGACCGACCGTGGCGAGAAGGTGACCTCGGTCATCCCCGCCGGCGGCCGGGCGACCGGCGGCTCAGGGCCGGAGTCGTTTCAGCGTGGCGATGTCGTCGGCGTGCCCGAGGTGCTTCTCCGTCGGCGTCTCGACGATCACCGGAACCCCGGTGGTCGCCGGGTGGGCCAGCAGCTCGGCGAAGGGTGCCTCCCCGATGGCGCCCTTGCCGATCGTCTCGTGCCGGTCGCGGGTCGAGCCGCACGGGTCGCGCGAGTCGTTCGCGTGGATCAGCCACAGCCGGTCCGCGCCGACGGCGGTGACCAGGGCGTCCAGCGTCTCGGTCATGCCGCCCTCCCGGGCCAGGTCGTGCCCGGCCGCCCAGGCGTGGCAGGTGTCGAAGCAGACGCCGAGCCACGGGTGCCAGTCCACCGCGTCCAGGTACGGCTCCAGGTGCTCGACCCGGGAGGCGAGCGAGCGCCCTCCGCCGGCGCTCGGTTCCACCAGCAGCTTCGGGCCCTCACGTTCGGCGGCGGCGTCGAGCAGCGGCAGCAGCGCCTCCCGGACCTGGCGCATCGCCACCGCGGCGTGCCCCGGGTCGACCGCGCTCCCGGCGTGGAAGACCACCCCGGTCGCGCCGATCGCGGCACCCCGCTCCAGCGCGTGGGCCAGGGTCGCCACCGACCGCTCCACGGTCTGTGGGGTGGGGGAGCCGAGGTTCGTCAGCAGCGACGCGTGGATGTACGCCGGAATGCCGCGCTCGACGCACCCGGCCCGGAACGCGGCGTCCTGGTCGGGGTCGCCGGCCGGCAGGGCCCAGCCCCGCGAGTTGCCGACGTAGACCTGGACCACCTCGGCGCCGGCGGCATCGGCGTAGGGCAGGGCGGCCCGGGCCAGCCCGCCCGAGGTGGGGGTGTGTGACCCGATGGGCCGGTCCGGCGTGGCCCGGCCCGACGCGTGGTCAGACGACCGGCTCGACGTCGGGCCGGACGAGCGTGGCGCTGGCTCAGAAGCAGGTGATGGCAACTTGGGTCCTTGGCGGGACCTGGGTGTTCGGAGCGGGGTTCTGCGAGCGTACCGGCCCGTTCGGGTTGATGTGCAGCCCACCGACGGTGAGCCCCGCCCCCTCCAGGATCTGCCGGGCCTGCGGACACGGCAGGTTCATCACCGAGGGCACCGTGACCAGCGGCGGGCCCTCGCTGACCTCGACCGTCACCTTCGCTCCGGGCTCCACGCCGGCGCCGTCGGGCGGGTTCTGCGCCAGGACCTCGTCCTTCGGCCGGTCGGACTCCTTGTACTCCACGACGATCTCGAGGTTGAGTTGCTGGAGGGCCGTCCGTGCCTCGGCGAGGCTCTTACCGATCAGGACGGGTACGGTGATCGGCGCCTTGCCCTTACTCACGATCACGGTGATCGTGTCGCCCGGCTTGACCTCCGTGCCGACCTCCGGGTCCACCGCGACGACGACGCCCTTCTCCAGGTTGTCGTCGTACCGGTCGGGGCCACGCTTCACCTTCAGGCCCGCCTCCTCCAGGTCCAGCTGGGCGAGGTCCAGCGTCTTGCCGACCACGTCCGGCACCGGGAAGCGCTCCGGACCGAGGGAGAGGGTGAGGGTGATCGTGCCGCCCCGGACGATCCGCTCGTCCGAGGTCGGATCCTGCGCCAGCACCGCGTCCTTGGCGACCTCGTTGCTGTAGCGGGGGGCGGTGAAGGCGACCTCGAAACCGGCCCGCTCGGCCCGGGCCTGCGCCTCCGTGCCCGCCAGGTTGATCAGGTTCGGGGTGGAGGTGTAGCGGCCCGCGCCGAACCACCAGCCGACCCCGGCGATGACCAGGATGAGCGCCAGTACGGCGGCACCGACGGCGACCCGGCTGGTCCGGTCGGCCAGCAGCCGTTCGCGGAGGTCGGCGAGGCGCCCGGCGGCCCCGTCGCGTGGCGGTGCGGCGCGGCGGCGGTGCGGGGTGCTCCGCTCCCGGGGCTGCTCGGGCAGCCGGGCCCAGGACGGCCGTTCGGCGGGCGGGACGGTGGAGACGACCATCGTGGGCTGCTGCACCACCATGGTCGGCTGCTCCAGCGGCGTCGGGACCGGGCGCAGGACGGTGGTGCTGGCGTTCGCCATGGTGCCGAGGTCGTCGCGGACCACCTGCACCTCCGCCTGCAGCGCGCCCGCGTCGGTCGGCCGGGCGCCGGGGTCGCGCCGGGTCGCCCGGACGACCAGGTCGTCGAGGACCGGCGGAAGACCGGGAACCAGGGTGGACGGGCGCGGTACGTCGCGGTCGACGTGCTGCCAGGCGACGTCGAGCGCCCGCTCGGCGTCGTACGGGACCCGGCCGGTGAGCATCTCGAAGAGCACGATGCCGGCGGAGTAGACGTCGGTCCGGGGATCGGCGCGGCCCTCGGTGACCAGCTCGGGCGCCACGTACGCGACGGTCGCCATCAGCTGGTTGGCGCCGTCGGTTTCCGAACTCGCCTCGACGGCCCGGGCCAGCCCGAAGTCGGCGACCTTCACCACGCTGTCGACCAGGTTCGTCCGGCCGCCGCTGGGCGCCTCCGCGACCAGGACGTTCTCCGGCTTGACGTCACGGTGCACCAGCCCGGCCCGGTGGGCGGCGGCGATCGCGGCGAGCATCTGCTCCATGATCGCCAGCGCCTCGCTCGGGTTGAGCCGGCCGCGCTCGGTGAGGATGTCGCGCAGGGTACGGCCGCGGACGTACTCCATGACCAGGTACGGAACGCCGTTGTAGGTGCCCTGGTCGTAGACGGCGACCACGTTCGGGTGGGTCAGCCGGGCGATGGTCTTGGCCTCGTCGGTGAAGCGGGCCAGGAACTCGGCGACCTGCACCCGGGCGGAGTTGGCCTGATGGGGGTGAATGATCTTGATGGCGACGGTACGGTCGAGGCGTTCGTCCGTGGCCGTGTACACGGTCGCCATGCCACCACGGGCCACGCGACCGCGGATGCGGTAGCGTCCGTCGATCAGCGCGTTCAGCAGGGTGTCGGCGACCTGGTTATCCATTGGCAGGCAGTCTATGTCGTCCGGGGATGACGGCAGACAGGATGCCACAGCCGACACAGAACGAAAATCCGCGCCGGCCTTCCGGAGACGCCGGGCGGGCGTACTGGGACTTTTCGGGCGGCGTACCGGATGGCATCTGGGTGCGGCCGGCTGGGGCGTGGCAAGGTGAGCGGGTGAGCGAATCCCTACCCGACGCACAGCCGGTCGAGCCGGGCGGCTGGCTGACCCTCCCGGACGTCGCCGCGCGGCTCAACGTCTCGGTCAGCAAGGTGCACCAGATGATCCGTGACCGGGAACTGCTCGCGGTTCGCCGGGACGGGGTCCGGCAGGTCCCGGTCGAGCTGGTGGCCAACCAGACCGTCCGCAAGCACCTGCCGGGCATCCTCACCCTGCTGCACGACGCCGGGTACGACGACGAGGCCGCGCTCCGCTGGCTCTACCGGCCCGACGACACGCTGCCGGGTACCCCCGCCGAGGCGCTCGGCGACCACCGGGCCCGCGAGGTCAAGCGACGGGCCCAGGCGACGGGGTTCTGACGGATATCCGCATGCGACACCTCGCCTACCTGGCGGTGCTCGGTGGGTGCCTCGGCTGCGCGCTGTGGCTGGAGCCGGTGCTGCGGGTCAACGTGCTGCGCCGGTGGCGTCGGCTGCTGCTCACCCTGCTGCCGGTCGTCACCGTCTTCGTGCTCTGGGACCTGGCCGCGATCGCCGCCGGACACTGGACCTTCGATCCGGAGCAGACCCTCGGTCTGCGGTTCCCCGGCGGACTGCCGGTGGAGGAACTGCTCTTCTTCGTCGTCGTCCCCGTCTGCACCGTCCTCGGGTTCGAGGCGGTCCGCGCCGTACGGGGCTGGTCGGCCGGGGACGAGTCGTCGTGAGCTACACCGCGGCGGCACTGCTCGGGGTGGCCGGCGCCGTGCTGGTCGACCTCGTGGTACTGCGTACCCGGCTGCTGCGCCGGCCGGTCTTCTGGGCGACGTACCCGATCATCGTCTTCTTCCAGCTCCTCTCGAACGGCATCCTGACCGGCCGGGGCATCGTCCGGTACGACCCGGACGCGATCATCGGCTGGCGGGTGGCGTACGCGCCGGTGGAGGACCTGCTCTTCGGCTTCGCCCTGGTGCTGCTCACCCTGGCCGTCTGGGTCCGGCTGGGGCGGGCCGGCGTGCAGCGTACCCCGCTGGCGGGCGAGGGGAGCCGCCTGGTCGGCGCCCGGAGACGGTGCGGGGCGCCCGACCGGTCCGGGTGACCGACCCGACCGGTGCCCGTGTGACGGCCGTCACTCATCCCCGTCCTGCCCGGGCCGGGGATGCGGACCCCGGCGGCCTGCGGCGTCGTGCCCGGGTTTCGTCCGTGCCCGGCCGCGGGGCGGGGCCGGTCGGCCCGCCCACGGTCAGCGGACGTCCGGCCGGTCGCTCCGTCCGCCCCTGCCGCCGCCGACGCGCCGTACCGCCAGCACGGCCAGGGCGACGAGCAGCGCCACGTCGAGCAACGCGCCGGGGAGCTTGGTGAGCACGGCCACGCCGAGACCGTCGGGCAGGACCAGGAAACTGGTCAGGACCACCAGGCCGGCGACCCGCCGGGTCCAGCGCGGATCGGTGAGTCCGGCCGCGAGCACGGCGACGGCGACCAGGGCGTACCACGGGTAGAAGATCGGGGAGAGCAGCGCGAGGGCGGCGAAGGCGAGGCCGGCCGTGACCACCCGCTCGCGCCGGGCCGCCGCCAGCCCGACGCGGACCACGAGTACGGCGCGAACCACGAGCCCGGCGAGGATCACGACCAGGGCGACCAGCCCGAGCAGCCGGGCCAGGGTCACCGCCGGGTCCACCGCCCCGGGCCGGCCGAGGAGCCGTAGCAGGTATCCGGCGGCCATCCCGAGCCCGGTCGGCAGCGACGTCCACTGCACCAGCCGGCCGGGGCCGGCGAGCGCGCCGAGCCAGCCGAGGTCGAGCCGGGTGGCCACGCTGACCCCCGCGAACCCGAGGCTCCCGCCCGCCAGCACCGCCCCGGCGTGTCCGGCCACGGCCCCGATCGTCCCGACCCGTGCCGCGCCGGTCCGGCCCGCCCCGGTCCCGTCCGGCTCGGTTTCTGGGGAGAGGCGGAGCGCGCCGAGCAGGACGACGAACGGGAGCGCCACGAGCGCGCTGACCTTCACCGCCACGGCCAGGCCCGCCGCCGCACCGGCGACCAGGCCCCGCACCGCGCCCGCCGGCCCGGCTGCCAGGGTCAACGCGGCCAGCACCAGCCCCAGCAGCAGGGCGTCGTGGTGCGCGCCGCCCACCGCGTGGATCATGATCAGCGGGGAGAGCAGTCCGAGCCAGACCGCCCGGACCGGGTCGACCCCGCAGGACCGGGCCAGCCGGGGCGCCGCGCCGGCGGCCAGGAGCAGGCCGGCCAGCGCCTCGGCACGCAGCAGCGCGATCGTGATCACGAGCTGGACGTCGGGATCGGTCGCCACCGTCCGGGCGACCGCGACCGCGACGCCGGAGAGCGCCACCGCCAGCGGCCCGTACGGCGTCGGCGTCTCCCGCCACAGCGCCGGCACGGTCTCCGCCCAGCCGCACCCGCCCGGCCCCACCCCGGTCGCGTACGGGTCGACCCCGTCGAGCCACAGCGTGCCCTGGCAGGCGTAGGCGTACACGTCGCGGCTGGCGGTCGGCGGGGCGAACAGCAGCGGCGCCGCCCAGAGCAGGCCCGTGCCCAGCACCTGACGCGGGGCTACCGCCCCCGGCGGTAGCGCGGCCAGCCGGGTGCCGAGCCGCCACCAGGTGGCCGCCAGGAGTACCAGCCCGGCCAGCCAGCCGGCGAGGCCGAGCCGGTACGCCCAGACGCCGTCCGTGCCGGCGGTGGGGACCGCCGCGTCGGGATCGGCGTACGGCAGGGCGCCCGCCCCGTACGCCCCCGCCGTCATCAGGGTGGTGGCGGCGAGCCCGGCCGTCCGGAGCCGGGTGAGGCGTTCCCGGGCAGGCACGCCCCGATGGTCCCACGGCGCCGACCCGCGGCGTGGCGACGTGGTCGAGAAGGGGCGTACCCGCCAGCGGGACCGACGGTGGGGAAGGCCCTCCACGGCCCACGGCGGAGGCCGGTCGGTACCGGCGACCGCCGGTGCCGACCGGGGTCACTCCTTGCGGCGGGTGGCGGCCACGGCCAGGTCGACCAGCACCTCCCGGGCCTCGTCCTCCAGGTCGACCGCGGCCAGCGCGGCCAGCGCCGCGTCGGTCAGCAGCGTGATCCGCCGCTCGGTCCGGTCCAGCGCCCCGCTACTGGTGATCACATCCCGGAGTTCGTCCACCCCGGCCGCGTCGAGCCCCGGATCGCCGAGGCGGCGGGTGAGCAGCTTCCGCCCGGCGTCGTCGGTCGCCTCGTACGCGGCCGCGATCAGGTAGGTGCGTTTCCCCTCGCGCAGGTCGTCCCCGGCCGGCTTCCCGGTCTGGCCGGGGTCGCCGAAGACACCCAGGATGTCGTCCCGGAGCTGGAACGCCTCGCCGAGCGGCAGTCCGTACCCGGAGTAGGCGTCCCGGACGGCTGCCGGCGCGCCGGCCAGCGCGGCCCCGAGCAGCAGTGGACGTTCGACCGTGTACTTCGCCGCCTTGTACCGGGCGACCTTGCTGGCCCGCTCGACCGAGGTGTCCCGGCTGGCCTGGGCGAGCACGTCCAGGTACTGCCCGATGGTCACCTCGGTCCGCATCTCGTCGAAGACCGGCCGGGCCCGGGCGACCGCGGCCGGGTCGAGACCGCTGCCGTGCAGCAGCTCGTCGGACCAGACGAGGCAGAGGTCGCCGAGGAGGATGGCGCTGCACTCGCCGAAGCTCGCCGGTTCGCCGGCCCAGCCCGCCGCCCGGTGCCGGGCGGCGAACCGGCGGTGGATCGACGGTTCGCCGCGCCGGGTGTCGGAGCGGTCCATCAGGTCGTCGTGGATCAACGCGCTCGCCTGAACGAACTCCAGCGCGGCCAGCGCGCTGACGACCCGGTCGCAGTCCGGCCCGCCGGCACCGCGGTAACCCCAGTAGGCGAACGCCGGGCGCAGCCGCTTGCCGCCGCGTAGGACGAACGCCTCCAGGGCGTCGGCGACGGCGGCGAGCGCCTCGTCGACCCCGGCCATCCAGCCACGCTGCTGGGCGAGGAAGGCGGCCAGGGCGGCGTCGATCCGCCGACGCAGGTCGGCGCGATCCACGGGTGGGACGGGGACGGGTTCGGTCACGCCACGACGCTAGTAGATCGCCTGATCGGGTGCCGGCCCGGTGGGTCGGTGCGGTCCCGGGAACGGACACCGGGCGCGTACGGGGTGTGAAGGGGCGAGAACGTCAGGTGACCCGGTAGAGTCGCCACCGTGGCGCTCGGTCTCCCCTCTGTCTTCCCCGGCTCGCGGCCGTCGATCGGGGACCTGGTCCGCGGGCCCAGACCGACCTTCTCGTTCGAGTTCTTTCCGCCCAAGACGGAGCGGGGTGAGCGGCTGCTGTGGCAGACCATCCGGGAGCTGGAGTCGCTGCGGCCGTCGTTCGTCTCGATCACCTACGGCGCCGGCGGCTCCACCCGGGACACCACGGTCGCGGTGACCGAGCGGGTCGCCACCGAGACCACCCTGCTGCCGATGGCGCACCTGACCGCCGTCAACCACTCCGTGGCCGAGCTGCGGCACGTGATCGGCCGGCTGGCCGAGGCCGGGGTCCGCAACGTGCTGGCGGTGCGCGGGGACCCACCCGGCGACCCGACCGGGGAGTGGATCCCGCATCCGCAGGGCGTCCGCTACGCCGAGGAGCTGGTCCGGCTGGTCCGCGAGTCCGGCGACTTCAGCGTCGGCGTCGCCGCCTTCCCGTACAAGCACCCTCGCTCGCCGGACATCGCCACCGACACCAAGTACTTCGTCCGCAAGTGCCGGGCCGGCGCCGACTTCGCGATCACACAGATGTTCTTCGACGCCGACGACTACCTCCGGCTGCGGGACCGGGTGGCGGCGGCCGGCTGCGACACCCCGATCATCCCCGGCGTGATGCCGGTGACCCAGATCGGCACCATCGAACGCTCACAGCAGCTCTCCGGGGCGCCGTTCCCGCCCGCGCTGGCCGCCCAGTTCGAGCGGATCGCCGACGATCCGGAGGCGGTCCGGCAGCTCGGCATCCAGCAGGCCAGCGAGATGTGCCGGCGGCTGCTCGACGAGGGGGTGCCGGGGATCCACTTCATCACCCTCAACCGGTCCACCGCCACCCGGGAGGTCTGGCAGAACCTCCAGGTCGGGGTCCGGGCGTGACCCGACCCCCGGGCCGCGGCCCGGGGGCGGCACGCCGGGACCGGTCCGCGGGCCGGGCTGCTCGGCCCGACGGCCCGGCGGCCTGGGCGCGACCTTCGGCGCCGTCCGGCGGTTGAGCCAAAGGTGAGCAACCGGTTGACCTGGGACGAGTACGCCATCAAGTGGGCGCGGCTGCACGGCGGCTTCGACCCGCGGATGGCGACCACCTCGGTGCGCCGCTGGCTGCGGATGTCGTACGTCCTGGGGTGTGCGCTGGCCCGGCTGCACGTCCCGCCGACGGCGGTGACGGTGGTCGGAGTCCTGCTCTGCGTCGGCGTTCCGGTCGCGATCGTCCAGGCCCCACCCGGGCCGCTCGGCCCGCTGCTCGCCGCCGCCCTCGTCGTGCTCGCGGCGGTCGCCGACAGCATCGACGGCGCGGTCGCCGTGGTCACCGGCCGGACCACCCGGCTCGGGTACGTCTACGACTCGTTGGCCGACCGGGTCGGCGAGGTGTGCTGGCTGGTCGCCCTCTGGCTGGTCGGCGCTCCGGGCGTGCTGGTGGTCGCCGCCGGGGCGCTCTCCTGGCTGCACGAGTACACCCGGGCCCGCTCGGTCTCGGCGGGGATGAAGGAGATCGGTACGGTCACCGTGGGGGAGCGACCGAGCCGGGTCAGCATCGTCGTGGTGGGGCTGCTCGTCGCCGCGCTGGCCCAGTTGATCATGCCGGAGCTGGCGGCGGGCACGATGACGGTGGCGACCGCGATCTGGGTCCTGCTCGGATTCTTCGGAATGGTCCAGCTGCTCTCCGTGGTCCGGCGGTCGCTCGACAAGACGGACTCGCCTGGCCGACCCGGGCCCGCCCGGCAACCGGCCGGGGCGGCGGGCGCGGCGGAGGGCCGGGCGCCGGTCGGGGCGGAACCGGGCGGGCGGGGCCCGTCCGGGAAGGAACTGGTCCGCCGGGAGCCGACCGAGGTGGAGCTGACCGTGCGGGAGCCACCGGGCACCGAGCCGCCGCACCCGGGGCGCTGACCCGACGACCGACCACCGGAGGGTCTGCCCGGTCGCCCGGGCCGCCCGCCCGACTGCCGGCGACGGCCAAGGGGTGGGCACACGGCCCCGCGGACCGGCCACGGATCGGCCGGCCGCTGTCGGCACGGCCCGGACCGGCCGGAGGCGTGGCGACGGCCGGCTATCGTGGCGCGGTGGGGGTGGACTGGGTGCCGGCACGGCCTCGGCCGGGCGCCGACCTCGACACGATCCGGGACCTCGCCGAGATCCACGCCCGGTACGTCCAGGCCGGGGTCGCCGTCCCCGGCGGGTGGGCGCCGATCACCCGGTACGCCGTGCCCGAGCGGCCCGTCGACGGGTCGGGCACCGGGCCGGACGGGCGGGGCGAATACCCGGCGGAGGCGGTCCGTCGGCTGGTGTCCCGGTTGGAGATCGTCGTCGACCACGACGGCTGTCCCGCCTGCTTTCGGGTCACCGTCATCGGCTACAACCGCCGCTTCCCGGTCTCCTGGCGGCAGGCGGCGTTCCGCACGATGCTGCCGGAGGAGGCCGCCGAGGCGGTCGCCCGGTGGCGGTGGTGGTACGGCCAGATCGTCGCGGGTCGGATGGCGTACCACCTCCGGCACCTGTTCGCCTGGGACGCGTACCAGGCGCTGCTCGGGGCACAGGCCGAGCTGCGGGCCCGCGCCACCGCGACCCTGACCCGGTCGACCGCCGGGGCCCGGCGGGATCGCCTGCTCCGGGCCCGCGAGCGGGTGTTCGCGCTGCCGGAGCCGCCGCCGTTGGCCCCGCCGGGCCCGCCCCCGACCTCACCGGACGACGACGGACCGGACCGGGATCGGGACGAGGCGATCCGCGCCCTCGCCGCGCACCTCGAACGGGTCACGGAGGTCACCCGGGAGTTCAACCGGGTGGTGCCGGGCAACGCCCGGGTGCGTCGCCCGGAGCCGTTCGACCTGGGTGACCGCCCGGTGCGGGACGAGTGGGTGGAGGCGTTCTTCGACTGGGTCGGCCCGTACGTCCGCACCGGACACGGCCTGTACCTGTGGGGATGACTCGGCGGTACCGGCGGGGCTGATCGGCCGAGGGACCGGGCCGCCGGTCAGGCCGGGCCGATCCGGTCCGCCACGATCTGCGCGGAGAGCGCCACCATCGGCAGGCCACCTCCGGGGTGGGTCGAGCCACCGACCAGGAACAGCCCGGCCACCGGCCCCCGGTTGGGCGGCCGGAGCAGCCCGCCCACGCTGCCGTGGATCGCCCCGCCCGGCGCGCCGGCCGTGGCGGCGAGGTCGGCCGGGGTCCGCACCTCCCGGAACACCAGCCGGTCCCGGACGTCGACCCCGCGCGCGGCCAGCACGTCGAGGATTCGGTCGGCGTACGCGTCCGCGAGGCCCGGCCGACGCCAGTCGATCCCGCCGAGGTCACGACCGTGCCGGGGCGCGTTGACCAGCACGAACCACGCCTCGTGCCCGGCCGGCCGGATCAGCGGGTCGTCGGGAACGCTGACGAAGACCGTCGGGTCGGCGACCGGCCGGGCCGGTACGCCCCGCCCCGGGTCGCCGAAGACCGCGTCGAACTCGGCGTCGTGGTCCGGTGGGAAGAAGACGTTGTGGTGGGCCAGTCCCGAGCCGCCGCGTACCCCGAGCAGCAGCACGAAACCGGCCAGGCTCCGGTCGGCCAGCCGGGCCAGCCGGTCCGGGGTCGGCAGCAGCTCCCGGTAGAGGGTCAGTGCGTCCACGTTGGCGACCACCACGTCCGCCGCGACCGGGGTGGTACCGCCGGCGAGCCGGACCGCGCGTACCCGGCCACCGGCCGCGTCGATGCCGGTGACGGTGGTACCGGTCGCCACCAGCACGCCGAGGTCCAGACATCGGGAGAGGAGCGCGTCGGCGAGCGTGCCGAGCCCGCCGCGTACGTACCAGCCGCCGGAGGAGAGTTCGGCGTACGGGATGGCGACCAGCGCGGCCGGCGCCCGGCGCGGGTCGGCGCCGGTGTACGTGGCGTACCGGTCGAGCAGCATCCGCAGCCGGGGGTCGCGCAGGTGCCGGCGCCCCAGTCCGCGCAGCGTCAGACCCGGGGCGACGGCCGCCAGGTCCGGCAGTCGCCAGGCCATCCGGGCCAGGGTCAGCGGCGAGTCGACGGGGCGGCGCAGCACGTCCCGCCAGGAGGCCGTCCAGACCCGCCCGGCCCGACGCCACAACCGCTGCCAGTCCCGCGCCGCCCCGGGGCCGAACGCCTCGGCGATCCGGTCGGCGAAGGTCGCCGGGTCGGCACAGGAGTCGAGGACGATCCCCGGCCCGTCCCCGCACAGGGGCGGGAAGTGGTGCCGGACGATCGGATCGAGCGGTCGCAGGTCGAGGTACTCGTCCAGCGTGGCGCCGGTCGCCTCGAACAGGTCCGCGAAGACCTGCGGCAGGGTGAGCAGGCTCGGCCCGGTGTCGAACTGGAACGTCCCGACCGGCGTCTCCCGCCGGTACCGGCCGAGTTTGCCGCCGACCTCACCGGAGCGCTCGTAGACGCTGACCTCGTGGCCGAGGCTCGCCAGCCGAGCCGCCGCCGCCAGGCCGCCCACTCCCGCGCCGATGACGACCACCCGAGCCATCGCCCGTCCCCCTCGTCCCGCCTTCGCGGCGACCCGGGCGCGCCGCGAGGACGGCTCAACGCACCGGTCGCCCCCGCCACGACAGCCGTCCCCGCCTCCGCAGATGGTACGACCGGAGCGTGAGCCAGCCGAGGAGCGTGACCGAGAGCGGGTGTGCCCACGCGTCCGGCCATCCGCGCCCACCGGTCGCCCGGGCACTGATCAGCCGACCGGCGACGCCGAGCAGGTAGGCGGCGGCCGCCACGAGTGCCGTCCCGGGCGCCCCGGCGAACGCCGCGCCGACGGCGAGCACCGGCGGTCCGGCGTACAGCAGCAGGAGCAGCAGCACGACGGCGGTGGCGGCGGGAGGCGGGCCGAACGCGGCCCAGAGCGACTTGGCGTAGCCGTCCCGTAGGTCGCGCCACGAGCGGTACATCCGGCACTCGGCCAGCGTCGACCCGTCCGCGAGGGCGATCCGGCTGCCGGCGCGCTTGACGGCCCGGGCCAGCGCGATGTCCTCCAGGATCCGGTCCCGGACCGCCGCGTGTCCGCCGGCCCGCCGGTAGCCGGCCCGGTCCAGTACGAGGAACTGTCCGCCCGCCGCGGCCAGGCTCGGCCGTGGCGAGCGTTCCATCGCGCGTAGCGGCAGGAAGGTCAGCCAGAGCCACTGGAGCAGCGGCTGGACCAGCCGCTCGCCGGCCGAGCCGGCGACGATCCGGGGGTACGGCGAGAGCAGCGTCGCCGAGGCCGCCCGCAGCGTCGCGACCGCGGCTGCCACCGCGTGCGGCGCGAGCACGGTGTCGGCGTCGACGAAGACCAGCACCGTCGCGTCCGGGTTGGCCAGTTCGGCGAGCTGGTGGCAGGCGTACGGCTTGCCGAGCCAGCCGGGCGGCGGCGGTGCGCCGGTGACCAGCCGTACCCGGGGGTCGTCGCCGGCCACCGCGCGGACCACCTCGGCGGTGCCGTCGGTCGACCCGTCGTCGAGGACGACGATCTCCAGGTCGGGCACGCCCCGCTGGGCCAGGAGCGCGCGTAGGCACGGGGTGACCCGGTCCGCCTCGTCGCGCAGCGGCAGCAGGACCGCCACGGACTCCCGGTCCGGTGCCGTCCCGGGCCGGGGTGGCGCCGTTGCGGGTACGGCCGGTCCGCCCGGCGCGGCCGGCTCACCGGGCGCGGCGGTCGGGTGGGCCGGCACCGGTGCGCGGGGCGCCGGGGCCCGGCGCAGCGCCGCCGGGTCGGGGAGCCGACGCAGCCAGCACGCGGCGTTCAGCGCGGTGTGTCCGGTCAGCGTACCGACCAGGCCGGCCAGGACCAGCGCGGCGGTCAGGCTGCTCATCATCGCCCCAGCCCGGCGATCAGGCCGTTCAGCACGGCACCGGCGCGGCACCGCGGGTGCGACGGTCGCGGACCAGGGTCACCGTGAGCGGCCCGGCGACCACCGCCATCGCCAGGGCGCCCCAGGCCGCCGACGCGGGAAGACCCAGGAAGACCGCGTGAGCGAGGAGACTGGCGAGGTAGGTCCACAGGTAGAGCGCGTACATCGGCGCGTCCGCATCCCCCGGTGACCGGTCCGTCCGACCGGCGGCTAGGGCGAGCAGTGCCATCAGCAGCGTCGCGACGAGAAGCCATCCGAGGTAGTTGCTGACCGGCACGTCCGGCACCCCGGGCAGCGCCGGCGTCGGGTTCCGCCAGCTCCAGTAACCCTCGGCCACCATCTGCGGGTCGAGGAAGACGTCCCAGCCGGCCAGTCCCACGGCGGCCAGGACGACCCGGGCCGGCCCCGGACGCCGCAGCCGGACCGCGGCGAGCCAGGCGGGCCAGGCCATCCAGGTCCAGGCCAGCGGGATCACCAGGGGTACCCCGGCCAGCATCGGGCCCAACTCGCCGGAGTACCGGTAGCCGCCGAACGGCACCCCGGTGGTCACGCCGAGCAGCTCGACCGCCAGGCCGCCCCCGGTGGTGACCAGCACCAGTGCGGCGGCCGTACCCGGGCCGCGGCTGAGCAGGGCGTGGCTCACCGACAGCAGACAGCCGAGGACCACTGTGGCCACGGTCAGTCGGGCGCGGGTGGCGCCGGCGGTCAGCGGATAGCCGATCTGGGCCAGCACGAGTACGCCGAGCAGCGCCCAGGGAAGACGACGGAGCAGCGGCCCGGCGCTCGGGCCCGCGGGGCGCGACCCGGGCGTCGCTTCCGGGACCGGGCCGGTGGCGCCCGGTGCCCGGCCGGCCGGCGGCGACGCCGGTGCGGGCCGGCGGCTCATGTCCGCGCCGGGGGTGGCAGCGGCAGGGTCCGGCCGAGTACGGCGAAGGCGCGTTCGTCGCCGGGGAAGTGGAAGTCCCGCAGGACGTCCACGAAGCCGAACCGCCGGTACAGCCGCCAGGCCCGGGAGGTCTCCTCGTCCGCCTCGGGTGTGGAGAGCAGGGTGGTGCTGCCGGTGGCCATGGTGAGCAGCGCGCGGAGCTGTCCGGCGCCGAGCCCGTGGCCCTGGGCCGCCGGGCGTACGTGCAGCTCGACCACCTCGAAGCAGTTGGTGAACCAGGTCCGACGGGCCTCGTCGCTGAGCGCCTGGCGCACCTGGTCGTGCCACCACTGGCCCGGGGCGGAGAGGTAGCCGTACCCGAAGCCGACCAGGTGGCCGTCGTTGCTGAGGGTGGCGACGGCCCGGAAGCCGGGGCGACGGACGTGGGTGGCGATGTAGCCGCGCCGGGACTCCAACAGCTCGGGCCGGTAACCCATCGCCTCGCCGTAGACGGCCACCACGTCGTCGAGCCGTCGGGCGAGATCGTCCGGCCTCCACGGCACCAACCTCATCGCTGTCGGCTCCTCACTGCTGGCCAGCATCTCCACCCCCGGTCGCCGTCGGCATCACCCAGTCGAGCACCGCCGGATCACCGACGAGACCGCACACCTCGAACCGGGCGAACAGCTCCTCGGCGTACCACCCCTCGCGGGGCGTACGGGTGATCGCCGCGCGGTGCTCCGGGTGACGGTACGCGAACTCGGTCAGGCACGTGGTGTCACGCCAGACGCTGACCGTGCCCTGCCACCCTATCGGGGCCTCCCCGATGCCGAACCGGGCCAGCAGGCCGGGTGCCTGCCGGAGCGCGGCGACGACCGGGGGGACCGCCCGCCAGAAGGCGACGGCCCGGTGGGGGCGCAGCCGGGCTCGGGTGAGGGCGAGCAACGGCCGTCCGGACACGGCGTCCCCGGCGCCGGAGGCCACCGGCGCGGCGGCGTGGCCGCTCTCCGACGCGGCGACGGTCTCCGACGCGGCGACGGTCTTCGGCGCGGCGGCGTGGCCGCTCCGCGGTCCGGCGGTGTCGCGGGTCGCCCGTCTCGTGGCGTGGGCCGGTGGGGGCAGGACACCGAACGGCTCGACCCCGGCCCACCGTCCCCGGCTGGCGAGCGGTCGCAGGTCGAGCCGGACCGCCGCCCGGGCGATCCCGTGCCAGGCCCGGCCGACCGCCGTGTCGGCGAACCCGGCGGCCCGGGCCGGATCGGTCCAGACCACCAGGGCGGCCCAGCGGGTCGGGTCGGCGTCGGTCGGCCCGAAGCCGTCGCCGTCGCCGGTGCCGAGCAGCTTGCCGAAGCGTACGCCGGGAAGGGCGCGTAGCCGGCGTCGGTCGACGGCCATCCGGGCCAGGACCCGGGGCAGCGACCGGTGGGGAACCCGCCAGACGTGCAGGGTGACCAGCGGGGCGGCCCCGGTGGGTACCGGGTCGGCGGCGGCACCGGCCGTGCCGGGTGTGGCGCCGGAGGTCGGGCTGGCCCGGCTCACGCCACCTCGGCGCTGCTGCCGGCGGTGATCCGCAGCAGTTCGGCGTAGGTCGTCGGAAAGACGGCCTGTGGTACGCCCCCCGCCGCCCAGATCTCGGGGTAGTCGGCGAGCGCGGTGTCGACGAGGGTACGGATCGGCTTCGGATGCCCGAGCGGGGCGACGCCGCCGATCGGCTGTCCGGTGTGTTCACGGACGAACTCCGGGGTCGCCCGCGTGACCGAGCCGACGCCGAGCGTGGCGGCGACCCGGGCGGTGTCCACCCGGTGTGCTCCCGAGGTGAGGACCAGCAGGGGTTCGCCGTCCGCGTTGAAGATCAGTGAGTTGGCGATCTGACCGACCTCGACGTTGAGGGCGGCCGCCGCCGCTACCGCGGTGTGCACCGCCTCGGGCAGGATCCGGACCCGGCTGGGCGCTCCCGAGCCGTCCCGGGCGCCTGCGTTGTCGAGCGCGTCCTGGACCGCCTGCACGTTGGGATGTGACTGCATGGGCTTCATCTTGCCGGGGCGGGACCGGTTCGGGCGGTGGTGGGTCTGGGGCCGCCCCGACCAGGGATGACGGCCCCGCTCCCGGCCGGACCGGGGTCATCACCGCCGGTTGGGGTACCCGGCCCCGCCGGCGCCGACGGGGCCGGGTGCTGGAGTCTCAGCGGGCCCCGTTCCAGTCGACGAGCTGGATGATCACGCCGTTGGGGTCACGGACCTGGAAGGCGCGCTCGCCCCACTCCTCGGTGGTGAGCGGCATGGTGATGGTCACCCCTTCGGCCTGCAACCGGGCCAGTTCGCCCTCCAGGTCGTCCACCACGAAGGCCAGGATCACCCCCTGGGCGTGGTCGTCGCGCTGGTCGGCGGGGAGGGTCGGCAGACCCCGGCGCAGGAAGACGACGTTCATGCCGGCGTCGTCGCGGGTCAGCGAGGCGAAGCCGTCGGCGGCCATCTCCTCCCGGAAACCGAAGTGGGTCTGGAGGAAGGCGCTGGAGGCGGCGACGTCGTCGACGTTCAGCGACACGGCGGACGAGGTGATTGCCACGCGTGCTCCTTCGGGGTGGGAAATTTACTCCGTACATTGTACGTCGTACGTCGTATAGAGATGGTGCCGCGCCGTGGGCGAGGGGGATTCCCGTGCTCCCATTCGCCTCTTTTGCGACGATTGCGGTACGGCGTGGCTCCTGGCCCCGACCACGGCATGTGGGCCACTGTGAGGAGATGGTCGGTTCCGAGTCGCCGCGCGAGGTCGCCCCACCGCCCCGGCCGCCGATGCCCGTACTCCTGACGAAGGTCGTGCGATCGGGATGACGTTCGGGCGGAGTCACGGAGCGCCGCCGTGGTTAGCGTCGGGCGCCATGTCGACGACGTGGCGGATCCTGATGACGGTACTGGCGCTGACGGTGGGCGGGGCCGTGGTGGTGCTGCTTGCCCCGGGCGGGCTGGGCGACCCGCAACTGCAGATCGTGACGGACGGGGCCTCCGCCTCGACGTACCGGTCGGTGGTCGGGGCTGCCGGGAAGCTGCCGGACTGGCTGCACGGCCCGGGTGAGCATGTCGCGCTTGCCGGGGTGCTGCTCCTCGTCGGTCTGCTGGGCTGGACGGGCTGGACCGGGTGGCGACGCCGCACCCCGGCCGTGGTCGGTGCCGGGCTGGTCGGAGTCGGTGCGCTGCTGGCGTACCTGACCAGCGAGGGGCTGAAGCTGGTCGTCGACCAGGAACGGCCCTGCCGCGCCTTCGACGACGTCACCACCTGGGTGCCGTGTCCGCCGGCCGGCGACTGGTCGTTCCCGAGCAACCACTCGACGGTCGCCGGGGCGCTGGCCGCCGGCCTCGTCGTGCTGGCCCCGCGGCTCGGCTTCGTCGCCGTACCGGTGGCCGGAACGGTGGCGGCGATGCGCGTGGTGGCGGGAGTCCACTACCCGCACGACGTCCTGGCCGGACTGCTGTTGGGTGCCGCGACCACCGTCGCGCTGCTGCTGGCGCTGGGTCCGGTCGGGGCCCGGATCGCGGCGTGGCTGCCCGGTCGGGGCGCGCGCGTGCCGGGAGCCCGTTGACCCGGGCCGGTCAGCGGGGCGCGGCCAGCACGTCGGAGGCCGGGGCGGGGGTGTCGGGTGTCGTCGCCGGCGGTTCGGCGATCCGGGCCGTCTCGGCGAGGGCGACCCCGGTCAGCACCAGCATTCCGCCGGCGAGCTGGGCGGCGTTGAGCGCCTCACCGGCGCCGAGCACCATCCAGGCGACCGCGGCCGCGATCACCGGCTCGACCATGCCGAGGATGCCGACGCTGGTCGCCGGGAGGTGCCGCAACGCGGCGGCGACCAGCAGGTACGGCGCGATCGAGCCGAGCAGGATGACGTACCCGCAGAGCAGCGCGACCGGTATCCCGCCGCTCGTCGCGCCGAGCGGCTCCCAGCCGCCGACCCCGTCGGTCACCGCCCGGGTGAGCAGCCCGGCCACCGCGGCGGTACCGAAGGCCCAGGTGGTCAGCGACAGGGTGTCCCGCTCCCGTACGCCCCGGGCACCGAGGATGTAGTAACCGGCGAGGAGGACGGCGGCACCGAGCCCGGCGAGCACCCCGATCCCGTCCAGCGTGAACTCCCCCCAGACCTCGGCCACGCAGGCCAGTCCGGTGAGGCTGAGCGCCAGTCCGGCCCAGAGCCGGGGCCGGACCCGCTGGCGCTCGCCGAATCGGGCCCAGAGCGCGACGAGCAGCGGGGCGGTGTACTCGAACAGCAGCGCGATGCCGACCGGCACCCGGCTGATCGCGACGAAGTAGAGCATCGGGACGAGGAAGAAGCCCGCCAGCCCGTACGCGATCAGCATGGGGAGCTGACCGACGGTGACCCGGAGCCGGCGGGCGCCCGGCCGGAGCACCAGGCTCAGCACGAGCAGGCCGACGAACGCGCCGGCGGCCCGGATCAGGGCGAGCTGCGGCACCTCGATGCCGGCCCGCAGGACCAGTTTCGAGACGGTGCCGTTGACCGCGAAGAGGACACCCGACGAGAGCACCATGAGGACGCCGAGTGTCGGTCGACGAGTTGTCGTCACCGGGCGAGGCTACCCACCGGCGGGTCAGCACCGAAACCGATATCACCCGCTACCGCATCTCGGGATCGGGCCGTGACTTGCGTTTTTGTCGGCGCCGGGGTGTACTCTCTCCAGTAGTTAGAACGAGTGTTCGATTAGGTGGGGGTCGATGTCGAGTCGACGCCCGCACCGGGCACTCGGGCTGACACCGGGGGCGGTGTTCGCGGCGCCACCTCCGAAGTGCGGTTTCGCGGACCGCACGGGCTCCGGAGCCGCGAGTCCGGGCCCGTCGAGGCGGATCGTCGTCCGCCGTCCACGACCCCCGGGCGGCGGGCGGCGACCCCGCCGGTCGGCCGGCCGGGTGTGGTGTGGGGAAGCGTCCACATCCGGCCGGCGCCACCGCTGCGTCTTCCCTCCGTAGCGGGTGGTCTCAGCGATGCGTCACCGTCGGTCCTACGGCGGCGACGTGGTGAATGGGTGACGCGGAGGAGACAGTCCCATGCCGACCAGCCAGGCTCAGGCGCCTACGGTGCCGTCGCACGTGCTGCCGCACCGCACCCCGGCTCAACTTCTGAAGATCGCCCGAATGGGGCTGGCGGAAGCCGCCGAGACCCGAGCCGACGGGCTGCGGTACGCCGCGGCGCACCTGGCCGCCCTGCGTGCCGCCGCCGCGCTGCTCGCCGCCCGGGCCCGGCCCGCGCCGCACCGCCGCAACCGCGTCACCAGCGTCTGGGCGCTGCTGGTGGTCGTCGCCCCGGAGCTGGGGGAGTGGGCCAACTACTTCGCCATCGGCGCGAGCAAGCGGGCCGCCGCCGAGGCCGGCATCCCCCGGGTGGTGAGCGCCCGGGAGGCCGACGACCTGCTTCGCGCGGCCGAACAGTTCGTCGCGGTGATCGAGGCGACGCTCGGCGTGGCCCATCAGCCGACGCTCGACGGCGTCGCCGCCTAGCACCGCACCAGGCAGAGCCTCGGGGCCGCAGCTCGCGGCACGGTGCCGCGAGCTGGTCCGGCGTGTCCGGCACCGACCGGGCATCCCGGCGGGCCACGGGACGCGACCACGACACCACCGACCGGGCAACGAAAACGGGGGAGCAGACGGATGGCGGGACGGATGGTGCGCGGTTCCGCCGCCCTGGCCGGGCTGGTCCGGCCGGCGAGTGCCCCGGAGTCGACCGACCCGCACCAGACACTCCCGGTGCTGCCGGAGCTGGCCGGGCTGCTGCCCCGGCGCGGACTGCGGCGCGGCAGCACCGTCGCGGTCGGGTACTCCGGGCACAGCGGCAGTACCTCGCTGATGCTGGCGCTGCTCGTCGAGGCGTCCCGGGCCGGGTCGTGGTGCGCCGTGGTGGGTGTGCCGGCGCTCGGCGCGGTCGCCGCGGCCGAACTCGGCATCGCGCTGGACCGACTCGCCCTCGTCCCTCATCCCGGTCCGGAGTGGGCAACCGTGGTCGCCGCCCTGATCGACGGGGTGGACGTCGTGGTCGCGGCGGTGCCCGACACGGTCTCCGCATCGGTCGCCGACCGGTTGGCGGCCCGGGCCCGGCAACGCGGCAGCGTGCTCGTGCCGTACGGCCGCTGGACGGGCGCGGACCTCACCCTCCAGGTGCGGCGTGGCCGGTGGGAGGGGCTGGGCCAGGGTCGGGGCCGGTTACGCCGCCGGGAGGTGACCATCTCCGCGCGCGGTCGGGGTGCGGCCGTACGGCCCAAGGAGATTCGGGTGTGGTTGCCGGGCGACCGGTCGACGGGGACGGCCGGCCCGGCCCCGGCGGGGTCCGCCGCGCGGCGCGGCTCGCTCACCGTCGTCCGGTCGGGGTGACGTTACCCGGGCCCCTCGGGTCGTGGCGCGGCACCGGGCGGATCGTCCGGTGCCCACGGCGGGAGTCGGGGCGTCGAAACGAGTCCGGCCGTGCCCCGCCCCTCGGTGGCCCGAGTGGGCGGAACACGGCCGGAACGTCAACGAGGCCGGACTCAGTTCATGAGGTCCCCGAGCCCCTTCAGCATCTCGGCCAGGTCGGCGGTCTCCGAGGCGGGCGGGGCCTCGACGGTCACCGGCTTGCCGTAGTCGGTGTAGTCGACGGTGATGTCGTTCGTCGTGCCCATGACCACGTGCGCCCGGCGCGGCAGGTACTGCTCGTCGACCCAGAGGTCGAGCTTGACGTCCTTGACACCGCTCTTGGTCAGCTCCTGCTCGACCGCCTTCCGCGCGTCGGCGTCGAGCTGCCCGAGGTAGGTCGCCACCGGGGTGGTGACGGTGTAGTGGACCGTACGGACCCCGTTCACCGTCTCCTCACCGAGGGCGGTGACCCCCTCGGTCGCGAGCAGCGTCTTGACCTGCTTGGTCGGGTCGATGTCCTCGAGCTGCTTGGTGAACTCCATGCCCGCCTGGGCGCCGGCGGCGGCCAGGTCCATCTTGATCCAGCGCTTCCCGCCCATGTCTGCCCGGTCCGCCTCGGGCACCTCGACGTAGAAGACGGAGCCGATCATCCGGACGGTCGTCGGACCATCGCCGGGAGCGTCCATCGTTATCTCGGCCTTGAGCGGGTCGCGCAGGTCGAGGGCGCCCTGCATCGTGAACTTCTCGTTGGCGGCCGTGCCCTCCACCTTGATGGAGACGGAGTCGACCTTGTCGGTGGTGTCGACGACCTTCTGCAGCGAGCCCTTGAGGTCGCTGGCGAGCAGCTCCAGCACGCTCGGCTTCTTCGGCTCGTTCGACGACGAACCCGTGTCCGAGCCGCAGGCGGCCACCGCAAACACCGTGAGCGCGGAGACCGACAGGACCGCGGCGTTCTTCCAACGTGACACGATGAAAAGCCTCCCCCGAAAGGTTTGGAGATTCCCCGTAACGACGACACGTTAGCCCAGTCGGTCAAGCTGATTTGCACTCACCCGGGGGTGGACCGGGCCCGTCCCGGCTACCGAACGGATTTGCCCAGGTCACCGATCGTGGCCGGGTCACGTCGCTCGGGTCGCACGCTCACCAGGGCGGTTCCGCGCCGAGATAGGCCGGCTGCGCCAGCGGCTGGTCGAGCAGGAACGCGCGGACGAGTTCGCCGTACCGCTGGGGTTGGTCGGTGGTGATGGTGTGCCCCGCGTGGGCGACGGCGACCAGGGTGGCGTTCGGCAGGACATCCCGGTATTCCCGGGTGACCGGCCAGGCGATGTAGTCGCACTCGCCGCGCAGCACCAGCACCGGCGCGGTGGCCTGGCGCAGCTTCGGTCTTGGATCGGGCACCCGTTCGGCGTCGAACGAGGTCGCCGCGTTGGCCCAGAAGCCGAACCCCCGCGGTGCGCGCGCGGTGCGCGCGGTCGCGGTCGCGCATCCGGGGCGCATGTCGAGGTCACTGACCAGCGCCTCGAACACGCCGTCCAGTTGTCTGTCGGGCAGCAGGGTCCGGGCGGTGCGCGGGCCGACCAGCGCCATCAGCGCGTGGGCGAGCAGGAACCGCGGATGGCGGGACAGGACGGCCTGCTGGTCGTGCCAGCCGGCCTCGGTGAGCCGGTCGGCACCGGCGAACGCGGGCCCCCACATCGGGCCGGGCGAGGCGACGACCGCCCGGTCCACCCGGTCCGGATGGGCGGCGAGGTAGTGGGCGATGAGCGTACCGCCCCAGGAGCCACCGACCAGGACGATCCGGTCCGCCCCGATCTCCCGCCGGATCGCCTCCAGGTCGGCGACGTGCCGGGCCACCGTGTATTCTCCGGCGTCCGCCAGCCGTCCGGACAGCCCGGCGCCGACCTGGTGGTAGTCGTACACCGGGAAGCCGGCGGCGGTGAGAACGGCCGCGAGCGCGTCCTGCGGCCCGCCCGGGGCGCCCGGTCCACCGTGCACGAGGATGACCGGCGTGGGGCGGGGCGTGCCCCGGGCCGGGACGTGCGTGTAGGCGATGCGTGACCCGGTGGACAGCTCCCAGTAGCGGACATCGTCGGTGGGCGGGAAGGGGGTGGCGGGCGGCGCCGACGCGCAGAACAGCGCGCCGAACAGGACCGTCACGCCGACCAGCGGGACGGTGGTGGCCGCTCCGGTCAGCCAGCCGCGGGTGCGGCGCCGGGTGGTGATCCAGCGGCCGGCGAGCCAGACCAGCCCGCCGGTGCAGACCAGCGTGGCCAGCGCGGCCCCAACCATGGCCGCGCCCCGGCTGTTGGTGGCCGCCGCGGTCGCGAGCAGCCCGGCGAACGCAACCGGCACACCGGCCAGGGCCGCGAGTACCACGCCGATCCAGGCCACCACCCGGCGCGGCCGGGAGGCGCGCTCCGGCTCACCCATCGCTGACCACCTTGGTGCCGCTCACCCGGTCGAGCAGGCGTCGCCGATCACCCCACAGCAGCGGTACCCAGTCCAGCCAGGCGAGCGGCCCGAGGAGGAAGCTGAGCCGGCGCAGCAGCGCGCTGCCCACGGTGACCCGCAGGCCGTCCTCGGTGACAACCCGCAGCCGCAGCAGCCGCTTGCCCGGGGTGGTGCCGGTCCGGCTCTCCAGGATCCCCAGGCCGAGGATCGACCAGCAGAGCGCGATCGGTACGCCGATCGCGCGGAACGGGCCGGCACCCGGGTACGCCTCGTCGCCGCAGCGCAGCGGTGCGGCGGTCACGCAGACGTCACCGATCTCGACGTACGGGATGGGTGGGAAGGTCGCGGCGAACCCGCCCCCCTCGTTGAGCACCCGGACGGCGTCGACGACGAGCAGCGCGACCGTCACCCCGATGAGCGGCAGGTTGTCGAGGGCCACGGCCGCGAACCGTCGCGCGGTGGGGGCGAGGGGTCGGGTCCGCTCCGCGGCGAACGACCTCGCCGCGGACTCCGGGCTGCCCAGCCGGTCCAGCGCCGCGGCGAGTTCTCCGGCCTCGGCGGCGTCGGTCAGGTGCCCGACGAGCTCGGCTCGGCGTCGACGGCGTTCGTCGGGCGAGGCGACCAGCCGCCGGACGACCTCATCGGCGTAGTCGTCGATCCGCTGTTGATCGGTCATTTCTCCACCTTGTCCAGCGCGTCCAGCAGGCGGTGCATGGCGTTGACCAGCTCGGTCCACTCCGCACGCAGCACGGCGAGGTGAGCCCGGCCGGCCGGCGTGATGTCGTAGTACTTCCGGGGACGGGCACGGCCCTCGACCTCCCAGGTGGCCGCGATCTGACCGGCGTCCTCCAGACGGTGCAGCAGCGGATAGAGCGTGCCCTCCTTGACCTCCAGCACCCCGGCGCCGGTCCGTTCGAGCAGCTTGAGCAGCTCGTAGCCGTAGCGGCGACCAGAGGTCAGCACGGACAACACGGCGAGCTCGGCCGTGCCGCGGGCCAGCTCGCGGCGCAGACGCGCGAGGGCGTCCGGCCCGTGCTGATTGGCCGGGTCCTCCGCGTCGTCCGGCTGGTTGGTGGGGAGTGCCACTCGTCTCGGCATGGAAAGCATCGTACGACCGCATACCTTGCGTAACAAGGTATGTGCCAGACGGGACGAACGGCACGGGTGGGGAGTTATCCGATCGGTTCGGGGTCGGGCCGACCGGAATCGAACACACGTTCTAAGATTCCGCGTATCCGCTGGTCAAGGGAGGTGTGTGCGGGCATGGCACCGGTACGGACCATGCTGGTCTGGTGCCCTGACTGGCCCGTGGTCGCGGCCGACATCGTCGACGGGATCCCCGCCACGACCCCGGTCGCGGTGCTGCACGCCAACCGGGTGGTCGCCTGCTCCGAGGCGGCCCGCGCCGACGGGGTACGTCGCGGACTGCGCAAGCGGGAGGCGCAGAGCCGCTGCCCCCGGCTGACCGTCGTGGAGCACGACCCCGGCCGGGACGCCCGCGCCTTCGAGCCGGTGGTCGCCGCCGTCGAGGAGGTCGTCGCCGGGGTCGAGGTGATCCGACCGGGGGTCTGCGCGGTCGCCGCCCGCGGCCCGACCCGCTACTTCGGGAGCGAGGAGCAGGCCGCCGAACGGATCGTCGAGCACATCGCCCAGACCTGCGAGGTGGAGAGCCAACTCGGCATCGCCGACGGCGTCTTCGCCGCCGGGCTGGCGGCCCGGACCGGGCGGATCGTGCCCCCCGGCGGCACCCCCGAGTTCCTCGCCGGGCTGCCGATCGAGGCGCTGGGCCGGCCGCACCTGGTCGACCTGCTGCGCCGGCTCGGCCTGCGGACCCTCGGCGACTTCGCGGCGCTGCCCGCCGGGGACGTCCTGGCGCGATTCGGCTTCGAGGGGGCGTTGGCCCACCGTCTCGCCGGAGGCCGGGACCACCGGCCGCTCGCCGTCCGCCGCCCACCCCCGGACCTCGCGGTGACCGAGACGTACGACGAGCCGCTCGACCGGGTCGACGCCGCCGCGTTCGCCGCCCGGTCCCTCGCCGAACGACTGCACGACACACTCGCCGGCCACGGGCTCGCCTGCACCCGGCTCGTCATCGAGGCGGTCACCGCACACGGCCAGGAACTGCACCGGGTCTGGCGACACGACGGGCTGCTGACCGCGGCGGCGATCGCCGACCGGGTGCGCTGGCAGCTCGACGGCTGGCTGTCCGGGACGAGCCGGCGCCCCGGCGCCGGTCGACCCGGCCCCGCCCGCCCGACCGCCGGGATCATCCGGCTGCGGTTGGTTCCCGACGGCGTGCTGGCCCACCTCGGCCTGCAACCCGGGCTCTGGGGCGAGACGGGGGCGGAACGCGAGCGGGCACACCGGGCGCTGAACCGGGTACAGGGCATCCTCGGGCCCGAGGCGGTGGTCACCGCGGTGCTCGGCGGCGGGCGGTCCCCGGCCGACCAGGTCCGGCTGGTGCCGTGGGGTGACGAGCGGGTTCCCGGCCGACCGGCGGCCCCGCCGTGGCCGGGCCGACTGCCGCCGCCCGCCCCGGCCGTCGTACTGCCGGTGCCGATGCCGGTCACCGTGGTCGACGCGGCCGGCGAGCCGGTCCGGGTGACCGCCCGGCTGGAGGTCAGCGCCCCGCCGGCCCGGTTCGCGGTCGACCCCCCGGCAGCCGGTACGGCGGGCGCCGGCCCCGGTCCGTCGGTACTCGACATCCGGAGTCCGGTGGAGATCGTCAGCTGGGCCGGCCCCTGGCCGGTCGACGAGCGCTGGTGGGCGCCGGCCGAGGCCAACCGGCGGGCCCGGTTCCAGGTGTGCCTCGCCGACGGTACGGCGCTGCTGCTCGCCCTCGCCGGCGGTCGCTGGTGGGTGGAGGCCATCTATGACTGACCGGCCCGGGACGAGGTACCGATGAGCTTCCATAACCCCGACCTGCCCTGGTCCGAGCTGGAACGCGTGCTCTCCGGCCGTCCCGCCGGCCGTGGCGGGCACCTCCGGGTGGTGGACCCGCTCGCCGCCGACGGGTCCGACCGGTCCGGCCCGGGCGGCGACCGCCGTCGGCCCGGGTACGTCCCGCCGGAGCCGCCGACCACCCCGGCCGAGGGCACGGTGCCGTACGCCGAACTGCACGCGCACACCAACTTCAGCTTCCTGGACGGGGCCAGCCATCCCGAGGAGCTGGCCGAGGAGGCGGCCCGGCTCGGCCTGACCGCGTTGGCGGTGACCGACCACGACGGCTTCTACGGGGTGGTGCGGTTCGCCGAGGCGGCCCGCGCGCTGCGGCTCCCCACCATCATCGGCGCCGAACTGTCGCTGGGGCTCCCCGGACCGCAGAACGGGGAGCCGGACCCCCTCGGCCGGCACCTGCTGGTCCTCGCCCACGGCCCGGAGGGGTACGCCCGGCTGAGCGCCACCATCGCCCGGGCCCAGTTGCGCGGCGGCGAGAAGGGCCGCCCCGACTACGGAAGCCTGGAGCAGGTGGCCGCCGAGCTGAAGGACCACGTCCTGGTGCTCACCGGGTGCCGCAAGGGCCACGTGCCGGCGGCGCTGCTCACCGAGGGGGTCGAGGCGGCCGCCCGGGAACTGGGCCGGCTGACCGCGCTGTTCGGCCGGGATGCCGTGGCTGTCGAGCTGACCGACCACGGTGACCCGACCGACGGGGATCGCAACGACGCGCTCGCCGAACTGGCCGCCGCCGCCGGCCTGCCCACCGTCGCCACCAACAACGTGCACTACGCCACCCCGGCCCGGCGACGCCTGGCCACCGCGCTGGCGGCGATCCGGGCCCGGCGCAGCCTCGACGAACTCGACGGCTGGCTGCCCGCCGCCGGCACCGCCCACCTGCGCAGCGGGGCCGAGATGGCGGCCCGGTTCGCCGCGTACCCCGGCGCGGTCGCCCGGGCCGCCGAGTTCGGCGCCGCACTCGCCTTCGACCTCAACCTGGTCGCGCCGCGACTGCCGGACTACCCGGTGCCGCCCGGGCACACCGAGATGAGCTGGCTACGGAAGCTGACCATGGACGGCGCGCTGCGGCGGTACGGCCCGCCCGAGGCGCATCCGGAGGCGTACCGACAGCTCGAACACGAGCTGAGGATGATCGAGGAGCTGGGTTTCCCCGGCTACTTCCTGGTGGTCTACGACATCGTGGCGTTCTGCCGGGCCAACGACATCTACTGCCAGGGGCGTGGCTCGGCGGCGAACTCGGCGGTCTGCTACGCGCTGGGGATCACCAACGTGGACGCGGTCCGGCACCGACTCCTCTTCGAGCGTTTCCTCGCCCCGGAACGCGATGGTCCACCGGACATCGACGTCGACATCGAGTCCGATCGCCGGGAGGAGGTGATCCAGTACGTCTACCGGAAGTACGGCCGGGAGCACACCGCCCAGGTCGCCAACGTCATCTCGTACCGGCCGCGCTCGGCGGTGCGGGACATCGCCAAGGCGTTCGGCTTCTCCCCGGGGCAGCAGGACGCCTGGAGCAAGCAGATCGACCGCTGGGGCGAGATCGCGGCGGTGGACGTCGACGGCATCCCGGAGCACGTCGTCGCGTACGCCAACGAACTACAGACCTTCCCCCGGCATCTCGGGATCCACTCCGGCGGGATGGTGATCTGCGACCGGCCGGTGATCGAGGTCTGCCCGGTGGAGTGGGGCCGGATGCCGGGCCGCACCGTGTTGCAGTGGGACAAGGACGACTGCGCCAGCGTCGGCCTGGTCAAGTTCGACCTGCTCGGCCTCGGCATGCTGTCGGCGCTGCACTACGCGTACGACATGATCGAGTCCTCCCTCGACCTGAGCGAGATGTCGCTGGACGACCCGGAGGTCTACGAGATGCTCCGCCGGGCCGACTCGGTCGGGGTGTTCCAGGTGGAGAGCCGGGCCCAGATGGCCACCCTGCCCCGGCTGAAGCCGAGGTGCTTCTACGACCTGGTGGTCGAGGTGGCGCTGATCCGGCCCGGTCCGATCCAGGGCGGCTCGGTGCACCCGTACATCCGGCGGCGCAACGGGCAGGAGCCGGTGACGTACCCGCATCCGCTGATGCGCAACGCGTTGGAGAAGACCCTCGGGGTGCCACTGTTCCAGGAACAGCTGATGCAGCTCGCGATCGACCTGGCCGGCTTCGACGCCGGTGGCGCCGACGAACTGCGCCGGGCGATGGGCGCGAAACGCTCCGCCGAGCGGATGGCGGCGATCCGGGACCGGCTCTACGCCGGGATGGCCGAACGGGGGATCACCGGCGAGGTCGCCGACGACGTGTATCGCAAGCTCGCCGCCTTCGCCAGCTACGGCTTCCCGGAGAGCCACGCGATGAGCTTCGCGTACCTGGTCTACGCCAGTTCCTGGCTGAAGCGGTACCACCCGGCGGCGTTCCTCGCCGCGCTGCTCAACGCCCAGCCGATGGGGTTCTACTCGCCGCAGACCCTGGTCGACGACGCCCGCCGACACGGCGTCGAGGTACGCCGTCCGGACATCAACGCCAGCGACGCCAAGGCGAAGCTGGAGTCCACCCCGCAGACCCGGTGGGGCAGCGCGCCGGGGGAGCCGCCGCCCCGGTGGGGGCTGGGCGGTCCGGCGGTCCGGCTCGGGCTGTCCAGCGTGCGTACCCTCGGCGACGAGCTGGCGAAGAAGATCGAGGAGGAGCGGAGGGCGCACGGGCCGTACCGGGACATGCCCGACCTGGTCCGCCGGGTCGGGCTGACCGCCGCGCAGGTGGAGGCGTTGGCGACCGCGGACGCCTTCGCCTGCTTCGGGCTGTCCCGGCGGGCGGCGCTCTGGGCGGCCGGCGCGGCGGCCCAGGAGCGGCCGGACCGGCTGCCCGGCACCGTCACCGGGGCGGCGGCGCCGGCCCTGCCCGGGATGGAGGCCGTCGACCGGCTGGTCGCCGACGTCTGGGCCACCGGGCTCTCCCCGGAGAGCCACCCCGCCCGGTTCGTCCGGGACCAGCTCGACGCCCTCGGCGCGGTGCCGATCGCGAGGCTGGCCCAGGTCGAGGCCGGGCGGCGGGTCCGGGTCGGCGGCATCGTCACCCACCGGCAGCGACCCGCCACGGCGGGTGGGGTGACCTTCCTGAACCTGGAGGACGAGACCGGCATGCTCAACGTGAGCTGCTCGCCGGGACTGTGGCAGCGGTACCGGACGGTGGCCCGGACCAGCGCCGCGCTGGTCGTACGCGGACGCCTGGAGAGGTACGACGGGGTGACCAACCTGGCCGCGGACCGGCTCGACCCGATCACCCCGCCGGTCAGCCCTGCGTCCCGCGACTTCCGCTGAGGGGTGTAAGGAAGGGCCCCTTGTTATCGCTTTTTGTAGATAAAGGGGCCCTTCCTTACTCCGGCCCGGGCGCCCCATCGGCGGTAGCCGGCGGTGCCGACGACCAGGAGCACGAGCGCGACCACCCACGAGGACCCCACGGCGGAGGGCTGGACCGGCCAGGCCCACACCCCGGCGGCGCCACCGATCTGCCGGGGTGCCGCGGCGTAGACGGCGCAGACGTACCCGAACGCGGCGACCCAGGCCAGCCGGGCGCCCAGCAACACCGCGGCCCCGGCGACCAGACCGACACAGCCCAGGGTGTTGCGCAGCAGGGCGTACGCGCCGAAGACCTCGGGCGTCCGCAGCCCGGCCAACATCAGCGTGCCGCCGATCAGCGTGGCGCCGAGCAGGACGTGCCCGAGCCGCCACCGGGGCCAGGGCAGTGGTGTCCCGCGTTCCAGTTCCTCGTCGGCTCCACCCAGGGTCGGGGCGAGCAGCGTCGCGCCGAGCAGGGGAGCGAGCGTGACGACCGGGATCCGGGCGGCCGGGCCGTCGAAGTACGGGCGACTGGCCAACCAGTTCCCGCCAATCCAGGCCAGTACCGCGACCACACCGACCCCGGCCAGGAACGTCGGGGCGCGCCGGGCCCGCAGGTGTAGCCGGAGCAGTCGGCCGCTCACCACAACTCCTCCCCGAGCCCGATCAGCCGCTGCTCGTCGCAGCGGTGGGCGGCGGCCAGGAATCTCCCGAACCAATCCCGCTGCTCCGCCTCCGGGAGCGCCCGCAGCCGCTCCAGCAACGTCTCCTGGGTGCGCTGCTGCGCCAAGAGGGGTCGGCCCTCGGAAGCAGTCGGTGGCCACTCGGTGAGCAGCCACTCCCCGGCCACCCACGTCACCTGGTCGACCCGCTGGTCCGGTTCGCCGCGCCGGTAGAGACAGAGGGGAAAGACCAGCGAGTGAAAAGCGGCGCGGAGCCAGTCGCTGTTCGCCACGCCCTCGCCGGTCGCGGTCGCCTGGTTCTGCAGGTTCAGCCAGATCGTGCCGTCCGCCACCGGATCGGTCGCCCCGTCGGGTTGGGTGAGGTCGTCGGCGGCCCGGGTCGGTGCGCCGGGAACCCCGGCCAGTCGGTGCAGCACCGGCTGGACCAGCGCGGCGACGTCGTCGAGGAGGAAACCGTTGATCCGGGCGACGCAGACCTCCGGCCCGGTCCTGGTGCAGACCGGCTCGACCGCACCCGGATCGGCCCGCAGCCGGTCGGGACCCGGGCCGGTGCCGATCGGCAGCGCCACCGCGACCGCCAGCGCGGCGCAGAGCAGCGCCGCCAGCCGCCGTCGGGCGGCGAGGGCGAGCAGCACTCCGGTCAGCGCCACGAACCAGCCCGCCTGCAGCAGGTGGAGGTGCTCCGGCAGACGCCGCCCGGCGAGGAGGTTGTCGTGCATCGGAGAGAGCCAGTTCCACCCTGATCCCCGGAGATAGCCGGGGATGGCGAGCCCGACATAGGTGACCAGCCCGGCGACCGGGGCGGCCACCCGCAGCGGCACGGTCCGCCCGACCAGCACGCCGAGCGCGGTCGCGGCCCAGAGCCCGAGGACACCCACGGCGACCGTCCACCACCAGCCGCTGTCGGCGAACGTCGCAACCCGGGCGACCAGCACCGCTGCCCCGCCGAACGCGAGCAGCAGCCCGGCGGTGCCGGCGAGCGAGACCGCCAACCAGGCCACCACCAGGGGCTGCCACGCCGGCCGGGGCGTCGAGCCGAGCAGCTCATCCATCCGGCGGCGCCGTTCCCGACCGGCCTGCCAGGCGCCGGCGGCGACCATCAGGGCGCAGAGGACCAGCATCGACATCCGGAGATAGCTGGCGAGGGCGCTCCACCGGCCACCCCAGTCCTCCGGGTGTACGGCCAGCACCCAGACGCCGGCACCGACCATCACCGGGAACGTCGTCGCTGCCGTACCGCGGCGTAGCTCGACCCGGAGCGGACCCACCAGCCGCGGTCGGCGCCTCGCCGGCCGCGTCCGCTGCTCCGGTCGGCGGGACCGGCGCTCCACCAGCCAGGTCCGGCGGCCCGGCCGTCCGGCCGTCATCGGGTCGTTTGGACCGTTCACCGTCGGGTCGTCCGGACCGTTCATCGCTGCTCCGCCCGGGCGCCGCGCAGCACCGCCGTGTAGCCGCGTTCGATCGGGGAGTCGCCGCTGCCGCCGTCGACACCGGCCGCGACCAGCTCCTCGGTCGTACCGGTGAAGACGAGCCGGCCGCCGTCGAGCAGGCTCACCCGGGCGCAGGCGGTGCCGACATCCTCGACCAGATGGGTGCTGACCAGAACACACGCGTCGATCCCCAGCTCTCGCAGCAGGGCCCGGAACTCGACCCGCTGCTCCGGGTCGAGGCCGGCGGTCGGCTCGTCGAGCAGCAGCAGACGCGGGTCGTTGACGATCGCCTGGGCGATCCCGGCCCGGCGCAGCATGCCGCCGGAGAGGTGCCTCATCCGGTCGTCGGCCCGGTCCAGCAACCCGACCCGGTCCAGCGCCCGGTCGACCGCGAGCGGCACCTCGGCCCGAGGCACCTCCCGCAGCCAGGCGAAGTACTCGACGAACTCCCGCACCGTGAACCGGGGGTAGAAGCCGAAGTCCTGCGGCAGGTAGCCCAACCGTCGACGGATCCGGCGCAGCGCCGCCCGGTCGGTGATGTCCTCGTCGAGCAGCCGTACCCGGCCCCGCTCGGGGCGGGCGACGGTGGCCAGCACCCGGATCAGGGTGGTCTTGCCGGCGCCGTTGGGCCCGAGCAGTCCGTGTACGCCGGGGGTCAGCTCCAGGTCCAGCCCGTCGAGGACAACCCGACGGCCGTACCCGACCCGTAGCCCGGTGACGCTGACCGTGGCGGTAGCGCTGATCCCGACCGTCATCCGGTCACCTCTCCCCTCATCCGGTCCCGGGCCGTCCGGGCTCCCGCCACCAGCACGGCCACCGCCACGACGGCCAACCATCCCGGTACGGCCACCGGGGCGACCAGCCGGTCACCGCCGACCGGCGCCAGCACCAGCACCGCCCAGCCGACGGCCACCCCGATCCCGGCCCGGTACGGCTCGACCACCGCGCCGAGGCCGAGGGTCAGCACGGTCAACGCCAGGCTGGGTAGCAGCCACAACCCGGGTACGCCGATCCCGGAGACCGCCCCGGCGACCAGGCTCATCGGTATGGCGACCGCCAGCACCGACAGGGTCCGCCACAGGACGATCCGCAGCCCGGCGTACGGCGTGCTGGCGACGAGGTCGTGCAGCGGATCGGTGTGTCGGCCGTACGACGAGGCGACGCCGAGCACCGGCAGCACCGGTGCGACCAGCAGCAGTACCCAGGCCTTCACCGGCGCGATGTTGGCGGCGACCGCCGCGACCAGGGCGAGGGTGACCGCGACCGAGCCGAGCCAGCCGGCCCGGGCCGCCGGCCCGGCGCCGAGCAGCACGGCGCTGCGCCGCCACCGGGTCCCGGGACGGACCCGCCCCCGCCGTGACCGTCCGGCGGATCCCGGTCTCGCCCAGCCGGCGGGCGCCGGCGTCGGCACCCCGGCGGGTTTCGACGCCGAGGGCCGGGGGAGTGGGTCGGCGACGGTCAGCCGGTCGCGCAGCGCTGCGCCGACCTCGGCGACGATCCGTCCGGTCGTCTCGTCCAGTGGCAGCCGCCCCCGGCAGAGCGGGCAGCGGTCCAGGTGGGTCTCGACCGACCAGGCGTCGACGTCGGCGAGCCGGTCCTCGGCGTACGCGCGGAGCACCCCGTCGTCCAGGTGCGTGCCCGTCACGACAGGGCCGCCCGAAGTTCGCGCCGAGCCCGCATCGCCCGGGTCTTGACCGTCCCCTCCGGCACCCCGAGCAGAACGGCGGTCTCCCGGACGGTCAACCCATCGAGGACCGTCGCCTGCAGCACCGCCCGCAGTTCCGGGGAGAGCCGACGCAGCGCCTGCGCCAGCCTCCCGTCGTACGTCCTGCGCATGGCCTCCTCCTCCGCGGACGGTGACCGGACGAGTTCCGCCCACGGCGCCCGGTCCTCGTTGAGGTCGTCGGTGCCGACGGCGGTCCTCGGCCGGGCCAACGCCCGCCGGCTGGCGTCGATCAGACGCCGCACGGCGATGGTCCAGACCCAGCCGACCACCTCACCACTTCCCCGGTAGCCGTCCGCCGCCCGCCAGATCGTGAGGAACGTCTCCTGGAGCAGGTCGGCGACGAGTTCCGGGTCCCGGCACCGGCGGCGCAGCCGCAGGGTCAGCCAGGGCGCGTGCCGGGCGTAGAAGATCTCGAACGCCCGTCGGTCGCCGGAGCCGACGCGGCGTAACAGCTCCTCGTCGCCGAGTTCCATCACGTGACGGTAGGACGCAGCCGGCGTCGGAACGGTTCTCCGCCCACCCGGCGCGTTCGGGTGAGCCGGCGGCCGGACCGGGGTCGCCGGCGGCCGGCGAGCCGAATTCCGTGGGTGGCTTACGCTCGTCGCGTGGAGCGAACAGAGAACCGGTCGGAGGGCGTACCGACCGGTCGGGCCTCGTCGACCGCCGGACCGCAGGCCACTCCCCGTACCGCCGTGGTCTGGGCCGTCCTGCGCCGCGAACTCGACCGGCAGGCGGACCGCCGGCTCAGCGTTCTCGACGTTGGCGGCGGCACCGGCGGCTTCGCGGTGCCGTTGGCCGAGGCGGGGCACCGGGTGACGGTGGTCGACGCCAGCCCCGACGCGCTCGCCGCGCTGACCCGGCGGGCCGCCGAGGCCGGGGTGGCCGAGCGGGTCTCCGCGGTGCAGGGCGACGGGGACGCCCTTGCCGACCTCGTGGAGCCGGCCAGCGTCGACCTGGTGCTGTGCCACGCCGTCCTGGAGGTCGTCGACGACCCGGCAGGGGTGGTCGCCGCGGTCGCCGCCGCGCTGCGTCCCGGCGGCGCGGCGAGCCTGCTGGTCGCGAGCCGGGCCGCCGCCGTCCTCAGCCGGGTGACGAACGGGCACCTCGACGTCGCCGCGGCGCTTCTGGCCGACCCGGACGGCCGCGCCGGGCCGCGGGACACCCTGCGGCGCCGGTACGACGCCGACAGCGCCGCCGCGCTGCTGCGCGCCGCCGGCCTCGAGGTGGAGCAGATCCACGGCGTACGGGTCTTCGCCGACCTCGTCCCGGCGGTGGCCGCCGAGACGGACCCGCAGGCGCTGCTGGAGCTGGAGCTGGCCGCCGCGGCCCGGCCGCCGTACCGGGACGTCGCCGCCCAGCTGCACCTCTTCGCCCGCCGTCCGGAGTGACCGGGGTGGTCGGCGTGTCGGGCGGGGGAGGCGATGAGGTGACCGTCCCGCTCGGGGCCGCCGACCCGCTCGAGGTGGTCCGGCCACACTACGTCGGCGGCAGCCTGGCCGACGTGCTGCCGAGCGTGTTGGCGGTGCTCGGGGCGCCGGCCGGGCCGGGCTCCCCGCCCCGGGGACGCGCGTCGGCGTTCGGTGTTCCCCGCTTCGCCGACCCGCTGGGGCTGACCGGCCCGCTGGCCGGGGTACGCCGGATCGCCGTCCTGCTGCTCGACGGGCTCGGTTGGTACCAGATTCCGGTCGCGGCGCCGTACGCCCCGACCCTGGCCGACCTGGCGCACCGGTTCGGTCGGCCCCTGACCTCGGGCTTCCCCTCGACCACCCCGACGAGTCTGGTGACGCTGGGCACCGGGGCGACCCCGGGCGCGCACGGTGTGCTCGGGTTCCGGCTCAACATCCCGGGGACCGACCGGGTCCTCACCCACATCGACTGGCCGAGGTCGCCGGTGGCCGGGCCGGGCTTCCCCGGCGGCGGCCCGGCCTCCCCGGTCGGCGGAGACCGTCCGGGCGGCACCTGGCCGACCACCGGCACGGCGGAGACCACCGGTACGGAGGAACAGCCGAGGTCGTCGGTGGGGGAGCAACCGGCCCGGTCGTCGGTGGACCCGGCCGCCGGCGGTGGGGGTGAGCCGGGCCGAGGTCGCGACGGCTGGCCGACGGTCGAGGACCCCGATCCCCGGCGCTGGCAGCCGCTGCCGACCCAGTTCGAGCGGGCCGAGGCGGCGGGGGTCGCGGTGAGCCTGGTGAGCCGTCCCGAGCTGGCCGGGACCGGGCTCAGCCTGGCGGCGTACCGGGCGGGTACGCACCGGGGCGCGGTCGGCGTCGACGCGCTGGCCGACGAGATGCTCGCCGCGTTGCGCGCCGGGACGGGGCCGACGCTGGTCTACGGCTACCACCCGGACGTCGACCGGTACGGGCACCAGAACGGCGTCGACACGGCCGAGTGGCGTGCCGCCGTCGCCGAGGTGGACCGGCTGCTCGCCCGGCTGGTCGACGGGTTGCCGCCGGACGCCGCCCTGCTGGTCACCGCCGACCACGGGCAGCTCGACATCCCGGCGGAGGCGCGGTTCGACCTCGACACCGACCCGCGGCTGCGTGCCGGGGTGCGGGTGGTCGCCGGGGAGGCCCGAGTCCGCTACCTGCACACCGAGCCGGGTGCGGTCGACGACGTCGTGGCCACCTGGACGGAGGTGTTGGGAGCCGGTGCGTGGGTCGTCACCCGGGATGAGGCGGTGGCCGCCGGCTGGTTCGGGTCGGTGCCGGAGGCGCACCTGGCCCGGATCGGTGACGTGGTGGCGGTGTGTGTGGCGCCGGCCGTCGTGGTCGCCTCGACGGAGAACCCGATCGAGGCCCGCCTGGTCGCGTACCACGGCTCGTGTACGGCGACCGAGATGACCGTCCCGCTGCTGGTGGTCCGCCGGTCCCGCGGCTAGCCGGACCGAGCGGTACCGGGCCGGACCGGATCGGTGCTCCCTTGATCCGGCCCGGCACGCGCCGGTTCGTGTTCGAGGGCGGCTCAGGCGCCGGCCTCGGCCAGCCGGGTCATCTGGTCCTCGGTCAGCTGGACGTCGAGCGAGCGCACCGCCGCGGCGTACTGCTCGAGGGTGCGGACGCCGACGAGGGTGACCAGGCGTGGATCCCGCTGCTGGCGGAGCCAGGCGAGCACCACCTGGTTTCCGGTCACGCCGAGTTCGGCGGCGATCTCGGCGACCATGGCGAACCGGGCGTCGGAGTCCGGTCCCCGGTACGACTCCATCACGTGGTGCTCGCGACGCTTGGTCAGGTCGTCGTAGCTGCCCTTCAGGATCGGGGAGTACGCGACCAGGGTGAGGTCATCGTGGGTCCGCAGGTAGTCGAGCTGCTCGTCGTCCACGATGGAGGTCGTGTCGGCGCCGGGGCGGGGACGCAGGTACGAGTGCTGCTGCTGGACCGCGACCGGTGCCGGCCACCCGTGCCGCTCGGCGAGCTGGCGGATCCGCTCCAGCCGCCAGGTACGGACGTTGGACCAGCCCACGTACCGGGTCTTGCCGGCCGCGACCAGGTCGGCGAGGGCCTCCAGCGTCTCCTCCAGCGGCGTGTTCCGGTCGTCGACGTGCACGTAGTAGAGGTCGACGTGGTCGGTGCCGAGCCGACGGAGGCTGTCGTCGAGGGCTCGGCGCAGGGTCTGCCCACCGGCGCCCTCGTACTGGCGCGCGGCCGCCCCGGGATCGTCCGGGTGGGCCCGCACCTCGGCCAGGTCCCGGATCCAGGCGCCGCCCTTGGTGGCGAGGAAGACCTCGTCCCGCCGGCCGGTCCGGGCGAACCAGCGGCCGAGCAGGCTCTCGCTCTCCCCACCCCGGAAGGCGGGACCGGGCCACCAGGCGTAACAGTTCGCGGTGTCGAGGAAGTTTCCGCCGTCGTCGAGGTAGCGGTCGAGGATCCGGAACGACGTCTCCTCGTCGGCCATCGTCCCCATCAGCATGCACCCGAGCGCGAGCTGGCTCACCCGTTCACCGGTGTTGCCGAGCGGCAGCGTTTCCATCCATGTTCCTTTCCGCGCGGAAAACCGTTTCACGTTATCGACCCGTTTCGTGATCCGGCACCTGACTTTTCCGGTCGCCGTCGCGGCCCGGGCCACGATCGCCGGGAGCGGCCCGGGCCACGATCGCCGGGAGCGGCCCGGGCCACGATCGTCGGGCGCGGCCCGAGGGACCGTCGTACCTGGGCGCTAGCCTGCGGGCATGGGTCGCAGCCAGTCGGTGCCGCGCGGGAACGACCCGCGCTTCGGTCCGGACGCCGACGACTCCGGCTCACCGATCCTGCACGTCGACATGGACGCGTTCTTCGTCGCCGTCGAGGTCCGACGCCGTCCCGACCTGCGGGGTCGGCCCGTCGTGGTCGGCGGGATGGGCCCGCGCGGCGTGGTCAGCTCCGCCAGCTACGAGGCCCGGGCGTACGGCGTCCGCAGCGCCATGCCGATGGCCCGGGCTCGGGCCCTCTGCCCGAGGGCGGTCTTCCTGCCACCCGACTTCGCCGCGGTCTCGGCCGCCTCCCAGGCGGTGATGGAGATCCTCCGGGACGTCACGCCGCTGGTCGAGCAGCTCTCCGTCGACGAGGCGTTCCTCGACGTCTCCGGGGCCCGCCGGCTGTTCGGCGGGCCGGCCGAGATCGCCCGGCTGATCCGGGCCCGGGTCGCCGAGCAGGAGGGGTTGACCTGCTCGGTGGGGGTGGCGCCGACCAAGTTCGTGGCCAAGCTCGGCTCCAGCCGGGCCAAGCCGGACGGCCTCGTGGTGGTGCCGGCCGACCGGGTGCTGGAGTTCCTGCATCCGTTGCCGGTCGAGGCGCTGTGGGGGGTGGGGGAGCGGGCCGCCCAGACCCTGCGCCGGCTCGGCCTGACCCGCATCGGTGACATCGCCGCGGCGCCGATCGGCCTGCTGCGCAGCGGGCTGGGCGAGGCCGCCGCGACGCACCTGCACGAGCTGGCCGCGGGGCGGGATCCGCGCCCGGTCTCCCCGGAACAGGTGGAGAAGTCGATCGGTGCCGAGGTCACCTTCGACACCGACCTGGCCGACCCCGAGGCCATCCGGCGGGCGTTGCTCGCCCTCGCCGACAAGGTCGGCACCCGGCTGCGCCGGGCCAACCAGGTGGGCCGGACGATCTCGATCAAGGTACGGTTCGCCGACTTCCGTACCGTCAACCGGTCCCGCACCCAGGAGGCGACCGACGTCGCCCGGGAGATCTTCGACACGGCCTGGTCGCTTTTCACCGCGCTCGGTCCGACTGACCGGATTCGCCTCATCGGCGTCCGGGTGGAGGGGCTCAGCGCGGCGGACGGGACGCCCCAGCAGCTCGCGCTCGGCGCGCCGGAGCACGGCTGGCGCGAGGCGGAGGCAGCCGTGGACGCCGCCGCCGCCCGATTCGGCCGGGCGGTGGTGCGGCCGGCGAGCCTGTTGGGGCGTGATGACCTGCGGTAGCCGGAAAAACCGGCGCGGCCATGGGTCGTCCCGCTTTCCGACCCGCGACCCCCCTCGTAGACTGGCGGGTAAGCAGCCGGTTGGCTGCCACGGTCTGTCGGCCCGACCGGGCCGACCAACGTGACCGGGGAGGAGTGCCGTGCCGCTCTCTGAGCACGAGCAGCGGCTGTTCGAACAAATCGAGCAGTCGCTCGCCGAGGACCCAAAGTTCGCCTCGGCTGTGCGCGCCACCGACCCGCGCTTCCAGGCGCGGCGTCGTCTGCTCGTCGCGGTCAGCGGGATCATCGCTGGCCTTGCACTGGTCGTCTACGGCACGGTGAGCAAAACCCCGCTGCTCGGAGTAGCGGGCTTCGTGGTGATGCTCGGTTCGGCCGCGTTCGCGATGCTGTCGCAGCGGCGGGCGCAGTCGCCGGATCTGCACGTCGTGGGCGGCACCACCAGCCGTCGGTTCCGCGGGCGACGCCTGTCTCTGGTCGACCGGCTGGAGGAGAGGTGGCGTCAGCGGCCGGAGGGCCACCGCTGACCGTGTCACCCGGCCGACGGCCCAGGCCGCCGGCGGGGTCCCGCCGGCTTCGTCCCGGCGACGAACGTGTAGTCCCCTGCGCCCCTGATCAGCCGCCGGGTCCGGTATCCGCCGTCCGGGCGTGATCGGACCCTGGTAGCGATCCTGCTCCGCCGAGCCGGCGGATCGTCCCGGCCACCCGCCGATCCTTCTGATCTTCACCCTCGACCGATTCTGTTTTCCGTACCGTCGGCCGACGACGCGTCAATTCGCCGTCGACCCGACGACGCCTCACCTCGCCGCCCGGCTCCGACCGGCGGCGAGCCTCCGGGCACGTCCGCCCGTCCCCGCCGGTGTCGCGCCTCGGGGCACCGCTGGGCCGGGGCGGACGCCCGGCTGCCGGTCGTCCGCCGGTTGACGGCTGCCGGGCGGCCCCCGGCGGAGCGCTCCGCGGCACCGAACCGGGACACGGCGTGGCGAGCGCCGAGGGCCGTACGGCGCGCAGGCTGGTCAGCGAGACGGGCGGCTGGCGAGGACCCGGCGCGGATTCCAGCGCAGCAGCCGGTCCCGTACCCGGCTGCTGCGGCCGACCACCCCGGCCGAGACGTCCATGAGCGTCGACCGCCAGCGGTTCAGCACCGACGGCGGAAGGGCCGCCGCCACGATCCGGGTCCGCCGGTCCGCCTGGCTGCGCAGCGCGCGGCGTACCGCGCGAAGCGCGTCGTCCAGCGGGGCGTGCTGGCGCAGCGGCTCCCGGGCGTACCGGGCCCGTTCCTCGGCCCGGCCGAGCAGGCGTACCGCCTCCTCGGCGGGGCCCGTGGTGAGCCCGTCGGCGACCAGGCGTTCGGCCGTGGCCCGGGGGGTCTCGGTTGGGTCCACCCGGACCCGGAAGTCGACCAGGGTGTCGATGAACTCGTCCCAGGCGGCGTGCGCGTCGGCCCGGGCTCGGGCCAGCTCGCCGTCGCTGAGCAGAACCCGGGCCACCCCGGGCGGGGCCTCGCCCACCGCCGTGGGGGCCGCACTGGCCGCCGCCGTGGTCCGTCGCTGCCGCCGCCGGCGCAGCAGCTCCCGGCGTAGCGCCGGCAGGCTGAGCAGCAGGACGAGCAGGAGCGCCCCGGCCGCCACCCAGAGCGGCCAGGTGGGTCCACGCTGCGCGACCGGCCCGGTGATCTCGCCAAGATTCTCGTCGACGGCGCGCTCGGGCCGGTTGTCCTCGGTCGGGCCGGCCGACGCGTCCGTCTCCGGGTTCCCGCCGGTGGCGGGCGCGCTGGTCACCGGGTCCGGTGCGTCGACGTCCGGCGCCCAGGCCGAGCGGGACCGGGCCGAACCGGGGATGCTCGCGGCCGGCGTCGGGTCGAACGGCACCCAACCGATGTCGGTGAAGTAGACCTCGGTCCAGGCGTGCAGGTTCAGGTTGGTCAGCGTGTACGTGTTCTCCTGCCGGTTGGTGCCGTTGGTGAACCCGAACGCGACCCGCGCCGGAATGCCGGCGGCCCGGACCAGCCAGGTCATCGCGGCGGCGTACTGCTGACAGAAGCCGACCTTGGTGGTGAGGAAGTTGACGATGTCCTGCCCGCTGACCCCGCCCTCGGTACTCACGCTGTAGCTGAACCCGTTGTCGCGGGAGAAGTAGTCGAAGATCGCCCGGACCTTGTCGTAGTCGGTCCGCTTGCCGCGGATGAGCCGCGCGACGAGGTCGTCGACCTCCCGCACCTGGTCGACCTCGGTGTAGAGCTGGCGCATCGCGTGCTCCGGGGGCAGCGACGGTGCGGCGGCCAGCGCCTGCGGCGTGTACTCCGCGCGCACGTACTCGAAGGAGTACTTCCGCTTCTGCGACGAGGACCGGTTGGAGAAGACGACCTGCATGCTCTCGTCGTAGAGCCAGGTGCTGTCCACGCCGCTCATGCTGACCAGCTCGGCGTACACCGGCAGGAACGGCATGTTGAAGTCGATGATCTCGACGTTGGCCTGGTAGGCGTGGTGGGTGATGCCCTCGATGGTCCGTCCGGTGTTGCGCGGGTCGACCATGCCCCGGGTGACCGGCATGCCGTTCGGCGTACGCGTGGCGACCCCGGTGCGGCGCATGTCGTCGGCGACCGCGAACCGCAGGTAGAACGGGCTGGGATCGTCGGTGGTCACCTTGACCATGTCCCGGATCTCGGAGCGGGTGAGTTCCCCGCTGAGCGCGGCGAAGAGGTTGACCCGGCCCGGGGAGCCGCCGGAGCCGCTGAGCCCGTTGCCCTGGCCGCTGCCGCCGGGGCCGATCCGGCTCAGCAGCCCTGACGTCATGCCCGGTACGGCGAGCGGCAGCGCCACCGCCACCACCACGCCGACCACCGCCAGCCGGCGGCCCGCCGCGGCCAGCGGGGACGGCTCCCACACGTCCACGTCGCGTCCGTCGCCGGTGAACCGGCGGCCGAAGTGACGCACCCGGTCGACGTTGTCGGCGGCGAGCAACCACAGGAATCCCGCCGCGCCGATGGCGAAGGGGACCGCCGAGACGCTGTCGACGTGCACCGCCACCGGCACCGAGTAGATCGCCAACATCGGGAGCCCGGCCAGCGCCGGACGGCGTAGGGTGACGGTGAGCAGGTCGACCACGATCGCCACCCCGCCGACCCCGAGCACGGTGATGAACAACAGGGAGTCGACGTCCTGCACCGGGACGCCGTAGGTCCGCATGTCCTGGGCGGAGCCGGTGACCAGCGCGCCGAAGTGCTGGACCGTGGCCGGCATGGGGATCAGGTTCAGCAGTTCGGCGCCGCTGGGGAAGATCCAGGTGAGGCCGAACAGCAACGCGCCGAGCATGCTCACGATCTGCGCCCAGACCGGCGCCCGCCACCACCGGGCGAGCGTCGCGGCCCCGCTGATCAGGGCGACGACGATGACACACTGCACCAGCCAGGTCCACCGCTCGTAGATCGTCGCGAGCGGGGCGGCGGCCAGCAGGGTCGCCACGGCGGCGACGAATCCCAGGTGACGGCGTCCCCTCATGACGTACTCCCGTCCCGGTCGGCGTCCCGACCGTCGCGTCCGGTCTCCCGTCGTGTCGTGGCGGCTCCGGTCTCCCGTCGTGTCGTGGTGGCACCGGCGGACCGGGCCCTCCGGTGGCCGTCCCCGGCCGCGGCCGGTCCGGGGCGGCTCATCGCACACCGCCGGCAACGGTCTCGGCGAGCACGGCCCGCCAGGCGAAGCCCTGCGAGCCCCGGGCGGCCTGCGGCCAGAGCGCCGGCAGCTTGCTGCCGTGCTCGACACTGACCACCCGCCAGCCGCTCTGCATCAGTCCGAGGGCCGCGGCGGCGTGCGCGTGGTTCGCCTCCGCCCTCACCTCGGGGGTGAGGTTGAGCCAGGTCGAGCTGTCGATGAGAAACGCGATGCAGGTGGCGCCGCTGCCGCGCAGGCCGGCGAGCAGTTCGGCCTCGGTGGTGGTCAGGGCGCCGAGGAGAGCAATCACCAGCCCTCCGTCCGAGCGCTGCCGGACCCGCTCGACCAGCGTCGCCACGTCGGCGTGCTTGTTGAGCCGGACCTCGGCCAGGCGGTCGAGCAGCAGGCCCTCACCACCGGCCTCGTTGGCGGTGATGTCGATTCCGGAGTCGCTGACCAGCCGCAGTTTGTAGCCGGCCTGCCGCAGGTGCACCGCGATGCTGGCCGCCGCCGAGACGGCCCACTCGAAGCTGGCGGTCGGACCCTCGCCGCGGTGCGCGAAGGACCGGGTGTCCAGGACGACCGTGGCGCGGCTCTCCCAGGGCTGCTCCTCGCGGCGGACCATCAGCTCGCCGGTGCGCGCGGTCGACTTCCAGTGCACCCGGCGCAGGTCGTCGCCGCGCCGGTACTCCCGGGTCGCCGCGTCGTCCTCGCCGTGGACGGCAACCGAGCGGGCCCGGCTCTCGCCGGTGCCGGCGTACTCGCCGGTCAGCCGGACCGAGGGGAGAGGGGTGACCTGCGGGATGACGGTGAGCGAGTCGACGCTGGGGAAGGCGCGGGTCAGCTCGCAGAGGCCGAACGGGTCGGTGAGCCGGATGACCAGCGGGCCGACCTCGTAGCGACCCCGGATGTCGGCCCGGACCGTGTAGGCCACCGAGCTGGCCTGGTGGGCGCCGAGCCGTTCCAGCACCACCCGGGGACGGCTGCCGAGCGCGTACGGGAGTCGGTCCTCCAGCAGCAGTGTCCCGGTGGGCAGCCGGGACATGTTCTGGAGCCGGAGCACCACCCGGGAGCTGGCGCCGACCGGCACCCGGTGCGGCTGCAGGGACCGGCTGCAGGCGAGCTTGTAGCGGCTGCGCCCGACGTAGAGCGCGGCCAGCAGCGGCAGCACACCGAGCAGGATCGCCACCCGGAGCAGGTCCTTCTCGCCGAGGAGCAGGGCGGAGAGCGCGGCCGCGAGGGCGGCGGCCAGGAAGGACCGGCCCCGGGTGGTGAGCCCGCGCAGGGCCTCGCGCACCGTCACCGCCTCCGGGGCTCGTACGGGGATCGGCCGTTGTCGCTCCTGGACTGCGGCCGGTCGTACGGCGAGCGCTGCCGTTCGTGTGGCAACGGCAACCGATGCACCAGGTCCGAGATGATCGCGTCGGTGGTGCGCCGGGCGAGCTGCGCGTCGGCGGTGGAGATGACCCGGTGGGCGAGGACCGGCACGGCGAGCGCTTGGAGGTCGTCGGGGAGGACGTAGTCGCGACCCTCCAGCGCGGCCACCGCCCGGGCGGTGCGCAGCAGTTGCAGGGTCGCCCGGGGGGAGGCGCCGAGCCGCAGGTCGGGGGATTCCCGGGTGGCGGTGACGAGGTCGACGGCGTACTGCTTGACGGCGTCGGCGACGTGCACGTCGCGGACCGTGGCGATCAGCCGGCGTACCGTCGCGGCGTCGGAGACCGGGCGCAGCTCCTGCAACGGGTCGACCCCGGTGTGTACGTCGAGCATCGCCAGCTCGGCGCCGGCGTCCGGGTAGCCCATGGCGATCCGGGCGGTGAACCGGTCCCGCTGCGCCTCCGGCAGCGGGTACGTCCCCTCCATCTCGATCGGGTTCTGGGTGGCGATCACCATGAACGGCGTCTGCAGGTCGTAGGTGACGCCGTCGACGGTGACCTGCCGCTCCTCCATGCACTCCAGCAGCGCGGACTGCGTCTTCGGCGAGGCCCGGTTGATCTCGTCCCCGACCACCAGGTTCGCGAAGACCGCGCCCGGCCGGAACTCGAAGTCGTGGGTCTCCTGGTTGTAGACGCTGACCCCGGTGACGTCGCTCGGCAGCAGGTCGGGAGTGAACTGGATGCGCCGGACCGAGCAGTCGATGGACCGGGCGAGCGCCTTGGCGAGCTTGGTCTTGCCGACCCCCGGTACGTCCTCGATCAGCAGGTGGCCCTCGGCGAGGAGTACGGCGAGTGCGAGGCGGACCGTGGCGGTCTTGCCCTCGATGACCTGCTCGATGTTCGCCACGATCGCGTCGGTGGCTGCGCGGAACTCGTCACTGGGCAGGATGCCACCCAGCTCGTCCCGAATCTGTTGAGTCACGGGCCTCCTCCTCGTCGGATCACGGCTGCCTAGGTAGAGAGTCGTTGGGCCGGCCGTTTGGTTCGCGGGAGAACACGCCCGTCACTCGTGCCGGGATCACCCGCATGCCTCAGGCTAACCGCATTCGGACGGGTCCACCCCCTCGGCGGTCCCGCTGACCGGGTTGGCGCACAACGGGGCGTCGGGTGCTCATCGTCGGCGTGGCGGGAATCTATCTGGTGCACCGCGTCTGGACCTATCTCGTCTTCGCCGGCGACCGGCTGGACTTCGCCGCGGCGGAGTGGTCGACCACGCCGTTGACCGATGCCGAACGGGAGCAGTTCGTGACGAATCCTCACCTCGACGGTCCGCGCTGGATCATCAACCTGGTCCTTTTCGCGATCTTCCTGCTCGCCGCGGTCAGCCGCCGGCCGACCACGGGATCGCGGCCCGGCCGGCGCCCGGGAACGGGTACGGCAGGCCGGGCCGCGAAGCGGTACAGTGGGTCCATGTCCCGGGTTCACGTGCTCCTTAGCGAGCCGTGCTGACGCGACGACCGCGCCCAGCACGGCTACCCCTCCTGTGCGAGGGGCTTTTTTGTGCGCGGAGAATGTGTGACCGACCCCAGCCCGTGCGTGCACGAGCGTAGCGACGAGGACCGCAGCGAGGAGACGCCATGACCGAGGTAGCCGAGCCGGCGGCGGAGATTCCGCCGTTCCGCTACACCGCCGAGCTGGCCGGAGAGATCGAGCTTCGCTGGCAGGACCGGTGGGCCGAGCGCGGCACCTTCCGGGCTCCGAACCCGGTCGGGCCACTGGCCGATCCGACACACCCTCGGGCGAACGCCGAGAAGCTGTTCGTGCTGGACATGTTCCCGTACCCGTCCGGCGCCGGGCTGCACGTCGGGCATCCGCTGGGCTACATCGGCACCGACTGCTTCGCCCGGTACCAGCGGATGGTCGGGCGCAACGTGTTGCACACCATGGGCTTTGACGCGTTCGGCCTGCCGGCCGAGCAGTACGCGGTGCAGACCGGCACCCACCCGCGGACCACCACCGAGGCGAACATCGACTACTACCGGGCGCAGCTGCGCCGGCTGGGGTTGGGCCACGACGACCGCCGGTCGGTGGCGACCATCGACACCGACTACTACCGCTGGACCCAGTGGATCTTCCTGCAGATCTACAACGCCTGGTACGACCCGGCCGCCCGCAAGGCCCGGCCGATCGCCGAACTGGTCGCCGAGTTCGAGGCGGGGACCCGGCCCACCCCGGACGGTCGGCCCTGGGCCGAGCTGTCCGCCGCCGAGCGGCGGCGGATCATCGACGACCACCGGCTGGCGTACGTCTCCGAGGCGCCGGTCAACTGGTGTCCGGGGCTGGGCACCGTGCTGGCCAACGAGGAGATCACCGCGGACGGCCGGTCGGAGCGGGGCAACTTCCCGGTCTTCAAGCGCAACCTGAAGCAGTGGATGATGCGGATCACCGCGTACGCCGACCGGCTGCTGGAGGACCTGGACGCGCTGGACTGGCCGGAGCCGATCAAGCTGATGCAGCGGAACTGGATCGGCCGCTCCACCGGCGCGCACATCGACTTCCCGACCGCCGGCGCCCCGATCCGGGTCTTCACCACCCGGCCGGACACCATCTTCGGCGCCACCTACATGGTGCTGGCCCCGGAGCACCCGCTGGTCGAGTCGCTGATCCCGGAGAGCTGGCCGGAGGGGACGAAGCCGGCCTGGACCGGGGGGCAGGCCACCCCGCGGGCGGCGGTGGAGGCCTACCGGAAGGCGGCGGCGGCCAAGACCGACGTCGAGCGCCAGGCGGAGAACCGGGAGAAGACCGGCGTCTTCATCGGGGCGTACGCCACCAACCCGGTCAACGGCGCCCAGATCCCGATCTTCATCGCGGACTACGTGCTGGCCGGCTACGGCACCGGGGCGATCATGGCGGTGCCGGCCCAGGACGAGCGGGACTGGGAGTTCGCCGAGGTCTTCGACCTGCCGATCATCCGGACGGTGCAGCCGCCGGAGAACTTCACCGGGAAGGCGTACACCGGGGAGGGGCCGGCGATCAACAGCGCCCGGCCCGAGGGTGACCTGGACCTGAACGGCCTGGGCGTCGCCGAGGCCAAGGCGCGCGTCATCGAGTGGCTGGAGGCGACCGGCAACGGCTCCGGCGCGGTCACCTACCGGCTGCGGGACTGGCTGTTCAGCCGGCAGCGCTACTGGGGCGAGCCGTTCCCGATCGTCTACGACGCCGACGGCAACCCGCACGCGTTGCCGGAGTCGATGCTGCCGGTCGAGCTGCCCGAGGTGGACGACTTCTCGCCGCGCACCTTCGACCCCGACGACGCCGAGTCCGACCCGGAGACGCCGCTGTCCCGGGCCAAGGAGTGGGTCGAGGTCGAGCTGGACCTGGGGGACGGGCCGAAGCGGTACACCCGGGAGACCAACGTGATGCCGCAGTGGGCCGGCTCCTGCTGGTACGAGCTGCGCTACCTGGACCCGCAGAACGCGGAGCGCTTCGTCGACCCGGCCAACGAGCGCTACTGGATGGGGCCGCGCCACCCCGGCGACTGCGGCGGTGTCGACCTGTACGTCGGCGGCCAGGAGCACGCCGTGCTGCACCTGCTGTACGCCCGCTTCTGGCACAAGGTGCTGTACGACCTGGGCCACGTCTCGTCGTTCGAGCCGTACCGTCGGCTGTTCAACCAGGGCATGATCCAGGCGTACGCGTTCCAGGACGCTCGGGGCGCGTACGTCGAGGCGGCCGAGGTGGAGGAGCGCGACGGCGGCTACTTCTACCGGGGGCAGCCGGTCACCCGGGTCTACGGCAAGATGGGCAAGTCCCTGAAGAACGTGGTCACCCCGGACGAGATGTGCGCGGCGTACGGCGCCGACACGTTCCGGGTCTACGAGATGTCGATGGGGCCGCTGGAGGTCTCCCGGCCCTGGGAGACCCGGGCGGTGGTCGGGGCGTACCGGTTCCTGCAGCGGGTCTGGCGGGCGCTGGTCGACGAACACACCGGTGAACTGCGGGTTGTCGACACCCCGGCCGACGACGCCACCCGACGGCTGCTGCACCGGACCATCGACGGGGTGCGGTCCGATCTGGACAACATCCGGATGAACACCGCGATCGCCAAGCTGATCGAGCTGACCAACGGGATCACCCGGCTGCCGGCGACGCCCCGCGAGGTGGCCGAGCCGCTGGTGCTGATGCTGTCGCCGTTCGCGCCGCACATCGCCGAGGAGCTGTGGGAGCGGCTGGGGCACCCCGAGTCGCTGGCGTACGAGCCGTTCCCGGTCGCGGACCCGAGCCTGCTGGTCGCCGAGTCGGTGACGTACCCGGTGCAGGTGGGTGGCAAGGTCCGGGCCCGGGTCGAGGTCGCGGCGGACGCGTCCGAGGACGACGTACGGGCGGCGGCGCTGGCCGCGGTCGCCGACCACCTGGGTGGCCGGGAGCCGCGGAAGGTGATCGTGGTGCCGGGTCGGATGGTCAGCGTCGTCGTCTGACCCGACGGAGGATCGGTGACGTGACCGCGGGGCCGGGCGGCGGGTGTCGCCCGGCCCCGCGGCGTCGCTGCCGACGATCGATGCCGGTCGTCGGTCCGAGCTGCCGCACAGGTTGGGCGCGTGAGCGCTGAGGCCGTGGGTCGACACCTGCCCGCCGTCGTGACGCTCGACGACGTGGCGGCAGTCTGGGGGTTCCGGGCGCTGATGCATCGACGGTAGACGATCGTGTCGATCGGGGGCACGGGACGGCGCCCGATAGCCTGAACCCACGCAGTGCCGCGCCCCAGTCCGCATCGTCGGCGTCGCGACGTCGTACATCCCGTCCCGTCGGTTCCGCCGGGAGCCACCCAACGGCCCGGTCGAGGCGGCATGCGATGGCAGGCGGTGGACGCCCACGACAGGCATCGGAGGAACCCTCGCATGCGTCCGTCCCGCGACGAGCGACGGCGGCTGGTGGTGCTCAGCCTGTTGTTCGTCACCGCGGCGCTCGCCCTGGAACTCTTCGCCAACGTGGTCAGCGGTCCGCTGCAGCGGGCGCTTGATCGGCTGCCCGACGGGCTGTACCTGGCGGTCCTGGCGACACTCCTCGTCGCGGCGATCGTGGCGACCGCGAGGTACGAGCGATCGGCCCGCCGTACCGCCCAGGAATCGACCGCCGACCCTGCCGCGCGAGCCGAGCCCGCCCGATCCGCGAGCTGGCGGCCGAGCCGCCGCACGCTGGTGCGGGCCGGGCTCGGGGTCGCCGTCACGGGCGCGGTCGCCGTTGCCGCGACCCCGAGACTGCGCTCCTGGCTGTCGGCCCCAGATCCCCCGGACGAGGCGCCCGGATGGAGCCCGCAGACGCGGCGAAGGCGTTCGGTCCGGTGATCCCGGGACTGCCGAGTCACGGTACGAGGACGGCGCGGCCGGGTACCGTGCCCGCCTCCAGGTCGGCGAAGGCCCGCGGGCCGTCGGCGAGCGGATAGGTCGTGACGTCGACCGACACCTTGCCCTGTTTCGCCAGGTCGATCACCTGCCGCTGGTCGGAGCGGGTGCCCGCGTACGGGCGGCGGACGTCCACGCCCCAGGGCAACGGCGCGGTGGCGGCATCGGCGCGGTAGGGGAACCCGCCACCGCCCAGACCGACGAGGCGCAGCGCCCCGTCGGGCGCGATGACCTGCGTCGCGAGGTCCACCGTGGGCTGCACACCGACGAAGTCGAAGACGGCGTCCGCGCCGTAGCCGGACGTCTCGTCGAGAATCCGCTGGGCGGTGTCGGCGTCAGTCTTGATCACCAGGTCGGCACCGTGCCCGCGGGCGATCTCCAGCTTCTGCTCGCTGGTGTCGACCGCGATGAGGCGGGCGCCGGTGGTCGCGGCGAGGATCTGCAGGCCGACATGACCGAGCCCGCCGACCCCGATGACCACGGCGGTGGCGCCGGGATCGAGGCGGTGCCGGGCGCCGTTGATGGCGTGCATCGACGTGAGCCCGGCGTCGGCAAGTGGGGCCGCCCGCACCGGGTCGAGATCGCCGAGCGGTTCCAGGAAGCGCTGGTTGACCTTGATGTACTCCGCCATGCCACCGTCGGGTCCGAGCCCCGGACCCGGCGGCAAACCCAGCCGTCCGCCGGTGGTGGCACAGACGTTGTCGCGCCCAGCGACGCACTGCCGGCACACCCCGCAGGCCCAGACGAGGTACACCAGCACCGGGTCGCCCTCGGCGAACCCGCTGACGTTGGCGCCCAGCGCGGCGACGTGCCCGGCGGTCTCGTGCCCGAGCGTCACGTTCAGCGCCGGCCAGTCGGGCGTGTGCAGGATGTGCAGGTCCGAGTGGCAGAGGCCGGCGCCGGCGACCCTGACCAGCACCTCGTCCGGGGCGATCGCCGGCACCGGCACGTCTCGGACCTCGATCGTGCCGGGCGCGACGAGCTGTAACGCCTGCATGACCTGCCGCCCCTCCGCGTCGAGTTGGACGAACCGTACGAGCGAGCGCCCTTCACGATAGCGAGCGGAAGACCCGAAAAGCCCGATTTCTAGTGAGCGCCCACCTGCCGGACCCGTCTCCCGTACCCGAGCGAGAGCCCGGCGGTCGGATCGCCGCCGCCGTAGGGCCGTGGTTGAGTGGGGTCCCCTGAACTTGAGGAGATGGAGACGCGGCGATGATCTACCGGGCAGGCGGTCGACTCGGCCCGCACCTCATCCGATCCGTGACATTCGGGGTACGACGGTGGCACGGCGGCTTGGACCCGGATCACGTGTACGCCTTCCTGCGCCGGGCCGCCGACGAGATGGGCGCCCGACGCCGTGACGCCTGTAGGCACGGGCGTGCGGTCCCGACACGCGATGGCGGCTGGTGACCGATCCGCTTTGGTGATCCCGACGGATTGCCGTAAGGAAAAACCGGGACCACGCCTGGTGGCGTGAGACGTCCCGTCAGAGCAGCGCTTCCAGGGTGATCGGGAGGGTACGGATCCGCCGGCCGGTGGCGTGGTAGACCGCGTTGGCGATCGCCGCCGACGTACCGACGATGCCGATCTCGCCGACGCCCTTCACCCCGAGCGGGTTGACCACCTGATCCGGCACCTCGATGGTCTCCACCACCACGTCCGGGACGTCGGCGTTCGTCGCGACCAGGTAGTCGGCGAGGTTCTCGTTGGCGTACCGGCCGGTGTGCGGGTCCATCCGGGTCGCCTCCAGCAACGCCTGGCTGAGCCCCCAGAGCATCCCGCCGAGGAGCTGACTGTGCGCGGTCTTGCGGTTCAGCACCCGCCCCGGCGCGAAGACCCCGACGAGTCGGCGTACCCGGATTCTCCCCAGGTCGGCGTCGACGGCGACCTCGGCGAACTGCGCCCCGAAGGTGTGCATGGCGTGGTCGCTGGCCATCGGCAGCACCGGCGTCCAGGTGCCGATCGCCTCGACGTCCGGCATGTGGTTGCGGTCGAGCAGCTCGGCGTACGTCTCGCCGACCTGGGGCGCGTCCCGCCGGCACATCCGGCCGTCCCGGACCACCACGTCGGCCGGGTCGGCGCCGTGCAGCGGGGAGCCCTGGTCGGCCACCGCGTGCCGGATGAGCTGGTCACGCAGCTGAACGCACGCCAGGTGTACGGCGGCACTGGTCGCTCCCGCGCCGGCCGACCCGACCGCGGCGGCGATGTTCGGCAGGTCGGTGGTGCCGCCGACGAAGCGTACCCGGGTCACCGGCAGCCCGAGGGCGTCCGCCGCGACCTGGGTCATCGCGGTCAGTGCCCCGGTGCCGAACTCGGATATCCCGGCCTCCACCACCGCGCTGCCGTCGCCGTACATCCGGGCCCGGGCCCGCTGCGGGCTGATCGGCGCGGCGACCGGGTACGCCGCGGTCGCCATTCCGGTGCCGACCAGCCACTGCCCGTCGCGCCGTACGCCGGGGGTCGGGTCCCGGTCGGCCCAGCCGATGAGCTCGGCGCCGCGCTGGTAGCACTCCCGGAGTCCCTTGCTCGACCACGGCTTGCCGGTCTCCGGGTCGGTGTCGGCGTGGTTGCGCAGCCGCAGCTCCAGCGGGTCGACCCCGACCGCGTACGCGAGTTCGTCCATCGCGGACTCCAGGGCGAACATCCCGGTCGCCTCGCCCGGCCCCCGCGTGAAGGTGGGGGTGATGATGTTGCCCCGGACCAGCCGGTAGCCGCCCGCGTAGTTCGGGCAGGCGTAGGTGATCGCCGCCGACTCCAGCGACGTCTCGGCCCAGTCGTCGAAGTGCGAGGTCAGTCCGATCTTGTCGTGGGTCAGCGCGGTCAGTCGCCCGTTCCGGTCGGCGCCGATGCGGATCCGCTGCTCCTGCTCCTCCCGGTGCCCGCAGGAGTGGAACATCTGGTCGCGGCTGAGCGCGAGCCGGACCGGGCGGCCGACCTGGCGGGCGGCGAGCGCGGCGAGGGTGACGTGCGGCCAGATCAGCGCCTTCGACCCGAAGCTGCCACCGACGTAGTGGCTCACCACCCGGACGTTGACCGGCGGCAGGCCGAGCAGTTCGGCGACGCTGAGCTGGGTCGCGGTCGGCCCCTGGGTCGAGTCGTAGAGGGTCAGCCGGTCGACGTCGTCCCAGACCGCGGTGGTGGTCGACGGCTCCAGCGGGTTCTGGTGGTTGACCGCGAACCGGTACGTCAGGTCGAGCGTCACCTCCGCGTCCCGCAGCGCCGCCTCCGGGTCGCCCCGGGTCGGGTTCCGCCCCGGGACCAGCCCGCCGAAGATCTTCTCCGGCTCGTACGCCTGCTCCCGTCCCTGGTCGAGCAGGGTCAGCGCGGGCGTCTCCGCGTAGCTGACCCGGACCAGCGTGGCGGCGTGCTCGGCGCGTTCCAGGGTGTCGGCGACGACGATCGCCACCGGCTGCCCGGCGTAGTGGACCACGTCGTCCTGCATCGGGAAGTAGCTCTGCCCGTGCGCGGTCAGCCCGGCCAGCGACGGGAAGAGTCTCGGCCGGGCCGCGACCCGGGGCAGGTCCAGGTGGGTCAGGACGGCGATCACTCCGTCCGCCGTCATCGCCGCCTGGCGGTCGATGCCGATGATCCGGCCGCTCGGCACCTGGGCGCCGAGGAGCACGGCGTACGCGAGACCGGGGAGCGGGATCTCACCCGAGTACCGGGCGGCCCCGGTCACCTTGGCCCGACCGTCCACCCGGTCGAGCGCCGCACCGATCGCCGGACTCATGACCCCTCACCTCCGCCTTGTCGCCGCGGCGCGAGACCCCCGGTCGCCGCGGCTCGCCACCCCGTTCCGGGTGCCGCGATCCATGACCCGGCCTCCGTCGTCGGGCTTCATGACCCGTGGTCGTCCTGGCTGAGCAGCCCCGCCGCCGTACCGTCGCGCAGGTCCGGGTCGCCGATCGCCATCCGCAGCGCCCGGACGATGGTTCGCCGGGCCAGCTCGATCTTGAAGTCGTTCATCCCGTACCCGACCGCCGGGGCGAGTTCCTCCCGGGCCGCCGCGGCGAAGCTCTCCACCGTGGCCGGTGCGCCGGTCAGCGTCGCCTCGGCCCGGCGGGCCCGCCAGGGCACGGTGGCGACGCCGCCGAGCGCCAGCCGGACCTCGGCGACGGTCCCGCCGTCGAGCCGGACCGCCACCGCGGCCGAGGCGAGCGCGAACTCGTACGACTCGCGGTCGCGCACCTTCAGATACAGTGACCGGCTCGCCATCGGGTTCGGTGGCACCTCGACCGCGACCACCAGCTCGCCGTGGGCGAGTGGATGTTCGCGGTGCGGGGTGTCCCCCGGGAGCAGGAAGAACTCGTCGATCGCGTACCGGTGGGGTCCGTCCGGACCCTGGGTCAGCACGACCGCGTCGAGCGCGACCAGCGCGACCGCCAGATCGGAGGGGTGGGTGGCGATGCAGTACTCGGTGGTGCCGAGGACCGCGTGCCCCCGGTTGATCCCGTGGATGGCGCTGCACCCGGTGCCCGGCTCGCGCTTGTTGCAGCGCGCGGCCACGTCTCGGAAGTAGCCGCAGCGGACCCGTTGCAGCAGGTTGCCGCCGATCGACGCCATGTTGCGCAGCTGCGGTGAGGCGCCCAGCAGCAGGGCCTGGGAGATCATCGGGAAGCGGCGCCGGATCGGCAGGGCCTGGGCCACGTCGCTCATCCGTGCCAGGGCACCGATGTGGACGCCGCCGCCGGGCAGCTCCTCGATCTGGTGCAGCGGCAGGTCGTTGATGTCGACCAGCCGGCGCGCCGGGGAGACGTAGACGCGTTGCAGATCCACCTCGGTGGTGCCGCCAGCCAGGAACGTGCTGTCCGGGTCGGCGGCGACGGTGCCGACCGCGGTGGCGACGTCGGCCACCCGGGAGTAGCTAAGCGGCCGCACCAGGACCTCCTTCCGCCGCCGGGCCCTCCGCCGGTCCGGGCCGTCCGGACCCGGCCGGTGGTGGCCCGGTCTCGGTCGGGCCGACCCCGGCCGGTCTGGCCCGCGCCGGCTCCGGCCGGGTGGAGCCACCCTCCGCGGCCGTGGCCGGGATCTGGTTCGTCGCCGCGTCGCGGACCGTCCGGATCGCGGCCCGGATGTTCGGGTACGCCGCGCAGCGGCAGAGATTGCCGCTCATCCACTCCCGGATCTGGTCGTCGTCGGCGCCGTGTCCCTCGGCGAGGAGGGCCACGGCCGACATGATCTGCCCCGGGGTGCAGTAGCCGCACTGGAAGGCGTCGTGGTCGATGAACGCCTGCTGCATCGGGTGCAGCTCCACCCCGTCGGAGAGCCCCTCGATCGTGGTGATCTCACGGGTCTCGCAGGCGATGGCGAGGGTCAGGCAGGCCAGGACCCGTCGCTTGTCGACCCAGACCGTGCAGGCCCCGCAGGCGCCCTGGTTGCAGCCCTTCTTGGCGCCGGTCAGGCCGAGCCGGTCCCGCAGCGCGTCGAGCAGGCTGACCCGGGGCTCGACCAGAATGGTCCGGGGCGTGCCGTTGACGTGTAGGCGTACCACCACCGAGGTGGGGCCGCGGACGACCGCGGTGTCGGCGGTCTGGACCGCCCCGACCGTCTCCGCGTACGACTTCACCTGATCCCCCCGCTGCCGATCGCCGCCGGTCCGGGCCGCCCGTTCCGGTCCCTGCAGACCCGGCGGTCCACGCCGGGGCGTGCCGCCGGGGCATGCCGCCACCTGCTGGGGAATACTGCGCGACCGGCGGACACTCCTCACCGTACCGCCGGAGCGACGCTATCGGGCATACAACCCAAAAGGAGTGAATCGGTGGTCGGAGTCCGCTACCGCCCGGCCTCGTCGTGGTCGGCGGGGACCTCGCGCGGTGCGGCCCGCCTGGCGCACCACCAACGGGCCCCGAGCCCGGCGGCGACGGCCAGGCCCAGTCCGGCTGGAGCGACGGTCAGCCAGTTCACCTCGTCCGGCGCGACCACCGCCGCCCCGACCGCGGCGTAGCCGAACGCCGACGGGGCCGAGGCGAGGACGCTGCCGACCAGGAACGGCAGCAGCCGCGCGCCGGTGGTGCCGTAGCCGTAGCTGACCAGTCCGTAGCCGCCGAGCGGCACCAGCCGTACGGAGATCACCCCGAGGACGCTCTGCCGGGTGAACCAGTGGTCCAGCCGGGCCAGCCGGCCGCGTACCCGGGCGGCGACGAAGTCCCGACCGAGCAGCCGGCCGACCGCGAAGCCCGCGGCGGCGGCCAGCAGGGCGGAGCCCAGCGTGTAGCCGGCCCCGGCGAGCGGCCCGAAGAGCGCCCCCCAGACCACCGTGATCGCGGTCCGGGGGACCAGGGCGAGCATCAGCACCGCCCCCACCAGCACCGCGGCGACCGGGGCCAGCGGCCCCAGCCGGTCGACCAGCCGCGGCAGCGCGGCCAGTTCGGGCCGGGGCACCACCAGCAGGGCGAGTCCGCAGAGCCCGAGCAGCAGCACCAGGAGGGTGAACCGGGCGACCGGCCGTTGGCGCGGCAGCCGCCCGACCCCTCCGGTCACGCCCGGGCTGCCAGGGCCGCCCGGCGCTCGGCGCGCAGGCGCTCGGACCAGGTGTCATCCAACGGCGGCAGCTGGTGCACGCCGGTCGCCCAGCGGAGCAGCAGGTCGGCCAGGGCCGGGTTGCGGGCCAGCGCCGGGCCGTGCGCGTACGTGCCGAGCAGCTTGCCCCGCCAGGCTCCCTCGGTGATGCCCTCGTTGCCGATTCCGCTGGTGACCCGGGCCAGCGGGGAGACTCCCGGGCCGAGGTGGGTCCGGCCGCCGTGGTTCTCGAACCCGCTCAGCGGCGGAAGCCCGAGCCGGGGATCGATGTCGCCGGCGAGCTCGCCGACGGCCCGGGTCGACCCCCGGTCGGAGTGCAGGTCGAGCAGGTCGAGCCCGGCGCACTTGGTGCCCTTGGCGAAGAACGAGCCGCCGAGCAGCTGGTAGCCGGCGCAGACCGCGAAGACCACCGACCCCTGGGCGACCGCGCGGTGCAGCCCACCGTCGGCGATCAGCCGCTGGGCGCCGAGCGCCTGCGGGCCGTCCTCGCCCCCGCCGATCAGGTAGATGTCGGCGGTGGTGGGGAGCCGCTGGTCGGAGCGGACCTCGATGGTCTCCACCGGTATGCCGCGCAGTTGGGCCCGGCGGGCGAGGATCAGCATGTTGCCCCGGTCGCCGTAGGTGGAGAGCAGATCCGGGTAGATCCAGACGATGCGCAGCGTGCTCTCCCCGCCGGGAGCGGGTACGGGATACGCCCGGTCAGTTGACACGGTTCAGCTCCGCTCGGATGTCCTGGAACGCCGTGTAGTTGGCGATCACCTCAAGCCGGCCCGGCGGGACGCTCGCGATCGCGTCCGAGAAGGTCCGTACGTGGTGGAACGGTACATCGTTGACCTCGAGCCGGACCGCCAGATCGAAGGCACGGTCACCGGTGATCAGCACCTGGCGGCCGCGCAGCGGGGAGAAGTCGACGTCGAAGAGCCACGAGGTGTCCAGCCCGTCCGGGTCCCGGGCGTTGATCGAGAGCAGGGTCGGGGCGACCTCGGCCATGTCGAACGCCTCCAGCCAGCTCGCCGGGTTCTTCGCCAGCAGCAGCCGGATGGTCCGCCCGTCCCGCACCACCTGCGCGTACCGGCCGGCGACCGAGGTGACCCCGGCCAGCCGGGAGACGGCGTCGGCGGGTCGTACGCCGAACTCGGCCGCGACGGCGAGGGCGGTGGCGGCGTTGCCGAGGTTGACCCGGCCCGGTAGCTGCAGCACCACCTTGTGCCAGGCGCCGGCGGGGTCGACCACCCCGTCGTCCTCGACCACCCACTGCGGCTCGGGGCGGCGCAGCCAGCATCCGGTGCACCACCACTGGTCGGCCATCCGCTCGATCGGCGAGCCGCACTCCGGGCAGACCCACGAGTCGTCGCGCCAGCGCTGGCCGGCGCTGAACCAGGTCACCGGGGCCGGTTGCACCGCCTCGCTGCGGTTCGCCGGAGGGGTCGCCGCCCAGACCACCATCGGGTCGTCGGCGTTGGCGACCACCCGTACCCCCGGGTGGCGGACCAGCGCGGCCCGCCAGAGCTGCGCCATCATCGACACTTCCTTGGCCCGGTCGAGCTGGTCGCGGGAGAGGTTGAGCAGCGCGACGACGCGGGCGTTGGTCGCCTCCAGCACCTGGGGGAGGTAGTGCTCGTCGACCTCCAGCACGGCGTACGGGGTGTTGCCCGCCTTGGCCAGCGCGGAGGTGTGCCCGGTGGGCATGTTCGCCCCCAACGAGTTCGTGGCGACCGGGCCGAGTACGCCGACCGCGGCGGCGGTCAGCCGAGTGGTGGTCGTCTTGCCGTTGGTTCCCGAGATCAGCGCGATGGCGCGGCCGGCCGACAGGTGCGCGAGGAGATCCGGGTCGATCTTGAGACCGATCCATCCGCCGATGACCGAGCCGTCACCTCGGCCGGCGGCCCGGGACAGCGCCGCAGCGGTCCGCGACACGGAGCTGGCCACCTTTGCCCGAAGGGGCATTTTCCCGTCCGTCACGCGAGCGAGGTTACCGGACGGCGCGGGGCGGGTGGCCGTCGCACGAGGGACCGCGCCACCCTCCGGACCCCGCCGGTACGGGCCTCGGGCGGATACCCTCGGCTGCCGATGAACCCCACCGTCGCCACCGTGCTCCAAGCCCTTGCCGATCTTGCCCCGGCGACGTCTCCACGGGTTCTCGACGTCACCCGGCCGGGGCAGCCACTGATCTGGCTGCCGGACCCGGAGCGCTGCGGTGTGTCCCGCGAGGTGAACCGGCTGGCCGCCGCCGACATGCTGCACCGCGACGAGCGGACACTGCGCCGCGCCTGGGGGCTGGTCGCCGGGGCGATCGAAACCGACGGGGTCCGGCGCCGGGTCCGGCTGCCGTTGGTGAGCGAACCGGTCCGGCTGGAACGGGCGCTGTACGGCTACCGCGTCGTCTCCGCGGGAGACCTCGAGCTCACCCCGTTGATCGAGGACCGGACCGTCGCCGCGCGGCTGGAGGCGACCGCGCGGATCGAGTCGCTCGTGCGGTCGCGGGCGGCCGGAGAGCGGCTGAGCGCCCACACACCCGGTTCGGCGGCGTGGCTCTCCGCGCCCGAGACCGAGGCGTGGCTGCGTCGCGTCGCCGAGGCGGCCGGGCTGCCGATCTCCGAGGTCGACCGGCAGACCCGGGAGGGCTTTGCCGAGCTGCCGACCCGGGGGCTGGTGCTCTACGTCGCCGCAGCGCTGTTCAGCGTTCGGGACCTCGCCGGTGTCGCCCTCGCCGACGGGCTCCGGGCCTGGGCGGGTCGGCCCGGCCTGGACGAGACGGCATTGGCGACCGTGTACGGCCTGCGCCCCGACCCCCAGCCGAAGCCGGAGCCCGGCAACGCTCCGTCGGGCCCCACCGGCGCGGCCGAGCCGGTGCGGTCGCCGATGCCGCTGAACGAGGCCCAGGCCGAGGTGGTCCGCCGGGTCCGGCACCAGCCGCTGACCGTGCTGTCCGGGCCACCGGGCAACGGCAAGAGCCACGCCGTGGTGGCGGCGGCGATCGACGTGGTCGACCGGGGCGGCAGCGTCCTGGTGGTCACCCAGTCCTCGCACGCCGCCGACGTCCTCGCCGAGCTGCTGGAGCGGTATCCCGGGCCGACCCCGGTGCTCTTCGGCGACGCGGAGCGCCGCGAGGCCATCGCCCAGATTCTGGGGCGGGGACCGGACGAGGTGGTGGGGCCCGACGTCCTGGCCGCGGACGAGGCCGCGGTGACCCGGGCGGCCACCGAGGTGGACCGGATCACCGCGGAGCTGTCCCGGCTGCTGGAGCTGCAGCGGTTGGCGGAGACCGTGCCCCGGTGGGAGCCGAGGCTGCCCGGGCTCCGGTTCGACGTGCCGGGGGTCTTCGCCTCCGACGTCGATCTCGACTCGGTCGCCCGGGCGGTGGGGTGGGCTCGGGACTCCGCCGACGCCTGGTGGCGCCGCTTCCTCCCGGGACGGCCCGGTGACCGGCTGCGGCGCCGGCTCGGCGCCGGCCGTACCGTGTCGCTCGACCGGATCGCCGAGGCGGTCGAGGCGGCCCGGGCGGTCGCCGCGGCGGCCAACCTCGCCACCGTCGGCGGGGCGGACACCCATCCCCTCCTCGCCGAGCTGCTGGCGGCGGACGAGACGCTGGCGGCGGCGGTGGGGACGGCGATGCGCAGCCGCGCGCGCAGCGCCACGCGCTGGGACGAGGAGGCCCGGCGGAGCGCGGCGGCGCTGAGTACGGCGTTGCGGGCCGGCCGCAACCGTCGGCGGGAGATAATCGCCGAGCTTGAGGGGGCGGCGCTGGTGCGGGCGCTGCCACTGTGGATCGGCACCGTGACCGACGTCGAGGAGCTGCTGCCTCCGGTGCCCGGCCTCTTCGACCTGGTGATCCTGGACGAGGCGTCGCACACCGACCAGATCCGGGCCGCCCCGGTGCTGGCGCGGGCCCGCCGGGCACTGGTGGTCGGCGATCCCCGGCAGCTGCGTTTCGTCTCGTTCGTCGCGGACGTGGATGTCGCGGCGACGCTGCGCCGGCACGGGCTGGACAGCCGGTGGGACGTACGCCGGGTCAGTGCCTTCGACCTCGCGGCCGGAGCCGCGCCGACCACCTGGCTGGACGAGCACTACCGCTGCGCGCCGCACCTGATCGCGTTCTCCGCGCACCGGTTCTACGCCGACCGCATCGCGGTGGCGACCCACCATCCGGGCAACGAGGCCGCCGACGTGATCGATGTGGTACGGGTGCCCGACGCCAGCACCGAGGCGGGGGTGAACCGGGCCGAGGTGGAGGCGGCGGTGGCGGTGGTACGGCGACTCGCCGCCGGGGGAGAGGCGGGGATCGGCGTCATCACGCCCTTCCGGGCCCAGGCGGCGGCCCTGGAGGCGGCGCTCGTCGACGCCTTCCCGGTGACCGAGATCGCGCGGCTCGGGCTGCGGGTCGGCACGGTCCACTCCTTCCAGGGCAGCGAGGCGGAGACGGTGGTCCTCTCGCTGGCGCTGAGCGATCCCGTTCCGGCCGGCCGGCTGCGGTTCCTGACCGATCCCCATCTGTTCAACGTGATGGTGACCCGGGCCCGGCGCCGGATGGTGGTGCTCACGTCGCTGTCCGATCCGGACGGTCTGCTCGGCGAGTACCTGCGGTACGCCGAGGTGCCACCACCACCGCGGGGCGAACCCTACGCCGGGCCGGCCGCGGAGGCCGACCGGCGGGACCGGGACTGGACCGGTGCGTTGGCGGCGGAGTTGCACCGGCTCGGCGTACCGGTGCGGCTGCGGTACCCGGTCGGGCGCTGGACGGTGGACCTCTGCGCGGGCTCGGGTGCCGGGGCGGTCGGGCTGATCTGCCGGGTGCACCCGGACGGCGTGGCGGCGCACCTGCGACGGCACCGGTCGTTGACCCGGTTGGGCTGGACCCTGGTCGACGCGTTCGCCAGCCGCTGGGCCGGGGATCCCGTCCGGGCCGCCCTGGAACTCGTCGCCGACTGGCCGCGGCTGCGCTCGTCCGAGCATCCGGTGCCGCGCTGACGGCGTACCCGGGCGGCTTTCCTCCACTCGGCCCGTGGCCGGGCGGCAGTTTTCCTCCACTTCCCTCCACGCCCCGCCGAGCCGGCGTCACGGGGCGCCGGATTTATGCGGCATGTCTGGCGATTCGGCGGTCGTGAGGGGCTGTCGGATTGCGGACCGCCGGGTGGGGAGCCTCGATCCCCTCCACCGACCGCCACCCCGGTTGACGTGCGGTTTCGTCTGGAGAACAGGCGGGTTTTCCGGGCGATTCTGGTTGCGGGTGGAGGGAAGTGGAGTAGAGTGGGGCGCGTTGGGGGGCCAGGAGGGCCCGTCGGCCCGGGGGGCAGCGGCGCCGCGAACGCCGCTGGGAAGGGCGAGGGGGTTGGGGCCGGTGTTTCTCGGCACGCACACCCCTCGCCTGGACGACAAGGGCCGGCTGATCCTTCCGGCCAAGTTCCGGGATGAGCTGGCGGGAGGTGTCGTGATCACCAAAGGGCAGGAGCGCTGCCTCTACGTGTTCCCGATGCCCGAGTTCCAGCGCATCGCGGCACAGCTGCGCGAGCAGCCAATGACGCACAAGGCCGCCCGGGCCTACAGCCGGGTCTTCTTCGCGAGCGCCCACGACGAGATCCCGGACAAGCAGGGTCGCGTCACCATCCCGATCCACCTGCGGGAGTACGCCGGGCTGGATCGGGATCTGGTGGTGATCGGAGCGAGTACCCGGGTGGAGATCTGGGACAAGCGCGCCTGGGAGACCTACCTCGCAGAGAGCGAAGAGGAGTTCGCCGACATCGAGGAGGGGGTGCTGCCGGGCGGACTGTAGGGCGGCGTGCCGACGCCCGACGTACCGCCAGATCTCCACCCGCTCGACGTTCCTGGCGCCTCTTCCCCGGTGCCAGGCGCGATCGTCCGGTGGTCCGACGGTCGGACCCGGGGGACCAGAGCGGATGGGGATCTGGCGGTACGACGGGCAACGGGAACCCGGGCACGTCCGGGCGAGACAGGGGTCACTGGGGGGTCACGATGGGGGAGCTACGCGGTACGCACGTACCGGTGCTGCTCGAGCGCTGTCTTGAGCTGCTCGCCCCCGCCCTGGACCGGGCCGACCGGGCAACCGTGTACGTCGACGCCACCCTCGGTCTCGCCGGGCACGCCGAGGCGGTCCTGGCCGCGCACCCCCGGACCGTCCTGGTCGGACTCGACCGCGACACCGAGGCCCTGGCGCACGCGCGGGCACGACTCGCACCGTACGCCGACCGGATCCACCTGGTCCACGCGGTCTACGACGAGCTCCCGGACGTGCTGGCCCGGCTGGGTTACTCCGAGGTGGACGCTGTCCTGTTCGACCTCGGTGTCTCCTCGCTCCAACTCGACGCGCCCGACCGCGGGTTCGCCTACGCGCAGGACGCGCCGCTGGACATGCGGATGGACCAGACCACCGGCACCACCGCCGAGGAGGTGGTCAACACCTACTCGCACGGCGAGCTCGCCCGGGTGCTGCGGGTCTACGGCGAGGAGCGGTTCGCCGGCCGGATCGCCTCGGCGATCGTCCGGGAGCGGCAGCGCTCGCGGCTCACCTCGTCGGCCCGGCTGGCGGAGCTGGTGCGGGAGGCGATCCCGGCCCCGGCCCGACGTACCGGGGGGCATCCGGCGAAGAGAACGTTTCAGGCTTTACGGATCGAGGTCAACCGGGAGCTGGCCGCGCTGGAGACGGCCTTGCCGGCCGCCCTGGACGCGCTGTCCGTGGGCGGTCGCGTGGTGGTGCTCTCCTACCACTCGCTGGAGGACCGGATCACCAAACAGGTGTTCGCCGGCCGGGCCCGCAGCACAGGGCCGGTCGACCTTCCGGTGGAGCTGCCCGGCAGCGGACCGACGCTGCGGCTGCTCAGCCGGGGGGCCGAGATGCCGGGCGAGGCGGAGGTGGCGGCCAACCCGCGCGCCGCCTCGGCACGGCTGCGGGCGGCGGAACGGATCGACCCGACCGACGACCGGACCCCGACGACGAGGAGGGCCGACCGCGAACGGCCCGGCCGGGGCGTCGCCGGGGAGTCGGACGGGTTCGAGGCGACGCAGGACCCGCCGCGGTCGTCGACCGACGACGGCGGCACGACGGTACAGGGGGAGGGAACATGAACGTCAACAGGCGCGAGCGTCGGGTTGAGCCCGACGTGACGCGCGGCGCTGGGCAGCGAACACCGCGGTCGGGGGGCCGGACCACGGTGCAGCGAACCGGGCGTACGGGTGGCGGACGGTCCACGGTGATCTCGTCGCGTCGGGTGCGGGGGGCACGAGAGTACCCGACGCAGGGCAGCGCCGCGCTGCGGGCGGCCGGAGACTGGGAGCCGTCGGCCGAGCCCAGCCGCACGGTGCGGGTCTGGGACAGCTCGGACGAGCGGCCGGAGCGGCCGGCGGAGTCGGGCGTTGCGGCGCCGGCGGCGTGGCGGACCCGGCTGCGGGTCGCGCCGCCGCTGCCGGTGGCCCGCCCCCGGGTCTCCTTCGTGGCGCTGATCCTGGTGCTGGTCGTCGGCGGGATGCTCGGGATCCTGGTCGTCAACAGCAAGGTCAACGAGAACGCGTTCCGGCTGGAGCGGCTGCAGCAGCAGCAGTCCAGCCTGGACATCCAGCAGCAGCAACTGCAGCAGAAGATCGACGAGGCGAAGGTACCGGGCAACCTGACCGCGCGGGCGCGCAAGCTGGGCCTGGTCGACGCGGGCCCGCCCGCCTTCATCCGGCTGCCGGACGGTCAGGTGATCGGCGTACCGCAGCCGGCCGGCGGCGAGCCGGCGATCACCAGCCAGCAGGGCACCGGGGAATAGCCGGTGACCCCGCGGTCCGACGAACCGCGCCGGGACACGTCGGTGTCCCGGCGCGGCGCGTCACGCCCGGGCGGCGACCGGGAGCCCGGCGCAGGTCGGGAGGCCGGCGGCCCGACCGGGCGGTCCGGCTTCTCCGGGATCTCCGAGGCCCGTGCCTACACCCCGCGCGGGCGTACGGTGCGGGACGCCCCGGAACTCTCGCGGCGCTACCGGACGCCGCTCGGCGACCCGGACGGGGCCGTCCCCTGGGGGCGCACCGCCGAGGCGCGGGTGCGGCGTACCCCGCGGACCAGTCGGTCCGGCGACCCGTTCCGACCCGCGTTGCAGGTGCTCGACGGCGGTCGCGTCGGCGCCGCCCGGACCGTGCACCGCACCGCGGCGAGTGGCGCCGGACGGACCCTCACCGCCCGGCCGGTCCGGGACGGCGAGATGGCGAAGCCGGCGCCGCCGCGCCGGCCGGCGACCGACCCGGCGGGCGCGGCGTCCGGCGGCGACGGATCGGGCCGCCGCCCGCCGCGGCGCCGGCCCCGTCGCCCGCTGCGTCTCGCCGACCCGCAGCGCCGGCTGCGGATCGGCACGCTGCTCGTGCTCGCCATGTTCACCACCATCGGCATCCGGTTGGTCGCCCTGCAGGTGGTGGACGCGCCGGAGTACGACGGCAACGGCCTCGCCAACCGGGTCCGGGAGGTCGTCCTGCCGGCCCCGCGCGGGGCCATCTACGACCGGTACGGCGCGCCGCTGGTCCACTCGGTCGAGGCGCGGTACGTCTTCGCCGACCCCACCCAGATCACCGACCCGGCCCGCACCGCGGCGGCGCTCTCGCCGCTGCTGGGCATCCCGGTCTCCGAGCTGACCGAGCGGATGAGGCCGCAGAAGCGTCCCGACGGGCGACCGTCGCAGTTCGAGTACCTGGCGCGCGGGGTGGAGATCGCCACCGCCGAGAAGATCATGGATCTCGACCTGCCCGGGATCGGCACCGGCCGTGACGAGCGTCGGGAGGTCCCCGGCGGCGACCTGGCGGCGAATCTGCTCGGCTTCACCGGCGAGGAGCTCACCGGGCTGGAGGGGTTGGAGGCCCGCTACGACGACCTGCTGCGGGGGGTGAACGGCAAGCGGGTCTACGAGGTGGGCAAGGGCGAACTGGCCGCCGAGATCCCGGGCGGCTACAACCGGGTCACCAAGGCCCGACCGGGCAGCTCGCTCCAGCTCACCATCGACCGGGACCTCCAGTACGTGGTGCAGCGGATTCTCAGCGAGCGGATGCGGGAGGTCAACGGGGAGATCGGCGCCGCCGTCGTTCTCGACGTCCGTACCGGCGAGGTGCTCGCCCAGGCCAGCTACCCGACCTACGACGCCGCGGACTGGAAGAAGTACCCGGCCGAGGACCGCAACGACGCGGCCACCAGCTTCGTGGTCGACCCCGGCTCGGTGCACAAGGCGATCGTCTTCGGCGCCGGGCTGGAGGAGGGGGTGATCACCCCGCAGACCGCCTGGCGGATCCCGAACGGCGTCTGGAAGGGCGACCGGTACTTCCAGGACACCCACCCGGCGCAGGGCCGGAAGCTGAGCGTCGCGGGGATGCTCGGGTACTCCTCCAACGTCGGGACGATCCGCATCGCCGACGCCCTCGGCCCGGAGAAGCTCTACCAGTACCAGCTCCGGTTCGGGCTGGGCCAGCCCACCGGGGAGGGGGTGCTCGGCGAGGCCGCCGGCCGGGTGCTCAAGCCGGCCGAGTGGAGCGGATCGACGTACGGGTCGGTGCCGATCGGGCACAGCGTCGACGTGACGCCCCTGCAGATGGCGGCCGTCTACGCGGCGATCGCCAACGACGGTGTCTGGGTGCAGCCGCACCTGGTGCGGGAGATCATCCCGCCGGACGGCCCGCCCCGCCCCGGCCCGGCCCCGAAGACCCGCCAGGTGCTGAGCCCGGCCACTGCCGCCGCCCTGCGTCAGCTGCTGGAGGCGCCGGTCTCGATCGAGGGCGGCACCGCCACCAAGGCCGCCATCCCCGGCTACCGGGTCGCCGGCAAGACCGGCACGGGCTCCCGGGTGGTGAACGGCCGGTACGCCCCGGGCGAGGTCGCCTCGTTCATCGGTATGGACCAGGCGGACCAGCCCCACTACGTGATCGCGGTCTTCGCGTACACCCCGCGGGGCGGCGGCGGGGACATCGCCGCCCCGGCGTTCAAGGAGATGATGGAGTACACCCTGCGGCACTATCGGGTGCCCGCAACCGGCAGCACGCCGCCGAAGTTTGTCGTCTATCCGCGTTGACCAGGCCGAACAGGACATCATCGGTAGGTGCGGGCAAACCACCGGGGCGGCTGTGCGGGGCGTACCCCCCGACGGGGTAGGGTCTGACGCCGTGCCCGGCAATCCCCGACCCCAGGCCGTGACACCGCGCCGGCTCGCCGAGCTTGCCGCGCGGGTCTCCGTCGACCTGCCGCCGGAGGCCGCCGACGTGGCGGTCACCGGGCTGACCCACGCCAGCGGTGAGGTCAGGCCCGGCGACCTGTACGCGGCGTTGCCCGGCGCCCGCCGGCACGGTGCCGAGTTCGTTCCGGCCGTCGCGGAGGCCGGCGCGGTCGCCGTGCTCACCGACCCGGCCGGTGCGGCGGCGGCCCGCGAGGCGGGGCTGCCGGCCCTGGTCGTCCCGGACCCGCGGGCGGTGCTCGGCGAGGTCGCCGGCGCGGTCTACGGCGACCCGACGGCCGGGCTCACCATGATCGGGATCACCGGGACGGCCGGCAAGACCAGCACGACGTACCTGATCGAGTCGGGGCTGCGGGCCGCCGGGCACGTCACCGGTCTGATCGGCACCGTGGAGACCCGGCTCGGCGACCTCACCGTGGCCAGCGTCCGGACCACCCCCGAGGCGCCCGACCTGCACGCCATGCTCGCCGCCGCCCGGGAGCGGGGCGTCACCGCGGTGGCGATGGAGGTCTCCAGCCACGCCCTGGCCCTGGGTCGGGTCGGCGGGGTGCGGTTCCGCGTCGGCGGCTACACCAACTTCGGCTCCGACCACCTGGACTTCCACGCCGACGCCGCCGACTACTTCGCGGCCAAGGCCCGGCTTTTCGACGGCCGCTGCGCCGTCGAGGTGCTCAACCACGACGACCCGGCGCTGGTTCCGCTGCGCAAGCCGGGGACGATCACCTACTCGGCCGCCGGCGACCCGGCCGCCACCTGGCGCGCCGAGGCGATTCGCGACTCCGGCTACGCCCAGACCTTCACCGCCTACGGACCGGACGGGGTAATGGTCGAGGCGGGGGTGGGACTGCCCGGGCGGCACAACGTCGCCAACGCGCTGCTGGCGATCGCCACCCTGGTCGCGACCGGGGTGGATCCGGCGGTGGCGGCGGCCGGGGTCGCCGCCTGCCCGGGGGTGCCCGGCCGGCTCGAACGGGTCGCCGCCCCCGGCCCGGTCCACGGGGTGGTCGACTACGCCCACAAGCCGGACGCCGTGGTCGCCGTCCTTGCCGCCCTGCGTGGGCTGGCCGGCGCCGACCACCGGCTGATCTGTGTGATCGGCTCCGGGGGCGACCGGGATCCCGGCAAGCGTCCGATGATGGGCGCCGCGGCGGCGCGGGGGGCCGACGTGGCGGTGATCACGGACGACAATCCGCGCAGTGAGGACCCGGCGGTGATCCGGGCCGCGGTGCGCCGGGGTGCGGAGGAGGCCGGTACGCCGGCCCGGATCCTGGAGGTGGCGGGCCGCCGGGCCGCCATCGCGGAGGCGGTTCGGCTCGCCGAGCCCGGTGACGTGGTCGCGGTCCTCGGCAAGGGGCACGAGCGCGGCCAGGAGATCGCCGGCCGTACCGAGCCCTTCGACGACCGGGTCGAGCTGGCGAGCGCGCTGGCCGCCCGTTTCGACAGCGTGGTGGGGCGCCGATGATCCCGATGACCCTGGCCGAGATCGCCGCCGCCGTCGGCGGCCGGTTGGCCGCCGACGATCCGGACCTGACCGTCACCGGTCCGGTCGAGTTCGACTCCCGCGTCATCCGTCCGGGTGGGCTCTTCGTGGCGTTCCCCGGCGAGAGGGTGGACGGTCACGACTTCGCGGCGTCGGCGGTCGCCGACGGTGGTGCGGTGGCGGTGCTCGGCTCCCGGCCGGTCGACGGTGTGCCGATGGTGCTGGTCGAGGACGCCCGGGCGGCGCTGGGCCGGCTGGCCCGGGTGGTGCTGGACCGGCTCCCCACGCTGACCGTGGTCGGGGTGACCGGCTCGTCCGGCAAGACCACCACCAAGGACCTGGTGGCCCAGCTCACCGCCCGGCTCGGTCCGACGGTCGCGCCGCCGGGCTCGTTCAACAACGAGCTGGGGCATCCGTACACCGCCCTGCAGGCCGATGCCGACACGCGCTACCTCGTGCTGGAGAAGGGGGCCCGGGGGATCGGCCACATTCGCTATCTCTGTGAGATCGCCCCGCCCCGGATCGCCCTGGTGACCAACGTGGGGGTGTCGCACATCGGCGAGTTCGGCTCGGTCGAGGCGATCGCGCAGGCGAAGGGGGAGCTGGTCGAGGCGCTGCCGGCGGACGGGCTCGCGGTGCTCAACGCCGACGATCCCCGGGTACGCGCCATGGCGGACCGGACGGGCGCCCGGGTGCTGCTGGTCGGCGAGGCCGTCGACGCGCACCTCCGGGCCGAGGAGGTCACCCTCGACGACCGGGGGCGGGCGGCGTACACCCTGGTGACCCCGGGCGGGCGGGTGCCGGTGCGACTGCGGATCAGCGGGCGGCACCAGGTCGGCAACTCGCTCGCCGCCGCGGCGGTGGCGTACGACCTGGGGATGCCGCTGGACGAGCTGGGCGAGGCGCTCGGCGGGCTCGGCCTGCCCTCGACCCGGCGGATGGACGTCTTCGACCGCGCCGACGGGGTGACGGTGATCGACGACTCGTACAACGCGAATCCCGCCTCGACGGGCGCGGCGCTGCACGCGCTGGCCGGGATGGGCCGGGGGCGGCGCACCGTCGCGGTGCTCGGCTACATGGCCGAGCTGGGCGCGTTCGAGCGGGACGGGCATGAGGAGGTCGGTCGGCTCGCGGCCGAGCTGGGAGTCGACCGATTGTTGGTGGTCGGTGAGCCGGCCGCGCCGATCCGGGACGGAGCGGCGGCGGTGGCGGATTGGGGAGGAGAATCGGTGCTGGTTACGGATCAGCAGGCGGCGATCGAGCTGCTACGGCGCGAGCTGCGGCCGGGCGACGTCGTCCTGGTGAAGGGTTCGCGTTACCGCACCTGGGACGTGGCCGACGCGCTGCGTGAGGCGGCCGTTGCCCCCGAGGAGGGCGCGCGATGAGCGGCGCGAGCGCTTCGACCGGGCCGGTGGCGTCGGGCGCGCCGGTCGCGGCCGTCGCGGTGTCTCCGGCTGTCGCGGTACCGTCGCCCGTCTCGGCGGTCGCGGCTGTCACGGCGGTTCCGGCGGTTCCGGCGGAAGGTGTCGCGGCGTGAGGGCGGTCATCGTCGCCGTCTTCGTGGCGTTCCTGATCTCGCTCTTCACCACACCGATCGCGATCAGGGTCTTCACCCGGTTGAAGGCCGGTCAGCCGATCCGCGCCGAGGGCCCGGTGATGCACCTGGGCAAGAAGGGCACCCCGACGATGGGTGGGGTGGTCTTCATCGTCGCCACCGTGATCGCGTACGTCGCCGGCCACCTCGCGCTGACCACGCTGCCCGAGAACCAGATCGCCCAGGTCACCCCGACCATCACCGGGCTGGTGCTGCTCGGCCTGATGGTCTTCTCCGGCGCGGTCGGTTTCCTCGACGACTTTCTCAAGGTCCGCAAGCGCAACAGCGCCGGGCTGAACAAGCGGGGCAAGCTGCTCGGCCAGATGCTGGTCGGGGCGGTCTTCGGGGTGATCGCCCTCTACTTCCCCAGCTCCTTCGGGTTGACGGTCGGCAGCACGACGCTCTCGTTCATCCGGGACATCGACGCGCTCGAGGTGGGCAAGATCGCCTCGGTGATCATCTTCATCTTCGTGGTCATGGCGACGACCAACGGGGTGAACCTCACCGACGGGTTGGACGGTCTGGCCACCGGTGCCTCGGTGATGGTGCTGGCGGCGTACGGGCTGATCGCGTTCTGGCAGTACCGGCACTGGTGCGCCGACGAGGCGTACGCGGCCGGCGGGGCGTACTGCTACATGGTGCGGGACCCCCTGGAGATCGCGCTGATCGCCGGGGCGGCGGCCGGTGCCTGTGTCGGCTTCCTCTGGTGGAACACCTCGCCGGCACGGATCTTCATGGGCGACACCGGGGCGCTCGGGCTCGGCGGGCTGATCGCCGGCATGGCGATGTCCACCCGGACCCTGCTGCTGCTGCCGATCCTCGGCGGGCTGTTCGTGATCATCACGATGTCGGTCGTGATCCAGGTGATCTCGTTCCGGACCACCGGTAAGCGGGTGTTCCGGATGTCCCCGCTCCAGCACCACTTCGAGCTGGCCGGATGGAGCGAGGTCAACATCGTCGTCCGGTTCTGGATCATCGCGGGGATCGGGGTGGCGATCGCCCTGGGGCTCTTCTACAGCGAGTTCCTCGCCGCGGTCGGCTGACCCCGGCCTCGGCGCCTCCTCGGTGACCGGGAGGTGTCGCCGGTTCCCCAGGGGTCCGGCGACACCTCCCGGGTCGACCACCGCCCACCTCCCGAACCGACCACCGTCCCACGCGGCTCGACACGCCGGCCGGCCGATTGCCCGCCCGCGGCGCGGGCCAGCGCCGATGATGGGCGCAAGCGGGAGGACGAAGGAGTGGCGCGGTGACGGACGAGGCGCCACGGCGACCGGCGGGGGACGGTGGCCCCGACGGTGGGCGTGCGGAGACGAGCGGCCCGAGGGACGTACGGGCGGGTGGACGCGGCACGGACGGCGGGCGGGTCGCCGGGGGCGACCTGCCGCGGCCGGGCGCCGGACCGGCGTACCCGGCGGGCTCCGGGCTCGGCCCGGCGGCCGGGTCCCGGCTCGACCTGGCCGGCGGCCTCGCCACGCTGCGCGGGCTGCTGGCCCGGCCCCTCGCCTCCTACTACCTGCTCGTCTCCAGCGCGGGTCTGCTGCTGCTGATCGGGCTGACCATGGTCTTCTCCGCGACCAGCGTCCGGTCGTCGGCCACCGACGGCAACCCGTTCGCGATGTTCGCCAAACAGGCGCTCTTCGCCCTGTTCGGCCTGGTCGCGTTCTGGATCTGTCAGCGGCTCCCGGCCCGGACCTTCCGTGTCCTCGGCCTGCCCACGCTCGGGATCGCCGTGGTGCTGCTGGTCCTGCTCGACGCGCTGCACCTGTGGGGCAAGCTCACCGGCGACACCACGCTCGGCCCGATCGACGCCCAGCTGCTCTGGCTGGTCATCGGGCCGGTCCAGGTGCAGCCCTCCGAACTGGCCAAGTTCGGCCTCGTCCTGTGGGGCGCCGACGTGATCGCCCGGAAGGGGGCCGCGCTCGGCTGGTGGCGGGAGCTGGCCACCCCGCTCTTTCCGGCGGTGGGGCTGCTCTTCGTCCTGGTCGGCTACAACGACCTGGGTACGATGCTCTGCCTGCTCGCCGTCGTCGTCGGACTGCTCTGGGCGGCCGGGGTCCGCAAGCGGGTCTTCGCCACCCTGTCGGTCTTCGGGCTGATCGGTGTCGGCCTGCTGGTCGCCGCCGCCTCGATCGGGGCCGGCTCGGGTGAGGCGGGCGGGGAGAACTACCGGCTGACCCGGCTCACCATGTTCATCAACCCGCCGCCCCCGGAGGAGTGTGGGCTGGACGGCTGCTACCAGTACCTCCAGGCCCGGTACGCGATCGCCAACGGCGGCTGGTTCGGTGTCGGGTTGGGCAAGAGCGTGCTGAAGTGGGACTGGCTTCCCGCCGCGCACAACGACTTCATCTTCGCCATCGTCGCCGAGGAGCTCGGCGTGGTCGGCTGTGCGGTGGTGCTCAGCCTCTTCGCCGTACTGGCGTACACCGGGCTGCGGATCGCCCGCCGGGTCGCGGACCCGTTTCGTCGGCTCGCCGCCACCGCGGCCACCGCCTGGCTGGTCGGCCAGGCCGTGATCAATATCGGCGGGGTGGTCGGACTGCTGCCGATCACCGGCCTGCCGCTGCCGTTCATCTCCGACGGGGGAAGTGCCCTGGTGGTGACGCTGGCCGCGGTCGGCATGCTCGCCTCCTTCGCCCGCGCCGAACCGGAGGCCGCGCGAGCCCTGCACGCCCGTCCGGCGCCCCGATGGGTACGGCTACTCTGGGCCCCGTTGCCGCCGCTTCCCCCGGCGCGTCGGCGCGGACCCCTGCCCGCGCAGTCCCGCCGGGAATCCCCGTCCGGGGCCAGGAAACGGCGGGAGACCGGGGCCGGGCCAACGGGTGGCCGGGCGACGAGGAGAGGGCGCGCCGGTACGGCGGGCGAGAGGAGACGTTGATGGGTTCGCTGCGGTCGGTGGTGCTTGCGGGAGGCGGCACGGGCGGTCACATCTACCCCTTGCTGGCCTTCGCCGACTGCTTGCGTCGACACGACCCGGGGGTACGCATCACCTGTGTCGGGTCGCCGAAGGGGTTGGAGAACGAGCTGATTCCCGCGCACGGCTACGATCTGCGGCAGATCCCGGCGTACCAGCTGCCCCGGTCGGTCAACATGAACCTGATGCGTACGCCGGACCGGATGTGGAAAGCCGCCCGGGCCGCCGGAAAGGTGATCGACGAGGTACGCGCCGACGTCATCATCGGGTTCGGCGGCTACGTCTCGGTGCCCGCGTACCTGGCCGCCTGGCGCCGGGAGCTGCCGATCGTGATCCACGAGGTGAACGTGCCGCCGGGGATCGCCAACCGGCTCGGCATGAAGTTCACCAAGCACGTCGCCGTCGGCTTCCCGCACCAGCCCCGGCAGGCGGAGTCGCTGCGCAACGCGCGGGTGGTGGGGGTGCCGCTGCGGCGGGGCATCACCACCCTCGACCGGGCGGCGCAGCGCGCCGCCGCCCGGCGCCACTTCGGGCTCCACCCCGACCTGCCGACCCTCTTCGTCGCCGGTGGCTCACAGGGGGCCCGCTCGATCAACCTCGCGGTCGCCGGGGCGGCCAAGGCGCTCACCTACGCCGGGGTGCAGGTGCTGCACGTGATCGGCGCCCGCAACGAGCCGGTCACGGTCCCCGGCAACCTCCCGGTGCCGTACGTGACGCTGCCGTACCTCTCCCAGATGGAGCTGGGTTACGCGGCCGCCGATCTGATGCTGGGCCGGGGTGGGGCGATGACCTGTGCGGAGGTCGCGGCGGTCGGGCTGCCGACGGTCTACGTGCCGTACCCGCACAGCAACCAGGAGCAGAAGCGCAACGCGCTGCCGGTGGTCGAGGCGGGTGGCGGCCTGCTGGTGGACGACTCCGAGATGACCGCCAGCTGGGTGGAGCAGAACATCATCCCGCTGATCCGCGATCCGCACCGGCTGGCTGCGATGAGCGCCGCGGCGGCGGCGTACGGCCGGCGGGACGGCGACGAGGCGCTACTCGACTTCGTCTACGAGGCGGTGGCCCGGTGAGGTGGGCCCGTCGGTGGGGCGCTGCCCCGATGACCCGGCTCGGGCGGGCCGTGAGTGGAAGGCTGGCGTCATGAATACCGCGCAGTTCAGTCCGGTCGGTACCCTCTCCGCCGAGGACCTCGGCACCGTACACCTGATCGGGGTCGGTGGGGTCGGGATGAGCGGCCTGGCCCGACTGCTGCTGACCCGGGGGATCCGGGTCTCCGGCAGTGAGTTGCGGGAGTGGCCGGCCCTGGCCGGGCTGCGGGCGCTCGGCGGCACCATCCACATGAGCCACGCGGCGAGCAACCTGGACGGCGTCGACACCGTCGTCTACTCCTCCGCGATCCCGCAGGACCACCTGGAACTGGTGGCGGCCCGCGAGCGCGGTCTGCGGGTGCTGCACCGGTCGGAGGCGCTGGCGGCGGCGATGACCGGGCGGCGCACCATCGCGGTCGCCGGCACCCATGGCAAGACCACCACGACCTCGATGGTGACCCTGGTCCTGCAGCGGGCCGGCCTCGACCCGTCCTTCGTCATCGGTGGGGAGATCTCCGAGGTCGGCTCGAACGCCCACCACGGCAGCGGCGAGTACTTCGTCGCCGAGGCCGACGAGAGCGACCGGTCGTTCCTGCTCTACCGCCCCTACGTCTCGATCGTCACGAACATCGACGAGGACCACCTCAACACGTACGGCGACTACGCCGGCCTGGAGGCGGCCTTCGCCGACTTCGCCCGGCTGACCGACCCCGAGGGGTTCGTGGTGACCTGCGCGGACGACCCGGGCACCCGGCGGATGGCCGAGGTGCTGCGTGCCGAGGGACGGCCGGTCTACACCTACGGCACCGCCGAGGACGCCGACCTGCGCCTGACCGACATCGTCTCCTCGGCCGCCGGGGTGCGCTACCGGGCCTTCCTCGGAGGTGAGCCGCTCGGCGAGATCCAGCTTCCGGTTCCGGGCAGCCACCTCGGGCTCAACAGCGCCGCCGCGGTGCTGACCGCTCGCAAGCTCGGGATCGCCCAGGACTCGGTCGTGTCGAGTCTCGCCGCCTTCCCCGGGGTACGCCGCCGCTTCGAACGCAAGGGCGTCGTCAACGGGATCCAGGTCTACGACGAGTACGCCTACCACCCGACGTCGATGACCGCCGCCCTGACGACCCTGCGCGAGGTGGCCGGTGACGGGCAGCTGATCGTCGTCTTCCAGCCGTACCGGGTCTACCGGACGCGGGACCTCCAGGCGGAGCTGGCCACCGCGCTGGCCATCGCCGACCAGGCGGTGGTGCTGGAGGTGTTCGGCCCGGGCGAGGTCCGGGCTCCCGGGGAGGGTGGCGCCGCGCTCACCGAGGCGATCGCCCTGCCGCCCGAGCGCAAGGTTTTCCTGCCCTCCTGGGAGGACGTCCCGGCCGAGGTGGCGCGGCGGGCGCGGCAGGGCGACGTGGTGGTGACCATGGGCGCGCCGCCGATCTCGCTGATGGGCGACGAACTGCTCGACGCGCTCGCCGGCCGGTCAGTCGGCGGGGACGGGGCCGGGGCGGCACCGTCCGGCGGTGCCGGGCCGGACGTGGCGACCCGCGACGCCGAATGAGCCCCGGCGGGTCCCGCGACCGCTCGGGCGGCGCCGGCGCGGGCCGTCCGGGTGGGCCGGGTGGCCGGTTCGGCGCGGGCGGGTCGGGTGGCTCCCGGGACCGTTCGGACCCGCCGGCCCGCCGCGGCGGACCGAGAACGGCCGGCCGCGGGGTGCCCCGGGCCCGGGCCGGCGGCGGTGTGCCGGGGGGACCGGCGCGGGCGGGTTCGGCCCGAGCCGGCGCGGGGCCGGGGGCCGCGCGGGGTTGGCGGCTGGTCCGGGCGAGTCGTGACGCGGTGCCACCGTCGGTGCGTCGCTTCACCCAGCGCGCCCGGCGGCGGCGGGTTCGCGCCGCGCTGCCCTGGACCGTCGTCGCCGGGGTGCTGGTCCTTGGCCTGGCCGGCGGCTGGCTGACGTACGGGACGGGGGTGCTCGGGGTCCGCGCCGTCCGGGTGGTCGGCGCCGCCCTGGTCACTCCCGAGCAGGTCCGGGCGGCGGCCGCGGTGCCGGAGGGCACCCCACTGGCCCGGGTGGACCTCGCGGCGGTGCGCTCCCGGGTCGCGGCGCTGCCCCCGGTGGCCCGGGTGCGGGCGTCTCGACAGTGGCCGAACACGCTGCGGATCGAGGTGGTCGAGCGGACCCCGGTGGCGGTGGTGCCGCGGAACGGGCGGTTCGCGGTGATGGACGGGACCGGGGTGGTGTTCCAGGACCGCCCCGACCGGCCGGCCGGGCTGCCACTGGTCCGGTTGGCGGCACCCGGTCCGGAGGACATGTCGACGCGGGCGGCGCTGGAGGTGCTGGCGGCGTTGACCCCCGAACTGCGGGAGCAGCTCGTCGAGGTGGTGGTGGAGGCGCCGGCGCGGATCACGGTCCGGCTGCGCGGGGGCCGTACGGTGCTCTGGGGCGACGCCTCGCGCAGCGACACCAAGGCTCAGGTGGCGACGTCGTTGCTGGGTCGGGCGGGGGACACCATCGACGTCCGTACGCCGCACGTGGTGACCATTCGCTGAGGTGCCGGGGGGCCGGCCGGCCGGGTGTCGGTGATGATTGTCGGCGGGCGTGCCGACACGCCGCGCAGGTCCTTGGCTCCCGCCGCGCGTCCGCATACGTTGCCCCGAGAGGATCAATAGTTGACATAACTGTAGACCTCTAGTAGAGGGTGAGGGTTACCCTTCGCCTCCTCGTACCGATTGGTTGTTCGGCCCCGCCTCGGCCCGATCGCCGGGCGGGGTGGGCGCCCCCGCCGAGACCGAAGGAAAGGACCCCGATGACACCTCCGCACAACTACCTGGCGGTCATCAAGGTCGTCGGCATTGGTGGCGGCGGAGTCAACGCCGTCAACCGCATGATCGAGGTCGGGCTCAAGGGCGTCGAGTTCATCGCGATCAACACCGACGCCCAGGCCCTGCTGATGAGCGACGCCGACGTCAAGCTCGACGTGGGCCGCGAGCTGACCCGGGGGCTCGGCGCCGGTGCCAACCCCGAGGTGGGCAAGAACGCCGCCGAGGACCACCGCGACGAGATCGAGGAGGTGCTCAAGGGTGCCGACATGGTCTTTGTCACCTGTGGTGAGGGCGGTGGGACCGGCACCGGCGGGGCGCCGGTGGTGGCGAACATCGCCCGCAAGCTCGGTGCCCTGACCATCGGCGTGGTCACCCGGCCCTTCTCCTTCGAGGGCAAGCGGCGCCAGGTGCAGGCCGAGGCGGGGATCGAAGAGTTGCGTAACCAGTGCGACACGCTGATCGTGATCCCCAACGACCGGCTGCTCGCGCTCGGCGACCGCGGGATCAGCATGATGGACGCCTTCCGGCAGGCGGACCAGGTGCTGCTCTCCGGTGTCCAGGGCATCACCGACCTGATCACCACGCCCGGTCTGATCAACCTGGACTTCGCCGACGTGAAGAGCGTGATGAGCGGTGCGGGCAGCGCGCTGATGGGGATCGGCAGCGCCCGGGGCGAGAACCGGGCGGTGGAGGCGGCCGAGGCGGCGATCTCCAGCCCGCTGTTGGAGCAGAGCATGGACGGCGCCCGGGGGGTGCTCCTCTCCATCGCGGGCGGCTCCGACCTCGGGCTCTTCGAGATCAACGACGCGGCGCAGCTGGTCACCGACGCCGCCCACCCGGACGCCAACATCATCTTCGGCGCCGTGATCGACGACGCGCTCGGCGACGAGGTGCGGGTGACCGTCATCGCGGCGGGCTTCGACACCGGGGCGCCGGCGTACAAGCCGGTCGACCCGGCGCGCAAGGCGGGGCAGCCGGTGGTGCCGCACAGCGCCGCCCCGGTCTCGCCGTCGCCGGCCCCGGCGCCGAGCCCGCAGCCGCGCAGGGCGGTGCTCTTCGACGATGTGGACGTTCCCGACTTCCTCAAGAACGGGTCCTGAGCTGCTCCGATGACCGAACCACCCCTTCCGGCGCCCGAACCCGGGCGCCGGGCCCAGCTCGCGGCCAACCTGGCCGCGGTCCGGGCCCGGATCGACCGGGCCTGCGCCGCCGCCGGCCGGGACCCGGCCGAGGTCACCCTGGTGGCGGTGACCAAGACGTACCCGGCCGGTGACGTGGTGTCGCTGGCCGGGCTCGGTGTCACCGACGTCGGGGAGAACCGCGACCAGGAGGCGGCGCCGAAGGCGGCCGAGGTGGCCGCGGCGGGGGTCCGGGTCCGCTGGCACTTCGTCGGTCAGCTGCAGCGCAACAAGGCCCGGTCGGTGGTGCGCTACGCCGACCTGGTCCACTCGGTCGACAGTGTCCGGCTCGCCGCCGCGCTTGCCCAGGCCGCGGGACGGTATCGGGACCGGCCGCTGGCCGCGCTGGTCCAGGTCAATCTGGACGGTGCCCCCGGGCGGGGCGGGGCGCTGGTCGGCGGCGCCGACCCGGACCGGGAGGTTGCCGCGGTGGCCGCCGAGATCGCCGGGCGCGCCGAGTTGCGGCTGGCCGGGGTGATGGCGGTCGCGCCGCTGGACTGGGAGCCGGAGCGGGCCTTCGCACGGCTGGCGGAGGTCGCGGAGCAGGTGCGCGGCGCGCACCCGGAGGCGGTCGCCGTCTCGGCCGGGATGAGTGGTGACCTGGAGGCGGCGCTTCGCTACGGCGCGACACATGTGCGGATCGGAAGCGCGTTACTCGGCATGCGTCCGACGCTGCGGTAGCCTGGCAACCGGACACCAAACTACATCAGTGTTGTTTGAGGCGGCATCCCCACCGTCGGGGGGCTGAGTGTATTCGATTCAGCGAACGTGCCGGGGTTGAAGTCTCAAGCCGGTGGGCACTGCAGTGTTCACGCGCGTGACAGTGGCACGGCACGGGGGGTGTGTCGCAGGCGGCGGACGGAGGGGCGCGGCGATGGGTGCACTGCGCAAGGCGGGGGTCTGGCTCGGCCTCGTGGAGGACGACGACGAGCGGGCCTACGACGACGGTGGCTACGACAAGGGGAGCTACCGCGACTCGCGCTACCGGCAGAGCCGGTACGCGGACGAGTTCGCCGACGACGAGGACGAGCAGGACGAGCCGCCGCTGCCGCGGTCGCGGATCGGCGAGCGCAGTCGGCTGTCCGAGCGTACCGCCGGGCGGAGCACCGCCGACCACGACCGGGCGGAGTCGGACCGTCCGGAGCGGACGGAGCGTGCCGACCGGACCGAGCGCTCCAGCGTGCGCTCGATCAGCCGGTCGGGCTCGGCCGAGTCGTCGTCCGCGCTGACGTACCCGACCCGGGACAACCTCGCGCTCGCTCCACAGGCCCAGCCTCGGGAGCGGGCGGTGCCGGCCGAGCCGGAGCAGCGGTACCAGATCACGACGCTGCACGTCACCACCTACCGGGAGGGGCGCACCATCGGGGAGCACTTCCGCGACGGCGTTCCGGTGATCATCAACCTCACCGAGATGGACGAGGCGGATGCCCGCCGATTGGTCGATTTCGCCGCGGGGCTGGCGTTCGGGCTGCGCGGTACCATCGAGCGCGTGACCAACCGGGTGTTCCTGCTCTCACCGGCTAATGTCCAGGTCACCGCGGAGGACAAGGCCAAGATCGCTGAGGGTGGGTTTTTCAGCCTGAGTTAGCCCGACCGAGGGATCACGCCTGCCGTGTTGCTGAACATCCTGTTTCAGGTCCTCTACCTGATCCTCTACGTCTTCCTCCTGGTGCTTCTGGCCCGGTTTGTCCTGAGTGCCGTCCTGCAGTACGGCCGCCGCTGGCAGCCCGGCCGAGGCGCCGCGGCGGGAATGGAGTCAGTGTGGAGCGTCACTGATCCGCCTCTCAAGGCGTTGAGGCGTGTGATCCCTCCATTGCGAATTGGTACCGTGAGCATCGACCTGGCCTCCCTTGTGCTCCTGGTTATCCTGTTCGTGCTGATGGAGTTCGTGTTAAGGCCGTTGATCGTCAGTTGAACAACCTGGTGACCGGCGTGCCACGCGGCCGCAACTGACCCGAGGAGTTTCGATGCCGCTGACCCCGGCCGACGTCCACAACGTCGCCTTCAAGAAGCCACCGATCGGCAAGCGGGGGTATGACGAGGAAGAAGTCGACGCGTTTCTGGACGAGGTCGAGCGCGAGCTCGCTCGTCTCATCGAGGAGAACAACGAGCTCCGTGCCCAGGTGGAGCGCGGTGGCCGTGGTGGGCCAGGCGGCCCCGGCGCCGACCCGCGACTGGCTGCAGAGCTCAATGAGGTCAAGGCTCAGCTCGACCGAGCGCAGCGCGACAAGGCCGCGGCCGAGCAGGCCGCCCGCGCGATGCAGGCGGAGCTGGAGCAGCTACGCGCCCAGGGCGGTGCGGCGAGCGGTGACGGCGAGCAGCAGGCCCTGCGGGTGCTGATGATGGCGCAGCGGACGGCCGACGACCACGTCTCCGACGCGCGCCGCGAGGCGGACAAGCTGCTCTCCGAGGCGCGTACCAAGGCCGAGGAGGTGACCCGGGAGGCGCGGGCCAAGGCCGACGCGCTGGAGCGGGACGCCCGCCAGCGGCACCAGGAGGCGATGGGCGGTCTGGACGCGAAGCGGACCGCGCTGCAGAAGCACATCGAGGAGCTGAAGCAGTTCGAGCGCGAGTACCGGACCCGCCTCAAGGCGTACCTGGAGAGCCAGCTGCGGGATCTCGACGGGCGCGGCCAGGGCCTCGAGGCTGAGATGAACCGGACCGACGGCAATCGGTCCGTCGGCACCACCCCGGGTCTGGCCACCGCCGGCCTGACGAACTCCTACGGCGCGGGTAGCCGGTCGGGCGCGCTCGAAGCCGGTCGCTGAGTCCGGGTCGACCGCGCCCGTCGACCCGGCACGACAACTGGACACGATGCGTCGGGGGTGAGCCGTGATCGTCGGCAGTCTGTTGCTCATCCTCGTCGCCGTCACGCTGCTCGTGCTCGGCCTGGCAACCGGGTCGAGCGGGTTGCTGATCAGTTCGATCGCGGCCAGCCTGTTGGCCGCCGTCGCGCTGGTGGTGGGGGCCCGGCAGGCCGCCGCGACACGGGGCGGACTCGACGGCGAGCCGTTCGGCGACGACGGAGCGGTGGCGGACGACGGCGACGAGGGTCCCGGCGGGCCGCGCCGACGCCGCCCCCCGACCAACGCCCGCGCCGTGCCGACCGACCCCCGGATGGCGGGGGTGGCGCGGGAGGAGTCGGCCGGTGGGGCGGCGACCGAGCCGGTCTCCGTCTCGGTGCCCGCCCAGACCATCCGCGCCGACGCCGCCGGCGGGCGGCCCCCGGGCAGCACCCCAGAGCCGGCCGGCACCGAGCCGGGCGCGGCGCACGATACGGCCCCGCCGGACGCGGTTCCGGCGGACGAGCCGGCGGCGCAGCGGGTCTCGACAGCCGATGCCGCCCGGGTCGCGCGACTCACCACCGAGGTGTACGTCGTCGACGGGCGGCCCCGTTACCACCTCCCCGACTGCGCCCACCTGATCGGCCGGGAGTCCGAGCCGTTGCCGGTCGGCGAGGCGGTCGACCTGGGCTTCACCCCGTGCGGACGCTGCGAGCCGGACAGCGCGCTGCTCGCCGAGGCGCCCCGCCCATGAGGGCGGCGACGGCGCCGATGTCCGGCTTCACGACCGGACCATCCGGCGGCTTGACGACATCGATGACGGGCGGCACGCCTGCGGGGACGCCCCGGGGCGGGACGCCGTGACCGGGGACGGCGCGGTGACCGTCGCGGTCCGGGTCAAACCCGGCTCGTCCCGGACCCGGGTGGGCGGCCGCTACGACGGGCCGTACGGGCCGGCGCTGGTGATCGCGGTGCACCAGCCCGCGGTCGACGGCCGGGCCACCGAGGCCGCCCGGCGGGCGTTGGCCGAGGCGCTGCGGCTGCGGCCGGCGGCGGTGACCCTGCGGGCCGGCGCGGCGAGCCGGGACAAGCTCTTCGAGGTCGCCGGCCCCGACGTGGCGATCGACGCGCGGCTGCGCGAGCTGCGGGACGGATCCGCGCGGTGACGGGTCTGCCCCCTGCGGGGTGGCCGTGACCCAACGACTCGACCGTGCCCTGCTGATCGGGAGGCGGTGCTGCTCGTCGCCGTCGGCGCGGTCCGCCTTCCCACCCGCCTCGGCGTGCCCAGCCTGCTGGTCTACCTCGCGCTCTGGGTGGCGATCGGGGAGCCCGGGCTCGGCATCCGGTCCGACGACGCCGACCTGACCCGGGCGCTCGGCTTCTGCGCGCTGATCGTGATCATCGCGGAGGGTGGGCTGACCGCCGGGTGGAGCACGCTGCGGCCGGTCTTCGGCCTGCCCACGGCGCTGGCCACCCTCGGCGTGGTGGTGAGCATCGCCGTGGTCGGCGTGGTGGTGCGGTGACGTTGCTCGCCCGGGACTGCGTCGGGTTCGTCCCGGCCGCGGACACCCGGTTGAAGGTCGGCGACAGCCTCCTGATCGTGGCGACCGGTGCGGTCCGCGACGAGGTCGAGCGGCGGCTGCGGGCGGTCAGCCGGCGTGGGCGGCTGGCCCGCTGGTTCGGAGAGTACGGCGACGAGCGCGACGAATGATGCGTACCGCACCTTCTGTCCGTATTGTGGGTTATTGCGGGAGAAAAAGGGTAACATCGGTGCGGCATGTTGTCGGATGCCTGTACGTTCCGTATTCTTTCCAATCTCCGGAGTGCGCGGCGGCTCGCCGCGCGCCCGTTTTTGCACTGGGGGACGCCATGGCCGAGCGAGCGAGGGCCGCAGGCGGGATGACCGGAAAATCCGGTTCGCCAGTGGCCGGGTGCGCGCCCGGCCGACGGTCGTCGGCGCCGGGCCGGGCCATGGTCCCGGGGCGCGGCGGCGACCTCGACACCCGGCGGCCCCGTGGCCCGGCGACGGCGACCCGCGCTGCCGACGCGTCACCGGTCGCGTCCGCCGGAGAGACCGCACCGAGCAGGTTCCCCCGCTCCGCCCGGGTGGCGGCGGGGCGACCCTGTCCAGGCACGGCCGACCGCCGCGGGGTCCGCGGCCGAGGGAGCGACGATGGCTAAGCCAGCCGAGACCAGGACCGCCGGCCGCAAGGCGGCGCCGAAGGCCGCGCGCAGCACGGCCGAGACCGAGAAGATCCGAGCGGCCCTGGCGGCTCGCCGCGACGAGCTCCGCGGCGAGTACGATCAGACGCTGAGCGAGATCACCGAGCTGCAGCGCGACCGGTTGACCGACTCGGCCGGGGACGACCAGGCCGACACCGGCACCAAGACGTTCGAGCGGGAGCAGGAGATCTCTCTCGCCAACAGCATCCTGGAACGCATCACCCAGGTGGAGCGCGCCCTGGAGCGGCTGGACGAGGGCAGCTACGGCTGGTGCGAGCGGTGCGGCAACCCGATCCCGGTGGAACGGCTCGCCGCCTTCCCGTCGGCTACCCTGTGCGTCTCGTGCAAGCAGCTGGAGGAGCGCCGGTGAGCGTACCGGGGTCGTGACCGGAGGAAGGGACTCCTGCTGAACATCGACGACGGGCGGACGACGGAGGCGCGGCCGGCCGGGGCCGACCCGACCGGACCCCACCGACCACCCGCGCGGCGGCTCGCCGTCTTCGTGCTGCTCTCCGCCGCCGTGCTGGCCTGGCTGGCCGACCTCGGCACGAAGCACCTCGCGCTGACGACCCTCGCCGACCGTGATCCGGTGCGCCTGCTCGGCGGCGCCGTCTATCTCACGCTGACCCGGAACAGCGGAGCGGCCTTCAGCCTCGGCTCCGACTACACCTGGGTCTTTCCGCTGGTCACCGTCGTCGTCATCGGCTGGATCGCCTGGATGGCGGTCAGACTGCGGTCGCTTGCGTGGGCGGTCGGGCTGGGCCTGGTGCTCGGCGGGGCGCTCGGCAACCTGACCGACCGGATCTTCCGTGCCCCCGGGGCGTTCGTGGGGCACGTGGTCGACATGGTGAGCCTCTTCGACCCGTACGGGCGGGTGTGGCCGATCTTCAACCTCGCGGACAGCGCCCTCGTCAGCGGGGTGTGCCTGGTGGTGCTGCTGGAACTGACCGGCCGGCAGCGCGACGGCACTCGGCTGCGGACCCGGCGGACCGACTCCGACGCAGAGCCCGGTCCGGCGGAGGCGGGCGTCGAGGCGGAACGGCGGGACGCATGACCTCGACGTACGGAACGGGACAGGTACGTCCGACCGGGGAGCGGCGTTCGCTGCCCATCCCCGAGGGACTCGACGGAATGCGGCTGGACCAGGCGGTCTCCCGGCTCTTCGGGCTCTCCCGCACCGCCGCCGCGGCGGTGGTCGAGGCCGGCGACGCGCTCGTCGACGGGATCGCTCGGCCCAAGTCGGACCGGGTCAGCGCCGGATCGTGGCTGGAGGTGGTGCTCCCCGCCCCGGTCGCCGCGCCGACGGTGATCCCGGAGACCGTACCCGGGCTGCGGGTCCTCTACTCCGACGAGGACATCGTGGTGGTCGACAAGCCGGTCGGGGTGGCGGCCCACCCCAGTCCGGGCTGGACCGGCCCGACGGTGATCGGCGGGCTGGCCGCGCTGGGCCACACCATCGCGACGAGCGGTGCGGCCGAGCGGCAGGGCGTCGTGCACCGGCTCGACGTGGGCACCACCGGGGTGATGGTGGTGGCCAAGAGTGAGCGGGCCTACAGCGTGCTGAAGCGGGCCTTCAAGGCCCGCGAGGTGGAGAAGCGGTACCACGCCGTGGTGCAGGGGCACCCGGACCCGCTGCGGGGGACCATCGACGCCCCGATCGACCGCCACCCGGTCCACGACCACCGCTGGGCGGTGGTGGCCGGAGGCAAGCCGAGCATCACGCACTACGACACCCTGGAGGCGTTCCCGGCGGCGAGCCTGCTCGACATCCGGCTGGAGACCGGGCGGACGCACCAGATCCGGGTGCACCTCTCCACGCTGCGGCATCCGTGTGTCGGTGATCTGACGTACGGTGCCGATCCCACGCTGGCCGCCCGGCTCAACCTCACCCGGCAGTGGCTGCATGCCCGGGAGTTGGCCTTCGCACACCCCCGGACGGGCGAAGCGGTCCGGTTCGTCAGCGACTACCCTGACGACCTGGCACATGCACTCCGCATCTTGCGTGACTGACTGACCCGCCAGCGAGCACCCGACGAGGGGGAGTCCGCCCGTGCGCCCCGGTGACCTGTTGCGACAGCTGGACCGGCGAGTGTTGCCGCCGTTGGCCCGTGGCGCGGCCCGGCTCGGGAACGGGGCGCTGCGCCTGCGGCTGCTCAGTGGCGTCGCGCTGCTCTGCTCGGCCGCCGTTCTCGTCACCGCGGTCTGGGCGGCGGAGCGGCAGCCCGCGGGCGATCCGACCCTCGGTGAGGTCACCCGGGTCGGCGTCGTGCAGGGCCAGTCCATCCCGGGGTACGTCGAGTCCAGCCGCGGCGAACTCGCCGCGCTGCTCGCCGCGCCGGCGACCGGGCCGACACCGCGGACGTACGCCCTGGTGACCTTCTCGGCCTACCTGGCGCCGGACCGACTGCCGCCGGTGCTGGCCGGAGTGGAGGTCTCCGAGGTGTACGCCCGGCTGTGGCGGCCGGGCGTACAGACGCAGATCGTGCGCATTCCGGCACTCCGGGTCCCCGACGACGTCATCGCCGGGATGCTGGAGGTCGCCGAACGCAAGGACCGGGAGGCTCGCGACTACCAGGAGCGGAGCGCGGCGGTCGTCGGGGACGGACCGCGCGAGCGCGACCTGCGCCGGTGGTACGACAGCGGCGCCCGGGTCGCCGCCGACGAGGCCACCGCCTACCGCTCCCGCTGTTCCTGCGTCTACGCCGCCGTGGTGCGGGGCGAGCCGGTGGCGCTCGGTCAGGTCGCCGGCCGGCCCGGGGTGCGGGCGGTCGATCCGGCGCCCGAGGTACGCCGGTTGGACCGGGCCGTCTTCACCCCGCCCCTGCCCGAGCAGGAGGATGTGGTGCGGCCACCCGCCGACGCCAGCCTGCCGCCGGAGCCGGGCGGACCGTCCACGGCACCGCCGAGCGCGGCGGCCTCCGCCGCCCCGACCGGGGCGCCGGACGGGACGGGGACGTCGACGCCTCCGACACCGCCGTCCCAGGGGGTGGACGGGCACCCAACCACCCCGGCCGTGACCCCCGGCTCCGGGTCGGAGTCCACCCCGGCCGACGCCGAGCCGAGCCGCCCGGTGTCCGACGGCGACGGCGGGGCACCCGGCACCACCGCACCGGCCGGCGCGCTGCCGGACGGGGCGGGGCCGGACGGGGCACCGTCGAGTTCGGCCGGTCGGGTGCCGGCCGAGACGTCGAGAGGGGAACCGTGACCGGTGCGCCGACCGCCGTGCGGGTGCGAGCGACGACGCCCGCGCCGGCGGTGGGTGCGGGCACTCAGTGGTCCGAATAGGGTTTGCTTCGTAGCCTGTCAGGGCGGGGATCGATGGCGCTGGGAGGGCGAGCCGTGGACGGCACCGAGACCGGCTGGGGCCGGCCGGCGGAATCAGCACCGCGCTGGCGGACGCTGCTCGACCGGGCCCTGCACGGTGGCCGGACCGACGAACACCAGGTCCTCGACGACCGGCCCGGCGCGGGTGGCGGTCGGTCCGGCGGCCGTTTCGGCCGGTCCGGATCCCCGCCGGCCCAGCCCGGCCCCCCGGCCGGCTCCGGGTACGTGCCGTATCCGCGGGACGGCGCCGAGCATTCCGGCGAGTCGCGCTGGGCCGCGCTCGAGAACGGGTACCGTCACGACCCGTTCTTCGGCCCGGCCCCCGGCCACCGCACCGACCCGGGCTACCGTCCGGACCCGGGTCACCATACCGACCCCGGGTACCGGCCCTCCCCGGGCCACCCGGCCGACGGTGGGCGCCCCGGCGAGTCCCGGTACGCGGCACTCGCCGGCGGCTGGCAGCCGCCGGCACCGCCGCCGGCCGGATCCGGTGGGCCGCCCCTGCCCCGGCGTTCGCCGTCGGCGGTCCCCGGCCTGCCGCCGCAGGGCCCGGCCGAGCACGTCCCCGGGCCCCGGAGCGGGCCCGAGGAGCGCCTGGGCCGGCCCATTCCGGCGCCCCGCGCCGCCCAGGCGCCGCCGGCCGCCCCGGTCGAGCCGGCCTTCCGACCGGCGCCGGCGCCACCGACGCTCGGGGCCGCCCCGGTCGAGGCTCCCGGCCGACCACCCCGCTACACGCCGCCGGAGGCCGGCTACGCCGCCGTGCCGGGCCGTGCCGCCGCGGACCCCGGCCATCGGACCGGCCGCTCGGGCTGGCTGCGTCGCCAGACCGACCCCGAGGTGGAGCGCGCGATCAGCGTGCTGCGCCGGGACCTCGGCTCGCCCCGGGTGCTCGCCTTCGCCAACCCCAAGGGTGGGGTGCACAAGACCACGGCGACCGTGCTCGCCGCGGCCACCGTGGGCAGCGTACGCGGGCGCGGCGTGCTGGCCTGGGACGACAACGAGCTGCGCGGCACGCTCGGGCTGCGCGCCGGCAGCGCCCGGCACGCCCGGACGATCCGGCACCTCGTCGCGGACCTGCTGGAGATCGAGGCGCTGCCCGGGACGCAGCTGACCGCCCGGCTCGACGACTACCTTCGGCACGCCTCCGACGGGTCGTACGACGTGCTGGCCGGGGAGGAGAGTCCGCGGTTCGCCCAGCGGCTCGACCAACACACCGTCCGGCGGGTGCTGGACCTGCTGCGCCGTACCCACGACGTCATCTGCGTCGACACCGGCAACAACGTCGAGAGCGCCAACTGGCAGACCGTACTGCGCGCCGCCGACCAGCTGGTGGTGACCACGGTGCCCCGGGAGGACGCGGCGTTCACCGCGGACTGGATGCTCGACCTGTTGCACGACACCGGCATGGGCGAGCTGGCGGAGAACGCCGTCACCCTGCTCTCCTGTCCGACTCCGGGACAGTCGCCGCTGCTGGACGACCTGAAGCGGCACTTCGCCTCCCGGACCCGGGCGGTGGCCGTGGTGCCGTACGACCCGGCGCTGGAGACCGGCTCCTCGATCGAGTACGCCCAGGTGCAGCCGGAGACCCGGGACGCCTGGCTTCGGGCCGCGTCGATGATGCTCGAGCCGTTCGCCCGCTGATCCCGGGCGGAGCCGACCGAGGCGCAGGCCCGGGCCGGGTGACCGCTTCGGCGACGGCCGACCATGCTCACCCGCCGCACCGCCGGCGGGCGGGGCGTGGTCGGGAGACGCCACCGCGAGCGGTCGGGCCGCGGCGACACCGCCCGCCCGGCCGGTGTGGGCCTGCGGGGCCGGGCCGACGCCGGCAGGGCGAGTCGGGTAGAGGCGGGGAGATCCACAGGCTAGGCTCGAGGGCCGGCGGTCGCCGTCGGGGGACGGCCAGCCGCCGCAGCCGTGTGGCCGTGGCCTGCGCGGACGCTGGTGCGTCGGTGACGCGGGCCGCGCCAGGTTCCCGGCCGGGGGGACGGGCCGCCGGCGCACGGTGTCCGACCGTCGACCCGGCCGGCGCGAAATGACCGGTGGTCGCGAGGGGAAGGGGGGCCCTGGGTGTCGGACTCGTTCGTGCACCTGCATGTCCACACCGAGTACTCGATGCTCGACGGAGCGGCGCGGCTCAAGGAGCTGTTCGCCGAGACCGAGCGGCTGGGCATGCCGGCGCTCGCGATGACCGACCACGGCAATCTCTTCGGTGCGTACGACTTCTACAAGCAGGCGACCGCGGCCGGGATCAAGCCGATCATCGGGGTGGAGTCGTATCTCACGCCGGGGACGGACCGGCGGGACCGGACCCGGGTGCGCTGGGCCGACGGTGGCGAGAACGACGTCTCCGGTGGTGGGGCGTACACCCACATGACCATGCTGGCCGCGGACGCCGACGGGCTGCGCAACCTGTTCCGGCTGAACTCCCGGTCGAGCCTGGAGGGGTACTTCTACAAGCCGCGGGCGGACCGCGAGCTGCTGCACGAGTACGGCAAGGGGATCATCGCCACCACCGGCTGCCCCTCGGGCGAGGTGCAGACCTGGCTGCGGATCGGGGACTTCGAGCGGGCGTGCGCCTCGGCGGCGGAGTTCCGGGACATCTTCGGTCCGGAGAACTTCTACCTCGAGGTGATGGACCACGGCCTCGACATCGAGAACCGGGTCCGGCAGGACCTGCTGCGGCTGGGCAAGCGGCTGAACCTCAAGCCGGTGGCCACGAACGACCTGCACTACACGTACGCCAAGGACGCGGACGCCCACGAGGTGCTGCTCTGCGTCCAGTCGGGTTCCACCCTGGCCGACCCGAAGCGGTTCAAGTTCGACGCCCGCGACTTCTACCTCAAGTCCCCTGCCGAGATGCGGGCGCTGTGGGACAGCGAGGTGCCGGGGGCCTGCGCCAACACGCTGGAGATCGCCGAGCGGATCGGCGACTACTCGCCGATCTTCGCGCCGCGCAAGCTCATGCCGCAGTTCCCGGTGCCGGAGGGGGAGACCGAGGAGTCGTTCCTGCGCAAGGAGGTGATGCGCGGGCTGGAGCGGCGGTTCCCGGGTGGGGTGCCGGAGGACCGGCGGCGGCAGGCCGAGTACGAGCTCGACGTGATCATCAAGATGGGCTTCCCCGGCTACTTCCTGGTGGTCGCGGACCTCGTCGCGTACGCCAAGCGGGAGGGGATCCGGGTCGGTCCGGGCCGGGGTTCGGCGGCCGGGGCCCTGATCGCGTACGCCCTCGGGATCACCGAGCTCGACCCGATGTCGCACGGCCTGCTCTTCGAGCGCTTCCTCAATCCCGACCGGGTGTCGATGCCCGACATCGACATGGACTTCGACGAGCGTCGGCGTGGTGACATGATCCGCTACGCCACGGAGAAGTACGGCGAGGAGCGGGTCGCCCAGATCATCACGTACGGCACGATCAAGGCGAAGGCGGCCATCAAGGACGCGGCCCGGGTTCTCGGCTACCCGTTCGCGATGGGTGACCGGATCACCAAGGCGATGCCGCCGGCGGTGATGGGCAAGGACATCCCGCTCAGCGGCATCTTCGACCCGAACCACCCACGCTATCCGGAGGCGGCGGAGTTCCGGCAGCTCTACGAGTCCGACCCCGAGGTCCGCAAGGTCGTCGACACCGCCAAGGGCCTGGAGGGGCTGAAGCGGCAGTGGGGGGTGCACGCGGCCGGCGTCATCCTGTCCCGCGATCCGCTGATCGACGTGCTTCCGATCCAGAAGCGGGAGCAGGACGGCGCCATCATCACCCAGTGGGACATGGGCGCCTGCGAGACCATCGGTCTGCTCAAGATGGACTTCCTGGGCCTGCGCAACCTGACGGTGATGGACGACTGTCTGGAGGCGATCCGGGAGAACCGGGGCGAGAACCTGGTCCTGGAGGAGCTGCCGCTGGATGACAAGCCCACCTACGAGCTGCTGGCCCGCGGCGACACCCTCGGGGTGTTCCAGCTCGACGGTGGCCCGATGCGGGCGCTGCTGCGTTCGATGGCGCCGGACAACTTCGAGGACATCTCCGCGGTGCTCGCGCTCTACCGGCCGGGTCCGATGGGCGCCAACGCGCACAACGAGTACGCCGACCGGAAGAACAACCGCAAGCCGGTGGTGCCGATCCACCCGGAGCTGGCCGAGCCGCTCGCCGACATCCTGGGCGACACCTACGGGCTGATCGTCTACCAGGAGCAGGTGATGGCGATCGCCCAGAAGCTCGCCGGCTACAGCCTCGGCCAGGCCGACCTGCTGCGCCGGGCGATGGGCAAGAAGAAGAAGGAGATCCTCGACAAGGAGTTCGTGCCGTTCTCGCAGGGCATGCGGGAGAAGGGCTACTCCGACGACGCGATCAAGACGCTCTGGGACATTCTCGTCCCGTTCTCCGACTACGCCTTCAACAAGGCGCACACCGCCGGCTACGGGCTGGTGTCGTACTGGACGGCGTACCTGAAGGCCAACTACCCGGCCGAGTACATGAGCGCGCTGCTGACCTCCGTCGGCGACGACAAGGACAAGTCGGCGGTCTACCTGGCCGAGTGCCGGCGGATGGGCATCAAGGTGCTGCCGCCGGACGTCAACGAGTCCAACGCGCGGTTCGCCGCCGTCGGCGCGGACATCCGGTTCGGTCTCGGGGCCATCCGGAACGTCGGTGCCAACGTGGTGGAGGCGATCCGGCGGGCCCGTAAGGAGAAGGGCAAGTTCACCGACTTCTACGACTTCCTGCGCAAGGTCGACGCGGTGGTCTGCAACAAGCGCACCATCGAGTCGCTGATCAAGGCGGGCGCCTTCGACTCGCTCGGGCACAGCCGCAAGGGGCTGCTCGCCGTGCACGCCGACGCGATCGACTCCTTCATGGCGCAGAAGCGCAACGAGGCGGTCGGCCAGTACGACCTCTTCGGTGACGCCTTCGCCGCGGGCGGTGAGGCCGCCGGGTCGATGGTGGTGACCCCGCCGATTCCCGAGGACGAGTGGGACAAGCAGGATCTGCTCACCTTCGAAAGGGAGATGCTCGGCCTCTACGTCTCGGACCATCCGCTTCTCGGGGTCGAGCATGTCCTCGCCGCCGCCGCGGACATGTCGATCGCCGCTCTCGCCGAGGACGGCGCGGTCGCGGACGGTCAGGTGGTCACGCTGGCCGGGATCCTCTCCGGGGTCCAGCGCCGGATCACCAAGCAGGGCCGGGCCTGGGCGTCGGCGATGCTGGAGGACCTCGGCGGCTCGGTGGAGGTGCTGTTCTTCCCGAACACGTACGAGCTGGTCGGGCAGTACATCGCCGAGGACGCGATCGTGGTGGTCAAGGGCCGGGTCGACCGGCGCGACGACCAGCCCCGGCTGATGGCGATGGACCTGTCGCTGCCGGAGATCACCGCCGCCGACGAGGTCAAGCCGGTCGTCCTCGCCCTCCCGCCGTCCCGCTGCACGCCACCCCTGGTGGAGCGGCTCCGTGAGGTCCTGACCAGTCACCCCGGCACCGCCGAGGTACACGTCAAGCTCATCAACGGCTCCCGCGCCACGCTGCTGCGGCTCAGCCCGATGCGGGTCGCCCCGACCACCGCCCTGATGGCTGACCTGAAGGCTCTGCTCGGCCCGAGCGCCGTCGCCGGCTGACGGCGGTGTGGGGCCGGGCGACCCGTCGGCCGGCGGCCCGTGCCGGCCACCAGTCGGCGTCGCACGGCCGGGAGGGGTTGATGGCCTCGAGGCGCGGACGGTCCCGGGTCGGTCCGGCCGGGCGCCGGGTGGCCCGGGGCACCTCCGCCCGCGCGGGCGGTCTTCCCGGGCCGGGCCGCCGGCGGTGGCCCGGGCCTGAGAGGATCATCGGGTGAGTCCGGCAATCTCTCGCGCCAGCGGAGCGCCCGACGAGGGTCGCCCCGCCGTCCCATCCGCCCCGCCGTCCCACCCCGGCGAGCCGCCAGCCCCGCAGCCGCCGGCCCCCGAGTCGCCGGGCGACGCACCGGCCGCAGACCTGTCCGGGGACACGCCGGCCGCGGGCCTGTCCGGCGGCGCGTCGGCCGCGGTGGCCGGATCGGCGGGCGGGGAGCGGACCGCGGGCACGCCCGTGCCCCCGGCCGGCCCGCCGGTGCCGGGCCCGTCGGATACGGCACCGGCTGACCCGCCGGCGTCTCCGGGCACCGTTCCCGAACCCGGGGCAACCGGCCCGAGCGGTGGGCGGGCCACGCCCCCGCCGCGGCCGTCGTGGCGGCGGGCGCTCGGCGTCCACCTCGGGTCGTTGCTGGTGCTGATCCTGCTGGGTCTGCCGTTCGGCCTGCTCTGGGCGGCGGTGGCGCCCGGGGTGCCGGTGCTGCAGACCGAGGACGGGGCGGTCCTCGCCGAGCCGCAGCCGGAAGAGTTCATCGCCGCCGACGGGTGGTTCAGCCTGCTCGGCTTCGTGCTCGGAGTCCTGGCCGCGGTCGCGGCCTGGGTGCTGCTCCGCCGCTACCGGGGGCCGGTCGGCATGGTCGTGGTGGTGGCCGGGATGCTCGGCGCCGCCACGCTGGCCTGGCAGGTGGGTCGGCGGATCGGCCTGTCCGGGTATGAGCGCCTGCTGCACAGCGCCCCGGCCGGGGCGAGCTTCACCAAGCCGCCGGACCTGCACGGTGGGCGGTACACGGAGGTGCTGGGGTTCGTCCCCGCCATCCAGGACCTGTTGGTGCCGGCCTTTGGCGCGGCGGTGGTCTACACCCTGCTGGCCGGGTGGTCGCGGTATCCGGGCCTGCGGCCCGAGGCCGAGCCGGCGGAACCCGGGCCGGGCCCGGTCAGTTGGGGCTCAGCGGCACCGCCAGCTCCGCCAGCGGCACCGGCACCGCCCGGACGTGACGAAGCAGCGCCGCCTCGCGGTTGAGCAGCCGGAGTTCCGCGCGGAGCCGGCCGGCGGTGTCCGGGGTGGCCAGCAGCCGCTGCCGGTCGGCCAGGGTCAGCGCGGCGGTGGCCGCCACCAGGTGGGACAGCACCGTCGGGTCGTCCGGCAACTGCTCGGCGGACTCCTCCGGGTCGTTCCGGATGAGGGCGAGGTACTGCCGGAAGACGGCGAGGACCCGGGGCGCGAGCAGGTCGGCGTCCTGTTCCTGACCGGCCGGCTCGGGCAGCCACTCCACGTCGGCGGTGAGGTACGGCGTCGTTTCGTGGTCGATGTTGGTGATCCGGAATCGACGCCGCCCCACCGTCACCACGTTGAGCCGTCCGTCCGGCAGTTCGGTCACCTGGCGAAGCTCGGCCGTGCACCCGATCTCGTGCAGCGCGACGGCCGGCGGGGTCGCCGTGGCGCCCGCCGGTGACCTCGTCGGCCCGTCGTCGCCCGGATCCTCCTCGCCGGGACCGTTCCCGGCCGGGCCGGCGACGACCGGTGCCGTGCCGCCGCTGCGGATCGCGACGACGCCGAACTCCCGGGGCGTCCCCTCGGGTAGCGCGATCAGGTGGCGGATCAGTTCGAGATAGCGCTGCTCGAATATGTGCAACGGGAGCACCAGGCCGGGAAAGAGCACCGTCTCGAGCGGGAATACCGGTAGCCGCACACCCACCGGACGAGCCTAACCGGTCGTGGTCGCCGCCGACCGGTCCGGCCGTCCGGCCCCGACCATGCATCCCGCGGCCGTGCTCCCGGCGCGTATCCCGGCATCCCGGGCCGGCGTGTGCCCCGCGCCGGCCGGCGGCACCGTGGTCCGGCTCACCGTCCCGCCCGCTGGACGGAGCGGGCCGGCCGGCCGGGACGACGAATAGACTCCCAAGGGTGTTGAACCGGATCGACCTGCGTGGCAGCGGACGGGACCCCCGTCAGGTGCTGCCCCGCGCCCAGCTTGACGTCACCGCCGCGGCGGAGCAGGTCCGCCCGATCGTCGAGGCGGTCCGTGAGCATGGGTTCACCGCGATCCGGGATCTGACGCACCGCTTCGACGGGGTCCTGCTGGACCGGTTCCGGGTGCCGGCCGAGGCGATCGCCCAAGCGGAGTCGGCCCTCGAGCCGGAGGTGCGGGCCGCGCTGGTCGAGTCCATCGCCCGGGCCCGTCGGGTGCACGCCGACCAACGCCGCGCCGACGTCACCACCGAGGTCGTTCCGGGCGGCACCGTGACCGAGCGGTGGGTTCCGGTCGACCGGGTCGGCCTGTACGTGCCGGGCGGCCTGGCCGTGTACCCGTCGACCGTGGTGATGAACGTGGTGCCGGCCCAGACGGCCGGTGTCGGGTCGCTGGCGGTGGTGAGCCCGCCGCAGCCGGAGAACGGCGGCCTCCCCGACGCCCGGGTCCTGGCCGCCTGCGCGCTGCTCGGCGTCGACGAGGTCTACGCGGTCGGCGGGGCGCAGGCGATCGCCATGCTCGCCTACGGCGCGGCGACCGCCGCCGACGGGTCCGACCGCTGCGACCCGGTCGACCTGATCACCGGTCCGGGCAACGTCTGGGTCACCGCCGCCAAGCGGTTGCTCCGCGGGGTGGTCGGGATCGACGCCGAGGCCGGCCCGACCGAGATCGCCATACTCGCCGACGACACCGCCGACCCGGTGCACGTCGCGGCCGACCTGATCAGCCAGGCCGAGCACGACCCGCTCGCGGCGAGCGTGCTGGTCACCCCGTCGGTGGTGCTCGCCGACGCGGTCGACCGGGAGCTGCGGCGGCAGGTGCCGGAGACCAAGCACGCCGACCGGATCAGCACCGCCCTCTCCGGGCCGCAGAGCGGCACGGTGCTGGTGGACGATCTCGAGGCGGGGCTGCGGGTCGTCGATCTGTACGCCGCCGAGCACCTGGAGATCCAGACCCGGGACGCCCGGGAGTGGGCGATGCGGGTCCGCAACGCCGGCGCGATCTTCGTCGGGCCGTACGCCCCGGTGTCGCTCGGCGACTACTGCGCCGGATCCAACCACGTCCTCCCCACCGGCGGCTGCGCCCGGCACTCCTCCGGCCTCTCCGTGCAGTCGTTCCTGCGTGGCATCCACATCGTCGAGTACGACGAGCCGGCGCTGCGGGAGACCGCGGCGCACGTGGTGACCCTGGCCGGGGTGGAGGATCTGCCCGCGCACGGTCAGGCGGTCCTGGCCCGGTTCGCGCCCCGACCCGCCGGCGATTCCGCGGGAGCGTCGGCGTGACCAGCCTCGACGACCTGCCGATCCGGGACGAGCTGCGGGGCCGCACGCCGTACGGCGCGCCCCAGCTCGACGTGCCGGTCCGGCTGAACACCAACGAGAACTCCTATCCGGTCCCGGAGCCGGTGGTGGAGGCGATCGGCAAGGCGATCGCCGCCGAACTGCGCGACCTCAACCGGTACCCGGACCGGGACGCGGTGGCGCTCCGCGCCGACCTCGCCGACTATCTGGGTCACGGGCTGGGGGTCGCCAACGTCTGGGCGGCGAACGGCTCCAACGAGATCCAGCAGCAGCTTCTCCAGGTCTTCGGAGGTCCGGGGCGGAGTGCGCTCGGCTTCACCCCGGCGTACTCCATGCATCCGCTACTCGCCACCGCCACCGGCACCGCGTGGCGGGACGGTCGTCGCGGCGCCGACTTCACCCTGACCGTCGAGCACGCCGTGGCGCAGGTCCGGGAGTACCGTCCCGACCTGGTGTTTCTCTGCTCACCGAACAACCCGACCGGTACGGCGCTGGACCCGGCGGTGCTCGCCGCGGTGCTGGCCGAGGCTCCCGGGATGGTGGTGGTGGACGAGGCGTACGCCGAGTTCGCCCGCCCCGGTACGCCCACCGCGCTGGCCCTGCTCCCCGACCATCCCCGGCTGGTGGTGACCCGGACGATGAGCAAGGCGTTCGGCTTCGCCGGCGGGCGCCTCGGCTACCTCGCCGCCGACCCGGCCGTGGTGGATGCGGTGCAGTTGGTCCGGCTGCCGTACCACCTCTCGGCGCTGACCCAGGTCGCGGCCCGGGCGGCGCTGGCCCACCGCGACACCCTGCTCGGCACCGTCGCGGCGATCGTGGAACAGCGGGACCGGATCGTGGCGACGCTGCGGGCCCGGGGCTGGAGGGTGGCCGACAGCGACGCGAACTTCGTGCTCTTCGAGGTCGGTGGCGACCAGCGGGTTGCCTGGCGGGCACTGCTCGACCGCGGTGTGCTGGTCCGCGACGTCGGCCTGCCCGGCTGGCTGCGGGTCACCGCCGGCACGCCGGCCGAGACCGACGCCTTCCTGGCCGCCCTGGACGCCTGGGCCGCGTCCGGCGCCGGCCCGGCCGCGTCTGCCGGTCCGGCCGTAACCGCTGGTGGTGCGCCCGCCGACCGGTCGGTCGGGCCCGGTCCCGGGTGATGCCGACCCGGCCCGCCCTGGCATGCTGAACCTGCGCCCTCCCCAACGAAAGGTCCTACCGTGAGCAGAACCGCCCGGGTCGAGCGGACCACGGCCGAGACCAAGGTCTTGGTCGAACTCGACCTCGACGGCTCCGGCAACGCCGAGATCGCCACCGGGGTCGGGTTCTATGACCACATGCTGCACCAGATCGCCCGGCACGGGGGTTTCGACCTGACCGTGCAGACCGTCGGCGACCTGGAGATCGACGCCCATCACACCATCGAGGACACCGCGCTCGCCCTCGGCACCGCGTTCGACCAGGCGCTCGGGGACAAGGCCGGCATCCGGCGGTACGGCTCGGCGACGATTCCGATGGACGAGGTGCTGGTGCAGGCCGCCGTCGACCTGTCCGGGCGGCCGTACGTGGTGCACGACGAACCGCCGCTGGCCCCGTACATCGGTCCGGTCTATCCGACCAGCATGACCCGGCACATCTGGGAGTCGTTCGGCCAGACCGCCCGGCTGACGCTGCACGTCTCGGTGCTGCGGGCGGCCCGCCCCGGTGGCCACCCCGACGCGCACCACGTGGTGGAGGCGCAGTTCAAGGCGGTCGCCCGGGCGCTGCGCGAGGCCGTGTCGATCGACCCGCGATCCGGGGGCGCCGTTCCCAGCACCAAGGGACTGCTCTGATGGAGGCGGTGCTCCCGATCGCCCTGTTCGCCCTCGGCGGGACGCTGATCGGCGGGGCCTGGTCGCTGCACCGGCAGGGCGCGCCCCGGGGGGCGCTCTGGCTGGTCGGCCTGCTCGCCGTCCTCGCCACCACGGGCGGGGTACTCTGGCTGATTCCCGGGGACTCCTGATGACCGCGCCGAGGGTGGTGGTGCTCGACTACGGCTCGGGCAACCTGCGCTCGGCCCAGCGGGCGGTGGCCCGGGCCGGCGCCGAGGTGACGGTCACCGACGACCTCGCCGCGGCGGCGGCGGCGGACGGGCTGGTGGTCCCCGGGGTCGGTGCCTTCGCCGCCTGCATGGCCGGGATCGAGGCGCTGAAGGCCGGTCCGGTCATCGCCGAGCGGGTCGCCGCCGGCCGTCCGGTGCTCGGCATCTGCGTCGGCATGCAGGTGCTCTTCGAGTACGGCGAGGAGCACGGGGTGGTCACCAAGGGGCTCGGCCTGCTGCCCGGCGGGGTGACCCGGCTGGCCGCCCGGCGGGTGCCGCACATGGGCTGGAACAGCGTCGACGCGCCGGCCGGCTCGACCCTCTTCGCCGGCCTGCCGGCCGGCTCGCGGTTCTACTTCGTCCACTCCTACGCCGCCACCGACCTGACCGCGTTGGCGTCGGCCGGTGCGCTGGCGGCCACGGCCGAGCACGGGTCGCGGTTCGTGGCGGCGGTGGAGCGCGGGCCGCTGTCGGCGACCCAGTTCCACCCGGAGAAGTCGGCCGACACCGGCCGGCTGCTGCTGACCAACTGGCTGGCGACGCTGTGAGGGGAGGCCGACGATGAGCCGGGAACGGGCCCGGCGGCGGGCCGCCCGGCTCGCCGAGGCCGAGCGGGCCCGGGCGGCGCGGGCCCGGGCCGTGGCGCGGCGCCAGCGTCGCCGGGCCCTGCTGCGCCGCCTCACGCCCCGGCTTCCGGACCGGCGTACGGGGCGGATCTTTCCGCGGCGCAGCCGGGGCGAGCGGGCCGGGGTGGCCGTCCTCTCCCTGGTCGCCCTGGGTGGTATCTGGCTGCTCGTCGACGACCTGGCGCTGCGGCTGGGCCTGATCGTCCTGGTGCTGCTGGCGTTGCCGGCCGTCGTGGTGATCGCCCTGGGCCGGCGTACCTGACCATCCTCCGCCCGACTCTTCGAGGAGATCACGTTGAGCCTCACCCTGCTCCCCGCCGTCGACGTCGCGAACGGCCAGGCGGTCCGCCTGGTCCAGGGCGCCGCTGGTAGCGAGACGAGCTACGGCGACCCGCTGGAGGCGGCGCTGGCCTGGCAGCGCGACGGCGCCACCTGGATCCACCTGGTCGACCTCGACGCCGCGTTCGGTCGGGGGTCGAACGCGGAACTGCTCGCCGAGGTGGTTGGTCGGCTCGACGTGAACGTCGAGCTCTCCGGCGGGATTCGGGACGACGCGTCGTTGACGGCGGCCCTGGCGACCGGGGCGGCCCGGGTCAACATCGGCACCGCCGCGCTGGAGAATCCGCAGTGGTGCGACCGGGTCGTCGCCGAGTACGGCGACCGGGTGGCGATCGGGCTCGACGTGCGCGGCCGTACCCTGTCGGCCCGGGGCTGGACCCGCGACGGCGGCGACCTCTTCGAGGTGCTGGAGCGGCTGGACAAGGCGGGGGCGGCGCGGTACGTCGTGACCGACATCACCAAGGACGGCACGATGCGCGGTCCCAACCTCGACCTGCTCCGTGAGGTCTGTGCCCGGACCTCCGCTCCGGTGATCGCCTCCGGTGGCGTCTCCACCCTCGATGACCTCCGGGCGCTCGCCGCCCTGGAGCCGATCGGGGTCGAGGGCGTGATCGCCGGCAAGGCGCTCTACGCGGGTGCGTTCACCGTCGCCGAGGCGCTCGCCGTGCTGGCCGAGGCGTGACCCGCGCGCCGGATAGGCTCGACGCATGACGGTGGCGGTACGGGTCATCCCCTGCCTCGACGTGGACGCCGGCCGGGTGGTCAAGGGGGTCAACTTCGTCGACCTGCGGGACGCGGGTGACCCGGTGGAGCTGGCGGCGGCGTACGACGAGGCCGGCGCCGACGAGCTGACCTTCCTCGACGTCACCGCCTCGTCCGACGACCGCGGCACCATGCTGGAGGTGGTACGCCGTACGGCCGAGTCGGTCTTCATCCCGCTCACCGTCGGCGGTGGTGTCCGGCAGGTGGCCGACGTCGACCGGCTGCTGCGGGCCGGCGCCGACAAGGTCGGGGTGAACACCGCCGCGATCGCGCGGCCGGAGCTGATCACCGAGATCGCCGAGCGGTTCGGTCGGCAGGTGCTGGTCCTCTCGCTGGACGTGCGGCGGTCGCCGGCCGGGGTCACCACGGCCAGCGGCTTCGAGGTGACCACCCACGGCGGCCGGCGCGGCACCGGTCTTGACGCCGTCGCCTGGGCGGCGCGGGTGGCCGAGCTGGGTGCGGGGGAGATCCTGCTGAACTCGATGGACGCCGACGGCACCAAGGCCGGGTTCGACCTGGAGCTGATCGAGGCGGTGCGTCGGGTGGTGGACGTACCGGTGATCGCCAGCGGGGGCGCCGGGGCGGTGAGCCACTTTCCGCCGGCGGTCGCCGCCGGGGCCGATGCGGTGCTCGCGGCCAGCGTGTTCCACTTTGGTGAGCTGAGCATCGGCGAGGTCAAGGACGCGCTCCGTGCCGCCGGCCACCCGGTCCGCTGATCGGATCGGGTGGCCGGCGTGACGCGTGGTCCGGCCTGGAGCGGCTCGCTGGTGGGCTGGGGTCCCGCGCCGATCGTCGTGCCGGTGGTCGCCCGGACCGCTATCCGGGGTCGGCTGGCCGGGTCAGCCGGCCGGGCGCCGCGCCGGCGGGGCGGGAGACATCCGGGGAACCCGGGCTACCCGCTGTTCTCCGGCGAGCGGCGGGGCGTCGGCAGCATGAACCGGGCGGCGTACTCCTGCACCGCCGCGGCGTGCTCCTCCTCGTCCAGGACCCAGTCGTAGTTGCCGGGGGCGTGCCGCCGGGTCAGCACCCCGTGCATCGTCTCCACCACGGTGCCGACTCCGCCGTGCGGTCGGGTCCGCCAGAGGCGTTCCCCGGCGGACGTGACCCGGAACCAGCCGTCCGAGACGGTGACCAGGCCCGCGCCGACGAGGCGGCGTATCGCCGCCTCGATCTCGTGCCGGGCCGGGATGGCCCGGTTGAGATGTTCAGCGGTGGAGAGCACGTCGGCGAGGCGTACACCCTCGGGTCGGCGGGTGCGGGCCGACCGGCGGTGTTTGCCGGCACCGCCGGCGATGATCAGCGAGACGAAAATCCAGGCGTCGGACCACCGCCATCCTCCCTCATCCCCCATGGGAGAGATGATGCCGCGTCCCGTCCGCTGCCGGAAAGGTCGCCAGGCGTTCATTCCTCTCCGTTCCGGGGATTCACTGTCCACTAGGGACAGTCCGTGGTGGCATGGTGGCGGTGGGTTCGTCGGGTGCCCCGGTGTGGGTCCGCGTCGCGGCGTGGGTACGGCGTCGGCCTGGTGAGTCGTGCGCGCCGTCTCGGCCGGGCCGGCGGTGAAGGCCTGATCGTCGACACGCCTCTGACGCCGTGGCGCACCAGCCCGGCGTAGGGCCGGAGGAGCCGGCGAGGGAGCCGCCGATCGCCGGCCCGGCGCTCCCGGGCGGGGTACCGGGGGAGCCTGTGGTTGCCAACTGGTGCCGTGCATGCCACTCTGAAGGCCAATCCTCGGGATATGACGATCCGATCCGGGAGATGTGGCGATGAGTGGCCTGATCCGTGGTTCCCATCTGGCCCGCATGCTCGGTCAGTGGCATGCCCTACCCGGGCGGCGCCGCGATCCCGACTACGCCGCGCTGGCCGGTGCCGTCCGCGGACTCCTCGCCGATGGCCGGTTGCCGCTCGGCGTACGGCTGCCGGCGGAACGGGAACTGGCCGAGGCGCTGGGGATCAGCCGGACCACGGTGACCGCCGCCTACCGTACGCTCAGGGAGACCGGGCACATCACCAGCCGGCGTGGGGCCGGAAGCTGGACCACCCTGCCGAACGGCCACCGGGTGGGCAGCACCGGCATGCTGGCCCCGCTGGACGACCTCGACGTCATCGACTTCGCGTGCGCCGCGCTCGCGGCCCCGGTCGAGCTGACCGACGCCGCCCGGGCCGCTGTCGACGACCTGCCGCGCTACCTCGGGGGTGCCGGGTACCACCCGACCGGCATCGTCGAACTCCGGGCCATGATCGCCGCGCGGTTCACGGCGCGGGGGCTGCCGACCTCCGCCGAGCAGATCCTGGTCACCAACGGGGTGCAGCACGCCCTCGACCTGGTGCTGCGGCTCGCGCTGCCGGCCGGGGCGGGCGTGCTGGTCGAGTCGCCGACGTATCCGAACGCGCTGGCCGCCTTCGCCGCCCGGCGTGCCCGGATCACCACGCACGGCCTGGACGCCGAGGGCGCGGGCTGGGACGCCGACCTGCTCCTCGGCGGACTGCGGCAGACCCGGCCCCGGCTGGCGTACCTGATTCCCGAGTTCCAGAACCCCACCGGCCACCTGATGCCGACCGAGCTGCGCGAGCGTGTGGTGGCGACCGCCCAGACCACCGGAACGGACCTGGTCGTCGACGAGTCGTTCGTGGACGTCGCGCTGGACGGGGTCGAGATGCCGCCGCCGACCGCGGTCTTCGACCGGCACTCCCGGGTGTTCACGATCGGCGGTATGAGCAAGCCGTACTGGGGTGGGCTGCGGATCGGCTGGATCCGCGCCTCCGCGCCGCAGGTACAGCGGCTGGCCGCGGCCCGGGTCGGGGTCGACATGGCCGGCCCGGTGCTGGACCAGCTCGTGGCGGTACGGCTGCTCGCCGAGCGCGAGACGATCGTCGCGGCCCGCCGCGCCCAGCTCACCGCACAGCGGGATGCCCTGCTGGCCGTGCTCCGGGACGAGCTACCGGCCTGGCGGGTCCGGCCACCGCAGGGCGGGGTGACGCTCTGGGCGGAGCTGGACGCGCCGATCGCCAGCGCGCTGGCCCGGGCCGCCGAGCGGGTCGGGGTGCGGATCGCACCGGGGCCCCGGTTCGGCCTGGACGGCACGCTGGAGCGGTTTCTCCGGCTGCCGTTCACGCTGCCCCCCGCCGAGCTGACCGAGGCGGTACGCCGGCTGGCGGCGGTCCGGTACGACCTCGACCGGGCGGACCGGCCGTTCTGGCGGGAGCCCGCCGTCATCGCGTGAGGCGGCGCCGCTGACGGTACGGTCCCGCGGCCGGCGAACGGCGGCCACTGCCGCGGCCGGCCGGGTCGGCCGCACCGGGTCGCGGCGGCGTCCTCAGAGCTGGGCCAGGGTTCCCTCGTACATCTTCTCGATCTCTGCGGCGAAGTTGGCCTCCACGACGTTCCGCTTGATCTTCATCGAGGGGGTCAGCTCGCCGTCCTCGACGGTGAGCTCCCGGGGCAGGACGGTGACCTTCTTGATCGTCTCCCACCGGTTGAGCCTGGTGTTGAGCTGCGCGACGTAGCCCTCGACCATGGCGCGTACCTGCGGGGAGGCGACGATCTCGGCGTACGGCCGCCCGGCGAGCGGGCCGCCGGCGGCCCAGGACGTGATGCCGTCGGGGTCGAGGCTGACCAGCATCGTGCAGTAGTTGCGGGCCTGGCCGATCACGACCGCCTGCGCGGTGTACGGGCACAGCGCCTTGAACATGCCCTCGATCGCCGACGGGGCGACGTACTTGCCGCCGGAGGTCTTGACCAGGTCCTTCTTCCGGTCGGTGATGGTCAGGAAGCCGTCGGCGTCGAGCGTGCCGATGTCGCCGGTGCGGAAGAAGCCGTCCGGGGTGAACGCGGCCGCGGTCTCCTCGGGCAGGTTGTGGTAGCCGCGCATCACCGGTGCCCCGCGCAGCAGGATCTCCCCGTCAGAGTCGATCTTGCATTCGAGATCGCCGAGGCACTGGCCGACCGTACCGATCTTCAGCCGGCCCGGTCGGTTGACGAAGTTGCCGGCACTGGTTTCGGTCAGGCCGTACCCCTCGAAGATCGGCAGGCCCGCGGCGGCGAAGAACGCGGCGATCTCCTTGCTCAGCGGTGCGGAGCCGGAGACCAGCACCCGGATCCGGCCGCCCAGTCGAGCCTGGAGCTTGCTGAAGACCAGCTTGTGGGCGACCGCGTAGCTGATCCGCAGCCCGGCGGAGACCGGCTGGCCCGCCTGCTCCCGCGCCACCTTGCGCTTGCCGGTCCGCACCGCCCAGGCGAAGATCTTCGCCTTCGCGGCGCCGCCGGTCTGGGCGGCCGTGACGGCGCGGTTGTAGACCTTCTCGAAGATCCGGGGGGCGCCGCACATCAGCGTCGGTCGGACCACCCCGAGCAGGTCGACGAGCTTGTCCAACCGGCCGTCCACATAGGTGGGAAGCCCCACGTGGATCACCCCGCAGAGCAGGGTCTTGCCGAACGAGTGCGACAACGGGAGCCAGAGGTACTGCAGGTCCGTGGGGCGGAGGATGTCCAGGTCCGCCTGGGCCACCCCCTCCCAGCACCAGCCGGCGTGCAGCAGTTCGACGCCCTTGGGGCGACCGGTGGTGCCCGAGGTGTAGATCAGGGTGGCCAGGCGGTCCGGGGTGATCTCCTGGACCACCCGGTCGATGAGGTCGGGCTCGCGTTCCAGGGCAAGCGTGCCCTGTACCTCGAGGTCGGCGAGGGTGAGCTGCGGGGGAGTCGCCTCCGGGTCCGCGGGACCGTCGATGAGCACCACGTGGGTCACCTCGGGCAAACTCGCCCCGGCGAGCTTGGCGGCCTGCGCGGGGTTCTCGGCGATCACGACCTTCGAGCCGGAGTCCGCGATGATGAAGGTGGTGTCCTCCGGATCGGTCGTCGGGTAGACCGTGGTGGTCGCGCCACCGGCGCACATGATCCCGAGGTCGGCGATGACCCACTCGAGCCGGGTGTTGGCGACGATCGCCACCCGGTCCTCGTGGTCGATGCCCAGGCCGCGCAGTCCGGCGGCGATCGCCTTCGCGCGCTGGCCGACCTGGGCCCAGGTGAGCCAGACCGGACCGGAGTCGTCGGGGGCGGGGTGGCCGAACGCGTTCCGATCGGGGGTGGCCGAGACCCGTTGGAGGAACATGTCAGGGATGGACCGGTAGGGGACCTCGAGAGACATGGCGGGGGCAGCCTCCGGATATCGTCGCGTGACGGGGGTCACGTTAAATCGCGGTTACCGAAGGGTATTGGCTGTTCCCGTGGCTCGGCTAGTGCCGGTTCGTGCCGGGGCGGCCCGGCCGGCCGGTCAGCTCGGCCGAGGCGCGGCGCCGGACCTGGCTCTTCGTGCTGATCAACTCACGGACGGTGGATTTTCCGGGAGTGGCAAACCCGGATTTTCCCGGTCCGTCTCTAAGCTATCGGGGCGTCGGCGGGGCGGCCGGTGGTGCGGCCCCGGGCGGACGGGTTGGGCGTGGGCGAGAAAGGACCCTTCATGGACGAATTCGGTTGCGGCGACGCGGCACCCGGGCACGTCATCCACCTCCGGGTCGCCGTACCCACATTGGACGCCGCCACCGAATTGGCCGCGATGTTGACCGAGTCGCTGGCGTTCCTTCCGGAACTCGACGCCGGCGAGGTCACGGTCTCGGCCGAGGACGCGCAGCACGAGCGGTACCGGGTCTTCTGCGACCGCCTCCTCGTTGGTGGTGGCCGGTGCGGGGAGCGCGAGGGGCACGACGGCCCCTGCGTGCCGGGCGCGCGCGGCACCGGCGTACGGGAGTGGGGCACCGACGCGACCACGCCCCCGGGCCCGGGGCGGCTCCGGGCCGGCGTGCCGGTCCAGGCCCGGGCGTAGCCCGCGCCGTGCGCGACCCAGCGTCACCGGGCCGCCGAGCCCGTCAGTGGTAGCGGCTCGCGTTCAGCGACCAGTCGTAGCTGCCCCGGATCCAGCACCGGCGGGCGGTGACGAAGCGCACCGTCTCGGCGTCCGCGTCGACCAGCAGATCCGCCTCCACCCGCAGGTACGTCCGCAGCGCGGCGTTGAACCGCTCGACCGCGTCCGCGAGCCCGGACCGCTCCGGGTCGGCGGTCGCCCGGTCCAGCACCACGATGAGGTTGTGCCCGTCGCCGCCCTGCTGGTGCTCCTTGTCGTACGAGACGATGTCGTTGCACCAGCAGACGAGGTCGGTGGCGAGATCGTCCAGGGTGGACACACTCGGATCGGTGCGGCGAACCCCGTCGCCGGTGGCCCCGTACGCCAGATCGGTCAGGGTGAGGCTCGGCCGGACACCTCCGGTGTGTCGCCGCATCTGGAGGTACTCGGCCACCGCCGGGACCCGTGCCCGCTCCCGGTTCGCCGCCTCCCACAGGAGGGCGAGCAGGTAGTCGCGCATCTGGCCGGTGAACCGGAGCAGCAGGTGCGGGAGGTTCTGCCCGCGGACCCGCCGGCACAGGTCGTGCAGGGCGACCCCGGTGGGGCCGGCGACGGCGGCCAACCCCGGCGGCGCCGGGCCGCCCAGCAGGTCCAGGACGTCGAGCAGTCGCCCGACGACCGGGGCGAGCCGGGCCGGATCGCGGCCGAGTCCGTCGTCGTCGCAGGTGTCGTCAAAGGCGAACAACCAGGTGAAGAGGTCGGTGAGCAGGCGGAGGTGTTCCGGCTGGGCGTCCGGGCAGGCCCGGCCGGCCAACTCGGCGGCGTTGGCCCGCACCAGCCGGCGCAGGGCGTCCTGGGTGGCGACCAGACCGAGGTCGGTGGCCCAGCGCAGGGACTGGTCACCGATCTCCCCGACGTGGCCGCTGAGCCGGGCGGGGAAGGGTGGGCTGGTCAGGGACTCCGCGGCGATGGCGCGCATCCTGCTCCTGTCGCTGCACGGCTGGCGTGGGTCAGACCCCGAGCTGCGCGGTCCGCAGCCGGTCGGTGAGTGCGGTCGGGCCCACCACCTGGACCCGGGCGACCCGCTGCCGGCCGAAGAGGAACATCGTCAGCTCGCCCGGCGAACCGACCAGCCGGACCTGCGACCCGCCCGCCCCGGTGGCGACCTCGCCGTGGTCCGGCGCCTGCACCAGCAGCGCGGCCGGGAACCGGCGCAGCGACATCCGGGCCAGGGTGGGGATCCGTTTCCAGAGCGCCGACTGCTGCCCCTCGGGTAGCTGCCGGGGCTGCCAGCCGGCCTCGGCCCGGCGGACGTCCTCGTGGTGGACGAAGAACTCGGTGAGGTTGGCCAGCTCGTGGAGTGGCGGCAGGCCCAGCGGACTCCACCGGGGCGGTCGCCGGACCAGCTCGACCAGGTCCGGGTACGGACGTGCCGCCATCGCCCGCCGGACCCGCTCGGCGTGCCCGGCCACCGGCCGGAGCAGGATCCCTGCCGCCGCGTCCGGCCGGCGCTCCCGCATCACCAGGTGGGCGGCGAGGTCCCGGGTCGACCAGTCGGGGATGATGGTCGGTGCCTCCGGGCCACGGTCCAGGAGGAGATCGGCGAGGGCGTGGCGCTCCGCATCCGCGTACCGGGACATGTTGTGATCCTAGGCGTAGTCCCGTACGGCCACGCCGAGCCCTGTGACGGCCGACACAATCTCCGTCCGGACCGGTTCCGGTCAGCCCGTCGGTTCGTCATGGCGGCGTCCGATCGGTAAGGATGATCTGGACTACAGAGACTTACGGCGGGGGACGACTGTGGCGGGCAGGACAAGCCGCGACGTACTGATCAGAGGAATCCGGATCCTCGGCTACGCCATCCGGGACGAGCCATGGGTCTTCGCCGCGGGGACCGCCGGCAGCATCGTCTACAGCCTGCTCGTCGTCGCCAGCGCGTACGTCGTCGGCGCCGTTGTCGGCAGGGTGGTGGTGCCGTCGTTCGAGCGGGGCGAGGCCGACCTCGGCGTGGTGCTGCTCGGGGCGGGCGCGCTGCTGGCGGTGAGCCTCGGTCGGGTGCTGGGGATGGTCGGCCGGCGGATCGGTGCCGGCTACATGCAGTACCGCCTCCAGGCGCGGTACCGCCGCCGCGTCACCCGTCGCTACCTGGAACTGCCGCTGGCCTGGCACCACCGGCACGCCACCGGGACCCTGCTCTCCAACGCCAACTCGGACGTCGAGGCGGCCTGGTTCCCGATCGCTCCGCTGCCGTTCGCGGTCGGCACGCTGGTGATGCTGGTCGCCGCGATGGTGTCGCTCTTCGTCACCGACTGGGTGCTGGCCCTGGTCGGGGTGGCCATCTTTCCCGCGCTCTTCACGCTGAACGTGGTCTACTCCCGGCGGATGGCGCCCCGGCAGGCCCGCGCCCAGCAGATGCGGGCGCAGGTCAGCGCGATCGCCCACGAGAGCTTCGACGGCGCGCTGGTGGTCAAGACCATGGGCCAGGAGGCCCGGGAGACGGCGCGGTTCGCGGCCCAGGCGGGCGAGTTGCGGGACGCGCTGATCGCCGTCGGCCGGCTCCGCGGCCTCTTCGACCCGATGCTGGAGACGCTGCCGAGCCTCGGCACCCTCGCCGTGCTCATCATCGGCACGGTCCGGTTGCGGCAGGGTGCGGTCAGCATCAGCGAACTGGTCAGCGTCGCGTTCCTCTTCACGGTGCTGGCCTTCCCGGTCCGGGCGATCGGCTGGGTCCTCGCCGAGCTGCCCCGCAGCGTCGCCGGCTGGGACCGCCTGCAGACGGTGCTCACGGCCACCGGCCAGATGCCGTACGGCGACACGAGGCTGGACGTGGACGCCGAACGCCCGGCCACCCTGGTCTTCGACCGGGTCAGCTTCAGCTACCCACCGGCGGCGGAACCGACCCCGACCACGGTGTCGGGGGAACCGGCGCCACCGGCCGCCGAACCCGCCGCACCGGTTCCCGCCCCGGCGCCGCCGGACTCGGCCCCGACCGGTGCTCCGGCACCCGCCGGCACGCCCGTGCTGCACGAGGTGTCGTTCACCGTCCCCGCCGGACGGACGGTGGCGCTGGTCGGCCCCACCGGTTCCGGCAAGTCCACCATCGCCTCGCTCGCGGTCCGGCTGGTCGACCCCGACGCGGGGAGGGTGACGCTGGACGGGGTCGATCTCCGATCGCTGACCGCCGACTCCCTCTCGACCTCCACCGCCCTCGTCGCGCAGGTGCCGTTTGTCTTCGACGACACCATCCGGGAGAACGTCACCCTCGGCAGGCCCGGCATCACCGACGACGACGTCTGGGCCGCGCTGCGGCTCGCCGAGGCCGACGGCTTCGTCGCCGCCCTACCCGACGGCCTGGACACCGTGGTGGGGGAGCGGGGCGCCTCGCTCTCGGGTGGCCAACGTCAGCGGCTCACCCTTGCCCGCGCGCTCGCCGGCCGACCGCGGCTGCTGGTGCTCGACGACGCGACCAGCGCGGTCGATCCGCGGGTCGAGGCGGCGATCCTGGCCGCACTCCGCGGCGACCGGACGTCCCGCGCCGAGACCGCCGGGACCGAGGGAGCCGGGCACCCACCGGAGGCACCCCCGGCCGACCCGGCAGCAGACGTGTCACCGCATGCCCCGGTGGGAGCCGACCCGGCTCCGGGCGAGGCCGCCGCGGCGTCCTCCCCGCCGGGGAGCCGACCCGAGGGCTCGTCCGAGGTCCGGGTGCTCTCGCCGGCCACATCGATCCTGGTGGTGGCGTACCGGCGGGCGACCATCGCCCTCGCCGACGAGGTGGTCTACGTCGAGCACGGGCGGGTGGTCGGCCGGGGTACGCACCAGGCGCTGCTGGAGAGCACCCCCGGGTACGCCGCCCTGGTCACCGCGTACGAGCGGGCCGAGGCGGAACGGCAACGCGAGCGGGACACGGAGCGGAGCGAGGTGAGGGCGTGACCGGACGGACCGGCCGGCGCGCCGGCATCGCGTACGGCGCCGATGGGCGCGGCGAGGAGAGGGCATGACCACGACGGCTTCCCCCGCGACGGGGGAGAGCACCTGGCGGACGCTGCGCCGCGGCCTGGCGCTCTCGCCGGAACTGCGGACCGGGCTCGCCGGCACCCTGGGGCTGGCCGTGGTGTCGATGGTGGGCCGGGCCGCGGTGCCGGTCGCGATCCAGCAGGGCATCGACCGGGGGCTGCGCGCGCCGGGCGGCCCGAACCTGGACGTGGTGGCGACGGTGGTGGCGACGACGGCCGCGGTCCTGGTGGTGACCACGCTCTGCGGCTACCTGATGATGCGCCGGCTTTTCACGGTCAGCGAGACCGCCCTGGCCGGGGTGCGGATCCGGGCCTTCCGGCACGTGCACGACCTCAGCACGCTGCACCAGCAGGCGGAGCGACGCGGGGCGCTGGTCTCCCGGGTCACCAGCGACGTGGACCAGATCACCCAGTTCCTCCAGTGGGGCGGCGTGATCCTGCTGATCAGCCTGGGCCAGGTGGTGGTCACCACCGTCGTGATGCTGGTCTACTCCTGGCAGCTCACCCTCGTGGTCTTCGCCGCCTTCGCCCCGGCCGTCGTGGTGATCCGGCTGTTCCAGCGGCGCCTCGCCGCGGCGTACGGCCTGGTCCGGCAGCGGATGGGGGCGATGCTCGCCGCGATCTCGGAGAGCGTGGTCGGCGCGCCGGTGATCCGGGCGTACGGCGTCGCCGCGCGGACCGCCGCTCGCCTGGACCAGACCATCGACGGACAGCGTCGTGCCCAGCAGCGGGCGATCCGGATCAGCGTGACCAGCTTCTCGACCGGGGAGATCGCGGCGGGTCTGGCGCTGGCCGGGGTCGTGCTGATCGGGGTCTGGCTGGGGGTTGGCGGCTCGATCGGCATCGGCGAGCTGACCGCCTTCCTCTTCCTGGTCACGCTCTTCATCCAGCCGGTGCAGATCGCCACCGAGGTGCTCAACGAGGCGCAGAACGCGATCGCCGGCTGGCGGCGGGTCCTCGACGTCCTGGACGTGGTACCGGACGTGGCGGACCCGGGCGAGCAGGGCCTCGACCTGCCGCCGGGGCCGATCGACGTCCGCTTCGTCGACGTCAACTACCGCTACCCCGGCGGCCCGCCTGTGCTGGTCGACGTCACCGTGGATATCCCGGCCAAGACCCGGGTGGCGGTGGTCGGGGAGACGGGCAGCGGCAAGACGACGTTCGCGAAGCTGCTCACCCGGCTGATGGATCCCACCAGCGGCCAGGTGCGGCTCTCCGGCGTACCGCTGGATCGGGTGCGGTTCTCCTCGCTGCGCTCCCGGGTCGTGATGGTGCCGCAGGACGGCTTCCTCTTCGACTCGACGGTGGCGGAGAACATCCGGTTCGGCCGCCCGGAGCTGACCGACGAGGATCTGGAGCGCGCGCTGGGCGAGCTCGGGCTCGGTGACTGGGTGGCGGGGCTGCCGGCGGGGCTGGCGACCCCGGTGGGGGAGCGGGGCGAGGCGCTCAGTGTCGGGGAGCGGCAGCTGGTCGCGCTGGCTCGGGCGTACGTCGCCGACCCGGATCTGCTGGTGCTGGACGAGGCGACCAGCGCGGTCGACCCGGCCACCGAGGTACGGCTCCAGCGCACTCTCGACGCGGTGACCCGGGGTCGGACCACGGTGGCGATCGCGCACCGGCTCTCCACCGCGCAGGCGGCCGACGAGGTGATCGTGGTCGACAAGGGGCGCATCGTGCAACGCGGCCCGCACGAGGAACTGGTCCGGGATCCGGACTCGGTCTACGGCCTGCTCTACGCCTCCTGGCTGGAGCAGACCCGGTGAGCCGGTGCCGGTGAGCGGGGGCCGATCGGGGCCGATGGACGTGACCGACTCTTTAGGTTAGCCTGCCCTTACTAAGGTAAGGCTAATGTGCGGGAGGTCGACGTCATGCAGCCCAGCCCTGCGGAGGTGGCCCGTACCCTGGCGGTCGGTCGGCTCGCCGGCACCGCCCAGGTCGCCTACCGGCCCGGACCGCACCAGGTGCGGCACGCCACCGATCCAGCCGGTCGGGTCCTGCTGCTCGTCTCGATCGTCAGCGACCTTGCCGCCGCGCTGCGCCCGAGGGGCGGGACCTCGGGGGTGGCGACGGTGCTCGACGTACGGGACCTCCCACCGGCCGCCGGCGCGCCCTCGCTGGGTCGACTCTGGATCTCCGGCTGGGCGGAGCCGCTCGCCGGCGCCGAGGCGCGTCAGGCGGCCATCGACTTCGCCGAGGTGTTGCCGGTCGGCGACCTGCTCGACGTCGGCCGCCAGTTCACCCTGTACCGCTTCGAGCCGGAGCAGATCCGGCTGGAGCGCGGCGGCGTGCTGTACGACGTCGAGCCGGCCGAGTACGCCGCCGCCGAACCCGACCCGCTCCATCCGGTGGAGCGGGAGCTGTTGGCGGACCTCGCCGACCACCACGGACCGGAGATCGCCGCGTTCCTGCGGCGCCAGCTCGGGGACGTCGTACCGCCACCCGCGAGCCCGGACGAGCCGAAACCTCGGGTGGTACGCCTCGACCGGTACGGCATGACGGTCGCCTTCGGCCCACGCGGGCACGGGCTCCGGGCCCGGCTCGCCTTCCCCCGACCCGTCTCCAGCCCGGCCGAGCTGGCCCGGCTCCTGCACCCCGTGCTCTGCCGAGGCCCGGCGTGTTCCGCCGCGGTGGCGCCGGCCCGGGGATCCCGCCGCGCCTTCGGCCGGGGCTGACGGCGGGCCTTCGGACGGACGGGGGTGACGGCGACCCAGGCCAGGACGGCGGCCAGCCACAGCGCCGGGGGACCAGCGGGCGGATCAGGTGCCGCACGAGGTCCCGCCACCCGCGGGTTCCGCTCCGTCGGCGGAGCTCGCGCGGCCCGGCGTGCCGCCCCCGAGGGCGCGTAGCGCGTTGAGGATCACGGCGACGTCGATTCCCTCCTGCAGGAACGCGCCGGCCACCGGGGGAAGCAGCCCGAACGCGGCGGCGACCATCGCCGCCACCGCCATCCCCATGCCCGCGCCCGCGCTCTGTACCGCGATCGCCCGCGACCGGCGCGCGATCTCCACCGCGTCGGCCAACCGGTCCAGCCGGTCCACCGACAACACGGCATCCGCCACGTCCGCCGAGGCGGTCGCCCCCGTCGCCCCCAGCGCCACGCCCACTCCGGCGGTTGCCAGCGCGGGTGCGTCGTTGATCCCGTCGCCGACCATCACCGTCGCCGCCTGCTCGGACTCGGTCCGCACCCGGGCTACCTTCTCCTGCGGGGAGCAGCGGGGCACCACGTCGTCCACGCCCACCGCCCGTGCCACCCGCTCGGCGACCTCCGGCCGGTCTCCGGTCACCATGATCAACCGGTAAAAGCCGGCCTGCCGCAACCGCCGAACCGTGTCAGCCGCGTCGGGTCGTACCGGGTCGCGGAGGAGCACCGCCCCGGCAAGCACATCGTCCAGGCTCACCCACACCGTCGACAAGCCGTCCGCCTCCGCCTGCCGCCGTGCGCGTACGGCCCAGTCCGGTAACTCGCCGCCGTGCTGGCCGACCCGTACCAGTCGTCCGTCGACCCGGCCGCACACCCCCTGGCCCGGCTCCTCCGTCACCTCGGCGGGCACCACCAGCCGCATGTCCCGATCCTTCGCCTCCCGCACGACCGCCGCGGCCAGCACGTGGGAGGACAGTTGTTCGACCGAGGCAGCCACCCGCAGCAGCTCGTCGCCGTCACCGCCGGGGGCGGTCACCACCCCGGCGGTCTCCGGGCGCCCGGTTGTCAGCGTCCCGGTCTTGTCCAGCAGCAGGGTCCGCGCCCGGCCCAGCAGTTCCAGCGAGCCGCCGTTGCGGATCAGCACGCCGCGCCGTGCCGCCCGGGACAACCCGGCCACGATCGCGATCGGGGTGGCCAGCAGCAACGGGCACGGAGTCGCCACCACCAGCACCGCCACCGCCCGCACGAACTGCCCAGACACCGCCCACGCGATACCGGCCAGGGCCAGGGTGAACGGCACGAACGCCGCCGAGTACCGGTCAGCCAGCCGCACCATCGGTGCCTTTTCCGCGTTCGCCTCCTCCGCCAGCCGGACGATTCCCGCGTAGGTGCTCTCGGCCGCCACGGCTGCGGCCCGCAAACCGAACGCCGCCCCCGCGTTGACGACTCCGCTGGCCAACCGGTCCCCGGCCCGGCGCTCGACCGCCTGGGACTCACCGGTCACCGCGGACTCGTCCAGCGTCGCCGCGTCCTCGGCGAAGCCGTCGACCGGCACGACCTCACCCGGACCGACCAGCAGCCGGTCGCCTTCACGGATGTCGTTCACGTCAACGTCCTGGACCTCGCCGTCCGGACAGCGGCGCCGTGCCCGGCGGGGTGCTCGCGTCAGCAGTTCGTGCAGGTCCCGCGTCGCCCGCCCCTGGGCATAGCTCTCCAACGTGTGTCCGGTGGCCAGCATCAAGGCCACGACCGCCCCGGCCAGGTACTCACCCACCAGCAGAGAGGTGATCAGGGCCAGGGTCGCGATCACGTCCACGCCGATCCGACGCCGCCGCAGCGACTGGACCAACCAGCGCAGCGTCACCAGCAGCGTGACCGAGGCCGTCGCCGCCCAGCACCCGGAGGCGGCCCCGCGCCGGTCGGCGAACCACAACCCCGCACCGGCCAGTACCGGCACCGTCAGCGCGGCTAGCGGCGCGAAGTCGCGCCACCTACGCCAGCGTCCCGCCGTAGACCCGCCGCCCACGTTCCCACCCCCGGACGGTGCAACCCCTCACCCTGACCGCCGGCACGATGGCGACCGGCGGGGCTCGGTTCCGGACCGAGGCAGAGTCCGTCCGCCACCGGACGACGATGGCGACGTCACCAGGGTCTCAACCACGCGAGGCCGATGTGGTCGAAACATCACGATCATTCGTACGCAAGGCAGCGTCAGGGGTGGCGAGCCGTGTCGTCGCTAGTGGCGTACGCAGGTTTGTTGTCGGCGTCGATCAGGCGATTGAAAGCCGGCTCTGACCTTTCGTTAGGCCCCGTCGTACCCACGTCGGCACTGTCCGGCACCGGGAGCCTGATCTGTCGGGACGCGGTATTTCCCGGACAGGACCGGCGGCCCACCCAACGGGCCCACACCCGGGTCAAGCACGGAAATCGACGCGGTCCCAGCTTGCCGGATGTCGGCAGGTCCGAGCCGGGCGCGTGGCGATGCATGGTCGCAACCACGGTGGGAAGTCGTCGACGGACCTTGAGTGAGCCGCGGGGGCGTGGCGCGGTAGCCCGGAGTGGGAAGGCGGAGGTCATGGCGACCAATATCCTGTTCGTGCTCTCTGGGGCGGATCACTGGACCCAGAGCGACGGCAGCACCAGGGTGGCGGGGTTCATTCCCGAGGAGTTGGGAGCCCCCCACGAGGTGTTCGCGCGAAGCGGGGCGAACATCAGCTTCGCGTCCCCCGAGGGTCGGCGACCAAACCTGGATCCCGTCGGCCGGGAGTCGAGCCCGGCGAGCCCGAATGGCCAATACTACGGCCAGTACTGCGATTCCATCGCGCAGGAGTGGCAGTCGCCGCAGAAGCTGGACGCGGTGAATGCTGCCGACTACGACGCGATCATGATCCCCGGTGGGCACGCGCCGATGGAGGACCTGCACCAGGATGCGGCGATGGGCCGTCTGCTCTCTGACGCGGCGGAGTCCGGGACGGTCATCGCCGCGGTCTGTCATGGCCCCGCCGCTTTGCTCAGCGCGACCGACCCAGACGGCAATTGGCTGTTCGCCGGCCGCCGGGTCACGGCTCTCGACAACGAGGAGGAGAAGCTGTACGGCACGATCGAGAAGGCCCCGTTCCTCCTGGAGTCGCGGCTCGTCGAGCTGGGCGCGCGGTTCGAACACGGTCCGCCGTGGCTGCCGTACGTGGTGGCCGACGACCGGTTGATCACTGGTCAGAACCCGGCCTCGGCCGGTGCGGTGGCGAATGCCATCCTCACGATGTGTAACGGGCACGGCGGGTGACCGTGGCTGGGCACCGACACGGTCGCGCCGACCATCGGGATACTGCCGGAACCCACTACGTCCATCATGGACAGAGAAAATGTGGAAATCCTGCACGAACGTCCCGCTGCCCACTCTGGGAACCGACGCCGGCAGGAAGATCGTGGGTCGAGGCGGTGGCATCGTCACCGACCTCCTCGGACTCCTGCTCGCCGTGTCCATCACCGCCCGTCGGCGTCAGCGACAACACCATCGGCATCACCCTGCTCGACCACGCGAAGGCAATCCCACCCTGGCCTCGACCCGGGGTCGACGCCGGTTCCACCAACAGGGCTGTGGAACACGGCGCCGCCTCGGTGTCGACGTCGAGGTCGTGACCAAGGATCCCAGGTCAAGGGCTTCTCGATGGTCAAACGGCGGTGGATCGTTGAGCGCACGACCGGAGTGGCTCACGCAACCGCCGACGCCTGGTCCGCGACTACGGAGCCTGGCCTCACCACTTCCTCGTCGTGATCACGATCGCTATGATCGACAATCTCACGAAACGCCTTACCAACGAAACCACTCAAACCTGGCGAGACACCTAAACTCGTTTACACACGCACTATATGAATCAGACCGCCCTCTCTAAAGAGCCCGGTTGAGGGCCTCGGTCAGTGCGACCGGGGTGATGACGAGGCGGTCAAAGCGCCAGCCGTCCTCGGTGCGGCGCGCCCTGTACTGGTGGAACCCGGCCGCGAGGGCCTCAGTCTTGTCGTCGATGACGAACACGGCGATGTCGTGGGCCCGCACCGTGGCGGTCTCGCCGTCGATCTCGACGAGGAGGTTTGACTTGCTGTGGAGGGTGCGGACGTATATGTCGTGGCCCGAGCGCACGAGTTCGATGAGCGCTCCGATGCCGCGGGCCTCGCCGCGCGGGGATGTGACGACGACATCCTCGGTGAAGAGCTGGTCGGTCTCGTCGTAGCGGCCCTCGTCGATCCACAAGCTGTGGCGGGCGACCAGGTCGGAAAGTTCGGCGCGGTCGGCGAGTGCGCGGATCAGGGTTTCGGTGTTGGTCATGATGGTCTCCTCGAGGAGTTGGGCGAGCCAACACACTTGTCGCTTGGTGTGGGTGAGGAAGAAGTCCCGGATGTCTTCGGCGAGGAGGTCTGGTACCTCCATCACGGCGACGTGGCCACCGCGATACGGAATGGTTTGATCATGGTGTCTCGACTTCAACAGGAGCTCTCTGGCGAAGAACGTTTGGCTGACTAACGTTTGATGTACAAACGATATCACGATCGTTCGTGCTCCGAACGGTTCGTTAGGCTTGTCACATGGAGAACCCGTCAGAAGAGCTGCCCGCCAGGTGGAAGAACCTGCCCAGCTGGCTGCTGACCCAGACCGCCAACCACGCGCACCGCCTGGTGGCCGATGGGTTCTCGTCTGTCGGTGCCCGCGGCTACCACTATCGCCTGCTGGCGACGTTGGAGGAGTTCGGCCCGGCCAGCCAGGCCGCGCTGGGCCGCCGTAGTGGCATCCATCTCAGCGACATGGTCGCGACCATCAACGAGCTCGCCGATCGCAACCTGGTCGAGCGCGCCCCTGACCCCTCCGATCGGCGGCGCAACATCGTCTCGCTGACCGCAGAGGGCAAGCGGCAGCTGCGGCGACTGGAGAAGCAACTGGCCGAATGCCAGGACGAGCTGCTGGCTCCGCTGTCACCCGAGGAGCGGGCGCGGTTGACCGAGCTGCTGTCCCGGCTGTTGGACCATCACGACCGGCGAACCGGCACCCCCGAAGCGCCGTAGCGCTGACCGGGCGGCGTCCTGGATGGTGTGTGCTGCGCCCATCATCGTCGGCCCATCGGGCTGAGCCTGGTACGCGCGCTTCTCCATTGGAACCTACGTGACTCATCCCTGGCCTGCTCAGAGGGCGTCTGGGGCCGGCTGCCGGCGCCTCAGCTGCTGCGCGGTGGCGTGGTGCTGTCCGGCCGCTCCGCCGGGGCCCGGTCGTGTCCGGCGGCGGGGCCGTCGGGCCCGGAGCCGTGGCCGCCCGTGCCGGCGGTTGCGGGATCGTGTCCGGCCGTGGCGTGATCGGTTCCGGGGATGTCGCCGGTCAGGTAACGCTGGATGGTGGGGCCGACCAGCGCGACCACGAGCTCGGGTGGCGCCGAGGCGAGCGGCTCCAGCCGGAGGATGTAGCGGACCATCGCCACGCCGACCATCTGGGAGGCGACCAGTGAGGTCCGCAGCGGCGCCTGCGCCGGGTCGAGGTCGAGCAGACCGGCCGCCCGGCGGAGGATCTGGGTGACCACGAACTCGCGCAGGAGCCGGGCGGTCCACTCGTTGTTCACCGCCGAGCGCATCAGCGCGGCCCCGGCGGTGCCGGCGGGAGAGTCCCAGACCCGCAGGAAGAGCGCGATCAACCGTTCCCCGGCGCCCTCGGCGCCCCCGGCGGCGATCTGCGGCAGCAGCTCCTGAGGGTTGAACGGGATGTCGATGGTGGCCCGGAAGAGCTGTTCCTTGGTGCCGAAGTAGTGGTGGACCAGCGCCGGGTCGACCCCGGCGCTGGTCGCGATGGCGCGGATCGAGGCACCGTCGAACCCGCGTTCGGCGAAGATGTCTCGGGCGGCGGCGAGAATCGCCTCCCGGGTGCCGGGGTTGCCGGGTCGCCGTCCGCTCCGTCGTGCCATCGCCGTCCTCGTGCTCAGGTTCCTCCCGCGCCGGTGGCTCACCCGGTGCGGCGTCGCAGCGTGGCCGCGCCGAGGACCAGGGCGACGACGATCGCCCCGCCGACCACGGCCAGGTCACGCCACATCGTGCCGGTCGGCTCGGCGTGTCGGCCGACCTCCTGCAGGGCCTCGACCGCGTACGACAGCGGCAGCACGTCGCTGACCGCCTCCAGCCAACCAGCCATCTGGTCGCGGCGGACGAACAGGCCGCAGAGCAGGAGCTGCGGCACCACCACGACCGGCATGAACTGTACGGCCTGGAACTCGGTCCGCGCGAAGGCACTGCACAGGAGGCCGAGCGCGACGCCCAGGACGGCGTCGACCACCGAGATCAACACCACCAGCCCGGCGCTGCCGGCGGTGTCCAGGCCGAACAGCCAGTAGGCGGCGCCGGCCGCCAGGCTCGCCTGCACCGTGGCGGCCAGCCCGAACGCGATGCCGTACCCGAAGAGCAGGTCCAGCTTGCCGAGCGGGGTGGTGAGCAGCCGTTCGAGCGTACCGGTGGTGCGCTCCCGCAGCATCGCGATGCTGGTGACCAGGAACATCACCACGAACGGGAAGACGCCGAGCATGACCAGGGCGATCCGGTCGAAGATCGGGGGCTGCCCCGGCACGGTGGGCTGGTCGGCGAGCATGTAGTAGAGCAGTGTGAGCAGCGCCGTCGGGACCACCAGCAGCAGGGCGATCGTCCGCCGGTCGTGTCGGAGCTGCCGGAGGATCCGGCCGGTGGTGGCGGCGAGGATGGCCAGGCTCATCGCGTACCCCCCTCGGCCGGGACCGGCGCCGTCGCCCGCGTCCTGACGAGGTGGAGAAACGCCGCCTCGAGGTCGTCGGTGCCGGCGGCGGCGCGGACTCCCGCCAGCGTGTCGTCGGCGATCAGGCGGCCCTCCCGGATCAGGAGCAGTCGGTCGCACCGGGCCGCCTCGTCCATGACGTGGCTGGAGACGACCACGGTGCTGCCGTCGGCAGCCATCTCGCGGAACGTCTCCCACAGCTCGGCGCGCAGCACCGGGTCCTGCCCGACCGTGGGCTCGTCGAGGATCACCAGCTCCGGTCGGCCGACCAGGGCGCAGGCCAGTGAGGCCCGGCTGCGCTGGCCGCCGGAGAGGGTGCCGACCAGCTGTCCGGCCGCGTCGGCGAGTCCGACGGCGCGGATGACCCGGTCCGCCTCGGCCGCACCGAGGCCGTAGAGCCGGGCGAAGTAGCGGGCGTTCTCCCGCACCGTCAGGTCGGCGTAGACGCTGGGTGCCTGGGTCAGGTAGCCGACCCGGCGCCGCAGCCGGGGCGATCCCGCCGGCTCGCCCAGCACGGTCACCGAGCCGCCGGCCACCACCTGGACCCCGACCACGGCCCGCAGCAGCGTGGTCTTGCCGCTGCCGCTCGGACCGAGCAGGCCGGTGACGCTGCCGGCCGGGATCGTGCAGCTGATCCCGTGCAGGACCCGGCGTTTACCTCGGTTGACCACGAGGTCACGGATCTCGATCGCGGATGTCATCGACCCTCCACAAATTCATCGGTCGTTGAAATCAACGGTAGATGAGATCTTGGTGCCTGGCAATTCGGCCGGGTGCGACGGATCGGGCTTGACTTCGAGTGCGCTCGAACTGCGACGCTGACCGGGTGACAACCTCCGCTGACGAGACGACCCTTACGGTCAGCGAGGCCGCCGAGGAGGTGGGCCTCAGCGCGTACACCCTCCGCTGGTACGAGCAGGAGGGGCTGGTCTCGCCGATCGGCCGTGACTCGGCGGGGCGCCGACGCTACACCCGCGATGACGTCTGCTGGCTGGAGCTGCTCACCCGGCTGCGCCGTACCGGCATGCCGGTACGCGACATGCGGCGATACGCCGAACTCGCCCGGCTCGGTGACCAGACGCTGGGCGCCCGGCGCGAACTGTTCGAGGCGCACCGGGAGCGGGTGCTCGCCCGGATAGCGGAACTGGAGGAAGATCTCAGGATGCTCGACTACAAGATCGATCTGTATCGCCGGGCTGAACGCGAACTCCAGGCCCGCCAGGACTCGGCGGAGGTGCCGGCGTGAAGACCCGGAAGCTGGGAGCGGCTGGCCCCGAGGTGTCGGCGCTCGGCCTGGGCTGCATGGGCATGAGCATGGCGTACGGCACCCGGGACGACGCCGAGTCGACCCGTACCCTGCACCGGGCGCTGGACCTGGGCGTCAACCACCTGGACACCTCCGACTACTACGGGTGGGGACACAACGAGGAGCTGCTCGGTCCCGTGGTGCGCCAGCGCCGGGACGAGGTGTTCCTGGCCACCAAGTTCGGCATCCGGTCCGCCGGCGACGGCACCACCGTCACCCCGGTCAACGTCTACGTGGACAGCAGCGCGGACTGGGCCCGGCGGGCCTGCGACGCCTCGCTGACCCGGCTCGGCATCGACACCATCGACCTCTACTACCTGCACCGGCGCGATCCGGCGACACCGATCGAGGAGACCGTCGGGGCGATGGCCGAGCTGGTCGCCGCCGGCAAGGTGCGGTTCATCGGGCTCTCCGAGGTGAGCCCGGCCACCCTGCGGGCGGCACACGCGGTGCACCCGATCGCCGCGGTGCAGATGGAGTACTCGCTGTTCACCCGGTTCGTCGAGGAGGAGATGCTGGCCACCTGCCGGGAGCTGGGTGTGGCGCTGGTGGCGTACTCGCCGGTCGGTCGAGGGCTGCTCACCGGCACGGCCGACTGGGCGAACCAGCTCGGTCCCAACGATTTTCGCGCCTGGGCGCCCCGGTTCAACGCGCAGAACCTCCCGAGCAACCTCGCGCTGGCCGACCGGGTCCGCGAGGTCGCCGCCGAGATCGGCGTCACGCCGGCGCAGGCCGCGCTGGCCTGGCTGCTCGCCCAGGGTGACGACATCCTGCCCATCCCCGGCACCAAGCGGGTCCGCTATCTGGAGGAGAACGTGGCCGCCGCCGACCTCGAGCTGAGTCCCGAGCAGGTGGCGCGGATCACCGAAGCGATCCCGCCGGAGAAGATTGCTGGTGAACGGTACCCCGAGCAGGCAATGCGACTTATCGGACACTGAGCGATGAAACGCCCAGCCGGCGCGCGAAGGGACGTTGCGTCATGATCAGACCTGGGGCACGATGGCGCCGTGGGTCACGGTCCGTTACTGCAGCGCGGGTTTCTCGACGACTGGACGGACCGGCTGCGCCGATTGCCCGGGCCTCCCGTCGTCGGCGTCCTGCTGCGGGGTAGCCACGCCCGCGGCGCGGCCACACCGTACAGCGACGTCGACATCGATGTGCTGGTCAGCGGCGAGCCGTACGTCGCGTACCCGGTTTTTCTCGCCGAGACGGGCGACCGGCTGACCCACGTCGCCGTCGCCGTCCGGGACGTCCGGTCCTGGCTCGCCCGGTTGGACGAACCCGCCGAGTGGTCCTTCGGGCTGCCGGTGGTGGCGCCCGCGCGGTTACTCTGGGCAAGCGAAGAGTGGCGATCGTCAATTGACGTCGCCGAGATCCGGCAACGGGCCGCCGACCCGGATCTTGAGCACCTGATCGCCGAGCTGGGCAAGCTCTCCGCGGCCTGCGTGGCCGGCGACGAGGTCGGGGCCCGGTTCGCAGCGGCTGAACTGGCCCGGCGCTGCCCATCGGTGCTCCGGCTGGCCAACCGGGACGTCACGGTGGCCAGCCGGCGCGCCGCCCTGTCCGCCGCGCTCAACCTGCCGGTGGCGCCCGAGGGGTACCGGGACGACATGCTGACCTGCCTCGGGCTGCGCCCCAGCGACCTGCTCAGGTTGCGCGCCGCCGCGTACCGGCTGGTCGCCGGGGCGGTCACGCTGGCCCGCCCGTACGCCGACGAACTGCGCGCGGTGGTCGGCCCGGACCTCGCCGCCGCGCTGCGGGACGGCCGCCTGCACCGGTACGTCGCCCAGCTCGCCGGAGTGCCCGGAGCGGCCGGCGGTGAAGCCCTGTCCGGGCCGGCCGGCGGTGGGGCCGCGCCCCGGTCGGCCGGCGGCGAGGCGGTGTCCGAGCTGACCCGGGCTGATCCGGTGCCCGAGCCGGCCCGCGCCGATGCCGTGTCCCGGCCGGTCCCGGCCGAGCCGACGCCGCGTCGGGACGGCACCGTGCTGCCCTCCGGGTCGGATGGCGGTGCCGTGACGCAGGTCGCCGCGGAGCCGGGGCGGGCCGGGTGGACGCCGCCCGCGCCCCGTACGGGAGAATCGGTAGCTATGCCCGTACCCGATCTTCCCGCCGCGGTCCCGGTCAGCCCGGACCGGCCGGCGTCGCCCGGCCCGGCTCGGCCCTCGGCCCTCGATCCGGCGATCGCCGCCCGGCTGCGCCGCAATCCCGACGGCCTGGTCACCGCGGTGGTCCGAGCCCACGACACGGGCGAGGTGCTGATGGTCGCCTGGATGGACGACGAGGCGCTGCACCGCACCCTCACCACGGGCCGGGCCACGTACTGGTCGCGCAGCCGACGCGAGTACTGGGTCAAGGGCGAGACCTCCGGCCACCACCAGTACGTGCGCGGCGTCGCCCTCGACTGTGACGGAGACGCCGTGCTGGTCAGCGTCGAGCAGGTGGGGGCGGCCTGCCACACCGGCAGCCGGACGTGCTTCTCCGACGAACTGCCGGTGACCGGGGCCGTGTCCTCCGGGCCGGCACGATGACGATCCTGGGTGGTGACCCGATGACCACCGGTGTGGTGAGCCCGGACGAGGCGACCTTCCACGAGCTGGCCCGGACCCGGCGGGTGGTGCCCGTGACCCGGCGGCTGCTGGCCGACGGCGAGACGCCGGTCGGCGTCTACCGCAAGCTCGCCGGCGGCCCCGGCACCTTCCTGCTGGAGTCCGCCGAGCAGGGCGCCGGGGCGACGGGCATCCCCTGGTCCCGCTACTCCTTCGTCGGCGTCCGCAGCAGCGCCACCCTCGTCGAGCGGGACGGCCGGGCGCACTGGCTCGGCACCCCGCCCGAGGGGGTGCCGACCGACGGTGATCCGCTGGCGGTGCTGCGGGCAACCGTGGCGGCGCTCACCGGGCCGGCCGGGCCCGACCGGGGTCAGCTGCCGCCGTTGACCGGCGGGATGGTCGGCTACCTCGGGTACGACGTGGTACGGCGCATCGAGCGGTTGCCGGCGTTGACCGAGGACGATCTCGGCCTGCCCGAGCTGGGCATGATGCTCGCCACCGACCTGGTGGTGCTGGACCACTTCGACGGGTCGGCGATCCTGGTCGCGAACGCCGTCCTGCCGCTACCCGCCGCCGATCCGGCCGGGCCGGGGTCCGCGCCGTCGCCGGACCGGGACGCCGAGGTCAGCGCCGCCTACCACCAGGCGATCGGCCGGCTGGACGCGATGACGACCGCGCTCTCCCGGCCGATCCCGCCGATGATCTCCACGGTCGACCGGCCGGCGGTGCGGGACGTCGTCAGCCGTACGCCGGAGGGGGCGTACCCGAAGGCGGTCGAGGCGGCCAAGGAGGCGATCCGGGCCGGGGAGTGCTTCCAGATCGTGCTCGCCCAGCGCTTCGAACGGCAGACCGACGCCGACCCGCTGGACGTCTACCGGGTGCTGCGGGCCACCAACCCGAGCCCGTACATGTACCTGCTGCGCTTCGACGACTTCGACATCGTGGGCTCCTCGCCGGAGGCGCATCTGAAGGTCACCATCGGCGAGGACGGGCAGCGGCGGGCGATGCTGCACCCGATCGCGGGCACCCGGCCCCGGGGTGCGAGCCCGGCCGACGACGCCCGGCTGGCCGCCGAGCTGATCAGCGACCCGAAGGAGCGTGCCGAGCACGTCATGCTCGTCGACCTTGGCCGCAACGACCTCGGCCGGGTGTGCCGGCCGGGGACGGTCGAGGTGCCGGAGTTCGCCACCATCGAGCGGTACAGCCACGTCATGCACATCGTCTCGACCGTCGTCGGGACGCTGCGCGACGACCAGACCGCCTTCGACGCGTTGGCCGCCACCTTCCCGGCCGGCACCCTCTCCGGGGCTCCGAAGGTACGGGCGATGGAGATCATCGAGGAGCTGGAGCCGACCCGGCGTGGCCTGTACGGAGGCACGGTCGGATACTTCGGCTTCGGCGGGGACCTGGACATGGCGATCGCCATCCGGACCGCGCTGCTGCGCGGCGGGCGGGCGTACGTGCAGGCCGGCGCCGGGATCGTCGCCGACTCCGACCCGGCGGCCGAGGACCGGGAGACGCGTAGCAAGGCCGCTGCCGTACTCGCCGCGATCGCGGCGGCCGAGACCCTGCGGCCGGCCCGGTGAGCACCCCGGACCGACCCGCCGCGCCGGATGCCGGGGCCGCCCCACCGACCGCCCCGGACACCGGATCCGCCCCGCCCGTCGGCCGGGACGCCGAGACCGTTCCGGCGGGTGGCGGGGGACCGGCGTCGACCGGCCGGCGCGCGTTGACGTACGCCGTCCTGCTCTGCGTGCTCGGTGCCGGGCTGGCGGTCTTCGCCGCGACCCGGACGTGGGCGGTCGAGCTGATTCCCCGGCCGGCCCCGCTGCCCGCCCGGCAGGTGGTGAGCAGCGGCGGCGACCTGCTGCCCTGGCTGCCGGCGCTCGCCCTGGTCGGGCTCGCCGCCGCCGGCGCGGTACTCGCCACCCGGGGGGTGGTACGCCGGTGCGTCGGCGCGCTGCTGGCCCTGGTCGGACTCGGGGTGGCGGCCGGCGGGGCGTACGGCGGGTTCGCGGTCGCCCGGGGCGAGGTGTCGGTCGGCTGGCCGCTGCTCTGCATGCTCGGCGGGGTGCTGGCCGCCTCGGCCGGGGTGGTCACCGCCGTCCGGGGCGGGACATGGCCGGTCATGGGAGCCCGCTACGAACGCGGCCGACCGGATCGGGTGCCGGAGGCGGCCGGGGCCGGCGGCCGGGTTGACGCCGGGCGGACAGCGGCGGTCTGGGACGCGCTCGACCGAGGCGAGGACCCGACGGCCGGCTGACCGCCCACCGCGGGGAGATGGTCCGTCGCGAAAGGGCGCTCAGCTGACCGGCTGCCGCCGCGCGGCGCGCCGGTCCGACGCCGGGTCCGCGGCCCGCCGGCTCGACGACGCAGCCGCGGCACGGCGCCGGGTCTGCGGTTCGGCCGCGGCGCGGTCGTTCGCCCGCGCTCCCGCCGCGGCGCGGCGCCTCGCCTGGGGTTCGGCGGTGGGGCTGGCCGGCGACCGTCTCGCGGTGTCGGCACCGGACGGCGGCGCTACGGCGCGATCCGCGGACGACAGCGGGGTGGGCTGCCCCTCCGCTGGGAGTGGGGCGGTGCGGGACCGGGTCGGCGGGGTGGCGGCGAGCGCCGCCACCAGGGCGCGGACCTCCTCCCGGCGGTGGGCGCGGTCCCGGTCGGCGCAGATCGCCTCCCAGGCGTTGCCCCGGGCGGTCCGCATCCGGGCGTCGCCGACGACGGCCCGTTCCACGTTGTGGACCACGGTGGCCGCGACGGAGAGGACGGCTCGCGGAATGCTGCTCAGGTCGATGGTCGAGCCAGGCTTCGCAGCGCTCATGGTCTCCCCGTACGACGATCGATCCGACTGGCCGGCGGCTCCCCGCGACCAGTGTGCCCGAGGCCCATGGTGCCGGGAGGCTGTTTCCGCCCGGTGACCCCTGGATCAACGGTTCCGTTCCCGGGGCCGGCCGGGTCCGTATCCATGCTCCACCCCGTTCACCGTCGGTCGACCCGTCGCCGGCCTTGACGTCGGTCACAGCTCCCGCCGCACGGCGCCCGCCCCTCGCGTTCTCCGGGAGACGGTTCGGCGGCGATCCCCGGGCGGTGGCGGAGCGTGATGTCCCGCTTACGCGAAGCTGGGTATTATGCCCCAACCCATCTCGTGAATCACGCCATACCCCCGACGGTGTCCGCCCCGTGGCGACGCCTAGCATCGGCCCATGACACCCGGAGAGGGGAGTCCGTTGGTGACTGGTGAGCATCCGCACGCGGAGGGGGACGACGCCGGGCCGGCCGCGTCCGCCAACGTACTTGACGAGATCCTCGCGGGAGTCCGGGAGGACGTCGAGCGCCGACAACAACAGGTTCCGCTGGAGGAGATCAAGCGGCTCGCGGCGGCCGCCCCACCGCCGCTGGACGCGTACGCGGTGCTGCGCAAGCCGGGCGTCGGGGTGATCGCCGAGGTCAAGCGCTCGTCGCCCTCGAGGGGACAGCTCGCCGAGATCGCCGATCCGGCCGACCTGGCCAGTGACTACGCGGCCGGCGGGGCCCGCTGCATCAGCGTCCTGACCGAGGGCCGCTGGTTCGGCGGGTCGCTGGAGGACCTGAAGGCGGTCCGGGCCGCGGTGAACGTTCCGATCCTCCGCAAGGACTTCATCGTCACCAGCTATCAGGTGCACGAGGCCCGGGCGTACGGCGCCGACCTCGTCCTGCTGATCGTCGCCGCGCTGGAGCAGAACGTCCTGGTCGGGCTTCTCGAACGGATCGAGTCGCTGGGCATGACCCCGCTGGTCGAGGTGCACGACGAGGAGGAGGCCGACCGGGCCCTGGAGGCCGGTGCCCAGGTCATCGGCGTCAACGCCCGCAACCTGCGGACCCTGGAGGTCGACCGGTCGGTCTTCGAACGGATCGCACCCGGGCTGCCGAACAACATCGTCAAGGTCGCCGAGTCAGGGGTGCGCGGCCCCCACGACCTGATCCGGTACGCCTCGGCCGGCGCCGACGCGGTGCTGGTCGGCGAGGGCCTGGTCACCCAGAAGAGTCCGCGGGAGGCGGTGGCCGAGCTGGTCAACGCCGGCAACCACCCCGCGACCCCCCGACCGGTCCGATGAACCCGAGGAGGCCGGCATGACTGCGCCACCCCTGACCAGCGGCACCGCCGCCGTGCCCGATGCCGCCGGCCACTTCGGCCGGTACGGGGGACGCTTCGTCCCCGAGGCGCTGGTCGCGGCGCTCGACGAGCTCGACCGGGAGTACCGGGCGGCGCTGGCCGACCCGACGTTCCAGGCCGAGTTCGACCGGATGCTGCGCGAGTACGCCGGCACCCCGTCGCTGCTCTACCGGGCCGAGCGGCTCTCCGCGGAGGCCGGCGCCCGGATCCTGCTCAAGCGGGAGGACCTCAACCACACCGGGGCGCACAAGGTCCGCAACGTCCTCGGGCAGGCGCTGCTCACCAAGCGGATGGGCAAGCCGCGGGTGATCGCCGAGACCGGCGCGGGCCAGCACGGCGTGGCGAGCGCGACCGCGGCCGCGTACCTCGACCTGGAGTGCGTGGTCTACATGGGTGAGCTGGACACCCAGCGCCAGGCGCTCAACGTCGCCCGGATGCGGATGCTCGGCGCCACGGTGATCCCGGTGACGTCCGGGTCGCGGACGCTGAAGGACGCGATGAACGAGGCGATGCGGGACTGGGTCACCAACGTCGACCGGACCCACTACCTGATCGGCACCGTCGCCGGGCCGCACCCGTTCCCGGCGATGGTCCGCGAGTTCGTCCGGGGCATCGGCGTCGAGGCCCGCCAGCAGTGCCTGGAGCTGACCGGGGCGCTCCCGGACGCCGTCGCCGCCTGCGTCGGCGGCGGCTCCAACGCCCTCGGCATCTTCCACGCCTTCATCGACGACGCCGACGTCCGGCTCTACGGCTTCGAGGCCGGCGGCGAGGGGATCGAGACCGGGCGGCACGCCTCCAGCATCACCGGCGGCTCCGCCGGGGTCCTGCACGGTACGCGGACGTACGTGCTGCAGGACGCCGACGGGCAGACCCAGGAGTCGCACTCGATCTCCGCCGGGCTGGACTACCCGGGGGTCGGGCCCGAGCACGCCTGGCTCAACGACATCGGCCGGGCCCGGTACGAGCCGGTCACCGACGCCGAGGCGATGTCGGCCTTCCAGCTGCTCTGCCGGACCGAGGGGATCATCCCGGCGATCGAGAGCGCGCACGCGCTGGCCGGCGCGTTGCGGATCATCCCGGCGCTCACCGCCGAGCTGGGTCGCGAGCCCACCATCGTGGTCAACCTCTCCGGTCGGGGCGACAAGGACATGCACACCGCCGGTAGGTATTTCGGTCTCCTCGACGAGCGGCAGGGGTGAGGGGCGTGTCCGAGCGGAGCATCGCGGTCGCCTTCGAGAAGGCCCGTGCCGAGGAGCGGGCCCTGTTGGTCGGCTGCATGCCGGCCGGTTTCCCGACCGTCGAGCGGAGCATCGCGGCGATGACCGCGATGGTCGAGTCCGGGGTCGACGTCATCGAGCTGGAGATTCCGTACTCCGATCCGGTGATGGACGGGCCGGTCATCCAGCGGGCCAGCGACATCGCGCTCGCCGGCGGGGTCCGGGTCGCCGACGCGCTGCGCGTCGTCGAGGCGGTCACCGCCACCGGCGCCCCGGTCGTCATCATGACCTACTGGAACCCGATCGAGCAGTACGGTGTGGACGCCTTCGCCCGCGACCTGGCGGCCGCCGGCGGCACCGGCCTGATCACCCCGGACCTGATTCCGGAGGAGGCGGCCGAGTGGCTTGCCGCCTCCGACGCGTACGGGCTGGACCGGACGTTCCTGGTCGCCCCCTCCTCCACCGACGAGCGGCTGGCGATGACCGTCGCGCACTGCCGGGGTTTCGTCTACGCCACCGCCCTGATGGGGGTCACCGGCGCGCGGGAGCGCACCTCCGAGGCGGCGCCGATCCTGGTGGGCCGGGTTCGCGAGGTCACCGACCTGCCGGTCGGGGTCGGTCTCGGGGTCAGCACCGGGGCCCAGGCCGCCGAGGTCGGCCGGTACGCCGACGGGGTGATCGTCGGCAGCGCGCTCGTCCGTACGGTGCTGGACGCGCCGGACGAGGCGTCCGGGCTGGCCGCCCTGCGTGCCCTCAGCACCGAGCTCGCCGAGGGGGTGCGGGCCGTCCGCTCCTGACCGGCCCTGCCGGGCGGCGGGCCCTCGGCCGGAGCCGACGCCGTCGGGTGCGGGGGGCTCCGTCCGCGACGGCCGATAATTCGCGCCGGTCCACGAACCGGACTCGGCTCACCAGGGCGCGCCAACCGGACCGGGGTGCCGCCGGTGGGGGTCGCGACGGTAGCCTGTGCACCCGTGACCCTCGCCTCGCTGACTCCTCAGGCGGCCCTGCCGAGTCCAGCCACCGCCGTGTGGCAGCTCGGCCCGGTGCCGATCCGGGCGTACGCGCTCTGCATCGTCCTCGGCATCGTGGTCGCCTCCGTGGTGACGGAACTGCGGCTGCGGCGCCGCGGCGTCGCACCCTGGGCGGTGCTCGACATCGCGGTCTGGGCGGTGCCGTTCGGCATCGTCGGTGCCCGGATCTACCACGTGATCACCTCTCCCGAGAGCTACTTCGGCGAGGGCGGCGACCCGGTCCGCGCCCTCTACATCTGGGAGGGCGGGCTCGGGATCTGGGGCGCGGTCGCCGGCGGGGCGCTGGGCGCCTGGCTGGCCGCCCGGCAGCTCGGCATCCCGTTGACCGTGGTGGCGGACGCGCTGGCTCCGGGGCTGCCGCTGGCCCAGGCGGTCGGGCGGTTCGGCAACTGGTTCAACAACGAGCTCTTCGGCGGCCAGACGACCCTGCCCTGGGGGCTGGAGATCAACCGGATGGATCCGGCCAACCCCGGGCACGCGCTGCGCGACGACAACGGCAACCCGATCCTCGAACCGGGTCTGTACCACCCCACCTTCCTCTACGAGGCGCTCTGGAACATCGCCGTCGCCGGTCTCGTCTTCCTCCTCGACCGGCGGTTCCGGTTCGGTCGGGGACGCGCCTTCGCCCTCTACGTGATGGGCTACACCGCCGGCCGGTTCTGGATCGAGATGATGCGAACCGACGAGGCCAACCAGATCCTCGGCGTACGGCTCAACGTCTGGACCTCCGCGCTGGTCTTCCTGGGCGCGCTGATCTATTTCGTCCGGGTCCGTGGCCCCCGCGAGTACGTCGTTCCGCTGGGCACCACCGCGGCGCCGGTCACCCCGACCGGTGGCGACGTCTCCCAGGTCGACGTCTCCCGGACCCGCCAGGCCGGCACGGCCGCGCCGAGCGGCTACCGGGTGGTGACCGAGGAGCAGTTCGACCGCTATCGGGAGACAGGCGAGCTGCCGCCCGAGGAGGCCGGCGGCTCCGGCGCCGGCGACGCGGGCGCCGCGCCGCAGGACGGCGCGGCGGAGGAGACCGAGGCGGCCACCGAGACGCCCTCGGCCGAGAGTCGCCCGGGTGAGGCCGCACCGGCGTCGGAGACCGACGCGACCGCCGAGGCTGAGACCGGGTCCGGATCCACCGCCGGCACCGGCGCCGACCGGGACCGCTGAACGGAGCCGACGATGCGGACCGCCGTGGTGGTGGGTGCCGGGATCGGCGGGCTGGCGACTGCCGGCGCGCTGGCCCGCACCGGTTGGCAGGTGACTCTCCTCGAGCGCGGTGACCGGGTTCGGGCCGAACGCACCGCGTTGATCCTCTGGCCCAACGGGGTCCGGGCGCTGCGCGCGCTCGACCTCGGCGCGGGGCTGGCCGCGATCGCGACCCCGCTGCCCGACGCGGGCGTCCGCCGTCCCGACGGGCAGTGGCTGGTCCAGCCCCGACCGGTGCTCGGCGACCGGGCGCCGGTCGTCGTCCACCGGGAGGACCTGCACGACGCGCTGGTGGCCGGGCTCGGCGACAAGGTCGAGATCCGGACCGGCGTGGAGGTCCGGACGGTACGGGTCGCCGACGGCGAGCGGCCGGCCGTCGGGGACGGGCGCAGCACCTACGAGGCCGACCTGGTGGTCGCCGCCGACGGCATCGACAGCGTGCTCCGGCGTCGGCTCGCCCCCGAGGCCGCCGTGGTCAGTTCCGGCTGCGCGGCGTGGCGGGCGGTCATCCCCTGGTACCGCGCCCCGGAGCTGCCACCCGACCAGCCGGTCGGCGGGGAGACCCTCGGCGCCGGTTACCGCTTCGTCGCCGCCTCACTCGGCGAGCGCGGCTCCGCCGGCGGCTCCAGCCGCGGCGGGATCTACTGGGTCGCGACCGCGGCCGGCGCGTCCCGCCCGGAGCCCCCGGCGACCCAGCTCGCGCTGCTCCGCCGGTGGTTCGCCGACTGGCCGGCGCCGATCGTCGACCTGCTCGCCGCCACCGAGCCGGAGGACCTGGTCCAGCAGGAGGTCCGTGAGCTTCGACCGCTGCCCAAGTCGTACGGCTTCCCGATCGGCACCGGCGGGATCGTCCTGCTCGGCGACTCCGCGCACGCCATGCCGCACCACCTCGGGCAGGGCGCCTGTCTGGCCCTGGAGGACGCCGCCACGCTGGCGGCGCTGGTCCGGGAGGCGATTCCCGGCCCGCCGCTGCGGGATGCCGTCGAGTCGTACAGCCGGCTGCGTCGCCCCCGGACCGCGACGATGGTCCGGCAGACCCGTCGGATGGCGGCGGTGCTCCAGGCCCGGGGCCGGCTGGCGTTGCGGGCCCGGGACGTGGCGCTCGGCACCATCACGCCCCGGTTGATGGGGAACGCGGCGAGCGTCGCCGCGCAGTGGCGTCCTCCGGCCTGATCGGCCGGAGCCCGCCGTCCCGGCCGCGGCGCGGGGCCCGAATCGGGTCGACGGTCGCCCGAGCGGGTCCCGTCGGACCTCCGGTTCGCCGCCCAACCGACCGATCGGGGGGATGACCGCGTCGCCGACCGCGACGGACACTACCCGGGAGCGAAGGTGAGGGCTCCCAGGTGCGGCACAGCGCGTCTGACCAGCAGGCCGGGGCGGGGTGGCTGGCCACCACTCGGGACGGGGCACGCCCGGCAGACCCCCGGATCGACGCCGTCGAGGAGTACTGGGAAAACCGGCTGCGCGCGGCCGTGGCGGCGCACGTCGCCGCCGGGGGACCGGTGGCCGACCGCGCGGTGGTGACCGCGGGGGTGGCCGGCGCCCGACTGGCCCGCACCGCGCTCGTCGACCTGGAGGCGGCGCTGCTGCGCCACCCGCTGCGGGCCCGGTTGTGGGAGCTGCTGCTGGTGGCCACCTTCCTCGGCGTCGGTCGTCGGGCCGCGGCCGAGGTGGAGCGGCGGGCCCGCGCGGTCTTTCGGGAGCAGCTGGGCACCGAGCCCGCCGGCCGGATCGCCGCGGTGGCGGAGGCGGTCCGGCTGGGCCGGCTGACCGAGGACTGGGCGGCGGAGCCCGCGCCCGAACCGGTCCCGCAGGTCGAGGCCCACCCACCCGCTACCCGGCCCCGCCCGGCGGCCGGGCTGCCCGTCCCGCTCACCCCGCTGCTCGGCCGGGAGGACCTGATCGACACCGTCGCCGCGCGGCTGCGCGACCACCGCGTGGTCACCCTGACCGGGGCCGGGGGTGTCGGCAAGACGCGGCTGGCGGTGGCGGTGGCGGGCCGGATCACCAATCGGCCGGTCTGGTTCGTCGACCTGAGCCCGGTGGAGAGCCCGATCCGGGTCCCACGGGCCGTCGCCGCCGCGCTCGGCGTACCGGAGGTCGGCGCCGACGCGGTCGAGTCGCTCGTCGCCGACCTCGGTGCGGTCGAGGCGCTGCTGCTGCTCGACAACTGCGAGCACCTGGTCGCCGGCTGCGTGGAACTCGTCGACCGGCTGCTCGCCGCCTGCCCCGGCCTGCGGGTGCTGACCACCAGCCGGGTGGAGCTGCGGCTGCCCGGGGAGGCGAGGATCCGGGTGCCGGCCCTCGCCGTACCGCCCGTGACGGCCGGCCACAGCATCGCGGCGCTCGCCGCGCACCCGGCCACCCGGCTCTTCCTCGACCGTGCGGAGCGGGTCCGCGGCCGTCCGCTTCCCGAGGAGAGCGCCGAGGCGGTCGTCCGGCTCTGCGCCGAACTCGACGGGCTGCCGCTCGCCATCGAGCTGGCCGCGGCGCGGACGCCGCTGCTGAGCGTCGCCGAGATCGTCACCCGGCTCCGCGCCGACGTCCGGCTGCTGCGCAGTCCGGATCCGACCGCGCCGGACCGGCACCGCAGCATCGCCGCCGCCGTCGAGTCCAGCCTCGCCCACCTCGACCCCGACGCGTGCCGGCTGTTCGACCGGCTGTCGGTCTGCGTCGGCGGGTTCGACCTCGCGGCGGCGCGGGCGCTCGGCGGTGCGGCCGCCCCGGCGGCGTTGGTTGCCCTGGTCGAGGCGTCGCTGGTCGAGCCGGTCCCGGCCCCGTCGGCGTCGGCCGACACGCGGCCGACCGGGCCCGACGACGTCCGTTACCGGATGTTGGGGCCGGTACGGCGGCACGCCCAGGCCCGGCTCGCCGACTCCGGCGACGAGGCCGCGGCCCGGTGGGCGCTGGCGACGTACTGCCTGGAGCTGGCCGAGCGGGCCGACGCCCGGCTGCGCGGCGCCGCGCAGCAGTGGTGGCTGGGTCGGATGCGCGCCGAGGCGGCCAACCTCCGCGCGGCGATGAGCTGGCTGACCGAGGCGGGTGCGGGTGGTCCGGAGCACGGTGACCTGCGGCTGGCGGCCGCGCTGACGAGGTACTGGCGGCTGGAGGGCCACTACCGGGAGGGACACGACTGGTTGGCCGCCGCGCTGGCCCGGCATCCCACGGCGCCGGCCGCGCTGCGGGCCCGCGCCGGCACCGGCGCGGCGATGCTGGCGATGCTGGGCTGCGACTACCCGGCGGCGACGGCCCACGCGGAGCTGGCCCGGTCGGCCTGCCGGGCCGCCGGCGACCGTCGGGGGGAGGCCCAGGTGGAGCAGATCCTCGGCTCGGTGGCTCGGGAGCGGGCCCGGTACGGCGAGTCCGCCCGCCACCTCGCCGCGGCCGGGGCGATCTTCGCCGAGTGCGGCGACGAGTGGGGCGAGGCGCAGGTCGCCGAGCTGCGTGGCTTCACCGCCTGGCTCTCCGGGGACCTGGACCGTGCCGAGTCCCGGCTACGGGTGAGCCTGCGCCGGTACGAGGCCCTGGGTGACCCGCTCTCGGCGGCGAGTGCGCTGATGAATCTCGGCGCGGTCGCGCTCTACCGGGGCGAGATCGACCGGGCCTCGGCGCTGCTCGACGTCGCGCTTCGCCGGCACTCGGCGATCGGCTTTCCCGAGGGCGTCGGATGGGCGCACAACCTGCGGGGCCTGGTGGAGCTGCGCGGGGGACGCCCTCGCCGGGCCGCGGCCCACCTCCGGGCGAGTCTCGCGGCGCACCGTCAGGTCGGCGACCGGTGGCGTACCGCGAGTGTGCTGGAGGCGCTTGCCGAGGTGGCCCGGCTGGACGACGACCCGATCCGGGGTGCGGTGCTGCTCGGCGCGGCGGAGCGGATCCGTGCCGAGATCGGGGCGCCGGTGCCGGCCTGCGAGCGGCCGGGTGTGGCGGCGACCCGGCGGGGACTGCGCGCGGCGCTCGGTGACGGGTATCCGGAGGCGCACCGACGGGGTCGGGAGCTGGGGATCGACACCCTGCTGACCACCTGCGACATTGTCTGTGCCGGTCGTGCCCCGGCCGGACAGGCCGCGCGGTGAGCTCCGCCGGGAGTGCCCGGCGCCCTCCCCGGGGCGGCACCCAGCCCGGAGGCCCACCGGCCCCACCCGGTCCGCCCTCGGCGGGCGATCGAGCCGACGGCTCGGATCGGCGGCGGTGGGGCCGGCCGCACCGGCGTTCCGCCGGTCCCGCGCCCGGTCGGCCGACGGAGCGTGCGAGCATTCCCCCGGTGCGGCCGGCGGGTTCGCGGGGACCGTGCGGCGGGTCAGTGGGCGGGGTCGTCGTCCAGGCCGGCGGTGGTCGGCAGGGTGCCGAGGACGGCGTCGATGAGGTGGATCCGTCCGCCGGCGACCCGGTAGTCGGCGCAGATGGTCGTGGCCGTGTCGCCGAGCCGTGCCATCGACTCGGTCGGGGTCACCGTCAGCCGGGTACCGTCCATCGTGGTCACGGTGCCCGCCGCGAGCAGGTCCGCCAGCGAGTGTGATCCCGCGACGAGGTGGGCCCGCAGCAGCGTCCGCAGCGTGTCCCGGTCGTGGATCATCAGCTCGTCGAGGTTGCTCGCGGAGAACTTCCGGGCGAACGCGTCGTCGGTGGGCGCCAGGACCGTGACGCCCCGCGGGTCGCGCAACTGCGCGGAGAGACCGGCCGCCCGGACCGCCGCCTCGAACGTCGTCAGCACCGGAATCCACCGCATCGCCTGGTCGGCCGGTTCGTCGACCAGGGAGTCCGGGTTGCCGGGATCGGTGCCGGCCGGCAGGGCCGCGCAGAGGGGGCCGCTGACCCCGCCGGTCGCCGCGGCTGCTGGGCCGCCGGTCCGGCCCGGTTCGTGGGGGTCGGCGGATCCGTCGCCGGTGCAGCCGGCCGCCACGCCCGCCAGCACCAGGGTGGCCGCGAGGAGACCGAGTCGGCCGGGGCGACGTACCCGGCGGGGGTGTGGAGGTGTCGGGGCGGGGCGGGTCCGGCGACCGGGCGGGGCGGCGGGGTCGGCGGAGGCGGGAGACGGTGCGAACACGCGGACCTCCACGTGGGGTGCGGGTGCGGCGTCGGCGGGTCCGGGCGACTGGCCCGGACCCGCCGACGTGGGGGACGGGCGCTACGGCGTCACAGCGCCGCGCACTGTCCCGCCCTCGGTCCGGTGACCGCGTTCGGGACCTCGATGGCGGTCGGGGTGACCCGGTTTCCGGTGCAGTGCAGCGGACCGTGGACGGTGTTGCCGGCGACCAGCGGGGCGTCCGTGCCGGTGTTGCCGACCAGGTTCACCGGGCCGGAGACGGTGTTGCCGACCAGCGAGAGGGGGCCGGCACCGTTCGCGACCTGGAGGGGCCCGCGGACGGTGCTGTCGCCGAGGACGACACCGGCGGCGCCGGTGGCGGTGACCGGCCCGTTGACGGTCGTCCGGTACGCGATCAGCGTCGCGCCCGGGCGTACCGTGACCGGGCCGTTGATGGTGCCGTCCGCGATGCAGGTGAATCCGGATACGGTCAGTGGACCGTTGTGGCGGCCGGTCAGGGTCGGGTAGACCCGCTCGCCGCCGACCCACTCCTCGGCGCCCTGCGCGTCCAGCAGCAGCGGGATCAGTCCCCGCTCCGGCTGGGCCAGCGGCACGTAGTAGCCGTCGGCGGCCTTGACCACCTTCCAGCCGTGGGCGGCGATCCGCTCCGCCAGGCTGGCGCCGACTCCGCCGGGCCCGTCGGTGCGCGCACCGAGGTACTGCTCGGGGGTGAGCCGGTACGCGCACGGCGCGTCGTCGAGGATCATCTCCGGCCTCGGCGCGTCCAGCGGCGGCACCGCGTCGGCGGGGTGCGGGGCCGGGTGGGCCGGGATGGGGCGGGATCCCCGGAAGACGATCCGGCCGCTGTTCGAGGCCTGGAACGTGATCGCCTCCGCCCGGGCCCGCCTGATCTCGTCGTAGCGGGCCCGGTGGTAGTCGAGCAGGTGGTGGAACGTCCACAGTGCCGAGTACGTCTTGCGGCGCCGGTTGTTCGCGGTGTTGCTCTCGTCCGGCCGGGTCTGTCCGCCGGAGCTGCGCAGCTCCAGCAGCGAGTTCACGACGTTCTTCAGGCCGAGGGTGTTGCGCAGGATGGTCTCCTCGCCCAGGCCCACGTTGCCGCCGCCCTCGCAGCCGTACGGGCAGGGCCACCAGCCGTCCTCGGCGGCCCTGGCGTACATGTAGCCCTCGATCATGTCCTGGGACTGGTCGAAGACCGACTGTGCCACGTTCTGGTGGCGGGGCGGGAGCATCGGCAGGTCGCCGGCGCGCGAGTTGCCGTACTCGTGGCCGTCGTAGCTGGCGATCGGCCGGTAGTCGCGGACCATCCGGACGAACGCCGCCGTCTCCGGCTGGCGGATCAGCGAGTAGTCACGGTTGAGGTCCTGCCCGGTGGAGTTGCCCCGGGTGTTGGCCGCGCGGCCGTCGCCGTTGACGGTCGGGACAATCAGGACGGTGGTGTGCGACAGGATGTCGATGATCCGGGGGTCGGTGCTGAACGCGAGCTGCCGGGCCATGATCAGGCAGGCCTCGCGGTCACCCGGCTCGTTGCCGTGTACGTTGCAGTTGATCGCCACCGGGGACGTCGCCGCGACGGCCTCGGGGGTGGCCGGCGGGGTCGGGTAGCCGAAGACGAACATGTTGATCGGCCGGCCGAGGACGGTGCGGCCGATCTCCACCACGCGGACCCGGTCGCTGAGCCGGTCGATCTCGGCGGTGTAGGCGTACTCGTCGACGTCGCTGGTGTACTGGACCGCCCTGGTGGTCTCCCACCGGGTCCGCAGGTTCTGACCAGGGACGGCGGGGTCGCCCCACGGCTGGCGGGTGGTGCCGGTGACCGGGGCGGAGTACGGCTGCTCGACGGTGCCGAAGCGGGCGCGTACCCGCCACTGGAAGCGGTCGCCGGGGTTGAAGCCGGCGTCGGCGAAGGTCGGTGACTCGTTGTTGATCTGCCGGTTGGGCCGCCACACCCCGACCACGACCGACGGCCCGGTCGGTACGTCGTTCGCGTCGACCGGCGTCCGTTCGATCTGGTAGTCGGTGGCGCCCTCGACGGGCGTCCAGGCGAGCGTGGCGTACCCGTCGGCCTGGGTGACGGTGAGGTTGGTGACCTCGTTCGGTTCGGCCGCCGTGGTGGCCGAGCCCGGCTGGCCCGCCGCCGCCGTCGGCGCGGTCACCGTGCCGAGGGTGGCGGCGAGGAGGGCGGACAGCACGATGACGGTGGGTCGCCTTACACGCATGCGAGCTCCGGGGGAGGGGAACTGAGCAGGGACTGCATGCGGGCCATCATGATCGTCCGGATCGGACGAAGCAATGATCTTGAGCGGGATTTGAGGGTCAACCGCCCAGGTGGCGGGCGTGTTCGCGGGGACAAAGTAGACGGACGCGGCGATAACGGCCCGGCCCACCGGCGTACGCCGAGCCGGCGCCGCCGGTCGCTCAGACGGTGGCCGGGGCCGGCTCGGCGATGCAGGAGGTGCCGATCCGGCGGAAGCCGACCCGCAGGTAGACCCGGGCGATCTCCTCGCTGCCGGCGGAGAGGAAGACCAGGTCGGTGCCGTCGTCGAGGAGCCGACGGGCCAGCGCGGCCGTGATCGCCGCGCCGAGGCCCCGGCGGCGGGCCGAGGGCAGGGTGGCGATCCCGGCGATCTCCGCCACGTCGTCGACCCGCAGCGCCATACCGCTGGCCACCGCCCCCTCCTCGGGCGTCTCGACAAGGGCGGAGATGCGCCGTCCCGCGATGGTGCGGGAGCGCTCCTCCTCCAGCGCGTCACCGGACAGCTCGACGAGAGCGGTGTCGCGGGCGGCCGGACCGGGCCCGCCGACCGCGGTGCCGGGCGTCGCGAAGCCGACGGCGGCGACCGCCCGGCGCAGCGCGACGTCGGCGGCGAAGGAGGGTGCCGTCGGATCCAGGATCCGCACCCGTGGGCCGGGACGGGCGTCGACGGGCGGCAGGGCGGCCGGGTCGAGGACCATCAGGGGCGCCTCCAGGACCGACAGCCCGGCCGAGCGGGCCACCGCCAACAACTCCGGCTGGGTCTCGTGCACCCACTCGAACGCCTCGGGCAGCCCGAGTTCACGCTGCCGCCGCCGGACCGCCCTGACGTCGGCGGCCGACGGCGGCTCCGTGGCGTCCAGACGCGGCCGGGCGTAGAATGACCAACCCGCGCTGTCGCGCACGAAGAGCACCAGCGCACCGAACGTCTCGGTGTGGGCGACGTCACGCGGTACGGCGTCGTAGAACCGTTCTAACCGGTCAAAGAGCTCTTTTTGCATCGGCTCCACCGGGGGAGCGTACCCGCACCGGACCCCCCATGTGTGATCGATTCCGCGCCGTGTGAGCCATCCGACCTGGCGAACCCCGCCGGCCCCTAACGTAAACTCAGAAGACCCGCAGGGCCGACGTCGTCCCGCCGCATGATTGAACGTGAATGACGACAGGAGCCCAGGTGGCCTTTCCGTACCCTCAGGAACCGCACCCCTCCTCGCCGGCGATCGCCGACCTCGCCCCCGCCGCCGATCGGTCGAGCGCCGCATCCGTGCCCGGGCCGGCCCAGGCGGCGGCAGCGCGACCGACGCCCCCGGCGCAGGGGCTCTACGACCCCACCACCGAGCGAGACTCCTGCGGGGTGGCGTTCGTGGCGGACATGCACGGTCGCCGCTCGCACGACGTCGTCGCCAAGGGCCTCGCCGCACTCTGCCGGCTGGACCACCGGGGCGCCCGGGGCGCCGAGCCCAACACCGGGGACGGCGCCGGGATCATGATCCAGGTCCCGGACGCGTTCCTCCGCCAGGTCGTCGACTTCCCGCTCCCGCCGGCCGGGCAGTACGCCACCGGCCTGGTCTTCCTCCCCACCAACCCCGACGACGAGGCGCGCGCCCGCACCGTGCTGGAGAAGTACGCGCTCGTCGAGGGCGCCGAACTTCTCGGCTGGCGGGACGTGCCGGTCCGCCCGGACGGGCTCGGCGCGACCGCCCTGGCGGCCATGCCGCGGATCCGGCAGGTCTTCCTCACCGCACGCCGGCTCACCGACTCCCCCGCCGGGCCCGCCGGCACCCCGCTGACCGGCCTCGACCTCGACCGGGTGGCGTTCTGCGTCCGCAAGCAGGCCGAGCGGGAGACCGCCGAGCGGGGCATCGCCGCCTACTTCCCGTCGCTGTCCTGCCGGACCCTGGTCTACAAGGGCATGCTCACCCCCGACCAGCTCCCGGCGTTCTTCCCCGACCTGACCGATCCGCGCCTCGACAGCGCGATCGCCCTGGTCCACTCCCGCTTCTCCACCAACACCTTCCCGTCCTGGCCGCTGGCCCACCCGTACCGGTTCATCGCCCACAACGGCGAGATCAACACGATCCGGGGCAACCGGAACTGGATGCAGGCCCGCGAGGCGCTGCTGCGCAGCCCGAACATCCCGGGAAACATCCGGCGGCTCTTCCCGATCTGCACCCCGGCGGCCTCCGACTCGGCCAACTTCGACGAGGTCCTCGAACTGCTGCACCTGGCCGGGCGGAGCCTGCCGCACGCGGTGCTGATGATGATCCCCGAGGCGTGGGAGAACGACCCCGACATGGCGCCGGCGAAGCGGGCCTTCTACCGCTTCCACGCCAGCCTGATGGAGCCGTGGGACGGGCCGGCCTCGGTCGCCTTCACCGACGGCACCCTGGTCGGCGCCGTCCTCGACCGCAACGGTCTGCGGCCCGGCCGGTGGTGGCTCACCTCCGACGGCCTGGTCGTGCTCGGCAGCGAGGCCGGGGTGCTCGACCTCGACCCGGCGACCGTGGTGGCCAAGGGACGGCTGCAGCCGGGCCGGATGTTCCTGGTCGACACCGCCGCCGGGCGGATCGTCACGGACGAGGAGATCAAGTCCGAGCTGGCCGCCGAGCACCCGTACGACGAGTGGCTGCACGCCGGCCTGATCGACCTGGCCGACCTGCCGGCCCGGGAGCACATCGTCTACACCCACGACTCGGTACGTCGCCGGCAGCAGACCTTCGGCTACACCGAGGAGGAGCTGAAGATCCTGCTCGGACCGATGGCCCGCACCGGCGCCGAGCCGGTCGGCTCGATGGGCACCGACACCCCGATCTCACCGCTGTCGACCCGGCCCCGACTCCTCTACGACTACTTCCACCAGCTCTTCGCCCAGGTCACCAACCCGCCGCTGGACGCCATCCGGGAGGAGCTGGTCACCAGCCTCCAGTCGACCATCGGCCCGGAGGGGAACCTGCTCGAGCCGACCCCGGCGAGCTGCCGGCAGATCGTGCTGCCGTACCCGGTGATCGACAACGACGAGCTCGCCAAGATCCTCTCCATCGACGAGGACGGCGACCTTCCCGGCTTCAAGGCGGTCCGGGTCTCCGGGCTCTACCGGATCCGGGACGGGGCGGCCGGGATCAAGGCCCGGCTCACCGAGATCTGCCGGCACGTCTCCGAGGCGATCGAGGACGGGGTGCGCATCCTCGTCCTCTCCGACCGCGACTCCACCGCCGACCTCGCCCCGATCCCGTCACTGCTGCTCACCGCCGCGGTGCACCAGCACCTCGTCCGGGAGCAGACCCGCACCCAGGTCGCGCTGGTCGTCGAGTCCGGCGACTGCCGCGAGGTCCACCACGTCGCCCTGCTGATCGGGTACGGCGCCGCCGCGGTCAACCCGTACCTCGCCTTCGAGTCCGTCGAGGACCTGATCAACACGGGTGCGCTCTCCGGCGTCGAGCCGGTGACCGCGATCCGCAACTACGTCAAGGCGCTCGGCAAGGGCGTCCTGAAGATCATGTCGAAGATGGGGATCTCCACGGTCTCGTCGTACTGCGGAGCCCAGGTCTTCGAGGCGGTCGGCCTGGACAGCCGGCTGGTGCAGCGCTACTTCGCCGGCACCCCCACCAAGATCGGCGGGATCGGGCTGGCCGAGATCCACGCCGAGATCGCGGCCCGGCACGCCCGCGCGTACCCGGGCAACGCCAACCAGTACGCCCACCGGCCGCTTGAGGTCGGCGGCGAGTACCAGTGGCGGCGCGAGGGCGAGCTGCACCTGTTCAACCCGGAGACGGTCTTCCTGCTCCAGCACGCCACCCGCAGCCGCCAGTACGAGATCTTCCGCGAGTACACCGCCAAGGTCGACGCGCTCGCCGCCCAGGCCGGCTCGCTGCGCGGACTGTTCCGGCTGCGTACCGGGGTCCGTCCGCCGGTGCCGCTCGAGGAGGTCGAGCCGGCCACCGAGATCGTCAAGCGCTTCGCCACCGGCGCCATGTCCTACGGCTCGATCTCGGCCGAGGCGCACGAGACCCTCGCCATCGCGATGAACCGGCTCGGCGGCAAGTCCAACACCGGCGAGGGCGGCGAAACCGTCGAACGGCTCTACGACCCGGCCCGACGCTCCGCGGTCAAGCAGGTCGCCAGCGGCCGGTTCGGGGTCACCACCGAGTACCTGGTCAACGCCGACGACATCCAGATCAAGATGGCCCAGGGCGCCAAGCCCGGCGAGGGCGGCCAGCTCCCCGGCAACAAGGTGTGGCCGTGGATCGCCCGCACCCGGCACGCCACCCCCGGGGTCGGGCTGATCTCCCCACCGCCGCACCACGACATCTACTCCATCGAGGACCTGGCCCAGCTCGTCCACGACCTCAAGAGCGTCAACCCGGCCGCCCGCATCCACGTCAAGCTGGTCAGCGAGGTCGGGGTCGGCACCGTCGCCGCCGGGGTCGCCAAGCTCAAGGCCGACGTGATCCTGATCTCCGGCCACGACGGCGGCACCGGCGCCTCCCCGATGAACTCGCTCAAGCACGCCGGCACCCCCTGGGAGCTGGGCCTGGCCGAGACACAGCAGACGCTGCTGCTCAACAACCTCCGTGACCGGGTCACCGTCCAGGTCGACGGCCAGCTCAAGACCGGCCGGGACATCATCGTCGCCGCCCTGCTCGGCGCCGAGGAGTTCGGCTTCGCGACCGCGCCGCTGATCGTCGCCGGCTGCGTCATGATGCGGGTCTGCCACCTCGACACCTGCCCGGTCGGCATCGCCACCCAGAACCCGGTGCTGCGCGAGCGGTACACCGGCCGGCCGGAGTTCGTGGAGAACTTCTTCCTCTTCCTCGCCGAGGAGGTCCGCGGCTACCTCGCCGAGCTCGGCTTCCGCCGCCTCGAGGAGGCGATCGGCGCCACCGAGCTGCTCGACTTCGCCCCGGCGGTGGACCACTGGAAGGCCCACGGGCTCGACCTGCGGCCGGTGCTGCACGTACCGGAGCTGCCGGCCGGGGCCGCCCGTCGCGGCGTACGGGCCCAGGACCACGGGCTGGACCGCTCGCTCGACAACGAGCTGATCCGGCTGGCGGAGCCGGCGCTGCGGGACGGAAGCCGGGTCCGGGCCGCGCTCGAGGTCCGCAACGAGCACCGCAGCGTCGGCGCGATGCTCGGCGGCGAGGTCGCCCGCCGGTACGGCGGCGCCGGCCTGCCCACCGACACCATCGAGTTCGACCTCACCGGCACCGCCGGGCAGTCGTTCGGTGCGTTCCTGCCCAGCGGGGTGACCCTGCGGCTGGCCGGTGACGCCAACGACTACGTCGGCAAGGGGCTCTCCGGCGGCCGGATCGTCATCCGGCCGCACCCGAGCGCCCCGTTCGCCGGCGGGCTCGACGCCCCACCCGGACCGATGGGCCGCGCCGAGGACCAGATCATCGCCGGCAACACCATCCTCTACGGCGCCACCGGCGGGGAACTCTTCCTGCGGGGCCGGGTCGGGGAACGCTTCGCGGTCCGCAACTCCGGTGCGGTGGCGGTCGTCGAGGGTGTCGGTGACCACGGCTGCGAGTACATGACCGGCGGCATCGTCGTGGTGCTCGGCGACGTCGGCCGCAACTTCGCCGCCGGGATGTCCGGCGGTACGGCCTTCGTCTGGCGGCTCGACCGGCGCCGGGTCAACCCCGAACTGGTCGACCTGGCGCCGCTGTCCGACGAGGAGCGGGTCACCCTGCACGACCTGGTGCAGCGCCACTTCGCCGAGACCGACTCGTCGGTGGCCGAGGGGCTGCTCAAGCGCTGGCCGGAGGCGGTGGCGGAGTTCACCGCCGTGGTGCCCCGGGACTACCGGCGGGTAATGGAGATCATGCGGACCGCCCGGGCCGAGGGCCGCGACGTCGACGAGGCGGTGATGAGCGCCCTGGCCGCGCCGCCGTCGTCCACCGCCCCGCCGTCGTCCACCGACGCGGTCTCCGCCGCCGCGCCGTCGGGCGGTGCCGCCCCGGCGTCCGCCGCACCCGACGTGCCCGCCCCGACGCGGGGCGACGAGGCGCACCCGTCCCAGGAGGTGGCTCGTGCCTGACCCGAACGGATTCCTCAAGCACGAGCGGCGGCTGCCGGCCCGTCGCCCGGTCCCCGTCCGGATCAGCGACTGGCGCGAGGTCTACCCCTCCGCCGACGACGGGCTGATCCGCGAGCAGGCGACCCGCTGCATGGACTGCGGCATCCCGTTCTGTCACCACGGCTGCCCGCTCGGTAACCGGATCCCGGACTGGAACGACCTGGTCCGGACCGGCAACTGGGCGGCGGCGATCGAGGCGCTGCACGCCACCAACAACTTCCCCGAGTTCACCGGCCGGCTCTGCCCGGCGCCGTGCGAGGCCGCCTGCGTCCTCGGCATCGGTAACCGGGCGCCGGTCACCATCAAGCAGGTCGAGGTCGAGATCATCAACCGGGCCTTCGACCGCGACCTGGTGGCGCCCCGGCCGGCCGCCGCGGCGAGCGGCAAGCGGGTCGCGGTGGTCGGCTCCGGCCCGGCCGGGCTCGCCGCCGCGCAGCAACTGGCCCGGGTCGGGCACGCGGTCACCGTGTACGAGCGCGACGACGCGATCGGCGGCCTGCTCCGGTACGGCATCCCCGACTTCAAGCTGGAGAAGAAGCACATCGACCGGCGGCTGGCCCAGCTCGTCGCCGAGGGTGTCGAGTTCCGTACCGGGGTGACCGTCGGCGTCGACGTCACCGCCGCGCAGCTGCGCGCCGAGTACGACGCCGTGCTGCTCGCCTGCGGTGCCCTCGCCGGCCGGGACACCCCGACCACCCCGGGCCGTACGCTGCGCGGCATCCACCAGGCGATGGAGCACCTGGTGGCGGCCAACCGCGCGGTCGCCTCGGCGGCCGGTGACCGTCCGGGCGGCAGCGGCCGGGACTCCGGCACCCCGGCCGTCGACGCCGCCGGCAAGCACGTGGTGATCATCGGCGGCGGTGACACCGCGGCCGACTGCCTCGGGGTCGCACACCGGCAGGGCGCGCTCGACGTCCACCAGCTCGACATCTACCCGCGCCCGCCGCGCGAACGGGACGAGACACGCGACCCGTGGCCGACCTGGCCGTGGATCCTGCGCGAGTACCCGGCGCACGAGGAGGGCGGCGAGCGGGTCTTCGCGGTCGCCGTCCAGGAGTTCGTCGACGACGGCACCGGACAGGTACGCGCGGTGAAGATCGCCGAGGTGACCGTCGAGAAGCGGGACGGCCAGCGGCTGGTGACGGTGATTCCCGGCACCGAGCGGGAGCTGCCCGCTGACCTGGTGCTGCTCGCCATCGGCTTCGAGGGGACCGAGGACCAGCCGCTGCTGGAGCAGTTCGGTATCACCCGTAACCGGCGCGGCGTCGTCGACATCGACCCGGACTGGCAGGCCGGGCCGGGGGTCTTCGTCGCCGGCGACATGCACCGTGGCGCCTCGCTGATCGTCTGGGCGATCGCCGAGGGGCGGGCCGCCGCGGCGGCGATCCACCGCTACCTGGGCGGGGTGGAGGAGCTGCCGGCCCCGGTCACCCCGTCGGCGCAGCCGCTGGCGGTGCCGGCGGTCCGCTGAGCCGGTGCGGGTGCCCCGTCGGCGTGGCGGGCACCCGCGGTCGTCCGGGGCCCGTACACGAGCCGGCGGAGCAGCGCCTCGGCCGGCCCGGGGTGGTCGTACCGTTCCAGCAGGTTGGCGCCGACCACGGTCAGGAGCCAGACGCCGAGCGCGAACGCGGCCATCGTCGCGCTACCCAGCCGCCCGCCGAGTCCCAGGCCCCAGGCGGCGAGTACCGGGGCGAACAGCAGGGAGTGCCCGAGGTAGCAGGAGAGCGAACGCTTGCCGACGGCGGCGATTGCCGCCACCACCGCGGCGAGCGCCGCCGCCGCGCGTCGCGGTTCCGGGCCGCCTGCCGTCCCGGACTGCCGGTTCGGGCCGTCGGACGCCGCTCCGGGTCGCCGGTCGAGGTCGTCGACCGCCGCCGCGTGCGGCTGCCGCGGGTCGCCCGCCACCCCGTCCGGCCGGCCGTCGCCGCCGACGGCCGCGCGCGACCGCCGGACCGGAACGCGGGCGGCGAGCAGACCGAACAGGGCGACGTAGCCGAGCCCACCCGGCACCCCGGTGAGCTGGGCCAACGAGCTGAGGGCACCGTCGGTGCCGAGCGCCGCCGGCGGTACGTCGAGCCAGCCCACGTGGGCCAGCGCGAGCGGGAGTCCGCCGAGCCAGCCGACGGGTACGCCGAGCAGCGCGGTCCAGCGCAGCAGCCGGCGGTGCGCCGCCGGGTCCTCCAGCACTCGCCGGCGGGCCGCCCAGAACCCGAGCAGCAGCTCGGTGGCGAGGAGCCAGCCCACCGCGCCGTATCCGGTGATGATCGCCCAGGTGGTGAGCCGGGTGCCCGCCGCGACCAGCGGGTTGTCCTCCCCGGCCGCGAACGCGAGGGCGCTCGGCTCGGTGACCGGGGTTCCGGCGGCGGCCAGGTCGCCACTCAGCAGTGCGGACAGCGCCGGGGCCGCGACCAGGAGCCGGAGCAGGACCGACACCGCGGCCGCCACCAGCAGGGTCCGGCCGCTGCGGCGCAGGAACAGCCAGCCGAGCAGCAGACTGACGACCGCGTAGAAACCGATGATGTCGCCGGCGAGCAGGAGGGCGGCGTGCCCGAACCCGATGAGCAGCAGCCACAGGCTGCGCCGGCGCAGCAGCGCGGTCGCCGCCCGAGGGGTCGCCCCGGCCGCGACCTGCCGCCGGAAGAGCTGCATCATGCCGTAGCCGAACAGGAACGCGAACACCGGATAGGCGCGCCCGTCGAGTCCGACGATCATGGCGAACTGGACGATCCGGTCGGCGGTGGAGCCGTCGACCGGATGCCAGCCGGTCGGGCCGTGCCGGGCCGCCCACAGGTGGAAGGCGGTGTTCGACATGACGATCATCAGCAGCATCGCGCCGCGCGCCAGGTCCGGGGCGAGGGCCCGTTCGGATGGTCGTACCGAGCCTCGGGCGGCCCGCGGGTGGGGGCGGTCGGACTGGACGTCGTGCATGCTCCGACGCTAGGGAGCCGGCCGGGTGGCCGGCAGCGGTCCACGGTCGACGATGGCATCGACCAAAGTCGCTGACGGATCGACGCTGGTCGCCTGTTGGCTGTCGAGGTGGCCAGTGAGACTCGGAGCTGTCCCGAGCGCGATGGCAGAGTCCTGCTCAGCCCGGTTGGTCGGTTGGTATCTGCCGTCTCCTCATGGCCCAGACCGCATCGCCGCAGCCTACGGCCGGCTCTCGTCGCCCGGCGTCGCCGGGTCGGCCCCGGGCGCGGCCAGGACCTCGCGCAGCGCGTGGTCGAGCGCGGCGCGGGTGCGCGGCGACAGATGGCCGAACAGGTGGCGGCCGACCTGGGCGGCGATGCGGTGGCCGTCCCGTACGTGCTGCCGGCCCTGCTCGGTCAGGTGGATCGCGTGCGCCCGGCGGTCGCCGGGCAGCGGACGTCGTTCCGCCAGCCGCTGCCGTTCGAGATCGTCGACGATGCGGCCCAGTGAGGACTTGTCCAGATCGAGAAGGTCCGCGAGGCGGCGCTGGGTGAGCGGTCCGGTCCCGTCCAGGACCGCCAGCGTGGCGAAGTGCCGTTCCTCGATGCCGAGCGGCCGCAGTGCCTCGTTGAACACCTTCTGGCTGCGCCGGTGGACCGTGCTGAGCAGCATCCCGGTGGCGACGTCCGGGGGAAGGAAGTCCAGAGGTGCCGAGTCGGCCGGCGATCGGGTGCTGCGCATTCCTGGAGTCTAGAGCCGAGTTCTATTACTCTCACTTGAGACTATATCAAGTGAGAGGATTACCGTGTCCGACCTCGTGACCAACACCCGGCGCCGCTCGCGTGATGAACCATTGCCCGACACATCCGACCGGCCCAACGGGCGCGCCCTGACCGTGCTGCTCTGGGCGCTGGTGGTCGAGCACCTGTACGCCCTGGTGACCCCGCCGTACCAGCTGGGCATCGAGCACGGCTTCCACCTCACCTTCGGTCTGGCGTACGCCTGGCTGGCGCGCCGCCTGCCCGCCGCACGCCGCTGGCACCGCGTCCTGTTAACCGTGCTGCTCAGCATCCAGTTCGTCGGCCGGTTCGTCGTCTTCGCGGTGTTCCCGGACACCCGGATCAGGATCAGTCTCGTCCCGGGCGCCGTGATCACCATCGTGGTCGTGGCGCTGCTCTGGCGACGCCAGCCAGCACCCAACGCCGTCGACCCGCGTTGAGGCCAGCACGACCGGCACGCATGGGCCGGCAGGTCAGCCCGCCTGATCCCACTACGGGGAACGGGGCCAGTCCAACGCCAGACAGGCCGCCGGAAACGACCGTCAACACCGGGAAGAACACCAGCACGGTGCTCCGACGGCGCGCCGCGACCAGGGCGTACGCGACGGCGGCGCCGACCGCGCGTCCGCACCGCCGTCGTGCCGGGCTGCCCGCGGGCGACCGTGTCGGTTAGTGTTCCGGTGACTACCCGACCGGGCCGTCACGCCCGGGCGGGACAGGGGTGACCACACAGGCCGAGGCGCGTTGGGGGCAGCGTGGGACTGTCAGCCACATTCGGGCGGGCGGTCGCCGCCCACCAGCAGGCCCGAGCCCACCTCCACGCCGCCCGCCAGGCCCTCGCCCAACTCCAGCCCCCACCCGACACCGGTGAGACCGCCGACACCGTCGCCCGCCTGCGCCGAGTCGGCGAGACCGTCACCGCCGAACCCGAACCCGCCCGGTTCTTCGCCGGCCCGCTCCCCGTCCGGCTCGGCTGGGCCACCACCGTCCACGGCGACTTCCCCGCCGTCGTACCGCTGGCCGGCGGCACCCACCTCGCCCTCGACACCGACGCCCGGCACCCCGCGGTCGCCGCCCTGCTACGCACCCTCGTCGTCCGGCTGCTCGCCGCCGCCCCACCCGGCTCCGTCCGCGTCTCCGCCCTCGACAGCGCCGCCCTCGGCGCCACCTTCCTGCCGCTGCGGCCACTCGTCGACGCCGGCGTCCTGCACCCACCCGCCACCACCGACGCAGAGATCACCGAACGACTCGACGACGCCGAACGACACGCCCGCGCCGCCCAGCACGCCAGCGGCCCACCCGAACTGCTGCTCCTCGTCGCCGCCTGCCTGCCCGACGGCCGCGACCTGCACCGGCTCGCCGCCCTCACCCACGCCGGCCCCAGCGCCGCGATCTGCGTCCTCGCCGCCGGCTACCCGCCCCGGTCCGCCGGACTCACCCCGCCACCGCTGGGCGTCGCCACCGCCGTCCGCCTCGACCCCCAGGGGTACGCCTGGATCGGCGACCCGCCCGGCCACCCGTTCAGCACCGACGGCACCGGCCTCGCCGCCCCGGTACGCCTCGACGGCGACCCGCCCCCACACGCCGTCGCCGCCCTCGCCGACCGCCTCGGCGAACTGCACCGCCGCGACGCCGAGTTCGGCTTCCCCGACCTCCTCCCGGCCCGCCCCTGGGCCGAGTCCTCCAGCAACGGCCTCCGCGCCGTCGTCGGCCGCGCCGGCCGCGACCCGGTCATCTGCGCCTTCGACGACCAGACCCCACACTGGCTGGTCGGCGGCCGAACCGGCGCCGGCAAGACCGTCTTCCTGCTCAACGTCCTCTACGGACTCGCCGCCCGCTACTCACCCGACGAACTCACCCTCTACCTCCTCGACTTCAAGGAGGGAGTCAGCTTCACCGAGTTCGTCCCCACCGACCACGACCCGTCCTGGATCCCCCACGCCCGCGCCGTCGGCATCGAGTCCGACCGCGAGTACGGCGTCGCCATCCTGCGCGAACTGCGCCGCGAGCTCAACCGGCGCGCCGCCGCGCTCAAACGACACGGTGTCACCAAACTCGCCGACCTACCCCGCGACGGCACCCCAACCCCGCGGATCGTCGCCGTCATCGACGAGTTCCACGTCCTCTTCGCCGGTAACGACGCCGTCGCCCGCGAAGCGGTCACCCTGCTGGAGGAACTCGCCCGCAAGGGCCGCTCGTACGGCATCCACCTCGTCCTGGCCAGCCAGAGCGTCGCCGGAATCGAAGCCCTCTACGGCAAGACCGACTCCATCTTCGGCCAGTTCCCCCTCCGGGTCGCCCTCCCCGGCGGCAACGGCGTCCTCGACAAGCTCAACGAGACCGCCGGAGCACTCCCGATCGGCTCCGCGATCATCAACCCGTCGGCCGGCATCGCCGGCGCCAACACGATCGTCCAGTTCCCCGACGCGCACGCCAGCGCCACCCAGGTCGCCGCGCTGCGCCACGAACTCTGGCAGGCCCGCCGGCCCGGCTCCCGCCCACCCGCCGTCTTCAAGGGATACGAGTCGGCACACGTCGAGAACGACCCGACGTACCGGGGACTCATCCCGGGCGGACGCCGCCCACTCGCCCTGGTCGGCCGGACCGTCGACGTCGACCTCACCACCGCGCACTTCCCCCTCGACGCGACACCGGGCCGACACCTGGGCATCATCGGCACCTCGCCGGTCGGGGCCAGCGTGCTGCACGCCGCCACCGTCAGCCTGGCCCGCCAGCACCCACCCGGCAGCGCCCGCTTCCTCATCGCCCCGCTCGTCGCGGTCGCCGACGAGATCGCGGACACCACCACCGACGAACTGACCCGAGCGGGCCACCCGGTCACCCGGCTCGACGCCGCCGGACTCCGCGAGGAGCTACGCAAGCTCGCCAGCCAGTCACCCGACGGCCCCGGCCGCACCTTCCTCGTCGGATACGGCATGGACGGCGCCAGCGGCGTCCTCGCCGCCCGCGACGAGAACTTCAAGTCCGGACTGGACGACCTCCAGGCGGTGCTCCGCCAGGGACCCGCGCACGGCGTCCACCTGCTCGGCTGGTGGCGCGGACTGCGCCGACTCGCCGACGACATCGGCGGATCAAGCAACCGCGACGACGTCGCCTGCCTGGTGGCGCTGAACGTCACCGGCAGCGAACTGGGAATGTACCTGGGTCAGCCCGACCTCGCGTACGCCCCGAGAGCCAACCGGGCCCTGCTCATCGACCGCCACGACCAACGGGTACGCCTGATCGTGCCGTTCGTCCGCCCCGGCTACGAACCGGACGACGAGGGAGACTGAGGTGCCCAGCTTCGCCGAATACGCCGCCCTGGCCCGGCACCTGAACGACCTACACCGCTCCGCCGAGCGGACCGCGGCCCGGCTCGCCGCCGAACGGGGCGACGCCGAGGCGACCGCCGACCGACTCGACCAGCGACTCGCCGCACAACACCACCGCCTGGCCGAACTCGGCCAGGCGATCGGCAAGACGGTGCCGCCGCCGGCTACCCCGATCTCGTCGCCGCCGGTCGGCGTACCACCATCCGCGCCGGTCGAGCCCGCCGGGGTGGCCGGGCCGACCGGGCCCGGAACGGCGGGCGCCACCGGCCCGGCGGTGGCCGGAACGCCGTACCCGGAACTGCCGGGCGGGGCGGCCCGGCGCGCGCTGCTGCCGACCCCGAGCACGACGGCGGCCGGCGCACCCGGCACGGCCGTGGCCGGGCCGGTCCCCGGCCCGCGCGGCCCGGCCGAGCCGGCGCCCCCATCCCCGCGGATCGACCCCCACCGCGAGTTGGAGCTGGCCCGCCAGGCCGCCGACGGCGCCGACGTGATGATCGTCCAGGCCGAGACGATGGCCCAGCGGCCGCCGCTGTTTCCGAACCTGTCACCGCTGCGCCGCGCGCTCGCCGTCTACGGAAGCTGCGCCGGCGTCCTCGCGGTCGTGATCTGGACCATCCTCAGCGTCGTCGAGTTCCGGGCCGCCACCAGCACCTTCTCCAAGGCCGCCGCCGCCTTCGGCGTCTTCTCCTGGAGCTGTGCCGGCCTGCCGACCATAGCGTTCTTCGCCGGTTACCTCGTGCTGAGCATCTGGGGCAAACCGAAGCTGGCCAGCCGACGACCACGCCGCTTCGCCCGACTCGGCTTCCTGATCTGTTTCCTCGCCGCCCCGCTCGCGTTCATGATCTACTACGGCTTCGCCGACTGAGCGTTCCGCCACGTCGCCGGTTACTAGTCAGCTGACATCAATGCCTGATTGGTCCTTCCTCATCGGGCATGGTGGGTTGTGATCAAATAGCGGTGCTGGCCAAGAGGCCGCTCTGTGCACGCGAAACCAAAGTGGACCTCGGCGTCTTCGTGCCCGATCGTGACTGAGGGTGTAGCGCCGGCTGGCGGTAGATCCTGACACGACGGTAGGCTCAGGAGGTCGCTGCCAAGCAGCAGCGGTGATACCGGCAGAGCCACCTGCCGCTGCACCCGGTCTCCGGAGCGGGTGAGGATCGCAACGACGTGACCGACGGGAACCCCAACGGCGCCCCGGAGGGGCTGCACCCAATCTTCGGGCCGGGCGAGGAGCGCGATCGCCCGCAGACAGTGGCCAGAGCCAACGGGTCGTGAAGACTGGCGCGGGGAACTTGCTGCGGCGATCGCGTTCCGACGGGCCTTGGTGACCAGATTTGTGGGCTTGGTCAGTGCGAGAGTCCGAGGCTGCCTGCCGTCAGGCCGTCGCCGATGTCCCCGGCCAGCGTGGCCCCGGTCGCCGCTACGCGATCGAGGAGGGTGCGAAACTCGACGAGCTGGCGGAACACTTCTCCGTACACCTGCTGCTGCTCCAACGGCAGCACCGGAAGCGCGAGCCGCCTGATGTCGATGCGGAGGGAACCGCCGGCGGTGCTGGAGGCCCGGCCGGCGATTCGCACGTTGTCGGTGCGGGAGATGACCCCGGCGACGAACCACGGGTCGAAGCGGGTCACGTCGACGCGGATCAGTTGCACGCCGGGCCCGAGTTCGGCACCGACCTGTTCCGGAGTGGCCACCCGCGCGCTGATCCTGTTGCCGATGACGGAGACGAGGATGTCGTTGGGGCGTACTCGTGGTCCGGGCTCATCGTCGGCGGCGCGGGCCGCCCGGCCGGTGGCCGCAGAGCCGGCCACGATGTCGGCGGCGGTCAACACGGCGGTGTCGGCGCTGGCGCCCGTCGACCGGCTCCGCGAGACGGCACGCTCTAGCGAGATGCTGCCGGACCGGACGAGGTCGGCGACATCGGCCTGCGGGGCGTCGCGCAACGGTGGCTTCTCGGTCTGTCGCACCGCGGGGAGGGCACGTCGCAGCTGATCGAGGAGCTGACCGAAGTCGGTGATCCGGGTGACGATCTGGGCCGGATCGACGGTGAGGCCCTGGGCTCGCGGCAGGTGGCGCTGCGGTGTCAGATCGACCTGGTCGTCGAGCACCTCGATCGCCGGTACGGCACGGTGGACGCCGGGCTGTTCCGCGTACCGGCCCGACAGGTAGGCGCGCCAGGTGGTGCCGACGATCTCCGCGAGCGGCCGGTCGGGCGGGGCCGCGGTGGTGTCGACGACGAGCAGCTCTCCGGCATGCTCCTGGTGGGGATCGTGCTGGGTGAGCACCCAGACGTGCAGTCCGATGCCGGAGGGCGGCATCAGGCCGGCGGGCAGGGCGATGACCGCGCGCAGCGCCCCGCGTCGGATGAGTTCGGCGCGGATGCGGCGGCCGGCGGGGCGGGACGCGGCGGCCGGGGGCATGAGCACGACGGCGGTGCCGCCGGGGGCGAGGTGGGCCAGGGCGTGTTGTACCCAGGCGAGTTCGGGTTCGGTGCGCGGGGGGAGTCCGTAGACCCAGCGGGGGTCGTAGGCGAGGCGGTCGTGGCCCCAGTCGTGGATGCCGAAGGGGAAGTTGGCTACCACGACGTCGGCGCGCAGGTCGGGCAGGGCGTCGGCGAGGAGGCTGTCGCCGACGTGGACGACGGGCGGCTCTGCGTCGAGGCCGGCGCGTCGGGCCCGCAGGTGCACGAACCACAGCCGCAGCATGGTGATCAGGGCGTACTGCGAGTTGATCTCCTGGGCGTAGCAGCGGGTGACGCTGTCACGCCGTACGGCCCGGTCGGCGGCCATCCGCAGGATCGATCCGGTGCCGCTGGTGAAGTCGAAGGTACGGGCCCCGGTGCCGGCGAGGGCCAGCATCACCTCGGCGACCGGGTCTGGTGTGCCGGCAAGGCCGGACAGGGATTGGGCGGAGGAGACGTACCGACCGTGCAGGTACTCGAAGGCGTCCTCCGGGTCCTGCTCCGATCGGAGTTGGTCGAGCGTCCGCAGCAGGGTGCCGAGCTGCGTGGTCCACTGCTTCGGCACCAGGGCATCGACCATCGCGGCCAGGCCCGGGTCGAGCGCGTGCAGGCGGGTGGTGAGCTGTCGCGGACTCGGCAGGCCGGCGCCGGCGGCCTCGGGCTGCTCGGCGCGGACGAGAAGGAACGCGCCGGCGATGCCGAGTACGTCGGAGATCTGACTCGCGGGCTGGTAGCTCTCGATGTGGCGCCATGCCCACTGTTCGGTGCCGATCTGGTGCAGCCGGCCATGGCGGCGTAGCCACTGCTCGACCTCCCGGGCGTCGAACGTCGGGCTCGTCGGGGTGCCGCCCACGGGTGTCGGGAAGTCGGCGTACCGACGCCGCCAGTTGCTCACCGCGGCGCGCCCGACGTTGGCCAGTCGGGCGATGCCGCTGGCGGTCAGGGTGGTTTCGCTCGGGGCCAGGCTCGGCTCATCGCTCACACGTGAACACTATCATGACGACGACACTTGTGTACACGCTTAACGGACGCTACGGTCTGGTTGTTCCCGTTCACAGCCTCTCGTGGAGGATCCGATGCCGCGTCGTGGGCGCAGCAGCACCATCGGGAAGTTCGCCAAGCTCTACCAGGACCGCCGCGCCTCCGAGATCAGGATGCTCGGCGAGTTGCTCCGCCGCGAGCGGGCCGCCACCGCCCACGGCGACCGGTCGCGTCCGGGGGGCGAGCGAGCGAACCCGACCTCGCGCTGACCGAGTCCCGAATCACCCCGACGACCGAAGGAGGACCATGAGCCACCTTGCTCGTAGCAGAGCCGTCAACCGTTCCGTCTCCGTGCTTTCCGCCGGTCGCGTACGTGTGTCGCGGTGCGCGGCGGTACGCCCCCGGCTCCACCGCCACCGTGCCGTCCCAGGTGTACGCGCGAGTCTGCCTTGACCCTGTGGTCGGGGCGGCCATCGCGGACGCGTACGTGGCCGCGCCGGTCCGGGACGAGCGGGCCTACCCCGCGTACGCCGCATTCTGCCGGGAGACTGTCCAGCAGTACCACTTCCTGGTGGGTCGCCCCGAATTCGGTGGCCTGGGCGTCGCGGTGCGGATCGTTGACGAGGACCCGTACCCGGACGTCGAGTCGATGCTCGAGGACGTGCGACGACGTCGCCTCAAGGTCTGGGCCAGTGCGGCCAGCGGCAACCCGCATCCCTACCTGAGCGACGGAGAGAACGACATGTTCCGCGCGGTCCACGACGTCTTCGGGCACGCGGCGAGCGGTCGCGGCTTCGACCGGCATGGCGAGGAGGCGGCCTGGCTGAAGCACAGCACCATGTACTCACCGCTGGCCGTGCGTGCCCTGACCACGGAGACGCGTGGGCAGAACTGTGCCCAGATCTTCCGTTACGGAGGACGCCGCTTCCCGGAGCAGAAGGCCGTGTTGCTGCCGCGATCGTTCAGCGATCCGCGCCGGGTGTCCCTCGTCCAGACGGAGGTGACGCCTGCTCCCCGCTGATCCGCGCGATCTCCTCGCGGAGGTCCCGCACCGCGGGAGCATCCGGCCCCTCGGCCCGGATCCGGTTGTCGAGCAGGGCCTTGAGCTGCCGCAGGGCCCGGGTGTGCTCGCCGAGCGCCAGATGGGCGCGCGCGGCGCGCCTCCGGAACTCGAACGCCAGGGAATCGTCGTCGCCGTGCTGCCGGATCCGGTCCTCGGCCAGCCGCCGCCACTGACGGGCGGCGGCTCGGAACTGCCCGGCGGCCTGCAACTGTTCCGCTTGTCGCACGGTCCGCTCCGGGTCGAGCTCAGTCTGCCCGGCGACGGGCGTAGCCCCGGAGCGGACCTGCTGCGGCACCCGGCCGACGATCGCGGCGTACGCCTGCACCGCGCCGGCGGTGGCGTCGAGCACGCCGGGAATCGGCGGCAGATCCTGCGCGAGCGGGGCCAGCACGGCGTAGATGTCGGCGGCGGTGTCCGGCCGATCCTCCGGGCGCGGCGCCAACAGCGCGTGCACCAGGTCGTCGAGCGCGGCCGGAATCCCCGGCCGCCGTTCGGCGGGGCGTGGTGGGGGAGCCGTGATCTGGTGGTGCACCGTGCTGATGGTGGTCATGCCGTCGAAGGGTGGGCCTCCGGTGAGCAGGTCGAAGAGGGTGGCCCCGAGGCCATACAGGTCGGTGCGGTGGTCAACGTGCTCGCCACGGATCTGTTCGGGGGCCATGTAGCCTACCGTGCCGAGAACCTGTCCGGTCTGGGTGATCCGCGAGTATCGGTCGTCGTCCGGGACGGCGGCCAGTCCGAAGTCGAGTACCTTCACCGCGCCGCTGGGCTCCAGCATCGCGTTGCTCGGCTTGATGTCCCGGTGGACCAGACCGAGCTGCCGCGCGGCGAGCAGAACGCTGCTGATCTGTGCCCCGATGGCGGCCACCCATCCGATCGGGAGCGGGCCATGCTCCGCGACCAGGTCTGACAGGGTGATCCCGTTGACCTCCTGAAAGACGACGTAGGGCTGCCCGGCGTACTCGCCCAGGTCGTAGACGGCCGGTACGCCGGGGTGGTCGAGGCGGGCGGTCAGCAGGGCCTCGCGGCGGAACCGACGTACCAGGTCGGTGTCCATTGTGGTGGCGCTGACGAACTTCACGATGACGGGACGGTCGAGCAGGGCGTCCCGGGCGCGCCACACCGTACCCATCCCCTTGTGGGCCAACGGGAATCGGCCCAGCGTGTACCGGTCCTTGAGGCTCAGGCCGGGTACCACGCACCCAGCATAGTGCCCGGTCGAGGACACCTCGGGCCTGCCGCTCACCTCGACCATGTCAGATCGTGAATAATGACCACGAAATAGAGCTTGCAAATCGCGTTCACACTCTGCCAGTATGTGTCCGGCCGGCTGCGCGATGTTGGTCCATGGTGCGCGACCGAGGCGGTCGGCGCCTGTCCGGCGCACGACACTTCCGACGACACGACCTGGCTACTCCCAGGCACCCCGGGGGGACGGTATGGCTGAGTTGGCGATTGGCCGGGAGTTTCTTCCCGCCTACGCCCGGCTGCAACGCCGGGTGCAGCGCGCCGTCGACGCCGCCATCAGGAAGTTCGCCGAACACACCCACGCGGGTCTGCACCTGGAGAAGCTGGCCGGGGCGCGTGACCCGAACATCCGTACCATCCGGATCGACCAGTTCTATCGCGGGGTGGTGCTCGCCCTCGGGCAGGAGCGGTACGCCCTGATCAACGTCCTGCCGCACGACGACGCCATCGCCTTCGCGGTCAGCCGCCGGTTCACCGTCAACCAGACGCTCGGCGTACTGGAGATGCGCGACCAGGCGGGCATCGACGAGTTCGCCCGTACGGCACCGCCGGCGCCGACCCACGGTGGGCTCTTCGACCACGTCAGCACCGCCGACCTCGTGCGGCTCGGCGTGGACGAGGACCTGGTGCCACTGCTCCGGGTCATCGCCACCGACGAGCAGCTGGAAAGCCTGGCCGGACGCCTGCCCGAGGTGCAGTTCGACGTCCTGAACGGCTTGGCCAGCGGGCTCTCCGTGGAGGAGGTGTGGGCGGAGCTGGCCGACCGGATCGTGTCGGGCAAGGTGGACACCGAAGACCTGTTGACCGCCGCGCGTCGGACGCCCGAGCGAATCGCCTTCGTCTCCGGCCCGGTCGAGCTCGCCGCCATCCTGGCCCACCCGTTCGACGTGTGGCGCACGTTCCTGCACCCGACCCAGCGCGACATCGCCTACCGCGACACCTACAGCGGCCCCGCGCTGGTGACCGGCAGCGCCGGCACCGGCAAGACGGTGACCGGCCTACACCGGGCGGTCTTTCTCGCCGAGCGGTTGGCGGACGGGGAGAAGGTCCTGCTGACCACCTTCACCCGCGCCCTCGCCGACGCCCTGACCGCGCAGCTGTACCGGCTCGCCACGGACCCGGCGGTGCGGGCCCGAATCGACGTGATCGGCATCGACAAGCTCGCCTACGACATCGTGGTCCGCCACCGCGGGCGGGTCACGGTGGCGGAGAGCGACGTCCTCGACCAGCTCTGGGAGTCGGCCGCGAGGCAGGCCCCCACGTTCCTGAACCGTGCCGGCCAGGTCACCACCTTCAGCGCCGCGTTCCTGCGGCACGAGTGGGAGCAGGTGGTGCTGGCCCAGCAACTGACCACTCTGGAGGCGTACCAGCAGGCGTCCCGGCGCGGCCGCGGTGCCGGCCTGCGTGCGGCCCAGCGTGCACAGGTGTGGGCCGCGATCGACGGCGTGGTACGCGAACTGGCGAGGCGGCGGCTGCGTACCCACACCCAGCTCGCCGACGACGCTGCCGAGATCGTCCGCCGCGGACCAGCCCCGTACCGGCACGTCGTCGTGGACGAGGGGCAGGACCTGCACCCGGCGCAGTGGCGACTGTTACGCGCCCTCGTCGAGCCCGGGCCCAACGACATGTTCGTGCTCGCCGATCCCTACCAGCGCATCTACGACAGCCACGTGTCCCTGGCCCAGCTCGGCATCGAGGTCCGCGGCCGGACCCGCAGGCTCACGCTCAACTACCGGACCACGCATGAGATCCTGGACCTGTCGGTCAAGGTCCTCGGCGGCGACCCCACCATCGGCCTCGACGGGCAGGAGGACACGTTGCGGGGATATCGCTCGGTCACCCGTGGCGGCGTACCCGAACTTGTCGGCCACGACAGCCGTGACGGCGAGTACGAGGCCCTGATCGAACGGGTCGGGACCTGGCTGGACCAGGGCGTCGAACCGCACGCCATCGGGGTGGCCGTACGCACCGGACAGCTCGTCACGTCGATCAGCCGGGTCCTGAGCGAGGCCCACATCCCGGTCGCCGACGACAAACGGGCCGTCGACGGGGTGCGCGTGGCCACGATGCACCGCATGAAGGGCCTGGAGTTCCAGTGCCTCGCGGTCGTCGGACTGGATGCGGGAGTGCTGCCGGCGCCGTACGCCCTCACCTCGGCGGCCGAGGACCCGCACGCCCACCGGCAGGACCTGCAGCGTGAACGCTGCCTGCTCTTCGTCGCCATGACCCGCGCCCGTGACGTCCTCTACCTGTCACACAGCGGGGTGCCCAGCCCGCTGCTGCCGGTGAGCCGATGAACGCGTCCGGCGCCGGCGGCCCGAAGCTGGGTGACGCGGCACGCTCTGTCTGGGGGAAGACCGATCGCACCGGCACCTCGCCCGTGGGCTGGCTACCGCTGTGGCGGCATCTGGCCGACACCGCCGACGTGGCCGGGCAACTCTGGGATCACTGGCTCGGTCGGGCGGTCCGGCACCGTGTCGCCGACGAACTGCCCGGCGGCGACGCGGACGGCCGTACCCTGGCTGTCTGGCTCGCCGGGGTGCACGACATCGGCAAGGCCACGCCCGCCTTCGCCCACCAGGCCCATGCCCTCGCGCAACGGATGCGTGACCACGGGCTCGGCTACGACCGAGACCTGATCCGCGCCGACCGCAGGTACGCCCCGCACGCCACCGCGGGGCACCTCGTCCTGGCGGACTGGCTGTACGAGCAGGACTGGGCCGACCCGCATCCGTTCGCGGTCGTCGTCGGTGGCCACCACGGTGTGCCGCCCACCGACGAGGGGCTCCGTAACGTACAGATGCGTCCGTATCTGCTCGGCGACAGCGCCTGGCGGCAGGTGCAGCAGGAGCTGCTGACCTGGATGACCGAGCGGTCGGGCGCCGGCGAACGGCTGATCGACTGGAGCACCGTGTCGCTGTCGCAACCCGCGCAGGCCATCCTCACCGGCCTCGTCATCGTCGCCGACTGGATCGCCAGCAACGAGGAGTACTTTCCGTACGTCCTGGCCGGCACGGACTCCGACCGGCTGCGGTCTGGCTGGGAGTCGCTGGACCTGCCCGTCCCGTGGCAGCCCGTCGCGCCACCGGCGAGCGTGGACGAGCTGTTCGGGGCACGCTTCACGCTGCCCGACGGTGCGGTGACCCGTCCGGTGCAGCGCACCGTCGCCGAACTCGCCGAGACCATGCCGCTGCCCGGCATCATGATCGTCGAGGCGGCGATGGGCGAGGGCAAGACCGAGGCCGCGCTCGCGGCGGTGGAGATCATGGCCCGCCGTACCGGTGCCTCCGGTTGCTACCTGGCCCTGCCCACCCGTGCCACCAGCGACGCCATGTTCGGCCGCATGCTGTCCTGGCTGCGTCGGCTCCCCGACGCACGGGTGGGCCGGGGCGATCGCGACGTACGACTGGCCCACGGCAAGGCCGCGCTCAACTCCGAGTACGACGACCTGCGGGTGACCTCGCTGCCGAGCGGCATCGCCGAGGACGCCGGCGGCACAGACATCGGTGTGCACCGCTGGCTTGCCGGGCCCAAGCGGACCCTCCTGTCCAGTTTCGTCGTGGGCACCATCGATCAACTGCTGTTCGCGGCACTGCGTGGCAAGCATCTGGTGCTGCGCCACCTCGGCCTCGCCGGCAAGGTCGTCGTCATCGACGAGGCGCACGCCTACGACGTCTACATGGGTCGGTTCCTCGACCGGACGCTGGAATGGCTTGGGGCGTACGGCGTACCGGTGATCGTGCTCTCCGCGACGTTGCCGGCACGTCGGCGGGCCGAGCTGATGGCGGCGTACGACAACGGCCGGCTGGGCCCACCGCCCAAGCCCACCTGGCGCGATCGCGGCAAGCCGACGGTCGACCCGTACGCATCGCTCCGCACCGACCTGCGATACCCCCTGGTCACGGTCTCCGCTGCGCAGCGGGGCGCCGCCGCGACCGGCTGCGCCGACTCCGGACGGCACCTCGAGGTCACGCTGCGGCGGCTCGCCGACGACCTGCCCACGCTGGCGGAGTTGCTACGCGAGCAGGTGGCCGACGGCGGTTGTGCGTTGGTGGTCCGCAACACCGTGGCCCGGGTGCAGGAGACCGCTGAGGCGCTGCGGGCGGCGCTCGGGCCGGAAACCCCCGTGGCGGTCGCGCACTCCCGGTTCATGGCCATCGACCGCGCCGCGAAGGACCGCTGGTTGCGCGACACGTTTGGGCCGCCCGGCACCGGCAGCCGTCCCCAGCGGTACGTGGTGGTCGCCAGCCAGGTCGCCGAGCAGTCCCTCGACATCGACTTCGATGTGCTCGTCACCGACCTGGCCCCGGTCGACCTCGTGCTCCAACGCATCGGCCGGCTGCACCGCCATCCGCGCGGCGACCGCCCCGCCCGGCTCGCGGCGCCGGTGTGCTGGATCACCGGTGCGGACTGGACGACCGAGCCGCCCCAACCGGTCACCGGCTCCCGCCGCGTATACCAGACGGCCAGCCTGCTGCGCAGCGCCGCCGTGCTGCAGCCATACCTGGAACGCGGCATACCGCTACGGCTGCCGTCCGACATCGCCCCGCTCACCCAGGCCGCCTACGGCGACACACCGGTCGGCCCGCCATCCTGGCAGACCGCGCTGGCCGAGGCGGAGGCGAGGCAGCGCGACGACATCGCGGCGAAGGAGCAGAAGGCCGACGGTTTCCGCCTGGCGGAGGTCGGCGAGCCCGGAACACCGCTGATCAACTGGCTGACCGGTGGCGTCGGTGACGCCGACGAACGCGTGGCACAGGGGCACGTCCGCGACACCGACGCCGAGTCGCTCGAGGTCCTGCTGCTGGTGCGGACCTCGGAGGGACTGATCCTCCCGCCGTGGATCGACGGTGGTGGGGTCCTGGTGCCGACCGGTAGCGTTCCGCGCCGTCCGCTACCTCGCCTGATCGCGCGGTGTGCCCTGCCGCTGCCGCGTGCGATGACCGCCGCCGAGGTGATCGACGACGTGATCGCCGAGCTGGAGCAGCGTGTCGACCTCAGCGCGTGGCAGGAGAGTCCCTGGCTCGCCGGTGAGCTCGTGCTCGACATCGACGAGGACGGAAACGCCACGGTGGCCGGATTCGACCTGCACTACGACCCCGCCGAGGGGCTGCGCGTCACCCGCGCCGCCGCCTGAGGCCATCCCCACACCCTGAACGGAGGTGATGCCGGTGCCGAGTCCACCGCATTCAGCCGGGTTCTCGCTCGTGGACGAAGCCTGGATCCCGGTACTGGACGCCACGGGCGAACGCCGCGACGTATCGCTGCTCGGGCTCTTCGAGCAAGCCGGCGACGTACGGATGATCGCCTGCGAACTGCCCACCCAGACCTTCGCGATCCTGAGGCTGGCGCTGGCGATCCTGCACCGTACCACCGGCGGCCCGCGCGGAGAGGCGGCCTGGCGGACGCTGTGGCGGGACCGGACGCTGCCGACCGCGGACATCGCCGACTATCTCGGCGAGTTCCGCGACCGGTTCGACCTGCTGCACCCGAAGCACCCCTTCTACCAGGTCGCCGACCTGCGGGCGGCGAAGGACAACACGTACGGGCTGCAGCGGCTCATCGCTGACGTGCCCAACGGCCTGCCGTTCCTGACGACCCGGGCCGGACCCGGCATGGAGTCGATCACCCCGGCCGAGGCGGCACGCTGGCTGGTGCACTGCCAGGCGTATGACACCTCCGGCATCAAGACCGGGGCGGTTGGAGACCCGCAGGTCAAGAACGGCAAGGGCTATCCGATCGGCGCCGGTTCACTCGGCTGGCTGGGCGGCGTCTACCTGGAGGGCGCGAACCTGCGGGAGACCCTGCTGCTCAATCTGGTGCCGATCGCGCCGGGCTGGCAGGTCGCCGACGAGCGGGACCTGCCGGTGTGGGAGCGTGCGCCGCAGACCGCCGCCGAGGAGCCCGCCGCCACTCGTGGCCCGTACGGACTGCTCAGCCTCTACACCTGGCAGTCCCGTCGGATCCGGCTCTTCGGTGATGCCGGCGGCATCACCGGCGCGATGATCTCCAACGGAGACCGGCTCGACTGGCAGGACCGGCACCTGCTCGAACCGATGAGCCTCTGGGGGCGCAGCGGATCGCGTGAGCGCGAGCAGAAGCGGGTCCCGATCTACCTACCCCGGCCGCATGACCATACCCGAGCGCTGTGGCGAGGACTGCAGACGCTGCTGCCGTCGCCGCCCGGCGGAGAACCACCGCAGCGACTCTCCCCCATGGTGGTGCAGTGGCTGGCCCGGTTGACCGTCACGGGCGTCGTCGACGCGAGCTTCCAGACCAGGACCCGTGCCGTCAGCGTCACCTACGGCTCCAAGCAGTCGGTCGTCGACGAGATCTTCAGCGACGCGCTGACCATGAACGTGATGCTGCTGGTCGAGAACTCCGCGTTGCGCGCGACCGCCGTCGACGCCGCCGGTGACGCCGAGGCCGCGGTGACGGTGCTGCGTCGGCTCGCCGAGAACCTTGCCCGCGCCGCCGGTAGCCGGGACACCGACAGCGCCGAGGCCGACCGGGCGGCCGAACGGGCGTACGCCCTGTTGGACCGTGCCTTTCGCGACTGGCTGGCCCGGCTCGGGCCGGCCAGCGACCCGGTGGCCGAACGCGCGAGGTGGCAGCGGCTGGTCTTCCGAGCCGTCGGACGGCTCGGCTTCGACCTGGTCGAGGCGGCCGGCCCGACGGCCTGGGTGGGCCGAACGGGCAGCGACCGCACCGGACGCGAAGTCCACTACTCCAGCTCCCAGGCCGAGGCGTGGTTCCGCGCCGGCCTGGCCAAGGCGCTGCCGATGGCGGCCCCCGCTCCGCAGCACAGGCAGGAGGAAGCAGCATGAGCACCACGGTCGACGTCGACCAGCAGCCGGCCGGGCCGGCGCGGAAGCCCCGCTCCCGGCGACGCCGGGACCTCGGCGACCACGTCGCCCGGACGGTCGCCGCGCTGCAGGCGCGGGTGCTGGGCACCCCGCCGCAGCCCGAGGCCGTCAGCGCGCTGGCCCGGCTACGGCGTGGTATCGGTCGCACCCCCGGATTCGACTACACCCTGGAACGGTATCTGCGGGTACCGGAGCACCTGCTCGGCTATCGCCCGCCCGACGACGCCGAGGCGACGGACGCCGAGTACGCCGTGCACGACGCGGTGACGCTGTACGCGCTGCACCAGCAGTCGCGCCGCGAGCAGATGCACGTCGACGGCCGCGGACTGGGCCAGGCGATGGCCGACCTCGTCCTCCGGGCCGCCGGCCCGGAGGGCGTACGGCGTCGGTTCGCCGCCCTCGGCACCGCCAGCACCTACCAGGAGAGCGTTTACCACCTGCGCAGCCTCATCACCATGCTGCGCGAGCACCAGATCCCGCTCGACTATGGCCTGCTCGCCGACGACCTGGTGACCCTGCGTGGGCCAGACGGTCGGTCCAGGGTGCAGACCATCTGGGGTCGTGAGTTCTTCCGCAGCCAGCCCAGTACCGACATCGACGACGCCACCCCCGACGTCCCCGAGGAGGACCTGTCATGAGCCGCACCATCATCGACGTCTACGCGCTGCAGACCGTGCCGCCGAGCAACCTCAACCGCGACGACACCGGCTCGCCGAAGACCGCCGTCTACGGTGGCGTCCGGCGGGCGCGGGTCTCCAGCCAGGCCTGGAAGCGGGCCATCCGGCTGGCCTTCCGGGAACTGCTCGACCACTCCCAGCTCGGCGAGCGGACCAAGCGGGTGGGCGAGTCGCTGGCGGCGCGGATCCGGGCCCTCGCCCCCGGCATCGCCGAGGAGGACGCCTCCCGGCTGGCGACCGACGTCTTCGTCGCCGCCGGCCTGGCCAAGGCCGACAAGAAGAAGGGCGAGATCAAGGACGTCGAGTCCGGCTACCTGCTGTTCCTGAGCCACCGGCAGCTGGACAACCTCGCCGCCGCCGCACTGAAGGCCGCGCGTAGCGGCGAGGCGCTCGACAAGGCGACGTTCAAGGCGCTGGCCAACACCGAGCACTCGGTCGACATCGCGCTGTTCGGCCGGATGGTGGCCGACATGGCCGACATCAACGTCGACGCCGCGTGCCAGGTAGCCCACGCCATCAGCGTGCACGCCGTCGACAACGAGTTCGACTACTTCACCGCGGTTGACGACCGCAAGGAGGACGCCGACGAGACGGGCGCCGGGATGATCGGCACCATCGAGTTCAACTCGTCCACGCTCTACCGGTACGCGACCGTCGACGTCGACGCGCTGCACCGTACCCTCGGTGACGCGGCGGCGACCCGGGCCGCCGTGGAGGCGTTCCTGACCGCGTTCGCCCGCAGCATGCCCACCGGCAAGCAGAACACCTTTGCCCACCGGACGCTGCCCGACGCCGTGCTGGTGCGGCTCCGGGACACCCAGCCGATCAACCTGGTCGGGGCGTTCGAGACACCCGTCCGCGCCACGCACGCCGCAGGGCGGGTGGAGCAGGCAGCGGCAGCCCTGGCCACCCACACCGTCGCGGTCGAGAGCGCCTACGGCGAGCGCCCGGTCGCCAGCTGGGTCACCCAGGTCGGGGAGAAGACCGCGGTCCTGGCCGACCTCGGCAAGGCGGTCAGCTTCACCGAGCTGGTCACCGGGGTGGGGGAGCAGGTTGCCGTCGCGCTCGGGCAGCCGGCATGAGCGTCCTGCTGCTCCGGCTGGCGGGTCCGCTCCAGTCCTGGGGCTCGTCCAGCCGCTTCGCCCGCCGAGGCACCGAGATCGCGCCGACCAAGAGCGGAGTGATCGGTCTGCTCGCCGCCGCCAAGGGCATCCGAAGGACGGAGCCGCTCACCGAACTGCTCGGCCTGGAGTTCGGGGTACGGATCGACCAGCCCGGGCAGATCCTACGCGACTTCCAAACCGCCCGATCCCTCGACGGCCGGGAAAGCGCGCCGTTGACCTACCGCTTCTACCTCTCCGACGCGGTCTTCCTCGCCGCCGTCGGCGGTGAACGGGACCTGCTGCATGGTCTCGCGGAGGCGCTTGACCGGCCACGGTTCCCCCTCTATCTCGGGCGCCGGTCCTGCCCACCGGTCGGTCCGATCAACCTCGGCGTACACGACGGCACCCTCGACGATGCGCTGACCGAATGGCCGTGGCTGGCGGCCGAGTGGCACCGCAGAAAGGCGGCCCGCACGGTTCGGCTGGAAATCATCCGAGACGCGCGTCCGGGTGATCAGGTCACCGAGACCATGCCGGACGAGCCGGTCAGCTTCGACCCCGCACATCGGCAGCACACCTGGCGGTCGGTACTCCGCCGGTACGTCGATGTCCCCAACGACCTGGCGGAGCGGGCCGGTGTCGACGAGCACGACCCGTTGAGCCTGCTGGGAGGCTGAGCATGTTCCTCACCCGATTCCGGATCAACCCAGCCCGTCGACACGCCCGGAGACTGCTCTCCTCGCCGCACGCCATGCACGCGGCGGTCCGCGCTGCCTTCCCGCTCGCCACCGACTACGAGCGCGCCGACGCCCGGACCCTGTGGCGCGTCGACACCCCGGCCCCCGGGACCGTGCATCTCTACATCGTCAGCCCCGGGCGGCCCGACCTCACCCACATGATCGAGCAGGCCGGCTGGCCGACCAGCGACGAGACCTGGGTGACCCGTGACTACGACGGGTTGCTCGACTCGCTGCACGCCGGGCAGAGGTGGGCGTTCCGGCTCACCGCCAACCCGACCCACAGCGGGCGCAAGACCGCCGACGCGAAGGAAACCCAGCGTTTCGGCTATCTGCGCGAAGAAGAGCAGGTCGGGTGGCTGGAGCGTCGAGCTGCCCGGCACGGTTTCGCCCTGGCGACCCAAGACGACGGCCGGCCCAACCTGCGCCTGCACCGACGACAGACACAGTCCTTCAGACGGGGCATGGGTACCGTCACCCTCACCACGGCGACGTACGACGGGATCCTTCAGATCACCGACGCGGACGCCTTCCGCCGGGCGTTGGTCGGGGGCATCGGACACGCCAAGGCGTACGGCTGCGGGCTGCTGACGCTCGCGTCCCCGAAGGCCGGACCGTGAACATCCCTGGCGTCCCGCCGGCCGAGTTGCCCGATTTCACCCGCGCCCAGGACCGGCTCAGCTTCCTCTACCTCGAACGCTGCGTCATCCACCGGGACAGCAACGCGATCACCGCCACCAGCGACAAGGGTGTCGTCCACATTCCGGCCGCCACGCTCGGCGTCCTCATGCTCGGACCGGGCACCTCCATCACCCAGCAGGCCATGATGCTGCTCGCGGACAATGGCGCCACAGCGGTCTGGGTCGGCGAGCAGGGTGTCCGCTACTACGCCCACGGGCGATCCCTGGCCCGGTCGAGTCGCCTCCTCGTGGCCCAGGCGGCGGCGGTCTCACACCGGGACCGCCGCATCGCCGTCGCCCGCGCCATGTATCGGATGCGTTTTCCGGGTGAGGACACCGGCGGCCTGACGATGCAGCAGCTCCGGGGCAAGGAGGGAGCCCGGGTACGCCGCTGCTACCGGGAGCACGCCCGGCGGACGGGTGTGTCATGGAGCAACCGCGAGTACAACCCGGACGACTTTGCCGGCGGCGATCCCATCAACCAGGCGCTTTCGGCCGCCCACGCCTGCCTGTACGGGATCGTGCACGCCGTCATTGTCGCGGTCGGTGCTTCTCCGGGGCTCGGGTTCATCCACACCGGCCACGAGCGTTCGTTCGTGTACGACATCGCCGACCTGTACAAGGCCGAGATCAGCATTCCGGTCGCGTTCGACATCGCGGCCAGCGGGTCCTCCGACATCGGCGCCCACCCGACGGGCGATCCGAGACCGGGTCCACGACGGTGCACTCCTCGACCGGTGCGTACGCGACATCCGGACCCTGCTGCTCACGCCGGAGGGATCCGGTCCGATCGACGATGACTGGCTGGACGAGGAGGCGGCGAGTGACGTCGTACGGCTCTGGGACGAGAGCGGCTACGAACTCGCCAGCGGCCACAACTACGGCGGCGACGTGGACTTCTGATGACGGTCATCATCCTCACCGCCTGCCCGGAAGGTCTACGCGGGCACCTCACCCAGTGGCTGCTCGAGATCTCCGCCGGGGTGTACGTCGGTCACATCAACGCGCGGATCCGGCAACGGCTCTGGGCCAAGGTCATCGAGATGGCTGGTCCCGGACGGGCAATCCTCGTCCATCAGCAGCCCGGGGAGCAGAGACTGTCGTTCCTCGTACACGAGCATCACTGGGAACCGGTCGACTTCGACGGGGTCACGCTGATGCGCCGACCGACGGAGAGGTTCATCCCGAACCCGGCGCTGTCGGGGGGTTGGAGCAAGGCGTCCAAACGACGCCGGTTCGGCCGGCGGGGGACCTATCCACCGACCGCCGGTGATGGGGAAGGCGCCAAGGCAAAGTGAAGGAAATCGGAGTACTTGATCTCTAACGCCCCAGGTCAGGAAGTGTGCTCCCCGCGCACGCGGGGATGATCCTCGCTCTCATTTCTGTGTCGCAGTTGTCCTCCGGTGCTCCCCGCGCACGCGGGGATGATCCCTGGTGTATTCCACTCCTCTACGATCCCCCGCGAGTGCTCCCCGCGCACGCGGGGATGATCCCTACATAGCCTTGCTGACCACGCCGATCCTGCGGTGCTCCCCGCGCACGCGGGGATGATCCCCCGGCGACCGGCGCGAAGTTGCCGCCCCGTCGGTGCTCCCCGCGCACGCGGGGATGATCCCAAGCTGTTCACTGAGGCGGCGATGCAGACCGCGTGCTCCCCGCGCACGCGGGGATGATCCCCCCAGCGCGTAGAGCATGGTCCGGCGGGTCAGGTGCTCCCCGCGCACGCGGGGATGATCCCCGAACATAGGTGCCGTCGTGTGATGGTGTGACGTGCTCCCCGCGCACGCGGGGATGATCCCGCCAACCCGTTGAGATAGTCCCGCAGGCGGCCGTGCTCCCCGCGCACGCGGGGATGATCCCTTGTATGCCGACTTCAGGTCGGGGTCGGCGTTGCGCTCCCCGCGCACGCGAGGATGATCCTGGGTACCCGCCGTCGATGACCGTGACGGCCCCGGTGATGGACGGCAGCCCCAAATCGTGTGGACGGCGAGTCGGTGGGGCTGATACTGAGTGAATGGCCTGAGCAGCTGCGCGCGAAAGGCGATGTGCGCCGACCTGTGGGGCCATGCGGAAGGGGTATCGGTCGGTGGAGTCCGAGCGCACCGAGGACGAGGTTCTCCGGCGTCTGTATCGAGGTCTGCGGGAGCGCCGGTTGCCGCAGGACGTCGCGGTGGACCTGGTGGAGTTGCGGGCCGACCGGTGGTTGAGCGCCGCCGGCGTACGGGACCTGTACGGCCTGATGCACCGGGCGCGGGCTTGGCGGACGGCGCAGGACGCGGGCGAGATCGTTGACGGCACGATCGGGTCGTCGATGCCGCAGGCGTGGCGTCGGCATCCGGGGCTGGCACGGGCGTACGCGGCCGCGACGACGGCGATGGCGGTGGTGGCGGCAGCGGTCGGGGAGTCGGTCCCGGCGGCGGATCCGGCGGATCCGGCCTCGCTGCGGGCCTGGCTGGGCTGGGCATTGAGACTGCTGGGTCTTCCGGACGAGGAACCGCGACCGGCGCGGCCGACGGTGCGGCGTCGGCCGGTTCCGGTGACCTGGTACGGCGGTACGTATCATCGGTTGCCGAAGCCCTCCGGGGCTCGTGGTGACCGGGGCGGCCACGTCGACGCACGTAAGCGGATGGACGCGGCGACTCGTCGGGAGCGGTTGCCGGGGGTGTCGGTGCGGGCGTACCGGCGGGCCGTGCGGGCGGTGCTGCATCTCCAGCAGCGCACCGGGGTGTTGGCGGCGGAGCGGGACCGCGAGGCGGCCGTGGCGTTCGGCAAGACGCGACTGGCACATCTGGTGACCGAAGAGGAGTTCATGGCCTGCCCGGCGACGGCGGCGTTTACGGCGTACTACGTCGCGCGGCTGAACATGCGGACCACGTTCACGTCGGGCAGCCAGGCCCGTCCGATGGACAGCCTGGCGGAGGCGCTGCTGGAGGGGGCGCTGGCCTCGCCGACGTGTCAGCCGAGGGTCCTGGCGTCCGTCCTGACCCGGTGGCGGGTGCTGGACATGTTGAGCGACGCCGAGTGCGGTGAGCTGCTGGGCCGGTACTACGAGCAGATGGCGGCGTGTGCTCGAGCGCTGCGGAGGTGCTTCGATGTCAACCGTGACCGGCTGCGGATGGTGGTACGCGCCGGGGACGACTCCTCGACGTGGAACGCCGCCTCCCGGGCGTTCAACCAGGCGCGTACCGGCTGGCTGAACCTGACCCGCAGTCTCGGCTACGACGACCTCGTGGAAGCCTCCTGTCCGGGTAAGGTGCCGGCCCTGGTGGCCGCGGACGTGGCGGCGTGGCACGCCCGGGAAGGCCATGACCAGCACATCGACGTACGGGTGTGGGCCGAGCTGCCGTTGCCGTGGGACGTGGTGTTGGGTGACGCCGACTGCCCCGCGGAGCTGGTGCGGCAGGTGTGTCGGCGGCATGGGGTCGACCCGGAGACGTCCGGCTGGACACAGCCGTACCAGCAGGACCTGACGGAGCTGCCGGAACCGGCGCCGGATCTGGTCCACGGCGTGACGGTGTCATCGCCGCTGCTCGCGTCGATCATGCGGCGGGCCGGCGTGTACTCGGGTCAGGCATGAGATCGAAGACAATCAATTAGTTGTGCGATGACTCGAACCTGTCTGGAAGGCTCGGGTAGTCCTTGCGCAGTGATTCCGCCGGCTGCCGTGCCAACGGAGACGACGTCACGTACCTCGGGGTGGGGGTATGACCGCCACCGACATCTCCCCGAAGGCCGTCCTTCGCATCGGCGACCGGACCGAGGCGGCGCCCTGGGACCTGGGCGAGGCGACGGTCACGCATTCACCGCACATGATGGTTAACCTTCGGTTGGCGCGGTTCGGATGTCGTTGGTGAGGCCCCGCCAGGTAGGAACGGCCGCCGGGTGTCACTGCCGCCGCAGGTGCTGTCGGGGAACTCCACGCTGGTCGCCGGCAGGGTGGAGCCGACGCTCCGCACCGATGGGAGCGAGTGGATCCCGCTGGAGGATGCCGGGTCAGCCGTACAGGCAGCGCTACCGGTGGTGGGGCCCACCAGGCTTGTCGTAGCCATTGCCCGGCGGCGGATTGGTGTTGCGGGGTTGGGGCGGATACGGCAGTCTGTGCGGCACACGGCGGTAGCTCAGAGAGCCGGAGGAGGCTCCGGCCTGGCAGAGCGGGCGGCGCACCTCCTTCCGCCCCGTCCCCGTTTCGACTACGGGTCGCCGTGCGGCGTGGGACACCCGGTGTCGTTCGCCGGGTGTCCCGGCCGGCTCTCGTGTGGCAAATGCTCGCCGGCACGACGCGCAGCGCGATCCTGACAGAGCACACCAGTCGACCGACGGACAGGGACTGGTTTACACACGGCGCCCGCGGTGGGGCGGCCATATCGTGGCCACCTCCTGCGCGGTTGCCAGGCGAGGTGAACCTGAGCCGCCGCGGCTAACCGCTGTGGCGGCGAGACCAGACGGTGACGGTGAGGGTTACCTGCTCCGGCTCCTGGTCAGCCCCCCGATGTACGTTGGTGACCCGAAGCAGGGCGACGCGTTTCTGGTCGGTGATGAAGCAGAGCTTGACACCGGGGCGCATCTGCTCAGCCGGTAGCGGGGTGCCGCCGTACTCGGAGGAGAGAGTGGCGCAGTCGCGGAAGTGCTCGCCGGTGCGGTCAGCGGGAAGCAGTGCCATAACCGCGCCATGAACGCTGACCAGGGTCGGTCCGGCGTCGGTGAACTCGAGGTCGGTCGCGGTGGATCCCGGCGCTTCTTCTGCGGCCCAGTCGGCGCGGTCGGTGTCGAGGTCGATGACATCGTCGCGGACCATCGTGACGATGCCTTGGCGACGCACGGAGTCTGCACCGCTCCCGACCAGACCGGGACTGGCAGTCGGGTGGTTCGTCGGCGAGATGGAGACCTGCGCTGACGTGTGGGCGACGGGTGGATGTGCGGCAGTGGGCCCCGCCTGGTCGACCTGGTAGAAGAGAGCCACACCACCCCAGACAGCCGAGAGCAGAGCTGCCGAGGAACCCATGACGGCCACGACGATTTGCCAGACGGGTGTCTTGGACGACCGATCGGGCAGTGGGGAGATCATGCCTCACCCTCTCCTCGGCGTGCCAGGGACAGCCTCAAGGCAAGAACGCCCGACGGCCGCGCAGTTTCGCCAACCAGCGGCGAGCTAGCCGCCGGGCATCCTCGGAGAGCGGTCCGACACCGAGCGGAGCGATTCATACGAATCAGCCTATGCGTTCACGTCTATACCGCGATTCGGTCAGCCCTTCGTCAATCCGCAGTCAGCACCGACTCGGACGGGTGTTCGTGATCCGGCGTACCGGGGAACGGGTCCGCGCATCACGGTCGGGGACTGAGGGGCACCTCAAGCGGCAGGGAACGGCACGGGCGTCGATGGCGCTTGGGCACGGTTCGGTCGGCCGGGAGCTGCGTCCGCTGGCGCCCACGAGTCTGCGCAACAGTAGTCCCGGGCCGCGTCGCGGCGTCGCCGTCTACCTCACCCATCCGAATCCTTGGGTGTTGTACAGCCCCAGGCCCCACTCACGCAGCGCGGCAATGAGGCGGGAGTCGGCGTCGAGTCGTATCGTTGGCGCAGGCTGTCGTGCAGCAGCTCGCCGGGCGCGGCGTCGAACGGCAGCCGGCCAATCATGACCGGATGGACCTCGGTGACCTCGTTGCGCGTCTCGTCGTACCTGACGTAGACGAGCGTGCCGGTCGGCAGCTCCCGCAGTTCTCGGGTGCTGGGGACGTGGAGCGACCGGACGATCCCGCCCTTGCCGGCGGAGCTGTCGCGGGAGTACGTGGCGTTGGGGTCGTGGTACTCGTGGGCCAGGTCGTAGGCCCGTAGCACCGCCTGCCAGTGACGGTCTCATACGCGCTGCGCAGCGCACCCTTGAACGAGGCGCCGTGAATATACGGCCGTCCGTCCGGGCCTACCCGGACGTCGAACGTCCGGATCCCGTCTTTCGGTTGCTTCGCGGCGAGCACGGCAGCAGCAGCGGCGTGACGGTGGTCAGCGTCAGGGCCAGGGTGCCGCTCCACTGTCCGTCGCCGTGGTAGCCGTGGCTCGGTGGTGGTGCGTCGTCCGGCCCGGTGCCGGCCAGGCGACTGCCATGCTCGTCACGCCGCGGCAGGGTCGGCACGAACGTGTACGGATTGACAAACCCCTCGGTGCGGGCGAGCAGGTGGTTCCGTTCGGGGTCGTGGTCGACCTTGGGCAGCGACGCGACACCGGCCAGCCGGGCCGTTCGCCTTCCGTCGGCGGTGGGATTGATCGTCACCTCCACCTGGACGGTGTCCCCGTCGGTGCCGCGGGTTCCCGCTAACGAACCAGTGCCATGCGGATGATCCTGCCTACCGCTCGGCCCGTAGGTCGTACGTGCGCGTGGCTCCGCTTCTGGGCGGTGGCGCATGGGTCCCGTCGCTCATGGCGTCGCCGTGCCGTGCCTGGTCGTGCTGATCGGCGTGACGCCTACGGGGCGGTGTTGACAACATACAACCGATCGGTTGTATGATCTGTCCTGTGATCGACGACGAGAGCGACGACGATCGCCTGGATGCCCTGTTCCACGCGCTCGCTGACCGCACCAGACGCGACATCCTGCGCCGGGTGTTGGCCAGGGAGCACTCCGTCTCCGCGCTGGCGGCGAAGTACGACATGAGCTTCGCCGCGGTGCAGAAGCACGTCGCCGTGCTGGAGAAGGCTGGCCTGCTGACCAAGCGACGCAGCGGCCGTGAGCAGTTGACCCGCGGCGAGGTGACGGCGGTGCGGTCGGTGGCAACCATGCTCGCCGAGCTGGAACAGATCTGGCATGGCCACGTCGCGCGCGTCGACGCACTCCTGGCAGCCGATCTCGACCTGGAGGACTGAACGATGCCGGTTATCGACGCCAAGCCCGACCCCGACAAGATGACCCTGACCATCACCGCGGACTTCGCCGCGCCGGTGGAGCGGGTCTGGCAGGTCTACGCCGACCCGCGCCAGCTGGAGAAGGTGTGGGGGCCGCCGGACTTCCCGGCCACGGTGGTGGACCACGACTTCCGGCCCGGCGGCCGGGTGACCTACTACCTGACTGGCCCGGACGGCGCGAAGCACGCCGGATACTGGTCGATCACCGCCGTGGACGAGCCCCGGAGCTTCTCCTTCGAAGACGGCTTCGCCGACCTGGACTTCAAGCCGAACCCGGACCTGCCGGTGTCCAAGAACACCTACTCCTTCGCCGAGCACAACGGCGGTACGCGCGCGACCTACGTCAGCCAGTACGCCTCGGCCGAGGCGCTGCAACAGGTGCTGGACATGGGCGTGATCGATGGCGCCAAGTCGGCGATCAACCAAATCGACGACCTGCTCGCCTCCTGACCAGTGGGAGGCCGGGGCCACGGCCCCGGCCTCCCACGACGACCGTGCGGATTCAGGCGATGGAGGAAGCCGTGGCCCGTGGCCTTGCACCCCGGCGATCCCGACTCGCAGCCCTGCCGTTGTCGATGACGAATCGCTCGCGTACCTTGCCATCCGGCTCGCCGAGGAAGCCGGGCGCGTGCTCGGGTGGAACGTCGGGCGTCAGTTGGCTGCGTCCGGGGTGCGGTAGCAGGGTGATGACACCAGCAGCACCATCGCCGGTGGGTTGCCGCTGCCGAGTTGCAGCGAGTACTCGTCGTCGGTCACCGCGGTGACCCGGCCCCCACCGTCGTTGTAAGTGTGCTCGCCCTTGATGGTGAAGCCTCTGCTCTCCCAGTCCTGGCGGGCTCTCCTCAGCGCCTCAGCGTGCTGCTCGCCGGAAACCTGGATCTGGTAGGTCCCCTGGACGTAGTAGACCTCGCTCTCGTCCGACAGCTCACCGAGCTTGCCCTCGCACGGTGTGACGTTCTCGTTGCCGTTGGAGAACTCCTGGACGCCCACCGCGGCGCGCACCGACTCGGCGTACTCCTTGACCTTGCGTCGGGCCTCGTCCTGCGGCACGGTCTGCATGTCTTCTCCCTGGTCTGCGCAGCCGGCGGGTCCAACCGCCGCGATCACCGCAAGAAGCCCCGTGACCCCACCACGGAGAACGGTATTGAAGGCTTTACGGGTCGTGTTCATTGTCGCGGCGCCGATCCGTGTTCGAGGGTGACTTTGTCGTATTGTCCGACCACGATATGCGCCTGGTTGAGCAGGCTTTCGCTGCCAGGCCTCCAGTAGTCGCTGTGCCCCTCGGTGTCGACCACGTACCGGTTGGCGCCGAAGTCCTTGTCACTGGGCTCATTGTCGTGCACGCCCCAGATGCTGCCCCCCCAACCTGACACCGGGTCGCCCTTGGCGTGCCCGGCCCACACCTGCCGGGGGTCGATCTGCAGGTCCTCGGCCCGGTCGGTGTGCATGCCGGGGCTGCCCGCGGTGACGATGTCGTCCACGGCGAGGCCGTCGCCGCGCAGCGCTGCCTCGGCCACCACCGTGGAACCATAGCTGTGCCCGATCGCGGTGACATGCGACGGGCCCCGGTCGTGGGTGGCCCGCAGCCCGTCGACGAACCGGTCCAGCGCCACGCCGCCCTGCTCGGAACGCCCGCTACCCAACACCGTGAGCAGCTCGGGAGCGTCGTAACCGAGCCACATGATCGTCGAAACCGAGCCCGCGTTGAGCTTGGTGGCGGTGTTGTGGATGTTTTCCACCCGCTTGACGTTGCCGGAGGTGTCGTCGATCTCGGTGCCGAGCCCGGGCACCCATACGGCGGTGTGCCGGGCGGTGTCCGGGTTCCCTACGGCGATGACCACCTTGCCGTCGCCACCGGGCTGCGGGTCGAAACCCAGCAGGAAGCCGTTGTCGCCGAGCCGGTCCAGCGTGGACCTCACCGGCTCGAGCTTTTTCTGCTCGCGCTCGACCGCGTCGAGATTCTGCCGCAGGGTGGCCAGCTCGTTCTGGGCTGCGGTGTCATGGCTGCCGCGGGCCTCCAGCTCGGCGATCTTCCGCCGTAGGTCGTCTTCGTAGGCCTGCAGCTCGTCCAGATGCCGTTCCAGGCGGAGCCGGTTGGCGGCGTCGCGGTCGGACGCGGGGATGCCGTCCAGCCAGCCCACCAGCTCCGGGAAGTCGCGGATGGCCTGCTCCTGCTGGGCGGGGGTCAGACTGTCCCACCACTTCTTGACGTCGGCGGGCGGACGGCCGAACTGCTCCTCCAGCTTTGCCCGGTCGATCGGCGGCAGGGACATGCGACCGAAACCAGTCTTGCTGTCGGGAAGGTTCGCGTTGATGGCGTTGGCGGTCGAACTGTCGACCTGCCGTACCCTGTCGAGGATCTCCTGCAGCTCGGAGACCACCGCGCCGACGGCGCGCGCGGTGGTCGGGGCCGAACCGCCCTGGTACGCCTCCGGCGGCGCGGTCACCGTGCCGGCGGCCGGGTCGACGGTGAATCCGTTCGCGCGGGCCCGGGCGATGATGTCCTCCGCCTGCTGCTTGAGGCGCGCCAGCGCGTACCCGTGGTGATCCAAGGCTTCGGCGATGCGCCGCGCCGGCGGGTAGGTGTTGCTCACCTCGGCGCACAGATCCCGGGTCTTGGCGTGGGCGGACTGCGACGCGGGGCCCTCCGGCCAGACGTCCTCCAGCTCCCGTGTACCGCGGATCAGCTCCTCGGCGGCGTCGTCGATGCGCTGCGCCATTCGCTGCCAGGCCGCCGCCGCGGTGTGGAACTTGTTGGGGTCGCTGGCGAGCAGCCCAGCCAGGGTGATCTCGCTCATTGCGGGATCCTCCGGCCACCGATGTCGCCGAACCGGGTAGCGGAACCCTCGTCGACACCCACATACTCGCCGGCTGCGGTGTTGAAGTCATTGGCCAGTCCGGACACCGAGCGGCGTAGTGTGGTGATGAAGTCGCCCCACACCGCTTTCGCCTTCGCAGCCGCTTTCTGCGGCGCCCACCCGGCCTGATCGTTGGGAGCAAGATCGGATTCAGACTCGGCGTACGCCGACGACAGCAACTCTGCCGCCCGCGTGACATCCGTCGACATGCCCTTGAGTCGTTCTGGCTCGACAACGACCTGCTGCGTCGGCGTCACTGTGCTCGCGCCTCCCTCGTGTCGCAGGATCTCGACGTTGCGGAGGGAAGTGCGTCTCGCGTCTGGCAGTGCGTGCGGAAATATAGTTGATAGGTGTCTGTCTATCAAACATATTGTTGGGCGACCGATATCGGCGGGGATCGACACCAGTCGGGAATGACCTCACGGGTGCGCTGCAGGGCATCCGTGCGGGTGCCGTGGCGGTGCGGGCGACGCAGGGCGGCCTGCCGAACGGACGATGGGCTACCGGCCCGGGCGCCCATACCGGGCGTTCACCCGGCGAGGCTCGGCGCGGCCGCCCGTTCGACCCCCTCGCTGCACCACGAGTACGCGTACCGCACCAGCGCCGCCAGCTCGTCGAGGCTCCACCGGTACGTCGGATCAGGAACCGCCGGCGCCGGATCGAGCCCGAGCGCGGCGACCGGTTCGGCGAGCCCGAGTGGTGCGGGCAGCCCGATGCCCCGACGTGTGCGGTCCCAACGGCCGACCAGGTCCCGGCCGGCCGCCGCGTCTCCGAGGTCGTCGGCGAGCAGACCGGCGACCAGGACGGCGGGCAGGGTCGTCGTGTAGTCGGAGCAGGTCACCCCGTACCGCAGCCCCTCCGTCAGGTGCCCGAGCGCGCGAGTCGGTCGGCCCGCTCGCCGTTCCGCCTCGGCGAGCAGGATGCGCTGCACGTACGCCCGGGACATGCTGGGCGGGTAGCGGCGGGTCAGCTCGTCGATCAGGCCGGTGATGACCGTCGCCGCCTCGGCCGGCGACCGGGTCAGCAGCGCCCGTAGCCCACGGGCCTCGGCGACCCTGCCGTAGTGCAGATAGTTGCCGGGCCGGTCGGCCTGCGTCACCAGCATTGTCTCGGCCGCTTCGGCGTCGTCGAACCGGCCCTGCCCGAGGTACGCCAGGACCTCGAGGTAGCAGCAGCGGGTGGTGTCGGAGGGGCTCGCGTTCTGGTACTGCTCCCGATGGTCGGTCAGCAGGTCGGCGGCCTCGGCGTACCGCCCCCACACGATCAGCGCCTCCGCCTGCATCGCCACGGCGTGCAGCAGCAGGTGCCGGTCGGGCGTCTCGAACCGGGCCGCGAACAGGTCGGCTGCCGCGGCCGGCGCGGCGGGGTCGAGCAACCGGGTCTGCGCCCGCGTCGCGCTGATCAGGGCCTCGGCGTGAAGGATCGGGTAGTGGGTACGCAGCTCGGCGAGGGCGGAACGGATCAGCCGCAGGGCGCCGGCGTAGTCGTTGCGGTTGGTGTACGTCAAGGCGCGGCTGAACCGGAGATGGCTGCGCAGATGTCCCGGCGCGTCGGCCAGGTACGGCTCGACCCGGTCCAGCCAGCGTTCCACCTCGGCGGGCCCGTCGTTGACCGCCCAGAAGTCCAGCACCAACGCGGTCAGCTCGACGGCCGCCGTGGTACGCCCGGCCGCGAACGCGTGGTCGCCGGCGGCCCGCAGGTTGTCCCGCTCCGGCCGTAGCCCGGTGAAGCCGGCGATCTGGTCGTCCGCCAACGGTCGATTGTGGATGGCGCGTACCCGGTCGAGCCAGTAGGTCAGGTGCCGGTCGGCCATCGCCTCGGTCTCGTCGAACTCGGCCAGGCAGGTCGCCGCGTGGGCGCGTACCACCTCGAGGAGCCGGAACCGTCGGGTGCCGGAGGGTTCGTCGGGTTGTACGAGCGAGCGGTCGACCAGGGTCACCAGCATCGGCAGCACCTGCTCCGGTGCGAGCGGCGCGATCCCGCACACCTGCTCGGCCGCCTCGGCGGTGAAACCGTCCCGGAACACCGACAGCCGGGCCAGCAGCCGTCGCTCGTCGGCGGTCAGCAACCGGTACGACCAGTCCAGGGTGGCGGTCAGCGCGTCCGCGAGGAGACCGAAGTCGTGCTCCAGGTGCGCGGCGAGGGTGGCCGGGGGCAGGATCCGCAGTCGGCTGGCGGCCAGCTCCAGCGCGAGCGGTAGCCCGTCGACCCGGCGGCAGATGCGGGCCAGGGCGGCCAGGTCGGCGTCGGTGGGTGTGAAGCCGGGCAGCGCCTCCCGCGCCCGGCGCAGCAGCAGCGCCATCGCCGGTACCGTCGGGGTCACCGGCCCGTCCTCGGGCGGTACCGCCATCGGGGACAGCCGCCAGACCGTCTCCTCGGGCAACCCGAGCGGTTGCCGGGAGGTGGCCAGCACGACCAGCCGACGGTCCGCGGCGAGCAGCCGGCGCACCAGCGCGACGCAGGGTTCCCGCAGGTGTTCGCAGTTGTCGAGGACGACCAGCACGGGACGGTCGGCGACGTACCGTTCGACGCCGGTCAGCAACTCGGCGACGCTGGCGCCCTTGACCGACAGCAGGTCGGCGAGCGCCACGACGACGTCGTCATGGCTGCGCGCGGCGGCCAGCGGCACCACCACCACGTCGTGTGGGATACGCGAGTCCGGTAGCGCGCCGTGCGGGATGCCCGGGGCGGGCGACGCCACCAGTGCGTGGTCCGGGGCGCGCGGGGCCGACGACGTGGCTCGGGGTGTGCGGGGCGCCGGCGACGCATCGCACGGAGTGCGTGCGGGCGGCGACGTGGCGTCGGTCGTGGGCGTCGCCGCCACGGCGTCCGCCGATGTATCCGCGGCCAGCAGCTCGGCGGCGTGCAGGGCCAGGGTCGTCTTGCCGACCCCGGCCGGACCGACGACGGTCACCAGCCGGTGGTCGGTGAGGAGCGCGGTCAGTTCGGCCAGTTCCCGGTCGCGGCCGACGATGCTGGTGAGGTGGGAGCGGCGGCCGTGCCAGGTCGCCGCCCGGCCGCGGGCCGCGGGCTCGGCGGGCCCGGCCACGGCCAGGTCGAGCGCCGGGTCCTGCGCCAGGATCGCCTGCTCGAGCCGGCGCAGCGGGGCGCCCGGCTCGATGCCGAGCGTGTCGACGAGCATCCGGCGGGTCTCCCGGTACGCGGCCAGCGCCCGTGCCTGCTGGCCGGACCGGTACAGGGCGAGCATCAGCAGGCCCACCAGCCGCTCGCGCAGCGGGTACCGGGCGGCCAGGTCGGTCAGCTCGGTGACCAGCTGGCGGTGCTGACCGAGGGCCAGCTCGGCCTCGACGCGGTCCTCCAACGCGGCCAGCCGCTGCTCGGTCAGGCCGGCACAGATCTGGTCGACGACCCGGCCGGTCGCCACGTCGGACAGCGGCGGGCCGTGCCACAGCTCCAGGGCGGTCCGCAGCAGCCGGGCCCGGCGGGCCGGGTCGGTCGACTCCCGTGCCTGGTCGAGCAGCGCGCGGAACCGGTGCAGGTCGACCGCCTCGGGCGGGCCGGTGATCAGGTACCCGGCACCGCGGGTCTCCACCGCGATTCCGTGTCGCTCCACCCCAGCCGCGCGCAGCCGGGCCCGCAGCCGCGACACGTGGGTGTGCACGATGGACCGGGCCCGCCGCGGCGGTTCACCGTCCCAGAGCAGCTCGACGAGGCGGTCGACCGGCACCACCCGGCCCATCTCGACGAGCAGGATGGCGAGCAGGCAGCGTTGCTGTGGACGGCCCAGGGCAATCCGTTCGCCGGCCACGACACACTCCACCGGGCCGAGCAGCCGGAACTCCACGGGTGGTGACGGTAGCCGCTTGGTCGGCGCTGTCAAGAACGTGTCAAGCGTACGGCCAGAGCACTGTGACAGGTCCGGCGGATAGTGACGGAGCACTCCTCATGATCAAAGGAGCTCAACGTGCTTCTGCCAGATAAACGACGCCGACTACTCGGCGTCGGCCTCACCGTGGGCGCGGTTCTGGTGGCGGCGACCCCGTCCACCGCGGCCGGTAGTCCGCCCACACCATCCACGTCGACACCCACCCCGGCCCCGGCCTCGGCGCCGGTTGTGGACACCCACCAGGTCACGCTGCTCACCGGAGACACGGTCGAGGTGCAGCGGCTGGCCAACGGCCGGTACGCGGCCACCCCGCGCCCGGGCCGCCGCGTCGCCGACGGCCAGCCCGTGGCGTTCAGCCAGCTCCGCACCCCCGCCGGCGACCTGTACGTGGTGCCGTCGGACGCCGGTGCCGAGGTGGCCGGCGGACGCATCGACCTGGACCTGTTCAACGTACGGCGGCTGGTGGAGGACGGGTACACCGACCAGCGCGTCGCCCGTACCCCGGTGATCGTCCAGCTCGATCCCGCCGCGACGGAACGCGCACCGAAGGCCGCGTCGGACCCCGCGTCGGCCCTGACGTACTCCGCCGACGCCCTGCCGGCCACCGAACGCGTCCGCCCGCTGCGGAGCATCCACGCCGCCGCCACCGAGGTCACGAAGACGGACACCGAGACGTTCTGGGCCAAGGTACGCGGCCCCGCCAGCGGCGTACGCCGGGTCTGGCTGGACCGCCGGATCCACGCGACCCTCGACCAGAGCGTCCCGCAGATCGGCACCCCCGCCGCATGGCAGGCCGGATACGACGGCACCGGCGTCACCGTGGCGGTCCTCGACACCGGCGTCGACCTGTCGCACCCGGACCTGAACGGAAAGATCGCCGGGACCGCGAACTTCACCTCCGAGCCGACGGCCGCGGACGGCAACGGACACGGTACGCACGTCGCCTCGACGGTCGCGGGCAGCGGCGCCGCGTCCGGCGGCCGCTACAGGGGCGTGGCCCCCGGAGCACGGCTGCTGATCGGCAAGGTGCTCGGCAGCGACGGTAGCGGCGAGCTGTCCGGCCTGATCAGCGGCATGGAGTGGGCCGCCACCAGCGGCGCCCGGGTGGTGAGCATCAGCGTCGGCGCCGGTGCCAGCGACGGTCAGGACCCGGCCAGCCTCGCCGTGAACGAGCTGACCGCCCGCACCGGCGCCCTGTTCGTGATCGCGGCGGGCAACGCGGGACGCAACGGCCCGGGAACCGTGTCGGCGCCGGGCTCCGCCGCCGCGGCGCTCACCGTCGGCGCCGTCGACAAGCGCGACCGGTTGGCCGACTTCTCCTCCCGCGGTCCGCTGACCGGCAGCAACGGGCTCAAGCCGGACGTCACCGCACCCGGCGTCAACATCGTCGCGGCCCGGGCCGCCGGCACCTCGCTGACCTCGTCGGTGCCCGGTGACGGTCCGGTGGACGACTACCACACCTCGCTGTCCGGTACCTCGATGGCGACCCCGCACGTCAGCGGTGCGGCGGCGCTGCTCGCCCAGCGGCATCCGGACTGGCGGGCGCCGCAGCTCAAGACGGCGCTGACCAGCACCGCCGTGTGGAATTCGGAGCTGAGCGTGTACGAGCAGGGCGCCGGCCGGATCGACGTGGCCCGGGCGATCCGCCAGGAGGTCCTGGCAAGCCCGTCGAGCCTGGACTTCGGCACCCTCGAATGGCCGCACAGTGAGCCGGCCACCCGTACCGTCACCCTGACCAACCAGGGCGCCACCACCGCGACCCTGGACCTCACCGCCGAGCTGACCGGGCCGGACGGTCGACCGGCCACCGACGCGCTGACCGTCGAGCCGGCCCGGGTGACCGTACCGGCGGGTGGCTCGGCCGAGGTCCGGGTGACCGTCGACCCGACCGACCGGGCCGCCAAGCAGTACTCCGGAGTGCTGCGGGCGAGCGCGGCGGGCACCGACGACGAGGTCCTGCACCTGCCGATCGGCCTGTACCTCCAGCCGCCCCAGCACGTCGTGCGGGTTCGGCTGGTTCCGCCGGCCGGATGGGCGCAGCGGACGCGGTACACGGACTTTTCGGTGCTGTGGCTGGCGCGGGTGGACGAGTCGGCCGAGCCGATCGCCGTCGAGCGGGGCGACGAGCCCTACGTCGACGTCCGGGTCGACGACGGCGTCTACCTGGTGTCGACCACGTTCTACACCTACGACCCGGTGACCGGGGCGCACACGGTGACGCAACTGGTCGACCCGGAGGTGGTGGTCCGCGACCGGAACGTTGAGACGGTGCTGGACGCCACCACCGCGGTACCGGTGGCCGCCGAGACACCGAAGCCCACCGAGACCCACTACATCTGGCTCTCGCTCCGGCGCGGCACCGCCGACCACGGCGAGTACGAGCTCGTCAGCGGCGCCGTCTGGGCCTACCACGGCGACATCGCCTTCCGGATCACCCCGACCCGGCGGGTCACGATCGGCACCCTGCGGGTGGCGACGCAGTTCGACCTGACGGAGGACCTGGTGAGCATGCGGGTCGCCCGGCCGGGCGGGCACACCTTCGACATCAACTACGCGCAGTACCAGTTCCAGGAGCCGAAGCTCTCCCTCGACCGGACCGTCGACCTCGTCGACGCCGGCGACGGCAGCCCGGAGGCGATCTCCCGGGCCAGGGTCCGCGGTCGGGTCGCGCTGATCCAGGCCGACTGGCGGACCGGCACGTACGTGAACGCCACCGAGTCGACCCTGTACCAGAGCCTGGCCCGGCTTCGCGACGCCGGCGCCGTCGCCGCCATCGCGTCGGTGTCCGAGGGACTGCCCTGGTGGCTCGGCCCGCTGGTGTTCGACTCCGGAAGCGGCGCCGCCACACCGCAGACCTCCCCGCTGCCGGTGCTGGTGCTCGGACCCGGTGAGGCCGCCACCGCCCGCAGCCTGACCAGCCGCGGGCCGGTGCGGGTCGACCTGCGGGCCCGGACCGCGCCGAGCTACACCTACCGGCTGCGCTTCGAGGAGAACAGCGGGCGGATCGGCCCCGACCAGACCCACTCGGTCCGGGCTCACCAGCTCGCCACGGTCACCAGCCGGTACCACGGGCAGGCGCCGAGCGACGTGGAGCGCAACACGTACAGCGTGGACCCGGACGGCTGGCAGCTCGGCGGGTCGACGTTCCTGGCCGGACCGGCGGAGATCACCGACTACGTCGGGCCGGTCTCGTCCCGGGTGCTGTGGACGACCTCGGTGCACGGGACGCTGGTCAGCGACCGGGACAAGATGGATGCCGACGTTCTCACGCCGATCGCCTGGGAGTGGGCGATGGACGTGTACCCGAAGGCCCGCCACCAGACGACCGACTGGATGACCCCCGCCGGCTACGGCGGGTACCGCGCACCGGAGTTCCTCGACGGACCGCTGGGCGCCGTGGCCCCGACCATCAGCCTCTGCGCCTTCTGCCGCACCAGCGAGGGGCTGTTGCCATTCGTCTGGGAGGCCACGGGCGGTGGCAGCCACGTCGGCCGGCCCGCCCTCGACGTGCTCAACTACGAGAACACCCACTACGAGGCGCACCTGTACCGCAACGGGCAGGAGCTACCCGGCGGGCCGTACTGGGACCTGACCAAGTATCCGGACCCGGCCCGGTACCGCTACACCCTACGGGTGGTCGGCGGGACCGCGCCCAGGCCCACCACGTCGTACCCGAGCGAGTCGGAGACCATCTGGGAGTTCCGGTCCCAGAAGCCGACCGGCTACGAGGGCCCCACCTGGGAGACCTGCCGGGCGAGCGAGACGACGGTGGCGCCCTGCCGGGTCGAGCGGGTGCTGCTGCTCGGCTACGACCTCGGCCGGGCGGTACGGCTGGACAACTCCGGGCAGGCCCCCGGCGTGGGCCGGATCGGTCTCTCGGTGTACCAGCAGGCGGGCGTGCCGCGCTCGCACCTGCGCGGCATCCAGGTGCGGGTCAGCTACGACCGGGGCGAGCACTGGCTGCCGGTGCTGGCGGTACCCCGCGGCGACGGCCGGTACGAGGTGACGGTGAACCACCCCCGGGGAGCGTCCTCGGTGAGCCTGCATACCGTGGCGTGGGACGACGCGGGCAACCGGGTGGAGCAGACCCTGCTCGACCTGTACCCGCTCCGCTCGGCGAAACCGCGGTGAGCGCCGCGGTCTGGCCGGTGGGCGCCCCGCGGCCGTCGAGCCGCGCGGGCTGTCCCGGGTTGATGGTCGGGTAGTCGGTCGGGGCCACCGGTCTCTCCGGCCGGTGGCCCCGACGCGTCTGCCGGGTGGCGGCGGGCACAGCCCCGGAGGGCGGCGGTGGGTACGCCCCACGGAACGGCAGATGAGGTCCGGCCACGGTGTTGCCCGGCCGGGTGAGCGTGACGTCGCGGATGACGACGGTGCGCTGGTGCGGGGGTCGAGCAGGTGCCGCACGGTCAGGCAGGTGCCGCACGGTCAGGCAGGTGTCGTACGGTCAGGCCGCCGGGCCGGCGGGCGGCTCCGGGGCGTAGAACCGGGTGGTGTTGGCGACCATCCGGGCCACGTCGTCGGGTGACTCGCCGCCGGCCACCGCGGCCGCGCCCCAGGCGTTGCTGCTCAGCGTCGCGAACTCCCGGGCCTCCGGGGACTGCTCCCAGGTCCTCGGGTCCTCGATGGTGCGCCCGGCGAGGTGCAGGCCCAGGCCGAGCAGCGTCAGGTCCCAGCCGACCCCGACCGCCCCGGGGCCGTACTCCGTCCAGCGCTCGGGGTCGGTGACCGCGATGTGCTCGAGTTCGAACACGGTCGTGCCGTCCGTCTCCGGCGAGAGGCGGACCTCGACCTCGCTGTACCCACCCTCCACCGGCTCGCCGTAGATCCAGGTCACCCGCAGCAGGCGGGGCGGTTCGCACCGGACGATCTCCCCACCGGCGTTCCCCTCGGTCTGGTAGCGGCCGCCGACCCGGAAGTCGCCGCTGACCGGGAGGAACCACCGGGGGAGCCGTTCGGGGTTGGTGACGGCGTCCCAGACGTCCTCCACCGGTGCGTCGTAGGTGCGGCGTAGCAGCACTGTCCGGGCCTCGCCGGCCGGGGTCTCCGCCCGTCCGACCACCCGGTGGATCGCGTTGATCTCGTCGACGATGTCCACCCGTACGCTCCTGTTCTCGCTGGTCGTGGTGCTGTCCGGGCACCTGCGGCGAGTCCGCCCCGGACGTCGGCTGGGAGTGTATCAGGGTGAACTTATATAAGTGGGCGTCGGCGTGATCGCGACTACTCCGAATCCGACGAACTCGGCCGGCCGGCGGCCAGCGGCGGCAGCGGCCCGACCGTCCGCTCGTACGTCCGGGACAGCCCGTCGATCAGGGCCTCCAGGCCGAGGACGAACGCGCCCTCGTCGACGCTGCGCTGGTGCTCGGCGAGGCGGTGCGCCTGGTGCAGGTGCGGATACCGCTCGCCGTAGACGTCCGGGTCCTCGACGAACCCCCTCGCGAACGAGCCGAGCGCCGAACCGGTCACGAAGTAGCGCATCAGCGCGCCGATGTGGGTGGCCCGGGCCGGCGGCCACCCCGCCGCGACCAGCCCGCCGTACACGGCGTTGGCCATCGCCAGCCCGGCCGGTCGGCGTCCCGGCCCCCGCGCCAGGTGCGGAACGATGTTCGGGTGGGTGGCCAGGGCCGCCCGGTAGGACAGACCCCAGCGGCGCAGCGCCTCCCGCCAGTCGAGCGTGCCGAAGAACGAGACGTCGACCTCGGCGATGATGCTGTCCGCCACCGCGTCGAGGATCTCGTCCTTGGTGGCGAAGTGGTGGTAGAGGGAGGGCCCCCGCACCCCGAGTTCGGCGGCGAGCCGGCGGGTGGAGAGCGCCGCCAGGCCCTCCGCGTCGATCAGCGCGGCGGCGGCCGCGATGATCCGCTCCCGGCTCAGCAGCGCCTCACGCGGTCTCGGCACCCTGTCACCTCCCGGCTCCGGTCGCGGCGAGGACCGCCCCACCCCGGGTCTGGACGGGACAAAACTTGCACCGCTAGTTTATCGGCGGAACCGGCAGCGTCCCGCCGAGCCGTCGGCGGGACGTCCACACCACCGGTCGAGGCGCGGACTGGGACTCTGGGGTGAGAGACGTGAACAGATTCGCCGGCAGGGTGGCCGTCGTCACCGGAGGCGCTCAGGGCATCGGTGCGGCGACCGCGCGACGGCTGGCCGCCGAGGGTGCGACCGTCGCCGTCCTCGACCTGTCCGCGGAGCGGGCCGAGGCGGTCGCGGCCGAGCTGACCGCCGGCGGGAGCCAGGCGATCGGGATCGGCTGCGACGTCACCGACGCCGTCGCGGTGCCGGCCGCGATCGACCGGGTCGTCGAGACGTACGGGCGGCTCGACGTGCTGGTCAACAACGCCGGCATCACCCGGGACGACCTGCTGTTCAAGATGCCGCTGGAGAACTGGGAGGCCGTGCTGACGACGAACCTGACCAGCATGTTCCTCTGCTGTCAGGCGGCGCAGCGACACATGGTGCCGGCCCGGTACGGCCGGATCGTCAACCTGAGCAGCCGCTCGGCGCTGGGCAACCGGGGCCAGGTCAACTACGCGGCGGCCAAGGCCGGCGTCCAGGGGCTGACCGCCACCCTCGCCATCGAGCTCGGCCCGTTCAACATCACCGTCAACGCGGTCGCGCCGGGCTACATCGCGACCGCCATGACCGCGGCCACCGCGCAGCGGGTCGGGGCAACCCCGGAGGAGCACCAGCGGCAGGCCGCCGAGCGGACCCCGCTGCGCCGGGTCGGCCAGCCCGAGGAGGTAGCGGCGGTGATCGCCTTCCTGGCCAGCGACGACGCGTCGTACGTCAGCGGCCAGACCCTGTACGTCAACGGCGGGGCCCGCTGACCCGCGGCCCGGGCATCCGGAAGGGACGCATCGTGGCATGAAGGTCTTCGCCTCGCCGGCCGAACTCGCCGCCGCGGTCGGCACGTCGCTCGGCCCGGGGCCGTGGCGCGTGGTCGACCAGGACCGGGTCAACCGCTTCGCCGACGCCACCGACGACCACCAGTGGATCCACGTCGACCCGGAACGCGCCGCCAGCGGTCCGTTCGGCGGCACGATAGCCCACGGTTATCTCACCCTGTCGCTGCTGCCCGCGCTCGTGCGACCGCTGTACCGCGTCGAGGGGGTACGGATGGTGGTCAACTACGGGCTGAACCGGGTGCGGTTTCCGGCCCCCCTGCGGGTCGGTGCGGCGGTCCGCGCCACCGCGGTGATCACCGAGGTCAGCGACGTTCCCGGCGGTCTGCAGATGCTCGCCACGGTCACCGTGGACAGTGACGCCGGCGGCAAGCCGGTCTGCGTGGCCGAGACCGTCACCCGGCTGTACGTGGGGGAGGAGCGCTGAGGGCCGCGTCCGCGGGGTGAGAAGCAGGGCCGCATCCGCGGTGTGAGGCGGCCGCAGCCGTCATGCCGGCGGCCTGTGCCGGGCCGGGCGGCATGTCGCCCGGGTGGTGGACGTTTGCGACCGGCGCTGTCACGTGGGGATGGCCGCGGCCACCTCGTCGAGGATGCCGAGCAGCCGGGTGACCGCCGGTGGGCGGGTGCGTCCGGCGAGGGTGGCGGCGAATATCCGCCGGGTGGAGGCGTCGTCGCGGTGCAGGCGTAGCAGCACGATGTCCGCCGGGGCCGCCCGCGCGGCGAGCGCCGGGACGAGCGCGACCCCGAGCCCGGCGGCCACGCAGCCGAGCTTGCCGGTCCAGTCGGCGGCGATGATGTCGACCCGGGGCTGGAAGTTCGGCGGCAGGTAGGCCCGCAGCAGCGCCCGCTCGTCGGTGGCCGATCCTGTGATGAAGGCGTCCTCGGCCAGCTCGGCCAGACGTACCGTGCGGCGCCGGGCCAGCCGGTGGTTCCGGGGCACCGCGACCAGCAGCCGCTCGTCGAGCAGGTGGTGCAGGTCGAACCGGTCGGCGTCGATCGGCCGGTCCACCGCCGCGCTCACCACCGCCACGTCCGCGTCGCCGGCGGCGAGCCGCTCCAGCAGGCCGGGCGTTCGCCCCTCGATCAGCGACACCGCGATCTCGGGGTGGGCGGCCCGGAAGGTCGCCAGTGCCCGGGGCACCAGCGCGGCGACGGCGGTCGGGAACGCGCCGACCCGCAGCCGCCCGGCGCCCAGACCGCGTAGTGCCGCCAGGTCCCGCCGTGCCGTCTCCAGTCGGTCGAGTACCGCCTCGACGTGGTCGAGCAGGCAGCGTCCCTCCTCGGTGAGCGCGACCCCGCGCGGTAGGCGGTCGAAGAGCCGCCCGCCGAGCTCCGCCTCGAGGGTCGCGATCTGGCGGGAGACCGCGGACTGGGTGTAGCTGAGGGCTCGGGCGGCGCTGGTGATCGATCCGTGCCGCGCGACCGTCCGGAACACCTCAAGGGAGTGGATCTCCATGGTCGGGATGCTAGCTACGCATGGCAGCCATGCGTGACATTCGCTGGTCGCATCGGTAGTCGCCGCCTACGGTCTGCCCGTGACAGTCATTCGCCGTTCTGGCACCGGGCACGTGGTATGCCGATCACCCGCGGCCTGCTGGCGGCGGGGCACGCGGTCACCGTCTGGAACCGCCACGCTGGGCGCGCCGCGCCGCTGGTCGCGGGCCGGCATCCGCCTCGCGGCGACCCCGGCGCCGCGCTCGCCTCCGGACCGCTGGGTGGCGCGTCCGCCCGGGTGACCGACAGGACGGGCCAGGACGTTCGTCTGACCAACCGGAGGATGCATGCGCGTGAGTTTGGACAATCCGAGCACCGTACCGCCGCCGGTCGGGCCGTACGCCCACGTGGCGCGGGTGGACGTCGGCGGCGGGACGCTGCTGATGACCGCCGGGCAGATCGCCGTCGACGACGACGGAGCCGTGGTGGCCCCGGGTGACGTGGTCGCCCAGGCCGAACGGATCTTCGAGTTGATCGGCGGGATCCTGGCCGCGCACAGCGCGGGGCTGGCCGACGTCCTACACATCCGAACCTTCATGACCAACCTCGACGACCTGCCGGCCTACGGCCAGGTTCGGCGCCGGCTCTTCCCGAACACGCCACCGCCGGCGAGCACGACCGTCGAGGTGAGCCGGCTGTTCCGCCCCGGCGCCGTGCTCGAGGTCGAGGTGACCGCGGCCGTGCCGGCCCGGTAGCGCCCGCCGGCCGGCGGCGTAGGCGTTGCCTCGGGGGGTACGCCGCCGGCCGGCCCGCACGGGCGGTCGGGACCCGCCGGGGTGGGCGCTACTGCGTCAGCTCGGCGACCTGCTCCGCGGTGAGCCGGCCCCGCGTCACGTCCGGCGCCGTGGCCGCCACGGTGCCGCGCCCGGCCCGGGGCCCGGTCGCGGCCGGCGGGTTCGGCGGGCGGCGCCAGTGCCAGTCGGTCACCGCCTGGTACGCGGCCACCACCGACAGGAGTCGATCCTCGCCGTACGGCAGGCCGCCGAGGGTCGTCCCGATCGGCACCCCGGCCGCGGTGAAGCCGATCGGGAAGCCGATCTCCGGCAGCCCGAGGATGTCGAACGGCACCGGGCTGGTCTGCACCACCACGTCGCAGACGTCGAAGATCTGGTCCAGCACCCGCTCCAGGAACAGCAGCTTGGCCCGCTGCCCGGTGACGAACTCCGGCCCACCCAGCAGCGCACCCTGCAGCCAACTGGTCACCGAGACACCGAAGGCGCGCAGGTCGGTCCGCAGGTACGGCAGGAACGGCTCGGTCCGCTCCGCCAGGCGGACGTTGTTGAACGCGGTGCCGCTGAGCAGGTTCCACTCGTCCGGCAACGGCACCTCGACCAGCGTGGCGCCGGGGATGGCGGCCAGGGTGGCCAGGAAGGCCCGCCGGGCCTGCGCGGTGGCCGAGGTGCCGTCGGCGTACCCGGGAAGCACCCCGACGCGGGTCGGCCAGCGCAGGCGGACCCTCCTGCCCGCCCGCACCGGGGTGGCCGCCTCGATCAGCCGGGGCACCGCCGGCAGACCCTGGCTGCGCGGGTCGGCCGGGTCCTCGCCGGCCATCGCGGTCAGCATGATCGCCGCGTCCCGGGCGTCCCGGGCCAGCGGCCCGGGGTGATCCCGGGTGTAGCTGAGCGGGATGATCCCGGTCAGCGGCACCCGACCCATGGTCGGCTTGAGCCCGGTCAGGTTCTGGGCGTTGGCGGGCGCGGTGATCGACCCACCGGTCTGGGTGCCGGTGCCGGCGGTCGCGAGCCGGCCGGCCACCGCGGTCGCGGTCCCGGTCGACGAGCCGCCCGGGTCGACGCCCGGATCGGTCGGCGCCCAGGCGTTCACCGTGGTGATCACCCCGGCCGGGGTGGTGGCCCGGGTGGTGGCGAGCGGTCCCATCTGGGTCTTGCCGAGCACGATCGCGCCGGCCGCCCTGAGCCGGCGCACCGCGGTCGCGTCGTACGGCGGCACGAAATCCTGGAAGAGGTAGGAGTTGGCGGTGGTCGGCACCCCCGCGGTGAAGTAGTTGTCCTTGATCGCCAGCGGGATGCCGTGCAACGGGCCGGTACGGGGGCGCCGGGCCGCCTCCCGGGCCGCCGCGCGGGCGGCGTCGGCGAGGACGATGTTGAACGCCTGGTACGTCGACTCGTACGCGTCGATCCGGTTCAGGTACGCCTCCACCAGGTCCTCGGGGCGCAGCCTGCCGGCCCGGATCAGCCAGGCCGCCTCGGCGAGGGTCAGCTCGGTCGGGTCGGCGAGCGCCTCGGGGCGGGGCCGGACGTACGCCTCCGGGCGGTCCAGCCCGGGGCTGGGCCCGCCGGGCGCGGGCGCCGCGGCGCCGCCCGGGGCGGCGAGGGCGGCGGCGGGCAGGGCCAGCGCGCCGCCGACGGTGGCGGCGCCGGCCAGGGCGGCGCTCCGGGCCAGGAACGCCCGGCGGTCGACGGTCCGGTCCAGGGGTGCGAACGTCATGACCGCCGCCATCCGGTGCTGATCGAGGGGTAGAGCATCGGCGCGGGCTGCTGGGAGAGCGCCTTCGCGATCTCCGGGTCGGTACCGGGCGGAGCCGGGAGCTGGTACGCGGCGAGCGTGCCCACGGTGCTTCGGACAAAGGCGCGCAGCGAGGCGAGCACGGAGTCCCGCCCCGGCGAGCCCGTCTCGGGATCGGCGGTGGTGCCGGGCGGCAGCTGGTCCAGATCGATGCCGAGGGCGGCGAGCCGGGCCCGGATCAACACGTCCAGTTCGGCATCGGTGGGTGGGGTGGGTGCCACGGGCGTCCTCCTCGGGGGATTCGGGCTCCGGGAACATCCGGGGCGCCCGACGGAGTCAACGCTGATCATCCGAGCAGGTCAGACCTGTCTTGATCATCGATGGCACCCAGGGTCGGGCCGAACCGTGTCGGGCTGATAACGGCAAGATCACGTAGCGGTGAAATGCGGAGCGTGGCGTACACTTCTCCCGGACGCCGGGTGACCCGCACACGAACCGGACCAGCGTCGGCCGGGCGGACGTGGCGGGCGCGGCGGGAGTAGGCTCGGCGCCGCGCGGTCGCCGATGCCCGCCGCCCAACGTCCCGGTGTGACGCACCCGCCGGTCACCTCCCAGCCGCGAGACGTTGCGCAACTGTTCCACATGTGAAGGGTCCGGCGGGCCGATCCGAGAGAGAGACTAGCCTGATGGCCGTGACACGCCGCGCAAAGATCGTTTGTACGCTGGGCCCCGCGACCTCATCGCCGGAGCGCATCCGCGGGCTGGTCGAGGCGGGCATGGACGTCGCCAGGCTCAACTTCAGCCACGGGAGCCAGGCCGACCACGAGCGGGTCTACCACCTGGTCCGGGAGGCCGCCCGGGCCACCGGCCGCGCCGTGGCGATCCTCGCCGACCTACAGGGCCCCAAGATCCGACTGGGCCGCTTCGCCGACGGCCCCCACGAGTGGCGCACCGGAGACTCGGTGATCATCACCGGCGAGGACATCCTCGGCACCCGGGACCGCGTCTCCTGCACCTACGAGAAGCTGCCCTTCGAGGTCAAGCCCGGAGACCGGCTGCTCATCGACGACGGCCGGGTCGCCGTCGAGGTCGTCGAGGTGGTGGGGAGCGACATCCGCGTCCTCGTCACCGAGGGCGGCCCGGTGTCGAACAACAAGGGCGTCTCGCTGCCGAACGTCGCGGTCAGCGTCCCAGCGCTGTCGGAGAAGGACACCGAGGACCTCCGCTTCGCGCTCCGCCTCGGCGTCGACATGGTCGCCATGTCGTTCGTCCGCTCACCCGAGGACATCAAGCTGGCCCACGCCGTCATGCAGGAGGTCGGCATCCACCGGCCGGTGATGGCCAAGGTGGAGAAGCCCGAGGCGGTAGCCCACCTGGAGGCGATCGTCCAGGCCTTCGACGGCATCATGGTCGCCCGCGGCGACCTCGGCGTCGAGCTGCCACTCGACCAGGTGCCCCTGGTGCAGAAGCGCGCCGTACAGCTCTGCCGGGAAAACGCCAAGCCGGTCATCGTCGCCACCCAGATGCTCGACTCGATGATCGAGAACTCACGGCCGACCCGCGCCGAGGCCTCGGACGTCGCCAACGCCGTCCTCGACGGCGCCGACGCCGTGATGCTCTCCGGCGAAACCAGCATCGGCAAGTACCCGATCCTGACCGTCAGCACCATGGCCCGGATCATCACCACGACCGAATCCGGCTCGATCTCCGTCCCCCGGCTCCAGCACGACCCGCGTACGCACGGCGGGGCGCTCACCGTGGCCGCCTCCCAGATCGCCAAGGCGATCGGCGCCAAGGCCCTGGTCGCGTTCTCCCAGACCGGCGACACCGTCCGGCGGCTCTCCCGGCTGCACTGCGACCTGCCGCTGCTCGCCTTCACCCCGGTGCCGGAGGTGCGGGACCTGCTCGCCCTCTCCTGGGGCGTGGAGACCTTCCTCATGCCCTTCGTCCAGCACACCGACGACATGTTCCGACAGGTCGACCAAGCGCTGCTCGGCCTCAACCGGGCCAACCCCGGCGACCTTGTGGTGATCGTCGCCGGTAGCCCGGTGGGTACCCCCGGCTCCACCAACACCCTGCGGGTACACCAGCTCGGCTCGCTCGTCGACGCGGCGACGGCCGCCAAGGCCCTGCAGTGACCTCGGCCGAGCCCGAACCGGTCGTCGGGCAGGCGGCGGTCGACCAGCTGCTCGCCCTGCTCGACCTCCGCCAGCTCGACGAGATGGCCTTCGAGGGAACCAGTCCGCCGGTCGGACCCCAACGGGTGTACGGCGGCCAGGTCGCCGGCCAGGCCCTGGTCGCCGCCGGCCGGACCGTCGATCCGGCCCGGTTCGTGCACTCCCTGCACGGCTACTTCGTCCGGCCCGGCGACCCCACCGAGCCGATCGAGTACCAGGTCGAGAACATCCGGGACGGTCGATCGTTCTCGGTCCGGCGCTCCGTCGCGTACCAGCACGGAAAGCCGATCTTCTTCATGTCGGCGTCGTTCCACCACCAGGAGGAGGGACTCGACCACCACGCCCCGGCCCCGGTCGACGTACCACCGCCGGAGGCGGTGCCGACCATGGCCGACCGGCTCGCCCGCTACCCGGAACGGCTCGGCATCTGGGCCACCATCCCGCGCCCCATCGACGTCCGCTACGTCGGCGAGCCCGGCTGGGTACGGCCCGGCGACCGGCCGGCCGACCCACACCAGCGGGTCTGGATGCGGATCGACGGCAAGCTTCCCGACGACCCGCTGCTGCACGCCTGCGCCCTGACCTTCGCCTCCGACATGACGCTGCTGGACTCGGTGCTCTCGGTCCACGGCGAGGTCTGGGGACCGGGCGGGGTGGTCGGCGCCAGCCTCGACCACGCCCTCTGGTTCCACCGCCCGTTCCGGGCCGACGAGTGGTTCCTCTACGACTGCTGGAGCCCGTCCGCGTCCGGTGCCCGAGGGCTCGCCACCGGCCGAATGTTCACCGTCGACGGCCGGCACATCGCCACCGCCGTCCAGGAGGGCCTACTCCGCCGGGTCGGCGCCTGACCCGCTCCGGCTCGAACCACCTCGGCCCGGCCCGGACGAGGGGCGACCGCCCGCCGGACACGAACATGACTCCTCGGTGCGACCGGCGCGCGGCGGCACCCAGTCCACGACCAGCAGCCGACCCGGGGTCACCGCCAGGCCGAGCCCTTCCCGCACCTCGCGGACAGCGGCGTCGAAGGAGGACTCGTCGGCGTCACCGCATCGCGGCCTGATCGGAACCTGCGGCCGGACCGGCGATCCGCCCCGGCTAACCTGTCGGGCATGCGACTCTCCGCCCGGGTTGACTACGCACTCCGCGCCGCCGCCGAACTCGCCGCCCACGCCGAGGCGGGTGAGCCGGTCCCCGAGGCGGGCGTCGGAGCGGAGACGCGAACCCGCGGCGGCGGTCCGGGGCGTACCGCCGAGGGCGGGCAGTCCGGTCGAGTCGCGGCGCCGACCCGCCGTCCGACCCCGATCACGGCCGACCAGATCGCCCGGGCCCAGGACATCCCGCCGAAGTTCCTGGAGAGCATCCTGCTCCAGCTACGCCGTGGCGGCATCGTGCACGCCCAGCGCGGCCCGGAGGGCGGATACTGGCTGGCCCGCCCGGCATCGGAGATCTCCCTGGCGGAGGTGATCCGGGTGATCGACGGACCGTTGGCCAACATCCGCGGTCAGCGCCCGGAGGACCTCGGCTACCAGGGCGCCGCCCGGTCGCTCCAGGAGGTCTGGATCGCGCTGCGGGCCAGCGAGCGGGAGATCCTCGAACTGGTCACCCTCGCCGACGTCGCCACCGACAAGTTGCCGGACCGCGTTCGTGACCTGGCCGCCGACCCCCGCGCGTGGAGCTGACCGGCACCGTCGACGGCCCGCTGCCGGGCGTTCCGGACAACCGCCACACGAGGACGTCGAGCACGGCACAGAATCGGGCTTGAGTCTCCAGCGGCTGGAAGGCTGATGCTCGTTCCGTGAACGACCGCACCGAGCTGTTCACCATCGGTGAGCTCGCCCGACGTACCGGCCTGTCCGTCCGGACCATTCGGTTCTGGTCGGACGTCGACGTCATCACGCCGACCGCCCGGTCGGCGGGCGGATACCGGCTGTACGACGCCGCCGCGGTGGCCCGGCTCGACCTGGTCCGGACGCTGCGGGACCTCGGGCTGGACCTCGACACCGTACGGCGGATCCTCTCCCGGCAGGAGACGGTGGCCGACGTGGCGCGGGCGCACGTCCGCGCCCTCGACGCCGAGATCCGCACGCTCCAGATCCGTCGGGCCGTGCTGCGGTCGATCGCCGAGCGGAACAGCACGACCGAGGAGCTGAAAATCATGAACGACCTGGCCCGACTCTCCGCCCGGGAGCGACAGCGGATCATCGACGAGTTTGTCGACCGTACCTTCGCGGGAATCGATCCGGGGGCGCCCGGGGCGGGGATCGCGCAGGCGATGCGACAGCTACCGGCCGACCTGCCGGCCGAGCCGACGACCGAGCAGGTGGACGCCTGGCTCGAACTCGCCGAACTCGTCAGCGACACCGACTTCCAGCAGCGGGTCCGGCAGATGGCGCTGGCCGGTGCCGCCGGCGCGGCCGGAGCCGCCGAGTCACCGCCGCCCTACGACCCCGCGCAGGTGACCGAACAGGCCGGCGCCGCCCTGCGGGACGGCGTCGCCCCCGACTCGGCGCAGGGGCGGGCGGTGCTGGACCGGATAATCGACCCGGCGATGCCGGCGGAGGAGCGGACCCGGCTCGCCGACCAGATGGAGACCTTCACCGACCGGCGGGTGGAGCGGTACTGGCAGCTGATCGGGGTGCTCAACGGCCGGCCGCCGTTCCCGTCCGCGGTCCCGGCCTGGGAGTGGCTCATCGCCGCCCTGCGCGCCTCCGCGCGCTGAGCGCTCCGGGATCACGCCACCGCGGCCGACGGCGCGCCTGCGCCGGACAGCATCGGGTCTGACGCCCCGACGGGAGCGCCGAATCCGCCGCCTCGACGACGTGGACGAGGGGGTGGACGCCAGGCCGTGCCGCCGTACCGCGGGCTCGGCCCGTCCCGCGGTCGCCGGAATCAGCCGGCGACCGCGGGCCCCGGTCGGCCACCGGTCCCGAACCGGTCGAGCCCGCAGTGGCCCGACCGGACCGGATCAGGCCGCGAGCAGGGCCGTCATCCCGAGGTAGCTGGCCAGTAGGACGATGCCCTCGAAGCCGACCCGCCCCCAGCCGCAGGACTGGCGGACGAGCAGGCCACCGAGGAGCGTGGTGGTCATGAAGAGCCCGGTCGTGGTGATCAGCAGGTCCTCGGTGCCGGCCGCGTGGTAGATCGACCCCTGGCGGTAGGCGATGTCCCCAACGACGACGGTGATCACGTCGAGGATGTTGCCGCCGAGCACGGCGGCGACGGCGAGGGTCACCGCACCCTGTCGGACGGCGGCGATCGCGGTGACGGTCTCCGGCAGCCCGTTGACCACGCCGAGCAGGACGCCACCGATGAAGCCGGCCGAGAGGCCGGTGGTTTCCACGACACTCTCGGCGGCGAGCGAGACGGCCCAGCCGCTGGTCGCGACGAGGACTCCGACCAGCACGAACCGCCCCCACAGCACGGGAGTGCCGTGCCTGTCGAGTGAGCCGTGCTCCTGCGGGACGTCCGGCCGGGTCTCGCTGGTTCCGACCGGATTCCACATCGGCCGGGTCCCGGCGGTACGGATCAACCGGAGCCCGCCGAGATAGCAGGCGACGATCACGATCGACACCGGGTGGACGCCGCCCACCGTGACGTCCGGAGTGAAGGTGCCGAGCAGGGTCAGGGCGAGCAACGCGATCAGCAGGCAGCCGAAGAGCAGGTTCGACGGCGACGCGGCGGCGTGCTCGAGGTTGACCGAGCGGTAGAACATGTCGGCGACCGCGACGGCGGTGGTCTGGGCGGCGATCCCGCCGACCGCGTTGCTGTAGCCGAGGTTCGGGTGGCCGGTGGAGGCGGTCACCACGGTCATCACGATCCCGGACAGGCCGGTGGCCACCCCGAAGAAGACCACCCCGAAGACGGCTTCGCCCCATCCGGTCCGATCGGCCAGGGCGTCGCCGAGCGCGACGAGCCGGATGCTGCCGATGATCGTGACCACCCCGGCGACAGCGAAGACCGCGACGCTCGGGCCGAGCGGCCACGGGATCGAGGGCAGGAAACCCGGCACGGGCCGTCGACTTCCCGGAATGTGGGGATTGATTCCCAGCCTGACACGAAACAGCCGGGACGCCCCAGGGCCGTCGGGGCGGATCTGGGGAACAGCCCACCGAGCTACCGCCCGAACGGCTGCCGGCTTCCCGACGGCCAGGACGGTTGGATGGCTCCGCGACCAGTCGCCAGGCCTCCGACCACGTCCTCCTTCCGGGTGTACGGCGACCGCGAGCCGCTATGGTGCCGGCCCCGGGTGTGGGTCAGGCCCCGGCCGTCGGCGTTGATCCGGGCCAGCGGCCCTTGGTTGATCTTGCCGTCGGCGAGCAACCGGGGGCAGACCAGCACCCGGGACCGCCGGTCGAACGTCAAGGTGACAGTGTCGGAGCCCACCGCGGGGATCATCGACTCACAGGGTGTGCGGGCCGCCGACACCGTGCCCACCACCAGCCGCGGCTACGACGCGGGTAAGAAGATCAACGGGCGGAAGCGGTTCATCGTCACCGACACCCTCGGCCTGCTGGTCGTCGTCTGGGTGGTCGCCGCCTGCTGGCAGGACCGCGACGGTGCGAGGGGTGCCCTGCTGGCCACGTACGCGTCCACGCCGATCCGGCACGTCCGTGCCGATCAGGGGTTTGCCGGCCGGCCGGTCGACTGGGCCAGGACCGTCCTGACCACCACGGTGGAGATCGTGCGTGAACCTTGACGGTCTGGACCCCGGCGGCGCCGAGCCCGGCGATCCGGCCGCCTTCTCGATCGACGAGTGGCCCTGGGCGGAGGTGCAGACCCTCGGTACGGCCGCTCGATGCCCTGGCCGCGCCACCGCCCGCCGCTGACCCGGTGCAGCGCCGCCAGGACGGCGACCAGGGCGGCCGACGACGCCGAGTCTTGCATCACCGCCGCCGGTGCTGAGGCGGTAGAAGGCGAGTTCGCCGGTGCGGCGGTGGCGGCGGATGAGCAGCCGGCGGTGTCCTGCGTGTTCGTCGTGGTGGGCGGGTAGAGCGGTGTAGGACCAGTCGTACCAGCGGTGACCTTTCACGTCCCGCCCTGCGGACATGCGATGCCAGGCGGTGGCGGGAACAGCGGCGGCCAACACGTCGACCCGGAAGACGCCCAGGCTGGTGGTGACCTGGTGGGATCGGGCCACGGCGAGGACGTAGCCCAGCCCTTCCGGCGGGCTGGGTGTGGGTCGTTGCCGTAGGCCTCGTCGCCGGCCCTCCGCCCGCCGGCAGGGCGGTCCGGCGTCGACCGCGTCGGCGATCACCCCGGGCGGCCAGGTGCGGTGTGGTGGCGAAGCGAACCTGCTCGGGGATACCGGCCCTTGTCCGGCATTCGGGGTTGTCGCACCGGGATGCCGGCAGGTACAGGGCGGTGTCGAGCATCGCGTGAGCCGTCCGGGTGGCGTAGACCAGATGTATCGCGGCCTGACAGTTCTCCACCCTCCCGGCAGCACCGCTGTACCGCCGCCGGTACACCGGCAGCATGCTGGCCCTTCTTCAGATCAGCGGTCTCGTCGATGATCAACACCGCCTCGGCCTCACCGAGACGCCTCGCTCACGAACTCGCGAACATCGGCACGCACAGCGGCGTCCTCCCACCGCACCGGCATCAACAGGCACTGCATCCCGTCCGGGCCGGCGTCACCGGCATGCTCCGCAACCACCCACCAGCTTTCTTGCAGAGCAGGGGCGCCAGAAGACCCGGGACGAAGCCACGCACCCGGCGACGCGGCTCCGGCCTGTGGAAACACCGCCCGACTGTCAGCATCACATCGTCGACCGACACCCACCACCGCTGGACGTCTACCCCGTATCGCAGCCACCGCCGCGTCATGGTCAGTCCACACAACCGTCCATGAACGACGGCGAAGGCTGCCCTCGTTCCCCCACCCCCCGTCAAACCCCAGCCCAGCCCAGGTCAACAACCCCGGCTGTCGTATTGGGCAGTCCGCGCGGGCGCCAAGCTGAGCAGGCCGCACCCGTACGCCTTCGCCCGGCCGATGCCGTCGACCACGGCACGGGCGAACGCCTCCGGATCGGTGACGATCAAATGACCGTCGAAGCGAACCGGTGCGATTGTGATGATGTGCCGTTGCCGGCGGCCAATCAGGTCGGGCATCGGGGTGACGATGACATCGGGAATCGCCCTGTCAGTGGTGGGCACGATGAAACCGTGCCGCCTGCCCTTCTCCACCAACCACCCAATCTGTTTCTCTGGCAGCCGGTGTGGGACCCTCTTGGGGCTGCCGTGCTTGGGGTGGACACACCGGGTCGGGTTGCCCACAAGCCGGAACGCGTACCGCCGACCAGCGGTGATGCCGTCCAGGAGTGGCTGCAGCGAGCGTACCTCGGCCGGCCTGAGCAAATGCGCCGGCGGCAGTCGGGACCAGTCCGGCTTGGAACGGCTTTGCACATACTGGACGTAACCACGGTTGACCCGGTCAACCCGCCACAGCACTCCGTGGTGCTGCCGATAGTTTGCCGTGGCCGGTTCCTCGGGGTACGCCGACATCACCGTCCGATGCATGTCGTGCACATTGGCCATGTCCCGCCGGAACTCCGGCGACCTGGGGTTAAACGTCAGTCTGGTCAGGTACAAGGCCGCTCCTCGCGGGGATCATGGACGGGGTCAATGTCACGTCATCGACCAGCACTGTCCGGGGAGCGAAGCGCCGACGCCCGCGCCCGAAACTAATCGGCTGGTCGTGCCGGACCTCGGCCTGCTTCTCCTCTGCGGAGCACTCGACGACCGTGCGAAGCGTTGGGGGGTCTGTCCGGGCCCGCTGCCACAACGCCTCCGACTCCTCCAACCACGGGTGGCTCTTCAGAACCTGTACGGCTGGCTCGCGGACTGGCGCCGCATCGGGTGAAAGCAGCGGCCGAGCCGGTACGAACGACCGTCGCCCGAACGACAGTGGCCAACGCGGTCGCCGGATCGCCTCGGCTATCCGTGCGAGCAGGTAGCCGTCACCCTCCAGTACGACCAGAAAGAGCGCATCGGCCAGGTAGTAGCGCTCGCTGACAACCGTGCGGTGTCCGGTTCCGGTCGTGGTCGGCACATTCTGCGTCGTCTGGTAGTCCCGCTCGAGTAGACCCTCGCGGTCTACCCGGACCGCAAGCCGGAGCCTGGCCAACTCGGCCAGAGTCACATCATCCTCGCGGTTGACACCGAGGGCGGCCGCGACCAATCCGATCGTGCCGGACTTGGTCGGCTCCATCATGGTGTCCCGGACAATGCCGCGGGAGCGGATCCCCCAGGACTGCATCGGGGCGTCAAAGCACATGGCCAGCGACATCACGTCGTCGGGCATGGGCTCTCACACCTCGGCGGCCGCGAGCAGACCGCGCACGAAGGTGTCCACACTGTCCGCCGTCGACACCACACCGTTCGTCGCGATGTCGCCGCTGACCGACGCGGCCACCGCGCTGCGGATCTCGCCGCTCTCGCCGCCGTAGAAGTCCTTGAGGCGGCCGAAGTGCCACAGCATCCGGTCTGTGGACTCGGACATCAGGTCCTCGGCGACCACCGGCTTGAGGAACGCGTTGGCGAGGTTCCACGCGCCTCGACTCCGTACCACTCCGAGCAGTGTGTCCGGCATGGTAAGGGCGGCGGTCGAGTTTTGTTTTCCGCCCGGCACCGCGTTGATGAAGGCGTAGAGCCAGGCCCGCACAGTCCGCGCAACCAGGTCGTCGTCGCCGCTCAGGTTTACGGACAACTGGCCGATGTCGACGTTGGCGTACCGATAGTAGCAGGCGGCATTGAAATCGACGCTGCCAATCATCTCGGCGCCCGGGGTGTCGTTCGGCTTGAGGTCGTCGACTGCGGTGAAGTAGTCGAACTCGGTGGTCACCGCGTGCGTTGAAATGGCGTGTGCCACCTGGGATGCGGCGTTGACGTTGAAGTCCGCGTTGTCGGCGATCATGCGGCCGAACAACGCCACGTCGGCTGCCCGGCCAGCATCCAGGATGCGCCGGCCCGCCTCGACCGCTGCCCGGTCGGCCTTGATCTTGTTCTGTGCGGACGTCGTCTTGGCGGCGGCGAGCCGTTTCAGGCTCTCCCAGTTGTCATCGCAATACCGGGCCAAAAAGTCGATGGATGCGTGACTGACGAACAGCAGATACTGCGTGAGGCCACTGTCCTTGTTGACCCCGAATCCGAGCTGCCGCAGTGCGGCCATCGCGACGGTGCGGGCCTGTTCCTCGTCCTTACCGGCCCGACCCAGAATCGGTACGACCTCGTCCACGATCCGCTTGGTCCGTATCCCGACCTCGGTGGTGTTCAGGCCGTATTTTGTGAAAAGCCGCCGGGCGGCGCGCTTGAGGCTCTGGCTGGATATCCGAGCGCGAGTGACACCGCCGAACGTCGCCGTCTTGGGCTGTCCAAGATCGTCTCGATTGAGATTGCTCACCGGGAATGACTGGAGCAGGTGGAGCTCAACTATCATCGCGACGCCTCTCGACTGAGTGGGATTCGTCCGTCGGATCCGACGGGTCGGATGGTTCGATCGTGGCCGGCATGTAGAACTCGCGGGCCCAGCGCAGCCGAACCCGGGCAGCCGGCTCCCCGGCCCGCGACGGGCCGAGCAGCACCACGAGATCGTCCAATAGCTGCCCGTAGTGGACGGGAATTTCGTGGCTGGACAGCAGCTGGATCGCCTGACGCAGGTGGTGCGGCAGCGTACTCCCGTCTCGGCCGAGCAACTGCATGAAGCGTCGGCTGGCCGAGCCCACCTGTGCCTTGTCCAGTAGGCCCATCGAAGCGCCCAGTGACCGCGGTCCCTTCCGCCGCCACGGCTGTGGGTGCAGCGCGAAGAGGCCGCCAACGAGCAGCCAGGCCTCCTGCTCGTGCGCTGCGGGCGGCAACCACTCGGGTGGCTGGCCCTGGCCAGTTCCAGACTCCTCGGCTGGCCGCGAGGGGGGTCGGAAAACGATCTCGTAGGCCTGGTGCTGGTGGCCGGGACGCAGGCTGTGGCGCAACTGGGCAAGCTGGCGGCGAGCATCGGCGGCCCGGTGTGGGTACGGCGACTCATATGCGTCGTGACGGAGCTTTTCGAGTGAGTGAATGAAAGCTCGACGCTGGGCAGCGATATCGGCGTTGTCAGACATCGTCGCTTTCTTCTCTGTCGGTGTAGGTGATGATCTGCCTCAGGAAGGCGTCCGACGCCTTGCCCAGTCGCATCTGGAAGTTGCGTTGATGCCTGCCCAGGGTGAGCATCGCGCGCGCCTCTGCCGCTGATCCCGCCAGCCATGCGTCGGCGACAGACCGGGCGATTCGGCTTACCGCCGCCTGCCACGTCCGCGCGGTGGCCGCCTCGGAGCGTCCGGCGACCCGGTCCTCGTTCAGCCCCTTGAGGAACGTCGCGAACGGGCGAGACAACCGTGGCCAGTACGACAGCTCGATCCGCCCTCCCGGCTCGGCCCGCATGTCCCTGCGGAAGTCCGCCTGCAACGACCGGAGCGCCGAGCCAACCTCATCGGCGTAATCGATCGCGGCGCCGATCAGTCCGCCGAGCCGGTCATCCCTCGCCCGCAGGAGTGCCACCGGCGCCGGAACCGACTCTTCCAGCCACGCCTCGACCACCGACGCCTTCGAGTCCAGTTGCTGACCGAAGACCCTGAGCGTGTATACCGTTTCCGAGCTGATATGCCCGCGTTCGGCGAGATTGGCGACATGGTCCAGGGCACGGGGACGCTGGCGATGTCGGTCCTCCTGCCACGGGTCGGTGATCAGCAGCTCCACACTGTGCCGCCACACGCCCCGGACCGGATGCAGCTTGACCGGCAGCATGGGTGCGTCCCGCCTGGCACGGCCCGCCCGGTCGGCGGGGCGCCGGTACGCTGCCATCAGCTCCTCGTCCGGAAGTGCGACGTCGAGCCGGTCACCCGGCGTCAGCGTCACACCGGTCACCATGGTGGCGCCGTCGATGTCGTCGGCACGGAGCAGAATCCGCCGCGACGGCCAGGTGAGCAGGTCCGTCCAGCCGCGCGCGGTGCGCTTGCCCGGATGCGGGGAGGGCGGTTCCCGCTCCCACGCCGGCGCGTCCTGCTGCCCGGTCATCCGGGGTTGCTCCGCGTCCGGGCGATACACCACGGCGTTGAGCAGTAGCGTCTGTTTCAGGTCGCCACCCTCGACCACCACCACGCCGAAGTCGTTGCAGGGTGCCCGCTCTGACGACTTGTCCTTGACAAACGGCGTTTTCATCCCGCCCGGGTCGAAGGCCAGGGTGGTGACCAACCAGCGTGCCGCCTCGGCCGGGGTGAGCCGTACAGCGTCGCTACTGGTGGTGTGGTCGAACAGGGTGACGTTGTTGCCGACCGCGCGATGCGGTACCAGCTTGCCGGGGGTCGACGGTGTCAGCTCAGCCAGGCCCGGGCATTGCAGGAACGGAACGGTCGGATGGAAGAGATCGAACCGGTCGCCGTACCGCTCCAGGTACCTGTCGAGGGGATCGGGTGGGAGTTCCCGCGCGCTCCACAACTCGGCCCAGACAGAGTCGCTGTCCGGGCCGTAGGACCGGTGGAACATCGCGAGCACGAGACGGTACAGCGCGGCGGACATCGTCGGTGTTTCGCCGGTGATCCGCCGGATGTCGTGCGCCTCCATGAAGAGCTGTCGCAACCCCACGTCGACGATGGCTCCATTGCCTCGAACGACCGGAACCCACGGTTCGGTGACGAGATCGAACGATGCGCCGATCCTTTCGGCGGAGGGCCGAGGCCGCGGCACGGTGGCTCGGGCTGGAGCGACCGGCGGATGCGTTTCGGGTTCGTCCGTGTAGACACCAAGGTGCGGCTGGTAGCGCAGCAGATGTGCCCCGACCCGGCAGACGCCGTCGGCGAAGACCAACACGCGATGATTGAGTAGCCACGGTGACCGCTGGAACGACGCGGGTACCGGTGAGCGCGCGATGGTGCGTACGAGATCGGCGGGGACACCGTGTGGGGCGCCGAGGTTGACCGATGCGTCGAGCAGTGCTGCCAGCACGTCCGGCGATGGTGGATCCGGCGCCGCCGGATCGATGACGGGCCCACCTCCGATGGGCACCAGCCCGGTCCGGAACGGTTGCAACAGCACGACGTCCACCGACTCCTCGTGGAAATCGTCGTCGGACATCATCGTGTACGTCCCTGCTCCCGGGTGTGGCGCGAACTCTTACTGTGCTTGGTCACCTCACTCACATGACCGATGGCATTCGGCAGCGGCAGATACATGATCCTCGCGTTGCGCTCCGAGCGTTCCCGAGCGCGCCGCAGGCTGTCCGCGGCCGAGAACCATGCGTCCTCCCACCCCGACGGACAGGCAACCGCCTCCTCCGGCCCGTACACCGCATCGACAAGTGCTGGTACCTCGCCTGGCAGGGAAAGCGTGGTCCGGCCTCGGAGAAGTGCCCAGGTGCGTAACAGGATTGCGGGTGCGTACACGAGGTTGACGTATCGGGGAAACGTCGGAGGCGCGTCGCCGTGATCGCTGACGCCGGTGACACCCAGCGTCGGTGTGCCACCGAGTGTTCCGGGTCGGTGCCGGTGCAACCGACCGGCACGCTGGATCATCCAGTCCACCGGCGCGAGGTCGGTCAACACCGTGTCAAAGTCGAGGTCAAGCCCCTGTTCCAGGACCTGGGTACCGACCACGATCGCCCGTGGGCGCGTGCCGCCCTGCCCGAACGACTCCACCAGCCATGCCTCGACCCGGGCGCGTTCGGCGGTCGGCATACGTCCGTTGATCATGACAAGGTGTGGTCGCTCGGCGTCGGGCATCGCCGAAATCCGTGCCTCCAGCGCTGTGTACGTCGACACAGCGCGCTGTACGAGGTTGTGCATGACCGCGACCGAGCCGACACCGGCGCGGTCCAACACCCAGTCAACGATGTCCGAATCGGGGACGTGTTCCAGGTGCAGCGCACGATTGCCGTTGAGTTCGCTGACGCCCACGGGCACAGTGGTGGGTCGACCCTTTCCGGCGATTGTCACGGCGGGATAGGTGACCATCGACTCTGCCGGGCGCTGCACCTCGCGCGGCAGGCACCGCAACGCACCCGCCTGCCAGGCCGCCACCAGATCCCGCCGACGGCTGCTCGGCAGGGTGGCCGACAGCATTATCACCGAGACGCCGAGCCGGCCCAGCCAGGTCAGCAGCCGATCCAGCAGGGTGGACATGTATGTGTCGTAGCCGTGGATCTCGTCGATCACGACGACCTTGTTGGTGAGCGCGACCAGCGGTACGAACACGTGGTTCGAGCGGATCACCGCCTTGAGAATCTGGTCCACGGTGCCGACGCCGAGACTCGCCAGGAGACTCCGTTTCCGGGTGAACCACTCTTGGGCAGTAACGTCCAAGTCGTCTGGGTCATCCACGCCTATGCCGGTCGGCGTCGTCGGATTGTCACGCACGTACTCTCTGGCGTTTGTGTGGATCAGCTTGACCGACGCTTGCCCCGCCAGCTCCTGCACCTCGCCCAGCATCTGGTTGCTCGTGGCCTGGGTCGGCATCGCGACGTAGGTTCCGATGAGGCCCAGTTGCCGGACCAGGGTGGCCGCCGCCTGTAGTCCGGCTTTCGACTTTCCCTCGCCGGTCGGCGCCTCGATCAGCAACAGCGTCGGCTCCGTCCGATCTCGAACGAGGCGCTCCACCTCCGCCTGGACCGGTCTGGGTGTGTCGCCGGGAAACAGGGTGCGAAACCCCGGGTCGGGTAGCCACGGGCGGAGGTCGAGTCGCGCCACCGCCGCGTCGGCACGGTGTTCGGACGACGTCGCGTACGCGTCAAGGTCATCCGGGTCGGTCAGCGGAAAGTTCGTGGTGTCAGAGGCGATCCAGTCACTGATGGTCGTCAACGCGGCCAGGCACAGCGCGGCCACATCGCTCACATGCACCTCGCCCCACGGAAGGGCGGTCGGCTCGGGAAGCCCGCGTAGTCGGATGAGCTCGGCGACCAGATCCTCCCGTGTGTCCTCCCACCGCTGCCGGCCGTGGTTGTTGACCTCACGCCGCGCCTGGCGCACCAGTGAGCCGTCCGGCAGGTGTCCGTGGTGGCCGCCGATCGCCACGGCGATCCGCTCGGCCGTGTCGATGGAGGCTCCCCACCGGACAAGCATGTCCTGCACGTGCATTGCCGTTACCAGTCCATGCGGGGTGTCGAGGCGTCGTGTTCCCACCTTGTGCCGGCCGAGCCGACCCACGTCGTTGGCTTCCGGCTCGGCGAGCCGGGTAGATGCGAGGTCGGCCCGGATTGCCTGAAACGATGGCGTCGCCTTTCCGAGATCATGAAGGCCGCAGAGCAGGGCTATCCATGATGTGGGGTTTCCCAACGGATGGAAACTGGCGAGCAGCTCGTCACGGGCGGTCGGTCCGATGAACTGGCGAAGTACGCGTTCGGCCACGGCGGCTGTGTCGTAGGCATGACAGATCAGCGGGTGGACCTGACCATCGACCGCCTTGCCCCAGGCCGCCACCGTCTGGACGGTCACCCGACGCGCTCGTGCAGGTAGTCGAGACACCGGCCATAGGCGGTCAGCATCGCGATGGCGGTCACCGCCAGCGCCGGCGTCTGTGGCATCGCCTGCTGGGCCACCCACCAGGTGCACAGACCCACCGGGAGCGCGGACAGGGTCGATGCGGTGGCGATCGCCAAGGTGCGGACTGGGATGAGTTGAGCATTCTCGCTTTTGGGCCCGCGCCCACGTCGATAAGTGGTCATGAGATAGCCACCTCCACGTTGAGGGATTGGTCTCCGGGTGGCGCCCGGAGACGATGTCGTTCGCGATCCGTGTCTTACCGGCCGGCCGACACGAACGCGCGATTCAGCCCCGCGGGAGCGGGGATCACTGACGTCCCAGCGTTTGGCATGGTCCATCTCCGTATTGGAGATCCTCTACCGCATCCCATTGAGGACCGGCGATCCGGAGAGGTGCGGGACAGACGCTACAGCAAACCCATTCATGATCGGAAGTGCGGTGCCATCCACAAATTGCGGCTTCTTCCTAGCGTCTGGCAGTTCCTGAAGCGAGGACCGTCAGGCGGGCGATCGGGAGGACGCCGCGCGGCCGGTGCTGGCCCGGACCGTCAGCCGCGGGTCGAGCAGGGTCGCCTCGGGCACCGGCTCGCCCTTCAGCTTGCGCATCAGCAGCGACACCGCCTGTCGGCCCACCTCCTCGGCCGGGATCAGCACCGAGGTCAGCGCCGGATTGGCCCGCTCGGCGACCTCGTCGGGGCAGATCGCCACCACCGAGACGTCGGCCGGTACGCGTCGACCGAGCGCCGCGAGTGCGGTCAGCACCTGACCGACCGCCGCCTCGTTGTGCACGACCAGGCCGGAGAGGTCGGGGTGTCGGGCCAGCAGGTCGGCCAGTTCCCGGTGCACCGCCGCGAAGGTCTCCGGACAGGGCTGCGTGGTCGCCGCGATGCCGTGCCGGACGGCGGCCTCGGCGAAGCCGGCCCGGGTGCGGTGCGCGAAACCGGTCTCCCGGTCGTACACCACGGCCGGCGCGCCGAGCAGCGCGATCCGACGGTGACCGAGGTCGGCCAGGTGGTCGACGCAGACCTGCCCGGCCCGGTAGAAGTCCAGGTCGATGCAGGTCAGCCCGGTCGGGTCGGCGGGAAAGCCGATCAGCACGCTGGGGCGTTCGAGGGTGCGCAGCAACGGCACCCGGACGTCGTGCATCTCCACGTCCATCAGCACGATGCCGTCCACCATCGCGCTGGCCGCGATCCGGCGCAGCCCGGCCGGCCCCTCGTCCGCCGTCATCAGCAGAACGTCGTGGTCGAACGTGCGCGCGGTGGTCACCACGGCGGTGGCGAACTGCATCAGCACCGGCAGGTGCATCCCGGACCGCAGCGGCAGCACCAGGGCGATCACGTTGGCCCGCCGGCTGGCCAGGGCGCGGGCGCCGGCGTTGGGGTGGTAGCCGAGGGCACGCACGCTGGCGAGGACCCGTTCCCGCGTCGTCGCCGAGATCGCCCGCTTGCCGCTCAGCACGTACGACACGGTGCTCACCGCCACCCCGGCGTGCCGGGCCACGTCGGCGATGGTCACCATGTCCGCCCGCTTGCCGGACGAGCCGCCGGCCGACCCCGCCCCGGCAGCGCGGGTGGCGCGCCGGGCGGCGGGGCGCGGGGTGGGGTGCGACGGGTCGGACACTAGCCTTCTCCCAGGTCAGGACCGGACCGGTGACCCTTTGGCCCGCCGAGGAAGGCCAGCCAGGTCACCGTGACGCCCGGGTTCGGGAAGAGCAGATACAGGTCCCGTACCCCGGTCGCCCCGCCGTACCACCGTCCGGAGACCACCCGACCGGGCAGCGGGCCCCGGGCGGCGTCGCCGTCGGCGGTCAGTGGGAGCACGGGGATGGTACCGACGACCGGACCCCGGACCGGATCGTCCAGTCGAAGCAGCAGCTCCGCACCGTCGTCGGGCAGCTCTCGCCCGCCGACCCGGGCGGTCACGCCGTGGATGTCGGCGTCGAGGTCGACGTCGGAGAAGCGGATCCACCCGCCGGCCTGGCGGGCGAGCACCGCGGTCGCGACCGGGCCGTCCGGCAACGCGCCGACGCCGGCGTACTCGTCGTAATCGATCGCCCACAGCCGGGCGGCGAGCGGATCGCGGAGTCCGATCCGTTCACCGTGGACGGTCAGGGTGGCGGTCAGCCCGAGATCGGCGCTGGAGCGGCCGACCGCCACGGTGTGCCGAGCGTTCTCCACGACGTACCGGCCCTGGACGACGTCCCAGTGGGCCAGATCGGCGGCGCGCAGCCGCAGCCGTACCGTGGTCTGTTCGCCCGGGGCGAGCGTCACCCGGGCGAACCCGCGCAACTGGCGCAGCGGCTGCTTGACCCGGGACCGCCGCTGCCGGGTGTAGAGCTGCACCACCTCGTCGCCCGGTCGCGCGCCGACGTTGGCCACCCGCACACTGACCTCGATCTCTCCGGCCGCGTCCACCTCGTCCGCGCTCAGCCGCAGGTCAGAGTAGGCGAAGTCGGCGTAGCTCAGCCCGTGGCCGAACGGATAGAGCGGGGTGCCCCGATAGTAGAGGTACGTGGCGTCCGCGGCTATGACGTCGTAGTCGAACAGGTCGGGGAGCTCGGCCACGTCGCGGTACCAGGTCTGGGTCAACCGGCCACCCGGGTCGGCGTCGCCGCAGAGCACCGCGGCCAGCGCGTGGCCGTACTCCTGGCCGCCGTGCGCCGACCAGCAGATCGCGGGCACGTGGGCGTCGGCCCAGGTGATGGCGTACGGATAGCTGCTGCTGAGCACCAGCACGGTGCGCGGGTTCGCCGCCCGGACGGCCCTCAGCAGCGCATCCTGCGCGGTCGGCAGCGCCAGGTCGGCGCGGTCCTCGGTCTCCCGACCACAGACCATCGGGTGGTTGCCGAGCACCACCACGGCGACGTCGGCCGCGCCGGCGAGGGCGGCCGCCTCGGCGGCGCCGTCGCCGATCAGGTCGACGGTGAACCCGGTCCCGTCCGCGGGATCGGTGGCCTCGGCACGCAGGACGCCGTCCGGGCCGACCCGGACGTACCGGTCGCTACCCAGGTGGTGCAGCACCGCCTCCCCGGGCGCCCGGGCGATGAACCGGAACGTCTCCCGGACCACCCAGCCGCCGGGACCGGGCCGGTCGTTGACCAGCACCCCGGTCTCGTCGGCGCCAACGTGCCGGCCGTTCGCCACCGCCCGAAACGCGAGGACGTCCTGGCCCCAGTCGAAGACCTCGAGGATTCCGTCGACCGGCACGGGTCCGGCCTCCCGGTCCGCCGGGGCGACGGTCAGCGGCCCACCCTCCGGTCCGGTCGCGGCCCGGACGACGCCCCCGGCGGTGCGCAGCGCGATCCGGTCCGCGCCCCAGTGGTGGACGATCTCCGTCCCGGGCAGCCGCGCGGCCAGCCCGGCCCGGGCGGTGACCGCGTACGGCAGGGTGCCGCTGTACCAGTCCTCGTAGAGGATGTCCGCCAGCGGTCCGAGGACGGCCACCCGGCGCAGGCGCGCCGGGTCGAGCGGCAGCAGCGGCGCGGCCCCGCCCTCGGGAGCGGTGTTGCGCAGCAGCACGATGGACTGTCGGGCCGCGGTCCGGGCGAGTTCCTGGTGCGCCGGACAGTTGACCACGTCGGCGGTGACCTCGGCGTACGGGTTGCGCCCGGGCGGGTCGAACTCGCCGAGGCGGAACCGGATCGCCAGGATCCGCCGGACGGCGATGTCCACGTCGGACTCGGTGAGCAGGCCGCGCCCCAGCGCCTCGGTGATCCGGGCCACCGTCGGCCCGGGGTCGTCGTCATCCTCGGTGAAGCTGTCGATCCCGGCCCGCAGCGCCGCGGCGTAACCGGTCGGATGGTCGGGAAGGAACCCCTGCGCCCCGGCGATGTTGGAGACCGCCAGGGCGTCGCTGACCACCATGATCTCGTCGTCGGTCCAGCGCCGCAGTTCGGCGGCGATCAGCGGGCTCAGGTGCGCCGGTCGCCCGTTCACCAGGTTGTAGGAGGCCATCACCGCGACCGCGGCGTGGGCGGCGATCGGCGCCCGGAAGGCCGGCAGCTCGTACTCGTACAGCACGCGAGGCGGCAGGTTGCTGGAGCTGGTGCAGCGGTCGGTCTCGTTGTTGTAGCCGAGGAAGTGCTTGAGGGTTGGTGCGGTCCGCAGGTAGACCGGGTGGTCGCCACGCAGCCCCTCGGCGTACGCCGTGCCGAGTTGGCCGGTCAGCCAGGGGTCCTCGGCGTACCCCTCCTCGTTGCGGCCCCACCGGGGATCGCGGAGCGGGTTGACCACGGGCGCCCAGACGTTGAGGCCGACCCGGCTCGGGTCCTTGGCGTGCAGGCCGCGGACCTCGTCGCCGACGGCGGCACCGACCGCCCGGAGCAGGTCCGGATTCCAGGTGGTGCCGAGTCCGAGCGCCTGGGGGAAGACGGTGGCCGGTCCGAGCCAGGCGAGCCCGTGCAGCGCCTCCGTCCCGGTCCGGAAGGCGCCCATCCCGAGCCGGGGGACCGGTGCCTGGTACTGGTGCAGCAGGGCGATCTTCTCGCCGAGGGTGAGCCGACTCAGCAGGTCGTCGACCCGTACGTCGAGCGGTCGGTCAGGGTCGCGGTACGTCCCTTCACTCATCTGGATCACCTTGGTCTCGACTGCGTCCCCGGCGTGAAGCCGAGGGGACGTGGCGGCGGGGTGGTGGTGCCGAGGGGCGGTGGGGTCGTGCGGTGGTGGGGGAGCGGGCGGTGTGGGTGCGTGGTGGGGCGGCGGGGTGCGAATCGTCGGGGGTGCGGACCGTGTGGGGGCGTGGGGTATGGGGTTGTGGGCGGTCGAAGCGCTTCGAGAGGACACGGGGCCGGGCGGCACGCCCCGGCCGCGGCCCGGCGCCCTCGAAGCGCTTCGACAGGCGAGGTGGAAAATCCGCCCTGGACGACGCGGTCCCGCACGTCCCGGCGGAGCAGTTCGAGATTTCCACCCGCCGTGCCGTCGGTCAAGGGTTTACCACCATCGATTCCGAAGCTGCCGCCGCGGGCTACACGGACAACGTGATTCCCGGGCGGGCCAGGCGGTCACGGCCCGGCCGGCCGCGCGACGTACGACCGCACCCGGCCCCGCGGGGTCAGCGGTTGTCGGTGGCGGTACCCGGCGGCGACGCGGCCAGGGCCGACGGCAGCGCGTCGACATCCTCGCCGGGCGTACCCGACTCCGGCTCGGGGCCCGGCCGACCGGTCGCCCGGTGCGGCGCCTTGCGGGACGCGTCGCCGCCCACGGCGCCGCGCCCGGCCCGGCCGGGGTCCGGCTCGTGCCGGGGCAACCGGCCCGCGTCGACGGCCTCCAGGGTGCGGGCCGCACCCCCCGCCGCGGCCGCGCCGGTGCCGAAGGTGGAGGCGAGCAGCCGGGTGCCGCCGGCCTCCGGCGCGAGCGCCCGGGCGACCAACTCCGCCTCGGCCGCCGGCAGCAGCCACGGCGCCAGGACGCTGAAGTAGCCGCCCAGCAGCACCACCTCGGGATTGACCAGGTTGGCCAGCAGCGCGACGCCGTGCCCGAGGTGCCGGCCGGTCTCGGCGAGGGCCGCCAGGACCGCCGGATCCCCGCGCCGGGCCCGGGCCCGGATCCGGTCGACCTCGGGAGCGAAGTCGGTGATCGGGCCGTCCTCGGCGGTGTCCGGCAGCGCCCGGCGGATCAGCGCCGGGATGCCGGCGAGCGCCTCGAGGCAACCGCGCCGGCCACACGGGCAGACCGGGCCGGTGGGGTCGAGCGACACGTGCCCCAGTTCGCCGGCGAACCCGCGCCCGCCGCGCAGCAGCCGCCCGTCGACGATCACCCCGGCCCCGAGGCCGGCGCCACCGGTGAGGTGGACCAGGTGGGCCGTCCCGGCGTACGGGCCCTGCCGGTACTCGGCCAGCGCGGCGAGGTTTGCGTCGTTCTCGACCACCACGTCGAAGGACGGCTCGCGCAGGGCGCGACGCAGGTCCGCACCGAGCGGCAGGTCCCGCCAGCCGAGCGTGGTGGCGAGCCGGACCGTACCGGCCGCGTCCACCAGCCCCGGGACCGCGACGGTGAGGCCGAGCACCTGGCGTCCCTGCCCGGAGACCCGCTTGACGGCCCGGCTGGCCAGCGCGGCGATCGCGCTGACCGCCCGCCCGGGTGAGGCGGCCGAGCCGTCGAAGGCGCGCCGCCAGGCGAGCAGTTCGGTGCCGGCCAGGTCGACGGCGACGACGGTCAGCTCGTCGAGCCCGACCTCCAGGCCGATCGCCGCGTACGGCGCGCCGTCCAGCACCAGCATGGTCGCCGGGCGGCCGATCCGGTTCTCGGTGAGCCCGGTCTCCCGGATCAGGCGACGATCGATCAACTCGGCGACCAGACTCGAGACGGTCGCCTTGTTCAGCCCGGTGCTGGCGGCGATGTCGGCGCGGGAGCACGGCGCGTTGGCCCGGACGAAGCGGAGGACGACGGCGAGGTTGGTGGCCCGTACGTCGGCGAGATCGGCCGGCCGCGGCCCGCGCTGCGTCGTGATCAAGATCAGCCCCGCTCCCCACGCGACGGTGCGTCCCGGACGCGTTCCCGAGGCGCACCACGCGGCCCCATCATGCCGCACCACGGGCCCGTGCGGCCACGTGTGGTCTGCCGCGCGGCGCTCCTGGGCGCCGGTCGCCGTCGCGCGCCCGGCATCTTGTGGCACCGGTCACCGTCGATTAGGTTTGTTTAGTCACCCGACGAACTAACTCTACCCCATACCACCCCCGATCGGACCGCCTCGTCCGTCCCGTCCGCGAGGCGGCCCGTCCGGCGACAGCGAAGGGAGCGCGCCGTGGAAGCATCCGGCCCGGACGTCGCCACCAGCCGTAGGAGCGTTCTCGGCCTGCTCGGCCTCGGCGCGGCGGCGACCGTCGGCGGCGGCCTGCTCGGCGGCTGCGGCGAGGCGACACGATCCGGCGGCGAGGCGCAGAACCTGGACCGGCTCGCCGGCCTGCTGCCCAACCCGCAGCCACTGCCGCCCGGCATCCCGAAGCCGGACATCGCCGGGGTCCGGCCGGTCCCCGACGGCTACACCCGGTTCCCGGCCAACCTGGTCGACGCCGTCACCGAGAAGCCCGGCAGCAGCGGCCAGGAGATCCGGGCGATGACCCCGGCCTGGGGGCCCGCCCCACCCGGCCTCGGGCAGAACGCCTACCTGGCCGCGGTCAACGCCGAACTCGGCGTACCGGTCAACTTCAGCGTCCAGGACGGCCTCACGTACGCCGAGAAGCTCAACGCGATGCTCGGGGCCCGGGACGTGCCGGACCTGCTCTGCGTGCCGGAGTGGGAGGTGAGCAAGCTGCCCCGCTTCTCCGACGCGGTGGCCGCGCTCTTCGAGGACCTGACGGACTACCTCGCCGGCGACGCGGTCAGGGCGTACCCGATGCTGGCCACCTTCCCGACCGGGGCGTGGCGCAACGCGCTGTGGAACGAACGGCTGATGGCGATCCCCAACCCGACCGACGGGCCGTTCCCGTGGGCGCTCTTCTACCGGAAGGACCTGCTCGACAAGCTGGGGCTGACGTACCCGACGAGCATGGACGAGCTGTGGGAGGTCGGCAAGGCGGTCACCAACCCGGCCAGGGGCGTCTGGGCCTTCTCCGACATCTTCGCGATGGTGCAGATGTTCTACAAGGTGCCCGGCACCGACGAGGGCTGGCGACTCAGACCGGACGGCACCCCCGAGTTCAAGTACGAGACCCCGGAGTTCCAGCAGGCCGTGGAGTTCATGGCGAAGGTCTACCGGGAGGGGTTGGTCCATCCGGACCTGGTGGCCAGCAAGGGCGCCGACGCCAAGCAGCTGTTGCAGAGCGGCAGGATCCTCTTCCACCAGGACGGGGTCGGCATGTGGCAGCCGATGCAGGCCGAGCAGCAGAAGGTCACCCCGGGCTTCAACATCCAACCGGTGCCGATCTTCGCGGCCACCGGGGGCGACCCGCTGGTCTGGGGCGACGACGACCCCATCTCCTTCACCTTCATCCGCAAGGGGCTGGGCAAGGCACGGGTCGAGGAGCTACTCCGCGTGATCAACTGGTGTTCGGCGCCGTTCGGCACCACCGAGTTCAACCTCCGGGAGTACGGCGTCGAAGGCCAGCACCATACCCGGAGCGCGGCCGGGGTGGCCAAGACCGACCTCGGCTTCAAGGAGATCGCCAACCAGTACTTCTTCATCAGCGGTCGCAGCCCGGTGCTCCAGCCCTCCCCGCAGACCCCGAACTTCGTCGTCGACGTGTTGGCGTACTCCAACGAGATGGTCAGGTACCTGGAGAAGGACCCGTGGGCCGGACTGAAGCTGGAGATGCCGCCCCGGTTCAACGCGGGGCTGGTCCCGACCGAGGACAAGATCACAGACATCCTGCGGGGCCGCCGGCCGCTGCGCGACCTCGACGCGGTGATCCAGGAGTGGCGCACCAGCGGCGGCGGTGACGAGGCCCGGGAGTTCCGCGCCAAGGCGCTGGCCGACGCCGGACGATGAGCACCCGGGAGGCGGCCCGGCCCGGCGACTCGACCGACCGGGTCGGTGGCGCGGGCCCACCCCACCCGGTAGGGGCCACCGGAGCGGCGGAGCGCGACCCGGGCGCGGAGCCCACCCCCGACGACCGCGCACGGCCGCGGCGCGGCGGCGGACCCGCGCGGCCGCCGGCCGGAGCGACGGCCGCGCCGCACCGCGGTGCGCGAGCGTACCGGCGGGACGGCACGGCGGCACGCCGCGGCCGGCGAGGCCGGTACGGCTCCCGGCTCCCGCTGCGCGCCCGGCTGCGCCGGGACTGGCCGCTGCTGGTGATGGTCACCCCGGCCGCCCTGCTGCTGCTGGTCTTCCACTACGTGCCCACGCTCGGCAACGTCGTCGCGTTCCAGGACTACAACCCGTACGCCGGGGACAGCCCGCTGGAGGCGTTCCTCGCCAGCGCGTGGATCGGGTTCGGCAACTTCGAGGCGCTCTTCGGCGATCCGGCGTTCTGGGACGCGTTCTGGAACACCCTCTCGATCACCGGCTTCCAGCTGGTCTTCTACTTCCCGCTGCCGGTCGCCCTGGCGATCATGCTCAACGGCATCCTCTCCGCACGACTGCGCGCCTTCGTGCAGAGCGTCGTCTACCTGCCGCACTTCTTCAGCTGGGTGCTGGTGGTGACGTTCTTCGTGCAGATGTTCGGCGGCGCGGGACTGCTCGCCCAGACGCTGCGCAACGTCGGCCTCGAGCCGTGGGACATCATGTCCAATCCGGACACCTTCATCGTGCTGGTCACCGCCGAGACGGTGTGGAAGGACGTCGGCTGGGGCACGATCGTCTTCCTGGCGGCGCTCTCCACCATCGACCCACACCTCTACGAGGCGGCGGCGGTGGACGGGGCCGGACGGTGGCGGCGGCTCTGGCACGTGACCCTGCCCGGCCTGCGGTCGGTGATCGTCCTGCTGCTGATCCTGCGGCTCGGTGACGCGCTCTCGGTCGGATTCGAGCAGTTCCTGCTCCAGCGGGACGCGGTCGGCCGGCAGGCCGCCGAGGTGCTGGACACCTTCGTCTACCACCAGGGGATCACGACCGGGAACTACGGGTACGGGGCGGCGGCCGGGTTGTTCAAGGCGGTGGTCGGGCTGGTGCTGATCCTGGCGGCCAACCGGTTCGCCCACGCCCTCGGCGAGCGGGGGGTGTATTCGCGGTCATGACGGTGACGGATCGGCGTCCCGCCGGCGCGGGGACGCGGCGCGGCCGGGGCCGCCGTCCGGCCTGGGAGGAGCCGCCGAGCATGGCCGGCCAGGTCGCCCGGGGCGGCCTGCTGGCCGGCGTGGTGCTGGCGGTGCTGATCCCGCTCTGGGTGGTGCTGGTCACCAGCCTGGCGTCCCAGGAGACCATCAACGAGGCCGGCGGCCTGGTGCTGGTGCCGAGGGAGATCGACGTCTCGGCGTACGTGACGATCTTCTCGGGTGGCCAGATCACCCAGGCACTCTGGATCAGCGCCCTGGTCACCACGGCGGGTACGGCGGTGAGCCTGACCCTGACCGTGCTGGCCGCGTACGGGCTCTCCCGGCCCGGCTCGGTGGGGCACCGGGGCCTGCTGCTCTACTTCCTGCTGACCTTCCTGGTCTATCCGGGCATGGTGCCGAGCTATCTCGTGGTGACCGGGCTCGGGCTGAAGGACAGCCTCTGGGCGCTGATCCTGCCGAGCGCGATCAGCGTCTTCAACCTGGTGGTGCTCCGGGCGTTCTTCCAGAACCTCCCCGGCGAACTGCTCGACAGCGCCCGGATCGACGGGGCGGGGGAGTTCCGGATCCTGGCCCGGATCGTGCTGCCGCTGTCCAGGGCGGTCATCGCCGTGGTCGGGCTCTTCTACGCCGTCGGCTACTGGAACGTCTGGTTCACCGCGCTGCTCTACATCGACGACAACGCGAAGTTCCCGAGCCAGCGGGTGTTGCAGAGCTTCATCCTGGCCGGGCAGTCGCCGAGCACCTCCGGCGTGGTCGGCGCCGCGATGCCCCCGACCCTGGCGATCAAGATGGCGGTGGTGGTGGTGACGGTCGCGCCGATCGTCCTGGTCTATCCGTTCGTGCAGCGACACTTCGTCAAGGGCGTGATCGTCGGCGCGGTCAAGGGGTGACCCGCTCCGCCTATCCTCGTGACATGACCGCCATCGCCCCGACCCGGCGTGAACCGGACCTGTCGTATCTCCTGGACCACACCAGCCACGTGCTGCGTACCCGGATGGCGGCGGCGCTGGCCGAGGTGGGGCTCACCGCGCGGATGCACTGTGTGCTGGTGCACGCCATGGCCGAGGAGCGGACCCAGGCCCAGCTCGCCGAGCTCGGCGACATCGACAAGACCACGATGGTGGTGACCGTCGACGCGTTGGAGCGGGCGGGGTTGGCGGAGCGGCGGCCTTCCGGCACGGACCGGCGGGCCCGGATCATCACGGTCACCGAGGAGGGAGCCCGGGTGGCCGTGCGTAGCCAGGAGATCGTCGACCGGGTGCACCGCGAGGTGCTGGCGACGCTTCCGGCCGAGGAACGGGAGGTCCTGGTCCGCGCCCTGACCCGGCTGGCCACCGGTCACCTCGCCGAGCCGGTCGAGGGGCCCCAGCAGGTCCGCCGGGCCCGCCAGCGGGAGAGCTAGATCTCTAGCAGATCGTCTACAACAAAACTATCTGCTACTTTCCTTCTGTCGCGCCTACTCGACAGGAGGACCTGTGTCCGTACCACCTGCCCCGTCGCCCCGATCCCGTTGGCTCGCCCTTGCGGTGATCGCCACGGCGACGCTGATGACCATCCTCGACGGCAGCATCGTGACGGTGGCGATGCCGGCCATCCAGGACGACCTCGCCTTCTCGCCCGCCAGCCTCAGCTGGGTGGTCAACGCCTACCTCATCGCCTTCGGCAGCCTCCTGCTGCTGGCCGGCCGGCTCGGCGACCTGCTCGGTCGTACCCGGGTCTTCCTCGCCGGCACGGCGGTCTTCACCGCCGCCTCGGTGCTCGCCGGCCTGGCCACGACGCCGGCGGTGCTGATCGTCGCCCGCTTCCTGCAGGGGATCGGCAGCGCGGCGGCAACCGCGGTCGGCCTGGGGATCCTCGTGACGCTCTTCCCCGACCCCGGGGAGCGGGCCCGCGCCATCGCGGTGTTCAGCTTCACCGGCGCCGCCGGCGCCTCGCTCGGCTCGGTCCTCGGCGGCGTGTTGACCGACGCGCTGGGCTGGCACTGGATCTTCTTCATCAACCTGCCGATCGGCCTCGCGACGCTGGCGGTCGCGCTGCCCGTCCTGCCGGCGGACCGCGGGATCGGCCTGGCCGCCGGCGCCGACGTCCTCGGCGCGCTGCTGGTCACCGCCGGCCTGATGCTCGGCATCTTCACGGTCGTCCGGGTCGAGGCCGTGGGCTGGACCGCCGGGTCGACCCTCGGGCTCGGGCTCCTCACCCTCGCCCTGCTCACCGGCTTCGTGGTCCGGCAGGCCACCGCCCGGCAGCCGCTGATGCCCCTGCGGATCCTCCGCTCGCGCGCCGTGGCCGGGGCCAACCTGGTGCAGGTCCTGATGGTCGCCGCCTGCTTCAGCTTCCAGGTCCTCGTCGCGCTCTACCTGCAGCGGGTCCTGAACTACAGCGCCGCCGGCACCGGGCTGGCCATGCTGCCGGCCGCGGTGGTGATCGGCGTCGTCTCACTCGGCATCTCGGCCCGGCTCATCGCCCGGTTCGGTGAGCGCCGGGTCCTGCTGGTCGGGCTGGTCCTGCTGATGGGGGTGTTCGGCCTGCTGGCCCGGATTCCGGTACACGCCGACTACCTGACCGACCTGCTACCGGTGATGCTCTGCGCCGCCGGCTTCGGGCTCGCCCTGCCGGCGCTGACCGCGCTCGGCATGTCCGGGGCCCGCGCCGACGACGCCGGGCTCGCCTCGGGTCTGTTCAACACCACCCAGCAGGTCGGTATGGCGGCCGGGGTCGCGGTGCTCTCCACGCTCGCCGCCGCGCGCACCGAGGACCTGCTCGGCGCCGGTACGTCCGCGGCGGCGGCCCTGACCGGCGGATACCGGCTGGCGTTCACCGTCGCGGTCGGGCTCCTCGCCGCCGCCCTCGTGCTCGCGGCGGCGGTGCTCCGCCAGCCGTCCCGGCCGGCCGGGACGGAACCGGAGGAGGCGGTGGAAGCACCGACCCCCGACCCGGCGGCCGCGACCGCCTGACCAGCCGGAGTACGGGCGGAGCGCCGGGTCCGCCGCCCGGCGTCGGCCACCATTGGGACGGGCCGGACCGGCCGGGACCGGAGCGGGTCACCCCGGACCAGGACGGGCCGGACCGGCCGGGACCGGACGGCAGCGGCCGGCCGCGAAGGAGGGACGGGGCGCCCCCCACCTGGGCACCCCGTCCCGACCTTCAGCCCTGCGCGACCGGCAGCCCGTCGAGGCGCACCGGGGCGGTGACCTCGCCGTCACAGACCAGCCGCGCGGGTAGCCGGGCGCCGCTCACCCGGGCGAACGCGACACCGTCGATCGAGAGCGGCCCGTCTACCTCGACCCGGAACTCGTCGCCCGAACGACAGGCCCGGACAGTGGTGTCCCCGTCGACGTCGTGAATCGTCACCTCGGCGTCGACCGCTCCCCAGCTCAGCAGCGTGACCCGGGGGAACGGGCCGTCGCCGACCCGGTCGGCGGGCGGAGCCACCGGGATCAGCGCGCCGTACCGGACGAAGAGCGGAATCTGCTCCAACGGCCGGGACACCCGCAGATGCCGGCCCCCGGGGTGCACCTCGCCGGTCCAGAAGTCCACCCACTCGCCCGCGGGAAGGTAGACGTACCGGCGGCCATCCGGACTGATCATTGGGGCGACCAGCAGGTCCGTCCCGAGCCGGTACTCCAGTTCGGCACCCCACGCCGCCGGATCGTCCGGCGAGTCGACCAGCAGAGCCCGCAGCATCGGCGTACCGGTCCGGGCTGCCGTCACCGCCGCCGAGTAGAGGTACGGCAGCAGCCGGTACCGCAGCCGGAGCGCGTCGACCGCGCCCCGCTCGGCCTCGGCGGGAAAGTCCCACGGCAGCCGACTCGTGGTGCCGTGGAACCGCACCAGGGGCGAGAGGGCCCCGAACTGCGCCCAGCGCACGTAGAGATCGGGCGTCGGCGTGCCGTGGAAACCCCCGGTGTCGTGGCTCCAGAACGGCACCCCGGAGAGGCCGTGGCTCAGCCCGCCGCGCAGCGTACTGGCCATCGCCGGGTACGTCGCGTTCACGTCGCCGCTCCACTGTGCCGCGTGCCGCTGCCCGCCCAGGTACGACGAGCGAGCCCAGACCATCCGATGCCCGACGACCTCCTCGGTGACCGCCGAGACGACGTCGTTGAAGAGCAGGCTGTAGACGTTGTGCAGCTCGACCCCGGTCATCCCGTTGCTCGCCACCGCGTCCGCCGGGACACCCTCGGCGAAGTCGGTCTTGAGGACGGCGACGCCCTGCGCCAGCAGCGGGCGGAGCAGGCCGGTGAACCACTCCACCGCGGCCGGGTTGGTGAAGTCGATGATGGCGCCGGCCGGATGGCTGCCGTGCCAGGTGTCGGCGACGTAGACCGATCCGTCCGGCCGGCGCAGGAAGTAGCCGGCCTCGGCGGCCTCGGCGTACCGGGGGCTGCCGGTCATCACGTACGGGTTGATCCAGAGGCAGACCCGGAAACCCTGCGCGGCCAGGGTCGCCAGCATCCCGGCCGGGTCGGGGAACTGTGCCGTATCCCAGCGCAGGTCCGACCAGGCGCCGGCGACCTGCCAGTAGCAGTCCAGGTGCAGTACGTCGCAGGGGATGCCACGTTCGCGGATCCGGCGGGCCCGGTCCAGCACCCGCTCCTGGCTGTCCCGGACGAAGCCGGAGGAGATCCAGGTGCCGAAGGCCCACTTCGGCGGGAGCGCGGGGCGGCAGGTCAGGGCGTCGTACCGGTCGAGGATCTCCGCCGGGGTGGGGCCGGCGAGGACGTAGTAGTCGATCAGGTCGTCGGGAACCAGGATCTGGACGCAGCTGTGCGTCGACTGGCAGATGTCGAACTCGACCGGCATCCCGCTGTCCACCAGGATCCCGTAGCCGCGGTTGGAGAGGTAGAGCGGGACGTTCTTGTGCGCCCGGTCGGACTCGCTGCCGAAGGCGTCGAAGTTCCACATCAGCGCCCGCTGCCCCCGCTTGTCCAGCGGGGTGAACTTCTCGCCGAGGCCGACGAAGCGTTCGTCGCCGGGCGCGACGAAACTCTCGTGGTACGCGGCGACCGCGCCGTCGACGAGGGAGCGGCCGAAGGGGAGGGTCCGGAGCCGGCCACTGATGTCCTGCTCGCCCCGGCTCTGCTCCAGCAGCGGTGCGCCGGTGCGGTCGACGAAGCGCAGGTGCCAGGGGTCGAGGTGAAGCTCGGCGACGACCGCGCCGGCGTCGACGCGTACCCGGTCGCCGTCGACCCGGACGCCGGCGACGTACGGCTGCGGCCGCACCAGCGGCAGCGCCCGGGCGGCCCGGCCCCGGGCCAGCGGGTCCTCACTGAGCCGTACCCGGATGACGCCCTCGCCGGCCGCGCTGATCCGGACCGTGAGCGAACCGCCGTCGGAGGTGCCGGCCTTGAGGCTGACCCCGGCGGTGTCGGTGCCGAGCACCTCGGCCCGGGTCAGCGCGGAGAGCCCCTCCTCGCCGGGGGCCCGGACCGGTAGGTCGGGCGGGTCGGCGACGAAGGTCTCGTGCGGCACCAGGGGCGGTCGGTACGGCATGCGGTCTCCTCGGCTCCCGGGCGCGGTTGTGACGTGGACGGCGACCGGTGCCGACCCGGAGTCGGACACGTCGCGACTCGTCCGCCTGCCCGGTCGTCCGCCCGCCCGGGTCGCCGGGGTGGCCGGCGCCCGGCCGCGCGGTCCCGCCGGACTCCCTTAGTTTCTTTGGTAACCCAACAAACTGTCAACGCCGGGTGCCCGGCCGGGGGCCGCCCCCCGTCGGTCCGCGCGCCCTCCGTCGCCGGCCTGCACCGTCTGCGAAGTCGGTCTCGCCGTCACCGCCGGCGGGAAAGACCCGACCGTTGACGGGGTACGCCATCCCGTCTACTTTGACTGGACCCTCAACAAAAGCCCATTGGGAGGACGCCGATGCGGTGGCCGAAGGGGCTGACCGGGCTCTGCTACGGCGGGGACTACAACCCCGAGCAGTGGCCGGCCGAGCTCTGGCCGGAGGACGTCGCCCTGATGCGCCGGGCCCGGGTTACCCTCGTCACCGTCGGCGTCTTCGCCTGGTCCCGGCTGGAGCCCGAGCCCGGCCGGTACGACTTCGACTGGCTGGACCGGGTGCTGGACCTGCTGCACGCGGGCGGCATCCGGGTGGCGCTCGCGACGCCCACCGCCGCCCCACCGCCGTGGTTCTCGCTGCGGCACCCGGACGCGCTGCCGGTCACCGCCGACGGCGTACGGCTCAGCCACGGCAGCCGGGACACCTACTGCGCCAGCGCGCCGGCGTACCGGGCGGCGGCGCGGCGGATCGCCACCGCCCTCGCCCAGCGGTACGCCGACCACCCCGCGCTGGCGCTGTGGCACGTGCACAACGAGTACGGCACCACCTGCCACTGCGAGTACGTCGCCGCCGCGTTCCGTCGCTGGCTACGGGAGCGGTACGGCGGGCTCGACGCCCTCAACGACGCCTGGACGACCAGCTTCTGGAGCCAGCACTACACCGACTGGGAGCAGATCCGCACCCCCGTCGCCACCCGGTACCTCGGCAATCCCGGCCAGTTGCTGGACTTCCGCCGCTTCGTCTCCGACGAACTGCTCGGCGCGTACCTCGAGCAGCGCGACCTGCTCCGGGCCGCGACCCCCGAGGTGCCGGTGACCACCAACTACGTCCTCGGCGACTGGGTGCCGGTCGACCACGCCCGCTGGTCGGCCGAGGTGGACCTGGTGGCGATCGACCACTACCCGTCGGAGTCCGGGCCGGGCGCGGAGGAGCAGACCGCGTTCGCCGCCGATCTGGCCCGGTGCTGGGCCCGGCGCAGCCCCGGCGGCCCGGCCTGGCTGCTGATGGAGAGCGCCCCGAACCTGATCCTGACCCCCGGCCGGATGCACGCCAAGGAACCGGGCCGGCTGCTGCGGCACAGCCTCGCCCACGTCGCCCGGGGATCCCGTGGCGCGATGTTCTTCCAGTGGCGGGCCTCCCGCGGCGGCGCCGAGCTGTTCCACTCCGCGCTGCTGCCACACGCCGGCCCGGAGAGCCGGACGTTCCGGGAGGCGGTCGCGCTGGGGGAGAGCCTGACCCGGCTCGCCGAGGTGGACGCCGGAACGGTCGCGGCCCGGGTGGCGATCGCCTGGGACGCCTCCTGCCGGTGGGCGATGCAGGCCACCGTCCTCCCGTCGGCGAGCCTCGACTACGCCGCCGAGGTCGCGGCGGCCCACCGCGCGCTGTGGCGGGCCGGCTACCCGTGCGACCTCGTCATCCCGGGCGACGACCTCTCCGGGTACGCCCTGCTGGTCCTGCCCGCGCTCTACCTGGTCTCCGACCGGTACGCCGACCAGGTCCGCGGGTACGTCGCCGGCGGCGGCCACCTGGTCGTCGGCTACCTCAGCGGGATCGCCGACGAGTACGGGCGGGTCCGCCCCGGCGGCTACCCGGGTGCCTTCCGGGACCTCCTCGGGATCCGGGTGGAGGAGTTCCACCCGCTCGACCCGGCGGAGCGGGTGCCGCTCGCCGACGGCACCACCGGGCGACTCTGGTCCGAGCCGGTACGGCTGGCCGGCGCGACCGTGGTGACGACGTACGCCGGAGGGACGGTGGCCGGCCGGCCGGCGGTGACCCGACACGACCACGGCGCCGGCGTGGCCTGGTACGTCTCGACCCGGCTCGACGACGACGCGTACCGGGATCTGCTGCGCCGGGCGGCCGAGCGGGCCGGGGTGGCGCCCGCCTGCCCGGCCGCCCCGCCCGGGGTGGAGGCGGTCCGGCGGGGCGACGGCGCCGGGCGGAGCTGGCTCTTCCTGCTCAACCACACCGCCACGACGCAGACCGTTCCGGCCGCCGGAACCGACCTGCTCACCGGCGGTCACCTCGACCCGGTGACGCTGCCGCCCGGCGGCTGCGCGGTGCTGCGGGAGGACGGCGCGGCGGGCTGAGCCCCGCGTCGCGGTGTGCCCGATCGCGCGGTGTGCCCGGCCGGGAGACCGCCGCGGGGATGCCGGTGCGGAGCGGTGCGCCCCGCGACCGTCCCATGTGCCACGATGCTGTGCCATGACACACCCCTACGGTCCGCCCGGCTACCTGGCACCGGTCGCCCACCCCCATCCGGTCCCCCTGCCGGCGGGTGCCGGCGCCCTCGTCGTGACCGTCAGCCGCGGCCCCTACGTCGTCCCGGTACCGGCCACCTGCAAACTGAAGATCGACGGTCGCGAGGTCCCGATCCCCGGTGCGGGCACCTGGCACATCCCCGTGCCGGCCGGTCCGCACGAGGTCAAGTACACGGACTTCCTCGGCGTCCCGATGGTGCGGACCGACGTGGTCGTCCAGCCCGGCACCCCGAGCTACCTGGACTTCCGGTTCGGCGTCTGGCGCAACCGGGTGTACGACGGCCAGGGCGCCGACGTCACGAGGTTCGGCATGTGGTCGAACTACCTGATCGCCCTCATCGGCCTCATCAGCACGCTGGTGATCTGCTGCGGCGGTGGCGCGCTGCTCGCGGCGCTCGACTGACCCGTGGGTACCGACGGGGGCCGACCCGTCGGTACCCACGGACGGCTGGGCGGGCGGTACCGCTGGCTGGTTCGGTCGGCCGCCGCATCGACGGGCGGTTGCGGTGGCGACTCCGGGCGAGGGCTGGCGCGGCGACACCCGGGCGGGTGGGTGACGCGCGATCGGGTGGGTGACGCGCGATCGGCCATGAAACCTTCAAATATTCAAGATGGTCGTTGCATTAGGAAAGCGGTTGCCCTAGCATCCAAGTGCGCTGGAGCCACATCTCGTCCCGGGGTGCCCGATTGAAATGTTCCATTTCGGCCACCCCGCCGCAGCTCGGTCCGTCGGCCTGGGCAGGCCGGCCGCCGCCGTCGGCCGCGCCTTCGGCACCGTGCCGCGTGCCCCGCCTTCCGCGATGGAGATGATCATGCCCCTCGCACGACAGCGCACCGTCCTGCTCGCCGCCGCCACGGCGGGCATCCTGGCCGGCACCGGATCCCTCGGCGTGGTCGTCGCCTCGGCCGCCGCCGCCGGCTGCCGGGTCGACTACCAGGTGACCACCGAGTGGCAGGGCGGCTTCGGCGCCAGCGTCACGCTCACCAACCTCGGGGACCCGGTCACCGGCTGGACCGTCACCTGGACGTACGACGCCGGCCAGCAGATCACCCAGGCCTGGAACGCCACGATCAGCCAGAACGGCGGTCGGGTCACCGCCACCAACGTCAGCTACAACGGGTCGCTGGGCACCAACGCCAGCACCTCGTTCGGGTTCAACGGAACCTGGACCGGCGGCAATCCGGTGCCGACCAGCTTCGCGATGAACGGCACCACCTGCACCGGCGCGGTCACCCCGACGACCGGCGGACCGACCGTGCCGCCGACGACCACCCCGCCGGCCACCACGCCACCCGCGACCACGCCACCGCCGAACCCCGCGCCGGGAGCCAAGCAGATGGAGGACCTCGACCGGGGACTGATCAGCGTCCGGTCCGGCAACGGCAACCTGGTCTCCTGGCGGCTCCTCGGCACCGAGACCTCCGGCGTGGCGTTCAACCTCTACCGCGGCTCCACCCGGGTCAACGCGTTTCCGATCACCGGCGCCACCAACTACCTCGACGCCGGGGCGCCGGCCGGGGCGACGTACACGGTCCGGGCGGTGGTGGGCGGAACGGAGCAGGCCGCCTCGGCCCCCGCGCTCCAGTTCGGCGCCGGCTACCTCGACGTACCGCTGCAGGTGCCGCCGGGCGGGACCACGCCGAGCGGTGAGACGTACACCTACTCCGCCAACGACGCCTCCGTCGGGGACCTGGACGGGGACGGCCGGTACGAGATCGTGCTGAAGTGGGACCCGTCCAACGCCAAGGACAACTCGCAGTCCGGCTACACCGGCAACGTGTACGTCGACGCGTACACCCTGACCGGGACCCGGCTGTGGCGGATCGACCTGGGACGCAACATCCGGGCCGGCGCCCACTACACCCAGTTCCAGGTGTACGACTACGACGGCGACGGGGACGCCGAGGTGGCGATGAAGACCGCCGACGGTACCCGCTCCGGCACCGGCCAGGTGATCGGGAACGCCTCGGCCGACCACCGGAACTCGTCCGGGTACATCCTGACCGGCCCCGAGTACCTGACGATGTTCGACGGGCGTACCGGCGCCATCCTCTCCACCGTGGACTACCAGCCGCCCCGGGGCACCGTCTCGTCCTGGGGCGACAACTACGGCAACCGGGTGGACCGGTTCCTCGCCGGTACGGCGTACCTGGACGGGCAGCGCCCCTCGCTGATCATGGCGCGCGGCTACTACACCCGTACCGTGATCGTGGCCTGGGACTTCCGCAACGGCAGCCTGACCCGGCGCTGGACCTTCGACTCCAACTCGGCCGGGTCGCAGTACACCGGCCAGGGCAACCACTCGCTCAGCGTCGGCGACGTCGACGGCGACGGCCGGGACGAGATCGTCTACGGCGCGATGACCATCGACGACACCGGCGCGCCGCTGTGGAACACCGGCCACGGGCACGGGGACGCCGCGCACCTCGGCGACCTCGACCCGAGCCGACCCGGACTGGAGTACTTCAAGGTCAGCGAGGACTCCAGCAAGCCGTCGTCGTGGTTCGCCAACGCCCGGACCGGACAGATCTACTGGTCGACCTCGCCCTCCGGAGACAACGGCCGCGGCGTCTCCGGGGACATCTACGCCGGCAGCCCCGGGGCGGAGTCCTGGTCGTCGGCGGTCGACGGGCTGCGTAGCCCGTCCGGGGCGAACGTCGGACGCAAGCCGTCCTCGGCCAACTTCCTGATCTGGTGGGACGGTGACCCGGTGCGGGAGCTGCTCGACCAGACCCGGATCGACAAGTACGGCACCGGCGGCGAGACCCGGCTGCTCACCGGCAGCGGCGTGGCGTCGAACAACGGCACCAAGGCCACCCCCGCGCTCTCCGCCGACATCCTCGGCGACTGGCGCGAGGAGGTGATCTGGCGGACCAGCGACAGCCGGGCGCTACGGATCTACAGCACCCCGCACCAGACGGACCGCCGGATCTACACCCTGATGCACGACCCGATGTACCGGGTGGCGATCGCCTGGCAGAACACCGCCTACAACCAGCCGCCGCACCCGAGCTTCTTCCTCGGTGACGGCATGGCGACCCCGCCGAGTCCGTCGATCTACCTCCGGTAGCCCCGGGCACCGCGACCGTGTGGTCGCCGCTGACGACTCGGCGGGCGGCCACCCGCGGGCCGGCCGTCCGGCGGTCGTCGGTCGGTCCGGCGGCCGACGACGGCACGGCACGCCGGCGAGGAGTAGCGCGGGCCCGGCCGGCTCGGCTCAGGACGCGGCCGGCGACGGCGCGGGACCGCCCCGGGCGGCAGGTAGGGCCAACCGCCGGGACGGTCCCGCGAGACGCGAAGCCGCACCGCCCGCCGGAGCCGCTCATCTCCCCGCCGGGCGGTGCGGCACACACCGCGACATCACGCGACCCGTCCCGATCGCGCTTGTCGAACCACCACCGGGAAGAACAGTAGGCGGGTTCCGGTGCCAACCGGTGACAGCGCCGTGAAGAGTGTGTTTCGTCGTCCTCGCCCCGACGTGTCGCGGCTCGCGTCCGACCGAACACCCCGCGCCGTCCACCGCCGTACCGGCCGGACACCGGCACCGCCGCACCGGCCCGCCCGTACCGGACGCCCGGCGCCGTCAGCGGCGCAGGCCGCCGGCGACCTTCTCCGCGATCAGCTCGTACGAGCGCACCCGGTCGGCGATGTCGTAGACCATCGTGGTGAGCATCAGCTCGTCGGCCTCGGTCCGGGCGAGCAGGTCGCCGAGCTGCCGACGGACCGTCGCGGGCGAGCCGAGCGCCTGGCCCTCCCGCCGCTCGGCGATGAACTGCCGCTCCAGGTCGGTGTACGGGTACGCCGCCGCCTCCTCCGGCGTCGCCAACGCCGCCGGGCGCCCCGCCCGTAGCCGTAGGAACGACAACTCGGCCGGCCCGGCCAACCACTCGGCCCGCTCGTCGGTCTCGGCGCAGATCGCGTTCACCGCCACCATCGCGTACGGCTGCTCCAGCCAGCGTGACGGCCGGAAGCTCTCCCGGTAGAGGGCCAACGCCGGCAGGGTGTTCGCGGCGCTGAAGTGGTGCGCGAACGCGAAGGGCAGCCCGAGCAGCCCGGCCAGCCGGGCGCTGAACCCGCTGGAGCCGAGGAGCCAGATCGCCGGCAGGAGTCCACGCCCCGGAGTCGCGGTGATCGGACCGGGACGCTCCCCGGTGAAGTAGTTGATCAGGTCGGCGAGTTCCTGCGGGAAGTTCTCGGCGGAGAGGCCCTCGACCGTACGACGCAGCGCGAGCGCGGTCGCCTGGTCGGTCCCCGGCGCCCGGCCGATGCCCAGGTCGATCCGGCCCGGATGCAGCGCCTCGAGCGTGCCGAACTGCTCGGCCACCACCAACGGCGCGTGGTTGGGCAGCATCACCCCGCCGGAACCGACCCGGATGCGCGAGGTGGCGGCGGCGACGTGCGCGATCAGCACGGCCGGGGCGGCCGAGGCGATCGCCGGCATGTTGTGGTGTTCGGCGACCCAGAAGCGGTGGTAGCCGAGCTCCTCGGTACGGCGGGCCAGCTCGGCGGTGTGCCGCAGGGCGTCGCCGGCCGTGGCGCCGGCGGCGACCGGGGCAAGGTCAAGAACGGACAACGGTACGTCGATCACATGATCGGCAACCGGCCATCGGTGCGATTTCTTCCGGGTGTGGTTTTCTTCCGGTCTTTCGTCGGAGTCATCCTGGCGCATCGGATGTCGGAACAGCTCTGGACTAGGAGATCGGAACGGCCGGGACAAACTCCCCGAAAACATCGAATCTTGTCGGATCACTCTTTGTGTCACAGTGAAAGCCGCCCGCGATGCTCGTGTCGCATGGGCTACAGAATCCGCTTCACGATGTTACTCAATGTAGCCATCTAGTGATGGATATTGATAACTTCGTTGGCATGTCTGAGCCGCGCCGAGAGAACACACCCGTACGGCACTAGCGCAGCTGGCGAGGCAGCCGGAGTAACGGTCAGGGGGAGGTCGCCGCCAAGTGATTCGCAAGCCGCGAATGCCATCCGATTCCGCCACCGCCGCCGCGAGCGCCACGGTCGACGTACACTCGCCCGACCGATCGGTCCGCATCACGGCGTCCGCCCGAGGCGACATAGCCGTCCACGTCCACGATCTGCACCGCCACGACGAGCGGTCACTCGCTCGCCAGGTGCGGGCGGCGGCGCGGCTGGCTCTCGCGCGCATGCAACAGCCAACGCACCGGGATGAGTCCCCCCTGCCCGAGCCGCGGCCCGGGTGGTCGACGCTGCGATGAGCGGGCAGTCGAAGGCGATTTTGGCCGGCGTGGTCGTCCTGGGACTGGGCCTACTGGGGGCGTGGCGGTGGGCGTCGCTGGGCGACGAGCACGTCGTACCCGCCTGTAGTGACCTGGCCGAAGCCCTGCCGGAGGCCGTACCGGGATCGTGGACCCTCACCCGTACCGAGCCGAGGCGTACGGCGAGCAGGTCCGTGGCCCGATGCGAGTTTCGGTTCCGCTCCGCCGACCAGGCGTACGAGGGCACGATCGTCGTGGACCTCAGCGCGGATGACGACGCGGCCGCCCTGCGGAGGAAGGCGACGGACGGCCCGTGCTACGGCGACGCCGTCCCCCACCCGAGCGGCACCGGCTACGAGGTGGCCCGTGCCTGTGCGGAAAGGGTCAACGACAAGGTCTTCGCCGGGGTGTACGTGGCCTCGGCCGAGCGCTACGCGCACACCCTCGCTGAGTTGAGCAGCTCCAGCCTCTCGCCCGAGCAGGTCGTCGCCTACGCGAACAGCACCGCGCAACGCATCATCGACCGCGCGATGGCCCTGGAGGCCACCGACTAGGAGCGTGCCATGGGCAAGCTTGAGCGCCATTTCGAGGACGTCGCCCGGATTCGGGCGGAAGGGATCTCCACCCACGGCTGGGTGCGGATCGTCCGCGACCACGACGGCGAACTCACCGTCGACATTCGGGCCGGACTACTGCGCCGGTGCGGTCCGGACGGGGTGGCAGCGGGAGATCCGGGCGGCGCTACTCGCCGCCGTCGCCGATCACCGGCGGCAGTACCGGCAGCTTCGCATCCAGCTCGAGGCGATCCTGATCGAGCTGGGTACCGGCGAACGCCTACCCCGGACCGATCTCATGGTGCACGCCTGGCGGTCCGCACCCCGGATCATTCGCAACCGTGCCGATCTGGTCCACTCCGCCGCGAACACGTACGGGGAACTCCGTGCGGAGCTGGACAACGAGCTGAAGAATCTCAAGCTCTACTGGGAGGGGACCGCCTGCCAGGCGTTCAGCCACTACGCCGACCGCGCCGTGGCCTACCTCACCCAACTCGAAACCCAGACCCGCTGGCTGGCCGAGGAGGGTAAGAAGGCGGCCAGCATGCTCGAGGGCCTCCGCAACGCGTACGCCGATCTCGGCTATCAGCAGATCGGCACCCTCATCGAGGCGCTCACGAACTACCTCGACGCGGTCAGGAGCCTTTTCTCGTCGTGTAGCGACCCGGAGAAGGCCCTGCTGGACGTGGTGCACGCCTTTGTCGGCTACCTGGTCGACGCGCAGCGGCGGTACGTCGAGGCCATGTCGGGCCTGATCAGGATCGATGAGCAGGAACGGAAGGAGCGACCCGACCTCGGCACCCGGGGCCACGACACGACACCGTTCCCACAACCCGAGGTGGGAACCGACGCGTGGGTGGACCGCGGCAACTGGCGTCCTCGGGCAGACCGGCCGGCGGCATGATCCGCGTCGGAGAGCCGCGACGATGTCGCTACGACTCGAGTTCGCTACTCGGCTAGGAATCGGGTTCGTTACGAATCGAGGCGGCGGCTGCCGAGGTCGGTGGGCGGGTCGACGTGGTCCGCGCCGTCGACGGCGGCTCGACGTACCGTCGGATCATGATCGGTTGGGCCGTGCCAGGCGGAGGACGCGGCCCCGGCGAGGGCGGCGAGCGCCTCCGTCCGGTCGGTGCGCGGCCTCGGGCCCACCGGCTCCGCCGTCGCCGCGGTGGCCCGCCGGCCGGCGGTGGTGACGATCGCGGCGAGCCCGGTGGTGATCGGTACGGCGGCGATCAGCCCGAGCGTGGCGATCGCACTGCGAACAATCTCCTGTGCCATGAACTCGCTGGTCAGGACCTCGACGGTGCCCCGACCGCCCGCGACGATCAGCAACAGCAGCGGCAGGGAGGCGCCGGCGTACGCCAGGATGATCGTGTTGACGGTGGAGGCGATGTGCGCCCGTCCGACCCGGGTCGCGGCCTGGTAGAGCTGCCGCCGGCTCAGCGCCGGGTTGGCGCGGGCGAGTTCGGTGACCGTCGCCGCCTGCGTGACCGTGACGTCGTCGAGGACGCCCAGCGACCCGATGATGATCCCGGCCAGCAGCAGTCCGTGCAGGTCGACGTCCGCGTCGAGGAACGACAGGGCGGTGGCGTCCTCGCTGCCGAATCCGGTCAGGTGCGTGGCGGCGATCGCCACCGTGCCGAGCACGCCGGTGAGGAGCAGGCTGCCGAGGGTGCCGAGGACCGCGACCGAGGTCTGCGCGGTGACACCGTGGGTGAGGTACAGGACCACGAACATGATCAGGGCGGCCCCGGTGACGGCGACCAGCAGCGGCGGACTGCCGTCGAGGATGGCGGGCAGGATGAAGGCGAGCAGGATGGTGAAGCTCGCGGCGAGTCCGGCGAGGGCGGCCAGCCCGCGCAGGCGGCCGAACGCGACGATGGCGATCGCGAACGCGGCGACGAGCCAGACCAGCGGGCGTCCGCGCTGCTGGTCGGCGATGCTGTAGCTGCTCACCGCGGGGTCGGCCGGGTCGGCGAGCTGGACCAGGATCACCTCGTCGCCGACGTCGACCTTCGGGGCACCGGGGCCGACCGGGATCGACGTCTCGACCTCCCTGCCCTTGTCCGGTCCGTCCTCGACCCGGACCCGGACCGTGCCGCACGGCCCGTCGGCACCGACCTCCGGTCCGTCCGGTACCTCCGGCAGCGCGGGGCAGGCCTCCTCCACGACCCGGGTGACGGTGCCGTGGTGGCGGGGCACCGGCTCGGCCTCCCTCGGGGCCGGTGCCGTCGAGGGCCAGAGCAGGAGCGTGGCGACGCAGGTCGCGACGAAGAGCGGTACGACCGTGGCGATGAGGATCTTCCGTACCCGTGGCGGCGCCGGCGTCGGGGGATGGTGGTCGTGGTCGGCGCCCATCGGCGGCAGCTCCTTCGGCCCGGTTCGGTCGGTTCGGTGCTGATTCTGCACAGCGCGACCCTGGGCGGCGAGTCGTTCGCCCGCTACGCCCGGAATCGGGCCCGGACCGTACCGGGGCAGGGAGCAGTTTTCTCGGCTACTCGGCTCCGGGTGCGGCGGTGGCGGCCTGGGCGGCGGTGGCCGGAGCCGGGGTTGGGTGACCATCCGCACCGCGGACGGGTACGTCACCAGCGACGACGGTGTCGGACGGGCCCGGGCGACCGGATCGGTCGGCGCGGCACGGCGGCTGGTGGTGGTGGGCCCCGGAGGCGGGCAACGGGTGCCCCCGGTGGGATTCGAACCCACACTGTCGATCTTTTGAGAATCGCGCCTCTGCCGTTGGGCTACAGGGGCCTGGCGTCGATAAGACTACCCACTACGCTGATGGCGGCGACACCCGGCTGGGCAGGTGTCGGAAAAGGAGTAGTTGGGGGTAGGGGCTCGTGGCCGACATGCAGGCTGGTGCCGAGCGTAGGCGAGTGCTGATCGCCGAGGACGAGGCGCTCATCCGGCTGGACCTGGCCGAAATGCTGGTCGAGGAGGGCTACGACGTCGTGGGGGAGGCGGGCGACGGCGAGACCGCGGTGCGCCTGGCCGAGGAGTTGAAGCCCGACCTGGTCATTCTCGACATCAAGATGCCGATCATGGACGGGTTGGCCGCGGCGGAGCGGATCGCCGGCGGTCGGATCGCCCCGGTCGTCATCCTCACCGCGTTCAGCCAGCGTGACCTCGTCGAGCGGGCCCGGGCGGCCGGGGCGATGGCGTACCTGGTCAAGCCGTTCCAGAAGAGCGACCTCGTGCCGGCGATCGAGATCGCGCTCTCGCGCTACTCCGAGATCGCCGCCCTCGAGGCCGAGGTCGCCGGGCTGACCGACCGGCTGGAGGTCCGCAAGATCGTGGAGCGGGCCAAGGGCGCCCTGATGACGACGTACGGGATGACCGAGCCCCAGGCGTTCAAGTGGATCCAGCGCACCGCGATGGACCACCGGATGACCATGAAGGAGATCGCCGAGCGGATCCTGGCGGAGGGGACCGGCACGGAGACCGCCTCGGCCGGCTGACCGCCACCCCTGGTCCGGCCCCCGTACGATCGGGCGGTGCTCCGGCCGTCTCGCGTCGCCGCCGTGGTCGCCGCATTGGCGGTGGTGGCGGCTGCCGGCTGTCCCGGGCACCCGCCACCGCGGCGCGCCCAGATTGGTCCGAGCTGGCTCGCGTTGACGCCTCCCAGGCCGAGCGGCGGAGCCGACCGTCTGACGGTCCGGCAGGTGACCGGCTGCGGCGGTCGGTGGATCCTGGCGGGTGCCGAACTGTCCGCCGACGGCACGGCCCGCCCGATGGCGTGGCACAGCCCGGACGGCCGGGCCTGGGAGCCGTTCGTCGTCCGGCCCGACAGCCATTACGGGCGGCGCGCCGTGCTGTACGCGACGGCCTGCCGGGACGGCGTCCTGGCGGCGCTCGGCACGCAGGCCGGCGGGGCGCACGGCAACCCCCGGGTCACCGCGTGGCGGCAGGCGGAGGACGGGGCACTGGTCGAGGTGCCCGCGCCGTTCGAGCTGTTCGGCGGCCCCGACGCGGCACATGTCGGCCGGATGACCGCCGGCCCGGCCGGCTGGTTGATCGTCGGCAGCCGGGTGAGCGGCGCCGCCGTCTGGCGGGCGGGCGACCCGGCCAGGTTCGAACTGGTCGCGGCCGCACCCGGGTTGGCCAGCGACGCCGAGGGCCGGACCTGGGCCTTCGACGCCGTCGCGGGCCCCGACGGCTGGCTGGTCGTCGGCGGTGTCGGGCGGACCGGCCGGATCGAGCGGGACCCACTGGCCTGGGTCTCCCGGGACGGGCTGTCCTGGCAGCGGCGCGCGGTGCCCGGCGCCCCCGGGTACGACGAACTTCAGCGCGTTGTCCTGATCAACGGGCACGCGGTCGCGGTCGGGCCGAGCGGCTCGACGTTCGGCGTCTGGCGGGACGAGGGTCGGGGCTGGGTCGCGGTGGGCCACTTCGGCCGGATCGGCGGTGGTGCGGCGATCGTCGCCGACCTCGCCGTCCTCGACGGGGAGCTCTGGGCGGCGGTCTCGGACGGTCGGCACCACCGCGTCTGGGTCTCGGCTGACGAGGGTGGGTCCTGGCGGGAGGTGCCGGCGCCGGTACCGGAGCTGCCGGCCGGCGGGGGACGAGCGGTCGCGCTCGCCGCCCAGGGTCACCGTCTGCTGATTGTTGTCGATGACGGGAGCGGCGTACGGTTGTGGGGGACGCCGGCGCCGTCCTGGTAACGGGCGAGGTCGGAGGCGCTGCTGTCGGGCGTACCCGGGCCGTTCGGCCACCCGGGTACGCCGGTGTTCTTACAGGGGATGCAGTTGGGCAGCCACGCCTTGTAACGTTTAGGTCAACCCCTTCTCCTGGGTCTATCCGTGCTACCGGCCGGTGAGATAACGTCCGGCCCCAGACCGCGACGACGGTCTGGTTCACCCACCCTGAGGTGCTTGGCAAGGGCCAATTGGCAGCGGGTGGTTTGGACCCCTGGATGGAGGAGGGTTCGAGCCTTGAGGCAGAAACTGGCGCGCGTACTCGGCGGCGCTGCCCTGGTGGCGCTCGTCGCTGGCGGAGCGGCGTGCTCCAGCGGCGGGGACGATGCTGCCGATGGCGCCTGCGGCTACAAAATCGGCTTTTTCGGTGCTCTGACGGGTTCGTCCGCGGCCCTCGGCATCAACATGAACAACGGTGTGAAGCTCGCCGTCGACCAATACAACAAGGCCAACCCGGACTGCAAGGTCGAGCTCGTGGAGCTTGACTCGCAGGGCAGCCCGGACCAGGCGCCGCAGCTGGCTCAGCGGGCCATCGACGACGAGAAGCTCCTCGGCATCGTTGGCCCGGCCTACTCCGGTGAGTCGGAGGCGGCGAACCCGCTCTTCTCCGAGGCCGGCCTGGTGCACATCACTCCCTCCGCCACCCGGCCGAGCCTGGCCGACCAGGGCTGGAAGACGTTCTTCCGGGTGATCGGCAACGACCTGAGCCAGGGCCCGGCAGCCGGCACCTACATCAAGAACGTGCTCAAGGCCGAGAAGGTCTACGTCATCGACGACCAGTCCGCGTACGGCGCGGGCCTGGCCGACGAGGTCAAGAAGGTGCTCGGTCCCGCGGTTGTCGGCAGCGACAAGGTGCAGGGCGAGGGTAAGCAGAGCGACTTCTCCGGCGTCGTGACCAAGGTCAAGGCCTCCGGTGCCACCGCCATCTACTTCGGCGGCTACTACCAGGAGGCGGGGCTGATCCGTAAGCAGCTCACCAACGCGGGGGTGAAGGCTCCGCTGATCGCCGGTGACGGCGTCAACGACCCGGCCTACATCACCAGCGCCGGCCAGGACGCCGCCGAGGGCACCATCCTGACCTGCCCCTGCCAGCCGGCCACCAAGGCCCGGGGCAGCTTCGTCAGCGACTACAAGGCGCTCAACGGCGTCGACCCGGGCACCTACAGTGACTCCGCGTACGACGCGGCGAACATCCTGCTCGCGGGGATCAAGGCTGGCAAGACCACCCGGGCCGACCTGCTGGAGTTCGTCCGGGGTTACACCGGCGAGGGCGTCGCGGCGAGCTACAAGTTCACCGACAAGGGCGAGCTTGACCCCTCCCAGGTCAAGATCTGGGCGTACAAGGTTCAGGGCGGCCAGGTCGTACCGGATCAGGAGATCCCGCTGGGCTGACCCGTTTTCGCTGATGACCTCGGGTGCGGCCGGAGTACCCCCCCTCCGCGCCGCACCCGACGTCGTCCCGAGCCGAACCTGGAGCATGTTCCCTTGGACTTCACCGGACTGTTCTCCCACTTTGGGGAACTCACCACGACGGGCCTAGCCCAGGGCGCCATCTACGCCTTGGTTGCGCTCGGTTACACGCTGGTCTACGGCGTGTTGAGGCTGATCAACTTCGCGCATTCCGAGGTCTTCATCTCGGGCGCCTTCGCGGCGATCTGGACCTGGAGCATGCTGGGCCTGAACCAGGACTCCAAGGTCAGTGGGTTCGGCTCGATCCTGCTGTACCTGTTGATCGCCATGGTGGTGGCGGCCCTCGCCTCGGCGCTGGCCGCGACCGTGATCGAGCGGGTGGCCTACCGCCCGCTGCGCCGCCGCAACGCGCCGCCGCTGGCCTTTCTGATCACCGCGATCGGCGCCTCGATCACCATCTCCGAGGCCTTCGGAATCTTCACCCGGCGATTGCCGCAGGGGGTGCCGAACCTGGTCAGCAACGAACCGCTGTTCCACATCGCCGGAACCCCGATCCGGGTCATGGAGGTGCTGATCATCGGCGCGGCGCTGCTGATGATGGTTGGCCTCGACACCTTCATCAACCGCACCCGGTTCGGCCGGGGCATCCGCGCGGTGGCCCAGGATCCGGACACCGCGGCGCTGATGGGGGTCAACCGGGACCGCACCATCCTGTTGGTCTTCATCGCCGGCGGGACCATGGCCGGCGTCGCCGGGCTGCTGTACGACATCCGGATCGGCGCCGTGACCTACAGTGTCGGATTCCTGTTGGGGCTCAAGGCGTTCACCGCGGCGGTCCTCGGCGGCATCGGCAACCTGCGGGGCGCGTTGCTGGGCGGGCTGCTGCTCGGGCTGGTGGAGAACTACGCCTCGGAGCTGTTCGGCTCGCAGTGGAAGGATTTCGCCGCCTTCGCGGTGCTGGTCGTGCTGCTGATGTTCCGGCCGACCGGGCTGCTCGGCGAGTCGCTGGGGAGGGCACGGGCGTGAACGGGCGAAGCAGACGGGTCATCCCGTCCGGCGCGACCGGGCTGTGGCACGGCACCGGGCGAAGTGGAGCAGAGGCATGAGCGGCATCACCCAGGGGATTCGGACCTTCCGGCAGGCCGCCGGCGAACGGTGGCGCACCGCACCCCGCGCGGTGCGGTGGTCGGTGCTCGCCGCCGTGATCATCTTCTTCTACGCCCTGCCGAACAAGGAGTTCTACCAGTACCTGGGGCCGATTCCGACCACCGAGTCCAACTTCGGCCAGGTGCTGTTCACGATCTCCATCTACGTCCTGCTGGCCGTCGGGCTCAACGTCGTGGTCGGCTTCGCCGGCCTGCTGGACCTCGGCTACTTCGGGTTCTTCGCGGTCGGTGCCTACACCGTGGCGGTGCTGACCTCGCCGAGCAGCGACATCAAGACCCTGTGGCCCTGGCTGGCCGTGGTGCCGATAGCGATCGCCCTGACGGCGATCTCCGGTGTCGCGCTCGGTACCCCGACCCTGCGGCTGCGCGGCGACTACCTGGCGATCGTCACCCTCGGCTTCGCCGAGATGATCCGGATCGCCGCGACGAGCTCCAGTTTTCTCAAGGGACAGCGGGGTTTCAACCAGATTCCGCACCCGCCCGGCGAGTACGCCGACGGGCGGCCGATCTTCGGCGTGCTGGATGCCCGCCCGTACTACTGGCTGGTGCTGACCCTGATCCTGCTCGTCGTGTTCGGGGTGCGGAACCTGACCCGCAGCCGGGTCGGCCGTGCCTGGGTGTCGATCCGAGAGGACGAGGACGCGGCCCAACTGATGGGGGTGCCGACGTTCACGTTCAAGCTCTGGGCGTTCGCCATCGGAGCGGCCATCGGTGGCCTGGCCGGCGCGCTCTTCGCGGGTAAGCAGAACTTCGTCAACTCGCAGAGTTTCGAGCTGCTCAACTCGATCATCATCCTGGCCGCGGTGATCCTCGGCGGCTCCGGCAACATCGTCGGCGCGATCGTCGGTGGGGGCCTGGTGGCCTACCTGATCGAGCGGTTCCGTGGCATCGAGGTGCTCGGTGTCGAGCTGTACGAGTTCCGCTTCCTCGCCTTCGGCGTGATCCTCATCATCATGATGATCTTCCGGCCGCAGGGCCTCATCCCGAATCGACGACGCGCGGCGGAGCTCAAGGACCGCCGCAAGGAGGTGACCGTCGGTGGCTGAGACCGAGCAGAAGCCGACGGTGCCGGCGCAGGCCGGCCCGGCCGCTTCGGAGACCGCGCCGACCAGCGGACGAGCGACGGGCGAGGCCGGTCGCGAGCCGCTGCTCGAGGTGGACAACGTCACCCTGCGCTTCGGCGGTGTGGTCGCGTTGGACCAGGTCGACTTCACCCTGTACAAGGGTGAGATCCTGGGTCTGATCGGTCCGAACGGCGCCGGCAAGACCACCTGCTTCAACGCGATGACCGGCATCTACCGCCCCACCGAGGGTGAGATCCGGTTCCGGGGCCAGCGGATCACCGGGAAGAAGCGGCACCAGATCACTCGGATGGGCATGGCCCGGACGTTCCAGAACATCCGGCTCTTCCCCGAGATGACCGCCGTGGAGAACGTCCAGGTCGGTGCTGACGCACACCACAAGACCAGCGTGATCTCCGCGCTGTTCCGGTTGCCCCGGCACTGGCGGGAGGAGCGCGAGGGCCGGGAGAAGGCCGAGCGGTTGCTGGAGTTCGTCGGTATCCGGCACCGGATGCACGAGATGGCCCGCAACCTGTCGTACGGCGAGCAGCGCCGGCTGGAGATCGCCCGCGCGCTCGCCACCGATCCGGTGCTGCTGTGCCTGGACGAGCCGGCGGCCGGGTTCAACCCGGCGGAGAAGGAGGAACTGCTCCAGCTCATCCGCAAGATCCGGGACCAGGGCATCACGGTGCTGTTGATCGAGCACGACATGCGCCTGGTCATGGGCGTGACCGACCGGATCGTCGTGCTCGAGTTCGGAAAGAAGATCGCCGAAGGGCTCCCCGCCGAGGTCCGCGAGGACCCCCGGGTGATCGCTGCCTACCTGGGGGTGCCGGAAGATGCTGCTTGAGATCGAGGACGTCAGCCTGCTCTACGGGCGGATCCAGGCGTTGCACGGAATCAGCCTCACCGTCGACGAGGGCGAGATCGTGGCGCTGATCGGCGCGAACGGCGCCGGCAAGACCACGACGATGCGGGCGATCTCCGGCATCCGGCCGATCGCCTCGGGCCGGATCCGCTTCGCCGGCGAGGACATCTCCAGGCTCCGGGCCGACCTGCGGGTCCGTCGCGGGCTCTGTCAGGCACCGGAGGGGCGGGGCATCTTCCCCGGCATGACGGTGCTGGAGAACCTGGAGATGGGGGCCTACACCCGGCGGGACCGGGCCGAGGTGGCCAAGGACCTGGCCCGGGTGATGGAGCTCTTCCCCCGGCTGGCCGAACGGCGCAAGCAACCCGGCGGCACCCTCTCCGGCGGGGAGCAGCAGATGCTCGCCGTGGGCCGGGCCCTGATGAGCCGCCCCAAGCTGCTGCTGCTCGACGAGCCCTCGATGGGGCTGGCGCCGATGCTGATCCAGCAGATCTTCTCGATCATCACGGAGATCAACGCCCAGGGCACCACGATCCTGCTGGTCGAGCAGAACGCGCAGCAGGCGTTGGCCCGGGCGCATCGGGCGTACGTGCTGGAGACCGGACGGATCGTCAAGAGCGGCACCGGAGCCGACCTGCTGCACGACCCCGCGGTGAAAGAGGCGTACCTGGGCGTGGCCTAGCCGTGCCCGCTGGCCCGGTAATCAGGAGGATCACATGTTCACGACGACAAGAGGCCGGCGGCGGGCGCTCAGCATCGCCGGGGCCGCTCTGCTCAGCCTGTCCCTCGCCGCCTGCGGGGAGGAGGAGACGCCCGCCGGGTCCGGCCCGTCGGTGTCCGCGGCGCCGGATTCGGCCCTCGCGTCCAAGGTGCCGGACGCGATCAAGGCCGATGGCAAGATCGTCGTCGGGACCGACTCGACGTACGCCCCCGCGGAGTTCCTCGACACCGACGGCAAGACCGTGATCGGCTTCGACGTCGAACTCTTCACCGCGGTCGCCGCGAAGCTCGGCCTGAAGGCCGAGTTCGTCTCGGCGAACTTCGGCGACATCATCGCCGGGGTCAACTCCGGCAAGTACGAGGTCGGCGTCTCGTCGTTCACCATCAACGACGAGCGCAAGGCCCAGGCCAACATGGTCAGCTACTACCAGGTCGGCACCCAGTGGGCGACCAGGAAGGGCAACCCGGCCGGGGTCACCCTCGACAACGCCTGCGGCAAGAAGATCGCCGTGCAGAAGGACACCGTCCAGGTCGAGGACATCCAGGCCCGGTCGAAGGCGTGCACCGACGCGGGCAAGCCGGCGATCACCATCGACCAGTTCCCGGGCCAGGACGCGGCCACCGCGGCCGTGGTCTCCGGCAAGGACGACGCCATGCTGGCCGACTACCCGGTCAGCGCGTACGCGGTCACCCAGTCCGGCGGCCAGCTCGAGCTGCTGGACAAGATGTACGACGCCGCCCCGTACGGCTATGTGGTCGCCAAGGACCAGACCGCCTTCGCCGAGGCGGTGCGGGACGCGGTCAAGGCGCTGATCGACGACGGGTCGTACCGGACCGTGCTGGAGAAGTGGAAGGTCGGCGACGGGGCGATCACCGCTCCGGCGATCAACCCGTGACGTGACGATCAACCCGTGATGTGAGATGACCGCCGAGAAGACCGCGACCGAACGGGCACGGCCGGAGCCGATCAAGGCTGTGCCCGTCCGTCACCCCGGACGCTGGGTCACCGTCGCAGTGCTGGCCGTGCTGGCCGCGATGTTCCTGCACGTCCTGCTGACGAACGACGCGTTCCAGTGGTCGTTCATGATCGACCACATGTTCCGCCCGCCGATCATCGACGGGCTGGTGCGCGGCACGGTGCTGATGACGATCAGCGCGATGCTGATCGGGGTGGCGCTCGGGGTGGTGGTCGCGGTCATGCGGCTCTCACCCAATCCCATCCTGCGCGGGGTCGCCTGGCTCTACACCTGGTTCTTCCGGGCCGTGCCCCGGCTGGTACTGCTGGCCGTCTTCGGCAACATCGGCATCCTCTGGAGCCGGATCGAGTTCGGGGTGCCGTTCGACACCCATCTCGGGCGGCTCTTCGGCATCGACAATCTTGAGCTGCGGCTGTTCGGCTTCGACTCCCGCGACCTGCTGACCGGGTTCATGGCCGGTCTGCTCGGGCTGGCGCTCTCCGAGGCCGCGTACATGGCCGAGATCGTCCGGGCCGGGATCCAGTCGGTGGACCCGGGGCAGACCGAGGCGGCCGGGGCGTTGGGCATGACCCGCGGCCAGACGCTGCGTCGGGTGGTGCTCCCGCAGGCGATGCGGGTGATCATTCCGCCGACCGGCAACGAGACGATCGCGATGCTCAAGGACACCTCGCTGTTGATGTACGTGCCGGTCAGCATGGAGCTGTTCTTCCAGCTCGACGCCGTGGGCAAACGCACCTTCCAGATCTTCCCGATGTACGTGGCCGCCTGTCTGTGGTACCTGCTCCTGACCAGCGTCCTGCTGGTCGGCCAGTACTTCCTGGAACGGCACTACGGGAAGGGCTACGGCCGGTCCGAGCGGGCCCGGTTCCGGCTGCGCAACGTCACCGCGGAGAGCGGCGGCGCCCCCGGCGGGACGGAGACGGCCCGATGACCGAGGCGACGATCCCCGCGCAGGCCGCCCCGTCGGCCGCCGAGTCCGGCCCGATGGTGCGGGCCGAGAACGTGCACAAGTCCTTCGGTCACCTCGAGGTGCTCCGCGGCGTCGATCTCGAGGTACGCGCCGGCGAGGTCTGCTGCGTGCTCGGGCCGTCCGGCTCGGGCAAGTCGACCTTCCTGCGCTGCATCAACCACCTCGAGAAGATCAACGCCGGCCGGATCTGGGTCGACGGCGAGCTGGTCGGCTACCGCGAGCGCGGCGGCAAGCTGTACGAGCTGCGGGAGAAGGAGGTCGTCGCGCAGCGCCGGTCGATCGGCATGGTGTTCCAGCGATTCAACCTGTTCCCGCACATGACGGCCCTGGAGAACGTGATCGAGGCGCCGTTGCGGGTCCGCCGGGAGCCCGCGGCCGTGGCCCGCCAGCGGGGCATCGAGCTGCTGGACCGGGTCGGGCTGGCCAGCAAGCTCAACGCCTATCCCGGGCAGCTCTCCGGGGGCCAGCAGCAGCGGGTGGCGATCGCCCGGGCGCTGGCCATGCAGCCGAAGGTGATGCTCTTCGACGAGCCGACCAGCGCACTGGACCCGGAACTGGTCGGCGAGGTGCTGGACGTGATGAAGGACCTGGCGCGGGACGGGATGACCATGATCGTCGTGACCCACGAGATCGGCTTCGCCCGCGAGGTGGGCGACTCGCTGGTCTTCATGGACGGCGGCGTGGTGGTGGAATCCGGGCCGCCCCGCGAGGTGATCGCCAACCCGCGGCACGAGCGAACCCAGGCGTTCCTCGCCAAGGTCCTGTGAGGCCGCCCGGGGCCGGCGACGCGCGCGGGCCCCGGGGGTGGTCCCGCTGTCGGGGGGTCCGACTAGAGTCGCCTATCGTGACAGCCTCTACGCCGCGCCTGCTCCTGCTCGACGGTCACTCCCTGGCCTACCGGGCCTTCTTCGCCCTGCCGGTCGAGAACTTCTCCACCACCACGGGGCAGCCCACCAACGCGGTCTACGGCTTCACCTCGATGCTGATCAACGTGCTGCGGGACGAGCAGCCCACCCACATCGCCGTCGCCTTCGACGTCTCCCGCCACTCCTTCCGCACCGAGCGCTACGCGGAGTACAAGGCGGGCCGCAGCGAGACCCCGACCGACTTCAAGAGCCAGGTCAGCCTCATCAAGGAGGTCCTCGCGGCGCTGCGGATCCCGGTGGTGGAGAAGGAGGGCTACGAGGCGGACGACGTCATCGCCACCCTCGCCTGCCAGGCCCGTGACCAGGGCATGTCGGTGCTGATCTGCACCGGTGACCGAGACGCCTTCCAGCTGGTCGACGACCGGATCACCGTGCTCTACCCGCGCAAGGGCGTCTCCGACCTGGCCCGGATGGACGCGGCGGCGGTCACCGCTCGCTACGGCGTCGGCCCCGAGCGCTACCGCGACCTCGCGGCGCTGGTTGGCGAGAGCAGCGACAACCTCCCGGGGGTGCCGGGCGTCGGCCCCAAGACCGCCGCAAAATGGATCAACCAGTACGGCGGCGTCGAGGGCGTGGTGGCCCGGGCTGACGAGATCAAGGGCAAGGCCGGGGAGAGCCTGCGGGAGCGGCTCGCCGACGTCATCCGGAACTACGAGATCAACTGCCTGGTCTCCGACCTGGAGCTGCCGCTGCGCCCCGAGGACGCCCGCTGGCCCGGCTGGGACCGGGAGGCCGTGCACCAGGTCTTCGACACCCTCGAGTTCCGCATCCTCCGGGATCGGCTCTACCAGTACCTCGACGCGGTGGAGCCGGAGGCCGAGGCCGGCTTCGACCTGGCCGGAAAGGTCCTCGGGGCCGGCGAGGTGGCCGGCTGGCTCGCCGAGCACACCCCGGTCGGCACCCCGGTCGGGATCGCCGTGACCGGCACCTTCGGCCGCGGGACGGGCAGCCTGACCGGGGTTGCGGTGGCCACCGCGACCGGTGCCGCCGGCTGGTTCGACCCGGCCGCGTTGGAGCCGGCCGACGAGGCGGCCGTGGCGGCCTGGCTCGCCGACCCGGCCCGGCCCAAGGTGCTGCACGACAGCAAGCCCGCGCTGCTGGCGTTCGCCGCGCACGGCTGGACGCTGCGCGGGGTCACCCGGGACACCGCGCTCGCCGCCTACCTGGCCCGCCCCGACCAGCGCTCCTACGACCTGACCGACCTGGCCCTGCGGTACCTGCACCGGGAACTGCGGGTCGACACCCCCGACACCGGGCAGCTCGCCTTCGAGGGCATGGGCAACGACGGCGAGGTCGAGCAGAACCTCATGCTGCGGGCCCGGGCCACCCTGGACCTCGCGGACGCGCTCGCCGGTGAGCTGTCCCGCGCCGGCGAGCAGTCGGCGCGGCTCCTCGCCGAGGTGGAGCTGCCGCTGGTCGAGGTCCTCGCCGGGATGGAACGGACCGGCATCGCGGCCGACACCGACTACCTGTCGGAGCTGGAGGCGCACTTCGCCGGCGAGGTCAAGGCGGTGGCACAGGCCGCGTACGCGGTGATCGGCCGGGAGTTCAACCTCGGGTCCCCGAAGCAACTACAGGAGATCCTCTTCACCGAACTGGGCCTGCCCAAGACCAAGAAGATCAAGACCGGCTACACCACCGACGCCGACGCCCTGCAGTGGCTCTACGCCCAGCAGCCCCACCCGCTGCTGGAGCACCTGCTCCGGCACCGCGACGTGGCCCGACTCAAGTCGACCGTCGACGGCCTGCTGAAGTCGGTCTCCGACGACGGCCGGATCCACACCACCTTCCACCAGACCGTGGCGGCGACCGGCCGCCTCTCCTCGACCGACCCCAACCTCCAGAACATCCCCATCCGGACGGAGGAGGGCCGACGGATCCGCCGGGCGTTCGTCGTGGGGCCGGGCTACGAGTGCCTGCTCACCGCCGACTACAGCCAGATCGAGATGCGGATCATGGCGCACCTCTCCGGCGACGCGGCGCTGATCGAGGCGTTCCACTCGGGTGCCGACTTCCACGCCGTCACCGCCTCGTCGGTCTTCGGCGTGTCGCTGACCGAGGTCACCAGCGACCAACGGCGCAAGATCAAGGCGATGAACTACGGCCTGGCGTACGGCCTGAGCGCCTTCGGGCTCGGCCAGCAGCTCGGTATCCCGGCCGACGAGGCGCGGGCCCTGATGGAGGAGTACTTCAGCCGGTTCGGTGGAGTCCGTGACTACCTCCAGTCGGTGGTCAGGCGGGCGGTGCACGACGGCTACACCGAGACGATCCTCGGCCGCCGTCGCTACCTGCCGGACCTGGTCAGCGACAACCGGCAACGGCGCGAGATGGCCGAGCGGATGGCGCTCAACGCGCCGATCCAGGGCTCGGCGGCGGACATCATCAAGGTGGCGATGCTGCACATCGACGCCGCGCTGCGCGAGGCCGGGCTCCGGTCCCGGATGCTGCTCCAGGTCCACGACGAACTGGTCTTCGAGGTCGCGCCGGGCGAGCGGGCGGCGCTGGAGGAGCTGGTTCGCCGCGAGATGGGCGGGGCCTATCCGCTGGCGGTGCCGCTGGAGGTCACGGTCGGCGTCGGCGCGGACTGGAACAGCGCCGGCCACTGACGATCCGCCGTTCGGGCCACCACATCCGCACCGAGCCTCGCCCGGGGCGCTCCGCCCGCGACGGGCGGCAACGGACCCGGCCGGGCGCCGGCTCACCCACGCCGGGTCTGGCGCGCCGACCGCTCCGCGGCCCGATGCCGCTGCAGCGCCTTCCGCGACGGGCCGCCGGGTGGCGGCAGCGGCTCCTTCAACGGGTCGTGGCCCCAGTTCATCAGCGAGTACCGCCAGCGGGTGTTCCGGACGTCGCCGGCGGGCCGCTGGGCCATGTGTCGGCGGACGTACCCGACGACCTTGCGCATGTGGGCGAGGTCGCGTTCGGTGAACTGGTTGGTCCGCTTGCGCAACAGCTCGATGATCCGCCGCCCGGACTCGTGACCGACCGACTCGCCACCGTCGTGGCGCCAGCCGACCGCCTTCGAGGCGTCGGTGGCGAGCCACCGGTCCAGCTCACCCGGATTCATGTTGACCGCGTCCCGGAACTCCCGAACGATGTCGCGGCCGTCGTCGCGGCTACTCATCGTCGAGCGCCTCCGGTTTGTGCACCGCGTCCCGTCCGTCGTCGGTCCGGACCCGGTACTGCGGATTCTCCCTCGACGCGGCGACCGTACGCTTCGCGGCGTACGTCCGTTCCGTGATCTCCTCCTGGACGGTGCCGTACGCGCGGGAACCGTGGCTGCGCCAGCTCACCCGGTCGCCCCTGTGCAGCTTCCTCCGCTCCGGCATACCTGGGCCTACCCGCCGGCCCAGAGGCGAAACAGCGCCGCTACGGCGTGATCTCGGCGATCGGCAACGCCAGCGGGAACGGGTGCTCCACCGTCAGCAGGTCGGCGGTCTCGGCGAGCAGCTCGTACTCCCGGCGGCCACTGGGCCCGGGCCGGTCGGCGAGCCGGTACGCGGAGATCTGGACCGGATCCTGCTCCACCCGCCAGTAGGCCGGGATGCCGGCGCCGGCGTACTCGGCCGGCTTGCTGAACCGGTCGGTGCGGCGGGTGCCGGGTGAGACCACCTCGATCGCGAGCATCACCTCGTGCGGCAGCAGGAAGTGCCGCTCGGCCGGCACCTCGGCCAGGTGGACCAGGACGTCCGGTTCCCGGGTGAAGTTGGCACCGAGTGCCACTCCGACCGCCTGGGCGACCCGCAGGTGCGCCGGGGCGTGGGTGCGCAACCAGTGCCAGAGCAGACCGGCGATGTTCTGGTGGCCCAGGGTGGGGGAGGGGACCACGTGGATGACTCCGTCCACGAGTTCGACGCGGGGAGCGTCCGGGGGCAGGTCGAGGAGGTCCTCCAGGGTGTAGCCGGCCTGGCGCTGCCGGACCGGGTCCGGCTGCCATGGCCCCGGTTGCTGCGCGACTGGCTCGGCGCTCACCAGGCCAGCATAGTGAGTCGGGCCCCTACGCCGGCCCGCGCAGTGGCTTGTCGCAGACGAAGATGGCGGTGCCGGGGAAGAGCCGACCGCGCAGCGGACTCCACTGCCCCCAGATCCGGTCGTGCCCGGCCGGCCACTCCGGCTCGACCAGGTCGCGCAGCACGAAGCCGGCGCCGACGATCTCCCGGACCCGGTCGCCGAGGGTGCGGTGCTGCTCGACGTAGGTCGGCACCCCGTCGGCGTCCTGCTCCACGTACGGGCGGCGGTCGAAGTACGAGTGCCTGACGGTCAGGCCTCCCTCACCCGGGTCATCCGGGAAGATCCACCGTATCGGGTGGGTGATCGAGAACACCCAGGTGCCGCCGGGGCGGAGGACCCGGAACACCTCGCGCAGCACCGCCGCGGAGTCGGCGACGAACGGGATCGCGCCGAACGCCGTACAGACGATGTCGAACGTCTCCGCACCGAACGGCAGGGCCAGGGCGTCGGCCTGGACCAGCGGCACGCGAACCCCGGAGGTCGCGGCGGCCCGGGTCGCGTGCCGCAACATGCCGGCGGAGAGGTCCAGCCCGACCGGGTGGGCGCCCTGGGTGGCCAGCCAGCGGGCGGCGGCGGCCGCCCCACAGCCGAGCTCGAGAACGCGTCGGCCCCGCAGCTCGCCGAGGAGCCGGGCGTCGGCCTCGCGCAGCCCCTCGGGACACCAGACGAAGTCCACCTCGCCCAGAAACGCGCCGTGTTCGGCCTGGTAGGCGTCGGCGTCCAGATCCCACCACCGGCGGCTGGCCCGTCGGCTCTCGGCGTTGGTCACCAGGCGCCGGAGCACCCTGGGCGGATCGTCGTCGGCGGGCAGCGCGTCGGTCACGCCGACGCCGGCCGGCAGGGTGTCGTCGTGCATCCCGTCACGGTAGTCCCCGGCCACCCGAATCGCCCGCCGGGAGGGTAAGGTACCTTCTCCTGGGGTGATCCCGGGCAGTTAGCCGGGTGGCCCGGCAGCAGCTCTTCCCGAGCAGTGGACAACGGATCTCATCACGTGCGGGGAGGGCTTGCATGCTGTGGTAATGCGCACGGTAAGCTGTTCGATGCGCTCGCGGATCGTGTGCCTCGGCAGGGAGCAGGCTCGCGGTCGCCGGGCACGCCGCACGATCGGACTGCGGTCGTTCGGGGTGGCCGGCGGCGGGTCCGCAGGCGCAGACGGGTCACCGCGAGACAAACCTGCTGTGACATCCATCCGACCGGAGCAACCGCCCACATGACGAGCAGCATCGAGGCCACCTCGAGCGCCACTAAGGTCACCGTCGACGACCTCGGGTCCGAGGAAGCGTTCCTCGCCGCCATCGACGAGACCATCAAGTACTTCAACGACGGCGACATTGTCGAAGGCACCGTCGTCAAGGTCGATCGGGACGAGGTCCTGCTCGACATCGGCTACAAGACCGAGGGTGTCATCCCCTCGCGTGAGTTGTCGATCAAGCACGACGTGGACCCCGCCGAGGTGGTGTCGGTCGGTGATCACATCGAGGCCCTCGTCCTGCAGAAGGAGGACAAGGAAGGGCGCCTGATCCTCTCGAAGAAGCGGGCCCAGTACGAGCGGGCCTGGGGCACGATCGAGAAGATCAAGGAGGAGGACGGCGTCGTCCGCGGCTCCGTCATCGAGGTGGTCAAGGGCGGCCTCATCCTCGACATCGGTCTGCGCGGCTTCCTCCCCGCCTCCCTGGTCGAGATGCGCCGGGTGCGGGACCTCCAGCCGTACGTCGGCCGCGAGCTCGAGGCCAAGATCATCGAGCTGGACAAGAACCGCAACAACGTGGTGCTGTCCCGCCGGGCGTGGCTCGAGCAGACCCAGTCCGAGGTCCGCACCGAGTTCCTCAACAAGCTGCAGAAGGGCCAGGTCCGCAAGGGCGTCGTCTCCTCGATCGTCAACTTCGGCGCCTTCGTCGACCTGGGCGGCGTGGACGGCCTGGTGCACGTCTCCGAGCTCTCCTGGAAGCACATCGACCACCCGTCCGAGGTCGTCGAGGTCGGCCAGGAGGTGGAGGTCGAGGTCCTCGACGTCGACCTCGACCGCGAGCGGGTCTCGCTGTCGCTGAAGGCGACCCAGGAGGACCCGTGGCGGCAGTTCGCCCGGACCCACGCGATCCAGCAGATCGTGCCCGGCAAGGTCACCAAGCTGGTGCCGTTCGGCGCCTTCGTCCGCGTCGACGACGGCATCGAGGGTCTGGTCCACATCTCCGAGCTCGCCGAGCGGCACGTGGAGATCCCGGAGCAGGTCGTCCAGGTCGGCTCCGAGGTCATGGTCAAGGTCATCGACATCGACCTGGAGCGCCGGCGGATCTCGCTGTCGCTCAAGCAGGCCAACGAGGGCTTCATCGAGGGCGAGGAGCACTTCGACCCCACCCTCTACGGCATGACCGCGAACTACGACGCCGACGGCAACTACATCTACCCCGAGGGCTTCGACCCGGAGACCGGGGAGTGGCTGGAGGGCTACGAGAAGCAGCGCGAGGCCTGGGAGCAGCAGTACGCCGAGGCGCGGCAGCGCTGGGAGGCCCACACCAAGCAGGTGCAGCAGTCCCGCGCCCTCGAGGCCGAGGCGGCGGCGGCCGCGGCCGGCGGCACGGCCACCGGCGGCTCCGGCGGCACGTCGGCGCGCCAGGCCGAGGAGCCGTCCGGCACGCTCGCCACGGACGAGGCCCTCGCGGCGCTTCGCGAGAAGCTCGCCGGCGGCAAGTGATCGCCGACGCCGCGTAGCGGCCCGGCCCCGGGCGACAATCATCGCGGTCAGGCCCGTCTCCCGGCACCCGGTTTCCACCGGGTGCCCCGGAGGCGGGCCTGACGCCGTTTGGTTGACTACAGCAGTGCTGATGATCGGACTGACCGGCGGCATCGGGTCGGGCAAGAGTGTCGCCGCGGCCCGGTTGGCCCACCACGGCGCCGTCGTGATCGATGCCGACCGGCTTGCCCGGGAGGTGGTCGAGCCGGGCACCGAGGGTCTCCGCGAGGTCGTCGCCGCCTTCGGCACCCGGGTCTGCCGGCCCGACGGGAGCCTCGACCGGCCGGCACTGGGCGAGATCGTGTTTGGCGATCCCGCGGCCCGGGCCCGCCTGGAGCAGATCATCCACCCCCGGGTCCGGGCCCGAACCGCCCAACTCGCCGCAGAGGCGGCACCGGACGCGATCGTCGTCAACGACGTACCGCTGCTGGTCGAGGTGGGGCTGGCGCCGACGTACCACTTGGTCGTCGTGGTGCGGGCGGCGGAGCAGACCCGGATCGGACGACTCGTACGGGACCGGGGCATGACGGCCACCCAGGCCGAGCAGCGGATCCGGGCCCAGGCCGGGGACGCGCGCCGGGAGGCCGCCGCCGATGTCCTGCTGGACAACGACGCCGACCTCGCCACGCTGCACGCCGCCGTCGACACCCTGTGGCGGGAACGGCTACTCCCGTACGAGCGGAACGTGCGCGAGCGGCTGCCGGTCCGACTCACCGAGGCTCGGCTCGTCGCGCCCGATCCCGACTGGCCGGCCCAGTTCACCCGGCTCGCCGCCCGGATCCGGCACGCGCTCCGCCCGGCCGAGATCCGGGTGGACCACGTCGGCTCGACCGCGGTACCGGGCCTGCCGGCCAGGGACGTCATCGACATCCAGGTGGGGGTTGGGTCGATGGCGGAGGCCGACGCGGTCGCGGACCGGCTCGCCGAGGCGGGCTTTCCCCGGTATCCGGGACAGTGGTGGGACAACCCACGGTTCCCGACCGATGCCGACCGCTGGGAGAAGCGGCTGCACGGCAGCGCGGACCCGGGACGGCCGGTGAACCTGCACGTCCGGGTCGTCGGCTCGCCGGGCTGGCGGTACGCCCTGCTGATGCGCGACCACCTGCGGGCCGACCCCGAGCAGCGGTCCGCGTACCTCCGGCTCAAGCAGAGGCTGGTCGCGACCAGCCCCGACGTCGACGCGTACGCCGCGGGCAAGGAGCCGTGGTTCGACCGGGAACACGAGCGGGCCGAGGCGTGGGCGGCGGCCACCGGCTGGCGCCCCTAGGCGGCCGACGGGGTCGGGAACGGACGGGATGACCACGGACGAAAAAGGGCCGCTCGCGGCGGCCGTCGGTGCGCTCGCCGGCTCGCGCCAGGGCTGCAACCTCGATCCCGGGTGCGACGGCTGGTGTGGCGGCCGGTCGCGGACCCGGTCGGCCGCCGCGAGCGGCCTACCCTAAAACCGTAGCGCGGTCACCTTATACACACAATGACCATATCGAAACCGATCGTGTACCCACGGTTGCCACGGCGGCCCGGCACCGTGCTGTGTCCTGTCGGACCGGCGGCGTACGGTTGAGGTCATGGCGCTCGACATTCCCCGACGTGACGGCCGCTTCCAGGTGGTCAGCGAGTTCCAGCCCTCCGGCGACCAGCCCACGGCCATCGCCGAGTTGGAGCGGCGGATCCGGCGCGGCGAGCGGCACTCGGTACTACTCGGCGCCACCGGCACCGGCAAGAGCGCCACGACCGCGTGGCTGATCGAGCGGCTCCAGCGGCCAACCCTGGTACTGGCCCCGAACAAGACCCTCGCCGCCCAGCTCGCCAAGGAGTTCCGTGAGCTGCTGCCGCACAACGCGGTGGAGTACTTCGTCTCCTACTACGACTACTACCAGCCCGAGGCGTACATTCCGCAGACCGACACCTACATCGAGAAGGACTCCTCGATCAACGAGGAGGTCGAGCGGCTGCGGCACTCCGCGACGATGTCGCTGCTGACCCGCCGGGACGTCGTGGTCGTGGCCACCGTCTCGGCCATCTACGGCCTGGGCACCCCGGACGAGTACCTCGACCGGGCGGTCCGGATCAGCGTCGGCGAGGAGATCGAGCGCGACACGCTGCTCCGCCGGCTGGTCGACATCCAGTACACCCGCAACGACATGGCCTTCAACCGCGGCACGTTCCGGGTCAGGGGCGACACGCTGGAGATCATCCCGGCCTACGAGGAGCTGGCGCTCCGCATCGAGTTCTTCGGCGACGAGGTGGAGAAGCTCTACTACCTGAACCCGTTGACCGGGGACGTGATCCGGGAGGTCGACCACCTCCTGATCTTCCCGGCCACGCACTACGCCGCCGGACCCGAGCGGATGGAGCGGGCGATCGCCGGCATCGAGGCCGAGCTGGCCGAGCGCCTCGCCGAGCTGGAACGCCAGGGCAAGCTGCTGGAGGCGCAGCGGCTGCGGATGCGGACGACGTACGACATCGAGATGATGCGCCAGGTCGGCTTCTGCTCCGGCATCGAGAACTACTCCATGCACATCGACGGCCGGACGTACGGCAGCCCGCCGCACTGCCTGCTGGACTACTTCCCCGACGACTTCCTGACCGTCATCGACGAGTCGCACGTGACGATCCCGCAGATCGGCGGGATGTACGAGGGCGACGCCTCGCGGAAGCGGATACTGATCGAGCACGGCTTCCGGCTGCCCAGCGCGGCCGACAACCGTCCGCTGCGGTTCGACGAGTTCCTGGAGCGGGTCGGCCAGATGGTCTACCTCTCCGCCACGCCCGGCCCCTGGGAGCTGGAGCAGGCCCAGGGCGAGGTGGTCGAGCAGGTGATCCGGCCGACCGGCCTGGTCGACCCCGAGGTGATCGTGAAGCCCACCAAGGGGCAGATCGACGACCTGATGCACGAGATCACGCTGCGTACCGAGCGGGACGAGCGGGTCCTGGTCACCACACTGACCAAGAAGATGGCCGAGGACCTCTCCGACTACCTGCTGGAGCACGGCATCAGGGTCCGCTACCTGCACTCCGAGGTCGACACCCTGCGCCGGGTCGAGCTGCTGCGCGAGCTGCGCAAGGGCGACTACGACGTCCTGGTCGGGATCAACCTGCTACGAGAGGGGCTGGACCTGCCCGAGGTCTCCCTGGTGGCGATTCTCGACGCCGACAAGGAGGGCTTCCTGCGCAGCGGCCGCTCCCTGATCCAGACCATCGGCCGGGCCGCCCGCAACGTCTCCGGACAGGTCCACATGTACGCCGACACGATAACCCCGTCGATGGCGGAGGCGATCGAGGAAACCAACCGGCGGCGGGCCAAGCAGATCGCCCACAACAAGGCGCACGGCATCAACCCGGAGCCGCTCCGCAAGAAGATCCACGACATCCTCGACGACATCTACCGCGAGGCGGAGGACACCGAGGGGGTGACCACCCAGGTCGGCGGCGCGGCGCGGCAGCTGTCCCGAGGCAAGGCACCGGTGCCGGAGACCCGCAGCCGGGGCCGGGGCGGGGCGGGGCCGTCCCGCGAGGGCATGGCCCGGGCCGACCTGGCGCAGCTCATCCAGGAGCTGAACGAGCAGATGCTCGCCGCGGCCCGCGAACTCCAGTTCGAGCTGGCCGCCCGGATCCGGGACGAGATCGCCGAACTCAAGAAGGAACTGCGCGGGATGGACGCGGCCGGGGTCGCGTAGCGGCGACGGCCGCGCGCCGGCTCCGCCGCCGTGACGCGGTCAGCGGTACCGGTTGAAGCCGCCCTCGGAGTCGATCACCTGACCGGTGACCCACCGGCCATCCGGCGAACAGAGCCATTCGACCAGCCGGGCGGCGTCGTCCGGGATGCCCCACTCGCCGCCCGGAAACATCCGGGCGACCGCCTCCCGGTCCGGACCGGAGAGGTACCCGGTGTCGGTGGGACCCGGGTTGATGCAGTTCACCGTGATACCCCTCGGCATCAACAGCGGGCTCAGCTGCCGGGTGAGGTCCTCCACACCGGCCTTGCTGGCGGCGTACGCCAACTCCCCGGGCATGGGGCCGAGCCGCTGCCCGCTGGAGAACAGCACCAGCCGGCCCCCGGAGTCGGCGGTGAACGCCGCCGCGAACGCCTCGGCCAGCAGCAGGGTGGCCCGGACGTTGACGATCAGGTGTCGGTCGATCTCGGCGGCGTCCAGGCTGCCCAACGGGGTGTACGTCGAGTACGCGTGCACCGCGACGACGACGTCCAGTCGACCGTGCGCGCGTACCGCCGCCTGGACCAGCTCCCCCGGCGCGGAGGGCTCGCACAGGTCGACGGCCTGGTAGCGCACCCGGTCGGCATCCCCGGTACGCGTGCTGAGTTCGGCGAGGAGCGCCGGTACGTCCTCGGGGCCGCCGCCGTAGTCCTGCGCCGCGTCGTAGTCGGGCAGGCCGCTGAGGTACAACCGGTAGCCGGCGGAGGCGAAACGTCGGGCCACCGCCGCACCGATGCCGATTCGGCGACTGACCCCGGTGATCAGGGCGACTCGTTCCGTCATGGCGTTCATTCAACCCGAACCGGGGCGCCTCTCCCCTGGAACCCCGGCGGTGCCAAGCCTCCACTGTGGTCCGTCGACCGCGCCGCTCACCTGCCGATCCGCGCGTCCGACCGTGCGCCGGCGGCACGCCCGCCACCGGCGGAAGGACGGCCGTGGCGGAACTGGCATGATCGGCGGATGACTGTCCAGGAACCGTCCACGCTCCGGAGAGCCCGACCCGGCCGGCGCTCCCGGCGCCGCGGTCGTCCTCCGGGCGGCGGAGGCGACCGCACCCCGCCGACCGGGTACGACCCCGTCAGTCGGGCCTGCTATGCAAGACACGACGGTATGCGCGTTCCGGGATCGGTCCGACCATGGTGGACGGTGGCTCCGCCGGCGGGTGTGGCGGCGAGGCGGAACGACTGACGGGAGGATGGCGTGAAAGACCTCATCGGCACCCACGACCTGTTGTTCGTCACCCTCGACACGCTCCGCTACGACGTGGCCGCCGAGCTGGCCGCGGCCGGACGGACCCCGAACCTGGCCCGGGCCCTGCCGGGCGGGACGTGGGAGGCCCGGCACAGCCCGGCCAGCTTCACCTATGCCGCCCACCAGGCGTTCTTCGCCGGTTTCCTCCCCACCCCGACGACGCCGGGTCCGCATCCGCGGCTCTTCGCCGCGGCCTCCCAGGACAGCACGACGACCAGCGACGAGACCTGGGTCTTCGACGCCCCGGACGTGGTCCGCGCGCTCGCCGCCGTCGGCTATCACACGGTCTGTGTGGGCGGGGTTGGCTTCTTCAACCAACGCTCTCCGCTCGGCAGCGTGCTGCCCGGACTGTTCGCGGAGGCGCACTGGGAGCCGGAGTTCGGCGTCTCCTCGCCCCGCTGCTTCGAGGCGCAGCTCGACCGGATCGCCACCGTACTGCCGACGGTGCCGCCGGAGAAGCCGCTCTTCCTCTTCGTCAACGTGGCGGCGATTCACCAGCCGAACCGGCACTACCTGCCCGGTGCCGAGCGGGACAGCCGGGAGAGCCACGCGGCGGCGCTGGAGTACGTCGACCGGCACATCGGGCGCCTCTTCGCGCTCGTCACCTCCCGGGACCGGCCCTGCCTGGTGCTGATCTGCTCCGACCACGGCACCGCCTACGGGGAGGAGGGGCACAGCGGGCACCGGCTCGGGCACGAGGTGGTGTGGACGGTGCCCTACGGGCAGTTCGTGCTGAAGCCGGGTGACTGGGGCAAGCCCGGGGACTGGGTGGAACGGGACCAGCCGGCGTGAGCCGCCACCGGGCTGCTCCGGCCCGACGGCACCGTCGCCGCGTTCCCGAGCCACGAGGGCGGCTTGGTCGCGGCCGGCCGGGGCGGGGCAGATTTGACGGGAGGAACCGGGGAGGGGGTCGCGGCGCGGGCGCTCGGCGGTGTCACCCCCGTCGGATGACCGACGGTCGGGACGCGCGGCCGAGGTGCGGCCGTCGTGGTGAGCCGCCGGACCCGGCAGCCCCGAACCCGCCGGGGCCGGCGGCATTCACCCCGAACCGCTCGGGGAGGATAACGCCGCCGTCCGACAGTTTCGGTCGGACGACCGTCAGGCCGGCACCGGTACGTCGACGAAGTGCTCGACCACCGGCGGCGTCGCGAAGTACGGGCCGATCAACGCCCGCCATGCGGTGAACCGCTCGGTCGCGCGGAAGTTCTCCAGGTGGGCCTCCACCGAGTCCCACTCCACCAGCAGCACGAACCGGGACGGTGATTCGACCCCGCGGGTCATCCGGACCGACCGGCAGCCCGGGGTGGTGGCCACCAGGTGGTGACCTGACGCGTACGCCCGGACGAAGTCCTCTTCCTGCCCGGGAACGACGTCGATCAGCGCAACCTCCAACACCATGACGTGAGCCTGGCACGGGCCACCCCGGCCACTGACGGCGGGGGCGGCCCGTCCCAGGCTCACGGCAGGCAGGTTGGCGCTGCGGGCGCGACGACGGTGCGTCGCTGCCTCAGGCGGCGTTGCCGGTGGTCTGGCGGGCCGCCAGGTTGCGCGGGCTGCCCCGCTCGAACTGGCTCGCCACGGGGAAGTAGCTCTCCAGGAACGCCGAGACGACCCGGTGCTGCGTGTCGGGGTCGAGCATCCCGTGGTGGGTGTCGTTGAGGCAGAACGAGTCGTACTCCCGGGTCACCAGGATCCTCGTCAGCATCGGGTGCTTGGCCGGGTCGCCGGTGTCCACGTACTGCATGGCGATGCTGCCGGGGACGGCGCGCCCGGTCAGGTAGCTGTAGTAGTGGTGCAGCGAGGAGGCGATCGAGATGTCGCTGTGCGCCCGGAGCTGGCTGGCCGCGGTCCGCGCCACCTCCTCCGGAAACTCCCGGTCCAGGTCGAGGCCGACGCTGCGCCGCATCGGGTACGGGGCGTGCAGCAGACCCTGGACCAGCGTACGGCCGGAGAGGTTCCGGATCAGCCGGCGGTTGTTCTTCGCCGCGCTGAAGTTGAAGTCGTCCTCCTCGTCCACCTCCACCATCGGGATCCGGACCGGCGACAGGAAGAACTGCGCCACCCCGTTGGCGTGGAAGAACAGCGTCGGAGCCACCGGCCGCCCGAGGAAGAAGTCGTCGTTGAAGTAGATGAAGTGCTCGGCCAGCCCGTCAATGTGATGGAGTTGCGACTCGATGGCGTGCGAGTTGAACGTCGGCAGCCGGCCCCGCCCGCCGAAGAGATCGTTGTGGTCGACCACGTGGACCCGCGGATGCGAGGTGTCCAGCCAGGCAGGGGTCTGCCCGGCGGTGACGATGTAGATGTTGCGGACCCAGGGGGCGTACATGTCGATGGAGCGCAGCGAGTAGCGCAACTCGTCGCGGCTGCGGAACCGGGCCTCACCGCCCGCCGCCTCGGCCGGCGGCCGGCCAAATGAGGCGAGCACCTCGTTCTTGCGGGCGATCCACGCCGGATCGTTGCCGTCCACCCAGGTGTAGACGACGTCGATCGGAAAGTCGACGTCGGTGACGAACCGCTGCGCAAAGCCCTCGATAGTCGGGAAGTCGCGTTCCCTGATCCGGATCGTCGCCGGGCTCGTCGCGCCGCGGGGGATGGTGGTACCGATGATGGTCCGCCGGATCGGGTCGACACCCTTGCCGTCCGCCGACTCCGTCCAGAACTCCAGGTCACAACCGTACCCGGGGCCGTAGCGCAGGGTGCGCGAGGTGGAGACCGTCGGCTGGAACACCCGTAGACCTGCGGCGGTGGCGGCCCGCTGTTCACCGGGCAGACAGGCCGCCAGGGTCACGCCGGTTACCTTCGCGTCCCGGACCAGCGTCTCGGCGTATACCGGGGCGGTGGCGAAGCCCTCGGCGAGCGCGGCCAGGACAGCCTCCCGACGGTCCTCGGTCACCGCCACCCGGTGGCGGATGTTGGGGTCCGGGACCACCCAGTACGGGATGCCGTACCGGTCGAGGACCTCCGTCACCGCGACGAGGTTGGCGTACGCGGCGTCGGCCGGCACCATGTCGTCGCGGACGACCGCCAGGCGTCCGCCGGAGCGCACCAGGCCCGGTACGGCCTGTTCGATCCGGGCCTCGACGGCCGAGACGTTCTCCCCGCTGGTGATCGAGCCGGGGCGGGGCGCCGCCGGCGCGAAGCCGGACCCCCCGGTGCGGTTCAGCCAGATCGCCACCCGGTCGGCCCGGCTCTGCACGTGGCTGTCGCGGTTCGCGAGCAGCTCGGCGTAGAGCTTCTCCCACCGCTCCATGATCGGACCGAGCCGGTAGGCCTCGGAGGCCTGCAGCGCGTTGGCACCGAACTCCTGCCGGAGCTTCTCGTCGGCGATGAGGGTGTTCAGCGCCTCGGCGATCCCGTCCTCGTCCTCCGCGGGCACGAGGAAGCCGTTCTTGCCGTGGGTGATGATCTCGCCCGGGCCGGTCTCGATGTCGTACGCCACCGCCGGCACGCCAGCGGCGAACGCCTCGAGCAGGACGAGCGGGAGCGCCTCCCCGTCGCGGGAGGTGAGCAGGGCGATGCTCGCCTTTGACCACTCCTCGACGATGCGCGGCGTGGGACCCATGAACTGGACCTGGTCGTGCAGGCCGAGATCGGCGGCGAGCCGGCGGTGCGGGGTGAGCAGCGGACCGTCCCCGAAGATCCGCAACGTCCACTCCGGGTGGGTGGCGACGACCTTGCTGAACGCCCGGATCGCGTGGTCGACCTGCTTCTCCTTGTGCATCCGGGCGGCCATCATCACGATCGGGTTCTGCAGGCTCGACCGGGGACGGAAACCCTCCGCCATGCCGTTGGGGATGACCTCGAGCCGGGGTACGGCGTCGCCGAAACTGTCCGCGAACCAGTCCCGGGTCCGCTGGGTCAGCAGCACCAGCGCGTCCAACCGGGGTACGTACTCGAAGAGTGGCTGGCCCGTGGGTCCGCGGAACTGCGACGGCCGGTGCTCCTGGTGCACGGTGACCACGGACGGGGGCGCGAAGGTGGTCGCCATCGCCATCAGGGCGGGGGAGCAGGTGACCAGGACGTCGGTCTCGAGCGACCGTAGGCCGCGCTCGAGTTCCAGCTCGAAGAGCCGGTTGGCGTGTTCGTCCCAGGACGGCGGCATCAGCCGGGGCGCGCTGCGGAAGAGGCGGTCGAAGTCGGCGTCGTCGACGGTGGACGGGCGGGTGGGCCGGGGCGTCTTCCCGGTCTGGTCGATCAGGTAGTGCACCCGGATCCGGTCGTCCGTCTGGTAGAAGGACCGCTGGCTGGTGCGGTAGACGCTGAGCACCTCGACCGTGTGCCGCTGGGCGAGATACTCGGCCTGGGTCAGCACCGCGCGTTCGGTGCCGCCCATGGCGTCGGCGGTCATCAGGAGAAACGTGATCTTCAACTCTGCACCCCGGTGAAGCGCGTGAAGCGGAGGAGCGCGACCGCCAGGCCGCCGCTCGCCGTGTAATAGGGGCGGTAGCCGACGAAGTCATCCCCGCCGATGGGCAGGATGACCCGACTGGTCAGCAGAACCGCTCGTGGTTCGCGGAGGTCGTGCAGGAACCGGCCGATCCGGACGAGCCGGGCGGGGGAGACCCGCACCCGGACGTCCCAGATCACCTCGTCGCCCGGGGCGCCGGTGGCAAGGTCAGCCACCGGCACGACGGCCTCGAAGCGGCCATCGACCACGTCGACCGGGACCACCCGGTCGGGACCGCCGCCGCGCGGGGAGAAGACCAGCGCCGGCCCGTCCACGCGTCGGACGCCGACCAGGCGGGCCCGGATCCGGGCCTGGGCGCCGTCGTGGTCGAGCGCCGTCACCTCCGCCTGCGCGGCGGGGCCGGTGACGGTCAACTGGGCCACCCCCTTCACCCCCCGGCCGGGCCAGTACGTCCAGCCGGAGACCGGGTGTGGGGGAACCTCCACCGTCGGGCCGGGCCGCTCCGGCAGCTCGGCGATCCGTACGCCGTACCGGCGCTCACCGCCGGCCCCGGCGACGGCGACCGCCAGCGACCAGGTGCCCTTGCTGAGGGGCAGTTCCCCGGGCTCCTCGCCGAGTCGGACGAGTGCCTCCACCGACGGCCGGCCGTCGGGGCCGGTCCGCACCGACGCCGGGCAGCGCCGAACGTGCCGGCCGCGGAGGAGCAGCAGCTCGGCCTGGTCGGGCCGCTCGACGCCGGCCGGCAGCACCGCGTGGACCTGCAGGGTGCGGCCGTCGAGCACCCCGACGAAGTCGCCGGTCGCCCGGGGCAGGTTGGCGACCGGGTCGTACCGGAGCTGACCGATCCGGCGGACGATCCTGTCGGTGGCCTGGTCCGCCCGGCGGCGGGCGCCGGAGGCGAGCTGGAGCAGCCGGGGCGGTGACCAGGACCGTCGGCTCTGCTGGCTCATCCGACCCGCTCGGGCTGGCCGGCCGGCCGCGGGTTCGTCGCATCCAGGTCAGCGGCGCCGCGAGGTGCCGGGATGGTGGGTGCCGGGGGCAGGTACGCCTCGGCCCGGGCGCTGGCGGTCATCTTGGCCCGCTCGGCCTCGACCTCGGCCGGCAGCTCGAACGGGGCCCGGAAGGGGAAGTACGCCGACAGGAAGTCGGTCAGCATCGCGTGCTGCTCGGAGAGGAGCACCTCGCTCGACTCGGTGTCGTTGAGGCAGAAGACGTCGCTGTGGCGGCGGGCGAGCAGCAGGGCCAGCTTGACCGGCGTGGACGGGTGCGCCAGGTCGGCGTACGTGTACTCGATCGGGCCGGGCACCGCGCGGCCGGAGAAGTACGACCAGTAGTGCTGCAGCGACGACGGGATCGACAGGTCCTCGGGGTGCCGGAACTGGTGGCTGGCGGTGCCCAGCACCTCCTTGGTCAGGTTCTGCTCGATCTCCTCCAGCACGCTCTTACGCAGCGGGTACGGCACGTGCCGCATCTTCTGCGTGATGGTCCGGCCGAACCGCTCCTCGATGTGCCGGCGGTTGTTCTTACCGGCCGCGGTGACCGGGGCGTCGTGGATCGTCGCCGGGCCGACGTCGAGCTGGGCCGGCGACGGGAAGAACTTCGAGATGCCGTTGGGGAGGAAGAAGGTGTCCGGCAGCAGCGGCCGGCCGAAGAACATGTCGTCGTTGCAGTAGATGAAGTGCTCGCTCAGCCCGGGGATGCGGTGCAGCCGCGACTCGATGGCGTGCGAGTTGAAGGTCGGGAGCTTGCCCGTGTCGCCGAAGATCTCGCGGTGCCGTATCACCCGGACCATCGGGTGCTCGGTGTCCAGCCACGGCGGCACCTGGTCGTCGGTGACCAGGTAGATCTGCCGGATCCAGGGCACGTTCGCGACCACCGACCGCATGGAGTAGCGCAGTTCGTCCCGGCTGATGTACCGGGACATGTTGGCCGCGATGATGTTGATCTCGGCCTCGCCGTTCTCCCGCAGTGCCTGGTTCTTGCGCTGCTGCCAGTCGGGGTCGTTGCCGTCGACCCAGGTGTAGACCAGGTCGATCGGGAAGGTGACCTGCTCGTAGCTGACCGGCGTGAACTCCGTGCGGGTCCGGTAGCGGACGCCCTCGAAGGGGACGAAGCGGTTGAGCTGGGCGGCCGGGACCATCTCGGTCTGGCCGGCCGCCGGCAGCGCCGGGGCAACCTGGTTGCCGCGCGGCGCGACGATCTGGGGGATCGGGGTGGAGTCGTTGGCCGGTACGGCGCGCCAGAACTCGACCTCGCAGGCGTGCTGGCTGCCGAGCACGGTGCTGCCCGTGGGGTCGGTCACCGCGTGGAAGAGCTGGACGATCTTCGCCCGCTTGGGGTTGATCGGGTCGCCCGCCTTGTTGACGTGGCGGAGGACGATGCCCTTGCCCCGGGCGGCGGCCTGGGTGAGCGCCCGGAGCACCTCGGACTTGCGGCTGAGCGGCACCGCGACCGCGCTGCGCAGGTCGTCGAGGTGGCGGACGTAGAAGTGGTCGATGCCGGCGCTCTCCAGCGTCTGGGTGACCAGGTCCAGGTTGCGGCGCCACAGCTCGGCCGGGGTGGCCTCGGTGGCGACCAGGGCGCGGATCGAGATGCCCCGGTCCTTGACCCGGCGCAGCTGCCCGACCGGTACGGCGGCCCGGCGCGGCGCCATCCGGGTCAGCCGCCGGACCAGCCACAGCTGCCGCTGCGGCGGAAGCAACTGGATGAACCTGAGCCGGTACGCCTTCGGCAGGGCACGATACACCCGCAGTGCGATCACCGCCGCACCTCCGTCCTCGCCGCCGACCGCATACCGGTTGCAGCCACCGTGCTTTCCACGTTTCGCCTCGTCTCCACCAACAGACCGTACGAATCGGACTCAGTAGCACTAATCGGGCAGGTATCGTCGCGCCCGTGAATCAGCACGGTGTCATCCGCGCGCAGCGAAAGGTACCAGCACCATTCATGTTTTGGACACTGTCCCTGCTGCTTCGGCAAGCGCCCAGACTGGGCAAAAAGAGCATATGCGATCCAATGTTCTGCTTTGATCTAGCCTCCTAGGATGCGCTGGCGGGGGTGTCTGGCGTATCGCCGGTCGGGGGAAGATGCGCCCCGGGTGGGGAATGGTGAACAATGGCCTGTGGAGGAGGGGAGTATTCCTTCGCGGTGGTGTCGTCAACACGGTCCCCGGTCGAACGATCGACACGACGGACCCGGCACCGCAGGTTGTCGTCGCGCGGCAGGGAGCCGGGCGGCGGCGGCGGAAGAGACCTCCGACAGTCACCACCGTTTACGCCGCTGACGCACGGTGCGCTGCCGTGTCAGCGACGCTGTGTGTCTGCCGGAGGAGTGTCTTGAACGTGTCCGTCTGGGTGTGGGTCGTCTCGCTGATCGTGCTGACGGCGATCCTCGTGTTGGATCTGTTGATCATCGGGCATCGCCCACACGAGCCAAGCCTCCGGGAGTCCAGCCTCTGGGTCGTCTTCTACGTGGGCCTCGCGCTGCTCTTCGGAGCGGGACTCGCCGTCACCAACGGCTTCACCGTTGCCGGCGAGTTCTACACCGGCTGGCTCACGGAGTACAGCCTGTCGGTGGACAACCTCTTCGTCTTCGTGATCATCATGTCCCGGTTCGGGGTGCCCCGGCAGTACCAGCAGAAGGTGCTGATGATCGGCATCGTGCTCGCCCTGGTCCTGCGGGGCGGCTTCATCGCGGCCGGGGCGGCGCTGCTCTCACAGTTCTCCTGGGTCTTCTACATCTTCGGGGCCTTCCTCATCTACACCGCGATCAACTTCCTTCGGCAGGGGGAGCCGACCGAGGAGGAGTTCCAGGAGAACGTCCTGATCCGTTGGAGCCGCCGCGCCCTGCCGGTCTCCCGAGACTTCTCCGGCACCCGCCTCACCGTCCGCGAGAACGGTCGTCGACTCTTCACCCCGATGCTGATCGTCCTGATCGCGATCGGCACCACCGACCTCGTCTTCGCGCTCGACTCCATCCCGGCGATCTTCGGGATCACCCAGGATGCGTACCTGGTCTTCACCGCCAACGTCTTCGCGCTGATGGGGCTTCGGCAGCTCTACTTCCTGCTCGGCGGCCTCCTTGACCGGCTGATCTACCTCAACATCGGCCTCGCGGTGGTGCTCGGTTTCATCGGCGTGAAGCTGGTCCTGGAGGCGCTCGCCGGCAACAACCTGCCGTTCATCAACGGCGGCGAGCACATCAGCTGGGCGCCACACGTCCCGATCTGGCTCTCCCTGACCGTCATCCTGGGGACGCTGACGCTCGCGACCGCGGCCAGCCTGATCAAGTCGGCCCGGGACCGCCGGGCCGCGGAGCGGGTGCCGGTCGGCCAGCCCTGAGCCCGGGCCGGCGGACGCGGGTGCCGGTCGGCCAGCCCTGAGCCCGGGCCGGCGGACGCGGGTCGCGCCGCCGGCCGGTACGCCGTCGGCCCGGCGGTCACCGGCCCGCACGGGTCCGCCGTGCCGGCGGGGTGACCCGGTCGGTGGCCGCCGTCAGCAGAGCACCCGGTGCACCCCGACCAGGGTCGCGGCCCGCTCGGCCGGCATCGGCTCCTCCAGCACCCGCCGCTTCGTGTAGCAGGCGTGCAGCATCCGCCGGTCGCCGCGTCGACCGGGGCGGGCGGTGACGATGCCGATGTGGTGGATGCGGCGGCCGGGGCGGGCGAAGAAGTAGAGGTCCCCGGGGCGTTCCGTACCGAGGGCGACCGGGGTGGTCGCCGCGGCCTGGTCGTCGGCGTCCCGGGGCAGCCGGACGCCGAACCGCCGCCACGCGAGGTGGACCAGCCCGGAGCAGTCGATGCCGTACGTCGACACGCCGCCCCACAGGTAGACCACATCCCGGAGCCGGTTCGCCACCGCGAGCACCTCCGCCGGCTGCGGCGGTCGGGTCGGCGCCACGGTGACGTGGTCGTCGGCGACCCAGAGCGGGTGGTCGTAACCCGGAACCCGGACCGGACGCCAGCCGCGCTCGGCCGGCCCCGCCCCGGCCAACCGGGTGCCGAGGATGACGCCGGGCAGCTCCACCCGCCCGGCCGGGGCGGCGTGCAGCGCGGTCACCGTCGCGGCCACGACCAGGGCGGGGGCCGGCGGCGCGGTGTCGGAGGGCTCGGCGAGCTGGTCCACCGGAAGCCAACCGGGGTAGCCGCGCGGGTCGAGCTTGGCAGCGGGCTGCTCGAGCGCGATCAGGCGAGCCCAGCCGTCCGGCCGGATCTCCTCGACCAACACCCGCTCGCCCAGCAGGAGCTGGCTGAGCACGCAGTCCCCGACCCGCTGGTCGGCGGTCAGCCTGGAGATCCACCCGGGGATGTCGGTGCGCCGGGCCAACGCCGGTGCGTCCACCGGACGCACCGCCTCGGGGCGGCTCCACAGGGTGGCCACGGCGACCCGGACGACGGCTTCCTGACCTGGGCGCACCGTCATGTCGCCCCCTCCGTCCTCAACTACGCGCCCGACCCTATGAAACTTAGCGCCACAAGGCAATGTCGGAATGAACATTGCCTTCAGGGTTGTCCGGACCCGGTCAGCTCGGCGTGGGAGCGGCGCGCAGGCCGGTGATACCCAGTCCGGGCGCGTCCGGGAGCAGGACGTACGGGGCGGCGTACCGGATTCCGCCCTGAACCGGCGTCCAGGCCAGCCACCAGGCGGCGTCCAAATCGGAGACGGCGCTGGTGCCGTACGCCCCGACCAGACTCGCGGCGGCCCCCAGCCCGATCTGGCTCTCCATCATCGAGCCGACCACCGTCCCCACCCCGTGCTCCCGGGCCAGTTCCAGCAGGGTACGGGCCGGTCCCAGTCCGCCGCACTTGGCCAGCTTGACGTTGACCAGGTCGGCGGCCCGCCGCCGGATCACCTCGATGAGGTCGCGAACCCCGTACACCGCCTCGTCGGCGAGGATTGGCAGGTCGACGCGCTCGCTCACCCAGGCCAGCCCGGCGATGTCCGCACCCGACACCGGCTGCTCGACCATCTCGACGTCCAGCCCGGCGTCCTCGATCGCCCGGATCACCCGTACCGCCTCCCGGGGCGTCCAGCCCTGGTTCGCGTCGAGCCGGATCCGGGCCTGGGGACCGGCGGCGGCCCGGACCGCGCGGACCCGGGCCAGGTCGCCGGCGGGATCGGTACCGACCTTGACCTTCAGGACGTCGAAGCCGTCCGCGATCCGCTGCTTGGCCGCCGCGGCGAGGTCCCCGGCGTCGCCGGCGGAGAGGGTGACGTCGGTGGGGATCTGCCGTGACACCCCGCCGAGCAGCCGGACCAGCGGTATGCCGAGCCGGCGGGCGGCCAGGTCGTGGAGCGCCACGTCCACCGCGGCCTTGGCCGCCTCGTTGCCGACGACCGCCCGGCGGACCTCGGCGCACCGGGCCACCAGGTCATCGGCGCTGCGGCCGGTGAGTATCGGTGCGAGCATCTCCTCCACGCAGGCCTGGGCGCCGCCGATCGAGGCCCCGGTGACCTGCCACACCTGCGGCGCCTCGCCGAAACCGGACCGGCCGTCGGAGTCGATCACCTCGACGACCAGGGTCTCCACGGTGGTCGTCCGACGCAGCGCGGTCACGAACGGGGTGTGCAGCGGGGCGGAGAGCCGGTGGGTGCGGACAGCAGCGATCGACATGGCTCAGCACCCTACCGGCGCCCGCTCAGCGGGTGCCGCCCAGCCGGTGCCGGGCCTCCCAGGCCATCGCCGAGATCCGGGCGATCAACCGGCACGCCGCCTCGTCGTCACCGGCGCTGCCGGCCGCGGCGCTGGTGCAGACCACGATGGCGTACGGCGGTGCGTCGTCCGGGAAGACCATGCCCGCCCCGTGCCGTACCCCACGGACCCAGCCGTTCTTGTGCGCGATCCGTACCCCCGCCGGCAGGCCCGCCGCCAGGTCCTCGCCGCGCTCCTGCCGGAAGAGCACGTCGAGCATGGCGGAACAGGTGCCGGGCTGGGCGAGCCGCGAGCGGGTGATCGCGCAGAAGAGTCCGGCCAGGTCGGCGGCGGTGACCTGGTTGTCCAGCCCGGCGTCCCGGGCGGCGAAGTCCTCGATCCCCCGGGCGGTACGGCTGTGTCGGGCGCCGCTGTCCGCCCAGACCGCGGCGACGGTGGGCAGGCCGACGTGTCCCAGCACCAGGTTGGTGGCGAGGTTGCTGGACCGGATGATCATCCGCTCGGCGAGCCAGCGCAGCGTCGCCGTGCCGCCGAGCCGGGCCCACACCGCGTCGTCGTTGTCGTCCTCGGCGTCGCAGGAGAAGCGCCCGCCGCCGGGCTTCGCCGACGGGAAGTCGTTGACCACCGGCACCGGTGCGTCCAGGTCGATCGTGCCCGCCTCCGCCGCCCGGTAGAGAGCGGCCAGCACGGCAACCTTCATGGTGCTGGCCGCGTAGTGCGGGCTCTCCGGCAGCCGGGTGTACGCCGGCCGGATGCCGGGCCGGCCGACGTACACCGAGACGGTGCCGGGCGTGGCGGCCAGGTCGGTGTCGAGTTCGTCCCAGGTCATGTGTGTCTCGTGGATCGGTGGTGGGAGCGGGGGTCAGCTGGCGTGCTTACGCCGGGCGGCGGCCCGGGCCCGGGCGGCGGCGTCGAGGATGACCTTGCGCAGCCGGATGGCGTTCGGGGTGACCTCGACACACTCGTCCTCCCGGCAGAACTCCAGGGCCTGCTCGAGGGAGAGCCTGCGGGGCGGGATGAGCTTCTCGGTCTCCTCGGCCGTGGAGGCACGCATGTTCGTGAGCTTCTTCTCCTTGGTGATGTTGACGTCCATGTCGTCGGAACGGGAATTCTCGCCCACGATCATGCCCTCGTAGACCTCGGTCGCCGGCTCCACGAAGAGTGTGCCGCGTTCCTGCAGGTTGAGCATGGCGAACGCGGTCGCCACGCCGGCCCGGTCGGCGACCAGCGAGCCGGTGTTGCGGGTTCGCAGCTCGCCGAACCACGGCTCGTACGACTCGAAGACGTGGTGCAGGATCCCGGTACCGCGGGTCGCGGTGAGGAACTCGGTCCGGAACCCGATCAGGCCCCGGGCCGGGACCAGCCACTCCATCCGGATCCAGCCGGTGCCGTGGTTGACCAGCTGCTCCATCCGGCCCTTGCGGGTGGCGAGCAGCTGGGTGATCGCGCCCAGGTGCTCCTCCGGAGCGTCGATGGTGAGCCGTTCCACCGGCTCGCACACCTTCCCGTCGATCACCCGGGTCACCACCTGCGGCTTGCCGACGGTCAGCTCGTACGACTCGCGGCGCATCTGCTCGACCAGGATGGCCAGCGCCAGCTCACCCCGGCCCTGCACCTCCCAGGCGTCCGGCCGGTCGGTCGGCAGGACCCGCAGCGAGACGTTGCCGATCAGCTCCCGGTCCAGCCGCTCCTTGACCATCCGTGCGGTGACCTTGGTGCCCTTGACCCTGCCGACCAGCGGCGAGGTGTTGGTGCCGATGGTCATCGAGATGGCCGGCTCGTCGACGGTGATCAGCGGCAGCGGTCGGGGGTCCTCGGGATCGGCGAGGGTCTCGCCGATCATGATTTCCGGGATCCCGGCGACCGCGATGATGTCGCCCGGCCCGGCCGACTCCGCCGGGGTCCGCTCCAGTCCCTCGGTCATCAGCAGTTCGGAGACGCGGACCCGCTCGACGGTGCCGTCGGCGCGGCACCAGGCGACGGTCGCGCCCTTGCGGATGGTGCCCTGGTGGACCCGGCACAGCGCCAGCCGGCCGAGGAACGGCGAGGCGTCGAGGTTGGTGACGTGGGCCTGGAGCGGGTGGTTCTCGTCGTACGCCGGCGGCGGGATGGTGTCGAGCAGGGTGCGGAAGAGCGGCTCCAGGGAGCTGCTGTCGTCCGGTACGGTGCCGTCGGCGGGCTGGGTCAGCGACGCGATCCCGTCCCGGGCGCAGGCGTAGACGATCGGGAAGTCGATCTGCTCCTCGTCGGCGTCGAGATCGAGGAAGAGCTCGTACGTCTCGTCCACGACCTCCTTGATCCGGGCGTCCGGTCGGTCAACCTTGTTGATCACGAGGATGATCGGCAGCCGCGCCCGGAGTGCCTTGCGGAGCACGAAGCGGGTCTGCGGCAGCGGGCCCTCGCTGGCGTCGACCAGCAGCAGTACCCCGTCGACCATGGTCAGGCCGCGCTCCACCTCGCCGCCGAAGTCGGCGTGACCGGGGGTGTCGATGATGTTGATGGTGACCGGCGCGGAACCGTCCGCCGGCAGGTACCGCACGGCGGTGTTCTTGGCCAGGATGGTGATGCCCTTCTCCCGCTCCAGATCCATGGAGTCCATCACCCGCTCACCGGGCTCGGCGCGGGCGGAGAAGGCGCCGGCCTGCCGCAGCATGGCATCGACCAGGGTCGTCTTGCCGTGGTCGACGTGGGCGATGATGGCGACGTTGCGGAGGTCGGCGCGGGTCTGCATGTTCCCCATCCTCCCAGTCCCCGGGTTTCCGGCCGGCGTCCGGGTTCCCCCCGAGGCGCGCGGGTGGATTGAGCCGTAATCATGGGAGTGTCCCATTGCCAGCCTGGCATGCTGGCGGGGAATTCGGGGGGTGGACGTGCAGGAAGTCCTGGCGGTGGTGCAGGAGTGGCCGCCGTTGCTCGTCTACCTGGCCGCCGCCCTGCTGGTCGCCACCGAGACCGCGTTGATCGTCGGTCTGGTGATGCCCGCGGAGGCGACCCTGCTGCTGGTCGGGTTTCTCGCCTACACCGGACTGCTCCGGCTCGGGCCCGCGCTGGTGGTGATGATTCTCGCCGCCGCGGTGGGAGACACCCTGGCGTTCCGCAGCGGCCGGCGGTACGGGCCGCGGCTGCGGGCCAGCCGGTGGGGCAGCCGGGTCGGTGCGGAACGCTGGCGGCGGGCGGACGCGATGCTGCGCCGGCTCGGTGGCCGGGGCGTCCTCGCCGCCCGGTGGGTGGCGTTCGCCCGTACCCTCGTGCCCCGGCTGGCCGGGAGTGCCGGCATGCCGTACCGGCGGTTCGTCCCGTGGAACCTGGCCGGGGTGGTCAGCTGGGTGGGCGGTTCGGTGCTGGCCGGGTACCTGGCCGGGGAGTCGTACGAGACGGTCTCCCACTATCTGGGCCGGGCGACCGGGGCGGTGCTGCTGCTGATCGTCTTCATCGTCGTGATCGTGCTGGTCGGCCGCTGGCTGGGCCGCAACCCGGATCCGGCCCGGGCGTTGCTGGCCCGGGCCACCGCGCTGCCGCCGCTGCGCTGGCTGGTCCAGCGCTACGGCGTGCTGTTCTTCGTGCTGGCGATCCGCATCGGGCCCGGTTGGACGCTGGTGACCAACCTGGTGGCCGGACTGGCGCTGCTCTTCGTGGTCGGGCTGGCCCTGGCCTGGCTGCTCGACCTACTGGTGGCGCAGAGCGGGCTGGCGGTGGTGGACAGCACGATCGCCGAGTGGTTCGCGGCACGGCGTACCGAGGAGGTGGCCGAACTGGCGCGGGCCACGATCGGGGTGCTGCGCGGGCCGGTGCTGATCCTCGTGGTGGCGGTGGTCGCCGCCGTGCTGGGCTGGCGGAGCCGACCGTGGCGGGCCGACCTGTTGAGCGTGGTCGGTACGGCCGGTGCCTTCGTACCGCTGGTGGTGCTGGCCCTGGTCGCGGACCTGACGGGGCCGGGCCGGAGCAGCCCGGTGGGGCTCTTCCCGGCGCAGAACGCGCTGGTCGTGGCGAGTCTCGGCACGCTGGCCTGGCTGCTCGGCCGCAACAGCCGGTGGCCGGTGGCGGTCGCGGCCTGGACGGTGGCGGCGGTCGGGGTGGTGACGGTCGCCGGAGCCCGGCTCTACGTCGGGTGGAGCTCGGCGAGCGAGACCGTGACCTCGATGCTGCTCGGCGGGCTCTGGACGGCGGTCTTCATGGTCGCCTGGGTGACCCGGGACCGGGCGTTGCGAACCGTCGACACCGGGCTCGGCGACGCCGCGGCGGGGAGTCGGACAGCCGAGCCGTCGGATCCGGCCGTCGAGGATGGAGAGAACGGACCGGCTGTCGGGGACGCCTCCGCCGGCGGGTGCGCCCCGGGTGGCGGGCCGGTCGACGGCGCGTCCGCCGCGGGCGGCGCGCCCGCCCCCGGGAGCGGGGAGGACCCGGCGGGGCCGGGGAACCGGACCGGAGGCGGCGACGGAGACCGGCACGGCCACGCGGTCGGCGACGGAGACCGGCGCGGTGGCGGGCCGGGGGAGGCGACGGAGGCCGGCACGGTGGCACCGGAGTGCGGCGGGGTCCCCTGACCCGCCCGCGGCCTGCTAGGGTCCCCCTCCGGAATCTCACGGGGGAGCGGCTGATGACCGGACGGGTACGACGGCTCGGGCTGGTGTTGGGGGCGACGGTCCTGGCGTTCGTGGCGGGCTGCGCCAACGGCGAGACGGGGGCAACCGACTCGGCGGCGGAGATCGCGGCGGGCGTCGACCAGGCGACCGACCCGACGACCGGCCCGGACGTGGAGCCGACTCCGGAACCGTCGTCGGTGGCGGGACTGGGCGCCCGACCGACGCCGTCCGCCACCCCGTCCAAGACCCCGAGCAAGCGGCCGACCCCGCGGCAGAAGCCGAAGCCGCCGGTCGAGACCAACGTGCCACCGGCGCCGAAGCCGGTGAACGACGGTGGATGCACCAAGCCGCGGTACGAGGGGGAGGCGGCGAGCCGGGCGGCGGTGAAGCAGGCGCTGACCAACGCGGCGGGGCGGACCTACTGGCCGGTCTCGGCGCCGAGCATCAAGATCCCGCTCAACCTGCTCAAGGCCACCGCGTGGCAGGAGAGCGGCTGGCAGTCGAACATCATCGCCTGCGACGGCGGGGTCGGGCTGATGCAGGTGATGCCCGACACGGCGACGTGGATGAACCAGCGCTTCGAGAAGTCGTACGACATCAACGACTACCAGGACAACGCCTACCTGGGCGCGACGTACCTGGCCTGGCTCACCAAGTACATCGGGGACGCGTTCTTCGACGGCGACTACCGGCTGGACGCCGACCTGTGCACGAGCGAGCTGAACTCCTGCCTGCTCAACGCGGTGATCTCGGCGTACAACTTCGGGCACGGCGCCGTGGTGACGGACGAGGGGATGCGGATCCCGAACCCGCAGTACGTCCGCAACGTCCGGGCGTTGATGACGGAGTGTGAGTGCCTGTCGTTCTAGGCGCGGTGGCCTGAGCGCTCGGAGAGCCGGCTCCACCCCGGTTGACCATTGCTTTTGCAGATTTTGGCATGCTGACCGACTGGACGCCGGTCGTCGGGAGTCGATACGTTCGGTAGTGGAACCCCGCCTCCGAGTTAGGAGGGTCGACCGATGCGACTGCTCTGGCTTCCCGACGTACTCCGGTCGGCCGGGCTCACCGTGCACGAGGTCGGCGGGTGGCGTGATCGCGGGTCGAGCTCCTTCGACCCGCACGGGATCATCATCCACGAGACCAGGGGATCCCGGACGAGCACCGACGCCGGTGAGATCTACGTCCTGCTGAACGGCTCCCCCACCGCGCCACCGCCGATCGCCCAGCTCTACCTCTCCCGTACCGGGCACTGGCACGTCATCGCCTCCGGCCGCTGCAACCACGTCCGGATCGGCTGGGCCGGCCCGTTCAAGGGAGTCGGCAACTCGGGTCTGCTCGGCATCGAGGCGCAGCACGCCCTGAACGAGCCGTGGACGGATCGGCAGTACGACTCGTACGTGCGGGGGGTGGCGGCGATTCGTCGCCGTACCGGGTGGGGGATCGCGGGGCACAAGGAGCACCAGCCCGGCGGCTACGGCCACTCCAGCGTCAAGACGGATCCCAGCTTCAACATGGACCGGTTCCGGCGCGACGTCGATGCGCTGCTGTCCGGAGAGGAGAACATCATGCCGGCACTGTCTGACGAGCAGCAGAAGCAACTGTTCACGTACGCGAAGGACGTCAACTACATCCTCTGGCATGGCGCGCAGAAGCCGGACGGCAGCGGGCGTACCGACATCCGACAGCACTTCTACAACATCGAGGGCATGCTGACCGAGATCAAGGCCAACCAGATGACGATGCTCGGCAAGGACTGGGTGAACGAGCAGGAGATCATCGACGGTGTCCTCAATGGACTCGGGTCGAAGGACCTCGACGACGTGGTCACCGCGCTGAAGGCGGCGTTCGGCGACCGCGCGGCGGAGTTGGCCACCAAGCTGGCCGCCGCGACCACCACGCCGGCCAGCTAGCGACGGCTCCGCCGCCCGGCCGGTTCCGGTGGTCCGCCGGCCGGCGCGCAGCGGCGGCGTCGCGCCGGTTGGCTCGCACCAGCGTCACGCGGCCCCGCACCGGCGGCGTCGCACGGGCCGGCCGGGGCGGCGGTGGTGGCCGGCCGGGTCTGGTGTGCTCGGCCGCGCCGGCCCGGGGACGTCCGGCATGTCCGGCCGGCGGGGAGCCGGGCCGTCGCGGTGGGGAGACGCGGCTACCGGTGCCGGCGCAGCCAGGCGTCCTCGGCCAGGTAGTCGAAGTAGTCGGTCCGGTAGTTGTGGACCAGGGCCGGGAAGACGATGCGCCAGTCCCGGCCCCGCGCGGCGTCCACAAGCCAGCGCACCGTCTCGGGGAGCGAGTCCAGGTAACCGACGACCGGGCGGTAGCCGAGCTGCCGCTGCGCCACACTCATGTCCAGCACCACCGGTTCCGGTACCGACCAGGGCGTCTCACCCACCGGGGGTGCCGGGGACGGTCCCTCGATCAGCACCTCCTCCGCGTCGTGGTCCAGTACGGCGTGGACGGCCGCGCCGATCTCCGCCACCGTGGGCGGCTCCGGGTCGGCGGCGTTGAGCACCCGGGCGCCGGGCTCGTTGGCGGCGAGCCGGATCAGCTCGGCGAGGTTGGCGGTGGAGACCGGGTGGAACCGGCTCCGCCCGCCGTAGGCGAGGATCCGGACCGGACGCCCGTCCAGGGCCCGCTTCACGAAGTGCCACTCGCGTGGGTGCACGCTGTGCGGCCCGTGGACGGCGCCGGCCCGCAGCAGCGTGGTGGGGAGAACCGCCCCGGCGGCGAGCAGCTCACGTTCCAGGGCGGCCTTCTCGCTGGCGTAGCCGGCGCCTGGGCCACCGTCGGAGGGGGCGACGGTCGGCTGGGTCTCGGGGATCGGCACCGGGAACCGGACACCCTCCTCGCCGAGGCCCCGGCCGGCGTCGTCGACGTAGACCGCCGCGCTGGAGATGACGACCGCCGAGCCGATCCGGTCGGCGAGCGCGAGGAGCTGGCGGGCGTGCCGGCCGCCGTACGCGACCGTGTCCACCAGCACGTCGCAGCCGTCGCCGAGCGCGGTCGCCAGCGCGGCGTGGTCCTCGCGGTCGAGGTGCACCAGTTCCACGTTCCAGGCGGGTGGCCACGGCGCGCCCGCGCGCAGGCCGCGGGCGGCGGCGCGGACGTGCCAGCCGTCGGCGACCAGCGCCCGTACGGCGGCGCGTCCGATCTGGCCGGTGGCCCCGAGCACCAACGCGACCTTCTCCATACGGCTCAGGCTAGGGGCCGGTGGTCTGGCTCGGGCCTCGGTTTCCGCCGTCGGCCGAATTGTCGATGGATGGTGTGCGCGGATCCCTCATGCATCAGGGGCGCTGCCGGTGTCAGGATGGCGGCGTGGAGAACGCCGACGTCGGTCAGGGCGCCGAGTCCCGGGTGCTGGCCGCGATGTCCCACCCCCTGCGCCGGCGCCTGCTGGACGTCCTCGAGGCGGAGGGACCCGCGACGGTCAGCGTGCTCGCCGAGCGGACGGGCCAGGCGGTCGCCAACGTGAGTCACCACCTGCGGGTGCTCGGTGCCGCCGGGCTGATCGAGGCGGCTCCCGACCTCGCCCGCACCAGCCGGGAACGCTGGTGGCGGCTGGTTCCCCGGAGAGTGCGTTGGTCGAGGCGTGACGATGCGGGGGACCCCGCGGCCCGGGTGGTCGCTGACGCGGCCACCGCGCTCAACCTGGAGCGGCAGATCGGCGTGGTCCGGGCCTGGTACGCCGCGGGCGACGACGCGCACGCCGCGTGGGGGAAGGGGCCGTTCTCCACCGACCGGTGGTTGCGGCTGACCCCGGAGGAACTCGCCGAGTTGGAACAGGAACTGCAGGAACTGCTCGCACGCTGGGAGAACCGGAAGATCCCGGAGGACGGCCGGCGACGCGAGCCGGTGCTCTTCTTCGCGTACGGCATTCCGGCCCAGCCCTGAGCGGCGTCGCGACCCGTCCACAGCCCGTCCCGCCGCGGCCGTCGGTCTGCGGTGGCCCACGGGGGAGGGGGTCAGCGGGGTTGGACGTTCGCCGCCTGCGGGCCCTTCTCGGCCTGGGTCACGTCGAACTCGACCTTCTGGCCCTCACTGAGTTCCCGGTACCCGGACGTGGCGATCGCCGAGTAGTGGACGAAGACATCGGGGCCCCCACCATCCTGTGCGATGAAGCCGAAGCCCTTTTCCGAGTTGAACCACTTCACGGTGCCGGTTGCCATTGCGTGTCTCCTTAGCGGCGCGTCTGTTCGCGGCGCGCCCCGTACGTCACTGACAGTAGCGGCCTTCGGGGTGGGGCGCGGCCGGAAGGCCCGACGTACCGGCGGGATCCGGCGGGTGGGGAGGAGTCGACCCCGAGATCGCCTCAGGGTGATGTCGGGGCTGGACCCGGATGTCCGGATCGGGGAGCCGGCGTACGGTTTCGGGGCGTGGGGGACTCCTTGGGCCAGGTGGGGGAATTGCCGACGGCGCTGTTCCTGGCGGCGCTTGGTGTGATCATGGTGCTGGACGCCATTCCACTGCTGGGCGTCCTGGTGCCGGGGGACGTCGCGGTGCTCACCGCGGTGGGGGTCGGTCGGCCGGCCAGCGCCAGCGCCTTCCTCGCCGTCATCGGGGGCTGCCTGGTCGGGTGGTCGCTGACCTTCCTCGCCGGGCGGATGTTCGGCGCCCGGCTGCGGCGGAGCCGTGCCGGCGCGTGGATCGGAGAGACCCGCTGGTCGGCCGCGGAGCGGCTGCTCGACCGCGGCGGCGGGCGCATGGTGATGGTGGCGCCCTTCCTGCCGGTGCTGAACGCGGTGCTGCCTCTCGCCGCGGGGGGACTGCGGATGTCGTACCGGCGGTTCCTCGGGTTCGCGGCGGTCGGCGCGGTGCTCTGGGCCGGGCTCTACCTGGTGCTCGGCACCGTGGCCCGGTCGCTGGGCAATCTTCTGCCCGGTGAGACCTTCGCCACGGTCGGCACGCTCGGCTTCGGCCTGCTCCTCGGCGGGCTCATACTGCTCGGGCTGCGTAACCGGCTCGGCGAGGCGATCCAGGATCGACCGGTTCGGGCTGACCGGCTCGGGGCGTGACACCGCGGTGCGCCACCGGCCCGGCTCAGGAGATCATCGGCTCGCGCCACCGGGTCCGACGTGGGGTCCACCGCGCGACGCCCCGCTCACGCGGCGCCGGCGCGCCGGACGGGATGCGCCGGCGCGCGCCCCGGCCGACCCGCGGCTCGGCCTGGCATACTGGCCAGCCATGGTGCTGTCGAGAGGCTGGGCCGCGTTCCTGGTCCTGGTCGGGATCTGGACCTGGGCGATCTGGCCCCGCTTCGCCGTGGCGATCTGGCAGGACCCGCGGTCCTGGTCGACCGGGGAGATCGGCCAGGGAACGCCCACCGGATTCCTCTGGGTGCACGCGCTGCTGATCGTGGCGTCCCTGGCCATCGGCACCGCCGTGGGGGTGCTCGGGGTCCGCGGTTGGTGGGCGGCCCGGCGACGCGGTTCGGCGGAGGGCTGAGCTCCGGCCGGGCGGGACGGCGCGCGGGCAATCCGGCCGGTACGGACCGGGCCGCTCGACCGGGGTTTCGGCCGGGTGCGGACCGGCAGCCGTCGCGGTCGGTATGCGGTGAGTGCGCAACGTGTGGCCCTCGGGTCGGTGCCCCGCTCGGTGGGCGCCGAGAGCATCGCTCCCGGACGAGGATTCGAACCTCGGTTTCCTGAACCAGAATCAGGCGTCCTGCCAGTTGGACGATCCGGGAATGGTCCGGTGGGCGGGACTCGCCGGGCCGCGGTGCGGCTTCGGGCACCTGGTGCTCCGGGTGCGATTCGAACGCACACTGGGCGCGGTTTGAGCGCGCTGCCTCTGCCATTGGGCTACCGGAGCGGGCGGGACCGCGCGCGGCTGAGGAGGCCGGGGGCTCCGGCGGTCCGGGGGCAGGTCGCCCTACCGAACCACCGCCGCGTCGTTGTCCGGTGACAACTGTAATCGGTGCGCAGACCGTGCCGGAATCGAACCGGCGGTCTCCAGGTTGAGAGCCTGGCGAGTTCTCCACTACTCCAACGGTCCTCGATCGGTCCGGGTCGGGATCCGCACCCGGTGTCTCCGGTGCCGACACCCGGCGGGTTCGCGGTCTCCCGTGCCCGGAACCACCCGGCCGGCGCGGGGTGGGCCGCGCGGGCCGGACGTACGTACCACTATGGACGTGTCAAGGGCACCGGTCCTGCCGGCCGGGGCCGGGGAGGCGGCGCTCCGGGCTCGGCGTGTGACCGTCGGCTGTGGAGGCTGCGGCGCCGTGCTTCCGCCCACGCCGCACTGCCGGTTGCGGCACATCTCCACCGACGGCCCGCCGACGCCGTCGGCACCCCACCGGCCGGGCGGGAGGCCCGAGCCGGGGACGACCCCCGGACCGCGCGGCGACGGCATCCGCCCGGGCGACCGGGCCAGACCGCGCCGCCCGCAGCGGTCGGGACGAGGTCGGCCGCCATCGGGTGATCCCGTCGGGCGGCCCGGTCCCGGGTGACCGGCGTACTGACCACGGTAGGAGCCGCACCGGGGAGGCGACAACACCTTTCCGGCCCGGTCCGGCGATCCGGTCCCGGCCGGCTCCCGCACCCGGCTCGGTGCTCGCCGGGCCGCGAGCCGGGCTCCCGGCCGGCTCACCGACCCGCTGTACGCCTGCCGCGCTGCTGGCGGAGTCGCCGCCACCGCTGCCGCTCCTCGGCCGCGAGCCGGGCATCCCGGCGCCGCGTCTCGTACGCCACCTCGCGCTGGAGTTTCTGCCAGTTCTCCCACCGGCGCGCCCCCAGCTCGCCCGAGTCCAGCGCGGCCTGAACCGCGCAGCCGGGCTCGCCCCGGTGCCCGCAGTCGGCGAACCGGCACGCCGCCACCAGCGCCGCCACGTCCGCGAACGCCTGTTCGAGTCCCGCGGCGGCGTCGAGCAGGCCGACCGCCCGCACGCCGGGGGTGTCGATCACCGCCCCGCCGCCCGGAATCAGGATCAACTCCCGGTGGGTGGTGGTGTGCCGGCCCTTGCCGTCCACCCCGCGTACCCCCTGGGTGGTCATCACCGTCGCCCCGGCCAGCGCGTTGACCAGGGTCGACTTCCCGGCGCCGGAGGGACCGAGCAGGGCGAGGGTACGACCGGCGGCCAGCAACGACCGCAGCCGGGCCAGCCCGTGCCCTCGCTGGGCGCTTACCGGTAGCACCTCGACCCCGGGCGCGGCCTGGCGTAGCTGGGCGGCGACCGCCGCCGGGTCGGCGACCAGGTCGCACTTGGTGAGGACCACCAGCGGCTGCGCCCCCGACTCCCAGGCCAGGGCGAGCAGCCGTTCGATCCGTCCCACGTCGGGCGCCGGATGCAGCGGCTCGACCACCATCGCCGCGTCGATGTTGGCGGCCAGCACCTGACCGCTGGCGTCCTTGTCCGAGGTCCGCCGGATTACCGCCGTCCGCCGGGGCAGCACCGCCTCGATGGTGATCCGCTGGTCCGGCCAGGTTCGGATCACCACCCAGTCGCCCGCGCACGGCAGGTTCACCGCGTCCCGGGCTGCCGCCAGCAGGAGGGCGCCGGCGAGGCTGGCCCGGACCGTGCCCTCGGCGGTGAGCACAGTGCTGACCCCCCGGTCGGCACGGATCACCCGCCCGGGCTGGTGGTCACCGCCGCGTTCGGGGTACGCGGCGGCCAGCGACGCGTCCCATCCGAGGGACGCGAGATCGAAGGTCATGTCAATCCTCGCCGTCAGAACGTGCCGTACGGGAAGGACGCGGTCCCCGGGTATGCGCCGTGCGTTGACGGTAGGCGGCGACCCGACCACGCCGAAAGCCATTTCCGGGTGCCGGCGGCGATCGTCGGGGCGATCGCCTTCGCCGGCCCGCTATCGTCGGTACCCACGGCGCCGGTCCCCCGCCCGCGAGGGTGGACCGGCACGGCCGCCGTCCGCAGGTCCCCGCGGACGGAGTCGGGCGTACGATCCGCGCCCAGCGCCGGATCGGTCCGTCGGCCAGCCGCCGGATCGATCCGTTGGCGGCCGACGCGACCGGTACGCTCGCCGGACCCGCCCCGTGCCCGTCCGGCCGGACCTGACTCGGAGGTACGACCCATGAGCACCTACACCGGCAATGTCACCCCCGGCGGCCCGGCGGACGTACGGGAGATGACCGGACTGATCATCAGCAAGCTCTCGGTGGGCCCGATGGACAACAACGCCTACCTGCTGCGCTGTCCCACCACCGGCGAGCAGGTGCTGATCGACGCGGCCAACGAGGCGCCCCGGTTGCTGGAGCTGATCGGGGACGGCGGCCTGTCGGCCGTGGTCACCACCCACCGGCACCGGGACCACTGGGTCGCGCTGGAGGAGGTGGTGGCGGCCACCGGGGCCCGGTCGCTGGTGCACGCCGCCGACGCCGAGGGGCTGCCGATCCCCTGCGAGCCGCTCGCCGAGGGCGACCGGATCCGCGTCGGCGAGCGCGAGCTCGAGGTGATCCATCTCGTCGGGCACACCCCCGGCTCGGTCGCCCTGCTCTACCGTGACGACGCCGACGGGACCCACCTCTTCACCGGGGACTCCCTATTCCCGGGTGGGGTCGGCAACACCGACCGGGATCCGGAGCGGTTCGGTTCGCTGATCAACGACGTCGAGCACAAGCTCTTCGACCGGCTCCCGGACGAGACGTGGTTCTATCCGGGCCATGGCCGGGACAGCACGCTGGGTGCCGAGCGTCCCGCCCTCCCGGAGTGGCGGGCCCGCGGCTGGTAGGCGCCGTCCGGCACCGTCGGGGCGGCCGGCCTCGTCGCGGCGGCCGGGCTCGTCCTCGCGCCGGCGGTCCACGCGCGGGTGCCGGCGGTCTGCGCGCGGCGCCGGAGCCGGGCCGGTCTCCCGGAGCCTGCGGCGGCAGCCGTCCGGCGGTGGACTGATCGGTCGGGCCGCCTCGCTGGCCCGGGTACGGGTGCCGTGAGCTGCGGGAATGACCGGGTGCGCGAGACTGTCATACGCCGGGGCTAGAGTTGCCGAGGCGCGTCTCTGCGCCGAGAGCGGCGCTGCTGTGCGCCCATAGATCCGGACAAAACGTATGGAGTGCGCGGACAGTGGCTGACCGACTGATCATCCGTGGCGCGCGGGAGCACAACCTGCGCGATGTGAACCTCGACCTGCCGCGCGACGCCATGATCGTCTTCACCGGCCTCTCCGGCTCGGGGAAGTCCAGCCTCGCCTTTGACACGATCTTCGCCGAGGGTCAGCGGCGGTACGTCGAGTCGCTGTCGTCGTACGCCCGGCAGTTCCTGGGGCAGATGGACAAGCCGGACGTCGACTTCATCGAGGGCCTCAGCCCGGCGGTCTCGATCGACCAGAAGTCGACCTCCCGCAACCCGCGCTCCACCGTCGGAACCATCACCGAGGTCTACGACTACCTCCGGCTGCTCTTCGCCCGGATCGGTGAGCCGCACTGTCCGGTCTGCGGCGAGCGGATCAGCCGGCAGAGCCCGCAGCAGATCGTGGACCGGGTGCTGGCGATGCCGGAGGGCACCAGGTTCATGGTGCTCGCCCCGGTGGTCCGGGGCCGCAAGGGCGAGTACGTCGACCTCTTCGCCGAGCTGCAGGCCAAGGGGTACGCCCGGGCCCGGGTCGACGGGGTGGTCTACCCGCTGACCGAGCCGCCGAAGCTGAAGAAGCAGGAGAAGCACACCATCGAGGTGGTGGTGGACCGGCTCACGGTCAAGGCCAGCGCGAAGCAGCGACTGACCGACTCGGTCGAGTCCGCGCTCGGGCTCTCCGGCGGGCTGGTCCTGCTCGACTTCGTCGACCTCCCCGAGGACGACCCGGACCGGGAGCGCCGCTACTCCGAACACCTGGCCTGCCCCAACGACCACCCGTTGGCGATCGAGGATCTCGAACCCCGGGTCTTCTCCTTCAACGCCCCGTACGGCGCCTGCCCCGAGTGCACCGGGCTGGGCATGAAGAAGGAGGTCGACGCGGAGCTGGTCGTACCCGATCCGGAGCGCACCCTGCGGGAGGGCGCGATCCAGCCGTGGTCCGGCGGGCAGACGATGGAGTACTTCCTGCGGCTGCTGGAGGCGCTGGGCGAGGTCGAGCACTTCGACCTCGACACCCCCTGGCGGGCGTTGCCGTCCCGGGTGCAGAAGACGATCCTGCACGGCTCCAGCGACCAGGTGCACGTGCGCTACCGCAACAAGTATGGCCGGGAACGCTCCTACTACACCGGCTTCGAGGGCGTGGTGCAGTGGATCGAGCGTCGGCACAACGACACCGAGTCGGAGTGGTCCCGGGAGAAGTACGAGGGCTACATGCGGGACGTGCCCTGCCCGGTCTGCCGCGGCGCCCGACTCAAGCCGGAGGTGTTGGCGGTCACCGTCGGCGGGCGCAACATCGCGGAGGTCTGCGCGCTCTCGGTCGGCGAGTGCGCGGAGATGCTCGGCGGTCTGACCCTGACCGACCGGCAGAAGATGATCGCCGAGCGGGTCCTCAAGGAGATCAACGCCCGGCTCCGGTTCCTGGTCGACGTCGGGCTCGACTACCTGTCGCTGGACCGCCCCGCCGCCACCCTCTCCGGTGGCGAGGCGCAGCGGATCCGGCTGGCGACGCAGATCGGCTCCGGCCTGGTGGGCGTCCTCTACGTCCTCGACGAGCCGTCGATCGGGCTGCACCAGCGGGACAACCACCGGCTGATCGAGACGCTCGTCCGCCTGAAGAACCTGGGCAACACGCTGATCGTGGTCGAGCACGACGAGGACACCATCCGGACCGCGGACTGGATCGTCGACATCGGCCCGGGCGCGGGTGAGCACGGCGGGCGGATCGTGCACAGCGGCCCGGTGCCCGAGCTGCTGACGAACGAGGAGTCCGTGACCGGGGCGTACCTGTCCGGGCGCCGGTCGATCCCCACGCCCGGACAGCGCCGGCCGCAGACGCCGGGCCGGGAGCTGGTGGTGCACGGGGCGCGCGAGCACAATCTGCGCAACCTGACCGTGCCGTTCCCGCTCGGGCAGTTCATCGCGGTCACCGGGGTCAGCGGCTCCGGCAAGTCCACCCTGGTCAACGACATCCTGTACGCCGTCCTGGCGAACCAGATCAACGGGGCGCGCCTGGTGCCCGGGCGCCACCTGCGAATCACCGGGCTGGAACACGTCGACAAGGTCGTCGGCGTCGACCAGTCACCGATCGGGCGTACGCCGCGGTCGAACCCGGCGACGTACACCGGGGTCTGGGACCACATCCGCAAGCTCTTCGCGGAGACCACCGAGGCAAAGGTGCGGGGGTACGGGCCCGGCCGGTTCTCGTTCAACGTCAAGGGCGGCCGGTGCGAGGCCTGCAGCGGCGACGGCACGATCAAGATCGAGATGAACTTCCTGCCGGACGTGTACGTCCCGTGCGAGGTCTGCAAGGGTGCCCGGTACAACCGGGAGACCCTGGAGGTGCACTACAAGGGCAGGACCGTCTCCGACATCCTGGAGATGCCGATCGAGGAGGCCGCCGAGTTCTTCTCGGCGATCCCGGCGATCCACCGGCACCTGAAGACCCTGGTCGACGTCGGCCTTGGCTACGTCCGGCTCGGCCAGCCGGCGCCGACGCTCTCCGGCGGCGAGGCGCAGCGCGTCAAGCTCGCCGCCGAGCTGCAGAAGCGGTCGACCGGGCGGACCGTCTACGTCCTCGACGAGCCGACCACCGGGCTGCACTTCGAGGACATCCGCAAACTGCTCGGCGTGCTGAACAGCCTTGTCGACAAGGGCAACACCGTGATCGTCATCGAGCACAACCTCGATGTGATCAAGACCGCGGACTGGCTGATCGACATGGGACCCGAGGGCGGTCACCGGGGCGGTACGGTGCTGGCGATCGGTACCCCCGAGGAGCTGGCCGAGGTTCCGGAGAGCCACACCGGCCGGTTCCTCCGCCCGATCCTGGGGCTCAGCGGTCCGCCGAAGGGTTCGACGGCGGCGGCCGCCCGCGCCACGAAGGCCAACGGCGGTGCGGCCCGGGCCGGGCGCGGCACCACGTCCTGATGACGAGCCGGTTGAACCGGTTGCCGGATATATCCGTGTCTTCGGGCATGGCCGCGGACGACCAGGAGCGCGGCGTCGACGTTGATCAAGAAAGGCAAGGCATGAGTGACGAGCAGACCGTGACCGGGCCGGGCACGCACACCCGACGGGCACTGCTGGCGGGCGCGGGGGCGGTGGGCGCCTCCATGGTGCTGGCCGCATGCGGCACGGGCGACGACGATGCCCTGGACGGGGGGAGCGGCGGCACTCCCGCGGGCACGCCGGGCGGAGACAGCGCGACGGGCGCTCCCGCCGGCGGCGGCACGGTGCTGGCGAAGACCAGCGAAATCCCGGTCGGCGGTGGGAAGATCATCGCGGACCAGCAGGTCGTGGTGACCCAGCCGACCAAGGGCGAGTTCAAGGCCTTCAGCTCCATCTGCACCCACCAGAACTGCCCGGTGACGAGCGTCGACGGCGGCACGATCAACTGCAGTTGCCACTTCAGCAAGTTCTCGATCGCGGACGGCTCGGTCAAGGGCGGCCCGGCGACCAAGGCACTCGCCGCCAAGAACATCACCGTCACCGGGGACGACATCGTCCTCGCCTGAACCCGGGTCCCGGCGCGACCGGCTCCGCCGTCGCGCCGGGACACCCCAGATTGATCACCGATTAGGCTTGTCGACGTGCCTGACCCCGCCACCTATCGCCCGGCGCCGGGCACGATCCCGGACGCGCCCGGCGTCTACCGGTTCTGGGACCCGGACGGCCGGGTGATCTACGTCGGCAAGGCGAAGAGCCTGCGTAGCCGGCTCAACTCGTACTTCGCCGACCCCGCGTCCCTGCACGAGCGCACCCGCCAGATGGTCACCACGGCCGCCCGCGTCGACTGGATCATCGTCGGGACCGAGGTCGAGGCGCTCCAGCAGGAGTACACCTGGATCAAGCAGTACGATCCGCGCTTCAACGTGCGCTACCGGGACGACAAGTCGTACCCGTACCTTGCGGTCACCCTGGACGAGGAGTTTCCCCGGTTGCAGGTGATGCGGGGAGCCAAGCGTAAGGGCGTACGGTACTTCGGGCCGTACTCGCACGCCTGGGCGATCCGGGAAACCCTGGACCTGCTCCTGCGGGTCTTCCCGGCCCGGACCTGCTCGTCCGGTGTGTTCAAGCGCCAGGCACAGATCGGCCGCCCCTGCCTGCTCGGCGACATCGGCAAGTGCTCGGCACCCTGCGTCGGCCGGATCTCCGCGGACGAGCACCGGCGCATCGTCGACGAGTTCTGTGACTTCATGGGCGGCCGCACCGACACCATGATCCGGCGCCTCGAGCGGGAGATGGGGGAGGCCAGCGAGAAGCTCGAGTTCGAGCGCGCGGCGCGACTGCGGGACGACATCGCGGCGCTGCGCCGCGCCATGGAGAAGCAGACCGTGGTCCTCGGCGACGGCACCGACGCCGACGTGGTCGCCTTCGCGGAGGACCCGCTCGAGGCCGCCGTCCAGGTCTTCCACGTCCGCGACGGTCGGGTACGCGGTCAGCGCGGCTGGGTGGTGGAGAAGGTCGAGGAGTTGACCACCGGCGACCTGGTGCACCACTTCTGCAGCCAGGTGTACGGCGGGGAGCAGGGCGAACGCGACGTACCCCGGGAACTGCTGGTGCCGGCGCTGCCCGCCGACGTCGACGCGTTGGCGGCCTGGTTGTCCGGCCGGCGCGGCAGCCGGGTCACCCTCCGGGTGCCGCAGCGCGGTGACAAGAAGGCGCTGCTGGAGACCGTCGCCCGCAACGCCGCCGAGGCACTGACCCGGCACAAGCTGCGTCGGGCCGGGGACCTGACCACCCGCAGCGAGGCGCTGGACGAACTCACCGAGGCGCTCGGGCTGCGTACGGCCCCACTGCGCATCGAGTGCTACGACGTCTCCCAGATCCAGGGGACGGACGTGGTGGCCAGCATGGTCGTCTTCGAGGACGGCGTGCCCCGCAAGAGCGAGTACCGGCGGTTCGCGATCCGCGGCGCCACCGACGACCTGTCGGCCCTCTCGGAGGTGCTGCGTCGTCGGTTCACCCGCTACCTGCAGGCGCGGGGCGAGACCGGCGAGATCGGCGAGGAGATGGCCTCCGACCCGGATCGGCCCGGGATCGACCCGACCACCGGCCGGCCCCGCAGGTTCGCCTATCCGCCGCAACTGGTGGTGGTGGACGGCGGGCAGCCGCAGGTCGCCGCCGCGGCGGCCGTGCTGGCGGAGCTGGGCATCGACGACATCGCGCTCTGCGGGCTGGCGAAGCGGCTGGAGGAGGTGTGGCTGCCCGGCGATGAGTTCCCGGTGATCCTGCCCCGCGCCTCCGAAGGGCTCTACCTGCTACAACGCGTCCGGGACGAGGCGCACCGGTTCGCCATCACGTACCACCGGCAGCGGCGTTCCAAGCGGATGACCACCTCCGGTCTGGATCAGGTCCCCGGACTCGGCGAGGTACGCCGCAAGGCGTTGTTGCGCCACTTCGGATCGCTCCGGCGGCTCTCGGCGGCCACGCTGGAGGAGATCGCCGAGGTGCCCGGCATCGGGCGCCGCACCGCCGAGGCGATCGTCGCCGCCCTGCATCCGGCGGAGTCGTCGCATCAGCGGTAACCGGCGTCAACGCGCCAGGGTCGGTGCCGGCGATCGGCT
>NZ_RJWA01000049.1 GCF_003762835.1 Micromonospora sp. HM5-17 | reverse complement strand
CGCTGCCGAGGGTCACCGGCTGCATGCCCTGTATGTCGTGGCTGCCACGATGGGCCTCCGGCGCGGCGAGTTGATCGGGCTCCGCTGGTCGGACCTCGACTTGGACAAAGGCACTCTTCGGGTAGAGCAGACCGTCCAGCGGGTCGCCGGGAAGCTCCAAATCTTGGGCGCCAAGACTGAGGAATCTGAAGCGGTATTGCCGCTACCGGAGGTGACCTGGCTCACTCTGCTTGAACACCAGGAGCGCCAACAGGCCGAGCGGGCTGCGCTTGCTGAGGTGTGGGAGGACCACGGCTTGGTCTTTCCCTCCGAGCGGGGCACCCCGATGGAGCCCACCAACCTGAGCCGGTCCTTTGCCCGTCTCCGAGAGAGGGCCGGCTTGCCCGGAGTCCGTCTGCACGAT
>NZ_RJWA01000048.1 GCF_003762835.1 Micromonospora sp. HM5-17 | reverse complement strand
GGCCGCCGAGGGTCACCGCCTCTATGCGCTCTACGTCGTTGCCGCCACCCTCGGACTGCGGCGAGGTGAACTTCTCGGTTTGCGCTGGGCAGACCTGGACCTCGACAACGGGACGGTCACTATCACGCAGACCGTGCAGCGGGCCGGCGGGAAACTCCACCTTCAGGGCACAAAGACGGAGGACTCCGACAGTGTCCTACCCTTGCCGGACTGGACGTGGCGTACCCTGCTCGACCACCTGGAGCGCCAACGCCGGGAGCGTGACCGGCTCGCCGAAATCTGGCAAGATCACGGCCTGGTCTTCCCCTCCGAGGTCGGTACGCCGATGGAGCCGCGCAACCTCAACCGGCACTTCGCGGCGCTGCGGGAGCGGGCCGGCTGCCCCGACGTGCGGCTACACGAC
>NZ_RJWA01000047.1 GCF_003762835.1 Micromonospora sp. HM5-17 | reverse complement strand
CGCGGATGGGGCACGGCAGGCCGGAGAAGGGATGAAGGAAGAGGAAGGCTGCGCGGTCAGTGCGCGTAGCCGTTGACGGGGGTCAGCCGCTCGACCACCTTCGTTGCGACCGACAGCGGCAGCCGGGTCGCCCGCTGGATGTCAGCGGGGGTCACCGGAGCAGCGGAATCCGCCACAAGTTGCCGGATCTGGGCCTGCATCGCGGCCGGGATGCCCAGCCCATCCAGCTCCACAGCGGCCGGGACCGGAGTCGAGGTCTCTGCCGGGCCGGCCGGGGTGACCGGTAGCGGAGTCATGGACACGGCGGGGACGACCGGGACCGGGGCTTCCGCCGAGGAAGCCGGCGGTTCGACCGTAGGCGCCGGGACCGGCGAGGCGGGGTGCGGCGTGGTGGTCTCCGGTGTGGGGAGGACGACCGCCCGCCGCGCCTGCGTA
>NZ_RJWA01000046.1 GCF_003762835.1 Micromonospora sp. HM5-17 | reverse complement strand
GGGGATCAGCGTGTCCGTGGTCGGCTTGGCGGTGGTCTGCTGCACCGCCGCCGCGGTCGGCGTCATGTGGGGTTGCGTGGACTGGGTGCCCGCGATGGGGCCGGCGATCGCGCCACCGGTGAACGCCAGACCGGCCAGGCCCAGCGCACCCTTGCGGATCAGGGTGGACTCGAACAGCGTGGTGAACGTGGTCATTATCGATCACACCTTCCGTTCCGGGGGATGGGACACCGGGGGTGCGGGGGCACGCTGGCGGTGTCCCAGGGAGGGAAAGGAACACGAAAGCTCAGGAACTGGATCGGCGCCGCGGGCACCAGACCGGTCGGCTACCCGGGGTGCCACCTCGGCGCGGTCCAGGTGTAACGACCGGCGGCCCGCCGTCATTCCCGCGGACCGTGTGGTCCCGCGCTCGGCCATGCGGCTGCCGTCGCGGCGCGGACCATGTGTAACGACCGGC
>NZ_RJWA01000045.1 GCF_003762835.1 Micromonospora sp. HM5-17 | reverse complement strand
CACGGTGTGCAGGGTGAGCAGGCCCGGATCCCGCTGAACGCCGACCAGACGAACAACGTCAAGGAGATCATCAAGGCGACCAAGAAGGCCGGCATGGACGAGCGGGCCGCGGTGATCGCGATCGCGACCAGCCTGCAGGAGTCCAAGCTGGAGAACCTGGGCCACCTGGGCGCCCGTAACGACCACGACTCGCAGGGCCTGTTCCAGCAGCGTCCGTCCTCGGGCTGGGGCACCGTCGAGCAGATCCGCGACCCCCAGTACGCGACCACGGCGTTCCTCAACGGGCTGAAGCAGGTCAACGGGTGGCGCGACATGCCGCTGACCCAGGCCGCGCAGAAGGTCCAGGTGTCGGCCTACCCCGACGCCTACGCCAAGTGGGAACAGCAGGCCGCCGACCTCGTCGCCCAACACTGGAACAACAGCTAACCCCTTCAGAAAACACACCACTGGCCGGGACCCCAACCCACGGGACCCGGCCAGCGGC
>NZ_RJWA01000044.1 GCF_003762835.1 Micromonospora sp. HM5-17 | reverse complement strand
CACACAGGCGCGGCGGGCGGTCGTCCTCCCCACACCGGAGACCACCACGCCGCACCCCGCCTCAACGGTCCCGGCGCCTACGGTCGAACCGCCGGAGTCCCCGGAGGGGCTGGCTGTCCCGGTCGAGGCCCCGGCCGTCCCGGTGATGCCGCAGACGTCGGCCGCCCTCGCCCCGGTCGCCCAGGTGCAAACCCCACCCCCACCCCCACCCTCGGCTCCGGCTCCGGCTCCGGCTCCGGCTCCGGCTCCGGCTCCGGCTCCGGCTCCGGCGGTCGATACCACGGCGTCGGTCGTGGCCCTGGACGGTTTGGGCCTTCCGGCCGCGATGCAGGACCAGATCCGGCGCCTCGTGGCCGAGTCGACCACTCCGGTAACCGCTGCTGACATCCAAAGGGCCACACGGCTGCCGCTGTCGATCGCGACGCGGGTGGCCGACCGGCTCACCCCGGTCACTGTCAACGGCTACGCGCACTGACCACGCGGCCTTCCTCTTCCTTCATCCCTTCTCCGGCCTGCCGTGCCCCATCCGCA
>NZ_RJWA01000043.1 GCF_003762835.1 Micromonospora sp. HM5-17 | reverse complement strand
GGTACGGGTACCGCTGACAGCAGTGCCTGGGTGTACGGATGTGTCGGCCGGTCGTAGATCTCGTCCTCGGCACCGATCTCCACGACCTTCCCGAGGTACATCACCGCCACCCGATCCGCGATATGCCGCACCACCGACAGATCGTGCGCGATGAAGATGTACGACAACCCCAACTCGTCCTGCAGGCGCTCCAACAGATTGATCACCTGCGCCTGGATCGACACGTCCAACGCCGACACCGGCTCATCACACACGATGATCTCCGGCCGCAACGCCAACGCCCGCGCGATCCCGATCCGCTGCCGCTGACCACCCGAGAACTGGTGCGGATACCGGTTGATGTGCTCCGGGTTCAACCCCACCAGATCCAGCAGCTCCTGCACCCGCCGCTTCCGCTCACCCCGCGGCGCCACATCCGGATGAATGTCGAACGGCTCCCCGATGATGTCACCAACCGTCATCCGCGGGTTCAACGACGTGTACGGATCCTGCATCACCATCTGGATGTTCCGCCGCGCACGCCGCAACTCCGCCCCGGAGAG
>NZ_RJWA01000042.1 GCF_003762835.1 Micromonospora sp. HM5-17 | reverse complement strand
CTGCTCCCCGCGCACGCGGGGGTGGTCCCTACGAGCACGATGTCCGGCCGAGCGCGACGGCCTTGTCCGCCCCGCCGAGGTCATTTCCCTCAAAGGCGACAGCTATCGGTTACGCATCCCGCGACCTCGGCCGCGTCCCAGCAGACTTGACCGACCAACCACAAGCAACGATCCAAAAGAAGGGGGCCACGATTCACCCGACGCCTAGAGGGTCACAGCTCAACCGCCGCCGACAGGCTGCCGGATGCGTCATCCTGCTGACCGGTATGACCCGTCCTGAACTCGATGGACTCGGTGGATTCTTCGAGGACCGTGATGATCGTTCCTGACGGGGGTGCGGCATGGGTGGATCGTGCGGCTCCGGTTTGGTCACTCGTCATCGCCCGGCCGCCGGCGTGGGGGTCTGGTTCATGTGGTTGTTGACCTGTCCCAGGGGGGAGTTCCCTTGCGCTTGCACAGGTACGCCCGCCAGTGTGGACCCGGAAATCACCGCATCGGTCCTCATACGACAGCGAAAGATGTGATCTTGAGGTGCCAAGTGAAGGAAACTCGGCGTGTTGATCTTTAGCGCCGCAGGTCAAGAAGTGTGTTCCCCGCG
>NZ_RJWA01000041.1 GCF_003762835.1 Micromonospora sp. HM5-17 | reverse complement strand
CGACCGTGAGACGGTAAAGACGCCGGTAGCCAGCCACCGCCACAACATTCGACGGGTAGGTGTCGTCGTCGGGCCAGCAAGATTAGCTACGAGATGACGTTGGGCTGGTCAAAAACCCACAACCAGGTACCGCCTGCCTGACGGCGTGCCACCTCGACCGTCACCACGCCGTTGGCCCAAACGCGATGACGTGAGGGCAAGGTCTTCACCACGCAAAATCGGCTGCTGGGTGCCCGGCTCGGACCGGGTGCCGGTCAGCCACGAGACGCTGATTAAGCCGGCGGATCTCGTCGGAACCGGTCGCAATGTCACCACTGGGCAGCGCCAGCACCGCGTCGGGTTCGTACAGTGTGGTCAAGCCGTCGACGTCACCGGCGTTGAGCCTTTCGACGACAAGTCGACCAGATCCTCGGGGCGCATCGCGTGCTCAGTGTCGGCGTCCACAGGCGCGAGTTTGCCGCTCACGTACGACTGCGGCATCTCACACGGGACGGGGAAAATGGCTGCCCTTCAAATATCGACCCCACCGATGCGCGTTCGGCTACGTTCGTACCTGCCCGGCGGTCGGTTGCGCGCGGTGGGCGGGTGAGCCTCGGATCGTGCCGGTGAACCCATTCGGCGAGGCTGGCGCCGCAGCATTTCAGCCTGCCCAATCCGACGCGACGCGTCGACGATGGCGTGGCACTGCCCGGAATTAGCGGTCGTAGAAATGGTTGCACCGCGGTCGTGGTTGT
>NZ_RJWA01000040.1 GCF_003762835.1 Micromonospora sp. HM5-17 | reverse complement strand
GTGTTCAGACTTTCTTTACTTCATCAAGGGCGGGCCTTCGGCCCGCCGCCGTGCCAGCGCCGGGGCGCGCGTGCGGCCTGGCGGCCGGTCACGCCCCGGCGCGCACGGCGTACCTATGGACGCAAGACACACAGCCGGCACGGGCCGAGCCGGCCAGCCGCGGGCCACCAGGCCGACGCCGCGCGGCACCAACGCGAGCTTCTAGCCCTGGGGGCTCTGCCCCCAGACCCCCGGCCCTCCTCGGAGATCAGCTGCCGGAGCGGACCACCTCGTCGGGCACCGCAAGGGCTACCAGGGTCCCCGGGCCGGGTCCAGGTCGTACGTCCATAGGGCGCTCCACCTGGACCCGGCCCGGGGACCCTGGACGGTCGGTGACTGCCCGACGAGGAGATCCGCAGATCCGGCCGCCCGGGTCAGCGGGTGTTGACGAGTCGTTCGTAGGCCACCCTGGCGACCCAGCACATGCCAGTGTGATCGGGAGGCTGACGGCACGATCGGCAGTTGCCGCCGTTGCTGATGTGGCGCCGGAGCACGCTACGCATCTCGGCCCGCTCGATGGACTCCGGCACCGGCACCGGGCCGGGGTTGCCGATCGGTACGGGCTGGTACGGCGGTAGGTCGTCGCTGAACACCGTTCACCCTCCGTCCTGGACCCTCCGTCCTGGTCACCCTGCCCGGCCGGGGAGGTCCGGCCGGGCAGGGGCCTACCGCCGTACCGGGGCGGGTTCGAGTCCTCCACGACCAGCACAGCGGGATAG
>NZ_RJWA01000004.1 GCF_003762835.1 Micromonospora sp. HM5-17 | reverse complement strand
ACTCATGAGCAGCTGCCTTATGGTCGATTCGGACAGCCTCGAGGCGCGGCTGACTGCCATTACCGACAGCCGGCGGTTCCGCATAAGCCCTTGAAGAACCCCGGAAAAATCGACGCTCATTCCTGCAGCTTATACCGAAACGGATCGACTCCACCGCCCCGACGAAGCTGCGAACTGATTGCCAAGGCCGCCGCTAACCGACGCCGAGCACTTCCGCCTTGGGAAGGACAGCTACCCCTGATACTGCCGTTGCAGTACTTGGGGAAGGTTAGCGCCGCCAGGTTCCCTGGCGACACCGAACTTCGGCGGCGTCAACGTACGCGGAGCAGGACGCGCATCAAGGAGGTGATCTCTCGTAGGACACGGACGGCATCGGCGCGGCGAGATCGATCCGGGTGAACTGCTGCCACCCCAGCTACCACGCAGAACAGTAGAGTCATCATCGCCATCATGCCGGCCAGCACCGCAATGGCGAGATTCATAGGGCACCTCTTTCTGGAGCGCACTAGGCACGCCGAACCAGAGGTGGGATGGCTGGCCTCGCACGGGCACTGATCGACCACCAAAGACGAAGTATGGAGTTGGGTGGTGGGCCGAATCCGGGTACTTTTGCCCCCGGTGGCGTTCCGTTACCACGCCGTACAGCGTGGTTTGGCCCGGGAAGTTGCGAGTACAAAGCAGTTGCCGCAAGCGGCAACCCCAGCCGATGCCATGGTATCGGGTATGTCCCTCCAGCAGCCAATACTAGGAGTCTCTATCAAGAGCACCGAGAGAGCATCTCGGATGCCAAGAGGGCGTGATCCGCCTCATCGCCGGCGGCTGCCCCAGCCAGTCGGTCATCGTGTCTGTTGCTCGTCTTCGGCGGCCACGAAGACTCCGAGACCTTGCCTGCCGACAAGTTCACCAGCCTCGATCATCGAGTCGACCGCTCGCCGGACAGTCGGCGAGGTGGTCGAGTACTGAGCCATCAGCTCACGTGTCGTCGGGAGCTTCTGCCCTGGCTTGAGCAGACCGACATTGATCTGGGCACGGAGATCATCGCGGATCGACCTCCACAGCGGCTTGCCATACCGAATGTTGTGCACCGGATTGGCAAGCCGCCACCTGCCCGGCCCGGAGCTCTCGGCAACGAAGACTCCTACCCCCTGCCGGCCCTTCAGGATGCCCGCCTCGATCAGCACCTCGACCGCTCTTCTGACAGTCCCGCGTGATGTCTGGTAGTGGTCAGCAAGCTCCTCGGTCGTGGGCAGCTTGTCTCCAGGCCGCAAGATCCCAGCATCGATCTTGGCCCAGAGCTCCTGCCGTATCCGCCGCCAGAGCGGCACGTAGGACGCCATGCGGCGAGTCCACCACGGACGGGCAACAGGTTTCGCTGCTCGCTTCCGGCAAGCCTGTCACACCCGTCGTCGGGCACGAGTGCTACGGAACGAACCGGTCGAACCCAACCGCCAAGATCGCCCGCCAGGTATGGGAGGGAGCTGCGAGCTGGCAGCCACGGCAGGCAGGAGACATCCAGCAGCTCCTGCACATCCTGGCTCGCCACCAGGCAGACCCCCGTGGGCTGCCGACGTCAGGACTCGTCCTGATCCTCGGCGACGAAGATCCCGATGCCCATCCGGCCGACCAGCTCTCCCAACTCGATCATGGAGTCGACGGCCCGCCGGACGGTCATGTGACTCGTGTCGTACTCCTCAGCCAGGAGTCGGACGGAGGGGAGCTTGCTGCCGGGCGGGTAGATGCCAGCCCGGATCTTCGCGCGCAGGTCATCCCTGATCTGGCGCCAGAGCGGCTGGGCGTACGGCATGAGTTCAGGAAAGCACCTAGATGATCGAGCGTCTAAAGCATCCCTCGTCTCTATTTACAGGTCGTATAGGTTTGATAGGCTCTCACCGTCGTCGGTCAGGTGTGGGACGGGAGAGAGATGGCTGGGCGGTGGCGGTGGTTTCGGTGTCGGCGGCGGGGCGTGGTCGACCCGCCTCGACCAGGTGCGGCGTTGCCCGATGGTGACGTACCCGGTCAGCGGCAGCGGTGGGTCGGGGCGGACGACGTACCCGCGTTGGTCGAGACCTCGCGGTGCGACGGCGCGCTCGTCTACGAGCGGCCCGAGGAGCGGCGGGCGGCGCTCGCCGCCAACCAGCGGACCGACCGCTACCCCGCCGGCCCGCTCGACCGGCGTAACCGGGGCTGGTGGTGATGTTCGCCCGCCAGGAGTTTCCCCTGTTCCCGGTGCCCCGCGGGGCACCCGCCGACCGTGACGTCGGCAGCGTCGCGCCGCCGGCCGGCCCGGCCGGCGGCGACGGCACCACAGACGTCGAGCGTCCCCCGTCGGCAAGCGGGCGGCGGCTCGACTCCCGGGATGTCCGGCCCGGGACACGTCGGGGCGGCCCGCAGCCGCCAGGCAGCAGCCCTACCCCGGTCCGGCCGGCGGCGGGCCGCCCCGACACCACACCCCCACACCCCCAACGGAAGGAGACCGGCGTGACGGTGCCGGAAGCGGCGACGACAGACACCCCAACCGGCCCGGCGGCTGCGGCCTGGACGGCGGAACAGGTCTCGGGCGAGCTACGCGACGCGTGGCTACTGCTGGCGACCGCGTCCGTGCTGCTGGAGCGGACCAGCGAAGGCTCGATGCACCCCGAGCTGCGCCGGGCGCGCCGCTGCGGCGAGGAGGCGCTCGACCTGGCCAGCAGCGTCGAACAGCTCATCGGCGGCGGGCTGGCGCAGCTTCGCGACCAGATCGGCGGCGGCGACGTGACGAGCATCGGCCGGGTCGTCGGCTCACTGAACGTCTCCCGCAGCCAGTTCGCCGAGGCGGCCGAGCGGATCACCGCGCTCCCCCAGCGGCTCCGCGCCGCCGAACAGCAGCTCCACGACGCCACCGGCCCGGAACTGGACGTCGCGGAGGTGACCCGGGACTGGGCGCGGGCAATCGAACACCTCGGCCTGCTCGCCGACAGCGTGACCGAGGCGGCCGGCGCCCTGGGGTCGTACGCCGACCGGGTGCTGGGCAGGTCCAGCTGACCGACTCTCCCGGCCGCCGTACCCCTTGCGGCGGCCGGGAGCCCATGCGGCCCGGGGCGGGTGCCGGGCCACCGTCCGCCGACCTCCCGGGCGGTCGACGGGCGACCCCGCCCGCCTCGGTGCCCCCTTCTCGCCCGGAGGAACCACGTGGACCAGGGACTCGACGAGCTGCCGCTGCCGCCGTACGTCACGGCCGAGGACGAGGAATTCGCCGTACGCGCGCTGCGCCGGCACGCCCCACACCCGGCGGCGGACGGCGGCCTGCGCTGCCGGCACGACGGCGCCGCCCACCCGTGCCGGCTCTACTCCTGGGGCCACCGGGTCCTGCTCGCCCGGGGCCACACCGACGCCGAGATCACCGCACTGATCGGAGACCGCGCATGATCTATCGCACCGGGCAGCGGATCCGCCCCTACCAGATCCGCGCCAAGACCTTCGGCCACCGGCGCCGCGGCCTCGACCCCGACGAGGTGTACGCCTACCTGCACCAGGTCGCCGACGAACTCGACCGGGTGCTTCGCGAGGAGTCGATCGCCCACACCGAGGCCGAACGCATCCGCCAGGGCCTGCGCCAGTGGCAGACCCGGCACGCCCGCTGCCACCTCAACGAGCCGGAACGCCGGCCCGCCCCGCCCCGCTCCCCCAACCGTGGCCCCTGGTGACCGGCCACCGCCCGGCGCACCGCCGGATGACGACGAAGCACCTCAGCGACGCACCCACACCCACGAGGAGGTCGACCATGGGCAGGCTGACCGCTGACCACGGGCAGTCACGTAACCGCGGCGCGCCGGAGACCTACGGTCTGGATGCCTCGGAGACCATGGTCGAGGTCGCCGCGCGACTGCTGATGATCCTGCTCCACTTCGGCTCCCTGAAGACGGTGCGTCGGATCGTGGTCGGCACGCAGTCCTGGGCCGAGTCCCTGCCCGAGTCCGACGTCGACCGGCTCATGACCGAGTTCGAGGCCATCACCGAGGCCCGGGGCCGGGCACCGGACGCCGTGTTCGCGGTGGCGGCCCTCCTTCAGCGGTGGCGAGACACCGCCGAGGCCACCCCGATGGTGGACGGCGCCCACGGCACGGCGAGCACGAGCTCTCGGCAGGACACGTCACCCTGCTGACCGTGCCGGCGTACCAGCCCGCACACCCACCATGATCGAGAAAACCGGCGCGGAGCCCCGGACCCGCCGCCACGGCTGGCCCGGGGCTCCGCGTTGCGGAACGCCTCTCGCTGCTACCTCTCGCTGTTACCTCGGTGCCCCCGGGGACGGGCAGGTCGGGTCCGGGGTGGCGGGTGGACTGGTCGGACCGACCGGCGATGCGTCCCTCGGGTTATGCACACTGCCGCCGACGCCGGGGCCGCCGGTGACGGTGTGCTGGGGCCGCCCGTCGGCGTCGTACGCCGTGAGTGTCACCTGTTCCGGGCCCTGGTAGAACTCCGGGACCGTGTGACGCTCCGGCGGCAGCGGGGTGGCCCGGCGCTGGGCCCAGAAGAGGGTCCAGCCGGTGGCGGTGTCTCGGGAGGTCGCGGCGTCGGTCGTGTCTCCCTCGGACGTGACCGTGATGCGGTGTGCCGTCCTGGTGTAGAAGCCGACGTCGAGGACCTCGTCCGGCCCGAGTGCGAGTTGGCTGCTGAAGAACTGACGGGACGGATCTCCGGTCCGCTTCCCCGGCAGGTCCCCGTTCCGGTCGCGCGAGACCAGCGTCGTGTCCCACATGTCGACCGTGCCGGTCTTCTGGTTGCGGAACGCCACGACAAAGCTGTGCGGTTCCCTGGTCCCGACGAGGCCGATCAGCACGTCGTACCGCGTGTTCGTGTTCGCCGCGTCGAGAACGGCGCCGGTGTCGACCAACTGACCGACGTCGTTGACCTCACCCGTCGGACCGACCTGCGGGCTCGGACAGGGGGGCGTACTCGCCGGTGGCGGCCCGGCGACCTCGAAGGCCGGGCTCGCACCGCTGGCCAACGTGACCGTGGTGACGGCGCCGGCCGCGACGGCCACCACGGCCGCGGCGGCCACGGTCCGCTGCCGGATCCGGATCCGGCGGGCACGGTGCCGCACCAGGTCCGGCGAGATGTGGACGGCCAGATCCGTGGTTTCGGCCTTCAGCGCGTGGCGTAGCTCGTGGATGTCTCGCATCAGGACTCCCGGGGTCGGGTCGGGGCTCCCGCCCACGACGGCAGATCGGTTGACCTCGACGGCTCGACGAGATCCGGAGAGACGCGCAGCTTGGCGAGTGCGCGCGCATTGGTGCTCTTCACCGTGCCGAGCGACACGCCCAGCTCGGCGGCGGTGTCCTGCTCGGTGAGGTCGAGGAAGTAGCGCAGCACCACCACGGCCCGTTCCCGGCGGGTGAGCTGCCGCAGCGCACGCATCACGCTGTCCTGCTGGGCGAGCCGGCCACCGTGGTCCGTGCCGTCGGCAACGTCCGGTACGACGGCGCTGAGCGTTTCGCGTTTGCGTCGCAGCCCACGCCACCAGTCGGTGTGCAGATTGACCATGGTGCGCCGGGCGTACCCGTAGCCGTCGCCGGCGCGTATTCGGTCCCAGGCCAGATAGACCCGGGCCAGCACGTCGGCGACCAGATCCTCCGCCTGGGCCCGGTCGCCGCCCGTGAGCAGGTATCCGACCCGGTACAGCCGGTGGGAGCAGGCGCGGACGAAGTCGTCAAAACTTTCCGGTTCCGGCATTGACCAGCCCTTCGTTCGTGTCTCACCGACGTACGAATCCCGGGCCTGAAAAGGTTGCGCGGGAGTGTCGCCGGGGTGGGACGGCGTCCCGGCGACCTTTGTCGATGCGAGGAACTGCGGGGCCCCCTTCTCCGCTCAACTGTCGCGGCGGACGATCAGGGCCCAGGCAACGCCGACGAACAGCAGCGCCCAGCCGGTGAGCACCAGCAGTCCGGCTCCCCGCTCCAGGCTGGTCGGCGGGTTGGCGGCGCGGCCGAGGAAGCTGAGCGTCGCCTCGTGCGGGAGAAACCTGACGACGCTCGGGAACAGCCCGGCGAGCGTCGTCGACACCAGCACCGGCAGGATGACCAGGACGGCCAGCGGCGTGACGAGCCCGCGGGCCAGGACCGCGAAACCGAGACCGACCAGGCTCAGCAGCAGGTAGGCGGTCAGCAGCGCGAGCAGGTCCGTGACGGTGCGGCCCACGTCCGTCTCGGGCGCGGCGGCGTGCTGGACGAGCAGGCCGGGAAGCACGGCGGGGATCGCGGCGACGAGGGCGACCACGGCGGTCGCGGCCAGCTTCGCACAGAACCATCGGGTACGGTCCGGCGCGGCGGCCAGGCTGACCCGAAGCTGGCCGCCGCGGTACTCGGTGCCGGCCGCGGCGACCGCGATCGCGACGAACACGTACCCCGGGGCGAGCATCAGCGTGCCGAACTGGTCGACGGCCACCGCGCCGTCCCGGGTGGCGATCCGGACGGCGTCGGTGGCGGCGACGACGCCGAGCACCGTGTTCGCGACCGTCGCGAGCGCCAGCGCGATCCAGGTCGCCGGCAACGTACGAATCTTGGTCAGTTCCGCGGTCAGCAGGACTTTCACCGCGCGTCCCTGCGGTGCAGCAGCAGTCCGGCGACCGCGACGGTGAGCAGCGGCCACAGCAGCAACACCGCGAGGGCGTGCGCCGGGCCGGCGGTGAGCCGGTTCTCCTCGGGGTTGAGCAGCAGGTTACGCCCGGCGCTGAGCGGAAACAGCGCGTCGAGTGCCGGCGCGAGCCCGGCGAGCACCTGGGTCATCGTGACCGCGATGAGCGCCACGGAGGCGACGACGCCGATCAGCGTGCTGCGCGCGATCAGCGTGACGGCGTACCCGACCAGGCCCCACAGCACGGCGAAGGCGAGGAACCGCGCCTGCCCCAGCAGCGCGGCGCCGCTGACGACGACCCCCGGATCCCAGTCCCTGACGGCGACGTACAGGACGGCGGTGCTGATGCCCGCGATCAGCACCGACACGAACAGCAGGTACGCGGCGACCGCGACGGTCTTCGCGGTGATCAGTACGCCCCGGCGTGGCACGGCCAACAGCGACCGTCCGAGCTGGTGAGCCCGGAACTCCTGGCCCGCCAGCACCGCCGCCAGACCGGGCAGGAACAGGCCCATCTGGAGTGACGCGGCGACCTGGAGGTCGACGATCGCCCGATGCGCCGGGCGTGGCCGGCCGGCGAACAGCTCGATCAGGCCATCGGGGGTGATGCCGGCGACCGCCGTGCTGAAGTGTCCCAGGTTCGCCACGTTGACCAGCAGGTGCAGGGCGAGGATGCCGCCGGTGACGATCCACGTGACGCGGAGCGTAAGGATCTTGGTGAGTTCCGCGCGGACGGCGGCGAGCATCGCGGTCACCGTCCCGGCCCCTGATCGGCGGTGAGCGCGAAGAAGGCACTCTCCAGCGTCAACCCTCGGTGCGGTCGAACAGCTTGCGGTAGACCCCGCGGAACCGCGCGTCGTCGTCGGCGAGCAGGACGGAGATCCCCACGGTCAGCCCCTCCGCATCGGTAGCCGCGCCTCGACCTCGAAGCCACCCTCCGGGGTATCGCCCCACGTCACCGTACCGCCGAGGGCCGCGACACGTTCCCGGATGCCGCGCAGGCCGTATCCCGTACCGCCGGAGGCCGGCGCCGACCCGGGTGCGCGGCTGTTGCGTACCCGGATGGCGATCGTCTTTCCGGTCTCCCACAGCTCGACCGTGCAGCGGGCCCGCGGGGCGTGCCGTACGACGTTACTCAGCGCCTCCTGCGCGATCCGCGTCACCGCCGCGCCGACCTCCGCGTCGACCGGGCCGTGCGGTCGCAGTCGGGCCTCGACGGAGACCCCGGCGGCGCGGGTGGTGGCGATGATCGCGGGTAGCTCGTCCAGCGCCGGTCCGGAGTTCCGCAGGGTACGCACCAGGCGTTGCGTCTCCTCGAGGGCGCCCCGGGCGTGCGACTCGATGTCGGCGAGCGTCTCGCGCAGCTCGGCCTCGCGCGCGTCCGGCAGCCCCCGGGTCACCGCGGCCTCGGCCGCGATCACCCCGAGGGTGTGTCCCACGACGTCGTGCACCTCACGGGCCAGGTTGATCTGCACCCGCGCCCGCTCCGCCTCCCGTTCGGAAATGATCCGCCCGCCCACGGCGGTGCCGAGCAGCCACGCCAGGCACAGCGCGGCCGTGACCACCACCACCCGCGCGCCGAGGCCCGGCGAGACCGCGGTCACCAGGGCGAGCACGGCGAGCACGCCGACCAGCGCGGTCACCAGCGACCGGACGTGCGGACCGCGTTCCACCGCCACCAGATACAGACACCAGGAGGTGGCCAGCATCGGGTCCTGACAGACGTCGAGGGCCATACCCAGCACGGTCGTGGCCGCGACCGCCACGGTCGCCGCGACCGGCGCGCGCCGGTTGAGCACCAGCGCGGCCCCGGTCAGCGCGGCCAGCGCGATCCCGGCGCCGATCCGGGGCCCGTCGCCGACCGTGATGATGGGTGGCGCCCACAGCACGGCGAGCACGGCGACCGCGACCAGGAGACTTCTGCGCAGCACGGTCACCCTGCCCGTCTTGCCGACCCGGAGGGCAACTCCTACACCACCGACACCGGGGCCGCCCGGCCCGTCACCGGGTGCCGGCTTCAGTTCCCCACACCGAGGCTGGCCATGAACGCGGCCGGGTACCGGTCGCCACGCGCCGAACCCGGCGGCACCGCCTTCTCGATCTCGGCGAGGTCGTCCGTGCTGAGGCTCAGCTCCAGGGCGGGAACCGCCTCGGCCAACTGCGTACGGGTGCGGCAACCGACCAGCGGCACGATGTCGCTGCCCTGCGCGGCCACCCAGGCGATGGCCATCTGGGCGACGGTGCAGCCCTTCGCCTCGGCGACCCGACGCAACGCCTCCACCAGGGCAAGGTTGTGCTCCACGTTCCCCCTGGCGAACCGAGGGCTGAAGCCGCGGGAATCGGTTGGCCCGGCCACGTGGCCGGCGGTCCAGCGCCCGGAGAGGAGGCCACGGCCGAGAACCGCGTACGCGGTCAGGCCGATGCCCAGCTCCCGCAGCGTGGGCAGTACCTCCGCCTCCACCGCGCGGGACAACAGCGAGTACTCGATCTGCAGGTCGGCGATCGGGTGCACGGCGTGCGCCCGGCGGACCGTCTCGGCGTCGACCTCCGAGAGACCGATGTACCGGACGTACCCGGCGTCGACCATCTCCCTGATCGCGCCCACGGTCTCCTCGATCGGCACCGTCGGGTCCAGCCGCGCCGGGCGATAGATGTCGATGTAGTCGGTGCCGAGCCGGGTCAGCGAGTACGCCAGAAAGTTCCGCACCGCCTCCGGACGGCTGTCCTGCCCGCCGAACTCCCCGCGCGGCCCCCGCATCTGGCCGAACTTGACACTGAGCAGGTAGCTGTCGCGCCTCCGGCCGCGCAGCGCCTCGGCGAGCAGCAGCTCGTTGTGCCCCATGGCGTAGAAGTCGCCGGTGTCGATCAGCGTGATCCCGGCATCCAGGGCGGCGTGCACCGTGGCGATGCTCTCCGCCCGGTCGGCCGGCCCGTAGACACCCGACATGCCCATCGCGCCCAGGCCCAGCGCGGAAACGGCCGGCCCGCCCCGGCCCAGGGTCCTCGTCTGCATCGCGTTCTCCTCCGTCGTCGACGTCGCTTCCACCCTGTGCCGGCGTCGGGCCCGGCGGGAGAGGAGCGGCCGTCGTGGGAGCACCGCTCCCTGGCTCGGGTCGCTGACCGTGCGGGAGCATGGACGCGTGCAGCGTGAGCAGCTCGCCGACTTCCTTCGCCGCCGCCGGATGGCGATCCGCCCAGCCGAGGTGGGTCTGGCCGACGGGCCCCGCCGACGCACCGCCGGCCTGCGCCGGGAGGAGGTGGCCATGCTCGCCAACATGTCGGTCGACTACGTCGTACGCCTTGAGCAGGGCCGCAGCAGCCAGCCCTCGATCCAGATGCTGGGCGCGCTGGCCCGGGCGTTGCGCCTCTCCGACGACGAGCGCGACTACCTGTTCCACCTGGCGGGCCACCGGCCACCGCCCGCCGACGGGGTGGCCCGGCTGGCCCGCGCCGGCCTGATCCGCATGCTCGACCTGCTCGGCGACACCCCGGCGATGGTGCTGTCCGACCTCGGGGAGGTCCTCGCCCAGAACCGGGCGGCCCTCCTGTTGGCCGGCGACCACACCAGGTTCACCGGCGACCGGCGCTACCTCGTGTATCGGTGGTTCACCGAGCCCGCCGCCCGCGCCGTCCATCCGCCCGAGGAGCAGGAGCACCACTCCCGCCAGTTCGTGGCCGATCTGCGCGCGGTCGCCGGCCGCCGCTCCGGCGACCCCACGGTCACCAGACTCGTGAAGCGGCTGCAGGCCGTGAGCCCCGACTTCCGTCGGCTCTGGGCCGAACACGAGGTGGGTGTCCGACGCATCGACCGCAAGACCATCCTCCACCCCCGGGTGGGCTGCCTGCTGATGAACTGCGAAACCCTGGTCACGCCCGACCAGGGTCAGCAACTGTTGGTGTTCACCCCGGCGGACGCCGAAACCCGCGAGCGTCTGGAGTTGCTGCGGGTGCTCGGCAGCGAGGAGTTTCCGGAGCAGACCACCGACGCGTCCGTGCGGTGAAGCCCGCCGGGCCACACCGGCCCTTCTTGAGGTCGTACGGCGTCATTCCGAGTCGACCCGATGCCGACGGCGGAGGCCGACCAACTCGGCTGGCGCTATGCGACGAGTCGATCGCCCAGACCAGAGCGAGATGTGCCATGTACAGCGCCATCGGCAGATCTCACACAGTTGTCCCTCAATGAACGCACCGATGGTCACTCGGCTGGCCCTGGTAACCCGGCAGCACCGCGGGAGCTGTCGGCGCCACGAACACACCAATGTCGCCAGTCATCGTTGATACGGTCCGTATGGCTGGGCTGGCACATACCGCCGCACCAATACCCGGCTCAAGCCGCCTACCAACGACCCACCGCCTCGCACCCGATGACTGATGACTATTAACGATTAGCCGCTACGTAGCCTGCGCGGGAAGACGAACACGGCTCACAGTCTTAACCGGACGTTGGAACCCGCTACGACACGCCACCGTCGCCTCACCGATTCAGGGTGTTGTCCCCGCCGCTGCACCGGCCTATTTGCGTCATCGCCGAGAACACCTCAGCGGACGTCAAACTTCTCCGTCCGCCGGAGTCGAACCTTTGGACGCCCACTCGCGCTCACCTTCTCCAGTGTGATCTTTCCTTCCTCCCGCATCCTGTTGATAAAACTCTGCCAAGCATCGATGCCATATTCCAAGACCCAGTTGAGCCGACCATCGCCATCTGGAGCGTAGTCACGTGCGCTCACAATGATCGGTCCACCGGCAAGCACAATGTTCGACTTGAAGTAGTTGTCGATCTCGATAGCGCTGTCCGCCGTGTCGTCGGTTAGCCCGAGCACGTGCTTAATCCTCGGTTGCCCAGTCGCCAGCTCGCTCTGTGTCAGCAGCTCATGAATCTGCTTGTAGGAGTCTCTCAGCAGAGCGGCACCCGATGACTTCGACAGATCCAGTCGAGCTACCGTGCTGGACTTCAGCAGAAGTTCGACGCCTGGCCCCAGGGTCAGGTTCTTGATGCGCGCCTCATCGAGGACAACGCGGCCGGAGCCACCAAGTTCCAAATCATCGACAGTTATACGTCGCACGGTGCGAGGACCATCAGCAATCCCGTAAACCTTGGCCCACAGCTCGCCAAGGCTGATGGCCCCGGGTATTCCATCATAGGTTTCCGTCGCATTTACCTTCTCTTGGAGTGCCGCAATCAGCTCGGTCGGCAACCCACCGTGCTTGGCTCTCCACATGGAGACGATCAGCGTGGCGCAAAGCGAGGAGATGGCAACGGTGAACAACAGGGAGACAGCCTGGTTGAGCGGCAGCCGAACGACCTGCCGTGCAAGGAACTGCTCGGCGATGGCGAGATGGGTGAACCGGAACGAGAGTTCCTCCTCAGCCCATTCAGCGCTCATCCCGCACAAGGCGATCAGCCGGCGCTTCTCTTCCCTGTTGAGGGCACAGTTCAGAGCCTGTGACGCTGCCAGCTCCAAGTCTTCCTCAGAGATCTCCGGTACGGCGTTACGGGCGATCATCTCCGCCACCTCGGAAAAAATGTCGGCGAGTTGGTCCGAGTCGAAAATCGGCTCACCTTTTTGGCCCACCAGTTTGCGTCGTTCCCGCTGCAGATAGATCTCAACCACGAACTGCAGGAAGTCTCCATTTCTACCGGCTCGTGCCCAAGCAGCGAATGCGAGGCAAAAGAAGGGCGTGGTAAGCAACTGCCGAATCTCCAAGGGCATCTCCTGCTCCGCCACCTCGACCGACAGCTGACTGGTCAGCCTTTGCAGTTGCTCCCGCCGCCACGGCAGCAGCTCAAGCGTCACCGGGTACGGCGGCCAGTTTAGTGTGGGGTGCAGATCTAAGTTCCGGCGGAGCCGGGCCTCGGAGTAGCTCGACCGCGCCGACAAGAGAATCGTTCCCTTCCCCCGCAAGGCATCCAAAATCGGCCTCAGACCGCTCAGCGGGTTGTCGTACGTGCGGAATCCGAGTAGCTCGTCGAAGCCATCGATCACCAAAATCGCAAGACCTGCGCGGCACAACGCCAGCACGGAACTCTTGTCGAGAATCCGCGTACGGGCCATGCGGGCGTCAAGAAGCGTGTCGAGACTGTTTGCACTGACCCCGCTCGAGGATATGTAGATAGCGATCGGATCAAGATCACCGCTTTGAGAAAGTGACTCTCGAGCAAACTGAAGAAGGCTGTGAGTTTTTCCTGACCCAGCCTCGCCAGTCAATATGATGAGGTTCGTGCACGAGCTGTAAACGCCGGCTCGAGCGATAATCCGCTCACACGCCTGGGCGATGGTGATGTCGCCGCCAGAACCGAATGAGCTGTCAGCGACTCGGACGTGGGCGGGAACGTTCGGGACATTCCGCTTGATATCTGGAAACAGCTCCTCGCTAATTTTGCTTTCCAGCTCGACCTGCTCCTCAAGCTCTTCGAGAAGTCGTTCTTTGAGCAGCTTCCAGTTGCAGATATCTGCCAGGAACGCCTTGTACGGCTTTCGACCTGACTCCGACTGCCAAATCCGGGCATGGTCGACGTCTAGTTCAAATCTGTCGATACGTGTAGTCGTGCCGTCGGAGGTACGCAAGTCCCAGCGCACCACAATAGGTCGAGAAGGAACAACGAGAATGTCGATCGAGTCTCGCTCAGCGAAACCGCGGAGATCCCTCTGGATGTCCTGCGCGAAGCTCTCTAGCAGCCGGTCGCCAGACTGCGGTGCGCGCTTCTGTAGTTCATCAAGTATCTCCGGTCGAGCGACGTCCGTGGCTGGTCCACTGCGGGGCCAATAGGTAGCGGACCCCACGGAGTAGTCGACAAGGGCAGCGAGCTCGCCTCCGATCGTGATGAAGAATGGCTCCAACCGGGCGACATGCCCATGCTCATAGATCGCCACGATGCGCTCTGCATTGGCCAAGACCACCTGCTGGAGAGCATCGAGGTCGATGTCCTTCGGATCCGGTCCGCCGTGGAAGACCTGGTTGCGTACCTGACGGACCGACATGTCGGGAGCTATCTCGACATCAACGCTGTCAGCGACGTCGACGGCAGCAGACCGGCAGGTTGGACAACCCAGCAAACTGCAATGCAGTGCAATAAAGCGTGACCACAAATCGAGGGATCCAGGTGTAGTCAACTTGGTCGGCTCGCCAGCTGCGGCGGCGCATAGCAGGCCGAGCACCCGCAGCTGAAACTCGACATGAGCTAAGGTCTTGAGCGGCGCATGACGGCTTTCTGGCGCGGCAACAAGATCCGCAATAGTCACGTTGTCTCCACTAAGAGATAGTGTTGGCCAGAGCGGGGTTGTACCTGTCGACCTAGCTGCCAGTCGTCGACTGCGACCATGCTGATCGTGGTAATGGAGACAGCCGGTCGATCACCTGCAGGGCCAAGATCCTGCCCACTGAGGGCAAGTTGGGGTCATGAATTGGAGGATAACATAGAATGTCCTCGGAGGACGGTTGGTACGACCCGCGCTAAGGGGTTAGCTCAGCCTGAGACACTTGGAATGTCTCGTAACCCTTTGCTGGTGCGACGGTGGGGTGCAGGTGATCTCGGAGCTCACCCGGAGTGGATCTTCCCGTTCACCCGGCTGCAGCCCGCCCAGATCCGCCGCCTCGTCCGGCTGGTCGCCGAGCGTGACAGGGATGCGATCGCTGACGGCCGGCCGGGCCGGCAGTGGTCCCTGGGCCTCGCCGATCGGTTACTGCTTGTCGCCGCGTACTGGCGCGCGAACCCGACCATACGCCAGACCGACCCGCTGAATGGGTGTCGCACTCCGCTGCCCACCGGGTCATCGACACCGTCCCCTGCTCGCCCTCGCGTCGGTACGCCGACGCCGCCTCAACCAGATCGCCATCGTCGACGGCACCCCACCCGACCCGCGACCACTTCCATAGCGGCTTGCCATACGGAATGTTGTACACCGGCAGGCCGCCACCTGCCCGGCCCGGAGCGCTCGGCAACGAAGACGCCTACCCCCTGCCGGCCCTCCAGGACGCCCGCCTCAATCAGCGCCTCGACTGCCCTTCTGACAGTCCCGCGTGATGTCCGGTAGTGGTCAGCAAGCTCCTCGGTCGTGGGCAGCTTGTCTCCGGGCCGCAAGATCCCAGTGCGGGAACAACCCGACAACCTGCGGGAACCGTCCGGCGACCATTGCCGACACCAACACCCGAAGGACGACCAGGACAGCCAGCGACGTGACCAGGCCGCGGGCCAGGACCGCAAGCCCGAAACCAACCAGACCCAACATCAGGTGGGCGGTGCGGGTCGCGGGCGTGACCGGGGACGGGTCGCGATCGGGTCACCAGCCGGACCGATCACTCTTCCCGGCCGCTGCCCCCGTACCCCGGATCATGGCCCCTGGTGGCCAGACCCGGCCTTTGTACGCCGGTGTCCCGATCGTTCGATAGCGGTTGATGGAGCAGATTTCACGTAACCGCAGGAACCGACATCGGCACAATTCCTCCTTCCGAGAGTTCAGATCATTATTCGACGCATGTCAATATGCGGGGTGTCGGCTCGCGCGCCGACCACGACGCTCGTTAGGGGTCCCCCGATGTCAAGCCCAGCATCAACACGGCGACGGGTGTCGACCGCGACAGCGGCTCTCCTGCTCGCCCTGACACCGATCGTCACCACCCCCACCCCCGCCAAAGCCGTACCACTACCACTGACCGGATTCGTGGTCGCCAACGACGGACGGATCTACCAGGCCTCCGGAACACCGAACGGCCAGTTGAGCCTGGCCGACGGCACGGTCACGGTCCCGCCCGGCGCCGGCATCAGCGCCATCCGCCAGGGAAGCGGCTACCTCGCCCTGTTCCTCATCGGCACCCACGGTGGAATCGTCGCGGGCACGACCGCGTACAACGCGCCCGGCCTCACCTTCACCCTCTTCGGGCCGAGCGGTGTGGCGACACCCGGCACCAAGATCTCCGCCATCAGCACCCCCGAGGGCGTTTACGTCTCCTTCCCCGGAAGAAACGGCAGCGTCTACACCGCGCTGTTCGGCTCACAGATCAAGCCCGGACCGGTCGCGTGGCTGTCAACCCCGCCCGGGCTGGCACCATCAACCGCGAGCATCGCCGCCAGCTGGGACCCCACGACAGGCCCGAACGTCGTGTTCGTCGGCCTCGACGGCGCACTGTACTCGGCAGGGCACATCGCGACCGGGGCGTGGACCACCACCCCGATCAGTCCAGCCGGCGTGGCCCCACCCGGCGGCGGCGTGGCCGTCCTGTCCGACCCCGATCCCGACCGGAACAAGAAACGGGTGGTCTACGCCGGCAACGACGGCACCCTCTGGGAGACCGTCCTGGGTCCGCATCCGGAGCCGTGGCTGCCACAGGCCATCTCCGCGGCCGGCGTCATCAACCCCGGCGCCGAACTCGCCGCCACCCCGTACGGCCCCAAGCCCGACCCGTGGTACGCGGCGGTGTTCTTCGCCGACCCCAACGGCGCCATCACCGTGGCCGCCAACCTGGGATCCGGATGGCTCACCCCCACCCCCCTCACCCCACCCGGACTGGCCCAACCAGGAGCCGCGCTGGCCCTGGCAACCGACCCCGAATACCCAGTCATATACGTCGGATGGTGCAACAACTACCAGTGGTGGTGGCTGTACTGGACCATCAGCCCGCCACCATTCCAACGCTCCATCTACACGGTGCGCTCACCCAACTTGATCCGCGACGGCGCCAACGTCACGGTCGCCAAGTGGAACTCCTGACGCATCGTCCGACCACAGTCCGGTCGAGGAAAACCTCGACCGGACCGGCTCGGCGCACCACGCCGCTCCGATCCCGACCGCTGACGGCAGGCTGGTGCCGGGGAGTCGGCACGCCGGCCCTCCGGCACCAGCCGTGATCGGTCACTCCGCCCCGGGGCGCGTGGCGGCGTCGGCGCCGCCGGCGGACACCGGACCCGGGTCAGACCCGGGTGACGCGGATCGCGTCGGCGATGACGTACCCGGTGCCGCTGGTCCACCGGCTGACCCCGACCCTGTCGCCGTCGCCGGCGGCGAGGTGGAAGACCCCGAGCGAGACCCACCGGCCGCCGTTGGTGCGCTGGTTCACGCGTACCGTCTGGTTGCCGCTGGTGGTGGCCACGATGAACGGCGTCGAGTCGTTGTAGCCGGGGTCGGCCGGATACCAGACCTCCACCCGGTAGTTGCCGGTCTCCGGGATGTTCACCCGGTACCAGGCGGGGTCGCTGGCCAGCACCGGGTTGGCGAACCGGTAGTCGGTGCCGTACCGCTGGCCGGAGTAGCTGGAGGTGCCCCAGTTGCCGCTGGCGGTGAACCGGCCGGGGGTGGTGTTGTCGATCGTCGTGCTCCACGGCTGCGCGGTGGAGACGAAGCCGAGCCCGTTCGGCACGGCCCGCTGCGAGCCGTCCGACGGGGTGTTGCGCACGGAGACGGAGGTGGCGCCGGGCATCCGGGCCACCAGGGTGCTCGACCCGCCGCCGTCGAGGTTGATCGCGTCGTCGGCGCCGAGCGACCTCATGTAGTTGGCCAGTTCGACGTACGTCATGCCGACGCTCGTCGTGGAGCGCCCGTCCACCACGACCAGCCACATGGTCAGCCCGTCGGCGGAGAAGCCGACCGCGGTACGCGGGTTCTTCGGATGCGACACCGTGGTGGGTACGCCGTCCTAGAGCAGCACCAGGTTGCCGCCGATGGCGACCCGGGGCGTGCCGCCGCCGCCACGCGGGGCGTAGTTCACCGTGACCGCGTCGCCGACCGCGATGCCGGCGAGGGCGTCGGCGCCGGTGCCGACGCCGAGCACGACGACGGTCCCGTTGGCCACCTTGCCGCCGGGGGTGGTGCTCACCCTGGTCACCCGGCCGTTGGTGATCTCGATTTCCCGGGCGCGGGTGGCGCCGTCGAGCACCTGGCTGCGCGGCTGGTCGCCCCACAGCGGGTTGTAGACGCCGATGCCGTTCGCCGCGATGTCCGGCGAGTTGAGGTTGGTGGCGGTCAGCCGGGTCCCGTTGGGCAGGGTGACGGTCGCGTCGAGGAAGATCTGGGTCACCGCGCCCCGGCTCGCCGCCCCGTTGGCGAAGAGCGCCGCCACGTTGTTCCACCCGGACGCCGGGCCGTGGATCAGCGTGCCGTCGGAGATGCCGATCCCGCGGGGCGCTCCGGTCGCGCCGATGTCGAAGAAGTCACCGTTGACGGCGGCGACCGCCCCGACCCGGTTGGCCATGGTGGTGAGCGTGGCGGTCGCACTCACCGTGCCCGGGTTGAGGTACGTCGGCTGGAGGGTCGGCTCGGCGAGGTTGGCGGTGAGGATGGTGACCCGGTTCGGTCCGCTGATGGTGGCGTCGGTGAGCGTCAGACCGGGTGCGAGTGAGGTCGTGGCGAACACGCCCACGTCGGGTGCGGTGACGACCGCACCCACGGGGGTGGGGAGCACGCCGACGCCGGGGATGGCGAGCAGTGCGGAGAGGAGGACGGCAACGGCTGGTCGTCTCATGTCATCTCCCGCGTCAGGGCCGCGTCGGGGACCAAGGGATAGATATAGGTGCATGGAATGAAGATTAGTGTCATCTAGGTGTGGATCGCTGACAAGAACCTTCGTACTCCCGGGACGACCCCGTCCGCCTCCACCCATCGTCGGCCGACCACCTTGCCCCGACACGCCACGCTGTGTTGAGCAAAGGCGAACAGAGAGCAAGGGGATGTCCGGGTGGACAGCGCCGTACGCGCCCGTCACGCCACCCCCGATGGACCTTGGAGGGTTCGGATGTACGGGGATCCGGACGAGTTGAACCGGCTGACCGGCCAGCTCCGACAACGGGCCGCGCGAATACGGCAGCTCGCCACCGACCACGAGCGGGCGGGCCGGGCCGCGCGCCGGGTGTCGGTGTTGGGCGCATCCGGGCCCGCCAGTTGCTGGCCTGGTACTGGTCAAGGCCGGCCTGGTTCTTCGCCTGTTGGAGGCATTCCTCGATTGCCCAGCGGGTGCCGGCCACGCGGGTGAGGTCGACCGTGGGTGCGGCCGGATCCCGTGCCAGGATGTGGTAGGCGATCTCCCCGGTGGAGATACCGCAGCTGGGGTTGGCAGCCAGTGCCCCGGGCCCGGGTTGTGCAGCGGGCGGGTGACCGGAACCGCCGTCCTGGTCCAACGAGTACTCGCGGGTCCTGTGTGCACCCGCACCGCGTGGACAGGCGGCACCACACTTGGGCGGGTAGCGCGGCGATGAGCTCGTCGGCGCGGGCCTGCCCCATCGTGGCGGTGGTGGCCAGGTCGTCGTTGCGACGGGTCGCCTCCACGTACGGCACGCGTCCTGCTCCTCGAGCCACGCCCGTAGCGTCGTCGACTGGCCGTATGCCTCGTCCCGTCGTCACCCAGCCGACCGGCACCCCCGCCGCGAAGGCGCGGGCGACCATGACCGCGGGCGATCTCCACCGCGGTCGCGAAGGCCACCGCATCGGGGACGCCAGCCGCCGGGCACCGCTTTCGGTCGTCGGTCCACGACGCCGGCAGATGCACCTGGCGGTCGGTTACGGCGTGTCCTTTTGGCGGACCGGTAGGCCAGGAAGACCCCCACCCGGCAGTTCTCGATCCGGCCGACGGCGCCCGGGTACTGTCGGGCCACCGCCGGCCGAGCGGATGCCCCTCTTCACAAAGGCCGGTGTCGTCGACGACCAGCACACCGTGGGGGTCGCCGAGATGCTCGACCACATAGTCCCGTACGTCGTCTCCGATCGCGTCGACGCCCCCAAGTCCGCCCGCCGCACCAGGCGCTGCATCCCGTCCGGTGACACGTCCCCGGCATGCTCGGCAAACGTCCACCCGTTCTTACGGTCCAGGCGGGAAACCAGCCCACACAGGTGTCCGCCGCGCCCGCCTGCGCGGCCGCACCCGACGAAACCGTGACCCGATCCGACCATGCAACCATACGTGGCCAGCAGGGCACCCCTCGCACCGTCACGGTTCTACCAGCAGGCAGCAACCACCCAGACCACGACCACAAGCCCCAGGGAGTCGGTGACGACGAACCGCCTCCGTCCGTTGATCTCCTTCCCCGCGTCGTAGCCGCAGCTGCCGGCGGGCACGATGTCGGCGGCCCGCACACCCTGCGAGTCGATGACCCCCGCGGTGGGCTCCGACACGCGGCCGCGGGCCAGACCGACCCGCCCACACAACTCGGCGACCATCCGGTCGACCACACCCCGCTCGTCGAGTCGCCCAAAGTGCCCGCACACCGTCTGCCAGGACGGGAAGTCCCCCAGCAGATACCGCCACGAACACCTGGTACGCAGCACGTACAGAATCGCGTCGATGACCACACAGCGGGAATGTTTCTCCGGCCTGCCCATACACCGCGGCAACGGCAGCACCCGCTCGACGATCTCCCACAGGGCATCAGCCAGGCCGGACGGATAGCGGCGGGCACCGTCCACACCCGCTCACCGAACCAGCAACCCCCACCGACCGCACCCCTGCGCGACACACACCCCAAGACGCGCTCTCAGTGATGTTGATAAAGCGCTGACATCAGCGGGTGGCACAGCCACGATGTTATCCAACCGACATCTAGTTCCGTTTGTTCATGTCGCCCCGTTGGCGTAAGAGACCGACAATACTCCTCTAACCATTGCTGCTCGGCGGAGTACAGTTTATTCCAGCCACCAACAACCACATCTACGAGCGCGCTTCGACGATTCGGCGTGGTCAAATGACGGGCCAAGTAGCCGATCGCCGCAAGATTCTCCGACTGAAGCGAAAGCGTTTTGAAGCTTAGACTGTCGGGGAATCTCGGAGGTGCCCCGCTCAACGCGACCCGAAGCAGCTCATACACCTGAGCCCAGCCACGATCATCACCCACACAAGCGAGACATTTGAGTGCGTAGCGCCGGACCGACTCATTTTCGTCAGTCAAGCAGTCGACCAACACATCTGACGCTTCGACCCCGATCCTCTTACTCAGGGCGACCAGGCCGGCGCACCGCACGTCGACGTCCTCGCGTTTCTCTTGTGCGAGCGATCTGAGAACCGGGACCCCAAACGGCCCTTCAGCCTCACCCAACGCCGCGACGATTGTGACACGCCGATCACCGCCAACCGCCAGCAGCGCCCGTGCCAATGCTTCGTCACCAGCGGCACCTCCGCGAACAGCTTCCGCTACGCCGGTTTCGAATTCGTTAGCATCCGCTGCGTACCGCAGTCGCAACCCAATATGCGACATTCTCGCCCCTCGCGTCGGCCAACCAAGCCCCGATAAGTGGTGGATTTGCTGTAGTAAAGCAGGTTGTCCAGGTCATCATAAACGTAATCTGTCCGCCTTCCTGGTCGGCGGAGCCGACCGGTATTACCGACGGGCACGGCTGCGGGCGAAGGACGCGGAACTGCTCCCACCCCGTCAGCGGTCGGTGGATCCGCCGAAGGACGGCTTCGCCGACAGGATCGACCGGCTCTTCAACTACTACTTCCGCCGGTACGTCCCGCGCGGGACCGACCGCGAGTACTGGCTGGCCCAGACGGCGGGCATCCGGTGGCGTCTCCGTTACGAGATCGTCGAGCTGTATCGCGAACAGCGGATCGGCGCCGAACGAGTCGCCTGGCTCGTGCGATACCTCGTCGGTGATGTCCGCAAACGGTGGGAACACGACACGTTGACGGCGTATCGGATACAGCTGCGCGTACCGCCTCGGACCATGGGCCTCCACGTCGGCGGGCTGGCGACCCTCACCGCGGCGGGTCTCTGGGCCGTCTCCGCCGCGGTGTCGGCCGCGCCCCTGCCCGGCGTGACGTGGTCTCTGCTCGCGGCGGCGTCGGCGGTGCCGGCGATCCGCTCGTCGTTCCGGATCGTCGCCGAGTACCGCAGGGTCGCCGACGATCGCATCGAGCGGGCCGAACAAGACCGGGCCCGCTGGGACGCGTACCACCGGTGGGTACACAAGCTGTCCGACAAACCCTCGGACATCGAGATGGCCGCCTGGTTGGAAGGTGACCGCAAGGTGCTGGTCGACGAGGCGATGCGACAGTGCCGGCTGCGCCCGAGTCAGGTGATCGCACACGCCTTCATCGAGGCACCGGCGCCGTCGTGCAAGAAGGCGCGCTACCCGCACGGTCCGTGGCGGTACAGCCACTACCGCCTGCTGCTCTTCCTGCTCACCGACGACGGGGTCCGGCAGGTCAACATCGACCTCGACTTCGAGCACGCCGTGAGCCGTACCACCCAACGCCTCAACTACCGCTTCGACGCGGTCGCCTCCGTCCGGATCGACGGAATCGCCGCCCAACAGCAGATCTTCGAACTGACGCTGGTCAACGGAGACCCGATCTCGATCCGGGTCAGTGAGTCCAACCAGGAAACCCGTCAGGAGGACGAGGACCCCACCAAGATCGCCGAAACTGTCGATGGACGCCGCCGGGCTCGGCCACACCCTGCACGTGCTCGAAGGAATCGCGGCAGAGGGCAAGGAATGGGTGAAACACCGGCGCCGCCGCGCGGATGACAAACTCGCCACGTTGGCAAATACCCTGCGCGGACTGATCGACTGAGCAGCCGTCGCACCCCGCCACCTCGACCCACCACATCGGAGGTCCGCCGTGCCGCAACTCGCGCTCGCCAACACCTTCTTCGCAAGCTGGGAGCAGCTCGAAAAGCCGGTCCGGGCCGGCGTGCGCAAGGCGATGGACAAGTTCCAGCGGCTCAGCATCGCCGAGCTGTACGCCGACAAGGGCCTGCACCTGGAGGCGGTCCAGAACGCCCGGGACCCGCGGATGCGGACCATCCGGATCAACGACTTCTGGCGTGGCGTGGTGCTCGCCCCCGACGACGGCAGCGAGACGTTCCTGCTGCTCAACGTCGTCCCGCACGACGCGGCGTACGAGTGGGCGGCGAAACGGCTGTACACGGTCAACACCGCGACCCGGGCGCTGGAGGTCCGCGACGTCGTCGCGCTCGAACAGCTCACCCCGACGTTGGAGGAGGCCGCCGCGGCCGCGCCGAGCCTGCTCTTCGCCCGGTACTCCGACACCGTGCTGCGCCAGCTCGGCATCGACGACCAGGTGCTCCGCGCGGTCCGGACGATCATCGACCGGCCGCAGTTGGAGGCGTTCGGCGCGCTGCTGCCCGAGGACCAGTACGAGGTGCTGGAGCACCTCGCCGCGGGCTTCACCCCGGACGAGGTCTACCGGGACATCGTCGCCGTACGCCGCCCGGCCGACGCCGACGACAGCGACCCGGGCGACGACAGCCTGGCCCTCGCGATCGCCCGGACCACCAGCCGGATCGCCCTGGTCAGCAGCGCCGACGAACTCGCCGAGATGTTGGAGAAGCCGTTCGCCGCCTGGCGGATCTTCCTGCACCCGTCGCAGCGCCGGGTCGCCTACCGGACGACGTACAACGGGCCGGTGCAGGTGACCGGCGGACCCGGCACCGGCAAGACGGTGGCGGCGCTGCACCGGGTCAGGCACCTGCTCTCCCGCTCCCCCGACTGCCGGGTGCTGCTCACCACCTACACCACGGCGCTCGCCCACTCCCTGCGGGAGAACCTGGCGCTGCTGCTCGACGACGATCCCACACGACTCGACCGGGTCGAGGTGACCACGGTCAACGCCTTCGCGGTGCGGACCGTCCGCGAGCTGGCCGGGCGGGTGCCGAGGCTGCTCGGCGACGCCGACGAACGGCAGCTCTGGCGCCGGGTGCGGCGCCGCCTCGACCTGCCCTGGACCGAGCAGTTCCTGGCCCAGGAGTTCCGGCACGTGGTGCTCGCCCACCAGATCGAGGACCTGGCCGCGTACCAGAAGGTGGTCCGGCGGGGTCGCGGCACCACCCTCGTCGGCCGGCAGCGGGAGCGCGTCTGGGCCGCGGTCGAGGCGTTCCGGGCCGAGCTGCGCGCCGCCGGGGCCACCACCCACCTGCAACTGTGTGCCGACGCGGCGCGGCTGCTCGCCGACGCCGACCTGGCCAGGCACGGTTTCGACCACGTGGTGGTCGACGAGGCCCAGGACCTGCACCCGGCGCAGTGGCGGGTGCTGCGCGCCGCCGTGCCCCGCGGCCCGGACGACCTCTTCGTCACCGGCGACCCGCACCAGCGGATCTACGACTCGCGGGTGTCGCTGTCCGCCCTCGGCATCCCCACCGCCGGGCGCAGCTTCCGGCTGCGGATCAACTACCGGAGTACGGAGGAGATCCTCTCCTGGTCCACCCGGCTCCTCGACGGTTCCCGGATCGACGACCTCGGCGGCGACGGGACGCTCGACAGCCTGGTCGGCTACCGGTCGTTGCTGCGGGGCCGGCGGCCGGACGTCGGCGGGTACCCGAACGAGCAGGCCGAGGTGGCGGCCCTGGTCGCCCGGGTCCGCCAGTGGCTCGACCAGGGGGTACGCCCGGCCGAGATCGCCGTCTGCACCCGGTTCAACCTGCTGCTGGGGAAGGTGGCCGACGCGCTCGCCGACGCCGGGATCCCGGCGGTGCGGGTCAAGGACCAGCCGACGGCCGACGTCGACGGGGTACGGCTGGCCACCATGCACGCGATGAAGGGGCTGGAGTTCCGGTGCGTCGCCGTGCTCGGGGTGACCGCCAGCGCCGTACCGTTCGGCAAGGAGGTGACCCCGGCCGAGGTCGACCCGATCCAGCACGCCACCGACCTGCTCCGGGAGCGCTGCGTGCTCTTCGTCGCCTGCACCCGGGCCCGGGAGGCGCTGCACATCTCCTGGAGTGGCGCCCCGAGCCCGTTCCTGCCGGCCGAGGTCACGGGGTGACCGGGGCGGTGACCTCCGTCCGTCCCGCCCTCGTGTGGCCGACCGTCCACGGGATACAGTCCATCTTGTACGTTTGTACAAGACGGAGGTGTGGCACGTGGCCTACCTGTACCTGGCCTTGGCCATCGGGGCCGAGGTCTTCGCCACCAGCATGATCAAGAGCACGGACGGGTTCTCCCGGCTCTGGCCGACCGTCGCCTGCCTCGCCGGCTACGGGGTCTCCTTCGCCGCCCTCTCCCAGGCGGTCAAGGGGGTGCCGGTCGGCGTCGCGTACGCCATCTGGTCCGGCCTCGGCACCGCCGCGATCGTCGCCATCGGCGCCGCCTTCCTGCACGAGCCGATCACCCTGGTCAAGGTGGTCGGGATCAGCCTGATCGTGGCCGGGGTCGTCACCCTCAACCTGGGCGGGGCGACCCATTGACCGGCCGCCACCGCCGAGACGACGGCGGCACCGGCCGCGCGGGGAACGGCGCCGGAGGCGGCCGGCGTAGCCCGCGCCCCCGGGACCCGCAGGCCCGCCGGGACGCGCTCGCCGCCGCGGTGCTCGACGTCGTCGCCGAGGTGGGTATCGGCCGGACCACCCACCGTGCCGTCGCCGCCCGCGCCGGCCTGCCCCTCGGCGCCACCACCTACTACTTCCCCACCCTCGACGACCTGATCGCCGCCGGGCTGCGCCGGGCCAGCGAGGCCCTCCAGGCCGACCTGCGCGACTGGGCCGCGCAGGTGGCCGCCGCCGACGACCCGGTCGCCGCGCTGGTCCGGCTCGTCGAGTCCTACCTGGCCGACCGCAACCGCGCCCGGATCGAGTACGAGCTCTACCTCGCCGCGGCGCGGGACGCCCGGCTCCGCCCGCTCGCCGAGACCTGGGTACGCGGCCTGCGCGAACTGCTGGAGCCACACGTCGGCGACGTGGCCGCCCGCGGCATCGTCGCGCTGCTGGACGGTGTGCTGATCCAGGCACTCGTCACCGGTGCCGATCTCGACGGTCCCGCCCTGGCCACCGCCATCCGCCGCCTCGCCGGCCGCTGACCGGGACGCGGGGGCGGCACACCGTCGGGCCGGAGGCGACGGCGTGCCGTCGGCCGGGGACGGGCGGCGACACGACCGGCCGCGGAGATGGCCGCCTCCGACGTCGGCCGGAGACGGACGGTTTCGACGTCGGCCGGAGACGGCCGCTATCGACGGCCGCCTCCGACGTCGCCGACCGGCGTCGGGACGGGTCCGGTGCCCGCCCCGACGGGCGGCCCGTCACCGGGTGACGCCCACCGTCAGCCGGGGCAGGCCGAGCGGCGTACCGCTGCGCAGGATCGCCTCGGCCGCCGTGGCGACGACCGGACCCGCGAAGAGGTAGCCCTGCCCGAGGTGGCAGCCGTACCGCTGAAGCCAGTCCCGCTGCGCCGGGGTCTCGATCCCCTCCGCCACCAGCTCCAGCCCGAGGTTGATCCCCATCGCCACGATCGACCGGACCAACTCACGGCTCCGGCCGGCGGTCGCCATCGACGCCACGAACGACCTGTCGATCTTGATGGCGTCGATGGTGAGGTGGTGCAGGGCCTGCAACGAGGAGTAGCCGGTGCCGAAGTCGTCGATGTGCAGCCGGACACCCAGGTCGTGCAGCGCCGCCAGCTTCGTCCGGGCCGCCGGCAGGTCGTGCCCGATGACCCCCTCGGTGATCTCGATGATCAGGCCCGACGGGTCCAGGCTCGCCGCCCGCAGGCACTCCTCGACGTCCTCCAGCAGCCGGGTGTGCCAGAACTGCCGGTTGGAGATGTTCACGCTCATCCGCAGCCCGTCCGGCGCCAGACCACCGTGCCGCCAGGCGCCGAGCTGCCGACACGCCTCGGCCAGGACCCACCGGCCGATCGGGGGCATCAGCCCGCTCTCCTCCGCCACGGGCAGGAAGTCGTCCGGCGTCACCAGCCCGCGCACCGGGTGCCGCCAGCGCACCAGTGCCTCGTACGCGCAGGGACGTCCGTCGTCGAGCCGGACGATCGGCTGGTAGTGCAGCTCGAACCCTCCGGTCTCCAGGGCCCGGCGCAGCTCCGCCTCGGTCCGCAGCCGCCCGACGACCCGCTCGTGCATCCGGACGTCGAAGACGGCGTGTGAACCCTTGCGCTGCCATTTCGCCGCGTACATGGCCGTGTCGGCGTCCCGGATCACGTCCTCGGCGTGCTGGTAGCCGCTGCTGCTGCGCGAGATGCCGATGCTGGCCGAGACGACGAACTCCTCCTCGTCGAGCCGGAACGGCACCTCCAGCGCGGTGCGGATCCGCGCCGCCACCTCCACCGGATCCACCCCGCCGGGCAGGTCACGGAGCAGTACGGCGAACTCGTCCCCGCCGAACCGGGCCGCGACGTCCGCCTCGGCGGCGCTCGCCCGGATCCGCTCGGCGACCTGGACCAGCAACCGGTCGCCGGCCAGGTGCCCCAGGCTGTCGTTCACCCACTTGAAGCCGTCCAGGTCGAGCAGCAGCACGGCGTAGTGTCGGTCGGGGTGCCGCCGGTGAGCGCTGATGGCCTGCTCGAGCCGGTCGAGGAAGAGGGTCCGGTTGGCCAGCCCGGTGAGCGGGTCGTAGAGGGCGGCCCGGCGCAACAGCTCCTCCTGCGCGCGCAGGGACCTCAGCACCGCCGCGTGGTCGAGGGCGATCGCCAGCAGCGCCGCCCACTGGTTCATCATCTCGCGCCCGGTCTCCAGCTCGGCCTGGATCGGACCGACGAGGGCGAGCATCCCCCAGTCGCTCGTGCCGATGGTCAGCGGCGCCACGTACACCATCTGGTCGGCGTCCGGGTCCGCCCGGGCGACGAGGTCGGCGGGTGGGAAGGACCGCGGCGGCACCGGTGTGGCCGGGGTCGGCAGCGGTCCCCGGTCGCGCTCGAACATCGTCACCACCTCCAGCGTCCGCTCGGCGCCCTGCTCGGGGCCGCCCGCGGGCGACCACAGGCCGAGGCAGGCGGCACGGGCGGTGGTGTCCTGGATCCAGGCCAGCCCCTGGGGATCCGTCTCGTGGCTGCGCAGCAGGTTCGTGCTGACGGTGTAGAGCATCTTGAGGGTCGCCAGGAAGTCGACCTCCTCGACCCGCCGGGCCCGGGACCGACTCTGCGCCAACACCTCGAGGACGTACGCGGTGCTGGCCCGGACGCGCTCGGCCGCGGCGGGGTCGCGTTTCGCGACACGCCGAGCCAGGTACGTCCCGAACCGACGGATGTACGGCGTCAGCTGGACGACCTCTTCCGGGTGCCGTCGATGCAGCTCGTGCAGTGCGGTCAGCGCCTGACGGAGTTCGAGCGGTGCCGGCCCGTCCCGCCCGTCGGCCGCGCCCTCGATCGTCCGCGCGACCAGTTCGCCGGCCCGGGTGAGGGCGGCCCGACGCGGCGGGTCGGCGGTCTCCGGCGCCATCGGCGCGGTGAACCGGGCGACGAGCGCCTCGGCGGAGTCGACCTCCGGAGCCGGGGACCCGCTCGGCACCGCCGCGCCCGCCAGCGCCGGCGTTGCCGGCGTCAGGGGATCGGGGCAGCCACAGGACTCCCGGGGTTGGAACGACGTCGGCACGCGGTACGTCCGCGCCTCGACCTCGGCGCCGGCCAGGGCCCGCAGCGCCAGCGTCGCCGCGAGGTGGCCGAGTTGCGCGAAGCTCTGCCGGACGGTGGAGAGGCTCGGCGTGAGGTGGACGACGCCGTCCATGTCGTCGAAGCCCACGACCGCCTGCTGCCGGGGTACGTCGATCCCGGCCGCCGCGAACGTCCGCAGCAGCCCGATGGCGTTGAGGTCGTTGCCGGCGATCACCGCCGTGGAGGGCAGCCCGGCGGCGATCATCGCGCGGGCGGCACGGTCTCCCCCGCTCTCCCGGTTGTCGCCGGTGTCGAACAGGAGCTCGGGCCGGGGCGTGACGCCACATTCGACGAGTGCGTCCTGGTAGGCCGCGTACCGCTCGCGAAGGTCGCGCGGTTGGAGGAATCCGGCGAACGCGATGTCGCGGTGCCCGTGCGCGACGAGATGCCGGACGGCCTCGCGGATACCGGTGCGGTTGTCGGGGAGGACCACGGGGCAGGAGAAGCCGGGCAGCTCGCCGCTGATCATGACGACCGGTCGGCCGTCGCGCCGAATCGCCTCCAGGTACGTCCGCGAGGCGGAGTTGAGGATCACCACGAATGCGGAGATGTGGTCCCACGCGACGGGGTGCCGAAAGTCGGGCGGCTCGGGCGGATCGACGTCGAAGGTCCCCGCACCGAGGGTCTGGATGGCGATCATCCGGCCGCCCGCCGCCGCGGTGGTACGGGCGATTCCCCCCAGGATGCCGCCGAAATAGTCGCACCCGATGGACATGGTGAGTACGCCGATCGTGGGACCCTCGACCACGGGCACGATCACCTCCTGCACGCGAAAACGGTGCGCCGAAGATCAGACCGGCCAGGAAATGCGGCGCGTCGCCCGCAAGAGCTTCCGGAACTGTTTCGGATATCGCGAGGAGCCTATCCGATCACGTTTCCGCCGTCGATACGTCAGGAACGACGGACACACAGGTCGATGGTGGTGCGACCAGAGGCCGACAACGTGAAAGTTTCACGCTTCCGGTGCGCCGATCCCCGCTCCTCCCTCGGGAGGAGAAGGGCTCGTCCCGGTGGCCGCCGGCCGGGACTCCGGACGGGTGTGTCAGGGCCACGGCCGGCGCGACCGTGGGAGCATGAGCCATTTCCCAGTCCCGCTACGTCAAGCCTTTCGCTGGCACCCGCCGCTCATGGTCGTCGCCGCCGCGATGGCGGCACTCAGCGTCGTCTCCCTGGTCGGGCTCGTCGTCGACGACCGGATCCTGGTCGGGGCGCCGATCTGGCTCAAACCGTTCAAGTTCGCGGTCTCGTTTCTGATCTACGTCGCGACGCTGGCCTGGATGATCTCGCTGATGCAGCGCGGCCGGCGGGTCGCCCGGCGGGCCGGCACCGTCGTCGCGGTGACCGGGTTCATCGAGGTCGGACTGATCGCCATGCAGGCCGCCCGGGGCCGGCAGAGCCACTTCAACATCGCCACCACCCTCGACACCGCGATCTACGCGGCGATGGCCACGACCGTCGCGGTGCTCTACGCCGGCACGATCGTTCTCGCCGTCCTGCTGCTGATGCAGCGGATCCCCGACCGGGCGACCGCCTGGACGCTGCGGCTCGGCCTGCTGATCACGTTGGTCGGGATGGGCCTCGCCTACCTCATGGTGATGCCGACCCCCGAGCAGCGGGCCGTCGGCGTGTCCACCATCGTCGGCGCGCACAGCGTCGGAGTGCCAGACGGCGGGCCGGGTCTGCCGCTGATCGGCTGGAGCACCACCGGCGGCGACCTGCGGGTTCCGCACTTCGTGGGGATCCACGCCCTGCAGGCGCTACCGCTGCTCGCGATCGCGCTCACCGCGCTGGCCAGGCGCTTCCCCCGGCTGCGGGACGGCGACGTACGCCTGCGGCTGGTCCTGGTGGCCGCGGCCGGCTACGCCGGCCTGGTCGCCCTGGTGACCTGGCAGGCGCTGCGCGGCCAGCCCCTGATCCGCCCGGACGGGGTCACGCTCGCCGCGGCCGGCCTGCTCGTCGCGCTTGTCGCCGGCGGAGTCCTGGTCGCGCTCCGCCGCGCCACGCCGACCTCCACGAACGGAATCGAGCGAGTCGAGGTGTACGCGTGACCACCACTCTCTTCGACATCACGTTCTGGTTTGCCGCCCCGTTCTGGGCGCTAATGGTCTTCGCTCCGGGCTGGTCGTGGACTCGCCGGATCGCCTCCTCGCCGTGGATCATCGCGCCGCCGCTGGTGGTGTACGCCATCCTCACCGTCCCCCAGCTGGACGTGCTGATGCCGGTGGTGACCAGACCCACGCTGGAAGGGCTCCGGGACGCACTCGCCGTCCCGGAGGTGACCGCCGCCGCCTGGGCGCACTTCATCGCCTTTGACCTCTTCGTCGGCCGATGGATGTACCTCGACAGCCGGGAGCGCCGGATCTCACCGCTGGTGATGGCACCCCTCCTGGTGGCGACCATCCTGCTCGGACCGCTCGGCGCCTTCGGCTACCTGCTGGTCCGGGCCGTCTACCCGCGTCGGCCGCGGACCGGCGATCCGGATCCCGCGGGCACCGGCGACCGGGATCGGGCGACGCCGACCGGTGAGCCGGCCGGGCCACGGACGGGCGCGGAGGCGGCGGCGCTGACGAGGTCACGCGGCCTCTCCGGCCCCGAACCGGCTGCCTAAGCTGGGTGCCGTGGTCACCCGCTGGGTCTTCCGGCTCTTCGACGACCGGTACGCGTGGCTGCGGATGACGCTGCTCGGCCTGAGCGGCATCGGATACCTGCTGCTGCGTCCGTATCCGGACGAACCGTACGCCCCGGTTGACTGGGCCTTCGCCGCCGCCGCCCTCTCGCTCTGCCCACTCGGCGTGCGGTGGCCCCTGGCCAGTGCCCTCGGGTCCGCGCTGGTGTTCGGCCTCGCCGGCTGGTTCGGCGAGGCCGCGCCGACCGTGCCCCAGGTCGGCGCGACCTGGGGCGTGCTGGAGCTGACGCTGCGGAGGCCGATCCGGCAGGTGGCCGTCACCGCGGCGGCGGTCCTCGCCGCGTGCCTCGTCGACTCGCTCGACCACCTGCCGGCCACCTGGCCGACCTGGCTCTACGGCGTCGCCGTGACGGTGGGGGTGCCGGTGCTGATCGGCCTGAACATCCGGGCGAGCCGCCAGTTGGCCCGGCAGGCCGAGCAGCGGGTGGCGATCGAGGCGGAGGCCGCCCGGGCCAGCGAACGGGCCGCGATCGCCCGGGAGCTGCACGACCTGGTGGCCCACCACGTCGCCTCGATGGTGCTGCGGGTCGGCGTGGCCCGGCACGTGCTGCGGGACACCGACCCCCGGGTCACCGAGGTCTTCGACGACCTGCACGACAGCGGCACCAACGCCCTGGCCGACCTGCGCCGGCTGGTGGCGGTGCTGCGCGACCCGGCGACGGTCGGCACCGGCCCGGGATACGTGCCCATCGAGCCGGGCGCGCTGCCGGAGGCACTGGCCACGACGGTGGACCGTGCCGTGCGGACGGGCCTGACCGTGGACGCCTCGATCGACCCGGCGGTGGCGACCCTCGACACGGTACGCGGGCTGACGATCCTACGGCTCACCCAGGAGGGTCTGGCCAACGTGGCCAAGCACGCCGGCCCGACGGCGCGGGCCCGGGTCCGGGTCCGGGTGCTCGACGACGCGGTGCACTGGGAACTCACCGACGACGGCGCCGCTTCGCACCGCGGCGCGCGGCGGTCGGAGTCCGGATCGGGGACCGCCGGGTCCGGGCACGGGCTGGTTGGCATGCGGGAGCGGGTCGAACTGCTCGGCGGAACCTTCACCGCCGGTCCGGAGGGTGCCGGGTGGCGCGTGCGGACCGTCCTGCCGATGGCGGTGAGCCGATGATCCGGGTCCTTCTCGTCGACGACCAGCGGCTGGTCCGGGCCGGCCTGCGGATGCTCTGCGAGTCCGCACCGGACATGACGGTGGTGGGCGAGGCGGAGAACGGCCAGCAGGCGCTCCGGTTGGTCGAACAGGTGGCGCCGGACGTGGTGCTGATGGACCTGCGGATGCCCGTACTGGACGGGACGACGGCGACCGCCCGGATCCACGCCAGCCGCCCCGCCGTCCGGGTCGTGGTGCTGACCACCTTCGACGACGACGACCACCTCTTCCCCGCACTCGCCGCCGGGGCCTGCGGCTTCCTGGTCAAGGACGCCGCCCCGGACGAGCTGCTCGCGGCCATCCGCGCGGCCGCCGCCGGCGAGACGCCGTTCAGCCCGACGGTGCTGCGACGGCTGGTCGACCAGGCGGTGCGGGCCCGACTCGGGGAGGCACCCACGCCGGCGCTGCCGGACAACCTCACCGCCCGAGAGCGCGAGGTGCTGGCCCTGGTCGGCGCCGGCCTCTCCAACCGCGAGATCGCCGACCGGCTGCACCTCGGGGTGACCACGGTGAAGACGCACGTCGCGAGCCTGCTCAGCAAGACCGGGGCGACGAACCGCATCCGGCTGGCCCTGCTGGCCGCCCAGTCCGGCCTGGTCCCACAGGAGTGATCGGCGCCGGCCTGGCCTCGCACGCCAGGCCGGCCGGGACGGGCGGCTGCCGCCCCGCCGGGCCGGTGACGCTCGCGGACGGACGCCGGCCCGGCCGGCGAGGATCCGCTACGCCGGGCCCCTCCGGGGCGCCCGGACCGATCGGGCCAGGCTGGACCGGACCAGGTGCCGCACCGGTTCCGGGTCGGCGCCGAGGACCGCGGTCAGCCGCGCGAGTTCGCCGGCGGTGGGCGCGCGGTGGGCGGCCATGATCGCGGCCACGGCAGCGAGGGTGAGGTGGGCCCGGACGGCGAGTTCGGGAAGGCCGGTGGCGGTCAGGTCGGCGTAGGCGCAGAGGTACTGGGCCAGGGCGCGTCGCGGCAGCGGCGCGGTGGGGTCGATCCGCTCGGCGAGGTGTCCGAACCGGCCACGCGGGTCGCGGTCGAGCCCGGCGGTCAGTTCCCGGGACGCACCGGCCTCCGCCAACGCCACCCGGACCCGGAGCCGGGCGCACTCGGCCCGCAGCTCGGCGACCTCCGTGGCGAGGTCCCGGAGCACCACCGGGTGGCGGTCACCCCGGCCGGGCCGCTCCCCGTACCGGTGACCGACGCCGTGGGCCGCCTGGTTGGCCTGCCTCGGGATGACCGGTGCCGGAACGGCGCCCGGCTCGGGCGTGCGGGTGGGTCGGGGACCCACCGGGCGGACCGGGCCGGCGTTCGGGCTCTGCCGTCGCTGCCCGTCCCAGCCTCGGAATCGTCGCTCCGGGTTGTCGGAGCGGGCGGCGGTCCGGGGAACCGCCGCATAGAGCGCCGCCGCATGGTTGCGGATCAGCGACCGAGGCGCGGAGTCCGGCAGGCAGTCGATGATCAGTTGGGCGGTCGTCCATGGCGGCCCGTGTCGGTACCGGCCGGAGAGGTGCTCGGACAGGGTCTGTCGGGTGTAGGCGTGGGGCAGTACTCCGCGGGCGGCGGCGGCCCGGAGGATCCCGGCCTGTCCTCCGGCGTGCTGCGCGACGAGGCGGCGGAGATAGAGCGTGTACTCGGCCGCCTCCGGGCTCGAACAGCGGGTTCGGATGGTCTCCTCATCGATACTGCGCGACGTGCGGGGCATGCGGTGTCGTCCTCGCCGAGTGGTTCCGACAACCGCCGGCTGTCGGATCTTTGGGGGCTGTCGGCGCCGTCCTCTGGTCCGACACGGGCTCGGTCGGCCAGAGTACGTGCCGGTCGCTCACGGGATCTCGGACCGCGGGTGGCCCGGTTCCCCCCGTCGGTTCGGTTCGCGGGCCAGCCGGCGGGGTGGAACCGTCCTCCGTGGACGCCCAACGGGCGACCGGGGAGGGAACCGGAGACAGCATGCCGCATCGGCGCCACGTCCGGCAGCCCGGTCCGCCCACCACCGGGCGCGGTCTGCCGGGCTGGCCAGCCCGGTCGCACTCCGCGCCCCGAGCCCCGCGCCCGGCGGGTCCGGGAACCCCCGCGGTCACGGCCACCGGCGGACGGGGATCGGCCTAGAGAGCGCTCTCACACCGCAAGCCACCCGATGCCCAGGCAGACCGCACAGCGGACCACGGCTCGGGCCACGTCGACCGACAAACCCGGGCAAGCATCCTTGACCGATCGAGACAACCCAATGAGTCTTATAGAGAGCGCTCTCTGACCCGTCCCCCACCACCCGCCCCCGGAGTCCTGCATGCCGACCCCACCACCCCCCACACCGCCCCGTGCCCATCCCCGCCGCCTCCCCCGTCCGGTCACGGCGCTGCTCGCTGTGATCGCCATGCTCGCCGCCTCCCTGACCGTCCCCGCCCCGGATGCCGTGGCCGCCGGACCGCTGATCTCGCAGGGCAGGCCGACCACGGCCTCCTCGGTCGAGTCCGACGGCACCCCGGCCGCCGCCGCCACCGACGGCGACCCCGGCACCCGCTGGTCAAGCCAGTTCAGCGACCCGCAGTGGCTCCAGGTCGACCTCGGCACCACCGCCACCGTCGACCAGGTCGAACTCGTCTGGGAGGCCGCCTACGCGCGGTCGTTCCAGATCCAGATCGCCGCCGCGCCGAACGGTCCCTGGCAGACCATCCACAGCACGACGGACGGGACCGGTGGCACCCAGACCCTGGCCGTCTCCGGCACCGGCCGGTACGTCCGGATGTACGGCACCGCCCGGGCCACCGGCTGGGGCTACTCCCTGTGGGAGTTCAAGGTCTACGGCACGACCGCCAGCAACCCCGACCAGCCCGGCGGCCGGCCGATCTCCGAGTTCAGAAAGGTTGCCGCCTCGTCCTGGGAGGGCGGCAACGCCCCCGCCGCCGCGGTCGACGGCCAGACCACGACCCGCTGGTCCAGCGAGTTCAGCGACCCGCAGTGGCTACGCGTCGACTTCGGCGGCGTCGCCACGGTGAACCGGGTCGTCCTCAACTGGGAGGCCGCGTACGCCACCGGCTACCGGCTGGAGACGTCAAACGACGGAAACACCTGGACGACGATCTACTCCACCACCTCGGGCCGCGGCGGCGTGGAACAGCTCACCGTCACCGGCACCGGCCGCTACCTGCGGTTCTACGGCACGGCCCGCGCCACCGGCTACGGGTACTCGCTGTGGGAGTTCCAGGTCTACGGCAGCGTCGACGAGGCGTCGACCACCCCGCCGATGCTCTCCGGACCCACCCGGCCGCCGGGGACGCTCAACCAGTTCGCGCTGACCGCGCCCGCCGACGGTGCCATGATCACCACCACCCGGCGGCCGACCCTCTCCTGGACGCCCGTCGCCGGCGCCACCCGCTACCAGGTGTGGATCAACATCAGCCGTACCGACTACGACTTCACCGCCCCGGGCAGGCTCCTCGACCTCTACACCAAGGTCGCCGAGCCGACCGGCACCTCCTACACGCCGACCTGGGACCTGCCGGACCGCTGGACCTACCAGTGGTACGTCACCGCGGTCAGCGGTTCCGGCGCGACGACCACCTCGAACATCCGCCGGTTCAGCGTCTACCTGCCCACCCTGGAGACCGTCGCCGACGGCGTCGACATCGTCGCCGGCAGCCGGGACCTCAACCGGAACGGCACCATCGAGCCGTACGAGAACTGGCGGCTCCCGGTCGAGACCCGGGTCGCCGACCTCCTGGGCCGGATGACGGCCGAGGAGAAGGCGTACCAGATGTTCTACAACGCCCAGGCGTACCCGCGGGCGGGCTGGCACTTCGGCCCGGCGCAGGCCCAGGACCTGCACAACCTCCTGCTCGCCTCGTCCGGCACCCGGCTCGGCATTCCGTTCGTCTCGGCGGGCGACACCATCCACGGCTACCAGACCACCTACCCGACGCAGAGCGCGCTGGCCGCCGGGCAGAACCACCCGCTGGCGTACCGGCTCGGCGACATGCAGCGGCGGGAGCAGCTCGAGGTCGGCACCCGGGGCGTCCTCGGGCCGCTCGCCGAGGTCGGCACCAAGGTGATCTACCCGCGCATCCAGGAGGGCAACGGGGAGAACGCACAGGTCGCCGCGGCCCAGGTACGGGCGCTGGTGGCCGGTCTCCAGGGCGGCCCGGAGCTGAACCCGAACTCCGTACTGGCGACCGTCAAACACTGGCCCGGCGAGGGCGCCGGCGGCGAGGCGCTGATCGTCTACGACGAGGTCACGATCAAGTACCACATGATCCCGTTCCGGGCGGCGATCGAGGCGGGCGCGGTCAACATCATGCCCGGGTACGCCGGCAGCTCGTACCTCGACCCGGGCGGCCCGGGCGCCGGGGACAGCGCCCCGATCCTGCGGTACCTGCGGGAGAACCTCGGTTACCAGGGCCTGATCACGACCGACTGGCTGCCGTCCGGTTCCTGGATCGGCGCGGCGAACGCCGGCTCCGACGTGATGGGCGGTGCCGACCCCGGCGCGACCGGCTTCTCCATCGCGACGTTCCTGGCGAACGTGCCGGCGGCCCGGATCGACGACGCGGTACGGCGCGTACTGCGGCTCAAGTTCCAGCTCGGGATCTTCGAGAACCCGTACGGGGACCCGGTCAACGGCCCGTACCGCTTCCACACGCCCGCCTACACCGCGCTGGCCAACCAGGCGGCGCGCGAGGCGATGACGCTGCTGAAGAACCGCGGCGGGGTGCTGCCGATCCGGCTGGGCGCGGGCGACAGCATCGTGGTCGCCGGTCCGCGGGCGGACGACACCGCCGCCTGCTGCGTCTGGACCAGCTTCTTCCACACCGAGTACGGCTCGCAGACCATCCTCGGCGCGATCCGGAGCCGGGCCGCGCAGGCCGGGGTCACCGTCCACTCCGGCGACGGGCCGGCACCGAAACTCGCGGTCGTGGCGGTCGGGGAAACCTCGTACACGCACGCGACCAACTGGCCGAAGGAGCAGCCGTACCTGCCGCCGGACCAGCTCGCCCTGATCCGGGACTTCCGGTCCCGGGGGATCCCGGTGGTCGTGGCGCTGGTCATGCCCCGGCCGTACGTCATCACCGAGTGGCACGACCTGGCCGACGCCATCGTCGTCACCTACCGGGGCGGCGAGGAGATGGGGCCGGCACTGGCGAGTCTGCTCTTCGGCGACTACCGGCCGAGCGGGAAACTGCCGTGGCAGCTGCCGCGCAGCCTGGACCAGGTGCTCCGGCCGGGCGGCACCGACGTGCCGGAGGATGCGACGGAGGCCTGGGACCTGCCGTACGACCTCGGCGCCACCGCCGCCGAGCGGGCGCAGATCCGGGCCAGCATCGACGCCGGCCGGCCACCAGCGACGACGTACGGCAACCCGCTCTACCCGTACGGTGCCGGGATGACGAACTTCTGACCGGTCACGGCGGACCGGCCGCGACCGGCGTTCGCGGCCGGTCCGTGACCACCGGCGGGGGCCGCCGGACCACGTGGTCCGGCGGCCCCCGCCCGTTTCGCGTCGCCGTGAGCGACGGGTACGGCCCTCACCGTCCAGGACGACGACTGACCCCGGTCCCCCGTCCGTTCCCGCGCCAGGGGTATCCCTCCCGCCCATGACCCGGGCCGCCTGGCACCGACATGTGCGAATTGTGTGCCTTGGCTCCGGCATGCTAGCGGCGTCCGTGAATGTCTGCGGGCCGGCGAGTGGATCGAAGGGTGAGTGTCGATGCACGGATCCGGTCGCCGGCGTCCCGCAACGCTGCGCGGGCAGCCTCCGTGCGCGCCCCACGTGGTCGCCCGGTGCGGTGCCATCCCGCGTCACCGGCATCGCGGCCGGGGACGACGCCACGTACGTGGAAGGTCCGGGCGCGCCGGGTTACGGGTGAGAGGAGAGCTCATGGGGAGGCACCGAAAACTCGCCGTCGTGGCGGCGTCGGTGGCCACGGTCGTGGCCGCGCTCGGCGGAGCGCCCGCCGGGCACGCGGCCGCACCACCGGCAACCGGCCCGGCCGGCGACGTGACCGAACCCGTCAGGGACCCGGGGCCGGTGACGAAGTGGGCACCGGACACGCCGGCGTCCCGCGCCGCCGCAGCCGCCGCGACGGCCTGTGACGGCGATGGCACCTCCGGCAAGCGGGTGCAGATTCTGTACGCCCGCGAGCCCCAGCAGGCCGACCGGCTCGGTGAGTACCGGGCGACGTTCCAGCAGTGGGCCAGCCAGGTCGACGAGGCCATCCGCCTCGGCGCCGAGGACACCGGCGGCTACCGCCGGATCCGGTACGTACACGACGCGTCGTGCGTGCCCACCGTGACCGGCGTCGTGGTGCCGACGGGCGCGTTGGCCGACTTCAACACCACCTTCACCGCGCTGAAGAACGCCGGCTACAACCGCACCGACCGCAAGTACGTCCTCTACGCCGAGACGACCGCGTGGTGCGGCCTCGGCGGTGGCGGGCCGGGCGCCGGCGACGACCGGCCGGGCGCGGAGAACCGCTACAACTCCGGCCCCGATCTGGCCACGGTGGGCACCGGCTGCTGGGGCTGGGCCCCCACGCTGCACGAGCTGCTGCACACCCTCGGCGCGGTGCTGCGCGGCGCGCCGCACGCCACCTCCAACGGCCACTGCTGGGATGACGAAGACGTCATGTGCTACGACGACGGCGGCATTCCCAACCCGCCGGGCGACCTGGTGAAGAGCTGCCCGACCGCGCCGGAGAACCAGGTCGACTGCAACCACGACGACTACTTCAGCACCCGGCCGACCGCCGGAAGCTGGCTCGCCAGCCACTGGAACGTGGCGAACAGCCAGTTCCTCATCACCGCCCCGCGGCTGGACTTCACCGCCTACCCGGCACTCGCCACCGGGGCGACCGGGCCCGCCGTGGAGGCCGCCGAGTACCTCGTTCAGCAGGCCGGCCAGCGTCCGGGGCCGGTCGACGGGGTGTACGACGCCGCGACCGCGAGCGCCGTCACCGCGTACCGGCAGGCGCGCGGACTGCCCGCGGGCGACACCGTGGACCGGCGGGTGTGGACCGCCCTGCTGGCCGCCGGCTCGACGCCGACCCTGCAACGCAACTCGACCGGCACCAACGTACGACGGTTGCAGCGGGCGCTGACCGCGGCACTGGGGCGCACGGTGGCGATCGACGGCATCTTCGGCCCCGACACCGAGCGGGCGGTGCGGGACTACCAGTCGTCCCGGGGCCTCGACGTGGACGGCATCGTCGGCCGGAACACGTGGGCGGCCCTGCAGGCGGGGCGGTGATGGTCGGCACGCGCACCGCACCGTCGCCCGGCTGCCGGGCGGCGGGACACACCGGTCGGGAGAAGACACCGTCGAAGGGAGTACGCGGATGAGGAAGTGGATCGCCCGGGCCGACCGGTCACGGATCGCGGCGAGCGTCCTGGCCGGGCTGGTGGGCGTGACGGCGGCCGCCGTGGTGGGTTCGGCCGGCACCGCGGCGGCGCAGCCCCCGAACCTGCCGGCAACCGACACGACGTTCACCCTCGCGGTGGTGCCGGACACCCAGAACGAGGTTGTCTACCGGTTGTCCGACGCGTGGTTCACGCGGCGCATGTCGTGGCTGGTCGAGAACGAGGACGAACTGGACCTGCGCTTCGTCACCCACACCGGTGACCTGGTGAACTGGGACCGCGTCGACGGTCCGGACACCATCACCCACGACCAGTACGAGCGGGCCAGCGCCGGCCTGCGCCTGCTCGAGGACGCCGGCATCCCGTACTCGCTGAGCATCGGTAACCACGACGCGGCGGCGACGTGCCAGGGCGGCAGCGCCTGTCCCGGAGACGCCCACGCCAACCTGCGGAACACCGAGAGCTTCAACCTGTTCTTCCCGCCCTCACGCTTCCAGAATCTCGGCGGCCTGTACGAGGAGGGGAAGATCGACAACTCGTTCCACACCTTCACCGCCGGCGGTCTGCAGTGGCTGGTGCTGAACCTCGAGTTGTGGCCGCGGACCGGTGTCGTCGAGTGGGCGAAAGGGGTGGTGGCGGATCATCCGTACCACAACGTGATCGTCAACACCCACTCGCACCTGACCGGGAACGGGCAGATCAGCCAGTCGGGCTCCTACGGCGACAACAGTCCGCAGTACCTGTTCGACGAGCTGTACTCGCGGTACCCGAACATCCGGATCGTGGTGTCCGGGCACACCGGTGTGTACGCGTACCGGGTCGACACCGGGGTGCACGGCAACCGGATCCACCAGATCCTGAGCACCTACCACGACGTCGTCTCGACCCGACTGATCGAGGTCGACGCCGCCACCGGCTCGTTCACCACCCGGGTGTTCAACCACGAGACCGGCCGGGATCACGCCGACGGCTCGGCGTTCACCGTCACCGGCGTGAACTGGGTACGGCCCCCCGCCGCGCCCGACGAGCGGCTCGCCGGCCGTCGGTGACGTAGCCGCGAACATGGCGAGGCGTGGCGCGGTGGTCTCGGCCGGGGTCGACGGCCGCCTCGGGTCGGGCGGCCCTCAGGTCAGCAGCTCCACCGTGCCACGCCCGCCGTCCACCCGCACCCGGGCACCGTCGCGGAGCCGCGTGGTCGCGTTGCCGGTGCCGACCACGGCGGGAATGCCCAGCTCCCGGGCGACGATGGCGGCGTGCGACAGCGGCGCGCCCATGTCGGTCACGATGGCGGCGGCGCGCGGGAACATCGGGGTCCAGCCCACGTTGGTCAACGGGGTCACCAGGATCTCGCCCGGTTGCAGCCGGTCGCCCTGCTCAGGGGTGGTGATCACGCGGGCGATACCCTCCACCACCCCGGAGGCGCCGGGGAACCCGGTCACGGTGTCGCTGACCGGGACCGTGGCGCCGCGGGCGTCGTACAGGTCGGTCCGCCGGTGGGGGTCGGCGGCCCAGCGTACCGGGTCGAACCGGCCGACGATCAGCGCGGGATACGGCGGCAGGGCCGCGTACCGCTCGTAGGTCGCGCGCCGGTTCGGCACCCGTGCCAGCGCCGCCGCGTCGCCGCGCAGCAGGTCCAGCAGCTCCGTGAGGTGGAGGTAGAACACGTCGTCGCCGCAGCCGGTCAGCTCGCCAGCCCGGAGGACGAACGCGCGCAGCACCCAGAACGTGCGAACGGTCTCCGAGCGCGTGGCCTCGCGATCGCGGACGACCCTGTTCCAGCGCCGCACCCGCTCCCGCATCCTGGCCACCCTGCGGGGGTAGCGCGCGGCAAACCGCGCCCAGGCCTGCGCTCTGGCCTTCTCCTGCGAGGCGAGCAGCGCCTCGGCACCAATCTGCTGGCCGCGCAGGCCCGCGAGCTGGGCGTCGATCCAGTCGGGGTCCTCGCCGGGGCGGGGAATGGAGATCTCGAACTCGTGTGGGCCACGGTGCCCGTACCGGCGCACGAACTCGGCCCGGGTGATCTCTCCACGCGCCAGTTGGGTCAGCCCGATCACCAGGCCCAGGCTAACCAGCTCGCCGTCGGCGGTGCCGCCGGTGAGCATCGCCTCGGCGTCCACGTCGCCCACCGCCTGACGCAGCGTCCCACGGGTGCGGATCAGGGTCATGCCGCCCTGACGGTTCGCGGCCTGGAGCATCCGGGAGGCCGTGACGAGGTGCGGCTCGATCTCCCGCTCGTACAGGTCGGCCAGCTCGGGTCCGAGGCGGACGGCGGCGACGCGTTCCCGCAGCTCCTCGCACCGCTGCGCGGCGGTCTCCAGAAACGCCCGCATGCCCCGTAGGTGCTTCCACACGCGAAGCCGGACGTGGACCGCCCGACGCGCGCCGGACACGGCGGTGCGCCAACCGAGCAACTTCACCCTCGGTACGTCGAGGCCGGGCGGGATCCTGCCGTAGACGTTCTCGACCGCACCGAGCCAGCTCCGCGCGCCGAGCGCCGCGACGACCGAGTAGATCGGGCTGAGGTTCAGGTAGAAGCGCCCGCCGATGTTGCCCGCCAGGTCGACGCCCAGCCGGGACGCGCCGGCCATGGCCTCGCGGATGAACAGCCGCACGAACGACCAGGTGATGGGGGTCATGACGTCGGGGATGGCCTCCCCGAAGTTGCACGCCGTCCACAGGTAGTCACCCTTGAGGCTGTCGTTCCACTCCTCCAGCTCCGGGGTGAGCCCGGTGACCGGGCGGGCCTGCACGATCGCGACGACGCCGTGGCGCCGCACCCACTCCACGTCCATCGGCGCGCCGAACAGCTCCTGCACGCGTGCCCCCAGCGCGGCCAGCTCCACCGCCTGGGAGTCGTCGAGGACCGGCCGGCGGCGCAGCTCGTCGGGAACGGGCCGTTCCTCGGTCCCGTCCCGGGTGCACACGGTCATGACCGCCTTGTCGGCCGTGACCGCCTGCGTCACCGCGCCGCCCGAGACCACGATCGTGTCCGGCGTGACCTGCCCACCGACCACCGCGGCCCCGAGGCCCCACGAGGCGTTGATCACCGTCTCCCCGCGGGCGCCGGTGACCGGGTTGACGGTGAACACGACCCCCGCCGCCTCCGCCTCGACCAGCCGCTGCACCACCACCGCCAGCGCCACGGCATCGTGGGACACGCCGTTCCGCTCCCGGTAGGCGATGGCACGCGCGTTCCACAGCGAGGCCCAGCAGGTCCGGACCGCATCCAGCAGCGCGGCGCCACGGACGTTGAGGACGCTGTCCTGCTGGCCGGCGAACGACATCTCCGGCAGGTCCTCGGCGGTGGCCGACGAGCGGACGGCGACGGGTACGTCCGGACCGAGGGCCCGGTAGGCCTGCATGATCTCCTCGGCGACGGAGGCCGGGATCTCGTGGCGGGCGAACAGCGCCGCCGTGCGGTCGGGATCGGCCGTGTCGATCTGGTCGCGGAAGGCCGACACGAAGATCCGGTACGCCTCGGTCGTGATGTGGAACCCGCCCGGGACCGGCAATCCGTCCCGGAGCAGCCGAGCCAGCGCGGCGCCCTTGCCGCCCACGCTGGGCAGATCGGCCGCCGCGTCGTCGAGCGGCAACACCAGCTTCACCGTGCACGCTCCTCAGTGCCCAGGACGGCCGTCCGCGCCGCGACCCGCACCGGTCGACGCCCGCGCCGAGAGCGCGGGAGCCGTGCGCGACGCGGCGCTCGCCCCGCCTCGCGGACAACCCGGGCGCGGTGCGGGCCCGCCGGATCCGGGACGCACCCGTCGCGAGGCGGTCGCGGCGCTGACCGCCCCTCGGCCGAACGCATCGCCGGACGTGGACAGAACAGAACGCATCTATGATAACAACCAGGAGCGATCAGGAACCATTGCGACAATTTGCCGACACCGGGCACACGACCGCGGTGGCTCCGACGGCGGCGCATGCGCCCGACGCCGTCGCACCCCACGCTGGACCTGCGAAGAAACGCCTACCCGAGATATGCCGACATCACGGGATTGCCACGCCAGCCTCCCGGGCCAGGACATCGCATAGTCTCAATGACTCCGCCGCGGAAAGGTGCAACCGCATGAGTGGACCCGGCCGGGAGGCGCAGGAGGCGTTGGCCTGGTTCGTCGGCGAGCTCACGCGCCTCCGGCAGCTCTCCGGAGCCCCCTCGTTGAACACGCTGGTCGCCATCTCGGCATCGCTGGGGCAGCCGCTGGCCCGATCGACGCTGAGCGACAAGCTCAACGCCAAGTCGCTGCCCGAGTGGCCCTTCGTCGTCTCCTTCGTCCAGGCCTGCCTGGCCCACGCCGACCGTGCCGGCATCCACGTGCCGGCCGAGCTGGCGGATCTGCGGCGGTGGGACGCGGCGCACTGGCGGCTGCTCCGGATCGCCGACGCCGCCCGTACGGAGCATCGGCTGCGGTCCGCCGCGCACGCCCAGCTCGGCCGGCGCTCCGGCGGCACCGCACCGCCCGGGCAGCCCGAGCCGTCGTCCGGGCCACGGGCGGCCGTGCTCACCCATGTGACACCTCGGCAACTGCCGGTGGCGATCCCGCACTTCGTCGGCCGGCGGGCGGCGCTCACCGAACTGGCCGGGCTGCTGCCGCAGCGGCACGGCACACCGGGCACGGTGCCGATCGCGCTGATCAGCGGCACGGCCGGCGTCGGCAAGACCTCCCTGGCGGTCTACTGGGCACACCAGGTGGCCGACCGCTTCCCCGACGGGCAGCTCTACGTCAACCTCCGGGGCTACGACGCGACCGGGCCGGCGACGGACCCGGCCGAGGTACTCCGCGAGTTCCTGGAGGCGCTCGGGGTGCCGGCACGACGCATCCCGGCGGGGCTGGACGCCCGGTCCGGACTGTTCCGCAGCCTGCTGACGGAGCGGCAGATGCTCGTCCTGCTCGACAACGCCAGCGACTCCACGCAGGTGCGCCCGCTGCTGCCGAGCTCACCGGGGTGTCTGGTGCTCGTCACCAGCCGCAGCCACCTGCCGGGACTGGTCGGCCTCGACGGGGCCCGGCCGCTCGTCCTCGACCCGCTGTCCCGGATGGAGGCGTACGAGCTGCTGACCCGCCGGCTCGGCACGGACCGGGTGGCGAACGAGCCGGAGGCGGCGGACCGGATCGTCGCCGCGGCGGCGGGGCTGCCGCTCGCACTGGCGATCGTCGCGGGACGGGCCGCCGCCCATCCGGGGCTCGGTCTCCACCGGCTCGCGGACGAGCTGGCCGAGCCGGGTGGCCTCGACGGGTTCGCCTACGGCGACGCGGTCGCCGACCTCCGCGCGGTCTTCTCGTGGTCGTACCGGAGTCTGGACGTGACCTCGGCGCGAGCCTTCCGCCTGCTGGGGCTCCACCCCGGACCGGACGTCTCCGTTCCGGCACTCGCCAGTCTCGCCGGCGTACCCGTCGCCGAGGCCGGCCGGACCCTGGCGGTACTGGTCCGCGCGAACCTCGTCTCCGAACAGCTACCGGAGAGGTTCGTCCTGCACGACCTGCTCCGCGCCTACGCGGCCGAGCAGGTCGCCCGGCACGATCCCCCCGAGGTACGCCAGGAGGCGCTCGGGCGGCTTCTCGACCACTACCTCCACACCGCGTACGCCGCGAGCCTGCTCCTCTACGACCAGCGGGATCCGATCAGCCTCGCCCCCGCCCGGGAGGGTACGGCGGTCACCCGAATAGCCGACCGGGACGAGGCGTGGCGCTGGCTCGCCCGGGAGCACCGGGTCCTCCTGGCCCTCGTCGCCCGCGCCGTGGACGCCCACTTCGACACGCACGCCTGGCAGCTCGCCTGGACCATCAACACGTACCTTGATCGCCTCGGGGCGTGGCAGGAGCAGCTGGTGGTTCAGGAGCTGGCGCTGGTCGCCGCGACGCGGGTGGCCGACCGGGACGGCGAGGCCCGCGCCCACCGGAACCGGGCCGTGGCGTGCCTGCGGCTGGAGGACTACGACCAGGCCGACGCCCACCTGCGCCGGTCTCTCCACCTCTACACCGACCTCGGCGACGTCGTCGGCAGCGCCCGGGCCCACCTCAACCTCGGCATCCTGGCCGAACGCCGGGGTCGTTACGAGCAGGCGCTCCGGCACGCCGAGCAGGCGCACGACCTGTTCGCCGCCGCGGAAAACACCAACGGCAGGGCGAACGCGTTGAACAACATCGGCTGGTACCACAGCCAGCTCGGGCACTACCAGCAGGCCCTCGACTACTGCACGCAGGCGCTGGTCCTGCAACAGCAGGTCGGCAACCGGTACTGGCAGGCCCACACCTGGGACAGCCTCGGCTACGTGCACTACCGGCTCGACCGCCAGCCGGAGGCGATCCGCTGCTACGAGAACGCGCTCGCCCTGTGGCGCGAGGCGGCGGAGCGCTACTACGAGGCGACGACGCTCACCCATCTCGGCGACAGCCACCGCGCCGCCGGCCAGCCAGACCTCGCCCGCGGGGCCTGGCGCCGCGCGCTGGAGATCCTCGACCAACTCGGCCACCCGGACGCCGAGCAGATCCGCGCCCGGCTGGGGTCCGAGGCCACCCGGACGGCCTGACCGCGGTGCGCTCCCGGAACGGACGGCTGCCGTCCGCCCCGGGAGCGGTGGTCACGCGGGTTCACCGCCACTGCATGAGGTTGTTGATGGCCTGCGGCGTGATCCGGGTGACGACGTTGTTGGTGAGCCCCGGCCCGGTGCCGAACGGACCACCGGTGAGGATCCCGAACACCGTCACGATCTCGCACGGGCAGGGCAGGGGCGGGCACGGACACGGGATGATGATCCGCGGTGGCGGGCACCGGTCCGGGTCGGGCGTGTAGAAGACGGGGCTGCCGTCCTGCCCGGTGGTGAAGTCGTTCTGGACGTAGATGAAGTTCGCGTCCTCGGCGCGGACGACGGCGGTGCTCGCCCACTGTCCGGGCCGGTCCACCGGGTACCCGTGCGTGGTGGTGCAGGATCCGGTCACCTGCCCGGCCGGGTATCCGAGGCCGTACCAGCCGGTCCGGTTGCCGATCGCGCAGTTGAGCTGCACGGCACCGTAGTCGTAGGCCGGGTCGCCGCCACCCGGGGCGTAGACGGATCCGGTCCAGCCCTGGGGCGCGAAGAGCCGGGTCGCCATGCACCCCCCGAAGGGAGCCGTCGTCCCGTTGTGACCCGGGTACGCGACGATGTTGGTACGCCACTGACCGTTCGAGCCGCCCGTGTGGACGCAGTGTCCGGCGGTCGCGACGGTACGTTCGCTGATCATGAAGCCCGTGCACCGGCCACCCGGGAACGTCAGCAGGACGGTGGCGCTGGCGGGGTACGTCGTGGTCTCGTCGACCGGCACCCGGTCGTCGGGACCGAAGATCGCCTGTGTTCCCACGGTGGGAGCCGTGGTGCCGGTGCTGCCGGCCGGGTCCACCGTGATGCTCGTGGCCCGGTGACCGGACGACACCGCGTCGCTGCTGACGGCCCGGTCCCGGCTCATCGCGGCCGCCGCCGGGCCCGCCGGAGGTGCCGCGGCACCGAGCGCTACGGCGGCAAGGGCTACGACCGCCCATCTCTTTCTCAGCATGGTGTCTCCTTACGGCCGGGCGGGGATCACCCCGTGCTCGTGTCTGTGGAGACCAGGCTGCGGAAGCGCCGCGGTGTCCGGCCGATTCCCGGACACCGGAGTCCGGCCGGACACCGCCGGCCGGCATGGGTCGGCCCGCCCGCCGGCGTCGCCGGTGTCGACCCGGCGGGGGTCGGTGGTCGACCCCGGGCGACCTCGATCGGTCGGCGCGCCGGGCGGCGGCCCGCCCGGTGGGCGTCGGTGAGGTCAGTCGGCCCGGCGGGCGTCCTCGGCGAAACAGCGGGCGATGGTCCGCTCGCTCGGCCGGCCCAGGAAGTCCATCGGGGACGTACGCGACGGCTTCGCCGTCTTCGGGTCGGCGTCGAGGTTGATCATCCAGAAGTAGATACCGGCGAGGTCCCGCTCGCGCATCACCCGGCACGCCGCGTCGAACCAGCGCTGCTGGATCTCCGGCTTGATCGAGCCCTTGGGGTGTGGCGACCACGGCTCCCGGTACGCCCCCGAGCGGGCACCGATCGCCACCTCGGCCAACACCAGGTCGGGAATCCGCCCCTCGCCGCGGTTGTCGTCGAGCCACTCGTTCCACCCGGCGACGAGCCGGCTCACCGAGGCGCCATCGCCCACGGTGAGCGACGGGTACGCGTCGACCGAGAGGGTGATGCCCGGCGCCGGACCGGTCTTGCGGAGCCGGTCGTGGTTGGCGCTGTAGCCGATCTCCCCCTGGTACACCGCCCGCACACCGGTGGCGACCGTACGCCAGCCGGTGGTGCTGTTCTCCAGCGAGTTGAGCTCGGTGCCGACCACGAACGTGGCGACGCCGGTCGCCTCGGCCACCTTCGCGTACTCGACCAGGAAGTCGCGGTACGAGGCGAACCACGTCGTACGGTTCCGCGGGCGGATCGAGCCGCGCCACATGTCCGGGTCGTCCCTGGTCAGGTTGCGCTCGTTGAGCATCGGCCGCACCGTCGTCCGCAGGCCGCGCCTGTTCGCCTCGTCCAGCACGATCTCCAGCCGGGCCGGCGGCGGGGTGATCGGATGGTCCGTCCGCACCGTGCTGGCGTACGCCGAGTCCATGACGAAGGAGAACGAGATCGAGACCGAGTTGGCGCCGAGCGCGACGACGTGGTCGAGCACCTTCTGCGCCTTGGCGCGCACGATCTGGTCGGTGTCGTCCCTGTTGTTCTCCCAGTAGACCGCGATGCCGTACTGGCGCATGCCGGGTTGCCACGGCTGCCGGACCTTCGCCGGCCCGGCCGGGGCGCTGGTGCCGGGCGCACCGGAGGCGCCGGCGGGCGGCGCCGAGGAGAGCCGAGCCAACGGGTCACCGTCGCCGGACGAGCAGCCGGCCGCCAGCAGCACCGCCAGTGCCACGACGCACCGCGCCACGAGCCTCCCTGACATGCCGACCGTCCTCACACCGGCTTGGCGATCACGACGAACTGCTGTTGCCCGCCGCGCAGGTGGCGGATCAGGCCACGGATCGCGCCGATCCCCTCCATCAGCGAGAAGACCGGGACGAGCAGGATCACGGCTATCCTCTCCCACCACCGGTACGTCGCCCGGCGGGAGACGCTCACGTTGATTCGCAGACCCTCCGAGTAGAGCCAGATCGCGTACGCCATGTTGAGCGCCCAGATCGGGAGCACCCAGAGGGTGACCGGCACGGTGTCGTACGACCCGAGCACCCAGCCCAGCAGCATGATGGCGCCGAGGTGCTGGAACGGGCTGATCACCCAGGTCAACGTCGAGTAGCCGATGTAGAGCCGGTCGCGCAGCGGGATCCGGTCGTCGAGCGCCAGCCCGATCAGGCCCCACGCCCACCGCTCCCGCTGGCGGAAGAAGTCACGCACGGTGGCCGGCGAGGCGCCGTAGCACCGGCCCGCGAACCACGCGCTGCGCCCGGGGTACCGCCGGCTGAAGATCAGCGCGAACTGGGCGTCCTCGACGATCGCCTCCGGGCCGAAGTCCCAACCGATCTCGGCCTCGACCGAGGCGCGGACGAGCAGGAGTTCACCGTGCACGCCGGCCAGCGGATAGCCGCCGCCGGTGAACGCCGAGTACACCGTCACGTCCGCGACCGGCCGACTCGCGTCGGCGAGCCAGGTGAGCCGGTTGCGGGCGTTCTCGCGCGGATAGGTGAGGATGCCCTGGGCGAGATGGCAGGCCCGGTCGCCGAGGGCGCGCTGCTGCTCGATGAGGCGGGCGAGCGCGATCGCGGTGTCCAGCCCCACGCCGGTGTCGTCGTCCATGTGCAGCACCCAGACGTCGTCCCGGTCCTCCTGCTGGGCGATGCGCAGCTCGTGGGCGTAGTTGTTGGCGCGGGACTTGAACTTGGTGCCGTTGACCGTGTGGTAGCTCTCGGGCACCGTGATGACCCGGATGTACCGGCTGATCTCGCCCAGCTTGTAAATCTTCTCCGCCGCCTCGCAGCCCTCCTCGATGAGGACGTCGACCCGCAGCTTCGGGAAGCATTCCGGCAGGTACGTGATGTACGAGCGGACGACCCGGTCGAGCGCCGGGTAGGTGTCGTTCCGGCCGATGGTCGGCACCACCACCACGAGCCGGTCCCGGCACTGGATGATCTGGTCGTCGGCGGCGGTGAGCCGATCCCGGCGCAGCCGCCGCCGGGTGATGAGCGCACCGGCCACCCCGATGACGGTGCCGATCACCGGGTACGTCCAGACGACGGTCACCACCGGGCCGAGCGGCCCGGTCGACTTGACGCTCAGCCCGAGCGTGACGCCGAGGATGACGACGAACCACACCACGAGCGGCCAGATCCGCGGCAGCCACCCGGCGTGCCGCTGCAACATCGTGGTCGCCCGCGGGGTGATCGGCATCCGGACCGCGGGCAGGACGTGCGTCTCACCGGCGTAGGTCTCGCCGGTGCGCTGGCGTGGGATGATCTGGGTCCGCTCGCCCGGCTCGTCGCGTCGCGAGGCGGCGACGTGTGTGGTCACCCCGGGTCCTTCCGGGTCAGCAACGCCACGGTGTAGCCGGTGGTCCACCAACTGCCCGCGATGTCGTAACGTTCCTTCAGGACGTCTTTCTTCGTTCCGTCAAGCTCATCCAGGGGATCGCCGTACTCGCCCAGACGCAGTACCCAGATCCGCCGGGTCTCGCCGAGCCGGGCCGCCACGTCCTGGTGTTCACTCGCCACCATCCACCCGTCGGTCCGCATCGGGCGGTCGACGAGCAGGTCGATGGGGCGGCGGTCCGGCGGCAGGTAGTGGGCGATGATGTCCCGGTTGAGCGCCCCGGGTCCGCGGTCGGCGAGCCCGTAGACGATGCCGTCGCCGGGCTGGAGGTTGCGCTCGATCAACGCCACGACCGCCTTCGTGTCCTGGTACCGGAACGAGGGCTTGCGCACCTCGACCTGGCCGGGCAGGGCGAGCACGGCCAGCGCGGCCATGGTCGCGCCCGCCGCGAGCAGCCCGCGCCGGGCGAGGAGGAGGCCGACGAGCACGGCCCAACCGACGATCGTGTAGAGCACGTACCGCTGCTGCCAGATGTGCGTGACCGCGCCGAGCGCCATGAGCAGCCCCACCGGCACGACGCCGAGGGTGATCGCCACCACGGCACCCCGTTCGCGGGAGACCGCCGCCACGCCGAGGGCGAGCACCGCCCCGCCGATCAGCGCGCCGCCGAAGAACTCCAGGCCGTACGCCTCGATCTGGTGCAGGTCGGTGAAGGGGATCCACCCGATCTGGCTGCCCTGCTGCCGGCGTCCGATCACGATGATCGGGATGAGCGGGATCAGGCCGGCGAAGGCGCTCGGTGTCCACCGCCACAGCAGCTTCCGCTTCGTCAGGAGCACGGCCAACCCGTGCGCGGCGAGCATCAGCAGCGCGACGAGGTGCATCAGGCCCAGCGCGGTGACGGCGGCCGCGTAGAGGAGCGCGATGCCGAGCGTGAACCCCTCCAGCATGCGGATCAGGAGCAGCGTGGCCACGGCCGCGGCGAGCGTGGCCAACGCGTACGGCCGGGCCTCCTGACCGAAGCGGGTGGTGATCGGCAGGATCGCGAAGGTGAGCCCGGCGAACAGACCGATCCGGGGTGAGCCGAGGCGGATGCCGATCAGCCCGACGACCGCGGCGGCGCCGACCATCGCGAACAGCGACGGCAGGCGCAACGACAGGTCGGAGTCGCCGAGGACCGTCGTCCAGACCCGGATCAGCACGTAGTACGGGCCGATGCTCGCATCGGTGCCCTCGAGCTGGCGCCACAGCTCCGGCCACGACACCGTGGTGATACCCCAGGTGGCCAGTTCGTCGGCCCACAGCCCCGGCCTGGTCAGGCCGATGACACACAGCACCAGCGTCACCAGGGCCGGTGCGCCCCAGGCGATCCGGCGCTGCCAGGCCTCGCGGCGCCGCCGGCGCTCGGCCTCCTCCTCGGTCGGCGACTTCGGCAGCACCATGGTGGCGTCCGCCTCGGGCGACGGTGTCTCCACCAGGCCTACTCGACGAGGCAGGGGGATGTACACCTGACCGTTGGGGGTCGCCACCGGAAGCCGCGGACGAGCGGCCCTAATCATTGGAGCAGGCCCTCATCATCGGAGCAGGATAGAACCAGCATCGGCACGAAAAAATCCTCTTGTCGGGCAGGTAACTCGGTCAGTCCCCGGCGCCACACGCGATTCCGTCGCCGTTGCGGTCCAGACCGTGCCGGTCACGCCCGCCGGTGATCCGGAGCGGCTCGTATCCCCGCTCGCGCAGCCAGCCGCACTTGTCGGTCACACCGTCCGGAAACGTCCACGGCACGCAGACGTTCCGGTCGCCGTACGCGTGGTCGCAGCCGTCCGTCCCCTCGTCGATCTTGAGGCCGGCGGTGGGCGACGGCAGCGGCGTCCGCGGCGTGACGCCGGGCTGCTGGGCGAAGGAGTGCACGTACGGCGGCGGCGACCCCGTCGGCCCCGTCGGGCCGACGTCACGGTCCCGCCTCGCCCCCGGCGTGTCGGCGCGCTCCGTCGTCGGCTCAGGGGTCGGGGCCGCGGCCGGGGTGCCGTCGCGCCAGTGAGGGTCGCCGGCGCCTCCGCCGACCAGCAGCACGGCGGCGCCCGCCGCGAGCACCGCGACCACCGCGAGTCCCACTCCGATGCCGACGCGGGCACGCCGGCTCCGCGCCCCCAGCCAGCGGGCGAGGGCCTGGTACGGGCGCCTCATCCGAGCTTGACCCACTTCGCCACGGACGGGACGCCGTTGGCGTTGTGCACGAAGAGCATGTACCACCCGGGCGGGGCCAGGTTGGGGTTGCTCGTCACGTTCAGGTCGATGGTGTTGGTGCCCTTGACCGTCATGGGCAGCTCGACGAAGCGCTGGTTGGGGTCGGACGAGTGGGTGACGGCCGCCGGACGGATCAGCGACGCCCGGGTCACCGGCGAGTTGACGGTGATCCGCTGGGTGCTGCCGTACGCCCAGGTGGTGCTGGCCACGGACCGGATCTGCGGCCGGGGACCCTTGAAGAGGTACGGCGGCGAGTAGATGGAGATGCGGGTGTCGAACGACCCGTTGCCGGGGTTGTCGCCGACCGCCATGACCCGCCCGTCGGGCAGCAGGAACGCCGAGGAGTGGTAGGTACGCGGCACCGGGTCGGTGGCCATGCCCGCGCGGAACGTGTTGGTGGTCGGGTCGAAGATCGACGCCTCGAAGACCGGGTCGGCCCGGTTGTGCAACGCACCGCCGGTCTCGAAGACGGTGCCGTCCGGCAGCAGCACGAGCGAGACGTACATCTTGCCCTGGTCACCGCTCTGCGGCACGCCGCCGGTGAGGGTGCCCTGCGGCAGCAGCGGCCCCGGCTCGTACCGCGGGTTGGCGGCCTTGAGGTCGATGATGTCGGTCAGCCGGTGCGCGGTCGCGCCGATGTCACCGTTACCGCCACCGACCGTGAGCACCCGCTGGTCCTGCGCCGGTGGGAGCAGCACGCTCATCGACTGGTCGCGCTCGTCCTTGCGCCGCAGGCCGGGCACGTCGGTGATGGTGCCGGTGGCGTAGTCGTAGATGGAGGCGCCGCTGCCCGGCAGGCCCATGCCGAACGTGTGGCTGCCGGTGTAGAAGAGCCGACCGTCCTGCATCAGCACCATCGCCGGGTAGAGGCCCCACCACGACCAGGTCTGCTTCACCTCGTTCATCGACAGCCAGCGCTGCTCTGCCGAGCTGAAGTAGTCGGTGGTCGTGGTGCCGGTCGAGTCCTCACCGAGGCCGCCGAGCGAGAGGACGTCGCCGTTGCCGAGGATGGTGGCCGACGGGTACCAGTGGCCGGCGAGCATGTCGTTGGTCCGGACGTACCGGTTGGTCGCCGGGTCGAAGATGTACGAGTTGCGCAGGCCCTTGTAGCCCACGGTACCGTCGGCGCTCGGGTAGTCCTTGTTGCCGCCCATCACGAGCACGCGGCCGTCGCGCAGCTGCACGTGCCCGGCGCAGAACAGGTCCGCGGGTGTGGGGACGTCGGTGAAGGTGCCGTTCGTCGGGTCGTACACGGCGGTCTTGAACGTGCCGGCGGCAAAGGCGCTGGGGTCGTTACCGGAGCCCGCGACGAGCAGCACCTTGCCGTTGTGCAGCATCACCGCGTGGATGCCGCGCACCGTCGCCTCGTACGGCATCACCTGCCACTTGCCCCTGGTGCAGCCGATGGCGTCGGTGCAGCCACTCGGCGTCGGCGTCGGCACGCTCACGTCGACCATCGAGTAGTCGTCGGTGGTGAGCGTGCCGGTGCTGTAGATGCTGACGCCCCAGGTGATCTGGTCGGTGTTGGCCGGGATCGGGGGCGTGCGCACCACCTTCTGCTGCCACGTGCCGGTCGCCGGCAGCGTCGCCGGGTCCAGCCAGTACTGCCAGCCGAGCTCGGTGTCGTGGCGGAAGAGCGTGACCGCGTTGGCCGCGGTGGTCGACTTGTACCAGACCGAAAGATCGTATTGGTGGCCGACCTCGACGCGCGGAGCGCACTCGGCGTTTTCCAGCATCATTGCCTTGCGGTCGCCGTTGGTCAGCTCGGTGATGGTGACCCGCATCGCCCGGCTGCCGCTGTGCGCGTCGGTCGTGGTGCCGATGGTGAACGTGTTGTCGCCGTGCCCGGAGCGCTCCCAGCAGACCGGAAAACCGTCGGAGCCGACGATTTCCAGTCCCGGGTTTTGCACGAGGTTGGTCGCCGCGTGTGCCGGCGTGGCGACGAGCCCAATGGTCAGCATGAGGGTGAGGGCGAGCAGCCGGCCGAGTGTGCGGCGGAGCTCCGGGCTGAACATCGGAACGACTTCTGCGGGCGGCACGGTGTCTCCTGTCGATACCTCGGCAAAATGTGGGCCGTGCGGTCTACACCTGGGCCGTCCGCAGGGTACCGGTCATCGCCGTTCCGGCCAACACGGGTCTGCCCGTACTTGTCCGGGTGGAGCGGACTGTCCAAATTGGATTCATCGCCCGGGTGTCCGCGCCGACACCTCCGGTGGTGGCGCGGTCTGCCTGCCCACCCGACAACGCGACGTGCCGGGTCGGGTCACCCCGACCCGGCACCGTCCGGTACGCCGCTCAGGTCAGCGGCTCAATCCAGATATTGCGGTACTGCACGGCGTTCTGGTGATCCTGGAGTCGGATGGACCCCGTCGCCGGACCTTCGGGGATGCTGCCGCCCGTCGGGCCGGTTATGGCGACGTCGTCGTGAACGAGCACACCGTTCCAGATCACGGTCACCCGGGCATTGTCGATTTTGGTTCCGGTGCTGTCGTAGCGGGCTGCGCGGTACTCGATGTCGTAGGTCTGCCACGTTTCCGGAGGCGTCGCGGCGTTGACGTCGGGCGCCTTCTGGAGATAGATGGCGCCGGCCTCGTTGGTGTCCAGCGTCGGGTCGCCGTACGAGTCCAGCACCTGGATCTCGTACCGCTCCTGGAGGTAGACCCCGCTGTTGCCGCGGTCCTGGCCGGTGACGTCCGGCGGCAGCAGCGGCACCTTGAACTCGACGTGCAGCCGGAAGTCGCCGAACGCCTGCTTGGTACGCAGGTCGCCGTCGCGGACCTCCATCGCCCCGCCCTCGACCTTCGCCCAGCTCGCGGTACGGCCGTCGGTGTGCTGCCACTCCGAGAGGTCGATCCCGTCGAACAGGACGATTCGCTCGCCCGGCTTGCGTACCGTGACCAGGTCCAGGTTGACGTGCCCGGTGTCGGGGGCGTCAACCCGGTACTCGATCGCGTTGATGCCCCGACGCAACGTGAGCAGCTCGGTCTTGGTGGCCCACTCCTTCCAGGTGATGGTCGAGGGCAGCACCGTCTGCCGCACCTTGCGACCGTTGACGTAGATGCTGATCGTCTTGTCGCCCTGGAACGGGTGGGGGCCGTTGCTGTAGCGGAGCCCGACCTCGTACTCCCCGGCCCTGGAGACCTCGACGTGCACCGTGGTGGAGGCGTTCAGCGAGCCAAACCCGTCGACGAAGCCCACGCCCGAGAAGCCGGCGTGCTCGGTGTCGATGTCGGCGGAGCCCTTCCGGTGCCCCTCCTCGGCCTCGTAGAAGACCCGGTCCGGCTGGGGTCCGGGAATCTCGTTGAGCGTGTACCACGCCTCGGTGCTCCACAGCTCCTCACCGTTGGCCGCGGTGAACGGGCGCGGTGAGCGCAGGTGCACGACCCGGTCGCGCTTGAGGCCGGGGACGGTCAGCGTCACCTTCTTGCGGTCGGCGGAGACCCTCACCCCGGTGACGGTCAGCTGCTCCTCGTCCACCTTGGGACCGCCGTACGCCGGGGTCGGCGCGTACCGCCACTGGCTCAGGCGGTAGCCGCGCGCGATGTTCTGGATCGTCGCCGTGGAGAGCGGCCGGGTGTACTCGATCGTGAACCCGGTCCGGGTGGCACGCATCGCCTTCATGTCGAAGGTGCTGGTGCCGTTCGGGGTCAGCTTCTGGAGTCCGTAGGTGAGCTTGCCGGGCTGGCCCCAGTTGCCGCCGGCGCCCAGGCCGCCGACGTAGATGGCGCCGTCCGGCCCGATGGAGACCTCGTTGACGCCCGCCTCCAGGCCCTGGCTGTGGCGGAACACCGCACCCTGCTGCACGCCGTCCACCTCCTCCAGGTACGCCCGCTGCAGGCCGCCGTAGGTGACGTCACCGATCAGCAGCTGCCCACGGAACGGCCCCTTCTTGAGCAGCACCGGCGTGCTCGGCGAGTTGGCGATCTCGTTCTGCGGCAGCCAGAGCACGGGCCTGGTCACCGGGTTGTCGTCGAACGGGCCGGCGGGGTTGGTGTAGTGGTTGAAGAAGCGGTCCTGTTCGATGCGGACGAGCTTGGACGCGGGCAGCCAGCCGCCCTGGTTGTCGGTGACGTAGAGGGCGTTGTCCGGGCCCCAGCCGATGCCGTTGGGCGTACGCAGGCCGCCGGCGACGTAGCTGACCTTGCCGGTGCGTCGGTTCACCACGATGCTGGTGCCCCGGTTCGGCGCCGGTTGCGGGTCGGTGGTGGCGCCGCCGAGGTTGATCGCCACCGAGAGGTTGAGGTAGAAGTTGCCGCCCCGGTAGAGCAGGCCGAACGCGAACTCGTGGAAGTTGCCGCCGAACGGCCAGGTGGCCACGGTGCGGTACTCATCGGCGACCTCGTCGCCGTCGGTGTCGCGCAGCTCGGTCAGCTCGTGTTTCTGCGACACGTAGATGGTGCCGTCGACGACCGCGACCCCCATCGGTTCCCTGAGCCCGCTGGCGACCCTCCGGTACGTGACCTGGTCGGGACCGGTGTCGCCGGTCACGTTGTCCAGGATGTACACCTCGCCCTGCACCTGGTCGGATCCGCCCCAGGTGGAGATGACCAGCCGGCCGTCGGCGGTCCACGCCATCCCGGTCACCTGCGGCTCGAAGCCGGCGGGCCGCAGGTCGGTAAGGGTGTAGTTGGGGTGGACCGCGTCCAGCGGAAGGCCGTCCCCCGGCGCGTCGGACATGCCCTGGCAGGCCTTGAATCCGGGCGCGGTGACCCGGACGACCCCGGCGTCCGTGCTCAGCACCGAGTTGGGCACCACGGCGAAGTCCGACGCGCCCGGTGGCTGCCACGAGAGGGTTAGCTGCTGGCCGCCGCCCGCCTCGAAGTACTCCACCCGCAGCGCGTGGTAGCCCTCGGTCAGCGTGACCGTGCCATCCTTCGACGTGGCACCGTGTAGCCCGTCGTGGTCGATCACCAGCGCGTCGTCGATGTAGAGCCGCGAGCCGTCGTCGCTGGTCAACCGGAACGTGTACGCACCAGCGGCGGGAATGTTGATGTTGCCGAGGGCGTGCGTGACGAAGTTGTCCTCGAAGCCGAAGTCGGCCGCGGTGTGCCAGTCGATGACCGGCATCAGCTTGTCGACGTTCGGGGTCTGGCCGGGCTTGAGCGTGCAGATCGCGGTCAGCGGCACGCGCACGTCGTACGTCCGCAGTGTGACACCGGGCTCCTGGGGTGGCAGGTCCGCCGCGTGCGCGGCGCCGGGCGCCAGCCCGACGGCGACCGCCGGCGCGAGGAGGGCGGCACTGAGGAGCGCGACAAGACGTCTCGGGCGCGAGGGGGGACGGGACATCGATCCTCCAGAGACGAGGGTCAGGACGCCGCCACGATCGACCCGCGCCGAGGGTGCCGGCCCGGCGCAGCACCGATCATGGGTCAGGAGACATCATGGACCACATTCGTCAGGATGACTAGATCTTCCAGCCATCCAACCGGAACTTTTGCTGATTCGATCAAAAGTTGCCGCCCCCTGGCGAATGGCCTCGCTGACATGGCACCCCGAACGCGGCTGACCCGGGCACCTTCGGCGTCGGCACGCCGAGCAGCCAGGCCGAGCTTCGGTGACCGAAATGTCAGAAGTGAAGCCACCGGCCCCGAACAGGTAGCCATCGACAGTCACCGCAAAGACACTTACGGTTATCGATTAGCGGTCTCCGAAGCGGCGGCGATCCGGGGTGGTGGTGCGCATGGCGAGGAACACCCACAGAGCAAACTGTGCCAATGCCCAGAGACCTGAGTGCAGGTGCTCGGGTTGCGGCGGCTCGTTGCATGGCTGGCTGGGGTGGGCCGACCTTGCCGCGGAGTCGCCGCAGGTACGCGACGCACAGCGGCGACGTCTCGCAGGAGGCCTGACCACGGACCGACGATCCGGCAACCTGGGGTTGAATGACAAGAATCGCCAGATCTACCTCAACCTTGCACGCCTGGACATCACCGACCACCTGTGGGCCACCGCCCCCCGACCGCGGCCGGACGGGCGGCTGATCGTCGATGGTGGCGCCGACCCGGCGTCCGTCCCGTCCGACCTGGGCCGGATGAATCTTCTGGCCAGAACGATCATGGGGGATACCTGGCCCGAGATCTCGGCCGACATCGACAACCTTGTCCGGGCCGAGCCGACGGCAAGGGACGTCAAGAAGAGTCTGGCCGGTCACGCGTGGTGCAGCCTGCTGGTGGCGGTGATCCAGCTGATCGAAAAGATCACCAGAGTCGTCGACCTTCTCAACGACGAGGCCAGACAGTTCGTCAAGGACGCGGTGACGCGACAGGTGGAGTCGAAACTCTCCCGGCTGATCACTGACGCGGTCATCAACATCCTGGTAACCAGGGTCTGGTCAGCCGTGACGAGGCTCCTGGAAGCCCATTTCCCCATCCTGAACGCAGACACGCTACGTGTCCTCCGGATGCTGGCCGTATTCACCTGCCCCTGGGTCGGACGGCATCGGGACGTCTACGTTCACGCGCTCGAACCGCTCATGCGTGATGCCCGAGAGATCATCGCAGTGGACGTCAAGACCCAGTTGGTCGTCCTTTTCACCCCGTTGTGGCCGCAACCGGGTTCCCAGCCTGCCACGTGATGGCCCCCGAATCCGGAGCTCCCGCGGCGCGCGGCGGGAGCTCCGGACCGGGACTCAGGACGCTCCCCACACCTCGACCTCGTAGATGCGGGCGGCCTGGTTGCTGGTCTGGGTTGGAGTGATGATCTCGAGCCGGACGTAGCGGGCCGTGGCGGACACCGGATGGGTCGTCACGCTGGCGGTGTTGTTCCGGACCTGCGCGGCGACGGTCCAGTTCGTGCCGTCGGCTGACACCAGCACGTCGAAGTCCCGGGTGTTCCAGTCCAGGTTCTCGCCGCCCGCCCCGGAGTGCCGTACGGTCACCGCCGTCAGCGTCCGGACGGCCCCGAGATCCACCTGCCACCACCTGTCGCTGCCCAACGAACACCACTTGTCGTCCAGGCCGGCCGAGGCGCTGCCGTTGACCGCCTTGGCCGGGGTCTGGGCGGAGGTGCAGGACGAGTCGGCCTGCGCCGGACGGCCCGCGGCCAGGTTGGTGGGGCCGGCCGGGACGCCGTACACCTCGAACTCCGTGATCCGCGCGGCGGCGTTGCCGTTGTTGGTCGGCGTGGTCACGGTCAGCCGGACGTACCGGGCGGTGACCGGGGTGATCGGATGGTAGGTGCGGCTCGTCCGGTTGCCGGAGACGGTCACCCGGGTCGTCCAGGCACTGCCGTCGGTGCTGGTCTGGATCGTGAAGGCACCGGTGTTCCAGCCCGTGTTCTCCCCACCGAGCCCGGCGTGCTTGACCACGAACGCGCCGACGGTCCGCGCCGCGCCGAGATCCACCTGGAGGAACTTGGTGCCGGTCACCTGGGAGCACCACTTGCTGTCCACGCCGAGCCGGCCGTCGAACGCCCCCGCCGGCCCCTCGCTCGCCACGCAGGGCTCCGAGCCGGTGGCCGGCCGACCCGCCGCCAGGTTGGCACCCAGCTCCGGCGCGTCCGGCGGGGCGAACCCGTCCGTGAAGGACGGCGGTACGTCCGCTGGGTTGGTGCCCCAGCTGCTGGGTGCGGTACCCATGGTGTACGACAGGGTGGCACCGTCGGCGATGTCCGCGTACCGCAGCCAGGTGCGCTGCGTGGAGGTGCCGTTGAGGGCGACACTCTGCACGTACGGCGCGCCCCGCCCGGCGCCGGTGGCGGTGATCTGGATGTCGCCGCTCGGCCGGTCGATCAGGATCGAGCTGAAGAGCGGTCCGTGCAGCGCGAGGGTGTCCGCGCCGGGCGTGGGCGGATACATGCCCAGCGCCGCCCAGACGTACCAGGCGGAGGTGGAGCCGAGGTCGTCGTTGCCGGGCAGCCCGCCGGGGCCGGTGGTGAACAGCTCCTCCATCACCCGCCGCACGACGGCGCTGGTGCCGGCCGGATGGGCGGCGAAGTGGTACGCCCACGGCGTCCCGTGCTCGGGCTCGTTGCCGATGTAGAAGTACGGCCGCGAGAGCCCACTGTTGAGCTCGGTGAAGTGGTGGTCGAGCCGCTGGATGGCGGTCTGCCGCCCGCCCATCAACGCGATGAGGGCGGCGTAGTTGTACGGCACCATCCAGGTGTACTGCGCGGCGTTACCCTCGGTGTACCCGCTCGGGTCGGCCGGACGCAGCGGCCACGGCCAGGTACCGTCCGCGTTCCGGTCGTGGATGTACTGCGACTCGGTGTTGAAGACGTTGCGCCACCACTGCGCCCGTCGCATGTGCGTCCGGTAGGTGGCGGTGTCGCCGAGGGCACGGGCGAACTGGGCGACCGCGAAGTCCGATGCTGAGTACTCCATCGAGTCCGACGGGTTCTCGTGGATGTACTGGCGCTCGACGTAGCCGCTCTGCCGACCACGGATCGGGCTGCCCTGCGCGGTGCCGCCGTTGGAACTGGCGCGCATCAGGGCGAGCGCGGCGGCGGTGTCGAAGTCCCGTACGCCGAAGGCGTAGAGGCTGCTCACGACGATCGGACCGGGATCGCCGGTCATGATGAACGTCTCGTTGTGGTTGTGCGACCACTTCGGCAGCAGGCCGCCCTGTTGACCGTCGAGCACCATGGATCGGGCGATGTCGGTGGCCTCGGTCGGCGCGATCAGCGCGATCAGCGCAGCCCAGGATCGGTAGATGTCCCACCCGGAGTAGTTCTGGTAGACCGGGTGGTCGGCGGTGTGCACCACGTTGTCGAAGCCGCGGTACCGCCCGTCGACGTCGCTGGCGAGATTCGGGTTGATCAGCACCCGGTACAGCGCCGTGTAGAACTTCTGCAGGTCGGTGGCGTCGCCGCCACCCACCTGGATCCGGTTGAGCATGCTGTTCCAGTCGGCGTCGGCGGCGGCCTGGACACCGGCGAAGTCGAAGCCGGGCTGCTCGGCGGCGAGGTTGGCCCGCGCGCCGGCCTGATCGACGAAGGAGATGCCGATCTTCGCCTGTACCACCCGGTTGCCGGTGGTGTCGAAGGTGAGGTACCCCCCGGAGTTCACGCCGCTGGCGCTGGTGGAGCCGGCGGTCACCGTGCCACCGACCCAGGTGCCGACGGCGGTCGGTGTCCGGTCGAACTCGATTCGGTAGAAGATCTGGTACGTCTTGCTGTTGCCGCAGAAACCGCCGCCGGTCAGACTGCCGGTCACGGTGGATTCGCTGATGGTGAGTGTGCTGGTACGGCTGCCGGTGGCGCTGCGGCCCGGGTTGATCAGCACCCGGGAGCTGGTGCCGGCGGGGTAGGTCAACCGCATGATTCCGGTGCGCCTGGTGGCGGAGAGTTCGACCTCGGTGTTGCCGTAGTTGCTCAGCACCGTCCGGTAGTAGCCCGGTCGGGCCACCTCGGCGCTCTTGTCCTGGGTGGCCGCGTACGCGGTCCAGTTCGTGCCCGGGGATGCGCCGAGTGCCCCGGTGACCGGCAGGATCGCCAGGTTCTCGTTGTTGGCACAGCCGGCACCGTTGAAGTGGGTGAGGCTGAACTGCTCGATCGTGGTGTCCGAGAAACGATAGCCGGAGGGGGACGCGGTCGGGGTGTCGGGGCTGAACTGCACCATCCCGAACGGCGCCACCGGCCCCGGTATCGTGCTGCCGCCCGCGCCACCGCCGACGGGGTGGGGCGAGTTGCTGTCATCGGTCCCGATGAACGGGTTGACGTACTGAGTCAGCGGGAGCATCGCGGCCGCACCCGTGGCCCGGGCGTGAGCCTGACCGCCGGGTACGGCCGCCCGGGCGGCGGTGGCGACGCCGGCTGTCGCGACGTCGGCTGTCGCGACGCTGGCGATCAGCGCGGCGCAGAGGGTGGCGAGCGGAGTTCGCCAGGCGGTGGGGGGCATGCGTCCTCCGTGGTGGGGTGCGGCGGAACGGCCCGGGGTCGGACACGTCGTGATCACCGGCCGGTCCATAGACAAATACGATCAACGACGTCTGTCAACACGTTGCCTCGGCCACGAGGCGGTCTCGCCACCGAACCGGCTGACGGCGGAACCCGTCCGCCGGCTTCGGCCCGAGCCAAGCCGCGGCGACGTACTACGTACGCCTCCACCGCGCCCGACGTCGCCTGAAAGCCGCCCTGGCCGCCGCCGACGTCGAATCGCCTCGCCCAACCGCCACGCTCATTCCGAGGGAGTCAGTTCGATGAGCCAATCACCGAATGTCATGGACCTGCTTGCCAAGGCCCGGCCGGCACGACTGGACGCACCGTCTGGCCGAGGCGAGCAGACCGCACAGGTCGTTGCCGCCATCATGGCCACCGCTCCGGCTGGCGACGGACACGCCACGCTCGGCACGATCCGCAGGTCCCGGCCGCTACGGGTGGCCGTCCTCGGCATCGCGGCGGCGACCGCGGCCGCCGTCGTCGTGGCCGTCGCCGGACCGGGCATCACGCCGCGCAGCGACCCCGACGCCGCACCCGTCGAGGCGCCGATGGACTACCGGCGGATGTTGCTCGTGGCAGCCGAACGCAGCGACCAGGCCCCGCAGGCCGACGGGCGCTATCTGACCATGCAGTGGGAGAGCGGCAACGTGGTGCCGGTCGAGGCTGCCGAGGGCACGTACGCCATGGTCGAGAGAAGCAGCAGCCAGTATTGGCTGGCCCGCTCCAGCGCGGACAGCAGTTGGGCTGTCGTGCAGCAGCTCGGCGCCGAGCCCGCCACGCCCGCCGATGAGGCCCGCTGGCGCCGCGCCGGTGCCCCGGCCGTCATGAGGGTGACGAAGCCGAAGCCGTTCGTCCTGACAACCGCCCCGGGCGCGGTAGAGAGTAGGAAGGTCGACCCGGACAGGTACCTCGCGCTTGGCGACGTGAACGTGTCGCAGGCCCAGATCGACGCGCTGCCGACCGACCCGGCCGCCCTCCGCGGCGCACTGCTCGGCCTGTACACCGGAGAAAACGTCGACATGCCGCGTGACCAGGACCAGTGGCTGTTCACCGTGGCCTCCTCGGTGATCGTGAACATGCCGGTCAGCAACCAGGTCCGCGCCGCCGCGTACCGCCTGCTCGCGACGCTGCCGGGGGTACGCGGGTTGGGCGTCGTCGATGACGTGCGTGGCCGGCGTGGGCACGCGATCACGTACGCGAACGGGCAGGTCGTTCCGGGGCGCGGCCTTGAGGTACGGCTGATCATCGACCTGGACACCGGACAACCGCTGGCCGAGGAGACCCGCGTGGTGGATCCGAGTGCCAATCCGAATGGCGACTGTTCGTGGCTGCCGCCGGGTGCGCTCTGCTCATACAGCCTGGTCCTGGCGGCGGGCAGCACCAACGACAGCCCGCCGATCGCCGACGCCCGGGACTGAACCCTCGGGAACACCGGGTCGGCGGGGCAACCCAGCTGCCCGCCGACCGTCTCACCCCACGTTCCGCTGATGCTGCGCGTGGGGAACCCGATCCCGCCAGGAGTACGCGGGGCAACGGCTGTGCCGATCCGGATCTCGCGACGTGTCCGGGTCGTAGCGGCGATCACGAATGGGGACATCCGGCCAGGGCACGGCGTTGAGCTGGGTGTGCCGCTGTTCCGCGAGGCTCCGCCACCGGACGTCCAGGGCGCGGCGGCGGGCCGCCCTGGCCGGGCAGTCCCAGCTGACGAAGGAGAGAACACGACGAAGGAGAGAACACATTGTCTGGTCCGATGGACATGCAGACCGAGGAGCTCGCCCGGATACCCCTGGCGTCGCCGAACCGCCGGGGCCGCCGCCTGCCGTGGGTGCTGGCCGGGCTGCTGACGCTGCTGCTCCTCGGCGGCACGCTGTACGCCGTCGCGCCACTGCGGCACCCGCTGCCCGCTCCGACGGTCGAGCTGACGCTGCCCGGGTCGATGACCATCCCGGGTAAGGCGCCGCGGCTGCCCTGGCCGCGTACGGGCCAGGCGCTGGTCTCGGTCGAGGGACTTGGGACGCTCGGTACGTCCGGTGGGTCGAAACCGCTGCCGATCGGAAGCGTGGCGAAGGTGATGACCGCCTACGTCATTCTCACCGAGCACCCCCTCGCCGTCGGTGAGCAGGGGCCGGAGCTGACGATCAGCGCCGAGCAGGCCGCGGCGTACCCGGCGGAGCTGGCCCGCGGCGAGTCGCTGGTCAAGGTGCAGCCCGGAGAGGTGATCACCGAACGGCAGGCGCTACAGGCGCTCTTGCTGCCGTCGGCGAACAACATGGCGCGCATCCTCGCCGCCTGGGACTCCGGCAGCGTGGCCGCGTTCGTCGAGAAGATGAACGCGACCGCGGACAAACTGGGTATGTCGCATACCCACTACACCGATCCGTCCGGCCTCGATCCCGGCACGGTGAGTACCGCCCGGGACCAGGTGATCCTGGCGCGCAAGGCGATGGCGTTGCCGGCGTTCGCGGAGATCGTTGAGCAGGAAGAGGCGACCCTGCCCGTCGCCGGTACGGTGCAGAACTACAACGAGTTGGTCGGCCGCGACGGCGTGGTGGGCATCAAGACCGGTTCCACCGACGAGGCCGGCGGCTGCCTCGTCTTCGCGGCGGTGGTCGACGTCGGCGGCCGGACGCTCATGATCATCGGTGCCGTACTCGGGCAGCCCGGCGCCAACACCCCGATCCAGCTGGACCGGGTCTTCGCGGTGACCCGGTCCCTGCTGCGCGCGACGGCGGCCGCGCTCGACGTCCACACGTTGGTCGAGGCCGGCGAGCAGGTCGCCACCGTCCGCGGCCCGCTGGGCACCGAGACCACCCTCACCACGGCCGAAAAGGTCGAGGTCGTCGGCTGGCCGGGTCTCACGGTGCGGCTCGACGCCCAGATCCCGACCGTACCGCCGCGGATCGATGCCGACACCGAACACGGCCGGCTCACGGTCAGCGCCGGTGACCGCGAACCGGTCGGCGTCCCGCTGCGTATCGGTACCGGTCTGGAACCGCCGAGCACCTGGGAGCGCATCCGTCACCACCGCTGACCGCGCCGACCGGCGACATCGTAGACTGGCTTCAATATTGGTAGGGATCGATGTAGGGTGAGGCATCCAACGCGCGCCCTCCACTCCACCTGCTCGAGGAGCTGAAACATGTCGCGACGGCGTCGTCGCCCGGCCACCAGGCTGGCCTGGCTGCTCGTCCTGGCCCTGTCCACGTTCCTGTTGCCACCGGTGTCGGCGGCCGGCACCGCCGCTGCCGGCACATCCCACACCCGCCCTGTGCCACTCACCGAACTGACCGTGGTATCCGAACAGGTGGCGTTCGGCCTGCAGCGTCCGATCGCACTCACCGGGCTGCCAGACGGCCGCATGCTGATCGCGGAGAAGAACGGCACCGTCCGCGCCTACCACCCGGACACCGGCCTGGCGGCCGAGCCGGTGCTGGACCTGACCGCCCGGATCGACACGTCGGACAACGAGCGCGGCCTCCTCGGCATCACACCCGCACCGAACTTCACGCGGACCGGGATCCTCTACGTGGCGTACACGAGCCTGCCGGACGGGACGCTGACCCTGGCGCGCGTGCCCCTCGGCGCCCCCGACCGGTTGCAGGTGCTGCTCACCCAGGAGCACTCGGAGTACGGCAACCACAACGGTGGGCAGGTAGCGTTCGGCCGAGACGGCTACCTCTACTGGTCCCTCGGGGACGGCGGCCACGCGAACGACCCGTTCAAGGCCGGCCAGGACCTCGGCACCCTGCTCGGCAAGATCGTACGGATCGACGTCAGCCGCTCCTGTGGGGCGAAGCCCTACTGCGTACCCTTTGACAACCCGTTCGTCCGCACGCCCGGCGCGCGGCCAGAGATCTGGCTCTACGGGCTGCGCAACCCGTGGCGGTTCTCCGTCGACCCGGTCGACGGCTCGCTGTGGATCGGTGACGTCGGCCAGGGCCTGGTCGAGGAGGTCAACCACATCCGCCCGTGGCAGGGTGGGGCGAACCTCGGCTGGTCCTGCCGGGAGGGCACCCCGGTGTTCGACCCGGAGCAATGCCGGCCGGACGTGCACTACACCGACCCGGTCTTCGAGTACGAACACTTCGGAACGGACGGCTGCTCGGTCATTGGCGGCGTGGTGTACCGAGGGTTCGCCACCCCGGAGGCGTGGGGGACCTACGTCGCGAGCGACTACTGCTCGACCCTCGCGTACGCCGTACGCCCCAAGCCCACGGGTGGCTACGAGACCGCCACGATCGGCAGGTTCCCCACCCAGCCGACCGCCATCGCCACGGACGTACACGGCGAGCTGTACGTGCTCAGTGACCTCCCGGGGTGGCTGAGCCGGGTACGGTTCGAGCGGGTTCAGCCCGCCCCCGAGGGCGGGGCGACGAACCGCTGAGCCTCAGGTCGATCCCCCGCACATCCGCGAGACCTCTGGGGGCAGCCGCATCCGGGCGGCTGCCCCCAGCTCACTCCACCGTAGGCCCGGATACACATCCACGAAGTGACGCCGAGGTCGTTGGCCATCAGATGCCGAAGTCGAATGTCAGCTGTTCGGCAACCAGTTCCCGGTCGATGTCATCATCTTCAGCCTCCTCGGGACGATCGTCCTCAGCAGGGATAGCGTATCGAGTGGCGAGGGCAGCAAGATGCAAAATGAGAGGCAGGCGTAGCGGCTCGTCGTAATCTTCACTCAAACGTTGCTGGTGAAGATAGCTAGCCCAGGCCGTCGGGTCGTCGCCCTCTTGGAGGCTCACCATGACGAACTCGAGGAGTTCGGGATTCCAGGCTGTCGTTTCGGGTTGAAGGTAGTTCCTGCTTTGCGCGGTGCTCGCCACTACAGAGCGCACGTCGTTCGACGCCTCAACACTGACAGGCGTAAGGTAGTGGGATGTGAGCTTGGCATCGTTTTTGCCCGACTTCTTATGCTTACCAGATTTTCCAACCGTGCTGTAGAAAACAAGCGGACTCGAAGTCGTTTGGTTATCGAACGTCCAGAGCCCCTTGGACAACCCAACTGTGTCGCCATTCCCTGGAGCCCACCACTGAGCCGTCTCCAGTCGGTCGCTGGTACATACCCGGACGAAACGCAACCTCTTGCCATAGATCGAGGCACGTTGCAGCGGAGCGTCACCGAAACCGATCTTGCCATGAACCACGTGGGCGTTCTGCATCGTTGGCCAACGATAACGGATATTCGTTCCCAGCGTCACGACGAGGGTCGGGTCACCGCCAAACTGGCGGATCGTGGTTCTGATGAAGCCGGCCAGCTCGGCTTGTTGTTGGGCTTCATTGCGCGCCGTGCCGCTGGGGTTGATGCCAGCAAGGTGGAGAAGTAGCTCCGGATAGGAAACCCATCGAGACATCCCGATGGCCTTACCGAGGATCTGGTCCTGGTGGGGGCGGATCAGCAGGGCGATGGGCACGAACAAGGGGAAGCGGTTGATGTCATCGTCGCGTCGCTTGACCACCCAGAAGGCAAGCTGGTTAAGGTTGTCGGGTATGCCTTCGGGCACCGTGTGGATTGGCACGAAGCGCATGCCTAGCTGACGGAACCCGTCTTCCCAGGCAGCCTCCACGCGGTGATGAGTGTTACTCTCTTCCTCTTTGCTCTCCCCATTTGCAGGCTCGATGAATTGGCTTACCATTCCGGCGTCGGCACAGCCGAGTCGAATGGCGAACTTCGGATCGGTGGTCCGGACTTTGAAGCGTTCCTTGCCTTCAAGCTCGATGATGGCGAGACGAGCGGTCTCGCCGGTGCTAGCCACCATTGCGTCAAGCGCAGTCTTGACCTGCTGGCGGCGCTCCGCAACCGCCTGGTCGTGCGTCGTACCTTTCCGGACCTTGCCGCTGCCCTCACCGAGCTCGCCACCGATTGGCACCTGCCGCGCATGGATGCGGAGGGTGAAGTCGTCGGTGCACCAGCGCCAGGACTCGTCGCTGGTCTGTTGGCGCTGGCCGGTAAGCCCGAGGAGATTCTCGACGCCGACGAGGAGACGCTCACGCATGTTGGTGTCTTGGTAGAGAAGGAACACACACAGATCGGCTTCTGGCACGACTGCCGCCAAGCGGGAGCGTCGTACCAGCGCGTTGTGGCGCTGGGCTTCCGCCCTGGCTTGCTCGGCCGCGCGTTGGCGCTGCTGATGCTCCTCCAGCTCGGTGCCCGCGAGATGTGGCCTGTCCTTGGACGCACCGACCGTCTTCAGCACACGGGCAGGGATGTTGAAGCGCAGCCCGTCCGGCGTGACCCGGCGCAGCGGCTTAGCGAGCTCGAGGTGGGGCGCAAGCGCCTCGGCAACCCATTCGATAATGCGGCTGCGTTCGGCTGGCATCATGCCGTTACCGACCGGGTGGTTCCTGCCTCCCATTGTGGTGTGGTGGGTGACCGCGACGGTCACGCCATCACGCCCGTGGATCCAGGCGTCAGCCTTCTTGGCAAGCTGCTCGGCGTCCGGCAGGTGGTCGATCGCTGCCACGCGAGTAAGCATTTCCTCGGGACCACCGTGTCGCCAGACAAAGTCGCGAGTCCGCGGCGACCATTGGAGCTTGGCGACTGCGAACCTGGCTGGTGTTGGCGCGTCGCGGACCAGAGGGCTAGTGCTGCGCAAGTAGACGGAGGCTGCGTTCGTGCCCTTGGTGTTGAGTTGGCCACCTGCCCATCGACGGATGCCTGTGTATACGTGAATCCGGGGTACTGGGTCGAACGGCACTGTCCGCAGGGCTATCTTGATCGTGCCGCTGTAGTACCAGGTTTGACTGGCACCTCCTCGGCCAGTCCTGTGCTCGTTCGGCGGCCAGGACATCAATTCGGCATAGCCAGCCACGGGATTGGTGGCAACCTGGTGAAATCGGACCTTCTCGCCGTTGTGGGTGTAGGGGGTGTGCGCGGCGATGTGGGCGGCCAGAACGTCGGGTAACAGCACATACAGGTGGGGCGATGGAAGGGAAGTGCCGCCTTCGGTGAGAGTCTGCTCCAGCAGGTCGACCTCGCGATCTTTCCACCGCAGCAAATCAAGGTTGAGGCTACGTAGGGTGTCAGGAACCAGCGCTCGGTGTTCCGCCTTGGCCAGGTCGTGCAACCACGCGGCGATGAAGGCTCGTAAGACAGGCAGCGGGAAGGGGCTGTGCGCATAGAGCCAGGGTTCGCTCTCATCGAAGCTTGCACGTCTGGCAACGGAGACAATATCGGGCGCAGCGGTTGCGATGAGGGCGTTCAGCCGGCCGATAGGTACCTGCCGCTCCTTGCGTTGGGTGTGCTCACTCCCTCCGGTATATAGGGCATCGATTGGCGCTCGCCATGCGGCGGGAAATGACAGTGTGTGCAGCGGTAGGCGCAGCGGCTGGACGGGGACGAACGCTGCCTGCTGAATTACCTTGTTCGCCATCGATTCGACTCCTCGCGGTAGACGGGTCAGCTCATTTCACGCAGGGCCTTGTACAGCGGCTCGTAGAGTGCCTTGACCAGTGACCGGTCTATGGGCGTGGCACCGGAGTACTCGTCAAAGTAGGGCCTCAGCTGTTCGCGCATGCTGACCAATAGGCTGGTGGCCGGCGTGTCGGCGCCTCGGTGGCCGGCTTCCAGGGGGGAGAAGGCGCCGTCGACAAAGTTGACCCGGGCCGGCACACCGCCGCGTACGAGCCGACCGATGACCTGCCAGATCACAACGAGTTGGTCCCAGGTGAACGAGGCTTTTTCGTCCGGAGGAAGGCTGGTCCAAGCCATGCGGCGAGTGAGGTAGCGGTTCCACTTCCTCCGAGCCTCGCGACGGAATCGAAGACCAGCGGCGTCGGGCGTAGCTTCGGCGAGCGCGAGCTGCTGAAACTCTCGTTCAGCGCCTCGGATATAGCGCACCGCCCAGTCGTTGATGCTTTGCGTGGCAAGCGAGATGTCGTCAGGGCGGTGGTGGGGGCGGGCAAGGAAGTAGACGCTACCGATGGCTGCTTTGCCGTCAGAGACGACGATGTTGTGGCCGCGCTCGACTGCCAGCAGTGGGGCGACGAGGATCTGCTGACCGGTCGTGGCGAACTCAGTGATCTCCCCCCTTGGAAGGTGCAGCTTGGCATCGTCGCCGGGCAGTCGCCAGGTGTGGTCGAGGTCGGTATCGTCAGAGACCAGGTAGGCGACCTTGCCCTTCCAGTTGGGGAGGTCGTCGAGGAACCGCCCGGCTGTCTCTGCTTCGTCGTAGCTGCCGACCAGCAGCAGGATGCGGCGGCGCTCTGGATCGTCGATGTCTTCGAGTTCCTGCTCCAGCAGTGACTTCGCGCCGATGAGATTGCCGTCGGTACAGGCGAGTTGGATTAGCATCTGTTTGAGTTGCTGCGGGCGCTCGGCCGGTGTAGTTCCAGACAGCCGTAACGCGGTCTGGCTTCCAGGAGCGAAGAGGAACTCCATCCGAAAGGTGGTCTGCTTAATCGCTTCGATCTCGCTGTCGTGTGGCCGCAGCACCGCGTCGACCGGTGCGTGCAGGTGATAGCGGCTGGAGGTGCCCGCCCAACTCGTGGCTGACATGAGTAGGACGTTGGGTCCTGGCCTGTCGTCCACCTTCGGAATGTTCGGGAGCTCGAGCAGGAGTTCGCGGCCGACACCGGTGCAACGAAAGAACCTCAGCTCACCGCTCTGAGCGCCGTCGTGGTGGCGGTCTCCCGCTTGGAACTGGTAACCGAGGACGTTTCCCATAGGCGACTCGGGCACGACTGGCGCGTAGTCGCGTGGAGGTCGCCGGGACAGCACGTTGCTGGTTGCCTCGAGGTTGAGAGCGGCTTCCACCCGTGCCCACATGTTGGTCATCAGGTTCAGGCGTGAGTCCAGCGCGGACAGCAAAAGCGTGAATTCGAACAGGAGCAGGTTGTCGTCGTCGTCGGTCGTCGGCAGACGGATGGGCACCAGTTCCCGAAGTAGCGCGAGCAGCCGGTCGCGGGTGCGCTGCCGAACCTGCGCGCTTCGTCGGGTATGCAGTAGCTCTGCCGCCATGGCACGCAACGAGTTGACCAGAGGCGTGATGTCGTCTCCGCGAACGGCGACCTGATGTTCGAGCGGCTCATCGCGGAACCGGTCGAGGATCCTGTCGAAGCGGTCGATCGCGGCTCTGATTCGCTGCGCTTCCAGGCCGCCGGCGTCGCCTGGGTCGTCATGGTCTTGGGGAAACCACTTGTTGATGAGCCTGCGGTGCAGCGTGGCGGCACTGAAGTGGTCCTGGCTGATCCACCGACGCAGCTGCCCATTGTTGATCAGCAAGGAGTAAATGCGGTCGGTAGCGGCGGTCACGGTGTTGACCGCGTTGATCCAGTCATCAGCCTCGGCGGCTGATAGCTGCATTCGTCCGTTGCGGGCGAGCTCATCGAGCTTGTGTTTGGCCACCTCGTCGAGCCAGGATTCGGATCCTTGGGCGACGAGTGTCGCGGCGGGGGCGAAGGCAGTATCGAGTTGCATCTGCACGCGGTCGGCCTCATCCACGATGATCAGGTCGCTAAGCCGACAGACGAGTTCGAGATAGCGCATCACCGGTCGGTTGAGGTGCACCGGTACTCGGCTGTGCACCAGCGAGGCCGGAGTAGCGACCAAGACGCGAGCATCGACAAGCTGACGCGCCCCGATGTGGCGCGGGCATTGGTACCACAGCGGGCAGCCATGCCGCTTTGGTTTGTCCGGCTTCTTACGCTTGACGGGAAGGCCATCGTCCGTGTCAGGACCGTCTTGTGCGGCCTCAATCTCACTTGTCCGCAACAGTGACGTACACGGAGCCTCGTGAATGCGTAGCGCCCGGTGTGCCTCGAACTCCCGCAGCGCGTCTAAGGGACAGGCGCTGGAGAGGTAGGTGAAGCCGGGATGTTCGTGGCTCAGCATGCTGTCGGCAGTGCTTGCGATACGTCGGTGAAGGCGCGCGATGTTGCGTTCCCGGGTTGATGCGCCGAGGATCGGCGCGGCAGGCACTCCGAGGCGACGAAACTGCTCCACGATGGTGAGCATCTCGGCCACGTCGCCCACGACGATCGTCACTCGACGCATGCAGGTAGGGTCGGTGGCGACCTGGTACGCGAGGATATCGCGGATGGTGGACTTGCCGGCGCCGACCATTCCGACCATGTGCATCAACCTGTCCACGCGGACCGCGCTGCTGGGGACGAATGCGCCCTGGCTCTCGTCGCGTACGCGCAGGCTAACCCGGGCGAGGCGCTTGGCCCAGTGGTTTCGCTTCGCTGCTGCAGGTAGGTCCTGCTCTCGGCGATCCATTTCGGCGGCTGCTGCCTCAAGCTGCTTCCACTCCACCTCGATGGGGGCGCCCTTGCCCGCTGGGAGTGCGGTCAGATCATGGCCCACCTGACGGCCCGCCTGGATCAGCTCGGCAGGGATAGACACCGAGTGGCGCTGGTCGCGCACGTAGAAGACATATGAACCTGCGTCGGCGATCGGAAGAGCGTCCTCCTCAAACGGCGGCGGTGACGTCAGTAGTCTCTCGAACACCTCGAACCTTCGGGCGACGCGGGCGGGCGCGAGGCGGCGAGGTACGTCGGTGGGGCTATCCATGTCGTAGCCACGTAGCGGCTGTGGCACGGTCAGGTACATCTCAAGTCCCTGCAGCCACAGATAGCGGCGATTGCGATCCCACAGGTAGTGGCGGGCGCGGCGAATGCGTAGCCGAGCCTCGTCGGTACGCGCGTCACCAAACACCTCGCTATACGGATAGCCGCCCAACAAGGTCCACACGTCGGCCGCCGCGCGTGTAGGCATCACGTGCTCGCGCAGGTACAGCGCCAATTCGATATCGAGCAGATCGCCAGCCCGGAACCCGAGCAGGTCTTTTGGCCAGCCGTTGTTCAGCTCACTGAGCAACTCATCGTGCCAGCCCGCGCGGTTACGCACGTTTGCCTCCCACCGCAGGCGTCACGGCGTGTGCCTTGATCTCCTTCTTGACTCGCCTCACAAACGCCTGGTCCGTGAGCAGGGTGACGTGTCGCTTCACCTCGTCTGGACACCAGTGGTTGAACACCCGCGCGTAGTCCTCCCTGTCCTCGAACCGATACTTCGGCACGACCAGAAAAGCCTTGTCGTAGCGCGGCGAGGATCGGAAGGGCCTGACGTTGACGCCCAACATTGCCGGCTGCTTGTGGTCCTTGACATCGACTGCCCATACCTGCCCGTTGGGGAGGGAGACTCGTAGGTCGTAGGCGTCATACTCCGGCCACATCTGCACTGCGATCCCTATGGATGTCAGCGACCGCTCCAGATCGATCTCGGCGAGCCCTGGACCGGTGACCGACATCCGTAGCGGCGCCTTTAGGTGATACACGCCCCCGACCTTTCGGGCAGAAAGTCGGCGGTCAACCGACGGTGTGCCATCGCGCCGACACCGATCGAGTGCGCAGAGCCAACCGTCGCCGTAGGGCTTGAGTAAGCACCCGCACCGCGCGCAGGTGGCGTAGGTGCCGTCGGTATCGAGGTACGCAGCGGGGGCTTCCTCGTAGCACTCGTCAATGACGTGGGTTACCGGGCTGAGCGTCGGATCGTCGCCCAGAAGCAAGGCCTTCTCTGAGGCGGTGAGTACGGGTCTCTGGATGAGCAAGCGCCGAAACGCTGTGTACGCCTCCGGTGCCTGCGCGGCTCGGCAGCGCTGGAACGCCTCGTGCATGATCTTGTTCTCGAACAACTCGGCGGCGGCGTCAGCCGCGAATACCTGCCACGAGTAGGCCAACTGCGTCGGGCGGCCCAGTGCCCCATCGACGAGCAGGTCGTCGTCCCCCACGAGCCCGTTGGGCAGGTCAACCGGCCATTGGGCCAAGGGTTTGGTTGCCGCCCACCGCGCCATCTCCGGAACGCTGACCGGCGGGCTAACTCCCCTGCGAAGGCATTGCAGCACCAGGGCATTAAACGCCTTTTGCACCTTGTCGGGGTAGACGGGACTGTCTGGAGCGGTTTGCTCTGCGAGAACGATAAGCGCGGTGGCCACCACCCGAAGCAGGGCGACCCCGTCATGATGTTGGAGATCGATCTCGCCGGCTGTGGCATGCACTGCGACCTGCCTTACGACTCATCGTCGGCAACAGCTGCCGAGCACCACCGTGATACCGGACAGGTACGACAGTTCTTTCCCGGCGCTGGAGCAAAGCCCTCGTCCTCTCGCCACGGCTGTGCCAGGTCTCGCATGACCTGCCGAGCCTTGGCCACCCGCGAAGGATCACACGGATCGATGATCGCCAGATCAGCGCCAGAAGGGCGCAGTATCTCCAGCTCGACACGCGACCCATCAAGGTCGCCACCAAGCACACCCTCGGCGAGCATGATGGTCGCCAACGCCAGCTGTGGATAGGCGTCCAGCGGATCCCGAACCGCCGCCTGCTGGCGGGTTGTCTTAATCTCACGCCATATCCATGAGCCGCCTTCCCTATACAACAGGTCCGGCTTTGCGATGATCAACGCCTGAGCTGCAGTGTCATGTACCGCCAACGTGGGCTCTACACGAACCTGCTCCGGCTGGGCATCCAGGGGGCAAACCTGGTGATGGTGGGCGAGCATCTGCGCCCCCAAGTCCTGAGCTGCCTGATCCAGATGCCACCGCTGGTCCGCCCAGACCTCACCAGCGGCTGGCACGTCCTCAAACCTGCACGGACGTTCCTGACGGCGGTGCAGATCCTCCAAGTAGCCGTGAACAGCCTGGCCGATTCGGGCAGCGACGCTGTACTCGTCGGCCCGCGGGAGGTTCCACGACCGAAGCCGAAACTGAGCGGGACAAAGCTGGTAGTAGCGTAGGTCGCTGACGGACACCTTCCGCAGCGCAACCCGGGGGTGAGACGGTAGGCCAAGCAACCCCGGAGCACGTACGACATCACTGCAACCGGTGAATAGCTTGCACTTGAAGCAAGATCCGCCCGAGCGGGTGTGGCCACCGCCGACGACTCGCGACACCTCAGGCTCACCGTGCTCGCGGTAGAGCGCCTCAGCCTCCGATACGGAGCCGGCGAAGAGGATCGCCTCCGACCCGTCGAGGAGGCCGATCTCCACAACGCGGACGTAATCAGCTGCCGGCCGAGCCACGACCCGGAATTGCTGCGACCACGGCTCCGGCTTGACGCCCTCACCGCCCATGGCGGTTGCGTAGGCCGCGATAGCGACCTGCGCCGGCTCACGGTCACGACCGCCTGCAATCCCAAACCGCAGCAACCGCAGCTCACGCTGCCTTCCATCGGAGGATCGATAACAGCGTCCCCAGGCATATAGCTCCCATACGGTCCCCTCGCCACGCTGAATCACCCACCAGCCCCTCATCGGACGGCGCTGTTCACCAAGAGGGGTTGCGCCGGCGTACTGCTCAACGGCATGCGCCGTCCAGGTACGCAGAGCCTCCGGAATAGATACATCAGTACCGATGTCAGCTAGGACGCTCGCCACAGCTATGCCGTCATGCTCAATCCGGTCGAGTGCCCCCATCACCGGGTCCAACGCGAACACGTCGTCGATGCCGTGCCTCAGCCGTTGACGGGCCCGCACTCTCGGCCGCGCCTTGGCGGCCAGATGCTCCAAGCAACCATTGACTTCATCCACTACGAGCCCGGCGCCAATCCGGATCAAACGCGGGTCACCGGTTAGCTGCGGCGGCATCGTCCACTGTCGAGATACCTGCCCCCGCTGACGTGGAACGTTGTTACCTGTTGTGACACCTGGCTGCGAGCAGCCAAACTCGGGACCGTCCTGGGCTTGCAACACACCCCCCGCATCTGACACGAGGCCACATCGGCCCTGGCATGAAGCAGCGGCAGGCGCACGTGATGATCACCAACCGTCCGACCCCCGTCACTCGGCGCAACCACCGTAGCAAGGAGAGCCGAACTAAGACAGCTTGCAGAGAAACAGGTTTTCGCGTAATAGATGGCCCTGGACCTCCCTACCGCAACCGTCCTGGACGCCCTGCTCATCGAAGGCTGGTGGGTGATGAAGTCCTGATCGGCTACAGCTTCTGGGGATTGCATCCTGGACCTCCCCGACGGGGGGCGCAGTTACCGCCGGACGCTCGTCGATGGGCTACGCGCCGTCGGTCACGACCTCGTGTTCCTTCAAACCGACCGCGACCTCCATGAAGCGGTACTCGACCTGGCCGATCACTACCGGTGGGCCGCCGGGCTCCCCAACCTCGACGCACTGTTTCTCGAACGCTTTCGACACGAACTTCGGCCCCCGCCGCCGCACAACTACCCCACCTGGTGGCCGGCAAGGGGCCCGACACCCGCCGCTGGCCCGACCTCAACTTCGCTGCCGAGTCCCGTTCCCCTGGTCGCCGAGATCCACGGAAGCGCGCTCGCCACCGTGCTGCTGCTCCCAGAGCGGTACGCCCGCGCCGGCCAGGTCACCCAACGGATCTTCGAAGCGGTCCTCGCCGGCTGCGTGCCGCTTCTGCACGACCTCCCACACCACCTCCCGTCGTCCGCCAACCTCCGCGGACCGGATGTGGGCTGTGCGGCAACGCGACCTGCGGCAGACTCGGGCCTGTGCCAACTCGGCCGTTCATTCGCAAGGTTCGTTTCGAGATCCGTCCGTGGGGCAATGGCCCCGACCCAGCACGCGAGTTGCTGCCGTACGTCGACACGGTGAGCCTGGTGGACCTGGTTTCGGCCTTCGAGCGTGCCGCTGGCTACGACGTACCCGGGCAGTATGCCGGGATCGTGCTTGATTACTTCAACTTCGGCGACCTGACCAGCTACCTCACCGGACGACCAGACTCCGGGTACTGGGCGAGAAAAGGCGCGATCGCCCTACTTGGTTGCGACTGCGGCGAGGTCGGCTGCTGGCCCCTGGAAGCCCAGGTGATCACCGCTGGCGACGTGGTGACATGGCGCGGCTTCGCCCAGCCCCACCGTCCCGAGCGCGACTACGGAGACTTCGGTCCATTCGTATTCCGTCGCAACCAGTACGAGCGCGCAGTCCGCGAGGCCGTTGCCGCCGCATCCAGTTCTTGACGTCAGGTGGAAAACGTGCCCGCCGTAGTCCAGCAGACCCCGAAGGAGGTCGACCACCCAATACCGGCCAAGCCGGCCGATGGTAGCGGAACAACTGTTGGCGTCTCACACCGCTCACCATCGATGGACGCTTTGACGGACCGAATGCGGATCACAGCCCGGCCGACAATCCGATCGACGTCCATGGCGAAAACAATTTCAGAATTGTCGATCAGAGGTAGGATGACTGATTTCCTTGCTGGTCACGGGCTGGTCGTCGCTCTCATCGTCGACCGTGATTGCCCGCCGCCGGCCGCCATATCGGGCATATGGACGGGCACGCCGCCCTGTCGGAACCAACCGCGCACGGCTGCTTGACACATACGATGCGGAGCTACGCCGAGGCGGGATTTGCCCGATCGGGATCTCAGCGCGATCATTGGCACGCGGCCGGCGAGACCTGCGCCGTACCTCACCTGACAGAACCACCGAGGAATCGCCTCATGCGCAAGCTTGTGTACTACATCGCCTCGACGCTGGACGGCCACATCGCCGGTCCCGACGGGGCCGACCCCACCGGCCCCGGCGGCTTCTGGCCGATCCCCGAGGACTACCTGCGCCACCTGATCGCCGAGTATCCCGAAACCCTGCCGGGACCGGCCCGGCAGGCTCTGGGCGTCACCGCCGCCGGAAACCGCTTCGACACGGTCCTCGAGGGCCGCCGCTCCTACGAGCTCGGTCTGAAGGCCGGCGTCACTGACGCCTACCCCCACCTACGCCACCTGGTGTTCTCTCGCACCCTGACCGAGAGCCCGGACCCGGCCATCGAGATCGTCTCCGGCGATCCGATCGCCAAGGTGCGCGAACTCAAGCAGCAGGAGGGCAAGGATCTGTGGCTCATCGGCGGCGGTGAACTGGCCGGCGCCCTGTATCCCGAGATCGACCAGCTCATCGTCAAGCTCGCACCGCTGACCATCGGCACCGGCATCCCGCTGTTCGGCCGAGGCGCCGTCTTCGACCCTCGCACCTGGAAGCTCACTGACCACACCGTCTTGGACAGCGGCGCACTCTTCCTCACCTACGCGCGCACGTCAGCCGATCAGTCGGCATAACGGACGGCGTCGGACTGCACTTCGCGGCACCCGACGCCGGCCGGGGCGTCCGGGCCTGCGGCGTACGCCCAGCCCGGATGCTCCACGCGGAGGCCGCTCCCAGCCGGGACATGATCGGCGAGGAATCGCGTCTGCTGCTCTACACCACGGCCGAGCTCTACACCACGGCCGACCAGTAACCGGCGCCGGAGGCCGCACTTCTCGAGCGGCGCCCTGGGGCAACCCGCAGGTGACAGCTACTCTGAGCAGGTGACAGCTACTCCGATCGTGGCGGGATCTGCCGCGTGCCTGACCTGGCTTTCCGAGTCGGTCGCCGATCGGTCTGCTCCCTGAGTAGCGCGCAGCTCGGCGACGCACGACAGTTCAGCGTACGGGGTCAGCCGGGCCGCCCGGGCCGCGACTGCGCACCCGCGCTCGACCTCGTTCGCGTCGAGATAGGCGTCAGCCAGCCAGGTCAGGTAAAGAGCCTTGTCGCGGGCGTGGGTGTCGTCGTACCGGTCGAGCGTGGACTCGAGCACGGCCACCGCGCGCGAGTGCGCGGAGGGACATGCCGCGGGCGGTTCGGAGGTGGCGCATCCGGCCGGCGAAGTCCTCGATGGCGTCAGCTATTGGGGCTCCCAGGTGGCGGTCTGGGAGGCGACCCGCCGGCCTCTGCCTCGCGCAATGGTCAAGGCTGCGGTCGGCCGGCGTCGGTGACCGCCGTCAAGCTGCTCGTCCTGTCGACTCCGCTCGGCCTTCGACCGGTGAGATCGGTTGGCTTGGCTGTACGGATGGCTGTACTGGCAAGCTTTGGGCCCTCGGTCCGTGGGCCGCAACGATCTACAACTCCTCAGGAGCAGGCCGAAGCAGGCCTAGCTGCGGGTCGAAGCAGACAAGGCCATGCTCAGCGGCAATTCGTGCGGCACCGGCCGACACTTCCTCACGGCGGCTGTACACCATCGGGAAGTAGATGAACGGTCCCGATGCCTCCTTGATCAGTGGCCCCGTCGCCCACGGGCTCCGCTCGTCGTCGTCCTCAGTAAGGTCGATCCACCGCTCGAGCAGGGCTTCGACGTAGGCTCGGATACGCGGCGTCGGCGGGATCTGCCCGTTCGTGACGTACCGCTCGTAGAGCGCCTCGAACGTGGTCAGCGCTGCGGCGTTGTCAGCGGGCCTGTCGCCTTCCCACACCGCTAGGTCGTAACTCATGCGCCGAAGTGTGCCAGCCAGCACTGACATGTCGCGCTGGGCTTACCGCTCGATGACTGACGTTGGGGTCAGAGAAAGGGGTCAGGGGCGGTCAGTCATGACCGCCCCTGGGATGTTCTCGCTGGTGCGCCGCCAGGGACTCGAACCCCGAACCCGCGGATTAAGAGTCCGCTGCTCTGCCAGTTGAGCTAGCGGCGCTCGCTGACAACGGGAGAAACCTTAGCACGGGGCCGGCGCGGGGCTCCAATCAGATACCCCGTACGAGCCGGTCACTCGAAGCAATCGGACAAAAACGAACAATAACGACCAAATATCGGGCACCCTGATCCCAAGAACCCGGCAGTCATACGGCACGATGTTTCCGGGGATCGAGTGGACCGAGGTGGGGATGGTCACGAAGGCACGAGCCTGGGCGGCGATCGCCGCCCTGGCGGTGGTGGCGCCGTTCGGATTGGCGGGATGTGGCGGCGACGAGGGCGAGCGGCCGAGCTTCGTCAACGGCACGACGGGTGACTCCGGCAGCCCGAACCCGCCGGCCGAGCCGTTGGAGCTCACTGTCACGCCGGCCAACGGCGCCAAGAAGCAGCCGGTCAGCACCGAGATCGGCACCAGTGTCAAGGGCGGGAAGATCACCAACGTCAAGCTGACCGCGGAGGGCGGCGGCACCGTGCCGGGGGCGATGCGCGAGGACGGCTCCTCCTGGGTGCCGGCCAGTCCGCTGAAGTACGGCAAGACGTACACCGCCGAGGTGACCGCGACGACCCCGTCCGGGCAGACCGAGACGAAGACGACCACGTTCACCACGATGGCGAAGCCGAAGTCGGTGATCGGGTCGGGCCTCTACCTCTTCGACGACAAGACGTACGGGGTCGCGATGCCGGTGGTGGTCGAGTTCTCGCCGGGTATTCCCAAGAAGGACCGGGCCACGGTGCAGCGGCGGATGTTCGTCGAGACCGACCCGCCGCAGCCCGGCACCTGGTACTGGGTCGCGAACGGCACCCAGGCCTACTACCGGGCCCCGGAGTACTGGAAGCCCGGCACCACGCTCAAGGTGCGGATCGGCCTGGAGGGGATCCCGCTGAGCAACGGCCGGTACGGCAACGTCGACCGGAAGGCCACCGCGAAGATCGGCAGCCGGTTCGAGATGAAGGTCGACAACGCGACCAAGAAGATGAGCGTCTACGAGGACGGCAAGCTGATCCGGACCATGCCGGTGAGCCTCGGCAAGAAGAGCACCCCGTCGTCGAGCGGCACCATGGTGATCATGGAGAAGAAGAAGTCGACGGTCTTCGACACCCGGGACGATCCGAATCCGGCGAACCGGTATGTCACCGAGATCGACTTCGCCCAGCGGCTCACCTGGGGTGGCGAGTATATTCACGCCGCGCCGTGGTCCGTCGGCGACCAGGGGCGCCGCAACGTCTCGCACGGTTGCGTGAACGTCTCGACGCCGAACGCCCGCTGGCTCTTCGAACGCACCAAGATCGGTGACCCGGTGACCATAGCCGGCACCGAGCGGAAACTGGCCGACGGCAACGGCTGGACCGCCTGGAACCTCTCCTGGGAGGAGTTCGTCAAAGGCAGCGCGCTGCCGGTGCCGGATAACCTCGGGTCGTAGCGGGCCAGCGGGGACCGTCAGCCACACCGCGTCGACGACTGCCGGCCCATCGCCGCGAACCGCCCCGCCGTCGATCCTGTTCCGCGCGACGGGAAACGGAAGCGGGTCGGCTGGCGTCATTGGAACTGGATGACCCTGGGCGTCACACCAGGGATGGTCGTGGGCAACAGCACTGTGAGGGAATCATGCGAGTACGCCGAACCCAGGTGACAGGTCGCATCGTCAGTCCGGCGCTGGCGACATCGCGACGTCGGCTCTCGCCGGTCCGAGCGGTGGCCTCGGTCCTGCTCGCCGGGGCTCTCGCGGTCACCGCGACCGCCTGCAGCAACACCGGCGGCGAGGAGAATGGACCGTCCTGGCAGGGCGGCACCGGGGCGGAACAGCGGCCGAAGGCGTCGGTCAGCATCACCTCGCCGGCCGCGGACGCCAAGGACGTACCCGCCTCGACGGAGATCACCTTCACGAGCAAGGACGCCGTCGAGACCACGGTCGAGGTGAAGGACGCCAGCGGCAAGACCGTCAAGGGTCAGCTCACCGCCGACGGGACGTGGCTGCCGGAGAGGCAACTCGCGTACAACACGACGTACACCGCGACCGTGACCGCGACCGGCGACGACGGCAAGCCGGCGACGGCGACCAGCACCTTCACCACCATGGCCAAGCCCAGCAAGCAGGTCCGGGTGAGCAGCTTCCTGGGCGACGGTCAGGTCGTCGGGGTCGGCATGCCGTTGATCATCAGGTTCAGCCGGGCCATCCCGAAGGACTACCGGGACGACGTGCAGCGCCGGATGACGGTGACGTCCACACCGGCCCAGGAGGGAATCTGGCACTGGGTCAGCCCGACGGAGGTCCGGTACCGGCCGAAGATGTACTGGAAGGCCAACACCAAGATCTTCTACAAGGTTCAGACCGGCGGCCTTCCGATGGGTGACGGCTACTACGGCCGCAACGACCTCACCGTCGAGATCAAGACCGGTTCCGCACTGCTGATGACGGTCGACAACAAGACCAAGCAGATGACGGTCACCCGGGACGGCAGGGTCATCAGGACCATCCCGATCAGCCTCGGCAAGAAGAGCACCCCGTCGTCGAGCGGCACCATGGTGGTGATCGAAAAGAAGGCGAAGACCGTCTTCAACACCATGGACGACCCGAACCCGGAGAACCGCTACATCACCGACATCGAGTACGCCCAGCGGCTCACCTGGGGCGGCGAGTTCATCCACGCCGCGCCGTGGTCGGTCGCCGACCAGGGGCGCCGCAACGTCTCGCACGGCTGCGTCAACATGTCGACCGAGAACGCCAAGTGGCTGTTCAACCAGACCCGGGTCGGCGACCCGGTGGTGATCAAGGGCACCGAGCGCAAGCTCCAGAACGGCAACGGCTGGACCGACTGGAACATGAGCTGGGAGGAGTACGTCAAGGGCAGCGCGCTCCCGTACGAGCCGGCGGAGACGCCGAACGCCTGACCGCGCGAGCGGCGACGGGGCCCGGCGGCGGGGTGATACGGGCGCCGCTCGGTATGGAGCCGCCGAACTCGCTCTCCAGCAGCAGCCGGCCGAGCTGCCGGTAACCGGGCCGCGGACGACCGCCCGACGCGGGCCGCCCACGTGGACGCCTTCGGGGCCGGGCCGGGGTACGTATCCCCGGCCCGGCCCGTTCCGTCAGCGGTGTGGACCCGGCGACACCACGGCCGAGCGGCCGCAGCCGGGTGATCGGCCTCTCACACGCGGAAGCCCCCTCCGAGGGAGGGGGCTTCCGCGTACGGGCCGGACGGCCCGTGATCAGGGTGACTGATGGGATTTGAACCCACGACACCCGGGACCACAACCCGGTGCTCTGCCAACTGAGCTACAGCCACCATGTTCAGTTGAATGCGCAGATCAGTTGAATCCGCGCAAACATCGCGCCCAGCCCCAGAACTCGGCCGGGGCGACGACCAATGATAGCCACACCCCGCCCCCCGCCGTCGACCGGGTTGGCCCGAGCCGGCCCGGGTCGGCGGCCACCGGCCGGGACGCCCACGTCCACCGACCCCGGATACGACAGCTCGGCTACAACAGCTCGGCGGCGATGGCCTTGGCGGCGTCGACGTCCGGCCCGGGCAGCGGCACGAAGATCGTCCGCCGGTAGTACTCCAGCTCCCGAATGCTCTCCCGGATGTCGGCGAGCGCCCGATGGGCCAGCCCCTTGGCCGGCTGCCCGAAGTAGACCCGGGGGTACCAGCGACGACACAGCTCCTTGATCGAGGAAACGTCGATCATGCGGTAGTGCAGGTGGGCGTCGAACCGGGGCATGTCCCGGCTGAGGAAACCACGGTCGGTGGCGATCGAGTTGCCGCAGAGCGGCGCCGTCCGGGGATCCTTCACGTACGTCGTGACGTACTCCAGGACCATGTCCTCGGCCTCGCGCAGACTGACCGTCGAGCGGCGCACCTCTTCGGTCAGACCCGACTTCTCGTGCATCGCCCGGACGATCTCCGGCATGCCGCCCAGTGCGGCCTCGTCGGCGTGGATCACGACGTCCACGCCGTCGCCGAGGACGTTCAGGTCCCGGTCCGTCACCAGCGCGGCGACCTCGAGCAACTTGTCCTTGCCGAGGTCAAGCCCAGTCATCTCACAGTCGACCCAGACGAGAAGATCAGCCACGCCGCCCAGACTACGCGCCGCCCAGCAACCCGCGCCTCAGCGCTGCGGACAGAACGGCCCGCTAGGGTTTTCCCGTGCCCGCCGAGCCCCCCACCCCGCCCGCCGTTGTCGAGGACGATCCCGGCGGTCGGACCGCGCGCCAGATCGTCGGCGTGGCACTGGTCATCGGCCTGCTACCTGTCCTGTACCTCTTCGACACGCCGCACGACTTCTTCGATCTGAAGATCTACATGAGCGCGATGCGCTGGTGGGCGGAGGGGCACCCGCTGTACGACTACGCGCAGGCCGACGTCGTGCAGGGCGAGCTGTACTTCACCTACCCCCCGTTCACCGCGCTGCTGCTCCGACCGTTCGCCGAGCTGCGCCTCGGGCTCACGGTCACGATCTTCACGGTGCTCAGCCTGCTCGCCCTGCTGGTCACCACCTGGTGGCTGGTCAAGCCGCTCGCCGAGCGGCACCGGTTGCCGCGCTGGTTCGCGCTGGGCGTCGCCGTCCCACTCGTCCTCGCCCTGGAGAGCACCCGGGAGACCCTGGCGTTCGGGCAGATCAACATGCTGCTCGTCACGCTGACCCTGGCCGACCTGCTCTTCGCCGTACCCCGTCGGTCGCGCTGGTCGGGCGTGGGAGTCGGGCTGGCGACGGCGCTCAAGCTCTATCCGGGAATCTTCATCGTCTACCTGCTCGCCGCCCGGCGCTGGCGGGCGGCGCTGACCGCCAGCGCGACGGCAGCCGGGGCGACCCTGCTCGCCGCGGCGATCGCGCCGCGCGACTCGTGGCGGTTCTGGACGCACGAACTGTGGCTGACCGAACGGGTGGGGCGTACCGACTACACCGGCAACCAGTCACTGTTCGGCCTGCTCAGCCGCTTCACCACCCCCGGGAAGCCGAATCAGCTGCTCTGGCTGCTCCTGGTCCTCGTCATCGCCGGGTACGGGCTGTGGCGGGCGGCCCAGGCGGCGCGGGCCGGCGACGACCTGGCGGGGCTGACCCTGACCGGGCTGGTCGGGACCCTTGTGAGCCCGATCACCTGGACCCACCACGCGTACTGGTTCGTTCCGGCCCTGGTGGTGCTGGTCGACACTCTCCTCCGCCCGCCCGGTACGGAGTGCGGCGGCGGTGGGCGGCGACGCCGGGTCGCCCTGCTGGTCCTCGCCGTGCTGCTCGCCGTCGCGATGGTGTACGGGGTGGTCTCGTTCTACGACTGGGGGAAGGCATTCGCCCGGACCGACACGCCCGGCGAGTTCCTGCTCCGGAACCTCTACGTGCTCTTCGCGCTGCTCCTCCTCGTCGTGCTGCCGACGCGGAACGGCTCGGGAAGGCCGCGTACCGACGTCGTCGCGCCGAAACGCGAGCCACGCATCGGTTAGTAACAGAACTTGCGCCAAATGGACAGATCTATCTAGTCTGGTCTCAGGCAGCTAATCTGGGGACAACATCTGAAACGTCCCTTCGGTACACCGATCCCCCGGTGAGAGCGGCCCCCCGTGTCGGCAGCGCGGGGGGCCGCTCGCCGTCCCGGCCCCTTCCCCACCGTCTCCCACCCGCCGGATCGCCGTTTTCCGCCCGCCGGATCGCCAACCCGCCGGACGCGTCACCGTCGTCACCGGGCCCGGCAGCGACGCCGCCGGGTGGGTCGCTCGGGATACCGGCGGCGGCCCGTGCCGGCGTGGCGATGTCCGGCGGTGTGGCGATGTCCGGCGGTCAACGGGTCGGCGCCGGGTGCCGGCCCGCCTCGTCGCGCGGCCGTCCGTCATCCCCGGCCTTTCGGTCGGCACCGGCTGCCGCGGCCCGTGGCCCGGAGGCCGGATCCGACCTGGTCGACGGGTTCGGGACCCGCGCCGGGTCGGGAGTGGTGGACGGGCTCCCGGCGGTGGATGCGCTCGTAGCCGTCGACGGGGCCGGGGCGGTCGGGCGGCGGGAGGGCGCGTCGTAGCCCTTGGCCCGGTTGACCATCGGCCGGCCCGGTCGCGGCTGGTTCAGGTCGTAGCGGGCGGCTCCGGGGGTCGCCGGACGGAGGGCGGGTCGGAACCGGACCGGCGTCGGAGCGGCACGGTCTGGTGCCCCGGCGCCCGGCTTCCCCGCGGGCACCGCCCCGAGGACGGGCAGCGGTGTGCCGGCGTCCGCCCCCGCGGCGGCGGACGCCGGGGCCGCGCCGCCCGGCGCTGCCGCCGTGGTCTTGGGTACCGCCACCGGCGTGAACGCCGGACCAGCCGGGGCCGCCGGTACCGGCGCGGGTCGGGGTGGCGTCGGCACCGGCGGTGCCGGGGAGGGCAGGGGCGGCGTCGGGGACGGTGGGGGCACCGGCGCGGGCGGTGGCGCGGGCATCGGGGCCGGGGCGGGAGTCGGCGCCGGGGCACGATTGGCAGCGCCGACCGCGGGGTCGGTGACCGGCGGCCGGCTCGGGTCCGTCAGGGCCGCAGGCCGGACCGGTGACGCGGCCGCGCGCTGCACCGCCGCAGCGCCGCCCGGCACCGGTCGGATCGACCGTACGGCCGGCTCGGGCTGGGTGACATCGGCCCCGACCGGCTCCGGCCGGCCTGGCGGCGCCGTACCCGCCGGCGACGGGGTCTGGTTGGTCCGGGCTGCCGTCCGGCCGAGATCGTTCAGTGCGGCGATGCCGAGGCGGGCGGCGAACGCCGGGACCTGGTCGGGCTCGACCACGAAGACCACCTCCCGCGGCCGGATCGGCCGGGCCAGCAGCACGATTCCGAGCAGCGCGAACAGGCCGCCCACGGCCACCAGCACCCAGGCGACCGGCTCCAGCCAGCCAGGACGAATCTCGGCCCGCAGGTCGGCGACGATGCCGGGACGGGCGTCGGGTCGCATCACGACCAGACTCAGCCGGTGTCCGCGTACGTCGTCAGCGGTCAGGTCGAGCACGCCGACGCCGTACCGCACCCAGAGGCTCTGCGCGCCCGGCAGACCCACCCGGGCAGCGGCCGGCAGCCGTTCCGGGCCGGGTCCCGCGGACCCGCCCGGCTCGCGTTCCCGCTCCGGGTTGGCGACGTGGGCGGAGGCGGCTCTCCCCTCGGTCGGGGTCACCTCCACCGGCAGCACGCCCCGGGTCACGCTCACCCGGTCGATTCGGGCGTACGACGTCTCGGAGAGGTAGGTCGCCACCTCGGCGGCGGGGGCCAGTCCGATGAACGCGGGATCGGATCCGATGCGCGCGATGATCCGCATCCCGCTCCGGCCGGCCTGGACGAAGGGCGCGTCCCGGCGAAGCAGGGCACGCAGATCCGGTACGACGACGGCGTGCCCCTGCGTCTCGACCCGCTCCAACGGGCCGCCGAATCCGCCGTTCGGGCTGCGCTGCTGCGCGACGGTCCACAGTGTGGCCCCGGCGAGAAGCACCGGCAACCCGATGGCGAGCAGGAGTATCCCGGCGGCGAGCCGTACGAACCGCATTCGTGTCTCTCCCTCGTGGGTCGCGGCACCCACCGACCCCACAGGTCGGAGTACCCGCCGACCATACCGAGAGAAATCGCTTGAACACGGATTATTGCCCGAAAACACCGCTGGCCCGTCGGCAGTAGCCGACGGGCCAGCGGCGTGGCGCAGGATCAGGCGGTGGGTGGGGTGGCCGGACGCCGACTGCGGACGAACGCCAGGGCCCCCAGGACCAGCCCGGCCAACCCGGCGACGAGCCCCGCGATGCCGAGTCCGCGCGCGGTCGGATCGCCGTCGTCCGCCGAGTCCCCGGCGGGCTGGGCCACCGCCGACGCGGTCGGCGTCGTGGCGGCCCCGGGGGCCTCGGACGCGGCCGCCGGAAGCAGCTTCAGGACCGGCGCCGGGTCGTTCTCGGCCTCGGTCCCGTCGGCGGCCGGCGCCTCGATCCAGCGCGCCACGTTCCCGTCCGAGTAGTGCTGGAGGACGCGGAAGACCATCCGGTCCTTCGTCGGCAGCGGCCCCATCGAGACCGGGAACTCCTGGAACTCCCCGGGCTTGATGCCGGCGTCACGCGAGGCGGTCCAAGTGATCTTGGACACGACCTGCGACACCTGGCTGCCGTGCACCTCAACCGGCGGGTTGACCGTCCGCCGCTCGATCGCCACCGTCCAGCCGGGCACCGGCATCGTGGAGACCGACGCCACCGGTGCGTCGTCCGGCATCGTCACCTCCAGCTTCACCGTGGAGGCGGTGTCGCTCTCGGTCGGCACCCGGAACGCCACCCGGGCGTAGCCGCCCTGGGTCGCCTCCCGCGGGTTCACGGTGACGTGCGCGGACGCCGGGGCGATCAGCCCGAACACGCCGACTGCGGCGGCGCCGAGAACGAGGGCGGCGGAGAGCGCGGCCCGACGATGACGAATCATGAACTCCCTCTCTAGGTGATCGGCACGGTGCTGGTCACCGTGGCCTGGTCGATGTCCGAGGTCCGGAGCGTGAAGCTGAACTGCCAGTCACCCGGCCTCGGCAGGCTGATCTCGCCGGTCGCGTGGTTGTCGGTCAGCGGCAACAGCGGGATCTGGATCGGCTCGATCCCCTGGTCGGGCAGGGCGGCGGTGGCCCGCCACTCGACCACCGGCATCGGCTTGTTGTCCGGCGTGTACGCGTACAGGTGGATCGAGTTGCTCCCGGTTGTTGCCGGGTCCACCTCGACCTGGAGCGAGTAGAGCGAACTGGTCAGCGTGGCGCTGTAGTAGCCCGGGCCGCCACCGTCGGCGTACTCCTGGGCGGTGCGGGCCGGCGGGGTCTGCACCAGGACGGCGGCGAGCGCCACCACCACCGCCGTGATCGCGAATTCCACCCAGACGGCGCGGCGGAGCCGCCGCGTGCCCTGGGTCGGCCCGCCTCCGCTCCGCCCGGGCTCGGCCGGCGGTTCCGGATCGCCGCCGGCCCGCGGCTCGGGAGCAGCCCCGGTCCGCGCTCCGGCACCTGCCTCGGCCCGGTGATCTCCGTCCGCCTCGGCGGACGGGTCACGCTGCAGGTCAGGGTCGGGGCTGGCCGGCCGCCCGGACCCGGAGGCGCCGTCGCGGCCGACCGACGCCCCCACCTCGACCGGCGCGACCGGGGCGGCCTCCCCCACCGGCTCGGCCGGGGCCTCCTCCGCCGCCGAGTCCGCCCACTCCTCGGCGAGCAGCCGCCGCCGGACCGCCTGCCGCGAGTACGCGGCCACCGCGATGACCAGCGCGAAGAGCACCAACTTGGCGATGAGCAGCCGGCCGTACGTCGTCGAGACCAGGGCCTCCGGCGTACCGACCTCGATCAGCGCCTGCACCACCCCGGCGAGCAGCAGCGCGGAGACGGCGAGGGTGGCCCACCGGGACCAGACCGGCAGGATGGCGTCGAGTTCCCGCTCGGTCGCCCGCCGGAGCAGGAAGCCCCCGAGCATCACCAGTCCACCGAGCCAGACCGCCATCCCGGCCAGGTGCACGGCGTCGACCACCACCGAGACCGCCGGCACCGGCGAGGCGGCGGCGTGGCCGGCGAGCGGCCAGGTGGCGAGGCCGGCCGCGCCCAGGACGACGAGCAGGATCTGGTCGGCCCGACCGGCCTGGCCGGTGACCACCGGCCGGACCAGGATCGCCACCGCGGCCAGTATCCCCAGCCGGACCAGCAGCACCGTCCCGAACGTGCTGCCGAGGACGTCGCCGAGCGCGGCGCCGTCGACCGAGAAGAGCCCACCCCCGGAGGTGTAGGGGGCCTGAAGCCAGAGCGCGCCGACCGTCGACAGGGCGACCAGGCCGATCCCGGTCGAGATCAGCCGGCCCGGACCGACCCGACTCAGTCGGCGGGGCCAGAGCAGGGTGAGCACCAGCACCGGACCGAACACCAGGAGCAGGCCGGCGTACCCGAGGAACTTGGCGACCCGGACCGCGACCCCGACCGCGGGGTGGACCTGGTCGGCCCCGGCGTCCGTCGGCGGCGTCGAGGGCGCCCCGACGGAATAGGTGTACGCCCCGGAAACCGGATGACTGTCCGCCGAGACCACCCGATAGCTCACCAGATACGTCCCGCGCGGCCCGCCCGGATCGACCGGGACCGTGACGACGGCGCCGTTGAAGACCGGGTCCCCCCGGTCGACCCGGGCGCCGTCCGGCCCGATCACGCGGATCTTGTCCGGCACCTCGCGGACCGTCTCGCTGAACGTGAGGACCACCTCGGTCGGGGCGGTGGTCAGCACCGAATCCGCCACCGGGCTACTGCTCACCAGGACGGCGTGTGCGCTGGCCGGGGCGGCCGGACCGAGCAGGAGGGCGAGGGAGGCCAGCAGGAGTCCGAGGCTGGCGCCGATCCGGACCACCGGCCTCCGGCGGCGCGTGGCGGCCGGGGCACGGTCACGGTGCGCGGCGACCCGAGGGCGATTCGCAGCAGTCATGCCGGACATGGTTGCCGACCCGAGCCGTCCGGCGCGACCTCCGGTCACCCGGCCCCACCTCCCGTCCGGTCGCTCCCGCGCTGCCACGTACCGATAGTCGGTATCTGCGGCGGAAAAGTTCCCCGGACACCGGCCGGATCGATCCGCGCGTGACGATGCCCACGTCCCGGCCCCGTGACCGTCGCCGGGCCCGGGATTGGCCCGGTACCGGCGCAATTGTCCGCGTACCGTAGGTGAGCGTGACACCACGCGGAGCAATGCCATGGATGGCCCCCACCACACCGGGAACCACCTCGTTGATCAAGACGACAAAATGACCGTGACGGAGCGGACCGTAGAAGACAGCCGGGTCCCGGAAGGCGGCCCCTGGCCGGCCGCCCGCCCCTGGCTCGGCACGGCGGCCCGGCTGGGTCTCGCCGCGGTGTGGCTGGTGGCCGGCGGTTCCAAGATCGGTGACCTCGACGCCTCGGGCCGAGCGGTCAACGCCTACCAGATCTTCCCGTACGACGTGGCGGTGGTGATCGGCGCGGCGCTGCCGTTCGTGGAGATCGCCCTCGGGATGATCCTGGTGCTCGGCCTCGCCACCCGGCTCGCCGCCGGGATCTCGACGGCGCTGTTGGTGATCTTCATCGCCGGCATCTCCTCGGCCTGGGCGCGCGGGCTCTCCATCGACTGCGGCTGCTTCGGCACCGGCGGTGACCTCGCCGCCGGTCAGGATCCGACGTACGGAACCGAGATCCTCCGGGATCTCGGTTTCCTGGTGCTCGCCGGCTTCCTCCTCGTCTGGCCCCGTACGCCCTACTCGGTGGACGCCGCGCTCGGGCGCGGCCTCGACGACGACGAACCGCCGGCGCTGGAGGAGGCACAGCCACGATGACCGACAGGAAGAGCCGCCGCCGGCCCACCAGGCCGGGCGAGTCCCGCCCCGGCCGCGCGGGCGAGTCCCGGGGCGGGCGGCCGGGCGAGTCCCGCGCCGGGCGGGCGGACAGCCGCGCGGCCCGGGTGATCCGGGAGCAGCGGGCCCGGGAACGGCGTCGCCGCCGCGCCCTCTGGACGTCGATCGGCGCGGTGGTCGTGCTGGTCGCCGCCGGGCTGATCGGCTGGGGGGTCACGGCCGCCCGGAACGCCGGCGACTTCACCCCGCCGGACGGCGCCAACCCGGAGGGCACCGGCATCGTGGTCGGCTCCGGCCCGGTCACCATCGACATCTACGAGGACTTCCTCTGCCCCTTCTGCAAACAGTTCGAGCAGCAGGCCAGCGGGACGCTCGACCAGCTCATCGCCCAGGGCAGGGTCCGGGTGACGTACCATCCGGTCGCGTTCCTCAACCGCTTCTCCAGCACCGACTACTCGACCCGGTCCTCCGCCGCCTCCGGCTGCGCCGCACAGAGCGGCAAGTTCCGGGAGTACGCCCGCGCGCTCTTCGACCGGCAGCCGCCGGAGGGCGGTGCCGGGCTCAGCGACGACGAGCTGGTCGAGATCGCCGTTGGAGTGGGGCTGTCCGGGGACAGTTTCCGCAACTGCGTCCGCGAGAATACGTTCAAGAAATGGACCGACCACGTGACCGAGGAGGCGAGTCGGGCGGGTATCACCGGGACCCCCACCGTCCTGGTCAACGGGAAGCAGGTGCAGGCGAGCGCCGAGGCGATCACCGCGGCGGTGACGGCGGCCGGCGGGTGAGCCGGAGCCAGCCGACGGCGGGGAGGGCGTCCCGGGTCCTGCTGGCGGTCGCCGCGGGCCTGCTCGGGGCGCTGGCGACCGCCGCACCGGCCGCCGCGCACGCCGCCGACGCCCCGGCCGGCAGCAACTACCGCGCCGTGGTCACCGGGGTCACCCCGGCCCTGCCCGGCCTGCGGATCCGGGTGGTGGAGGGGGGCGCCCGGCTGGAGCTGGAGAACCGGACCGGCCGCCCGATCGAGGTACTCGGCTACGCCGGCGAGCCGTACCTGGAGATCCGGCCGGACGGCGTCTACGAGAACGTCGCCTCCCCGGCGACGTACCTCAACCGGACCCTGGACGGCGGCACCACACCGCCGCCGGGCGCCGACCCGACCGCGCCGCCGTCGTGGCGCCGGATCAGCACCGAGCCGGTGGTCCGGTGGCACGACCAGCGGGCCCAGTGGCGGGAGGACGGGCCGCCGCCGCAGGTCGCCGCCGCACCGGACCGGCCACAGCGGGTCCGGGACTGGGTGGTCCCGCTCCGGGACGGCACCGTCCCGCGGGAACTGCGGGGGACCCTCGACTGGGTTCCGCCGCCGGATCCGCTGCGCTGGTGGAGCGCGAGCGTGCTCGGTGTCCTCGTCGTGGGCGCGCTCGGGCTGCTCCCCCGGGACTCCCGGCCCGGGCGCCGCGCCACGGTCGCGTTGGCCGCGCTGGCCGCGGTCGGCGGCGTCGCCGCGCTGGGTCACGCGCTGGGCCGGGGCGCCGACGCCGGTCTTTCGGGCATGCTGCTCGGGCTGGTCACCAGCCAGCTCTGGCCGGCACTGACCGGGGTGGCGGCGCTCGCCGCGGCGGCGTACGCGCTGACCCGACGCCCGGCCGCCGACTTCGCGTTGGCGCTGGCCGGGACCTGTCTGGCGCTCTTCACCGGCGTGACGAACGCGGCGGTCTTCCTCCACTCGGTGGTGCCGGCGCCCTGGCCGGCCCCGTGGGCCCGGGTGATGGTCGCGGTCGCGCTCGGGGTCGGGGGCGGGCTGGCCGGCGCCGGAGTCCTGCGGCTGCACGCCGCGGGCCGCTCCGCCGGCCGCGCCACCCGGTCCGGCCCGGCCGCCGGGCTCCGCCGTTGGTCGGTCGCGTTACCCGCCGCTACGGACCGACCGCTGCGGGAACGGACGCCACAGGACCAGGCACGGCAGGACCAGACGCTTCAGGACCAGACGCGGCAGGACCGGGCGTTTCAGGACCGGGCGGCGAGCTGACGGGCGGCCAGCGTCGGGTCGAAGCCGTACGGCAGCTCCAGCCGGTGCCGGGCCAGCAGCTCGGCGTCGGCGAGCAGTTCCGCGGTCGGCCCGTCGGCGACGATCCGGCCGGCGTCGAGGATCACCGCCCGGTCGCAGAGTTCCAGCGCGTACGGCAGGTCGTGGGTGACCATCAGCATGGTCACCGGCAGCCGACGCAGGATCGTGGCCAGCTCGCGGCGGGCGGCCGGGTCGAGGTTGGAGGAAGGTTCGTCGAGGACCAGGATCTCCGGGCGCATCGCGAGGACGGTCGCCACCGCGACCCGACGGCGCTGCCCGAACGACAGGTGCTGCGGCGCGCGGTCCCGGTGCGCGGTCATTCCCACCGCGTCCAGCGCCTCGGTGACCCGGGCCGCCAGTTCGGCGCCGCGCAGGCCGAGGTTCGCCGGCCCGAACGCCACGTCCTCGGCGACCGTGGGCAGGAAGAGCTGGTCGTCGGGGTCCTGGAAGACGATGCCGACCCGGCGGCGGATCTCGGCCAGGGTCGCCCGGTCCCGGTCCACGGTCAGCCCGCCGACGGTGACCGTCCCCCCGCCGCCGGAGAGGATCCCGTTCAGGTGCAGCACCAGGGTGGTCTTGCCGGCGCCGTTCGGGCCGAGCAGCGCGACCCGGCCACCCCGGGGCACGGTCAGGTCGACCCCGCGCAACGCGACGTGCCCGCCGGGGTAGCGGTAGTGCACGTCGCGGACCTCGAGAGACGGGACGTCGGAGGCGGTGACCTCGGCGGCCGAGACGCTGTCCACGTACCCGATCATCCCAGCACCACCGCGGCGGCGGCCATGCCGGTCGCGGTGAGCGGCACCGTGGCCGCGACCAGCCAGTGCCGGGCGGTGGCCGCGCCGCTGCCGCCCCAGGCGTCCGGCATCCGGCCCTGGTAGCCCCGGGCAACCATGGCCAGGTACACCCGCTCCCCGCGTTCGAATGCCCGGAGGAAGAGCGCGCCGACCCCGGCGGCGAAGCCGCGCAGCTGCCACAGGAAGCGGGGGTCGTCGCCCCGGGAGATCCGGGCGATCCGCATCCGCCGGGCCTCGCCGACCAGGACGTCGAGGTAACGCAGCATGAAGGTGGCGATCTGGGTCACGATCTGTGGGCAGCGCAGCCGGTCCAGGCCGAGCAGCAGGTCGCGCATCGTCGTCGTGGCGGCCAGCAGCAGCGAGGCGAGGACCCCGAGGGTTCCCTTGGCCAGGATGTTCCAGCAGCCGTAGAGGCCGTCGACCGACAGGTCCAGCCCGAGCCAGTGGACCCGTTCGCCGCGGCCGAGGAAGGGCAGTGCGAACGCGAAGACGACGAACGGCAGTTCGATCAGTGCCCGGGTGGCCAGCCAGCCCGGTCCGATCCGGGCCAACGCCGCCACCAGCAGGATCAGGAGGGCGTACCCGCCGAAGGCCCAGAACGCCTCCCGGGGGGTGGCGACCACGGCGATGGTGAAGACCACCATCGCCATGATCTTGACCTCGGGCGGCAGCCGGTGCACCGGCGACATCCGGTCCCGGTAGAGGACGTGCGCGTGCCCGGCCCCCATCGACCCGACCCCGCTACGGCCGGCCGTCGGCCGTTGCCGACATGTCGTCGCTCCGCTGCCCCGGCGCAGGGGTGGCGGAACCGGCCGGGCCGGCGGCATCCCCGGACGCGGCGGACCCCGCCGGGCCGGCGGTCGGACGACGGCGGGTCAGCCAGAACAGGCCGCCCCCGACGGCGAAGGTGAGCAGGACACCGAGCGCCCCGGCGAGCCCGGTGGAGAGGTACGTGTTGTCCACCCCCCGTACCCCGTAGTCGGCCAGCGGCGAGTCGGCCAGCTCGTGCTCCCTGGCCTGCTGCGCGGGACAGCTTCCGCCCACGATGGTGTCGTCGGCGTCGAAGACGCACCCCTTGCGCAGCGTGGAGTCGAGCCCGTCGGGATGGGCGGAGGCGAAGTTGCTCACCACACCGGCGAGCAGCAGAGCCACCAGCAGCCCGCCGAGGATGAAGAGACCCGAACGCTTCGTCACCCGTCCTCCTCCGCCGCTCACCGGGCACCTCCGGCGGCCGGCACCGGCGGCGTACCCGGGCTGGCGACAGTCCGGCCGCGCAGCGCGTGTACCAGATCGGGCCGGATCTTCGCCACGGTCACCACCGTGGTCGCGGTGATCAGGCCCTCACCCACGCCGATCAGCAGGTGCACCCCGGCCATCGTGCCGGCCAGGCCGGCGAGGCCGCTGCCGAGGTCGGTGGTGCCACCGAGCCAGTACTGCACGACGAAGCCCTGGGAGGCGGCCAGCACGCTGACCACCGAGGCGACGAAGGCGGTGACCGCGAGCCCGCTGACGGTCCGCGGCAGGAGGCGCAGCAGCAGCGCGACCAGCAGGTACGCCACCGCCGTGCCGAGCACCGCCATGTTGGTGATGTTGAGGCCGAGCATGGCCACTCCGCCGTCGCCGAAGACGAGAGCCTGGACGATCAGCACCACGGCGACGCAGAGCGCCCCCACCCAGGGGCCGACCAGGATCGCGGCAAGGGCACCGCCGAGGAGGTGCCCGCTGACCGCGCCGGTGAAGATCGGAAAGTTGAGCATCTGCACCGCGAAGATGAAGGCGGCCACCAGACCGGCCATCGGGGCCAGCCGGTCGTCCAGGTCCTGCCGGCCGCGCACCACGCAGAGCGCGAGCGCCGCGAGGGCGAACGCCGCGAAGACCGCCGCCACGGGACCGTTGATGATCCCGTTCGAGATGTGCATCGCCAGGGTATCCACGCGACCTCCTGTAGGCCGAGGGGGAGCCGCCCGTCGGCCGGCCCGGCCTATGGCCATGCTGACGTTGTTGCCATGCCTTTGCAAGAGGCGTACGTCAACCGCAACCTCGGGTACACCTGGCGCTAGGGTCGGGGCCATGACCTCACCCATCCGGCTCGCGCCCGGGGAGACCGCGCCCGACTTCACGCTCCCCACCGACACCGGCGGCACACTCAGCCTGAAGGAACTGCGTGGCCGCAAAGTGATCCTCTACGCCTACCCGGCCGCGATGACGCCGGGCTGCACCAAGCAGGCGTGTGACTTCCGCGACTCGCTCGCCTCGCTCCAGGCCGCCGGCTACGAGGTGGTCGGCATCTCGCCCGACCCACCGGAGAAGCTGGCGGCGTTCCGGGAGCGCGACGCGATCACCTTCCCGCTGGTCGCGGACACCGACCGGTCGGTGCTCACCGCCTACGGCGCGTACGGCGAGAAGCAGTCGTACGGCCGCACCGTCACCGGTGTGATCCGGTCCACGTTCGTCATCGACGAGGAGGGTCGGATCGAGCGGGCGCTCTACAACGTCAAGGCGACCGGCCACGTCGCCAAGCTCCGCCGCGACCTCGGACTGGACTGAACGTCCCGGCCGGGTGGCGGCGGGCCGCCCGGCCGGGACGCCGGACCGGACCGGCCCACCGGCGCCAGCGGTCCACCGGTCCGGCGGTCTAGACTCAGGATCGCGCGGGAGTGGTGTAATGGCAGCCACGCAGGATTTAGGTTCCTGTGCCTTCGGGCGTAGGGGTTCGACTCCCCTCTCCCGCACCGGAGACGCTGTCGCCGGCCACCGGTCGACCAGCGTGGATTGTTAGCGCGGTCACGAGCCACGCCCGCGCCGCCGGCCCCCGGCGACCGGCGGACGAGGATGGCCGACGTGGCCATCCGCTTCGTGCTCGATCCCCCACTGACCGCCGAGCTGCGCGACCAGATCGTGACGCTCTGGACCGCGGTGACCAACGCCGGCGGCGCCGTCGGGTTCGTCGGGCCGGTCACCGAGGCGGAGGTACGCCCGCTCGCGCTGGCCACCTTCGCGGAGGTGGCCGACGGCCCTGACCGGTTGCTGGTCGGGTACGAGGAGGAGCGGCCGGTCGCGCTGCTCTTCCTCACCGACAACCGCTTCCAGCTCAAGGCGCACTGGGGCATGCTCAAGCGGGTCATGGTCCACCCCGACCGGCAGGGGTACGGCTACGGTCTGGCCCTGATGCGGCACGCCGCCCAGGTCGCACGGGAGCTGGGCTGGGTGGCGGTGCACCTGACGGTTCGGGCCGGCAACGGCGTCGAGGAGTTCTACCGGCAGCTCGGCTACCGGGAGGTCGGGCGGCTTCCGGGTGCGCTCCGGGTCGCGCCGGGCGACGACCGCGACGAGATCCTGATGTGGCTGCCGCTCACCGAGTGAGCGTCCCACCCGGACACCGGGCGACCGGACACCGCGCGACCGGACACCGCGCGACCGGGGGCCGGCCGCGGCGACCCGACCGCCGGGACGGGACCGCCCGGCCCTCGGGAGGGACCCACCGGGACGCGACCGCCCGGTCGCGGGAACGGGACCGCCGGCACGGGTGGGTCACAGCCAGGACCCGCCGCGGGCACGACCCCCGGCACGGCGGGAGCCGGGGCGTGGGTGCCGATCAGCCGCAGGCCGCCGCCCGGGTTGCCGGGGCGGTCGGCGGAGCAGCGGGCGGGGCGGACGTCGGGCCGGCGGACGGCGTTTCGACGGGGCCGCTCGGCGGGGCAGGGCTGGCGGTGGGCGCCGAGGGGCGGGGCGACTCCGTGGCGGTGCCGTACAGCCGGACGCGGCTGCGTTGCACCTTCCGGGGCTTCAGCTGGATGCCGGTGGCGACCGCCTCGTTGCCGTGGATGTCGGTGACCCGGATCTCGTACGGCCCCATGCCGAGCCCGCCCTCGACCACCCAGTAATTGTCGGGCTGCCGCTTCGCGCGTCGCCACTCGCCGCCCGCCCGACGCACCGCCACCGACTTCAGCGGGTTGCCGTGGTTGCCCACCTGCACCGCGAACCACCACTTCGACGCGCCGCCCTTGATCCGGAAGGTGAGCGGGCCGGTGACCGGCGGGTTGACCACGAACCGGTACCGGATCGACACGATTCCCGCCGACAGGTCGGCGATCTTCGCGAATGCCTGCTTCGACAGGTCGATCTTGTTGCCCCTACAGCCGGCGCAGCGGTCCAGCACCATCACCCGGACCTTGCCCTTCGGCCCGGTCACCTCCAGGAAACTGCCGCAGGCCGCTCCGCCGGCGTACTGCGCGGGGCCGAGCGCCACGTAGAGGCGGTTGGCCGGGGGCCCGGGGAAGGAGCAGTTGCCGCCGGAGTTCCCGCCGTCGTAGTACGAGGCCTTTCCCTTGTAGACCTTCCCGCTGTCCGGCGGCGCGGCGCGGACGACCGCGGGCACGGCGACGCCGGGCGCCTGACCGTCGACCGGCGCCGGGGCGGCGACGGCGGCCACCCGCTCGGTCGGCGCCGGCAGCCGGGTGGCGGGGGCGAGGGCGGCGGCGCAGGCCGACGACTCTCCGGAGACCCAGACCAGCACGACCCCGAGCACGGCGGCGAGCACCGCGGCGCCGCCGCCCGCCAGCCACGGTCTCGACAGCCGGCGCCTCCACGCTGGCCGGCCGTCCGAACCGGACTCTGACCGGCCGTCCGAACCGGACTCTGACCGGCCGTCCGAACCGGGCTCTGGCCGGCCGTCGACGGGCTCGTCGGCGTCGTCAGGGATCTCCGGGTTGTCGGTCATCCCGGGCATGGTGCCGGACGGGCCACGACCGACGCAAGATCTGGGCGCACCAGCCCGGATCAGGTCGATTGAGGACAGATCACCGAACTGCCGTGCCGGGCCTGACCTAGTCGGGAAGCAGGTCGACGGGGTCCCCCACCCGCACCGTGGTGCCGGTGCCGGCCGGGCCGAGCAGCGGCACGAGGTTCTGCCCGAACAACAGCTGCCGGTCGCGGTTGCGGTGTCGCGCCAGGGTTCGCAGCGGTTCGTGGCCACGTACCCCGGTCTCCTGGTCCGTGGTGGTGACCACGCAGCGGCCGCAGGGCTTGGCCACCCGAAAGACCACCGGGCCGATCCGCAGCCGGCGGCCGAGCCAGTCGTCCTCGGCCCACGGCGCGGCGCCGCCCACCACCAGGTTGGGACGGAAGCGGGTCATCGGCAGCGGACCCTCGGGGCTGCCCGCCGCCGCCAGCCATTCGTTCAGCGCGTCGAGCGAGGCCCGGTTGGCCAGCAGCAGCGGATAGCCGTCGGCGAAGCTGACCCGGTCGTCGGGCCCGACGCCGTGGACGTCGGGAATCGGCCGGGCGGCCGGATCGCCCAGCCAGACCAGCCGTACCTTCCGATCGAGGGTCTGGGAGAGCCAGTCGTTCGCCGCGGGGTCGGCGACCCGGGCCGGCACCCCCGGCTGGTGGGCGAAGACCCGCACCTCGGCCGGCTCGCCGTCGACCGGCTCGGCGACCTCGAGTGCGGCCCGGCCGGCGGCCCGGAGCAGCAGTCCGCCCGGGCGCGGCTCGGGGCGCACCGTGACCAGTGCCGGCTCCTGGCGCTGGGTGACGCCGACGCCCTCGTCGTCGACGACCATCCAGCGCCGGTCGCCGGCCAGTCCCCACGGCTCGACCCGTGCGTCGTCGAGGTCGAGCCGGTAGCAACCCTTGATCGGGTACGTCTGGATGGCCGCCAATCGCATGTCGCCACCGTGCCACAGCGCGGCGGCGAGCAGCAGCACATATTTGGCGGGGCCCCGGCGCCGGCCGCACCCCGTGCGCGTCTTCTCAGGTCCCGGCGTCTCGTTGCCTCCTGAAATGTTCTATGCATACCCTCGTCTTGTGAATGACAGCGCTGTCGTCGCGGCGCCGCCGACGGACCGCGTACTCGACCTGTTCCAGGGCGTCCGGCTGACCCCGACCCAGCGGCGGATCGCGCACAGCCTGGTCCAGCACGCCGCCTCCGCCGCCTTCCTCTCCGCGGCCGAGGTCGCCGAGCTGGCCAAGGTCAGCCAGCCCTCGGTGACCCGGTTCGCGATGGCACTCGGCTACGACGGCTACCCGGCGCTGCGCCGCCGGCTCCGGGAGATCATCACCGCCGGGTACGCCGGGTCGGACGCCGCGCCGGTCGACAACGAGATGCAGCGGGCGATCCGGGCCGAGGCCGACAACCTGCACCGCCTCGCCGCGCAGCTCGCCGACCGGGAGACGGTGACCGCCGCCGGGACCCTGCTCGCCGGCAGCCGGCCGCTCGTCGTCCTCGGGCTGCGGGCCGCCGCGCCGCTCGCCGGCTACTTCGCCTACTTCGCCGCCAAGGTCCACCCGGACGTCCGGGTCCTGGACTCCGGCGGCAGCCTGCTCACCGACCGGCTGGAACAGGCCCGTACGGCCGGCGCCTCCGCCATGCTGGCGATCGTGCTCCCCCGCTATCCCCGGGAGGCGTTGGAAGCCCTCGCCGAGGCGCGGGCGGCCGGGATGTCGGTCGTGGTGATCACCGACTCCGCGGTCAGCCCGGCCGCCGAGCACGCCGACCTCGTGCTGCCGGCGGCGGTCGGTTCCCAACTCGTCTTCGACCTGCACACCGCACCGATGGCGATGGCGATGGTCCTGTTGCAGGCGGTTTGCGACGCCGCACCCGCCGACGTCCAACGTCGGCTGGAGGAGTTCGAACGGTCCGCCGCCCGCCGGCAGCTCTTCGTCGGCTAGCGCCCGACGCCGGCCCCGACCCGCGCCGGAATCCAGGAGAACGGAGTTCCCATGCCCGACCCCATCCGCGCCCCACGCGGCACCACCCGGACCGCCGTCGGCTGGCCGCAGGAAGCCGCGCTGCGCATGCTGATGAACAACCTCGACCCGGAGGTCGCGGAGCGCCCCGACGACCTCGTCGTCTACGGCGGCACCGGCCGGGCGGCCCGAGACTGGCCGTCGTACCACGCGCTGGTCCGGACCCTGACCACCCTCGGCAACGACGAGACCATGCTGGTCCAGTCGGGGCGGCCGGTCGGGGTCCTGCGGACCCACGAGTGGGCGCCCCGGGTGCTGATCGCCAACTCCAACCTGGTCGGCGACTGGGCCACCTGGCCGGAGTTTCGCCGCCTCGAACAGCTTGGCCTGACCATGTACGGCCAGATGACCGCCGGCTCGTGGATCTACATCGGCACCCAGGGCATCCTGCAGGGCACCTACGAGACCTTCGCCGCGGTCGCGGCCAAGCTCGCCGCCCGCCGCGCCGCCGGGCAGCAGCCGAGCGACAACTCGCTGGCCGGCACCCTGACCCTGACCGCCGGCTGCGGCGGGATGGGCGGCGCGCAGCCGCTGGCCGTGACGATGAACGGCGGCGTCTGCCTGATCGTCGACGTCGATCCGGGGCGGCTGGCGCGCCGGGTCGCCACCCGCTACCTCGACACCGTCGCCGACTCACTCGACGACGCGGTGGCGCAGGCCCTCGCGGCCAAGCGGGAGCGACGGCCGCTCTCGGTCGGGGTGGTCGGCAACGCCGCGCTCGTCTTTCCCGAGCTGCTGGCCCGGGGTGTCGAGATCGACATCGTCACCGACCAGACCAGCGCGCACGACCCGCTGTCGTACGTGCCGGTCGGGGTCGACCTCGCCGACGCGGCCGAGCTGGCCCGCACCAAGCCGGCCGAGTACACCGCGCGGGCCCGGGAGTCGATGGTCCGGCACGTCGAGGCGATGGTCGGCTTCCTCGACGGCGGAGCCGAGGTCTTCGACTACGGCAACTCGATCCGGGGCGAGGCGAAACTCGGCGGCTACGACCGGGCGTTCGACTTCCCAGGCTTCGTGCCGGCGTACATCCGGCCGCTGTTCAGCCAGGGCAAGGGCCCGTTCCGCTGGGCGGCGCTGAGCGGGGACCCGGCCGACATCGCCGCCACCGACCGGGCCGTGCTCGACCTCTTTCCGGAGAACGAGTCGCTCGCCCGCTGGATCCGGCTCGCCGGGGAGCGGGTCGCCTTCCAGGGCCTTCCGGCGCGGATCTGCTGGCTCGGCCACGGCGAGCGCGACCGGGCCGGGCTCCGGTTCAACGAGATGGTCGCCTCCGGCGAGCTCTCCGCCCCGATCGTCATCGGTCGCGACCGCCTCGACGCCGGCTCGGTCGCCTCGCCGTACCGGGAGACCGAGGCGATGGCCGACGGCTCGGACGCGATCGCGGACTGGCCGCTGCTCAACGCCCTGGTCAACACGGCCAGCGGCGCCTCCTGGGTGAGCATCCACCACGGCGGCGGGGTCGGCATCGGCCGTTCCCTCCACGCCGGGCAGGTCACCGTCGCCGACGGCACCCCGCTCGCCGCGCAGAAGATCGAACGGGTGCTCAGCAACGACCCGGCCACCGGCGTGCTCCGGCACGTCGACGCCGGCTACCCGGAGGCGGTCGAGGCCGCGACCCGGGGCAACCTGCGCATCCCCATGACCGAGCAGTAAGGAAGGGCCCCTTGTTATCGGATTCGGTTGTAGAAGGGCCCCTTCCTAACAGTCGGGAGGTGGCCGAGTTCCGCCGGCTCTGGGACGAGATCGCGCCGATCGGCCGCGATCCCGGCACCGGCGGCTACCTCCGGTACGGCTACACGGAGCCCGTCCGCCGCTTGGAGGAGTGGTTCGCCGCCACCGCCACCGGCGACGGGGCGCACACCGTCGAGCCGGACGGCAACGGCAACCTGATCGCCTGGTACGGCCCGCGGCCGGGGCCGGCGGAGCGGGCCGGCGACGCCGTACTGCTCGGCAGCCACCTCGATTCGGTGCCGTACGGCGGCGGCTACGACGGTCCGCTCGGCGTCGTCAGCGCGCTGCTCGCGGTCCGCGCCCTGCGCCGGGCGGGCCGGACGTTCCGTCGCCCCGTCGGGGTGGTGGCCTTCGCCGAGGAGGAGGGCTCCCGGTTCGGCGTACCCTGCCTCGGGTCGCGGCTGCTCACCGGCGCGCTCGACCCGCAACAGGCGGCGGCGCTGACCGACCGGGCCGGGATGACCCTCGCCGAGGCGCTCGGCGGCACGCCGGCCGGGGCCCGCCCCGACCTGCTGGCCCGGATCGGCGTCTTCGTCGAACTCCACGTGGAGCAGGGTCGGGCCCTGGTCGACCTGGGCGCGCCGGTCGGGGTGGCGAGCGGGATCTGGCCACACGGCCGCTGGCGGCTGGACTTCACCGGTGAGGCGAACCACGCCGGCACGACCCGGATGGCGGACCGGCGCGACCCGATACTGACGTACGCCTTCACGGTGCTGGCGGCGAACAAGGAGGCCCGGCAGCGCGGCGCGCACGCCACGATCGGCCGGGTCGAGGTGGAGCCGAATGCCACCAACGCCGTCCCGGCCCGGGTCCGGGGCTGGCTCGACGCCCGGGCGGCCGACGTCGAGACGCTGGACGCCCTGGTCGAGGCGGTTCGGGCCAAGGCCGCTGAGCGGGCCGCCCGGGACGGCACCACCGTCGCGGTCACCCGCGAGTCGCTGACGCCGTCGGTCACGTTCGACGGCGGGCTGATCGCGGCGGCCCGGCGGCTGCACGCCGACGGCGTACCGGTGCTGCCGACGGCCGCCGGGCACGACGCGGGGATCCTCGCCGCGCACCTGCCGACCGCGATGCTCTTCGTGCGCAACCCGACCGGGGTGTCGCACTCGCCGGCCGAGTCGGCGACCGACGAGGACTGCGCCGCGGGCGTCCGGCATCTCGCCGCCCTCCTCGACGACCTGGCCGGACGATGAGCCGACCGGTGAACCTGCCAATGGGCCGGCCAACGAGCCGGACGATGAACCGACCGGTGAACCTGCCAATGGGCCGGCCAACGAGCCGGACGATGAACCGACCAACGAGTCGGGCGACGGGCCGACGGGGTGGCCGATGACAGCGCGCCGTTACCACGCCGAGTACGCCTGGCTGCCGGACCGACCGGAGCCGGACGCCGACGTGCTGATCGAGATCGCCGACGGGCGCTTCACCCGGGTCGTCCCGGGCCACCCCGCCCCGCCGGACGCCCAGCGGCTGCCCGGGGTGACCCTGCCCGGGCTGGCCAACGCCCACTCGCACGCCTTCCACCGGGCGCTGCGCGGGCACACCCAGGGCGGGCGTGGCGACTTCTGGAGCTGGCGCGAGCGGATGTACGCGGTCGCCAGCCGGCTCGACCCGGACAGCTACCTGGCCCTGGCCCGGGCGACGTACGCCGAGATGGCGCTGGCCGGGATCACCTGCGTCGGCGAGTTCCACTACCTGCACCACCGCCCCGACGGAGGGCGCTACCACGACCCGAACGCGATGGGGGCGGCGCTGATCGAGGCCGCCGCCCAGGCCGGGATCCGGCTCACCCTGCTCGACACCTGCTACCTGACCGCCAGCGTGGACGGGCAGCCGCTCGCCGGGCCGCAGCGCCGGTTCGGCGACGGAGACGCGACCCGCTGGGCGGAGCGGGCCGGCGCCATCGCCCCGAACGACACCGCGTCGGCGTCGTTCCCGGTCACGGTGGGCCGACACGTCCGGGTCGGGGCGGCGGTCCACTCGGTCCGGGCGGTCCCCGCCGACCAGATCCCGATCGTCGCGGCGTGGGCGGACGCGCGCGGCGAACCCCTGCACGTGCACCTGTCGGAGCAGCCGGCCGAGAACGAGGCGTGCCGGGCGTACCACGGGAAGACCCCCACCGAGGTGCTGGCCGACGCGGGCGCGCTCGGGCCGCGGACGACGGCGGTGCACGCCACCCACCTGACCGACGCGGACCGGGCGCTGCTCGGTGGCGCCCGGACCGGGGTCTGCCTCTGCCCGACGACCGAGCGCGACCTGGCCGACGGGATCGGCCCGGGCCGGGCCCTGGCCGACGTCGGCTGCCCGGTCAGCCTCGGCAGCGACAGCCACGCCGTGATCGACCTCTTCGAGGAGGCCCGCGCAATGGAGCTGGACGAGCGGCTGGCGACGCGGATTCGGGGGCACTTCACCCCGGCCGAGTTGCGCGACGCCGCGACGGTGGCCGGGCATGCCGCGTTGGGCTGGTCGGACGCCGGCACGATCGCGATCGGCGCCCGGGCGGACCTGGTCACCGTCCGGCGGGACAGCCCGCAGACGGCCGGCGTGCCGCCGGTCGGCGTCCTCTTCGCGGCGACCGCCGCCGACGTGACCGACGTGCTCGTGGACGGACGGGTGGTGGTCCGGGAGGGCCGGCACGTGACGATCGACGTACCGGCCGCGCTGGCGGCGGCGATCACGGCGGTGACGGGCTCGGGACCAGGGCGGTGACGCGGTGCAACTGCTGATCGACAACATCGGCGAGCTGGTCACCAACGTGGCCGGCAGCGGCGAGGGCGGCCCGCTCGGCATCCGCCGCAGGGCGGCACTGCTCATCGAGGAGGGCCGGGTCGCCTGGATCGGCCCGGCCCGCTACGCACCGGCCGCCGACCGGCGGATCGACGTCGACGGCGCCGCCGTCCTTCCCGGGTTCGTGGACAGCCACGCGCACCTGGTCTTCGCGGGGGACCGGGCGGCCGAGTTCGCCGCCCGGATGGCCGGGCAGCGGTACACCGGCGGTGGGATCCGGACCACGGTCGCGGCCACCCGGGCGGCCGACGACGAGACCCTGCGCGGCACCGTCGCGCGGCTGCGCGCCGAGGCGATGCGGCAGGGAACCACCACGATCGAGATCAAGAGCGGGTACGGGCTCAGCGTCGCCGACGAGGCCCGGTCGCTGCGGATCGCCGCCGAGTTCACCACCGAGACGACGTTCCTCGGCGCCCATGTGGTCCCCCCGGAGTACGCCGACCGGCCGGACGACTACGTCGGGCTGGTCTGCGGGCCGATGCTGCGCGCGGCGCTGCCGTACGCGAGGTGGATCGACGTCTTCTGCGAACGGGGCGCCTTCGACGCCGACCACGCCCGGGCGATCCTCACCGTCGGGCAGGCCGCCGGCCTCGGCGTCCGGGTGCACGCCAACCAGCTCGGCCCCGGGCCGGGGGTGCAGCTCGGCGTGGAACTCGGCGCGGCGAGCGTCGACCACTGCACCCACCTGGACGACCTCGACGTCGAGGCGCTGGCGATGTCGGAGACGGTGGCGACGCTGCTGCCCGGGGCCGAGTTCTCCACCCGGTCGCCGTACCCCGACGCGCGGCGGCTGCTGGACGCGGGGGTGACGGTGGCGCTCGCGACGGACTGCAACCCCGGGTCGTCGTACACGTCGTCGATGCCGTTCTGCATCGCGCTGGCGGTCCGGGAACTGGGGATGACCCCGGCGGAGGCGGTCTGGGCGGCGACCGCCGGCGGCGCCCGGGCACTACGCCGCGACGACCTCGGGGTGCTCCGACCCGGAGCCCCGGCCGACCTGAGCATCCTCGCCGCCCCCTCCCATCTGCACCTGGCCTACCGGCCGGGGGTTCCACTGATCAGCCAGGTCCTGCACAACGGAGTACCGCAATGTCAACCGTGACCCGACCCGTCGTCACCGTGACCCCCACCGGGGTGACCCCCGAGGACGTCCTCGCGGTGGCCCGGGGCACCGCCACCGTGGTCCTCGACCCGGCCGCCGTCGAGGCGATGTCGGCGAGCCGGGCGATCGTGGACCGGATCGAGGAGACCGGCCGCCCGGTGTACGGCGTCTCGACCGGGTTCGGCGCGCTCGCCACCACCTTCGTCGCCCCACAGCGGCGGGCCGAGTTGCAGCACGCGCTGATCCGCTCGCACGCCGCCGGGATCGGCGCCCCGATGCCCCGGGAGGTGGTCCGGGCGATGATGCTGCTGCGGGTCCGTTCCCTGGCGCTGGGCCATTCCGGGGTACGCCCCGAGCTCGCCCAGGCCATGGTCGACCTCCTGAACGCCGACCTCACCCCGTGGGTGCCGGAGCACGGTTCGCTCGGCGCCTCCGGCGACCTGGCGCCGCTGGCGCACTGCGCGCTCGTGCTGCTCGGCGAGGGCTGGGTGCTCGGTCCGGACGGCAGCCGGCGGGAGGCGGGCGAGGCGCTGCGCGCGGCCGGGCTGGCCCCGGTGACGCTCGCCGCCAAGGAGGGGTTGGCGCTGGTCAACGGCACCGACGGGATGCTCGCGATGCTGCTGCTGGCGATCGCCGACGCCCGGCACCTCCTGACCATGGCGGACGTGACGGCGGCGCTGGCGATCGAGGCGATGCTCGGCTCGGACCGCCCGTTCCTGCCGGAGCTGCACGCGATCCGCCCGCATCCCGGGCAGGCGGTCTCGGCGGCGAACATCCACCGGCTGCTGCAACGCTCCGAGATCATGGACTCGCACCGGGACGACCTGTCGCACGCGGTGCAGGACGCGTACTCGATGCGCTGCGCGCCGCAGGTCGCCGGGGCGGCCCGGGACACCCTCGCGTTCGCCGCCGAGGTGGCCGGCCGCGAGCTGGCATCGGTGGTGGACAACCCGGTGGTGCTGCCGGACGGCCGGGTCGAGTCGACCGGCAACTTCCACGGCGCCCCGCTCGGCTTCGCCGCCGACTTCCTGGCGATCGCCGCCGCCGAGGTCGGGGCGATCGCCGAACGCCGGGTGGACCGGCTGCTGGACGTCGCCCGGTCCCGGGACCTGCCCGCGTTCCTCTCCCCCGACGCCGGGGTCAACTCCGGGCTGATGATCGCCCAGTACACCGCCGCCGGGATCGTCGCGGAGAACCGGCGGCTCGCCGCCCCGGCCTCGGTGGACTCGCTGCCCACCAGCGGCATGCAGGAGGACCACGTCTCGATGGGCTGGGCGGCGGCCCGGAAGCTGCGCAGCGTGCTGGACAACCTCACCAGCCTGCTCGCGGTGGAGCTGGTCGCCGGGGTACGCGGGCTGCAACTGCGGGCTCCGCTCACCCCCTCCCCCGCCGGTCGCGCCGCGCTGGCGGCGGTCCGGGGCTTCGCCGGTGAGCCCGGGCCGGACATCTTCCTCGCCCCGGTGCTGGAGGCGGCCCGGGCGGTGATCTCCGGTCCCGAGCTGCGGGCCGTCATCGAGGCCGAGGTCGGGCCCCTCGGCTGACCGCCCTCAGTAGCGCGCGGCGTACCAGGTCGGCGGCTCGCCGAACATCGCGGTGAAGTCCCGGGTGAGGTGCGCCTGGTCGGCGTAGCCGAGCTCGGCCGCCAGCGCGGCCCAGTCGACCGCGTCGCCTGAGGCCAGGCGCTCGGTCACCTCGCGCAAGCGGTAGCGGCGGATCACCCACTTCGGGCCGACACCGACGTACTCGGCGAAGAGCCGCTGCACGCCGCGCACGGTCAGCCCGACCTCCCGGGCCAACGCGTCGACCCGGAGCACGGTCGGTCGCGCGGCGACGACGGCGACGATCCTGGCTGCCTCCTCCGCCCTCGGGTCCGGCTCGGGCAGCCGGCTCCGCAGGTAGCGCTCGACCGCCGCCACGTCCGGTCGGGACGGCGGCTCGCCGGGAAGGATCTCGCGCGCCGGCACCGCGCGATCGGTGAGGGTCGAGACCGGTACGCCGAGGAACGGCCGGAAGCCGCCGGGGCGGAACGCCACCCCGAAGACCGAGCCGCGGCCCGCCAGCACCCGGTACTGGTGGCCGCTGCTGACACCCCGCACCGTGGCGGTGCCGCCGAGAAAGGTCAGGTGCACGTTCGGGTACGGCACGACGAGTTGCCGGTACGGCTCGTCGTACTCCCAGGAGACCATCCAGTAGCGCTCGACGAACGGCGCCAGCTCCGGGGACGGGGCGGCGACGGCGTGGCGCTGGAACCGCCGCCACGCCCCCGCCAACTCCCGAACGTCCCTGGCCACGGGCCCCAGGCTATGTCGCGTTCGTTCAAGACGGCCGCCGAGGCGAGGTGCTTTGCTGGTCGCCATGACAGACGTGCGACTGATGGCGAAGGCCGCCGACGGCCTGGCGGAGATCGTCCGCGACATCAAGCCCGACCGGCTCGGCGACCCGACCCCGTGCGGCGAGTACGACGTCCGCAAACTGATCAACCATCTGCTGTTCTGGGGGCCCTCGCTGGAGGGCGCGGCCCGGAAGGAGACCGTGCCGCCGCCGGCCGCCGCCGAGACGGAGATGGACCTGACCGGCGGTGACTGGTCGGCGGCGCTGCTGGCCCAGGTGGAGCGGATCGCCGCAGCCTGGGGCCAGCCCGCGGCCTGGGAGGGCAGCACCCACATGGGCGGCCCGACCGAGATGCCGGCGGCCCTGGTCGGCGCGATGATCGTGACCGAGCTGGTGGTCCACGGCTGGGACCTGGCCCGGGCGACCGGCCAGGAGCGGAGCTGGGACGACGAGGTGGTCGGGTACCTGCTCGACAGGGTCGGGACGTTCGCCGAGCAGGGCCGGCAGCTCGGTGTCTTCGGGCCGGTGGTGCCGGTGCCCGACACCGCGCCGGCCCTGGACCGGGTGCTCGGCATCACCGGCCGCGACCCCGGCTGGGCCGCCGCGCGGTAGGTCCGGGAGCCTCCGGCCTCAGCGGTGCCGGGACACCGTCCGGTCCGGGCGTGCCCCGTCGGCCCGCTCGTCCAGCACCGCCGGGGCCCCGTCGACGACTCCCGCCGCGCCGGCCGCGGTCGGCGCCTTCTCGGGCAGGTCGAGGCTGGTCCGCAGCGTCACCGGCCGGAGCAGCACGACGGCGATCACCCCGACCACCGCGATCGCCGCGGAGATCAGGAAGATGTGCCCGGTGGCGTCGCCGTACGCGCTGCGCACGATCTGCACCACGGCCGGGGACAGGACATCCAGATTGAGGAGGCTGCCGCCGGCCTTCCCCGAACCCGAGACCGGGATGCCGGCGGCAGCCAGGTCGTGGGTGATCTGGTCGGTGACCCGGCGGGCCAGCACCGCACCGAGCACCGAGACCCCGATGGTGCCGCCGAGAGACCGGAAGAAGGCGACGCTGGAGCTGGCCGCGCCGACGTCCCGCAGCGCGACCGTGTTCTGCACCGCGAGGACCAGGTTCTGCATGGTCATGCCGACACCGACGCCGACCAGGAACATCCCCGCGCCGACGACGGTCAGCGAGGTCTCGTGGTCGATGGTGCCGAGCATCAGGAAGCCACCGACCAGGATCAGCGCGCCGACGATGACGTACGGCTTGATACGGCCGCTCCGGGTGATCATCTGGCCGACCACGATCGAGGAGCCGAGCACCCCGACCATCATCGGGATGGTCAGCAGGCCCGCCTCGGTCGGGCTGTAGCCCCGGCCGATCTGGAAGTACTGCCCGAGGAAGACGGCGCCGCCGAACATCGCCATCCCGACCGCCAGGCTGGCGACGATGGCGAGCGCGGTGGTGCGCTCCCGGACGATCGTCAGCGGGACGATCGGCTCGGCGGCCCGGGACTCCACCAGGACCGCGAGGGCGAGCAGCACGATCGAGGCGCCGACCATCGCGCCGGTCTGCCAGGAGATCCAGGCGAACGAGTCGTCGACGAAGGAGATCCAGATCAGCAGCACGCTCACTCCGGCCGTGATCAGCGTGGCACCCAGGTAGTCGATCCTGACGTCCTCCCGCCGGACGGTGGGCAGGTGCAGGGTCGCCTGGAGCACGATCAGCGCGATGATCGCCACCGGCACTCCGACGAAGAAGCACCAGCGCCAGCCGAGCCACGAGGTGTCGACGATGACCCCGCCCAGCAGCGGTCCGCCGACCGTGGCGAGCGCCATCACCCCGCCGAGATAGCCGTTGTACCGGCCGCGCTCCCGCGGCGGGATCATCGCCGCGATCACCACCTGGACCAGCGCCTGGAGGCCGCCGACGCCGATGCCCTGGAAGGCCCGGGCGGCGATCAGCTGGCCGGCGTTCTGGCTCAGGCCACTCACGATCGAGCCCAGCACGAAGATCACGATCGCGGTCTGGACGAGGATCTTCTTGTTGAACAGGTCGGCGAGCTTCCCCCAGATCGGGGTGGCCGCGGTCGCGGTGAGCAGGGTGGCGGTGACCACCCAGGTGTACTGGGTCTGCGAGCCGTTCAGCGCTCCGATGATCTTCGGCAGCGCGGTCGAGACGACCGTGCCGCTGAGCATCGCGACGAAGAGCACCAGGAGCAGCCCGCTGAGCGCCTCCAGGGTCTGCCGATGACTCATCGGCTCCGCGTCGGGCACGGTGGTCGTCGTGGTGGGTGCGCTCATCGCGCGGCCTCCCGCGTGTCGTGTGGGTTGTCCTGCTCGGCAGCCGCGCCGTCGAGGCTGCGCTGGATGTCGGTGACAAACCGCCCGAGCGCCGAGGCGAACGCCGTGACCTCCGTCGGGTGCCAGTCGGCGAGCGCGCGGGCGAGCAGGTCGACGTACCAGTCCCGAGCCCGGGCGAGCGCGGCCCGTCCGGCGTCGGTCAGCACGAGGAAGCTCGCCCGTCGGTCGGCCGGGTCGGTACGCCGGACGAGCAGGCCCTGGGCCACCAGCGCGGCGACCAGCCGGCTGACGGTCGACGGGTCGAGCCCGGCCCGCTCAGCGAGTTCCTTGGCGTGGCAGCCGGCGACGCCCCCGGCGTGGCAGCCGACCTGGTCGGTCAGCTCCTCGATCCGCATCAGGAGGCCGACCATGCCGAACGGTACGGCCGGTTGCTCCGCCGACCGGTGCTGCCGGAGTATCCGGATCAACCGGTTGAACTCGCGCAGCCGGTGCAGGAGTTCGCGGGCCCGCTCGTCGGTCTCCACGTCCGCCTTTCGTCGGGCAGTTGGTTGCCACACACAAGCATCTACTGATCTTGCTCTGTGTGCAAGTTTTCGCGTTGAGAAATGGATCACGACGACGTACCCTGGGGGCCGATGGAGGCGACGGTGGGACGTCGGGAGCGCAAGAAGGCGGCGACCCGGCAGGCGCTGCACGAGGCGGCGCTGCGACTCGCTGCCGAGCAGGGCCCCGACCAGGTGACCGTCGAGGCGATCGCCGACGCCGCGGACGTCTCGCGGCGAACCTTCTCCAACTACTTCGCCAACAAGGAGGAAGCCCTCTTCCACGCCGATCTGGTGCGGATCCGCCACCTCCTGGAGCTGGTGCACCAGCAACCGCTCGACGTACCCCCCTGGACCGCGCTCACCCGGGCCATGGACCAGCTCGTCCGGGAGACGGACGAACCCGACCCACTCTGGGTCGCCCAACGCCGGCTGATCCGCAACCACCCGAGCCTGGCCGCGCACCAGATCACCGTCTACGGCACCATCGAGCGGGAACTGGCGGCCGAGCTGACCCGTCGGCTCCCGTCGGACCCGGAGACGCCGCTGCGCGCCCAGGTCCTCGCCGGAACCTTCCTCAACGCCGTCCGCATCGCCATCTCGCACTGGATCGACCATCCGGAACGGCCCCTCGCCGACCTGGTGCGCACCGCCCTCGGCTACGCGACGACGCACTGACCGGGAGCACGCCACCATGGACCCCCACCCCCGCCCCGCGCGGACGCGGACCCGGAGCCGGCCCCTCGGCACCGGGGCCGACGCCCGCGCCCGGATCCAGCGGGTCGCCCTCAGACTCTTCGTCGAGGAGGGGTACGACCGGACCTCGCTCCGGGAGATCGCCGAACGGCTCGGGGTGACCAAGGCCGCGCTCTACTACCACTTCCCGGCGAAGGAGGACATCGCGAACAGCCTCCTCGAGGAGCGGATCGCCGCGCTCGACGCGCTGATCGACTGGGCGGAGCGCCAACCCGACCCCGCGAAGATGCGCCTGGAGTTCGTCCGGCGGTACGAGGCCGGCCTGTACGGGACCGACCGGCACGCGGAGATCGTCCGGTTCCTCGCCCGCAACCCGCTCGTTCTCGATCTCCTCCCGGCCGGTCAGCGGCTGCGCGACCGGATGCGGCGGGTCCTCGTCCTGCTCGCCGGTGCCGACGATCCCCCGGCGATCCGGCTACGCCGGATCACCGCCCTGCTCAGCCTGCACCTGGGCGACCTGCTGCCCGACCGGCCCGAGGACGAGCAGGCCCGCCGCGCCGCCGCGCTCACGGTCGCGCTGCACACCATGGCCGGAGTGTGACCGAGGGGCTCGGTGACCGGGCGACCACGGTCGTCCCGAGCCGGCTCGCGAACGACGACCTCACCGGGTGGCCCAGCCACCGCCCTCGCCCACCGGAAGCGTCTTGGCGATCACCTTGACGAGGGCGCGCAGCGCCTTGCCCCGGTGGCTGATCGCGTCCTTCTCCTCCGGCGACAGCTCGGCGTTGGTCCGGTCCTGCCCGTCGGCGAGAAAGATCGGGTCGTACCCGAAGCCGCCCTCGCCCCGCGGCGCGCGCAGCAGCCGACCGGTCTGCCGGCCCTCGACCAGGTGCTCCTTGCCGCCCGGCAGTACCAGGGCCGCCGCGCAGACGAAGGCCGCGCCCCGGTGGGCGTCCGGTACGTCCGCGAGCTGCGCCAGCACCAGCTCCAGGTTGGCCCGGTCGTCGCCGTGCCGGCCCGCCCAGCGGGCGCTGAACACCCCGGGCATGCCGTTCAACGCGTCGACGACCAGCCCGGAATCGTCGGCGATCGTCGGCAGGCCGGTCCACTTCACGCCCTCGCGCGCCTTCAGCAGCGCGTTCTCCCCGAATGTCAGCCCCGTCTCCGGAACCTCCTGGTACTGCGCCACGTCGGCCAGCCCGACGAGCTGGACCCGCTGCGCCCCGAGGGCGGCGTCGAGGATCCGTTGCAACTCGGTCAGCTTCTTGGCGTTGCGGGTCGCCAGCAGCACCTTCGTCATCCGGCCAGTGCCCTCCACGTCATCCGGCCAGCGCCTTCCGCTGGGCCTCGGTCAGCTCGGCGCAGCCTAGTACGCCGAGGTCGAGCAGCGCGTCGAGCTGCTCCCGGGCGAAGACGCCGGCCTCGCCCGTCCCCTGCACCTCGACGAACTCCCCCGTGCCGGTGCAGACCACGTTCATGTCCACCTCGGCCGCCACGTCCTCGTCGTAGTTCAGGTCGAGCCGCGGCTCCCCGGCGACGATCCCGACGCTGATCGCCGCGACCGACCGGTGCATCACCGTCTCCGGCGTACCGGCCAGCGCCTTCCGGGCGGCGAGCCAGGAGACGGCGTCGTACAGCGCCACGTACGCCCCGGTGATCGCGGCGGTCCGGGTGCCGCCGTCGGCCTGGAGGACGTCGCAGTCGAGCACGATCGAATTCTCACCGAGCGCCTTCAGGTCGATGCAGGCCCGGAGGCTCCGCCCGATCAGGCGGGAGATCTCGTGGGTACGACCGCCGATCTTGCCTCGGACGCTCTCCCGCTCCGAGCGGGTGGTGGTCGATCGGGGCAGCATCGAGTACTCGGCGGTGACCCAGCCCAATCCGGAGCCCTTGCGCCAGCGGGGCACCCCCTCGGCGACGCTGGCGGTGCAGAGCACCCGGGTGTCGCCGAACTCGACGAGGACCGAACCCTCCGCGTGTCTGCTCCAGCCCCGGGTCAGGGTCACCGGTCGAAGTTGGTCGGGCCTCCGCCCGTCAGGTCGTGCCATCCCCGCAGCCTATGTCGTGCCGACATGGTCCCGACCGCGGGTCTCCCGCCCCCGGGGCGCGGTGGCCGGATCAGATGTCGTACCGGCAGCCGGGGCGGACCACCTCGACCGGACCGGCGAACGCGGAGAGGGCCGCGTCGTGGGTGATGGCCTCGCTGCCCCAGGCGGCGACCAGGTGGGTCAGCAACAACCGGCCCACCTCGGCCTTGGTCGCGATCTCCCCCGCCTCGCGGCCGGTGAGGTGCAGGTCGGGCGGGTTGTCCACGCCGTCGAGGTAGCTCGCCTCGCAGAGGAAGACGTCGGCGCGGTGCGCCAGCCGGAGCAACGCCTCGCAGGGTGCGGTGTCCGACGAGTAGCAGAGTGTCCGCCCGTCGTGCTCGATGCGGACGCCGTAGGTCTCGATCGGGTGGTTGACCCGGTCCACGGTGACGCGCATCGGCCCGATCGGGAAGGTGCCGGGCTGGAGGCCGTAGAACGTGTAGACGTCGTCGAGCATCCCCTCGTCGAGGCTGTACGCGCTGGCGAGCCGGTCCGGCGCGCCGCTCGGGGCGTAGACCGGGAGCGGCGGGTACGGACCGTCGGGGGCATAGCGGCGGACCACGATGTACGGCACCGCGTCGAGGATGTGGTCGCCGTGCAGGTGGGTCAGGAGGATCGCGTCGACGACGTTGAGCCCGACGTAGCGCTGTAGCGCGGAGAGCGACCCGGAGCCGAAGTCGAGCAGGAGTCGAAACCCCTCCGCCTCGACGAGATACGCCGAACAGGCCGCCTCAGGACCGGGGAAACTGCCAGCGCACCCGAGAATGGTCAGTCGCATCCGGTCGCCTTGTCGTCACATAAGGTCACGGACAGCGTCTCGGCCACGGCGCGGGCGATCATTGCCGAAACGTCTGCCACGGTGCGCAGCCTACGCCGCGACACCAGGCCACAAGAACGATCTGGTCAGCTTTGTCGCCAACGTGACACCGGGCCGAAGTCCACCCCGTCCGGTACCGACCGGGTCGCCATCATCAGCGCCCGACCGTTACGTTCCGTCACCTTCGTCGCGGTCCCGGCCGCCGCCGGCCGGCTCCGATCGGACCGGCCCGGCCGGAGCCGGGCCGGTCAGGGACGATCTACCCCGGTCAGGCCCAGAGCTGACCCTCCAACGCCTCCTCGGCGTCGGCCAGCGTCCCGCCGTAGGCCCCGGTCGAGAGGTACTTCCAGCCCCCGTCGGCGACGATGAACGCGACGTCGGCCCGGCGGCCGGCCTTGACCGCCTCGTGCGCGACCGCCAGCGCGGCGTGCAGGACCGCACCGGTGGAGAAGCCGGCGAAGATCCCCTCCACCTCGACGAGCTGCCGGGTACGCAGCACCGCGTCCCGGGTCCCGACCGAGAAGCGCCGGGTCAGCACGGTGCCGTCGTACAGCTCGGGGACGTAGCCCTCGTCGATGTTGCGCAGGCCGTAGACCAGTTCGCCGTACCGGGGCTCGGCGGCGACGATCTCGATGTCCTCGACCTTCTCCCGCAGGTAGCGACCGGTCCCCATCAGGGTGCCCGTGGTGCCGAGCCCAGCCACGAAGTGCGTGATGGTGGGCAGGTCGCGCAGCAGCTCCGGGCCGGTCGTCTCGTAGTGCGCCCGCACGTTGGCCTGGTTGCCGTACTGGTAGAGCATCACCCAGTCGGGATGCTCGGCGGCGATCTGCTTCGCGGTCGCCACCGCCTGGTTCGAGCCGCCAGCGGCCGGCGAGAAGATGATCTCCGCGCCGTACATCCGGAGCAGTTGCACCCGCTCGGCCGAGACGTTCTCCGGCATGACGCAGACCAGCCGGTAGCCGCGCAGCTTCGCCACCATGGCCAGCGAGATGCCGGTGTTGCCGCTGGTCGGCTCCAGGATGGTGTCGCCCTGGCGGAGCCGCCCGGTCCGCTCGGCCTCGCGGACCATGAACAGCGCCGCCCGGTCCTTGACGCTGCCGGTGGGGTTCCGGTCCTCCAGCTTCGCCCAGAGCCGCACCGGCGGTGCCCCCTCGGGCACCGCCGGCGACAGGCGGGGCAGCCCCACCAGCGGAGTACCGCCGCACGCGTCGAGCAGGCTCTCGTACCGCGTCATGGCGGTCCGCTCAGCGCGCCGGGGCAGAGCCGGCGGTGCCGTGGTGACCGAGGATCGCGGCGGCCGCGGCGAAGCCGAACGCGCCCCCGGCGACGGCCGGCAGGATGGTGACGGTGTCCCCGTCGGAGAGCTTCGCGTCCAGCGAGCCGAGGAACCGGACGTCCTCGTCGTTCACGTAGACGTTGACGAACCGGTGCAGCGCGCCCTCGTCGGTGACCAGCCGGGCGCGCAGTCCGGAATAGCGGGCGTCGAGGTCGGACAGGAGGTCGTTGAGCGACTCACCGGATCCCTCGACGACCTTCGCGCCGCCGGTGTAGCTGCGCAGGATGGTGGGGATACGAACTTCGATGGCCATGATGGCGTGCTCCTTGTGACGAACGGAGTCTGGTGACGACGGAGGTCGGGAAAGACGGACTACGGACGCGGCAGGCTCGGAGGAGTCAGCGGCCGGAACACTCGTAGTCGACCGTCGTCGGGCTCTGCCCGAACATGTACGACTGGACCGCGTTCGGGTCCACCGTGGCATCGACGACCCGGACCGGCTCCTCGGTCACCACCCCGTCCACGATCCGGAACGACCGGATCTCCTCGGTCTCCGGATCGCGCGTGGAGACGAGCAGGTAGTGAGCCCCCGGCTCACCCGCGAAGGAGATGTCGGTGCGCGAGGGGTACGCCTCGGTCGCGGTGTGGGAGTGGTAGATGACCACCGGCTCCTCGCCGCGATCGTCCATCTCCCGCCACACCCGCAGCTGCTCCATCGAGTCGAACTCGTAGAACGTCATCGACCGCGCGGCGTTGGTCATCGGAATGTGCCGGGTCGGGGTGTCGGAGCCCACCGGACCGGCGACCACGCCGCACGCCTCGTCCGGGTGGTCCCGGCGGGCGTGCGCGACGATCGCGTCGATGATCGACCGGTCGATGCTCAGCACGTGACCCAGCCTACCGTCTGTCGGTGCCCCCGTGACCGGCCCGTCTCGGCTCCCGGGAGTGGCCGACCTCACCCGACGCCTCCCGGCGAACCGTGCCCGGCTGTGGCAGAAAGGGGAACAGTGGCGTCCGGACCCCGACCGCCGGCCCCGTGTCGCGGCCGGGGTGCCGACGCCGGGGCGAGGGAGCCCGAGGCGGTCAGGCCCGAGGCGAAGGAGGCTACGCGATGAGACAACGCCGCATCGGTACCACGGAGGTGAGCGCGATCGGGCTCGGCGCGATGCCGATGTCGATCGAGGGACGGCCGGACGAGGAGCGATCGATCCGCACCATCCACGCGGCGCTCGACGCCGGGGTCACCCTGATCGACACCGCGGACGCCTACCACCTGTACGCGGACGAGGTGGGACACAACGAGTCGCTGATCGCCCGGGCCCTGGCCAGCTACGGCGGGGACACCTCGGCGGTGCTGGTCGCCACCAAGGGCGGGCACCTGCGTCCGGGCGACGGAAGCTGGACGATCAACGGCTCACCGGAGCACATCAAGGCCGCCTGCGAGGCGTCGCTGAAGCGGCTCGGGGTGGAGGCGATCGGGCTGTACCAGCACCACCGGCCCGACCCGACGGTGCCGTACGCCGACTCGATCGGCGCGATCCGGGACCTGGTCGACGCCGGCAAGGTACGGATGGCCGGGATCTCCAACGCCAACCCGGACCAGATCCGCGAGGCCCGGGAGATCCTCGGTGACCGGCTGGTCTCGGTGCAGAACCAGTTCTCCCCCGCGTTCCGCTCCTCCGAGCCGGAGCTGGCGCTCTGCGACGAACTGGGACTGGCCTTCCTGCCCTGGTCGCCGTTGGGCGGCATCGGCCGGGCCGGCGAGTTGGGCAGCCGCTTCGCCCCGTTCGCCGAGGTCGCCGCCGCCCGGGGCGTCAGCCCGCAGCAGGTCTGCCTGGCCTGGATGCTGGCCAAGTCTCCGGTGGTGATCCCCATCCCCGGGTCGAGCCGGCCGGAGACCATCCGCGACTCGGTGGCCGCCGTCGACCTGACCCTGACCGAGGCCGAGCTGGCCCGGCTGGACCAGACCGGCGCCTGACCGCGGGACACCGCGGCCGGCCGGCCCTTCCCACCGACCGTCGGGGAAGGGCCGGTCGGGCCGGGGTCAGTGCGCGTCCCCGATCAGCGCACGGAGCAGGGACTCCTGGAGATAGCCGAGGTAGGCGTAGACGGAGAGCTGGAAGACCCGGGGCGAGGTCGGGTCGTGCAGCACCGCGTCGTCGAGTTCGGCACCGAGGTCGGTGTCGGCGGAGATGTTCAGGCGTACGCCCATCGCCAGCCGGGCGTCGTTGATCGCCCGCAGCCACGCCTCGGCCGCCTCGCTGTCGAGCCGCACCTCCCCGCCGCTGGCCGGCGGGAGCGCCGCCAGCACGGCGCCCGCCTGGTCGATCTTGCTGGTCTTCAGGTCACCCTCGGTGTAGCGGCGGAACTCGGCCGAGTCCTCCGGGCTCTCCGGATAGGTGTCCGGGAAGAGCCGCGCGACCACGGGATCGGAGTGGTCGAAGCCGTCGGTGAGGAGCCCCACCACCTCAGACGCGACCTTGCGGAGCACCCGTACCTCGTCCGCCGCGAAGGTGGCGACGCAGTGCTCGCCCTGCCGCCGAAACGTACTCACGCCCGGTCCACCGTCGCCCAGAGGCCGTACGCGTGCAGCCGGGACGCGTCGTGCTCCATCCGCTCCCGGGCGCCGCTGGAGACCACCGCCTTGCCCTTGTGGTGCACATCGAGCATCAGCTTCTCGGCCTTCTCGTGGCTGTAACCGAAGAGCTTCTGGAACACCCAGGTCACGTATGACATCAGATTGACGGGGTCGTCCCAGACGATCGTCACCCATGCCCCGTCCGCGACCGGCACCTCGTCGGTGTCCGGTGTCTCAACCGGTGCAACCTGTGGAGCCGCCATGCCCCCATCGTGCCACCATCCGGGCGGAACCGGAGAATCGCCGGCCGGCCGGACGGGACGCGTGGGCGCGGCGGCGGGCGTACCGCCCCGGTCACCCGCTCAACCGCGGAGCCGACCGTGCTGGATCGCGTCGGCGAGCACGCTGCTCAGCGCGCGTCCGACCGCCGCCATGCGCCGTGACACCTCGCGGGAGAGCTCCAGCTCGATCTCCCGCAGGGCCCGCTGGAGCCAGGAGCGGGCCGATCCGGGATCGGCGTGCTCCGGCGACCGCCAGTGGGCGAAGCACCCGGCGTCCAGCGCGACCCCGAGCGGCGGCAGGATCGTGGTGGCGGTGGCCCAGGGATAGCTCGGGAGGGAGGCGACCGCCGCCGGCCCGTCGAGCGGGACGACCTCGCCGGTCCGGCGTAGCAGCAGCGCCCGGTGGAGCGGACCGGCGCCGGGGTGACCGGCGGCGGCGACCGCGGCGGCGACCCGCAGCCGTACGCCGTCGTCCGGCGCCTCGCCGAAGACCAGGCCGAGCGACTCGTCGAGGATCCGGTCCAGCTCGGCGTCGCAGGCGGCCGTCACGTCCAGCGACAGCGCCTCGGCCTCGCGGTCCAGGAAGCTCGGCAGCCCACGACTGCCGGCGCCCGAGACGATCTCCTGCACGCCGCGCAGGTGGATGGCCGCCGTCTCCAGGGCGATCTCCCGCCGGAGCTGGTGGGCGCAGTCGCGGACCTGACGGTCCAGCCGCTCCGCCCAGCCGCTGGTGGCCGCCGCCGGCGCCACCGGGACGGTACCGCCGAACCCCGGGACGACCGGCGGGGTGCGACTCGCCCGGCGCAGTCCTTCCGTACTGGCCCAGTCGATCAGGGCCCGCCGCAGGTAGGCGGTGTCGGCGGCGGCCGGGTCCAGGTCGAGCCAGGGCAGCCCGGCGAGCGCCGGTACCTGATCGACCAGCGCGCCCCGCCGGGCCTCGGCCGCAGGCGGCCAGGTGCCGTCCGCGCCGGGTACACCGACCAGGAAGACCGCGGCCTCGCCCGCCAACTCGGCCAGAAGCGTGACCTCGGCGGCGGTGACCGGACGGTCGGCGGGGAGGACGAAGACCCGTGCCCCGCCGCGCCGCACGGCGTCCCGGACCACCCGGACCCCGGCGACCCCGAGGGTGCCGGTGTCGGGCGTGTCGACGAGAAGGAAGTGGCGCAGCAGCGGCTCGGGTCCGCTCAGCTCGACCCGCCGGGGCGGCCGGAACGTCCCGGTCCGGTCGGGTGGTCGGGCCGCGACGCCGGCTCGGGCCGCCGCGCCCCCGGTACGTCCGGGCACGTGGACGGCAACGCCGGCGGTTGCGGCGGGCCGGAGCACCAGGAAGCTCTCCGGCGGCACCCGCAGGTACGCCGGGGCCACCCCGAGCAGACCGGCGAGCAGCGCCCGACGGTCGGTACCGGACGGGCCGGCGACGACCACCGCGAGCGGCTCGTCGGAGGCCGGGTGGGCGGCCGGGTACCCCCGCAGCGCCGCCCGACCGGCGGGTCGTGCACGCAACGCTCCCGGCACTCCGGCGAATCGCCCCAGGTCGACGGCGGGCAGCGGCTCCATCGGCGCCCTCACCTCCCGAACGCCCGTACCGACCGGGGCCGGACGGACGGCGCAACTTCCATCGGTTGCCGGAACGCTATGTGTCGATGTCCGCGGGTGGCGAGGAGCGGCGTTACTCATGCGCGGTCGAGCAACTACTCAACTTCCCTCGGCCACGACACAGGCATGAATGGCATTCGGTCTATATGCTGCCCCGATGGGGCGGTGGAAGTTCGTGGGCAGGACGGATGAGCTCAGCCGGCTGGTGAACGCCGCCACCAGCCCGGACGGCCGCGGGCTCTTTCTCAGCGGCACCGCCGGGGTCGGCAAGAGCCGACTGCTCGCCCAGAGTCTGGCGCAGCTCCCCGCGCTGGACTGCGCGGTCTGGTCTGCCTCGGCCAACATCGCCACTGCCGGCATTCCCTTCGGCGGGCTGGCGCAGGTGCTCCCGGCCGACCAGCCGGCCGGGCTGACCCCAGCCGGGATCATGCGCTGGGCCGTCGAGGCGCTGCACCAGCAGGCGGCGGGGCGGCGGATCGTCATCGGCATCGACGACGCCCACCTGCTCGACCCCTCCTCGGCCGCACTGGTCTACCTGCTCGCCCGTTCGGAGAACACCACCGTGCTCGGCACACTGCGCAGCGGCGAGCCGGTGCCGCTGCCGATCCGGGCGCTCTGGGCCGACGACCTGGTCGACCACGCCGAACTCGGCCCGATGACCCCGGCGGAGACCGGCGAACTGCTGACCGCGATGCTCGGCGGCCCGGTCGACGCGCCGTCGGCCGATCGGTTGCACCGGCTCTCGGCCGACAACGCGCTGCTGCTGCGGGAGCTGGTCATCGCCGCGCATGCCAGCAACGAGCTGAGCCAGGCGTACGGGGTGTGGCGCTGGACCGGGCGCGGTCACCTGCCGCCCAGCCTCGACGACCTGGTGGACGCCCGAATCGGCCAGCTCGACCAGGGGGTACGGGCGGTGGTCGAGCTGGTGGCGATGGGCGAGCCGATCGGGCTGACCCTGCTCAACCGGGCCACCGACACCACCGCGGTGGAGGTCGCCGAGGAGCGCGGGCTGATCCGGGTCGTCACCCACGACCGCCGCTCCGACGTCCGCCTGGCGCACCCGCGGCAGAGCGTCGCCCAGCGACTGAGCGAGCTGGGCGAGAGCGTCGACGGTCCACTGCCGGCGCTGATGGCCCGCCACGCCCGGGCCGAGTACGCCCACTCCGGCGACCAGTTGCTCGCCGTCGCGAACGACTTCGCCGAGCTGGAGCTCACCGTCTTCGCCGCCGAGGCGACGAGCCGGGCCATCTCCCGGCTGCGCGCGGCCCGGTCGTCCCGGTCACACGAGGCGAATCTCCGGCTCGCCGCGCTGCTTCGCCGCTGCGACGTGCTGCGGACCCCCGCGCTGACCATCCGGCAGCCGGCGCTGACCGACCGGGAACGGCAGATCGCCCGGCTGGCCGCCCGCGGCCTGGCCAGCCGCAACATCGCCGAACAGCTCTACATCTCGACCCGGACCGTGGAGAACCACCTGCAACGGGTCTACAACAAGCTCGGGGTCGCCGACCGCAGCGAGCTGTGGCCGGCACTGCGCGCCATGTCCGACCCGGAGGCCGAGCCCGAGGGGTGAGCACGACGCCCCCGCGTCGCCCGGCTCCGCGAAGCCGGACGTGACCGTCACCCGGGGCACCCCGGGTGCGCCCGGTCCGAGCCGAACGGTGGACGCCGCCCCGCCCCACCGGGGCGAGCGGGTCCGCGCCGACGGGTAACCGTCACCCGGGCCCCGGGAGTGCGGGCCGTCCAGCCCGGGAGCCAACGGGCTTAGGCTGATCTCGTGCACGAGTTCCGCCCCGCCTTGCTGACCGATCACTACGAGCTGACCATGGTCAGCGCCGCCCTCCGGGACGGCACCGCCGACCGGCGGTGCGTCTTCGAGGTCTTCACCCGCCGGCTGCCGGCCGGCCGGCGGTACGGCGTCGTCGCCGGCACCGCCCGCCTGGTCGAGCTGCTGCGCGACTTCCGGTTCGACGAGGCGGAGGTGGCGTACCTGCGCGAGACCGGTGTGATCGACGAGCCGACCGCGCGGTGGCTGCGCAACTACCGCTTCACCGGCGACATCGACGGGTACGCCGAGGGGGAGCTGTTCTTCCCCAACTCGCCGATCCTGACCGTCTCCGGCACCTTCGCCGAGTGCGTACTCCTGGAGACCCTGACCCTCTCGGTGCTCAACCACGACTCGGCGGTCGCCGCGGCGGCGGCCCGGATGGTGACCGCGGCCCGCGGCCGTACCCTGATCGAGATGGGCTCCCGGCGGGCCCAGGAGTCGGCCGCGGTGGCCGCGGCCCGCGCCGCCTACCTGGCCGGCTTCGCCTACACCTCCAACCTCGCCGCCGGCCGGCGGTACGGGATCCCGACCGCCGGCACCGCCGCGCACGCCTTCACCCTGCTGCACGACGACGAGCCGGCCGCCTTCGCCTCCCAGGTCGCCGCACTCGGCCCGGACACCACCCTGCTGGTCGACACGTACGACATCGCGCAGGGAATCCGGAACGCCATCGCGGTCGCCGGCCCCAAGCTGCGGGCGATCCGGATCGACTCCGGCGACCTGTCGGTGCTGGCGCAGCACTGCCGGGAGCTGCTCGACTCGCTCGGGGCGACCGAGACAAAGATCATCGTCTCGGGCGACCTGGACGAGTACGCCATCGCCGCGCTCGCCGCCGAGCCGGTCGACATGTACGGCGCCGGTACGGCGGTGGTGACCGGCTCCGGCGCCCCGACCGCCGGGCTCATCTACAAGCTGGTCGAGGTGGAGGGGCGCCCGGTGGTCAAGCGTTCCGAGCACAAGGCCACGGTCGGCGGGCGCAAGACCGCGGTACGCAGGCACAGGCCGAGCGGAACCGCCACCGAGGAGATCGTCGTCCCACAGGGCGTCCCCGAGCGCCGGCCGCACGACCGCCCGCTCCAGCGCCCGTACGTCCGCAACGGCGAGCCGGTCGACCTCCCGAGTTTGGCCGAGTCCCGCGAGCACCTGCGGCAGTGCCTGATCTCGATCCCGTGGGAGGGGCTCAAACTCTCCGCCGGCGACCCCACCATCCCGGTCATCGTACAAGCGTAAGGAAGGGCCCCTTCTTAGCGCTTTTGGTAGATGAAGGGCCCCTTCCTAACAGAAAAGAGGAGACGTGAGCCGGGCACTGATCATCGTTGACGTGCAGAACGACTTTTGCGAGGGCGGCTCGCTCGCCGTCCCCGGAGGCGCCGCGGTGGCGGCCGGGATCTCCCGACTGCTCGCCACGGAACCGGAGCGGTGGGACCACGTGGTGGCGACCAAGGACCACCACATCGACCCCGGTACGCACTTCAGTGACCAGCCGGACTTCATCGACTCCTGGCCCCGGCACTGTGTCGTCGGCACCGAAGGCGCGCAGTTCCACCCGAACCTGCCGACCGACCGGATCGAGGCGGTCTTTCACAAGGGCGAGTGGCGGGCCGCGTACTCGGGCTTCGAGGGGGCGGCGGAGGGGGGCGAGAAGCTCGCCGACTGGCTGCGCCGGCACGGGGTGACGAGTGTCGAGCTGGTCGGCATCGCCACCGACCACTGCGTCCGGGCCACCGCCCTGGACGCGGCCCGGGAGGGCTTCGCCACCACCGTGCTGCTCGACCTGACCGCCGGGGTGAGCCGCGACACCACCCAGGTCGCCCTCGACACGATGCGCGAGGCCGGGGTTACCCTGCGCGGTACGCCCGTCATCGGCGCTCCAGGGGCGTAATCCGGTTGCGAGTCCGCCCTTGTCGAGGGGCAGGATGACCAGCCGGAGGTAAGCCAGTCTGATGAACTTAGCCCCTTACCGAGCGGCCCTGGCGCTCCCGGGAGTCCGGTCCCTGGTGCTGGTCGCCCTGGTGGCCCGCATCCCGGCCACGATGACCACCATCACACTCACCCTGTACGTCGTCCTCGGCCTCGACCGGGGGTACGGCGCGGCCGGGCTGGCCGCCGCCGTGATGACGATCGGGTCCGCGCTCGGGGCCCCGCTGCTCGGCCGGCTCGTCGACCGGCGCGGGCTGCGGACGGTGCTCGTCCTCGCCACGGTCGGCACCGGCCTGTTCTGGGCGAGCGCGCCGGCGCTGCCGTACCCGGTGCTGCTCGGCACCGCCCTGCTGGGCGGGTTGGTCTCCCTACCGGTGTTCGGGGTGGTCCGGCAGTCGCTGGCGGCGCTCGTGCCGGAGCAGCATCGCCGGCCGGCGTACGCGCTCGACTCGATGGCGGTCGAGCTGTCGTACATGGCGGGGCCGGCGCTGGCGGTGCTGCTCGCCACCTCCGGATCGCCTCGGCTCGCGCTGCTCGCCGTCGGCGCCGGCCTGGTTCTCTCCGGGGTCGCCCTTTTCCTGCTCAACCCGCCGGTCCGGGCCGAGAACGAACCGACCCCCGCGGAGCGCCCGGTGGCGCGCCGGGAGTGGCTGACCCCCCACCTGTTCGGGCTGCTGGCGATCACCGCCGCCACCACGCTGGTGCTCGGCGGCACGGACGTCGCGGTGGTGGCGGTGCTCCGCGCGGCCGACCAGGTCGCCTGGACCGGCCTGGTGGTGGCCCTGTGGGGCGCCTACTCCCTGCTCGGCGGGTTCGCGTACGGCGCGGTGCGGCGGCCACCGCCGCCGGTCCTGCTGGTGCTGCTGCTCGGCCTCTGCACCATCCCGGTGGGGCTCGGCGGCGGCCAGTGGTGGTGGCTCGCCCTGGCCCTGGTGCCGGCCGGGCTGCTCTGCGCCCCGTCCCTCACCTCCACCGTCGACGCGGTCAGCCGGCTCGTCCCCAGCACGGTTCGGGGTGAGGCGATGGGTCTGCACAATTCCGCGCTGACCACGGGGCTCGCGCTCGGGTCCCCGCTGGCCGGCGCGGTCATCGACGCCACCGGGCCCGGCTGGGGTCTCGCCGCGACCGGACTGGCCGGCGCCCTGGTCGCGCTGGCGCTGCTCCCGGCCCTGCGGGGCCACCAGGAGGCCGTCGGCGACACCACGACGCCCGAGCCGGTCGAGGTCGCTCCGGCCGGTGGGGTGGACGGCGGCCGGACGGCGGGATAGCCGTCAGCCCTGCCCCGGCCCTTCCGCCCGACCCCGGGCCGGCTCCCCTGCCCCGACCCCGGGCCGCGGCGCTGCACCTCGGCTGACCGTCGGTCGTGTCCGGGCTCGCCGCCACCGGCTACCTCGGTGTCTCGTACCCTGCCCGGGGCGGGGGCGCGAAATCCTGTCGGTGCCGCCGGTTAGCGTTCCGCGTGTTCCCGGTCGCGCCGGAGATCCCGCGCGATCCCGCAGATTCCGCACGGCCCGGAATCATCCGGGACGGCGGACCCGCCGTGCCGGAGCGTTCGCCCCGCCAGCCTGAGCCCGGGGCCGGACCCGGCCGGCGGCGCGGCGCCAGGCGGGGACGGGCCGGCGCGGGGCGTTCCTCGGTAGCGGAGAAGGGTGAAGGCGTGGGCTGGCTGTCGGCCGGTGAGGCGTACGAGGTCTCTCTGATGGACGGCAAGGTGGTCGCCCGGTCGGTCGGCCGACGGGGGTCTGGCCGTCCACTCAAGACACTGCCGAAGACAGTACGGGACCATCCCGAGGTGGACCGGCTGCGTCAGCTCGTCGAGTGGCTCGACCGGCACGCCGCCGCCTGCCTGGCCCAGGTCACCGCCTGGATGGTCTCGTCCCTCCCGGTGTCCACCACGCTGCTCGCCCGGGTCTGGCCGGACCCGGCCTGGCGGGACCTGCTCCGCCACCTGGTCGTGGTCGGCGACGACCCGGCCGTGCCACTGTTCCTCGGCGAGGTGACCGACACCGGCGAGCTGCGGGTCTTCGACCTCGACGGGGAGACCCGCCGGCTCCCCGCCGGGACGGTGACCCTGCCGCACCCGGTCCTGCTGCCCGCCCGGGACGACCTCCGGGAGTTCGCCACCGAGCTGGGCATCACCCAGCGGGTCGAACAGCTCCACCGCTCCACCTGGGCGAAGCCAGCGCGGCTCAGCGAACACGCCACCGAGGTCACCGACTTCGACGGGGCGACGCTCGCCAACCACGCCGCCGTCGTCGCCCGGGCCACCGCGCTGGGCTGCCGCGTCTCCGGGTCGACGGTCACCTGCCGCGTGCACGAGGCTGGCCGGATCGTCGAGGCGGTTGCGTGGCTCAACGGCGACTACTGGTCACGCTGGACGATGGGCGCTCTCTCCTGGCGGCTGCGGGACGGCCGGCACCTACGGCTGGCGGAGGTGGGGCCGGTGGCCTGGTCGGAAGGGATGCGGATGGCGGCGGCACTGGCCGGTGGCCGGCCCGACGCGCCAGGGAAGGACGCGTGAGGACGATGACGAGCGAGGCCGAGGAGCTGCTGGCGGCCGGCGCGATCCTGCCGCTGGAGACCGACGGGGCGGCCGAGCACGCCGTACCGCTGACCGCCCGGACCTATCGGCACCCGGTGTTGGACGACCGGCCGGTGGTCCGGCTGGTCGCCGCCGAGCTGGGCGCCGCGGAGGACGCGACGGCGGGCTTCCTCGGGCTGACCCGGGTCGACGAACCGGTCCCGGTCGGGCTGGGCCAGCGCCAGGTGCTGGGCTTCCCCGAGTGGGTGCTGGTGCACCACCCCGAGGACGGCCGACACGCCCTGGCGGTCCTCCCGGAGCTGCGGCGGATCGCCGAGCAGGCCCGGTCCAAGGCCAGGCTCGCCGTCGAGGCGTACCACGCTCTCGCCGGGCGGCTGGCCCGCTCGGTGCCGCACTTCCTGCCGACCTTCTACGAGCAGGCCGGCCGGGTCTTCCTCGCCCTGGAGGAGCAGGCGTACGCGGGGCAGATGTTCACCCGGGCCCGCCGGGCCGAGGCCGAACACGGCCTGCCCGTCGATCCGGACCGCCTCGACGCGGTCTACCTGGAGTTCGCCCTGGCCGGGGCGCTCTCGGCGGCCACGCTCGCCGGATACGCCAAGGACCTGGCCGCCCGGCTCCCCGCCGCCGAGGCGCTGGACCGGTTCTGCCGGCTCGGCGTCCGCAGCGTCGCGGCCGGGCTGGTGCCGTCGGCGCAGACCGCGACCGCGGTACGCCGGCTGGTCCGGGCCGCGAAGAAGGCCGGCGACCCGGCCGGGGCGGAGGCACGCGAGCGCGCGTACCTGGCGGAGCTGATCCGCCTGCCGGCGACGACCAACGCCATGGCCTGGTGGCGGGCGCACCTGCCGGAGCTGGTCGGGTTGGCCGCGGCGGATCGCACGGTCCGGGGCGTCCTGCTGGACCTGATGCCCCGAGACGACCACGACGGCACGGTGCTGCCACAGTGGCTGGAGGTGCTGACCCGCACCGGCGCCGTCGAGGGGCTGGTCGACGGCACGCTCCCCGCCGCGGAGCGCCCGGCCGACGGGTCGGTGGGCTGGCTGCGGCGCCTTCTCGACTCCCGGCACCGGGGCCGCCGGCGACCGCCCCGGCTGCCCGAGCTGTACGCGCTCGTCAGCCGGATGGCCGACCAACTCCGGCGGGAACTCGCCGAGACGGGCGACACGATCGAGTTCGTCCCCGATCTCGATCTGGTCGACCTGCTGCTCTCGCTGGGCCTGCCCGTGGACGATCCGGGTGACCGGCCGCTCCACCTGGACGTCTGGGCCAGCGGCGACGGGCAGCGCGACCTGTCGGGGATCGCCGCCGACCCCCGGTACCGGGCGGCGCTGCGCCGGACGATCGCCGACCCGCGCGACGCCGGCGACTCGGTGATCCGGCTGCTGGCCCGGCTCGCCGGCGGGCGTACCGTGCTCGCCGAGCAGGTCCGCGCGTGGGCTCGGGAGTGCGACACGGCGGCGCTGCCGGGGCTGTACGACGCCACCGAACGCCTGGCCGCACTGCCTCGCGAGGCGCTGGCGCTGGCTCCGGACGAGGTCTCCGCCGCGAGCCGCACCGATCTGGCCGAGACGGTCGCCCGTACCCTCCGGGGCGGGATCGTCGCCGAGCTGGGCTGGCCGGCCTGGGAGGAGGCGCTCGCCGAGGTGGTCGGCGCCGACCCGTACAAGCGGCGGATCGTCGCGGACGCCTGGCCGTACCTGGTGGTCGCCGGGCCGACCCGGGCGCGGGTGATCGACGCGGACGGCATCGTGCTCCGCCACGACCTGCGGATCCCCCCGGGCGACTCCCCCTGGCGCCCACCCAGCTTCCACTACGTCGACGGGACGCTGCTGGTGTGCTGGTCCTCACTCGCCCACGACTACACCGTGGTGGGCTACTGGCACTCCTCGGCGGGCGAACCGCAGCCGATCGCGGGCCGCACCTCCCGGGACGGCGGCACCCCGACGCTGCCACTGGCCGGTGGCGGCCGTACCACGGGGGCCGGCGTGCTGCACGTCGGGGACACGGTGGTGCCCAAGGAGCGGCGGATCATCAGCGACGGGAGGTCGTACTGGGTGTACCGCCAGGGCGACCAGGGCCTCGGGTGGTACGAGTACGACCCGACCGGCGGGGATTACGGCCGGCGGGGGCTGCCCGCCTTCCTCGCCAAGGCGCTGGCCGGCGCTCCGGCCGGCAGCACCCTCGACGAGCCCGCCAGTTGGGTGTTGCCCGCCCCGACGGACCGGGTCACCCCGCTCGGCGTACCGGTCGGCGGGCTGCTCGGCTGGCGGGTGGTACGGCTGCCGGACGGGTCGGCGCGTGGCGAGGACCTGGCCGGTCGTACCGTCACCGTGGCCGACGGCCGGACCCCGGTCGGCGCGCTGACCCTGCCCGGCGACGACCGCCCCCGGGCGGTGCTCGACGACGGCAGCCTGGTCGGCCCGGACGGTCTCGTCACGGCGGTGCTCGGGCCGGACGGCCGGGAGTACGACCCCGTGGCGGTGCCGCTGCCACCCCGGCCGTACTGGACCCAGCTACGGGCCCGCGACCCGGAGGGTTCCGCCGCGCTCCGCCGAATCGACCGGGAGACCGTCGCCGCCCTGCTCAAGGCCGCGTTGGCGCAGCAGGCCACGCACCGGGCCAGGGCGGCCAACGGGGTCCAGACCGACGCCGACCGGACGGCGGAGCTGGCCGCCCTGGTCCGCGCCGCGATCCCGCAGCTCGGTCACGACGCGCTGGTGGCCGGGGTGGTCGGCGTGCTGCGCTTCGCCGTGGACCGGCAGGCCGTGCTGGACCGGCTGGCGGAACGGCTCCGTCGGGAGCCGGCCGCGACGCCGCCGGAGGAGCCGATCAGCGGGCCGACCGACGCGGGTTTGCTCAGCGCGCTGGACGGGCTCGGGGGCATGCGGCGCCTCTCGGCATCCGATCCTCAGGCGACGCTCCGTCAGCTACGGCTGCTCAGCCGGGCCGTCGCCGCGCCGGCACCGGACCCGCGTCCGCGCCTGCACCTCGACGGCCCGGAGCTGCCGTGGTCCGAGATGATCACGCCGGAGCGGCTCGCCCAGCCCGCGGCGATCGCCTACCGGGCGGTTGCCGCGCCCACACCGGAGCCGGCCCGCGCGGCGCTCCGCGTCCTGCTCGCGCGACTGGACGGGCTGGGCCTGGCCACGGCGGGTGAGCCGCCCCGCTGGCGGTGGTTCACCCTGCACCTCGACGACAGCCACCTGACGCTGCCGGACGGCACCCGCCGGTTCGGCCACCGGCGGGGCATCCTGCTGCTGGGCGGGGGCGCCTTCATCGCCGTCTACGACTGCCAGCCGGCGACGCCGTCCGGCTCCACCTTCTTCGCGCTCTACCACGACCCCACGGGCACCTTCGCCATACCAGCCCCGTACGTCGCGCGCTCCTCGGAGCCGCTCGGCGCCGAGCGGCCCGCCGGCTGGCTCGCGTCCTTCCTCGCCGAGTGGGACGCCCGCGGCCCGCTGCCGTGGCGTGCCGAGGCCGCCGAGCGCTTCTCGGACCTCACCGGGGTCACCCCGACGACGGCCAAGCTGGTGCTGGCCGGCATGCCCCACGTCGACACCGGGACCGCACTCCCCGCCGACACCCGCACGCTGCTCGGGGTGAAGTCGATTGAGGTCGCGTACGCCCACCGGCAGCTCGGTCGGGTCAAGGACGAGGTCCGCCGGGCCATCCTCGCGGCGCTGCTCCCCGCCGAACCGGCCCGGCTCTGGACCGATGGGCCGGACGTGGCCGCCGCAGCGAAGGTGTGGAACGCGGCGGTGGGCCGGCGTCCGGCCGTCCCCGAACAGCTCCTCGCGGACGCGGTCAAGGAGGTGCGGGTCGGCTGGGGACCCGACATGGCGCTGCCGGCACTGCTCGACCCGGACGGCACGCCGGAGCTGAGCACCGACCTCGTCTGGACCGTGCGGGGCGACCGGGTCGCCCCGGTGGACGGCAGCGGCCGCGGCTTCGACGCCGAGACCCTGGTCGGCGTGATCGCCACCGCCGCCTGGGTGGCCCACCACACCCCGGCGGGCGACCCGGTCCGGGCCGCGCTGCCCGCCGGCCTCGCCGCCCTGCGGGACCGGCTCGCCAACCCCGAGCTGCTGCTCGGCCTGGGCCGGTACGTCTCGCTCAGCGCCTTCCGCCGGATCGCCGGCGCCCCGACCGAGATTGGGGACGGCTGGGAACGGTACGGCGCCGTCGTGCTGGCCACCCATGACCACCAGCCGGATCCGGGCATCCGGGTGGCGCTGCTCGACGAGACCGGCAGCGACCCGTTCCTGCCGGCGCTACGCGACGAGTCCCAGCAGATGTACCCGGTCGAGGTGGCGCTGCGGCTGGCCCGCGATCCGGGCTTCGCCGCACTGCTGGCCGATCCGGGTGACCCCGTCGCCGGCGAGCGGGACCGCGACGGCACCTGGTGGCCGCAGGATCCGGGCCGCTCGGTGCCGGAGCTGGTCGCCGAGGTCGCCGCCGTGCACGGGCTCGGCGCGGACGCCGCCGCGCTGTACCTGATGCTGCTGGCCATGCCCGACCCGACGGACCGCAACGTGGCCCGCTGGACCGGGTGGAAGCCGGCCCGGCTCAAGGCCGCCCGCGCCGAACTCGCCAGCACGGAGCTGGTCGTGTCGGCCACCCGGAGCCGGGCCGGACGCTCGCTCTTCCTGCCCGGTGCCTGGCAGGAGCACCCGGCGCCGCGGCTCCCCTCGGAGCAGTGGAAGACCCCGCTGTTCACCATCCCGGGGCAGCCGGTGCCGCCGTTCAGCACGGACCTTCCGCTGGAGCCGGTGCCGGACCTCTACCGGCGGGCCTGGCAACGGATCCGCGACGGCGACGTTCCTCGGCTCGAGGAACTCCGGACGCCGACCCGGGGCCGCCGCTGACCCGTCCGCGCCCACCGCGCCGGTCCCGGACCGCCGCCGGAACCGGTATCAGCCGCACCCGCTCCTGGTGGGCGGCCCGACCTCCGGGCCGCGCCGCCCCCCGGTCGGCGACCCGACGTCGCGGCGCCACAGCGGCGCGGCGGGCAGGCAGACCCGACGCAGGCCCGACGCAGGCCTGACGCAGACCCGACCGACACCGCCGGGTCCGCGACCGACACCGCCGGGTCCGCCTCCCGCAGACCGGGGTTCGACAGACACCCCACACCCGTACCGGCTCGGCAGAGCCACGACAGAGAAGAGATCAGGGACCTCCGGTGAGCACGACACACGAGACCAGCACCGATTTGACCCCCGCCAACCCGGCGACGGGCGACTCCGCCTGGCAGATCCTTCCCGCCGAACGGCGGTACGCCACCGAGCTGGCCTTCCTTGCGGCGTACGACGACGGACCCCGGCCGCCGGGTTGGGCGCTGACCCCGCGGGCCGTGGTCACCTTCGTCCGGGGCAGCGACGGGGAGGAGCTCCGCCTGCCGGCGGGGCGGCGTACCGCCCCCGACGGCACCAAACTGCCGGCCAGCCTGGTCATCTCCGCAAAGTTCGTCGGCGAACGCGCCCTCGTCGAGCGCTGTGTGGTCACCCTGGCCGGCGAGCGGGGCCTGCTGCTGGTCGGCGAGCCCGGCACGGCGAAGTCGATGCTCTCGGAGCTGCTGGCCGCCGCGGTCTGCGGCACCAGCGCGCTGACCGTGCAGGGCACCGCCGGCACCACCGAGGACGCCTTCCGGTACGGCTGGAACTACGCCATGCTGCTCGCTCAGGGGCCGACCCGGCAGGCGCTGGTCGAGTCCCCGGTGCTGACCGCGATGCGTACCGGCCGGGTGGCCCGGGTCGAGGAGATCACCCGCTGCCTACCGGAGGTGCAGGACGCGCTGGTGTCGATCCTCTCCGACCGGCGGATCACCGTGCCCGAGCTCGCCGACACCCCCGGTGGGGTGATCCCGGCGGCGCCCGGCTTCACCGTGATCGCCACCGCCAACCTGCGCGACCGGGGCGTGTCGGAGATGTCGGCCGCGCTCAAGCGCCGGTTCAACTTCGAGACGATCCACCCGATCGCCGACGCCGCGACCGAGATGGCGCTGGTCCGCCGACAGGCTACCGCCGCGGTCGAGCGGGCCGGCGCGGCGTACACGGTGGACGACGCCGTGCTGGATGCCCTGGTCACGGTCTTCCGGGACCTGCGGAGCGGCCGCTGTGCCGAGGGCTGGGACGTGGAACGGCCGGGGACGGTGATGTCCACCGCCGAGGCGGTGCAGGTCGCGACGTCGCTCGGGCTGGCCACGGCGTACCTGTCCCCGGCGGACGCGCTCGACCTGCTCCCCGGGCACCTGCTCGGCGTGGTCCGCAAGGACGACGAGGCCGACCACGGCCGGCTGATCGGCTACTGGGACGGGCCGGTACGGCGCCGCGCCGAGGACGGGTCACCGCTGTGGCGGCGGCTCTGGGACCTGCGGGAGACGCTCCGGTGATGACCGCCGTGTCGACCGATCCGCGGGCGGTGCTCGACCGCCTCGCCGATTCGGTCGAGCCATACCTGATCGGGGTACGCCACCACAGTCCGGCGGTGGCCGCTGTCGTTCCGGCGCTGCTGGACGCCGCCGCGCCCAACCTGGTCTGCGTCGAGCTGCCGACCGACTTCCAGCGGTGGCTGCCGTACCTGGCCGATCCGGCCACCCGCGCGCCGGTGGCGCTGGCCGGGACGCACGACGACGGGCGGCTGGGCTTCTACCCGTTCGCCGACTTCTCCCCGGAACTGGCCGCGATCCGGTGGGCCCGGGACCACGGGGTCGAGGTGGTCTGCTGCGACCTGCCGCTGGCCGACCCGGGCTGGTCCGGGGCCGACCCGGTCCCGGCCGCGCCGGGGCCGGCCGACGACTCCACTCCGCCCGGCGAGCCGGCGACCGCCCGGGGCGGGACCGACGGCACCCCGGACACGCCGGTGCCCCGTCCGGGCTTCGCCGCCGTCCTCGCCGCTGGCGGAACCGGCCGGGACGGCGACGACCTGTGGGACCGGGCGGTGGAGGTACGCGCTCCGGGTTGTCCGCCCGAGGCGGTACGCCGCGCGGCCCTCGCGGTCGGCTGGGCGATGCGCCAGGATGCCGTGGCCGGGGCCGGCGTACCGGCCCGGGATCTGGCCCGCGAGGCGCACATGCGGCGGATCGTCGCGCGGGGAGTCGCGGCGGGTCGGCGGGTCGCCGCCGTGGTGGGCGCCTTCCACGCCGCCGCCCTCACCGACCTCTCCGATGCCCTCACCGAGCCCGCCGACGCCGCCGCCCCGGAGCCGGTCGACGCTCCGGGCGACCCGTCCGGTGTCGTGGAGCGCGCCGTCGACACCGCGGACGCCCGGCACGTCGTCGCGGCGAGCGGAGGGGTCGCGACCTCGCTGGTGCCATACACGTTCGACCTGCTCGACTCCCGCTCCGGCTACGCGGCGGGCATCCGCGACCCCCGCTGGCAGCAGGCCGTCTTCCTTGCCGGTGGCGACCCGGAGCGGATCCACGAGGCCGCCGCCCGGACCATCACCGAGCTGTGCCGGGCGCTGCGGGCGGCCGGACACACCGCCGGGACGGGCGAGGCCGGCGAGACCCTGCGGGTGGCCGAGGACCTGGCCCGGCTCCGCGCGCTGCCCGCGCCGGGCCGGGGTGAGCTGCTGGAGGCGGTGACCACGGTGCTCGGCCAGGGGGAGCCGCTCGGTCGCGGTCGCGCGCTGGCCCGGGCCCTGGAGAGTGTCATGGTCGGCGCCGACCGGGGCCGGGTCGCCCCGGGAACGCCCCGCTCCGGGCTGGGGCCAGCGGTGGAGGCCGAACTCGCCGCGCTGCGGCTGCCCAACCCGGACGATCCCGCTCCCCGGGAACTCCGCCTCGATCCGCTCCGCTCGGAACTCGACGGACGCCGGGAGATCCTGCTGCGCCGGCTCCTGATCTGCGGCATCGACTACGGCCAGCCGATCGAGGTCTCCGGCGTCGGTGACGGCACGGCGCTCAGCACCCGGTGGCAGGTTTCCTGGAAGCCGGCCGTCGCGGCCATGCTGGACCTGGCCGGCGTACGCGGGGTGACGGCCGCCCTCGCCGCCGCCGGCACCCTGCGGGACCGGTTCCGGCGGGAGGCCGCCGACGGGGGACCGACCTGTGCCCAGCTCCTCGCCGGCCTGACCGACGCGGCCCGGTGCGACCTGCCCGATCTGGTGGCCGAGCGGCTCGACCTGGCCGCCACGGTCCTGCCGGCGGCCGGCACCCTCGCCGAGTTGGTCGCCGCCCTCGACCTGCTGGAGACGATGCGCCGACAGCATCTGCCCGGCACCACGGCCGCCAGCCGGGAGCGGGCAGGCAGTCTCGCCGTCGTCCTGCTGGACGCCGCGCTCCGCGGGCTGCCCGGGCTCGCCGGCAGCGACGACGTGGCGGATGCCGCCGCACTGGTCGCGCTCGCCGTCCGCGCCGGCGAGCACCGCACCGGCCTGCTGCTCGACGAGGCCCTCGATCGACTCTGCCGTACCGGCTCCCCGCTCATCCAGGGCGCCGCGCTCGCCGCCCGGGTCCTGCTCGACCTGGACCCCCCCGACGTTCTCGGTGCCCGCGCCGCGGGCTGGGTCGACGCCGGCACCCACGCGGACGGGCGGCGCCGGCTGCACCGCCTGCTACGCGGGCTGCTCAGCGCCGCCGGCCCGTTGCTGCAGTCGACCCCGGCCGCGCTCGGCCCCCTGCTGGACCGGATCGAACACCTGACCGACCAGGACTTCCTCGACCGGCTGCCGGCGTTGCGGGGCGGTTTCGACATCCTCTCCCCCGCCGCCCGGGACCGACTGCTGCAGACGGTCACCGATCGGCTGGGGGACCGGCTCGACCTGGCTCTCTCGGCGCCACCGGATCTGCTGGCCCGCTGGGCGGCGGCCGACGCGGCGGGCGGGGCGGCGCTCTCCGCGCTGCGCCTTCCGATGCCGCTGCCGGGGATCCCGGCCGGTCAGCCCGGATCCACCGCGCCCGACCGCCGTTCCGGTACAGCCGACGCGGCCACCCTCCAATCCGGGCCGGGCGGCGCGGCGGCCCTCCGTTCCGGGACGGCCGACACGCCCGACCTCCGATCCGGGACGGGCGGCGTCACCCCGGAAGCGCGTACCGCCGTGGCGGCGCTCCCCGCCCCCACCGCCGCCGTCGGCCTCCGCCACGCCGTCTCCGCATCCGCCGGACGACGGTTCAGCCCGGCCGACCGGTGGCGGCTGCTGCTCGGCCGACAGCCCGAGCGACTTCCCGCCGAGGCGCGGCGGCACGCGCACGCACTGGACGAGCTGTACGGCACGGGACGCGGCGAGGGTGCCGCCGAGATCGGGCGGGGCGGCTCCGGCGGTGGCCAGGAGTCCTCCTTCCCGACCGCCCGGGAGTGGGCGGACGAGCTGACGGCACTCTTCGGTCCGGGTGTCCGGGAGGAGGTCCTGGCCCAGGCTGCCGAGACCGGACGCGCCGATGTGCTCGCCAAGCTCGACCCCGCCGCCGTACGCCCCTCGGTGGCGCTGCTGGCCTCGGTGCTCTCGCTTGCCGGCGGCCTGCCCGAAGCGCAGCTCGCCCGGTTGCGGCCCCTCGTCCGGCGCCTCGTCGACGAACTCACCCGGCAGCTCGCCACCCGGCTCCAGCCCGCCCTGACCGGGTTGAGCACGCCCCGGCCGACCCGCCGCCCCGGCGGTCGGCTCAACCTCGACCGCACCCTGCGGGCCAACCTGGCGCACACCCGACGGCTCGACGACGGCCGGTTGGTGGTGATCCCGGAACGACCGGTCTTCCACACCCTCGTCCGACGCGAGGCGGACTGGCGCCTGGTGCTCGTGGTCGACGTCTCCGGGTCGATGGAGGCGTCGGTGGTCTGGTCGGCGCTGACCGCCGCCGTACTCGGCGGGGTCCCGACGCTGTCGACCCACTTCCTCGCCTTCTCGACCGAGGTGATCGACCTGACCGAGCGGGTCAGCGATCCGCTCTCCCTGCTGCTCGAGGTACGGGTCGGAGGCGGGACACACATCGCCGCCGGGTTGGCCCACGCCCGCTCGCTGGTGACGGTGCCGAGTCGGACGCTCGTCGTGGTCGTCAGCGACTTCGAGGAAGGGTACCCGCTGGCCGGACTGCTCGGCGAGGTCCGGGCGTTGGCCACCTCCGGCGTACACCTGCTCGGCTGTGCCGCCCTGGACGACAAGGGCGTGCCGCGCTACTCGGTACCGATCGCCCAACAGCTCGTCGCGGCCGGCATGCCGGTCGCCGCACTCAGTCCGCTCGAACTCGCCCGCTGGGTGGGCGACCGGCTCCGCGGAGGATCACGATGACGAGGCAATCGGTGTCGGCCGAGGCCCGCCCTGCTCAGCACGGGGACGACGCCCGGCCGGAGAGCGCCGGAGCCACGCCACGGCCGGTGACCACACAGCCAGTGACCACGCGGCCGGTCGCGCTGCCGCCGGTGGCGCCGAGGCTGCTCGCCGTCGCCACGGCGGAGCTGGCTCCCCGGCTGCGCCAGCGGCTCGACGCGGCGATCGAGCGGCTCCGCACCGCGCCGCGAGCCGCGATCGCCGGCGGGGTCCGGGTCGACTGTGGCCCCGAGGCGCCGGTCACCCTGGTCACCGGACCCTCCGGTGTCCTCACCGACGCTGACCAGGTGCGGTGTGGATGTCTGCTGGCCCCCCGCTGCCTGCACCGGGTCGCCGTCCTGAGCAGTTGCCCGGTGGCGGACCCGGACCTGCTCCCGGCGCCGCCCACCTCCGACGACGCCGCGACCGATCCCGGCGACGCCGGTGACGGGCCACCATCGGCTGCTTCCGCCGTCCCGGACTCCACCGGCGCCGCCCCCCGGGGCGGGCAGCCGGGCCGGGCCCACCGGAGCCGCGGGCCCTCCGCCGCCCAGCGCGCCGCCGCCGAGGGACTGTGGAACGCCGCGGCGGCGGTGCTGGCCGCCGGGGTGCCGGGCGCCGGCGCCGTACTCCAGGCGGAGCTGCTCCGGGCCACGCACAGCGCCCGACTCGCCGGGCTGCCCCGCGCGGAGAACGCCGCCCTGCGGGTGGTCCGCGGCCTGAGGGCCGCCCGGGCCCGGGACGACAACCACCGGCTGGCCGACCTGGTCCACGCGCTGCGCGAACTGCTGCTCACCGCTGGCCGGATCGCCGCCGGGGACGCCGACCCGGCGCTGGTCGGGGTCGCCCGACGCAGCTACCGGGCTGGCGGCAACCTGCGGGTGTACGGGGTCTGCCGCGAGCCGGTGATCAGCGCCACCGGCTATGCCGGCGTGGTGACCCACCTCCTGGGCGACGAGGACAGCTGGTTCTCTGTCGCCGACGTCCAGCCGGGCGCGCCGGCGCGGGCGACCGCGGTCGCCGCGGAGCTCGTCGACCTGGGTGCCGCCGGGCTCACCCATGCCCGGCTGGCCCGTGCCGGCCTGGTCATCACCGGTACGACCGTCTCGCCCGACGGCCGGCTCGGCTCCGGTCGAGGCGTCCGGGCCAACCCGTTCAGCAGCCCCGACTGGTCGGCAGAACCCCTGGCCCGGCTCTTCGCCCGGCCTCTCGCCGAGGCGGTGCGCGCCCAGCTGGCGGCGGACGACCCCGGGCAGGCGGACCCGAGCACCGCCCCGGCTGCGCTCGTCGGCGCCGATCTCGTGGTCGTCGGCGCCGCCGGCACCCACCTGCTCGCCCGCGAGCTGGCGACGACCACGGGGCCGCTGATCCGGCTGGCGCCGGCCAACGTCCACCCCAGCCTGGCGCACCTGACCAACCTGCGCCGCCTGGCGACCCGGCCGGGGCTGCGGATCCGGGTGGTGGCCCGGCTCGATCCCGAGCGGGCGACCACCCTGTACCCGCTCGCGGTCGGTCCGGTTCCAGGAGCCGAGCGGACGCTGCGCCTCCCGGACGACTGGCAGGGGCACGCGGACCTCGGGTACGACCTGCTCCAGGGCGCTCATCTCCCGCCGCCCGACGGGGCCGAGCCGCCGGCCGGCGAGCCCGGACCCGACCCGGTCGCCACCGCGCCGCTCTGGCGCGTCCGCCGGCTCGTCGAGCTGGCCGTCGCCGGCGGGCGGCGCGCCATCGCCGACTCGGTCCAGGGCGGCGACTCCGGGTTGGGCGTCCCGCTCCGCCAGGCCGGTTTCCGGACGGCCGCCGACCTCGGTGCCGCGCTCGTCGCCGAGTCGGGGCGGCGGGGTCGGGACGCCTTCGGCCGGCTCACCGATCCGGCGCCCGACCGGTACGCCTGGGCCTGGGTGGCGACCGCGACCCACCTGGCGGCGACCGAGCGGGCCCTGGTCCGGGCGTCGTGGGGCGACGACCTGTCGCTCGCGTAACCGGGATGGTCGGCCCGCAGGCCGCCAGCGGCAGGGGTTGGAGCCGGTCGGTGGCCCGCCGGGTCGACGGTCCCTGCGGGGTCCGGTGCGGCGGACGAGGCGGAAACCGACGCGTGGCCGGTCCCGGATCGGGACCGGCCACGCGGGTGACCAGGGTTACCGCTGGTCGATGTTGCTGGCGGTGTCTTCGGTGTAGCTGGCGCCGTGGTCGGACTCGCTGGTCAGCGGCTTGGCGCCGCCCTCGGGCGGACCGGCCAGCGACTGCCCACCGGCGGCCAGCTCGGGGAACTTGGCGTCGAAGGCGGGCCGCTCGGAGCGGATTCGCGGCATCCGGTCGAAGTTCCGCAGCGGCGGCGGACAGCTGGTGGCCCACTCCAGCGAGTTGCCGTGGCCCCACGGGTCGTCGACCTCGACCACCGGGCCGGTCTTGTACGACTTCCAGACGTTGTAGAGGAACGGCAGGGTCGAGAGACCGGTGATGATCGAACCGATGGTGGAGATCGAGTTCAGCGTGGTGAAGCCGTCGGTCGGCAGGTAGTCCGCGTACCGCCGGGGCATGCCCTCGGTGCCCAGCCAGTGCTGCACCAGGAACGTGGTGTGGAAGCCGATGAAGGTCAGCCAGAAGTGCACCCGGCTCAGCCGCTCGTCGAGCATCCGACCGAACATCTTCGGGAACCAGAAGTAGATCCCGGCGTAGACCGCGAAGACGATGGTGCCGAAGAGCACGTAGTGGAAGTGCGCCACCACGAAGTACGAGTCGGAGACGTGGAAGTCGAGCGGCGGGCTGGCGAGCAGCACACCGGTCAGGCCGCCGAGGAGGAAGGTGACCAGGAAGCCGATCGACCAGAGCATCGGGGACTCGAAGCTGATCTGGCCCCGCCACATGGTGCCGATCCAGTTGAAGAACTTCATGCCGGTCGGCACGGCGATCAGGAAGCTCAAGAAGGAGAAGAACGGCAGCAGCACCTGGCCGGTGGCGAACATGTGGTGCGCCCAGACGCTCATCGACAGCGCGGCGATGGTGATGGTCGCGCCGACGAGGCCCTTGTAACCGAAGATCGGCTTCCGGGAGAAGACCGGGATGACCTCGCTGATGATGCCGAAGAACGGCAGGGCGATGATGTAGACCTCGGGGTGGCCGAAGAACCAGAAGAGGTGCTGCCACAGCAGCGGACCGCCGGTCTCCGGGGCGAAGACGTGCGCGCCGAGGAGCCGGTCCGCGGCCAGGGCGAAGAGCGCCGCCGCGAGCAGCGGGAAGACCATGATCACCAGAAGGCTGGTGACCAGGATGTTCCAGGTGAAGATCGGCATCCGGAACATCGTCATGCCGGGGGCCCGCAGGGTCAGGATCGTGGTGATCATGTTGACGGCACCGAGGATCGTGCCCAGACCCGAGATGGTCAGGCCCATGATCCACAGGTTCGCACCGACGCCCGGCGAGTGTTCGATGTCGCTCAGCGGGGTGTACGCGAACCAGCCGAAGTCGGCCGCGCCACCCGGCGTGAGGAAGCCGCCCAGCGTCATCGTCCCGCCGAACACGTAGAGCCAGTAGGCGAAGCTGTTCAGCCGGGGGAACGACACGTCCGGCGCGCCGATCTGGAGCGGCACGACGTAGTTCGCGAACGCGAAGACGATCGGCGTCGCGAAGAACAGCAGCATGATCGTGCCGTGCATGGTGAAGAGCTGGTTGAACTGCTCCGGTGACAGGAACTGCTGTCCCGGCCGGGCCAGCTCTATGCGCATCAGCACGGCCATCAGGCCACCGATCAGGAAGAACGCGAACGCCGTGACCATGTACATGATCCCGATCTGCTTCGCGTCCGTCGTACGCAGCAGCCGCGCGAGTGCCGAGCCCTTGACCGGCTTGTGGACCGGCCAGGGCCGAGTCACGATCGGCTTGGGTGCGACGGTGGTCACGAGTGGCCTCCGGTTCTCGTTAGTCCCACTCGGCACGCGCTGTTGATCTGCGGGCCGTACCTCGGAGGCAGAATAGTCCCCGCCAGCAGTGGGTCCCGCGTCGGGTATGGCCTGACCCGCTCGTGTCGGCCGTTGCCGGCGACGACGGCGTACGTGACGTCCGGCAGACGGGTCTGCCGGCACGCCCCCGTCGGGCGGGCGGCACGCCCACTCCCGGCGGTTGGCACGCCCCCGTCGGGCGCCCGGCGCGGCCATTGGGGGCGGCCGGCACGGCTGGCTCTCCGAGCCGGGCGGCCGGCACGGCTGGCTCTCCGAGCCGGCCGCCGGGCACACTGAGGCCGGGCCGACCGGCCGCCGGTCGTGCCGCCGAACGATCCGCCCACCGGTACCAGAAGGTGTCCGCCCAGCTCACGGCCGGTTCCGGGGCATTCGCCAGGAGGCGGGAAGTGACATACGCCAGGAGACATACGCCAGGAGGCGGACGGTGACATCGGAGCGGCCGGGCGGGCCGGTGCCGAACCGGTCGCGCGGCCGGCAGCCGAAGCGACCGGGCAACCGGCAGCCGGCGCGGCGGACCCGGCCCCGGCCGCCCGGCCCACGCTCACCGCTGTACGCGGGCGCCGGCGCCGCGGACGAGCGCCTCGACCTCCTTCAGACTGACCATCGAGGTGTCGCCGGGGGTCGTCATGGCCAGCGCGCCGTGTGCCGCGCCGTACTCCACCGCGGTCGCCAGGTCACCGCCGATCAGCAACTGGTAGATCAGCCCGGAGGCGAAGCTGTCGCCGCCGCCGACCCGGTCCAGGATCTCCAGGTTGGGCCGGTGCGTCGCCTGGACGAAGCCGCTCGACGCGGACCAGGCGATCGCCCCCCAGTCGTTGATGGTCGCGGTCCGGACCGTCCGTAGCGTCGTGGCCACGACGCGGAAGTTGTCGTACTCCTTGGTGACCGCCTCGATCATCCGCTGGAAGTTGGCGACCTCCAGCTCGGTGAGGGACTCGTCGGTGTCGGGCACCTCGAAGCCGAGCGCGGCGGTGAAGTCCTCCTCGTTGCCGATCATGACGTCGACGTACCGGGCGAGACGCCGGTTGACCTCCTGTGCCCGGGCCTGTCCGCCGACCGCCTTCCAGAGGCTGGGCCGGTAGTTCAGGTCGTACGAGATGACCGTGCCGTGCCGGCGCGCCGCGGACATGGCCGCTTCGATCGTCTCCGGTGTGGTCTCGGAGAGGGCGGCGTAGATCCCGCCGGTGTGCAGCCACCGGACGCCGAGGGTGCCGAAGAGGTGGTCCCAGTCCACGTCGTCCGGGCGGAGCTGGCTGGCCGCGGTGTGGCCGCGGTCGGAGGTGCCGACGGCACCGCGGACCCCGAACCCACGCTCGGTGAAGTTGAGTCCGTTGCGGACGCGGCGGCCGATCCCGTCGTAGGGCACCCACCTCACGAAGCTGGTGTCCACGCCGCCCGTGAGGATCAGGTCCTCCAGCAGCCGCCCCACCTCGTTGTCGGCGAAGGCGGTGACCAGCGCGGTACGCATGCCGAAGCAGCGCCGCAGGCCGCGGGCGACGTTGTACTCGCCACCCCCTTCCCAGACCCGGAACGTCCGGGCGGTCCGGACCCGGCCCTCGCCGGGATCCAGGCGGAGCATGACCTCACCGAGCGAGACCAGGTCGAAACGGCAGTCCTCGGCGGGACGGATGGTCAGCATGCGCATCCCTTTCACACGGTGGAGCGGGTGTCGGAGCGGGCGGCCGCGACGGTGGCGGCGGTGAGCCGGGTGACCTCGTCCCACCGCCCGGCGGCGAGCAGGGCGGGGGCGACCATCCAGGTGCCGCCGACCGCGAGGACGGCGGGGAGGGCGAGGTAGTCGGCGAGGTTGTCGGTGTTGACCCCGCCGGTGGGAATGAACCGGACCGACCGGAACGGCGCGGCGAGAGCCTTGATCATCCCGACCCCGCCGAGCTGCTCGGCGGGGAAGAACTTCACCGTCTCCAGGCCCGCGTCCACCGCCATCTGGATCTCGGTGGCCGTGGCGGCGCCGGGGAAGACCGGCAGTCCCCGCTCCTGGCAGCGCCGGACGACGGCCGGGGAGAAACCGGGGCTGACCACGAACCGCGCCCCGGCGTCGGCAGCCTGGTCGACCTGGGCGGGGGTCAACACCGTACCGGCACCGACGAGGAAGTCCGGGCGCTCGGCCATCGCCGCGATGGTGTCGGCGGCGGCGGCGGTCCGGAACGTCACCTCGGCGGCCCGGAGCCCGCCCGCGGTGAGCGCGGCGGCGAGATCCGGTGCGGCGCCGGCGTCCTCGAGCACCACGACCGGGAGGATCCGGGTGGCGGCGATGGTCTCCAGCACACCCCTCATCTGTTCATCATCTTGAACGGTGGTCACATATGTGACCCTACTGTCGTCCCCCCGGCTGTCAAGCCGACTAGAGTGGCGGCATGACGACGGGGACGACCAGGGGAGCAGGGACCACCGAGATCTCCCCTCCGGCGCCGGCCGCGTCCCCGGAGGCCCCTCCGACGAGGACCGCGGCGCGGCGGGCCGAGGCGTTCCAACCGGTGAAGTCCGCGAGCCGGACCCTCGACGTCCTGGAGGCGCTCGCCGAGACGCGGCAACGACGGTCCCTGGTCGAGCTGGCCCGGGCCCTGGGGATCCCGAAGAGCAGCCTGCACGGCATCCTCCGGACGATGATCCAGCGCGGCTGGGTGGAGGCGGACGCCACCGGCACCCGGTTCGGGCTCGGCCTACGGGCGCTCCAGGTCGGCGCCGCCTACCTGGAGGCGGACGACGCGACCGGCCTGCTGGCCAGCGTCCTGGACGACCTGGCCAACCAGTTCGGCGAGACCGTCCACCTCGGCCGCCTGGACGGCGCGCACGTGGTCTACCTGGCCAAACGGGAGTCGGTGCATCCGCTGCGGCTGTACAGCGCGATCGGCCGGCAGCTGCCGGCGCACGCCACCGCGCTCGGCAAGGCGCTGCTCGCCGAACGACCGGACGAGGTGGTGGACCGGTTGTTGAGCTGGCCGCTGCCCGCGCTGACCCGGCACACCATCACCGACCCCGCGGCGCTGCACGCCGAACTGGCCGCCACCCGGGCCCGGGGCTACGCGGTGGACCGCGAGGAGAACACCGAGGGCATGATCTGCTTCGCCATGGCGGTGCCACTGCACTCGCCCCCGGTGGACGCGATCAGTCTCTCCGTCCCGGCGGCCCGGCTCGGCCCGGAGAGCGAGGAACGGATCGCCGCGGCGCTCCGCGCCGCGGTCGGCCAGGTCCGCGCCGCCCGCACCCTGCTCGCCGGCGCCTGACCGTCGCCGTCCCGCGCGGCCACTCCCCCGGCCCGTCCGCGGTCTCCCCGACCCGCACCCCGCGGCCCGGTCGGCCGGACCCGTCCGCGCGGCGCCCGCCGGCGCTCCACCCGCGGTACGCCGTTCAGCATGTCGAACGGTCGACGATGGCGCCGCCGTACCGGCGGACCGACCTTGTACGAGCCGGCGGTTGCACTCCAATTCGAGACATGTAAATGTGTCTCCAGCTGTCGTGGGAGCGCTCCCCACACAGCGCCGCCGCACGTCCACGCACCACGCGACACGGCCCGTCGCCACGGACACCACCACCTCGAGGAGCATCATGAGACGCCCCGCCCCCGTCTTCGCGGCGCTCGCCGGCCTGCTCGCGGCCGGTACGATCGCCGTACTCACCTCCGCCGGCCCCGCCCAGGCCGACGTGCAGATCTGCGAGCAGTACGGCTCGACCACCATCCAGGGCCGGTACGTTGTCCAGAACAACCGCTGGGGCACCACCGCCCAACAGTGCATCAACGTCACCGACACCGGCTTCCAGATCACCCGGCAGGATGGCCAGGGCAACACCAGCGGCGCACCGGTGTCGTACCCGTCGATCTTCATCGGCTGCCACTACACCAACTGCTCCCCCGGCACCAACCTGCCGATGCAGGTGAGCCAGATCAGCAGCGCGACCAGCAGCATCAGCTACACCTACGTCAGCGGCGCCACCTACAACGCCTCGTACGACATCTGGCTCGACCCGACGCCCAAGCGGGACGGCGTCAACCAGATGGAGATCATGATCTGGTTCAACCGGCAGGGCCCGATCCAGCCGATCGGTTCGTCGGTCGGCACCGCCACCGTCGGAGGCCGGACCTGGGACGTCTGGCGGGGCAGCAACGGCTCCAACAACGTCATCTCGTACCTGGCGTCGTCCCCCATCACGAGCTGGAACTTCAGCGTGCTGGACTTCATCAACGACGTCCGCAACCGGGGTGCGATCACCAACTCCTGGTACCTGACCAGCATCCAGGCCGGCTTCGAGCCGTGGCAGGGCGGCGTCGGCCTCGGGGTGAACTCGTTCTCGGCGTCGGTGAACGGCGGCGGCAACCCGCCGACGACCCCGCCCACCACGCCGCCGAACCAGGGAACCGGCAGCTGCCGCGTCGCCTACACTGCGAACTCCTGGGACACCGGCTTCACCGCCTCGGTCACCATCACCAACACCGGGTCGAGCCCGATCAACGGCTGGACGCTGACCTACACGCTGCCGGCAGGGCAGCAGATCACCAACTCGTGGAACGCCACGGTCACGCAGAGCGGATCCTCGGTGACCGCTCGCAACATCAGCTGGAACGGCACGATCGCGCCCGGCGGCACCGCCTCGTTCGGATACCAGGGCACGCTGAGCGGCAGCTACGCGTCGCCCACCTCGTTCACCCTGAACGGCACGGCCTGCACCGTCGCCTGACCGCGTACGGCCGGCGGTTCTCCCCGGGGCCGCCGGCGCCCCCCGTCGGGCGCAGTCGGCGGTGCGCCCGGCCCCCGGCCCCGGCCCGCCCGGCCGGGGCCGGACCCTGTCCGGGGCCTCGGAACCGTCGGCCCATCGGACCCCGTCCGGGATCAGAACCCGTGCCACGGTCGACCGCGCGGGCGGGATCAGTTCAGGACCGGCCCGGTCACCGTCGGCTGCCCGGCGCCGGGGCCGAGCTCGAGGTACCGGTCGCCGCCGGCGTCCCGCGGGTCGGCGAGGACGACCCGGCTCAGGTCGTGCCCGCCGGAGTCGCCGGCCAGTACGCCGGGGACCGCCGACAGCAGCGCCGACCCGACCGGCGGCACGGCCGGCGGCAGGCTGGGGCGGCCGGGCGGAAGCACCGGGGCGAGCGCCCGGAACACCGCCCGGACCCGGTCCCCGTGGTAGTCGGCGGGGTCGTCCGTGGCGCGCAGCAGCACACCGCCGTGACGCAGCGGATACACCTCGGCGAAGGCGCCCGAGGCGCGGAGCCGCGCCGGCCCGCCCAACCGGTCGGCGAGTTCGCGCGGGCAGACGGTCACCCACTCGTAGCCGCGCAGCCGGACCCGGCTCGACGCGGCCGAGGACTCCGGGTCGCGCCCGAGCGCCGCGTCCAGCATGGTGGCCGGAGCGAGGACACGGGCGTTGACCACGATCTCGCCGTACGTCGGATCCGCCGCGTCGGCGCTGGCCCGGGCGAGTTCGACGAGGGCCGGGACGACCAGGGGCAGCCGGCCGGGCCGGCCCTCGAAGCCGACGGAGACCTGCAACCGGACGTGCCGCGAATCCGGGAACCGGTCAAGGAAGACGTCCAGCTCCGAGACGGTCGCGCCCGGGTCGACGTCGAACCAGCGGGCCGAGAGCTGGCGGCACCCGGCGGTGAGGCCGTCCGCCCACTGCGCCGGGCGACGACGCCGCCCCCGCCCGCTCGCGTCCTGCTCGAACGCGGTCAGCGAGACCGCCGCGCGGGCCGCGCCGACCGGTTCGACGTACGGCAGCAGCGTCCGGCACGTCTCGGCGTACCACCACCGGGCCAGCGCGTCGAATCGGGCCGGGTCGTCCGCGCAGTCGAGATAGAGCAGCCAGGTGACGAAGTCGGGCTCCGCCCCGCCCTGACCCGACCGCCACGCGTTGCCATCGAAGAACTGATCCGCCACCACGTCCCCCCTTGCCCCACCGTCCAGGTGCCGCCGCCAGGCGGCCGGTACGGCGGCGCGGTACGGCAGGCCCGAAGCGGCGGATTCGGCCAGGGTAGCCGGCGATGCTGATCATGAATACGGCGAGGTCCGGCCGGCCGAGCCCCGATGTGAGCGGCAGGACGAGCCGTTGGCCCCGGTCCGGCCGTCCGCTAACCATCGGCTTCGCTCGGCGGTTGCCGCAATGCACTGGCGCGGACGATCAGCGGGTACGGCTGCTGATCCGGCCGCCCCGGGTCGGCGGCGAGGATCCGGACCCATTCGATGGTCGGTATCCGGTCAGGCGGGGGCTGCTCATCGGTGACCGTCACCCACAACGCCCACTCGGCGGCCGGGCACCACCCGTCCTGGCACGACGCACAATCGAGCCCTTGGGCATGGGAGACGATCAGCCGCTGGGCCATAACGACCGCTGGACCGCGCGGTCCGTCCACCATGCTCACTGGCTTACCTCTCGGGCAAGCACGTCGACCCGGACCATCAACTGCCGGCATGGCGGGTGAGGCTCGACGTGGTCCCAGCTGCAGGCCGGATGTTCGTGGGCGGCGATCCACACCCACCGTCCGGCTCCGTCATGCCGAGTCACATTCCGGTGAATCCGGGCGACTGTGACGGCGAGCTGGCTGTCCACCGGCACCGCCTGGCAGTGCGACCACTCGCCAGGGGCCAGCCTCAGCACCGCACCTTCCGGCACCTCCGGAATTACCGGCTCGGTGACGTGCGGGACACGTTCGCTCATCGCCCGGACCGTCCGGTCCGGTACCGCCGCGCCTGCCCGTACGTCAACAGCGGCAACCCGTCGCTCCGAGTCGGTCCATCCCAGCCGGCTTCATCCATCCGACCACCGTCACGATCCCGCCGATGTACGCGGCCCTTCTCCACGCCCGCGCGATCGCGAGTCCGGCGTCCATGGCGTCGTCCAGGCCCGCTGCCGCGAAGACCTCCACCGCGTGCCGTCGAAGCAGCTCACCGGTCCGGCGCCTTCTCCACCATGACCACACGCCCATGCTTCTCTCCCTTCCCGAGTACTGCCCTTCCTGCCGGCTGCTCTACTCGGCGCAAGAATCCGCAGCCACCCACCTGGCCGCAACAGATCACCGCGTACACCGGCAACACGCACGGTAGGGAGACGATTGCGACAGAAGAACCGCATGCCCCGGACGAAACGGACGATCAGCGGTACGATGCAGCAAACGTCCGAGGCGTCCTGTCGAGGTGACTGCTGTGCCGAACGACGCTCTTCGCGCGGCTCTGATTGATGCGAAGATGACGGAAGCTGATCTGGCGTCTGCGGTGGGAGTGGACGAGAAGACGGTGTCACGATGGGTGGCGAACCCTGCCCGCACACCCCATCCCCGGCATCGGTACGCGGTCGCTGCGGCACTGGAGGTTGACGTGGACGTGCTCTGGCCCGAGGCAGTCCGAACAGCTGTCAAGACCGGCTATGACCGGGAGATCGTTAGCACGTACCCGCATCGCAGCCTGGTCCCCCGGGTACTGTGGCAGGACCTGATCGGTGGCGCCCAACGGGAGATCATCTTCGCCGGCTACACGAACTACTTCCTCTGGCTGGACCTGCCCAACCTGCGTACGGTGCTGGCCCGACAGGCCGAGGCCGGCGTGGCGATCCGGTTTCTGGTCGGCGACCCCGACTCGCCGACAACGGTCGAACGAGAACGGATCGAGGCCGTTCCGTTGACGGTCAGTACTCGGATCCGGGTCACCCTGGACGAGTTCGCCAAGCTCCGCGCAGCCGCGCCAAGCGTGGCGGGCCGCCATTCCGACCACCACATCGCGATGAGTCTGTTCCGGTTCGACTCGGACATGCTGGTGTGCACTCACCTGGCCGACAAGCTGGGTCACGACTCCCCGACGCTGCACCTGCGCAGACGACAGGATGGTGGGCTGTTCGACCGGTACAGCGCACACCTCGAGTACCTCTGGGAACAGGCGCGGGAGTTCTGACCCGCTCGCCGCCGCATTCAGTCCGTCGACCGGTGCTCCCGCCACCATGGCCGCACCCCCACAGACGTACGCCGGAGAGCAGGTGGTGATGTCTACCCACACCATGCATCCCGGAGACCGGATCGAGCTGGATTACTCGAGTGGCCTTACCCCTATCGGCCCACCGTGAGCTCACGGCCGAAGGTTGGCGTCCCAATCGATGTCCGGGCGGCGAGCTTCACTCGTTAAGGCCGGTTCAAAAAGACTGGAGTCGGGGGCGTTATCGGTCGCGGCGGAAACCGAGCCAGGGATCATGAGAGGACCCGACGGACTGGAGGCCAGCCGGTGTACCTCACCCACCTGGAATGCCCGCGCTGCGGCGCCACCCACGACGCCGACCGCCCGCAGAACCTCTGCGCCTGCGGCTCCCCGCTGCTCGCCCGCTACGACCTGGCCGCGGTTCGGCGGTCGGTACGGCCGGAGGACCTGGCGCGCCGCCCGGCCGACCTGTGGCGGTACCGGGAGCTGCTGCCGGTCGCCGACGAACGGCACGTGACGACGTTCGGCGAGGGGTGGACGCCGCTGCTGCCCGCCGCGCGGTACGGGGAGTCGATCGGCCTCCCCCACCTGATGATCAAGGACGAGGGGCTCGTCCCGACCGGCTCGTTCAAGGCCCGGGGTGCGGCCGTCGGCGTCTCGCGCGCCCGGGAACTGGGGATCCGGCACGTCGGGATGCCGACCAACGGCAACGCCGGGGCGGCCTGGGCCACGTACGCCGCCCGGGCCGGGCTCCGGGCGACCATCGCGATGCCGCTCGGAGCACCGACCATCACCCGCCGGGAGTGCGTCGCCGCCGGTGCCGAGCTGCACCTGGTCGACGGGCTGATCAGCGACGCCGGCCGGTACGTCGGAACCCTGATCGCCGCCTCCGCCGGCACGCCGGACGAGATCTTCGACGTCAGCACCCTCAGGGAGCCGTACCGGCTGGAGGGCAAGAAGACCATGGGGTACGAGATCGTCGAGCAGCTCGGCTGGCGGGTTCCGGACGTGATCCTCTATCCGACCGGCGGTGGGGTGGGCCTGATCGGCATCCACAAGGCGCTGCGGGAACTGCGGGAACTGGGCTGGATCGGCGCGGAGCTGCCCCGGCTGGTCGCCGTGCAGTCGAGCGGTTGTGCGCCGATCGTGCGGGCCTTCGGGGCCGGGGCGTCCCGGGCCGAGCCCTGGACCGACGCCTGGACCCTCGCCTTCGGCATCAACGTGCCGGCTCCGCTCGGCGACGAGTTGATGCTCACGGCCCTCCGGGAGACCGCGGGCACCGCGATCGCGGTCGACGACGAGGAGATCCTGGCCGACCTGCACGACTTCGGCGCCCGGGAGGGTCTGCTGCTCTGTCCGGAGGGTGCGGCCTGTCTGACCGCTGCCCGCCGGCTACGGGCGGGTGGCTGGATCCGACCGGACGAGCGGGTGGTGGTGCTCAACACCGGTGCCGGGCTGAAGTATCCGGAGACGGTCGACGTGGACAGTCTGCCGGTCGTCGCCCCGTAAGACCGGGTCGGCGTACGTCGCCCCGTCGAGGGCGGGGCCGGGCATCCGGCGGAGATCCGACCCGCCGGCGGAAATCCGACAATGACGGTCCCCGGGAGATCGGAGTTGAGTGGTTATGTTTCACCTGGCCAAGCACGCCCGAGCGGACGGACCGACCGGCGTGTCGGACCCGCTCGGAGGACCGGACGAGACGCTGTGGCGAGAGGCCGCCGCGATCCTCGACGCCAACTGGACCGGCACCCACACGGTCCCGTCCCGAACCCTCTACCCGCACCAGTGGAGCTGGGACGCCGCGTTCATCAGCATCGGGCTGGCCCACGTCGCACCGGACCGGGCCTGGCGTGACCTGCGCAGCCTCTTCACGGCGCAGTGGCCCGACGGCCGGGTTCCGCACATCGTCTTCGATCCGGACGTCACCGAGCGGGACTACTTTCCGGGTCCGACGTTCTGGCGCGCGGGCGGCGACGCCGAGGCCGGCGCGGCGCGGCCACCCCGGCTGAGCAGCGGGATCGTGCAGCCCCCGGTGCACGCCCTGGCCGCCTGGCTGACCTACCAGCGGGCACCAGACGAGACCGCCGCCGCCGAACTGCGGTGGCTCTATCCGCGGCTCGTCGCGCAACAGGAGTACCTCGCGACCGCCCGGGACGTGGGCGGCGCCGGGCTGAGCGCGCTGGTGCACCCGTGGGAGTCCGGTCTGGACAACAGCCCCGCCTGGGACGAGGCGCTGGCGGCCGTACCGGTCGACCTCGCCGTGCTGCGCCGCTACTCCCGGCGCGACACCCAGGTGGTCGCCTCGGCCCACCGGCCGACCGACGAGGACTACGCCCGCTACCTGACCATCGCGTCCGCGTACCGCGACGGGGGCTACCGAGACGCGGACCTGGCCGACCGGCACCCGTTCCTGGTCGAGTGTCCCGGATTCAACGCGCTGCGCGGCGCGGCGGAGCTGGCGCTGGCGCGGATCGCCGAGGTGGTGGGGGCCAACCCGGCGCCGCACCGGGCCCGGGCCGCGGCGGTCACCGCCGCGCTCCTCGACCGGCTCCTCGACCCGGATTCCGGCATGTTCCACGTCCGGGACCTGCGTACGGGGCGACGCAACCCGGCCCGGTGCGTCAACGGGTTGCTCCCGCTGGTCCTGCCCGACCTACCCGTCACCCGCGTGGAGAGCCTGGTCGCCGCGCTGACCTCGCCCCGGTTCGGGATCGGGGACCGGATGCCGGTGCCGAGCTACGACCGCTCCGCCGGCGACTTCGACCCGTTCCGGTATTGGCGCGGACCCGTCTGGTTCAACATCAACTGGCTGCTCTGGCGCGGGCTGCGGACCCACCGCCACCAGGCCCTGGCCGAGCGGCTGCGCGGCGCCCTGCTCGACCTGGTTCGCCGCTCCGGATGCTACGAGTACTTCCACCCGCAGACGGGGGCCGGTATCGGCTCACCGGCGTTCAGTTGGACGGCCGCCCTGACCCTGGACCTGCTCGCCACGCCGGACGCGGTCGGGTGAACCGTCCGGCGCCGGTGCCCGGGCCACCCGCGACCCGGTCGGGACCGCGGGCCGGTCCCGGACGGCACGCCGGTCGCGGACCGCGGGCCGGGGTCAGGAGGTGTCCTCGTCCGGGTCGGGCAACAGGTCGGAGGTGTCCTGCTTGGTCAGCCGCCAGGCGGCGTTGATCAGGCCGATGTGGGACAGCGCCTGTGGGAAATTCCCGAGCTGGACCCCGGTCTCCAGATCGAGCTGTTCGGCGAAGAGCCCGACGTCGTTGGCGCGGGCGACCGTCCGCTCGAACAGCTCCGTGGCCCGCTCCGGCTCCCCGACCAGGACGAGACACTCGACCAGCCAGAAGCTGCAGAGCACGAACCCCGCCGGGTCGGTGGACCAGCGACGGACGAGTCCGTCGCAGCCGAGCCGGTCGTGAACCGCCTCGATGGTGGCGCGCATCCGCGGATCGGTCGCCGGCAGGAAGCCGACGATCGGCATCACCAGCACCGAGGCGTCCAGCTCGGTCGACCCGAAGGCGCCGGTGTACGCCCCGACCTCCGGACGCCAGCCCTGGTCGAGCACGGTCGCCCGGATCTCGTCCCGGGCCGCCGCCCAGCGGGCCGGGTCCGCCCGGTCCCCGAGCCGTGGGGCGAGCCGGACCGCCCGGTCCAACGCCGCCCAGCACATCACCTTCGACGACAGGTAGTCCCGGACCTCGCCGCGTACCTCCCACATGCCGGCGTCCGGCTCCCGCCAGGTCTCGGCGGCCTTGTCGGCGATCCCGACCAACGTCTCCCGCAGCTCGTCGTCCGGCTCCCCGAGCTGTTTCCGGAGCCGGTGCGCGGCAACCATGATCTCGCCGAGTACGTCGAGCTGCCGCTGCCGCCAGGCGTCGTTGCCGACCCGGACCGGCCGGCTGCCCCGGTAGCCGGCCAGGTGGTCCAGGACCTGCTCGGGCAGCCACCGCTCGCCCTCGATGCCGTACATGATCGGCAGCGGTGGGCGGTTGATCCGGCCGGTGGACCGGGCCAGCCAGCCGAAGAGCCGGTTGGCCTCGTCCGGGCAGGCGCCGACCCAGAGGGCGTTCATGGTGAAGGCGAAGTCCCGCAGCCAGCCGTACCGGTAGTCGTAGTTGCGAGTTCCGCCGATCCGCTCCGGCAGCGACGTGGTGGGGGCGGCGACCACCGCGCCGCTCTTCTGGTAGGTCAGCCCCTGGAGCACGAGCGCGCTGTGCCGGACCAGCTCCGGGTAGCGCCCCTGGTAACGGTGAACCTCCTGGATCGAGCGCCACGCCGCGACGGTGTCCGCGACCGCGGCCAGCCGGTCGAGCTCGGCCGGCGGCTCTTCCCCGTACGAGGGGGCGTAGGCGCAGTCGAAGCCGACCGTCTCCCCGGCGGAGACCTCGAACTCTGCCACCGCCGTACTGTCGGGAATCGCGGTCAGCGGCGCGTCACCGCGCAGGGCCAGGGTCACCGGCCCGCAGACGGCGACGATCCGGTCCGCCTCCCCGTGCACGTACGGCATGAGCAGTCCGTACTCGGGTCGGGGCACGAACTCCAGCCGCATCCGTACGGTGCCGCCGAGGCCGCGCACCACCCGCACCAGTACCGCCGGCGACCGCTGCCCCAGCCGGTGTTCCCGAACTCCGGGTGCGGTGGCGAGCACGTCGGTGACCTCGACGCTGCCGTCTTCGGTGTGGTGCTCGGTCCGCAGCACCAGCGTCCCCGGCAGGTACGCCCGCTCGATCCGGTCCCGCCGGTTCGCGCCGCCGGCGACCGATCCGAGCGGGCGCACCCGATCCGGCGTCACCGGGGCGAGAAGCCAGTATCCGGCGTCCGGATCGAGCAGCCGGCCGAAGACCGACGAGGCGTCGAACCGGTCCGGGCACCACCAGTCGACCGAGCCAGCCCGACTCACCAGCGCACCAGACCGGCAGTCGGAGAGGAACGCGTAGTCGCTGATCGGAAGGTCGGTCACCGCGCGCGGATACCCGCCTGGTCGGCCTTCACCCGGTCGGCGGTTCGTCCCGGCCCGCCGCCTCGAGGGCCTCCGCCTCCTCCCTGGTGTGGTGCACCGCCCGGTCGGCGTGCTCGGGCGGCCCGTAGATGGTGTAGAGCACCAGCGGGTTCGGACCGGTGTTGAGGAAGTTGTGCCGCGTCCCGGCCGGTACGACCACCAGGTCGCCCTGGGTGACCTTCCGCCGCTCGCCGGCGACCCGCGCCTCCCCGGTCCCGCTGACGAAGGTGAGGATCTGGTCGATCCCCTCGTGGACCTCCTCGCCGATCTCACCACCCGGCGGGATCGTCATGATGACCAACTGTGTGTGCCGACCGGTCCACAGCACCCGTCGGAAGTCCGGACTCTCCTCGGCGACCGTGGCGATGGTGAAGTGCTCCATGCCCGGTTCCTTACCCCGTGCGGGGACGGATAATGCGGGTCGCTGGGGCGGTTGGTGACCAGTGAGACGGGCGGGACGGGTCGCCGGCCGCCCGACGCGGTGCCGGACCACGCCGGCCCGAGGCTGTCACCGAGGCCCGCCACCGTTCCCCCTTAGCAGGTTCCGGTGCGGTGCCAGGTTTGCTTGCGCCGAGGGTGGGAAACCCCACACCGAGCCGGAACGGCCGCGAGCCGACCGGCGAGCCAGGTCCCCGCCGGCGTACCGCCGATGGGCTGCGTAGGCGGGAGACGGCCAGAGCGCGGCGACGCCTGGACGCGATCGGGCGGCGCCGCGCGCTCCTGCCGGCCCCGGTGGAGCCGGCCCCTGTCGCGCGGCGCCGCCCTGGAAACAGTTACCGCGGGACGGTCCGCCGTCGGATCAGTTCTGCGGGACGGCCGCGGCCCGCAGCGCCCAGAAGTTCGACCGGTACTGGTCGTGGATGGCCGCCGACTGGATCCGCAGCATCGCCTCGTCGTTCTCGCGCAGCGCCGCGTTGGTCCAGTTGTGGCTGCCGGTCACCACCCACTTGGTGTTCCGCTGGCCGGCGTAGGTCCCCTCGATGAGCAGGTACTTCGAGTGCACGATGTAGTCACCCGTGATCCGGTAGAGCTTGATCCGGGGGTGCCCGTCGAGGATGCTGCGCACGTCCGCGTCCATCGTGGTGTAGACGATGTCGACCCAGCACTTCTGGTCGGCCAGTTCACGCAGCTTCTGGGCGATGCCGTTGCGGCTGAAGTACCACATGCCGATCCGGAGGATCGTCCGCCCGGTCTCCGTGCCGACCGTGGTGTTGCCCTCGCAGGTGACGTTCTCGTCGAGCATGTTGTAGATCGTGTCCGTGCTGGAGTTCGTTCCGGCGCGGGGGAAGAAGTACGCCTTGGCGTTGCCGCTCGACGTGGTCCGGTAGTAGTCGTTGTTCTTCACCTGGGCGGCCAGGTCGTTGAAGTAGTTGACGTACGCGTTGTAGACAGCGGTGTTCCCGACCAGGGTCACCGCGTTGTTCCAGTATCGCTCGGCATTGTCGTTGGTCAGGTTGGCCGAGCTCTGCACCAACACGTTCGTCGCGCCGGAGGTGTTCGAGAAGAGGAAGAACTTGTTGTGCATGATCGGCGTGTTCAGGTTGCCGATGCAGGCCCGACCCGTCGTGCAGATCGTGACCCAGGACCGCTTGGTCCGATCGGTACCGAGCGTGGCAACGAGGTCCCGCACCGCCGGGTAGTCCCGCGACTGGCTGTCGAGCACGAGCCGGACGTTGACCCCGCGCTCGTGCGCCGCGATCAGGTCGTTGGACATCCGGGTCAGCGTGAAGTGGTACATCGCGATCCGGATGGTCGAGCCGGAGGCGGCATTCTGGATCAGCCCGCGCAGGTGGTCCACGATGGCGTACTGCTGCGCGGCGACGGTGGGATTGTTGAACACGGCGCCACTGGTCACGGCGGCAGTGGCGGGTGACGTGGGGCTCAGGCACGCGGTGGCGACAATGGCACCGGTGAGAGCCGCCCCAAGAATACGACGCATTACTCGATAGTAGTTTGCCGAGATCGATACGCGACCCCCCGGTCCCCGCGAAACCGATCCATACTGCGGAGACCGAGGTCGGGTGGATGAACCCGGCCGGGTGGCGTCGGGCCGGTACCGCACCGGCCCGACGCCGGGGACGTTCTGGCGTCGATCCGCGCCAATGGCCGGTGGACACAGGTGGACGGGCGGTGGCGAGAGCCGGACGGGTCAGGACGAGACGTGCAGGTGGAAGGAGCGGTCGTCGGGGACGCCCGCGCTGGTGAACGTCTGGACGAAGACCCCGTTGGGGTTGCCGGCACGGCCGACGACGGCGATCTCGCCGGGCGGGGAGACACCCGCGCTGCCGGTCAGACCGATGGTGGCGAGGTAGGCCGACCGGGTGACGTTCTGGATGAAGATCACCTGGTACTGGCCGACGGCGAGCCGGGAGCTGGAGATGACCCCGAATCCCCGGGCCAGGGTCCCGTTGGCGTTGACCACCGCGAAGTGGCCCTGGGCGGTCGCCGGCAGCCCGGCGGCGGTGGCGGGTACGGCCGTCAGGTCGACCTCGTCGGACTCGGTCCCGGCGTCGACCGCGGGCGGCTGCTCGGCGGCGGCGTACGTGGCGGCGTCGGGATCGGCGTACTCGGTGGCGTCGGCGGAGGCCGGGGCGGCCTTGGTGGCGTCGGCGGAGGCCGGGGCGGCTCCTTGGGTGGTCGGGCCGAACGGCGGCCCGGAGCAGGGAGTGGAGCGGAGGTACGGCGAGCGGTCGCCAGCACCTCCAGGGCTAACGCTACGCTCAGTTACTAGTCATGCACACTTAGTACGCATGTCCGATCACGGACAGCCGGTCGCGCGCGACCACGAACCGTCGTACCCGACGCCCATCGACGAGCGCGATGTGATCGCCGGGGGCTGGCTGACCACCCGCGCTGCCTCACCGTCTGGCGACGAGGCAGCATGGACGGGTGGACACGCGCGCACGGTACGCCCCGTTGGCGGAACTCCTGGCCGGCGGCGACGTGGTGGTGCTCAGCGGCGCCGGCCTGTCGACGGAGTCGGGGATCCCGGACTACCGCGGGCCGAACGGGGCACTGCGTCGGCACACCCCGATGACCTACCAGACGTTCGTCGGGGATCCCGCGGCCCGGCGCCGCTACTGGGCCCGCAGCCACCTCGGCTGGCGCACCATCGCCCGGGCCGCCCCGAACGCCGGGCACCGCGCCGTCGCCGACCTGGACCGGCGCGGCCTGCTGGCCGGCGTGGTGACCCAGAACGTGGACGGGCTGCACCAGGCGGCCGGAACCCGTTCCGTCATCGAACTGCACGGCAACCTGGCCCGGGTGGTCTGCCTGAACTGCGGCGACCTGACCGACCGGGCGACCCTCGACCGCCGGCTACGCGCGGCCAACCCCGACTTCGTCGCCGCGTACGACACCGTCAACCCGGACGGGGACGTGGACCTCCCGGACGCCGCGGTGGCGGGCTTTCGGACGGTGGACTGCCAGGCATGCTCGGGCGGGATCCTGAAGCCGGACGTCGTCTTCTTCGGCGAGTCCGTCCCGCCGGACCGGGTCCGGGCCTGTTTCGACCTGGTCGAGCGGGCCCAGCTGCTGCTGGTCCTCGGCTCCTCCCTGACCGTGATGTCGGGTCGCCGGTTCGTGATCCGGGCCGCGAAGCGGGACATCCCTGTCGTGATCATCAACCAGGGGCCGACCCGGGGCGACGCCTACGCCTCACTCACCGTCGACGCGCCCCTGGGTCAGGTCCTCCCCGAACTGGTCCGGCTCGTCGACCTACGCCCTACCGGCCCCGCACCCGCCGCCGTGGTCGGCTGAGCCCGCCACCGCGCGCCGGCGCGGCGGGTGGGCGATCGGCGGAGGCTGGGGCTACGGCACGGTGCCGACCACCGGCTCGGCCGGCCGGGCGCGACCGGTCGGCGGCGTCGTCGCGGCCAGCAGCACCGCCACCCCGAGCAGCACCGCGCCGGCCAGGCCCGCGGGACCGAGTCGGTCACCCAGCACCAGTGCGGCGAGCACCGCGCCGACGAGCGGCTCCAGCAGGGCCAGCAGCGCGGCGACGCCAGGACGGACCGTCCGCAGCCCGCGGAAGTAGAGCAGGTACGCCACCGCGGTCGGTCCGATCCCCAGGGCGAGCAGCAGCCCGACCGCGCCGGGATCGGGGCTGAACCCGAGCCCGACGGTGCTCCCGGCCACGACCGCCACCAGCAACCCGCCGGCGGAGAAGCCGAGCCCGGTGCCGGCGAGGTCGTCAAGCCCGGGCACGGGTCGGGCGCCGACCAGGGTGATCGCGGCGAACCCGGCGGCCGAGACCAGGGCGAGGGCGGTGCTGGCCAGCACCGCCAGCGTGCCGAACCCGCCGGAGGGCAGGCCCACCAGCAGCCCGAGTCCGGCGAGGGCGAGGAGACTGATCCCGGCGGCCCGCCGGTCGAGCCGGCGCCGGCCGCCGACCGCCTCGGCGACCAGGACCAGCACCGGGGCGGCGCCGATGGTGACCAGCGTGGCCAGGCTGACCGAGGTGAGCGTCAGCGAGGCGAAGTAGCAGACCTGGTAGGTGGCGGCCAGGACGCCGAGGACGGCGACCCGGACCCAGGCCGCCCGCCCGTTCGGCAGTCGCCGCCCGGTGAGGAGGAGGAAGGCGACGATCAGGCCGCCGCCGACGCAGAGCCGGTAGCCGGCCACGGCGACCGGGGAGAGTGCGGCGACGCGGCTCAGGAGGCTCCCGGTCAGGCCCCCGGTGCCCCAGAGGATGCCAGAAATGATCAGAAAGGCGAGGCCGGCGCCGGGCCGGTGACGCCCGGCGGGCAGCGGCGCGTGCGGGGTGTGCATGGATGTTCGCGCTCCTGCGACGAGTAGGGACTTCAGTCGCGGAAGCGGGGCGTGCTCGGATCACCATCCACAGGGGATCAGCGCAATCCACAGAGGATCAGCGCACCGGCCCTGGTGGCGCGGCACGCTGCGGTCATCGCCCCGCTCAGGAGCGGGGCGGCGGGGTGATCGGAAAGCACCGGTGCACGGGCGACACTCTACCGACCGGGGCCGCCGGCAGGTGGACCCCGGTCACCTGCCGGCGGCGCGCTGTTCCGATGACACTCGGCATGCCGGCGCGGCGGCGGGTGACCGGGACCGCGCCTGGCGCCGGCGGCCCGGAGCCGGTCGAGGGCGGCCCGGGCGCCACCGCACCGGGGCCGCCGACGCCGGCGGCGCGGCTCAGCCGAGCGGCCGCTGCTCGGAGAAGCCGAACTGCACGGTCCCCTCGGCGTCCACCGCCGCGTCGAGGGACTTGTCGTCGAGGATCTGGGCAGCGTGCGGGTCGAGGAAGACCCGGGCGCCGTCGCTGTCCACCACCTGGTCGCCCTGGGCTGGGTGCGCAACCAGTTCCAGGGTGAGCGAGCCTGCGGCGAGGTCGCTGGCGATACGGATCCCGGCTCCGGCCGGGGCATCCGGCCGGCTGGTGAGGTCGCGGATCACGAGTACGGCGTTCTGGGTCATGGTGAGCATGGAAACTCCTTGTGGATTCTCGTGGAAGTCGGCCGGCGATCCGCACTCTCGGTGCTCGGGAGCCGTGACGGACCACGTCCTCGCTGGTCGACGGCGGGCGCGGACAGCCCTGGGACATGTCGTCAGCCCCTCGGCGGCGCCGCGTACGCGGGCCGGGCTGACGCCTGGACGTACGGCGAGGTGGTGTCTTCCCTCGAACTCGCGGCTATGGCAACACGCCGTACGTGCCCCACGTTGCCGCCTCCAGCCAGATTCGTCAACTCCGGCGAGTCGACCCGCGCGCTGTGCTATGCCCGCCCGACGGCGTCCCGGTCCGCCGCCAGCAGGCGCCGGATGTCGCGGACGGCGGCCCGTCCGGCCCGGTTCGCACCGATCGTGCTCGCCGACAATCCGTACCCGACCAGGTGCACGCGTTCGTCGACCACCACCCGGGTGCCATCCATCGCGATCCCACCGCCCGGCCCGCGCAGCCGCAGCGGCGCGAGGTGGTCCAGGACCGGCCGGAAGCCGGTGCACCAGAGGATCACGTCGGCCGCGAAGACGCTGCCGTCGCTCCAGACGACCCCGTCCGGGACGATCCGGTCGAACATCGGGTAGCGCCGCAGCAGCCCCGCGGCGCGCATCCGGCGCAACCGCGGCGTCCAGGGCAGCCCGGTCGCCGCGACGACGCTGCCCGGTGGCAGGCCCGCGCCGACCCGCGCCGCGACCCGGGCCACCGCGGCCCGGCGCTGCTCCAGGCCGAACTCCTCGACGAAGACCGGTGGCCGCCGGGTGACCCAGCGGGTCGCGGCGGCGACCTCGGCGACCTCGTCCAGCACCTGCACGGCGGAGGTGCCGCCGCCGACCACCACCACCCGGCGGCCGGCGAACTCGTCCGGTCCTCGGTAGTCGGCGGTGTGCAGCTGCCGCCCGGCGAACGACGCCCGCCCCGGGTAGTACGGCCAGAACGGCCGGCGCCACGTCCCGGTGGCGTTGACGAGGGCCCGGGCCCGCCACTCTCCGGCGTCGGTCCGTACCGCCAGCCACCGGTCCGGACGGTCGTACACCCCGGTCACGGTGACCGGTCGGTACACCGGCAGCTCGAACTCCCGCTCGTACGCGGCGAAGTACTCCGCCATCACCTCGGCGGCCGGACGGTCCGGATCGGCCCCGTCGAACCGCAGGCCGGGGAGGTCGGAGATCCCGTGCACGTCGGAGAGGCGCAGGGTGGGCCACCGCTCCCGCCAGGCGCCGCCCGGCCCGGCACCGGCGTCCAGCAGCACGTACCCGGTCTCGGGAGCGAACCCGGCCCGGCGCAGGAAGTAGCCGGCGGAGAGGCCGGCCTGACCGGCACCGACCACCACCACGTCGACACGTCGTACGTCGTCCACACCTGGGTAACCGCTCCCGGCCGACGACCCGTACCCGGGAGGTGTGGTTTCGTCGCTCACACCCGGCGGCACCGCATCGGGCGCGGCGTCGTCACCGACGCGGGACGGCACTGGTGTTCGACGCCCGGCAGTGGAATCATCCAGGCATGCGGATTGGTAGATTATTTACATCGAAGACGGCCCGAGTGGCACTCGTCTTCACGATCGCCGCCGCCGGCCTCGGCGCACCCACCGCGGCCGCCAGCCCAGCCGCCGCTGAGCCGGACCCGGTACTGAACAAGGCCGTCTTCAACCGGCCGACCGGCTCGACCACGGAGCAGAACGCCATCCTCATCCAGCTGGCCCGCATCATCGACCGCGTGCCGGCCGGCGGAGAAATCCAGATGTCCTGGTACCACTTCACCGTCTCGGACGTGACGGACTCGGCCAGCACCCCGGACCTGCCGGGCCGGCTCATCGCCGCGTACCGCCGGGGCGTACGCGTCAAGATCATCGTGGACCAGTCCTCGGCGACCGCGCGCCCGTTCCAGCGGCTGCAACCCGTCCTCGGCTCGACCGACACCGCCGACTCCTACATCGTGCACTGCGCGGACAGCTTCCCCAGCCAACAGCGCGGCTGCATCGGCACCCGCACCATCAACTACTCCACCTCGTCGGTCACCGCCTACAACCACAACAAGTTCCTCACCGCGTCCAGCCTGGTGCTCAACAACGGGACGACGGTCTCCAACGTGGTCTTCCAGGCGTCGTCGAACCTGACCTGGTGGGACACCACCGAGGCGTACAACAACGCGGTGACGTTCAGCGACGCGACGGTGTACCAGGCGTACCGGACGTACTTCGCGGACCTGCGTGCGTACCGGCACAGCGCGACCGGGAACAACAACTACTACTGGCTGACGCCCACCGGCAGCACGTACAAGGTGCACTTCTTCCCCCGGCGGGAGCGCTCCGGGCAGTCGATCCACGACCCCGCGACCGACACCGTGGTCAGCATCCTGAACGCGGTCACATCGTGCTACTACGACGACGCGGGAACGCGCCGCCAGACCGACATCCGGGTCAACATGTACTCCTTCACCCGGCCCGAGGTGGCGAAGCGGCTCACCGCGCTCCGCAACGCCGGCTGCTGGGTCGACGTCGTCTACACCGAGATGAACGACGCGGTCCGTAACGCGCTGGGCAGCACGATCCAGCTCACCCAGTGCAACTACAACGTGGGGCCGGGGCTGGACATCCGGACCCACAACAAGTACATGCTGATCGACGGCGCGTACGACGACGACATCGTGCCCCGGGTCTTCACCGGCAGCCACAACTACGCCATCTCGGCGCTGCGCCAGGCCGACGAGACCCTGCTGCGCATCATGGGACGCGGCATGCACGACGACTACCTGCGCGACTTCTGGCACGTCCGGGACACCTGCCGGGCCAACGGCGGCGCGATCCGCTGAGCGGCGTCCCTCCGACGGGGCGTGATACCGGCGGGGCCGAGGCCGGGCGGCACGTCCGGCGCGGGTCCGGCCGGCCGTGAGGTTCCGAGACCGGGGCCTCACGGCCGTTCGGCCGGCCGCAGCTTCAGGTAGAGCAGGGCGCCGGCGGCGAGCAGCAGCGGCCAGAGCAGGTACCAGCCGGCCGCCACCAGCAGCCCGGTCACGGCCACCAGCGAGAAGCGGGCGTACCAGTGTGCCCGGCTCCGCCGGGGAAGCAGGCGCAGCGCGGCGGCCATGCCCAGCACGTACACCAGGACGAAGCTGCCGGTCGTGAGCATCACCAACGGCGTCGGGCCGGTCCCCGCCGCCAGCACGCCGGTCAGGACGAGAACGCAGAGGCCAGCGACGAGCGCGAGGCTGCGCCGCGGCACCTCGCCGGCGCTGCCGCCGCGGGCCAGCCAGCCCGGCAGGCTGCCGTGGCGGCCGAGCGCGGCGCCGAGCTTGGCGGCCCCGGCGACGTACGCGTTCATCGCCCCGAACGTGAGCAGCACGGCGGCGACGGCCGCGAACAGGGGCACGGACCCGCCGAGGCCGAGGCCGAGCAGGTGCGCCAGCGGCGCCTCGGTGGAGCCGGCCGCCGGGCCGAGGACCAGCACGGTCGCGCCGGCGACCGCGAGGTAGAGCGCGCCGACCAGGACCACCGCGACGGCCGCGGCACGGGGTAGGTCGCGGGCGGGTCGCTGGAAGTCGGCCGCCAGGTGGGTGATCGCCTCCCAGCCGGCGAAGCTCCACACCAGCAGCAACGCCGCCGGGACGATCGCGGTCCAGCCATGCGGCGCGAACGGCCGCAGGTGCTCCCACCGGACGTGCGGCAGCGAGGCGATCACCGCGGTGGCGAGCAGGCTCACCAGCAGCCCGGCGAGGACCAACTGGAGCCGTCCGGAGATCTTCACGCCGAACGCGTTCGCCACCGTCACCGCCGCGACCAGGGCGACCGCGGTGACCGCCACGGTGCCACGCCCACCGCCCAGCGCCTGCGCCACGTAGGCGCCGGCGAAGAGCGCCGCGGCCGGCGCACCGGCCGGGACCGCGAAGTAGAAGCACCAGCCCACGACGGTCGCGGCCCGCGGCCCGAAGGCCTCGCGGACGTACGTGGAGACCCCACCGGCGTCGGGGTGGCGGGCGCCGAGCGCGGCGAACGTCGCCGCCAGCGGCATGGACAGCACCACCAGGCCGAGCCAGGCGAGCAGCGACGCCGGGCCAGCCACGGCCGCGGCGAGCGCGGGCAGCGCGATCACCCCGGTACCGAGCACCGCGCCGAGGTAGAGCGCCGTGCCGGTCGCCACGGTCAGTCGGCCGCCCGCCCGCACCGGCGGCCGGGTCTCTCGCACCGTTTCGGTCACCCGGCCACGATCGCGGAGACGACGGTACGGGCGACAGTGGCCGGAATGCCATTCTCCGATAGATTCCTGCCATGACGCCGCGACACGTCGTGGCGATCGCGGTGACCGACGCGATCCCCGTCTTCGAATTCGCCGTGCCCTGCGAGGTCTTCGGCATCGACCGCTCCGACCTGGTCGACCCCTGGTACGAGCTGCGGCTCTGCGCCGCCGAGCCGGGACCGTTGCGGACCAGTGGCGGCCTGCGGATCGAGACCCCGTACGGGCTGGACGACCTGCTCGCCGCGGACACGGTGCTCGTCCCCGCCTGTCGCCGCGCCATCCAGCGGGAGTCACCCCCGGCGCTGCTCGACGTGCTGCGCCGGGCCCACGCCCGGGGTGCGCGGATGGTCTCGATCTGCAGCGGCGCCTATCTCCTCGCCGCCGCGGGCCTGCTGGACGGCCGGCGAGCCACCACACACTGGATGAACGCCGCCGACTTCGCCCACCGGTTCCCGGCGGTGAAGGTCGACCCCACCGTGCTCTACGTCGACGAGGGGGACGTGCTCACCTCCGCCGGGACCGGCTCGGCGATCGACCTCTGTCTGCACCTGGTCCGGCTCGACCACGGCGCCGCGGTCGCCAACGAGGTGGCCCGCCGGATGGTGGTGCCGCCACACCGCGACGGCGGCCAGGCCCAGTTCGCCCGACCGCTGGCCCGGGGCGAGGCGCACGACGATCTCGCTCCGCTGCTGGAGTGGGCACGGGAGCGCCTGGACCAGCCGCTGACCGTGGCGCGGTTGGCCGAGCAGGCACGGATGAGCCCGCGGACCCTTGCCCGGCGGTTCCGGGACACGCTCGGCACCAGCCCCCTGCGGTGGTTGCTGGAGCAGCGGGTCCGATTGGCCCAGGAACTGCTCGAGACGACCGACGAGCCCGTCGAGCTGATCGCCCGGCGGACCGGGTTCGGCACCGCGGTGAGCCTGCGCCAGCACTTCCGCCGAGTCACCAGCGTCTCCCCGCAGACCTACCGGCACGTCTTCCGCCGGGCCCGCCAGCCCTGACCCCACCGTCCCTGATCGGTCTGGCCACGCTGGCGCGGCCACCGCGCCGAATTCGCCGGGACCGCGCCCGCCGTTTCGGGGCGATAATGGAAAGCCCCCTACTCCCTCAGGAGGGCGCATGGTCGAGGTGGCCGGCCCGATGGGCGAGCGGTACGCGGAGATCCTGACCCCGGAGGCGCTGGAGTTCCTCGCGGAGCTGCACCGGGAGTTCGAGGGGCTGCGGCGTGAGCTGTTGCGACGCCGGGCGGAGCGGGAGGCGGCGCTGGCCGCGGGCGGGACCCTGAGCTTCCTGCCAGAGACGGCGGCGATCCGGGACGACCCGACGTGGCGGGTGGCCGAGCCGGCGCCGGGACTGGTCGACCGGCGGGTCGAGATCACCGGGCCGACGGACGCGAAGATGACGATCAACGCGCTCAACTCCGGCGCGAAGGTCTGGCTCGCCGATCTGGAGGACGCCAACACCCCGCTCTGGTCCAACGTGGTCGAGGGGCAGCTCAACCTGCGGGACGCCGTCGCCGGCACGCTGGAGTTCACCTCGCCGGAGGGCCGGACGTACCGGCTGCGGGAGGACGTCCCGCGGGCCACCATCGTGGTCCGGCCGCGCGGCTGGCACCTGACCGAGAAGCACCTCCTGGTCGACGGCGAGCGAATCGCGGGCGCCCTCGTCGACTTCGGGCTCTACGTCTTCCACTGCGCCCGGGCCCAGCTCGCGGCCGGCTCCGGGCCGTACCTCTACCTGCCCAAGCTGGAGAGCCACCAGGAGGCGCGGCTCTGGAACGACGTCTTCCTCCTCGCCCAGGACCGGCTCGGCATCCCGCGCGGCACCATCCGGGCCACCGTGCTGATCGAGACGCTCCCGGCCGCGTTCGAGATGGAGGAGATCCTCTACGAGCTGCGCGAGCACTCGGCGGGGCTGAACGCCGGACGCTGGGACTACATGTTCAGCGTGATCAAGAAGTTTCGGACCCGGGGCGCCGAGTTCCTCCTGCCGGACCGGGGCGCGGTGACGATGACGGCGCCCTTCCTCCGGGCGTACACCGAACTGCTGGTCCGGACCTGCCACCGCCGCGGCGCGCACGCGATCGGCGGGATGGCCGCGTTCATCCCCAGCCGGCGGGACCCGGCGGTCAACGAGGTTGCGCTGGCGAGGGTTCGGGAGGACAAGACCCGGGAGGCGAACGACGGCTTCGACGGCTCCTGGGTCGCCCACCCCGACCTGGTACCGGTGTGCCGCGAGGTCTTCGACGCGGTCCTCGGCGACCGGCCGCACCAGCTCGACCGGACCCGCGACGACGTACGGGTCGAGGCGGCGCACCTGCTCGACGTCGCCGCCACCCCGGGCCGGCCCACCGAGGCTGGCCTGCGCAACAACGTCAGCGTCGGGATCCAGTACCTGGCGAGCTGGCTGCGCGGCACCGGCGCCGTCGCGATCTTCAACCTGATGGAGGACGCCGCCACCGCCGAGATCTCCCGGTCCCAGGTCTGGCAGTGGCTGCACAACGACGTCGTCCTCGACACCGGCGAGCGGGTCACCCGGGAGCTGGTGGAGCGGATCGCCGACGAGGAGATCGGGAAGCTCGGCGCCGCGCCGGATCGGTACGCCGAGGCACGGGCGCTGTTCCTGGAGGTCGCGGTCGCCGACGAATTCGTGGACTTCCTCACGCTGCCCGCGTACGAGAGGATGCCGTGAACGAGCTGCCCTGAGCACCGGGTCGCGGGAGTCGCCGCGCCGGCCGGCGGACCCGCGCAGCGGTGGGAGCGGAGGTCGCCGATGACCGCGACGAGAATCGGGAGACTCGCCGCCGAGCTGCGGGATCGGCTCGGCCCCGACCAGGTGATCGACGACCGACCCCGGCTGCGGACGTACGAGTGCGACGGGCTGGCCGCGTACCGGGTCGTCCCGGCCCTGGTGGTGCTGCCGCACACCGCCGCGGAGTGCGCGCTCGTGGTCCGGGCCTGCGTCGCCGCGGGCGTGCCGTTCGTCGCCCGGGGGTCCGGGACCGGGCTCTCCGGCGGCGCCCTGCCACACCCGGACGGGGTGCTGATCGTCACCTCCCGGCTGCGGGAGATCCGGCTGGTCTCCGCGGCCGACGAGCGGGCGGTGGTCGAGCCGGGCGTCGTCAACCTGGCGGTCAGCCGGGCCGCCGCCCCGTACGGCTACTACTACGCCCCTGACCCGTCCAGCCAGCAGATCTGCTCGATCGGGGGCAACGTGGCGGAGAACTCCGGCGGCGCACACTGCCTCAAGTACGGCTTCACTTCCAACCACGTGCTCGGCCTGCAGGTGGTGACCCCGGAGGGCGAACTGGTCCGGCTGGGCGGGATGGCGCCGGACAGTCCCGGGTACGACCTGGTCGGCGCCTTCGTCGGGTCGGAGGGGACCCTCGGCATCACCACCGAGGTCACGCTCCGGCTGCTCCGGGTGCCGGAGTCGGTGCGTACCCTCCTCGCCGCCTTCACCGGCACGGACGCCGCCGGGGCCGCGACGTCGGCGATCATCGCCGCCGGGGTCGTCCCGGCGGCGGTGGAGATGATGGACGCGCTCGCCATCGAGGCCGCCGAGGCCGCCGTCCGGTGTGGATACCCGGACGGCGCGGGGGCGGTGCTGATCGTCGAACTGGACGGGCCGGCGGCCGAGGTGGACGCCCAGTTCGCCGAGGTGGTGGCGCTGTGCCGGGCCAACGGCGCCACCGAGCTGCGGATCGCCGCCGACGAGCGGGAACGGGCACTGATCTGGCGGGGCCGGAAGTCCGCGTTCGCGGCGGTCGGCCGGATCAGCCCCGACTACATCGTCCAGGACGGGGTGATCCCCCGGACCGCGCTGCCCGAGGTGCTGCGCCGGATCGCCGAGCTCGCCGCCGAGCGGGGCATCCGGGTGGCGAACGTGTTCCACGCCGGGGACGGCAACCTGCACCCGCTGGTCCTCTTCGACGAGGCGGTCGAGGGGCAGACCGCCCGGGCCGAGGAGTTGTCCGGGGCGATCCTCGACCTCTGCGTGGCGTACGGCGGCTCGATCACCGGAGAGCACGGCGTCGGGGTGGACAAGGCGACGTACCTGCCCAGGATGTTCACCGACGACGACCTGGACACGATGCAGCTGCTCCGCTGCGCCTTCGACCCGCGCGGCCTGGCCAACCCCGGCAAGATCTTTCCGACGCCCCGGCTCTGCGGCGAGGTGCCGGGCCGACGCAAGGGTCCCCATCCCCTCCAGGCGGCGGGCCTGGCGGAGGTGTTCTGACCGTGTCCACACCGGACCTGCTCGACGCGCTGCGTACCGGGGGCGCCGCCGGGGACGGGGAGCTGCTCCGGGACCCCGACCTGTTCCGGCCGGCGGGACCGGCCGACGTGATCGGCGGCGTACCGGCCCGGGCCGTCGCCGCGCCGACCTCCGCCGCGCAGGCGGCGGCCGTGCTGCGGGCCGCCGCCGGGCTGGGGCTGCGCGTGGTCGCCCGGGGCGCCGGCACCACCGTGGACTGGGGCAACCCGCCGGCCGCCCTCGACCTGATCGTCGAGACCCGCCGGCTCACCGGCGTGGTCGAGCACGCCGCCGGGGACCTCATCGTGGTCGTCCGGGCCGGGACCCGCCTGGCCGAGCTGCGCGCCGCGCTCGCCCCGGCCGGGCAGCAGTTGGCGCTGGACGACCCCGTCGGTGGCGCCACCGTCGGTGGGGCGGTCGCGGTGAACATCAGCGGCCCGCGCCGGATGGGGTACGGCACCCTCCGCGACCTGCTGATCGGGATCACCCTGGTCCGGGTCGACGGGGTGGTCGCGCGTGCCGGGGGCAGGGTGGTGAAGAACGTCGCCGGCTACGACCTGGGCAAGCTGATGATCGGCGCGTACGGCACCCTCGGGCTGGTCACCGAGTGCGTGTTCCGGCTGCATCCGGTGCCGGCCGCCGAGGCGTACGTCCGGTGCCGGGTACCGGTCGCCGACGGGTTCACCCGGTTCGGCCGGCTCGCCTCCGCCGTCCGGGGCGCGCAGTTCGCCCCGGTCGCGCTGGAGGTCGACGCCCCGGCGGGTGGTCCGGCCGAGCTGGTCGTGCTGCTGGAGGGAACCGCCGCCGGAGTCGCCGCCCGGGCCGAGGCGACCCGGCGGCTCCTCGGCGCCGGGGCGGCCGTTGACAGCCGGCCGCCGCCCTGGTGGTCGAGGTACCCGTGGACCGCCGGGGAGACCGGGCTGAAGCTGACCGGGGTGCTGACCGGCGTACCCGACCTGCTCGCCGCGACCCGGGCGGTCGCCGACCGGCACCACGTGCCGATCCGGGTCCGCGGCTCGGCCGGCACCGGGGTCCTCTACGCCGGACTGCCGGCGAGCGCCGACCCGGAGGAGGTGGCCCGGGTCCTCGACGAGCTGCGCGGCGCGACCGGCGAGGTCGGCGGACACGCCGTGGTGCTCACCGCCCCGGACCGGGTACGCGACCGGGTCGACCTGTGGGGTCCGGTCGACGGGCTGGAGCTGATGCGCCGGGTCAAGGCCCGGTTCGATCCGGAGGCCCGGCTGGCGCCGGGACGTTTCGTGGGAGGACTCTGATGACGTCGCCCGACCCGCCCCCGCCCCGGGACGTGCTCGGCTCACTCGGCTCCGGCGGCTCCGGGTCGGCCGGGGTGGGGCCGGGCCACCCGCTCGGGGCGGTCGGGCGTGACCCCGTCGCGGGTCATTCGGCCCCGCGCCGGGGCACCGAGCCGGCCTTCGACGGGCACCGGCCGCCACCGGCCGAGGTGGTCTCCGACTGCGTCCACTGCGGATTTTGCCTGCCGACCTGTCCCACGTACCTACTCTGGGGCGAGGAGATGGACTCGCCGCGCGGCCGGATCCACCTCATCAAACAGGGGCTGGAGGGCGAGCCGCTCTCCGCGGCGCTGGTCGAGCACGTGGACCGGTGCCTGGGCTGCCTGGCCTGCGTCAGCGCCTGCCCCTCCGGGGTCCGCTACGACACCCTGGTCGAGCGGACCCGGCAGCAGATCGAGCGGCGGTACGACCGACCGGTGCGCGACCGGATGCTCCGGGCGGCCATCTTCGCGCTCTTCCCGTACCCGCGGCGGCTGCGGCTGCTGCGCGGGCCGCTGCGGGCGTACCAGGCGAGCGGCCTGCGCCGGCTGGTCGGCCGGACCGACCTGCTCCGCCGGCTCTCCCCGACGCTGGCCACCCTGGAGTCGCTGGCACCCCGGGTGACCCGGGCGCCCCGACCTCCCGAGCGGGTCCCGGCGTACGGCCGGCGCCGCGCGGTGGTCGGGATGCTCACCGGCTGCGTGCAGCGCGCGTTCTTCCCCGGCGTGAACGCGGCGACGGCCCGGGTGCTGGCCGCCGAGGGGTGCGAGGCGGTGATCAACCCGGCCCGGCAGGGCTGTTGCGGGGCGCTGAGCGTCCACAACGGACGAGAGGCGGAGGCGCGCCGGTTCGCCCGACGGCTGATCGACGCGTTCGCCGACGCCGGCGTCGACTACGTCGTGGTCGACGCGGCCGGCTGCGGCTCGACCATGAAGGAGTACGGTGACCTGCTCGCCGACGACCCGGCGTACGCCGACCGGGCCGCGGCCTTCGCGGCCCGGGTCCGCGACCTCTCGGAGCTGCTGGTGGAGCTGGGTCCGGTCGCCCGGCGCCATCCGCTGCCGGTGAGCGTGGCGTACCACGACGCCTGCCACCTGGCCCACGGCCAGGGCATCCGGGACCAGCCCCGGGAGCTGCTGCGGGCCATTCCCGAGCTGGAGCTGCGGGAGATCGCCGACCCGGAGATCTGCTGCGGCTCGGCCGGGGTGTGGAACCTCCTCAACCCGGAACCGGCGGCGAGGCTCGGCGAGCGCAAGGCCCGGGACGTGCGGGCGACCGGCGCCCGGTTGCTGGTCACCGCCAACCCGGGCTGTCTGCTACAGATCGCCGCCGCGCTGCCCCGGGTCTCCGGCGCCGTTCCGGAGCGCGGCCTCGCCCTGGCCCATACCGCGCAGGTCCTCGACGCCTCGATCCGGCGGCGGCCCGTCACCGAGCTGCTGCGCTGACCGGTCCGGCGGGTGCCGGCGGTCGCGGCGGTGCACCGGTGACGGGCGCGCCCCGGCGATGGACGCCCCGGTCAGGGCGTGAGCACGTAGCGGCCGCGTACCCCGCCCTTGGCCACGGCCCGGTGGGCGTCGGCGACCTGATCCAGCGGCACGACCGCGTGGACCCGGGCCGGCAGCTCGCCGGACGCGGCGCGGGCGAGCAGGTCGCCCAGGCGAGGACCATCGGGGTGCGCCACCACGGCGACGACGGTGACGCCGCGCTCCGCGGCCGGCTCGGCGCTCGGCTGGACGCCGACGTAGGTCCCGCCGTCACGGACCAGGGCGACTCCCTGAGCCCCCAGCACCGCACAGTCGGCGACCGCGTCCCAGCCCGGCTCGGCGTCCGTGGTGAAGCCGGCGCCGAGGCCGCGGACGAACTCCTCGTCCGTGGCTCTGGCCAGACCGGTCACCCGCCAGCCGCGGTCCGGTGCGAGTGCGGCGACGTAGCCCCCGACGGCGCCGGCCGCTCCGGTCACCAGCAGCCAGTTGCCCTCGGCGGGCGCGTCGCCGAGCAGGTCGACGATCTGGGCGGCGGTCAGCCCGTTGAGCGGCACCGTCGACGCCGCGACCAGGTCCAGCCCGTCGGGTACGACCGCGACGTCGGCGGCGGACACGACGAGTTGCTCGGCGTAGGTGCCGTAGTCGCGGTCGAAGCCGGCCACCATGCCGGCGACCCGGGTGCCGACGGGCAGGTCCACGCCGGGCCCGGCGGCAGCGACGACGCCGGCGAAGTCCCAGCCCAGGCCGGTACGGTCGGGCTGGTCGACCACCCCCATGGCGTGGAAGACGCCGGCCGCGACCGCGAGGTCGACGGGGTTGACCGGCGCGGCGGCGATCTCGACCCGGACCTCGCCGGGCCCGGGCTCGACGACGGGTACGTCGATGATCTCGATCGAGTCGGGTCCGCCCGGGGTGCGGACGACGGCGGTACGGAAGGTGGCGACCCCCATGGTTCCACTCCTCGTTGGCTTGTTTCCGACGGCTGTCCTGCACCACTATCAGGGGGTAACTGTCCAACGGGAAGTACGCACTTCATAGTGCGTAAGTCACCCCTCGGTGCGAAGGAGTGGTCGATGCCAACGCTGACGGCGGCCCAGAAGCGGGCACAGGCGCGGGCGGACTATGACGCGTTCCTGGAGAACTGTCCCAGCCGCCAGTTGCTCGACCGGATCTCCGACAAGTGGGTCGCGCTGATCCTCGCCGCGCTCGGCAGCGGCGGGCCGCACCAGCCCGGGGCCGACTGCGTCGGCGAGCCACGGGCGATGCGCTACTCCGAGTTGTCCCGCCGGCTGGCCGGGGTCAGTCAGAAGATGCTCACCCAGACGCTGCGCTCCCTCGAACGCGACGGTCTGATCACCCGTACCGTGACGGCGACGGTGCCGGTCACGGTCACGTACGAGCTGACCGACCTCGGGCTCTCGCTCCACCACCTCATGCGCGGCATCAAGGAGTGGGCCGAGGCGCACATGGACGAGGTACGCGCCAACCGCGAGAGGTACGACCGCCGCGTCGACTGACCGCCGACCATTCGCGGTGGCGGACGACGACCGAGGCGCGGGCCGGCGCGGCGAGACCAGGCGGGTGCGGCGGGACCAGGCGGGTGCGGCGGGACCAGGCCGGCGCGGCGCGCGGATCAGCTCCGGTAGAGCTGCTCGGCGTACTGGGCGCCGTAGTAGCGCTCCAACTCCTCCAGGGTCTCCTCGGTCTGCTGCACCCGCTTGACGATCTGGGCGTGCGAGGGCAGCACCTCGGGATGCCAGGTCTCCGGCTTCCAGAGCTCGGAGCGGAGGAACGCCTTGGCACAGTGGAAGAAGATCTGCTCGATGTCGACGACCAGCGCCAGGACCGGGCGGTGTCCCCTGACCACCATCCGGTCGAAGAACGGCGCGTCCCGGACCACCCGCGCCCGGCCGTTGATCCGCAGCGTCTCACCCCGGCCGGGGACGAAGTAGATCAACCCCACGTGCGGGTTGGCCAGGATGTTCAGGAAACCGTCGGCCCGTCGGTTGCCGGGCCGCTCCGGTATGGCGATCGTGGTGTCGTCGAGCACCAGGGTGAAGCCGGGCGGATCGCCCTTCGGCGAGACGTCGCAGCTCCCGTCGGCGCCGGAGGTCGCGACCAGGCAGAACGGTGAGTTGGCCAGCCACTCGCGGTCGATCTCGTGCAGCCGTACCCGCTCCTTGGTCACCGCCCGGGGCTTCGGCTCGCCGAGCAACGCCCGCAGCTCGGCTGCGGAGGTGATCTCGGTCAGCCCCGTCCCGGGGGCGGTCGCCACCTCGGTCATGCCGCTCCTCCCCGTCGTCGGCCTGCCGGCAGCCACCCTACGCCCCGCGGCGCCGGCGGTCACGAGGTCTGTCCCCGGCGGAGAGGCGACACCTCGACGGCGCCGGTGACGGGCCGGCCCGGCCACCGCCGCACGACGGCCGGGCCGGCCGCGATCCTCAGAAGGTGATCAGCGGGTCGCCGACGAAGTCGGCGATGAAGTTGACGAAGAAGAACCCGAAGAAGAAAACGTTGGCGACGAGCAGGACGTGGTGCCAGGGCCGGGGACGGGCCGGCCGGGGCAGTCGGCTGTTCAGATAGATGAGCAGGAACGGGTAGACCAGGGCGCCGAGGTTGGACATGTTCGCCGACCACTGCACCAGGTTCACCGGCAGCGCCAGATGGAGCACCACCGCGATGATCACCAGCAGGACCAGCATGAACGGGTAGTAGAAGCGGCGGGGGTCGCCCTCGACCAGGCGGCGCAGCCGGGGGCTGGTCCCGTGCGCCGCGTCGGTGCTGACCCGGACCATCCCCTCGAAGATGCCGAGCTGGGTGCTGAACAGCACCAGTACGCCGATCAGCAGCATGCCGTAGAACATCAGCGGCCCGTGATCGGGTTTGAGGGCGGTGGCGACGAAGGTCGGCACGTCGGCGGTGGTCGGTGTCGTGCCGGACACCTCGACGGCGTGCGCCATCAGGATCGTCGGGAGCAGCATGCCGAGCATCGCACCGACGAAGAAGATGCCCCACATGTCGGTGAGGAGCAGCCGGTACCACCGCCGCCACCGGGCCGCGTTGGCCGGGGTGTCCGGGAAGGTGACGCCGACGTCGCGGAGGTCCCGACGCTCGCCCCGGAGCCCGGCGATGAAGCCGGTACGGTAGCCCATGCCGTAGCCCTTGTCCCGGTAGTGGCCCATCGCGTACCAGTTCAGTCCGGAGACGAGCGCGGTGAAGCCGGCGAGCCCGCCGAGCTGGGTGGCGATGATCCCGTCCGGCGGTGCGGCCGGGGTGACGAAACCCCGGATCCCCTCCCACCAGAGGTCGAAGGGGACGACGACGAGGGCGACGAGCAGGAGGACGACCAGGATGGTGCCGATCATCACCCAGTTGGCGAGCTCGAGGGCCCGGCTGACCCGTTTCGCCGCGGCGGCGATGACGAAGACCAGCGCCAGCAGCGCGATCGCCCAGAGCCGGGGTTCTTCGGCGCCGGACGGCGCGACCTCGCCGTGGATCAGCGCGTACACGCCCTCGCCGGCCGAGGCCGCCCAGCCGCCGGCGATGAACGCGAAGATGACCAGGAAGACCGAGAGCGGCACCCAGAGCAGGACGCCGGGCGGCACCCGCCCCCAGCCGACCACCGGGGCCTCGCCGGTCGCGATCACGTACCGGGCGCACTCGATGTCGTAGAACGTCTGCAGCACCGCCGAGACGAGGATGACCCAGCCGACGCCGACGAAGCCGAACTGCCCCACCGCCTGTGGACCGAGGAGCCACTCGCCGCTGCCGATCGAGATGCCGAGGGCGATCAGGCTGGGACCGAGGGCGTACATGACGAGCTCGCGCGGTCCGATGCGGCGGACCCTGAAGACCTCCTCGGGTTCGGGGAGGTCGGCGACGGCGAGCGCGGGCCGGCCGGGGCCGAGTGGGTGGGAGTGGACATCCGGAGCCTGGGTTGCGTCCGACATGAGATGGCTCCTTGTGGGAGATCCCCCCGGACATCAATCGTCATCCATGCACAACCGCGAAGCAACAATCGATGCGGTACGGCTCCGTCGGACGGCGGCAGCAGTAAGATCGTTCACCGGTGGTGGCGAGATCACCACTCACCGGGGATGACGACCGGAGCCGGGAGGTGGCGTGGGGGTACTGGACGGCAAGGGGGCGATCGTCACCGGCGGGTCGCGGGGGATCGGCCGGGCGATCGTGCAGCGGTTGGTGGCCGACGGCGCCCGGGTGGTCTTCAGCTACCGGGAGGACGAGGCGGCGGCCAAACTGGTCGCCGAGCACTGCGCCGGGCGGGCCACCCCGGTCCGCGCCGACGTCGGCGTCGACGCCGACGTGGACGCGCTCTTCGCCGCGGCCGACGACCTGCTCGACGGGCTCGACATCCTGGTCAACAACGCCGCCGTGGTCCATACGGCGCCGATCGCCGAGGTCTCGGCCGAGGACTACGACCGGGTGATGGCGGTCAACACCCGGGGCGTCTTCCGGGCGCTGCAACACGCCGCCCGGCGGATGCGCGACGGCGGTCGAATCGTCACCATCTCCACCGCCAACACCGTTCTGGCCGTCCCGGGGGTCGCGGTCTACGCCGCGAGCAAGGCGGCGGTCGAACAGTTCACCAGGGTGGCGGCGCGGGAACTCGGCGGGCGGGGGATCACCGTGAACACCGTCTCGCCCGGCGCCACCGACACCGACCTGCTGCGCAGCGCCAACTCCGCCGACTCGCTCGAGCGGATCCGCGCGCTGAGTCCGCTGGGCCGACTCGGCGAACCGGCGGACGTCGCCGACGTGGTGGCCTTTCTGGTCGGCCCGGACGGCCGCTGGATGACCGGGCAGAACCTCCGCGCGGCCGGCGGCATCATCTGATCCGACCCGCCCGCGTACCCCGGTCCGTGCCACCCCACCGCCGGATCGACGCCGGCGCGGTCACCCGATGGGGCGAAACCGCCGGTCACGCGGTCCCGGAGGTGGTCTCCTGTCGGCGTTGCGACAGCGTTCCGGCGTGGCGCCGGGCAGCGTGGGGACGACCAGCCCGACCCGTTCGGGTGTTCCCGGGTGCCCGCCGACCGACCCGCCGGGCGCACGGGGCACCGGCTGCCGCGGACCCGACGATCCAGGTGGTACGTCATGCCGCTGCAGCGCCACGACACGTCGCCGGTGCCCCGCCCGTCCGGGCTGATCCCGCCGGTCGCCGACCTCGGCGGCGTCACCGAACTCCGGCTGCACGGGGTCGGCGGCACCACACCGGAGGACCTGCTCGGTGACGCGGCACCGCAGCACGTCGCCGGGGACCGCATCGCCGGCTTCTACCGAACCGCGGACGTGGCCGGCCGACACGTCGAGGCGTACTCGTGGGGCGGACTGACCTCGCGCAGCGGGTCGCGGGTGCTGTGGTTGCTGCTCTTCCCGTTCGCGCTGGCGAACGTGGCGGGCTGGATGTGCACGCCCCGAACCCACGCCGGCCGGGTCCGGTTCTGGCTGCACCGGGCGACGGTACGCTGGGCCGCCCTCGGCCTCACCCTGAACCTGCTGCTGATCGCCGCGCTGGCCGGGATGGAACTGCTCGGCTACCAGTGCGGCGGCCAGCCCGCCTGCGCCGACGACACCTGGCCGCTCGCGCTGCTGCACGCCGCACCGCTCACCGGGCATCCCGGACGGCGGATCCTGGCCGGCGCGCTGCTGCCACTCGCCCTGCTCGCCCTGCTGGCCGTCCTGGCACTGCGCAGTATCAGCCGGTACGAGGCGACCACACCCACCCCGACGCCCGACGCCACGGCGCCGGCCGGGCGGACCGAGACCGCGACCCGCCGCGGGGTGGGCCTCGCCGACCCGTGCTTCTGGGACGGCCAGCGCAGCGCCCTCGACCTCGGCTATCTGCACCTCGCGGCCGGGTTGGCCTTCGTGGCGGTGGCGCTGGCCCACACCGTCCTGGAGAGCGGGCAACAGGTCGGGGTCGGCGCCGCCACGCTCGCCGGGTGCCTCGCGCTGGCCCTCGGCGGGCTGGTCCTGCTCGGCGCGCTCGTCTTCGTCGCCGTCGAGCACCGGCCGGCGGCCGTACCGCTGACGCTGCTCGGACTCGGTGGCGCCGCCGTCGGCCTCGCCGGATGGTTCGCGGCGGTCCAGCCGGCGTACGCCCAACCGTTCGGCTACCTACCCGGGATGCAGACCGTGGCGGACGTCGTCCTCTGCGGCGTCTTCCTCGCCCTGCTGCTGGTGCTGGCCGTCACGATCACCGGCGGCTGGGTACGCGGCACCTTCCTCGCCTTCGGCCCGTTCGTGGCGCTCACCCTCGGCGTCCTGGCGCTCGACGTCGTCCTGGTCAGCGTGATGACGCGGGTCGCGGCGCTGACCGCCGAGGTCTCGACCCGGGCACACCTCCCGGCCGTGCCCAACGGCCAGGTCGAGCTGTACGTCTACCCGATCGTCGGCAAGCTCGTGCCCTACCTGACCCTGGTGCCGCTGGCCCTGGTCCTGCTCTTCGTCGCGTACGAGCTGGTCGGCTACGTGCGGGCCGGGATCGACCCGGTGGCGCTGGCCCGGGTCCGGGCCTGGTACCGCGGGCAGCGGCCCCGGCCGGAGAGCGAGCCGGGCTGGCAGCGGGACGCCCTCGACGACGACCCGCCTGTCCGGCGAACCCGGGGATGGGCGGCCCGACTGCGCCTCGACCACGGCTGGGCGGCCCGGATCGCCCGGGCCCGCCGGGTCGCCCGGATACCCCGCGACCTCGACACGCTGTGCACCGCGATCGCGGCGACCGGGGCGGTGCTGCTCGCCGTCCTCCTGGTCCGCTACCAGCTCCACGGCAAGCAGCCCTGGGGTACGCAGTGGGCGACGACGCTCGGCAGCTACCTGGCGGCCGGCGTCCCGGCCGTGGTGATCCTGGTGCTCCGGCGCGGCTGGCGGGACCTGCACAGCCGGCGTCGCATCGCCGTACTCTGGGACGTCCTGACCTTCTGGCCGCGCGCGTACCATCCGCTGGCCCCACCGTCGTACGCCGAGCGGGCCGTCCCCGAACTCCAGCGACGACTGTGGCGGCTGCGCGACAGCGGCGGCCGGGTGGTCATCGCCGCGCACAGCCAGGGCACGGTGCTGGCCGCGGCCGCCCTGCTGCAACGCGAGCACCGGCCGCCGGACGCCTCGGTGGCCCTGGTCACCTTCGGATCGCCGCTGACCACCCTGTACGGCTGGGCGTTCCCCGCGTACTTCGGCGAGTCCGTGCTGCGTCGGCTCGCCCCGACCGGCGACGACGCCGAGGCCGGGCTGTACGCCTGGCGCAACTTCCACTACCAGACCGACTACATCGGCGGCCCGGTCTTCCCGTCCGGGCACCCGGCCCGGGTCGACGTCGAACTCCCCGACCCGGCGACGAACTGGTACGTCCACGGTCAGCCCCTGCCCGCCCCGCGCCGGCACTCCGGCTACTGGGTGGACCCGGCCGTCTGGCGTACCGTCGACGACCTCGCCGAACGCCTCGCCGCGCCGGCCGACGACGCCGCGCGGGTCGCCCCGGCACCCGACGACGCCGGATCGTCCGAGAGCCCGTAGCCGTCGCCTGCGCGCCGCCCCGCCTCTCACGACCCGAACGTCTTCTTCGCGAGTTGGCGCCAGCCGGGATCGTCGGTCCGTGCCGGTCGTCCGTGCCGAGGAGCGTGCCCGCGTGCCCACCGCCCTCTTCCGGCGGAAGTACCCCATTGCAGGCGTACCAGGCCTTCTTCGCCGCCGACATGGCGTCGTGCCGGGGATCACCACGCATGCCGAGATGCTCCCGGCGCACGGTCGCGGCGGGTCACCGGTTTTCGGCGCTCGGTCGGAGCAGCCCGATCTGTCGGCGGAGTTCCACGACCCGCTCGTGGTCGTCGCCGAACTGCCCGCGTTCGTCACGCAGCAGTTCCTCCAGCTGGCGCAGCGCGAGACTGGTCTGTCCGATCAGGGCGTGGCAGGCGGCCGCCTGGCGACGGCAGTCGAAGGCCCGCTCCGGCGGAATTCCGGGCCGCTTGCCGAGGTCGGCGGCGAGGCGCTGGTAGGCGGGAGCGGCCCGCCGGTAGTCGCCACCGTTGAAAAGCACGTCGGCGAACTGCATTCGGAGACTGATCACGTCGTCGTCGAGCGGACCGAGGCTTCGGATGGCCGGCTCGATGACGTTGCCGAGGACGTCGGCCGCCTGCCGGTGCCGCGACTGCGCGACGAGTCGTCTGGCTTCGCGCCTGACCAGGTCGAGGTCGTTCCGGCTGAGCGGCATGCTGGAGTCTCGGACCACCCCACGCTCCTTCGCGCCCGAACCCTCCATCTCGGGTTCTCCGCCGGCGTCCCCTCCAGCCGGCACGACAGGTGGTGGGCCAGGGCGCGGAGGCGTCGATGCCGGCATGAGAATCCGGCTGACCACATCGGCGTACATCCGGAGCGGGCTGGGTCGGGCCGACGTCTCGACCACGCCCGGCAGCGGTCCGAGATCGGTCGCGAAGGGCAGGAGACGTTCGTAGACGGCGTCGGCGTCCGCCGGCCGCTCCTCCGGCTTCCGTCGCAGCAGGTCGCGCAACAGTTCCTCGAGCGCGGCGGGAATCTCCGCGCGGGCCGCCCGGAATGGCCGGGTCCAGCCGTCGAGTTGCTTGCGCATCACCACGTACGGGGTGGCGCCGGCAAAGAGTTGCTCGCCGGTCAGCATCTCGTAGAGGGTGCAGCCCAGGGCGTAGAGGTCGGTCCGAGCGTCGCTCTGGGCGGCCTCGATCTGTTCTGGCGCCATGTACGGCAGGGTCCCGAAACTCTCACCGGTCTGCGTGATGCGGGAGAAGTCGGGCAGGTCCAGCGCGGCCGCGAGTCCGAAGTCGAGTACCTTGACCCCACCATCGGGTTCGAGCATCAGGTTGCTCGGCTTGAGATCCCGGTGGACCAGCGACGCCCGGTGCGCGACCGAGAGCACCGCACAGGTCTGGGCCGCGATGGCGGCGGCCCAGCCGAGCGGAAGCGAGCCCTGTTCGGCGATGACGTCGGCGACACTCACGCCTCGGATTCGCTGCATGACCAGGTACGGCCGTCCCTCATGGACTCCGAAGTCATGCACCGCGGGTACGCCGGGATGGACGAGCCGGGCGGTCACCCGGGCCTCGCGGTCGAAACGCCGGATGAGATCCTCGCCCCGGACGTCGTCCCGCGGGCGGATGAACTTGACGGCCACCTCCCGGTCGAGCACGGTGTCACGGCCACCCCACACCTCGCCCATCCCGCCCTTGCCAATGGGAAACGCATCGAGCTCGTAACGATTGTTGATCACCGTTCGTCCGGACACGGCTCCTCCAGCACGCCGTCGGGCAGTCGCACGGCTAGTCGGCGGTGGATGACGGCTGGATGCTCCCGTCAGCCAAACCGTTGAAGCTCAGGCAGATCAGTGTCTCCGCGAGGGACGCCGCCGACCGGATGGTATCCGCGAACGCGACGAGTCGCCGGAAAGCCTCGCCGTACCTCCGCTGTTCCGCCAACGACAGCCGGGGAACCGGGGTGCGGCGAATGTCCGTCCTGGCCAGCAGGGACGCGCTCCGGACGCCAGCCGCCTGGTGCTGGAAAGCCCGGAAGAGTCCGGCGAGAAAATGCGGGTCCATCCGCTCCTGGTCCACGCGGAACAGCAGGAGCTGGGGCCCGAGAACGCTTCCCCCTTCGGTGACCACCCGGGCCACCGGCTCCCGCAGCGCGACCGGCACGACGACGTCTCCCGCCTCGACCGTCACCATTCCTGGGACGTTCGTGGTCCGTCCGGACGGCGGACGACCGACGAGTACGTCCTGCGCGGTGAGGAGGGGAAGCTCTCCCTCGTCGACGGTCGTCCTCAGGGGAGCCTGATGCACGGCGACGACCCCGGCCCTGACCAGCTCGCCAACCGTCGTCGAGGTGGACATCTCCGCCCGGCCGCGGACGGCCAGCTCCGGCAGCATCCCCGGCAGCGCGGCCAGGGACGAGAGCAGCTCCAGCCGTATCGGCTCGAGTTCCCCCGTCCGCGGGTCCGTGCCGACGGTGTGCAGCTGGCGGGCCGGGCTGAGGTCCACCTCGTCGTCGAGCAGGTCGATCACCCGCACCGCCCGGCTCGATGGCGCCAGCTTCCCGCCCCTGCCGTCACCGTTGGGACCGGTCGCGAGGAAGGACCGCCACGCCTCGCCGGCCACCGACAGGTCCGCAGTCGCGTCGACCAGGAGGATCCGGGACGGCGGGACGTCGGTACTTTCCGGTCGACGCAGTATCCACAGGTCCGGAGGCACCGTACCGGTGGTTCCGCCGGGCAGGCTGATCACGGCCCGGAGCGCACCGGTCCGGAGCAGGTTGCCCCGGATCCGCCGCCCGGCACGTCGATTCGCCACGCTCGCCGGCATCATCAGCAGCACCCACCCACCGGGTCTGACCCGGGCCAGGCAGTGCTGCGCCCAGGCCAGCTCCGGTTCGCCGCGCGGCGGCAGGCCGTGGGTCCAGCGGGGGTCGCTGACCAGTTCGTCGTAGCCCCAGCTGCGGTCGTTGAACGGCGGATCGCAGAGCACGACGTCGGCCAGCTCCCCGGCGAAGGCGTCGGCGCGCAGCGAGTCGCCGGCGACCACGCGTACGACGGTGTCGTGCAGCAACGTCCGGGCGGCGGCGAGTTGGGCGGAGACGAGGTCGAGTTCCTGCCCGCCGAGCCGGGCGGCCCCGGCGGCGTGCGCCGCCATCAGCAGGGTGCCGATCCCGCAGGCCGGGTCGAGCACCACCGCCCCGCGTACGTCGGCCAGCTCGACCATCAGCCCGGCGAGTGGGGCGGGGGTCACGGCGGCGTACCGCCGCGAGTGCACCTGAAGGTAGCGGTCGCACAGGAACTCGAAGAGTTCCCGGTCGCCCTGCTCCTCGGCGGCCTCGGCGACCCGCCGGACGATCCCGATCCACCGTTCGTCGAGGCGGATGGTCGACGCCCCGGGGAGATCCGGCAGGACGGGTGCCATCAGCTCGGGCAGCCGCTCGGCGACGACCTCGTCGGGTTCACCGGCCAGCCGCTTCCAGCCGTCGGGCTCGCGGCGCAGGAAGACCAGGAACGCCCCGATGGCGCCCACCAGGTTGCCGAGCGTGAGGTCGTCGACCGCGCCGCGGACCTGCTGCCAGACCCGGTCCCCGGGGAGCAGGGTGAACGGCTTACCGTGCCGGGTCAACCACGCTTCGACTTCGGCCAGGGAGTAGAGCGGGCTGGCGGAGCTGCCCCCGACCGGCTCGGGAAAGTCAGGGAACCGGCGACGCCAGTTGCTGACCGCCGCCCGGCCGACGTTGGCGAGACGGGCGATGTCGTGTGCGGCGACGGTTGCTCCGGTGTCGCCGTCCATCGTCGTCCTGCTGCGCATGGTGCTCTCCCTACCGTCCGATCCGCAGCGGGGCCAGTACGCCTCTCGCCGTCAACTCGGCGACGTGCTCGGCCGCCCGGCGCGGCGCGCTACCGCCCCGGACCAGCAGCCCGGCCTCGACGTTCCTCGCGGCCCCGGACTGGGTGAGGTTCGCGCTGGAGACCAGCAGCGTCCGCCGATCCGCCACCGCGATCTTGGCGTGCATCTTCGCGCCCGGCTCGGGCCGCTGCGCCACCGGCCAGTGCCAGAGCCGGATTCCCGGGACGGCGGCGAAGGCCGCGGCTGGCTCTGTCCCGCCCAGTGCGCTCCCCGCGCCGGCCAACGTCTCCACCACGACGGTGACCGTGACGCCCCGCTCGACCGCCGCCGCCAACGCGGTCAGCAGCGGCGGATACGGCTTCGCCGAGTACGTCATCAACAGCAGCTCGCGGACGGCCTCACCGACCAGATCGACCAGCACCTGGGCGGTGGCGCGAACCGGCACCGGATGGGTGCTCGGGCCGCTCCACACCGACTCGACCCGGACGGCGGCCGACCGCTGGGCGTGCCCGGCGGCGAGGCCGCGCAGGTAGGCGGCGGCTTCCCCTGCGGGTACGCCGTCGGCCCGCCGCGCGGCCAGCACCGGCCCGGCCACCTCGGCAAACTCCGGCACCGGCACGGCGTGCCGGACCGCCTCCTCGGGCCAGCCGCCGCCGAGCCGGTCGGCGAGTGCCCGCAGATGTTCGGGGCCGAGCCGTTCGGCGGCGGCCTCGGCCGCCGCCTGGAACGCCGGGTACCAGCTCATGGAAGCTCGGGGAAGAGCGCCAGCTCCGGATCGTCGATCGGCACCACGAAGCGCCGGTCGAGGAAGCGATTGCCCCGCTCGCAGGTGGTTTCGGAGACGAAGAGGCAGACGTGGCAGGCGGCGCCGTGCAGGAAGTCCGCCGGCTCCTGCGGCAGCCGTTCGGCGCAGAGCGGGTCGGAGGAGCAGTGCAGGGCGTCGCCGAGCGCCCGCCGGGTGATCCGGATCAGCGGCTCCTCCTCGGCCAGCGACACCAGCCCGCCGAGTGTTCCCTCGGCGTCGGGCACCGCGGTGTAGATGAGGATTCCCGCCCGGGACTCCGGGCCGTCCTTGGCGTAGATCCGTTCCGACAGACTCGCCGAACTGTAACCGCACTCCAGTGAGATGGCGCGGATCAGCAGGTGCGACAGGGTGTGCAGGGCGATGTACCGTTCCCCCGGCCAGTTCCGCATGGGGTCGAACGGGCCGGCGATCCGGTTGGAGTAGCGGTTACGCCGGAACCGTCCGTACGCCTCGCGATGCTCGATCATCGCGCTGCTCCGCTCGACCCGGCGGATCCAGCCGGTCAGCAGCTCCTCGGAAAACCGCAGGAAGATGCCCTCGCCGCGGACCTCGGTGGCCGGCACCCATTCCGGGGCCGACCGGGTCAGCGGCGCCGACTTGACCAGGTCGGGGTCGTTGGGATCGGGGGCGTCGAGCCGGGTGAAGCCGACCAGCGCCCGCACCTCGCGCAGCCGCTCGGCCTGGACCACGTCGGCGTAGATGTCCTTGAGCCGGCCCGGAACACCGTTCGGGTCGCGGCGCAGCGCCAGATCGCCGGTGGGTTCGGGAAGCTGCCCGGCGGAGAAGATCTCCCACTCCCGCTTCCGCAGGTCCGACTCCTCGTCGTCGTCCTTGATGCCGGCCCGGTGGCGTTGGATCGCCGCCCAGATCTCCGCGTCCGACCACTGCTCGAACTCCCGCATGATCGGCACCACCTTGCGGGCGAACGAGATCACGGACTCCTCGAACTGCTCCAGCGAGTCCCAGTGCCGCTCCACCCTCGCCGCCAGCTCACTGGCCCCGCTGGGCGGCACGGCCAGTGCGGAGAGGGTCTGCGCGAACCACTGGTTGGAGGCGCCGACGACCAGCACCCGCAGGTCCGCACCGCAGGGTTCGGACTCGAAGTCGCCGAGGTGCGCCCGCCGCCCCCGGCAGCGGGGCAGCTTCTCGATCCCCCGGTCCCCGAACACCTCGCGCAGGTTGCGGTTGGCCCTGCAGTTCAGGCAGAGGATCCGGACGTTGGCGCCGAGGTTGCCGCCCCGGTCTTCCATCCGCAGCCGGGGATGGCTCGCCTTGGGGCACGCGCCGCCGAGGTGCACGAACTGCGGGTACGGGAAGTCGTCCAGGTGCCCGGCGGTGCAGGCCAGGACGAACCGGGCCGCGACCGCCAGCGGCTTGCGCCGGGTCCTGGGGCACGCGGCGTGGAAGAAGCGGGCCTCGTGCGGCTTGCGGGGTTTGGCGTTCTCGAAGCCGAAGATTCTGGACTCGATCGGCGCCAGCTCGTCGCAGGCGGTACACCGCAGCCAGGACGGGAAGGGCACCACCGGCACGCCGACCCGGGCCGCCGGCCCGGTCGGGTCCTGGTCGGTGCCGCTCAGCCAGGGCGCCGGGCGCAACTGCTCGACCGATCTTCCGATGGTCCTACGGACCTTCTCCAGCAGCCGGGGTTCCTTGATCTCCTCCCGCTCCGGGATGGCGCTGTAGTCCCAGTCGTCGAGACCGCGAACCAGCACGGAGAGGTTGGGCAAATCGACCAGGGAGCCGACCCCCGCGGTGAACATCAGGTGGCTGGGCCGGACGGCGCCGACCCGTCGGAAGTGCCTGGCAGGCGGCATCAGTTCTCCCCTCCGGTCTCGACAACCTCGGCGGCGCCGTCGTCGGTTCGCTCCGCGCCGTCGGCGCGCTCCCCGTCGTCGTCCGCGGCGCCGTACGACCACGGGGGCGCGCCGTAGAGTGGCTGGAACAGCTCGGTGACGCCGGGCACCAGCAGGTTGATCTCGTTCTCGGTCTCCCGCATGGACTGGCCGACGGTGAGATCGCCCCAGGGCTGTCCCTCCGCCCGCTCCAGGAGCCCGACCAGCCGCTGCTGCCGGAACATCCCCTCGTCGTAGCCGAGCCGGGTGTTGCCGGTCTTGGCCAGGTTCCACCTGTCCTTGAGCCGGCTGAGCCGCTCGTGCAGGTAGTCCCGGCCACGCTCGCCGCCGATCACCTCGGCCCGCGCCAGCATCCGGTCGATGATCCGGCGTACCTCGGGGCCGTCCAGCGGCACGTCGTGCGCGTCGGTGTTGCGGGAGAACGCCTCCTCCGCGTTGCGCACGGCCGCGACGAACGTCGCGGTCGTGCCACGGTCCAGCGCGCGGCGGGTGTACGGGGTGACCGACAGCGCCTCCACCTGGCGGTAGAAGGTGGCGTGGTAGTACTCGAAGTCCTCGAAGTGGGCCAGGTCGCGGGGCCGGGTCCAGTTGTAGAGGGTCACCACCAGGCCGGGGCGGCGCGGGTCCCGGCCGACCCGGGACGAGGCCTGGATGTACTCGGCGGTGTTCTTCGGCTGGCCGGTGACGACCATCAGGCCGAACCGGGAGACGTCGACTCCGACCTGGAGCATCGAGGTGGCCAGCACCGCGTCCACCGGCAGCCGCCCGTCGTCGCCCCGCTTGTGGAACCGCTGCACCAGCGGGTGGTAGCTGGGCTTGGCGGTGCTACCGGACTTGGCGCGGTGCGCCTCCCGGATGTTCTCGTGGATCGCACGCCGTCGGGCGGTGGTGTCGAACTCCGGGTCGAACGGGATCTCCAGCCGCTTCAGCACGTCGCTGATGTCGGCCGACGAGATCCGGGAGGTCAGTTCCTGGATGGCCAGCATCCCGGTGGGGGTCACGATCCGGTCGGAGAGTTCGGGGCGCCGGCCGGTTCCGCGTACCCGGTTGGTGACCTGGTCGTCGAGGTAGCGGCGCATCCCGGCGAGTTCCCGGGTGGCGTTGAAGTAGCCGACCAGCGTCAGGTACGGGTCGGCCGGCTCGCCGTACCGGTCGAAGAGGGTCTGGCCGGCGACCAGCAGGATCTCGGCCAGCCGGATCTCGGCGGACTTCAGGCGTACGCCGTGGGCGCAGATGCCGAGGTAGCGCCGGCCGGGGTTGTCGGCGGTCACCGGCACCTGGGTGCTGAAGAAGGTGTCGGTGATGTCGATGACCGGGGGCGGGAACACCGCCAGTTGCCGGCCGAAGACGCCGAGCACCTGCTCCCGGGCGCGTTTGGTGGTCGCCGTCGAGGCGACGATCTTCGGCCCGGTCTCGCCGCCGGCCGGCGTCGGCCAGGTGCAGAGTTCGGCGACGGCCGCCTCGAAGAGCCCGACCGTGGTGCCGAGCGCGCCGGAGATCAGGTGCAGCTCGTCCTGGATGATCAGGTCCGGTGGGCGGAGCCGGAGCACCGGCTCGCTGCGTACCGCCGGCAGTCTGCCCTTCGCGTTGTGGGCGCCGGCGCAGCCGGTCTTGACGTCCAGGTCGTCGTGCCGGTAGCCGTGCCGGGGACAGCGCTGCCGCACCCGGCCGAAGAGGATGCCCGCGTACCCCTTCCACGGGAGCTGGGCGAGCTTGTCGACGGTGGCGATGACCAGGCTGGGGGCGTACCGGTAGATCTCCTCGTCGACGGTGAGGATCGGCAGCCCCTCGGCGGACCGGGTCTTGGCGAACGGGCAGGCGTCGGCGCCCTCGGCGCGGGGGCAGAAGAGCCGAATCCGCCGCTCGTCCTCAGCCGGTTCGAGGTGTTCGTGGCCGTGCAGCGCGGTCCCGCACCACGGGCAGCTCAGGGTCTGGAGCACGTTGGTGTGCTTGCTGTCGCCGCTCTCCCGGGCGGCGGCGATCTGCTCCGCGGCCTCGTCGTACCAGTTCGGCGAGACACCGCCACCGACCCAGAGACCGATCCGGAACGGCTCGCTCCCCCAGGTCGCCTCGTCGGCGCGGCGCAGCACCTCGGCCGCGCAGACCAGCGCGGCGGCCCGCTGGAACTGCTGCGCGGTGAGCAGCCGGAGCGTGTAGCGCATCAGCACCGCGACCCCGGCCGCACCGCTTCGGGCCCGCTCCCCGTCCCCGACGATGCCCTGGAGGCGGCGGATCGCGAAGGTGAAGGCGGTGAGCCCGAGGTACGCCTCGGTCTTGCCGCCACCGGTCGGGAAGAACAGCAGGTCGACGGTGGCGCCGGCGTCTGCCGCCCGTTCCGGGTGCGTCGGGTCGGTCAGCGGCGGCAGGTTCAGCAACACGAAGGCGAGCTGGAACGGCCGCCAGGACGCCGCCGCGGGGCCGCGCGCCTCCACCCTCGCCTCCGCCTCGGCGTACGACAGGTCGTGCTCCTCGCGGAGCCGGGCGATCTCGGTGTGCCGGCGCTGCAACGCCATCGCCCGGTTGGCGAAGCGGAACGCGGCGAGCGCGTCGACGTGCCCCGGCACGGCCGGGTCGGTGAGCAGGGCGATCCCGGCCCGAATCCGCTCCGCCACCCGCCGGGCGGTGTGTACCGCGTTTTCGGCGGCCGGGCGCAGCGGCTCGGGCAGCTCCGCGATCCGGTCCGCCTGCCGGTCGAGCCAGCCGGCGTACCCGTCGGCGAGCGGCGCCAGACCGGCCCGGAGCTGGTCGGGGTCGGCGGTGGCCAGGGCGTCCATGCCAAGCTCGACCCGGGCCAGCGGGCTGTCCGGGTCGACGGAGGCGACGGTGGCCGGCACGTCGTAGCGGGGCAGCCAGGTGGTGGTGAGCCGGTGCGCGCAGCGTTCGCCGTCGCGGACCTCCGGGTGGACGGCGACGTTGCGGCCGGAGGCGTACCGGCGCTGGGCCCGGTAGAGCAGCCGCAGGTGCGCCTCCTCCAGGTCGTCGTGCAACCGGCGTACGTCGTCCAGCGGGTCGTCGATCGGCAGGAAGACCGCGCGGTGGCCGTCGAGCGCGGTCACGGTCAGCCCGCACTGGAACAGCCAGGCGGTCTCGGCGTTGTTCTGCGGCTCGGCCTTGGTGTTGACCAACACCACCTGGACGACCCGGCGGTCGTCCCGGGGCCGGACGTCGACGGCCAGGTGCACCCCGGGCGCATCCGGGTCGGTCACGGTCAGCGGAATCCGGTACGACGGCTCGCGGTCGAGCCGCACCTCCCGGTCGTACGAGACCGGCTCGCGCGCCCAGACACGGTGCTTCTTCTCATGCTCGTCCGTGACCTCGACCGGCCGGTACTGCCCCCAGGCGGCGGTGACGGTCAGTACGTCGACGTCGGCCGGCACCGCGAAGGAGAGCCCCATGGACGAGGCCCACATCTTGCCGAGCATCTGCGGGGTGAGCACCTCCGGCGGCTCGCCGTCGCCGCCGTCGCCCTGGACCGTCTCGTCCACATCGGTCGTCTGCTCGGCCGGGCCCCGATTGCTACCCAGTCGTGGCTTCGGGCCGATCATCCCGATCAGGTAGCGCTCGCGCGGCCCCATCGAGCTGGGCGGGAACACCTCCCGCTCGCCGGCCCACGGGCCGAGCAGGTCCCGGCGGATCAGCTCCTGCAACTCGTCCCGGACCTGGTGCGAGGTGGCCGGTTCGAAGACCTGTGGCAGGTCGAGCGGGTGGGCAGACTCCGGGGTGGGGGCGTCGGCGGCGGACGGCGCCAACGCCTGCTGCTCGCCACGCGGGTGGGGAAAGAGACCGTCCTGCCCCTGCAACGTCACTGGTGTCTCCTGGGTTGAGGGATGTGTTCGGTGAGAATCACCGACGATCCGTCATCGGCACGGGCGAACGCGATCAGCTCCTCGGGCTTGAGCCGATCCGTCAGCACGGCCGAGTGGGTAGTGATCAGGAACTGGGTACGCTCGCTCGCCTCGCGCAGCCGTTCGACGATGAGCTGCTTCGCCACGTCACACCTCCATTCCCCACTCATCCGTCCGGCGTCCGCCGGCCCTGGGTGCGGCTACGTGCGCAGCAACGTGCGGTACCGGTCAGCGACGACTTGACCGATGGCGTCCCGCAGTGCCGGATTCGCCTCCAGTAGCTCGGCGGTCGCCGGCCAACTTGCCCGTACGCGGTCAGCCACCTCTACAACGCACTCCTGAAGGCAGCCGTCCTCGACGCCGAGGAGACGCTCGAGGCGGCTGAAGGTCGCCAAACTCACCCGGTCGAACCGCCGCGTCTTGCCGAACTTGAGGCCCAGGTCCTCTTGGCCTTCGATCCGGTAAACGCCGGTCGAGACGAGGTCGTACGCGGGTGCCAACGTGGGCACCCGCCGGTCACGGTAGATGAGCGACCAGTTCTTCAAATGGGCATCGCCGTTGTTGATGAGGATGTTGAATGCCATTCGGCGAGCGAACTCGCGCAACGACGGCAGATCCTTTCCACGGCGATAGATCAGGCTGGCCAGCGTTTCAAAGTTGCCACGATACTTCTCGTTCGGATAGAAGTTGCGCACCTGAGCGAAGTCCTCGATGTGCACACGTCGGCGGCCGCTGTCACGGTCGAACCGCGCCACCGCGTAAGCGAACTCCTCGTGGTTGGGCCAGACGTTGGGTGGAAGGTTCTCGAGCTGGTCACGGTGGACAAGCAAGCGCTCTGGCACCTCGATACCCACCTCGGCGGCCAGCGTCATCATGGCGAACTCGTTGCGCGGCACGTCCGCGTGGAGGCGGTCGGGCAGCTTCACGATCCAGTCGCCGCCCTCGCCATACGCGGGCAACGTCAAGCGATCATCCTTGCGCAGCATGGAGAACTTGAGCCCTACCCCAGCGAGCGAGAAACGCCAGCCGGCGGCAGGGTGGTCATCTCGGAGCATGCCTGTGTCGCCGTACGGGTCGGCCGTCGCTCGCCCCGGATGCCAGCCGTCATCCGGCGGCAGGTCCTCTCGCAGCACGCGAACCGCGCCGGGCAGGTCATGGCCGACCTGGGCCAGCAACTCCATTTCACGCTCAACGGACACGCCTCGGTCGGCGGCGATCCATTGCCTCAGTCGCCCCTCGGGCAGGAGGTTGGAAAACCATGGCGGCAGACGAAGGGCGCTCGCATGCTCCGCGGTCAGGTCATGCTCAAATACCAGTCCCAGCACCGAACGACGTGGATCGTTGAGGTACTCGTCGCTAAAAGCAAACCAGGTGTAGTCACCCCGATGGTTCAGAGTGCCGACACGCTCGTCATCGAGCCAGACACCGTATCGACTCTCAGTAGTCGGCATCGTCGCCCTCGTCTTCGTCCTCTATGAGGAGATCAAACAGGGGTGGAGTGTCTTCGAACCGCCACTCGCACATTCGCTCGAGGAAACTGTCGAGACTGGTAGCTAGCAGGTGTTGGCGCATCGTCAGCGCCTCGCCGACTTCTCCCTTGCGTAGATGCGCGACGATGTCGCCCGTCAGGGCATGCGACCGCAGCATGGCCGGCCACCACGTCATGTCCTCGGTCGGCTGACGTAGGAGCAGCCCACCGACCTCCTCCGAGTCGACGCTCAGCGCCGGCATGAGCACACGGTTGGCGGCCTCCGGCCGGTACCGCTTGGGCACCTGCCGGCTTGGGATGAGGTATCGAACCGCGTCGCGGGCAGTCGCCTGGTCACGGAGTACGTCTGCCAGGTCAGCGATTTGATACGGCTCGCCGGTTTCCGGGCTGCGAGGCTCCGCGGCCCACCACGAGCACAGGACGATTTTGGTGGCAGCCTGGTTGGTCGCGAAGCCCTGTAGCCGCGGAAGCGACGGGTTCTTCTGCTCCACCAGGTCCAGCAGCCCTTGAATCGACGCGGACAGGTCATCGGTCCGCACCTTCGTGCACAGCAGTCTGGCCGCGTCACCCGTGCCGGCCTTGAACTGCTGTGGCCCCGCAACCGCCGCCCGCCAGTACCAGCGCCGCAGCAGCCGACGATTCCGGGCGTCAAGGTCAGGGTAGTGCGCGAAAAGCCGGGCCAACGGCACGAGAAGATACCGGTAGGCCAGCATGGTGAAGTGGGGCACCGAGCATTCTTGCTGGAGGAACGTCACGGCCCGCCGTAGGGCTTCCTCGCCTGCCGCGAAAGCGGCATCCCCACCCTCGTCGTCCGGTGCGGCGAACTCATGGCGGATGTCACGCTTCACATCAGTGCCGCGGCGAGCAAGGACAGCCTGGAGGACCGTGTTGCCGTCGATAGCACCGAACCCGAGGTCGCGGTCGATATTCTCGGCTATCCGATCGATCGTGAGCTTGCCATCCTCTTCCTGCGCATTGAGCGCGCTGAAGATCTCTGCCCGGGACAGCCGTTTGCCGTAGTTGTTCATACGGTCGAAGATGTCCTGGAGCACCGTCGGATCGTCTTGGCTGACCTCGTACGCGGGCACCTGGAACTGCCGAAGTCTCCGGGTGATGGCACTGGCCTTGTCCACGTACTCCGAAATACCAGGATTTGCACTGAACCACTTCAGCAGCTCTTGGAGATTGAAGAGCACTGGCAACGGAATGACCAAAGGATCTTTGCCGGCTGGAGTGCGGACGAACGTCTCAGTACGAAGATCATAGGCAAGGGCGAACCTTCTGTCTTTTCGCCCCTCTGGATGCAACGCATTGGCCAGGCTGGTGATGCGCTGTTGACCATCGACGACCCAGAAGGCAGCGCTGTCGGCCGGTGCGTCGATCCTGAGTTCACCAAGCTGCAACCGTTGAGCCGGGGCGCTGCGGGTCCACAGCAGCAGGCTGCCGATCGGGTAGCCTTGGACGATGCTGTCGAAAAGTCGGCGCACGTCCTCCCAGCTCCACCGGAACGACCGCTGAAACCGGGGAACCCGGATCTTTCCTGCCCAGGCCATGTTGACCAGGCCCTCCACATCAAGGGTCGTGGCCCTGGACTGAGAGTCGACCGCCATCTGCTCATCCTCCGTTCCGCGACGCCGACTACCCGCCAGCACACGTGAACAAATCGGTCTGTGCCGCCAAGGGTCTCGGAGACGACGCCTTGCGACCAGGAATTTTCCCCGCGATTGCCAACGTAGCGTGAGTCATGTCAACGCCCGCTGGGCAAGCTCGGCCACGCCGGCGGCGAGTCCCCCGAAGAGGACCACCGCAGAGAGGCAGCCGCCCTTCTTCGCCACGGCGGGTGTCGGAGCGGGTGTCGTCGGTCGCGCGGCGCTGGGCACGCTGATCCGGATCTCGTGGTAGGTGTCGTCGTCGGAGTCGTCGTCCCAGTCGTCCCAGTGGTCGTCCCGGCGCTGGACGAACCTCGCGTGGTATTCGGCGGGGGTCAGCTCGTGTGGCCGCCAGTACTCGTGCCACTCGGGACGGGCGGGCCGGGTGGCGGCGGCCTGCTCGGCGGCGAGCCGGTTGGCGACGCTCTCGCCGTGGGGGTTGGCGAACAGCCCAGCGCTCCGCCGCTCGACCTCGTTCTCCAGGAGCTTCCGGGCCTGGTCCGGCGCCAGCACCTCGACCCCGGCGGCGTACGCCTTGGCGAGCTGGGGGTGGCCCTCCGCGACGCCGTCGGCGACGACGAGCCGGACGGTCTTGGTGAGGTTCACCGCGACCTTGGCCCCGTGCTCGACCGCGTAGTCGATGACCTCGGTGATACGGCCGGACTCGCCGACCGGCAGGATGCGCCAGCCCTTGAGCGGGCCGGTGTTGCGGGCCCGGTTCGCGGCGGCGGCCTCCGCCAGGTCGCTGATCAGGTGGGACGCGGCCAGCTCCTTCGCCGCGCGTTGCAGCTCGCGCAGCTCCGTCGAGGTCACCACGCCGTCGGCCTCCGCCCGGTTCCGGGCTTCGACCAGAAACTCCTCGTGTACCTGTCGGGCGGTGGTCTGGGTCAGCCCGGCGCGGGCGGCGAGCAACGCGAGCTGTGCCGCCTCGTCGCCGACGATCCGGCCGTCGGCGAGTGCGTGCGCCAGCAACGCCCGGTAGTCGCGCACCCCGTCGGGCCGGGGCGCGGGCGGGTACGCCATCCGGGGCAGCCGCGCGGTCAGGGTGGCGAGCCAGCCGTCGGTGCCCTTGCGCAGCGCGACCGCCCGGGGCGCGATGATCCCGGTACGCGGCAGGCTGGGCAGCGGTGCCGGCGGTGGCCCCAGCCAGGACAGCGGCTGTGGTGCCGTGCTGATCAGCTTCGCCAGCGTCGCGGCGAGCGCTCGGGCGTCCCCGAGCGCCGAGTGCAGCGCGACCGGCCACTCCCCGGTGATCAGGTTGGCGACGTTGTCCAGCTTGTAGCCCCACCGGTCGAGCTGGATCCGGGCGGTGACCAGGGTGCAGAGCCCGGGGACGCGCTGCGGTGCCACGCCGAGGCGACCGAACTCCGCGACCAGGAACTTCTCTTCGAAGTCCAGGTTGTGGCCCACCACGATGGCGTCGCTGAGGTAGGCCAGCACGTCGCCCGCGATCTGCCGGAAGGTCGGGGCGTACCGGACCTCGGCGTTGGTGATCCCGTGCAGCTCGTCGTTGGTGATCCGCAGCTCCGGGTTGACCAACGTCGAATACTCGTCCAGAACGGTGCCGTCGCCGCGCATCCGGACGATCCCCACCTCGCAGACCCGGGAACCCTGCCCGGGGTGGAGGCCGGTGGTCTCCAGGTCGATGACGGCAAAGATCAGGCCACGCGGGTCGACCGCCGGCTGACGGGTGAGGTGGCCACGGACGAACACGGACGATGCCTCCGGGGGCGAGGTCGGGAGTGGGGGTTCAGAAGAGGCTGCTCTGCTCGGCCCTGGCCTTGCGGCTGGACTTCTTCTTGTCGTGCAGGCCCTTCGCTTTTTCCTCGGCGTAGCGCTGGTGGTTGAGTTCGAGTAGCCGATCCAGGACCTCGCGCTGCACCGCCGGGCCGATGGTGTAGCGGGTGTAGGCGCCGGCCTTGTGGAAACCGTGGTCGAGGCCCTGCCGCAGCAGGTCGTCCCAGCCGTAGGCCCGGCAGACCGCCTCGTCGATGTCCCGGTGGATCCGCCGCAGCTCCACGATGTCGTCGTCCGTGCAGGCCGGGTCGAACACCAGGTTGTAGGTCGCGGTCAGCCCGGCCTGCCGCCCCAGCATGACCCGCCGCCGGTACGTGTCCAGCCGATCCCCCAGCTCCCGCAACTCCTGGGTCAACTCCGGCAACGCGAACGTTTCGAACACGTCGGACGGTGAATAGTTGAGATCTGCCTTCATTGTCGAACTGCGGCTGGCCGCCCACCAGTAGTGCACCGAACTCGACAGGAGCCCCAACGTCGCCATGTCATCTGTCGCAAACACAGCCAACTTATGCGCGAAGACCTGACCGTTGGGCACCATCACCGGCATCACCGTCTTGCTCACCAGCGTGATCACAACGACCCGCTCCAGCCCCGCAATCGCCGCCAACATTGCCGGACGGCTATTCCAATATTTCCACCACTCGTACACCATGCGCGGATATTTCCGCCCATCCTTTGTTACGCGCTCAGGCTTCACCAACTTCTCAACCTGTTGCCAAAGTTCTGGCCAGGTACGAGCTTCAGCCTCAGATCGCTCACCAAAGTCGATGATCCAACGACTCGCCGATGTGTCGGGGCGGGAGTTGAGATCTTGGCCGTTGAGATAAGGGAAGAGGACATCACGGTTGCGCTCATCCTTAGCGATAAGGGCCGCTGCATCCTCCGGCGCCATGGTGAAGCCAAGCCCCAGGACATAAGAACCGATAAACGAGATGCCAGCGCTGCTACTTAGACGATGCGGGTTACCAGAGACCCGTGATTCGGCATCGAGAGAGGGGGTGATACCGGCGACTACCACCCCGTCGGCGCGCCGCTCCGCCATGGGGCCAAGCTCAGCTCGGCTGGTCCAAACGGCGCAGAACTCCAGCACCGCAGATCGCGACGGCCAAGGGCTGCTCTTGATTGCGCGGCGGATTTCCACTCCATCAGCAACAATCTGATCGAGTCCCACCTCTCGGGTATCGCCTTGAGCAAGCGTGTTGGTGGCAATAAGACCAGTTTGCCCAGTCTTGTTCAGCAACACATGGGCCTGAAGCTCGAAATAGGCGATTAAGTCAGCATTTCCCTTCACACCTCTGCCAACTACTTCGACCAGATATTCCCGATAAGCCGATCCACTAGCACCGCTAATCTTCTTGCCGCCAAGGAAGGGCGGATTGCCAATGACTGCATCGAAGCCGCCGCGTTCAAAGACCTCGGGGAAGGTCAGGGGCCAGTGCAGCGGGTGACGGTCGAATGATCCGTCTACATGGTCGGTAGCGAGCCACCGTCGCGCCTGCTCGCGGGCTGATTCCTCGTCGGTCTCACCCTTGACGACATCGTTGGCGATCTTGGCTGCCGCGACGGAGCCGGCGTCCAAACCGCGCTCGCCCTTGCTGACGTGCGCGAGGGCAGCCCCGACGGCCAGATCGGCGAAGAGTCTCAACTGTTGAGTCTTCCAGTCGGCCTCGGCGAGCAGTTCACGCTTGCGCCGCAGTGCAGCGAGCGGATCATCGCCGGGTTCGACATCAGCAATTTGGCGGCGGATGTCCGCCACCTCGCCGACCAGCGACCGTACGCCCGAGGTCCAGTCGAAGATGGTGTCCTCGTGCACCTTCCGGCCCTGCTTCGGGTCGAGGTGCATGTACTCCAACTGCTCAAGCGAGGTGATGCCGAGCAGGGAGTCGCCGGCGACCAGGCGGTCGTCGAGGAAGGTGAAGGGGCGCTGCGGGTCCATCGAGACCAGCCAGAGCGAGAGCTTCGCCATCTCGACGGCCATCGGGTTGATGTCCACGCCGTAGAGACAGCGTTCGATGACCTGGCGGCGGGCCTCGATGACCACCGGGTCCTGGTCGACGTCGGTCGGGTGGTCGGGTGCGTTCTCCAGATACGCCCGTGCCCGTTCGTCACCCTCCCGCTTCCACGCCTCGATCAGATGATTCGCGAGGTAGCGGGCCGCCGCGACCAGGAAGGCTGCCGAGCCCATCGCGATGTCGGCGACCTTGAGCGACAGAATCTCCTGGCTCGTCCTCGGCTTCCACTGCGTCTTGTCGGCGGTCTGCAACGGGCCGGGCTCGTAGACCAGCGGCTCCAGGGCGCCCTCGACCACCTGCTCGGCCAGGTCACGCGGCGTGTAGTGGGTGCCGGTGTTCTTCCGCAGCGCCGACTCGGTGACGAAGAGCGCCCCGGGCAGGATCACCACCGGCAGCCCGCGCAGATCCTCCCGAATGATCCCGGCGTACGGCAGCAGCCGCTCGGCCAGCGGATAGTCGCCGCCGGTGACCGCGAGCAGCTTCTTGCGGGCTTCTTCCCGCTCGGTCGCCTCCAGCGGGGTGAGCTTCTTGGCCAGCGCCGCCGCCGAGCCGATTGTCGAGTCCTTGTACGTCTCGGCGAGCAGCCTGGCCAGCGCCGACACGTCACCGCCGGCCCGCGCGGCGAGCGCCTCCAGGTCGGTGAGCAGGACCTCCTCTTCCAGCCCTTCCTTGCCGATCAGCCCGACCGTGACGTCCTGCGCCCGGAAGCCCTCGAACGACAGCAGGCCCTCGTAGACGTACCCGATCTGTTCGACGTCGAGGGTGCGGAAGCTGAGCCGGCGACGTTCGCGGGACCGACCGGTGCCGATCTCGACGTACTGCACGGCGCGGAGCATGTGCAGCACGGTCCGGTCGTCGATGGTCAGCGGCAGCCAGGGGTACGCCTCCGGGTCGAAGAGCGAGCCGTCGTGGCCGTGCAGGGTGAGCCGGGGATGCTCGATGCCCCGGTGCACCGCGGTGAAGAGGGCGAGCAGCCGGTGCCAGGCGGCGGTGCTGTGCTCCAGGTCCTCCTCGGTCCCCTCCACGGCCCGCTGCTCCAGCTCGGCGCAGAGCTGACCGGCGGAGTACGCCGTCGCATACAGCTCGTTGTCGGCGGGCAGCAGTTTGCGCTCCTCGGCGAAGAGCAGGAAGACGATCCGCATCATCACCGAGACGGCGCCCCGGTACACGTCGTGCGCGTCGACCTCCTGGAGGCCCGTGCCGCCCCGCTCCCGGTCCCGCACGTCGGCCCGGCCGAACGCGGCGACCAGCAGCTCGACCGCCTTGCGGACCTGGACGCCGAGCGCCTCGGTGATCTCCTCCTGCCTGTCCCTGCTGGCCCGCAGCAGCGGCACCAGCCGTTCCGCCTCCGGCACGGCGAAGAACCGGCGACGGTGCAGCAGCGAGACGAAGGCGCGGACCACGACCCGCTCGGCCGCCTCCGGCCAGGAGATCGCGTCGAAGACCGCGGTGGTGGTGTGGCCGCGCGGCGCCCAGACCAGCACCCACCAGCGCCCGTCGGTGACCAGGCCCAGCTCGACGCCGTGGTGCCGGCACAGGTGGGCGAGCCGGTCCACCGGGGTGGCGGCCCAGGCCGACCCGGGCACCCGGGCGGTCGGCTGGCTGCCGGGCGGGCAGATCAGCCCGAGCAGCCGTACGCTGTCGGGCTTGACCTCCTCCCCCGGCTCGACCAGGGCGAACGACGGGCGGATCTCGGTGTCGTGCTCGGCGACCTCGACGGTGAGCGCGTCCAGGCCGGTCTCGTGCAGGGCGTCGCCCCAGCCGAGCAGCTCGGTCAGGACGTACCCGATCCAGGGGCGCTGGCCGGCGGCGGCGTCGGCCTGCCAGGTGGCGTGCGCGACCCGCAGCCGCTCGCGGGTCTTCCTGTCGAGCGCGTCGAGGGTGGGCCAGGTGGCCCGCAGCACCGGCAGGCTCAGGAACGGGCCGCTGGTCTCGACCAGGCTGAGCCAGTCGCGGTGCTGCTGGACGCCGTCGGGCGCGGGGGGCCGGTTCCGGAGGGTGCGCGGACGGCTCATCGGGTCGCCTCCCGCTGCGGCACGACGAACACCACGGCGACCGGGAAGCGGTGCGACTGCGGATCGCGGTAGCGCTCGGCCACCGCCTCCAGTTCACGCTCCCGCTCGGCGTCCAGTCCCTTCACCCGTTCCTCCCACGACCTGCGGTCCCTGCGGTACTGCTCAAGTTCGTCCTTGCTGCGCGCCTCGATCCGGCTGATCAGGGCGTCCTGTTCGTCGCCCTCGTCGAGCTTGCGCCGCAGCGTGGCGGCGAACTGCGCGAAGTTGTCGACGATCCGCCGCTGTTCGGCCTCCTGGCGTTGCGCCAGCTTGCGCTCCAGCGACTCGCGGCGGGTGGCGGTGCGCCAGTCGATCGCGGCGAGCAGGCCGTCGGCGATCCGGGGCCAGCGGGCGGCGAGCCGGGCCTGCACCGGCCCGGAGGCCGGGATGCCGCTGGTGAGCGCCCGGTCGAGGATCGCCCGGAGGGTGCCGAGGTTCTCCAGCCGGCGGAACCGCCCCTGCTCCGGCGCCCAGCCGCCGGCGTAGAGGACCTCCTCGTGCAGGCGTACGCCGTCGGCGCCGACCAGCACGAACCGGGAGTACGCCCCGACCAGCACGTCCTCCAACGCCGGGTCGTTCGAGACGACCGCGGTGACCCGGTGCAGCCCGATCTCCGGGTTGGAGACGGCGGCCCGGAGCAGCCGGGTCGACATCGCGACCAGCGGGTGGTTGAGGTGGGCCAGCACGACGTGCCCGTCGTTGTCCTTCGCCGCCGCCGGGTCGAAGGTGATCGGGAGCTGCCGCGGCGGTTCGCCCTCGCGGTGCAGCTTCTCGGTGAGGCCGACCGTCGCCCGCTGCCACGACCCGGTCAGCGGCGGTACGTCGTAGAGGCCGTCGCTGAGGATCTTGTCGTCGACGCGCCGGCGCAGCGGCTGCTGGCGGGCCAGCTCCAGCGCGGTGTCGACGACCCGCTTGACCGCGTCCGGGGTGATGCCCAGCTCCCGCACGGTGTCGTCGATGGTGCCGCGGAGCCGGACCACCTGCTCGCGGACGTTCGACTCGGTCGGCAGGGCGGCGGCCGGCGCCTTTTCGGTGGCGGCGTCGACGTCGACCTGCTCGCCGAGCATCCGGCGCTGCACGGCGTCGGAGAGGACGGCGTTGACCGAGCCGAGGTCGGCCTCCATCCGGGCGACCTTGGTGGCGACCCGGGACAGGAACTCCAGGTCCGCCTCGTACGAGTCGACGGCGTGCCCCCAGCCGGTGCCGACGAAGTGCCGCACCTCCGGGGTGACGGTCTGGCCGTACCGGTCGATCCGGCCGATCCGCTGCTCCAGCTTGTTGGGGTTGAACGGGATGTCGTAGTTCACCAGCCGATGGCAGTGGTCCTGGAGGTCGATCCCCTCGCTGGCCGCATCGGTGGCGAGCAGGATCCGCACCGGGTGTTCGGTCGGGTCGGCCTGGAAGGCGAGCCGGATCTGCTCTCGCTCGTCCTGCGGGGTGGCGCCGTGCAGCAGCTCCAGGCCGTCGCCGCCGAGGCCGTGCTGCCGCAGCAGGTTGGCCAGCCAGAGCTGGGTGTCGCGGTATTCGGTGAAGACCACGACCCGCTCGTTCGTCCAGTGCCGGCCGTCCGGCTTGCAGACCGCCGTCAGGTAGTTGATCAGCTCGGTGGCCTTGGCATCCGGCTGCGCCTCGTGGGCCAGCGCCCACTGCTCCATCCGTTCCAGCAGCGTGACCTCGTCGTCCGTCGCGTCCGGCTGCATCGGCCGGGTCCGGCCGAGCGCGTCGTCCTCGGCCTCGGCGAGCTGCTCGTCGTCGTACGTCGCGACGTCGTCGAAGAAGTCCGCCAGCCAATCCGGTACGTCGTCGCCGGCTGGCGGGGTGGCCGGGGTGCTGCGGCTGCGCAGCGTCTCCAGGTAGACCGCTACGGTGTGCGCGAAGGCGGCCGGGCTGGAGAAGAGCCGCTTCTTGAGCAGCAGCGTCACCAGGTCGGTGGCCTTGCGCCCCCGCTGGGTGGTGAGCCGCTTGCGGCGCAGCGCGGCGAACTGCTTGAGCAGGCCGTGGATTTCCCGCTCGCTCTCCGGGTAGCTCACCGGCATGGCAATCGCGCGCCGTTGCGGGAACTTCGGTCGGCCGGACTCGTCCACGACGTCGCGCTTGAGCCGACGGACGAGGATGTCCTTCACCGCGGCCTCGTCGGGCTGGACGCCCCGGAGGAATCGCTGGTTGTCGAGGGTCTCCAGCAGGGCGGTGAACGACTCGGGGTAGCCGTTGTGCGGGGTCGCCGAGAGGAACAGCCGGTGGGTGAAGTGTCGGGCCAGCCGCCGGATCAGCTTGGTCTGCTGGGAGTCGACCGCGTAGACCTGCTTCGGCGCGGCCGGGGCGACGTGGTGCGCCTCGTCCAGGATCAGCAGGTCGAACTCGCGCTGGATGCCCGGCCCGTCCGGCGGCAGCACCTCGTCGAGCAGGCGCTGCGCCTTCTGTCCGCGCAGCCAGGGAAGGCTGACGATACACAGTGGATAGACCCGGAACGGGTTCGCCGCCGAGCCGTGGGTACGCCGGACGATCGCGCACCGCTCGGTGTCGATGACGGTGAAGTCCAGCCCGAACTTCTCGGCCATCTCGTCGCGCCACTTGATGGTCAGGCCCGCCGGGCAGACGATCATGATCCGTCGGGCACGGTGCCGGAGCAGCAGCTCCTGGGCGACCAGGCCGGCCTCGATCGTCTTGCCGAGGCCGACGTCGTCGGCGAGCAGCAGGTTGACCCGGGGCGCGTCGACCGCGCGGGCGACGGGTTCCAACTGGTAGTCCTCGATCGCCACGCCCGACCGGAACGGTGCCTGGAGCGTCTTCACGTCGGCCGAGGTGACCGCCGACCAGCGCACCGCGTCGAGGAAGGCGGCCAGCCGCTGCGGCGGGTCGAACCCGCCCTCGGTCACCTGCGGCAGCGAGCCACTCGGCAGCACCTGCCGACCGGCCTCGACCTCCCAGATGACGTCGAGGGTGTGGCCGTAGCGACCGTCCTCGACGGACTGCAGGCTGACCAGGTTGTTATGCTCACCGGGCTGGATGTCGCTGACTACCCACCGTTGACCGCGCACCGCGACCAACGCCCCGATTCGCAGCTCATCCTTGGTTGCGCTCGGCACCGGGCTCCCCTCATCGGCCGGAATGACTCGAAGGTGCGGCAGCACACTACGCCGACCAGTGACGTAAGTCGAGTCCCCGAAAGTATCTGTGTGCCGGATTCACAGCCAGTCGTGTCGACACGATCGGCGGCGCTTCCGACTCCTGGTCCGCCATCCCTGACCGAATGGCCATGACGCTCCGGAGAACCAGTACGGTTCGGGGACTCCGCCGGCGACGCGGAGCTGGAGCGGTTGCAGGGACCCGGAGACGAAGCCGGCAGGGCAACCGGCCGGTCGGCCGAGCTATCGGGAAGCTGCCGCCGTGGACGGCGCCGGGTACGTCGACAGGGCCACGGACCGGTCGGTGAGCAGCGGACGGAGGTCCCCCGCCAGCAGCGCGTAGTCGTCGTCGGTCAGCCGCAGCAGTGGCCGCCGCAGGTAGATGCTCCAGGCGTGCGGCTTCGGAAACGCCGCCAGCCGGGGCACCAACGGCTGCAACTCCAGCCCGCCCGGGTACGGAACGACGCCGGTGATCTCCAGGTCGCAGCCGGAGTGGAAGTCGCGGCCGGCGATCTCGACCGGCGGGTCGAGCCTCCGCACCGCGCTGGCCACGCGGGCCGTCGCGATCACCCGCCCCCGGTCGCGCGTCGGGTTGTGCCAGGCCCCCCGGGTCGCGTAGAGCAGGAGCTGATCGCCGGACGCGAGCGCCGCGACCTCGGCCCGGGGCGTGGCGGGGAAGGCCATCCGCTGCTCCTCCAGCACCCACCGGATGGCGGCGCGATCGCCGAGCACGACCAGGTATGCGGCACCCACGGCAGCACCTTACTCAACCGGACGTGACCGGCGGTAGCTCACCCAGCCAGGGGTCCGGACGCTCGCCGACCTCGACATCCCATGTGGCGGACACCACAGACATCCGGAGCCGCCCACGTTGACCTGCGACTTCATCTGCCATGAAATCACCAACTACCGACATATGGTCTGTCTACAGCGATCCCTGGCCGTTTCTTCGTTGCCTCGGTTCACAGTGCCTGGTTCCCTTGACCTTGGTATCAGACCTGGGAGGAACCAGCCATGCGGCAGATCGGCGTTCTCGGCCCGCTCGGCTCCACGCCGACAAGGACGCCGAGCTCTTCTTCACGGAGATCGGCCCGGGCAGCGCCATCACCGGCGTACTCGTTCACGACATCCCCACGAAGGCCACGCTCGCCGAGCTCGAACTGCCCGACTCGCTCCTCTCCGGCGGCGTCACCGTCCAGCTCCGGTGAGCGACCACCATCCTCACCCTCCCCCTCCCCGCTCTCCTTCCGGTAGGAGTCGCCGTGCGCCCCGACCAGCTCACCAAGGCTCTGCCCCTGCTCCCGCCAGCCCTGGCCGACCGTGCCCAGGCACTGCGTCGCCACCTCAGCAGCCGGCGCTGCGAAAACTGTCGGCAGGTCGCCGACGCACTCCAACTCGCGGTCATCGCCGCCCGCTACGACGACCTCGCCGCGGCGGCCCGGTTGGTCGAGACCGCCCAGCAGCTCGCCGCGCAACACCCCTCCCCCCGGCCGGAGGTGTGCGCGCTGCCGTCGACCTGGCCGGCCACCTCCGGGGTACGCGGCCAGGTCACCCGCTGGCTCCACAACGGTGGCCCGCTGGTCGCGGCGACCGACGCGAGCTGGAAGAACCGGGCCGCCGGCATCGCGTACGTCGCCAGCGACGGTCGCTTCGGGCTGCGCGGCCGGGTCGCCGACCGGCTCGACCCGACCGGCCCGGCCCGTGTCCTGATCAACGAACTCCGGGCCGTCGAGTTCCTGCTCTCCGACCCCAACCTCGGCACCGACCCGATGACGGTGCTGGTCGACAGCACCGGCGCGCTCTCCTACCTGCGGCTGTGGCGCACCGGCGACACCGACAGCCTGCCGCCGGGCTACAGCCTCCGGCCCCGGGCCCGGGGTACCCGACCCACCCTGGTCCGGCTCGCCGAACGGGTGGCCACCCTGCGGCACGTGTCGTACCAGCACGTCCGCGGCCACACCGGCCACCTGCTCAACGAGGCCGCCGACGCGCTCTCCGCGATGGCCCGCCGACGGCTCCGGGAGCCTTTCGACCACCGCGCCCGGGCCCGCGATCTGGTCGACGCCTTCCTGGCCGAGTGGCACACCGCCGGCTCACCGTCACCCAGCTGACCCGGCCTCCTCACAGCCGGACGGCAGCTGTCGGAAACCGGGCAGCTACCTCCATCGGTCCGGAAGTTCGAGATCCTCTCGAACCCGCACCTGGACGACGCCGGGAGGCGCAAAGAGGCCGACCGGATCGCGGTCGCGCTGCGGCAAAGGGCGCAGGAAACCGCCGAGTTGCAGGAGTCTCGGGCGTACCTGTCCGGCCTCGACAACCTGGGCGTGGAAGGGTCCACTGATACCGGCCCCAGCAACGGGCGGTTCATCGGCCCGGCCGAGATCCAGCGGATGCTCGACGAACTCTTCCGTCGGTACGGCGGGCGACGCCGTCGCCCCGACCGGAACGGCGTCTTGTCAGATCGTCGAGTCGGCCCAACTCACACCCACGCCGGGTGGGGTTCCTGATGCCCGCGAACTTTTTGTGAGGCAGCGGTGCGGACAGGTTTTCGCGTTCCGGGGACCGGACCGATACCACGATCATAGGCTTGACCTGCGGCTTTCCCACATTCCGGCGGGTGCCGAGCCGACCGATCGGTGGTCGAGATGCCACATCGCGCCAGACGAACGTCGCACGGGATCCAGCGGTCCGCGCAGTGGGAGCAGCCCACTCCCCGGCGGATCGGCCGGGAATCCCGGGCCGCCCCCGCCGTGCTGCCGCTCCCCCGACCGACCGGACTCCTGGCTGCTCACCCCGCTCGACGGACTCGCGATCGCGGTCGGCGGCGACGGGCCGCATCCGGCCCGGCAACGGCTCGGGCTGCTGCTCCTGGCGCTGGCCAGCTTCGCCGCCTGGCGGCACCACCGCCAGGTACTACTCGCCTACCGACCCGGGCCGGTCGACGTCCACGAGTTCACCGACGCGACCGCGGACCACAGCGCCCCGGTCGACGACCTGAAGAGCCAGTTCTGCCAACGACTCTCCGCGACGCACATCTACCCCCCGTACGCCGGGCCAGCCGACCCGCCGCCGGAGAGCTTCCTCGACGTGGCCGGCGGCATCGACCCGAAGACCACCAACCCGTTGGCCATGCTGCTGCAGATGCTTCCCCGGCTCTGGCCGAAGGTCGGCTACCGGGTCACCGGAGTGCTGCACAAGCGCGCCCAGGAGCCTCGCTACGGCGTCTCCGTCACGGTCACCTCCTTCCTGGGGGGCGGGCGGAGCGCGATGACGACACAGTGGGGCAGCACCTGGGAGGAGGCGACCCGGCGGACGGCGTACTGGGTGCTGGCGACGATCCTGCCGGTGACCCGGCTCGGCCGGGCGGCGCCGTGGCGAAACTGGTGCGGCCGGGAGATGCCGGCGGAGCTGTTCGCCGCCTACGACAAGGGCAAGGAACTCCAGGACCGCCGGCAGTTCGACGAGGCACTCCGGTACTACGCCGAGGCACTGAAGCTGGACCCGTTCAACGCCGACCTGCGGGTGATGGTGGCGAGCGCGCAGGAGGAGATGGGGCTCTTCCTCGACGCGCTCGACACGTACCAGTCGGCCCTGGTCCTGCGCGAACAGGGCGGTTGGTACGACGACCACGTCTGGACCACCCGTACGGACCGGCTCCGCCACCCGGTCCGGCACATCCTCGGCACGCTCCGCTACCTGCGCCGCCGGCCCGACTCCATCCGGCTCCGCTACCAGTACGCCTGCACCCTCGCCTACAGCGAACGAACGGTGCACCAGTGGTTCAAGTCCGACGGGGTCGGCGACCGGGAGAGGGTACGCCGGCAGATGCGGCAGCGGCTGGAGAAGGCGTTCGTCGACCGGTACTGGCCGGTGGCGGTGACCTTCGCCGACGCGCCCGGTGAGGCGGCGGCGAAGGAGTGGCTGCGCCGGGTGCTGCGGGAGTTCCCGGAGGCGACCACCGTGGTCTTCCAGACCGCCGCCGCCCAGGAGCTGTACCGGCTCCGCGAGGACAGCGTGCTCGCCTGGTTCGTCCGGGCCACCCGCTCCGAGGTGACCCACTCGGCGCTGCTGCTGCTCCGCGACGTCTGGGCACCGCTGCGACTGGCGAAGGCCTGGCACGACTGGGCGGCGGTCGGCTGGCGCCCGGCCCGTCGCCCGGCGGCCACGGCCGCGGGGCACGCCGGGCGGGCCGCGGACCACCGAGGGGCCGAGACCGCCGCGGGCGCCGGAGGAGCCGGTGGCACCAGATCCGACGGACGCGTCGACACGGACGGGCCGCCCGCACCGTTCGACGACGGCGGCTGCCTGGCCGGCTGGTGGCGGCGCGGCCCGCGGCGGCGGGCCGGGATGCTGATGCGGGAATGGCCGTGCGGCGGTGCGCTGCTGGACCGGGCGATCCGGCAGGCCCAGCGCGGATGGCCGGCCCGCACCCTCCGGTCGTTCGACTTCTACAACGCGGCCTGCACCTACGGGTTCGCGCTCAAGGGCTACTTCCCGGACCCGGACCGGGCACCACCACCGCCCCTCTCGGCCGCCGGCCGGGCACTCGGGCTGGGGCGCCGGCTGATCTCCGACGCCCTGCCGCTGGCGCATCCGGCCCGCTGGCCACGTCGGCCGGCAACCCGGTCGAGCCGGGGAGACACCCCGGACGGCGGCATCGACCCACACGGGCGCGGCGGCCCGGACGGCCACGGCCCGACCCGGCCGGGGCGGGCGACCGGGACGACCGCCCGCCGGGACCCGCACCCGCTGCCCCCGCCGGTGGCACCGCTGGTCGCGAGGGCGGTCGAACACCTCCGCGCCGCGGTGGCCTGCACCGAGAGCGGCGTCGCCGCCGACCGGTTGCGCCGCTGGATCCTCAGCAGCGAGCCGGACCTGGCGCCACTGCGCCGGCTCCAGGACTTCGGCTACTTCGAGGAGGAGGTCTATCCGAGCCTGCGGGTGGTCTTTCCCCGCCCGGACAAGCCGATCAACACCCGGATGTCCGCGTACGCGAAACAGCTGGTCTGCCAGGGCGCGATGCTGCTCGAACGAACCTGGCACGACCGGGCGCTGTCGCCGCCGACCGCGGACCCGCACCAGCTCATCCACTGGCTCGACCTGGACGCGGAGACCTGGGAGGTCCTCTGTCGGATCGCCCTGGACCACGCCCGCTACTGGCGGGACCGGGCCGAGTTCATCCGGCTGGTCCGGGAGGCGGCCGACCCGATCCGGGTCGCCGAGGCCCGGTTTCCCCCGAACATCCCGCGCTTCGACGACCTGATGCTCTCCGGCGCCGACCGGCTGGTCGGAGACGGCACCCACCCCGAGGAGAGCATCGAGCAGCTGGCGCGACGCAACATCGCGCTGGTCGACCGCCGGCTCGACCTGATCTACCAGGCGATCGCCGAGCACGCCGGGGACGGCAGCCTCCAGGCCCGCCGCCGGCTCGCCGAGATGGACTACCGGGGCGAGCCGCTGCGCGGGGACGAGGCGCAGAGCATCTGCACGCGCCAGGCCGGGCGGTGGCACCAGGTCGCCGAACGGATGCGCCAGACCGGGCCGATGGTGGACACCGGCGGCCTCGACGTCGTCCACCCGCGCGACTGAACCGTCGTCCACCCCCACGCTGAGCCGACGGCCGAAACGCCGAGGACCGGACGGCACCCGGCGACGGCCGGAAGCGGCCACCCCGGATTCAGACCAGTTCCGCGTCGTGGACGAGCAGCGCCACCTGGACCCGGTTGTTCAGGTCCAGCTTCGTGAGCAGGCGTGAGACGTACGCCTTGACGGTGGCGACGCTCATGAACAACTCGGCGGCGATCTCGGCGTTCGACCAGCCCCGGCCGATCGCGACCGCCACCTCGCGCTCCCGCTCGCTGAGCGTGGCGAGCCGCTGTACCGCCCGGTCCCGCCGGAGGTCGGCGTCCCGCCGGCCGGCCGAGCCGGTCACGTGGGCGATCAGCCGCCGGGTGACCGTCGGGGAGAGCGTCGCCTCGCCGGCGGCGACCCGGCGGACCGCCTGGACGATCTCGGCCGGCGGGGTGTCCTTGAGCAGGAACCCGCTGGCGCCGGCCCGCAGCGCCCGCAGCACGTACTCGTCGGCGTCGAAGGTCGTCAGCACCAGCACCTCGGGCGGATCCGGGAGGCGCCGTACCGCCTCGGTGGCGGCGAGCCCGTCCATCCGGGGCATCCGGATGTCCATCAGCACCACGTCGGGCCGGTACGCGGCGACCGCGGCGGGCACCTCGGCGCCGTCGGCGGCCTCCCCCACCACCCGTACCTCCGGGGCGCCGCCGAGGATCATCGACAGGCCGGCCCGAACCAGCGCGTCGTCGTCCACGATCAGCACCCGTACCGGGGATGACGTGCCGGCGGCCCCCGGCGTCGACCCGGTCCCGACGTTCCCCGTCACGACGGCCACGGTAGCCAGGCCGCCAGGCGGAAGTCACCCGTCTCGGTTCGGCCGTGCTCCAGCCAGCCGCCGAGCAGCGCGGTTCGTTCGGCGAGCCCGACCAGGCCGGTCCCGGTCCCGGGAAGATTCGGCTCGGCCGGCCGGCCCACCGGCCACCGGTTCCGCACCTCGACGGTGAGGCCGAGCCCGGCCCGGCCGCGCGCGCTCACCGTGACGACCGTTCCCGGCGCGTGCTTCCGGGCGTTGGTCAGACCCTCCTGCACGATCCGGTACGCCCCGCGCCCCATCCCGGCCGGCGCGTTCTCCACCCCGACCAGCTCGGTACGCAGCTCCACCCGCATCCCCGCCGCCCGGCACTCCTCCACCAGCTCCGGCAGGTCGGCCAGGGTGGGCTGCGGGCGTGCCGGCTCCGCCACCGGCCGGTCGAGCACCCCGGCCGCCACCACCTGCTCCGGCACCCTCGCGCCGGCCGCCACCGACCGCTCCGGCTCGCCGGCCGGGGCACCCGACCCGGCCACCGCCGGCTCGCCCCCGCTCGGCTGCCCGGGCACGGGCGGGTACGGCGGGTCCGGTTCGTACGTCCGCCGCAGCGCGGTCGCCCGGTCGGCGTGCGGCCCACCCGACACCCCCCGGTCCGGTTCCGGAGACGCCTCGGGCGGGTCCTCCCGCAGCACGTTGATCACCTCACGGAGTTCCTCCAGCGCCTGGCGGGCACTGGTCCGGATCACCCCGGCGGCCCGGCTGATCTCCTCGGGTGGCGCGTCCGGCCGGAACTCCAACGCACCGGCGTGCAGGCTCAGCAGCGAGATCCGGTGCGCGAGGACGTCGTGCATCTCCCGGGCGATCCGGGTCCGCTCCATCCGGCGGGCCGCCTCGACCCGCAGCCGCTGCTCGGCCTCGGCCCGGATCGCCCGGTCCCGCCAGGAGAGTACGAGCTGGCGCCGGGCCCGGACGAACATGCCCCAGGCCAGCACCGACCCGGTGAGCAGTACGGTGATCACCAGACCGACGACCGGGCCGTCGACCGGGTCCGGGTGGCGGAACTCGTAGACCACGCCGGCCACGAAGTGCGCCAGGACCAGGGGACCGGCCACCGCGAGCCGCCGGTGCACCACCACGGTCAACAGAATGATCAGGATGGCGATCCCGGACGGGGTGGAGAAGAACGCCACCGGCAGCGCGGCCACGGCGAGCCCGACCGGCCAGCGGCGGCGTACCCAGAGGCTGAGGCAGAGCGCCGTGGTGAGCACCATGTCGATCACGACCGCCAGCTCCGAGTCGGCCCGCTCCGGCACCATGGTCGGCCGGGGGCTCAGCACGTCCCAGAACGCGACCACGGCGTAGCCGCTGGCGACCAGGAAAAAGAGCGCGTCGACGACCCAGTCCCGGGTCGACCGGCGGGGGTGCGGCGCGGTGCTGGTCGGATCCGCCGTCAGGCTGGCCGGCAGCAGCCAGGGATGCTCGGGCTGTGCCGGGACGACGCTGCTCACCCCGCCATGCTAGAAACCGCCTCCGGCCTCCGGACACCTACCAAAGTCGAGGCCCGCCGGTAGCCGAAGGTCGACGGAAGAGCCGCCCGACGGCGATCCGGGGTCAACCGCCGGCCGCTGCGCCCCAGCCGCTCACGCGGGCACGCTGCGCACGTGATTACCGTCGAACACCTGAGCAAACGGTACGGCGCGCGGACCGTCGTCAACGACGTCTCCTTCACCTGTACGCCGGGCACCGTCACCGGCTTCCTCGGCCCGAACGGGGCCGGCAAGTCCACCACGATGCGGATGATCTGCGGCGTCACCCCGCCGTCCGGCGGCACCGCCAGGGTGCACGGCGTCGACTACCGCCGGTTGCCGAATCCGGGTCGCGAGGTGGGGCTGCTGCTCGACGCCGGAGCGCAGCATCCCGGTCGTACCGGCCGGGAGACGCTGCTGCTGTCGGCGGCGATCATGGGTCTGCCAAGGCGCCGTGTCGACGAGTGCCTGGACCGGGTCGGGTTGTCACCCGCGGTGGCGAAGCGCCGGATTCGGGGGTACTCGCTGGGGATGCGCCAGCGGCTCGGCCTGGCCCAGGCCCTGCTGGGCGATCCCCGCGTGCTGATCCTGGACGAGCCGGCGAACGGGCTCGACCCGGAGGGCATCCTCTGGATGCGCGGCCTGCTGCGCGACTTCGCCGACCGGGGCGGGACGGTGTTGCTCTCCTCGCACCTGCTCCGCGAGGTGGAGGCGGTCGCCGACCAGCTCGTGGTGATCGGCTCCGGTCGGATCGTCGCGCAGGGCAGCAAGGACGACCTCCTGGCCGGCGCCGGTGCCCTCGTCCGGGCTCAGGACCCGCGGGCGCTCCGGGCCGCCCTCAAGCGCGCCGGGCTGCCGATCCGGGCCAGCACCGATGGCGGGCTGCTGGTCGGGGCCGAGCCCGGGGTCGTCGGGCAGGCCGCCGCCGACGCCGGGGTGGCGCTGCGGGAACTGCGGCCGGCGGAGAGCGCCGGACTGGAACAGGTCTTCCTCGCCCTGACCGCCGGCGACGGCGCCCGGGAGGTGGGACGGTGACCGCGTACCCCGCGTCCTCGCCCCACGCCGCCGCCGACCCGGCGCCCACCGCACCGGGCGGCGTCGACCCGTCGGTCCACGGGCGTCCGTCGCTGCTCCGGCTGACCGGCGTCGAGCTGCGCAAGCTCACCGACACCCGGTCCGGTTTCTGGCTTCTGGTCGTCATCGCCCTGCTCTCGGCCGGCATCGTCGCCGTGGTGGTGTTCGTCAGCCCGGACACCGACCAGCGGTTCGACAACCTCTTCGCGCTGGCCCAGTTCCCGGTCGGAATCCTGCTGCCGATCCTCGGCATCCTGCTGGTCACCAGCGAGTTCTCCCAGCGCACCGCGCTGACCACCTTCGCCCTGGTGCCCCGGCGGCACAGGGTGGTGGTCGCGAAGCTGGCGGCGGGAACGCTGGCAGCCCTGGCGGCGGTGGTGGTCAGCCTGGTTACGACGGCCGCCGGCACCCTGCTCGCCACCCTCGACGGCGGCACGCCGGACGCCTGGTCCGCCAGCCTGCCGGCGGTACTCGGATCGGCGGTGTTCCAGATCGTCAGCGTGCTGATGGGCATCGCCTTCGGCCTACTCGTGCAGAACACGCCGCTGGCCATCGTCCTCTCCCTGGTACTGCCGATCGCCTGGTCCACGCTCGGCGAGCTGGTGGCGCGGCTGCGTACCGCCGCCGGGTGGCTGGACACCGGGCTGACCACCGCCCCGCTGGTCGAGCCGCCGACGGCCGGCGAGCTCACCGCCGGGCAGTGGGCCCGGCTCGCGGTGTCGGTCCTGGTCTGGGTCGGAATCCCGCTGGTCGCGGGGCTGGTCCGGACGGTACGACGCGAGGTCTCCTGAGATGCCCCCGACGGACGGTACGCGCGGCGGGCGGCGAACCGTGGTGGCCGAGCCGCGGGCCATGGTGGTGCTGAGCTGGCTCCTCCTCCCGCTCCTCGGTGCGGCCATCTGCTGGCTGGTGCAGTGGTCGGCCGGGTGGGTGGCCTCGCTGCGCCACGTACCGTGGCGGTGGTTCTTCCGGATGATCGATTCGGTCGACGAGCCCTGGGCCGGCCTCGGCGCACTGCTCCTCGGTGCGCTGGCCGGGCTGCTGCTCGCCGGCATCGCCGCCGACGCGCGACTGACGGTCACCGTCGACGACGACCGGGTGGTGCTGGTCCGGGGCAACACCACGCAGGAGTTTCGCCGCGAACGGGTCGCCGGCGTCTTCCGGGCCGGCAAACAGCTCGTGCTGCTCGACACCGAGGGCGGCGAACTGGCCCGGGAGACCTCCGACCTGCCCGCCGACCGGCTGCGGGCGGCGTTCGCGGCGCACGGCTATCCCTGGCACGTCGACGGCGACCCGTACCGGGACGAGTGGCGGCGCTGGGTGGAGGACGCGGCCGGCCTGCCGGCCGGGGCCGGCCCACTGCTGCGGGCCCGGCAGCGGGCCGTGGAGAAGGGCGACCGCCGGGACATGGCCGAGCTGCGAACCGAGCTGGCCCGGCTCGGCGTGGTCGTCCGGGACGAGCGGAAACGCCAGTACTGGCGACCGACTCGCCCCACCGGCGGCTGATCCCGGAACTCTCCTGCCCGCCGGTCCGGCACCCCGGGCCATCCCGGCGGCGGCCAGGCAGCCGGTGAGCCGGGAATGGGGTGGAAAGGTCCGCGGGGTCGCCCGGTCCGACGCCCGGACCATACCGGCCTGCCCGGGCCGGCGCAGCCGGCGGGGGTGTGCCGATCATGACAGGCGGAGTCGTTGCCGCGGTTTCCGACCCGGCAGTACGTTTGCGGCCATGAGCCTGCACCGCACCGTTGACCCCGACCAGGTCGGGTTCGATCCGGCGAGGCTGTCCCGGATCGACACGCACTTCGCCCGGTACGTCGACGACGGTCGGCTGGCCGGGTGGCAGATCGTGGTGAGCCGGCGCGGCGAGGTCGCACACGCGTCAACCTACGGTCAGCGGGACATCGAGGGCGGCCAACCCGTCGAGCCCGACACGCTGTGGCGGATCTACTCGATGACCAAGCCGATCACCTCGGTCGCCGCCATGATCCTCTGGGAGGAGGGGCGGTTCCAGCTCACCGACGAGATCAGCCGCTGGCTCCCCGAGTTCGCCGACGCCCGGGTCTACGACCGGGGGTCGGCGCTGAAGCCGTACACGGTGCCGGCGGTCGAGCCGATCCGGATCTGGCACCTGCTCACCCACACCGCCGGCCTGACGTACGGCTTCCTGCAGACCTCGGTGGTCGACGGGCTCTACCGGGCCGCCGGATTCGACCTCTACCCGCCGGCCGGGATCGACCTGGCAACCGCGACCGCCAACCTGGCCCGGCTGCCGCTGCTCTTCCAACCCGGCACGGCCTGGGGCTACTCGGTCGCCACCGACGTGCTCGGCCGGCTCATCGAGGTCGTCTCCGGCCAGTCGCTGGACACCTTCCTCGCCGAACGGGTCCTCGAACCGCTCGGGATGACCGACACCCGCTGGTGGGCCGAGGGCGCCGACGCGGACCGGCTCGCCGCCTGCTATATGCCGCACCCGGTCACCGGCCAGGCGGTCCGGTACGACGAATTCGGCCGGTTCGCGCTCCAGAAGCCGGACCTGCTCTCCGGCGGCGCCGGGCTGATCTCGACGGCGGCCGACTACCACCGGTTCACCCAGTTCCTGCTCCGCGGTGGCGAGCTCGACGGGGTACGACTGCTCGCTCCCCGGACCGTACGCTTCATGACCCGCAACCACCTGCCCGGCGGGCGGGACCTGGGACAACTGTCCACCGGCGGCTTCGCCGAGACGACCTTAGACGGGATGGGCTTCGGGCTCGGGTTCGCCGTGGTCCTGGATCCGGTGCCGAGTCGGGTCCCGAGCAGTGTCGGCGAGTACTACTGGGGTGGCGTGGCGAGTACGGCGTTCTGGGTCGATCCGGTTGAGGAGATCACGGCGCTGCTCTTCACCCAGCTTGTCCCCTCCAGCACCTACCCGTTGCGGGCCGAGCTACGGCAGCTCGTCTACGCGGCCCTGGTCGACTGAGTCCCGCCCGCCCGGGCGCCAGCCGGCGCCCGCCGCGCCGGCGAGCGGTTAGGAAGGGCCCCTTCTTCTACCGAAAGCGATAAGAGGGGGCCCTTCCTTTCACAAAATCGGGGCGGCGGGGCGCCGGGATGGTGAGCCGGGACAGCGTCGGCATGCTGATCGCCTCCTGCCAGTGGGTCAGCATCGGCAGCCGTTCCCAGCCCACCTCGCGCAGCCGTGACGCGGCGGTGGCGCAGCGGGCCCGCCAGCTCCACTGGTTGAGTTGGACGGAGGGCCCGGACACCTCCGCGCGCAGCGCGAGCAGGACGTCGACCGAGTGTCGGAAGGCGAGACGGCCGCGTACGCCGTCCGGCTGGTTGACCAGCCAGGTCAGATCGCGCCCGGCGCAGGTCGAGCAGCCGCACCCCCACATGCCGTTGTCCGGGTGGCGGCGCAGGGCGGCCTCGACACTCGGCAACGACTGGTACGACAGGCACTGGCGGATCAGGACAGCCGGCTGCGCGGGCTGCGGTGCCGGCCAGGGCTGGCCCGGGCGGCACGGCTCCAGGCCGCGCAACGCGGGCTCGGTCCCGACCGCCGCGGCGACCGCACCCGAGCCGAGCGCGCCGAGCGCGGAGAGATCCGCACGGAGCACCAGCACCGGTACGGCGCAGCCGAGCAGCTGCAGCAGACCCCGGATCGTCTCGACCGGGTCGACCGGGGGGACCGGGCGTTCGATGATGACCGCGACCGGCACGCCGACGACCTCGACGTACCGGACGAGGTTCCGCCGGGCGGACGGGTCGGCGAGCCACCAGGCGTGCATCGGCAGCAGGGCGACGGCGTCGCCGAGCCGGGCGGCGCGTTCGAGGATGCCGAGGCAACCGGCGGTGTCCCCGGCGGCCAGGTAGCCGGAGTCGGTGAGCACCGGCAGCCCCAGGTCCCGCTGCCGCTGGATCCACCCGTCGTCGAACGGGGCCGACGCGGGCATCCGGGCCGGGCCGGCGTACCGAGCCGCGTCGAGCAGGACCGGCTGTCGGTACTGGTCCACCTCCCGTAGGTGGCGGGCCCGGTCGAGACAGGCCCGCAGGTTGCCGCGCTCGACGGTGACGACCAACCCGCTGCCCGTCCGGTCCGCCGCCTGGACCGCCTGGGTCACCTGGCTGGTCCGGCACTGGAGCAGCAGGTTCCGGTCGAGATCACCGATCCGCCACGCCGCGCCGGTCGACTGCCCGTTCCCGTACCGCGCCACGAGCCTCACCCCGCCGACCAGTCACAATATTTATAACCATGAGTGCCTGGATCGTAACGGGATGCAACGCCGAGGATAACAGCCGGCGACCGCCTTTGGCAGATGACGGAAAGGCTTCCTCATCGTCCCCGTGGCGGACCGGCCGCCAACCCGACCGCGAACTCGTGATCCGGAGCTCAGCCGGCCTCCGGGACGGTCGCTCCGGCGGCGGTGGGACCGAACAGTTCGACGAAGTGACCGGTCAACAGGTCGGTGCCCTTGTACTCGGCGACGGTCGCGGCCGGAAGGACGACCGGGCCGTCGGGGGTGGACATCTGGCCAACCCCGCCCCGCGGGCCGAGCGGAAGAAGGATCATCGGATGTGCTTGGGGCTGGTAGGTGGCGGTGGGCCGCTCGCCGTTCAGCTGGGCGCGGATGTTCGCCGCGACGACCTCCGCGTGCTCCGTGGCGAATGCGGCCCGCTTGTCCTCGGCGACGTCGGTGAGGTCGCCGATCGCGTAGACGTGGTCGTGCCCGCGAACATGGAGGGTCTCGGTGACCGGGACCTGTCCCCGCGCGGTGAGCGTGGTGAGCCGACCGTCGGCGAGGTAGGCGCTGTTGGCCCGTACGCCAAAGGCGCGGAAGAGGATGTCGGCGGTGATCCGGTCACCACCGGTCGTGGTGACCGTGAAGGTCTCGGCCCGACCCACCCCGGTCGCCGGCAGCGCGGTGAGGCTGGTGCCCAACCGCAGTCGGATGTCCAGCTCCTCGAGCTGGCGGTACAGGTCGTCGCGCAGCTCCGGCTGGTAGTCGGGCAGCAGCCGCTCGGCCGGGTCGACGATGGTCACCTGCTTGTGCGGCCAGACCGCCGTGATCTCCCCGGCGAGTTCCAGGCCGACCGGCCCGGCGCCGAGGATCAGGACGCGTTCGGCGCCGGCCAACTCCTTGTGGGTCCGGCGCAGGCCGTCCAGGGCTGCGTCGATCGACTCGGCCTCGGGCTTGGCCGGGTAGGGATAGCTGGATCCGGTGGCCAAGACCAGGTAGTCCGCCTCGACCCGCTGCCCCGAGGCGAGGGTGACGCCGCCGGGATCCACCGACACCGCCCGGTCGCGGAGCATCGTGCCGCGGCTGAGCAGGGTCTCGAAGGGGAAGAACATGTTCCCCGCCCAGTCGGGCTGGACCAGCGCCCGCAGCGATGCCACCGCGTTGACGAACGCGTCCCGGGGGTCGATGAGCACGACGTCGGCCTCGGATTCCAGCGCCTTGGCGACCGTCGCCCCGCCGTAACCTCCACCGACGATCACGACCCTACGACTCATGAATCTCGCTCCTCCCACAGGTACGCCAGCTCGACCTCGTCGAGCGCCTGCCCCGACTCTCGTCGGCCGCCGAGTTGGCAGGGAGTCCGCGTCGAGGGTGGTACTGCCGGGGACACCCTCACCGTCGCCGGCGCTGCTACGGTCACCTGGTGAGCGACAACGAACTCGGGCTGTTCCTGCGTACGCGCCGGGAAGCAATCACCCCGGCCGAGGTCGGACTGCCCACCGGGCCCCGCCGCCGCACCCCCGGGCTGCGCCGCTCGGAGGTCGCCGCCCTCGCCGGTGTCAGCGTCGAGTACGTGATTCGCCTCGAGCAGGGACGTGACCGGCGACCGTCCCCACAGGTGCTCTCGGCCCTCGCCGACGCGCTGCGGCTCACCGCCGCCGAACGCGTCCACCTCTACCGCCTCACCAAGATGGCCGACGCCGGCTTCACCTGCCGGGGAGACGCCCTCCCGGCGCGCACCGTACGCCCGACCGTGCGGGCGCTGCTCGACCGGCTCGAGCCCACACCGGCCGTGCTGCTCAACCGGCTCACCGACGTCCTCGCCCACACCGCCGGGTACGAACGGCTGATGGGACCGACCGGGCTGCTGGACGCCACCCCACCCAACCTCGCCCGGTACGTCCTCACCGACAGCCGGGCCCGCACCGCCTACCCCGACTGGGATCACGTCGCCGACGAGCAGGTCGCCGCGCTCAAGCACCCTCCGTTCCGGAGGGATCCGCACGTGGCAGCCCTGATGGACGAGTTGACGGTCACCGCGGGCGACGCCTTCACGCGGCGGGTGAACAGCGTCCCCGGGTTACCGAGCTCCACCGGCGTCCTCCGGCTGGTTCACCCCGACGTGGGGCCGCTCCGGCTCGCGTACGAGACGCTCGACCTGCCGGTCGACGACGATCAGCGCGTGATCGTCCACCTGCCGGCCGACACGGCGACGGCCGCCGCGCTCGACCGCCTGAACGGCCACCGGCCGCCGCTCCGCCTGGTGGCCGGATAGACGTTCACCGACCGATCCGTGTTAGGAAGGGCCCCTTGTACAACAAAAAGCGATAGTAAGGGGCCCTTCCTTGCACTCCGCCGCTCGGCTCTCCCCCGGCGGGACGGCACCCGGGGCGGGCTGGAGGACCGTCAGCTACGGGGGAAGGTGACGGTCACGGGTGCGGGCACCCGCCCCGGGGCCTCTTTTCGCCGGCCGACCGCCGCGACGGTGCGGCGGGTCGGCATCCGCCGGTCCGCCGCCGCACCGGGGGGCAGGTCCACCGGTTCGGGGTCGGGGCGGCGCACCGACACCCGAAGCATGCCGTCGCCGCCCACCGTCGTGTCGGACAATCCGTCCGACATCCCGTCGTCGTCCCGGCACCGCCGGCCGGAGACGTGGCCGCCGGCTCACCGCCGGCGCGCGTCGCGAGGTCGTGTCGCCTCCGTGACGTCGACCGCGGCGGTCGCGTACGCCCCGCCATCGGCAGCCACCCCGCCCTCGCCATCCTCCACAATCCCGCCGGCGGCCGCGGTCCCGGCGGCCGGTACGCCTCGGCTCCAGTCCGGACGCGCCGCGAGCCGGGCACGGACCCGGTCAGCCCGGGCCGCCAGCACCCCGTGCGCGTCGAGGCCCAGGCTCTCGATGGCGACCAGCGCGGTGAGCGCGACGTCGGCCAGTTCGCCTGCCACGTCGTCCAGGTCGTGCGTGACACCCTTGCGCGGGTTCTGTCCGGTGAGGCCGATCCATGCCCCGGCCGCCTCGCCGGCTTCCTCGGTCACCTTGAGGATCCGGCAGGTCAACTCGTGCCGATCGGCGCCGTTGGCCTGGTCGAGCCAGGCGCGCGTGGCCCGGACCGTGGCCCAGATGACGTCGCCCACCGGGACACCGTACCGCCGAACCGCCCTGGTCCGGCCGACATCCCGGGGCGCCGTTCCGGCCGCTCGGGCCCTCCCCGGGCTGGCTGCCGGCGCGGTCCCGCCGCTACCGCCGGGTCCCCGACCGGGATCGCCGGCCGGGCCGCCCCGACACTCCGGGCGGATCCACTCAGGCCGATTAGTTACCCTCCGCTATTGTTACTGTGCGCAGTGGCGAACTGTGTGGAACACCGACAGATGCGGTGCAACATCGGTCGTATCGCCCTGTTCCCTCTCGGACGGGTCAACAGTAAGTTAGCTGCACAGGCAAATACCCTGTCTTGCGAGATGCAACTTGCACTCCGGCGTGCCACCCCCGCCGCAGGAGCACTCGCGGGGCAGACCGGCCACCGCCCGGCACGCCGTCGGCGCGGCCGGCGGCACTACGGGCAGTGAGGTTCATACCGAGAATGGAGGCGCTGTCAGTGGCGAACCACCATCCGATCCGGCTGCTGTGCTCCCGCGTGGATCAACCCTCCCGCGGTCGCACGCCGACGCTCCGTCCCGTCGGTTCCGCGGCCGTCGCCCACCCGCTGCACGGGGTCAGGGGATGACGACCCCCATGACCCAGTTCCGACGGCCCGCACCGGGCCTGACCGTCGACCCGCTGCCTCGGCGCAGCCCCGGTGCCCGCCTCGACAGCGGCGGCGAAGAGAACATCCCCGAGGAGGCCCTCGCCGCGCAGTCGAGCGTGCCGGCGGAGGGCCAGTCCGCCGTCCAGGCCGAACTCTCCTCGCTGCGGGACCGGGTGCCCGGCGTCCGCGGCGGGGTCCTGGCCGACGTGGACGGCCGTCTGATCAGCCACGACATCGCCTACGGGCCCGAACCCCGGGACCTCGCCGTGCTCGCCGCGACAACGTACGGGCTCGGTCGGCAGTGCGGGCTGACCCTTCAACAGGGGCCCATCCGCGAACTCACGGTCCACAGTGAGCAGGGGTACTTCGTCGTGTACGGCGTCACGGATGCGATCCTGCTCGCCGTCCTCGGCGACGACCAGCTCAACGCCTCCTGGCTGCACCTGGAGGCGGGACCGGTCGCGGCGCGCCTCGCTGACCTGCTGCACGTCGGCGGCACCACGTAGCAGCACGGGCTGGTGGCCGGTGTCGGGCGCGTCCCGATGCCGGCCACCCGCCGGCCCGCCACCATGGGCCGGCCTGCCCGGCCAGCCGCCCCTCCAGCCAGCCGCCCTGCCCGGCCAGCCGGCCTCCAACCAGCCAAACCCCGACCAGCCGGCCAACCCGCGCGCGGCCAAGCCCGACCGGGTGGCCGGTGCTCAGCCGAGCATCAGGTACCGGGTCGCGACTCCGGCCGCCGCGGTGACCGCCTGCCGCAGCGTGGCGACCGCGTCGACGATCCCCGCGTCCAGCGCGGTGACGTACGTCCCGGAGACCACGTCGAAGGTGACCTCGGGGCCACGACGGCGCAGGTCGGCCGGCCCGGCCAGCGGGTCGCGTCCCGCGTTGCGCATCAGCTCCTCGTACGGCGCGACCAGCGCGTCGACCACCACCGCGTACCCGAGCGCCTCGTCACCGCCCCGTGGGGCCCGGCCACCGATCCGGCCGGCCACGGTGATCAACGCGGCGCCACCGCCGGGCACCACGCCCCACTCGACCGCCGCCTTCACGTTCCGCACCGCGTCGTCGATCTGGCGCCGGCGCCGCTTGAGCTGTCCCCCGGGCGACTCGCCCACCCGAATCACCGCCACTCCGCCGGCGAGCCGGGCCAGCCGTTCCCGCAGCGCCTCCCGCTCCGGGCCGGGCTGCTGGCGCTCCACCTCCTCCCGGAGCCGCCGGACCCGCTGGCGGATCAGCTCCGGATCGCCGGCCCCGTCGACCAGGGTGGTGTCCCGGCGGGTCGTGATCACCCTCCGGGCCCCGCCGAGCACCGTGGCCCCGGCGGCGTCGAGGCCGCCGTCCGTCGCCCCCACCACGGTCGCCCCGGTGAGCAGCGCCAGGTCCGCCATCAGGGCCTGCCACCGCGGATCCGGCCCCGGCAGCCGGACCGCGACCGAGGCACGGGCGTCCCGCCTCCGGCCCCCGATCAGCGCGGTCAGCGCGGCATCCCGGACGTCCTGCGCGAAGACGGCCAGCGGACGCCCCTGCTGCCCGGCCACGTCGAGGAAGGGCTGCACCTCCGCGCCGAGCGCCAGGCGCCGGTCGACGACGAGGACCGCCGGATCGTCGAGCACCGCCTCGGCGCCGTCGGGATCGGTCACGAAGTACGGCGAGACGTATCCGGCCGGCACCCGCATCCCCTGGGTGAGCTCGAGTTCGAGCCCGAAGAGGTTGCTCTCCTCGACGATCACCACTCCGTCCTTGCCGACCCGTTCCATCGCACTGGCGAGCAGGTCGCCGACCACCTCGTCACCGGAGGCGATGGTCGCGACCATCCGGAGCTGCTCCTTGGTCTCGACCGGAACCGCGAGGTCGGCCAGTTCGGTGAGGACGGCGTGGGCGGCGGCCTCGATCCCCCGGCAGAGCGCGACGGGATTGGCCCCGGCCCGTAGCGCCGCCGAGGCGCCGTCCATCATGGCCTGGGCCAGGACGACGGTGGTGGTGGCCCCGTCGCCGACCTGGTGCCGTACCCCCTGCACCAGCTCGCGGACGTAGCCGGCGCCGATCGCGTCCCGCGTGTCGTACGCGGTGAAGTGCCGGACGACGCTGCTGGCGTCCCCCAGTTCGTGGTACGTCCCGGCGGCGTCCTCCACCAGCACCCGCCGCCCGAGCGGACCGAAGGTCCGGCGTACCAGGTCGGCACCGGCCCGGAACCCGCGGGCGACGATCGCCTGGTGCCGGTTGTACGTCGTGGGCCGGGGCGCGGCGCCGGCCGCGGCCTTGGTCGCCCGGTCCGGGCCAGCGCCACCGGAGCCGGCGACGGCGGCCACGGTCACCGGAACGGTGGCGAGGTAGATGTGTGGCTCCGCGTTGTAGGCGCTCCACTTCGGCTTCTGGTCCGGCCGGCGCCGCACCACGCCGTCGTGGACGTACCGGAACAGCTCGTCGACGCCGATCCGGCCGTCGCCGTCCAGGTCGGCGCCGCCGGTGGCCAGCCCCTCGAGCAGGACGTCGGTGAAGATGGAGCCGCGGGGCGCCGACTCGACCAGGCCGTCGGACTCGAAGGCGTACTCGTAGCTGTCGCAGGCACTCATCACCACGTACCCGCGGCCGATCTGACCGTCGAGCGCGCCCTGTCCGTTGCCCTTGAAACCCTCGGCGAACGCCCCGGCGAAGCAGCAGTCCAGGACCAGGACCTTGGCGGCGGCCCGGCACGCCTCGAGCTGCTCGTTGACGAAGGAGCGGGAGATGGCGGTGCTGGCCGGTCGGGTCCGGACCGTGTTGCTGGCCGCGAAGTAGAGCCGGTGGAACGGGTCCACGATGCCGTGGCAGGAGAAGTAGAGCAGCACCAGGTCGTCGTTGACGCGGTCGGCGAGCAGGTCCTCGATCTCCCATCTCACCTCGTGGTCGGGCGCGTCGGAGAGGGTACGGACGGTGAAGTTGCCGACCGCCGGATCCTCCAGCACCGCCGCCAGCCGTTCCACGTCCTGTTCCGGTGCCCGGAGCTGGTCCAACGACGGGTCGTCGTACGCGCCGACGGCGACGAGCAGCGCGTAGCGGCCGGCGGGCGGGCTAATCCGCACCGGACCCGACGCCGTTCCGAATCGGCGGTACGCCCAGCCACTCCACCACCATTCGCTCGGTCTCCTCGTCGGGGTCGCTGATGGTCAGGGTGCGGCCACCGTCCCGCAGCGTGATGCGGCGAGCCGCCCCACGCTGAACGAAGGCGACGATGACCTGCGCCAACGCGGTGACGGTGGTGGCGGAGAAGAGGCCGGTGACCACCAGTTCGGCCAATGGCCCGAGCGCGAGTCCCTTACGGCCGGCCGACCCGCCGGAACCCGGCAGCCCGGCGCTCCCCTCCACCCCGCGGTGGTCGTCGGCACCGGGCCGGTCGACGTTCAGGATCGTCCGGGCGTGCAACTCCGTGAGCAGCGCCATCGCGGCCTCCGCGTCGCCGCGTTCGCTGCCGGGGACCGGCCCGGTGATCACCAGGGTGAGGGCGCCGCTATTCATAGAGTAATTGTGAAGTTACGGCGAGTAATCGGCTGTCGGGTTTCCGTCACCGTGTCCCAGCCGGTCGACAGGACAGAGGCGGACCCGGCAGGCCGGTGGCCAGGACGGCGGGCAAAGTCGTCCGTCCCGGCCCACGCCGCCACCGCGAAGGGTGGGACCGGCGCGGGGCGCGCCGGTCCCACCGAACCACGGGGCCGCTCGGCGCTACGGCGTCACGGCGCGATCGCGTACGCCCGGAGGACCGTCTGCCGGACGGTGTTGCCCGACCGGTCCGTGGCGGTGGCCCGGAGCGAGACGAAGCCGGCCTGTTCCGGGTGGCGCAGCAGCACCTGTCCGGTCCCACCGGACGCCACCACCCTGGCCCTGTGCCAGGTACGGCCGTCGTCATACGAGACGTCGACGGCGACTGATCGAATACCGGCGGCGTCGGATCCGGGCTGGCTCAGCACGGAGAACGGGATGCTGAACCACCGACCGGCCGGAGCGGTGTTGGTCTGGTCCAGCGGTGGGCTGAACCGGACCGTGGACAGCGGCAGCCGGTGCGGCGTCTCGCCCGGCACATGCCCGGAGCGGAACGTCCAGGCCGCCTCCACCCTGGTGGAGAGGGAGAACGGGGCGCCCCGGGTCGCGGTCGCCTCGATCCGGTAGTCCGCCGCCTCGGCCGGGACCTCGAAGTCCCCCTCGAGATCGTCAAACTCGCCGATCTTGACGCCGTTACGGTACAGCGTCAACGACGCCGACTCGATCGCCGACCAACCGGAACGGCCGGCGCCGTCGCCGAACATCCACAACCCGACCGAGATCTCGTCGCCGAGCCGGGTGGCCCACTCCAGGGGATTCCGGCGTTCGGCGAACGTGGGACCGAAGACCCCCTGGTTCCACTGGACCTGGGTCACCACCCCGGGCCGGTGCTGCACCCCGTCGGCGCGGTAGCTCGAGATCAGCGGATCCATGTCGTCGTCGGGGACCCATTCGTTGAAGCGATGGTTCCACCGGATGCCGCCGTCGGTGTTGTAGTACTCGGTGCGCTCGAGCGGCGGGGTGAACGGCAGCAGGATGTACCAGCCGACGCGGCTGCCGTCAGCCTGAGTCGCCCAGGCGCCGGCCTCGGCTGTGACGCCCGGGCCGGCGGCGTTCTGGGCGTACCGGGCCGTGACAACGGCCAGTTCGGAGTCGCGTACGGTGCGGGTGAAGCCGGTGAACAGACTGCCCGTACGGAACCAGGCCAGGTGATGGCTGAACGGGCTGTCGACCTCGGCGTCGGCCTTCGCCCAGATGCTGGCCACCCAGCTGTCGAAGCCGTCCACCGGCCCGGCATCGCCGAGTTGACCGGAGTACATCCGGTCGCCCTCCCCGCCAAACTGGGTGTAGAGGAACACGTCGTCGTCGCGGCCCACCTCCACCGAGACCTCGTCCACGACCCGCGCGGCGTCGGGGCGGGAGACGGTGATGGAGACCGGCGCGGCCCTGCGGGCGTCGACCGTCAGGCGCGTGGGGCCGGTCACGTCCACGACGGGTTGGGCCAGCACGCTCAGCTCGTTCGGTGCCGGGTTCCCGGAATCGTCGTCCTGTCGCTGCTCGTAAACGGTGCTCAACAGGATGTAGCGTCCCCTGGGCACCCGGAGGGTCACCGTCGCGTCCGGTCCGGGGATGAAGTACGGGGTGAGATCCTCGTCCCGAAGGAGGTCGGTGAAGTACCACGCCGTCTCGGCTCCGGTGCGGTCCAGGTGGGTCAGGGTGACGTCGTAGCTCTCGACCTCGCGCTCCACCGCGAACGGCGTCTGCACCACCGGCGTGCCGTCGACGCTGGCGACCAGCCGGCCGGTGTAGCGGCCGTCCGGAGCCGCCACCCGGGTGTCCGCGGTGACAGTCACCGTGGCGGTACCTCCGGCCGGCACGGTGACCGTGGACGCGCTCACCGTGAACATCCCGGCCGGCGCCGCCACCCCCTCCGGCCCGGTCGCCGGCACCGACAGCTCCACCGTCACCGGCGCGCTTCCGCTGTTCGTGTACGTGACGGTCTTCGTCACCGGTGTGTCGTCGTCATGCGGCCAGAGCTGCCGTCCAAAGCCGATGCTGGCCGGGTCGGCCGCGACGCTCTGCTGGATCGCCCGGGCCACGTCGACCCGACCGGCGCCCTGCGCGAACACCCCCAACTCCGGGTTCGGCACCGCCGACGCCATCAGGGTCGCCTTCAACGCCGCCGCCCGCCACCGCGGATGCCGCTGAGCCAGAATCGCCGCCGCACCCGTCACATGCGGAGTCGCCATGGAAGTGCCGCTCATCGCCAGGTACGGGTCCGGATCACCCGGATACGCATCCCCGCTACGGGCCGCGCGGATATCCACCCCCGGCGCGGTGATGTCGGGCTTCAGCCCACCGTCACCGATCCGGGGCCCCCGGCTGGAGAAGTCGGCGAGGTTGCCGTCCCGGTCCAGCGCGCCCACCGTGAGCGCCGCCTCCGCGCTGCCCGGAGAGTTGATCGTGCCCTCCGCCTCGTCATTGCCGGCGGCGATGACGAACAGCGTGCCGTACTCGTCGGTGAGAGCCTGTACCGCCTCCTCCAGAGGATCCACCTCCGGGGTGTCCGACCCGCCGAGACTCATGTTGACCACCGTCGCGCCCTGCTCGGCGGCCCACTGCATCCCCGCCAGGATCGACGACTCCGCGCAGCCGGTTCCGGAATCGCAGACCTTGCCGCTCAACAGCTTCGCCCCCGGTGCCACGCCCCGATTCCGCCCACCCGAGGCGGCACCGGTACCGGCGATCGTCGAGGCGACGTGCGTACCATGCCCGTGCAGATCGCGGCCGTCCTCCTCGGTGAAGTTGGCCTGACCGACCACCTGGCCGGCGAGGTCCGGATGGTCGGCGTCGACCCCGGTGTCCAGCACCGCGACCGTGACGCCGGTGCCGTCGTACCCGTCCTGCCAGGCGGCGGGGGCACCGATCTGCGGCACGCTGTGCTCCAGGGTCAGCGTCCGCACACCGTCCAACCAGACCCGGGACACCCCGCCCCGCAGACTGCTGGCTCCCACCCCACCGGTCACATCCCGCCACAGGTCGGCCAACCCCGCCTTGGCTGCCCGGACCGCGACTCCGTCCACCGCCGGCAACTCCCGGACCACCTCGGCACCGGCCTGCCGGGCCAGCGTCCGGCCACGAGCCGCACCACCGGCATCCGCCGTAAAGATCAACGGAAGGTCGCCTCGGCGGTCGTCGTAGCCGAACTCGAGCAGGCCGGTCACGTCGAACAGCCGCGGGTCCAGCCGACCCGCCCGCAGCAACGGCGCCGCATCCGCCGGCACCACGCGCAGGCGCCCACCCTCGCGACGTACGTGCATGGACACGCCGGTACGGCCGGGGCCGGGCCGCACCGACGCCTCGCCATCCGGGCTCACCGTGACCCGGTCACCAGTAATCAACGTGACCGAACGGGACGGCTGACCCGTCACCCGCGACACCGACTCGACGCCGACCCGATCGAGCCCGCCGGCCGTGCCCGGCGACCCACCCACCGGACCAGGTGCCCCGCTCGCCGGGCCGGCCACCCCGCCGGCGGCAACGGCAAGGACGGCGATCACCAGACCGCCGCACCATCGTGTCGATCTTCCCTTCATGAGTCCTCCATACCGGTCTGGCATGCAGCCCGAACGCATAGAGGACTCCCGCTACGTCGATATGGTTGAGTCACCGCCGCCGGCCGGCGCGGGGGCGGTGCGTCAGGTGATCGTCGACGGCGTGGGTGAACGCCCCACCGCCCGTCGAGGAAGCTCCGCACGATGTGCGCCCAGGCCTTCGGCTGGTCGAATCGGCGCAGGGACAGGCCGTCGAACGCGATCGCCGAGACGGTGCCACATGCCCTTCGGCCACCACGGGCCAATATCGCTCGACCCGTGGGCCCCGATCCCGAAGACTGGCCGCCGTGACTGCGGTGCCGGTGTTGTGGGTGTACGGAGCGTCGGGAGTCGGGAAGACCACGGTCACGTGGGAGCTGTTCGTCCAGCTCGTCCGGGAGGGCGTACCCGCCGGCTACGTCGACATCGACCAGATCGGCATGTGCTACGCCCCGCCGACGCCCCACCACTGGGCGCCCGAGCCGGTCGCCGACCCGGGCCGCCACAGGCTCAAGACTCGGGCGCTCGACGCGGTGCTGGCCAACTTCCGGGACGCCGGTGCCCGGTGTGTGCTCGTTTCCGGCGTCACCGACCCGGTTCGCGGAGTGGAGGCGTCGCACGTACCCCATGCGGCGCTGACCACCTGCCGGCTACGCGCCGAACCGGCGGAGCTGCGCCGACGGCTGGCGGCCCGCGCCGGCGCGACCTCGGACTTCGCCGCGGAACTCGCGTACGCCGACGCCCTCGACCGCGCCGGCACGACCGACCTGTGCCTCGACACCACCGGGCTCACCATCGCCGAGGTCGTCGCCGAGGTGCGGGCGCGCACCGGCTGGCCTGATCCGGCGGTATCCGTCGAGGCACCGAGCCCGACGTTTCCGGCGCCGGATCCCACGCCCGGACGGATTCTCTGGCTGTGCGGGCCGGCCGCCGTCGGCAAGTCGACCGTCGGCTGGCAGGTGTACCAGCGGCTCCGGGTGGCCGGCGTCAACGCCGCGTTCGTGGACCTCGACCAGGTCGGCTTCTTCCGCCCGGTCCCGGCCGGCGACCCGGGCAACCACCGGCTCAAGGCGGCCAACCTCGCCGCGGTCTGGCGGGTGTTCCGGTCCAGCGGGGCGGAATGCCTGGTCACGGTCGGCCCGCTCGACCGGGCGGAGGAGGTGCCGACGTACCACGCCGCGCTGCCCGCCGCCAGGATCACGCTGTGCCGGCTGCACGCCAGCCCGCGGGTACTGGCCGACCGGGTCGCGCGTCGCGGCCGGGGTCTCACCCCGACGCGGGGCCTCGCCGGCGACGAGCTGATCGGGCAATCACGGGAGCGGCTGCACGAGGTTGCGGCTCGGTCCGCGCGGGTTCTCGACGCCCTGGCCGGGGTCGGCGATCTGTGGGTGGAGACGGACGATCGGCCCGCGGACGAGATCGCCGCCGAGATCCTGCGCCGCACCGGCTGGCCGTCGCGGCCCCGGTGAGTCCACGCCGCGGCCGATGCCCGGTGTGCCGCGCGTCCCGGCCGGCCGCGGGGAACCGCGCTACTGCTGCCAACCCGCCTTCCCGAGCGACATCAAGACGACCTGCGACGTCGTGAAGAACAGCCAGAGAAGCGCCCAGTACCGCATCGGGATCGACATGAAGGTGTGCGTGTTGTGGTAGCGCTGCGGGTTGTCGGGATCTCGGTTGATCCGGCGCCCGACGTACCACGTCACGACGCCCGCCACGAGGAAGCCGCAGGGCACGCCGGGATAGCCGAACACCTGGTAGCCCGCGGCGACCGTGGCAGCGGGAAAAACGAGCGCCAGGATGCCGGCGCCGGTCCACCAATTGTCCCCATCTCCCCGCTCCAGCGGAACCGTTCGATACTCTAGCCAGCCGGGGCAAGGGAGCCGTCGCAGACGAGTCGGTCGACGTCGTCGTCGGGCGGGGATACGTCGACGAGCCACACCTGGCCCGGGCTCGACGCCGCTACCTCGGACGTACGGCACGGCAGCTTCGCCTGGGGACCAGCGACCCACGAACAGCGGCCCAGAACCCCGCACCCGCCCCGGAGTTCGTCGCCGTCCTCGTTACGACGGACCCCGGGGCGGGCACAGCCGACCTGCGCTGGGAGGAGCCGGTGGGGCAGGCGGCGCAACCGGCTGCACCGGGACGAAGAGTCAGCGAAGGTTGTCGCCGGCGCGCCCCGCACCGTCGACCATGGAGTTGTCGCCGGTTCCGGCACGGACGCCGGCGACAACGCCGTGATCGACCGGCCCCTCGGGTGAGCCCGCGGGCGCGGAGGATGTGGGCGGCGACGGGATCCGGGAGGCGCCCCGGCGGAGCAGCACCGAGAACAGCGCCGCACCGAAGCAGAGCGCCCCGGCGGCGTACCACGCCACGGTGTACTCACCGAGTCGGTCGCGGACCAGGCCCGCGCCGGTGGCGGCGATCGCCGCACCGACCTGGTGGGAGGCGAAGACCCAGCCGAAGACCACCGCGCCGTCTGTCCCGAAGTACTCCCGGCAGAGCGCCACCGTCGGCGGCACCGTCGCCACCCAGTCCAGCCCGTAGAAGACGATGAAGACCAGCAGACTCGGCCCGGCCGTCTCGGCGAAGAGGCCCGGCAGCACCAGCAGGGACGCCCCGCGTAGGGCGTAGTAGGTGCCGAGCAACAGGCGGCTGTCGAGCCGGTCGGTCAGCCAGCCGGAGGCGACGGTGCCGGCGATGTCGAAGATGCCGATCAACGCGAGTAGGCCGGCGGCGGTGGTCTCGGCCATCCCGTGATCGTGGGCGGCCGGGATGAAGTGGGTGCCGACCAGTCCGTTCGTCGACAGACCGCAGATCGCGAAGCCGCCGACCAGCAGCCAGAACGCCGGGGTCCGGGCCGCGTCACGCAACACGCGCAGCGCGCGGGCCGCCGCCCCGCCCTGCGGCGCCGGCGCCGGCACCACCTCGGTCGCCCCGTACGGCGGCAGCCCGAGTTCCGCCGGGTGGTCGCGGAGCAGCCACACCACCAGGGGTACGACCGCCAGCGCCGCCCCCGCGACGACCAGTGCGGCCGTGCGCCAGGTGTACGTCTCGACGAGGTTGGCCAGCAGCGGCAGGAAGACAAGCTGTCCGGCGGCACCGGCGGCGGTGAGTACCCCGGTGACCAGGCCCCGGCGCCGGACGAACCAGCGTCCGGTGATGGTCGCCACGAAGGCGAGTGCCATCGAGCCGGTGCCGAGCCCGACCAGGACGCCCCAGCAGAGGATCAGCTCGACGCTCGTCCGCATGAAGACCGTCAGGCCGCTGCCCGCCGCCACCATGGTCAGCGCGACCGCGACCACCCGCCGAATCCCGAACCGGTCCATCAGCGCGGCGGCGAACGGCGCGGTGAGACCAAAGAGCAGCAGGTTGACCGAGACGGCGGCGGAGATGGTGGCCAGCGGCCAGCCGAACTCGGCGTGCAGCGGGTGCAGCAACACGGTCGGGGTGGCCCGGAAACTGGCGGCGCCGACCAGCGCCACGAACGCAACAGCGGCGACCACCCAGGCGGGATGCAGACTGCGGATACGGATCACGGGAGCAGTGTGCGGCGCGCGGCCGGACTCGACGAGTGGCCGGAAAGCCATGATGCGCAAGAATTGGGCCAACATCGCCGGAGCGCGTCGGAGGAGGGGTCGACATGGTCGAAAGCGGGGTCGGCATGATCGGCGGTGGGGTCGCCACCGAGGTCCCGAAGCGGGCCGCGGCCGGATGGGACGACGTACCCGTGCCGGGCGCGCACCGGATCGCGGTGCTCGCGATGGACGGGGTCGTCGGGCTCGACCTCGGCACCCCGGCGCAGGTCTTCGGCAGCGCCCGGAACGCCGACCGGCGGCGGCTCTACGCGGTCGACGTCTGCACGGTGGGTCGGCGCCCGGTGCGCAGCAGCGCGGGCTTCCAGATGTTGCCCGATCACGGCCTGGAGCTGGTCGAGCAGGCGGAAACCGTGATCGTCCCCGGAGTAAAGACCGGATCACCGCTGGACGACGGAACCCTCAACCCCGAGGCCGGGCAGGCGCTGCGCCGGGCGCACGAGCGCGGGGCGCGGATCATGTCCATCTGCACCGGGGCGTTCGTCCTCGCCGCCGCCGGCCTGCTCGACGGCCGCGCCGCGACCACCCACTGGGCGTACGCCGAACGCTTCCGCCAGCTTCACCCCCGGGTCCGGCTCGACCCGGACGTCCTCTTCGTGGACGACGGTGACATCCTCACCTCCGCCGGGGTCGCCGCCGGGATCGACCTCTGCCTACACGTGATCCGGGCCGACCACGGCAGCGAGGTCGCCAACCGGGCCGCCCGCCATTGTGTCGTCCCGCCCTGGCGGGAGGGGGGCCAGGCCCAGTACATCGAACGGCCGCTGCCGGTCCGCGGCGACAGCGGCACCGCCCGGACCCGCGAGTGGGTCCAGCGGCGGCTGCATGAGCCGATCACCCTGGCGCAGATGGCCGCGCACGCCGGGATGAGCGTCCGGACCTTCACCCGGCGGTTCCGTGAGGAGACCGGGCTCAGCCCGGCCCAGTGGCTGCTGCAGCAGCGCACCGACCACGCCCGGCTGCTCCTGGAGACGACCGACCTCGGGATCGACCAGGTGGCCCACCGGTCCGGGTTCGGTACGGCCGCCGCGCTGCGCCAGCAACTGCGTCAGCGGCTCGGAGTGGCGCCCAGCGCCTACCGCCGAGCTTTCCGGCACGTCGCCGCCAACGGCGCCGGGCCGAGGACCGATCAATCCTCGGTGTGAGGAAGGGCCCCCTTTACAACAAAAACCGATAACAAGGGGCCCTTCCTTACACCCCAGTGCAGGGGGTGTCGTTCAGGGTGAAGCGGGTCGGTGTCGGGTTCGGGCCGGTGTTCGAGGCGAGGAAGCCGAACTGGACGGTGTCCCCGGGCGGGATCGCAGCGTTCCAGGCGACGTTCCGGACGGTCACCTCCGCGCCCTGCTGGCTGCCGCTGGCGTTCCAGAAGGTGCCGACCTGTTGCGCGGCGGTGAAGGTCCACCCCACCGTCCAGCCGTCGACCGGCGCGGTTCCGGTGTTGGTGACGGTCACCGTCGCGATGAAGCCGGTTCCCCACTGCTGGTCGACGCGGTAGCTGACGGTGCAGCCAACCGGCGGGGCGGTGGTGCCGAACGCGATCCGGTGCAGCTGGCCGGGGAGGTCGTTGACCAGGTACAGCTCGCCGTTGGCGTCCTGGCCGAGGCTGGTCGGCTGGATGGTCAGCTCGGTCAGCGCCCGGGTCTGGTACGCGCCGCCGGGGGTGGCCGGCGGCCGGACCACGAACGCGGTGCCGGAGCAGTAGTCGGTGGCGAGGTAGGTTCCGGCGGCGATGTCGGCGTACTCCCGACCCCGGTAGACGTACCCGCCGATGACGGCGCAGCCGTCGGTCGAGGTGCGGTACGAGTAGACCGGTTCGACATACTCGGCGTCGTCGGAGCACCGGTCGGGGTTGAAGACCTGTGGACCCTCCCGGCAGGACCAGCCGAGGTTGGCGCCGCCCTGGTCGCCCGGCAGGTGGTCGATCTCCTCGAAGGTGCCCTGTCCGACGTCGGCGATCCAGAGTGAGCCGTCGCCGCCGAGGTCGTGCGAGAACTTCCACGGGTTGCGTAGCCCGTACGCCCAGATCTCCGGCCGCGCTCCGGCGGTGTCGACGAACGGGTTGTCGGCGGGTACGCAGTAGTTCCGTCCGTCGCAGGAACGATTGACGTCGATCCGCACGATCTTGCCGAGCAGGGTGCCGAGGTTCTGTCCCGAGTTCAGGGCGTCGTTCGCGCCGCCGCCGTCGCCGATGCTCCAGTAGAGGTAGCCGTCCGGGCCGAAGGCGATGTGCCCACCGTTGTGGTTGGAGAACTCGGCGTGGGGCTGGGTCAACACCACCTCCTCCCGGTCGACGGGGATCGGTGCCTGGTCGGAACTGTCCAGGGTGAACCGGGCGAGCGTGACCGCGCCGTCGGGCAGTGCGGTGTACGTGACGTACAGCGTGCGGGTCCGGGCAAAGTCGGGGGTGGTGACCAGACCGAGGAGACCGCGTTCGTTACCGGAGGTGTCGACCCGGTCGGTGATGTCGAGCAGCGGTTCGGCGGCCAGCCCGGTGTCGGGGTGGTAGACGCGAATCCGGCCCTGCTTCTCGGTGATCAGCAGCCGACCACTGCCGTCGTCCGGGGCGAAGATCGCGGTCGGCCGCTGGAGTCCGAAGGCGACCTGGGTGGTGCTGACGGTGAGCTGGTCCAGTGGGGGTACGGCGGCGGTGGAGCGCCCGGTGGCCGCGGGCTGCCCGGCCGGGCCGGACCGGCCGTCGACCACCGTCGGCTCTCCGGTGGCCGCGGCGGGGTGTCCGGCGGCCGGCGCACCGAGCGCCACGAGCGGACCGAGGACGGCGGCCACACCGGCGACGCCGAGCCGCCCGCGAGAAAGACGTCGCAACATATCGACTCCCATCGGTTAACAGGAAGGTAATGCCGCCGACGACCTCTAGATCCACGCATCTCACAGTATGGGAACGCTCCCAGCGACGTCAGCCAGCGACGTCAGCGCGTGGTGGGGCGCAGGGCGCGCAGCTCCTCGCGATGGATCGCCAGATGGATCCGACCGTGGATGTCCAGCATCCGTCCCCAGGGCAGCGACTCCTCGACGGCCAGCGCCGTCCCCTCCCGGAGGTGGCACTCCACCGGAGTCTCCGCCGCCGGCCCGAGCCGATCCAGCAGCGCACAGAGCCGACCGCTGGTCGTCTGGAGCCAGGCGACCAGCCCCGACAGTCCGGCCGGATGCACCGCCATGGCATCCACCTGGGGTGGCAGCGTGGACTGCGCGTCGTAGTACGTCCACGGCGAGCCGGCGAGCACCGCCTCGGTCGCCTCGATCATCAGCTCGTCGTTCGCGGCCAGGTGCGCCACGACCTGCTCGGCGGTCAGGCCGCCGGGCGGCGGTGGGCCGAACCCGCCCGCGGTCACCTCGGTGAGCAGGTCGTCGTACGCCCGGCGCAGCTCCGCCGCCTCCATTCATCCCAGTCTAGGGATTTGCCCCGTCGACCATGGAGTTGTCGCCGGAATCCGGGGCCGGAGACGACAAGCGCCAGGCCGGGGGCGGCGACAATTTCCCAGCCCGGAGGCGACAAACGCCAGCCCGGAGGCGACAAACGCCAGGCTGGAGGCGAAACTCCACAGCTCGGAGGCGACAACTCGCCAAACCGGAGGCGACGACGCGCCGGTGACGACGACTCCATGGTCGGTGAGGCCCCACGGTCAGCGGGGCGCCGGTGGGTCAGCGGCGGCCCCGCCGGATGCGGAGGTAGTCGGAGACGACGTACCGGCCGAGATCCGCCAGCTCCGGCGTGAAGACCCGACCGCCACAGCGCCGGGCCACCGCGTCGACGAAGCGGCGCAGCCCCGGGTCCTCGCCGAGCATGAAGAGGTTCAGCGTGGCGCCGTACCGGGTGAGCCGGTCCACCTCGGCGATGGTCGCCCGCACGGTCTCCGGCAGCGGCGGCCAGTGGAAGACCGCCACCCCGTCGTCGGGATCCAGGTGCGCGGTCGGCTCGCCGTCGGTGACCACCAGCACCACCGGCTCGGCGCCGGGGTGCCGGCGCAGGTGCCGGCCGGCCAGCTTCAACGCGTGTTGGAGGTTGGTCCCCTGCACCAGGTCCGGCTCGACCCCGGCCAGCTCCTGCTGGGTCAGCGGCATCGCCTCCCGGCCGAATCCGATGATCTGCAACGAGTCCTGCGGAAAGCGGGTGGCGATCAGGTGGGCCAGCGCCAGCGCGGTCTGCTTCATCGGACCCCAGCGCCCCTCGGAGATCATCGAGAAGGAGAGGTCGACGCAGAGCGCCACCGCCGCCGACGCCCGCCGCTCGGTCTCGACCACCTCGAAGTCCTCGACCGCGAGCGTCACCGGCACCCCGGCACCGGCACGCCGGACCGCCCGGGCGACGGTCCGCACCACGTCCAGGGGCTGCTCGTCGCCGAACTCCCAGGGCCGGGACGCCCCGGTGATCTCCCCGGCGGCGCCGGCCGAGCGCAGGTCGTGCTGGCCCCGCCGGCCCGTCTCCAACTCGGCGAAGATCCGCCGCAGCGCGGTGCCACCGAGCCGGCGCAGCGCCTTCGGGCTCAGCGTCAGCCCGTCCGCGCCCCGGGTCACCCATCCCTGCCGGCGCAGCTCCCGCTCCAGCTCCCGCAACCGGCGTACGTCGTCGGCCGCGTCCCGGCCCAGGTTGCGCTGCACCGACTCCACGTCGATGTCGTCCAGGGTCGCCCCGGGATGCTCCTGGCCGAGCTGGTCCAGCAGCTCGTCCAGCTCAGCGATCTCGCCCAGCGCCCCCGCCGCCTCGGCGTAGCCGAGCGGCTGGTTCCCCCGGACCCGCTCGGCGCGGTCCCAGGCGAGGTCGGGGCGGAGCGACCGCAGGTTCGCGGTCAACTCGGCCAGCTGCCGGGCCAGCTCCGGACCGAGCGCGGACTCCATCATCCGGGCCAGCTCCTCGCGCTGGTTCGGCGACAGCGACCGCATCAGCCGTTCCCCGGCGGCGGCCCGCCGGGCCAGCGCGTCGACCAGCTCGTCCACCGTCTCCGGCTTCTCCGGGAAGAGGTCGCCGTGCCGGCGCATGAACTCGGCGAACGCGTCGGTGGTGTCCTCGCCCCGGTCGTGCCGGGCCAGCAGGTCGTTGAGGTCGCGCAGCATCTCGACCATCTGGCGCTGCACGGCCGGGTCGGCCGCGTTGCGCATCGCGTCCCGCAGCCCACTGAACCGCTGTTCGAGGACGTCCCGGCGCAGCCCGTCGAGGATCCGCTGGTACGTCGCCCGCGCCTCGTCGCTGACCCACTCGTAACCGGAGAGTTCCTCGATCGCCCGGGCCGTGGAGGAGGGCAGGTTGTCCAGCACCGCCTCGGCAAACCGGGCCGCGTCGTCGTCCCGGCCGCGCAGCTCGTCGCGTTCGGCGGCGAGCGCCTGGTCGAGCAGGGCCCGGGCTCGGGTCACCGCGCCGTCCAGGTCGCCCCGGCGCAGCGCCTCGCGGCGGAGCCGGCGGGCCCGGGCCACCAGGTCGTCGAGGCCGCCCCGGCCCCCGGGGCCGCGCCGGAGCAGGTTCCGTAGCGCCTCGCGCAGGCTACCGCCGGCCAGCACCTCGGCACCGACCGCGTCGACCGCGGCCCGGACGTCGTACGGTGGGGCGAGCGGGTCGGGGCCGCCGCGCCAGGAGCCGTATCGGAAGCGGTTGCCGCCGGCCACGTCAGGCCCAGTCGTCGTCGCGGTCCGGACGGCTGCCGAAGCCCCGGCCACCCCCGCCGCCGAGGTCCCGGCCACCCCGGCCGGCGTCGCCGGTCCGGCCGCCGTAGCGGGTGCGGCCCTCGTCGGTGACGTCCTTGGCCAGCCGGCGGGTCAGGTGCAGTCCCTCCAGCACGAACTCGATCCCGGCGGCGGCCTCGCCCGGCGTGGGCGCGTCGCCGAGGCCGAGCCGGTCCAGCGCCTTGGCCAGCCCCGGCACGGTGCCGACCTGCCGCAGCAGCTCGGTCGCGCTGACCAACTCGCCGGTCTCGATCACCGCGCCGTCGGCCACGAGTGCGGTGAAGCCGGAGAGGTCCAGCCCGGCCAACCGGGCCCGGAACGTCTCGGCGGTCGCGGTCCGCAGCAGGTGGGCGAGGATCTCGATCTCCCGGCCCTCCTCGCCGCTCTCGAACTCGACCTTGCCGCGCAGGGTGCTGACGACCGAGACCGTGTCACCGATCCGGGCCACCGGCTCGATGTCGACCGGGTTGACCGGCTGCCCGTCGACGGTCCTCGTGCCCGAGAGCAGGCCGGCCCGGCGCAGCGCGGCGGCGGCCACCGTCTCGGCGGCGGCGATAGCGAACCGGGCGGAGACCCCGGAGCGGGAGTCGACCGAGGGCGACTCCCGGACCGCGCGGGCGAACCGGGCCAGCACCTCCAGGACGTGGTCCGGCACGGCGGCGACCAGGTTCGCCTCCTGCTTGATCAGCTCCAGCTCGAGCTCGAGGTCGAGCGGGTAGTGGGTCCGGATCTCCGCGCCGAACCGGTCCTTGAGCGGGGTGATGATCCGACCCCGGTTGGTGTAGTCCTCCGGGTTGGCGCTGGCCACCAGGAGCAGGTCCAGCGGCAGCCGGAGTTGGTAGCCGCGTACCTGGATGTCCCGTTCCTCCAGCACGTTGAGCAGCGCCACCTGGATACGCTCGGCCAGGTCGGGCAGCTCGTTGATCGCGAAGATACCCCGGTTGGTCCGGGGCACCAACCCGAAGTGGATCGTCTCCGGGTCGCCGAGCGTCCGCCCCTGGGCGACCCGGATCGGGTCCACGTCGCCGATCAGGTCGCCGACGCTGGTGTCCGGGGTGGCGAGCTTCTCGCCGTACCGCAACGACCGGTGGAGCCAGCCGATCGGCAGGTCGTCGCCGGCCTCGGCGACCGCGCGGCGCGAGGCCGGGGTGAGCGGGTGCATCGGGTGCTCGTTCAGCTCCGAACCCCGGATCACCGGGGTCCACTCGTCCAGCAACTGCCCGAGTGCCCGAATCAGTCGGGTCTTGCCCTGGCCACGCTCGCCGAGCAGGACCAGGTCGTGCCCGGCCAGCAGGGCGCGCTCGACCTCCGGGAGCACGGTCTCGTCGTACCCGACGATGCCAGGGAAGCGCGGCTCGCCGGACCGCATCCGGGCCAGCAGGTTGTCCCGGATCTCCTCCTTGACGGTCCGGTAGCGGTGGCCGGCGGCGCGCAGCTCGCCGAGGGTGCCGGGCAGGTCGGCCGGCGGGGTGGGCGGGACCAGGGAAGTCTCAGTCACCCACCTACGCTAGCTCTCGATCGGGCGACCGGACATCCGCGCGGAGCCGCCAGGGGCGATCAGCCGTGGGAGGGACGGGCGCCGCCGCGTCCGCGAGCAGCCGTGGAAAGGAAACGCCATGAGCGGAACCGGAGACGTCAGGTCCGACGGCAACCACCACCAGCCGGCCGTTGTCCTCGCCCTCGGGATCGCCGTCGGCGGGTCGGTCGGGCTCGCCCTCGGGGTCGTACTCGGCCTGGGCATCAGCAATCTCATCCTCGGGATGTCGCTCGGGCTCGCCGTGGGTACCGCGATCGGCGCCGGGGTCGGCAGCGCGCTCGGCGCCGCCCGTAACCGGGCCAACCCCGAATCCTGATCACGGCCGGAACGCCGCCGGCCGGGCGACCAGGCCACCCGGCGCCCGGTCCCGGTTCCGGGCGGTCAGCCCTGCGGGGCGGGTCGGCCCTCCCGGGTCAGCGCCGCGTCGGAGTCCGGCTTCGAGGCCTCGAAGAGCGCGACGCAGCCCCGTACCGTCAGCCGGATGTTGGCGAACCGGGTGTCGAGCTGCCAGCGGAGCCCGGCCAGGTCGTCCTCGCCGTTGTGGAAGGTCCCCCTGCGGTTGTAGAGGCGCATGAATCGGCGGGCCAGCGGCGTGACCCGTACCCCGGCCGACAGGATGGTGCTGCCGAAGATGCGCCCGTCGGGGCGGAGCGCGGTCAGGGCGTTGTCGAGGACCGCCCCCTTCTCCACCCAGTTCCCCGGTACACGGTGCAGCAGGAAGTTCGCCGCGACCGAGTCGAAGGTGCCGGCCGGCAGGGTCACGGCGTCGAACGGCAGTGGCTGGAGGACGTCGGCCCGGAGCGTCGTGGGCCGGTAGCGCGCGATCCGGGACGCACTGACCCGGAGCACGGTCGGGTTCAGGTCGACCAGGGTCAGCTCCGGCCGGGGTGTGGGGAACTCGCACCGGTCCAGGAAGTACGCCGTACCGGGGCCGAGTTCGAGGTGTCGAAGGCCGATGTTGCGCTCGTAGCCGGCGAGCACGTGTCGGTGGGGACACCGCCAGATCAGCCTCGACAGACCGAGCACGTAGCGGTCGTACGAGGCGAGCAGGAGCCGGTGGTAACCGGGTCGTTCAGCGATCACCTCGTCAGTCACGGGCATGAAGGCGCTCCTCGTGCATCGCCCCAGCCAACCCGGGCGGCGGTGAGTGTCGCCACCCCGGGCGGCGCCGGTTTTCACTCATCGCGGTTTTCCCCGCCGGGAACGTCGGTCGGTGCCGGCGGGCCGGGCACGGCATCAACCTCGTGGGACCGGCCCGACCGCCGGTCCACGGCGTCGGCGCAGCCGCGCCCCAGCGGCACCCGGGATCCGCGCTCCAGCGCGTCGACCAGCAGACACATGAGGTCCAGGACCTGCTGCTGGGCGAACCTGTCGAGCTGCGCCCGGGTCCGCGCGGTGACCTGGTCGCCGAGGCGGTCCGATCTCCACTCCGCGAGCCGGACCCCGTCGACGCTGACCACGTGCCGCAGCACCCCGTCCGCCCAGCCGACCGTCCACTCCACCCGGGCCGGGTGCCCGTCCCGACGACCGCCGCGGTGCTGGCGGCCGGCAACGCCGTACCGCCAGTCGACGAAGGTCAGCTGCTGGTCGCCCCGCTCGGCGTGCGTCACCCAGAAGCCGGCGTCCCGCAGCACCTGCCGTACCTGGTCGATCGCCGCCTTCACCTCGGCCGAGACCGTACCCACCCGACCGTCCGGCACGGCGGCGGAGCCGACGTACGGCCGGAGCCGCTCCTCCGCGTTGATGGTGTTCGGCGGCTGGGTCCGAAACAGCTCGACGACCCGGAGCAGGTGGGAACGGGTCGCCACCGCATCCCCCTGGTTGGCTGCCTGCTCGGCCTGGATGCTGACCAGCAGCGCCTCGTCCCTGGGCGGCAACGGCTCCTGGCTGGACCGTTCGTCGCCGTCGCGCAAGCCGGGAGCCTCGAGGGTGCCGCCCGACACCGCCGGCTGGGCCGGACCGTCGTCGCCGCCCACGTACGGGGGCTCCCAGGCGGGCTCGGCGGCGAGGTACATCGCCAGGATGGGGTCGACGCCGTCGACGTCGATGCCGTACCGGCGGCCGAGATGCGACAGCATCGGCGCCACGTCGGCCGCGTCCATGTCCCAGAACCGCAGCAGTTCCCGCCCGACCGCGCGGAGGCGGACGACCCGTTCGAGGCGTCCCTGCCACACCAGGTCGACCGTGGTCGGGCGGTGCTCCAACGGTGCCACGTCCCTGCTCCAGAACTCCGGCCAGTAGGACCGGATCATCAGGTTCTTCCAGGTCTGCGGATCGAGGGGGCCGTCGTGCGCCGAGAGGTCCGACAGGAAGGTGTTGAGCCGGTGCTTGACCGCCCGAGGGGTGACGCTCCCGCCACCGATCCGGAGCAGCGGCGCCAGCACCCCGCGCGGGTAGTCCTGGACGGAGGCGTCGATCGTACGATCCAGCTCGCCGGCGACGTCCACGGCGAGCCCGCCCTCGGCGGTCACCCGCGCCACCAGTTGGTGGAGGAAGACCGCGACCTCACGCGGCGTCACCAGCAACTCCGGCAGGTCGACGCTGAGGTGGATGTACTTCTCCAGCGCCTGTCGGGGGTCCTTGCCGTCGTGCGCGGGATGCTCCGCGAAGGCCCGGTACACGTGGTCCTTGGAGGCGGCCACCACGAACATCACGCAGTAGTCGGTGTTCTGCCAGTAGTGCATGGCGTGCAGCAGGGAGGCCGTGAATTCGAGATCGCACCGGTCGAGGTCGTCGATGAACTGGACGTGCACCGGCCGGAGCTCGCCACCGGCGGCGGTGTCGCGGAGTCGCCTGGCCCGCCGCTGCAACTCCGCCTCGACCACCGCGGGCGCGTTCGGCAGGCGAGCCAGGATGGTCATGAACGTGACGGCGACGTGCAGGCTGCTCTCGTCCGGGTGCGCGCTGAACTTCAGGCCGAGAAGATCCGCCAGAGTCTGGGTGATGTCGTGCAGCGCCTCGGGCTGGTCCTGCGAGATGCCATTCATGATTTCGTAGGCGAGCGTGGCCCGCACGTCGGTGAAATGGCGCCACAACGGTGCGCTGTACGTCGACATGGTCAACGGAAGCCCGTCGCGCCGCTTGTGGGAGTCCAGTTCGTCCATCAGCCAGTTCAATGCGGACGACTTACCCGCGCCCCACGGCCCGTAGATCGCGAACGTCATCGGTGACTGCGGAACACGTACCGACCCGACAATGTGGTCGACGATCGCGCGGAGCTTGGCCTCGAGGCCCTTCCGGGTGGCGAACAACTCCCGACTGTTCGCCCCTTTCGCAGCCGACGGGTCGAGAAAGACCACCGCGATCCCTCGTCAGACGTGTCCATGCATCGCAATGATGGTTTTCTAACCGAGAACCCCGACCGTACACCAGTCCGACCGGGCCCGGGTCATTCGCGTCGTGGACCATTCCGCCGCGATCGGCTGGATCAGATCTGCGACGATCCGCGCGGCCCCCGCCCCCCGCCCAGCCCTCGTCGGCCGGATGTCGCCCGCACTCCACCGGGTGCGGGATGCACCCCGGCCGGACGCGCCGGCGCCGTCCCGGCCGGGGACCATTCCTCCGCCACGCCGAGCACTGCCGGACGAGGGGCGCGATCGGTAGTCTGGGTTGGTGACCCGCCCCCCTGCCGAGCCGCCGAACGAGCCGCACCAGGCCTCCCCGCCCGGACCACTCGGGCCGCCCGCGCCGTCGGAAGCCGGCCAGCAGCCGCCGTTTCCACCGGGATCGCCGTATGCGCAGGGGCCGCGACCGGCGACGAACCTGCGCGGCCTGATGATCGGGCTGATCAGCGCGGCCGTGGTGGGGGTGCTCTGCCTCGGCGCGGTCTGCGTGGGGCTGGTCAGCTACTACCTGTCCGAGGGTCGGATCGTGCCGACCTCCGACGATCCGCCGCCTCCCGCACCGCTGGCCTGCGCGGCCACCCGCCTCCAGGGCCAGCCCGACACCAGGACGGTGGGGCTTCCGGACTTCGATGGGGCACCGCGGAGCGGCACCGCGACGATGCGGCTCGACACGAATCTCGGGACGATCGTCATCACCATGGACCGGGCCAAGACGCCGTGTACGGTGGCGAGCTTCCACCATCTCGCCGAGCAGAGGTTCTTCGACGGCAGTTCATGCCACCGCCTCGTCACCGAGGGGATCTTCGTGCTCCAGTGTGGCGACCCGTCCGGCACCGGGCGGGGCGGCCCTGACTACCGCTTCGCCGACGAGAACCTGAGCGGTGCGGTTTACACCCGAGGCGTGGTGGCGATGGCGAACACCGGCGAGCCGAACACCAATGGCAGCCAGTTCTTCATCATCTTCCGGGACACCGAACTACCGCCCGCCTACACGCCGTTCGGCACCGTCACGACCGGGCTCGACATCGTCGACCGGGTCGCGGCCGGCGGCCACGACAACTCCTATGGCTCGTCGGCCGGCGGCGGCGCACCGAACATCCCGATCACCTTCCAGAGCGTGACCGTGAGCTGACACCGTACCGGGAACCACCGATCCGCCGATCGGGTGACGTGGTCGCGAGCGATCCGACCAGGGGCGGTGCGGGTCAGACGGCGGCCGGCACCTCCGCCGTCTGACCAGCCCGAGCGCGTGCCCGCTTGGTGTAGAGGATCGTCCAGGTGACCAGGGCCGCCATGACGGCGAACGGCAGGATCGCGGAGACCGCCACCATGGTGTCGACCGAGAGGATCTGGGCCAGCTCGATCCGGCCGGCCGCCTCGATCACGAAGGTCAGGCCCCAGACCAGGGTGAGGATTCGCTGGGTTCGCCGGAACCCGGGGTACCGCCAGAGGCCGTTCCACCACGCCACCCGCTCCGCCGATCCGTCGGTGGCGAACTTGCGTCCGAAGTAGAACATCATCGGCCGGGGCAGCAGCAGCGAACCGAGCAGCGCCAGACCGAACAGGCCGGTCACCGCCGACTCCTTGACCAGGAGAAGCCGCTCGTCCCGCAGGGCTAGCGCGGAGACCATCCCGAGCCCGATGATGAGCAGGCTCAACACGCCCAGCTCGTCGATCCGGCGTCGGATCGCGTACAGCACAGCGACCTCGACGACCGGCCAGACCCCGCTGAGCGCCAGCGCGGAGAACTCACTCATCCCCCGGTCGGTCAGCACACCGTACGTCAGGAAGGGCAGCACCGCCGTGAACAGGATGCTGGGACCCCAGGTCAGCACCATCGTCCGAAGTCGCCCCATCGCACGCCCCTAAACTATACGATTATCTTCACGTACGTGCCGAGAAATGTAGCATCTGAATCGACCCCCGTCACGGGAGCGACGGGAGGACGATCGTCGTCGCTGGTCCCGTTCCTGTTCGGGGTGGCCGGGCGCGCGGAGATTCCCGGCACCGTGCTGGTCCGGCTGCTCGGTGACTTCGGTCTGACCGAGGCCGCCGCCCGGGCGCTGCTGCTTCGGATGCGCCAGGAGGGGATGCTGGCGAGCACCCGTCGGGGCCGGGTCGTGGACTATCGGCTCGCCGGCGAGTACGGCCGCCGCTTCGACCGGATCCGGCGGGCCGGCCAGGAGACCCCGCCCGCCTGGACCGGATCCTTCCACGCCCTGCTCTACCAGGTGCCGGAGTCGCGCCGGGCGTTCCGGGACGCGCTGCGACGCTCCGCCGTCAACCTCGGGTACGGCCTGCTCCAGCAGGGCGTGCTCATCGCCGTACGGGACCGGACCGACCAGCTCGACCTGCTCGCCGAGCCGCCGGAGGACGTCCGGGTCTTCGTCACCCGACTGGAGATGGCCGAGGCGGACGCGGCACAGGCCGCCCGCCTCGCCTGGGACCTCGACACCCTCGCCGAGGTGTACGCCGCCCACACCCGGACGCTCCGCGCCGCAGTCCACGACCGGCCCACACCGCCGGAGCCGAGCCCCGACACGCTGCGCCGATACGCCGAACTGCTCCGGATCCCCATGGTCGACACCCTGCGCAGTCCCCAACTGCCCGAGTCGCTGCTCCCGCCGAACTGGCCGATGCCCGGACTGTGGCGGGCGATCGCCCAGGTCCAGCAGGTGTACGGCGGCCCGGCGATGGCGTACGTCGGCCACCGGCTGGCCGAGGCCGAGCATTGACGAACCATCGGCCTAACACGGGAATTTTCCCTTTTCGCGGGTGCTAGCGATCCATGGCGATCAAGGACAGAATTCCCCTCATGGCTGTTGGGGGGTTCCAGACGCAGGTCATCCGGCGGGCCCGGGGGATCAGCGCCGCGCTCAGCGCGCCGCCGTACGTGAAGCCCGGGCACTACTACTCGCCGGTGACCGCGCCGGCGGACCGCGCCACCGCCATCGCCTGGCGTGACCTGCCGCCGGTCGGGATCGACCTGCGCGAGGCGGACCAGCTGCGCCTCGCCGCCACACTCGCGCCCTACCTGTGCGAACTACCCGAGGACCGCTGGCACGACCGCAACGGGATGTACGGCCGTGCCGACGCCGCCGTCCTGCACGCGATGCTCCGGCATCTCCGACCGGCCCGGCTCATCGAGGTCGGGTCGGGCTACTCCACCGCGGTCGCCCTCGACGTCGTCGAACGATACCTGCCCGAGCTGCGGATCACCTGCGTCGAGCCACACCCGGAGCGGTTGCGCGCCCGGATGCGACCCGGCGATCACGTCGAGCTGATCCAGCGCCGGGTCCAGGACGTCGACCGGGACGCCTTCGCCGCGCTCGGCCCCGGGGACATCCTGCTGATCGACTCGACGCACGTGGCCAAGGCCGGTTCGGACGTCGTCTGGCTGCTGTTGCACGTGCTGCCGACGCTACGGCCCGGCGTCGTCGTCCACGTGCACGACATTCACTGGCCCTTCGAGTACCCGGAGAAGTGGCTTCGGGAGGGCCGAGACTGGACCGAGGTCTACCTGCTACGGGCGTTCCTCACCCACAACACGGTGTGGCGGGTGCTGCTCTTCACCTCGTGGCTCTGGTCGCAGCGGCCGGAGGCGGTACCGGCGGAGCTGCGGGGCCTGCCCACCGGGGCGTTTTGGATGTCCCGCACGGGCTGAGCCCTCGGCGGCCGGCGCCAAGCCACCGCCGCGCCGACGATGCACCGGAGTGGACCGGCGGCGCCGCTCTGGCACCGGCGCCGCGCGCCGCCGCGCCGGTCGACCCGGGGTGATGGCTGCCGCGCCCGGTCAGGCCGGGTCCACCGCGCGGCCGGGCAGCACGGGTACGGGTCGGCCCGGCGGCCGGTCCCGGGCCCGCCACTCGCGCGGATAGCCGAGCGACACCTCGGCGAAGCGCACCCCATCGAACCAGTCCACCCTCGGGATGTGCAGGTGCCCGTAGACCACGGCGGCGGCCCGGTACCGGACGTGCCAGTCGGCGGTCCGAACCGTACCGCACCACTGCGCGAACTCCGGATACCGCAGGACCCGGGTCACCTCCTGCACCAGCGGGAAGTGGTTGACCAGCACGGTTGGCACCATTGGGTCGAGTTCGGCCAGCCGCCGCTCGGTCATGGCCAGCCGTGCCGCGCACCAGTCCTCCCGACTCGGGTACGGATCGGGGTGCAGCAGGTACTCGTCGGTGCACACCACCCCGGTCCGGTACGCCAGGGCGAGCGCCTCCGCCTTGCTCCTCACTCCCGGCGGCCAGAACGTGTAGTCGTAGAGCAGGAAGAGCGGCACCACGGTCACCGGTCCACCGGGACCGGTCCAGACCGGGTACGGATCCTCGGGAGTCAGGACGCCGATCCGCCGGCACAGCTCGACCAGCAGCTCGTAGCGAGCCACCCCGCGCACCTGTACCCGGTCCCGCCGGTGCGTCCACAGCTCATGGTTGCCGGGAACCCAGACCACCGTGTGGTACCGGTCCTTCAGCAGCCGCAGCGTCCGGTCGACGTCCTCGACCCGTTCTCCGACGTCACCGGCGATGAGAAGCCAGTCCTCGTCGGAGTTCGGGACGAAGCCCTCGACCAGCCGCCGGTTCTCGGCGTAGCCGACGTGCAGGTCGCTGACAGCGAGCAGTTCGCCGCCGGACGGGGCGCGGGTCAGGGCTCGACCCAGCCGTGGGACCGGGCGAGGTTGACGAACTGCTGCCGGATCGCGCCGATCTGGGCACCGGTCAGGGTCGGCACCTTCTCGATCAGCAGCTCGGTGACCTCACCGCTGAGTTCGGCACCGGAGAGGACGTCGCACAGCTCCTCGGCGTCGCCGGCGGGGCGGCTCGGCCGGGGTTTGGTCACCGGCCGGTCGACGATCCGGACGGTGGTGGCCTTCAGCCCGCGTTCTCCCTGCTCGACCTCGTACTCCAGGCGCATCCCCGGATGAACCAGGTGCTTGTCCTCGCCGAAGTCGTTGGCGTGGACGAAGACGTCCTCCCCGCCACCCTCGGGAGCAATGAACCCGTAGCCCCGGACCTCGTCGAAGCGCAACAACTTCCCGAACGCCACGACGCCACCACCACCCACTCGTTACCAGACCGACACCGCGATACGCCCGAAGCCCTGCCCGCCACCCGGACGCGGGTGGCGGCGCGACGCCCCGCCGTGCACACGATAGCGCCCCCGGCCCGGCGCCCCGGAGCCTGCGCCGGCCGGGTCGGAGACTCGGCCGGTCGTTCCGGGAGCCGGGCCGGGGGCCGCACGTCCGCTCGGCGCACCGGACTGGTCAGGTGGAGATCGCCTTGGCCCACGGCACCAGCAGGCGTTCGAGCCCGACCATGAGGTAGTAGAGCGCGGCCCCCATGATGCCCAGCATGGTCAGCGCGGCGAACGCGAGCGGGGTGTCGGCGGTCTGCGGCGTGACGGCCACCACCGAGCCGAGGCCCTCCTCGGGCTGGGTGACCTCGCCGATGCAGGCGCCGATGATGGCGAGCGAGATCCCCACCTTCAAACCGACGAAGATCTGCGGCAACGCCCAGGAGAGGCGGACCCGGTAGAAGGTCTGCCACCACGATGCGGAGAGCGAACTGGCCAGTTCCCGCAGGTCGGCCGGGGTCGAGCTGAGGCCGGCGATGGTGGAGACCAGGATCGGGAAGAACGAGACCAGCACCACCATCACGATCTTGGGCTGGGTGCCGAACCCGAACCAGATCAGCAGCAGCGGGGCAAGGGCCACCTTCGGCAGGGCGTTGAACGCGGCGATCAGCGGCATCACCATCCGCTCCGCCGTTCGCGACGCGGCCAGCAGGACCGCGAGGACGAGCCCGCCGCCCACGGCGATGCCATAGCCGACGACGACCTCGTAGAAGGTGACCCAGGCATGGCCCAGCAGGGTGTCGCGCAGCCGCACGAACGCGTCGAACACGTCGGGCGGACCCGGGAACATGAAGGTGTCGATGTCGAAGAGTCCGGTGATCAGCCACCACAGACTGAACACCAGTACCACGCCCAGCAGGGGGAGCCCGGCGTACGACCTTAGTTTCGACAGGGCGGTTTCCCGATCCTCGGTCACGCGCAATCCTCCTGGATGCTTCGGCCGGGGTGGCGGACACCGCGGGTCCACCACCCCGGTACGGCTCTCGTCGCTGCCGGTCCGCGCTCAGGCCTTCGTAACGAATCCGAAGTCGACGACGCGGTCCGGGGTCAGCTGCTGGGTGATGAGGCCGGAAGCCTGCATGAGGGCGATGGTCCGAGCCACCCGCTGCTCGTCCATCGCGCCGATCGCCGCCCCGCCGGCCGGCTTGACGTAGGGGGTCATCGCCTTGATCTCACCCACGCCCGCCGCGACCGGGTAGGTCGGCTTCACCTTGTTGAGGATCGTCGCGGCCTCTTCGGGGTGGTCGATGGTGTACTGGAGGCCCTTGAGCAGGGCGTTGGTGACGCGCCGGACCAGATCAGGATCCTGCTGGATCAGCGTCGGGGTCGTGATGATGGCGTTGCCGAAGAGGTCCCGCAGGTAGTCACTGTACGGCAGCACCACCACCTCCTTCTTGGTGGCGTTCTCCAGCGCGGTCCGGCTCAGCAGGAAGGTGCCGAGAGCGTCAACCTGGCGGCTGGCCATCAGACCGTTGAGCGCGGTGGTCTGGGCCCCCTTGATCGTGACCTTGTTCTTGTCGAAGCCGGCCAGCTGGGCGTACGCCGGGAAGAGCAGCTCGGTGACCGACCCGGTGGCGGTCGCCAGCGTCTTGCCCTCCAGGTCCTTGGGCGTGGAGATCTTGGTGTCCTTCGTGGTCATCACCGCGACCAGGGTCTGCTGGTGCACGGCGGCGACCGCCCGCCACTCGGTGAACGCGCCCTTACCGGCCTGGATCACGGCGCCGGTGAAGTCCAGGGCGGCGAACTGCGCCTCGCCCGCCTTCAACGCCGTGAGGTTCGGTACGTTGCCTGCGCCCTCCTTGATGTCGACGTCGACGCCGGCCTCCGCAAAGTAGCCCTTCTCCTTGGCCACCCAGACGAAGGCGTCCCGACCGACCGCGCCGAACGCCGTCACGTAGGTGATCTTCCGGGTTGCCTTCCCCTCGCCGCCGGCGGAATCGTCCGAGTCGGATCCGCTGCACCCGCTCGTCACCGCCAGCGTGCCGGCCAACAGCATCGCTGCCAGCACACGAGAGCGCCTGACCATCACATGCCTCCAGATTTCGAGTCGACGACGAGGGCGGGCATCGGCGGCCACCCACAGTCGCCGCCTCGCTCTATCGACGCGCGTCTGCCTCCGGCCCTCGCCCGGTCGAGAATCGTAAATGACCCAGATCAGGAATGTCATCGACAAGATCCGGTCAAAATTCGGGCAAGCAATCAACAGATCCTGGGGCACTCCTAGAGTTTCAGCAGCTCAGAGCGCTTGACATGATCGATCTACAGAGGACATCCTGGTGGCAGGATTGTTGATAATCTTGGAGACAATGTGGCCTCAGAGCTGCTGCACCATGGTGTGGGCGCCGCCCCGACCACTCCGTCCGGGCTGACACCGGCCCGTGGCACGGGCACCGGCCTCGGGTCAGCAGGGCCCCGGATCGGCTGGCTCCAGGTCGGCGGCCGCCACACCCGCCGCCGCGGGGTCGGCCGGCCCGGCGTGCACCGGTCCGGCTCGGGTCGGCGCCCCGGTCGCGTGGTACGCGACGCCCGGATGCGGACCGTGGTCGGCCCGAAGGCGGGACGCAAGCATCTCATCCCGGCTCCGCGACGCGGCCAGGGGTACGCCCGCGTACGGTGGGGCGGCGGGCGCGCTGTGGTTAAGGTCCCACGCGTGCATTCCGTCGACACGTGGACCGCGCGGACCCGAGGTACCAGTCTCGTTCCCGCAACCGTCTCCGTCGCCGTTGCCAGGGAAATCGCCCAGATGTTGACTGACAACAAGCGCCTGGTGACAGCGTGCTACCCAGACCTGGCCGGATATGCCCCGACGGTGGTGGCGCGAGGATGAGCGACGAGTCGAGGCCGGGTGACCCGCGTCCCGAGCCGCACGCCGCGACGACGACACCGGCCCCCGCCACCGGAACACCGGCCGATGAGCCGCCACCGGCGTCAGGACGGGCCCGGCAGCGCGAGGCGACACCGGCGCCGGCCCCCCGCCGAGGGGCGGGCTCCGGGCGGCGTACGGGCGGACGCACAGCCGACGAGGCGTACGAGGAGCTCCGGCGGGCGATCCTCCAGGGCGAGCTGATGCCCAACGAGCGCCTCATCGAGGTCAACCTGGCGGCCCGGCTCCAGGTCAGCCGCGCCGTGGTCCGGACCGTGTTGGTCCGGCTCGGGCAGGACGGCCTCGTCGTCCTCACCCCGAACCGGGGCGCTCACGTACGGCTCTTCACCGAGGCCGAGGCGGTGGAGATCCTCCAGGTACGGGCCGTGCTGGAGGCGCTCGCCGCCCGACAGGCGGCCCGGAACGCCACCGCCCGGGAGATCGCGTCGATCCGACGCATCCTCGACCGGATGGCACGCAAGCTCGACCAGGACGACCTGCTCGGCTACTCCGACGGCAACGCCAAGCTGCACGCCGCGATCATCGCGGCGGCCCGGCACGAGACCGCGGCCCGGCTCATCGCCGGCCTACGGGCCCAGCTCGTCCGCTTCCAGTACCGCACCATCCTGGTGCCCGGCCGGCCCGCCGAGTCGTACGCCGAGCACACCGCGATCGTCGAGGCGATCGCCGCCCGCGACCCCGACGCGGCCGAGGCCGCGATGCGGAAGCACCTCGGGCACGTCGAGGCCACCCTGGCCCGGACCGCGACGGCGCAGCGCCGCCGCTCCGGATCGTCCCGTACCGGTTGAGCGAACCCACCCACCCCTTTCCCGGAGCACTCCCGAAGGAGCAGCATGTCCGAGCACCCCGTTCCCTCGTCCCGCGCCCGCGCCCTGGTCGCCGGGGCGTACGACACCCACGTACACATCGCCCCCGACGTGATGGACCGGCGGATCGACGATTTGGACCTCGCGCGGCGGTTCGCCGAGGTCGGGCTCGCCGGGTTCGTCCTGAAGTCGCACTACGTCCCGACCGCCGAGCGGGCCATGGTGGTCCGGAAGGTGTGCCCCGACGTCGACGTCCTCGGCGCCGTCACCCTGAACGGCGCGATCGGCGGGATGAACCCGGCCGCCGTGGAGATCGCGGGCCGGCAGGGGGCCCGGATCGTCTGGATGCCCACCGTGGACTCCGGCAACCAGCGGCGGAGCACCGCGACCGACCTGCCCGGAGCCAAGCCGGCGATGTGGGGGGCGCTCCAGGCCGACCTGCACGCCCAGGGGATCGTCCCGGACGCGGTCGAGGTGGTCGACGCCGACGGGCAGGTCCTCGACCAGGTCCGCCAGGTGCTCCGGGTGATCGCCCGGCACGACCTGGTGCTGGCCACCGGTCACCTGGCCGGCCCGGAGATCCTCGCGGTGGTTCGCGCCGCCCGCGAGGAGGGGGTACGCCGGATCGTCGTCACCCACCCGGAGTTCACCTCGCAGCGGCTCAGCGTGGCCGAGCAGCGGGAACTGGCCGAGGCCGGCGCGCTGCTGGAGCGCTGCTTCACCACGCCGTACACCGGAAAGGTCGCCTGGGACGACCTCTTCGCCAACATCCGGGCGGTCGGACCGGAGCGCTCGGTCCTCTCCAGCGACCTCGGTCAGCCGTTCAACCCGCCGGTCGAGGACGGCCTGGCGCTCTTCGCCGACCGGCTGCTGGAGGCGGGCTTCACCGAGGAGGAGGTACGGACCATGGCGGTGGAGAACTCCCGCTGGCTGGCCGCCCCGGCGACGGCACCCGTTTCGGCCTGACCCGCCGCGCCGCCCGAGCCCCCGGCGCCGGGGGCTCGGGCGGTGCCCGCGCCGGTCAGTCCTGGCCGGCGGCGCGCACGGTCGGCTCGTGGCGGACCGGGAAGGCGACCGAGCTGGCGATGAAGCAGATCCGGTGCGCCTCCGTGTGCAGCGCGACGGCACGCTCCACCATCTCCGGCGCGGCGACGGTGACCCGTGGCCGGAGTACGACCTCGGTGAAGGATCCCCCGCCGTCGCCGGACTCGGTCATCGTGCCGACCGGCTCGTCGGTGTACGCCGTCACCACGACCCGTCCCCGGGCGCAGAGGCTCAGGTACGACAGCATGTGGCACTGGGCGAGGGAGGCCACGAGGAGCTGCTCCGGATTCCAGCGGCCCGGGTCGCCCCGGAACGTCGGGTCGGCCGAGCCGAGCAGCGGCGGCGGCCCGTCGGCACCGATCTCGTGGTCACGTCCGTACGAGCGGTAGTTGACCGTGCCCTCGGCGCCGGCGCCGGTCCAGGTGAGTCTGAGCTGGTATTCGTGGGTCCTCGCCATGGTCAGATTGTCGGCTCCGCGCCGGCGGACCGGTGCCGGGGTCGGGGCGGAGAGTCGCGACCGTCGGAGGCCGGAGCCGACGGACCCGGGGGCCGGTCCAGGCCGAGAAAGGAGTTGGCCGGGTCGAGCCACGGCGGGGCCGACCCGGGCACGGGGCCGAGCGGACGCGATCCGGTCAGAAGTCGTCCGGGGTGCGGATCCGGTCGCGGATCCAGACGCCCGCCGGCTTGAGGCGGGCGGTGCCGGCGAACTGACCCGTCGCGCAGGTGCCGGTGGTGAAGACGGCGCCGGAGCGGAAGTCGTCGGAGTAGTTCCAGTTCACCCAGCTGATCTTCCGGCTGGCGAAGAGGTCCAGGTAGCGCTGGGCCATGGTGAAGTCGTTCGGACCGTCCCCGGTGTACTCCTGGGTGCCGAACTCGGTCACGAAGAGCGGCAGCAGGTCCGCCGCCCGGGCCACCGTCTCGTAGTGGTAGTCGCGGTGCGAGGCGGCGTAGAAGTGGAAGACGTACATGACGTTGTCGGCGTTCACCGGGTTGGCGGCGATGGTCTCCGGTCCGCCGCCGTTGCCCGAGGCGCCGAGCGAGGACCAGTCCGGGGTGCCGACCAGCACCACCGCGTCGGCGTCCCGGGTACGGATCACCGGGATGATCTGGTCGGCGTAGCTCTTGACGGCGCTCCAGGACACCCCGTTCGGCTCGTTGGCGATCTCGTAGATGACGTTGTTCTTGGCCTGGTGCCGGTCGGCGATCTCGGCGAAGAAGGTCCGGGCCCGCTCCAGGTTGACGTTCGGGTCACCGGGGTCGAGCATGTGCCAGTCCACAATGGCGTACAGGCCCCGGGCCGTGGCCAGTTCGATGTACTGGTGCACCAGGTCGGTGAAGCGGCGCGGGTCGGTCTCGTAGCCGCCCTCCTGGATGTACATCGAGATCCGCAGCACGTCGGCCCGCCACTCGTTGGCGAGTACGTCGAGCGAGCCGGCGGTGACGCAGTTCGCGTACCACTGGAGGCCGTGGGTGCTCATCCCGCGCAGCTGGATCGCCTTGCCCCGGGCGTTGCAGAGCTGCCGGCCGCAGACCCGGAGCTGGCCGTTGGCGGCGACCGGCGTGGTGGCCGGCGGCACCGTCGGGGTCGGGCTGGCTGGCGGGGTGGTCGGCGGGACGGTCGCCCCGGAGCAGGGCTGGCCGTTGAGTCGGCACCCGGCCGGGGTGCCCGGGCCGACGCCGATGAAGCCGAAGGTCACCGACGTGCCCGGAGCGATGGTGCCGTTCCAGGAGCGGTTGCTGAAGGTGTGGTGCTGGCCGCTGCTGACCAGGACGGCGTCCCAGTAGCTGCCGACGGTGGTCCCGGCCGGCAGGTCGAACTCGACCCGCCAGGAGGCGACGGTGCCGGGGCCCGGGTTGCTGATGGTGTAGCGACCCTCCCAGCCGGAGCCCCAGTCGGACACCTTGGCGAAGCTGGCGGTGGGGGCCGCGGCGAGCTGGGTGGCTGCGTGCGCCACGACCGCCGCCGGTGCCGCCACCAGGGCCAACGGCACGGCCGCGACCGCCGCGACGAGGCCGGCCAGCAGGAGCTTCCTACGCTTGGACGCCACGGTTCCCTCCGAGACGGTCGACGCGGAGCCGGTCGGCCGAGGCCGACCGACATCAATCAGCGTCGAACTATAAGGAAAGCTAAGAGTTCCCGCAACCGACGGGCGGTCAGGCGATCTCGACCGCGGAGCCCGGCTCCGGGGTCGGCCCGTCCTGGTCCGGCCGGCCGTCGGCCCCCGACCGTTCCGGATGGTCACCCGAACCGGCCGCCGCGCCGAGGGCGGTGGCCGTCGACGGCCGGGCGAAGACGGGGATGACCCCGTTCGGCAGCCCGGTACCGGGGACGGTCGGCGATGGCACCGGTGGCGGGGGCGGCGCGGCCGCCGATCCCGACCGGGGCAGCACCGCCACGCCGGGAGCGCCGCCGGCCGGGCCACGCTCCGGAGCGGTCGCCGGCAACAGCCGCGACGGCACCGCCCCCGGCGTCGCGACCGGGGCGAGGCCGGCGACGAGGGTGTCCACGATCTCGGCGGCGTACACCCCGTCCGGGTCGTAGTCGGGGTCGAAGACGGTCAGCTCCACCCCCAGGCAGTGCGGGGTGTCGACCAGGCCGGCCAGCAGCAGCTCCAGCTCGGCGAAGGCGATCCCGCCCGGGTCCGGCGCGTCGACCGCCGGCATCACCGCCGGGTCGAGGACGTCGACGTCGACATGGACCCAGTAGCCGACGCAGTCGGTCAACTGGTCGTGCGCCCACTGCGCGGTGCGGGCCGCGCCCTCGGCCCGCAGCGCCGGCACCGGCCGGGTCAGGATTCCGGCCGCCTGGAGGTCGAGCCGGTACTCGTCGTGGGCGCGGATGCCGAGCACCACCACGTCGATGTCCCGGAAGTACGGCCGGCGCCCCTCGATCGCGGCCAGGTCGGCCTGCCCCCGCCCGGTCACCAGGGCGAGGTCCTCCCCGGCCGCCGCGCCAACGTACGAGGCGTTCCCGGGATGCCGGAAGTCGGAGTGGCCGTCGACGAAGACGAGCCCGATCCGACCGCCGACCGCCTCGCCGAGCCGATGCATGGCCAGTGCCGAGCCGAGGAGGATCGAACAGTCGCCCCCCAGCACCAGCGGAAACTCTCCCCGGTCGATGATCGCGCCGATCCGGTCGGCCAGCGCCATCGAGTAGGCCGCGATCGAGGCGGCGTGGCACACCCCGTCCCCGGGACGCCAGTCGCCGGGGTCGTACCGGGGCGGGGTGAGGCAGCCCGCGTCCCGGGCGCCGAGCCGGCTGATCAGGTCATGGTCACGCAGCGCGCCCGGCGCCTTGGCACACCCCGGCACCGAGGTGGGGGTTGGCGGACGCAGGCCCAGGTTGGACGGGGCGTCCAGGACGGCGATTCGGCGCATGGCAGTGCCTCCGTCCCGTGTCGCGGCTGCCAGCAGACGTATCCGCTGCTCGTACTCACATTGTTCTAGAAGAGCGCGCGGGAGAGTGCCCGCCGGGCGGACGCCACCGCGGGATCGTCCGGACCGGCGATGGTGAACAGGGACACCAGGTGTGCCCGGGCGGCCTCCCGGTCGTCCCCGGTCGTCCGGCGGACCACGTCGACCAGCCGGGCGTACGCCTGCTCGGCCTGGCCGTTGAGCACCTCGATGTCGGCGGCCAGCAGCTGCGCCGGTATGTCGTCCGGCTTCGCCTCGGCCGCGGCCAGCGCCGCCGCCGGGTCCACCCCGCGCACCCGCCGGGCCAGTGCGACGTGCGCCAGGCCCGCCTCGGCCGCCGCGTCCGTCGGGCTGTCCGACAGGATCTTCTTGTACGCCGCCTCGGCGGCGTCCAGATCGCCGTTGACCAGGGCTTCGTCGGCCTCGGCGAGCCGCGGGTCCCCCGGCGGCTCCACGGCGACCCCACCCGCCTTGAGCAGCGCCGCGATCCACTGCCGCAGCTGCGCCTCGGGCTGCACCCCGGCGAACGCGTCCACCGGCTGACCGCCAATCATCGCGACCACCATCGGGATACCCTGCACCCGGAACATCTGCGCGATCCGCGGGTTGGTGTCGACGTTGACCTTGGCCAGCACCCAGGCGCCGCCTCCCTCGACCGCGAGCTTCTCCAGCACCGGGGAGAGCTGCTTGCAGGGCTGGCACCACTCGGCCCAGAAGTCGATCACCACGGGCGTGGTGAGCGAACGCTCCAGCACCTCGGACTGGAACGTCGCCTCGGTGACATCGATCACTGCGACCCCGCCCGTGCGGCCGGCGGACGCGCTGGGCGACGCGCCACCGGGCGTCGGGCCGGCGGACGGGTTGGCCGGAGGCGGTGCGGGAGTCTGGGCGGCGCGCAGGGCACCGAGATCCACCGCGCCGCGGGTGAAGATCGACGAGGTCATCCGTGGGTCGCTCATGGTTGTCTAGTCTCGCACGCGCTGGGCCGCTGCCAGACGAACCGCCAGTGGCCGACAGGCGACATGCACCGGCCCGGCTCCGGTAGGCCGGGCCGGCCCCGCCGGAACCGGCACCGGACGTGTCAGAACCGGCACCGGCGGTACCAGCGCCGGGCCGGTGGTCAGAACCGGGCCGGCTCCCGGTAGACGCCCCACTCCGCCCGCAGGGCGTCACAGATCTCCCCGAGGGTCGCCTCGGCCCGTACGGCGTCGAGCATCGGCGGGATCAGGTTCTCCCGGGTACGGGCGACCTCGACCATCCGGGCCAGCGCGGCACTCACCGCGGCGCCGTCCCGGGCGGCCTTCCGCTCGGCCAGCACCCGCCGCTGCTCCAGCTCGACCTCGTGCGAGACCCGGAGGATCTCCAGTTCCTTGGCGACGGTGCCGGTGTGGCAGTTCACCCCGACAATCTTCTTCTCGCCCTTCTCCAGCGCCTGCTGGTAGGCGAAGGCCGCCTCGGCGATCTGGCCGGTGAACCAGCCGTCCTCGATGCCGCGCAGGATCCCGGAGGTCATCGGCCCGATCGGGTGTGGGCCGTCGCCACCGAGCCGCCGGATCTGCGCGAAGATCTCCTCCGCCTCGGCCTCGATCCGGTCGGTCAGCGCCTCGACGTACCAGGAGCCCCCGAGCGGGTCGGCCACGTTGGTGACCCCGGTCTCCTCCATCAGCACCTGCTGGGTCCGCAGCGCGATCTCGGCGGACTCGTCGGTCGGCAGCGCGAGGGTCTCGTCCAGCGCGTTGGTGTGCAGGGAGTTGGTGCCGCCGAGGACCGCGGCGAGTGCCTCGACCGCAGTGCGGACGACGTTGTTGACCGGCTGCTGCGCGGTCAGCGACACCCCGGCGGTCTGGGTGTGGAAGCGGAGCCACATTGCCCGCTCCGCGGTCGCGCCGTAGACGTCGCGCATCCAGCGGGCCCAGATCCGGCGGGCGGCCCGGAACTTCGCGATCTCCTCGAAGAAGTCGATGTGCGAGTCGAAGAAGAAGCTCAGGCCGGGGGCGAATACGTTCACGTCCAGGCCCCGGCTCAGCCCCAGCTCGACGTAGCCGAAGCCGTCCGCCAGGGTGTACGCCAGCTCCTGGGCGGCCGTCGCGCCGGCCTCCCGGATGTGGTAGCCGGAGACCGACAGCGGCTTGTACCGGGGGATGTTCGCCGCGCAGTACTCCATCAGGTCGCCGATCAGCCGCAGGTGCGGCTCCGGCGCGAAGAGCCACTCCTTCTGGGCGATGTACTCCTTGAAGATGTCGGTCTGGAGCGTGCCGTCCAGGGTGGAGACGTCGGCGCCCTGCCGCTCGGCGGCGACGAGGTACATGCAGAAGACCGGCACCGCCGGTCCGGAGATGGTCATCGAGGTGGTGACCCCGGCCAGGTCGATGCCGTCGAAGAGCACCTCCATGTCGGCGGCGGAGTCGACCGCCACCCCGCAGTGCCCGACCTCACCGAGCGCCCGCGGGTCGTCGGAGTCGCGCCCCATCAGGGTGGGCATGTCGAAGGCGACCGAGAGGCCCCCGCCGCCCGCGCCGAGGATCATCTTGTAGCGCTCGTTGGTCTGCCGGGCGTTGCCGAAGCCGGCGAACTGCCGGATGGTCCAGGTCCGTCCCCGGTAGCCGGTGGGGTACAGCCCCCGGGTGTACGGGTACTCGCCCGGCCAGCCGATCCGCGCGAACCGGGGATCGTCGGCTCCCTCCGGCGGTCCGTACACCGGCTCCACCGGCATCCCGGAGAGCGTCGTGAAGTCTGCGTCCCGCTTCCGCGCGGCGTCGTACCGGGCCTGCCAGCGTGCCCGCCCCGCGGCGATCTCGTCGGCGTTCATCCGCAGCGCTCCTCCCCCGAGCCTCGACTGCCCATCGAGTGTAAAGCGTCCCTGAACGATCGCTAAGGCAGTCGGTCGGGAAGTACGAGAAAGGACCCCTCTCACGTCTCTCGCCCGGGAGAAGGGGTCCTTTCGGTGACGGCGTCGGCGACGCGACGGGACGACTCCGGTGTCGGCGATGCCGGATGGGTGACTCCGGTGTCGGCGATGCCGGATGGGTGACTCCGGCGGTGGCGACGCGGGTGCCCGGCTCAGGCGGTGGCGGCCGGCGGGTTCAGCTCGATGTCGTCGACCTTGACGTTCACCTCGGTCACCTGGATGCCGTACTTCTCGACCTCCTCGATGACCTTGACCCGGACCGCCTCGGTCACGTCGGCCACCACGTGACCGGCCTCGATGACCAACACGATCTTGATTGACGCGGTGGTCCCCTTCACCTCGGCCCGGACGCCTCGGCCGGCGTCGCCCAACTCCTCCAGGCCGACCCGGTCCAGCACATCGTTGAAGAACCGGGCCAGGTCACCGCCGAGGTCTGCCACCCCCGGCACCGAGCGGGCCGCCGTACCGGCAATCTTCTCAATGACCTCTTCGGACACCTCGGTGACGCCGCGCGGCGCGGCGGCGGGCTGCGCGGCCGGTGTGGCGGCCTGGCCCGCGTCGTTCGGAACGTCGGTCATGCTTTCTCTCCCCCTGGTCGTGGCGGCCGGCCTGACGTGCGCCCCGGCGCGTCCGGGCAGCCGGCGCGACACCATCAGCGATGACGGAGCCTACTCGCCGTGGGCAACCGGACGGCACCGCCGGAGGCCCGGACCCCGGTGGGCCGTCCGGCCCGCAGCCCGCGAACGGCCCGTGGCCAGGGAACCGAGCCGGGGGTACGGGCTCCGGCCACCGACGACCAGCCGGCGGGACCGCCGGGGTGCGCAGCGCGGCGGTCGCCGGCCACGACAAGCGGGATGAGCAGGACGGATATCAGCACGTTCGCCCACCACTGGCCGCGGCAGGCCCAGGCGATGCGGCACACCGCGCTGGACGGAGCCCGAGCAGGGTCCGCCGGGCGGCCGACTCACCGCCCGGCGGACCGGTCGAGCTGGTCGAGGAGTTCGGCGGCGGCGGCGTACGGGTCCGTCGCCCCGTCGGCCACCCGGGCGGCGAGCGCCGCGAGCGACGTACCGGAGCGGAGCGAGCCCAGCCGGTCCCGGAGGGCGCCGAGCGCGATCGCCTCGATCTCGGCGGCGGCCCGCGCCTCGCGGCGACGGCGCAGCTCACCGTGTTCGACCAGCCAGCCGCGGTGCTTCTCGATCGCCGCGACGAGGTCGTCGATCCCCTCGCCCCGGGCCGCCACCGTGCGCACCACCCGGGGCCGCCACTCGCCCGGTCCGCGCTCGCCCAGCGCGATCATGCCCTGGATGTCCCGGACCGTGGCGTCGACGCCGTCCCGGTCGGCCTTGTTCACCACGAAGACGTCGGCGACCTCCAGGATGCCCGCCTTGACCGCCTGGATCGCGTCGCCCATTCCCGGGGCGAGCAGCACCAGCGTGGTGTCGGCCAGCGAGGCGACCTCCACCTCGGCCTGGCCGACCCCCACGGTCTCCACGAGAACGACGTCGCAGCCGGCGCCCTCCAGCACCCGCACGGCGGCCGGGGTCGCCGCGGCCAGTCCGCCGAGGTGGCCGCGGCTCGACATCGACCGGATGTAGACGCCGGGGTCGGTGGCGTGGTCCTGCATCCTGACCCGGTCGCCGAGGATCGCCCCGCCGCTGAACGGGCTGGACGGGTCGACGGCGAGCACGCCGACCCGGTAGTTCCGGATCCGCAGGGCCCGGACCAGCTCGTTCGTCGTGGTCGACTTGCCGACCCCGGGCGCGCCGGTCAGACCGATCACCTGCGCCCGGCCGGAGTGCGGCGCGAGCGCCGCCGCGATCTCCGGCAGCAGCGGGTCACCGGACTCGACCAGGGTGATCAGCCGGGCCACCGACCTGGCGTCGCCCGCGCGGGCCCGCTCGACCAGCAGCGGTACGTCGCGGCTGCGCCGCGGTGATGCCGTCACTCCGCCCCGCCGCGCGGCCCGGGAACCCGGATGATCAGCGCGTCGCCCTGCCCTCCCCCGCCGCAGAGCGCCGCCGCGCCGGTGCCGCCGCCCCGGCGACGCAGCTCCAGGGCCAGGGTGAGGACGATCCGGGCCCCGGACATCCCGATCGGGTGCCCGAGCGCGATGGCCCCGCCGTTGACGTTGACGATCTCGGGGCTGACCCCGAGTTCGCGGATGGCGTGGACGCCGACCTGGGCGAACGCCTCGTTGATCTCGATCAGATCGAGGTCGGCGACGGTGAGCCCGGCCTTGTCCAGCGCGTGCCGGATCGCGTTGGCGGGCTGCGAGTGCAGCGAGTTGTCCGGGCCGGCGACGTTTCCGTGCGGGCCGATCTCGGCGAGCCAGCTCAGCCCGAGTTCCTCGGCCTTGGCGCGGCTCATCACCACGACCGCGCAGGCACCGTCGGAGATCGGCGACGAGCTGCCGGCGGTGATCGTGCCGTCCGGGGTGAAGGCCGGCCGGAGCCGGGCCAGCGACTCGACGGTGGTGTCCGGTCGCACCCCCTCGTCCTCGGTGACCACCACCGGCTCGCCCTTCCGCTGCGGCACCGTCACCGGGACGATCTCGTCGGCGAACACGCCGTTCTTCTGCGCCGCGGCGGCCTTCTGGTGGCTGGCCGCGGCGAAGGCGTCCTGCTCCGCGCGGGTGATCCCGTACCGGGCGTTGTGCCGTTCGGTGGACTCGCCCATCGCGCAGCAGTCCCAGGCGTCGGTGAGGCCGTCCAGCGCCATGTGGTCCTTGATCACCACGTCGCCGTACTTGTAGCCGGCCCGCTGCCCGAGCAGCAGGTGCGGCGCGTTGGTCATCGACTCCATGCCGCCGGCCACCACGATGTCGAACTCGCCGGCCCGGATGAGCTGGTCGGCCAGAGCGATCGCGTCGAGCCCGGAGAGGCAGACCTTGTTGATGGTCAGCGCCGGCACGGTCATCGGGATGCCCGCCTCGACGGCGGCCTGCCGGGCCGGGATCTGGCCGGCGCCGGCCTGGAGCACCTGCCCCATGATCACGTACTGCACCTGGTCGGCGGCGACGCCGGAGCGCTCCAGGGCGCCCCGGATTGCGATGCCGCCGAGCTTCGTCGCCGGAAAGTCCTTCAGGTTGCCGAGCAGCCGGCCCATCGGGGTACGGGCGCCACCGACGATCACGGATGCCGAGGGTGTGGATGCCTGGGGAGCTGATGCCATGGGATCTTCGCCTCCGAGGGGGCCCGGCGGAACGCCTTAACGATTGTTAGGTCAGACTAGCGTCATGGGTGCTGACGTTCCGGCCGAGTCCGCTGCCGAGTTTGTCACAGACATCGGGCTGCTCCGGATCGACCATGTTGGCGTGGCCGTTCCCGACCTCGACGCCGCCATCGAGTTCTACCAGCGGGTCTTCGGGATGCGCTGCGTACACACCGAGACCAACGTCGAGCAGGGCGTGCGGGAGGCGATGTTGCGCGTCGGCCCGACCCCGGACGGTGGCTACGTGCAGCTGCTGGCCCCGCTGAGCCCCGACTCCCCGATCGCGAAGTTCCTCGACCGGCGGGGCGCGGGGGTGCAGCAGGTGGCGTACACCGTGGCGGACCTCGACGCGACCTGCGCCGCACTACGCGAGCGCGGCGTACGGCTCCTCTACCCGGAGCCGCGCCGGGGCACCGCCGGCTCCCGGATCAACTTCGTGCATCCCCGGGACGCCGGCGGCGTCCTGGTGGAACTGGTGGAGCCGGCCGGCGGGTAGCCGCCCCGCGGCGGGGCCGCGGGCTCAGCCGGGCACGGTGTCGTACGCCCGGACCAGCTCGGCCGGCAACGGCGCCTGGTCGCTGACCCGGCGGAAGTCGCCGAGGGTGGTGCCGGTGCACTCCGAGTCGACGTTGCGGGCGCCGGACCCGGACTCGACGTCCCGGCGGTTCACCACCCGGAAGTCGATGGAGAAGCGGGTCCGGCCGGAGGTGTTCGGCACCGTGGTGTGCAGCTGCGCCCCGGAGAAGACCAGCACGCCGCCCGGGGGCGTGATGATCCGAACGTCGGGCTCCAGCTCCAGGTCCTGCTCGGCCCGGGGCTGCTCCCGGGTCTCGGTGTACACCTGCTGCGCCGCCACCGTACGCCCGTGCGCCACCCACTCGGCGTAGTTGTAGTTCCGCGAGCTGTTCCGCACCCCGGTGGCGAAGTAGTTCGGGTGGAAGGCCATCACGTTGGACTCCGCCACCTCGTACACCGGCAGCCAGAAGTTGAGCTGCGACATCGGTGCGGAGAACCAGGTGTCCCGGTGCGGCGCGAACTGGAGGGTCAGCCCGGCGTTGAGGTACTCGCTGGTCATCGTCCGCAGCCGGGGCACGTCGAAGTACGTCTGCTCCGGGTCGGCGCCGAGGTCGGTGAGGATGCCCCGGACCAGTTCGGCGCTGCGCGGGTGGTTGATGAAGGTGGGCTTGAGGTCGGCCAGCACCCGGACGTAGTCCGGGCCGGCGAGGTGGTGCTGGGCGTCGGGCGGGAAGTGGGGCGCGAACGCCTGTTCGGCCAGCTCCCGGGCGAAGGCGACCAGCGCCATCGAGTGCGGGGTCGGCGAGTAGACGAAGAGGTCCCCGGCGAAGAGCCTCGCCCGACGGTCGTCGTCGGACATCGGCGAGTCGAAGTGCACCACCGTCACTGCGGCCTCCTGGGTAGCTCGCGGTAGGTCTGCGCGACGGTCACGGTAGGCCTCGCCCGGGTGGCCCGGAAGGAGCCGTCAGGTCACGACCCGTGTCGAGAATCCGACTGTGTGCAACCGGTTCGGTTCCGGTCGGGAGCGTGGGCGGGCGGGGCCGAGACCCGTAGAGTCGGGCGATGCCGCCCGCGATCCCCGCGCCCGGCGCCGCCACCGCCGGCCCCGCCGCACCCGACACCGCAGCCGCCCCGGTCGCGACCGCCGCCGCATCGACCCCCAACGCGCCCGGTACCACCACGGCCGCCGCCGGTGCCGGTCCGGGCACCGCGGCGGGGCGCCCGGTACGGCCGTTCCGGTTCACCGCGTCGATGCCCGGGCTCGACCGGCCGGTCGACCGGTGGCGCGACGAGATCCGCCGGATCGAGGACCTCGGCTTCAGCTCGGTCTCGATCTCGGACCACGTCACCGGCGGCTGGGCGATGGACCCGCTGGTGGCGATGACGGTCGCCGCCGAGGCCACGACCCGGCTGCGGGTGCTCGGGTTGGTCCTCTGCAACGACTTTCGGCACCCGGTGCTGCTGCACAGGTCGCTGGCCAACCTGGACGTCTTCTCCGGCGGCCGGCTGGAGATCGGGCTGGGCGCCGGCTGGCTGCGTGCGGACCACGACGCCGCCGGGCTGCCGTTCGACCCGCCCGGGGTCCGCGTCGCCCGGCTGGCCGAGTCGGTCGAGGTGCTGTTGGGGCTCTTCGGCGCCACTCCGGTGACCTTCGCCGGACGGTACTACCGGGTCACCGACCTGGACGGGCTCCCCAAGCCGGTGCAGCGTCCGCACCCGCCGCTGCTGATCGGTGGGGGCAGCCGCCGCGTCCTCGAACTGGCCGGGCGACGAGCCGACATCGTCGGGATCAATCCCCGGCTCGCCCCGGACGTCGACCCGCTCGCCGCGGTCGCGGAGCTGAGCCCGGAACGCTTCGCCCAGAAGATCGCCTGGGCCCGGTCGGCCGCGCTCGCCGCCGGACGCGACCCGGAGACCCTGGAGTTCCAGGTACGGATGTTCGACGTCCGGGTGGTGCACCGGGGCGTGGAGCACCGCTCCACCTCCAGCCACGCCCGGCTCGCCGACGCCGCCGCGCTCGCCTCCTCGCCCGCCGTCCTGCACGGCAGTGTCGACGAGTGCGTCGACCGGCTGGTCGCGCTCCGGGAGCGGTACGGCGTCTCGTACCTGCACCTCGGGGGCAATCTCGCGGCCGCCGCCCCGATCGTGGCGCGGCTCGCCGGAAGGTGACCGAACGGTGGCTGGGAGGTGGCCGGGAGGTCGATCGGGAACCACACCGGCGGTCCGGTTGCGGAACCGGATTCGGATCAGCGAAGACCGTAGAAATGGTACGGCTCCGCGGCGAGTCGAGTTGACCATGTCCACTGCGGGCGATAGAGCCTCCCGGCTCTTGCGAAAGACCCCGGTGAGTCTGCGAGTATGTCCCAATGCCCCAGCAGCAACCCTCCCCTCTCGCGTTCTTCGACAACGCGAACTCACAACCAGATTTCACGATCGCTCTGCGCGGCTACGACCGTGAGCAGGTCAACAGCCACCTGGGCCGGCTGAACGCGGCACTGCACCAGGCGCAGCAGGACCGCGCGGACGCCGAACAGCGGATGAACGACGCCCAGCGACGGCTCCGCCAGGCCGAGCAGCGCATCGCGGCGCTGGAGCAGAAGCTCAGCGACACCAACAAGCAACTGGAGGAGAACAGCCGACCCACCCTCTCGGGTTTGGGTACCCGGGTCGAGCAGATCCTCCGCCTCGCCGAGGAACAGGCCAACGACCACCGCAGCGAGGCCAAACGCGAGTCCGAGGGCATCCTCTCCGCCGCCCGGCTGGAGGCGCGGGAGATCACCGACAAGGCCCGCGCCGAGGCCGCCGCGATGAAGGCCTCCGCGGAGCGGGAGGCGGGCAGTCTGCGTACCGCCGCGGAGCGGGAGGCGGCCGAGGTGCGCGTGCAGGCCCGCCGCGAGGCGGACACACTCCGCGCCGACGCGGAGCGGGAGACCAAGCAGCTCCGCACGGTCACCGCGCACGAGGTGGCCGAGCTGCGGTCCACCGTCGAGCGTGAGGTGGCGACGCTGCGTGCCACCGCCGAGCGGGAGATCACCCAGCTGCGCGCGAAGGCGGCCCGGGAGGCCGAGGAGAAGCGCGCCGAGGCAACCAAGCTGCTCGCCGACGCCCGCGACAAGCGGGACAAGGACCTCCAGGCGCTGGAGCTGCAGCTGGCGGAGCGCCGGGAGAAGGCCGAGCGCGAGGAGTCGGAGCGGCACGCCGCCCAGGTCGCCCAGACCCAGAAGCTGGTCGCCGAGGCCGAGCAGCGGGCCGCGGCGGCGCAGGAGCGGGCGAAGGAGATCGAGCAGCGCGCCGAGGCGCGCCGGTTGGAGTCGGAGCGGACCGCCGCCGAGACCATCGAGCAGGCCAAGGCGCTGGCCGAGAAGACCCTGAACGAGGCGCGGGCGGAGGCCCACCGCCTGCTCACCGAGGCGCGCACCGAGGCGGAGCTGACCACGCAGGCGGCCCGCCGCGAGGTCGAGGACCTCACCCGGCAGAAGGACGCCGTCACCGCCCAGCTCGGCCAGATGCTCTCCGGCCTGGCCGGCATCGTTCCGGGCGCGAGCGCCGCGACGCCCGCCGCCACCACCCCCAAGACCGAGACCGAGACGAAGTCCAGCGACAAGGACGACACCGAGAACCGGCTGACCGCCGACGTCTCCAGCTGACTCGGCGGCTGGTCGCGCGGGTCGGACTGCGGGGCAGCAGCACGACCGGGGCCGTACCGGAATCTTCCGGTACGGCCCCGAGCGCTGTCTGACTCATCCCCCACCACACCGTCACCGGCCGGCGGGGCTCGTCCCGGCCACGCCGGGTATTGCCGCAGAACAGGGCGGCGCGTGTGAGGATGGGAGCATGTCGTACGGCGAGGACTTGTTCGCCCTGGACAGGGACGTGGCCACGGAGCCGAGCTTCGAGTTGGCCCTCCGGGGCTACGACAAGAAGCAGGTGGACCGGTACGTCGCCGAGGCCGAGAAGGATATCGCCCGGCTCGCGGCGCAACGGGAACAGGCGTACGCCCAGATTCACAATCTGGCCGGCCAGGTCGAGGCGCTCCAGCGCGACCTGGCGAACCTGCGGCGACAGGTCGGCGTCGTGGACCGGGCGTCCTTCCGGCATCTGGGGCCCGTCGTCGAACAGATCCTCACCCTCGCCGAGGAACAGGCCGAGATCATCCAGCGCGAGGCGACGCAGGAGTTCGAGGCGCGCCGGGCCGAGGCGGAGCAGATCCTCGAGGACGCCCGTCAGCAGGCCGCCGAGGCGCTCCGCGACTTCGAACTGGCGCTCGCCGCCCGCAGGGCGGAGGAGGAGAAGGTCACCAACGCGCGGCGGGCCGAGGCGGAGGCCGCCGTCGCCGCCGCCGCCGAGGAGGCCGCCCGGCTGCGCGAGGCCGGCCAGGCCGCGCTCGCCAAGGCCCAGCAGGAGGCCTCCGAGCTGCGCAACCGCGCCGCGGAGGAGGCGAACCGGCTGCGCGAGGCGAGCCACGCCGCCCACGCCAAGGCGTTGCAGGAGGCCAAGCAGATCCGGGACACCGCCGCCCAGGAGGCCGCCCGGCTCACCGAACGAACCACCCGGGAGGCGCAGGAGCTCACCGAGCGGACCAGCCGGGAGGCCGAGCAGGTCGTCGAGCGTGCCCGACAGGAGTCGATCAGGCTGCGGCACGCGGCCCAGCAGGAGGCGACCCGGTTGCGGGACGCCGCCCAGCAGGAGGCGACCCGGCTCCGCGAGGCCGGCCAGGCCGCCCACGCCAAGGCCCAGCAGGAGAGCCAGCGCCTCCTCGACACCGCACGGCAGGAGGCCGACCGGATCATCGGGCTCGCCCGGCAGGAGGCCGACCAGCTCCGCGAGGCCGGCCAGGGGGCGTACGCGAAGGCGAAGCACGAGGCGACCCAGCTCCGCGAGGCGGGCCAGGCCGCGCACACCCGGGCCACCCAGGAGGCGAAGCGGATCACCGAGGAGACCGAGGAGTTCGTCCGGCGGTCCCGGGCCGAGGTCGAGGAGTACGCGCGGAAGGTCCGGGCGGAGACCCAGGCGGAGCTGGGCGCCTGGCGGGCCGGGGTCGAGCAGGAGATCAACCGGCGCACCGCCGCCGCCGAACACGAGATCGCCGCCCAGCGCGAGGCGGCCCAGCGGGAGCTGGAGGCGGGTCGAGCCGCGCTCGAGGAGGAACTGAACGCGTACCGCGCGGGGGCGGAGCGCGAGTTCGAGCAGCGCAGATCCGAGCTGGAGCAGGAGTACCAGGAGCGGCAGGCGGAGCTGGAGCGGACCTACCAGACCCGACTGGCGGAGCTGGAGCGGGAGTACGAGCAGCGGCGCGCGGAGATCGAGGGCGGCGTCGACGAGCTACACCGGCAGGCGGAGGAGTACGCCGCCCGGGTGCGCCGGGAGGCGGAGGAGCACGCCGCCACCATCCGGCGGGAGGCCGAGGAGCGGCTGACCGAGATGCAGCGGCAGGCCGAGGAGCAGGCCGCGGCCTCACGGCGCCAGTTCGAGGAGTACCTCGCCACCGCGCAGCAGCACCTGGCGACCACCCAGCGGCACCTGGCGACCACCCAGCAGGAGGCGGCGGCCGGGCGGCAGCAGCTGGCCGAGGTCATGCAGGAGCTCGCCGATGCGCAGCAGGCGCTCGCCGACATCCGGCAGGAGACGGTCGCCTCCCGGCAGGAGTCGGAGCGGATCCAGCGGCAGCTGGCCGCGGCCCGGGCACAGCTCGCCGACGAGCAGGCCCGGCTGAGCGGTACCGAGCAGTCGGCGCAGCGGGCCGAGGAGCAGCTGGAGCGGGCCGAACACCAGTTGGCCCAGGCCGAGCCGGCGGTGCAGCAGTTCGTCGAGGCCGCCGTGGAGCAGGCCTCCGCCGACCTGCGGGCGCACGAGGCCCGGCCGTCCCCGGTGACCGGCGGCGTCGAGCCGCCGCTCGAGGGCGAGCCGACGGTGGCGGCGGTGCCCGGTGCCGGCGGCCGGGAGCCGGTGCCCACCACCATCACGAGCACCGGGGACTCCGGCAAGACCGGCGGGAAGCCGACCGTCGAGGACCAGGGCAGCAAGACCAAGGAGGAGCAGGGGACCGGCCCGCTCGCCGCGGAGGAGCCGGCCGCCCGGTCGCGCGACGGCCAGGTCGGCACGGCGACGGAGAGCCCGGCCGCGGCCACACCTCCGGACGGCCAGTCCACCCGGTCGGGGCAGCACCGGTCCGCCGCGCCGAAGGAGACCTCCGGGGCCACGCCCCAAAAGGGCCAGGCCGCGAAGACCCGGACGGTCAGCGTCGACTCGGAGTGACGGTCGGGGACCGCCTCGCCTGCCCGTTAACCTCTGACCAGGGACGACGTCGGGGAGGTCCGGGTGGCGAGCGAGCGTACGGCGGTGGAGGACGACGAGCCACCGGAGGCGGCGACCGCGGCGACCGCAGCGGTCGGCGGGCCGGAGTCCGGACCGGTCGCCGGGATCTCCCCGGACCGTACGGCCGGCCCCGGCCCGGATCCGGAGCACGACCACGGCGACGCTCCGGCGGGCTCCCCCGGCTCGCTCGGTCACCCGGGCCGGTTCGGCCACCTCGGGCAACCGCTGCGGTTCAACCCGTTCCTGACCGGATTCACCTTCGGGCTGGGCGCGCTGCTGGCGTACGCGATCTACCTCGCGGTACGCAACGCGGGATCGGTGCTGATGCTGGTCTTCATCGCGCTCTTCCTCGCGATCGGCCTGAACCCGGCGGTGGCCCGGCTGCGGTCCTGGGGGCTGCCGCGGGGGCTCGCCGTGGCGGCGGTCGCGCTGAGCCTGCTCCTGCTCATCGCCGGTGGCGTCTACGCGCTGGTCCCGCCCCTGATCAGCCAGACCGGTGAGTTCATCGAACAGCTCCCGTCGTACGTCGAGCAGCTCCGCCGCAGCGAGACCGTCAACGAGCTGGTGGTCCAGTACGACCTGGTGGAGCGGATCAAGTCGGCGGCCAGCATGGAGAACGTCAGCCGAGCCCTCGGCGGGGTCTTCGGCGGTGCCCGGTTCGTCTTCGGTGCGATCTTCAACGTGCTGACCGTGCTGATCCTGACCATCTACTTCATGGCCGCCTTCGACCGGCTGCGCGAACTCGGGTACGGCCTGGTTCCGGCGAGCCGCCGTGAGCGGGTCCGGCTGATCGGGGACGCCATTCTTGCCAAGGTCGGGGCGTACCTGGTCGGGGCGCTGGCGATCGCGCTCCTGGCCGGGGTGAGCACGTTCGTGTTCTCGGTGGTCGTCGGGCTGGCCTACCCGTTCGCGCTCGCCGTGGTGGTGGCGATCTGCGACCTCATCCCGCAGATCGGGGCCACCATCGGGGCGATCCTGGTCAGCGTGGTGGGCTTCGCCACCGACGTGCCGACCGGGATCGCCTGCGTGGTCTTCTTCCTGGTCTACCAGCAGCTGGAGAACTACCTGATCTACCCCCGGGTGATGCGCCGCTCCGTCGAGGTCAACGACGTGGCGGCGATCGTCGCGGCGCTGCTCGGGGTGGCGCTGTTCGGGGTGATCGGCGCGTTGGTCGCCATCCCGGCGGTCGCGGCGATCCAACTGGTGCTGCGCGAGGTGGTGCTACCCCGACAGGACCTCCGCTGAGGCCCGTCGGCGGTCAGGCGCCGGGGCGTACCCGAGGCGGAGCTGCCGGCGTGGCCCCGGCCGCGCGACCGCATCTGTCCGCAATCCGTCTGAATCGAGAATTGTAATCACTTAAACGCGCCTTGTAATATTCCCTCGGGGTCAACATATCGCACGCTTCCGGGCCGCACCCCTTCTGAGCAGGGCAGCATGCCTCGGGCGCGGCGATCACGCCGGCTGAAGCGGGCTGGTGACGCCCGGTGGGTATCGGCGTGGGCGACCTCGACGGGGACGGCTGGGCCAAGCCGGTGTGTGACACGCCCGTGGGGGGATAGCCGTGACTGACACCAACACCACGAACGCGACCGAACCACCGAACCCCCTGCCGGTCCCGGGCCGGCGCCGCCGCCGGATCCTGCTGGCCGGGGCGTTCGGCCTCACCCTCGCCATCCTCGCCGTCAGCGGCTACCTGGTGCTGACGGTGACAGGCCACCCGGTCCGGACGGCGCCGCTCGTGCTCGACCAGCCCGAGTCGGTCTTCTGGGGGCAGACGGTCGACCGTCCGATCGAGGTCGCCGCCAACAACATCACCATCCGAGACGTGACGATCCGCGCCGGCGGTCGGGCCGCCGTCGTGATCCGCCCCGGGGTGACCGGCACCCTGCTGGAGGAGACCACCATCCAGTGCACCTCGGCCGGGACCGACGGCATCGTCCCCGGCGGTTACTCCGCGCTGCGGGTCCGGGTCAACGGCTGCCGCCAGGCGTTCGGGCAGCACGAGGGGAACCTCGCCACCATCGTGGACTCGGAGCGGGACGGCCGGCCGTACCCGGGCGGGGTGCCGGCGAGCCCGACCGGACCGGTCGGCCCGACTCCGGACCCGGCGGCGGCCGAGCAGATGGCGAACGAGCCGGTGTACGCCCCGGCCCAGACCCCGCCCACCCCGATCACCTACTGGCCGAGCGCGGCGAACACCGGCGTACCGCCCGGCACCACACTGCGCAACTCCGGCTCGCTCAGCCTCCGCACCGCCGGCCAGGTGGTCAGCGGGCTCAACATCGTCGGCTGTGTCACCGTCGCCGCCGCCAACGTCCAGATCCTCCGGTCCCGGATCACCTGCAACAGCCCCACGTACTCGATCCGGACCCTGACCGGGGCGAGCAACCTGCTCGTTCAGGACGTCGAGATCAACGGCATGGGCCAGAACTCGGCCTCGGTCTGCTGCGGCGACTACACGCTCAACCGGGTGAACATCTACAACATGATCGACGGCCCGCGGCTGAGCAGCAACACCCGGGTGACCAACTCCTACATCCACAGCCTCGCCCGGGTCGCCAGCTCGCACAACGACGTCCTGCAGAGCACCGGCGGATCCAACATCGTGATCCGGCACAACACCCTGTTGTCGTACAACCCGACCACGAACGACCCGTTCAACTCCTGCCTCACGATCGGCTCCGAGACCGCGCCGACGCTGACCAACCTCACCTACGAGGACAACTACTGCAACGGCGGCAACTACTCGATCGGGATCAGTCCCCGGCTGGTCGGCTCCAACATCGTCTTCCGCAACAACAAGTTCGGCCGCGACTACCGCTACGGCGTCGTCTCGGGCCGGGACCGCGCCGGGGTGTCCTGGCAGGCGACGAACGTCTACTTCGACAACGGCCGCCCGGTCTGACCGAGGTGTGAGCCGTGCCGGGCCGGTTCCGGGGCCGGCGGAGCCACCTCCGGGTACGGCACCAGCGCTGCCGGTTCCCGGAGCCGCTTGCGCCGGATCCGGCGCAGCGTGCCGACGGTCGAGCGAAGCTTCTCGGCGAGCGACAGGTGCCGCCACCAGATGCCGGCCATCGGCAGGTGCCGGAACCGGGGTGCGGGCAGCCCGGCCGCCCGCAGCGTCGCCACCCGCCCCCACACCGCGCCCCGGGCGCCGAGCAGGTTCGGCTGTGAGGCCGGCAGGACCGCCGGAGCCACCGGGGTCAGCACCAGCGCCCCGGCTGCGATCGCCGCCTCGACCAGCCGCACGCCCCGCTCGGTCCGAGCCAGCACCAGCGACCGGCCCGGGTCGTCGCCGGTCGGCCGGTACCACGGATCGCCGACCGCGACGTCGGCGAACTCACCGGTGTGGTCCGGGCAGAGGTAGCAGCGCCACTGCCGGTGCTTCTGGAGGATGTCGCCCCAGGACTCCGCGTAGCTCAGTTCCCGCCGCCGCTCCGGCGGGTCGTCGCGCAGCCGGGCTCGGGCCTGGCCGGGCCACCCGTTTCCCCGGTAGTGCACCGACTCCAGCATGGTCGGGTCGTCGACCCCCAGCCGCGCCAGCATCTCCAGGGTGCCGCGGGTGGTCGGGGTACCGGCGCAGAAGACCGCGATGGTGAGCCCGATTCGGGCGTCCAGCTCCGGCCGCAGCCGCCGGACCATCCGGACCGCCGCCACGTCGCAGGGCTTACCGATGAAGACACACGGGCCCTCGGCGTGCTCGATGAGGTCGAGGCGGTCGCACGGACTCGCCGGGGCGTACCGGGAGCCGGCGCCGGCCAGCAGCTGGGCCGGGGTCCGGGAGAGCCGGGTCTCGTTCAGGTACGGCACATCGGACCGGGCGCCGACATGCAGCACTCCGGCCATCCCCGCCTCGGTCAGGCAGTACCCGGCCAACGCGGTCGCCACCCCGCCGCTGGAGCCGGCGTACCGGACCGCCGGGTCGGCGGCGTACCCCTCCCAGATCGCCCGGACCGGTCCCCAGGCCGCCCGCAGCTCGGCGACCTCACCCGGGGCCGGCCGGCTGGTCTCGTGCCCCAGCCCCGCCCCCGGGCAACAGCGGAGCGCCGCGGCCGCGTCCGGCCCGCGCCCGGCCGGGACGATCGGCAGCGGACGCCGGCCGTGGTCGAGGACGTCGACCATCCGCACCTCGGTCGGGGCCAGGTAGGCGCAGACGCCGCAGCCGGTGCAGAGCTTGCCCGACGCCACGTCGTGCACGTCTCGGAGCCGGCGCCTCACCGCGCCCCCACCGTGGTCCGCCGCTCGCGCTCGGCCCGGGCCACCGCGACGATCTCGTCCATCTGGGCGGCGGCGCGGGCGACCGCGGCCGGGGTCCGCACCGCCAGCTCGGCGGCGGCCTGCTCCCGCTCCGTCCAGGAGCGCCAGAGCGTGTCGAGCAGCGCGTCGTCGTCCAGTCGGCGGGCGTCCGCGACGTGCCGCTGCTGTCCCACACTGGCGAAGACGCCCCGCGCCTTGTCGCTGTACGCCACGATCGCCGCCGGTACTCCCGAGGAGAGCGCCGCGATGGTGGCGTGCATCCGCATCCCGCAGAACCAGCTGGTCCGAGCGATGACCCACTTCGTCTGGTGCGGGTCCAGGCCGGCCGGGGAGAGCGCGACCCGGTCGCCGTACCGGGTGGCGAGGGTGGCGTAGAGCCGCTCGCTGGCCTCGCGGTCGTCGTCGTCACCGCCCGGGGTGAGGACGTGCGGCACGATGATCACCCGATGGTCGGCGCCGTCGAGCAGGCGCCGGCAGAGCCGCTCGGCGACCCGGTGACTCTCCCCGGCCAGTCCGAACCGCGCCCGCCCCTCCGGCCGGGTGATCAGACCGCTGATGTTGATCCCGGCGACCGGCCCCGGCGCCGCCGCGAACCACCCGCTCAGCCACTGGTACGCCGGCTCGTCCGGCGGCCGGGGTTCCAGGCCGAAGGCGACGTCGACCCCCTCCCGGTGCCGGGCCGGGTCGAGGTCCGGGCCGAGCAGGTCGGCCAGCGCCGCGTAGCTGTCCGGGTCCCGGGCCCAGGCCATGGTCGCGCCCCGGGCCAGCGCCGCCGCCTCGGAGCGCAGTCGGGCCGCCCGGAACGGCCCGTACGTCTGCGGCAGCAGCACCAACGGCCGGCGCCGCAGCAGGGTGAGCCGCTTCGGCCAGGCCACCGTCCGAAACCGGTGCTCGCCGTAGATGTCGCTGAAACTGTCTCCGCCGCTGACGTCGAGGACCAGGTCGGCGGCGTCGATCCGGGCCAACCCGGCGTTGCCGAGTCCGCCGAGGGCGGCGCTGATCCGCATGTTCAGGTACGACTCCGGCCGGTGGTAGCGACGCGAGTTCCGCGCACCGGCCAGCGAGATCGGCACCGGACGGCCACCGACGAAGGTGTGCCCCCGGCGCTGTCCCCAGCCGTCGTCGAAGACGGTGATGTCGGCGTCCGGTTCCCGGGCCAGCAGCCCGGCCAGGGTCGCGGCCCGCAGCGCGCCGACGCCGAGGTTGAGGTTCGCCCCGGGTACGCCGAACAGGCAGGCCGTCAGGGGCCGGCTCGGCTCGGTCATGCCGCCTCCTCGCTCCGCTCGTCACCGCCATGGCGGACCCGGCTGAACCCGCCGATGACCTCGCTCCGCTCGGTCACAATCCGATCACCGCCTTCTCGCACCGGAACGCCTCGGCGTACCGGGACCGGCACTCCATCCCCCGCAGCCGGGCAAGCCCCCGGAACACCTCGTCGTCCCACCAGTCCCGCCCCTGCTGCGACGGGTAGCAGGCGTGCAGCAGCTCGACCTTGCGACGCACCCGCTCCTCGGACAGCGGCAGATAGACGTTGCGCCGTCCGAGGTCCCCGTCCCACTTGGGGATCTCGTAGTACAACACCGTGGCGTCCCGAAACGACGTGGGCACGAGGGCACCGAGCGTGCGGTGGTCCTGGTGCGCGTCGTCCGGGCCGGGGGCGAGGACCAGGTCGGCGGCGACGGTCGCGGCTGCCGCCTCGACGATCTGCTTCGCCTCCGCCCACCGGGCCGGCACCCGGCCGTCCGGCAGGTCGTGCAGGTCGAAGCTGAGCCGGGCGTCGGGGAGGAACGCGGCCGCCGCCGCCCGCGCCTCGGCCCGCCGCCGCGGCGAGCCGGTCAGAAGGACGTAGTGGACGCGCAGCCCCGGCACCTCGGCGAGGGTGAGCAGCAGCCCGCCCGCCCCGATCTCGATGTCGTCCGGGTGCGCCCCGAGCAGCACCACCGCGCGTACCGCGTCCAGCCGCAGCGGCGTCATCCGGCGAGGACCGGTTCCAGGGTGGCCGGGGCCCGGTCCCGGTTGCGGTTCGGATCCCAGAGCATCCAGGGGCAGCGCGCGGAGTGGTACAGATCCTCCAGCTCGGCCCGGTCCTTGAAGGTGTCGGCGGCTCGCCAGAATCCGGTGTAGCGCTGGGCGACCAGCCGCCGCTGCGGCAGCAGCCGCTCGAAGGCGTGCGGCACCAGGTCCTCGCCCTCCCGGAGCACGGAGAAGATCTCCGGTCGGAGGATGAAGTAGCCGCCGTTCTCCCACTGCATCAGCTCGCGGATGGGGCGTACCCGGGTCACCTGGTCCCCGGCGGTGATGTCGACGACGTGGTGGGTCGACTGCACCGGCACGGCGAGCATGCTCGCCACCGCGTCGGTACGCCGGAACCGGTCGATCATCTCGGGCAGCGGGGCGTCGGTGAGGGTATCGGCGTAGTTGGCCAGGAACATCTCCTCGTCCTCGACGTACCGGCGGACCCGCATCAGCCGCTCGCCGATGGTGGCGCCGAGCCCGGTGTCGATGAAGGTGATGTTCCAGTTGGTGATGTCGGCGGAGAAGAGCCGGATGTTCCGGCCGTCCATGGCGAGGCTGAAGTCGTTGGAGAGGGTCTCGTCGTACCGGAGGAAGTAGTCCTTGACCGCGACGGCACCGTAGCCGAGGCAGAGGACGAAGTCGGTGTGCCCGAAGTGCGCGTAGTACCGCATGACGTGCCAGAGCAGCGGCCGGTCGCCGATCATCGCCATCGGCTTCGGCGCCGAGGCGGCGTCCTCCCGCATCCGCATGCCGAGACCGCCGCAGAAGAGCACGACCTTCATCGGGACACCGCCCGAGGGTGGTGGGTCGGCCGGACGTCACGCATCAGACCACCTCCAGGGCAGGAATCGGGAAGACCAGCCGACCTCCCCAGTCGCGGACGTAGGCCAACTGGGCGCTGATCTCGGTACGCAGGTTCCAGGGCAGGACCAGGACGTAGTCGGGACGGTCCGCGGCGATCCGCTCCGGCGCGTGGATCGGGATGTGGGTCCCGGGCAGGAAGAGGCCCTGCTTGTGCGGGCTCCGGTCGACCGTGTACTCCAGCAGGTCGGAGCGGATCGCGCAGTGGTTGAGCAGCGTGTTGCCCTTGCCGGGGGCGCCGTAGCCCACCACCCGCCGCCCCTGGGCCCGGGCGGTCAGCAGGAACTCCAGCAGCGCCCGCTTGATGTCCAGGACCGCGTCGGCGAATCCGAGGTGCCCGGCGACGGTGTGCAGCCCGGCCTCGGCCTCGGCGTCCAGCACCGACTTGACGTTGCCGGAGGGCTCGCCCGCCGCGGCGGCCGGACGGGCGTGCACCCGCAGCGAGCCGCCGTGCGTGGAGAGTTCGTCCACGTCGACCACGATCAGGCCGGCGGTGCCGAGCGCCCGCTGGGCCGTCCGCAACGTCAGGTACTGGTAGTGCTCGTGGTAGATCGTGTCGAACTGACGACGTTCGATCAGCCGAAGCAGGTGCGGGAACTCGCAGGTGACCAGGCCGGTCGGCTTGACCAGCGCGGCGAGTCCGGCGGTGAAGCCGATCAGGTCGGGTACGTGGGCGTAGACGTTGTTGGCGACCACCAGGTCGGCCTGGCCGTACCGGTCGGCCAGCTCGGCCCCGGTCTCGGCACCGAGGAACCGCACCTCGGTCCGGATACCCCGGCTCCGGGCCACCTCGGCGATGTTGGCGGCCGGCTCGACGCCAAGCACCGGGACGCCCCGGGCCACGAAGTGTTGCAACAGGTAGCCGTCGTTGCTGGCCACCTCGGTCACCAGCGAGTCGGACCCCAGGCCGAGCGTCTCGGTCATCGTGTCGGCGTACCGGCGGGCGTGCGCGACCCACGAGTCCGAATAGGAGGAGAAATAGGCGTAGTCGGAGAATATCTCCTCACCGGAGACATACGCCGGAAGTTGGACGAGCAGGCACTGGGAACAGATCCGGACGTGCAGGGGATAGAACGTCTCGGGCGAATCGAGCCGCTCGGCGGGGAGATAGCTCTCGCAGAGCGGTGACATGCCGAGATCGACAAAGGTTTCGGTCAATATCGCGGCGCACAGTCGACATTTGGCAACGGTCATGCCCACCCACCCCGATTTGATCGGAATAAACGGGCGCGGCACCCGCCCGCCTGCGCGCCACGCTAGCCACGGGCGCGGCGGGGCGGGGGTGGTTCAGTAAAAAGTCCGACAATAGTCCGCCGCGTCGATGGGCCGCCCATAAACTCGCCTTCTCACCCGCGCGACGACGGGAGCCTTGCCGTGCGCGTTCTCGTGACCGGTCACCATGGTTACCTCGGCGGCGTACTCACCCCCCTGCTTCGCGCCGCTGGGCACGAGGTAACCGGTTTGGACACCGACTACTACCGCGACTGCCTGCTCGGTCCGCCACCGGCCGAGATCCCGACGCTCCGGATGGACCTGCGGGACGTCACGCCCGAGCACTGCGCCGGCTTCGACGCGGTCTGCCATCTGGCGGCGCTCTGCAACGACCCGGTCGGCAACCTCAACCCGGAGCTGACGTACGCGATCAACCACGCCGCCACGCTCCGGCTGGCCCGGGCGGCGAAGGCCGCCGGGGTGACCCGCTTCCTCTTCTCCTCGTCGTGCAGCCTCTACGGCGCGGGGCCGGACGACCGGCCGCTCGACGAGAACGCCGACTTCCACCCGCTCACCCCGTACGGCGAGTCGAAGATCCGCGCCGAGCGGGACCTGGCGGCCCTGGCCGACGACGACTTCTCCCCGGTCTTCCTGCGCAACGCGACCGCGTACGGCTTCTCGCCCCGGCTCCGCGGTGACCTGGTGGTCAACGACCTGACCGCGTACGCGCTGCTCACCGGCGAGATCCGGCTGCTCTCCGACGGCTCGGCCTGGCGGCCGCTGGTGCACGTCGAGGACATCGCCGCGGCGTTCCTCGCGCTGCTGGAGGCGCCCCGCGAGGTGGTGCACGGCCGGGCGTACAACATCGGGGTGACCAGCGAGAACTACCTGATCCGGGACGTGGCGGAGCTGGTCGCCGAGGTGGTGCCGGGCTCGACCGTGACAATCGCCGGCGGCGCCTCCGCGGACGCCCGCAACTACCGGGTGAGCTGCGACCGCGTGGCGACGGAGGTGCCGGGTTTCCGGCCCCGGTGGACGGTCCGGAAGGGGATCGAGGAGCTGGTCGAGGCCTACCAGCGGCACGGGCTGACGATCGAGGCGTTCCGCGGCGAGCGGCACCAGCGGCTGCGCCGGATCCGGGCGCTGATCGCGCGCGGCCGGCTCGACGCCGACCTGCGCTGGACGGCGGCGGGGCCGCGGTGACCGGGGTGACCCGCTGCGCCGCCTGCGACCGGCACGACCTCGTCCCCTTCGCCGACCTGGGGGAGATTCCGGTCCGCTGCGGGGTGCACTGGGCCAGCCGGAGCGAGGCGCTGGCGAGCCCGCTCGGCCGGATGCGGCTGGGGCACTGTCCCGGCTGCGGGTACGTCCGCAACCTGGCCTTCGATCCGACCGTTCTGGTCTACGACGCCACCATGGACACCAACCTGCACCACTCCCCCGCCTTCCAGGTCTTCTCGGCGGAACTGGTCAAGCACCTCGCCGAGCGGTACCCGCTGCGCGGCGGCACGGTGCTGGACGTCGGCTGCGGGCAGGGCGAGTTCCTCCGCGAACTGTGCCGCGTCGCCGGGGGCCGGGGGTTCGGCTACGACGCGATGTACGCCGGCCCGGTCGGCCCGGACCCCTCCGGGGCGGTCTTCCACGCCAGCCACGCCCCGCTGGACGACGACACCCCGCCGTTCGACCTGGTCACCTCGCGGCACTGGTTCGAGCACCTCACCGATCCGTACGGCTTCCTGGTCCGGCTGCGGGAACTCGCCGGCGACCGCCGGGTGTACGGCTACCTGGAGGTGCCGGACGCCGGGTACGACCTGGCCACCGCCGGCTGGGAGGTGATCTACCCGCACGTCTCCTACTTCGACGGCTACTCGCTCTGCCGGATCGTGGAGCGGGCCGGCTGGCGGGTGGAGGCGACCGGGCGGCTCTTCTCCGGCATGTTCCGGTTCGTGGAGATCTCGGTCAACGTCACCGGGCCGCGGGCCGGCGCGCGGGAGGCGGCCGGAGCGGCGGATCGGGACCGACACCTCGCCTCGATCGCCGGCTTCGCCGACCGGCACGCCGCCGAGCGGGACCGCTGGCGCGACACCATCGACCGGCTGGTGGCCGGCGGGGACCGGCCGGTGCTCTGGGGGGCCGGCTCGCGCGGGGTGCAGTTCCTGCACCTGGCCGACCCGGACCGGCGGCTCGCCGCCGTGGTCGACGTCAACCCGCGCAAGTGGGGCCGGTTCCTGCCGGTGACCGGGCACGAGGTGACCGCCCCGGAGACCCTCGCCGGGCTCGGCACCCGTGCGGTGATCATCACGAACCCCGCGTACCGGACCGAGATCGACGCCGCACTGCGTCGGCTCGGGGTTTACGCCGAGCTGCTGGTCGCCTGAGTGGAGGCCACGATGGAGCAGCGACCGCCCCGGGTGAGTCTCGGCGTTCCGCTGTACAACGCCGAGCGCTACCTCGAAGACTGCCTCGACGCGATCCTGGCCCAGGACTACGAGGACTTCGAGGTGATCATCAGCGACAACGCCTCGACCGACCGGACCTGGGAGATCTGTCAGCGGTACGCGGCGAAGGATCCGCGGATCCGGCTCTACCGCAATCCCCGCAACTTCGGCGGACACGTCAACTACGCCCGGGTCGTCGAGCTGGCCCGGGGCGAGCTGTTCAAGTGGGTGGCGTACGACGACATCTGCCTGCCGACGTACCTGAGCACCTGCGTCGCCGCGCTGGACGCCGCCGGCCCCCAGGCCGTGCTGGCGTACCCGAAGACCATCCTGATCGACGAGGACGGCGAGGTGATCGGCCCGTACGCCGACCGACTCGACCTGCGCGACCCGCGGCCGTGGCGACGGGTCGCCGGGGTGGCGAAGAACATCAACCTCTGTCACGCCCACTTCGGGGTCTTCCGGATGTCGGCGCTGCGCCGCACCGGGATGATCCGGCCGTTCCTCTCCTCCGACTACACCCTGATCGCCGAGGTGGCGCGGCTCGGCGAGATCCACGAGGTGGCCGAGCCGCTCTTCCTGCGCCGGATGCACGGCGCCTCCACCCGGCAGGCGAAGGACGCCACCCCGGCCTCCGCCGCGACCTGGTTCGGGCCGGCGAAGCGGCGGGTCCGCGCGCCCCGGCTGCGGATGCTCGCCGAGACGCTGCGGACCCTCGCCACCGGCTCCCCGCCGCTGGGGACCCGGCTCAGCTCGGCCGCCGCGTTCCTCGCCACCTGGTGGGCCCGCAGGGTCCGGGTCCGGCTCGGCCGGCTCCGCCGTTGGCTGATCGGGCGGACCAGCACCGCGAGGGGCAGCGCGTGAGTCACCGACGCGTCCCGGGCCGGGGCCGGTTCGGCGGTGGGTCCGGCGACGTGGCGGCGGGGTCATGACCGAGCGGCGCCTCGCCCCGGACGGGTCCGCGTCGGCGGTCGCCACCGACGCGGTGGTGGCACCCGCGCCGCCCCCATCCGCCTCGGCCGGGCCGTCGGGCGGGCCGGAGCGGCCGTCGGGGGGACGGCTCCGCGCGGCGATCGGCTGGTCGTACGTCCTCACCGGCGGCCGGATCGGGTCGTCGATCCTGGTCACCTTCCTGCTCGCCCGGCTCCTCGGGCCGAGCGAGTTCGGCCTGGTCGCGATGGCGACGGTCTTCATCACGGTGGCGCAGACCCTGATCCAGCAGGGGCTGGTCTCCGCGATCGTGCAGCGGGACCGGCTCACCCCGGAGCACCTGGACGGGGCGTTCGTCGTGCTGGTACTGGCCGGGCTCGGCATCGGCCTGCTCACCGCCGCCGCCAGCCCGCTCTGGGCGTGGGTCAACCGGGCACCCGAGCTGACCGTGGTCTGCGTGGCCCTCTCGCCGCTGGTGTTGCTCCAGGGGCTGTCGATCGTGCCGGAGGCGGTGCTCCGTCGGGAGCTGCGCTTCCGCGCGGTGGCGATCCGCACCCTGCTCGCCTCGCTGCTCAGCGGCGCGGTCGGGGTGGTGTTGGCCCTGTTCGGCGCGGGTATCTGGGCCCTGGTCGCGCAGCAACTGGTGAACGCGGCGGTCGGGCTGGTGGTGCTCTGGGCCGTCTGCCCGTGGCGGCCGAGCCGCCGACCGCGGCTGTCCGGGAGCCGCGACCTGCTGGTCTTCTCCGCCCACTCGGCGAACGCCGGGCTCGGGCTGATGCTCAGCTCGAAGGCGGACGTCATCTTCACCGGGCTGTTCTTCGGGCCCGTCGCCACCGGCATCTACCGGCTGGCGGCCCGGCTGCCGGACATGCTGGTCGACGTCACGGTCCGGTCGCTACAGCAGGTGGCGCTCCCCTCGCTCTCCCGACTCCAGCACGACCGCGCCGCGCTGGCCAGGCACCTCAACCAGCTCCAGCACCTCGGCGCGCTGGCCGGGCTCCCGGTGCTCGGCGTACTGGCGGCGACCGCGCATCCGCTGGTCACGCTCCTCGGTCCGCAGTGGGCCGGCACCGAGACGCCGCTGCGGTTGCTCTGCCTCTTCGGCGCGGTCAACGTGTACGGCGTCCTGCTCGGGCCGGCGTTGCAGGCGATGGGGCAGCCGGGCCGGCTCGCCGCGATCCTCTGGACCCGGGGCGTGCTCGGGGTTGCGACCCTGGCCGCGGTCGGTGCCCTGTTCACCGGGCGCAGCGACGTGGCCGAGGCGACCGCGGTGGCACTGGCCGGGATCGGAATGCAGGTCGTGGTGACCGGGCTCTCGGTCTGGGTCACCGTCCGCCGCACGGCCGCTGCGTCGATCACGGCCTTCCTCGCCCCGACGGTGCCGGCGGTGCTGGCCGCGCTCGTCGCCGCGCTGGTCCCCTGGCCGCTCGACCGGCTTCCCCTGGACCCTGGTCCGGTGCCCGACCTGCTCCTCCTCGGCGGCTCGGCCGGGCTGGTCGCCGGGGGGCTGCTCTGGGCCACCGACGCCCGGCTGCGCCGGCTGGTGCGGGCCCGGTTTCCCCGCCGACGGGTCGCCGCGACCGGCTGACCACCCGGCGGCGAGCGCCGGTACGACGGCGGGTCAGCCCCGCTGCGCGGCCGGCCACTCGGGGCCCACCACGCCGAGGAGCTTCAACGCGTCGGCGGACGGACTGCCCGGGGCGGCGGTGTAGATCACCAGCCGCTGCCCGTGCCCGGCCAGTTCCAACACGTCGCGGTTCAGGGCCAGCTCTCCGACCAGGGGGTGGCGCAGGCGGGTGGTGGTGGAGCCCAGCCGTACGCAGACCCGGAACTGCTCCCAACGCCGGGCGAACTCTCCGCTGGCCGCGCGCAGCCGGCTGATCAGCCGGGCGATCCCCGGGTCCTGCGGGTACCGCGCGGCGGCGGCCCGCAGGTCGGCGACGCACTCGTCGGCGAACGCCGAGGTCTGCGGGTCGGCCAGGTCCCGCGCGGCGTGCTCGCGGGTGAAGAGGTTCCAGATCACGTTGCGCTGCTCCGGCGGCCACCGCGCCGGGTCGCCGAGCAGGGCGGCGGCCATCGGGTTCCACGCCAGGAGGTCGTACTTGGCGTCGATGACGTACGCCGGCGTGTCGTCGAGCCGGTCGAGCAGGTGGAGGACGCCGGCCGGCACGTCCGGACTGGGCCCGGTCAGCGGCGCGGGTACCTCGCCGGCCAGGTGGTAGAGGTAGGCCCGCTCGGCCTCGTACAGCCGCAGCGCGCGGGCCAGCGCCGAGAGGACCTGGCGGGACGGGCGGGGGCCCCGGGCCTGTTCGAGCCGGGTGTAGTAGTCCACCGAGATCCCGGCGAGCCCGGCGACCTCCTCCCGACGCAGGCCGGGGGTGCGCCGCCGCGGACCGGGGGTCAGCCCGACGTCGGCGGGGCGAACCCGGGCCCGGCGGCTGCGCAGGAAATCGGCGAGCTGGCGACGGTCCATGCCGCCATCCTCCCCACCAGGCCCGGCCGCAACCAGGGACCGCGAGTCCGAGGTTGAGCCGTGCTCTCCTCAGCGCGGCCGGACCGGCGCAGGGTCGAGGGCATGAGCGGACCGAACATCGCCCTCGTCACGGGAGCCAACAAGGGCATCGGGTACGAGATCGCCCGTGGGCTCGGCGCCACCGGCGCCACGGTGCTGGTCGGGGCGCGCGATCTCGCGCGCGGCATGGTCGCGGCCGAGAAGCTGGTCACCGAGGGGCTGACCGCGGTGGCGGTGGAGCTGAACGTGACCGATCCCGTATCGATCTCGGCCGTCGCGGCCCGGATCGACCGGGAGTACGGCCGGCTGGACATCCTGGTCAACAACGCCGGCGTCCTGCTGGAACGGGGCCAGACGCCCAGCCAGACCCCGGTGGAGCTGCTGGCGCGGACCTACGCCACCAACGTCCTCGGCGTGGTCGCCGTCACCAACGCGCTGCTGCCGCTGATCCGGCGGGCACCCGCCGGGCGGATCGTCAACCTCTCCAGCGGGCGCGGCGCGTTCGCCCTCACCACCGACCCCCACCACCGGTACGCGCAGGCGCCGCTGCTGGGGTACGACTCCTCGAAGAGCGCGCTGAACGCGATCACCGTCGCGTACGCCAACGAGCTGCGCAACACGCCGATCAAGGTGAACGCCGCCGACCCGGGCTTCTGCGCGACGGACCTGAACGGGCACGCCGGACCGCGTACCCCGGCGCAGGGGGCGATCGCGGCGGTACGGCTCGCCACCCTGCCCGCCGACGGCCCGACCGGCGGGTTCTTCAGCGAGGACGGCCCCGAACCGTGGTGACGCCCGCCACGGTGACCTCCGGCGGTGACCCGAACGGTCGCGGGTCGACGGTCCCCGCCCGGGCACGCCGACCGGCTACCAGTGCCGGCCCTCGGGCAGGTGGGCCAGTCCCGGGACGGAGAGGTGCGGCACCGCGTACCGTTCGGTGGCCTCTCCGTCCTGGCCCGCCGCCTCGGACGTCGCCCAGAGCACGAACCGCAGCAGCTGCCAGTGCCGGGGGTCGACGGCGAGGACGGCGGTGTGGACGCCGTCGCGTCCGGCCAGATTCGTCACCTCGGCGATCTCCCGCTCGATCCGCTCCGCCAGGCCGGTACCGGCCGGGTCGGGGTCGGTCGGGACCGGGCCGCGGCGGCTGGTGGCCGTCACCGGTACGGTGTGCCGGGCCGGCCCGGCGAGCGTCGCCACGACCGTCCAGTGCTGGACGACCGGGCGCCCGAAGTCGCGGACGATCGCCTGGAAGCCACCACCGCCGACGAGGAAGTGCGCCATCGCCCCGGTGTCGGACCAGAGGTAGAACGGGGCGTACTGGTTGACCGGCGAGCCGTCGACACCGCGTTCCCGGATCAGGTACGCCTTCAGCCCGAGACCGGCCCGGTCGTCGAAGAGGTGCCCGTACGTGGCGACCCGCCGGCGAATGATCTCCATGTCGTAGTCGGCGGGCAGGGTGATCTCGTACTGCGCGGCGTACATCAGCGGGCTCCCGCGAGGTGGACGGCGCCCCGACCGAGGAAACCGTCCCCGGCCCGGGCGAGGGGTTCGGTCGCGTCGGCGCCCGGGTCGGCACACAGTCGCCCGCGGGGTTCGGCCACCGCCTGTGGGGCGCGAGCACGTCACGATCCCAGATCCGCCGGCCGGTGGTACGGGACGGTTGTCCCAGCCGGCTTCCGCCGGTCACAGCGGACGCCGCACCGCGCCGTTGGTGTTCACCAGCTGACGCCGGTCATTGAGCGCCAGCGCGTACGCCAGGTTCCCGGGCTCGAACGGGTGGAACGACGACTCAAGGTAGCTGAGGACGAGGTCGTTGATCCACGGCTCGACGCCGCACGCGGCGTGCTGGTTGCCCGCGAACCGGCTCATCACCTCACCGGTGAAGGCCACCACGCCGGCGTCGAAGGCGGCCTGCTGGATCACGTTGTTCAGCCGTACGCCGAGCCGCACGATCATCCGCCGTTCGTCGTCGTCGAGCGCCGCGTTGATGGCGATCGGGCAGGGCAGACCCGGCGCGACAAGCTGTGGATAGCCGGCCACGAAGATGTCGGCGCCCGGCGCCCGCAGCCGCAGGTCCCGGTAGAGCAGGCGCAGCCGGTCGTAGAGGTTGTCGATCGCCGCGTTGAGCGCCGGCTCCCGGTGGGTGCACTGCACCGTCGACAGGATGCAGTCCTTCAGCTCCGGAGCGAACCCGACGTCGTTGCCGCCGATCGTCATGGTGATCAGCGTGGGGCCGGGAGCGTGCCACGGGATGCGGCCCTTCTGGTACAGGTCCACGTCGACGGTGGTGGCGCCGGAACAGGCGAGGAGTTCGGGCTGCGGGTCCCAGGGTGCCCTGGCCAGGTAGGCCCAGGTGTTCGGCGAGACGCCGCATTCCTGGTCGGCCTTCGAGTCCTGGTTGCCGATGCCTGCCGAGTAGGAGTCACCCAGCGCGAAGAACCTGGTGTACTGCGGCACACCGGTGGTGCGGATCTCGATGGGCTCCGAGGCCGGCCCCTCCAACACTCCGTTGACCGGCACGACGCGCCAGCGGTACCAGTTTCCGGCGTACAACAGGCCGGGCCTGAACGAGGTCGCGGAAACCGCCCAGGGCAGCCGGGTCCAGGTGTCAGGGTCGCGCGCGAGGTCCATCACCTCGATGTAGTAACCGGTGGCCTCCGGCGTGGCCGTCCACCACAACTGGGATTCGTTGTCGGTGGGGCCGGGCGAGCCGTTCAGCGTCACCTGACCCGGCACCACACCGCCGAACACCGCGCGCGAATGGTTGCCCGGCTGGCCGGTCATCAGCCCCTTGGTCGGCACGAGACGGTAGTCGACCTGGGCACCCGCCAGGCCCTCCGTGGTCCAGGTGGTGTCGGCGACCGGGTACGGCAGCCGGGTGAAGGTCGACTCGTTCGACGGCTTCACGACCCGCTGCTCGATGAGGTAGCCGGTGGCGCCCGGCGTGGCCGACCAGTTGAGCCGGATCGCCCGGTTCAACGACGTGGTGCTCACCGCCGGGCCGACCGACGGCCACGCCACCTCCGTCGGCCCGATGAAGCTGCGGCCGATGCCGACCCGGCTCAGCGCGTTCGCGAACGCCGCCGCGATCCGCGCCTCACCCGTCGAGTTGGGGTGCGTACCGTCCCAGGTGTGTACCGCCGGATCCCAGCCGGGCGGATCGCTGGTGGTCACCACCCTGGAGGCAGAGGTCGACATCGACGCCGCGAGGGCGTCGTAGCGGGCGTTGAGGTCGGCTGTCTCGGCTTGGCTGAGGTACACCTTCTCGAAGATGTCGTAGCGCGAGAGGGTGTGTCCGATCACGATGGTGACCGAGGGGTTTGCCGCGCGCGCGTTGTTGACGAAGGTGCGCATGTCGTCGGCGACCCTCGCCGGGCTGTGCGAGAACCAGATCAGGTCGTTGATGCCGAGCAGGACCAGAACGACCTCGGCACCGGTGCTCGACACCGCGGCCTGGATGGTGTCCTTTTCCAGCGCCACCGGCCGCCCCCACTGCGCGTGGTGGTGCCGGTCGAACGGGTACGGGTAGGTCTGGTCGCCGTGCTGCTCGGTGACGTTGTTGTACAGGTCGGTGCGGTCACCGACGAGGTCGAACGAGACCCCGGCATTCAGCAGATGCTGGTACAGGTGGTAGCGCCAGGTGATGTCGCCCGACGATCCCTGGGTGATCGAGTCGCCGACGATCATGATCCGGAGCGGAGCGGCGGCGAGCACCACTCCGCCGGTGGACAACACCATCGCGAGCACCAACGCCGCGATGAGCCCGGTGCGACGCCAGACCCGGCTCTTCATCGCCGCTTCCTCCCGCCACCGACGAGTGAGTGCATCCAAACACACCGGTGTGGAGGATCCGTGGAAGATCAACAATGTGTGGCCCGCGCGCCGTGACCGCGGATTCCGCGCCGCCGAACAGCTCCAGGCCACGGACCAGCGTTCGAGCCGGGCGGGTGAGAGCCTCTAGCCGGCCGGGGCCGCCCCGACGGTCGCGGCCGGCGGGGTGAAGACGATCGCCCGGCTGTCGGCCAGGACGAGCTGGTTGTAGGAGTACGCCACGGCGTCGGTGCCGGTCGGGTTCTCGATGCCGATCGTCGCCGAGTTGCCCAGTTCCCGGCCGGCGTGCAACCCGGCGTAGTTGAAGACGATCTCACCCCACTCCGAGATCACCACCTGGAAGCTGACCCGGGCCGACCCGGCGCCCTTCAGCCCCAGGTCGCGCCACTCCACCACGAACCGCCGGTCGGGCGTGCCGCCGATGGTCGCGGTTCGGACACTGGAGTCGGCGCGCACCTCCAGGTCGTCCCAGAACGGGTAGAGCGCGGCGTTCGGCGCCGCCGCCTGCGGCAACGGCCGGTTCGTCGGCCACGAGCCACCCGGGTCGGCGAAGGACAGCACGCCGTTGCTGTCCACCCAGGCCCGGCTGTGGACCTGGCCGTAGTACGGCACCGCGAACGGCAACCGGATCTCCCGGGTCACGTTGTCCCCGGCCAGCGGCAGCACGTCGTCGTCGGCCGGGACGTAGGGTCGGCCCGGCTGGGTCGTACAGGTGTAGCCGTAGCTGTCCCCGCAGCTACCGGCGATGCTGTCGTACGTCGCGGTCCAGGTCGCTGCGGTCGCGGGCGCCGTGACCACGTGGGTCGCCGCACCCCCGTCCGACCAACCGACGAAGGTGTACGTCGCCGGGCCGAGGGTCTGCGGTCCGGGTGCGCTGAGCGTGTTGGTGGAGCCGACGATGACCTGCGCGTTGTTCGGGGTGGTGAGGCTGCGGCCGTTCAGGTGGAGTCGAAGCCCGGCCGGCCGGGTGGCCAGCGAGATCCGCACGGTCTGCGGGTCCAGTCGCAGGGTGGTGCTGCCGGTCAGCCCGCCGCCGCCCCGGGCGGTCAGCGTCAGCTCCAGATAGGACGGGTACTCGTGGTCGGGTGCGCGGAAGTCGCCCTCGGTGACCCCGGTCCACTCCCGTACCGGGTGGCTGTGGCAGTTGTCCGGGGTACTGCAGTGCCGCAGGACCAGGTCCCAGGTGAGCGCCGACGCCGGCAGGGCACCCTGCTGCGGGTCGTCGGCGTGACCGCGGAAGTGCACCGACTGGCCGACCGACCAGCGCAGCTCGGCCGTCGGGGTGTCGATCACCGGCACCGGGGCGGCGGTCCCGACCCGGATCAGCACCGTCACGGTGTCGCTGAGCCCGCCGATGTCCACCACCCGCAGCCGCGCCGCGTACGTCCCGACCGCGGCGTACGTGTGGCTCACCGTACGCCCCGTGGCGTCGACGGTGCCGTCTCCGGTGAAGTCCCACTGGTACTCCAGGATGTCCCCCGGGTCCGGATCGGTCGAGCCGACCGCGTCGAACGTGACGGTCAGCGGGGCCTGTCCGCTGGTGGGCGTCGCGGTGGCGACGGCGTGCGGCACCTGGTTGCCGGAGTTGTGGTGGAACCGGCGCACCGTGCCGCCGGTGAGGTCGACGTAGTAGAGGTCGTGCTCCGGCCCGACCTGCAGATCCACCACGCCGGGGGCGGCGGCGAACGGCACGATGCGGGCCGGGTCCGGCAGCCCGTTCGCGCCGGTCCGCATCGCCCAGACGCAGCCGCGCGAGTAGTCGGCGAAGAAGAGCGCTCCCGCGTACGTCGCCGGGTAGCCGCCGCCGCTGGCCGGGTAGAACGCCATCCCGGCCGGGGACGACCCGCCGGTGCGGCAGCCGTCCCCCGCGGCGACGACCTGACTGTGCTGGTACGTGTAGTACGGCGGAACCACCGTGGGCGCGGCGTAGAGGCTCTCGCAGAGGGCCAGGTTCGCCGCGTTGTAGCCGCCCTGCACGGCGGTTCCCTCGTAGCACGGCCAGCCGTAGTTCCGGACCGGGCCGACCGCCGGGTCGGTGATCCGGTTGATCTCCTCCCAGGTCCGCCACCCCACGTCGCCGACCCACACCTCGCTGGTCCCCGGACGGAACGTCCAGCGGAACGGGTTGCGCAGCCCGTACGCGACGATTCGCCGGGTGTTCGGGTCGGGGCTGGCGGCGAGCGGGTTGTCCGGCAGCGCGACGCCGGTGGTCGGGGAGATCCGGATCAGGGTGCCGCCCAGCCCGGTCGGATCGTCCGCCGTGCGGATGTCCTGCGCGCGAAGGGCCCCGCCCTCGGCGGTCGGCGGGGTCATCGGTCCCCCGACCGGGGCCGGCGGGTCCCCACACGGGTTGGTCGGGTCGCCGGACTGGCCGTAGTCGGTGAAGGTGCCGGACGCCCCGTCGCCGCCCGAGACGTAGAGGGCGCCGTCCGGGCCGAAGGCGAGAGCGCCGATCGAGTGGCTGTCGATCTGCGTACACCAGTCGTGCAGCAGCACCTGCTCGTCGCCGGTCATCACGTTTCCGTCGGCCCGCAGCCGGGAGACCCGGGCGCTGGAGGGGCAGGCGCCGATGACCGGGCAGGCGTCGTGGTACGTCGGCGCGCTCCCCCCGACCACCCCGTCGTAGCTGTAGCTGACGTAGACGTACGGGTCGGCGGGGAAGGTCGGGGCGAGGGCGAGGCCGATGAGGCCGAGGTCGGTGAAGTCGTACACCTGGGGACGCAGGTCGGCGAAGACCGTCGGGGTGTCGTCGGAGAGGCTGTCGAAGACCTTGATGATCCCGCTCTTCTCGGCGACGAAGACCCGCCCGTCCGACGCGAACGCCAGCGTGGTGGGCCGGGTCAGTCCGGTGTAGACGACCTGCTGGGTGAAGCCCGCGGGGACGGCACCGGCTGGCGGGGATGGCGCGGGCGGCGCACCCGTCAGCACCGGTACGCCGAGGACGAGCGCCAGGGTCAGCGCCCAGATACGCCGCAACGCTCGGGACATGACGGCCTCCCTCCGGCGGTGGGGTGCCGGCCCGACCGACACCTTCCTCCGGAGCTCAGGATCACCGTCGGTGACGACGCGGGCTGTCACGAGACCGACCGGAGCCGACGCCGACCAGACCGACTTAACGACCGGTCAGCTTCCCTGGTCAGTCCCTTTGTTGCGGCCGTGACGCCCGCCGGGGTGACCCCGGGGAGACGATCGGCCCGCCGGGGCGGGACCGGTGTCCCGCGCCCTGCCGGACGATCGCCTGTATACGGAGCGTATCGGTGGACGCCGGGGTGATCAGGCCGGGGGCGAGCCGGTCGGTGTGTGCCGGGGTCAGGCGCACCGGTTCCGGGGGCAGTCGGGCCGGACGGGATGATCAGGGCGAATCGGGTCGGTAGACGATCGACGTACCGTTGACCAGCGTCGGCTGGTTGACCGAGTACGGCAGCCCCAGCGTGCCGGTGGCGTCCTCCAACCCCACCGTGGCCGAGTCCCCCCGTTCCCGCCCGGTGCTGTTGAGGTCCGCGTAGCTGAACACGATGTCGCCGCTCTCGGCGAACTCGACGGCGAAGCTGATCCGCGCGGAGCTGGAGCCGTACAGGCCGCTGTTGCGCCACTCGACGACGAACCGGCGGTACGGCGCCGTGCCGACGACCCCGGTCCGGACGCTGGAGTCCGCCCGGACGTAGAGGTCGTCCCAGAACGGATAGACCGCGGCGTTCGGCGGACCCGGCTCGGGCAGCGGGCCGTTGATCGGCTGGGACCCGCCGGGGTCGACGAACGAGACGAAGCCGTTCCCGGAGACCCAGGCGGTCTCGTACGCCTGCCCAAAGAGCCGGATCGGGAACGGGAGCTCCACCGTGGTCACCCGGTCGTCGCCGTCCAGCGGCAGCACCGTGTCGTCGACGGTCGGCCACGGTCGACCGGTCTCGGTGACGCAGGTGTACCCGGGCACCGAGCCGCACCCGGGCACCTCGGCGTACGTCGCGGCGTAGCTGGTGGCGGTCGCGCCGGCGGTGATCACGTGCGTCGCCGCGCCCCCGTCCGACCACCCCTCGAAGGCGTACGCCCGCCCGCCGAGGGTCTGCGGGCTCGGCGCGCTGACGGTGGTGGTCGAGCCGACGATCACCGTACGGGTGAACGGGGTCTCCCCGGTGACGGCGCCGACGCTGAGCCGTAGCCCCGGCGGATCGCTGAGGAAGGTGAGGTCGACGGTACGCGGATCGAGCCGGCGGACCACGGTGTCGGTCAGCCCCTGGGCGTCGGTGACGGTCAGCTCCAACTCCAGATAGGACGGGTACTCGTGGTCGGGTGCCACGAACTGGCCGCCGGCCACCCCGACCCACTCCTGCAGGTCGTGGGTGTGGCAGTTGCCGACCGACTCGCAGTGCCGCATCCGCAGCCACCAGTGCAGCGCCGAGGCCGGCAGCGTGCCCTGCTGCGGGTCGGTGCCGCCCCCGCTGAAGGTGACGACCTCCCCCACCGCCCAGTCGGTCCCCGGCTCCGGCGTCTCCAGGACGGCCGAGGGGGCGCCGTTCCCGGACTGGATGGTGACGGTGGCGGTGGCCGAGACGCCGAGGGTGTCGGTGACGGTCAGCGTCGCGGTGTGGCGGCCCGGCGTCGCGTAGCGGAAGCTCGCGGTCGGTCCGGTGGCGTCGACGGTCCCGTCACTGGTGAAGTCCCACCGGTAGCTGAGCCGGCCGACGTCGGCCGGGTCCGGGTCGGTGGAGCCGCTGCCGTCGAAGACGACGGTGAGCGGCGCCGGTCCGCTGGTGGGGCTCGCGCTGATCACCGCGGTCGGCGGCTGGTTGCCGGGGAAGTAGCGGATCCGCCGGATCGTGCCACCGCTCAGGTCGGCGTAGTAGAGCTCGCCGCCCGGCCCGATCGCCAGGTCGACCGGGCTGGCGGCGGCCTGACCGAACGCCTCCAGGTGGGCCGGGTTCGGCAGCCCACCCGGGGTGCTCGGCCGCATCGCCCAGATGCAGCCGCGCGAGTGGTCGGCGAAGAAGAGCGCTCCCGCGTACGCCGCCGGGTAGCTCCCGCCGCTGCCCGGGTAGAAGGCCAGCCCGGAGACGGCGTCGCCGCCCGCGCCACAGTTCTCCCCCGGCACCACCGCCGCGCTGTGGTGGTAGGCGTAGTACGGTGCCGTCTGCCCGTCTCCGGTGTAGAGCGTCTCGCAGAGGCGCAGGTTGGCACTGTCGTAGCTGCCCATCCGGCCGGCCCCCTCGTAGCACGGCCAGCCGAAGTTGGTGACCGTGGCGGTCGGGTCGACGATCCGGTCGATCTCCTCCCAGGTGTTCCAGCCGACGTCGCCGAGCCAGACCTCGTTGGTCCCCGGCCGAATGGTGAACCGGTACGGGTTGCGGGTGCCGTACCCGACGATGCGGCGTGTGTTGGGGTCGGCGGAGTCGGCCAGTGGGTTGTCCGGGGCGGCCGCTCCGGTCGCCGGATCGAGCCGCAGGATCGCACCGTCCAGGCCGGTCGGGTCTCCGTCGCTCCGGACGTCCTGGGAGCGCAGCGCACCGCCCTCGGCCCGTGGTGGGGTCATCACCCCGCCGGGCGGGTCGGCGCAGGGGTTCGGCGGGCTACCCAACTGGCCGTAGTCGACGGTGCTGAAGCTGGCGCCGTCGCCGGCGCTGACGTACAGCATGCCGTCGGCGCCGAAGTGCAGGTCGCCGACGGAGTGGCTCGGGTACTGCTGGCACCAGTCGTGGATCAGCACCTGCTCGCCGCCGGTCATCACGTCGCCGCTGATCCGGAGCCGGGAGAGTCGGCCGGTGACCAGGCAGCGTCCGTTGTTGGCGTCGGGGCAGACGTCGTTCCACACCGGCGCGGTCCGGCCGGGCGGGGCGTCGTACGTGTAGAGGACGTACAGCCAGGGGTCGGTCGGGAAGTTCGGCGGCAGGGCGAGCCCGAGCAGGCCCCGGTCCCACTGGTTGTGGACGTTGACGCCGAGGTCGGCGACGACCGTCGGCGTCGGGTCGGCGAGACTCGAGAAGACCAAGATCCGGCCGCCCTTCTCGGCCACGAAGATCCGCCCGTCCGGGGCGAACTCGAGGTTGGTCGGCTGGTTCAGCCCGGTGAAGACGATCTGCTCCTGGAAGCCGACGGGCAGGGTCACCGCCGCCGCCGGCGGCACCCCGTCCGGCGGAACCAGGACACTCCCGAGCATCGCCACCGCCAGCCCCAGCCCCAGGCCACGCCGCAACCGCACCGTGCGCTCCTCTCCCCGTGGCCGCCGCGCCGGCGGCGTCCGCGCGAGGCGGGTCTGGCGCGCACGGATCGCCGCCACCGGTCACGGAGTCGACCACCGGCCCTCGTCGGCACAGGGTCGGCCATGGGCACGATCGACAGAAGAGCGCCGCACCAAAACGCGAAAGCGGACGAAATTCGAGCAACCCGTGCGCACCCGACGCCATTTTCGTCGACACGTCGACCGCACCGGCGAGGTAAAGCCGTCCGGCCCGCCGACACGCGGATGAATGAGTGAACGAACAATCGTCCGATCGGACGTGACCACGGTAAGTAATGCGACAGTTTCACCATTCCCCGGTCCTTGCCGGCAACGGACCGGTAGAGCAGTGTCTGGGTAGGACATGGGCCGGTGGCACCCGCGCCGGTGCAACGCGTTCCACAAGGGTCACGGCGATTTCCCGCCACGCCGGGACCTTTCCATCGAAAACGTCGTCCGAGCTGCGCGGATGGGGGTTAGAGATGGCCGATCGGCGCCCACACGTGGTGATCGTGGTGGTCAATCTGCCGGCCGAACGGGACCGTCGGGTCATTCGGGAGTGTCAGGCGCTGGAGGCCGCGGGCTACCGGGCGTCGGTGATCTGTCCCCGCGGCCCGCAGCGGCCCCGGCTGGTGCCGGGGACGACGGATGCCCGGATCTACTCCTTCCCGCAGCCATTGGCCGGCAGGGGCGTCCTCTCCTTCGCCGCCGAGTTCGCCTGGGCGCTGACCGCGGTCACCGTACGGCTGCTCGGCCTGATGCTGCGGACCCGCGTCGACGCCGTGCAGGCCTGCAACCCGCCGGACATCTTCTGGGTGGTCGGGCTGCTGATGCGGGCGGTCGGCCGCCCCTTCGTCTTCGACCACCACGACCTCAGTCCCGAGCTGTACGAGTGCAAGGCCGGCACGCCCCGGCCGACGGTGCTGCGGACGCTGCGGCTCCTCGAACGCCTCTCCTGGCGCGTCGCCACCGCCGTGGTCGCCACCAACGAGTCCTTCCGGGAGCTGGCCATGGAGCGGGGCGGCTGCCCGCCGGAGAAGGTGGTCGTGGTCCGGAACGGCCCGGCGCTGGCCGAGGTCGGCCCGCCCACCCCGGTGGGGCGCGGCACCGGAGCCGCCACCGCCGGCCGCGCCACCGGCGGCGGGCGCGAACGGCAACGGATCGTCTACGTCGGCGTGATCAACCCGCAGGACGACGTCGAGACGGCGGTCCTCGCCGCCGAGCGGCTGATCGGACTGCGCGGCGCCGACGACTGGGAACTCGTGGTCGCCGGCGACGGCGAGAGCCTGCCGGAGCTGCGCCGGCTCGTTGCCGAACGCGGCATCGAGGACGTCGTCCGCTTCACCGGCTGGCTGGAGGCCGACGAGGTGGACGCCCTGCTCCGCTCGGCGTCGATCGCGATCCAGCCGGACCGGCCGAGCCGGATGGCGGAGTTCTACACCATGGCGAAGACGGTGGAGTACGTCGCCCGAGGCGTCCCGGTCGTCGCCGCGGACCTGGGCGAGACCCGGCGTACGGCCGACCGGGCCGCCAGTTACGTGCCGAACGGCAGTCCGGACGAGTTCGCCAAGGCCATCGACCAGCTGCTCAGCGACGGGCACGCCCGGGCGGAGATGAGCCGTACCGGACGGCAGCGCTTCGTCACCGAGTTGGCCTGGGACCACCAGGTCAAGTCGTACATCCGACTCTGGAATCAATTGCTGCGGCCGTCGCCGAACGGTTACAACCGAGTTTCACTCGGTAGCGGGGCCGATGCCGCGCGCCCGCCGTCCTGACGCGCCCCGTCCACCGAGGAACCACTGCCGATCCCCGTACGACACCAGCACTCGCCCGCATCCGAAGGGGCCGCCCGATGGACCTTCTCGACCTGCTGAAACTCATGTTTCGGCGGTGGTACGTCTCGGCCCCCATCGTGGTCGGGACACTCGGCGCCGCCTTCGCGTTCGGTCTGGCGATCCAGCCGGAGTACAAGACCGGGGCCGCCATCCTGCTCGTCCCGCCCACCACCGCGACGGCGCCGCCGGCCCCCAACACCACACCCCGGCCGGGCAACCCGTGGCTGCGGATCGGCGAGAACGCGATGGCGCAGGCGGTACAGATCTCGGTCTCCGCGCACGACGCCCGGATGAAGGTCGCGGCGGCCGGCGGCGATCCGGACTACGAGGTGGGTCTGGTGCCACGCAGTTCGATCCTGACCGTCGCCGTCACCGCCGACACCGAGGCGAGCGCACGGACGACCGTGGAGGCGGTGACCCAGCTGATCCACGACGAGGTCGCCGGGCAGCAGGCCGAGTACCGGCCGAACCCGGGCGAGCAGATCACCACCCAGGTGCTCGACCCGGGGCTGAACATCGTCCAGTCCCGCTCCAACGTACTCCGGGCACAGGTCGTGATCGTGGCGATCGGCCTGCTGCTGGCCGCGGTCGCCGCCGTCGGCTACGACGCGGTGCTGCGCCGCCGCGCCACGGCCCGGCTCAGGCGTCGCGACCTTCGTGCCCCGATGACCTGGAGCGCCGGGCAGGCGACCATCGGGGCGGCCCGCCCGGAGACGGCCGTCGGCGCCCCGTCCCCGCCCTCCCGGCCGGCCGTCACGCCGGCCCCCGCCACCCGGTCCGCCGCGACGCCGGCCGGCCGGGGGGACGCCACGCAGCCGGTCCCCCGGGCCGTGGCCGCCCGGATCGCCTCCCGACCCCGGGACCACCGCGGCGGCGCCCGCTCGGGCGACGACCCCGGGCCGGCCGACGAGCACACCGGTCACCTCGACGACCGGGCCGGCGAGGCACCGCACGACCGCGTCGCCGGGCACACCACGAACGGTCGCCCGGCCAACGGGCGTGGCGCGCACGCCGCCGAGGAGCGGGGCACCCGGTACGCCGGCACCGAGCGGGGCACGACCGCCACCGAGGGCCGCCCCGCCCCGCAGCCCGACGACACGATCCTGCTGGCCACGGTCCGGAACCCCGCGGACGACGTCACCCCATGAACCGGTCGCAACCTCCACCGCACGGCGCGTACGCGACGTGTCCGACCGTGCGCTCCGCCGGAGCGTACGGCGCGGTGGAGCGGACCCCCATGATCGCCGAATCCCGCAGCCGCGCCGGCTGACGGCGCACGGACGAGACGAGCGACGTGCCGACCTACCTTTCCGCCCGACGGTCCGACACGGTGTACGACGGGATCACCCCCGCCGTACGCCACTTTCCGGATGCGACGGCCGCGGTCATCGCGGCCGTCCTGCTCGCCTACCTGCTCCCGTTCCGGCTGGTCTTCCCTCCGCTGAGCGACCTCGGCAGGCCCGGCATCATGGTGGGGTTCGGGCTGCTGGTCTGGTGGGCGCTGAGCCGCCTGCACCCCACCCTGGTCACCCGGGGACAGCAGCCGATGCGCTGGGCCATGGCGATCTACCTGGCCACCCTCCTGCTCTCCTACATCGCCGGGCAGGCTCGGGGCATGCCGGTGCTGGAGGCCAACGGCGCCGAGCGGACCCTGCTCCAGGCGCTGGCCGGTGCCGGCATCCTGTTCGCCGCCGCGGACGGGGTCCTGACCCGGGACCGGATCGACACGATCCTGCGCTGGCTCTGCTGGGGCTGCACCTTCATGGCGCTCGTCGCGCTGACCCAGTTCGTCACCCGGATCGACCCGACGACGTACATGAAGCTGCCGCCGGTCCTGACCTTCCACCGGGACGTCGTCGGGTTCCGCGAGCGGGGCGGCGACGGGCTGGTCCGGGTCGCCGGCACCGCCGGACACTACATCGAGTTCAGCGTGCTGATGGTGATAGGCCTGGTGGTCGCGATCCACTTCGCGCGCTTCGCCGACAGGCGGCGGGACCGGCAGATCTACGGGGCGCTGGCGATGCTCCAGGCGGCGGTCATCCCGATCTCACTCTCCCGGACCGGCGTCCTCGCGCTCGCCGCCGCCATCGTGCTCTTCATCCTGGTCTGGCCGCTGCGGACCACCTTCAACGTCCTGGTGGTCGGCTGCTTCCTGGCCGCGGTCATCCAGGTCCTCCGGCCCGGCCTGCTGGCAACACTGAAGTCGCTGATCATGGCCGGGGAGAGCGACCCCAGCGTGCAGGCCCGGGTGGAGGACTACGACTACGTCACGCCGTTCATCCGGGAACGGCCCTGGCTCGGCCGGGGCATCGGCACCTTCCTCCCCGAGCTGTACCAGCTGCTGGACAACCAGTGGCTGACCACCCTGGTCCAGACCGGCATCGTCGGGGTGGCCGGGCTCGTCGTCTTCTTCATGTCGGGGGTGGTGGTGGCCGGCCGGGTCCGCCGCTTCGCCCGGTCGGAACGGGACCGCGACCTCGCGGCGGTGTTGGCGGTCGCGATCGCGGTCGCCGCCGTCTCCAGCTTCACCTTCGACTCGATGTACTTCACGACGTTCTTCATCACCGTGCACCTGATGCTCGGGTTGACCGGCGCCCTGTGGCGGCTGACCCGGGCGGAGCGGATCAACCAGATCGAGGCGGGCCGGGCGGCGCGGGCGAGGAACCGGGAAGCCAGGACCGCACGGGGCGAGGAGACGCCATGACCGCGGACAGCGAGGTCATCCGCCAACACCGCCGTCTCGGTCGGGACGACGAGCGCAGCGAGGAGGCGGCATGACCGGCGACGGCGGGATCGACATCCTCATGATCACCTACGACCGGCCGGAGTACGTCCGGCGCTCGCTGCCCCACCTGTTGTCGACCTGTCCCCCCGATGCCCGGGTCTGGCTGTGGCACAACGGCACCGACCGGCCGACGCGCGACGCGGTCGAGGAGTTCCGCCACCACCCGCGGGTGCACCGCTTCCACCACAGCCCGGTCAACGCCGGGCTGACCGAGCCGACGAACTGGCTCTGGCGGGAGTCGACCGGGACGTACCTGAGCAAGGTGGACGACGACTGCCTCCCCGACCCGGCCTGGATCGACACGCTGCGGCGGGCGCACCAGGACGTCGCCGAGTTCGGGGTGATCGGCACCTGGCGTTTCCCGCCGGAGGACGTCGAGCCCGACCTGGTCGCGAAGAAGCTGGCCGACTACCCCGGCGGGCACCGCCTGCTGCGCAACCACTGGGTGCAGGGCAGCGGCTACCTGCTCAAGCGCGCGACGCTGGACCAGGCCGGGCCGCTGCGCGACGGCGAGACCTTCACCGCCTGGTGCCTGCGAACCGCCCGGCTCGGCTGGGTGAACGGTTGGTACCACCCCTTCCTCCCCGAGGACCACATGGACGACCCGCGCAGCCCGCACACGATCTACCGGACCGATGCCGACTTCATGGCCCGCCGGCCCCTGTCGGCTCGGCGTACCGGGGTGACCACCCTCGCCGAATGGACCGAACAGATGCGCCACTCCGCCCGGGTGGTCCAGGCCGCCCCCCTCGACCTGCGGGAGTACCAGGGCTGGCGGCTGCGCCGGCGCAACGCGGTCCGCCGGATCCGCCTGGCGTTGACCGGGCGGGCGCCGTGGTGACCAGCGTGGTGATCGCCGCGCACAACGAGGCGGCGGTGCTCGGCCGTACCCTGCGGACCCTGCTCGCCGACGCGGCGCCGGGCGAGTTCGAGGTGGTGGTGGTCGCCAACGGCTGCACCGACGACACCGCCGCGGTCGCCCGATCATTCCCCGGGGTGACCGTGCGGGAGTTGGCGGCGCCGTCCAAACCCGCCGCACTGAACGCGGGCGACGCGGCCGCCACCGGCTTCCCCCGGATCTACCTGGACGCGGACATCACGCTGACCGCGGCCGGGGTCCGCGCGCTCGTCGCCGCGCTCACCGAGCCGGGGGTGCTGGCCGCCGCACCCGGCCGCCGGCTCGACACCACCGGCCGCCCCCTGCTGGTCCGCGCGTACTACGCGATCAACGGGCGGCATCCGGCGTACCGGAACGCGCTCTTCGGCCGGGGCGCGATCGCGCTCTCCGCCGCCGGTCGGGCCCGGTTCGGCCCGTTCCCGGACGTGATCGCCGACGACCTCTTCCTCGATGCCCAGTTCGGTTCGGCGGAGAAGCGGGAGATCGGCTCGGTCTGCACCGTGGTGGCGACCCCTCGGCGCACCGCCGACCTGCTCCGCCGCCTCGTTCGGGTCCGGGCCGGCAACGCGATGCTGCGCGCCGCCGACGGGCAGGTTCGGCGGGCCCGCCGGGGTTCCTGGCTGGTCGACGTGGTGCTCCCCCGGCCGTGGCTGCTGCCGGCCGGGGTCTGCTACGCCGGGCTGACCCTGCTGGCCGCCGCTGCCGCCCGCCGGCCGGCCGCCCGACGTGGCTGGGGACGCGACGAGTCGAGCCGGCGCGACGGAACCCGCCGCGACGACGTGGGGCGGAACGACCGCGTGAGTTCGCGCGACGGGACGGCGCCACCGGTCGGGACGGAGGGCGCGGCGGTGGTCCGGGCGACGAGCGCCGACGGCGACCGGGAGGTGGCGTCATGACGCCGCTGGTGAGCGTGATCGTGGTGTCGTACCAGACCCGGGAGCTGATCCTGACCGCCCTGGCCACCCTTCGGACGGCGTGCCCCGACGAGCCGTACGAGGTGATCGTGGTCGACAACGCCTCGACCGACGGATCGGCGGCGGCGGTGGCCACCGCCTTCCCCGAGGCGCGGGTGGTCCGGCTGGCCCGCAACGTCGGCTTCGGCCGCGCGGTGAACGTCGGCGCGGCCCTGGCCCGGGGCGACTGGCTGCTGCTGCTCAACCCGGACACCGAGCCGGTCGGCAACGTCATCGGCGAGCTGCTCGCCGCCACCCGGGCCCACCCGGGGCACGGCGTCTACGCCGGCCGTACGCTCGGCGCGGACGGCCACGACGACGGGAACTCGGTCTTCGGGCCGCCCTCGCTGTGGACACTCACCTGCTTCGCCCTCGGGCTCTCCACGCTCTTCCCGAGGTCCCGGCTCTTCAACCGGGAGGCGTTGCCCTGGCTGGACCGGTCGACTCCGGTTCGGGTGCCGGCCGCCTCCGGGTGTCTGCTGCTGATCCGGCGTTCGCTCTTCGCCCAGCTCGGCGGCTTCACCCCGGACTACTTCATGTACAGCGAGGACCTCGACCTCTGCCTGCGGGCGACCGCGCTGGGCGCGCGTCCGGTGCTGGTGCCGCGGGCCCGGGTGCTGCACGTCGGCGGCGCCGCCTCGACCAGCGTCGGCAAGCGCGTGATGCTGCTCCGTGGGCAGGTCACGTTCCTCCGGTTGCGGTGGTCCCGGCCGCGCGCCGGACTCGGCCGGGCGCTGCTGCGGCTCGGCATCGCGGTCCGGGCCCTGGGGTCCCGGTTGACCGGCCGGGCCGGCTACTGGCGGGAGGTGTGGCGGCAGCGGGCGGTCTGGCTGGCCGGCTGGCCCCCGGCGGCGGAGCTCGCCCCGGTGGAGATCGAGCCGGGCGCCTCCGGCGGCACCCCGGCGTCCGGTGGGATCCGGCAGCCCGCCTGAGCCGGGCGGCCCCGACGGCGTGGTTCAGCCGTCGCGGCGTTCCGGCATCGGTACGTTCGCGAAGGCGGCGACGGTCCGGTCGGCGTACGCGCTGGCGTCACCGGTCTCCATCGGGCCGTCCCAGGCTGTCGGCAGCGGGACCGGGACGGCCGGGTTGACCCGGCGGACGATCTCGTCCAGGACGGTCTCCGCGTCGCCGACCCAGAGGTGCTTGGCACCGTCGACCCCGACCACCTCGGCCTGCGGCACGGCGGCGAACCGGCGGCGGGCCTCCTCCGGGCGGAGGTAGTCGTCGAACTCGGGGACCAGCGCGGTCACCGGCTTGCCGGAGGCGGCCCAGGTGGCGAGGTCGTCCTCGGTGACGGTCCGCAGCGGTGGCGAGAGCAGGATCGCCCCGACCACGCTCGGGTCGCAGCCGTGCCGGAGAGCAAGGTCGGTGCCGAACGACCAGCCGACCAGCCAGATGTTCGGCAGCTCGTGGAACTCCGCGTACTCGATCGCGGCCGCGACGTCGTACCGTTCGGCGTTGCCGGCGTCGAAGGTCCCCTCACTCGTGCCGCGGACGCTGCTGGTGCCGCGGGTGTTGAACCGCAGCACGGCGACGTCGGCCAGGGCGGGCAGTCGCCAGGCGGCCTTACGGAACACGTGGCTGTCCATCATCCCGCCGTGGGTGGGGAGCGGGTGCAGGCAGACCAGGGTGGCGACCGGGTCGCGGTCGGCCGGCAGTGCCAGCTCGCCGACCAGGCGGAGGCCGTCGGCGGTGTGCAGCTCGATCTCCTCCCGGCGGGCGGGAAGGATGCTGGCGGCGCGGATCGGAGAGCTCACGCTACAGTCTTACCCCGTCCGGTGATCGGCATCCGCCCGAGGGCCCGCCCCGGTGGTAGAGATCCCAGCGCCGTCCACCACGGGCCGTGCCGATCGTCGACCGGGTGCGACCGGAAGGCGGCCCGGCCTCTCGACCGGCGGGTGTGCCCCGCCCGGTCAGCCGTACCGGGGAGCGCTGCGGGAGCGTTCCACCCCCGGGCCGCGCCGGTCTCGGGCCCGCCAGCAGCCGGTGTGCCAGTGCCGGCGGTCGTCCAGATCACCCCACCCGTCGGCCGGCCAGGCCACCACGTGAGCCACCCCGGGCCGGATCTCCTGGACACAGCCGGGACAACGGTACGTCTTGACCGCGGCCGAGGCGGGGATCACCCGGACCTGCCAGTCGCCGTCCTGCCAGGTCTGCACCGCACCGATACCGCGGTCCAGCCGCGTCCGGTCCAGCGGTGCGGGCTCCTCGCGGCGGGGACGGTTGCGACGTGGGCTCACCTTTCCAGACTACGCAGCCGGCCGGGCGGCCGGCACGGGCGGCCGGGGCGCCGCCAGCGACACCTGATCATGGCTTTGAGCTGGGGGAATGTGCCGATCCGGTGTCGGATCACGGTCAACACGGGACTGATAACCCCTAAAGGGGTCTAGCGTCCACGAACAGGTGCTGGCCTGGCAGGTCGGCCGGAGCTTGAACAAGAGGGCGTCATGTGGACCAAACGCATCGCCGTGACAACCATGATCATCACCGTCGTCGCGCTCGGCGGCCCCGTCCCCGCCGCGCACGCGAACGTCCCGGGCGAGCCGATCATCGGCGAGTTCAACGGTGACGGGCTCACCGACCGGGCCACCCTCGGCGGCGTCTCCCCCAACCTCTGCTCCACGATCGTCGAGTACGGCAGCGCGCCGGGCGTCTTCCTGCCCCCGCTCGCCTTCGTCTATCTACGCCCCAACGACACCACCGACGCGTGCCCGGACCTGGGGGTGGCCGCCGACGTCAACAACGACGGCCTCAACGAGCTGTGGCTCGCCTGGAGCGACGGCGCCCCGCCCACACTCTCCTACAACCGGATCGTGCTGCGCGCGCCGGACTTCCAGCCCGTCACCACCTTCAACTCGCCGATCACCCGCCCCACCTTCATGGGCGTGGCGGTGTTCACTCCGGGCGGCATGCCCTCGCCCTACGCCGTCGGGCAGGGTGGGATCGCCAATCTGGAGGTCCAGGACACCACCGCGGTCCTCGGGCCGATCCGGTTCTGCACGGTCGATGCCCCAAGCGCGCAGCTCGCCAGCTGGGAACGCAACGGGGCGCAGGGCGTCCTCCTGGCGTACGCCGATGCCTGCGCCGACCACAGCAGCGGCGTGGTCCGAATCCGCCAGGACGGCAGCGTCGTGCAGCTCGAGTCCGACCCGACCGGCGAGACCACCTGGACCGCTCGCGTGGTCGACGCCGACGGCGACCGGTTCCCCGACGTCCGGACCATCAACCAGCGCACCGGCGAGGTCAGCTACTTCGTCAACACCGGCCCGGGCGGGACGTTCTCCCTGGTCCGGGCACCCGACGCGAACACCGACCGGGTCCAGCTGACCAGCACCAAGGCGGTGGCGATCGACGTCCTGGCCAACGACCACGCCAGCCGGCACGCCGCGGTCACGGTCACCGCCGCACCCCGCTACGGCACCGTCCAGGTGCTCTCCGACCGGCGGATCGTCTACCGTCCGAACCCGAGCCACGGCCGGACCGACCAGTTCACCTACCAACTCGCCGAGGAAGGCAAGCGGAGCAGCGCCCGCGTCACCATCCGGTTCCCGGACTGAACCGCGCCAGACCGGGTCGACAGTTGACGGGACGTACCAGGGAGACGAGATGTTCCGCAGGCGAACCGCCGCGCTGACGGTGTTGATACTGCTGGCCGTGGTGACCGGCGCAGGAGTCCTGCCCCCCGTGCCGAGCTGGGCCGCCGGCCGGGGCGAGCAGATCCTCGGCGACGTGAACGGAGACGGCTTCACCGACCGGATCACGCTCGGGGTGGTCGAGCCGGACCTGTGCGCGGTTATCGTCGAGTACGGGACGGCGTCGGGAACGTTCCGGCCACCGGTGGCGTCGGTCTACCTCCGCCCGGGCGGCACCGGCCCAGGCGCCCGGTGCCCCGACCTCGGGGTGACCGTCGACCTCGACTCCGACCAGCGACAGGAACTGGTGGTGGCCTGGTATCCCGGCCCACCGCCGATCACGGACGTCAACCTGATGGTGCTGGACGACGACTTCCAGCCGTCGTTCGGGCTGACCGAGGCGGTCTACGCCCCGTACTTCCTCGGCACCGCCGACTTCAACGGGGACGGGCGGCTGGACGTCTACTCCGTCACCGACCAGGGACAGGGGATCGAGACGTACCTGAACCTGGGCAACGGCACCCTCACCCGGGGGCCGGTCGCCTGGTGCGCCGGGCCGCTCAGCTTCCACCTGCCGGACCTCGACCGGGACAACGCGTCCGACCTGGTGAGCGCCTACACCCAGCGGTGCCTGTCGACCACCGTCGCCACCGGGGTGGTGGTGGTGCTGGACGACGGCACGCAGCAGGAGCTCCAGACCGACCCGCTCGGGCTGGACACCTGGACGGCGTCGGTGGTCAACGCCAACGGTGACCGCTTCCACGACATCCGTACGGTGTCCCGGCTCACCAGCGAGGTCGACTACTTCATCAACACCGGCACCGGACAGTTCGTCGAGTCACCGCGGGCCACCCCCGACACCGCCACCGTGGTCGACGCCAAGGCCGTGTCGATCGCCGTACTGGCCAACGACTACGTCACGAGCCAGGCCACCGTCACCATCACCACCCCACCCCGCTACGGCACGGCGCAGGTCACCAGCAACCGCCAGATCGTCTACCGGCCACGCGCCGACCACGGTACGACCGACCGGTTCACGTACCAGGTCACCGAGGGGGGCCGGCGGAGCGCCGCGACCGTCCACCTCCGGTTCACCGGGTAGCCGGGCCGTCGGGAGGAGGAGCGATGTGGGGCACTCGTGTCCTCATGGTCATCACGATGACGGCCCTGGTCGTAGCCGGTAACGCCGAGCTGCGTCCACCGCCGGGCCGGGCCGGTGGGCCGGGCGAGCCGATCATCGCGGACGTCGACGGGAACGGCATCCCCGACCGCAACACACTCGGCCTAATTTCGGGTACGTCGACCTGCCGGGTCCTGGTCGAGCTGGGGCTGGCCGACGGCGGCTTCGGACCGGCCCGGTCCTACTCGTACCTGGTCCTGGCGGCCGGGGACGTCAACTGCCCGGACCTGGGGGTGGGCCTCAATCTCGACGCCGACCCGGCGGACGAACTGGTGGTCGCCTGGTTCGCCGGGCCGCCGCCGGACATCTCCAGCACCCTGATGGCCCTGGACAACTTCCGGGTGAGCGCCGGCTTCGACGCGATCTTCCAGCCCAGCTTCGTCGGCACCGCCGACTTCGACGGTGACGGCCGGCAGGACGTCTACGAGTGGACCGACCAGGGCGAGGGCTTCGCCACCTACCTCAACACCGGCACCGGCGCGCTGGTGCCCGGACCGGTGCACTACTGCGCCGGCCCGCTCAGCTACCAGCTCGCCGACTTCAACCGGAACGGCGCGATGGACGTGGTCATCGCGTACCTGGAGGGCTGCGGCGCGTACTTCACCGGGGTGGTGGTGGTGCTGGACAGCGGCGACCAGGTCGACCTCCAGGGTGACGTCGAGGGACTGCGGACGTGGGGCGTCGAGGTGGTCGACGCGAACGGCGACGGCATCCCCGACGTCGCCACCCGCGACCAGGAGACTGGCGCCCCGGCCACGTTCCTCGGCGTCGGCGACGGCACCTTCATCCGCGCCCCGGTGGCGATCCGGGACTATCCCACGGCCCGAGGCACCAAGACGATCGGTATCCGGGTGCTGGACAACGACTGGGCCACCAGCCGGGTGAAGGTCACCATCTGGACGCCGCCACGGTACGGCACCGTGAAGGTCACCACCCGCGGGGTGATCAACTACACCCCGCACCGGAAACACGGGCGCCGCGACTCGTTCGTCTACCGCCTCACGGACGAGGGTCGGACCAGCAACGCCGCGGTCAGCATCAAGATCATCGGCTGAGCCGCCCGGAGTACGACAGCCGGCCCGCGGGCAGCGCTGCGGAGACGCCGCCGTCCAGGATGGACGTATCGGCGACGCATCGACACCTCAGAATCGCCAACCGCCAGGGACCACCCCTCTACGGCCGTGTCGGATTACGGTCAGTAACCAACACGCCGCGCGCGGGGCGCCGTAGCGTGACCGAGGTGGTAGCGGGCCGCGGCGGAGAGCACGGACGAGTCCCGTCGCACCGCGGCGTATCGAAGGAGGAGCCATGGGCAACAGACGCGTCGTCGCGGTCGCCGCGGTCGTCGCGGCCGCGCTCGTCGTCGGAACGGCCACGCCGAGTCACCCGGCGTGGGCCGGCGGACAGGGTGAGGCGATCATCGCGGACGTCGACGGGGACGGCATCCCCGACCGCAACACGCTGCGACTGGCGCCCGGCTCGTCGTCCGTCTGCGAGGTGGTCGTGGAGGTGGGCCTGCCCGGTGGCGGATTCGGCCCCGGACAGGCCTATCCCTACCTGACGTTGCCGGTCGCCGACCGGAACTGCCCCGACATGGGGGTGGGGCTCAACCTCGACACCGACCCACCGGACGAACTGGCGGTGGCCTGGTTCGCCGGCCCCCCGCCCGGGATCGACAGCACCCTGCTGGCCCTGGACTCGTTCCAGGTTTCGGCCGGGTTCGACACGATCTTCCAGCCCAGCTACATCGGCACCGCCGACTTCAACGGGGACGGCCGGCAGGACATCTACGAGTGGACTGACCAGGGCGACGGCTTCGCCACCTACCTCAACACCGGCACCGGCGCGCTGGTCCCCGGCCCGGTGCGGTACTGCTCCGGACGCCCCGACTTCCGCCTCGCCGACGTCGACAAGGACGGGGCGATGGACGTCGTCATCGCGTACCTGGAGGGCTGCGGCGCGTACTTCAGCGGAGTGGTCGTGGTCCTGGACGACGGCACCGTGGTCGACCTGCACACTGACGTCTACGGCGACGACCTGTGGACGGTCGAGGTCCTCGACGCGAACGGCGACGGCCACCCGGACGTCCGTACCACCAGTCTGGTGACCGGTACCCAGACCCTCTTCCTCGGCACCGGCGCCGGGGGCTTTCATCCGGCGCCGACGGCGGTCCGGGACTTCGCGCGGGTCAGCGGCGTCCGGCCCAGTGTCCTCGCGGTGCTCGCCAACGACTTCGTCACCCGGGCCGCCGTCCTCACCATCGTCACCCCGCCACGGCACGGCACCGTCCGGATTACCAGCGCGCGGACGGTCGTCTACCGGCCGAACCCGTCCGCCCGCGCCACCACCGACCGGTTCGACTACCGGGTCAGCGAACAGGGCCGCACCAGCGACGCCCGGGTGACCCTGCACATCGTCCGCTGAGTCAGTGGGCGGCGGGGTGGTCGCGGAAGCCGCGGCCGCTCCGCTGCCCCAGGCAGCCGGCGGTCACCAACTGTTCCAGCAGCGGCGCCGGGGCCAGGCTGGGGTCCCGGATCTCCCGGTACAGCCCGCGCTGCACCGCCAGCGCCACGTCCAGGCCGATCCGGTCCAGCAACGCGAACGGCCCGACCGGGTAGCCGCAGCCGAGCGTCATCGCGTGGTCGATGTCGTCCACCGTCGCGTACGACTCGGCCAACATCCGCACCGCGTCGTTCAGGTACGGGAAGAGCAGCGCGTTCACGACGTACCCGGCCCGGTCGGCGCAGACGATGCCGGTCCGGCCGAGTCGGGCGACGACCGCCCGCGCCGTGGCGAGCGCCTCCGCCGAACTCCGCACGGTGCGGACGATCTCCACCAGCGGGGCGTCCGGCGCCACCGTGCCGAGATGCAGCCCGACCACGTCCGCCGGCCGTCCGGACGCCATCGCCAGGTCGATGACGGGCAGCAGGGCGGTCGTGGTGGCCAGCACCGCGCCCGGCCGGCACCGCCGGCCGAGTTCGGCGAAGATGTCCCGCTGGCCAGCCGGGTCGTCGGGCGCCGCCACCAGGACCAGGTCGGCGTCGGCGACCGCCTCCAGCGCCGGCCGCTCGTCGGTCCAGGGCGCCCGGGCCACGTCGTACCCGGCTCGGGCGCAGAGCTCGGCGAGGCGGTCGGCCGGGGCACCGGAGCCGACCACGCCGACCGTCTCCACCCGGCGGGCGCCCTCCGGCCCGGGGGACTCCGCCGCCGGCCTCCGCTCGTCCGGGACGACCCGCGACGAGCCAGGCTCCGCGTACCGGTAGAAGCCCTGGCCGGACTTGCGGCCGAGCAGTCCCGCCACCACCATCTGGCGCAGCAGCGGCGCCGGGGCGTGTCGCCGGGACCGGCCGCCACGCCGGTACATGGTCTCCAGGATCTCGTACGCCGTGTCGAGGCCGATCAGGTCCAGCAGGGCGAGGGGTCCCATCGGCAGTCCACAGCCGAGCGTCATCGCGATGTCGATCTCGTCCCGGGTGGCGTACCCGGACTCGTACATCCCGACGGCCTGGTTGAGGTAGCCGAAGAGCAGGGCGTTGGCGACGAACCCGGCCCGGTCGCCGATGGTCACCCCGACCTTGCCGAGCCGGGCGCAGAGCGCCTCGACCGCGGCGATCACCTCACGCGCGGTCACCACGGTCCGGACCACCTCGACCAGCCTCATGACCGGGGCCGGGTTGAAGAAGTGCATCCCGACGACCTGGTCCGGCCGTTCGGTGGCGACCGCGATCTCGGTGAGGCTCAGCGATGAGGTGTTGCTGGCCAGGACGGCGCCGGGCTTGCAGATCCGGTCGAGGTCGCCGAAGAGTCGCCGCTTGAGGTCGAGCCGCTCGGGTACCGCCTCGACCACCAGGTCGACGTCGGCCAGCGCCTCGAGTCCGACCGCGAACGTGATCCGACCGAGCAGGGCGTCCCGGTCCGCCTCGGCGAGCTTGCCTCGGCGAACCGCCCGGTCGGTGGAGGCGGTCAGGGCGGCCCGTCCGCGCGCCAGGGCGTCCGGGGTGATCTCGACGGCGACGACCGCGAGACCACTGCGGGCGAAGACCTCGGCGATCCCGGCGCCCATGGTGCCCAGTCCGACGACACCCACGCTCGAGATGACGTTTCCGCCGGTGAACCCGCCTGTCACTGGAGCCTCCCGCCTCGTCGGATGCCGCCTGAACGGCTACTCAGGTGCTGCCCGCGAGTCTGCCATGCCGCGCTGTCCCGGTCGTCCGCACCCGGGCGCGGTGCGCCGGCCGGCTGCCGCGATTCGCCCGCACGCTACACCGGGCGGGCCACCCGGTCGGAGCCGGTGCGGTCCCCGCCGGCCGCTCCCCCGACGGGTTCCCGCGACGCCGACGGGTTCCCGCGGCGCGGCGGCGAGGATGGTGGTTGGGGGTCAGAGGGCGAGATAGACCCAGGTGAGCGAGCCGACCAGGATCAGGCAGCCGCCGATCACCGCCAGCCTGCGGCCGGGGCGTCGGGGCGTACCGATCACCTGGGTCGGCGCGGTGAGCGCGCCACCGGGCGAGGCGGGCCCGCCCGGTGCGGCACCGGCGTCCGGCGACGCCGGTGGCCGGACCGGTTCGGGGTGAGCCGCCGGCGGCCGGTACCCGAGCGTCCCGACCGGCTCGGTCGGGGCCGATCCCGGATCGAAGAACCGCAGTTCGACGTGCCCGAGCCGGATACGGTCGCCGTCGCGCAGTACGGCCGACCCGCCGATACGCCGGTCGTTGAGCCAGGTGCCGTTCGTCGATCCGGTGTCGGCGAGCAGTGCCCGCCCACCGGTCAGCTCGACCGTGGCGTGCCGGCGGCTGACCTTGGGGTCGTCGAGCAGGACGTCGACGCCCTCCTCCCGGCCGATCCGGTGACGCCCCGGACCCAGCCGGAAGCTCGCACCCCGTAACGGCCCGTTGGTCACCGTCAGCAGCGGCATGAAGTGCAGTTCGTCGGACATGGACTCCGCCCCGATCCATCCCGTCCCGCGGCCGGCGCGTGCAACGCCGACTCGGGTCCGCTCTCCATCCGGCCGGCGCGCGCAACGCCGACTCCGCAGGTCAGCTTCCCATCCGACCGGCCCGGACTCCACGGACCGACGGGCCGAGTCGTGGCGATATCTACCGACGAGTAACGCTCCGGTCTAGACTCGCGCCATGGCGACGCTGCGCGCTCCCGGCCTACCGGTGGTCGAGGACGGCGAGCTGATCTCGACCCATCCGGCGACCGGGGCGGAGGCGGGCCGGGTCCCGGTCGCCAGTCCGGAGGACGTCGGTCGGGCGGTCGACCGTGCCCGAGCGGCGGCGACCTGGTGGGCGGGGCTGGGCTTCGCGGGTCGGCGTACCCGGCTGCTGCGCTGGCGGGCCCTGCTGGCCCGGCGGATCTCCGAGCTCGCCGACCTGGTTCACCGGGAGGGCGGCAAGCCGGTCGCCGAGGCCGTGGTGGAGATCGTGAGCGCCATCGAGCACGTCGACTGGGCGGCCCGCAACGCGAAGCGGGTGCTCGGGCCCCGTCGGGTCCGCTCCCGACTCATCCTCGTCGAGCACTCCGCCCACCTGGCGTACCAGCCGTACGGCGTGGTCGGGGTGATCGGGCCCTGGAACTACCCGGTGCTGACCCCGATCGGGTCGATCGGCTACGCCCTGGCCGCGGGGAACGCGGTGGTCTTCAAGCCGAGCGAGTACACCCCGGTCGTCGGGCAGTGGCTGGTGGACAGCTTCGCCGAGATCGTCCCCGAGCACCCCGTCCTGACCGCCGTGCACGGCCTCGGCGACGTCGGCGCCGCGCTCTGCCGGGCCGGCACCGACAAGATCGCCTTCACCGGCTCCACCGCCACCGCCACCCGGGTCATGGCCGCCTGCGCCGAGACCCTCACCCCCGTCGTCATCGAGGCGGGCGGCAAGGACGCCATGATCGTCGACGCGGACGCCGACCTCGACGCCGCCGCGGAGGCCTGTGTCTGGGGCGCCCTCACCAACGCCGGCCAGACCTGCATCGGCATCGAACGCGCCTACGTCGTCAGCGAGGTCCACGACGAGTTCCTCGCCCGGGTCGTCGACCGCGCCCGCCGCCTCACCGTCGGCGACACCGACGCTGACCTCGGCCCCATCACCATGCCCGGCCAGCTCGACGTCATCCGCCGGCACATCACCGACGCCATCGCGCGCGGCGCCCGCCCGGTCCTCGGCGGCCCTGACGCCGTCCAACCCCCCTATGTCCGGCCCACCATCCTGGTCGACGTACCCGACGACGCCGCCGCCGTTCGCGAGGAGACCTTCGGCCCCACCCTCACCGTCACCCGTGTCGCCGACGTCGAGGAAGCGCTCGCCCGGGTCAACGCCGTCCGGTACGGGCTCGGCGGATCCGTCTTCGGCCGTCGCCGCGCGATGGAGATCGCCGCCCGGATCCGGTCCGGGATGGTCGCGGTGAACTCCGCACTCACCTTCGTCGGTATGTCGACCCTGCCGTTCGGCGGAGTCGGCGCCTCCGGCTTCGGCCGCATCCACGGCGCCGACGGACTCCGCGAGTTCGCCCGGTCGAAGGCGGTGACCCGACGCCGCGGCCCCTCGCCGCTGCCAGCGATGACCTTCGACCGCACTCCCGCGCAGGTCGCGCGGATCGTGAAACTGGCACAGAAAGTGTACGGTCGGTGATATATGACTAACCGATCGTGGCGGTAAGCCGCCGTCTCGGGCATCCCTCGCCACCTCACGCATCGGTACCCTTCGGCCAATGGGGCTGCACGCGTTGCGATTCCGCCTGGTGGACAGCGAGAACTCCTGGGGGGCCCGGCGGCGACAGCGACGAGCCGGCTGGCTCGCCGAGACGTTTCCCGACCTGGCCCAGATGTCCGTCGTCGACCTCGGCGGCCGGCTGAGCACCTGGCTCCAGGCGGCCGTACGCCCGAAGCACGTCCACGTGGTGAATCTCGAGGAACCACCGGCCGACGTACCGGACTGGGCCGAGGTCGACCACGGCGACGCCTGCGCGCTTCCGAAGCGGATCGCACGTCGCCGTTACGACCTGGTCTTCTCCAACTCGGTGCTGGAGCACGTCGGCGGACACGAACGCCGGCTGCGGTTCGCCGAGACGGTGCACACCCTGGCGGACGCGCACTGGGTACAGACCCCGTACCGCTACTTCCCGATCGAACCGCACTGGCTTGCCCCGGGGATGCAGTTCACCCCGGTTCGGGTCCGGGTGGCGCTGGCCCTCCGCTGGCCCCTCGTGCACACCCGCCCGGACAGCCGGGAGACCGCGATCCAGCAGGTGCTCTGGACCGAGTTGGTCGACCGGTCCCAGATGCGTCACTACTTTCCGCACTCGGAGATCCGGACCGAGCGGCTCGCCGGTCTGATCAAGTCGCTGATCGCGGTCCGTACCGGACACTCCGGCGGCTGACCGGAGGCGCCGGCGGCCCGCCGCCCGTCGACCGCCCCGGTACGCGGCGCGCGCTCAGAACAGCGTCAGCTCGTCACGTTCGATGCCGCGCAGCCGGTCGTAGTCGAGGACGACACAGCGGATCCCCCGATCCGTGGCGAGGACCCGAGCCTGCGGCTTGATCTCCTGCGCGGCGAAGATCCCGGTCACCGGCGCGAGCAGCGGATCTCGGTTGAGCAGTTCCAGGTACCGGGTCAACTGCTCGACCCCGTCGATCTCGCCGCGCCGCTTCACCTCCACGGCGACCGTGGCGCCGGAGCCGTCCCGACAGAGCAGGTCGACCGGACCGATGGCGGTCATGTACTCGCGGCGGATCAGGGTGAAGCCCTCGCCCAGTTCGGTCGGGTTGGCGGCCAGCAGTTCCTGCAGGTGCGCCTCCACCCCGTCCTTGCGCAGTCCGGGATCGACCCCCAGCTCGTACGACATGTCCTGGAAGACTTCCTCCAGGGTGATCCGCAGCTCCTCGCCGGCCTTGTTGACCACCCGCCACACCCCGGGGGCCTCCTCCAGCCGGCACGGCGGGCTCATCCAGTTGAGCGGCTTGTACGCCCGATCGTCGGCGTGGATCGAGACCGATCCGTCGGCCTTGACCATCAGCAGCCGGGTTGCTGGCGGCAGGTGGGCCGAGAGCCGTCCGACGTAGTCCACCGAGCATCGCGCAATCACCAACCGCACCCGAGCAGGGTAGCGGAGCACCGGGCGGACGCTCGGCGGGCCGGCATGGCGAGTCGGTGCCATCCTGGATCCCGTGCTGGAAGCCCTCACTGGAACCGGTCTGGCCGCGTCCGCCGGGATGAACGCCTACATTCCGCTCCTCACCATGGGCCTGTTGGCCCGCTACACCGATCTGGTCACGCTGCCGAGCGGCTGGCAGTGGCTCAGCAACGGCTGGGTCCTGGCGATCCTGCTGGTGCTGCTCGTCATCGAGGTCGTCGCCGACAAGGTGCCGGTGGTCGACCATGTCAACGACGTGATCCAGACGGTGGTCCGGCCGACCGCCGGTGGTCTGGCCTTCGGCGCGGGAGCCGGTGCGGAGACCGTGATGGTCAGCGACCCGGGGGAGTTCTTCGGCTCCCACCAGTGGGTGCCGGTCGCTGTCGGGGTGGTGATCGCGCTCGGCGTCCACGGGGTGAAGGCGGCGGCCCGACCCGTGATCAACGCCGGTACGGCCGGCTTCGGCGCCCCGGTCGCCAGCACCGTCGAGGACGCCACCAGCGTGCTCGGCTCGCTGGTCGCGCTCCTGCTCCCGGCGCTCGTGCTGCTGTTCCTGCTCGGTTTCGCGCTCTTCGTCACCTGGGTCGTCCGGCGACGCCGTCGGCGGCGACGCGAACGGCGCGCCACGCGGGAGAAGCTTGCGCAGGCCTCGCATAGTTGACGCCATGGACGACGACCAGCTGGCGATCTCCGTTCGGGAGCTCCGCAAGGCGTACGGAGGCCGCCCGGCCGTGGACGGCATCGATCTCTCGGTGTTCCGGGGCGAGGTCTTCGCCCTGCTCGGCCCGAACGGTGCCGGCAAGACCACCACGGTGGAGATCCTGGAGGGCTACCGCCGCCGGGACGCCGGCGAGGTCAGCGTGCTGGGCGTCGACCCGGACCGGGCGGACGCGCGGTGGCGCTCGCGGGTCGGCATCGTGCTCCAGGGCACCGGCGAGTTCGACGACCTGACCGTGGCCGAGGTGGTGCACCACTTCGCGGGGTTCTATCCGGATCCGGACGACCCGGACAAGGTGATCGAGCGTGTCGGTCTCGCCGACAAGGCGCGGGCCCGGACCCACACCCTCTCGGGCGGGCAGAAGCGACGGCTCGACGTCGCGCTGGGCATCATCGGCCGACCCGAGCTGCTCTTCCTCGACGAGCCGACCACCGGCTTCGACCCCGAGGCCCGCCGCGAGTTCTGGGAGCTGATCCGGGACCTGGCCGCCGCCGGCACCACCATCGTCCTCACCACGCACTACCTGGACGAGGCCGAGGCGCTCGCCGACCGGGTCGGCGTGATCGCCCAGGGGCGGCTGGTCGAGGTCGCCACCCCGGCACGGCTCGGCAACCGGGAGGAGGCCCTGGCCACGGTCTCCTGGCGTACCCCGGGCGGGAGCGTGGAACGCGTGGAGAGCGCGACGCCGACGGCTCTGGTCACCGAGCTGGCCGCGCGATTCGGCGGCGAGGTGCCGGGGCTGACCGTGACCCGGCCGACCCTGGAAGACGTCTACCTGAGGATGATCGGGCACCGATGAGCACCGCAGCCACCACGACCACCACCAGGCCGGCCCCGAGCCCGGTCCGTCCCGTCGGCCCGCTCGCCCTGGCGCTCCGGCAGGGTCGCCTCGAGCTCCGCCAGTTCCTCCGCAGCCGGGAGTCGGTGGTCTTCACCATGCTCTTCCCGGTGGTGATGATCCTGATCTTCGCGTCGATCTTCCGGGGCGATCTCGGCGGCGGGGTCCGGTTCACCCAGTACTTCGTCACCGGGATGATCGCCACCGGCCTGATGACCGTCGGCTTTCAGAGCCTCGCCATCCAGATCCCGATCGAACGGGACCGGGGCGTGCTCAAGCGTTTCATGGGTACGCCGATGCCGCGCTGGGTCTACTTCGCCGGCAAGGTGATCATGGTTGCGGTGATCGGGGTGACCGAGACCGTACTTCTGCTCGCGGTCGCCGCCGGGCTCTTCGACCTCACGCTGCCGCAGACCGCAGACCGCTGGCTCACCCTCGGCTGGGTCTCGGTGCTCGGCATCACCGCCTGCACGCTCTGCGGGATCGCCTTCTCCTCGCTGGCCCGCAGCGGGCGCAGCGCCTCCGCGGTCGCCACCCCGATCGCCCTGGTGCTCCAGTTCATCTCCGGGGTCTTCTTCGTCTTCACCGAGCTGCCGACCTGGATGCAGCAGGTCGCCGCGATCTTCCCGCTCAAGTGGATGTGCCAGGGGCTGCGGTCGGTCTTCCTGCCCGACTCCTTCGCGGCCCAGGAACCGGCCGGTTCCTTCGAACTCGGCCGGGTCGCGCTCGTCCTCGCCGCCTGGTGTGTGATCGGCCTGGCCCTCTGCCTGACCACGTTCCGCTGGACCACCCGCCGCGACGGCTGAACCACACGGTCGTACCCCTCGGGTCGCGGGACGCCGGGCCCGCCCGCCGGCTGCCCGCGACGCCGTCCGGGTCCGTTCGTCCGGGGCGGGACCCGGTGCCCCGCCGGTCCGGGGAACGGTGGTGCCGGCGGCGGAGGCCGCCCCCGCGGCGGGCCCGTGCGGGCCCGCCGAGGAGCGCCGGCCGCCCGGGGCGCCGATCCGGCCGATCAGTACGTGTAGAAGCCCCGACCCGTCTTCCGCCCCAGGTCACCGGCGGCGACCATCCGCTGGAGCAGCTCCGGGGGAAAGAACTTCTCGTCGGCGGTCTCGGTGTAGATGTTCCGGGTCGCGTGCAGCAGGACGTCGACCCCGGTCAGGTCGGTGGTGGCCAGCGGACCCATCGCGTGCCCGAAGCCGAGCCTGCAGGCCGTGTCCAGGTCCTCCGCCGAGATCACCCCGGACTCGACGAGCCTGACCGCCTCCATCACCAGCGCGGTGATCAGCCGGGTCGTGACGAAGCCGGCGATGTCCCGGTTCACCACCACCACGGTCTTGCCGATCCCCTCCGCGAAGGCGCGGGCGGTGGCCAGCGTCTCGTCGCTGGTCTTGTAGCCGCGGACCAACTCGCAGAGCTTCATCATCGGTACCGGTGAGAAGAAGTGGGTGCCGACCACCGACTCGGGCCGCTGGGTCACCGCCGCGATCTGGGTGATCGGGATCGCCGAGGTGTTGGTGGCGAGTACGGCGCCGGGCGCGCAGATCCGGTCCAGCTCCCGGAACACCTCCTGCTTGACCTCCAGCCGCTCGAAGACCGCCTCGACCACGATGTCGGCGTCGGCCGCCGCCTCCAGCTCGGTGGTGGGGCTGATCCGGGCCAGGGTCGTCTCGACCTCCTCCGCCCCGATCACGCCCTTGGCGGCGAACTTCCCCAGCGACGTACGGATGGCGTCCAGTCCCCGGCTGGTGGCGGCGTCGTCCAGGTCCCGCAGCGTCACCTGCCATCCCGCCTGCGCCGCGACCTGGGCGATGCCCGAACCCATCAGACCGGCCCCGATGACCGCGAGTCGACCCGCCATGTGCTCACTCCTCCGGCTGGCTTGTGTCCTGCGAGCACCTTAACGGTCACTCGGTCGGGCGCTCTGCCGCCCCGAGATGGCCGAGCGAAGGTTGCCCACGTACCCACGCATAGCCGATAGTCGATGTTGGCACCGCTTGCGGGCAGCCGTCGCGGCAGGGACCCGCCGGCACCGAAGGAGGAGCCCATGGGCGCACCGGCGACCGAGGACGTCCGGCAGGGGCCGGACGAACCGGACCGCCGGACGGCAGCGCCCACACCGACCGGCCGGACCGGCGGGCGGGTGGCGGCGCTGGTGGAGTCGACGCTGATCGGGATCGGCCTGGCGCTCCTGGCGGTCACCCCGCGCCCGGCCATGATGGGCGACGGCCTCGCGCGCTACCAGGCGCTCCTCCAACTCCTCGACCAGCGGCAGTGGTCACAGGTGCCGTACTCGCTGATCGGGCCGCTCTTCGCCGCCCCGCTCGAGTGGCTCGGCCGGTGGCTCGGCGACCCGCGGCACGTGGTGGCGCAGTACAACCTCGTCCTCTTCGTGCTCGGGCTGGCCGCGCTCCACGGCCTGCTCCGCGACCGGATGGACGCCGCGCTGCTCCGCCGCTTCCTGCTGTTCCTGGTCGCGGGCAGCATGATCGCCGCGCACGTGCAGGACTTCTACGGCGAGGTCTTCACGATGGTGACCGTCGGGGTGGGACTGCTCGCCGCGACGCTGCCCGGAACGGGCCGCTGGACCCGGAGCGCCGGCTGGGTCGCGGTGGTGCTCGGGGTCGCCAACACGCCCGCGACCCTCGCGGGGCTCGGCCTCGTCGCCGGCCTCCTCTGTCTCCGGACGAGACGGTTGCGCTACCTCCTGGTGCCGCTGGCCGCCCTCGCACTGGTCATGGGCGAGGCGTGGCTCCGGTTCGACGATCCCCTGCACAGCTCCTACGCCGGCAGCAGCGGCGGCCGGACGGTCATGCCGTACTCCGGTGAGCCCGGCTTCTCCTACCCGTTTCCGCTCGGGGTCGTCGCCATCCTCTTCTCGTTCGGCAAGGGGCTGCTCTGGTTCACCCCCGGGCTCTTCCTGCCCCTACGACGACGGGTGCGGGAGGCGGAGGGTACGCCGGACCGGGCACGGCCGGTCGCGTCCGGTCCGGGAGGGTGCGCCGAACCGGTCGACGTCTGGTCGATCTGGCTGCTCTGGACGGTCTTCGTGGCCGGGCTCGTGCTGGTCTACGCCCCGTGGTGGAGCTGGTACGGCGGCCTGTACTGGGGACCGCGGTTCTTCCTCCTCGCCATCCTCCCGGCGTCCCTGGCGCTGGCCGTCTGCGTACGCGCCGAACGGGCCGGGCCGTGGGCGAACCTCGGCACCCTGGCGGCCGTCCTCCTCTCCGTCTGGGGAGCGGCGAACAGCCTGGTGTACGGACAGGTCCGGCCCCGGATCTGCTACGACAACAACTGGTACCTGGAGGCGCTCTGCCACTTCACACCGGAGTACAGCCCGTTGTGGGCACCCCTGGTCGAGACCCCGACCCTCACCGGGCTGCAGCGCGTCACCCTGGCCTGCTACGCCCTGGTGCTGCTCTGGTTCGCCGTCCCGCTGCTCGGTCGCATCGCCCGTCAGGCCGGCGCGGCGGTACGCGACCGGCATCCGGACCTTCTGGTCTGGCGCGCCTGGCGCTGGTGAGCCGGCCGGTGGCGCCGCCACCGTCGGGGCCGGCCGGTCACAGCGTGAACGCCGGCTCCTCCGGTGCGGTGTCCCGCTCCACCTCGACCCCGAGCGCCCGCAGGTCGGAGACGAAGTCGGGATAGCCACGGTCCACGTGGTGGACGTGCGAGACCTCGGTGACGCCGTCGGCGCAGAGCCCGGCGATCACCAGGCCGGCGCCGGCCCGGATGTCGGTGGCCCGTACCGGCGCACTGGACAGCCGCTCCCGGCCCCGGACCACCGCGTGGTGTCCGTCGGTCTTGATGTCCGCGCCCAGCCGAGCCATCTCGTTCACGAACATGAACCGGCCGTCGAAGATGTTCTCGGTGACCAGCGAGGCACCCTCGCTCACCGAGGCCAGGCCGATCGCCATCGGCAGCAGGTCGGTGGCGAACCCGGGGAACGGCAGGGTCACCACGTCGACCGCGGAGGGTCGACGGTCCATCTGGACCCGGAAGGTGTCCGTCCCGGTCTCCACCTGGCAGCCGGCGGAGACCAGCTTGTCGAGTGCGATCTCCAGGAAGGCCGGGCTCGCCCCGGTCACCGTCACGTCGCCCCGGGTCATCGCCGCCGCGAAGGCCCAGGTCCCGGCGACGATCCGGTCCCCGACCGTGGCATGGGTCACCGGGTGCAGCTCGGTGACGCCCTCGATCCGCAGCGTCGAGGAGCCGGCGCCCTCGATCCGGGCCCCCATCCGGTTCAGCATCGTGCAGAGGTCCACGATCTCGGGCTCGCGGGCAGCGTTGTCGATCTCGGTGTTTCCCTTGGCCAGCACCGCCGCCATCACCAGGTTCTCGGTGGCGCCGACGCTGGGGAAGTCGAGCCAGATGGTCGCACCGTGCAGTCCTCCGGGCGCCGAGGCGATGACGAAGCCGTGCTCCCCCGAGATGTCGGCGCCCATCCGGGCCAGGCCGGCCACGTGCATGTCCAGCCCTCGGGAGCCGATCGCGTCACCGCCCGGGTGCGCCACCCGAACGTAGCCACGGCGGGCCAGCAGCGGGCCAAGCACGCAGATCGAGGCGCGCAACCGACGGACCAGGTCGTAGTCCGCCTCGGTGCCCGGCGCCTCGGGAACGTCGATGACCACGGCGCAGGAGCGCGCCCCGCCGGCACCGGGCGTCCCCGTCCCGCCCGCCGCCGAACCCCCACCGGGCGCCGGTCCGGCACCGGTGGGACCGCCCGCGACGTCGCCGGCCGGAGTCACCACGTCGTCGACGAACGAGACGTCACAGCCGAGCCGGCGAAGCACCTCGCCCATGATCGCGATATCGGTGATCCGCGGCACATTGGTGATCATGCTTCGCCCGGGGGCGAGCAGGGCCGCGGCCATCAGCTTCAGAGCCGAGTTCTTCGCGCCGACGACGTGGACCTGGCCCGTCAGCCGCGCGCCCCCGCTGACCCTGATCACGTCCACGTCGCACATCGTAGATTCGTCGTCGTCCGGCGCCGTGCGGCCCCACCACCCCCGCACCGGCCCGGCCCCGGTCGCCGGGTCCGGCCGAGACGTGGCGGTCGGCGCCGATGTCCGTACGCTGTGCCTCATGGCCGTCCACCTCACGCGCATCTACACCAGGGCCGGCGACACCGGCACCACCAGGCTGGTCAACAACGAGCAGGTCGCGAAGACGGATCCGCGGATAGCCGCGTACGCCGACGTCGACGAGTGCAACGCGGCGATCGGCGTGGCACTCGCCCTCGGCCAGCTCGACGAGCGGATCCGCTCCGTCCTCGGTCGGATCCAGAACGATCTCTTCGACGTCGGGGCCGACCTCGCCAACCCCGTCGAGCCGGAGCCGGCGTACCCGCCACTGCGGGTCACCGAGGAGTACGTGCACCGCCTGGAGGGCTGGTGCGACGAGTTCAACGCGGAACTGGCCAAGCTCGACTCCTTCGTTCTGCCCGGCGGCACCCCAGGCGCGGCGCTGTTGCACGTGGCACGTACGGTCGCCCGGCGCGCGGAGCGCGCGGCCTGGGCACTCATCAGCCACGAACCGGATCGGACCAGCCCTCTTCCGGCAAAGTATCTCAACCGTCTCTCGGATCTGCTGTTCATCCTGGCAAGAACGGCAAATCCGGACGGAGATGTGGTATGGGTGCCCGGTGGGCAGCGCTGACGACAGCCCACCGGTCGGCGGGCTCCACCACGTCGAACTCTGGGTACCGGACCTGGCGCGGACCGTCCGGAGCTGGGGGTGGCTCCTCGGCGAGCTGGGCTGGACGCCGTACCAGAGCTGGCCGGCCGGACGCTCCTGGCGGCTCGGCCACACGTACCTCGTCCTGGAGGAGTCGACCGCGATGTCGTCGCGTCGATACGACCGGCTCGCCCCCGGCCTCAACCACCTGGCCCTGCACGCCGGCCCGCCCGCCACGGTGGACCGGCTGGTCGCCGACGCCGCCGCGTACGGGTGGACGCCGCTCTTCGCCGACCGTTACCCGCATGCCGGCGGGCCCGACACCTACGCCGGCTACCTGGCCGACGAGTCCGGGTTCGAGGTGGAACTCTGCGCCTCAGTCCCGCCGGTCGGCCGCTGACCGCTCCCGGGCCCGGCCGACCGGGAAGGGGCGCCGGGTCGCCGGGCCGGCAGGCCGGCGGGGTTGCCGCAGCGATGGGCCGCCACGGCGGCCCACCCGGCAGCGGGCCCGCGGGGCGGCCGGCGCCCCGGGGCGGTGACCGGACCACCGGGCGGCCCGGACCCGCGGTCGGCGGCGCCCCCAGAGCAGGACGGCCGCGGCGAGCAGGGCGCCGGCGACCGGGACGAGGACGGCGGCCAGCACCCGCGCCCCGGTGACGTGCGACACCGCGGTGGCGGAACACCGCCACCCGGACGGCAGCACGACACGGTTGCCGACGATCGCGTTGACGAATCCCACCCCTCCACGGTGCCCCCACGGCGCCGGTCGACACGTCGTACCGGCGGCCGTACCGGCTCCGCCAGGTGGCCGGAGGTGGGGACGCCTCCCGACGGAGACGGCGACGTCGCGCGTCGATCGCCCGACCGGGCTCCGAATACCCGTCCGCCGCGGACCAGCCTGCGGGAGCCGCTCCGGTCCGACTCACGCCTCGCACCGCTCCACGCCGCCCCGGTCGGCACCGTCGCGGAGCGGGGTGGCGGGCCCGCCGCCCACGCCGGACTCCGCCGGGCCGTAGTCGCCGCCCACCGTGCCGGCGGCCCAGTCGGAGGAGTCGCCGGGAGCGCTCCGACCCGGACCGCCGCGGGCCGGGGCGTCCGGATCGACCGGCTGGAAGTCGTCGTCAACGAGGCCGAGGCGGTGCGCGACCACCGCCGCCTGCACCCGGTTCCGCAGCCCGAGCTTCTCCATCGCCGCCGAGACGTGGGTCTTGACGGTGGTGACGCCGACGTGCAACCGGGCGGCGATCTCGGCGTTGGAGAGCCCGGCGCCGACCAGCGCCAGTACCTCCCGCTCCCGGCTGCTGAGCAGCCGTCGGGCCGACCAGCGGGCGTTGTCCGCCTCCCGCTCGGTCTCCTGGGTGTGCGCACGCAGGGCCCGGCTGACGATCCGGGACAGCACCGGTGACGCCAGCAGGGGCTCGCCCCGCGCCGCCCGGCCGACCGCCTCGACGAGGTCCTCCGGGGCGCCGTCCTTGACCAGGTACCCGATCGCACCGGCGCCGAGCGCGCCGTAAATGTCCGCGTCGTCGGCGAAGGTGGTGAGGACCAGCACCCGGGTCCGCGGATGCTGCTCCAGGATCCGGCGGGTCGCCTCGATCCCGTCCATCCGGGGCATCCGCAGGTCCATCAGCACCACGTCCGGGCGCAGCCGCTCGGCCAGCCGTACCGCCTCCCGGCCGTCTCCGGCCTCGCCGACGATGTCGAAGCCCTCGGCGGTCCGCAGCAGCAGCGTGACCCCGGCCCGGACCAGAGCCTGGTCGTCCACGACGAGCACCCGGATCATCGGCCCTGCCACCCGGCCGGTTCGTGCGGGATCGACCGGGCCGTCGCCGTCGCCGCCGGTTCGGACGCCGCCGGTTGGCACGCCGACTTCTCCGGGATCGGCAGCCGGGCGGAGAGTCGCCACCCGCCGGCGTCGGTGGGGCCGGCGCGCAGGGTGCCGCCGAGCAGCCGTACCCGCTCCCGCATCCCGGCCAGCCCGTGCCCGGAGGGCGGGAGCAACGCCGGGCGCGGGTGTTCGGGGCCGCTGTCGACCACCTCGACGAGCAGCCCGTCGCCGTCGGACCGTACGTCGACCGAGGCGCTCGCCCCGGGACCGGCGTGCTTGAGGGTGTTGGTCAACCCCTCCTGCACCACCCGGGCCGCGGTGGTCCGGACCACCAGCGGGGCGTCTCCGATGTCGCCCGACACGCTCATCCGCACCGCCACTCCGGCGGCTCGGACCCGCTGCTCCGCGTCGACTATGAGCTGCTCCGGCTCGATCGGCGGGCCACCCGCCGTCACCGCGTCCGGATCCCGCAGCACCTCGAGCAGCGCGCGCAGCTCGCCCAGCACCTGGCCGGCGGTGGCCCGCAGCTCCCCGAGCGCCTGTACGGCATCGTCCACCCGGCCGGTGCGCTGGGCCGCGTACTGCGCCGCCCCCGCCTGCAACGCGATGGCCCCGACGTGGTGCGCGACGATGTCGTGCAGGTCCCGGGCGATCGCCGTCCGCTCGGCCAGCCGGGCGGCCCGGGTCTGGACCTCCTGCTGCGCCTCGGCCTCGCGGGCCCGCTCCTCGGCCGCCTGGGCGGCCCGGCGCAGCCCACCGAGGTAGCGGCCCAACGCGATCGGGGCCCCGGCGATCAGGGCGAAGCCGGCGAGCTGCACGAATCCCTGCTGACCGGGGAGCAGTCCCTCCCGGCTGATCATGTACGCCAGCAAGGCCGTGTACGTCAGGCCGAACGCCGCGGCGGTCACCGGCCAGGTCGCGCTGTACGCGATCAGGCCCACCGCGACCATCGAGCCGAGTTGGGCGATGTCCCCGCTCCGCGCCGAGGCTCCGGCGGTGGCCATCAGGACACTCAGCACGACCAGCACCGGCCAGGGCCAGCGGCGGACCGCCACCAGCGCCAGAACCGTGGCGAGCGTGACCGCCAGTGCGAGCGGATCGTTCCACTCCACCAGCCGGCCGACGTCGGCCAGCCCGAAGAGGCCGCCGACGAGACCCATCAGGACATCCGGCCACCAGCTCCGTGGTTCTCGCACGCGGCAACGATACGGAGCCGGGACGGGGGTGCCGGCTCCTGCCTCCGGACACGCCGCCTCCTCCGAGTGGCCGGCGGATCGGCCGGGCGAACGACATCGAATCGGGGCACTCTCGCCTAGCTTCGGTCCGTGCCCACCGAGATGATCTCGTTCCTCACCGAGTTCGCACGTAACCCTCGGGCGGTCGGCGCCGTGGCGCCCAGCAGCGAACCCCTCGCCGAACGGATCACCGCCGCGATCCCGCGGACCGGCCAGCCGCTGGTCGTCGAGCTGGGACCCGGCACCGGGGCCTTCACCCGGGTCATCCAGCGCCGGTTGGCCGGGCAGGGCCGGCACCTCGCGGTGGAGATCAACCCCGTCTTCGCCGAGCGGCTGGCGCGCGGGTACCCGGAGGTCGACGTCATCCAGGCCGACGCCGGGGCGCTACCGCACGTACTCGCCGCGCGAAACCTCCCCCGGGCCGAGGTGATCGTCAGCGGGCTGCCCTGGGCCGTCTTCACGGCGGAGCGACAGCGGCAGATCCTCGACGCGGTCGTCGCGTCGCTCGCCGATCACGGCGCATTCACCACGTTCGCCTACCAGCACGCCCGGTGGGCGCCTCCGGCCCGGCGGCTGCACCGGATGCTGTGCGACCTCTTCGAGGAGGTCGTGGTCGGAAGCACCGTCTGGGCCAACCTGCCACCGGCGGTGGTCTACTACTGCCGCCGTCCGGTCCGGCAGCACGAAGTCGGCGCGGAGTCGGGCACTCCGCACCGCTGACCGCCGTCGGGCCGGACCGACGGCGGTCGGCCTCCGTCGTGCGGTGCCAGCTACTCAGTCGTGCAGCGCCAAATGAGAAACCGCCCCCGGAGGGGCGGATTCGAGCCAGGACAGGAAGCCGGTGAGCGTGGACTTCGCCATCGCGATCTCCACGGGGGCCTGGTGGCTGGTACAGCGGAGGATGATCCAGTCAGCGGGCATGATCAGCCGCTCCTGGCCCTCCGGCAGGCGCCGGCGCTCGACCGCGAGACCACGCCGGGACAGCACCCGCTTCGGCCGCAGGGCAAAGCTGAACATCCGGTACCAGCGCAGCTCGGTCTCGGAGAGCCGCGCGAACCCGGGTGACCAGCCCCGACCGTCGAGGAGCGTCGACACGCGGAGACTGAGCCGGATGATCCCGCCGGACCGGGCGACCCACGCCCGGCGGACGAAGAGCGCCGCGATCGCGGCGAACAGGACGAGGACGCCGACCCCGATCCATTTCAAGACCAGCATCGACGCCCCGGGTCAGTGCGCCGCGGACTCGGTCGCCGGGGTGGCGCTCTCGGCGAGTACGGTGACTCCGGAACTGGTCACCGACAGGAATCCGCCGGTCACCTCGTAGGTGAGCTGCTCGCCACCGGGCAGCTTGATCCGTACCTGGCCGGGCTCGGCGAGCTGCCCCAGCAACGGGGCGTGCCCCGGCAGGACACCGAGCTCACCCTCGGTCGTCCGGGCCACCACCATCTCCGCATCGCCGGACCAGATCTTTTCCTCGACGGCGACGAGCTCGACCTGTAGCTGCTGTGCCACGCTGTCTCCTTGCTGCGGCGGCGGGATGGAGAGAGTGTAGTCCCGCTCCCGCCGCCGCCCTCAGCCGGGTCCCGGCGCGGACCGGCTCACTTGACCTTATTCAGCAACTCCGGATGGGACATCACGAAGGTGTCCACGGTCCCTTCCCGCAGCGCGGCGAAGAAATCCTCGGCGATCGGCTTGAACGCCTCCCCCTTGTACTTGCCCCCCTCGAAGACCCCGTGACCCGGCAGTTTGATCATTTGAATGCTGTCCGACCGCAGGTTGCGCAGGGCGAAGCCGAACTCGATCAGCTTGTGCCCCCGGCCGCTGAAGATCAGCGACTTTCCGGCGGCCGTCAGCACCTTGTCGAGCTTGATCGGATTGGTCACCACGTCCTTGCTGAGCGCCTGGTCGGCCATGGCCCGGACGAACTGCTGCTGGTGCCGCTGCCGGCCGTAGTCGCCGTCGGTGACCCCGTTCTTCGGGTACCGCTGCCGGACGTAGTCCAGCGCCTGCCAGCCCTTCAGGTGGTGGGTGCCCTTCTTGTACGTCGCCTGCGGCCCGAGGTAGCCGCCACCCCCCGGCTTCAGCGTCCGCGGCTTGCCATTCGGCTGCCGGTGCTCCGACCTGACGTCCTGGTCGATGTACATGGTGACACCGCCCATCGCGTCGACGATCTTCTGGAAACCGCTGAAGTTGATGATCGCCCCCGCGTCGAACCGCTTGATCCCGGTCACCTTGCTGACCGTCAGCGACAGCAACTCGAACCCCTGCGCGGCGTCCGGGAGCTCCTTCTTCGGGTTGTGGCTGCCAAACGACATCGCCGCGTTCAACTTGGTGGTCTCGCCCGGGAAGTTGGCCTTCTTGAACGGCGGGATCTCCACCACGAGGTCGCGGGGCAGCGAGAAGAGGTACGCCGAGTCGAGCGACGCGTTGACGTGCAACACCATGATCGAGTCTGCCAGCGGCGGGGTGGTCGGCTGCCGAGGATCGATCCCCACCAGCAGAATGTTCAGCGGACCCTTGATGTCCGACTTCTTCTCCTGCACCGACCCCGAGGCCGCGTCCCCGAAGAGGTCCTCCTGGGTGACGGCGCCCTCGTACCGGGCGACGATCGCCTCGAACCCGAGCAGCGACCCACCGCTGAGCACCATCAGCACCACGCCGAAGATGGTGCAGAGCCTGGCCCACCTCGGCACCACGGACTTCTTCCGCCGACCCTCCCGGATCGGACGACCGCCACCGGGCCAGTCGCCATCCGGCCCGGCGCCCTCGGACCGGGCCTCCCGCACCGCGACCGTCTGCCGGCCCGACCGGCCAGCGCCCTTGCCGCCCTCGCTCACCCACGTCTCCATTCAGCTCGCCGCGCGTCTGGTCCGCGCGCCGTCGCCCAACTCCTCGGCCGGTGGCCGCCGCACGGCGCACGCCGTCCAACGGCGCCCGACCCGCATTCGTGTCTTCCGCCGCACCTCACGCACGTCCGCCCTCGGAAGCACCCCGCGGATCCGACCATCGCGGCGGGCGCGCGTGGGAGGAATTCGTCGCAGAGATCATTTTCGGGTCCGACTTGGGAACCCGATAACCGGCCCGCGCGACGGGAAGGGGACGCGCGGGCCGGGAATCGCCTCAGATCACTTCGCCTTGTTCAGCAGCTCCGGATGGGACATCACGAAGGTGTCCACGGTCCCGTCCTGCAGCGCGGCGAAGAACTCCTCGGCGATCGGCTTGAACGCCTCGCCCTTGTAGGCGCCCCCTTCTTTGACCGCACCGCCCGGCAATTTGATCATCTGGATCGTGTCCGACCGCAGGTTGCGCAGGGCGAAGCCGAAGTCGATCAGCCGGTGCCCCCGGCCGCTGAAGATCAGCGACTTCCCGGCCGCCTGCACCACCTTGTCGAGCTTGATCGGATTGGTCACCACGTCCTTGCTGAGCGCCTGGTCGGCCATGGCCCGGACGAACTGCTGCTGGTGCCGCTGCCGGTCGTAGTCGCTGTTCGGCAGGCCGTACCGCTGCCGGACGTAGTCCAGGGCCTCCCAGCCCTTCAGGTGGTGGGTGCCCTTCTTGTACTCCTTCTGCGGCCCGAGGTAGCCGCCGCCACCCGGCTTCAACTTCCGCGGCGAGCCGTCCGGCTGCTTGTGCTCCGACTTGACGTCCTGGTCGATGTACATGGTGACACCGCCCATCGCGTCAACGATCTTCTGGAAGCCATTGAAGTTGATGATCGCCCCCGCGTCGAACCGCTTGATCCCGGTCACCTTGCTGACCGTCAGCGACAGCAGTTCGAAACCCTGCGCGGCGCTCGGCTTCTCCTGCCCCGGGACCACGCTGCCATGGGCCATCGCCGCGTTGATCTTCTCCCGGCCACCCGGGTAGTTGGCCTTCTCGAAAGGCGGAATATCCACCAGGAGGTCCCGCGGCACCGAGAAGAGGTACGCCGAGTCGAGCGACGCGTTGACGTGCAACACCATGATCGAGTCGGCCAACGGCTTCCAGGTCTCGTCCCGCGGGTCGATTCCCACCAGCAGGATGTTCAGCGGACCCTTGATATCCGCCACCTTCTGCTCGCCGGACGCCTGGTCGCCGAAGAGATCCGCCTCGGTGACGGCCCCCTCGAACCGCGCCAGCGCCATCTTGAACCCGCCGAGCGTGATCCCGCTCAGCATGACGAGTACCGCGCCGAAGACGGTGCAAAGCCGGGCCCATCGGGGTGCCTTGGGCCTCGTCTGCCGCTTCCGGCCCTTGCCCGGCCGACCGGGGCCGCCGGCCTCGCCGCCACCCGGTCGCTCGGCACCCATCCGGTCACCGCCCGGCTGCGTCACGCTCCGGTCCGCCCGGCCGGCTCTCCTGCCCGGCTGGCGACCGCCCATGGCGCCTTCACCCACTAGCTTCTCCGTTTCGTACGTGCCCGTAAGAGAAGACGAGCCCACCGGGCTGAGACGTTGCAGAGATTAGCGCCGGATTCCATCGATCGCCAATGACCGTACGCGTAAAGAACGGATAACCCAAAGCACCGGAACCGTACCAGCGGCCAAAAAGCCGCGGCGCCACGCCCGCCCGGTCGTCCGGAAACGACGACAGGACCGCGTCGGATGAGCCCGACGCGGTCCTGTCGTCTGAACTGCCGACGTTACTGCTTCATCAACTCACGAGCGTTGCGCTCGAGGTCGTCCAGGCCGCCGCACATGAAGAAGGCCTGCTCGGGGTAGTGGTCGTACTCGCCCTCGCTGATCTTCTTGAACGCCTCGACCGTGTCCTTGACCGGGACGTACGAGCCCTTGATGCCGGTGAAGACCTCGGCCGCGAACGTGTTCTGGGAGAGGAACCGCTCGATGCGCCGGGCGCGACCGACGGTGAGCTTGTCTTCCTCGGAGAGTTCCTCGATACCGAGGATGGCGATGATGTCCTGCAGGTCCTTGTAGCGCTGCAGAATCCGCTTCACCTCCGAGGCCACCGCGAAGTGCTCCTGGCCGACGAACTCCGGGGCAAGAATCCGGGACGAGGAGGCCAGCGGGTCCACCGCCGGGTAGATGCCCTTGTCGGAGATCGAACGCTCCAGGTTGGTGGTGGCGTCCAGGTGCGCGAACGTGGTGGCCGGGGCCGGGTCGGTGTAGTCGTCCGCCGGCACGTAGATCGCCTGCATCGAGGTGATCGCCTGACCCCGGACCGAGGTGATCCGCTCCTGGAGTTCACCCATCTCGTCCGCCAGCGTCGGCTGGTAACCCACCGCGCTCGGCATCCGGCCGAGCAGGGTGGAGACCTCCGAGCCGGCCTGGGTGAACCGGAAGATGTTGTCGATGAAGAGCAGCACTTCCTGCTTCTGCACGTCGCGGAAGTACTCGGCCATGGTGAGGGCGGAGAGCGCCACCCGCAGCCGGGTCCCCGGCGGCTCGTCCATCTGGCCGTAGACCAGCGCGGTCTTGTCGATGACGCCGGACTCGGTCATCTCGTGGATGAGGTCGTTGCCCTCACGGGTCCGCTCACCCACGCCGGCGAAGACGGAGGTACCACCGAAGTTGTTGGCAACCCGGATGATCATCTCCTGGATGAGCACCGTCTTGCCCACCCCGGCGCCGCCGAAGAGGCCGATCTTGCCGCCCTTGACGTACGGGGCGAGCAGGTCGATGACCTTGATGCCCGTCTCCAGCATCTCGGTCTTCGGCTCGAGGTCGGCGAAGGCCGGGGCCTTGCGGTGGATCTGCCACCGCTCGGTGACCTCGAGCCGCTCCCCCTCCTTGAGGTTGAGGCACTCGCCGATCGCGTTGAAGACGTGGCCCTTGACGACGTCGCCGACCGGAACGGTGATCGGCGAGCCGGTGTCCCGGACCTCGCTGCCCCGCACCACGCCGTCGGTCGGCTGCATCGAGATCGCCCGGACCATGTTGTCGCCCAGGTGCTGGGCGACCTCCAGGGTAAGCGTCTTGCGCCCGCCCGAGAGCTCCACGTCGACGTGGAGGGCGTTGAAGATGTCGGGCATGGCGTCGCGCGGGAACTCGGCGTCGACGACCGGGCCGATGACCCGGACCACCCGGCCCGTCGCGGTCTTTACTGGAGCAGTCATCACACTTCACTTCCCGACGCGGCCAGCGCGTTCGCGCCGCCGACGATCTCGCTGATCTCCTGGGTGATCCCGGCCTGGCGGGCCGAGTTCATCTCGCGCGTGTACTTCTCGATCATCTCTTCGGCGTTGTCGGTCGCGCTCTTCATCGCGCGCCGCCGGGCCGCCGACTCGCTCGCCGCCGACTCGATCAACGCCGCGTAGATCCGCGTGTTGATGTACTTCGGCAACAGCGCGTCGAGCAGCGCCTCCGCCTCCGGTTCGAACTCGTACGCCGGCAGCAGACCCCGGGCCTCGCTGCGCGGCCGGTCCTCGACCTCCATCGGGCCGATGATCCGCGTCACCGGGGTCTGGGTCATCAGCGACTTGAACTGCGTGTAGACGATGTGCAGCTCGTCGACGCCGAGCACCCCGTCGATCCCCGGGTCGCCACCGTCCAGGTCGTCCGCCCCGGAGACGAACGCCTTGATCAGCGTCTCACCGACCCGCTTGGCATCCTCGAACGTCGGCTGCTCCGAGAAGCCGGTCCAGCTCGCCTCGATGTGTCGGTCGCGGAACCGGTAGTAGGTGACGCCCTTGCGGCCGATGACGTACAGCACCGGCTGCTTGCCGTCAGCCTGCAACCGGGCGATCAGCGACTCGGCGGTCTTGATCGCGTTCGAGCTGTAGCCACCGGCGAGGCCCCGGTCGGCGGTCACCACGACCACTCCCGCCCGGCGGACCCGCGGCCGGGGGGTGAGCAGCGGGTGGTCGATCCGCGAGTTGGAGGCCAGCGCGGTGAGGACGCCGGTGATGGCCTGGGCGTACGGCAGGGAGGCCGCCACCCTGGCCTGGGCCTTGGCGATTCGGCTCGTCGCGACGAGCTCCATCGCCTTGGTGATCTTCTTCATCCCCTTCGCCGCACGGATCCGTTGACGAAGAACGCGAACCTGGGCCGCCATCGATCTGCCCTACTGCTTCTCGTCCGCGGGCGCGCTGTCCCGATACCGGGTCACCGTCTCACGCTCCTGCTCGCCCTCCAGCGGCGCGGCAGGCGCCTCGTTGATCCGTACCTCGTCCTCCTTGCCGAGGAACATCTGCTTGAACCGCGTGATCGCCTCGTCCAGGGAGTTGATGATGTCGTCGTCCCAGTTGTTGTCCGCGATCGACTGCAGCGTCGGCTTGTACTGGTGCCGCAGGAACTCGTGGAACTCCGCCTCGAAGCGCCGGATCTCACCCACCGGGATGTCGTCCAGCTTGCCCTCGGTGCCGGCCCAGACCGAGACGACCTGCTCCTCCACCGGCATCGGCGTGTAGTTCGGCTGCTTCAGCAGCTCGACGAGGCGGGCGCCCCGGTTGAGCTGGGCCTGCGACGCCTTGTCCAGGTCCGAGGCGAAGGCGGCGAACGCCTCCAGCTCGCGGTACTGCGCCAGGTCCAGCCGGAGCCGGCCGGCAACCTTCTTCATCGGCTTGACCTGCGCCGCACCGCCGACCCGGGAGACCGAGGTACCGACGTTGATCGCCGGCCGGACGCCCTGGTTGAACAGGTCGGTCTCCAGGAAGATCTGGCCGTCGGTGATCGAGATGACGTTGGTCGGAATGAACGCCGAGATGTCGTTGCCCTTGGTCTCGATGATCGGCAGACCGGTCATCGAGCCGCCGCCCATCTCGTCGGAGAGCTTCGCGCACCGCTCCAGCAGCCGGGAGTGCAGGTAGAAGACGTCACCCGGGTACGCCTCCCGGCCCGGCGGGCGACGCAGCAGCAGCGAGACCGCGCGGTACGCCTCGGCCTGCTTGGTCAGGTCGTCGAAGACGATCAGGACGTGCTTGCCGCCGTACATCCAGTGCTGGCCGATCGCCGACCCGGCGTACGGGGCGATGTACTTGAAGCCGGCCGGGTCGGAGGCGGGCGAGGCGACGATGGTGGTGTACTCCATCGCGCCCTGCTCCTCCAGCAGGCCCTTGACCGAGGCGATGGTCGAGGCCTTCTGGCCGATCGCCACGTAGATGCAGCGGACCTGCTTCTTCGGGTCGCCGGAGCGCCAGTTGTCGCGCTGGTTCAGGATGGTGTCCAGCGCGATCGTGGTCTTACCGGTCCGCCGGTCGCCGATGATCAGCTGCCGCTGACCCCGGCCGATCGCGGTCATCGCGTCGATGGCCTTGATGCCGGTCTGCAGCGCCTCGTGGACGCTCTGCCGCGCCATCACGTTCGGCGCCTGCAGCTCCAGCTCGCGGTAGCCCTCGTGGGCGATGTCACCCAGGCCGTCGATCGGCTGGCCGAGCGGGTTCACCACCCGGCCGAGGAACGCGTCGCCGACCGGCACCGAGAGCACCCGGCCGGTCCGCTTGACCCGCTGCCCCTCCTCGATCCCGCCGTAGTCGCCGAGGACCACGACACCGATCTCGCGGACATCCAGGTTGAGCGCCACGCCGAGGGTGCCGTCCTCGAACTCCAGCAGCTCGTTGGTCATGGTCGAGGGGAGCCCCTCGACGTGGGCGATGCCGTCACCGGCGTCGGCGACGGTGCCGACCTCCTCACGGGAGACGTCGGGCGAATAGGAGGAGACGTAGCGCTCCAGCGCGCCGCGGATCTCCTCCGACGAGATGGTCAGCTCGGCCATCCTCTTCTTCCTCTATTCAGGGCCCGGTTAACCGGAACGGCGTGAATGTCTGCTCAGCGCCTGGTGCGGGCGTCGTTGGTGGTCAACGCCGTGCCAGCGCGTTTCGGGTGTCGGTCAGGCGGCGCAGGATCGTGCCGTCGTAGAGATCGGAACCGATCCGGACGCTCATGCCGCCGAGCACCGCCGGGTCCACCGTCTGCTTGACGCTGATCTCCCGACCGTACAACTCGGTGAGCGTGGCCCCCAGCCGGCGCTCCTCCTCCTCGGTCAGCGGGGCCGCGACGGTGACGTACGCCACCTGCCGGTCCCGCCGGTCGGCGGCCAGCTCGACGAGCCGGGTGAGCCCGCCGGAGAAGGAGCGCCCGCCGAACCCGGAGAGTGCCACCTCGACCAGCTTGATCGTGATCTGTCGGGCCTTGCCGGCCAGCAGCGACCCGGTCAGCTCGGCCCGCTGCGCCACGGGCGCGATCGGATCGGCGAGGACGTTGCTCAGCTCCGGGTTGGCGGCGACCACCTGCCCGAAGCGGAACAGCTCGTCCTCTACCTCGCCCAGCTCGCCCGCGCGGTCCGCGCTGGCGAGCAGCGCCTCGACGCCGAGCCGCTCAGCCGCCTCCAGCAACTCCGACGGCGCCGACCAGCGGCCGGAGACGAGCACGTCGAGCAGGTCCTTGGCGTCCGCGCCGATCCGGTCGCCGAGGAGGTTCCGGAGGAGGGCCGACCGGTCCTCGCCCGACCGGGCGGGATCGGAGAGGGCCCGCCGCAGCCGCGGCTCGCGCCGCAGCAGGTCGGCGACGAGCCCGATCTCGTCACCGGTGGTGGCGATCCGGTCCGCCGGCGCCCCCGCGGCGTACGCGTCGAGGCGCTGCCGCGCGGCGGCGTACGACTCCCGGCTGGCGGCCTGCATCAGCTCGTCCTCACGGCGCCGTTGGTGGAACCGCTACCGGCTCCGACGCCCTCCAGTTCGGCCAGGAAGCGCTCGACGGTGCCCTTGCGCCGGGCCTCGTCGGCCAGCGACTCACCGACGATCCGGCTGGCCAGGTCGACGGCGATCGTGCCGACCTCGGCACGCAGCTCGCGCACGATGGTGGCCCGCTCGGCGGCGAGCTGCTCCTTGCCGGCCGCGATGATCCGGTCCGCCTCCTCGCGGGCCTTCGCCAGTACGTCCTGCCGGATGCTCTCGGCGTCGGCCCGCGCGTCGTCCCGGATCTTCGCCGCGTCGGTACGCGCCTCCGCCAGCTGCGCGCGGTACTGCTCCAGCAGCTTGTTCGCCTCGGCCTGGGCGGCCTCGGCGCGCTTGATGCCGCCCTCGATCGCGTCGACCCGGGCCTGGAACGTCTGCTCCATGCGCGGGAAGACGAACTTCATCAGCACGAAGCACAGCAGGGCGAAGGCAACGGTCCCGACCACGATCTCACGCCAGTCCGGCAGGATCGGGTTGTGGGTAACGCCCTCCGCAGCCAAGTTCAGCATCGGAACCTCCCGTTCGAGGGGTCTGCCTTACTGGCCGAAGGCGTAACCGAAGGCGATGCCCAGCAGGGCCAGCAGCTCGATCACGGCGAAGCCGATCCAGACGTAAGGCAGGGTAATCCGGGACGACTCCGGCTGGCGGGCGGTCGACTGAATGTAGGCGCTGAAGACCAGACCGACACCGATACCGGGGCCGATGGCGGCGAGGCCGTAGCCGATGGCGCTGAGGCTGCCGGAAACTTCGGCGAGATTCATTGGTTGGTTCCTCCTGAGATCACGCGTGACGGTTCACGCGGGACGACAACGGGTCTGCACGGTTGACGATCAGTGTCCGTCTGCGAGCGCGCCCTGGACGTAGCTCGCGCTCAGCACGGTGAAGATGTAGGCCTGGAGGACGATGACCAGCGCCTCGAGGAAGGTCAACGCGATCGACACCGCCCAGGAGAGGACCGAGATGGGCTTGAGGAAGATCGCGTCGGAGTTCAGCAGGACGAAACCGCCGAAGGTAAATACCAGCAGGATAATGTGTCCGGCGAAGAGATTCGCGAACAACCGCAACGCCAGCGAGATCGGCCGCGCGACGAAGGTCGAGAAGAGCTCGATCGGGATCAGCAGCGGCTGCATGAACCACGGCGCGGGCGGCATCAGCGAGTGCTTGAAGAACTTCGCGAAGCCGTGGTGCCGGATGCCCACGTAGATGAACAGGACGTAGCTGATGATCGCCAGGAACGCCGGGAAGGCGATGTGCGACATCGGCGAGATCTGGACAAACGGGACGATCTGCCAGAGGTTGTTCAGGAAGATGAAGCAGAACAGCGTCGTGAAGTACGGCGCGAAGCGGACCCCCTGGGCGCCGATCATGTCCACCGCGATGTTGTTGCGGACGAACCCGTAGATCGACTCGGCGATCCACTGGCGCTTCGTCGGCACGAGCTGCGGCTTCCGGTAGCTCAGCAGGAAGAAGACGATCGCGATCCCGACGGCGAGCCAGATCAACGCCGTGAACTTGGTGAACCAGACCGAGTGCTCGCCCCACGGCACGATGCTGGGCAGGAAGAAGTCCTCCACGCTGGGTGGAAACGGAATGTCGCCCTCCGCGAGGACGATCGACTGTCCGATCACCGCGTCCCTTCCCTAGCTCGGGGTGCCAAGCCGGCGGATGACCAGGTAGACACCCCCGGCCCCGCCGAGCAGGAACCCGATCCCGGTGGCCAGACCACCGGTGTCGAGCCACTGGTCGACCAACCAACCGATGCAACCCCACACCGCCAGGCCACCGATGAGGTACGCCAGTGCGGTCCACCCCTCGCCGGCCTCGGGCGGTGGACCCGAGCCGCCTGCGGGCTGGGGGGTTTGGTCACCGGTCATGACGGCCGAACGATATCAGTCTCCGGTACGAGGCTGAGCCTCACCCCCCGCACAACCTGGTTGTGTGGGCAGAAAGGTGGGCGCGTTCGTCTCCCCGGCACGCTACTCCGGTTCCGCCTCCGAAAAAATGACCGATCACTGACAGTTTGCTGTGTCGTCCCGTACACGGGACCCGAGCGGGCCGGCGGCCCGTCGCGCGACGCTGGTTCAGCCGCCGGTCATGCCCCGGATCCGGGCCTGGTGCACGGTGCTGACCCACCAGATGTTCGCCCCGATCCAGGCGATCACTCCGACCACAACACCCCAGCCAAACGGCCGTAACCCGGCCCAACCGCTGCCGGCGACGCCGGCCAGCGCCACGCCGATGACGCTGAACTTCGCCACGTACGTCGCCAGCCCGAACGGGAGCACCAGGTTGGGGTGGACCGAGTCGGCCCAGGCGAGCACGAGTGTGGACGCAAGGTAACTGAGCGTAACAAGACCGACCCCGGCGGCGACGCCGACCGCTCCGGTCCCGCCAGCGACGACCGCACCGACCGCGGTGGCGAGGACGAGCAACGCCAGCGACGCCCCGAGCACCACCGGCAGGTGCGCCAGCCGCCAGTGGCGTTCCGCCCACCCCGGCGCGCCGGCGCCCCGGGCGGCGGCCGGGACCGGCCCCGCCCCGAGGGTCGACCCGGCCGACTCCCCCGCGACCGGATCCGTGGTCGGCGATTCCGCCACCGGTTCCGGGGCCGGCGTCGAATCGGCCGCCACCGGCTTCTCCGACTCAGCCACGGGGGTACGCCGGGTAGGCGGCCACCAACTCCGCGACCTCGGAGGCGAGCCGGGCGAGCGTCTCGGTGCCGCCGGGGCGGCCCGGATCGGTGCGGACCGCGCGGGCGATCAGCCCTCCGATCCGGCGCATCTCCGGCTCCCGCATGCCCTGGGTGGTGACGCTGGGCGTGCCGACCCGGATGCCGGAGGCGACCATCGGCTTCTCCGGGTCGTACGGGATCGCGTTCTTGTTGAGCGTGATGCCGGCGGCCTCGCAGCGCGCCTCGGCGTCCCGGCCGGTCACCCCCACCGCCCGCAGGTCGAGCAGGGCCAGGTGGGTGTCGGTGCCGCCGGAGACCGGGCGCATGCCCTCCGCGGCGAGGGCCGCGGCCAGTGCCTGCGCGTTCTGAACCACCTGGGAAGCGTACGCCCGGAACCGCGGCGACGCCGCCTCGCGCAGCGCCACCGCCTTCGCCGCGATGGCGTGCATCAGCGGGCCGCCCTGGGTGAACGGGAAGACCGCCTTGTCGATCCGCTCGGCGAGCGAGCCCCGGCAGAGGATCATGCCGCCGCGCGGACCGCGCAGCACCTTGTGGGTGGTGGCGCAGACCACGTCGGCGTACGGCACCGGGGACGGGATCGCGCGGCCGGCGACCAACCCGATGAAGTGGGCGGCGTCGACCATCAGGTACGCGCCGACCTCGTCGGCGATCTCCCGGAACCGGGCGAAGTCGATCAGTCTGGGGTAGGCGGTGGCGCCACAGATGATCATCTTGGGCCGGTGGGCCCGGGCCAGGTCGCGCACCTCGTCGTAGTCGATCAGTTCGGTGTCCCGCCGCACCCGGTAGCCGACCGTGTCGAACCACCTCCCGGAGAAGTTGACCCGGCTGCCGTGTGTCAGGTGCCCGCCGTGCGGCAGCTCCATCGCCAGCACCGTGTCGCCGGGCTGGACCAGCGCGGCGTACGCGGCCAGGTTGGCACTCGCCCCGGAATGCGGCTGGAGGTTCGCGTGCTCGGCCCCGAACAGCTCCCTCGCCCGGTCGATGCCGAGCTGCTCGGCCCGGTCCACCTGGGCGCAGCCGCCGTAGTAGCGGCGGCCCGGGTAGCCCTCGGCGTACTTGTTGGTCAGGGTGGACCCGAGGGCCGCGAGCACCGCCGGTGAGGTGAGGTTCTCGCTGGCGACCAGCTGCAGGCCGCCCCGGAGCCGGTCCAGCTCACCGAGCACCACGCTGGCGATCTCCGGGTCCGTCTCGGCCAGCTCGTCGAAGTCCGGCCCCCAGAACGGGGTCACGCCGGCTTCCCGCTGCGCGTACCCATGCCTGCCCACCTGTCGTCCGGCCTCGTCACCGGAGTTCGAGTCTAGGAGCGGGCCGCCCGCACCGCCCCGGTCACCGCCCCGGCGCGTCGGGCGACGTCGGGGGCGCCTCGCCGGTCGGCCCCGAACCCGCTGGCGGCGGCTCCGGATCCGGCAGGTCCGGCACGTCGGGCACCGGAGCCGGCTGCCCGCCGCTCCCCCCGAAAGCGAGCTCCCGGCTCGGAGCGGTGAAGTCGCGCCGCGGCTGCCCACGCAACGCGGCGGCCAGGGTGTGCGCGACCGCGGCGACCACCTTCGGCTGTGCCTCCCGCCCGACGGCATCACCCGGATCGTCCGGGTTGACGGCGATGGCCGCCGCGGCGAGCTGCGGGGTGAAGGCGACGAAGGTCTCGGTGGCGTACCCCTCCGCGCTGCCGGTCTTGCCCGCCACCGGCTGGTCGCCGAGGATCCGCGTCACCTCGGGCGCACCGGCTCCGTCGCACCGGCGGTACGCGGACTGGTTGCCGACCGGGCACCGGGCGGCGTCGGTCGCGGCCCGGGCGACCTCGGGACTGATCATCTGTCCGCAGCTCGGCGCCGCGGCCGGCAGGGACCGTCCGGCCGGGTCGACGATGGCGTGGACCGGCAGCGGCTGGCAGTACGTCCCGTCGGCGGCCAGGGTGGCGTAGGCGTTGGCCAGGTCGAGCGGGGTGGTGGCGGAGACTCCGAGGGTGAAGGCACCCCAGTCGGCCGCCCCGTACGTCGCCAGCCGGGCGTCGCTCGCGGCCCGGAAGACGATGCCCAGCCGTTCGGCCATCCGGACCACCCGCTCGGCGCCGATCCGTTCGGCCAGCGCCACGAAGTAGGTGTTCACCGACCGGCCGAAGGCGGTCCACATGGTGTGGTAGCCGTCCATCCAGTCGGGGTTGGCGTTGACCGGGCACCACCGGCCGCCACAGCTGTCCGGCCCACTGGCCGGGTACCGGGTCACCAGCCGGGACGGGGCGTCGTACCCGGAGTTCAGCGGCATCCCGGCCTCCAGGGCGGCGAGCATGGTGAAGATCTTGAACGTGGAGCCGGCCTGGTAGCCGACGATGTCGCCACCGCCGGCGATCAACTGGTTGACGGTGTTCGGGTAGTTGCGCTGGCCGGGCGGGTTCGGATCGAGCCGGTAGTGCCGGTTCACCGCGAGGGCCAGGATCCGGCCGGTGCCGGGCTGGACGACCGCCATCGGCACGGCCCACCGGTCGGTGTAGTCGTACACCTCCAGCGTCTGCGCCAGCGCCGCCGCCTGCATCGTCGGGTCCAGCGAGGTGGTGATCCGGTAGCCGCCCCGGCGCAGGTTCTGCCGCCGCTCGTCCGGGGTGGCGCCGAACGCCGGGTTCCGCTCCCACCAGCGCCGGAAGTAGTCGCAGAAGAAGCCCCAGTCGGACCGTTCGTCGGGGATCCCGGCGCAGTCGTTCGGCTCGGCGCCGGGATTCAGGCGCAGCTCCTCGGCCTGGGTCCGGGCCGCCGTCTCGGGCGAGATCATCCCCGTCCTGACCATCTGCCCGAGCACGTACCCGCGCCGGGCGAGCGCGGCCCGGGAGTCGCCGTCGATCGGGCTGTCCGTCTCCGGCGAGCGGAGCAGCCCGGCGAGCAGGGCAGACTCGGCCAGGGTCAACGCGCTGGCCGGCTTGGAGAAGTACCGCTGGCTCGCCGCCGCGACCCCGTACGCCCCGGCGCCGAAGTAGGCGATGTTCAGGTAGCGGCCCAGAATCTCGTCCTTGCTCAGGCGCCGCTCCAGCGCCAGCGCGTACCGCATCTCCTGGATCTTGCGTCCGGCCTTCGGGGCGATCGCCTCGGCCCGCTGTTCCGGGGTGAGGTCCGGGTCGGACTTCAGCACGTTGCGGACGTACTGCATGGTCAGGGTCGAGGCGCCCTGCCGTACCGTGCCGCTGACCTGGTTGGCGACGAACGCCCGGACGATGCCGCGCAGGTCGACCCCGCCGTGCTCGTAGAACCGGCTGTCCTCGGCCGCCACCACCGCCTGCCGGAGCGTCAGGGCGATCTGGTCGAACGGGATCTCGGTCCGGTTCTCGTCGTAGAACGAGGTGATCAGGGTGCGGCCGTCGTTGGCGTAGAGGTAGGAACGCTGGGCGGTGGGCGGTACCCGCAGGTCCTGCGGCAGGTCCTCGTACCGGGCGCTGACGGACTGCAGCCCCACGGCGGCCAGGACGGAGGCCGGCAGCAACGCGGCGGCCAGGAGCGTTCCGGCGAGCAACCCGGCCAGGGTCAGGGTCCAGAGCTGGTTCAGCCGTAGCCGCAGCATGGGGTACCTCCGGGCGGGACGGCGGACGGGCGACCCGGAGCCGGGCCGCGTTCGAGCGCCAGCCTGCCGGCCATTTCCCCACGTCGCACCCGCTTCGGCGCAACTCGGAGCAGATTTCACGACCCGGGGTGAAGCGGGCTAATCACCCACAAGCCGTGACCGCTCACCACCCGTACCGCCCCGGCCCGGCACGGCGGCCGGAACGCGCCAGCCCTCGACCCACCGCGGCATCGACCCACCACGGCATCGGCTCACCGCGGCGCGAGACGACGCACCGACGGTGGGCCGGACCGACCCGGGCCGGCCCGGACCCCGTGCCTCAGGGCAGGAGGACCGCCGCCAGCGGTTGGACCGTCTCCTCGATCTCGTCCGCCACCCGGCTGAAACACTGCTCTCCCCGGCCCCACGGGTCGTCGAGGTCGTCGCTGGGCAGCGGCGCGGCGTGGCCCCGGGCGGCGTTCACCGCCTCGACCAGCGCGACGCCACGGGCGTACACCCCCTCGGGCGTGTCCCCGGCCGGAGGCAGCGCGGTGACGTCGACCCCGGCCAGCAGCCGGCCGAACTCGCCCAGCACGAACGTCCGCCCGGCCGCGTCCGGGCGCAGCGCCACCACGTACTCCTGCTGGTCCGCGGTGGCGGTCAGCACCAGGTCGGCCGCGTCGATGTGCTCGGAACGGAGCTTGCGGGCGGCGAAGTCGTCGGCGTCGCCGCCCCGGGACCGAACCTGCCGGGCGGCCGGCGGGTTCATCTCCTCGCCCGCGTGCCAGCCCCCGGTGCCGGCGCTGTGGCTGTACACCAACCGCTCCGCCAGCGCACGGTCCACCGGCCCGCCCCCCGACCCGGCCCGCCGGGCCAGCCGCTGCCGGACGGCGAGCGCGAGGAGTCGCTCGGCCATCGGTGACCGGCAGATGTTGCCCATGCAGACGTGCAGCACGGTGAAGGGCGGCATCAGGCCACGTCCTCGATGTCCGGCACCACGTCGCGAAGCTTCTCGATCGGGATCGCGCCCCGCCGCAGTACCTGGGGCACCTCGCCGGTGAGGTCGACGATCGTGCTCGGCACCGGGTCCGGGCACGGCCCGGCCTCCAGGTACGCCCGTACCGCGTAGCCGAGCTGCTGGCGCGCCTCCTCGGCGGTCACCGCCGGCGGCTGCCCGGTCTTGTTCGCCGACGAGACCGCCATCGGCCCGGTCTCGCCAAGCACCTCCAGCGCGACCGGGTGCAGCGGCATCCGGACCGCGACCGAGCCGTTGGTCTCGCCGATGTCCCACTGGAGGCTGGGCGAGTGCTCGACCACGATGGTCAGCGCCCCCGGCCAGAACGCGTCCGCGAGGTCCCGCGCCGCGCTCGGCAGCATGAACACCAGCCCGTCGAGGGTGCGCCGGGAGCCGACCAGCACCGGCGGTGGGTGATGCCGGTCCCGGCCCTTCGCGTTCAACAGGGCGGTGACCGCGTGCGGGGTGAAGGCGTCCGCGCCGATTCCGTAGACCGTGTCGGTCGGGATGACGACCAGCTCGCCGTTCTTGACCGCCTCGATCGCCGCGGCGATGCCTCGGTCCCGGTCCGCCACCGACCGGCAGTCGTAGAGCATCACGAGGAGCCAGTCTGCCACGCCCGGTGGCCGGCCGTGCCACGGGTGTGATCCGCTCCGGGGTCGGCCCCGTCCCGGCGGGCGGTGGTGAACCGGGGCCGCCCCGCCAGATCCCGGTGGTCGGCGACGTCGGTGAACCGCCCGTCGGCCCGGAGCAGGTCCGGGACCGCCGCCCCGTGGGTGTCGTCGTGTTCGATCCCGAGTACGCCGCCGGGGCGCAGCAGCCGGACGGCCCGCGTCACCACGTGCCGGATCACCGCCAGCCCGTCCGGACCGCCGAAGACCGCCTCGGCCGGGTCGTAGCCGGCGACCTCGGGCGCCACCGCGGTCCCCTCCGGCACGTACGGGGGGTTGCAGAGCAGGACGTCCACCCGGCCGCTCAGCTCGGCGAGCAGCTTCGGGTCGGCGACGTCCCCGGCGACCACCTCGATCGGCGGGTCCCCGGCCCGGGCCCGCGCGGCGGCGTTGCGCCGCAGCCAGGTCAGCGCCGCGGCGGAGCGCTCCACCGCGATCACCCGCGCCCGGCGCACCTCCCCGGCGACGGCGAGCGCGATGGCGCCGCTCCCGCTGCACAGGTCCACGACCAAGACCGGCCCGGTGGCCGGTCGTACCGCGCGGGCCTGCGCGACGCCCCAGCCGGCGAGCAGCTCGGTCTCGGGCCGGGGTACGAAGACCCCGGGCCCGACCGACAACTCCAGGTAGCGGAATGCCGCCGAGCCGAGCAGATGCTGCAACGGCTCCCGGCGGCGTCGCCGGGCCACCAGCTCCCGGAGCCGGGCCACCTGGGCCGGGTCCAGCGGCCCGGCGAGCGCCAGCGCCGCGCGCGACACGCCGAGGACGTGCGCCACCAGAAGTTCCGCCTCGGTGCGGGCCGGCTCGACCCCGGCCGCGGCCAGCGCGGACGCGGCCTCGGCGACGGCGGCCGACGGTCGGGGAGATTCCGGAGGATGCCCGGGAATGCGGTTCACGACATAATCATGAGACGTCGGCCGGGGATCATCTCGTCGCGGACGCGTTTCCGCTCGGGAACGTCCGCGTTTCCGCTGGAGGTTCTGGGTGGGTTGGCTCGACCGGGTCGGCGACCAGGTTGAGGCGTTGCGGCGGGCCCGCGCGCTCATGGAGAACAGCCGTTCCGCCGAGGCATGCCTGGTCGCCGAGCGCGTGTTCGAGAACACCACGGACCCGTACGCCCGCGCCGACGCCCTGCTCCAGCGCCTCTGCGCGCTGCTCAACCTGGGCCGTACCGCCGAGTACACCCGCGCGGTCGAGCAGGCCTTCGACGCGGCGCGGGACCTGCCCGAGCCGTACCTGCACGGGCACCTGCACGCCCTCGCCGCGCTCGCCGCGCACGACCAGGGCGCGCTCGACCGCTGTGTCACCCACCTCGTGCAGGGGGCCCGGGCGCTGGGCGCGGTGGACGAACCGGACCGCGACACCGCCTGGGGCTGGCACGACCTGGCGATGACGTACTCGTACCTCAGCTTTCACGGCTACGCCCTCAGCGCCCTCGACCGGGCCCGCGCCCTGGGCGTCGCCGCCGGCATCGCGGAGGAGACCTTCGCCGCCCCGGCGATCCGGCTGCGCAACGCGGTCGCGCTCGACCACCACGGGGACAGCGACGGGTGCCTGCGGGTGCTCCGTGACCTCCTCACCGACCTGGAACGGTTCGTCCAGGCCGGCACCGCCGCCCGGCTGCGCCCGAGCAGTCGGGCGGCCTACGGCTACGCCATCGTCCGGCGGGCCGCCCTCGGCGTGCCGGTCGAGCCGCCGTCCCGGCCGGAACTCGACCCGGCGTGGCTGCTCGCCAACGGCGGCGACAGCGTACGGGCCCGGGACATGCGACAACTCGGCGAGGCGTGTCTGGCCATCGCCGCCGGCCGCTCCACCGAGGCGCTGGCCCGACTGGAGACGATCAACGTCGCCGCCGAGACGCTCGGCTCGGCCGAGCACGCCCGGCTCTGCAGCCTGGCCCACGCCCGGGCCGGCGACCACGCCGCCGCGCACCGGGCCGACCGGTACGCCTTCCGGCTCGCCACCCGCCGCACCGACCGGCTCCGGGACGTCTACCTCGACGGCATCGCCGCCCGGATCGAGCACGAGGAGACGTGCCGGGCCGCCACCCGGTACGAGGGCGAGGCGTTGACCGACCCGCTCACCGGCCTGCCGAACCGGCGTCGTCTCGAACGGTACGTGGCGGGCGTGGTCGGCCGGGGCGAGCGGGCCGTCATCGGGGTCTGCGACCTGGACGGCTTCAAGGCGGTGAACAGCGCCCACGGCCGCCACTCCGGTGATCTGGTGCTGCAACGCGTCGCCGGGGTGATCAACCGGGTGATGCGCCGGGGCGACTTCGTGGCCCGCTACGGCGGCGACGAGTTCGTGGTGGTGCTCCCCGGGGCCGGGATGGCCGAGGCCGGCGAGGTCGGCCGACGGATCAGCACGGCGGTCCGGGCCGAGGACTGGGAGTCGCTGGTCCCCGGAACCCCGGTGGGGGTCAGTGTCGGCTTCGCCGAGGTACCGAGCACCGGCGCCGGGGCGCGCGACCCGTTGGGCGCGGCGTTCGAACTCGCCGACCGGGAACTGCTCCGGGCCAAGGCCGAGGCCCGGGCCGTCTGCTGACGGTCGGCCCGGCGGCGGGCCTGACGGTCGGCCGGCGGCGGGCAGGGTCTCGCCGACCCGGACGTGCCGGGTGGGCACGCGGTCACCGCCTTCTCCACCGCCCGGCCACGGACCCCGCCCGTCGGGCCGGCGGCACACCGCCCCGTGCGCCGCCTCGCCTCCGGGGCCCACCCGGGCGCGGCGTCAGCGGCGGGACAGCTCGGTCTCGCCGGCCAGCCGCGCGGCCCGGTCCGCCTCGCCCAGGGCGTCGAGCACCCCGTCCAGCTCCCCGGCCAGCACCAGATCCAGGTTGTACGCCGTGTAGCCGATCCGGTGGTCGGTGATCCGGTTCTGCGGGAAGTTGTACGTGCGGATCCGCTCCGACCGGTCGACCGTACGGACCTGGGAGCGCCGGGCGTCCGAGGCGGCCGCGTCGGCCTGCTCCTGTGCGAGGGCGAGCAGCCGGGCCCGCAGGATCCGCAACGCCTGCTCCCGGTTCTGCAGCTGGCTCTTCTCGTTCTGGCAGGAGACCACGATCCCGGTCGGCAGGTGGGTGATCCGCACCGCGGAGTCGGTGGTGTTCACCGACTGGCCGCCCGGCCCGGACGAACGAAAGACGTCGATCCGAACGTCGTCCGGGTCGATCGTGACGTCGATCTCCTCGGCCTCGGGCAGCACCAGGACGCCGGCCGCGCTGGTGTGGATCCGCCCCTGGGACTCGGTGACCGGCACCCGCTGCACCCTGTGGACGCCGCCCTCCCACTTCAGCCGGGACCAGACCCCGTTTCCGCCCTCCGGCGTACCCCGGCTCTTGATCGCCAGTGAGACGTCCTTGACGCCGCCGAGGTCCGACTCCTGGGAGTCGATCACCTCGGTTCTCCAGCCCCGCCGCTCGGCGTACCGCAGGTACATCCGGAGCAGGTCGCCGGCGAAGAGCGCGGACTCCTCGCCGCCCTCCCCGGCCTTGATCTCCAGGATCACGTCCTTGGCGTCGTGCGGGTCGCGCGGCATCAGCAGCTCGGCGAGGCGGGCCTCGAGCGCCGGGATCGTCGCCGCGATCGCCTCCGCCTCGGCCGCGAACGCCGGGTCCTCGGCGGACAGTTCCCGGGCGGCGGCCAGGTCGGCCCGGGCCTGCTCCAGCTCACCGGCGGCCTTGTGCAGCGGGGTCAGCTCGGCGAAACGCCGACCCACCCGTCGGGCCGTCGCCGGGTCGGCGTGGATCGCCGGGTCGGCGAGTCGCCGTTCCAGCTCCGCGTACTCGTCGAGGAGACCGGCAAGCCGATCACCGCCCCCGACCGTCATGCTGGTGTCCCCTCCTCCGCTCAAACGAATGCCCGTACCCGGCGCGCGGCGCCCGGGATATCCGGGCGCACGCACACGGCGCCCGCCCCCGGCCGTAACCGGGAGCGGGCGCCGTCGACGCAGCTACTTGGCCTTCTTCGCCTGAACCTTGGCGTACTTCTGCTGGAACTTCGCGACCCGGCCGGCGGTGTCCAACACGCGCTGCTTACCCGTGTAGAACGGGTGGCAGGCGTTGCAGGTCTCGACGTGGATCACGCCGCCCTTGGCGGTGCTGCGGGTCGTGAAACTGTTCCCACACGAGCAGGTGACCTCGGTGGTGACGTACTCGGGGTGGATGTTCGGCTTCATCTCGCCTCGGTCCTTTCGTCGATGGTCGCCGGGTCGCCCCTCGACATCCGCCCCGGCGGCAGGCGCTCGCCTGGCGAGGAACGGACTCGGGCGTGAACCGGAACCGGTGGCCGACTCACCAGTCTGCCATGGCGCGGGCACCGGCCCGAAATCGGGCTGCACAGGTGATCCGTGACGGTTAACGTCACTCCTCCCCCTTCGCATTCCCCCTCAGCCGGGAGGCACACCCGTGACCCGCCCCGCCGCCCCGGTCGCGCCGCGCTCCGGCCCGACCGCGCCCGCCGGTGCCCCGCGCCTCGCGGACCTCCTCGACCCGGCGGCGCTGGCCGCGGCGGTCGCCGAGCGGCACGTCCGGGTCCAGCGACACCCCGATCTGCCGTTGTCGATCTACAACTACACGGAGGCGTGCGTCTACGCCGGCAACTGGACGCCGGTGACGGTCGCCTGCCGCGGGCTGATCGTGGACGACCGGGACGGGACGGTCGTGGCCCGGCCGTACCGGAAGTTCTTCCACCACGACCAGCCGGGCGCCCCGGAACTCCGACTCGACGCGCCAGCGCAGATAACCGACAAGGTCGACGGCTCGCTCGGTGTCCTCTACCCGACCGAGGACGGCTTCGCGGTCGCCACCCGCGGCTCGTTCACCTCGGCGCAGGCCCGGCACGCCACCCGGGTGCTGCGCACCCGCTACCCCGGCTTCGTCCCGCCGCCCGGGCACACCGTGCTGGTCGAGATCGTCTACCCCGGCAACCGGATCGTGCTGGACTACGGCGGCCTCGACGACCTGGTCCTGCTCGGCACCGTCGAGATCACGACCGGGCGCAGCCACGGCCCGGAGGCGGTGCCGGACTGGCCGGGGCCGGTCGTCGAACGCCTGCCCTACCGGACACTCGCCGAGGCACTGGCCGCCCCGCCCCGCCCCCACCGGGAGGGGCTGGTCGTGCACTGGCCGGACACCGACACCCGGGTCAAGGTCAAGTACCCGGAGTACCTGCGGCTGCACCGGATGGTCTTCGGACTCAACGCCCGGGCCGTCTGGGAACGGCTGGTCACCGGCGGGGACCTCGCCGAGCTGGTCGCGCCGCTGCCCGACGAGTTCCACACCTGGGTACGCGACGTCGTGGCCGAGCTGACCGCGTCCGTCGAGGCCCGAGCCGCGCAGATCGAGCAGGCGTACGGTGAGATCATGGCCGAGTTGCCCGCCGGATGGACCCGGCGCGACTTCGCCGCGCGAGCCGCCCGGCACCCGGACCGCGGCCTGCTCTTCCTGCGTCTCGACGGCCGCGACTACCGTTCTCGGCTCTGGCGGCAGGTCCGGCCCGCCGCGGACTGGACTCCACACGACCAGGAGTGACGATGCCCCGACTGATCGCCACGCGAGGTCTGCCCGCCTCCGGCAAGACCACCTTCGCCCGGAAGCTCCAGCCCGGTGTCGTGCGGGTGAACCGGGACGACCTGCGCCGGATGCTGCACGGCGAGCGGCTGTTCACCCAGTGGGCCGAGGGGCAGGTGACCGTCGCCCAGCGCGCACAGGTGGAGGCGCTGCTGAAGGCCGGGATCGACGTCTGCGTCGACGACACCAACCTGCGCTCCCGCACCCTGCGGGACTGGGCGGAGCTCGCCGCCCGGTTCGGGGCCAGCTTCGAGGTGCACGACTTCACCGACGTACCGGTGGAGGAGTGCATCCGCCGCGACGCCGAGCGCCCGGAGCAGGACCGGGTCGGTGAGGAGGCGATCCGGCGGCTGTACGAGCGCTACCTGGCCGGTCGGAAGCTGCCGTTGCCGGTGCCGACCGCCGAGCCGGGCGCCCCGGCCCGGGTCTACACGCCGCCGGCCGGGAACGCCCCGGAGATCGTGCTGGTCGACATCGACGGCACGGTCGCGCTGATGGCCGGGCGGAGCCCGTACGACATGAGCCGGGTCGGCGAGGACCGGCCGAACACGGCGGTGATCGCGGCGGTCCGGGCCATGCACGCGGCCGGCTACGGCGTCGTCTTCTGCTCCGGCCGGGACGCCTCCTGCCGGGCCGTCACCGAACGCTGGCTCGACGAGCACGTCGGCGTCCCGTACCTGGCGCTGCACATGCGGGCGGTCGGCGACACGCGGAAGGACGCGGTCGTCAAGCGGGAGATCTTCGACCGGGAGATCCGGGACCGCTACCGGGTGGTCGGGGTCTTCGACGACCGGATGCAGGTGGTCCGGATGTGGCGCGACCTGGGCCTGACCGTCTTCCAGGTCGCCGACGGCGACTTCTGAGGCGGACCGTCACCACGGGCCGCCCGGCGGCGACGTCGCGTGCGTCGCCGCCGGGGTTGGCGTGACCCGTCGGGTCGGGGTCCGGCCCGCTCCGGGAGCCGGCCGTTCTCAGCCCTTCCGCGGTGTGACCACGATGGTCTGCTCGGCCCGGACCCCGTTCACCGTGACGGCGAGTCGGACCGTGCCGGTCCGCAGCCCGGTGAGCCGGCCGGTGGCCGGGTCGAACCACGCGACGTGCCAGGGACGCAGTCCGGAGGCCGATCCGATGTGGAGGGTGGCCGAGCCGGCCCAGTCGGCGCTGACCGGGGCGGCGACCGGGACCTGCCGGCCTCCGGGCTGGGTGAGGGTCGCGGTCACCGACACGCTGGCGCCGGCCCGCACCCTCGCCGGGGCGGTGATCGCCAGCGCGTCGACGTGGGCCCGCGTCTCGGCGGTCACCCAGCGCGGCCCGGCCACCAGCGGGTCGCGGCGCGCCTGCGCCGCCTCGGCCGGGCTCACCGGGTCGACGCCGAACATCGTCCAGCCGGTGAATCCGCCGAGGTGCGGCGCGGTGGACGGGTTCTTTCCGGCGTTGCCGTTGACGACGTACGGCACCCCGTCCACCCGGTCGGCGTGGAACGTCCCCACGTGCGAGCCGACGAAGAGCGTCCCCTTCCCGGTCTCCTCCTGGAACTCGGCCAGCCAGCGCTCCAGCAGCGCCGCCTCCTTCCGGTCGCCGAGCTGGCTCGCCTTCGCCGGGGTGGGGTCGCGGAGCGGGTGGTGCTCCAGCACCACCACGGAGCCGATCCGCGGATCGGCGGCGGCGCCGTCCAACGCGGCCCGCAGCGCCCGCACCTGGGCGAAGTTGCTGGCCCGCAGGCTGCCGGCGGAGGTGTCCAGGGTGATGAACCGGGTGGCTCGGCCGCCGCGGGCCGGGGTGTGGTCGAAGACCCGGGTCGTCGCGCCGAAGACCGCCTGGAAGTTGGTGATCGGGGCGCCCATGATCTCGTGGTTGCCGGGCACGTAGTAGTACGGCACCTCACCGCGGAGCTCCTCGTCGAGGATCCGTTTCGCCAACGCGAAGTCGGCCGGGTACGCGGTGTCCACGAAGTCCCCGTTGATGACCAGGAAGTCCGGCCGGGCGGCCCGGATCTCCCGCAGCGTACGGCGGGCCTGGGCGACCAGGTCGCTCTCCGGGTCGGCGGCGACGAACTGGGCGTCGGAGAGGACCGCGAACCGCCACGGCGCGCGGTCGACGGTGCCGTCGGTCACCACCACCCGGTCGGTGCGGGTCTCCTCCGCCGGCGGGGTGATCTCCGGGGGGACCCGGGCCACGATGTCGTCGATGACGATCTCCCCGGTGTACTGCGCCGCCGCGTCGGTCTCGGCCACGTAGAACCGGCGGACCCGTACCGGGTAGACCACCCCGGCCGGCACCGGCATCTCGACGTACCGCCAGCCCGTCCAGTCCAGGTACGGGCCGCGCAGCACGTGCTGCTGGTCCAGCGCGTCATGCAGGTGCAGGCTCGGCCACTCTCCGTTGCCGTTGGCGTATATCCACATCCCGAACGCCTGCGGCTGCCCGGGCACCTCGATCCAGGCCGGCGGGTCGGCGTACGCGGCCCGGGTGCCGGTCGACTGGCCGAAGTCGTACGCCAGCCTCAGCCCGGTGCCGGTGTGGCCGGGGGCCGGCGCGACCGAGCCGGTGGCCCGGGCGGCACTGAACCGCCAGTTCGCGGCGTCGTCGAACATCGCCACCGGCACGTCGGTGAGCCCCACCGTCACCGGCACCACCGTGCTGCTGTCGCCGACCCGGACGGTGACCATCCCGGCCCCGCTGCCGACCTTCGACCGCACCGAGAGGTGGCCGGTGCTGGTCGGGGTGATCTCGAACAGCTCGTGGTCGTACTCCAGCCGCAGGTCGGCGGGTTCGATCGGGGCGGTGTTGCCGTCGGCGTCGTACCCGACCACCCCGAAGGTGCCGGTGGCGTCGACGCCGGCGAGGCCGAGCCGCTCGGCGGTCGTGTCGATCCGGGCCAGCGGGCCGAGCACCGTCAGCTCCAGCTCGCCCCGGGCCCGGCCCCGGGCGGCGGTGACGGTGACCTTACCGGGCCGGCGGGCCCGGAACACGCCGTCGCGGTCCACCGTGCCGCCGCTGGCCGGGCTGCTACGCCAGGTCGGCGTGCCCGGCGCGGGGCCGTACGTCTCGTCGTAGCCCGCCGCGCTGAGCCGGCGGGTCAGCCCCGGGAAGACCCGCTCCGGACGCCCGCCGGGGATCGGGCCGAGCCCGGGTGCGGTCATCCGGTCCAGCACGGTCTCCACCCAGAACGCCCGCAGCCGGCCGCTGCCCTGGGGAGCGAACAGCGCCAGCCCGTTCGGCACCGGCCGCTCGGAACCGTCGGAGGGGCTGTTCTCCACCTGGACCACCGGCTGACCGGGTTCGCGCGCCAGCAGGGTGGACGACCCGCCACCGTCCAGGTTGAGCGCGTTGTGGGCACCGAGTTCGGCCATCATCCGGCCGAGTTCGGTCAGCGTCACGCCCCGGCTGTCGGCCTGCCGTCCGTCCACTGTGACCAGGAACATCTTCCGGCCGTCGGCGGAGAACCCGACCGCGGTCCGGGGCTCGGGGTTGACGTCCCCGATGTCCTGCGGGACGCCGTCGCGTACCAGCACCCGGTTGCCGCCGATGGCGGCGCGCAGCGTGCTGCCGTCCGACGTCCTCGGCGCGTACCGGATGTCGACCGGGTCGCCGGGGCGGAGGGCGGCGAGGGCGTCCGCTCCGGCGTCGCGACCGAGCAGGATCGTGGTGCCGGCCGGGATAGGCCCGCTGCCGGCCGTGTCACTCACCGTGGAGACCCGGCCGCCGACCAGCGCGACCTCGGTGACCCGGCTGGCTCCCGCCACGGCCCGGCTACGCGGGTACGACCCCCAGAGCGGGGTGAAGATACCGATCCCGTCCGGGGCGACCATGTTGTTGAACTGGGTGAGGGTGACCGGACCGGTCGGCAGGGTGGCGGTGCCGTCGAAGTAGACCTGGAGGACCCGGCCGATGCCGTCGGCGGTCACCCCGACCGCCTCGTGGTGGCCGGCGACCGGAGACTGCACCAGCACGCCGCTCTGGATGCCGATCCCCTGGGCGGCGCCCGAGTTGTTGATGTCGAAGAAGTCCCCGTTGACCGCCGCCACCGCGCCGGCCCGGTCCACCGCCGCGCGTAGCGGTTCGGCCCGGGCCACCGCCCCCGAGTTGACGTAGTCGACGGTGACCCCGCCGGTCAGGTCGGCGGTGAGCGCGTCGGCCCGGATCCACCCGTTGGCGTCGAAGCGGTCGTACGACGTCAGCTCGACCCCGGGGGCGACGGGCCGGGTTCGGGTGTCGGTCTCGATCCCGTCGGTGGCCGCGGCGGTGACCGGCGAGGCCGAGACGGCACGGTCCGAGGAGGCCGGTGGGCTCTCCTCGGGGGCGGTGGCGGAGGTGGCGACCGGGGCCGGGACGGCCGGCGCGGCTCCGGCCGGTGATGGGCCGACCGCGACGAGGGACGGCGTCAGAAGCAGCAGCCCGGCGAGGGCGCCGGATCGACGGCGGAGCAACATGCCCGGTAGTCAACCGGACGCCGCACAGAAGTTTCAATACCCAGCGGGTTACTCGAAGGAAAACTCCACCCGCCCGGGGTGCAAGGAAGGGCCCCCGCTTAACGCTTTTTGTCGTAGAAGGGCCCCTTCCTAACACTCGGGGCAGACAGGACGCGGGGCCCGGCCGGATGTGGCCGGGCCCCGCGCGGGTGTGACCTCGGTGGGCTTGACGCCCCGGACGGACTACTCGCCCGGAGTCGACTTCGCGATCTGCATCAGGAACTCGATGTTGGTCCGGGACTGCTTGAGCCGGTCCAGCAACAGGTCCAGTGCGGCCTGCGAGTCGAGCGAGTGCAGCACCTTCCGCAGCTTGTGCGTGATGGCCAGCTCCTCCGGTGCCAGCAGGATCTCCTCCTTGCGGGTACCCGAGGTGTGGATGTCGATCGCGGGGAAGACCCGCTTCTCGGCGATCTTCCGATCCAGCTTCAGCTCGGCGTTACCGGTCCCCTTGAACTCCTCGAAGATGACCGTGTCCATCACCGAACCGGTCTCGACCAGCGCGGTGGCGATGATGGTCAGCGAGCCACCGTTCTCGATGTTCCGCGCCGCGCCCAGGAACCGCTTCGGCGGGTAGAGCGCGGTCGAGTCGATACCGCCGGACATGATCCGGCCGCTGGCCGGTGCGGCCAGGTTGTACGACCGGCCGAGCCGGGTCACCGAGTCGAGCAGCACAACCACGTCGTGGCCGAGCTCAACCAGGCGCTTGGCCCGCTCGATGGCGAGCTCCGCCACGGTGGTGTGGTCCTGCGGCGGACGGTCGAAGGTGGCCGCGACGACCTCGCCCTTGACCGAGCGCTGCATGTCGGTGACCTCTTCGGGCCGCTCGTCCACCAGGACGACCATCAGGTGGCACTCGGGGTTGTTGCGGGTGATCGCGTTCGCGATCGCCTGCAGCACCATCGTCTTGCCGGCCTTCGGCGGCGACATGATGAGCGCCCGCTGGCCCTTGCCGATCGGCGTGACCAGGTCGATGACCCGCGTGGTCAGGATGTGCGGCTCGGTCTCCAACCGCAGCCGCTCCTGCGGGTACAGCGGGGTGAGCTTGTAGAACTCGGGGCGCCGCTTCGCCTCCTCCGGGTCCATCCCGTTGACGGTGTCGAGCCGGACCAGCGGGTTGTACTTGTCCCGCCGCTGCTCGCCCTCCCGGGCCGCGCGGACCGCGCCGGTGACCGCGTCGCCGCGGCGCAGGCCGTACTTCTTGACCTGGGACATCGAGACGTAGACATCGTTCGGCCCGGCGAGGTAGCCGGTGGTCCGGACGAAGGCGTAGTTGTCCAGTACGTCGAGGATGCCGGCCACCGGGACGAGCACGTCGTCCTCGTTGACCTGTGGCTCCCGGCCGCCCTCACCGTTCTCCGCACGGTCCCCGCGGCCCCGCCGCCGGTCCCGGAAACGGCTGCGCCGGCTACGGCGTCCGCCGCTCTCGCTCTCCTCCTCGCCGTCGTTGTCCCGTTCCGCCGAGCGCTGGCCGCGCTCGCCCCGCGCGTCGCCGCGCTCGCCCCGGTCGCTGCCGTTGCGGTCCCGGCCGTTGCGCGACTCGCCGCGCTCACCCCGTTCGGTCCGCTCGGCGCGCTCCGCGCCATCGGTCCGCTCAGCGCCGTCGGTGCGCTCTTGCCGCTCGGTCCGCTCGGTCGGGGTCGGCTCGCTCTCCGTCTCGGTGGCGGCGGCAGCGGCGGCGGCCGCACGCGACCGGCGGGATGCCCGCGTACGTCCCCCCTCGGCGGCAGCGGCCACCGGCACCTGCTCGGTCGCGGCGCGCCGCTCACCGTCCGGGCGCTCGCCGTTCTCGCGCACCTCGGCGCGTACCTCTTCCCGAGCCGGCGCGGCCGCGGCCGACACCTCGGCCCGGGGCCGCGGCGCTCCACCGGTGGTGGCACCGGTGGTACCGCCCTGGCGTTCCGAGATCGCGGCGATCAGCTCGCCCTTGCGCATCCGGGCCGTACCGGAGATGCCGAGCGACGCGGCCAGGCTCTGCAACTCTGGCAGCAGCATTGCCGACAGCCCGGTCCCGGTCCGCCGACGGCGGGTGGAACCAGTGGTGGCTTCGCCAGCGACGTTGGGAACGTCCGACGTCACGTCGGTGGTGTCGCTCAATGGAGTCCTTCCCTCGATAAGGCCGGGGCTACCCGTGGCCCGAAAACACATGGCCGGGCGGCCTCGGTGCACCCGCCTCGCTCGACGCGTCGCGGGAGTCTGTAACACAGCAGCCGGTGGATTTCCGACCCACCAACAGCGGTGAGCAGGTCTCGCCGCCTGCGGCGACCTGTGGAAACTGCGGTACGGCGTAGACCTAGGCAGGGGTGAGACGGGCTAACCGCCGAAAGCTTCGGGGGTGCACCGACCCGCAGGAGTCGCATTGCTTCGCGGCTGTGCTAGGTCTAGAGCGTAATCAACTCTTCCGACCTGCGGCAACAGGGTCCCGCTCGGCGTGTCCCAGTCTACCCCGGTCGACCCGGGCCCCGGCTACGTCTATCGCCAACCTTTGTGCGGTCCAGCCTATTCCTGGCAGGAGTCCGTCCGGCACCGGGGTGAGGGCGAGGACGGTGGGTCCCGCCCCACTGACCACAGCGGCCACATCGGCCGCACGAAGCTCGTTGACCACAGCCGCCGTCGCCGGCATCCCGGTCGCCCGATACGGCTGGTGCAGCCGGTCCTCGGTGGCCGGGAGAAGCAGCGCCGGATCCGTCGTCAACGCGTGCACCAGCAGCGCCGCCCGCCCGGCGTTGCGGGTCGCGTCGGCGTGCGGCACCGTCGCCGGCAGGGCGGCCCGGGCCACCGCGGTCAGCCCGCGCTCCTCGGGGATCAGGACCGTCGGCCGGACCTCCGGCGCGACCGGCAGCCGTACCGCCCGGGCCCCGCCGTCCGGATCCGACCAGGCGATGGTGGCGCCGCCGAGCAGGCAGGGCGCGACGTTGTCGGGGTGCCCCTCCAGTTCCGCCGCCAGCCGCAGCACCGCCGCGTCGTCGAGCCGCGCGGCACCGTCGACCACCAGGGCCCGGGCCAGGGTCACCCCGGCGACGATCGCCGCCGAGGAGGAGCCCAGTCCCCGGGCCTGCGGGATCCGGTTGACGGCCTCGACCACGAGGCCGGGCGGCTGACCGCCCAGGGCGTCGAAGGCGGCCCGCATCGCGCGTACGACAAGGTGGTCGTCCCCGGTCGGCAGCTCCCCCGCGCCCTCCCCGCTGATCTCGACCCGGCAGCCGGTCGGGGCGACCCAGGCGGCGACGTCGTCGTACAGGGTCAGGGCGAGGCCGAGGGCGTCGAAGCCGGGGCCGAGGTTGGCGCTGGTCGCGGGCACGCGCACCCGGACCGGCTCGGAAACGAAGGACGGAGGCATCGGTTCATGCTAGGCAACGGCCGGGGTTCGCCCGAGCGGCTGTCCGCGTCCTGGACGCGGGCCGGCGACCGGGGTTGAGGGTACGCCAGCCCCGGTCCGACGCCGGAGCGCGGTCGCCGCAGCGCTACCCGGGCTCGGGGAGATTCCGGGCCCGGCCGGGACGGTCCGCGTCGTCCGACGGTCCGGGGGCCACGACGCCGTCCGACTCCGTCCCGTCCGACGACGGCGTCTCCGGCCGGTCCACCAGGCCTGGCGCCGGCGCCGGCGGGGAGGTTCCGAAGGCGGCATCCGGCGCGGAGGTCCCCGAGGCGGCAGCCGGCGGGGCGGCTTCCGACAGCGCATCCGGCGCGGAATCTCCCGCCGCCCCCGCGGCCCCGGCGGAGGGCGCGCCGGTGGCCGGCCGCAGCGTACGGCCGGCCGTCCGGAGCGCGAGGCGCAGGGCGAACTCGATCTGGGCGTTGACGCTGCGAAGATCGTCCGCGGCCCACTTCGCGATCGCGTCGTAGACCCGGGGATCCAGCCGCAGCAGAAGTCTCTTGCGCTCGGCCATCGAACGGACGGTCTAGGCGTAGAGCGACCCGGCGTTCACCACCGGCTGGGCCGACCGGTCGCCGCAGAGCACGACCAGCAAATTCGCCACCATCTGGGCCGTCCGTTCCTCGTCCAGCTCCACGACGTGCTCCTCCCGCAGCCGATCCAGGGCGCTGGAGACCATTCCCACCGCACCCTCCACGATCTTGGATCGGGCCGCGACGACGGCGTTCGCCTGTTGCCGGGCCAGCATGGCCTGGGCGATCTCCGGCGCGTACGCCAGGTGGGTGGTCCGCGACTCCAGCACCTCCACCCCGGCCAGTTCTACCCGTTCGCGTAGCTCCCCGGTCAACTCCTCGCTGACCACCGCGCTGTCCCGGAGGCTGGCCCGGCCGGAGTCGTGCGCGTCGTACGGGTAGCTGGTGGCCAGGTGCCGGACCGCGGCCTCGGCCTGCACCGCGACGTACTCGACGTGGTCCTCGACGGCGAAGACGGCCTTGGCCGTGTCGACGACCTGCCACACGACGACCGCGGCGATCTCCACCGGGTTTCCGTCGGCGTCGGAGACCTTGAGCCGGTCGGTCTCGAAGTTGCGCACCCGGAGGGTGACCCGCTTCCGCTCGGTCAGCGGCACGGTCCAGTGCAGGCCGGGCTGTCGGATGCTGCCGACGTAGCGGCCGAAGAACTGCACCACCTGGGCCTCGTTCGGGTTGACCACGGTGAACCCGGTGGCCGCGCACGACACGACCAGGCCGTAGCCGATGACGACGGCGAGCATCCAGGGGTGGGGGCCGGAGGCCCGCAGGACCGGCACGGTGACCGCGAGCGCGAGGGCGGTCAGGGCCAGCAGCCCCCCGATCGCGAGAAAGCCCGAGATCCGGAAGGCGGATCGCTCCATGACATCTCCTTACTAGCGATGTGATATCACTACGATAGCCAATCGCCGCAAGCAGGTTGTGGCGCTGCCCCGGCGACACCACCCGGTTCCGCGCGCGGGCCCCGTGCCGCAGCCGGGCAACGGGCCGAACCCACGGCGGACGGACCACGAAGCACGGCGGTCGGGACACGAGCACGGGGACCACGAACTGCGGCGGACGGACCACGAACCGCGGCGGACGGGACAGGGACGACGGCCACCAGAACGACAGCCACAGGGGCGGCTAGGGCAGGTCTGCCTGATCCCGTGCGGCGCCCCGCGTCCGTTGGGACAGCGGGTAGGCGACGGTCCGCAGCCGCTGGATCAGGCCCCGCGGGCGCAGCGCGCAGCGGTGGGCCCCGTCCGGGTCGAAGGCCAGCGCCGCATCCACCTCGGCGGACAGCCGCTCGCCGACGGTGATCCGGCCGAACGTCGACCAGCCGCCGGTCACCCCGGCCGCCAACAGCTCCAGCCGGACCTCGCCCCGGGCCGCGACGGCGGCCAGCTCGGCCAGGCTCCGGCCGAGCGGATGCGGCGCGCGCGCCAGGACGTACACCCGTCGGCCGTCCACCCGGTAGCCGACCAGGCTGCCGTACGGTCCGGCGAAGTCCCGACGCGGTACCGGGAGGTGCCGCAGCAGCGGTCGCTCGGCGGTGGTGGAGAGGAGCAGGTCGAACGGGCCGGCGGGGCCGTGCAGCCGGACGGCGAGCCCCAGCAGGTCGGGCCAGCCGTCCGGGGTCGGGGTCCCCCGGGAGAGCCGGACCGTCACCGGACAACGGCCAGGCCCGCCCAGCAGCCGTACGGCCAGCCGCCCCCAGAGGTCGGCCTGGCCGGTGAACGAGATCCCGCGCGGATGCAGCAGTCGCCCGCCACGCCAACTGGCGATGCGGCGGGCCGGTCCGGTTCGGGCCATCGTGTCGATGCGGTACGCCGTACCCGTTCCGGGACCGGTCAACCGTCACCCGTCTCCGCAACCGTCAACCGCGCGGCCCGGACCCACGGGACGATCCACCGGGTCGGCGGAGCGGTGACCAGGCCGAGACACCCCGCGATCCGACGCCCGATGGTCCACCGGCCCCGACCCCTCGGGCGGGTACCGCGGACCTCACACCCCCGACGTTGCCTCGACCGCTGGACCGGTTCCCCGCTCGTCGGACATGTCCAGCCGTCGGGTCGCCGCCCACCAGCCCACCGCGTACACCACGGTGACCAGGCCGCACCCGGCCAGCACCACCCGCTCGTCGACGTGGTCCACCACCGCCGCGACCGCGAGCTGGCTGACCGCGATGGCCAGCGTCGCCAGCATCATGTCCGTGGCGAAGACCCGGCCCCGCAGCTGGTCCGGCACCTCGCCCTGGAGAGCGAAGTTCGACAGCACCCAGTTGCTGCCGCCCCCGAAATGGGCGACGAAGACGAGGAGCAGCATCAGCGGGAACCAGCCGGCGACCGACACCCCGACGTAGGCCAGTCCGTACGTCGACATGGAGAGCGCGAGCCCGGTCAACAGCCACGACCGGTTCGTCAGCACCCGGCGCATCACCAGCGGTCCGACCAGTGCCCCGGCGCCGCGCGACGCGAAGAGCAGGCCGGTGCCGACCGCCCCGACCCCGGCCAGCCCGGCCAACAGCGGAAAGACGGTGAGCACGCCGTTGCCGAGGCCGACCGCGCTCTTGACGGTCACCAGCGCCAGCACCCGGGGCCGGGCGCCGATGTACCGCAGCGCCTCCCGGATCGCCGTCCAGGGGCGCGGCGCCGGAACGCTCTCGTCCCGCGGCACCTGCATCGGCCGGCGGATCAGCCAGGTGAGGCCCGCGGCCCCGGCCAGGCCCGCCGCCGCCAACCAGAAGCAGGCGTACGGGGAGAGCGCGGCGGTCAGCACGCCGCCGAGCGAGGCCCCGACGACCGTCATCGTCCCCCACGCCGAGCCCGCGACCGCGTTGGCTCCGGCGAGGTCGGCCGGATCGACCACGTTCGGCAGGGCTGCCTGGGCCGCCGGCGAGTAGAACGCCTTGGCGACCGCGATCGCCCCGATCGCCAGCAGCGCCAGCCAGGCGGTGGTGGAGCTCCGGACGCCGAGCAGGAGCAGGACCGCGAGCAGTGCGGTCAGGTTCGCCCCGACCATGATCTTCTTGCGGTCCACCCGGTCCGCGACGGTGCCGGTGTACGGCAGTAGAAGGGCGAGGATACCGGTGTCGGCGGCGAGCACCAGGGCGCCCCAGACCCCGCTGCCGGTCAGCTCGGGCAACAGCACCAGCAGCGGCACCATGACGAACCAGTCGGCACCGAAGACCACCAGTTCGGCGGCGAAGAGACGGCGGAAGTCCCGGTTACCGGCAAGGACCGAAAGGGGTGACGACACGTTCCGTACCTTACCTGCCCGGCCCGGAGCGCCCGCTCGCCACCGCCGGACCCGGCCGACGGCGACGCCGTACCGTCCGGGTCTCGCCCGCCGCGGCGGTGCCGGGTCGGGTGGCCCCCACCCGACCCGGCACGCCCTCGGTCAGCTCTCCGGCTTCGGCGGCAGCGGCGAGCGGCGCGTCTTCGGCAGCCGCAGCACCTCGAACTGGTCCGTCCCGTCGATCAGCGCACCGGAGGGTGCCGGCCGTCCGGCGGCCGGTGCCGGGGCGACCCCGGCCGGTTGAAGTCCGGCGTCGACCGGCCCCGTCCCGTCGGCTCCGGCCGGAGCCGACGACCCCGACCCGGCGTCCGGGGCAGCCGACCGGCTCCGCCGCCGCCGGATCCGCTCCTTGGTGTTCTCGACCATCGTGTAGAGCGTCGGCACCAGCACCAGGGTCAGCAGCGTCGAGCTGACCAGGCCGCCGATCACCACGATGGCCAGCGGCTGCGAGATGAACCCGCCCTCACCGGTCAACCCGAACGCCATCGGGAGGAGGGCGCAGATGGTGGCGACGGCGGTCATCAGGATCGGCCGGAGCCGGCGCCGGCCACCCTCGACCACCGCCTCGACCACCCCCATTCCCCGGGCCCGGTACTGGTTGATGAGGTCCATCAGCACGATCGCGTTGGTCACCACGATGCCGACCAGCATCAGGATCCCGATCAGCGCCGGTACGCCGAGCGGCGTACCGGTGGCCAGCAGCAGGCCGATCGCGCCGGTGGCGGCGAACGGCACGGAGACCAGCAGGATCAGCGGCTGGATCAGGCTGCCGAAGGTGGCAACCATGATCACAAAGACGATCGCGATCGCGGCGAGGACCGCCAGGCCCAGGTCGGCGAACGCCTCCTGCTGCTCCGCGCTGACCCCACCGATGGTGAAGGTCGCCCCCGGTACGTCGAGCGCGTCGAGGCGTCGCTTCAGGTCGGCGGTGATCGCCCCCAGGTTCGTCCCGGTCGCCGTACCGCTGACCGTGACGCTCCGTTCGCCGTCGATCCGGGTCACCGCCAGCGGCCCCTGCACCTCCGTGACGTCGGCGATGTCGTCGAGCCGCACCGCGCCACCCGGCCCGACCGGCAGTGCCCGCAACGCCTCGACGCCGGCCGGTGGCATCCCGGTCCGGAGCACCACATCCCGCGGTTCGCCGCCGAGGGTGACCTGGCCGAGCGCCGCACCCCGGAACTGCTGGGCGACGAGCTGGCCGACGGCGGCCTCGGTCAGGCCGGCGCGGGCGGCGGCCGCCCGGTCGACGGTGACGTCGATCCGCGGCGCGCTCTCCGCCAGGCTGCTCTGCACGTCGGTGATCCCGGAGATCTCCGTCATCAGCTGTCGGACCTGCTCGCTCGCCCGCTTCAGGACCTCGGCGTCCGGCGCCTGGACGATCACCTGGATCTCGTTGGTGGACCCGCTCCCCGGGTGGCCGGAGCCGCCGAAGCGAAGGTCCCCGACGCCGCTGAGCTTGTCGAACTCCGCCCGCAGCGCCTGCTCGACGTGGTCGGCGTCGGCGTCCTCGGTCAGCGCGACGGAGAAGGTGGCGGTGTTGGCGGCGCCCCCGCCGCTAAACGGGTCGCCGTTCCCGCCGACCGTCACCTGGTACGTCTCGATCCCGTCGGTCCGGGCCAGCACCCCCTCGACCTGCCGGGCCGCCGCGTCGGTGGCGGCGAGGCTCGTCCCGACCGGCAGCTCCTGGCGGATGCTGAGGGTGTCCTGGCCCGAGTCGTCGAGGAAGTTGGTCTCCAGCCGGGTGGCGAGCCCGAACGTGCCGAGGAGCACCACCAGCCCGAGGCCGACGGTGAGCCAGCGCCGCTGGGTGGCGAACCGGATCACCGGCAGGTACCCACGCTGCAACGGGCTCCGCAGTTCCTTCTCCTCCGCCGCCTGGCGGATCTTCTCCGCGTCCGCGCCGCCGTTCGCCGGGCGGAGGAACCAGTACGCCAGCACCGGGATGATCGTCAGCGACACCAGCAGAGAGGCGAGCAGCGCCACGGTCACGGTGATCGCGAACGGCGCGAAGAGCTGCCCGACGAAGCCCCCGACCAGCACGATCGGGGTGAAGACGGCGACGGTGGTGAGGGTGGAGGCGGTGACCGCGCCCGCCACCTCCCGGACGCCGGTCAGGATGGCCTCACGCTTGTCCTCGCCGTACCCGAGATGCCGCTTGATGTTCTCCAGGACGACGATCGAGTCGTCCACGACCCGGCCGACCGCGATGGTCAGCGCGCCGAGGGTGAGCAGGTTCAGCGAGTAGTCGCCGATCCAGAGCGCCAGGAGCGCCACCAGCACGGAGAGCGGGATCGAGACCGCGGTGACCAGGGTGGACCGGACGGAGAGGAGGAAGACCAGGATCACCAGCACCGCCATCACCAGACCGAGCAGGCCCTCGGTGGTGAGGCTCTCGATCGACTTCTCCACGAACGGCGCCTGGTCGAAGACGACGGTGAGGGTGGCTCCCGAGGCGGCGGCGAGGTCGTCGAGCCGGTCCCGGATCTCGTGTGAGATGCGAACCGCGTTCCCGTCCGGGGTGGCGGTGATCGAGATGCCCAGGCTGTCCGCGCCGTCGGTGCGGGTGAACGACGTGGGCGGGGCGGGCTGCTCCTGGACGGTGGCGACGTCGCCGAGCCGGACCGGCCTGGCGCCGGACCGGGCCGGCGCCAGGTAGATGTTCGCGAGGTCCTCGACCGAGGTGATCCGGCCGCCGACCTGGACCGGGCGGGTCCGGTCGCCCTCGGTGATGCCGCCCGCCGGGATGGTCACGCCGTTGGCCTGCAACGCCGTGCCGATGGCGGTGGGGTCGACCTTGGCGGCGGCGAGCTTGGCCGGGTCCGGAATGATCACCACCTGCAGGTCGCGGGCCCCGGTCAGCTCGACCGCGCGGACCCCCTCGATCGCCTTCAGCTCGGGTACGACGATCGTGGAGAGCCGTTCCGTGAGGGTCCGCTCGTCACCGCCGCCGGACGCCGCCAGCACCACCGCCGGGATGTCCTCGGTGCTGCCGGCGAACACCTGCGGCTCGACCCCCTCCGGGAGCTGCGTCTCGATCCGGTTGATCGAGGTTTGCAGCTTGTTCACCGCGTCCTCGAGGTCGGTGCCGAACTCGAACTCCACCTGCAGGGTGGCGCTGCCCTCCCGCGAGGTCGAGGTGACCTTGGTCAGCCCGGCGATGCCCTGGATGCTGTTCTCGATCGGCTCGGCCACCTGCGCCTCGACGACCTCCGGCCCGGCACCCGGGTACGGCGCGACGACGAACGCCGCCGGGAACTCCAGCGACGGCAGGAGCTGCTGCTTCAGCGAGGGCACGGCAAACAGCCCGAACGCCGTGATCACGATCGCCACGAGGGCGACCAACCCTCGGTTGGCGAGACTGAGTCTGGCGAGCAACGACATGCGGCGGCTCACTCCTGTGCATCGAGTAACGCGAGGTGACTGACGCTCACGCGGGTCCGAGTCTGCGCGGCAGGAGCAGTGTGCCTGACGCGGATCTTGGGTGCGCTGTGGGGGCGCTCCGCGCCATCGTCCGGGCGGACCCCCTGACCAGGCAACCCGGCCTCAGTCTCCTCTCAGGGGGCATCCTCCCAGCTCCCGCCGCTCGCCGGCCCGCGCCGCGCTGACCCAACCCACGCCGGATCCGCGACGACACCGGAACACGACCGACCCTCACATCCGGGCCGCGTCGACCGGACGCCCGCCGACGCGACCAACCCGCCGGGGACGCCAGCCGGAGCAACCCCACCCGCCACGAGCCGTTCAGGCCAGCACGAGCTGCTCAGGCCAGGTCGAGCGCCCGGGCCGCCGTCAGTACGTCGTTCTGGATGGTGATCGGCGAGGGCGCCGTCGAGATGGCCCACTCCGGGTCCTTGAGCCCGTGCCCGGTCACCGTGCAGACCACCGTGGACCCGCTCGGCACCGTGCCGGCCGCGGCCTGCTGCAACAGCCCGGCGACGCTGGCCGCGCTGGCCAGTTCGACGAAGACCCCGACCTCCCGGGCGAGCAGCCGGTAGGCGGCGAGGATCTCCCGGTCGGTCACCGCGGCGATCAGGCCGCTGGAGGCGTCCCGCGCGTCAACCGCCTTGGTCCAGCTTGCCGGGTTGCCGATCCGGATCGCCGTGGCGATCGTGGAGGGCTCGCGTACCGCCTGACCGGTGACGATCGGGGCCGCCCCGGATGCCTGGAAGCCGTACATCCTCGGCCGACGGGTGGCGTTGCCGGCCTCGGCCTCCTCCTGGTAGCCCATCCAGTAGGCGGTGATGTTGCCGGCGTTGCCGACCGGCAGGCAGTGGATGTCGGGGGCGTCGCCGAGCGCCTCGACGATCTCGAACGCGGCCGTCTTCTGGCCGTGCAGGCGGTCGACGTTGACCGAGTTGACCAGCGCCACCGGGTAGTCGATGGCGAGCTTGGCGGCGAGCGCCAGACAATCGTCGAAGTTGCCGCTGACCTGCAACAGCCGGGCGCCGTGCACCAGCGCCTGGGCCAGCTTGCCGAGCGCGATCTTGCCCTGCGGCACCAGGACGGCGCAGGTGAGCCCGGCCCGGGCCGCGTACGCCGCCGCGGATGCGCTGGTGTTGCCGGTGGAGGCACAGATGATCGCCTTGTTCCCGGCCTCGACCGCCCTGGAGACCGCCACGGTCATCCCGCGGTCCTTGAACGAGCCGGTCGGGTTGGCCCCCTCGACCTTGAGGTAGACGTCACAGCCGGTCCGGCTGGACAGGACCGGTGCCGGGATCAGCGGGGTGTTCCCCTCGTACAGGGTGATCACCGGCGTGGCATCGCTGACCGGCAGCCGCTCCCGGTACGCCTCGATCAGACCCCGCCACATAACGCTCGCCTCGCCTCCGCGTGTCGACTCCGGGGCCACCGCCGCTCGGCGGCCCCTATCCACGGTGACTCACCGTGGCCGAGCGGCGCCCATCGCACCACCCAGTAACCACCTGGCGAGACACCCGTCCCACGAGGCTCGTCGATCGTGGCGTTGCCGACACGCCGGAAAGCCCCTTCCGGAGGGGCCCCGGCGTGGTCGACGCCGTGTCTAGCTCCCCTCGCCCTCGACCCGCAGCACACTGGTGATCGAGCGGACGATCTCCAGCCGGCGCAGCTCGGCGACGGTGGCGGCGAGCGCCGCGTCCGGCGCGGCGTGGGTGACGATGACCAGGTCCGCGTCGCCGCTGCGCCCGGCCGGGCCGGCGGCGGCGCCCCCCGGCCCCGGCGGTACGGACGCCTGCCGCACGGTCGCGATCGAGACGCCGTGCCGGGCGAAGACCCCGGCGACCGCGGCGAGCACGCCCGGCCGGTCGGCGACGTCGAGGCTGATGTGGTAGCGGGTGATCGCCTCCCCCATCGGTCGGATCGGCAGCGCCGCGTACGCCGACTCGCTCGGCGCCCGCACCCCGGCCAGGTGGTTACGGGCCGCCGCCACCACGTCGCCGAGCACCGCGCTCGCGGTCGGTGCCCCTCCCGCGCCGCGGCCGTAGAACATGAGCTGGCCGGCGGCCTTCGCCTCGACGAAGACCGCGTTGAAGGCATCACCGACGCTGGCCAGCGGGTGGCTGACCGGGATCATCGCCGGGTGCACCCGGACGCTGATCGAGTCGGTGCCGGTGGAGTCCGGGCCTCGGGAGGCGATGCAGAGCAGCTTGATGGTGCAGCCCATCGCCTTGGCGCTGGCCATGTCGGCGGCGGTGATCTCGGTGATCCCCTCCCGGTGCACGTCCGCGGCGGTGACCCGGGTGTGGAAGGCGAGCGAGGCGAGGATCGCGGCCTTCGCGGCGGCGTCGAAGCCCTCGACGTCGGCGGTCGGGTCGGCCTCGGCGTAGCCGAGTTCGGTCGCCTCCTCCAGCGCCTCGGCGAAGCCGGCCCCGGTGGCGTCCATCGCCGAGAGGATGAAGTTGGTGGTGCCGTTGACGATCCCGGTGACCCGGGTGATCGTGTCGCCGTGCAGCGACTCGCGCAGCGGGCGGAGCAGCGGGATGGCACCGGCCACCGCCGCCTCGTAGTAGAGGTCGGCTCCGCCCTCGGCGGCGGCGTCGTGCAGCGTGCCGCCGTCCTCGGCGAGCAGCGCCTTGTTGGCGGTCACCACGCTCTTGCCGGCCCGCATCGCCTCGACCAGCCAGCTCCGGGCCGGCTCGATCCCGCCGACCACCTCGATCACCAGGTCGACGTCGTCCCGCTTCACCAGGCCGAGGGCGTCGGTGGTGAACAGGCTCGGATCGACCGGCAGCGGTCCCCGGTCCCGGCCGGGTCGGCGTACGGCGATGCCGGCCAGCTCCAGCGGGGCCCCGACCCGGGCGGTCAGGTCCGCGGCCTGCTCGTGCAGCAGGCGTACCACCTCGGTGCCGACGGTCCCGCAGCCCAGCAGGGCCAGACGGACAGGCTTCGTCATCCCACATCCAATGCCAGCAGATCGTCTTCGGTCTCCCGCCGGACGATCAGCCGTGCCCGGCCCTCGCGGACCGCGACGACGGGTGGCCGGGGCACATGGTTGTAGTTGCTGGCCATGCTCCGACAGTAGGCTCCCGTTCCGGGCACGGCGAGAAGATCTCCGGGCTGCACGTCGGCGGGCAGGAATTCATCCTTCACCACCACATCCCCGGCCTCGCAATGCTTTCCCACCACCCGGGCGAGTATCGGTTCGGCCGCCGACGCGCGGGAGGCGACGGTCGCCGAGTACGACGCGTCGTACAGCGCGGTCCGGATGTTGTCGCTCATCCCACCGTCCACGCTGACGTACGTCCGGATCCCGTCCACGTCCTTGACCGTGCCGACCTCGTAGAGGGTGAAGACGGCCGGGCCGACGATCGCCCGCCCCGGTTCGATCGAGAGCCGCGGCAGGGCCAGCCGCTGCGCCTCGCACTCCCCCTCGACGATCTTGTGCAGCCGCTTCGCCAGCTCGTGCGGGGTCGACGGGTCGTCCTGCGTGGTGTACGCGATGCCGAAGCCACCGCCGAGATCCAGCTCGGGCAGCTCGACCCCGCGCGCGTCCCGGATCTGCGCCTGTAGCCCGAGCACCCGCTTGGCCGCGACCTCGAACCCGCTGGTGTCGAAGATCTGGGACCCGATGTGCGAGTGCAGCCCGCGCAGCTCCAGGACGTCCTCGTCGAGGATCCGGAAGGCGGCGGCCGCCGCCGCCCCGCCGGCCAGCGAGAAGCCGAACTTCTGGTCCTCGTGCGCCGTGGCGATGAACTCGTGGGTGTGCGCCTCGACCCCGACCGTGACCCGGACCAGCACCCGGGGCCGGACGCCGCGCTCCCGGGCCAGCGCGGTCAGCCGGTCGATCTCCTGGAACGAGTCGACGATGATCCGTCCCACCCCCGCGTCCAGGGCCCGACGCAGCTCCGACACCGACTTGTTGTTGCCGTGGAAGCCGATCCGCTCCGGGGGCATCCCGGCGGCCAACGCCACCGCCAGCTCCCCACCGGAGCAGACGTCGAGGGAAAGACCCTCCTCGGCGATCATCCGGACGACCGCGCGGCAGATGAACGCCTTCCCGGCGTAGAAGATCTCCTCGTCCGGGAAGGCCGCCCGGAACTCCCGGCACCGGCTCCGCAGGTCGTCCTCGTCGAGGACGTACACCGGCGTGCCGTACTCCGCGGCCAGCTCACGGACGTCCAGGCCCGCGACCCGCAGCGCACCATCGGCGCCCCGCGCCACCGTCCGCGGCCACAGCTGCGGCACCAGCGCGTTGACGTCCTCCGGGGTACGCAGCCACGTCGGTCCTCGGAACCCGAGGTCGCCGTGCAGCGCCCCCGCCTCGTGCGCGCGCACGGCTCACATCCTCTCGGGGGCGGAGACGCCGAGCAGCGACAGGCCGTTGGCCAGCACGATCCGGGACGCCTCGACCAACCAGAGCCGGGCCCGGGTCAGCTGCTCCGGCACCGGCCGGTCGGCGCGGGGCAGCACCTGGCAGGCGTCGTAGAACCGGTGGTACGTCCCGGCCAGCTCCTCCAGGTAGCGGGCGATCCGGTGCGGCTCGCGCAGCTCGGCGGCGGTGGCGACCACCTCCGGGAACTCGCCGAGCGTCTTGAGCAGGTCGTTCTCCCGCTCGTGGCTGAGCAGCCCGGGGTCGAAGTCGTCACCCCGGCTCATGCCGAGCTCGGCGGCGTGGCGCAGCAGCGAGGCGATCCGGGCGTGCGCGTACTGGACGTAGTAGACCGGGTTGTCGTTGGAGTTCCGGGTGATCACCTCGATGTCGAGGGTCAGCGGCGAGTCGGTCGAGGAGCGGGCCAGCGAGTAGCGGGCCGCGTCCACGCCGACCGCGTCGACCAGTTCGTCCAGGGTGATGATGGTGCCGGTCCGCTTCGCCAGTCGCACCGGGACACCGTTGCGGACCAGGTTGACGAGCTGGCCGATCAGGATCTCGATGTGGTAGTCGGGGTCGTCGCCGGCGCAGGCGGCGATCGCCCGCAGCCGGTTGACGTAGCCGTGGTGGTCGGCACCGAGCAGGTAGACGCACTTGTCGAAGCCGCGCTCCCGCTTGTTGATGTAGTACGCCGAGTCGGCGGCGAAGTACGTCAGCTCGCCGTTGCTGCGGATCAGCACCCGGTCCTTGTCGTCGTCGAACGCGGTGGTGCGCAGCCAGACCGCGCCGTCGGCCTCGTAGACGTGACCCTGCTCGCGCAGCCGGGCCAGGGCGTGGTCGATCGCCCCGCTGGTGTGCAGGGTCCGCTCGGAGAACCAGACGTCGAAGTGCACGCCGAACCGCTCCAGGCTGGCCCGCATCTCGGCCAGCATCAGCTGGTAGCCACGGTCCCGGAAGATCGCGACCGCGTCGTCGGCGGGCTGGTCGAGCACGTCGGGGCGCTCGGCGACGATCCGGGCGGCGATCTCGGCGACGTACTCGCCCGCGTACCCGTCCTCGGGGGTGGGCTCGCCCTTCGCCGCCGCGTACAGCGAGCGGGCGAACCGGTCGACCTGAGCGCCGGCGTCGTTGATGTAGTGCTCGCTGGTCACCTCGGCGCCGGCGGCGGCGAGGATCCGGCGCAGCGCGTCACCGACCGCCGCCCACCGGGTGTGCCCGAGGTGGATCGGGCCGGTCGGGTTGGCCGAGACGAACTCCAGGTTCACCCGCGTCCCGGCGAGCCGGTCGCTGCGCCCGTACGCCTGGCCGGCCCGTACCACCTCGCGGGCGAGCTGCCCGGCGGCGGCCGGGTCGAGCCGGATGTTGAGGAAGCCGGGGCCGGCGATGTCGACCGATTTGACACCCGGGGTCCGGGTCAGCTCCCCGGCGACCGCGGCGGCGAGGTCCCGGGGCGGCATGCCGACCCGCTTGGCCAGCTGCAGGGCGATGGTCGAGGCGTAGTCGCCGTGCCCGGGATTGCGTGGTCGCTCCAGCGTCACCGACTCCGGCAGGACGGAGTGGTCGAGCCCGCGCTCGGTGAAGACGGCGCGGACGGCGGCGAGAACGGCCTCGGCGAGGTTGGCGGGAGTCACCGAAACATGCTACCGGGGGTAGACTCAGTCACTCGGTGGCGACCCCGCAGGTGTGCCGGCCGCCATCCCCTGACCGACCGACCTGACGAGGGACCATGAGCATCAGCACCTCGGGCGGCGAACAGCGCCGTCCGTCCGTGGTCAGTACCGGTAAGAAGGCGCCGGCCGGCGACAAGCCCGCCGCGGACAAGGCGACCGGGGGCAAGGCGACCGGCACGAAACCGGCGGCGAAGACCGCGTCCGGGGCGCGGGTCCCGGCGGGCCGTACCGGCGGGAAGAAGCCGCAGCAGCGTCGGCCGGTCACGCCGGTCAAGGTCAGCCACGGTCGGTCCTGGGGCAACATCGCCATCTTCGTCGCGGTCGGGATCCTCGCCGCCGGCATCATCGGGTACGGCGCGTACGCGGTGATCCAGAACGGCAGGAGTTGGGAGGACAAGGCGGCGGCGATCGACGGGATCGTCAACTACCGAGAGACTGACCCGTCGGCGGTCGACCCGCTGCCGGGCAAGGAGTCGCACGAGCCGGGCCCGCAGACGTACAAGGTCAATCCCCCGGTCGGCAGCACCCACAACAACGCCTGGCAGAACTGCATGGGTGACGTCTACGACGCGCCGATCGCCAACGAGCACGCGGTGCACAGCCTGGAGCACGGCGCGGTCTGGATCACCTACCGGCCGGACCTTCCGGCCGACCAGGTGGAGAAGCTGGCCGAGAAGGTCCGCGGCAACGAGTACATGCTGATGAGCCCGTTCGAGAACCTCGACCGGCCGATCTCGCTGCAGGCCTGGGGCTACCAGCTCAAGGTCGACAACGCCGACGACAGCCGGATCGACGAGTTCATCGAGGCGCTGCGGGTCAACGCCAGCGTGGAACCGGGTGCCACCTGCTCCGGCGGCATCACCGCGACCGGCACCACGCCGCGCGACAACGTTCCGGGCGACCAGACGATGCCGCAGGGCAGCTGAACACCATGACCAGCAGGTCTGAGACCGTGACCGGCGACGCGGAGGCGCGGACCGCCACGGTGCCGGAGGAGGCGGCGCCGGCCGACCTGGCGGCCGCCGGGCCGACCACGGGTGGCCCGACCGACGGCGTGGACGCGGACGGGCCGGGTCGGCGCGGTCCCGGGACCGGTCTGCTGGCTCTCGGGGTCGTGCTCGGGTTGCTGCTCGGGCTCGCCGCCGGGCTACTCGCCCCGGGGCTGTTCCGACCCGGGAACGACTCGCCGGAGGCCGGTTTCGCCCGGGACATGTCGACCCACCATGCCCAGGCGGTCGAGATGTCGATCCTCGCGCACGAGAAGACGAGCGACCCCGACGTCCGGACCCTGGCCGCGGACATCGCCCTCACCCAGCAGGCCCAGATCGGCACCATGCAGACCTGGTTGAAGACCTGGGGACTGAGCCCGACCAGCAGCCAGCCGAGGATGGCCTGGATGCCCGACGGTGCCGGAGCGGTGAAGGACGGACTGATGCCCGGGATGGCCACCGACGCCGAACGGGCCCAGCTCCGCGCCGCCACGGGACGGGACTTCGACATCCTGTTCCTGCGGCTGATGCGCGACCACCACCTCGGCGGGATCCACATGGCGCAGGGAGTCATCGAGCTGACCGACGACGAGCAGGTGACGGCGCTGGCACAGTCGATGGTCAACGGGCAGAAGAAGGAGATCGAGCTGATCAACTCGCTGCTCATCAGGCTCGGCGCCCAGTAGGACGCCAACCGTCACGGGCGGCGGCCACCCTCGCGGGTGGCCGCCGTTCTGTGTCCCGCGCGGTATGTGCCGTTCGGCGGTACGCACCTTAAGTTGCATCTTGGAGCACTTGCCCATTTTGGAGGTTTTCTCCGTACATAACGTGACTATGCCCGATCTGCGCTCGTTGTCCAGGACATGACGGTTGCTCTCCGGGACGGACGTCGGTCGGTCACCAGTTGGTGCCGTCGACACACCATCGGCGGCGACGGCGCGGTGGCAGCCGTCCGCCGCGGCCAAAGGGCGGGTGAGGTGGGCGGTGCCATCCTCAGCCGCGACCAGGAACTGGACCTGATCGAGGCGCTCCGCGGCAGCTATCCCGATGACTTCGGGATCGACGAGGAACTCTGGACCCGGCAGAGCGTCGCCGCCCTCGCCCAACGCCGGTACGGCCTCGCCGTCGACGCCACCGAGATGGGCGGCTACCTGCGCGCCTGGGGCCTCGGGCCGCGCCGACCCACCGACCGGGCCTGCGGGCTCTGCGTCGACGCCGTGGCGACCTGGGTGGAGCGGGAGTATCCGGCGATCGTCCGCACCGCCCTGGAGCACCGGGCCGACGTCTGGTGGATCGGGCGAACCCGGCTGCACGGCGTGGTGCCGGCCGCCGACGTCCTCTCCGCGGTCTCGGGACGCGGCCGGGTGCGGTTCCTCATCGCCACCCCGAACGTCAACCCGCCCCTGCCCCGGGACTTCCTGCTCCGGCTCAGCGGCGCGGACGGCCGGAACATCCACGTCGTGGTGGACGGCTCCTGGACCCGCTCCGAGTGGCCCCGCCGACTGCCCGCCCGCATCGTGCTGCACGCGCTGCCCAGCTGCGGCCGGTAGCCGGTGTGCCCGGGCCGGTGCGGCAAGGCCCGACGCACCGGCCCGGGCCTCCGGCCGGCGACCGCGGCTCCGGGCGACGGCCACCGGATGCCCCGGGTCGACCGGCGATGGCACGGGTACGCCGGACGACCCGAACGGCACGACGGATACCGATTCGGCGCCGGGCGGCCTCGTTTGCTACTCTTCCTGGGTCGCTGAGCCCCCGTAGCTCAGGGGATAGAGCACCGCCCTCCGGAGGCGGGTGCGCAGGTTCGAATCCTGCCGGGGGCACCCTGGACGACCAGCACAGAGTCGCCCCTGACCAGGCAAGACACGGTCAGGGGCGATCTTCTTCTGTTCGGCGGTGTCCGGCCGTCACCGGGCGCTGACGGGCGTCCGTGCCGAATACGCGCCGAAGCCCTGGGCCCTGCCCCCGGTCAGACGTGACCCACGGCTGTGAGGAAGGGCCCCTTTATATACAAAAAACGATAAGAAGGGGCCCTTCCTCACACCTCTCGGAGCGGGTGATGTTCGTCGCCGGGGATTCGGACCGCGGTGGCGACGTGGGCTGATCGACGAGCCCGACAGCTCGCGGGTGCGTACGGTCAGTCGGCTCGCGTACGCCGGTAGACCAGCATCTCCCGGCCCGTCAGCGGATCGCGGGTGACGCCCACCCGGAGGTAGCCGGCCCGCTCGGCCACCCGTTGCGAGGCGGCGTTCTCCGGCGCGGTGACCGCGTCGACCCGGCGCAACCCGCCGGTCGAGAGCGCCCACGCGGTCAGCGCGGAGAGCGCCTCGACGGCGTACCCCCGGCCGCGCATGGCGGGCCGGAGGCCGTACCCGACCTCGGCTGTCCCCTGCCGGCGGTCCAGGCGGAACAGGCTCATCGCGCCGACGTGGGTACCGCTGTCCCGCTGCCGGATCGCCAGGTGCACGCCCTGTCCGGCCTCCCGGAAGACACCCAGGTCGGTCCGCAGCCATCGCCACACCGCGCCGGCGTCGCGAGGCGCCCCGGGCGGCAACGCGTCCCACTCCCCCGCCGCGATCACGACCGCGACGTTCCCCGCGTCCGCCGCCTCGAACTCGGCGACGACCAACCGCTGGGTCTCGATCCGAATCGGCGGAAATGCCGTCGTCGTCACCGCCGCTCCCATCGGTGTCGGCCCGGGTCGGCCGTGGCGACGTACCGGCGGCACGTCGCCACGGCGTCCGCCCGGGTGCCGGCGGTCACCGACCACCGGCGGTCACAGCTGGAACTCCTCGAGCCCCTCCTGGCCACCGCTCGCCTCCAGCACGGGCTGGTTGATCACCTTCGCCAGCCCGGCGATGGTGGGGTGGTCGAAGAGCGTGGCGAGGGGGATCTCCACGTCGAAGATGGCCCGTACCCGGGACATCACCTGGGTGGCCAGCAGCGAGTGGCCGCCGAGGTCGAAGAAGTTGTCGTGCACCCCGACCCGCTCCACCTTGAGCAGTTCGGCCCAGATCCCGGCGAGCAGCTCCTCGGTGGCGTTCCGGGGCGCCTCGTAGACGCCGACCGGGCCGAGCCGTGCCCCGTCCGGAACCGGCAGCGCGGCGCGGTCCAGCTTGCCGTTCGGCCCGAGCGGCAGCGCGTCCAGGGGGACGAAGACCGCCGGCACCATGAACTCCGGCAGCCGTTCCCGGAGGAAGTCGCGCAGCTCCGCGATGGGCGGCGGCCCATCGGTGCCGGCCGGAACGAGGTAGCCGACCAGCCGACGGTCCTCCCCCTCGCCGTCCGCGATTACCACGGCCGCGGCGATTCCGGGATGTGTCCGCAGGACGTGCTCGATCTCCCCCGGCTCGATCCGGAATCCCCGGACCTTGACCTGGTTGTCGGCCCGGCCGAGGAACTCCAGCTGCCCGTCCGCGCGCCACCGGCCCAGGTCGCCGGAGCGGTACAGCCGGGACCCGTCGGCGGCGACCGGGTCGGGCACGAAGTGCCGCGCGGTCAACGCCGGCCGGCGGTGGTAGCCCCGGGCGACGCCCGGACCACCGATGTAGATCTCCCCGGTCACCCCGACCGGCACCGGGCGCAGGGAACGGTCCAGCACCCGGACCGTGGTGTTCGCGATCGGCGCGCCGATCGGCGGGAGCGGGTCCTGCTCCGGATCCCCGTCAGGTACGGTCAGCGGCACCGCCGTGGTGATGACGGTGGCCTCGGTCGGCCCGTACGTGTTGCACAACCGGGCCCGGGAGGCCCAGGTACGGGCCAGCCCGGCGGACAACCGCTCCGCGCCGACCACCCAGTTGCGTACCCCGGGCACCTGGTCCGGATCGAGCACGGCCAGCAGCGACGGCACCACGCTGGCCGTCTGCACCCCGTTGTCGGCGATCATCGCGGCGAGCGCGCCCGGCTCGGCCTGCTCGGCCGCGGTGGCGATCGCCAGGGTGCCGCCGTTGGCGAGCACCACCGCCATGTCCAGCACCGCCGCGTCGAAGCTGAACGAGGCGAACTGGAGTGCCACCGTCCCCGCGGTCACCCCGAGCACCGGCTGCATCGCGACCGCCAGGTTCACCACTCCCCGGTGGCTGACCTGCACTCCCTTGGGTCGACCGGTCGAGCCGGAGGTGTAGATGACGTACGCGGCCTGGTCCGGCGAGACCGTCAGCCCGACCGGGTCGGCCGGCAGCTCCGCCAGCGCGCTCCGGACCTCCGCGTCGTCCAGCACCAGAACCCGGACCTCCGCCGGCACCGCGCCGGCCGGCAGGGTGCGCACCGTCTCCGCGGTCGCCACCAGGAACCGGGCGCCGCTGTCCGTCAGCATGTAGCCGAGCCGGTCCGCCGGATACTGCGGGTCCATCGGCACGTACGCGCCGCCCGCCTTCCAGACCGCCAGCACCGCCACCACCATGTCGATGCCGCGCGGCAGGCAGAGCCCGACCAGATCCTCCCGGGCCGCGCCGACCTGCCGCAGGTAGCGGGCCAGTCGGTTGGCCCGGGCCTCCAGTTCCGCGTAGCTCAGCCACACCCCCGCGGAGCGCAACGCCACCGCGTCCGGCCGGGCCGCCGCCTGGGCGGCGACCAGCTCGTGTACGCCGCCGACCGCCGGGACCTCGGCCGTGGCGCTGTTCCACCGGTCCAGCTCCGCCAGCTCCTCGGCGGTCAGCAGCGGCAGTTGGGAGAGCCGCCGGTGCGGATTGGCGGCGATCGCCTCCAGCAGCACCAGCAGGTGCCGCACCAGCCGGTCGATCCGGTCGGCGTCGAAGAGGCTGGTGGCGTACTGGAGGCCGCCGGCGAGTCCGCCGCCACCGGTCTCCCCGAAGGCCAACGCCAGGTCGAACTTGACCGGCTTCGGGGCGTGCCCGTCCCCGCCCTCGGCCGGGGTGGGCCGGGCCGGCGCGACCGGACCTACCGGGCCCTCCGCGTCGGCCCGGGCCCCGCCGCCCTGGGCGTAGCTGAACATCACCTGGAACAACGGGGTCCGGGACCGGTCCCGCTTGACCCCGAGCGCGTCCACGACGGACTCGAACGGCACGTCCTGGTGGGCGTACGCGCTCAGCGCCACCTCCCGGACCCGGCCAAGCAGCTCGGCGAAGGTCGGGTCGCCGGAGAGGTCGGTCCGCAGCACCAGGGTGTTCACGAAGAACCCGATCAGCCCCTCGATCTCCGCCCGGTTCCGGTTCGCGATCGGGGTGCCGATCACCACGTCGTCCTGGCCGCTGTAGCGGCTGAGCAGCACGGCGAAGGCGCTGAACAGCGTCATGAACATCGACGCGCCCGCGGTCCGCGTCACCGCCCGCAGCCCCTCGACCACCCGCTCCGGCACCTCGAACTCCACCGAGGCACCCGCCGACGACCGCACCGGCGGTCGGGGACGGTCGGTCGGCAGTTCCAGAACCGGGGCACCGGCCAGGGTCTTGCGCCAGTACTCCAACTGCCGTTCCAGCACCTCGCCGGTCAGCCACTCCCGCTGCCAGACCGCGAAGTCGGCGTACTGCACCGGCAGCTCCGGCAGCCTCGGCGGGCGTCCGGTCCGGTACGCGTCGTACAGTTCTCCCAGTTCGCGCCGGAAGATCCCGGACGACCACTCGTCGAAGACCACGTGGTGCACGCAGAGCGCGAGGACGTGTTCGCGGTCGTTGACCCGGATCAGCCGGGCCCGGATCAGTGGCCCGGTGGCGAGGTCGAACGGCACCGCGCCGTCCTGGGCGATCAGGGCCTGCGCGGCGGCGGTCGGGTCGGGCTCGGCGGAGACGTCCACCACCGGCAGCTCCACCCGGGGCGGCGGGTCGATGACCTGGCAGGCCACCCCGTCGGGCCCCTCGACCAGCCGGGTTCGCAGCACCTCGTGCCGCTCCAGCAGGGTCTCCAGGGCCCGGGCGAGGGCGGACCGGTCGAGGTCGCCCTCCCACCACACCGGCATCGGCATGTTGTACTCCACCGAGTCCGGGTCGAGCTGGGCCAGGAACCAGAGGCGCTGCTGCGCGAACGACAGCGGCAGCACCCCGTCCCGGCCCGCCACCCGGATCGGCGGGGCCGTCATGAGGTCAGCCTGGCTGGCCCGCCGCCGCAGCAGCTCGATCAGCGCCTCCCGGCTGTCCCGGATCCGCTGCCGCAACTCCTCGGTGAGGACGTTCCTCGGGGCGAGCGCCCGGAGCTGGTCCTCGGCCAGGTAGAGGCGAACACCCCGGCCCTCGAGGTCGCCAAGAAGTTCAGAAGGAGAGACCGTCACCTGCACACACCCACCCTCGCCAGTCACTTGCTTCGGGCAATTGCCGCCGCGGCCGGCCCGGTCGGGGGTCCGCGGACCTCGCCGCCGCCGATCCGGGCGCGGCGCCGTGGTTCACCGTCGCCCTCGTCACCACGAGCGCGACGTCGTGGGCCGGACCCGTCACCATCGGGCCACCTCGGCGCGGAGCCGGGCCCCGATCAGCCGGGCCCCGGGCCCGACCAGGACGTCGCCGTGTCCGCCCGGCACGGACACCACCTCGGGCTCGGTCCGGAGCGCGCCTCGCCACTGCGCGACCGCGTCGCGCCGCTCCCGCGCCGGGTCGTCGCGCGGCACGAAGAGCACGACCCGCAGGTCGTACGGGCGCAGTCTCCGGCGCAGCCGCGCGCGGTAGCGGATTCCGGCCCAGACGTTGACCAGGTTCGTCCGCTCAACCCGCAACCGCTGCCGGTCCTCCGCGCTGAGCAGGCCCACGCCGTCGTCGAGCGGGTCCGGCAACGACTCCTCGTCCAGGTCCCACAACGGCAGGAGTTCCCGCCCCGGAGGCGCCTCGGCCGGCTCCGCCCCGATCCGGTCGTCCAGGTTCCGCAGGACCTTCCGGGCTGCCCGCCATCCCGTCCAGCGCCGCCACGGGCCGTACCGGTCGTCGTGCGGCGGCGCGATCAGGAAGACGCCGCCGACCCGGTCGCCCCGCTCGGCCGCCTGCCGCGCCATCTCGACCGCGACGTAGCCCCCCATCGACCAGGCCGCGAAGAGGTACGGCCCGACCGGCTGCACCCGCCGTACCTGCCCGAGGTAGTCCCGGGCCATCTCCGGCACGGTCGGGACCGGCCGCGGTCCGCCGAGCAGCCCCCGGGACTGGAGCCCGAAGAACTGCTGCCCGTCGTCGAGTTGCTGGGCCAGGGTGACGAACTCGGCCACCCCGCCGGTGGAGGAGTGCACCCCGAAGACCGCCGGGAAGCGCTCCCCCCGACGGATCGGGATCAGCACCCCGTCGTCGACCGGATCCGGGGCCGGCGGGCCGGCGGGAGACGGCGGGACGGCGGGGAGCCGCGGGCCTGTGGGAGACGTACCGGCGGAAAGCGGCGGGCCGGCGTGGACCGGCCGACCCGCGGGGGCCGGCGGGCCCCAGCGATGTCCCCTCCCGGCCGGCCCCGGCCGGCCCCGGATCGCCAGCCGGCCGGCGGAGGAGCGGCCCACCGGGATCGACGCGGATTCCGGCGGCACCCCCCGCCCGGCCGGCTGGCTGGTCACCGTCCCCCCTGAACCGGCGCGGCCCCGATCCGGGGCGCCCCACCCGGCTCGCCGACGGCTCCGGACTCCCGGTCACCCGAGGCCTCCGGATCGTCGTCCTCCTCCGCGGCGTCGACGAAGCCGCTGGCCTGGATGGTGAACAGCTCCGCGTAGAGGCCGTTCGCCGCCATCAGCTCGTCGTGGGTGCCCTGCTCGATGACCCGACCGTCGCGCAGCACGATGATGCGGTCGGCGGAGCGCACCGTGGCGAACCGGTGGGAGACCAGCAGCACGGTACGGTTCGCGTACAGGTCCCGCACGCTGTCGAAGAGGGCGCGTTCCGCCCGGGCGTCCAGCGACGCGGTCGGCTCGTCGAGGATGACCAGTGGCGCGTCCCGGTAGAACGCCCGGGCGAGCGCCACCCGCTGCCACTGTCCCAGCGACAGGTCCTGGCCGCGGTTGAACTGCGGCGACAGGATCGTCCGGTAGCCGTCCGGCAGCGCCGAGAGGAAGTCGTCGGCACCGGCTGCCCGGGCCGCCGCCCGGATCTCCTCCAGCACCGGCTCCCGGGTGGTCCGGCCGACGTGGATGTTCTCGCCCGCCGGCAGCGCGTACCGGATGAAGTCCTGGAAGAGCACCGCGACCGCGGACCGCCAGCTGTCGGTGTCGATCTCCCGCAGGTCGGTCCCGTCGATCCGGATCGCGCCCTGCTGCGGTACGTACAGCCCGCCGAGGAGCTTGGCCAGGGTGGTCTTCCCGGAGCCGTTCTCCCCGACCAGGGCCACCACCTCGCCGGCACGGATGCGCAGTGACACGTCGCGGAGCGCCTCGCGTTCGGCGCCGAAGTAGGTGAACGAGACGTTATCCAGCTCGATCTCCGCGAACTCGCCCCCGAAGGGAAGGCCGGACCTGGTCCGGATCAGGCTCGGTTCGAGCGCGAGGAACTCGTTGAGGTCGCGGACCAGCGGAGCCGACTCGAAGAAGTCGTTGGCCATGGCGACCGACCGGAGCAGCCGCTGGCTGAACATCATCAGGACACCGGCCACGGTCGCCGTCTCGGCCAGCGTCAGCATTCCCCAGTGGTTCATCGCGATCAGCGCCGCCGCCGCGAGCGCCATCACCACGTTGCTCCCCACCGAGCCGAGCAGCGAGGCCCGCATCCGCTTGCGCATCGTCTCGGCCAGCAGGTCGATCCGCTTGCCCATCGAGGCCCGCCAGCGCTCGGCCAGGAAGCCGGCGATGTTGAACGCCCGGATCTCCTTGGCCGCCTCCCGGCTGGTGAGCAGGCCGAAGAGGTAGTTGCGCCCGCGGTCGGTGTGAGTGATCCGGGTGATGAACCCGAAGAAGTGCTCGCCGCCCCGCACACCGCTGATCCACACCGGGACGACCACCACCAGCAGGGCCACCGCGATCCACGGTGCGATGAGGACCAGGGCCAGCCAGATCGAGACCGCCGCGATCAGCTCCTGGACGATCATGACCAGGCTCTGCACCAGCATCGAGGGGCGGGTGGCGGCGCTCGCCGCCGCCCGCTGGAGCCGGTCGTGGAACCGGGAGTCGTCGAAGTCGCCCAGTTCGGCGGCGCTGGCGACCCGGATGACCTGGCCGCAGACGTACATCGCGGTCCGTTCGCTGAGCAGTGGTCTCCGGTTGGAGATCACCGCCTGCGCGATCACCACCAGGATGTTCGCGCCGACGAAGAGACCGATGTTGAGGAAGAGTTGGGAGGCGCTACCCCCCTCGTTCCGGATGATCAGATCGGTGATGACCCGCTGCAGCTGAATGATCACGAAGAAGACCGCGACCGCCTGCAGGACGTCCATCGCCAGTATGGTGATCAGCTCGCGGCGGCCGGCCGCCCAGACGAGTCGGAGCGCGGACGCGGCCAGCCGTATGGTGTCGCGGAAGCCGTACCGGGTCTGTCCCTCGGTGACCGGGCCCTGCGCCATCTCCGGGCCCTCGCCGAAGGCCGCACCCGGCCCTCCGCCGATCCGCCGCATCGGCCCCATCACCCGCATCGGCGGCCCGGCCGGGCCGGGTCCCGCGCCGGGCGCCGGGCCACCCGCGGGTACGGGTCCCTCGGCCGGGCCGGCACCGTCCACCAGCACCGGTCCGCCCACCGGCCGGGCATCCGCCACCGGCGCCGCGACCGGCCCGCCGGTCGGACCGGCACCGTCCACCGGCACCGGTCCGGGACCGTCCACCGGGACGTCTCCCGGCGGGGCGCCACCCGCCGGCACCGGGATCCTGATCGGCCCGCCGACCGGGACCTTCACCGGACCCGGCCTCCCGGCCGGAACCGGACCCCGCGTCGGGCGCGGCCCCACAGGCTCACCCATCGGCACACCACCCTTTCGGTCCTGGAGCTGCTCTCGGAACTCGCCCGGCCTCGGCCCCGGTGCCCCGCCGGGGACGCCGCGGCACCCTCGCCGCCCGCCACCCGGCTCCCGGGCCGCCACCCGACCGACCGCCGCGATGGCGAGCCGGACGATTCCGGATGACGTGTCGAGGCGCGTCAATCACCGGCGCGACGGGCGCGACACACAGGAATTCCACATTTGATCGACCGTCGTCGACCGCCGGTTACGAAATCTGATGCTAGGGTGGCCGACCGCGGCGACGCAAGAGGCCTCTCGCATTTTTGACAGACAATTCCGCAGCCCGTGACGGGCATTTACATGACGCAGGTGTTTGCTTGTAGAAATGAAGCAGAATTGGTGGACCCGATACGGATCCGGGCTGGACGTACGCTGGAGCCGAAATGGACGTCCCGGGGGCACCGGGCGGCCCGGCGTATCACCGTCCGGACCAGACCGGTGGACGCTTCTCCAGGAAGGCCCGGGGCCCCTCCACGGCGTCCTGGCTGCGCATCCGCCGCTCCTCCCAGACGTACCGGGTCGCGAATGCCTGTTCCAGTGACATGTCGAGCGAACGGTGGACACATTCCTTGATTGCCGCCACGGAAAGCGGCGCACTCCGGATCACGTCATCGACCCACCGAGCGACGCACCCGTCCAGGTCCTCGGGCTCGACCACCTCGTTCACCAGGCCGAATCGCAGTGCCTGCTCGGCGCTGAGGCGACGTCCGGTCAGCAGATATCCCATCGCGGTCTTGAGCGGCAACTGGCGGGCGAGCCGAAACACCCCACCCGCACCCGGGATCAGACCCAGGCGCGCCTCCGGCAATGCGAAGACGGCGTTCCGGGCCGCGATGGCGAGATCGCAGGCGAGGACGAGTTCGAAGCCCCCGCCGAGGGCGTACCCGTTGACCCGGGCGATCACCGGTTTGGACAGGTCGAAGCGCTCGGTGAGCCGGGGCCAGCCGGGCTGGTCCCGGCTACCGATGGTGAACGGGCCGGCGCCCTGCTCCGTGAGCCGGACCCGTTCCCGCAGGTCCTGCCCCACCGAGAAGGCCCGATCGCCCGCACCGGTCAACACGGCCACCCGCACCTCCGGGTCGGCCTCCACGTCCGTCCAGACCGCGGCCAGCTCCTCGTGGGTCCGGCCGTCCAGCGCGTTCAGCACCTCCGGTCGGTCCAGGGTGACCCACGCGACGCCGTCCCGCTTCTCGTACCGGACCCGGGGCCGGTCCGGGTCGGTACCGGCCCGGGCGGCCGGGGTGGACCCGGCCCGCCCGTCCGGGGTGACGCCGGCCGGGGCAGCCGGACCGGCACCGACCCGTGGGCTCATCACGCCCGCACTCCCGCGACCGCGTCCGCCCGCATTCCCGCCACCGGCTCGGCCGGCACTCCCGCCGCCCCGTCCGCGGGCGCACGCACCGCCGAGTCGGGCGGCGTCGCGCCGCGACCGGAGAACCGGCTCACCTTCTCCAACACGTCGCTGCTGTAGAGCCGCAGGGCCTGGCGGAGCGCGAACTCGGCCAGGTACCGCCGGAACTCGTCCGGTGGCTCCTCCGCGAGGTTGAGCATCCGCCGGTTCGGCACCACCGCCGGGCCGGCGAGCTGCGCCACGCCGGCCGCGATCGCCTCCGCCATCTTCTCGGGCTCGACCACCTGGTCGACCAGGAACCGGGCATCCGGCTCGGTCGCCCAGATCCGCCGACCCTGCAGGATGACCTGCCGGGCCAGCCGCGACCCACCGGATCGGGTGAGCCGGAAGTTGGCCGCGCCGGGAATGATCCCCTCCTGGGCGGCGGGCAGACTCAGGTACGCGTCGGACGCCGCGATCACCAGGTCGAAGACCAGCAGCACCTGGGCGCCGCCGCCGATGGCGAAGCCGTCCACCGCGGCCAACCAGGGCTTTTCCACCTGCCGGCCGTGCCACGGCGCCTCGCCGTCGGGCAGGATGCCGCGGACCACCTTGTTGAGGTAGCCGAGCTCCCGCCGGAGCAGGAACCCGACCAGCGGGATCTCGCCCGCGTGCAGCTTCTTGAGGTTGATCCCGGCGCTGAACACCCGCCGACCCCGGTACCGCGGGTGGCTCATCTCGCCGCCCCGCAGCACCCCGACCCGGACCTCCGGGTCGAGCAGCGCGAGGTCGACGGCGGTCTCCATGTCGTCGACCTGCCGCTCGTCCTCGGCGTTCAGGCAGTCGTCGCGGGTCATGGTCAGGTACGCGGCCCCGTCCCGCCGCTCGACCCGTACCGAGTCGAGCGCGACGCTGCCCGTCCGGACGAACTCCGGCAGTAGCCGGAGCGCCCGCGGTGTCGGCCGCAGCATCGCCGCCATCAGGTGCGTCCCGGCCACCGGTGAGCCCAGCACCGCGCCGAGGAAGAGGCCCTGGTCGATCTCGTGGCCCTCCTTGCCGGCCTGCGGCAGGCCCCGCTCCGCCGCGCACTGGGCCGCGCTGGGGACCAGCCCCGGAAAGACCTGCGCGGCGGCCGCGACCAGTTCGTCGAGGCGCAGGTACGTCGAGCGGTCCGCGGTGAGCCGGTCGTACACGGCGACCACGTGCTCGGCCAGGAAGTCGGCGCGGAGCCGGCGTGCCGCGTCCCGCGCCTGCGCCGCCCGGGCACGCTCGTCCGCCGAGCGCGCCGACGGCACCGGAAGCTCGGCGAGGGGCCGCTCCGCCTCGGCGATCGCCCGGGCCACCGGCGCCCAGGCCCGCTCCACCGCCGAGGTCCGCCCGTCGGCCGCCTCGGTCCGCTGCCCTGCCAGGGCCGATCCGCTGGTCACGCGATCACCTCGCTCGGGCTGCGGCGCAGGACCCGGTCGCAGGCCGCGAGGTGGACGCCGAGCGCGTTCTCGAACGTCGTCGAGGGCGCGTCGAACGCGAGCCGTCGCCGGACCGCCAGGTCCGGCCGGGGGCAGCCCCCCACCACCGCCGACGGCGACGCGGCGAGCGCGGCCATCGGATCCGCCACCAGTTCGTCGAGCAGCCGCATGTCCAGGGCCTCGTCCGCCTCGATCGCCGCGCCGAACAGCACGGCCCGGCGGACCCGGGCCACTCCGGCCTGCTGGACGAGCCGGTAGAGCAGCATGCCCGGCCAGACCGCCCCGTCCTCGGCCGGCAGCACCAGCCGTACGTCGGCCGCGGCGATCCGGTAGTCGGTGGCCAGCAGCGCCTCCAGCGCCGTACCGCCGCAGTCGCCGACCGCCACGGCGAGGGTGGCGACGGGGAGCCGCTCCAGCCGGCGCAGCGCCCGCTCCCACTTGCTGACCAGGGCGACGTCCAGCCCCCGGCTCCAGCCCGGCTCCGGAACCCCGGAGACGACGACCCGAAGCAGCCCGGACTCCCCCAGGTCCTCGGCCTGGTCGCAGCACGCCCCGACCCGGGCGACCAGCTCCGCGCTCAGCGGCAGTTCACCGTCGATCCGCAGCGTCGGGCCGGTGCCGTCGGGCATCCGGCCGCCGTTGACGAGTTCCCTCTCCTCGCGTCCCATGTCGTCCCGCCTCCCTGCCGTCACCACTGGACCAGCGCCATCTCGATGGTCGAGCCGGGGCCCATGGTCATGAGCACGCCGTACTCGCCCGGTCGGGTCACGCCCTCACGCATCAGCCGCTCGTACGAGAACAGGAACGCGCCGCTGGAGAGGTTCCCGTAGTCGCGCAGCACGTCGATGGTGTGCCGGACGTCGTACCGGGTCAGCCCGAGGTTCACCATCACCGCGTCGATGACCTTCTTGCCGCCGGAGTGCATCAGCCAGTGGCTGATGTCGCTCAGCCGGAGCCCGGTCCCGGCGAGCAGCCGCTCGGCCACGATCCCGGCGTGCGCGCCGACGACGTACGGGATGTTCGGGTCGAGGAAGAAGCTGAACTTTCCCTGGGCCCGGTCCCAGTCGTACCGCATCGCCTCCAGGGCGTCGGTGATGATGCAGCTGGCAAACTTGAGCACCCGCGGCCCGGCGGCGCCGCCCGACCGTCCGACCGGGTCGTCAAGCGCCCGGTTCTCCAGCGCCACCGCCGCGGCGCCGTCGCCGAAGAGGCTGTTGACCACCGCCGTGCGCATCGTGGAGTCGAAGACGTAGGCGGCGGAGCAGGCTTCGGTGCAGACCATCACGGCGAGTTCGCCGGGGTGGGCAGCGGTCCAGCCCGCGACCGCGTTCATCCCGTTCAGGCCGGCGTTGCAGCCCATCCCGACGATGTCGACCCGCGCGCAGTGCCGGTCGATGCCCAGCTCGCGGATGAGCAGGGCGCTCACCCCCGGGGTGAGGAAGCCCGTCGAGGTCACGCAGCACAGGTACCGGATCTCCGACAGCCGGCGGCCGGCGTTGTCCAGACAGGCCAGCAGCGCCCGGGCTCCCATCTCCACGGCCAGCCGCTTGTGCTTGTCGAGCAGGTCGCCCTGGCTCTCCGGCTGGGGGGCGCCGTTCTCGTCCACCCCGGGCAGCGTCAGGTACCGTCGCTCGATCGCGCTGTTGAGGAAGATCGACCGGACCTTCGGGTCGGCGACCCGGAACCGGTCGAGCACCTCGCGCTGCGAATAGGACCGTTCCGACACCGCCGTGCCGACGCCGACGATTCGGGAAATGGCGGGTAGCCCCGGGTCGACCGGCAGAGCCGTCTCCAGCAATTCCGACCGGGGGACGTCGACCTCGATCGTCATCGGTACGTCCACCCCCACATGCGTGCCTTGACGAGCAGCCGCCCGGTGTCCTTCTCACTCAATTCAACTCACCTTCCCACTGGTACGACGTCACAGGGAGACCAGAACCGGAACTGGCCGAACCCACCCAGGATCGGAGCGAATCTTTCCCACCAGCACTCACGCTCGGAAACAAAGATCCGGTCCCAGACGGCACGAGCCACCAAAAACTGTCGTGGGCATATCTTCTGCCCCGTCGACCGATCGGCCGGCACCGGTTGCCGACCCGACAAAATGCGATCTCCCCGACCACGTCCGAGTTCCGGCCATGGAACGTAACGGAAGCCGTCAAGACGCGTCAAGAATGATTCCCGACAGGGTGCGGCACCATAACGGGTATGCGCGAATACGACACATCTGGAAACGGCGCGGTATCGCACTGGAGCCCCGTCGGAATATCACTGGAGCCGTATCCGTGTGCGGCGGGACGGGCGGGCCGTCGTGCCGTCGGCGACGGCGGTCCGCCCCGGCCCCGCGTCCACTCCGAACGGCCGGGTACCGGCGTCGCCGGCGGCCGCCGGGTACGCGGGCGCCGCACCAGATCACGGCCTCGCCACCCGCACCCGGCGTACGGTACAGCGCCGGATTCCGTCCACCGGTGCGCCAGCCGCACCCGCCGGCGACACCGCCGGAACGCCGTGGGGCGGGTCACCGCCGCGCCCACCGGCCGCCATCGCGGGGGGCGGCCGGCCGACGGACCCGTGCGGGGCCCGCTCCGCCGACGTGATCAGGCCGGCCGCCGAACTCGATCTGGAAGTGTTCCGACAGAAACGGAGTCCGATATCCGGCTATCGCCCCGAGCGACCGTTGTTACAACAACCCAACCGGGGGCAAAACGGCCCTCACAGCTCAGCCGTCACCGTCCGAAAAGCCCATCCGACTCAGCCAACACGAACGAGGCATGCATTGGCGCGGATGATATTCTTTCAGGTATTCGCAGACCCGATCACCCATGACCTGGGAAGACCCATGCGCCACGCCAGCGTCGCTCCAGCGCCCAGTCATTAGCCACGCCAGCAACACTTGTCGACAGGTCGGCCCGGCACCGTCGCCGCGTCACCGCGAGACACGCGTCCCACCGCCATTCCGCGCAATGTGACGCCCGCCCCGCCCGGCCACGGCCGGCTGTCACACATCACCTGACGTACAGGGGGATACGTCGCATGAAGAGCGTTGTCCGGGTGAACATCGGATCACGTAGAAACGGGGGATCAACCTTGCGCTTCGCCATTCTCGGCAGCCTCGAGGTAAACGCGAACAACACTCGGATATCCATCACAGCGCCCAAACAGCGGGCCGTCCTCGTGACCCTGCTGCTCGACGCCAACAACGAGGTACCCGTCGAGCGGCTCACCCGCTTCGTCTGGGACGGTCAACCACCCGTCGCGGCGCAGACCACCCTCCAGTCGTACATCTACCGGCTCCGCCAGTTGCTGCAGCCCATGACCGGCGTGGAACTCACCACCAGCGCGGCCGGCTACCGGTTACAGGTCGACCCCGACGAGACCGACGTCTGGTCCTTCCGCGACCGGGTCGCCGAGGCCCGCGAGAAGGCCCAGCACGGCGACCTGGCCGGTTCGGCCCGGGATCTCCGCAGCGCGCTCTCGCTGTGGCGGGGCAACGCGCTCGCCGGCATCCCCGGGAAGCTGCTCCAGCAGGAGGCCCGGTTCCTCGAGGACGAGCGGGTCACCGCGTACGAGGACCTCTTCGCGGCCGAACTCGAACTGGGCAACCATCGGACGATCGTGCCCGAGCTGAAGAAACTGGTCTCGATGCATCAGTTCCACGAAACCCTCCGGGCCCAACTCATGGTCGCGCTCTACCGCTGCGCGCGACAGGCGGAGGCGCTGCACGCGTACGCCCAGATCCGGCGCCGGCTGCGCGAGGACCTGGGCATCGAGCCCGGACGAGAGCTGCAGAACCTGCACCGGGCGATCCTCGAACAGGTCGCGCCGGCGAGCCTCACGCTGCCCTCGTCGGCCGGATGAGCGTGCGCGCCGGGGTGGGTGCCCGCTCCCGGGCCGTCGCCCGGACGCCGGGTCGCCTGGGAGGTGTCCCTCCCGGGCGACCCGGACGCCCTGGCCCACCACCGACGCCACCTGCCGGGCGATCCCACAGTCACCTGGTCCGCTCCGCACGGGGCGATCCTCCCGCGCCGGGTGTTGCAGCAGGGTGAACGCCCGCGTTAACAGCGCTGATACCACCCAGGAGGTGACAATGGGGCATGCGCGTTCTGGTGGCCGAAGACGAACAGATGCTGGCCAAGCTGGTGGCGGAGGGACTCCGGAAGCACGCCATGGCGGTGGACGTGGTGTACGACGGGGCGGCCGCCTCGGAGCGGCTGGCGGTGAACGACTACGACGTACTCGTCCTGGACCGCGACCTGCCCGAGGTGCACGGTGACGTGCTCTGCCGCGAGCTGGCCGAGGCCGGGGCCCGGACCCGCATCCTGATGCTGACCGCGGCGGCGTCCGTGCAGGACCGCGTCGCCGGGCTCACGCTCGGCGCCGACGACTACCTCCCCAAGCCGTTCGACTACAGCGAACTGGTGGCCCGGGTGCAGGCCCTGGGCCGGCGCAGCCAGGCGCCGCTGCCCCCGGTCCTGCAGCGTAAGGGGATCGTGCTGAACAGCCACCGGGTGCAGGCCTTCCGCGACGGCCGCTATCTGCCGCTGTCGATGAAGGAGTTCGCCGTGCTGGAGACGTTGATGCGTGCCGAGGGCCGGGTGGTGAGCGCGGAGGAACTCCTCGAAAGCGCCTGGGACGAGCACGTCGACCCGTTCAGCAGCGTGGTCCGCGTGATCATCAGCAGACTCCGCAGCAAGCTGGGAGACCCTCCGTGCATCGAGACCGTGCCTGGGGCCGGATACCGGCTATAGCGCGCCGCACCGTACGCGTACGCCTGACCGCCCTCTACAGCGCCCTCTTCCTCGCCACCTCCACGACCCTGCTCGTGGTGGTGAACCTGTTGCTCCGCGACATGCTGGAGCGGAGGGTCACGCTGATCAGAAACAGCAACCAGTTGCCGCCGGAGGTGCTCTCCCCGCCCGGCACGGTCCCCCAGAACCCCCCAACCCCGGTGCCGATCCGGCACACGCCCGAGATCATCGAGGTCACCGACAACCTCCGCGACGACATTCTCCAGTTCCAGTGGACGGTGACGGCGATCGTCGTGGTCGTGCTCACCGCCGTCTCCGTCGCCGCCGGCTGGTGGCTCGCCGGGCGGCTGCTGCGCCCGCTGCACCGGATCACCACCACCGCCCGTCGGCTCTCCCTGTCCAACCTCCACGAACGGATCGCACTCGCCGGCCCCGACGACGAGCTGAAGGAACTCGCCGACACCTTCGACGCGATGCTGGACCGGCTGGAGCGGTCGGTCCGCAGCCAGCGGCAGTTCATCGCCAACGCCTCGCACGAGCTGCGTACCCCGCTGGCCATCCAGCGCGCGGCGATCGAGATCGGGCTGGACGACCCGCCGCCGGAGCGGTTGGCGGAGGTACGCCGGGAACTGTTGACCGTGAACCGGCGGACCGAGCGGCTGATCGACGGCCTGCTCACGCTCGCCCAGGGCGACCGGGGTCTGGACGCGCCCGAGCCGGTTGCCCTGGACGTGCTGATCCAGCAGGCCCGGAACGACGTACCGGCGGACGGCGTCACCGTCCACCTGACGACCGAGCCGACCGTCGTCTCCGGCGACCCGGTCCTGCTGAACCGGCTCTTCGCGAACCTGCTGCACAACGCAATCCGCTACAACCGGCCGGGCGGCGTCGTCGAGGTTTCGCTCGCCGGGTACACCCTGACCGTCCGCAACACCGGCCCCGAGGTGCCGGAGGAGCGGGTCAACGAGCTGTTCGAACCATTCCGCCGGTTGCACACCGACCGGACGGGCTCGGTGGACGGTGCCGGCCTGGGGCTCTCCATCGTCGCGTCGATCGCCCGCGCCCACAGCGCGACCGTCACCGCCCGGCCGAACCCGGGCGGCGGGCTCGAGGTGAGCGTGCGGTTTCCCCGGCCCGACACCGCGGCGGCGCTCCCCCGACAGGCGGACGCGGTCGCGGCCGGCTCGACCGGCTGACCCGCGGCGGCCCGAGCGCCGGGTGCCCGGGCCGCCGGACGGGAACATCCGGGCGCTCAGTCCCGGCCGACCTCCGCGAGCCAGCCCCGCAGGCTCTTCGGCCGCAGGTCCGTCCAGGTCTCCTCCAGGTACGCCTCACACTCCGGGAGGGTCCCGCGGAACCCGGCCTCCGACCAGCCGCCGGGGACGGGCAGGTCGGCGGGCCAGAGCGCGTACTGCTCCTCCCGGTTCACCACCACGGTGAACCGGGCCTCGGCCGACTCGACGTCAAACACCACGGACCGCATTGCTACCTCCGCCTGGTCTCGGACTCGACGAAGCGGGCCAACCTGGCCACGCCCTCGGTGATGTCGGGCAACGTCAGGTAACTGATCGAGAGCCGCAGGCTGCGCCCGCCGCCGCCGTCCGGATGGAAGTAGCTCATCGGCGTCCAGATGACGCCGAACCGCTCGGCGGAGCGGGTCAGCGCGGCGTTGTCGGCCGGGAACCCGACCTGCATGGTGAGAAAGAAGCCGCCGTCCGGCCGGTTCCACCGCACGCCCAACTCCGCCCGGCGCGACGCGGGGAAGCACCGCTCCAGCTCCCGCAGGGTGGCCCGCATCGCCTGGCCGTACCGCTCCGCCGCCTCGACGTTGAGCGCGGAGACGCGCCCGTCGGCGGCGAGCAGCGCGCCGGCGACCACCGCCTGGCTGAGTGACGAGGTGTTCACCGTCACCATGCTCTTGATCTTGGCCAATGCGTCGGCGAGCAGACTCACCCGGCCCGTCTCGTCGACGACCCGCTGGTCCGCCACCACGTACCCGAGGCGGACGCCGGGGAAGAGGGTCTTGGAGTACGAGCCGAGGTGGATCACCCGGCGCTCGCGGTCCAGGGACTTCAGCGTCGGCAACGGCGTACCGGGACTGACCAGCCGGTACGGGCTGTCCTCGATGATGAGCAGGTCCTCCCGCCGGGCCAGGGCGAGCAGGTCCGCCCGATCCCGCTGGGAGAGCGTGCTGCCGGACGGGTTGGAGTGGTCCGGGACGACGTAGCACGCCCGGGGACGCCGACCCCGGGCCCGCTCGGCCCGGACCGCCGCCTCGACGTCGGTACAGCGCAGCCCCTCCGCGCGCTCCGGCACGGCGACCACCGGGACGTCCAGCAACCTGGCCGCGCCGGTGATCCCGACGTAGCAGGGGCTGACCACGACCAGGACGTCCTCCGGCTGGGAGATCAGCGCCCGCAGCACCAGCAGCATCGCCTCCTGGCTGCCGACGGTGACCACGATGGACTCCGGCGGAACGTCGATTCCCTCGTCCGTGGCCAGCGACGCGGCGATGAGCTCACGGATCTGACCCGCCGTGGGGCCGTACTGGTAGAGCGCGTCGCGGAGCTGCCGTGGCGAGTGGCCCTGCGCCGCCAGGTGCCGCAGATACCGACGGAGGTGCCCGATTATCGCCTCCACGTCGAAGGAGCCGTCGTACGGACGCCCGGGGGCGAAGGAGATGGCATCCGGGTAGCGGAGGGTGATCTCGTTCAGGAAGTTCATCGTGTCGAGCACCGGGTCGGCGACGCTGGCGTGCAGTTCGGCCGTACGCAGGTCCGCGCCGGCCGCCCGCCACGTCGCGTCCCGGGGCGCCGAGGCATTCGTCGTCGTCACGTCGAGGCTGCTCTGCTGCATGGCGATGGCCACTCCTGGCGGCGTTTCGAAACGGTCCGGAACGGGTGGAACCCGGGACTGGGATGACGGGACGATCAGCCTGTGCCGCGGCGGGGCGGTCCGACGCCGGCTGCCCGGGACCTCAGGTTCACATGCCGCCGCGAGCCGCGACAAGCGTCCCCAGGGAAGCGTCAGTGCGGCGCCAGGGCACCGCCACGACCCGGCGATGTCCCCGGTCCCAGTCGGTCCGGGCCGGCGGCTCCACCCGGCCGACGGACCGGGCTCTCCGTCGGTTCCGGCGGAGTTCGACCCGGGCCCGGTACCGGTCCCCGCGCCCTCGGATCGGCGCGGCGCGGCGCCGCGTACCACCGCCGGCACCTGGCAAACCAAACCGGGGCCGGAACCGCGGGTACGGTTCCGGCCCCGACGGTGGTCGGGGGTCCGGGCCGCCGGGCCGGCGGCCCGGACCTTCAGCCGGTGGAGAGCGCCTGGGTCGGGGCCAGACGCGCGGCCCGACGTGCCGGGTACAGCCCGGCGACCGCGCCGACCACGACGGCGGCGAGAACGCCACCGACCAGTGCCTGGGTGGGCAGGACGGACGGCCAGTCCCGGTAGAACGCGTACCCGAGCGTGACCGCCAGACCCAGCACGACCCCGGTCACCCCGCCGATCATCGACAACAGCACCGACTCGGTCAGGAACTGGAGCCGGATGTGCCCCCGGGTCGCGCCGAGCGCCCGCCGCAACCCGATCTCCTGCCGGCGCTCCAGCACCGAGATCACCATGATGTTGGCGATCCCGACACCCCCCACCAACAGGGCCACCGCACCGAGGCCGAGGAACAGCGAGTTGAACGCCGAGGCGGCGGCCAACTGCGCGGTCAGGGCGTCGGAGGGCCGGCTGATCGTGACCTGCTCGGGGTTCTCCGGGTTCGCCGTGGCCGCCAGCACCGCCCGTACGTCGGCGACCGACTCGTCGGTCGACCGTTCGTAGATCGTCGTCGGATGTCCGTCGAAGCCGAGCAGTTCCTCGGCGGCCTCCCAGCCGACCAACGCGGACCGGTCGATCTCCGGGGCGAGCACCAGCGGGTTGATCACGCCCAGCACCGTGAACCAGCGGCCCGCGATGTAGACGTACTCCCCCGGCCCGTCGATGCCGAGGCGGTGGGCGGCCACCGCCCCCAGCACCACGGCCGGGTATAGGCTGGTGCCCGCGTTGAGCCAGGTGCCGGAGCGCATCGTGCCGCCAAGGTTCTCCAGCAGGTCGAGCTGGGTCGCCTGGACGGCGATGCCGTTGGTCTGACTGACGTCGATCCTGTCGGTCCGGCGTACGCTCGCCCCCGAGATCTGCCCGACCGCCGAGACCGAGGTCACCCCGGGGATCCGGGAGATCATCCCGGGGGCCTCGGTCGGCAGCTTGGCGTCTTCGCCGAAGAGCGACTGCCCGGGCGTTACGGTGAGCAGGTTCGTGCCGAGCTGACTGATCTCGTTCATCAGCCCGGCCCGGCTGGCGGTGCTGATTCCGAGCACCGCCACCATGGCGGCGATGCCGATGGCGATGCCGAGCGCGGACAGCGCCGCCCGCATCGGCCGGCCCCGGAGCCCGGTCAGGCCGACCGCGGCCATGTCCCGGCCGTGGAGGCGGGTCGGTGGCGGAAGCGGGGTCATGCGGCCGCCACCGCCTCTCGGGAACCGGTCTCCCGGGAGTCGGCCCGGATCCGCCCGTCGAGGATGTCGACCCGGCGCGGCAGCGCCTCGGCCAGCTCCACGTTGTGGGTGATCACCACGATGGTGGTACCGGCCTGGTTGAGTTCGGTGAGCAACCGCACCACCGCCTCCCCGGACTCCGAGTCGAGGTTTCCGGTCGGCTCGTCCGCCAACAGCAGCGCGGGTCGGGCGACCACCGCCCGGGCCACCGCGACCCGCTGCCGCTCGCCGCCCGACATCTCCGCCGGACGGTGGTGGACGCGGTGGCCCAGGCCCACCTGCTCCAGGGCGGCACGGGCCCGCTCCCGCCGTTGCCGGGCGGGTATGCCGTGGTAGAGCAGTCCGTTCGCCACGTTGTCCAGGGCGGACATGTGCGCGGTGAGGAAGAACTGCTGGAACACGAAGCCGATCCACCGGGCCCGCACCGCCGCCAGCCGCCGGTCCGGCAGCGTGGCGACGTCGTGCCCCTGGATCAGCACCCGACCGCTGGTGGGCCGGTCCAGGGCCCCCATCAGGTGGAGCAGGGTGGACTTGCCCGAACCGGACGGTCCGCAGATGGCGACCAGTTCCCCGGGCATCACCGTGAGAGACACCGTACGCAGCGCCTGTACACCGCCGGGATAGGTCTTGGTGACGGCCTCCAAGGCCGCAACGGGCGTCTCGGTCACGACCCGGGCACCTCCACCCGCATCCCGGCCTCCAGGCCGGGCCCGGAGACCTCCACCAGGCTGTCCGCAAAGCTGCCGACCTCGACCGGCACCCGCCGGGTCCGCTCGCCGTCGACGACCTCGACCGCGTAGCTGCCGTCCGCCTCGGCCAGCAGCGCCGTGACCGGCACCGCCAGGACGTTCTTGCGGGTGGCGCTGGTGAAGCCGACCGTCACCGGGGCTCCGTCCAGGCGCCCCGCGGCGGACGGATCGGTCAGCGTGATGTACACCGGGATGGTCGCCGTCTCGGTCCCCTCACCGGTCTGGGCCTGGCCGCCGTTCTCCGAGCCGGCGCTGGCGGTGGTGCCCAGCTCGGTGATCTTCCCGGTCGTGGTCGTGCCACCCGGCAACCGCACCCGGACCTGGTCGCCGACCTTCGCCAGTTCCTGCTGGGTGACCGGCAGGTTCACGGTGACCTGCCGGGTCGTGCCGGTGGCGGTGAGCACCTCGCCCCGGGCGGTGCCACCGAGCGCCGTCCGCAGCGCCGAGACCCGCAGGTCGCCCGGTTCGACGACGACGTCCTCCGGGGAGACCCGGCCGGTCTCGTCCAGCCCGAGATCCTCCTGCCACTCCTCGACCGCCTCGGCCGTGGCCCAGGTGAACGTGGTGTCCACCGTGAGGTCGTCGCCGTAGCCGAGCGCCTTGAGGTTGCGCTCCAGCACCCGGACGTCCTTGCCGTCCGAGACCCCGTAGTAGAGCTTCCGCCACAGTGGAGTGTCGCCGTGGAACAGCGGGACCGGCTTGCCGTCCACCTCGTACACCCGCTTGCCGCGCTTGATCACATCGCCGACGTCCGGCAGCCAGGTGATCCGACCGCCGCGGGACGTGGTGACGGTGTACGAGTCGGCGTAGCTCAGCGTGCCGTCGACGTCCGTACGGCTGACCAGGTCGGTACGGACGACCTCGGCCGTGGCGCCCGGGGCCTCCGCCGCGGTGGCGGCCTCGCCGGAGCCCCGGGACAACGCCACGGCGCCGATTCCGGCACCGACGGCAAGGACGCAGGCCGCGCCCGCCACGACCCTGATGCGCACCCTGATCACCCGATCCTCGACGGCGGCGGGGCACCGACCTCGCGCTGGCACTCCTGCATGGCGCGCTGGGTCTCCGCCTCGTTCTCGCGGCGGCCCTCGACCCGCAGCGGCTGGCCCGGCTGCGGATCGGCGACGTCCACGCCGCGCTGACGCAGGCACGCGGCGAGCTTGGCCTGCCGGTCGAGGTCGTCGGCCGACTGCGGGCCACCCCCCTCCTGCGGCGGCGCGAACTCCTTGCAGGCCTCCTGGGCGGCCTGGATCTTGGCGGTGTCGCCCTGGTCGCCCTTGATGATCAGCGGCTGCCCCGGCCGGGGGTCGGCCACGTCGACGCCGTTCTCGCGCATGCACTGCGCGAATTTCACGGCCATGTCGCTGGGAATCGTGCTGCTCTCGGCGGCCGGGGTGCCACCCGGGCTCTCCGAGCCGCTGTCCTGACAGGCGGCGAGGGCCACGACGAACGCGGCCGCCGCCACCAGACGCATCGTTCTCTTCATGTCGCACAGCGTGGCAACCGAGGCGTTGCACGACCGTGAACACGCGTGTTAACGCCGCTGATACACCGCGCCGAGACCGGCGGTCGGCCCGGCCGGGGGCAGGTCAGGGCGGGGTGCTCCGGCGTGGCCGGGCGACCCGACCGGGGCTCCGTCGGTGCCGCCGACCGGATCGCCGCCCCGTGGATCGAGGCTGGCGCCGCCTCCGGCCCGGCCGCAGCCCCACCGGCGGTCGGCCCGGCACGCCGCGTCCGGACGTAGCCCACCCGGGTGAACGGCTCGGTTCCGGCGGGTCGGCGGCCCCCGGCGTAGCAGAGTCGAGCCGGGTGATTCGGAAGGGGAAGCAGCATGGCCAGGACATGGCTCGTCACCGGTGGCTCGCGGGGTCTGGGCTGGGAGCTGTGTCGGGAGATCCTCGCCCGGGGCGACAACCTCCTCGCCACCGCCCGGAATCCCGACCGGCTGGCCGAGCTGGTCCAGCAGCACGGCGACCGGGTACGGCCGTTCCCGCTCGACGTCACCGATCCGGTGGCCGCGCGGAGGGCGGTCGAGGCGGCGGTCGAGACCTTCGGCCGGCTCGACGTCGTCGTCAACAACGCCGGGTACGCCAACAGCGCGCCGATCGAGGAGACCCCGGACGACGACTTCCGGGCGCAGGTGGAGACGAACTTCTTCGGTGTCGTGAACGTGACAAAGGCGGCGCTGCCACGGCTGCGGAGCCAGCGCTCCGGGTACTTCCTCCAGATCTCCTCGGTCGGGGGGCGGGTCGGCGGCACCCCGGGGCTGGCCGCGTACCAGTCGGCCAAGTTCGCGGTGGAGGGCTTCTCGGAAGTGCTGGCCAACGAGGTCAAGCCGTTCGGCATCCGGGTCACCATCGTCGAGCCCGGCGCCTTCCGTACCGACTGGGGCGGCGCCTCGATGCGGATGGCCGAGGTCGGCGAGGACTACCGGCAGACGGTCGGCCGGATGCACGCCTTCCGGCGCGAGATGGACGGCAAGCAGGCCGGGGATCCGGCCCGGGCCGCGAAGCTCATGGTCGACCTCGTCGACGTGCCGGCGCCGCCGCTGCGGCTGCTGCTCGGGTCCGACGCGGTCCAGCTCGCCGAGCAGGCGGCGCGGGCCCGTGCCGAGGAGACCACCGCCTGGGCCGACGTCAGCCGGAGGACCGACTACACCAGCAGCACCGACCTTGCCCGGACCTCACTCGCGGCGATGGTCGCACCGGGTACCCGGTAGCGGGTGCGCGCCGGTGCCGACACGACAGCCGGGCCCGCGGGCGGTTGACCGCCGGGTCCCGGCGCGGACCGCGGAATGGCCGGGTACGGGCCCGGGCGGCCGTCTCCTGGGTCCGCCGCCTCACCCGACCTCGGCCGACACCGGCCGCTCCGACGCGGCCCCGGCGTCGCCGCGCGACGGCGGGGCCGGCTGCCGGGCACGGCGTCCGCGGAGCCGTACCGCCGCCATGAGCAGCAGCGCGACGGCGAACATGGCGGTACCGACGACGTTGACCTGGGGCGGGATGCCGCGCTGGTTGGCGCCCCAGACGTACATCGGAAACGTGACGGTGGTGCCCGAGGTGAAGTTCGTGACGACGAAGTCGTCGAACGAGAGCGAGAAGGAGAGCAGGGCGGCGGCGACGATCCCCGGCAGCGCCATCGGCAGGGTCACCCGGCAGAACGCCTGCCACTCGCTCGCGTAGAGGTCGAGTGCCGCCTCCTCCAGCCGCCGGTCCATCCCGGACAGCCGGGCCCGGACCGTCACCACCACGAACGAGACGCAGAACATGACGTGCGCGATCACCACGGTCCAGAATCCCTGCGGCACCCCGGCGGCGACCAGCAGGGCGAGCAGCGAGGTGCCGAGCACCACCTCCGGGGTCGCCATCGGGGCCAGGACCAGGAGGTTGAGCGCGGTCCGGCCGCGGAACCGGTACCGGACCAGGGCGAAGGCGAGCAGCGTGCCGAGCACGGTCGAGATCGCGGTGGCGAGGAACCCGATCTGCACGCTGCGCAGCAGCGCGGCGCACATCCCGGGGGCGGCACAGGGGTCGCGCCAGTTGTCGAGGGTGGCCTCGTGAAAGTCGTACGACAACCGGCTCGACGGCCGGTTGACCGAGAGGCCGGCGACCACCACGACCGGCAGCAGCAGGTAGCCGAGGACGAGCGCGGCGGCCGCCAGCACCCAGTGGTCGGCGACCCGGCGCCAGAGGCGCCTCGCCATCAGCCCACCTCCTCGGCGCCCCGGCGCAGATAGCCGATCGTCAGCACCAGGATCACCAGCAGCAGGAGCACGGAGAGCGCCGCTCCCTGCGGATAGTCCAGCCGGACCAGGAACGCCGCGTCGATGACGTTGCCGATCATGTAGTCGCGCGGCGTCCCGAGCAGTTCGGCGCTGATGTAGTCACCGCTCGCCGGAATGACGGTGAGCAGCGTCCCGGCGACCACCCCCGGCCGGGACAGTGGGAGCGTGACGGTCCAGAAGACCTGGGCGGGCCGGGCGTTCAGGTCGCGGGCCGCCTCCAGCAGCCGCCGGTCCAGCCGCTGGAGGCTGGCGTAGATCGGCAGCACCATGAACGGCAGGTAGCCGTAGGTGAGGCTGGTGACCACCGCCACCGGCGAGGCGAGCAGCCGGCCGTCCGGCGCGAGCAGGTGCACCTCGCGCAGCAGCCCGACCACCGGTCCGGTGTCGGCGAGGATGGCCTTCCAGGCCAGCGTCCGGACCAGGAAGCTGGTGAACATCGGCGCGACCACGCAGACCAGCAGCAGGTGCTGCCAGCGTCCGGCACGCAGCGCGATGACGTACGCCAGGGGGTAGCCGAGCAACAGCGCCAGCGCGGTGGCGAGCCCGGCGTACCCGAAGGAGCGCCCGAAGTGGGCCCAGTACGCCCGGATCGCGTCCGGGTAATTGCCGAATGCCCAGGTCATCGCATACCCGTCGGCGAGCGACCCGGCGGGGTCGTAGAGGCTGGTCGCGACGAGCTGGACCGCCGGAAGCAGGAAGAAGACCACCAGCCACAGCCCACCGGGCAGGACCAGCAGGTACGGCAGCAGCCGGCGGTAGGTGCCGCTCATCGCGGCCCGACGCCGTTCGCCGGTACGGCGCCCGCCGGGTCGACCGGCACCGCCGGCGTCCCGCCCGGCGTCCCGCCGTCGAGCAGGAAGGCGTACCGCGGGTGCCAGTGCGCCACCACCGTCGCGCCGACCGGAACCGGCCGCGCCTCGCCGTCGGCGGCGACGAAGACGGAGAACTCGCCGCCCCAGCCGGTCCGGATCAGGTACTGGGTGCTGGTTCCGAGGTAGGCGGCGTCGGTGACGATCCCGGCGACCGCCTGGTGCCCGGCCGGCACCTCGTCGACCGTCCCGACCAGCCGCAGCTTCTCCGGCCGGATGCCGAGCAGCACCGCGCCGGCGGTGCGGCGGGCCCGGATCACCGGGACCGAGAAGCGCTGGCCGTACGCCTCGACCAGCACGTCGTCGCCGTCGCGCCCGACAACGGTGCCGGAGAGCAGGTTGGAGCGGCCGAGGAAGGTGGCGACGAAGGCGGTGGCCGGAAACTCGTACAGCTCGGCCGGGGTGCCGAGCTGCTCGATCCGGCCGTTGTTCATCACCGCGACCGTGTCGGCCAGGGTCATCGCCTCCTCCTGGTCGTGCGTGACGTGGACGAAGGTGATCCCGACCTCGGTCTGGATCCGCTTCAGTTCGAGCTGCATCCGGCGGCGCAGGGTCAGGTCCAGCGCGCCGAGCGGCTCGTCGAGCAGCAGCACCCGGGGACGGTTGACCAGGGCCCGGGCCAGCGCCACCCGTTGCTGCTGCCCGCCGGAGAGCTGGGCGGGACGGCGCCGGTCGTAGCCGTCGAGCTGGACCAGCGACAGCATCGCCCGGACCTGCTCGGTCACGTCCGGTACGCCGCGCCGGCGCAGCCCGAACGCGACGTTCTCGAAGACGTCCAGGTGGGGGAAGAGCGCGTAGCTCTGGAAGACGGTGTTCACCGGCCGCCGGTACGGCCGCAGCTCGGTGATCTCCTCCTCGTCGAGGAGGATCCGGCCCCGGGTGGGTTCCTCCAGTCCGGCCACCATCCGCAGCGTGGTGGTCTTGCCGCAGCCCGACGGCCCGAGCAGGGCGAAGTACGTCCCCGCCGCCACGGTCAGGTCGAGCTGGTCCACGGCGGTGACGCCGCCGAACCGCTTGGTCAGCTCGATCAGGCGCAGGCGCGCCCCCGGCTGCGCACTCTCCACCGCTAACCCCCCATGACCTGCTGGAACTTCGACTCGTACTCGCGTTCCTGCGCCTCGCTGAGCGTCATGAACATCTTCGACCGGGCCTGTAGCGCCTCGTCCGGGAAGATCAACGGGTTGTTCGCCAGCTCCGGGGCGATCTTCTCCATCTCGGCCTGGGCGCCCTGCACGGGGCAGATGTAGTTGACGTACGCCGCGAGCTGGGCGGCGACCGCCGGCTCGTAGTAGTAGTCCATGAGCGCCTCGGCGTGCGCCCGGTGGGTCGCCCGGTTCGGCACCAGCATGTCGTCGGAGTAGAGCATCGCCCCCGACTCCGGCGCCACGAACCGGATCCGCTCGTCCTCGGCGGCGAGCTGGATGACGTCGCCCGACCAGGCGAAGCAGGCGGCGATGTCGCCCCTGGCCAGCTCCGGGGCGTAGTCGTTGCCGGTGAAGCGCCGGATCTGTCCACTGTCGACGGCCCGCTTGAGCGTGGCCAGCGCCTCGTCGAACTGCGCCGCGGTGAAGTTCGACGGGTCGTGCCCGTTCGCCGCCAGGATCAGCCCGATCGTGTCGCGCATCTCGCTGAGCACGGTCACCCGACCCTTCAGGTCGGGACGGGTGAGCAGTTCGTCGACGGTGCGGACCTCCTTGGCCACCTTCCCGTTGTACGCGAGCCCCGCCAGGCCGCACTGCCACGGAATGGCGAAGACGTTGTCCCGGTCGTACCCCCGGTCGCGCAGCGAGGGCAGCAGGTTCCGGCCGACGTTCGGGATCCGGGCCGGGTCGAGGCGCTGAACCCAGCCGAGCCCGATCATCCGGGCCGCCATCCAGTCGCTGAGCACGATGATGTCCCGGCCGATCGGCTCGCACGCGGCGAGCTGGGGCCGAATCTTGCCGAAGAACTCGTTGTTGTCGTTGATGTCCTCGGTGTACGTCACCTGGATGCCGCTGCGGGCCTGGAACGCCTCCAGGGTGGGTCGTCTCGACGCGTCGTCCTCGGCCACGTCGAGATACTGGGGCCAGTTGGAGAAGACGAGCTTCTTCTCCGTGCCGGAGAGGTCCTCGCTGACGCAGCTCGCCGCGGTCTGCCGGGCGCCCCTCGTCCCGCAGCCGAGGAGGGCGCCGGTGGCCAGCAGCGCCGCCGAGCCGGCCACCCCGCGGAGCAGGGTGCGCCGGGGCAGCGGCGGCAGGGGGCGGGGACGGGTACGCATGGGGCGGCTCCTCGCAGGTCGTGCCGACGGGGTGGGTACGCGAGTCGGCCCGCTGGCCGGAGGCGTCGCGGGAGATCCGATCAGGTGGAGATAGTGGCATGTACCCCGGGGGATCCCCGAACGGGTATCGGCGTGACGGCGGCCACCGGGACGCCGGTCGGCCGGGCCGGGCGGTGGGACGCGACGAGGCTACCGCGGCGAATCGGGGCGAATGGGGCGTACCCCAGCAGGCGCCGGGGCAGCCCTCACTGCCCCGGGCGCGACGAGAGCAGCCGGAGCGCTAGTAGCTCGGCGGGATGACCCGAAGGTGGCCACGCCGGCCGGTCTGGGGCCCGGCGTGCGGGTCGGTCTCCGCGCTCTCCGGTGGCCGGGGCGGCGCCGGGCGGGCCGCCTCGCGGACCGCCTCGGCGAGCGCCACGAGGTCGTCGGTGGTCGGGGGCGGGGGCTCGAACTCGCCCTCGTGCCGGACCACCTCCCAACCCCGCGGAGCCGTCAGGTTCCGGGCGTGCGGCTCGCAGAGGTCGTACGTGTGCGGCTCGGCGAAGGCGGCGAGGGGACCGACCACCGCGGTCGACTCGTTATAGACATAGGTCAGCGTGGCGACGGCTTGTCGGGGGCAGCCGTTGCGGGAGCAACGCCGTGGTGACCTCACGGCGGCACGGTATCTCCAATACCGGCTCCGGGACCGCTCTTGGGCCTGCGACACGCCGGTAAGTGTGATCACAGTTCGGGAAGCCGGCGTGGCGGGGCCCGCGGGCCTGCGGCCGGGGGCGCCGCCCCGGCGTTGGCGGACCGGTCGACGCCTCCCGCCCCCCGGGCGCCGGAACTGCGGCGCGCCGCTTCCCGACACGGCCGAATCCGCCGGTCGGCGCCGTCCGACCCGGGGCTACCCTGTCGTGGGTGGGCGGGACGCCCGCCACGAGTGAAGCGGGGTGCAGATGACCAGTCCGGAGAACCGCCGCCCGGGCAACGGGCGCCGGGCCCGCCGTGATCGGCACGGGCGCGGCCTGCGCGGGCGCCTGGTCCCGGCCACCGTGCCGCTCGCCCGGACCAAGTCCGAGATCTTCGACGATCTTGTGCTGGACACGGTGGAGACCCTCGAACGGCGGTTCGCGAAGGAACTGGCGGGCGTCGAGTTCGCGGTCGAGGACGTCCCGCCGGAGCTGAACGTGTACGACTCGGATGTCCTGGAGGACGGGGAGGTTCCGCTCGCCCGGCTCCTGCCCGGCCGACCCGGGCGGCAGGAGGTGCCGCCGAGGATCGTGCTCTACCGCCGGCCCCTGGAGTTCCGGGCCATCGACCGCGAGGATCTCGCCGACCTGGTACACGACGTGATCATCGAGCAGGTGGCTAACCTGCTCGGCATCGATCCGGACGAACTGGCCTGACCGTCGCGTGGCGGGTTCGTCCGGCGGCGGGGTGACGACCGGCCGTGGTGGGTGTCGCGCCGGGCTCGATGTCCCGCAGCCGCTCACCCGCGGGTCTCCCGGCGCTCCGGCGGTCGCCGCCCGGCCGCGCCCCCTCGCGGGCCCGGGCCGGCGCCGGACCCGGGCGGCCCCCAACCGCCCGGGTCGTCGCCCGCTCAGGCGACCCGACGCTTCAGCTTGCGCCGTTCGCGTTCGGACAGTCCGCCCCAGATGCCGAACCGTTCGTCGTGTCCGAGCGCGTACTCCAGGCACTCGGCCTTGACCTCGCAGCGGGAGCAGATTCGCTTCGCCTCGCGGGTGGAACCGCCCTTCTCGGGAAAGAACGCCTCCGGGTCGGTCTGCGAGCACAGCGCGCGCTCTTGCCACTCCGGAGCGTTGCCGAGTAGGTCGGCCACCTCGAGTCGGCCGTCCATCCAGTTGCCTCCTTCTCGCGCACCGGCATGGCAGCCGGCGCAACCCCCCACGCGGAAGGCGTGTTTGTCCGCCCGGTAGCGATTTGGTGCGCTCCGTACGGACAACCCCACTGAAATTACACGCGTGTTATACGTGCGTCGTCAAGCCGAACCTGCTAAGTGGAGCCACCCTCCGCGTGCCCGGACGACTGTCGAGTCATCGCGGTCTCGCACCCGGGCCTATCGATTCAGACCCGGTGCGGGTAACGCGCGCCCGGCGAGTTGGGTCGGAAATCGGCGTGGCGACGTCGGCGTGTCGCCTGGCCGACCGATCGACCGGCATGCTGGCAACCTCCGACCGGACAGCTCAGCCGACGCGTTCGTACACGGTGGTCCGCCGGCGGGCCGGTCGGCCCGCCGCCGCCGCGATCCGTTCCAGCTGGGCCACCGTCCGCGCCGAGCCGTGGCCCGAGCCCGCCATCCGGGAGATGGTCTCCTCCATCAGCGTCCCGCCCAGGTCGTTGCAGCCGCCGCGGAGCAGTTCGGCCGCGCCCGCGTCGCCGAGCTTGACCCAGGAGCACTGGATGTTGGCGATCCGTCCGTGCAGCAACAGCCGGGCCATCGCGTGCACGACACGGTTCTCCCGCCAGGTGGGACCGGGCCGGGCGATACCGGCGAGGTAGATCGGGGCGTTGGTGTGGACGAACGGCAACGCCACGAACTCGGTGAAGCCACCGGTCCGGTCCTGGATCCCGGCCAGGACCCGGAAGTGGGCCAGCCACTGTCGCGGATGGTCGACGTGGCCGTACATCATCGTGGAGCTGGAGCGAATCCCCAGCTCGTGCGCGGTGGTGACCACCTCGACCCAGGTGGCGGCCGGCAGCTTGCCCTTGGTCAGGACCCAGCGCACCTCGTCGTCGAGGATCTCGGCGGCGGTCCCGGGGATGGTGTCCAGGCCGGCGTCCCGTAGCTCGGTCAGCCAGTCCCGGATCGACACGCCGGCCTTGGCCGCACCGGTGACGATCTCCATCGGAGAGTACGCGTGCACGTGCATACCGGGCACCCGGGCCTTGACCGCCCGCACCAGATCGGCGTACGCGGTGACCGGCAGCTTCGGATCGATGCCGCCCTGCATGCAGACCTCGGTCGCGCCGGCCGCCCACGCCTCCGCCGCCCGCTCGGCGACCTGCTCCACCGAGAGCCGGTAGGCGTCGGCGTCTCGCTCCCGCTGGGCGAAGGCGCAGAACCGGCACCCGACGTAGCAGACGTTGGAGAAGTTGATGTTGCGGTTGACGACGTACGTCACGTCGTCGCCGACCGCCGCGCGACGGACGTCGTCGGCGATCCGACACAGCTCGTCCAGGGCCGCCCCGTCGGCGGCGAACAGGGCCAGCGCCGCCGCCTCGTGCCGGGGCTCCAACAGCGCGGCCGGGTCCTCGACCGCCAGCCGCAGCCCAGCGCGCAGGTCGCTGTCGAGCCGACCGGAGCCGGACCCGGCGGCCGAACCCGGGATCGCGACAGCGCCGGACGCGGCCCCGGAGCCGGAGCCCGGAGCCGAGCCGGCGCCGGAGTGGGGAGCCGAGCCGGAGGCGACGGCCGGTGCCGTGGCCGGGTCGGCGGGGCCCGCCACCGACTCCCGGGCCGACGCCACCCGGGCACCAACCTCGGCCCAGTCGCCGTAGACGTGGTCGAAGTCCCCGCGTCGGTCTCCGGTCCGGCCGATGGTGTCGATGCTGGCGTGCAGGTCGATCCGACCGCCCGGGACGAAGACGTCGTCCGGCTCCTGCCACGGCCGTCCGACCGGGCGGGCCTCGGCCCGGGCGAGTCCGGTGGCCGGGTCGGCCAGGGCGGCCACGTGCGCCGCCAACCGGGGGTCGAGCCAGGGCTCGCCCCGGCGGACGTACTCGGGATAGATGGTGAGGCGCTCGCGCAGCGTGAAGCCGGCGGCGGCCGTCCGGGCCGCCAGCTCGTCCAGGTGCGGCCAAGGGCGCTCCGGGTTCACGTGGTCCGGGGTCACCGGCGACACGCCGCCCCAGTCGTCGATGCCGGCGCGGAGCAGGAGATCGTACTCGCCCTCGATCAGGTTCGGCGGTGCCTGGATCCGGGCCGCCGGCCCGAGCAGGATCCGGGCCACCGCCACGGTCGCGGCGAGGTCGTGCAGCTCGGCGTCGGGCATGCCGCGCATCGCCGTGTCGGGCTTGGCCCGGAAGTTCTGCACGATGACTTCCTGGATGTGGCCGTACTCCCGGGCGCTGCGCCGGATCGCGAAGAGCGCGTCGACCCGCTCGGCGCGGGTCTCGCCGATCCCGATCAGGATGCCGGTGGTGAAGGGGACACCGACGCGACCGGCGTCGGCGAGAACCCGCAGCCGGACCGCCGGTTCCTTGTCCGGCGACCCGTAGTGCGGGCCACCCGGCTCCGACCAGAGCCGGGTGGCGGTGGTCTCCAGCATCATCCCCATGCTCGGCGCCACCGGCTTGAGCCGCTGGAGCTCCGCCCAGGAGAGCACCCCGGGGTTGAGGTGCGGCAGCAGGCCGGTCTCCTCGAGTACGGCGATCGCGCAGGCCCGCAGGTAGTCGAGGGTGGAGTCGTACCCCCGCTCGGTCAACCACCGCCGGGCCTGGGGCCACCGCGCCTCGGGTCGGTCACCGAGGGTGAAGAGCGCCTCCTTGCACCCCTGGGCCGCGCCCGCGGCGGCGATCGCCAGCACCTCGTCCCGTTCGAGGAAGGCGGCGGGGAGCCGGTGCGGCACCGTCGCGAACGTGCAGTAGTGGCAGCGGTCCCGGCACAGCCGGGTGAGGGGGATGAAGACCTTCTTGGAGAAGGTGACGACCCCGGGTCTGCCGGCGTCCTCCAGCCCGGCGTCCCGCAGCCGCCCGGCGATCGCCAGGAGTTCGTCGAGAAACTCGCCGCGCGCGGCGAGCAACACGGTCGCCTCGTCCTGGTCGAGGGCACGCCCCTCCGCCGCCCGGCGCAGGGCCCGGCGCAGGCTGGCGGTGGTCGGCGCGACGTCACTCCGATCTGCCACTCGTGCAGCCTAGGCCGTACGCCCCACCGCCCTGCGCCCGACGGACCCACTGTGACCGGAGACCCGCCGTGTCAACTGTCACATCCGGCACCGCGCGAGGCCACCGGCCTCACCCCTGACCACCCTCCAGACCGGACGGCGGCGGTGGCGAACCCGCCGACGGCTGCTGGCTCGCCGGGTTGATCCGCTGGGTCGGCTCGACCGTCTCCGAGCCGCCGCTCCGTGGCGAGATCACCCGGGTGGGCCCGGGCTCCTCGTCCGGGGTGACGGGACCGCCCGGTGCGCCGGACGCCGGCGACGCCCCCGACGACGCGACGGGACTCGGCGGCGCCGAGGTCGGGGCGGCGAACCCGGGGTTGCCGTAGCTCGGCTGCCCGTAGCCGGCCGCCTCGCCCGGACCCTGCGGATAGCCGGCGGCCGGGTAGCCGGGCTGCGGCTGACCGGGGACGTACGGCTGTCCCGGGAACGCCCCGCCCGGCTGGCCGTACGGCCCCGGCTGGCCCGGCTGACCGTACGGCGGGTGCTGTCCGTAGGGCTGCTGCGGATTGCCGTAGACGCCCGGCTGTGGCGCGGGCTTCGGCGCGGCGAAGTGGACCCGCCACAACTGGTAGACCAGGAGCGCCCCGACCGCCAGGATCGCCATGCTGGCGGCCTGCTCCAGCACCGAGGTGAACGCGTCCTGGAACTGCGCCTCGGCCAACCGGCCGAAGAAGCCGGCGAGCAGCGTGATCCAGCCGAAGAGCACGGAGGCGGCGTACTCACCGAGCGCCACCTGGGTGATCAGGCGGGCCCGGGGCGCCACCGGCGGAAGCAGCGTGACGAGCAGGGCGGCGAGCAGCGGGAGCAGGGTCGCTTCCAGGCCGGCGAAGTCGTAGAACGAGCTCTGGGCCCGGTCGTCGAACTGCGATCCGGGCCACCCGAAGAAGAGGTTGATAAGCGCGCTGAACAGGAAGAGGGCGTTCGCGCCGAGAAGCACCAGCGCGATCAGCTCACGGAACGGTTGAACGATCTGACTGGCCTGTGGTGCCCCGGTCGGCGCGGGCCCGGGCTGGTTGGTCACGGCTCTCCCTCAGACGATTCAGACGGTACGGACAGTCGCGACGCCTGAGCCTAGTCGGCCAACCCGCCCGCCGCCTGCGACGAGCGGATGGGCGAGGATGTGTGGCATGCGCATCGTGGTGTTGACCGGGGGAATCGGCGGAGCCCGCTTCCTCACCGGTGTCCGTGCGTATGCCCGGGAGGCAGGCGCCGAGGTGACCGCGGTGGTCAACGTCGGCGACGACGTGATCATGCACGGTCTGAAGATCTGCCCTGACCTGGACAGCGTCATGTACACACTGGGCGGCGGCGCAGATCCGGAACGTGGCTGGGGTCGGGCCGGCGAGACCTGGACGGTCAAGGAGGAGTTGGCGGCGTACGGCGCGGAGCCGACCTGGTTCGGGCTCGGTGACCGGGACGTGGCGACCCACCTGGTCCGGACCACCATGCTCAACGCCGGCTATCCCCTCTCCGCCGTGACCGAGGCGCTCTGCGCCCGCTGGCAGCCGGGGATACGGCTGCTCCCCGCCACCGACGACCGGTTGGAAACCCACGTCGTGGTGAGCGACCCCGACGCGCCGGAATCCCGCCGGGCGATCCACTTCCAGGAGTGGTGGGTACGCCACCGGGGCACACTCCCCAGCCACCGCTTCGTCTTCGTCGGCGCCGAGGCCGCCAAGCCGGCCGCCGGGGTGCGGGACGCGCTCGCCGCCGCGGACGTCGTCCTGCTCGCGCCGAGCAACCCGGTGGTGAGCATCGCGCCGATCCTCGCCGTACCCGGGCTGCGGGATGCCCTGACCGGCAACCGGGCTTCGGTGGTCGGGGTGTCGCCGATCATCGGGGGCGCTCCGGTCCGCGGCATGGCGGACCGCTGCCTCGCCGTCCTCGGGGTGCCGTGCACCGCCGCCGGGGTCGGCGGCCTGTACGGCGCCCGCTCCGCCGACGGGCTGCTGGACGGCTGGCTGGTCGACACCGCCGATGCCGGGACCGAGGTGCCGGGGGTGACCGTGCGCGCCGTACCGCTGTGGATGACCGACGAGGCGGCGACGGCGACCATGGTGCGCAGCGCGGTCGAGCTGGCCTTGGAGAGTCGGGGGAGCTGAGGTGAAACTCGAGGTGTTGCCGGTCCTCGGTATCGGGGACGTCACCGAGGGCGACGATCTGGCGGCGCTGATCGCCACCGCCGCACCATGGCTGCGCGACGGCGACGTACTGGTGGTGACCAGCAAGATCGTGTCGAAGGCGGAGGGGCGGCTGGTCGACGTACCGGTCGACGGCCCGGAGCGGGAGGCGGCGCGGGCCGAGGTCCTGGCCGCGGAGACCGCCCGCCCGGTCGCCCGGCGGGGTTCGACCCGGATCGTGCAGACCCACCACGGCTTCGTGATGGCCTCGGCCGGGGTCGACGCCTCCAATGTGGACCGGTCCCGGCTGGTGCTGCTGCCGAAGGACCCGGACGCCTCTGCCCGAGCGCTACGGGCCGCGCTGCGGGAGCGGCACGGCGCCGACGTCGCGGTGATCATCTCGGACACCATGGGCCGGCCGTGGCGCAACGGGCTCACCGACGTGGCGCTCGGGGTCGCCGGCATGCCGGCGCTGCGGGACCATCGCGGCCAGGTCGACCCGTACGGCAACCGGCTGGCCATCACCCAGATGGCGGTGGTGGACGAGCTGGCCGGGGCCGGCGAACTGGTGAAGGGCAAGTGCGACCAGGTCCCGGTCGCGGTGATCCGGGGCTACCTCACCGCGCCGGACCCCTCGGACGGCGACGGCGTGGTGCCGACCCTAGTCCGGGACGCCGCGCACGACCTCTTCTCACTGGGTACCGCCGAGGCCCGGGCGGAGGGTTTGCGGGCCGCCGCCACGCTCGGCGAATCGGCGCCGCCGCCCCCCTGGCCGGTGCCCGGAACCCTCGACCGGACTCCGCCGGGCCCGACGGAGTCCGGGTCTACGCCGGCGACCGTCGACTCCACGACGCTGGCCCGGGCGATCGACACCGTGGCCGGGGCCGTCGCGCCCGGCACCCGCTTCGCCCCGGTCACCGACGAGCGGGTACGCGCCGAGCTCGACACCGACCTGCCCGCCGGGGCGGCCCTGCTCGACTGCCGGCCGCCGGACGCCGAGCCGGAACCGGCGGCGCTGATCAGGTTCGGCGCCGACCTGCACCGGCTCCGCGCCGCACTCGCCGCCGAGGGGCTCGGTTCCACCGTTCGGCCGGCACCCGACGGCGTCGTCGGGGCGGTCCTCCTGGTTGTCGCCGGCGAGGCGGCGACGACATCGGTCTGAGGCCCGCGCACCGGATCGGGCCGGCGTCGCGACGGCGACGGCCTACGGACCGATGGGGCGGGATACGGCCACCACTGATCACCCGGCGCGCCCGGGCACCACGGCGCGTGCGTGGTGCCCGGGGCCGCCGGGACGCGTGCGCCGGTAGTCGACACGTCCGGTTCGGCCGGAAGCCCGGCGCTGGGACCGGGGCGGCTCAGGCGTCGAGCATCGCCCGCCCGAGCGGGGTCAGGGTGTGCAGCACCGTGTTGCGGTCCCGGTGGCTGACCAGCAGCCCGGCGTTGCGCAGTACGGCGGTGTGCTGGCTCGCCGCGGCCGCGGAGATGTGCAGCCGACGGGCCAGCTCCCCGGTGGAACAGCCGTCGGCGACCGCTTCCAGCACGCTGGCCCGGGTTCGGCCGAGCAGCGCGGCCAGCGCCGCCCGCCCGTTCCCCCGGGTCGCCGGCCGGCGGCCGGCGACCTCGCCGGGCGCCGGGACCAGCCCACCCAGCCGGTCGACGGGATAGACCAGCACCGGCGGCAGCTCCGGATCGAGCAGGGTGACCGGAATCTGGGCGCAGAAGAACGACGGAACCAGCAGCAGTCCCCGGCCCTCCAGGTGGAGCTCGCGCTCGACCGGATAGTCCGGCACCTCCAGGACCCCGGAGTTCCACCGGGCCGCCGGCCGGAGGCTGGCCAGCAGCCCCTCCGCCCCGCCGTCGAGCAGTGCCCGTGCCCGCCGGTTCCGGTCCGCCTCCACCGCGGACTGGATCCGCTCCCAGTACGGCGCGATCGCCGTCTCCTGGTAGAGCCGCATCGAGTCGGTGAGCTGCCGCAGCGTCTCCACGTCGCCGCGGGCCAACGCGGCGGCGGAGCTGGGCAGCGGTAGCGGGTTCTCCGCGGCGAGCACGGACAGGTCCCGCCGCAACGACGCGATCGGGGTGGCGCGTATGGCGTCCAGGCCGGCGGCGAGGCCGTACCGGCTGTCGTAGGGGGTGAGGAAGTCGGGAAAGTAGCCGCGGGGCGGGTTCAGCGCGAAGAGCAGCCGCAATTCGTGGGGCTGACTGTCCCGGCGCAGCCCGCCGGCCACGTCCCGCCGCCAGCCCGCCATCACCGGGTCCCGGCTGCGGCCCTGCAGCAGATGCAGGCTGAGCACCAGCTCCCAGACCTGGTCGGCGGCAGGGGCGACGCGGGTCCGGGCGATGTCCTCGCTGGAGAAGACGATCCGCAGCATGGCAGCGCACTCCCGAGTCACCGGATCGGTCCCCGGCAACCAGTCGACTCTACCCGGATCGCATCTACCTGCGTCTTTCAGCCTGAGCTGAAAGACCTCGACGGGCCGTACGCCGAGTCGGCATGCTCACTGTGCCGATACCGGGTCACCGGCGTCTGCGCGCCGCACCTGGCCCGGGTGGCATGCCGGGGGCTGGGGAGGAAAGCGCCGCCCGGACGGTGGCCACGAGGGTCCGCGGCCCTTCATCCGCGGAGGTCGCCGTCCGGGCCGTCGCTGTGCCCGACGGCCCGCGCCACCGCCCCACCGTCGGCCGCCGCGCCGATCCGCCCGTACGCGGCGGGCGCGGCACACCGATCATGCTGCGGAGGCTCGCCTAGGCTGGTCGCCGTGCTGGACGCCCTCCACTCCGACGCGGTGGCCGTGCTCACCGCCTGGCAGCCCCCGACGCCCCGGGCGGCCGAGGCGCGGGACCGGACCCTTCGACTGCTCGCCGACGGCCCGGTCGCGATGACCCGGGCACACCGCCCCGGACACATCACCGCGAGCACGCTCGTGGTGGACGCGACCGGGAGCCGGGTGCTGCTCTGCCTGCACGGGAAGTTCCGCCGCTGGGCACAGCTCGGCGGGCACTGCGAACCGACCGACCCCACCCTGGCCGGGGCGGCGCTGCGCGAGGCGACCGAGGAGTCCGGGATCGACGGGTTGTGGCTCGACCCGGTCCCGATCGACCTGGACATCCACTCGGTCTCCTGCCACGGCGGCTCCCTGCACCACGACGTACGGTTCGCCGCCGTGGCCCCACCCGGGGCGGTCGAACGGGTCAGCGCCGAGTCCATCCGGCTCGGCTGGTTCCCGCCCGACGGCCTGCCCGGGGAGCTGCTCGACGCCACCGAGCAGCTCGTGGCTCCGGCGCTGGCCGCGTTCAGACGTAGCGCTCTTCGCCCCGCTCCCTGAGCTCGTCGACGAGCTTCTTGACGTCCTGCGCGCGGTCGCGGGGGCAGACCAGAAGTGCGTCCGGAGTGTCCACCACGATCAGGTCCCGCACCCCGAGCGCGGCCACGAGCCGGCCGGAGTGGGGCACCACGACCAGTCCCGTGCTGTCCCGCAGCAGCACACCCGGCTTCGACTCGGCCGGGCCGCCGCCGAGCACGACGTTCCTCGCCCCGTCGGGGGCGAGGACGTCACCGAGGGTGTCGAAGTCGCCGACGTCGTTCCAGCCGAAGTCGCCGGGCACGGTGGCGACCCGACCGGCGGCGGCCGCTCCCTCCATCACCGCGTAGTCGACGGAGATCCTGGGCAGGGTCGGCCAGACGCTGCCCAGGACGTTCTCCCGTTCGGGGGTGTCCCAGGCGTCCGCGATCGTGGTCACCCCGGCGTGCAGGGTGGGCTGCTGCCGGGCCAGTTCCGCGAGGAAGACGTCGACCCGCCAGACGAACATGCTCGCGTTCCACAGGTGCCGACCGGATCGGAGGTACTCCTGCGCGACCTCGGCCGGCGGCTTCTCCTTGAACTCCTCGACCCGGCGCAGCGGGCCCGTGCCGAGCAGCTCGCCGCACTGGAGGTAGCCGTACCCGGTCTCGGGGCGGGTCGGAGTGATCCCCACCGTCATCAGCAGGCCCTGCTCGGCACCGGCAACCGCCTCCCGGACGGTTCCGACCCAGGTCTGCGGGTCCCGGATCAGGTGGTCGGCGGCGAACGAGCCCATCACGGCCTGCGGTTCGCGGGTGGCGATCACGGCGGCGGCCAGGGCGATCGCCGCGCAGGAGTCCCGAGGCGAGGGCTCGACGAGGATGTTCTCCTCGGGCAGGCTGGTCAGCTGCCGGGCCACGGCGGCCGCGTGGGCGGCGCCGGTCACCACCAGGGTCCGGTCCGGTGTGGTCAGCGGGGCGAGCCGGGCCACGGTGGCCTGGAGCAGCGAGGACTCGGTGCCGGTGAGCGGATGCAGGAACTTGGGATGACCGGCGCGGGACAGCGGCCACAGACGGGTCCCGCTGCCGCCGGCTGGGATTACGGCAAAGAGCATCAGCACATCATGCCGGACGGGCGCGCCCGGTCACCTCTCGTCTCATCACTATAAGACATTGGATAATTACCAACAGTAATTGGCCGTACCGGTCGTGTCGGTCGAACGCCCGGGACGCGGGCGGTCAGACCCGGGCCCGGCTCCAGGCCGCCAGGTGCACCTCGGCGCTCGACTCCCAGGTGAACTCCTTGGCTCGGTCGAAGCCCGCCTTCGCCAGCGCGAGCCGACGCGACTCGTCGTCCAGCAGGGCGCCGAGATCCGCCGCGATCTGCTCCGGGTCCTCACTGGTGTACGCGACCGCGTCGCCGCCGACCTCGGGCAGCGACAGTCGGGGCGTGGTGAGGACCGGTGCGGCGCAGGCCATCGCCTCCAGGATCGGCAGGCCGAAGCCCTCGCCGTACGACGGATAGGCGGCGACCAGTGCGCCGCCCAGGAAGCCGGGCAGGTCGGTGTAGCGGAGGTAGCCGGGCCGGAGGAGCCGCAGGTGGGCCGGGACGTCGGCGACCGCGCGGTCGATCTCGTCGTCATGGCCCTGGCCACCGGCGATCACCAGGGCCGGCGGGTCGGGGCGGTCCTTGACCGCCAGCGCCCAGCCCCGGATCAGGTTCGGCACGTTCTTGCGCGGCTCCTTGGCGCCGAGAAACGCCACGTAGCTGTGTCCGCCCAGGCCGAGCCGAGCCCGAACCCGGGCCTTCTCCTCGTCGCTGGGGGCGTGGAACGCCGCCGGGTCGACCCCGTGGTACGCCACGTCGATGCGGGTCGGGTCGGCGTCGAGCAGCCGGATCAGCTCGTCCCGGGTCGCCTTGCTCGGCACGATCACCCGGTCGGCCCGGCGCAGCGAGGTCTTGATCGCACTGCGGAAAAAGGTGCGACGCGACTTGTCGTAGTGTTCGGGCTCGGTGAAGAACGTGGCATCGTGCACCGTCACCGTCACCGGACAACCCGCCCGAAGCGGACAGGTGTAGAACGGCGAGTGGAGCACGTGCGCACCGATCTGCTGGGCGAGCAGCGGCAGCCCCGTCTGCTCCCAGGCGAGCCGGGCCGGCCGGTGCGCCACGGCCGCCGGCGCCGCGATCACCTCGGCGCCCGGCAACATGCGAGAGTACCGCTCGACGTCGGTACGCAGCGCAACCACGGCCAGCTCCAGGCTCGACCCGATCGCCTTACCCAGGGCGCCGAGCAGGCCGTCAACGTATCTACCCACGCCGCCCCTGTCTGCGGGGACGCTGGTGGCGTCAATGAGCACGCGGGGCGGACGACCGGCGGTCACTTGGCGACTCCTCGGTTGACACGTTGTGGGGAAAAACACTCGCTCCAAGCCTACGCCGCGCCAGGCGCGGCGCGACGACGGCGACCCGTCCGGCAACTGTCTTTCCGATGACTGTGATCATCGATGACCGAGGGTGACGTTCGAAGTGACCGAGGGTCGCCCCGGAGGCCGAGACACCCCCTGCGCGCCGGGCCCACCCCGCCGTCGCGGCGCCGCCCCGATCGGTATCGTCGCGGGCGATGGCCGACAACCTTGCCCAGCTCTTCGCCGCCGCGGTCGCGACCGACCCGACCCGGCCGCTGCTGACCTGGTACGACGACGCGAGCGGCGACCGTGCCGAACTCTCCGGGGCGACCCTGGCGAACTGGGTCGCCAAGACCGCCAACCTCTTGGTCGACGCGGCCGGTCTGGCCCCGGGCGATCCGGTCGGCGTCCTGCTCCCGCCGCACTGGCAGACCGCCGCCGTCCTGCTCGGCTGCTGGTCGGCCGGGGCCGAGGTGCGCACCGGGACGGCCGGGCCGGTGGAGGTGCTCTTCGCCGCCGCCGACCGGATCGGCGAGGCCGCGGCCTGGCCGGCCGGCGAGCGGTACGCCCTCGCGCTCGCCCCGCTCGCCGCGCCGCTGCGCGACGTCCCGGCCGGGTACGCCGACTACGTGGTCGAGGTACGCGGCCACGGCGACCACTTCACGCCGGACCCGGCGGGCGGACCGCAGGACGCGGAGCTGGTTGGCCGGGCGGCCCGACGCGCGGCGGAGCTGGGGATCGGCGCGGGCGACCGGGTACTGGTCGACGCGGCCCGGCACCCCGACCCGGTCGACTGGCTGCTCGCCCCGCTGGCCGCCGGGGCCAGCGTGGTGCTCTGCGGCCACCTCGACCCGGCGAAGCGCCCCGCCCGGGTCACGACCGAGAAGGTGACCGTCGAGCTGGCGTGATCACGCCGCCGGCTCGGGCTGGCGCCGCTGCCGGGCGAGGCGGGCGAAGGCGGCCAGCGACTCCGGGTTCGCCAACGCCCCGGTCGCGGCGGCCGACTCCACCGGCGCCCCGGCGAGAATCTTCTTCACCGGCACCTCCAGCTTCTTCGCCGACAGGGTCCGGGGCACCGCACCGACCTGGTGGATCTCGTCCGGTACGTGCCGGGGCGACAGCGCGGTCCGCAGCGCGCGCACGATCTTCGACCGCAGCGCCTCGTCCAGCTCCAGCCCTTCGGCGAGGACCACGAAGAGCAGCAGCTCCCCGGCGCCGCCCTCGCTGTCCTCGAGGTGGACGACGAGGGAGTCGACCACCTCCGGCAGCCCCTCCACCACCGAGTAGAACTCGGCCGTGCCGAGCCGCACCCCGCCCCGGTTCAGGGTGGCGTCCGACCGGCCGGTGATCACGCAGCTTCCCCGCTCGGAGATCGTGATCCAGTCGCCGTGCCGCCACACCCCCGGAAAGACGTCGAAGTACGCCTCCCGGTAGCGGCGCCCATCCGGGTCGTTCCAGAACCCCGCCGGCATGCTCGGCATCGGCGCGGCGAGGACCAGCTCGCCAAGCTGGTCGACGAGTGGAGCGCCGTCTGCCGAGCGCGCCTCCACCCGGGCACCGAGGCAGCGGCAGGTGATCTCGCCCGCCACCACGGGCAGCAGCGGCACCCCGCCGACGAAACCGGTGCAGACGTCGGTGCCGCCGGAGAGCGAGTCCAGACGCAGGTCGCGGCCGACCGCGTCGTACACCCAGCGGAAGCCCTCGGCCGGCAGCGGCGCACCGGTCGAGCCGACCCCGCGCAGCGCGGAGAGGTCGTACCGCTCCGCCGGGCGCAGCCCGGCCTTCCGGCAGGCCAGCAGGAACGGCGCCGAGGTGCCGAAGTACGTCGTGCCGGTCTCGGCCGCCAGCCGCCACAGGGTGCCGAGGTCCGGCTCGGCCGGCCGGCCCGGTTCGGCCCGGACGGCCGGGTTGCCGTCGAAGAGCACGATCGCCGCCCCGACGGCCGGCCCGGAGGCCAGGTAGTTCCACATCATCCAGCCGGTGGTGGTGAACCAGAAGAACCGGTCGCCGGGGCCGAGGTCGTGGTGCAGGGCGAGCATCTTGAGGTGTTCGAGCAGGATGCCGCCGTGCCCGTGCACGATCGGCTTCGGCAGGCCGGTGGTGCCCGAGGAGTAGAGCACGTAGAGCGGGTGGTCGAAGGGCACCGGTGTGAAGGTCAGCGGTTCGGCGGCTTCGGCGGCCAGCTCCGCCCAGCCCAGCGCCCCGGCCGGTGGCGTGGCGTCCGGCTCCAGATAGGGCAGCATCACGGTGTGCCGGACCGACGGCAGCGCCGCCCCCAGCTCCGCCACCTCGGCCCGGCGGTCGATCGTCTTGTCCCCGTACCGGTAGCCGTCGACGGCGACCAGCACCGACGGTTCGATCTGTCGCCACCGGTCGAGAACGCTACGGGTGCCGAACTCGGGTGCGCAGGAGGAGAAGATGGCGCCGAGGCTGACGGTGGCGAGCATCAGCACCAGCGTCTCGGGGATGTTCGGCGCGTACGCCGCGACCCGGTCCCCGGTGCCGACGCCGAGCCGGACCAGGCCGGCACGGACCCGGCGTACCTGGTCGCGCAGGTCGGCGGCGGTCAGGGTGACCGGCTCCCGGGTCTGGCTGTACGCGATCACCATCGGCTGGTCGTCACCGACCCCGGGCATCCGCAGCACGTGCTCGGCGTAGTTCAGGGTCGCCCCGGGAAACCAGCGGGCTCCGGGCATCCGGGGGTCGGCCAGCGCCACGCTCGGCTCGGCGTACGCCCGGACCTCGAAGAAGTCCCAGATCGACCGCCAGAAGGCGTCGAGGTCGGTCACCGACCACTGCCACAGCGCGGCGTAGTCGGCGACGTCGAGCCCGCGGTGGTCCCGCAGCCACCGCAGGTAGGAGCCGATCCGGGACCGGTCACGCACGTCGGCCGGCGGCGTCCAGAGCACCTCACCACCCATGCCGAAGCTCCTCCCCTCGGCCAGCACGCCGGTGTGCTGGGTTCACCGCCATCCTGCCGTACCCGAGCCGTCATTTCGCGTACCAGGGGTGCGGGACGCGTGGCCGGACCCACGGTCGCCCGGTGGCGCCGAGGGCTGGTGGCACCTTCACCGCCCCTCCGGCCGGCACCCGGTCAGCCGGCCACCGGGGACTCCCCGGCGCCGCGGTGGGCCTGGATCGCCCGGCGTCGGGCCAGCCGGTGCTCCCGGCGGATCTCGGCCTCCCGGAAGCGCCGCTTGTCCTCCGACGTCTCCGGCAGCACCGGGGGAACCGGGCGCGGCCTGCCGGCCGCGTCCACGCCGACGAAGACCAGGTACGCCGTGGCCACCTCGACCGGCGCCTCGTCGGCGCTGTCCCAGCGCTCGGCGACCACCCGGACCCCCACCTCCATCGAGGTCTGGCCGGTCCAGTTGACCTGGGCGTGCGCGTGCACCAGGTCGCCCACCCGGACCGGCTCGGCGAAGACGATCTCGTCGATCGCCGCGGTCACCGCCGTGCCGCCGGAGTGCCGGGCCGCCGCCGCCCCGGCCACGTCGTCGACGAACTTCATCAGCACACCGCCGTGGACCGTGCCGTAGAGGTTGACGTCGACCGCCGTCATGATCCGGCTCAACGTCACCCGCGAGTACGAGGTCGGCCTGCCAACCAGCGGCGGGACGGAGGGCTTGGTCATAGCGGCAACGGTACGGCGAGACCCGCCGACCTCGCCGTTCCGCGTGGCGTCGAACACTCCCCCCGCACCCGGAACCGGCGGCGCCGCCGGCCGGCAGCACCAGGGCGAGCGGCGCGACCGGCGGAGACGCCGTCCCGTTCGTGATCACCCAGCGATCCACGGTGGTAACTGCCCGCAAGGTTCGCCCGAAGCCGTACTCCACCGGCTGACCGGTGCCGGGCGAGGCGGTACGGTGCGCGGATGCGACATCTCTGGAGCTTCCTCGCCGGGCTGGTGGCGGCGCCGCTCACCTGTGTCCTGGTCGCGCTCGGTCAGGACGGATCAGCCAGCACCGTCGCCCGATGGGTGGAACTCGGCACGTACAACACGGCCAACCTGATCCAGGGGGCCGTCTACCTCGCGGCCGCGGGCATCGTGCTCGGTCTGCTGGGGACCCTGCGGGTCTCCCCGCTCGGCCCACTGGTCGCCGGTCTGCTGCTCGCCGGCCCGTACGTCGGGCTCTTCGTCGAGCCGTTCGACGTACGGGACGTGGTGCCGACCGACTGGAAGGTGTTCGGCGACCCACTGCCGCTGCTGCGGATCCTGGACAACGGCACGACGTTCCTCATCGGCGTGATGCTGCTGATGGCGACCTTCAGCGGGCAGCGGTGGCGCCGTTGGCCCCGCCCGGCCGCCGCGGCGCCGGCCCCGGCCGCGTCCTCCGACACCGAGGAGCCGACCCTGACCGACTGGTCCGCGCTGACCGCCCCGGTCGACCACGACACCAAGCCGCCGTCGCTGGGCTATCCCGAGCCGGACACGGAGCCGCTGCCGCCGCTGCCGCGTCGGGAGGTCGGAAAAACCGGTTCGCCGTGGTCCGGGCCGCCCCGTAGCAGCACCAAACGGGACGACGCGGCCGGCGAGGAAACGGCAGGCTGAGGATCCCGGGCGGGTCGTCCGGCGACCCGCCCCGGACCCGGACAACGATGCCCGTCTTGCCGTTTGCGGTTACGGTGCCAGGAGGCGACCGGCTGAGGAGGTTGGACGTGCGTCACCTTGGATCGCTGCTCCTGGGGCTGATCATCGCGCCGCTGCTGTGGATCCTGACCGGGATCGGGGTGGTGCGTCTCAACAAGGGAATCGCCCGGGAGGCGTTCGGCCAGAGCGCCCTCGGCTTCGTCCTGCTCGCCGTGGCGGGTCTGCTGGCCGCCGCGCTCCTGGTCCCGCGGATCTCCCCGGTCGGCCCGGCGATCGTCGGGCTGGGCTACCTGGCGGTGACGGCGTGGGCCGTGCTGGGCTTCGGGTCGCTGGTCGACCTCCTGCCGCGTTCCTTCCTCGGCACCGAGTTCGCGCTCACCGCGCCGCTCGGCGAGACGTCCGTGCTGCTGGCGATCACGATGCTGGCCACCCTGCTCAACCCGCACCGCTGGCGGAGTCCTCGGCCGGCCGGGACCGGATCCGCGGCGGGTCGGCCCGGCTATCCGTCCTTCCCGGCCCCCGGTTCCGCCGGCGGGGCGGGCACCCCGTTCCCGCCCGGCGGCCAGCCCTCCGCGCCGGGACAGTACGGCACCGGGGGCACGCCGGCCTACCCGCCGAACTTCGGTCCCGCCGCCACGCCGAGCCACAGCCCCACCGCGCCGCCGAACTTCGGTCCCGCCGCCTACGGCCCGGCCACACCGACGCCGAACGCCCCGGCCGCCACTCCGTACCCCACGCCTGCCGGTACGCCCGCCGGCCTGCCGGGGCAGCCGACGTCCGCGCCCGGCAGCACACCGCCGATCCCGGCGCCGCTGCCGCCGGCCTTCGCCCCGCCCGCGCCACGGCAGGCGACCGCCGAGAATTCGACCGGGGCGGCGCCCACGGTCACCTCTTACGCCGACGAGACGACCTCGTTCGCGGGACGGCCCGACGACGGCACGGAGGAGGCGACCCGGCGGCTCGGCGACCGCTGAGCGTCGCGAGGCGTCGGGCGCGGGCGTCGCGCCACGTCTGGCTTCGGAGCACCGGTTCGGCCGGAATGGCCGCGACCCGGTGTGCGTCGCGTCGCGCGACGCGCCGACCGGGTCAGCTCACCTGCCGTCCCTGAGGAGCTGGCGGGCCATCACGATCCGCTGCACCTGGTTGGTGCCCTCGTAGATCTGGGTGATCTTGGCGTCCCGCATCATCCGCTCGACCGGGTAGTCCCGGGTGTAGCCGTACCCGCCGAGCAGTTGGACCGCGTCGGTGGTGATCTGCATGGCGACGTCGGAGGCGAAGCACTTCGCCGCCGCCCCGAAGTAGGTCAGGTCGGCGTCGCCGCGCTCCGACCGCCCGGCCGCCGCGTACGTCAGCTGGCGGGCCGCCTCCAGCTTCATCCCCATCTCGGCGAGCATGAACTGGACGCCCTGGAAGTCGGCGACCGGCCGGCCGAACTGTCGGCGCTCCTTGACGTACCCGATGGCGTAGTCGAGCGCGCCCTGGGCGATGCCGACCGCCTGCGCGGCGATGGTGACCCGGGTGTGGTCCAGGGTCCGCATCGCGGTCGCGAAGCCGGTGCCGGGGGCGCCGATCACCCGGTCCGCCGGGATCCGGACGTCGTCGAGGTAGACCTCGCGGGTCGGGGAGCCCTTGATCCCGAGCTTCTTCTCCGGCGCCCCGAAGCTGACCCCCGGATCGGACTTCTCGACCACGAAGGCGGAGATGCCGCGGGTCCGCGCCTCCGGATCGGTCACCGCGAAGACCGTGTAGTACTCGGAGACGCCGGCGTTGGTGATCCAGCGCTTGACGCCGTTCAGCACGTAGTGGTCCCCGTCCCGCCGGGCCCGCGTGGTCATCGAGGCCGCGTCGCTGCCCGCCTCGGGTTCGGAGAGGCAGTAGGAGAACATCGCCTCGCCGCGGGCCACCGGGGGCAGGTAGCGCTGCTTCAGCTCCGCGGAGCCGGCGAGCAGCAGTGGCATGGTGCCGAGCTTGTTCACCGCCGGGATGAGGCTGGAGGCGGCACAGACCCGGGCGACCTCCTCGATCACGATCGCGGTGGCGAGGGCGTCGGCGCCGGCACCGCCGTACTCCTCGGGGATGTGCGGGGCGTGGAAGTCGGCGGCCCGCAGCGCCTCGTACGACTGCTTCGGGAACTCGCCGGTCTCGTCCGCCTCGGCCGCGTACGGCGCGACCTTCGCGTCGCAGACCTCCCGGACGGCCGCCCGGATCGCCTCGTGCTCCTCGGACACCTGGTACGCGTCGAAGACCGAGCCACTGCTCATCGCGACCCTCCCCGTCGTTGCCGGCTCACCCGAACCATACCCGTCGGTAACCAAACCCGGGAAGACAGAACCGGCCCGGGGTGGCGGACCGCCCTCGTCCTCGGACGGCCCGCCACCCCGCGTCGTCACTCCACGACGCGGCTCTCGGGGTTGGCACCGGGAGGGCTTGAGATGTTGTCCTCGAAGAGCGGGATCGGGGTACGCCCCACCACCGACCCGTCGGCGGCGTACGCCGTCACCGTCGCGGGCTGGTCCGTCGGCACCGTCGTCCGGCCCGCGCCCGACGGGTCCAGCGCCACCGGGACCTCGGGCCCGGCACCGATCGTCACCGACGCGGTGGCCGTGCCGGGCGGGGTCACCACCACCACCTGGTCGGTCCGGTCGTCGCCGCCCTCGGCACGCAGTCGCCACCCGAAGGGTCGCCGGTCGGCACCCTCGGCCGGCACCAGGAGGCGCAGGTCCATCCGGCTGAGGTGTGCGGTGCCGTGCATGGCGTACGCGATGACTCCGCCACCGGTCGGCTGCACGGTGATCAGCGCGGCGGGCTGATCGTTCACCGTGCCGGTCCAGCGCACCCGCACCGTGGTCCCGGCCGCCGGCAGCAGGCTGTTCTCGAGCGCCACGCGGACGAAGCCCGCCAGGACCGCCGGGTCCACGGCTGGTCCCCGGCTGTCCCGAACCGCGGCGGGCAGCAGCGCCTCGATCTCCTCCACCAGCTCGGGCTGCGGGGCCGGCCCGGACCAGCTACCGAACACCTCGCCCTGATAGAGCACCTCGTCGCCCCGCCGGACCTCGGCGACGACCGACGGCGGAACGCGCCCGGGGGGCAGCGCCGCCACCCCGACCCCGGCGTCACCCGACGTGGCGAGTTGCCGGTACTCCAGCCGGCCGGCCGGGGTGTAGCGGTGGTCGCCGCTGATCGTCACGGTGGCGTCGGCCGGCCCGACCACCACCGCGAACCCGCCCTCCTGCCACGTTCCGTGCTGCAGCGCCGTCACCGATTCACCGAGTTTCTCGGCCCTGGCGGGGTGCATCTGGTCGGGTGTGGCACCGGCCGGGCCGACGTACCAGCTCAGGATCCACTGGGTGAGCAGCCCGAGCCGATATGGGACGACAGCCAGCACCACCCGGTGCCCCGGCACCTCGTCGGCGTAGAGCACCCGGATCCGCTTCGAGTCGCCGACCTTCCAGAGGCCCCTCGACGTTTCCCATTCCTCCCTGAGCTCGCCGCTGCCGATCCACTCCCGTAGGCCGTCCAGCCAGACCCGGTCATGGACGAGCGAGCCTCTGGGCGGGGCGTCGGCCCACGCCAGGGCCGGCGAGGCGACCGCGACCCCGGGCGCCCAGCCCGGCAGCGGGACGACGTTGGTCTGGACCCCGACGAGCGCCGCCACCACACCGGCGGCGACGGCGGTCCGGATTCGCCGGGTCCGCCGATGCCGGCTCTCGGCCCGGACGAAGCCCGGCCACGGATCCTCGGGTACGCCCACCGCGTCCGCCACCTGGCAGAGGGTGCCTTTCAACGTCGACTCGACAGCGTCCTGTGTCATGCCGGTTCCCCCTTGAGCCGTAGGGCTGGTGAATAGCTGGCCTCCGCGACGAACTGGGCGCGCAGCCGGGCCAGGCCCCGCGACGCCTGGCTCTTCACGGAGCCGATCGAGCACCCGAGGATGCGGGCGGCCTCCGCCTCGCTCCGGTCTTCCAGGTACCGCAGCACGAGGACCGCCTGGGTCCGGGGCGGCAGCTGCCGCAGCGCCGCGACGAGCTGCTGCCGCTGCTCCACCTGGGCGTACGGGTCCGGCGCCGCCGCGACGTCCGAGGCGAGCAGCGGCACCTCGAGCGGTCGGCGTCGCCGCCACCAGGAGGTGGCGGTGTTGATCATCACCCGACGTACGTAGATCTCGGGTGCGTCCCGCCGCAGGATCCGATCCCACCGCCGATGGGTCTTCTCCAGCGCCGACTGCACCAAATCCTCGGCCGTTGTCCGGTCGCCGGTCAGCAGGTACGCCGTCCGGAGCAACGGCCCCCACTGTTGCCGGACGAACAGCTGGAACTGTTCGGCCTCCTCGCGTGATCCCACGCCACCTCCATCTCGCCCGCCTCACGTCGTCGATCGGACGCGGGGTAGACGCGCTCGCGGCCGGTGGGGTTGAGTGGTTTTCTCGGGGTCTTCGGGTTCGGGGGTTTCGGAGAGGTGATCAGGGAGAACCCCGGAACCGTCAGCCGACGACGTGCAACGGAGCTGCTCAGGGCCGGGGGTGAAGGTGGCAGAAAACCCATAAACCTATATTTCCGGCATTCTGGGCCTTGGTCGGCGGGGCGATCCGGTGAAGGCGACACCAGCTCGTGGGGCACACCGGACGCCGCGCACCCGGCACGGTGCCCGCTGTGAAGATGCCGACCGTACGTGTACCAGCAGGCGGACGCCGCGTAGGCTCAGCGCTTGTCGTCGCTCGCGCGCCGGCGGCCGACTCGCCGACGAGGCAGGCGCGACAAAGAGGTGTACAAGGCCCACAATGTCCGACATCGGCGCTGTCCCGGTGGCGTCGAACTCCCGACCGCGACGCAACGTAGCGCCGCTGAGCGCGAGCGGAGAAACAGGCGTGACGATTCCGTACCCGAGCACCCAGCCCATACCGGCCATCCCCGCGGTGACCCCGCCCTCCGGCGCCTCCCGCCCGCGACTGACCTTCCTCGGCACCGGTTACCTCGGCGCGACGTACGCCATCTGTTTCGCGGAACTGGGCTACGAGGTGATCGGCTTCGACATCGACGCCGAGAAGATCGCCAAGCTGGCCGGCGGTGAGGTTCCGTTCCACGAGCCCGGCCTGGACGAACTGCTCAAACGCAACCTGGCGGTCGGTCGCCTCCGGTTCAGCACCGACATCGCCGAGACGGCGGAGTTCGGCGACGTCCACTTCATCTGTGTTGGCACGCCGCAGCGGGCCGACGGGATGGGCGCCGACCTGTCGTACGTCGAGGCCGCGGTGACCGGGCTCTCCCAGCACCTCACCCGCAAGGCCCTGATCGTCGGCAAGTCCACGGTGCCGGTCGGCACGGCCGAGTGGATCGAGCAGCTGGTCGGCAAGCACGCCGCCCCCGACCTCGGGGTCGAGGTCGCCTGGAGCCCGGAGTTCCTCCAGGAGGGGTTCGCCGTCGAGGACGTGCTCCGACCCAACCGGATCGTGGTCGGGGTCAAGAGCGAGTGGGCCAACGGCATGCTCTACGCCGCGCACAAGGGCGTCTTCGACCTGGCCGCCACCGAGGACCGCGAGGTGCCGCTGGTGGTGACCGACTTCGCCACCGCCGAGCTGGTCAAGGTCGCCGCGAACGCCTTCCTCGCCACCAAGATCTCTTTCATCAACGCGATGGCCGAGGTCTGTGAGGTGGCCGGTGCCGACGTCACCCAGCTCGCCCGGGCGATCGGCTACGACCCCCGGATCGGCAACCGCTTCCTCCAGGCCGGCATCGGCTTTGGCGGTGGCTGCCTACCCAAGGACATCCGGGCGTTCCAGGCCCGCGCCCAGGAACTCGGCGCCGGCGAGGCGCTGCGGTTCCTGCACGAGGTCGACCTGATCAACCTGCGCCGCCGCACCCGGGTACTCCAGCTCGCCGCCGAGCTGCTCGGCCGTCGGTACGGCCCGGCCGGCCCCGACCTCTCCGGCACCCGGATCGCGGTGCTCGGCGCCACCTTCAAGCCCAACTCCGACGACGTCCGGGACGCCCCCTCCCTCGCCGTCGCCGCCGCCCTGCACAAGGCCGGCGCCGACGTCCACGTCTACGACCCGCAGGGGATGGAGAACGCCCGGCGGGAGCGGCCCGAGCTGACGTACGAACCGAGCATGGTCGACGCCGTCCGCGACGCCGACCTGGTCTGCGTCCTCACCGAGTGGGCGGACTTCCGCAACGCCGACCCGGTCGCCCTGGGCGAGCTGGTCGCCGGCCGCCGCATCGTCGACGGCCGCAACTGTCTCGATCCGGCACTGTGGACGCAGGCCGGCTGGCAGTACCGGGGCATGGGCCGACCCCCCGCCTGAACCCGCACCACTCGTCCTCGGACGAGGCTCGTTCCGACGACGACCATAAATTCGGCGCCGACTCTCCGGCCGTGGACACCGTGTCGTCCACGGCCGGCCACTTAGGATTCCCTCAGCCGGACAGGCACGCGATCGGGGGCTGTTCAACGCCTGCCCGGCTTGGGCATGCTTCCTAGAGAGCCCGGGACGCGGCCTCGGCCGGCGGGAGGGGGTGCCGTGAGTACGTACCAGTGCTCCTCGTGTGGCCGAAAGTTCGAGGCGGCGCCCGAGTGCCCGTACTGCGGGGCCGATCAGGACCGGTGGGCGGAGGAGCTGGCCCGGCTCGAACGGGCGATCGCGGAGATGAAGATCCGCGAGGCGGCGATCGCCAACGAACAGAAAACGATCGCCTCCCAGATGCAGGCGGCCCTCTTCCAGCGCGACATCCTGACCCACGCCGCCCAGCGACGCAAGCAGACCACCAAGCCACGCCGGGTACTGCGCCGCCGGCCGGACCGGCGACCGCCGACCGCCGCTCCCGGCACCGCGCCGCCCCGGGTGCCGAGGCAGCCGACCGGCGGCGACCACGACCGCACCGTTCCCCCGCCCCCACCGCCACCCCCGGCCGGGGCGGAGCCGACCTGGGACCCGGGTCCGGCGGCCCGGCCCGAGGCGTCGACGCGCGAGGTCCAGAACATCCTGCTCAGCCTCGGCGCGCTGGTGCTCGGCGTCGCGGCGGTGGTCTTCGCCGCCGTGGCGATCAGCTCGCTGGACGACCTCAGCCGGGTCGCGATCCTGCTGCTGGCGACCGCGGTGACGCTGGCCGCCCCGCCCCGGATCGCCCGACGCAATCTCACCGCCACGGCCGAGACCGTCGCCGCCGTCGGCCTGCTCCTCGTGCCCCTCGTCGGGTACGCGCTCTGGGCGGTCGACCAGCTCGGCGGCAGCGGCCTCCCCGGCTCGCTCTTCGCGGGGCTGACGTTCCTGCTCACCGCCGTCGTCGCCGGGGCGTACGCCCGGGCGACCGAGCTGACCGCGCCCCGGTACGCGGCGGTCCTCGCCGTCCAGCCGATCCTCCCGCTGGCCGCCTACGACTGGGTCGCCGGGCCGGTCGGGTGGGCGGTGGTGCTGATCGTGGTCGCCCTCGGCAACCTCTACCTCAGCCAGCTCTTCACCGACGACGGGCGGTTGACCGGTACGGCCGCCCGGCTCCGCCTCGGCACCGTGCCCGGGGTGGTGCCCCGGCAACCCACCCGCCCAGCCGGGGCCGGACCGCGCGACGGCGCCGGCGACCCGAGCCTCGACCCCGACACCGGCCAGGGCGCTAACCCACTCCGACGGCCCGGGCGCGGCCCGGAGCGGCCCGAGACGTACGCGGAGGAGGACGACGCCGTCCTCCAGCCCGACCTGGAGCCCGAGCGGCCGGGGTGGTGGATCCGGGGCCGAGGATTCGGCACCCGCCCCACCCCCTGGGTACGGGAGTTGACCTGGACGCTCCACGGCCTGGCCTTCGCGGTGGCCACCGTCTTCTCGGTCAGCGCCCTGGTGACCGCCGACACCGTGCCGGCCGCGATCCGTGCCGGCGTCACGCTGCTGCTGGCCGCGGTCACCGGGCTGGTCGGCGCGCTGACCCTGCGCCGACCGCCGCTGCCGGAGGTCGCCGCCGCCGTGCTGACCCTGGCCGTGATCGGCGCCGCCGGCCGGATCGCCGCCGTCGCCCTGCCCGGCCAGGCCCTGGTCGTGATCGCCGTCGTCATCGCCACGACCGGTGTCGGGGTACGCGCGGTGCCGGAGGAGGCCCGGCGCGGACCGCAGCTCGCCTCGGCCGCCGCCCTGGTGATCATCGGGGCGGTCGTGGCGGGCGGCGCCCTGCGCGCCGCACTCGCCCCGATCCGGGCCGCCCTGCCGGTCTGGGAGGCAGACCTCGCCCGGTACCCGGCCACGCTGGATGCCGGGGTCAGCGCGACGACCTGGCAGCTCGCCACGAGCGCGCTCCTGCTCACCGTCGCAGCCGTCCTCGCCTCTCCGCCCGAGGTACGCCGCGAGTTCGCCGTCGTCGGCGCCGCCCTGACCGCGCTGGCGGCCCCGGCCTCGTTCGGCGTGGGTTGGGTGGCGGCACCGTGGCCACCGGTGCTGGTCGCGATCGGCGTCGGGCTGGCCGGGCTGACCGCCAACACCCGGCGGGCCGCGCTCACCCACGCCGTCACCGCAACCGTGATCGGCCTGGCCGGGGCCGCGATGGCGGTGACCCGTCCCGGCCTCACCGCCGCGGTACTCCTCGCCCTGTCCATCGCCGGGGTGGTGGTGGCGGTCGCCCCAACCTTCCGGACCGCGCCCCTGGGCCGGTGGGCCGGACTGGTCGGCGACTGGGGGGCGGGCGGCGTCGCGTTCGCCTTCCCCGGTGCGGTCGCCGCGTTCGTCGCCGCCACCGTCCCGACGGATCCGACCCCGACCCCCGCCTCGGCCCGCGAGGCCACCGAGCCGGTGCTGGCCGCCAGCTTCCTCGCGGTCTGCGCCGTGCTCTGCTACGCGGCGATCACCCAGGTGTCGCAGCGGCTGATCAGCATGCCGCTCGCCGTCGGCACCGGGCTGGGCGCGCTCGCGGTCACCGCGGCGGCGTTCGCCGCGCCCGGGGCGACCCTCGCCGACGCCGCGGTGGGGACGCTGCTGTTGGTCGGCGCGGTTCTGCTGGTGCTCGCCCCGGCGATCGACACCGGACGACGCGCCGACCGGCTGCTCGACGGCTCCGACATCGCCGCCGCGGCGGCCACCGCCGCCCTGGTCGGGACCCTGGCCCGGATCGCCGGGATCCTCGCCGACGGCGCCGAACTCGCCGCCGCCGCCTTCGTCATCCTCGTGGTGGCCGCCGGCATCCGGGCGATGCCCGCCGAGTGGCGGCGTGGCCCCGTTCTCGGCATGGCCTGCTGCGGCGGGGTCGTCGCGCTGATCGCCGGATACACCGCGGTCCCCGGTGGGCTCCAGGCGCTCGCCACCCCCGGCCGGCTCTGGGCGGCCGACCTCGCGAGCTGGTCCGTGGAGGGCAGCGGCTGGCAGGCGCCGCTCGCCCTGGTGCTGCTGGCCGGCGCCGCCGCGATCGCGCTGCCGCGCCCCTGGGCGTACGACGTGGCCGCCGCCTGCGTCGGGCTCGCCACCATCAGCGCTCCGGCGGCGCTCGGCCTGCCCTGGTGGTCGCCGATCGTGGTCGGCGGCGCGGTCGCCACCGGATACGGCGTGAGCGCCGTCGTCGCCGCCGATCCGCGAGCCGGTCTGGCCCGGGCCGCGGTCGCCGGCGTCGTCGCCCTGCACGCGGCGGGCGCGAGCCTGGTCCGGCCCTGGACCACGGCGGCCGCGCTCGGGATGATCGCGCTGATCGGGTTCGTCGTCGCCACCCTCGCCCGGGTGGTCGGGCGACTCGCCGGGCCGGCCGACGACAGCGGGCCGCTGACGATGCCGGCACAGACCGCCCAAGTTGGTGGGCTCGCCGCCGGCGGAGGGCTCCTCGCGTTCGCCGGATCGCTCGCCTCACTCTGCGCCGCGCTCGGCCGGCCGGCCGAGACGGTCGTCCTCGCCACCCTCGCCGGGGCGAGCCTCGGCGTCGCGGTGGTGGCTCTGGTCCGCCGCCAGGTCCCGCAGTACCTGCCGTACGCCTCGGTGGGGATCGCCGGGGGCGCCACCTCGGCGGCACTCGCCGCGCTCCTCACCCACCTGCAGTGGGGCGTCTACGCCGCCGCGGCCGTCCTGCTCGGGGTCCTCGCCGCACTGGTCCGGGCGGTCACCCCGGCCCCGTCCCCGCTGCGGGAGCCGATCCGGCGCTGGTCGGTGATGTTCGGCGGGCCGCGTCGACTCCCCGAGCCGCAGCCGGGCGGTCGCTGGGCGGTCAGCCCCGCCGTCGGGGCGATGCTCGCCGCCGTCGTACCGACCGTGCTGGCCGTGGCCGCGCTCGCCCCGCCGCTGACCGAGGCACTGGTCGAGCCGTACCAGACGCTGGAGCGGATCTGGGCCGGGCCACCCGCCGCACTGGCCGGCCCGCAGAGCGGTGCGGGGAACGGCGGCAACGTCCTGGCGGCGTTGCTGCTGACCATCGCGGCCGGGCTGGCCGCGACCGGCCTCAGCGGCGGGCGGACGGCTCGGGCGGTGCCGGTGGTGCTGCCCGGGGCGGCGATCACCCTGCTCATCACCCCGATCTCGCTCGGCCTGGGCTGGCCGAACAGCACGCTGGCCGCGCTCGGGGTCTTCACCCTGGCGATGCTCGGGCTCGCCCTGACCCCGCCGCCGCCCGACGCCGAGCTGGCCCGGTCACTGCGGCTGACCCGCGTCCTGGTCTTCGTGATCGGTCTCGTCGCGGGCGGAGCCGGGCTGGCCGGCGCCCTCGCCACCCGGGAACTCACGCTCTTCACCCTCGGCGCCGCGGTCGGGGTCGGCGCGGTCGCGGCACTCGGCGGGCGCACCCAGTACGCCCGCATCCTGGGCTGGCTCTTCGCCTCGGTGATGGCGCAGGTCTTCGTCTTCACCGTCGGGCTGGTTCTCGGGCTTGCCCCGGCGTGGTCCGCGTTCGGGGTACTCGCGGTCGGCGCGGTCCTGCTGCTGGTCTCGTCGACACTGCCCCGGCTCCGCCACCTCGAGGCGCTGCGCGAGGCGACCACGGTGGAGTGGAGCGGGTACGCGGCCGCGCTCATCGCCGCCGCGCTGGCGTACGACTCGCCCCGGCACATCGCCGCGCTGCTCGCCGGCTGGGGGGCGGTGCTCGGGATAGCCGCCACCCGGCCCTACCGGAGCACGGCGGAACGCCGCACCCTCTTCTGGGCGGCGGTGGGCTGCGAGATCGTCGCCTGGTGGCTGCTGATGGCGCTGGCCGACGTCGCGCTGCCGGAGGCGTACACCCTGCCGTTCGCGCTGCTCGCGCTCCTGGTGGGGCTGCTGGAGCTGCGGCACCGCGCCGAGCTGAGCAGCTGGTACGCGTACGGCCCGGCGCTGGTGGCGGCGTTCCTGCCCACCCTGGCGATCCTGCTGACCGGGGACGACAGCGCGCTGCGGCAGGTGCTCCTGCTGCTCGGTGGGGTGGCGACGTTGATCTTCGGCTCGTACCGGCGCCAGCAGGCACCGGTGATCATCGGGGCGGTGGTGACCGCCCTCGCCACGCTGCGCGTGCTGTTCAGCTTCGGGCCGTGGCTGGTGCTGATCCCGGTCGGGGTCCTGCTGTTGGCGTTCGGGGCCAGCAACGAGAACCGGCGGCGGACCCAGGAACGGCTCCGGGCCGTCCGCGGCATGCGCTGACCGGAGCACCACCGGCCGCGGGCCCGGCCGCCGCGCGGACGCACGCCAGCCGGCGTACCGGCCCGCCCCGCGGCTACCCCCCGAGGGTGGCGCGCAGCGCGGCGTCCTTCCGCTCGACCAGCTCCTCCAGGTCGGCCTGGAACGCCACCATCCGCTCCCGCAGCCGCGGGTCGGAGGCGGCCAGAATGCGGACCGCGAGCAGGCCGGCGTTGCGGGCACCGCCGATCGCCACGGTGGCGACCGGAATGCCGGCCGGCATCTGCACGATCGAGAGGAGCGAGTCCATCCCGTCCAGGTGCTTCAGCGGGACCGGAACGCCGATCACCGGTAGCGGGGTCGCCGAGGCGACCATGCCGGGGAGGGCCGCGGCGCCGCCGGCGCCGGCGATGATCACCCGGATGCCCCGGCCGGCGGCGGCGCGCGCGTACTCGATCATCGTCACCGGGGTGCGGTGCGCCGAGATGACCCGCACCTCGTACCCGACCTCGAACTCGTCGAGCGCCTCGGCCGCGGCCCGCATGGTGGCCCAGTCCGAGTCACTGCCCATGATCAGCCCGACCGGGGGCGCCGACTCGGTCACGCGTGTCCCTCCCGCAACCACCGAGCCGCCCGGGCGGCCCGCTCGCGTACCTTCTCCAGATCGTCGCCGAGCACGGTGACGTGGCCGATCTTCCGACCGGGCCGGGACTGCTTCCCGTAGAGGTGGACCCTGGCCCCGGGATCGTCGGCGAAGAGGTGGTGCAGCCGCTCGTCGATCGACATCCCGCCCTCGGGGCCGCCGAGTACGTTCGCCATCACCACCACCGGGGCGGTCAGCGTCGTGTCCCCCATCGGGTAGTCCAGGACCGCCCGCAGGTGCTGCTCGAACTGCGAGGTCCGGGCCCCCTCGATCGTCCAGTGCCCGGAGTTGTGCGGCCGCATCGCCAGCTCGTTCACCACCAGCGTCGGCTCGCCGTCGGAGCCGGTCACCTCGAACAGCTCCACCGACAGCAGGCCGACCACGCCGAGCGCGGCGGCCAGGTCGATCCCGAGCTGCTGGGCCCGGAGCGCCAGCGCCTCCGGCAGCCGCGGCGCCGGGGCCAGCACCTCCACACAGATCCCCTCGCGCTGCACGGTCTCCACCACCGGGTACGCCGCCACCTGCCCGAACGGCGAGCGCGCCACCTGGACGGCGAGTTCCCGGCGCAGTGGTACCCGCTCCTCGACGATCAGCTCGGTGTGCGCGGCAAGCAGCCGGTCGACCAGGCCGGCGGCCTCGACCGGGCCGTCGACCCGCCACACCCCGCGCCCGTCGTAGCCGCCCCGGGCCGCCTTCAGGATCACCGGCCACCCCGTCTGCTCGGCGAACTCGACCAGCTCGGCCGGGTTGGCCACCGGCCGCCAGCGCGGCACCGGGACGCCCAGCTCGGTCAGCCGCTCCCGCATCGCCCGCTTGTCCTGGGCGTACCGCAGCGCGTCGGCCGGGGGATAGATCGTCACCCCGGCCTCGGCCAACGCCCGGACGTGCTCGTTCGGCACGTGCTCGTGGTCGAAGGTGACCACGTCGCAGCCGTCGGCGAACTCCCGCAGCGCGGCCAGGTCGGCGTGGTGGCCGATCCGGACGTCGGAGGCGACCAGCGCGGCGCTGTCGGCGGCGTCGAGCGCCAGGACGCGGAGCGACTGGCCGAGGGAGATCGCGGCCTGGTGGGTCATCCGGGCGAGCTGACCCGCCCCCACCATGCCGACGACGGGGAGACCGGTACGGGGATCCATAGCGGCGCCAGCCTAGCCGTTGCCGGGTCGGAGCTGCGACAGCAGGTCCTCCGGGCGGGTGACCGGGCGGTCGCAGACGAATCCCCGGCAGACGTACGCGGTCGACTGGCCGTCCCGCATCGGCCGGTTGGCCAGCAGCGGCACCCCGGGCTGGTCGGGCCGGCCGGCCACCACCACCGCCCCGGGCGGGGCGTGCCGGTGGGCGACCGCGAGCAGCGGATCCCCGGCCGGCTCGGCGGTGACCACCGCGATCTCGTACGGGCCGGCGAGCAGCGCCTCTCCGACGACGGCGGCGTAGCCGGTGAACCGGGCGTGCCGGGCGATGATCGGGGCCAGGGTGCCGAGCGCGGTCTCGGCGGCCTCCCGGTAGCGGGTCTGCCCGGTCAGCGCGGCGTACGTCACCAGTGCCGCCGACACCGACGACAACCCGGACGGGGTGGCGTTGTCGGTCGGGTCCGCCGGCCGGGCAACCAGGCGCTCGGCGTCGTCGGCGGTGTCGTAGAAGCCGCCCTGGCCGGTGGCGAACCGTTCCAGCGCGGTGTCGAGCAGCTCCCCGGCCAGCCGCAGCCAGCGCCCCTGCCCGGTCAGCTGGTGCACGGCGCAGAACGCCTCCGCCACCGCGCCGTAGTCCTCCAGCACCCCGGCCGGCGTCCCGACCCGGCCGTCCCGGGAGACCCGACGCAGCCGCCCGTCGACGATGTGCCGGTCGGCCAGCACCTCGGCGATGCCGACCGCGGCGGCGGTGGTGACCGGATCGGCGGTGAGGGTCGCGTACTCGACCAGCGCCGTGACCGCCAGGCCGTTCCAGGCCGCCACGATCTTGTCGTCCCGGGCCGGCTGGGGCCGCCGGTCGCGCACCGCCCGGAGCCGGGCCCGGACCCGCCGCCAGCGTTCCCGCAGCTCCGGGTCGGCGCCGTCGATGTCCCGGGCCAGCCGTAGCACGCTGGTACCACGTTCGAAGTTGCCGGCCTCGGTCACCGCGAACAGGTCGGCGGCCCACGCGCCGTCGTCCGGGCCGAGCGCCCCGACAAGCTGCTCCGGGGTCCAGACGTACGTGGCGCCCTCCACCCCCTCGGCGTCGGCGTCCAGCGCCGAGGCCAGGCCGCCGTCGGGGGTGCCGAGGTCCTCCAGGAGGAACGCGGCCGTCTCGGCGGCGATCCGGCCGGCCATCTCGTCCCCGGTCAGCCGCCAGAGCTGGGTGTAGACCCGCAGCAGTTGGGCGTTGTCGTAGAGCATCTTCTCGAAGTGCGGCACCGTCCAGTGCCCGTCCACCGAGTAGCGGGCGAACCCGCCGGCGATCTGGTCGTAGATGCCGCCCCGGGCCATCGCCTCGCAGGTGTGCCGGACGATCTCCAGGTCGCGGGCCGAGCCGGTGCGCTGGTGGTGGCGGAGCAGGAAGAGCAGGTTCATCTGCGGCGGAAACTTCGGCGCGCCGCCGAAGCCACCGTTGACCTCGTCGTACTCCCGGGCGAGCTGGTCGGCGGCGGCGTCCAGCAGCTCGACGGTGAGCGGGCTGCTCGACCCGCCGACGGCCTGGGCTCCGCCGATCGCCTCCACCACGGCGGCCCCCTGGCGCAGCACCTCGGCCCGCCGACCGGTCCAGGCCGCGGTCACCGACTGGAGGAGCTGGAGAAAGTGGGGTTTCGGGAAGTACGTGCCGCAGAAGAACGGGGTGCCGTCCGGGGTGGCGAAGACGGTCATCGGCCAGCCGCCCTGCCCGGTCATCGCCTGGGTGGCGGTCATGTAGACCGCGTCGATGTCGGGCCGCTCCTCCCGGTCCACCTTGATCGAGACGAAGTTGTCGTTCAGCAGCCGGGCGACGTCCTCGTCCTCGAACGACTCGTGCGCCATCACGTGGCACCAGTGGCAGGCGGCGTAACCGACCGAGATCAGCACCGGTACGTCCCGACGTGCCGCCTCGGCGAACGCCTCGGCCGACCAGGGCCACCAGTCGACCGGGTTGTCCCTGTGCTGGAGCAGGTACGGGCTGGTCGCGTCGGCCAGTCGGTTCACCCGACGACCATAACCGCTCGGCAGCCATAACCGCTCGGCAGCGCCGGCGCTTCCCGTACCGGCGGCCCTGCCGCGGCACACTGGCGGCCCTGGGGCGCGGCCCGACGCTAGAAACCGATGGCCTCACGGACCAGGATCACGGTTCCCCGATCGGGGAAGGCTTCCCGTTCCAGGATCAGGATTCGGCCGAGGAACGACGACTGGCCGTACCGCCGCCGGAGTCGCTGGTGCTCCTTCGGAAGGCTGTAGGTGCGGATTCGCCGTAGCCCCGTCTCCAGGTCCGGCACCACCTTCTGCGCACCCACCACCCAGATCGCCCTCCGGGCACCCGACGCGTACGGCGCGAGCTGGCTGCCGCTGGCCGAACCGACGACCAGTTGCCCCTCCTCGGTGACCGCGTGCACGCTGCCGACGACGACGTCCGGGGTGGCGCCGAGGCGGATCTGGTCGTACGCGTCGCCGGACGGTTCACCGGCGTTCGCGCGTACGGATCGGAAGTCGCCGGACTCGTCCAGGTCGGCGGCGATCCCGCTCAACCGCAACGTCTCGCTGGTCGCGGTGAAGACGCTCTGGTCCCGTGGCACCAGGTCGGTCACCAGCTTGCGGGCCTCTTCCCCGGTGTCCACCACGTGGACGTGGTACCCGTTGCTCCGCAGGGCCTGCGCCGCGCGCTCCAGCCGCGCGGAGTCCGCCGGGACGGCGAAAGACTCGTCAAGGGTCACGATAATCCCCTCTTTCCTATCGGTCTTGTCTGGTAGACAGATCGATTCTGGGTAACCATGGAGGGGGTCCGGAAGACGGCACATTTTTCTGCCTCAGTTACCTGGAGGTCACCGTGGTCGCGAGCAGGATGTCGAAGACGCTTTCCGCCCGGGACTCCGCCGCCTGCCGCATCCGGGAAGTCCTGGACCGGGTCGGTGACAAGTGGTCGCTGACCGTGATCAGCGAGCTGGGGCACCATTCCCGCCGTTTCACGGAGTTGAAGAACGCCATCCCCGGCATCAGCCAGCGGGTGCTGACCGCCACACTGCGTGGGCTGGAACGCGATGGTCTGGTCAGCCGTACGGTGCACCCGGTTGTGCCGCCACGGGTCGACTACGAACTGACCCCGCTCGGGCTGACGTTGCTGGAGACCGCGTGGACCCTGATGAACTGGGCCCTGGAGCATATGGACGAGATCGACGAAGCCCGTGCCGCGTACGACGAAGCGGCCGCGGCACGGCGGGCGTACGAGTTGGCCGAACCCTCGGGGCCCGGGTCATCCATCGCGTCGACCGCGATTGACTCGGACGACGCGAGCGACAGGTGTTGAAGAGGCTCGGTGCCACGAATCAATCTGCCGGCCATGATGTTCGGCTATGAACGCCTCCTCCACCTCAATCGCACCATCGGAGATCAGCTGAAGGAGGATGACGCGAAGTGATCCATAGTTGACCGACTTCGGAACGTCCACAGCAAAGTGGAAGTCGGGGGTGCTGAACTCCCAAGTGCACCCCGCGTCGGCAGATATCGCGAGCACACGCTCACGAGTCTCTGGACTCTTGTCGCGAAGGATCACTCGAATCGTCGAGCTTCCCGCATGGCTCACAATCCCATCAAAAAACCAACTCGCGGCCCAGACCTCCCGCGTCACCGCACCTCGACCTTCCCGGCCGGGATCGATCAGCCGGCCCGGTGCGTCGACCGCCGAGGACCAGGTCGTCAGGAGGCGCCGTCGGCGCGCAGGGGCAGGATCCGGGCATGGGCGGAGTCGAACAGCGAACGGAGCACCGCCACGATCTTGTCCGAGGGCATCGGCCGGAAGAAGTGGTAGCCCTGGGCCGCCGTACAGCCCAGCTCGGCCAGGGCGGCCCGCTGGTCGGCGGTCTCCACTCCCTCGGCCACCACCCGCAGCCCCAGTTCCCGGCCAAGGTCCACGGTGGTCCGGACGATCGCCGCGGCCTCCGGTGACTCCGCCATCTTCATCACGAACGACCGGTCGACCTTGAGTTCGTCCACGGAGACCCGGGTGAGGAAGGTCAGCGAGGAGAAGCCGGTGCCGAAGTCGTCGACCGCGATCTGCACCCCCATCTGGCGCAGCGCGGCAAGCACCTCGTCGATGACCTCCAGCTCGCTCATCACCACCGTCTCGGTGATCTCCAGCACCAGTCGGTGCGGCGGCACCTGGTGCCGCCGCAGCGACTCCGCCACCTCGGCCGGCAGCCGGGGATCGAGCAGGCTGCGTGCCGACAGGTTGATCGAGATCGGTACGTCGAGACCGTGCCGCGCCCAGTCGGCGGCGATCCCGAGCGCCTTGTCGACGACGTACCGGGTGAAGGCGCCGAGCAGTTCGCTCTCCTCGATCGCCCGGACGAAGTCGGCCGGGTTGAGCCGGCCCCGGCGGGGGTGTCGCCACCGGATCAGCGCCTCCACCCCGGTCGGCGCGCCGGTGGCGAGGTCGACGGCGGGTTGCAGCGCCAGGACGAGCTGGTCGTCCACGCCGAGCGCCTCCCGCAGCTCGGCGAGGAGGGCGAGCTTGTCGGTGCTGGACGCGTCCCGGGCACTGTCGTACGGCGCCACGCTCCCGCCGCCCTGCTTCGCCTGGTACATCGCGATGTCGGCCCGGCGCAGCAGCTCCGTCATGTCCGCCGTACCGGCGCCGGCGACCACCACCCCGACCGAGACCTCGACCGACATCCGCACCCCGGCGACCTCCAACGGGGCGGCGAGCCGTTCGACGATCTCCCGTGCCCGGCGCAGGACCTGCGGCATCGGCGAGCGCTCGCCGGCCGACCCGCCGAGCACCGTGGGAGACGGGATGAGGAGCGCGAACTCGTCGCCACCGAGGCGGCCGAGCAGTTCGCCGGGGCGGGTCATCGCCATCAGCCGCTGCGCGGTCACCCGCAGCAGCTCGTCGCCGGCCGCGTGCCCGAGGGTGTCGTTCACCTCCTTGAACTGGTCGATGTCGAGCAGCAGCAACGCCACCGGGTGGTCGTGGGCGAGCTGGTGCAGGGCGTGGTCGCCCCGGCTGAGCAGCGCCGCCCGGTTGACGAGGTTCGTCAGGCTGTCGTGCACCGCCTCGTACGATGACCGGGCGGTCACCTCCTGCAGTTCCTGGTGGGTCGCCGCGTCGTGTAGCGCGGCTGCCAACGCGTCACCGAACGCCGACAGGGCGTCCTGCTCCCGCTGGCTCGGCAGCGTCGCGCGGGGTAGCCGGACCCGCAGCTCGCCGACCTCCGCCCCGCCGACCGCCAGCGATCGGGTCAGGTCGTGATCGGACCGTGCCGCCGGCGACCCAGGGTCGCCGACCGCGCTCTCCCCGATCGGGAGCTGGTCGGCCGCGATGTCCCCGTCGGCGTAGCCGCCGGTGGCGTCGAACGGCGGGCCGCCCCGGCCGGACGCCCCGGCGGTCCGGCGGGCCCGGGCGCCGGTCCGCGAGCCTCGGCCGACCCGTTCCGCTTCGGACAGGTCGCGATGGACCACCGGCTGTCCGGGCTCCCCGGCATAGCGACGCCACTGCCCGTCGGCGCGGCGTACGTCGAGTTCGACCCGTTCGGCGCCGAGGAAGCTGAGGGGACCGCTCACCCCGGCCGTCGCCACCGCGTGTGCGTCAAGCTGATTGAGCGCCCCGGTGGCCTCGGCGAGCGCCCGCCACGTCCGGCGCTCGTCGTCGGCGCGGATCCGGTGGCTGTACGTCTGCTGGAGCAGCCAGAGCACCGGGGGCAGCAGGAGCAACCAGCGCGGGTCGGACTCGACGACCGCCACCACGCCGAGTCCGACCAGGACGTTGCCGACGAACATCAGCAGCTTGCCACGCAGGGCGTGAAGCAGGATCGGGCCCGCCCGGCAGGCCGGTCGCAGCGCGAGGGTGACGCCGGCGATCCCGGTGGCGACCAGCAGGTACGCCAGCGCGCCGGTGACCAGGGCGGCGACCAGCGGGAGCGTCGGGGCCGCGGCGAACGGAGTCGCCAGTCGGGTGGTGACGAGGGTGCCGACGGCGACGGCGACGGTCAGCGCGCCGGTGGTGTGCAGGACCTCGAGGCCGGAACGACGATCGGCGAAGACCGCCAGGAGCGCCCAGGCCAGGCCGACGCCGAGCAGGGCGGCGGCCGGCATCCAGCCGGGTGGCACGAGGTAGAGGCCGACGACGAGGGCCGCCTCGCCCCAGGAGACGTTGACCAGCCCGGTGCCGACCCGGAAGCGCAGCCGGAAGAGCTGGGCGACCGCCAGCACGCCGACGGCGGTGCCGAACCGGGCCAGCGGGGAGAAGGGGTCGTCCGGCGGCAGTGTCGCGGGAACCGCGAGGCCGGCGAGCGCGACGACCAGTGCGACGGCCAGAAGGCCGAGAGTGAGGACGAGCACCGGGCGGGGTGCCAGGGCGATACCGAGCGAGGTGAGGAGACGACCGGTACGCCGGGCGCTGGTCACGGATCGCCGCCGTTCGCCGTACGCCGCCGTGCGACACCGGCCGACACGGTACGCCGGGCGTCGGGTCGGATGATCATCGGCGCCCCCTTCCGCGCACGGTGCGGGGACTTTTGGTCCCCCGGCGGAAGGCTAAGCCAATCCGATTGAGCGCAACAGGGGGCGCCGCGTCGGATTAGCGTGAATCATGGCGCGATCTGGCTCTTCCTGCCCTGGTCAGAGCCTTTGGGAGCGTTTCCACGAGATTCCTCCACGCCGGCCGTTTCGCCGGCAGCGGAAGCCATCGGGGCCACCCCGTCCGGCTCGCCGGCGCCCTGGTGGGGGAAGCGATCGGGCAGTCGGCGGAGTCGGGCATTCATGTTACGGATCAGCAGGACCGTGGCGATAGCCAGGAGGACGATCAGGAAGAGACCCATCGGGCCGGCCAGCCCACCGGCCCGGGTGTCCCCGAAGTTGTTCGCCGCGAGCACCTGTGCAGCGGTCAGCATGACTGGAATCCTCCGATGCGGGACGTGACCCCCACGGTACGCCTAATCCGCCTCAGCGGGCATGGGCGGTGCCGCGGATACCGGCGAAGAGGTCCGATTCGGGCAGCGGACTCTCCACCAGCGAACGGGCCAGCTCGAAGTCCTCCGTCGGCCAGGCGCGCTGCTGCACCTCCATCGGCACCTGGAAGAAGAAGCCGTCCGGGTCGATCTGGGTCGCGTGCGCGCGCAGCGCGTCGTCCCGAACCGGGAAGTACTGCGCGCACTCGATCCGGGTGGTGATCCGCGGCCCCTTGTCCGGCCGGTCCTCCCAGCGCTGCAGCCACTCCGCGTACGGCGACTCCTTGCCGGTGGCGAGAACCGCCTCGTGCAGCGCCGTGATCTTGGACTTGGAGAAGCCGATGTCGTAGTAGAGCTTCAGCGGCTGCCACGGCGGCCCGGCCTCCGGGTAGCGCGTGGCGTCACCCGCCGCGTCGAAGGCGGCCACGCTGATCTTGTGGCACATGATGTGGTCGGGGTGGGGGTAGCCGCCCTCCTCGTCGTACGTGGTCACCACGTGCGGCCGAAACTCCCGCATCAGCCGGACGAGCGGCTCGGCGGCGACCTCGACGTCCTGCAACGCGAAGCACCCCTCGGGCAGCGGCGGAAGCGGGTCCCCCTCCGGCAGCCCCGAGTCGACGAAACCCAGCCAGGCCTGGTCGACACCGAGGATGGCCCGGGCCGCGTCCATCTCGGCCCGGCGGATCTCGGCGATGTTGGCCCAGACCTCCGGCCGGTCCATCTTCGGGTTCAGGACGCTGCCCCGTTCACCTCCGGTGCAGGTGACGACGAGAACCTGTACGCCCTCGGCGACGTACTTGGCCATGGTGGCCGCGCCCTTGCTTGACTCGTCGTCGGGATGGGCGTGCACGGCCATCAGCCGTAGCTGCTCTGCCAACTCCGGTGCTCCCTCGTCGTACCTGACCGGGTCCGGCCCCGCGCCGGACCGCCGTCTCCGTCGTCTGTCGCTCTCCCTGACCTGCCGGGCGTGCCCCGCCCGGCGCCGACCGGGGCTGCGGCCCGAGCCGTCCGGCCCCGGCCTGGCCCGACCCACCGGGCCGTCGGCTGAGAAGATGGACCTACCCATTGTTGCCGACGCCGCCGCCATCGCCCGTAGGAGATCGCCACCGGTGCCCGAGACGCCCACCACATCCGCACCTGCCGCCCCGGTCTTCCCACCCGGGCGGTACGGCCGCCGACGCGCGGCCCGACGGCGACGCCCCTGGATTCCGGCGCTGCTGGCGGCCGTGCTGATCGCGGTGATGGTGGTCGTCTCGTTCCGGCTCTACCGGCAGTACGGCGACCCGAGCTACGACGCCCAGGTGATCACCTACACCGAGATCACCGATTCGCAGGTGGTGATCGACTTCCAGGTCACCGTGCCCGAGGGCGGGGCCGCGGTCTGTCTGCTCCGCGCCCGCTCGAAGGACGGCGTCGAGGTCGGCCACGAGGAGGTCCGGGTGGTCGCCGGGCCGGGGCAGCGGCACGTGACGGTCCGACACCGGCTCGCCACCACCGCCCGCCCGATCCTCGGCGAGGTGCTCCGCTGCCGTCCGGCGAACTGACCGGGCCGGGCTGCCTCGCGCACTGACCAGGCCCGCGGCTGACCGAGCGGCCGGGCTGAGCGGGCCGAGCACCAAACCACACAGACTACTACGACAATGGCCAAACCGGACCGGCATCGCCGGCTTCCGAGGTACGCCGGGAAGTGCGTCCCGCCGTCGCCGCACCCCGCCCGGGATCACGGACGGCGAAAAATGACGTGCCGTCCGGTGCGTAGTCCACTGGTAACTTGGTAATTCGTCCCTGTCCGCCTACGAGTACCCGAGGAGATCATCTGTGTCCACGACCGACCGCGAGGCGGCCACCTGGCTGTCCCAGGAGGCCTACGACCGGCTGCAGGCGGAGCTCAACGAGCTGATCGCCGCTCGGCCGGTCATCGCCGCAGAGATCAACGCCCGGCGTGAAGAGGGGGACCTCAGGGAGAACGGCGGCTACCACGCCGCCCGAGAGGAACAGGGCAAGCAGGAGGCCCGGATCCGGCAGCTCCAGGAGCTGCTCCGCACGGCCAAGGTCGGCGAGGCGCCCGCCGCGGACGTGGTCGCGCCCGGCTGCGTCGTCACGATCCACTTCGACGACGACACCGACGACACGGAGACCTTCCTGCTCGGTTCCCGGGAGATCGCCGCCACCACGGACTTGACCGTCTACAGCCCGGAGTCCGCCCTCGGCAAGTCCATCCTCGGTGCCCGGCCCGGCCAGACCGTGACCTACACCGCGCCCAGCGGTGCCGAGATCAAGGTCACGGTGGTCCGTTTCGAGCCGTACAGCGGCTGATCTCCCACCTCGGCGAACAGACGTGAGCGCTCAGCCGGCTTCGGCCGGCTGGGCGCTGTCGTTGTGGCCACCCAGGCCCGGTCAGGGCGCCTCAGCCCGGCGGGGCGACGTCGACCTGATAGCCGCTGCCGCGAAGAGCGCCGATCAGTCGGTCGGAGTGCTCCGCGCCCCGGGTCTCCACCGAGAGCGCCACCTCCACCTCGCCGAGCCGCAGGTGCGGGTTGTGCCGCTGGTGCACGACGTCGACCACGTTGCCCCGGTGCTCGGCGATCAGGCCGAGCAGCGAGGCCAGCTGCCCGGGCCGGTCGGCACAGCGCACGGTGATCCGAAGGAACCGCCCGGCCGACGCCAGCCCGTGCTCGATGAGCCGCAGCATCAGCAGCGGGTCGATGTTGCCGCCGGAGAGCACCGCCACCACCGGCGGCTCGACCGGCACCGTACCGGCCATCAGCGCGGCGACGGCGGCGGCACCGGCCGGCTCCACCACCTGCTTGCCGCGCTCCAGCAGCATCAGCAGCGCACGGGAGATCTCCTCGTCCGAGACGGTGACGACATCGTCGACCAGTTTGCTCACGTGCGCGAAGGTGAGTTCGCCGGGCCGACCGACCGCGATGCCGTCGGCGATCGTCGCGTACGTCGGCAGCCGCACCGGAGCGCCGGCGGCGAGCGAGGGTGGGAACGCCGCCGCCCCGGCCGCCTGGACCCCGATCACCCGGACCTCCGGGCGCAGCGCCTTCGCGGCCACCGCGATTCCGGAGATGAGCCCACCGCCCCCGACCCCGGCGACGATGGTGCGGACCTCGGGGCACTGCTCCAGGATCTCCAGCGCCACGGTGCCCTGCCCGGCGATCACGTCGGGGTGGTCGAACGGGTGGATGAAGACCGCCCCGGTCCGCTCGGCGAACTCCTGCGCCGCCTCCAGCGACTCGTCGACGGTGGCACCGACCAGTTCGACCCGGGCGCCGTACCCCTTGGTGGCCGCGACCTTCGGGAGTGGCGCGCCGGTCGGCATGAAGACCGTGGCGGCGGCGCCGAGCAACCCGGCCGCGAGCGCCACCCCCTGGGCGTGGTTGCCGGCGCTCGCGGCCACCACACCCCGCTCCCGCTCGGCCGCGGAGAGCCGGGCGATCCGGACGTACGCCCCGCGGACCTTGTACGACCCGGCCCGCTGCACGTGCTCGCCCTTGAGCCAGACCGGCCCGCCGAGCGCGGCCGTCAGCGGCCGGGACGGCTCCAGCGGAGTGGTCCGGACGACGTCGGCAAGCAGTTCCCGCGCCGCGGTGACCTCGGCGAGTCCGACCAGCTCCGTCATGCCCCCGATCGTCGCATCACTCCTGGGGGGCGGGCCACGTCGCCGGCATCGCCATGCCGGGCATCACAGGCCCGGTCTGGGTGCCCCGCGCCATCCGGGCGTGCTGCGCCCGGGAGACCCGGACGACGAGCAGGATGAACACCACCGCCGCCAGCACCCCGGCGGCCAGGATCGGCAGGTTCCGGACCAGCGCCTGCTCGTAGTACTCGACCCAGGTGGCGAAGTCCTTGGCGGTCAACAGCAACGGCAGCTCGTCGTACTGCCACAGGTCGTACCGGTAGACGGCCTGGCCGCCCCAGTAGTAGACGAGGAACGGCAGCCACCAGACCCAGACGAGCCGCGGGGTGCTGTTCCGGAACAGGCTGGCCCGGGCGATGTCGGCCATCACCCTGAACGGGATGACGAGGTTGGCGAACGGCACGAACCAACCCCCGATCGCCCAGCCGGTACGCAGTTCGGGCACCGAGCCGGCGAACGCGTCGAGGTTCGCCCGGGCCCGGTAGAACCAGACGATGACCAGCGCGATCGCCGCCAGCCGGGTGCCGAGCTGCACGAGGCTCAGCAGGCCCTCCACCGCGTCCAGCCGGCTCTCCACGGCCAGGGCCTCGATCGGGTCGCCGTCGACGCTGGACTGCGTGGACCGGATCAGTCGGGCGCCGGCCAGCGGCCACAGCAGCAGCAGCGCCGCGTCGGCCAGCAGCGCCACCGCGACGGCACCGCCGGCGGCCAGGCCGAGACCACGCACCGAATAGGTACGGACGTCGGGCAGCACCGCCGGCTGACCGGCCGGCGTGTAGCAGGTGGGGCAGTCGGATCTGCCGGTCGGAATCTCGGTGTCACAGGTGTGGCAACGCATGGTTCCCCGTATCTCCTGGGCCTCGATGAGGGCGACCACCATAGTGGACGGACGAACCGACAGCCACCCGCCGCGAACGCCTCGGCCGGCCTGCCCCGAACGGGACGCGTCGACAGCCGGGCGGCCCGCCGGCCCGACGGCACGGACGCCGGGCCGGCGTCCCGAGCGGCGGGCGGAATGCTCGGGACGCCGGCTCCGCCCGCTCAGCTCGTCCGGGTCGGCACCCGGGGAAAGCCCGGCGCGTGCCGCTGCCACGGCGCGGCCAGCTCGAACTGGCCGGCGACCCCGAGCAGCAGCAGCTCCGATCCGGGCGGACCGACGAGCTGGACTCCGACCGGCAGTCCGTCCGGACGGAGCCCGACCGGCACCACCAGCGCCGGCAGACCGGCGACGTTCCACGGTGCCGCGTACGGGGCGTACCGGATGCAGGCCAGCAGGTTCGCCTGCCAGGACCGGCGCGACCAGGCGACCGCCGGGGGCGGGACGCTGGCCAGAGCCGGGGTGAGCAGCAGGTCCACCGAGTGGTCGGCGAAGAAGGCGATCGAGCGTTCCCGCCAGGCAACCCGGTCCTGTTCCCGGACCAGGCCACGCCGTTGCGCCCAGGCGCCCAGCGCCACGTGGCGACGGCTGCGCCGCTGCAACCCGCTCCGGTCGACGCCGGCCTCCTCGACGGCGCGGGTGGCGCAGGCGAGCCAGGTGGCGATCCCCCGGATCCCGAGCGAGGTCGAATAGACCGGATCCACGCTGACCGTGTCGTGGCCCGCCGCCGCCAGCAGCCGGGCGCCGGCCGCCACCGCGTCCCGGTTCGGCGGATCGGGGCGGACGCCGGCGACCGGCGACCGGAGCGAGACGGCGACCCGCAGCCGCTCCGGTGGGACCAGCTTCTCCGGGCGCCGGCCGGCCAGGACCGCGAACCCCACGGCGGCGTCGGCCACGGTGGTGGCGAGGATGCCGTGTTCGGCGAGGCCGAACCAGTCGTCGGCAGGAAGCTGGCACGGCACCACACCCCGACCGGGCTTGAGCCCGACCAGGCCGCAGCAGGCGGCCGGGATCCGGACCGAGCCGAGGCCGTCGTTGCCCTGGGCGATCGGCACCATGCCGGAGGCGACCGCGGCGGCGGCTCCGCCGGACGAGCCGCCCGGGGTGCGGTCCGGCCGCCACGGGTTGCGGGTCACCGCCGTCCCGTCGTCGGTGGTGGCGAAGAGTCCGAGCTCGGGCATCCGGGTCGCCCCGAGGATGATCGCACCGGCCCCGCGTAACCGCCGGACCACCTCGTGGTCGGTCTCGGCGACCGGGGTACGCACGGCTTCCGACCCGTTCCAGGTCGGCAACCCGGCCACCGCGGTGTTCTCCTTGATCGCCACCGGCACACCGGCCAGCGGCAGGTTCGCCAGATCGTCCTGCTCGTCGACCTTCTCCGCCTCGACGATCGCCTCGCCGCCACGCACCGCCCGGAACGCGGCGACGTCGCGATCTGCCCGCGCGACGTGCTCGAGGTGATCCGCCACCACCTGGGTGGCGGAGGTGTCACCCCGACGGACCGCTCGGGCGATCTGCTTCGCGGTCGCGCCAACCCAGGTCGGCATCATCTCCTGCACGGCCACCTCCCCATCGGCTTCTCCGCAGCGCCGCCCGAGCGGGCGGGCCAGCTCCCACCCTGCCCTACGGCCGGGCCGAACCGCGCCATCCCACGCGGTCCGCCCCGGGACCGTACGGCTCCGGCGGCGGTCAGCCGAGCGCCTGCTCCAGGTCCGCGAGTAGGTCGTCGGCGGTCTCGATGCCGACAGACAGTCGCACGAGATCGGCGGGAACTTCAAGCGCCGAGCCGGCAGCACTTGCGTGCGTCATCCGGGCCGGGTGCTCGATCAGCGACTCGACGCCGCCGAGTGACTCGGCGAGGACGAAGAGTTTCGCCCGGTTGCAGATCTGTACCGCGTGCTCCTCGCCCCCGGCGGCCCGGAACGAGATCATGCCGCCGAACCGCCGCATCTGCTTGGCGGCGATCTCATGCCCCGGATGGTCCGGCAACCCCGGGTAGAGGACCTGGGCGACCGCCGGGTGTTTGCTGAGGTACTCCGCGATCCGCTCGGCGTTGTCGCAGTGCCGGTCCATCCGGACGCCGAGGGTCTTGACCCCGCGCAGGGTGAGCCAGGCGTCGAACGGCCCGTTGACCGCCCCCATCGCGTTCTGGTGGTAGCGGAGTTCCTCGCCGAGCGCGGTGCTGGCGGTGACCAGGGCGCCACCGACCACGTCGGAATGACCGCCGACGTACTTGGTGGTGGAGTGAACGACGATGTCCGCGCCGTGCGCGATCGGCTGTTGGAGGTACGGCGAGGCGAAGGTGTTGTCGACCACGAGCAGCGCGTCCACGTCGTGGGCGAGCGTGGCCAGCCCGGCGAGGTCGGCGATGCCGAGCAGCGGGTTGGTCGGGGTCTCCGCCCAGATGATCTTCGTCTGGCCGGGGCGGAGCGCTGCCCGGACGGCGTCGAGGTCGGAGATCCGGGCCGGAGTCCAGGAGACCCCCCAGCGCTGTGCCACGCGGGCGAAGAGCCGGTACGTCCCGCCGTACGCGTCGTCCGGGATCACCACGTGGTCGCCCGGCCGGCAGACCGTCCGCAGGACCGCGTCCTCGGCGGCCAGGCCGCTGGCGAAGGTCAGCCCGACCTGCCCACCCTCCAGCGCGGCGAGGCACTCCTGGAGCGCGTCCCGGGTCGGGTTACCCGAGCGGCTGTACTCGTAGCCGAGCCGTGGGTCGCCGACGGCGTTCTGCGCGTACGTGCTGGTCTGGAATATCGGTGGCACCACCGCGCCGGTCCGGGCCTCCGGCTCCTGGCCGGCGTGGATGGCAAGTGTCTCGAAGCCGTGACTCATTTCTGTGAGGCTAGTCTTTCCCTGATGGCGGCCTGCGTCTTCTGCGGCATCGTGGCGGGTTCGGTGCCGGCGTTCCGGGTGGTCGACACTCCGGCCGGGGTGGCGTTCCTCGACACCCGGCCGGTGTTCAAGGGGCACGTGCTGGTGGTGCCCCGGGACCACGTCGAGACCCTGGGCGATCTGCCCGCCGCCGACCTGCCGGGATACGCCGCCCTGGTCCAGCGGCTCGCCGTGGCCGTGCCGGCCGGGCTCGGCGCGGGCGGGACCTTCGTGGCGGTCAACAACCGGGTCTCCCAGTCCGTCCCGCACCTGCACACCCACGTGGTACCCCGGACCAGGGGCGACGGCCTGCGGGGCTTCTTCTGGCCCCGCACCCGGTACGCCTCGGACGAGGAGGCCCGGTCGTACGCCGACCGGATCGCCGCCGCGCTCGGATGACCGGCCCGCCCGGGCGCGCCCGCCCAGCGGTGAGCACGCGGACACCCGTCGCCGGCCTCCCCTTGCCCACCGCCACTAGGGTCGTGTGCCGAGACGGGGGAGGTAGGGCATGAATCGGTCAACTAGTCGGATACTGGGCGCGCTACTGGTCACATCTGCTGTCCTGGCACCGACCGGGTGCGACGGGGCCGAGCCGCCGGAGCCGCCCGCATCGGTGGGCACGGTGAAGGTGCTGACCTACAACGCCCGGGGGCTGCTCCGCGACGCCGAGGGCGCCGCCCACGTCGACGGCGACCGGTGGCGGTTCGTGGACGTCCTGGCCGAGCGGATCGCCGCCGAACGCCCGCACATCGTGCTCCTGCAGGAGATCTGCGGCACGCAGGTGGACGAGCTGGCCCACCTGCTCGGCGAACGTCATCCGATGACGGTGGCCACGGTGGCGGACGACGGGGCGCAGCGGAACTGCCCGGCGCCGCGGACCGCCGCGGCCGACCAGGGGCACCGGGGCTACGGCAAGGCGATCCTGACGGTCGGACCCGCGGTGCCGATGGTGCCGCCGGACACCGGCGCGCGGTTCGGCACCGGCTGCGTACGCTGGAGCGGCCAGCCGGGCCTCAAGGCGTGTGTCGTGCACACCTCGGCCGAGGAGGCACCCGGGGTCGGCAGGGCGTTCGCCGCCTGGCACGCGGCGCTGCCCGGGCCGCTGATCCTCGGTGGCGACTTCAACGCCGTGCCGACCGACCGGGAGATGGATCTGCTCTACAGCGACCGGGTGCCGAGCGGCCTGGAGCCGGACACCGGATCCGGTTTCCTGTACGAGGCCGACATGTGCGCGGATCCCGACTGCCGCACCCTGGCCCGGGGTGGCGAGGGAACGCTGGCCCGTTCCCAGCAGCCCGACGCCAAGTTCGACTACCTCTTCGCCGACCACGACCACTTCGCGCCGCGGGCGAGCGCCAACGCGGAGGACACCGACGGAGACTGCGCCGGCAGGGCGTGCTCGGACCACCGGATGCTCTGGGGCGAGTTCCACCTGGAGCGGACCGGTCCGGCGGGCGAGTTGCCGATCGTCGCGGACGGCCGGATCAGCGGGTACGTGCGCCGGGTCGACCCCGAGGCGGGGACCCTGACGTTCGACCCGGCGCAGGTGTTCACGGGTGCGGAGGCGATCGCCCGAGCCTGTGCGGAGGACGGGGTCGACCCGGTCACCGAGTGGTGCCACGACTACTACGTCCGCAACCGGGGGCGGGAGGACCTGGTCCTCCCGCTCGCCCCGGACGCGACGGCGAGGCTCTACTTCACCCCGGGCGTCACCTGCGCCCAGGAGCCGTGTACGGTGCCGCTGACGAGGGCGGCGGCGGTAGCGGCCGAACGCTCCGCCGGTGATCTTCCCGGACTGCTCAGTCACCTCGTGATCAGGGGTGGACAGGTCGCCACCATCGAGCACATCTACACGCCCTGACCACCCGGCGCCCGTCCTGACGGCACGTCCCGAATGGGCCGGATTCGGACGGACCGCCCGAGCCGGGATCCCCGGCGGGCGCGCGCATCACCCGGCCGGGCCACGGCACCCGGGGAGTTCGCCGGGGCGCCCGGAGTGTCATGGCTACGGGATCGCGGGGCGGCGGGTTCGAGGCCGGCCGCCGGGTAAGGAACGGGGTCGGCGCCGCGTTACACCGGGCAGAGGTACGAGAGGAGTTCGACCGTGTTCCTACGGCGTATGAAGGCCGAACTGCCCACCCCCGAGCAGGCCCTGCCCGGCCGGCTGATCGCGATGCCGGTCTCCGACCGCCACGAGGTGCTCGGCACCCCGCTGAAGGGTCCGTGGCCCGCGGGTGCGCAGGTGGCCGTCTTCGGCATGGGTTGTTTCTGGGGCGCCGAGCGGCTGTTCTGGACCCTGCCCGGGGTGATCTCGACCTCGGTGGGCTACGCGGGCGGATACACCCCGAACCCGACGTACGAGGAGGTCTGCTCGGGTCTGACCGGTCACGCCGAGGTCGTGCAGGTGGTCTACGACCCGACGAAGATCGACTACGAGGACCTGCTCAAGGTCTTCTGGGAGAACCACGACCCGACCCAGGGGATGCGGCAGGGCAACGACGTGGGCACGCAGTACCGCTCGACGATCTACGCGACCACGGACGAGCAGTTGGCAGCGGCCCGCGCGTCCCGGGAGGCCTTCGCCCCGATCGTCGCCAAGGCCGGGTACGGCGAGATCACCACGGAGATCGGCCGGCTCGGCGAGTTCTACTACGCCGAGGACTACCACCAGCAGTACCTGGCCCCGACGAAGAACCCGTACGGCTACTGCAACCACGGCCCGAACGGGATGACCTGCCCGGTCGGCGTCGCCCGGACGTCCGCGTAGTCGGGCCGGCACCGGCTGCCGGCCCGCCGGCAGGGTGTCCGGGGGGCGGGGTCCCGCAAACCTCCGTGCGGCCCGGCTCCGCCGGGGCCTCCCGGCCTCCAATCCGGCGCGGGCGCCCGGGCCCGCCCGGGCGTGCGGTCAAAAATCGTTGCCGCCGCCCTACCCCGTGGATAGCGTGGCCGTACACGGGAAAGGAGGTGGTCCGGGCTTTGTATGGCGATAGGACTCGTGAGGTGGCTGTCCGCTAGCCGCTGTCCTTGACAGTTTCGGGTCCGCCGTACGGCGGGCACGTGCCAGAAATCGTCGAGACCGTGTGGCAGCGGTACGGCGAATCCACGTCAGCCACCCGGCCCCCGGGGCGCCGGCCCTTGTCCAGTCGGCGCCTGCGTGACCAGCGTCATGCGGGAACCCCGGGGGTCGACCATTTCCCGGGAGCGTCGTCGTGTCCGTACGCGAGCTGGTGGTGCTGGGCACGGCGAGCCAGGTGCCCACCCGGCACCGCAACCACAACGGCTACGTCCTGCGGTGGGACCGGGAGGTGTTCCTCTTCGACCCGGGCGAGGGCACCCAGCGACAGATGATCGCCGCCGGCGTCGCGGCGAGCGACCTGACCCGGATCTGCGTCACCCACTTCCACGGCGATCACTGCCTTGGTCTGCCCGGGGTGATCCAACGGCTCTCCCTGGACCGGGTCGCCCATCCCATCCACACCCACTTCCCCGCCGCCGACCGCCGGTATTTCGACCGGCTCCGGTACGCCAGCTCGTTCGTGGAGACGGCCGAGGTACGGGAGCTACCGGTGGCCCGGGACGGGCAGAGCTTCGAGACCTCGGCCGGCCGGTTGGAGGCCCGCCGTCTGGCGCACCCCGTCGAGACGTACGGCTACCGGCTGGTGGAGCCGGACGAGCGGCGGATGCTGCCGGAGCGGCTGGCGGCGTACGGGATTCGCGGGCCCGCCGTCGGTGAGCTGATTCGCACCGGCCACCTCGACGTCGACGGGCGCCGCGTCACCCTCGACGAGGTGAGCGCGCCCCGCCCCGGGCAGCGGTTCGCCTTCGTCATGGACACCGGGCTCTGCGACGCGGTCTTCGCGCTGGCGGAACGGGCCGACCTGCTGGTGATCGAGTCGACCTTCCTCGCCGAGGACGCCGCGCTCGCCGCCGAGGTCGGGCACCTGACCGCCGGCCAGGCCGCGCGGGTGGCGGCGGAGTCCGGGGTACGACGACTCGTCCTCACCCACTTCTCCCAGCGGTACGGCGCACCGGGGTCGGGATCGGCGGGGCGCCGGCCGGCGGTCGAGCGCTTCACGGAGGAGGCGCGCGCGGAGTTCGACGGCGAACTCGTCCTCGCGGAGGACCTGATCCGGGTGCCGGTCCCCGCCCGCCGCCTCCCGGGGCACGGCCCGACGGAGGCCGGCGCGACTACGATCGAATGATGGTCACCCTGCGCCCGGCGGTCGCCGATGACCTGCCCGCCGTCGGCGACCTGCACCAACGTTCGCGGGCCGCGGCGTACCGGGAGATCGTGCCGGCCGACGCCCTGGCCTCGGTCTCCGGGGACATGATGGCGGACTACTGGCGGGAGCGCTGGTCGTTCGAGCGGGACAGTCACCTGCTGACGGTGGCGGAACGGGCCGGACGGCTGATCGGTTTCACGTACCTCGGCCCCCACGACCCCCGCGGGCCCGGCTCGGCGGGATTCGGGATCGGCGAGCTGTACGCGATCCACCTTGACCCGGCGGAGCAGGGCCGCGGCGTGGGCCGGGCGCTGATGGTCGACGCGCTGGCGAAGCTGTCCGCCCGGGGGTGGCCGCGGGCCGTGCTCTGGGTCCTCGCCGACAACGTCCGCGCACGCGAGTTCTACGCCCGGGGCGGGTGGCGCCCCGACGGTGGGGAACGACAGGGCGAGATCGGCCCGGCCTCGACCTTGCAGCTCCGGTACGTCCGCGACCTGCCCTGACGACACCGCACCGGGCGCCGAAACCGGTCGAAGCAGGCGTTCCCGCCCGTTCCGACCGGGTCAGCGGGAGTTGAGGTGGGTGAGCAGATCCTGCCGGGTGAGCACGCCCTTCGGCTTGCCGTCGACCAGCACCAGCGCGGCGTCGGACTTCTCCAGCAGCGCGACCGCCTCGCTCACCGGCTGGCCCCCACCGATCATCGGCAGCGGCGGCCCCATGTGCCGCTCGATGGTGTCGTGCAGCTGGGCCTGGCCGGTGAAGAGCGCGTCCAGCAGGTCCCGTTCGGCGATCGAGCCGGCGACCTCGCCCGTCACCACCGGCGGTTCCGCCTTCAGCACCGGCAGCTGGGAGACGCCGTACTCCCGCATGTAGTCGATCGCGTCCCGGACCGTCTCGGTCGGGTGCACGTGGACCAGCTCGGGAATCCCACCGGGCTTGCTGGCCAGCACGTCCGCCACCGTCGGCTCGGTGGCGCTGGTCGCCATGAAGCCGTACCGGGCCATCCAGTCGTCGTTGAAGATCTTCGAGAGGTAGCCCCGGCCGCCGTCGGGCAGGAGCACCACGATGACGTCCTCGGGGTCGGCCTCCCGGGCCACCTTCAGCGCGGCGGCCACCGCCATCCCGCAGGAGCCGCCGACCAGCAGTCCCTCCTCCCGGGCCAGTCGCCGGGTCAGCTCGAACGACGTCTTGTCCGACACCTTGACGATCTCGTCGCAGATCGTCCGGTCGTACGTCTCGGGCCAGAAGTCCTCGCCGACCCCCTCGACCAGGTACGGCCGGCCGGTCCCGCCCGAGTAGACCGAGCCCTCCGGGTCCGCCCCGATGATCCGTACCGTGCCGCCGGAGACCTCCTTGAGGTAGCGCCCGGTCCCGGAGATGGTCCCCCCGGTCCCGACCCCGGCGACGAAGTGCGTGATCTTGCCGCCCGTCTGGTCCCAGATCTCCGGGCCGGTGGTCTCGTAGTGCGAGCGCGGGTTGGCCGGGTTGGCGTACTGGTTCGGCTTCCAGGCGCCGGGGATCTCCCGGGTCAGCCGGTCCGAGACGCTGTAGTACGACCGCGGGTCCTCGGGAGCCACCGCGGTGGGGCAGACCACCACCTCGGCGCCGTACGCCCGCAGCACGTTCTGCTTGTCCTCGCTGACCTTGTCGGGGCAGACGAAGATGCAGCGGTAGCCCTTGAGCTGCGCCACCAGCGCCAGCCCGACCCCGGTGTTGCCGCTGGTCGGCTCGACTATCGTGGCGCCGGGCCGGAGCAGGCCGGCCGCCTCCGCCTCCTCGACCATCCGCAGCGCGATCCGGTCCTTGACCGAGCCACCCGGGTTGAAGTACTCGACCTTGGCCAGGACGGTCGCCGAGATCCCCTCGGTCACCCGGCGCAGCCGGACCAGGGGCGTGTCGCCGATCAGCTCGATGACGTTGTCGTAGTAGCGCACCTCGTTGTGCCCTTCTCGGTGCTCGCCGGCCGGACGGCACGCGGCCCGAGCACGGTCGGTGCGACAGGGCGTGCGCGGTCGGGGCGACGGATGGCGGATGTCAGAGCAAGCGTACGTGCCCAACGCCCGGTACGGGACCGGGACCCTCGGCCCGGGCCGCCCGGCCGCTGACCCGGCCCGGGCCGGCGCCAGCCCGCCCCGGCCGGGGTGTCAGCCCACGCCGACGGCTTCAGCCCACGACCGTGCCGGGGATGACGCTGGCGCGCCGGGCCTCCCAGGCGAGGAAGCGCTCGGTCTCGGCCAGCACCGCCCCGGCGAGCCAGGCCACCACGAGCGCGTCGTCGGCGAGCCCGAAGAGCAGCGTCATCAGCTCGGGCATGACGTCGATCGGAGAGACCACGTAGGCGACGGCCGCCGACATCAACAGGAGCCGCAGGCCGCCGTCGTACTCGCCGCGCAGGGTCGCCCGGATCATCCGCGGCAGGGCGCCGAGCCGGCGCGCCAGGGAGGGGCCACCCCGGGAGCCGACGGTCAGCGCCTGGAGCAGTGCCCGGAATGCAGCGGTACGCGTGAGTTTCCTGACCATCTCGGTGCCCCTCTCCTCGCCTGGATTCATGATGCATCCGCGGACAAGTCATCGCCCGGCGTGACGGAGCCGGCCCATCACGCGGGCCCGCGGTACGCGGCCACCGCGCGGGGCCCGAGGTCCGAGCCCACCGGGCGGGCCCGCGATCCGGCGAAACGCCGACAGCGCGGGACCAGGGAGCCGAGATAGTCTCGAAGGTCGCGGGAATACGCGTGACAGGCGGGGGGCCCTTGATGAGTCCGGCCGAATCAGTGCAACGGACCCGGTCGCCGTGGCGGGTGGCCCGTCAGGTGGCGAAGGCGACGGCCGTCGGGGTGGGCGTGACCGCGGTCGGCACCGTGGCGACGACGGGACTGCTGGTCGCCCAGGCCCGACAGGCCCGGCGGGTGATTCCGCTCGCCGAGGCCCCGCCGCCGCGCGGGGACGGCGTCTACGGCGCCAAGTTCCCCGGTACGCCGATCACGATGGTGATCCTCGGCGACTCCTCCGCCGCCGGGTACGGCGTACACCGCCCCCGGGAGACGCCCGGGGCGCTGCTGGCCACCGGCGTGTCCCGACGGCTGCGCCGGCCGGTCCGGCTGTACCGGTTCGCCGTGGTGGGTTGCCTCTCGGCGGGGCTGGGTCCGCAGGTCGACGCCGCCCTGGAGCACAGTCCGGATCTGGCGGTGATCCTGATCGGCGGCAACGACGTGACGAACCGGACCCCGATCCCGGTCGCGGTCCGACACCTCGTCGACGCGGTACGCCGGCTGCGCGCCGCCGGCACCGAGGTGGTGGTGGGTACCTGCCCCGATCTCGGCGCGATCCAGCCGATCAAGCCGCCGCTGCGGTGGCTGGCCCGCCGGTGGAGCCGACAGCTCGCCGCCGCACAGACCGTCGCGGTCGTGGAGGCGGGTGGCTGGACGGTCTCCCTGGGCGACCTGCTCGGTCCCCGGTTCGCCGCCGAGCCCACCCGGTTGTTCTCCTGGGATCACTTCCACCCGTCCGCCGAGGGCTACGCGGTCGCCGCCGCCGCGATGCTGCCGACGGTCCTGGCCGCGCTCGGCGCCGGCCCGGTGCGGCAGACCGCGCTCGCCGGGGACCGGGGCGTACGGTCGCTGCCGGAGGCGGCGCACGAGGCTGCCCGGCACGCCGGCACGGAGGTACGCGGGATCCGGGTCGGTGGCCGCGACCGCGGGCCGCGCGGGCGGTGGGCGCAGTTGCGCCGGAGGAGAGGCTGGTTCGGCCACGCGCGGTCCGGAGAGTCGGCGCCCGGCTCGGCGGAGCGGACAGCACCACCGGGCGGGACGCCCCCACTGCACCTCGGTACGGCGTCGCGAACCGCGTCTTCGGAGCCTTCGGCGCGGCGGGATGGCGCGGCGGCGTCCACGGTGGAGGAGCCGGCATGACGGAGCGGGGAACGACCGGAGCGGTGCCGTCCGGGCCGCCACTGGGCACCCGGGTGGTCCGCGCCGCCGCGGCCACGCTGCTCGCCGGTACGGTCGCCGGGCTCGCGCTGCTGGCCGGGGAGGCGTTCGTGGCTCGCAACCGACGGTACGCGCAACCCGAACTCGGCATGGCGCTGCGGTCCACGGTCGGCCGTACCGGCGCGCCTCCGCTGCGGCTGGTCCTGCTCGGCGACTCCGCGGCGCTCGGCGTGGGGGTGGACCGGGTGGAGGACACCGTCGGCGGGCAACTCGCGCGACTGCTGTCGGAGGGCGCCGGTCCGGCCCGGGTCGAGCGCCAGGTCTGGCTCTCCAGCGTCGGGGTCTCCGGTTCGCGCTCCACCGACCTGGCCACCCAGGTGGCCCGGGCCCTGCTCGGCGAGCGTCCGGACGTGGCGGTGATCCTGATCGGCGCCAACGACGTGGTCACGCTGCGGCGACCGGGTGAGGCGGCGGCCCACCTGGGGACGGCGGTACGACGGTTGCGGGCGGCCCGGGTCCGGGTCGTGGTCGGCACCTGTCCGGACCTCGGCGCGGTCCGGGCCTTCGCCCCGCCGCTGCGCCAGCTCGCCGGATGGTTCGGTCGTCGGATCGCCCAGGCCCAGGCCGTCGCGGTCGTCGAGGCCGGCGGCACGGTGGTGGATCTCGCCGCGGAGACCGGCGCGGTGTTCAGGGCCGACGCGGGGACCCTCTGCCACGACGGCTACCACCCCTCCGCCGACGGCTACCGGCTCTGGGCGCACGCCCTGCTCCCGGCGGTCGCCCGGGCCGCCGCCGGTACCCGGCAGGCGTAGCCACGGCCGGCGCGCGCACCGTCCCCCACCGCCGGCAGCCTGCGGGAACGGCCACGGCGCCGGGCCGGGATCAGGTGGCGATGCCCACGGCCTGCCGGATCGAGCCGAGCTCGTCGACGGCGCGGAGCAGGTAGTGGGCGACGTCCGCCCGCGGCACGAAGGCGCCCCGGCGCAGGTTCCGTCCGTAGGCCGTCCGGTAGACCCCGGTGAGCGGCCGATCGGTGAGCCGGGGTGGTCGGACCACGGTCCAGTCGAGCCCGCTGTCGCGGAGCATGTCCTCCATCACCGCGAGGTCGGCGTACTGCCGGCGAAGCACGAGTTTGACGGCCGGCGTGAGCAGGTTCCGCATGAGGAATCCCTCGCCCGGATCGCGCCGGGGTGGGTGGGGGCGGCCGGGTGACGGCACCGTCGAGACCGGGGCGGCGCTGACGACGAGGATCCGGCGCACCCCGGTGGCCCGCATCGCGGCGATGATCGCCCCGGTGCCCCGGGAGGTCACCCCGGCCTCCGCCCCCGACCGGGGGCCGAGGCCGGAGATGACGGCGTCGGCGCCCGCGACCGCGTCGGCGAGCACCGCCGGGTCGGGGGTGGCCAGGTCGGCGGCCACCACACGCACGGGCCGGTCGGTGGCGGGCAGCTTCGCCGGGTTCCGTACCACCGCCGTCACGTCGTGACCGGCGGCGACGGCCTGGCTCAGCACGTGCCGACCGATCCCACCGGTGGCCGCGACGACGGTGAGCCGCATCTCACCTCCTAGTTGGTGAGTGTTTACTCACCACAGGGTAGTAAGCACCCACGACCTGTCAAGCCCGCGCTGTCCCGCCGCCTGCTTGCGCGGCCGTCCCGCGTCGCCGCCCATACTGTCCGACCGCGGGTCGGGGTTAACGTTGGTTCATGTCGACGCTGTCCCCCCGCGACGCCGTCATCGTCGCCACCGCCCGCTCCCCGATCGGCCGCGCCCACAAGGGATCCCTCCGGGAGCTACGCCCCGACGACCTCGCGGCCACCATCGTCCGGGCCGCCCTCGACAAGGTGCCACAGCTCGACCCGACCGAGATCGACGACCTCTACCTCGGCTGCGGCCTGCCCGGCGGCGAGCAGGGTTTCAACATGGCCCGGGTCGTCGCGACCCTGCTGGGACTGGACACCGTCCCCGGCGCCACCGTCACCCGGTACTGCGCCTCCTCGCTCCAGACCACCCGGATGGCGTTCCACGCGATCCGGGCCGGCGAGGGCGACGTCTTCGTCTCCGCCGGCGTCGAGTGCGTCTCCCGGTCCGTCCGCGGCACCTCGGACAGCCTGCCCCCGGAGGCGCAGGCGTTGGTCGGTGGCGACTGGCGAAACCCCCGGTTCGACGCCGCCCGGGCCCGCTCCGCCACGCGGGCCGCCGGTGGCGCTCCGAACTGGCACGATCCGCGGCTGGACGGCGAACTGCCGGACATCTACCTGGCGATGGGGCAGACCGCGGAGAACGTCGCCCAGGCGTACGACATCAGCCGGGCCGAGATGGACGAGTTCGGCGTACGCAGCCAGAACCTGGCCGAGAAGGCGATCGCCGACGGCTTCTGGGCCCGGGAGATCACCCCGGTCACCGTCCCCTCCGGAGAGGTGGTCACCGCCGACGACGGACCCCGATCCGGCGTCACCCTGGCCGGGGTGGCCGCACTCAAGCCGGTGTTCCGGCCCGACGGGCGGGTCACCGCCGGCAACTGCTGCCCGCTGAACGACGGCGCGGCGGCGGTGATCGTGATGAGCGCGGCGCGGGCCCGGGACCTCGGGATCACCCCGCTCGCGCGGATCGTCTCCACCGGCGTCACCGCCCTGTCCCCCGAGATCATGGGGCTCGGTCCGGTGGAGGCCTCCCGGCAGGCGCTGCGTCGTGCCGGCATGACCATCGACGACGTCGACCTGGTCGAGATCAACGAGGCGTTCGCCGCGCAGGTGATCCCGTCGTACCGCCAGTTGGGCGTGCCGCTGGAGAAGCTCAACGTGATGGGCGGCGCGATCGCGGTCGGGCATCCGTTCGGTATGACCGGGGCCCGGATCACCGGCACCCTGCTCAACGCGCTCGAGTGGCACGACCGGACCATCGGACTCGAGACCATGTGCGTCGGAGGCGGCCAGGGTATGGCGATGATCCTCGAACGACTGAGCTGAGCGCGGCGCTACAGGGCCGCCCGGGTCGCCGAGGCCGCGTCGACCGCCTCGGCGAGGATGTCCGGCGGCGGATCCGCGGCGAGGAGGTCGGCCGTCACCACGCGAAGCTGGTCGGGCAGGGCCAGGTCGTTCTCCAGCCGGGGTACGGCCCGACGCGGCCGACGCTCCGCGTCGGCGCAGAGGTCGGCGAGGAGTTGCACGAGCCGGTGTACGACGTCGGCCCGGCGGTCGCCACCGGCACGGGCCGGGGTCGCCCAGCGGGGTGCCGTCCAGTGGCCGACCTGGTTGACCAGCAGGTCGACCTCGCGCCGTAGCGCGGCGGCCGGCTGGTCGGACTCGGCGGGGATCATCGCGGCCGAGTCTACGACCCGGTCGGCCCGGTCGAGCGGATCCGGTGCGGAAGCGGCGGCCGGTCGCGCGGATCCGGCGTGGGAACGGCGGCGCGGCGGCGGAAACGGGGCATCGTCCGGCCGGAGCTGCTCGGCAGACGAAGCCGACGTCCCGGGTCTCCTCAGCGCCGGACGTAGGAGATCAGCCGGAGGAGCTGCCAGTAGAGGAAGACCAGGCCGACCAGCAGGCCGAAGGCGCAGTACCAGGCGTACCGGGTGGGAAGGCCGGCCTGGACGCTCCGCTCGATCAGGTCGAGGTCGAGGATGAAGGTCAACGCGCCGACCGTGATGCAGACCAGGGCGAAAACGTACGGCAACCAGCCGACCCGGCTGCCGGTGCTGTAGACCACCAGGATCTGCCGGCCAGCGATCAGGTAGATCGCCAGGTTGACCAGGCCCAGCACCACCACCCCGAGCAGGGCGCCCACCACCAGTCGGGTGAACCGTGGGGTGGCGCGGAGCACCCGCAGGCCGTACAGGAGGGACATGCCGAGGAAGACGGCGAAGGTGCCGACCACGGCCTGCACCACGATTCCGGGGTAGACCGCCTCGAAGCCCCGGCTGGCGACGCCGAGCAGGATCCCCTGCAGCACGGCGTACCCGCCGATCAGTACCGGGTTGGTGATCCGCCGCACCGAGATCACCAAGGCCAGCACCAGGCCGGCGAGCGCCGAGCCGAGGGCCGCGACCCCGGCCCACCCGGCGGGAACGGCCATCCAGGCGGTCGCGCCGACGATCCCGGTCAGCACCAGCAGGGCGCCGGTACGGGGCACGACGTCGTCGACGCTCATCGCCCGCGCGCCCACGGCGCCGAGGAGTTGGTGCTCGTCCCGGGCGGTGTCGGGCAGCCGGGTGAGCACCGGGTTCGCACTCTCCACGGCTTAGGTTAACAAGTGCGGCATTTGTCCATCGGGAACCTCGTTCCCGTCAGCCACCAGAACCGGAGCCGCCGGCCGGGGTCGCGACAGAGGCGGGGCCGCGCACCGTCCCCGCCCGAGATCGCCCGGTAGAGACGACGACGCCCGCCCCCGGCAACGGGGCGGGCGTCCGGATGGTCCTCGGTCGGGCGACCGGGTCAGGGTCAGTCGTCGCCCTGCAGGTAGCTCAGCAGGCGCAGGACCTCGATGTAGAGCCAGACCAGGCTGACCAGGATGCCGAACGCCGCGCTCCACGCGTAGCGTTGCGGCAGGCCCATCCGCACGCCCTCCTCGACCTCGTGGAAGCTGAGGACGAAGCTGAGCGACGCGATCACGATGCAGATCAGGCTGAACCCGATCGCCACCGGACCGCCGCTGCGGATGCCGGTGTCGATGTCGGTGGTCAGGGTGAGCACGAAGTTGATCAGCATGACCGCGAAGACGCCGACCATCGCCGCGAGCAGGCCACGAACGAACTTCGGGGTGGCCCGGATGACCCGGAACTTGTACAGCGCGGTCATCAGGAAGAAGATCCCGAAGCTCGCGATGACGGCCTGCAGGACGATGCCCTGGTAGCCCGCGATCTCCTGGAAGAACTTGCTGACCATGCCGACGAAGACGCCCTCGACGACGGCGTACGCGACCACGAGCGCCGGGTTCGCCACCCGCATGAACGAGATCACCAGGCCGAGCACGAGGCCGACCACGGCGGCGCCGATCCAGGCCGCTCCGACAAGCGCGTCCGGCACCAGCACCCAGGCGGCGGCCGCGGTGAGCCCGGTGATGCCGAGCAGCATGACGGTCTTGACGACGACGTCGTCGATGGACATCGGCTGTACGGTGGGCGGCGCGGCCGGATAGCCCGCCGCGGTCGGGTACGGCTGCCCGTATGCGCCGGCCGGGGCGTACCCGGCGGCCCGTTCCCGCTCGGCCGCCTGACCGAGTCGGGCCAGCACCGGGTTGGACGTCTTCACTTTGTCAAGCCTCCTGAGGGTCGGTACACGGTGACCGTGCCATACCAAGGGTAACGGTCAATGGCGACATTGGGGAGATCGACGCCACCGCCCAGGCTGGTAGGGGACTCCGGGGACGGAAGGGGGCCACGGGTCGGGAACCGGGCTCACCGCCGATGCGGGGCGCCCGTCCGGGCTCGGGTCGGCAGCGAGCCCAACCTGGGCACGGCTCGTCCCCGCCGTGACCGGAATCGCGGACCACAATCCCGCCGGCGAGCGGGAGCGCAGCCACGCGGGCGCTGCGTGCCCGGGGCGGGGCTCGAACCCGCACGCCTTGCGGCAGCCGCTTTTAAGGCGGCCGTGTCTGCCTTTCCACCACCCGGGCTGGGCGGCACCGGACGCCGTCGACGTCCGGTGCCTGCCACGGTAGCGGGTGAACGCCGACCGGGCGCGCCCAGTCGCGCGATCGACGCTAGGGTCGGTGACGTGACCAGCACAGCCCGCGCGGCACAGGACACCGCCTCCGGCCCGGCCACCCTGGACAGCGACACCGACCGCCCGCGACCCTCGGCTCGCTGGACCCGATGGGTCGCGGCGCTCCGCCGACACCGACTCGATGGAGGGATCTGCCTGTTCTTCGTGGCCGCGGCCGGCTGGCTCACCAACGGACTGTGGCTGGACCCGACCAACCGGACCCTGTCGCTCAACCCCGACGACCAGATCCTCATCGAGTGGTTCATGGCGAACAACGCCCGCTTCATCCTGGGCGACTTCGCACTGGTCAGCAATCGGCTCAACGTGCCGGACGGGTTTAACATGCTGGCCAACGCCACGATGATCGTGCCGGGCGTGCTGCTGACGCCGGTCACCCTGCTGTTCGGGGCGGGCACGACGTTCGCGGTACTGATCACCGGCAACCTGGCCGCGACGGCGATCGGCTGGTACCTCGTCTACTCCCGGACGCTCGGCGCCCACTGGCTGCCGGCAGCGGTCGGCGCGGCCTTCTGCGGCTTCGGCCCCGGAATGATCTCGCAGTCCAACAGCCATCCGCACATGACGGCCCAGTGGCTCGTGCCGGCGCTGGTCTGGTGCGTCGTTCGGATGGTCCAGCTGGCCGCGGGCGGTCCGACCCCGGAAACCGGCGGCGGCCCGACGCGATCGCCCGATCCGGCCGCCACCCGGCGGCGGCTCCTCGGGCTGGCCGTACTCCTCGCCGTCCTGGTGAGCACCCAGGTGTTCGTGGGCGAGGAGGTACTCTTCCTGACCGCCGCCGCGCTGGCCCTCATGACGGTCGGCTACGCTCTGGCCGCCCCCCGGTACGCCCGGCAGGTGTTTCCCCGGTTCGCCCTCGGCCTGCTGATCGCCGGCGGCCTGGCCGCCGCGGTGCTGGCCTACCCGCTCTGGACGCAGTTCTACGGCCCGCAGAGCGTGCCGAACGGGGCCTTCAGCCCCGACCACTTCTCGGCCGACCTGGCGAGTTATCCGGCGATCTCGCCGCTCTCCATCGCCGGCTCGCCGGAGGCGGCCCGGCTGAGCACCGGACCGTCCGAGTACAACACCTTCCTCGGCCTGCCGCTGTTGCTGGTCGCCGCCGGCTTCGCCGGATGGCTGCGGCAGCGCCCGCTGGTCGTCGCGCTGGTGTTCACCGGCGTCGTCTGCGCCTGGCTCTCGCTCGGCCCCCGGATCCTGGTCAACGGCACGCGCACCGGCATCTGGGCCCCGTACGAGCTGCTGCGGGACCGGCCGGTCATCGAGGGCGCGCTGCCGATGCGCTTCGCCCTGGTGCTCATCCCGCTCATCGCCACCCTGCTGGTGCTGGCACTGGACCAGGCCCGTCGGTCACCCGGTCTCGCCCGGATCGTGGTGCCGGTCGCCACCGCGGCCGCGCTGATACCGATCGCACCGGCTCCGCTGCCGACCACCGATCGCGAACCGGTGCCGGCCTTCATCAGCGGCGGACACTGGCGGACCTGCGCCCCCGGCGACGGGGTGCTCGTGCCGGTGCCGCTGCCCACCCCCCGGGAGCCGGCCACCATGCGCTGGGCCGCCGCGGCCAACGCCGAGTTTCGACTGCCGGAGGGCTTCTTCATCGGCCCGTACGGAGCCGACGGCAAGGCGTCGCTGGGCACCTACAAACAACCCACCTCGGCGCTGCTCGACAAGGTTGCCACCACCGGTCAGCCGCCCGACGTCAGCGAGGCCGACCGCGTACAGGCGGCCCGGGACGTGGCGTACTGGGGAGCCTCCTGTCTGGTGTTGGCCGACACGCAGCGCAACGCGCCGGCGCTGCGGCAGACCCTGGAGGCGCTGTTCGGGCCCGGTGAGCACGTCGTCGACGCCTGGATCTGGCGGGTGGGCTGACGGCGCGCCGACCGACCCGGGTCGGTCGGCGCGCCGGAACCCGGCCACGGCGGGCCGCTCGGCCCCGGCGCCGGCTAGCCGGGGGTCTCCGCGACGGCGAACACGGACTGCCCGAACGGCACCGGGATCCGCCGTTCGACCCGGCGCAGCACCGGTACGCAGAGGCGGTCGTAGATCCTCAGCGGTATGCCCTCGCGCGGTTTGCCGCCCAGCGCCTTGACCAGCAGCAGCCAGCCGAGAAGTCCGATCGAGTTGACGTAGTGCACCCGGAGCGGCCGCAGCCCCGCCGCCCGCAGGGCCGCATCCATCGACTTGACCCGATACCGACGGAAGTGGCCGATCTCCCGGTCGAACCTGCTCATCGCCTGCTCGAACGCGGGCACCACCAGCACGATCCGGCCGCCCGGCCGGACCAGCCGGCCGAACGCGCGCAACGCCGCCACGTCGTCCTCGATGTGTTCGAGCACGTTCAGCGCGACCACGGCGGAGTAGTTGGCGGTCTCCCGGATCGGTACGGTCAGTTCCCGCACCCGGACCCGGGGGTGCCCGGCGAACCGCTCGGTGAGCTGGGCGAGCCGCCCCGGGTCGGCCTCTGAGGCGGTCACCGTACGGCCACCGGCCGCCCAGAGCGCGGCGGCGTCACCGAGCCCCGAGCCGATCTCCAGAGGGTCGTCCCCCAGCCACGGCTCGGTCAGTGAGGTGAGCCACCTCGTGTAGTTGACCGCCGTGCGCAGGTCCTCCAACACCTCCGACTGGAGGACGGTGGCCTCCTCGAGCGTCGCCGGCGCCCGCGCGTCACTCCGGGCACTCACGCCGCAGGGCGAGGGTCGCGCTCGGCCGTGGCCGGCTCGCCTGGTCTCTTCGCGGTGGTGACGATTCGACTGCGGGACATCTCGACTCCTCGTCGGGGCGGACCAAGCCGGGTTCGCCGATGAAGACGGGCAAGGATATCCAGGACGGCGACAGCGCGGCAACCTGCGGTTCGGGGCCGCGAACGCGGCGGGGCGCAGAGCCGCCGGTCGATTCCTGCCCAGCCTCGCCCGGTGCCCCGGACGGGGGTGCCCGCCGGAGTTCCTAGCGCTCCCCCGTCCGGGCCGGCACGGCCGAACTCGCCTCGACGAACTCCTCGCGCGGGTCGTGCAACTGGCCGAGCGCCACCACCTCGCGGCGGAGGAAGAAGGCAAGGGTCCAGTCGACCACCACCCGGACCTTGCGGTTCAGCGAGGGGATCCGGCTCATGTGGTACGTCCGGTGCATGACCCAGGCCGGGAACCCCTTGAGCTTGATCCCGTAGACCTGGGCGACGCCCTTGTGCAGGCCGAGGCTGGCCACGCTCCCGGCGTGCCGGTGCCGGTACTCGACCGGGGTACGGCCCCGGATCACCGCCCGGATGTTGTCGGCCATCCGGACCGCCTGCCGCACCGCGTGCTGCGCGCTCGGCGAGCAGTAGTTGCCGGGCGGCTTGGTCAGGTCCGGCACCGCGGCGCAGTCGCCGGCGCTCCACGCCCCCTCCACGACCGTGCCGTCCCGGACCACCTGGAGGGTCGGCAGGCAGGTGATGCGGCCGCGGTCGTCCCGGGGCAGGTCGGTGTGCTCCAGCATCGGCGAGGGCTTGACCCCGGCCGTCCAGACGATCGTGTCGGCCCGGAAGCTGTCCCCGTCGGAGAGCCGGACCAGGCCGTCGACGCACGACTCGAGCCGGGTGTCGAGGCGGATGTCCAGGCCGCGCTTGAGCAGCTGGGCGACGGTGTAGGCGCCCATGTCCCGGTCCACCTCGGGCAGCACCCGCTGGGTGGCCTCCACCAGCACCCAGTGCATCTCCTCGGGCCTCAGCTCCGGGTAGTACCTGAGCGCGTCCCGGGCCATGTCCTCCATCTCGGCCAACGCCTCGATACCGGCGTACCCACCACCGACGAAGACGAAGGTCAGCGCGCAGCGCCGGACGTCCGGATCGGGGGTGGCGGCGGCGACGTCGAGCCGGTCCAGAACGTGGTTGCGCAGGTAGATCGCCTCGCCGATGGTCTTGAAGCCGATGCCGTGCTCCTTCAGCCCCGGGATCGGCAGGGTCCGGGAGACCGAGCCGGGAGCTACGATGACGTGGTCGTACCGGATCTCCCGGGCCGGGCCGATGATCGGTTGCACGGTCGCGGTCCGGCGGGCGTGCTCGATCCGGGTGACCGACCCCGCGACGACCGTGCATCGGCGCAGCTCCCGACGCAGCGGCACCACGGTGTGCCGGGGCGAGATGTTGCCGGCCGCCGCCTCGGGCAGGAACGGCTGGTAGGTCATGTGCGGCTGCGGGTCGACGACGATGACCTCGGCCTCCCACGACCGGAGCTTCTTCGACAGGCGCAGGGCCGCGTACAGCCCGACGTGCCCGGCACCTACCACGAGGATCCGCTGCGGCTTCACAGCTCCATCTTTCCCCGGCAGCACGGTGCGTGCTCGGCAGATGTGGTCTTCTGTGACTGAGGACGCCCGGTGAGCCGCGTGACGCTCACGATGATCTTGGTCGATGTCTGCTCAGCGCCGACGGAGCAGCCAGCCGAGCAGTGTGGCGGCGAGGACCGCGAGGGCGAGCCCGCCGAGCAGTGCGGCGACGAGGCTCCGGTCGCCCCACCGACCCTCGACGCCGAGCAACGGCACCGCGAGCACCGCCGCGGCGAGCACCACCCCCAGGGCCCGGGAGATCCACCGGGCCACCGCCTCGGGAGCCACCACCGCGTCGTACGACAGCACGGCGGCCAGCGCGGCGAGGCTGTGGGTCAGGTAGAGGAGGGCGGCCAGCGCGAACAGCCGCCACAGCTCGACCCGCTGGCCGTACCAGCCGGTGGCGACCACCCAGGCGGCCACGGCCGCCAGGATCACCACCGTCGGCCACGACCGCCGCGGCGCCACCGCGGGGACGAGCGCGACGATCGCCAGCAGGCCGACGGCCCGGGCGTCGAGGGCCCGGACCGGGTACGCCACCACCAGCGACAACAGCGCGCAGAGGAAGACGCCGCCGCGTACCAACAGCGGGGTGGCGGTGATCCGACCGATCGCCGCGGAGATCTCCCTGACCCGGTTCACCACCGCGCTCCTCCGTCCCGTACCGCCGTCCGCCGCCCGGTCATCCGCGTCACCGCAGCCCCGGCCGCGGCGCCGAGGCGAGCCGGGCCACGTCCCGCAGCACCAGGTCGAGACTGCCGGCCCCGGCCCAGGCGACCACCGGCACCCCGTGCTCGCGAAGCTGGCCGATGGTGGTGTCCCGGTCCAGTCGCCACAGCCGGTACGCCACCTCCGTCCACTGCCCGGAGCCGGGCGGCGTGACCGACGCGGGCAGCGTGTCGACCGCCACCACGAACCGGCCGGAGCGGGCCAGCCGGGCCAGCATCGCCGCCGAGCGGGGATCCACCAACGGGGTGAGGACCACGACCAGGGCGTTCGAGGAGAGCAGGTGCGGTCCGAAGACCTGGTCGTACGGCTCGAACGGCGAGTGCTCGACGGCGACGTCGAGAAGCCACTCCAGCACGGTCAGGTACTGCCGACGGCCGGTCGCCGGCCGGAGCCGGCGTGCGGAGGGGCCGTACTCGAGCAGCGAGACCCGGTCGCCCCGGTGCAGGTAGTGTTCGGCGATCGCCGCGGCGGCCCGGACGCAGGTGTCCAGCACCGAGGCGCTGCCCCGGACCCCGCCGGAGCGCCCCGCCTCGGCCAGGACGTCGAGGAGCAGCACCACCTCGGCGTCCCGGTCCGAGAGCATCGCGGCGACGTGCAGCTGCCGGGCCCGCAGCGAGACCCGCCAGTCGATCCGGCGCAGCCGGTCCCCGGGGCCGAAGATCCGGACCCCGGCGAGTTCGCCGCCCTCGCCCGGGCGTCGGGACCGGTGGCCGCCGACCAGGCCGGCCGCCCGGGGCATCGCCTCGTCGGCGTCGAACGGCTCGGTGACCGGATAGACGGAGACGGGCCGGGGCTCGGCGACCACGATCCGGCTCACCAGCAGCCCGTCGCAGGCGGCGGCCCGGACCACGGCCGGCCCGACCGGGTGCCGCCCCCAGCGCAACGTCTCCCCGCTCAGCACCAGGTCGGCCAGGGTACCGGCGGGCACGCTGAACCCGTACGGCCGGTCGGTGGCGTTCCGCCGGCCGGACCGGGCCGCGGCGTCCTCACCGGGGTCGCGCTGCTGTGGGGCGTCCACCGCGGACGCGTCGGTGGCGACGTCGACCCGGTCGACGCGCAGCCACGGCGAGACCGCGGTACGGGTCAGCACCAGGTCGTACCCGACCTCGTCCCGGTTCACGACCCGGATCGCGGCGGCCAGCGGCCCTCCCTCCACCAGGTTGGTGTCGTCGGCGCCGATGGCGACCTCCGGCGGATGCTCGGGTCGGCGCCGCAGCGCCCACGCGGTGCCGAGCGCGAACGGCGCCGCGAGGACGACGAGGTCGACCCGGCCGAGCAGCGCCCCCGCGATCAGGAGCAGGCCGGTGAGCAGGACCGCCCGGCCGAGCGCCCGGGTGGGGGTCCACTCCGCGGGCGCCGGCACGTCCTCCTCGGCCGGGGCGGCCCCCCGCTGTTCCGGGACGGCCGGCCGCAGGACCGGCTCGCGGGAGTGCACGGTCGACTCGACGGAGGTCACGGGGACCGCATCCCGACCGGTCCGGCCGCATAACTGGGCAGGGCGCCGCTGGCCGGGGCGGGCGTGGTCTCCAGCACCTCGTAGACCACGAACGAGGGATCCACCCGCCGCAGCCACATCTCGGGGCGCAGGGTGATCCGGTGGGCCAGCACCGGCACCGCCACCGACTTGACGTCCTCGGGGATGACGTAGTCACGGCCGGCGAAGGCGGCCTTGGCCCGGGCCAGCAGCAGCAGCGCCAGCGAGCCCCGGGGCGAGGCGCCCACCAGCACCGAGGCGTGCTCCCGGGTCGCCGCGGTGAGCGCGACGATGTAGCGGCCGATCGAGTCCTCCACCACCACGTGCTCCAGGGCCGCCTGCATGGCGCGCAGCGTCCCGGCGTCGACCACCGGCTTGAGCTCCGTCTCCTCCTGGCGGCGGGCCATCCGGCGGCGCAGGACGTCCCACTCCTCCTCCTGGGCCGGGTAGCCGAACGAGACCCGGAGCAGGAACCGGTCGAGCTGTGCCTCCGGCAGCGGGTACGTCCCCTCGTACTCGATGGGGTTGGCGGTGGCGATGACGTGGAACGGCGGGTCCAGCCGGTAGGTGACCCCCTCCACCGAGACCTGCTTCTCCTGCATCGCCTCCAGAAGCGCGGCCTGGGTCTTCGGCGGCGTCCGGTTGATCTCGTCGGCGAGCAGCAGGTTGGTGAAGACCGGACCGGCGCGGAAGCTGAAGTCCGCGGTGCGCTGGTCGTAGAGGAACGACCCGGTGACGTCGGCGGGGAGCAGGTCCGGGGTGAACTGGAGCCGGCGGAAGTCGAGGCCGAGCGCCTGGGCGAAGGAGCGGGCGGTCAGCGTCTTGCCGAGCCCGGGCAGGTCCTCCAGCAGCACGTGCCCGCCGGCCAGGATCCCGGCCAGCACCAGCTCCAGGGGCTCCCGCTTCCCCACCACCACCGTCTCGACCTGGTCGAGCACGGTTTGGGCCAGCCGTCCGACGTCCGCGACGGTGACCAGGTGAGCGTCCTTCATACCTTCTCCAACTGGGCGACAATCGCCGCGAGCTCCCGCGGCGACGGAGTCCGCTTGGGCCGGGTGTCGAGGAACGTCCAGAGCTGATCGCCGAGCAACGCCCGGGCCCGCTCCGGATCGGTGGCCCGGGTGAGCCCGTGCCGCTGCCGCAGGAGTTCGTCGGCGAGTTCGCCGAGCATCGGCAGGACCCGTCGGGCGAACCGGTCCGGATCCTTCTGCGCCCAGGCGAGCCGGTTCTCCCAACGGCCGATCACGCTGCCGAGGGCGTCCTGGGCGGCCCGGTTGTCGCTGCCGTCCTCCCCGCCCCGGGTCGACCGCCGGTCGACCCGGACCCGCTCGGGCGGCTCGGGGGCGAGCGCCGACGTGATCCGGCGCAGCAGCAGCAGGGCGAGGAAGGCGGCGAAGACCGCGGCCGGGGAGAAGGCCACACCGACCATCCGGAGCGCGGCCAGGAGGGCGCCGGTGAGGACCGCGGCGATCAGGACGCCACGCAGCCACGTCCGGACCAGACCCGGCCGCCGCCGGACGGTGGGTGGCGGTTCCTCCTCGTGCTGGAGCAGGTCGTCGATGCTCGTGCTGACCCCGCTCATCCGACGGCCTCCGCGGCGGTGAGTTCGGCGCGCAGTCGTTGCAGGGCGGAGCGGGCCTGGCCGCGCATCCGCTCGTCGACGGTGTGGGTGGCGTACCGGGCCTCCCGGTAGACCTCGGCGAACGCGGCCAGGACGCCGGCGCTGACCGGCCGGCCGGTGCGAAGCAGCCGGGTCACCAGGTCGGTCGGGGTGTCCCCGGGCCGCCGCTCGACCCCGGCCGCCGCGGCGGTCTGCTCCAGCCGTACCCAGCAGGCGATCACCGCCCGGCGCGGGTCGGCGTCGGTGTCGGAGAGTTCGACCAGACCCGCGTCGAGCGCCGCGACCACCTCCTCGGCGGTCTGCGCGGCGCTGCGGCGCGGCCCAGACCGGCGCCCCCGCCTCGCCACGGCCGTCCGGCGGCGCAGCAGGTCACGGGCGAACGTCCAGAGCAGCGCGACGACCACGGTCGCCACCACCGCGCCGCAGAGCACGACGGCGGCCGTCTGGAGCCAGGAGGGCAGGTGGCCGGAGGTGGTTTCGGCGGGGGACGCCGCCCCGGCCTCCCTGGTTGGCGGCGCCGGGGGACGGAGGGTCGGCAGGACGTCGGCGGGTGGCTCGACCCGGGTGTAGCCGGGCGACGAGTGGGCGGCGGCGAGCGCGGCCAGCGCCAGCAGGCCGGCGATCACGACCGGCGGCCAGAGTGCGCGGAACAGGCGCCGAGTCTGGCTCGGTGGTGCCGGACGGTCGTCGGGACGGGCACGTCCCGAGTGCCCGTCGGTCATCGCACCGCCCCCTGTGTCGCCTAGCGGGAGTCGTCCAGCCCGGCCAGGCGCCGGGCCCGGGCGAACACCTCGTCCAGCATTGCCGGTGTGAGCCGTCCGGTAAAGGTGTTCTGCTGGCTGACGTGGTAACAGCCGAGGACCTGCGGCACGGCTCCGCCGAACCAGTGTGCCCCATGGCCGAAGGCAGGTCGCGGGGTGGGCGGCTGGACGCCGTACACCCGGCGGAGGATCGGCCACCACGCGGCCCAGGCGAAGGCGCCGAGCGCGACCACGACGCGCAGGGTTGGTTTGATCAGTTCGAACTCCCGGTGCAGCCAGGGCGCGCAGGTGTCCCGTTCGGCCGGGGTGGGCTTGTTCTCCGGCGGCGCGCAGCGGACCGCGGCGGCGATCCGGGTGTGCCGCAGTTCGAGTCCGTCGCCGACGGCCACGCTGGTCGGCTGGTTGGCCAGGCCGGCCCGGTACAGCGCCGCGAAGAGGACGTCTCCGGAGCGGTCCCCGGTGAAGATCCGGCCGGTCCGGTTGCCGCCGTGCGCGGCCGGGGCCAGGCCGAGGATCGCGATCCGGGCGTCGGCGGCGCCGAAGCCGGGCACCGGCCGGCCCCAGTACTCCTGGTCCCGGAAGGCGGCGCGGCGTACCCGCGCCACCTCCTCGCGCCACGCCACGAGGCGGGGGCACGCACAGCACCCGGCAACGGCGGCGTCCAGCTCGGCCAGGTCGGCCGCCCGCGGTGCGCGGGCGGCCACGTCGGCGGGGGTACGCGGCTCAGCCAAGCCGGGTCCGGAAGAAGTCGAGGGTACGAGCCCAGGAACTGGCCGCCGCCGGCTGGTCGAAGACCTCGGGGCGGTCGTCGTTGAAGAACGCGTGCGAGGTGCCGGGGTAGTCGTGCAGGACACACGTCCCGCCGGCGGCCTCGATCGCCCGCCGGGCGGTCTGCACGCCCTCGGCGGCGGAGGTGCCGTCCTCCTCGGCGCAGTGGATCAGCGCCGCCTTGCCGGTGTAGTCGGTCCAGTCCGGGCGCATCCGTTCCCAGGGAAGGACGGGATAGAAGCCGACGGTCGCGACGATCCGCTCCGAGAGCGTGGCCGACCAGAGCGCCAGGCTGCCCCCGGCGCAGAAGCCGACGCTTCCGATCCTGCCGGTCACCTCCGGCCGCTCGGCCAGGTAGTCGGCGGCGCCGGCGATGTCCCGGGCGGCCTGGTCCATCGCCAGTCCCAGGAGGAGCCTGCCGGCGTGGTCGGGCTCGGTCGTGGAGACGCCGCGGTAGAGGTCCGGGGCGAGGGCGACGAAGCCGGCCGCGGCGAACCGGTCGGCGACCGAGGTGATGTGCGGCACCAGCCCCCACCACTCCTGGATGACGATGACGGCCGGACTGGCCGCATCCGAGTCGGGTATGGCGAGGTAGCCCTCGCTGGTCTCCCCGTTACTGCGGTAACGCACCATCTCGCCCATCGGTGGCCCTCCTGTCGGTCAGACATCGTTGGCTGGTCGCACAGTTATTTCCGACCGATGTCGGTGGTCGGCTCCTGCGTGTCGCCGGTGTCCGGGTAGCCTGCCACGATCGACCCGTTCGACGGAAGGCAATGCTGACGTGGCGTACACCTCCCGTTGCTCTGGTGTACGCCACGTCGCTGCTCGCCCCAAGTGAGCCGGGCGAGGGGGCTCAGGTGGTGGGAGTCACGCTCGGGGAGGACGGCACCGTCGGGCGGGCCGGAACCGAGCTCAGGGTCGGGGTCGGACTCTCGGGCGGGGCCGGGGTGCCGCCGGGGGCGGGCGGGGTGGTCGGGCGCAGCCGGAACGGGGCGCCCTCCGGGCAGTACGGGTACGGCTGCTGCGTCAGGTCGTCGAGGTACGGGTCGTAGTCGTCCTCACCGTCCGGGAAGAGTCGCTGCCGTGCCTCCGGACACCAGGGCTCGCCGAGCCGGATCGGCTCGCCGTTCTGGTCGAACAGCCGGACGCCCTCCAGCAGCCGCCCCTCGCTGTCGTAGACGTAGACGTCCCGCACCCCGGAGTACTGGTCGGTGTAGACCTCCTGGAACTGCGGGTAGGAGGAGCGCGTACCCACGGCGGCGAGTCCGATCAGGCCGAAGATGACCAGCAGGACGTTGCTGGTGTGCAGGATCCACCTCGGTCGCCGGCCGAGCCGGTCGGTCCGGCGGCCGAGCCAGATCGACCCGGGGACGGTCACCGCCAGCAGCAGCAGGGCGGCCAGGGTGCTGCCGCCGAGCCGGGGCAGCAGGCCGAACGACTCCCCGGTGCTGAACACGGTGATCAGCATCGCGACCAGGTAGCCGCGCAGCACCCACCAGGCGGGACGAAGCAGCCGGACGTAGTCGCTGAGCCGCTCGTACCCGAGGACCACCCCGAGCCGACGGTCGACCACGCGTAGCCGGTCGCGGCCGGCCTGGAGGACGGCACCGAGCCGCTGGTCGAGGTTGCGGGCGGAGGCCGGGGGAATCCCGGCGGCGGCGCGCAGCTCCATCGCGTACGCCTCGGGCGGGCCGAGCCGCTCGATGAGTGACCCCTCTGTCTCGGCGGCGACCTCGGCGAGGTGCTCGGGAAGGTCCTCCAGCAGTTCCTCCCGCACCGTCGCCGGCAGGTCGGCCAGGGTCGCCTGGACCCGGGCGACGTACCGGGCGATCTCCGGCGCGGTCACCGTCGCGCCCTCGCTCCGCTCGGTCATGCCGCCACTCCCTTCTCGTCGAGCAGCCGGTCCATCGAGGCGGCGAACGACCGCCACACCTTACCGGAGCGGGCGAGTTGATCCCGGCCGGCGGCGTTGAGTGAGTAGTACTTACGGTGCGGGCCCGACTCGCTGGGAACCACGTACGTGGCCAACAACCCAGCCTGGAAGAGTCGGCGCAGGGTGCCGTAGACGGAGGCGTCGCCGACCTCGTCGAGACCGGCGGAGCGGAGCCGGCGCATGATGTCGTAGCCGTAGCCGTCCTCGTCCTTCAGCACGGCCAGGACCGCGAGATCCAGCACGCCTTTGAGCAACTGGGTCGTGTCCACAAGCTGTGGATGCTACTCCGCAATACGGAATAGCGTCAACGACGCCGTAGTTGGCGGGCGCCCGTTACCGTGTCGCCGTGCCCGCCGAGACCGACGTCCTGCACCGTCTGCTCCGCTCCGCCGGGGTCTACCGGGGCCGCGGCGACGGGCCCGAGAGCGGGCCCTTCCTGGCCCGGATGGTGGTCACTCCGGCACTGGCCGGACGTGCCGCCATTCTGGACTACGAGACGACCACCGACCGGGACGGCCTGCGGCACGTCGAACACAGCGTCCTGCTGCTCGGCGCGGACGGCCGGCTGGAACTGCACGTCGCCAGCCTCGACCTGCCCGGCATGGTCCGCTTCACCCAGCAGACACCCGGACAGTTCACCGCGTACGAGGGACCGCTGCTCGCCCGGATCGTGCTCACCCTGCCCCGCCCCGGTCTGCTCAGCTACGCGTGGTGGTGGTCCCGGGACGATCGGGAACCCCGGGAACAGTACCGGGCCGACCTGCGGCGTACCGACTGACCGGCCCGGGTCCGGCGTGCCGTCCGGTTCCGCCGGCGTGCGGCGACCCCACCTCGTGCGGGCTTCGACCACCCCGTTTAGGTGCCGAGGCCGGGGGGAGACAAGCCGCCGACGGAGGGAGCAGAGATGGCCAAGGGACTCTTGTCCGGTCGCAGCAACCACACCGGCCGCCGGGGTGGTCGCGGCGGCCGCACTCGGACGGCCACCAGACCGGCTGCCGCCCGCAAGGCCACCGGCGCCAAGAAGGCGCCGACCAGGCGGACCACCCGGGCCGCGAAGGCCGCCACCGCCGCGAAGCGGGCCGCCAGGGCAACCGCGGCACAGACCCCGAAGAAGGCGGCGAAGCCGACCGCGCCTCGCGCCGGCCGGCCGGCCCCCGCCGCGACCCGAACCCCGCCGTCGAAGCGAACCCCCGGAGCGAAGCGGGCACCGGTGGCGAAAAAGTCGGCAGCGACACCGGCCCGCAACCTGGCCGCGAAGGCCCCCGCCCGGACGACCGCCAGCGCCACCGCACCCGCACGCACGGCGAGCGCGGCCAAGAAGCCGGCCCGCACGGCGACCGCGGCCACGAAACGCACGGCGACCGCGGCCGGGAAGTCAGCCCGCACGACCGCGGGTGTCCGGAGGCCGGCCCGCAGGGCCACCACCGGCTCGTCTCCGTCGCGGGCGACTCAACGCCACTGACCGGCGAACAGCGGTTCGGTCGGGCGCTCCGCCCGCCCGATACGCAGTTCCTCGAAGACCGTGTCCCGGGCGGCGCGCTCCACCTCGGCGTCCAGGTCGACGTCGAGTTCCGTCGAGGCGTCGTGTGCCGCTCCGATCAGCACCAGCTCCACGCCGGGCTGGTCGAGGAACGCGGGCGGGTCGAGCGGGGCGAACCGGCGGTCACCGAACCGTTGTTGCAGCTCGGCCGGGAGCCTCGCCCGGTCGGCCTCCCGCAGACCGACTCCGGGTGGGGACGGCGCGCGGGGATTCTTCACCGTGACGATGTGGCTCGCCTCCGGCTCGATCTGCAGATCGTGCTGCGGAGGGCCGGGGCGGCGTGGCAGTTCCAGCTGGTACGCGAGGTGCGTGTGGTCTGTGTGGCGGGCGAGGACGTACGCCCCCTCGGCCACCGGTCGGGCCGCCTCCTGCCGCCGCGCGCCCCGGGTCCGCGTCGCGTACTCGCGCGGCTCCAACGCCTCGTGGAGTTGCTGCGGCCGCCGCGCCACGGCGGCGACGAAGGCCCAGAAGCGGTCGTGCTCCTCGACGTCGGGCAGCCGCTTCCGACCGACCACGAGCAGCCGGAGCTGGCGTCGGCCCCGCCACGGGCGCAGCACCACCAGCAGCCGTTGCACCTCGGTCAGCGACTCCACCCGCTCGTCCGCCACCCGGGGCCGGTACAGGAAGTAGATGTCCCCGTCCTCCAGCACCTCCGTCATGGCGCCGGATACCCGCCCCGCCCGCGCCCGTAACCCGCCTCCGCGGGTCACCCCGTCGCCGGCGCCCCGGCCCTAGCCGCTGGTGACGACATCCACGGCCCGCTTCTTCGCCTCCTCACCGACCTCGGGCACCACGAAGTTGTTCGCCCTGATGTGCGCGAGCAGGTCCGGCTCCGGCGGAAGGCCGTGCTCCCGCAGGTAGTACGCGACCGCGCCGCCCCACACCCACGTACCGTCGGTGTGGAACGTCATCGGCACCTCCGGTCGGCGCTCCGGATCGAACTCGTCCCGGGCATAGCCCCGGGCGGCGAGCACCACCGGCGCGTTCTTCAGGTAGGCAACGACCTGGTCGAGTTCGGTTGACGGCACCGGCGGACGGTCGGCGGCGGGCCGCCCCGCGTCGTCCAGCCGGTCGTAGACCCGCGCCATCCGCAGTTCTCCCTGGCCGACCGGCGACGCGGACGGCACCGGCGGAGCCGACGAAGCCGGCGGCGCGGACGACGCGGGCGGAGTTGAGGAACCCGGAGGAGCGGACGGCACCGGCGGGGCCGAGGAGACCGGCGGCGTGGACGGCACCGGTACGGACGCCACTCCCCGCGCCGGCGGGCTCGCCGGCGCGGGCGGAAAGGCCGGCGGCGCACCCGGCGTCCCGGGAAACGCCGGAGCCATGGCCGGCGCGGCCGGGGGCGCTGCGGGATCGGCCGGGGGCACGGCCGGAGCACCGGGGAAGGCCGGCGGCATCGCCGGCATCCCCACCGGTGCGGCCGTCGGCGCCGATGGCATCGCCGGAGGAGCGGCCGGCGGCATCGTCGGGATACCGGACGGCCCGGTCGCCGTCACCGGTACGGCGGGCGGCACGGAGGCCGGCGGCTGGGCCGCCGGGGGCAGCCCGGCCCGCACCCGCAACCAGTCCGGAATGTACTGCTCGGCGCGGGGGAAGAAGCGCAGCTCGTCCTGGAAGCCCTGGGGCGAGGGCATCCAGCGCCAGCGCGGCTCCTGGTCCAGCCCGACGGTCAGCTGGGGCGGCGCTGCCGGGTCGACGACCAGGGTCGCGCTGAACCAGGTACCCCGGCCCGGCTGGTACATCCCGGCCCGCAGCCAGCCGAGCAGCTGGACGACCGTCGCGGGAGGCTGCACCGGCCAGGTGCCCCCGTCGAACCCGACCGCCAGCACGTCGGTCTCGATGTACAGCCCGACCGCCCGGTACTCCACGTGCAACTGTCGCCAGCCAGCCGGCACGGCGGCGGCAAGCAGTTCACCGATCGGCCCCACCAGGGGATGCGGCTGCGCCGGATACGCCGACATCGGTGGCTGGCTCATCGTTGCGTCCCTCCCCGGTTCCCACCGGCACCGGCAAGCCGTGTCGAGGCCGCCCCGCCGGTCGTACCCACACCAGCGCCGTCATCATCGCCGATCGCTCGCGCCGAGGCGTCACCGACTCCCGCCCTCGGTCGCCGGGCTCACCGCCCGGCGCCGACTGCCGGAGAATGTCCCCATGGCACGGACGCGACCCGGTCTCGACGTACCAGACCTCACCGGCCGGCTCGCGGTCGTCACCGGCGCGAACAGTGGACTCGGTTTCGGCCTCACCGGCCGGCTCGCCCGGGCCGGCGCGGAGATCGTCCTCGCGGTCCGGAACCTGGAGAAGGGGGCGGAGGCCGTCCGGCGGATCCGGGCGGAGCTGCCGGAGGCCCGGCTCGACCTGCGACACCTGGACCTGTCGTCGCTGGCCAGCGTCGCCGCGTTCGGTGCCCAGCTGGTGGCCGAGGGACGGCCCGTGGACATCCTGATCAACAACGCCGGCATCATGGCACCGCCGCACCGGGTCCTGACCGAGGACGGCTTCGAGCTGCAGTTCGGCACCAACTACCTGGGACACTTCGCGCTGACCGGACACCTGCTACCGCTGCTACGGGCCGCCGGCGCCGCCCGGGTCGTGTCGATGAGCAGCCTGATGAGTCGGCTCGGCACGCTCGACCTCGCCAACCTCCACGGCGAGCGACGCTATCGGTCGTGGATCGCGTACGGCCGTTCCAAGCTCGCCCTGCTGGTCTTCGCCCGGGAACTCCACCGGCGGAGCACGGCGGCCGGATGGGGCCTCCACAGTACCGCCGCTCATCCGGGCGCGACCGTCACCAACCTCCAGGTCACCGGCGCCACCCACGGTGGGCGCCGCATCCGGCTCATCGCACTCCGCAACCGGCTCATGTACGCCGTCCCGGTGTGGCAGCAGGTCCCGACCGGGATCCTGCCCGCCCTGTACGCCGCCACGAGCCCGCAGGCCGAGAGCGGCGGCTACTACGGGCCGGACGGCTTCGCCGAACTCGGCGGCGGCCCCGCCCCGGCGCGACTCCCCGCCAACCTGCCGGACGCGGCCGACGCCGCCCGGCTCTGGGAGATCTCCGAGCGGCTCACCGGGGTCCACTACCCCCGGTGAGGGGCGACGTGGACGTCGAGGCAGCCCGGGCCGGGTGCCGTCCCCACACCGCTGCTCCGCCCGGGGACGGTACCCGCACACCGATGGCCGTACCGGCTCAGACGGTGACGATCTCCGACCGCAGCGGCGCGAGCGCGGCGCCGATCTGGCCGATGGTCTCCTCCGGCACGCCGAGCCCGGAGAGCGTGGCGACCAGGTGCCCGACCACCGCGTCGAAGTGCTCATCGCTGATCTTCAGATCGGCGTGCGCGGCGGCCATGTCCCGGCCGGCGTAGATCTCCGAACCGCCGATCGCCGCCGCGATGAAGGAGCGCTGGTGCGCCTTCAGCCGCTGCATGTCCACGTTGGTGAAGTACGGCGCCAGCTTCGGGTCGCCGAGCACCCGTGCGTAGAAGTCGTCCACCGCCGCGTGGACGGCCGGTGCTCCGCCGATGGAATCGTAGATGCTCATGGGGTGAGGCCTTTCTCGACAGACGATGGCCGACAGTTCCGGGTGATCGCCCCGAGCCACGACACCGCAGACGGTACGTCCGGCTCGTTGCCTGGGCATTGGCGATCGACGACGGCGAGGCTATCAATCCCTCACATCGGGACGACGGCGGCGGTGCGGCATCCCCACCCGGATCCGTCGACGGGTACGGCGGCTCGCCGGCAGAAGGCGTGGGGCCTCGGTCAACGCGGTGCGGTCACAACCTCCGCGCCAGCGTCGACGCCGCCCCACGTCGGGGAGTCGTCGGGCCCGCCGCGGAGGCCGCGCCGGTGCACCCGGGCATCGCGCGGCGCGACAGGTCGTTTGTCCCGCCTACCCTCTCCCGACTCACCGACCCGGGACCGGTGCGGCACCACCCAGTGACCAGGCGATGCCGTCGAGAATGTCGTGCTCGGAGGCGATCACCGAATCCATCCCGGCCCGTTCCATGATCACCTTGAGCACCAGCGCACCCGCGCCGATCACGTCGGCCCGTCCCGGGTGCATGACCGGGATGGTCAGCCGTTCGGCCGCCGAACGGGCCAGCAGGTCGGCGGTCACCTTCGCGACCTCGTCGTAGGAGATCCGGGCGTGGTGGATCCGCTCGGAGCGGTACTCGGGCAGACCCAGCGCGATCCCGGCGACCGTGGTCACCGAGCCGGCCAGCCCGATCAGCGTGGCCGCCTCCCGCCCCGGCACGGCCGCCAGCGCCCGGTCCACCACGGCGGTGATGTCCGCCTCCGCCGCCGCGATCTGCGCCGCGGTCGGCGGGTCGTCGGCGAGGTGCCGCTCGGTCATCCGCACACACCCGACGTCCACCGAGACCGCCGCGTCGACCACCGCACTCCCGCCGGTCGGCCGGCCACCGACCACGAACTCGGTGGAGCCGCCGCCGATGTCGACCACCAGGTACGGCGCCGGCACGTCCGGACCGAGCCCGCGTACGGCCCCGGTGAAGGAGAGCCGGGCCTCCTCGTCACCGGTCACCACCTCCGGCTCGACCCCGAGCGTCGCCAGCACCATCGCCCGGAACTCCTCGGCGTTGGAGGCGTCCCGGGAGGCCGAGGTGGCGCACATGCGTACCCGGCCCGCGCCCAGCTCGGCGATCCGCGCGGCGTAGTCGGCGAGCGCCACCCGGGTCCGCTCGATCGCCTCCGGGGCCAGCCGGCCGGTTCGGTCGACGTCCTGGCCGAGCCGGACAATCTCCATCCGCCGGACCACGTCGACCAGCTCGGCCTCCGGCCCGGCGGACGGATCGGGCAGGTCGGCCACGAGCAGCCGGATCGAGTTCGTGCCGCAGTCGATCGCCGCGACCCGGTTGGGGACCGGTTCCGTCATCACGATCACCAGACTACCGAGCCGGTCGCCGCCCAGCGGGCTACAGCCGGAGCAGCATGCGGACGTTGCCGAGGGTGTTCGGCTTCACCCGTTCCAGGTCGAGGAACTCGGCGACACCCTCGTCGTACGAGCGGAGCAGCTGCTCGTAGACGGCGGGCGGGACCGGCGCCCCGTCGATCTCGACGAAGCCAAAGGACCCGAAGAACCGGGTCTCGAAGGTGAGGACGAAGACCCGGGAGACGCCGACCTCGCGGGCGGTCGCCAGCAGCTCCGTCACGATCCGCTGGCCGATCCCGCGACCGCGCCACCGCGGGTGGACCGCGACCGACCGGATCTCGGCCAGGTCCTCCCACATCACGTGCAGCGCCCCGCAGCCGAGCACCGTCTGCTCGGTCGGGTGCACCGCGACCCAGAACTCCTGGACGTCCTCGTAGAGCGTGACCAGCGGCTTGCTGAGCATCCGCCGTCCGCCCCGGTACGTCTCGATCAGATCCCGGATCTGACGTACATCCCCGGTCCGGGCCCGCCGAATCACCACATCCGGCGGGCCCGCCGGCGTCGCGGCGTCGCCGGTCATTCCGCCGGCTCCACGCAGGGGCCGTCACGCCACCACGGTTCCAGCAGCTCCAGCACCTCGTCGCCGAACGGGTTGACCCCGGGTCCGACGGCGAGCGCGTGCCCCAGGTGCACGTGGAGGCACTTCACCCGGCCCGGCATGCCGCCGGCCGAGATCCCCTCGATCTCCGGCACCCGCCCGATCGCCTCCCGCCGAGCGAGGTAGTCCCGGTGCGCCGCCCGGTAGCGCTCGGCCAGCTCCGGATCGTCGGCCAGCCGGGCGGTCATCTCCCGCATCACCCCGGCGGACTCCAGCCGGCTGCACCCGGCGACCGCCCGGGGGCAGGTCAGGTAGAACAGCGTCGGAAACGGGGTGCCGTCGGCGAGGCGGGGAGTCGTCTCCACCACGTCCGGCAGCCCGCAGGGGCAGCGGTGGGCCACCGCCCGGGTGCCGCGCGGCGTACGGCCGAGCTGGGCGGCCACCGCCGCCAGGTCGCGCGCGGTCGCCGGTTCGCGCACCGGGGGAGGTACCGCCGCCGACGTCTCCGCCGGCACGCCGGACCGCTCCGCCGGCACGTCCGGCGGGGTACCCGGTCGGCTCACCGTCCGGCCCGTTCCGACTCGTTGGCCGCCCGCACGCTGGACCAGAGGGTGTCGTACCAGGGCTCGGGACTGGTCTGCTCGGCCGCCTTCGGGTCGATCCCGGCGTCCCGGGCGGCGCCCTCCTGGTCGGTCAGGACCACCAGCGGCACCTCACCGGGAAGCACCATGTAGAACCGTTCCCGCGCCTGAATCTTCACGTACTCGGGGTCGTCCCAGAGCGCGGCCTCCTCCTCGAGGTCCCCGATCAGCTCCCGCTGTGCCCGCAGGTCCGCCTCCATCCGCGCGATGTCGGACTGCTGGTCGAGGTAGACCCGGACCGGGTAGGTGTAGGCGAGGGCGAGCGCGACCAGGACGCCGACCAGGACCGCGACCCGGCCGGTGTAGCGCCGGGGCTGGGGCGCGGTGGTGCGCTTCACGGCCCGGGGGGTGCCGGTGCGGCGCGTCGCCCCGGGCCGGTTGGCCGACCGGGGGCCATCCACGCTCCGTCCGGCACCCGCCACCCGGGGCACGCCGGTCGACCGGACCGCAGCCAGCCGCGACTCGACCCGCCCGCCGAGGTCGCGAGAGACCGGGCGGCCCGCCCGGATCCCCCGGGCCGACCGCCGCATCGGGCCCTGCCCACTCGGCGTACGGCGCTGCGTCATCGCCCTGGCACTCCTCCCCGAGCCGTGCGTGGTCAGGCCGAACGGTAGCGCGGGAAGGCGCTCGCACCCGCGTACCGCGCCGCGTCGGCCAGCTCCTCCTCGATCCGGAGGAGCTGGTTGTACTTTGCCACCCGGTCGGAACGGGCCGGGGCGCCGGTCTTGATCTGCCCGCAGCCCATCGCCACCGCCAGGTCGGCGATCGTGGTGTCCTCGGTCTCACCGGAACGGTGGCTCATCATGCACCTGAAGCCGGCCCGGTGCGCCAGGTCCACCGCCTCGAAGGTCTCGGTCAGCGAACCGATCTGGTTCACCTTGACCAGGACGGCGTTCGCCGCCTTCTCCGCGATACCCCGGGCGATCCGCTGCGGGTTGGTCACGAAGAGGTCGTCGCCGACGATCTGGATCCGCTCCCCGACCGAGGCGGTGAGGGCGGTCCAGCCGGACCAGTCCTCCTCGGCCAACGGATCCTCGATGGAGACGATCGGGTAGTCGTCGAGGAGCTTGTGGTAGTAGGCGGTCATCTCGTCCGCCGTCTTCTGGCTGCCCTCGAACGTGTAGACGCCGTTGTCGAAGAACTCGGTGGCTGCCACGTCGAGCGCGAAGACGATGTCGCTGCCGAGCCGGTAGCCAGCCTTCTCGACCGCCTCGGCGATCAGGTCGAGTGCGGTGGAGTTGGTCGGCAGGTCGGGGGCGAAACCTCCCTCGTCACCGAGTCCGGTGCTGAGGCCCTTCTTCTTCAGCACCGACTTGAGCGCCTGGTAGACCTCGGAGCCGGCGCGCAGCGCCTCCCGGAAGGTCGGCGCGCCGATCGGGGCGATCATGAACTCCTGGATGTCGACGTTGGAGTCGGCGTGCGCGCCACCGTTGAGGATGTTCATCATCGGCACCGGCAGCAGGTGCGCGTGCGGGCCACCGAGGTAGCGGAAGAGGCTCAGCCCGCTGCTCTTCGCCGCCGCCTTCGCCACCGCGAGCGACACGCCCAGGATCGCGTTAGCACCGAGTTCCGACTTGTCGTCGGTGCCATCGATGTCAATCATCTTCTGGTCGATGAGGCGCTGCTCGCTCGCCTCGTACCCGACGAGCTGGTCGACGATGCGGTCCTCGATGTTCGCGACCGCCTTCTCCACGCCCTTGCCGCCGTACCGGCTCTTGTCGCCGTCGCGCAGCTCGAGCGCCTCGAAAGCCCCCGTGGACGCGCCGGACGGCACCGCGGCGCGGCCGACCGTGCCGTCGTCCAGCCCGACCTCGACCTCGACGGTCGGGTTGCCCCGCGAGTCCAGAATCTCCCGGGCGACGATCACCTCGATGGTGGCCACTGTCCTGCTCCTCAGTAGTCGATAACGGTCCATCGGTTGTCGATGGCGGTGGCGTCCCCGTCGCGACGGTGCGGCTGAGGCTCCGTTGGGACAGCCTATCGGGCGGCCGTGGTCCGGCGTGCGCTGCCTGGCGGACCGTCCGCGGCCGCACCGGGAATCCCACCCCACCCCGACATTTGCGGAGCACCTTCCCGACTGGCGGCAGTCGGTTTGCGCGTACTCGACCCGATCGACAAGGCTGGGGGCATGCCGGCTGTGTCGACTTCACTCCGGGTACTCACGGGGGCCATCATCGCCGTTCTGACCGTCACCGGGTGTCAGACCCTGGACGACGCGGGTCGGGTCATCGGCCGAGCCGACCTGGTCAACGACCTCGCCGCCCGGCTGGACCGCGCGAACGACCTCACCTACACGGCCGACTACCAGCTGCCGGGCGGCCGGACCGCCTCGATCGCGCAGTCCCAGAATCCCGTCCGGACCGCCTACGTCTACCCGGGCGGGAAGCTGACCGTCACCGCCGAGGCGATCACGGAGTGTGACACCAGCCGGAAGAAGCCGACCTGCACCCTCACCGCGCCGCCCGCGCCGAGCACCAAGCCGGCGACCACGGTCTTCACCCAGATGAACAAGCACGGCCTGGTCACCCCGCCGGTGGTGGTGGGGCTGCTCACCGCCGCCGCGCTCGACCCCGCGGCGGTCATCGAGCAGAACGACACCACGATCGCCGGCCGGCACGCCACCTGCGTCCAGGTACGGGAGCTGAGCAACGCCGCCGCCAGCAGCTTCGACGCCTGCATCACCGGCGAGGGCGTGCTCGGCAGCTTCACCGGCACCGTCGACGGGACCGAGCTGCGGGTGACGATGAGCCGCTACCGCGATGCGGTGGAGAACAGCGTCTTCGAGCTGCCGCCCGGCGCCGGGGTGGTCGACCGGCGTCCCGCCGCACCGCGGTGACCGGGGACGCGGTGTCGGCCCGGGGTCTCCGCGCCGGGCCGACACCAACCCCGTCAGTGGCGGTCACGGGGTGGCCGCGATGCCCTCCATCCCGCTGGTGAGCTGGCCCTGGTTGACGGCCTTCGGCAGTCCGGTGACGGTGGTGACGAGCCGGAGCGAACCGTCCTCGCGGACCTCGTAGCCCTGCACGGTGCCGGCCGCGCCGTTCTGCACGTACAGGAAGCCTCCGCTGGCGGTCATGTCGATCGAACCGCCGTCGGTCGTCGCCGCCACCGCGGCGACCAGCTCGACCTGCCCGTCGGCGCCGATCCGGTAGCTGCTGATGGTCGAGGTACCGGCGTTGGCGACGTAGTAGAAGTCGCCGACCCGCTGGATCCAGCAACTGGCGGTCTGACCGTTCGGCACCGCCGGGCCGACCGCGGTCAGCTTGCCGCTCTCCTCGTCGATCAGGTAGCGGATGACCGCGTTGGCCGCGGCCAGCGTGACCATGACGCCTCCGCGGTGGTCGACGGTGAAGCCGAACGGCATGCCCTCGGCGGGGTTGGCGACCGGCTCGGCCGACAGGCGTCCGCCGCTCTCGATGCGGAACGTGTCGATGATGTCGTGGCTCTTGGTCGTGACCAGCACGAACCGGCCCTCCGGGTCGACGCCCACCTGGGCCGGGGCGTCGCCGAACGGCGGCGGGTTGGGATTGCCCAGCCCGAGCGACCGCTGCGCGCCGGGGATCGGATGGAGTTCGTCCCGCTCCAGGCGGTAGCCCTGGACAACGCCCTCCCCACCCGCGTTCAACACGTAGACCAGGTCGTCGTGCACGGCGACGCTGACCGGCAGCAGGCCGCCGGACCAGATCACCTGGCGCCGCTCCAGCGTGGTGCCCCGGACCCGGAACAGGGTCACGGTGTTGCTACCGGCGTTCACCGCGAAGAGCAGGCCGTCGTGGAAGGCCAGGGAGTGCTGGGAGGCCAGCGGATCAACCGGCGGGTTCAGGGTGCTGCCGCCCAGCCCGCCGGTCTCGAACTCGCCGCTGAAGGTGAGCTGGCCGGCGTCGTCCCGCTCGTAGACCCGGATGGCGTTGCCGAGAAAGTTGTTCGTCTGGACGAAGACGAGTCCCTCGGTACGCCCGGGTCGCGGTGGCCCGTCCGCCTCCGCCGGGACGGTCAGGGCGAGGGAGGCCACGAGACCGCCCAGGGCAGCGAAGATCGTACCTTTTCGGCGCATGACTCACCTTCCATATACCTGCGGTGAAGATGAGAAAACTATTCTCATTCACCAGGCTAGGGCGAGACCGCGCGCTTCGATGGCGTTTAGCCTGATCAGGGCCGACGAGAAGACACGAACGGGACCGAGCCGTCAGGCCGTCAGGCCGAGCAGGACCGGAAGGTGCCGCGGCGGCGGGGAGCCGTGCGCGAGCATCGCGTCATGCCACTCCCGGATCGAGACCCCGCCCGGCCGCCGGGCGGCGATCTCCGCGACCTGGGTGTAGCCGACGAAGTACGTCGAGAGCTGTGTCGAGGTGAGCAACGCCCGCCGCCACTTCCCGGCCGCCTCGCCCTCCTCCTGGAAGCCCCGGCCGGTCATCAGCGCCATCCCGTCGGCCTCGGTCATCCCCTCGCAGTGCACGAGCTGGTCGAGCAGGGCGTTGATGGTCATCCGGAGCTGCATCTTGAGCTGCTGCAACCGGACCGCCAGGCCGCCGAAGCCCCGTTCGGCCATCACCTGCTCCGCGTACACGGCCCAGCCCTCGACGAACGGCCCGGAGTGGCCGAGGGCGCGCACCCGGCTGCTGCCCCGGTAGCGGCGGGCGTGGGCCAGCTGGAGGAAGTGCCCCGGCATCGCCTCGTGGACCGTCAGGTTCCGGATCATGTGGTTGTTGTACTCGCGGTAGAACGACTCGACCCGGGCCGCCGACCAGTCGACGGGGGCCGGCGCGATGCAGTAGAACGTGGGCACGTCCGCGGTCTCCAGCGGACCCGGCGGATCGCAGTAGGCGACCGCGACCCCCCGGTCGTGCTCCGGCATCTCCCGGATCACGCAGGGATCGTCGACCAGCGAGACCAGCTCGGCGTCGGCGACGAAGTCGGTCGCCTCGTCCAGGGTCTGCCGCGCCAACGGCACGATCGACGTCGCGTCCGGATGCTCGTCGGCGAGCAGGCGCAGCGCCTGCCGGACCGCGTCGTCGGAGGCCGGGCCACCGACCAGCTCCACGGCGGCCGCGCGGATCTCCTCGGTGACCCGGTCGAGGTTGGCCCAGGCCCGGTCCAACACCTCCCCGGCGGAGAGCTCGGTGTCCAGGGTGTGCCAGAGCCGCGCCTCCCAGAGCCGCCGGCCCAGTCGCGGGTCGCGGCCCGGCTCCGCGTCGTCACGCAGGCCCGCCCGAAGCCGCTCGGCGAACCCGGTCAACTCGCGGATCGCCACCTCCGCGACCGGCTCCACGCTACGGCGCAGGCCGGGCGCCTCGGCGAGCAGCGCGGGAAGCTGGTTCCGCAGCAGCGCCGCCGCGCCGTCGTACTGACCGGCGGCGGTCTCGGCGTGGATCCGGGGAACGTCCGCCAGCAGCGCCCGGGCGGTGGCGAGCGCGTCCGGTACCGCCGCCAGCCGCCCCGCCAGGCTGGTCAGCCGTACGTCGGCCGGGGCGAACGGCCGCGCCAGCAGGGCGTGTAGCAACTGGGCCGGGTTGTGGACCATCGGGTTCCACTCGTGTGAGCGGACCTCGGTCAGCTCGAAGAGCTCCCGCTCCACCACCGCCGAGAGCACGGCGTGGTCGACCCGCTCCGCGGTCGGCAGCTCCTCCGTCTCGACCTCGGCGAGAGCATGCGCCGCCTCCCGGAGCATCGTCACCCGCCCGGCGACCGCGTCGGCCGACCAGTCCGGCAGACGGTCGTCGTAGGCGTGCTCGCCGACGTCGGAGGCGAGGCGAGGGTCGCTGGCGAGCATCGCGTCGACGATCCGCTCGGCCAGGGGGACGAATGGTGGCATGCGGCCAACCTAGACGATCAGTGCCGCCAGCCGCGCCACCGCCTCGGCCAGGACGTCCGGCGGGTGCGTCGCGTAGCCGAGGACCAGCCCGGGCGGACCACCCGACCGGAGCCGGAGCCGGGAGAGCGCCAGCGGGCCCAACCCCGACCGTCGGGCGGCCCGGGCCAGGGCCACGTCGTCGATCCCCGCCGGCAGCTCCACCACCAGGTGCAGCCCGGCCGCGACGCCGGAGATCCGGGCGGCCGGCAGGTGCCGACGGACCGCCGCCACGACCGCGTCCCGCCGGATGCGGTGGATCCGGCGCAGCCGCCGTAGGTGCCGGTCGTACCCGCCGCCCGCGAGGAACTCGGCGAAGGCGAGCTGCTCCAGCACCGGTCCGCAGACGTCGGCCGCGTGCTTGCGGGCCCGTACCGCCGCCCGCCAGGCCGGCGGCACGGCCAGCCAGCCGAGCCGCAGCGCCGGGGCGAGCGCCTTGCTGGCCGAGCCGATGTGCGCCACCCGGTCGGGAGCGAGTCCCTGCAGGCAGCCGACGGGATCACGGTCGTACCGGAACTCGGCGTCGTAGTCGTCCTCGACGATCAGCCCGTCGACCTGGCGGGCCCAGTCGAGCAGCGCCGCCCGCCGTTCGGGACCGAGCACCACGCCGGTCGGGAACTGGTGCGCCGGGGTGACCATGACCGCCCGTACCCCGGCCCGGGCCAGCGCGGCGACGTCCAGGCCACCGGCGTCGACCGGCACCGGCACCGTCCGTAGGCCGTGCGCGACGAGGTGGTCGCGGATGGCCGCGCTGCCCGGGTCCTCCATCCCGACCGTGTCGACACCGGCGGCGCGCAGCGCCCCGGCGACCAGGCCGAACGCCTGGCCCGCGCCGGTGGTGACGAGCAGGTCGTCCGGGTCGACCCGGGCCGCCCGGACCCGGCCGAGGTAGGCGGCGAGTTCCGCCCGGAGCCGGGGCGCGCCGGCCGGGTCGCCGTAGTCGAGGTCGGCGGCGACGGCTCGGTCGAGCGCCCGCTCGTACGCCCGCCGCCACGCCTGCCGGGGAAACAGCCCCAGATCGGGTACGCCCGGGCGGAGCGGCCGGATCCGGTTGACCGGTGCGGCCGGGGCCGTGATACCGGCCGCCGGGCCGGACCGCTCCGCGGCCGCACCGTCCCGTACCCCGGTGGAGCCGGCCCGCAGCGGGACCGGCCCCGGCCGCACCGGCGCCACCACGGTGCCGGCCCCCCGCCGGGACAGCAGCCAGCCCTCGGCGACCAGTTGTTCGTACGCCTCGACCACCACGCCCCGGGACACCCGCAGGTCGGCCGCGAGGTCCCGGCTCGACGGCAGGCGGCTGCCGGGGCGGAGCCGGCCGACGACGATCGCCTCGCGCAGCGCGACGGTGAGCCGGCTCGCCAGTCCGGGGCCGGTACGGTCGAACTCGACCAACGCCTCCAGCACCGTCAATTGGTCCTCCATAACGCCGCGCCAGTGGACCTGCGAAGCAGACCACCCGGACCCTAGCGTCGGCCGGGTGCAGATCTCGAACCTCGTCGCCGTCCTGCTCTGCGTCGGCGGAATGGTGATCGTCGGCAGCTCCGTCTCGATCAGCCAGTTGATCCTCGACTTTCCGCACCTCACCGGCCAGGCGGCCCGGTACGCGCTCGCCGCCGCCGTGCTCTTCGCCCTCGCGTGGCGGTTTCCCCGGCTGCTGGTCGGCGGCGGACCCCTGCCAAGCCGGCCCACCCGGCGGGACCTGGCCGTCCTCACCGCGCTCGCCGCCACCGGGATGGCCGGCTTCAACGCCTGCATCCTGCTCGCGCTGCCGCACGCCGACGCGGCCATGGTCGGCACGTTCATCGGGGCGGCCCCGCTCGGGCTCGCCCTGCTCGGCCCGCTCCTCCGCCGCCGCCGGCCCGCCGCCCGGCTGCTGGCCGCCGCCGCGATCGTCGTCGCCGGGACCGCGCTCGTCCAGGGCAGCGGCCGGGCCGACGCGATCGGTGTCCTCGCCGCCCTCGGCGCGTTCGGCGGCGAGGTCGCGTTCTCCCTGCTCGCCGCCGCCGTCCTGCCCCGGCTTGGGCCGGTGCTGGTCTCGGCGTACAGCTGCGCGCTGGCCGTACCGCTGCTCCTGCTGGCGGCGCTGCCGGCCGGAGAGTTCGGCCGGTTGCGCCCGCCCACCGCGACCGAGGTCGCCACCCTCGGCTACCTGGCCGCGTTCATGACCGTGGTCGCGTTCCTGTGCTGGTTCACCGGGCTACGGCGGCTCGGGGTCGAGCGGACCGCGCCGCTCGTCGGGGTTATGCCGATCTCCACCCTGCTCACCTCCGCCGTCCAGGCTGGTCGGCTGCCGGCCGTCGGGCAGGCCGCCGGCGTGCTGATCGCCGCGCTCGGGATCGCCCTCGGGCTGTGGGCGGGGCGCGGCGACCGGGCCGCGAGCGAGGAATCCGGGGCGACCGCCGCCGGAGGGCTGGAGGACCGTGAAAGCGGCGCCCGGCCCGAGGCACCGGCCGTAGCCTTGGTCAGGTGGAGAGAGCCCGCCTGACCCGCCGGCTGCTGCTCACCGGCCTCGGCTCGGCCGCCCTGGCGGCCGGTGTTGCCGGCTGCGAGGCGAATCGCCCGGTCCCGCCCCAGGTGGCGGTGACACCGCGGCCCCCGACAGCCCGCTCCACCGTTCCGGCGCGCCGGGACGAGGCCACGCTGCGCCGCAAGATCGCCAGCCTGCTCGTCGTCGGGTTCCGGGGCGAACAGCTCGACCAGGCCGAGTGGGTCAGGGCCGCGATCCGGGACGGCCTCGGCGGGGTGATCCTCTTCGACCGTGACCTGCGGACGGACGCGGTCCGCAACATCCGCTCACCGCAGCAGGTCACCGCCCTGGTACGTAGCCTGCGCCGGGCGGCGCCCCGGCTCATCGTCTCGATCGACCAGGAGGGTGGGAAGGTCGCCCGGTTCAATCCCGGCAACGGCTTTCCCGCCACGAAGTCGCAGGCCGAGATCGGTGCCGCGAACTCCGCCGCGACGACCCGCGCCTGGGCGCGGGAACTGGTTCACAGCCTCACCTCGGTGGGCATCACCCTCAACTACGCCCCGGTCGTCGACCTGAACGTCAACCCGGACAACCCCGCGGTCGGCAGGCTCGACCGCAGCTTCTCGGCGGACCCGAACGTCGTGGTGACGAACGCGACCGAGGAGATCCAGGTCCACCGGGAGGCCGGAGTCAAGACGTCCATCAAGCACTTTCCGGGCCTGGGCAGCGCCACCGCCAACACCGACTTCGCGGTCGCCGACGTCAGCACCTCCTGGCGGCCGGTCGAGCTCGAACCGTTCCAACGGTTGATCAGTGCCGGTGCCGCCGACTCGGTCCTGGTCGGCCACGTACTCAACCGGCAGCTCGATCCGGACCGCCCGGCCTCGCTGTCCCGGGCGGTCGTGACGGACCTGCTGCGGGGACGGCTCGGCTGGCGCGGCCCGGTGGTCAGCGACGACATGCAGGCCGTCGCGATCACCAGCCGGTTCGGTCGGGACGAGGCCGTCGCGCTGGCGCTGGACGCCGGCGTCGACCTGCTCGTCTTCGGCAATCAGCAGGTGTACGACCCCGCCATCGTCACCGAGGTCGTCGGCACCGTCGTCAGGCTGGTGCGGTCGGGCCGGCTCACCGAGGACCGGATCGACGAGTCGGTGGCCCGGGTCGACGCGCTCCGACCCCGGGGCTGACCCACCCGCGGTCACGGCCCGCCCGCCGTCGCTATCCGCCCTCGTCATGCGCGCCCCGCCCGGCGCCCCGGCCGCAGTCGCGCGGCTCGCCTCCGCGCCCGGGCGGCACATCGGCCGGCCCGGGCACGCCCGGACACCGCCCGCGGCTAGCGCGCTGGCCCGGGCTCGCCGCCGGCCGACTCCCCCGCCGGTCCGGGCTCGCCACCGACCCGCTCCCGCTCCACCGCGCGGACCGTCGCCGCGTACTCCAGGGTCGCCTGGCGCAGCGCCGCCTCGGCGTCCAGGCCGGCCTCCCGGGCCCGGGCCACCGTCTCCAGCAGGCTGGTACCGAGCCGCAGCACGGGATCGGAATCCGCCGTCGGCAGCGGTACGTCGAGTCCGGCCCGCTCGACCCGGTGCAGCACCTTCGCCGCCAGCGCCAGCGCCGGCTGGGAGAGTGCCACCCCGTCGAGCACCGAGGCCCGGGGCTTCTCCGCCCGCTTGATCTGCTCCCAGTTCTCGGTGATCTCCTCGAGGCTGCCGACCGTCTCCCCGGCGAAGACGTGCGGATTACGGCGGATCATCTTCGCCACCAGCCCGCCGGCCACGTCGTCGATGGTCCACCGCTGGCCCTCGGGAAGCTCCTCGGCCAGCCGGGCGTGCAGCACCACCTGGAGCAGCACGTCGCCAAGCTCCTCCCGGAGCGCGACGAGGTCTCCGGCGGCGATCGCGTCGTACGCCTCGTAGCACTCCTCGAGCAGGAACGGCGCCAGGGTGGTGTGGGTCTGGGCGCGCTTCCAGGGGTCACCCCCGGGCGAGAGCAGCCGGTCCAGCACGGCGACCGCGTCGAGCAGCCGCGCCCCGGGTGGGTCCCAGGAGCCGTACATCAGCTCCAGCTCGGCGAGGCCCGGCTCGCGCGCCAGCCGCAACCCCAACTCCCGAGCCAGGTCCTCGTCGCCGGTCGGGCCGGCGAGCCAGACCACCGTGCCGTGGGTCGCCGCCGCGGCCAGCAGCGCCGACACCGGCTCGTCGGTGACGGTGACCTCGGCGCCCGCGGCACGCAGGGCCGCGCTCAGCTCGCTCTCGGCGCCGGCCAGGACCGGGTGGGCGCGTACGGCGTCCCAGGCGGCGGCGGTCAGCAGCCCGGCCGGAAGCCGGGGCGAGGTGACCAGCAGAACGATCCGGGCGGTCATCGGGGCGCGGTCATCTTCCGTGCACTGCCGTGACGTCGCGTGGCGGGGGTCGGCGCCGCTCAGCGGGCCTCGACCAGCATGTCCGGACCCGCCTGGCCGATCAGCACCGAGACCGCGGGCGAGCCGTCCGAGAAGGAGAGCAGCGGAAACTCCAGCGGCCGGTACCGGGGACTGACGATGATCTCGTCCCGGTCGAGCGCCTCGCTCAGCACCTTGCGCTGCGACAGCGCGGTGCCGAGCTGCGGGCCCTGCGAGAGCCGGTTCCTGGCGTCCGCGTCCCGCTCGTCGGGGGAGACCACACCGGCCCGCCGACCCCGGGCGACCAGGTCGGTCAGGTCCGCGTCGGTCGGCGTCACCTGCTGGTCGGCGGGGATCGCGGTCAGGCAGGTGTAGAGCTCGGCGAGCTGCTGGACGTACCGCGAGCCCGCCGGCAGGGCGAACTGCGCGGCGACCTGGTCGGGGTTGGCCCGCTCGGACGGCTGGAGACCGCGTTCCGCGGTGAGCCGGCGGCAGACGTCGCCGAGGACCAGGACCCGGACCACCTCCGAACGGCTCGGCACCCTCACCACGGCGCCCCCGGCCGCCGCCTCGCCGCTCGGGGACGGCACCCTGCTCGTGGCATCCTCGAGCACCGAGGTCACCTCGGCCTCGGTGATCTTTCGGTCACCGAGGTACGCGGCGACGCTGGAGTCGGAGCGACAGGCGGAGAGAGCGGTGGTGCCGAGCACGGCAATGACCGCGATCGAAGCCAGACGACGGACACGCTGCATGCTCGACACTCTCTCACGCGGCGCCAGACCGCCGCAGCCGGGCCACCCCCCCGCGGGCCCGGCCGCCGGCCACTCCGGTCCGGCGGCGGCCGGCCGGCACCGCCGGAGGACTCACCGGGCCGGAACGGCGGCCCCGACCTCCCCCAGCACCGTGGTGAGCAGTTGGGCGCACCAGTCCAGCAGCGCCTGGTCCCGCAGTGGCTCGCCGCCGATCCGCCGGGTCGTCGGCCGGGGCACGCTGACCTGGTCCGTCGCGGCCTTGTACACCGCGTCCGGGTGGTACCGCTTCAGCCTCAGCTGCTTCGAGTCCGGCAGCGACAGCGGCGAGAACCGGACGTGCCGGCCCTGCATCGAGACGTCGGTCAGGCCGTACGCCCGGGCGAGCATCCGGAACCGGGCCACCGCGACCAGGTTGGCGACCTGCGCCGGCGGCTCGCCGTACCGGTCGGTCATCTCGGCGACCACCTCGGCGAGCCGCGCCTCGTCCCGGGCCTCGGCGAGCTTGCGGTACATCTCCAGGCGCAGCCGTTCCACCCCGATGTAGTCGTGCGGCAGATGCGCGTCGACCGGAAGGTCGATCTTGACCTCGGCCTCCTCCTCCGGCCGTTCGCCCTTGAACGCCTGCACCGCCTCACCGACCATCCGGACGTAGAGGTCGAAGCCGACCCCCTCGATGTGCCCGGACTGCTCGCCGCCGAGCAGGTTGCCGGCACCCCGGATCTCCAGGTCCTTCATCGCCACGTACATCCCGGCGCCCAGCTCGGTGTGCTGGGCGATGGTGGCCAGCCGCTCGTGGGCCTGCTCGGTCAGCGGCTTGTCCGGCGGGTAGAGGAAGTACGCGTACGCCCGCTCCCGGCCCCGGCCCACCCGGCCCCGGATCTGGTGCAACTGGGCGAGGCCGAGCAGGTCGGCCCGCTCCACGATCAGGGTGTTGGCGTTCGGGATGTCGATGCCGGACTCGACGATCGTGGTGCAGACCAGGACGTCGTACTCCTTCTCCCAGAAGCCGACCATGACCTTCTCCAGGGCGTCCTCGCCCATCTGGCCGTGCGCGACCGCGACCCGGGCCTCCGGGACCAGCTCGCGGATCCGCCGGGCCGCCCGGTCGATCGACTCGACCCGGTTGTGCAGGTAGAAGACCTGGCCGTCCCGGAGCAGCTCGCGGTGGATCGCGGCGGCGACCTGCTTGTCGTCGTACGCCCCGACGAAGGTCAGCACCGGGTGCCGCTCCTCCGGCGGGGTGGCGATCGTCGACATCTCCCGGATGCCGGTGATCGCCATCTCCAGGGTCCGCGGGATCGGGGTCGCCGACATGGTCAGAACGTCCACCGAGGTCCGGAGCTGCTTGAGGTACTCCTTGTGCTCCACCCCGAAGCGCTGTTCCTCGTCGACGATGACCAGCCCGAGCGCCTTGAACCGGGTCGACGCCTGGAGCAGGCGGTGGGTGCCGATCACGATGTCGGCGGTGCCGTCGGCGACCATCGCCAGCGTCTGCTCGGCCTCCCTCGGCGTCTGGAACCGGGAGAGCTGCCTGATCGTCACCGGGAACTGCGCCATCCGTTCGGTGAACGTGTTGTAGTGCTGCTGGGCGAGCAGGGTCGTCGGCACCAGCACCGCCACCTGCTTGCCGTCCTGCACCGCCTTGAACGCGGCCCGCACCGCGATCTCGGTCTTGCCGTACCCGACGTCGCCGCAGATCAGCCGGTCCATCGGGATCGGCTGCTCCATGTCCCGCTTGACCTCCTCGATCGCCGTGAGCTGGTCCGGCGTCTCGGTGTACGGGAAGGCGTCCTCCAGCTCCCGCTGCCACGGGGTGTCCGGGCCGAACGCGTGCCCCTTGGAGGCCTTGCGGGCGGCGTAGAGCTGGATGAGCTGGGCGGCGATCTCCCGCACCGCCTTGCGGGCCCGGGCCTTCGCCTTCTGCCAGTCAGAGCCGCCCATCCGGTGCAGCGTCGGGGTCTCGCCCCCGACGTAGCGGGAGAGCTGGTCGAGCTGGTCGGTGGGGACGAAGAGCCGGTCGCCGGGCTGGCCGCGCTTGCTCGGGGCGTACTCGATGACCAGGTACTCGCGCGCGGCACCGTTCACCGCGCGCTGCACCAGCTCGACGTACCGGCCGATGCCGTGTTGCTCGTGCACCACGTAGTCGCCGGCCCGCAGCTCCAGCGGATCGATGGTGTTGCGGCGTCGGCTCGGCATCCGGCGCATGTCCCGGGTGGTGGCGCCGCGCCCGCCGGTGATGTCGGTGCCGGTGAGGACGACGAACCGGGCCACCGGGTCGAGGAAACCGTGGGTGAGCGCGCCACAGGTGACGACCAGCTCGCCGTCGGCCGGCGGGGCGGTGACCCCGTCGGCGGTGACGGCGCCGAGCCCGGCGTCGCGGAGCACCTCGACGGCTCGCTGCGCCGGGCCGTTCCCCTCGAAGACCAGGGTCACCGCCCAGCCGTCGCCGGCCCAACGCTTCAGGTCGTCAACCAGCCGGGCGGTCTCGCCGTGGTACCGCGGGGTCGGCTGGGCGGCCAGGGTCAGGGACTCCCCCGCGTCCGGGGTGACCGTCACCTCCGGTTCCGGCTCGACCGCCCACGGCTCGACCGTGGCGGCCGGCCCGGGCGTCGCCTCCGCGAGACCGAACGGCGACACCGACCACCAGGGCTGTCCGAGGGCGGCGGCGGTGGCGCGTACCTCCGCCAGGGTCTTGAAGGCGGCGGCGCCGAGGTCGATCGGGGCCTGGCCGCCGACGGCGGCCGCGGCCCAACTCGCCTCCAGGAACTCCGCCGAGGTACGGACCAGATCGTGCGCCCGGGTCCGGATCCGCTCCGGGTCGCAGAGCAGCACGTGGGTGCCGGCCGGCATGCAGTGCAGGAGCAGTTCCAACGCCTCGGCCCCGATCAGGGCCGGCGCCAGCGACTCCATCCCCTCGACCGGGATCCCCTCGGCGAGCCGGTCCAGGATCTCGGCCAGCTCGGGGTGCTGCCGGGCCAGTTCGGCGGCCCTGGCACGAACGGCCGGCGTGAGCAGCAGTTCCCGACAGGGGGGTGCCCAGAGTGCCGGCACGACCTCGATGGTGCGCTGGTCGGCGACGGCGAAGGTACGGATCTCCTCCACCTCGTCGCCCCAGAACTCGATCCGGGAGGGGTGCTCGTCGGTCGGCGGGAAGACGTCGAGGATGCCGCCCCGGACGGCGTACTCGCCACGCTTGGTCACCAGGTCGACCCGCGCGTACGCCAGATCCGTCAGCCGGCGGGCGGTCTCCTCCAGCCCCGCCTCGGCGCCGACGACGAGCCGGACCGGCTCCAGGTCTCCCAGCCCCTTGAGCTGCGGCTGCAGCACCGAGCGGACCGGGGCGACGACGACCTGGACCGGACCGGCGTGCTCGTCGAGGTCTGGGTGTGCCAGCCGGCGCAGCACGCCGAGCCGCCGTCCGACGGTGTCGGAGCGGGGCGAGAGCCGCTCGTGCGGCAGCGTCTCCCAGGCCGGGAAGACCACGACCTGCTCCGGCGGCAGCAGGTCGCGCAGCGCGGCGGCGAGGTCGTCGGCCTCCCGGGTGGTCGCGGTCACCGCGAGCACGGGTCGGCCCGCTCCGCCGGCCTCCTCGCCGGCGGCCACGGCGGCGACCACGAACGGCCGCAGCGCCGGTGGCGCGGTCACATCGAGACCGTCCGCCTCCGCCCCGGCCGCCCGAGCCAGGTCCCGCGCCCGTGCCAACGCCCGATCCCGAAGCGCCGCAGTCAACAACCCGGTCAGCACGCCGATCACACCTTCAGGGCACGCGAAAGGAGCCCCGCGTCCGCCTCGGACGGGGGTTGCGGGGCCGCTGGGTCACCGCCCGCCCGCTCGGGTGGAATCCCCCTGACACCCGGGCCAAGCCTATCCCCTGAGCCGGACGATTCCCGGGCCACCGGCCGCAGCCCCTCCGTCGCCCGGTGATCCGCCCCGGGCCACCGCACCGGTGGCCCGGGCGCCGGGCGGGCGAAGGTCAGAGCCGAACCGGCGGCGAGCAGGAGCCAACCAGTCATGACAAAAGGTACGTATAATCCGCGTCTAAGGCTCCGGGCCGCCACGGGCGGGCCGCCCGGCAGCGGGTGCCCGCCGGCAGCGGCGACCGTCACGGCATGGACTCGTTCGCGTCGACCAGCCGGCACGGATACGATCCACGGTGTCGGACAGCGCCGTCCTCCGTACTGAGACGAAGGAGCGCACGGTGACCGACCAACATGATCATGACGGCCCCGATGCCGCCCTCCGAGCCGACATCCGCCGCCTCGGCCGTCTCCTCGGCCAGACCCTGGCCCGCCAGGAAGGCCCCCCACTGCTCGACCTCGTCGAGGAGATCCGCGCCCTGGTCCGGCACGACGCCGAGGCCGCCGCACAGCGGCTCGCGGCGATGGACGTCACCACCGGCACCAAGCTCGCCCGGGCCTTCTCCACCTACTTCCACCTGGCCAACATCACCGAGCAGGTACACCGCGCCCGGGAACTGCGCCGGCAGCGGGCCGCGCACGGCGGCTGGCTGGACCAGGCCGCCCGGCTGATCCGGGAGCGCGGCGTGCCGCCGGAGGAGATCGCCTCCGCAGCCCGCCGGCTCGCCGTCCGGCCGGTCTTCACCGCCCACCCGACCGAGGCGGCCCGGCGCTCCATCCTCTCCAAGCTGCGGGCCGTCGCCGACGAGCTCGACGCGGAGGCGTCGGCCGCCATCCTGTACGGGGCCACCGACGAGGGCCCGACGAACCGGCGCCTCGCCGAACTGCTCGACCTGCTCTGGCAGACCGACGAGCTGCGGCTGGACCGGCCCGACCCGACCGACGAGGCCCGCAACGCCATCTACTACCTGCGCGACCTCTACGCCGTGGCGGCGCCGCAGGTCCTCGACGACCTCACCGACACCCTGCGCAGCCTGGGCGTGGAAACCGCCCCGACCGCCCGGCCGCTGACCTTCGGCACCTGGATCGGCGGAGACCGGGACGGCAACCCGTTCGTGACCCCCCAGGTCACCCGGGACGTCCTGCTCATCCAGTTCGAGCACGGCATCCAGGCGACCGAGGCGGCGATGGAGGCGTTGATCAACGAGATCTCCGTCTCCCGGCGGCTGCGCGGCGTCTCGCTCGACCTCTCCGCCAGCCTCGCCAAGGACCTGGACGCGTTGCCCGAGGTGGCGCCCCGGTTCCGCCGGGTCAACGCGGAGGAGCCGTACCGGCTCAAGGCTCGGTGCATCAAGGCGAAGCTGGCCAACACCCGGCGCCGACTCCAGCAGGGCACCCCGCACGTGCCGGGACGGGACTACCGGGGCTCCGCCGACCTGCTGGCCGACCTGGAGCTGATGCGCGCCTCGCTCGCCCGCAACTCCGGCCAGCTCACCGCCGTCGGCCGGCTCGCCTCGGTGATCCGTACGGTCGCCGCGTTCGGGCCGCAGCTCGCGACCATGGACATCCGGGAGCACGCCGAGGCGCACCACGCGGTGCTGGCCCAGTTCTACGCCGCGGTCGGCGAGGTGCCCGACTACGCCGCGCTGAGCCGTGCCGACCGGACCAAGCTCCTCGCCGAGGAGCTGGCCGGTCGGCGACCGCTCTCCACCATGGACACCCCGCTCACCGATTCGGCCCGGAAGACCTTCGAGGTCTTCCACACCATCCGCGACCTCCAGGAGCGCTTCGGCGTCGAGGTGATCGAGTCGTACATCATCTCGATGACACTCGGGGTGGACGACGTCCTCGCCGCGGTGGTGCTGGCCCGGGAGGCCGGGTTGGTCGACGTGCACACCGGTCGGGCCCGGATCGGGTTCGTCCCGCTGCTGGAGACCCTGGCCGAGTTGGAGGCCGGGGGCGACCTGCTCGACGAGCTGCTCTCCCTACCCGCGTACCGGGCGATCGTGGCGGCCCGCGGAGACGTGCAGGAGGTGATGCTCGGCTACTCCGACTCCAACAAGGAGGCGGGGATCACCACCTCGCAGTGGTCCATCCACCGTGCCCAGCGCGCGCTGCGGGACGTGGCCGCCCGACACAACGTACGGTTGCGGCTCTTCCACGGCCGTGGCGGCACGGTCGGCCGGGGCGGCGGGCCCACCCACGAGGCGATCCTGGCCCAGCCGTACGGCACCCTCGACGGCGAGATCAAGGTGACCGAGCAGGGTGAGGTCATCTCCGACAAGTACACCCTCCCCTCGCTGGCCCGGGAGAACCTCGAGCTGATGCTGGCCGCCGTGCTGCAGAGCACCCTGCTGCACACCGAGCCGCGCCAGCCGGCCGAGGCGCTCGAGCGGTGGAACTCGACGATGGACGTGGTCTCCGACGCGGCGTACCGGTCGTACCGGTCGCTGGTGGAGCACCCGGACCTGCCCGCGTACTTCTGGGCCTCCACCCCGACCGAACTCCTCGGCGCCCTCAACATCGGGTCCCGGCCGGCGAAGCGGCCGAACACGGACGCCGGGCTCGCCGGGTTGCGCGCCATCCCGTGGGTCTTCGGCTGGACGCAGACCCGACAGATCGTCCCGGGCTGGTTCGGCGTCGGTTCCGGGCTCGCCGCCGCCCGTGAGGCCGGTCTCGGCGACATCCTCGCCGAGATGCAGCGCGCCTGGCACTTCTTCCGGACGTTCCTGTCGAACGTCGAGATGATGCTGACCAAGACCGACCTGGCCATCGCCCGGCGGTACGTCGAGACCCTGGTCCCGAAGAAGCTGCACCCGATCTTCGAGAAGATCGAGGCGGAGTACGAGCTGACCAAGCGCGAGGTGCTCGCCATCACCAACTCGCCGGCCCTGCTGGAGAACTCACCGGTGCTCCAGCGCACCCTGGCGGTGCGGGACACCTACCTGGAGCCGCTGCACCATCTCCAGGTCGCGCTGCTGCGGCAGTACCGCGACTCGGGACTGGCCGGACGGGCGGTGGCGACCGCCCCCGGTGGCCGCCGCGCCCCCGGCGACGGCGCCGCCCTGGAACGCGCCCTGCTCACCACCGTCAACGGCATCGCGGCCGGGATGCGCAACACCGGCTGACCCGCCGGATCGGCGTCACCGGGCCCGGGCCCGAGCCGAGTACCCTGCCAGGATCAACCGCCACGATCGGCGAAACGCGCACCGCGGAGAGGCGACGATGCAGGTGACGGTACGGCGGGCAACGGCCGAGGACGCGCCGACGCTGGCCCGGCTGCGCTGGCGGTTCGGCGCGGAACGGGGCCGGCAGGGTGATGACCAGGCCAGCTTCGTCGACTTCTTCACCGCCTGGACGCTCGACCATCTCGCCACCCACCTGCCGTTCCTGGTCGAGGTGGACGGCCGGCCGGCGGGGATGGCCTGGCTGGTCCTCGCCGACCGGGTGCCGAGCCCTCGGCTGCCGGACCGCCGCACCGGTGACGTCCAGTCGGTGTACGTCGTGCCGGAGCTGCGCGACGCGGGGGTTGGCCAGGCGCTGCTCGACGCCGTACTGGCAGAGGCCCGGAACCGGGAGCTGGAGTTCGTGACGGTTCACTCCAGCGATCGCGCGGTGCCCTTCTATCTGCGACGCGGGTTCAGAGACACCCCGACGTGGCTCGAGTGGCGTCCCTGAACCCGCGCAGCCCCCCGTTGGTCAGCTCGTCTCGCCGGCCGCGCTGAACGAGCGAAGTCGATCGATCGCCAGGACGGTGCCGCCGACCGTGAGGACGACGCTCAGCGCCAGCGCCACCGGCAGTGACACCGTCGGGGTCAGCAGGGACGTCGGGGCGACCCGGTCCGCCACGGTCAGCACGTACTGCTGGACCGAGAGGACCCCGGTGCTGCTCAGCAGGCTGCTGAGCAGCCCCTCCCAGATCAGCACGTACACCAGGCCGAGCAGCACCGGCCGCCGGGTGACCAGACTGAGCACCAGGAAGATCGCCACGTACGTCAGCGCGCCGAGCGCGCTCGCCACCGCCAGGGCCAGCCCGAACCGTACGCCCTGCGCGAGCACCCCGGAGACGTAGAGCGGTACCGCGACGGTGAGCGCGGTGACCCCGGCCGCCACCGCCAGCTTCGGCAGGATGATCTGCCAGCGCGGCAGCGGCTTGGTCAGGATGTGCAGCAGGGTCCCGTCGTCGATCTCCGAACCGAGCACCCCGGTGCCGACGATCAGGGCGGTCACCGGAAGCATCACCGCGAGCCCCAGGCCGACGATGACCGGCGGCACCCACTCGCTGGCGGCGACCCCGGCCCAGCGGGCCAGTACCGCCAGCCCGACCACCAGCAGCGGCAGCGGGAAGAGCAGCAGGAAGCGCCGCCGGCCGAAGAGCCCGCGTGCGGTGATCCAGGCAACTGTCGTCATCGTCTCAGGCCTCCACCAGATAGGAGAACACGCTCTCCAGAGACTCGTCCGAGGGGAGCAGTCGGCGTACCCGGATCCCCGAGGCCAGGGCGATCTTGGGCAGCGCCCGGGTGAAGCTGCCGTAGTCGCCGGCCCGGACCGTCAACCCGTCGCGGTCGAGTTCGACCCCGTTGACCGACGGCTCGGCCATCAGCGCCACCGCGAGCCGCCGGTCGTCGGTGGAGCGGATCGCGAAGACGTGCGGCCGGTTCGTCATCAGCCGCCGGATCGTCCGGAAGTCGCCGGAGGCGGCGAGCCGGCCCGAGACGATCACCTGCACCGTGCCGGAGACCTGCTCGACCTCCTCGAGGATGTGCGAGCTGAACAGAATGGTGCGGCCCGCGTCACCGAGCGAGTGCAGCAGGTCCATCATGTGCATCCGCTGCCGCGGGTCCATCCCGTTGAACGGCTCGTCGAGCAGCAGCACCTCCGGGTCGTGGACCAGCGCGGCGGCGACCCGCGCCCGCTGCCGCATGCCCTTGGAGTACGTGCCGATCCGGCGGTCCTCGGCGCTGGTCAGCTCGACCAGGTCGAGCACCCGCCGGGCGGCCGCCTCCGGCTGTGGCAGCCGGTGCAGCCGGGCGCTGGCGAGCACGAACTCGTACGCGGTGAGGAAGTCGTACGCCGCCTCGCGCTCGGTCACCAGCCCGAGCCTCCGGTAGACCGCGGGGTTGCGCCAGGTGGGCTCGCCGTCCAGCGTCACCGTGCCCCGCGACGGTGCGAGGAACCCGGCCATCATGTGCAGCAGGGTGGTCTTGCCGGCGCCGTTCGGGCCGAGCAGCCCGGTCACCCCGGGGCCGAGACTCATCGTCACGTTGTTGACCGCGACCACGTTGCCGTACCAGCGGGAGACCCCGCTCAGTTCCACATTCGTCACTTCGACGCGACCTTCCGGTAGCGGGCGAGCAGCAGCAGGACCCCGGCGACGACGAAACCGAGCGTCGTGAGGGCGTAGAGCGGGCCGTAGCCGCCGATCTCGGCCTCGCCACCGGGCTCGAACGCCCAGTCGCCGAGCCCGCCGACCAGGGTCACCGGGCTGGCCAGGCCGGCGAGCTGGGTCGCCCGCTCGTACGGCAGCACCATCAGCACCCCGACCACCGGGGTGGTGAGCAGGAAGGAGCCCACGATCGCCCCGGCCGCGACCGCCCGGCGTCGCAGCAGGGAGGCGACCAGCAACGCCAGCACACCGAAGACCACCGCGTGTACGGCGGCGTAGCCGAGCCCGACCAGGTAGTCACCGAGCTCGTCCCAGACCGCCCCGAGGCGGTCGACGCTGAACGCGGCGCCGACGAACATCACCGTCATCGGGCCGGCGAGCAGCAGGAACGTCGCCGAGACCAGCGCCGCCAGCCGGGCCAGCGCGTAGTCCTGACGCCGCAGCGGCCGGGCGAAGTAGAGCGGCAGCACCCCGTTGTGCAGGTCCCGGGAGACGAGTTCCGGGGCGACGACCGCGCAGAAGAAGATGATCAGCATGCTGAGCATCTCGGTGAACTCGGCGTAGCCGACCAGGGCCTGACCGGTGCGGGCCCGAAGGGCGGTCAGCACCGCGGCCACCACCGCGACCACGCCGACGATCAGCCACGGAAAGACCTTGGCCTTGGCGCTGCGGCCCAGCCCGAAGGCGGCCCGTAGGCCGTGCACGTAGAGCGCGCCGACGATGGGCCGGCGGCCGAGCCGCGGCCCGGTGTAGCGCTGGTAGCCGATGTCGTGAATGACACCCGTCGGCTGGCTCATCGAATCCCTCCCTCGGTGGCGCCGGCCCCGGCCAGCGCGGCCGGCGGCTCGCCGGAGGCCACCGGGCCGGTGGCGAAGAGTTCGGCGACCCGGTGCCGCCGCTGGTCGAGCCGGTGCAGCGGCAGGTCCAGCTCGGCGACCGCGGTCAGGATCAGGTCGTACGTCGTCTCGTCCGCGAGCGGCACCAGCAGCAGCCGGCCGTCCCGGCGGACCGGAAGGTTGGCCGCGGCCAGCCGAGCGGCGAGTTCGTCGGTCCCCTCGCTCACCTCCACGGAGAGCACCTCGGTCGCCGCCGTCATGTCGGAGAGCTGGGCGGCGCGCAGCAGTCGACCGCCGTCGATGGCGACCAGCGCGGTGCAGATCCGCTCGATCTCGCCGAGCAGGTGCGAGCAGACCAGGACGGAGATGCCGAACTCGGTGCCGATCCGTTCGATCAGGTTGAGCATGGCGTCCCGGCCCGCCGGGTCGAGCCCGTTGGTCGGCTCGTCGAGCAGGAGGAGGTCCGGGTCGTGCACCAGCGCCTGGGCCAGCTTGACCCGCTGCTTCATCCCCGTCGAGTAGCCGCCGATCTGCCGGTAGCGCTCCTCGTAGAGGCCGACGTGCCGTAGTGCCTCGGAGGCGCGCTCCCGCGCCGTGGTCTTCGGCAGCCCGCTCATCCGGGCCATGTGGGTGACGAACTCGGCGGCCGACAGGTCCGGCGGCAGGCAGTCGTGCTCGGGCATGTAGCCGACCCGGGCCCGGATCTGGTTGCCGTCGACCGTGGGGTCGAGGCCGAGCACCCGAACCTGACCGGAGGTCGGCGACAGCAGGCCGAGCACGATTTTGATGAACGTCGACTTGCCCGCCCCGTTGGCCCCGACCAGCCCGACGATGCCCGGCTCGATGCCCACCGTCAGGTCGGCCAGCGCGGTCACCCCGTTGCCGTAGGTCTTGGTCAGCGACTGGGTCGCGATCAGTGTCACACCCGCCAGCCTAGGGGCCCGACGCTCGCCGGGCGTCCGGGACGAACCCTGGCCGTCCCCTGAGCCGACGCCCCGAACCTCCTCGGGGCTTCCAGGACCTGGTGAAGTGCCGCGGCCATGCTCAGGGTCGTTGGGTAACCTCTCATGGTCGCCGATCAAACCGGTCCTCCGCACAGGGACGTCCAATCGGGAGTGGCGGTCTCGACCGATCGACGGCCGGCTGCGACACTGTGTGCCGGCCAGGGTAGTTGGGGGGTGCGATGAGCAACGGGTGGGTGCTGCCCGATGAGTTGCTGCGTGACGCTCCGGCGTACACGCCCCGCCCGTATGAGCTGGCCGACCTGGAGCTACTCCTCTCTGGGGCGTACGCCCCGCTCTCCGGCTTCATGGGCCGCGCCGACCTGGCCTCGGTGGCGCGTCGGGGCCGGCTCGCCGACGCCACCCCCTGGCCGGTGCCGGTGACCCTCCAGGTCCCGGCCGAGGTGGTCGGCGGGATCGACCTCAACAATCCGATGGAGCGCCGGCTGATCCTCACCGATCCCGAGGGGGCGCCGACCGCGCTGCTGGAGGCGACCGACGTCTGGCCCACCCAGCAGCGCTGGTACGGCGTTGGCGGCCCGGTGCGCCGGATCGGCGACGGCGGACGCGGTCCGTTCCAGCGGCTACGCCGCCCGCCGGCCGAGATCAGGGCGCTGCTGCCGCCCGGGCGGGTGCTCGGGGTGATCGCCGACCGGCCGCTGCACCGCCCCCAGCTGGCGCAGATCGCCCACGCGGTCCGGACCCTCGCGGCGCATCTGCTCATCCTCATCCCGGTGGCCGAGAACAGCCGGGACGGGCTTCCGCCGGAGGCCCTGGTCCGCAGCATCTTCGGGGCCCGGGACCGGATGCCCCCGGCGACCATCGTGGCGGTGCCGATGGCCCGCCGCGGCGACGAGATCTGGGACGCGCTGCTGCGGGCCCGGGTGGCCCGCGCCTACGGGGTGACCCACGTCCTCTCCACCACCGAGCTGGTCACCGGCGGCGGGCTGCGCATGCTGGTCCCGCGCGAGCTGGCGTACGACAACCGGGACGGCCAGTGGCGCTGGCAGGAGGACATCCCGCCCCGGAACCGGCGGCAGGCGCTGGCCCAGGAGGAGATCGACGACCTGCTGGACCGGGGTTTCCCGCTGCCGGAGTGGCACACCCCGCCGGCGGTGGCCAGGGAGCTGAGCCGGGCGCGGCCGCCGCGCCGGCACCGCGGTCTGGTGGTCTTCTTCACCGGCCTCTCCGGCTCCGGCAAGTCGACCATCGCCCGAGGGCTCGCGGACGCGCTGCGGGAGAGCGGCGACCGGACGGTCACCCTGCTCGACGGCGACGTGGTCCGCCGGGAGCTCTCCGCGGGTCTCGGCTTCAGCAAGGCCGACCGGGACACGAACGTCCGCCGGATCGGCTGGGTCGCCGCCGAGGTGGCTCGGCACCGGGGGCTGGCGATCTGCTGCCCGATCGCGCCGTACGCCCGGGCCCGGGCGGCCGCCCGGGAGATGGCCCAGGCGGCGGGGGCCGGGTTCGTGCTCATCCACGTCGCGACCCCGCTGTCGGTCTGCGAGCAGCGGGACCGCAAGGGCCTGTACGCCCGGGCCCGGGCCGGGCAGCTCACCGGGATGACCGGCATTGACGACCCGTACGAGGAGCCGACCGACGCCGACCTGGTGTTGGACACCAGCGACGTGACCGTCGAGGAGTGCGTCCGGACGGTGCTGGCGCACCTGACCGAGCACGGTTGGGTGGAGCCCCGGCTCCAGCCGGTCTGATCCCCCACCCGCCGACCCGCCCTGAGCACCGACGACGGTGGCCGGGGCTCTTCTCGTACGCTCGCCTGAGCGGTAGTGTTCGCATCTGTTGAATTCCGTTCTGTTAGGTTCACGGGTGCGCGAGGGGTGTGGGATGGGACGACTGGTGCCGAAGGTCTCCGGCCTCAGCTACGGCGGTGACTACAACCCGGAGCAGTGGCCCGAGGAGGTGTGGCCGCAGGATGTGGCGCTGATGCGCGAGGCCGGGGTCAATCTGGTCACCGTCGCCGTCTTCGGCTGGGCCTGGCTGGAGCCCGCCCCGGGCGCCTACACCTTCGACCGGTTGGACCGGATCATGGACGGGCTGCACGCCGGTGGGATCCGGGTCTGCCTCGCCACCGCCACCGCCTCCCCGCCGCCCTGGTTCTCGTACGCCCACCCGGAGACGCTGCCGGTCGACGCCGACGGCCGGCGGCTGACCTACGGCAGCCGGCAGGCGATCTGCCCGAGTTCCCCGGTATACCGGCAGGCCGCGCTGGCGCTGACCGAGCAGCTCGCGCGCCGCTACCACGACCATCCGGCCCTGGCGCTCTGGCACGTCCACAACGAGTACGCCTGCCACAACGCGTACTGCTACTGCGACACCTCGGCCGCGGCCTTCCGGGACTGGCTCCAGCGGCGCTACGGCGACCTCGACGCGCTCAACGCCGCCTGGGGTACGGCGTTCTGGTCGCAGACGTACACCGACTGGGCGCAGGTGCAGCCGCCCCGGGCCACCCCGACGTCGAAGAACCCCGGGCAGGTGCTGGACTTCCGGCGGTTCAGCTCGGCCGAGCACCTGGCGAACTTCGTCGCCGAGCGGGACGTCCTACACGCGCTCGCGCCCGGCATACCGGTCACCACGAACCTGATGACCGGAAGCTGCGTCGACCTGGACTACTGGGCCTGGGGCCGGGAGATGACCGGCCCCGACCGGCTGGTCTCCAACGACCACTACATACTCGCCGAGCACCCCCTCGAACCGCCGGCCCAGATCGCCTTCGCCGCCGACCTGGCCCGGTCGCTGGCCGGTGGCCCGTGGCTGCTGATGGAACACTCGACCAGCGCGGTGAACTGGCAGCCGCGCAACCTGGCCAAGCCGCCGGGCCAGCTGATCCGGGACTCGCTGGCGCACGTCGCCCGGGGCTCGGAGGGGGCGCTCTACTTCCAGTGGCGGGCCAGCCGGGCGGGCTCGGAGAAGTGGCACTCGGCGATGGTGCCGCACGCCGGCACCGAGTCGAAGATCTGGCGCGAGGTGGTCACGCTCGGCGGCCACCTGCGGGCGCTGGCCGAGGTCGAGGGGGCCCGGACCGAGGCCGAGGTCGCGGTGCTGCTCGACTACGCCAGCGTCTGGGCCCAGGAGGCGCCGAACCAGCCGAGCGTGGACATGGTCGCGTTCGCCGAGATCCAACGCTGGCACGCCGCGCTGTGGCGGGCCGGAATCACCGCCGACCTGGCCCCGCCCGACGGCGACCTTGGCCGGTACCGGCTGGTCGTCGCACCCGCGCTCTACCTGATGGACGACGACGCGACGGCCAACCTGACCGGGTACGTCGCCGCCGGCGGGACCCTGGTGGTCGGCCCGTACAGCGGGCTGGTCGACGCGTACGACCGGGTCCGGCCGGCGCCGTTGCCGGGTGCCCTCGCCGACCTGCTCGGCATCCGGGTCGAGGAGTTCTTCCCGCTCCCGGCCGGCGGCACGGTACGCCTCGTCGCCGCCGGCGTACCCGATCCCGCCGACGCCACCGACCGGCCCGGCGCCGGTCGACCGGGCCCGACCGAGGTCGCCGGCCTGCTCGGCGCCGACGCCACCGCGGCGGTCTGGACCGAGCAACTGGCCGCGCCCGGTGCGGAGGTGCTGGCCCGGTACGCCGACGGTCCGGTCGCCGGGGCGCCGGCGCTGACCCGCCGCACCGACGCCGGTGGTCCGGCCTGGTACCTGGGGACGCGACCCGACGACGCCACGCTGGGCCGGCTGCTCGCCGGGATCGCCGCCGCGGCGGGTGTCCGTCCGGTCGTCCCGCCGGTACCGGGCGTGGAGGCGGTCCGGCGCCGGCACCCCGACGGGCGGTCGTACCTCTTCCTGCTGAACCACGGGGACCAGCCGGCGGAGGTCGCCGCGGCCGGGACCGACCTGCTCACCGGCGACCACCACGCCGGATCGGCCCGGATCCCGGCGCGGGGTGTCGTGGTCCTCGCCGAGGACGCCGGGACGACCGGGGACGGCCGGTGATGCTGGCCCGGCAACGTCAGGAGGCGATCCTGCGGCGGGTCCGGACCAGTGGCGGGGTTCGGGTCAGCGAACTCGCCGCCGAGTTCGGGGTCTCCGACATGACCGTCCGGCGCGACCTGGAGGTCCTGGCCGAGCGGGGTCTGCTCGCCAAGGTGCACGGCGGAGCGACGGCGGCCCCGCCGGGCGCGACCGACGAGCCGGGGTTCGCCGCCAAGTCGGCCCGGCAGCGGGCCGAGAAGCGCGCCATCGCCCAGGCCGCCGCCGGGCTGGTCACCCCCGGGATGGCGGTCGCGCTCTCCGCCGGTACGACCACCGCCGAACTGGCACACCGGCTCGCCGACGTCGCCGGGCTGACCGTGGTGACCAACTCGGTCCCGGTCGCCGAGATCCTGCACCGGGCCGGCCGGCCGGACCAGACGGTGATCCTCACCGGCGGGGTCCGGACCCCGTCGGACGCGCTGGTCGGGCCGGTGGCCGTGACGGCGATCCGCTCGCTCCACCTCGACCTGGTCTTCCTCGGCGTGCACGGGATGACCGAGCGAGCCGGGTTCACCACGCCGAACCTGCTGGAGGCGGAGACCGACCGGGCGCTGGTCACGGCGGCGGAGCGGCTCGTGGTGCTGGCCGACCACACCAAGTGGGGCACGGTGGGGCTCTCCTCGATCGCCCCGCTCGCCGACGCGCACACCGTGGTCTCCGACGACCGGCTGCCCGAGCCGGCCCGCCAGACGCTGCGGGAGCACGTGACCGACCTGGTCCTGGCCGAGGTGGAGGGATGAGACGGCACCCGGTGAAGCTCGCCGACGGGCGGGAGCTGATCTACTTCGACGAACGGGACGGCGTGGTACGCGAGGGCCCGGACCGGCGGGACCTGCCGCTGCCGCCGCCCGCCTCCCAACTGCGCTACGACCCGCTGGTCGACGAGTGGGTGGCGGTCGCCGCGCACCGGCAGACCCGGACCTTCCTGCCCCCGAGCGACGAGTGCCCACTCTGCCCGTCCACGCCCGAGCGCAGCAGCGAGATCCCGGCGTACGACTACGACGTGGTGGTCTTCGAGAACCGCTTTCCCGCGTTCAGCGACCGGCCCGGGGACCCGCCGGGCCAGGTGACGCCGTACACCGCGGTCCGGCCGGGGAGCGGGCGGTGCGAGGTGGTCTGCTTCACCGCCGACCACAACGCCTCCTTCGCGACCCTGCCGCCGTCCCGGGTTCGGACCGTGCTGGAGGTGCTCGCCGACCGCACCGCCGCGCTGTCCGGGCTGCCCGGGGTGGAGTACGTCTTCTGCTTCGAGAACCGGGGGGTGGAGATCGGGGTGACCCTGCACCACCCGCACGGCCAGATCTACGCGTACCCGTTCGTGCCGCCGCGGGCCCAGGCGATGCTGGCCGCCGCGCGCCGGCACGCGGCACGCACCGGCGGTCGGAACCTCTACGCCGACGTCCTCGCCGCCGAACGCGCCGCCGGGGAGCGGGTGGTCGCCAGCAACGACCACTGGACCGCGTACGTCCCGGCCGCCGCCCGGTGGCCGTTCGAGGTGCACCTGGCGCCGCACCGGCCGGTGCCGGACATCCCGGCGCTCGACGACGCCGAGCGGGACGCCTTCGGACCGCTCTACCTTGACCTGCTGCGCCGCTTCGACGCGCTGTTCGACCGGCCGATGCCGTACGTCGCGGCCTGGCACCAGGCACCGGTGCACGCCGAGCCGGGACTGAGCCACCTGCACCTGCAACTGTTCAGCATTCGCCGGGCGGCGGACAAGCTGAAGTTCCTCGCCGGCTCGGAGTCGGCGATGGGGGCCTTCGTCAACGACATCCTCCCGGAGCAGGCGGCGCGCCTGCTCCGGGACGCCGGTTGAGCCGAGCCGGGCGGCACCGGGTCCGGCACCGACGACGCGGCGGCCAGACCTGTCCCGACGGCGCGACGGCCGGCCCCGTCCCGCCCGGCGGCGGAGCCGACAGGGTGGGCGGCCCTCAGGTCGCCCGCGGCAGGGTGACCGTGACGACCAGGCCACCGCCGTCGCGGGGCTCGGCGCGCACGGTGCCGCCGTGTGCGCGGGCCACCGCCCGCACGATGGACAGCCCCAGACCGGCACCGGGCGCGCCGGAGAGTTGCTCGGTGCCGAGCCGTCGGAACGGCTCGAACAGGCTCGGGATCTCGTACCGGGGCACGACGGGGCCGGTGTTGGCGACCCGGACCTCGACCGAACCGTCCGGGCCGGTGCCGCTGGTCACCCGTACCCAGCCTCCCTCGGGGATGTTGTACCGCACCCCGTTCTCGACCAGGTTCTGCACCAGCCGCTCGAGCAGGACGGGGTTGCCGGTGGTCGGTGCCTCCCCCGGCTCGGCCTCCACGGTGACCGGCCCGGCCGCTGTCTGCGTGATCACGTGCTCCACGATGTCCGCCATGTCCACGTATGACCGCTCCGGTATCTCGCGCTCGGAGCGCGCCAGCAGCAGCAGCCCGTCGATCAGCCGCTCGTGCCGCTGGTTGATCGCCAACAACGTCCGGCCGAGCTGGGCCAGTTCCGGGGACGCCGTGGCCGGATCGATCATGACCTCCAACAACGTCCGGTTCAGGGTGAGCGGGGTACGCAGCTCGTGCGAGGCGTTGCCGATGAACCGTCGTTGGCTGTCGAAGGCGTGGTCGAGGCGTTCCAGCATCACGTCGAAGGTGTCGGCGAGCTCCTTGATCTCGTCGGCCGGGCCGTCCAACGCGATTCGTTCGTGCAGTCCCCGGTCCGCGTCCGGGGCGCTGGCGATCCGCCGGGCCGTCTCGGTCACCCGGGTCAGCGGCTGGAGCAGCCGGCCCGCGATCAGCCAGCCGAAGGCGATCGCGGCGGCCCCGACCACCACCAGCGCGATCCCGCCCTGGGTCAGCAGCGCGTTGAGGGCGTCCCGCCGGGTGTCCGTGACGAACTGGGTGAAGGAGGGCCCGTTCCCGCCGCCGGTCGCCGGTGAGGGGCGGACGGTCGCGCCGGGCACCGGCGACCCGGTCGTCGCGCCGACCTCCGGACCGGTCGTCGTGATGGTGCTCCCCTGCGGAAGCCGCTGCGAGACCAGGACGTACGTCACGCCGAGCAGCAGGAGGCCGGCGAGGAGGAAGAGCCCGCCGTAGACGAGGGTCAGCCGGGCCCGGATGGTCCGCCTGGCGAGCCAGTTTCGTATCACGGGATCCGGTACCCCACACCCGGCTCGGTCATCACCACCGGCGGCTCGCCGAGCTTGCGGCGCAGCTTGAGGATCGTCATCCGTACCGCGTGGCTGAACGGGTCCGCGTGCTCGTCCCACGCCTTCTCCATCAGCTGCTCCTGCGAGACCGCGGCGCCGTCGGCGCGGAGCAGCTCGGCGAGGACGGCGAACTCCTTGCGGGAGAGCGGAACATACCGGCCGTCCCGGTACACCTCGCGCCGGTGCGGGTCGAGGCGGATCCCGGCGCGTTCCAGCACCGGCGGTGCGGCGGCCCGGGCCCGCCGGCCGAGGGCGGCCACCCGGGCGGCGAGCTCCCGGAAGGCGAACGGCTTGGGCAGGTAGTCGTCCGCGCCCAGGGCGAGCCCGGTGACCCGGTCGTCGATCTCGGCGGCGGCGGTCAACATCAGCACCCGGACCGAGGAGTCGCGGGCGACGAGAACCCGACACACGTCGTCGCCGTGCACGACCGGGAGATGCCGGTCGAGCACCACCACGTCGTAGTCGTGCACGTCGAGCCGTTCCAGCGCCGCCGCGCCGTCATGCACCACGTCCACCGCATGGGCCTCCCGCCGCAACCCCTGCGCCACCGCGTCGGCGAGCAGCGGTTCGTCCTCCACCACCAGGATGCGCATTGGCCCATGGTGACTCGTCGTGATGTCACCTCAGTGTCAACGTTTTCGGTGACGGCCGGGAAAACCCCGATTCGCTGTACTTCGGCGTACGGCCGACGCCTGCTCGGCCGCGGATGGAGACAGACGAACCATGCGGACTAGAAGGATGCTCGCTCTCGGCGGCCTGGTCCTGGCGCTGGCCGTGGGCGGCTGCGGCGGATCCGACGAGGGCGACGGGGTGGCCACCGCGGGCGGCACCCCCAGCGCCAAGGCCGCCGGCAACAACGCGGCCGGCGCCGATCAGGAGCGGGAGGCGATGCTGAGGTTCTCGCAGTGCATGCGGGAGAACGGCGTCCCCGAGTACCCGGACCCGAAGTTCGAGGAGGGCGGCGGGGTCAACCTCTCCCTGCCGGAAGGGACGAGCAAGGAGAAGGTCGACGCCGCGGAGCAGAAGTGCAGACAGTACCTGCCGAACGGCGGTGAGGCGAAGAAGCCGGACCCCGGGGTCACCGAGCAGCTGCGGGCGTACTCGAAGTGCATGCGGGAGAACGGGATCGAGAAGTTCCCGGACCCGACCGACCAGGGCCTCCAGGTCAACAACGAGCAGCTCGGGATGAAACCGGACGACCCGCGCCTCAAGGCGGCCGAGGAGAAGTGCCGGCAGCTCAGGCCGAACCCGGATGACGCCGAGTCGGGTACCCAGAGTCGGAGTCAGGGATGACGGGATCGGCCCGACGGCGGACCGGTCGGGTGGTGGTCGTGGCGGCGGTGGCGGTGGCCATCGCCGCCACGGCCGCCGCGGCCACCGGATTTGGTCTGGACTTCGGTTCCGCAGGCTCGGATCCGAAGAACGCCGGCGGTAACCAGCCTCTGGAGACCACGCAGGTGACCCGGGAGACGCTGGTCGAACGCAAGACCGAGGACGGCACCCTGGGATACGGGGACGCCACGATCGTCGCCGATCGGCTCGGCGGCACCCTGACCGCCCTGCCATCGGTCGGGACGACCATCAAACGCGGGCAGGCCCTCTTCCGGGTCGACAACCAGCCGGTTGTGCTGCTCTACGGCAAGCTGCCCGCGTACCGGACCCTGGAACCCGGCACCGAGGGCCCGGACGTCAAGCAGTTCGAGCAGAACCTGCGAGCCCTGGGCTACACCGGGTTCACCATCGACGAGGAGTACTCCGCCTCGACGGCGTCCGCGGTCAAGGAGTGGCAGGAGGACCTCGGCCTGGCGGAAACCGGCACCGTCGAACTGGGCCGGATCGCGTACGCGCCCGGACAGGTGCGGGTGGCGAGCCACGAGGCCTCCGTGGGCGACGTCCTCCAGCCCGGCGAGCCCGTGATCTCCCACACGGGTACGACCCGGGTGGTCACCGTCGACCTGGAGGTGACCGACCGGGCGATGGCCCGCAAGGGGGCCGAGGTGACGTGCACCCTGCCGAACGGCAAGACCACTCCCGGCAAGATCATCGCAACCGAGACGGTGATCAGCACGCCCGGCGCCGGGGGCGGGGGCGACGAGGACCCCGAGACCAAGCTGCGGGTGACCGTCGGGATCACGGACACGAAGGCCCTGGCCGGGCTCGACGAGGCGACGGTGCCGGTCGCGTTCACCGCCTCGGAACGCAAGGACGTGCTGACCGTGCCGGTGGCCGCGTTGCTCGCCCTGGCCGAGGGCGGGTACGGCCTCCAGGTGGTGGAGAACGGCACGACCCGGATCGTGCCGGTCGAGACCGGGCTCTTCTCCGAGGGCCGGGTGGAGGTCTCCGGTGCCGGCGTGGTCGAGGGCATGACCGTCGGGATGCCGTCGTGACCGCCGTCGTGGAACTCAGCAGGGTGACCAAGACCTACCCCGGCGGGGTGACGGCGGTACGGGACGTCAGCCTCTCCATCGAGTACGGCGAACTGGTCGCCATCGTCGGCCCGTCCGGCTCCGGCAAGTCGACGATGCTGCACCTGATCGGCACGCTGGACCGCCCCTCGTCCGGGACGATACGCATCGACGGATACGACGTGGCGACGCTGCGCGACCGCCAGTTGTCGGCACTGCGGGCGTACCGGATCGGGTTCGTGTTCCAGCAGTTCCACCTCGCGCCCGGGGAGACGGCCCTGGACAACGTCGCCAACGGCCTGCTCTACACCGGCATGCCGCTGCGCGAGCGGCGGCGGCGCGCGGAGGCCGCGCTGGTCCGGGTCGGGCTGCACGACCGGCTCGACCACCGGCCGCACGAGCTCTCCGGCGGCCAGCGGCAGCGGGTCGCCATCGCCCGCGCCGTGGCCGGCGAGCCGGCGCTGGTGCTCGCCGACGAGCCGACCGGCAACCTGGACTCCAGCTCGGGGGCGGGCGTGATGGAGCTGCTGCGGGAGCTGCACGCCGCTGGCACCACCGTCCTGATCATCACCCACGACCGGGACATCGCCGCCAGCCTGCCCCGACAGGTGGTCATGCGGGACGGGGAGGTGCGCGGGTGACCGGGCCAGCACCGGGCGGGCGAGTGCGGCGGCGCACGCTCACCCCGGCCCGGCTGCGTCCCGGAGACGTGCTCCGGGTGGGCAGCGCCGGGCTACGGACCCGGCCGTTGCGGGCGTTCCTCTCCGCGCTCGGCATCGCGATCGGCATCGCCGCCATGGTGGCGGTGGTCGGCATCTCCTCGTCGAGTCGGGTGGAGCTCGACCGCCAGCTCGAGGCGCTCGGCACCAACCTGCTCACCGTGGCTCCGGGCAACACCCTCAGCGGCGGCGATGCCAGGCTGCCCGTCGAGTCGGTCCGGATGATCGCCCGGATCGGGCCGGTCCAGCAGGTTGCCGCCACCGGGAAGATTCCTGACACGGCCATCTACCGCAGCGACCGGATTCCGGAGGTGCAGACCGGCGGCCTGACCGTGCTGGCCGCGCACCTGAACCTGCTGGAGACGGTGGGTGCCCATCTGGCTGACGGCGTCTGGCTCAACGCGGCGACCGAGCGGTACCCGGCGGTGGTGCTCGGCGCCGCCACGGCCCGGCAGCTCGGCATCCCGGAGGCCGGCCCGGAGATCCAGGTCTACCTCGGGCGCCAGTGGTTCACCGTGATCGGCATCCTCGAACGGGTGCCGCTCGCGCCGGAGCTGGACTCCGCCGCCCTGGTCGGCTGGCCGGTCGCCGAGAGCCGGCTCGACTTCGACGGGCACCCGACCACCGTCTACACCCGGTCCGCCGACGCCCACGTCGAGGCCGTCCGCAGCGTTCTGGCGGCGACCGCCAACCCGGAGGCGCCGAACGAGGTCAAGGTCTCCCGCCCCTCCGACGCGCTGGCCGCCCGCCAGGCCGCCGACCAGGCCTTCACCGGCCTGCTGCTCGGCCTCGGCGCGGTGGCCCTGCTGGTCGGCGGCGTGGGAGTGGCCAACACGATGGTCATCTCGGTGCTCGAACGCCGGGCCGAGATCGGGCTGCGCCGGTCCCTCGGCGCGACCCGGGGACAGATCCGGTTGCAGTTCCTCGCCGAGTCCCTGCTGCTCAGCGCCATCGGCGGCGCTGGCGGGGTGGTGATCGGGATCGTCGTGACCGCCGGGTACGCCAGCTCCCAGTCCTGGCCGGCGGTGGTCCCGGCCTGGGCGTCCGCGGGCGGAGTCGGCGCGACGCTGGTCATCGGGGGCGTCGCCGGCCTCTACCCGGCGATCCGCGCCGCCCGGCTGGCCCCCACCGAGGCCCTTGCCGCCACCTGACCAGCGGCCGGGCACCTCGGTGGGGAGGAGCCGCCCGGATCGGTAAGCCCCGGCGGGACGGGACGGCGCCGCGTCCCGTCCCGCCGGCAGACCGACCGACCCGGTGGCCGCACGCTCGGTAACCGGTCGGGATCAGCGGAAGACCGAGATCCGGGTGCGGTGGTGGCGAGGGTTCTCGATCTCGTCGACCACCGCCACCGCGAGGTCCGCGTACGACAGGGACTCCGATCCCGGCTCGGGCACGCGGTCCCCGCCGGTCCGGTACCGCCCGGTCCGGGGACCGTCCGGGGTCAGCCCGGCCGGCGGGGTGAGGACGAGCCAGTCGACCGGGGTCTGCGCGGCGCGAAGCCGGTCCAGGCCGGCGGTGTGCGCGAGGGCGAACGGGCGCAGTTCGGGCGGGAACGCCGCCGGGTCGTCCAGCACCATCCGCCCGTGCTCGTCCAGCAGGTTCGCGAAGAGGCCGATGACGACGAGCCGGGACACGCCGGTCGCGGTCATCCCGGCCAACAGCGCGTCCACGGCCGTGACGAAGAACCGCTCGTCGAGCTGGCCGAGCTGGGCCAGGGCCTCCGGCCCGGAGGCCGGCGTCACGGTGCTGACCGCGGCGTCGTGGCCGGGCAGGATCGCGGCCACCGCGGCCGCGTCCCGGACGTCGCCCGCCACGACGCGGACACCGTCCGCCGCGAGGCCGGGGTGGCGGGCGGGGTCCCGCACCACCGCGGTGATCCGGTGTCCCCGGCTCCGCGCCTCGGCGGTGATGGCCCGTCCGGCGCGGCCGCCCGCGCCGAAGACGGCGATGTCGCTCATGACCTCCGTACCTCCATCGTGGTCGACAGCGGGGGGCACGGTATCCGGGCAGGTCCTGGTTACCGCAACGAAACCGGCGCTAGCCTCGGTCGGGTGACCACGCCGCTGGATCCCGAGATGTTCGACCCGATGTGCCCGTCGAGCGTCCTGCCCTTCCGGATCGGCGACAAGTGGACCGGGATGGTCGTGCGCTGCCTGGAGCAGGGTCCCCGTCGGTTCGGCGAACTCCGGGGACCGCTCCGGGGCGTCACGTCCAAGGTCCTCAGCGAGACCCTGCGGGCGATGGAACGGGACGGGCTCATCCGGCGGATCGCCTACCCGGAGAACCCGCCCCGGGTCGAGTACGACTTGACCCCGCTCGGCCGCAGCCTGCTGCCCCTGCTCGACGCGGCGCGGGCCTGGAGCCGGGAACACCTTCCCGAACTGCTGAGGGCCCGGCAGGCGTACGACGCCGACTGACAGCGGAACCGACAGAGGATCCGGTGTGGAGCACCGGGACCCATCCGGGCCGGCCGTCCGTCAGCCCCGGATCTCGCGCCGGCGGATGGTGCTCCGGAAAGGGCGCGGGGGGCCCGGGACAGGGCCCCCCGCAGGGAAGGGACGGCCGGCTGTGCGCAACAGCCGGGAAGACCGTCCTACCGGCACGGGCCTCTCGCGGCGGCCCCGGCCGGACCGGTCTTCCTGGACGCGACTGGCATCACGTCCAACCTGCTCAACGAACCGAACTCACGCCGGTAACGGATAAAACGGACGATCTTCGGCGGACCGCCGGCCGGCTCGGCCGTCCCGGCGGCCCCGGCTCAGGCCGCGAGTTTCCGCGCCAGGTTGCTGTCCAGCGCGGCCATGAACTCGTCGGTGGTCAGCCACGGGGTGTCCCGGGAGATGAGCAGCGCGAGGTCCTTGGTCATCTGCCCACCCTCGACGGTCTCGATGCAGACCTGCTCCAGGGTCTCCGCGAACCGGGTCACCTCGGGCGTGCCGTCCAGCTTGCCCCGGTGGGCCAGGCCGCGGGTCCAGGCGAAGATCGAGGCGATCGGGTTGGTCGAGGTCTTCTCACCCTTCTGCCACTGCCGGTAGTGCCGGGTCACCGTACCGTGCGCCGCCTCGGCCTCGACGGTCTTGCCGTCCGGGGTCATCAGGACCGAGGTCATCAGGCCGAGCGAGCCGAAGCCCTGCGCCACGGTGTCGGACTGCACGTCACCGTCGTAGTTCTTGGTGGCCCAGACGAAGCCGCCCTCCCACTTCAGCGCGGCGGCGACCATGTCGTCGATCAGCCGGTGCTCGTACGTGAGCCCGGCGGCGTCGAACTCGGCCTTGAACTCGGTCTCGAAGACCTCGGCGAAGATGTCCTTGAACCGGCCGTCGTACGCCTTGAGGATGGTGTTCTTCGTCGACAGGTAGACCGGGTAGCCGCGGTCGAGGCCGTACCGGAAGGAGGCGCGGGCGAAGTCCCGGATCGAGTCGTCGAAGTTGTACATCCCCATCGCGACGCCGCCGCCGGGGAACTTCGCGACCTCGAACTGCATCGGTTCGGAGCCGTCGTCCGGGGTGTAGGTGATGGTGACCGTGCCGGGACCGGGAACGACGAAGTCCGTCGCCTTGTACTGGTCGCCGTGCGCGTGCCGGCCGATGACGATCGGCTTGGTCCAGCCCGGCACCAGCCGCGGCACGTTCGAGATGATGATCGGCTCGCGGAAGACCACGCCGCCGAGGATGTTCCGGATGGTGCCGTTCGGCGAGCGCCACATCTTCTTGAGGCCGAACTCCTCGACGCGGGCCTCGTCGGGAGTGATGGTGGCGCACTTGACGCCGACGCCGTGCTGCTTGATCGCGTTCGCCGCGTCGACCGTGACCTGGTCGTCGGTCTCGTCGCGGTGCTGGATCGAGAGGTCGTAATAGTGCAGGTCGACGTCGAGGTACGGCAGGATCAGCTGCTCGCGGATCTGCTTCCAGATGATCCGGGTCATCTCGTCGCCGTCGAGCTCTACCACCGGGTTCTTAACCTTGATCTTCGCCATCGGCCGGCGCTCCTCTCCGCGGACACGTGCTCTAGCAGTACGAGCGTACTGGAGGGCGCCGAACGTCCGTGCACGGCCCGGCACGGTGCGCGGCCGCCCGTCGGTTACGACCTGGTCGACGCCGGTCGAACCGGCTCACGGCGCCACCGGAGTACACCGATCGTTCGGCGGCAATACGACGTCAGGTCGATTGACGGGGGTGGCACCGTTCGCCCGCCGGCGATGATCGTCGACTCATGACTTCTCCGTACCCGTTCAGCCGCCGGCGGTTCGTCTCGGCCGCCGGCGCCGCCACCGCCGGACTCGTGGTCGGGCCGATGCTCCTCGGCCCCGACGGCGCCGCCGCGCACATTCCGTCGACCGCCGGCGGCCCGCTCCCCACCGGCCTCTTCACCCTCGGTGTCGCCTCCGGCGACCCGCTCCCCGACGGCGTGGTGCTCTGGACCCGGCTCGCGCCCCGGCCGCTCACCGGCGGGGGGATGCCGGAGCGGCCGGTGCCGGTGCAGTGGGAGGTCGCCGAGGACGAACGCTTCCGACGCGTCCGGGCCCGGGGCACCGCGATCGCCCATCCCGGCCTCGGCCACTCGGTGCACGTCGAGGTCTCCGGCCTGCGGCCGGACCGGGAGTACCACTACCGGTTCCGCGCCGGTCGAGAGATCTCCCCGGTGGGCCGCACCCGTACCGCCCCGGCCGACCGCGCCCGTCCGGGCCGGCTCCGCTTCGCGTTCGCGAGCTGCCAGGACTTCCAGGCCGGGGCGTACACCGCGCACCGGCACCTCGCGCAGGAGGAGCTGGCCTTCGTCGCCTTCCTGGGTGACTACATCTACGAGAGCCGGCCCAACACCGCGGCGTACCGCACCCACGAGGGGAGCGACGAGCCGTACTCGCTGGTCGATTACCGCAACCGGCACGCGCAGTACAAGACCGACCCGGACCTGCAGGCCGCGCACGCCGCGTTTCCGTGGATCGTCACCTTCGACGACCACGAACTGGACAACAACTGGGCCGACGAGATCCCCCAGGACCCCGACCAGCAGACCCCGGAGGCGTTCCGGGCCCGCCGGAAGGCCGCCTTCCAGGCGTACTACGAGCACATGCCGCTCCGCCGGTCGGCGCTGCCGCGCGGCCTGGACATGCGGCTCTACCGACGGTTGCGCTTCGGCGACCTGGCGAGCGTGCACGTCCTGGACACCCGGCAGTACCGCAGCGACCAGCCGGCGACGCTCGCCGACGCGGAGAACCCCGAGCTGTCGATGACCGGACCGGAGCAGGAACGCTGGCTGATCCGGGGGCTCCGCTCCTCGGGGAGCCGGTGGAACCTGCTGGCCAACCAGGTGATGTGGGCCTCCAACGACCGCCAGGCCGGGCCGGGGCGGACCTTCGACCTCGACAACTGGGACGGCTACCGCGTCCAGCGCCGCCGGCTGCTGGAGTTCTTCGGCTCCGGTCAGGTCGCCAACCCGGTGGTGCTGACCGGCGACCGGCACTGCACCTGGGTCTGTGACCTCAAGCCGGACTTCGACGACCCGGCCTCGCCGGTGGTCGGCGCCGAGATCACCGGTACGTCGATCTCCTCGGGCGGGAACCCCGACACCGCCGCCTTCCACCGGACGTACGACCCGATCATGGCGGAGAGCCCGCACTGGAAGTACATCGACAACCAACGCGGGTACGTCGTCTGCGACGTGACGCGGGAGCGGATGCTCAGTTCACTGCGGCTGGTCGACACGGTGTGGGCGGAGAACGCCACGGTCCGGACCGCCGCCGAGTTCCTGGTCCTCGCGGGCAGGCCCGGGATCTCGGTGGTGAGTCAGGAGTCCCCGGCCGTCACCGCCACCGCCCGGGCGCGGGCCGCCGCCGGCCCGGTCTACGCGGTCGACGACCACCAGGACTCGTTCCCGCTGCGCTGACGCCACCGTCCGGCCGGACGCGAGCCCGGCCGGGCTTGGGGGACGACCGGTCCGACGTGTCGACGACGGCCGGGGACCGGTGCGGCCGCCAGCCGGAAGCCGGCCGGCCCGAGGTGTCCGGCCCGGTCCCGGCACGGCCCGGCTGCCCGACGCGGCCGCCGGCATGAAGCCCCGGCACGGCCGGGGGCCCGGCTCACCGCGTCCACGGGTGGGCCGGGCCCCCGGTCGGGATGCCTGATCGGCGGGTCACATGTTCGCGACGTCCGCCTGCTTCGCGCGGACCGCCTCGGCGGCGGCCTTCAGGCTCGCGATCTCGTCGTCGTCGAGCGGGGTCTCGATGACCCGGCGAACCCCCTCGCGACCGATCTCGGCCTCGACCCCCAGGTAGACCCCGGAGATGCCGTACTCGCCGTCGACCCAGGCGCAGACCGGCATGATCTCGCCGGAGTCGGTGGCGACCGCCCGGGCCATCCGGGCCGCGGCGGCCGACGGGGCGAAGTACGCCGACCCGGTCTTGAGCAGCGCGACCACCTCGGCACCGCCGTTGCGGGTCCGGACCACCAGGTCCTCGATCTGCTCGGCGGGCATCACCTCGCGCAGCGGCTTGCCGTCCACGGTGCTCCGGGACGGCACCGGCACCATGGTGTCGCCGTGCGAGCCGAGCGTCAGGGTCTTCACCGAGGCGACCGGGACCGACAGCGCCTCGGCGACGAAGTGGGTGAACCGGGCGGTGTCGAGCATGCCCGCCTGGCCCATGACCCGGTTCTTCGGGAACTGGGTGGCGATCTGGGCGAGCGCCGTCATCTCGTCGAGCGGGTTGGAGACGACGATGACGACGGCGTTCGGGGCGTACTTCGCGACGTTCTCGGAGACCTGACGCACGATCTTGGCGTTGGTCTCCAGCAGGTCCATCCGGCTCATCCCCGGCTTGCGGGGCAGGCCGGCGGTGATCACCACCACGTCCGAGCCTTCGATGGCCTCGTAGCCCTCGCCGTTCTTCCCGGTCGTCACACCGACGACCCTGGTCTCGAAGCCCTCGATCGGACGGGACTGGTTGAGGTCCAGCGCGAGGCCCTCGGGCTTGCCCTCGATGATGTCGGTGATCACGACCGTGTCGAAGATGTCGTACTCCGCCAGGCGCTGCGCGGTCGTGGAGCCGTAGAAGCCGGCGCCGACGACGGTGACCTTTTTGCCCATGGTCGTCCCACTCTCTGATACCGGTCGGGTTCTGTCCGGACGGTATCAGTCACGGGAGGCCGGCTCAGGCCAGGGGCGGATTCCGCAGCCCGTTACGCCCGTTCGAGCCGGGATCGCCCGGACAGTCGGCCGGGGCCGCACCCGCCGCGTGCGACCAGCCGGCCAATTCGGTCGCGGCGCGCCGGCGACGCCCGGGCTACGCCGGACCGGCGGCACCCACCATCGCCTCGGCGCGCTCGACGACGTTGGTCAGCAGCATCGCCCGGGTCATCGGGCCGACGCCGCCGGGCATCGGCGCGAGCTTGCCGGCAACCTCGGCGACCTCAGGATCGACATCGCCGGTGTAGCGGCCCTTGCCGTCCGGGCCCACCACGCGGGTGATCCCGACGTCGACCACCACCGCGCCCGGCCGGACCATCTCGGCGGTGAGCAGCCCCGGCACGCCCGCCGCGACCACCACGATGTCAGCCGCCCGGGTGTGTGCGGCCAGGTCCAGGGTGCCGGTGTGGCAGAGGGTGACGGTGGCGTTCTCGCTGCGCCGGGTCAGCAGCAGGCCGAGCGGCCGGCCGACGGTGTTGCCCCGACCGACCACCGCGACCTGGGCGCCACGCAGCGGTACGTCGTACCGGCGCAGCAGCTCGACGATCCCGCGCGGGGTGCAGGGCAGCGGACCGGGGTAGCCGAGGACGAGCCGGCCGAGGTTGACCGGGTGCAGGCCGTCGGCGTCCTTCTCCGGGTCGATCAACTCCAGCACCCGCTGCGTGTCGAGCTGACCGGGAAGCGGGAGCTGCACGATGTAGCCGTGGCAGGCGGGGTCGGCGTTCAGCTCCGCCAGGACCGCCTCGACCTCGGACTGGGTGGCGTCGGCCGGCAGTTCGCGTCGAATCGACGCGATGCCGACCTCGGCGCAGTCCCGGTGCTTGCCGTCGACGTACGCCCGGGAGCCCGGGTCGTCCCCGACCAGCACCGTGCCGAGTCCCGGGACGACGCCGCGGTCGGCGAGCGCCTTGACCCGGTCACGCAGTTCGTCCTTGATCCGTGCCGCGGTGGCTTTTCCGTCGAGAAGGCTGGCCGTCACCACCTGATCGTCTCACGCGCGCCCGGAGACGGAGTCACCACCCGGCCGGCCGGCGCCCGGCTCCTCCGGTCGGCCACGCGTCGCTCAGCCGGGCGACCACGACGTGACGATGACTATACGTAACCGTGTTGTTAGTCACTCTCCGTAAGATCTTGTGGGGTTTCGCACATCCGGTAACCGGACATGGCTCGCTTTCCCGACAAATTTTCGACTCGATTCCGTCGACCATCGCGCCGGCGAGAGATTGGCTTTCAGGGTGATACATCCCTGATGACCGAATATGCACATGGCCTGAGGGGCACTGCTATAGCAGCTCAGAGCGGCATGTGCAACTGCTGAAAGCCCGCTGTGTTACTGACTCGTAACCCTTCGGCTTGGCCCTACGTCCCCCTGCGGCCTACTTTTGCCGAGCGTTGCTCAGCGTCACCTCCCACGGAAGGCGACTGCGCAACGTGAGGAGATGAGGAGGCTCAATGCAGGTTCGTAGGCTCGCCGCCTGGACCGCCCTCCCCCTTGCCGCGGCCCTCGGTCTCGCGGCCTGTGGGGGCGGCGACTCGGGCGAGAGCAACGCGAATGGCGTGGTGTCGGTCCAGATCGGCGAACCCCAGCACCTGATCCCGACCAACTCGAACGAGTCGAGCGGCAACCAGGTCCTCAGCGCCCTGTTCACCCCGCTGGTCAAGTTCGACGCCCAGAACAAGCCGTACGAGGTCGCGGCGGAGTCGATCACCTCGACGGACAACAAGGTCTGGACGATCAAGCTGAAGGACGGGTTCACCTTCCACAACGGCGAGAAGGTCACCGCCGACAGCTACATCAACGCCTGGAACTACGGCGCGTACGGCCCGAACGGCCAGGGCAACAGCTACTTCTTCGAGAAGATCGCCGGCTACGACGACATGCAGGCCGAGGACCCCGACGGCGACGGCCCGCAGCGGGCACCGGAGCCGAAGGCCAAGACCCTCAGCGGCCTCAAGAAGGTCGACGACCTCACCTTCACCGTCACGCTGTCGAAGCCGTACAGCGAGTTCAAGGCCGTACTGGGCTACAACGCGTTCTACCCGCTGCCGCAGGCGGCGTTCTCGGCTCCCGGCGTGCTCAAGGAGGACTTCGAGCAGGCGCCGATCGGGAACGGCCCCTTCAAGATGAAGGGCACCTGGCAGCACGACGCCAAGATCGAGGTCGAGCGCTACGACGCGTACCCGCTGGACAAGCCGAAGATCAGCGGCGCCGAGTTCCGGATCTACCAGCAGCTGACCGCGGCCTACGCGGACGTGCTGTCGGACAACCTCGACGTCATCGTGACGGTGCCGACCGAGAACCTGAGCACGGCGGAGAGTGACCTGGGAGACCGGCTCCAGAAGAGCCCGAACTCGTCGTTCCAGTTCATCGCCTTCCCGACCTACCAGAAGGAGTTCAGCAACCCGGACGTCCGCAAGGCGGTCTCGATGGCGATCGACCGGGACGAGATCGTGAAGTCGATCTTCAAGGACTCGCAGGTCTCCGCCCGCTCCTTCGTGTCCCCGGTGGTCGCCGGCTACCGTGACAACACCTGCGGCGAGGCGTGCGAGTTCGACCCGGCCAAGGCCAAGGCGCTCTACCAGGCGGCCGGCGGCCCCGCCCAGCTGAAGATCACGTACAACGGCGACGGCGGCCACAAGGACTGGGTCGACGCGACCTGCAACCAGATCAAGGCCAACCTCGGGATCGACTGCGTCGGCGTCGCCGAGCCGAAGTTCTCCGACCTGCTCACCAAGATCAAGGCCAAGGAGCCGGTTGGGCTGATCCGGATGGGCTGGCTCATGGACTACCCGTCCATGGAGAACTACCTCGGGCCGATCTACTCCACCAACGGCTCGTCGAACTACTACGGCTACAGCAACCCCGAGTTCGACCAGCTGGTCGCGGACGGCGCCGCCGCGGCGACGCCGGAGGAGGCGATCAAGAAGTACCAGCAGGCCGAGGAGATTCTGGCCAAGGACATGCCGGTGATCCCGCTGCGGTTCGGCCAGAACGTCTTCGCCCACTCGACCAAGGTCAAGAACGTCGAGGTCGACCTTTTCCAGGTCGTCGACATGACCAAGATCGAGGCTGTCAGCTGAGCTGACCGAAGACACCGGTCCGGGCCACCCGGTGATCCTGGGTGGCCCGGACCGTTCCACACCTCGCGCACTACCCCACGCGCGCAATCCACCACGGAGAGTCGGCAGGCATGTTCCGCTACATCGTGCGGCGTTTGCTCCAGATGGTCCTGGCCTTCTTCGGGACCACGCTGATCGTCTACGCGCTGATGTTCGCCGGACAGGGTGACCCGATCCAGGCGCTCGCCGGCGAACGCCCGGTGAGCGCGGCACAGCGGGCATACCTGACCGAGAAGTTCCACCTGGACCAACACGGGGTCGGCGGGTTCTTCTACCGCTACGCCGACTACGTCACGAACCTGCTCCGCGGCGACCTCGGCGAATCCCTCACCGGCCGGAAGATCGGCGACATACTCGCGCAGGCCTGGCCGGTCACCGCCAAACTCGCCCTGATCGGCCTGCTCGTCGCGATCATCATCGGCGTGACCTGCGGGGTCGTCGCCGGCATCCGCCGGGGCGGCGTCTTCGACAACGCCACCCTGGTACTGACCCTGCTGGTGCTGGGCGTCCCCACCATCGTGCTGGCCCCGCTCGCCCAGTACCTCCTCGGCGTGAAGCTGTCGCTCTTCCCGCCGACCGCCGGCGCCGACCCGAGTCTCTACGCGCTGCTGCTCCCCGGCATCGTGCTCGGCTGTCTCTCGTTGGCGACGGCGCTCCGGCTGACCCGTACCTCGGTCGCGGAGAACCTCCGCTCGGACTACGTACGGACCGCGAAGGCCAAGGGCCTGCCGACCCGGCGGGTCGTGGGCGTGCACGTCCTCCGTAACTCGCTGATCCCGGTGATCACCTTCCTCGGCGTGGAGCTGGGCAACCTGATGGGCGGCGCCATCATCACCGAGGGCGTCTTCAACATCCCGGGCGTCGGCTTCAACCTCTTCCGCGCCATCAGGACCGAGGACGGACCCCTCGTCGTCGGCCTGGTCAGCGTCCTGGTCGTGGTCTACCTGGTGTCGAACCTCGTGGTGGACGTCCTCTACGCGGTCCTCGACCCCCGAATCCGGTACGAGTGAGGGACTAGGCATGACTGAGGCACACACCGTCGGCGCCGCCGAGGCCGGCCGGACGGCCGACCCGACCACCCGGCCCCGTAGCCTGGCCGGCGACGCCTGGCGCGACCTCCGCCGTAACCCGATCTTCTGGGTCTCGCTGATCCTGGTCCTGGTCGTGACCGCGATGGCGATCGTCCCCGGCCTCTTCACCCCGAACGACCCGCTGGACTGCACGCTGTCCCGCCAGCACGCCGGTCCGAGCGGCGCCGCCGTCTTCGGGTACGACTTCCAGGGCTGCGACGTCTACGCCCGGGCGGTCTACGGGGCCCGCGCCTCCCTGCTGGTCGGCGTGCTCTCCGCGGCGCTCACCGGCGTGATCGCGGTGGTGGTCGGCATGCTCGCCGGCTACTTCGGCCGCTGGGTCGACGCCGCGCTCTCCCGGGTGGTCGACATCGTCCTCGGGATCCCGCTGCTGCTCGCCGCGATCGTGCTTCTCAAGCGGATCGACAGCGACAACCCCACGGTGCGGATCGGGGCCGTGGTCTTCGTCCTGGCGATCCTCGGCTGGACCACCGCCGCCCGGGTCATCCGCTCCTCCGTGATCAGCGCCAAGCAGCAGGACTACGTGGCGGCGGCCCGGATGCTCGGTGCCGGCAACGGCCGGACGATGTGGCGACACATCCTGCCGAACTCCCTGGCCCCGGTGATCGTGGTGCTGACCATCGCGCTCGGGTCCTTCATCGCCGCCGAGGCGACACTCTCGTTCCTCGGCATCGGTCTGAGGGCCCCGACGGTCTCCTGGGGCATCGACATCGACAGCGGCCGTACCCACATGCGCGAGTCCGCGGTCCCGCTGGTCGTCCCCTCGACCTTCCTCGCGCTGACCGTGCTGGCCTTCATCATGCTGGGCGACGCGATTCGCGACGCCTTCGACCCGAAGCTGCGGTGATCACATGAGCGAGCGAATCGTCAGACCCCGCGCCGACCAAGAGTCCGGCGGCCACCTGCTGGAGGTGCGCGACCTCTTCGTCGAGTTCCGCACCCGGGACGGGGTGGCCAAGGTCATCAACGGTGTGTCGTACCACCTGGACGCCGGGGAAACCCTGGCGGTGCTCGGCGAGTCCGGCTCCGGCAAGTCCGTCACCGCGCAGGCGATCATGGGCATCCTCGACTCACCCCCCGGCTTCATCACCGGCGGCTCGATCCGCTACCGCGGTACCGACCTGCTGACGCTGCCCGAGGAGGAGCGCCGGAAGATCCGCGGCAAGCACATCGCGATGATCTTCCAGGACGCGCTCTCCGCGCTGAACCCGGTCTTCCCGGTCGGCTGGCAGATCGGCGAGATGCTGCGCCTGCGCGAGGGACTCTCCCGGGCCGACGCCCGGCGTCGCGCCATCGAGCTGATGGAGCTGGTGAAGATCCCGGCGGCGAGGCAGCGGGTCCGGGACTACCCGCACCAGTTCTCCGGCGGTATGCGGCAGCGCGTCATGATCGCGATGGCGCTCGCCCTGAACCCGGCGGTGCTGATCGCCGACGAGCCGACCACCGCGCTGGACGTCACCGTCCAGGCCCAGATCATGGACCTCCTCGGCGAACTGCGCCGGGAACTCGACATGGCGATGATCCTGATCACCCACGACCTCGGCGTGGTCGCCGACGTGGCCGACCGGATCGCCGTCATGTACGCCGGCCGGATCGTCGAGCACGCCGACGTGCACGCGCTCTACGAGGCGCCGGCGCACCCGTACACCCGGGGACTGCTGGAGTCGATTCCGCGGCTGGACCACAAGGGCCAGCAGCTTCGGACCATCCGGGGCCTACCGCCGAACCTGATGCGGATCCCCAGTGGCTGCCCGTTCCACCCGCGCTGCCCGTACGCCCGGCAGGAGTGCGTCGACGTCGTGCCGGCCGTGCACCGGCTCGGCGGCGACCGGACCAGCGCCTGCCACTTCGCGGAGGAGGTTCTCGATGGCCGCATCTGACCGGACGACGTCCACTCCGGCCGGCGACGCCGCGACCGGCCGCCGCGGCGAGACGGTGCTACGGGTCGAGAACGTCGTCAAGCACTTCCCGATCACCCAGGGCATCGTCTTCAAGCGGCAGATCGGCGCCGTGAAGGCGGTGGACGGGGTCAGCTTCGAGCTGCGGCGGGGCGAGACCCTCGGCATCGTCGGGGAGTCCGGGTGCGGCAAGTCCACCCTGGCCAAGCTCCTGATGCGGCTGGAGACCCCGACCTCCGGCCGGGCGCTGCTGAAGGGACGGGACCTGTTCGCC
>NZ_RJWA01000039.1 GCF_003762835.1 Micromonospora sp. HM5-17 | reverse complement strand
CCTGCTCCCCGCGCACGCGGGGGTGATCCCAGGTTGTAATCGTTGCGGTTGACGTGGATGATCTGCTCCCCGCGCACGCGGGGGTGATCCCCCGCGTCGCCGCCGTCGTCGACGCCGTACCTGCTGCTCCCCGCGCACGCGGGGGTGATCCCTATTCAACCCACTATCTGGAACGGTTTGGGCTCTGCTCCCCGCGCACGCGGGGGTGATCCCGGGTCGCCGAGTCGCCCGACCCGAGGGCGCTGCCTGCTCCCCGCGCACGCGGGGGTGATCCCGCCGAGGTGCTCGCTCGGCTGAACCGACTCGGCTGCTCCCCGCGCACGCGGGGGTGATCCCGCGGCCACCTGTGCGACGTAGAGGAACTGGCGGCTGCTCCCCGCGCACGCGGGGGTGATCCCTCTCGCCGGGCTGACCTTGCTGTCGGCGGGACCTGCTCCCCGCGCACGCGGGGGTGATCCCTGTTCTGGGCACTCGCCGAACGGATGCCGAAGCTGCTCCCCGCGCACGCGGGGGTGATCCCGCGTCGATCTGGCGTGCAGTTTTCCGGGTGGCCTGCTCCCCGCGCACGCGGGGGTGATCCCGCTAGACGCCATCCGTTGCCGTCACGCTCCGGCTGCTCCCCGCGCACGCGGGGGTGATCCCTCCGGCCCGGACGGCACCCCAGCCCCGCCCGGCTGCTCCCAGCGCACGCGGGGGTGATCCCTTCAAGATGTTCCTTGGTTTCGGTCTCATGCTCTGCTCCCCGCGCACGCGGGGGTGATCCGGGTGTACGTCTGTCCGGCCACGATCTGACTCTGCTCCAAGCGCACGCGGGGGTGATCCCTTCAAGATGTTCCTTGGTTTCGGTCTCATGCTCTGCTCCCCGCGCACGCGGGGGTGATCCCCGTCCCTACCCAGCTCAGCCCTGGGACGGGTCCTGCTCCCCGCGCACGCGGGGGTGATCCCTAGAGCGCCGTGCCGCAGATGCGTATCCAATC
>NZ_RJWA01000038.1 GCF_003762835.1 Micromonospora sp. HM5-17 | reverse complement strand
GCCCGGCCGGGCGAACACGTTGGACGCCAACAGGGGAGAGCCGTCGAACAGCAGCGGCCGGGCACGACCGTCGGGGTCGGCGAGAACCGCGACCGTGCTGGAGGTGCCGAAGTCGATCGCGAGGCGGTGTCCAGGCATCCCCACGAGGGCTCACCCTAGATGATCGAAATTGCCCGGTCGCGAGCGCCGATGGTGGGAACGCCCCACCGGACGGGGCGATGGTCAGCGCAGCCGTTTCCCGTCGGTTACATTGAGCTACCTGTTACTAGCTGACAATGTCGATTCGGCGCTGTTTCGGCCCCGTTTGGCCCGGCTCATTCCGGCTCGACTGTGGGCTCGGCACACTCCGCCGTCGATGTGATGGTGGTGAGTGTTCTCTGTGCTAGCGGCTTCCTGACCCCTGTTACTTGTTGGCCTTGCCTTCAGCGACGAATACGCCCTTGCCCTGCTTGCCGTATACCAACTCGCGGTCATGTAGGAGTCCGAACGCACGGTTAACGGTCGCAGTTGAGACGTGGTACTGCTCGGCTAACTCGGCGGTGGATGGCAGCTTGTCGTGCGCCTTCAGCTCCCCGGACCGGATGCGCGCCGTGACCTCATCGGCGATACGTCGGTACTCGGCCTGTTCGTAGGGCACACATCGATAGTAGTGATCAAGGAGCTCACTCACCACGGCGCGGCGACTCATAGCTTGCCCCCAGGGCCCGGGTCACCGCGTCGCCCGGCGCGCTTGTTGATCTGTTTGCCTCGCGCGGAGAGGCCGCTTGGCGGCTACTTTCGCTCGGCCACGAAGACACCAACTCCCTCAAGGGTCTCGGTCAGCCCGGTAGCCCGAAGGAGCATCATGGCCTTGCCGACCACGGTGTCCGACACGCCGTAGTCCTTGCACAGCTGAGACCGGCTTGGCAGCTTCGTGCCTGGCGGCCATTCTCCTGACTCAATCTTTTTGCGTAGCTCGTCTGCGAGCGCCTGGTACTGCTGCTTGGGCATACACACTCCCCGGATGGCATGCCCATTTGATCACGGTTCCACCTCCGACTGCAAGCGGTCGTACGTCGAGTCTTGACCTACAATCGCCACCGATTGTAGGTTCGTGGCGGCACCCCCGGATGGCACCTGGGGTGTTCA
>NZ_RJWA01000037.1 GCF_003762835.1 Micromonospora sp. HM5-17 | reverse complement strand
CTGTTGTTCGTCAATGCCGGCATGGTGCAGTTCGTGCCGTACTTCCTTGGCCAGCAGACTCCGCCGTTCCGCCGGGCGGTGTCGGTGCAGAAGTGCATCCGGACTCCGGATATCGACGAGGTGGGCAAGACCTCCCGGCATGGGACGTTCTTCCAGATGAACGGCAACTTCTCCTTCGGGGACTACTTCAAGGAGGGTGCGATTCCGTTCGCCTGGGACCTGGCGACCAAGCCGCTGGACCGGGGCGGGTTCGGGCTGGATCCGGAGCGGATCTGGGTGACCGTCTACCTCGACGACGACGAGGCGGCCGAGATCTGGCGTCGGACCGGGGTGCCGGTCGAGCGGATCGTGCGTCGGGGCAAGAAGGACAACTTCTGGTCGATGGGCATTCCCGGTCCGGCTGGTCCCTGCTCGGAGCTGTACTACGACCGGGGTCCGGAGTATGGGCGCGAGGGTGGTCCTGCGGTGGACGAGGACCGGTACCTGGAGTTCTGGAACCTCGTCTTCATGCAGTACGACATCGCCGACGTGCGGGGCAAGGAGGAGTTCCGGATCCTCGGCGAGCTGCCGGCGAAGAACATCGATACCGGTATGGGGCTGGAGCGGATGGCCGCGATCCTGCAGGGTGTCGACAACCTGTACGAGATCGACGAGGTGCGGCCGATCCTGGACAGGGCCGCCGAGCTGACCGGCAGGCGGTACGGCGCGCGGTCCAGCCATGTCGCCAGCGAGTCGCATCCGGACGACGTGCGGCTGCGGGTCGTTGCCGACCACGTCCGTACCTCGCTGATGTTGATCGGTGACGGGGTGATCCCGAGCAACGAGGGTCGTGGGTATGTGCTGCGCCGGATCATGCGGCGGGCGATCCGGGCGATCCGGCTGCTCGGCTGGCAGGATCGGGCGCTGCCGGAGCTGCTGCCGGTGGCCCGGGACTGTATGGCGCCGTCGTATCCGGAACTGGCGGAGGAGTTCGACCGGATCTCGTCGTACGCGTACGCCGAGGAGGACGCCTTCCTGAGCACGCTGCGCGCCGGTACGACGATTCTGGACACCGCGATCGCCGAGACCCGCCGTGCGGGCCGTGCGGCGATCTCTGGCGAGAAGGCGTTCCAGCTGCATGACACCTACGGCTTCCCGATCGACCTGACCCTGGAGATCGCCGCCGAGCAGGGGCTCCAGGTCGACGAGGAGGGCTTCCGTCGGTTGATGGCCGACCAGCGGGCCCGGGCCAAGGCCGACGCGCAGGCCCGCAAGACCGGGCACCTGGACCTGTCGGCCTACCGG
>NZ_RJWA01000036.1 GCF_003762835.1 Micromonospora sp. HM5-17 | reverse complement strand
CCGTCAACCACCAGGCCGGCGTTGATCTTCTTGGGATCACCCCCGCGTGCGCGGGGAGCAGATGCCAGCGGACGCCGACGTGGTCGCAGCCCAGGGATCACCCCCGCGTGCGCGGGGAGCAGAATGGCCTTGCCGCCCTGTTTGGCGATGGCCTGGGGATCACCCCCGCGTGCGCGGGGAGCAGGCAGTCAGCGCCGAGGTCATAACCCGCCATCCGGGATCACCCCCGCGTGCGCGGGGAGCAGGTTGACGACGTCGCGGATGCGCCAGGTCTTACCGGGATCACCCCCGCGTGCGCGGGGAGCAGCCGCTCGCCTGTCGTCGGGGCTGTACCGGGCGGGGATCACCCCCGCGTGCGCGGGGAGCAGAAGTCGAGTGCCCTGTGGACGATGCTCGACGTGGGATCACCCCCGCGTGCGCGGGGAGCAGTCGGTGCCGGCGAGCGCGGTTGCGCGTAGCTGGGGATCACCCCCGCGTGCGCGGGGAGCAGGCGACGCTGGAGAGCTGCCCGTCGTTGGCCACGGGATCACCCCCGCGTGCGCGGGGAGCAGGGCCAAGCTTTCCGCCGTGAAGACGGCGGAGGAGGATCACCCCCGCGTGCGCGGGGAGCAGCCGGCCTCCTCGACCCGGGTGTAGTGCGAGTCGGGATCACCCCCGCGTGCGCGGGGAGCAGTAAATTGCTCCAGCTCAGCCAGGAGCGCCCGGGGGATCACCCCCGCGTGCGCGGGGAGCAGGATGCCAGGGCAGCAGGTCATCGTCGCGCAGGGGGATCACCCCCGCGTGCGCGGGGAGCAGAGAGCGATTCCTCTTGACGGTCCCGGTGGGCTGGGATCACCCCCGCGTGCGCGGGGAGCAGTTGTCACTGGCCGCTTGAAAGACGCATCACCACGGATCACCCCCGCGTGCGCGGGGAGCAGGCACATCAGTGCGGCCTCACCGACGACGGCAGTGGATCACCCCCGCGTGCGCGGGGAGCAGGGCGTTCACCTGCACCAGGTCGGCGTACCGGGAGGGATCACCCCCGCGTGCGCGGGGAGCAGGACCGCCCCGGTGATCGCCGTGTACAGGTCCTGGGGATCACCCCCGCGTGCGCGGGGAGCAGGCCTCGAAGGCCAGAGCCGAGGGGTGTGCCTGGGGATCACCCCCGCGTGCGCGGGGAGCAGGTGCTTAACGACCTGCGCGAGTCGGCGCTGGAGGGATCACCCCCGCGTGCGCGGGGAGCAGGCGATCGCCTCCACCAGCGGCGCATACGTCTCGGGATCACCCCCGCGTGCGCGGGGAGCAGAGGGTGGCGCCGTCGGCAACCCGCTCCCGCTCCGGGATCACCCCCGCGTGCGCGGGGAGCAGGGCGCACCGGGCGGGTCGACCAGCTTCGCGACGGGATCACCCCCGCGTGCGCGGGGAGCAGGGACACGATGGTCCCGTCCGCCGCGTGTAGGACGGGATCACCCCCGCGTGCGCGGGGAGCAGGC
>NZ_RJWA01000035.1 GCF_003762835.1 Micromonospora sp. HM5-17 | reverse complement strand
CAATGCCGTTCAGGTAAGGCTGTTTGGGCAGGCCAGTAGTGGTGTTGGTGGGCTGGGGTGGCGGATGGTTCGGTCGGTGGGGCGTTTGACGCGGTAGGAGTTGTGTCGGGCGCGTTTGATGACGCGGGGGCAGGTTCGGTGGCGGCGAGGCGGGTTGGGCTGGTGGAGGATCTCGGCGAGGGCGTCGGTCAGGGCGGCTGAAAGGTGCTCAGGGGGTGATGGCCGCCTGGTCGGTGACCTGGCGGCGTACGACGCGGAGGCCTTTGACGAAGGACATGCGGTCTGGGTCGTAGCCGGCCGGGTCGGCGGCGTCCAGCAGGAGGGCGCGGATGGCGTAGTGGGCCAGTAGCAGTCCCCACATCTGTTGTTCGACCAGGTTCGGGGTCTTCGAGCGTAGGACTTCACCGCGTCCGCGTAGGTCGGTCTTGATCTCGTCGAGGGCGGATTCCTCTTCCCAGCGTTGGTGGTACGCCTCGGCCAGGGTGAGGGCGTCGATGTCGTGCGGGTCGGTGATCGTGGTGATCACCACGATCAGGTCGCCGTCGGGATTGCGGTCCGGGACGGTGTACTCGACCACCCGCACCCGGCGGGCCAGTTTGGCGGGGACATCGTGGCCGGCTTTAGCTTGTTCGCTCAGCCTCGCTCGGCGTTGGGCGTTCAGCCCGGGAGCGTAGATCAGCGCGTGGTAGGAGCCGTCCGGCAGCCACGTCAGGTGCCCGACCGACACCGACGCGCCGATCCGCCAGGCCAGGTCCGCGCCGGTCGCCGCGAACCGGTTGAACAGGTCGTAGGAGTACAGGCCGGCGTCGGCCATCACCAGCATGCCCGGCCCGACCGTACTGGTCAGGTCGGCGGCCAGGGTGCGTTCCCCGGTGTGGCAGCTACCCAGCACGGCACCGACGATCGCGTGACTGCCGCATTCCGCGAGGGCGGCGACGTGCAGTTTCGGATACGCCGACGCTTTCGGCCCGGAGCCCATTCGGCCGAACCGTTGCACATTGTCCGGGGTGTCGGCCACGTCGAAGCTGGTCGCGTCGATCGCCATCAACCGGCGTCGGGCCAGCCACGCGCCCTTGGTGCTCGCGCTCGCCAGCGGCACCGCGGCCCGCTCGAACAGCGCTTTCATAGGTTCCGGCCCGAGCCGTTGCCGGGCCTGGCTGATCGCGGACTTGGTCGGGACCTGCCAGTCATCGTCCCAGGAGCCAAGTTTGCGCAGGTTACCGACCAGCCGGCGCATCACCTCGTCGTACGACTCGGCGAAGAACAACCCCATCGCGATGACATAGCGGATCATCACGTGCGCGGGCAGCCGCCTCGACCGCTTCTCCCGCCGCTCGGTGCGGTTGAGGACATCCTCCAGCAGGTCACGACCGAACCGGGCCGACACCACACCCAGCCCCACATGGTCGGTCAACCGACCCCACGGCCGCTTTGCCGTCTCCACCACCGCTGACGTCACGGCCAGCCACCGTACCGGCCTCCACACACGACGTCAGCGCACCACGCTGACCTCGCCAGACGCCTTATCTGAACGGCATTG
>NZ_RJWA01000034.1 GCF_003762835.1 Micromonospora sp. HM5-17 | reverse complement strand
TGCCGGGTAAGCCTGGTGACGGTGGCGAGGGTGAGACCTCTGAGCCTTCTTCCTCTGAGGATTCTTCTACCCCGAAGACTAGCGAGACTTGTGAGTCTGAGGAGCCGGGTGACTCTGAGAGCGAGCAGCCTTCCGAGTCTGAGGAACCGTCTGAGTCTGAGTCCAGTGAGCCTTCTGAGTCTGAGTCTGTAGAGACCACGTCCTCTGAGGCTTCCGAGACTTCTGAGTCTGATAAGCCTTCGGATTGCGGTTCGACTACTCCGGAGAAGCCGGGCGAGCCTTCTGAGTCGACCGAGCCTAACGAGCCGGGGACCCCTGGTGGCGGCGACGAGAAGGACACCCCGAAGATCTTCACCAAGGCTGAGTTCGGAGATGATTCCCACGAGGTTGTCGCTGGCGCTAAGATCAACGACACCGTTAAGTTCCACAACTTGGTTCCGGGTAAGGAATACACCCTGAACGCTGAGCTCATCTCCAAGGTGGATGGCAAGTCCGTTTTGGGCTCCGGTGAAAAGACTTTCACCCCGGAGACTGCTGACGGCGAGGTAGTTGTTGAGATCACCGTTAACGATGATGTGACCAAGCCGGTTCAGGCAGCTGTTGCGTTCGAGTACTTGACCTCCACCCAGGTCAACGAGAATGGCGACGATGAGCCGACCGACGAGGGCACCTCGAATGACATCGCTAAGCACGATGACATCAACGACAAGGACCAGACCGTAACTTCCAAGCCGCGCATTTCCACCAATGCGGACTTTGCAAACGGCTCCAAGGAAGTTGTTGCTGGTGCTACGGTCATCGACACCGTCGATTACTTCAACCTGATTCCGGGTAAGCAGTACAAGCTCAATGCTGAGCTGATTTCCAAGAAGGACGGCGAGACCGTTCTGGGCAAGGGTGAGGCTACTGTTAAGCCTGAGTCCGCAAATGGTCAGGCTGAGGTTAAGATCACCGTTTCTGACGACGTGAAGGAGCCGGTTGAGGCTGCGGTTGCGTTTGAAGAACTGACCTCCACCGACGTCAACGATAAGGGTGAGGACACCCCGGATACCACTTCGGAGAACCCGAACCACGTCGCTGAGCACAAGGACATCAACGACGAGAACCAGACCGTAACCTCCCACAAGAACGCGATTGTTTCTACCAACGCGGACTTCGAGGGTGACCTGCGTGAGGTTGTTGCTGGTGCCGAGATTGTGGATCAGGTTTCCTACGAGGGTCTGGTTCCGGGTAAGGAATACTCCCTGGATGCCCAGCTGATTTCCAAGGAGGACGGTAAGACCGTTCTGGGTGAGACCAAGGGTCACAAGTTCACCCCGGAGAGCGCTAATGGTACTGAGGCTGTCACCATCGTGGTCGATGAGAAGGTAACTGAGCCGGTTGAGGCTGCCGTTGCTTTCGAGACGCTGACTTCCAAGGTTGTCAATGACAAGGGTGAGGACACCCCTGATAATGACAAGCCGAATGAAATCGGTGAGCACAAGGACATCGATGACGATGATCAGACTGTAAAGTCTGATAAGCCTTCCGAGACCACCACTCCGTCTACGACTACGACTGACGTCG
>NZ_RJWA01000033.1 GCF_003762835.1 Micromonospora sp. HM5-17 | reverse complement strand
GCGTTCGACGAAGAGGCGCGCCGCGGCCTCGAGCGGGGTATGAACACCCTCGCCGACGCCGTGAAGGTGACGTTGGGCCCGAAGGGCCGCAATGTCGTGCTCGAGAAGAAGTGGGGTGCTCCGACCATCACCAACGATGGTGTGAGCATCGCCAAGGAGATCGAGCTCGAGGACCCGTACGAGAAGATCGGCGCGGAGCTGGTCAAGGAGGTCGCGAAGAAGACCGACGACGTGGCCGGTGACGGCACGACGACGGCGACCGTTCTGGCTCAGGCGCTGGTGCGGGAGGGCCTGCGTAACGTGGCGGCGGGCGCCAACCCGATGGCGCTGAAGCGGGGTATCGAGGCCGCCGTCGCCAACGTCTCCGAGGAGCTGGCCAAACTGGCCAAGGACGTCGAGACCAAGGAGCAGATCGCCTCGACGGCGTCGATCTCCGCTGGTGACACCAGCGTGGGTGAGATCATCGCGGAGGCGATGGACAAGGTCGGCAAGGAAGGCGTCATCACCGTCGAGGAGAGCAACACCTTCGGGCTCGAGCTGGAGCTGACCGAGGGTATGCGCTTCGACAAGGGCTACATCTCGGGGTACTTCATGACCGACCCCGACCGGATGGAGGCCGTCCTCGACGACCCGTACATCCTGATCGTCAACGGCAAGATCTCGACGGTCAAGGACCTGCTCCCGATCCTCGAGAAGGTCATGCAGGCCGGCAAGCCGCTGCTGGTCATCGCCGAGGATGTCGAGGGCGAGGCTCTGGCGACCCTGGTGGTGAACAAGGTCCGGGGCACCTTCAAGTCCGTCGCGGTGAAGGCGCCGGGCTTCGGCGACCGGCGCAAGGCGATGCTCGGCGACATCGCGATCCTGACCGGCGGCCAGCCGATCAGCGAGGAGGTCGGCCTCAAGCTCGACGCCGTCGGCCTGGACATGCTGGGTCGGGCTCGCAAGGTCGTGGTGACCAAGGACGAGACCACGATCGTTGACGGTGCCGGTGACGCCGACCAGATCCAGGGCCGGGTGAACCAGATCCGGGCCGAGATCGAGAAGAGCGACTCCGACTACGACCGGGAGAAGCTGCAGGAGCGGCTGGCCAAGCTCGCCGGCGGGGTCGCGGTTATCAAGGTCGGTGCGGCCACCGAGGTCGAGCTCAAGGAGCGCAAGCACCGCATCGAGGACGCCGTCCGCAACGCCAAGGCCGCGGTCGAGGAGGGCATCGTCCCCGGTGGTGGCGTGGCGCTGGTGCAGGCCGGCAAGACCGCGTTCGACAAGCTGGACCTGACCGGCGACGAGGCGACCGGTGCGCAGATCGTCAAGCTCGCGCTGGACGCCCCGCTGCGGCAGATCGCGATCAACGCCGGCCTCGAGGGCGGCGTCGTGGTCGAGAAGGTCCGCAACCTGGAGCCCGGCCACGGTCTCAACGCCGCCAACGGCGAGTACGTCAACCTGCTGGAGGCGGGGATCATCGACCCGGCCAAGGTGACCCGGTCGGCGCTGCAGAACGCCGCGTCGATCGCGGCCCTGTTCCTGACCACCGAGGCTGTGGTCGCGGACAAGCCGGAGAAGGCCCCGGCCCAGTCCAGCACGCCGGGCGGCGGGGACATGGACTTCTGA
>NZ_RJWA01000032.1 GCF_003762835.1 Micromonospora sp. HM5-17 | reverse complement strand
CCGGCGCCCCCTCCATCAGCGACCCTGCCATCACCAGATCAAGCACCCTGCCCTCGTCCAGCTCTCCGGCCGGCGCCTCATGCACCACCCGGCCTTCCCGCATCACCACCACCCGGTCAGCCAGGCCCAACACCTCCGGCACCTCACTGGAGACCAGCAGCACACCCACCCCCTGCTCCGCCAACCCCCGAATCACCTGGTACAACTCGGCCCGCGCCCCCACATCCACACCCCGGGTCGGCTCATCCAGCAGCAACAACCGGACACCCCCCAGCAACCACCGCCCCACCACGACCTTCTGCTGATTCCCGCCCGAGAGCGTCCGCACCGCACGCCGTACATCCCGCGGCCGCAGTTCCAGGCGCTGCGCGATGTCCGTGGCCTCACGGCGCTCTCGGCCCGCATCCGTAAAACCCCACCGCGCCCACTTGGTGAACGTCGCCAGCGTGACATTCCGGTACACCGGTTCGCCCAGCATCAGCGCCTGGCTCTTCCGCTCCTCCGGAGCCAAGCCCAGCCCCGCCCGTACCGCCGCGCCGACACTCCCCGGGCGCAGTACGCGACCCCCCACCGCCACCGTCCCCGAGTCCGGGCGCCGCGCCCCAAAAATCGTCTCCAGCAACTCCGACCGACCCGAACCCACCAAACCCGCGATCCCCACAACCTCCCCCGCCCGCACCGTCAACGACACATCCGCGAACTCACCCGCCCGACACAACCCCGACACCCGCAACAACTCCTCGCCCGGCGCCTCACCGCCCCGCCGTTCCGGAAAAACGTACTCAATGGCCCGACCCGTCATCCGGGCCACCAGATCCCGGGTGGGAGTATCCCGCGCCGGCAAATTCGCCGCCGTCGTCCGACCGTCCTTCAGCACCGTCACCCGATCACCGATTTCGCGGATCTCCTCCAGCCGGTGCGATATATAGACAACCGCGATACCCTGCGCGGTCAGCTCCCGAATGATCCGGAACAGGTTCCGCACCTCGTCATGAGCCAAGACCGCGCTCGGCTCATCCATCACGATCAACCGCGCCTCGTACGACAACGCCCGCGCCATACTCACGATCTGCTTGGCAGCAGCCGGAAGCGCCCGCACCATCCGCCTCGCCGGAATCTCCGGATGCCCCAACCGCGCCAAAATCTCCCGCGTACGCCGGACCACCTCGCCCCGCTGCAAGAACCCAAACCGGCGCGGCTCGTGCCCCAAGAACACGTTCTCCGCCACCGACAGGTCATCGACCAGGTCGAGCTCCTGATAGATCGTCGCAATCCCCGCCCGCACCGCCGCCTGCGGACTCGCGAAACTCACGACCCGACCACGCCACTCGATTCGACCCGAATCCGGCTGGTGAACCCCCGACAACACCTTGATCAAGGTCGACTTGCCCGCACCGTTCTGCCCCAGCAGGCAATGCACCTCACCCGCCCGAACCTCCAGCCCCACCCCGTCCAACGCCCGCACACCCGGAAACGACTTCACGACATCTGCCAGCCGCAAGATGACGCCGTCATCACGCCCACTCATGACGCCTCCCCGCCACGCTCGACACCGTCCCGACCGGCCTGCCAAGGCCGACCGGCGCCCTTGTCCCCACCGGTCGGCCAACCGGCGCCCGCGCTCGTCCGCCCACTCATGACGCGTCCCGGAACGCGATG
>NZ_RJWA01000031.1 GCF_003762835.1 Micromonospora sp. HM5-17 | reverse complement strand
AAAAGGGGCGGGGCGAAAAATCCTCAGCGCGCGACCGGCTTGAGGCCCTGCGCCTTCCACGTCAGACCCGACCTGCCGTCCCGCTCCCAGTACGAAACCGTGGGCGCGATCAGCTCCACCACGTCGCCCTCCTCGATCCCCTCCGGGGCGGCCGTCAGCGTGATCTTCAGCTCCTCACCCTTACCCCTGTACCCGTCCTGCGTCGCCAGCGGCTTCGCGAACACCGCCACCGTGTACAGCGGGTCATCCGTCCCATACGCCGTGATCACCCGGCCGTCCTGATCCGCCTTGATCGACGGCTCCTCCACCACCCGCAGCTTGTAGCCAGACAGGTCCACCGGGATGTTCCGCATCTTTCGATCTCCTTCAGAGTGATCTTGGGTGCCCTGCACGCTCGACGACACAGCCAACCTGTCCCGCCCGGGGCCAACTTGTCGTACCTGGCTAGCCAGGCGGGACATGTAGAAGGTAGCCCGGCCTGGCTAGTCAGGTCAAGGTGCTACCCGAAAACTTCCCTAACTTGGCTAGTCAGCGCTACGGTGGGTGGGTGACTAAGAACCTTGACTTCCTGGGTCAGCTAGACCCAGATGATCCGAAGCAGGCGTCGCACCAGATTGCTAACAAGCTGCGGGCAGCGATCCTTACGCGACGGCTTGCCCCCGGCGACAGGTTGCCGTCGCAGCCCGAGCTAGCCGCCCGCTACGGCGTAGCACGCGAGACGGTCAAGAGGGCGTTGGACCTGCTCCGGGCAGAGCGGCTGATCGTGTCCAGGCAGGGCAGCGGGGTGTTCGTTCGGGCGCAGACACAGCGCGCCGTCGAACTGCGTCCGCACATCGAAGCCGCGTTTGAAAGGCCACACGTCACGGTCGACTTCGCCGGGTTCTCCGGCGAGACACTACGAGATGCACTCGCCGAGACGCTCGACAAGGTGCGTGTCGGCCGACTCGCTCCGGAGTCCATCGCCGTACGGGTCCTCGTCTCCGACATGACCGCGCCGATGGCACTGCCCGCACGAGCCGAGACTCAGGCTGACGACCCGGCCGTGCGCGAACGAGCAGAGCGGATCACCCGCCGGGCGGTCGACGGCATCATCGACCAGGTCACCGAGCTAGGCGACCTGGGGCTCATCCGGTCGGCCACCGTCGAGGTACGGATGCACCGCGCTGCGCCACTGTTCAAGCTCTACATCCTCAACGGCGAAGAAGTGTTCTTTGGTTTCTACCCAGTTGTTGAGCGGACTGTCTCAATCAAGGGCGAACCAATGGCGATTTATGACCTGATGGGCAAGGACGTACCGCTGTTCCACTACGCAGTGACCGACGACGACACCTCCCACGCCGCGCAGTTCGTGGAGGCATCCCGCCAGTGGTTCGACTCGGTATGGTCGACAATCGCCTATCGGTACGACGGATGAACGCCAACCTCGACCAGCTATTCAATGAGATCGGCGCGGTATTGCTCGACTTCGACGGACCGGTATGCAGCATCTTCGCTGGCTACCCGGCGCCGCAGGTCGCCGCCGAGCTGGTCGACGTGCTGCACCGACGCGGCATCGAGGCGCCGCCGGACCTCATCAGCGAGTCGGACCCGCTTGAGGTGCTACGCCGCACCGCGGCTACCGGCGATCAGGCCGCCACACGGGCCGTAGAGGACGCGCTACGCGCCGCCGAACGCCGAGCCGTCGAGACTGCCGAACCGACTCCGTACGGCCGGGAGGTCATCGTGGCTTCCCGGCAGGTCGGCTTCCCCGTGGCGGTAGTCAGCAACAACTCTGCCGGCGCCGTACGCGCCTATCTGGCAGCACGTCGCCTTTCCACGCATATCTCGTCAGTCGTCGGCCGGGCATACGCCGACCCGGAGCGCATGAAGCCCAACCCGGAACCGATCCGACAAGCCGTACGCGCGGTAGGCGAGTCGCCGACCCGGTGCGTACTGATTGGCGACTCTCTCACGGACATTCACGGTGCGCGGGCAGCCGGGGTAAGCGTTATCGGATACGCGAACCGCTCGACCAAGGCCGAAAAGTTTCGGGCAGCTGGAGCGGATGCAGTGGTCGCCAGCATGCGGGAGATCGCTGACGTACTGGTCGCTCGCTCCAACGCCTGAGCCTGCAACTGTCAGCGCCCCATGGACGGGATGGCCGCAGCGTAAGC
>NZ_RJWA01000030.1 GCF_003762835.1 Micromonospora sp. HM5-17 | reverse complement strand
GGGCACGGCGGCCCTGTCTTGGAGGGTCTATGGCACTGGCACTCCAGTCCCGGGCGTATGACGGTGAGGCGGCGTTGGCCCGGTGGATGCGCTCACCGGCCTACAAGGCCTGGCGGGCCGGCGTCGAGAGCGTCAAAGGCTGCCTCCGGCCGGTTCGGCTGATCGGCAAATGGGAGGTCCGTCACGCCGCGACCGGCGCCCTGGTCGCGTCCCGGCGGGGTCGGGTGTGGGCGGCCTGCGGCACCCGCCGGGCGGCCGTCTGCCCGACCTGTGCGGATCGGTACGCCGCTGACGCCTGGCACCTCATCCACGCGGGCCTGTCCGGCGGCAAGGGCGTCCCGGACACCGTGTCCAGGTCGCCCCGCCTGTTCGTCACCCTCACCGCCCCGTCCTTCGGCCCGGTCCACTCCCGGCCCGGCCGGCGGCCCTGCTCCTGCGGACGCTGGCACCCGGACGGGTACCCGCTGCTGGGCAGCCCGGTCGACCCGGACTCGTACGACTACACCGGCGCAGTGCTGTGGCAGGCACACAGCGGCGCGCTGTGGCATCGGTTCACCATCGCTTTACGGCGGTCGATTGCCGGTGCCGGTGGCCTCACCGTTCGGGAGTCCGGCGAGCACGTGCGGATCTCGTACGCCAAGGTCGCGGAGTACCAAGCCCGAGGGCTCGTGCACTTCCACGCGATCGTTCGCGCGGACGGCCCGTCCGGTCCGGGCTCGTCGCCCCCGGTGTGGCTCACCCCTGACGTCTTGGCCGACGCGGTGCGATCCGCGGCTGCCTCGGTGCAGCTCGGCACCGTTCGCCCCGACGGCACACCCCTAATCCTCCGGTGGGGCGCGCAGGTGGACGTCAAGGACATCACTGTTACCGACATCGCCGGCGACGGGGACCAGGCGGTGACGGACACTCAGCTCGCTGCCTATATCGCCAAGTACGCCACCAAAGGCACCGGCGCGACCGATACCGGTGACCGGCGCATCCGGTCACAGCTAGACATCGATCAGCTCCGCGTATCGGACCACCACCGGGCCATGATCCAAACCGCGTGGGACCTCGGCGGCCTCGACCAATACGCCGAACTCAAGCTCCGCCATTGGGCACACATGCTCGGCTTCCGAGGTCACTTCCTCACCAAGTCACGGATCTACTCCACGACTTTCAAACACCTTCGGGCAGAGCGGCAGGCGCACCAACTCCAGGCCGCGCTTACCGATGCCGGCCTGTCCGACAACACCGATGTGATCGTCATCAACAACTGGCGGATCCTCGGTATCGGCTACGACACCCCCGAACAACTCGAACTCGCTGCCGCGATTGGCGACCGAATCCGGGCGACACGACAGAAACGAAAGGAAGTGCAATGAGCGCCACCCCCGCAACTCCGCTCATGCCTCGCGTGTTGCGCGTCGAGGAAGCCGCCCGTGCGCTGGGCATCGGGCGCTCGCTGGCCTACGACCTGATCCGCTCCGGCCGGCTCCGTTCTATCAAGATCGGAAGCCGCCGCCTCATCCCCGTCTCGGCAATTGACGAGGCGATCGCCGCGTTTATGGAGGATGCCGCCTAATGACCACACCGAAGCAGGATCGGCACGTTGCCCGGAAGAATCCGAACGGTGAAGGCTCGATCTATCAGCGTGCCAGCGACGGTCGCTGGGTCGGACAAGTGTATGTGCTGACCACCGACGGAACGCGTAAGCGCAAGGCCGTCTACGGCAGGACTCGGGAAGACGCCCATAGAAAGCTGATCGAGCTGAAGGCGAAATCGCACCGCGGGGTGCCCGTCCCCGATCGAAGCTGGAAGCTCGGCGACTACCTATCGTATTGGCTCACCACATACGTAACCGACCTCAAGCCGACCACCGCGCGCGGGTATGAGAGCGCCGTACGGCTGCACCTGGTGCCGGCGCTCGGCAGCAAGCGGCTCGACACGTTGCAGGTCCAGCACGTCAAGGCGTTCATGGACGGTCTCCGCCGCAAGTGCTTGTGCTGCGTTGCGGGCCTCGACAGGAACCGGCCTACTGACCGGCGGTGCTGCTCTGTCGGCCGATGCTGCCAGCGGTACCCCAGCACTCGGCAGGTTCAGTTCGTCCATGCCGTGCTCCGCAACGCACTTCAGCACGCCATGCGAGAGGAGCTGGTGCCCCGCAACGTCGCCAAACTGGTCCGGGTGCCGTCACCGCGCTACCGGGTCGGTAAGGGTCTCTCCGTCGATCAGGTCCGCCGGCTGCTCGC
>NZ_RJWA01000003.1 GCF_003762835.1 Micromonospora sp. HM5-17 | reverse complement strand
GTGCGAGCGCTCCCGGGTTGGAGACCGAGGAGTGTCACGCGCCCTCAACCTAGAGCCAGATCAGCGCTTAAGTCAACAAGCGCTTAGGCGCTGAAGCTAAGTTTGCTGGTACAGGCAGCTTGCAGTCACAAGTCGGGCGTGATCTCATGTTCGGTGGAGACCGAGGAGTACACATGCCTGCACCGAAATGGGAGAGACTTGCGGACCACATCCGCCAGCAGATCAAGTCCGGCGAGCTGAAGCCCGGCGACAAGCTGCCCTCGACGGCGCAGCTCAAAGCCGAGCACCATGTCTCTGACTCCGTGATCCGCTACGCCATGCACGCCTTGCGCGCCGAAGGACTTGTCGAGAGCACCCAGGGACTCGGCGTCTTCGTGGCCGAACCCAAGTAGGCCGGTGGGCACCGAGGTGCGGGCAAGGACGCTCCGGGCTGCAAGCCTCCTCTATCCTCCATCACAGGCGGCGATTGACCGAACACATGGATGCGATCGCATCCATGTGGTGGTCCACGCCAGCCGCCACAGATCGGGGAGGGCCACCTGATGCGCGACCAGCCGCTCGAAGCGACGCTGACCATCACCGCTGCCGCCCGTGAGCTCGTAGACGTCCTCCGTTAGCCGGGAGGTGACGGGATGAACGTCGACGAGGTGAAGCGCACGATCCGCGAGGGTAACCAGGCAGCCAACGAAGCCAAGGCCACTTTGGATCGGGTACGCGCCGGGGCCGCCGCCGCGGAACAGCTCGCCCGAGTCACCATCCACGACAGCCAGGACAAAGATGCCCAGGCTGGGCTGAAGATCCTTGAAGGTCTTGGCCGTGAGGTCGACCTGACGGAACGCCGTATCGATGCAGCTGTCGATCACGCGAACGCCTACCTCGCGGCCATCGGATGACAGAGCCGATGCGTGAGGTGGTGGCTCAGCTCCTGGCTGTCCGCGACCGCCTCGCGGCAACAGCAGTCACCGCGATGAGAGCCAAGGCCGATGCGGAGCAAGCCTACGAGCACTACGCCGAAGCAGCCACGGGCAGTGACCATCCACAGATCAAGGAAGCGCTCACCGATATTCGGACGGCTGCCGAGAAGGCGGCCAGAACCGCCCGGCTGCTGACCCAGGCACGAGCACGCTTCACCACCTACCTCAACAGGATCGCCCCCGGGTCGGCATCGGAGTCGGACGTCTCGGAGGCCGAGATGCCGTCAGGCGAGCAGCTACTCCGTGAGGCCGAACAGCGAGGAGACAGCGAGCGCACCATCGGCGCGTTCCTAAGAAGGACGAGCCGCAACATAGAAAACATTCAGGACACCGGCAAGACCGCTACCGAGGTGGCACAGAACACCATTAAGATCATCAAGGACATCGTCAAGCCCCCCGGTACACAGGCGGCCAGCACGACGGCACGCACGCCCAGCCAGCCATCGGTGTTCGAAAGAATTGACGCGCCGGAGGCGGTGGGGAACTTCCTCGTCCTGGGCCTAATCACAGGCGTCACCATCCAGAAAACCGGTCAACTAGCACGCAGAGGCATAGAGAGGTTCCGGTCACGTGGAAACAAGGAAAGCAACCAGCGACCTCATCCGGGCGATAGCGAAGAGTGATTGGGACTACGCAGATCGCGTGCTGGAGCGGCTGGATCAATCCGGATGGGGTGAGGGGTCCCAGGTTATCAGCGCAGCATTCGCGCTCGCCGTCGACAAACGGTTCCGCGGCAAGAGCCTCCAGGACATCGCCCGATTCGTCGCTGACACTCGCGCACGCTACCAGGACGGTACGGAGCTTCCCGCGCTTGCCATGGAAGGAATGATCCGCGCCGTCCTCGGAGAGACACACCTGGTTGACGACATCGCACCCGATACCGCCTTCTCTGCACAAATCGCGATTCTCGGCACACTGCTCCACGACGAGGACATGACCGACTCGCAGCTTGACCAGTTCATCCAACAGGCCGAGAAGACCGCAGCAGAGTATATGTAAGTTAAAGCCCAACCTAATACTCGAGACGAGGATTAGGATCACAGCCGGTTAAGGCTTCGCTAATCGACAGCGCAACGCACAGCTCAAGACCTTTGCGGACGCTCGGCAAGTCGCCGGCTGAACTCCGCGTGCGCTTGGCGGTACTCATTTTCCCGGTCCACCTTATAGAACGGCGCCGTATACCCCTCGGGCACCGGATTCCGCTCGGGATTATCCAGGTACGCCATCAGCTGCTGATAATGTTGCTTCGTTTGACCGTGGCCAAAAGTGTACGGGTCAGCCGCGATCTTCCGGCCGGATGCATCAAACCACATCTCCTCCTCTCGCTCCGTCAGAATGGGGTATCGCGCACGAAGAATCGCGAGCAGTTCCTCGATCCCGATCCCAAGCCAGACGGCAACCAGTGCGTCAATTTCGACTAACGCGGCTCGTCGAGCAAACTCCGTCCGAAGCGGCGTCGCGCGCGTCCACGTCGGTCCAACGTTTCCTAACGGTTCAATCTGAGGCCATGCCACTACCCATTGCTCATTAACCCATGCTCGCTCATACAACCTCGACCAGAGGGATGAAAATAGATCAGTCAAACAGTTGAGCCGCAATGTACGATGCAGCAGCGCAGACGCTAGTGGATGGTTTTGCTCGGCCGCCGGAAGCATTGCAACATCCGCATGCCGAAGGTCAGCGCGCCCAACTATCCGCAACAGATAATCCAGTGGCAGCGAGGCCCAGAACCCCGCCTGAAGGGCCGTCAGAAGATCACTGTTCATCGAAAGTGAATGAACGGCGTCCACATGCGCCGGACCAGGAGGGATCAGGGCAGCAAAAAGCGAACGCTCGATATCGAATGCTATCATTCGACGCCACGCCAAGCGATAGTATTCGGTGTATCGGCGGCCACCCCACAGGTCCTGAGAGTTCCGATTAGCAGACTCGGATTGACTAAGCACATAATTCGTTCTGGGCAGATGGTTCCATGGCAAGCTGGATAGGTCGAGGAGATCCCAGTCGCTCCTCGTCCGACATGGGACACGGGGCTGCTTCGCGAACGGCGTAGCGACACCAAGGTGCGGGCCTTGAATGATGAGTTCGTTAGGGTTCCGAGGAACCATTTGCCGCCACCGTATGACCCCATCTTTCTTTGCGTTTGCTTCGTCGTATCCCCTGCTTATTCGTGGTTGGTCAGCCCCAAGTCGACGGCGGACCATCGCAAGTGCCGAGATGGCACGCTCCTCCTCGACGGTTATCGGCTGAAGTAGCGGAGTCTGTTCGACCGGAAGCTCGTGCTCCTCACCACGTAACCGCCGCCATGAGGCTAAGGTCTTTTCATCCACCTCTACGACTCGCGAGCGGTGCGGCCGATTGTCCCATGCCCCGCGATGGCGCTGCCCAGGCACTTGCCCTTCGCCCTGGTGTCGCAGCGATTCCGGCAGAACCGACGCGGCGTAAAGGCGGCTCAAATGACTGAATCCTATTGACCCCGGCTCGCCGTAAATGTGCAGGCCAAATTCGGTGCTGCGAGTGGCGTCCGCGAAGGCCCAGTTGGCTGCGTTGATGAAGCCTGCATGGACACGAAGCCGACTATATGCCGCAGCCCGCAGGACCCCTTCCTTCGTACCGGCGAAATGGGTATCGGGGTGCAGCAAGCCCGCGATACCATTAGGGGCAATGTGACACCAGACCTGGCACATCATTGCCCGGTAAAGGTTCGGTTGCGTCCCTGCAAGCAGCGGATAGCTGGCGACATGTCCGAGTACAGCAACCATGCCAGAGTTTATTGCCAGTTCACCAAGAAAGTCAGACCGAGCTTCCGGCGATTGCTCGGTGAGGACTTTTTTCCGCGCGTTCCAAATCTCGACCGGAACTTTCTCAGCTAACCGAAACCAAGGATCGTGTTCAGCGAGTACGCCGCCCTCGTCCCAGCGCGGCCGTACCCAGGGTGGGTTGCCGACCTGGAGGTCGAAGCCGCCCCTGGCGAACGCCTGGGCGAAGGTCAGCTCCCAGTGGAAGAAGCCCTGCTCCTCGGCGATCCGGATCGCGGTGTGCAGCCAGGGGAAGCGTTCTTCGAGCCGGAGCGGGCTCTCCATGCCCATCAGGCCCTCCAGCCTCCCCTCGTACTCGCTCAGCTCGGCGAGCGTGGTGAGCTGGGAGACGAGCGAGTCGGTCGGGAGGTCGGCCCGGCCCAACAGGGCCTCGGCGAAGGTCAGCCAGTCGTCCAGGTTCGCCAGCGGCACCGGCCGGCGAAGCTGCTCGGCGAAGCTCACCCTCCGGGTCCGGGTCGGCTTGGCCGGCATCGTCAACTGGACCGGCTCGACCGCCCCGAACAGGTCCTGCTTCTGGTAGGACACCGGCGCGTCGTACGCCGGCACCTCACGGACGTGCGTGACCTCCACCGGATCGGCCGGGTAGACGTCGGCGGAGCCGTCGAGCAGGCCGGCGGCGTCCAGCGGCCAGAACCACAGCGCGCACCAGACGTCCATGACGGTCTTCAACCGCCAGTACGGCGTGCCGGTCGCCGTCAGGTCGGCCAGGATCTTCTCCCTCGGCACCGCCCCGTCGGCCGGCGGCAGCGGCCGTTCCGGCTGCCAGACCGGGATGTCCCGGCGGATCTCCCGCTCCGAGATCTCCAGCCGTCGCTGGACCAGCTTCCACAGGAACTCGACCCGGCCGGCGAGCGCCTGCAACCGGGCCACCTGCGAGGGCTGCCTCCGGGTGGCCTTCGCCGACGGCGCGCGCTTGATCGCCGTACGCCACTTCTTGAGCTTCTCGGTCTCGGCCGGCGCCAGCTCGCGGGCCTCGCGCTCGGCGGCGACCGCGCCCCAGCCGTCGGCCGGAAGCAGGAAGTGGTGGACGGTGCCCGGCTCGATGTCGCCGTCCCGGAACGGCCGGTCCTCAGGAGCGGTGGTCAGCCACGACCGGTTGGTGAGCTGTTCCGGCCGGTAGAGCCGCCGCCCGGCGCCGATCAGCGAGTTGCCGCGCCTGAGGTGCAGACCGAACCACGGCGCCTGCAGCCCGGCGTGCATCACGTTCAGCCAGATCGACACCTCGGCCAGCTCGACCGCGGTCGGGTTCAGGTCGACGCCGTAGCAGTTGTGCAGCGCGATGTACGCCTTCACCCGCTGAAGTTCCAGGCGGTAGTCCTCGGGTTCGAGGTTGACACCCAGCTCCTTCTGCCGGCGGCGCAGATATTCGGCGGCGACCTGGTTGATCGCCTCGTTGAGGAAGGCGCCGGAACCGAGCGCCGGCTCGCAGATCGTCCAGTCCAGCAGGTCCCGGGCGCGCAGGCCCGCGCCGGCCTCCTCGATCCGGTACTTCAGCGCGAGCTGGACGGTGACCTCGGTCAGCGACTGCGGCGTGTAGTAGGAGGCGCTGGTCTGCCGGTCCCGGCCGGCGAGCCGGTAGACAAACTGCCCCGGCTCGTACGGCACCCGGCTGCGGTGCCCGGTGACCGGGTGCTCCTTGAGCACGAAGACGTCGTCGTCGTAGTCGTCGACCTTGGACTCGGGAATCATCCACGAGCCGTCCTTCGGGTCCCCGTGCTTCGCCACCTCGTAGAGCCGCTCGGTGGCGATGAACCCGGTGTAGGACATCAGCCCCTCGTAGACCGCGCCGAGCTGATTGATCCCCAGCTGCGCGTAGGAGATGAACCCGCCGCGCTTCCGCCGGCCGCCCTTGGTGATCATCAGGCGGCGCAGTACCTCGTGCAGGGTGGCGTTGCGCAACCGGGTGTCGATCTTCGGGCCGTCCGGGTCGTCCGGGTCGCTGCCCACCCGCGGGCCGATCAGTGTGATCGCCTCCGGCAGGAACAGGTCGGAGCGGAGCGGCTCGAAGCGCAGCCCCTCGCCCTCGCTGGTGGGCTCCCCCGGCTCCTCGCCGGCCCTCCGGGGCGGGTAGCCGTCGTTGACCATCCGGAACAGCAGGTCCAGCGACTCGTAGAGGTGGAAGCCGTCCTTCGCCGACGGCGGCAGTCGTCGGGCGACCAGATCGCCGAGCCGGGCCATGCTGTAACCCTGAAGGTACTCGGGATCCTTCGTCGGCAGCACCCCCAGCTCCGGCCGGGCCTCGGCATAGAGCAGGAAGAGGATCCGGTAGAGGTAGCGCAGGGCCTCCCGGCTCAGGTCGCGGGCCAGCTCGTCCAGGTCGGCGATTTCCTCGGGCCGGTAGCCGGCTTCGCGGATCCGGTCCAGCACCTCGTTGGCGATCAACTCGACCGAGGTACGCAGCCCCTCGCGCAGCTCGCTGTTGACCCCGACCGCGTGCTGGCGGGAGCCGGCGACCAGCTCGGTCAGCGGCTCGCTGCCGCCCTCGGCGGGCGGGCGCAGCGAGTCCGCCCCGAACAGCGCGGCCACCACGTCGTACTCGCGCTCGTCGTTGCGGCCGTACAGCGCGTCCAGGCTGACCGCCAGGTAGCGCCCCTCGCCCCACACGCTGCGGTCGGCGAGCGTGATCACCGCGCCGTTGAGGATGAGGACGTACCGGGGCGGGTCCTCGGCGGCGAAGAGCCAGGAGGCGAGCTTCGCCCCGGTCTCGATCCGCTCCCCGCCGGCCAGCTCGACGGGGGTGAGCAGCCGGCCGGCCTCGGTCGGGTCCTGGGCGGCGTCGGTGTCCACCGCCCAGCCGCAGTCGATGGCCACGATGCCGTGCCCGGTGCCGGTGCCCGGCTCGGCGTGCGCCACCGGGATCTGCTGCTCCTGCCCGGCCCGCTCGACCGTGATCATCCCCGGCGCCGGGTCGTGGAAGCCGAGCGCCTTCAGCAGCTCGCCGTGCAGCTTGCGCAGCCGCTCCGGGTCGAACAGCTCCCGGTCAGTCAGCTCGGTTTTGCGGTCGAAGTAGTCCCGGCGGAAGCCACGCAGGCCCGCCCGGGGAGTGAGCCGGCCGCCCCGCTCCTCCGCCGCCCAGCGTTTGGCCAGCCCATCCCGCACGGTGTTCGGCAGCACCTCGGCCAGGTAGTGCGGGGACAGGTACTCGCCCCGGTTGGTCAGCGACTCGACACTCATGCCCCGACCTCCGATCCGGCGCCGGCCGCCGTCGCGGGCAGCGACGCCTCGTCCACTGTCGACGGACTGGCCAACACGGCGAGCAGGCGCAACAGCGGGTCACCGACGGTCTCCAACCGGGTGACCAGGTCGGTCTGCTCCCGTACGGTGCGGTTCACCCGCTGGCGGCGGCGCTCCCGCTGCGCGGCCGGCAGCTCGTCGAACAGGCTCGCCGCCTGCGCGAACCGCTCCAGCTTCCGCCGGTGCTCGCGCAGCGGAGCGGCGATTTCGGCGTCCCACTCGGCCCGCCGGGCCGCCAGGTCGGCCCGAGCCGCCTCGATCGCCGCCGGCACCAACGCCTTCAACCCGGCCAGCGGGATGGGCCGCCCCGGGTTGGCCAGCCCGGGACCGACCCCGGCCGCCGCCAACGCCGCCACCATCGGACCGACCCGAGGAGCCGACGGCAGCCCGGTCACCGCCATCCACTCCACCACCGTCGGCTGGCCGAGCCGGTTGCAGTAGACACCCTGCACCAGAAAGACCGGCTCGTCGACCTTCGCGGTCAACACCAACGCCTGCTGCCGGCCAAGCCGGCCCAGCACCTTGTCGACCAGCCACTCCACCATCGGGTGGACGTCGCTGACGAACGCGATCTCCGGCCACGTCGGCTTCTTCACGCGCCGGGCCTCGTCGAGCTTGCGCTGGGCGAGCCGCCGGTCGAAGGTCACCTTCAGCCGCAGTTCGTCGCCCTCGGCCTGGGCCCGCAGGTACGACCGGGGCAGGTCGGCGAGCCGGTGCACCAGATCCGCCGGGGCGAGAAACGACATCAGCTCGTCCTCGCGGCGCAGCCCGATCCGGTCCTCCGGCCGGTCGTCGTAGAGCTCGGCTAGGGCGGTGTCGACAAAGTCGCTGGTGGAGGCGAAGAGTCTCGGCACCTCCACCCGCTTCGGTTCGACACCGACCGGCGACTCCCCCACCCCGGCCATCAGGGCGGCGAGCTGATCAACCTCCTCATCGGCCCGGTAGACGTACGAGTCGTCCACCGACTTGCCGTCCAGCAGGTCGCGGACCAGCCGGTCCTCCTCCGCCTTGGCGTCGTAGATGCCGATCGCCGCCGAGACGCTGCCCAGGCTGCGGTGTGCCGCCTCCTCCCGAGCCAGCAGCTTCTCGGAGACGGTGCGGTCGTCCTTGGCGTTCGGCACCGTCGAGGTGAGGATCAGCGCCCGGAACTGCGGCTCGTGGCGCTGCCCGTACCGGTCGATCCGGCCGTTGCGCTGCTCGATCCGGATCAGACTCCACGGGATGTCGTAGTGGATGAGGTGGTGGCACTGCTGGTGCAGGTTGACCCCCTCCGAGGCGACGTCACCGGTGAAGAGCAGCCGGACGTCACTGCCGGCCAGCTCGAACTCCTGCAACACCTGCTGTTCCTCGGCGTCCGTCAGGCCGCCGTGCAGGACGCGTACCGCCGAGGGAGGCAGGCCGAGCCGAGGCGGCACCACCTCGGCCAGCCATGTCAACGTCTGCACCCGCTCCGAGAAGATCACCACCCGCACCGGGCTGCCCGGCCCGACACCGATCTCGTCCCGCAGTTCCCGGACCAGCCGGTCGAGCTTGCTCGACTCGTCGTCGGAGATCGCGGCGGTCAGCTCCGCGAGCCGGTCCAGCGCCGCCCGCTCCCGCCCGGTCGCGTTCTTCGCCCGCGCCGCCACGGTCGCCGCGAGCGCCCGGTGCGAGGAGAGGAAGGACTTCAGCAGGGTGTACGGGAAGAGTCGATCCTGACCCCGGATCGGATGGTCACTCCACTTTCCTTCCAGCCACACCTCGGTCAGCTCGGCGAAGACCCGCTCCTCGGCGGCGCTGGCCGGGCAGTGCAGCGCGCGCGACGGTCCCCGGTCGGCCCAGCGGTTGCCGATCTGGTCCCGCACCTCGGGACTGATCTTCGTCCGCCGCAGGTAGAGGTGGGCGATGTCCTCGGGCGAGTAGTCGTCCGGGTCGACGATCGCGGTCGGGTCGAGCAGCGAGATCAACTCGGCGAACGACCGCCGGTCGCCGTTGTGCGGGGTGGCGCTGGCCAGCAGCAGTGCGTCGCTGCGGGCGGCCAGCCGGCGGGCCAGCTCGTTGCGCTGTGTCCCGCGATTGATGACGTTGTGCGACTCGTCGATCACCACCACGTCCCACTCGATCGCGTCGAGATGGTGCCCGAACTGGCCGGCATCCTTGAGCGTGTCGATCGAGATGATCGCCCGCCTGAAGTAGGTGAACGGGTTCCGCCCGGCCGGAATCTCCTGCTGGATACGCTGGATGCCGGTCGAGTCGAGCCGCACCAGCGGGATCGCGAACCGAGTCCACAGTTCACGCTGGAACTGCTCCAGCACCTGCTGCGGCGAGACCACCAGAATCCGGTCACCTCGACCCCGGCGGATCAGCTCGGCCAGGATCAGCCCGATCTCCAGCGTCTTCCCGAGCCCGACCACGTCGGCGAGCAGAATCCGGGGCCGCAGCCCAGCCAGGGCCAGCTCCGCCGGCCGAAGCTGGTAGGTGAGCGGATCCAGCAGGAACCGGTCCGCCAACGCCAGCCCTCGCTCCGACTGCGGCAACGGGGTACGCCGCAGCACCGCCTCCAGGAACAGCCGGCTCCGCCGGAACCGGGGAGAGGTGTCCTGGACCAGGTCGGTCTCCTCCGGCCGCATCGTCTGGATGGTGTCCAGCTCGGTGAAGAACGTCGCCTCGACGTCCTGGACGAACTCGGAGACCCCGACGGCCTTGATCATCACCCCGCCACGGACCGGCTTCGCCGAACGGACCAGCCACTCCTCGTCCCGGACCACGATGCGCGACCCGGGCGGAAACTGGGTCCCGGATGGTCCCTCGGGGTCTCTCGGCCCGGTCGGGCCATCGGTGACAGCCGTCGCATCGGCGGTGGGGAGGGGCGGAGGCGTCATGCGGGAGCGTCCTTCGCGACGAGGGGTTCTTCGGTTGTCGTGCGGGTACGGCGGAGGCCTTCCGTGAAGGCAGACGGACGGCGGCCGGTGGGCGTCAGAGGGTCGCGCGGCGGGCGTACTGCTGGCGCAGCCGGTCGATCAGCCAGTCGACGTCCGGTCGAGCCCGGCCCGGCGGCTCACGGTCCGGCTCCGTCGGCCGTCGATCGTCACCGGCCTGTCCGTCAGCAGCGTGCCCGTCATGGGCGTGCCCGTCCGATCGCGGAACCGACTCGGACCGCTCCGAGGCCGGCGCCGACACATCCTCGTCGGTGCTGCCGCCTCCGCCCCGAACGGTCTCCTCCGGGTCCCGGAGCGGATCATCCAGCTCCGCCGGCACCACCAGCTCGGCGGTGCTGTCAAAGGTCAGATCCGTCATCCGCCGCCGCACCTCGGCGACCGGAGTGCCGTCGGCCGTGGCGATCGCCAGCAGCCGCTCTCGGACGGCCGACAAACCGGGCCGGGCCGACGCGTCATGGGCGAGCATCGCGCCGAGCATCGGCGCCATCTCGGCCGGCACCGCCGACAGCTCTGGCAGGACGGCCGGGTCGGCGATCTGAAGCAGCAGCGCGTGCAGACTCTTCGCCCTCGGGTAGAGCTTCTGCCCGGTCAACGCGAACACCAGGGTCGCGCCGAGCCCGTAGACGTCAGAGGCGCGACCGATCTCTTCCTCGCCCCGAACCCGTTCCGGCGCCAGGTAGTCGGGAGTACCGACCACCTGACCCGGATCCGTCAGGTAGCTGTCCCGTCCGGCCAGCACCGCCAGGCCGAAGTCGATCAGCACCGGCCCGTCCCGGCCCAGGATGATGTTGCTGGGCTTCAGATCACGATGCAGCAGGCCAGCCTGGTGTACCCGGTCCAGACCGTCGACGAGCATCGCCCCGACCATCGCGACCACGTCCGGTGGCAGCGGACCGCGTCGCTCGACGTACTGGGCCAGGGTCAGGCCGGGGACGTACTCCACCGCCAGCCAGGCGGGCTCGCCGAACGGATCGGCGCCCTCGAACCGGGCCACCCGGGTGCCAAAGACAAGCCGCAGGTTCTCCACCTCGGCCGCGAACCGCTGCCGGACCGTCGGGTTGCCGAGCAGGTGAGGCCGAATGACCTTGACCGCCACCCGGTCCGCGGTCGGTGACACTCCGAAGTAGACCTCGCCCATCCCGCCGTGGCCCAGTCGGCTGACGAGCTGGTAGTCGCCAAGCCTCCGCACCATGGGCAGCGTCATCACCCACCGAACCGCCTCCCCACCGACGACCCTCAGTACATTACCGCCATCACATCGACGGCGGAGTCTGCCGGCTCCGCGAAAGGGCCGGAGTTGGCCGGGCCGAACGGGGCCGAGGCACCGCCGAATCGGATCGTCCAGGTGGGACAATCGCCTCCTGCCAGTACCGCAACGCCGATGGACGGATCCAGCCGACCTCGCGTAGCCAGAAGCTGGCCGCCCCGCACCGGGCGTACCAGGACATCCGGTCTTCCTCGGGTCGCGGGCCGACAAGCCGCTCGCGAAGCGAGAGCAATGTGCGCAGGGAGTGCTGGATGGCGAGTTTTTCCTGTCTTTTCGGGGGCAGCCGTAGCATCCAGTCGAGTTCTTTGCCGTCACACGTCTCGCAGTCGCACGACCACACGGCGACCTCCGGGTGTTTCCGCCTCGTCCTTCCCACCTCGCCCAGCCGCTTGTATGCCAGACACCGCGGCACGACAACGGACGGCTTCGGCGGATTCCGGGGTCCCGACCAGGGCGCCGACGGCACGGGGGTGAGATGCCGCAGCGTGGCGCGGGTGCCGACCGCCGCCGCGACCGCTCCGCAACAGAGGGCGCCCAGCGCGGAGACGTCGCTGCGGAGCAGCACCACCGGAACCCCGCAGTCGAGCAGGCCGAGCAGGCCGTCGACGGCACCTCGCGCGTCGAACGGGTCGGCCCGGTGTTCGAGTACGGGCGCGACCGGCACGCCGTACGCCCGCACCTGCCGCAGCAGTTGCCACCGCCCTCTCGGAGTGGTGAGCCAGTCGAGGTGCAGGGGCAGCGTGGCGATGGCGTCGCCCAGGCGCGCGGTCTGATCCAGGATCGTGATCAGCCCGCTCTCATCCCCGGATGCCAGGTATCCCGAGTCGGTGAGCACCGGCAGGCCCAGTTCCCGCTGTCGAGAAATCCAGTCCTGGTCGAACGGCGCCGTCGCGGGAAGCCGTCGGGTGCCGCTGTACCGGTTGGCGTCCAACAGAAGCGGGCGCTCGTAACCGGCTCCTTCCACGAGATGGCGAGCCAACCGGTAGACGTCGTCCAGGCCGCCCTGTCGGGCGGTGATGACGAGGCCCGTTCCGGGACGGTCGGCGATTGTCCGGACCGCCTCGACATCGTCCGTCCAGCACTGCGACAACAGCGTGCGGTCGAATCGGTCGGCCGTCTCGGCCGAGGAAGCACTCCACTGGGTCCGGTCGGGCGCCACATCGCCCCCCCATTGACATCTGTCAGTTATTAGAGGGTAACTCAACGCGACCGACAGGAAAACGGCTACGCTGACCATCGCCCCGTCCGGTGGGGCGTTCCCGCCATCGGCGCTCGCGACCGGGCAATTTCGATCATCTAGGGTGAGCCCTCGTGGGGATGCCTGGACACCGCCTCGCGATCGACTTCGGCACCTCCAGCACGGTCGCGGTTCTCGCCGACCCCGACGGTCGTGCCCGGCCGCTGCTGTTCGACGGCTCTCCCCTGTTGGCGTCCAACGTGTTCGCCCGGCCGGGCGGCGACGAGCTGCTGACCGGCGCCGACGCGGAACGTGCCGCGCTCGGCTACCCGGCCGGCCTGGAGGTCAACCCGAAGCGCCGGATCGACGAACGCGTGCTGTGGCTCGGGGATCGCGAGTGCGACATCGTCGACGTCGTCTCGGCGGTGCTGGGCAGGGTCGCCGCCGAGGCGTCCCGGGTCGCCGGAGCACCACCGGCCAGCACGGTGCTGACCCATCCCGCGAGCTGGGGACGTACCCGGCTGAACGTGCTGGCCGCGGCGGCCGAGCGGGCGCGGTTGCGCGGCTGCACGTACGTCCCGGAGCCGGTCGCCGCCGCGGCGTACTTCGCCCACGTTCTCGGCCACGACCTTCCGGTGGACCGCTACCTGCTCGTCTACGACCTGGGCGCGGGTACGTGCGACGTCAGCGTGGTACGCCGTACCGCGACCGGGTTCGACGTGGTCGCCAGCTCCGGGCTGGACGATGTGGGTGGCCTGGATCTCGACGCCGTCGTCGTGGCGCATGCCCGGTCGCTGACCGGCGACGCCGCCGATGCCTGGGGGCGGTTGGACTGGCCGCAGAGCCCCGCCGACCACCAGGCCCGCCACCTGTTGTGGCGCACGGCCCGCGCGGCCAAGGAGCAACTGTCCCGGCACACCACCGCCGACCTGCACATCCCGCTCGTGGACACGATGATCCACCTGACCCGGGAGGAGTTCGAGCAGGCCGCCCGCCCCCACCTGACCCGCACCGCCGACCTGGCCGTCAGGGTCGTACGCGACGCGCGGGTCGCGCCGGAGCGGCTCGCGGGGGTGTTTCTCGTCGGCGGGTCATCCCGGGTACCGCTGGCCGCCGCCCTGCTGCATCGCGCGCTGCGGATCGCGCCCACCGCCCTCGACCACCCCGAGATCGTGGTCGCCGAGGGCGCGCTGCACGTCGGAGCGGCACCACAGCCGCCGACCCAACCGGCACCCGTACCCGTATCGCCAGCACACGTGCCGGCCCCACCAGCCCCGACATCCGGACCGGCAGCGCACACACCAGCCCCACCGGCGCTGGCCCCTGGGCCGGCACCGTACGCCGGGATCGGACCCACCTCACCGGCCGGCGCCCTCGGTGTCGGGGCCGCGCCGGGCAGCACCGGCCCGGCCGTGCCCCCCGCGGCTCGCATTTCCACCGGTCGGCCGCCACACCGGTTCTGGCGCTGGCTCATCGGCACGGTGGTGGCGGCGGCCACCACGGCGATCGTGGTGATCGCGGCGCTCACGGTGCCACCGTTGTTCCGGTCCGACAGCAATGTCCTGACCGGACACACCGACGACATCTACGACATGGCGTTCTCGCCGGACGGCACGACGCTCGCCACGGGCAGCGCGGACGAGACCGTCCGGGTGTGGGACGTGCGCGATGACCGCCACCCGAGCAAGGTGCTCAATCATCCGTACCTGGTCAACGCCGTGGCCTTCGCCCCGGACGGGACCCTGGCCACGGGCTGTGACGACCACATCGTACGGCTGTGGGACGTGCAGAGCGGCGATCTCGTCGACACGATCGAGACCAGCCACGACGAGGGCATCGATGACCTGGCGATCTCCCCGGACGGCAGCATCCTGGCCACCGCGGGCCAGGACGGCACGGTGGGGCTGTGGGAGCTTGTCGAGCCAATGCGGCAGCTCGCCACGATCCCACACTCGACGCAGGTGTACGAGGTCACGTTCTCCCCGGACGGCACGCTGCTGGCCTCGCGGACGGACGACGGCCTCGTCCAGCTGTGGAACCTCGCCGAGCTGGTCGAGAACGAGCGCGCGAGAAAGGAAGCCGAGGAGGCCGGTGAGGAGTGGTCCGGCGACGAGGTCACCCCCCTACGCCTCGAGCACGAGTCCGAGGTGTACGGCGTCGCCTTCTCGCCGCACGGCGAGGTCCTGGTCACCATCGACGAGCACGGCACCGGCCGGCTGTGGGAGGTCGCCACCGGCGCGCTGCGGGAGGACAACGCCCTGTCGCACAGCGCACCGGCCGGCGCGCTGGCCTTCTCCCCCGACAGCACACTGCTGGCGACCGGCGGCTGGGACGACACGGTGATGCTGTGGGACGTGACCCCACCGGACTACCGGGCCGACCAGGTCGGCGACGCGCTGTTCGGGCACACCAGCATTGTCTACACGGTGGCGTTCAGCCCCGACGGGAAGCTCCTCGCCAGTGCCGGCCAGGACCACACCGTCCGGTTGTGGGACGTCGCCGCCGCCCGGAACTCCTGAGGCCGCCGCCGCCCGGAACTCCTGAGTCCGCCGTCGCCCGGAACTCCTGAGTCCGCCGAACGTCACACCGGGCAGCCGCCGGGGCCGGGCACGGCCGTCTTCACACGGGCCGCCGCGCCGGCCGCGCCCGGGCCGGCCCAGCGGGGATCACTGCGGCGTCACCAGGTCGTTGACGCAGCGCAGCACCGGTCGGGTGGTCAGCGCGGACGGATCCAGCGCCCGCCCCGACCGTACGGTGAACGTGGTCGACTCCCCCGGCAGCAGCGTCACCAGCGCCTCGTCGACCTCCGCCGCCGGGTCGAGCCGGTCCGGGGCGAGCACCAGGTCGCGCAGCAGCGTCCGGGCGGTCACCCGGACCCGTACCCCGTCGGGAGCCGGCTCGACCGTGGCGTCGTACTCGGCCGGTGGGTAGGCCAGGTCGCGATCCTCGGCGAAGAACCAGAACGCCCGGGCTCCGGCGCTGCCGGGATCGGCGAGCAGCAGCTCGGCGCGCGGCTCGTCGGGGACGGCGACGTCGGCCGGCAGCGGCCAGGTCACCGAGGAGTACGCCGGCACGTCCAGCGCGATCGAGGTCTTGGCGCGCGGCTCGCCGGCCAGGGTCAGCCGGGTCACCTCGACCCGCCCGGTCCACGGCTCACCGCCGTCGTTGACCGCGACCAGCGCCGGCCGCCCGTCGCGGGGCTGGACGGTGAGCAGCCGGTCCGCGTACGCCCGGCGCAGCGCGTACCAGAGGGGTTTGCGTCGCCCGTCGCCGTCGACCGCCGCCCAGGAGGTGACCGGCCAGCAGTCGTTGAGCTGCCAGACCACGCTGCCCATGCAGTACGGCCGCAGCGACCGGAAGTGCTCGATGCCGACGGTGACCGCCCGCGCCTGGTTGACCTGGGTGAGGTAGTGCCAGTCGTCGAAGTCGCGCGGCTCGGGCAGGTGTGCCGCGAGCCCCCGGGCCAGCTTCAGGGTGCCGTCCACGGCCTTCTGTCGGTGCGCCAGCGCGGCCGAGTCCGCCGCCAGTTCCCCGCGCCGGATCGCCCGGCGCAGCGTCGCGTACGTCGCCGGGCCCTGGTAGCCGAACTCCGCGACGAACCGGGGCCGGTGGTCCCGGTAGTGCAGGTAGTCGCGCTGGTTCCAGACGTCCCAGATGTGCATGCTGCCGTGCGCCGGGTCGTTCGGGTGCCGCTCGTGACTGCCGGACCACGGGCTGCCCGGCCAGTACGGCCGGGTCGGGTCGTGCTCGGCGACGATCTCGGGCAGCAGGTCGAAGTAGTAGCCGGCACCCCAGCTCCGCCCGGCGAGCTGCTCCGGCCAGCCCCAGTCGTGGAATCCCCAGATGTTCTCGTTGTTGCCGAACCAGAGGACCAGACTCGGGTGGCTGGCCAGCCGGACCACCTGCTCCGCCGCCTCGGCCCGGACCTCCGACCGGAACGGCTCGTCCTCGGGGTACGCGGCGCAGGCGAAGAGGAAGTCCTGGGCGACCAGCAGGCCGTACTCGTCGGCGAGGTCGTAGAAGTCCTCCGACTCGTACCGGCCGCCGCCCCAGACCCGAAGGAAGGTGACGTTAGCGTCGCGGGCCTGGCCGAGCCGCTCCGCGTAGCGCCGCCGGGTGACCCGGGTCGGGAAGCAGTCGTCCGGGATCCAGTTGACCCCGCGTACGAAGATCGGCAGGTCGTTGACGACGAGGGTGAACGGGGTGCCGTGCGCGTCGGGGGTGGTGTCCAGCCGTACCGAGCGGAAGCCGATCCGCCGCCGCCAGGCGTCCAGCTCCGCCCCGCCGGCGTGCAGGGTCACCTCCAGCGGGTAGCGCGGCTGGGCGCCGTACCCCCGGGGCCACCACAGCTCGGGGTCGGGGACGGTGAGGGTCAGGTCGACGCTGTGCTGGTCGGGCGGGAGCACGGCCTCGACGGTCTCCCCGGCCACCGAGGCCCGGACGGTGACCGGTTCGGGCACGGGGTGGCCGACGCCGCCGCCGACGGCGGCTCCGGTGGCGGCGCGCTCGACCGCGACGCGGACCTCGACCCGGCCCTCCCGGTCGGCCACCGTGACCAGCGGGCGGACCTCGGCCAGCCGCGCGACCCGCCAGGTCCGCAGCCCGATCTCCTGCCAGATCCCGGCGGTGACCAGCGACGGACCCCAGTCCCAGCCGAAGTTGCAGGCCATCTTGCGGATGAAGTTGAACGGCTCCGGGTACGCGTTCGGCCGGGGTCCGAGCCGGTCCCGCCACCGCTCGGCGTAGCGGAGCGGGGAGTCGAACCGGATCTGCAGCCGGTTGTCGCCGACCCGCAGCAGCGGCCGGATCTCGAAGTGGTAGCTCCGGTGCATGTTGGCGGTCCGGCCGACCTCCACGCCGTTCAGGGTGATCGTCGTAACGGTGTCGAGGCCGGCGCAGACCAGCTCCACCCGGGCGTCGTCGTCGGGGTCGCCGGCCCAGGAGAAGGTGGTCTCGTAGCACCAGTCGGTCCGGCCGATCCAGCCCAGGGCGGACTCGTACTCGTCGAGGTACGGGTCCGGGATCAGCCCGGCGGCGAGCAGGTCGGTGTGGACGCATCCCGGCACCGTGGCGGGGACCCGGGCCGTGGCGACCGCCTCCGGGACCTCCGGGTTCGGCACCGCGGTCAGGAACCAACCATCGTGCAGCCTCTGCCAGGACGTCACGGGCACCTCAACTCACTCGGGTCGTCGCTCGCGCGGGTCGTCGCCGGGTGGCGAGTCGTCGCCGACGGAGACACGGCCGCCAAAATCGAAGGCTATCAACTGAACCGGATAAGTACCGTCACCGTACGGGCGGCCCCGCGCCGTGTCAACGGGCCGGGGACCCACCGGAGGGACGGCGACCCGCTCCGACCACGGCGATTACGCCAGGCCCTCCACCGCGCTCACCGAGCCGACCCCCTCCGCCGGCAGACGATTCCCCGAGACCGTCCGGGCCGGGATCCATCGCCCCACGGCTATGCTTAACCGGAAAAGCTCGTGTGCCGGCGCCCCGGTCGCCCGCCGGCGGGTCGCCGGGGGTGGCTGTCGGTCGACCGGGGCGGCACCGGGCAGACTAGGAGGTGCCCCGAACGGCCCCGCCCCGACCGGGCCGACAAGACAAGGAGCGCCGGGTGAAGCGGCCAACCATCGCCGACGTGGCCCGCCGGGCCGGAGTGTCCAAGGGCGCCGTCTCGTACGCGCTGAACGGCCAGCCGGGGGTCTCCGAGGCCACCCGGCAACGCATCCTCGCCATCGCGCGGGAGATCGGCTTCAACCCCAACAGCGCGGCCCGGGCGCTCTCCGGCGCCACCGCCAACGCCGTCGGGCTCGCGCTCTGCCGCCCGGCCCGCATCCTCGGCATCGAGCCCTTCTACATGGAACTGATCAGCGGTGTCGAGACGGAGCTCTCCGCCCGGTCGTACGCGCTGACGCTCCAGGTGGTGGAGAGTCCGGAGGCGGAGATCGCCGTCTACCGGCGCTGGTGGGGGGAACGGCGGGTCGACGGGGTCTTCGTCTGCGACCTGCGGATCGACGACCGCCGGGTTCCGGTGCTGGAGGAGCTGCGCCTGCCGGCGGTGGTGATCGGCGGGCCCGGCCACGGTGGCGGCCTCGCCCACGTCTGGTCCGACGACGCGGCGGCGCTCACCGAGGCGGTCGAGTATCTCGTCGCGCTCGGACACCGCCGGATCGCCCGGGTCGGCGGGCTGCCCGGCCTGCTGCACACCGAGATCCGCACCGAGGCGTTCCGCACCGTCTGCGGTCGCCTCGGTCTCGACCGGTCCGTCACCGTCTCCGCCGACTACAGCGGCGAGGAGGGGGCCCGGGCCACCCGGCGGCTGCTCAGCTCCGCCGACCGGCCGACCGCGATCGTCTACGACAACGACGTGATGGCGATCGCCGGGCTCGCGGTCGCCCAGGAGATGGGGCTGGGTGTGCCGAGCGACGTCTCGATCGTCGCCTGGGACGACTCGGCGCTCTGCCAGCTCGTGCACCCGGCGCTGACCGCACTCAGCCGGGACATCCCGGCGTACGGGGCGCACGCCGCGCAGCGGCTGCTCGCCGCCATCGCCGGCAACCCGCTCGGCGACTACCAGGACGAGACGGCGCACCTGATCCCGCGCGGCAGCACGGCACCCCCCGCCGCCCGGTGAGCACGCCACCCGGTGACCACGGCGGTCGGCGCCGCGCCGTCGCCCGCGGGTCCCGGGCGAGCCACGGCGACCGCGTCAGCCTGTTTCGGCGACCGACCCACGGCCGGATTCGGGGACACCGTCCGCATTGACCAGGGCCAGGGCGGGCGTCGCGTACGGCGGGCGGCCGGGCAACCGATAGCATCGGCCCGCAGGCCTGACCAGCCAGGAGGACGACGCCGTGCACGTACCACCCATTCCGAGCCTGACCGCCGCCGACCCGGAGCTGGCGGCGTTGATCGAGGGCGAGGCGAAGCGGCAGCACGACAAGCTGCGCATGATCGCCTCGGAGAACTACGTCTCCACGGCGGTGCTGGAGGCCAGCGGCACCGTGCTGACCAACAAGTACTCGGAGGGCTACCCGGGGCGCCGCTACTACGAGGGTCAGCAGTACGTCGACCCGATCGAGATCCTCGCCGTCAACCGGGCGAAGGCGCTCTTCGGCGTCGACCACGCCAACGTGCAGCCGTACTCGGGGTCGCCGGCCAACCTCGCGGTCTACCTGGCGTTCCTCTCCCCCGGCGACACGGTGATGGGGATGGCTCTGCCGATGGGCGGCCACCTCACCCACGGCTGGTCCGTCTCGGCCACCGGCAAGTGGTTCAGGCCGGTCCGCTACCAGGTCTCCCGGGAGACCGGCCGGATCGACCTCGACGAGGTCCGTGACCTGGCCCGCCGGGAACGGCCAAAGGTGATCTTCTGCGGCGGCACCGCCGTACCCCGGACCATCGACTTCGCCGGCTTCGCCGAGATCGCCCGCGAGGTCGGCGCGATCCTGGTGGCGGACATCGCGCACATCGCCGGCCTGGTCGCCGGTGGCGCCCACCCCTCCCCGGTCGGGTACGCGGACGTGATCACCACCACCACCCACAAGACCCTGCGCGGCCCGCGCGGCGCGATGATCATGGCGACCGCCGAGCACGCCGCCGCGATCGACAAGGCCGTCTTCCCCGGCCTCCAGGGCGGCCCGCACAACCACACCACCGCCGGCATCGCCGTCGCGCTGCGGGAGGCGGCCACCGAGGACTTCCGCCGGTACGCCCACCAGGTCGTCGCCAACGCCCGCGCCCTCGCCGCCGAGCTGGTCGAGCGGGGCTTCACCCTCACCTCCGGCGGCACCGACAACCACCTGATCCTGGCCGACCTCACCAACAAGGGCATCGGCGGCAAGCCCGCCGCCCAGGCACTCGACCGGGCCGGCATCGAGCTGAACTACAACACCGTGCCGTACGACCCGCGCAAGCCGTTCGACCCGTCCGGGATCCGGCTCGGCACCGCCGCGCTGACCACCCGGGGCCTGACCGAGAAGCAGATGCCGCAGGTGGCGGCCTGGATCGACGAGGCGGTCACCGCGGCGACCAAGGACGACGGCGCCACGCTGGACCGGATCGCCGGCGAGGTCAGCGACCTGCTCGCCGGATACCCGATGCCCGGGTACGCCGCCGCCTGACCGCCGTGCCGGCGCCGGGTCCACCGCCCGGCGCCGGATCCGGTCTCGACCGCCACCCGGTCACCGCGAGGTGCTCGGGAACTCCTCCAGAAACGCCTCCACCCGCTCGGCCGGGGCGGGCCGGGACAACGCGTACCCCTGACCGAGCCGGCAGCCGGCCGCGCGGGCCTGGGCAACCTGGGTCGGCGACTCCAGCCCCTCGGCGATGATCTCCAGGTCGAACCGTCGGCCCAGACTCACCACCACGTCGATGAACGGCTTGCGCTCCCCGTCCCGGCTGGGACGGTCGAGCACCAGCCTCCGGTCGACCTTCAGGAAGTCCACCGGCAGCCGGCGGAGCTGCGCCAACGACGACGGGCCGGTGCCGAAGTCGTCCAGGGCGATCCGGACCCCCACCGCCCGCAGTTCGGCGAGCCGGGTCACCACCGTCGGGATCTGGACGCTGCCCCGCGGCTCCGCGATCTCCAGGACCAACCGCTCCGGCGGCACCCGGTGCGCGGCCAGTGCCTCGGTGACCCACCGGACGAAGTCCGGCGCCGCCAGTTCCCGGCACGAGATGTTGACCGCCATCCAGAGCGGTCGGGGCCGGGGCGACCAGGCGACAATCTGCCGGCAGGCGGTGTCCAGCACCCAGCGCCCCAGCTCCTCGACCAGCCTCAGGTCCTCGGCGACCGGCAACAGCTCGGCCGGCAGCACCGTGCCCAGGGTCGGACTCCGCCAGCGCAGCAGCGCCTCCATCCCCACCGGCTGTTCGTCGTCGAGGTCCAGCACCGGCTGGTAGACCAGGTCCAGTTCACCGCGCTGCGCCGCGCCCGGCAGTTCCCGTTCGAGGTCCAGGCGCCGAACGAACTGCTCCTCGAGCTGGTCGTCGTACCACTCGACCCGGTTGCGCCCGAGCTGCCGGGCCCGCGCCCGGGCCAGGTCCGCCCGCCGCAGCACGTCGTCCACGCTGTCGCCGCCGCTCAGGTCGGCCAGGCCGATGCTGGCCCCGAGGTGCACCAGCGCGCCCGGCATCTGGTACGGCTCGGTCAGCACGGTCAGCAGCCGGGTGCCCATCGCGTACGCCAGCACCGGACGGTCCACCGTCAGCACGGCGAACTCGTCGCCGCCGAGCCGGGCCACCACGTCGTCACCGCCGACCGCGGCCTTGAGCCGCCGCCCCACCTCGGTCAGGACGGCGTCGCCGAACTGCCGGCCGCGGGCATCGTTGATCGCGGACATGCCGTGGAGGTCGATCACCAACAGCGCGCCGGGGTGCGCCGGCACCGTCCGCTGGGTGAGGATGGCCCGCATCAGCTCGCGCCGGTTGGCCAGCCCGGTCAACTGGTCGGTGAAGGTCAGCTCGTGCAGGGTCCGCTCCAGCCGGTTCCGCTCGCTGACGTCCCGGACGTGGACGACCAGCGCGGCGACCTCCGGCACCCCCCGCTGGTCGCTGATCGTGGACTCGGTGTCGCGCCACACGCCGTGCCCGTCCCGCAGCCGGGCGGTGACCAGCGCCGGACGGCTCGCCGGTGCCTCCGTGCCGGCGATCACCGCGGTCAGCACCGCGGTGACCTCCGCCGCGTCGTCCGGGTGCATCAGGTCCGGAAAGGCCCGGCCCACGACCTCCGCGTCGGCGAGCCCGAAGAGTCGGGCCGCCGCCGGGGACTGCCAACGGATCAGCAGATCCTCGCCGACGATCAGCGTCAGGTCGTTGGCGCCGGAGACCAGCGACCGGAAGTGGGCCTCCTGGTCCGCCAGACGGCGGGCGTAGCGCCGGATGTCGAGCATGATGAGCACCTCGCGGACCACCAGGGTCGGGATGACCGCGAGCCCGAGCAGGATCGAGGTGCGGTCGAAGGTGCCGACGGTGACCAGGTGGTACAGCGCCGAGATGGTGGCCAGGAGCGCCGGGATCGTCAGTACCGGGTAGGCGCTGAGCTTGGCGTGCGGCTCGGCCAGGGCCGGCGTCGACCGGGCGACGGGGTTGGCCCGGCGGGCGCCGGCGGCGATCGTCGCCGGCCCGACGACCAGCGGGATCGCGGCCAGGGGAATCGCCTCGGCCGGAATGTGGTAGTCGGCCAGCACCGTCACCAGGGTGTGACCGAAGATCGCCGTGCCCGCGCCGAACCCACAGAGCGCCGCCGAACGGCGGTGGTCATACGCGCGCAGCGTGGTGATCGTGATGATCGGCAGGGTGACGATGGCGAGCGCGGTCGCGACGAAGGCCAGCGGTGGCATCCCGCCGGGCGGCGGGATCACCCAGGCGGAGAAGGTGAGACTGATGCCGAGGCTGAGCCCGTCGAAGCCGCGCCGCAGCCGGACCGCGACAGTGCCGGCGGCGCCGGGCAGCATGAGCATGCCGAGCAGGTAGAGGGCGAGGGCCGGCACCAGGCCGCCGAGCGCCACCGCGTTCCGGGACCCGGCCGGGCAGAGCGGCAGGACGACGGCGCCGATCCCGCTGGCCAGGATCCCGAAGCCGAGGAACCCGGCGCCCCGGCACGGGCCGAAGCCGCGCTGGGTGCGGTGCAGCCGGATCGCGAGTCGGACCAGCCGGCTCGCGGCCAGGGCGGCGACCAGCCCCACGGCCACGGCCACCGCCGGGTACGGCGGCAGGACGTCGAGGTGGCCGAGAACGAGAATCCCCGCTGCGAGCAGCGGGGCACCGATCTCGGTGAACCAGACGGCGAGCCAGCGGGCTCGGCCATCCACGGGTTGCGCCACGAGCATGGCGGACGCCTTCGCAGAGGGGCACGGGCAGGTGCGGGGCCGGCCGGGCGGGCGGCCAAACCATTCCTTTCAATCCCCAACGATCGGCCGGGGACATGGTTACGGACCGGTAGGGATCTCCCACCGGCTGAATCCGATCATCCCGCACCCGGGCCCGGGATGAGAAACCGCCGGCCCGGACCGGCCCCGGGGTGCCTGGGGACACCGCGGCGCGGCCCGGGAACCGGTGGTGCCGACCCCGGCGCCGCCGCGGGTCCCGGTCGGGTGCCGACCGCCGGAGGCCGCCGCCGGGGTGACCGGCCGGAATGCGAAAATCGCAGGGTGGGTACGACCAGCAGGCTTCGGTTCCGGCACAACCAGGCGATCGGGGTGGCCGCCGTCCTCGCGTTCCTCGGCGCGCTGCCGCTCGCCACGGCCCGCTGGTATCTCTCCCCGCTGCTGCTCGTTCCGGTCGCCGTCGGCGTCTGGGCCTGGCGGGCCGGCACCGACGCGGACCGGACCGGGGTGCGGGTCCGGGCCCTGCTCGGTCAGCGCACCATTCCCTGGTCGGAGATCGTCGAGCTGGGCGCCGACCCGCGGGGGCAGGCGATGGTCCGACTCCGGGACGGACGGACCGCCGTGCTACCGGCGGTCCACGCCACCGACCTGCCCGACCTGGTGGCGGCGAGCGGCCACCGGCTCGGCACGGACAGCGCCGAGAAGACACCCGAGCCGGGCGGTCAGTAGCCGTCGACCACCTCGTTGACCAGCGGCTCGCCCGCCACGAACCGGCGCAGTTGCGCACCGACGAGGCGGTACGCCCGCGGCAGCAGCCCCCGGACCGAACCGGCGACGTGCGGGGTGAGCAGCACGTTGGGGAGATCCCAGAGCGGATGGCCGGCCGGCAGCGGCTCCGGCTCGGTGACGTCCAGCGCCGCCGCGATCCGCCCGGTGGCGAGCTCGGCGACCAGCGCCTCGGTCTCCACCACCGGCCCCCGGGCGGCGTTGACCAGCAGGGCCCCGTCCGGCAGCGCGGCGAGGAATCGCGCGTCGACCAGGCCACGGGTCTGCGCGGTGAGCGGCACCAGCAGTACCACGACGTCGGCGGCCGGCAGCAGTCTCGGCAGGTCGGCGACGCCGTACACGCCCTCGGCGGGACGTGGCCTCCGGGCGACCATGGTCAGCTCGACCTCGAACGGCGCCAGCCGGGCGGCGGTGGCCGCCCCGATCGAACCGGCGCCGACGATCAGCACCCGCTTGCCGGCGAGTTCGTCGGTCGGGATGGTCCGGTCGCGCGCCCACTCCTGCGCGACCTGGGCGCGGGCGTACGTGGGAAAGGCCCGCAGGTGTGCCAGGATCGCCGCGACCACCCACTCGGCGGTCGAGGAGTCGTGCACCCCGCGCGCGTCGCAGAGGGTGACCTGGGCGGGCAGCCGACCGGCCCAGACGTCGGCCCCGGCGGAGAGAAGCTGCACCACCCGCAGGTCCGGCATCTTCGCCGCCAGCGGCACCGCCACCGCCTGGGAGAGGAACGGCGGGACCCAGAACCGCACCCCGTCCGGTTCGGAGGGCAGGTCGTCGGGCGCGGGGGCGATCTCCACGGTGACCCCGTCGGGAACCTCGCCGAGCAGTTCCCGGCCCTCCGGGTGCGGAATCCATACCTTCACGGTCGCCGACGATAGTCGCCGGCGCGTGCCGCGCCCGGCCCGGCCCACGCACCGCCCGCCGACCCGGTTCGGGGGCCACCTTCGGAGGGCCGGTATCCGGGCGTCCTCACCGGCGGGGCAGGTCGACCGGGCCGGCGGGGCGGTAGATGTCGTAGCCGGCCACGGAGGTCTCGGCCACCGGCACGCCGGTGCCGCGCAGGTGGTCGCGGACCGCCGCGCTCAGCGGCGATCCGGCGGGCAGGACGAAGGCCGGCCGCTCGGCGGCGGCGACCATCCTGGGGTACGCCGGGTAGCGGTCCCAGCCCGCCGCCAGGTCGTCCCCGATCACCCCGCAGACGATCCGTTCCCGGGTCAGGAAGATGATGGTGTTGCAGGTCCAGTACTCGGCGTAGAAGTGCCGGACGCCCAGGTCGTCGAGCGCGGCGATGAGTTCGCGCCGCTGCTCCGCCAGCCTCGCCTGCTCCGGGACGGCGCGGATCAGCGTCGCGGTCGCCAGCGCCATGGTGCCGGCGAGCGCGACCAGCGGCGCCACCGCCGCCCACCGGACCAGCCGGGCACGCCACCGCCCGGCCCCGGCCCGCTCCGCCGGGCCGGCCCCGGCGCGGGCGGCGGTGGCCACCGACCAGAGCGGCCAGAGCAGGGCGGGGGTCGAGATCAGCAGGCAGGAGAGGTAGCGGGCGCTCTCCACCGGGGTGTGGGCGGCGGCGCTGCTGACCGCGTACGCGGTCAGGGTCAGCCCCGCGGCGACGAGCAGCGCCAGCCGGCCGCCCTGGCGGATCCGCTCCGCGCGCCCGGTGGTGCGACGCAGCGCCCGTCCGGCCAGCAACGCGGCGACGACCAGCAACACCGGGTAGGCGGCTCCCCACCACTGCTGCCAGGGAGCGCACCGGCCCGGGTCGCAGAGCCCCGTCGCCATCGGGACCCCGAAGAGAACCCCGCCGGACAGCCGGTCCGCCCAGGGGGCCGGGGCGCCGCTGGTCAGGGTGGCGTAGACGGCGAGGGAACGGTGCTCGGGAGCGGCGGTGAGGTTGTGCGCCACGATCGGCACGAGGCCGACCAGCAGGCCGACACCGAGGGCGAGCCCCGACCGGCCCCGCAGGTCGCGGTGGCGCGCGGCGAGCAGCAGGAGACCGGCCGCCCCGACGTACGGCAGGACCAGCCAGTCGTCCCAGAGCGTGAGGCCGGCGACCAGCCCGAACCCGGCGTACGCCGGACCGGGCCGGCGGACGCTCCCGAGCCCGAGGTTGACCGCCAGCAGCATCAGCAGGGCGCCCGCCGGATTCATCTCCGGGTAGCCGCCGCCCGAGATGAGCTGGTCCTTCAGGATCCGGTCGGAGCCGAGGGCGAGCAGGCCGACGGTGAACGTCGCCAGCCACGGTGTGTAGAGCCGGCGGGTCAGCCGCCACATCAGCACCAGGAAGACCGCGTAGAGCAGCAGGTTGGGCAGGCGCAGCGCGAGGGTGGACGAGCCGACGAGCGCGAAGAGCGGCGCCGCGAGATACGACTCCAGCGCCCCCATGTAGTACTGGCCGTAGAAGAAGAGCGGAAACTCCCGGCCCTGCGCCACGTGTGCCGCCACCAGCCCGGTGACCGCCTCGTCGCTGTTGGTCGGCGGCACCTCGGCGAGCAGCGCCCCCAGCCGGTAGCCCACCCCGAGCACCCCGAGCGCGACGGCGACCTGTCCGGCGCCGGGCCGCCATCGGGTCGGCCCGGTCGAGGTGGCGGTCAGGTTCGGTGAGGTCGCGAGCGCCATGCCGGGGAGTCTCGCATGGCGGGATGAGGCGTCCGGTACCAACCGGCCCGGTTCCGATCGGTGTTGGTCGTCCGGACCTGCCGCCGGCATTGGCTCCGGGAACCTGGCGGCGGGGTCACGGCTCCGTACCACCGGCGGGCCGCCGAGGGACGGCGGCGGACGCGGGAAGACCGGTGACATGATCGTGCGTACCGACAGCGGGCAACCGGATCCGGCTACCCTGGGCCGGGTGAGCGCTCGCCCGTACCCCAGATTCAGCCGCCGGCGCGCGGCGGTCGCGCTCTGTGCGGCGGCCGTGCTCCTCACCGGTGGTTGTGCCTTCGGCGAACCGGAGCCGGACCCGGCCGGCGAACCGCCGAGATTCCCCACCCCGTCCGTCACCCCGACCGCGGCCGGCGCCGAGCAGCAGGTCGCGGCGACCGTTCTGGCGAAGGGGCTCCGGGTGCCCTGGGGGATCGCGTTCCTGCCCGACGGCGGGGCGCTGGTCACCGAACGGGACACCGGGAAGATTCTGAAGGTCGGCCCGGAGTCCGACCCGGACGGTCTCAAGGTGACCACCGTGCAGACCCTCGACGAGGTCGACGCGGCCGGCGAGGGCGGGCTGCTCGGCATCGCCGTGTCGCCGACGTACGAGAAGGACCAGACCGTCTTCGTCTACTACACGACGGCCGAGGACAACCGGATCGCCAAGCTCACCCTCGGCGGCGAGCCGACGCCGATCGTCACCGGCATCCCGCGGTCCGGGATCCACAACGGCGGACGCCTCGCCTTCGGCCCGGACGGCTACCTCTACGCCACCACGGGCGACGCCTCCGAGCGCGGACTGGCCCAGCAGAGGAAGAGCCTCGGCGGCAAGATCCTGCGGATGACCACCGAGGGCAAACCGGCGCCCGGCAACCCGTACCCGAACTCCCTGGTCTGGTCCCTCGGCCACCGGAACGTGCAGGGGATCGCCTGGGACGGCAACGATCGGCTCTACGCCACGGAGTTCGGGCAGAACCGTTGGGACGAGATCAACCTGATCCGTCCGGGGCAGAACTACGGCTGGCCCGAGGTCGAGGGAAAGGCCGACCGCGGCGGCAGCCGGGACGACAGGTTCACCGATCCTCTGGTGGTCTGGCCCACCGCCGAGTCGTCCTGCTCCGGCGCTGCCGTCGTCGAGCGGGTGCTGGTGGCGGCGTGCCTGCGCGGCGAGCGGCTCTGGCTGGTCGAGCTGACCGCCGCCGGTGGGGTGCTGGGGCAGCCCCGGTCGATGCTGACCGGTGAGTACGGTCGGCTCCGCACCGCCGTCGTCGCACCCGACGGATCGCTGTGGATCTCCACGTCGAACCACGACGGTCGGGGCAAGCCGGCGCCCGACGACGATCGCATCATCCGGTTGGTCTTCTCCGGCGGTACGGCCGGCCGAAGCTGAGCCTGACTGGCATACGGCGCGTTTTGTCGGCCCGGTTCGGGGCAGGTGATGATCTGACCATGCGCTGGCGGAGGAACGACACCCGAACCCCCGGGGGCGACACGCCCTCGGCGGTCCGGCGGGCCCTGCGGTCCGGCGTACGCGGCGTCCGGGGCGTGCTCACCTCCACCGCCAGCCGCCGGATCGGGACCGGGCTGGCGGTCCTCGCCGTCACCCTCGCCGGGACCGTCCTCGGGGTCCTGCTCGGCGGACGCCAGGAGACCGACATCGGCCCGTTCCGGGCCGAGATGGCGATCACCCCCTCGGTCGACGGCGGCACCACGGTCGCCATCCCGCCGCTCGGGGCACTCCACCTCGACAGCCACACCGGCCTGGCTCACCTGTCGGTCCGCCTGGGCGCGCTCGACCAGCGGCGGACCGAGGCGTTGATCGACGATCCGGCCAGCATCACCCGGGCCAGCCAGACCGCGGTCAGCGACGTGACCAACGGGGTCATCCGGGTCGGCGTACGGACGCTCGCCGTCTCCGTCCTGGCCACCCTGGTCCTCGCGGCGCTGGTCTTCCGCCGCGTCCGGCGGGTCGCCTGGGCCGGCACCCTGGCGCTGCTGATCACGGGCGGGAGCCTGGGCGTCGCCGCGCTGTCGTTCCGGCCGGACTCGATCGAGGAACCGCGCTACGAGGGGCTGCTCGTCAACGCCCCGGCGATCGTCGGCGACGTGCGGCGCATCGCCAACGACTACGGCCGGTACGCCGACCAGCTCCAGCGGATGGTCGGCAACGTCAGCCAGCTCTACACCACCGTCTCCAGCCTGCCGATCTTCGAGCAGACCCAGGGCAGCGTACGGATACTGCACGTCTCGGACCTGCACCTGAACCCGGCGGCCTGGCAGGTGATCCGGACCGTGGTCGAGCAGTTCAAGATCGACGTGGTCGTCGACACCGGCGACATCACCGACTTCGGCAGCGAGCCCGAGGCCTCGTTCGTCGGCTCCATCAACCTGCTGAAGGTGCCGTACGTCTTCATCCGGGGCAACCACGACTCGGCCGCCACCGCCGCCGCCGTCGACCGGCAGCCGAACGCGGTGGTGCTGGACAACTCGATCGTCACGGTGGCCGGGGTGACGATCGCCGGCATCCCTGATCCCCGGTTCACCCCGGACAAGGAGACCTCGCCGCCCGGCTCCGGCGCCCTGCCGGAGACGGTCGCGCAGGTGACCGGGGCGGGCGCGCGGCTGGCCGAGACGATCCGGGCGTCCAGCCAGCCGGTCCACATCGCGATGGTGCACGACCCCGCCTCGGCCGATGCGCTCTCCGGGGTGGTTCCGCTGGTGCTGGCCGGGCACACCCACAGTCGCGAGGTACACGACCTGCCCCCGGTGCCGGGCGCGCCTCCGACCCAGCTCCAGGTACAGGGCTCCACCGGAGGGGCGGGGCTCCGCGGGCTGGAGGGCGACCAGCCCACCCCGCTGGCGATGTCCGTCCTCTATCTCGACGAGGAGCGACGGCTCCAGGCGTACGACGACATCCGGCTCGGCGGCACCGGCGAGGCGCAGGTCAACCTTCAGCGGCACGTGGTCAACAAGGGGGAGCCGCCCACCCCGACCAGCCCCACCGGGTCGCCGGCGACGCCGACACCGACCCGGTGACCAGCCCGGCGCGACGGCACCACCGGTGACCGGCCCGGGCGTCGGTAACGCGGTGATCGGCCGCCTGTCCGGTGACGCCGGCGCCGACCGACCCGGCGCTGTGACGATCCCGCGCCGGCGACCCGGGCGCTGACGAGCCGGCGCGGGCGGCGCGGCGCGGGCGGCCGGTCAGCCCTCGACGCCGAGGCGGGAGAGGATCAGCGCCCGAACGGCCTTGGCGTCGGCCTGGCCCCGGGTGGCCTTCATGACGGCGCCGACCAGGGCACCGGCCGCGGCGATCTTGCCGTCTCGCACCTTGGCCGCGATGTCCGGGTTGGCGGCGATCGCCTCGTCGACGGCGGCGGTCAGCGCCCCGGTGTCGGAGACGACCTCGAGCCCGCGGCTGGTCATGACCTCGGTCGGCGAGCCCTCGCCCGCCACGACCCCCTCCAGGACCGTACGCGCCAGCTTGTCGGTGAGCTTGCCCGCGTCGACCAGCCCCTGCAGTTCGGCGACCTGGGCCGGCGTCGCGCCGACCGCCGACAGCTCGACGCCCAGCTCGTTGGCCCGCCGGGACAGCTCGCCCAGCCACCACTTGCGGGCGGCCGCCGGTGTGGTGCCGGCGGCGACGGTCTGTTCGATCAGCTCCACCGCACCGGCGTTGATCACCGACTGCATGTCGTGGTCCGACAGACCCCACTCCTGCTGGAGCCGCCGACGGCGCATCCGGGGCAGCTCGGGCAGGTTCGCCCTGAGCTCGGCGACCCAGGCCGGGTCCGGGGCCAGCGGCACCAGGTCGGGCTCGGGGAAGTAGCGGTAGTCGGTGGCCGTCTCCTTCGACCGGCCCGCGGTGGTGTCCCCGGTGTCCTCGTGGAAGTGCCGGGTCTCCTGGACGACCCGACCGCCGCTGTCCAGGACGGCGGCCTGGCGCAGCATCTCGGAGCGGACCGCCCGCTCCACCGAGCGGAGCGAGTTGACGTTCTTGGTCTCCGTCCGGGTCCCCCACTCGGCGGAGCCGACCGGCGCCAGCGACGTGTTGACGTCGCAGCGCAGCGAGCCCTCCTCCATCCGGACGTCGGAGACGCCGAGCGAGCGGATCACGTCCCGCAGCTCGGTGACGTACGCCCGGGCCACCAGCGGGGCCTTCGCCCCGGTGCCGACGATCGGCTTGGTGACGATCTCGACCAGCGGGATGCCGGCCCGGTTGTAGTCGACCAGGGACTCGGTCGCGCCGTGGATCCGGCCGGTCGCGCCGCCGACGTGCAGGGTCTTGCCGGTGTCCTCCTCCAGGTGCACCCGCTCGATCCCGACCCGGACCGTCTCGCCCTCCACCTCGACGTCCAGCCAGCCGTCCGTGCAGAGTGGCTCGTCGTACTGGCTGATCTGGAAGTTCTTCGGCATGTCCGGGTAGAAGTAGTTCTTCCGGGCGAACCGGCACCAGGTGGCGATCGTGCAGTTCAGTGCGAGGCCGATCCGGATCGTCGCCTCGACCGCGGCCCTGTTGGCGACCGGCAGGGACCCGGGCAGGCCGAGGCAGACCGGGCAGACCCGGGTGTTGGGCTCCCCGCCGAAGTCGGTCGGGCAGCCGCAGAACATCTTGGTCCGCGTCCCCAGCTCGACGTGAGTCTCCAGGCCGATCACCGGGGCGTAGCGCTCGACGACCTCGTCGTACGAGGGCAGGACGGTCGTGCTCATCAAGACTCCAGCTCTCGGGTGGCGGCCGGCCCCCGGTGGCATCCGGACATGACGTGTCCCAGCCTAATAGCTCGGTCGGCTGGGCCTCGTCCGGGATTCGCCGCCGGCGGCCCGTCCGCCGGGGCTCGACGGACGCGGCCTCCGCCGCCCGGTCGGGCGGTCAGCTCGGGCAGCCCGGCGGTGGGCAGGCGACCGCGAGCCCGGTGCCGCCGACCAGGATGGCGAGGAGCACCGCGCAGATCAGCGCGGCCGGCAGGCCCCACCGGACGACCCCGAGCAGCCGTGCCGAGGCTCCGGCCGGCCCGGCGCCGGTGCCCGGATCGGCGCCCCGCGCGGGGCCGAGGAGCCGCCCGGAGACGAGCGGCCACCAGGCGGCGGCCACCAGCAGCAGCCCGACGCCGACCAGCAGCCAGCCGGACGCGCGCCACACCGGGTGCGTCCAGAGCAGCTGTGGCGCGGTCGTCACGGCGATCCCGGCCGCCCCGGCCAGCCCGAACCGCCAGCCGACGCGGGCGGTACGCCCGGTGTGGTGCAGGACGGCGGCGACGAGCACGATCCCGGCGATCCCGGCCACGACCGAGACGAGCTGACCGAGCGTGACCTCGCCCGGGCCACCCCGGGCGAGCGCGTCCACCCCCGCGAGCAGCGACATCACCCCGGCCAGGCTGCCGGACGCGACCAGCGTGGCCGGCAGCAGCCGACGGCGCCGACCGACGTCGCCGTCGGAGCGACGGCCGGCGGCGAGCTCGGCGGCGTACCGGGCGGGCTCGCCGAACGCCTCGACCGGGTCCGCGTCGGAGCCGGCGCAGTACGCCTCGACCTCGGCGAGCGCCTCCCGGACCTCCCACCTCGGCAGCCCCCGCCGCCGGGCCTCGGTACGAAACACCTCCCGCCAGTCGTCGCGGGCCGCCATCGGACCTCCTTCGCGCGACGGGCCCGGTACCCGCCGCCGTTCCGACACGGTAGCGTCCGGCCGCGCGGCCACGCCGACCCCGGTCCGCCCGCACCCGCCGCTCGGCGTGGCCCGAAGCGCCGTGCGTGGTCGACGCGTGCGGCGGCGTCGCCGGGGTGATCAGGCGGTCAGGGCGTCCCGGAGTTCGCCGGCGCGACGCCATCCCAGTCGGAACGGGCCGGTGAACTCCAGCCACGACCCGTCCCGGAAGCTCACCCGCAGCCGGCCGCCGTGCAGCCGGTGCCACCGCCGCCGCGCCCCGGCGACCTCCGTCCGCGGTACCGACCAGAGCGGCTTCAGCTTCGCCGCCGCCAGCGGCCTGTCGGCCCCGCCGAACGGCCAGGCGGCCTTCGGGCGGCCGATCCGTAGCACCATCAGCCGCCGGTCGGTGACCACGGCGAGCAGCGGGACGCCGGTCGGCACCGCGCGCAGGAAGTCGGCGGCGACCGAGTCGAGCCGTCCCCGGGCCGCCCGTCCGAAGAGGAGCCGGACCAGCCAGTCGGTCGGCCCCCCGCCACCGATGCTGTCGAGGAACTCCACTCCGCCCAGCGCGGCCCCGGCGACGGTCATCGCCGCCACCCGCGCCCCGTCGCCGGACTCCGGCCGCGGCGGCGGGGGCGGGGGCGCCGGCGCCACCCCGCGCGGGCGGGTGACCTCGCTGAGCGCCAGGATCCGCTCGCCCGGCTCCAACCGGGGCGCGACCGCGCCGTCGTACCGCTGTCGGTGGTCCATGACGTCCGCCGATCAGCCCAGCGGGAAGTCGTCGGCGGCGCTGCCCAGCACCTCCCGCATGGAGTTCTGCAGCCGGGTCGTCGCCTCCCGCTGGGCACGCTGGATCGTCGCGGTGATCTCCGCCCCGAGCTCCTCCGGGCTGTATCGCATCGCCCGCGCGCCGATCTCGACCCGGCTCACCCGGCCGGCGTGGTCGGCGGTCACCCGTACGGCACCGTTGTCGCTCGACACCTCGACCGGCTGGGACCGGAGCTCCTCGACCCGGCTGTTCAGTTTGAACTGCAGGTCGTCGAGGCTGTTCGCGAGCTGTTCCAGCCGCTCCAGCGCGGGGTATTCCACGTCGCTCCCTCCTTGGGCGCCGCCGCCCGGGCGGCGGTGTCACGGTCGTCCGGGCCGCTCAGGTCAGCGAGTCCAGCAGATCCTGGGCGCTCTTCGCGTACGGGCCGATGTCGTTGCGGTAGGTACCGTCGGTCGCGTAGTTGCGGTCCTTCCGGCCGTCGCGGATGTCGTACAGCCCGATCGCGGTATCCAGCGCCGCACCGCCCTTGCCGCTCAGGTTCACCGGCGACACCTTGTTGAAGGCGAAGCGCGGCAGGCCGACCTTGAGGGCGTACTCGGCGCGGAACGCCATCCCCTCGGCGCTGCGCCCCTTCGCCTTCCACAGGCTGTACTGCTTCTTGAGCTTACGCAGCTCCATGACCCGCTGCCGGTAGGCGGTCAGCAGCCGCTTGACGTCGTCGAGCTTGCGGGCGAGCCTGACGAGGATCCGCACCAGCTTGCTCACGATCCGGGCCCCCCGGCCGAGCGTCATGGCGAGCCGGGCGAGCCACCGGACGATGAAGGCCGCGATCGACGCGCCGAAGCTGAGGAACGCCGCCGCCGCGGCGATCAGCGCCTCGATCAGGAACGCGGTCAGGAACTCGAAGATCAACTCGCAGAGCAGGTTGAAGGCGTCCACCGCCGCGTTCGCCGCCTCGACCAGGACGTCCTTGGCCGCGGCGAGACCCTGGGCGAGCTGCCGGATGCTCTCCTCGACGTTGCCCAACCCGGTCTGGAACGCCTCCTGCGCGGGGCCGCCCCAGGCCGGCGGCTGGAGCCGGGCCCGGTCGCGCGCCTGCTCGGTGGCGATGGCCAGGACGTCGTTCGACGCGGCAAGGCACCGTTCGGCGCCACGCATCAGGTCGTCCGGGTCGCCGGCGACCTGCTCGAGCAGCTGCTCGAAGGGCGTCAGCACGGTCCGGGTGAAGCCCTGCAACGGCTCCGGCACCGATGCGACGAACTGCTCGAAATAGGTCTTGCTGCGTTGCAGCGCGACGGCCGTCACTCAGCCATCCCCCCTCGTGGTCTCGTACGCGTGATGGTGGTCTCCGGAAGCCCGGCGGGTGCGGGCCTCCAGGGGGACCGGACCGGTCGACCGGCCGCGTGCCGTGGCGGGCCGGACGTACGGCGGGTACGGGTGGTCGCCGACCGCGACGTCGCCGGTCAGCCGCCCGTACCGAACCGCCCCTGGGCCGCGGCGTCGCTGGCCAGATACGCGTCCCGCTCGGCGAGGATCGCCTCGGCGATCACCTCCATCACCTCCGCCCCGTCCGCGAGCGCCTGCAGGCACTCGTCGAGGCACGACTCGTACTGGTCCCAGAGGGTGAAGGAGGCGGGCATGATGCCGAACGACGAGCGCCCCACCGCCCCGTCGCGCAACCGCCCACGGATCTGGTCGAAGTCGTCCGCGCGTCCGTAGCTGGTCTTGGAGAACGCCTCCAGGGCCGCCGGGTCTACGGTGAAGCCGTCGCCAGTCATGGCCTTGGACGATAGTGGATCACCTGGCGGCGGGTGATCCCACCCACCTCGTCCAGCGCAAACAGATCATGTTTCGAGACCTCGCCTCACCGAGCGGAACCGCCAGACTGCTTGGGGTAGCCGCCCGCCGGGCGGTAGCCAAGATCGGTCAGGGCCTTCCGGGTGTCGGCCCACCACTTCTGGTATGCCGGTACCAGACGCAGCCGATCAAGTGACACGAGTTCACCGAGCTGCCCATAGTGGTCGCCAATCGAGCGGCTGACCCGGGCCAGCACCTGGTTCAGCACTTGCTTCGGATCCTCGATGCGTTCCACGTCCTTCGGATGCGAAGGCAGCCCCATCGCCGTGTCCGTCCAGCGCACTCCCAGCGCCCGACGCAGCCCCTCACCGTCCGCGAGCAACCACGCCTCCGTCTCCCGCACCGGTACGACGGTGACCAACCGTTCCGGGCGCTCCCCCCACGCCCGGCGGAGCGGCCTCAACCACTCGTCCTCCACCCGCTCGATGCTTGTCCCCTGGTCGTGGTGGAAGAAGATGATCGAAAAGCTGGCCTGGTTGCGCTCGACCAGTCTGATGACGTCCGGAAGCCCGCTGGGCCCCTTGCGATCACGAAGCGGCTGCACGTCTGCCACCTCGACCGGGTCGTCAAACTCCGTACAGCAGAGTTCCGTCAGCGCCCGCCCCAGTAGTCGCGGAAGAAACTGATCGTCGGTCACTCCCTCGGAAATCAGCGCAGAGGTGAGATAACGCATCAGCCAGCCAACTCCGCCAGCACCTCGAACTCGGCAATCTCCATCGGGCTGACCACCTTGCCGACGTCGATGATGTCATCGATTCCGAGCTGTCGCCTTCCGCTGATCGCCCGGTGTCGAGTGACCCGGCTACGCGGTTCACCCCGCCGGACCCGGGTCACCACATCCAAGAAGACCGCGTCGCTACGGAGCCCGGACTCGACCGGTTCCAACGCCCGTAGGATCGCCGGCGAGTGGCTGCTGAGGAGCAACTGCGTCAGCGCTCCATGACCGTTCTCCCGCTTGGTGTCGAGAGCTCGGGCGACCAGGGTTCGCAGGTATTTCACGAACTGTGCCAACCGCTGTGGAAAGATGCCGTTCTCCGGCTCCTCAAAGCAGATCAGACCCGCGCCGCGCGGGTCGTACAACGCGGCGAGCAGTGCCATCGCACGCAGCGTGCCGTCGGAGGCGACCCGGGCGGAAAAGGGCGCCTCATCCCTGGTCAGGACCTCGACCTGCCGCTGGCGGCGTGCGCTGTCCTCGTGCAGGTGCACCGCGACCACTCCGGGAATCACCTCGGCGAGATCAGCCGAAAGATCGTTCAACGCGCCGTCCGGCCGGTCGTCGGTGCCGGTCTCGTCCGCGAGACGCCGTAGGGCGTTGGCCAGATGCGCGCCGTTCGGCGACAACACGTCGGGATCGTCGTACGAGTCGGCAGCCCGCAACGCGCTCGGATCAAGATGCAGCAGGCGCCAGGACTGCAACTCCCGCTTCAGCGCATACAGCAGTGGAAAGTCGGTCGCCGTCGTGAGACTGGAGAGCACGGTGGCAGTCGCCGCCGTCGCGGGCAGCTTGCGTTTCCGGCCCTGATTACCCTGCTGCCTGATGCTGAACAGCGGTCGTCCCTGCTCGTCGCGCTCGGTTTCCAACAGGTCCTCGGCGCCTCCGCTGTAGACGGCCAACCGTCTGCGCCGCGCCCGATCCGCTTTCAGCCACGCGTCGTCGGACTGCCGGATCCGACGCGCGGCCTCCCGGACGACATACGGCCGCATGGTGCCGCTGTGGCTGGTCGACCTTAACTCGATCGTCAGCTCGTACCGCAGCCGGGAATGGTTGACCTCGGCCGTGTCACCGAAAGCATCGGTGACGGACCGGTCGAGCAACACCTCGACCGCGAACGACATCTGGTTGACCTGGCTGCCATCGACGTACCGGTGAAAGACGTCAGTCAGATCCCCCCGCATGGCCTGGGTGGCGTCCAGTACCGGCTCACCGGCCAGCCGGCTGAGGAACTGGATGGCGTCGAACAGGTTCGACTTTCCGGCGGCGTTACGGCCGACGATCACGAGAAAGGGCGGGACGTCCAGCGCGAAGTCGCGGAAGGACTTGAACCCGTCGATCTCGATCCTCGTGAGCATCCCACCACCTAGAGTTCCGGCGGGGTGAGGGTGCCGACCGCGGACTCCAGGGCGGCGGCGACCCGGTACATCCGGTCGTCCGCCATGGTCGGGGCCATGATCTGCAACCCCACCGGCAGCCCCTCGGAGAGGCCGCACGGCACCGAGATGCCGGGACCGCCGTAGAGGTTGGTCGGGATGGTGAAGAGATCCGCCAGGTACATCTGGTACGGGTCGGAGGTCCGCGAGCCGAACGGGAAGGCGACGAACGGGGTGGTCGGCGAGATCAGGACGTCGACCTGCTCGAACGCGGCCGTGAAGTCGCGGGTGATCAGGGTACGGACCTTCTGCGCCTGCCCGTAGTACGCGTCGTAGTAGCCGGAGGAGAGGGCGTACGTGCCGATCATGATCCGCCGCTTGACCTCCGGGCCGAAGCCGGCGGACCGGGTCAGCGACATGACCTCCTCCAGCGACCGGCTGCCGTCGTCGCCGACCCGCAGGCCGTACCGGACGCCGTCGAACCGGGCCAGGTTCGAGGAGCACTCGCTCGGCGCGATCAGGTAGTACGCCGGCAGCGCGTACCGGAAGTGCGGGCAGGAGACCTCGACGACCTCGGCGCCGAGCTTGGTCAGCGCGTCGACGGCGTCCCGGAACGCGGCCATCACCCCGGGCTCCGCGCCCTCGCCGGAGAACTCGGTGACCAGGCCCAGCCGGACCCCGGAGAGGTCGCCGGTGGCACCGGCCCGGGCGGCGGCGACCACGTCCGGCACCGGCTGCGGGATCGAGGTGGAGTCGCGCGGGTCGTGCCCGCCGATCGCCGCGTGCAGCAGCGCCGCGTCCAGCACGGTCCGGGCGCAGGGGCCGGGCGTGTCCAGGGAGGACGAGAAGGCCACCAGGCCGTACCGGGAGGTGCCGCCGTAGGTCGGCTTGACGCCGACGGTGCCGGTGACCGCGCCGGGCTGCCGGATCGAACCGCCGGTGTCGGAGCCGATCGCCAGCGGTGCCTCGTACGCGGCCAGCGCGGCGGCGCTGCCACCCCCGGAGCCGCCCGGGATGCGGGTCAGGTCCCACGGGTTGCTGGTCGGCCCGTACGCCGAGTACTCGGTCGAGGACCCCATGGCGAACTCGTCCATGTTGGTCTTGCCGATGATCACCGTGCCGGCCTCGCGCAGCCGCTCCACGATCGTCGCGTCGTACGGAGGGCGCCAGCCCTCCAGGATCTTCGAGCCGCAGGTGGTCGGCACGCCCTTCGTGGTGAGCACGTCCTTGACCGCCACCGGCACCCCGGCCAGCGGGCCCAGCTCCTCGCCGGCGGCCCGGCGGTCGTCGACGGCGCGGGCCGCCGCGAGCGCCCCCTCGGCGTCCACGTGCAGGAACGCGTGTACGCGGTCGTCGACGGCCGCGATCCGGTCCAGGTGGGCCTGGGTCACCTCGACCGCGGAGACCTCGCCGCGGGCGACGAGCCCGGCGATCTCGGCCGCCGTCATCCTGGTCACGTCGGACATCGTGGTCACGCCTTCCCTTCCGCAGCCGATCCGTCCTCGCCCCGGGGGCTGGGTGGTTCGTCCTCGTCCAGGATGCGCGGCACCCGGAACCGGTCCTCCTCCCGGTCCGGTGCTCCGGAGAGCGCCTCCTCACGGCTCAGACAGGGCTGCACCACGTCCTCACGGAGCACGTTGGTCAGCGGCACGGAGTGCGAGGTGGGCGGGATGTCGGCGGCCACCACCTCACCGACCCGGGCGACGGCCTGGAGGATCACGTCGAGCTGGCCGGCGAAGGTGTCCAGCTCCTCCTCGGTGACGGCGAGCCGCGACAGCCGCGCCAGGTGCGCGACCTCCTCGCGGGAGATGGCGGACATCGGTGCCCCCTTCGTGCCTAACGGTGTCGCGGCTCACGCCGTACGCTCCGGACGGAGCCGGACACGCGCGCCCTGACCCGAGCGAGTCTATGTGTCAGCTCCCGCGGCGTGTCTCCGACTCCCCGACCCCGTACCGGGCCTCACTCCACACCCGGCAGGAACCCGTCGGACGACCCGGCCGGCACCGACGCCGGGGTCACCGCTCCGGTGGATCCGGGCTCCGACGCCGCCGAGCCCGCCGCGTCGGGCCCGGAACCGGCCGACCCCGCTGCCCCGGGCCCGGCCCGGGACCCGGTCGCCGGATCGGCCCCGGGGTGGTCCGAAGCCGCCCGGTCCCGCGGGCTCTCCTGGTGCACCGGGTCGGTCCCGGGGTGATCCGGCTCCGCCCCGGCGCGCCCCGCGTGGACCCGACCGGCCGGGCCGCCAGGCGGGGCGGACGGGGTCGCCCCGGTGGGTCGGACCGGCCGGTACCGGGCCAGCCAGGCGACCAGGTCCTCGGCCGGCATCGGCCGGGCGAAGAACCAGCCCTGCGCGACGTCGCACCCGGCCGCGTGCAGCAGCCGCCAGGTCCGCTCGTCCTCCACCCCCTCGGCCACGACCCGCAGCCCGAGGGCACCGGCCAGCTCGATCACAGACCGGACGATCGCCGCGTCGTCGGCGTCGGCGGCCATCCCGAGGACGAACGACCGGTCGACCTTCACCTCGGCCAGCGGCAGCCGGCGCAGATGCTGCATCGAGGAGTACCCGGTGCCGAAGTCGTCCAGGGCGATCGCCACGCCGATCCGGTGCAGCCGGGTGATGGTGGCCAGGACCCGGCGCGGATCGGCCATCAGCGCCCCCTCGGTCATCTCCAGTTGCAGCCGCGACGGCGGTACGCCGTACCGGGCGAGTCGTTCGGCGATCTGGTCGGCGATCTCCCCGGTGTGCAGGTCGCGAACGCTGACGTTGACGGCGGCGCGCAGGTCGATGCCGGCCGCGGCCCACTTGGCGAGCTGCTCCACCACGTCGTCGACGACCCGGCGGGTCAACAGCCGCATCACCGCGCTCTGCTCGGCGACCCGGATCAGCTCCTCCGGATCGACCATGCCGCGGCGGGGATGACGCCACCGCAGCAGGGCCTCGACCCCCACCACCTCGCCGGTGCCGATCTCGATCTGCGGCTGGTAGTAGAGGGTGATGTCCCCGACATCGGACCCGCCGGCGTCGTCACCCCGCGGGCCCGGGCCGGCGGCGACGCGGGACGGGCCGGCTCCGGTGCCCGGATCGGGCCCGGTGCGGACCGCGCCGGCGCCACCGGCGCCCGGATCGGCTCCGCTCGCTCCGCCGGTCTCCAGCACCCGGCGCAGGTCGGCGAGGAGGCTCAGCCGCTCGGCGGAGTTGTGGTCCGACTCGGCGACGTAGACCGCAACCGGGTCGCCCCGGTGCTTGGCCTCGTACATCGCGACGTCCGCGTGCCGCATCAGGGTGGCGAAGTCCGCCCCGTGGTCGGGGTAGAGCGCGATGCCGATCGAGCCGCCGACGTCAAGGGGCAGGCCGTCGAGCGGAACCGGCTCGGCGAGCGCGCCGACCACCTGGTCGGCGAGCCGGCGGGCGTCGTCGACGCCGGTCAGCCGGGTCGCCACGATCGCGAACTCGTCCCCGCCCAGTCGGGCGATCACCGTCCCCGGACGGACGACCGCGGTGAGCCGCCGGCTGACCTCGACCAGCAGTCGGTCCCCCACCGCGTGCCCGAGGGCGTCGTTGACGTGCTTGAACCGGTCCAGGTCGAGCAGGAGCAGCGCGAGCTGCCGCCCGCCGGCGGCGTCCTTGCCGGCCAGTTCCGCGTGCACCGCCACCTGCGCGGTCACCTCGTCCAGCAACGCCTGCCGGTTGGCCAGCCCGGTGAGCGGGTCGAGCCGGGCGAGTTGCTCGCGTTCGGCCGAGAGCCGGGCCATCCGGGAGACCGCGTACAGGGGAAGCACCAGCATCGGGATCAGGGCGGCGCTGGTGCGGGCCGCCGCGACCAGCACCGGCCCGAGCAGCAGCAGGGAACCGGTGGCGAGCAGTTCGAAGCCGAGCCCCTGCCGTACCCGGCTCCACCACCGGCCGCCGAACCGGAGCCGGACGGCGGTGGCGACGAGACCGTGGTTGACCGCCAGCCAGGCGGTCCCGGCGCCGACCACGAAGGCGACGTCGAGCAGGCGCAACTGGTCCGCCGCCCCGGGCCGCTGGCCCGGGGTGAGCCTCAGCACCAGGTCGGCGGCGGCGAGCGAGCAGGCGTACTGGGCGATGTTGAAGACGGTACGCCAGACGGCGTACCGGATCCGCCACCCGGAGACGACGACGGCGGCGGCCTGCACCGCCACCGCCGGCCCGAGGCCCCACTCCAGGGCGACCGCGAACGTGAAGCAGATCGACGGGAAGACCGCCATGCTCTGCCTCTTGGCGTGCGGGCTGAACGGCCGGGCGTCGAAGACGACCGCGAGAGCGGCCATCAGCCAGAACGCCAGCGGCAGCCGGGGCAGCTGGGCGGGAAGCGTGGCGAGCGCGGCGGCGCTGACCGCGGCGGCCAGTCCGACGACAGTCCAGACGAAACCGAAGAACGGCGCCGTCCGACCAGGAGGGACGGAGTTCCGCAGCGCGGCGGCCTCCATGGAACCTCCCGAGCCTCTCGGTCCAGGGCGCGGCCGGGGTGCCGCGCGTGCGCCTCCCATGAAACGCCCTGACCCAGTCCGCGCGGGGGCGACAGACACGAATCGGGCCTAGTCGTGACTAACTTGAAATACGCCGCATCTCACGCGCTGCGCCCTGCTAACTCAGAGCATATATATCAATTACGAATCGTTACTGACAGCCACCCTGCGCGCCGCCTCCGGCCCCTCCGTCAGCAGGACCTGGAAGCCTTCCTCATCGAGGATAGGCACTCGCAACGCCACCGCCTTCTCCGCTTTGGATCCGGGGTTCTCGCCGACCACGACAAAGTCGGTCTTCTTCGACACCGACCCGGTCACCCTCCCGCCCCGGGCCTGCACCTCCTCAGCCGCCCGGTCCCGGGAGTACGCCGTCAGGGTGCCGGTCACCACGACCGTCACCCCCTCCAGGGGGCGGGGCCCGGACTCGACCCGTTCCTCGGCCATCCGTACCCCCGCGGCGGCCCACTTCCGCAGCACCTCGCGATGCCAGTCGACGGCAAGCCACTCCCGCAGGCTGGCCGCGATCGTCGGTCCGACCCCCTCCACCGCCGACAGCTCCTCCTCGCTGGCCGCCTCGATCGCCGCCATCGAGCCGAACTCCCGGGCCAGCGCCTGGGCCGCGGTCGGACCGACGTGCCGGATCGAGAGCGCCACCAGCACCCGCCAGAGCGGTCGCTGCTTCGCCTCGGCGAGACTCTGGAGGAACTTCCCGGCGTTCGTGCTCAGCGTGCCGTCCTTCTTGACGAAGAAGGGCACCTCGGCGAGCCGCCGTTCGTCGAGCGTGAAGAGATCCCCCTCGTCGGCGATGACGCCCGAATCCAGCAGCGCGGCGGTCGCCTTCTCCCCGAGGATCTCGACGTCGAGCCCGTCCCGGCTGCCGAGGTGGATGATCCGCTCGCGTACCTGGGCCGGGCAGGTCCGGGAGTTCGGGCAACGGATGTCGACGTCGCTCTCCTTGGCCGGGGCCAGCGCCGTACCGCAGGCGGGGCAGCGGGTCGGCATCTCGAACGGGCGGGCGTCGGCCGGGCGCAGCTCCATCACCGGGCCGAGCACCTCCGGGATCACGTCACCGGCCTTGCGGACCACCACGGTGTCGCCGATCAACACGCCCTTGCGGGCGACCTCCCGGGCGTTGTGCAGGGTCGCCAGGGCCACCGTCGAACCGGCCACCCGGACCGGCTCGAGCACCGCGAACGGCGTCACCCGGCCGGTCCGCCCCACGTTGACGTCGATGTCGAGCAGCTTCGTGGTGACCTCCTCCGGCGGGTACTTGAAGGCGATCGCCCACCGGGGCGCCCGGCTGGTGGAACCCAGCCGGCCCTGGATCGCCACCGGATCGACCTTGATCACCACGCCGTCGATCTCGTGCTCGACGTCGTGCCGGTGCGCGGCGTAGTAGTCGATGTACTCCCGGATGCCGTCGAGGTCCGGCACCACCCGCCAGCGGTCGCTGGTGGGCAGCCCCCACGCGCGCAGCGTCGCGTACGCCTCCGACTGCGTCGTGGGCCGGAACCCGTCACGGGCCCCCAACCCGTGGACGACCATGCGCAGCGGACGGCTGGCCGTGATTCGCGGATCCTTCTGCCGCAGGCTACCGGCGGCCGCGTTGCGCGGGTTCGCGAACGGCGCCTTGCCCTGCTCGACCAGGCTCGCGTTCAGATCGGCGAAGGCCTCGACCGGGAAGTAGATCTCGCCCCGGACCTCCAACAGCTCCGGCGCCGTCTCGGGGCCCTCGGTCAACCGCTCCGGCACCTCGCGGATGGTCCGGACGTTGGCGGTGACGTCCTCACCGATCCGGCCGTCACCGCGGGTCGCCGCCCGGACCAGCCGGCCGCGCTCGTACGTGAGGTTGATCGCCAGCCCGTCGACCTTCGGCTCGCAGAGGTAGCTGACCGGGCCGCCCGCGTCCCGCTCCACCCGCTCCACCCAGGCCGCCAGCTCGTCCTGGGTGAAGGCGTTGTCCAGCGACAGCATCCGCTCGGCGTGCGGTACGGGGGTGAAGAGGGTGGAGAAGGTCCCACCCACCCGTTGGGTGGGCGAGTCCGGGGTACGCAACGCCGGATAGCGCTCCTCCAGCGCCTCCAACTCGCGCATCAGCCGGTCGAAGTCGGCGTCCGAGATCGTCGGGGCGTCCAGGACGTAGTAGCGGTACTGGTGGTCGGTGATCTCGACGCTCAGCGCGTTGTGCCGTTCCCGCACCGCGGCCGGTGGCTCCTCGCCGGCCGCGGCCTCCTCCTCGGGGCTGACCTGCTGTGGAATGACGTCCTCGGACACCGTTGACCTCCGCGATCACGCTTCTCCCAAACCGTAGCGGGGTCGCGCCCGCGGACACACCGGACCGGGATGGGCGGCCCCGCGTCGCCGTGGTGACCGGATCGCGGGCAGGCTCGGGTGGCCGGCCGGGGACCGGGCCCGCGACGGTCACCCGCCCGCCAGGGGCGGGTCACTCGTCCCAGCAGAGACAGAACGGGTGCCCGGCCGGGTCGGCGTAGACCCGGAAGCCGGGGCCACCGCCCGGCAGCCGGGTGGCACCGAGCCTCAGCACCTTGGCCTCGGCCGCCTCGATGTCGTCGACGGTGACGTCGAGGTGGAACTGCTGCGGCCGGTTCGGGTCGGGCCAGCGCGGCTCCTGCAGGCCGGGTGCCCGCTGGAAGGCCAGCCGAGGATGCTCGCCGGGCCCTCCGCCGAGCACGATCCAGCCGTCGTCCTCGTCACCGCCGTCGTACGTGATGGGCAGGCCGAGCAGCTCGGAGTAGAAGGTGGCCAGGGCCCGGGTGTCCGGACAGTCGATCACCACACTGCGCAGTTGTCCGATCATGCGCCCGATCCTGCCCGGCGGGTACGACAACAGAAAGTCAATTCTCGGCGAGCCGGCGGCCGGCCTCCCGGCAGGCGGCCAACACCGCCCGGGCGTACGCGTCGGTGGCGCCGGCCAGGCCGCAGGCGGGAGTCACCACCACCTGCTCGGCGAGCCCGGCCCTGGGGAAGCTGAGCCGGTCCCAGAGCTGGCGTACCCGGTCGGCCACCTGGGCCGACGACGGTGCGCGCCCGGACGGCGGCGGTAGCGCCGGCGCGGCACCGGCGAGGAGCCCGAGCCCGGCGTCGATCGCCTCACCGAGCGGGTCGAGCCGCTCGCCGACCTGGGCCAGGTCGAGCGCGACCCCGACCGCGCCGGCAGAGCGGACCAGCTCCAGCGGTACGTCCGGCGCGCAACAGTGCACCACGACCGGCACCCCCGCGGCGGCGATGACCGTGCGGAGCAGCGCCGTGGCGGTACCCGTGTCGACCGGCCGGTACGTCCCGAGCCCGCTCTCGGTCGGGATCCGCCCGGCCAGCACGGCCGGCAGGGAGGGTTCGTCGAGTTGCAGCAGGACCTCGGCCCGGGGCAGCCGGCGGCGTACCTGCGCCACGTGCTCCCGCAGCCCCTCGGCGAGCGACTCGGCGAGATCCCGGACCGCCCCCGGATCGCGGAGCATCCTCCCGCCGAGCGGCAGCTCGATCCCGGCCGCCAGGGTGAGCGGCCCCGCCGCCTGGATCTTGAACGTGCCGGGCAGCCCGCCGGCCTGCTCGGTCATCTGGTCCAGGTCGCGCTCCAGCAGGTCGAGGGCGCGGCGGCGATCCCGCCCCGGGCGGCGCGCGATCCGCCAGCGGGCGGCGTACAGCTCGACCGGGAGGTCGACCAGCAGGGCGGCGCTCCGGCCCACGAGGTCGGCGCCCGGCCCACGACCGGGCAGCTCGGGCAGGTGTGGCACGCCCAGTTCGCCCAGCACGATCCGCTGGGCCTCGGCCACGTCGTCGCCGGGCATCGACCCGATACCGGTCGCCGCCCCGGCCGGCCACGGCCAACGCCGCTCGTCGACCATCCGCTGCTCCCCACGCACCCGCTGCTGATCGGCCACCTGCTGATCGGTCACCCGGAAAGGCTAGTGCGGGCGCCGGACCCGACCCGCGTACGGGTCCGGCCGGCGACCGCCACGCGACGCCGGGCTCACGGGCGCTCCCGGCACCGGCCCCGAGCTGCGTCCCGGGATGACGGTGCTCGAGCCGACCGGTATCGAAGCCGGGTGTGTGTCAGGCCCCGGGCGAGGCCGCGCCGGCGGCGACCGGCGAGCGGAGCGGCGTGGCGGTGCCGCTGATGGTGGCCGAACCGAGCACGATGTCGCCGCCCGGGTCGGGCCGGTAGGCCACGATGGCCTGGCCGGCGGCGACCCCGCGGACCGGCTGGTGCAGGTCGGCCCGGAACGAGCCGCCGTCGAGCCGGACGGTCGCCGGCACCACCTGGCCGTGCGCCCGGAGCTGCACCAGGCACTCGACGGGGCCGGTCGGCGTCGGACCTCCGGTCCAGACCGGGCGCTCCGCGTACACGGTGGAGACCTCCAGCGCCTCGGCGGGGCCGACGGTGACGGTGTTGGTCTTCGGCGTGATCGACAGGACGTACCGCGGCCGGCCGTCCGGCGCGGGCACGCCGAGCGACAGCCCCCTGCGTTGGCCGACCGTGTAGGCGTACGCCCCGCGGTGGGTGCCGACCACCGCCCCGGTCTGGGCGTCGACGATGTCCCCCGGGGCCTCGCCGAGCCGCTCGGCGAGGAAGCGCCGGGTGTCGCCGTCGGCGATGAAGCAGATGTCGTGCGAGTCCGGCTTGTCAGCCACCGCCAGACCGCGCCGGGCCGCCTCGGCGCGCACCTCGGCCTTGGTCGAGTCGCCGAGCGGGAAGATCGACCGGTCGAGCTGCTCCCGGGTCAGCACCGCCAGCACGTACGACTGGTCCTTGGCCGTGTCGACGCTACGCCGCAGCAGCCCGTCGGGGCCGAGGCGGGCGTGGTGGCCGGTGACCACCGCGTCGAACCCGAGGGCGACCGCCCGGTCCAGCACCGCGGCGAACTTGATCTTCTCGTTGCAGCGCAGACAGGGATTCGGGGTACGGCCCGCCGCGTACTCGGCGACGAAGTCCTCCACCACGTCGGCGTGGAACCGATCGGCCAGGTCCCAGACGTAGAACGGGATCCCGATCACGTCGGCGGCCCGCCGGGCGTCCCGGGAGTCCTCCAGCGTGCAGCAGCCCCGGGCCCCGGTCCGGTAGGTCTGCGGGTTCCGGGCCAGCGCGAGGTGCACACCCGTCACGTCGTGCCCGGCCTCCACCGCCCGCGCCGCGGCGACCGCCGAGTCCACGCCGCCGGACATGGCTGCCAACACCTTCACCGGTCCACCTCCACCCTCCGAGCCTAGCCGCCCCGACCAGCGGTGTTCCGGCCGCCGTCAGGCGCGCGCGGATCGGATCGCGCCCGCCCGGCGGGCCCGCTCGACGGCTCCGGGCAGGGCGGCGATCAGGGCGTCGACGTCCTCGGCGGTCGAGGTGTGGCCGAGGGAGAAGCGCAGCGAGGAGCGGGCCCTGTCGTCGTCCGCCCCCATCGCCAGCAGCACGTGCGAGGGCTGGGCCACCCCGGCGGAGCAGGCCGACCCGGTCGAGCAGGCGATGCCCTGCGCGTCGAGAAGGAGAAGCAGGGCGTCGCCCTCGCAGCCGGGGAAGGAGAAGTGGGCGTTGCCGGGCAGTCGGTTGTCCGGGTCGCCGTTGTAGATCGCCTCCGGCACCGCCTGCCGGACCCGGGCAACCAGGTCGTCGCGGAGCGCGCCGACCCGGGCGGCGTACTCCTGTTGGGTCTTGACCGCGGCCTCGACCGCGACCGCGAAGGCGACGATCCCGGGCGCGTCCAGGGTGCCGGACCGGACGTCACGCTCCTGGCCGCCGCCGTGCAGGACGGGCGTGGCGGTCACGTCGCGGCTGAGCAACAGGGCACCCACCCCGATCGGTCCGCCGAGCTTGTGCCCGGTCACGGTGAGCGCCGACACGCCGCTGGCGGCGAAGTCGACGGGCACCTGGCCGACGGCCTGCACCGCGTCGGTGTGGAACGGGATGCCGTACGCCGCGGCGACCTCGGCGAGCTCGGCGATCGGCTGGACCGTACCGACCTCGTTGTTGGCCCACATCACCGAGATCAGGGCCACCTCGGCGGCGTGCTCGTCGAGAACGGCGGCCAGCGTCTCCGGGGTGAGCCGGCCCGCGCCGTCGACCGGCAGCCAGCTCGCCGAGGCGCCCTCGTGGCGTACCAGCCACTCGACCGGGTCGAGCACCGCGTGGTGTTCGATCGCGCTCGCCACCACCCGGGCCCGGCCCGGGTCGGCGGCCCGTCGGGCCCAGAAGATGCCCTTGACCGCGAGGTTGTCGCTCTCGGTGCCGCCGCCGGTGAAGACGACCTCGGACGGCCGGGCGCCCAACGCGGCGGCCACCCGCTCCCGGGACTCCTCGACCCGGCGCCGGGCCAGGCGGCCGGCGGCGTGGAGCGACGACGGGTTGCCGACCTCGCGCGCGGTCGCGACGTACGCCTCCAACGCCTCGTCGAGCATCGGAGTCGTCGCCGCGTGGTCCAGATAGTTCATCGGGTCCAGCCTAGTCACGACAGCGGACGGATCCGCGCGGCCTGCCGGCTCCGGCCACCGCGGCGGTCCGGCCGGACCGGGAAACCCGCCCCGACCGGCCGGCGGCGACCGGACGACCGCCGAATACAGCACGGACGGACGATCGCCGCACACGGCACCAACGGACGGCCGCCGAAGACGGCGGCGGCCGGGCCGCCCCGAGAGCGTGGCCCGGCCGCCGTCCGGCTGGTTCGCCGGCGTCACCGGCGCTTGCGGATCTCCTCGACGGCCTGCGGTACGACCTTGAACAGGTCGCCCACCACACCGAAGTCGGCGAGTTCGAAGATCGGCGCCTCGGGGTCCTTGTTGACCGCGACGATCGTCTTCGAGGTCTGCATCCCGGCGCGGTGCTGGATCGCGCCCGAGATGCCCAGGGCGATGTAGAGCTGCGGCGAGACGGTCTTGCCGGTCTGCCCCACCTGGTACTGGTGGGGGTAGAAGCCGGAGTCGACCGCGGCCCGGGAGGCGCCGACCGCGCCGCCGAGCAGGTCGGCCAGCTCCTCGACCAGCTTGAAGTTGTCCGCGCTGCCGACGCCACGCCCGCCGGAGACCACCACCGACGCCTCGGTCAGCTCCGGGCGGCTCCCCTTCTGCTCGGCCACCCGGTCGAGCACCCGGGCCAGCTTGTCCGCCTCGCCGAGAACGACGTCGAGCCGCTCGACGGTCGGGGTGGCCGGGGCCGGGGCGGGTGTGACCGAGTTCGACCGCACGGTCACCAGCGGCAGCCCCCGGGTGACCCGCGAGGTGACGATGGTCGAGCCGGCGAAGACGACCTGGGTCGCGGTGCCGTCCGGTGCCAGCTCGGACACGTCGGTGAGCAGGCCGTTGTCCAGTTTGACCGCCAGCCGGCCGGCGATCTCCTTCCCCTCCTGGCTGGACGCCAGCAGCACCGCGGCCGGCTGCACCCGCCGGACCAGGTCGGCCAGCACGGTCGCCTTCGGCGCCACCAGGTAGCCGTCGATATCCTCGTGCTCCGCCGCGTAGATCTTCTCCGCGCCGTACTCGCCGAGCTGGGCGCCGAGCCGGTCGGCGGCGCCGGGACCGCCGAGCACCACGGCGGACGGGCTGCCGAGCTGGCGGGCGAGGGTGAGCAGTTCGAGCGTGACCTTCTTGACGCCGAGCTCCCGGGTGGCTTCGACGACGACGAGTACCTCAGCCATGGCCAATCCTCTCCTGTCTCTCGGGCCCGCTCAGACGAACTTCTCGGCGGCGAGGAACTCGACCAGCCTGACGCCGCCGGTGCCGTCGTCGGTGATCCGCTGCCCCACCGAACGCGGCGGGCGGCGCCGGTGGGAGACGACCTCGCTGGTCGCCCCGGCGGTGCCGACCTCCTCCGCCGGCACTCCGAGGTCGGCAAGGGAGAGGGTCTGCACCGGCTTCTTCTTGGCGGCCATGATGCCCTTGAACGAGGCGAGGCGAACCTGGTTGATGGTGTCCCAGACCGAGACGATGGCCGGCGTACTCGCGGTCACCACCTCGTACCCCTCCTCGGTCTGCCGTTCCACCGTCAGGGTGCTGCCGTCGACGGTGAGCTTGCGGGCGCCGGTCAGCGCGGCGATGCCGAGCCGTTCGGCCAGCATGTGCGGCATCACCTGCACCCGGCCGTCCGTCGACTCGGCCCCGCAGAGGACCAGGTCGGGGTTGAGCTGCCCGAGAGCCGCGGCGAGCACCCGGGAGGTGGCCACCGCGCAGGAGCCCGCCAACGCGTCGTCGAGGACGTGTACGGCCTTGTCGGCGCCGAGCTGCAACGCCTTGCGAATCGACTCGGTGGCCTGGCTCGGTCCCATCGTCAGGACCGTCACCTCACCGCCGTGCGCCTCCTTGACGCGCAACGCCTCCTCGATGGCGTACTCGTCCATCTCGTTGATGACGTTGCTTGCCGACCCCCGGTCGACGGTGTTGTCGTCACTGCGCAGGCTGCGGTCCATGCTCGAATCGGGCACCTGCTTGACGAGTACGACGATGTTCATCGCGCTTCGACGACCCCTCCTGTTGTTGGCGATCCCGCCGCCTGCGACGCTGCCCGCCCGGTTCGGTCCGGGCACCTCCCGCCTACCTTAACGATCGGTCAGCCGCAACGGACGACCAGCCGCGCCCGGGAGGCGGGGAGTTGCCCCCGTGACGGCAATGTTACCCACAAGTAGCATAGGGCTCCGGACCTCGCCGGAGTGACCCGGCTCACCTGGGGCCCACCCGACGGGACTCCACCCATCGAACAACACCGATTCGACCTCGACGAGCCCATCGGTCCCGCGATCCATCACGCGGCCGAGGCGCCGGGCGCGGCCGCCGGGAGACGGAGGCGCCGGCACGGCCACCCGGCGCGACGCGGGCGCGGTCGTCGCGACCTCGGGCGCGAGCCGACGCTCAGGCGGCGGAGTCGAGGGCGGCCCGGATGCCGTCGATCATCGCCGCCTCGTTCGGGCTGACCCCGTCGTGCGCCCGGGCCACCTCCTCGGCGGCGTCCAACACCGCCGACCGGTACCGGGCCGCCTCGTCCGGTGCCTTGGACCGGAGGATCTCCATCGCGCGGCGCAGCGCCGGCAGCACCGCCGCCGGCACGTCGGTCCCGGCCGGGAAGTGCGGCAACGCGCCGGTGGTCAGCGACTCCCGGACCAGTCCGGTGGTGCCGGCGAACGTGTTCGACGCCGCGATGCTCTCCTTGATCATGGAGAACGCGCCCGGCTCGGCATTGGACACCAGCAGGACCGCGCCGAAGGCGGCCCGTTTCAGGATCGCCTGCTCCTCGTCGGTCAGCGGTTCGATCACGGCTTCGGAGTGTAGACGTACGGGGTCGTGGTGGTGACCGGGACGAACCCGAGCCGTTGCAGAATCGGCCGGCTGTCGTCGGAGGCGTCCACCTGCAACAGTGGAAAGCCGCGTACCTCGGCCAGCCGGGCCCGGTAGGCGACCAGCGCCCGGTAGATGCCGCGGCGGCGCCACCGCGGCAGGGTCGCGCCGCCCCAGAGGGTGGCGAACCGGGTCCCGGGGACGTAGCGGACCCAGGCGGCACTGACCAGCTCGCCCGCGTCGGTCTCGGCGACCACCACGGTGAGCGGCGGCTGGTCCAGGGCGGCACCGGCGGCGATCTCCCGGGCCAGCCCCTCCGCCAGCCAGTCGCCGTCGCCGCCCCAGATCACCGACGTCAGCTCGCCGATGCGGTCCAGGTCCGCCCGGGCGGTCACCTCGCGCAGCCGTACGCCCTCGGGCAGGACCGGGAGGGTGGCCGCCAGCGGTCCGACCGGCCCGATCATGACCGTCTCCCGCTCCTCCGGGACGAAGCCGGCGGCCCGCAGCCGCTCGGGCAGGTCGGCGGGCTCGTCGTGGCCGTGCAGCTTCCACTCGACCTGCTCGCCCCGCGCGGCGAAGTGGTCGCGCTGCCGGACGATCAGCTCGTCCAGCTCCGTCCCCCGCACCCCGTCCAGGTCGCGGTAGGTGACGAAGCCGCCCCGGCCGAGCCCCTGGATCCGCAGCAGCGGACCATCGCGCTCCACCGTCACGCCCTCGGGAACCGGCTCCGGCGGCCGGGCCCGCAGCTGGGCGTCGTAGGCGGTACGGAGCACGTCGACGTCGAGATCGCTCACCTGACCAGGCTAAGGCCGAGGCCCACCGGATAATCGTGATCGTGTTCGAGGCGATCCGGCGGTGGTTCGATCCGCACGAACTCCGCGAGATCGGCGAGACTCCGGACTACCGGTTCTCGCTCGCCAACGAACGAACATTCCTGGCCTGGTTGCGTACCGGGCTGGCGCTGGTCGGCGGTGGGCTCGCCGTCGCGCAGTTCCTGCCCCCACTGCCCGTACGGCACCTGCGCGAGGTGCTCGCCATCGCGTTGCTACTGCTCGGCGGGGCGGTGGCGATCCGCGCCGTGGACCACTGGGCCCGGGCCGAACGTGCCATCCGGCTCGGCCGGGAGCTGCCCGCCTCCCGGTTCCCGGCGCTGCTCGCCCTGCTGGTCGGGCTCGGCGCCGTCCTGCTCGTGGTGGCGGTGCTGGTCCAGGCGGTCCGGCAGTCGTGACCCGCCGGACCGGGGATCGGGACCGGCCGGCCCGGAACGCCGGCCGACAGCGGTCATGACGGGCCGCGCCGCCGACCGGGAGGGGCCGGTCCGGGACCCCGGGCTGGCCCGGGAGCGTACCCGCCTGGCCTGGCGGCGGACGGTCCTCGCGGTCAGCGTGGTCGCGGTGCTCGCCACCCGGCTGGCGCTCACCCGGGGCACCGCCGGCACGGTGCTCGCCGCGCTGACCGGACTCGGCTGGCTCGCCGTCCTGGTGGCGACCTTTCCCCGGTACGCGGGGTCGGCGCCCCGGTCCGGCCCCGGGGCGTCCGGTGCCCACCGGCTCGCCCTACCGCTGGCCGCCCTGGTCTCGGCCGGCTTCGCCGTACTCGGCGTGCTGCTGGTCCTGGCGCCGATGCGCTGAGCCAATCGGGTACGTCATCATGGCCACATGGTCCGCCTCTATGCGCTCCTCGCCATCGGGCAACTCATCCTGGCCGTGGTCGCCCTGATCAGCTGCCTCTCCGCCGAGGAGGACGAGATTCGGGCGCTCCCCCGGATCGCCTGGGTGTTGATCATCCTCTTCTTCCCCCTCGTCGGGTCGATCGTCTGGTTCGCCGCCGGACGTCCGCTCCCCGCCGCCGGTACCTCCACCGGCCTGGGCGGGCGCAACCGCCGGCCCCTCGCCCCGGACGACGACCCCGAGTTCCTGCGCTCGCTGGACGAGCGCCGGGCGCGGCAGGACCGGGAGATGTTCGAGCGGTGGGAACGGGACCTGCGGCGCCGGGAGGAGGAGCTGCGGCGCCGGGAGGCCGGCGAGCCACCCCGGGAGCCGGACAAGCCGGAGAGCTGAGCCGAGACCGCCCGCCGGCGCGGCCCCCCTTCCACCCCGGCCGGCGCCGTGGTCGGACCGCGCTCGCCCCACCCCTCGGCGCGGATGACTGACGACACGGTCTCCCCCGCGACTGACCCGGTCCCCCGCGACCTGCCGGCCGCCCACCCCTGACCCACCGGGCTGACGCGGCGCCGCCCCGGCCGAGCGGCGCCGAACGGCCGGCTGACGGTCCAGGCCGGATGGGGCCGGCCGGCCCGGATTCGGCGGGAGTCGGACATTCCACCGACCGCCGCTGTCCCGCGGCCATACCATGGCCCAGCAGTGCACCCCTCACAGTGCCGTCCGGCGTGTGCGCCGGGGAAGCGAGGGAGAGGGGTGCAATGACGCACGAGGTGGTCGCCGGACCGGTCCACCTGGCCGAGGCGTCGCCGGACCGCCACACCGACCCGCTGGACGGGCCGGCGCGGCGTCGGCACCGGCGGCGGCCCCCACTCGGCGGCACCACCTTCGTCCTGACGCAGGCCGTGCTGGTCGTCTGGTGGGCCGCCAGGTATCCGGGGCTGTTCAGCCCGGACTCGCTCGACCACGTCTGGCAGGCGACCACCGGGAACTGGAACAGCCACCACCCGGTCGCCTACACCGGGCTGGTCTGGCTGTCGATCCAGCTCACCGGCGGGGTCGGGGCGCTGACCCTGGCCCAGGCCTGCGCGCTGGCCGCCGGGTTGACGTACGCCGTCACCGGGCTGCGTCGGATCGGCGGCCCGGCCTGGTGCTGGGGCGCCGCCGCCGTCGCGGTCGTCCTGCTGCCGCCGGTCGGCTCCTTCGTGCTCTGCGTCTGGACGGACGTGCCGTACGTCATCTGCCACGTCTTCCTGCTCGGCACGCTGGCCCGGCTGGTCGCGTGGCGTCGGGCGGGCGGACACCCGGCGTTTCCCCGGGCGCTGCTCGCTGCCGTGGTCGCCGCGCTGACCCTGATCTGCCTGTTCCGCCAGAACGGGTTCCTGGTCGCGGCGGTCGTCGCCGTGGTCGCGCTGCTGGTCCGGCGGACCGCGCTACGGATACTGCTGGCCGGGATGGTGGCGACGACGGTGGCCCTGCTGGCCAACTGGGCCCTGCTGCCCGCGGTCGGGGTTCGGGACAGCGACCCGATCGTGGCGGTCGAGACCTTCCTCGCCGACCTCGCGGTCGGGTACGCCGCCGACCCGCAGGACTTCCCGGCCGAGGAGACGGCGCTGCTGGCCACGGTGGCACCGCTGGCGCACTGGCGCTCCTCGGCCAACTGCTACACCGTCGACCCCACCGTCCACCACGCCGACTTCGACCGCCGGGCGGCGGCCGCCCGGCGGGCCGACCTCCTCGCCGCCTGGTGGCGACTGGCCCGACGCGCGCCGATGACCGTCCTGAAGGCCCGCTGGTGCCGGGCCTCGATCGCCTGGCGGCCCACCCCGGCCGGGGTGCTGAGCCGCACCCCGACCGCCTGGGCCCTGCCGATCTACCTCGACCACGATCCGCGGTTCGCGGACGACCGGGTCCGGGCCGTCGCGTTCAGCCAGCCGGTCAGCGAACGGGCCGGGTCGCTCGCGGACGCCCTGACCCGTCGGGTCAGCGGGCCCGAGTGGTTGCTCTGGCGCGGCGCCACCTGGGCCTACCTGGCGTACCTGGTCGTCGGGCTGCTGGCCTGGCGACGTCGGGAACGGGCACTGCTCGTCCTCGCCGCGCTGAGCCTGGGCAACCAGCTCTCGGTCCTGGCGGTCAACAACGCCCAGGCCGCCCGCTACATGGCCGCCCCGCTCGTCCTCGGGGTCCTGCTGCTGCCGCTCCTCGCCGCCGGTCCGCCCCGGCCCCGCTCCGTGCTCACCGCACCGCCACCGGACGGCGCCGAACCGCCTCCGCTCCAGGTCAGCGACGTCACCATCTCCGGTGCGGACGACGACGCCGGCGCCTCGGAGGAGTGGTTCTGGGCACCGGACCGCTTCGGCCCCGGGCGGTGAGCCACGCCGCCGGTGTGGAATCGGAGCCGCACCGACGGTGTGGGATCGGAGCCGCCCACCCGCGCCGCCGGGTCGGTCAGGCCAGAGTGGACGACCGCGGGTACGCGTCGGCCGGGTCGGTCAGGACATTGACCAGGTACGGTACCCCCGCGGCGAAGGCCCGCTCCAGTGCCGGCCCCAGCTCCGCCGCCTTCGCCACCGTCTCCCCCGCCCCGCCGAGCGCGGCCACCACCTGGTCGTAGCGCAGCTCCGGTTGCAGGTCGGCGGCGACGTCGTAGCCGTACATGGCGCGCATCGGGTGCTTCTCCAGGCCCCAGATGCCATTGTTGCCGACCACGATCACCACGGGCAGCTTCTGCCGTACCAGCGACTCGACGTCCATCAGGGAGAACCCGGCGGCCCCGTCCCCCATCAGCACACAGACCTGCCGGTCCGGGTAGGTGACCCGGGCTCCCATCGCGTACCCCATGCCGGTGCCGAGGCATCCGTACGGGCCGGGGTCGAGCCAGGTGCCGGGCTGAACCGGTTCGAGGTAGCGGCCGGCGTACGAGACGAAGTCGCCGCCGTCGCCGATGGTGACCGCGTCCGGGGCGAGGATCCGGCGCAGCTCGCCGTAGACCCGGGCCGGCTTGATCGGGTCGGTCTCGGCCACCATCGCCTCGGCGTCCCTGGCCCGGGCGGCGTCCTCGGCGGTCCGCAGGTCGGCGATCCAGGACTCGTGGTCGGCCCGGTCGCCGGAGTGGTCCGCGAACGCGGTGAGGATCGACCGCAGGTCGCCGGCGGGGCTGACCGCCGGCTGCACGTGCTGGGCCCGCTGACTCGGGGCGTCGACCACGTGCACCACCGTGGCGTCGCCGAAGTCGCCGAAGTTGAGCCGGAAGTCGAGCGGCGTGCCGATGACCGCCACCACGTCCGCCCCGCTGAGCGCGGCCCGGCGGGCCCTGGCGAAGTGCAGCGGGTGGCCGGGTGGCAACGCGCCCCGCCCCATCCCGTTGGTGAAGACCGGCACCCGCAGCGCCTCGGCGGCGGCACGCAGCGCCTCGACCGCGTCCGCGGCGTACACGTCGGAGCCGGCGACGATGACCGGACGCCGCGCCCGCGCGATCAGCCCGACCGCGGTGGCGACCTCGTCCGGATCCGGCTCGATCAGCGGTACGGTCGGCGTCGGCGGCGCCGCCTCGCCGGTGGAGAAGACCACCTCCAGGGGGAGATCGAGGAAGACCGGACCCCGGTGCGGGGTGAGTGCGGTGTCGAGGGCACCGGCGACCGCGGTGGCGATGTCGTCGGGGGCGAGGACGGTGGCGGCGTGCTTGGTCACCGGGGCGACCAGCGGGACGTGGTCGAGCTCCTGGAGGCTCCCCGCCCCCCAGCGGAAGGCGGGCGCCCGGCCGCCGAGCACCAGCACCGGGGACGCGTTGAAGTACGCACTGGTCAGCCCGGAGACGCCGTTGGTGACCCCGGGCCCCGCGGTGAGGACCGCGAGCCCCGGCCGGCGCTGTAGCTTGGCGACCGCCTCGGCGGCGAAGACGGCGGACTGCTCGTGCCGGACGTCGTAGATGGGGAACCCGCTACGGTGCGCCGCGTCGTAGAGCGGGAACACGTGACCGCCAGAGAGGGTGAACATCTCCCGCACGCCGTACGCGCGCACCGCCGCGAGGGCGAGGTCGCCGCCGTGTCCCTCGATCCGGTCTGCCATCGCCGCTCCCGTCCTGCCGTGCCGACATCCACAACGGTGATCGCTGTGAGATTACCGGCCGGTAGAAGGTCAGCGCGGCCGGCCGGGATCCGGCCCGGTGAGGCCGAGTAGGTGGTCCAGCGCCGACGCGGCGGGCTGGCTCCAGGCCGCGACGACGTTCTCGCTGACCGGGACCGACCTGTTCGGGGTGGCCTTCCGGCCGGCGGGCTTTCGGCCGATCCTGGGTGCTCCCGTCCCGACCATCCGACCGGACGGTCGACGCACGCGAGGTGTTCCATCGTGACCCGCCCGGTCCGGTCGACGTGCCGGTCGAAGTGGGTGATCCGCCGGTACCGACTGCACGAGGTGGGCCAGCGACTCGCCCGGGGCGAACCGGTCGACTGGGCCGAGCTGGCGGCCGAGCTCGGCCATGCCGACCAGCCACACATCGTCCGGGACTTCCGGCGGATGTTCGGCGAGCCGGTACGCCGAACGCTACGAGCGCTCCACCTGAAGCGGCGCCGACCGCCGGTACCGCCTGAGGTGGGTGCCCGGCACGGGTCGAGCGCGGGCGGCCCGCGCAACGCGTCGCGCCCGCCCGGCGCGCGGTGCCACCGGGCGGGCGCGAGGCGGGGCGGGCTAGCGGACCCGCATCGTCACCGGCATCGGCTCGACCTGGTACGGGGTGTCCGTCACGAAGGCCAGCCGGGCGGCGTACTCACCGGGTGACGCGGCGGCCGGAGCGGCGACCGAGACGGTGATCGTGATCGACCGGCCGGGCGGCAGCGTCAGCTCACCGGTGCGGCTCACCGACAGCCACGACACCGCCGACCCGCGCAGGCAGTCGTCGTACCCGGGCAGCCGCTGGGCCAGCGGCGTGGCGTTGAACGAGTACGCCGAGCCGCCGATCTGGTAGAGGCCGCACGCGGCACCACCCCGGTAGAGGGCGTTGGCCGCGTTCGGCAGGGCCGACCAGACGTTGGTCGCCGGGTCGTACTCGGCCGCCTGGTTGCTCACCGAATCGTTGACCACCCCGCCGATCACCTGGAACTTGCCACCGGCGTCGGCGTAGGCCATGCCCCAGGACCGGAACGGCAGGTCCGCCATCCGCACCCAGGTGTCCGCGTCGGCGAAGTACCGGTAGGTGGCGCTGCTCACCTCCCCGGTGGCCGGGTCGACCCCACCCGCGCAGACCAGACCGTCGCCGGCCGCCGCGCAGCCGAGGAAGGCCACCGCCTGTGGGTAGTCGGCGAGCCGCGTCCAGGTGTCGGCGCCCGGGTCGTAGCGGTACGTCGCGGTGGACGCCGGTGCGCACTCGCCCGTCGTACACCCGGCGACCACGTACAGCCGGCCGTCGACCGAGGCCGCCGCGCCCGCGCTCACCGGAGCGGGCAGATCGGCCCGGCGGGACCAACGGTCACTCTGCGGGTCGTAGGAGTACGTGGTGGAGGTGGTGGCGCCCGCGTCGTCCCAGCCGCCCACCGCCAGCAGCCGGCCGTTGACGAACGCGCCGATCGGCGCCTGACGCGGCTCGGGCAGGTCGGCGATCCGCCGCCAGGCCCCGGTGCGCTCGTCGTAGGCGTACCCCTGGGCCGTGATGCCCTCGATCCCGGTGCCGGCCACCGAGTACACCGTGCCGTCCTGGTCGGCCACCAGGTTGTCCATGATGATCAGCGGGTACTCGGGCAGTTGGGTCCAGGCGGTGGCGGCACCGGCGGCGGGCGCGGCGGTAGGCGCCGGGCGGGCCCCGCCGGACGCCGCGCCGGCGGCGACCGAGGTCTCCTGGGCCACGCGGATCAGCGGCGCTCCCGGCCCGTTCGGCCGGGGGCGGCCGTCGGCCGACGTGTAGCCGCGGTCCTGCTCGACGAGGCGGACCCGCAGCGGCTGGTCGCCGTCATTGCGCAGCCGCACCGTCCGGCGGCCGGTCCCGCCGGGCCGGGTGGCGAACGACAGCTCTGCCGGGCCGACCCGCAGCCGGCCGGCCGCCAGCCGCCAGTCCCGCCGTACCACGCCGCCGGGCTCGATGCGCACCCTCGCGGTGCTGTCCGCGTAGTGCGGAGCGGTCGCGGTCAGCTCGACCGAGCCGGTGCCCGGCGCGAAGAGCCAGTAGAAGCCGTCCGCGAGCCGGGTGTCCTGCGGCGTGGCCTGGCTGGTGGCGGCGGCGGCCGATCCGCTGGCGGTCACCGTCGCGCCGGTCAGCCCGTCGCCGGTGTTGTCGTCCCGCACCCGGCCGGCGACCAGTCCACCGGGCACCGGGACGCACGACCGGTTACCCACGTACACGTTGTCCAGCTGCCACCAGTCGTCGTACTCGCCCTGGTAGCGGAACCGGACCAGCACCCCGTCCTGGCCAGCCGCCTGCGGGATGGGGATCTCGATCCGCCCCTGGACATCCTGCGTCGAGGCGTGCCAGACGCTCGTCCAGGTGTCGCCGTCGTCCAGGCTGAGCAGGACGTCCGCGGTCTGCTCGTCCCAGGCCGAGTAGTGCGTGTCGAACCCGATCACCGGGTCCTGCTCGTCGCCGAGGTCCACCGGCGGGCTGATCAGGCTGGTGTCCTGCACGCCGGGGCGGTACCAGCCGTCGACGATCGCGAAGTCGCCGCTACCGCCGGTCAGGTTGCCCTTGGCCCCGGGGTCGTCGAACCGCCAGGTCCGGCCGGAACCGGCGTCGTCGGTCACCCGCCAGCCGTCCCGGGCGGCGTCGCCCCAACCGGTGAAGTCGGTGCTGACCCCGCGGTACCGGTTGGTGTACCCGGGGGCGGTGCAGGACTTAGCGTCGACGGCGAGCGACACGTCGTGCCGCACCTCGCGCGGCTGGCCGGGCTTGCGCGCCTCGACGGCCACCGTCGTCGTGCTGGTGACGTAGCCGGGCATGTCCACCGGGGACACCCGCAGCGTGTACTCGGCACCGGTCGGCAGATCGACCTGGTAGCGGCCGGTGAACGGGTCGGTGTACACCGGACCGTGCGGGTAGCCGTCGATGAGGATCGACGCGTACACCGGCCAGCCCTGCCCGGAGCCGTCCCGGACCGTACCGGTGAGGCGGCGGCTCGGCACCGAGGGGAGCTGGAAGGCGTACGAGGCGCTGTCCCGGACGCCGACGGTGATGGCGCGGGTCTGCTCGCGGAAGCCGAACGCGGTGGCGGTGAGCTGGTAGTCGCCCACCGGCAACGCCAGCTGGTACCGGCCGGCCGCGTCGGTCACGGCCTGGAACGTCCCGCCCGCGCGGTCGGTGGCGGTGACCGTCGCCCCGGCGAGCGGGCCGGCACCCTTGGTGCCGGAGACGGTGCCGTCGAGCTGCCCGAACTCGCCGAGGGTCAGCGCGGCGACCCCGTTGGGGGAGCCGACGCCGGTCGGCCCGTCCCAGCCGGGGCCGGCGGTGCACAGCACGGTGTCACACCACCCGTTGCTGCCCTCGGTGATGTCGAAGAGGTGGCCGCGCTTGTCCGCGCGGTACGGGTAGGTCACCGGGTAGCTGCCCGGCAGCGGGGTGCCGGCCAGCGCGTACATCGCCGCGACCAGCGGGGCGGCCAGCGACGTGCCGCCGTACTGCGCCCAGCCGTCCTGGCCGGAGGTGTTGTAGACGGCCAGTCCGGTCTCCGGGTCGGCCACCGCGGAGATGTCGGCGGTGGCCCGGGTGTCCGGGCAGCCGGTGTCCAGCTCGGCCTGGTACGCCGGCCGGGGCTCGAAGAACGAGCAGCCGCTGCCCGCCTCCGACCAGGCCGTCTCGGTCCAGCCGCGGGCCGAGGAGTCCCGGGTCAGCCGGGTACCGCCGACGGCCACCACGTTCGGGATGGTCGCCGGGTAGCTCTGCACGTAGCCGACGTCGCCGCTGGCGACCGTGACCGCGATCCCCGGGTGGTCGTAGTGGGCGTTGTAGCGGGACTGCCAGCGGTACTCCCCGGCCACGCCGTAGGAGTTGGAGATCGCCGTCGCGCCCAGCCGGGCCGCCGTGTCGACCGCGGCGCCGAGGTTGGCCATGGAGTTGTCATCGGCCTGGACGAGCAGGATGTTGCACTTCGGGCAGGCGGCGGAGACCGCGTCCAGGTCGAGCGCCGCCTCGATCGACCAGCCCGGGTCCTCGCGCGGGTAGTCCGTGCCGCCCCGCTGGTCCACCTTCCGGAAGCAGCCGTTGGCGGAGGTGCACGGCGGCAACCCGTAGTGGGCCCGGAACACCGCCAGGTCGGCCTCGGCCGCGGCGTAGCCGAACGCGACCACGACGGCCACCGTCCGGCCCTCGCCGCCGTCCGGCAGGCGGTACGCCGCCTGGATGTCGGCGGGTCCCAGCGCGGTCGGCGGGGGCGCCGCGGCCTGCTGGCGCAACCGGCCAGACTCGGCGGCGAGGCCGAGCGCGTAGCAGCGGGCCAGCGGGGTGCCATCCGCCGCGGTGCCCGGGGTGCTGGTGTTGCACCCGGCCGGCTGGTAGCCGAGCCGCTGCCAGCTCGCCGGTGGGGCGGCGGGTGACTCCGCCGGACTCGCCAGCGCCGGCGGCGCGAACACCGCCGGACCGGCGATCAACAGGGCGAGCGCGGCGGCGGCGACAAGTCTGCTCCGGTGCAGGGCCCGGCGGACCCGTCCCGGTCGTAAGGGCTCGGCCATCCATGACTCCTTCGGTGGGCTCCCGGCAGGTGGCCCGCTGCCCGACCGCGTCGATGGGGCCCGGACGGGGCGCACCGACGGATGATCTTGTCAGCCTGATCATCAGCCGGACAATGTCCCAGGGCGTTCATGTTCCGGACAGTTGGCCGGTTCCCGACTCGGAGCCGAAGCCCGGCTACCCGGCCGGTACCCGACGGAGGAAGCGGATGTGGCATGTGGTGGGCATCCCTGGTCCCGAGGAGTCCGTCTACGAGACGCTGGCGCGCCGCCGGCAGGCGACCGTCAACGAACTGCTCGACGAACTCGGGCTGTCCCGGGCCCGGTTGACCCGGACCCTCCGGCGGCTGGTCGACCGCGGCCTGGTCACCCGACTGCCCGGACGCCCGGCCCGGTACGCCGCGGTGCCACCCGACCAGGTCGCCGCGTCGCTGATCGCCGAGCGGGAACGGGACCTGCTCCGCCTGCGCGCGCACGCCCGCGAGTTGGCCGAGGAGATCCGGCGGCGCGACCCGGTCCGGCACCACCCGGCCGAACTCGTCGAGGTGATCGAGGGGGCGGCCAACGTCCGCGCCACGTTTGTCCGGTTGCAGCGCGAGGCCCGGGTGCAGATCCGCGGCCTGGACCGCCCGCCCTATCTGGACAACCCGGTGGCGGGGAACGCCGAGGAGAACCAGCAGCTCACCGATCGCGGACTCACCTACCGGGTGGTGTACGACCAGGCGGCGCTGGCCATCCCCGGGCGGATGGCCGAGATCTGGCAGGGGATCCAGCGGGGTGAACGGGCACGGGTCGCCCGGGATGTGCCGATGAAGCTGGTCATCTGCGACGACCGCCTCGCGCTGGTCCCCGTGCTGCGCGACGGTTACCTGGCCGACGCCGCCTATCTGGTGTACCCCTCGTCGTTGCTCGACGCGTTCAGCGCGCTCTTCGAGGCCCTGTGGGAGCGGGCGGTCGCGATCAACCGGATCGGCCAGGGTCGCCCCGCCGGGCTCTCCGCCCGGGACACCGACCTGATCGGCCTGCTGGCCAGTGGCGCCACCGACGAGACCATCGCCCGGACCCTGGGCTGTAGCGTGCGCACCGTACACCGCCGCGTGCACCAGATCATGGCATCGGTGGGCGCCGAGACGCGCTTCCAGGCCGGCATGGAGGCGGTACGGCGGGGTTGGGTCTGACCGGGCCCCCGGGCCAGACCAGCCCCGGCCGTCAGCGCCCGGTGAAGTTCGGCTTGCGCTTCTCCACGAAGGCGGCCATCCCCTCCCGGCGGTCCTCGGTGGCGAACAGTGCCGCGAACAGCTGGCTCTCCCAGGCCAGCCCGGAGGCGAGGTCCATCTCCAGCCCACCGTCGACAGCCAGCTTCGCCGCCCGCAGCGCCTGGGCCGGGCCGGTGACGTACGGCCGGACCAGGGCGACCGCCTCGGCGTACACCGACTCGGCCGGGACCACCCGGTCGACGAGGCCGATCCGCAGCGCCTCGGCCGCGTCGACCATCCGGCCCGACATGATCAGATCCTTGGCCCGGGCCGGGCCGATCAACCGGGCGAGCCGCTGGGTCCCGCCCGCACCCGGGATGATGCCGAGCTTGATCTCCGGCTGGCCGAGCTTGGCGTCCTCGGCCGCCACCCGCCAGTCGCAGGCCAGCGCCAGCTCGCAGCCGCCGCCGAGGGCGTACCCGGTGATCGCCGCGACCACCGGCTTCGGGATCCGGGCGAGGGCGCCGAGCGCGCTGGAGAGGTCGGCGGCCCGCTGCACCATGTCGACGTACGACATGTCGGCCATCTCCTTGATGTCCGCACCGGCCGCGAAGACCCGCTCCCCGCCGTACACGACGACGGCGCGGATGGCGGGGTCGGCGGCGACCTCGGTGGCGGCGGCCCTCAGTTCCTCCTGGACCTGCGTGTTCAGCGCGTTCATCGGCGGCCGTTCCAGCCGGATCGTGCCGATGCCGTCGCTGCTCTCCACCCGGACGAAGTCGCCCACAGCCCACCTCCACGTCGATGTCGCGTGGCCCACCTTAACGCCCGGTCAGCCGCTGCCCCAGGTACCCGGTCGGTTGGTGACAGTGGCCGACGCGGTGGTTACGTTCCCGATAGGCTGCGCCTCGTCGATGTCGAACGACTCGGAGGCCGCGGCCGGCGGGCTCCGCACGGCGAGGAGGCCGCGGCCGGCGGGCTCGGCGCGGCTCGCAGAGGTCGAACGGCTCGGCCGAGGGCGGTGGCGATGGCGACCTACTACGACGACCGACAGGTGCGGGTCACCTCGGAGGCGATCCGGGTGGCGGGGCACGCGTACCCGCTGCGGGAGATCGCCCGGGTCTGGCACGTCCGGTCCGGGCGGCGCTGGGGCGTCCTGGCCGGCCGCGGTGCGCTGCTCGCGGCCCTCGCCGGCCCGCTGGTCGCCGCCGTGGCCGGCCTCCTGATCGCGGTACGCCTACACACCCCGCTCGCCGTCACGGTCGGCATCGTCGGGGTCTCCGTCCTGGTCGGACTGGCCGCCGCCCCGGTCGCCGACCTCCTGCTCGACCGGGTCGACCGCAGCTACGACCAGGGCAGTCACCACCTGGAGATCTGGGCGCAGTGGCGGGGTAGGCCGGTGCGGCTGCTCCGCACCGGCGACGCGTCGCGGTTCGGCCGGATCTACCGGGCCCTGGAGCGGGCCGTCGAGCAGCACGCGACGGGCAGCCCGCACCGCTGACCGCCAGCCCGGGCCGGTGTCCCGGCGACCGGCGGCGCCGGGTCCGACGCCGACCGGCATCCCGGGTCGGCATGGTCCTCGACTCCGACCGTCACACGAATACCACGACCCAATATCATCACAACACATTTTCGTCGATCGACGCGCTGATCGATTTCATGTATCAGGGAACGAAGGTCCATCCAAGAGAACGGCGAGGGGCCACCGTACGACTACCAGGCCATGGTCGACTTCGCCCTGTACTACGCCACCGACCACCCGGTCCCCTACACCCGGGACGCCAACGACTGCACGACCTTCGTCTCGTGGGCGCTCTGGACCGGCCGGTACGCCGAGGCCGGCTCCGAGGACTACCCCGCCGTACTCTGGAATCACGACGACTACGACGTCTGGTACTGGCGCTGCAATGACTGCACCCCGATTCACTCCTACACCTGGGGCGGGGCAACAAACTGGAATATCTACGAATACAACTACGGCGGTCGGGTAACATTCCTGCAGTACCTTGAAGATTTGCTGATCTCCGACGTCATGCAAATGGAGATCGACGGTTACGGCTCACCCGACTCTCCCGACCACACGATGATGGTGACCGGACGGGGTTCGGACGGCTGGCCGTTGCTCAGCTACCACAGCGTCGACACCGAGAACAAGCCGCTGTGGGACATCATCAGCCAAAACGACGGGCCGTACTGGGCCGCCCGGACCTGAACCGGCGACAGCGGACGCCGGAGTGAGGAGGCAGTCGAGATGCGTACGGCGCTACGAGTCCTGCCGGCCGTCGCGGCCGCCTCCGCCGCGCTGACCGCGTGCAACGCCGCCGAGTCCTCCGGCGGCACCGCCGACGAGTGCCCGAGCCCCACCACCGCCGCCGTCCGGGCCGACGCCGCCCGGTCGGCGGCGGTGCTGCGGGTCACCGTCGTGGCGCAGAGCCTGCTGACCGACGGCGTCACCACAGGCCGAGGGCTGGTCGTCCGGGTGGACCAGGCCCTGACCGGCACCGCCGCGGCGGAACGGGTGGCGGTCTGGCCCGGCGTCGACACCCCGACCGAGGGTGACCTGATCGGCAACGGCACCACCCTGGTCGTCTTCGCCCGGCCACACGAGCGCCCGACCACCGCCGACGGCACCTCGCTGCCGGCGTACGACATCTCGGCCACGAACGGCCTGCTGGCCCCGGTTCCCGAGGGGATCGTCCGGGTCTGCAAGGGCGGCCGCAGCGTTCCCGCCGACGCCGCTGTCCTCGACGTGCTGTGACCGGGCGGACACCACACGCCATCGACAACGGCCAACCGGCACGCTTTGCTGGAATGGTGACGCTCTATTACCGGGACGACACGGTGCGGGTCACCTCCGAGAGCATCCAGGCGAACGGGCACGTCGTACCGGTCGCCGAGGTGACGTACGTCTGGCACACCCGCGGCCCCGGCACCGCCCGGACCCGCTCCCGGCTACTCGGCCGAGGCGTGCTCATCTTTCTCTTCTCGATCCCGCCGCTGGTCGCGGTGATCTGCGTGCTGTCGCTCGCCTACTCCGCCCATGACCGGGGCCAGTGGCAGCTCGCCGTGTTGATCCTGGCGGCCTGCGCGGTCGGGGCCTTCGCGCTCACGCCGTTCCTGGAACTGCCGCTGTCCTGGCTGGACCGCTCCTACGAGAAGGGCGTCCGGGTCCAGGAGCTCTGGGTGCAGTACGACGGCCGGGAGGTGATGCTGGTCCGCACCGCCGACGCGCTGCGGTTCGGGCAGATCTACCGGGCCGTGCAACGGGCCGTCGAACAGCACGGCGTGGAGCGCTGAGCCGACCCGCCACACCGCGGCGGCGTCCCGCGGCCGTGACGCGCCACGGGCCGCCCGCCGGTTCACCACCGGCGGCGCCGGTCGGTCTAGGGCTGGCGGGTGCCGTTCAGGGTGACCGGCAGCGCCGCCAGGCCCCGGATCAGCACACTGGGCCGCCAGGAGAGCTGGTCGAGCGGCACCGCCAGCCGCATCCCGGGAAACCGCCGGGCCAGCGCGGCGAAGGCGACCTGACCCTCCAGCCGGGCCAGCGGCGCGCCGAGGCAGTAGTGGATGCCGTGGCCGAAGGCCAGGTTCGGCGTGGCCGGCCGGTCCAGGACCAGCCGGTCGGGGTCGGGGAAGCGGTCCGCGTCCCGGTTGGCCGACGACAACGAGACCAGCACGGTGGCGCCGGCGGGGATGAGGTGCCCACCCAGCTCGACCGGCTCCAGGGTGGTACGGAAGGTGGCGGTCTGCACCGGACCCTCGTAGCGCAGGCACTCCTCGACGACCCCGGGCAGCAGCTCCGGCTCGGCCACCACCCGCTCCCACCGCGCCGGCTCCGACAGCAACAGCAGCATGCCGTTGGCGATCAGGTTGGTCGTCGTCTCGTGGCCGGCGATCAACAGGAGGTAGACCATCGAGGTCAGCTCGTCGTCGGTCAGCCGGTCACCCTCGTCGCGGGCGGTGATCAGGGCCGAGAGCAGGTCGTCCCCCGGGTCCTGGCGCTTGGCGACCAGCAGGCCGCGGATGTAGTCCAGCAGCGCCATCACCGCGGGCGGCCACTCGGCCACGTTCATCGGGCCGGCGAGGATCGCGTTGACCCAGCCCCGGAAGGTGGTCTGATCCTCGACGGGAATCCCGAGCAGCTCGCAGATCACCTGGATCGGCAGCGGGGCGGCGTACGCGTCGAGCAGGTCGACCTCGACGGCGCCGGAGACGCCGTCCAGCAGGCGCTCCGCGATCTGCTCGATCCACGGGCGCATGGCGGCGACCCGGCGCGGGGCGAAGGGCCCGGCGACCAGCCGGCGCAGTCGGGTGTGGTCCGGCGGGTCGGTGGCGAGCATGTGCCGGTTCAGCGCCCGCTCGACGCTCTCCGGGACCAGCGCCCGGTAGTTCACCCCGCCGGCCGGCATGACCGCCTTGCTGAACCGAGGGTCGCTCAGCGCCCGCTGCGCGTCGTCGTAGCGGGTGACCAGCCACGCCGTGGCCCCGGTCGGCAGCGTCACCTCGACCACCGGGCTCTCCCGGCGCATCCGCGCCAGTACGTCGTGCAGGTCCCAGCCCGCGGCGAAGGGATTGGCGACGGATGCGGTCGTCACGGTCTTCCTCCCGGTCCTCGTCTCGGCGCTCCGGATCCGCGTCTCCGGCGCCGCGTCGGCGGACCCGCCTCGACGCCGGAGACTCGCACCGTGTCGATCGCGCACCCGCGACGCCGCGGGTGCGCGGCTCTCCGACCACCGCGCCCCGGCCACCGGGCCGGTGCGGGCCTGCCGGCGACGCCAGGTCAATCCTCGCGGCGAAAGCGGCGGATGTCGATATCAGACCCGACAGTGAACCGGTACGGATGGATCGGGCGAGCGGACGACGTGTCCGGGTGATCCGGACCGGCCGGGACCCGCCGCGCCGGATCGTCGGTCACGACGGTGCCGCGCCCGGACGGGTCCCGCCGACAACGTCACGACCATACCGCCGACGGCGTCATGACCGACGACGGACGGACGAGGTCGGTCAGTAGCGTTCGGCCAGGTCGACGGTGCGGCGGGCGGCGGCGACCATGGCCCGGTCGGCGAAGCGGCCGTCGGGCAACACCACCGTGCCCGTGTCCCGGGTCTCGGCCTCGGCCACCGCGGCCAGCAGTTCCCGGGCCCGCAGGACCTCCGCCTCGGAGGGCCGGAACGCCTCCACGATCACCGGAAGCTGCCGGGGGTGGATCGCGGTCCGGCCGACGAAGCCGAGCTGCCGCCCCCGCGCACACGACTCGGCGAGCCCGGCGAGGTCCGTGACGTTGGCGTACACCGGCATCGCCGGCGGCGGCAGCCCGGCGGCCCGGGCGGCGACGACGATCCGCCCCCGGACCCAGGTCAGCCCCTCCTCGGCGGTCACCCCGAGGTCCGAGCGGAGGTCGGCCTCGCCGAGCCCGAGCGAGGCCACCGCCGGATGCGCGGTCGCGATCTCGTACGCCCGCTCGACGCCGAGCGCCGACTCGACCAGCAGGTCCAGCGGCGCGGACGTCCGCTCGGCGACCGCCCGGACCGCCTCCGGGGACTCCACCTTCGGCAGGCGCAGCCCGGCCAGCCCGGGCGCCCCGGCGACCGCGTCCAGGTCGGCGCCGACGTCCGGACCGGTCAGCTCGTTGACCCGGACGAAGACCGGCACCCGGTGCGGGGTGGCGACGAACTCGGCGACCGCCTCCCGGGCGTACGCCTTGCGTGCCGCCACCACCGCGTCCTCCAGGTCGAGGATGACCGCGTCGGCGCCGGAGTCGACCGCCTTGCCGAACCGGTCCGGCCGGTCTCCCGGCACGTACAGCCAGGTGAGGAGCATCAGACCACCCCCCGGGCGCGGAGCGCCGCGATCTCGTCGGCGGTGTAGCCGAGCTCGGCCAGCACCGCGTCGGTGTCCTGCCCGTGCCGCCGCCCGGTGTGCCGGATCCGCCCCGGCGTCGCCGACATCCGGAACGGCACGTTCTGCATCCGCACCGGGCCGAGGTCGTCGTCCGGCACCGTGACCACGGTGCCGAGCGCGGCGTACTGCGGGTCGGCGAGGATGTCCCGGACGTCGTAGACCGGCGCCACCGCCGCCTCCGCCTGCTCGAACGCGGCGACCACCTCGTCGCGGTTCCGGGCCGCCACCCAGGCGCTCACCGCGGCGTCGAGGACATCGGCGTGCGCGGCCCGGCCGCTGCCGGTGGCGAACCACGGCTCGTCGAGCAGCTCCGGCCGCCCGACCAGCCGCATCACCCGTTCGGCGATGCTCTGGGCGCTGGTCGAGATCGCCACCCAGCGCCCGTCCGCGCACCGGTACGTGTTCCGGGGCGCGTTGTTGTTCGACCGGTTGCCGAGCCGGGGCTGGAGGTAACCGAGCTGGTCGTACCAGGTGATCTGCGGACCGAGCATCGCCATGATCGGCTCGATGATCGCCAGGTCGATGACCTGCCCCACCCCGGTGGCATCCCGGGAGCGGAGCGCCAGCATGACCGCGTACGCCGTGGCGAGCGCGGTCACCGAGTCGGCGAGCCCGAACGGCGGCAGGGTCGGCGGGCCGTCCGGCTCGCCGGTCGCGGCGGCGAAGCCGCTCATCGCCTCGGCGAGGGTGCCGAAGCCGGGCCGCCGGGCGTACGGGCCGACCTGGCCGAAGCCGCTGATCCGGGCGATCACCAGCCGGGGGTTGACCGCGTGCAGCTCCGCCGGTCCGATCCCCCAGCGCTCCAGCGTCCCGGGTCGGAAGTTCTCCACCAGGACGTCGGCGTCGGCGACCAACCGGCGCAACACCTCGGCCCCGGCCGGGTCGGAGAGGTTCGCGGTGATGGTCCGCTTGTTGCGACCGAGCACCTTCCACCAGAGTCCGACGCCGTCCTTCGCCGGCCCGTGTCCCCGGGACGGGTCGGGTTTGGTCGGATGCTCCACCTTGACGACGTCGGCGCCGAAGTCGCCGAGGAAGGCGGTGGCGAGCGGCCCGGCGAAGAGGGTCGCCAGCTCGACCACCTTCACGCCGTCCAGCGCAGCTGGTTGGGGCAAGGAAGGGCCCCTTTCTATCGTTTTTCGTTGTACAAGGGGCCCTTCCTCACCAGTCACGGCAGCCCCCTCGTCGGGTCGACCGGGGCGAGGAAGACGTCGCCGTTGCCGAGCACGGCGCCGTCGGCCAGGCCGCCGGTGGTGAGCCCGCTGACCAGCAGCGTCCCGTCGGCGGCCCGGGCGGCGTAGACGTTCTCCTCGCCGAAGGCGTCCACCGCGTCGTCGCGGGCGGTGCCGTACTGGGCGGCGAGGAGTTGCCTGCCCCGCCGGTCGTAGCGGAGGGTCAACACGTCGGCGCCCCCGGCCGGCACCCCGAGCGCGCTGCGGGTGAAGCACACCACCGCCACCTCGCCGCCGGGCAGCGCCAGCACCTCGGCTCCGGCGTCGTCGCCCCGTCCACCGGCGAGGCTCCGCCACCGCTGCCGACCGGTCGCGTCGTACGCGACGGTGAGCGCGTCGCTGCCGCCGGCCGTCGCGTCCCCCCGGGTGCCGCCGGTGGCGACCACCCCGGTCTCGGTCACCGCGACCCCGGTCAGCAGGTCGTCACCGGGGCCGCCCTCGGCGACCAGCCACCGCCGGGTGCCGTCGGGTGTGAACCGGGCCAGCCAGCCGTCCACCCCGCCGACGTGACTCGTGCCGGGCATCCCGGCCGAGGTGCTGCCGACGACGTAGACGCCGGAGGCGTCGGCCGCCACCGCGTACGCCTTGTCCTCGCCGGCGCCGCCGAACTGCCGACTCCAGGCGACCGCCCCGTCCGGGGTGATCCGGGCCAGGACGGCGTCCTTGTCCCCGGCGCTGGTGCCGGCGTACGCGCCACTGGTGTATCCGGCGACGTAGGCGCCGCCGTCCGGGGCGGCCGCGACCGCGTAGAACCGGTCCGCCCTGGCCGGGTCGCCGACCTGGGTCAACCAGGCGCGTTCCCCGGCACCGGTCAGCTTCGCCACGAAGGCGTCGTCGGCGGGGTTGCCCGGGTGGGCGCCGTCGAGGTCGCCCCGGGTGTAGCCGGCGGTCAGGACCCCGCCGTCGGGCAGCGGCGCGACCCCGTAGAGCCGGTCGTTGGCCGGGGTGCCGAACTGCGCCGTCCACCGGACGGTACGCCGGTCCGGGCCGAGCCGGGTCAGGACGGCGTCCAGCCCGCCCGCGTACGGCTGTCCGGCGACCGACCCGGAGGCCGCGTAGCCGAGGACGGCACCGCCGTCCGGGGTCGCCGCCACGCCACCTGCCCAGTCGGTGCCGTCGGTGCCGTACGCCGGCCCGGGAATCCCGGCCGGTGGGGTGGCGCGCAGCGTCGGCGCCAGCTCACGGAGCCCGTCCACGAAGGACGGCCGCCAGACGTCCCAGTCGTGGCCACCGTCGACCACCCGGAACTGTGCGGTGATCGCGTCCGAGCGACGGACCGCGTTGTAGAGCGTCGCCGCCTCGTAGTCCAGGTCGTGTACGGCGTCCTCCGGGTTCGGGTTGGCCCACTCGTCGTCGCCGACCGCGATATACATCCGGATCGGCAGATCGGGGTCGAGCGTCGGCAGCAGGGCCGGGTAGTTGAGCCGCTGGTAGACCTCGTCGGAGAAGCGCTGGTCGCCGGAGCCGAACCCGCCGAACTCCCGGGCCGACGAGTCGGACGGCGGCAGCGGACGGTAGACGGCCGGGCTGAGGACCAGCGCGTTCGCGAAGAGGTCCGGGTGGGCGAGGGCGTAGCGGAGCGCACCGAACCCGCCCATCGAGTAGCCGCCGACCAGCCGGGCGCCCCGGTGCGCGGCCGTCCGGTAGCGGGCGTCCACGGCGGAGACGAGGTCGCGGGTGAGCGCGGTCTCGACCGGGCGACCCGGGTCGTCGGCACCGGTGTACGCCGAGTCGACGTACCAGCTTCCCCGGCTGCTCCACGGCGCGTCCGGAAGGATCGCGATCACCGGCGGCAGCTCGCCGGCGGCGATCATCCGGTCCAGGTCGGCCTTGACCCGGGTCCACGCCGACATCGTGTCGCCCCGGCCGTGCAGCAGGTAGAGCACGGGGTACCGGACCTCGGCGTTACGCCGGTCGGTGTAGCCGTACGGCAGGTAGACGGTGTAGTCGATCGGCCCGCCGAGCGCCGCCGAGTGCGCGCTCGCCGTGGTCAGCGTGCCGAGCCGCTCCCGGCTCGCCGCCGCGCCGCCGGGCACGGCACCGGCCAGGCCGGCGGCGAGCAGGAGTACGGCTGCGACGGAGCCGAGCCGCCATGATCTTCTCATCGAGACTCCTTCGAGATCACCGGTCGTTGGAGCCTTCCCCCAGGTCGACAGCACAGCGGAAGCCGATGGACGGCGAACGGGTCAGGCCGGCACCGAGCGGCAACAGCTTCACCGACACCTCCGGGGGCTGCGGGCCGCCGTCGAGGTACCAGTCCGACCCCTCGGCCCGGTACGCCGCACCGCCCTTCAGGATCAGGAACCGGGTACGCCCGTCGGTGTGCTCGCTCTCGGTCAGGTTCCAGACCAGCGGCTCGGCCCGGCGCAGCAGCCCCGCCTCGGCGGCGACCTGCCACTCGTCCTCGGTCGGCAGCCGCAGCCCGGCCCAGGCCGCGTACGCCCGCGCGTCGGCCAGCTCGACGTGGGTGGCGGGCGCGTCGGGCGGCCCCCAGCCGGCGCCGCCGTCGCCCCAGGGCCAGCGCTCGGCGCGGACCGGACGGTAGCCGGTGGCCCGGACGAACGCGGCGAACTCCGCGTTGGTCACCTCCCGCTCGGCGATGGCGAACCGTCCCAGGTGAACGGTGCGGCGCAGCGTCACCGGCTGGTGCAGTCTCGGTGGCAGCGGCTTCCACTCGTCGACGTACGGCGCCTCGCCGTACAGGCCGGTCTCGCGCAACCGGTAGCGGACCAGCAGTTCCCGCCGTCCGCCGTCGACCGCGACCATCCCGGGCGGCACGCTGCCCCGGCGCACCACCGGGGCGGGGATCCGGACCGCCGCCCGGGCCGGGAAGTTCGGGTCGCCGTCCGGCGACGCGTGCCGGGCCGGCGTCACCTCCTCGACGGTGGCGAGGACGGCGGCGATCCCCCCGGCCGGCAGCGTCCCGCCGACCGTCACCCGGCCGTCGTCGGTCCGGGTGGCGGTCAGCTCGGCACCGGTGACGAGGTCGTACCACCGGTGTCCCGGGCGCTCGTCGGTGAGCAGCCACGGCCCGTCGTACGCCTCGCCGCGGTTGACGACCGTCCACAGTGGTACGCCGTCGTGGGTCCAGCGGGAGGCGTACACGCGGGTCCCCGGCACGTGGTCGGCGAGCGGGACCCACTCCTCGGCGCGCAACCACGCGGCGCGCTCGCGCTGCACCCGGCGCATCGCCCGCAGCAGCGCCCGGTCCCGGTCGTTCCAGCCGACCCAGACCCCGAAGACGCTCTCCCACACCAGCACCCCGACCCCGTTCAGCCAGGCCGAGTGCAGCTCGTCCAGGTGGCTCCGGTGCCAGCGCCGGGTGTGGTGCAGCATGTGCCGGCGTTCGAACCACTTCGCCCGCAGCACCCCCGGCACCGGCGAGTCGGCGAACCACTGGGCCCAGGACATCGCGTGGTCGGCGATCCGGGCCAGCGGCACCCGCGACTCGCCCTCCAGCACCAGACCCGGCCGGACGGCGTCGAGGGTCTTCCGCAGTTCCTCCGCCCCCTCCTTGAGGGTGTCGAGGAAGACCCCGTCCACCCCCAGCCAGCCGACCAGCGCCGCCACCTCCTCGGCGTCCGGACGCGTCGCCCGTCGGGTGCCGACGTCCCACGGGTTGTAGTCGACGAAGACCCGCACCCCGCGCGCCTGGAGGGCACGCACCACCTCGGGCAGCTCCGGGACCTGGCGGTAGTAGTCGAACTGGTTACGGTCGTCGAGCCCGATCACCGGGTACGCGTGCCAGAGCACCACCCCGTCGAAGCCGCCGAAGTCTCGCTCGGCCGCGTCGAGGAAGGCGTCGACGGTGAAGACGCCGCGCTCGTGGTCGTACAGGGTCTCGTCCCAGAGCCACGCCAGGCAGACGCTGAAACAGTCCCCGGAGATCTCGGCGTAGTGCCGGTCGTCGTAGCCCAGGCGCCGCCGGGCCTCGGCCCGCCACCGGGTGAGCCGGTCCCGCCAGGCCGGCCACTCCGCCGGGTCGTCGGGAGCGGCGAAGATCTTCGCCTCGTCCAGCACCGACAGGTCGGCCCCCGGCTCCAGCGGCACCGCCGTGGGCAGGTCGATCGGCCTCGGCACGTACGGATTGACGGTCATGCTGACTCCCCGCTCCGCTCGTCGTCGCCCCGCGTCGGAGAACCCGGCCCGCCGGGCCGACCCGCACCGACGGCTCTTCGCGATCCCGCGGTGGCGCCGATCACGCCGCCTCCTCGGTCCGCCCGCCGCCGGAGTAGGTCAGCGCGTAGAGGTCGTCGATCTCGGCGCGGTCCGGGAGGGCGGTGGAGGCACCGGGGCGCCGCGCACAGGCGGCACCCGCCGCGCATGCCCAGCCCAGTGCCGCCGTCACCGCCGCCGCCTCGACCGGACCGCCCCGTTCCGCCCAGGCCACCGCCAGGGCGCCGGTGAAGGCGTCCCCGGCCGCCGTGGTGTCGACCGCCTCGACCACCGGCGCCGGCACCTCGAGCCGCAGTCCACACCGGTCGGCGTACCGCACCCCTCGGGGGCCGAGCGTCACCACGACCCGGGGCACCAGCCGGAGCAGCGCGTCCAGCAACGCGTCCGGCTCGCCGCCGTCGTCGCCGGTTCCGGCGACCACCGCCGCCTCACCCTGGTTCACCACCAGCAGGTCGACCACGTCCAGCAGCTCGGCCGGCAGCCGCCGGGCCGGTGCGGCGTTGAGCACGACCGTGGTGCCGGCGGCCCGCGCCCAGCCGGCGGCCTGCACGACCGCCTCGATCGGCACCTCCAGCTGGCAGAGCAGCACGTCCGCCGCCTCGACCGCCGCCCGGTCCGGGTCGTCGAGGCTGGTCAGCGCGGCGTTCGCCCCCGGCGCCACCACGATCAGGTTCTCCGCGTCGGCGTCGACCGCGATCAGCGCCACCCCGGAGGGGCCGGGGACGCTGCGCAGCCGCCGTACGTCCACTCCCGCCGCCACCAGACTGGCCCGCAGCTGCTCGGCGAAGCCGTCCTGGCCCACCGCGCCGACGAACGCGCACCGGGCCCCCGCCCGGGCCGCGGCGACCGCCTGGTTCGCCCCCTTGCCCCCGGGTACGGTGCTGAAGCCGTTACCCAGCACGGTCTCCCCCGGTCGGGGCAGGGTCGGTGTGGTCACCACCAGGTCCAGGTTGGTGCTGCCGACCACGACTACCCGGGCACCCATCAGACCTCTCCCTCCCTGATCAGTCGTCGAGTCCGCTCGGCCAGCTCCACGAAGCCGACGCCGTCGAACCCGGCGATGCTGCTGGCCAGCCGGCCGCGCAGCGGCGCGGTCCACGCGGCCGGAAGCCCCGCCGCCCCGGTCAGGGCGCCGGTGATCGCGCCGACCGTCGCCCCGGTCGAGTCCGTGTCCCAGCCGCCGCTGACCGCCGCGCAGATCGAGCGGACCAGGTCGCCCCGGCCGTACGCGAGCGCGGCGGCGACCAGGGCCGCGTTGTTGCGCACGTGCACCCAGTGCAGGTGCCCGTGCCGGGCGTGCAGGGTGTCCAGCACCGACTCCCAGCCGTCGTCGTCGGTGGCCGCCGCGCCGAGCGCCCGCCCCTCGCGGACCGCCGCCGCGAAGCGGCTCTCCGGCGGCAGCACCGCCTCGCCGACGTCGAGGATCGTCGCCACGTCCGGGGCGACGACGGCGGCGGCGCTCATCGCCGCCACCCACAGCGCCCCGTACACCCCGGACCGGACGTGGCTCACCGTCGCGTCCCGGTACGCCAGCTCCGCGGCCCGGTCCGGCCGGCCCGGGTTGACCCAGCCGTAGACGTCGGTACGGATCTGGGCACCGATCCACTCCCGGAACGGGTTGTGCCGTCGCGCCGTCTCCGGCGGCGTCAGCCCGAGCAGGAGGTTCCGGTACGCCACCCGCTCGGCGGTGAAGACCCGCCCGCCGGGCAGCCAGTCCAGCCACGCCTGGGCGACGTCCGCGCTGGTCGGGTCCGGACCCCTGGTCTCCAGCACGCGCAGCGCCAGCAGGGCGAAGTTGAGGTCGTCGTCCTCCGGCATCCCGTCGATGTTCTCGGCGAGACTGGTCGACGCGCTGCGCCGGTTCCACGGCCAGCGCGCCGCCACCTCGGCCGGCAGCCCCGCGGCGGTGAAGTAGCCCCGCAGCGGCCAGCGCCCCGCCGAGGTGAGGATCTCCCGGATCCCCTCCCGGGGAATCTTCTCCACCGGCTTGCCGAGCAGGCAGCCGACGGCCCGGCCGAGCCAGGCGCCGTGCAGCCGGTCCGGCTCCGGTGTCCGGACGGGCAGCCCGAACTCCGCCGGCCAGCTCGCCCGGATCGCGTCGAGCGAGCGCGGCTCCGTCGCCGAGTCGACCTCCGGGAGCGCGTCGCACTCGTCGAGCAGCTCGGCCGCCAGGGCCCGCAGCTCCGGCCCGGCGGGCACCGGCGACGCCCCGCTGACCGGCGGTACGGTGGCCCCGCCGGCCGCCGCCCAGCGGGCGGCGATCGCCGAGACGTCCCGTCCCTCGTCCGCGCTGGCCGCCAGCTCGTGCGGCAGCAGGTCCTCCGGCTGCACCCAGGTCAGCCTCATCGACCCCACCCCGTTCGACATGACGTCACTCCCGACCGTCGTCGCCGGCGGCACCCTCGGGACCGGCGGGGGTCGTGAGCCGGGCGAAGCGCTCGGCGCGCCGGGCGAACCGCTCCCGATCCAGCGCGAAGATCTCGGCCGCCACCCCGGCCAGCTGCCGGGCCGGCTCGACCAGGTCGGTCCGGGACGCCTCGGCGACCGCCTCGGACCACTCGGTCGGCACCGCCGCCGCGCCGCCGAGCGCCCCGGCGATCGCCCCGGCCATGGTGGCGGTGGAGTCCGCGTCCCGGCCGTAGTTGACCGCCCCGAGGACCGCCTGCCGCAGGTTCCCCTTCGCGACCACCAGCATCCCGAGCGCGATCGGCAGCTCCTCGATCGCGTGCAGCCGGCTCGGTCGCCGCGCCCCGAGCCCGGGGTTGCGGTAGTCCTCCCCCACCGTGTCGTACGGCGCGACCGCTGCGCGCAGCGGGCCGATCGCGTCACGCCAGTCGGCGTACCCCTCGGCCTGCTTGACCACCGCGGCGATCGCGGCCCGGGTGCCGTCCCGGGCCAGGTCGAGGGCGGCGGCGACCACGTCCCCGACGCCCGCCCCCGGCGCCATCGCGGCGGCGACCGCGGCGGCGAAGACCGCGGCCGCCTCCCGCCCGTAGCTGTGCTGGTGGGCGCCGGCGATCTCGACCGCCTCGGCGTACGCGCCGGCCGGGTCGCCGGCGTTCACCACGCCGACCGGGGCCATGTACATCGCGGCGCCACAGTTGACGATGTTGCCGACCCCGCCCTCCCTCGGGTCGACGTGCGCGTGGTGCAGGCGGGTGACCAGCCACCGCTCCGCGGCGGCGAGGCGGTGGAAGGTCACCCCCTCCCGCTCCAGGTCCGGCAGGTAGACCACCCGCTCGATCAGGTCGGGCACGAGCAGTTCCGCCACGTCGAACGCGTCGAGGTGGTCCCGCTTGCGCAGGTACGTCCGTACCAGCGCGTGGGTCATCAACGTGTCGTCGGTGATGTGCCCATCGCCCTTGTGGTACGGCGCCAGCGGCCGCGCGGTGGCCCAGTCGGCGTGGAACGGGGGCACCACGCCCTCCACCCAGCCGCCGTACCGGGCCCGGATCTGCTCGGGCAGCGCCGTCTCCGTCGCCCCGCCGAGGGCATCGCCCACCGCGGCACCGACCAGGCAGCCGACCGACTTGTCGAGCAAGAGTTCCATGGTTACCTCAGGACCTGCTTTCCGCCGTCGACCAGCTGCGTGGCGAGCTGGTCAAGCGTGATCTTGTTGGCGAAGTACTGCTGGAGCGCCGGGGTGGCGTACTTGGTCTTCCACTCGGGGTAGCCGTCGACCATCTGGAACGGCGCCACCGTCAGGTCCTTGACGCTGTCCGCGGCCACGTCCCAGCCCTGCTTGCCACCGGTCGCCTTGACCAGTTCCTCGTTCGCCTGCTTCCCGGTCGGCACCAGCCAGTCGCCCTTGGCGAGCTGCGCCATGTTCGTCGGGTTGAGGAAGAACTCGAGGAACTGCACCGCCTCCTTCTGGTGCTTCGAGTCGGCGGAGACCGACAGCGTCTGCGGGTTGGCGGCCTGGTTGGCCGAGATTCCCCGGATCGGCGGCAGCGTCACCCACTCGAAGCCGGCCGGCGCCTGCTCCACCATCTGCTGGCGCAGCGAGACCGAGCCCGGGATCATCGCGTACTTGCCGGCGAAGAAGCCCGGCAGGGTGTCGGCACCGCTCATCCCCAGCGCCTCCGGCGCCGCGGACTTCGCGGTGTAGAGCATGTCGTGGATCCGCCTGGGGACCTCGGTCTCGGCGGTCCCGACCCGCACCTCGGTCTTGCCGCCCTCGGTGTAGAAGTACTTGCCGTCGAAGTTCAGCGCCAGGTTCATCACCCGGTTCGTCGGCGACTTCAGCGCCCAGGCCACGCCGTACTGGCCCGGCTTGGTGAGCTTCTTGGCGTTGGCCTGGAACTCGTCCCAGGTCCAGCCCCCGTCGGCGGGCGGCACCGGGATGCCGGCGTCGTCGAGCAGCTTCTTGTTGGCGATCACGACCTGCGACTCCAGCAGGAACGGGATCCCGGTGACCTTGCCGTCGAAGGTCACGGTGTCCCAGATGCCCTTGTCGATCTGGGCCTTGAAGTCGTCAGAGAGCAGCCCCGAGAGGTCGGCCAGGTAGCCCTGCTTGCTGAACTCGCCGATCGCGGCCGCCTCGTAGTGGACGATGTCCGGCGCGTCCCCGCCCTCGAACGAGGTCAGCAGCTGGTCGTGGATGGAGTTCCAGTCGCCCTGGACGTACTCGACCTGGATATCCGGGTGTTCGGCGTTCCACTTGGCGACCAGATCCTTGTTCGCCTGGAGCGACTCCTTCTGCCAGGCGAGGCTGAGGAAGCGCAGAGTGACCGGGCCGTCCGACCCGCCGTCGTCGCTGCCGCACGCGGCGAGTGGGCCGAGCGCCAGGGCGCCGGCCAGGGCGGCGCCGACGAACCGGCGCCGGGTGAATCTATGGGGCATGGGGGCTACCTCCTTCGGTATGTGTGGGGTGAAAGGAAGGGCCCCCTGTTATCGCTTTTGGTAGAAGAAGGGGCCCTTCCTTGCGCGTGTGCGGTCATCCCTTCACCGCGCCGGCGAGTGACCCGGAGGCCAGCCGGCGCTGCATGATGGCGAAGAAGACGAGGCTCGGCAGCGTGGCGAGCAGCGATCCGGCCGCCAGCGGGCCGAGCCGGGCGGTCCCCTCGATGCCGACGAACCGGGCCAGCGCGACCGGCAGGGTCGCCAGCTCCGGCGTCTTGATCAGCACCAGGGCGAAGAAGAACTCGTTCCAGGCGGAGATGAAGGCGAAGACCGCGGTCGCGACGAGGCCCGGGGTCAGCAGCGGGAAGACCACCCGACGCAGGGCCTGAAGCCGGGTCGCCCCGTCGACCGACGCCGCCTCCTCCAGCTCGCGCGGGATGCTCCGGACGAATCCCTGGAGCATCCAGAGCGCGAACGGCAGCGCCCAGACGACGTAGATCAGCACCAGCCCGGCGTGCGTGTTGGCGAGCCCGACCTGCCGGAGCACCAGGAAGATCGGGATGATCAGCAGCACGAACGGGAAGAGCTGGGAGAGAAGCACCCAGCCCAGGGCCACGGTGCCGAGCCGGGTCCGGAACCGCGCCAGGGCGTACGCCGCGGGCGTCGCGACCAGCACGGTGAGCACCGCCGAGGCGAGCGAGACCTGCAGGCTGTTCCAGGCCGCCCGGCCCAGTTCCTGCTCGGTGAAGGCCTGCACGAAGTTCGCCAGCGTGGGGCTCTCCGGGATCAGCGTCGGGTGCAGCCGGACCAGCTCGCGCGGCGGCTTGAACGAGGTGGAGAGGAGCCACACGAGCGGAAACGCCAGGAAGATCAGGTACGCCGCGAGTGCGAGGTACTGCAGCCCGGTGCCGAGGCCGCGGCGACGCTTCCGGGCCCGTCCGGTACCCACCCCGCTCCGGATCGGGCCCGTCGTCGGGTGGCCGTCCCGAGCTGTCGTCCCGAAGCGCGACCGGGTCGTGGCGTCGCCGGACCGGGCCGTCACATCGCCCGGGCCGATCGTCGTGTCACCCGACCGGCTCGTCGCGCCGCCGGACCGGATCGTCGGGTCGTGTCCCCAGGTCGTCATTGGTTCGCCTCCCGAAGCCGGCGGCGCAGGTAGACCGCGAGTAGTGCCACGACGATCACCACCATCACGTTGCCGAGGGCGGCGGCGTAGCCGTAGTCGCCGTACCGGAACGCCTCCTCGTACGCGAAGAGCATCGGCAGCATGGTCCGACCGCCCGGCCCGCCGGCGGTGAGCACGTACACCAGGCCGAACGAGTTGAAGTTCCAGATGAAGTCGAGCGAGGTGATCGCGACGATCACCGGCATCAGCGACGGCAGGGTGACGCTCCGGAACCGCTGCCAGGCATCGGCGCCGTCCACCGCCGCCGCCTCGTGCAGCTCGCGCGGCACGCTCTGCAACCCCGCCAGGAGTACGACGGTGGTCTGCGGCATCCCGGCCCAGACCCCGACGATGATCACGGCGGGCAACGCGGTGCTGAAGTCGCCGAGCCAGGTGGTCCGCAGTCCGTCCGCACCGATGCGGTACAGAAACTCGTTGAGCAGTCCCGCGTCCGGGTGGTAGACCAGCCGCCAGAGGATGCCGACCACCACCGGTGGCATCGCCCAGGGGACGACGGCGAGCACCCGGGCGAGGCCCCGGAACCGCAGCCGCTGGTTGAGCAGCAGGGCCAGCCCGAGCGCGAGCAGGAACTGCAGCACGGTCACCGAGAACGCCCAGAGCAGCCCGATCCGGAATGAGCTCCAGAACAGCTCGTCGTGCAGCAGCTCCCGGTAGTTGGCTAGCCCGGTGAAGCTGATCTCCACGTTCCGGCCGGCCCGGGCGTCGGTGAAGCCGAGGTAGATGCCCCGCAGCAGTGGGAAGACGGAGAGCACGAGGACCGGCAGCAGCGACGGGAGCAGCAGCAGGTAGACGGTCGCCCGGTCGGAGCGCCGGCGCCGACGCCGGGGGGCGCGGTCCACCGCCGGCCGTACGGTCAGCGTGGTCATCGGGTCCCACCTTCCGTAGTGAGCCCGGCGGTGCTGGTCGTCCGGGGGGACGCGGGCGAGGCAGGCATGGCCGTCATCGGAGCCGCCGCCGTCGGTACCGCGGGTGACGTCCCGAGGCCCGGCTCCGGCGCGGTGACGGCGGTCGGCTGGCCCGGCGCCGGGGGTCGCGGGGTGCCGCCGGGGATGCTGGAGGCGCGGACCACCAGGCTGGGCGCGACGTGGGCGCGGCGGGGCGGCAGGTCGGGGTCGGCGATCCGTTCCAGCAGCAGCTCGGCGGCACGCCGTCCCCGGTCGGCGGAGCCGAGCGAGACGCTGGAGAGCTGTGGAAAGGTCATCTGGGCGAGTTCGGTGTCGTCCATGCCGACCAGGGCGACCTCCTGCGGGACCCGCCGCTCCTCGCTGAGCAGCGTGTGCAGGGCGCCGACCGCGATCAGGTCGTTGGCGCAGAGCAGCGCATCCGGCTCGGCCCGGGCGAGTAGCCGCGCGGCGGCCGCGCGACCGGCCGCGTACTGGAAGTCACCGATCTCGATGAGATCCTCGTCGACGGGGATGCCGTGGCGGGCCAGCGCGGCCCGGAACCCGGCGTCCCGGGCCGCGCCGGGCACGGTGTCCAGCGGACCGTTGAGGAACCCGATCCGCCGCCGTCCGGCCGCGAGCAGGTGGTCGACGGCGAGCGCGACACCGGCCCGGGAGTCGGTACGGACGTTGTCGACCGGCGCGTCGTCGGGGAGTTGGCCCACCACGACGACCGGGACCGGGCTGACCACCATCGCCTCGAGGTGACTGTCGGTGATCCGGATCGGTGAGACGATCATGCCGTCCACGTACCGGTGTGCCAGCCGACGCAGCAGCGAGATCTCGGTGGCGACGTCGCCGCCCGTGGCGTGCACCAGCAGCTGTCGGCCGCCGGCGGCGACCACGGCCTCGATGGCTCGCATCATGGCCACGTAGACCGGGTTGCCGATGTCGGCGACCGCGAGCGCGACCAGGCCCGTGCGCTGCGACTGCAACGACCGGGCGATGGCGTTCGGCACGTAGCCGACCTCGGCCGCCGCCTGGCGAACCTTGCGGATGGTCTCGGGGCTGCCGCCGACGCCGTTGAGGACGCGCGAGGCCGAGGCGATCGAGACGCCGGCCCGCGCGGCCACCGTGTGTACGGTCGGCCGGCCGGCAGCGGGCTGTAAACGTTTACGACCCATGCACCGGACCTCCACCCCAGATGTGTAAACGTTTCCGGGGAGTCTGCTCCCCCCTCGCCAGCCCGTCAAGGGTCCGTTACGAAAATGTTTCGCTCCAGCTCACGGCGCTGATGTGGCTCTGGCCAGCCCGGGTCGTACCGGATCCGGGCGACGCGCACCGCGAGGCACGGCGGGTGACCTGCCCACCGGGGGCGGATACCGTCGGGGTGTGGGCCGGGCTCAGGGCGTGGCGAGGTCCGGCCGCCGCAGGTCGTCGATCTCCACCACCTGGCGTCCGAGCGGCCAGAACGCGGCCGGGACGAGCTTGAAGTTCGCGATGCCGAACGGGATACCGACGATCGTGACGCAGAGTCCGGCCCCGGCGACGATGTGGGCCAGGGCGAGCCACCAGCCGGCCAGCACCACCCAGAGCACGTTCGCCAGGCCGGAGCCGAGCCCGGCATCGGGCTTGGCCACCAGGGTCCGGCCGAACGGCCAGAGCGAGTAGTGGGCCAGCCGCAGCGCCGCGACCCCGAACGGGATGGTCACGACCAGCACGAAACAGATCAGCGCCGCGAGGCCGTACCCGACCGCGAGCACGATGCCGCTGCCGAAGACCAGCCAGAGGAGATTGAGCACGAACCGCACCATGCGGTCATGGTGGACCGACCGGGCAAGCATTGCGGTTGCCCGGTCGACCGGGCGAGCACGCGGTTGCCCGGGCCGTCCGGGCACGGTGCCCGTGGCCACCTCGCCGCGGTGCCCGCGCCCACCCCGTCACGGCGCCCGCGGCACTCGTCCGGCGTCACCGCCGGTGCCGGCCGTCCGGTGGTCAGCCGGGTACGTACAGCTCGTCGATCTCGGAGCGGAGCGGCAGGGCCACCGACGCGCCGAGCCTGCGGGCGCAGGCCGCCCCCGCCGCGCTCGCCCACCGGACCGCGTCGAGCATGTCCCGTCCCTCGCCCCAGGCCACCGCGAGCGCCCCGGTGAACGCGTCCCCGGCGGCCGTCGAGTCGACCAGCTCGACCTTGACCGCCGGCACGTACCGCGTGGTGCCGTCCCGGTCGCCGTACCAGGCCCCGTGCCGACCGAGGGTCAGCACCGCTCGGGGTACGACGTCGAGCAACGCCTCGGGTGCCTCCCGGCCTCGCCCGGTGATCGCCCGGGCCTCGGCCTCGTTCACCACCAACAGGTCCACCAGCTCCAGCAGCTCGGCCGGGACCGGCTGTGCCGGGGCCGCGTTGAGCAGCACCCGGGTGCCGGACTCGCGGGCGACCCGGGCCGCCTCGGTCACCGTCCCGACCGGGATCTCCAACTGCGCGACCAGAACGTCCGCCTCGCGGACGACGGCCAGCTCGGCCTCGGTCAGCCCGACGAAGGCGGAGTTCGCCGCCGGGGTCACCACGATGGTGTTCTCCCCCTCCGCGTCGACGGTGACCACCGCCACCCCGGAGGAGCCGTACACCACCCGGACCTGCTCGGTGTCCACGCCGGCGGCGGCGATCCGGGCCTTGAGAGTCACCCCGAACGAGTCGGAGCCGATCGCGCCGAGCAGGGCGCCGTCGCCACCGGCCCGGCTCACCGCGATCGCCTGGTTGGCGCCCTTGCCCCCGGCCACCATCACGAAGTCCGTGCCGAAGACGGTCTCCCCGGGCTTCGGCAGCACGTCGGTGGTCACCACCAGGTCCATGTTGGCGCTGCCCATGACCACGATCCGCGGTCGCTGCCGTTCCACCGACACCTCCCGTTCCGGCGAATGCTCGAGTCTAGAGCGATCCGGTGCCGGACGCTTCTGGCAGGCTGCACGACATGGGCCAGATGCCGATCGGAGTCATGTACCGCTGCGACACCCCGCCGGAACAGCTTCCGGCGTACGCCCGGCTGGCGGAGCGGCTCGGCTACGACGAGTTGTGGGTGGTGGAGGACTGCTTCTTCGGCGGGGCCGTCTCCACCGCCGCCGTCGCGGCGGCGGCGACCACCACGCTCCGGATCGGCATCGGCATCCTGCCGGCGGCATTCCGCAACCCGGCACTGGCCGCGATGGAGCTGGCCAGCCTGGCCCGGCTCTTCCCGGGACGGATCCTGCCGGGTTTCGGTCACGGCATGCCGGACTGGGTACGCCAGGTCGGGGCCGACCATCCCTCGCCACTGGCGGTCCTCGGCGAGACGGTCACGGCGGTCCGCGCGCTGCTCGCCGGCGAGACCGTCACCGTGACCGGCCGGCATGCCCGCCTCGCCGAGGTGGCGTTGGAGTTCCCGCCGGAACAGCCACCGCCGATCGCGACGGGGGTCCGCAACGCGCGTTCGCTGCGGCTCTCCGGCCGGGTCGCCGACGGCACGATCCTGGCCGAGTGCGCCAGCCCGGCGTACGTCCGCTGGGCCCGGCACCTCATCGACGAGGGACGCCGGGAGGCCGGGCGGACCGACGACCATCGACTCACCGTCTACGTCCACCTGGATTTCGACGAGGCCCGAGCCAGTGCCCGGCGCGAGATCGCCGCCCGGCTCGTCCAGGGTGGGCCGCTCTCCCCGGCGGATGCCGGGTTGACGGAGGAGCTCGCCGCCCTGCGGGCCGCGGCCCCCGGGGTGACGGCGCTGGCTGCGGCGCTGCCCGAGCACTACCTGGACCGGTTCGCGGCGGCCGGCAGCGCCGAGCAGTGCGCCGCGGCGGTGGCCCGACTCCGCGAGGCCAGCGCGGACGCGGTCGTCCTCGTGCCGCCCCGCGATGCCCGCTTCGCGGTCGCCCAACTCACCCTGGCGGCGGAGACGCTGTTGCCGATGCTGCGTGCCGCCACCGCCTGACCGCGCCGAGGCCGACCGGCCGCGGCCGGTCGCCCACCTGGGCCGGCGACCACGACCGCTCCCGCTGCGCGCCCGCCACCACCGAACGGCACCTGCGGACGGCCTGCCCGGCGGACGCGCGGACGGCCTGTGACGCGTGCCTCCGGGCGGCCTGTCGGACGATGCGCGCGGCGGCCCGGCGGACGGGTACGCCCGGCGGGGCGGGGCTCAGGCGGCCCGGGCGGTGAAGCGGTCTCCGGCCCGGTCGACCACCAGCGGGACGCCAAAGGTCTTCGACAGGTACTCCCCGGTGACCGTCTCGGCGATGGGGCCCTGCGCCACGACACCGCCCTCGCGCAGCAGCAGCGCGTGGGTGAAGCCCGGCGGGATCTCCTCGACGTGGTGGGTCACCAGCACCAGCGCCGGCGAGTCCTCGTCCCGGGCCAGCTCCGCCAGCCGGGCCACCAGATCCTCCCGGCCGCCCAGGTCGAGGCCGGCGGCCGGCTCGTCGAGCAGCAGCAACTCCGGGTCGGTCATCAGCGCCCGGGCGATCTGCACCCGCTTCCGCTCCCCCTCGGACAGGGTCCCGTAGGCCCGGTCGGCCAGCGCGATGACGCCGAGCTGGCCGAGCAGCGCGGCCGCGCGCGCCTCGTCCAGTTCGTCGTACTCCTCACGCCAGCGGCCGACCACCGACCAGGCGGCGGTCAGCACCACGTCCCGGACCCGCTCGTCGGCCGGGATGCGCTCCGCCAGCAGCGCCGTGCTCAGTCCGATCCGGGTACGCAGCTCCGAGAGGTCGGTACGGCCGATCCGCTCACCGAGCACGTGCACCACCCCGGTGGTCGGGTGCAGCCGCCCCGCCGCCAGGTTCAGCAGTGTCGTCTTCCCCGCGCCGTTCGGCCCGAGTACGACCCAGCGCTCGGCGGCCGTCACCCGCCAGGTCACATCCCTGAGCAGCGGATTTCCGGAGCGCACGACACCGACCTGGCGCAGGTCGATCACCACGTCCCGGTCCGGCGGTGACACGTCGCCGGCATCGGTGCCCCGACCGGCACCGTCGGAGAGGTATACGGGCTCTTCACGCACCCTTCCATCCAACCACGCACCCCGCTGCCCGCCGCGCGCGCCACCGGCGCCGGGGCTGGGGCGCCGTGTCCGACGTCACGTCGTACGGCGGTGGCAGGTGCCACCGGCGACCGAGCGCGCCGACGCCCGGCGCCGGCCGCGGGGACCGAGCGCCGGACGGCGGACGACGTGCGGTGGAGACCACGGCGACGGGCGCCACGCTCGGCACCCCCGGGCGAGGCCGGCCGGCGGTCGCCGTCTCCCGTCTACATCGGAGCGTGCGGGGGGACCTGACCGCGGGCGGGCCCCGTCCCGTCAGGGAGGGCCGGGACCCGCCCGCGTCCGGTCAGACGCGGGTGATCCGGATCGCGTCGGCGATCACCAGGCCGGTGCCGCCGGTCCACCGGCTCACCCCCACCTTGTTGCCGTCACCGGCGGCCAGGGTGAAGGTGCCGAGGGAACGCCACGCCCCGCCGCCGGAGCGCTGGTCGACGTAGACGGTCTGGTTCCCACTCGGCGTCACGACGATGTACGGCGCCCGGTTGTTGTAGCCGGGGTCGGCCGGATACCAGACCTCCACCCGGTAGGTGCCGGTCTCCGGGATGTTGGCCCGGTACCAGGCCGGGTCGCTCGCCTCGATGGGCTCGGCGAAGCGGTAGTCGGCGCCGTGCCGCTGGCTGGAGTAGCTCGACGTGCCCCAGTTGCTGCTGGCGGTGAAGGCCCCGGAGGTGCTGTTGTCGACGGTGACCGACCAGCCCGGCGTCGGGGTCGAGCCGGTCACCAGCTGCATGTAGTACGTCCAGTTCCAGTTCGGTCCCGGGTCGGTGTGGGTCGCGCCCGGAACCTGGTTGTGGCCGATGATGTGGCTACGGTCCTTGGGGATGCCGTAGCGGTCGCAGAGGTGCCGGGTCAGCGCGGCCGACGAGCGGTACATGGCGTCGGTGAACCAGGACGCCTGGTTGATGTAGCCCTCGTGCTCGATGCCGATCGACTGGGTGTTGTACGTCCAGTTGCCGGCGTGCCAGGCGATGTCCTTGTCCCGGACCGACTGGGTCACCGCGCCGTCCGAGGAGCGAATCACGTAGTGCGCGCTGACCTGGGCCGAGGGGTTCTGGAACCAGCTGATCGTGCCGGCGTACGACCCCTGGGCCACGTGGATCACCACGTAGTTGATCTGGTACGTCGACTCCCGGTTGGAGACCGTGTAGTTGGACGAACTCGCCGGAACCCAGGCGGCCGGACCGTAGTCCGTGCTCAGGGTGCCCACCTCGTCGCCGCTGCCGAGCGGCGCGACGGTGGCCAGCGCACCGCGCTCCGGGGCAACCGTCCGGGGCGCGACCCGGACCGGACCGCCCGCGGTGGTGGCGTCGATGCCGGTGGCGAGCAGGTCGTAGACGGCGTCGGCGTAGAGCCGGGCGACGGCCGGGGTACGCGCGCCGCCGTAGCGGGCGACCGCGCCGTACCAGCGGTTGACGTCGGCGCGCTGGGCCGCGGTCAGCCCGGCCTCGTCGGCGTACGACCGCAGCACGGCGGCCGCCCCGGCGATGTTGGCGGCGGTGTCGGTCCGCAGTGCCGCCGGGTCGAGGCCGGTCAGCGCGGCCGCCTCGTCCAGGGTGCGCACCGTCGGGTTGCTGGCCAGGTGCATCACGCCGTAGCCGTTGGACGCGCTCGGCGCTCCGGCGTGGTCGTCGAGGTGCGTCTCGGCGTAGCCGAGGGCGACCAGCAGGTCGCGGGGTACGTCGTAGCGGGCCGCCGCCCGGTCGAAGGCGGCCGCCAGCGGGCCGGCCACGGCGGGCGAGCCACCGGCCGCGGCCCCGCCCGTACCGCCGCTGGCGGGACGCGCGGCGGCCGGCTGGCCGGACAGGCCGACGGCGAGGGAGACGATCAGTGTGGCGCCGAGCAACTGGCTCAGGCGCGGTTGGAGGTACCGAACGGTCACCGTCACTCCTCCCGAACGATCGGACGCCCTGGGGGTCGGGGCGCCGGGTGGCCGTACCGTATAGCGTCGCGATCGTCTATGTCGAGAGGTTGCATCCTTCTGACGAAGGACGAAAACTATCTACACGTCCCCCGACCAGGGACGCTGAGCCGGTGTCACCGATCCGCGTCAGGCGATCCGCCGACTCACCCCACCGTGGATCCGAAGACCTCGTCGCGGACCGCGTCGAGCGCGATCCGCAGCGCGCCGCGCAGCACCGGCTCCTCGGTCAGCTCCGTCGGCACCACGCGGGGCGCGACCAGGGTGATGGCGGCCACCTCGTGCTGCACCCGCTCGGCGAGCGCGGTGCCGCCCGCCTGGCCGACCTCGCCGGCCAGCACCACCAGCGGCGGGTCGAGCACCACGCAACTGCTGGCCACACCGAGCGCCAGCCGGCGCGCCACCTCGTCCAGCACCGGTCCACCCGCCGTACCCGCCGCGATCGCGGCCCGAATCGCGTCCGCGGCCGTACCGGCCCGGAAGCCGTGCTCCCGGGCCACCGCCCGGACCGCGTCCGAGCCGGCCAGCTGGCCGAAGGGCGGCTTCGCCCGGCGTGAGGCGTCGCGCGGGATCTCCGCTCCCGGTACCGGCAGGTAGCCGATCTCGCCCGCCGCGCCGGTGGCGCCGTGGTGCAGCCGTCCGTTCAGGACGATCGCCAGACCGATGCCGACGCCGAGCCAGACCAGGATGAAGTCCTTCACCCCGCGGGCCGCCCCCGACTCCGCCTCGGCGACCGCCGCGAGGTTGACGTCGTTCTCGAAGTACACCGGGGTGTCCAGGTCCTCGCGGAGCGCGGCGAGCAGACCACGGTGCCAGCGCGGCAGGTTGAACGCGAAGGTGATGTCCCCGGTGTTCGGGTCGACCAGCCCCGGGGTGCCGAGCACCACCCGGCGGACGCCGGCGAGGTCGGCCCGGGCCTCGCTCGCCGCCTGCACCACCGCGTTGTGGACGACGCCGACCGGGTCGTCGGTGTCCCGGGTGGACTGCTCCACCCGGCCGATCACCTCACCGGTGATGTCGGCACAGGCGGCCACCACCCGGTCCGGCCCCACGTCGACGCCGACCACGTGCGCGCTCCCCGGCCGTACGGCGTAGAGCTGCGCGTTCGGGCCCCGCCCGCCGGCCTGCTCGCCGACCCGGGTCACCAGCCCCCGCTCCTCCAGCCGCTCCACGAGCTGGGAGGCGGTGACCTTCGACAGCCCGGTCAGTTCACCCAGCTGTGCCCGGGTGAGCGGACCCCGCGTGAGCAACAGCTCCAGTGCCGCGCGGTCGTTGAGCGCGCGAAGCAAACGGGGGGTACCGGGCAGCCGGGTGTTGGCCATACGCATCCTCGTGCTTTAGGTAAGTTTCCTAATTTCCAGCCTAGCCTTCGGGGGAGTAGACGTAGCGTAATGGGCCGGCGAGGCGGGGGTGCTAGGCCGATCCGGTGCCGCGTGATCCCGGGACGGACCTCTCCGGACCCACCACTCGGGGCGGGGAGGCGGGACCAACGGGGGAATCGCGATCATCGACCCGGCGCTCCGCGGCCGGCATCGCCACCGCCCGGACCGCCGGAACCGGGGAGGACGGGTTCGGGTACGCATGCTCGGCGGCACCGGCGTCGTTCGCGGCTCCCGGCCCCGGACCGGCCCGCACCGGTGCGACACTCGCACCCGGAAAACGATCACAGGAGGATCCGTTGCCGACCGACCCCGGACTCCGCCGGCTCGCCCTACGGACGCTGCTCGCCGCCTTCCCCGGGACCGCCCCGCCCGGCTGGGCGCTCGACCTGGTCGCCGAGGGGCTGGCCGGGCACACCCTGTTCGGTCGGAACATCGACCATCCCGACCAGGTCGCCGCGCTCACCGCCGCGCTGCGCGAGGCCCGGCCGGACGTCCTGGTCGCGATCGACGAGGAGGGGGGCGACGTCACCCGGCTCGCCCACGCCACCGGCAGCCCCTACCCCGGGAACGCGGCCCTCGGCGTGGTCGACGACCCCGCCCTGACCCGGCAGGTGTACCACGCGATCGGCACCGACCTCACCGCGGTCGGGATCACCCTCGACCTCGCCCCGACCGTCGACGTCAACACCGCCGACGACAACCCGATCATCGGTACCCGGGCGTTCGGGGCCGACCCGGCCCGGGTCGCCGCGCACGCCGCCGCCGCGGTGGCGGGACTCCAGGCCGCCGGGGTCGCCGCCTGCGCCAAGCACTTCCCCGGGCACGGCGCCACGATCGCCGACTCCCACCTGGAACTGCCGACCGTGGACGTACCCGCCGACGTGCTGCGGAGTCGCGACCTGCCGCCCTTCGCGGCGGTGATCGCCGCTGACGTCAGGGCCATCATGACCGCCCACATCCGGGTCCCGGCGCTGACCGGCGACGGCCCGGCCACGTTCAGCCGCGCCGTCCTGGTGGACCTGCTCCGCACCGAGTACGCCTTCGCCGGGGCGGTCCTCACCGACGCGCTGGAGATGAAGGGCGCCTCGGCGTCCGCCGGGGGCGTGGGGTCGGCCGCCGTCCGGGCCCTCGCCGCCGGGGCGGACCTGCTCTGCATCGGCGCCCAGGTCGACGCCGACCTGGTCGAGGAGGTGGTCGCCGAGATCGTCGCGGCACTGCGCGACGGACGCCTCGCCGTGTCCCGGGTCGAGGAGGCCGCCGAACGGGTCGCCGCCCTCGCCGCCTGGACCCAGGCCGCCGGCCTCCCGGCCTCGGCCCGGGTCACCGATCGCGCCGCCGGCCCGTCGGCTCCGGGCGCCACGCCCGGACCGGGCGCCACCGGCAGCCCGGACGTCGCCCCTGGTCGCTCGGGCGACGCCATCCGTCGGCCGGACGGCGCCGCCGCACCGGGCAGCAGGTCGCCCGTGGAGGCGCTCGGCTACGCCGCCGCGCGGCGCGCCGTCCGGGTCGAGGGTGTGGTGGACCGGCTCACCCGCCCGCTCGTCGTGCAGCTCTTCTCCGCCTCGACGATCGCCGAGGGACGCGTGCCGTGGGGCCTCGGACCGCACCTGAACGGTGTCGAGCAGCTCCGGGTCGTCGCCGCCGAGGCCGACGCCGAGGACCTGGCCGCCCGGGCCGGCGACCGGCCGATCGTGCTGGTCGGGCGGCGGCTGCACCAGCTACCCGGCGGGCCCGGGCTGATCGAGGCGCTGGCCGCCCGACACCCGGTCACCGTCGTCGAGATGGGCTGGCCGTCGCGCTGGCGCCCGGCCGGCGCCCGCGCCTTCGTCCTGACGTACGGGGCCAGCCACGCCAACGGACGGGCCGCCGCCGAGGCCCTCGGCCTGGTCGGTTGACCGCGTCCCGCCGGCGACACTCGTCGGGTCCGGTGGCCGCCACGTTCCCGACCGGCGCGAGGAACCGGTGGCGGGTCAATCGATGAGCCGGGAATGTCGGTCAAGTCGCCCAAACGGCCAGTTCACCCGGTGCCCTTGCCCGCTTGTGACGCGACGATACCGATACATAGCGTTGCCGGTGCGACGGCCGGCGGAGCCGTACGCCATGGTCCGTCACCGTCTCGGCGCGGAGCTCGGCCTGGGAGAGGACGCGGGCCGTGGACCACCCGGTTCCACGGCCCGCGGGCGGGCGGCGAGACGACTCGGGCGGCTAGAAGACGTAGCGCTCGGCGACGGTCTGGTAGTCGAACTGCTCGTCGTCGCCGAACCAGAGCTGCACCTCGTACTTCGCCTCGTCGACGCTCCCCGAGGCGTGCACCAGGTTGGCGATGGCCTTGCCGGCCCCCTCGGCGTACGCCTTCGACATGTGCGCGAAGTCGCCCCGGATCGTGCCGGGCGCGGCCTGGTCCGGGAAGGTCGGCCCGATCAACCGGCGAACGTTGGCCACCGCGTCCACCCCTTCGAGCACCAGGGCGACGACCGGACCCTGCTGCATGTACGCGGCCGTGGCGTCGTACACCGTCTTGCCGAAGCGCTCCTCCAGGTCGAAGTAGTGCCGGCGGGTGAAGTCCGCGTCCATCTGCTTCATCTTCAGACCGACGATCTTCAGACCGGCGTCCTCGAACCGCTGCACCAGGCGCCCGGTCAGACCCCGCGCCACCGCGTCGGGTTTGAGCAGGACAAGAGTACGTTCTGTGGCCGCCACCGTGGCCCCTTCCTCGATCACATGGTCCGGGCCGTCACGAGCTGGGTCCTCCGACTGCTCCGAGAATCGGGCCGTCGGGTCGCCGCTCCAGCGACAGGCCGCTGAGATCACGATAGTAGTCGGCCGCGCGCCGCCGGCTCGGTGGACCGCCGGCCACGCGCGCGAGGCGGCCGGCTACTCCCCCGCCTCCGGCCTTTCCACGGTCTCGTCCGTCGGCAGCCGCGGCGTTCGCGGCACCGGCCGCTGGTACGCCGGGTCGGGCAGCCCGAGCCGCAGTGCCAGGTATGGCTGCCCGAGACCGGCGAGCATCTGCCGCAGGATCTGCCGGGTGACGGGGACCTCGATCACCCCGCTGAGCGGGACCATGGAGACCCCGAACCGGGTGGCGGTCAGCCAGGCGGCGGAGAGCGCCTCCCCGGCCCGTAGCCAGCTCTCCGGCTCGTCCTCGTCGCCGAAGAGGATCCCGTAGACAGCGGCCTGATCGTGACCCGGGCCGACCGGCAGGGTGCCGGGGCGACCGAAGTCCCGGGCCGGCACGGTGGTCTGCGGCGCGTGCTCCAGCAGCACCTCGGCCGGCAGGCCGGCGCCCTTCGAGGCCGCCCGGCTGGTCCAGTACGCCAGCTCCTCCCGCAGCGCCGGGTCCTCGGCGATCAGGCCGCCGGCCCGCCCGGCCGCGGCGGCGAGTTCGATCACCTCGTCGTCGTCGAGGATCTGCACCTGGGCGCCCTGCGGGGCGGCCGCCGCGACGATCGCGTCCAGCGCCGCCGGCGGCACCTCCTGGTCGCTGACCGGTCGGCGGTCGGTGTGCCGCTCCGGGATCCGGCTGACCAGTTCCGCCGCGTCGGGCGGGGCCGGGGCCTGCCCGGTGGGGGTGATCCGGGCGAGCAGGTTGGGCCGGGCCGGGTCCGGAAGCCGGTCGACCCGTACGGCCCACCCGTCGGCGACGAGGGTGATCCGGGCGTGGTGCAGGGCGGCGCCGCAGCTCAGGGTGAGCAGCCGGCGGTCGGGGTCGCTGACGCCGAGTTGCCGCTCCTCGGCGACGGAGAGTTCGAGCAGCCCCGGTTCCACCCGCCAGTGCCAGGGCTGGGTGTTGTGCACCGACGGCGCGTGGGCCGCGTTCTCCGCGGCGCGGGCGAGCGCGTCGGTCGCGGACCGGTTCCCGCCGTACGTTCCGTCGATCATCGCCTGGCCCCCTCCCGTCTGCTCCTCATCGTGCCGCATTCCGGGATGATTCGCGCGACGTTGCGCGTACCGGGCGAGCCGTCGGCCCGACACGGTCGGCGGCGGCTCCGGGCCGGCCCCGGGGGCGAGCCGGGGCGGGGAAGCGGCGCCGCGGCGTTCGTCGACCGGCGGCGGGGCCGGGCGACACCGGTGCCCGGGAGCGACAGCGGAGGCCGGCGACACGCAGGAGGCGCCGGTGTCGTACGGTCGGCACACGGTGCCCGCCGGACGCCACCGGGTCGACGTCGGGGCCCGGGCGGTGACTTCGCGGACCGCTGAACCCGTACGCTTTCCGCGTAAGTCCGGTCCGAAGGCTCCCGGCCGTCACTACCTTCAGCCCCATGACGAGCCCATACACCCCGGAGGCTCGCGGCGCCGACCCGGCGCACGGGGGCCTCGACGACTCCGTCTACAAGCGACTGCTCGCCGAACGGATCATCTTCCTCGGCAGCGAGGTCACCGACGAGGTGGCCAACCGGATCTGCGCCCAACTGCTGCTGCTCGCCGCCGAGCACCCGAACCGGGACATCACCCTCTGGATCAACTCACCGGGCGGTTCGGTCTCGGCCGGGATGGCGATCTACGACACGATGCAGTTCATCGAGAACGACGTCTCCACGGTGGCCCTGGGGTTGGCCGGCTCCATGGGCCAGTTGCTGCTCTGCGCCGGCACCCGGGGCAAGCGGTACGCGCTGCCGCACACCCGGATCGTGATGCACCAACCGCACGGCGGGATGGGCGGCACGGCAGCCGACATCGCCATCCAGGCCGAGCAGATGCTGCACACCAAGCGCGTCATGCTGGAGACGATCGCCCGGCACACCGGGCAGACGTACGAGCGGATCGTGGCCGACGCCGACCGCGACCGCTGGTTCACCGCGGAGGAGGCGCGGGAGTACGGCTTCATCGACCAAGTGATCGCAGGCGCCGCGCAGCTCCAGCCGGGGTCCCGGGCCGGGAGATAGCTCCGGTACGGCGGCGGTGGGGGGCGGATCGGCCGATGCCTGCCGGGATGCCGGCGACCGCGATCGTGGCCGCCGGCGTCCCGGCCGGACGCCGATGGCCGGGGCCGGACGCCGCCGGTCAGAACTGCCGGATGACCGGAATGACGTCGGTGCCGATCCGCTCCAGCAGGTCGAGACGGGGCAACTGGGGCATGTTGCCGATCGCCACGTCGAAGCCGAGGTCGTGCAGCCGGCGTAGCTCGTCGATCAACTCGCCGGTGCGCTCGCCGTTCTCGCCGATGTCCATGATGTGGTAGACGGTCTTGGTGATCTCGTTGTAGTCGCGCCCCTCGGCCTCGCAGTGCCGGCGGAGTACGTCAAGCTTGTGCTCCAGATCCGGCGAGTTGAACAGGTTGCACGCCTGGGCGTACCTCGCGACCAGCCGCAGCGTCCTCTTCTCCCCGCCGCCACCGATCATGATCGGCGGATGCGGCCGGGTCAGCGGCTGCGGGGAGTTGAGCAGTCGCCTGGCCTGGATGTGCGTGCCGTCGAACGGTCCGTCGTCCTCGGACCACATCTGCAGCAGGTACCGGAGCGTCTCCTCGAGCAGTTCGTACCGTTCGGACAGGGGCGGGAACGGGAAACCGAGCCCGCGCGACTCCTCCTCGTTCCACCCGGCGCCGATGCCGAGCATCACCCGGCCGCCGCTGAGGACGTCCAGCGTGGTCAGGGTCTTCGCGAGCAGACCCGCCGGACGGTGGTGCACCCCGGTGACCACGGTCAGCAGGGTGGCCCGCTCGGTGTGCGCGGCGAGGTAGCCGAGCGTGGTGTACGCCTCCAGCATCTCCGCCTCGGTCGGACCGAATACCGGGACCTGGAAGAAGTGGTCCATCAGGGCGAGATAGCCGAAGCCCGCCTGGTCGGCCGTACGGGCGACGGCGGCGAGATCGTGACGCAGGCCGGCCGGCCCCTTCGGCCAGGTGAAGTTGGGAATCTGCAGGCCGAGTTCCATGCCCGTGCTCCTTCTGCCGTCTCCCCGCTGCCCACGCGATCCGATGTCGACACTCGTCCGGCTGCTGTGCCTGCCAACCGGACCCCGACGGCGACACGTCCTGACCGGACCGCCGCCGATTCTAGCCACCGACCGGTCGGCCGCCTTCCACGTTGATGATGACGGCGGTGGACAGGTCGACCGAGGACGCCGGTGGGCCACCCCGGTGCGCGACCCGACCGGGCCACGCCCGGTAACGAACCCGGGCGGTGGCCGGACCGACCGGACCCCGGGCGGGGCACCGGTGGCGCCGGCCCGGGGCCGCGTCGGGATCAGCCGCGCTCGGGTACGGCCAGCTCGCCCAGTTCCGACCAGTCGTCCTGCGGAATCGTGGTGTTGACGATCCGGGGCGTCTCGGCGAGGTGCGGCGGCAGCGTCTGCTGCGCCTTCCGGAAGTGCGCCGACCCGACGTGCGCGGCACCGGCCTCGCCGTCCCGGAACGCCTCGACGAGGACGTACTCCGTCGGGTCGTCGAGGCTGCGGGACCAGTCGAACCAGAGGCAGCCGGGCTCGGCACGGGTCGCCTCCGTGAACTCCCTGACGATCTCCGGCCACTGGTCGGCGTACTCCGGCAACACCTTGAACTTGGCGGTAATGAAGATCATCTGCTCTCCTCGTCCGGGCTCGTGGCATGGTGACCGGGCCACCCCCATCGACCCTAGTTGGTGCGGGGTACGGGTTGCCGACCCCGCGCCTCGGGCCGACCCGGTTACGGGGTGACCGGTGGGTTGGGAGCACCGGGCACGAACTCCAGTAGCAGGCGGTGCTCTCGTGGGTGTCGCGGGACGACGGCGGCCCACCACGCGATCGGCTCGTCACGCGCCGCCGCACCCGTGGATCCCTCATGTCGCCGGCGAGACGGGCGCGCGTGTGCCGCCTCGCGCCCTGCCGTCAGCGCCGCTCGCCGGAGCCGAGGCCAAGGATCATCATCCCGAGCCCGAGGCCCAGGTGCAGCCAGTTGTCGGCGGCGTCGAACGGTACGAAGTTGGCCGCGCTCCGGTGTCCCACGGCGAACCCGTACATCCAGAACGCGAGATAGACGGCGCCGCCGCCGATCAGGAAGAGCCGGGCACCCGCGACGGTACGGGCCATCGCGAGACCAACGACGCCGAAGAGGAGGTGCACGAGGTTGTGCAGGATCGACACCTGGAACACCCCGAACAGCCTGGCTCCGGACTCGTGCCCGGCGAAGGTGAGGTCGCCGAAGTGGGTGGTGATGCCGGGAACGAAGCCAGCGAGGCCGACGAGGACGAAGGCCGCGGCGACGGCCACCGCGAGCCTGCGTACGAGCAGCAGTGGCTCGCCGGTCTCTCCGGCGACCTGAATCTGGGTCCCGCTCGCCATGTCGCCCACCTCCCTGGCGGATGATGCCTCCCGTTCCCCGTCCGCGCCGTGTGAAACCAGCGGCACCGCCGTCCCGGATGCCCGAGATGGGCGGCCCGTGGTGCTTCGTCGGCCCGACTGGGGTGGTACGGCGCGGGCGCCACACGCGTCCCACGGGTGGCACATGAAGCGGGCGCTCCGGGGAACCGTACGGCTAGGCATCCACGACGGAAGCGAGGTGATCGGCGGTGACCGCGACCAAGCAGCGGGACGTGGTGGACCTCCTGGTCGACCAGCACAACCAGATCAAGAGCCTGTTCGGGCAGTTGAGCCGGGCACGGGGAACCGAGAAGCGGGAGCTGTTCGAGCAGCTGGTCCGGCTCCTGGCGGTGCACGAGAGCGCCGAGGAGATCGTCGTGCATCCGAGCGCCCGGCGGAGGATCGACCGTGGCCATCAGGTGGTGGACCAGCGGCTTCAGGAGGAGGACCAGGCCAAGCGTGAGCTGGCCGAACTGTACGAGATGGGCGTCGACCACCCGAACTTCGACACCCGGCTGGCACGACTCGCCGACGCGGTGGTCCAGCACGCGAGCCACGAGGAGAACGAGGAGTTCCCGTCCCTGCGCCGGAACATGTCCGAGGCGCAGCTGACCCGGATGGCCGGCGCGGTGCGGGCCGCCGAGGCGATGGCGCCGACCCGCCCGCATCCGCACAGCGGCGAGTCCGCGACGGCGAACATGCTGGTCGGGCCGCCGATGGCCCTCTTCGACCGGGTCCGGGACGCGGTCCGGGACTGGCGCGAGTCCCAGGCGGACCGCGGCTGAGCGGGCGGACGCGGTCGTCGCGTCCGCACCCGCTCCGGTACGCCGAGGAGGCGACTCGCCGGGCCGGCCGCACCGCCGGCCCGGCACAGCGTTCCCGCCGTCGGACCCCCTGGTCCGGCGGCGCTCACCCATGGTCCCGGCCGGCGGCCGGCGCCCCGAGCACACCTCGGTCAGCGGCGTCGGCCCGATCGGCGGTGCCCGATCCCACCCGCCCCGCACCCCGTACGGCTCGACCGGGGAGGGATCGGGGCGGGCTGGCGGGACAGCCGGGCCGGAAGACTCCGCGGAGCAGACCCGGGCCGCCGTACACCGCCACGGCGACCGGGATCAGCACGGTGATCGCGAGCAGGGCCAGCCAGGACCAGACCGGCAGCCGGGCCACGACCGCGACGACGGTCAGCCCGGCGAAGACCTGGAACCTCCGTCGCACGACGGCGGGGCGGGGCAACGCCGGCGCCCCGGTCTCGTGCTCCACTCTCGACATCACGGCACCCCCGGCTCAGACGGTGCGGGACAGGTTCATACGGCGAGGACCAGCAGCAGTCCGAGACCCACGACGAGCGCCGGCACGGTCGTGATCAGGGTCGCCAGTCCGGCGGCCCGGCGACGCAGCGCCGCGAGCGGGATGAGGGCATCGCCGTCCTGGCTGATCGCGTTGGCGACCAGCGTCGGCAGCGGCAGTCCCCCGCTGACGTAGATCCCGGTGAAGACGATCTGGATCGCGCAGCCCGGGACCAACCCGATGAGCGCGCCGACGAGGACCCCGACCACTCCGGCGAAGCCCAGCTGCGAACCGTCGAATCCGGTCGCCGTGGAGAGGACCTGCCACCCGAGGTAGGCGGCCGCGACCCACACCGTGACGAACGACGCCTCGTGCGCGCTGTGCCGGAGCGTCTCCCGCAGACTCGCCGGGTGGGCGGTGGCCATGGAGTCGTCGGCGAACCGGCCCCGTCCGACGGCGAAGACGACCAGGGCGACCAGCATGCCGGCGCACCCCAGGACCAGGTACGGGTCGACGCCGGCGAACGGGGCACGCAACGACGCCGGGTCGACCGCGTGAAACGCGACCGGGACGGAGACCAGGAAGGCCGGCGTGGTCAACCCCCAGAAGGCGACGGAGATCCCGCTCCGCCGCGCGGTCGGCGCCTGGTCGGCGGCGGCGAGCACCGCGAGCCCTCCCGTTCCCGGGTTGTCGACTCCGCGCGGCCGGCCGCGCCCCGGCGCGGCGGCCCGGCCCGCTGGGGCAGGCCGCACGGCGGAGGCGGCGGGTGGGGCGGCCGTGGTCGGGGCCGGCGCCCCGGCAGGCGCGGACGGCCCGACCGGCGCCGGTCGGGCCGGTGGGGCGACGCCGGCCGGCACGGCACCCGGCAGCGCCGCGGCCGCCCTGCCCGCCCGGCGCCGCCGCCACCACGCGGGCAGGGCGCGGGCCGGGTCGATCCCGAGCAGGTCGACGGCGTATCCGGTGGCCAGACCGACCACGAACAGCACCAGGTGGATCCGGAGCGCGAATCCGGGATCAGCGGCGATCACCACCCAGGACGAGTCGCCCATCGTCGCGGCGAGCGCGGCGATCACCGTGCCGTAACTGACCTTCCCCCGGGCGTAGAGCGGCATGAGGATGATGGCCCCGCCGCACCCGGGGCTCACGCCCAGCACCGCGCCGACCAGCGGACCGAGCCGCGGCCGGCGGGTCAGTCCATCGGTGACCCGGTCGCCGTGACGCCAGCGGAGCCACCCGAAGAGCGCGACCAGCACGGCGACGAAGACCCCGACCTGCATGAAGGCGTCCGCCAGCGGACGGACGAGCAGTTCGACCACGAGGCAGCCCTCCAGTGGTGGACCGTGCCGGGACGTCCGGCGGAGACAGGTCGTCCCGGCACGGCGGGGAACGGGAAGCGGCGGACGTGACGAGCCCGGTCAGCGGCTCGTCGTCCTCGCGGCGAGCATCGAGCCGACCGTCGGCGGCGGGGTGCCGTGCAACCGGGGGTCCGCCGGCGGCAGCGTCGGCGCCTCCTCATGGGCCTGTGCCGTCGCGTGATAGCTGAACTGGCCCTTCCCGTCGGGGCTCGGTCCGGACGCCCACCGGCCCTCGGCCGACTCCTCACCGGCGGAGAAGTTGATGAACTGGTAGGCGAACTCGTTCTCCTGCTCGGCATCCGGGAAGGCCTCCGGCACCGGCATCTCCTCGAGGCCGTCCTCCTTGAGCTGTTCGATGGCGGCGAGCCACATGTTCTGGTGCATCGTGTCCCGAGCGAGCAGGAAACGCAGCATCTGCTTGACGCCGGGATCGTCGGTCATGTTGAACAGGCGGGCCACCTGGAGTCGTCCCTGCGCCTCCGCCGTGACGTTGAGGTAGAAGTCGGCGAGCAGGTTGCCGCTGGCGGTGATGTACGAGCCGTTCCACGGCACTCCGACGCTGTCCACCGGTAGCGGCCCGCCGCCGGCGTGGATGAGGTGCGCCGGGTTGGAGCCGGCGTAGATCGCCGCCAGCATCGGGTTGTCCTCGGCGGCGGCCTCCTGCATCGAGAGCGGCGCGCTGTCCAACAACCGGGCGATCATGATGGAGATCATCTCGACGTGGCCCAGTTCCTCCGTGCCGACATCGAGCAGGAGATCCTTGTACTTGCCCGGGAGGCGGCAGCTCCAGCCCTGGAAGAGGTACTGGTTGGCGACGGTCATCTCTCCCCACTTGCCGCCCAGAATCTCCTGGAGACGCCGGGCGAAGGCGGCATCAGGTCCGTCCGGCTTCGCCGTGAACTGCAGATCCTTGATGTGGCTGAACACGCTGTCCTCCTGTCGGGCGGGATGCGGACACCGCGCGGGTACCCGGAACGGCGAACCGGCCGGGCCAAACGGTGGCCCATCCGGGCCAACCGCTGAGCAGCCGGAGGAGACGGGCGCGGCCGACCGGCTCCGGCTGGCGGACGGGCTCGGCACGGCGGGTTGCGTCGGGCCACGGGGTCGGTTGCGCGGGAAGCGACACCTCGACCGCGACACCGCGCGGTCGGAGCGGGTACGCCCGGATCGTGCCACCGTCGACGTCGACCAGCCGTCGGACAATCCAGAGCCCCAGGCCGGACATTCCGCCGGGCGGGGCCGGGCGGCGCAGTGCGGCGAGCAGATCGGCACAGTGTCGGCCCTCGTCGGCGACCATGATCACCAGATCACCGGCGCGCACGGTGGCGGTGACGCGGACCGGGCCCCGCCGGGGGCCGTGCCGCAGTGCGTTGTCGACCAGGTTCAGCAGCACCTGACGAACCCGCTGGGCGTTGACCAACCGTCGGCCTGCGTCGGGACTCACCGACAGCCGTACCCGGCTCGGCGGCCAGGCCGCGACCACCGCCGGCAGGATCCGGGCCAGCGGGACCGGCGGTTCGCCGTCCTCGGTCACGCCGCGTGCCCAGGCCACCGCCTGCCGCCAGACGCCGTCGAGGTGTACGGCCTGGTCCCGGGCGAGCGACAGCATCGCCCGCCGGTCGGCCACGGTGACCGCCTGCCGCTCGTCGGCGAGGGTCCGGGTCAGCGCGGTCAGCGTGCCGATCGGCGACCGCAACTCGTGACAGAGCGCCCGGAGCAGGACAGACTCGACAGCGGGATCGCCCCGGCTCGGACGTCCGTCCGGTTCGGCCGGGGATCTGGATCCACGGCGGCAGAGCAGCGACCGTGCCCGGAGCACGAGATCCACCGCGAGCAGCCCGGTCAGCACCAGCGTCACGGCCATCGTGGCGTTCAGGAGCAGCCCGAGCGCCACGGCACCGGCCAGGACCACCACCGCGCCGCCGACCAGCGCCGCCGGCATCGGCGTACCGATCGTCGCGAAACGTCGCCGGGGTACGCCTCTCAACCTGGTGGGCATGATCAGGCCGTATCCGGGAAAGGCGCCCGGGTGCCCGGTTCGGCCACCGTCCGCATCGCTTTGATCGACGACCACCCCCTGTTCGTACGTGGGCTGGAGCTGCTGCTCGCGGCCACCGACGGTGGGCGGGTACGGGTCGTGGGGTCGACCGGGGACGCGGCGTCGGCCGCCGCCCTCGTCCGTCGCTGCCTTCCCGATCTGGCCCTGGTCGACCTCCGCATGCCCGAGCCCGGCGGGGTACGGGCCATCGCCGCCATCCGGCGGACCAACCCGGGCCTCCGGATCGTCGCGATGTCCGGTCTCGACGACACCGCCACCGCCGTGGAGGCGCTCCGGGCCGGTGCCGACGGTTACCTACCGAAGAGCAGTGAGCCCGAGGAACTCCTGCCGCCGCTGCTCGCCGTGCTGGATGGTTGGGCGGTCCTCCCCGCCGACCTGCTGGGGGCGCTCGTCGCACCGGTGCGCGGCCGGGCCTCGGTCTCCGCCGGCCTCGACGAGCAGGAACGCCTGCTCCTGCAGCTTATTGCCCGGGGAACCAGTACGGCCGGGATCTCGGAGAAGCTGCACGTCTCGGAACGGACGGCGAAACGCCTGATCGCGTCCCTGTTACGCAAGCTCAGGGTCTCGTCGAAGGCCGAGGCCGCCGCGATCGCGGGCAGCGCCGGCCTGTTCTAGAAGCGGCCGGCCTGTTCGGAAAGCGGAAGAACCGCCCTCGTGACCGCTGATCGGACCGTCTGGTCCCTACTCCCTGTTTCACGCCGGAACCGGCCCTTTCCGGAGGCTCCCGTGCGGACGGTTCAGCCGACGACGGACCGTACGACGGGCAGCGACCGCCGCGCCACGGCCACGCCCGAGCCAGACTGTTCCATCACCGCCGGTGGTCCCCACACCGGCTACGCTTCACGGAGTGATCGAGGCAGAGGGAGTCGGGGTCGACGAGCGGCTCCGCCGGATCGAGGCAGTGACGGACTCCGCGCTGTCTCGGCTCGACGTCGACGATCTCTTCGACGAACTCCTCGCGCGGGTCCAGGAGATCCTCATGGTCGACACGGCGGCCATCCTGCTCCTCGATCAACACGCGCAGCAGTTCGTGACGACCGCCGCGAAGGGTGTCGAGGCGGAGACCCGGCCGGGGCTCCGGATCTCGGCGGCTCACGGTTTCGTCGGGCAGGTCGCCGCGGGGAAACAGCCGATCGTGGTGGAACAGGTCGCGCCGGCCGATCTGCCCACCGCCGTCCTGCGGGACAGGGGAATCCGGTCCATGCTCGGGGTGCCGCTGTTCGCCGGCACGGACCTGGTGGGAGTGCTGCACGTGGGGACCCTGAGCCCACGTCGCTTCACCCGGGACGACGTCCAGCTGCTCCAGCTGGTCGCGGACCGCGCCAGCCTCGCGAGTCAGGCCCGGCTCGGCGGCATCGACCGAACCGCGACCCTCGCCCTGCAGCGGAGCGCCTGCTCCCCACCCGGCTGCCGGAGGTCGCCGGCGTCGAGATGGCCGCCCGGTACGTCCCCGGCCACCACACCGGTATCGGTGGCGACTGGTACGACGTCTTCACCCTTCCCTCAGGCTGGCTCGGCCTCGTGGTCGGCGACGTCTCCGGGCACGGGTTGCGGGCCGCCGTCGTGATGGGTCGGCTGCGCAGTGCCCTGCGGGCGTACGCCCTGGAGTGCGACGACCCGGCCGACGCACTGACCCGGCTCGACCAGAAGATCCAGCACTTCGAGGCCGGCAACCTCGCCACCGTGCTCTACGCGCTGGTCAGCCCCGACCGGGACCAGATCCGCATCTCCCTGGCCGGGCACCTGGCACCGATGCTCGCCGACCCGGACGCCGGTGTGGGTCCGCTGGCCCTCCCCGTCGACCTGCCGCTCGGGATCAGCCGTCCGAAGCGCCGCACGACCGTCGTCGACTTCCCGCCGGAGGCGGTCCTGGTCTGCTACACCGACGGCCTCATCGAGCGGCGTAACGAGCTGATCGACGTCGGGCTCGACCGCCTCCGCGCCGCGATCCGCCCCGGAACGGCCGAGGCGGTCTGCGCGACGATCATGAACACCCTGGACATCGAACAACCCGTCGACGACGTGGCCCTGCTGGCGCTGCGGCGTACCCCACGGGCGCGAATCACCCGCTGACAAACCGCTGAACGGGGTGACGAGCCGCCGGGGCGCCGGCAGGCGCCGTGCGGGCGGACCGCTGATGGCCGAAGCACCATGACGGTGGGCCGCCGGCGACCGAGGCACCGCGCCGACCGCCCCGGTGACGGTAGGCCCGGCGCCGGCACGCCGCCGCGCACCGGCGGCGGGAGCGCGGGTACCACCGCACGGCTACCACGGCGGCAGCCCGCGCACCCCCACCATCGAATGTCTACATACACCTATGTACGTCTAGATTGGACACTTATCGTCGCCGTGGCCGCAAGGCCCGCCGAGGCCAACCGGGGTCACCGGCCGATCCTCAGCGGACGGGCCTCGGTCCACTCGTACATCCGGCGATCCCGGTGGTACTCGAGAAGCTCGATCTGGTCGAGCACCACGGTCACCGGCTCGGTCATCACCTTCTCCAGCGCCTCAGCGATCGGCGCCCCGGGCTGTTCCCGGTTCGAGTACGCGATGCTGACGTGCGGCCGGAAGCCGGCCGGACCCTCCGCCGCCTGCTCGACCCGCTCCTCGCCGAGCGCCTCGGCGATCGCCGCGCGCACCGCCGACCGGACCGCGGCGACCGGCTCGGCCGGGTCCGCCAGCAGATACACCGCCTCACCCCGTACCGTCGGCCGGTGGAAGGTGACCACCGGCGCCGGCACCTCCGCGAGCCGATCGGCGACGACCCCGACCAGACGGTCGATCGACTCGGCGGCAAGGTCGTCCAGGAACCCGACGCCCTGCGTCGTCAGGTGCAGCCAGCGGTGCGGAATGAGGTCGAGCCCGGGAAATTCACCGATCGCCTGCTGGTACCGCTCGACCAGGGCGACCAGTTCGCGGTGTCGACCCATGTCGAAGTGACACGCGTAGTAGTGCCGGCCGACCCGCCAGCCCGGACGCCACCACCAGTGGTCCCGCATGGTGTCGACGTGTTCCACCGTCGTCATTTCCTTCGCTCCGTCCTCTCGGTGTCCTGCCGCTCGGTCCGTCGCCCCGGTCTCCTCATCGACCCACCATTCCGTACCTCCCGCCTCGGTTCCTCGTCGTCCGTCGTTCCCTCGCCGCCCGGCGCGCGTCCCGGCCCGCACCGAGCGCACCGCGGTCAGCCGGCGAGCGCCCTGCGGCGTCCGGTCCGGGTCGCGCCTCGCGACTCCTGTGGAGCGCACACCGCGGCACCGCTCCGGCGCGCCGCGAGTTCGTGCCACGGCCCGTGCCGGGCCTGCCCCTCCGACGCCGCGCCGGGCATGCCCTTCCGCAGCCCGGGCCGGCGGGCTGCGACGAGTACGACAGTACCGTCGACAGCGCTCGGCATCCCGACGTCAACTCCCGGTAGCGGCCACGCCCCGTCGGCACGGTGCCGGGTATCGTCGGCCGACGTGACCGGCGTCCTCCACTCGCACTGCTCGTACTGCGGCACCGCGTACCCGGCCGAGGCCGACTGGCCCCGGACGTGTCCGGCCTGCGGCGAAACCACCTGGCGCAATCCGCTGCCGGTGGCGGTGGCGATCCTTCCGGTCCGCACCGCCGAGGGCCGGGTCGGCGTCGTGGTGCAGCGCCGCGGCATCGAACCGGGACGCGGCCTGCTCGCGCTTCCCGGCGGCTTCATCGAGTACGGCGAGGACTGGCGAGACGCCCTGGTCCGGGAGCTCCGCGAGGAGACCGGCCTGGTCGGCGACGCGGCAGCGGTGCGTCTGTTCGCGGTACGCAGCGCCCCGGCCGGCAACACGATCATGATATTCGGGGTGCTGCCCGAGCGGCCCGCCGACACGCTGCCTGCCTCGGCTCCCACCGCGGAGTCCACGGAGTGGCTCGTCTGCACCGAGCCGATGGACCTCGCGTTCTCCACCCACACCGAGACGCTGGCCGAGTTCCTCGCCACCGCCGCGTCCGGTCCGGCTCGACCCGCCCCCGCCGCACGGTGACGTCCCGCTGGACTGGCCGGCCCGATCCGCCGGGGCGGCGCGGGTGCCGCATCGCGCTGGCCACGGTGGCCGCCGTCCTGCTGGGCGGGCTGGTCGTCCCGGCCGTCGGCTGTCAGCAGGGCTGCACCGAGACGGCCCTGGAGGTGTCACCGGTCACGGTGAGCCGAACCGACGCCCCGCTCACCGTCAGCGCCCGGCTCGGCGCGGCCGGAAAGCCGCTCGGCGGTGTCCGGGTGAAGCTGGTGGTGACCCTGCTGGACCGGCGCGCCACGGCGGCGGAGGCGCTCCGGTACGCCACCACCGACCAGGACGGCGTGGCCACGGCGACCTGGCCGGAGGGGATCGCCGGCCTCGCGCCGCCGGATCACCGGGTGACCGGGTACGCCGCGTACTACCAGCCGCTGGAGAAGGTCGACGGGCGGGCGTACTGCTGGTCGGCCGCGAGCGCCCCGATCAGCTGCGACACCGGCGGCGGGGCGGGACCGTGCGGGTTCGGGGAGCCGGGTGAGCCGACCCGCTGAGCCGGACGTCAGCCCGGCCGGTGGCCCGCGTGGATGGCGCGTACGGTGTCGATCGTGTCCGCCTCGTCGGCGGTCTTGTCGTGTCGGTACCGCACCACCCGGGCGAAGCGCAGCGCCACCCCGCCCGGATAGCGCGGGCTGCTCTGCACCCCGTCGAAGGCGATCTCCACCACCTGTTCGGGCCGAACCCGAACCACCCAGTCTCCGCGCTCGACCGCCAACTCCTGGAACCGCTCCGTCTGCCAGCGCAGCAGCTCGTCGGTGAGCCCCTTGAACGTCTTTCCGAGCATCACGAAACCGCCCCGCTCGGGATCGCGCGCCCCCAGGTGCAGGTTCGACAGCCAGCCGCGGCGCCGGCCGCTGCCCCACTCGACGGCGAGGACCACCAGGTCGAGGGTGTGCCGTGGCTTGACCTTGACCCACGCCGCGCCCCGCCGCCCGGCGTCGTACGGCGCCTCCGGTGCCTTCACCACGATCCCCTCGTGGCCGGCGTCGAGGGCGGCCGCGAACGCCGCCGACACCGCCTCGACGCTCTCGACCTCGCTCCGTCGGACGAGGTGCGCCGGGGCGACCGTCTCGGCGAGCGCCGCCCAGCGCTGGCGCCCCGGCGCGTCCAGCAGGTCGGCCCCGTCGAGGTGCAGCAGGTCGAAGAAGAACGGCGTCAGCAGCGTCGTACCGCTGGTGTCGGCCGCGGCGAGCACCGACGGCGCGGCGCCGGGCGGACGCTCCGGCCCGGGAATTGTCGCCGGCGCCGGACCGGAGGTGCCGATCCGGGGCAACGCGGAGATGTCGGTCGGCACCTCGCCGGAGCTGCGCACCGAGCCGGCCTCGGGCGAGGCGACCGGTGCGGCGCCGAAGCTACGCGGTCCACCCGGCTCGCCGTGCCCGGCGTCGGCGTCCCCGGACAGCGCGGCGCGGACGGCCCGACGTGCGCCCCGGGTGGCCGCCCGGCTCGCCGTCTCCTGGAACGGTCGGGGCCGACCGGACGGGTCGAGCGCGATCGCCTCACCGTCGAGCACCAGCTCGCGGGCGGGCAGGGCGCGTACCGCGGACACCACCTCCGGCACCCGTGGGGTGATCTCGTCGAGGCTGCGGGTGAAGACCGCGATGTCGTCGCCGGAGCGGTGCACCTGAATGCGGATGCCGTCGAGCTTGACGTCGACGACCGCCGGCAGCCCGACCGCCGACACCGCCTCCTCGACCGAGGCGGCGCTCTGGGCGAGCATCGGCGCGAGGGGGCGGCCGACCTGCAACGTGAACCCGGCCAACGCGGCCGGCCCTCCGGTCAGCGCGGCCACCGCCACCGTCTTCAGGTCACCGGCGAGCAGCAGCGCCCGGCGGACCATCGGCACCGGCACCTCGGCGGCCCGGGCGATCGCCTCGACCAGCAACCCTGCCTGGGCGCCCTGCCGCAGCTCGCCGCTGAACAGTCCGAGCAGCATGCGCCGCTCGTCGGTCGTGGCGGCGGCGAACAGCGCGGCCAACAGCTCCCGGCGGCGGGCGTGGGATCCCGGCCCCCGTACCGCGGCCAGCTCGCTGATGGCGGCGTCGACCGCGGCCACGGTCAGGGTCGGGTGCTCGGCGGGGGGCGGCAGCTCGCGGAGGCTGGCGTAGCCGACGCCGGTCTGCCGCTGCCGCAGCTCGCCGGCGAGGTACGCCGAACCGGCCGCGATCTCGTCGGGCTCGAGCCTGCGCAGTGCCCCGGCGAGCAACTCCACCTTGGCCCGCCGGGCGGAGGTCGCGGCGACGGCGGCGGAGGCGGCGGCCAGGTCAACGAAGCGCACGGCTCCATCCTGGCAGCCACGACCGACATCCCTGGTCGGGCTAGGCGGAAACCGGCTCCTCGATCCGCAGCCCGCGGGCGCGGATCCCGTCGGCGATCCGGGACAGCGCGGCGTCGAGCGCGCAGAGAGCGGTGGACAGTTCGGCAAGACGCTCCTGGAGCGCCTCGTCGGACCACGCGGCGACGTCGACGTCCCGCAGCGCAGTGACCGCGGCATCGAGCCGCGCCATCGCCTCGTTCGTACTCATGTTCGATACCATACCGTCCCGGTGGGGCGACCGGGGCGCTTTTCCGGTTTCTCCCGTGGGTCGCCGGCTGGGTCCGGTGTCGGTTATCGTCCGGGCAGCGTCACTCACCGTCCCCTCGACCGCCGCGCCCGCCGGCCCCGCCAGCGGCGCGGCCAGCAGAGCAAAGGACGCCACGATCCATGCACCTCGCCACCGGTCACGCCCGTAACCGGGTGGCTGCGGTCACCGCGGCCACCGTCGCGGGGCTGGCGCTCGCCGCCATCCCCGGTCCCGGATACGCCGCCGCATCGCCCCAGCCCGCGCTGTCGCTGACCGCCGTCACCACCGCCACCATCGACACGCTCGGCACCCCGCTCGGCTTCCAGCTCGCCAACCGCGGCGAGGCGCCGGCCACCGAGGTCACCGTGACCTACGACGGCAGCAGGCTCACCGACGATGTCGTGATCTCCCTGGCCGACACGGCCACCGGCTGTCAGCTCGCCGAGAAGGTCGTGACCTGCCCGCACGCCGACCTGGCGCCGGGGCAGGACGACACGGTCGAGTCGATCGTCCTTGCCAGCCGGCCAAATGCCGCGCCGGGCGACGCCGGCGACCTCACCGTCGTCCTGGCCGGCACCGGCCCCGACGGCACCGCCACGAGCAGCCGGCTCTCCGTGGAGGTGACGAAACGGCCCGACCCGGATCTGGCGGTCTCCGTCGAGGACCTCGGCTCGACCGAGGAGCCGGTCGGCTCCGGGGAGACCCACCCCGTCCGGGCGACCATCATCAACCGCGGGCGTACCGAGGCCCGGGACATCCGGCTGACGCTCACCCTGCCGCTCGGCTCGACGTTCGTCGAGCGGTACGAGGAGTGCGACTACACGGGAGGCCGGTCCGGCACGCCACCCGACGGGTACGTCTACGGCCCGACCACGATGCGCTGCGTGCTGCCGGTGTCGCTTCCACCCGGCTACCTGGTCCGGCTCTTCGCGCCACAGGGCGACGAGGCGCTGTTCCACGTCGCCGTCGGCGCGAACCTGCCCGGGCCGCAGCGGCACACCGCCTCGGTGGAGGTGGACGCGCCCGCGGCGGCGGAGCCGTCCGACGCCGCCCGATCGACCGCGGCCGCGGAGCCGTCCCCGCTGGCCGAGCGGATCGCCGCGCTGCCGGGCGACGTCGAGCCGTGGGCCACCCCGCGTTCCGGGCCGGCCGACGGCGCCGAGCTGGCGACCCGGGCCGAGTTCGCGATCTGGAGCAAACCCAACACCCACGACTTCGCGGTCGAGGCGGGGGCGGTGACCGGGGCGGTCGGCGACACCGTCGAGGTGGCGTACACCATCACCAACCGCGGGCCGTCCGACGGCGCCGCGACGTGGCGGATCGTGGCGCCGCGCGGCACCGTGCTGCTGCCGAGCGAGTGGTGCTCCTTCACCGACGAGCAGGGCAAGCCGGCCGCCGAACTGACCAGCGTCGACTGCGGCACCGGGCAACCATGGCTGGCCGAGGCGTCGGGCGCCGGCACCGTTTCCGCCACGATCCGGTTGCGGATCACGTCGACTCCGGGGACGAACGGTTCGATCACCGTCCGTCCGACGGGGGCCTCGACCGAGAAGGACGAGGCAAACAACACCGTGAAGATCGTCATCAACGAGCCGGGCGGTGGTGGCGGCGAGCTGCCGATCACCGGTGCCCGGCCGGGCCCGACGAGCGGCATCGGCCTCACCACCGTGGCACTCGGCGTGCTGCTCCTGCTGCTGGCGCGCCGCCGCCCGGGCACCGCCGTCGAGGAGTAGACCCCGCCCGGGGTCATGGGGGCCACCGCACCGCCGCGGGGACGGACACGTCATCGCGGGGATCACCGCGTCCCCGCGATGACGGAGGCGTCACCGCGAGGCGCGCGATCGCGGAGGTGGACGCATCCCCGCGGGGACGGAGAAGACCGCCGTCCCCGCGGGCTCGAAGCCGCCGACCGGGTCAGCGTCCGGTCGCCACCTCGGCGACCTTGGCCAGCAGCAGTGCCTCAGCCAGGCAGACCCGGGCGAACTCCCCCAGGTGCAGGCTCTCGTTCGGGCCGTGCGCCCGGGCGTACGGGTCCTCCACGCCGGTGACCAGGATCGCCGCCTCCGGGAACAGCTCCTGGAACGTGGCGATGAACGGGATCGAACCGCCGACGCCGATGTCCACCGGGTCGACGCCGTCCCAGGCGATCCGGAACGCCTCGCGAGCCGCGTCGAACATCGGGCCCGAGGCGTCGATCACGCACGGCTCGCCGTCGTGCTCCAGGGTCACCGTGACAGAGGCGCCGAACGGGGCGTGCCGCCGCAGGTGCTCGCACAGCGCGGCGTACGCCTGCGCGGCGTTGTCCCCGGGGGCCAGCCGTACGCTGAGCTTCGCCTTGGCGGTGGGCACCAGCGCGTTCGGCGCCTCGGCGGTCGGCGGCGCGTCGAGACCGATCACCGAGATCGCCGGCTTGGTCCAGATCCGGTCGGTGAGCCGGCCCGTACCCATGAAGGAGACCCCGTCGAGCATTCCGGCCTCGGCGCGCAGCCGGTCCTCCGGATAGTCGACGGTCGCGCCGGGCGCCCGGACCAGGCCCTCCACCGCGACATCGCCGGCCTGGTCGTGCAGGGTGGCCAGCAACCGGCAGAGCGTGGTCAGCGCGTCCGGCACGGCGCCGCCGAACATCCCGCTGTGCACCGCCTGACCGAGGGTACGGACCTCGACAAAGCAGTTGACGATGCCGCGCAGCGAGGTGGTGAGCGCCGGTACGCCGATGTCCCAGTTGCCCGAGTCGGCGATCACGATGACGTCGGCCGCGATCTCGTCGCGGTGCTCGGTGAGCAGCCGCTCCAGAGACTCGGAGCCGTACTCCTCCTCGCCCTCGACGAAGACCACGATCCCGACCGGAAGCGCGTCCCCGAAGGCCCGCAGCGCCGCGACGTGGGCCATGATGCCGGCCTTGTCGTCCGCGGCGCCCCGGCCGTAGAGCCGGCCGTCGCGCTCGACCGGCTCGAAGGGGTCGCTCTGCCAGAGCGACAGATCGCCGACCGGCTGGACGTCGTGATGGGCGTAGAGCAGCACGGTCGGCGCGCCGGGCGGAGCCGGTCGCGTCCCGATCACCGCCGGCTGCCCGTTGCCGGACCGCACCACCCGTACGTCCAGGGAGCAGCCCCGAAGCAGCTCGGCGACTGCCTCGGCGCTCCGCTCCACCTGGGAGTGGTCGAAGCCGTCAAAGGCGATGCCCGGGATCCGGACCAGGCGCTCCAGGTCCGCCCGTACGCCGGGCAGCTCGCGTGCGATCGCGGCACGGATGTCGGACTCGGTACGGGTAGCTGTGGTCATGACCGTGATCGTAGGCCGCGCGGGCAGCCGGATCGGAGGCCGGATCCGGCTGCGCCACCCTCGGCCCGGCACTCCGGCCGCCGTCCGGGCCGCCGGGGCGGGCCGGCCGCGCACTCCGCGGCCCGGGGCCGGGGGCGTCAGCGGAGCCGGCGGAACCGACCAGCGGGATCGTGGCTCGGGGCGGCCGCCCCGTCCACCACGACGTCGGCCCGGGCCACGGTCCGGTCGGCGGCGAAGTGCCGCCGCTCACCCTGCCACCAGCGCCTGAGCTGCGGCAGCAGGTCGGCGCCGTCCCGGGCCAGGGCCCGATCGCGGCGTAGCCGGACCGGGGCGGTCACGTAGACGGCGAGGGTCAACTCGGCCGCGACGACGGCCCGGGCGCTGGAGACGCCCTCCAGGATCACCACGGGTGCCGGCGGGACCACGATCCAGGGGTCGGCGAAGCGGCCGGCGTGCCAGTCGTACCGCCGGTAGCGGCCCGGTCGTCCCGCCCGGAGGGGCGCCAGCACCCACTCCTCCAGACGCGGCCAGAAGGTGAACTGATCCGCCCACCCGTCGAGCAGGTCGTCGGTGTGCACCACCGGCACCGGGTCGGCCTCGTCTCGCCCGGCTCTCCCTGCGGGCCCGGCCGGGTCCGCAGGACCGGCCGGGCCCCGCCCGATCGTCCCCGCAGACCCGGCCGTCAGGTCCGCGTCGTCCGGCGCCGTCCCGGTCGCCACCCTGAGCGCGGCCGCGAGCCGCGCGGCGAAGGAGGTCTTTCCGGCCCCGCTCGGCCCATCGACGGCGACCAGCCGGGTACGGCCCAGCCGGGCCGGCCGGCGCAGAATCCTCCCGGCCAGCTCGGCGTACGTCTCGACCCCCTCCGGCACCGGGCCGAGGCTACCGGCCCGCACCGGTCACCCCGGTCGGCGGCGACACCTCCCGCGCCGGTGACACCGGCGCCCCCGGCGGTACGAACGGCAACCCGTCCGGGGCTCCCTGCGCGATGAGCCGCCACAGGGCGTCGGTGTCGAGGTGCTCCTCCACGAGGTCGCCGAGCAGGTCCAGGGCTCGGTCCCGGACGGCGGCGAAGGAGGTGTCGTCGGCCACCCGGAACCCCCGCCGGCCGGCCAGCCGGGCCGTCTCGGCGAGGAACCGCCGGCGGAACTCGTCCGAGGCGAAGGTGCCGTGCCAGTGGGTGCCGAAGACGTTGCCGGCCAACGCGCCCTCCCCCCGGCCGTCGGTTCGGAAGATGAGCGGAGGTAGCGCCGGATCGGCGCGGAGGACGTACCCGTGGTGGATCTCGTAGCCGTGCACCGGCGCCGCGCCGAACGCCGTGCCGACCGACCGGGTCACGGTCTTGACCGGGTCGAAGGCGACGTCGATGGGGAGTAGTCCGAGACCTGGGACCCGGCCGCGTCCGCTCTCGACCTCGTCGTGGATGGTGCGGGCGAGCATCTGGAATCCGCCGCAGATGCCGAGCAGCGGCCGTCCGGCGGCGGCGTGCCGGAGCACGGCGTCGGCGAGTCCGGTACGCCGCAGCCATTCGAGGTCGGCGACCGTCGACTTGCTCCCCGGCAGGACGACGAGGTCGGCGGCGGCGATCTCGGCCGGCTCGACGGTCAGCCGGACCCGGACCCCCGGCTCGGTGGCGAGCGCCTCGACGTCGGTGGCGTTGGAGATCCGGGGCAGCCGCACCACCGCCACGTCGAGCCATTCGTCGCCCTTCGGCGGATCCGGCCGGCCGAGCACCCGACCGTAGGCGAGCGAGTCCTCGGCGTCCAGCCACAGGTCGACGTGCCACGGCAGCACGCCGTACGTCGGCCGTCCGGTGAGCCGGGTCAGCATGTCCAGGCCGGGACGGAGCAGGTCGAGGTCGCCCCGGAACTTGTTGATGACGAACCCGGCGACGAGCGCCTGGTCGGCGGCGTCCAGCAACGCCAGCGTCCCGAACATCGAGGCGAAGACGCCGCCCCGGTCGATGTCGCCGACCACGATCGCCGGCAGCCGCGCGTGCCGGGCGAGCCCCAGGTTGACGTAGTCGCCGTCCCGCAGGTTGATCTCGGCGGGGCTACCGGCGCCCTCGCAGATCACCACGTCGTACTCGGCACGCAGCTCGGCCAGGGCCGCGAAGGCGGCCTCGGCGAGCCGGGGCCGAAGGGTACGGAAGTTCCCGGCGGTGACCGTGCCGACCGCCTCGCCGAGGAGGACGACCTGGCTCGACCGGTCGCTACCCGGCTTGAGCAGAACCGGGTTGAACCGGAGGTCGGGCGCGACCCCGCAGGCGGCGGCCTGCATCGCCTGGGCCCGCCCGATCTCGCCGCCCCGACCATCCGGGCCGATCACCACGGCCGAGTTGTTGGACATGTTCTGTGCCTTGAAGGGCGCCACCGCGACGCCCTGCCGGCGTAGCCAGCGGCAGATGCCGGCGGTCACCACGCTCTTGCCGGCGTCGGAGGTGGTCCCCGCCACCAGCAGTCCGCCGCTCACCTGGCCCCCGTCAGCTGGCTACCGTCTCCCGCCTTCGGCACCGGTGGCCGCCACCGCCCTCGACGCGCCCTGATTCGGTCGACGAGCCAGCGGGCGGCGGCACGCCGGGGCCGGCCGGTCGCCGCGTACGTCGCCGCGATGCCGAGCGCCGCACACCCGACCGCGGTCGAGAGCCGTGCCGCGCGGTCGATGTGCCGGGCGTCGGGTCGTGGGCCGTCACCGAGGAACGGGCGCACCTCTGTGCGTCCGAAGTAGACGTTGCGTCCGCCCAGCCGGATGCCGAGCGCACCGGCCATCGCCGCCTCGCACTGACCGGCGTTGGGGCTGGGATGGTCCCGCCGGTCCCGCCGCCAGATCCGCCAGGCATGGGCCCGGTCGCCCCGGACCAGCGGCGCGGCGGCGACGGTGAGCAGCCCGGTCAGTCGGGATGGCAGCAGGTTGAGCAGGTCGTCCAGGCGGGCGGCGGCGGTGCCGAAGCGGGCGTACCGGGGCGAGCGGTGCCCCACCATCGCGTCCAGGGTGTTCGCGGCGCGGTAGCCGAGCAGCCCCGGCAGGCCGGCCAGTGCTCCCCAGAGCAACGGCGCGACCACCGCGTCGGAGGTGTTCTCGGCGACCGACTCGACGGTGGCGCGGGCGAGTTCGGTCTCGTCCAGCCCGGCGGGGTCCCGGCCGCAGAGGTGGTTGAGCCGCCGGCGTGCCGCTGGTAGGTCGCCGGTCCCCAACGCGCGGCTCATCACCGCCGCCTCCCGCCGCAGGGTCCGCCCGCCGAGCACCGCCCAGGTGCCGGCGGCGACCAGCGCCATTCGGGCCAGGGGCCGGTGGCGGGTCGCGATCGCGGCGGCACCGCCGAGCAGCACGGGGACTCCCACCGCTATCGCCGTGTATCCGGCACCGGTCGATCGACGGGGCCGGTAGAGCCGGCGCTCCAGCGCGGTCGCCAGGGTGCCGAATCCGGCGACCGGATGGCCTCGGCGCGGGTCACCGATCAGCGTGTCGAGGGCGTAGCCCAACACCAGCCCGGCCGCGTTGGCGCCGCTGTCGCCCAGCCACGCCAGTCGCGCCTTGCGCCGAGGAACCCGGATCCCGCTATGGCGGGCTGACGGGCCGCCGTGGCGGGCCGTCGACCGGCCCCTACCTCGCCGACCGTCCGCAAACGGCCGGATCACCGGTGCACCGTGGCCCAGCGGATCACCGGGCACCGCCACCGAACGTGGTGCGCATGTGGCCACCTCCCGGGCCAGAAGCCTAGCCGCAGCGGGTCAGCCGGCCCTCGCTGCGGTCAGTCCGGGACCCTCGGCGGTTGGCGGCGTCCCACGGGAGGCGGACCACCCGGCCACGTAACCAGCAGCGCCGAGCTCTGGGCCACGATGCTCCCCGTCGGCTACATCCTGGTCATCACCAGTGCGGCGAAGGCCGACATCGAGGGCCGACGCTCACCGCTACGGTCCCGACCGATGATCTGGCTCGGCGAGGTCTCCTTCGCGTTCTATCTGTTACACGTCTTCCTGATCAAGACGGTGCTGCGCTTCGCCGATCATCCCGGCGGGTTCACCGGATGGCGGGGGCCTGTCGTCGTGATCGGTTTCCTCCTGCTCAGTCTGCTCGCCGCAGCGCTCCTGTTCCGGTTCGTCGAAAAGCCGATGATGCGCGTGCTCGGTCCACGGCGGCGAGCGACCACCCCCACCGCGGTTGGGCTGGTACGGCAGCGCCGAGGCCAGCCGGCGGCGAACGAGGGCGCGGAAGAGACGGCCGAGAAGCCACAGCCCGGTCCGCTGGCCATGGTTGCCGCGGCACTGCCCGCCGCAGCCGCCGGGCCTGCCGCGGGCACACCCGTCCCTCGCCCGCGCACCTCCGTCGGCGCCGCCGAGCCCGCGGGAGACCAGCGGCGACGTGGGGAGGCGGGGGGCCGGGTTCCCCGCCTCCCCACCGTGATCGGCCGGAGGCGGCAGGGAGGCGAACCGCCACGGCATCTCGGCCGATCAGCTCGACCGGACGATCGCCCGAGTCTCAGGCCGGAACCGCTACCCGCTTCCGCCGGCCACGGCCGTCAGCGCTCCGTCCGTCGACGCGCTCGATCTCGTCACCGATCTCGTCCGCGTCCTGACCGTCACCGCCCACGCTGTCCTCCGGGCCAGCCGCGTCCGTTTCGTCCCGCTGGGGCCGGACGTCACCGCGGGACTCGCCGGTGCCCGACGCCTGCCCCGCCGGCAGGTCGACACCGAGGTAACCGCCGTCCTCGTCCTCGTCCTTGTCGCCGGCGTCGAGGTCGTGCCGCAGCGACGCGGCGAGCTCCGGGTCGGAGGTGCCGAGGCCCGGGTCCGGCGGGACCGGCAGTCCCCGGTCGCCGCCATACCGGACGTCTCCGCCGAGGTCGTCGTCCTCGTCGAACGGGTGATGGTCGGGACGGACGGGTACCTCGTCGATCGACACCGGCTCGGTCGCCTCACCGTTCACCCGGGACTCGGCCTCGGCATCCTCCAGCGCCGACGTCGACGCCGTCGGGCGGTTCCGGACGAACCGCCCCCGCCCCCGCGACAGGTCGTGGCCGACCGCCACCGCCTCCAGCTCGTACATCGTGCGGTGGTTGCCCGCCTCGTCGGTCCAGTCGCGGGTGTACATCCGACCGACGACGATGATCGGATCTCCGACCATGACCGAGGAGGCGACCCCCTCGGCGAGCCGACGCCAGCAATTCACCCGCACCCGCAGGCTGTTCCCGTCGACCCAACGCCCGCTCTCCCGGTCGAGGCGGCGGGCGGTCGAGGCCACCTTGAAGTTCGCCACCAGCGTCCCGGTCTGGGTGGTACGTCGCCACTCCGGTGCGGTCAACACGTTGCCGACGATGGTGACGTTTGTATCGAACATCGTCCCTCCACAGGGTCCCGGTGATTGCCGTCCTGAGCCGACTCGACCGACAGCCTGGCGTCGGGGCGGCGCCACCGCCATCGCTGCTGGCGGCACTGTGGACAACTCGGTGCCCTGTGGAAAAGGACCTGATCAAGGAGCCATCTGGTATGGGGCGGCGGAAGGCGTTCCGGGCCGGAGCCGGAACGCCGGGCCCGGGATCCTCCGACCCGTCCGCGACGGGTCAGCCGGCGGCATCACCGGGCCGGTCCCGCCAGCGGGCCGGCCGGCGGGGTGGCGGAGGCTCGGGCCACCCCGCCGGCCCCGGATCGCCGGTGCGCTGCCGTGGCAGCCGGTACCGTGCCGGAGTCGGCGGGTGGGGCTCTCCTCCCGAAGACCATCGGTACGGCTCCCGGCCCGGCTCTGCCGCCGCGCCCACCGTCCGGCGTCCCCACGCTCGGTCGCCGGGCGGGGTCCGCCCGGCAGGGCCCGGGTCGGCCAGGGCGTCGAGCCGCTCCCCCGGCTGGTACGCCGACCAGCCGTCCTGCCACACCAGTAACTCCTGGCTCAGCAGATGCTGGCCGCCAGCGAAGAAGATCCGGTCCACCGCCCGGCGTACCTTCGCCAGGCCCGGCCGCGACCCCGTTCCGGTGAAGATCACGACGTCCCGAGCCGGCACCCCGACCACCAGTTCCCCGGGCACGGACCGGGAGAGGTCCACCCAGACCTCGTCGACGAGCAGCACGCTCGACTCGAGGCCGCCGAAGGAGAGCATCGGGGCCGGCGGCTGGCCGTCGATGCGAAGCTTCGGCAGGAGCCGGTGCAGGTTGTCGAGCGCCACCCGCCGCAGCGTGCGCCGGCCAAGGTGAAGGCGGTCGAGATCGTCCCAGGTGACGAACCGGCTGCCGTACGGCGGTCCGAAGGAGTAGGCGACGGCCAGGTCCGGGGTGAAGCCTTCGAGCAGGTGTTCCGCACCGTAGCGGGTGTCGTCGACCGACACCAGCAGCGGCAGAAACATTGTGCTCGTCAACCGCACCCCTGGAAACCTAGTATGTGCAGGCCAGAACGTCACGCCCTCGGCCGACCGATGGTCCCGACCAGCGGTAGCCTGCTGTGGCGCCGCACCCTCGCCACGCGCCCGTAGCTCAGCGGATAGAGCAGCTGCCTTCTAAGCAGTTGGTCGCAGGTTCGAATCCTGCCGGGCGCGCCAGATTCGTGGTGTCGAGGTGCCCTGCCCTTCCGTGTGCTCGGGGCCCCTAGCCGCCCGAGACGTTGATGGCGGTGCGCGCGTACCGATTGCTCTCGATGGTATCGAGAAGGGTCGCGGCGACGTCCGCGCGGGTCAACGCGCGTGGCCGGGGCAGGAGACCCTGGCTGATCTCGACCTTGCCGCGGGCGGGCCCGTCGAGCAGCCGGTTGAGCCGGACGATCGTCCAGTCCAGGTCACTGCTGCGGACGATCTGTTCCATCTGGGCGGCGTCGGCGTAGGCATCGGCCAGCAGCCGCCGCAGCAGGGCCATCGGCAGTCGGGGACGATCGGCGACGAGTGGATACGCACTGGTGAAGGCGAGCCGTCGCACACCGCTCACGGCCATGATCTCGGTGACCACGCGTGCCACCGCCGCCGCGTGGTGCGGACCCTTGCGGTTGGGGGCGGCAATGATGGCGATCACTCCGTCCGCACCGTTGACAGCCGCGCGTACCGCGTCCGGGTCGCGGCCGTCGCCCGTCACGACCCTGGTCGGAGCGGGCGACGGCGGCAGGTTGCGCGGTTGACGGGTGAACGCGGTGACCTGGTGACCCCGACGCAGCCCTTCGGCCACCACGAGCCGGCCGGTACGCCCACTGGCGCCAAAGACGGTGATGTTCATCGCCGCCTCCGTCCCGGCGCGAGGGCGGCGGGCCGGGACGCGAGGCTCCGGGACCCGGCGCGGCAACACGTGTTCGAGGAGGTACTGACGGGCCCGGCGTCGGTGCCGACGGCGGCCGTGAGACACGTCCAATGCTTTAGCATGCTAAAAATTTTAGGTGACTAAAGCATCTTCCGACAAGGCGCCCTCAGGTCTGCCGGGCCAGGCGGGCGGTCTGCTCGCGAAGGATCGCCGCCACGTTCGTGACGAAGTGCTGGACGGTGGCCCGCTGCGCGGGCGAGTACCCGTCCGTCAACCGTTCGACGGCCTCCCGGAGCGACGCGAACACCGGTGCCACCTCGGCGGCGAGCCGATCTGCGTCGACCCGGACCAGTGTCTTGCGCCGATCCGCGGCGTCCGGCACCCGTTCCGCGTACCCCGCCCGGGCGAGGCGGTCCACCAGCCCCGTCACCGCCCCCGGGGTGAGGCCGAGTTCCCGGGCCAGCTGCCCCGAGCTGATCGGCCCGCGCCGGGCCAGCACGTCCAGGGCCTTGTTCTCACCGGCGGTCAGCCCCAGTCGGGCCGCCACCGCCTCGTGGAACATCACCACGGCGGCGCTGAAGTCCCGACCGAGCAGTTCGCCCAGGTCCACCGCGCCCGCCTCGGGATCGCCCAGATCTCGTCGTACCGCCACGTCGCCAGGTTCCCTTCCGCCGGGCCGTCACCCGCCTCCCGGTCGGGACCAGTATGCGCCGTGGTTCGCCCGGGTACGGCGAGCCGACCCCGCCGGTCGCCCGTGGCCGCGCCTCCCCCGGGCACCTGGACAACCTCATGGGTGTACGGTAGATAATTAGCTAAATTTTTTAGCTAAATTCTCGATCAACATCCAGGAGGTTCCATGTCACGACGACTCCACGTACTCATCGCCGGTGGCGGAATCGGCGGTCTGTGCCTCGCCCAAGGACTCCGCAGGGCTGGCGTCGAGGTGACCGTCTTCGAGCGGGCGGCGTCGCCGGACGCGTTCCGGGAGGGCTACCGGATCCACCTCGACCCGGACGGCAGCCGCGCCCTGCACTCGTGCCTGCCTCCCGAGCGGTACGCCCTGCTCCGGGGGGCGTGTGGCCGCCCACCGCGTTCGTTCGCCTTCCTGACCGAGGGGCTCCGCGAACTGCTGGCGGTCGACGTCACCCCGCCCGGCTCCACACCGGACCCGATCGCGACCCACCTGTCGGTCAACCGCTTCACCCTGCGCCAGGTGCTCCTGGACGGACTCGACGACGTGGTGCGGTTCGGCAAGGAGTTCGTCCGGTACGAGCGCACAAACGACGGCGTCACGGCGTTCTTCGCGGACGGTTCCCACGCGACCGGTAGCGTGCTGGTCGGCGCCGAGGGCACCCGGTCACGGGTACGGGCGCAGCTCCTGCCACACGCCAACCGCATCGACACCGGCGTGGTGACGGTCGCCGGGCGGGTCGCCCTCGACCCGGACGTCCGCGCCCTCCTCCCCGACCACCTCGCCACCGGACCGGCGATGATCCTCGCCCCCGGCGGAGTCAACATGTTCCTCGCGACGCACGAACAGGACGGCTCCGGTGCCGAGACGCCGGCGCACATGCTGCCGCCGAACGGCGAGGACTACCTGGTCTGGGCGCTCGGTGCCCGTCCGCACGCCCTCCCGGCCAGGTCCCCGTTGGACGAGCTCGACGGCCCGGCGCTGCACCGGCTCGCCCTGTCGGTCACCCGGACGTGGAATCCCCGGATAACGCAGCTCGTCCACCGCACCGACCCGCAGACCGTCCAGTTCCTCCGCATCCACACCGCGGTACCCGTCGAGCCCTGGCCCGCCGGTCCCGTCACCCTGCTCGGCGACGCGATCCACAGCATGCCCCCGTCCCGGGGCATCGGCGCCAACACGGCCCTGCGGGACGCGAGCCTGCTCCGGACGAAGCTGGTCGAGGCGGACCGGAACCGGGTCGACCTGACCACCGCGATCGGCGACTACGAGCACGAGATGCGCCGGTACGGCTTTGCCGCGGTGAAGGCGTCGGTGCGGGCCCTGGAACAGTCGGTGACCGAGAACCCGCTCGCCTTCTTCGCGTCCAAGACCGGCCTCCGGCTGATCAACGCGCTCCCGTCGGTGAAGAACCGAATCTTCGCCTGAGGATCGCGATGGACGGGCCACCTCCGCTGACGGTCAGGGGCGGGCGCTGTGCCGGAGGCGTACCGCCTCGTTCTCGAGGACCTCCGTCACGCGTGCGACGAAGTCGCCGATGGCTTCGAGCTCCCGGTCGTCGTAGCGGTCGATGACCTCCCCGACGCGCTGGGCGAAGCCGGCGAACGTACGGACGAGTTCGCGCTGGACCCCGTTGTCCTCGACCGGACGGATGACGATGCGGCGCCGGTCGGCGGTGTCGGGTTCCCGCCTGACCAGGCCGGCGCGCTCCAGCCTGCCGACCACCTGCGCGGTGGCCGCCGACGACATGCCGGTGATCTCGGCCAGCCGGCTGGGGTGGGTCGGCCCGATGCGCATCAGGATCTCGGCGCACTTGAAGTCGGTGACGTTGAGGCCCAGCCGTTCGGCGACGGCCGAGTGGAAGAGCACAACGGCGCTGCTGAACCGGCTGCCCAGCTGGCGGCCGACCTCCTGCCGGAGCGAGGAGGATCGGTCTGTCCGACCGCCCTTCGCCCGGCGGGTCCTGCTGTCCGTCACCGCTCCGTCCCTCCGTTCCGTGGTCCTCCCCGAATTCTCGGTCATCCGAGCTGGCGGCCGGCGGCGATGACCGCCGGGCGGTCCCGCGGCGGCTGCCTGGCCGAAAGGAGGCCCAGGAGTCGCCCGCCGGCACGTGGAACGGACGCCGTCCGGCCGCCGGAAGAGCGCCGTCGCGGACGCGCCCGCTGCCCGAGGAGGTGACTTTACCTAAAATTTTTAGCTAAACTACTACCGAAACTGATCCCCCTCATCCCCTGGAAGTCGTGGTGACATCGTTTCTGACCAGCTCCACGCGTGCGGCCCTCGACGTCCCGCTCTGGACGGCCGCCTTCGTCGCACGGCACGCCCTCGTCGTGGCGGCGCTCACCGTGGTCCCGCTCGCCGAGCGCACCACGGTGGTGCTGTGGGCCAGCTCCCGGCCGACCGCGCTCGCGATGCTCGGCGAGACCGTCACACTCGTCTTCCGGCTCGCGCTGGTCGCGGTGGTCATCGGCCTGCTCGTCCGCGAGGAGCCGTGGCTGCGCGACGGCGGTGTCGGTCGCCGGCTCCTCGACGGCGTGGTCGCCCACTGGCCGGAGCTGGTGATCCGGACAGTGGTGTTCGTCCTGGTCTTCGCCCTGCTCAACCTGGTTGCCTCCGGGCTCGGCATGCTCGTCGACGCCACCCGTGGAACCCGCTACGACCTCGTGGTCTTCGGGTTCCGCAACGCCGTCATCATTCCGCTCGCGGTGGTGTGGATGTGCGGCATCGGCCGGCAACTGCTCGCGGCCACCCACTGAATCCCGCCGCCCACGGAGTCCCGCGGCGACGGATGGTGTGCGGACGGGCCGACCCTCGCGGGGCGCTAGCCTGCCGCCATGCGCGCGCCCCTGACCGTCGCGGTCGCCCAGCCGGCGTGCGTGCCGTACGACGTAGGAGCCAACGCACGCCGGCACGCCGCCCTCATCCGCGCCGCCGGGGCGCGGGTGGTGGTGTTCCCCGAGCTGTCGCTGACCGGGTACGAACTGGACGCCCCGACCGTGCCGGACCAGGACGAACGGCTCGGCCCGGTGGTCGCCGCCTGTGCCGACACGGGGGCCCTGGCCCTGGTGGGCGCGCCGGTCTCCGGCGACCGGAACCGGCGTCACCTCGGGGTACTCGCGGTCGACGGCGACGGGGTACGGGTGGCCTACCGCAAGATGTGGCTGGGCGGTGCCGAGCCCCGGTACTTCACCCCGGGCACCGAGCCGGCCGTCCTGGAGGTGGCCGGCTGGCGGCTCGGGCTCGCCGTCTGCAAGGACGCCGGTGTGCCCCGGCACGCGGCCGAGACCGCCGCGCTCGGCATCGACGCGTACCTGGTCGGCGCCCTCGACCACGCGGAGGAGATCTGCGTCCAGGAGGAGCGGGCCCGCCGGATCACCGCCGACCACCGGGTCTGGGTCGCGATCGCCAGCTTCGCCGGCTCGACCGGCGGCGGGTACGCCCGCGCCGCCGGCCGCTCGCGGATCTGGGACCGGGACGGTCGGGTGATCGCGGAGGCAGGACCGGAGCCGGGGGTGGTCGTCCGCGCCACCCTCGGCGCCGGATGATTTTCGTTTGTCCCCGCCGAACCCGCTCACTAGCGTCCGCTCCGTGCAGATTCGCGAGTTCACCGAGGACGACTGGCCCCAGGTGTGGCCAATCATCCGTGAGGTCGTACGGGCGGCCGACACCTTCACCTACGACCCGGCCATGACCGCCGAGCAGGCGTACGACATCTGGGTGGAGACGCCGCCCGGGTTGACGGTCGTCGCCGTCGAGGAGGACCGGGTTCTCGGCACCGCGAAGATGGGGACGAACCGGCCCGGACCCGGGTCGCACGTCGCGACCGCCAGCTTCATGGTCGCCGCCGACGCCCGTGGTCGGGGCGTCGGCACGGCACTGTGCCGGTTCGCGCTCGACTGGGCCCGGGACCGCGGCTACGCCGGGATGCAGTTCAACGCCGTCGCGGAGTCCAACCACGCGGCGGTCGCGGTGTACCGGAAGCTCGGCTTCGAGGTGGTTGGCACGGTGCCGGGCGCCTTCGCCCACCCCACATTGGGCCGGGTGGGCCTGCACGTCATGTACCACGAGTTCTGACCGGACCGACGGTGCCGGCGGGCCGCCGACACGTGCCGGAGCCGCAGCGGGAGGGCCGATCGGGTGGTGGGTCATCCCGGCCGGGCGGCGTAGCGGGCCGGCGACACGCCGACCGTCGCGGTGAAGTCCCGTACCAGGTGCGCCTGGTCGTAGTAGCCGAGGTCGGCGGCGAGGCGGCTCCAGTCGACCGGGCCGCCCTCGGTGGCCCGCAGCGCCACCTCCTGGAGCCGGCGGCGCCGGATCACCCAGCCGGGGCTGACCCCGACATACGTGGCGAAGAGGCGTTGCAGGGCCCGGGGGCGCAGGCCGATCCGGTCGGCAAGCTCGGTGACCCGCATGATCGAGGGGTCCGACTCGACCAGCCGTACCGCCCGGTCGACGGTCACGACCGCGGGGTCCAGCTCGGCGGGCATGATCGCGGTCAGGGTCGCATCGAGGACCTCGGCCGCGACGTCGAGGTCGACCGCCCCGGTGAGGGCGGCGGCCAGCATCACGCCGTCCAGGCCCGGCAGCGCCGAGGCCGGTATCCGCTCCTCCCCCACCGTTCGGCCCAGGAACGCGGTGAGCCCACCGGGGGTGAAGCGGACCCCGACGACCCGTCCCGCTCCGGCGAGAACCCGCTCGAACCGTCGCCGGGGCGGCCCGTACAGCCAGGCCCGGCCCTCCTCGACGGTCAGGTGCGCGGAGGCGTGTGGGAGCGTGACCTGCCGGTGGGCGGGACGGCCCCGCAGGTCCCAGCGGACGCACCAGTACCAGGCGACGTACGGGCCCAGGGCGGGGGCGGGCGCCCGTCGCCGCAGCGACTGCACCCCGTCCGGGGCGGTCCGGAGCACCCCCCGGCGGTCGTCGAGATCCCGCTCCACCTGGCCGAGGGTACGCCTGACGCGAATCTCCAAGACAGGGCCGGGAGGCCGGCATACGCTCCCGCCCATGACGCAGACGATCACCGACAGTGACTCGTCCGGAAACCGCGTCGTCGCCGAGTTCGAGGTGACCGGCTGGGACGAGACGGTCTATGACGAGCCCGCCGAAGGCGGCAGGCTGGCCCGGGCGACCGTCCGGAAGACCTACCGGGGAGCGGTGGAGGGGACCGGGGTCGCGGAGCTCCTCACCGCCGCCGACCGTGGGTACGTCGCCTCGGAGCGCTTCACCGGAAGCATCGCGGGCCGGCGCGGCACCGTGGTGTTCCAGCACGGCGGCATCGACGACGGGAAGCGGCCGTACAGCTTCGGCGCCATCGTCCCGGGCACCGGGACGGGGGACCTCGCGGGTCTGACCGGCCGGATCAGCTTCCGACACGACGAGTCCGGCGCCCGGGTCACCCTCGACCTCGACTGACTCCCCGGCGTGGCCGGATCGGCCCAGGGGTCGCCCCGCCGAGGCTGTTCCTGGCGGACCGTGGTGCCGGAAGGGTGTGGCGCCGGGAGTGGTGCCGGTGGCGAGACCACCACCGGCACCGGCGTACGTCCGGGGACCGTCGCGGGCACGGGTCCCCCGTGCGCGCCCGGGACGGGATCAGCTCACCGCGCAGGCGGTGCCGTTGAGGGTGAACGCGCTGGGCCGGTCGGTGTTGCCGGTGTGGCTGGCCTGGAAGCCGATGTTCACCGACGCGTTCGGCGCGATCGTGGCGTTGTAGCTGACGTTGCGGGCGGTCACCGCGCCGCTGGTCGGGCTGTACGAGGCGTTCCATCCCGAGACGATGGTCTGGCCGGGGGGAAGCGTGAAGGCGAGGCTCCAGCCGTTGATGGCGGTCGTCCCCCGGTTCGTGATGGTCACCGACGCGGTGAGGCCATTGTTCCACGCGTTGACGACGTAGCTGACCGCGCAACCACCGGTGCCCGGCGGGGTGGTCGGCGGAGTCGTCGGCGGGGTGGTGGGGGGAGTCGTCGGCGGGGTCGTGGGCGGGGTGGTCGGCGGGGTGGTGCTGTCGAGTCCGAAGAACCGGATCGCCTCGGCCGCGTTCACCGGCAGGTTGTGCGATACGCCCTGCATGCTGATCGCCTCGACCGGCGCCATCGGTCCGCTACCGCCGTACCGGGTCCGGGTGTAGCCGGGCTGCGGCGTGTCGGTGTACGTCGGCGTCTGGCTCAACCCGTGAAGGTTGGTCCACTGCTTGATTTCCTCACCGAAGTTCGGGTAGCGCAGCGTCTCGTCGTTGGTGCCGTGCCAGAGCTGCATCCGGGGATAGCGGCCGGTGTAGCCGGGGTAGGCGGACCGGACCAGGTTGCCCCACTCCTGCGCGCTCCGGATGATCTGGCCGTTGGCGCACTGGCTGTTCCACTCCCCCGACCCGTTGGTGGCGAAGCAGCTGTGCGGCACCCCGGCAAAGGCCGCGCCGGCGGCGAAGACGTCCGGGTAGTTGCCGAGCAGCACGTTGGTCATCATCGCGCCGGAGGAGGCCCCGGTGGCGAAGACCCGGGCCGGGTCGGTGTTGTAGCGCTGCTGGACGTAGCGGACCATCGACATGATCCCCACCGGGTCGCTCCCGCCGTCGCGGCGCAACGCCTGCGGCGAGTAGACGTCGAAGCACTGACTGCTGCGGGTGGCCGTGGGGTAGATGACGATGAAGCCGTACCGGTCGGCCAGGGACGCGAACTGGGTGCCGGAGTAGAACGCCGGTCCGGTACCGGTGCAGTAGTGGATCGCGACCAGGATCGCCGGCCGGGTCGCGAGCCGGTCCGGCACGTAGAGGTGCATCCGCAGGTTGCTGGGGTTGGTGCCGAAGTTCGTCACCTCGGTCAGGGTCGCGGCCGAGGCCGGGGTGGCCACCACCAGGCCCAGGACCGCCAGGGCGGCCGCCAGCGCGGCGGCGCCGAGTGTCTGTACGACCCGTCTCATCCGTTCTTTTCCTTCCTCACGCCTGAGCCGAGCACGACCGTGGGGGCCGGTCGCCGGAGCGCAGACACGCGCCGGAACGGGCCAGGCGGTCACCGGGGCAGCGCGGCCATGATGTAACCGAAACATTTCAAAGTATGGATGGATATGTTTCGGTGCACAATAGATAGACAGGTCGCTCAGCGCCGCCCCGCGGATGGCGGTGACCCGCCGCTACCGCAGATCTCCCTCGTCGTCCGGCACCGGACCACCCGGTTCACCGGTCTCGTACGGGTCGAGGAACTCCCGCACGCGCCGACCCCAGCGTTCGTGCGCGGCCTGCCGGGTCACCCCCGCCGCTCGCGCGATCAGCTCCCAGGTGACACCCCAGCGCCGCAGACCGGCCACGCTCGGCAGCGGATCGACCCCGGTGGCGAGGACGATCCGGAACTGAAGCAGCTGGCTGGCCAGCGCCCGCTGGCGTGCCGTCCCGTCAGCCTCCTCGGTCCTCCACTCCGGGCTTCCGGGCTGCGGCGGCGGCCCGATGAGCAGGTCCGCCTGTCGGCTGGCCTCGGTGACGGCGGCGTCGACGCAGGCCCGGGCCGCCTCGGCCACGTCGACGTCGAGTGCCTTCGTCAGGAGTACGTCCATGCTCGTCAGGCTAGGCCTGACGAGATGGTGCGTCAATGAGCTCTTGACGACCCTCGGCCTGGGAGGAGGTGCCCGCCCCCGGCGGGCCCGGACGCTCGCCGGCCGTACGGGCCGGGTCAGAGCTGACCGTCGAAGAAGCCGTACCGGGCCAGCGGCGCGATCAGCTCGCGCTCCTCGTACGCGAAGTGCGACAGCAGGGTGTCGGTGAGCAGGTCGATCGCCTCGGTGATGGGGCCGTAGTCGGTGGGGTTGCGGGCCAGATGCACCAGGGCGGCGTCGACCTCCTCCAGCACGCGGTGGATCGCCAGGTGCTCCTCGTGCAGCCGGTCGAGGACGGCGGCCAGGTCGGGCTGGCGGCGCCGCAGGTGCGGAAAGACGCCCTCGCTCTCCAACGTGTGGTGGTTGGTGATCGAGCGGCGGTGCGCCTGGCAGATGCCGCCGAGCGTCCAGTCGTTGGCCCGGATCGTCATCAGGTTGATCTGGTTGCGGGCGTCGCCGATCTGGGCCGTGCCGTCCTTCACCTGCTGCAGGACGTCCCGCACCTGGCGCAGCTCCGCCCGGTAGTGGTCGTGCACGTCGATCAGATGCCGTCCGGCGTACCGGCCGGGCACGCTGAACGTCACCTCGGCGGGCGGCTCGGGCGCCGAGGGCCGGGTCGCCTCGTCGAGCACGCTCTTCGGGCTGAGCCTCTCGGCCGGCGCAGCGGTCGGCGTGATGCCGGTCCGCCGGGTCAGCCAGTCGTTCTCCGCGCTCATGCTTCCTCCTCGTCGGAGCGTGGGATATCGAATACGGCGGTCAGCTGACGGCCCGCGGGACGAGGACGACGTAGGCGACGAACACCGGGGCTCCGTTCCCGACGACGGGCACCGGGAAAGGTAGCAGATGGTTTGTGGTTCTCAATCATTAGGAGATGTAGACAATATGGCGGCCTGGTAGCGTACCGGCATGACCCGAGGTGGCAGGGCGTCCGCCGAGCGGCTCGGCCTCCTTCTCGCCCGGCACGGCGTGATCGCCAACCACCGCCTCCGCCAGGTCCTGGCATCGACCGGACTCACTCCCCGACACGGCATGGCGCTGACCCACCTGGCCGAGACCGGATCCGTCACCCAGCAGCGCCTGCTCGAACTCCTCCGCGTCGACCCGAGCGTCCTGGTGACGCTGCTCAACGAGCTCGAAGCCGAGGGTTTCGTCCGGCGACGCCGCGACCCGGCCGATCGCCGGCGGCACATCGTCGAGATCACCCCGACCGGCACCGCCGCCCTCAGGAAGGTGGAGAGCGCCGTCGACCACGTCGAGCGGGATCTCTTCGCCGGCTTCACCGCCGAGCAGACCAGGCAGCTCCACGCCCTGCTCAGCCAGATTCGCACCTCGCCCGGCGATCCGGCGTGCACCGAGGAATGACCACACCACCGACGCCCGCGGCCGGGTCCGTCGCGGGTGTCGGCCGAGCGGAAGGAGAGTCATGGCCAGCTGGCACGAGATCGAGCAGGAGGTCCCGGACCTCGCCGCCCGGGTACGGGAACGGTTCGAGGCCGGAACCAACAAGACCATCGCCACGCTGCGCCGGGACGGGTCGCCCCGGATCAGCGCCTCCGAACTGGAGTTCAGCGGCGGCGAGGTGACGCTCGGCATGATGGGCGGCTCGATGAAGCTGCGCGACGTGCGCCGGGATCCGCGGATCGCCGTACACAGCCCGACACTGGAGCCGCCGAAGGACAATCCGGAGAGCTGGCCGGGGGAGGCCAAAATCGCCGGCCGGGTGGTCGAGATCGACCCGCCGGCCGACGACCCGTACCCGGGGGCCGGATACTTCCGGATCGACATCAGCGAGGTGGTGCTCACCTACGTCGGGACGCCCGCCGACCACCTCGTGATCGAGTCCTGGCACCCCGGCGTCGGCTGGCGCCGCCGTATCCGGCGCTGAGACACCGTGCCCCGGCGTCGGGTACGGCGGGCCGACGCGGGAGTCAGTCGGGCCAGCCGGCACCGGGTCAGCCGGCGCGGGCGGCCCGCCAGCGGAGGACGGGCCCCAGCAGCCGCCCCGCCCGGCCGGCCGCGTGGTCGGTCGGCTCGGCCGACGTTCCCGGAGCCGGCAGCCAGCGCCGGAACTCCTCGGCGCGGACCGCGGCGGTGAACGCCTCCTGCCGCAGACTCCGGGCCGCCTCGGCGGCGATCTCGGCATCCCGCCACGCCATCCGTTCCCGCTCGGCAGCCGCCCGGTGCGCGGCGAAGAGGGTGTCCCGGGCCGCCCGGCGCAGCACGATCTCCTGCTCGACCGGATGCCGGCGCGGGTCCCAGCCGTTGCGGTGGGCCAGCGCGTCACTCAGCTGGAGCACCGAGAGCTCCTTGCGGCAGCACGCCGCCATCGCGGCCCGGTGCAGGTAGCGCTCGCGGTCGGCGTACTCGGCCGGGGTCCGGGGTGTCCGGGGCTCGGGGAGGACGGCCGCCGCCTCGACCCGGCGCGCGGCGGCGTCCGCGGCCTCGTACGCCTGCCAGGCCGCCTCGGCCTCCTCCTGCGCCTTCAGCCACTCGTCGCGACGCCGCTGGGCCGTGACCGCCGACCGTTCGGCGGCCACCGCCACCTCCTCGGCGTACCGGTGCAGCTCCAGCGCCCGGGCCGCCAGCCGCGCCCGGCGCAGCTCGGCGGCGCGGCGCGCCACGTCACCCGACGGGCCGTCCGCATCTCCGGCCCGGTCGGAGTCGGCGGTGTTCGTCTGCGGACGGATGAACAACCCCACGGTTGCGGCCGCCGCCAGTCCCATCAGGACGACCCAGATCGTCATGGCGCGCGGAACGTCGATCAGAAAGTAGTACAGAACCCTCTCCATGACGGCACACCTCACGGAATGGACGATGCGGACGGGGACGGCTGCGCGGGCACGCCACGGCGGCGTGCCCGTCCTCACCGACGTGGGGGTGCGCGCGATCCGCTCGTCCGTGGGTACGCGTCACCGGTCGGCCACGTCCGTGGCCCGATGCCGGACAGCTCGCCCGGCGCCGGCCGGTCACCGAGGGCCGGCGGCTCCGCGCCGGGTGCCGGGTGATCCCCATCGTCGTCCGCGACGGCCAGCCGGGGCTCCACAGCCGTCTGGGTGCTGGCGACGGTGTACGTCGTCGCCTCGGCCGCGGCCCCTCCGTCGTCGGCCGCCGGCCGGAACTCGCCCGTCGCGAGCCCGGCCCGGTCCGCCGCCGGAATCGGCGGCTCCAGGCGTGGCACGCTCGACAGATCCGGCGCAGCGGACAGATCCGTGGTGGCCAGGGGGCCGGCGGTGTCGGGTGAGCCGACCGGACCGATCCCGGCCGCGCCGCCCGACAGCAGCGCCATCAGCATCAGCGCGGTCACGAACCGCGCCGACCGGCGCGCCATCCACCAGACCAGGCGGAACAGCGCGACGGACACCACGACAAAAAATCTACCCCGCACAGGCCGAAACCGCTCGGCCCGCCGGTGGCCATTTCTCCACCTGAACCGCGGCGACGGTCACACCCCAGCGGGGACGAACCCGCGCATCACGGGAGACCGCGCACGGTCGGACCGCGGCGGTGGCCGCCCCAGCCGCGCGGGTCGCCAGGACCATAGGTTGCGGTGCCAGCTAGCTGGCTGTGCTACCTTCTCCGCCGTGGATCAGGAGCGTCGGGCCCAGTGGCTACGCGGCGTGCTGGACCTCTGCGTTCTCGCGCTGCTACGGCACCGTGAGTCCTACGGATACGAGCTGGCCCAGTCGCTCGACTCTGCCGGCATCGGCCCGGTCCAGGGCGGGACCCTCTATCCGGTGCTGCTCCGCCTGCAACGCACCGGCCTGGTGACCGCGCAGTGGCGGGAGGGCGCGGCGGGGCCGGCCCGGAAGTACTACCGGATCACACCGGCCGGAATCGAGACGCTCCGGCGGACGGCCGTCGACTGGACCGCCTTCGCCGACGGCGTGGGCGCGATCCTGCGGGAGGTACAGACCCGATGAACCACCACGGATGGCTCGACGCCCTCGCCAGCGAGCTGCGCCGGCACGGGATCGACCCGGAACTGTCCCGACACGTCGTCTCCGAGGCCGCGTCACACCTACGGGAAAGCGGGGAGCCGCCGCTCGCGGTCTTCGGTTCGCCTGCCGCCTACGCGGCGGCGGTCGCCGAGAGCCTCGGCGCCGGAGCGGCGCCAGCGGGCCGCCCCGGCGGGGTCGGCCACCCGCTCGGTGGTCCGGTACGCGGGACCGCCCGGGCGGGGCGTCCCGCGCCGGGCCCGGTGCGGCTGGACGTACGCGGGATCCGCAAGCGCTACCGGCGACGGCCCGTCCTGACCGGCGTCGACCTCACCGTCCGGGCCGGCGAGATCGCCGCCGTGGTCGGGGCGAACGGCTCGGGCAAGAGCACGTTCCTGCGCATCTGCGCCGGCCTGACCAGCCCCGACGCCGGCCAGGTCCGGGTGTACGGCAGCCTCGGCTACTGCCCGCAGGAGGGCGGGACCTGCGACTTCCTCTACCCCGAGGAGCACTTCCTGCTCGTCGGCGCCGGGCGGGGCATGTCACGGAGGGCGGCCCGGGCGGCCGGGCGGGCCCAGGCGGCCGCACTGGACTGGGATCCGGCCGGACGCATCCAGGCTCGGCACCTGTCCGGTGGCACCCGGCAGAAGCTCAACCTGGTGTTGGCCGGCCTCGGCGAGCCCGACGTGCTCCTGCTCGACGAGCCGTACCAGGGCTTCGACCGGGGCAGCTACCTCGACTTCTGGCAGCAGCTCTGGCGATGGCGCGCGGCCGGCAAGGCGATCGTGGTGGTCACCCACCTGCTCAACCAGCTCGACCGCGTCGACACCGTTCTCGATCTCACCCCTGCCCGGGAGATGGCATCATGACCAAGCTCTGGACGGTGGCGGAACTCGCCCTGTGGGAGATCCTGCGTCGACGCGGCGTACTACTGATCCTGCTGCTCTTCCCCCTCGCCTTCTACCTCAGCCGGCGCGGCGACCACCTCGGGCAGTCGATCCGGTTCGTCTGTCTCGGCATCGGCTGGGCGCTGAGCACCGCCGCCCTCTTCGCCGGCAGCGCCGCGCGGGGCATCGAGCCGCGGCTGCGCCTCTCCGGATACCGGGCCCACCACCTGCACCTCGGCCGGCTGCTCGCACTCTGGATCGTCGGCATCGCGCTCTCGGTGCCGTACTTCCTGCTCGTCCGCCTCGACCAGCACGACGTCCGGTACGGCGCGATCGCGCTGATCATGCTGTTGACCGTCGCCACCGCGGCGCCGTTCGGACTCGCGCTCAGCGCCGTACTCCCGCGAGACCTGGAGGGGACCCTCGTGCTGCTGGTCGTGGTCGGACTCCAGATGGTGATGGACCCGGCCGACGCCGCCGCCCGGCTGCTACCGTTCTGGTTCAGCCGCGAGATCGCCACCTACGCGATCGACCACACCGACGCCGACTACCTGACCCGGGGCCTGGTGCACGGGGTGGTGGTCGCGGCGGTGCTCACCGCGCTGGTCGCGCTCGCCTCCGGGATCCGGTTGCGCCAGCGCGGTCATCTGCGCGTCGTCTCGGTCCGCTGACCGGGCCGGCGGATGCGGCCGCGCCCGGCGGCGGTCAGGAGTCGGGCGGATCCCCGCCCGACGGAGTGGATTCGCCACCGGGCGCGGACGTCACGAGCAGATCCGCTAACCGATCGACCCCGATCGTGCTGACCAGCAGCCGTTCCCGGGGGTTACCCAGGAGCCGCTGGGTCCAGTCGACGAAACCGCCGGCCCCGAGCTCGACCCGGACCCCGTCCCGAACGGCCGCCAGGGTGAAGCACCAGCCGGTGTGGTACCGCCGGCCGCCGGCCCGGTCGACCGCCTCGGCGAGCACGACGTCGGGGTGGTCGGCCAGCGCCGCGCGGACCGCCTCGGTGACCGGGGCGGCGGCCGGGTCCAGGAGCGTGGCGGTCACCTCGACCGCGCCCGCCCCCGCGGCCCGCAGCGCGGCGCAGAGAAGCCGGAGCTGCTCCGCCGCGTGCCGGCGTTCGAACGCCAGACCGCCGCTGTCCCGTCCGGCGGTGGCCAGCGCGAAGAGTCCGACGTGGGCGAACCGTCCGGACCCGGGAACGCGCCGGATCACCCGTTGCAGGGCGGCCAGCCGGACCGGCGGGACGGCGCGGCCCCGCGTCCGCGCCTCCCGGCGCCGTACCGCCGCCTCCAGCGCCAGCCCGTTCGCGGGATCGGCCGCCACCTCGCTGCCGCGGACGGTCGCCAGCACGTTGTTCTGGTGCACGCCGGCGACGACGGAATGTGTCCCCAGCGGTACGACCGGGGCGAGAGCCAGCACCTCGACCTCGTCGGGGACGACGGAGAGCAGCCGGTCCTCGATCCGCCGCAGCCGACGGAGGTCGACCGGGGCCGGTGCCATGGACCGCTCCTCGGCGTACCGTCGCAGGACGTCGTCGGGAGCGAGGAAGCCGGCCCGGGTCCGGAACGCGGCGAGCAGGAGGGTGACCAGGTCCGATCCGGACAGCTGCACGCCGAGAGTGTTGAGGATTTCGGCGCCGCCGGCCTGGCGTAGCACCCGGGCCAACGCGGCGCCCTCCAGCACCTCAGGATCCGCCATCGGTTATCGCTATCACGCCCGATGACCGTTCACCACCCGCCCCGGCCCCCCCCCCGCGGCGAGGCTCACTCGTCGGCAGCCAGCCGCAGCCGGCCGTGTCCAAAGGCATCGATGCGCCCCCATCGGCCGGGTACGCCGACCAGCTCGATCCGCCCCAACTGCTCGGGTACGGCCGGCACGATCGTGAGATGCCCCTCGTGTGGTTCCAGACCGAGCAGGGCCTGGAGCAGGGCCAGGGGCGTTCCGGCCGACGAGCAGAACGGGCTGCAGGCGCGGGGATACTGGACCGGGTACCGGGTCAGCTTCCGGTCGTATCCGGCGAACGCCTCCGGCAACCGGCCGTCGAAGTACCGGCAGGCCTCGAACATGGTCAGGGCGAGCCGGGCCGCCTCCTCCTCGAAGCCGTACCGTCGCAAGCCGAGCGCGATCAGCGAGTTGTCGAACGGCCAGACGGCGCCGTTGTGGTAACCAACGGGGTTGTACCGCCCCTGGCCCCGGGCCAGCGACCGGACGCCCCAGCCGGAGAAGAGCCGATCGCCGAAGAGGTGCCGGACCACCTGCTCGGCCCGGTCCTCGTCGAGGATGCCGCTCCAGAGCAGGTGCCCCATGTTCGAGGCGAGGGCGTCGACCTGGTTTCCCTCCCCGTCGAGCGCCAGCGCGTAGTACCCGCCCTCCTCGATCCAGAAGTCGCGGTTGAACCGGACCTTGAGGGCCTCCGCCTCCCGAACCAGCCGGTCGGCGTACCGCGGGTCGTTCCAGAACTCCCGGGCGAGCCGGGCCGCCCGCATCTTCGCGTCGTACTTGTAGCCCTGGAGTTCGCAGGTGGCACGCGGATGGGTGGGCAGCCGGCCGTCGGCGTACGTGATCGCCTCCGGGGAGTCCTTCCAGCACTGGTTCTCCAACCCCTTCGGGCTGCGCCGCTCGTACCAGAGGTACCCGTCCCCCATGAGGTCGCCGTACGTGTCGAGCCACGTGAGCGCCGCCCGGGCCTCGAACTCGAACTGTCGTACCGTCTCCGCGTCCCCGGTCCACTGCTCGTACTCGTCGAGCAGGATCACGAAGAGCGGGGTGGTGTCCGCCGCACCGTAGTACAACGACCGGGGCTGCTCCTCGAAGCCGCCCGGCTCCCGGTACCGGATCTCGTGCAGGATCTTCCCCGGCTCCTCGTCACGAAAATCGTCGAGCCGGCCACCCTGGAGCAGGGCCAGGATCCAGAGCGCGTTCCGGGCGAGGTGCGGCAGGAACGCAAGGGTCTGATAGCCGGTGATCAGGCTGTGCCGGCCGAACACCGTCATGTACCAGGGCAGGCCGGTCGCGGTCACCTTCTCCTCCGGGGCGATCCCGAAGTACTGCAACGCGGCGAGGTCGATCAGGCTGCGCCGGTAGGTGTCCTCCAGCACGTCCGAGTCGGCGGTGAGCTGCGGCGCCGCGGCCATCCACCGGACCAGTTCCCGCCGTCGATCGGGCCGCTCCGGGAGATTCCCGCGAGGCCTCTCCCCGGCGTCCCCGCCGTCCGCTCCCCGCATCAGGCAGGCCGCGTGGAACGTGGTGGACCACTGCCCGTGGACGTCGAGGTGCACCCGGAAGGTGAACCCGTCCTCGTCCACCTCTGCGGGTTCGGTGCTGGAGACGACGGTCTCCACCACGTGCCGGCCCCGTCGATGGCACAGGCGCAGCCGGCCGTCCTCGACCGTCCGGGTCGACTGGCCCGTCCGGGAATGTCCGTCCCGGGCGTCGAACAGGTTCGCGAAGTCGCTCGCCACCTCCATCCGGAGGCTGAGGACCGCCGGCTCGTCCCGGTGGTTGAGGACGGTCAGTCGCTCCTCGAACCCGCCGCCGACGATCCGGTGCCGGATCACCGAGGTCTTCGCGTCGACGTAGTGGGTCGGCTCCCCCGGCACCAGGAAGAACCGGGACTCGTAGTACTGGAGGTCGTCGATGGACAGCGGGGTCAGCCGCTCGCCCTCGATGGTGAGCACCCACTTGGAGAGGAAGCGGGTGTCCCCGGCGAAGAGCCCGGAGGGGTAGTCCGGCGACCAGTCGATGTCACCCTGAACGTCGCTGAGCACGAAGGTGCTGCCGTCCAGGACGCTCACCAGTTCCTTCACTGCTGGGTCTCCTGCCTCTCCATCCGGGCGGGGCTCCGGGTCCGCAGCCGTCCAGGACCGGTCCGCCCGCCGAGCCGGGCGCGGACCCGCTCCCGGGGGTCGCGGGTGCCGGGTGGGGAGGGGAAGGTCCGTCGGAACACCAGCAGCAGCGGCAGGTTGCCCTGCACCGACACGTCGTTGCGGTTGTACGCCGTGATCAGGTGGGCCGCACCGGTCGCGAACTCGTCGAACAGGCGCTTCTCGGTGCTGACCACGCAGTCCGCCGCGCGCTTCTCGTGCGAGACCAGCACGTTGCCCCGGTTGATCGCCACGAACCAGTGGCCGACGCGGCCGTCTTCGACCAGGTCGAACCGGATGGTGCCCCGCGCCCTGGTCGGCAGGAGCTCCGGGCCACGCTCCTCCAGACTGGCGAAGAACTCGTCCGTCGGACTCCCCATCGCCGCTCCCTCCCCTGCGGACCGGCCCCCGTCGTCGCGGTCCCCCGTCGTCGCGACTCGACAGCGGCGCGGCCCGGCCCTCACTAGTCGGTACCGCGTCGCGCCGCTCCCCGGTGTTCGGCTCGGCCCCGCCCGAAGGCGTCGATCAGGCCCCACCGGCCCGGAATGTCCAGCACCTCGATCCGGCCCATCCCCTCCGGCATCGCCGGGTCCACCATCAGGTGCTCGCCGTGCGGCTCCAGTCCGAGAAGCGTCCGGATCAGCAGCATCGGCGTCCCGGTCGACCACGCCTGCGGGTTACACGCCGTGGGGTACTGCACGGGGTACTTCGTCAGCGAGCGGTCGTAGCCCGCGAACGCCTCCGGAAGCCGCCCGTCGAAGTACTTCGCCGCATCGATCATGGCTTCGGCGATCCGCCCGGCCTCCTCACGGAAGCCGTACCGGCGCAGGCCCCAGGCGATGAGTGAGTTGTCGAACGGCCAGACCGTGCCGACGTGGTAGCCGATCGGGTTGTAGCGACCCTCGCCCACGGCCAGGGTCCGGACCCCCCAGCCGGAGAAGAGCCGCGGCCCCACCAGGTGCTCGGCCACCTTCGGCGCCCGATCCTCGTCGACGATCCCGCTCCAGAGCAGGTGCCCCATGTTCGAGGAGAGTGCGTCGACCTGGCCACCCTCGGTGTCCAGGGCCAGCGCGTAGTACTCGCCCTTCTCGACCCAGAAGTCCCGGTTGAAGCGCTGCTTCAGCTCCGCCGCCTCCCGTTCCAGCCGATCGGCGTAGAGCGGGTCGCCCCAGACCAGCCGGGCCAGCCGGGCGCCGCGCATCTTGGCGTCGTACGCGTACCCCTGCAACTCGCAGGTGGCCCGGGGGAAGTCCGGCAGCCGCCCCGAGGAGTACGAGATGGAGTCCCAGGAGTCCTTCCAGCACTGGTTCTCCAGCCCGTTGCGCAGGTTCCGCCGCTCGAACCAGACGTAGCCGTTACCCATCAGGTCGCCGTACCGGTCGATCCAGTTCAGCGCGGCCCGGGCCTGGTGCTCCAGCTCGGCGACCAGCGCGGTGTCACCGGACCACCGCTCGTACTCGTCGAGCAGGATCAGGAAGAGGGCGGTGGAGTCGGCGGAGCCGTAGTACGGCGAGTGCGGCTGCTCCTCGAAGGCGGTCGACTCGCCGTACCGGGTCTCGTGCAGGATCTTGCCCGGCTCCTGGTCCCGGAAGTCGTCCAGGTGCACACCCTGGGCCATCGCCAGGTACCGCAGCGTGGGCGCGGTCAGTTCCGGGGTGAACGGCAGGGTCTGCAGACAGGTGATGATGCTGTCCCGGCCAAAAAGCGTCATGAACCACGGCAGGCCGGCGGTCGGCAGCCGGTCGCCGGTGGCGAGCGGCGTGTATCGGAGCGCGGCCAGGTCGACCAGGCTCCGCTGGTACGTCTCCTCCAGGGGCTCGCAGTCGCTGGTGAGCTTCGGCGCGCGGGCCAGCCACTCGTCCAGCTCCCGGCGCATCTCGTCCCGTGACCGGCCGTGGTGCCGCTGGAGGTTGATACGGATGTCCCGTCCACCGGCCCCCTCGACCAGGGTCTCCACCAGGATCTGGGTCTCCCACTGTCCGTGGGCGTCGATACGCAGGTTGAAGAGGAGTCCCTCCGGGCGGTACTCGGCGGGTGCGCTCGACGTGATCACCGTCTCGCGCCGGTAGGTCTCCCGCTGGTAGCAGAGCCGCAGCTGATTCTCGTCGACAGTGGCGGTGGTCGTGCCCAGCTTTCCCTTCACGTCCTTGATCTCGAACAGGTCCGCGAAGTCGCTCTCCACGTCCAGCTGCACGGTCAGCTCCACGGGCTGGTCCTCGTGGTTGAGGATGGTCAGCACCTCCATGAAGCTGCCGCAGATGGTCCGGTGTCGGATGATCGACAGTTTGGCGTCGACGTAGTGCGTCGGCTCGCCCGGTACCAGGAAGAACTGCGACTCGAAGTACTGGAGGTCGTCGACGGAGAGCGGGTTGAGCCGTTCACCGTTGACGCGCAGCTCCCATTTGGACAGGAACCGGGTGTCGTACGAGAAGAGCCCGGTGGGGAAGGTCGGCGACGGGTCGATGTCTCCCCGGTTGTCGCTGACCACGAAGGTGTTCCCGTCGAGGATGCTGACCAGCCGCTTCATCGCTGCTGCCTCCGTCGCCGCACCCAGTCCCGGGGCTCGTGCGCGCCGGGTGGGCCGGGCACCAGGTGAAGGAGGTGGTTGTAGAGCAGAAGGTCGCCCTCGACGGTGACGCGGTTGCGCAGCAGCGCGGCGAAGGGATTCGCCTCACCTGTGGCGATCCGGTCGAAGAACTCCCGGTCGGTCCGGACCGTACACTCACCCGGGCGGTCGGACTGGGCGGCGCTCACGTTCCCGGCGCTGTAGACCAGCAGCCAGGTGTGCAGCTTGTCGCCCTCCTCCAGCTCGAACCGCACCGTACCCCGGATCCGCCCCAGCAGCGGGTCCGGAGTCCGATGGTTGAGCGACTCGAAGAACTCGGTCGTCGGATCCACCGCTTCCGCCCCTCCCCTTCACGTGGCGACGCGTGGTCCCACGCGAAACCGACCCCGGCCGCTCCGCCCGGCACCCACCGGGCGAGAGGCACGGCCGGGGACCCGGTCAGTTGTTCGGTTCGTCGGCGCTGATGTCGGCGAGCACCGACTGCGGTTCCCGCTCCACCGCGAGGTCGCCCAGGGAAACCAGCCCGATCAGCCGGCCGTCCTCGACCACCGGCAGGCGTCGTACGCCGTACGTGCGCATCAGGTCGGCCGCCGCCACCGCGTCGTCGTACTGGGACACGGTGACCACGTCCTGGGTGAGGATCTCGTTCAGCGTGGTGGTGGACGGATTCAGCTCCGCCGCGACGCCGCGTACCGTGATGTCCCGGTCGGTGACGATCCCGACCACCTGGTCCCCGTTGGTGACGATCACGTCGCCGATCGCGCTGTCCCGCATCTCCTGGGCGGCAGCGGTGAGCGTATCGGTGCCGTCCATGGTCACCAGCCGGGTCGTCATGAACTCTCCGACGGTCGTCATCCTGCTCCCCTCTCGTGTCGAGCGCCGTCTACCCGGGCTGCCCCCGGACGTAACGCCGCCGTCGGGGGAGGGGACCGTCGAGGGCGGCCGAAACGGGACGGTTCGGCGGCGTGGCACGGGTCGCCGGAGGCGGACAGCAGACGCGTTCAGACCGAAAGGGTGCCGGTCGGGCTCCCGACCCGGGGTCAGCTGCGCGGGGGCATGCCGTAGACCCGCGCGACGGCGAGCCGCAGCACCAGCCGGCGGTCGGCGACCATCGCCCGCCGGTAGTCGTCCCAGTCCGGGTGCTCGCCCTGGATCGCGCGGTAGACCTCGACCAGCTCCTCGACCGTCGCATCGTGTGGGTCGGCCGCGGTGGCGCTCAGCTCGGCGGTGCCCTCGGCCACGACGTACGACCAGCCGTCCGGGCTGCTGACGTGGAAACTGGCCCGTGGGTCGCGCCGCAGGTTCGCCGTCTTGGCCCGGCCCTCGGTCACCGAGACCCGGATCAGTCGCCGGGCGGGATCGTAGGTGTAGCTCACGGTGGACAACTGGGGGCGGCCGTCCCGTCTGATCGTCGCCAGTACGCCCAGCGACCCGGCGCCGAGCAGTTCGTACAGGGCCTGTTCCGTCCGGTCGTCCACCGTGCGCACCTCTCGATCATGGCCGCCCCAGGCCGGCGGCCGGTTGTCGTCCGTCCGGGACGATCACCGCGACTCGGCGGCCACCAGCTCGGCGATCTGCACCGCGTTGAGCGCGGCGCCCTTGCGGAGGTTGTCGTTGGAGCAGAAGAACGCCAACCCGTGCTCGACCGTCTCGTCGACCCGGATCCGACCGACGTAGGTCGGGTCCCGCCCGGCGGCCAGCAGCGGGGTCGGTACGTCCGCCAGCGCCACCCCGGGGGCGCCGTCGAGCAGTTCCCGGGCCCGGTCCGGGGTCAGCGGCCGGGCGAACCGGGCGTTGACCTGGAGCGAGTGCCCGGTGAAGACCGGCACCCGGACGCAGGTGCCGGAGACGAGCAGGTCGGGAATCTCCAGGATCTTGCGGCTCTCGTTCCGGAGCTTCTGCTCCTCGTCGGTCTCGGCCGAGCCGTCGTCGACGATCGAGCCGGCCAGCGGCAACACGTTGAAGGCGACCGGCGCGGCGAACTTCTGGGGGGTCGGGAACTCGGCGGCCGACCCGTCGAAGGTCAGCGCGGCGGCGCCGTCGGCGACCTTGCGGACCTGCTCGTCCAGTTCGGCGACGCCCGCCAGCCCGGCCCCGGAGACGGCCTGGTACGTCGAGACCACCATGCTGACCAACCCGGCCTCGGCGTGCAGTGGCCGGAGCACCGGCATCGCGGCCATCGTGGTGCAGTTGGGGTTGGCGATGATCCCCTTGGGGCGTACCGCGACGGCGTGTGGGTTGACCTCCGCGACCACGAGCGGCACCTCGGGGTCCATCCGCCAGGCGGAGGAGTTGTCGATCACCACCGCGCCGGCCTCGGCGACCCGGGGCGCGAGGGCCTTGCTCGTCCCCTTCCCGGCCGAGAAGAGCACGATGTCCAGTCCCCGGTAGTCGGCGGTCTCGGCGTCCTCGACGACGACCTCGCCGTCCTGCCACGGCAGCGTCCGCCCGGCCGACCGCGCCGAGGCGAACAGCCGCAGCCGCTCCACCGGGAACCGACGTTCGGCGAGTACCCGCCGCATCACGCCACCGACCTGCCCGGTGGCCCCCACAATGCCGATCCTCATACCCGCGAGGCTACCCATTCGACCGGAACGCCCGGCAAGGCGATTCCCGGTCGGGACCGGGGGAAGGGTGCGGACGACCTCGGGAGCGAGGGTGGCCGGGGTGCCCGGTCAGGGCTCGCGGTGGGCGGCGCGGCGGCCGGTCCCGGGCGGGCGGTCAGCCCACGTCAACGAGCTCGCCGAGGCCGCTGGCGACGAGGTCGTCCCGGATCGCGGCGGCGTCCCCCTCCACCACCAGGGTCAGCCCCTCGGGGTGGAGGTACGTCCCGGCCGCCGCCGAGACCTCCGGCTCGGTCGCGGAGAGCAGCGCCTCCCGCAGGGTCGCGTGGTAGTCGTCCGGCAGGTCGTAGACCACCAGCGTGGCCAGGGCGTTCGCGATCGCCCGCGGCGTCTGCAACTCCACCGAGAGCTGGCCGGCCCGCCAGGCCCGGGCCACCGCCAGCTCCGCCTCGGTCACCCCACTGTCCCGGGTACGGGTGATCTCGCCCACCGCGTCCCGCAGGGCGGGACTGGTCACCGCCGTCTGCACCCCGGAGCTGACCACGAACCGGCCGAACCGCCGGGAATGCCCGAACTCGGCCCTGATCCCGTACGTGTAGCCGCGCACCTCCCGGATCAGGTGGTTGAGTCGCGAGGTGAACGCCCCGCCGAGCACCGTCGCGGCGAGCGTCATCGGTACGTAGTCCGGGTGCGCCCGGGGCGGGGCGACGTGCCCGAGTCGCAGCGTGGACTGGACCGAACCCGGCCGGTCGACCAGGATGATCCGCCGCTCGCCGGGAACCACCAGGTCGAGCGGGTCGCCGGCCGGCTCCGCCGCGCCGGAGGCACCGGCGAACGCCGTCGCCGCCAGCGCGTCGAGGTCGATCCGGTCCAGGTCGCCGGCGACCAGCAGCGTCCCCGCCCGGGTCAGCCACTCGGCGTGGAACGCGATCACGTCGTCCACCGTGACCGCGGCGACCGACTCGGGGTCGCCGTCCATCGGCCGTCCGGGGCGCTGGTCCGCGCCGAACAGTTCCGCGCGCAGCGCGGCGTCGGCCCGTGGCCCGGGGTTCGCCCAGTACATCCGCAGCGCCGTCACCTCGTCGTCCCGGACCCGCGTGATGTCGGCCGGGTCGAGGCGCGGGGTACGGACCGCCTCGGTCAGCAGCTCGACCGCGGCCGGCAGCCGGTCCACCGGCACCTGCACGCCGACCTGGAACGCGTCCCAGTCCGCGGAGATCGACAGCTCGGTGCCGAGTCCCTCCAGCGCCAGTGCGTACGCGGTGGCGTCCCGCCGGGTCGTCCCCTCCTCCAGCGCCTTGGCGACGACCCCGGCCAGCCCCTCCCGGCCCGCCGGCTCCCGCCCGGCCCCGGCGTCGAGCAGCAGGACCGCGACCGCCAGGTTGTGCCCGGGCAGGTGGGCGGCGACCACGTCGCCCCCGGCCACGCTCCGCCGGACCACGGGGGGAAAGGTGTACGGCCGGGGCGTTCCCGGCTCGGGCCGCTCGGTGACCAACAGATCGCTCACGCCGCCTCCTCGCTCACGCCTGCTCCGCGTCCCCGGGCAGGTAGGTCAGGGTCACCCGGTCCGCCGCGCCGAGCAGATCCCGAGCGAGCTCGGCCACCTGCTCGGCGGTGACCGACAGCCACCCGGCCAGCCGTTCGCCCGCCCGGGCCGGGTCGCCGAGCTGGGTGGCGTACCGGCCGAGGATGTCGGCCCGGCCGTCCACCGTGGCGAGCTGTCGCCACCAGGCGGTGGTCAGCAGCGCCTTGGCCCGGTCGAGCTCCTCCTCGGTGACCCCGTCGGCGAGCCCGTCGACCACCTCGACCAGGCCGGCCTCCAACTGCTCGACGGTCACCCCGTCGCGGGCCGTCGCCGTGATGATCAACGGAGCCGGCCCGTGCGCCAGGTCGACCCCGAACGCGCTGACGCTGTCCGGCTGGGCGAGCCGGGCCCCGTCGGCCAGCCGCCGGTAGAGCCGGCTGCCCCGGCCGCTGCCCAGCACGGTGGCGAGCACGGTCACCACGTCGTAGCCGGGCTCACCGAACGGGTGGGTACGATGCGCGAGGTAGATCCGCGGGGCCGGCACGTCCCCGGTCACCGTCTCCCGGACCGGTACGCCGGTGGCCGGCACCACCCGGCCGTCCGGCGCGGGTGGGATGTCCGGCTGCGGCAGGAGCCGGCCGAAGTACCGGTCGGCCAGGGCGAAGACCTCGCTCGCCGACGCGTCCCCGGCCACGGTCAGGACCGCGTTGTTCGGCGCGTAGTACGTGGTGTGGAAGGCCTGGAAGGTCGCCAGGTCGGCGGCGTTCAGATCCGCCATCGAGCCGATGGTCGCGTGGTGGTACGGGTGCCCGGGCGGATAGAGCAGCGGAAGGAGGCGCAGCCAGGCGTCGCCGTACGGCACGTTCTCGTACCGCTGCCGCCGCTCGTTCTTGACCACCTCGCGCTGGTTGTCCAGCGTCTCCTGGGTCAGCGCCGGCACCAGCCCGCCCATCCGGTCCGCCTCCAGCCACAACGCCAGGGCCAGGTGCTCGGAGGGCAGCGTCTCGAAGTAGTTGGTCCGGTCCGGGTTGGTGGTCGCGTTCAGCGACCCGCCGGCCCCCTGGACGAGCCGCATGTGCTCGGTCTTGGCCACGTTGACCGAACCCTCGAACATCAGGTGCTCGAACAGGTGGGCGAAGCCGGTCTGGCCCTCGGGCTCGTGCCGCGACCCGACGTCGTACCAGAGGTTCACCGCCACGACGGGCACGCTGCGGTCCTCGCTGACCACCACGCGCAGGCCGTTGTCCAGCCGGGTGGTCTCGATCGGCCAGGGGTAACCGGTCTCGGGCATGCCCACGACGCTATCCGATCCGCCGACCGTACCCGGCGGCAACCTCGCCAGGACGCGCCACCGTCGGTGATCCCGGTCGCACGGAGGGTTTCCCATCGCCTCAGGTACCCCTAGGGTCGTGATCAGCCCCCGATACCAATCGATGGCCGGACCGGGCCGCCCACCGCGTACCCGGACCCGGCCGGCGAACCCGTGGACGGCGATCACCGGCGCGGCCCGGCTCGCCGGCCCGACCGACGTCCGGGTCCACCGGTACACGGGGTTCACCCTGGACCGCCCGGTGCTCGGGTCCACCCTGGACCGGGCCCCGCCGAGCGCGGCCGCCCGGCCGGCACCGGTACGCCAGCTACCACGTCCACGACACCGTCCGTCCGGAGGTGCCTTCGTCGAGTGGGAGGACGCGGCGCACACCACGACCGAGATCGCCGACGAGGTCCGGGCGCGGCCGACGGCGCCGAGGTACGGCTGCGGACGTACCGGCTGGCCCTGGTAACCGATCCCTCCTACTCGCGGGCCGGCGAGCTGGCCCTTCGCGGCGGCCTGCTGGTGTGGTAGGACGGCGAGAAAGGTCCCTTTTCAGAGCTTCTGTCCGGTGAGGGACCCTTCCCAGCACCTGGACGCCGGCCCACGCCGCGGCGCATCGGGTATCGTTCCCCCCGTGACGCGCTCGTATCGATGGTTTGGTCAGCCGGCTCCGGAGCCGGTGACTCGGCCATGACCTGACGTCACCACATCCAGCGAGCCGGCTGAAGCAGGGACAGGGTCCCTGCTTTTTCCATGTGAGCAGCCGGCTCGGCTCCCGGGCGCCGGCCCCGGGCGAGGTCGGCGGAGGGAAACGGACAACGATGACGACCACCGGACTGAGTCGGGTCAGCGACCAGCGCATCGACCGGATCGTGCCCCTGACCACCCCGGCGCTGCTCCACCACGAGCTGCCGCTGGACGACACGCTCGCCACGGCCGTACTGGAGGGCCGACGAGCGGTCGCCCGGGTGCTGGACCGTGAGGATGACCGGCTACTCGCCGTCGTCGGCCCGTGCTCGGTGCACGACCCCGCCGCGGCCCTGGACTACGCCCACCGACTCCGTGAGGCGGCGGACCGGCACGCCGCCGACCTGCTGGTGGTGATGCGGGTCTACTTCGAGAAGCCCCGCTCGACGGTGGGCTGGAAGGGCCTGATCAACGACCCCGGGCTGGACGGCTCGGGGGACGTCAACACCGGGCTGCGCACCGCGCGCGCCCTGCTGCTGGACGTGCTCCGGCTCGGCGTGCCGGTCGGCTGCGAGTTCCTCGACCCGATCACCCCGCAGTACATCGCCGACACGGTGGCCTGGGGCGCGATCGGCGCCCGTACGGTCGAGAGCCAGGTCCACCGCCAGCTCTCCTCGGGGCTCTCCATGCCGATCGGGATGAAGAACCGACCCGACGGCAGCGTCAGCACCGCCGTCGACGCGATCCGGGCCGCCGGGGTGCCGCACGTCTTCCCCGGTATCGACGTCTCCGGGGCACCGGCGATCCTGCACACCCGGGGCAACGCCGACTGCCACCTGGTGCTCCGGGGCGGCCGGGGCAAGCCCAACTACGACGCCGACTCGGTGGCGCAGTCGCTCGCGCTGCTGCGCGCGGCCGGGCTGCCCGAGCGGCTGGTGATCGACGCCAGCCACGACAACAGCGGCAAGGACCACCGCCGGCAGCCGGTGGTCGCCGCCGAGGTGGCCCGGCAGCTCGCCGCGGGGCAGCGGGGCATCGTCGGGGTGATGCTGGAGTCGTTCCTGGTCCCGGGGCGGCAGGACCTGGACCCGACCCGGCCGCTGACGTACGGACAGTCGATCACTGACGCGTGCCTCGGCTGGCCCGAGACCGAGCAGGTGCTGGCGGAGCTGGCGGCGGCGGTCCGGGCCCGTCGGGCGATCGGTGCGACGACGACCGACTGAGGCCGGCCCGCCGCCCGCCGGCGCCCGCCGGGGCGGTCGCCCCGGCGCACCCGGCCGTCCCGGCCGGTGTGACGAATTGGTGTGACGGAGGAGTCACCTTCGGCTCGCACCCCTGCGCAACCGTGTGGTCGGGGGCGGCGTCTGGATCAATAGGGTCCGAGGCGCGCGTACGGTTGTCGGCGCGCGCCGGGCGCCCACGCCGACGTACCCGCCCCAATCCCGAGGTCTTGATGATGTTTCGTCTGCGCCGAGTCCGTCTCCGCCGCCGGCTGACGAAGCCGACCCAGCTGCTCAGCTGCTCGCTGCTCGCCGGGCTGGTGGTGGCCGGCGCGGCGTTCCCCGCCGTGGCGATGTCCGGGCTGGCGGCGAAGGCCGGTGCCGAGTCGTTCCAGGACCTGCCCGCGGAGCTGACGGTCCCCCAGGTCCCCGAGGCGACCGAGGTGTACGCGGCGGACGGGAGGACGCTGCTGGCCCGCTTCTTCGACGAGAACCGCCAGGACATCCCCCTCGACCAGATCGCCCCGGCGATGCGGAACGCCATGATCGCCGCCGAGGACCACGCGTTCTACCACCACGCCGGCGTCGACCTGAAGGGGTTCCTCCGGGCGCTGGTCTCGAACGGCACGGGCGGGGCGAAGCAGGGCGCCTCGACGCTGACCATGCAGCTGGTCCGGATGTCGCTCACCTACGGGGCGACCGACCCGAAGGACGTGGTGGCGGCCAACGAGGACACCACCGGCCGGAAGCTGCGGGAGATGCGCCAGGCGGCGGCGCTGGAGAAGCGGCTCAGCAAGGACCAGATCCTGGAGCGCTACCTCAACATGGCGCCCTTCGGCCACGGCACGTACGGGGTCGCGGCGGCGAGCCGCTTCTACTTCGGCAAGGAGGCGCGGGACCTGACCGTGCCGGAGGCGGCGATGATCGCCGGCCTGGTGAAGTCGCCGAGCTACTACGACCCGCTGGACACCGAGGGGCCGGGCTACCGGCTGGCCCTGGAGCGCCGGAACTGGGTGATCGGCCAGATGCGGGAGATCGGCGCGATCACCCCGGCCGAGGAGGCCGCGGCGCTCGCCACCCCGCTGACGGTCAAGGGCCAGGCCCCGGCCAACGGCTGCACCAGCGCGGCACACAACGACTGGGGCTTCTTCTGCGACTTCCTCTACCGCTGGTGGCTGGACCAGCCGGCGTTCGGCCAGACCACGTACGACCGGGAGCGGCAGCTCAAGGGCGGCGGGTACCGGATCGTCACCACGCTGGACCCGGCGGTGCAGAAGGCCGCGCACCGGAACGTGGAGCAGTACCTGCCGACCGGGGAGCAGGACGCGCTGATGGTGGCCGTTGTCGAACCGGGCACCGGTCGGGTACGCGCCCTCGCCACCAACCGGACCTTCGGGCTGGACGATCCCAGGCACCCGAAGAACCCCATCTCGAGCAACCCGGACCAGGCTGCCGCCGGCATCCGGGGCACCTATCCGCGTACGACGAACCCGCTGCTCACCGGGGGTGGGGACATCACCGGGTACCAGGCGGGCTCGACGTTCAAGATCTTCACCGTCGTCGCCGCGCTGGAGGCGGGCTACCCGCTCAGCTACCAGATCAACGCCCCGGAGCGGTATCCCTCGAAGTACACCGCGGCGGCCGGCAGCGAGTCCGCCTGTCCCGGCACCGAACGGTGGTGCCCGGGCAACGACCACCCGGGCATGGGCGGCCCACACGACATGTGGAGCGCCTTCGGCCGCTCGGTGAACACGTACTTCGTTCCGCTGGAGGAGCGAGTCGGGGCGGCCAGGGTGGTCGACGTCGCCAGGCGACTCGGCATCCGGTTCCGGGCCCCGAACGACGCCGCGATGGCGAAGGACGAGGCGTCGGCCGATGGCTGGGGCTCGTTCACCCTCGGGGTATCGGCGACCACGCCGCTGGACCTCGCCACCGCGTACGCCACGCTGGCCGCTGACGGCCGGCATTGCGAGCCGATCCCGGTCCAGGAGATCCGGGACCGCTCGGGCACGTCGCTGGACCTGGCCAAGCCGCGCTGCGACCAGGCCGTGGACCCGGCGGTGGCGCGGGCCGCGATCGACGCCGCACGCTGCCCGGTCGGCGACCAGTCGGCGTACGGCCGCTGTGCCGGCGCGACCGCATCGGCGGTCCGTCGGGTGGTCGGCCACCCGGTCGCCGGCAAGACCGGCACCACGGACAGTCATCGGACCGCGAGCCTGGTCGCCACCACGACCACGCTGACCGTCGCCGGCATCCTGGCGAATCCGGACTGGCCGGAGACCACCGAGAACATGGACCACGGCATCGTGAACCCGGCCGTCTACGAGACGTTGGCGGACGCGATGCGCGGCAGGCCGAAGCAGGACTTCCCGAAGCCGGACCGCGCGCTGGTCGACGGCGACCAGCGCGCGGTGCCGGCGGTGACCTGCCGGTCGGTCGACGACGCCACCGCCGTGCTGCGCGGCGCCGGGTTCCGCGTCGAGGTCGACCCCAACCAGGTCGACTCGGCCTGCCCGGCCGGCACGGTGGCCCGGACCGACCCGGAGGGCCGGACCGTCGCAGGCGGGCTGGTGATGCTGCGGCTCAGCAACGGACAGGGGGCCGCGAACGCCGAACCGCGCGGCCGAGACGGCGCCGACCAGGACGGCAATACCCCACCCTCGACGGACCGGGCGCCGGTCGGCCGCCGGTGACGTCTCGGCCGGTCCGCGGCACTCGTTCCGGTGGTGGTCCGCCGGTCCGACGCTCGTCCGGTGGCCCGCCGGCGCTCGTTCCGCCCGGCCCGGCCGGTCCGGCGGCTCGGTTCGGTGGGCGGTCCGCCGGCCGCCCCCACGGAGCCGATGTCGATCCGGCGCCGGGCATCACCTTCCGGCCCGCCCCGTGGCGGACACGCGTCGCGGCGAGCGGCGGCACCGGCCCCGGACACGCAACGCCCCCGACGGGCAGTCCGTCGGGGGCGAAGCGTGGTGCGCCGCCGCCGGCGCGGGTCACCGGCGGCGCGGGTGTCGGTGTGCAGGTCGCCTCTCGGCGAGTGGCGCGACGCGGCTCCAGCCGGACGGTATTCCGCGAAGGCGATGGGTGAGGCCCGGGGACACTGGACACACCGACGGTTGCTGCAACCGTCCACCCCGGTCCGGTGTTCCCGCCTCCGACGTGGCGCGCGTCACCATCGTCGGGTCGCCCGGCCGACACCGCCCCGCCGACGCGGCCGGTTACCCCTCCTGGCCGGTTCCGCCCGCGCTGTCCGACGTCGTTCCGGACTCCGCGGCGGGGCCGGCCGGCTCCGCCGCCTCGGTCGGCTCCGCGGACGCGGCCGGCTCGCGCTCCGCCGGTTCGCCGTCGTCCGCGTCCTCGTCGTCGGCGGCGACGTCCTCCTCGTCCTCCTCGTCGTCGCCCGCCTCACCGGCCCCGTCGGTCGCCGCGCTGGTCCAGGTGAACTCGATCTCGACCGACAGCTCGGTGTCGCTCTCGCGCTCGATCTCCAGCTCACACTCGACCCGGTCCGCCACCGCGATCCGACCGGCGGCACCGTAGTAGACGTGCCCGTCGGAGTCGAGCTGGTCGGCGAGCTGGCGCAGCCAGGCGGCGAGATCCGCCCGGGAAACAGAACGACTGTCGCGGTAAATGTCCATGGCGGACATGCTCGCATTCCAGAGAGGACGGAGCGCGGACGGGCCGGTGGGGTCGCCGGCCGCCGTAGCCGGGCGAAATCGGACAGCACGGGCCGGGCCGCGACACCGGGACCGAGCCGACGGGTGTTTGGCCGTTTCCTGGTCGGGTAGCTGATCACCGTGACCGACGACGTGACCGGTGCCGACCTCGACGCCCTGCTCGACGACCTCTACTCCGGGCAGGAACGGATCACCCAGGCCGAGATCCACCGCCGGGCCGTGGCGGCGGAGGTACCGGCGGAGCTCCTGACCCGGATCACCGCGCTACCGGAGGGCGAGTACTCCGTCGACGAGGTGGCCGACCTGCTCGGCGGCACCCCGCAGTAGCGGCCACCCACCGCGCCTGGACCCGGTGGATGGCGCCGGGAACGCCCCGGCGGATGGTCGACGGGGGCGGAAGACCCTCCGCGCCGCCGGGCGGCTCACCGCTCCGCCGCCCGCTGGGCGACGGCGTACCCCATCTGAAGGAAGTCGGAGGCGGCCACGGCGGTGAACGCGGTCGCGACCAGCCGGGTCAGCCGCGGCGCCAGCACGAGTCCCCCGGTCAGGCCGGTGGCGACCCACACCGCCAGGCAGAACGGGCAGCTGACCAGTTCGCCGACGGCGTGCCGGGTGGAGCTGCCCTGGGCGCGGACCTGCTCCATCACCTCGCCGCTGCCGATCGGCCGGTCGTAGCGGGTGAACGGGGCGCGCAGCGGGCTGGTCACCGCGTCCTTCGACAACAGGCGGCTGAGCTTGTGGGTGGCGATCGAGAGCAGCACCACGTCCGCGGTGGTCGGGCGCTCCGGGGCCCGACGCCCGGTCGTCTTCGCCGCCGCCGCCATGGCCAGCGCCACCCCCGCGTAGGTCCCCATCGCGGCCAGGTAGCCGTCCAGCGGGCGGTGCTCGTGCGGGGCGTACGCCCTGCGCAGCCGCGCCACCCTGTCTCGTACGTTCATGCCCGCCCTTCCCTCCCCGCGGCATCGCGCGCGGCTCCTGGTGCCCGCTGGCACCGGTACGGCATGCCGGGATGACCCGCCCCCGCGATCACCCGGCGGTGAGGTTGTCCGCGACCACCCGGGCCAGGCTCGCGAGCGACTCGTCGGCGATCTCGCGCAGCCGCCGCTGGGGCGGGTCGGCGGCCAACTCCAGCCGCACGCTGGCACCGCCTGCGTCGACGGGCGAGACCTCGAGCCGTGCCGACCAGGCCGGCGAGCCGTCCCGGTGCCACCGGGCGCGCAGGTCGTCGACCGTGATCTCCGTAGCCGGGCGCTCGCCGTCGCGCAACGGCTCCGGCAGCCAGTACGCGGTGCGGCGCGGATCGATCGCGGTGTTGAAGACGACCTCCGGCGGAGCCGAGATGCCGCGTTCGACCCGGACCGTCACCAGGCGCCGTCCCGCAGCCGGCTCGTGTCGACCTCCCGGCCCGGGTGGCGGGTCAGGTACTCGGTCTCCAGTTCCGCGGTCCGCCGTAGGTGGTGGCCGAGCGCGGTGTCGGCGGCGTGCCGGAGGGTGTCCAGCCGCGTCCGGTGCAGGCTGTGCAGTTCCCGGATCAGGTCCTCGTCGCTCAGCTCGACCGGGTCGATGCCGAGGTTCTCCTCCTCGGCCGCCGCGAAGTCGCTCGCGGTGCCGCCGTACCGGACGGGGTCGCCGTCCCACTGCCCCATCCGCTGCTCGGGGCTGGCGTCGGTCGGCAGTCCGCTGCCGGCCGGGGAGAACTCGTCGCGGCGTACTGATTCGCTCATCGTCGCCCCCCGATCGCTCGTCTGGGTTGACGACTAGACGGTTGCCCAAACCGGGCAGCGCCAAACCCCGGCACGGACGGGGACACTACGACGCCGTGTCGGAGAACCGGACCGACGGCCGGTACGCTCGGGGCATGAAACGGCTGTGGACACCGGCGTGGATCCTGCGCCACGTGCTCACCGTCGTCACCGTGGTCGCGTTCTGCGCGCTCGGCTGGTGGCAGATCAGCCGGGCTCGCGCCGGCAACACCCTGAGCTGGGCGTACGCCGTCGAGTGGCCGATCTTCGCGGGCTTCGTGATCTTCCTCTGGATCCGTGAGGCCCGGTACACCCTGCAGGGGGGCCGAGACGCCGCCGACACCCGCGACGCGTCCGCCGACCGGGACGACGGCACCACGCCGGCCGGAGCCACACCCACCGGTCCGAGGCCCGCCCCCGGGTTCCGTCGCCCGGTGCGTACGGCCCGGCCACGCCCCGTGGTCACCGACAGCGACGACCCCGCACTCGCCGCATACAACCACTACCTGGCCTGGTTGAACGCCAATCCCGGGGCCCGGCCCGCCGACTATCCCGGCTATCCCGGCCCGGCCGCCGTGAGGAGGGACGAATCGTGGGCGCAGCCCTGACCCGCTACCGTGTGGTCGCCAACATCGTCGGCGTCGTGCTGATCGTGCTGGTCGTGATCGGCATGCCGTTGAAGTACCTCGGCGGTGACCCGACCGTGGTCGAGACCGTCGGTCCGGCCCACGGCTTCCTCTACATGGTCTTCCTGCTGGCCGCCTTCGACCTGGGGCGGCGGGCGCGCTGGCCGCTGGGGCGGATGGTGCTGGTGATGCTGGCCGGTACGGTGCCGTTCCTGTCGTTCTACGCGGAGCGGACGATCGCCCGCCAGGTGCGTGAGCAGGAGCGCCGACCCGAGCCGGAGCCGGTGGCCGGCTGACCCGCCGACCGTGCGGGCCTACGGGCCAGCCGGGAGCCGCCGCCGCGCGAACCGCTACGGCAGCGGCTCGTACGGGGTGTCCGAGGCGGGCGGATGGGCGAACGCACCGAGCCGCGCCGCCTCGCGGGCCCGGATCAGCGCCCGGGTCACCTGCCCGAACTGCCGCTCCTGGTCGGTGCTGAAGAGCAGGATCATCGATCCCCGGTACCGCCCCCAGAGTTCGTACGCCGGCGGGCGCCAGCGGTGTCCGGCCACGGCGAGCGCCACCGGCACGAACGCCGCGAGGCCGAGCCCGACATACGTCATGGCGGACAGCCGGTGGAGGTCACCGGTGTAGCCGAGCGCGACACCGATGCCGACCAGCACCACGGTGGTGACCACCACCGCGCGCAGTGTCAACCGGTCGTGCGGTCCCCGGGCGGTCTGCAACTGGGTCAGCTCGGTGAGCGGGAACCGCCGCCCGGCTACGATGAGTGCCTGGCTCGTGACCCGGATCCCGGGCTGGTGGTAGAGGTCGACCGTGGGCCGCGCCGGGGCGGTCGCCGGGATCTCCAGCTCGGCGTCGGGCAGGGGCCTGGCGGGACGGGTAGGCTCCATTCGTGCCTCCAACGGCTCCTGAGGGGGCGGGTGGGGGTCACCCGCTCGCGCTGTCGTTCCCGGAAACCTTCTCGGCTGGGCCCCATTGTGCGTGGGGCACGCCACCGACCAGCGGAAAAACGATCACCCAGCCGGGTCCTCCCGCCGCGGTGGCCGTACGGATGGCAGTGGCTTGTCCAGAGCCGCCCGGGTTTGCCCACTGTCGACCGACAGTGCCATCCGCACACACCGACCAAAGGGGCATAGCCGAAAGTCGTCCTCGACGGGCTCCCTCGACGCCGACGCCCGGCGGCGCCGGCTACCACGACCCCGGTCCCCATATGCCACGATGCGTAACCCCGACATTCGTGGTATCCGTCGCTACCGTCGCAGATCGCCCGTTGTCTACTATCGGTCGTCCTCGCCCCGGGCTAGGTTGAACCAGCCGGCCCGGAGGTCAGCCGTCCGCCGGACGGCGCCGGCCGGTCTCGCCCGGACGCAGCCAGCGCCCGTGGTCGAGCGCGAGGAAAGGGCTCCATACAGGTTGTCGTCGTTGCGGAACCTGCTGCGGACACTCGTCGTGGCCGTCGCCTCGGCGGCCCTGGTCGCCCCGGCATCGGCGGCCCGGGCCGAGCCGTCAGCCGCCGAGCTCACAGAGCAGATCAACAAGGCCTCCGCCGAACTAGAGAAGGTCGTCGAGTCGTACAACCGGCTGAACGAGGACATCAAGAAGAGCAAGGCCGCGGTGGCCGCGCTCAACGAGCGCATCGGCCCCCTGGAGCAGCAGGTGGCACAGGGTCGCGCGGAGGTGGCCCAGCTCGCCGCCCAGGCGTACAAGTTCGGCGGGCTGGACAGCGCCAACGCCCTGCTCGGGCACAGCGCCGCCACCAACCTGGTCGACCGCCTCGGTTTCCTGGAACAGCTCGCCCACAGCCGCGACCGGCAGATCTCCGCGTTCGACGCCGCGCAGCGCCAGTACCTCGACCAGAAGGCGCAGCTCGACGCCACACTGGCCCGGCAGACCGCCCAGGCGAAGCAGCTCGCCAGCCACAAGAAAAAGATCGAGAAGGACCTCGACAAGCTCTACGAGCTGCGCCGGAAGGCGTACGGCTCCCCGACCTCGTACGGCAGCCGGTACACCGGCAAGATTCCCGCCATCGACGGCAACGCCGGCAAGGCGGTGACCTTCGCCTACAACGCGATCGGCACCCCGTACGTCTACGGCGCCGAGGGTCCGGACGGCTACGACTGCTCGGGGCTGACCAAGGCGGCGTGGCGGGCCGCCGGCAAGTCCCTGCCGCACAACGCCGCCCAGCAGTGGAGCGTGGTCGTGCACATCAGCCGGAGCGCCCTGAAGCCTGGCGACCTCGTCTTCTACAGCGGGCTCGGGCACGTCGCGATCTACGTCGGCGACGGCAAGGTGATCCACGCCCCGCGGCCGGGCGAGAGCGTGAAGCTCGCCAGCGTCGACATGATGCCGCCGTACGGCTACGGCCGGGTCGGCTAGCCCCGCGGGCCGGGCCGGGTGCGGTCGGCCGCGCGGAGGCCGGAGGGCCGGTCGCCGGTCGACGCCCCGGCCGGGCGTCGGCGGTGCCGGGCGAGCGCGGTCTCGACGAGGATGTCCAGCAGCTCCGGGTAGGTGAGCCCGGCGACCCGCCAGATCCGGGGGTACTGGGACACCGGGGTGAAGCCGGGGAACGTGTTGACCTCGTTGAGCACCGGCCGACGCCCGTCGCGGAGGAAGAAGTCGATCCGGGCCAGTCCCGCGCAGCCGAGCGCCCGGAACGCCCGTACCGCGAGGTCGGCCAGTTCGGCGGCGACGTCCGGCTCCAGCCGGGCCGGGATCTCGAAGACGGTGTCGGGGTCGTCGTACTTGGCGTCGAAGTCGAAGAAGTCACGGCCACCGGCGACCCGGATCTCCAGCGGCGGGCCGACGGCGAGCTCACCATCCGGATACTCCAGGACCGCCAGGTCCACCTCCCGGCCGGGTACCGCCGCCTCGATCAGCACCTTCGGGTCGCTCGCCCGGGCCCGCCGCAGCGCCGCCGGCAGGTCGGCCCAGCGGGTCACCCGGGAGACGCCGAGGCTGGACCCGGCCCGCGCCGGCTTGACGAAGACCGGCAGGCCGAGCCGGCGCAACGCCGCCTCGTCCGGGACGTCGTCCGGATCGGTCAACCGGGACACCACGGCATCGGCGACCGGTACGCCCTCGGCGGCGAGCAGCTTCTTCGTGAACTCCTTGTCCATGCCGGCGGCGCTCGCCAACACGCCGTTGCCGACGTACGGCACCCCGGTCAGTTCGAGCACGGACTGCAGGGTGCCGTCCTCGCCGTACGGGCCGTGCAGGGCCGGGAAGATCACGTCCACCCGACGCAGCCGCTCGATCGCGGCGAAGACGCCGACCGGTGCCTCCGCGCCGAAGACCCACTCGCCGGACCTGGTGATCAGCACCGACTCGGGGCGGTAGCGACGCGGATCGAGGTTCGCCAGGACGCTCGCCGCCGACGTCCGGGAGACCTCGTGCTCGCCGCTGCGCCCGCCGCCGATGACCGCGACCCTGAGCGTCGAGTCAGACACGTACCCGCTCCCGTCCGCCGCTCCGCCGTCCCGACCGGATCGGCAGATAGCGCCGGATCACCCGGGCGCCGATGCCGGTGAAGATCTCGTGCGGGTTCGTTCCCGCCCAGCGGGCCCAGTCGACGACGGTGGGTTCGCCCCGGTCACCCCGGCCGAAGAGCAGCACCTCGTCGCCGGTCCGGACCGGCAGGTCCCCGACGTCGACGACGATCTGGTCCATGGTGACCCGCCCGGCCACCGGGTGACGCCGTCCCCCGATCCACACCTCGGCCCGCCCGGCGGCGCTGCGGGGGACCCCGTCGGCGTAGCCGACCGGGACCAGGGCCAGCGTCGTCGCGACCGGGGCGACGTAGTCGTGCCCGTACGCGATCCCGGTGCCGGCCGGCACCCGCTTGGTCAGGATGACCCGGGAGCGCAGGGTCATCGCCGGCCGCAACCCCACCGACCGGCCCGGCAGCGGCTCCACGCCGTACAGGGCGATGCCGGGTCGAACCAGGTCGAAGTGCGTCTCCGGGCGGCCGACCAGGGCGGCCGAGCCCGCCAGGTGCGCCACCTCCGGGTTCAGCCCCAGGCGGCGGGCCGTGGCCAGGGCGCGGTTGAACCGGCGTAGCTGGGCGCCGTCCAGGGGGTCGCCCGGCAGTCCCGAGCCGGCCAGGTGGGACCAGATGCCCCGGACCCGGACCCGGCCGGCGGCCTCCTGGCCGTGGGCCAGCCGTACCAGCTCCGGCCAGTCATCCTCCGTGGCGCCGTTGCGGGACAGCCCGGTGTCGACCTTGAGGTGGACGTCGGCGCGCCGGCCGACCCGTTCGGCCGCCGCGACGACCGCGTCCAGGTGCGCGACGGAGGCGACCGACAGATCGACCCGGGCGGCGACCGCCGGGCCGAAGTCCTCGTCCGGGGCGTGCAGCCAGCTCAGCACCGGTGCCTCGATCCCCGCGACGCGCAGCGCCAGCGCCTCGGCCTGGGAGGTCACGCCCAGCCATCGGGCTCCCGACGCCAGCGCGGTACGCGCGACCTCCAGGAACCCGTGCCCGAACGCGTCGGCCTTGACCACCGCCAGCAGGTCGGCCTCGGTACGACCGGCCAGCACCCGGGTGTTGTGGGCGATCGCGTCGAGATCGACAACCGCCTCGGCGAGGGGTGGCAGCGTCCACGCCCCGCCGCTGGCTCCCCCGATGTTGATCACCCTGCCCAGCGTAGGCAGGAGATATGCGAAAGCTGTGAAGACGAGGTGCGGTAGTCATGCGGTCTTCGGCAGCGGCTAACCTGCCAGGCATGGACCCGTCGGAGGCCAGGAGTCTGGCCACTGTGGTGCTGGACCGCCTCGCTCCCCGGCTGCCCGAGGTCGCCGCGGACTCCGACGCGGCGGCGCCACCCGGCGAGTCGGAGCGACACGGCCCCGTCCACCGGCTCTACCGGCTCGTGGCGGACCGGCTCCACGCCCTCGGAGAGCAGGAGGCCCTCGCCGACCTGGTCAGGGACCCCCGCAACAACTCCCTGGTCAAGCGCCTGCTCGCCACGGCCGCGGCCGACGATCCGGCGTACGCGGCGGAGCTCGACGCCGCGGTCGCGGCCCTGCCGGTCGAGCGGAAACCCGCCGAGACGACGTCCACCCCGGCCACGGAGTCCACCGCCGAGGAACCCGCGAGCCGGCCGCACCGCCGCCGGGCGCTCTGGCTCAGCCTCGGCGCGGCGGCCGTGGTCACCGTCCTGGCGCTCGTGGTCGGCCGGTCGGTCGTCGCCGACCTGCGCGACGCCGGCGGGCTGACCTCCGACTCGACCTGCGCCGAGTACCGGCAGGCCCCGCCGGAGGAGCGGGTGGCGGCGATCCGGCAGATCGGGCTCGCCAAGGGCGTCTCCGACGCGCACAACCCGCTGGTGATGACGGCGCTCGACCAGCTCTGCGACACCCAACCGACCGCGAGGCTCGGCGACCTGGTCGCCCGCTTCCGGTGATCATGGTCCGCGTCGTCCCCATGGCCCGGAGACGACGAATGGCCGGCGTCCCGGAAGGACGCCGGCCATTCACCGGGTCTGGGCCGCCCCCGGGACGGCTCACCCGTACGACGTCAGGCCGCCGCCAGGCCCTCCGCCCGGGCCAGCTCCCGCAGCCGGCCCAGCGCCTGGATCTCCAGCTGCCGGATCCGCTCGCGCGAGAGCGAGAACCGGGACGCGACCTCGGTCAGCGAGTGCTCGCGACCGTCCTCGAGGCCGTACCGCGCCCGCATGATGCCGGCCGACCGGTCGTCGAGGTGGTTGAGCAGCCCCTCGATCCGCTGCCGCTCCAGCCCGGTGAGGACGATGTCCTCCGGCGACGGCGCGTCGCTGTCCGCGACCAGGTCGCCGAGGTTGGTGTCCCCGTCGTCACCGACCGGGGTGTCCAGCGAGACGGTGTCCTGCGACCAGCGCACCAGCTCGTTCACCCGCTCCACCGGCACCCCCAGGGCCGCGGCGATCTGCTCCGGCTCCGGGTCGGTGCCCAGCTCACGGGTGAGCTGCCGGGCCACGTTCCGCATCCGGTTGACGTCCTCGACCAGGTGCACCGGCAGACGGACGGTCCGCTCCTGCTGGGCGATCGCCCGGCTGATCGCCTGGCGGATCCACCAGGTCGCGTACGTCGAGAACTTGTAGCCTCGCTCGTAGTCGAACTTCTCGACCGCCCGGACCAGGCCGGTGTTGCCCTCCTGGATCAGGTCGAGCATCGGCATGCCGGAGCGGACGTACCGCCGGGCGATCGACACGACCAGCCGGAGGTTGGCGCGGATGAACAGATCCTTCGCCCGCTCCCCCTCGATCACGAGTCGCCGCAGCTCCGCGCGGCTCACGCCCTCCGGCACCCGGTCGGTCTCGAGCAGGTGCTCAGCGTACAGGCCGGCCTCGATGGCCTTGGAGAGGTCGACCTCGGCGGCGGCGTCGAGGAGCGGTGTGCGGGAGATCTCGTGCAGGTACACGCCGACCAGGTCGCGCTCCTCCGCAACCTCGTCGGTCCGCATCACGATCTTCTTCTCCACGGTGCCCACGGTCCCCTCGTCGTTCTCCCCGGTGAACGCCCGGGTGCCTGCTCCTGCCGTCCCCACGTTCATCAGCCCCTCCCCCGTAACTTCCGCTGTGCCCTGCGGTGCTGACACCTACACAACAGTTGAGACGCGTTGGGGATTCCAACTCGTGAGTCGAAAGTGTCACGAATGCCTGAGTAGTTGCTGAAAGCACGATCGACGTTTGCTGTCAGTCGGCCGGATCGGCTGAGTCGGCGGCGGCAACGCCACAGCTCCGGGGCATGCGTCGACCCTCGCCCGGCTATCGCACCATCGCCGCCCAGCGACGCACAGCGATCCAGGTCACCAGCTTGCTGCGATTCTCGTCACGCTCTGACACACGTACGGCGCGGCTGGTCGGTTCACGCCCGCCACACCGGGATTACCCCTCCGCCCGACCAACAATCCGCAGCCCGGGTTCAGTCCCGGGTCGGCAGTCCGACGCACCACGCGTCGGCGACGCGGCCGGGCGGGACGGCCGGAACGCCCCGAGCGGGACGGCGGACGCGGACCCGGTGGCGTCCCGGTCGAGGGGGCCGGGGGCGGCGTGGCCAGACGACCCCGACGAGCCGGGACAACCGCGACGCCGGGATGGGCGGCGTGGGAACCGCCACGCCCGCCGCTTTGGGCGGGACGATCCGGGCCGGCGGCCGGTCAGCCGGCGAGCAGGGCGATCGCTCCCCGCACCTGGTTGGCGGACCGGTCCAGCGCGGCCCGGGCGTCCGCGATGGCGACGCCGGAGAGCAACGACACCAGGGCGGCCTTCAGATCGCCGTTGGCCTCGGTCAGCGCCCGCTGGGCGACGTCCTCGGCGCAGCCGGTCGCCTCCATCAGGATCGAGATCATCCGGCCCCGCAGCTTGGCGTTGGTGGCCACCATATCGATCATGAGGTTCGAGTAGACCCGACCGAGCCGGACCATCGCGGCGGTCGAGAAGGCGTTCAGGACGAGCTTCTGGGCGGTCGCCGCCTTCATCCGGGTCGAACCGGTCACCACCTCCGGGCCAGTGTCCACCCCGATGAAGACGGTCACCGACCGTGCCGCCGCCGCCTGGGGATTGGCGCACAGCAGCACCGTGTCGGCACCCATTTCGGTCGCCCCGGCCAGGGCGCCCAGCACGTACGGGGTGCGCCCACTCGCAGCCAGCCCGACCACCAGGTCGCCAGCCTGGACACACTCCCTCGCCTCGGCGGCGCCGCCCGCCTCGTCGTCCTCGGCGTCCTCCACCGCGCGCAGCATCGCGGCGGGCCCGCCCGCCAGGTGGGCACAGAACCACCGGTCCGGCGCATTGAAGGTGGGGGCCAGCTCGGCGGCGTCGAGCACCCCGAGTCGGCCCGAGGTGCCGGCCCCGAAGTAGTGCACCCGGTGCCCGGCGCGCAACGCGGTGACCGCCAGGTCGACCGCGACGGCGAGTTCGTCGAGGACGTTCGCGACCGCCGCCGGCACCCGCCGATCGTCCTCGTTGATCACCCGCAGCACCTCGCGGGTGGACATGAGGTCGAGGTCCATGCTGCGCGGGTTCCGCCGCTCGGTCGGCGCCGCCACCCGTACCACCGACCGACCGCCGTGGTCCCGACCTGGCGCCGGCTCGCCGTCCCCGGCTTCGGTTGGCCGCCGTGCCCCAGCCTGCTCCGTCGCCTCTGCCGCCCCGGCCGGCCCGGTCGCATCGGGCCGCTGGTACGACGACCCCGCGTCGGAGTCCGGACGCTGGGTGGCGGGCATCGCTGGAGGCTCGACCCGTCCGGCCGTCATCTGCGCCCCCCATCGCATCGACAGCTGCCGAATACCATGCTCATGCCATCGCCCCGCTTCGTCGTACGCCTTCGTCCCTGGCTGCCCGCGGCACCGCGTCGCCGCGTCCCCCGACCCGACTCACCGGGCCGGTACGTCCGCGCCCGCCGTCGCACCAACCCACCGCTCAGGCCCGTCGCCGGTTGACCCGGTGCGGCTGCACGGCCTCGGCGGTGGCCTCGAGCGCCTTCTTGGCCCGGGCACGGTTGCGGGCCGCCACGCCGACGAAGAGGCAGTCGACCACCGTCAGCTGGGCGAGCCGACTCGCCATCGCCCCGGACCGGTAGGTCGTCTCCCGGGCCGCCGTGCTGAGCACGTAGTCCGCAACCTCGGTGATCGGCGAGCGGGGGAAGTTGGTGAGCGCGACCGTGGTGGCGCCCCGCGCCCGGGCCTGTTCCAGCACCTCGATCGCGTCCAGCGTGGTGCCGGTGTGGGAGATCCCCATCGCCACGTCGCCCTTGCCGAGCAGCGCGGCCGAGGTCAGCGCGGTGTGCACGTCCGGAAAATAGAAGGCGGTACGCCCAATCCGGTGCAACTTCTGCTGAAAGTCAGAGGCGACGAAGCCACTCGCCCCGGCACCGTAGATGTCGATCCGACCGGCGTTGTTGATCGCCTCGACGACGCGCTCGCAGACCGCGGGGTCGAGTTGTTCGGCGGTCTCTTCCACGGCGCGGGCGTCGCTGAAGGCAATCGTGGCGATGATCTGCGCGAGGTCGGCCCCGGGCGGGATGTCACCGCCGACCACCCGAGCGTCCGGCGGCTCCACCCGGCGGGCGGCCTCGGCCGCGAGCCGAATCCGCAGCTGTGGATACCCTTCCATGCCAACGGACCGACAGAAGCGGATGACGGTCGCCTCGGAGGTCTGGGCCGCGGTGGCGAGATCGGTGATGGTACGGCGGGCGGCGGCCGCGGGGTCGGCCACGACGAGTCTGGCGACCCGCTGTTCGGCGGGCGACAGCGACGGGAGCAGACCGCTGATATGCACGATCAGCCCGCCCGTCTCGTGACTCGCAGAAACCTTCGCAGTCTTCGCCACGGATGAAACTTACTTTCATACGGGCGGGAGCGTCAACCGTGACGCGCTACACCCGTGAAAGTACGCTCAACCCGGGAGAACGTGCGGCCGGTTGACCCGGCCGAGTGTGTCGAGCCGACAACCCGTTCGGCTCGCCCACACTCCCCAAGCCGGCGAACGGAACGGCATTCGCAGCAATCGCCATCAGTAAATGTGATATTTGCCCCAGACGCCGAGGCGGAGCCGATGCGGGACGCCCGACCGAAACGGTGCCGACCGTGCCGATACCGTGGGGGCATGGTGGATCGCACAGTGCTCGTCACCGGCGGGACCGGTGGCCTCGGCAGCGCCGTCACCGCCGCGTTCCAGGAGGCGGGCTGGCGGGTCGTCGTCCCGGCGCGACCGACCGCCCCGGACAGGGCTCCGGCGGCGGCCGCGGCGGAGCCGCACACCGCGCCGGCAACGGCCGGGGTCGAGCCGGTCCGGGTCGTCGCGGACCTCACCGATCCCGGACAGGTCGCCCGGGCGGTCGAGGTCGCCGCCGCCGACGCGGACGCACCGCTGCGCGCCGTGGTCAACCTGGTGGGCGGTTATGCGGCCGGAGGGCGGATCCACGAGACCCCGCTCGCGGACTTCGAACAGATGATCACACTGAACCTGCGCCCCACCTACCTGGTCACCCAGCAGGCGCTGCCGTACCTCGTCGAGGCGGGCGGCGGGGCGATCGTCTGTGTCTCCTCGCGGGCGGCGCTCTCCCCGTTCCCCGGCGCCGCCGGCTACGTGACGGCGAAGGCGGCGGTACTCGCCTTCGCCTCGGCGGTGGCGGTGGAGTACCGGGAGTCGGGCATCCGCTGCAACACCGTCGTGCCGAGCGTCATCGACACTCCGGCCAATCGGGCGGCCCAGCCCACCGCGGATCACTCCCGCTGGGTGGCGCCGGCCGAGATCGCCCGGGTGATTCGCTTTCTGGCCAGTGAGGACTCCGCGCCGACGAGCGGCGCGACCGTTCCGGTCTACGGGCGGGCCTGAGCGGGGCCTCCCGTCCGGGCTCGCCGGAGCGGTCGCGTGCCGGCGCCGGATGCTCCGGCTCGGGCTGGCCGCCGCCCGCTCCCGTGGGCTGGGCCGACGGACCGGCCGGCGGGGCATCTGCCGACGGGCCGTGCCCCGGCGGAGCGTGAGCCGGTGGGCCGTGCCCCGGCGGGCCGGGGCGCCACGGCTCCCCGGCCGGCGGGCCGTGCGCGGCGCGGTACCCCGCCGGTCCCCGCCGCCGGTCGGGCTCCGGCGGGCCGTGCTCGGGCGGGAGCCATTCCCGCAGGCCCGCCAGGATCGCCGCGGCCACCTCGTCCGGCGGACGGTTCGCGTCCACCAGCACGAACCCGGCGAACTCCGGCACCGAGCGGTACGCCGCCACCCCGGCGGAGAGGTAGTCGAGGCTCTCGTGGTCCGTCCCCCGGGCCTCGATCCGCCGGTACGCCTCATCCGGCGTGACCGCGAGCAGGAAGGTGACGTCGGGAGGGGGGAAGACGCGGTAGGCGAACCGGGCCAGGCGCTCCCACCGTGGGCCACCCCCGTGGGTCCGGATGCTGGCGTACTGGCAGACCGCGTACCGGTCCATGACCGCGACCCGGCCGGTCAGCCGGGAGCGGGCCAGGGCCCGGGCGATCGCGAGCCACCGGAGCACCGACTCCGCCAGGAGCATCCCGTCACGCCCCAGCAGCCGCTGCGCGTCCCGCCGACCGAGCCTGCGCGCCAGCCGGCCGAACCACCGCCGACCGCCCGCGTTCTGCCAGTACGTCGCCGGAATCCCCAGGCCGGTCAGGGTGTCCGCCAGACGGCGTCCCTGGGTGGTTTTGCCCGAACCGTCGATCCCGACCAGGGCCACGATCCGCAGCCGCCTCCCGCCTTGCCGCTGCTGCCGAGTCCGGGCCACCCCCTGCACGGTACCTGGCGCCGGCATCCCCCGGCCCCGGTCGGCGAGGCGGACGGCGCCACGCGGCAGGCGCCCGAAACCCCCCGTCCCGGCCCAGGTGTGACCGAACGGAATGCCGGGTACCGGTAGGTCTCCACCTCACCGACCAGTTACCCGATCCGCACCGACCTGGGAGCACCGATGGAGCACAGCGGCGACGAGACCCTGCTTGCCACGTTGAAACGGGTCGCCGCCGTCCTGAAGCAGTCCGAGATCCCCTTCGCCCTGGGCGGCAGCTTCGCCGTGTACGCCCACGGCGGGCACTCCAGCGACCACGACGTCGACTTCCTGATCCGGGGACAGGACGTCGAACGGGCACTGAAGGCGTTGGTGGCGGCGGGTTTCACCGCCGAACGCCCTCCGGAGGACTGGCTGGTCAAGGTCTGGGACGGCGATCGGCTGGTGGATCTGATCCACCGGCCGATCGAGACCCCGGTCACCGACGAGACGCTCCACGACACCGTGATCCGGCCCGTCGACGCCATCCACATGCCGGTGCTCTCCGCCACCCGCCTGATGGTGCACAAGCTGCTGAGCTTCTCGCAGCACTACTGCGACTTCGCCCGGGCCCTGCCGCTCGCCCGCTCGTTGCGCGAGCAGATCAACTGGGAGCGGGTCCGCAGGGAGACGGCGCACTCCCCCTACGCCGAGGCGTTCCTAGTGCTGCTGGACCGGCTGGACGTCGTGCCGTACGCGGTGGCGGGCGAGAACCCGCGACCGGGTGACCGGTCCGGGCACGCGGACGAACCGTCGACCGCTCCGGCGTCATCCCCCGGGGCGGCACCCCGGATCGGCGGGGCCTCCCGGATCGGCGGGGCGTCGCCGCCGAGGGGCGGAGAAGAGGAGGAGGTGGTCGCGTGAACGAGCGGACGAGGGGCGGCACCGAACCGCCCGACGACTACCTGGAGGCGGCGATCCAACGGCTGCTCACCGAGCACACCGCGATCGCGGAGCAGGGACTGACGGTGACCCGCCGGGACCACTCGCTGGTGGTCTGTGGCGAGGTGGAGAGCGCGCAACGGCGCGAGGAGATCCTCCGGCTGGTGCTGGAACGCTTCCCGCACCTGCCGGTCACCGTCGACATCGGACTGATTCGCACCCAGGCGCCGAGCGAGGTGGAGGAGCTGCGGTGAGGGAGGCGACGACATGGTGATCCGGATCGCCGCCGTCGGTGACGTACACATGGACCGGGACGTGCTCGGCCGGTTTCGCCCGGCGCTGGAGGAGCTGCCGGACCGGGCGGACGTCCTGCTGCTCGCCGGTGACCTGACCCGGCACGGCACCGAGTCGGAGGCCCGGTGCGTGGCGACCGAGTTCGGCAACCTCGGCGTGCCCGTGGTCGCCGTCCTCGGCAACCACGACTACCACTGCGACGAGGTGCCGCGGGTGATCCGTGTGCTGGAGGACGCCGGAATCGTCGTCCTGGAGGGGACGAACCTGGTGGTGGAGCGCGACGGCACCCGGCTCGGTATCGCGGGCGCCAAGGGCTTCGGCGGCGGATTCGCCGGGCGCTGCGCCAGCGAGTTCGGCGAGCCGGAGATGAAGGCCTTCATCCGGACCACCCAGGCCATCGCGGACCAGCTCGGCGAGGCGCTACGCGAGATGGACTGCGACGTACGGGTGGCGCTGACCCACTACGCGCCGGTGCCGGACACCCTCGCCGGGGAGCCGTTGGAGATCTACCCGTTCCTCGGGTCGTACCTGCTCGGGCAGGCCATCGACTCGGCCCCGACCGAGCTGGCCCTGCACGGACACGCCCACGCCGGGAGCGAACGGGGCACCACCCCGGGCGGGGTCCGGGTCCGCAACGTCGCGCACCCGGTCATCAAGCAGGCATACAGTGTGTTTCACCTGCACGCGCCGCAGGCGGGGAGAAGCGGGAAGGTTTCCGCGATCACCCGTTCGGGTAGCTCCTGAGGCATGGAACTTCTGCTCTGGATTCTCGCAGTCGTACTCGTGGTCGCCGGCATCACGGCGCTGTTTCGGCGGCAGCTCCTGTGGGGCATCGTACTGATCATCGTCGGCCTGCTGGTCGGGCCGGGTGGGGTCAGCATCTTCACCTAGCCCGGGGCCGGACGCCGTGCCGCGCCGACCACCGGGCAGCCGGCCTCCCCCTCCCGACGTTCCCTCCCCCGAACCGCACCGGGGCCGCCGCGCCCGTCCTCCGCGACGGAGGATCCGGGTACGGCGGCCTGGCACGCGCCGGACCCCGGCCGGCCGTTCAGCAACGCGGTACGCCGGGGATGAACCCGTCGTAGCCGGTCAGGACGTACGCGTCGGCGACGTACCGGCCGGTGCCGATCCGGTCCCAGATGTTGCTGGTGCCGTAGGTGCCGGTCACCGTCGTGCCCGTGGTCTGGCACTGGATGGTGACCCGGGTGCCGTCGGCCACGGTGTCCACCACGGAGTAGCCGGTGCCGGGGCCGGAGCGGACGTTGAGCGGGTCGCCGGCGGTGTTCACCGTGCCGGAGCCGGCGCCGCCACCGGAGCAGCCGTTGTCGCTGGTGTAGTTCCGGGTTCCCCAGTAGAGCGCCAGCGTGCCGTTGAACCGGATCTGGATGTCCGCGCCGTTGAGGCGCTGCTCGTAGTGCAGGTGCGGGCCGGTGGAGCCGCCGGTGCTGCCGACGTACCCGATGACGGTGCCGTAGCCGACGGTCTGGCCGACGGCGGTGTTGAAGCTGCTCAGGTGGGCGTAGTAGGTGGTGTAGCCGTTGCCGTGGTTGATTCGGACGTACCTGCCGTAACTGGTGCCGCCGAGGTCGGCCACCACGTCGACGGTGCCGGGAGCGCTCGCCACCACGGGGTCGCCGAGGTCGTCGGTGCGGTTGAAGTCGATGGCGTAGGCCGGGCTGTGGTTGCTGCGGGTCTGCCCGGACCAGGTCTGGTTGCAGGGAAAGGGAACCTTGAAGGTCGGGGCGGCGGCGGCCGGTGAGGCCGGCGCCAGCACCGTGGCGGCCACGAGCAGGCCGCCGCTGACGAGTGCGGACAGGCGGAATCGCATCCAGGCCTCCCTGTGGAGAAACCTTTCCATGGGTAGATGGATCTTGGCAGGAAGCGTCAGCCACGGGAAGGGAGCGTCCCCACGGCGCGGGTCGACCCGGCTCGGGGGCGATCCGGTATACCTGGAGGCCATGGCCTCGCCGACGTACCTGAGAAGCATGCCCCTGCACGCGATCACCGAGGTGTACGGCGAGGCCGGCCTGCGGGATCGGTTCCGGCTGGAGGCCGAGCGGTTCGACCCGGCGGGGCGGGACCGGCTGATCGCGGCGCTGGACCTGGCCGCGACGCTGCACCGGGACGACCGGCGGGTCCGGGAGCCCTACCTCAACCACCTGCTCCGGGTGGCGATCCGGATCATCAGCTACTACCGGGTCACCGACGTCGACGTGATCGTCGCGGCCCTGCTGCACGACGCCGTCGAGGACCACCCGGCCGAACTGGCCGGCCTGCCCGCCACAACGCCCCGCCCGACCGTGACCGCGGCGGCCCTGGCCGAGGTCGCACGGCGGTTCGGTCCCCGGGTCGCGGACCTCGTCGCCGCGGTCACCAACCCGGAGTACGCCCCGGACCGGGACCGTGACGAGCAGTACCGCGCCCACCTCGCGACGAGCCTGGAGCGGGAGCCCTGGGCCCGCGTCATCAAGATCTCCGACTTCACCGACAACGGGGTCGGGATCATCCACACCACCGGCGACAAGGTGGTGCGTTCGGCCCGGAAGTACCGCCCGCTGGTCCCGCTCCTGCGCGACCTCGTCAGCCGCGCCGACACCCCGCTGGACGCCGAGGCCCGGACCCACATCCTCGGCCAGCTCGACCTGGCTGAGCAGCGCTTCGCCGCCATCCTCGACGAGCCGCGGGAGGCGCCGGCCACGGAGTGACCGCGGCTACCGAGCAGGTTTCCGAATCGTTACGTCGTCGTGCCTCCGACGGGCTGGACGCCCACCGGTGCAAGCGCTTACATGTGGGGACGCCCACAGTCCGGCATGGGAGCCAGCAGGCTGTCAGCATGCCGGTCCGAAAGGAGGACGAATGGCGGTTCAGTCCAGAAGACCACGCCAGGCCCTCGCGATCGCCGGTGTGCTGGCCCTGGCCCTCGGCGCTACCGCGTGTTCCGGCGAGAGCGAGAGCGGGCTCGACCCCGATTCCCCCGAGTGCGCCCCGTACTCCAGCTACCAGGGCCACGACGGCGAGTCGGTTTCGATCTACGCTTCGATCCGGGACAAGGAGGCGGACCTGCTCCGGGAGTCCTGGAGCCAGTTCGAGGACTGCACCGGCATCGAGATCGACTACGAGGGCAGCGGCGAGTTCGAGGCCCAGCTCCAGGTACGGGTGGACGGCGGCAACCCGCCGGACATCGCGTTCATCCCCCAGCCCGGTCTGCTCGCCCGGTTCGCCGAGGCCGGCAAGCTCAAGCCGATGCCCGCCGACCTGAAGACCATCGCCGACGCCAACTACCCGGCGGACTGGCTCCGGTACGCCACCGTCGGCGGGCAGGCGTACGGCACCCCGCTCGGCGCCAACGTGAAGTCGTTCGTCTGGTACTCGCCCAAGGCGTTCGCGGAGAAGGGCTACCAGGTCCCCACCACCTGGGGCGAGCTGATCGCGCTCAGCGACAAGATCGCCGCCGCGGGCCAGAAGCCGTGGTGCGTCGGGCTGGAGTCGGGTGAGGCCACCGGCTGGCCGGCCACCGACTGGATCGAGGACCTGGTGCTGCGGACGCAGACGCCGGAGTTCTACGACCAGTGGACCACGCACGGCGTCCCGTTCAACGACCCGCGGGTGGTCAACGCGGTCGACGAGGCCGGCCGCATCCTGAAGAACCCGAAGTACGTCAACGGCGGCTACGGCGACGTGAAGAGCCTCACCACGACGGCGTTCCAGGAGGGCGGCCTGCCCATCCTCCAGGGCCAGTGCTGGCTGCACCGGCAGGCGAACTTCTACGCCAACTACCTGCCGGAGGGCACCAAGGTCGGGCCGGACGGCGACATCTACGCCTTCTACCTCCCGACCCTCGACCCGAGCAAGGGCAAGCCGGTGCTGGGCGGTGGCGAGTTCACGGTCGCCTTCACCGACACGCCGGCCGTGCAGGCGGTCCGCCGCTACCTGGCCTCCGGGGAGTACGCCAACGCCCGGGCGAAGCTCGGCAACTGGATCAGCCCGAACAACAAGCTCGACGTCAACAACGTCACGCAGGAGGTCGACAAGCTCTCCATGCAGGTGCTGCTGGACAAGTCGGCCGTCTTCCGGTTCGACGGCTCGGACCTGATGCCGGCGGCGGTCGGCGCCGGGACCTTCTGGAAGGGCATGGTCGACTGGGTCAACGGCAAGGACACCAAGAGCACCCTCGACTTCATCGAGGGCTCCTGGCCGAAGTGACACCCCGGCAGACGGTTCCCCCGTCCGCCGGCCGATGACCCTGGTCCGGGCCGCCGCCGCGACGGCGGCGGCCCGGACCGTCCCCGGGGCCGGGCCACCCCGGCGCCCGTTCCGACCCGCCCTACGTACCGTCCCGCTGGAGGCGCTGATGGACTTCGCCGACGAGGCACCGAAGCTGCTCATGCTGCTGTACGGCCTGCTCGCCTTCGCGGTCGTGGTCGGCGGCCTGTTGCTGCTGCTCGATGTCATACCGTCCTGGTTCGCCCGGCGCCGCGAGGCCGCCCTCCTGGCGGCCTCGACGGCTACCACCCCGGGCGCCCCGGCCCGGTCGACGACGCCCGCCGACGACGCCGGCGGGGTTCCGCCGCCTCGGCGCCGCCGGTCGGTGGTGAACCGCCGGGAGGGCGGGCTCGCACTCTTCTTCCTCCTGCCGACCCTGCTGCTGCTCACCGTCGGGCTGGTCATCCCGGCGATCCGTACCGTGGTGCTCTCCTTCATGGACGGTCGCAGCGAGAACTGGGTGGGGCTGCGGAACTACACCTGGATGTTCGCCCAGGACGAGATCTTCCGCGTCCTGACCAACACCCTGATCTGGGTCATCGTCGTGCCGCTGGTCGCCACCTCGGTCGGGCTGGTCTACGCCGTTCTGGTCGACCGGGCCCGGTTCGAGGCCGCGGCCAAGGCCCTGATCTTCATGCCGATGGCCATCTCGTTCGTCGGCGCCAGCATCATCTGGCGGTTCGTCTACGCCTACCGCTCGGGCGAGTACGAGCAGATCGGCCTGCTCAACCAGATCTGGGTGCTGTTCGGCGGCGAGCCGCAGCAGTGGCTGCAGAATCCGCCGCTCAACACGTTCCTGCTGATCGTCATCATGATCTGGATCCAGGCCGGCTTCGCCATGGTGGTCCTCTCGGCGGCGATCAAGGCGATCCCGGCCGACGTCGTCGAGGCGGCCCGGCTCGACGGGGTCAACCCGTGGCAGATGTTCTGGCGGATCACGCTGCCGAGCATCCGGCCCGCGCTGATCGTCGTGGTGGTCGCGATCTCGATCGCCACGCTCAAGGTCTTCGACATCGTCCGGACCACCACCAACGGCAACTACGAGACCGGTGTGATCGCCAACGAGATGTACAACCAGGCGTTCCGGTTCGGCCAGACCGGCCAGGGCTCGGCGCTGGCCGTCTTCCTGTTCGTGCTGGTGATCCCGATCGTGATCTACCAGATCCGCAACCTGCGCAGGCAGCGGGAGGTATGAGATGACGACCACGACCTCTCCCGCGACGGCGACCGCCCCGGCCCGGCCGGCCACCCCGAGCACCCCGGCGGCCCGGGTCCGCAAGCGGCTGAACAGCCCGGCCGCGACCATCGCGTCGATCCTCATCGCGGTGCTCTGGACCGTACCGACCTTCGGGCTGTTCATCTCGTCGCTACGGCCGGAGGACGACATCAAGACCACCGGGTGGTGGACCGTCTTCGGCAACCCGCGGTTCACCCTGGAGAACTACCAGGAGGTGCTCTTCGGCCGGTCCGCGTCGTCCGGGCAGCTCGCCAGCTACTTCGTCAACTCGCTGGTCATCACGATCCCGTCGGTGCTCTTCCCGCTGGCCTTCGCCGCACTCGCCGCGTACGCCCTGGCCTGGATCAACTTCCGCGGCCGGGACTGGGTCTACATCGGAGTCTTCGCGCTCCAGATCGTGCCGCTGCAGATGGCGCTGGTCCCGCTGCTCAGCTTCTTCTCCGAGGGGGTGAGCCTCGGCGGCGTGACGCTGCTGCCAGCCTGGAACCTCTCCGACGAGGAGAAGTTCATCCAGGTCTGGTTCGCGCACACCTGCTTCGCGCTGCCGTTCGCGGTGTTCCTGCTGCACAACTTCGTCTCGCAGCTGCCGAAGGACCTGATGGAGGCGGCCCGGGTCGACGGAGCCAGCCACCCCAAGATCTTCCGCTCGATCGTGCTGCCGCTGATCGTCCCGGCGCTGGCCGCCTTCGCGATCTTCCAGTTCCTCTGGGTCTGGAACGACCTGCTGGTGGCCCTGATCTTCGCGGGAGGCGGGAACGAGGTCGCTCCGCTGACCGTACGCCTGGCCGAGCTGGCCGGGACCCGGGGCAGCGAGTGGCAGCGCCTCACCTCGGGCGCCTTCGTCTCCATCGTCGTACCGCTGATCGTGTTCCTTTCCCTGCAGCGCTACTTCGTGCGTGGCCTGCTCGCCGGAGGTGTCAAGGGCTGATTCCGGGCCTGACGGCCCGGAATCAGCCGTGGTTCCGGCGGCACGGCCGGCGAACGCGCCCGGCCGAGAGATGACCCGGTGACCAGAATCGACGATGTCGCCCGGCTGGCGGGGGTCTCCACCGCCACCGTCTCCCGGGCACTGCGTGGGCTGCCGACGGTCTCCGAGGCGACCCGGCAACGGGTACGGCTCGCCGCCGAACAGCTCGGGTACACCGCCTCGCCCAGCGCGTCGCGGCTGGCCGGCGGAAAGGCCGGCACCGTCGCCGTGCTGGTGCCCCGGATCAGCTCCTGGTTCTCCGGTGCCGTGGTCGACGCCGCCGAGGAGCTGCTCCGGCCGGCCGGCTACGACCTGCTGCTCCGGACCGTCGGCGGCCGCAGCCGCGCCCAGGAACGGCTGCCGGGGACCGCCGACCTGCCCAAGCGGGTCGACGCCGTCCTACTGGTCGCCACCCCTGCGCTGGTCAGCGCCGCGCCGGTCTTCGCCGCGCCGGCCTTCGGCGGACGCCCGCTGCCCGGGGTGACGGTCGCGGCCGGGGCTCCGGTGCCCGGCTGGCCAAGCGTCGGGGTCGACGACGTCGCGGCCGCCCGAACCGCCACCGAGCACCTGTTGCAGCTCGGTCACCGACGGATCGTCTGCCTCTCCGGCGACGCCACCGACGACCTCACCCGCCCCGCCGACCTCGACCGGCGGTGGGGCTACCGGGAGGCGATGCTGGCCGCCGGCACCCCCGCCGAGGGGATCCTGGAGTTCGCGGCCCGGGCCGGGGTGGAGGGCGGCCGGCAGGCGACGGCGAAGCTGCTCGCCCGGGGAACGCCGCCCACCGGGATCGTCGCCACCTGCGACGAGCTCGCGATGGGCGCGATCGTCGCGCTGTGCCGGGCGGGTCTGCGGGTCCCGGCGGACGTCAGCGTGATCGGGGTCGACGGCCACCAGTTCGCCCGCGCGATCGGGCTGAGCACGGTCGCCCAGCCCGCCGCCGAGCTGGGCCGCCTCGCCGCGGGCACGCTGCTGGACCGGCTCTCCGGCGCGCGGCACGACGACACCGAGCCGGGGCGCGTCATCCTGCCGACCCGGCTCATCCTCCGGGAGACGACGGCTCCGCCCCGGGCACACTGAGAGACGGCAACCGGCACGTGACACCCACGGGCCACTCGTACGCACCATGGGAGAGCACCCTGAACACGGTTGAGACGAGCCAGCACCCGACGGCGGTCGCGGGAACGTCGGCGTCCCGACCCGACCCCACCGAGACCGGTCCCTGGTGGCGGCACGCCGTTATCTACCAGGTCTACCCCCGGTCGTTCGCCGACTCCGACGGTGACGGCATCGGCGACCTCCCCGGCATCACCTCCCGGCTGGACCACCTGGTCGAGCTGGGGGTCGACGCGCTGTGGCTGTCGCCGTTCTACCCCTCACCGCAGGCCGACGCGGGGTACGACGTGGCGGACTACCGCGACGTCGACCCGCTCTTCGGCACCCTGGCGGATGCCGATGCCCTGATCGCGGCGGCCCGGGAGCGCGGGCTGCGGGTCATCGTCGACCTGGTCCCGAACCACACCTCCGCGGCGCACCCGTGGTTCGCCGCGGCGCTGGCGGAGGGGCCGGGCGGGGAGGCCCGGCGCCGCTACATCTTCCGGGACGGTCGCGGACCGGACGGTGCCGAGCCGCCGAACGACTGGCAGAGCGTGTTCGGTGGACCGGCCTGGACCCGGGTGGTGGAGCCGGACGGGCGGCCCGGGCAGTGGTACCTGCACCTCTTCGACGCCGGTCAGCCCGACCTGAACTGGGATCACCCCGAGGTCCGCGCCGAGTTCCGGGACATCCTGCGGTTCTGGCTCGACCGCGGGGTGGACGGATTCCGGGTCGACGTCGCCCACGGCCTGGTCAAGCAGGCCGACCTGGCGGACTGGCACTACCCGCAGGAGCCCCTGTCCGGCGAGGGCGTCGACGGCCGACGCCCACCGATGTGGGACCAGGACGGCGTCCACGACATCTACCGGGACTGGCGACGGGTCCTGGACGCGTACCCGGGTGAGCGGATCCTCGTCGCGGAGGCGTGGGTGCAGCCGGCGGAGCGGCTGGCCGCGTACATCCGCCCGGACGAGATGCACCAGGCGTTCAACTTCGAGTACCTGGAGGCGGCCTGGACCGCCCCGGCCCAGTACGCGGTGATCACCCGGTCGCTGGAGGCCAGCGCGGCGGTGGGCGCCCCGACCACCTGGGTCCTCTCCAACCACGACGTCATCCGGCACGCGAGTCGGCTGGGCCTGCCGGTCGGCACTCCCCGACCGCGCGGCATCGGCGTCGGCGACCCGCAGCCCGACCCCGTGCTCGGTTTGCGTCGGGCCCGGGCGGCGACCCTGCTGATGCTCGCGCTGCCGGGTTCGGCGTACCTGTACCAGGGCGAGGAACTCGGCCTGCCGGAGCACACCACGCTGCCGGACGAGGCCCGGCAGGACCCGACGTGGCGGCGCAGCGGGCACACCGAGCGGGGCCGGGACGGCTGCCGGGTGCCGATTCCGTGGAAGGCGGACGCCCCGTCGTACGGCTTCGGCCCGGGAGAGGCCAGCTGGCTGCCCCAGCCGGAGATCTGGGCCGACTACGCGCTGGACCGGCAGCGGGGGGTGGCCGGATCGACGTACGAGATGTACCGGCAGGCGCTCCGGCTGCGACGCGAATTCGGGCTGGGACGCGGCACCGTCTACTGGCTGGCGAGCCCGGACCAGGTGCTGTGCTTCCGGAACAACGGGCTGCGGGTGCTGACCAACTTCGGCGCCGAGCCGGTCGGCCTGCCGGAGGGGGCGGAGCTGGTACACGCCAGCAACCCGCTCGACAGCGACGGCCGGGTACCGACCGACGTCACCGTCTGGTTCCGGGTCCCTGACGACCCTCCGGCCTGATCCGCCGCTCGCGCGGCCGCCGGGCCGGCGAGCGCCGGAGTCGCGAGGGTCGCCGGCCCGGCGGGTGGTCCGTCCGGTTCGGTCGTGGCACTCACCGGGTCGGATGGTGTTCCGGGGCGACCTCGGCGGCGCGTTCGACGAGCAGGTCGTGCACGCCCCGGATGTCGTTCGGGGCGCTGCGCGAGGCGAGCCAGTACATGACGCCGGTGGGAATGAAGAAGAGCTGGAAGGCGGCCAGCCCCACGGCGACGTTCAGCGGCGGTGGGAAGGCCGACCGCAGCGCCTGGAAGGCCAGCCCGATCAGGCCGTTGCCGGCGGCCCGGCCGACGCCGTTGACCAGGTTGCCGAGGCTGTAGACCGTTCCCCGGTGCTCGGGCGGGTTGACGTCGGCGATCAGGGCGAACCAGTTCGGTGAGTTGGCCGAGGTGAGGCCGAGGGCGACCAGGGCGGTCAGCAGGCTGAGCCCCACCGTCGGCTCGGTGAGGACACTGCCGAGCACGGCCAGCACCACCTCGGCCGCCGGGGCGCCGTCCGGCACCTCGATCCGCAGCGGCACGAAGAAGAGGACCAGGTAGAACGGTACGGCGGCGAGGATGCCGACCGCGGCGACCAGGGCGCGGCCCCGGGGCGTACGGCGTTGCAGGGCGTCGCCGACCAACCCGCCGACGATGGAGAGGACCCCGCCAAGCTGGAAGAGCGTGGCGAAGACACTCCCCACCGCGGTGGCGGTCGGGGCGGAGAGGCCCTGTGCCTCGGCCCGTTCCCGGAACAGGTCGGGGAGCCAGACCAGCGCCCCGAACGCCACCTGCGCGGTGAGGCCCTGGAGGACCAGCCAGCGATTCGTCCGGCGGGCCAGGATCACCGGTAGGTCGGCGCGACTGATCCGGTAGTCGTAGTCGCCGCCCGAGGCCAACGCGCCCGACAGCTCCGGCTCGGCCTGGCCGCGCCGGATGTCGTACGTCAGCAGGTAGGCGAGGGTGGCGAGGACCCCAACGGCGCTGAGCAGCAGGAACGGGCGCCGCCAGTCGTGCGCGCCGAGGAGCCCGCCGACCAGCGTCCCGGCAAGGGTGCCGACCCCCTGGGAGAGTCCCCAGAAGCTGAGCACCAGTCCCCGACGCCGTGGGGTGACCAGGTCGGTGACGACGGAGAACCCGACCGAGCCGACCGCGCCGATCCCGACCGCGGCGAGCACCTGGGCGACGAAGAAGAGTGGGTACGTCTGCGCCAGCCCGCTGCCGGCGGTCCCGGCGGCCCAGATCAGGGTACCGATCATGAGCAGGGGTTTCCGGTCGCTCCGGTCACCGACGTACGCCCAGGCGACCGCGGCGACCGCGCTGACCAGGAAGCTGGCCGCGGTGACCAGGCCGATCGCCGCCCGGGCGACCCCCAGGTCGGGAGCGATCGACTCGTAGAGCGGTGGCACCAGCCCGATCGCGACGTTGTCCAGCGAGGCGAGGACGACGAAGACCGTCACGCTGTAGAGCCGGTGCACCGGTCCCCCACCGCGCGCGGATCGCCTACCACCGATCGGCATGTCGGGCACCTAACCAGGATCAGATAACGCCCAGGTGACAGACCGTCCGGGCGCTTCTCCGTCATCCGCAGACCGGGCACGCCGTTTCCCGCTGGCGCCACCGACACCGGATCGTAGTGCTCACGCAACCATCTGTAACTGCGACACAGCGTAGCCACCCAGAACGGTGCACCGGGTGAGTCTGGCCGTACGCCGCGGCGAGGTGATCGCGCTGGTCGGCGAGAACGGCTCCGGCAAGACGACCCTGGCCAAGCTGCTCGCCAACCCGTACCAGCCCACGAGCGGCACCGTCCGGTGGGACGGGATCGACGTCCGGACCCTCAACCCGGCGAGCGTCCGGTCACTCGTCGCCGTCATCAGCCAGGACTGGTGGCGGTTCCCGTTCACCGCGCGCCAGAACATCGCAATCGGCCGGTCCGACCGGCCGCACGGCACCGGGCCGACGGTGGTGGAGGCAGCCGTCGCCGCGTCCGCGCATGACCTGGTCACCTGCCTGCCACGCGGCTACGACACCCTGCTCGACCGGAGCTTCAAGGACGGGCACGACCTCTCGGGCGGGCAGTGGCAACGACTGGCGGCGGCCCGGGGCCTCTACCGCAACGGCCGGTTGCTGATCTGCGACGAACCGTCCGCCGCGCTCGACGCCCGGGCCGAGCACGCGCTCTTTCAGCAGTTCCGCCGGCATCCGGACCGGGCCGTCGTGCTGATCACGCACCGGCTGGCGAACGTCCGGCACGCGGACCGGATCTACGTCCTGCGCGACGGCAGGGTCGTCGAGGAGGGCACCCACGAGCAGCTGATGGCGGCCGACGGGCTGTACCGGGAACTCTTCGAACTCCAGGCGAGCGGCTACACCGAATAGTCGGTTACGCGACGAAGCGCAGCGAGGGGACAGCCCAACGCGCAGATGTGAACTATGCTCCGAATCCTGTTCGGACAGTAGCCGCCGCGCCGCTGTCCGTCGATAGTGACACGTCGCCAATCCAGCCCACGTAAGGAGTAGGCACTCGTGTGGCACCACGGCCAGTACGGTGACCGTGACGACGAGACCGCGATGCCGTTACGTTCGCCCGGCGCGTCGAGGAGCTCGCCGCCACCCTCCGCCCGGGCGCGCCGGTTCCGGAACTCGACCGGATCGAGGGCGCCGACCGTAGCGGTACCGTCCACTGCGTCGTCGACCGGTTCGGGGCGGTGCAGGACGTCCACATCGGCCCGGGCTGGTGGGCGGCCCTCGGTCCGACGCGGGTCGCCGCCGCCGTCCTCGACGCGCTGAGTTACGCGAGATCAAAGGCGGCGCTGGCGATGACCACCCTCGGCCGCCACGGGCACCGGCCACAGCTGCCACCCGCGCCGGAGATCGCACCGCCCATCGACGTGCCGCACGTCGACTCGCCCGGCTTCGAGCGGGCGATCGAGGCGAGGCTCGATCGGGCGTTCGCCATGCTGGAGGCGGCCCGGCGTATCCGGGAGAGCCTTGCCGACCCACAGCCACGGACCGTGTCAGGGCCGAGCAGGCTGTTCCGGGTCACCGTGCTGGGAGCGGTCGTCCAGAGCGCCGAGGTGGACGAGGATCACCTCGGCCCGTACGCCGGCGGTGAACTCGCCAACGATGCCCGCCTCGCCCTGCAGGAGGCAGCGCGCCTCCCCATTCCCGCCTCCTAGAACTCCGGGTGATCCGATGGGTGACTTCAACTACAACTCGCCGCAGGTCATCAGGGCCGCCACGGATGCGATTCGTAAGGAGTCGAAGAAGTGGTACCGCCTCTCGGATCGGATGGAGAGGATCCACCAGACAACCAGCTCCCTGACGCTGGAGTTGACCGCGTTCATGGTTGTGGATCCTGCGACGGGCCAGATCGGTGCCGCTGATCTGAAGAGCGCCTACGAGCAGGTGCACGACAAGCTCACGATGCTCTTCAAGCAGGCCACGACGGAGTTCGAGCTGTTCGGTGACGCCCTACGGAGGGCCGCCGACGCGTACGAGCGCTCCGACGCCAACTCGGCGATCAACCTGAACGAGATATGGACGGGGAAGTAGGAACGGGACATGAGCGAGCACGGCGTCCGCGACACCTGGAATCCGTCGTCCGGCGGGAAACCCGCCGCAGAGGCAGAGCATTTGCCGCGCACTCTCGCCCTGTTCCGGAAGGCGGTTGAACTGCTCGAAACGCTTGTGGAACAGATCCGTGGCGCATGGAACCATCTCCTCAACGAGGTCAACGTCTTCCTCGCCAGAGCCAGTCAGGAGGTACAGAGCAGCATCTGGACGCGCATCGTCGAATGGTGGACGGACGAGGTCGCAAAAACCCTCGACGCTATTCGGCGAAAGTTGCAGGAGATCCGGGCACGCGTCGACGAGATCCTCACGACCCTACAGAACGCGATTGCCGGCGCCGTACCGGTCGGCTCTCTCTTCGAGCGAGCCATGACCTACGTCACCACGCTGAACCGGGAGCTCTCCGAGCTCTCTGAGGACATGAGCGGATCGATCGACCTCGTCTATTGGCGCGGTCCCAGCAAAGAATCCTACGACATCAAGTTGCAGCGTCAGGTCAACGCCGTGAAGAGCACTCACGAGAAGGTCAGGGAAACCGGCACGTGGCTCACCCTGGTCGGCAAGGAGAACATGACCTACCTGGCTGAGCTCGGAGATCGGGTGGCGGCGATAGCGGGACCGTTCGCGGCGGCGATCGCGAACGCCTCCCAGGCCACCGCCGGGAACGCACCGCAAGCCTTCTTCGCCCTGCACTCACTCTCCGAGGTCATCGGGCAGGCTGTTGCAGAGACGCTGCAGTACGGCATCAACCTCTCAAAGCGACTTTCGACGGTAGTAGCTCAGATAATTGCCCTGGAAGAAAGTCGTGACAACAACGCGGGGTTGAGCACAGGAAGCTGGCCTCGTGTCGCCGAAGGCTAATTTTCGATTCCACCGATCGAACGGAGCCAGACAAAGTGGCACTTCGACAGATCGTCAAGCACGGCGTACTCGCATTATCGGCAGCTATTCTGGTCGTTCCTGGCTGCACGATCAACTCTCCCGATCCGATTCCCACAGATCGTCCGGGCGTCGACAACCGGGATCGGATTTCCACTCCCTCGCCCACACCCAGCAGCAGATGGCAAGGCCTGAACGCCGAGTGCCCGACGATCGACGAGAAACTTCCTGGACTACCCGGAATTGTCGGTCCAGGCGTAGCAAACGACGACTACTCGGACAATCGGAGACGCCTTATCGCCTCCTGCAATTGGAAGGGCAGCGGCACTCTCGAGCCGCTCCTAATATCATCAGTGACGGTCTATCGCATGAGCGCCTCGACGACCGTCGAGGAGTTGGCGGCTGACGCTTTCGACCTGGCTCGGCAGGATGCGCGCAACCTCGCACGCAGCGCCTCAGACTGGCACACCCCGCCAGAGGACCTGACTGGCTTGGGCGACGGGGCGTTTCTCACGATCCATTTAGCGGAGATGGCAATAAGGCTCGTAGCCCGCTCCGAGAACGCCAAGGTCAGCATAACCATACTGCTGAAGGCCCCCGTACAGCCCGATCTGGCACGCCGTTTGGAACTGCTGCGCGCTCAACGCTCCAACATCGTCGCGGCCGCCGAAGACATCCTCGACGATCTCCGATAGCGGTCGAGTCCGGGCAGCCGCGGCTCAGGCCCTCGCCGGGTGGCGACGCAGGGTCGCCGCCACCGCCGCCATCACGGCCAACACCAGGGCGGAGAAACCGAGCAGCGACGTGTGCAGCGGCACACCGAGCCGGCTGGCAAACCCGATACCGAGCACCGGAATCGCGAGACCGACGTACGCGGTCAGGAAGACCCCGGCGATGGCCTCGCCGCGGGCATGGCTCGGGGCGAGCATCGCCGCCGTGCCGAGGCTGCCCTTGAACAGCACGCCGGCCCCGCCGCCGGCGATCAGCCCACCGGCCAGGAACCCGGCCGGCGAGGTGAGGAGCACTCCGGCCGCGAGCACCACGACCCCGAGCGCGGTGCCGGAGATCCCGATGGCGAGTTGGCGGGCCGGGGCGACCCGGCCGAGAAGAAGCTGCGCCACGGTCGCCGCGCCGAAGACCCCGAACGCCGCCAGCCCGGCCATCACCGGGGCGGTCTGCCCGATGGCGGCGAGGAAGCTCGGGGCGAGCGAGGTGAAGAGGCCGAGGATCGCGAAGAGGCCGAAGGCGGCCGCGGCGACGGCGAAGTAGCGGCTCCGGTCGGTGGGCGGCACGGCGACCCGCTGCGGCCGGTACGGCTGGCTCTCCGCCCGCTCCGCCGGCACGGTCTCCGGCACCAACGCCAGCCCGACGGCCGACCCGACGAGCAGGATCAGGAAGAGCAGGTACGGCACGGTCAGCTTGCTGTCGACGTACTGGACGACGAGGCCGGCGGCCAGCGGACCGATGGCGAGACCGCCGGTGTTGGCCGCGGTGGCGACGAGCCCTGCCCGCAGCGGCGGCGCCTTCGGGCGGGCCACCGCGTGCAGCTCCGCGAGGTGTGCGGTGGCGGTGGCGGTGATCATGCCGATGCCGATCCCGGTGATGACCCGGGCGAGGACCAGACCGGGCAGGTCGGGCCAGAACAGGAACATCACCGCGGCGACCACCTCCAGCAGCATCGCCGGCACCAGGATGCGCCGGCGGCCCAGCCAGTCGGAGACGTGCCCGACCAGAAAGAGGCTGATCACCACACCGACGGCGTACGCGGCGAAGGCGACGGTCACCATCGTGGTGGAGAAGTGGTCGCGTTGCCGGTAGAGGTTCCAGAGCGGGGTCGGCGCGGTGGAGAACGCCATCGCGACGGCGAAGGCGAAGGCGACGATCCAGAAGCCGGCCCGGTGCCGGGCGATCGACGGTGCGAGCGGGTCGGGTGCCGGTGACACGCTCGGGCGGACGTCGATGACCTGAGATTTCACATTCTCTCCTTGCCAGGGATTGCCTCGTGGACTCGAGATTGCTCGAGGCGACCCAGCATGAACAACGAAAGTTTGTGCTAGCCTCCATCTCCGTTCGAGATGGAAGAGGGCAACGTGGAACTACGCCACCTGGAGGTGTTCCTGGCGATCGCCGAGGAGGGGACCCTCACCGCCGCAGGCGAACGGCTCCACCTCGTTCAGTCGGGCGTCAGCAGCACCCTGCGGGCGCTGGAGGCGGACCTCGACGCCACGCTGTTCACCCGGACGGCCCGGCGGGCGGTACTGACCGACGCGGGTCGCGCCCTCCTCCCCGAGGCCCGGGCCACGCTCGCCGCAGCCGCCGCCGCGCGACAGGCCGTCCGGGAGACCCAGGCCGGGCTCCGCGGACCGCTGGCGGTCGGCACCATGACGACGATGCAGCTGGTCGACCTGCCCCGGCTGCTCGCCCGGTTCCAGTCCCGCCATCCACGGGTCACGGTCAGCATGCGGGCCTTTCCCGACGGGTCGGCGGGCCTCGTCCGTGCCCTCACCGAAGGTGAACTTGATGTGGCTTTCGTGTCCGTCAACGGACCACCGCCGCCCGGGGTAACGGTCCGCCTACTGGCCGAGGTCCCGCTGCGCCTCATTCTGCCGCCGGAGCACCCGCTGGCCGACGCCCCGGAGGTCTCGCTCGCCGAGGTGGCCGGCGACCGGTGGATCGACTCGCCGCTCGGCTTCGGCAACCGGGCGGTCGTGGACGAGGCGTTCGCCCGGGCGTCACTACGCCGATCGATCACCCTGGAGATCGCCGACGTCACCTCGATTCCGGCGTACGTGCAGGCCGGGCTCGGAGTGGCGCTGGTGCCGGAGTTCATCCCGCTGGAGGGCACCGGGCTACGCCCGCAGCGCCTGCGCGGCGTCGACCTGCGCTGGTCGATGTCGCTGGCGACCCCGGGCGGCCGGGTCCGGCGGCGCGTCGTCGCGACCTTCGTCGCAGCGGTCGAGCAGGAGCTCGGTCTCGACCGGGAGCCGGGCACCGAGGCGGTGTAACGCCGGCCCGGGTCGCGGACGCCATCTGAGGTGCCGGCTGGGGTACGACCACGCGCCCGGTGCCCCCAGCCACCGACGCCGTACCCCAGCCGGCCCAGGTCGCGGCGTACGCCACGCGGTCGTCGGGTCACCGGGCAGGCCGGCGCCCACCGGCCGGCTCACCGACTGAGGGTACGGGTCAGCCCGGCCACCACGGCGGTGGTGAGGACCCAGCCGGCCAGGATCAGCAGCGCGGCGACGTACTCGGTGGCGCCGGCGGGGTTCCAGGCGTTGTCGTGGCCGAGGTTCACGATCGGCAGCAGCAGGTCGAGCGCCTGGAGCGCCGGGTTCGGGGTCGGCGCCTCGGCCGGATTCCGAGGCGTGGACGGGTCGAGCGTGAAGCTGACCGTGCCGAGCACCCAGAACCCGAGCAGCCAGAACCCGGCCAGCCAGGTGCGGTAGCCGTATCCGACCAGGGCGTCGACCAGGTAACCGAAGAGCCGTCCGGGCAGCCGGAGGGTCGCCCGCCGTCGACGCTGCCGCTCCAGCAGCACCCGGCGGGCCTCCACCTCCTGCCCGCTCCGCCGGTACACCTCGGCGAGCTGCTCGTACGGCTGCGGGACGTACCCCTCGGGGCTGCGGCGCAGCCAGTCCAGCCGCTGTCGGACGGTGACCGGCACCAGCGGCAGCGGGGTGTTCGGCCCGGAGGGTTTCCGGGCGATCAGCATCGTGTACGTGCAGCCGATCAGGTCAAGCTCCACCGGCCACGACGCCGGGTCGTCGAAGATCGACTCGGCCTGAAGGCTGGAGAGCCGGACCCGGCCGACCGGCCGGGTGGCGAAGGTCAGCCAGAGACTCCCCACCCGCGCACCGCCGAGGTGCAGGGCGAACCCGCCCGGATTGCGGAGTTCGGCACCGGTGAGGTTGAGCTGGCTGCCGATCCGGGAGTGGACGAGGAGCAGTTCGCCCTCGGCGGTGAAGCCGTACCGGGCGGTGAGATTGCCGGTCACCGACAGCCGGTCGGCGCCGAGCGCCACACCGCCGGGCCGGCGCAGCGTTGCGCCGTCGAGGTCGAGGTTGCCGCCGATCCGGGCGTCACACAGATCGATCGAACCGGTCACCGTGCTGCCGGCCAGGCTCAGGTCGCCGCGGACGTCGAGCAGCCGCGCGGACAGCCCCGGCAGGGTGCATCCGGTGAACGAGGCGTTCACCGCCCGCGCCTCGGCCAGGTCGGGTACCTCCGCGAAGACGCACCCGGCGAACGACACCGGCACCGTGATCTCGACGTTGCGCAGGTCGAGCCGCCCGACGATCCGGGCCGACCGGAGCCGCAACGCCGCCCGGGGTGGACTCCCCGCGCCGGCGAGCAGATCCGCCACCACCTCCGCCCGCACCGGATGTGCCAGGCCGCCGAGGTCGACCTCGACTCCCTGCCTGAACGCCTCGCGTACCCGTCGCTCCGCCGGGTTCCCGCCTCGCCGTCCCCACACGCCAATCAGGATCGCAGGCCTCCGCGCACACCTCAGACACGCCCGCCACCGGGCTCGGGGCGGGTTGCCGTGGACACGTCGTCGCCACGGCGGACGTCACCGTTGTCGCAGCCCATTACTCTGGATCTCGGTCAGTCGCCGATAACGGGGGTGACATGCCGTGACCAATGTGAAGCCCAAGTCGCTGGACGGGAGTGCGAACACCCTGCTGGAACTGGCTGGTCTGCTCCAGGCCGGGCGGCCGGAGCCCAGTCTCGCGAGCCGGGTTGCGGCACCTGCCGCGCACGAGGAGGTGGCCAGCAAGACGAAGGCCTTCGCCGGATTCGCGCAGGACCAGTACCAGGACGTGGTGGCACTGCTGACGGCGCTGTCGACCAAGCTGAAGGTGGCGGCGGACCGCTACGTACGGGTCGACACGGCGGCCCAGCAGAAGCTGGACTCCTTCCTCACCAACTCCACCTACCGCCCCGCGTGACGCCATGGCCTACCGAAGCGACGTCAGGTACATCGAGCAGATGAAGCCGCAGCTGGTCGATGCCGCTGCCGAGGACTTCAAGAGGGTGGTACGTCTGATCGACTCCGCCCTACCCACCCTGGAACAGGTCAGTGGCAAGACCGAGTGGTCCGGTGAGGGCAAGGAGCTGTTCGACCGTCGGCTCAAGGAGGCCCGCCTGCTCCTGGAGGCGCTCCGGGACGGCTACGAAAAGGCCGGCGGGGCGCTCGATGACTACGTGCCGGCGCAGAACCAGGCCAAGCGCCTCGTCGCCGAGGGTGTGCGCGTGGAGACGGCGCTCGGCAACCTGATCCGGCAGATCGAGGATCCCGGCGACGAGCCGATGAAGAAGTGGAACGACCTGCGCGGTACGCAGGGGTTCTTCGACTGGATCGGCGAACTCGGCCAGGGTGACGAGGTCGACAAGATCCGCGCCCAGGCCGACCGGCTGTTCGACCAGGCGAGCGACTACTACGAGCGGGCGAAGCGGACCGAGTCCGAGGCCCGCAGCCTGACCGTGCGCACCCTGGAGTCGGCCCGCGCCAACCTGCCCGACTTCCTCGCCAACAGCAGCAACGCCCAGGCCATCATCGCCGGCGTGCCCGGCCTGCAGGAGGAGGTCTACCAGGCGGCCAAGGACCCGAACGCCCGGCGGCCCGGGGCGATCATCATGGGTGAGTACCAGGTCGCCGACGACCCCAGGAAGGAGTTGTTCCCGGGCGCGCCGCTGAGCTGGTTCGTGGAGCAACGGGAACTCACGGCCTCCGAGGCCGCCCTCCTGCGGGAGCTGCAGGACAAGTACGGCGTGCTGGGGCTGAAGAAGTTCCAGGAGATCCACGACGAGGCGTTCGAGGTCGCGGACCAGCGCTTCGCCACCCCGGACCAGAACGACGACCACAACGACGCCTTCCGTCACGCCTACTGGAACGCGCGCCTGACCCAGGAGTTCGGCGAGGACTGGACGAAGCGCTTCACGTACGCGCACGAGTCCATCCCGGGTAACCAGGCCGCCCGCGAGGCCATGGACCTGTACAACAACGAGGTCGGGCGTTCGATCGCGGTGGCGAACCCGGACGCCTCGCCCAAGGAACTGGCCGACAAGATCCAGGAGGCCGTTCGACAGGGACGTACGGTGGTCATCGGCGGCGACGGCCAGCTCGACTACAGCGACCAGGTGAGGCCCGAGGACACCGGCGAGCCGGAGAACCGGACGCTGCCCGGCCATCCGCAACCCAAGAAGACCGGATCGTGATGCGCAGAAGGACCATGCTGGCGGCGGCGCTGTTCCTGCCCGTCCTGGCGGCCTGCGACAAGGAGAGCCAGACCATGACCCCGCAGTCCGACAAGGACCTCGACGCCAAGCTCGCCGAGCTCCGCGAGAGCGGTGGCTCCGCGCCCCTGCGGACGTTGACCTCGTTCGACTGGGACGCCGTCTACTGCTACTACGAGGGCGCGCCCGCCGACGAGGTCAACCGCGACGTGGGCGCCACCGTCCTCAAACCCGGCAGCCGGCTGATGGTGTCCGGTGCCCTGGCCGTCTTCACCAAGGGAGGCACGGTGACGAAGGCCGTGGTCATCCCCGAGCTCACGTTCACGCCGGGCAGGCAGGCCGCCGGCACCGGCGTCGTGGTCGAGAAGGGCATGAGCCTCGTCAACCCGAGTTGAGGCATCCCGGCGACCGGGGTGTCCTCCGGTCTGGCCCGCCGGTCACATGCCCGCCGCATGGGCAGGTCGGATCGACGTGGCGGTCAGGTGGACGTGGCGACGAGAAGCTCCCGCCAACAGCGGCGTCGCTGGCCGCTCGACAGCTCGCCGTTGCTCGGTCTCGATCATGTCGCCGCAGGGCATTGGCGAGGTGAGCTTCCGCTCGTCCGCCTCCCCACCCGCGGACCACACCGTGCTGCCTCCCCAGCGACCACCATGTCGGCTCAGTCGACGACGAATCGGGTCGGCTCGCGGAGGACCTGGATCGCGGCGGGTAGGTCGGCCAATCGGGCAGCCAGGGTGGCACGGGCGAGTCGTTGTGGTAGAGCGGCGGTGAACTTGAGCCCGGAGAGCGCGTCCTCGTCCACATCCGGCAGGCACAGCACATCGGCTCCGTCAGCGATCCCGTCGCGCCACTCCGCGGGAGTCAGATCTCGGCGTAGCCGCAGGCGGAGGTCGCCGTGTTCCTGCATCGGGTCAACGAGGCCGGTCAGAGTGCTGGCCAGGGTCGCGTTGGCGCGGTAGCCCGCCCACGTCCACCACCACACGTCGCCGGAGGCGAGCCGGTTGACCACACTGCCGCCCGGATGCACGACCGACAGGTACCGCTCGCGGACCTCCGCGAGCTGGCCGACGGCACGCCGGGTGAGCGCCACCGGCGGTTGTGCGCCGAGCACCACCTCGCGCATCGCCCGGGTCAGTTCATACGACACCCCCGTCACGCCCGAGGTCAGCCAGCGGGCCTTCCCGCCGCTGTCGACCGGTTCGACAAAGCATCGACGGCGCTTCCAGTCGACGTAGGTGACCTGCCAGCTCCGCCCGCCGAGCAGCAGCCGGCGCGGGCCCTGCACCTGTTCGGTCAGCAGGCTCGGGTCGATCCGGCCGAGTTCGGTACGCCCGGAGAGCACCGTGAACTCGGGCGACGCGGTGAAGACCGCGGTCATGGCCATGAAGTTCCGGTGTCCGAACCGCAGCTCCGCCTCGGGGCCGATGAACAACAGATTGCCGTCGCGCTGGAGAAAGCCCTGGTCGACAAGGTAGCGCACGATCACCTCGGCGTCCCTGGTGAACGGCCGCAGGCCGTTCCACCAGTCCGCCCAGAGCTGGTCTGCGACCTGACGTTCCTGCAGGCAGAGCGCCAGAATCTGCTGGGCCACGATGTGGCGCGGCTCGGGCGGGGCGACGACGGGTTCGACCCAGCCCCGCCCCCAGAGCAGCAACAGTCCGGCGGCCCGTAGCAGGGTCGGCTGGTCGGTGGTGAGGAACAGGCAGTTGCGGGTGGCGCCGGGTCGGCGTCCGGTTCGGCCGAGTCGTTGCAGGAACGACGCGACGGTCCGCGGCGCGCCGATCTGGATCACACGGTCGAGGTCACCGACGTCGATCCCAAGCTCCAGGGTGCTGGTGGAGACGATGACGCAGTCGCGCGCCTCGGCGAACGCCTGCTCGGAGCGCCGCCGCTCGTCGGGGGCGAGGGAGGCGTGCGACAGGAAGGTGGTGACCCCCTTGAGCCGCAGGAGCTGCCCGAGTTCCTCCACCTCCCGCCGGGACTCGCAGAAGACCAGCCGTTTCTCACCCCGGTGCAGGGCCGCGATCACCGTCGCGGCGTTCGGCAGGGAGCCCACGTAGTCGAGTTCGATGTCCCCGGGCGGCGGGGCGAGGGCGTCAGCCGCGGCGGCAGCAGCCGGCGGAGCGACAGCAGCGGCCAGGGCGGTGGCGTCAGCCAGCGCGGCGGCAGCAGCAGTCCGCGAGGCGTCGGCATCAGCCGGCGGGGCAGCGGCCGGCACCGGGAAGGCCGCCTCGCCGCCTGAGTCGACGCGATCCGGCGACGCCGCCGGCGAGGCCCGGTGGAGGTGGGGCGCGACGACCCGTCCGGGTCGCCGGCCCGACCCCGAGCCCTGCAACCAGGTGAGCAGGTCGTCCGGATTGCCCACGGTCGCGGAGAGCCCGACCCGCTGCACCGGGCGCCCGATCAGGTGGCTGAGCCGTTCGAGGACGGCCAGCAGGTGCCAGCCGCGGTCGTCACCGGCGAAGGCGTGTACCTCGTCGACGACGACCGCCCGCAGGTCGGCGAAGAACCGGGCGTGGTCCACGTTGACGCTGACCAGCATCGCCTCGATCGACTCCGGGGTGGTCAGCAGGAGGTCCGGTCGGTCGCGCAGGATCGCCCGGCGGGCCGGGGCGGTGACGTCGCCGTGCCACACCGCGGTCCGGCGGCCGAGCCAGTCGGTGTAGCGCGACAGCCGGGGTTCGAGATTGTTCAGCAGCGCCTTGAGCGGACAGACGTACAGCACGGTGAGGCCGCTCCACCGCTCGGTCGCCATCCGGGACAGCAGCGGGAAGACCGCGGCCTCGGTCTTGCCGCTGGCGGTGGCGGCGAGCAGCACCGCGTCGTGGCCGGCGAGCAGGGGTTCGACGGCGACCTCCTGGAGCTCGCGCAGCCGCGACCAGCCGAGCGTGTTGACGATGTGATGCAGCAGCACCGGATGCAGCAGGTCGGCCCCGCCGGAGTCCGGCCCGGACCGCGGCACGGACGGCCCGACGGTGGCCGTCACGACAGGTCCAGATCGATCTCGTCGGCCCTCGTCGCACCGGTGCCCGTCGCGGCAGCCGACCCGGCACCGCCCGTCGTCCCGGCGGCCCGTACGGCGTTGCGCTCCGCCTCCGTCAGCTCGGACGATGCGACGGTGAGGGCGAAGTCCCGGCGCGGATCGAAATCCGGATGCAGTTCGATCGGGTCCAGCACCCCGGCCACGAGCTTCTTGAGGAACAGCCGGGGGACGATGCCGATCGCGCCGCCGAGCCGGCCGGCCAGGGCGCGGGCCAGGGCGGCCAGATACGCCTCGTCGGCCAGGTCGAGCAGCCGATCTCGGGCCGGGCTGCCCTCGGCGTACAGGTCGCGGACCCGGACGCCGAGCTCGACGAGGGATTCGACGGTGAACCCGGGCAGGCGCACCTGCACCGCCCGGGGGTTGTCGAACCGGGGATCGGCCGGAAAGTCGGTGGCGAGCCGTTGCGCGAGCGGTGCCAGCCGGGCGACGCCCTGGGGTCCGTCGTAGAAGGCCGGGGTGCCGGTGATGACGAGGTAGAGGCCGGGGAAGCGACCGGAGTAGACCTCGTCGACGAGTTGCCGCAGCGCGTTGAGGGCCTTGTCCCGGGCGTCGGCGCGGACCCGTTGCAGGGTTTCCACCTCGTCGAGCACCAGCAGCAGCCCCGGGTATCCGCAGTCGCGCAGCACCACGAGCAGCCCCTGCAGGAAGCCGAGTGCGCCGAAGTGGTCGAGGTCGCCCCGGATGCCGGCGTGCCGGCGGGCCGCCGCCGAGACGTGCGGCTGCCCGCCCAGCCAGGCGAGTACGGCGTCGGCACCGGCCGCGTCGCCGGCGGCCACGGCGGCACGGTAGCCCCGCAGCGCGGCGGCGAAGGTCGGGGCGGTCCGGCCAACGGTGCTGAGCCGCCGGCCGAGCAGGTCCTCGACGGCGCGGTCGATCGCCGGCTGGTCGGCCGGGTCAACCGCGCCCTCGGCGAGGACGTCGTCCTCCAGCGCGTAGAACCAGGCGTCCACCACGGCTCGCAGCGCGCTGGGCGGGAACGTGGCGGTGGTGAGCCGTTCGGTGAGGCGGCGGTAGACGGTCTCCAACCGGTGCAGCGGGGTCTCGTTCTCCGAGATCTGCACCTCCGCGGTGGCGAGGTTGGCCCGTTTGGCCTGTTCGGCGAGCCAGCGCGCGAAGAAGGTCTTGCCGGAACCGTACTCGCCCCGAATGGCCTTGAACACCGCGCCGCCGGTGCGGACGGTCTCGATGTCCTCGTGCACGGCGGCCGTGAACCGGTCCAGGCCGACCGCGAGCAGGTCCAGCCCGGTCTCGGGTACGGCGCCGCGGCGCAGCGCGTCCAGCACCTGCCGGCGCCGGGCGGTACTCACCCGGCCGGTCACGGCTGCCTCCTCGGCGAGGATGGTGCGGGCAGTTGGAACTGTTCGCGCAGCAGCGCCAGGTCGAGCCGGACGGTACGTCCGTCGTCGACCAGGGACAGCACCGGGTAGCTGTCGACGTTGAAGATGCGCTGCAGGGTGGTGACGAAACCGGTGACGCGGGCCGGCTGCTCGCCGGCCTTCTCCGCCAGCAGCGCCGCGGGCAGCACACCGTTGGCCTCCAGCAGCGCGGTCACCGCTCCTCTGATCTTGTTGGGCGACACCCTCCGGGGGGTCAGCTCGTGCCGTGCCTTGAACATTTCCGAGGCGAGCAGCTCGTCGACGAGGTTCCCGGGCCCGGCCGGCGGCGTGCCGTCGGACGGAGGCGCTGCCGGCCGTGGATCGGCCGACGGCGGTTCGACGGGCGTGTCCTCAGCGGGTGGTCGTGACGTCGATGGCGATCGGACCGGCGGTGGTTCGGCGGGCAGTTCGAACAGACCAGGGCCGCCGCTCGGCGCGCTCCGCCGCCGCGTGCCGCCCCGCGCCCGTACGGGCTGCGGCGGCACCTGCGTCGGCCCGGCTCCCTCGGCGGCGCTGTCGCCGGGCTCCGGCTCGACGCTGGTCGACCACCACTCTGGTTGTTGCGGCCCGAGCAGCCGCCATCCCGGCGGCGGTGCCGCGCCAAGCGGGAGCAGGGCCAGCAGCGGCACGGTCACCTCGGCCAGCGACGCACCACCGTGGTAGCCGGCCTGGCGGGGCAGGTAGCGCAGGTGGGGATCCCAGAGGGCGACGACCCGCCCGCCGTCGGCGAGCACCCGGGCTCCGGTGAGTTCGACCTCGCCGTCGCCGGCCGGGGCCGGGTCGACCCGGTGCCGGGCCGACGCCGGGTCGGTGACCTGCCGCAGGGTGTTCTCCCGGTCCAGCACGTGCCCGTGGTCGCTGGTGATGATGACCGCCCGCCCCTGGTAGCGGGCGTAGTCGAGCAGTGCCCGCAGCGCGCCGAGGTTGTCGAGCCGCCAGCCGGCGTCGGCGCTCTCCCGGCCGTGCCGCAGCGCGTCGTCGACGGTGTTGACGACCACGCCGACGACGGTCTCCGGGTCGGTCAGCGCCTGGATCACCTGCTCGCTGAGCACCTCGCCGGCCTCGCCCCGCAGCGTGCCCTTGTGGAACAGTTTCGCCGGGCGGCCCTGCCACAGCGGACTCGTCTCGAACGCGGCCCGCTCCTCGGCCTGGCCGCCCCGGCACAGCCTGCCGGTGAGAAGCGAGGTACGCGACACCGCGGTCACCGTGGGCAGGGCGGCGACGACGCCCCGGCGGCGGGCCTCGGTCCTGCGGCCGGGGCGGCAGGCGAGCGGGTCGTACTCCAGCCAGCCCTGCCGGGTCAGTTGCTCGGCGAGGTCGACGGCGATCGCGGTGGTCATGCCGTCGACCACCACGACGAGCACCGGCCGGCTGCCCTCGCGGACCACCGGCGCGACCACCCGGTCCAGCACGTGTTCGACGGCGAGCAGGTCTCCGGTCCGGCCGCCGGCGGCGGTCCAGGCGGCGAGGCGGGTGGCGAAGGCTTGGTCCAGGTCGCGCCGCCGGGCCTGCGCCCGGTCGTGGATGACCCGGTACATCGCGGCCAGGGCGGTGTGGGAGTCCTCGCCGGTCCAGACGTGGTCCAGGGCCAGGTCGACCCACGACCACTGGGTGACCTGGCGGACGATGCCCTCGGCCACGCCGAGCGGGGGTTCGACCGGCTCGGCCAGCCAGCGGACCAGGCGCAGGGCCATCCGGGCGCGTTCGACCCGGTGCGGGTAGTGCGCGGCGAGGTGGTGCGCGGCCAGGTGGGCGACGGCCCGGCCCACGGCGGGAAGCTCGTCGGTGACGACGCCGCCCCCGTCCGTGACCGCCCGGCCGAGGGCGCGGGCGACCTCGCCGAGCCGGTGTTCGAAGCCGGAGCGGAGGAGGTCGCTGTGCCGGGCGGCGCCGGTCGCGGCGAACCCGGTCAGCAGTTCCTCGGCCCGGTCGAGGACGGCGTACCCGAGCCGGCGGGGGTCGAACTCCTCCCGCTCGCGGTGCGCGGCGGTGTCCCGCCCCGCGTTCCGGTCCCGCGCGACGGCGTCGGCGAGCAGGCCGGCCATGGTCCGGGTGGCGGCGGCGGTGAACGAGGCGACGGTTTCCGCGTCGAGCACGACGCCGCCCAGGTACTGCTCGACCCGGCCCTGCGCGCGCAGGCTGTCGGGGTCGTCGCCAGCCCAGATCGCCGCGCAGACCAGCCCGAGCGGCAGTGTGTCGGTGACCCGGCCGACGTCGTACAGCGCGGCGAGGAGCCGCATGGTCGGCCCGAACTGCTCGGCCAGCCAGTCGAGCAGGCCGGTGCGTTCGGACTCGGCGAGGGCGCCGAGGGCCTGCGGGGCGACCGACAGGGCGCTCCACCGCAGCAGGGTGGCCGGGTCGAGGTCCTCGGCGGCGGTGCCGAGCCGGGCGAGCTGGAGCCGCTGCACGGCCAGGTGGCGCAGGGCGGTGTCCCGGTGCAGGACGATCCCGGGCAGCCGGGGCCAGCCGCCGGGCGGGGTGGCCTCGACGAGGGCACGCCCGGCCCAGGGGAGTTCCTTCAGCCGTGGGTCCAGCCGCTGGGCGCCGAACGCCTCGGCGACCAGACTCCACGGCTCCATCTCGATGATCCGACGCCGGTGGACCCGGCTGAGGATGCCGACGCCCAGCTCGTCCTCGCTCAGGTGGGTGAGGATCACGGTGGGCAGGTCGTGCGGTTGGGCGAGCTCCGCCCAGATGGCGAGGGCGGAGACGCCCCGCACGACCCGGACCCGCAGGGTGTCGGTGACGGTCAGGATCGGGTCGTACGGCCAGGAGGGTTCGGCGCTGACCAGCAGCACCGGCTCGGTGTCGCCCTGCCCCGGCCGGTACCCGCGCAGTTTGCGTTCGACCCGCTGGGCGAGGGTGTGCGGGTTGACCGGCAGGGCGCGGAGGGCTGAGGCGGCGGGGCTCACGGTCGTACCCGCCAGGTCACGTCTATCCGGCGGCCCGGGTTGCGGTCGGCGACCTTGCGCAGCGTCTCCACCAGCTCGGCGAGGTCGTCACCGTCGACGGTGAGGCTGCCCTGCTCGACCGGGCCGAGGTCGCGTACCGGGTCGTCGAGGGGGGCCGGCCCGCCGGCGGACCAGGTCGCCGGGGCCGGGGTCGGCCGGTCGGGCTGCGTCGTCAGCGGGGTCGGGCCGCCGGGGCGGGCGGCCCGGGTGGCCCGTCCCAGCAGGTCGGTGGCGCGGGCGCGGGCCCGGGTCAGGGCGGTGGCCAGCGGGGTGGTCAGCTCGTCGTCGCGGGCGGCCTGCCGCAGCGCGGCGAGGATCTCGGCCGCCTCGGCCGCCCAGGGCTCGCCGAGCTCGGCCAGCAGGTCGAAGGTCTCCCAGGCGGTGTTGCGCAGCGCCTGCACCACGTCGGCGGCGCTGCGGATGCTCCGGCCGGCCCGCTGCGGCGGCCCGCCCAGGTCGGTCCGGGCGAGCTGCCGGATGATGTCGATGTCCCGGTGCCTGCTGTCCAGCCCGTCAAGCAGGTCCCGCGCGACGTAGGCGGTGTGCAGCCGCCCGGTGGTCGCCGCCGGGTCGAGGCCGAGCCGGTCGGCGTGCCGTTCGAGTTCGTCGACCAGCCGGTGGGCGGCGTCGCGGTACTGGCGGGCCTGCCGGGACAGGTCCTGGACGAACATGGCGACGAGGCGTCCCCGGGGCAGGTTCGGCGGCATGAAGCCGAACAGGTGCATCGCCCGTTCCCGGGCCTCGGCCCAGTCCTGCTCGTCGGGGCGCTCCGGCTGACGCAGCGCCAGGTCGTCGGCGATCGCGGTGAGTTCCGGCTGCGGGGTGAGGATCGCGCCGTGCCGGATCCAGGTCCGGTCGGTCTGCTCGGCGAAGGCGGCCATGACGAGCTGGGCGACGGGTCGTTCGAGGCCGCGCGGCTGCGGTTCGTCCAGCCACCGCTGCAGGTCGGTGACGCGCAGGTCGCCGGTGATCCCCTCCTGGCGTGCCCGGCGGGTGAAGTGGTCGACCCACTCACGGTTGAGGACGTACGCCGCCTCGTGCATGACGCCGAGGTTGAGCGGGTTGGCGATGCGCCGGACCACCGCCCGGTCCTTCTTCTCCACCTCGACCCGGTCCTCGCCCGACTCGACGGCCCGGCGGACGTACTCCAGGACGGTGCGCAGGTCGGCGACCCGCACCGGCTCACCCCGGCGGTCGGGGTCGAAGTCGGGGTGGGCCGGGTACTGCGCGGCGAACATCTGGTCGGCGAGCCAGGGCAGCACCGTGTTGAGCCGGGCGCCGACGGGCAGGGTCAGCTCGCGTGGGTCGGTGAGGCTGAGCAGGTGGTCGGTGTAGGTGGTGAGGACGTCGGCCGCCTGCTTCGTCGCCAGCCCGTACGCCTGGCGCAGCACGCCCCTCATCGCCACCAGCAGGGCGTCGCGCTGGTTGGTGAGGGTGGCGTGGGCGCGGCGGCGGTCGTCCTCGCTGAGGTGCCGGGCGGCCTGCTCGAACCGGGTCGGCGGGCCGCTGAGCAGCGCGTCGAGCATGACCAGCCGGCCGAGGTCCTGCTGGCGGTTGACGGTGAGGCTGGCCGGGATCCAGCAGACGGTCCGGGCGCTGAAGCCGAGGTTGAGCACTCGGTTGCGGTCCTCGGCCGGGCCGTGGGTGCCCTCGTCGAACGGGTAGTCGATGATCAGTCGCCAGGCGTTCGGCGTGAACGGGTGGAAGGCGTCGTCGCGCAGCTCCTCCGGGTTGCGGATGTTGCCGTAGACGACCTCGATGACGCGCCGGCTGCCCCGCCACACCACGTGGGCCTGGTCGAAGTAGCCGTCGGTGGCGGTGATGCCCAGCTCCTCCCAGAGCAGCCGCTTGACCATGGCCTGGCGGGCGCCGGGCGAGTCGTACCTGCGGGCCTCGTTGAGCACGCTGCTGACGTCGACCCCGACCAGCTCCAGCCGTACCCCGTCACCGTCGAGGAGTTTGATCTCGCCGAACCGGGCGGCCCACTGTTCGAGCTTGCGGGCGATGATTCCGCTCTCGCCGCCGGGGATCGGGCTGGTGATGCTGCCGTGGTTGAGCGCGGCGAGTTTGCGCGGGGTCAGGTTGTGCAGCGCCGGGACGGCCGGGGCGAGCGCGCCGAGCAGCAGGGTCTTGATGATCCGGTCGTCGCCGGTGAAGGCCCGCACCCGGGCGGCGAGTTGGCGGTCGAGGTGTTCGCCGCGCCGGGCGCGTTCGAGGTCGTCGTCGCTGACGCGGTGCTGCTCCAGCAGGTACGGGCGCAGCCGGTTCTGGTAGAGCTTCTGCGCGGTTTCGAACTCGACCTTCAGCCGCTCGGTGAACGGCTGGTCGCCGCTGCGGCTGAGCACGTCGAAGAGGTCGCCGAGCGGGATGATCTGGCCGAGCCGCAGGTCGTTGCGGCGTTCCACCAGCATCTGGCGCATCAGCTTCAGACCGGTGCGGTTCCGCTGCAGCGCGCTGGAGACGTAGACCAGGGTGGAGACGAACGCCGGGCTGAACGGGTAGGTGAGCCGGAAGGTGTCGAGGTCGGCACCGGTGCCGACGCCGCTGTCGGTGCCGAGCAGGACGTCCCAGACCTCGGAGCGGACACCCCTGCTGAACCGCTCGAACGCCTCGGTGATGGCCCGCTCGGCCGCCTCGCCGTGACCCTCGTCCTCGCCGACCCGTTTGAGCACCCGCCTGCGGGTGATCTGCGGCAGGTTCCGGTCCTCCAGGGTGATCACGTCGAACCGGCCGCTGGCCAGGTTGAGGGTGTCCTGGAAGGCCAGGTCGTGTGCGCCGGTGACCCCCTCGGGGACCAGCTCGCTCAGGTCGCGCTGCCGGGCGATGAAGGTGATCACCGGGATCGGCCGGCGGGCGTCGGAGCCCTCCACGAAGTTGGTGATCTTCTGGATCTCCCGGGAGATGAACCGCTGGTCGCCGATGTGGTTGGCGAGCCAGAGGATCAGCTCGTCGAGGAAGAGCACCAGGGCGTCGTACCCCAGGTCCCTGGCGTGGGCGGAGATCTCGAACAGCCCGCGGTCCAGGGAGATGAAGCCCTCCTGGTCCTCCAGCGCGTTGCGGAAGAAGCCCCGCTGCCAGGTGCTGAGCAGGTCGCGGACGAGAGCGCGGCGGATCTCGTCGTCGGGGGCGGCGGCGAAGGCGGTGTCGAGCCGCTCGGTGGTCCAGCCGCCCTCGTCGCCCCACTCGTCCTCCTCGCCGCCGCCGGGCAGGCCGGCGATGAAGGCGGCGTCGCCGATCTGGGCGCGCAGGTGCCGGCTCTGGTCGAGCAGGGCGTCGGTGCGGTGTACGGCGGGGATCGGCGCCTCGGGGTGCAGCGTCCGCACGTGGGTGATGTAGTCGCCGAGGACCCGCTGTTCCAGCGACTTCGCCCCCATCATGTGGTACGGCACCAGGAGGAACCGCCGGCCGTTGAGCCAGGCGTCGTGCCGGGCCAGCAACGGGGCGAACTCGTCCCGACTGCGCGCCGCGTGCTCGCCCCGCAGCAGGGCGTACAGCACCGCCATGAAGTGCGACTTACCGGCACCGAATGAGCCGTGCAGGTAGGCGGCCCGGGAGGTGCCGGTGGCCACGGCGTTCTGGATCAGCCGGAGCGCCTGGTCGAAGTTGTCGACCAGACGGGGCGGGATGACGTACTCCCGGAGGGTCTCCTCGGCGTTGCTGACACCCTCGGCGAGCTTGAGGACCAGCTCACTCGCGGAGGGAGACTCCGGGATGACGATCACGTCCCGCAGCAGCGGTGGGGGGCTCTGCTCCGGCATGCGTTACACCGTAGCCGACCCGGCACCCCGTTCCGGTGACCGCGGCGGGGGCCCGGACCACCTGGTCGGAGCGGCCCAGGTCGGGGCCGGCGGAGCGGGTTCGGCGGTGGTCCCGGCCACCCCGCCCCAGCGGTCGCGGCAGGCGTAGGAGAGGCTGGCGTGGATCCAGTTGCCGTCGTTGTCGCGCAGGACGGCGAGGCCGCAGTGCCGGCACGGGCTGACCCGGGGGTACGGCGGCACCGCGGCGGCCGAGGGCGCGTTCACCGCCGGTCTCCCCGCTCGTCGCGCCCGTCCCGCCCGCCGTGGCCGCCCCGCGCGTCGGGGCCGTGGCGGCCGGCGTCGTCCGGCGGGTCGCCGGCGGTCGGACCGGGGTCGGCCCGCCCGGTGTCGTCCCAGCAGAGTCCGCTCGCGGTGCCGTCCCGGTGGCAGCCGGCGTGGCCGTACGCCCGCGCACAGGTCACCCCCACCGGCCCGGGTCGACCGCAGGTCACCGGCTCGACGTGGTTCCACTGGTCGGCGCGGGAGAGCAGGGCCGGGCTGGCGCTCAACTCGGGCCGGAGCATCACCAGGGCCTCGGCGTAGGCGGCGGCCTTGCCCCGGGCCACCCGCAGACTGCTCGCCGGGAAGGTCAGGTGCAGGGTGTAGCGGCGCCGCACATCGCCCCCACCGATCGAGCGGAGCCGCAGGTTGGGGCCGCCTCCCCCGCCGACGGCGTACGCGGACAGGTCCACCTCGGGCGGCTCGGCCGGCGCGGCGGGCGGGGCGAGGGCGCGAACCAGTGCCGCCCGGAGCGCCTCGGACACGTCGGCCCGGTCCAGCGCGGCGAGCAGGTCCGCGTACACCTCGGACGATCCACTCTGGTCGGCCGGCTCGGGCCACCCCCGACCCCGCTCCGACCAGCCAGAGTGCGACGGACTGTTCTGGTTCACGTGTACCCCCACAGGGCAGGTTGACGACTGTCTACACAGTCCCAGACTCCACAGAAAACTGCAATGTGCGAAACACTATGTTCCTGAGGTAATCTGCATTCAGTACAGGGACTCATGATCGAATCCAGTGGACATGCGAGGTTGGACGGGTGACGCAGAAGTTCAGCCCGACGGTGCGGCGGCGTCGACTTGGCGCCGAGCTACGACGCCTACGCGAAAGAGCAGGGTTGACCCTGGAACAAGCAGCAAGGCATATAGACAGCTCCCACTCGCGTTTGTCGCGGATCGAGACCGCCCAGCTCGGCATCAAGGCGCCCGACCTGCGTGCGCTGCTGGACCTCTACCAGGTGGTTCCGGAGGAGCGTGAGAAGCTCGTCGCCTTGGCCCGTGAGGCCCGACAGCGTGGCTGGTGGCACGTATACCGCGACACGGTGCCGGAGTGGTTCGAGGTGTACGTGGGCTTGGAGTCGGAGGCCGCCGGCCTTGGCATATACGAGTCTCAGTTTGTCCACGGCCTGTTGCAGACCGAGGAGTACGCCCGCGCCATGTACCGGGCGGGGGTGCCGCCGCTTCCAGAGGAGGAGGTTGAGAAGCACATCAGGCTTCGGATGGAGCGACAGGCGCTGGTGGTCGAACAGGCCCTTCGGCTCCGAGTCGTCCTGGATGAGGCGGTAGTACGCCGCGCAATCGGCGGAAAGAAGGTCCTGATCGGCCAGCTCCAACACCTGTTACAGGTCGCAGACCTACCCAACGTGTCGCTCCAGGTACTCCCCTTCGAGGCGGGCGCCGTCGTGCTCAGCCCGTTCACGATCCTCGACTTCCCCGATCCCGAGGATCACTCAGTGATCTACATCGAGCACCAAGCCGGCGCATCATACGCGGAGCGCCCTGCCGAGGTGCGGAACTGTAGTCTGATCTTTGACTCCCTGCGAGCGGCGGCATGGAGTCCCGCGCAGTCGGCTCAGTTCATCGCCGATCTTGTCAAGGAGATGACGTGACGTACGTAGAGCGGGCCACCGACCTCAACCGAGCCAATTGGCGCAAGAGCACCCGCAGCGGCAACACCGGCGGTTCATGCGTCGAGGTTGCCGAGGTGGCTGGCATGGTTGCGGTCCGCGACTCGAAGGACCCGAGCGGTCCCGCCTACCTGTTCGGCCGGCAGCATTGGGCAACCTTTGTGCAGGCCGTGCGCAGCGGCGCCTTCGACCTGGGTTGATGTAGTCGTCGGGTGGTGCCAACGGCATCACCCGACAACAACAAACCCAAGCACCATGGATCTCTGACGGAAGAGCAGCCGCAGCGACGCCAACGGCGTACCGTGCTGAGCGCCACCGCCACCACCGCGTCCGAAGCATCCGCCCATCGCCGACTATGTCCAGCCGCTCAACACGACCGGCACCCCGTCGCGGAACGCGCGTACGCACGCGGCGGTGTACGGGTAGGTGTTGGACGGCAGCATGCCAGCCGGAAACCAACCAATCTTCGCGCACTTGTGTGGCTCGGCATTGACTGGCTCGCCGTGGCGAGCCGGATCGAACGGCACCGCGAACACGAGCCCGATGCGGGCGCGCCCGGCCGTGTTGCGATGGTGCACCGTGGTGACCATCCGTGGCTCGGCGAGGTCGATCCGTATGCCGATCTCCTCGCGCGCCTCGCGAACCACGCCGCTGATAGCGTCTTCGCCGTGCTCCAGCTTGCCAAATGGAAGGTTCCACTGTCCGTCGCGTAGCCGGTGCCTTGCCGCAGCGCCAACAGGACATGATCAGCGTGGGTAAGCAGGAGCAGCACGTCAACCGGGTGCGTGGGCGGGGCCGTCACGTCCGCAGAGGCTAGCCGGGTTGTCCTGGCACGTAGCGAGTCGACCCGCGGGCGAATTTCATCTACACGACGCATCGCGGTCGGCTGGATGGTCGATGCGGCCCAGCAGGTAGAACGCCGCATCGTAGAAGGCGGCGACCCGTACCCCCGTCGGTAGCGTCGCATGAGCCCGTGGAGGCTACCGGCGTGCGCCGGCGTCGTCCCATACCACCGCGTTTGGGCTATCCAGCCAGAACCGGTGTGCTCCGGTGTCGGTGACGGTCAGCCCGAGTCGGTCCCGGGTCGGCGATCCGGCATCGCACCACCGATCGAACACGGTTTCGATTTCGTCCCACACCTCACGCGGTCCGTACTGCTCCACCTGCCCGGCGGTGTCGTCGACCGCCGCCCACGAGCCGTCCGAGGCGAACAGCCACATCTGTTCGTTGCCGCCATCCGGGGTGAACCCGAGCCAGGTCACCCCGGTGACCCGCAAAGCCAACCACAGCCCCGCGTCGGGGTGGTGCAGCACGTGGCTCGGGTGCCGGGTCGGCCGGGTCGTGCCGGTTTGCTTGACCGCCGTGGGCAGCGCCGCCGCTGCCCGGTTGACCGCGCGGACCGGCATGAACCCGCCCGCCTCGGCCAGGAAGAATCCTTGCCCGCTACCGGCGTTGACCTCCAGCCGCACGAGCGGACCGCCGCCCAGGTCGCGCCACAGGCTGACGACGATGGCCCCACCGTCGCGGACCTGGGCCAGCCACGCGGGGGGCACCGCCGGCACGGAAACTGTGGCGATGATCCGGTCATAGGGGCCACCCTCCGGCCAGCCCTGTTCCCCGTCGCCGGTAATTACCGTGGGCCGGTACCCGCACACGGCGAGGCGTTGCCGGGCCAGGTCCGCGACCACCGGATCAACCTCCACGCTGGCGACGTTGGCCGAGCCGAGGCGGTGTGCCAACAACGCCGCGTTGTAGCCGGTTCCGGTGCCGATTTCCAACACCCGTTCCCCGCCGGACAGGCACAACGCGTCCAGCATCAACGCCATGAGCCCAGGCTGTGTCGAACTACACGTGCCGGTACCGGACAGCGGGCCGCTGTCCGGGTCCGGACTGACCGTGCCGTCGAGTTGCGTGGTCAAGGTGGTGTCCGCGTACACGTTGGCCCAGTAGTCGGGGTGGGATGCGTCGATCGCCTGCCACCGCCCATCGGGCAGCGGAAGGAAGAACGCGGGCAGGAACACGTGACGCGGCACCGCGCCGAACGCCTGCTTCCACGCCGGATCGGACAGGTAGCCGTCGGCTTCCAACCCGGCGAGGAACCGGGCGATGTCCTCGGCGCGTTGCTCAGTCATGGGTGATGCCTTTGACACCGAGATGCACGCCGCCGTGGATGTCGCGGGCCTGCACCACCGGCCCGCTCACCGAGCCCGAGATGGTGTTGCTGGTCTGGCTGGTGTCGCCCGCGCCCTGGCCGGCTCGTACCTCGTGCCACAGCCGGTGCAGCTCGGCGGCGAACGCCCTGTCGTTGAGTACGGCTGTGGTCAGCATGGCATGCAGTTCCGCGAGACGGCGTTCGTCCGACGGCTCCTGCTGCGCCCGGAGTAGCGCATTCTCCGCGTCAGGATGTTCGGCCGCCTTCCGCCGCACCAACCGGACCAGTGCCTTGAACGCGGCCCTGCTCCCCGCGGTCAACTCGGCGACGGCGCCGCCCGCCAGTGCCGACACGATGGCTGTCAGGACGGGATCATCCATACGCACCCTACTCGATTGACTTCAGCCGTCGCTGCACCTCGGTGACCAGCGGATCGTCCAGCTCAATGAGCGTGTTCAGCGCCACCGTCCACGCCTGGCGCGCCTGAGTCTGGTCGGCGTTCGCCGCGTACATATCGCCCAGATAGACCAGGGCGATGGACTGGTGGCGCGGATCACCCGTCGCGGCGAAGAGTTCCCGGGCGCGGGTGAGGTGATCCGACGCCGAGGCGAGGTCCGGCACCTGAATCAACGTCCGGCCGAGATGCAACTCCACCAGGGCCTCGCTCCAGCGGTTGCCCAGCGACCGGAAGATCTCCATCGCCTGCTCGTACGACGCCAGTGCCTCGTCATACCGGGCCAGGTTCCGATGACCGTTGCCGAGGCTCATCAGGGACAAGCCGACACCCCGGATCTCATCGGTTTCGCGGAAGATCTCCAACGCGCCCTGTGCACACTCGATCGCCTCCTCGAACCTGCCCGTGTCCTCGTAGACCAGGCAGCACCCACGCAGCGCGTAGCCGGCCGTCCACTGGTCACCAGCCTCCTGCGCCGCCTCGCGGGCCTCGGAGTAGCACCGGAGAGCCTCGTCGACCTCACCGCGATCCCACCAGGCGTCGCCGAGGCTGAGGAGCACCCAGCCCTCCGCCGACCGATCCGCCAGATGCCTGGTGCACTCGACCGCCATCAGGTGGCTGTCAATCCACGCTCGCCAGTAGGAGCGACGTTCGAAGAAGGCCATCGCGGCGATGGCGAGCTTCCAGGTCACCGAGCACCGGCCCGTCTGCTGCGCCAGCCGGATGACGTCGAGCAGGTTCAACCGCTCCTGCTCACACCAGCGCAGCGCCTCGTCCAGGTCGGCGAACGGAGCATCTCCGTGGCCGAGGTCATCGGTCAGGCCAGGTATCGGCCGGCCCTGTGGGAGGATCTTCCGGTAGCTGTCGTATGTCCGGGTCAGATACCAGTCGAACATGCGGCCCAACGCCGCCTCGGTCTCGTCTGGCGGCTCGTCCTCCTTCGCCCGCTCGGCCGCGTAGAGGCGAAGCAGATCATGTAGCCGGTACCGCTGCGCACCGACGCGAGTGAGCAGGTGCAGTCCCACGAGCGAGTCGACGTAACGGCGCGCGGCCGGCACCGACGTGCCGACGAGCGCCGCCACGGCGGCCAGCGAGATGTCCGCGCCAGGATGCAGCCCGATCAGCCGGAACGTACGCGCGGCCCCCGGATAGAGCGCCTTGTAGGACCAAGAGAAGACGACGCGGACCGCGGACAGCTCGTCGCCCTCCACCGACAGCGCGTCGAGCCGATCCTGTTCCTCCCCCAGCTCTGCCACCAGATCAGCCAGGGTCATGTCGGGAGCGGCCACGGCACGGTCCGCGACGATGCGCAGCGCGAGCGGAAGGTGCGAGCAGAGCACGGCGAGCCGGACGGCCGACGCGAGTTCCGCATCGACCCGTTCCGGACTGATCGTCTCACGCAGCAGGCGGATCGAGTCCTCCTCGGTCAGCACGTCGAGCACCGCCCGGATCGCCCCGTCGCGCACCGCCAGCCCGGAGAGTCTGCTCCGGCTCGTGATGATGGCCATGCAGGTCGGCGAGGCAGGCAGGAGTGGGCGTACCTGTTCGGCGGACGCCGCGTTGTCGAGCAGTACCAACATGCGTCGTCCGTCGGTCAGCGACCGATAGAGCGCGGTACGCCCCGGCAGATCGGCCGGGATTTTCTCCGGCGGCACGTTGAGCGCACGCAGAAACCCGTCCAGGGCCTCCTGCGGACTCAACGGCGGCACCGCGTCGTAGCCGCGCAGGTTGATATAAAGGTCCCCGTCGGGGAAACGCGAACGGACCCGGTGGGCCCAGTGCACCGCCAGCGCGGTCTTTCCGACACCGGCGCTTCCCGAAACCGTCGAGATCGTCACCACCGGCAATCTGGAGTCGCTGGTCCGCAGCTCGGTCTCGTCGAGCAACGAATCGAGCTGACGGATGTGCACCTCACGGTCGATGAAGCCTTTCGTGGCGGGCGGAAGCTGACGCGGCGGAGGAAACGGCGTCTCGGTGATCCTGAAGTGAACGCCTCCGGTGATCTGTCCGGCCTGCACCACCGCGCCGGCGCCGCCGGAGAAGTCGTTGTCCGTGTCGCGGTTCATGCCAGTCACCCGGCCCCACGAGGCGTCGTCAGAGGGTCGAAGCCAAACAGCCCCGTCAGTACGACATCCCGGTGCCCATCGTGGAAGTATTCCTGTTCGCGCGGTGGACACCCGGTGACGAAGCCCGGTTTGTCGTGCGACTCCGAGGAGGCGACGTTGCAGGCACGGATATCCACCCGGTGTGTGTGATAGAGCCGTTGCCGGGTGGTGACATCGGCGGGTTCCGGCCGGCGTTGTGCCGCCGAGCACCAGGGCTCGAATCGGAACACCGACCGAGCGTCGACGGTGCGGTCGGCAGAGGCGAGGTGGTGGACGTCGTACCGGGGTACGGTCGCGCGCAGGCGAACGAGTTCGCCGTCCCAGAGCGACGTCCTCATGTCGAAACCCGCCTCACCTCGCCTGGTCGGAGAGCCTTCTCGCCCGGGTCCAGGCGACATCCCGCCAGTAACAGTGCCGAAGCAGCTCGTCGGTGTCCTCCACCATCTCGAATCCAAGGAACGCATCGTCCTCACCGAAGTGGAGAATCGCCAACGTCCGCGAGTCGAACAGCCAGAAGTCGTGGTTCGGCAACTGGAGCTCACGCGCCCGAGCGCGGTCGAGATAGCGAATGTCCTCGCCTGCGGCGATGTTGTGGGGCGTGATGAAGATCTCGAACCGGAGATAGTCACTCGGGGGGTCGTCAACGACCCGGACGCGCTCCACCCGCTTGCCGGTCGAGGTTTGCTCCCGCATCAGGTCCAGCCAGTCACGAAGCCACTCGACGCCAGGATCCTCACCGTTCAGAAACTGCTGAAACGGTAGATCCTCGGACGGCAATCCGTATGCGCGACGCACCTCGAACTTGAAGGCGGTATGTTCGAAGTCGACAAAAAGCTTCCTAAACGCGTCGGGGTCGCTGACAACCTTGGCCATTCGCTACTCTTTCGTACCGAACCAGGACATGAGAGCGCGTGGTACCACAACACACGTCTCGCCGGGCAGCACGTCACGAAGCTGCGAAAGTGCCTCGGGGTCGGTCAGCTCGTAGCCCTGGACCACGATGTCACCGGTGTCGGTCTCGTACAGCGCCGGACAAGATCCCGAATTGCTCGATGAGGACAGGAAGCGAAGCTTCATCACTCCTCCTGGACCACCTGGAAAGGAGAAGGCTAGCAAGGACTTCGTCAATATGTCGTCGCTAAGTCGATTGTCTACGCCATGTGCAATGAAAATCGCCGTCCGGCCGGCGCGACGCGACGAAACGACAGGTTGTCACGATCAGCTTCGGCGTCGGCCCCTGCCGGTGGTCGTCGGACGCCAGGCGGCGAGATCGTCATCGGTGAGACCGTGGACGTTGAGCCGCTCGGTGAGGAAGCCGTCATAGATCTCGGCCGGTGAGTAGCCGAGTTCTGGATCGATCTCACCATGCCACTGCCGTACCCAGGGCATCAGCTCACGAAGGCCGGCAAGCAGGGGCGTCAGCTTCTCGGACGGCCAGCCAGACTCCTCGTCCCGCTGCACGATGAGCGTGGCCAGCGCCTGCGCCTGCTCGCGATGGTCCCAGCCAGCCCAGCCGATCAGGAGCGTCGGGTCGTTGTCCCGGCCCGCCTGCGGGTACGAGATGAACCGCTCCTTCGGCACGTCGAGCTTGCCGCGTTTGCTCCAGTAGCTGTTCTTGCGAAAATCGGTCGGCTTGTACTTCTCCGGGACCGGAATGCGTTCCCGGATGCGCCGCTTGGTCGGCTCGTCGGGCGCCGCGTCCTCCTGCCGTTGCAGGTCCCACACGTTCTCCCAGCCCGCGCGCTTGGCCATGCCCGTGTCGGTGTAGCGGAGCGCCGCCAGGTAGGGCACGTGCTCGGGCTCGACCAACTCGGCAAGCAGCGCCGACAGCTCCTTGCCCGGGTCGTAGAGGTTCGCCACCGCGACGAAGTCGGCGTCCTGCCGTAGCTCGTCAGCGAGCTGGGCGACAGACAGCGGACGTGGCTGCGGAACACCGTTCTCGTCCAGGGCGTACCACAGCTCGCGCCTCTCGCACCGGTCCAGCAGCCAGTCCTTCAGCGCCTGGTCGAGCATCCGGTCCCATCCCTCGGTTGCCCACCGCCGCTTGCACTCCGGCCGCTCGATCAGTGCCAGGTAGCGGTTCTGCTCGATGACCTGGATCCGCCTCTCCACCACGGCCCGATACTCCGCCGGCCAGTGGTCCGGCAGCTCGGTGATCGGGGTGGACCCGTGCCGCTCGAACCACTGCGTCTCGGCCTGTCCGGCCGCGACCCGCCGGGCAAGGACGATCTCGAAGGCGCGCTCGCCGAGCTTCAGCTCGGGCACGGACTCGGCCGGTGCGGTCAGCTCCTCCGGCAGCAGCCCGTAGTGGTGGTAGACCTGCCAGTCCAGCTCCTCCTGGAGCGCGATCATCCGCCCCCGGGTCGACTCCCACTCACGCCGTGCCTCGGCAAGACGTTCCCTCGTCGGTACGCCCTGGTTCGCGATCGCCGCCGGACTCACCGCCGTCAGGCGCTGCGCCGCCGCATCCAGCTCCCGCGCCAGTTCCAACGGGTACGCCTTCGGCAGCGGAAAGTCCTGTAGCTTCGTACCGGTGAACTCGTAGAACCGCTCCCAGTCGTCGCTCGTAAATCCGCCGCCCTCGCCGCGGATTCCCTTATCATGACTGACTTGCTTCAACCAGAAGCACGCTATAGAACTGTTCAGCACCCCCAGCAGCCGCAGATGATCGTCCTCCGTCGCCCCCTCTGGGAGTTTAATCACCGGAGCAGAACGGTTGAATATGCTACCTCCGCGGTCAAGTACAAACTGGTTGTGTGTTGCCACAAACGCAAATGCAATTGAAAGTGGCGCCTTCAGTTTTTCGCGGTACAATTCACCAAATTCGTACCACTTGAGAGAAGGGATGTTCTCGATGATGGTTCCAAACCGCTTGCGACGTTGCAGCCTTCTCCTATTCAGCCACAGCAATTTGATGGACTTGGGAATGCCGACCGACTCGATGGCACCCAAAGCCGAGTCATATGGGAAGATGCAAGCTATTTCTGGTTCGCAGACATAGTCGCGGACAGCATCACCGGTGACCATTGGCCTGGATGACTCAATCTGGTTACGTATTACGCTCGCACGATCAAGGAAGAAGGCGTCGTCTTCTGCGGTAATCGAGACGAAGCCAATGAGGTGCAGCATCTGCGAGAGAGTTGTGGATGCTGAATCTCGAATGAGAGTCAACAATGTGTCGGCGCCACCACCGGAGAGACTCCAGGGAAAAGTACGGAGCTGCTGTCTCGGCAGGTCGACTACCGAAATCCACTCGCTCTCGGATCCAGCTTTATCGTACTGATCAACGATGGCCTGCCAGACCTTGCCCTCATGTGGATTCTCGGGAGCGCTCGGTTCGCCGCGCACGCCGAGCACGGCGCGGATCGTATCCGCCCGATCATGCTTGCGCTTCCGGCCGACGAGGATCACGGTTGGGGTGCCGTGGCCAGGAATGTAGGCACCCGAGGTGTCGATGACGTGAGTCAGATCGACTTCCTCGGCAAAGTAGCGCTCGATCAGCTTCCGACCGAACTCACGCTTCATGAATGAGTTGGCCGTTATCTGGCCGACATGGCCCGATCCACGGCCGTCTGGCTCCGGCCGCTTGGCTAGATCAAAGAAGCGCTTGGCGAAAGGAACCGAAAGAGCATACTTGCCCGAACAAACATCTTTGTAGAGCTCTCGATACAGCTCGTTGAGTTCCTTGTCCTTCGGCGTAATATATGGCGGATTACCCACCACGACGTGATAGCGGCCCTCGGCCAGAATCCCCGGATAGTCGTCCAGGTCCTCTGTCGCGTACCGAAACTCGGCCAGCTCGTCCACGTGGTCGAAGAGAGTGGCCTGGCGGTTCTTGATCAGGGAGTCGCCGATGGCGACCTGGATCGGGAAGGCGTACTGACGGATCTCCTCGAAGGTGGTGAAACCGGCCTCGCGCATCGCTTCGAGCAGCAGACGGAAGCGGGCGATGGCGACCGCGAACGGGTTGATGTCGACGCCGTGTACGGACTCCAGGGCCAGCCGGACCTTCTCCCAGCGATCCAGATCCTCGCGTTTCTTCCACTCCGTCATCAGCCGCCGGAAGATCCCGAGCAGAAAGTGGCCGGAGCCGCAGGTCGGGTCGATCGCCCTGATGCCCTCGTGGCCGAACTCGTCGATCGCCGGCTTCAGCGTCAGGTCGAGGATGAACTCCTCCACGAACTCCGGCGTCTGCAACAGCGCGTACCGCTTCCGCGCCGCCTCCGACAGGTCCTGGTAGAGGTCACCGAGAAACCGGGTACCCCACTGCGGGTCGGTGAAGTCGTGGATGAGCGTGCCGGCCTCGTCACGCCGGCGCCAGAAGGCGATCAGCGCCTTGGCCGCGTCGTGGCTGATCGGGATCTGGTAGGCCGGGTTGTGCTTCGGGTCGAAGAGCAGCCGCCCCGCCTGGGTCTGGCCAATATGTTCGAACGCGGCCAGCAGCCAGTCCCGGTCGGTCTTCTCCGGGTGCCGCCGGAAGAAGTCGTCCTGCGACTCCTCGGCGAGCACCGCCCGCTCCTTGTTCGGCCCGGTCAGATAGCAGGCGTCGCCGAACAGCCCGTTGTCCTCGCAGAACCGCACGAAGACCGTGCCCAGCACCCAGGCCACCGCCGTCTGGGTCACCCGCTCGTCCCGCCACGCCTGCCAGGTCGCCGCCGTCCGCTTCAGGCGGAACGCCCGGTCGTACTCGGGGCGAAGCCTGTCGTAGTGCTCGCCGGAGTCGCCGATCTGCTCGACCAAGTCCTTCTCCAGCCTCCTGACCTGGCCCTGGAGGTCCCTCAGCAGCGCCCGACGATCGATCACGGTCCGCCTCACCTCGTGTCCCGCAGCACCGAACCGCATCACCCTACCGTCATGGGTTGTGCCACCAACCGTACGAAGGGTTGATGTGGCGATCGGCTAGAACGGGTGTCAGGTGCCCGACGGCCGTAACGGCATGGGCCAACGCCCTGGCGCCCCGCATCCCTGTTTCTACCGGGGCGCTGTAGCATCCCAGGCCGGTTGACCAGCAGGTTCTTTGGCACGACCGAAGGTTTGACGACAGAAACCTCACCACTTCCCGCAGGTCCTGCACCACGGGCACAACGCTGACGCTTCGTCTGGCCGGGCAAAGCAAATCCCGCGAACACCCGCTACGCTCAGGCGAGATCCCACCGATCGGTTGATGGCGATCACCGCCGATGGGGCCCACCATGGCGAGGCTCATGGGTGTCCACGGTGAACATGTGCCGCTCCTGGGGAGACGTCGTGAAGGCGAACGAGACGACTGTCCGCAACTTGCTGCAGGGCGAGAAACAGTACGTTGTGCCGCTCTACCAGCGCCGCTATAGCTGGAAGCGGCGCGATCTCGCACAACTGTGGACCGATATCATGCGGGTCGCGGGAGAGGGCAACAACGCCACCCACTTCCTTGGGTCGGTGGTGTTGGCCCCCAGTCCTTCCAATACCCCGACGGGCGTCCAGAGTTGGCTGGTTGTCGATGGGCAGCAGCGACTCACCACCTTGAGCATCCTGTTGTGCGCGATTCGCGATCACGTCTATGAGACTGATAAGCAGTTGGCCGCGAAGATCGACGACATGTACCTGTTTAACAAGTACGCGTCTGGCATGGAACGGTATACGCTGCTGCCCACCAAGGCCGATCGGGCAGCATGGCTAGCGCTGGTGGAGCGTGAGCCGGGTGCTGGCGGCGAAGATCGCATTGGGGAGGCTTACCGCTTCTTCCGGGCCGCGCTTGTCCAGGCCGACGACCCAGATGACAGTCAGGATCTCGCCCGGATCGAGCAGACTGTCGCGGCGCGCCTCAGCCTTGTGGAGATCGCCGCCCACCCGGACGACAACGTCCACCGCATCTTTGAGTCGCTCAACTACACGGGGCAGCCCCTGACACAGGCCGACCTGCTCCGCAACTACCTGTTCATGCGGCTGCCCGCCCGCGGGGACTACGTGTATGAGCGGCAGTGGCTGCCGCTACAGGAGCTGCTGACCGACAAGCAGCTTGAGGAACTGGTCTGGCTGGACCTGGTACTGCGCGGCGACGACCGAGCCACCCAGGAGGCGGTTTACCACTCGCAGCAGCAGCGGCTCAACCAACTACCGGACGAGGCAGCGATCGAACAATGGATTGTCGACCTGCACACGAAGGCACGGCTGTTCTATAAGATCCTCAACCCGCACAGTGTGGCCGATCCGGACCTGCGTCGTGCACTGGACCGGCTGGACCGTTGGGGAGCCGCTGTAGTTCATCCCATCGCACTGCACGTTCTCCTCGCGAACGAGGCCGGCAGTCTCAGCTCCAGCGAGGCGGCGGACGCCCTTCGCGTGGTGGAGAGCTATCTGGTCCGTCGAATGATTGCTGGGATCGCGAGCGCAAACACGAACCGTATCCTTATGTCACTGGTGAAGGACCTGGGTGAGCAGGTCCCCTCGGCAAAGGCAATTACCCGCGCGCTGTCCGGCATTCGAAAGAAACTCCCCACCGATCAACACATTCGTGACGCCGTGCTGGTCAACAGTTTTTACTGGCTGGGTCGCGGGCCTCAACGGAGCTACGTGTTGCGATGCATCGAGGAGGATTATGACCACAAGGAACCAATTGACTTTGACACCGCGAAGCTAACCATCGAACATGTTCTTCCGCAGTCTCTGAACGACGCGTGGCGAGACATGTTGCGTCCTGACCTACGCGACGGGGAAACTGTCCAGGAGCTGCACAGTTCGTTGGTACACACCCTGGGAAACCTCACCCTGACGGCATACAATGCCAAGCTTGCCAATGATGGGTTCGACACCAAGAAGGCGGTTCTCCGCGACAGTGGCCTTGCGATGAACCGCGAGATCGCTGACGCCCCGAGATGGGGCCGAGACGAAATACTCGCTCGCGGTCGTGCGCTTGCCGCGCGTATCATCAAAATCTGGCCGGGGCCAGATGAGTCCGCCGCCGCCGCGCCCGCCAGCCCGCGCTGGTCATTGATGGACCAAGCCCTCGCATGTATTCCTGCGGGCCGTTGGACAAGCTACTCGGACATCGCCGAACTTGTCGGAGTGTTTCATCGGACTGTCGCCAGTCGTCTAGCCGGCATACCGCGACCAAACGCTCACCGAGTGCTGAAAATTGACGGCTCGGTCTCGGCAGATTTCCGGTGGCCCGACCCCTCACGTCATGACGATCCTCGGGTGATACTGGAAACAGAAGGCGTACGCTTCGATGACGCGGGCCGCGCAGCAGCCGAGCAAAGAATGACGGCTAACGATCTTGCCAGAGAAATCGGCCTGGACGCTGATGGTGACAGCGATCGGGAAGACGGGGTCACGTTCAATTAGGGGGTGTGGCCCATGGCTCTGGTCCGAATGGCCCTCGGCAACTATCGCTGCTTCGCCCAACGCCAGGACATCGAGCTACGTCCGATCACCGTGGTCCTCGGCCGGAACAACTCGGGCAAGAGCGCCCTGGTCCGCGCCCCGGTGCTGATCGATACCGGCATCCGCACCGACGCGCCGACCCCGTTCGACCTCGACAGGCTCGGCGAAGGGCTGGTCGGCCGGTTCGTCGACCTCATCCACGGCCGGCGGGCCCACGGCGGAATTGAGATCGACCTGACGGTCGAGGACGAGCTGAATCGCAGTCGGCTCCGGGCGACGGTTCAGAACGTCAACCGCGACCGCTACGACTCGCAGGTCGTCTCTGAACTGGAACTGCCCGAGTCCGGCATTCGGCTGGAGTGGGAGCTGAACGACCCCGCCGACAATCCTCGGTACTCCATCATGGTCGGCGACGAGGTGCAGGAGAACCTGCCAGTCCGGTTTCGGGGACTGCTGCCGACCCGGTCCCTAGGGCTCTGGCAGGGCTCGCCACTGTCGAGCGACGCAGTTTTTTCCGACCACGTGATCGAAGCGATCTACGAGTTTCGTAGGATCTTCCCGACCATCCGCTACTTCGGGCCGTTCCGGGAGCAGCCGCAGCGGCGCTACCTGCTGCCGGCCCGGATGCCAAAGGAGCTGGGTAGCACCGGGCTACACGCCGCCCGCATCCTGGCCAGCGACACCGCCGGCCGGCAGGGCGAGCTTATCCGGCGGGTCAACAAGGGCATCGCCGAGCTCCTGCCCGGGTGGACCCTCGACCTGGTCGACGGTGGCGAGGTCTGGTCGCTGGTGCTGCGCTCGGCCACCGGCGAGGACGTCACGGTCAACCTCGCCGACGCCGGCACCGGGGTGGCGCAGACGCTGCCGATCTTCGTGCAGCGGGCGCTCGACCTGGTCGACCCGCCCCGCCGACCCGTACTCGAGATCATCGAACAGCCGGAGCTGCACCTGCACCCGGCGGCGCACGCCGGTCTCGCCGATCTCTACCTGGCCGCGTGGCAGGCGACCGGTGTCCGGTTCCTGATCGAGACACACAGCGAGACGTTCCTGCTGCGGCTGCGGCGGCGCGTCGCCGAAGGGCTCGACCCGGACACCATCGCCATCTACTTCGTGGAGCACGACAACGGCTCGGCCCAGGCCCGACGCATCCACATCGACGCCGACGGCAACCTCGACTACTGGCCGACCGGCGTCTTCTCGGAGGACTACGAGGAAACCCGGGCGCTGGCCCGCGCCCAGTGGACGAGGCAGGATCCCCGTGCGCGTTGAGTTGACCCCGGAGGTCTTCGCCGACGGCGAGGACACCACCGGGTCGGACGACCCGACCTACCTCACCCACCTCCACAGCCTGCTGTACTGCTTTGTCGACGAGCGACACGAGTGGGTGACCAACGAGCTGGTGGTCGTCGCGGTCGAGGCGTTCCTGCCGAAGCACCTACCGAAACTTTCCGACGCGATCGCCTCGACAGCGCGCAAGGCGGCCACCGCGCAGATGTGGACCGGCACCAGCCAGGTCGGCCCCGAGGTCGTCCGGGTGACCCGGGCCGACCTCGTCGAGCACGCGGCGGACCTGTGCCAGCGTGCCGTGGTGGTCGTGGAGAACCAGGGCTCCGACGGCCGTTTCCTCGCCGCCGTCGCCCACGTGCTCGGCGACGAGCGAGTCCGCCGGGCCATCGAGAACGACTGGGTCGAGTTCGCCAACGGCGGGGGCAGCACCCTGGTGTCGGTGGCCGAGCAGATTGTCCGCCGGTTCCGCCGGGTGGTCCGGGTCGCCGCCGTCCTCGACAGCGACCGGTTCCTCCCCCGGCAACGCACCAGCAGCGACGACAAGGCCGACCGGCTCCGGCACCTCGGCGTCGCGGTACACGTGCTCGCCCGGCGCGAGGCGGAGAACTACGTGCCGTACCGGGTGCTCGCCACCATCGGCCGCTCTGGCGAGGCGTCCCGGAAGCTGACGCTGCTCAAGCAACTGACCCCGGAGCAGCGCGCCCACTACGACATGAAGCACGGCTTCCGCAAGGTTGACCGGTCGCCGGAGGCCAGGGACGCCTTCGAGAAGCTGTTTCCGGCGTTCGTCCCGCCGGCACCCCGGACCGGCCTGCACGACGGCTTCGGTAACCGGCTGCTGGACGAGCTGCACGCCCGCCGGGAACGGCTGACCGAACACGACTTCGCGCAGCTCGGGCCGGACGTCGTCGCCGAGTTGCGCGCGCTGCTCGCAACCGTCGCCGGCAGAATCTGACCGTACGCCCACGCCAGCGGACGCAGGGAGAACGGGTGCAGACCGAGGAGTTCACCGTCAAACCGGAGGTGCTGCTGCTGGAGCAACTCCTCGAAGAGGTCCGCTCCGGCCGGCTCCGGATCCCCCGGTTCCAGCGCCCGTACGTCTGGCAGCCCCACCAGATGCTCGACCTCTTCGACAGCATCGAGCGGGGCTACCCGATCGGCAGCATCCTGATCTGGGAGACGAACCTGCGGCTGCCGACGCTCGACCAGGTCGCCGAGATCGACGTCCCGCCCGCTCCCGAGGGGCAGCTCGCCTACCTGCTCGACGGGCACCAGCGGCTCTCCACCCTCTTCGGCACCCTGATCCGCCGACCCGAGCCGCCCGCCACCGGCGCGGACCGTCGGTGGTGGATCTACCGGACGCTCGGCGCCACCGACCCGCGCGACGTCCGGTTCCAGCACTGGGGTCGCAGCGCGCCGCCGGCGAACCTGCTGCCGATGCAGACCGTGTTGCGCACCATGGACTTCCTCGGGTACGCCCGCCGCCTCGCCCGCGACCCGAGCACCGCCGAGGACGCCGAGATCCTGGTCGACGAGGCCGAGCAGGTCGCCCAGCGGATCAAGTCGTACAAGATCCCGGTCTTCCGGATCTTCGGCGGCGACCTGGACCGGGCGGTCCGGGCGTTCGCCCGGGTCAACAGCAGCGGCCTGCAGATCCGGCCCGACCAGATGGTCTCCGCGCTGACCTACCGGCCCGAGAACACGGAGACCCTCAGCGACCGGATCAACGCCATCCGGGAGAGTCTCGGCGACAGCGGCTTCGGTGACATCGGCGCCGAACCGGTGTTCCAGACGATCGCGGCGCTCGCCGGCGAGGACGACGTGCAGAACCTGCGCTGGGCGGCACTCGCCGAGCGGATCAGCGGCGACGTCGACGGCGCGATCGCCCAGGCCGAGGTCGCCCTGCACCACGCGGTGCGGTTCCTCCGGTACGAGGCGGGCGTCCCGGTGGCCTGGCTGGTGCCGTACCCGCAGCAGATCGTCCTGCTCGCGGCCTTCTTCCACCACCGGCCCGACCCGGACGGCACGCAGATCCGCGAGCTGACCCGCTGGTTCTGGCGTACGTCGTGGTCGACAATCTTCGCCGGCGGCAACAGCGTCCAGGTGCGTCGCGCCCTGCACCAGATCCGCGCCTTCGCCACCGGTCACGCCACGCTGACCAGCCAGGGGCAGTACGCCCAGCCACTGCCCGAGCGGTTCGACACCTCCGACGGCCGGGTGCGGGCGTTCCTGCTCTGGGAGCTGAACCACTTCGGTCAGCGCAACGGACTGGACGGCGAGCCGATCGAGCTGGTCGAGCTGCTCGCCCGGTCCGGTCCGGCCGCCTACCGCCGGGTGGTCACCGGGGTGGCGAACGCCTCCAATATCGCCAACCGGATCGTCCTGCCCACCCCGCCCGGTGTCTCGGTGCGTGACGCCCTGCTCGACCTGCCGCCGAGGCTGCTGCGCGCGGTCGTGGTCAGCCACGCCATTCCACCGACCGCGCTGGCCCGCCTCGTCGCCGACGACCGGGACGGCTTCATCCGGGAGCGCACCGCCACCCTGATCCGGCTCGAACGGGAGTTCATCGAGGAAACCGGAGCCGAGCTGGCCTGGGAGTCAGCGTAGGGAGTGGACGACGACAGCAAGCTCACCTGCCCGACGTTGCGATCGCGTCGCCTCGCAGGCTGTCGGCGGGCTAACGGGGAGTGACGGCTTCGTCCGCCGGGCATAGGCTGGATGAGTGAACCTCAACCTGTTCTTCACTGCCGTGTTCCTGGTGTTCATGGTTGGGGCGATCGGCGCCCTGGTCGTCTTCTACGCATGGTGGCGCATGCCCGCACTACGCGATGGGTGGGAGCGTTGGCGGTCTCGCAATCGAGAGGACACCTAGCGTTTATCGTATCCATCCTCTTGGCTCAGCAGCTCCGCGATTCTCGCCTCGCCCTCAGCCGCCTGTGCTGCGCGCTCGTCGTCGTCAAGCTCCTGATAATGCTGTAGAACACGACGGAGTGCTGGCTCGAGCGCGTGGCCGATAGTGCTCGGAGAGCAGGAACTCCCGTGGGCGAATGCGTCCTTCGCTCACGCCCTTCACGAACTCAGCCAACAGAGGATCGGACGGCGCTGGTAGCCGACGTGCGGCGGCTCGGGCGAAACGGTGCAGCCGTTCCAGCTGCTCCGGGTCGATAGGAAGCCGGAAGGGTACGTCGGAGGGCTGGGTCAACGGGAATCACCTCAGCGCGGGATGCTGGTAGGAAACGGGAAGGTTGTTGGCATCGAGACCGTACAGCCGTTCCATTGCGAAGTCCGGCTCCTCGTCTCCGTAGGGTCGGCCGATACCGGCGGCTGCCACACGGTAGCCGTGGTAGATCCGTCGCACGGTGTCGACGACGAAGATAATCGCATCGACGACCGCCCAGATGCCGACGAAGACCGGCCCGGCCACGGTACCCGAGGTCAGGAATGCGATTATTGCTTCGGCGAGTAGATCAAGCAGCTCCCCGGCCAGGTAGTTGATCATTTCGTAGCCGAAATACGCAATGTCGATGTGCGCCTTGGATATCTCATAGAGGTATTCGAAGTACCGAACTTCCAGCAGGGTCGCGTCGGTCAACCGCTGCACGAAATCCACTGCCGCGTCAGCCGCGTTGCCCTTCCAGACCATATTAAGCGCCTCGTCGGCGTGTGACATTGTCGAGCGCATGGCGCTCACCGTACTGGCACACCGCATCCAGCCCTCGGCCAGCCGCGCTACGGCTTCCCAGTCTCCGGAAAATGCCTCGATTACATCCTTTATCGGATCGCGGCCCACGACCTCAATCAGGATCTGTCGGGCCCACCAGCTCATGCTGCTGCCATCGGCAATGGCGCCGACTCCGCTGGCGAGTGCCGCAGCCTTGGGTTGAAGTTCGCCCGCTTCGGGCTTGTGGAGATGCTCTCTCGGATCGTACCGGTCCTCGAACCGAAGCGCCTCGGGGGGAGTATTGCCGACCCACTCGGACTCCGCTGGTCGAGCGCCAGGATAGGAACGGTCTAGGCGTTCAGCGGCGGCGAGATCCGTCCGTCGATAGAAGCCAGCGGCATCTCGGAAGCCAAGCTCGGCCAAGAAAGCCACCGTGTCAGTGCAACGCATCCTGGTCTGAGCCCGATGGACGTGATCACTGTGACCCAGCCAGAAATAGTTCAGCAGCCCCTGCCCACCGACTTCTTCCACCGTCTCCATCGACTGATATATATCAATGAATTCGACGACGGCGGTGGCGCTCGCTCTGAACCGGCCCAGCTGATCAGCGAAGCGGTCTATTGCAGACGGATCAACCTCAAAGTAGGTCATCGTGTCCCCCCGCGTTGGTTGTGCGAGTCGTCCGGTCACGGCGGCGCCGAGCCTGCCCAGGGATCGACGCAGCGCCCCCAGCGCCGACCGCCACGACGCCGGGGCCCATCGGCACCCTTTCGATCCACGTTAGCCGATGTGGCGATGACGACGCCGCCGAGCGCTCGTTACAGCCATCACTAGGAGCGCGTACAGGACTTCCTTGCCGACAGCCGCACCGCCCACGCCGTCATCGCGGGCGTGCCAGCGCTGGGGAAGAGATCTACCAGGCGGTTAAGGACCGAACACCCGTCGGCCGGTAACGGCGGTGATCGGAACTACCGTGACGGTCACGGCGTCGGCTCCCTCTGCCGGTGTTCGTTGGCCACCCAGGCGTCTGGCAGGACAATCCACTCGTCCTCGGCCACCGGCACCACCGTGCCGTCGAGGCGGGGTAGCTGGCCCGGGTCCTCCATTGGGCAGAGCAGCCACACCGCGCCCGCCCCGGCGCGGGCCTGGTCCGCCAACTCCTCCAGCAACTCCATCGCCCGGTAGCGGGCCAGCGGCGCGGCGTCGAAGAGCAACAGCGGCAGCCGCCGGTCCGGCAGGGCCAGCAGCTCGGGCCGGACCCGCTGCCAGGCTCGGGCGCTGAACTCGGCGAGCTTCAACGCGTCCCGCGAGTTGGGGTCGGCCGCGTCGGCGGCGAGTACCGTGTCCCAGGTCGGCTTCGGCCGCGCCTCCACCAGGGCACGAAGCTGACGCAGGAACAGCGCTGCCACGTTGCACGGCCGGGCGTTCAGCCTGTCCACCAGTTCCCTCTGGGCCTGCGGATACCGGTCGGTGCGTACCGTCAACGCCCGGAAGCCACCGCCCTCCGCACCGGTGCGGACCAGTCGCCCTTCGGCACGGAGCGCGGCCGCCAGCTCGGGTGAGCTGGCGTTCCAGATCGTCATCCGGGTGGCGGTCGGCCGCCGCTGGTGCGACGACATCCTCGTTGACGAGCCGATTCCCGGCCGTGCCTGGTACGCCCCGCCGCGATACACCAGCGGAAACCCGGCCTCGGCGAGCAGCCGGTCCAACTGCGGATGCCCCGGCAACGGCGGAAGCTCCGGGAAACGGGCCCGGACCCGCTCCTGGATCTGCTCCACGGTCAGCCCGGCCGGCCGGTCGCCGGCCGACGGCGGCACCAGTCCGGCCTGGGTCAACCGCAACGCCCGTACCGGATCGAGGTCACGCGGATAGATCTCCAGGCGGGGCGAGGCCGCCGCCCGTGTCGAGGCTGCCGCCGCCAGCTGCACCATCCGCCGGTCGTCCAACCGGAATCCCCCATACCCGACGGTGTCGACCACCGCCGCCAGCTCCCGCAGCACCGTTGCCGGGCTCGGCAGCACCTCCAGGCCGGCCAACCGGTCCGCCGCCTTGCCGAGAGCGTCCGCGAGGTCGAGCAGGGCCGGTGCCGACGGCGTGTCCGGCGACTCGTCGGCGGCGACCTCAAGGGCGATCAGCAGGCGGTCCCGACCCCGGGTACCGGTCGGACCGTGCCCCGCGCCACCGGCCGGACTCCGTCTCGAGGTGCCGGCCGCGGCCCGGCCGGCGTCGCCGTGCCGCCGCACGGCGAATCTCGGCTCCGCCGACAGTGGATCGATCTCGACCGCGGCCCGTACCGCCGCCAGCGCCACCGCCCGCCGCAGCGGCTCGGCCTCCTTCGCCGAGCCGCGCCGCATCAGCAGCGCCGTGGCCAGCTCGGTCACCTCCATCACCCGGCCGCTCTCGGCGAGCAGCGTGACCAGCTCCTCCCGGATGCTGCCCAGCACCGGATCGGCATGCCAGCGTTTCCGCTCATCCATCAGGTACTGCGCCACCCGGCCGGGGGTGACCTCCACCCTCTTCGCCACCTGCGACTGCAACGGCCACGGAGGCAGATCCGGCAGGTGGCCCTCCTCGTCCGGCAGGCCGAGCAGCAGCCGTACCGCCTCCACGTGGCGACTCGACGAACGTGGCGGAGACACCAGGAAGGCGGCGACCGCGTCGAGCCCGACCCGGGCGAGATCCGCCGCCGACCTACCGTCGTGCCCCGGCTCCGCCCCCGCCCGCGCCGACTCCGCGGCGATCTCGGCCTTCGCCGCGGCCCGTTCGTGGCGAGACAACGGTGACGGCTCCTGCTCGCCCAGCCGCGTCCGCCACTCGCGCAGCCGCTGCTGCAACTCTCCCCGGGTCTTCGCGCCCAGACCGGGCAGCGTGAGCAACTGCTTCGAGCCCAGCGCGAGCAGGTCCCCGACCGTGGTCGCGTCCAGCCGGTGCGCCGCCGAGACGGCCCGGGGCGTGAGACCGGAGGCTTCGAGCACGGTCGTCCGGGTCGCCCGGGCCGCCGCCTTGTCCCGTTCCGCGGCGGTCACCTCGACCTCGGCGTCCGGATGCTCCGAGCCGACCGGGGCGGTCAGGTCCGACTGGCGGAACACCTGCTGCCAGGCGTCACGCATCTCCTTCAGCGAGGCGTGCCGCTGGCTGGCGTCCCGGTGCAACGCCTTGTGGAAGAAGCCGACCAGGGCGCTGCGGATCGCCGGGTCGAACGCTTCCACCGCCAACACCGGCGGCCCCTCGGTGTGCTGGGGGTTGGTGGAATCGTCGCCCCAGCTCGGCAGCTCGCCGGAGGCCATCTCGTGCAGGGTCACCGCGAGCGCGTACCGCTCGGCGTGCTCGTCGTAGACGGGCCGGGCCGGCGTTCCGAGGAACGGGTCGAGATAGCGCGGGGTGCCGGCCTCGATCTCCTCGACCGGCAGCGCGGCCAGGGAGAAGTCGAAGAGCACGAGCTGCCGGGTCCGGTTTGGCCGGACCCGGATCGCGATGTTGTCCGGCTTGATATCCCGGTGGAAGACGCCCTCGCCCTGGAGGTGGTCGAGCGCTCCGAACAGGTAGTCCGAGTATGTCTCCAGCTCGTCGACGGTGAGGCGGCCGTCCTCGCGGAGCTTGCGGGCCAGGGTCAGTTCACCGGCGTGCTCCAGCACGATCATCGTCCGGGGCGGAACGTGGATCGGCTCCTCCCGGGCCAGCCGGATCACTCGGGAATCCTTGTGCAGACCCCGCAGCACCCGCGCCTCGTGCTCCAGCCGGGCCGCCTTCTCGTCGGAGAGCGCGACCTTCAGCACCTCCGCGGCGCCGGTCCGGACGTTTTCGGCGAGGAAGGCCCGGGACGTCGACCCGGTGCCGAGCTTCTTCCTGATCCGCCAGTCGGCGACCACGTCCCCGACCTTCGCCTCCAGGACGTCGATCTGCTCCTCGGCGGCGGCCGGCGGGGCGGTGAACTCCTCCTCGACGAGCTGGAGCAGCTCCAGCAGCTCGGCCACCGAGGCGACCCGGCGCGCCGGTACCGGCCGGGTGGCCTGCTGCACCAGCTCGTCCATGAACTCCGAGACCGAGTCGGCCACCGACGACGGCCGCAAACCGTCCTCTTTGGCGAGTCGGGCCAGCAGTTCGGCCCGGCTGGCCGCCGGTGGTTGGCTGGAGAACAGGAGATAGGCGAGGGTGCCGAGGCCGAAGACGTCGAGCGCGACCGGGTCCGGTGACGGCGCGCTCGACTCCGGGGCGAGGTACGCCTCCGCCGACCGCTCCAGGTGCGCGCCCAGCCGGGACGACGGGGAGACCCGCAGCGCGTCCGCGCTCCCGCCGACCGACTCCGGGGTTCGGGCGGCGGCCTGCCAGTCGCTGATCTGGAGGCGCGGACGCAGCCAGGCCGCCTCCTCGGGCTCGCCCCGACGTTGCTCGCCGGGGGTGACCAGCACTCCGCGGGCCGACAGGCTGCGGTGATAGAGCCGGCGCCCGTGGGCGTACGCGATCGCCTCGACGAGCTGCCGGACCATCCCGATCCGGGTGCCGACGTCGAGTCGGTCACCGTACTGGGCCATGAAGTGATCGAGCCGGACCGCCCTGGGATCGTGCCGGAAGATCAGCGCCGGGCCGCCCTCGTGGGGCTCCATCGTGTCGACCTGCACGATCCCCGGGTGGCTGATCCCGTGCAGGGCGATCATCTCGCGCCGGGCCGCCCGCTCGATGCTGGTCCGCTCCGTCTTCGCCGCGTGGCGCTCCAGCAGATATATCCGGATCCGTCGGTGCTCGTGCGGAAACTGGACGTGGTGGGCCAGGTGATCCTGCCAGGTCGGGCCCACGTCGTACGGCCGGGCCGCCAGCTTCCACGAGCCGACCTGCTCGTACCGGCGGCTGCGGGCGATACCCACGTCTCGAAGCAGCGCGGGCAGCGCGTCCGACAGCTCCCGCGATACCTCGCGCCGCGCGTCACGCGGTGGTGCGCCCAGCAACCCGGACCAGATCCCCGGAAGCGGACCCGCCGGTTGCCCCGGCGCCGGCTCCGGCCCGAACACCCAGTGGAGCTGGTGCTCGTCGAGGCGTACCTCCAGGTTCGGCACGGAGAGGAAGACCGCGCCCTGGATGAACGGCACCCTCAGGCCCCGGAGCCGGCGCTTGGCGACCTGTCGGTCGAGCAGCGAACGGAGCCGTTTCGCCTTCAGGTCGGCCAGGTGCAGCGGGTTGTCGAAGACCCGTACCCGTCCCTGGTCGTCGGCGATCCAGTTCGGTCCGCTGTTGGTCAGCCTGCCGCGCAGGCTCTTGATTTCAATCAGGTAGAGACCGGCGGGGGCGGCGACCAGCAGGTCGATCTCGTAGACGTGCCCGGTGTCGGCGGTGAAGGTGAAGTTCGACCAGGCCCGGTAGGCCCCGGCGTCGGGCAGAAGTCGACGGATGTGGTCGAGCGCCGCTCGCTCGTGATCGAACTGCGAGGGCGTCACCGTCGTCCACCGGCCGTCCCGCATCGGCGTACGCCTCCTGTCACGTCCTGCCCGTCATCCGCACCGCCGGGCGACCCGGCGCCGTCAGGCGACCCGGCATCGTCAGGCGACCCGGCACCGCACCGGTCAGCGGCAGGCATCCCAGAGTAGTGACCCGACGCCCGACGCCGCTCTCAGGTCACCGCGGCGTGGGCAGCCGGTGGCGGGGTCACGCTGGTTCGGGTGGCGGCATCCGCGCTGCGCCAGCGCCCACCTCTGGCGAGCTGCCGGTCGGGGCCCCACCTCGGCGACGGCTGTCGGACTCAGCCGGCGGCACGCTCCAGGATCAGCTCGCGGGCGGCGGCGTACTGCTCGCGGATGTGCGGCGCACCGGCACCGCCGTACTCCTGGACCTGACCGACGGACCACGCGGGCGGCTGGTCCCCGCCGGCCAGCACCCAGGCGGCCTGCCGGGCGGCGCCGTCCGCGACGTACTCCCCCGGCTCGGGCACCAGCACGGGGCAGCCGAATACCTCGGGCGCGATCCGGCGGACCGCCTCGGACCGGGCCCCACCACCGACCAGGATGATCCGGTTCGCCGTCGCCCCCTGGGCCACCAACGCGTCCAGCCCGTCGGCGAGCGCGCAGAGCATCCCCTCCACCGCCGCCCGGGCCAGGTGCGCCGGCGTCGAGGTACGCAGGGTCAACCCGTGCATCGCGCCGGTCGCGAGTGGACGGTTCGGCGTCCGCTCCCCCTCCAGGTAGGGGACCATCACCAGACCGTCGGCCCCGGCCGGCGCCGACAGGGCCAGCTTCGCCAGTTCGTCGAGGTTGACGCCGAGCATCCCGGCGGCGGCGTCCAGGACCCGCGCCGCGTTCAGCGTGCAGACCAGCGGGAGGAAGCGTCCGGTCGCGTCCGCGAACCCGGCGACCGCGCCGGACGCGTCCGCCGCCGGTGCGTCGGCGACGCTGAACACCGTCCCCGACGTACCGATGGAGACCACCACGTCGCCGGGCATCGCGCCGACCCCCAGGGCGGCGGCGGCGTTGTCCCCGGTCCCGGGACCGAGCGGCGCGCCGGTCGGCAACTGCCCGGCCGTCTCCGCCGGGCCCAGCACGGTCGGCACCGCCGGGGTACGGCCGAACGCCCGCTCCAGCAGGTCCAGCCGGTACGCTCCGGTCGCCGGCGACCAGTAGCCCGTCCCGCTCGCGTCCCCCCGGTCGGTACGCAGCGCCTCGAGGTCCCCGGTTCCGCCCAGCCGCCACGTCAACCAGTCGTGCGGCAGGCAGACCGCGACGGTCCGGTCGGCGTTCTCCGGCTCGTGCCGGGCCAGCCAGCGCAGCTTGGTGACGGTGAAGCTGGCCACCGGCACGCTGCCGACGGCCTCCGCCCAGGCCCGCCGCCCCGTCTCGCCGCCGCCGAGTTCCTCGACCAGCTCGGCGGCCGCGCCCGCCGACCGGGTGTCGTTCCAGAGCAGCGCCGGCCGGACCACCTCTCCGGCCTGGTCCAGGCAGACCATCCCGTGCTGCTGTGCGCCCACCGCGGCGGCGGCCACGTCGTCCAGCCCACCCGCCTGGCTGATCGCCTCCTGCAGGGCGGTCCACCAGGCCGCCGGATCAACCTCCGTCCCGTCGGGGTGTGCCGCCCGGCCGCTGCGCACCAGTTTCCCGGTCTCCGCGTCCCGGATCACGACCTTGCACGACTGGGTCGACGAGTCGATCCCGGCCACCAGTGCCACCTTCGGCCTCCTAGCGGGCCCCGAGCAGGTGCTCGACGGCGAGCTGGTTCAGCCGGACGAACCCGAAGCCACGGGCCGCCACGGCGTCCACGTCGAACTCCTCGAACGCGCTCCGGTCGGCGAGCAGGTCCGCGTACGTCTCCCCCTCGCCCAGCGTCGGGATCGACAGCTCGGTGACCTTGCTCGCGGCCAGCGCCTCCTGCACCTCCGGGTCGGCCCGGAACGCCTTCGCCCGCTCCTTGAGCAGCAGGTACGTCCGCATGTTCGCCTCGGCCGAGGCCCAGACGCCCGCGTAGTCCTCGGTCCGGGACGGCTTGTAGTCGAAGTGGCGGGGACCGTCGTACGCCGGGCCGCCCTGCGGGCCGCCGTTCTCCAGCAGGTCCACCAGCGCGAACGCGTTCAGCAGGTCGCCGTGCCCGAAGACCAGGTCCTGGTCGTACTTGATCCCGCGCTGGCCGTTCAGGTCGAGGTGGAAGAGCTTGCCGGCCCAGAGCGCCTGGGCGATGCCGTGCATGTAGTTGAGCCCGGCCATCTGCTCGTGCCCGACCTCGGGGTTGAGCCCGACCAGCTCCGGGTGGTCGAGGGTGTTGATGAAGGCGAGCGCGTGCCCGACGGTCGGCAGCAGGATGTCGCCGCGCGGCTCGTTCGGCTTCGGCTCGATGGCGAACCGGAGGTTGTAGCCGCGGTCGATGACGTACTGGGAGAGGAGGTTGACCGCCTCGCGGTAGCGGTCGAGGGCGGCCCGGATGTCCTTGGCGACGTCGTACTCGGCGCCTTCCCGGCCGCCCCACATGACGAAGGTGTGCGCGCCGAGCTCGGCGGCGAGGTCGATGTTGCGGAGCACCTTGCGCAGCGCGTAGCGCCGGACCTCGCGGTCGTTGCTGGTGAAGGCACCGTCCTTGAAGACCGGGTGGGTGAAGAGGTTCGTCGTGACCATCGGTACGACGAGCCCGGTCTCCTCCAGTGCCTTACGGAACCGGGCGATGTGCTGGTCGCGGGTGGCGTCGTCGGAGCCGAACGGCACCAGGTCGTCATCGTGGAAGGTGATCCCGTACGCGCCCAGCTCGGCGAGGCGGTGCACGGCCTCGACCGGGTCCAGGGCGGCCCGGGTGGCGTCGCCGAACGGGTCGCGGGCGGTCCAGCCGACGGTCCAGAGGCCGAAGGAGAACTTGTCGGCAGGGGTGGGTCGGACTGCCATGAGGGACCTCCAGGAGTGGACTCGGCGCTGAGGCGTCCCGGGTTGACACGCCGGCAACCCGGCCGATTTGTTTATCGGTTGAATTATTTTCTCGGAATATGGCATTGTCAATAGCGTGGCCCGACCCTCTCCGGCGCCGGTCGGTACGGCCGCCGCCACCGCCGTCCGCCAGGCGAGCCTGCGTGAGCACAACCTGGCGCTGGTGCTCCGGCACGTCGCCACGGCCCCCCGACCCCCGTCCCGGGCCGAACTCGCCGCCACCACCGGCCTGACCCGGGCCACCGTCTCGACCCTGGTCGACGAGCTGATCACCGGACGGCTGCTCACCGAGGTCGACCCCACGCCCCGATCCGGTGCCGGACGCCCCGCGCTGGGGCTGGCGCTCGCCGGCGACGGTCCGGTCGGGCTCGGGCTGGAGATCAACGTCGACTACCTCGCCGCCTGCCTCGTCGACCCGACCGGCGCGGTACGGCACCACGCGGTACGCCGGATCGACCTCCGGCCGGTGCCGCCCGCCGAGGCCCTGGCCATGGTCGCCGAGCTGATCACCGAGGCGGACGCCGAGGCGGCCCGGCAGGACCTGCGGCTCGCCGGCACGGCGCTCGCGGTCCCCGGGCTGGTCACCGCCGACGGCGTGGTCCGGCTCGCGCCCAACCTCGGCTGGCGGGACGTGGACGTACCGGCCCTGCTCGGTGCGCACCCGGTGCTCGCCGAGACCGGCCTCATGGTGGACAACGAGGCCAACCTCGCGGCGCTCGGCGAGCTGCGGGCCGGAGCACCGGACCCGGCCACCTTCATCTACATCTCCGGCGAGGTGGGGATCGGTGCCGGGATCGTGCTGCACGGCAGCCTCTTCCGGGGCGCGCGGGGCTGGAGCGGCGAACTCGGCCACGTACCGGTGCACCCCGAGGGGCGACCGTGCCGATGCGGTGGCCGGGGCTGTCTGGAGCAGTACGCCGGGCAGGAGGCGATCCTCGCCAGCGCCGGGCTGGCCGGGTCACCCGTCGCCCGGCTGGTCGAGGCGGCCGAGCGGGCCGATCCCGTGGCCTGTCAGGCCCTGACCGAGGCGGCGGGCGCGCTCGGGGTCGCGGTCGCCGGGGTGATCAATCTGCTCGACGTGGACACGGTGGTCCTCGGCGGCGTCTACGCGCCGCTCGCCCGCTGGCTGGCCCCGCCGATCGAGGCGGAGATCCGCCGCCGGGTCCTCACCGCCGCCTGGTCGCCGGTGACCGTCCGGGCCGCGCTGCTCGGCGGCGACGCCGCCGCCCTCGGCGCCGCCGGCTCGGTGGTCCGCACGGTGCTGGAGCACCCGGCCCGGTGGCTCACCACCCCGGTCGCGGGCGGACGGGACCGCGGACGGGCCGGAGGCGGACGACCGCGATCGGGCGGATAGCAGACGCCACACGGCCGGCCGGCCGCCGGGCGTCCGAGGCGGCGGCTCAGTACGCGCCCCGGGTGCGGATCACCGCGCCGAAGGTCTTCCAGAGGATCGTGAGGTCGGCGGCGAGCGACCAGTTCTCCACGTAGTAGAGGTCCAGGCGGATGCCGTCCTCCCAGCTCAGGTCCGACCGGCCGCTGACCTGCCAGAGCCCGGTCATGCCCGGTTTCACCAGCAGCCGGCGGGCCACGTCGCCATCGTAGCGCGCCACCTCGGACGGGAGCGGCGGGCGCGGCCCGACCAGGCTCATCTGTCCGAGGAGGACGTTGGCGAGCTGCGGCAACTCGTCGAGGGACCACTTACGGAGCACCCGGCCGACGCGGGTCACCCGGGGATCGTCGCGCATCTTGAACAGCAGCCCGTCGGTCTCGTTCCGGGCCGCCAGATCGGCGAGGAGCGCATCCGCGTTCTCCACCATGGTCCGGAACTTGTAGACGCCGAACTCCCGGCCGCCGAGCCCGACCCGGACCTGACGGAAGATCACCGGCCCCCGGCTGTCGAGCTTGATGGCGATCGCGATGGCGGCCAGCAACGGCAGGCTGAGGAACAGCGCGGTGAACGCCAGGGCGCGGTCCACGAAACCCTTGACGAGCTTGCGTGCTCCCCGGAACTCGGGCGCCTCGACGTGGATGAGCGGCAACCCCGCCACCGGCTGGGTGTGGATCCGCGGTCCGGCGACGTCGGTGAGCGCCGGTGCGAGAACCAGGTCGATGCCGGTCCCCTCGAGCTGCCACCCGAGCCGGCGGAGCCGGGCGGCGGTCAGCTCGCTGCAGGCGGTCACCGCCACGGTGTCGGCGTTGATCGCCATGGCGGCGTCGACGATCGCCCGGAACGACCCCAGCACCGGCACGTCGCCGAGCCGCTGCGGCACCGGGGCGAGCAGCGCGTCGGGGATGCAGGCCCCGACCACCTGGTACCCGGCGTACGGCTCGCGCCGCAGCGTGTGCACCAGCTCCAGGACGTGTGCGGTGTCGCCGACCACCAGCACCCGGCGGGACCATCCCCCGCCTCGGGAACGGGCGCGGTGCAGGTGTTTACGGGCCGCGAACCGGGCCGCCACCAGCGCGACGGTGCCGACCGCGAACGAGATGCCGAGGAAACCCCGGGAGACCCCGACGTCGGCGAGGTATCCGGCGATCGCGACACCGCCGGCCAGCCGCAGGCTGGCGGAGATGACCCGGCGGTACTCGTCCGCGCCGTAGCCGAGCACCCGGTGGTCGTAGCAGCGTAACGCCTTCAGCGAGGCCAGCCAGGCGAGCACCAGCCCGGGGCCGACGATCACGTACGGGATGTCGGAGCCACGCGCCTCGTCGCCACCGAACCGGGCGACGTAGCCGCCGATCACCGCCAGGATCAGGATGACCGTGTCGAGCGCGAGAATGGCTCGGATATAGGTGCGCCGACGGTCTCGGGGGGATCGCGCGGATGCCTCCGGAGTTGGCTCCGGAGGCATCGTGGCGGGACTCAGCAGTGTCGGCGACGTCACTGGCCCTCCCTCGCTCCCCAGAAGGCAACCCGATCCGCCGCTGGCTACCCGCGCCACCGGCCCGATTGGCACGTCGACATCTTCGCCCACCAGGGGCACTACGCAGCGCCTCCGACAGATTACTGTCACTTGTTTGCGCTGCCGGCAACCCGCTGTTCAGCCGGCCGACGCGGCCTGGCACGCCGCCGAGGTGACGCCCCCGGCCGGCACGCGGCGACACCCGGCCGGAGCGGGTGCCGCGCCCAGGGGCAGGTACCGCGCCCGGGGTGGTGTCGGCGCGGGCCGGTGAACGGCGCGGCGTGGCCGGGGTGGTCAGGCCGGCCGGGACAGGCGCCGCGGCCGGGGTGGTCAGCGCGGGACGGTGGTCGGGCGCAGCGCGATCGCCTGGAGGAAGATGTCACCGATCTTGGCCGGATCCTCGGTGACGAAGACGCCGCCACCGGTGGTCTTCGTGATCGCCTCCAGTTCGGAGCGCTTGACCTCGCTGCCGATCCCGATGATCACGACCTGTACCGGGCGGTCCGGGTCGACGATCCGCTTCAACTCGCGGATCAGCGCCGACTCGCTGATCCCGTTGGCGTCCTCGTTCTTGCCGTCGGTGAGCATCACCACCGAGTTGACCCGGCCCGGCTCCCAGTCCTCCTGCACCGTGCGGTACGCGGCGAGAATCGTGTCGAAGAGGCCGGTGTCGCCGTTCCGCTTGGGTCGGATCGCGGCCAGTTCGCGCTCCAGCCTGCTGCGCTGGCTGGAGAGCGGCCCGATCGGCACCAGTTGGCGGTAGTCACGGCTGCCGGAGAGTTCGGTGGAGAAGGTCCAGAGCCCGAGGGCCCAGGAGTCGTCGAAGAGACCGAGGCCGCGCCGGGCCGCCTCCAGCGTCACCCGCATCCGGGTGGCGTTGTTCGCGGTGGGGACCGTTTCGAGCATCGAGCCGGAGACGTCGATGACCGCCAGCATCCGGCCGGGCTGGGTGGCGACCGACCAACTGGAGAGGGTGCGCTCGATCACCGCCGCCGAGCCGCCGGCCGCCGTACCGCCCGAGTTCGTCTCGGTGCTCGGGGTCGGATCGGCCCCCGCCGGGCTCGGCGCGCCGCGCGGGGCCGAGAAGTCCTTGCCCCAGGTCCCATCCGGGCCGCGCAGCCCCTGGCCGCCCAACCGGGACCGGAACGCCGGCGTGTCGAGCTGGGCGAAGAAGCGCTCGGCGGCGGCGACCCGGGCCGGCTCCGCACCGGGCATCACCGCGTACGGGTAGTCGAGCGACAGCGGCGCGGGGTCCAGATAGAGGGCGGCGAGCGGAACCGGCGGCTTCCTGGCGTTGAACTCGACGACGTCCCGCTCGGAGAGCGGGGCGGCGCCGAGGCCCGAGGCGATCGACGCCGCGTCGGTGGCCCGGGGGAACCGGGCGATCAGTTCCTCGCGGACCGCCGCCCGGCCGGTGGCCAGGGTCCGCAACGCCGCGGTGGTCACCCGCTGCGCCTCGGCGCCGTTTGCCCCGGCCGCCTGCGCCGCCGCGGCCAGGGAGAGGAGGCCGGAGAGCCCGGCCGCGTCCCGGCTCGGCTCGACGATGCCGGTCCGCAGCCGCGTGCCGGTGGTGATCGTCTTCAGCAGGTCGGACCAACCGATCCGCTTCTGCGGCCACCCGAGCTCGACGGCGACCGGTTCGGGCATCGCCACCACGACCGGGCTGCGCGCCAGCGAGGCGCCGCTGCCCGGGTCGAACCCGGGAGCCTGCTGGCGCAGCCGCAGCAGCCAGGTGGAGGAGTCCGGCACCCAGACGGTCGGAAGCACCGCGTTGCCACTCGCCTGGCCGACGCCGTTGAGCGAGACGCCGTGCTGCCCGGCGATGGCGGCGGCGACGTCAACCGGCTCACTCGCGGTGACGTCGACGGCGACACAGGTGCCGTCCACGGCGGCGCCGTCGGCCATCCACGCCTCGGCGGTGGCCTGCACCGCCGGCGCGATCTCCGGCGCGGCGGCAACGGTGAGCCGGAGCTCTCCCGAGCAGTCCGGGGCGACCCACCGCTGGTAGCCGAACCACCCGCCGACCACGACGAGGACCAGCGCCACCGCCCCGGCGATGGCGCCCGTCGTACGACCGTTCCTACGTCTGCGATGGCGGCCAGGCACCCGACCATCTTGCGGATTTCTCACAGCTCCTGCCAGTGGCAGGTGGCGGAATGTTAGCCAGGCGGCAAAGTCATTCCGAAGATAATTCACTTTGGGTAGCCGGCCGCTCCCTTACTGTTGGGTAAGCACCCCATTGAGGGGCTTTTCCGGCTCGCATTCGCAGATCGATCTTATGTGCGCTTGTCAAAGATTTAAGGTTCGCTCTCCGAGAACGCAGGTCGGGCTCGCCACCTCCACCCGGGCCGTCACCGGTCCCGGCACGCCGCTGGTCGGATCGATCGGGAACACCACCACCACGTCCGCCCGTTCCTCCGCCACATACAGGTGCCGGCCGAGCACCGCGATGTGCCGGGGCCAGTCCGCGGTGGTCGGCACCTCGGTGACGTACCGGGGCAGCGGACCGTCCAGAGCGAACACCGACACCGTCCCGACACCCCGGTTGGCGAGGTAGAGGAATCGCCCGTCCGGCCCGACGGTGATCTCGGACGGTTGGACCAGCCCGGAACGCCGGCTGGCCTCGATTCGGCCCCGCGCGGTCAGGCCGTCGGCGCCGTCCCACTCGTAGGCGTGTACGGAGCCGTCGAGTTCGCCCGCGACGAAACACCGCCGGCCGTCCGGGTGCCGGGCCAGGTGGCGGGGACCGGTGCCGGGCGGGGTCACGGTACGGCCGGCCAGGCGCAGCCGTCCGGCGTCGTCCCGGTGGTAGCGGTAGATCGTGTCGGTGCCGAGGTCGATGGCGAAGAGTCCGGTCCCCGCCGGATCCGGCGAGACCATGTGCGCGTGTGCCCCCTCCTGCCGGTCCGCAACCGGACCGTGCCCCTCGTGCACCACGAGGTCGGTCCGCTCCCCCGGCGCGCCGGTCGGGTCCAACGGGTGCACGGCGACGCTACCGCTGCCGTAGTTCGCCACGTACAGGAACCGGCCGTCCGGGTCGACGGCGAGGTGACAGGGGCCGTCACCGCCGGTGGAGCGGACGCCGAGCGCGGTGAGCGTGCCGTCGGGGTGAACGGTCCAGGCGCTCACCGTCCCCTCGGTGAGCTCGTTGACCGCGTACAGCACGGGCAGCCGGGGATGCCGGGTCAGGAACGACGGGGACGGCGTCTCCGCCACCACCCCGAGGAGGTCGAGGTCACCGGTCTCCGGGTCCCGCCGGGCCGCGACGATGCCGCTTCCCCGCCCGCCGCTGGCCGCCGTGTAGCAGCCGAGATGGATGATTCCGTTCGCGTCGTCAGACATCCTCGCTCCATTCCCTGGTCTGATCGCCGTCGGACTCACGCTCGATCAAACCAGAGCCCGCTGTCCGGGTCCGGCCAGCCGCCCGGGTCCGCGAGCCCTTGCCCCCACCTGGCGATCCGATAGGATCTTCGATCGTGATCGGGTTGCCCACACCGGCGGACCCCCGCGCCGCGGGAGGTGCGCGGTGCGGGTAGCCCTCTTCGTCACCTGCGTCAACGACCTGATGTTCCCGGCCACCGGCCGGGCCGTGGTACGGGTGCTGGAGCGCCTCGGCCACACCGTGGAGTTCCCGGCCGCGCAGGGCTGCTGCGGGCAGATGCACGCGAACAGCGGCTACCGCGCCGAGGCGTTACCGCTGGTCCGGGGCTTCGTCGAGACCTTCGCCGGGTACGACGCGGTGGTCGCCCCGTCCGGCTCCTGCGTGGCGATGGTCCGCGAGTCGTACCCCCGGCTGGCGGCCGGCGACCCCGACCTCGCGGCGGCGGTCGACGAGGTCGCACCGCGGGTCTACGAACTCTCCGAGCTGCTCGTCGACGTGCTCGGGGTGACCGACGTGGGTGCCTCGTTCCCGCACCGGGTCACCTACCACCCCACCTGTCACGGGTTGCGGATGCTCCGGCTGGGTGACCGGCCACTGCGGCTGCTCCGCGCGGTGCGCGGGCTCGACCTGGTCGACCTGCCCGGCGCCGAGGAGTGCTGCGGCTTCGGCGGCACCTTCGCGGTGAAGAACGCCGACGTGTCGGCCGCGATGCTCGCCGACAAGTGCGCGGCCATCCGGGAGACCGGCGCCGGGTACGTCGCGGCGGCGGACAACTCCTGCCTCGCGCACATCGGGGGCGGCCTGTCCCGCGGGGCGCGCTCCGGCGCGGGCGCCCCGGTCCGCGCCGTGCACTACGCGGAGATCCTCGCCGGCCTGGCGCCCGTCGACCCCGAGGCGGAGCGGTGACCGGCGGAGCCGCGACCCTCCGGCCTCAGGGTCCCCGGGGCGGATCCGCGGCGGAGGTGGACCGGTGACCGGCGGCGAACCGGCCGCCCGCCGGGGCGGGGTGGCGGAGGCCGCCGTCGCCACCGGACCCGGCGGCGGCCACCGCGGCGGCACCGGGAACATCGTGGCGCCACTGCCGTTCCCGGTGGCGGCCCGGCGCGAACTCGGCGATGCACAACTGCGGGCCAACCTCCGGCGCGCCACCCACACCATCCGGGACAAGCGCCTACGGGTGGTCGGGGAGGTACCGGACTGGCCCCAGCTCCGCGCCGCCGGTGCGGCGATCAAGAACGACGTCCTCGCCCGCCTGCCGGAACTGCTCGAACAGTTCGAGGCGGCCGCCACCGCCGCCGGCGCCACCGTGCACTGGGCCCGGGACGCCGCCGAGGCCTGCGCCCTGGTCACCGATCTGGTACGCGGTACCGGCAGCACCGAGGTCGTCAAGGTCAAGTCGATGGCCACCCAGGAGATCGGGCTCAACGAGGCGCTGGCCGAGGCGGGGATCGCGGCCGTGGAGACCGACCTCGCCGAACTGATCGTGCAGCTCGCCGACGACACCCCGTCGCACATCCTGGTGCCGGCGATCCACTACAACCGGCGGCAGATCCGGGAGATCTTCGCCCGCCGGATGCCCGGAGTCGACCTCGGCACGCTGACCGACGAGCCGGCCGCGCTCGCCGAGGCGGCCCGCCGGCACCTACGGGCCAAGTTCCTCAGCGCGAAGGTGGCGGTCTCGGGAGCCAACTTCGCGATCGCCGAGACCGGCACCCTCGTCGTCGTCGAATCCGAGGGCAACGGTCGGATGTGCCTCACCCTGCCGGAGACCCTGATCTCGGTGGTCGGGGTGGAGAAGCTGCTGCCGACCTTCCGCGACCTGGAGGTCTTCCTGCAGCTGCTGCCCCGCTCCTCGACCGGCGAGCGGATGAACCCGTACACCTCGATGTGGACCGGGGTCACCCCCGGGGACGGGCCGACGACGCTGCACATCGTGCTCGTCGACAACGGACGTACCACCACCCTCGCCGATCCGGTCGGTCGCCAGGCGCTGCGCTGCATCCGCTGCTCGGCCTGCCTGAACGTCTGCCCCGTCTACGAGCGGGTGGGCGGACGCGCGTACGGGTCGGTCTATCCCGGCCCGATCGGCGCGATCCTGTCGCCGCAGCTCACCGGTCCGGAGGCCGGAGCCAACCGGAGCCTGCCGTACGCCTCGACGCTCTGCGGTGCCTGCTTCGACGCCTGTCCGGTCCGGATCGACATCCCCCAGGTGCTGGTGCACCTGCGGCAGCGCGGGGTGGACGCCCGCCGCGGGCGACCCTCGGCGGAGCGTGCCGCGATGCGGACGATGTCCTGGGTGATGCGGGACCGGCGTCGGTACGCGGCGGCGCTGCGGGCCGCCCGACGCGGCTCCGCCCCGCTCCGCTGGCTCACCGGGGGACGCGGCGTACGCCGGCTGCCCTGGCCGCTGTCGGCCTGGACCGCGAGCCGGGACGCCCCGCTGCCGGCCGCCCAGACGTTCCGCGACTGGTGGGCTGCCCGGGAGGGCACCCGGGCGGCGGGAGGACGCCGTGACGCCGGCTGACCGGGCCGCCGGCTCCGCCCGGGAGGAGATCCTGGCGCGGATCCGGGCCGCCCGACCGACCGCCCCGGTGACGGTTCCCCGGGACTACCGCACCGCCCCGGCCGTCCCCACCCCTCCCGACGCGGACCTGCTCGACCTGCTGGTCGACCGCCTCGTCGACTACCGCGCCACGGTACGGCGCTGCGCACCCCGCGACGTCGCCGGAGCGCTCGCCGACCTGCTGGGTCCGGTGCCCACCGTCGTGGCGCCGGCCGGCGTGCCGGAGACGTGGCTCTCGACGTACCTGGGACGGATCCGGCGGGACGGCGATCCGGCGCCGCTGACCGTGGCCGACCTCGACGAGCCGGGACTCGCGGTGGTCACCGGCTGCGCGGTCGCGGTCGCGCAGACCGGAACGCTGATCCTGGACGGCGGCCCCGAGCAGGGTCGCCGGCTGCTGAGCCTGGTCCCCGACCACCACCTCTGCGTGGTCCGGGCCGACCAGGTGGTCGCCGGGGTGCCGGAGGCCCTTGCCCGGCTCGCCGACCCGACCCGACCGATCACCCTGATCTCCGGGCCCTCGGCGACCAGCGACATCGAGCTGAACCGGGTCGAGGGCGTGCACGGGCCGCGCCGGTTGGACGTCCTGCTGGTCGACGGCTGACCGGCGCACCGGGCCTCCCGTCCGTGAGCCGCCGCCACCGCACCTGAGCCTGTTCGCCCGAACGGGGCGGTCGGTTCACCGGGCGGTGACGGGTCCCGGCCGGTGGTGCCGGATCAGTGGGTCCGTACCGGGTCTCCCTGGCGCTGGGCGACGTGCTCGACCAAGGCGATCAGCACCTCCTTGCCAGACTGCCGGCTCCGGGCGTCGCAGAGCAGGATCGGCACGTCCGGGTCCAGGTCGAGGGCGCTGCGCACCGCCTCGACGCTGTATCGGCGGGCGCCGTCGAAGCAGTTCACCCCGACCACGAACGGGATCCCCCGGCGCTCGAAGTAGTCCACGGACGGGAAGCAGTCGGCGAGCCGACGGGTGTCGGCGAGCACCACGGCGCCGAGTGCCCCGTACGCCAACTCGTCCCACAGGAACCAGAACCGGTCCTGCCCCGGGGTGCCGAACAGGTAGACCTGGAGGTCGTCGTTGATGGTGATCCGGCCGAAGTCCATCGCGACCGTGGTGGTCTGCTTGCCCTCCACCCCGGAGAGGTCGTCGGTGCCCACACTCGCGTCGGTCAGCACCTCCTCCGTCTGCAAGGGCCGGATCTCACTCACGGCACCGACCAGGGTCGTCTTGCCGACCCCGAAGCCGCCCGCGATGAGGATCTTCAGCGCGACCGGGATCCGGTCAGAGCGCCCGGAGTCCATTGACCACCGCCTTGAGAATGTCGTCGTCTGGGAACTGGCGCGAGGCGGGCGGCTCGTACATCGAGATCCGCCCGGTGGCGAGCAGGTCGCCGAGCAGGACACGTACCACGCCGACGGGCAGGTCCAGGTCGGCGGCGAGGTCGGCCACCGCCACCGGTCGCTGCGCCGCCGCGATGATGGCCCGGTGTTCCGGCTGCGGTGGCTGCGGGCCTTCGTCGGGTGGGCCGGCCACCACGAACGCCATCAGGTCAAACTTGCCGGACGCCGGCTGGACCCGGCCCCCGGTCACCGCGTACGGCCGGACGACGGGCCCGGCCTCGTCGTCCAGCCACTCGTGGTGCGGGCCGGGCGGGTCAGTCCGCATCGGACGGCGCCCCGGGGGATCGGGACGGGGCGCTCAGGTTCTGGCCCACCCGGGTGACCAGCATGGCCATCTCGTAGGCGATGACCCCGATGTCGGCCGAGGCGCTGCTCAGCACCGCCAGACAGGCTCCCTGGCCGGCGGCGGTGACGAAGAGGAACGCGTCTTCCATCTCGACCACCGTCTGCCGGACCGGACCGGCCTGGAAGTGCCGGCTCGCCCCCTTGGCCAGGCTCTGGAAGCCGGACGCCATCGCCGCCATGTGCTCGGCGTCCTCCCGACCCAGCCCCTGGGACGCGGCCATCAGCAGCCCATCGGCGGAGAGGACCACGGCCTGCCGCGCGGACGGCACCCGCGCCACGAGATCATCGAGCAGCCAGCTGAGATCCGAAGCCGGCCTCGTCGTCTGCACCACTCACCCGTCCCTTTCCGAATCGGTGGTGCCCGGGTCGGCGACCCGGGCCGTGTCGTCGGGGTTTCCGATGGAGGGCGGCGCCACGCCGGAGTCCCGGCGGCCACGCGCCGTACCCGCCTGCAACGCCGCCATCACCGCTCGGACCTGCTCGGGTGAGCGGGGCGACGGCTCGTCCGACGGGTCGTACCCGCCGGGTCCACGGCCCTGGCCGGCGCCGCTGCCGGCCCGACCGGCGGCGGACGGGCCGGCCCCCGGGCCGGGCGTCCGCAGCTGTGGCGCGAGATTGGTCTGCCGGATCCGGCGGGGCAGCCCGTCCGGGCCCGCCGGCGCCACCACCGGGCGGATCGGCCCCTCGGACACCCGCACCGGTGCCGCCGGCCGGTCGGCTGGCCGCTCGGGATCGGCCGAATCCGCGAGCCGGACGGCCGGCAACACGACGGTGTCGTCGCCACCGGTCCCCGCCGCGGGTGGGGGCGCGGGCGTGCCGGGGTCGGTCTCCGGGGCACCACCGTCGGTCCGCGCCGCACCACGATCCGGCTCCGGCACGGGGTCGGTCTCCGGCGCACCGCCGTCCGGGTCCGGCGTCCCGGCACGGCGGCCGGTCGTCGCCGCGATCAGTGCGTTGAGCGCCTCGCCCGCCCGGCGGCGCGGCCCGAGCGCCGACACGCTACGGGAGTCGTCCGCCGGCGTCCCCGCCCGACGGTCCGGCTCCGCGCCGGCATCCGCCGCGCCACTCGCGCCCGGCTCCGCGCCGGCGTCCCGTCCCGCGCCGACGGTCGGCACGGTCCGCTTCGGACCCCGCCCCGCCAGGGCCGCGCCGGCCGGCTTCCGGGACGCCGACTTCCCGTCGCGGGCAGCCGGGACCGCGCTCTCCGGCACCACCAGGTCGCTCGGCACCAGCGCCACCGCGATGATCCCGCCGTGCGGCGACGGCCGGAGCCGTACCTGGACGTTGTGCCGTGCGCCGAGCCGGGCGACCACGTAGAGCCCGAGCCGGGCGCTGTCGGCCGGGTCGAAGTCCGGCGGTTCGGCCAGCCGCCGGTTGGCCTGCTCGATGGCCTCGGCGTCCATCCCGAGGCCCCGGTCCTCGATCTCGATCGCGTAGCCCTTGGCGGCGAGCTGGCCGGTGACCCGGACTCGGGTGTGCGGTGGCGAGAACGACGTCGCGTTCTCGATCAGCTCGGCGAGCAGGTGGATGACGTCGCCGACCGCCGGACCGACGAGGGCCGCCGGCGGCACCGTGCCCAGGTCGACGCGGGCGTAGTCCTCGACCTCGGAGATCGCGCCCCGGATCACGTCGATCATCGCGACCGGGTTGCGCCAGCCCCGCCCCGGCGCCGCCCCGGCGAGAACCACCAGGTCCTCCGCGTGCCGCCGCATCCGCGTCGCCATGTGGTCGAGCCGGAACAGGTCGGCCAACTCGGTCGGTTCGGTGACCCGGCGCTCCATCGTGTCCAGCAGCGCGAGCTGCCGGTGCAGCAGGGTCTGGTTACGCCGCGCGATGTTGAGGAAGACGTCCCGCAGGCTCTTCCGGAACGCCGCCTCGTCCACCGCCGACCGGATGGCGGTGCGCTGCACCTCACTGAACGCCTGCCCAAGCTGGCCGATCTCGTCCTGTCCGAAGTGTAGCGACGGGGCCTCGGCGGCGACGTCGACCTCCTCACCCCGGCGTAGCCGGGCGACCACGTTGGGAAGTCGCTCGTTCGCCATGGCGAGCGCGGCCGCGCGCAGACTGGTGAGGCGCCTGACCAGCGACCGACCGATCCGCAACGCGATGATCCCGGAGACCAGGACGGCGACGAAGCCGAGCAGGCCGGCCAGGCCCAACCGGATCAGGATGATGGCCGCCACGGGGCGGCTGCGTTCGGCCAGGTCCTCGGCGCCGGACAGCTCGAACTCCCGCAGCTGCTGTTGCACGAGTTCGTGGTTGAGCTGCCAGGACTGGGAGTCGACCGGCGCGGCGGCGCCGCTGCGCCCCCGCCCGATCAGGTCGTCCTCCATCGCGCGGAGCTGGCGGAACGGCTCGGCCTCGGTGAGCTGCTGGTACCTCGTCCGCTCGGCGTCCGGCAGCTCGGCGACGGCGGCAGCGGAGAGGAAGCGCTGGGTGCCGATGATCTGGACGAGCAGGGTGTGTTCCCCGGGCCCGAAGCGTCCGGCGCGGAAGACCCCGGCGAGCAGGGCGTCGGCCTGGGCGAGCACCTCGCGAGCCCGGCCGAGGTCGGTGAGCGCGCCGACCTCGCGGGACAGGTTCTCGTCGGGGAGCGCCTGCAGGGCGGAGAAGGTCCGGAACGCCGCGTCGATGATGCCGCTGTAGAGCCCGAGCGCCCCGATCGCGTCGACGCTGCGCTGGTCGATGAAGCCACGGCCGGACGGCAGCGCCTCGGCGGCGCCGAGCAGTTGGTCGAGTCGGGCGTCGAGGGTCTCGCTCGTGACGTCGCGCACATCCTCGTCGGAGACCCGGCGCCGCAGCTCGGCGAGCGCGTGGTCCGTACGGGCGCGCTGGTCGGTGAGGGCCGGCGCGACGGCGGGATCGGCCAGCCACATCACCGAGAGCCGCCGCTCCTTCTGCAGCTCCGCGACGAGCGTCTCGCCGGGGCGGCCGATCTCCTCGAGGAGGGTGCGGGTCGCGAGCAGACTGGACGCCGGTCCCACGGTGAGCGTCGTCGCGAAGATCCAGAGTGCCATGAGGGCGACGATCGGCACGACGACCAGCGCGACAATCTTCGACCGGATCGGCCAGTTCTGGGTTTCCAATCAGACCTCGCCGGATGGGATGGCGTCAGGGACCGGCACCCGGACCGGCGGCCCGCGGCTCCGGCCAGAGTCGAGGGTCGCGGGCGCGCGTGCCTTGGGCAGGATACGTAATCATGGCGCCGCGCACTACCGGACGTGGGCACGTCTGGCCATGCTCGGCCATCCGTGCCCGTGGCCGACCCGGTCACCGTGCACCTTTGGCCCGGGCGGGGACGGGGGCCGGGGGCGCCGCCACCGCCGGGGCACGCAGGGCCAGCGCGACCGCCGTCGCCAGGTACGGCACGGCGCACAGAGCGAAGATCACCTTGTGCGTGGCGACCGTCGAGGCGAGGGCGTACCCGCCGTAGAGGGAGATGGTGACCAGTTCGGTGCCGAGCCCCGCCAGGGAGGTGACGGTGGCCCGGCTCGGCCCGGTGATGCGCTGCTGGAGCCGTACGGAGACGACGATGCTCGCCATCTGCAGACCGCAGAACGCGGCGGCGATCAGGACGAAGCCCTCCGGCCGGGCACGCAGCGCACCGAGGGCCAGCAGGGCGGCGGACAGGGCGACGGTGGCGGCGAGCCACCGGGCCGACAGGCGCTGGCCGTACGGGGTGAGCAGGCCACCGAGCATGACCCCGGCCGAGACGAGGAGCACCAGCAGCGGCACGCCCGCCGCCGGCACGACCTCCCCGGCCAGCAGCGACGTGTACTCCTCCAGCCCGCCCCAGATCCCGAGCATCACCGGTAGGAGCAGCAGGGCCTGGCGGACCACCCGATCTCTGCGGGCCTCGGCGAGCCCGGTTCGCAGGATCGCCCACCAGGTGGCCGGTTCGGGGTCCGGCTCCGCCGGGTCGGGTTCTCCCGCTCCGGGCGTCGGACGTGGGTGTGCGGGATCCGACTCGGCCCGGGCCGGTTTGTCGGCACCGGACGCCGGGCGCCGGTGTTCGGGGAGCGCGAACCCGGCGACCGCACAGCAGAGGCTGGCGAGCACACTCGCCGCCCCCACCGCCGGGTAGCCGCCGGCGGCGAAGACCGGAGCCGCCGCGGCGGTGGCGAGCAGGGCGGCGGCCAGGCCGATGCTCTCGGCCCGGCCGATGAGCCGGCCGTACCGCCCGGCCAGGCCGAGCCGGTCGAGTTCCTCGTACACCAGTGCCTCGGCGGCACCGGACTGGAGGGCGCCGCGGGCGCCCCAGAGCACGAACCCGAGCGCGAAGACTCCGTACGACGGGGCCAGCACCCAGAGTCCATAGCCGACGGCGCCGAGCAGCGGCGCCACCCCGAGCAGGAGACGGCGGGAGACCGCGTCGGCGAGTACGCCGGAGGGGACCTCCAGCAGCACACCGGTCAGGGACCAGGCGAGGAAGAGCGACGAGACCTGCGGGATGGAGAGACCGGTGTCGGTGAGGAGCAACGCGTACACCGGGTAGAGCAGGACGAACTCGTCCAGAAAGGCGTAGAGGTAGTAGGTGGCCGCCAGGCGCCGCGCCTGGACGTCGGGCGCGGATGCGGTGGAGTGGAGCATGAGGCCCTCCCGGGGGACGTTCCGGACGTGGTGGTCGCGGAGCGTCGTCCTGGCGGGGCGCGGCCTCGGTCGCCGCGCGGGCCTCTGGTCGAGACCTAATGTCGTCGGCGCGTCATGTCGGCGAGTCTAGGCGGTCCCGACCGGCGGGTGGGGCCGCAGCCACGGAGCGCGTCCCGCCAAGATCACCGGCCCCCTGCATGGCCACTGACGGGGTGACGGCCACGCCGTCCGGTGTCGCCCTGTCCCGCCAACCACGGGCGGAAGGTGTCCCGGCATCCACGGCGAAAGAACGGCGGATCGGGATTGCGATTCGGGGGCGAGCGGGAATACCGGGTGACGAAGGAGGAGCCATGTCGCCCACAGAAGCCGTCCTCATCGTCCTCGTCGTCCTGGTCGTCGTGGCGGCGGTACCGGTCATCTGGGTCGCCTCCCGGCGCCAGGCCCAGCGGACCCGGTTCGGCCCGGAGTACGCGCGACTGGTCGAGGAGCAGCGCAGCCGTGCCGCGGCCGAGCGCGACCTGCGGGAACACGAACGCCGGCACGAGGTGCTCACCCTGACCCGGCCCTCCGCCGAGGCGCGACGGCGGTACGCGACCGCCTGGGAGGAGATCGAGGACCCGGACGTGACGAGTCGGTGAGGAGCGGACCCATGCACCAGCAGCACCAGCACATTCAGGACGACGGTCACCCCGGGGACGCGCTGGACGAGCGGGGCTCGTACGACCGGGACGTGGCAGACCGGACCCCGGGCCGACCGGCGGACCGCGCGGTGCAGGACGGGTCGGATCGGCAGGGGTCGCCGGACGCGGACGGCGGATCACACCGGGTCGACGGGGCGGACCGGCCGGAGTTCCGCGAACCAGCGCCGCTACCCACCACCTTCGGCGCGCCCACCGTCGGCGGCGCCGTCGCGGCGTCCGCGCTCGCCGGGGACCGCCGCGACCCGCGCGCGGACGAGACCGCCCGGCCCGGCGACGGCGTGGCCGAGGACCGCACCGACGGCATCGACGACGGGGACTGACCTCCCCGACCGGTGGTCGGGCAGGTGCGTGTGGCCGACGACCCTCCGGTGCGGCCGTCGCGCGTTCGGACCGGCCGCTCGGCCGGTGGTCCGTGCCCGTACCGCGCGTCGGCCGGCTCGCTGACGCCCGCGGGAACCAGCCGCGGGCGCACAGCCCGGGCCGGTATGAGACCGCCGGCACGGGGTAGTCGATTCCGGAGACGTAGCTGGCAACGGAACGCGGGACGGGTCACGGGTGATCCCGTCCGGGCGTCCGGGCCAGCCGGGCCGGGCACCGGACAGGAGGGCAGCAGCATGACCGACCGCGATCCGAGGCCGTACCGTCCGCTGGAGGAGACCCCGGAGGTCGCCGCCGCGATCGACGACGAGACGGCGGTGCCCCAGTTCGCCACCGACGGCGGCCCGGGGGCGGAAAACCCGGACTTCGTCGACGTCGAGGAGGTCCCGGCCGACTTTCCCCCGACCGACGACCTGCTCGGCGACCCGCACGGCGGGGGCGCCGGCGGCGCGCCGGAGCGGGCCAGAACCGGTGCCGAACAGCCGTGGGACCCGGAGGACCTCGCGGTTGCCCAGGGCCGCGACCCGACGCCCGGCAATGTGGAGCGGGCCCGCCAGGACCTGGACCGGGAGGGGCCGGCAGCGGTGGAGAAGACGGTTCCCTGACCGGTACGCGCGGCGTACCCGGACTCGACGGCGGCGGTCCCCGGCTCCGACCCGTGTCGGGGCCGGGGCCGGGGACCGCCCGGTTGGTGCGTGCGTACCGCGCCTCAGTCGTCGCCGTCGATCACAGCGACGGGTAGCCGTTCTGCATCAGCTCAGCGGCGGGTAGGCGTTCTGCATCAGCTCCTGGAACTGCGCGGGGAACCAGGCGCCCGAGATCGGGGCGTTGGGCAGCGCACCGGTCATGTTGTTGTTGTTACGCGGGTTGCCGGTGTACGTCGGGTCGCACATCCGGTCGAAGCCCTTGCCCTCGTTGTTGGGGATTTCCTCGCTGGAGCCGTCCGACTCGCCCGGGGGCTTGATCCAGACATAGGCGTCGATGCCGGGAGCCGGGTTGGCCCGCGGCCGCTCGCCGAGACCGGCGCCGCTCTGGTTGCACCAGTTGCCAGGGTGGATCCGGCGGTCGATGCGGGAGCCGTCGACCTGCTGGTCGATCGTGCCGGAGGTAACCGGGCCGGTGGGCCGGGCCGAGCCGCCCCAACCGTTACGGGACGTGTCGATCAGCATGCCGATGCTGCTGGAGAAGCCCTGCGCGATCAGCTCGGTGCGGAGCGCCTGGGCGAACCGCTGCTCGTCCACGTACCGGTTCCAGTCGATCCACTTCGACTGCCGGTTCTGCTCGGTCACGTCGAGGTAGGGCTCCAAGGTGGCCGAGTAGTTGGCGGTGTTGGCGATGAACCCGTGCACGTTCGCCAGGGTGCTGCCCTCGGCGCGGGCGGCCTCGGCGAAGAGCTGCGCGGAAGGCCGGAAGTTGTCGTCCCAGCCGATCCAGCCGTGGTGGCCGGCGTCGAGGTAGTTGTAGACGTTCGGGATCGCGCCGAGCTTGGCCAGGGCGTAGCCGACACCGCGAACGTAGCCACCGTTCGCCTTCATGGTGTCGCACTCCGGGGTCGCGGTCGGCCGGCTGCCGGTGTTGGTGACCAGGTTCGGCAGCGAGTCGATCTCGATGATGTTGATGATCCGCAGGCTGGCGTACTTCGGGTCCGCCTGGATGGCCGCGATCGGGTCGATGTACTCGGACTTGTACCGCGGCAGCTCGTCCGGCTTGAGTTCACCGTTCGAGGCCAGCGCCGAGCAGTCCCGGCCGGGCAGGTTGTAGATGACGAACTGGATGTAGTCCGCACCCTGCGCCAGCGCCTCGTCCAGGTGGTCCCGAACGCCCATCGGGCCGTTCGAGGTACTGTCCGGGGTCCCCTCGATCGCGGCGATCCGGTCGATCCAGACGGCGGTCGGGGTGTTGGAGACCCGGTTACCGCCGGGAACGCTCTCCGCCTTGGCCTTCCACTCCGGGTTGACGTAGCCCTGGGCACCGGCGTACGGGTTGTCCACCCGCTCGCCGGGTGATCCGGTCGGCGGCGTCGTCGGCGGGGTCGTCGGCGGCGTCGTCGGCGGCGTCGTCGGCGGCGTTGTGGGCGGGGTCGTCGGTGGCGTCGTCGGCGGGGTGGACCCGTTGCAGGCGACTCCGTTGACGGTGAACGAGGTCGGCGCCGGGTTGCTGCCGCTCCACGTGCCGTTGAAGCCGATGCTGGTCGAGGCGCCGGTGGCGAGGCTGCCGTTCCACGGCATGTTCGTCGCGGTCACCTGGCTACCGGACTGGGTCCAGTTGGCCGACCAGCCCTGGCTGACCCGCTGGTTGCTGTCCGGGAAGGTGAACTGGAGGGTCCAGTTGCTGATCGGGTCACCGACGTTGCGGATGGTGATGTTGGCGGTGAACCCGCCCTGCCACTGGTTGGTGCTGTAGGTCACGCTACAGCCGGGGGCGGCGAGGGCCCCGGACGCCGGAATGGCGACCAGACCGGCGGCCACCAGGGCACTCGCACCGGCCACCGCCACGGCCTTCTGTTGGACGGACAGACTGTTCCGTAACTTCATTGCCACTGATCTCCTAGGGCCAGCCGGTCCGACGAGGAACCGGCGCGGCGACCGGACGGACGCGTGTCGGTGGGTACGTCCGCAGTCGCCACGGGGGACTGTGGTTTCGCCCGACCCGGACGGGCGTGATGGTGGTGGTGCCGGCCGCCGGCGAGGCGGCCGTGGTGACGCCGTCCGGAGAACCGGCTGCCCTCGGCGTCCGTCGCGCGGTGTGGCTCCCCCAGCACAAGTGGATGAATTCTTGCATGGGAGCGCTTCCATCACAACACCCAGACACTGACAGATACCGATCCGTCACCCCGGCCGACCCGGCCATACCGCCCTTCGACCGCGGGTAGGGGACCCGATCGCCGCGAGGCGCGCGCGACCCCGACGGGTGAATGGCGCCGAGCTCCGGTCGGAGTACGACAGGTGGCGCGAACGGCGGCGGCCGGGGAACGCCACGGTCCGCCCCAGGCGGCCGAGAGTACGCGCAGACGTCGGAGCACCCCAGATAGCACGTGTCACCGCCGGAACTGCATATTTGGCGGGATGACCGGAAAATCCGATGAAAGCTCACAAAGTCGTTAACCTCGGGACGTGGCTCGTCTCCCGGCGGGCCGAAGCGAAGAGGGAAGGATGACGAACGTCATGTCCACGAAGTTCCTCGGCAAGGCGATCGCTGGGGCGGCCCTCGGCGGCGCGTCGCTGCTCTTCTGCGTCCCCTCGGCCGCCCTCGCCGACGCCGCTCCCCGCCCCGAGGGCCGCCACCACGGAAAGGGTCCGGGCCGGGTCTACACGGACCCGCACCTGGCGAAACCGGGCCACGAGGTCAGACTCGTCGAGCGCTGCCCGCAGGCGCAGAAGCACGCGTGGGTGTGGTCGAGGGTCACCGGAAAGGTCGACCTGACCCCGACGGAACACCGGCCCGGCGAGGACCGCGCGGCGAGGCCGGATGGCGACACGGACCGGGAGCACGGCACGAGGGCCGACGGCGGCCCGGAGAGCCGGGCGGACCACGCCGAGCCCCGGGACGCCGAGGACAGCGGAGAGACCCGGCGGGACCGCGACCACCAGGAGTTCCTGGAACGCACGACGCAGCCGGAGCCCCCGAAGGACGGTCGGTTGGAGGAGGAGAACACGCCGGACCCGGCGGGACAGGCGGACCGGGAGCCCGGCGATGTCGAGCGGGTGCCGGCCCCGCCCGTGGGGATTCCGGCCCCGGTGGAGCCGGAGAACCCGAGCGGAACCGGCGGCGGCGTACCCGCGGACGGCGGTGGCCGGACCGGCTGGGAGGACCACGGCGCCGGGGATCACCGGGGTCGGGAGGACCACGACGCCGGGAAGCATGGCGAGAGGTCCGAGGAGCACGCCGGGTGGACGGACCGCGGGAGCGGTGATCGACACGAGCCCTCCGCCGGGTACCCGGACTCCGGGTTCGAGTACGCGACCACCGTCACCATCCCGTGGAACGCCGAGCCGGGCACGTACCCGCTGACGGGCTCCTGCGGCGAGGGCGAGCTGGTCGTCGCCCCGAAGGGCTGGGTGGACGGCGGCGACGGCGGACCCGGGGCCAGCCCCGCCTCCGGCACCGCCAGCCGGGCATCCGGCACCGCGGACACCCTCGCGGCCGGCGGGCTGGCCGCACTCGGAGTGGCCGCGCTCGGCGGCCTGGTACTGATGCGTCGGCGTCGGACCGATGAGCCGCTCGGCTGACGCCGCGGCGGCGAACAGCGCCGGCCGCCGCCGCAGGACATGGTGGCGCACCGCGGGCGTCGGTCTCGTCGCCCTGCTCGCCCTGGTCGGTGCCGGCATGATCGGCGCCGCGCTCAACGCTCCCGACCTCGCAACGCCACGGGAGCAGGTCGCCGGGTCGGCGACGACCGCGCCGACCGGCTCCGACCTCCCAACCCCTCCGCCGTCGGGCTCCGGGCCGGCGACCGGCGCGGAGGCGTACGGCCGGTCCGCACCGGTCCGGGTGACGATCCCGGCGATCGGGGTGGCGGCGGCGGTCATCCCGGTGGGGGTGGACCCGGACGGCATGGTGGAGGTGCCCCCGCTGGACAAGGCACAGCTCGCCGGGTGGTACGAGCCGGGTCCCTCCCCGGGCGAGACCGGCAACTCGGTGATCGTGGGCCACGTCGACTCGAAGGAACTGGGCCCGGCGGTCTTCTACCGCCTCGGTTCCCTGCGGGCGGGGGACCGGATCGAGGTGACCCGGCAGGACGGTCGGACCGCCGTCTTCCTCGTGGACAGCGTGAGGTCGTACCCGAAGGAGGACTTCCCCACCGACCTCGTCTACGGTCCGTCCCCGGTGCCCGGGCTGCGCCTGGTGACCTGCGGAGGGGACTTCGACGAACAGACGGGCTCCTATCCGGACAACATCGTCGCCTTCGCCACGCTCACCGGCTGACCGAGCCGGCGGTGCCGCGACGAACGCCGATGGGGGCAGCACGTGCTGCCCCCATCGGCGTTCCGCCAGCCCCACCGCGAGCGGGCCGGAACCGGGCACAGCGCCCAGCGGGTGTCAGGCAGGGAACGGGCCGGCGTACCGGCACGAGCAGCGCAACGAGCCCTTCTACCACCTCAATCCCAACTACCGGCGGAAACGCCCGTTATCGCGACATAGCCTCACAAACCTAGCTAGCGTCATTCCTGGCTCGACTGCTGTCGGGCGAACCCAACGGGGAAGGAGTGACTACCAGTCATGAGTAGGAAGTTGCTGGAAAAGGTGATTGCGGGCGCTGCCCTCGGCGCCGCGTCCCTGCTGATCTGCGCACCCGGAACCGCCGTGGCAGCGCCCACACCCGAGCCGGGCAACCTGGGCCTCGTCTACACGGAGCCGAAGGGTGTGCGGGCGGGAAGCAGCGTCAAGATCATCCTGAGGTGTGTCTTCCCGGTCGAGGATCCCTGGGTCTCGTCCAAGGTCACGGGCACGCTCCACCTCAAGCCCGTCAAGGAGCAACCGACCCCGCCGGCCGACGGCCAGCCGACGCCAGGTCAGCCCACCACACCGGGTCAGCCCACCACACCGGGTCAGCCCACCACACCGGGTCAGCCCGCCACGCCCGGCCAGCCGCCGTTACCAGGGGACGGCGACCAGCCACCGCTGCCGAGCGACGGCGCCCAGCCGGCCCAGCCCGGTGGCGAGGGCGGTGTCGGAAACTACCTCACCGGCGTCGAGTACTGGGTCTCGACGAAGGTGCCGCGGCACACCCGTCCCGGGACGTACACGCTCACCGGCAGCTGCGGCTTCGGCAATCTCGTGGTGCTCCCGTACGGCCATGTCCCCGCCGGTGACGGCGGTGTCACCCGCAACGGCAGCCAGGCCGTGGCCGGTGCCGGCATGCTGGGAGCGGCCGCGGTCGGTGGCTTCCTGCTGATGCGGCGGCGTCGGACCGATGGTTCGGTCGCCTGACGCGCACGCCGGGAGCGCCGGCGGCCGGCACGGGCGACCGTGGCGTGCCGCCGGCGTCGTCCTGGTGACGCTCCTCGCCATCGGCGGGACGGCGCTGCTCACCGCCGGGCTCAACCCGGCACCGGCGCAGCCGCCCCAGCCGGACGACGTCGTCGCCGAGGGCACGGCGGACGCCGCGGAACCCGACCCGGAGCCAACGCCGGACTCCGCCACGGCGGCACCCGGACCGCAACCCACCGCCCGCGGCACCGGTCGGCCGAGCCAGCCCGCGCTCCCGCCGCTGTCCCGGTCCGAGCCGGTCAGGATCACGATCCCGAAGATCAAGGTCGACGCCAAGATCATCTCTGTCGGGGTGAACCCGGACGGCACGGTGCAGGTGCCCTCGTTCAAACAGGCGCGGCTGGCCGGCTGGTACAAGGCCGGCGTCAGCCCCGGAGAGGTCGGCAACGCCGTCGTGGTCGGGCACGTCGACTCGGCGGCGATCGGACCCGCCGTATTCTTCCGGCTCGGCGCGCTCAAACGCGGGGACCGGATCGAGGTGAGCCGGGCCGACGGCACGGTGGTGCGGTTCCGGGTCGACTCCGTCAGGTCGTACCCGAAGTCAAAGTTCCCGGCGGAACAGGTCTACGGAAACGCCGACACCCCTCGGTTGCAGGTGATCACCTGCGGGGGCGTCTTCGACCGGAAGAAGCGCAGCTATCCCAACAACATCGTGGTGTCCGCGGCCCGGATCCCGTGACCGACGGGATCCGGGCCGCGGACCACCGGTTCGGCGGGTCAGCCGGCCGCCGAGGTACGCACCAGGGTGCGGATCTGCCGTAGCAGCACGGAGAGCGCCGCCAGATCCGCCCGGGACTCATCGAACTCCCCCATCGCCTTGCGGGTACGGCTGATCGAGATGGCGTTCGACCGTTCCCACTCCTGCACCCGCTCCTCGGCCGGTAGGTCGGCCGGTGTCGCGCCGAGCACCTCCGCGGTGAGCGCCGCGAGGGCGGCGTACAGGTCGTAGCGCAGGGCCATCCGGGCCAGCGTCTGCCAGCGGTCCTCCCTGGGCAGCAGGGAGATCTTCGACAGCAGCGAGTCGACCCGGAAGCGGTCCGAGAGGACGTAGTAGACGGCGGCCACCTCACCGACGTCCCGGCCCGTCGCGGCAGCCGTCTCCACCACGTCGAGCAGCCCGAAACCGTACATCAACCGGGTCGCCTGCTCGGCCAGGTCCCGCGGCAGTCCCCGCTGCACCAACGATTCGACGTGTGCCTCCAGCGCGGCGCGTTCGCTGCCGACGAAGAGTCGGCCGAGCTCCGGCAGCAGCCGCGCCACCCCGTCGCGAAGCCGGGCGATCTCCGCCGGGACGTCGATCGGCGAGCGCCGGTTGGTGACCAGCCACCGGACCGCCCGGTCGAGCAGCCGGCGGGTGTCCAGGTAGACCCCGGTCTGCACCTCGGTCGGGACCTTGTTGTCCAGCGCCTCGACCGCCGCCCAGACGTCATTCAGCCGGAACACGTCCCGGACCACCACGTACGCCCGGATCACGTCGGCCGGGGTCGCGCCGGTCTCCTCGACCACCCGGTAGACGAACGTGATGCCGCCCCGGTTGACCGCCTCGTTGACCAGCACCGTGGTGACGATGTCCCGGCGCAGCCGGTGCTCGGCCATCCGGTGGGCGTACCGCTCGCGCAGCGGGGTCGGGAAGTAGCCGGCCAGCACGTCCGAGGTCCACTCCTCGTCGGCGATCCCGTCGGCCAGGATCTCCCGCTCCAGCACGATCTTGACGTACGCGAGCAGCACCGCGAACTCCGGCGCGGTCAGCCCGGAGTCGGTCCGGGCCGCCAGTTCCTCGTCCGGCGGCAGCGCCTCCAGTTCCCGGTTCAGGTGGCCGGCGCGCTCGAAGTCGGAGATCATCCGCCGGTGCACCGGCAGCAGCGACGGCGCCTGGGCCAGTGCGTTGCCGATCGCCCGGGCCTGGTCGTAGTTGTCCCGGAGTACCAGCTCGGCGACCTCGTCGGTCATCTCGGCCAAAAGCGCGTCCCGGTCCGGCCGGCTCAGCTCGCCGTCGGCCACGGCCGCGCCGAGCAGGATCTTGATGTTCACCTCGTGGTCCGAGGTGTCGACCCCGGCGGCGTTGTCGATGAAGTCGGTGAAGATCCGGCCGCCCGCCATGGCGTACTCGATCCGGCCGACCTGGGTGAAGCCCAGGTTGCCGCCCTCGCCGACGACCTTGCAGCGCAGGTCCCGGCCGTCCACCCGGATCGCGTCGTTGGACTTGTCCCCCACCTCGGCGTGCGACTCCGAGGAGGCCTTGACGTAGGTGCCGATGCCGCCGTTCCAGAACAGGTCCACCGGGGCGGTCAGGATCGCCCGCATCAGCTCCGGCGGGGAGAGGGACTCCACCTCCTCCTCGATGCCCAGCGCCGCCCGGACCTGCGGGGTGATCGGGATCGACTTCGCCGTACGCGGGTAGACCCCGCCTCCCTCGGAGATCAGGTCCGGGTTGTAGTCCGCCCAGGACGACCGCGGGATGCCGAAGAGCCGCCGCCGTTCGGCGTACGAGGTCGCCGGGTCCGGGTTCGGGTCGAGGAAGATGTGCCGGTGGTCGAAGGCGGCCACCAGCTTGATGTGCTCGGAGAGCAGCATCCCGTTGCCGAAGACGTCGCCGGACATGTCGCCGACCCCGACCACGGTGAAGTCCTGGGTCTGGGTGTCGATCCCCATGTCACGGAAGTGGCGCTTCACCGACTCCCAGGCGCCCCGGGCGGTGATCCCCATCTTCTTGTGGTCGTAGCCCGCGGAACCGCCGGAGGCGAACGCGTCGGCGAGCCAGAAGCCCCGGGAGACGGAGATCTCGTTGGCGATGTCGGAGAACGTCGCCGTCCCCTTGTCCGCCGCCACCACCAGGTACGGGTCGTCGCCGTCGTGCCGGACCACGTCCTCCGGCGGCACGACCTGCCCACCCACCAGGTTGTCGGTCACGTCCAGCAGGGCGGAGATGAACTCCTGGTAGCAGGCGACCGCCTCGTCCCGGTCCCCGGGCTTCTGCTTCAGCACGAAGCCGCCCTTGGCGCCGACCGGCACGATCACGGCGTTCTTCACCATCTGCGCCTTGACCAGGCCGAGCACCTCGGTCCGGAAGTCCTCCCGCCGGTCGGACCAGCGGATGCCACCGCGGGCCACCGGGCCGAACCGCAGGTGGACCCCCTCGAACCGGGGCGAGTACACGAAGATCTCGTACTTCGGCCGGGGCGCCGGCAGGTCGGGCACCGCCTGCGGGTCCAGCTTGAACGCCACGTACGGCTTCGGCCGTCCGTCGGTGCGCCGCTGGTAGAAGCTGGTCCGGAGGGTGGCCTGGATCAACGTCAGGTACGACCGCAGGATCCGGTCCTGGTCCAGGCTGTTCACCTCGTTGAGCCGCTGCCCGATCGTGGCGACCAGCTCCTTGCCGCGTAGCGCCCGCTCCTCCGCGCTGAGCCCGAGCGTCGGGGAGAACCGCGTCTCGAAGAGGTCCACCAGCGCCGCGGCGAGTTCCGGGTACGCGATGAAGGTGGCCTCCATGTACTCCTGGGAGAAGACCGTGCCGGCCTGACGCAGGTACTTCGCGTACGCCCGCAGCACGACGACCTGCCGCCAGGTCAGGCCGCCGCGCAGCACCAGCTCGTTGAAGCCGTCGACCTCGGCCTCGCCCCGCCAGGTGGCGGAGAACGCGTTCTCGACGTGCGGACGCACCTCGGCGAGGTCCCGGGCGCCGTCCGGCAGCTCCAGGCCGAAGTCGTAGAGGTAGATCCGACCGTCGATCCGCTCCACCTCGTACGGATGCTCGTCGATCACCCGTACGCCCAGCGAGTGCAGCACCGGCAGGACCGCGGAGAGCATCATCGGCTCGCCGTACCGGTAGACCTTGAACCGGACCTCCTCGGCGGCGGCCGGCGCCTCGGTCTTCTGTTCCGCGCCCGCCGCCGGCGGTCGGGGCGGGATGAACTTGCGGAACATGTGCATCTCGAGCTGGCCCGGCTCCTCGAGCAGCTCCAGCTTGGCGAGGTCCTTCATCGCCTCGTACGGCGTGTGGCTGTCCTTGTAGCCCTCGGGGAACGCGTCCGCGTACCGGGTGAAGAGGCGCTTGGCCTGCTCGTCGCCGAGCTTGCGCTCCAGCAGCAGCCGGTAGTCGTCGTCCCATAGCCGGGTCGCGTCGGCCAGCTGCTCGGCGAGCAGGTCCGCGTCGACCTCGCCGGGCGGGTTGGTCGGGTCGGTCCGCACGATGAAGTGCACCCGGGCGAGCATGGACTCGGTCACCCGGGTGGTGTAGTCGACGCCGATCCCGTTCAGCTCGCGGAGCAGGATCTCCTGCATCCGCAGCCGGTTCTGGGTGGTGAACCGGTCCCGGGGGAGGTAGATCAGACAGGAGATGAAGCGCCCGTAGGCGTCCCGGCGCAGGAAGACCCGGAGCTGGCGGCGGCCGGCCATCCGGAGTACGCCGATGACCGCCTGGTAGAGGTCGTCGGTCTTGATCTGGAACAGCTCGTCCCGCGGGTACGTCTCCAGGATCTGCAACAGGTCCTTGCCGGAGTGGCTACGCGGGCTGAGCCCGGAGCGCTCCAGCACCTCGGCGACCTTCCGCCGCACCACCGGCAGCTCGCGCACGCTGGTCCGGTACGCGGCGGTGGCGAGCAGGCCGAGGAACCGCCGCTCCCCCACCACCTCGCCGCTGGAGTCGAAGACCTTGAACGCGATGTAGTCCAGGTACGCCGAGCGGTGCACGGTGGCCCGGGAGTTGGCCTTGGTGATGATGAGAAGCCGTTTCTCCCGCACCTTCGCGGCTGCCTCGGGGGTCATCGAGGAGAGCGCCCGCGGCCGGGGGGAGTCCTGGCGCAGGATGCCGAGCCCGCTGCCGAGGACCGCCTGGAGCGCGGGACCCTGGTCGGTGTCGACCAGCCGGTACTCCCGGTAGCCGAGGAAGGTGAAGTGGTCGTGCGCCAACCAGCGCAGGAGCTCCACCGAGTCTGTGATGTCCTTTTCCGGCACCGGAGGGCGGTTCTCTCCGGTTCGGGCGGCGGCCAGCTCGTCGGCGATCGCCAGGGCCCGCTGGCGCATCTTCGGCCAGTCCTCGACCGCCTCGCGGACGTCGGTCAGGACCCGCTGCAACTCGGCGCGCAGCCGGTCCCGGTCCTCGGGGTTGCGGACCGGGTCGATCTCGATCCGCATCCAGCTCTCGACGATGTCGCCGTCGATCGCGTCATCCGGCTCCACGTCGGCGGCGACCTCGATCAGCCGACCGAGCGGCTCCCGTCGCACCACGACCAGCGGGTGGACCAACATGTGGATGTCGAGATGGTGGCCGGTCAGCAACGCCGTGACAGAGTCCACCAAAAAGGGCATATCATCCGTGATGATCTCGATCACGGTGTGCTGCTGCTCGGGTGCCGGCTCGTGGATCCGCAGCTTCAGCTCTCCCGGCACCCGTTGCTCGGCCAACTCCCGGTGCGCCTGGGCGGCGGCCAGCATCTCCTCGGGGGTGATGCCGATCAGCTCCTCGTCCGGAGCGAACCGCCAGAACCGGTCGACCAGGGTCGCCGCGTCGTGGTCGTCGCCGGCCAGCGCCACGGCCTGGGCGACCATTCGCTCGGCATTCGGCACCGGCTCGTCAAGATCCTGCTCCTCGACGTCGTCGGCCAGCGCCTCCGGGGGTAATCCGAGGTCGTACAGGGTGTCGACGCTGGCCCCCGGCACGCCGGTGACGCCGGAGGCGAGTCGCGCCCCCGGTCCGTCGTCGTCGATTGCCGAGTCGTAGCTGTCGTCCCGGCCGGCGGACGCCGGCCGAAGAGCGGGTTCCGGTTTGATCGCCGGACGCCGGTTCATCGGTGCCACTCCCCTCGACCCACCACGCCGTGGGTCACTCTCCGCCCAGACTAGGCCCTGCCGATCCACACGCTCGTCAGCGGACCGCCGGCCGGAGGGCCGGATCCGGACGGTGTCCCGTAACCCGCGGTGGGTAACGGGCACGTCCGCCCCGGATTACCCACACTGCCCCCGCCATCACCCACGGCAGTCCGACCGACGTCACAAGCCCGACGCCAGGGCAGCTGCGGGGAATCTGGGTGTACTACGGTCAGGCTGCCGCCGAGGGAGCCTCGACGGTGCGAACCTTCGGTAGGTGACCACGGCATGCGCATCCTGCCCCCACTCCGTCCGCGTCCTCAGCGACGGGTCTCCCGCCGCCTGCCGGCCGCGGCGTTGGCCGGCCTGCTGCTCGCCACCGGGTCGCTTGGAGCCTGCTCGGACGACGACGGGCCCGAGCGGGTCGTCGATGCCTTCCTCGCCGGCTGGCGCGGTGGCGATCTCCACCAGGTCGGCTTCCGGAACCCGGCCGGGCAGCGGATCCCGGCCACCGAGGTGACCGAGGAGATCAAACAACTCTCCGGCGATCTCGCCAAGACGCCGCCCGCGCTCAGCCGAGAGGGTGCGGCGAAGATCACAGAAGACAGCGCGACCGCCACCGTACGGGTGGACTGGACCCTGCCGGGTGACACGCACTGGACGTATCCGTCGGAGCTTCGGCTCACCCGAGGCGACCAGGACGACTGGCAGATCATCTGGGAGCCGAAGATCGTCCAACCCCAGCTCACCAGCGGTGACCAGTTGGCGCTGCGCTGGCTGACGGCACCCCGGGGCGCCATCACCGACGCCGCCGGGGAGCCGATCGTCCGGCCGCGCCCGGTGGTGGTGGTCGGGGTGCAGCCCGACCAGGTGACCGACGTACCGGACCTGGTCCGGAAGCTCGACGCGGCATTCCGGGCGATCCGTCCCCGGATCGAGCCGCCGATCGACCTCTCCGATCTGCCCGACCGGCTGAAGGAGGCGAAGCCGAACGCCTTCGTCGACGTGGTCAGCCTCCGCCGGGAGGCGTACCTGCAGATCAAGCCGCGCATCTACGACCTACCCGGGACGAAGTTCCGCGAGGAGCAGCGGGAACTCGCCCCGACCCGGGAGTTCGCCCGGGCCCTGCTCGGCTCCGTCGACCCGGTCCAGGCCGACGACATGGCCGCCGAGCCCGGCGTCTACGAACTCGGCGACATGGTCGGGCACGGCGGGCTCCAGGGCCGGTACGAGAAGCAGCTCCGGGGCACCGCGGGGACCAGTGTGATCATCATGAGCCGGCGACCGGACGGCTCGGTCAGCCCGACCGGCACCGAGGTGTTCCGGCAGGAGCCCAGGCCGGGGACGCCGGTGAAGACCACCCTCGACGTGCCGACCCAGAACGCGGCGGACGCCGCACTACGCGGTACGTCGCGGCGCAGTGCCCTGGTCGCGCTCCGGATCAGTGACGGCGCGGTGCTCGCCGCGGCGAACAGCGGAACCGCCGAGAACCTCGCCTTCACCGCCCGGGTGCCACCCGGCTCGACCTTCAAGATGGTCAGCGCGCTCGGGCTGCTCGACGCCGGGGCGGTCACCCTGGACACCCCCGTCGACTGCCCTCGGAGGTTCACCGTCGACGGCCGCTCCTTCAAGAACTCCGACAACTTCGCGCTCGGGACCGTGCCGTTCCGGACCGACTTCGCCGCGTCCTGCAACACCGCCTTCGCCAAGCTGGCGCCGCGGCTGGGCCCGGACGGGCTCGCCAACGCCGGCCGCAGCCTGGGGCTGGAGGGAGACTGGCGGCTCGGCGTCGACGTCTTCACCGGCACGGTCTCCACCGGCGGTTCGGCCACCGAGCGGGCCGCCGCGGCCTTCGGCCAGGGCACCACGGTGGTCAGCCCGCTCGCGATGGCGGCGGCCACCGCGGCGGTGGCCCGGGGCCAGTGGCAGCAGCCGAAGCTGGTGTTGGAGCCGTCCCCGGGCGACCCGGCGCCGCCGGGCCCGCAGCTGAAGCCCGGCTCGGTCGAGCCGCTGCGCACGATGATGCGGGAGGTGGTCACCGCGGGGACCGGCACCGCGCTGCGGGACGTACCGGGTGGCCCGGTCTCCGGCAAGACCGGCACCGCGGAGTACGACAACGATCCGGCGCACACCCACGCCTGGTTCGTGGGCTGGCAGGGGGACGTCGCGTTCGCGGTCTTCGTGGAGCAGGGAGGATCGAGTACGGCAACCGCCGTACCGATCGCCGAGAGGTTCCTACGCGGCCTCGCCGCCCGCTGAGCGGCGATCGAGACCGTCGCGCTCCACCGCGTCCGTGCCGAGGATGCACCGCCCCGACCGCCGGGGCCGGGGCGGAACGTCGACCGATCAGCGGGCCAGCTCGTTGCCCTGCTTGTCGGTGAACTTGCCGATCAGGATCATGATGAAGTCGATCAGCGCCCAGAGGCCGAAGCCGCCGAAGGTGATGAGCATGAGGATGCCGGTGCCGATCTTGCCGACGTAGAACCGGTGGATTCCGAGGCCGCCGAGGAAGAAGCAGAGCAGCACGGCGACGAGCCAGGACCGCTGCCCGGGGGCCGGGCCGGTTGTGGACATCGTTGTTCCTTTCAGGACAGACAGGGAAACGCGCCGGGGTACGGCGCGGCACGTCCCCGCGGACACCGGTCCGGCGGGAACGACGAACGCGCACACTACCTCAGCCAGGGCGTTCGCGCTGTCCCGTGACCGGCCGGACCGGCCCACCCGGGTGGCCCACCGACGCCCCTACCGTCGGCGTCGTCGCCGGGCCGCCCTCCGGGGTCAGGCCGTACGTCCGGCGGTCCCTCGGCCACCCGTCCGCAGCAGGCGGAGCGCCCGGTCGACCCGGACGGCGGGATCGATCACGGGTAGTCCGCGCAGGGTTCCGGCGAGCAGCTGGATGCCGGTCTCGATGAGCACCGGGATGGTGAACGGCTGTCCGGCGCGTAGCCATTCGGCGGTGAGCCGATCCATGCTGTCGCCGAACGCGCGCATGAGCATCGCGACGGCGGGCTGGTCCGGGTCGAGCCCGAGCAGCAGGCAGGTGTCGCATAGGCCCTCGCGGCGGGCGGCCTCGAACTCCGCGGTGGCCTCGGGGGTGCCCGCGTGCGTGAGGATCAGGTTCAGGGCCAGCTCGGGGTGGGCCGCCAGGTAGCTGAAGTGGTCTCTCCAGTGGGCGCGCAGGCGCTCGCCCGGCGACAGTTCCGGGTCGGTCGCCGCGAGGGTCCCGAGGCGGCGTCGGGCTTCACGCAGCGTCGCCACGTACGCGCCGTGCTTGTTGACGAAGTGGTGTGCCAGCAGACCCTGGGACACACCGGCGGCGCGGGCGATGTCGCCGACGGTGACGTCCGCGTACGGGCGACGGGAGAACAGCTCGGTGGCGGCGGCGAGGAGGCGTTGGCGGGTCTGTTCGGTGGCGGCCTGTCGTCGGGTGAGCGGCGCGGTCATCCGGTCATCGTCCCACAGCCGATTGAACGCTGTTCAGTGATACCCGCCTCATTGAACGACGTTCAATGACGGACGTATGGTGCACCCAAGCGGACGACATCGATACGGGTGCGGGGTTGCCGGACCGGTGCCGGCGCGTCGCCGACGGCGGCGACCCGGCGGGCCCGGCGCCCGGGGTCTCCGTGCCCGACCGGCGCTGACCCACGCACAGGCACCTACCAGCGCGTCTGCGACGGATCGGTCCGAAGCAGACGATGACCCAAGGAGAGGCAATGAGCATCGACCTGCGCCTGCCGGTACCGGACCGGAACGATCCCATCTGGACCGCCGCCAACGGCTTCGTGGTCCGCAACACCGAAGGAACGGTCAGGCTGATCAATGGCGGCCGGGAGACCTTCCGGGTCAAGGTGACGGGAGACCAGACCGCCGGTCGGCTGAGCCTGATGGAGTGCCAGGTGGCGCCCGGGTTCGGCAACGTCCCGCACGCGCACGGCGGCGAGGACGAGGCCTTCTACGTCGCCTCCGGATCGTTCCGGTTCGTCAACGGCGGCGGCACCTTCGACGGGCGCGGGCGACTTCATCTACATCCCGCGCGGCACCCGCCACGCGTTCAAGAACATCGGCACGGAGCCGGCCACGCTCCTGGTCTTCTACACCCCCGCCGGCGCCGAACAGTTCTTCCTCGACCACGGCGCCGATCCCGACCCGTCCGGTCAACCGCTGCCGGCATGGGACGGCGAGACGTTCGCCGCGATGGCCGACGCCCTCGACGCCCACCGCATGATCCTGCTCCCCGGCGACGACGACTGGGCAGAGCCGTGATCGAGGAGGCACCAGGGAAGATCACGGCGTGACCTGACACGCATCCGGCACGCCGTCAGAGCCGTCATCAAACGCTGATGCCCTGGCCAATCCGTCTGGGATTGACCAGGGCATCAGCCGAGGGTGGAGCCGAGGGGACTCGAACCCCTGACCCCCACACTGCCAGTGTGGTGCGCTACCAGCTGCGCCACGGCCCCTTATCAGGTGATCCGTCTCCGCATCACCTGCCCGATCTCTCGGGCACCCGGGCAATAGTACACACCTCCCGCGCCCCGGTCATCTGGGTACCCCCCTCGCCCGGGGACCCGGCCGTGCCCCGCGCCGGCGCCACTCAGTTCAGCAGCGGGTCCGGCGGGAAGTGGGCGACGGCGGCCATGATGCCGCCCTGGCGGCGCAGCACCATTGCCCAGAGATCATCCGGCCGCTCCATGAAGGCGTCACCGGGCAGCGCGTCGAGCACGAACCATGATCCCCGGGCCACCTCCTCCTCCAACTGTCCGGGCGACCAGCCGGAGTACCCGGCAAAGACCCGGATCCCGGTGACCGCGTCCCGGAGCCGCTCCGGATCCACCGACAGGTCCACCGTCCCGACCGAGCCGGTCACCTGGTGGATACCCTTCACCCGCTGGTTCGGGGTCCGCATCCGGGCCAGGCAGATCGCCGACTCCGGCTGCACCGGACCACCCTCGAAGAGCACGGCGGGATCCCGGGCCAGCCCACCCCAGGCGCCCAGCACCTCGGAGACCGGTACCTCGGTGGCGCGGTTGAGCACGACGCCCAGCGCTCCGCCGGGCTCGTGGGCGACCAGCAGCACCACCGTCCGGTCGAAGTTCGGATCCTTCAACGCCGGGGTCGCGACCAGCAACTGCCCGGTCATCGACTCCATCGACCGTCCCCCGATCGCCTGCCCCTCACCGAACACGCCAGCCACCCGCTACCCGGCCCGTCCGGACGGCATGGCCCGCATCCCGGATCGCGGCCCGGGGTCCTCGGACCGCACCGCCGGAAGCCGGGACGGTGGGGCCGAATCCGCCGCGTCGACAGTGATTCTGCGCGCAGTAAACGCCATGCCTCGCACCATAGCCTGCGCCACTGGCCGCGGTTAAGGTCTGTGCGGTCAGTCCGCGGAGCGTGTGGCCGATGCGGCGGCGCGTCTGGCGGGCGCGCATCCGCCCCGCGCCTACGACTGCGCCCCCGGTCTGTCGACCGGGGGCGCCTACCTGTGGAGGTGCCGGGAATCGAACCCGGGTCCTTCGTCGCCTTGCCAGGGCTTCTCCGAGCGCAGCTCGCTGTGCCTCTACTCGGCCCCTCCGATCACGCGAGCGAGTCGGTGTGACGGGCCCAGTCGCTGATTGATCTCGCCGCACAAACCCCGCGACCGGGTTCGATTGGCCAGCCTCCTAGCTGATGCCGGCAAACTGGGCCGAAGGCACTCCCAGGCCGACAGACCCGCTACCCGCCTCAGGCGGCGAGAGCGAAGTCAGCGCGATTCTGCTTGGCGCTTGTTGTTTTCCGACGAACGATTCACGAGACGACGTCGGCTTCCTCGGCTCGCTTCCCCTGCCGCAACGTACGAAGTCGAAACCAGTCACCCCCCAGTTGTCCCACCGCACGAACCGGTGGGGTCCGTCCGGACCGGCCAGCAGGCCGGTTACCGCCGGCGGACCTCCGCCCGACAGTCGCTCCTAAGACTAACGCCTCGCGCCGCGACCTTCATTCCGGATACCCGCCGGCGTGCCGGAAGCCGGACGAGAGGTTGGTAACACCCCAGGACGGGCCGGACCGGACGAAGGCCCCGGGGGATCGGTTACCCCACTCCCTTACCGCGCCGGCCGGTGGCCCGCATCATCTCCCGCTCGGCGTCCCTCCTGGCCAGATCCTGCCGCTTGTCGTACGTCTTCTTACCCTTGGCCAGCCCGATCTCGACCTTGGCCCAGCCGTCGGAGAAGTAGACGGAGAGCGGCACCAGGGTGAGGCCGCTCTCCCGCAGCTTGCCGATCAACCGGTTGATCTCGTGGCGCTTGAGCAGCAGCTTGCGGGTACGCCGAGGCTCGTGATTGGTCCAGGTCCCCTGGGCGTACTCGGGGATGTGCATGCCGTGCAGGTAGATCTCGCCGTCCCGCTCCTGGGCGAAGGCGTCGACCAGGGACGCCCGACCGGCACGCAACGACTTGACCTCGGTGCCGGTCAGCGCCATCCCCGCCTCGTAGGTGTCGAGGATGGCATAGTCGTGCCGCGCCCTGCGATTGGAGGCGACGACCTTGCGTCCCTTCTCCCGTGGCATGGCCACACCTCCTCAGCTGCTGGACAACCGCGCAATGCTACCTCACCACGCAGGGCCCCTGGCTCGCGCTCGTCGCGCCAGCCGGGGCCCTGCACACCACCGATGCGCCGTCGGGATCCGACCTGTCGGCCGGGCCGCCGCGAAGGGACGGGCGGACCCGACACGGCGGGCGGGCCGGCCAACCCGCCCCCGCGGGGTACCGCCGCCGGCAGCTAGACCCGCAGGTAGAAGCGGAGCGTCACCCAGGCGGTGATCGCGCTGACCAGACCGCCGACGGTCGCCATGAACGGCAACATCAGCAACACCGTGCCCCACCTGATCGGGGTCAACAGGTCGGTCAGGTCCCGTAGCGAGCCGTCGAGCAGGAAGATCTTGCCGAGGACGAGCGCGCCGAAGCCGATGATCGCGCCGAGCAGGCCGGCGACCACGGCCTCGAGGACGAACGGCGCCTGGATGAACCAGTTCGAGGCGCCGACCAGCTTCATGACCGCGACCTCGCGGCGCTTGCTGTAGGCGGCCACCTGGATCGTGTTCGCGACCAGCAGCAGGGCCGCGATCGCCATCACCGAGGCCGAGACCAGCGCCATGTTCTGGATCGCGCCGAGGATGTTGAAGATCTGCTCGAGGAGCCGACGCTGGTCGATGATGTCGTCGATCCCCTCCCGGTCCTTGTACTTGTCGAAGATCTGCTGGTACTGCTCGGGGTCGACGAGGTTGATCCGGAACGATTCGGGCAGCTTGTCCGCCTGGACCGCGTTGACCAGGTCGGGCGAGTCAGCGAAGAGCTCCTTGAACCGCTCGTACGCCTCTTCCTTGGTCTCGTGCTTGACCTTTCGGACCAGCGGATCGCTCTCCAGCTCCGTCTGCAGCTCGGCGCGCTGCTGATCGGTCACGGAGGCGTCAAGGAATATCGATACCTCAATGTCCTTGTAGTACGCGTCCTTCATCGCGTCGACCTGGAGGTACATCAGGCCGCTCGCGCCAAGCATCGTGAGGGAGACCGCCATCGTGATGATCATCGCGATGGTCATGGTCACGTTGCGCCACAGCCCGACCATTACCTCGGACAGGACGTATTTCAAGCGCATCGGGGGTTCCTTCCGGATCTCCGCTGGGGGTCGTTCGTCGTCGAATCAGCGCCGTCGGGGTTTCCCGACCCGGTCCGCTCAGCCGTAGACACCCCGGGCCTGGTCACGCACGATCCGACCGCTCTCGATCTCAATGACGCGCCGACGCATCTGGTTCACGATGTTGGAGTCGTGGGTGACCATCACGACCGTGGTGCCGGTGCGGTTGATTCGGTCGAGCAGGCGCATGATCTCGATGGACGTGTCCGGGTCGAGGTTCCCGGTCGGCTCGTCAGCCAGCAGGATCAGCGGCCGGTTGACGAAGGCCCGCGCCACCGCCACCCGCTGCTGCTCGCCGCCGGAGAGCTCGTGCGGGTAGCGGTGCTCCTTTCCGCCGAGCCCGACCAGCTCCAGCACCTCGGGTACGACCCGGCGGGCGACCGCCTTGGTCTTGCCGATGACCTCGAGGGCGAACGCGACGTTCTCGTACGCGGTGCGGTTGGGCAGCAACCGGAAGTCCTGGAAGACGCACCCAATCGTGCGGCGGAAGGTGGGAATCTTCCACGACCGCATCGAGGTGACGTCCTTGTTGTTCACGTAGACCCGCCCCTTGTTGGGGGTGATCTCGTGCAACAGCAGCTTGATGATCGTCGACTTGCCGGAACCGGAGGGACCGATGAAGAAGACGAACTCGCCCTTCTCGATCGAGACCGACACGTCGTCGAGCGATGGCCGGGACGCCTTGGGGTACGTCTTCGTCACGTGCTCAAGCTGAATCACGGGTGGTGAGTCTACGCGTCATAACGAAAAGGCCAAGCCCGGATCCCGGCCTGTCCGCCCGACATTTTGTGCCGATTTTGCACTGTGTTGATCCCCGTTTACACGTCGCACACGGGAACCGTCAGCAGTGGTCAACGGATCGCGTCGATGCCGACGCGAAACGTGTTCACACCGTCTCGCCGGCGAGCTGCCGCTGCTTGCGCCACCGGATTCCCGCCTCGATAAACGCGTCCAGGTCGCCGTCGAAGACCGCGGCCGGGTTGCCCGTCTCGTGCTCGGTACGCAGATCCTTCACCATCTGATACGGGTGCAGGACGTACGACCGCATCTGGTCGCCCCAGGAACCCGCGGCGTCCACCTTGAGTCCCTCCAGTTTGGCCTGTTCCTCCTGGCGCTTACGCTCCAACAGCCGGGCCTGGAGCACCCGCAGCGCGGAGGCCTTGTTCTGGAGCTGCGACTTCTCGTTCTGGCAGGTCACCACGATCCCGGTGGGCAGGTGCGTGATCCGCACCGCCGAGTCGGTGGTGTTCACGCTCTGCCCGCCGGGACCCGATGACCGGTAGACGTCGACCCGGATCTCGTTCTCCGGGATGTCGATGTGGTCGGTCTGCTCGACGACCGGCAGCACCTCCACCCCGGCGAAGCTGGTCTGCCGGCGGCCCTGGTTGTCGAAGGGGCTGATCCGGACCAGCCGGTGGGTGCCCGCCTCGACGCTGAGCGTGCCGTAGGCGTACGGGACCTTGACCGCGAACGTGGCGGACTTCAGCCCCGCCTCCTCGGCGTAGGAGGTCTCGTACACCTCGGTCGGGTAGCCGTGCCGCTCCGCCCAGCGCAGGTACATCCGCAGCAGCATCTCGGCGAAGTCGGCGGCGTCCACGCCACCGGCCCCGGCCCGGATCGCGACCAGCGCCTCCCGGGAGTCGTACTCACCGGAGAGCAGGGTCCGGATCTCCAACTCCTGGATCGCCTTCGTCAGGCCGCCGATCTCCGCCTCGACCTCGCTGAGCGCCCCGGCGTCCGCCTCCGCCTCGGCGAGTTCGAGCAGCACGCGGGCGTCGTCGAGCCGACCGCGCAGGCTCTCCAGCTTGGCGATCTCCCCGTTGACGTACGAGAGCTTGGAGGTCACCTCCTGGGCTCGGGCCTGGTCGTCCCAGAGATCCGGCGCGGAGGCCGCCTCCTCGAGCTCTGCCTTGCTCTGACGCAGCTTGTCGACATCGAGGACGGCCTCGATGTTGCGCAGGGTGGCGTCAAGGTCCTTCAGTTGGTCGGCGAATTCGGCAGCGGTCACGACAGTCAAGAGTACTGGTCGCCCAGCGGGTCGGGTCACCACGCCGACGGAGCGCGCCCGCGCGTCCGGCGGGCGTCCGCCGGGGCACCGGCCAGGCGTGGACGATCATCCGCCGCCCATGCGATGATCATGCCGGCGGATCACGGCCGATCATGCGCCGCGTCAGGGACGACCGTACGGCGGGTCCGGGACGATCACGCCGGCCGTCACGGCCGAACACGCGAGCCGATCGCGGACGATCACGCGACGAGTCGGGACCATCGTGCGCACGGCCACCGACGAGCGGACCGGAAACGCGGAGGGCCGGGCCGGCCACGACCGGCCGACGGCGGCGGCACCGGGGTGACCGCCCCACCGGCGAGCGACGTCCCACGCTGCCGGGTCCGGGGCTCCCCACGCCCGTCGCCGTGGATCAGGCGACAGGTGCGTTCTTCAGCCAGGAGAGCGCTGCCTTGTGGTACGCGACCGCGAACTCCAGCGCGGCCGCGCCGAACGTGTCCCCGGCCTTCCTCGCGTCCCGGGCCTGCTCCCGGGCCGAGGCGAGCGCCGCGGTGTGATACTCGTTCGCGCTGGTATAGAGGGCGCGCAACTGGCTGGCCGTGTGCTGCGGGCCGAAGGCGACCCGGAGCGCCGTCGGGTTGCGGATCGTGTCCTTCCCCGGCACCTCGGTGAGCCAGCGGGAAAATGTCCGTTTCCCAGCCGCGGTGATCGCGTACGGCTGGCTGGACCGGGGGCCGGGCTTGCCGAGCCGGACCAGACCCTGCTCGGCCAATACCGGCAACTCGCGGTAGACCTGGCTGCGCGTCATCGACCAGTACGGCGCCAGCCGCCGCTCGGCGGCGGCCATCAACTGACCGCCCGTCATCGGTCCTTCGTGGAGCAGCCCGAGCAGGGCTGCCGCAGTAGGGTTGATACCAACATCCGCCATGGCCTCCACGCTGCCACTTTGCCGCCGCCGCGTCCAGGATTTGCCACTATCCGCTGGTCAAGGTCTCCATTGTGCACTGTCGGTGGCAGACAGTCGGATGAGGACGATCGATAGATGAGCGCGCGGCGGCGCGGCCGGGAGGGCCGGCCGGAGCGAGGGCCGAGGTGGCTGCCGGCGACCGCGGACCCGAACCGCAAGGGGCGGATGGCGCGGCCTGTGCCAATTGGGGAGGTTAGTCCATTCTCGCCGCTTATGCGGGCATTTGCCGGAACCAGCTCCGGGGCCGCCCGGGCAACGGCGGCCCGAGACGTCGACCACGGTCCCGGCGGGCGCTCCCGCCATCGCCCGGCCGCGCCCGCCGTCGGCCCGCCCGTCCCCGGCCCCGGCCGGACCGACCCCCGCCTGCCGGTCGTCGCCCTGCCGCCCGCACCGACGGCCGCCGGGCGCCCCAGGCGGCCCCGGAGCAGGGACGGCCGGCGGGCCCGGCGGGCCGGTACGGACCACGCCGGGCCCGCCGGGCCGGGCGCGCGACGGGCGGGCCGAGGGAGCGGGTCAGCCCATGTGCGGGTAGCGGTGGTCGGTCGGCGGCACGAAGGTCTCCTTGATGGTCCGCGGCGACATCCACCGGATCAGGTTGTGCCAGGAGCCCGCCTTGTCGTTGGTGCCGCTCGCCCGTGCCCCGCCGAACGGCTGCTGGCCCACGACCGCCCCGGTGGGCTTGTCGTTGATGTAGAGGTTGCCCGCGGCGTACCGGAGCACCTCAATGGTCCGTTCGATCACGTACCGGTCGGTGGCGAAGATCGACCCGGTGAGGGCGTACGGCGCGATCGACTCCGCCTGCCGGACCACGTCGTCGTACCGGGCGTCGTCGAAGACGTGCACCCCGAGGATCGGCCCGAAGTACTCGGTGGTGAACGAGTCGTGTCCCGGGTCGTCGCACTCGAAGAGCGTCGGCCGGACGAAGTAGCCCACCGAGTCGTCGGCGGTGCCGCCGGCGATGATCCGGCAGGCGGGGTCGTTCGAGATCATGTCGAGCGCCGCGACGTGCCGGGCGAAGGCCTTCGCGTCGATCACCGCCCCGCCGAAGTTGGCGAAGTCCGTGACGTCGCCGTACGTCAGCCCGTCGGCGGTCGCGGCGAGCCGGTCACGGAGGCCGCCGTACCAGATGGACCGGGGCACGTACGCCCGGGACGCGGCGGAGCACTTCTGCCCCTGGTACTCGTACGCCCCGCGGATCAGCGCCGCGTGCAGCGCGTCGACGTCGGCGCTGGCGTGCGCGATCACGAAGTCCTTGCCGCCGGTCTCGCCGACCAGCCGCGGGTAGCCGCGGTAGTTCGCGATGTTCTCGCCGACCTGACGCCAGAGCTTCTGGAAGACCTTCGTCGAGCCGGTGAAGTGGATCCCGGCCAGGTCGGGGTCGGCGAGCACCACCTCGGAGACCGCGATCCCGTCCCCGGTGACCATGTTAATCACGCCGGGCGGGAGCCCGGCCGCCTCGAAGAGCCGCATGGTGAAGTGCGCGGCGAACTGCTGGGTCGGCGCCGGCTTCCAGACCACGGTGTTGCCAAGCAGCGCCGGCGCCGACGGCAGGTTGCCGGCGATCGCGGTGAAGTTGAACGGCGTGATCGCGTAGACGAAGCCCTCCAGCGGCCGGTGGTCGAACCGGTTCCACACCCCGGCCGCGGAGCGTGGCTGCTCGGCGAGGAGCTTCTGGGCGAAGGCGACGTTGAACCGTAGGAAGTCGATCAGCTCGCACGCGGAGTCGATCTCGGCCTGGATGACGGTCTTCGACTGGCCGAGCATGGTGGCCGCGTTGAGGGTGTCCCGCCACGGCCCGGAGAGCAGGTCGGCGGCGCGGAGGAAGATGGCGGCCCGCTCGGCGAAGGACAAACTACGCCACATCGGGGCAGCCTGCTTGGCGGCCGTCACCGCCGCCAGCGCATCCGCGTTGGTTGCGTTGTGGGTGACCCCCAGCACATGCTGGTGCCGGTGCGGCTGTACGACGTCGATCGCGGCACCCGCGCCCATCCGCTGCACACCGCCGATCGTCATCGGCAGGTCGAGCCGCTCGGCGGCCAGCTCGCCGAGCCGGCGTTGCAGGCTGTCCCGCTCGGCGCTACCGGGCGCGTAGTCGCGGACCGGCTCGTTGCGGGGCTCGGGTACGGAGAGAACGGCGTCCATGGTCTGCTCCTGGGCGATCTCGGCTTCGTCGGCGAAATCGGACCCGCCGGTGCCGGCCGGTCGGCCGGACACCCTGACCCGGCTCCCCGGGAGTGCCGGAGGATTCGGAGGCGGGACCCGGCCCCATCCTCCCACGGCCAGCCCGCCGTCCCCGCCCGCCGGACCACGTCGGGTGATCACTGCCTGGCCGGTGGTCACCCGACCGCCCACCGCGCCGCCGGGCGGCATCGGCCCGCGTCGACGCACGCCGGACCGTACCGCCGGTGGACGGATGCCCCGACCGGCCCGCGTACCCTGAGGACCTGGCGGTCGGGGTCCGCACACAGCCACCCTCGCCGCCCCGTCGACGCGGCCGGTCATCTGGTGAAGGGGAGACGATGACGAAGGAGTCCGGTACCACCGCGACCTCGGCCGCCGACCGGGAGGTCGGGTCGGCGCCGACCGCGACCCCGCCCGGCGCCCCCGCATTCGCGCCCGGAGCGGCGGTGCTCGCTCTGCTCGCCCTCGGCTGGCTCGCCGCGATGCTCTGGTCCGCCAAGGTCACGATCTCCTCCTCCGGGCTCGCGTCGATCGCGATCACCTCCACGGCGTACTCGCTGCCGGGGGTGATCTCGGCGAGCCTGGTCGGCGGGGCGGCCGTCAGTCTCACCCTGGCCAACCTGATGAGCCGGTTCGGCGTCCACCGGGCCACCCCCCGCTTCGCGGTGGCCGTGGCCGCCGGCCTGCTGACCGGCCTGCTCGCCGCGTTGGCGGTGACCCTCAGCTACGGCGAGGGTCGGGCGATCATGGTCCTCGCCGGTGCCACCGCCGCCGCGGCCACCCTCGGCGGGATCGCCGGTGGCCTCCGCAGCCCCCTGGTGGTGGCCGCGATCGTCACCGCCGGGCTGGGCGTCTTCGCGGTCACCTTCGCGTTGAGCTACTTCCAGGACCCGCTGTTGTCCCTGTACGGCGCGGGCGACGATCCGTCCCGGTCCTACTCGGCCCTCCAGTGGTTCCGCCGTACGTCGTCCCTGGCGAGCGGCCTGGTCGCCGGGCCCCTGGCCTTCGGCTACCTGCGGATCGCCGGACGACGCGTCGCCGGGCGGGTCTCCGGCAGCAGGCCGCTGCGCTGGCCGGCGTACCTCCTGGCGGGGGCGGGACCGGGTCTGCTGCTGCTCACCGCCGAACTCCTCACCCGGACGGCCGGGGCGGAGGTGCTGCGGATGGCCGGCGCGGTCAGTGAAATCGACCGTGGCGGGCAGGCCATCCTCGGCGACCAACGGTTCACCGCCGGCCTGACCGTCTTCTTCCTCGGCGCGTTCACCGCGCTCATCCTCTTCGGCCGGACGCTCGGCCCGGCCGGAGCGCCGGCGGTGGCGGACCCGTCCGGTCCGGTGGACGCCGACGAGGCGCCCACCGCCGGCCGCCGGGACGCGACACCGGACGGTGGCGCCGGCTCCGAGCGGGAGAGCGCGGAGAGCCCCACCGAGCCGGCGGCGACGGACGGGCCGGAACCCACCGGTGACCGCGACGCGGAAGCCGAGCACGACGAGTCGGCGACGGACGACAGGGGCGGCGCACCGACAGCGGACGACGCGGCCGGCTCCGCGGCGGAGGACTCCCCCGCCGACTCACCCGAGCCGGTCGCCGGGGCCGGCCGCTGAGGAGTACGGGCTCACGCGGCCGGGCCAGCCAGCGCGTCGAGCTCCGAGACGTCGTACCACTCCAGCTCGTGGTCCTCGACCCCGTCGACCGTGAACTGGGCGTCCGGGTCACCAGCCAGGGCCTGCTCGACCACGTCCACCGCCGCGGTCACGTCGTCGACCGCGTCGGCGCTGTCGACGTGGATCGCCGCGACGGCGGCGACGGCGACCGCCCCGGTCAGCCGTACCGTGCTGGAGCCGAGTTCCGGGTCGAGGCGGTGCACCTCCGGGGCGGGCAGGTCGGCGGAGACCACCACCCGGCGGCGGGGGGCCGTCGGATCGGCGCGGAGCAGCCGCAGCGCATCCTGAGCGGCCCGGGTGAAGGCGACGTACTCCAGCTCCTCCTCGTCACCCTCGGCGTACCACTCCCGCAACTCGGGGGTGACGGCGTGCGCCCGGGGCGCGACGATCCGCCCCGCACGGCGCAGGTCGGCGAGCATCGGCACGGTGGCCGGCACGTACACCCGGACGAGCTGTTCTGCCACAGCGATCTCTCCCGCTCGATGCCTGTCCGCGACAGTCGCCGTCGCGACCGCGCCGACCGTGGTCGGCGCGGATTCCCTGCTCCCCGCGACGGTAGTACACCGGACGGGAGTCGGCCGGCAGCGGATCCCGGCTCGGGCCGGTCGCGCGCCGGGCCCGCCGCCAGGAGCGGACCCATCGGCCGAGGCGACCACACCGCGATCGATGGCAAACTAAGGCAACAGCCGACACTCGGGAGTTCTCCGTGGAACCGAGGTTCCTGCTCTTGTCCGACGTCGCCGCCGAGCTGAACGTCTCGGACTCGCAGGTCTACCACATGGTCCGCAGTGGTGAGCTGCCGGCGATCAAGATCGGTGGACGGGGCCAGTGGCGGGTCGAGCGCGCCCGCCTGGAGGAGTACATCCAGCGCAAGTACGCCGAGACGGCCGAGTGGGTGGCCAGCAACCCCCTGGTCGACCGGGTTCCCGACTAGGTTTCCACATCCCCGTTCCGGCCCGACGTTCCTGTCGGACCCGCCGGCTAGGGTTCGGTCGTCGGCCGGACGCGGCGCTCGCCCGGTCGTCCGGCGGGTCTCGCGTCCGACCGGCCGGGGTCGACCCACTCGGCTTCGCGCACCCGATCCGGGTCCGCCCGCGCCAACGTCCTCCCACGTGCAGGGCACGATCCGGCCGCCGGCGATGCGTCAGCCGCAGCGTCGACGTCCCTGGTCCCGGCCGCGGTGTGCACGCCTGGTCCCGGCCGCGGTGTACGCGGCGGCGCCACCGCTGCGGTCACCGGCGGGGGAGGCGTCACGGTCGGCGCGCCCGGGGTTGATCCGTCGCGGTCCGAGACGCGGTGGCCCCGCACCGCGACGGGTGACGAGCTGGCGACGGTCGGACGCCCGACGCCGTACGGCATTGACGGGGAGCACTGAATCGGTTAGAAAGCTGTCGGAGGCAAACGGAAGCAAACGCACGATTGCGAAGGATCTCGGATGCCCGTCGGACGCACCCGGCCACCAGTCCGCCCTCCGGTGCGGCTACGCCCCGTTCCGCCTCTCGACCCGCCCTTCGACGACGAGTACGCCTCCGAAATCTGGATCGGCGGCCCGACCAGCACGGAGCTGGACGGGTTGCGTGTCCGGGCCGACGAGGCTGCCGTCCGGCCGGCCCGACGCGGCATGACGCCGGTCGGCGGCCCGGCCGGCGCGTCGGTCGTCGCCACCACCCGTGCCGGCGCAGCGGCCCCGGAGACGGGCCACCGGGTCCGGCCCGACCGCACGGTCCTGCCCTCCCGCCCCGGCCCGTGTCCTTCCGCGCCGGCCGACGAGACGTCGCCGGCGGCGGTGCTCGGGGTCATCGGGCCGAGCCCCGAGGCCGGGCGCGTGGCCCGGTTTTTCCTCTGCGGCTGTCTGGAGATCGTGAACGGCCGCCGCCCAGCCGGGCACATCCGGGCGCAGTGCGATCCCGCAGTGGCCCGCGGCGTGATGCACAAGCTGGTCGCGGCCGCCGCCCGGATCTCCGTCCGCTGCCCGGGCCAGCCCGCACCCATCGCCCGCCTCCAGCGGCTCCGGGTCTGCGAGCCGCGACCGGGGATCATCGAGGCCGCCGCCGTCATCAACGTGGCCGATCGGACCTGGGCGATGGCGTTCCGCATCGAGCGCCGCCGGGGCAGGTGGGTGGGGGTGTCGGTCGAGGTCATCATCTGAGGGCACCGCCCCACATCCGGCGGACCGGGGCGCAACCGGGAGGCGACCGGCCGGACCTGCGCCGACGGCGGGCGGAGACGCCGCGGCCCGGCCGCCGCAGGGGCGGGCCGGGCCGCGGGTGGTGCCGGAGGCCGACCGCGTCGAGCGCGGCCGGGTGTGCTGTCAGGCGGCGCCAGGCGCCCCGTGGCAGCGCTTGTACTTACGCCCCGAACCGCAGGGGCAGGGCGCGTTCCGCGAGGGGGCGTCGCCGCCGGTGACCTGGCCCGGAGCGGGACGCCGCGACGCGGACGGGGCGGGTGGGCCACCGACCCCGAGCGCCGGAGCGACCTGCTGCGGCCGCTCCACCGCGACTCCGCCGGTGGCCCCGGCCGCACCGTCGATGGTGGGCGCGGAGTACTGGAGGCTCTGGGTACGCGGGGCTTGGCCGAGCCCCTTGGCACGGATCTCCACCGGTGGCTCGGCCGCGGCCGGCGCCGCGACGGTGGCCTCCTCGGCGGCCGGGGCGGTGGCCTCCTCGGCGGCCGGGGCGGGGGCCGCCTCCTGGACCTGTACCTCCAGGTTGAAGAGGAAGCCGACGGTCTCCTCCTTGATGCCGTCCATCATCGTGGCGAACATGTCGTAGCCCTCGCGCTGGTACTCGACCACCGGGTCGCGCTGGGCGTACGCCCGCAGGCTGATGCCCTCCTGCAGGTAGTCCATCTCGTACAGGTGCTCGCGCCACTTCCGGTCGATGACCTGGAGCAGCACCATCCGCTCCAGTTGGCGCATCGCCTCGCTGCCCAGCTCCTCCTCGCGCCGCCGGTACGCCGCGAGAGCGTCCTCCTTGATCCGGGCAAGCAGGAAGTCGGCGTCCAGGTTGTTGCGCTCGCCGCCGGACTCCTCGACCAGGTCCTCGATGGTGACCCCGACCGGGTAGAGCTGCTTGAGGCTGGACCAGAGCTGGTCGAGGTCCGAGTCCTCGGCGTAACCCTCCGAGGTCGCCCCCGTCACGTACGCCGTCACCACGTCCTCGATCATGTGCCGGATCTGGTCGCTCAGGTCCTCCCCGTCCAGCACCCGCCTGCGCTCGGCGTAGATCACCTGGCGCTGCTTGTTCATGACCTCGTCGTACTTGAGGACGTTCTTGCGGATCTCGGCGTGCTGGCTCTCGATCTGCGCCTGGGCGCTCTTGATCTGCCGGGTGACCATCTTCGACTCGATGGGCACGTCCTCCGGGATGTTGAAGCGCTCCATCACGGCCTCGACCGCCCCGGCCCGGAACCGCTTCATCAGCTCGTCCTGCAGCGAGAGGTAGAAGCGGGACTCGCCCGGGTCACCCTGCCGACCGGACCGACCGCGAAGCTGGTTGTCGATCCGCCGCGACTCGTGTCGCTCGGTACCGAGCACGTACAGGCCGCCGACCGCGGCGACCTCCTCGGCCTCGGCCTCGCACGCCTGCTTCCACTTGGGGAGGACCTCCTCCATCGCCTTTGCGTAGTCCTCCGGGTGTTCCACCGGGTCGAGGCCGCGCTGGCGCAGCTCGTTCGCGGCCAGGAACTCGGGGTTGCCGCCGAGCAGGATGTCGGTGCCCCGGCCGGCCATGTTGGTCGCCACCGTCACCGCGCCCTTTCGCCCGGCCTGGGCGACGATCTCGGCCTCCTTGGCGTGGAACTTGGCGTTGAGAACGGCGTGGGGGATGCCCCGTCGGCGCAGCAGCTGGGAGAGGATCTCGCTGTTCTCCACCGACACCGTGCCGACCAGCACCGGCTGGCCCACGGCGTGCCGCTCGGCGATGTCCTCCACCACCGCGTTGAACTTGGCCCGCTCGGTCTTGTAGATCACGTCCGGCCGGTCGATCCGGATCATCGGACGGTGGGTCGGGATCGTGACGACGCCGATCTTGTAGACCTTGCTGAACTCGCTGGCCTCGGTCTGGGCCGTACCGGTCATACCGGACAGCTTGTCGTAGAGGCGGAAGTAGTTCTGGAGCGTGATCGTGGCAAGAGTCTGGTTCTCCTGCTTGATCTCCACGCCCTCCTTGGCCTCGATGGCCTGGTGCATGCCCTCGTTGTAGCGGCGACCGTGCAGGATCCGGCCGGTGAACTCGTCGACGATCAGGACCTCGCCGTCGCTGACGATGTAGTCCCGGTCGCGCTTGTAGAGTTCCTTGGCCTTGATCGCGTTGTTCAGGTAACCGACCAGCGGGGTGTTCACGGACTCGTAGAGGTTGTCGATGCCAAGCCGGTCCTCGACCTTGGCCACGCCGCGCTCGGTCACCGCCACGGTCCGCTTGGCGTAGTCGACCTCGTAGTCGCCCTCGCCGTCCTTGCCGGGCTGGAGCCGCTCCACCAACCGGGCGAACTCCCGGTACCAGCGGACGGAGTGCTCGGCCGGGCCGGAGATGATCAGCGGCGTCCGGGCCTCGTCGATCAGGATCGAGTCCACCTCGTCCACGATCGCGAAGTTGTGCCCCCGCTGCACCAGGTCGTCCTTGCTCCAGGCCATGTTGTCCCGGAGGTAGTCGAAGCCGAACTCGTTGTTGGTGCCGTACGTGATGTCGGCCTGGTAGGCGGCCCGATGCTCGGCGGCCGGTCGGTTCGGCAGGATCACCCCGACGGTCAGGCCGAGAAACTCGTGCACCCGACCCATCCAGGCGGCATCCCGCTCGGCCAGGTAGTCGTTCACCGTCACCACGTGCACGCCCTTGCCGGAGAGGGCGTTCAGGTAGGCCGGCAGCACGGCGGTCAGGGTCTTGCCCTCCCCCGTCTTCATCTCGGCGATGTTGCCGAAGTGCAGCGCCGCGCCACCCATGATCTGCACGTCGTAATGCCGCTGGCCGAGCACCCGGGACGCCGCCTCGCGTACCGTGGCGAACGCCTCGGGCAGCAGGTCGTCGAGGGTCTCGCCGTCCGCCAGCCGCTGCTTGAACTGGTCGGTCATGCCGCGCAGCTCCGCGTCGGTGAGGTTGACGTAGTCGTCCTCGATCGAATTGACGGCAGCGGCGATCGCCTTGAGTCGGCGCAGCATGCGCCCCTCGCCCGCGCGAAGGACCTTTTCCAGAATCGACACGGATCAACGCTCCCCTAGACAGTCTGCCGAACCATCGTAGGCGCATCACCGGCCTCATCGTCAGTCGCGGCGGCGGCCAGGTTCGCCGAACCGGACGTTCCGCCCCTCCCGCGCTCCATCGGCACGGCACATTCGGTGACGTCGAGCGCGAGCCGGCTGAGAGCATGCCAGGGTGAGCACCGGGGAGACGGTGAAGCGGACGAACCAGACCGACCAGGGCGACGCCGTACGCATCGTCGAGGAGGGGCTGCTGCTACGCCCCTGGCGCCCCGAGGACGCCGAGGACGTCTACCGGGCCTGCCAGGATCCGGACATCCAGCGCTGGACGACCGTGCCGACGCCGTACCGGAGGGAGGACGCCACCCGGTTCGTCACCGAGCTCTCCCCCCGGGCCTGGGCGGCCGGCACCGGTGCCCCGTTCGCGGTCTGCGACCCCAGGACCGGCGAACTGCTCGCCTCCTGCGGGCTGATCAGCATCGACCCGGTCCTGCGTTCGGCCGAGGTGGGCTACTGGACGGCACCGTGGGCCCGGGGCCGCGGCGTCGCCACCCGGGCCACCCGGGCGGTCTGCCGGTGGGCGTTCCGGGAGCGGGGCCTGCGGCGGGTCGTCTGGCAGGCCGAGGTCGGCAACCACGCGTCTCGCCTGGTCGCGCTCCGCGCCGGTTTCCGGATCGAGGGACTGCTCCGGCTCGCCGACCCGCACCCGCGCGGCGTCGCCGACGGCTGGATCGGTTCCCTGCTCCCCGCCGACCTCGCCGACGCGAGGGCGGCCCGGGACCGGGCCGGACCCCGCTCGCTGGAGGCACGGCGGGCCAGCGTCTTCGGCGCCCCCCAGCCCGTGCTCTTCGCCCGGAGCGCGGCCGGGACGGAACTTCGGCTCCGCCCGCTCGACGAGGGCGATCTCGATCCGATCGTCCGGACCTGTCGGGACCCGGAGACGCTCCGCTGGACGAGCGTTCCGGACCCGTACCAGCGCTCGGACGCCGAGTACTTCGTGCGGGAGCACGCCCCGGCGGTGTGGCGCCGGGGCGGCGGGGCGGCGTTCGCCATCGTCGACGACGCCGACGCGTACGCCGGGGTCGTGGAGTTGCGGGTGTCACCCACCGATCCCCTCGTGGCGGACCTGGGCTTCGTGGTGGCGCCGTGGGCCCGGGGCCGGGGCTACTGTCCGGCGGCGGTGGTCGCGGTCTGCACCTGGGGATTCACCGCCCTCGGCCTCGCCCGGATCGAGTGGCGGGCCCACGTGGGCAACACCCGCTCCCGACGGGCCGTCGAGAAGGCCGGCTTCCGCCTCGAGGGCACGGCAAGGCACGCCCTCGACCTGCGGGGCACCCGTACGGACGCCTGGGTCGCCGCCCTGCTCCCGGACGATCTGGGCATCGCCACCGACGCCGGCTGAGCCCGGTCGACGCGCCGCCGGCGGCGGGGTGCTCCCCACGGGGTACGGGACACCGCCGCAACCCGGTGGGGAGCCGCCGCAGGTCAGGCCGCGAGGGTGATCATGCCGTAGTCGTAGCCCTTGCGCCGGTAGACGACGCTGGGGCGGCCCGAGTCCTTGTCCAGGAACAGATAGAAGTCGTGTCCGACGAGTTCCATCTGGAACAGCGCGTCGTCGACGGTCATCGGCTCGGCCGGGTGCACCTTCCGGCGGGCGATGTGCCCGGGTCGCGTGTCGGCGTCGTCCTGGTACCCGTCGTCCTGGTACCCATCGAGGTCGGGCTCGTCGAGGTCGGGCTCGGCTCGGGTCAGGGTGGCCACGGAAGAGTCGCCGACCCCGTCGACCGGCAGGTTGGCGGTGGCGGCGGCGACGGAGATCGGGGCGTGCCGGCCACGGTGGACACGGCGGCGGTCGGCGGCCCGACGCAGCCGGGTGTCGAGTTTGGCGATAGCGGCGTCGAGCGCGCAATAGAAGTCCTTTGCGCACGCCTCCGCGCGCACCACGGGCCCACGGGAAAAGCAGGTGATTTCTATACGCTGGCAGTGATCAGACTGTCGCGGATTGCGTTCGTGAAAAAGCTCCACGTCGACCCGAACAAGCTTGTGATCGTAGCGCTCGATCTTTGCGAGCTTCTCGGCGACGTGAATCCGGTAATGCTCCGGTACTTCGACGTTGCGGCCCTTGACCACGAGATCCATGCGTTGACCTCCCTGCACTGTCGGAGAGTCGTGCAGAAACGCGATCCCGGTCAGCCCGCCCCCTGGAAGTCCATTCGGCCCGACCGGATCGCTGCCGTAGCGCCTCCTTCCAGGTGCCCCTGGGGGAAGGAACACCCCTCGTACCCCCGGTAAACAAGACGCTAACTCCTGTCGGCGCGATAGTCACCCCACGCGGCAAGACCACATTCGAGAAGGTTCCGTCAGACCGCGATTGGGTGAATGCAACGATGCGCAGCGTCAACCCGACGACGCCACCGGCAACGCGTCGGTCACCCTGCGTGGCACCATCGCGCCACACCCGACGGGGTCCGGAACGCGCCGTGGGCGCTCGACCCGGCACGGGGGCGCCGGTCAGCCGCGTCCGTCGCCCGGTCCCGGCGCCGGCGCGGTGCCGCCCGGTCTCCGCCGGACGGTGGCGGCGAGCACCGCCGCGGCGGACACCGGGATGCCGGCACCGGCCAGCGACCGGGTGATCGCGGCGAGGGTGGCGCCGGTGGTCACGATGTCGTCGACCACCACCACGGTGCGGCCGGCCGCGGCCCGGCGGGCCGCCGGCACCCGCCACTCCCGCGTCCGGAACGCCGCGGCCGCCGCCGCGGCCCGGCCGGCGCTGTCCAGGGTGGCGGAGTCCGGTCGGGGCAGCGCCCGCAGCGGGGACGCGACCGCGACCGGCCACCCGGCCGCCCGCAGCCGGACGGCCGCGTGCCGGGCCAGCCGGCGCAGGTGGTCGCCGTACCGGGCCCGCGCCGCCCGCGCGGTCGCCGGCACCGGCACCAGCAGCACCGGGCCTCTCGGGCCGACGGCCTCCGCCACCACCTCGGCCAGCAGCCGGCCCAGCGGCCGAGCCAGCCCGTGCCGGCCCCGTTCCTTGTACGACAGCAGCGCCTCGCGCACCACGCCGTGGTAGGCACCGAGCGCCACGCAGTCGGGAAGCCCCGGCGGCGCGGGTGTCGGACGTACCCGAGTGGGCCGCAACGCCGCGAGTTCGGCCGCGCAGGCCGGACAGACCCCCTGCCGCAGCGGCAGCCGGGCACCCCGGCACCCGGCGCACTCGGCGGGCAGCACCAGGTCCGCCAGGTCGGCCCAGGTCTCCGCCCACACGTCGTGGCCGACCGTCAGAAGAGGTAGAACGGCGCGGTGGGGGTCCCCGACCCGGGTGGGAGGCCCTCCGCCCCGGGGACGACATGCTCCCGGCCAATCGGCATCCCGGACACGTACGCCACCTCGTTGGCCTCGTACAGCGCCGGGGCGAGGGCGGGGAGCTCCGGGTTGCCCGGGTACGCCGCCAGGTGGGTGACCGGGGCGCCGATGTCGGTGACCTCCTCCGACTCCTGGGTCCCGTCCACGTTGAGCTTGTGGATCGCCGCCCGGCCGTTCCCCTTCACCCCCGCCACCACGAGGGAGTTCTCGCCGAACCAGTCGACGGCGGAGAGGTCGCGCAGCGAGGTCGGCAGCCGACGGGACGGACCGACGCTGAGGGCACCGTCGACGCTGCGCACCGCCGCGACGTACAGACCGCCGCCGGAGATGAAGGCGATCCGGTTCCCCTCCAGCGCCGCGCCCACGGCGGTCACCGGACCGGACACCCCGGGCAGCCGCACCCGGGTCAGCGCGGCGTCGTCAACGCCGAACTCGTAGAGCTCGCCGTCGGCGACGACCAGCCCGATCGGACCGGCATCGCCCGCGGTCCGCAGCCACACCGGCCGCCCCATGGCGGCGAAGGACTTCCCGTCCCGAACGTCGCGCACCATGCCGACGCCCGCACCGGTACGCAGCCGCAGTGCCTTCCCGTCCCGCGTCACCAGGGCCGCCGCCACCGTCGTGCCGTCCCGGCTCAGGGCCGCCGAGACGACGTCCCGGTTCACCTCCGGCGCGATCGGCACCGGCTGCTCGTCGCCCGAACCCTGGAGTGGATAGACCTTGCCGCCGAGCACCCCGAACCGGGCCGGCGGGTCGCCGAGGCCGTAGAGGGGGTGGTTCCGCCGCCAGTCCTCGGCGACCGCGACCCTGCGGCTCTGGTTCTGGATCTTCAGTTCCAGCTCGTTGTCGAGCAGCGGGTTGGCCCACAGCGACCAGACGATCTGCTGGAAGAGCTTGTCGAGGTCGTCGTCGGTGTCCAGCGCCCCGGCCTTGACCGAGAGGTTCACCTCGAGGCGTCCCCCCTCCTGGGGGGCGGGAACGTTGCCGAGCGGACCCGTGCCGTCCGGCAGCCGTACGGCGCACGTCCCCAGCCAGTCCGCCGGCCCCCCGATCAGCCAGTTGAGCACCTCGGTGGCCTGTCGCTGCACCGGCACGGTCCGGGGCAGGTAGCGCAGGTCGGGCACCAGCGCGTCGCGGTTGGCGTTCCAGAAGTAGATGGTGTGCTCGCGGTAGTACGTCCCCAGGGCTTCGTCGGTCATCAGCAGCACCGGCGGCGGGTCCAGGACCCAGAGCCCACCACCCGTACCCGGGTCGGTCGGCCTCCGGCCCACGGTGAACGTGTACGAGGTCTCCGTGGCGACCGGCTCCCCGACCGACCCGTTCGCCCGCAGAACCCCGACCTGCTGCACATGCTCAATGGTGATCGAGCTGGTGCCGTCGTTGTTCCGGGTCACCAGCGGCGGCGCGTCCAGCCGGATGATGTTGACCTCGTTGCCCGGCTGCGGGACGAGTCGCTTCTCCTCCACGATGTAGTCATTGAACCGCTCGTAGGCCCCGTCCGGCTCGCCGGCGGCGGCGGCCAGGAAGTCCTCGGCGAAGGCCAGCGGGTCGCTGCTGCTCTCCACCCGGCTCCGCGGCGGCTTGCCCGTCCCGTCGGCCCGCGCCGTCTCCGCCTGGGGCCCCGGGCCGTCGACCCGGACCTCGGTCTCGTTCGGAATCCCGCAGGCGGCCACCGCCGCGAGGACGGTCGCGGCGACCAGTACGGAGGGGAACCGTCGCGTCATCGCGTCACCTCGCTCGGTCCGGCCTCGACCGGAGCCCTCGGCCCCGCCGGCCGGGTCGGCGTCCACCCCGGGCCGCTGGGCGCGGTCCGGTCCGGTGCCTCGGCCCGCTCGGCGGCGCCGGCCCCGGGTGCGCCGTCCGACCCGCTGGTGGCCGGATCCGGGCCGGTAACCGACTCCGGCCCGCCGCTCGGCTGCGTTCCACCGACCAACTCGGACCGGCCGGTCGACTCCGACCCGCCGACCGCCTCCGGCGCGTCGGCCGGCACCAGTCGGAGCGGCGACGAGGTCAGCCGGTCTCCGGCCCGGGTCGGCAGGGTGAGCCGGAACTGGGCGCCATGGCCCGGCGCGCCCCACGCCTCGAGCCAGCCGCCGTGCAGCCGGGCGTCCTCCAGGCTGATCGACAGCCCCAGGCCGGTCCCACCGGTCTGTCGCGCCCGCGACGGGTCGGCGCGCCAGAAACGGTTGAAGACCAGCTTCTCCTCGCCGGGCTTCAGACCCACCCCGTGATCCCGGACGGTGATTGCCACCGCGGTCTCGTCGGCGCCCAGGACCACCTCCACCGGCTTGCCGACGCCGTGCTCCACGGCGTTGCCGAGCAGGTTACGCAGGATGCGTTCGACCCGGCGCGGGTCGACCTCGGCGATCACCGGAGCGTCCGGCACGGTCACCCGCAACGGCGCCCGACACTGCCGGGCCAGCGGCTCCAGCTGGTCGACCACCCGACGCACCACCGGTACCAGGTCGGTGGGCTCGGCGTCGAGCATCGCGAAGCCGGCATCGAACCGGCTGATCTCCAGCAGGTCGGTGAGCAGGTCCTCGAACCGGTCGAGTTCGGCGTGGAGCAGTTCGGCGGTGCGGGTGACCGCCGGATCGAAGCTGTCCCGCTCGGCATAGATGAGATCCGCCGCCATCCGGACGGTGGTGAGTGGGGTCCGCAGCTCGTGGGAGACGTCCGAGGTGAACCGCCGCTGGAGCCGGGACATCTCCTCCAGCCGGACGATCTGGCGCTGCAGGTTCGTCGCCATCTGGTTGAACGACGCGGCGAGCATCGCCAGGTCGTCCTCGCCGTTGACCACCATCCGCTGGTCGAGCAGTCCCGCAGACAGTCGTTGCGCCGTCCGGGCGGCGACCCGTACCGGGTTGACCACCATCCGGGTGACCAGGCCGGAGAGCAGCCCGAGCAGGAGGACCAGCGCGAACCCGGTCGCCAGGACGGTGGAGCGCGCGCCGGTGGCGATCTGGTCCCAGCGGGTCAGCGGGACGAAGTAGTAGAGCTGGACCTGCCCGAACCGGGTCGGGACCGGCGAACCGTAGATCAGGTACTTCGTGGGCGTACCGGTGCCGAACGGGTCGCCGGTGCGGATCTGGTCGGCGACGTGCCCGCTCTCGACCTGGTGCCTCAGCTCGGCGCTCAGCATGTCGTTCACGTCGACCTGCGGCGAGGTCGCCGGTACGACCCCGGGGGCGCTGGCCCGCAGCGTCACGACGACGCCCCCGAGCTGGGCCGGGTCACCGCCGGCCAGATAGTTGACCGTGTTCTCGAAGGTGGCCTTGAGCCCCTGCTCCGAGGGCGTGGTGTGGTTGCTGAGCTGCTTCGCCGCGTACTCCTGGCCGTCGGAGAGCCGCCCCTCGACGTCCCGCCGGGCATTCTCCAGCACGATGTCGGTGATGTTGTGCACGACCAGGTAGGCGAAGCCGCCGACCAGCAGGCTCGACGCGACCAGGGTGATGGTCACGACCCGGACCTGGAGGGACCGGCGCCACGTCCGGCGCAGACCGGCCGCCACCACCGCCGCCCGGGCCGCCGCCGCGCGCCACAGGCGCCGCCCGGCAGGTATCGCACGGGCGGCCAGTACGAAGGGCGAGGTCAGGGTACGGACCACGATGCAGCCAGGCTATCCGGTACCCGCCTTGTAGCCGACGCCCCGCACGGTCAGGATGACCTCGGGTCGTTCAGGATCCGGCTCGATCTTGGCCCGCAGCCGCTGCACGTGCACGTTGACCAGCCGGGTGTCGGCGGCGTGCCGGTAACCCCACACCTGCTCGAGCAGGACCTCGCGGGTGAAGACCTGGCGCGGCTTGCGGGCCAGGGCCACCAGCAGGTCGAACTCGAGCGGGGTCAGCTTGACCTCCTGACCGTCCCGAGTGACGGTGTGCGCCGGCACGTCGATGCTGATCTGGTTGCCGGGCGGGCCGATGGTCAACAACTCGGGGGCGGCGTCCTCGCCCCGACGCAGCCGGGCCCGCATCCGGGCCACCAGTTCCTTGGGCTTGAACGGCTTCACCACGTAGTCGTCCGCGCCCGACTCCAGCCCGAGCACCACGTCGACGGTGTCACTCTTGGCGGTGAGCATGACGATCGGGACCCCGGACTCGGCCCGGATGGCCCGGGCCACGTCGATTCCACTCATGCCCGGCAGCATGAGGTCGAGCAGGACGATATCGGGCCGGTTCTCCCGGAACGCCGTCAGCGCCCGTTCGCCGTCGGCGACGAAGGACGGCAGGAACCCCTCACTCCGCAGCACGATGCCGAGCATCTCGGCGAGTGCGGGGTCATCGTCGACGACCAGTACCCGGGCTCTCATGGAACTAATCTTCCACCCTCTGCTCAACACCCTGGGCCCCGCACCCGTCCCCCGGTGGGTCGCGCCGCGAGACCATGGTCACGAAGCGCAGTAGCATACCGTGGGCCCGGCCGGGGCACCAGATGCCCGACGCCGGGATCGCCACCATATGTCCTGGTCACGACGGTTGGGCGCCGCCCGCCGCGGATCGTCCCCGGCGCCCGGGCCGGCGAGGCCGGCGCCCCCGGGCGAGCGCGGTCGTCGGGCCGGCCGGGGTGGCGGCCCGTCCCGGGCGACGCCCGGGTGACCGCCGGAAGGTTCCCCGGCGCCACCCGTCCCCGAACCGTGACCCGCCACCATCCGTACGGTTCACCGCCGGACGTGCCGGCATGTCACCATGGCTCGCGGTGCCTCCCCCGCCGGTCCCCGCCCTCCGCAGGAGTACGCTTGCCCGACGCTGGCCCGACCGCCGTACTGCCCATGCGCCCGCTCACCGTCGGTGAGCTGCTCGACTCTGCGGTCCTGCTCCTCCGCCGCCAGGCCCGGACCCTGATCCCGGTCGCCCTCGTACTCGCGGCGGCGGAGCAACTGGTGCTGTATCCGCTGCGTCGCGCGGCCCACGTCGAGCCGCCCGGCTACCTGCCCGACATCGACACGCTCGCCGGCTACTGGTTCCTGCTGGCGGTGGGGGCGGCCTGCGAGATGGTGATCATCGCGCTGCTGGGCAACCTGGCCGCCCGCGCCGGCGACGCGCTCCTGCGGGACCCGGCGGCTCCGGTGTCCGGGCTGCTCCGACCGCACCGTGCCCGGTACGGCCCGACCGTGCTGGTCGCCGCGCTCGCCGGCGCACTGATGTTCGTCGCGGCGCTCGGGGGGCCAACGTGGGTGTTCGCCGTCGCGCTCCTCGGCGGGCTGGCGCCCGCGGTGGTCCTGGACCGGGTGGGCCCGTTCGCGGCACTGGGGCGCTCGGCCTCCCTCGCGCTGCGGGTCGGCGGCCGGGCGGCCGGGATCCGGCTCCTCGGGTACGTCGTCTGGTGGATCCTCCGGGTCGGGCTGGCCAACGGGGTCGTCAGCGGTCTGAACACCCTCGGGCTGCTCGAGCCGGCCTGGATCGTGCCGATCGGCGCCGCGCTCTGGGCTGGCATCAACAGCGTCGCCTACGCCGGGCTCGCCTGCCTCGACAGCGTCAGCTACCTGGAGACCCGGATCCGTACCGAGGGGATGGACATCGCCATCTCCCAGTCTCGCCGACGGGGCCGACGCCGGGCCGCCCTGGCGGAGGCCGGACGGTGAGCCCCAGTCGGTGGTGGGCCGAGACCGTCGCGGCCCTCGGCGACGTCGTCCCGCTGCCGCTGGCCGCGCTGCTGCTGGTGCTGGCCGCGCTGCTGGTCGGGCTCGGCTGGTACTACTTCCCGGCGTGGGTGCCCCGGCGGCCGCCCCGCTGGCGGCTCTCCCGACGGCGACGGCCACAGAGTCAGCCCTACCCGCCGGCCGAGACGACGACGGAGCCCGGCGCCGGGACCACGACGGAGGCACCGGAGCCGTCCGACGTCCCGGCCGCCGTACGGCTCATGCGGGCCGACCGGTTGGCCGGGGACGGCCGGTACGCCGAGGCGGTCCGGGAACGGTTGCGCGGCATGATCCGGAGCCTGGTGGACCACCACGTGCTGGCGCACCAGCCGGGGATGACCGTCACCGAGGTCGCCTCGGCGGCGGCCCGGAACCGGCCCGAGGTCGGCCCGACACTCCGCGCCGCGGGCCAGATCTTCTCTGACCTCTGGTACGGCCAGCGCCCCGCCCGGCCCGAGCACGACGCGCGCATGCGCGACCTCGCCGCCGACCTGGACCGGCTCATCGCCGATCACACCGCCCACCCCGATGCGCAGCCCGCCGGCCGGGCCGCCCACCCGAGCCTGGTCCCGACCGGAAGTCCACCGGTACCCGACCCGATCCCCACCGGAAGCTCGACGGAGTCCGCCCCGGTCCCCGCCGGGGGACCACCGGATCCGGACCCGATCCTCGCCGGGCCGCCGCCCGCCACCGGAACCGAGGGGGACCGGAGATGACGACCCCGACGGCCGCCGCCGCACGACCCCGCCGAATCGCCGACCAGGCACGACGTCGCCGGCGCTGGCACCGGCTCACCATCCCGCTCGGCGTCGCCGCGCTGCTGTTGGCGGTCACCGGGATCACGCACGCGATCGACCAGCCCGACCCGGAAAGCCCCGGGTTTCTCTCCCCGGTCAGCACCGACGACGTCGGCGGCAGCCGGCTCGCCGCCGAGCTGCGGGACCGGGGCGTCACCATCGAGCGGATGACCAGCATCCGGCGGGCCCTGAGCCTGGCCACGTCGGAGGGCTTCACCCTCTTCGTACCGGCACCGGGGCTGGTCCATCGGGCGTACTGGCCGCTGGTCGTGGACCCGGCCGAGAACGCCCGGGTCGTGCTGGTGGACCCACCGCGACAGGTGCTCGCCGCCGCCCGGGTGCCGCTGGCCGGCGCGGGCCGCCGCTGGGCGGCTCGGGCCGTACCCGCCGAGACGGACGGCCAGCCCTGCCCGCTGCCCGAACTCGGCGGCGTCGGGCCGGCCGCCGTGCTGCTCCAGCGCTACGCCGACCCGCCCGGCCGGACCTTCCGGGCCGACCGGTGCTACGCCGGCGGCGTGGCCCGAACCCGATGGCGGGGCAACGATCTCGTCGTGGTCGGCGCCAGTGACCCGTTCCGCAACGACCGGATCGACGAGTGGCACAACGCCGCGCTCGTCACCAATCTGCTGGCGGTGCACGGGCGGGTCGTCTGGCTCGACCTCGACGGCCCGGAGCCGCCACCGCCGTCCCCTCCCGACGGCGAGCGGGAGTCGACACCGCCCCCGGAGTCCGGCGGCCCGTACGACGAGGGGACGTACGACCACGGCGACGTCGAGGTACCCGGAGGCGGCGAGTACGCTTCGCCACCGTCTACGCGGGAACCACAGGCGGAGCGGCCGCAGCGCGGGAACCCGCTCTGGGACGCCCTCCCGGCCTGGTTCTGGGCCATGCTGGTGCAGCTCGCCGTGGCTCTGCTCCTGCTGGCGCTCTGGCGGGGCCGCCGGCTGGGGCCACCGGTGGCCGAGCCGCTGCCGGTGACCGTTCCCGCCGCCGAGACGGCGCTCGGTCGGGGCCGCCTCTACCACCGCGCCCGGGCGTACGGGCCGACGGCGGAGCTGCTCCGCGCCGCCGCGCTGCACCGCCTGCGGCGGGCCACCGACCGCGTTGCGGGGAGTAGGCCGGCCGAGGTGGTGGCGGCGGTCGCGGCGCGCACCGGCCAACGGCCGGAGGACGTCCACCACCTGCTGTACGGCCCGGCCCCGACCACCAACCAGGAACTGCTCGACCTGGCCCGGGCGCTCGACCGGCTCGCGCCGTCGGCCAGCCCCGTCCAGCCTGTCTCCCGCCAGGCCACCCCGCCCGACCACCACCCGTCCGTCCCGTTCCGGCCCGACCGTCCCGTCGAAGGAGAGACCCGGTGACCCGACCCGGTACCGCCGATCCGCTGTACACCGCTCCCGCATCGGACGGGACCCCGGGACAGCCGGAACCGGCCACCGACACCGAGCACGCCCCCACCGGCGCCGCGCACTCCCACGCCCCCGGCGGCATCGGGCACCCCCAGAGCGGGGACGAGGCCGGCCAGGCCCGTGCCGATGCCGGGGCGGAGGAGGCCCGGGCGGCGCTGCGCCGGCTTCGGACCGAGGTCGCCAAGGCGGTCGTCGGGCAGGACGGCGTGGTCACCGGGATGGTCCTCGCACTACTCTGCCGGGGGCACGTGCTGCTGGAGGGCGTACCGGGGGTGGCCAAGACGCTGCTGGTCCGGACCATCGCCGCCGCGCTCGACCTCGACGCCAAGCGGCTCCAGTTCACCCCGGACCTGATGCCCGGGGACGTGACCGGTTCGCTCGTCTTCGACCCGCGCACCGCGGCGTTCACGTTCCGGGAGGGTCCGGTCTTCACCAATCTCCTGCTGGCCGACGAGATCAACCGGACGCCGCCGAAGACCCAGGCGGCGCTGCTGGAGGTGATGGAGGAGCGGCAGGTCTCGGTGGAAGGAAGTCGCCGGCCGCTCCCGGACCCGTTCATCGTCGCCGCCACCCAGAACCCGATCGAGTTCGAGGGGACGTACCCGCTGCCCGAGGCGCAGCTCGACCGCTTCCTGCTCAACCTGACCATGCCGTTGCCGACCCGGGACGAGGAGCTCGGGGTGCTCCGCGCCCACCACGCCGGCTTCGACCCGCGCGAGCTGGCGACCGCCGGCGTACGCCCGGTGGCGAGCCCGGCCCACCTCGCCGCGGCCCGGGCGGCGGTCAGCCGGGTCGGCGTCGCCGAGCCGGTACTCGGGTACATCGTGGACCTCTGCCGGGCGACCCGGCACGCCCCCGCGGTGGAGCTCGGCGCCTCGCCTCGGGGCGTGATCGCGTTGCTCAGCGCCGCCAAGGCCTGGGCCTGGCTGGCCGGGCGCGACCACGTCACCCCGGACGACGTCAAGGCGATCGCCCGCCCCACCCTGCGGCACCGGCTGCGGCTGCGGCCGGAGGCGGAGCTGGAGGGGATCACCGCCGGGGCGGTGCTGGACGCGGTGCTCGGCACCGTGCCGACGCCCCGATGACCTGGCGGGCGGCGGCCCTGCTCGGCGCGGGCGCGCTCACCCTCCCGCTCTGGCCGGCGCCGTGGCTGGGCGTACTGCTGATGACCGGTGCGGTGCTGGTGCTGACCGTCGTCGACTGGACGCTCGCCGTGCCGCCCGGCGCCGTACGCGCGAGCCGGCAGGGGGCCCGGGTGGTGTGGCTCGGCGACACCGCGACCGTCGCCGTGCACCTGCACAACACCGCCGCCCGCCCGCTGCGCGGGCTGGTCCGGGACGCCTGGGTGCCCTCCGCCGGGGCCCGCCCCGGCTTTCCCGGCGCACCGCGGGTACGGATCGACCCCGGTGCCCGGGTGGTCCTGCCGACCCTGCTCACCCCGACCCGCCGGGGCGACCGGCCGGCGGTCCGGCTGACCCTGCGGTCGTACGGACCACTCGGACTGGCGTTCCGGCAGCGCTCCCGGGAGCCGGAGACCCCGCCGTGGACGCTCCGGGTGCTGCCCCGCTTCGCGTCCCGCCGGCACCTGCCGGAGAAGCTCGCCCGGCTCCGGGCGATCGACGGCACCGAGGTGGCGCGGGGACGCGGCCAGGGCACCGAGTTCGACGCTCTACGCGAGTACGTCGTCGGCGACGACGTGCGCTCGGTCGACTGGCGGGCCAGCGCGCGCCGGGCCGACGTGCTGGTCCGCACCTGGCGCCCCGAGCGGGACCGTCGGGTGGTCTGCGTGCTCGACACCGGCCGGACCGCTGCGGTACGGGTCGGCGACGTACCCCGGCTCGACGCCGCGATCGAGGCCGCGCTGCTGCTCGCGGCCCTCGCCGGGCGGGCCGGCGACCGGGTCGACCTGCTCGCCGTCGACGAGACCGTACGGGTGGCGGTGACCGGCGGCAGCCAGTCGACCGTGCTCGCCCGGATGGTCAACGCGCTCGCCCCGCTCACCCCGAACCTGGTCGAGACGAATTTCGCGCTGGTCGCCGGGGAGATCCTCCGGCGGGAACGCCACCGGTGCCTGGTGGTGCTCTTCACCGCCCTGGAGGCGGCGGCCCTCGGCGAGGGGCTGCTACCGGTCCTCCCCCGGCTGGCCGCCCGGCACCAGGTGGTGGTGGCGGCCGTCCACGACCCGGTGCTGACCGACCTCACCACCCGGACGCCGAAACAGGTCAGGGAGGTCTACGCGACCGCCGCCGCGTGGCGGGCCCTCACGGACCGGGACCGGGTCCGCGCCGCGCTGCACCGGCACGGCGTGACCGTGGTGGACGCGCCGGCGGACCAGCTCGCCCCGATGGTCAGCGACACCTACCTCCGGCTCAAGGCGCTCGGCCAGCTCTGAGCCGCCCCGCCTCCCGACGCCGGCCCGACCCCGCCTGCTCCGGCTTCGGGTCCGCTCCCCGCCTGCTCCGGCTCCCGGTCGATTCCGGCGGCCACCGCACGGCGGCCGAGGATCAGCACGTACCCGAGGAAGCCGAGCCAGGCGACGACCCCGATACCGATCCGCACCGGGGTGGGGACCGCCGACGGGGTCACGAACGCCTCGATGAGCCCGGCGACCGCGAACAAACCCACCAACCCCAGCGCGACGAGCATGCCGGACCGGGCCGCCCGGACGAGGGACTGGCCCCGGGTCAGCTCCGCCGGCGGGGCGATCCAGGCCCAGCCGATCCGGAGCCCGACTCCTGCGGCGACGAAGATCCCGGTCAGCTCCACCAGACCGTGTGGAGTGATCATGCTGAAGAAGAGCTCGGTCCGGTCGTACGCGGCCAGTGCCCCGCCGGTGACCCCGATGTTCAGGGCGTTCTGCCAGAGCAGGTAGAGGACCGGCACGATGAGGATGCCGGAGGCGAGGCACCGGGCCGCGATCCAGGCGTTGTGCGTCCAGAGCTGGAAGGCGAAGCTCGGTGCGGCGAACTCGCGATAATAGTCGACGAACTCGGACGCGAGGAGTTCCGCGGCGGCCTCGTCCCCGACGAGGGCGGCGGCGGAGTCGGGGTGTGCGGCGACCCACGCCAAGAAGAAGCCCGTCACCAGGCAGAATCCGACCGCGACCCCGCACCACCAGGGCCAGGCGCGGTAGACCGCCGCCGGGAAGTCGGTCGAGAGGAAGCGGCCGACCGTGGCCCAGGAGAAGCCGGGTCGGCCGGTGAGCCGGCCCTGTGCGGTGAGCACCAACCGGGACAGCTGGGCCACCAGGCTCGGCTCGGGCAGCCGGGTGCGGACCACCGACAGCTGGGTGGCGGCCCGCTGGTAGAGCGCGATCAGCTCGTCGGCCTCCGCGGCCGTCAACCGACCCCGTCGGGACAGCACCGCCAGCCGTCGCCACTCGTCGCTGTGCTCCGCGACGTACGCGTCGAGATCCAACTCGTCTCCTCAGGCGTCGGACCATAGTGTTCACTGTCCTGGTGACTGCGCAACCACCCCGGCCGACGGCCCGGCTCGACGCCGACGCGGGCCTGGTGAGCGGCGAGGCGGTCGTGCTGGACGTCCGGGTCGCCCGGCTCGGCTCCCGGGTGCTCGCGCTCCTCATCGACGTGGTCGTCCAGATCCTGCTCGCCCTCGTCCTGGCAGCCTCCGCCATCCTGGCGATCGCGGCGCTCGTCGAGGCCGGCCTGATGGTTCAGCCGGAGCTGGCGGTCGGCCGGGGGGCGCAGACCGTGGGCGTGGTGCTGGTCCTCATCGGCTATCCGGTGCTCTGCGAGACCGTCAACCACGGCCGTTCGGTGGGCAAGCTGGCCGTGGGGTTGCGGGTGGTTCGGGACGACGGCGGCCCGGTGGGCTTCCGGCAGGCGGCGACCCGGGCCCTGGTCGGGGTGGCGGTCGAGTGGCCCGGGCTGGTGCTTCCGCTGCTCACCTGGGTGGCGACGGCGACGGTCATGCTCACCGACGCCCGGGGGCGACGGCTCGGCGACCTGGCGGCGGGGACCCTCGTCATCCACGACCGGAGCCCCTCGGCCACCGGCTACCGACCGCGGATCGCCCCGGCGCTGGTGGGTTGGGCCCGGACCCTGGACCTCACCCGGCTGGACGACGGCCTCGCGCTGGACGTCCGTCAGTTGCTCAGCCGTGGCCCGTGGATGGTCGGGCCGGCCCGGGAGCGGCTCGCCGCCGCGCTCTGGGCCGAGGTGGCCGCGGTGACCTCCCCGCCACCCCCACCGGGCCTGCCCGAGTGGGCCTACCTGGAGGCGGTGCTCAGCGAACGGCACCGGCGGACCCGGCACCGGCTCGCCCGCTCCCGGTCGGCGGCGGCGACGCTCTGGCCCGAGCTGCTGCCCGACGCCGGGCCCGCGTACTCGGACGAGCCGGCCGGCGCCGAGCCGGGTCCGACACTCCGCCCGGCCGCCCCGGCGGTGGCCACCGGTCGCCACGTCCCGACGCCGAGCTCCGACCCGACCCTGCCGGCCCTGCCGGCCCCGGCGGCCGGTTCCTCCGCTCCGCCGCCGCGCCGGTCCAGGTCCGGCCTGCCGGCCGAATCCGAATGGTCCGGTGAACCCTACCGATGAAGGCTTTCCTGCCCTGGCTGCTCGTGCTGGCGCTGGTCCTCGTGCTGAACGCGCTCCGGCTGCGTCCGCTCGCCACCGTCGTCGCCGTCGGCTGGCTCGGCTACTGCGTCTGGACCTGGGTACGCCCCCAGCGTCGGTAGCGGCCCGGACCGCCGCGGGGCGGACAGGCCCCGGAGACCGGACGGCCCGGCCCGGAAGCGGCGGTGCCGCACCGGACCGGGCCCGAACCCGCGCCGATCGCCGGTCAGTAGCGGTAGTGGTCCGGCTTGTACGGACCCTCGACCGGCACGCCCAGGTACTCCGCCTGCTCCTTGGTGAGCGTGGTCAGCTTGGCGCCGAGCGCGTCCAGGTGCAGCCGGGCCACCTTCTCGTCCAGGTGCTTCGGCAGGGTGTAGACGCCGACCGGGTACTGGTCGGTCTTGGTGAAGAGTTCGATCTGGGCAATCGTCTGGTTGGCGAAGGAGTTCGACATCACGAAGCTCGGGTGGCCGGTGGCGTTGCCCAGGTTCAGCAGCCGCCCCTCCGAGAGCACGATGATCGCGTGGCCGTCGTCGAACTGCCAGAGGTCCACCTGCGGCTTGATGTTCACCCGCTTGACGTCGGGGCGGCGCGCCAACCCGGCCATGTCGATCTCGTTGTCGAAGTGGCCGATGTTGCCGACGATCGCCTGGTGCTTCATCCGGGCCATGTGGTCGTGCCGGATCACGTTGATGCAGCCGGTCGCGGTGATGAAGATGTCGGCCGTCTCCACCACGTCGTCCAGGGTGGCGACCTGGTAGCCGTCCATCGCGGCCTGGAGCGCGCAGATCGGGTCGATCTCGGTCACGATGACCCGGGCGCCCTGGCCGCGCAGCGACTCGGCGCAGCCCTTGCCGACGTCCCCGTAGCCGAGCACCACCGCCGTCTTGCCCCCGATCAGCACGTCGGTGGCCCGGTTGATGCCGTCGATGAGCGAGTGCCGACAGCCGTACTTGTTGTCGAACTTGCTCTTGGTCACCGAGTCGTTGACGTTGATCGCGGGGAAGAGCAGGGTGCCCTTCTGCTGCATCTCGTAGAGCCGGTGCACCCCGGTGGTGGTCTCCTCGGTCACACCCTTGATGCCGGCGGCGATCCGGGTCCAGCGCCGGTTGTCCTCCTGGAGCGAACGGTGCAGCAGCCGGAGGACCACGGCGTACTCCTCCGAGTCCGCGCTCTCCACCGGCGGGACCGCGCCGGCACCCTCGAACTGCGCCCCGCGGTGCACCAGCAGCGTCGCGTCACCACCGTCGTCGAGGATCATGTTGGGGCCGTGTCCGTCGGGCCAGAGCAGCACCTGCTCGGTACACCACCAGTACTCCTCCAGCGACTCGCCCTTCCAGGCGTACACCGGCACGCCCTTGGGCTCCTCGACGGTCCCCTCCGGACCCACCACCACCGCGGCGGCGGCGTGGTCCTGGGTGGAGAAGATGTTGCACGAGGCCCAGCGCACCTGGGCGCCGAGCGCCACCAGGGTCTCGATGAGGACGGCGGTCTGGATCGTCATGTGCAGGGAGCCACTGATCCGGGCGCCCCGCAACGGCTGCTCCGCCGCGTACTCGCGACGGATCGCCATGAGACCGGGCATCTCGTGCTCGGCGAGTTGGATCTCCTTGCGTCCGAACGCGGCGAGAGACAGGTCCGCCACCTTGAAGTCGCCCTCGGCGACGGTCGCGGGACGGGGTCCGGCGGACGGACCACCTGCGGGTGCCGGGAGGGTGCTGGTCATGAACGCTCCTGTCGTACGGTCAGCTAGCCGACCCTCCACGTTACGCGCCGCGTCAGCTGCAGCAGTGCACGGTGGGGTCGCGATCCGGACAGTAGGGGGCCGCCACAGTCGGACAGCGCGCGGGGCGGTCGGTTCCGGGCGTTTCCGCCCAGCGTCCGGCCGCCCCGCGCATCCCCCCGGTTTGGTTCCCCCGCGCGTGTCTCGGGACCTGCGTCGCGATAACGCTGCGTACTCATAGGCTCACACTGAGCCACCATGATGTCAAGTCGATCCGCAATTTTCCGGTTCGCGGTGACTCGCGTTTACCGCCCCGGGGCCGGCCGGAGGCCGGGGTGGGCACGCGACGACCACCACCGCAGCCGCCCGACATTACGGGGGACCGTCCGACGGCCGGCGTCGGCCGGCAACGACCGCCACGCGCGTCGTGGAGCCCGTGCGGCCCGGTACGGCGTCAGGCCAACCCCACCGACGCCAGGTACGCCTCGCCGCTACCGCTGAGCGTCACCGGTCCGCCGCCCGCCGGCCCGATCGCCGCCTGCCCCTGCCCGAGCAGCGTCGATCCGGCCCCGTCGGCGACGGTCATCTGCCCGGTCAGGCAGAGCGCGATCCGGGGACCCCGGACCTCGATGGTCGCCGACCCGACCGCGTCGTCGAGGCGTACGCCGTGCAGCGCGAAGTCCTCCACGGGAACCGGCCAGGTCACCACCCCGGGTACGACCGGCACCGGCTTCACCACCGGGTCGGCGAGCACCTCGAAGCGGAGCACCCGGAGCAGTTCCGGCACGTCCACGTGCTTCGGGGTCAACCCACCGCGCAGCACGTTGTCGCTGGCCGCGAGGATCTCCACCCCGGCGCCGTACAGGTAGGCGTGCAGGTTGCCGGCCGGCATCCAGATCGCCTCACCCGGATCCAGGCTGACGTGGTTGAGCAGCAGCGCGACCAGGACACCCGGGTCGGCCGGGTAACGCCCGGCCAGGTCACGGGCCAGGTCGGCGGCGCCGGCGTACCGCGCGGGGACGTCGGCCGCCGCGACGGCGCCGACCAGCTCCGCCCGCTCCGTCTCCGGCCAGCCGAGCAGCATCCGCACGGCGTCGCGCAGCCCGTCCAGCCCACCACGCAGCGCGGCCACGACCGGGGCGAGTGCCGGCACCCCGAACGCGTCGAGGAGCTCCGCCGAGCGGGCCGGGTCCCGGAACCCGCAGAGCGCCCGGAACGGCGAGACCGCGACCAGCATCTCCGGCTTGTGGTACGGGTCGACGTAGTTGCGGTGCGTCAGCTCCGGGTCGGTCGTCTCGGCCGCGTACCCGGCCCGGGCCTGCTCGGCGTCCGGGTGGGCCTGCAACGAGAGCGGCGCCTCCGGGGCGAGCACCTTCAGCAGGTACGGCAGCCGCGGCCCGAACCGGTCGACCACGTCCGCGCCGAGCCAGCGCTCCGGGTCGGCGGCGAGCGCCTCGACCAGGCTGACCGGGGCGCCGCCACGCACCACCGTGCTCGGGTCACCGGGGTGGGCGCCCAGCCACAGCTCCGCCTCGGGGCCCTCGCTCGGCACCGGGCGCCCCTGCAACCGGGCGAGGACGGTCCGCGACCCCCACGCGTAGTCGCGGATCCGCCCGTAGAGCGGTTCCACCCCTCACGCCTCCTTGAGCTGCGGAACCCCGTCGGCCGGCTGCTCCGCGTTCCGGTAGATGTCCGGCTCCAAGTAGATCACTCGGGCGATCGGCACGGCGTTGCGAATCCGGGCCTCGACCGAGTTGATCCCCTCGGCGAGGTCCGCCGCCGTCTCGTACGGCCGCACCGCGACCTTGGCCGCCACCAGCAGCTCCTCCGGACCGAGGTGCAGGGTCTTCATGTGAATGATCCGCTCGACCTCGGGACCGTCGGCGACCGCCTGCTCGATCTTCCGGACGTCCTCCGGGCTGGCCGCCTCGCCGATCAGCAGGCTCTTGGTCTCGAGGGCGAGGATGATCGCGATCGTCACCAGCAACAGACCGATCGCCGCCGTCCCGGCCGCGTCCCAGTAGCCGTTGTCGGTGACCAGGGTCATCGAGACCCCGACCAACGCGAAGATCAGGCCGAGCAGCGCGGCCAGGTCCTCCAGCAGCACCACCGGCAGCTCCGGTGCCTTGGCGTGGCGGACGAAGTCTTTCCAGGACGCCCCGCCCCGGATCGCGTTGGACTCCTTGATCGCGGTCCGGAACGAGGACGACTCCAGGATGACCGCGATGATCAGCACGGCGACCGGCAGCCATGGCCAGTCCTCGATGCCACCCGGGTGCTCCCGCTGCTCGTGCCACTTGTGGTACGCCTCGTAGAGCGCGAACAGGCCACCGACACTGAACAGCACGATCGAGACGATGAAGGCGTAGATGTAGCGCTCCCGGCCGTACCCGAAGGGGTGCTGCGGGGTGGCCCTGCGCCGCGCCCGGTGCCCGCCCAGCAACAGCAGCATCTGGTTACCGGAGTCGGCCACCGAGTGGATCGACTCGGCGAGCATCGACGACGAGCCGCTGAGCACGAACGCGATGAACTTGGTGAGCGCGATGCCGAGGTTGGCCAGCAGGGCCGCGACGATCGCCTTGGTGCCGCCGCCGGCGCTCACCGCGGCACCTCGGGGGCGTGGGGCACGGTCGTGCCGGGTCGGGCGGTCTGCTCGGTCACGGGTTGGAGAGCTCCTTCATCTCGGTGACGGCCGGGACCGCCATCGGGTCCAGGCCATGGGCCAGGGCAAGGTAGATCGAGGCGAAGTCGGGTACGGCGGTCAGCGAGGCCAGCCGTTCCAGCGCGGAGCCGCCCTCGGCGGTGATTACGTCGCAGCGCACCCCGCGCCGCTCGGCGAGGGTCTGCACCGCGTCGGCACGCCGCTCCTCCACCACCAGCGGCTCGTCGGCGTCGTCGTCGGCGTTCAGGCCACCGTCGCGGAGCAGCACCACCCGCAGCCGGGTCCGCTCCGTCCCCTCCTCCGGGTCGGCGAAGATGTCCCGGCTCGACTCGGCCAGCCCGCCGAAGACCCCGTCGAGAAGCCCGACCCGGCCGCGGCCCGCCTCGCCGAGCGCACCGGCCACCACCGGGTACCGGGCGTTCGTTGACAGGGTGTCGCCGAACCGCCGGGCCGCCACCGTCGCCAGCGGCGACGAGCCCCAGACGATCGGAATGGAGTTGGCGAGCCCGAGCGCGAGCGACTTGGCCGGGTTCACGAACGACTCGGCGGAGGGTCGGCAGCGCTCCGCGTCGACGTCCAGCCGGGCGGCGGTCTCGGCGAGGTCCGCCTCGTTCACCTTCACCAGGCCGAGCGCCCGGCCGGCGAGCAGCACCGGGACGGTCAACGCCCAGAGGCTGGCCCGGGCCGGCGCCCGACGGGGCACCGGGACGAACGGGGCCCGGGCCCGCTCCGCGACCGACTGGAGCCGCGAGTCCGGGGCGCCGACGGCGACCAGCCGAGCACCACGCCGGGCCGCGGCCTCGGCGGCGCCGAGCGCCTCCGGACCGCGCCCGGAGGCGCTGACCGCGATGACCACGTCGGCCGCGCCGACCCAGCCGGGCACCCCGGCGCTGCGGTGCTGGATGACCGGGACCGGGCAGCGGGGCCCCGCGACGGTGGCGAGGATCTCCCCGGTCCGGGCGGCGGTGCCGATGCCCGCGATCACCACGGCCCGGGGGCGTCCCTCGTCGGCGAGGACCCCGAGGTTGGCCTCCGCGGCCAGCGCCGCGGACTCCCGGACCTGGGCGCCCGCCGAGGCGGTGTGCCGGAGCATGCCGCCCGGGTCGTTGTCGGTCAGCGCCGCCAGGTCGTCGAGAAGTGCCTCATCGGCCACCGGACGTCCCCGCAGGCCGGCCGTGCCGTCCATCATCATGACCGCGGCTCCGCGGGGCCACCGGTCTCGTCGGCGAGCAGGTCGACGGGGCCGCCCCGTGCCTCGTCCAAAAGCAGCACGGGTACGTCGTCACGTACCTCGAAGATCCGGCCGCACTCGGTGCAGGTCAGGGTCTGTGCCTCCGCGTCGTAGTCCAGCGGGGCGTGGTGCGTGTCCGGACAGGCCAGTATCTCCAGCAACTGCGGGTCGAGGGCCACTCTGCGGCTCCTTCCACGAGGGTGGGCGGCCGGGCGTGCCGACCAACCCGAGGGATCTTATCGGCGTACCAGTGCGAGCACCTCGTCGCGGAGCGCCGTCATCCGCTGCGCGGTCGGCGCCTCGACGTTGAGCCGCAGCAGCGGCTCGGTGTTGGACGGCCGCAGGTTGACCCAGGCTCCGTCGGGGAAGCGGAGGGTCAACCCGTCCAGTTCGTCGGTCTCCGCGTCCGGGTACGCCTGCCGCACCTCGGCGAGCTTCGCCCGCTGGTCGGTGACGGTCGAGTTGATCTCGCCCGAGGCGACGTACCGCTGGTAGGCCTGGACCAGCACGGAGAGGGGCTCGTCCTGCCCACCGAGGGCGGCCAGCAGGTGCATGGCGGCCAGCATGCCGGTGTCGGCGAACCAGAAGTCCCGGAAGTAGTAGTGCGCGGAGTGCTCGCCCCCGAAGACGGCGTTGGTCCGGGCCATGTCGGCCTTGATGAAGGAGTGGCCGACCCGGCTGCGGACCGGCTCGCCGCCGTGCTCGCGGATGATCTCCGGCACCGCGCTGGAGGTAATCAGGTTGTGGATGATGGTCGCGCCCGGGTGCTTGGCCAGTTCCCGGACCGCGACGAGGGCGGTGATCGCGGACGGCGAGACCGGCTCGCCCCGCTCGTCGACCACGAAGCAGCGGTCCGCGTCGCCGTCGAAGGCCAGCCCGAGGTCCGCACCGTGCTGCCGTACGGCCGCCTGGAGGTCGACCAGGTTCGCCGGGTCGAGCGGGTTCGCCTCGTGGTTCGGGAACGAGCCGTCGAGGTCGAAGTAGAGCGGGACGATCTCCAGCGGCAGCGCCGGGAGGACGGCGTCGCCGAGCACGGCCGGCACGGTGTGGCCGCCCATACCGTTGCCCGCGTCGATGACCACCTTGAGCGGCCGGATCCCGGTCAGGTCGACGAGGGTACGCAGGTGGGCGGCGTAGTCGCCGAGCAGCTCCCGCCGCTCGAGCGGCGCGAGCCCCTGGTCCGCGGGGCGGGACTCGCCCTTGTCCAGCAGCGCCTGGGCGCGGTCGCGCAGTTCGGCGAGGCCGCTGTCCTGACCGATCGGCCTGGCTCCCGCGCGGCACATCTTGATGCCGTTGTACGCGGCCGGGTTGTGGCTGGCGGTGAACATCGCCCCGGGCAGGTCGAGGCTGCCGGAGGCGTAGTAGAGCAGGTCGGTGCTGCCCAGGCCCAGGTGTAACACGGCCAGGCCCTCGGCCCGGACCCCGTCGGCGAACGCGGCGGCGAGCCCGGGTGACGAGTCCCGCATGTCGTGGGCGATCACGACCGCCTCGCGCTGCTCTCCCGAGCTCCGGAGCAGCTGGGCAAAGGCCGCCCCCAACGCCTCGGCCGCCCGCTCGTCCCACTGGTCCGGAACCGTGCCGCGGACGTCGTACGCCTTGACAATAGCGGACAAATCAGACAAAATCTCGCCCCCCCCAGCCGGACATTCGGTCAACGGCCTGAGCGTATCGGAGCCGGGACGCGCGCCCCGCCCCATGCCGAGCCCTGCCGTCGGGGCACCCGGCCCCGCCGCCCGCCCCGGGCCGCCGACCGACACCGGCGGACGCCCGGAACCGCGGCGGACGGGCCGCAGGGCGATCACTCGGCCCGCAAGCCCCCCCCCACACACACCCTGGCCGCCGGCACCGACCCGCCCGGCCGCCCGCCGTCCCGGCTACGGCTCGCGGGGCGGGGTGGGCGGCAGGACGAACGTCGCCTCGATCCCGGCCGCCGGCTCGGCGCCCGGTGCGATCCGCCGGTTCGGGTCCTGGCCGCGGGCAATCGGCGGTGTCGCATCCTGACCGGCCGGGATCCGCTGCGTCGCATCCTGGCCGCGGGCGATCGGCGGCGTCCCATCCTGACCGGCCGGGATCCGCTGCGTCGCATCCTGGCCGGCCGGAATCGCCCGGGTCGGCTCCGGATCCGCCCCTGCCGGTCCCCGGCCCGCCGGGATCCACCGGGTCGGCTCCGCGTCCGCCGACGCCGGAGAGACCGGCCCGAAGCCGGACGACATCGAGGACGGCGCCGCGCCGGCCGGCGCGGACGGAACGGACCCGGCCGGTCGCGGCCGGGTGAATCCGGCCGTCGGGAGGACCTGCGTACGGTCGCCGGTCGGGGACGCCGGAACGGGCGACTGGGGACCCCTGGTGCCGCCGGCACCGGGGCGGCCGGGGCGTCCCGCCGTTGCGGGACCCACCGGCCCGACGACCCGCGCCGCGCCACCCCCGGTGCCGCCCGAGGCCGTACGACCGTACAGGCTCTTCCCGCGCTGGATGGGCGCGGTCGGCAGGGCGTCCACCGGCGGAACCACGCCGGCCGTCACCCTGGGCGCGGGCTCGGCGGGCTCGGTCCGACCGCGCCGGATCAGCACCACGAGCAGGGCGATCCCGATCCCGACCATCACGAGGCCGACCAGCATCACCATGGTGCCGATCCCGAACCCGCCGCCGGAGTCGCCGGCGGCCGCCGCCCCGGTCGGCAGCGCAGCGGCCACGTCCGCGGTCGGCTCCCCCGTTTCCTCGGTGGCCTCGACGGCCTCGGTCTCCTCCGGCGTTGGCGTCGGTGTCGGCGTTGGCGTCGCCGACCGGGTGGGCAGGGGGATCGTCCCGGTCTGGCCCGTCATCCGGGCCGTCTCGATGTCCTGGCCGAGCAACCGACCCCCGGCCGTGTACGCCTCACCCAGCACCGTCACCCGGCCCGGCGGCGCGCCCGCCAGCAGGAACACCCGGTACCGGCTCGCAACGCTCTTCCCCGCGCAGAGTTCCGGCTTGCGTGGCGCGGTGCGGGCGGACACCACGAACCCGTCCCCGCCCGTGGCCACCGGGACCGGGCGCCAGGCGCCGTCCGCGGCCACCTGCATTCGGACCAGGCTCGGCGTGAGGCCCGGCAGTTGCAGGCCGACCCGGGTACGCACGCTCACGCAGTCGCCGCGCCGCATGGAGGCCTTCACCGTCACCGCGCCCGGGGAGCCGCCCGCGGTGAACCCGCTGGGGGCGTCGACCCGGACCGTCTCGCCGACGGCCGCGGCCGGCGCGGCCGTCACCAGCGGGGCCACGCCGGCCAGCGCGCAGAGGATTCCGAACCAGGTCACGCCACGCCGCACGGACATGATCACCTCGCTTGTCGCAGTTCGGGTCCGGGCACAGGCTACCGGTGGGGCCGGTACCGCCCGCGGTCACGCCGACGACAGCGCCGGCGAATCGGCCACCCTCGACCGAACGGCGCGCGCACCTAGCGCCCGGCGAGGCGGCGAAGTTCGGCTCGGCACAGCCGGTCGGCCCGGCGGGTGGTCTCGGGCAGCCGATAGCGTCGTGCCAGGTTGAGCACCTGCGCGGCGGCGTTCTCCAGGCTCATCCGGTGCCCGACGGAGACGAAGACCGGCTTGACCCCGTCCTGGGTACGCAGCACCCGGCCGACCTGCTCGGTGCCGTCGACCAGCGGCGTCCAGGAACCGCGCCGCCAGCCCGGGGTCTCCGCGCGGCCGACCAGCGGCGTCTTGCCGACCCCGATCGCCGGGAGGCCGGTCAGCACCCCGAGGTGACAGGCCAGTCCGAACCGCCGGGGGTGGGCGAGCCCGTGTCCGTCGCAGACCAGCAGCTCCGGTTCGACACTCAGCCGGCCCAGCGCCGTGAGCAGCGTCGGCAGCTCGCGGAAGGCGAAGAGGCCGGGCACGTACGCGAAGGCGGCCCGGCCGGGGAGCACCACCTCGTCGACGACGTCGAGGGTGGCGGCGTCCAGGACGGTCACCGCGGCCGCGAGCCGGTCACCGTCCTCGGCGTACGCGACGTCCAGGCCGGCCACCGTCCGGGGCGCGGTCGGCCCCGGGCCGACGAGGTCGACCATCGGCCGCAGCCGGTCCTGGATCGCCTCGGCCTCGGCGACCGTGCGTGGCGGTGCGGCCATCGTGGGTGTCACCTGCGCCGGTGCAGCATGCTGCCGCGGCGCGGCGGAGGCAAGCCAGCCGCCGCTACAGGTCGAGCCCGGTCAGCACCATCACCCGGGGCTCGGTGTAGTCCTCCATCGCGCTGCGTACGCCCTCCCGGCCGACGCCGCTGCCCTTCACCCCGCCGTACGGCATCTGGTCGGCGCGGTACGACGGCACGTCGCCGACGATGACCCCGCCGACCCGCAGCGCCCGGTGCGCGGCGAACGCGGTCTGCAGGTTGTGGGTGAAGACTCCGGCCTGCAACCCGTACGCCGAGTCGTTGACCGCGGCGAAGGCGGCGGCCTCGTCCGGCACCGGGGCCACGACGAGCACCGGGCCGAAGACCTCCTCGGTCTGGACGCGGCTGTCCGGCGGTACCCCGGTGAGCACGGTCGGGGCGAAGCTCGTCCCGGCGCGGCGGCCACCCACCTCGACGGCCGCACCGGCGGCGACCGCCTCGTCGACCCAGCTCTCGACCCGCCGGGCCGCGTCCTCGTCGATCAGCGGCCCGACGTCGGTGGCCTCGTCGGCCGGGTCTCCGGTCCGAAGTGCCGCGACGGCGGCGACCAGCCGGGGCAGGAATCCGTCGTAGAGCCACTCGTGCACCAGGACCCGCTGCACCGCGATGCAGCTCTGCCCGGCCTGGTAGTTGCCGAAGGTGGCGATCCGCTCGGCCGCCCAGGAGAGATCGGCGTCCGAGGCCCAGTCCGCACAGATCACCGCCGCGGCGTTGCCGCCGAGCTCCAGGGTGACGTGCTTGTCGGGGGCGGCCCGCCGGATCGCCGCGCCGACCGGGCCGGACCCGGTGAACGAGACCACCGGCAGCCGGGGGTCGGCGACCAGCTCGCCGGCGCGGTCGTTCGGCACCGGCAGCACCGAGAACATCCCGGCCGGCAGCCCGGAGCCGGGGCCGTCGGGCTCGGTCACCTCGGCCAGCAGCTCACCGAGGAGTAGCGCGCTCAGCGGCGTCTTCGGCGCGGGCTTGACCACGATCGGGGCGCCGACCGCCAGCGCCGGGGCGACCTTGTGGGCGACCAGGTTCAGCGGGAAGTTGAACGGGGTGATGCCGAGGATCGGGCCCCGCGGCACCCGGCGGACGACGGCGATCCGGCCCTGGCCGGCCGGGTCGGTGTCCAGCCGCTGAAGGTCCCCGGAGAAGCGGCGGGCCTCCTCGGCCGCCCAGCGGAAGACCGAGATCGCCCGGGTCACCTCGACCCGGGCCCAGCGGATCGGCTTGCCGCTCTCGGCGGTGATCAGCCGGGCGACCTCCTCGGCCCGCTCGGCGAGCCGCCGCGAGACGTGCGCCAGCGCCTCGGCGCGGACGTACGCCGGCAGGGCCGCGGCCCGGTCGGCGACCGCCGCCGCCGCGGCGACCGCAGCCTCGACCTGGTCCGGGCTGGCGTAGCTGGTACGGCCGATCTCCCGGCCGTCGTAGGGGTGGTGGACCGACAGCGGCTCGGCGCCCGTGGCGGGCCGGCCGGCGACGTGGAACGGCACGGGCTGCACGCTCGGCAGCCTAGACGACGGCGGGCCCGATGCACGTCCCCCACGCCCTCCGGTCCGGCCGTCCCGGCCCGCCGGCCGGTCACTCCCGCGTTCAGCGGACGGGGCTCCGCCCGCCGCGGACCCGGCCGATGCCCGCCCGGGGCGACGGGTTCGGTCGCCCGGTCAGTGACCCCGAACGACAAGGTCGGCGCGGATCCGGGTCGTCTGGACGAGGTCGGCATTGCGCTGGTCGGTGCCGTGGGCGCGGGCGGCGGCGGTTTCGGAGTCGCGCCCGAAGTCGATGTGCCGCCGCACGAGCCGATCGAGCCGGACCTCCTCCTCCGGGGCGAGGTACCAGACGTCGTCGAGCAGGCCCCGCACCTCGGCCCACTCGCCGTCGGCGACCAGCAGGTAGTTGCCCTCGGTGATGACCAGGGGAACATCCCGCTCGACCCGGATCGCGCCCGCGATCGCCTCCTCCAGGTCCCGACGGAACGTCGGGGCGTAGACGACCGGTTCGGTGGCGGCGCGCAGCCGGCGCAGCAGTGTGACGTACCCGGCCACGTCGAAGGTGTCGATCGCACCCTTGCGGTCGTGGATTCCGAGACGCTTCAGCTCCGCCTCGGCCAGGTGGAAGCCGTCCATCGGCACCAGCACGGCCCGGGGTGCGAGGGCCGAGACGAGCTGCTCGGCAAGGGTCGACTTGCCCGCCCCGGGCGCCCCCGTGATGCCCAAGAGGCGCCGCCGCCCACCGTCGGCGAGTCGGCGTGCCCGCTCCAGCAGAGTGGCGAAGTCCGAGCGGGGGACGGAGGGCTGGGCCGCCCGCGCGTGGTCGGTCGCGGCGCTCACCGGCCGACCCCCGATTCGTGGCCGGCACGTCCGCACGGGACGCCGCTGCCGGTACCGGCCCGCTCTGAGGTTTCCATGGCCACGTGCCCCGTTCCGTCGTCACCCGTCGGTCCCGGCCCGTCGCGTGGCGGTGCCCCGGATGGGTCGTCGTACGGCCGGCCCGCTCCAGCGCCCGGGCGACGTCCCCGGCGTACCCCGCCGGCGTGGTCGCCCGCGCCGCGGCCCAGCCGTAGCCCTGGGCCAGGGTACTCGTCGTCTGGCTGCCATGACTTCATATCCATCCTCCCGAAGGCGTACGAACGTCGTCGGCAACCCGTACCTCGATCGGTGCCGACGGTCCGAATTGGACACGTCGTGGCGGGGAAACGCTGGCAGCTATTGGGAGCCCTACCACGCCAGCACCCGGGTTCCCGAGTTGTGACCGGGTCGGTATTCGGCGGCGACATTGTGTCGCCAACGGGCGTGGGGATCGTCAACCGCCGGAGGCCGAACAATGGGCGCTTTGCCGGCCATCGTTACACTACGGGCCACTGCCAAGATCACCCGAAGTTGCTCGGGGACAACGGAGGAGATGCGCAATGCCAGTGATGTTCGTCTGCGCACTCGTCATCTTCGCGGGTGCCGTACTCGCCCTGCTTTACGCACCGTTCGCGCCGCGCGGCCGGAGAAGGCCCGTCCTGGCCGTCGTCGTCGGCGCGCTGGTACTCGGCTCCGCCTTCACCGTCGGCGCGTCGGCGAACGCCGTCCCGGTACGGAACGTGGGCATCGTCACCTCCTTCAACAAGCCGACCGGCGAGACCACCGGCAGCGGACTGAAGTGGGTCGCGCCGTGGCAGAAGGTCGGCGAGTGGGACGCCAGCCGGCAGAAGTACGACCACATCGGCGCCGAGAACGCCGTTCCGGTCCGCACCGGCACGCTGGCCAACGCCGGTGTGGAGCTGCTGATCGAGTGGCAGGTACGGCCGGAGAACGCACCCCAGCAGTTCATGGACTACAAGGGCGACTTCGAGGCCTTCCGGGGCCAGCGGGTCGGAGTCCAACTCGACGGCGCGGTGAACGACGCCTTCGCCAGCTACAACCCGCTGGCGAACATCGACGCGAAGACCGGAAACCTCAACGTCGACCTGAGGCCGTACGCCGAGAAGGTGAAGGCCTCGGCCCAGGAACGCCTCGGTTCCGACATCGAGATCCTCTCGGTCACCATCATCCGGGTCAATCACGACGAAAAAACCGAAGCCAACATCAAGGTGTTCCAGGACAAGCTGGCGCAGGGTCGCAACCTCGACCAGGATCTGGTCAACGCCGAGAAGCAAAAGGCGGTGACCGAGAAGAACGCCAAGGTCGACAAGGTCGCCCGCTGCCTCGAGATCGCCGAGAAGAACGGCACCAACCCGGGACTCTGCATCAACCCGGGCATCGTGACCGGCGGCAAGTGAGCAACCCGCGCCGGGCGGGCGACCGACGCCGTGACGCGGATGAGGGGATTATTCTCCGCCTCCCCGTGCGATCCGGCGGTCGACCCGGTCGGACGCGGTGCGTGAGCGCCGCGCGGTCACGCGCGAGAACGGTTCCGTGGCCCGAACCCGCCGGCGACCCGGCCGGCGAGGCGGAGCGGCCACCCGGTACGGGTGGCCGCTCCGCCCTGTCCCGGCCGCCAGGTCGCCCCCGGCCGGTCGGGTGCGTCCAACGATGTACCCGGCTTTCCTCCCCGACGCCGAGGTGGCCCGCCCCGTGGCCGGTGAGACTGGCCGCATGGTCAGTCCCGCCCGTGATGTCGCGGCCCGGCGTCGGACGCCCCGGTCGTGAACGCCGCCCTCCTGCTCTCGCTCGCCGGCCTCGCGCTGCTGGACAGCACCAGCATCGGCACCCTCTTCATCCCGGTCTGGCTGCTCCTGTCGCCCAAGCGGATCAGCGTCGGACGTGTCCTGGGTTACCTCGGCACCATCGCGCTCTTCTACTTCGGCGTCGGCCTGCTGCTGGTCTACGGCGGTGGGCGACTCATGACCGCGCTCGACCGGGCGGGCAGCTCCGTCATCCTCGACTACGTCCAGCTCGCGGTCGGCGTCGGCCTGCTCGTGCTGAGCTTCCGCTTCGACGGCAGGCGGCGGCGGGGGCCCGGCCCGGCGGCCCGGTGGCGGGACCGGGTCACCGGCGGCACCGCCTCGGCCGGCTGGCTGGTCGGGCTCGCCCTGCTGGCGGCGCTGGCCGAGGTCGCGACCATGCTGCCGTACCTCGGGGCGATCGGGCTGATGGCCACCGCGGACCTCGCGGACTGGACGGTGCCGGTGCTGCTGGCCGGCTACTGCCTGGTCATGGTCCTGCCGGCCGGGGTCCTGCTCGCGACCCGGGCCGCCGTCCCGGGCCCGACGGAACGGCTGCTGGGCCGGCTCAACACCTGGATCGTCGAGAAGGGTGGCAGCACCACCGGCTGGATCATCGGGATCGCCGGTTTCCTGATCGCCCGGGACGCCGCGATCCGGCTCGGGTTCCTCGACTTCTGACCGGCACCGCCGGCTCAGGTCAGCTCGGCCAGCATCCCCTCGCAACTGCGTACCACGACCCGGGCGGCCCGCCGCTGCTCGGCCCCGTACGCCGGGTCCTCGGCCAACTCCTGCCACCGCCGCACCGCGACGCAACCCCGTTCCCACAGCTCGTCCGCGGTGGCGTCGTGTTCGATGCCGAGTCGGGCCGCCAGACTGGTGCCGTCGCCGCCGAGCAGCCGGTTCGCCTCCGCCAGCAGTTCGGGTTCGAACCGGATCCGGCCGCCGAGCAGCGCGGCCAGCAGCCGCAGCTCCCGGAACTCGTGCGCCGTGGCGAGCACGTGCTCCAGCCGGGCGAGAAGTTCCTTCGTCCCCGGGCGCGGCTCCGTCCGCAGCAGCGACTCCAGCGCCGCCAACGCCGACCGGGCCTTGAGCAGCGGGGTGCGGTCCACGAAGTACCGGGTGATCGACTCGCGGAGCTCAGCCAGGCCGCTGCGCCGGACCAGCTCGGTGGCGAGCCGGGCCCGGGTGTCGCAGCCGGTACGGATCAACGTGATCGACAGGCGTACCCCGAAGATGCCCAGCCGGTCGAGGAGCGCGCGCCGGGTCGCGACGTCGACCGCGACCGGGGCGTCGGGGGCGGTGAACCGATCCGTGGAGAGGAGCAGCCGGTCGTTCTCCGCCTTCGGCAGCCGGGCCAGCACGGCCAGCGCGGCGTACTCTGGTTCGGTCAGCACCCGACCCGCCAGCGCGACCAGGCCACCGAGCGCGACGACGCTCAGGCAGCGGGCGCTGATCGCCGGGTCCCGCCGGTACCGGCGGGCGAGCTGTCGGGCCGTCAACAGCGCATCGATCCGGCCGCCGGCGAGTTCGTCGACCCGGGAGAGCACCATCAGCACGTTGACGGGGGCCGCACCGGCCACCGAGTCCGGCTCCGCCGCCCGGAGGGACCCCAGGTCGTCGCCGCGGCCGTCCCGGCTCAGGTAGAGCACGGCATCCGCCTCCCGGACCACCCGGCCGAGCACGGACGCCCCGGCGTCGGGCAGCTCCGGCGGCGTCCGGTCCGGACCGCCCACCGGGTCGAGTTCGGGCGAGATCGCCGGAGTGTCGATGAGGACGGCGTGCCGCAGTGCGCGGGTGGGCCACTGCACCACGATGTCGTCAACCTGGTCCCACCGCCAGCCGCCCAGATCGACCCGCATGCCGCGCGCGGTCCGGGTCACCGCCAGCTCCCGCGGCGAGCCGCTGGCCGCGTACGCGGTGACCCGCGGCTGGGCGCCGTCCTCGTACCAGGTGAAGACCTGACGGCCGTCGGCGACCTCGACCGGCGCGACCTCCTCGCCCATGATGGCGTTGAGCAGGGTGGACTTGCCCGACCGCCACGGGCCGGCGACGGCGATTCGCAGCGGCTCGGCGTACCGCTCGAGCTGGCGGTGCAGCCGGCGCACCGCGCGCTGGTCGGTCCGGTACAGCTCCACCGCCTCGGTCAGCAGTTCCCAGGACGCCTCGGCGATCCCGGAGACCGCCCGGCTCACACCCCCGCCTCGAGCCCGGTGCGGCCGGGCGTGACGGCGGTGACCCCGACCAGTGCCTGGGCCCGCTCGTAGAGGTCGGCCAGGCGCTTCATCTCCTCCGCGATCCTCCGCTGGCGCTGGTCGCGTTGCGCCGCGTCGACCTCCGCCGCCTGCTTCGCGCTGCGGAACGACCGAATGATCCCCTCCTGGAGCTCCTCGGTGAGCCCGGTGAAGTGGTCACGAAGCATTCGCTGCACCTGCCGGGCGGTGTCCTTGGTGTCCTTGCTGAGCCGCAGGAAGAAGTCGTCCACGTGCCGTTGCGTGGCCGTCTTGACCGCCGCCTGGCGTCGCTTGAGCAACGCCTTGCTCTCGTCCCGGACGCTCTTGCCGCCGAAGAGCGCACCGGCGCCGAGCGAGATGGGGTTGATCAGCGGCAGTCCGGCCAGCGTGGTCGCGAGGCCGAACATCAGGAGACCGCCGTACGAGCCGCGCAGCCCGGTGACCAGCTTCTGGGTCGGGGTGAACCGCTCGACCGTGGGCTGTTCCATCACCTGGATCCGGTCCCCCAGGTTCTCCGGCACGCGCACCGACCAGCTCGGCACCGCGTCGAAGCCGTACCGCTCGAAGTTGCTGGCGACCCGCTGGGCGATCCAGCCGCAGCGCTCGGCCAGCCACGCGTAGTTCGCCTCCGCCGCCTCGGTCAGGTTCTCGGTCAGCCACTCCTGGAAGGTGTCCCAGCCGGTCAGCGGGTCGGCGGTGTCGAACGCCTCGTCGACCTTGCGCAGGATCTGCCGGGTCCGGTCCCGCAGGTCGTACTCGATGTCGGAGATGAGGTCCGCCATCTCGTCGTTCAGGGTGTTCTGCCAGCGCACCGAGCAGCGCCGCAGCTCGTCCACCTCCCGCTGGGCGGCGTGCAGCTTCGAGACCGGCCCGGATGTGCTGGCGGCGGTCGTGACGGCGAGTTCGGCCCGGAGCGGCGCGGCAAGTTGTTCGAGGACGGTGCGTGCGCTGAGCGCCACCGCCGCCCGGGCCAGCCCGTCGGCCTTGCCCGCCTGGTCGCGACGCAGCCGGCTGATCAGCTCCGGAAACCGGGACTCGGCGTTGAGCTCTCTGTCGTTGGTCCGGGCCGCCAGCAGCCGCAGCGTCGCCGAGACCGGGATGAGTGCGGCGGAGACCCCGGCGTCGGCCAGGTGACGGCGGTTGCGCTCGACCACACTGCGCCAGTCCGGCACCAGGTCGATCTTGCTCTGCACCACCGCCACGTTGGCGTGTGACTGCGCGATGTGCAGCAGCAGGTTCAGTTCGGCGACGGAGAGTTCCCGGGTCACGTCCGACACCAGCAGCACCAGATCGGCCTGTCCGGGGGACGCGGCCGGACTGATCGTGCGGCGCGGGTTCGTGGCGTCCAGCCCCGGTGTGTCGACCAGCACCAGGCCGGAGGCGAGCAGTGCCCGGGGTATCCCGATCTCGGCGTGTTCGACCCCGGCTCCGGACGGGGCATCGGCGAGGTCGTCACCGACCGCGTCGCCGCCGGCCGACGCCCCTTCGTCGACGAGCACGCTGGTACGACCGCTGATCCGGGCCGCGATCCGCTCCAGCGGTACGGCGATCCGTCGGGCCGGCCCCACCGTCTCCGTGCCGGGCACGCCGCCCGCGGCGGCCCCCCGGCCACGCTGCCCTGCCCCGGGGCCGGCCGGCATCCTCCCCGGTGCCGACCCGCCGGGCTCGTTCGGCGCCCATGACGACCCGCCCGGCGACGTCGGCGGCCACGGTCCGGCGCCCGAGACCGACCAGCTCTCCGCGGGGGAGCCCGCCGCCGACCATGGTGGTGGGTCGGCATCCGTCGCCGGCCACGGTGGCGTGCCCGAGGTCGGCGCCCACGGCTTCGGGCCGCGACCGTCCGGAGGCCAGGTCTCCGCGCCGGAACCGCCGGGCGGCCGACGCTGCGGGCCGGGCGAGGTGGGCGCGGCGCGCCCCACCCGCTCCGACCCGGACCGCTCGGGCCGCCGCCCAGCAGCCGGCTCGTTGGGGCGCGCCCGAATCGGCAACGGGGTCCAGACGAGCGCGGCGGTGGGGGTCTCGGCGTGCCCGACCACGGTCGGGATCGTGGTGTCGATCCCCTCCCCGACCGGGCAGACCGTCGCGTTGAGCAACGCGTTGACCAGGAGACTCTTGCCCTGTTTGGGCTCACCGACGATCAGCACCCGCAGCCTCGGATCCAGCAGCTGGGCGCGCCGGCGTTGGAGCCACTGGATGAGGTCGTCGCGTCCGTGTCTGCCCGAGACCCGGACGATGTCGTCGAGGACGTCAAGCCAGTTGGGCGCCATCACCGCACCAAGTGTGCCGATTACGCCGGAATTATCAAGAGGAGCGGAGTAGACCGAAGGCCGGACCGTGGGACCACAGTCCGGCCTTCGGCGGGCTACACGGGCTTCCCGCGCTCAGAGAAGTTCATCCGTGATGCCCAGGAGGCCGCCGGAGGTGGAGGCGTTTTCTGCTCCGGTCGGGCCGGTGTCTCCGAGAAGGCCAGAGGTGGTCCCGCGCACCACGTCCCCGACGTCAGCGGTGAGACCACGCACAGCCGAGGTGGCACCCAGGTCGTCGGGGGCAGAGGCATCCGAGGCGTGGAGCGGGCTGACGTCGAGGACGTCCGTGACGCCGTCGACGGTGTCGGTGAGCCCGGCGACCGTGTCGCCCACCCCCAGGGACTCACCGACACCGCCAAGACCTTTCGGTCCGCCCAGCGCGTCGACCAGCCCGGTCACCTGGTCGAGGGTCCCCGTCAGGGTGTCACCGGCGAAGTCGACCACACCCAGCGGGTCGCCCGAGGCGTCGGCCGGAGCGGCGGAGATTTCGAGGCCGTCCGCCGGCTCCGACACCGCCGGCGCCCCGACGGCGGTGTCGGAGGTCTCGTCGCGGTCGACCTCGGCCGGGGTGGCGGCGTCCAGCGAGGTCGACGGGTCGGGGGTCTCGCCGCCGATCCCCAGCCCCGTCAGCCCGGAACCCGCCACCCCGAGGCTCGCCGGCGCGACGGCGGTGATGGCGCCCAGCGCGGCGGTGTTGAGGTCGGGCCCGGTCGGGTGTGGACCGACGGCGAGCTGCTGTGTGACGGTCTGCAACTGGTTGATGACGGCCGCCGGGTCGGGTTGGAACTCCGCCAGCCCGAGGTCGTCGCCGGCGGGCACGAGTGAGCCGAGCCCTTGGACCGGCGCGTAGTCGACCACCAGCGGAATCACGTCCCGCACGTCCGCCACGGTGATGTCGGTGAGGCCCGCCTCCCGTAGGGCGCCCTCGGGGTCGAGCTCGAAGGCCGAACGCGCATCCGGGTTGGTGAGCAGGTTGAGCACGAAGTCGTGCAGTGTCTGGGGCGAACCCATCGTGCCGGTCTCCTCGGACGAGCCGCGGCCCGGATGCCGGCCGAGGCCGACCCGGAGGCGCTGTTCGGATCTGGTGCTCGACCCTAGCCAGCGGCATCCGGGCCAGACATCGGGGAAGGCGCCCGATTCCCGCACCGCCCGCGCTAGGGCCGAATCTGAAATTCTGATTAGGGGCTTAGGGGATTTGCTCCGCAGTAGTTAGGGTCCCGATGGCGGATAGATCTCTGGTACGAAAAGATGACTCCCCTAACAGCCCACCGGGCAATGCCCACCCCGCGCGCCCGCACCCGGCACGACCTGCGCAGACAATGCGCTGCCTCGTGGTGACCACACGTGGTGAAGGACTGATCGGATGCCCTACGTCCTCGGTGTCGACATCGGCAGCACCAGCACCGCCGCCGCTGTCATCCGCCCCCGGGGCTCGACCTGGGAGCACCCCGAGGCCGTTCCGCTCTCCCCCACCGCCCACCCGGTGCCGTCCGTGCTGCTGATGTCGCCGAACCGCGCCCTCACCGTGGCCGATCCGGACGACCAGGACGAACGCGTCGATCCCGGCTGGGTCGCCCGCGGCTTCTTCCGCCGGGTCGGTGACGACGTGCCGCTGCTGGTGGGCGGCGAGCTGTGCCCGGCCCAGGCGCTCACCGCGACGCTGGCGATGTGGGTGGTCGAGCGCGTCGTCGCCCGGGAGGGCGAACGTCCGGACTGGATCGTGCTGAGCCACCCGGCGGGCTGGGGGTCGTACCGCCGGCATCTGCTCCAGGAGGCGCTGTGGGAGGTGGGGCTCACCGAGGTCAGCCTCCTCCCCGGCCCGGTCGCCGTCGCCGCGGCACACGCCGCCGCGGGTCGCGGCGGCCGGACCCTCGCCGTACACACCCTTGGCGGCGACACGTTCGAGCCGGCGGTGGTCGACCGCGCGCAACCACTCGGCTACACGCTACGCGGCGTCCACCCCGAACCCGAGCCGCTCGGCGGAGCCGACTTCGACGACCTCCTGGTCGAACACCTCCGGACCGGGTGGGCCCGGGACCTCTCCGCACTCGCCGACCCGGCGGTACGGTCGGCCCTGGCCGAGCTACGCCGCGAGTGCCGCCGGGCCAAGGTGGAGCTGAGCGGCGCCCGCAGCGTCGAGATCCGCGTCCGGCTGCCCCACCGCGAGCTGCGCCGCAGCGTCACCCGGGCCGAGTTCGAGGGGCTGATCCGCCCCGCCGTCGCCTGGACCGTCGACGAACTGGCCCGGACGGTCCGCGCCCGCGGCCTGCGTCCGGAGGACCTCGACGGCGTCCTGCTGGCCGGCGGCTCGGCCCGGATCCCACTGCTCCGGGACCTGCTCGCCGCCCGGTTTCCGGTGCCGATCGAGACCGGGGCCGACCCGCAGCTCACGGTCGCGCTCGGCGCCGCGGTCGCCGGCAGCCAGATCCTCGACCGACAGCGGGGCAACCGGCCGCCACCCCGCCCGCCGGTGATGCGCCCACCCCGGCCCGGGTTCGGTCGTCCCGACCCGGCGGCCCGGCGGGGGCGCGCCCGGTCCGCACCCGATTCCGACGGCGTCGGCCGGTACGACGACGCCCGGGACCTTTTGCCACCCCGTCCACCAATCCGGATCACCCCGCTGGAGCTGCCGATGCGTGTCCTGTCCCGCCGAGCCGCCGGTCGCGGGTGAGCGTGCCGCCGATGCTCCGGACCGACACCGTTTCCCCACTCGTCCTCGACGAACAGACCGAGGCGTTCCTGGCCCGGGTCGACGCCGACCCCCGAGCCCCGCTCAGCACGGCAGTCCAGGCCGCCGGGGGCCACGGCAAGACCGCCGTGCTCGGCCGGCTGCGCCACAGCTTCCAGCAGGCCGGGATCGCCGTACTCGACCACTGGCGGGACGCCGCCGACCCCGCCGACCCGGGCTGTGCGGTGCTGGTCGACGACGCGCACCTGCTCGACACCGCCTCGCTCGGCGAGCTGTGCCGGCTCGCCGAGGCGGGTCGGGCCCGACTCGTCGTCGCGTTCCGCCCCTGGCCCCGGCCGGCCGGCCTCGCGGACCTGGCCGACCTCCTGCACCGGGGCGGACCGCCGGTGCTGCTCGGGCCGTTCACCGAGCAGCGGACCGCCACGTACCTCGGCCGCGTTCGCGGAACGCCGGTCGCGCCGGCCGTCACCCGGCTGGTGCACGAGCAGACCGGCGGCGTACCCCGGTTCGTCGAATGGCTGGCCCGGGCGTTGCCGGTGGCCGCCGACGGTGCCCAGCGCGAGGCCGGGCCGGCCGGCACCCGGGCCAGCGGCGGCCCGGCGCCAGGGGCGGACCGCGCCGCCGGGCCGCTGCTGGAGATCCCCCGGTCGGTGCTGCTCCAGTTCGTTCCGGAACTGGAGAGCCTGGACCTCGAGGTCCGCCGGCTGCTGCTCGCCCTGGCGGCCGGGGCCGGTGTCCCCACCGACCTGCTCGGCGTGCTGCTGTCCCGCGGCCCCGAGGAGGTGGACCGGCCACTGGCGGCGGCCCGGGCCAGCGGACTGCTCGGCCCGGACGACCGGCTCGCCCCGCTCGTCCGGCGCGCCATCACCACGCTCAGCCCGGCCAGCCAGCGCGCCGCGGTCTGGCGGCGCCTTGCCGAGCTGCAGCTACAGCGCGGCGGCCGGGTCCTGCCGCTGGTCCGGTCGATGATCGACAGCGGTCTCGGCGGTAGTTGCCCGGGTGAGGTCGCCGAGGCCGCCGGCGACGAGGCGTTGGCCGAGGACCCGGCACTCGCGGCCCGCCTCTTCGCCGCCGCCGAGGCGGCGGGGCGGCCGACCGCGGCTCGCCGGGCGACGGCGGCAGCCCTCGCCGCCGACCTGGACTCCGCGCTGCGCCTCGCCGACCGTCTCGTCGCCAGCGCGGAGTCGCCGTACCGGGCCGAGGGGGCGGCGATCGCCGCGACCGCCCTGGTGCACCGGGGCCATCCCGACCGGGCCGTCGAGCTCTACCGCTGGGCGGGTACGCCGTCGTCGCTGGCCTTCGCCGCCCTCGGCGCGGTCGGGACCGGCGAGGTGGCGCAGCTCGACCAGTTGCTCGCCGACCCGCCGGCCGACGGCCCGCCCACGCTGCTGGCCAGCGCCGCGCTGCTGATGGCCCGCGGGCTGCGGGAGACGCTGTCCGGCCCGCCGACCGCCGCACTCTCCACCCTGGTGCAGGCCGCGACGCTGCTGGAGCCGGCCGGACGCGCGGTCCTGCTCCCGGAGAGCCCGGCGGCGCTCGCCGCGCTGGTCGCGCTGCACTGTGGCGAGCTGGACATCGGCGAACGCGTCCTCGACCGCGCGGTCGCCGCCCACCTGGGGGCGGCACTCACCGCCCGCCGGCACCGGCTGCTCCAGACCTGGCTGCTGATGGTGCGCGGCCGGGTCGCCGAGGCCGCGTCCCGGCTGGCCGCGGTGACCGCCGGCAGCACCCCGCTGGAGTCCCGTGACCTGGTCTTCGCGGCCGCACTCGACCTCGGCATAGCCCGGCGCACCAGCGACCTGCCCGGACTGCAACGGGGCTGGCTCCGGGCCCGCGAGGCCGTGGTCCGACACCCGGTGGACCTGTTCACGCTGCTGCCGCTGGGCGAGTTCGCCATCGCCGCCGCCCGGCTGGGCGAGCTGGACCGGCTGACGCCCCACCTCGACGAGGCCCGCGCCCTGCTGGCCCGGCTCGGCGACCCTCCGCTGTGGACGACCCCGCTGCACTGGAATTCCCTGCACGCGGCGATCCTGGCCGACCGCCCGGCGGTGGCGGACGCGCACGTCACGGCCCTGACCGCCGCCGCGGACCACAGCCCGTACGCCGGGGTGCTGGCCGCCGCCGGACAGCGCTGGGTCGAGGTGCTGCGCGGCGAGGTCGATCCGGACCGGGTGGAGGAGGCGGCCCGCGGCCTGCACGGCATCGGGCTGTGCTGGGACGCCGCCCGGCTCGCCGGGCAGGCGGCGATCCGCACCTCCGACCGTCGGGCCATGACGGCGCTGCTGGACTGCGCCCGGATGCTGCAGGGCAGGCCCATCGGCGGGGCCGGCCGGGCGAATGCCGCCGGAGCACCGTCGGTCGGGGACCCGGCCGCGGCCCAGACCGAAGGACAACTCAGTGAACGGGAACGGGAGGTCGCCGAGTTGGTGCTGGGTGGCCTGACGTACAAGCAGATCGGAGACCGGCTCTTCATCTCGGCGAAGACGGTCGAACACCACGTGGCCCGGATGCGGCAGCGGCTCAACTGCGCAAGCCGCGGCGAGCTGCTGGCCCGGCTACGGGCCATCACCGAGGAACGTCCCGCCGGTCAGCCGAACGGGGCGTCCTGGACGCGCGCGCGGGCGGCCCGGTGAGGGCGGCGGTGCGGCGCCGGCTCGACCAGCTCGGCCGGGTGGGACGGCGCCTGACGCGGAAGCCGGACGGAGCGCGCGCCGGCACGGACGGCGTAGCCGAGTCCTCGGCCACCGGCCCGGACGGGGCCGGCCGGCCACCGGGACCACCCTCCACCAGGTCGGACGACCCGGACCGGGCGGCGTCGCCGGTCACGCCCGAGCGGCTCCGGCGGTTCACCGCGGCCGTCCTCGTCGTCCTCACCCTGCTCTGGGGGTACGCCTCCTTCCTGGCCGCCCGGGACGTCCTGGACCTGCTCGCCCTGCGGACGCTCACCGAACGGCTCGGACGACCGACCGAGACGCTCCTGGCCGATCTCCAGGCCGAGCGCCGGCTCAGCCTGGTCGCGCTCGTCGAGCCGGGACGGCACCGCGCCGCCCTGGCGGCGCAGCGGTCCCGCACCGACGCCGCGATCACGGCGCTGCGCCGATTCGTCCAGGACGACGGCCTTCGGCTGCTGACCGCCGGATCGGCCCGGGATCGGGCGGCCGAACTGGTCCGGCGCGCGGAGACCCTGCCGCCGCTCCGCGCCGACGTCGACCGGGGCCGGGCTGACCGGGACGCCGTCGCGACGGCGTACGCCGAGGTCATCGACGCCGGCTTCGCGGTGTACGGGGCACAGTGGACCAGTCGGCACGCCGAGCTGACCGAACAGAGCGACGCGTTCGTGGCCCTGGCGCGGGCGATCGAGCTCCTCGCCCGGGAGGACGCGCTGGTCGCCGGGGCACTCGCCGCCCAGCGGATGACCGAGGCCGACCACGCCGCGTTCGCCGAGCTGGTCGCCGTTCAGCGGTTCGCCCGCGCCGAGGCGGTGGCCGGGCTGCCCCCGTCCGAGCGGGCCGCCTACGACCAGCTGGCGGCCGGCCCGGTCTTCGCCCGGCTCCGCGTCGTGGAGGAGCAGCTGCTCGTCGCCGGGCGGACCGCGTCCACACCGGACACCGTCCCGCCGATCGGCGCCGACGACTGGCGGGCCGCTGTCGAGCCGGCGCTCGCCGAACTCCACGACCTGGTGCGGACCGGGGTCACCCGCAGTGTCGATCACGCCGCGCCCGGCGCCGCCGGCGTCGTCCTCCGGTTCGGCCTGGTCGGTGGCCTCGGCCTCGTCGCGGTGATCGGCACGGTCGCGCTGGCCTTCCGCTCCGCGCGACGGCTCGTCGGCGACCTGCACCGGCTGCGGGCCGAGCACGCGGAGCTGCGGGCGGCCCGGGACGAGCTGGCGGCGCGGGTGGCGGTGCAGGCGGAACGGGCGGCGAAGCTGGCCGCCCAGGCCGGCCAGATGTCGACCCAGCGCCGGGAACTCGCGGCGCAGCGGGAGCGCCTGGAGGCCCAGACCGCGCGGCGGCAGGCCCAGACCGAACGGGCGACGGAACGGGCCGCACAGGTGGCGGCACGGCTGGCGGCGCACCAGCGGGCCCGCGAGGTCTTCGTCCGGCTGACCCGGGAGAACCAGAGCCTGCTGCACCGGCAGATCGGCCTGCTCGACACGCTGGAGCGGCGGGAGACCGACACCGCCGCCCTGGCCGAGCTGTTCCAACTCGACCACCTCGCCACCCGGATCCGCCGCAACGTGGAGCAGTTGATCAGCTTCTCGGGCGGCACCCCGGGCCGGCGCTGGCGCAAGCCCGTGCCCCTGGTGGACGTGGTGCGGGGCGCGGTGGCCGAGGTGTCGGACTACGCCCGGGTACTGGTGGCGCCGACCTGGTCGGGGGAGGTCGCCGGACGCGCCCTGCCCGACCTGGTCCACCTGCTCGCGGAGGTGGTCGAGACGGCGCTGGCCGCGTCGCCGCCGACCACCACCGTACGGGTCAGCGGGGAGGTTCGGGGCGACGCCCAGGCGATCCTGGTCAGCGACGACGGCGTCGGGCGGGGACCCGCCGAACTCCAGACGATCAACGCGCTGATCCAGGGCACACCCACCGACGCTCCGCTGCACGGCCGGGCCGGCCTCTACCTGATCGGCCGGCTTGCCCGGCGGCACGGTGTCACGGTCGAACTCGCCGCCGGACCGCGCGGCGGGACGACCGCCACCGTGCTGGTGCCGGCGACCCTACTGATCCGGCCCGTCGGCGCCGATCCGGTCGCATCGCCCGACACGCCCGACGTTGGGGGTGGCGCACTGGACAGACCGGAGGACAATGGCCCGACAACCATCCCGGTCGATACCGCTGTCGGCCGTCCGGACGCCCCGGCGCCCGCAGGCGAACCGACCGCACTTCCGGTCCGGGTACGCCAGCCCCATCAGGGTCTGGCGGCGGCCGCACCGAACCGGGTCGCCGGCCCGCACCAGAACGGTGCTCCGGCCCACCCCGCCGAACCCGATTGGTCGACGACGATGGAGCTGCCGGTTACTCTGCCGATGCCCGGCGATCACCCCAGCAGCACGGAGAGGACGACAGGTGACGCACGCAGTGGTCACGACGGACAACCTGGTTGAGATACTCGACGAGTTCGTGAACCGTGTCTCGGCCGCCCAGCACGCCGTGGCGCTCTCCCCCGACGGGCTGCTGCTCGCCGTCTCGCATGGGGTGGACCGCGAGGAGGCCGAGCAGCTCTCCAGCATCATCGCCGGGCTGCAGGCGCTGGCCCTGGCCGCCGCCCGGTACTCCGGCCCGGGCGGCGTACGTCAGGTGATCGTGCAGATGCACGGGGCGTTCCTCTTCGTCACCGCGACCCGGGGCGGGGCGATCCTCGCCGTACGGTTCGCCGGCGACGCCGAGGTCGACGCCATGGCGTACGAGGTGGCGCTGGCGGCCTGCCGGGCGAACCTGCACCTGCCGACCTTCCCCGTACCGGCCGACGACGGCCCGGCCGGGGGGTGATCCGGCGTGCACACCGGTCTGGACGGCCGCAGGGAGGACGTGTGGTACGACCAGGACGCCGGGCCGGTGGTGCGGCCGTACGCGGTGACGCGGGGCCGTACCCAGCCGGTCCGGGGCGACTTCGACCTGATCTCCCTCGTGCTGGCACGACGGTCGGCGACACCGCCGCCGGACCTCGGCCCCGAGCAGGCCGCGATCCTCGCCCGGTGTGTACGGCCGCTCTCGGTCGCGGAGATCTCGGCCGAACTGGACCTGCCGGTGGGGACCGTCCGGGTGCTCCTCGGCGACCTGCTGGAGCTGGGGCTGATCGAGAGCCACGCCCCGCCGATCATGGACGCGCCCTCCGACGAGTTGCTGGAGGCCGTACTCGCCGGTCTGCGGGCGCTCTGAGCCACGTGCCCGGGGGACGACGGCGCCCCCGTCCGACGGCGTCACCCGCGCAGTGAAGGGAAGGTAAGTGCAGAAAGTTCGACAACGTCCGCCGCGTACCCTGCCGGTCGCCCTGCTCGACCTGCTACTGGCCGCGGTGGCGGCCGTCCGCGGATCGATCCGGCGGCTGGCCCGGGTGGTGCCGGGCCGACTCGGCGAGCGCCTCCTCGCCGTCGTGGTCGTCGGCACCGCGCTGGGCGTTCTGGTCGGCACCGGCCTCCTCGTCGTCGCGCTGCTGCGGGCCCCGGACCAGCTCGCTCCGCTGGGGGTGGCGGCCCCACCGAGCCCGCCCGCCGAGGCCATCCCCGACGGTGGACCGGAGCCGGCCGGCGCCGCGGCGACGCCCCCCGCCACGTCGCCGCTGCCGCCCACGCCGAAGCGGACCACGGACCCGCCACGCGACACCCGAGAGCCGACGGCACCGCCGCCGGCCTCGCCGGCCGCCCTGGTCGCCAGCTACGCCACCGAGAACGTGACGCTGCTCAACTACACCGTCGCGGTGACGATCAGCAACCCGGGCAGGGGTCCGGTCAGCGACTGGACCCTGGTGATCACGCTGCCCCGGCGGACCCAGGCGGTCGCCCAGGTGGAGGGGGCGGAGACCAGCCGGGACGGGGCCACCTGGACCTTCGTGCCGAGCGCGAAGACCCGCCGGGTGCCGGCCGGTGGCGCGGTGCAGGTGCGATTCCGCGTCGACGGTGCGCTGCTGGACGCCGCCCCCACGGCGTGCACCATCAACGGGGCGCCCTGCCGGCGCGCGCCGGAAGCCGCGGACCACTGATCCGGCGAGGCTCGCCGAGACACCGGAGGGACCCGTACCCGTCGGTGACGCGACCGGCAGGGTCCCTCGGTGCGGGTCCTCGGCGCGGTAGCCCCCGCCTCCTCAGCGGTGGCGCAGCTCGCTCGCCCGCTCCTGCACCTGCCCGCGCAGATCCTGGGCGGAGGTGCGGGCCTCGTCGCGAATCCCGGACGCCTCCTGGCCCGCCCGCGACCGGATCGACTGGGCGGCCTGCTGTACCGGTTCGCGCAGGTTCTCCCGGGTCTGCTGCGCGACCCCGGACGCCTGCTGTTTGATCTGGTCGGCGTGCTCGGACATCCGGTTCCGTAGCTGCCCCACCGCCCGGCGTTCCGGCGGGCTGGGCGGCACCAGGGCCGAGACGAGGACGCCGAGCCCGAACGCCACCAGGCCGGCGGCGAGGGGGTGCCCCTCCGTCTGCTGGCGGGCGCCCTGGCCCACCGCGTGGATCCGCTCGCCCGCCATGGAGGAGGCCGCGGAGAGTCGCGCCTGGGAGGCCTCCCGGGCGTGCCGTATGCCACCCCCGGCGTGCTGGAGCCCCTCCCGAGCCTGCTGTGTGCCCCCCATCGCGCCCTCCCGGGCGTGCTGGGCGGTGCCCATCACGGTGTGACGGGCCTGCTGCGCGCTCCCCATCACCCGCTCCCGGATCCGCTGCCAGATGTCCCGGATCCGGCCGCCCTGCCGCCGCGCGACGCTGCGCGGGTGCACCCGCTCGGTCAGGGCGTTCACGTTGTCGCCCAGGTCGTCCTGGGTGCGCTCGATCTCAGCCCGGATCCGACTCGGCTCGGTACTCATCGTTCTCCCCCCGATTCCCGATGTACCCGGCCCCGGACGGCGGCCGGTGTCCGCCGTACGGACTCGGTCGTCTGTGGCAGGGGACGCAGCCTCTTCGCCTGGCGGCGGGCCACCGAGACCAGCAGGGCGGCGATCAGCGCCCAGGCCACCGCGACGACCAGAGCGGACAGACCCTCGTCGAGCACGTTCTCCAGACCCCACCACGCGGCGTACGACAGGAACAGCAGCACCATCAGCCCACCCAGGGCGGCCCCGCCGAACATGCCGGCGACCCTGGCCGCCGTCCGCATCTCCTGGCGCAGCTCCGCCTTGGCCAGCTGGATCTCCTGACGGACCAGGGTCGAGGTGTCACGGGTGATCGAGGTGATCAGTTCACCGATCGAGGCCTGCGACAGGTCGCGCTCCCGAAACGGCGTCCGGATCGACTCCCGCTCCCGGGTCGAGGTCGACGCCGACTCCCACTCCCGACCGGGGCCCCGACCGTCCGACGCACTCATCGCCGCACCTCGCCCACGCGACCGTCCCCCACCGGCTCGCTGGGCCGCACCTGTTCCATCTCGCCCAGCCGACGCTGGGCGGCATCGGACAGTTGACCGGTCGGCGGTGTGCCGGAGGGCGCCGCCTGCCGCATGCCGTCGGGGTGACCCTCGGCTCCCGCACCGCCCGGCATGCCGCCCCCGCTGCGCGTGAGCCGACCGGCGATGACGCCGGCCAGCGCCGCCCCGGCCAGGAAGATGCCGGGCCGGCGTCGGGCGTACTCGCGTACCTCCTCCAGCACCATGCCGGGTTCCCGCTGGTCCAGCCACTGCGCCGCCTGCTGTACCCGGTCGGCCGCCTGGCGTACCAGATCCGTGGCGAGGCCCGGTTGGTCGGTGCGGTCGGACATCGCCCGCAACTGGTCGCCCAGGCTCCGCAGTCCGTCGGCCGCGCGCTGTTGTTGCGCGCCGGCCTGTTCCCTCAGTTGGGCCGCGGCCTGGCCCATCAGGTTCTGCGCCTGCTGACCGGCCTCCCTGGCGATGCCCCGACCCCGGTCGGCCGCGCTGTGGGCCAACCCGCTGCCCGCCTGGGAGATCCGCTGGCCGGTCTCGGCGGCACCCTGCCGGGCAACCTGGGTTTTCGACCCGTGCCCGTCGCCGGTCGCGCCGGTGCTTGCACTCTGCGTCATCACAAGCCCCTCAGCTCTCCGCGTCGTTCGGTGAAACCACCGACGGCGCTGGCTACCCGACGCAGTACCGGTTATGCCGCCGACACCCGACCGCGAGGCCTCGACCGGTCCCGCCGCCGGGAAACCGGTACGGCCCCGACCGGGAAGTCGGTGAGCCGGGCACCAGCGGGCGGAAAGCCGACGATCCCGACGAACGGCGGGCGGCAGAGAGCACGGTCGTCGGCGCAGGTCACCGCGGCCGAAGGGGCTGGTTAGGTGGGGCTTATCTTACTTAGGTGCCCCTAACCACCTCGCAGACCGCGCCGCCGGGCCGGGCTCCGGCCGGCTCGACCCCGCGTCCGACCGCCAGGCGTACCGCGGTTGTCCTGGCGCTGCTGGCCGCGGTCGCCCTCGCCTGCCTGGCCAGCGTGCTGATCGGCGCCAAGCACGTACCGCCGGGCGAGGCGCTGCGGGCGCTGACCGGCGACCGCGACGGAGACGCGCTGCTCGTGGCCGAGCTGCGCTTCCCGCGTACCCTGCTCGGCCTGCTGGTCGGGGTCGCCCTCGGGGTGGCCGGCACCCTGGCCCAGGAACTGACCCGCAATCCGCTCGGCGATCCCGGGCTGCTCGGCGTCTCGGCCGGCGCCGCGGTCTCGGTCGCCGCCGGTATCGGGGTGCTCGGCCTGACCTCGCCCTACCAGTACGTCTGGTTCGCCTTCCTCGGCGCCACGCTGGCCGGCGTCCTCGTCTACCTGGTCGGCGGCGCGGCCCGGGCCTCGGCCCGCAGCGGCGGGGCGTCACCGGTCAGCCTCGCCCTCGCCGGCGCCGCGGTGACGGCCCTGCTGATGAGCCTCACCCAGGCGCTGGTGCTCCTCGACATCCGCACCCTCGACCAGTACCGGTTCTGGGCGGTCGGCTCGCTCGCCGGCCGCGATGGCGCGCTCGCCGGCCAGCTCAGCCCGTTCGTGCTGGCCGGGCTGCTCCTCACCGCTGTCCTCACCCCGCGGCTGAACGCCCTCGCCCTCGGCGACGACCTCGCCGGTTCCCTCGGGGTACGGGTCGGCACCACCCGGCTCCTCGGTGCCGTCGCGGTCATCGTGCTGACCGGCGCGGCGGTGGCCGCCGCCGGGCCGGTGACCTTCGTCGGGCTGGTCGTCCCGCACCTGGTGCGGTCCTTCACCGGTCCGGACCTGCGCTGGCTGCTCCCCGGCTCCGGCCTGGCCGGCGCGGCCCTGCTGCTCGGCGCCGACACCCTCGGCCGGCTGCTCGACCATCCCGGCGAGGTGCAGGCCGGCGTGGTGACCGCGATGATCGGGGCGCCCTTCCTCATCACGCTGGTCAAGCGCGGCCGGTTCCGGGAGCGGCCCCGATGAGCGTCCACACGGTACGTCCGGCGCCGGACCGGCTCGCCACCCCGGCCCCGGCACGCCGGGTTCGCCGGTACGGGTGGGAACTTCCGCCGTTCGGCGGGCTGGTCCGACCCCGGGCGCTCGGCGTCTTCGCGGCCGTCCTCGGCCTCGCCACCGCCGCGCTGGTCGCCTCGGTCTCGATCGGCCAGTTCGCGATCCCCGTCGACGACGTCGTCCGGGCCCTCACCGGGACCGGTGGGGCGGACGCCACGCTGATCGTCCGCGAACTGCGGCTGCCCCGGGCCCTCACCGCCCTGCTGGTCGGTGTCGCGTTCGGGCTCGCCGGGGCGTTGATGCAGGCGGTGACCCGCAATCCGCTCGCCAGCCCCGACCTGATCGGCATCTCGGCGGGGGCGAGCACCGGCGGCGTGGCCGCGATGCTGATCGGCGGGGCGACCGCGGCGGGGGCGGGCTCGTACCCGACGGTGCCGTTCGGTGCCCTGGCCGGCGCGCTCGTCGCGGCGGCGGTCTGCTACGGGATGGCGTTCCGCGACGGTACGATCACCGGCTTCCGATTCGTGCTGGTCGGGATCGGCGTGCAGGGGGCGCTCACCGCGCTGACCAGTTGGCTGCTGGCCCGTGCCGACATCAACGAGGCGTCCCGGGCGATGGTCTGGCTGACCGGCAGCCTGAACGGGCGCGGATTCGAGCACGCCTGGTGGATGGGGCTGGCCCTGCTCTGCTGCGTCCCGCTGGTGTTGGCGCTGATCCGGCCGTACCAGTTGCTCCAGTACGGCGACGACACGGCCCGGGCGCTCGGGCTGCCGGTGGACCGGGCCCGGATGCTGTTGCTGCTCGCCTCGGTCGTCCTGGCGGCGGTGGCCACCGCGGCGGCCGGTCCGATCGGGTTCGTCGCGTTGGCCGCGCCGCAGGTCGCCCGCCGGCTCACCGGCACCGCGAACCTGCCGCTGCTGACCAGCGGGGCGGTCGGAGCGGCTCTGCTGCTCCTCGCCGACCTGGCGGCCCGGCTGCTGCTCGCGCCGATCGAACTGCCGGTCGGGGTGGTGACCGGGGTGGTCGGGGCGCCGTACCTGATGTGGCTGTTGGTCCGCGCGAACCGGGTTGGCCGGGCGGGCTGAGTGTCGACCGGGGTCGGTGCGCCGGGCGGCGCGACGACCCCGACGTACGGTGGGAGGATGGGATGACCGCGCTGCTCGGGGAGGGGCTCCGGCTGTCCTACGGCGACCGGGTGGTGGCCGAGGGGTTCGACATCGCGCTGCCCGCGGGAAAGGTCAGCGTCCTGGTGGGGCCGAACGCGTGCGGGAAGTCGACGGCGTTGCGGGCGTTGGCCCGGCTGCTCACGCCGACGGCCGGCGCGGTCTACCTCGGTGACGCGCCGATCACCGGCTTCTCGCACCGGGAACTGGCCCGGCGGCTCGCGCTGCTGCCACAGTCTCCGATCGCCCCGGACGGCATCACGGTGCGCGACCTGGTGGCGCGGGGCCGTACGCCGCACCAGCGCTGGTGGCGGCAGTGGTCCCGGGCCGACGAGGAGATCGTGGAGCGGGCCCTGGCCGCCACCGGCACCGCCGAACTGGCCGACCGGAATCTCGACGAGCTCTCCGGCGGTCAGCGGCAGCGGGTCTGGATCGCCCTGGCGCTGGCGCAGGAGACCCCGGTCCTGCTGCTCGACGAGCCGACGACCTATCTGGACCTGGCCTTTCAGGTCGACGTCCTGGAACTGGTCGCCGAGCTGAACGAGCGGAACGGGACGACGGTGGTGATGGTGCTGCACGACCTGAACCAGGCGTGCCGGTACGCCGACCACCTGGTGGCGATGCGGGCCGGCACCGTGATCGCGGCGGGACCGCCGACCGAGGTGGTGACCCCGGAGCTGGTACGCGAGGTGTTCGGCCTGGAGTGCCGGATCATCACCTGCCCGGTGGCCGGGACGCCGATCGTCGTGCCCGAGGGACGGCCGCGCCGCGGTGGGGCCGGGTTTCCCTCGGCGGGGAAGTAAGGCTACCCTAACCTGCGAAGTAGGACAGCCTTACCTTACCCAGAAGCGAGGAACCCACATGTCTCGATTCGCCCGCGGCCGCGGCCTGGCCCTCCGGCTCGCGGCCGGCCTCACCGGGCTGGCCCTGGTCGTCGGGGCCTCCGCCTGCGGCACGTCGAACCCGGCCGGGGACTCCCGCGGCGGCGAGGTCGGGACAGCGGCCGGCTGGCCGCGCACCATCGTCCACGACAAGGGCAGCACCGAGATCAAGGCCAAGCCACAGCGGATCGTGGCGCTGGACAACAGCCTGGTGGAGGCGGTCGTGCTGCTCGGCCGGCCGCTGGTGGGCGGCATCGCCAGCTACCGAAACCTGAAGACGTTCCCGGACTACCTGGGCGACGCGGTCAAGGACACCAAGGACATCGGCCCGCTCGACAACCCGAACCTGGAGCTGATCGCCTCACTCCGCCCCGACCTGATCGTCTCGGCGACCATCCGGCACGACGCGCTGTACGACAAGCTCTCCGCGATCGCCCCGACCGTCTTCGTCAAGACCACCGGCCCGATCTGGAAGGACAACATCACCCTGCTCGGCAAGGCCCTCGGCGAGGAGACCCGGGCCGCGCAGGAACTCGCCCGGTACGAGGCCCGGGCCAAGCAGATCGGTGACGAGATCAACGCGAAGGCCAACAACCCGACCATCTCGGTGGTCCGGTTCGTGGACGGCCCCACCCGGCTGATGGCGCGCGCCTCGTTCATCGGCATCATCCTGGCCGACGCCGGGCTCCGACGGCCGCCCTCCCAGGACAAGGACGAGTTCGCCACCGAGATCAGCGAGGAGCAGATCGAGCTGGCCGACGCCGACCACATCTTCGTCACCACGTACTCCGGTGGCGAGGAGTACAAGCAGCGGTTCGAGGCCAACCCGCTGTGGAAGCGGCTCTCCGCCGTCCAGGCCGGCCGCCTGCACGAGGTCAAGGACGAGCTCTGGATGACCTCCGTCTCGGTGCAGGGCGCCCACTTCGTCCTCGACGACCTCGCCAGCACCTTCCAGGTCGACCCGGCGAAGTAGCGACCACGGGTCGCGACCCGGTGCAGGAGCGACCACCCCGCGCGCCGCGACGCCCTGCCGCGCCCGGCGATCCGGGCGGTGTCCCGTCGGCCCCGCACGACCGCCGGTCGGCGTCGTCGGGTGCGACCCCGGGTACGCCCGGCGTGCTCGCCCGCCCACATCGATCTGACCTCGGTGACCGGTGACGACCGGCCGGTGCTCCGGCCGGCGGAGGAGGTTGTCCGTGCGGCTCTACCTGACCGCGCTCAACCCGACCGACGCGGTACTCGACGGCTTCCTGCCGGCCGCCGCCCGGCTCGGGCTACCGGTGACGGTGCTGACCGACCAGCCCGCCGCCTGGCCCGAGCGCCCCGGGGTCACGGTCGTCGGCGCCGACGTCCGGGACGTCCGGGCAGTCCTGGACGTGGTGCAGTCGGGCGAACCACCGATGGCGGTGCTCTCCAACAGCGACCATCTGCAGACCCCCACCGCCCTGGTCGCGGAGTATCTCGGCCTGCCCGGCAAGGACTGGCGGGCCGCCCTGCGGAGCAAGGACAAGCGCCTCACCCGGCGTACCCTCGCCGACGCCGGCCTGGACACGGTGGCGGCGGTCGCGCTCGGCCCGGACGACGACCCCGACCGGGCCGCCGGCGTGCCGTTCCCGGCGGTGGTCAAGCCACGGGAGGGCGTGGCGAGCGAGGACGTCTACCTGGTGGAGAGCCCGGCCGAGCTGCGCCGCCGGATCGGCGAGATCCGGGACCGCCGGCCCGGCCTGCCCCTGCTGGTCGAGGAGTACCTGCCGGGCGAGCTGCATACCCTGGAGACCCTCGGCGACGGTCGCGAACTGGCCGTCGTCGGCGGCTGGCGGACCGGCCTCGGCTCGCCGCCGACATTCGTCGAGGCGAGCCTCGACTGGGCCCCGGACCTGCCCCGACCGGTACGCGACCAGGTGCTGGCCCAGCTCGCCGCGCTCGGTGTCGGCTTCGGCGCCTGCCACACCGAGTTCGTCGTCGCCGACGGCCGGGCCCGGATCATCGAGGTCAACTACCGGCTGATCGGCGACCGGATGGACCTCGTCCTCGCCGAGCTCCTCGACGTCCCGCTCTTCGAGTACGTCATCCAGGTGCACGCCGGCGCGCCGCTGCCGGCGCTGCCCGACCCCGGGTCGGTGGACCGGCACGCCCGGGTCGAGTACGTCTGCGCCGACCGCCCCGGCACGCTGGTGGCCGCCCCGGACCGACTCGACGCGGTCGCCCCGGACGGCACCCGGCTCGGCATCCGACCGCTCCGACCGCTCGGGGTGACCGCCCCACTGACCGGCACCAACCGCGACTACCTGGCGGCGCTGCACGCCATCGGCCCGGATGCCACGGCCGTCGCCCGCGCCCTCCGCGACCTCCGGGCCGCCCACCGCTGGGAGATCCGCGGATGACCGTGGACGACGCGGAACGGGTCGTCTTCCGGCGGGTGCTCGACGCACTGCTCCGGGAGGACCACCTCGGACTGTCCCGCAACGGACGCCTGACCGAGCCGGGCTGGTGGCTGACCCACACCCCGACCGCGACGCTGCGGATCCCGGTCGAGCCGGACGGCTTCCAGCACGCCGTCCGGAGCTCCCGACCCGAGGTCGTGGTGCTCGACCGGTCCGCCGGCCCCCAGCCCGACGGCGCCGAGCCGGACCACCGGCGCCCCGGCGATGCCGCACCCGGGACCGGCGCATCGGACGACCGGCCCGTCGACCCCGAGCCGGACAGCGCCGGGACGGCCGACCGGCAGGACCGTGCCGGGGCGGGCGACCGCCCGGGTCGGCGGGTCCGCACCCTCGACGGGCTCCTCGACCTGCTGACCCCGGTCGGCGACCCGGAGGCCGAGGCCGGGTGGGCGGAGTTCCGGGCCGAGTGCCGGGACGACCTGATCGCCCGGCGGCTCGCCGCCCGGACCGCGTCCCGGGTCCACGCCGAGATCGTCGCCGGCCGCCCGGCGCACCCGGACGGGATGGCGGGAGCGCTGCGCGACGACGTCCTCGCCGCGCGGCTCGATCATCCGGTCTATCCGACCAGCCGCTGCCGACACGGCCTCACCGAGGCGGAACTGCTCCGGTACGCCCCGGAGCACGCCCCGACCTTCGCGCTGCGCTGGTCACCGGTGCCCCGTACCGCGCTCGCGCTGACCGGGCCGCTGCCGTCCTGGTGGCCCGCGGCCCCGACCCCCGACCGCGTACTGCTGCCGGTGCACCCGGTCACCGCCGCCCGCCGGGGCATGCCGGTGGCCGCCGACGTGCCCGAGATCGCCGTCCGGCCGACGTTGTCGATGCGGACGGTGGCGCTGGCGCATGCCCCGGAGGTCCGCCTGAAGCTGCCGTTGGCCACCGCCACCCTCGGCGCCCGCAACGTCCGGACGATCGCCCCCGGCACGCTGGATGACGGGGCCACGATGCACCGCCTGCTGACCGGTATCGCCGCCGCGGAACCGGCGTTCGCCGGCCGGATCCTGCACGCCGACGAGAGCGTCCACGGACACGTCGACGACGCTCGGGCCTTCCTGCTCCGCCGCTTCCCGGCCGAGCTGGCCGGCTGTCGGGTGGTGCCGGTCGCCGCCCTGGCCGCCACCGACCCGACGGCCGGTACGGTCGCCCAGCGCGTCGGCGGCCGGGACCCGTGGCCGTTGCTGGCGTCCTACCTGGACCTGCTGCTCGACTGGCACGGCTACCTCTGGCTGCGGCACGGCATCGCGCTGGAGGCGCACCAGCAGAACCTGCACCTGGTGCTCGACCCGACCGACCGGGACGGCGCGCGGCTCCGGCTGCTCTACCAGGACAACGACGGGGCCCGGCTGGTCCAGCGCCCCGGGCCGACGCTGCGCGACGGGCGGATGTGGGTCACCGACCCGGGGGAGCTGGCCGACGTCTTCACCACGATCACCCTGCACCTCGCCGCGGCGGCGCCACTACGCGACCTCGCGGCACGGGGAATGCCGCTGCCGTCGCCGGGCGCGGCGCTGCGCCCCCGGCTGGTCGCCACCCGGGACCGCTGGGCCGGCGGATCCCCCGGGGTCGCGGGCTGGGACGTCGATGCCGCCGCCCGGATGCTCACCGCGCGGATCCTGGACGCCGACCACCTGCCGATCAAGGCGATGGTCACCGCCGGGACGCTGCTGCCGAAGTCGCGTACCGGCTGCGCCGACGTCAACAAGTACTACCTGCGTACCGGGCCCAACTACCTCCGGCCGGGCCGATGACCGCCGCCGTCTCCTCCGCCGCCGACCTCGCCAGCGCGCACACCCTGCTCGGCTGCGTCGCCCGGGAGGTCGCCGGCCCGGAGCACCGGGTCGAGCTCGCCGACGGGTACGCGCTGGTACGGCTCGCCCACAGCGACGTCCTGCTGCGCTGCGCGGTGGCCCGGGTCTCGACGGTCGGCGCCCACCGGTACACCGGGCCGGTGCAGCGGCGCTCCGGCGGGACCTGGACGCCGGTCGACACGGTCGACCTGGCCCGGCTGGTCGCCACCGAGCTGACCATGCGTACCGGGGCCGCCAACGAGGAGTTCGTCGGGCAGGTCACCGCCAGCCGGGACGCGCTGGAGCGGATCCTGGCGCTCCGTCCGCCCGCGGACCCGGCACCGACCGGGGACGCCGCGATCGACGCGTACGTGGCGTCGGAGCAGTCCCTGGTGTACGGGCACCCCCGGCACCCGGCGCCGAAGTGGCGCAGCGGCGACGTCGCGGACTGGAACGCGTACGCCCCGGAGCTGCGGACCAGCCTGCGGCTGCGCTGGATCGGCGTACCGCGGTCACTGGTCGCCGAGGCCGGACCCGTCGACGAGCTGGTCGCCCGGCTCGAACCACCCGCCCCGCCCGCCGGGCACGTGGCGCTGCCGGTGCACCCGTGGCAGTTCACGCTGACCGGACCGCTCGATCCCCGGCTGCGCGACCTCGGCGTCGGCGGCGTACCGCTCCGCCCGACGGCGAGCGTCCGCACCCTGTACGCCCCCGCCGCCGACCTCTTCGTCAAGACCAGCCTGCACGTCCGGATCACCAACTGCCTGCGGAAGAACGCCCGGTACGAGCTGACCGGCGCGGTGGCGCTGACCCGGCTCCTCGGCACGCTGCCGCTGCCGCCCGGGGTGGCGCTGCTGCCGGAGCCGGCGTACCGGACCGTCGGTGAGCCGGGGCCGGACGAGACGTACGGGGTGATCCTGCGCGGCGGACTCCGCCCACACCTCGCCCCCGGCGAGACGCCGTTGCTCGCCGCCGCCCTGGCCGCCGGGCCGCTGGCGGTCCCCGACCCGGTCGGCTGGTGGACCGCCTACGTCCGGCTGCTGGTGCCGGCGGTGCTCGACCTCTGGTGGCGGTACGGGGTGGTACACGAGACCCACCTGCAGAACGTGGTCGTGGTGCTCGACGCCGACCGGCGGCCCGTCCGGATGCTGTTGCGCGACCTGGAAGGGGTCAAGCTCGACCGGCGCCGTCGGGCCGACTGGCTGGCCGGGCTGCCGGCGGAGGTCGGGTACGGGCCCGAGCGGGCATTCCAGCGGATCGCCTACTGCCTCTTCGTCAACCACCTGGTCGAGCTGGCCGGGGCGCTCGCCGACGCCCGTTCGGGGGTCGAGTCGACGCTCTGGGCGGTGCTGCGCGAGGTGGTGGCCGAGACGTCGGCCCGGCTCGGCGACCCGCCGCCGCTGCGCGCCCTGCTCGCCGGGGCGCCGTTGCCGGCCAAGGCGAACCTGCTGTTGCGCTGGCGGCGCGCCGCCGACCGGCACGCCGAGTACCTGCCGTTTCCCAACCCGATCGGAGGACGCCGGTGAGCGACGGGCCCCGGCCGAGGTACCACTACGACCTGGCCGACCTGGCGCGGCACGCCGCGGCGGTCCGGGCCGCGCTGCCGGCCGGTGTCGAGCTGCTGTACGCGATGAAGGCGAACCCCGACCCGGAGATCCTGCGGACCCTGGCGCCGTACGTCTCCGGCTTCGAGGTGGCCAGCGGCGGGGAGCTACGGCACCTGGCCAAGGTTCTGCCGGGCACCACCCCGGCCGCGTTCGGCGGACCGGGCAAGACGGACGCCGAGCTCGCCGCCGGTCTCGCCGCCGGGGTACGCCGGTTCCACGTCGAGTCCCCGACCGAGCTGCGCCGGCTCGCCCTGCTCGCCACCGCCCGGCAGCGGGTCGCCGACGTCCTGCTCCGGGTCAACCTGCCCGTGCCGGCCGACTCCGCGCCGGTGCTCGGGGCCGCGAGCCTGGTGATGGGCGGCCGGCCGAGCCCGTTCGGGATGTCGCCGGAACAGGCCCGGGAGTGTGCCGCCCTCAACCTGCCCGGAGTCCGGATCCGGGGGGTGCACGCCCACCTGGGCAGCGGCCTGGCCGCGCCGGAGGCGGCCCGGGTGGCACGGGCGGTCGTGGCGTGGGCGGTCGAGGCGCTCGACGCCGCCGAGGTGAACGTCGGCGGCGGGATGGCGGTCGACTACGCCGACCCGGCCGCCCGGTTCGACTGGCCGGCGTACGGCGCCGCCCTGGGCGAGCTGTGCGTCGAGTACCCGGGGCGGGTGCTGCGCATCGAGCCGGGCCGCGCCCTGACCGTCTACTGTGGCTGGTACGTCACCGAGGTGCTGGACGTGAAGGCGTCCGGTGACGAGTGGTTCGTGGTGGTGGCCGGCGGCACGCACCACCTGCGTACCCCGGCGGCGAAGCAGCACTCCCAGCCGTTCACCGTGCTGCCGCGCGCGCGGTGGGACCGGCCCTACCCCCGGCCGGCGACCGGCCCGGGGCCGGTGACCATCGTCGGGCAGCTCTGCACCCCGAAGGACGTCCTGGCCCGGGTACCGGCCGACCGCCCGCTCGCCGGCACCGCGACACGCCGGATCGCGGTCGGCGACCGGATCGCGTTCGGCATGGCCGGGGCGTACGCCTGGAACATCAGCCACCGCGACTTCCTGCTGCACGACCCACCCGAGTTCCGGTACGACAACCCGGTTAGCGGCTCCGACGATCCGGTGGGCGGCGTACGCGGGTGACCACGGACGCGCGCCGGCTCGGCCTGGTCGTCACCGGCCGGCGAATCGGGCGGCGGCCCTGCCGGACGCGGCCGGGGACGGCCGGCCAGGGATGGTCGGCCCAGGACGGGGTATCGCACCCGGGTGAACCGTTCAACCCTGCTCAAGACGGGCCTGGCCACCGCGGTCACCGCCGCCGCGGGCGCGGTCGCCACCAACCCCGACTCCGCCTGGTACCGGTCGCTGGACAAGCCCCGGTGGCAGCCGCCCCGGGCGGCGTTCCCGGTCGTGTGGACCCCGCTCTACGCGCTGGTCGCCCTCGCCGGCGCCCGGGCGCTGGACGCCAGCGCCGAGGCCGACCGGCGCCGCCGCCTCCGGTACGCGTACGGGGTCGACCTCGTCCTGAACGCCGGCTGGTCGGCGCTGTTCTTCCGGGTCCGGCGCCCGCTGCTGGCCCTGGCCGGGATCGTCGCGCTGAACGCGGCCAACGTCGACCTCGCCCGCCGGGCCTGGCGGGCCGACCGGCTGGCCGGGGTGGCGCTGCTGCCGTACCTGGCCTGGACCGGTTTCGCCACCGCGCTGAACGCCGCGATCGCGGCCCGCAACCCGGGCCGCTGACCCCGCCCCGTCACCGGCGAGCCTGCCCGGCCCGCCAGGACCCGGCTCCGACATCACCGACTCGGACCAGCCGCGGTCCTCTCGGCGGCGGCGAGGGCCAACCGCTGCCGATCGTGGTCAGTGTCGGATGTCCGGGCCGGTCGGTGGTGACGCCGTCTGGTCTCGCGCCGTCTGGAGGCAACGCGGCCTCCCGTCCGTGACTGCGGCAAGTGCCTGCTCGAGGCTCGCCCACACGTACGGCCGAAGCAGGTCGGCCGCCTGCTCGGGTGTCCAGAACCGGAAGTCGCTGATCTCCTCGTCGAGAATTCGCAGCCTGGGGATCTGCTCGCGACCGAGGACTCCTCCATCGAAGATGAACATGAGGCTGTCGTCCCACGGGCCGTGCGCGGCGACCCAGTTCACGACGAGCATGGTCCGCAGCCGTACGTGGAGTCCCAGTTCCTCCCATAGCTCCCGCTCGGCGGCACGGTGTGGCGCCTCGTTGGCCTCGGCCATGCCGGGGGAGATCCCAGTCGGGCTTGTAGCTCGGGTCGACCAGCAAGACTCTTCCCCGCTCGTCCCGGATGAGGACGTCAGCACCGACACGCTTTCGTGCCTGCCTGGCGTTGCCCTCGGCGAGGTACCTGTGCCAAGCGGCGCGGTCGCGTTCGTAAAGGGGAATGTCGTCACTCGGCCTGGCGGTCAGGATGTTGCCGACACCTCGTGGACCACGGCTGCGGTGGCGATCCATGTCCGGTCCCGGATCGCCTCGGAGAGCCGGGCAGCTGTGTCCGAAACTCCGGTAACCCGGTGGAGATGGGGTCCGAGGAGGACGTTGACATGGTGTAGATGCTCCAGGAGCAGGGCCGAACCGAGGTTCGTGGTGGCTTCCAGCGCCTCGTCCACCAGGGCGCACGCCTGGTCGACCCGCCCCTGGCCGAGCAACGCCACAGCGAGCATGAGCTGTGCGAGGGCACGACTCCGTATCCGGCTCGCGTCTCGGTACACGAGTGCCTGATCCAGCCAGGTGACCGCCGTCGGATGGTCGCCAATGCGTAGGAAACACCAGGCCGCCTCGGACGCGAACGATGCCGCGTCGAAAGGGCTCGGCCACGGTAACCCATCTCCACCGCCGTTGGTGAACTCCCGCTCCGCTTCCGCTGTCACCGCGACGGCCCCGGCCGGATCTCCCGATGCCGCCAGGCCACACGCACGCATGATGAGCAACCGAGCCGCAAGTGGCCCATGTGGTGGGCCGCTCCGGAGGTGTCGTAGCCGGTCTCGGCGTGGGCCAGAGCCTCCGCGCCGTTGCCCCGCAGCCGCGCCACGTGGCTCAGGCTCGCGTAACTCTGGGCGGTCAGCTGGGTGTCACCGCTGGCCGCCGCGAGTCTCCCGGCCCGTGTCATGTGCCGCTGGGCGGCCTCCTTGGAGCCGCTGTCCAGCGCCATCCACCCCGCCATCTCGCCGCGCAGGGCAACGCGGTGGGCGTACGAGCGGCTGGTCCTCGCCGGGCGGCTCGCCGACCCGCCGTGCCAGGGCTACACCCCGGAGGGGTAGGTCTCCAGCTCACCGGGGGCGACCGACGCGGGCAGCGGATGCAGCGCGGTGGTGTGGTCGCACCAGACGAAGGCGTCGTACCGGTCGCCGAGCCGGGTCGGGACGTAGTTGCCCCACGCCTCGAACGACGGGTCGTACACCACCCCGATCGCCCGGTGGTCCGCCTCCTCGACGAGCCAGTCCGGCTTGTCACCGTGGGAGAGGATCAGCAGGGCCCGGTCGGGCAGCAGGGTGTGCAGCCGCTCCTCCAGCGAGCCGGCCCGGGCCGGTGGCACCGCCATCACCTCGTACGGCGCGCCCCAGCGGTCCGCGGCGACGACGGTCCCCTCGTAGCTGCCGAAGCCGACCAGCACCACGTTCCCGGCCCCGTACCGCTCCCGGGCGAGCTGGCCGATGTTGACCATGCCGTCGGGCGCCATGTCGGTGGCCCGGGCATCGCCGACGTGGGTGTTGTGCGCCCAGATGACCGCCCTCGCCTCCGCGCCGTACCGCTCCAGCAGCCGGTCCAGGGTGTCGGCCATGTGGGTGTCCCGGACGTTCCACGACCGCGGTCCACCGCCGACCATCGCCCGGTAGTACTTCTCCGCCCCGGCGACGACCTCCGCGTTCTGCCATGCGGAGAAGGCGTCGGCGCCGTCCCGCGCGGCCCGCTCGCGCATCCGCGCCAGCAGGCGTACGACCTCGTCCTCACACCGGGCCGAGACGAAGCGGCTGGCCACGCCGTACTCCTCGATCCGGCTGCCGTACGGCTCGAAGCAGCGGTACGCCTCCTGGGCCGCCTCCAGCGACGCCGGGTCCTCCTCGCCCAGGTAGTCGAGGATGGCCTGCATCGACTCCCAGAGGCTGTAGACGTCGAGCCCGTGGAATCCGACCCGCTCCGGCTCCGGCCGGTTCAGGTTCCACGCGCGCAGCCAACGGCAGAAGCGGGCGACCTCGGCGTTCGCCCACATCCAGGTCGGCCACCGGTCGAAGCGTTCCAGGGCGGTCTGCGGGTCGGCGTCGCCGCCCGGCGCGGCGGTCACCGACCGGTGCACCAGGTCGCAGTCCGGCCAGTCCCCCTCCACCGCCACGAACGAGAAGCCACACTCGGCGACGAGGCGCCGGGTGATCTGTTCCCGGATCCGGTAGTAGTCGTACGTCCCGTGGCTGGCCTCGCCCAGCATCACCACTCGAGCCGATCCGATCCGCTCCAGCAGCGGATCGAAGTCGCTCGGCGCGCCGAGCCGATGAACCAGCATGCCCAGGGCTACCCGGCGCCGCCCCGGACAAACCCGGCGCCCCGCGTGTTAGGAAGGGCCCCCGCTACAACAGAAAGCGATAGGAAGGGCCCCTTCCTCACACACATCGGGTCGGAGAAACGGGGTACCGACGAGGCATGACGCTGGACGCGATGGAGCTACAGGAGTATCTCGCCAGGCTCGACTACCCGGTATCGAAGGAGGATCTTGTCCGCTGGGGTCAGGAGACCGGCCTCGACACCGACACCCTCCAGATGCTGCGTTCCCTGCCAGCCGACCAGTTCCAGTCTCCCGCCGAGGTCGGCAACGCGATCATCGCGCTCTCCTGACAGGTGTTAGGAGGGGGCCCTTCTTATACAAAAAGCGTTATAAAGGGGCCCTTCCTTACACCTCAGCGGGTGGTTGCGCTGTTGAGGTACGCCAGCACCGCCAGCACCCGGCGGTTGTCGTCGTCCGATGGGGCGAGGTCGAGCTTGGCGAAGATGCTCGCGGTGTGCTTGCTGACGGCGCTCTCGCTGAGGAAGAGCCGCTGCCCGATGGCGAGGTTGGAGCGCCCCTCGGCCATCAGCGCCAGCACCTCCCGCTCCCGGGGGGTCAACCGGCTGATCGGCTCCTCCCGCTCACTCCGCACGAGAAGCTTGGCGATCACGTCCGGGTCCATCGCCATCCCGCCGCCGGCCACCCGCCGTACCGCGTCGACGAACTGCTCCGCGTTGAAGACCCGGTCCTTGAGCAGGTACCCCACCCCGCCGTTGCCGTCGGCGAGCAGTTCCCGGGCGTAGAGCTGCTCGACATGCTGGGAGAGGACCAGCACCGGCAGCCCGGGGATCTCCCGACGGGCCACGAGCGCCGCCTGGAGCCCCTCGTCGGTCCGGGTCGGCGGCAGTCGTACGTCCACCACGGCCACGTCGGGGCGGAGCCCGAGCAGCGCCTCCAGCAGTTCGGGGCCGGTCTCCACCGCCGCCACCACCTCGAAACCGTGGGCGGTCAGCATCCGGGCCAGACCGTCCCTCAGGAGGTAGAGGTCCTCGGCGAGGACAACGCGCACGGCACCTCCAGGGTCACGACGGTCGGGCCGCCCGGCGGACTGCTCACCTCGACGACCCCGTCGAATGTACCGAGCCGCCGTTCGATACCGCGTACCCCGCTGCCCCGCGCCGGGTCCACCCCACCCCGCCCGTCGTCACGGACCACGACCCGCAGCCGGCCGTCGACGTACCGCAGCTCGACGGCGGCGCGCTCCGCCTGGGCGTGCTTGACCACGTTCGTCAGCAACTCGCTGACCGCGAAGTAGACCGCCGACTCGATCGGCGGCTCGGCCCGGCCGGGCAGTTCGATGCCGACCTCGGTCCGGACCGGAAGGTCCAGCGCGAGCGCCCGGATCGCGTCGGCGAGTCCCCGCTCCGCCAGCACCGGCGGGTGAATGCCCCGGACCAGGTCGCGCAGCTCGGCGAGGGCCTTCGCCGACGCCTCCCGGGTTTCGGCCAGCAGCGCCCGGGCCGCCGCCGGATCCCGGTCCAGCAGGTACTCGACGTGGCCGAGGTTGATCCCCATCGCGATCAGCCGGGCCTGTGCCCCGTCGTGCAGGTCGCGCTCGATCCGGCGCAGCTCCGCGGCCTGCGCCGCGGTGGCGTCGGCCCGGGTCTCGGTGAGCCGCCGGACCCGTAGCGCGAGCCGGGCCCGCGCGGTCGGGGCGAGCAGCAGCCGTACCCACCGGCCGTTCCCGCGCAGCACCCGGGGGGCGGCGAACACGCCGAACGCCGCCAGCGCCAGCCCGACCGGGATCGCCGCCGCCCCGGAGCCGGCGACGGCGGCGTACCAGGCGGCGGCGTCGCCCTCCGGCGTGACCCCGAGCAGCATCCAGAACCGGGGTACGGCCAGCCCGAACAGCCCGTACCCGAGTGCGGCCAGCGGTACCGCCAGCATCAGCCCGCCGACGACCGGGTCGAGGAGCAGCCACACGAGGTCCCGCCAGGTCGCCCCGTCCCGGGTCAACCACCGCAGCCGCAGGTGGTAGCCGGCCCACCGCTCGGTCCGGTACAGGTGGGCACCCACCCGGTACCGACCGTCCGGGCGCCGGGGCGGCAGCTCCGGTCGGGGCAGGTACGGGCTGGGCACCTCCACCCCGGACCACCGCCCGGCCAGCCGTCGGCGGAGCTCGGCGAGGTGGCGCACGTTCTCGATCAGTGGCGGGAGCACGGCCACGATCCCGAGGCCGTACCCGAGGAGCAGACCGAGGGCGCCGAGCGCGGCCAGGGGCAGGGCGAGCAGGCTCAGGCCGAGGAGGCAGAGCAGTCGGAGCAGGGTCACCAGCAGCCGGGCGTACCAGACGCGGAGCCGTCCGGGCTCGGGTCGGGGTGGACGCAGCAGCAGCCGGGTCCAGCGGCCGTGCAGCAGCACCAGCCCCGGGGCCAGGGCGAGGCCGGCGGCCACCGCCGCGAGCCCGGCCGGCAGCGCCCACCAGTCGGTGCCGGCCCGGCTGGCCGCGTACCACAGTCCGACGCCGACCAGCGCGGCCGGTGCCCCGCCGAGGAGCGTCCCGACCACCGGGTTGAGCGCCAACCAGGCGAGGTCCCGGTACGTCGCCGGGTCGCCGAGCAGCCAGTCGAACCAGTTGAGCGCCGCCGGCACCCAGGGCCGCCGGTAGAGCCGGTTGTCCCGCGGGTAGTGGCCCTCGGCGTCCGGCGCCGGCGGGGCCGGGCGGGGCTGGTACGGCACCTCGACCGGTACGCCCGACCACGTCCCGGCGAGACGCCGGGCGAGGTTGGTCACCGGCCGGCCGGCCCGGATCGCCAGTGGGGGCAGGACGAGCAGGCCCAGGCCGAACCCGACGACCAGGAACGCCAGGTGGACGACGAACGAGACGGCGGTGGCGACACCCAGCCCGGCAAGCGCCAGCCCCCGGAGCAGGGCCAGCCCGCATCGGCGTATCGGGTCGAGTGCCATGCGGCAAGTCTGGCCCGTGGCGTCGCCGGGCAACATGGGGCTAGCTGCCGAGAGGGGTGGGGTTAGCTACACCCTGATCCGGCAGCCGGACACATACCGGTCACCCCGTACCGCTCCATAGCGTCGCGGCATGACCACGAACGACGACCAGCCGGCGGCACTGCGCCTCGCCGGCCTGACCAAGAGCTTCGGCGACACCGTCGCGGTGGATCACGTCGACCTGACGGTGCCGGCGGGTTCCTTCTTCGGCCTGGTGGGCCCGAACGGCGCCGGCAAGACCACCAGCCTGGCGATGGCGGTTGGACTGCTCCGGCCGGACGCCGGCCGGGCAGAGATCTTCGGGGTGGACGTCTGGCGCGACCCGGTCGAGGCGAAGCGGCAGGTCGGGGTTCTCCCCGACGGCCTGGCCTTCCCGGAGCGGCTGACCGGTCGCGAGTTGCTCGGCTACCTCGGCCGGCTGCGCGGCATGCCCGCGGACCTCCTGGCCGACCGGGTGGACGAGCTGCTGCGGGTCCTCGACCTGGAGCGCGCCGACCGGACCCTGGTCCTCGGCTACTCGGCCGGGATGCGCAAGAAGATCGGGCTGGCCGCCGCGCTGCTGCACGCGCCCCGGCTGCTGGTCCTGGACGAGCCGTTCGAGGCGGTCGACCCGGTGTCCGCCGCCACCATCCGCGCGATCCTGCGTCGGTTCGTGGCGGCCGGTGGCTCGGTGATCCTCTCCAGTCACGTGATGACGCTGGTCGAGCAGGTCTGCGATCACGTCGGGGTGCTGCACCGGGGCCGGGTCGCCGCCGTCGGCCCGCTGGACACGGTCCGCGGTACCCGGAGCCTGGAGGACACCTTCGTCGAGCTGGTCGGCGCGCCCGGGCCGAGCGGAACGGAGCTGTCGTGGTTGGCGTCCTGATCGGGCTGCGGGGGACCCTGCTGCGCCGGTCGTTCTCCGGCACCCAGGGCTTCGCCCTCGGCTTCGGTGCGCTCTGTGGCCTCACCGGGGCGGCCGGCATGTTCTGGCACGCCGTCCGGTACGACGTCGCCCACAGCGGCGACCTGCTCGCCCTCGCCCTCGCCGGCACGCTGGTCGGCTGGCTGGTCGGGCCGGTGGTCGGCGGCGGTGACCCGGGGATCCGCGGGGAGCACCTCGCCCTCCTCCCGGTCCGGCGCGGTCGGCTGGTGCTCGGACTGCTCGGCGCGGCGCTGGTCGGGGTCGGACCGCTGACCACCCTGGTCGGGCTGGCCGCCCTGGTCGCCTACGGCGCCCGGCTCGGTCCGGCCGCGGCGCTGGTCGGCGTGCCGGGGGCGATCCTGCTGACGGTCCTGCTGGTGGTGCTGGCCCGGGTGGTGGTGACGGCGCTCGGGGTCGTGCTCGGGGGGCGGATCCGCGCGGTCCTGGCCGCCCTGCCCTGGGCGGTGCTGACCGCCGCCATGGCCCAGTGCTGGGTGGTGTTCCTGGCGCTGGGCGGCGGGACGAACCCGCTCGGCGCCGGGGTGCCGGCCAGCGTCGCCCGGGTGCTGCGGATCCTGCCGTCGGGCTGGCCGCTGGTGGCGGTGGAGGCGGCCGGTCGGGGTGCCGGGCTGCCGGCGGTGGGGGCACTGGCCGGGCTGGCCGGATTGATCGTCGTCGCCGTGCTCGGCTGGGCCGGGCTGCTGGACCGGCCCGCCACCGCGCCGGTGACCCACCTGCGCCGGCGTCTCCCGCTCAGCCGGCCGGCGCGGACCGGCGGGTCCGCGTTCGGCGCGGTCGTCCGTAAGGAGCTGCGTACCTGGTGGCGTGACCTGGTCCGGATCCACTACCTCGGCTTCGCCCTGACGTACGGGCTGGTCTTCGTGTCGATGCCGCTGCTGGTCGGCCTCAGCGACCTGCTGCCGCTCGCCGGGCTGGTCGCCGCGACCATGCTGGTTTCCTGTTCGGCGCACCTCTACAGCTCGGACGGGACGGGACTGTGGCTGACCCTGATGGTTCCCGGGGCGGAGCGGGCCGACGTGCGGGGTCGGCAGGTCGCCTGGCTGCTCCATGCCGCGCCGGTCGCCGTGCTGTTCACCCTCGCCGGCCTGGTCGGTGCGGTGCACTGGTGGACCCTGCCCTGGGTGACGGCGCTGCTGCCGGTCGTCCTCGGCGGCGGAGCCGGGCTGATCGTGCTGGTCTCGGTGCTGGTGCCGGTGCGGATGGCCGACCCGCACCGCCGGGGCGGCAACCCCGGCTCGGATGGCGGACCGATCGGCGGGCTCATCTGGCTGACCCTCGGGCTGCTCGCCGTGGTCTCGGCCCCGACCACCGCCCTGCTGTGGTACGGCGTCCGGGCCGGCAGCCCGACCCTGCTCTGGTCGGCGACCCCGGTCGGCGTGGCCAGCGGGGTCCTGCTGGCCTGGGGGCTGGGCCGCCTCGCCCACCGGCGGCTGGCCCGGCGCGGTCCCGAACTGCTGGCCCGGCTGGGCCAGGCCTGATCCTGACCCGCCCTGGCCAGGCCTGACCCTGGTCCGGCTGGGAGAGGCTGGGGCGGAGGCGGCTCGACGACCGGCCGCCTGGCCTGGAGCAGCTGGGAACCCTAATCGACCCAAGTCGGCTTAAATACTGCCAGACTATGCGAGGTGAAGGCTGACCAGCAGCGCCGCCAGACGCAGCCCGAACCGGCCGCGCCCGGGGCCCGGGTCACGCAGCTCGAACTCTTCTTCGACCTGGTCTACGTCTTCGCCTTCCTCAAGGTCACCACCACCTCGGCCACGTACTTCGGCGGGCAGGCCCTGCTGGCCAGTTTCGTGCTGCTGGCCCTGCTCTGGTCCGCCTGGAGCAGCTTCAGCCTCCTCGGCAACACCGTCCGGATCGACCAGGGCCCGTTGTCGCTGTTCGCGTTCGCGACCACGGCGGCGGTCTTCGTGGCCGCGGTTTCCATCCCGGAGGCGTTCATGGAGCGGCCCCCCGGGCCGCCCGGGCCGCCCGGCGACCTGGTCTTCGCCGCCGGCTACCTGGTGGTCCAGGTTCTCCAGCTCGCCGCCTTCCGGTACGCGACCCAGGGCGCCCCGCACCGGTGGGCGAACGTGGGGAAGCTCGCGACGGCGCCGCTGGCCGCCACGGCCCTCCTCTTCCTGGCCGCGCTGTTCGGGGGTGAGGGGCCCCTCGGGACGACGATCCGGTACGGGCTCTGGGTGCTCGCCGTCGTCGTCGTGTACGGCGCCGCGCTGATCCTGCCGGTCCGGGGATCGACCGTCGTCTCGGCCAGCCACTGGGCGGACCGCCACGCCCAGATCATCCTGGTCGCCCTCGGCGAGTCGGTGATCGCCCTCGGCATCGGGCCGGGTCTGCAGGCCGAACTGCCGATCACCTGGCCGGTCCTCGGTGCGGTCGCCCTCGGCATCACGCTGCTCGCCGCACTCTGGTGGGCGTACTTCGACGTCCGCGCCATCGCCGCCGAACGCGTCCTGCGTCGCGCGCGGGGAGCGACCCGCGCCGCGCTCGCCCGCGACGCGTACACCTACCTGCACCTGCTGATGGTCTTCGGGATCATCCTGCTCGCCCTGGGCATCAAGCGGCTCCTGGCCGCCATCGCCGACCCGGCGGCGGCGAACACCCGGGTGGCGGCCCACGGGATCGACCCGTACGTGCTCTACGGCGGGGTCGTGATCTACCTGGTCGCCCTGTTCGCCTTCCAGGTCCGCACGATACGGCGGCTCGACCCGTACTCGGTGGTCGTCGTCATCGTGCTGACCGGGCTGGTCGCGATCGCCGGCCAGCTCCCGGCGCTGGCCACGCTCGCCCTGCTCACCGGGGCCGTCGTGCTCGGCACGGCGGGGCAGTCCCTGCGCACCCGACAGCAGCGTCAGAAGATTCGCCAGGGCCACCTCGCCGAGCAGCGGGCGCTGGAGCACGCGGAGGCGCAGATCCGCGGGGACCACCCGGACGAGGTGTAGCGGGCGCTTCGGGGTCGACGTGCCGGACGGCGCCCGACATCCGGTGCCGGCGGGCTCTCGGCGAGTGACCGATCAGGGGGAGACCGTGACGGTACGCCCCTGCTCCCGGGCCGTCTGGGCGGCGGCCAGCACCGCCACCACCTCTCGGCCGAACCGCACGTCGCACCGGTGGTCCCGGGTGCCGGCGTCGATCTCGGCCAGGAGTTGGTCGATGGCGAGGCCGAGCGTCTCGACCCGCGTCCCCGTTCCCTCCGGCACGACGTCGATGCCGTTGTCGCCGTAGAAGGCGAACTCGGAGGTCACCGCGGAAGGCGGGGCGTCCAGGGTCAGGGAGAGGGTGCTGGTCGCCCCCTCGGCGTGCGCCAGCATCAGGTGGACGCTGTCCCGGGGGCCGTCCATCGCGGCGACCCGGGTGACCCGGCCGAGCACCGGCAGCAGCAGCGACAGTGCGTGCGGGCCCACGTCCCAGAGTGCGCCGTGGGTCCGCCGCCAGACCGATCCGGCGTACGGGCTGCCGGGCTGGAAGATCGACGCGTATATGACGCCCCGGGCGCCGTGCCAGCCGCCAGTGGCCGCCGCGGCGGCGAGGAAGCCGGCGACCTCGGGCTGGAACCGGCGGGTGAAGAAGACGATCGAGGCGACCCCGCTCCGGTCCGCCGCGGCGACGACCCGGTCGGCGTCCGGCAGGCTCAGGGCGAGGGGCTTGTCCAGCAGCAGGTGCCGGTCGGCGGTCGCGGCCCGCACCGCGATGTCGGCCTGTACGTCCGGGGGCAGCGCGACGGAGACCGCGTCCACCGCCTCGATCAGCGCGTCGACGTCGTCGAAGGCCGGTACGTCGTACCGCTCGGCCAGGGCTCGGGCCTTGGCCGGGTCGCGACCCCAGACGCCGGCGAGCCGTACCCGGGGGTGCGCGGCGAGGGCCGGGGCGTGTACCTCGGCGGCCCAGTGACCGGTACCGAAGAGTCCGAACGTGAGCACGAGCTGGCCCTCTCTCCTGGCGCTGCGGGACAGAGGCTCCTTCGTAGCACATCGATCCGGCTCGGCGTGCCGGTGTCCGGCGGGGTGAGGACGCCCAAAACGGCCTCCGGGCGAGCGCCGCGAGCCGGGCGAGCCGCGGATCGTCGGCGTGGGCGGGCCGCGGCCCCGGAGTCGCCCGTCACCGGTGGGGACGCTCCCGGCCACCGGTCCGGCGGCCCCGCCCCCGGCGGGGTGCCCGGGGGCGCCGGTCGCGGCGCCGGCTGTACCGCTGCGCCATCTGAATCGCCTCGTCGGCCTCGACGGCGGACTGCTCCGCCTCCTCCAGCAGCGCCCGAACCGCGACCTCGGCGACCCAGGCCGCCCGCGCGGCCCGGCGGGCCGCCACCGCCGCCCGGTCGTACTCGCGACGGGCCGCCATGAGCCGGATCCGCGCCTGGTCGAGCTGCCGTTCCCGCTCCTCGCGCAGCGGATCCCAGTCCCCGATACGCCGGAACACCTCGCGGAGCTGCGCCAGGGAGATGTCGCCCCGCCGGTACGCCGACAGCGCGGCCCGGGACACCACCCGGTCGCGTTCGGCACCGCCGACGGAAGCGGCGGCCACCACCGGCGGCGCGGCGGCGTACCCCGGAACGGTTCCGTGGTGGCGGCCGGGCTGCGCGGCGAGGCTTGCCGGAGCCCCTGCCTCGCGGGCCGCCGGGGCTGGTCCGTGGACGGTTGCCGGGCCGGGGCCGTCGACGGGAACCGTCACCGGGGCGTTCGCCCGCCGGGCCGCCGCCCGGGCGGCCGCGACCGCCCGGCGTACCTGGTCGTAGTGCCGCTCGGCCTCCTCCTGCGCCGCCCATGCCTCGTCCCGGGTGTGCTCGGCGGCCAGCAGCGCGGCCCGGGCGTCGCTCGCCACCGCGGCCGCCCGGCCGGCCTCGGTCCGGATCCGTACCGCGTGTGCGGTCAGCTCCGCGGCGGCGGCGCGCAGCCGGACCGGGTCCGGTCGCGGGGTACGGGGGCGGTCGGCCAGTACCGCGAGCCCGACGAGGGCCAACAGCACCAGGGCACCGACCATCAGCAGTGCCCAGACCTCCGTCACGACCACGCCGCGTCTCCCGGAGTACGCGTCGGTGCAGGTGCGGCCAATCATAGAAGAGGTTGATTGTCCAGCCCAGGCGCGCGTGACCCGGCCCGGAGCCGGGGCGGGCCGCCGCCGCTCGCCAGGGACGACCCGGGCCGGCGCGGGTGGCCGCCCATGGCCCGGTCGACGTCCTACTACGCCGGTTAGTAGACTGCGCCGGTGAACGAGTCGCGGACCGGCATGCCGACGCCCTGGCCGACCTGGCGGGCCGGCCGATGAACGACCTCCTCGTCACGCTGTCGATCACACTGTCGCTCGTCCTCGCGGTCTGGAGCCTGGTGACCACGATCCGCAACCGGCCGCCGGACCGCTCGCACCTCGCCGGCCTGGCCGTGGTGGAACTGGCGCTGCTCGCGCTCGCCGTCACCGCGCTGGTCGCCTGGGTCGGCGGCGAGCAGCCCGCCGAGGCCGGCACCTTCGCCGGCTACCTGGTCACGCTGGTCTGCCTGCCGCCGCTGGCGGGGGTGCTGGCCCGGATGGAGCCGACCCGCTGGGGTTCGGTGATCGTCACCGTGGTCTGCCTGGTCATCCCCGTGGTCGTGGTCCGCCTCCAGCAGACCTGGCAGGTGCCCGGTGTCTGAGCCCGCGCCCCCGCCGACCGGCTCGCAAGACCGGGCGCATGACGCGGGTGAAGCACGGCCCAGCGGCGCCGGCGGGCTGCCGCCGATCGGCCGTGGCGGGGCGCGCACGGCCGATCCGGGTGGGGACCGGTCCACCGGCCCGGGCGAGGATCGGACGGCCGCGCGGCCGGGGCAGCGGCGGATCAACAGTGGTCCCGGGCGGGCCCTGGTCGCGGTCTACATCCTCTTCGCGATCGCCGCCACCTCGCGGGCGACGGTGCAGATCGCCACCAGGTTCTCCGAGGCGCCGGTGGCGTACCTGCTCAGCGCGCTCGCCGCGGTGATCTACATCGTCGCCACCGTCGGGCTGGCCCGCGGCGATGCCGTCGGACGCCGGACGGCCGTTATCTGCTGCTCGGTGGAGTTCGCCGGGGTGCTCGCCGTGGGAGCGCTCAGCCTGCTCGATCCGGCGCTCTTCCCGGACGACACCGTCTGGTCGGATTTCGGCGGCGGTTACGGGTACGTCCCGCTGGTGCTGCCGGTTGTCGGCCTGCTCTGGCTGCGTCGGACCCGTTCCGACGCCGCATCCCCCACCCCGGGCGATACCGCCTGAGCGGGTGCCGGGCCGGGGCGACCGGGTGGAGACCCGTCGTACCCGGGCGTGGTGCGGCGGCTCCGCAGACGCCAACACCGGCCGCCGGCCCGCCGGGCGTCGTGGCGGAGGCCGGCGGCCCGGGTGGCCGGGTCAGCGCCTCACGGCAGCGTGTCGAGGTGCGGCCGGACGGTCCGGGCGAATCCGTTGCCGTTCGCCACGTCCCAGTTGATCGACCAGGTCATCGCGCCCCGGATCCCCGGGTAGGTGCGCGGCGGCCGGAAGCTGCCGCAGTTCGTGCCCCGGGCCAGGCAGTCGAGCGCCTGGTTGACCATCGTCGGGGGGACCACGCCGCCCCCGGCGGCCCCGGGTCCGGCCGGGAGGCCGAGCGCCACCTGGTCGGGCCGGAGCCCGGCCTCGAGTTGGAGGCAGGCCAGCGCGGTCAGGAAGTTGATGGTCCCCTGGCTGTACGCGAAGGACTGGTCGCAGCCGAGCATCGAGCCGGAGTTGTAGTACTGGGTGTGGACGACGGTGAGGATGTCCCGGATGTCGAGGGCGAGCTTGAAGTAGGAGACCGACGGTGACTGCATGTCGATGGTCTGCGGCGCCATGGTGATGATCAGGCTCGGGCCGACCCGGCTCCGCAGCGCGCGCAACGCCTGCGCCATGTACGTCGGGTTGAGCCCGTTCTCCAGGTCGATGTCGACACCGTCGAAGCCGTACTGCTGGATGAGGGCGTACACGCTGTTGCTGAACGCGGTGGCCGAGGCGGCGTCGTTGACCACGACCCGGCCGGTCTCGCCGCCGACCGAGAGGATGACCTTCTTGCCCCGGGACTGGACCGTCCGGACGTCGGCGCTGAAGTCGGCATTGGTGTAGCCGCCGAGCGAGGCCGACAGTCCGGGGTCGATGCCGAAGGTGACCGCGCCGGGGGTGCTGGTCGCCTCGGCGAAGGCGACCGCGATCACGTCGTACTCCGCGGGTACGTCACGCAGCCGCAGTTCCACCGCGGCGTTGTCGAAGTTGTGCCAGTACCCGGTGAGGAAGTGCCGGGGGAGGCCGGTGGGTGGGTTGCTGGTTGGAGGCGTGGTGGGGGGCGTGGTCGGCGGGGTGGTCGGGGGCCTGGTCGTGGTGGGCGGGGTGGTTGACGGGGCCCCGCCGCAGGCGGCGCCGTTCAGGGTGCAGGTGGTCGGCGTGCCGGAGCCGACGGCGATGAAGCCGAACGAAACCGACGCGCCGGGCGCGATGGTGCCGTTTCAGGACCGGTTGGTGAAGGTGTACCGCTGGCCGGAGGAGGTCAGCAGTGCGTCCCAGTACGTCCCCACGGTGGTGCCGGCGGGCAGCTCGAACGTCAGCGACCAGCCGTTGATCGTGGTCGAGCCGCCGTTGGTGATGGTGTACCTCCCCTCCCAGCCGGAGCCCCAGTCGGAGGTCTTGACGAGGGTGGCCGTCGGCCCGGCGGCGTATGCGGGGTTGGTGGCCCAGACCGCGCCGACCGCGGCCAGCAGGCCGGCGACGACGGACAGGACAAGGCTTCTGCGGCGTCTCATGGCATTCTCCACCGACGGTCCGACATCCACAGCCATCGACTGTTCGCCAATTATTAGGACTGTTAACTGTTTATGTCCAGACCTGGCTCGGCAGCCGCTACCTCGGGGAGGTCGCGCGGTCACGACCGGCGACGCGACGTAGCACCGCCTGCTCCGCGCCGGTCCAGGCCGTCGTGGTCACCAGGTAGAGCACGGCTGCCAACGGCACCACCAGGGCCACCACCACCGTCCCGTACGGCAGCAGCGGCATCACCCGGGTCAGCAGGCCCGCCCCCGGCACCGCCTCGCCCTCCGCCGGTGCCGCGCCCGGCATGGCCACCGCCTTCCGCATCCGCCGCGACGACCACCAGGCCAGCAGCACCAGCAGGATCAGCAGTACGCCGAAGAGGGGCCCCGCCGTCCCGGGGAGTCCGTCCCCGACGCGGTGGCCGAGGGGTACGCCGAACAGCTCCGCGGCGAGCAGTCCGCTCTGGTCGCCGGCTCCGCCGGGCACGGCGAAGAGCTGGTACATGACGAGGAAGAACGGCCACTGGGCCAGCGCGGGCAGACATCCGGCGACCGGTGATACGCCGGCCGAGCGGTACAGCTCGACCAGTTCGATGCGGAACCGGTCGGGCTGGTCGGCGTACCGCCGCCGAAGTTCGCGGATCCGCGGCGCGAGCGCGGCGCTGCGTTGCTGGCCCCGGATCTGCGCCCAGCTCAACGGCGAGATCAGCAGCCGGACCAGGACGGTGAAGAGGACGACGGCGGCGGCGGTGGCCGCGGTGCCGACGGCCGGTTGAACCAGTGTGGCGAGCAGGGTGACCAGGTGGGCGGCGACGCCGACGGCGCCGGCGAGTGGTGCGAAGGCAGACATGTGGAGACCCCTCGGGTGCGATTCCGGTGACGGTGGACGGCACCGAGCCGTCCGGGAGGCTCCCGCCCGCGACCTGCGGCACACGGGCGACCGGCGTGGGCACCGCGACCGGCGGTGGCGCGACGACCGAGGAGGACACGACCGACGGCGACGCGGTGACCGGCGCGGACACCGCGATGGCGGGGCGCCGCTGACGTGGCGTGCGTCAGCGGTTGGCGAGGACGGTCGCGACCCGGGGCGACGCCGCCGGCGACCGGAGTCGCGGTGTCACGTGCGCCGTGGCCCGGGGAGGGACGGGAGCAGGGAACGGAACCGGCGGGGCGGCGACGAGCCCGTCGCTACCCGGCCGAGGGGTGGGGCGAGGGTGCCCGGGGTCGGGGTCGGCCGGCGGCGTCCGGGTCGAGCTGTCGTGGTGTCCGGCACCGGCGGGCCCGCTGCCGCAGCGCGGCGCCGAGGCGTACCCGGGCGGCGGTGCTCCCCCGACCGAGCGGCAACCGGCCGACGAGCGCGGCGAGGAGCAGGACCGCGGCGGCGGCCACGGCGGCACCGGCCAGCGACTCGCCGGCCTGGCCGGCCGAAAGCCGGGTGCCGAGCTGGATGAGCGGCAGCGCCGCCCAGCCGAGCAGGAGGGCCACCCCGCCGAGCCCGAACGCCCGGCCGGTACCCACCCTCGACATCCCCGACATGGGACCCAGACTAGCCGGCACGAGCACGCCTCACCGCGGCGCGGTGGCGGCGCGGACGTCCGCGACGAGGCGCCGGGTGAGCCAGAGCGGCGAGGTGACCGCGTTCCCCACCACCACGGCGTGCGCGCCGGCCGCGAAGGCCGCCGCGACCTGGTCGGCGTTCCGGTAGCGTCCCTCGGCGAACACCGGCACCGGCACCTCGACCGCGAGCCGGGCCAGCAGGTCCAGGTCCGGCCCGTCGCCGGCCGGGCTGGTGGGCGTGTACCCGGAGAGTGTGGTCGCGACCGCGTCCGCTCCGGCCTCGACCGCGGCGATTCCCTCCGCGACCGTCGAGACGTCGGCGAGCACCAGGGCCGCCGTCTCGCCGTGCACCGCCCGGACCGTGTCGGCGAACGTACGCCCGTCCGGGCGCGGCCGGTCGGTCGCGTCGACCGCCACCACCTGCGCCCCGGCCTCGGCCGCCGCGAGCGCGTGTGCGGCGGTCGGGGTGATGACGACGCCCGCGGTCCCCGCCTTGACCAGCCCGATCACCGGTACCTGCACCGTCTGCCGGATGGCGGCGATGTCGGCGGTGCCGTTCGCCCGGATCCCGACCGCTCCCCCGCGCACCGCCGCCGCCGCGACCCGGGCCTGGACGTACGGGTCCCGCATCGGATCGTCGGGCTCGTCCGGCAGCGGCTGGCAGGAGATCACCAGCCCGCCCCGGAACACGTCGAGGAGACTCATCAGACCTCCATCGCGAGTCGGGCCGCCCCGACGGCGACCGCGTCGTCGCCGAGCGCGGCGGGCAGCAGCGGTACGTCGGACCACGCCGGGAGCAGTGCGGTCGCGTACGCCAGCCGGGTGGCGGGCAGCAGCGCCCCGGCCGCCCCACCGGCCAGGACCACGACCTGTGGGTCGACCAGGGCGACGAGCCCGGCGAGAGCCCGACCGAGAGCCCGACCGGCCCGCTCCACCACCGTCTCGGCGGCGACGTCGCCCTGCTCGGCGCGCCGGGCCACCTCCCGCCCGCTGATCCGCTCGCCGGTGGCGAGGGCGTAGGCGGCGGCGAGCCCGGTGCCGGAGGCCAGCGCCTCCAGGTGACCGTACCGGCCGCAGGAGCAACGGAGCCGCTCGGCACCCGGGGTGGGCAGGTGGGCCACCGCGCCGGCCGCGCCCCGGGCGCCGGGGACGATCCGCCCGTCGGCGACGATCCCGGCCCCGAGGCCCGTGCCGACCGCGACCAGGAGCAGATGTCGCCGGTCCCGCCCGGCACCCCGCCAGGACTCGCCGAGCGCGGCGACCCGGACGTCGTTGTCGACCCGTACCGGGCGGCCGAGCCGGGCGCCGAGTTCGGCGCCGATCCGGGTGCCCGCCCAGCCGGGCAGGTGGTCGGTGGCGTACCGGACGGTGCCGTCGGCCGGATCGACGGTGCCGGCCGCGCCGACCCCGATCGGGCCGGCGCCGGCGGGCAGGAGGCGGTCGACGAGCCCGGCGGCGGTGTCCAGCACCGCCGCCGGGCCCTTCCGGGCAGGGGTCGGGGCCTGGGTACGCCCCACCACATCGCCGTCCGGGGTCACCAGCACGGCGAGGGTCTTGGTGCCCCCGATGTCGATCCCGAGGTACGTCGCGGTCACGCGCCGCCCCGGTCGTGCGGGACGGTGACGGTGACGGTGCAGCCGACGGGGCGGCCGATCTCGTCGTGCCCGGCGTACCGGAGGGTGTAGACCCGGTCCCCGCCGTTGCCGGCGCGTTCCGCCCGCAGGCTGCCGCGCAGCGACGGCGTGCCGACGGTGAACCCGGCGACGTCCTCAGGGTCGCCGCCGGTCACCTCGGCCAGCGTGAACGCGTACGGCCCGAGGACGCCGTCGACCAGGTCGACACGGACGTTCACCTCGACCATCCGGTGGTTCGGCGGCCAGAGCACCGGCCGGTCGACCGTGCAGTCGAGTTCCCGGGTCGGCACCGGCTCGTCGAGGGTTGCCACGGCGTGTCCGATGGTGGCGGCGAGCCGTCCACCGGCCTCGTAGTACATGTGCATCGTCCGGCCGTCCACATAGAACGTCGGCGCCGCCGAACGTCCCAGGTCGGGAGCGGTGGACATCGAGTCGTGCACGATCCCGAGGTGGATCTCCTGGTCGAAGTCCTCCCCGACATCGACGGCGTGCATGTTCCCGTCGGCGGCGTGGAAGATCACCAGGTTGCGTCCCTGCCAGCGGAGGAAGAACGGGCCGGAGGCGTTCGGACCCTCGACGCCCTGCGGGGTCACGATCGGCTGGGGCTGGATGACCCAGTTCCGGGCGTCGTTCGAGACGGCCCAGCGGATCCGCCGCGACACCGGTCCGGTCGGCCCGGGCGGCGCCGCGGTCGGGTTGTCCATGAAGAGCATCAGGTAGCGGGTGCCGAGCCGCGGCACCGCCTGTTCGAAGACCCGGGCGTACGACGTCTCGCCACCGGTGCTGGCGTCCCGGCTGACCGCGGTGCCGCCGTACTCGAAGTGGATGCCGTCGGTGGAGGTGGCGTACCGGGTGATCGAGTTCTCGCCGTGGAAGTAGAGGAAGAGCTTCCGCTCCTCCTCGATCCAGACGGCGTGCGGTGAGGAGACGTGGCTGACCGTGGGATAGTGCGGCAGCCAGGTGTTGGAGATCAGCGGGTTGAGCGGGTACTCGGTCCACGGGCCGTCGATCGAGTCGGCGTACGCCAGGGCGATCCCGCCCGGCCGCTCGTGCGGGGCGTAGTAGAGGTAGTAGGTGCCGAGCGGGTTCGCGAAGTAGTCGGCGGCCCGGATGACGCTGGGGAAGATGAACTCGTTCGTCGGGTTGTAGGCGAGGGTGCTTTTGTCGAACGCGTTGTCCCGGTAGGTGAACGCGGGGAAGTCGAACCCGGTGGCCGCGACCAGCGCGGCGGTTCCGGCCGGTGCGGCCGCCCGGACCGGGGACGGCCCGGCCAGCGCGGCGACGAGCGCCGCGGCGCCGATCGCCGCGCCCGCGGTACGTAACGGCGTCACGCAGGAGACTCTCATGAGCGTGCTCCTTCTTCCGGTGGGGGTTTCCTCGGGGGATGAGGGGACGGGGGCGGACGCCCGCTAGCCCTTCAGGCCGGTGTGGGCGAGCCCTTCGACGAACTGCTTCTGGGCGATGACGAAGACCAGCAGCACCGGGATCGCGGTCAGCGACGCGGCGGCGAGCTGCACGTTCCACATCGGACCGCCGTACGCGTCGACGAACTGGGTCAGCGCCTGCGGCAGGGTGAACTTCTCCGGCGTGGAGAGGTAGACGATCGGTTCGAGGTACAGGTTCCAGCTGTGCAGGAAGGTGAAGATGGCGACCGCGCCCAGGGCCGGCCGGGCCAGCGGCAGGGCGATCCGGTAGAAGGTGGCGAACCGCCCCAGCCCGTCCACCCGCGCCGCCTCCTCCAGCTCGTTCGGCAGGCTGATGAAGAACTGCCGCATGATGAACGTCGCCAGCACGCTCGGCGCGCCGAGGATCGGCACCAGGATCAGCGGCCAGTGGGTGTCGACCAGATCCAGCTTCAGGAACATCTGGAACAGCGGGACGATCGTCACCTCACTCGGGATCAGCAGGCCGACGAGGACGACCAGGAAGAGCAGGTTCTGGCCCCGGAAGCGGATCCGGGCGAAGGCGTACCCGGCGAGCGCCGAGACCGCCAGGGTGCCGGCGGTGACCACCAACGCGATGTAGAGGCTGTTCAGGTACTGCCGCTCGAACGGCTGCACCTCGAAGACCCGCTGGTACGCGTCGAGGCTCACGCTGGTCGGCACGAGCTTCGGCGGGAACGCGAAGATGTCCGAGACCGGCTTCAGCGACGAGGTGACCATCCACCAGGTCGGGAAGACGAACGGCACGCAGAGCACCAGCAGGACGCCGTACAGCGTCAGCCTCGCCCGCCGGGACAGCCTACGACTCATGGAACACCCACCTCCTGCGCATCTGCCACTGGAGGACGGTCAGCGCGAGCACGATGACGAAGAGCAGGACCGACAGGGTGGCGCCGTACCCGAAGTGGTGGAACTGGAACGCCTGCTGGTAGAGGTAGTAGACGAGCACCGTGGTGGAGGTGCCCGGCCCGCCCTGGGTCAGCACCGCGATCTGCGCGAAGACCTGCAACGACCCGACCACGGTGATGATCGAGGTGAGCAGGATCGTCGGACTGATCAGCGGTACGGTGATCCGCCAGAACTGGCGCGCCCGGCTCGCCCCGTCGACCTCGGCGGCCTCGTACAGCTCGGCCGGGACCCCCTGCAGGGCGGCGAGGAAGAGCACCATGTTGAGGCCGACGTTCTTGAACACCTGCACGACCACGACCGAGACCATCGCCGTCGCCTCACCGCGCAGCCAGTTCGGCCCGTCCACCCCGATCGTGTCGAGCAGGCCGTTGATGCCCCCGTTGTCCTGCAGCAGGAAGCCCCAGACGATGGTCCAGGCGACCAGCGAGACCACCACCGGGGAGAAGAACAGGGTGCGGAAGACGACGGTGCCACGCAGGCGCTGGTTGAGCAGGACGGCCAGCAGCAGGGCCAGGCTGAGGTTGCACAGCACCAGCCCGACCGAGAAGAGCGCGGTGGCCCGGAGTACCGACGGCAGCGTCGGGTCCTCGGCCAGCGCCCGGTAGTTCTCCGCGCCGACGTAGTCGAAGGTGCCGGCGAGCACGTTCCACTCGTGCAGGCTGTACCAGACCACCAGGGCCAGCGGCAGCAGCACGAAGACGGCGCTGCCGAACAGCTGCGGGGCGATGAAGACGTACCCGGTCAGCTGGTCACGACGGCGGCTGGTCCAGAACGGCCGTCGCGCGGAGCCGCCCGAGCCGTCAACCGGGACAGGCGCCGGCCCGCCGGCCCCGCCGGCGGGCCGGTTGGCGCCCCGGCCCGCCGCTTCCTCCGTCTGGGACATGGTGCGGCGTCCCTACTTCGCGAGCAGTGGCTGGATCGTGGCGCAGACGCCGTCGAGCACCGCCTTGACGTCCGCGTCCGGCTTCCAGAGCGGGTCGAGTGCGGCCCGCACCTGCTGGCTGAGTTCGGCCTGGCCGGTGTGGTTCGGCTTGACCACGCCGGTGGTGATGCCGTCGATGACGACCTGCTGCAACTGCTCCTGCGTGAGCTTCGGGTTCGTCTTGGCCAGCGTCTCGGCGGTGAGCTGCGACTGACGCGGCGGCGGGAAGAACTGGGCCAGCTTCGCCGAGTTCTCCGGATTGGTCAGGTACGCCAGGAAGTCGAGCGCCGCCTTCGGGTGCTTGCCCTGCTTGAGAACCCCGAGGCCGCCCTGGCCGATGACGGCGTACCTCCCCTTCGGCCCGGCCGGCAGCGGGACGAGGTCCCAGCCGAAACCGTCCTCCTTGAGCAGCGACGCGCGGGAGATCTGGGTGATCGTCATGGCGGCGTCCCCGGCGAAGAAGTCGGCGGTGGTGCCCGGGCCGGGCAGAGCCTTGTCGACGAAGATCGCCCGGTGCAGGGTGGTCATCGCCTCGACCATCTCCGGCGCGGTGAAGCCGCAGGTCTTGCCGTCCTCGCTCCACGCCCGGGCACCCCAGCCGGTCCAGAACGTCGACAGGTTGTCCCATCCCTTGTAGTCGAAGTCCCGGATCACCAGACCGGCCTTGCCGGTCTCCCGCTGCACGGCGGCGGCCGCGGCGAGCACGGTCGACCAGTCCCACCGCCCGGCGGCGATCAGCTCGGCCGGCGTCTTCTGCTTTGCCCGCTTCAGCAGGTCGGTGTTGACGAAGACCCCGAACGGCGAGGTGGAGAAGGGGTAGGCGTAGAGCTTGCCGTCCCGCTGCCAGAGCTTCAGCGGCCCGGGCGCCAGGTCGTCGAACTGGTAGCCGTCGGTGCCGCGCAACGTCTCGTCCAGCGGCAGCAGCGCGCCGGAGGAGACGAAGTCCGGGGCCGAACTCTCGAAGATCCAGGCCAGGTCCGGCGCGTTGCCACCGGCGATCTGGGTGGTCAGGCTGGTGGTGTACGTGTCGAACGGCAGCGGGTCGAACCTGATCTCGGTGACGTTCGGGTGGCTCTTCCGGTACTCCTCGGCGATCTGGTTGAACAGCGCGAGGTGCTGTTCGTTCGCGGTCCAGATCGTCATCCGCAGGCTGGCCGGGCCGCCGTCGCCGGCGTCGTCGCCACCGCCGCCACAGGCGGCGAGTGCGACCGTGCCGACGAGCGCCACGGCGGTCAGCCGTAGGCTCCGTCCTATTCTCACTTCTCTCTCCTCACCATCAGTAACCCGCGATCTCCGGCCAGCGGATCTCGACGCCGGCGGCGGTGATGCGGCGCTGGAAGTCGGCCAGCAGGCCGGGGCTGTTGCGTACGGCGCGCGGCGAGGTGCCACGGGCCAGGCAGAAGTCGGCGAGCAGCCCGGCGACCTCGCCGACGTTCCACTCGACCGGGTGCAGGCGGTAGCTGCCGTTCGTGATGTGCGTGGTGCCGATGTTCTTGCCGGCCGGGAGCAGGTTCTCCATCCGGCGCGGGATCAGCGCCCCGAGCGGGATCTCGAACGGGCAGGAGCCGACGTCGATGTAGTTGTCGCCCCCGGTGGAGGGGTGCAGGTCGATCCGGTACATCCCGACCCCGACCGCGTCGGGGTACCGCACCGCGCCCCTGTCGCCGCGGACCGCGAGCGAGAGGTCCTGCTCGACCACCGTGTACTCGGCCCGGATCCGCCGTGACTCGCGGATGTACGGCGCCTGGGCGAGCCCGTCGGCGCTGCCGGTGATGTCGCCGCGCAGTCGCAGGCCCGGGAAGCCGGTGCCGCCGTCGGGGCGGGGTGCCTCGGTCTGGAGCCAGTACAGGACGGACTTCGACAGGCCCCGGGCCCGAGCCAGGTGCTCGGCCGCGTCCGGGACGTCGATGACCGGGCCTTCGAAGTAGTCGATCATCGGCCAGTTCACCAGCGTGATGTCGCTGGGGTACGCGCCGTCGACGAAGTTGCGCCGGGCCGCGATCCGGCGGAACGTCCAGAGGTTGCCGTCACCGGGGTTCACCCGCTGGTCGGCGTCGACGGTGAGCGGGTCGTCGTCCGGGTTCGGGGTGAAGCTGCGCTCGACGATCTCCAGGGTGCGCGGGTTCGGAGAGCGCCAGGAGAGCAGCCGGTCGCCCCAGAACGCCGGCTGGTAGGTGCGCCAGAAGTCGTACTCGGCGGGCCGGTCGATGGTGTGGTCGCCGTCGACGTGGTCGATGGCGAAGCAGACCGAGATCGCCTGCATGTTCATCGGCTGGGCGACGTCCGGGGCGCTCGGCTCGCCGGTCTCGGCGCGCGACTCGAAGCCGGTGACGTACTCGGTGCCGGTCAGCGGCAGCAGCTCGCCGGTCTCGGTGGCGTCCAGCACGTACGGCGCGGTGATCTCGATTCGGCCGCCACCGTCGCGGTGCTCCACCACCACCCCGACGACCCGGTCGCCGTCGGTCTCGGCCGCCACCGGCCGGTACGGCTGGAGCACGGTCAACCGCCCCGACCCCCGGTACGGCGCGAGCATCTGGTCGAGGACCGCGACCGCGACCCGGGGCTCGTGGCAGAGCCGGCTGACCCAGCCGGCGCCCGGGTTCAGGTCGGTCCAGGCCCGGGATCGCTCGGTCAGCGGGTAGTACCGCCGGTAGTAGTCGCGGATCCCGTTGCGCAGCGCCCGGTAGCTGGCGGTCACCCCGAACCGCTCGACCCAGGAGTGCTCGTCCGGTGGGACGGCCTGGCTGGTGAGCTGCCCCCCGAGCCAGTCGTACTCCTCGGTCAGCACGACCGACCGGCCGGCCCGGGCCGCCGCCAGCGCGGCCGCGACCCCGCCGAGGCCGCCGCCGACGACGAGGACGTCCGCACGCATCTGTGTCACTTGCTTCCTTCCACTCGCTGCTCTGTTCGCTGTCCCACCGCGCTCCGCCCCACGGCTCACCGCCCCGGGCCCGCTCCGGGCCCGGCGGGTGGCCGGGGCACGGGCGGACCGAGGGTGGTCCCCTCGACCGGTTCGCAGGCGAGCAGTCGCTGCGACACGGCCGGTGCGGTCCCCTCCAGCACCGCCGTCAGCAGCTCGACCGCCTGCCGTCCCATCTCCTCGCGGGGGATGTGGAAGCCGGTGAAGGTGATGTCGGTGGGGACCGGGGTGGTCGGGTCGCCGAGGGTCAGCACCGAGAGGTCGCCGGGGACGGCGAGGCCGCGTCGCAGCGCGGCGGTTCGGAGCTGGACCGCGGTGGCGAAGTCCTCGACGAAGGCCACGGTGGCCCCGGCACCGAGGACGTCGTCCAGCACCTCGTCGGCGCTGCGGCCGGTGCCGACGAGTTCGACGGCGTGTTCCGCGCTCCCCGCCTGGGCGGCGAAGCCCCGGCGCCGGTCAGCCGACGACTCGGCGACCAGGCCGGTCCCGAGGTAGGCCAGCCGTCGGTGCCCGAGCTGTTGCGCCCGTTCGCCGAGCTGGCGCACCGCGGTGGCGTAGTCGGCGCCGACGTACCGGACCGGACCGTCGGCGTCGTCCCGCCGCCCGACCGCGACGTACGGGTAGCCCTCGCGGTTGAGCCGGGCCAGCTCGGCGGCGTCGATCTCGCGGCCGAGAAGCAGGCACCCGTCGGCCAGGCGCAGCCGGTTGTCCCGGTGGAAGATGCGGCGTCGCCCGTCGACCACCGGCGCGCTGGTGAAGAGCAGCAGGTCGCACCCGACGCGCTCGGCGTACTCCTCGATGCCGACCAGGAACGGGTGGAAGAAGTCCCGGGTGCCGCTGGGGAAGGCGGGTTCGTAGGTGAAGACGCCGATGATGCGGTTGAACCGGGAGACCAGCCGGCGGGCGATCGGATCGGCGACGTAGCCGGTCTCCTCGATCGCCCGCAGCACCCGCTCGCGTGTCTCCGGGGCGATCCGCACGTCGGTGTCCGCGCGGTTGTTGAGCACCAGCGACACGGTTGCCTGGCTCACCCCGGCCAGACGCGCGATGTCGCGCTGGGTGACCCGCTTCGACACGGAGGCCACGTTGGGTTACCTCTCTCCGGACCAACTAATACGTATTAACGCGTGTGATGTTCTGGGATCTTGCGCCTCGCCGGACGACCGTGTCAAGAGGCGTTCCGTCATCGGCCGGTGATACGTGCGTGACCTAATGCGCATTAGCAACCGGTCTGTGGCGCGGTTTCCGTCCCTGGGAGCACCACCGAGGGCGTCCACTCCTGCCGGGACGGCGATCACGGAACGTGACGAACAGGGCCACGAGCCAGGATCACGACGGGTGACGAAACGGCGTTTCCGGTCGGCATCGTCGGGGGTAAGAGACAGGCGCGATCGCCGGGGTAGCCGGGACTGGGAGAACGGGCACACCGCCCACCGGCGAACGCCTCGGTACGGCGGGCGGAGGCGACGAGACGGTGATGGTGATGATGCGCGGTGGGCTGTCCGTGCCGGCGTGGCCGGTTACCGAGGTTGGGACGCTGCTCCTCGCCGACTGGACGCGCCGGACCCGGGACACCGGCGGCCATGGCTGAACGGCTGGTCGTGATCGGCGGTGACGCGGCCGGGATGTCCGCCGCCTCCCAGGCCCGTCGCCGACGCGGCCCGGACGATCTGGAGATCGTCGCCTTCGAGCGCGGCACCTGCACGTCGTTCTCGGCCTGCGGCATCCCGTACTGGGTCGGTGGGCAGGTCGACGAGGTCGGCAAGCTGGTGAGCCGGGACCCGGCCACCTTCCGGGACACGTACCGGATCGACGTCCGGACGCGGCACGAGGTGGTGGCGATCGACCTGGAGCGCCGCGAGGTTGTGGTCCGCGACCTGGGCGGGGGCGGGCGCACGGTCCGGGAGCGCTTCGACCAGCTCGTGTACGCGGCCGGATCCGTGCCGATCACCCCGGACTGGGCCCGGACCGACGCCCTCGGGGTGTTCGGGTTGCAGACCCTCGACGACGGCGCCGCCCTGCTGAGCTGGCTCGAGCGCGACCCGCGCCCACACCGGGCGGTGGTGGTCGGCGGCGGCTACATCGGCGTGGAGATGGCCGAGGCGATGATGCAGCGCGGCCTGTCGGTCACCCTGGTCGAACGGAGCCCGGAGCCGATGTCCACCGTCGACCCGGACATGGGTGCCCTGGTCCGCCAGACCCTCTGCGAGCTGGGCCTGGACGTGCGCAGCGGGGTCCGCGTCGTCGGCCTGCGGAGCCGGGACGGCCGGGTGGTCGGGGTGGAGACCGAGGCCGGGACGCTGCCGGCCGACGTCGTGGTCCTGGGTCTCGGGGTACGCCCGAACACCGCGCTCGCCGCCGAGGCGGGGTTGCCACTCGGTCCGACCGGTGCGATTCGGGTCGACCTGCGGATGCGGGTTCCGGGGATCCCCGGGGTGTGGGCGGCGGGCGACTGCGTCGAGTCGGTGCACCGGGTCTCCGGCCAGCCCGTCAACGTCCCGCTCGGCACCCACGCGAACAAGCAGGGCCGGGTCGCCGGGATCAACATCGGCGGCGGCTACGCCACGTTCGCCGGGGTGGTCGGGACCGCGGTAACCCGGGTCTGTGGGCTGGAGGTGGGGCGGACCGGGCTGCGCGAGCGGGATGCCGCCGCGGCCGGGTTCGAGTTCGTCACGGCCCGGGTCGAGTCGACGAGCCGGGCCGGCTACTTCCCGGGCGCGAAGCCGATGACGGTCAAGCTGCTCGCCGAGCGGCAGAGCGGCCGGCTGCTCGGCGCCCAGATCGTCGGCCACTCCGAGGCAGCGAAGCGCATCGACGTCCTGGCGGTGGCGATCTGGAACGAGATGACCGTGGACGACATGGCCAACCTCGACCTGGGGTACGCGCCGCCGTATGCCCCGGTCTGGGACCCGGTGCTGGTCGCCGCCCGCCGGGCCGCCGAGGCGCTGCGCTGAACCGCGGCCGCGTCCTCGGCCTAGCCGGTCGCCGGATACCGGCGGATCCGGGTCACCGGGTACGGGTGGATCCGGGTCACCGGCCCTGACCAGGGACTTTCGAACCAGGTCGAACGCGATGGGCGGGCGCCGCCGGCGCCGGTAGCTTCGGCGCCCGGAGGGACCGCCCGTGCTGCAGATCCGAGCCGCGTACCTGGATCCACCGGAACCGCCCGACCGGCCGCCGGCACCGCCGGTCCGGCGGTTCCCGGATCGTTGCGGCCAGCGTGGGTACGTGCTCGCGACGAGCGTGCTCGGCGTCGTCATGACCGGGACCGGGCTGCTGGTGGGCTGTACGGTGGCCGGCTCGAGGCCGCCGGGACTACCCGGCATCCCGGTCCCGACGCCCGCGCTGAGCGGTGTCCCCGTCCCACCGCCGTCCCGGTCGGTGGCGCCGTCGCCACCAGCCCCGTCGACCCTGCCGACCCTGCCCATCCTGCCGGACTCCGAGCTGTCGCTCTCTCCGGTCACCGGACGATGACCCACCCGGCAACCGAGACCGGCCCGGCCGGCGGGCCGCCACGGCGCCAGCTGGACGGTGACCGGGCGGCGACCGCACTGCTGGCCGTCGCCGGCGCGATGTCGCTGGCCTACGGCGCCGAACTCGCCGTCGACGTGCTCCGGCCGAGGCCCGACGAGACGGAGCCGGCGATCGGGCTCTTCTCACCACTGTGGCCAGACCTGCCCCGGGTGGTCTTCTGGTGTGTGGTCGCGAGCTGGGTCGCGGCACCCACCGTGTGGCTGGTCGCCCGGCTCGCCCGCAGGATGGCTCCGGACACGCCGGCCCTCCGGCCGTCGCGGTACCGGCTGCTGGTCGCGGTCGTCCTCCTGCTGCCGTTCTCGGTGCACCCGGTCGTGCTGATGGCCGAGCACGTTCCGGCGCTGCTGCGCTGCGTGCCGACCACCGCGTTCGCGCTCTGGGCCGTACACCGGATGCCGCGCCACCGGCGGATGCCCGGCTGGCTGCTGCTCGCCGCCGCGGGCTGGGGGGCGCTGGTCGCGACCGGCTTCGCCGGTGCGCTCAACCTCTGGTTCATGAACTACGGGGTCGCCTACCTCGGCGACCCGGCGGACCTGGTGCCGGCGGGCACCGTCACCACCGGGGCGTTCCTGCACGGCGCGATCGTGGAAGAGCTGGGCAAGGCCGCCGGGGTGTGGCTGGCATTCGTGCTCGCCCGCCGGCACGTCCACGGCGTGGTCTCCGGCGTCGTGCTCGGCGCGGCCGTCGGCCTCGGATTCAATCTCACCGAGAGCGTCGAGTACGTCTCCGCGAGCGGTGCGACGGGCGAGTTCCAGTACTGGATGCGGCAGTTCGTCGGGCTGATGGCCGCGCACACCGCGTTCACCGCCGTCGTGGGTGCCGGGATCGGGCTGGCCCGGGGCACCCCCAATCGTGCCCGGCGGTGGATCATCGTCGGTGCCGGGCTGTTCGCCTCCGCCGGTGGCCACTTCGCGAACAACACCATCTTCGCGTGGTACAGCACCGTCCGTCGCGAGTGGTTCACCCCCGGCGGCCCGCTCGACGTCCTGGTGGTGACCCCCGCCGTGCTCGTGGCCCTGCAGGGCCCGTTCGTGGCGCTCTACCTGGCGACGCTGTGGATCGCGCGCCGGGCCGCGGCCCAGGGGTTGGCGGTCGAGCTGGACCGGGAGAGCCGCACCGGTCTTCCGGCGGTCACCCCGGTGGAGGTGCCGGTCCTGCTGGACCCCGCCACCCGGCTCTGGATGCGGGTCAGGACCGTGCGCGAGCTCGGCTTCGCCGCGTACCGGCAGGTCCGACGCGTGCAGGCGGCACAGCTCGAGCTGGCGCTGGGTCGGCTCCGGGTGGCCCACGGCGATCCCGACGCGACGGTGGACGTCGACGTGCTCCGGAACCGGGTACTGCGGCTCAAGCAGGCGTGGTCGGACCGCTCCACGGTGGTGCGCCGATGAGCGGCCGGCTCGGCCGCCTCGTCGGCACGCTGGTCGGCGTGGCGCTGCTCCTGCTCGCCTTCCCCGGCACCGCCCACGCCTGTGAGCTCGTGTATCAGCAGGGAATGATCCCGCAGCCCGCGGGGTGTTCGTCCGGGACGGCGACCGCAGCCGCCCTCACCGTCACGGCGGCAGTGGCGATCGGCGTCGTCACCCTCACGGTGGCCGGCTACCTGAGCGGCGCGATGTCGCGGTCCGAGTTCCGGGCGGTTCTCGCCGCGCTCCTCCCGGCCCCGCCGGCCACCGTCGGGCTGCACTCGCGGCGAACCGCGATCACCAACCAGGAGGTGCTCAGGCAGGGCATCGGTCTGCCGAGGACGATGGAGACGGTATTGCACCACGCCGAGCTGGCCGGCATCGACCTCCAGGACGTGGACGTCGAAATCGTCGAGGATACGGACACCCTGCGTTATTTCGATTTCATGGGAGCCTGTGCTCGTACCGACGATCTCGGGATCCAACTGGGTCCGGCGGCCTTCGTCGACGCGGAAACCCTGGTTCGGACCCTCGGCCATGAGAGCATCCATGTCCAGCAGTGGCGGGACAACCGGGTCAACTCGAACGTCGTAGCGCTGGAGGAGGAGGCGTACGCCGCCGAGGACGGGTTCGTGGAGAGGTGGCAGAGGGCGGCGGAGGAGGAGAGGGAGAGGGCGACAGGTGGTTAGTGGATATCGGGCCGAGATGACGGTGGACAGCGTGCACCGGTTGCCCAGCCGACACCTGCAGATCCTGGTCGGCCGGCTGGCCGGCGAGACCGTCAGGGTCGGCGACGAGGTCGTGGTGCGGACTCCGGAGGGGCGGGAGCTGACCGCCGCCGTCCGCACGATCGAGTTGCACCTGCCGCCGGGTCTGACCGGGCTCGGACTCGACGTGCGCGTGGGTGACGTTCCGGCCGGCTCCACCGTGCTGCTGCCATGACGGCTGTCTCGACGACGACCACCGGCCACGCCGGGCAACGGATCACCGGGCGCGCGACGCCGCGCCGGCCGGCGGCACTGGCGACCGCCGTGGTCCTGGCGCTGGTCGCCGGGTGCGGTGGCGCGTCGGAACCGGAACGGCGGCCCCCGCCGACCGAACCGCTGCCGGTCACGTGGGTCCACAGTGGTCTGGATCCGGAGACCGACGGGATCCTGCCCCGGGACGCCGCCGTCGCACCGAACGGCAGTCTCTGGTACGTCAACCTGAACGGAAACGCCCTGGTCGAGCTGGCCGCGACCGGCAGGCAGCGGCGGGTTGCCTTCGACCCGCCGGCGTCGGCGTCGCGCTGGGTGTCGGCGGTGGCCGCCGGTCCCGACGGCGCGATGTGGTTCACGATCTACGGCGGCTACGTCGGTCGGCTCAGCCCCGGCGGCGCCGAGACCTTCTTCCGGCTGAACCTCCCCCGGGAGACGCTGCTCCCGCACGCGCTCGCCGCGGGCACCGACGGCGCCGTCTACTTCGCCGGCTCCCAGGTCATCGGCCGGATCAGCGGCGCCGGCAGGGTGGACACGATCGACGCTCCGCACCTGGACACCCGATCGGCGCTGTTCGCCGCTCCGGGCGGGGCCGTCTGGTACACCGCGCCGGACAGCGGCCAGGTGGGTCGGCTGGCTCCGGGCGAGCACCGGACCTTCCCGGCGCCGGGGGTGGCGATCGGCCCGAGTGCGGCCACCATCGACGCGCTGGGCAATCTCTGGTACGCCCGCCGCCAGCCCCCGGCCCTCGTCCAGGTCGCCCCGGACGGTACCAGCAGCGTGTACGCCCTGGACGGAGTCGGCCAGGTGGGCACGGTGACGACGGGTCCGGACGGTCGCCTGTGGTTTGGCAGCGCGACCCGGGTGATGGTGGGTTCGTTCGACCCGGTCAACCGGGTGGCCCGCTACTACCGACTGGACGGTCTGTCCTCGACACCCGGGTTGCTGCTGCTCGTCGGCCCGGATCGTGCCATCTGGACGAGCGCCTCCGACGGGTCCGGGTTCTACCGCTTCGTTCCGCCGGCGACGTGATCTCGGACTAGCATGGGGACCCGGGTCGACGAGGGATCGCTCTGGGCGCTCGTTCTCGAGGCGGCTACGTGTTGCGGATACGGTTCGACAGTTCGGACCTGGCCCGGACCAGGATTGCCACCCAGCCCGACCCGTTCTGGGAGATCGCCCTCAGTTTGCACCGCTTCCAGTCCCGGCACGGATGGCGGACGTACCGGGACTGGCACCGGTCGACGGTGGCCCGGCTCAATGACTCCGGACACGCCCGCGCGGTCCGCTCCCTGTTGTTGCCGCTGTTGCCCCGTGCCGCCTACTTTCCCGACTTCCTCACCCCGGCCGAGAGCGAACTCGGGCTCGACGCCGGAATCGAGGCGATCCTCGCCACACCGCACGAGCGGGTCCGGCGGGAGCTCGCCAAGCTGGACCGGGTGCACGGCATCCCGGCCTGGCTGCACCGTGTCGGCGAACGCGGCGAGCGGGTCGCCCTGGCGGGGGTGCTGCGGGCCTACCACGCCACGGCGATCAAGCCGGTCGAGGAACTCATCCAGGGTCGGATCGAGGCGGATCGGGTGCTGCGGACCCGGGCGCTCCTGGAGGGCGGCATCGACGGCCTGCTGCACAGTTTCCGGCCCCGCCTGCGGTGGAAGCCGCCGGTGCTGGAGGCGGACTACGCCGGCGATCTCGACATCGACCTGGGCGGACGCGGGCTGCGGTTGATTCCCTCGTACTTCTGCTGGGGCAGCCCGGTGGCGCTGGCCGATCCCCAACTCGCGCCGGTTCTCGTCTATCCGGTCGACCACGGCGTGCCGGGGACCGGCACTCGGGCGAGCGGACCCGGGGCCGACCAGACACCCCTGGCCCGGCTGCTGGGACCGACCCGGGCGGCGGTCCTGAACGCCGTCGCCGCCGGTTCGACCACCGGCGAGTTGGCCCGGCTCGTCGGGGTCTCCCCCGCCACCGCGAGTCATCACGTGGCGGTACTGCGCGACAGCGGGTTGCTGGGCAGCCATCGGACGGCCGGCCGTACCCTGCACGTCCTGACTCCGGCCGGCCGGAGCCTGCTCCGCGCGGCCGCCGAGGACGCCCCACCGCACCAGCGGTGACCGGCAGGACCACACCGCTCCAGCGGTGACCGGCAGGACCCACCGCACGCGCGACTGATCAAGAGGCAGACCCACCGCGCCGGCGGTTGCGCAACCACCCCCACCGCGCGATCGGTCGCATCACGGCCTCCCCGACCACACCACCGCCCCGGCACGACGGGCGGCCGGCCGCTCGCCCCAGCGCGCACCGCCGGGGCCACCCCCCACCCCTGCTTCGCACTTGACAGCCAGCTTCATCGCTTGCATGGTTAATTACATGAGTAATGAACCAACCAAGCGGGATGGCGCCGTCCCCGCCAACACTCCGCCGGGCGGGTCCGGGTGATGGACAACGGGCGGCCGATCTTTCTCCAGATCGCGGAGATGATCGAGAACTCGATCATCGACGGCACGCTCGCCGAGGAGAGCCAGGTGCCCTCCACGAACGAACTGGCCGCCTTTCACCGGATCAACCCGGCGACTGCCGGCAAGGGCATCAATCAGCTCGTCGACGACGGAATTCTCTACAAGAAGCGAGGTATCGGAATGTTCGTCGCCACCGGAGCGCGGGCGCGGCTGCGGGACCGACGCCGCGAGCAGTTCGCCCAGCAGTACCTGCATCCGCTGCTCGCGGAGGCGAGCAAGCTCGGCATCGGCGCCGACGAGCTCAAGCGAATGATCGACCAATGGGAGCAGGAGCGATGAGCACCGTGGTAGAGGCCCAGGGAGTCTCCAAGCGATACGGGGACGTCGCCGCCCTGGATCAGGTCAGCTTCACGCTCCACGAGAACCGGATCCACGGCCTGCTCGGCCGCAACGGCGCCGGCAAGACCACGCTGATGCAGATCATGACCGGCCAGAACTTCGCCAGCTCCGGCGAGCTGACGGTCTTCGGTGAGCGGCCGTACGAGAACGAGCCGGTCCTCTCCCGGGTCTGCTTCATCAAGGAGAGCCTGACGTACCCGCAGCACTTCAAGGTACGGCACGCCCTAGAGGCGGCCCGGCTGCTCTTCCCCCGGTGGGACGAGGAGTTCGCCCAGACTCTGCTGGCGGACTTCCGACTCCCGCTGAACCGCAAGATCCGCAAGCTCTCCCGAGGTATGCACTCGATGCTGGGGATCGTCATCGGGCTCGCCGCCCGGGCCCCCCTGACCCTCTTCGACGAGCCGTACCTCGGGCTCGACGCGGTCGCCCGGCACCTCTTCTACGACCACCTGCTCACCGACTACGCCGAGCACCCGCGCACCATCGTGCTCTCCACACACCTGATCGACGAGGTCGGCGACCTGCTGGAGAACGTGCTCCTGCTCGACCAGGGGCGGATCCTGCTCGACACCACGGCCGAGGAGCTGCGCGGCCAGGTCGTCACCGCCGCCGGACCGGCGGCCGCGGTGAACGAGTTCGCCGCGGGCAGCGAGGAACTGCACCGGGAGACCCTGGGCCGGTACGCCCGGGCGACGCTGCGCGGCAGGTTCGGGCCGGCCGAACGCGACCGGGCGCAGCAGCTGGGTCTCGACCTCGAACCGGTCTCCCTCCAGGACATCGTCATCCGACTCACCACCGCGCGGGCCGACGGCGGCTCACGACCCCGGCCCGACCGCGCCACCGACCCCGGAAAGGAACCCATCCGATGAGCGAGAGAGTCAGCCACGCCAGCGGCCCGAGCCGGGTCGGCAGGGCCGTCCTGGTCCAGCTCGTCGGCTGGCCGAGCACCCTGGGCGCGGCGTGGGGCACACTGGTCCTGGTCTTCCTGCTCAACCTCGCGCTCTTCGGCGCGATCCACGACAACGAACCCAGTCCGCAGACGGGCGCCCTGGCGTCGATCTACATCATCACCTTCGTCGGCGCCATCTCCTCGATCAACCAGGTCTTCCCCTTCACCCTGTCGCTGAGTCTGATCCGGCGGACCTTCTACACCGCCTTCGCCCTCCTCCAGGTGGGGCAGGCGCTGCTCTTCGGGGTGCTGCTCACCCTTTGCAAGCTCGTCGAGGACGTGACCGGCGGCTGGGGGTTGAACCTGACGTTCTTCGGCCTCGGCTTCCTCGACCAAGACAACCCGCTGCTCCAGATCCTGGTCTACACGGTCCCGTTCGTCGTCCTCGGCTTCTGGGGCTCGTTCATCGCCCTCGTCTACCAGCGCTGGCACCTGCCGGGGGTCTACGTCCTGGCCATCGTGAAGATACTCGCGGTGGGCCTTCCCATCGTGCTGATCACCTGGCAGCGCTGGTGGGACGAGATCGGCCGCTGGATCGTCGACCAGCCGAGCCTGAGCCTGGTCGCCGGCTGGCCGCTGGTGATCGGCGTGGCGATGGCCGGAGCCGGGTATCTCACGATCCGCCGGGCGACCCCCTGACGGTGGCCGTCCGGCGGCCCGGTCACGGCTGGCAGGTCGGGCACCAGAAGAGGTTCCGGCCGGCCAGGCCGGCCCGGCGGATGGGGGTGCCGCAGAGATGGCAGGGCTGGCCGGCGCGGCGGTAGACGTACACCTCGCCGCCGTGCCGGTCCACGCGGGGAGGCCGCCCCATCGCCTCCGGCATGTGCTCCGGGCGTACGGTGTCGATCCGGCCGGACACGACGGCGGCGGCCATCAGCGCGCACAGGTCGGCCCAGATCCGCTGCCACCCCTCCGGCGTCAGGGTGCGCCCCGGAGCGGTCGGTCGCAGCCCGGCCCGGAACAGCACCTCGGTCACGAAGATCAACCCGGTCCCGGCCACCACCGACTGGTCAAGCAGCAGCGCGAAGAGCGGGGTCGGGCTGCGACGGATCCGGGCGTACGCCGCCTCCGGGTCGGCGTCGGACCGCAGCGGGTCGGCACCGAGCCGCGCCCGCAGCGCCGCCACCTCGGGCGGGGTGAGCAGTTCGCAGGCGGTCGGCCCCCGCAGGTCGAGCCAGTGCAGGTCACTGGTGAGGCGCAGCCGTACCTGCCCGACCGGCTCCGGCGGCTCCCCGTCGCCGTCGGTGAACCGGCCGTACAACCCCAGGTGCACGTGCAGGATCTGGCCACCGTCGTAGTGGTGCAGCAGGTGTTTCCCGTACGCCTCGGTCCGGTCGAGGGCGGCGCCGGAGAGCAGCGCGGCACCCTCGGCGAACCGGCCCTGCGGGCTCGTGGCCAGCACCTTGTCCCCGGCGAAGAGCGCGGCGTGCCGCGCCGCCAGGCGGTGGACGGTGTGGCCCTCGGGCATCCGTCAAGAATAGGCGGCGCGTGGCAGTGCCCCGCGTCTCGGTGCCACGGCCACGCGCCTCCGTCCGTCCGGATGCCGCGGGTCAGAGGCGCAGCCCCAGGTAGGTGAGCGGACCGGGGTCGGCGACGTCGATGACGTGGAAGCCGAGCCGGTCGTAGAAGGCGCGGGCGGCCCGGTTCTCGGTGAGCATCCCCAGGTGCAGGCCGGAGACGCCGGCCCGGCGCAGCGCCGCGACCAGGGTGTCGATCAGCTTCCGACCCCAGCCCGCCCGCTGGTAGGGCGGCAGCAGGTCGATGTGCAGGTGGGCCGGGTAGTCCGCGAGTTCCGGCAGGATCATCCGCTCCGGGGTGTGCAGCAGGTGCGCCATGACCTCGTCCGGGGTGCCCGGCTCTCCCACCGGCGCCGGGTAGCGGTCGCCGACCCGGGGCAGCCACTCGGTGCGGAACCGTCGCACGAACGTGGCGGTGTCGGCGGTGCCGAGAACGTACCCGACCGCCCGGCCGTCGTGGTCGAGGACGAACGCCAGCTCCGGCTCCAGTTCGGTGTACGGGTGGGCGAAGATGGTGGGCAGGATGTCCGGGTCGGCGTACGACCCGGAGGCGTCCTGTCCCGCGTCAGCGGTCCGGATGCAGATGTCGTGGACGGCATCCCGGTCGCCGGGTCGGTAGGGGCGGATCTCCATCCCGCACACCTTACCCATCTCCCATCCCGCAGACCTTACCCAGGGCTGATCCGCCGGCACGACACGGCGGCCCGCCTCCCGGACCAGCGCCCGCGGCCCGGCCGGGTCAGCCGTGCCAGGAGCGCCAGAGAGCGGCGTACGCGCCCCCGGCGGCGAGCAGCTCGGCGTGGCTGCCGAGCTCGGTGATCCGGCCGTCGTCGAGGACCGCCACCCGGTCCGCGTCGTGCGCGGTGTTGAGCCGGTGCGCGATCGCGATCACGGTACGGCCGGCGAGCACCGCGCCGAGCGCCCGCTCGGTACGCCGCGCCGTGGTCGGATCGAGGGCGGCGGTCGCCTCGTCGAGGATCAGCGTGTGCGGGTCGGCGAGGACGATCCGGGCCAGCGCGAGCTGCTGCGCGTCGGCGGGGTTGAGTTCCCGGGCCCCGTCCCCGAGTTCGGTATCGAGCCCGTGGGGAAGGTCGGCGTACCAGTCGGCGCCGACCGCGACCAGCGCCGCGCGCATCTGCTCGTCGGTGGCCTCGGGCGCGGCGAAGGCCAGGTTGTCGCGGAGCGTACCCATGAAGACGTGGTGCTCCTGGGTGACCAGGACGACCTCGCGGCGCCGCTGTGCCGGGTCGAGGTCGGTGACCGGGCGGCCGCCGAGCAGCACCACGCCGGAGCGGGGCCGGTCGATGCCGGCGATCAGCCGGGCCAGTGTGGACTTGCCGGCACCGGAGGGGCCGACGACGGCGAGCCGTTCCCCGGGGCGGATCTCCAGGTCGATGCCGTGCAGCACGTCCGGGCCGTCGCCGTACCCGAACCGGACACCCCGGAGCGTCACCCCGCGCCCGGACGGCACGCCCGCGCCGCCGCGCGGCTCCGGCGGCACCAGACCGACCCCGAGCACCCGGGCGAACGAGGCCATCCCGCGCTGCGTCTGCTCCGTCCACATCAGCAGCGCGTCCAACGGGTCGATCGCCTGCTGCAGGTAGAGCGCGGCGGCAACCACCTCACCGAGGCTGACCACGTCCCGGTCGAGGAGCGGGCCACCGACGAGGAGCACGGCGGCGACCGGGAGCGCGTAGCTCGCCCCCGCCACCGCAAACACGACCGACCGCAGCCGGAGGGTGGCCCGCCGGGCGGCCCAGAGCCGAGCGATCCGCCCGGTGCCGTGCGCGATCCGCTGGTCGGCCAGGTGAAGCGCCTCGATGGTACGGGCACCTTCGGCGGTGCTGGTCAGCGTCTCGGTCAGCTCCGCGGCCGCCGCCCCCTCGAACAGGTACGCGTCCCGGGCCCGCCGCAGGTACCAGCGGGCCACCACGAAGATCGACGGCAGTCCGGCCAGCGCGACCAGGCCGAGAATCGGGTGCAGCAGGCAGACCGCCCCGAACAGCAGCATGAGCTTCGCCGTGGAGATGACCACGACCGGCACCGCGTCCCGGACGGTCGTGCCGACCAGGTTCACGTCGACGGAGCTGCGGGTGGCGAGGTCGCCGGTGCCGGCGCGCTCGACCACGGAAACGGGCAGCGCCAGGGTACGGCGAACGAACTCCTCGCGCAGCCGGGCGACGGCCCGCTCGCCGAACCGGTGGCCGACGTACTGGGCATACCTGCTGAGCAGGCCCTGCGCCACCACGCAGCCGACGATTCCCAGCGCCAGCCGGTCGAGCCGGCCGGCCCCGGCCCCGGCGGTCACCTCGTCGACGATCATCCCGAGCAGCCACGGCGCGCCGAGCCCGGCGACCGCGGCGGCGGCGTGCAGGACCACCGCGAGGACGACGGCCCGACGGTCCCGGCGGAGGAGATCCCGGGCGGCCCGGCGCACGACGGCGTTCCCCGCCACCGGCAGCCGGGAAGCCGAGGCGGCCACCGGGCCCGGGGTCACCGCAGCACCTCCTCGACCTCGCCCGGGCCGCGGGTCGTGGCGACGTCGCCGGCGTCGGGCGCGGGGGCCCCGCCGTCCCGGGCGACCAGCGCGCGGTAGCCGGGCTCCCGCTCCAGCAGCTCGGCGTGGGTGCCGGTGGCGACGACCCGGCCGCCGGCCAGGTACGCCACCGTGTCGGCGTACCCGAGCAGCAGGGGTGAGGTGCTGAGCAGCAGCGTGGTCCGGCCGGCCCGCGCCGCGCGCAGCCGTTCGGCGATCCGTGCCTCGGTGTGCGCGTCAACGGCCGACGTGGGGTCGAGCAGGATCAGCACCTCCGGTTCGGCGAGCAGCGCCCGGGCGAGCCGTACCCGCTGCCGCTGGCCGCCGGAGAGTCGCCGGGCCCGGTTGTCGAGTTCGGTGTCGAAGCCGTCGGGAAGCGCCTCGACCACGTCGTCGGCCGAGGCGGTCCGTACCGCGGCGCGCAGCGCGCCGTCGTTGAGGTCGTCCCGGATCCGCAGGACGTCCCGCAGCGTGCCGGCGAAGAGGTACGCGTCGTGGTCGGCGACGAGGATCCGGGACCGCACCTCGGCCAGGGGCATCCCGGTCAGCCGCTGCCCACCCCAGGTGGCCTCGCTGACGACGTACCGGCCGAGCCGGTCGGCCAGGGCGGTCGCCTCGGCCGGGTCGGTGGCGGCCACGCCGAACATCCGTCCAGGAGGGACGGTGAGCCCGGTCACCGGGTCGCGCAGCTCGGCCGGGTGGGGCGGGGCCGGAACCGCCGCATGGTCGGAATCGCCGACGTCGTCCGGAGCCAGGTTCAGCAGCGCGACGATGCGGCGGGCGGCGACCCGGCCCCGGATCAGCTGGTAGCTCCCGTCGAGGAGGAACCAGACCGGCACGGCCAGGACCGCGACGTAGCCGTAGACCGCGACCAACTGCCCGACGGTGATGTCGCCGTCGGCGGCCATCCGCGCGGCGAGCCAGACCACGACGGCGAGGAAGAGACCCGGGAGTGCGTGGGTCAGCGCCCGGATCCAACTGCTGACCGCGCCGACCCGGTATCCCTCGGCGAGCAGTTCCCGGGACCGGTCGGCGTAGCGGCGGGCGAAGAGGCCCCGTCCGCCGACCCCGGCGAGCACCCGCAGCCCGGCCACGATGTCCCCGGCCCGGGCCGTGAGCAGACCCAGCCGGTGTCGGTAGACCGTCTCGACCCGGTCCAGCCGACGCAGCATCGGTCCCATCACCGCGACGATCAGCGGCACGCCGAGCAGGATGCAGAGCGCCAGCAGCGGGGAGATCGTCCAGAGGACGACCGCGACGAGCGCGTACGCCACCACCGCGCCGACCCCGGGGCCGGTGATCGTCAGGACGTACGAGGTGTTGCCGATGTCGGCGCCGCCGACGGTGGCGACCTCCCCGGCGGCGAGCTTGCGGGACAGCACCGCGCCGACCCGGGAGAGGTGCCGCAGCAGGACGGCGGCGGAGCGGGCGGTGGCGTCCTCCCGGATGAAGTTCGTGGTGCGGTGCCGCAGGACGCCGAGCCACGCCTGGACGACGCCGGCGACGACGATCGCGAGCCCCCAGAACAGCAGCGCACGCTGGTCGCGGGCGCGGAGCCCGTCGTCGACCGCCTTCGCGATCAGGTACGGCCGCAGTGCCAGCCCGGCCATCCAGGCCGTGCCCAGCAGGCTGCCACGCAGCACCCGCCAGGGTTGGGATCGGGCCAGCCACCAGATGTACCGCAGTGGCCCCCGCGTGTCCGGCGTTCCTGGGTCGGGATGCGGGATCTGCGGCGGCACGCGCCCCAGGCTACCGACGGAACTCCCGGCGTACGGCCCATTTTTGGCCAGATCGCCCCACGTCCGACCGGCCCACCGGCGTGGAGGACACCTCGGGCGCCCCCTCGCGGTGGTGACCCGGGAGGGCGGTCCGGCGCCGGCCGCTCCGACCGAGCCGCGCCCTTGTGGCGGCCGACCACCTTCCCGACGAACCAAATGCATGGGAATATGTCGATACATTGCCGGTGGTCAGGTCACGCGGGTCGCGCCGCCGCCGGGCCTTGGCGGCCTCACCCGCAGACGTTCTCCTGCCCGAAAGGACCCCGATGAGACGCAACCCCCTGTCGCGACTGTCCACTGTGCTCGGTGTCGTCGGGTTGGCCGCCGCGGCGGCCGTGACCGTACCCGCCGGCCCCGCCCGGGCGGCCTCGGCCTGCGACGTCGACTCCCCCACCTCGCCCCGGAGCACCGGCCACTCCGCCACCGTGCCGACCACGGACGCCGGTGACACCGGCTCCCGCCGTAGCCACCCCGGGGCCAATCCATCACCGACGGACGGGCGGGTCACCGACGGGGCGTGCCCCCACCCCGGCCAGCCGCCCGCGGTGCTCGCCGAGCCGACCACGATCGTTGTGCCGGAGGGCGGAAGCGCCGCGTTCCGGGTCTGGCTGAGCCACCCGCCGGCCCAGTCGGTCACCCTGCACATGGGAGTCCAGGGCACCGGCGTCTGGGCCGGCCCGCCGATGCTGCTGGTCTTCACGCCGACGAACTGGAGCATCCCCCAGGGGTACGGCGTGCTGAGCGCCCCGGACGACGACGACGTGGACGACGTCGCCGTCTTCACGCTCTCCGTGCCCGGATACACCCCGGCCACGGTCACCTTCACCCAGCTCGACGACGACCGCGTCCGCTGAGCGGCCCCGCGGGCCCGCCACCGACCCCGGGAACCCGGTGGCGGGCCCGCCCGACCGTGCTCAGCGATCGTCGGGTCGGTCAGACGAGCAGGACGGCGAGTCCGGCCAGCGCGGCCGTACCGATCACCAGCAGGATGATCTCCCAGGTGAAGGTCTGGGACAGATCATCGACCGTGCCCTCGGCGGATCCGTCCACCCCGTTGCGCCGGTCCAGGATGAGCCGACCGGGGTCCCAGGCGACGGTCGCGACCACCCCGGTCGCGACCACGGGCCGGTCCGCCGAGGCGACGAACTCCCGCTCGATCCGCTGCTCGTGCCGGCTGCTGTTCGGATCCTCGATCTCGGCCGCGGCCACCAGCATCGGGTTCCTGCTCAGAAGCAGCCGGCGGGTCCGCACCTCGTGCGCGAGTACCACCGTCGCGCCGTCGTCGCCGTGCAGCATCAGATCACCCTGCTCGGGGCCGAGGGTGATCGTACTCTCGCTGTAGTTGTCGCTGACCGTCCGGTTTCGGATGAACACCGACTGGTAGCCGACGCACGGCGTGCGGCTGCGCGCCGCGGACACCACGGGCCCGACAGCGGTACGGCCGACGACCACCACGGCGGTGCCGGGTGTGGCGGCGGCGAACTCGGCACAGGTCAGCACCGGGCGGCGACGAACAGCCCGCCACCGCCGCGCCAGTCGTACGGCGGCACGGGCCAAGAACGCGGCACCGAGGCCGGCGACGACAGCCAGGAGCATCAGGACGCCCCCGGTCGATCGCAACGGACCAGGTCATCGGGCCGGCCCACGACGCTCACCACACGAGCCGGCCGGGTGGTTGCCGAGATCGTCATGGATCAATGGTGGCCGGATTCGGCCGGCCGGTCTACGCCCCAGGCGCCCCGCGGTGGGCGGCGCGACACCCCTCCGCGGGAGGCGGCCCTGCGCCCCGCGGTGGGCGGTGCGACACCGCGCCGGACCGCCCGAGGTGGCGCAGCCAGGCCCGCCGCCTCACCACACACCGACAGGTGTCTGTCCCGCGCGTGTCCGCAACGATTCGCTGGTCGGCCCGGTCAGACACGCAACGATCAGCCGAAGGATGCAATCTTCACCAGTAGGTCCTGCCGGCCGGCGCGCATACCGTGGGTCTCGGCGCCAGCCCGTGAGCCGTACGGAGGCCGGGCGCGCCCGAATCCCCTGGAGCAGGACCATGACGTTGGACGCCATCCCGAGGCCGGAGCGCGGCGATTCCGCCGACCCCGGTCGCAGCCTGGACCGGCTGCGCGGCGGGCCCACGCCGTCCGACCCGGCACAGCCCCGCCAGCAGACCCGGCGCCGGTACCTGATGTGCCGGCCGACGTACTTCGCCGTCACGTACGCGATCAACCCCTGGATGGACCCGACCGCGCCGGTGGACACCGCGCTCGCTCTCCGGCAGTGGGAGACGCTACGGCAGACGTACCTGGACCTCGGGCACATCGTCGACGAGATCGAGCCGCTGCCCGGGCTACCGGACATGGTCTTCGCGGCGAACGGCGCGACGGTGATCGACGGCCGGGCGCTCGCGGCGCAGTTCCGCGACCCGGAACGCGCGGACGAGGCCCCGGCGTACGCCGCGTGGCTCGACCGGGCCGGATTCGAGGTGCACGAGGCCAAGCACGTCAACGAGGGCGAGGGCGATCTCCTGCTCGTCGGTGACCTGCTGCTGGCCGGCACCGGCTTCCGGACCAGCCACGCCGCGCACGCGCACGTCCAGGAGGTCTTCGGCCGACCGGTGGTCACGCTGCAGCTGGTCGATCCGCGCTTCTACCACCTCGACACCGCGCTCTGCGTGCTGGACGACCGGACCGTGGCGTACCTGCCGGAGGCGTTCTCCCCGGGCAGCCGGGCGGTGCTGCGCCGGCTCTTCCCGGACGCCGTGCTGGCCACCCCGGCCGACGCGGCGGTCCTCGGCCTCAACGCGGTGAGCGACGGGCGGCACGTCGTGCTCCCGGCCCAGGCCACCGGGCTGTCGGCCGCGCTGCGCGACCGGGGGTACGACACAATTGGTGTTGATTTGTCCGAGCTACGCAAGGCCGGTGGCGGACCGAAGTGCTGCACCCTGGTGCTGCGAGAGCGAGAGGCGATCAAGTGACCGTGAGTGCGAAGAGTGAGCACGCGCAGCGCGTGAACCCCGCGGTCGTGAACGAAGGAGGGCTGGTGGACGACGGGCTGCGCACCCCCGAGGCGGTACGCGACGCCGAACGCTGGACGGCGCACAACTACCACCCGCTGCCGGTGGTGATCTCCTCCGCGGAGGGCGCCTGGGTCACCGACATCGACGGCCGCCGGTACCTGGACTGCCTGGCCGGCTACTCGGCGCTGAACTTCGGCCACCGCCACCCGGCGCTGATCGCCGCCGCACACGCCCAGCTCGACCGGCTCACCCTGACCAGCCGGGCCTTCATCCACGACCAGTTCGCCGACTTCTGCCGGGAACTGGCCCAGCTCTGCGGCAAGGACCTGGTTCTGCCGATGAACACCGGGGCCGAGGCGGTCGAAACCGCGATCAAGGTGTCCCGGAAGTGGGGCTACCGGGTCAAGGGCGTGGCGGCGGGACAGGCCACCATCGTGGTCGCCAAGGGGAACTTCCACGGGCGTACCACCACGATCGTCAGCTTCTCCACCGACCCCGAGGCCCGCAACGACTTCGGCCCGTACACCCCCGGGTTCCGGATCGTCCCGTACGGCGACCTGGCCGCGCTCGCCGAGGCGATCGACGAGACCACGGTCGCGGTCCTGCTCGAACCGATCCAGGGCGAGCAGGGCGTCATCGTCCCGCCACCCGGCTACCTCCCCGGGGTCCGCCGGCTCTGCACCGAGCGCAACGTGCTCTTCGTCGCCGACGAGATCCAGTCCGGGCTCGGCCGGACCGGCGACACCTTCGCCTGCGACCACGAGAACGTCGTCCCCGACATGTACGTCCTCGGCAAGGCGCTCGGCGGCGGCATCGTCCCGGTCTCGGCGGTCGTCGCCGACCGGGAGGTACTCGGCGTCCTGCGCCCCGGCGAGCACGGTTCCACCTTCGGCGGCAACCCGCTGGCCTGCGCGGTCGGCACCGCGGTGGTCCGGCTGCTCGCCACCGGTGAGTTCCAGCGCCGCTCGGCCGAACTGGGCGCCCGGCTGCACGCCGGCCTGCGCGCGATGGTCGGCGAGGGGCTGGTCGCGGTCCGGGGCCGGGGGCTCTGGGCCGGCGTCGACATCGATCCGGCGCTGATGACCGGACGACAGGCGTGCGAGCGGCTCGCCGAACGCGGCGTCCTGGCCAAGGACACCCACGGCTCCACGATCCGCCTGGCCCCGCCGCTGGTCGTCACGGCCGACGAGGTGGACCACGTCGTCGCACAGCTCGCCGCCGTACTGGCCTGACCGGAGCCCGTCGTCGCCACGGCCCTCGCCACACCCCGGCGCGGGTGGAGGGTGCCGCGCCGACGCTTCGGGCGGGGCGCGCCCGGCCGGGCGCGCCCCGCCTCCGCTCGAGACACGGCCGTTCCGCCCGGGCGCGGACACCCCGGACACGTAGGCCTCGCGTACCGCGCGCGGAGCGGGAACCAGCGCCGGATGTACCCGGGACTCCGGGCCGGTCAGCCCCGGTCGCCCAGCCGAATCGCCATGGTCGGCGCCTCGGCCATCACCGAGGTCGGGTTGACCATCCCGCCGGAGGTCCAGGTGTTGGCCCGCGCCACCTGCACGCCCGGGTACAGCTCCACGATGTCGCCGGGACGCATCACCCGGGACTGCTGGCGGGCCAACGCGATCCGCTCGGCCTCATCCATCGAGCCACCGGGGCGTACGCCGGAGCCGTTGGTGCTCACGTCCTGCACGATCAGGTCGGCGCCGCGCAGCTCGAAGCGGACGTGGCTGCGGCTGATCCAGCGCCGCGCCTCGTCGTTGAGCCACTGGCCGAGCCGGATCCCCCCGGAGTCCTCGGGCGCCCGCCCCACCACCACCGGGCGTTCGGAGGTCACCACGAACCGGCGCCGCACCATGCCGCCGATCCGCACCGAGAGCACCTCGGTGGCGGGTCGCGGGCCGGCGTCGATGAGTCGGTGCTCGTGCCGGGGACAGGTCGGCATCCCGGTCCGCAGCGTCGGTGGCGGCTGGCCACTCGGCTTCCGGTCGATCCGGGCCAGATCGGCGAAGGCGCCGCCCCCCTCGCCGCCGAAGAGCACGCACCCGGGCTCCCGGCAGCGCCACGTCCGTGCCAGCAGCTTCCGACCGGTCGGGGACGGGCCGCCCGGAGCCGGCGGAGCACCCTTCACCCGGGGCACCAGGACCGGTCCACCCGCGCCGGGCAGCGGAGCGAGGAGCCGACCCGGCTGACCGGTGACCCAGGGGTAGCGGCCCGCCAGACCGTCGTAGCGGTTCCGGCTCAACACCGGCAGACCCAGCAGGTCGGCCACCTCCAGCACCCGGTCGCCGGGGTTGTTCATCACCTCGACGAGACCGTCGTCGGCCCAGCGCCGGAGCACCATACGTTCGTTCGAGGTCAGATCGGCCTCGCTGAGCAGGGCGCGGTGCACCACCGCGTACACCGGGACGTTGTCCTCCTCGAGATGACGGCTCAGCGCGTCCATGATCATGCCCAGCCGCAGGGTGCTGGCCGGCCGGCCACCGTCCAGGTCCGTGTAGCGAACCACCTCGGCGAGGTCGAGCACCGCCCGGACCAGCGAGGGATCGGTGCTGACCCGGCCCTCGATCGCGTCGAGGACCTTGCTTATCTCGAATCTCACGCCGCTCCCCGGACCGTCTCGTCAATCCGCCGCGCCAACTCGATGTCGCGTCGGGTGACTCCGCCCACCGCGTGAGTGACGCACCGGAAGGTCACCGTCCGCCACCGGATGTCGATGTCGGGATGGTGGTCGAGTTTCTCGGCGACCACCGCGACCCGGTCCACGACGTCGATCGCCTCCCGGAATCCGGGCAACTCGACCGTACGGCCGATGCCAGCCGGGTCACCGGACCAGCCGTCCAGCCCCTCCAGCTCGGCCCGCACCGTCTCCGCGTCCAGCACCTCTGCCATGGGCAGACCTTACCGCCGTGGCTGACGACGCGGAGACCGTCCGGGCGTACCTAGCGCGCCCCGGCGCGGAGTGGGGCGCCGACGTCGTGCAGGTGCCGCAGCGCCTGCCGGTACGAGTCGAACAGCCCGGTCTGCTCGTACGGGATGCCCCGCTCCGCGCAGAACGCGGCCACGATCGGCTGGGCCCGCCGAAGGTTGGCGCGCGGCATGCTCGGGAAGAGGTGGTGTTCGATCTGGTAGTTGAGCCCGCCGAGCAGCACGTCGACGACCGCGCCGCCCCGCACGTTGCGCGAGGTCAGCACCTGCCTGCGGAGGAAGTCCAACTCGTCGTCGGCGGTCAGCACCGGCATGCCCTTGTGGTTCGGCGCGAACGAGCAGCCCAGGTAGACCCCCAGAGTCCCTGGTGCACGGCGAGGAAGGCGAGGGCCCGGAGCGGGGAGAGCACGGTGAAGAGCGCCCCGAGATAGCCGGCGAAGTGCACGGCCAGCAGCAGCGCCTCGGTACGCCGGTGGCGCATCGGCGTACCGAAGAGGGCCCGGACGCTCGCCACGTGCAGGTTCACCCCTTCCAACAGCAGCATCGGAAAGAACAGGTACGCCTGGTGCCGGGCCAGCCAGCGCCGAAAGCCCCGGGTCTCGCGTGCCTGCTCCTGCGTCCAGACCAGTGCTCCCACGCCGACGTCCGGGTCGTGCTCCGTGTGGTTCGGGTTCGCGTGGTGCCGGTTGTGCTTATCCATCCACCAGCCGAAACTGAGCCCGGTCGCCAGGTTGCCGGCGATCAGACCGGCCACCTCGCTGGCCCGCCGGTGCCGGAACATCTGCCGGTGTCCGGCGTCGTGCCCGAGAAAGGCGACCTGGGTGGTGGCGACGGCGAGGAAGGCCGCCACCGGAAGTTGCCACCAGGAGTCCCCAACCAGCGCGAAGACGACCCAGCCGGCGACGAGGCAGCCGACGGTCACCCCGATCCGGGTGACGTACCAGGCGGTGCGGCGGCGCAGCAGCCCGGCCGCGCTGATCCGGCGGGACAACTGTGCGTAGTCACTACCTCGGCGCGCGGCCGGCGCGGTGGTCGCCATGTCTTCCCCAAACCCCCTCCGTGCGGCATCCCGCCCGGTCGGGCGGGTATGGCCCACAGTCTTGGGCGATTGGTTGCGCTGAGTAATCCCGCAGACCCCCGGATCGGGGGGGGTGGTAGCACCCCTCTCGGGCGTCCGGTCAGCTCATCCGGCCCACCGCGGCTCGGAGTCGACGCAGGTCCCGGCGCCGCCGCTCGTAGGTCACCGCCAGGCCGATGAGCGCGCAGCCACCGGCCGCCAGGAAGATCCAGCGCGGCAGCCGATCCCAGACGGCGACCACCTCCCGCACCGCGAGCACGGCCAGCACCAGCCCGCCGAGCACCACCGGCGCCTGCCGCCGCCACCGGGCGCCGACCAACACGGTGACCAACGCGCCGGCCCCGAGCAGCAGCCGACGCAGCGGCTGCCCGTCGGCGACCAGCACCGAGACCAGACTCGGCAGCAGCGCCGCACCGAGACCGGGGCCGTATCCGAGCCAGCTGCTCAACGTCGGCCAGGCCCGCAACGCCAGCCCGCCGACCAGCAGCCCCACCACCGCCGCCGGCAGGGTGTACGCCTCGACCGGGGCCACCCGGGCCGCGGCGAGCAGCAGCCAGACCCCGAACAGTTCGGCGACGCCTGCCCCGGCGACGTACGCCCAGCGACGCGGTTCCGGCTCCGCCGGCCGCAGCGCCCGCAGACCCAGCGCCACGCCCCAGAGGAGGCAGACCGTCGCGGTGTATCGGACCGCCCCGGCGGTCAGCGCCACCGCGACCAGGGCGGCGCCGTGCCCGGTGACCTCGACGGCGGCCCCCTCGACCCGCCGCGCGGCACCCGGCACGGCGCAGCCGGCCGACTCGACGGTGCGCGCCGCCGAATCGCCGGGCGACCCGGCTTCCCCGACCGGCCGGGCCGCCCCGGACGCCGTACCCACCCTCCGCAGCAGCACCCCGCCGGCCACCGTCACGGCGGCCACCGCGAGTACCAGCAGCGCGGCATACCGGAGCGGCTGGTCGGCGGCGCGCGGACCGGCCACCGCGAGCAGAACGGCCGCCGTCACCGCGGCCAGCCAACCCGGGATCCGGGCCGTCACGCGCCGGCCGGCCACCCCGACGGCCAGCCCGGTCGCGGTCAGGACCGCCAGCCCGACGATCGTGCCGGGCCGGGTCGGGACGAGACCGGCGAGGCCCGCCCCGGTGAGCGGCAGTCCGAGCGGTACGCCGACCCGCGCGGCCCGGCCGACCCGGGCCGAGACCGCCGCGCCGAGCAGGGCCGTCAGGCCGCCGGCGAACACGGTCGCCGGCACGGTCGGCCAGGGGGCGCCGACGGCGGCGAGCCCGGCCGGCACCGCGACCGCCAGGCACGACGCGACGGGCACGGCCGCCCTCCGCCAGGTGCCGTGCCGGGCCCGGTGGAGCACCGCCGCTGTCGCGGCGACCAGCAGCAGGGTCACCGCGGCCGGCACGTCGGGCCGCCACTCGCCCGGATGCAGGCCGACCCCAGCCGGCGTCCCCGACCAGATCCGGGGCAGCCAGGCGTACGGCGCGACGAGCACCGCGCCGACGGCCGGGGCGACCGCCACCGCGACCCGGGCCAGCAGCACCGTCGCGGGGACCAGCGGAATGACCGGGAACGGAGCGCCGCCCTCCCCGGCCGGCGACGCCGCCGATCGGGCGTCCAGCGGTCGCCGCCCCCGGGCCGCGGCGAGGAGGGCGACCGTCGCCAGCAGCACCCCGGCGGCGTACACGCCGGACGGTTCGTCGATCCCGGGCAGCGCCGGAGCGAGACCGACCGCCAGCATGACCACCGAGAGCGCACTGCCCGCGTACGGACGGTATTCGGCAGGCATCCACCGGGGCCGGAGCAGCACGGCGGCGGTCAGCGACACGGTGACGGCGAGCGCGGCCCGCGTCTGCCACCAGGGCGGTACGCCCACGGCGACCAGACCGACGACCACCGCGGCCGGCGTCGCCAGCACCGCGACCGCGAGCGCGGCGCCGCCCACCCGCCGGACCGCTCCGGTCAGCGGGGCGGGGACAGGGCCCGCCGGTCCCCGGTCGCCCGCCGCCGGAAGCGGCGGCGTGCCGGGCCGGGCCGCCGTCGCGGCGACCGTCACCCCGAGCAGCACCGTCGCGGCCAGGACCCCGGCGGCAGCGGCCGGGCGGGCCAGCCCCACCAGCAGGGCGTGCCCGGCGAGCGCGGCCCCGGCGCCGGCCAGCGCGCCGACCGCCCGACCGGATCGGGGCCTCCCGACGGCAGCCAGGGCCAGCGCCGCCGCCATGCCGAGGCTGAGCACCGCCGGAAGCCACCAGGGCAGTGCCACCGCGGTCGGAAGCGCCAGGACCGTCAGCACCGCACCGGTCAGCGCCACCGGCCGGCGACCGCGCGACGGCAGCAGCGGTAGGAGGCCGCCAACCGCCACCGGCAGCGCGACCGGCGCCTGCCAGTCGAACGGGCCGATCTCGGCGGTCAGGTCGGCCCGCCACGGCGGCTGGGAGCGCAGCGCGGTGGCGAGCCCCGTGGCCAGCGCCATCAGCCCGGCCAGGGTGGCCACCGAGCCGACCAGCACCACTCCGCCGGCATACGGGCCGGGCCGCACCCCGGCCGGAAGGAGCCGCGTGGTGGCGGCCACCGCTCCGGCGAGCACCGCGCCGACGAGGGCCGCGCCGACCAGCGCCGGCCCGCCGAGGTCGACGACCGCCCGGAGCAGGGCGATCCCGAGCGCCACCACGGTGAGCCCGGCGGCGACCGCCCCGAACCCCTGGTGCCGGGTCAGCACTGCTCCGGCGACCAGCAGCACCGGCGACACCAGCAGCGGGACGCCGGCGCCCGGACCGTCGATGGACGCCAGCGCCAGCAGCGCGCAGAACCCGGCGAGCAGCACCGCACCCCCGTAAGCGAGCCACGCGACGACCCGACGCACCAGGCCGAGCGGTCCGTCGTCCCGCCCCCGGGTGAGGCCGAGATCGACCACCGCCAGGGCGGCGAGCGCCAGCGTCCAGCCGGTGGCGCCGGCACCGGCGTCGTACGCCAGCAGCGGCGGCATCGGCTGGAGCAGGAGCAGCCCGGCGAACCACGGCGCGGCGAGCCCGGTGAGCCGCCGGTAGCCGGCGGCCACCAGCGCGCCGACGCCCAGGACCAGCACCGCGTACCGGACCCGGGGCCAGCCGGCCACGTCGAACAGGTTGACGGCCCAGACGGCGTACCCGTCGAGCAGCACCAGGAGCAGACCGAGCGCCGCGAAGGTCTCGGCGGTCGCGGGGAGGCCGCGCCCGCGGGCCACGACGGGTACCGCCAGCACCAACGCGGTCAGCCCGGCGAGCACCGCCGCCTGGTTGACGATCCCCATCGCCGGCCAGGCGACCACGGTGAAGCCGATGGCAGCCGCTCCGACCAGCAGGCCGCCCAGGGCGAACAGGATGTTCTGCACGACCCGGGTGGAGGCCTCCGGGCGTACCGGTGTCGCGGCTGGCCCGGACGCGGCGACCGGACCGGACGCGACGACGGGCTGGGCGGGCCACGCGGCCCGGGCGGCCCGCGCGGCAGCGGCGGCGACGCGGACCTGGCCGGCCAGCAGGTCGCGCCGCTGCCGGGTGCGCCAGAGCGCGGCCTCGACCGACCGGTACGCCTCCCGCGCCCGGACCAGTTCGACCGAGAGCGCGCCGAGTTCGGCGTTGAGCCGGACGACCTCCGCCGCGACCGGATCCGGGCCACGACCGCAGCCGGGACATCCGGTCGCCAGATCGGCGCCCGCGCCGCATACCGGGCAGGGGTACGCCCGCACCGCATGAACCATGCCGCCATGCTGCGGCAGCCGGCCGGCGGCGCACAGAGTGCGCGTACCTACCCGGGCCCGACCGCCCGGGCGCCCGCCCTGGTCCCGGGGCGGCGCCGAGTCCCGCCGCGCGCTACCGCGAGTCCTCGCCACGGCGATGCGCGTCGATCCAGGCGTCGATCCGCGCCCACCAGTCGTAGAGCCACTCGATCCGCTCCTCACGGCCCGCCGGCACCTCCTCCGGCGGTACGGACCAGAACCGCATCACGATCCGCTTGTCCATCGGCAGTTCCCGCCACACGTCGGCGACGGTGAGCATCCGGTCCAGCCCGGTGTGCGCGACGAAGAGCACCCCGGCCTCCGGGGCGGCGTCCAGGGCGGCCAGCACGCCGCCCGGGTGCGGGGCGAGGACGTGCCGCATCGCCTCGGCCCGCTCCGCCATCGCGTCCAGGCCCCGGGAGCGGAGCAGGTCGATGGCGCGCAGCCGGCGACGCGGGGTGAAGTTGCCTCCCTCGGGAAAGATCACGAAGGCGTCGTCGGCGTCGAGGTCGCGGGCAAGGTGCCCGATCTGCTCGGCGAGGGTCTCCCGGGACGCACCGCCGCGCCCGCCGGGGCCGACCCGCCGCGCCCGGCGTCCCCCCGCGACGAACCGGTTCGGCAGCCGGTTGAGCAGGACGTCGATGGCCGGGTCCCACTGCAGGGTGTCCTTCACCACGATGCGCGGCTCCCGCTTGAACCAGTTGACCAGCGCGTGAATCAGGATGAAGGAGTCACCCGGTCCGGCGTGCCGGCAGAGGACCAGTTCGGGACGCCCGGGCAGTGCGGTGTCCGGGTCGGCGCCGACCACGTCGATACGCAGCCGAAGGGTCCACCTGGCCTGCCAGAACAGAGCGGTGAGAAACCACCCGGCCAGCAGGTGGTGGGCGCGCTGGAACGCCGGGGAGCGCTTGTACCCGCCGAAGCCCGAGGCGATCCAGAGCCCGAAGAGCGCGACCAGCGCGGCGGCATCCCAGACCAGGTAGACGATGGCGAACCAGAGCAGGCGCAGCGGGCGGAGGTAGCCGGACACCAGCGGCGAGGCCACCGCCGCGATGAGCAGCCACACCGGCAGCGTGGTCACCACCAGGACGGCGAGCAGCACCGTACCGGGAGCGATCACGAGTCGCCGGACCCACCGGGGCGGCAGCGGCATCAGTCGAGGTCCACGTACTCGGCGAGGTAGCGCCGGGAGGCGGTGTAGGCACGGCTGATCCGCCGGCCCACCGCCGCCATGTCCCGGTACGCCCACGGGGTGTCGTCCCGCGGCCCGAGCCCGCCGGTCGGTAGCACGTGAACGTCCACGTCGTCGGGCAGCGCCGACATCTCCCGGGCGAACCGGTGCCGCCGGGCGATCTCGAACGCCACCTGGGCGATCTCCCACGGCCGGCGCGGCGGACTCAGCGGCCGCTCGATCCGCCCCACCTGGAGTACGAAGATCCGCTTGGCGCCCGCCTGCACCGCCTCGCCGATCGGGATCGAGTTGACGATGCCCCCGTCGATGAAGTGCTCCCCGTCGATCTCGGCTGGTGGCAGCAGGCCGGGGACCGAGGCGGAGGCGAGCACCGCCGGAACCAGGGGGCCACTGCTGAACCAGTGCTCGGCGGCGCGTTCGATGCTCGCCGCGCAGCACCGGAACGGGATCGCCAGGTCGGCGAAGGTGGTCGTCTCGCCGAGTTCCGTCTCGAGGAGCCGACGCAGCGGGCGCGGCGAGTGCAGGTGGGTACGGGCGGCGAAGCGCCGCAGTTGCCGGGCGATGGAGTCGCCGTAGACCTCACTCGCCTCCGGTGACGCCCAGAGCCGGACCAGCCGGTTGGTGACCGCCTCGGTCGGGTCGGCGGCGACGAGCGCGCCGTTGACCGCGCCGATGGACGTACCGAGGACGAAATCGGGGCGGATGCCGGCCCGGAACAGCGCCCGCAGCATCCCGACCTCGACGGCGCCGAGTACCCCGCCACCGCCGAGCACGAACGCGACCGGACCGCTGACCATGCGTTCATCCTGGCACGGGCCGCCCACCCGGCCACGCCGGTGGGCGCCACGGGCCGGCGGGACGGGCCTGGTGGCCCGCCCCCGTACGGCCGACCCCGGCAGGATCCGGCCGAGGATCACCCGTCCCGGGGCGCCGTGGGCGGCGTGTCGACCGCGACCACTCGGCGCAGCGGGGGCGCCGTCCGACGACACCCGACCCCGGCGGCGCGGCGGGGACCGGCCGCCCCTGGGACGCTGGAGGAAAAGGGACGTCACCGTTAAAGCGGACGTATCAGCGCGGCACACTGGTCATTGACAGGGATCTGTCCGTCCCGCAGCCTGATACGACCCACACGGCCGGAGGCAACCCCGACTCTTCCAGGCAGGTGCGACGAACGATGGCAGCGTTGCAGGCGGGCGGCCTGCTCGCCCGGAGATATCGTCTGATTGACACGATTGGTGCCGGCGGAATGTCGGTGATCTGGCGGGCGCGCGACGAGGTGCTCGACCGGGTGGTCGCGGTGAAGGTGCTCGCCGCGTCACTCGCCGCCGACCCGAAGTTCCGGGAGATGGTCCGGGAGGAGGCCCGGGCGGCCGCGCAGCTCGTCCACCCGCACGTCACCTCCGTACACGACTATGGCGAGACCCTCGGCCCGGACGGCGAGATCATCGCCTTCGTGGTGATGGAGCTGCTGACCGGCGAGGAGTTGAAGGCGCGGCTCACCGCCGGGCCGCTGCCCTGGCCGGCGGCGGTGGAGGTCTGCGCGCAGGTGGCGGAGGCGCTGGCCGCGGCACACCGCCTGGGCATCGTGCATCGGGACATCACCCCGGCGAACATCATGATGACCGCGACCGGCGCGAAGGTGCTGGACTTCGGCATCGCCACCCACGTCGGCGCCCCGGACGAGGACGAGGACGGCGAGACGTTCGGGACCCCCGCGTACGTCGCCCCGGAGCGTCTGGACGGGTTGCCGGCGCAGCCGGCGACCGACACGTACTCGCTCGGGGTGTTGCTGTACGAGACCCTGACCGGCCGGGTGCCGTTCCCGGCCGACACCTGGGACGAGCTGACCCGGGCACTGGAGTCCGGTGCCGAGCCGACGCTGGCCGACGTACCGGATCTGCCGGCCGCGGTGGCCGACGTCTGCCTGCGGTGTCTGGCCCGCGACCCGGCGGCACGGCCGACCGCCGCGCAGGTCGGTGAGACCCTGCGGGCGCAGCTGCTCAGCGTCGGTCCCCAACGCGTCCCGCCCCCCGGCGGGGTGCTCCGGCCGCCGGACGCTCCGCCCGCCGCCGGGACCGCCGTCGCACCCGCCGTCGCGCCCGGGACGATGCCGACGGAGTCGATGGAGTCGGTGACGCCGGTGCAGCCGCCCGCCGCCACGCCGCCACCGTCCGGTCCGGTTCCCGAGCCGCGGCAGTCCGATCCGGTCGGAGCCTCGCCGGCCGAGTCGGCGGTCGGGGCACCCGATCCCGGGCCGGCAAACCGGCCTCCGCGCTCCGTCCGGGGTCCGGTGCCGCAGCACCCCGGACGGGTCCTCATCGCGACCGCGGCGACGCTGTTCGCCCTCATCGCCGTCGTGATCGCCGCCGCCACGCCGGGCGGGTGGCCACGGCCGACCCCCACCAGCGGGGCCAGCGCCGGGGCCGGTCCAATGCCGTCCCGCGCCCCGTCCGACGCGCCGCGCCCGTCGACGGCCTCGACCGCGCCCGCGCCGACCACCGCGACACCGCCGCACCGTCCCGCCCCCGCCACGCCGTCGGTCTCCGAGGCGATGGCGAACCTCGACCAGATCATCGCCGACGGTCTCGCGGACAGCGGGATCCGCGACCACGCCGGGGTGGATCTGCGCAACCACCTCCGTAACCTGCGGACCGGTTGGAACGCCGAGTCCGCGGACCTCGCCGGGCGGGTGACCCAGCTCGGGGACAAGGTCGCGACCCGGGTCAGCGAGGGATCGATCACCCCGGAGTACGCGCAGCTCCTCGATGCCGCCCTGGTGGAGTTGGCCGGCGCGGTCTAGCGACCGGGCCCGCTGGGAGGACGCCCGGCACCTCGGTCTGGAGGGCTGCCGGTGCCCCGACCGGGAGAGGCGGCAGCGTCTCCCGGTCGGGGCGCACGCCGGGGTGATGGCCGTGCGCCGACCTGGCCGGGTTCGGCCGGGCAGCGTCGGTGGTCTGCGGCCGCCGTGCGCGGCGCCGGCCCTCCGGTGATCGCGTGGCGCGAGCCTGGAACGCCGTGCCATGCTCCGGTCCATGTCCGCGGCCACGCCCCTGCCGGAGGATGTCGACGACCTCCGCCGGCGCGCGGCCGGGGGCACCCGGTTCCGGTACGCCTTCTTCTGGCGCCACCACCGCCAGCCCGACGGCTCCCTGGGTGCCGGTTGTTTCAGCCAGTGGTGGCCGGCACCGTTCGTCGTGGACGGCGTGCGGTACGCCACGGCCGAGCACTACATGATGGCCGGCAAGGCCCGACTCTTCGGCGACGACACGATCGCCGCGCAGGTGCTGGTTGCACCGAGCCCGGGCGCGGCGCAGGCGCTCGGACGGCGGGTCCGTGGCTTCGACCAGGAGGTCTGGGACGCGCACCGCTTCGACCTGGTGGTCGCCGGCAACATGGCGAAGTTCGGCCAGCACCCCGAGTTGCGGGACTACCTGCTCGGCACCCGCGACCGGGTGCTCGTCGAGGCCAGCCCGATCGACCGGATCTGGGGAATCGGGCTCGCCGCCACGGATCCCAGGGCTGCGGACCCGACGCGGTGGCGCGGGCTGAACCTGCTCGGCTTCGCCCTGATGCGGGTCCGACGCCAGCTCATGGCGGCCGCACCCGCCTGACCCCCGGGCACGCGGGCGGCTCCGGACCCACGGCACCGTCGCCGCACCGGCCGGACCAGGGTCGCGTCAGGCACCGCCGCACCAGCACGCCCGGTGTCGGGGTCCGCCGGCTCAGTCCGGACGGATCCGGTCACCCGCCGCGTCGAAGAGCAGCAGCTGGTCGAGATCGACCGCGAGGGTGAGCGGCTCGCCGGGACGGGGCACGACCGGCGCCGGGACCCGGACCACCAGCTCACCGGAGGTCGGCGGGTCGGCGTTGAGTTCCGGGTCGTACACCGGGTAGAAGCCGTACCGCGTCCGGGCCGTCGCCGGCTGTCGGGCCGTCCGCTGGCGCGGAATCATCCGGGCCAGCCGGTCCCGCACCGGGTGCCCGGCGGGCAGTTCGACGGCGAGCACCTCGGAGAGGTGGTGGTCGGGCTCGGGATGCTCCAGACGAGCCTGGCTGCTGGCGGTCGGCACGGTGTCGGTGGCCACGCGCACCAGCGCCTCGTGGCCGAGGTGCTCGACGAGCCGGACCACGCCGCGGACCACCGGCCGCTCGCTCGCCGCTTCGGGTGGCACCGGGGTCAGGGCGTCGGCGCGCAGCGCCAGGGTCACCCGTGCGGTGTGCCGGGCCCGCAGGCCCGAGAGCCGGGGATCATTGGGCGGCAGCTCGATGAGCTGCGACCCGAGGTCGAGCACCACCGTGTCGTCGGTGGCGTGAACGGCGGCCTGGAGCAGGTTGGCCCGGGGCGTGCCGAGAAACGCCGCGACGAAGAGCGTCCGTGGATCCCGGTAGACCTCGTCCGGCGGACCGATCTGCTGGAGGACGCCGCGGCGCAGCACCGCGACCCGGTCCGCCATCGTCATCGCCTCGACCTGGTCGTGGGTCACGTACACGGTGGTGACCCCCATCCGACGGGCAAGCGAGGCCACCTCGGCCCGCAGCTCGGCCCGGACACCAGCGTCGACATTGGACAGAGGCTCGTCGAGGAGGAACGCCCGGGCCTCGCTCGCGATGGCCCGGGCCATCGCCACCCGCTGCCGTTGGCCGCCGGAGAGCTGACCGGGCCGGCGTTGCAGCAGTCCGGTGATGCCGAGCTGGGCGGCGACCTCGGCGACCCGGCGGTCCGGGTCGGCCGGTGGCTCCGCACCGATGTGCAGCGGGAAGGCGATGTTCTCGGCCACGGTCAGGTGCGGATAGAGGGCGTAGTCCTGGAAGACCATCGACAGTCGGTGGTGCCGTCCGGGACCGGGTGGCGCCGGGGCGCCGTCGAGCAGGATCCGACCGCTCGTCGGCTCCTCCAGGCCGGCGATCAGGCGGAGGATCGTCGACTTGCCGCAGCCGGTCGGGCCGAGCAGGACGACGAATTCGCCGGAGGCGATCTCCAGGCTCACCCGGTCGACCGCGACGGTGCCGTCGCGATAGATCTTCGTCAACTGGTCGGTGGCGATGCTGACCACGACGACCACCTCCTGACGCCATCGTCCGGCGTCGACGCCGCCGGGCGCCAGTCCCGCCGCGCCGAACGGCCGCGTCGGGTGCGCCCGACGGCGGAGGCGCCGTCGGGCGCCGTCCCGGCTCCGGGCCTCCGGGCGTCACCAGGCGCCGACCGAGGGCGCCTCGGCCCGGCGCGAGGATTTGGGAGCCGGCTCCAACCACGACCGGTAGACCCGCTCGTACTCGTCGGCCATCCGCTCGGCCGAGAACTCCCGCCGGACGTGGGCCACGCAGGCGGCGGGGTCCAGCCGGGTGACCTCGTGCAGGGCCGGGGCCAGGTCGGCCGGGTCGTCGCAGATCAGGCCCGTCTCCCCCGGCCGCACCAGCTCCGGCACCGCGCCCCGGTTCAGCGCCACCACGGGCGTACCGGTCGCCATCGCCTCCACCATCACCATGCCGAACGGCTCCTCCCACCGGATCGGCATGATCAGGCATCGGGCGGCAAGCATCAGTCGTACGGTCGCGTCGCGGTCCGGGTTGCGCAGCACCGTGACGTCCGGTCCGAGCATCGGCTCGACGACCTGTTCGAGGTACTGCCGCTCGGCGCGCTCGTCGCACTTGCCGGCGAGCACGAGCGGCAGCCCGGCGGCACGGCAGGCCTCGACCGCCAGGTCCGGCCCCTTGTCGGCGCTGAACCGGGCCAGCCACAGCACCGGCCCCGTTCCCGGCTCCGACTTGCTCACCATGTTCCGGGTCGAGAATCCGTTGTGGATGGTCGCGGTCCAGGGCAGTTCGGGCGCCAGCCGGCGCTGGGTGTGCGAGATCGCCACGAGTCCCACCCCGGGATCGACGTCGCTGAGCACCTCCCGCAGGTCGCCGGTGGGGCGGTTGTGGACGGTGGTGATGGTCGGCACCGGCCGATCGGCGGCGGCGAATGGGCCGACCGTGGTGTGGTCGTGGACGATGTCGAACGACTCGGGCGAGATCAGCCGGTTGACCCGGGCCAGGTGGGCGAGTTCGGGCAGCGCCTGGCCGAGCCGGTGGTACTGCACCTCCGGTACGGTCCCGACGAACCGTGCCGATGTGCCGGTCCCGGTGCCCGCCCCGAAGAGGGTCACCTCGTGGCCCTTCGCCACCAGCGCGTCGACCAGCGCCGAGCAGACCTGCTCCAGCCCGCCGTACCCGGGCGGCGGCAGCTCGTACCAGGGTGGGACGACCATCGCGATCCGTAGGGGACGGGACGATGGTTGCCGTTCGGATCGGTTCGTGGTCACAGAGGGTCCTCCCGCAGGGCCGGCAGATCGGAGGGGGGACGCCGCGCCGGCCGGGTCAGCCCGTCAGGCTGAGCCGCACCTCGACGTCGCCGACGCCCGGGGCGGCCCACGCGATCCGCTCCGCCTCGTCCCGTTCCAGCCAGGACCGCACCTCGCCGCTGAGCACGACGGCCCCACCCGCGACGTCGACGTCGATCAGTTCGGCGTCGATGTCGCGCCGCCGGCGCAGGGCGTCGCGGATGTTGCGTTCGAGATCGGCCGCGGAGACCGGCGCGGGCGGCCGTACGGCGATCAGGTTGGTCACCCCACGCACCCCGGTCAGCCGGCGGACGGCCCGTTCCGCGGCGCGCTTCTGGAAGCCCTGCTCGACCTCGCCCCGCAGCGTCAGCCAGCCGTTCGCCACGGTCACCTCGAGCCGCTCCATCGGGACGAAGGAGTCCCACTCCAGCGCCCGGCTCGCCGCGGTGGCGATGTCGGCGTCGGTACGGGCGGCGTCACCGGGAAGGCGTACGGTGAGATCGTTCGCCACCGCCCGGATTCCCCGTACCCGGTGAGCAATGCGCTCCGCCGCCCACTTCTTCGCGTAGCTGTCCACCCAGCCCGTGAGGGTCGCGATGCCGCCGGCGACCGAGACACCGATCTCGCTGGCCTGGACCCGGGCGTCCCAGGAGAGCTCGGCCAGCACGTCGCGCTGGATGTCGGCATCGCTGCGGGCCATGCTCGCTCCCGTACTCATCGCCGTCCCTCCCGCGGTGGGTCGCGGTCCCGGCCTCCGTCGAGCCCGGCCGCTCTGCCTCGACGCACTCTCGATGCTCGCTCCGGCCGGGGTGAGCGGAGGTCACCCGGAGAAGGTGAAGGAGCCGTACGCCGACCCGAGCGGCGGGTCGTGTCGCCGGCGACGGAGAGGAGGAGCGGCGGGCGACCTGACCAACCCCCTTGGTCACGTCGCCCGCCGCTGAGGGAGGAGGCACTGCACTTCCGCGCCGCGCCGGGTCGACCGACGTCCGGAAGATCGGCCTGGAAGCGTGCGTCCTACTCCTAGGACGCCTCGGCCAGCGTCACGGTTGCCGTCTTCTGCGCTCCGTTTCGGGTGAACGTCACCTGCACCTGGTCACCCACCTTGCCGGCCTGGACCGCGGCGACCAGGTCGTCGGAGTCGTTGATCTTCTTGTCGCCGAACTGGGTGATCACGTCGCCCTGCTGGATGCCGGCCTTGGCGGCCGGGCCGTCCGGTACGACCCCGCCGACCAGCGCCCCGCCGTTCTCGGCCGTGCTGACCGAGACGCCGAGCGACGGGTGACTCACCTTCTCACCCCGCTGGAGCGCCCCGGCCACGCTGGTGGCCTTGTTGCTCGGGATCGCGAAGCCCACCCCGATGTTGCCACTGCCCTGACCGGCCGTGGCGATGGCGGTGTTGATGCCGATCACCTCGCCCTTGGTGTTGACCAGGGCGCCGCCGGAGTTCCCGGGATTGATCGGCGCGTCGGTCTGGAGCAGGCCCGAGATCGAGGTGACGCCCTGCTGGGGCCGTCCAAAGGGACTGCCCTGATCCTCCCCACCGGTCTGGATGGTCCGGTCACGGGCGCTGATGATGCCGGCGGTCACCGAGCCCTGGAGACCGAGTGGGCTGCCCAGCGCCAGTACGGTGTCGCCGACCTGCATCGCGTCGCTGTCGCCGAACGTCGCCGGGGTCAGCCCGGAGACCCCCTCGACCTGTACCACGGCCAGGTCGGTCTTCGGGTCGGTGCCGACGATCCGCGCGGTGGCCGTCTTGCCGTCGGCGAAGAACACCCGGACCGAGCCGCCGTCCGCGCTCGCCACCACGTGGTTGTTGGTCATGATGTAGCCGTCGGCGCTCATCACCACCCCCGAGCCCTCGGCGCTGGAGGTGCTGATCGAGACGACGCTCGGCTGTACCTGCGCGGCGATCTTCGGCAGGTCGGCGGGGTTGATCACCGGCGCGGCGGTGAAGGTCTTGGTCGTCACGGACGGGGAGTCGTCGTCCAGCGCCAGCACGATGGCCCCACCGGCGATGCCGGAGCCGAGCATCAGGGCCAGCGCCGTGGCGCCGACCGCGACGATCTTGCCGAGTCGTCCGGGCGTGGGGTTTCCGCCGCCCGGCGTGGCCGGAGTGCCCCAGGGCGGCACCGGAGCGCCGTACGGCTGTTGCGTGGGCGCCCCGCCGGGACCCGAACCCGGCTGGCCCGAGGAGGGGTGACCGGGCGTGGCGTACCCCACGTTCGGCTGGCCCGAGGTGGGGAGCGGACCGGCCCAGCCCGGCTGGTGCTGCTGGTGCCGCTGAGGCGGCTGCCAGGGGTTGGCCGAGTGATCCGTGGACGGCACGCCGTACGGCTGCGGCTGTGCCGCGGTCGGCGCGCCGTACGGCCCTGGGGTGTACGGCGCCGGACCGGTGCCCGCGCCGTGGGGCTGCCCGGAACCCGGCGCGGCGTACGGCTGGTGGGCCGCCGGGGTGCGCGTGGGGTGCGTCGACTGGGGGGCGTACGTCTCGTCCGGCGCGGGAGTGCCGGCGCTCGACACGTCGGCGCCGACCGGAGCCGGCACCTCGTCGCTCCGGGCGGCCGCGGTCGACGGGGCGGCGGGGTCGGCGCCCGTGCCGCCGCCGGCGGCGGACCGCCCGCGGTCGTCGCTGGGCAGGTCGGCGGTCTGCCCACCCTCCTGGCGCGGCAGTTCGGCGGTCTGGCCGCCGTCGCCGTACGACAGCTCGGCGGTCTGCCCACGGTCGTCACGCGGCAGCTCGGCAGCGGGGTGCGACGGTTCGCGGTCGGCGTTCGCCAGCCTCCGCTGCGGGTCGGTCTCGAACTCGCTCATACGTTTACCTTGCTCCCCGGCTCTGCGACTAACCTGGAACTCGCCTGGATATTGGCTGAAAATCACGAACGTCGATCCGAATGGGCGGGCGCGCCCCGCTCCGGGGCCCCGGTGTCCGGGCCGGCCTGATCCCCCTCGGCCCGGGTCGGAGCGTCGGGACCTCCGGCAGCGGCGGGCCCCGCCGGCCCGTCGGCGCCATCCGGGGCCTCCGGTGCCAGCGGCAGTCGGACCCGGAACGTCGCCCCGCCGCCCGGGGTCGTGTCGACCTCCACGGTGCCGTTGTGCCCGGCCACCAGAGCCGCGACGATCGCCAGCCCGAGCCCGGTGCTGATCCCACCGCCGGCCCGACGGGTCCGCGCCGGGTCCGCCCGGTAGAAGCGTTCGAAGACCCGCTCCGCCTGCTCCGGGGTGAGCCCCGGCCCGGTGTCGGCGACCTCGATGATCGCGTTGCTCTGGTCTCGGCGGAGCCGCAGGGTGACCGATGCCTCCGGGGGCGTGTGGGTGAGCGCGTTCGTCATCAGGTTGCCGAGTACCTGCCGCAGCCGGGCGTCGTCGCCGAGCACCACCAGCGGGCCGGCCCCCGGTTCGAGCTCCAGGCTGATCGATCGCTCCGGCGCGACCGCCCGGGCCGCCTGTACCGCGTCGCTGGCGAGTACCGGCAGCTCCACCGGGGCCAGGGTGAGCGGGCGTTCCCGGTCGAGCCGGGCCAGCAGCAGAAGATCCTCGACGAGCAGCCCCATCCGGGCGGCCTCGTCCTCGATCCGCCGGATCAGCCGGGCGGTCTCATCTGGAGAACGGACCGCACCCTGCCGGTAGAGCTCGGCGAAGCCCCGGATGGTGGTGAGCGGGGTCCGCAGCTCGTGCGAGGCGTCGGCGATGAACTGTCGCATCCGCTCCTCGGAGCGGCGGGCCCGTGCCTCGGACTCCTGGGCGGCCGCGGCCGCGCGCCGGGCCGCCGTCTCCGCGCTCCGGGCGGTCGCCTCGGCGGTCCGGGCCGCCGCCTCCGAGGCGGCCCGCGCGGTGAAGGCCATCTCGATCTGCGCCAGCATCGCGTTCAGTGCCCGGGAGAGACGTCCCAGTTCGGTCTTCGCCTCGGCCTCGCCCGGCTCCGGGTCGGGCACCCGGCGGGAGAGGTCGCCGCCGGCGATCGCCGCCGCGGTCCGCTCGATCTCCACCAGCGGCTTCAGGCTGGTACGGACGATCGCCGCCCCCGCCGCGGCCAGGGTGATCAGCACCGAGCCTCCGACCAGTACGTCGATCCAGACCAGCTCCTTGACCGCGAGGTCGACGTCGGTGAGGTTCTGCCCCACGGCGAGGTAGACGCCGTCACCGAGCTGTACGACCAGCATCCGCCAGCGGTACTGGTGGTCGGCCGAGCTGACCGTGAAGGCCTCGCCGTCGGCGTGCCGCTCGTACCAGCTGAGGTCGCTGAGGGTGCCGGGCAGGTTGGCCGGGCTGAGGGTCTTGTCGTAGAGCGGGGGCGTCGCCCGCTTCTCCGGCCCGATGACGAAGATGACGAGATAGTCGGTGGGCAGGCCGCTGTTGCCGGTCCGCTGATCCTGCTGGAGCTGCTGGAAGAACGTCTCGGGCTGGTGGGCGTACTTGGCCAGCTCGTCGTCGATCTTGTCAACCAGGTAGCTGCGCAGGAAGAACGCCGTCATCACGCTGATCACGACCAGCGCGGCGGCGACCAGGACGAGGACGGCGGCGACCAGCTTGACCCGTAGTGGGATGGTCCGCAGCCGCCCCGACAGGGGCAGGTGGGCGGTCACGCCGCCGGCTTGCGGAGCACGTACCCGACCCCACGCAGAGTGTGGATCAACCGCGGCTGGGTCGTGTCGATCTTGCGCCGCAGGTAGGAGATGTAGGACTCCACGATGTTGTCGTCGCCCCGGAAGTCGTAGTTCCAGACGTGGTCCAGGATCTGGGCCTTCGAGAGCACCCGGTTGGCGTTGAGCATCAGGTAGCGGAGCAGCTTGAACTCGGTCGGGGAGAGCTGCACCCGCTTGCCGGCCCGGTACACCTCGTGGGTCTCCTCGTCCAGTTCGAGGTCGGCGAAGGTCAGCCGGGACGGCGTCTGCTCACCGGTGGTGGTACGCCGCAGCACGGCCCGGATCCGGGCGGTCAGTTCCTCCAGGCTGAACGGCTTGGTGACGTAGTCGTCCCCGCCCAGGGTGAGCCCGCGGATCTTGTCGTCGGTCGCGTCCCGGGCGGTGAGAAAGACGACCGGGGTACGGGTGCCACCCTCGCGGAGGAGCCGGATCACCTCAAAGCCGTCGAGATCGGGCAGCATGACGTCGAGCACGACCAGATCCGGCCTGCGTTCCTTCGCCGCGGCCACCGCCGCGCTGCCGCTGGTCGCGGTGGCCACGTCGAATCCGGCGAACCGCAGACTGGCGGAGAGCAGCTCGAGAATGTTGGGATCGTCCTCGACCACGAGGAGCCGGGCCTCGCTCTGCGTTGTCGCTGCCATGTGCCCATCATCCGCACCGGCGCTGCGGGCCGGCTGAACGAATCCTGAAAAATCCCTGAGAGGCACCCGGGCCGGAGTCGATGACACGCCGACTCCGGCCGACGCGGGTGGCGAGACGGCTCGGGACCGGGCCGAGGACGCGCCTCAGCGCAGGAGGCGGCGCAACCCGTCCAGGGCGCCGTCGAGCAGCCGGATCGACGTACGGAGCTGGCCGTCGGTGAGCCGCCGCCCCCGGGTCAGCGCCCGGACCTCGGCGACGAAGCCGAGCAGTCGCCGCTCGAACTCGTCGGCCGGCTCCGGCCCCGCCGGTGCCGTGCCGTCCGTCCATCCCGGGTCCGGAATGCGGCCGTACGGGCCCGTCTCCGCCGTCCCGACCGGAATCTCCCGCCCGCGCCGCCGGGTTTCCCGGGCCGCGGCCCGCAGTTCCTGTCTGAGGCCGTGCAGCGAGTCGCGGACGCCGCTGCGGATCTCGCCGGCCAGCTTCGTCAGGTCGGCCACCGAGGCGCGGATCTCCGACTCCAGCGCGGCCAGCTCGTCGGCGCGCAGCCGCAGTTCCTGCCGGCCCAGGTCGGTGATCTGGTAGATCTTGCGGCCACCCGTGGCCTGGTGGGTGACCAGCCCCTCGCTCTCCATTCGCTGGAGCCGGGGATAGATGGTCCCGGCGCTGGGGGCGTACAGGCCCCGGAACCGCTCCTCCAGCAGCCGGATCAGCTCGTACCCGTGCTTCGGCCCGTCCTCGAGGAGCCTGAGTAGGTAGAGCCGAAGCTGGCCGTGACCGAAGACGGGTGGCATCGCGGGCTCACTCGGCCGTCGCGCGCGCGAGCAGCGTGATGCTGCCGGACTGGGCGGTCACGGCGAGCCGTCCCCGCCCGGTGCCGAGGATCCCCTGGGCCCGCTTCCCCACCCAGCTCCGGAGCCCGTCCACCGTCAGCTCCGGGAAGTCGCTGGTGATGGTTCCCGACGTGGCGTGCAGTCGTACGTCGAGGTCGCTGTCCCGGCGTACCCGGACCGTCACGCTGCCGGAGATGGTGGCCAGGTCGATCTCGCTCTCGCCCGGATTGTCGAGGTCGCAGGTGATCGCTCCCGAGACCGTTCGGGCCTGGATCCGCTCGGCGGTGCCCTCGGCGAGGATCAGCTCGCCGGAGACGGTCTCCATGGTCAGGTCCCCGGCGACGCCGAGCGCCTCCACCGGCCCGGAGACGAGCTTGACGCTGGTCCGCCCGCGCAGTCCCATCAGGGTGATCTGACCGGAGGTGATCTCGGCCCGGGTCGAGCCGGTCAGCCCGGAGGCGAGCAGCGTTCCCGTCACCAACTGCAGGTCAACCTCGGTCCCCGGCGGTACGCCGATCGACACCTCGGGTCCGACCCGACGGCGCACGAGGCGGACGAGTTCCATCCAGCTCCAGCGGCCGCGCTGCCGGACGGAGAGCGTGCCGGACCGGTACTCGACGAGGACCGGTCGGCGACCCGGCCGGGAGATCTCGATCCGCGCCGGCCCCTCGGTCCCCACCACGTTGAGCCGGGCGTAGTCGAGCCGCACGACGACCCGGTCGACCGGCTCGGTGATGGTGAGCCGGTCCGAACCGGCCACCGTCCAACTCGTCATGGCGTTCTCCGTTCCGGCGGCGCCCTCGGGGAGGCGGCGGGTCTCGGCCCCGGTGCGGGCCGGATGGTGGGGCGCCGTCGTCCGGGTGCACGTCGACCGCTCGGGGGCTCGGTCAGTATAACGCGATACATCGCGATAGTCGCCGCGCCCCGACGGCCCCGCCGGTGGCGGCTCGGGTCGGGGTCACGCCCCGTGAACCGTGGTTGCCGGGGACGATCGCCCCGATACCCTGGGTGGCCCCCACACCCAGCCCGGCCGGCCCGGTACGCCGACCACTCTCCCCACTGATGAGAGCCGTCTCGTACCCGAGGATGACCGGCTCGTGCCCGGGGATGAGACGCAGGTAGGCCATCATTCCGTTGACCCTGCGGACCGCATCGTCGACGCTGGGTAGCGGCGCGCCCGGGGAGGGCAGCGCCTCACGAGGGGAGAGAGATGTCCGACGGGCGACCAAGTCCCGCGGCCGGGAACGGCCAGATAGTGGTGTCCGGGCTCACCAAGGTGTACGGCACCGTCCGCGCGGTCGACAATCTGTCCTTCACCGTCGAACCCGGCCGGGTCACCGGCTTCCTGGGGCCGAACGGCGCGGGCAAGACGACGACCCTGCGTATGCTGCTCAACCTCGTCACCCCGACGTCGGGGACCGCGACGATCGGCGGACGACGGTACGTGGACCTGGCCGACCCGCTGCGGCACGTCGGTGCGGTACTCGAGGCGTCGAGCGCGCACAAGAGCCGGACCGGGATCAACCACCTTCGGGTGATCTGCGCGGCGGCCGGTCTGCCGAGACAGCGGGCCGACGAGGTGCTCGAACTGGTGGGCCTCACCCCGGCGGCCAAGCGGAGGTTCAAGGGCTACTCACTGGGGATGAGGCAGCGCCTCGGCATCGCGGCCGCGATGCTGGGTGATCCGCAGGTGCTGATCCTGGACGAGCCGGCCAACGGGCTCGACCCGGAGGGCATCCGCTGGATGCGGAGCTTCCTGAAGGGCCTCGCCGCGCAGGGCCGTACGGTGCTGGTCTCCAGCCACCTGCTCTCCGAGATGCAGCTGCTCGCCGACGACGTCGTGATCATCGCGGCCGGTCGGCTGGTCCGGCAGGGTCCGGTGGAGGCGGTGGTCGGCTCGATGACGCGCAGTGTCCGGGTCCGGGTCCGGACCCCGCAGCCCGACGAGCTGGTCGCCGCGCTGGCCGAGCAGAACGCCCGGGTGGAGCGGACCGAGGACGGTGCGCTGGTAATCGACGGGGTGGACGCCCCGACCGTCGGCCGTACCGCCCTGACCGCCAAGATCGAACTCCACGAACTCACTCCCGAACGCCCCGACCTGGAGGGCGTCTTCCTGGAACTCACGGCCGGAAAGGCGGCTATCCGATGAGGTTGGTCCGGTCCGAGCTGCTCAAGATCCGCACCACCCACACGTGGTGGATCTTCGCCCTGATCGCCCTGCCGCTCTGGGGCATCACGCTCTTCTTCAACTACATCTCGTCGCAGTTCCTGGTGGACCCCGCCAGCGTGGGCGCACCGGAGGCGGCGCAGTCCGAGGAACTCCGGGTTGCGGCGGATCCGCTCAACATCGCCTCGAACCTCTACACCAACGGGCAGTTCCTCGGCGTCATGATCGTCATGCTGCTCGGGATCATCGTGGTGACCAACGAGTTCTTCCACCAGACCGCCACCACCACGTTCCTCACCACACCGCACCGGACCGCGGTGGTGCTCGGCAAGCTGGTCGCGGCGGCCCTGCTCGGCCTGCTCTTCTGGATCGTCACCGCCGCACTCAACCTGGCCGTCACCCCGCTGATCCTGAGCGACCTCGGGCTCGGCAACCAGCTCGACCAGGGCGCGGTGTGGCAGGCCATCGCGCTGAACGGGCTGGCGTACCTGCTCTGGGCGGTCTTCGGGGTGGGGTTCGGCGTCCTGATCCGCAGCCAGATCGGCGCCACGGTCACCGGAATCCTCCTCTACCTCGCCGGCTACATCGGGGCGGGGCTCTTCCTGGCCCAGCTCGCCCAGAGGTTCGGTGACTGGATCAACAACCTCCAGCTCCTCGTCCCGTCGCTCGCCTCCCAGTTGATGACCACCGGAACCGATCTGCCCGGTAACCCGCCCCGCTGGGCCGGCGCGGTCGTGATGGTGGGGTACGCCGTGGTCGCCGGCACCATCGGCACCCTGATCATGCGGCGGCGCGACATCTCCTGAGCGCTCACGAGCGGGACGCGGGGTCCGGGCGGCGGCGCCCGGACCCCGCCGGCGTTCCGGCGGTCGGGGCCTCACCTTGGCCCGGGGCGGAGACCGACCACCGGCACCGCCGACGTGGCTACCCTCCGGAACCGGTCGACGACTCCAGCTCGACCCCAGTGGGACGAAGAACTCGCGAAAGCTGTGAAACGCGACACGGGTCCGATGCGACAATGCTGACGGTTAGCGCACGGCGTAGCCTTGGACCCGTCTTTCGACTCAGCCCCCCGGACGGGTGGCAGGAACCGCGTGACACACAACCCGCGTGAAAGAGGCGATTACCGGCCGTGTCGACCCAGCAGACTTCGCAGGACAATCCATTGGCGGGCTTCGGCCCCAATGAGTGGATCGTCGAGGAGATGTACCAGCGGTACCTCGCCGACCCCAACAGCGTCGACTCGGCCTGGCACGACTTCTTTGCCGACTACCGGCCGACCGGCGGCCAGCCCGGCGCCGACAACGGTAGCGCGGCGGGTGCCACGCCGGATGGTCGGGTCGCCACGGCCGAGCGGCCGACGCCGACCGCGGTGACCCCGGGCAACGGCGCCGTCGCGCCGGCCCCGCCCACCACGAAGCCGGCGCCGGCGGCGCCCGCCGCGCCCGCGAAGCCGGCGCCCACCCCGGCCTCCACCGCCGGGAAGGCCGCTCCGGCCGAGAAGGCCCCGGCGGCACAGCCCGGCGGCGAGACCGCCCCACTGCGCGGGGTCGCCGCCCGGATCGCGCAGAACATGGACGCCTCGTTGACGGTGCCGACCGCGACGAGCGTGCGCGCCATCCCGGCGAAGCTCCTGGTCGACAACCGGATCGTCATCAACAACCACCTGGCCCGGGGCCGCGGCGGCAAGGTCAGCTTCACCCACCTCATCGCCTGGGCGATGGTCAAGGCGCTGGCCAAGCACCCGGAGATGAACAACTCGTACACCGAGGTCGCCGGCAAGCCGGCGCTGGTCCGGCCCGAGCACGTCAACCTCGGCATCGCGATCGACCTGGTCCGGCCGGACGGCTCGCGCACCCTGGTGGTGCCGTCGATCAAGGCGTGCGAGCAGATGGACTTCCGGCAGTTCTGGCCCGCGTACGAGGACCTCATCCGGCGGGCCCGGCGCAACGAGCTGACCATGGAGGACTACGCCGGGACGACGATCTCGCTGACCAACCCGGGCGGCATCGGCACCGTGCACTCGCAGCCGCGGCTGATGACCGGGCAGGGCACGATCATCGGCGTCGGCGCGCTGGAGTACCCGGCGCCGTACCAGGGCATGTCCGAGGAAACCCTCGCCGAGCTCGCGGTCAGCAAGATCATCACCCTGACCAGCACGTACGACCACCGGATCATCCAGGGCGCCCAGTCCGGCGAGTTCCTGAAGACGATCCACGAACTACTCCTCGGTGAGGACGGCTTCTACGACGAGATCTTCACCTCGCTGCGGATCCCGTACGAGCCCGTCCGGTGGGTCCGGGACGTGGCGATCAGCTCCGAGGGGCAGATCGACAAGAACGCCCGGGTACAGGAGCTCATCCACGCCTACCGGGTGCGCGGTCACCTGATGGCCGACACCGACCCACTCGAGTTCAAGATCCGCAAGCACCCCGATCTCGACGTGCTCCAGCACGGCCTCACGCTGTGGGACCTCGACCGCACCTTCCCGGTCGGTGGCTTCGCCGGCAAGCAGAAGATGAAGCTGCGCGAGGTGCTGGGCGTGCTCCGGGACTCGTACTGCCGGCGGGTCGGCGTCGAGTACATGCACATCCAGGACCCGGAGGAGCGGCGCTGGATCCAGGAGCGGGTCGAGCGCAAGTACGAGAAGCCGAGCCGGGACGAGCAGAAGCACATCCTGAACCGGCTCAACGCCGCCGAGGCGTTCGAGACCTTCCTCCAGACCAAGTACGTCGGCCAGCGGCGCTTCTCGCTGGAGGGTGGCGAGTCGCTGATCCCGCTGCTCGGCGAGATCCTGGAGGCCTCCGCCGAGCACGGCCTCGACGAGGTGGTCATCGGGATGGCCCACCGGGGCCGGCTGAACGTGCTGGCCAACATCGTCGGCAAGCCGTACGAGAAGATCTTCTCCGAGTTCGAGGGGCACCTGGACCCGCGCTCGACCCAGGGCTCCGGCGACGTGAAGTACCACCTCGGTCAGACCGGCAAGTTCACCACGCCGGACGGTGAGCACTCGATCAAGGTGTCGGTCACCGCCAACCCGTCGCACCTGGAGGCGGTCGACCCGGTGCTGGAGGGGATCGTCCGGGCCAAGCAGGACCGGATCGACCTCAAGCTCGAGGGCTACACCGTGCTGCCGGTGGCGGTGCACGGCGACGCCGCGTTCGCCGGCCAGGGCGTGGTCGCCGAGACGCTCAACCTCTCCCAGCTCCGCGGCTACCGGACCGGCGGCACGGTGCACGTGGTCGTCAACAACCAGGTCGGCTTCACCACCGCGCCGGAGTACTCCCGGTCCAGCCTGTACAGCAGCGACGTCGCCCGGATGATCCAGGCGCCGATCTTCCACGTCAACGGCGACGATCCCGAGGCGGTGGTCCGGGTCGCCCGGCTCGCCTTCGAGTACCGGCAGACCTTCAACAAGGACGTCGTGATCGACATGGTCTGCTACCGGCGGCGCGGACACAACGAGGGCGACGACCCGTCGATGACCAACCCGCTGATGTACAAGATCATCGACTCGAAGCGCTCGGTCCGGAAGCTCTACACCGAGGAGCTGATCGGCCGGGGCGACATCACCCTGGAGGACGCCGAGGAGCTGCTGCGCGACTTCCAGGCCCAGTTGGAGCGGGTCTTCAAGGCCACCCGCGACGCCGCCTCGGCGGCCGGCCCGGCCACCCGCCCCCACCGCCAGCCCGAGCCCGAACCGGTGGTCCAGACCGCGACCACCGCGGAGGTGCTCCGCGAGATCGGCGCCGCCCACGTCGCGCTCCCCGAGGGCTTCACCCCGCACAAGCGGGTCCAGCAACTGCTGGAGCGGCGGGCCCGGATGGCCGAGTCCGGCAACATCGACTGGGGCTTCGGCGAGATCATCGCGTTCGGCTCGCTGCTGCGGGACGGGGTGACCGTCCGGCTTGCCGGGCAGGACTCGCGGCGTGGCACGTTCGTCCAGCGGCACGCCGTGATCGTCGACTCGCACACCGGCGCCGAGTACACTCCGCTGGCCGCGCTCACCAGCGAGCGCGCCCGGTTCTTCGTACACGACTCCCTGCTCAGCGAGTACGCCGCGATGGGCTTCGAGTACGGCTACTCGGTGGAGAACACCGAGGCGCTGGTGCTCTGGGAGGCACAGTTCGGCGACTTCGCCAACGGCGCGCAGACCGTGGTGGACGAGTTCGTCTCCTCGGGTGAGGTGAAGTGGGGGCAGCAGTCGGCGGTGACGCTACTGCTGCCGCACGGGCACGAGGGGCAGGGCCCGGACCACACCTCCGGCCGTCCGGAGCGCTTCCTCCAGCTCTGCGCCGAGGACAACATGCGGGTCACCATCCCGAGCACCCCGGCGAACTACTTCCACCTCCTCCGCCGGCAGGCGCTGTCGCCGAAGCGTAAGCCGCTCGTGGTCTTCACCCCGAAGTCCCTGCTGCGGCACAAGCTCTGCGTCTCCGAGGTCGAGGACTTCACCACCGGCACCTTCCAGCCGGTACTCGGCGACGGCCAGGGCACCCGCGGCGTCACGCCACCGGCGCCCAAGGACGTGAAGCGTGTCCTGCTCTGCTCTGGCAAGGTCTACTACGACCTCGTGCAGGCCCGGGTCGAGCGCGGTATCACCGACACCGCGATCATCCGGCTGGAGCAGCTCTACCCGCTGCCGGTCGAGGAGGTCCGCGCCGCCCTGGCCCAGTACCCGAACGCCGAGGACGTCGCCTGGGTGCAGGAGGAGCCGGCGAACCAGGGTGCCTGGTCGTTCATCGCGCTCAACCTGCTGGAGCACCTGGAGGGCGTACGGCTGCGTCGCATCTCCCGCCCGGCGGCGGCGGCCCCGGCCGTCGGCTCGGCGAAGATGCACGACGTGGAGCAGGCTGCGCTGATCGAGGCAGCACTGCCTCGCCCCTGACCGACGAGGGCGGGTCGGGATCCGGCACGGTCCGGTCCCGACCCGCGCCGGTCCGGGGTGAGCCGGTCACCGAATCCGAAAGAGGACGTCGTGTACTTCACCGACCGAGGAATCGAGGAACTCGTCGAGCGCCGGGGCACCGAGACGGTCACCCTGGAGTGGCTCGGTGCGCGACTGCGCGACTTCGTCGACCTCAACCCCGAGTTCGAGACGCCGGTGGAGCGCTTCGCCACCTGGCTCGCTCGGCTCGACGACGAGGACGACCTCTGACCTGCCCGCGCTGACCCGGGCACGGCGTGGACGCCGCCACCGCCGGCACACCGGCCCGAACGGGTCGAGACACCCGCCGGTCAGGCCCGGTGGCGTCCGGCCGGCCGCCGACGCGTCACCCGAGGGCGAGCCAGCCGACCAGTACGACCAGTACGGCGACCGCGACCACGATGCCGACGATCAGCGGCAACCGGGACGGGGACGCGCCGACCGGCTCGGGAGACTGGGCGAAGGCCCGGAACGCCTCGGTGTTGCCGCTGGGGTCACGATGTGGATCAGCCATGCGGAGCACCATAGCGAACCGCGCCGGGAGCGGGGGTCCCGCACCTGGGGGGAGGTCAACGGGTGGGTAAGGGTCGGCGACCCGCATTCCGGACATCCGGCCGGACGGGCAGGCCGGAAAGCTGACCTCGTCCGGGGTGTCGCCGTCTACCGTCAGTCGTGTGCGCGTCCACCCCTTGGCCGCGGCGCTGACCGCCCTACTCCTGTCGATCGCGCTCACCGCCTGCGGCGGGGCGGCCGCCGCGCCCGGCACGTCCCGAGCACCGGGCGGGGCACCGGACCGGACGTACGCGGTCGGGATACGGACGCTCATGCTCGATCGTGGGCACGAGCGCCCGCTGCCGGTCACCGTCTGGTATCCGGCGCGGTCTGCCACACCGCCGCCGTCCGCGACGCCGATGCCGGTCCGGAACGCCGAGATGGCGGCGGGGCGGTTCCCGGTCGTGCTCTTCAGCCACGGGCTGCACAGCCTGCCCGAGCTGCACACCCCGTTGACCAGCCGCTGGGCGGCGGCCGGATTCGTCGTCGCGGCACCGGCGTACCCGCACACGAAGTGGCGCGCGCCCCGGTTCGACCGGGCCGACGTCCGCCGGCAGCCCGGGGACGCCCGGTGGGTGCTCGAGCACCTCCGCCGGCTCGACCGGCGCGTCGGTGACCGGTTCGCCGGCCACCTGGCGCTGGACCGGGTCGGTGCGGCAGGACACTCCGCCGGCGGCTACACCACGGCCGGCCTCTTCACCCCCGGGCACCCGGCGTGGCTACGCGCCGGAATCGTGATCTCCGGAGGCGGGATGGCCGGCGCCACGTACGGCGGGCCGGCGGCGCCGCAGCTCTTCCTGCACGGCGACGCGGACCGGATCGTGCCGCTGGCCCGTGGCTGGGCCGCCTACCGCCAGGTGCCCTGGCCGAAGGCGTTCCTGCGGCTGGCCAATCAGGGGCACGGCGAGTTCCTCACCCCCGGCCGGCGGGGCTTCGAGCAGGTCGTGGCGGTGACCACGGAGTTCCTGCGCTGGACCCTCTACGCCGACCCGGCCGCGCTCTCCGCGCTCCGGGCCACCGCCCGGTCATCGGGCATCGCCGAGTTCACCGACCAGCTCGGCTGAGCCCTCGCCAGCACGTCCCCGCCGGCACGCCTCCGCCGCCACCATCCGGCGTGGGTCCCGGCGGTCGGGCGCCAGCCCGGTGCCCGGGACCGGCCCAGGGGCACAATCGACTCCATGATCGGACGCCCCGCCCACCTGACCCGGGCCGGCGCCGCCCTCGTGGCGACGGTGGCCGTGGCTCTCTCCGGCTGCTCGGCCGGCCCGGACCGGGCGCCGGCCGAGGTGACGCCGGCCGGCGGGCCGGGGCCGACCGGCACGGTCACGGCGGCGCCACCGACCACCGCCGGCGCGACCGGCGTCCCGACGGGTACGGCACCGACCCGGCGCTTCGCGGTCGGCGTCCGAGAGTTGGCGTACAACCGCGGCGGCGACCGACCGCTTTCGGTCACCGTCTGGTATCCCGCTTCCGGTGCCCCGGGCGGGACGCCGAGGGCGGGGTCACCGGTCGCCGACGGCCGCTTTCCGGTGGTCCTGTTCAGCCACGGCCTGACCGGACGCCCGACCGACTACCGGGCCCTGCTGGTCCCGTGGGCGGCGGCGGGCTTCGTGGTCGTGGCGCCCACGTACCCGCACACCAGCCGCGGCGCGGAGGGCATCAGGGTTCTCGACGTGGTCAACCAGCCCGCGGACGCGTCGTACGTGCTGACCGAGGTGCTGGCCCTGGACCAGCGGACGGGTGATCCGTTCCGGGGCCACCTGGCCACGGACCGGATCGCCGCGGCCGGCCACTCAGCCGGCGGGGTGACCACGATCGGCCTCTTCACCGCCGGTCGCGACGAACGGCTCGACGCCGGCATCGTGCTGGCCGGCACCGCCCTCGGGGTCGGTACGTCGTTCAGCGGGCCGGCCGCGCCGCAGCTCTTCGTCCACGGCCAGCGCGACGAGGTGGTGGCGTACCGCGCCGGGAAGGCGGCGTACGACCGGGTGCCCTGGCCCAAGGCGATGCTGACGTTCCCCCAGGGTGACCACGGCCGTGACCTGCTCCGCGGCGACGGGGTGGCCTCGTCGGTCGTCATCGGAACGACGGTCGAGTTCCTCCGCTGGACCCTGTACGGCGATCCGCAGGCGAGGCGTCGGCTGCCGGAGCAGGCCGCCCGGGGCGGGGTGGCCACCCTGGACGATCAGCTCTGAGCCCGTCCCCGCGTTTCCGGTCGGAGCGGACGGCCCGCCACCGTCTCCGCCCGGTGACCGGTGGCCGGCGGCCCGCCGCGTGACGGGGTGACCGGTGGCCCCACGGAACGGGTGGCGGCAGCCCACGACGGGCCGGGCGGAACGTCGTACCCGGGTGCCGACGCGGCGGCTACCTCACGACGGGGCGGCGGGTGTCGGCGAAGATGTTCGTCGTCCGATCCCAGGTGATGCCGCGCTGGTCCGGCCGGGCGATCACGCCGTACCGGTAGTTCCGGCCGAACACGTTCCCCCGCAGCCGGATGTTCGTGGCGTTGAGGTCGGGACGCACGCCGATCGAGTAGTTCCCGCCGTTGCAGTAGTTCTCCTCGAAGAGGAGGTTCTCCACCTTCGGGGCGGTGGTCGAGCCGATCATCAGACACGCGTTGAACGGGTCCCGGGTCACCGGGTTGTACGCCTCCAGCGAGTTGTGCCGGACCACGATGTTCGACGCGCCGGTGGTCTGCAGGGTGTCGTTGTGCGAGCCGGGCTGCCGCTTGAGGTGGTGGATCCAGGAGTCCTCGACGACCACGTTGCTCCCCAGCCGTGGACCGTCGATGACGTTGCTGATGTCGACCCGACGCAGCGTGTAGTCGCCGCAGCAGACCGCCGCCGAGTTCTGACCCATCCCGTCGATCTCGACATCCTCGACCAGCAGGTTCTCCGCCCCGTCGGTCCGGATCGAGTAGTTGCTGTCGCAGGTGATCCGGGACTTGCGGATGACGACGTTCCGCGCCGTGACCGTGACGCACCCGTCGATGTCGAGGCCGCTGACCACCATGCCGTCCCGGTCCAGCTTGAGCGATCCGGAGGGCTTCAGCCTGGTGCCGGCCGGCACCCCGGTGTTGTCGGGGCCGGGGAAGGAGGCCGGGATCGCGAGGGTCGAGCCCGTGGTCCGGGTCGCTGCCGCGCCCCGGGTCGAGCCTGGTGACGGGCTGCCGCTCGGGCTCGCGTCCGGGGTCGTCGGCGCCGCTTCGACCGGCGCGCCCTCCTCGGAGGGGAGTTCGCCGGCCGCCACCGGCGTGCCGTTCCAGGTCGAGTCGACAATGGTCGCCGGAGCATCGGCGGAGTGCAGGAACCCGTTCTTGCAACCGGTGATGTGCACCTTCCGGGCCGTGTAGTTACCAAAAACCAGACCATTGGTCTCCGGCGCGGTGCATTGAATCCTGGTGTTCTCGATCAAAGCTCCGGTGGCGCCGTCGAAGATCCGTACGGCATGTGCGCCGCCATACCGGATCGTGGTATTCCTGATCGTGACATCGTCCGCTTTGATGTGCACGTATCCATTGATCTTCCGACCGTCGAGAACCATGCCGTTCTCGGTGATCGTCACGGAACCGTCACCACTGCTCGCGACCGCGACGCCGATCCCGGCGAGGACGATGCCGAGCGTTGCCGCGCCCACCAAGGCGGAGCGGGGCGTACGCCAGGTCCGTCGCCGTCCACCTCGCACGGACCGCGTCGATCGGCGACCGTTCTGGGCCGACAGTGAGAAACTATTCAAGATCCCGACTCCTTCTCGTACACATCGTCCACGATCAGTGGGGCGGAACGGGACGACTGTACCTGCCGGCCGCACAAGGTCACCGACCGCGAGGAGAATGGGTCAAACGCCACCTTTAGTTTTCTTGAAGTCCACCTTTGCCCCGACTTACCAGCGCATTTTCGGCAGCTTTTTTCCCGCCGGTCACCCGCCCGCAACCCCGACGGAACGTCCGGATTTTCAAATGCCGTCGACCGGCGTGTCCGGCGCGCCGATTCCGGCGGAGGGCCGCCAAGACGATCGCACACCGGGACGGCGCCCCGGCCCGGACCCCGCGTACGGGCACACGCCACGCCGCCGGCCGCACCCGTGGCGCCGCCGGCCCACCTACGCGCTGTGGTCGAGCACCACCTTGCCGAAGACCCGTCCGGAGTGCAGCCGGGCGAACGCCTCGGCGACCTGGGAGAACCCGTAGACCTCGTCGATCACCGGTCGGATTCCCCGACTCACGCAGAGGTCGAGCAGCTCCGCCAACTCGGCCGCGGTGCCCATACTCGACCCGAGAATCTCCAACTGCATGGCGAAGACCCGGCGCAGGTTCACCACCGGCTCGTGCCCGGCCGTGGCACCCGACACCACGATCCGGGCCCCCGGCGCCGCCGACTTCAGCGAGTGGTCGAAGGTCGCCGCCCCAACGGTCTCCACGACCACGTCGACCCGCTCGGGCAGCCGTGCACCGGGCGGGAGGGCGGTGGCGCCGAGCGCGGCGACCCGCTCCCGCTTTCCCGGGTCGCGGCTGGTCACGTACACCCGCTTGCCGAGCGCCACGGCGAGCACCACGGCGGCGGTCGCCACCCCGCCGCCGGCGCCCTGGACCAGCACCGACTCGCCGTCGGCCACCCGCCCCCGGGTGGTCAGCATCCGGTACGCGGTGAGCCAGGCCGTCGGCAGGCAGGCCGCCTCGACAAAGGACATCCCGGCCGGCTTCGGCACGAGGTTGGCCCGGGGCACCGCCACCCGCTCGGCCAGCGTGCCGGGGTGACGCTCGGACAGGAGCGACAGGCCGCGTGGATCGGCCGGGTCCGGGACCACCGGAAAGACCACGACCTCGTTGCCGTCCGGATCGACCCCGGCGGCGTCACAGCCCAGAATCATCGGCAGCCGCTCCGCGGACAGCCCGACGCCGCGCAGCGACCACAGGTCGTGGTGGTTGAGCGAGCTGGCCCGTACCTCCACGGTGACCCAGTCGGATCCCGGGTGCGCCGGCTCGGGGCGCTCCCCCACCGCCAGCGCGGCGAGCGGATCGTCGGCGTCGAACCTGGAGGCGTACGCGGCACGCATGACCGGCAGGCTACACGCGTCCGCTCCGCCGCGGCAGGGACCACCGGGCGCCGATCGCGGACGCCCGGCGGTGCCGGATCAGGCCCGGGCGACGCCGTCCCGGCGCGCCGCCTCGGCGACCGCCTGGGCCACGGCCGGCGCCACCCGCGGGTCGAGCGGCGAGGGCATGATCGCGTCGGCGCGGAGCTGCCCCGGCGCCCTCCCCGACCCCTCCGCCGCCACGGCGGCAATCGCGTCCGCGGCGGCCACCTTCATCCCCTCGGTGATCCGTACCGCCCGGGCGGCCAGCGCCCCCCGGAAGATACCCGGGAAGGCGAGGACGTTGTTGATCTGGTTGGGATAGTCGCTACGCCCGGTGGCGACGACGGCGGCGTATCGGGCGGCGACGTCGGGCTGCACCTCGGGGGTGGGGTTCGCGAGCGCGAAGATCGCGCCGCCCGGGGCCATCCCGGCCAACGCCTCCTCGGGAATCTGTCCACCCGAGACCCCGATCAGCACATCGGCGTCGCGCAGTGCCTCGGCGATGCCCCCGGACCGACCGGCGGCGTTGGTCAGCTCGGCCAGCTCGGCCTTGATCGCGGTCAGGTCCGTCCGGTCGCCTCCGATGATGCCGCGGGAGTCGCAGACCACCACCTCGGCCGGGTTCACACCCCCGGCCACCAGCATCTTCGTCACCGCGACCCCGGCCGCCCCGGCGCCGCTGACCACCACCCGCAGCTCACCGAGCTTGCGGTTGAGCAGCGTGGCGGCGTTGCGCAGCGCGGCCAGCACCACGACGGCCGTCCCATGCTGGTCGTCGTGGAAGACCGGGATCGGCAGCGCCTCGTCGAGACGGCGCTCGATCTCGAAGCATCGGGGCGCGCTGATGTCCTCCAGGTTGATCCCACCGAACGACGGGGCCAGCGCGGTCACCGTGGCCACGATCTCGTCCACGTCCTGGGTGTCCAGACAGATTGGTACCGCGTCCACGCCACCAAACTGCTTGAACAGCACCGCCTTCCCCTCCATCACCGGCATCGCCGCCCGGGGCCCGATGTTGCCGAGGCCGAGCACGGCCGAGCCGTCGGTGACCACCGCGACGGTGTGCGAGATCCAGGTGTACTCGTCCGCCAGGGCGGGGTCGGCGGCGATCGCCTCGCAGATCCGGGCCACGCCCGGGGTGTACGCGAGGGACAGGTCCTCCCGGGTGGCCAGCGGGACGGTCGAGGCGACCGCCAGCTTGCCGCCACGGTGCAGGGCGAAGGCCGGATCGGCGGGATCCACGGCGGAGGAAGACATGGTGACTCCAGGATCGTGAGGCGGGGAAGGCGGCCGGTTGGACGCGAGATCGGCGATCACCGGCAGCGGAGCGGGGGTCACCCGGTTATGAGATACAGAGCATAGTGCCGATGCGCCCGGCAAGGGGCGAACAGGGGTCTTACCCCTCGGTAACCGGATCGACGTGAGTTCGGCCACGCCGGAACCACCGCGGCCGCGGCCAGTACCGGAGCAGCACCCGGCCGAGCACGTCGGCGACGCCGTACGCCCGGGAGTCGTCGGCGACGAACGGGTTGTCCCCGCGCAACCACCATCCGCCCTCGACGGTGCGGACCGCCCGTTTGACCACCAGCAGGTCAGGACGGGCGCGGAACGTCCCGACCACCAGGTCGCCGGGGCGGACGCGGCCGCCGCGCCGCACCAGCACCGCGTCGCCGTGCCGGAGCGTCGGAACCATTGACGGACCCACCACCAGGACGGCGAAAATGGGCGCGTGGACGTGGCTCCCGTTGGCGGCCGGGCCGGCGGACACGAGTTTCACCTCCGCCCCTTCGGGGACGTATCGCAGGAGTAGTGTCGTCCTGGATCATCACAGACCTGCTATGGAGGATCCCATGCGGCTTCCGCGTCTCTTCACACCACGCATCGTCGCCAGCGCACACTGCGACCTGCCCTGTGGCGTCTATGACCCGGCCCAGGCCCGGATCGAGGCAGAGTCGATCAAGGCGATCTGCGAGAAGTACCAGGCGAACACGGACCCCGAGTTCCGCACCCGGGCGCTGATCATCAAGGAGCAGCGTGCCGAGCTGGTCAAGCACCACCTGTGGGTGCTCTGGACCGACTACTTCAAGCCCCAGCACTTCGAGAAGTACCCGCAGCTGCACCAGCTCTTCAACGAGGCCACCAAGCTGGCCGGTGGTGGGACGGGCACGAAGGCGACCACCGACCCGGCCAAGGCCGACGAGCTGCTTCAGAAGATCGACGAGATCGCCAAGATCTTCTGGGAGACCAAGCAGGCCTGAGCCTCGTCGCCGTCCGCTCCGGCGGACGCGCTGGCGCGGTCTCATCGGGACGACGGTGCGGCCGGCACGTCCTCGGGACGTGCCGGCCGTCGTCGCACCGGGCCACGGCCCCGCGATCTGGCCGGCGCGCACGACCGGAGCGCACCAGGGTTCGGTAGAGTCCCACCCGGGGAACTGACATTGGCGACACCACTGACCACACCGCCCACGAGCGGCGACGACGTCGTCCTCCTCACCGTGCCCGCCGACGGCGGCTATCTCGGCGTCCTCCGCACCGCCACGGCCGGCCTGGCCGCGCGGTTGCACTTCGCGCTGGACGAGATCGAGGATCTCCGGATCGCCGTCGACGAGGCCTGCACGATGCTGCTGGCCGTCACGACACCCGGCGCCGAACTCGACTGCCGGTTCGCGGTCACCGAGGACGCGCTCACCGTCGAGGTCTCCACGCCGGCGGTCCGGGACGCGCGGCTGCCGGCGGAATCGTCGTTCGCCTGGAAGGTGCTGACCGCGCTGACCACCTCGGCCACGGCCGACCTCTCCGCCGGACGGGCCACGATCAGGCTGCTGACCCGCCGCTCCGACGTCTGACCTGACTCCGACCGGTCGGACGGGTCAGTTGCGTTCGGCGCCGAAGCCGAGTGCCCGGTTCGTCGCCGGGCTCAGCAACAACCCGCAGACCAGCAGTCCGAGGACGATGAGGGGGCTGCCCAGCCAGCCCAGCCCGCCCTGGAGCATGTAGTAGCCAATTGGCAGCAGCAGGAGTTGCAGCACCATGGCCGGAGCCCGGGCGGCGGAGCGTCGCCGGCCGAGCGCGACCGCGAGCGTCCACAGCACGGCCGTCCCGGCCATCGCGAACGCGGTGACGAAGAGCGCGTTGACCAGGTCCATGGCGGTCGCCGTCAGGGTCTCGTAGACCAGGAAGAGCGCCAGCAGACCCAGCGCCACCGCCTCGGCGCCCAGCAGCCACACCGCCCCGCGGAGTGGACCGGGAAGCGGTCCGGATTCCCTTGTCACGGCCGCCACGATACTCGGCACCGCGCGGTACAGTGCCGCCCATGCGGGCCATCCTGGTGGTCAACCCCAAGGCCACCACCACCACCGGCCGGGGCCGGGACGTGCTCGTCCGTGCCCTCCGCAGCGAGGTCGACCTCACCGTCGCGTACACCCGGCGGCGCGGGCACGCGGTGACCCTGGCTCGCCAGGCCGCCCGCGAGGGGGTCGACCTGGTGGTCACGCTCGGCGGTGACGGCACCATCAACGAGGTGGTCAACGGCCTGATGACGGCCGCTGCGGGCGACGGCGAGCCGCCACCACCCGCCGAGCGGCTGCCGGCCCTCGCCCCGGTGCCCGGTGGCTCGACCAACGTCTTCGCCCGGGCGCTCGGCCTGCCCAGTCAGTGGCCGGAGGCGACCAGCGTCATCCTGGAGGCGCTGCGGCTGGAGCGGGTACGCACCATCGGTCTGGGTCGGGCCGACGACCGCTACTTCACCTTCTGCGCGGGGCTGGGGCTGGACGCCGCGGTGATCCACCGGGTGGAGCGGGCCCGCCGTCGGGGTCGGGTCCCCACCCCCGGGCTGTACCTCCGCGCGATCGCCCAGCAGTACGCCTTCGGCGCCGAACGTCGCGACCCCACCATCACCCTCGAACGTCCGGGCGAGATTCCGCAACGAGAGCTGGCGACGGTGATCATCCAGAACACCGCGCCCTGGACCTACCTCGGCCACCGGGAGGTGAACCCCAACCCGGAGGCCTCGTTCGACCTCGGGTTGGACGTCCTGGCGATCCGCCGGTTGCGGGTACCCAGCACGGCCCGGATGGTGGCCCAGATGCTGTCGCGCCCGGCGGACCCGCACGGCCGCCACGTGCTGCGGCTGCATGACCTGGACGAGTTCGTCCTGGTTGCCGAGCGTCCCCAGGCGTTCCAGGTGGACGGCGACTACCTCGGCGAGCGACACAAGGTCCGATTCACGTCCGTCCCGTCCGCACTGAGAGTAATCTGCTGACGCTGGGGTACCGAGACCGACAGGGCTCGCACGGGAGACCAAGCAGGGACGGTGCCGGAAATGCCAGCGATGTCGGGCGGACTGTACTATATTGACTTCCGGCTGTGGCACACCGGGTGCCGGCAAGGGTGGGAATCCGGACAAATGGGCCGTGACCTGTCTCACCTACCCAGAGTTTTTCCGGGCGTTACCCTTGACATTGCGGGAGTTCGTGAAAGTATTCACAAGCGAACTTGAGTTACCGGGACATTGCGTGGACGCGCCCCCTCGGTGGCCCGTCCTCCGCAGGTTCCACAAACCCAAAGCCTGCTCTCGCGCTGCCGAAACGATGGTGTGACCACTATCGTGATCGACACCGCGGACGCATATAGAAAGATCCACCTAGCACTGCCGCCCACCCAGAATGAGGAGTGTTGCCGCCATGGACTGGCGCCACCGTGCTGCCTGCCGCGACGAGGACCCGGAGCTGTTCTTCCCGATCGGGACGTCCGGCCCGGCGCTCCTGCAGGTCGAGCAGGCCAAGGCCGTCTGCCGGCGTTGCTCCGTGACCAGCGAGTGCCTGCAGTGGGCGCTCGAGACTGGTCAGGACGCCGGGGTCTGGGGCGGAATGAGCGAGGAAGAACGGCGCGCCGTCAAGCGGCGTGGCGGCCTGCGGGTTCTGCGCGCTCACTCTGCCTGATCGACCGATCAACCACACCGAAGCATCGAACGCCCCGGGGACGGCGTCCCCGGGGCGTTCTACTTCCCCCAATACGAGCAGTGGTGAGAAGAATTCATTCCGCCAAAGACCGCGCTCGACGGCCGACCCTTTTCGACACCAACCATGGTCATCGTTCCTCGCCGCCCCACCCGTTACCCAAATGATCGCCCCGAGCACACTACGCCAAGAGTCGACGTCGATTAATCGACATACCGCGCATGATCCACAGCAATCGGTAGCCTCAATTACCAAGAGTGACTGTCACCGACAGTAATGGTAACGATTGGTGAGATCGGCGCGATATCCGTCGACGCCCGACACCTCGGCCGGCTATCGAGCGCCGGCCCGGGCCAGCACCAGCTCGGCCAGCTCGGGAGCGTCCCCCAGCGGAGCGGCCAGCGCGACGGCCCCGGCCCGCCGCGCCGAGTCCATCGCCGTGTCGTAGAGCCGCCCCGGTGCCAGGAAGTAGCTCGCCACCGCGACCCGCCGGGCCCCCGCGGCGCGTAGTTCGGCCACCGCCGCACCGGCGGTCGGCGGCGCCGCCGAGGCGTACCCGACCCGGGCCGGCACGCCCAGCGCGACGCCGAGCGCCTCGGCCACCTGGACGACGGTTCGCCGGGCGGCGGCGTCACGCGTTCCGGCGGCAGCCAGCACCACCGCGTCGAACTCACCGGCGGCGCCCCCGGCCGCCGTACCGACCGCCTCGGCCAGTCGACGACGCAGCCCTGCCACCAGGTACGGGTGCGGCCCCTGCCCCGTCGGCCCGAGGACGTCGGTGACCCGTACCGGCACGCGCAGCCCCGCTGCGCGGGCGGTCTCGACGGCGTCCGGGATGTCGACCCGGCCGTGGTAGGCGGCGGTGAGCAGGAGGGGCACCAGCACCACCCCGGCGTGCCCCGCCGCCTCCAGTTCGGCCAGCACCGCCGCCGGCCGGGGTGGCCCGTGGTCGAGGTAGCTGGACCGGACCAGCAGCCCGGGCCGGGCCGCCGCGACGGCCCGGGCGAGCGCCTCGGTCGTCACCGCGGCCCGGGGATCCCGGCTCCCGTGGGCCACCAGCACCACCGGGTCGGGTCCGGCGGTCACACGTGCAGACCGCACTCGGTCTTCTCGAACATCGCCCAACGGCCGGCCCGCGGGTCCTCCCCGGCCTTGGTCCGCCGGGTGCAGGGCCAGCAGCCTATCGAGGTGTAGCCCTGGCGGAACAGCTCGTTGACGGGGATATTCCACCGGGCGATGTACGCGTCCACATCGGCCTGGGTCCAGGCGGCGATGGGGTTCACCTTGACCTTGCCGCGCCGGGCGTCGAAGCCCACCACCGGCGTGTTGGCCCGGGTCGGGGACTCGTCCCGGCGCAGCCCGGTGGCCCAGGCGTCGTAGTCGACGAGCACCCGCTCCAGCGGCTCCACCTTTCGCAGCGTGCAGCACTGGTCCGGCGCCCGGGAGAAGAGCCGGGGACCGTACTCGCCGTCCTGCTGGCCGACCGTCTGCCGCGGTCGGATGGAGCGGACGTTCACCGGCAGGGTCCGGGCCACCGTGTCCCGCACCTTCAGCGTCTCGGGGAAGTGGAGCCCGGTGTCGAGGAAGATCACGTCAACGCCGGGGGCCACCCGGGACACCAGGTGGGCGACGACCGCGTCGGCCATGGAACTGGTCACGCAGAACCGCTCGCCGAACTCCTGCGCCGCCCAGCGGGCGATCTCCTGGGCCGGCGCTCCCTCCAGCTCACGGTTGGCCTCCTCCGCGAGCGCCCGCAGCTCGGCCGGGGTACGCCGACCGGGCTCGGCGGGGGTCGGGGCGCCGAGCGACACCAGGTTGAGGTTGGTGGCCATCACCGGACTCACCGGTACCCCCCTCCGGTCGCGCCCACCGGGCTCACCGGCTCACCCATCACCGGGACCCTCCTGCGGCCGGGGCCAGCGCGGCGGCGAGCAGGCCGATGAACGTCACGGTGAAGACGCGGGCGCAGGCGCGGCACTCCCAGGCACCGTGCGACTCCGCGTGCGGCCGCAGGTCCTCCTCGCCGCAGTACGGGCAGTACATCGGTGCGGCTCGGGTCTCCCCACTCATCGCAGTTCCTCCTCGTCGACTCGCACGACCCAGTTGGCGAAGCTCTCGCCGTCGGCCCGACCGGCCAGGTAGCGGCGGGTGAGGCGCTCGACGTAGTCGGGCAGGTCCTCGGCGGTGGTCTTGAGGCCGCGCAGTTTGCGGCCGAACCCGGCGCGCTGCCCCTGCGCCATCGCGAGGCCGCCACCGAGGTGCACCTGGAAGCCCTCGACCTGGCGGCCGTCCGGGCCGACCACGAGCTGGCCCTTGAGTCCGATGTCGGCGGTCTGGGTCCGGGCACAGGCGTTCGGGCAGCCGTTGATGTTGATGGTGAGGCCCGCCTCGCCAAGGTCCGCGCCGGCCAGGCGCTCCTCCAGCCGGGCCACCAGCTCCTGTCCCCGGGTCTTGGTCTCGACGATGGCCAGCTTGCAGTACTCGATGCCGGTGCAGGCCAGGGTGTCGCGCCGCCAGACCGACGGGTACGGCTCCAGACCGATCCGGCGCAGCGCGGCGACCAGCGAGTCGGTCCGCTCCGGCGGTACGTCGAGCACCAGCAGCTTCTGGTACGGCGTGAGCCGGATCCGGTCGCTGCCGTGCTCCGCCACCACGTCCGCCAGCTCGGCCAGTTGGGTGCCGGAGACCCGACCGACGACCGGGGCCGCCCCTACGTAGTTGTTGCCGTCCCGCTGCCGGTGCACTCCCATGTGGTCGATCGGCTTCTCCGGCAGGTCCGGCGCCGGACCGTCCAGCAGGCTGCGCCCGAGGTACTCCTTCTCCAGCACCTCGCGGAACCTCGCCACGCCCCAGTCGGCGACCAGGAACTTCAGTCGGGCGCGGTGCCGCAGCCGCCGGTAGCCGTAGTCGCGGAAGATGCCGGTCACCCCGGCCCAGACGTCCGGCACCTCCGCCAGCGGCACCCAGACGCCGAGCCGCTGCGCCAGCATCGGGTTCGTGCTCAGCCCGCCACCGACCCAGAGGTCGAAGCCGGGCCCGTGGTCCGGGTGGTCGACGCCGAGGAAGGCGATGTCGTTGACCTCGTACGGCGTGTCGACCAGCCAGGAGATCGAGGTCTTGAACTTTCGGGGCAGGTTGGAGAAGGCCGGGTCGCCGATGTAACGGCGGCGGATCTCCTCGATCGCCGGGGTGGGATCCACCTTCTCCGCCTCGGCCACCCCGGCGACCGGACTGCCGACCACCACCCGGGGGCAGTCGCCACACGCCTCGGTGGTCTGCAACCCGACCGCCTCCAGCCGGCGCCAGATCTCCGGCACGTCCTCGATCCGGACCCAGTGCAGCTGGATGTTCTGCCGGTCGGTGAGGTCGGCGGTGTCGCGGGCGTACGTCTGGGAGATCTCCGCGATCACCCGGAGCTGGGCGACACTGAGCTGCCCCCCGTCGATCCGGACCCGGAGCATGAAGTACTCGTCTTCCAGCTCGTGCGGCTCCAGCACGGCGGTACGTCCGCCGTCGATCCCGGGCCTGCGCTGGGTGTAGAGGCCCCACCAGCGGAACCGCCCGCGCAGGTCGGCCGGATCGATCGAGGCGAAGCCCCGGTGCGCGTAGATGTTCTCGATCCGGGCCCGGACGTTGAGGGGGTTGTCGTCCTTCTTGGTGCGCTCGTTGGCGTTGAGCGGCTCGCGGTGCCCGAGCGCCCACTGCCCCTCGCCACGCGGGCGACGGGCCGGTCGCGCGGGAGCGCCCGCCGAGTCGCTGGTGGCGCCGGGTCGAGCCGGCGTACTGCTGACCGCCATCGCGGGTCCTCCGTTGTCTGGTGAGGCGGGAGGGGCGCGCGGGCGACGGCGGTCGGCCGGTCAGGCCGGGCGACGGTGTCGACGATGACGTGTCAGCGGGCCGGCTCCGCGCGCCCGGGACGGGACAGGTCTGGGCGGCGTCAGTGGGCCGGACAGATCGCGCTGCGGACGCGGCCGTAGTCGACGTGGCGGCGAGAGGTGAATCCCGGCCTCGCGAAACGGCGCACGGCGGCGGTCATACCCGTCATGCTGCCATAGCCGTATCCGCCGGACCACCGTCGGCGAGCCTCGATCCCGCCTGGCGGACCCGCTGTGGCCAGCTTCACGCTACGCTCTCCGATATCAGGGTTGATGGGGCAAAACGTCGGCTTCCAGGGCGGCAGCCGGCGATCCAGGGGGTATGCGTGGTAAGGCGGCGGTAGTGGGCGGTGGCACGCCGGGTCGGCTCCGTCGGGCCGTCTGGCTGTGGCCGGCGCTGGCGACGCTGTTGATCACCGCCGTCCAGCTCGACGGCGCCCCGCTCTGGCGCGACGAGCTGGCGACCTGGAGCGCGGCCTCCCGTTCGGTCGGCGACCTGCTCCGGCTGGCCGGCACCATCGACGCGGTGAGCGCACCCTACTACCTGCTCACCCACGCCTGGATCGCGATGGCCGGCGACTCGGTGACGGCGCTGCGCCTGCCGTCCACGTTCGGCATGGCCGGGACGGCCGCGCTCACCACCGTCCTCGGCACCCGGCTCGTCGACGTCCGGACGGGACTGCTCGGCGGGCTGCTCTTCGCGGTGCTGCCCAGCACCTCCCGGTACGGGCAGGAGGCACGGCCGTACGCGCTGGCGAGCCTGCTCGCGGTGCTGGCCACCCTGCTGCTGGTCCGGGCGCTGGACCGCCCGGGCCCGCTGCGCTGGCTCGGCTACGGGGCGGCCGTCGTCGGTCTGGGCCTGGCCAGCCTCGTCGCGGTCAGCGTGGTCGCCGGGCACGCGGTCGCGGTCCTGCTCGACCGACGTGCCCGGTCGCGCGGCGGTCGCCCCCGCCTCGTCGGCTGGGCCGTCGCGGTCGGTGGCGCCGCGCTGCTGCTGGCGCCGCTGGCCGCCTTCGGCCGGCGACAGCACGGGCGGCAGCTCGACTGGGTGGACGCGCCCGGCATCGGCGACCTCATCGCCCTGCCGGGCACGGTGGTCCAGGCCACCATGGTCGGCGGCGCGCTGCTCGGTCTCGCCGCCGTCGGGCTGGCCAGCTCGGGTCGGTGGGGGCTGGCGCTGGGGAGCATGGTGCTGCTGCCGGTGGTGCTGCTCTTCGTCGGCGGTGTGCTCACCCCGCTCTGGGTGCCGCGGTACCTGCTCGTCGTGCTGCCGTACGGCTGCCTGCTCGCCGGCGCCGCCCTCGCGCCGCTGCGCCTCCCCGCCGCGCTGGCGATCGTCCTGGCCACCGGTCTGCTCGGGGTGCCGGAGCAGCTGGCGGTACGGCGTACCCACGAGACGCCGCGCAGCGCCGAGGTGGACTACCCGGCGGCGGTCCGGATCATCGCGACGCACCAGCGGCCCGGCGACGGGATCGTCTACGCGCCGCGCGACGGCTGGGCGTTCCTGGATCTGGCGATCGCGTACCACCTGCGCGACGACGCTCCGGCGGACGTCCTGCTGCGCGAGGACGCGGTACGCCGGGCCGACCTGTGGGCCAGCGAGTGCGCCGAACCCGCCCGGTGTCTGGCTCCGGTCGACCGGGTCTGGCTGCTGGTCTGGGGTGAACGGGCCGACCCCCTGGCCGGCGTCGCCGCGCCGAAGGCCGATCCGCTGCGTACGCAGTTCCGCCTGGACCGACGTTGGCCGGTCCCGGGGCTGACCGTGGCGCTGTTCACCCGGATCCCGGGCTAGCGCGCCAGCGGCACCACGAGCAGTGCCTCGGTGCCACTGCCCTCCCGGTTTCGCAGTTCGATGGTGCCGCGCAGCTCGCCGGTGGCCAGGGCCCGGACGATCTGCAGACCGAGTCGGCTGCGCTGGTCGGCGTCGAAGTCCGCGGGCAGGCCGCGACCGTTGTCCGCGACGGTGACGTGCAACCGCTTGCGCGACCGGTGCGCCGAGACCACCACCTCGGGAGGGCCGCTCGCTGCCGGCCCGGCCCCGCCCTCGACACGTTCGGTCCCGGTGGTGCCCTCCGGCCGGGCGGTCCCGCTCTCGGCCGGCCCGGGACCCGCGGCGACCGGACCGCCGCCGGCGGCCGGGACGGCGCCCTCGGCCAACCCGCCCTCCGCGGGTGGACCGCCACCCTCGGCCGGCCGGGCGGCGGCCTCGGCGGGCGGCGGGAAGGCGTGCTCGACCGCGTTGAGCAGGAGTTCGTTCAGCACGATCACCAACGAGGTGGCGATCTCCGCCGGAAGCACCCCGAAGCTGCCCTGCCGGCTCATCTTGACCCGAACCTCGGTCGCCGCCACCTCGGCCGCCGCGGCCGCCACCCGGTCGACGATCCCGTCGAACTCGACCGCCTCGTCGCTGGACATGGAGAGGGTCTCGTGCACCAGCGCGATCGAGGCGACCCGACGTACCGACTCCTCCAGGGCGGCCCGGGCCGCCGGGATCGCCACCCGGCGGGCCTGCAACCGGAGCAGCGCGGCGACGGTCTGGAGGTTGTTCTTCACCCGGTGGTGGATCTCCCGGATGGTCGCGTCCTTGGTGATCAGGGCGCGGTCCCGGCGACGTACCTCGGTCATGTCCCGGACCAGCACCAGCGCGCCGATCGGCACCCCGGCGGGCATCAGCGGCAGCGCCCGGGTGAGCACGGTGGCACCGCGCGCCTCGATCTCCCGGCGCGGTGGTGCCTCGCCGCGCAGCGCGGCGAGCACGCGGTTCGCCGCCTCCGTCCCCTCCAGCGGATCGGCGGCGAGCCGACCGTTCAACGCGGCCAGGTCCTCACCGACCAGGTGCGAGGAGAAACCGAGACGCCGGTACGCCGACTGGGCGTTCGGGCTCGCGTAGGTGACCTTGCCGTTGGCGTCGAGTCGGATCAGCCCGTCCCCGACCCGGGGGGCGGTGGTGGTCTCGCCGGGATGGCGGGCGGGTGGGAAGGTACCGTCCGCGAGCATCTGGGCGAGGTCGTCGGCGGTGGTGAGGTAGTTCAGCTCCAGCTGGCTCGGGGTCCGGGCGGTGGAGAGGTTGGTGTCCCGACCCACCACCGCGATGACCTCGCCGGACTCGCCGTCGCCGGACCGGAGCCGTACCGGGATCGCCTCGTGCCGGGCCGGGGTGTCGCCGTACCAGACCGGGTCGCCCTCCCGCCAGATCCGTCCCTGGCTGTAGGCGATCGCCAGGTGGGCCACCTCCGGCCCGCCGACGATCCGGCCCACCTGGTCGTCCTGGTACGCCGTCGGTGCCGTGGTGGGGCGGACCTGGGCGACGCAGACGAACGCGTCCGCCCCGCTGACCGGCACCCAGAGCAGCAGATCGGCGAAGGACAGGTCGGAGAGGAGCTGCCAGTCGCCGGCCACCCGGTGCAGATGGTCGATGTCGGCCGGACGCAGGGCGGTGTGCTCCTCGGCGAGATCGCGCAGCGTGGACACGGGGCAAGCCTGCCACGCCGGCCGCCGTGGCGGGTATCGGCGGTGGAGCCCGAGCCCGGTGCGGAACGTGCGATCCCGCTCACGGTCCGGCCGAGACCCGAACCGGGAGCCCGGCTCAGAGCGTCGCGGTGACCTTGTGCAGGCCGCGCGGGGCGTCCGGGTCCTCGCCCCGGGCCAGCGCCAGCGCGAGGGCGAGACGCTGGAGGGGCAGGATGTCCAGCAGCGGCGCGTACCGCTCGTCCACCTCCGGTACCGGCAGCCGGGCGGCGGCGCCGGGAACGTCGGACGGCCCGACGACCACCAGATCCGCCCGCCGCTCGCCGACCTTGGCGACCACCTCGCGCATCGCCGTACCCCCGGGACCGGACCCGACGACGGCGAGGACCGGCACGTCCGGGTCGGTCATCGCGAGCGGTCCGTGCAGCAGGTCGGCGCCGGAGAAGGCGAGCGCCGGCAGGTAGGAGGTCTCCATCAGCTTCAGCGCCGCCTCCCGGGCGGTCGGGTACGCGTACCCCCGTCCGGTGGTGACCATCCGGTCCGCGAACCGGTAGCGGGGGGCGAGCTGTGCCGGCACGGGGTCGGCGAGGAGCTGGGCGGCGAGATCCGGCAACGTCTCCAGCGCGCGGCGCTCGTCGGCCGGCAGTCGGCCGTCACCGGCGCGGATCCCCTCGATGAGCAGGAGCAGCGCCAGCAGTTCGGCCGTGTACGTCTTGGTGGCGGCCACCGCCCGCTCGTGACCGGCGGCGACGTCGACGGCGAGCTCCGCCGCGTTCGCCAGCGGCGAGTCGGGGGCGTTGGTCACCGCGAGGGTCAGCGCGCCGGAGGCACGGGCAACCCGGAGCACCTCCGTCAGGTCTGGCGATCCCCCGCTCTGGCTCACCCCGACGACCAGCGCCTGGGAGAGGTCCGGCCGGGCACCGAAGACGGTGATCGTGCTCGGCGAGGCCAGTCCGGTGGGGAGGCCGAGCCGGATCTCGCCGAGGTACGCGGCGTAGAGTGCCGCGTGGTCCGAGGTCCCCCGGGCGGTGAAGACCACGTGCCTCGGCCGGCGCTCGGCGATCACGGCCGCGACCCGCGCGATCGCGTCCAGGGACGCGGGCTCCAGCAGCCGCGCGTAGCCCTCCGGCTGCTCGGCGATGTCCGCCGTCATGCCGGCACCTGGTTGCGCCACGATGACCTCCTCCTGCCGGGATCCGTAGAGATCCGCACCCGATCCGCCGCGGTACGCCCGCCGCCCGGCCGCGCCGGGCAGGGCGTCGAGACACCCGTCCCGGGATTCCGGATCGTCCGCCCTCCGGACACGCTGCGTCGCCGCCGTACCGGTGCACGGTTTCCGCGCGTTTCATGCTCAGGGTTGCACGAATACGGCCGTTCGAGCAACGTAACGATCAGCTCTGCGCAGTAGATCACTGGTGAGGGTCGGCATGCCCTAGGCTCCCCAACCCAGGGAGAAAACCACGCGCGGCGGAGGGTCGAGTCGGTGCCAGAGGGAACGGACGATCCCCGACTGTCGGCTGAGGGAGAGCTCGCGCTCGCCCGGTTGGCGCTCGACGAGGGCGACCTGCAACACGCCGCCGACCACCTGGCCGGCGCCATCGCGTACGCCCCCACCATGCCCGAGGTGCACGAGGCGCTCGCTCACCTCGCCGCCCGGGCGGAGAGCGTGCTCGACCTCTTCCCGCTCGACCAGCACCCCTTCATCGGCACGGTGGTGGCCCGGGCCCACCTGCTCGCCGCTGCCGGACGCCCCGGCGACGGGCTGGAACTGCTGGCCGCCGCGACCGGACACGCCCCGGGGGAGGACTGGGCCGGTGTTCCCTGGGTGAGCGCGCCCGAGCTGGCCGCCCAGCTCGACCCCGACCAGATCGCCCGGGCCCTGATGCAGGTCTGCGCCGGCGTCCCCGACCCGGTGCCGGAGCAGGCCCGCGAGCCACTCTGGCCGTACCTGCGGCTGGCCCGGCACGCGGTCGCCGCGCACCCCCGGCACGGACTGCTGCTCGGCGCGGCCTCCGCCCTGGCCCGCCGGGTCGGCGCGATCACCCTGGCCGTGGACTGGGCCAGCCAGGGCGCCCGTGAGCTGCCGTCAAAGCTCTCCGAGGTGTGGCTGGGCTACGCATACCGCAGCGCGGGCCGGATCGACGAGGCGCTCGCCGCGCTGCGCCGCGCCGTGGCGTACGACCCCGACGACCTCTCGGTGTACGCGGACATCGCCGGCACCCTGGCCGACCACGGACGGCTCGACGAGGCCCTGACCTGGGTCGACCGGGCGCTGGCCCGCGACCCGACGTTCGACTGCGCGGTACACACCGGACACCGGCTCCGCTACCGCCGGGACGGCGACCTGGCGCACCTGGTCGCCCTCGCCGACTTCGCCCGCGATCATCCGGACGACTCGCACGAGCACAACGACCTCGCCGAGTGCTGCCACGGCCAGCCGTGGCTCGGCCGCGTCCCGCCCGCCACCGAGGCGGTGGTCGCGGCGCTGCGGCAGCTGGCCCGCGCCGACGAACCGGCGGGCGAGGGTCGGCTGTGGCTGAGCGGTCTGGAGCCGCCGAGCGCGTTGCGGGCCCTGCTCACCGCGGTGCCCGCCCTATCCCTGGCCGTCGAGCGGATACCCGCGCCGGATCCTCGCGAGCCGCGCCGTCCGGTGACCCACCGGCTCTGGCGGTACGACGGCACGACGCCGGTGCCGGCGGTCGGGGCGCCGTCCGACTCGGCGGTGGAGCGGATCCGGCGGCTCGCCCACCCCGCCTGGCCCCATCCGCCGGCCGCGTACGACGCCGCGGTCGGCCTCGCCACCGTCACCCTGGACGACCTGCTCGGGCTGCTGGCGTACCCGCCCCCGCCCCCGGCGACGGAACTCGGCCGGACCCTGGCCGAACACGATCCGGCACTGTGGACCCGCTCGGTCCAGGTCTGGACCTGCCTCGGGCTGCTGCACCACCACACCGACGAGCCGTGGCCGGAGTCGACCCGCCGCCGGGTGCTGCTCGACCTGGTCTGGGGCGTCGAGGACTGGACCACCGAGGCGGCGCTGTTCGCCCTGGTCACCGCCGCCTGGGTGGATCCGTCGGTGCGTACCGAGGTCGCCCGGGTCGCCGCCGAGCGACTCGCCGACGCGGTCGAGGTCGCCCAGGGACGCCCGGTCTCCATCAGGCGGTCGCTGGCCTGGCTGGTCCTGGCCACCCCGCAGGCCGAACCCGCCGCGGTGGCCACCGCCCGGCGGGTACTCGCACAGCGGCCGGCGGGGCGGCCCGTACCGCGGCAGCGCCGGTTCGGTCAGCTGTGGGGCCGGATGTGGCGGCGCCTGACCCGACACGGGTGACCGGCAGGTTACGGTGTGCCGCGCGGCGGCGTGGGGTGCGGGCCGGCTCAGTGCGCGGGCGGGCTGGCCAACGCGGTCTCGGCCGACTCCTCCGGAGTCGTGCCAGGGGCCGGCGCGTCACCCTGTCCCCGCAGCGGAACCTCCTTGACGAACCAGGCCAGCACCGCGACGGCCAGCGCGAACGGTACCGCCCACCAGAAGACGGTCCCGATCGCGTCCGCCAGGCCGGTGAGTACCTGGTGCTGCTGCCCCGCCGGAAGCTGACGCAGTGCCGCCGGGTCCACCCCGGCCCCCTCGCCCGCGCCGGCGAGCAGGACACCGGCGGGTGAGTCGGCCAGCCGGTTGGCGAAGACCGCGCCGAAGAGCGAGATCCCGAACGACCCGCCGATGGAGCGGAAGAAGGTCGCGGCACCGCTCGCCGCGCCGAGGTCCCGCTGCTCGACGCTGTTCTGGGCGATCAGCATCGAGGTCTGCATCAGGAAGCCCATGCCGACCCCGAGCACGATCATGTAGAGCGCCGACTCCAGCTTGCTGGTGTCGACGTCGAGGAGGGTCAGCAGCGCCATACCGGCGGTCATCACGGTGCCACCGATGATCGGGAAGACCCGGTACCGGCCCGTCCTGGTGATGGTCCGGCCCACCACTATCGAGACCACCAGCATGCCGAACATCAGCGGCAGGAGCAGCAGTCCGCTGTTGGTCGCGGAAGCGCCCTGGACGGTCTGCTGGAACAGCGGCAGGAAGTTGACCGAGCCGAACATCGCGAAGCCGAGCAGGAAGCCGATCACCGAGATCACCGCGAAGTTGCGGTTGGCGAAGAGCCGCAGCGGCAGGATCGGCTCCGGCATCCGACGCTCGACGAGGACGAAGACGCCCAGTGTCACCACGGCGAGCGCGGCGAGTCCGATGATCTGTGCGGAGAGCCAGTCGTACTCGTTGCCGCCCCACGTCGTGACCAGGACGATCGCGGTGATGCCGACCGACAGCAACGCGGCGCCGAGCCAGTCGATCCGGTGCTCCGTGCGGTACTTCGGCAGGTGCATCCGGGTGGCCAGCAGGAGCAGCGCCACGCCACCGAGCGGCACGTTGACGTAGAAGGCCCAACGCCAGGAGAGGTGGTCGGTGATGAAGCCGCCGGCCAGCGGGCCGGCCACCATGGCGATGGCCATGATGCCCGCGATCATGCCCTGGTAGCGGCCCCGCTCCCGGGGCGGGACCAGATCGCCGACGATGGCCATCACGCCGACCATCAGACCGCCCGCGCCCAGGCCCTGGACGGCGCGGAACGCGATCAGCTCGATCATGCCGTCCTTGGGGCCGCCGAGGATCGTCACGCCGGCCATGCCGCAGAGCGCCGAGCCGACCAGGAAGAGCACGATGGAGCTGAGGAAGACCGTCTTACGGCCGTAGAGGTCCCCCAGTTTGCCCCAGATCGGTGTTGAGACGGTGGAGCCGAGCACGTACGCGGTGACCACCCAGGTGAAGTGGTCGAGACCGCCGAACTCTCCGACGATCCTCGGCAGCGCGGTGCTGATGATCATGTTGTCCAGCATCGCCAGCATCATGGCGATCATCAGGCCGCCGAGTACCAGTCTGATGTTGTTCGGTCGTACCGGCGTTTCCGCCGCAGCGGTCATCGGTAAGCTCCCCCCTACGTCACGACCCTTGCTTACTTGCCGACCGGCTAGTTATCTTACTTGCCGTACGGTAAGTTCCCGGCCGGGAGCCCGTCAAGTGAACAGGAAGGAGGTCAGGGGTGACCGGCAGCACAGGGGACACGCGGTCGCGAATCCAGCAGGTGGCGCTCGGGCTCTTCACAGAACAGGGTTACGAGAAGACCTCACTGCGTGAGATCGCCGAACAGCTCGGCGTGACCAAGGCCGCGCTCTACTACCACTTCAAGAGCAAGGACGACATTGTCGACAGCTTCGTCTCGGACCGCCTCGCGCGGTTGGACGAGCTGATCGACTGGGCGATGCAGCAGCCGGCCGACACGGCCGGGCGCCGGGCGACGCTCCAGCGCTACGCCGAGGAGTTCTTCGACAGCGGGGGTCAGGCCGTGATGCGCTTCTTCGAGCAGAACCCGACCGTCACCCGGAAGCTCTCCTCCGGCCAGATGATCCGGGAACGGTTACTGCGGATCGCGGACGCCCTCGCCGGCCCCGACCCATCCCCGAACGACCAGCTCCGGGCCACGCTGGCCCTCTTCGCGGTGCACGGAAGCCTCTTCGCGCTGCGCCGACCCGACCTCAGCACCGAGCAACGCCAGCGGCTCGCGCTGGAGGTCGCCTACGAACTGCTCGACGGCATCGGAACGACCTCGACCCCGGAACCCGGCGCCGACCGCTGACACCTGACGGCTGACGGCTGACGGCTGACGGTCTCAGCGCCCGACGACGCCACCACCCCGGAGGCTGACGGCGGCGTACCCCGGGCTCAGGCGGGGCCCGGCACCGGGCAGCGGGCCCCCGCAAGATCGAGGTGGAGCGCGTGCAGGTCGACCCCGGGCCGCGGGGACCAGTCGCGTTCCGGCGTACGCACGAACCCGAACCGCGCGTAGAGCCGGTGAGCCGCGGCGGCGACGCTGCGGGTGCAGATCACGACCCGCCGGCACCCGAGGTCCCGTGCCCGGGTCAGGCAGGCGCGCACCAGTGCGCCGCCCACCCCCCGCCCCTGCGCGGCGGGATCGACCGCGAGCATCCGGAACTCGGCCTCGCCCGGGCCGGACAGCTCGGCGTACGGCGTGCCGGGCAGCACGAACAGGACCGAGCCGAGCACCTCGCCGGTGATCTCGTCGACCGCCACCAGCAGCTCGCCCGCCTCCGCGCGGGCCGGTACGTCGGCGAGTACGGCCGCGTAGTCCGCAGCGGCGTCGAGCTGCCCGTCCGCCCGGTAGGCCGCCACCGAAAGCCGGGCGATCGCGTCGAAGTCCGCCGGCTCGGCGCGCCGGATCAGCACGCTCATTCGATGACGGCGATCAGATCGCCGTCCTGCACCACGTCGCCCTCGTTGACGGCGAGCTGTCGCACCACACCGCCCGACTCGGCGACCACCGGAATCTCCATCTTCATCGACTCGAGGATCACCAGGGTGTCGCCCTCCGACACCGTGTCTCCGACGGTGGCCACGACCTTCCACACGTTCGCCACCATTTCGGCGCGGATCTCCTCGGCCATCGGCCCTCCCTCGTCAGCGCCGCGACCGGCGCTCCTGCCTGCGACGATTATCCAATCATGGAAACGGGCCCGGCCGGGACGCCCGGCGGCGGGTCGGGCCCGCCGGGCGCGGCACCGGCGCGGGTCACCGCCCGCCGGTCGCGGCACCGGCGGTGGGCCATGGGAGGATTGCCCGGCGCGGGCGGGAGAACGTCATCCCCGTACCGCGACATCCAACTGTCAACCGCCGCTGTGTGGACGGGAGGTCACGATGGCGAAGCGAGCGCGGAAGAAGAAGGCGCGCAAGAAGAGCGCCGCCAACCACGGCAAGCGCCCCAACTCCTGAGGAGACGACGACCGGACGCCGGACCCGGACGGCCGACGGCCCGCACCGGCGGCACGCGGCCCACGCCGCGCGTCGCCACCGTCGCGAGCCCCGGCCGGGTCCGGCGGGTCGTCACCGGCCGGCCAGCGCCGGGCTCAGTCGGGAAGGTACTCCCGGGTCTCGGAACTGAAGACCATCTCGGCGATCCGGGCCCGAAGCCGCTCCCGGAGTTCGGCCGGTGCGGTCTCGTTGCCACAGCACCGCGCCACCAGCGCCTTGACCTCCTGCTCGATGCCGTACTCCTGGAGGCAGGGAGAGCACTCGTCGAGGTGTTCCCGGATCCGGACCCGCCGCTCGTCGTCACATTCGAGGTCGAGGTAGACGTAGACCTCGGCCAGCACCTCACGGCAGTCGGTCTCGTGCGGTTTCCCACAACTCATGCTCGCTCACACCTCCCGGCCGGCGGTGGCGGACCTGGTCGACGGGGCCGACGTGAAGCCCCGCTCGGCAGCGTAACGCTCAAGCAGCTTGCGCAGGTTCCGGCGACCGCGGTGCAACCGGGACATCACGGTGCCAATCGGCGTACCCATGATGTCGGCGACCTCCTTGTAGGAGAACCCCTCGACGTCCGTGAGGTAGACGGCGAGCCGGAACTCCTCCGGAAGCTGCTGCAACGCCTCCTTGACGTCGCTGTCCGGCAGCCGGTCCAGCGCCTCGGTCTCGGCCGAGCGCAGGCCGCTGGAGGTGTGCGACTCGGCCTCGGCGAGCTGCCAGTCGGTGATCTCCTCGGTCGGGGCCTGCACCGGCTGCCGCTGCCGACGACGGTAGGAGTTGATGTAGGTGTTGGTCAGGATGCGGTAGAGCCAGGCCTTGAGGTTCGTGCCCTCTTCGAACTGGTGAAACGCGGCGAACGCCTTCAGGAAGGTCTCCTGCACCAGATCCTCGGCGTCGGCCGGGTTCCGGGTCATCCGTAGGCCCGCCGCGTACAACTGGTCGACGAAGGGCAGCGCGTCACGCTCGAACCGGGCTCGACGCTCGTCCGTACGCTCGTCCGTTTTCTCCGGTCGTGTCAACCGCGCGCCCCCCTCGCCTCGATACCGGGTCGGCGCCACGGCCGGTACCGCCGCCGCGACCCGAGTCGGCTGTCCCGCCGAGGATACGCGGAAACCACGGCCGGGCGATTCGGTTCGCGGGGCACCGGGGTACGCCGGAGCTCTGTCGCCAGGAGACCGGAAGACCGGCCCGGCCCGTCTCCGGTCGGGACGCCGCGTCTCGCGGCCGTACTCCAGGCTCCGCGTCTCGGTCGACACCGGTTCAACCCCCTCGCGCTCGGGTGCTTCCGCCGGGTAGCAACACAACCGACCGGTGGCGCATTCCGGGAGCTGCCCGTCCCTGGCCCCCGCCGTGGCGCATCCGGCCGGACTTGCCACCGCTGGGACCAGGAAGGGCCTGGGAGGATGAAACCGGGCGCCGTCACGGGCTCGGCGAGCCCGCCCGGTGTCCGGCATCATGTGGAGCAACGACCGCCCCGAGACCGGGAAACGGCCGACGCGCCGGGGTCAGCTCGCCCAGCCCCGCTCGCGCAGCCACCGCAGCACCACCTCGGCCGTGCCCCGGGGATCACGCCGTAGGTCGTGCCCCTCGCCGGGCCGGACCTCGACCCGGATCCCCGGGCCGGCCTCCGGTACGCCGAACGGGTCACGGTCGCCGTTCACCACCAGGGTCGACAGCCCCGTCACCAGCTCCGCCGCCCGGGATCGCTCCGGCTTCCCCGGCGGGTGCAGCGGAAACGCCAGGGCGACGATCCCGACGGCGCCGCAGGCGCGGGCGGTACGGCAGGCGACCCGGGCCCCACTGGACCGGCCGCCGACGAGCAGGGTCGGCCGGGGCGACCAGCGGCGCAGCACCGCCGTCACGACCGCCGTCCAGGCCTCGTCGAGGTGGCCGGCCGGGGCGGGCGCACGTCGCCCGGCCACCCGGTACGGCTGGGTCACCCGGACCACTCCGACCCCGGCGGCGACCGCCGCGTCCCGGAGCGCGAGCAGATCCGGCGCGTCTACCCCGCCGCCCGCCCCGTGCCCGAGCACCAGCAGCGTCGCGGGACGAGGGCACGGCAGGTCGTACGCGACGCGGGCCGGTCCCCGCGGGGTGTCGATCTCGTCACTGCGGCGCACCGCGCCACTGTATGGCAGGTCACCGGAGGTCGCGTGCGGTGCCTCGACGCGGGAACAGCGCCGGCGGGCTCGCGGTCGCGGGCCGGTCCCGTGCGGCGCGACGACCCGTCCGACGGCCGCCGACGGCCGGAGCCGTCGGCGGCCGTACGCGAATCCGGCGGTGCGGGCCGGCGACGGCCGGCCGCGCGGGGTCCCGGCGGCGCTCCGGCCCCGGCGTCAGCGACGGCCGGAGCCGACCGGCGCGAGGGTCAGCAGCCGGTCTCGGACCGGCGGACCGGCGTCGCCGGCCGCGGACGGGTCGGCCTCGACCTGGTCCCGCCAGGCGACCAGCATCGCCCGGCGCTCACGCGGCGTGGTGGCCCCCCAGACGCCGTGGCAGTCACCCACCTCCAGAGCCCACGCCAGGCACGGCCCCTGCACGTCGCAGGTGCGGCACAGCGCCACCGCAGAGTCGGCCGGCTCGCTCGGCGCCGGAAAGAACGTCTCCGGGTCTACGCTTTGACATACCCCCCTGGTCCGCCAGGCGTCGTCGAGGCGCCGCTCGTTGAGGGCCCGAATCAGCCTCGGGTCTCGTCGTGCCGCGGCAACCTCGTGCGGGCGTGGCATGCGCGCCCGTGTCATTCACCCACCTCCCCCGTGGGACCGACGAAGATCGGTGGACGTCGCTCACCCCATGCGAGCTGACATCCACTGCCGGCGCTGTGTTCTATCGCACTCTCACGATGGGTGACAAGGGTTAGCCGCAAAGGTTTAAGAAACTCCGTACGACTTTCCACCTCGAAGGGTGTCAAATCGGTGCACGCGAATGCGTGGTTCGCCGCTCAGAACAATGTCGATACCGCGGGCTCTTCCGGCAACGCGCGCAGCGGCGGGGCGGGAACGGCGGCGACCAGGTCGGGGCCGTTGTTCCGTACGTCGCCGACCGCCTTTCCGACCGGTCGAATCTCCAGTCCCGCCAACCATTCCGGGGGTGGCGGGGCGAGGAGCGCGTCCGGCTCGCCATCGCCGGCCAGCCAGTCGGCCCAGCGGTCGGAAGGCAGCAGCAGCGGCATCCGGTCGTGCACCGCAGCGAGGTCGCCGAGCGCGGCCGTGGTGACGATGCTGCAGGTCAATAGCGGGGTATCGGCGCCCTTCCAGACCGACCAAAGCCCGGCGAAGGCGAGCACCGAGCCGTCCCGGGGGGTCATGAAATACGGCTGCCGGGAACCGCCCCGACGCACCCACTCGTACCAGCCATCGGCCGGGACGAGGCAGCGACGCCGGGCGAACGAGGAGGCGTACGCCCGCGTCGTGGCGACCGTCTCGGCCCGGGCATTGATCATGCGTGCGCCGACCCGGGCGTCCTTCGCCCAGGGCGGAAGCAGTCCCCACCGGGCGACCGAGAGCACGGAACCGCCGGTCGCCTCGGAGATCCGGACGATCGGCACCGGATCGGTGGGTGCGACGTTGTAGTCGGGACGGAGCTGGTCACCGGTGTCGTCGTACGCCTCGAACAGCGCGCCGAGGTCGGCCGCGCTCCGGGTCGTCGCGTACCTGCCACACATGACCACACGCTAGCGCCTCGGCGGCGGTTCGGCCGCCCCGCCGCGGCCCGCCCCTTGGGCAGGCGGAGCAGCCGAGCCGGCGGCCCACCGTCCCGGCAGGCGGGACCCATCGAGCCGGCGGCCGGCAAGAGCGGGGCCCGGGGCAGACTGGAGCGGTGGCGAACGTGACCGCAACCCATCCGCGCCGTCCCTGGGCCGCGCCGGCCGCATCCGACCCGGTCGAGGCGACCCTGCGGCTGCCCGGAAGCAAGTCGTTGACCGCTCGGGCCCTGGTGCTCAGCGCGGTCGCCGACGCTCCCGGCACGCTGCGCCACCCGCTCCGGGCCCGCGACACCGAGTTGATGGCCGGCGGGTTGCGGGCGATGGGCGCGCAGGTCTCCATTGTGGACAACGAGCGGTGGCTGGTCCGACCGGACACGCTCCGCGGCCCCGCCCACGTCGACGTCGGGCTTTCCGGGACGGTCATGCGGTTCGTACCGCCGGTCGCCGGGCTGGCCGAGGGGACGGTCACCTTCGACGGCGACCCGCAGGCGCGGGTCCGGCCCCTGGGCCCGCTGGTCGAGGCGCTCCGCTCGCTCGGCGTCCGGATCGACGCGGCGGCCGGCGGCGGGCTGCCGCTCACCGTCCGGGGAACCGGACGGGTGACCGGCGGCGAGGTCACCATCGACGCCTCGGCCTCCAGCCAGTTCGTCTCCGGGCTACTGCTGAGCGCGGCACGGTTCGAGCGTGGGGTCGTGGTCCGCCACGAGGGGCCACCCGTCCCCTCCGCGCCGCACCTACGGATGACCGTACAGATGCTCCGGGCCGCCGGAGCCGTGGTCGACGACAGTGTCCCGGACGTGTGGGTCGTGGAGCCGGGCCGCCTCGCCGGACGGGAGTGGGAGATCGAACCGGATCTCTCCGGCGCGGTGCCGTTCTTCGCCGCCGCGCTGGTCACCGGCGGCAGCGTCACCCTGCCTGACTGGCCGCGCGACAGCCTACAGCCGGTCGACACGCTGCGATCGCTGCTGGAGCGGATGGGCGGCAAGGTGACGATCGGCCCGGACGGCCTCACGGTCCGTGGCACGGGGGTGCTGCACGGGCTCGACGCCGATCTCTCCGAGGTCAGCGAACTCACCCCGGTGCTGGCCGCCCTCGCCGCGCTCGCCGACTCGCCGTCCCGGCTCTTCGGGGTGGCGCACATCCGCGGCCACGAGACCGACCGGCTGGCCGCGCTCGCCCGGGAGCTGACCGCCGTCGGAGCCGAGGTCACCGAGGCACCCGACGGGCTGGAGATCCGGCCGCGGCCGCTGCGCGGCGGCACCTTCGGGACGTACGCGGACCACCGGATGGCGCACGCCGCCGCGGTGATCGGGCTGGCGGTACCGGGGATCACGGTGGACGACGTGGCGTGTACCTCCAAGACCATGCCCGAGTTCCCGGCACTATGGTCAACGATGGTGAGCGGCGGCAGCGGGCACCGGTAGCCGGGACCCTCCCGGTCTGTCCCGTCCCGCCGCCGGCCGACGAGGGCGCGAGACGAGACAGGGGACCGCACTGGCGGGCAGACGACGCGAGTACGACGAGGACGACGTACGGGTCAGACCCGGTCGTTCGTCGCGTCCGCGTACCCGCACCCGGCCACGGCACGCCGATGCGGTCGAGGGTTTCGTGGTCGCGGTGGACCGGGGTCGCTACACCTGCGTGACCGCGGACGACCCGACGACTGACGACGTGGCGACGGTGACCGCGATGCGGGCCCGCGAGTTGGGCCGCCGATCGGTGGTGGTCGGCGACCGGGTGGCCCTGGTCGGGGACACCTCCGGGGCGCCCGGGACGCTCGCCCGGATCGTCCGGATCGCCGACCGGAGTTCGGTGCTGCGGCGGACCGCCGACGACGACGAGACGACCCCCGAGGGGCGGCTGGAACGGGTCGTCGTCGCCAACGCCGACCAACTGGTGATCGTCAGCGCGCTCGCCGACCCACCGCCCCGGACCGGCTTCATCGACCGCTGCCTGGTCGCCGCGTACGACGCCGACATCGAGCCGCTGCTCTGCCTGACCAAGGCCGACCTGGCGTCGCCGGACGGGGTGCTCGACTACTACGCCGAGCTGGACCTGCCCTCCGTCCTCGTCGGGCCCACCACCGACCTCGGCGAACTGCGCCGGCTGCTCAGCGGACGGATCTCGGTGCTGGTCGGCCACTCCGGGGTGGGAAAGTCGACCCTGGTCAACCGCCTGGTCCCGGCGGCGGCGCGGGCGGTCGGCGCGGTCAGTGCGATCGGCCGCGGCCGGCACACCTCGACCAGCGCGGTCGCGCTGCGCCTGCCACCGGTGCCCGGCACCCGGGACCACCCCGGTTGGATCATCGACACGCCCGGGGTCCGCAGTTTCGGCCTGGCCCACGTCTCGGCGTCGAGCCTCCTGCACGGCTTCCCGGACCTGGTGGAGGGGACCGTGGACTGCCCGCCGAACTGTGAGCACACCCCGGACGAGACCGACTGTGCCCTGGACGCCTGGGTGGTGGCCGGCAACGCGGACCCGCGACGACTGGCGTCGTACCGTCGACTGCTCGCCTCGCGGGCCGGCGAGATCGAGTAGGCGATCCGCCCGGGGCGCCGCGCGACGACCGGCCGGCCCGGATCGAGTAGGTTTCCCAGCATGGCCCGGTACGCGGACGACCTCGCTCTGGCGCACATGCTCGCCGACACCGCCGACTCCATCTCGATGGCCCGGTTCCGAGCCCTCGATTTGCACGTCGAGTCGAAACCGGATCTGACCCCGGTCACCGACGCCGACACCGCCGTGGAACGGGCCATCCGGGCGACCCTGGCCCGGACCCGTCCCCGGGACGGCGTACTCGGCGAGGAGTTCGGCGCCTCCGCCCCGGCAGCCGGCCCCGGCAGCCGACAGTGGGTGATCGACCCGATCGACGGCACGAAGAACTTCGTCCGCGGCGTGCCGATCTGGGGCACCCTGATCGCCCTGATGGAGGGCGACCAGCCGGTCGTCGGGCTGGTCTCCGCCCCCGCCCTCGGGCGGCGCTGGTGGGCGGCGACCGGACACGGCGCCTTCGCCGGCCGGCACCAGGCGGCGGCGACCCCGATCCGGGTCTCCGGGGTGGCGCGGCTCGCCGACGCCAGCTTCTGCTACTCGTCGCTGAACGGCTGGGAGGAGTCCGGCCGGCTCGACGCGATGCTCGACATCATCCGGACCAGCTGGCGGAACCGGGCGTACGGCGATTTCTACGGCTACATGCTGGTGGCCGAGGGCGCGGTCGACGCCATGGTCGAGCCGGAGCTGTCGCTGTGGGACCTCGCCGCCCTGATCCCGATCGTCACCGAGGCCGGCGGCACCTTCACCGACCTGACCGGACGTCCGGGGCCGGCGGGCCGCAGCGCGGTGGCCAGCAACGGCAAGCTGCACCGGGACCTCCTCGACCGGCTCGGCTGACCTGCACCGCCGGCCGGACCGAAAACTCCCCGACCGAGCCGCCCGGCCGGACGGGTGGTGAGCGGAGTCACCCTCTATCCTCGCCAGGTGTCCACCGGCTGGTGCTTCCTCGCGGCCATGATCGCCGCCTACGGCCTTGCCAACCTTCTCCAGTCGGTGGCGGCGACCCGCACCACCCCCCACCACCGATTCGACCCGGCGCTGCTGGTACGCCTGGCCGGGCACCGCACGTACCTGCTCGGGCTGGGCTGCCAGGCCCTCGGCTTCGTCCTGGCCTTCCTGGCCCGGCGTGACCTGCCACTCTTCCTGGTCCAGGCGAGCGTGGCGGCCGGGCTCGGGGTCACCGCCCTGCTCGGGGTGCTGGTGCTCAAGTGGCGCCTGCCCACCGCCGAGGTACTGCTGCTCGTCCTCCTCCTCACCGGGATCACCGCGCTGGTGGTGGCCGCCCGGCCGGCGCCGTCACGCCAGCTCGGCCCTGCCGCGGTGGCAGGGCTGGTCGTCGCGCTCGGCGTGATCGGCGGGCTCGGCGTCCTCGCGGTACGGCTCCACGGCGCACCCGGTTCGGTGGCGCTCGGCTCCCTGGCCGGGCTGGCGTTCTCGGCCGCCGCGGTGGCCGCCCGACCGCTCGCCTCGGTGCACACGGTCGACGCCTTCCTCACCCATCCGCTGCTCTACCTGCTGGCGGCCCACTCGGTCGTCGGCCAACTGCTACTCGGGCTCGCCATGCAGCGCGGCTCCACCACCGCCGCGGTGGCCGCGATGGACGCGGCCGGGGCGGTCCCCGCCGCGATCGTGGGACTGCTGCTGCTCGGCGACCGGATCTGGCCGGGCCGGGAGTGGCTGGCCACCGCCGGCTTCCTGATCACGCTGGTCGCGGTGCTGGGCCTGACCCGGTACGCCGAACCGCAACACCAGCATCGCCCCGGCCGGGCCGGGAAGGCGGATGCCGTGTTCGTCGCCCTCGGCCGGCAGCGCGCACCCTCGTGACGGTCCGCGTCCCCGGGCACCCCGGCCCGCCCGAGCCCCGACACCTGCGGCGCGGGTTGGTCCCGGCGTCCGGTCCGCTACTGGCTCGTCGCGGGCTGGCGTCGGCGGACCACCCGCTCGTAGAGCCGCTCCAGGGCGCCGACCGTACGGTCCCAGGTGTAGCTGCACCGAGCCCGGTCCACGGCCGCGTGCCCGTACGCGAACCGCTCGGCGTCGGCGGCGAGCAGCCGACGCAGGGTGATGCCCAGCCCGCGTACGTCGCCCGGCTGCACCAGCCGCCCCGTCACCTCGTCGACCACGGTGTCCGCGATGCCGCCCAGGGCGTAGCCGACGACCGGCACCCCGCAGGCCATGGCCTCCAGCGGCACCCGGCCCGTGCAGGCGTACCGGGGGGTGCAGGCCACCACGTCGGCGGACCGGTACCAGGCGGGCATCTCGTCGTGCGGCACCGGGCCGATCAGCCGGATCTGGTCGGCGACCCCGAGCTGCGCGGCGACCTCACGCAGCCGGCGGGCCTCGGCGTGGCTGTCGAGGTCGCCGCCGGGCGGGCCGCCGACGATGACCAGCTCGGCGTCCCCGACCAGCCGCATCGCCTGGACCAGGTCCTCCTGACCGTGCCCCGGGTTCAACCCGCCGGCCGCGAGGATCCGCGGCCGCTCGTCCCGGGGCGCCGTCTCGCCCTCCGGGGTGAAGAGCTCGGTGTCGACGCCGGTCGGCACCACGACCACGGAGGCCCGTTGCAGGCCCATCCGGGTCAGCTCGTCGACCTCGTCGCTGTGCTGGGCCACGGCCAGGTCCACCGCCCGGGTCAGCGCGAGTTCCAGCGGTATCCGCTGCTCGGGTCCGGCGTACGCGGCGCCGAGGTGGCGCAGCTGTTCGACGCCGAGGGAGTGGAACGTCTGCACCACCGGGATGAGCGTCTCCCGGACCGCACTGGCCGCCGCGAGGCCGCCGATCCAGAAGTGGCCGTGCACCACGTCCGGCGTCCACTCCGCCGCCCACCGCTCGGTCAGCCACCGGCCGAGTTCGGGCACGTGCGGTACCAGTTCGCCGGTCGAGGTGCGCCGCAACGGACCCACGGGAACCCGTTCCACCCGGTAACCGGCGATGTCGCTCGTTGGCGGCAGCTCGGGGTCGTCGAGCCGCTCGTAGACCCGTACCTCGTGCCCCCGGCCGGCCAGCTCGGCGGCGACCCGGGCGACATGCTGGTGTGTGCCGGCGTACCGGTTACGGACCTCCTGCGGCGGGCCGGCGTGTGCGCAGACGAGGCCGACGCGCATGGTCACCTCCAGCAAAGGGCTACGGGCAACGGCCGTTCGATCAGAGGCTCCCATTAACCGGGCCGGACCGAGCGGAAACTTGGCAAGTCCGGCGGGCGGTGGAGGGCCGGACGGCAGGCCCGCCCGACGTCCCCGGTCTGACCCGCTCGGACCAGGCGGGAACCGGTCCCGCCCGGCCGGGCACCGCCGAACCGCCCGAGACCCGGCCGGGCACGGCCGAACCGCCCGAGACCGGCCGTCTCGGGCGAGACAGCCGGGGCCGGTTGCCCCAGTCGGCACCAGGCCGCCCAGCCGGTGCCGGGCCGGACAGGCGGCGCCGGACCGGGACGGCGGCGGGCGAGTCGGACGGCGACTCCGCGGCACACGACAGGTTGCCGGGCCGGGACCGGACTCCGCGGGCCGGGACGGTCATGACCGGTGACACGGGCCGGAAACCCGGGCCGAGCCGCCCGCTCGCGGCGCGGGCGGGTTATCCCGTGCCGCACCGGGTAGTGATCTGTCATGCGCGACAACGAGTTTCCGACTCCGGTGTCCGACCCCGAGGCGGAGGGCCTTCCCGGCACCGCCGACGACGACTCGACGGCCGGTAACGACGTACTGACCGGCCGCGAGGCCGACGGTCCCGACCCGGCGCAGCTGCCGGCCGACCGGCCGCTCGCCGTGGACCGGTTCGGCAGTACGGCGGAGGAACAGCTCGACGGCGAGTCCCTGGACTACAAGATCGCGCGGGAGCAGCCCGAACCGTCGATCGACGACCCCCTGGCCGGACCGGTCGACCCCGCCATCGCGGCCGAGGCGGACAGCGAGGAGGCCGCGGCCCAGGCACAGTTCGACGCGGACGTGATCGATGACGGCCCCGCCTCCGACCCCCGCTCCCCGGTCTCGGTGTACGACCACGGCAGGCTCGGCGACAATCCGGGCGGCGGGCCCGTCGGCCGGCTGGTCGAGCCGGACCAGGGAGCGCGCGACGACGACGAGACCGACTCGATCGCCTACGACGCGGGTGCGTCCGGCGGCGGGGCGAGTGCCGAGGAACTCGCGATCAACGAGACCGACTCCCCGCCGTCGTCCACCGCGCTGTGACCGCCGGACGGTCGGTCGCCGGGTGGCCGGCGCCGGTCACCGTCCCGGCCACCCTCCACGGGTGTGGGTCGCCGACACCGGGCCGGCCGGACGATCCCCCTTCGCGCGGCGTCCGGCGCGCGGCCCCGACCACCGGCGCCGCGCCACCCGGGACCCGGTCAGCCGTCGATGCCGTGTTCGATGGCGTACCGGGTGAGTTCCACCCGGTTGTGCATCTGGAGCTTGCCCAGCGTGTTCTGGACGTGGTTCTGCACCGTCCGGTGCGAGATCCCGAGCCGGGCGGCGATCTGCTTGTAGGACATCCCCTTGGCGACCAGCCGCAGCACCTCGGTCTCCCGCTCCGTCAACCGGGGCGGGTTCCCGTCGTCCGTCGGTCGGGGCGTCACCGCGAGCCGTCGGTACTCGCCGAGCACCAGCCCGGCCAGGTTGGGGGTGAAGACGGCCTCCCCCGCGGCGGTGCGGCGGACCGCCTCCAGGAACTCCGCCGGCGACGCCGACTTGACCAGGTATCCGGTCGCGCCCGCCTTCACCGCGTCCAGCACGCTCTGCTGCTCCCCACTGGCGGAGAGCATGAGGACCCGGGCATCCGGCACCTCGGCCAGCAGGCCACGGATCACCTCCACCCCGGAGATGTCGGGCAGTTGGAGGTCGAGGACGACGACGTCGGGCCGGGTGGCCCGGGCGATCCGGATCGCCTGGCGCCCCTCCCCCGTGGTGGCCACAACGAGATGCCCGGCCTCGGTCAGGTCGCGCGCGACTCCCTCCCTCCACATCGGATGGTCGTCGACGACCATCACCCGGATCGGCGGCTCGTCGGTCACCGGCCGAGCGTAATCCCCGCACCACGGTCGACGCGGCCCCGGTGATCGGGCTCAGCCCGGTCGCCCACGCGGCACCCGCAGCTCGACCTCGGTCCCCTCTCCCGGCGCCGAGCTGATCCGCACCGTACCGCCCAGGTCCGCGATCCGCCCCTGGATCGACCGGGCGACGCCGAGCCGCCCCTCCCGGGCCGCCTCGGCGAGCCGGCCCGCCGGAATGCCCGGCCCGTCGTCCCGAACCGAGACGGTGACCTCGGCGGCGTCGTCCTCGACCAGCACCCAGCCCCGACCGCCGCCGTGCCGGGCGACGTTGTCGAGCGCGGCGCCAACCGCGGCGGCCACCTCCCGGGCCACGTCGGCCGGCACCGGTACCGGTGTCGCCGGGGTGGCGAGCGAGACCGTCGGGGAGGCGTAGCGGCCGAGCACGGTCCGCAGGTCGACCTCCCGCCGCTCCAGGCCGACCGGCGGGCCGGTCGTGATCAGCGCACGCAACGCCGCCTCCTGTTCGCCGGCGAGCCGGGCCAGCTCGCCGGCCTCACCGTCCAGGTGGGCGCCGCGCCGCCGGACCAGGGCCAGGACCTGAAGGACGGAGTCGTGGATGTCCCGGGCGAGGCGCTCCCGCTCCCGCGTCGCGGCCTCCAGCTCGACCGCCTGCTGGAGCCGTTCCTCGGCGATCACGGCGAGCCGGGCGACGTGCCCGACCGCGATCCCGGCGAGCAGCATCAGCGCGGCGCCGGTCAGCGACGCCTGGGTCAGCCGTTCCCGCACCGCCACATCCGTGGCGCCGAGAACCAGGGCCGCCGCCACCCCGCGCCGGCGACCGCCGGAGACCGCCCAGGCCAACACCGGGGCGGCCAGCCAGGCGACGCTCGGCGGCGGGATGCCGGCGTTCAGCGCCGGCCGACCGACGACCCGCAGGGCGGCGAGGAGTACGGCCAGCGCGACCGCGAGGTCGGTGAGCAGCAGCGGCCACCGGCGCCGGGCCGGGTCGGCGTACGCCCACCCGGTGACGACGGTCCAGCCGGCCATGAACAGCAGCAGTACCCCGCCGGCGACCGGGTGCGCGTACTCGCCCAGGTTGCGGATGGCGAGCACCGCGACGTACGCGAGGGCGGCGAACCGGTAGACGGCGATCGAGCGCCACAGCGGCGCCTGCAGGTTGTCCAGCGGCGCACGCCGCTCGCGCGGGTCGTCCGGGTCCGGCACGCTCCGACGATCCCACAGCCTTCCCGGCTCGCGGGAACCCGGCACGGCCGGCCCGGCGTCCCGGCCCCGCAACTCGGCACCGGTGCGGGTCAGGACGCCCTGACGTAATGTGAAAGATCCCGGAAAGGACGTGACGAGCCGCGGCGAGAAGGTTGATGAACGACACAGGTTCTTTTCCATCCGTCGCCGCCGTCCACGCCTCCGTCCTGCTCCTCGCCCGGGCCTTCGCCCACGGCGAGGTCACCAGGCTCCGGCACGCCGTCGCCGACTGCGCGGCGGCGGCGGGGCTCACCGGCGCGCGCCTCGACGACTACGTCCTCGCGGTCAACGAGCTGATCACGAACGCGGTCCGGCACGGCGGCGGGCAGGGCAGGCTGCGGCTGTGGTGTGCCGACCAGCTCCTGCACTGTGCGGTCTCCGACACCGGTGGCGGAATCGCCACCGACCGGCTCGACACGCGGCAGCGACCAGACCCGGACGCGTGCGGGGGTTGGGGCCTCTGGCTGGCCCGGCAGCTCACCGACGAGATGGTGGTGGAGAGCGGACCGGGCGGCACCACGGTACGGGTCAGCGCGCGCCTCGGCCCGCCACCGGGCGAGGGCGACGACGCCGGAACCGTTCGGGAGTCCGTCGCCGGCACGGGGTGACGGGCACGGCAGGTGACGCGCGCCACGCCGCCGGGTACGGTGCTGCGAATGACCGATCAGTACGTCGCCGCGATCGATCAGGGCACCACCTCGTCCCGGTGCATCGTCTTCGACGCCACCGGCACCGTCGTCACCATCGCCCAGCGGGAGCACCGGCAGATCTTCCCGCGCCCCGGCTGGGTCGAGCACGATGCCGAGGAGATCTGGACCAACGTCGAACAGGTGGTCCGGGAGGCACTCGCCGCCGTGTCGATCGGGCCGGACCGCCTGGCCGCGATCGGCATCACCAACCAGCGGGAGACCACGGTGGTCTGGGACCGGGCCACCGGCGCCCCGGTGCACCACGCCATCGTCTGGCAGGACACCCGAACCGGGCCGCTGCTGCGTCACCTGGACGCCGAGTACGGTGAGCAGCGCGTCCGGGAGCGTACCGGGCTGCCGCTGGCGACGTACTTCGCCGGACCGAAGCTGCGCTGGCTGCTGGACAACGTCGACGGCCTGCGGGCCCGGGCCGAGCGCGGGGAGGTCCTGTTCGGCACGATGGACAGCTGGCTGATCTGGAAGCTGACCGGCCGGCACGTCACCGACGTGACGAACGCCAGTCGGACGCTGCTGATGGACCTGCGCACCCTGGACTGGGATCCGGAGCTCCTCGACGCGCTCGGCGTGCCTCGGGCGATGTTGCCGGAGATCCGCTCCTCGGCCGAGGTCTACGGCACCGCCACCGGGGTGCTGGCCGGGGTGCCGGTGGCGAGTGCCCTCGGCGACCAGCAGGCCGCGCTCTTCGGACAGACCTGCTTCCACCCCGGCGAGGCGAAGTGCACGTACGGCACCGGGAGCTTCCTGCTGCTCAACACCGGTGAGTCGCCGGTCGTCTCCCGACACGGCCTGCTCACCACCGTCGGCTACCGGATCGGGGACCAGCCGGCGACGTACGCCCTGGAGGGGGCGATCGCGGTCACCGGCTCGTTGGTGCAGTGGCTGCGGGACAACCTGGGGCTGATCTCCTCCGCGCCGGAGGTGGAGGAGCTGGCCCGGACCGTCGAGGACAACGGCGGCTGCTACATCGTGCCGGCGTTCTCCGGACTCTTCGCTCCGCACTGGCGCGCCGACGCCCGGGGGGTGATCGCCGGCCTGACCGGGTACGTCACGAAGGGGCACCTGGCCCGGGCCGTGCTGGAGGCGACGGCCTGGCAGACCCGGGAGGTGGTGGACGCGATGACCGCCGACTCGGACGTGGCGCTCCGCCGGCTCCGGGTCGACGGCGGGATGACCGCCAACGCGCTGCTGATGCAGTTCCTCGCCGACGTGCTCGACGTACCGGTGGTGCGCCCCGCGGTCAGCGAGACCACCTGCCTCGGCGCGGCGTACGCCGCCGGTCTCGCGGTCGGCTTCTGGCCGGACCTGGAGACGCTGCGCGCCCAGTGGCGCCAGGAGGCCGCATGGGAGCCGGCGATGGACCCGGCGCACCGGGACCGCGAGCTGCGCAACTGGCGCAAGGCCGTGCAGCGCACCCTGGACTGGGTGGAGGAGGGCGAGTAACGAGCCCTCGGTCGACCGAACGACCACGGGCGGGACACCATCGCGCGGACGAGTCGTCACGAGGGTGTCCGGACCCAGCCGGCCGCGTCGTCGGCCGGTTGGGTCCTCACCGCACGGTGGGGGGGTTGCGGAGTCGGGGAGTCTCGCCGGCCGCGCTTCGCCCGGGCGACCGTACGGCGGGCGTCCCGCCAGGCGATCAGGGCGGTGCGTAGCCGTGGCGAGGTGACGGGCTCACCTCGCCGTCTGGCGGCGAGGTGGTTGATCAGCCAGGCCGGGGCGTGCGCCTGCCCGATGGCTTGCGTCTTGGTGAGGAGCTCGCCGTTGTCGAGTGCGTGGCGACTCCGGGCCATGGAGGTAAGGCCGAGGTCAGCGAGGGTGGGGTCCAGCCAGAGCCACGGGCGGCGAGCGGCCCAGGCCCAGTAGCCGGTCAGTTCGGCGCGGGCCGCCGCGCGGATGTCGTCCGCCGAGACTTCGGGGAAGACGTCGCGCGGCGAGCGCCCAAAGATCTGGTATCCGTGTCGTACCAGCTCTGCCCGCGTGATCCCGGAGAGGATGCGGTGCACGAGTTGGCCGTGTGTCCGCGTCGGATGCCGCAGCTCGATGCGGGTGATGGTCGTGCTGTCGACGTAGACGCAGCCGAGCTTGAAACCCGCGCCGATCCCGTTGTCGAGGCGACGATGGATGGCGACGAGCGCGGCCTGCCGATCGGCGTCAACCGGTCCGTCGACCAGCGCAACCAGGTCGAGGTCGCTGATGCGGGGTATGTAGTCGCCGGTGGCCAATGACCCGTCCACCATCAGGTCGCTGACCCACCCGAGCCCCCTCAGTTGTTCGTCAAGCGCTCGAACAACGGCGGGTGACGTCGCCATGATGGCGAGTATATTGACCCGCTTCGGTCGGTCGACCCGATGCTGACCCGGCGGGAGGTGCAGACTTCACCGCGGGCGGAGGGACGGAGTCCGTGGGTTGCCGATGGCGTACCGGTTGGATGGCGCTCCGGTCCACTAGCCTGACCCGCCGTGACCATCTTCGAAAAGATCTCTCGCTGGCGGAGGGCGTTCTTCGTCTGGGTCGGACTTCCCGTCATCGCCGCCATCGGGTTCTCCTTCGGCATGTTCGACCTGGTCCCGGCGTGGCAGGCGAAGGCCGGCAAGGGCACCGAGGGCACCTTCACCGCCGTCCGGGAGGACTGCGGTGGGCGTAGCTGCACCTGGTACGGCGATTTCGTGGCCGCCGACGGCGGGAAGCGGCGGACCGACGTCATCCTCTACGACGAACCCGACGGCATGGTGGTGGGCCAGCAGGTGGCGGCGCGGGACACCGGCGCCCGCAACGGTGTCTTCGCCGCCGACGGCGGATATACCTGGTTGATCATCACCGGACTCGTGGTGGGCGGCCTGGTCGCGGCGGTGGCGTGGGTCCTCATCCTGATCCGGGCGATTCGCCGCCGACGCGCCCCCGCCCCCACCGCCTGAGCGCCACTGGCCCAGGACGGTACCAACGGACCACTCGACACCGTGCCGGGCGCGCCCCGGAACCTACCCACCCGCGGAGTGTCGCCGTCCCCGGCGACCGGGTACCGGGCGGCGGACGGCCCACGGGACCGCCGCCGGACGGGCCGGGAGCGGCGACGCGGACGCCGCCCTCCCGGTCCGTCCGCCCGGGACGGGGTCCGGCTCACTCCCAGCTCTGCACGACCGGCTGCCGGATGGTGACGTTGACCCGGTTGAAGAAGTTGGTCATGGCGATCCAGAGCACCAGCGCCGCGAGTTCCTTCTCGTTGTAGTGCTTGGCCGCGTCCGCCCAGATCTCGTCGGAGACCGCCTCCGGACGGTCGGCGATCCGGGTGACCGCCTCCGCGAGGGCGAGAGCCGCCCGCTCGGCGTCGGTGAAGTACGGCGTCTCCCGCCACGCCGCCACCGCGAAGAGTCGCTCGTCGGTCTCACCGTTGCGCTTCGCCTGGCGGGCACCGAAGTCCACGCACGCACCGCAGCCGTTGATCTGGCTGGCTCGGAGGTGCACCAGCTCCAGCGTCCGGGTGGGAACCCCGGCGGAGTGCGTCGCCTTGTGGATCAGGTTGATCGCCTTGGTGGTGTCGGGGAAGAGCTTGGCCGGGTTCTCGATCCGTGCCTGCATGGTGGTCTCCTTTGCGATCCTTGGCCGGTGTGGGTGTCACATCGGCACGTCATGGTTCGTCACGTTGTCGACGGCCCCGGGCCAACAAATGTGACGAATGTGGCGACAGTCACAAAACTGCCCCCACAATGGACGGAGATCATGACTGTGAGCAGCGACGACCTGCTGGCCGAGCGCTTCGAGCGGTGCCGCCCCCGGCTGCGGGCGGTGGCCTACCGGATGCTCGGCTCGCGGACCGAGGCCGACGACGCCGTACAGGAAGCCTGGCTGCGGCTGACCCGAACGGACCACGGCGAGCTCGACAACCTCGACGCCTGGCTCACCACGGTCGTCGGGCGCATCTGCCTGGACATGCTGCGGTCCCGGGACCACCGTCGGGAGGAGCCGATCGACGACCGGCCGAGCGAGCCCGCCGCCAGCGGCGACGGGGCTGACCCCGAGCAGGAGGCGCTGCTCGCGGACTCGGTCGGCCTGGCGCTGCTCGTCGTCCTGGACACCCTGACCCCGGCCGAGCGGCTCGCGTTCGTGCTCCACGACATGTTCGCGATCTCCTTCGACGAGATCGCGCCGATCGTCGGACGCAGCCCGGCCGCGACCCGGCAGCTCGCCAGCCGAGCCCGCCGCCGGGTCCAGGGCGCCGCGGCGACGCCGGACGTCGACGTCGCGCGACAGCGCGAAATCGTCGACGCCTTCCTCGCCGCCTCACGCGGCGGCGAGTTCGACACCCTGCTCACCCTGCTCGACCCGGATGTCGTCCTACGCGCCGACGCGGTGTTGGCCCGGCACGAGGGCACCTCCGCGCTACGGGGATCGCGCGCGGTCGCCGCGTACTTCTCCGGTCGGGCCCAGACCGCCGCACCGGCCGTCATCGACGGCGCCGCCGGTGCCGTGGTCCGGACGCCCGCCGGGAAGATCTGGCTCGCCGTCAGCTTCAGCATCGCCAACGGCCGGATCATCGCGATCGAGGCGGTCGCCGACCCGGACCAGCTCCGGGAACTCGAGATACAGGTCGCGAGCGCCTGACCGGCGCGGCAGGCGAGCCCTGGTGGCGCCGGCCACCCCGCCCGGACACGAGCGGTGGCCGGCGCCACCGGCGGTGGCCGGTGCTACCAGCGGCGGCCGGTGAGGCGCTCGTAGACCTCGACGTACCGCTCCCGGGTCGCCTCGACAGCCTCGGGCGGCATCTCGGGAGCCGGTCCGGTCCGGTCCCAGCCGGTACTGACCGCCCAGTCCCGGACGTACTGCTTGCTCAACGCGTACTGCGGGCGGCCGGGCTGGTAGTCCGCCGCCCACCAGAACCGGGACGAGTCTGAGGTGAGGACCTCGTCGCCGAGGACCAGGGTGCCGTCCGGCGCCCAGCCCAGCTCCAGCTTGGTATCGGCGACCAGGATCCCCCGGTCGGCGGCGATCTCGGCGCCGCGCCGGTAGACGGCCAGGGTGATCTCGCGCAGCCGCTCCGCGGTCTCGGCGCCGACCTTCGCCACCACGTCGGCGAAGGTCATCGCCGTGTCGTGCTGCCCCGTCGGCGCCTTCGTCGTCGGGGTGAAGATCGGTTCGGGAAGTTTCGAGGACTCCACCAGCCCGGGGGGCAACGGGATGCCACAGACCGCGCCGGTCTTCTCGTACTCGGCCAGGCCGGACCCGGTCAGATAGCCCCGCACGATGCACTCGACCGGAACCATCTCCAGCCGACGTACCCGGATCGCCCGCCCGGCGAACTCGGGCGGTACGTCGGTGGCCGAGATGACGTGGTGGGGCACGAGGTCGGCGAGCTGTTCGAACCACCAGAGCGAGAGGGCGGTGAGCAGCTTGCCCTTGTCCGGGATCGGGGTCGGCAGCACCACGTCGTAGACCGAGACCCGGTCCGAGGCGACCAGGATCAGGTCGTCGCCGTCGGCGTACACGTCCCTGACCTTGCCGGAATGCAGCAGTTCCACCCGGCCAGTACATCACGCGGCGGCACCGGTGCCGGGCCGCCCCCGGCCCACCCCGGTCACCCGCCCTCGGGTACGCCGCCAGCGATCCCGACCGGATGACCGTTGACACCCGGCGACAGGGGCTGTGTAAATGATCCCCGGTGTCAATGATCCGGTTGTCGTCCCACTGACCGGTGTCGTCAGGAGCTGCCGTGCCTCTCCCCCGTCCCACCCAGACCGGCCGGACCCCGTGGCGTCTCGGTGCCGCCCTGCTCGCCATCGCGATCACGCTGAGCGGCTGCACGCGAGGGGACACCGCGATACCACAGGAGCGGATCGAGCTCTCCGTCTTCTGGTGGGGTGGGGAGCAGCGGGCAGCCCTGACCAAGCAGGCCCTGGAGCTCTACAGCCAGCGGTATCCGACCGTGACCTTCAAGTTCACCTGGCAGGGCAACGCCGGCTACTACGACCGGCTCTCCACCGAGGCCGCCGCCGGGAACGCCCCGGACATCTTCCAGATCGACGACAACTACCTCACCGAGTACGCCCAGCGGGAGATCCTGCTCGACCTGACCGACTACGTCCGGGCCGGCAGGCTCGACCTGCGCAAGCTTCCGAGCGGTCTCGCCCAGTCCAGCCAGGTCGGCGGCCGGATCGTCGCCGCGGCGGGAGCGGCGAACACGCCCGGGCTGATCTACAACAAGAGCCTGCTCGACCGGCTCGATCTGCCGGAGCCGTGGATCGGGATGTCGTACCCGGAGTACCTGGCGTGGGCGAAACGGGTGACCGAGCGCACCGGCGGCAAGGTGGCGGGCACGATGGACCCGTCCGGCGACTACAAGGCGCTGTGGCTCTGGCTGCGCTCACAGCAGAAGGAGCTGTACAAGGGCCGGCAGATCGGGTTCACCGAGGACGACCTCACCCGGTGGTTCGAGATGTGGCGTGACGCCCGGCGCGGCGGCGCCACCCCGCCGGCCCGGGTCATCCACCGCGCGAACAGCGGCGACGTCACCCAACAGCTGGTTGCCACCGGCGAGGCGGCGGCCTCGTTCGCCTGGTCGAATCAGCTGCCCGAGTTGCAGAAGCTGACGAAGGACAAGCTCCGGGTGGTGAGTTATCCCGGCGCACCGGAAGCCCAGTGGGCGCGGGCGTCGATCTACTGGGCCGGCTTCCGCGGTACCCGGCACCCGGACAGGGTGGTGCACGTCATCGACTTCCTGGTCAACGACGTCCAGGCCGGAACCATCCTCGGCACCGAGCGGGGCCTGAGCGCCAACCTCGACGTCCGCCAGGTGGTGCAGGAATCCCTGACCGACGAGAGCATGAAACTCACCGCCGCCTTCGAGGCCGGGATGGCCGAGCGGTTCGGGCCGGCCCCGGTGCCGCCGCCCCGGGGGCACGCCACGGTCAAGACCCTGCTCCTGCAGGCGGCGGAGAACGTTCAGTTCGGACGCGCCACTCCCCGGGAGGCCGCCGCCGCCTTCATCAGCCAGGCGAACGCCACCCTGACGAGCTGACCCCCGACGGGCTCACGCCGAGCGGTCCGACGGTACTCCGGGCGGGCTCAGCGCCGCCCGGACCGGCGGCTGCGCATGACGTACACGAGCACGACGACGATCACCGCGAGCACGATCAGGCAGCACGCGCAGGTGAAGGGGCTGAACCGGACGCCGGAGCGCCGGCGGGCCGCCTCCAGCACGACCCCACCTGCGGGGGTCGCGGCCCAGGCCGCCGCGGGAACGAACACCGCCAGGGCCGTCGCGCCGAGCAACCCGGTCAACCGGACCCACCAGCTCCTGAAAATCTCCATGCCCCCATCCTCGGCGCTCGGGGCAAATCACGTCGGCAACGCGGCGGAGAACGGCGAGGTCCGCGGCGCGGCCGGGGCGCCGGTCACGACCGGCGCAACCCGGACACGCGAAACGGCCCTCCAGATGATCTCTGGAGGGCCGTTCTCCGTGGTAGCGGGGACAGGATTTGAACCTGCGACCTCTGGGTTATGAGCCCAGCGAGCTACCGAGCTGCTCCACCCCGCGTCGGCGCCGTTAACATTAGCGCACTCGGCCCGCCGTCCGCAAAACGGGGGCGGAAACTGATCGGCGGCCGCCGGTGGCGGCCGCCGATCAGGGAGAACGCACAGGTCAGCCGCCGGTACCCGGAGACGGCGACGGGCTCGGCGTACCGCCGCTGGCGGCCGGTGAGCCGGCCGGGGCCGGAGAGCCACCCGGGGTCGGCGTCCCGGAAGCCGCCTTCTGCGCCTCCTGGAACTCGTTCATCGCCTCGTCCAGGGCCTTCAGGGCCTGGCCATACCGCGCGAAGTCGCCCGACGCCTGGGCCGCCTTCACCTCGGCGATGGCGTTCTGGATCTTCGTCGCGGCGGCGGCCAACTCCGGCGTGAGCTGAGGAGTCCCATCCGACGGGGGTGGCGACGACGGCGGGGTGGTGGTGTCCCCCGTCTGCGGCGGAGGCTGGGTACCGGTGCCGGTGCCGGCCTCCTTGCCCTGCCGGACGAGTTCCTTGACCCCCTCCTCCAGGCTGTTCGCGAGGGCGACGTACTGGCCGCCGTCACCGTACGAGATCAGCACCCGCTGGAGCAGCGGATACGCGTTCTGCTGGTTGCTCTTCACGTACACCGGCTCGACGTAGAGCATCCCGTCGCCGAACGGCAGCGAGAGCAGGTTGCCGTACTGCACCTGCGCCTGGTTCGAGGTGAGCCAGTTGAGCTGCTGTCGGATGGTCGCGTTGTTGGTCATGTTCTGGTGGACCTGGACCGGCCCCGAGATCGCCGTCTGGTCGGGCAGCTCCAGCACCTCCAGCCGGGGCTGGCCGTCGACGTACGACCCACTGATCAACGCGGCGAGGTTCTGCCGCCCGACGGGGGTGACCGCCGAGGTGAGCTGGAAGCGCGGCCCCTCCTGCTCCGGGAACTGGGTGTACAGGTAGTACGGCGGCTGCTTCTTCCCGCTGTCCGGAGCGTCCGGGGCGTTCGGCACCTCCCAGAAGTCCTGCCCCGAGAAGAACTCGGACGGGTTCGTCACGTGGAACTTCGCCAGCAGGTTGCGCTGCACCTTGAACAGGTCGGCCGGGTAACGGAAGTGTTCGGCCAGCTCGGCGGGAATCTCCGACTTCGGGATCACCAGGTCACCGCCGAAGGCCTTGTTCCACGCCTTCAGCACCGGGTCCTGGTCGTCCACCTCGTAGAGCCGGACCGTGCCGTCGTACGCGTCGACCGTGGCCTTGACCGAGTTCCGGATGTAGTTGATGTTCTCGCGGGCCAGCTCGAACGTGCCGAGGCCGGTCAGCTCGTCGGCCGTCTCCTCCTGGAGGTTGATCTGCTGGGAGTACGGGTAGGTGGCCGCGGTGGTGTAGCCGTCCAGGATCCAGACGATCCGGCCACCGACCACCGCCGGGTACGGGTCGCCGTCCAGGGTGAGGAACGGCGCCACCTTCTCCACCCGGTCCCGCGGGTTCCGCACGTAGAGGAGCTTGGAGTTGGCGTTGACCGCCTCGGAGAGGAGGAAGTTCGGCTCCTGCTCCTTGATCGCGTAGAGCAGTCGGCGCCCGAACGAGCCGATGTCGACCCCGCCCGAGCCGGTGTAGGTGTAGCCGCCCTCGCCCTCCTGGCTGGTCGGCCGGTCGAACTCGACGTGGCGGTTGGGGTCGGTCTGCCCGACGATCGCGTAGTCGCCGTCGTCCATCTGCTCGCCGTAGTAGATCCGCGGCTGATCGACCACGATCTGCTCGGTCGCCGAGGAGCAGCCCTCCTGGCGCTGCTCCCCGAGGAAGCCGGAGACGAAGTACGGCTGGCCGCCGCAGACCACCCGGTTGGCCGGGGCGCTGACCATGCCGTAGCCGTGGGTGTAGATGGTGTGCCGGTTGATCCAGTTGCTCTGCTGGTCGGTCAGCTTCAGGTAGTTGATCTCGCGCATCCCGACGACGACGTCCTGGGTCTTGCCGCCGATCTGGTAGCGGTCGATGTCGAGCTTCTCCCCGAAGTCGTAGAAGCTGCGCACCTGCTGCGCGAGCGTGTACGTCTCGGAGACCAGCTGCGGGTCGAGCAACCGGACGTTCGGCACCACGTTGGTGTCGGTGGCCAGGCTCTCCGGTGGCCTGAGGTTGGACGCGCTGTACGGGATGACCTTGGTGTCCGCGAGGCCGAAGGCGGCCCGGGTGGCGTCGATGCTCCGCTGGATGTAGACCGCTTCCTTGTCCTTCACGCTCGGCCGCACCTCGAAGGTCTGCACCGCCCACGGGTAGATGCCGCCGATCGCCACCGCCGAGATACCGAGCAGGGCGAGGGAGATGCCGGGCCAGACCAGGTTCCGCATCACGGCGTTGGAGAAGACGATGATCGCGATCGCGACCACGATCGAGATGTACGCCAGGATCTCCTTCGCCGGCAGCAGGGCGTTGATGGCGGCGTACCCAGCCCCGTAGAGGTCGACCCCCTCGTTGAACTCCAGCAGCATGGCCCGGCGGTCCAGGACGTACGCGACCGCCTTGAGCAGGACGAAGACCGCGACCAGCGTGGTCAGGTGGGCCCGGGCGGCGGTGGTCATCCGGTCGCCGACCCCCTGGAGCCGTACCCCGCCGAAGATGTAGTGCATCGCGAGCGAACCGATCACCGCCAGCACCACGGCGGTGAACCCGACGCCGAGCAGGTAGCGCAGGAACGGGAACTGGAAGACGTAGAAGCCGACGTCGATGTGGAATTCGGGATCCCGCACCCCGAAGTTCTGCGAATTGCGGAAGAGCATCCACTGGGCCCAGCGGGTCTGCGCGGAGAGCCCGGCGAAGAACCCGACGATCACCCCGATCGCGGCGAGCCAGATGCCGATCCGCGGCGTCAGGATCGAACGGTAGCGCTCCAGGGTCACCTGCTCGGGCGAGTTCGGCCGCAGCAGCGGTCGCAGCCGGTAGGCCAGCCACATGTTGCCGGCGACCAGCAACGCCATGGCCAGCCCGACCACGACGAAGAGCAGGATCCGGGTGACCAGCACGCCGGTGAAGACCTGCGTGTAGTCGACCTCCTGGAACCAGAGCCAGTCGGTCCAGGCCTGGACGCCCCAGCCGAGCAGGGTGAGAAGCAGAAACACCCCGAGGAGGACGCCCACCGTGGCGCGGCCGCGCCGGCTCATTCTTGGTAGGGGGCTGCTACGCATGACCACTGTTGGCTCCGCACGTTCGGAAGTGACCGGCTCTGATCAGGCACCTAGACTACGGGGTATTCCTGGGTCTGATCGGTCCGCCGTCAACGAGGCGGCGAATCGGGCACGCCGAACGACGGACGCGTGCCGCCCGGGGCAGCCGCGGCCGACGCCGCGGACGGAGCCGGATCCTCCGGAAAGACGGATCCGGTGGCGGGGTCGGCAGCCGGGTCAGCAGTGCGGCGGCTCGCCCCCGGCGCGGATGGTCGCCAGGGCGGCGAGCGCGTCCTGGAGGGTGGCGACCCGGGCCATCGGGAGTCCGGGCTGGGCGTTGCGCACGGCCTCCGCGCAGTTGTCGGCCGGCACGAGGAAGTACGTCGCCCCCGCGCGCTTCGCCCCGACGAGCTTCTGCGGGATACCGCCGATCGGGCCGACCTCGCCCTCGTCGTTGATGGTGCCGGTGCCCGCGATGATCCGACCGCCGGTGAGGTCCTCCGCGGTGAGCTTGTCGATGATTCCGAGCGCGAACATCAGGCCGGCGCTCGGCCCGCCGATGTTGCCGAGATCGATCTTCAGATCGAACGGGTGCGGCTGCCGCTGTTCGACCTCGACGCCGATCCGGGGCGGCCCGCCGTCCGTGGCGCGGGTCACGATGGTCGCGGTCGCCGGCGCGCCGTCGCGGGTGTAGCCGATGGTGAGCGCCGTACCGGCCGGCTGGGCCTGCACCAGCCTGGTGAGGGTCCCCGCGGTCGGTACCGGCTTGTCGTCGACCGAGGTGATGATGTCGCCGGCCTTCAGGATCCCCTCGGAGGCGCCGCCGGCGACGACGTTCTTGACCACCACCTGCACCGGGTAGCCGAGTTCGCGCAGGGCCGCCGTCTCCGCGCTGGTCTGGGAGGCGGCGAAGTCCTCGGCGTTGCGCCGCTCCACCTCCTGCTGCGTCTCACCCGGCGGGTAGATCAGCTCGTACGGCACCACCGCCTCGTCGGAGGAGAGCCAGCCGGCGATCGCGGTGAGGAGTTTGACGTCGGGCTGGACCCCGACCGTGGTCAGTCGCAGTTGCCCCGCCGAGGTGGAGGTCTCCCGGCCGGACACCTGGATCACCTCCTTGTCGTCCTGCCGGCCCAGGGTGTCCACGGTCGGGCCCGGGCCGAGCACGACGTACGGGATGGGAGCGGCGAGCACGCCGAGACTGAGCAGGGCGGTGATCACCGCGCCGAGCAGAACCGTGACACCGCGACGTCTCATAGGGCGAAGCGTACCCATGCGCCGGGGACTCGCCGGCGACCGAACCCCGGTCTCCGCCCGGTGGCGGCTCACCGCCGCCCCGGAGGCTCCCCGACCCTGGTGCGACCCGGATTTCCCCTCTCAGCGCAACACCTGGACGGGCGTCCGGCTGGGCCGCGCGCGTACCGTGGACGGGTGCCTGATATCCCGTTCGGCTTCGCCCTCCCGGGTGGTCAACCGCCCGACCCCAACGACCCGCGGCAGATGCAGCAGTTCATGGCCCAGCTTCACCAACTGTTCGCCGCCCCGGGCAGCGGCCCGGTCAACTGGGACCTGGCCCGCCAGGTCGCGGCCAGCCAGCTCGCCGCCGCCGGCGACCCGGCCGTGACGCCGTACGAGCGCAACGCGGTCGAGGAGGCGCTGCGCCTGGCCGACCTGTGGCTCGATCCCGCCTCGGCACATCCGTCCGGCATCCGCGTCTCGCTGGCCTGGAACCGGAACGAGTGGATCTACAAGACCCTCGACGTCTGGCGGAAGCTCTGCGACCCGGTGGCGGGGCGGATGGTGAGCGCGATGAGCGACCTGGTGCCGCCGGAGGCCCGGGCGCAGCTCGGGCCGATGCAGTCGATGCTCACCACCCTCGGCGGGGCGCTCTTCGGCGGCCAGCTCGGTCAGGCGCTCGGGTCGCTCGCCGCCGAGGTGCTCTCGGCCGGCGACATCGGTCTCCCGCTCGGTCCGGCCGGCACGGCCGCACTCGTCCCGGCCAACATCAAGAGGTACGGCGAGGGCCTCGAACTCCCCGAGGACGAGGTACGGCTCTACGTCGCGCTGCGTGAGGCGGCGCACCAGCGACTCTTCCAGCACGTGCCGTGGCTGCGCGGCCACGTCCTCAGCGCCGTGGAGGTGTACGCGGCCGGCATCACGGTGAACCGGGAGGCGATCGAGGAGGCGATGGGCCGGCTCGATCCGATGAACCCGGAGTCGCTCCAGGCGCTGGCGCTGGAGGGGATCTTCACCCCGGAGGACACCCCGGCGCAGAAGGCCTCGTTGGCCCGGCTGGAGACCACGCTGGCCCTGGTCGAGGGGTGGGTCTGCCACGTCGTCGACGCCGCCGCCTCGGGCCGCCTGCCCAACGCCAACCGGCTCAGCGAGGCGTTCCGGCGGAGGCGGGCCGCCGGTGGCCCGGCCGAGCAGACGTTCGCGGCCCTGGTCGGGCTGGAGCTGCGTCCCCGCCGGCTTCGCGAGGCGGCGGCGCTCTGGGCGGCGCTGACCGAGCACCGGGGGATCGCCGGCCGGGACGCGCTCTGGGGCCACCCGGACCTGCTCCCCGCCGAGGAGGACTTCGCCGACCCGCAGGCCTTCGCCCGGTCCCAGCTCGACCTCAGAGACCTGGAGGACCTCGACTTCGGCACCGCCGAGAGGGCGGCGGAGCCGGATCAGGAGCGGCCGGACGAGCCGGACGACTCCGGCCCGGGACAGACCGGATAGCCGCCCCGGATTCGAGCCGGGCGACGGTGCGGGCAGGTGGGGCCGGTCCGGTCAGCCGAACGGATGGGGCCGGGCCGGTCAGCCGCCGAGCAGCATCCGTGTGGTGTCCCACCCCTCGACCGCCGGATCCAGCGTGGCGACGTCCGCGGCGGCCCGGATCCTGCGCCAACCCGGGGTGACGGCGACCTCGCCCGGTCGCGGTGCGGCGCTCCGGAGCTGGCCGGTGGTGGCGGTGTCGAGGTCCAGCTCCGGCAGCCAGGCCGGCACCGGCAGCCGGGCCGCCACCCCGAGCAGCCCCGGACCGGAGCCGAGCGCGGGAGCGACCGCGACGGCCCGGGTGGTCAGCGGACGCAGCAGCTTGCCGAGGAGCAGCCCTGGCAGGTCCGGTACGTCGGCGGCGATGACGGCCGCCTGGTCGTACCCGTCGGCGGCCGCGGCGGCGAACGCCGCGCCGACCCGGGGAGCCGGCAGCTCGTAGACCGGCATGCCGGGCCAGGCGACCGCCTCCGCCAGTGGCCGGTCGACGGCGGTGGCGCCGAGGGCGGCGTCCACCTCGCGCAGGGTGGCGACCAGGTCGACCACGTCCTCGGCGAGGGCGGAGCGCCACTGGTCGGGGCTGGTCCCCGGCGGCGCCCACGGGACAGGTCCGAGCATCACCACGATCACACGGCGGGCCACCCGCTCGACCCTAGTACGCGGACCGGTGCCCGCTCAGTCGGCCAGGGCTATCCCGGCGGCCGCCGCGACCCCCTCCAGGTAGCCCCGGGCACGTTCCGCCTTCGGGTACCGCCCCACCAGGGCCCAGAACCGCGCGTCGTGGCTGGGCACCACGAGGTGGGCCAACTCGTGCAGCAACACGTAATCGATCACCCAGTCCGGCATTTCCTGGATCCGGTGGGAGATCCGAATCGTGCGATCGGCGGGCGTACATGAACCCCAACGACCATTCTGATTCGTCACCCACCGGACGCTCGCCGGCACCGCGGTTCCACCATGCTCGCTCAGATAGCGGTCGACGAGGCGTCGGGACCGAAGCAGCAGTTCCTCGTCGGACCGTCCGGCCCGCTCCTCGCGGGCGGCGAGCCGGGCGAGCATCCGGTCCACCCACTCGCTCTCCTCGGCCCGGGAGAACTGGTCAGGGATGAGGACCACGACGCGCTCGCCGTCCCGATACGCGGACACCGTCCGACGCCGGCGCTGACTGCGCCGCACCTCGACGACCGGCTTGCGCGCCCCCGCCATTAGCGGACCACGCAGCCCCGGGTTCCGTTCACGATGGAAAACTAATGCTTACCGACCCGGGGACCGCAAGAGTCAACACCGAGATTGCTGCCAGAAAAATACTGGTTAGGCCCGAACAGTCCAGAAAAAATTCATTGCGATGATCGCCGGTTAGCCCCTCGGGCCGCACCGGCCGTCCCCGATCGAGACGGCGGGGCATCGTTGACAACGGTAGACGATCATGCCTGGCTCCCGCGTGGGCACCTCGGGCCCCCCGTTCGCCAGGGTTCATCCGGCGTGTCCCTGCGAAACTGACTTATCCGACCTATTCCGGCATGCACACTCTGGTCGTCGGCTTCCTCACAGTGTCGACAGATTGCTGACATGGAACTGCCCAGATCTGGGTAGGGTCCGCGGACCGGCGGTCACAGCGGTGACCGCGGAGAAACCCCAGCGCTGGCGCCTACGTGGCCCGCTGCCGGGCGCACGTCAGGCTCGAGAGAGCCGGCGGAGGAGACGAGGAGGGCACCGTGGCCGATAAGGCCCAGACCTACAACGGATACTGCGTGAAGTGCAAGGAGAAGCGTGACTTCGAGGGCAACGTCGAGGTTTCCAAGACGGGGATGAACATGGCCAAGGGGAAGTGTCCGGTCTGTGGCACGACCGTCAACCGGATCCTCGGCAAGGCCAAGGTCTGACCCGGCAATCATGTGCACTGCGGGGAGGGGTGGCCAGGCCACCCCTCCCCGCTTTCCGCGGACTGTCGCGGTACGGACACCAGCCGTCGTGTCAGCGCGGCGACACGAGTTACCTTCCGGTTGTGGAAAACGAGCCGAATCCTGTGGATAGGGCAGTGCACAGCGCCACCGGGCTGTGGACGAACGCCGGCACCGTCGCCCTGAGCGGTGACAGCCTGTCTCGCCATGACCCGAAGCGTCCTGCCTCGTCCCACCCTGCTACCCGGCCTCGCCCGGCTCTGGCGTGACCGTCACACCCTCCAACTCGGCCTCGACCCGCGCCATGCGGTCCTGCTCGAGGTGGCCAATCCCGCGGCCGCCCGGCTGCTTGACCTGCTCGACGGCACCCGGAGCGAGCGGGCCATCCTGGACCACGCCGTCACCGTCAACGTCACCCGGGACGACGCCCGCGCCCTGATCGACACGCTTCGCGCGGCGGGCCTGGTCGTCGCCGCGCACACGCTTCTCCCCACCGACCTGCCCGAGCCGGCCCGGCAGCGGCTCGCCGCCGAGGCCGCGGCGCTCGCCCGGCGGGTGCCGGACCTCTCCGGTACCCCGGCCCAGGTGCTCCGCCGGCGCGCCGCCGCCCGGGTCGTGGTGACCGGGCGAGGCCGGCTCGCCGCCCCGGTCGCGATCGCCCTGGCCCAGTCGGGGGTGGGGCACGTCCACCCCGACCTGGCCGGCCAGGTCGTCCCCACCGACACCGCCGGTGGCGGGCTGCTCGCCGCCGACATCCGGCGGCCCCGGGCCGCCGCCGTGGCGGACGCGATCGTCCGCTGCGCACCCGGTACCGACGTCCGGCCCGTCCGACGCGGCCGGGTCGACCTGGTGGTCCAGGTGGGGGTGGACCGTCCCGCCGGGCTGCTCGCCGCCGCGTACGCGCAGCGCCGACAACCGCACCTGCTGCTGGACCTGCGCGACGGCACCCCGGTGATCGGCCCACTGGTGCCCGCGAACGGCTCGCCCTGCCTGAACTGCATCGACCTGCACCGGCAGGACCGCGACCCGGGCTGGCCCCACCTCGCCGCCCAGCTGACCGCCGGCACCACGCCGGAGCCCTGCCTGGTCGCCACCCTGATCGCGGCCACCGGGTACGCCGTGGCCGAGGCCCTCGCCTTCCTGGACGGCGCCGCCGGGGAGACGCTGGGCGGAGCCGTGGAGGTCACCGGACCGGGCCAGGTCCGGCGCCGCACCTGGCCACCCCACCCCGCCTGCGGGTGCGGTCGCCGGGGACGGCGGCGCGCGGACCCGCCATAGGCCGCCACCGGTGGGGGACGGACCGACCGCCTCGGGCGGAACAGCCGCCAAACCGGGCACGACCTCGGGGATGACGTGGCCCGGGCCACCCGCCGACACCGGCCGCAACACCGTTGAGTCGGTAACAATGATCTGGTGACCGACATCCCACGCCGCGCCGTCTCTCGGACCGCCAAGCTCGCCGCTCTGCCGCTCGGCTTCGCGGGCCGGACCGTGCTCGGCGTGGGCAAGCGGGTGACCGGGCTCGCCTCCGAGGTCATCTCGACCGAGATCCAACAGCGCACCGCCGAGCAGCTGTTCAGCGTCCTCGGGCAGCTCAAGGGCGGCGCGATGAAGTTCGGTCAGGCCCTGTCGGTCTTCGAGGCCGCGCTGCCCGACGAGATCGCCGCACCGTACCGGCAGGCGCTGACCAAGCTCCAGGAGGCGGCGCCGCCACTGCCCGTGGCGACCGTGCACCAGGTGCTCGCCGAACAGCTCGGCCCCGACTGGCGGTCGTACTTCGTCGAGTTCGACGACAGGCCGGCGGCGGCGGCGAGCATCGGCCAGGTGCACCGGGCGATCTGGCGGACCGAGCCCTCGGCCGGACGACGCCGGGGTGCCCGGGCGACGGCGCGGTCCGCCGCCACCCGCCCGGACGCCGTCGGCGGGCGCCCGGTGGCGGTCAAGGTGCAGTACCCGGGCGCCGGACCGGCCCTGCTCTCCGACCTGAAGCAGCTGTCCCGGCTCAGCGCGATGTTCCGGGCCATCCAACCCGGCCTGGACATCAAGCCGCTGCTCGCCGAACTCCGCGCCCGGATCAGCGAGGAGCTCGACTACGAGTTGGAGGCGGAGTCCCAGCGGGCCTTCGCCGCGGCGTACGCGGACGACCCGGAGATCTTCGTCCCCGACGTGGTGGCGGCGGCGCCGCAGGTGCTGGTGACGGACTGGGTCGAGGGCACGCCACTCTCCCAGATCATCGACTCCGGCACCCAGGCCGAGCGGGACCGGGCCGGCCGGCTGATGGCCACCCTGCACTTCTCCGCGCCGATGCGGGTCGGCCTGCTGCACGCGGACCCGCACCCCGGCAACTTCCGGCTGCTCCCCGACGGCCGGCTCGGGGTGATCGACTTTGGCGGGGTGGCTCGGCTCCCCGGCGGGCACCCGGAGCCGATCGGCCGGCTGGTCCGGCTCGCGCTCGCCGGCGACGCCGAGGCGGTGGTCGCCGGCCTCCGCGAGGAGGGTTTCATTCCGGCGGACAACAAGATCGACGCCCAGGCGGTGCTCGACTTCCTGATGCCGATCCTGCAACCCCTCTCGGTGGAGGAGTTCCGGTTCACCAGGGCCTGGTTGCGGGTCGAGGCGGCCCGGATCGCCAACCCCCGGTCACCGGCCTACCAGCTGGGCCGGCAGCTCAACCTGCCGCCGTCGTACCTGTTGATCCACCGGGTGACCCTGGGGTCGATCGGGGTGCTCTGCCAACTGGAGGCGAAGGCCCCCTACCGCAGCATCGTGGAGCGCTGGCTGCCCGGTTTCGCGCCGGTGCCCTAGCCTGCCGGGTATCCCGCGCGACGGCCAGCCCGGCCGCGGTCACCCCACAGCCCAAAAGGCCCGGTGCGGTGGATCGTCACCGCACCGGGCCTCCCATCGCCGCCGGCACCGGCGGCGGTTCACTCGGGTCGGCCCGGGCCGACGTGCCTACAGGACGCCCAGTTCGCGAGCGGCCCGGCGGCGGGCCCGGATGGCGACGCTACGGGCGGAACGGGATGCCTCAGTGCTCGTGGTATGACCGGCCTGAGGCTCCCGCATTCGGGCCCGGGACAACGCTTCGTGGATGAGATACAACCTGGTCACTCCGTTCAGAACGGGCAGGACGGTGTTCGACTGCGCGACCACCGACAGCTCAGCGGATTGCGGCGCCGGTACGAGGCCGGCGAAGGTACGGATCGGGTTCATGTCAGGCCGCCAACCGGACCGCGGTACGCGACTCGGCGAGCCCGCTGGCCGCCAGCCGCGCCTGGGCCTCGACCCGCAGCGCGGCGTCGCGGGCAGCGTCCTCCTTGCGCGGGCGGCCCCGGGGCCGCTTGCGCGGGACCACCGCGCCACGCTCAAAGATCTCGCCGCCCCAGACACCCCAGGGCTCGGCCCGCTCCACCGCACCGGCCAGGCACTCGACGCGCAGCGGGCAGTCCCCGCAGAGCGACTTCGCCAGCTCCAGCTCGGCGGGCGAGTCGGCGAACCACAGGTCGGGGTCGAACTTCCGGCAGGGCAGGTTCGCCTCCAGCTCGACGTTGCCGCCGACGGGGGCCAACGCCAGACTCATCGCCCGGTCACCTCTCTCTCGATTCGATCTCGTAGATCGCTGTTCCGACGTTCTTCGATGTGCGGAAATGACTAAGGCCGCGGATCCCGGTGTGCGGGTTCCGCGGCCTCGAGGTGAGCCGGCTGGTCTGTTTAGACCGGTCTCCCTCGAGGTGGAACACCGCTGACATCCATGCGCTTGACATCGACGCGGATGCCATTGCCCGTGAATCCGGTGGTCCCCTGCTCAGCGGACACGCGGGCCTGACCCAGCTCGGCCTGGGCCAGTACCTGGTGCGCCTGCGGAAGCCGTGGGGTGCCGGCGGCCAGGATGCACCGGGCCTCCGACATCGGAGCGAGGGCAGCAGACAGCGCCGACGGTCGTTCGACGAGATATGTCGTCACCATCGGTGCCACCTCCTGACTCTCACTCGTCGCCAACATCGGACTCAGACCCCTCGTGAGCAGCCCGAACGAGGCCGCTCGCGAGGTGTGTCATGAGGCTATTCCTCATCCCGGGGCGAGGGCAAACGAATTTACGGCCGGATGACAGAAGTCTCTTCCGGAACCACTCCGTCGGCCGTCGCCCCGCTCCCGGGCTCCGCCGACATCAGCACGTCGTCGACCTCGGAGCCGTCGATCAGCGCGAGCACCGCGTCGCCGTAAAGGTTGAGCTTGCGGGGGCCGATGCCGGCGATGGCGAGCAGTTCCTCCGACCGGGTCGGCCGGCGCTCGGCGAGCGCGACCAGGGTGGCGTCGGTGAAGACCACGTACGCGGGGACCTTCTGCGCCCCGGCGACCCGGCTGCGCCACTCCCGGAGCCGGTCGAACAGCCCCTCGTCCAGGTCCGAGGGACAGTCCGCACACCGGCCCAGCTTGCGATCCGCGCCGGAGAGCAGGGTCGCACCACAGACCCGGCAGGAGACGACCCGGTTGCGCGCCCGGTCGGCCTTCCGGCCCGTCGCGCCGTCCGTCCCCCGGCCGGCCGCCCGCCCGCCGCCGGAACGGTCGAACTGGGGCAGGAAGCGGCACGGGCGTCGGGTCCGGCCCCCGGGCGACCGGGCCTGGGCGTACGACAGCCAGAGGAACTCCCGAGCCCGGGTGAGGCCGACGTAGAGCAGCCGCCGCTCCTCCTCCACCTGCTCGGCCGTCCTGGCGTAGCTGGTCGGCAGCGTCCCGTCGGAGAGCCCGACCAGGAACACCGCGTCCCACTCCAGCCCCTTCGCCGAGTGCAGCGAGGCGAGCGTCACACCCTCGACCGTCGGGACGTGCTGGGCGGCGGCACGCCGGGCGAGTTCCGCGCAGAAGTCGGCGAGCGAGATCGCTCGTTCCACGACGGCGACCCCCTCGCTGGCGACCACCGGGCGACCCGGCGCCCTCCCCCCGCCCGCCGCCTCGCCGACCGGCACGATGGCCGGCGTGGCGGCGTACTCCTCGGCGAGTTGGACCAGTGCGGCGAGTGCCTCCCAGCGCTCCCGCGCCGCGCCGCCGGGCGGGGGTCGGTCCGGCGCCCAGCCGACCGCGGCGAGTGCCTCGATCACGGCCGGCACCAGCGGTGCCTGCCCGGGCGTGCTCCGGGTAGCCGCCCGCAGCGCCACCATCGCCTGCCGGATCTCGTCTCGTTCGAAGAAGCGCTCCGCGCCCTGGACCTGGTACGGCACCTCCGCCTCGGCCAGCGCCTTCTCGTACGCCTCCGACTGGGCGTTGGTACGGAACAGGACGGCGATCTCCCGTGCCGGCGTACCGGCGGCGATCAGCTCGCGGCACCGGACCGCGACCGCGGCCGCCTCCGCCGGCTCGTCCGGGAAGATCCGCAGGTCCGGTTCGGGGCCGGGCGGGCGCTGTCCGACCAGCTCCAGCCGCAGCCGAGCCTCGGCGCCGGCGGCCTGCCGGATCACCGCGTTGGCGAGCCCGACCACCTGCGGCGTCGAGCGGTAGTCCCGGACCAGCCGGACCACCACCGCGTTCCGGTGCCGGCGAGGGAAGTCGATCAGGTACCCGGAGGTGGCGCCGGTGAAGGAGTAGATGGTCTGGCTGGCGTCCCCGACCACGGTCAGGTCGTCCCGGCCGCCGAGCCAGGCCTCCAGCAGCCGCTGCTGGAGCGGGTTGACGTCCTGGTACTCGTCGACGACGAAGTGCCGGTACTGGGCGCGGATCTGTTCGGCCACGTCCGGGTGTTCCTCGATGCCCCAGACCGCGGCCCGGAGCATGTCCTCGAAGTCGATCACCCCGTTGGCCCGCTTGGCCTGCTCGTACGCGGCGAAGACCTCGGCCACCTTCGCGGGCTCGAACGGGGTCTCCCGGGCCGCCTTGGCGGCCGCGACGACGTACTCCCCGGGCTCGACCAGCGAGGACTTGGCCCACTCGATCTCGCCGGCCAGGTCGCGGGCGGCGGCCCGGTCGGTGCGCAGCCCGGCCCGGGCGGCGGCCAGGGTGACCAGCCGCACCTTGCTGTCCAGCAGCTCCGGCATCTCCCGCCCACCCAGCAGCCGGGGGGCGAAGTAGCGGACCTGTCGGAGGGCGGCGCCGTGGAAGGTCCGGGCCTGCACCCCGGGAACGCCGAGACCGCCGAGTCGGGCCCGCATCTCCGCCGCCGCCCGCGCCGTGAAGGTGACCGCGAGGACGTGCCCGGCCGCGATCTGGCCGCTGCGCACCCGGTACGCGATCCGGTGGGTGATCGCCCGGGTCTTGCCGGTGCCGGCCCCGGCCAGGATGCAGACCGGCCCGGCCGGCGCGGTCACCGCGCTGCGCTGCTCGGGGTCGAGCCCGGCCAGGATCCGTTCCACGTCTGCGTCAGCCGCCACAGGTAGGAATCATGGCAGCCCTCGCCGACGTTGCACTTTTAGCCTGTGTGATCGACATCCCGTCCGATCCGATCTCCGGCCGGCACCCGGCCGGCCGGACCGGCCGACGACACCGACACCGCGGAGGTTCCGATGTTGACGATGTATTCCACGTCCTGGTGCGGCTACTGCCGCCGGTTGAAGTCCCAGCTCGATCGGGAGGGCATCGGCTACGAGGTGGTGGACATCGAGCAGGACCCGGCCGCCGCGGAGTTCGTGATGAGCGTCAACGGTGGCAACCAGACCGTGCCGACGGTCCGGTTCCCGGACGGCACCACGCTGACCAACCCCTCCATCGTGGAGGTCAAGAAGCAGCTGGCCACGCTCGCGGAGAAATAGCAGGCTTGCAGGGGTGGGCCCCATCTTGTCGCTTCTCGCGCGGGACGGGGCCACCCCGACCCGGCGCCCGCCCGGCCTCGCCGGTCGCCGCCGTACGGCGCTCCGGTCCGGGACCCGACGTGCGGCCCTCCTAGTCCCCGCGCACCCGGGCGGCGACGGTGAGCGCCCGGGGCCGGTCGACGGCCGGCGGCGAGAGTCGGCGCCCGGTCCACAGGTAGCCGGCCGCGGCCATCATCACCACCGTCATCACCACGAAGAGCAGCCGGTAGTCCACCAGACCGACCAGGAGCGCCCCGGTGCCGATGGAGACCGCGGACGGCCCGCTGATCAGCGCCGCGGACGCCGCGCCGACCCGGCCGAGGAGGAACCCGGGGGTACGACGCTGGATGAGCGTCGCCATGCCGACCAGCGCGATCGGCAGGTTGAACCCGAGCAGGACCAGGGCCACGAAGGCCAGCCACAGCGTCGGGTACACCAGCAGCAGCGCGCCGGAGGCGAAGACCGTCACCCCGACGGCGAGCGCGGCCACCTCGCCGAACCGGCGTACCACCACCGGGGAGAGCAGTCCGCCGAGCAGCCCGCCGACGCCCTGGACGGTCACCAGGACGCCGACGAACGCCGGTTCCCGACCCAGCCCCTGATCCACGTACGCGAAGATCAGTGACTCGCTGAACCCCATCACCAGGACGGCCAGTGCGACGCCGAGTACGGCGCGGCGCAGCGCCGGTTCGTGCGTCATGTGCCGCAGCCCCGCGCCGACCTCGGCGATCCAGCGCAGCCGCGCCGGCTGCGGTCGCGCCTCCTCGACCGGCAGCCCGGAGACCGCGGTCGCGGCGGTGAGGAACCCGACCATCCCGACGAGCGCCAGGGTCCAGCCGCCCGCCCCGCTGTAGAGCGCGGCACCGAGCAGCGGACCGACCAGGCGCAGGCCCTGCTTGACGGTCTGCAGCGCACCGTTCGCCTCGGCCATCAGCGCCTCGGGCATGATCTGCTTGAGCAGCCCGTTCAGCGCCGCGTTGAGCGCGACGTACGCGAGCCCGTAGAGGGAACCGACGACGTAGATGATCCAGACGTCGTCCCGTTCCCGGACCAGGAACAGCGGGGTGAGCACGAGCGCGGTGCCGATGTTGGCCGCGACGAAGAACGGGCGGCGGCGGAACCGGTCCGCCACCCAGCCGACGACGGGGGCGAAGACCATCGGCGCGATCATCGCGAAGACGGTGGCACCGGCCATGCCGTCCGAGCCGGTCAGGTCCTTGACCCAGACCGCCAGCGCCAACGCCATGATTGACTCGGCGGTCATACTGAACACGAGTCCGGCGAAGAGGAGCCGGAAGTCGGGACGGCGCAGCACGGTTCGCATCGGAGGGGTCCCTTCGGATGGGCGAGGTCGTCGACCGTGGGGCCCCCGGGGGCGGGCCCGAATCCCTATGGTCGGGTGCCGCCGTGGCTTCCGGGGTCCGCCGCCTGTCGAGGGTGGACCGCCCCGGCCACCGCCTCAGGGCGATACCCGTGGCCGGATCGCGACACGCCGTGGCCATTCAGCAGCGGACAGTGCTGACCCCGCGGCATACTGGAGCGCTGGGGCGCGCAACGGACCGTCCACACCCAGCCCGGCCACGGGCCCGACGCGATCGATAGCGAGAATCCAGTGCCTCCTCAACCCAGTCCGATCTTGCGACGCCGCCGGCTCGGCACGGAGCTACGCCGCCTCCGCGAGCAGGCCAGGCTCACCGGCGACCAGGTCATCGAGGCGGTGGGCTGGGCCTCCGCCTCCAAACTGTCCCGGCTGGAGAACGGCCGCAGCCGGCCGGACCTGAAGGACGTCCTCGACCTGCTGGACCTCTACCGGGTCACCGGTCCGCTCCGCGACGAGCTGGCCACCATCGTCGGCGAGGCCGGCGACATCCGAGGCTGGCTGCGGTCGTACCAGGTGATGACGCCGCGGCAGCAGGTCTTCGCCGAGCTGGAGGCGGGCTGTGTCGAGATCCGCGAGTACAGCCCCGTGGTCGTGCCCGGCCTGTTGCAGACCAAGGAGTACGCGAAGACGCGGATCCTCTCGTCCCGGAAGTTGGTGACCGATCCCGAGCACGACGACACCGAGGATGCGGAGACCGAGGTCGCCGCCCGGATGTCCCGGCAGCAGGCGCTCCTCACGCGGGGCACCGAGCCGCCACGCTACTCGGCGGTGATCGAGGAGGCCGCGCTCGGCAGCCGCGCCGGCCCCCGCAACGTGGTACGCGGTCAGCTGGTGCAGCTGCGCCGGCTCGCCCAGATGCCGAACGTCACGCTCCAGGTGCTGCTCTCGGAGACCACCATCGCCGACTGGTACCTGCCGCACACCGGCTTCTCGCTGTACCGCTTCGCCGAGCCCCAGGATCCGGAGACCCTCGCGATCGAGGGGCAGTGCAAGAACCTGATCCTCACCGACCCGTACGAGATCAGCACCTACAACACAATCTTCGAATGGCTCCAGGGCGCCGCGCTCAGTCCCGACGAGACACTCGCCTGGCTCGCCGACACCGCCGCCCAGCGATCCTCCCGACCCGCCCGCAGCCCCGCCGCCGTACGCGCCCCGGCGGTGCCACCCACCCAGCGCAGCCGGCGTACGGGTCGGCTCACCGAGCAGTAACGCGTCCGGACGAGGCCGCCGGTTCCCGACACGGGAGCCGGCGGCCTCGTCCGCTGTGGACCCGCCGGGCGCCCGGGATGTCGACGGCGGCCGTGCGACGGTGCCAGCCGGTGACGGGACGGTGACGGCGACGACCGACGGTGGCGCCCGTCGACAACCGTGTCCGTTGGCCGGCGACTTTGCCGTCGGGCGGGCGTCGCGGGCGTGAACAGGAGACCGGCTTGTCGCCCGATCGGACGAGCGTGCAGGCCAATCGGCGCGTTTCACTTGCCCGTCCATCCGTCATAGGTGAACATAGGCCAAGAGAACGCGTGGAAGTTCCACGAAGCAACTTCTCTCAGTAATCAGAGACTCATAAATCCGTAACCGTCTCACGGAGACACTCATGCGGTTTCTCATCGTTCGCACGGACATCCGTGCCATCGGTGACGACGAGCTGGCCGCCGCCTGGGCCCAGGGAGAGTGCCTCCGCGACGAGCAGAACGCTCCCGAGCCCCGCCGTCAGGTCGTCCGGGCCGACGACCGGGAGGCCGCGTTGCACCTGGCCCGCGCACTCGCCAGCGTCGGTGCCGTACGGGCCGGCCGGCAACGGGTGAAGGTGCTCCCCATCGGCGAGCCCGAGCGCCGGCGCGCCGACCAGCGTGACGCCGCCGAGCCGGCCGCCCCCACGAACGGTTCGACCACCCATCCCCCCGTTGTCGGTACGCCCTCCGGCAATCCGTTCTCGCCGCCGGAGGCCCCGGCTCCGCAACCGTCCCACCTCGGCCCGCAACCCGGGACCCCCGGCTCACGGCTGGGGTTGACCACCTAGACAACCGTCGTCGGTCGGGCGGCTCCCCCGCCACGCACCTGCCACACCCGGCCACGACGGTCCAAGATCTTGGCCTGTGATCGTCGCGGCAACGGCGGTCGCGGGCCAAGATCGTGCTCATCGCCGCACCGGTCATCCCGCCCCTGGTCAGCCCACACCGGACGCCCGGGGTCGGCCGACGCCGGACGCCGGCAGGGTCACCGGGGCAGAAGACGACGTCACTGGGGCAGAGTCAGCCACCGCTGGATCAGGAACAGGGCGATCGACGACGGCGGGGGCAGACCCAGCCGCAGCCCGTCACCCAGCTCGACCCGCTGCCCGGCCAGGACCCTGGCGATGTCCCGCCGGGTGAACCAGGCGGCGTGGGCGATCTCGGCCGGGTCCAGCCGCAACGGCTGCTCCGGATCGGCAAGGGCGAAGAAGCCGAGCATCAGCGAGCTCGGGAACGGCCAGGCCTGGCTCGCGACGTACCCGACGTGGTGCGGCACGAGGCCGACCTCCTCGGCCACCTCCCGGAGCACCGCGTCCTCGGCCGACTCGCCCGGCTCGACGTACCCGGCGAGGCAGGAGAACCGGCGCACCCCCTCGGCCGGCCGCCATGCCGCGTTGTTGCCGAGCAGGCAGCGGCCCTCCGGCCCCGCCACACCGTCGTGCACGAGCACGATCATCGCCGGGTCGGTCCGCGGCCAGATCTGGTGGCCGGTCGCGTCCCGCCGGGTCCAGCCAGCGTCACCGGCCGTGGTGGGCAGTCCGGTGAGCGACGAGTACGGGTGCCGGGCGTGCCAGTTGGCCAGCGCGACCGCGGTGGTGAACAGGCCGGTGTCCCGATCACTGAGCAGGTGCCCGACCTCGCGCAGGGTCGCCGGCCGGGTGCCCTCGACCACCGGCAGCGGCGCGTCGACCGCGAAGACCGGTACGCCGTCCGGCTCGACCCCGAGAAAGAGCCGGTCGCCCGGCTCGCCCCCCGGCACGTCCGCCGGGCCGAAGAGCACCAGCTCCGGCTTGTCGGTCGACGTTCCCACCAGCGTCCGGCCCCCGGCCGTCACGTCGACCACCAGCACCCGGGCCCGCTGCCAGGCCTCGGCCAGCCACCGCTCGTCGGTCCGCCGGTGCGCCGCCCGGTCGAGGGTGGAGCGGGCGAGCGGCGGATGGACCACCCCCTCCGGCCTGGGCGCGGCGGGAGACGTCACGATCCGGCGGCCTCCGTCCGCACCGGCCCCAGCACCGCCAGTGGCGCCTCGACCCGACCCGCATCCCCCAGCACCACGCTGACCGCCCGCGCCGGCGCCAGGTACGTCGCCGCGGCGGCCGCCACCTCATCCCGGGTCACCTTCGCCAGCCGGGCCGCGTGTTCGGCCAGGAACTCCAGCCGCAGCCCGACACCGGCGTACGCGATGGCCACCGCGGCGAGCCCGGACTGGGTCGAGACCCCGAGCTGCAACGTCCCGAGGGCGTACTGCCGGGCCTGCTCCAGCTCGTCCTCCTTGGGCGGCAGCGAGGCGAGCCGGCCCAGCTCGTAGAGCGTCTCCAGCATCGCCGGACCGGTCACCTCGGTCGCGACCTCGGCGGAGACGATCAGCGCCGACCCGGCGACGGAGTGCTCGATCGCCGAGTGCGGCCCGTACGTGTACCCCTTGTCCTCCCGAATGTTCTCCACCCAGCGCGACGAGAAGTAGCCGCCGAAGACGAGGTTCGCCAGTTGCAGCGCGGCGTGGTCCGGGTGGGTACGCGGCACCGCCGGCAACGCCAGCCGCAGCGAGGACTGCACCGAACCAGGCCGGTCGACCAGGAGCAACGGTCCCGGCTCCAGCGGCGGCGTCGGCGGCAACGCGCCCGGCGTGCCATCCCCGGTCCAGCCGCTCAGCGCCCGCTCCGCGGCGTCCAACGCCCGGTCCGGCTGCACGTCACCGACGAGCAGCAGGATCGCCCCGGTGGGACGTACCCGGTCGGCGTGCAGGGCGCGCAGCGCCGCCGGCCGAACCGCCTCGACCTGCTCCGGCTCCGGCGTCTGCACGGCGTACGGATGCCGGCCGTACATCCGTTTCAGCAGCGCCTTCCGGACCAGGTGGGTCGGCTGGCTCTGCGCCATCCGAATCCCGTCGATCAGCCGGGCCCGCTCGGTGGCGACCTCGTCCCTGGGGTAGGTGGCCCCGGTCAGCACCTCGGCGAGCAGCTCCAGGATCCGGTCCAGCCCGGTGACCAGGCCCGTACCGGAAACCAGCAGCCGGTCGGCGTCGAGCCCGGCGGAGAGGCCGCCGCCGACCTTCTGCAACTCGGCGGCGAGCTGCACCGAGGTCATCTCGGCGGTCCCGGAGAGCAGCGTCTGGGAGAGCATCAGCCCCCGAGCCAGGTGCGCCCGGCCGAAGGGCAGCCAGAGCCGCAGCTCCACCAGGGGAACGGAGGGCCGGCGAATCGCGATCACCGTCAGCCCGTTGTCCAGGGTCCGCTCGGCCACGGGGGGCAGCCGCAGCGCGCGGTTCGGTCCGAGCGGGGGCAGGGTACGGACGCTCACCGGGCACCTCCACCGGGGACGACCTCGACGGCGGCCCGACGCTGCGGACGCAGCGTAGCCGCCGCCGCGCGCACCTGCTCGGCGGTGACCTCGCCGACCAGTCGGGGCAGTTCGCCGAGGAGTCCCGGGTCGGCGCGCTGCTGTTCCAGGACCGCCATCTGCAACGTCCGGCCGAGCACCGCGTCGGTCTCCCGGAGCAGGTGGGTGGCCATCCGGGCCTGCGTCCGGGCCAGCTCCTCGGCGGCGACCCCGTCGGTGGCCAGCCGGTCGATCTCCTCGTCGACGGTGCGGAGCACCTTGTCCACGTCGCCGCCCGGGGGCAGGTGCGCCTGCAGCACCAGGGCGGTCGGGTCCCGGACGTCGAACGGACTGCCCATCAGACCGAGGTAGCCGCCGACGCTGGTCACCGCCCGGTCCCGCAGCACCAGCCGCTCGACCAGCCGGGAGGCGTCGCCGTCGGTCAGCACCTCGGCGAGGACCACGTACGGCAGATAGCCGGCAAAGTCCTCGATCGGGTCCGGCACCCGCCAGGCCGCGGCCACCGCCGGCAGGGGAGCCAGCGCGTCGACGTACGACTCGCGGCGCTCACCGGTCAGGTCGGGCTCGGCGAAGCTGGGCCGGGCCGGGGCCGGCCGGGCCGGCACATCCCCGAAGTGCCGCTCGATCAGCGCGATCGTCTCCGCCACGTCCAGGTCCCCACCGACCGCCAGCACCGCGTTGCCGCAGGCGTAGTAGCGGTCGAAGAAGTCGGTCGCGTCGGCGATGGTGGCGCTCTCCAGGTCCTCGAACGAGCCGTAGCCGTCGTGGGCGTTCGGGAAGGTGTCGAAGAGCACCGGCGGCAACCGCAGCCAGGGGAACCCGCCGTACGGCCGGTTCAGCACGTTGACCCGGATCTCCTCCTTGACCACGTCGACCTGGTTGCGCAGGTTCTCCTCGGTCAGCCGGGGACCGCGCATCCGGTCCGCCTCCAGGAAGAGCGCCCGCTCCAGCGCGTTGCTCGGCAGCGTCTCCCAGTAGTCGGTGTAGTCCAGGTGGGTCGACCCGTTGAAGGTGCCGCCGGCGCCCTGGACGTGCCGGAAGTGCGCGAGCTTCTCCAGGCTCTCCGACCCCTGGAACATCAGGTGCTCGAAGAGGTGGGCGAAGCCCGTCCGCCCCTCCGGCTCGGAGCGAATGCCGACGTCGTAGACGACCGCGACCCCGATGACCGGGGCGCTGCGGTCCGGGGTCAGCACCACCCGCAGGCCGTTGTCCAGGGTGAACCGCTCGACCGGATGCTTCGCTCCTGGGATTCTCGATCTTCCCGCCGCCACGAGACGACCCTAGCGCGTCCGACGCCCGCTTCGGGCGGGCTCCCCGCCACGCTCGGCCGGCCCCGCCCGGCGGAGGCGACGCGTGGTCAGAGGACCTGCACCGAGGCGAGGGCGTGGTCGACCACCCAGTCGAACTGGCGGTGGGTACCGGGAACGGAGACGTAGAGGACGGCGGCGCTGGGCTTTCCGACGTCGATACAGGCGATCGCCACCAGCTCGTCCGTCGCCCGGAGCCCCTCGCTGCGGAAGTGCAGCCGGAACACCGTCACCCAGGCCGGCCGGCCGTCGAGGGTGGTCCGTTCGTCCCGGATCGGCTCCATCCGGTTCGGCTGCGGGTAGTACTCGGTGCGGGCGTCGTGCGCCACCTGCCGGCCGACGCACTCGAGGTCGAAGGTGAGGGCGTCGTTCTCCGCCGCCGGCACGGCCGCCGACAGGATCGAGGCGTGGTAGTCGCTGAACCCGTCGTACGCCTCCTCGGTGACGAAGTGCTGCCCGACCTTGTACGGCACCTGGAGGCTGCCCGCGTTCCAGACCGCCCGCCACGGCCGCCACGGTGCCCCGTACGCCGGGTACGAGATCCCGGCTTCCCGGTCGACGGTGCGCTCTCCGGCCAGCGGCTGGCCCGGGGCACCCGGCGGGACCCGGGGCTCGGGCGCCGGGTCGGCCGGCCGGGCCGGCGAGGTCGGTGTCGCCGAGCCGGCCAGCGGCGGGCATCTCCGGGCCAGCGGAGGCCGGACGTCCTCGGCCGCCCTGGGCTTCCCCTCGAACGGGCTGGCACCCTGCCTGCCGGTCAGGGTCAGGGCGAGCACCACCACCAGACCGATCACCAGTACGGCGCCGGCGGCGCCGCCAAACCACCAGAGCCGGCGGCGGTCCCCGCCGCCCCCGGATCCGGACGGCGGCACCGTCGGGGGTCCGGCCGGCGGGATCGGCGGCAGTGTCGGCGTACCGAGTCGGGTCACCGGCCCCGCCGCCCAGCTGGCACCGGGCGAGGCCTGGGAACCGCTCGACGAAGGGGTGGGATTCACCGGCATTCCTCTAGTGAACACCACGCCGGCGGGCCACCGGTGTGCAGCGTCGGAGCGGCCGAACGGAGGCCGAGGCGACCGCCGACGACGACGGCCTCACCGCCGGCTCCGGCTGTCAGCCGTCGCTGGCGGCCGCGACGCCGCCGATCGCCGGGGGCGGGGCGTACATCTCCACCACCTCCAGCTCGGTCGAGCCGGCGGCCGTGCCGTACCACGGTGTGAAGGCCGCGGCCATGGCCAGGAGCAGACCGGCGACGGCGAGTGCGAGCACGACCAGAATCTCCCGCACCGAGCCGGCACCGGCACCCGCGGTCATCGCAACCTCCCCCACCGCGACCGTCCCCATTGGCCACTGGATTCCCAGGACAGAATGCCGGGTCAACGGGCGGTCCACAGTCGCCCATCGGGCGCGATCAGGTGTATTCACGGACATAACTGGACTGGCCGTTCGGGGAGCGAACCGGGAATTTCCGGTACGCCGTCGGGTCAGTTGTCCCGGGTGACCGGGCGATCCGCCGGGTCGGCCCGGCCCGATCCGGCGGCTCAGCCCCGTGGGTCCGCCTCGGGCAGCTGCGTCACCAGGGCGGCGAGTCCGTCCGCGTCGAGCAGGTCCGCCGGACGCACCGTGACGTTGTCCCGAACGTAGTGGAACGCCGCCCGAACCCGCTCCACCGGCACCTTGGCCAACTCCGCCCAGGCCAGCCGGTACGCCGCCAACTGCACCGCCGCGGCCTCCGCCTCCGCCCCGGTCGGCTGGCGGCCGGTCTTCCAGTCGACCACGTCGTACCGGCCGTCCGGCGTGGCGAAGACCGCGTCCATCCGGCCCCGGACCAGCAGCCCGCCGATCACCGTGGCGAACGGCACCTCCACCTCCACCGGGACACGGTCGGCCCACTCGCTGGCCAGGAAGCGCTCCTGCAACTCGGCCAGCATCTCGTCGGGCGCGGCGTCGGCGTCCTCCGCCCCCGGCAGCTCGTCGAGGTCGAGCAGCCGGCTGGCGCCGTACCGCTGTTCCAGCCACGCGTGGAACGCCGTGCCGCGTCGGGTGTGCGGCTCCGGTCGGGCCGGCATCGGCCGACGCAGGGCACGAGCCAGCGCCGCCGGGTCTCGGCGCAGCGCCACCAGTTGGGAGACGGAGAGGTGCTCGGGGAGCACCACCTCCACCGGCCCGGCGCGGTACGCGAGCGCCTCCCGTTCGGCGAGCAGCAGATCGGCCTCGCGGCGCCAGGCGGCCACGATTGCCGCCGTCTCCGGATCGGCCGCCGGCGGCACCGAACCGACCCCGCCCGCGGGTGGCCCGGGCTCGGCCGCGTCCACCGACGGCAGCGGCGCATCCGCTCGCCGCACCTCGGCCGCCGGCCGCTCCTCCGATACCTCGGCTGCCTGCCGCGTCGATACCGACTCCGCGTACTCCTGCTCGGCGATCAGCCGGCGGACCAGGGCAGCCGCCTCGGCCAGCACCGGCCGGCGGGCGCCGAGTGGATCGGCCGGCCACTCGGCCCGGCGTACCACCTCGCTGGTCGGGTTCGTCGCATCGGCGGCCGGCTCCGGCGCCCAGACGTCGACCACGAACCCGCTGCCACCGCCGGCGTCCGGCGCGCCGACGCACCAGTCGTACACCTCGCGGAGGAAGGCCGACGGGCCGCGCGGCCGCTTCGTCCCCTCCCCCCACCAGTAGCCCGAGCAGAGCAGCAGTCGGCGGGGCCGGGTCACCGCGACGTACGCCAGCCGCCGCTCCTCGCGCTCGTCGTGCGCGCGCCAGTCGTCGGCGAAGGTGGCCAGCGCCCGGGCCACCCCCTTCTGGTCCTCGGCCTCCTCCAGCGCCAGCCGGGGCAGGCCGTCGGCGTCGCCACGCAGCGGGAACGGCAGCACCCCCAGACCCTGGAGATAGTGGTCGGAGGCGCGCGCGGTGCCGGGCCAGACGCCGCGGCTGAGCCCGGCGACCGAGACCACCTCCCACTCCAGGCCCTTGGCCGCGTGCGCGGTGAGGACCTGCACCGCCCCCTCGACCACCTCCACCTCGCCCGGGGAGAGGCCACGCTCCTCGTCCTCGGCGGCGGCGAGGTAGGCCAGGAAGGCGGAGAGCGTCGCCCCACCGGCCTCGCCGGCGAACCGGGCCGCCACGTCGCCGAGCGCGTCCAGGTGGCCCCGGGCCAATCCGGCGTCGCCGCCCCGGCCGTCCCGGCCGGCCCGGACCGCCACCTCCACGTCGAGCCCCATCGTCCGCTCAATGTCCGCGAGCAGGTCCGGCAACGGCTGGTCCAGGCGCTGCCGAAGCAGGTCCAGTTCCCGGGCGTACGCGCGCAGCCGGGCGTACCCCTCGGCCGAGTACGCCCGCGCCGGCCCCAGGTCGGCAAGGGCCTCGACGAGACTCGCCTCGTCCAACCGGTCGGTGACGATCTCCGGCTCGTCCTCCTCGGCCGGCCGCGTGCGGCGGGCGGCGGCGATCGCGGTGGCCCGGCGGTGCAGGGCGACCAGGTCACGGGGGCCGATCCGCCACCGCGCTCCGGTGAGCAGCCGAAGCAGTGCCGCCCCGTCGGTCGGGTCGGCGAGGACCCGCAACGTGCAGACCACGTCCCGGACCTCGGGGGTGTCGAGCAGGCCGCCGAGGCCCACCACCTCGACCGGCAGTCCCCGGTCCCGCAGCGCCGCCTCGATCGCCGGGATCTGGCTGCGCAGCCGGACCAGGACGGCCGTCGTGGGCCGCTTCGCCACCGGAATCTGCTCCGGCAGCGCGTCCGGCATCCGCGCCGCGCCCCGCCAGGCGGCGAGGATGCTGTCGGCGATCCACTCCGCCTCGTCGACGTACGTCTCCAGCAGCGCGCAGTGCACGGTGCCGCCGGGCCGGCCCCGGGCCGTCCGGGCCGGGATCTCCTCGTCGACCCGGTACGCGGCGGCCAGCTCGGCGACCCGGGCCCCGGCGGCGCGCAGCGGCGCGGCGAGCCCGTTGGCGACGTCCAGGATCTGCGGGCGGTTCCGCCAGCTCGTGGTCAGGGTCCGGATCTGCGCCGGCCGCCCGTCCGGGTGGCCGAACTCGGTCGGAAACCGCTCCAGGGTCCCGGCACTGGCGCCCCGCCAGCCGTAGATCGACTGACAGGGGTCGCCGACCGCGGTCACCGGGTGGCCACCGCCGAAGAGGGACCGGAGCAGCACCACCTGGGCGTGACTGGTGTCCTGGTACTCGTCGAGCAGCACCACCCGGTAGCGGCTTCGCTCGATCGCGCCGACCTCGGGATGGTCCCGGGCCACCAGCGCCGCCCGGGCGAGCTGGTCACTGAAGTCCATCGCCTCGAGATCCTGTTTCCGCTGGTCGTACGCGCGGATCAGCGGGAGCAGCCGCAGCCGGAGCTGTTGCAGGTGCAGGGCCTTGCGGACGTCGGCGTACATCCGACCGGGCCGGGACTGCACCTCGGCGAAGAACCGGCCGGTCCAGGCGGCCAGCTCGTCCGGAGTCACCAGGTGCTCGGCCAGGTCCCCGGCGAGGGCCAGGACGGCGTCGGTGATCGTGCTCGGCATCCGCCCCACCTCGGCCAGGTCTCCGTCGTGGTTGCGGACCAACAGGTCGACGAGCTGCCACCGGGACGCCTCGGTGAGCAGCCGGGTGGAGGGCTCGTACCCGGCCCGCAGGCCGTGCTCGGTGACGATCCGGGCCGCGTAGGAGTGGTAGGTCGCCACGGTCGGCTCACCGCCGAGCGGGTCACCGGCGAGGTCACGGTGGTCGCGGCCGAGGCGGCGGACGAGCTGGCCGAGCCGGGTACGGATCCGGGTGCCGAGTTCCCCGGCGGCTTTGCGGGTGAAGGTGAGCCCGAGGACCTGGCCGGGCTGGACGTACCCGTTGGCGACCAGCCAGACCACCCGCGCGGCCATCGTCTCGGTCTTGCCGGAGCCGGCCCCGGCGACCACCAGCAGGGGCTCGACCGGGGCGGCGATGATCTCCGCCTGCTCGACCGTCGGGGCGGGGAGCCCGAGTAGCCGGGCCAGCTCGACCGGGGTGAACCGGGGCCCGGCGTCCACGGTCGGGCGGGGCCGAGTCTCGGCGGCGGGGAAGAGCGACGGCTGGATCACCGGCCACCCCGCTGGTCCGGCGGTCGCACCCGGCCGCCCGGCCGCCCCCGCGGCGGCTCGACGACCTGCCGTCCCTGGCCGGAGACCGGGCAGCTCGTCCGGACGGGGCAGACCCGGCACGTCGCGTTCGCCACCGCGGAGAAGGTCGCCGCGGCCATCGTCTCGGCGGTACGCCGCACCATCGCCCGGGCCCAGCCCTCCTCCTCACCCGTACCGGAGGCCGGTGGCTGGACCTGCTCCCTCGCCTCCTTCGTCGCGGTGCCGAGCTGCACCAACGCCGCCCCACCGGACTCGGTCCCGACCCCGAGGTCGGCGAAGGCGCCCGCCTCGACCGCCGCCTGGTACGCGCCGAGTTGCGGGTGTTCGGCGATGTCGCTGGCGTTCACCACCGTCGAGCGGCCGGTCTTCAGGTCGACGACGACGAGCCGACCCTGGTCGTCCACCTCCAGCCGGTCCACCCGGCCGGTCAGCTCGATCGGCCGCTTCGGGTCGTCGATGCGGACCGCGAACTCGTGCTCGATGGCGAGCAACCGACGCGGGTTGCCGGCCAGCCAGCGGAGCAGTTTGTCCACCATCGCCTCGGCCCGGGCCCGCTCCGGCCCGGCGAGCCATCGGGCTGCCAGCTCGATCATGTCAAACCGGGCGGCGACGTACTCCAGCAGCGTGCTCCGGTCGACGCTGGCGTCCTCGGCGAGCATCGCGGCGGCGTGCACCAGGTTGCCGACTCCCTGGGCGGCGCCGGCCGGTGCCCGGCCGCCGTGCCGTTCCAGCAGCCAGCGCAGACTGCACCGGAGCGCACTCTCCACGGCGGACGGGGTGACCCGGACCGGCTCCCCCTCGTCGACCAGCGGCCGGTCGTCCGAGAGCGGCCGCAGCCCCCACCAGTCGTCCGGGTGCGCCCCCGGCACGCCGGCGCGGGCCAGCCGGGCCAGTTCCTCGGCCGCCGCCCGGCGCAGGATCGGGGACGCGGTCGGGTCGGTGAGTACCGTCCGCAGCTCCGCCACCAGCGCCGGAAGCGTCAGGGCCCGCGGGATGGTCGGCATGTGCCCGTGCGCCTCCCGCTCCGGCGCGGCCGCGCCGGTCGCGGTCTCGGCCGCGCCATCGACCCGCCCGACCGCGCCATCCGTCCGCCCCGCACCGCCGTTGACCCGCCGGGCCGCGGCGCCGCCGTCGGCCGGCCCGGCCCGGTCATCGATCGGCCCGGCCGGGTCGTCGTCCGGGTGCTCGACCGCCGGGCCGAGTTCGTAGAGGAACCGGCTCGGCTGCTCCTCCTGGTCGGCGACGCCGACCGAGGCCGAGGCGACCGCGCTGACCAGCAACCGGCGCCGCGCCCGAGTGGCGGCGACGTAGAAGAGCCGCCGTTCCTCGTCGAGCATCGCCGAGGTCTGCCCCACCAGGGTGGCGGCCTCCCCGCCATCCTCTCCCCGCCCCGCCAGGACGTCGACCAGCCGCTCCGAGCCGAGCAGGCTACCCCGAAGCCGCAGGTCGGGCCAGATCCCCTCCTGCACGCCGGCGATCGCGACCAGGTCCCACTCCAGTCCCTTCGCCGCGTGCGCGGTGAGCAGCCGTACCGCCTCGCCCCGGTCAGCGCTCGGAGCGAGGGTGTCCGCCGGGAGCTCCTGATTCATGACGTGGTCGAGGAAGACCTCGGTACGCGCCCCGGGTAGCCGGTCGACGAACCGCGCGGCGGCGTCGAAGAGAACGACCACCGCGTCCAGGTCCCGGTCGGCCGCCGCCGCCCGCCAGCGCAGCCCGCTGTCCGCCGCACCGGCGGCGCTCCGGGCCCGGGCGAGGACGCCGGCCCAGCGTTCGGCGAGCCCGCTGGCCCGCCACACCGCCCAGAGCACGTCCTCGGCGGTCGCCCCGGGCGCGGCGGCGGCCTCGCGGGCGGTCGCGAGCAGCGTGGCGATCGCCTTCGCCGGCTCGGCCCAGCGCCGTTCGACCGCGATCAGGTCGGTCGGGTCGCGCAGCGCCTCGACCAGCAGTTCCCCCGAGGGACGCCGGTCACCGGCGGCCAGCGCCAGCGCCCGCAGCCCCTGCCGCAGCCGCCGTTCGGCGAGCGGGTCGGCACCGCCGAGCGGCGAGTGCAGCAGCGTCACCGCCGCCTCCTCGTCCAGCCGCTCGGGCTCCAGGGCGCAGCGGAGCAGGAGCAGCAGTGGCGCCACCGCCGGCTGGGCGTGCAGCGGCAGGTCCTCGGCGTGCACCACGGTCGGTACTCCGGCGGTGTGCAGGGCGCGCTGCAACGGGGGCAGTTGCCGGGTGGTGGAGCGGACCACCACCGCCATCCGGGACCACGGCACCCCGTCCAGCAGGTGCGCGGCGCGCAGCGCGTGCGCCAGGTACGCCGCCTCGCTCGTCCCGGAGCGGAAGGTGCGGACCTCGACCGAGCCCGGCGTGAGCCCGGACGCCGGACGCAGGTCACGGTGCCCGGCCGGGCCGCGCAGCCGCCGCGCCAGCCGCCGCGTCGCGTCCAGCAGCCCCGGACCGGCCCGATAGGAGGTGTGCAGGGTCAGGGTCGGGGCGACCGCGCCGGCGGCGGTCCGGAACCGACCCGGGAAGGTACCGACGATCGTCGGGTCGGCGCCCCGGAAGGCGTACGTCGACGAGTCCGGGTCGGCGAAGGCGACCAGCGGCTTCCCGCCCCCGGCCACGAGTTCCAGCAGCTCGATCTGGGCCGGGTCGGTGTCGGCGAGCTCGTCGACGTAGACGTACCCGAGCCGGTGTCGTTCGGCGTCGAGCAGCTCGGGGTCGTCGCGGAGCAGACCACTGGCGGCCCTGACCAGCTCGGCCGGGTCGTACGCCACCGAGCCTCGGTTGCTGACGTCGCGCAGGGCCAGCACGGCGACGTACTGCCGGAGGAAGCGGGCGGCCGCCGGCCAGTCGGCCCGGCCGAGCCGCTCGCCGAGCCGGGCCAGTTCCACCGGACCGACACCGCGTTCGGCGGCCCGCATCAGCAGGTCACGGAGCTGTTGCGCGAAGGCCCGGGTCCGCACCGCCGGCCGCAGCTCCTCCGGCCAGCCGACCGGGTCCTCGATCTCCTGCGACTCCTCCGCGCCCTCCGCGCCGACCACCCCGAGGAGTTCCCGGATGATGAGGTCCTGCTCCGGACCGGTGAGCAGCCGCGGTGACGGCTCGCCGCGCTCGGCCGCCGCCCGGCGAAGCAGCCCGAAGGCGTACGCCGGGAAGGTCCGCACCAGCGGTTCGTGCAGCACCCGGCGGGTGCCACCGGCGATCCGGGCCTCGATCCGATGCCGCAACGCGGTGGCGGTCCGCCGCCCGAAGGTCAGCACGAGGATGCGCTCCGGGTCCACCCCGGCGGCGACCCGGGCCGCGACCGCCTCGACCAGCGTGCTCGTCTTGCCGGTGCCCGGCCCGCCGAGGACCAGCAGCGGACCGTCGGTGTGTGCGACGACCGCCTCCTGCGCAGGGTCGGGCAGCCGCACCGGCCCAGCATCGGCCGGCCGGCGGACCAGCCGGTACGCCTGCACGGCGCCCATCACACCATGTCCGGCTGACGCAATCTCGCCAGGCACGGCGGGGAATGTGGCACGACGGGCGTCACGGCGTGACGCGACTCAACGGGTGGCGCGGCCGCCGGACGCCGACGCCTGGTCGGCCTCGGCCTGGGCGATCGCCGTCTCCTGCAGCGCATCCTGCTCGGCGGCGAGCGCCGCATCCGCGTCGACGATGTGCTGGACGGCGGTGTCGACCTCGTCGGTCACGACGATCAGTTCCAGGTCGGCCGGACTGATCTTGCCGTCGGCGGCGAGGGTGTCACGCATCCAGTCGAGCAGACCCCGCCAGTACGCCGAGCCCATGAGCACGACCGGGAAGCGGGTCACCTTGCCGGTCTGCACCAGGGTCAGCGCCTCGAAGAGCTCGTCGAGGGTGCCGAAGCCACCGGGCAGCACCACGAACGCCTGGGCGTACTTGACGAACATGGTCTTGCGGGCGAAGAAGTACCGGAAGTCGATCGCCATGTCGACCCAGTCGTTGATGCCCTGCTCGAACGGCAGCTCGATGCCGAGCCCGACGGAGAGGCCGCCGGCCTCGCTGGCGCCCCGGTTGGCCGCCTCCATCACCCCCGGGCCACCGCCGGTGATGACCGCGTAACCGGCGCGGGCCAGTGCCGCGCCCAGCGCCTCGGCCAGCTCGCACTCCGGGCTGTCCGGCTTGCTCCGGGCCGAGCCGAAGACGCTGACCGCCGGGGGCAGGTCGGCGAGGGTGTCGAAACCCTCGACGAACTCCGACAGGATCCGCAGCGCCCGCCAGGCGTCCTTGGTCTTCCAGTCCGCCCGGGTCCGGGAGTCGAGCAGCCGCTGATCTGCGGTACTCAACGGGATGGCGTCGCGCCGGAGGGTGACCGCACCCCGGTGCCGTTCCGGTCCGGGACCGCGGCTCCCGTTGCGCCCCTCGATGTGGTTCATGCGTCCACCGTAGTGGGGGGTACGGCCCCGGGTGCGGCATCGGCGTCGCATGGGTGACAAACATACAACCCGGGGCAACCTGCCGGGGTCCTCCGGCGTCTAATGCAGTACACAGGGGGAACGCGTGGCACCCACACCACCGCCACGCACCTTCGGGGGGCCGATTGTGATGACGAACGGGGAGATCGCCCGGCTCCGCCGGCAGATGCAGCGCCGGATTCGGGCCGTGGTGGCCGAGCGTCGGATGGCCCGGTACGCCGCACCCACCGGTGCCGACGAGCCCGACCAGGGGCCGGAGCCGGGCCAGACCCACCTGCCACAGCCGATCGAGGGATAAAGGGATAACCGGAGGCTCCGTGGCCGACCGGCGGGGGTCAGCCGCCGGTCGGCCACGGCCCCGGTGGACGCCGGTCCCGTCGGGCGCCGGTACGGGCCAGCCCGCCGCTGTCCCACCCGACACCCGTGCCGCCAACCGGCCCGGGCGGCGGGTTCAGTGGGACGCGAGCCAGCGGTGCAGGGTGGCGGCGCCGTCGCGGATCTTGCTGATCTCCACGTGCTCGTCCGGGGCGTGCGCCAGGTTCGGGTCACCGGGGCCGAAGTTCAGCGCCGGGATGCCGAGCGCGGCGAACCGGGCGACGTCGGTCCAGCCGAGCTTCCCGACCGGGTCCGCGCCGACCGCCGCCAGGAACTCCCGCGCCGGCGCCGCGGTCAGCCCGGGCAGCGCGCCGGGCGCGTAGTCGGTCACCCGGACGTCGTACCCGGCGAAGACCTCACGGATGTGCGCCTCCGCCTCCTCGACGGTGCGGTCCGGCGCGAAGCGGTAGTTGACCTCCATCTCGCAGAGGTCGGGGATGACGTTGCCGGCGACGCCGCCGCCGATCCGGACCGCGTTCATACCCTCCCGGTAGACGCAGCCGTCGATGGTGACCATCCGGGCCTGGTACGTGGCGAGCCGCTCCAGCGCCGGACCGATCGCGTGGATCGCGTTCACGCCGTTCCAGGAGCGGGCCGAGTGGGCGCGCCGGCCCGTCGCGGTGACGGTGGCCCGCATGGTGCCCTGGCAGCCCGCCTCGACGACGCCGTGGGTCGGCTCCAGCAGCACCGCGAAGTCCGCCGTCAGCCACTCCGGGTGCGCCTCGGCGACCAGGGTCAGCCCGTTGTACCGGGACTCGATCTCCTCGGCCTCGTAGAAGAAGTACGTCACGTCGTACCGCGGCTCCGGCACGCTCACCGCCAGGTGCAGCGCGAACGCCACCCCGGACTTCATGTCGGAGGTACCGCAGCCGTAGATGAGGTCGCCCTGGATGGTGGAGGGGAGGTTGTCGTTCAACGGCACGGTGTCGAGGTGCCCCGCCAACACCACGCGCTGGGCCCGCCCCAGCTCGGTCCGGGCCATCACCGTGTTGCTGTGCCGCCGCACCTCCAGGTGCGGCACGCCCCGGAGCACCTCCTCGACGCAGTCCGCGATCCTCTTCTCGTTCCGCGAAACGGACTCGATGTCGACCAGGGCACGGGTCAACGCCACCGGATCGGCCAACACCTCGGGGGTGAGCGGGTTCTCCATGGTGGGAGACGGTACCGTCACAGTCGTAACGGCGGGACGCGTCCCGTGCTCGCGAATGACGTCCCCCACGCCCGACCAGGGCAACCAGTCGCCCCGTACGAGTGAGAGGTATCCGGTGACGACCACAGCGCCCGCCTGGGGGATCGGAGTGGCCACCATCGCCGGCGACCAGGTACTGGACACCTGGTACCCGGCCGGCAAGCTGGGCCTCGGCGAGTCGCCGCTGGGGGCCGGCGAGGACCCGCTCGACCTTCCGCCGGGCGTCCTCGGCGACCGGGCACTGCCCGGGCTGCGGACCGTCGTGGTCACCACCGAGATCGGCTCGCTGGCCGACCCGATCAAGGACGTGCCGGACGCGTACCTCCGGCTACACCTCCTCTCCCACCGCCTGGTCCGGCCCAACGAGCTCAACCTCGACGGCATCTTCGGGGTGCTCCCGAACGTGGCCTGGACCTCGGCCGGGCCCTGCCCGCCGGACCGGGTCGACGAACTGCGGATCATCGAGCGGGCCGCCGGGCGACACCTCGCCGTCTACGGAGTCGACAAGTTCCCCCGGATGACCGACTACGTCGTCCCGTCCGGGGTCCGGATCGCCGACGCCGACCGGGTCCGGCTCGGCGCCCACCTCGCCCCCGGCACCACCGTGATGCACGAGGGCTTCTGCAACTTCAACGCCGGCACCCTGGGTGCCTCGATGGTCGAGGGCCGGATCGTCGCCGGGGTGGTGGTCGGCGACGGCTCCGACATCGGCGCCGGCGCCTCGATCATGGGAACCCTGTCGGGCGGCGGTAAGGAGAAGATCCGGATCGGCGAGCGGAGCCTGCTCGGCGCCAACGCCGGAATCGGGATCTCCCTCGGTGACGACTGCGTGGTCGAGGCGGGCTGCTACATCACCGCGGGCGCGAAGGTGACCCTGCCGGACGGCCGGGTGGTCAAGGCCCGGGAACTCTCCGGGGTCAACGGGCTGCTCTTCTGGCGCAACTCGGTGACCGGTGCACTGGAGGCGAGGCCGCGGACCGGGCGAGGCATCGAGCTGAACGCCGCGCTGCACGCCAACGACTGACACCGGCGTACCGGGGGGGCGGGGGCCGGCCATGGACGACGCACCCGACCGGCGCTCCGCCCGGGAGCGGATGCTCGCCGGGGAGCTGTACCGGGCCGACGACCCGGAACTCGTCGCCCTGGCCCGGCGCGCCGACCGCCTCGTCCGGGCGTACAACGGCACCGGGGCCGACGAGCCGGAGCGCCGGGAGGCGCTGCTGCGCGAACTGCTCGGGTCGGTCGGTGCCGAGGTGACGATCCGGCCACCGTTCTACTGCGACTACGGCTCACAGATCCGGATCGGCGACCGGGCGTACCTGAACGTCAACACGGTGCTGCTGGACGTGGCGACAATCGAAATCGGAGCCGACGTACAGATCGGTCCGAACGTCCAGCTGCTGACCCCGCACCACCCCGTCGAGCCGGAGCCGCGCCGGGAAAAGTGGGAGGCGGCCCGGCCGATCGTCATCGGCGACAACGTCTGGCTCGGGGGCGGGGTGATCGTGCTCGGCGGCGTCACCATCGGCGCCGACACCGTGGTCGGGGCCGGCAGCGTGGTCACCCGGGACCTGCCGCCCGGGGTCGTCGCGGTCGGCAACCCGGCCCGCGTCCTCCGCCGGATCGACGGTGCCCCCGCCGCGTCGGCCTGACCACGCCGGTTGCCACGCGTCGGTCTACACGGTCGGCCCGCGCGCACGCCGCCCTGAATGGCCGGGTACAGCGCACCGACCCACGCACGCCGGCCCGCACACGCCGACCCACGCGCTCACGGGCCGATCGGAGCCGGCACAGCCGGGCGACCAGACACGCCCGAACCCGCCGGGGTCAGTCGCCGGGCGGTCGGGGCCTCGGGGGCGTACCGGACGGCAGCGGCGGGGCCGACTCGCCGCGCAGCCAGCGCAGGGTGTCGCGGTCGCGCAGCGGCCGGGAGAAGAGGTACCCCTGACCGGAGGCGCAGCCCATGTCCAGCAGGATCGTCCGGACCGCCTCGGTCTCCACCCCCTCGGCGATCACGTCCAGGCCGAGCGTGCCGGCGAGCCGGATGATCCCCTCGACCAGGAGCCGCTGCCGCCGGGACGAGGCGATGGTCTCGGTGAACGAGCGGTCGATCTTGAGTACGTCGGCCGGCATCTGCTGGAGATAGCTGAGCGACGAGAAGCCGGTGCCGAAGTCGTCGATCGCCACCCGCAGCCCGAGGGAACGCAGCTCGGCCAGCTCCCCCCACACCGGCTCGTGGTCCCGGAGCAGCAGGCTCTCGGTGATCTCCAACATCACCCGGCTCGGCGGTACGTCGGCCGCGGTCAGCGCGGCCCGCACGATCCCCACGAACCCGGGCGTCCGCAACTGCCGCGCCGAGACGTTGACGCTGACGTACGGGGCGGTCGCCGGGGCACGGTCGATCCGCCAGCGGGCCGCGGCCTCGACCGCCTGCCGGAGCACCCAGGTGCCGAGCGGCTCGATGAGCCCGGTCTCCTCGGCCAGTCCGATGAACTGCTCCGGCGGCACCGGTCCCCGGGCCGGATGGTGCCAGCGGGCCAGCGCCTCGAATCCGACCGCTCCCCCGGTGCGCATGTCGACGATCGGCTGGTACTCGACGGAGAAGCTCAGCTTCTGCACCGCCTCGGCGAGCGCGGCGCGCAGCTCCAGCCGCTCCACGATGGCGGTGTGTAGCTCCGACTGGTACCGGCACCAGCGGCCCTTGCCGGCGCCCTTGGCCACGTACAGCGCCAGGTCGGCCCGTTGCAGCAGCTCCCCGGCGTCCCGGGCGTCGGCCGTGGTGGCCACGCCGACGCTGACCGAGCCGTTGACCACGGTGTCGCCGACGGAGAGCGGTACGGCGAGCGCCCGGACCAGCTCGTCGGCGACCCGCTCCACCTGCTCGGGGTCGTCCGCCTCCGGCACCAGTACGGCGAACTCGTCGCCGCCGAGGCGGGCGACCAGGTTGTCCGGGCCGACCACCTCCCGCAGCCGCTGCCCGGCGGCGATCAGCATGGCGTCGCCGATGGCGTGTCCGTGGGTGTCGTTGACCGCGGTGAACTCGTCCAGGTCGATCGAGAGGGCGCCGACGGTCCGGTCGCCGTCGCGGGCCTTCTCCACCGCCTCGTAGACCTGGTCCTGGTAGGAGGCCCGGTTGGCGAGCCCGGTCAGCGTGTCGTGGACTGCCCGGTGGGTCAGCTCCTGCTCCAGCCGGACCCGCTCGGTGACGTCGCGCATGGTCAGCACGAAGCCACGAACCGCCCGGTCCCGGCGCAGGTCCCGACAGATCACCTCCAACTGCACCCGCTGGCCGTCCGGGCGTCGTACGCTCCAGTCGACCCCCTCGCCGCGCCGGTCCGGCCCGCCGCGCGCCGAGTCGAGCAGCGCGGCCACCGAGAGCTGGTCGTCGGAGTCCAGCAGCGCCCCCAGGTCGTGGCAGTCGGCCGGCTCCACCCCGAGCACCGTCCGGACCGACGGGCTGGCGTACCGGATCCGCTGGTCGTCGTCGACGATCAGGATGACGTCGGTGGCGTTCTGCACCAGGCTGCGGAAGTACGCCTCGCTGTCCCGACGGCTGACCTCCCGATCGAGGCTGATCCGGGCCAGCGCCAGTGCCGCCTGCACGGCCAGCACCTCCAACGAGTCCCGCAGCGCCGGCAGCAGGCGGCTGTCGGCCGCCACCAGCAGCGCGCCGACCCAGGACGCCGAGCCGGACCATCCGTCGGCGACCAGCGGGCAGAGGACGACGGTGTCGAAGCCGCGCAGCTGCTCCGCCAGGGCCGGCTGGAGCGTGCCGACCCGCAACAGCCGACTGCGCCGGGCCGCCGCCACGGTCGGCGCCGGATACAGGGGCGGCACGTCGACCAGTTGCGGCCCCCAGATGCTGGTGGTGCCGGCCGGCACCCCGTCGCTCTGGTGCACCGAGAGGATGATCCGGTGGGCGGCCTGCCGGGGCACCAGTCGGGCCACCGCGCGGCGGACCACCCGCTCCACCTCGGCCGCGTCGACCGCCGCCACCAGCTCGGCGCCGGCCAGCCGCAGGCCTCGCTCCCGGGCGACCGCCTGGCCGTGCGCGTCGACGGCGTCGGCGAGCCGGCTCAGCACCAGGGCGAAGATGATGCCGCCGACCACGGCGATCACCGCGCCGTCCCGGACCTCTCCGGTCAGCACCTGGAGCAGCAGCACCACCGGGGCGAGCGTCGCGGCGAGCCCGAGCAGCACGAGCCGGGTCCGGGTGACGTCCCGGTGCTGTGGCACCGCCGTCTCGGTCAACACCACCATGGACGGATGCAGCGCCGCCGCTCCCCAGGCGGCGTAGAGCACCAGCCAGCCCAGCTCCACCGGTCCGCCGGGCCGCCAGTCACCGCGCAGCAGCGCGGCGCCGTAGAGCAGGTCGGCGACGAGCACCCCGGCGGCGCCGGCCGCGAGCAGCAGCGCGGCGCCGCTGCCGCGGGAGGTCACCGCCAGACGGACGGTGGTGGCCAGCAACAGCAGGTCGACCAGGGCGTACGCCGCCACCGCCGACTGCGCGAAGCCGCTCCCGCCATCCCCCACCAGGTAAGGCCGGATGACCAGCACCCAGAGCAGGAATCCACCCGCGGTGGTGAAGATGAGGAAGTCGAGCAGTCCGGACCGGTCGCGGGCCCCGGTGGTGGCCCGGGTCAGTCCGAGCAGCCCGGCGCCGATCAGCGGCAGCATCACCAGGTAGCAGACGTCCGAGACGACCGATGCGGTGCCGCGCGATCCGAGCCCCGGGTCGACGTCGAGCAGGTAGACGGTGTCGCCGATCGCGAAGACCGCGACGGCGGCGCCGAGCAGCCACCACGCGTACGCCCGGTCGGGACGGTGCCGACGTGTCCCGGCGACCACGGCGGCGACGCTGAGCGCACCGATCGCGCCGGTCAGCGGCGTACGGGCCGAGGGCACGGCGAAGTAGCAGACCGCGAGTACGCCGAAGGACGTGCCGTACCAGGTCAACACTGTCCGATCTGACACCGGTCTCCTGTCGATCGTCGCGGATGGCCGCTCACGGTCACATTCGTCGCCGATCGGTCTATCAGTCCTCGATGCGCTTCGCCATCACCCCGGCGGGTACTGCTGACGGGACGATGTGGAAACCGGTCCCGGCCCCGGCGGATCCGGCCCTGGCCACCGGGGATCCGTGCGGGGCGACGCGGATGGCGCCCGCCCCGCGGGCCACCGGCGTGGTTCCGCCTCCGGCGCCCGTCCCTACCCGACGGGATGTCATCGGCGACGCGGCGTGACCAGCCCAGACTCGTACGCCCACACCACGAGTTGCGCGCGGTCGCGACAGTGAAGCTTCGCCATCGCCCGGTTGACGTGCGTCTTGGCGGTCAGCGGACTGATCACCATCCGCTCGGCGATCTCGTCGTTGCTCAGCCCCCGGGCGACGAGCTCGACGACCTCCTGTTCCCGGGCGGTCAGCACGTCGCGTCCGGCCGCGGGATCGGCCGGCGGCGGACTGTTGACGAACTCGCTGATGAGCGTACGCGTCACCGCCGGGGCGAGCAGCGCGTCGCCCCGGGCCACGACGGCGACGGCCTGGAGCAGGTCGGCGGGGTCGGCGTCCTTGAGGAGGAACCCGCTGGCACCCGCGCGCAGCGCCGCGAAGACGTAGGCGTCGAGCCCGTAGTTGGTGAGGATGAGCACCCGGACCGCGGCGAGGTCGGGATCGGCGGCGATGCGCCGGGTGGCCTCGATGCCGTCGAGTCCCGGCATCTGCACGTCCATCAGGACGACGTCCGGCCGGAGGCGTCGCGACAGCTGGACCGCCGTACCGCCGTCGGCGGCCTCGCCGACGACCTCCAGATCGTCCTCGGCGTCGAGCAGGGCCCGGAATCCGGCCCGCATCAGGGCCTGGTCGTCGGCGAGCAGAACCCGGATCATGCCGGCTCCTCCCGCGGGCCACCACCACGCTCCACGACGGGTCGTGCCGGTCGGACCTCCCGCACGCGCCCGGTCACGCCGCGCCGCCCAGCGGGAACGTGGCCCGTACGGCGAAGCCACCGCCGTCGCGGGGAGCGGCGTGCAGCGTGCCGCCCAGGCTGGTGACCCGTTCCCGCATGCCGCGCAGGCCCACGCCCGGGGTGACCGGCCGGTCCGGTGACGCCTGACCGTCGTCGGTCACCGAGACGGTCAGCTGGGTCGGGGCGTACTCGACGTGGACCTGGGCGGTGGCGGGGCCGGCGTGGCGCGCGATGTTCGTCAGAGCCTCCTGGACGACGCGGTATCCGGCCTGGTCGAGTTCGGTGGGCAGGTTCCGCGGCTCGCCGGTGACGGTCAGCCGCACCGGTACGCCGGCGGCCCGGGTCCGCTCAGCGAGCTCGCCGACCCGGGCCAGCCCGACGCCGTCCCCGTCGGAGGGCGTACGCAGGACCTCCAGCGTCGCCCGCAGTTCCCGCATCGCGGCAGCGCTGGCCTCCTGGATCGCCAACAGCGCGGCCGACGGTTCCTCGCCGCGCTTGCGGGCGAGGTGCACGGCGATTCCGGCCTGCACCTTGATCACCGAGATGCTGTGGGTCAACGAGTCGTGCAGGTCCCGGGCGATGCGCAGACGCTCCTCCCCGGCACGACGCAGCGCCATCTCCTCGCGGGTGCGTTCGGCCTCGATCGCCCGCTGCTCGACCTGTTCCAGGTATGCCCGGTGCTGCCGTGCGACGAGCCCGGCGACGTTGGTCGCGACGAACCAGCCCAGCAGCAGCCCGGTGCGCTCGACGATCTGCTGGCCGGAACTGTCGGCGGGGGCGACCGAGATGTCGCGGGCCAGGAAGCCGCCGAGGAAGACGACGCTGGCCAGGGCGGCGGCCCACCGGTGCCCCCGGCAGGAGGCGACGCAGACCGCACCGAGGACGGGGAACGCGGCGGACACCCCGGCGTGCACCCGGACGTGCAGGGCAAGCATGGTGGCGGTCGCCACGACCAGCGCCGCCACCGGGTACCGCCGGCACACCGCGAGGCCCGCGGCCATCGCCAGAACCAGGGCGACGTCGACCGCGCGCACCGCCGCGGCGTCCGGCGCGAGCGCGGCGTTGCCGAGCAGGAAGCCGCCGAGGGCGAGGCCACCGAGGGCGTAGGGCAGATCCCGGCGCATGGTCGCACTGTAGAGCGGCCGTCATCAGGGAGCATCCCGCCTCCGCGGTAACCGGACGTACCGCGGACGCGGTATCGGCGACCCGCAAGTGCCTGCATCGGCACGACGCTTTCCCCCGCCCGCCGCGGCGAGCATCGAGGCCATGACATACCGCTTCTTCACCCCGGTCAAGGCGTCGGCGGTGAACGGGCTCACCGCGGAGGTCTACCGGCAGCTGCGGGACGAGTTCATCGGGCCGGTCCCCACCTTCCGGGCACTCTCGCCCGTGCCGGAGCTGTTGGCGGCGACCTGGGCGCTGCTGCGCGAGGCCCTGCTCGCCGGGGACGTGTCCCGGGTCGACCGCGAACTCGTCGCCGCGGGGGTGTCCCGAGCCAACCGCTGCCGGTTCTGCGTCGACGCCCACGTGACGCTGCTGCACGCGCTCGGCGAGCCCAGACTGGCCGAGGTCGTCGCCCGGGGCGGCACACCGCCGGGTCCCGGGCGCGCCGCGCTCGTCGCCTGGGCCGAGGCCAGCCGCCACCCCCGGACCACCGACTGGACCAGCCCGCACGGTCCCGAGATCACCGGCACCGTGCTCACCTTCCACTTCGTCAACCGGATCGTCTCGGCGCTGCTCGACCCGGACCTGCTCCCCGGCGGCCTGCAGCGCGTCCCGGTGGTGCGGTCCCTCGGGGGCCGCCTCTACGCCAGGACCGCCCGAAAGTCGGGGGAGCCCGGCCGGAGTCTTTCGCTGCTGGACGCCGTCGGCGTGGCGCCACCGGCCTGGGCCGGGGACAGCCCGGTCGGGGTGGCGTACGCGTCGCTGCGGGAGACCGCGACGCGGGGCGGGGACCTCCTGAGCGACGCGGCCCGTCAGCTTGTCACGGCCACGGTGCGCGGGGAGGACGGGCGGCACCCGGCCGAACCCGCCCGGTGGGCCACCGAGCTGGTCCGGAACCTGCCCGAACCCGAACGCGCGGGGGCGCGAATCGCCCTGCTGGCGGCGTTCGCGCCCGGCGCGATCAACCCGGGCGACGTCGACCGCTGGCGGCTCGCCCACCCGGCCGACGCCGATCTCGTCCGGCTGGTCGCGTACGGCGCGATCACGGCCACCGACCACGTCGCCCGGGCCCTGGTCCCGGCTCACCGCTAGGAGGTCACCATGCGCAAGGCGTTCCTCGTCGCCACCACCGCGCTGCTCGTCGCGTTCGTCTTCCAGTTCGCCTTCGCCGCCGTCGGCGCGTTCACGAAACCCGGGGGTGAGGGCGCGTACATCCTGCACAGCGTCACCGGAAGCGCGATCATCCCCGGGCTCACCCTGCTCACCATCGTGCTCGCCGTGCTGGCGAAGGCGCCGGGCCGGCTCGTCGGGCTGACGGCCCTGCCGCTCGGTCTCGTCGTCCTGCAGGCGCTCCTCGCCATGCTGGCGAACGCGTCCGCCGACGCCGGCGGCACCAGCACCCCGTTCGGGCTGGTCATCGCCGGACTGCACGCGCTCAACGGGATCATCGCGGTACACGTCGTGGTCTCCGTCCACCAGGCGGCGCGGAAGCTGGCCGGTTCGGCGTCGGCCGACACCGCCCCGGTCGCCGTCCGGGAATCGGAGCCGGTATGAGCGTCGGCTCGCTGATCGCGGCCGACCTCGGGGTCGCGGTCCTCGCCGCTGCCGGCTGGCTCGGCGGCGGCGCCGCGGCGAGCGCCCGGCGCCGCCGGCTCGCCCTGGGACTGGCCGCCCTCGCGCTGGTCGCCACGCTCGCCCGCGCGGTCACGATCACCACGCTCGTCCGCGCCGGCTGGTGGTTCGCGGCGGAGAAGGTCCTCATCGCCGCCCCGCTGTCGCTCGCGGCGCTGGCCGTCGCCGGGCCGCGGCTGCTGCGGGTCCCCGGCGACATCCGGGCCGTCGCGGTCCCGCTCCTCTTCGCCGGGTACGCCAACGGCGGCGCCCTGCTCGTCACGGTCCTGCACGGCTATCCGGCCTCGGCGGGCGCGGGACTGCTCGCGGTCGCCGGCGTGCTCACGGCGACCGTGGTCTCGTGGCGCGCCCTCGGATCCCGCCCGTCCCGGGCGGCGTACCGGGTGGCCCTCGCGGTGGCGGTCGGGGCGCTGGTGACCGGAACCGGGCTGGCCGTCGCGCCGGGCGCCGCTCCGGCCGTACCGCACGACCACCGCAACCGGGACGAGCGGCCCGTGGGCGAGCCGACCCGGCGGTTCACGCTGACGGCCGGGACCGCCACGGTACGCGTCGGCGGCCGTGACGTCGCGGCGTGGGCGTTCAACGGGCAGGTCCCCGGGCCGGAGCTGACCGCCACCGCCGGTGACATCATCGAGGTGACCCTGCGCAACCGGGACATCGCGCGGGGTGTCACGCTGCACTGGCACGGGTACGACGTGCCGAACAGCCAGGACGGTGTGCCGGGCGTGACGCAGGAGGCGGTCCTGCCCGGACAGGAGTTCGTCTACCGGTTCCGCGCCGACCAGGTCGGGACGTACTGGTACCACACGCACGCGGTATCCGACATCGGCGTGCGGAAGGGCCTCTACGGCGTCCTGGTGGTGCGCCCGGCCCCGGTGGCCGGCGTCGACGTTCCTGCGCCGGGCGCCGGCGTCGACGTCACGGTGCCGGTGCACACGCTGGCCGGCGTCGCGCTGCCCGAGCCGCGCTCGGAGCGCGTCGAGGCGGGGACGCCCGTACGGCTACGCCTGATCAACACCGACAGTACAACCCACCGGTACGCCCTGGCCGGGACCCCGTTCCAGGTCGCCGCCATCGACGGGTTCGATCTGCGGGGGCCGCAGCCGCTGCGCGACACCGCCGTACTGGTGCCGGCCGGCGGGCGCTACGACCTGGTGTTCTCCGCACCCGCCACCCCGGTGGCGCTGTTCGTCGACGGCCGGGCGGTCTGGTCGACCGGATCGGTCTCCACCGCGACCGACCGCTGGCCGGTGCTGGATCCGCTCAGCTACGGCGCCGGTTCCCCGGTCCCGTGGTCCCGGTTCGACCGCGACTTCACCCTCGTGCTCGATCGCGGCCTCGACCTGCGCGGGCTGCTTCCCCGGTACGCCCACACGGTCAACGGCGCCGCGGACCCGGACATCCCGCCCCAGGTCGTCCGCCTCGGCGACATCGTCCGGTTCACGATCGTGAACCGATCACTGGTGGTGCACCCGTGGCATCTGCACGGGCATCACGTCCTGGTGCTGTCCCGGAACGGCAAACCGGCGACCGGGAGCCCACTGTGGCTGGACTCCTTCGACGTACGCCCCGGCGAGGTCTGGGAGGTGGCGTTCCCGGCCGACAACCCCGGGGTGTGGGCCAACCACTGTCACAACCTCCCGCACGCCGAGGCCGGAATGGTGCTGCACCTGATGTACGGGTGAGCGCGGTACGGATCCGGGTGACCGCGGCCCGGACAGCCCGGGGCACCGGCGGTCGAGCGGATCGGGGTTCCCGGGCCGGCGCCGGTGCCGGCCCGGGAACCGCCGGGTCGGCCGGCCCACCCCGTGCCGGCCGACCCGGCGGCACGCCGACCCTCAGCTCACCGCCCGCCGGACGAGCGCGCTGATCCTCGCCTCGTCGTCGGCGGTCAGCCTGGTCAGGGCGAAGGAGGTGGGCCACATGGTGCCCTCGTCGAGGTTCGCCTCGTCGCTGAAGCCGAGCGTCGCGTACCGTGTCTTGAACTTCGCCGCGCTCTGGAAGAAGCAGACGACCTTGCCGTCCCGGGCGTACGCGGGCATGCCGTACCACAGCCTCGGCGTGAGGGCCGGGGCGGTCGCCTTGATCAGGTTGTGCAGCCGCTCGGCGATGGTTCGGTCGGATTCCGACATCTCGGCGATCTTCGCGAGCACCTCGCCCTCCGGGTCGGCCTTGGCGCCCCGCCGGGCGCCCGCCCTCACCTCCCGGGCGCGCTCCCTCATGGCCTCGCGCTCCTCGGCGGTGAACCCGTCCTGCTCCTCGCCGTTGACGCCGGTGGTCTGCTTCCTGGTCGGCATGACGATGCTCCTCTCCGTGGTCATCCAGATTCGTCCGTGTTGACCGGGGTGCCCCTGCCGGGGGCGGAACCCTCTCGACGCGTCAGTCGCGCCTTCCGGTGTCGCGCGGCCTGCTCACCACCCGCCCGCCTGTCGCCGGGTCGGCACGTCGAGCCGGTCGAGCGCGTTACCGACCGCGATGGTGAGCAGCAACGCGGCCAGTTCCTTCTGGTCGAGGTGCGTGGCGGCCACGTCCCACACCCGGTCCGGCACCGGGTCCGGCCGGTCGGCGAGCCGGGTCACCGCCTCGGTCAGGGCCAGCGCGGCGCGTTCCGCGTCGCCGAACCACGGCGTCTCCCGCCACGCGGCGACGGCGTGCACCTGGTCCGCGGTCGCGCCCCGGTCGCGGGCCTGGCGGGCGCCCTCGGCCACGCCGGGTCCGCACCCGACGCCCACCTGGTCCAGGAGACCACGCCCGGGCGGTACCGGATGCACGACCTGATCCGGCGGTACGCGGCGGAGCTCGCCGCCGACGAGGAGCCGCGGGACGTCTCGGCCGCGACCGGGAGCGGGCGTCGCTGCTCGCGGACCTCGGGTACGCCCGGGCCGCCGCCGGACGCCTCACCGAGGCGCTCGCCGCCTACGAACGGGCCGAGCAGGCGGGGCCGGACGACGACACCGCGGCCGTGTTGGCGCTGCGCGTCGGTTTCGCACGCCGGGATCTCGGCGACCTGGAGGCGGCACAGGAGCACTTCCGCCGGGCACACGCGCTGTTCGAGAAGCTCGGGCACCGCGCCGGGCAGTCCCAGGCACTGGCCTTCGACGGATGGGTGACCCTCCGCCTCGGGCGGCGCACCGAGGCCGTCGACCTCGCCCGGGCCTCCCTCGCCCTGGCCGACGGGCCTGCGCGGCTCACCGGGCTGGTCACCCTCGGGGTCGCCCTGGCCCCGGACGATCCGGCGGAGTCGCTGCGCGCGCTGCACGACGCGTTACGGGTCGCCGAGCAGAGCAACCTGCCGCACAACCAGGCGTGGTGTCACAACTACCTCGGGGTCGCGCTGCGGATCACGGGGTCGCCCGAGAAGGCGCTCGACCACCACCGGCGCGCCCTCGAGCTGCTGGAACCGCTGTCCGAGACACAGATGGAGATTGAGTTTCTGCACAGCTACGCCGAGACGTGCCACGCGGCGGGGCGCCGTGACGAGGCGCTGGCGCTGCTCGACCGGGCCGTCGAGCTCGCGCGTACGCTGGGCCGGCCGCACGACGAGGAGCGGGCCCGGACGGCGCGGGAGGTCGTACGCGCCGCCCGGGCCCACCCGCGGTCCGAACCGGCGTCCTGAGCTACCGGACCGGCTGGGCCGGCGGGGTCAGCCGGGGAAACAGCGGCGTGGCACGCTCCACCGGACGACCGCCCGGATAGCCGCCCCAGGCCAGGTCGGCGGGGACCCGGGGCGCGTACCCGTCGAGGCCGAGCTGCCGCCAGATCCGGGCGGCGGTCCGCGGAATCGCCGGCGCGGCCAGGACGGCGACGATCCGCAGCGCCTCCAGCGCGGCCCCGAGCACCTCCACCGCCTCGGCCGAGCCGGGCGCGGTCCGCCACGGCCGCGCCGAGACCAGGTACGCGTTGGCCGCCGCCACCAGCCGCCAGGCGGCGGTAAGCGCCTCGGCCGGCTGCCCGGCCTCCCAGCCGGCCACGCCCGTCTCGGCGCACTCGGCCGCGACCGGTGCGAGTGGCGAGTCGGGGCGGGGTGCCGGACCGAGCCCGCCGTGGTGCGAGACGACCAGGGCGGTCACCCGGGACAGCAGGTTGCCGAGGGTGTTGGCGAGGTCGGCCCGGTACCGCGCCTCGACCGCGGCCACCGAGAACTCCCCGTCCGGACCGACCGGGTTGTCCCGCAACAGGTGGTAGCGCAACGCCTCCGGGCCGAACCGGTCGATCAGGTCGTCCAGCGGCACCGCCCGCTCCCCCGACTTTGCGATCTTGCTGCCGCGCTGGAGCAGGAATCCGTGCACCGTGACCCGCTCCGGCAGCGGCAACCCGGCCGCGAGCAGGATCGCCGGCCAGTAGACCGCATGGAACCGCACGATGTCCTTGCCGATGACGTGCCGCGGCGGCCACCAGCGGTGGAAGTCGGGCTCCGGCCAGCCGGCGGCGGTGAGATAGCTGGCGAGCGCGTCGAACCAGACGTACGTCACCTGGGTCGGCTCCCAGGGCAGCGGGATTCCCCAGGTCAGGTTGGCCCGGCTGATCGAGAAGTCGACCAGCCCGCGACGCAGCCAGCCGAGCGCCTCGTTCCGCCGCTCGGCCGGCTGGACCGCGTCCGGGCACCGGTCGAACCACTCGGCCAGCGGCCCGGCGAACGCGGAGAGCCGGAAGAACCAGTTCTCCTCGCCGATCTGCTCGGTCGGCCGGCCGTGCACCGGGCAGACCGCCCGAGTCGTGTACGCCTCGCAGGCCACGCAGTACCGGCCGTCGTACCGGGCCCGCCGGAGGTGGCCCGCCTCGTACAGCCGGGTCAGCAGGGTGGTCACGGTGCGCCGGTGCGTGGCCGAGGTGGTACGGATGAACTCGTCGTACCCGATGCCGAGCCGGTCCCAGGTGGACCGGAACCGCCCGGCGGTGGTCGTGGCGAGCGCGGCCGGCGTCACGCCGACCTCGGCGGCCGCCCGCTGCACCTTGGCGCCGTGCTCGTCGGTGCCGGTGATCAGCCGGACGGGGCGCCCGGCCAGGCGGTGCCAGCGGGCCAGCGCGTCGGCGAGGACCGTCGTGTACGCGTGCCCGACGTGCGGCACGTCGTTGACGTAGTAGATCGGAGTGGTCAGGTAGGTCATGGCGCTCCTCCGGGAAGGGACGGAGGGGCCCGGACCGGAAACGGACACGGGCCCCTCGGCTGGCAAGGGACCCGTGTGACGCGGGTGGACGCGCGCGACTAGTACCGGCCCCCGAGGGGCCGGCGCATGGCGTGGGTCGCGGCGAACATGCCGGCACGCTAGGCCGAACCGGACGGGTTCGGCAAACGGATTTGGGCTCGCCACTGGTCCCCGGCGACCGTGTTCGCCATGCCGCCCCGCGGCCGTCACCGCCACCGACCGGGACGGCGCGCCGCGCCGCCGGCCCCTGATCCGGCTCATGTGCGCGTCGCCGGGCGGCGGGTGACCGGCCGGGAGAACGCGACCCGATCGGGTTCAGGCCGGTGCGACGTCCAGCCGGGGCGGACTGATCGCGAACCGGGCCTCCACCGTGGCCTGTACGGTCTGGAGCTGCGGATCGAGGTCGAGTTCCGGCGTCGCACCGTCCCCGGACCCGGCGTACGCCGCCCGGGCGAACATCACCGGCCGCTCCGCCGGACCGGTGTCGGAGAGTTCCAGCAGGCGGGTCACCTCCGCGCCGAGCGCGGCGGCGTACTCCCGGGCCCGGGTGATCGCGTCGGCGACCGCGGCCCGCCGGGCCTCCCGATGCGCCGGACTGCCGGGGCGCAGCTCCCACCACGGGCCCGCCACGGCGGTCTGGTCCTGGTCGGCGAGGCGGAGCATCAGCTCGCCGAGGACCGCGAAGTCGGTCACGGCAACCGTGGTGGTGGCGCTTCCGACGTACGCGGCGACCCGATCGCCGCCGCGTTTCCGCTCGGGGCGTACCCACAGCTGGCCGGTTTCCCGGCGCTCGACCGCGGCGCCGTAGCCGTCGATCACCCCGCGGACGGCGTCGGTCCGCTCGGTGAGCCGGGCCAGCGCCGCCGCGCGGTGCCGGTCCCGCACCGACACGGTCACGGCGAACCGGGCAAGCTCCGGTGGCACCTCCCAGACCGCCTCACCCCGGACGAGGAGCGTCGGATCGACGGTCGGACGATCGGTCATCCGGTCAGCCTAGCCCCGTGCTCCGGACGGAGCCGGCCGTCCGGCCGGGCCGCCCCCAGCCGGAGACGGCGCCATTTCCGCCGTCATTCCGATCCGTTTCTGGGCATGATGATCCCCGGTTAGAGCGCCCGATTCGGCTGCCCTGTTACATCCGCGACGTCCCAGGTCAACGCCGTCACGCTCTTCCTTAAGTTTCGCTTTCGCCGCTGCGACGAACGATCACCGGATCGGTACGTTGCCGGCATGCGGCACATCGGCACGGTGGTCTACGCGCTTGTCATGACCCCGCTGGTCTGGTTTCTGCTCGCCGCCGGGCAGGACCGGTCCGCGCGGGAGTTCGCGACCATACTCGACAGCGGCGGTAACGGCGGCCGGCTCGTCCTCCCCGCCCTGACCCTGGCTGCGGCCGGAGTACTGCTCGGACTCGCCTCCGCGCTCCGGTTCTCGCCGCTGGGCGCCGTACTCGCCGGCGCATTCCTGGTGATCGCCGGCCTGGGGCCGCTGACCAGTCCGCAGCTGCTGAACCTGCTGGACCGCGACGTCGCCGTGGCGGGTCGCACGGTCGACCTGAGCGTCCCGGTCCGAACCGGCACCGCGCTGGCCCTGGGATCGCTACTGCTCGTCGGGGCGGCCAGCGTCCAGCGATGGCGGCGGTGGCCGAAGCCGGAGCCGGAGCCGTCTCCCTCGGACGGCGAGTCCGGTACGGCCGAGTCGGACCGACCGCTCGGCGCCGACGGCCTGGGGCTGCCGATCCCGAACCGGTCGGGGGAACCGGTGTCGCGCCGGGCCGACGACACCGGCTGGCCCGACGCCACCGACTGGACCAACGACACCGACCCGACCGGCACCACCGACCGAACGGACCCGTGGCGGGCCGGATCCCGCCCGCTCGCCGGTGGCGCCCTCGCCCCTGCCCACGACGGTGACGACCGTGACGACGAGCACGACCGCGCCGTCCCACCGGCCGGGTGGACGCCTCGGGCCCGCCCGTCCACGACCGGTATCCGGCGCCCCTGAGGTCCCCGGCTGGATCACCTGACCGGTCGGGGGCCTGGCCGCGATCGTCGTGTCGGCCCGATCGCTCCGGGGGCTGGCCGCCACGGTCGGCCGGTTCCTCCGCCGCCACCTGCTGCGCTTGTTCGGTCTCGTCGCCGCCTGGCTCGGGCGGCACACGGCGTACGGATCAGGCCGCCACCAGCCGGTCGGCGGCGGCGGCCACCCGCTCGTCGGTGGCGGTGAGTGCGACCCGGACGTGCCGGTTGCCGGCGGGACCGTAGAAGTCCCCCGGGGCGACCAGGATCCCCCGCTCGGCCAACCAGTCCACCGTGGTCCAGCAGTCCTCGTCCCGGGTGGCCCACAGGTAGAGCCCGGCCGTCGAATGCTCGATCTCGAATCCGGCCTTGACCAGCGCGTCCCGCAGCACCTCGCGGCGAACGGCGTATCGGGCCCGCTGCGCGGCCACGTGCTCCTCGTCCCCGAGCGCCGCGACCATCGCCGCCTGCACCGGGGCGGGCAGGATCATCCCGGCGTGCTTGCGCACCGCGACCAGGTCCCGGACCAGGGAAGGGTCCCCGGCGACGAAGCCGGCCCGGTAGCCGGCCAGGTTGGACCGCTTGGAGAGCGAGTGCACGGCCAGGAGGTTGCGGTAGTCGCCGCCGGCGACCTCGGCGGAGAGGATCGAGGTCGGCGTCTCCTCCCAGCCCAGCGCCAGGTAGCACTCGTCGCTGGCGACCACCACCCCACGCTCGCGCGCCCACTCCACGATCTTGCGCAGGTGCGCCGGCGGCAGCACCCGACCGGTCGGGTTGGACGGCGAGTTCACCCAGATCAGCCGTACCCGGGGGTCCGGGCCGAGCGCGGTGAGCGAATCGGCCCGGATGACCTCCGCCCCGGCGAGCCGGGCCCCGACCTCGTACGTCGGGTAGCAGATCCGGGGAATCACGACCACGTCACCGGGGCCGACCCCGAGCAGGGTCGGCAGCCAGGCAACGAGTTCCTTGGAGCCGATGGTCGGCAACACTCCGACCGTCTCCGGGTCCGCGTCACAGGCCCGGGCCACCCAACCGGTCACCGCGGCACGGAGCGCCGGGCTGCCGGCGGTCAGCGGGTAGCCGGGGGCGTCCGAGGCCGCCGCCAGGGCAGCCTGGATCAGCGCCGGGACCGGATCGACGGGAGTGCCGACCGAGAGATCGACGATGCCGTCGGGGTGCCGCGCCGCGCGGGCCTTGGCCGGTTCGAGCAGGTCCCAGGGAAAGTCCGGCAGGCCGGCGCCACGCCTCGCCGCCGCGCCGGCCGGCGTACCGCTGCCCGACCCGGAGGCCGGAGTGCCGCTCAGTGCCCCTCCCCGCGCGGCGGCTGGGCCGCGACGAAGGGGCTGTCCTTGTCGATCTTGCCGATCTTGGAGGCGCCGCCGGGCGAACCGAGGTCCTCGAAGAACTCGTAGTTCGCGGTGGTGTAGTCCTTCCACTGCTCCGGGACGTCGTCCTCGTAGAAGATCGCTTCTACCGGGCAGACCGGCTCACAGGCACCGCAGTCGACGCACTCGTCGGGGTGGATGTAGAGCATCCGGTTGCCCTCGTAGATGCAGTCGACCGGGCACTCCTCAATGCACGCCTTGTCGAGCACATCCACACACGGCTCGGCGATGATGTAGGTCACCGATCTTCTCCTCCGCAAGCCAGCCGCGATCGACCGCGACGGTTAGAGCCTAGTATGTCGCCGGGGAGGGGGTCGATCGTGCTCGGACGGCGGGATGTGGGACAGCGAGTGGTCGTCCGCCGGATCATCGGTGATGCCGCCGATCGCCCCCGCTACACCGACGCCCTCGGTGAACTCGTCGAACTGACCGAGACCCACCTCACGCTGGTCACCCGGGACGGCCCGCTGCGGGTCCCGCTGGCCGAGGTGCACCGGGCCAAGCGGGTGCCGCCGGCCCGGCGGCCCGGCGCCGCCGCCGTGGTCGAGCTGGAGCGCGCCGCCGACGAGGCCTGGCCAGCCCCGGTCCGCGGCCGGCTCGGCGACTGGCTGCTGCGCGCCGCCGAGGGCTGGACCGGCCGGGCGAACTCCGCGCTGCCGGTCGGCGACCCGGACCGGCCGCTGCCCGAGGCGATCGACGCGATCCGGCGTTGGTACGCGGAGCAGGGCCAACCGGCACTGGTCAACGTCCCGCTGCCGCTGGCCACGCCGGTCGGCGTGGCGCTCGACGACCAGGGCTGGGGCCGCCGCCCGCCGGTGCTGGTCCAGACCGCACCGCTGGCGACGATCCTGGCCGCCACCCCCGAGCGTCCGGATCTGCCGGCCGTGGAGCTGGCCACGACGCCGTCGGCGGGGTGGCTCGCCCTGGTCGCGAAGCGCAAGGGGAGGCAGGCCAGCGAGCGGGGTGAGGAGGCGGACGGCTCCGCGCTGCCGGCCGCCGCGTACCACGTGCTCACCGCCGTGGACCAGGTTCGCTTCGCGCACGTGTACGCCGAGCCGGCCCCACCGGACGGCGGGCGCGAGCTGCTCGCGATAGCCCGGGGCACGGTGACCGGCCAGGGCCGCTGGCTCGGACTGACCCTGCTGGAGGTGGTCCCCGCGGCCCGGCGCCGGGGACTCGCCCGGCACGTGGTCCGGGCACTCGCGCTCTGGGCCGCGCAGCAGGGCGCGACGGACGCCTTTCTCCAGGTCGAGGAGCACAACGAGGCGGCGGTGACGCTCTACCGGCGGCTGGGCTTCACCACCCACCACACGTACCAGACCCGCACCGAGCCGTCCGACTGACCGCGGCCCGGGCGTCACCCGGCAGCCCGCGCGGTACGAACGAGGGGACAGCGGGCGGCCGGCGGACGGGACGGGTCAGCGGCGGACCGGCCGGCGGGGTTTCGACTGCTTCGCCTCCGCGAAGCGCTTGAGCGACTGGGACCGGTAGTCCAGCCCGAACGCGGTCAGCAACAGGTACCCGAGGATCGCGCCGCCGGCGGTGAAACCGGCGTAGAGCCAGACCTGCGAGAAGAACGCGCCGGCACCGGCGGCAAACGGCTGGCTGCCGCTGATGAACGGTCCGACGAGGATCGTCAACAGCATCGCGATCAGGACCGAGAGCGCCATCTCGCCGGCCCAGTCGGGCAGCGGCCGGCGCCGGCCCCGCACGAACGCGAGGGTCGCCAGGATCAGCCCGATCACGGCGAACATGGCCAACGAGAGCCGGTCCTGCATCTCGGTGTCCTCGCCGAAGGCGAATCGGGACACCAACCGGGCCACCACGTTGATCCCGAACAGCACGCCCGCGAGCACTCCGACCGACCGCCAACGCTCCTTCATGGCACGTCCTTCTGGGGGTAGGGGGCCCATTGTGGTGAGGGCATTTCTGACCCAGATTTGTACCACCGCCAACGGAATGGAGCCATGGACCGCGTACGCCGGGAGCCGGAATCCGGCCCGCCGCCACGAGATCGCGGCCTGTCGGACGGCCGTGGGCAGGCCGAGACGCACGGGTCGGCGATCAACCCGCCGGGACCGGCGGGATGTCCGCGGGGCCTACCCGTCAGCGGGCGGTGCCGGTGGCTCGGCCCGCCGGGGCGCGATGATCAACCGGAACCCCATCACGGCGAAGGTCACCGACCCGGCGAAGATCATCGCCAGCCCCACCCAGTTGTCGCTGGCGAGCAGGATGTCGCCCTCGGCGGTACCGCCGGCCGCGACCACCATCAGCCCGAACCAGACGACCGCGGGCAGCGCGAGCGCCCACCGGTGGCCGACCGCCCGGGGCGCGAACCAGCTCAGCGCCACGTTGGCGACGACGGCGAGCAGTGCCGAGAGCCCGACCAGCACGCCGCCGACCCGCAGCGTCGACAGGATCAGCTCCAGGACGGCGGTGACCACCGCCCCGACGACCGCGACCACGCCCCCGACGATCCGCAGGGCCAGGTCGACCGCGGCCAGCAGGGCCGACCGCTCCGCCGGCGGTGGCTCCGGGGATGGCTCCGGGGGCGCGGACATGGCCGGGCTGGGCAGGGTCACCGGGCGCCCGCCTCCGCGGGCGCCCCGGAGCCCGGCGACGGAATCCGCACCGCCGACTCGGCCGGGTCGAGGGCGAGCCCGGCGAAGAGATCGTCCTCCCACCCGTACGGGCCGGCGCCCGGTCCCTTCACCCCGGCGGCGAGGGTGTAGTACTCCACCCCCATGAACTCACCGCCGAAGTTGCTGGCGATCGAGTACAGCCACGAGTCGTCGGGAATCTGGGTGGCGTGCGCCCGCATCGCCGCCTCCTTGGCGGCGTGGTGGTCGGTGGCGTCGATCCGGGCCGCGATCTGCTCGTCCGGGGTGCCGAACGGCAGATCCTCCGCCCGTTGCGTCCCCGCGAACGGGTTGTTCGCCACATCCACCTCGGCGAAGGCGGCCAGGCCGGCCTCCAGCACGCTGGTCGGCATCGCCGTCCAGTAGATCTTGGCCGGGCCGACGCCCTCGGCCGCGGCCAGCTCCGCCGCGCGCATCGCCACCCGGTGTGCCTGGATGTGGTCCGGGTGCCCATAGAAGCCGTTCGGGTCGTACGTGACCAGCACCTGCGGGCGAACCTCCCGGATGACCTCGAGCAGGTGTCCGGCGGCCTCGTCGAGGTCCGCCCGCCAGAACGCCCGCGGGTGGTCGTTGGTGGGCAGCCCCATCATTCCGGAGTCGCGGTACCGCCCCGCGCCCCCGAGGAAGCGGTGATCGGTCACGCCCAGCGCCGCACAGGCGGCGGCGAGTTCACTGATCCGGTATCCGCCGAGCTGGTCGGCCTCGGCGGCGGCGAGCCCGGCCAGCGCCGGCACGTGGATCTCGCCCTCCTCGCCGAGGGTACAGGTGACCAGGGTGACGTGGGCACCGGACGCGGCGTAGTACGCCATGGTGGCGCCGGTGCCGATCGACTCGTCGTCGGGGTGCGCGTGCACCAACAGCAGACGCCGGGCGGGAAGGCGCTCGGCCTCGCCCGGGTCGGACGGGACGGTCAGGGTCGTCACCCAGGCAACTCTACGCGTCCGGTCCCGGGCCGCCGTACTCAGGGAGTGAGTCAGCACATCCGGAGAGTCACGCACCCGCTACCGGTACCGGACCGGTGGTCGTGCCTCGGCTCGGCCACATCCGGCCGGCCCCGGCCCTACGATCACCGTGTGGACTACCCGGAGCTGGCCGCCCGCACCCGCCGCTTCACCTGCGGCGCGCCGCGGTCCGTGACGGTGGCCAACGACGGGTCCCGGGTCGTGTTCCTCCGCTCCGCGGGCCCGACCGACCCGGTCGACGCGCTCTGGCTCTTCGACGTCGCCTCCGGCACCGAGCGGCTGGTCGCCGACCCGGCCGTGCTGCTCGACGACGGTGGCGACGACGAACCACACCCGACCGAACGGGCGCTGCGGGAGCGGCGCCGACTGACCGCGGCGGGAATCGTGTCGTACGCCACCGACCCGGCCGCCCGGGTCGCGGTCTTCCCGCTCGGCGGCCGGCTGTTCCGGGCCGACCTGATCCACGGCGACGTGGTCGAGGTCGCCGTCGCCGCGCCGCCGGTGGACCCCCGGCCAGACCCGACCGGCGAGCGGCTGGCGTACGTCACCGACGTCACCGAGCCGGCCCGGCCGGCCGGCGGCCGAAACGCCCCGGACGCCCGCCCGGGGCAGCTTCGGGTGATCGGCCCGGACGGCACCGACACCCTGCTGGCCGGCGAGGAGAACGGCGTCACCTGGGGCCTGGCCGAGTTCGTCGCCGCCGAGGAGTTCGGCCGGTTCCGGGGCTACTGGTGGGCGCCGGACGGGCGGTCGATCCTGGCCGCCCGGGTCGACGAGTCGCGGCTGCCCCGCTGGTACCTGCACGACCCCGGCGATCCGGCCGACCCGCCGCGCGCGGTCGCCTACCCCCGCGCGGGAGGACCGAACGCCGAGGTCAGCCTGCACCTGCTCGACCTCGACGGCGGCTGGGTCGACGTGCACTGGGACCGCGAGACCTACCCGTACCTGATCTCGGTGGAGTGGGCCGAGACAGGCCCGCTGATCACCGTGCTGCGCCGGTTGCAGCAGCACGGGCTGGTGCTCGCCGTCGACCCGCGGACCGGGGAGACCCAGGTGCACGCCGAACTCGCCGACCCGCGGTGGGTCGATCCGGTCGCCGGTACGCCCCGGCACCTGCCCGACGGCCGGGTCCTGGTGGGGGGTGAACTCGCGCACGACGGCTACGACGCCCGCTGCCTCTTCGCCGACGGCACCCTGCTCACCCCGCCCTCGCTCTACGTCCGCCGGGTCGTCGGGTGGCTCCCCACCCGCAACGGCAGTCCGGACCTGCTGGTCGAGGGGAGCAGCGGCGAACCGAGCCAACAGCACCTGTTCCGGGTCCGGACCACGATCGGGGCCGGCGGGATCGACGCCCGGCGGATGACCGCCGACCCGGGCTGGCACTCGGCGGTGGTCGGCGGGGACGTCCTGGTGGTGCACTCCCGCTCGCTCGACGAGCCCGGCGGGATCTGGGCTGTCTGGCAGGGCGACCGGGAGGTCGGCCGGCTACGGAACCTGGCCGCGACCCCGCCGTACGCCCCACGTCCGGCGCTGGAGCGGGTCACCGACCGCCGGCTGCCGGCCGCGGTGGTCTACCCCACCAACCACGTCGCCGGCCGCCGACTGCCGGTCCTGCTCGACGTCTACGGTGGCCCCGGGCACCAGGAGGTCGTCGCGACCCGGTCGGCCTGGCTGGAGCGGCAGTGGTGGGCCGACGCCGGGTTCGCGGTGGTCACGGTCGACAACCGGGGTACGCCGGGCGTGGCGCCCTCGTTCGAGAAGGTGGTCCACCGGCGGCTCGCCGACGTGATCCTCGCCGACCAGGCGGACGCGCTCACCGCGCTCACCGGCAAGCATCCCGACCTCGACCTCAACCGGGTCGCGGTCCGGGGCTGGTCGTTCGGGGGTTGGCTGGCCGCGCTCGCCGTGCTCTGCCGACCGGATCTGTTCCGGTGCGCCATCGCCGGGGCACCGGTCACCGACTGGAGCCTGTACGACACCGCGTACGCCGAGCGCTACCTCGGGATGCCGGCGGAGAGTCCGGAGGTGTACGCCCACCACTCGCTGCTCGAACTCGCCGCCGAGCCGGTGCGGCACCACGCCGAGGCCCGGCCGATCCTGCTCGTCCACGGTCTCGCCGACGACAACGTGGTCGCCGCGCACACCCTGCGGCTCTCCGCCGCCCTGCTGGCCGCCGGGCGCCCACACTCGGTGATCCCGCTGACCGGAGCCACCCACATGGCGACCGGCGGCACCGCCGAGCGGCTGCTCGCCCTGGAGCTCGACTTCCTCCGCCAGCACCTCTGACCCCGGACACCCGCTCGGGATCCCCGGAACTGATCACGACACGACGCGCGGCTGACGACCCGGTGGGCTGTCGTCGGCGGTCCCGGTGGCCGGCGTCGACAACCTCGCGCTCGACGGGATCGGGGAGTACGCCCGAAGCGTCGCCGACCGGTTGGCGGCGCTGGGCGGATGTCGGCGCAGGGTGGCACGATCGCTCGGTGACCAGCAGAAGCGCCGAGGCGCAGCGCCTGCGCGACCTCGCCCGGCTACGCCGGGTCCGTGACCGGATCGACCGGGAGTACGCGCGGCCGCTGGATGTGGAGGCGCTCGCCCGCGGCGTCGCCATGTCGGCCGGACACCTCAGCCGCGAGTTCCGGCTCGCCTACGGCGAGTCGCCGTACTCCTATCTGATGACCCGACGCATCGAGCGCGCGATGGCGCTGCTGCGTCGGGGTGACCTCAGCGTCACCGAGGTCTGTTTCGCGGTCGGCTGTGCGTCGTTGGGCACCTTCAGCACCCGCTTCACCGAGTTGGTCGGTGTCCCGCCCAGCACCTACCGGCGCATCGCGTCCGGCGAGATGGCCGGGGTGCCGCCGTGCGTGGCGAAGCAGGTGACCAGACCGGTCAGGAATCGAGAAGCCCAGGCCAGGCGCCGCGGCTAGCGTGACCGGCATGGACCTCAGCATCCACTACACCTTCCTCCCCCACCTCGACCCGGACGCCTCGCTGACCTTCTACCGCGACACCCTCGGCTTCGAGGTCCGCAACGACGTCGGATACGACGGCATGCGCTGGATCACGGTCGGCCCCGCCGGCCAGTCCACCTCCCTGGTCCTGCATCCGCCGGCCGCGGACCCCGGGGTCACCGAGGAGGAGCGGCGCGTGATCACCAAGATGATGGCCAAGGGCACGTACGCCGGCCTCACCCTGGCCACCCGGGACCTCGACGGTGTCTTCGCACGGCTTGAGGCCAGCGGTGCCGAGGTCGTTCAGGAGCCGACCGAGCAGCCGTACGGGGTTCGCGACTGCGCGTTCCGCGACCCCGCGGGCAACCTGATCCGCATCAACGAGCTGCGCTGAGCCGTCCGATAGGTGCCGCCCCGACCCACCCGGGGCACGGTCCCGGGCTCCGGCGCCCGGCCGGGGCCGGGGCGTTGCCTGCCCCGGGGACGTGGATACGGTGGGACCTGCGCCGTGCGCGGTCCGGGCCCGGGATCCGCCGGCCGGGCGTACGGCGCCCGGACCGGCCGAGGAGCCGGTGGCCACCGGGCCGTACCGGCGCCGGCGATCCAGACCGACGACCCGAATGCACCACAAATCACCAGGGCGGGGCCAGGCGTGCCCGAGGGCGGCCCCGTCCACGGATGGAGACACGATGAGCACGGCCACGACCAGGGAGCCGCAGTCGCCCGCGCGGCACGTCGCCGACAGCCACGACATGATCCGCGTGCACGGCGCGCGCGAGAACAACCTCAAGAACGTCAGCGTCGAGATCCCCAAGCGCCGGCTGACGGTCTTCACCGGTGTCTCCGGATCGGGCAAGAGCTCGTTGGTGTTCGGCACGATCGCCGCGGAGTCGCAGCGGATGATCAACGAGACGTACAGCGCGTTCGTGCAGGGTTTCATGCCGACGCTGTCCCGGCCGGACGTCGACCTGCTGGAGGGGCTGACGACGGCGATCATCATCGACCAGGAGCGGATCGGCGCGAACCCCCGCTCGACGGTCGGCACCGTCACCGACGCGAACGCGCTGCTGCGGATCCTGTTCAGCCGGCTCGGGATACCGCACATCGGCTCACCCCAGGCGTTCTCGTTCAACGTCGCCTCGGTCAGCGGGGCGGGTGCGGTCACCGTCGAGCGTGCCGGCCGGACCGTCAGGGAGCGTCGTAGCTTCACGATCACCGGCGGCATGTGCCCGCGCTGCGAGGGTATGGGCCGGGTGACCGACTTCGACCTGACCCAGCTCTACGACGACAGCAAGTCGCTCAACGAGGGCGCGCTGACCATCCCGGGGTACAGCGTGGACGGCTGGTACGGCCGCATCTTCAGCGGATGCGGCTTCTTCGACCCGAACAAGCCGATCCGCGAGTTCACGAAGCGAGAGCTGAACGACCTGCTCTACCGGGAGCCAACCAAGATCAAGATCGACGGCATCAACCTGACGTACGAGGGTCTGATCCCGAAGCTGCAGAAGTCGATGCTGGCCAAGGACCGCGAGGCGATGCAGCCGCACATCCGGGAGTTCGTGGACCGGGCGGTGACGTTCACCACGTGCCCCGAGTGTGACGGCACCCGGCTCAACGAGACCGCCCGTTCCTCCAAGATCCGGGGCATCAGCATCGCCGACGCGTGCGCGATGCAGATCAGCGACCTGGCCGAGTGGGTACGGGGCCTCGACGAGCCCTCGGTGGCACCGCTGCTGGCGAACCTGCGGCACCTCCTCGACTCGTTCGTGGAGATCGGGCTGGGTTACCTATCGCTGGACCGGCCCTCGGCCACGCTCTCCGGCGGCGAGGCGCAGCGCACCAAGATGATCCGCCACCTCGGCTCGTCCCTGACCGACGTCACCTACGTCTTCGACGAGCCGACCATCGGCCTCCACCCGCACGACATCCAGCGGATGAACGACCTGCTGCTGCGGTTGCGCGACAAGGGCAACACGGTGCTCGTCGTGGAGCACAAGCCCGAGACGATCGCGATCGCCGACCACGTCGTCGACCTCGGCCCCGGGGCGGGCAACGCGGGCGGCACCATCTGCTTCGAGGGCACCGTCGAGGGGCTGCGGGCCAGCGGGACGCTCACCGGCCGCCACCTCGACGACCGGGCCGCCCTCAAGAAGACGGTGCGGACGCCCACCGGGCGGCTGCCGATCCGCGGTGCGAACCGGCACAACCTGCGTAACGTCGACGTCGACATCCCGCTCGGGGTGCTCGTCGTCGTCACCGGCGTCGCCGGCTCCGGCAAGAGTTCCCTCATCCACGGCTCGATCCCCGCCGACGCCGGCGTGGTCGCGATCGACCAGACCCCGATCCGCGGCTCGCGGCGCAGCAACCCGGCGACGTACACCGGGCTGCTCGACCCGATCCGGAAGGTGTTCGCGAAGGCCAACGGCGTGAAGCCGGCGCTGTTCAGCCCGAACTCCGAGGGCGCCTGCCCCACCTGCAACGGCGCCGGGGTCATCTACACCGACCTCGCGATGATGGCCGGCGTCGCGACCACCTGCGAGGAGTGCGAGGGGAAGCGGTTCCAGGCATCGGTACTGGAGTACAAGCTCGGCGGTCGCGACATCAGCGAGGTCCTCGCGATGCCGGTGACCGAGGCCAGGGAGTTCTTCGGCGCCGGCGAGGCGCGCTCGCCGGCCGCGCACGCCATCCTGGACCGGCTCGCCGACGTCGGGCTCGGCTACCTCACGCTCGGGCAGCCGCTCACGACGCTCTCCGGCGGCGAGCGGCAGCGGCTCAAGCTCGCCACCCACATGGCCGCCGCGGGCGGGGTATACGTCCTGGACGAGCCGACCACCGGCCTCCACCTGGCCGACGTCGAGCAGTTGCTCGGCCTGCTCGACCGGCTCGTCGACTCCGGCAAGTCGGTCATCGTCATCGAGCACCACCAGGCCGTCATGGCGCACGCCGACTGGATCATCGACCTCGGCCCCGGCGCCGGCCACGACGGCGGTCAGATCGTCTTCGAGGGCACCCCCGCCGAGCTCGTCGCCGCCCGATCCACCCTCACCGGCCAGCACCTGGCGGCCTACGTCGGCGCCTGACCAGACGTACGGCTGCGGTACGGACGCCCCTGGCCCCGACCCGGGTCGGGGCCAGCCCACCACCCGTGTCGTGGCGGCCCGAGCCGGGATTGTCGGTCCCCGGTGGCACGATCTCCTGCGCACACCGCCAGCCACGATCGTGAGGGGAGCGCCATGACCCGACGGACACCGGTCACGCTGCACGTCGTCGAGGAGGGTTCGGGCGTGCCGGTGCTGGCACTCCACGGCTGGACGCCCGACCACCGGCTGATGCGCGGCTGCCTGGAGCCGGTCTTCGCACGGCGGCCGGGATATCGCCGGATCTACCCGGACCTGCCCGGCATGGGCCGGTCGCCGGCCCCGGAGTCGATCGCCAGCTCCGACGACGTCCTCGACGCCGTCCAGGACCTGGTCGACGAGGCGATCGGCGACGCCCCGTTCCTGCTGGTCGGCGAGTCGTACGGCGGCTACCTCGCCCGGGGCCTCGCCCGGGCCCGCCCGGAGCAGGTGCTCGGGCTGGCCCTGATCTGTCCGATCGGCACGGCGGTGGAGCACGCCGAGCGGAACCGCCCGGAGCTCCAGGTGCTCCGCCCCGACCCGGCGCTGGTCGCGTCGCTCGACCCACGGCTCGCCGCGGAGTACACGGAGATCGCCGTGGTGCAGTCGCCGGAGACCCTGCGACGGTTCCGGGACGAGATCATGGTCGGTCTCGACCTCGCCGACGGTGCCGCGCTGGCGCGGATCCGGCGCCGCTGGCGGCTCGGCACCGATCCGGAGAGCGGGCCGGCGTACGAACGGCCCACCCTGATCCTCACCGGCCGGCAGGACTCCAGCGTCGGGTACGTCGACCAGTTCGCGCTGCTCCCGCACTACCCGCGGGCGAGCTTCGCGGTACTCGACGTCGCGGGACACAACCTCCAGATCGAGCAGCCGGCGCTTTTCGACGCGTTGCTGGGCGAGTGGCTCGACCGGGTCGCCGCCGAGTCCCGGGACGCCGGCTGACCATCCAATCCGTCCCAGCCACTGAGCGTTCCCGGCCCGCTGGCGGGCGTTCCGGTATTCTCGGTCCCCGGGTCGAGAGGCGCTGCAACGGGCGAGGACGCCCGCCACGCTCGGCCCGAGATTCACCCGTTTCCGTTGGTAAGGGCGCCTCCGTTCACATACGGAGGTGGTGAGATGAGCACGACACCAAGCCGCGCCGACGAGCACGCGTCTCGGGTCGCCGCCCTACGACAGCTGCTGGAACAGCGGATCGTGGTGCTCGACGGCGCCTGGGGCACGATGCTGCAGGGCGCCGGGCTGACCCCGGCGGACTACCGGGGCGACCTGCTCGCCGACCATCCACACGACGTCACCGGCGACCCGGACCTGCTGAACCTGACCCGGCCGGACGTGGTCCTCGACGTGCACCGGCGCTACCTGGCGGCGGGCGCGGACATCACCACGACGAACACCTTCACCGCGACGAGCATCGCCCAGGCCGACTACGGCCTCCAGGCTCTCGTTCGTGAGATGAACCTGCGCGGCGCCCAGCTGGCCCGGCAGGCCGCCGACGAGGCGGGCGGGAGGTTCGTCGCCGGCTCGGTCGGCCCGCTGAACGTGACGCTCTCGCTCTCGCCGAGCGTCGAGGACCCGGCGTACCGGGCGGTGACGTTCGACCAGGTCAAGGCGGCGTACGCGGAGCAGATCGCGGCGCTCGCCGAGGGCGGGGTGGACGTCCTGCTGATCGAGACCATCTTCGACACCCTGAACGCGAAGGCAGCGGTCGCCGCCGCCCGCGAGGTCGCCCCCGACCTGCCGCTCTGGATCTCCGTCACCATCGTCGACCTGAGCGGCCGGACCCTGTCGGGCCAGACCGTCGAGGCGTTCTGGAGCTCGATCGCACACGCCGAGCCACTGGTGGTCGGGGTCAACTGTTCGCTCGGTGCCGCCGAGATGCGCCCGCACGTCGCCGAACTCTCCCGGCTCGCCGGCACGTACGTCGCCTGCCACCCCAACGCCGGGCTGCCGAACGCGTTCGGTGGCTACGACCAGGAGCCGGAGGAGACCGCCCGGCTGATCCGCGAGTTCGTCGACGCCGGCATGGTCAACATCGTCGGCGGCTGCTGCGGCACCACCCCGGAGCACATCGCGCAGATCGCCGCCGCCGTGGCCGGTCAGCGCCCGCGCCCGGTGCCGGTACCGCCGGCCCGGACCCGGTTCAGCGGGCTGGAGCCGTTCACGATCGGGCCCGACACCGGTTTCGTGATGATCGGCGAGCGGACCAACGTCACCGGCTCGGCCCGGTTCCGCCGGCTGATCGAGGCCGGCGACTACCAGGCCGCCATCGACGTCGCGTTGGAGCAGGTACGCGGCGGCGCCAACATCCTCGACGTCAACATGGACGCCGACCTGCTCGACAGCGAGCGGGCGATGACGACGTTCCTGAACCTGCTCGCGACCGAGCCGGAGGTGGCCCGGGTCCCGATCATGATCGACAGCTCGCGCTGGAGCGTGCTGGAGGCCGGGCTCAAGTGCGTCCAGGGCAAGGGCATCGTCAACTCGATCAGCCTGAAGGAGGGCGAGGAGGTGTTCCTCGCCCAGGCGCGGCGGATCCGCGACTACGGCGCCGGCGTGGTGGTGATGGCCTTCGACGAGATCGGCCAGGCCGAGACCACCGAGCGGAAGGTGGAAATCTGCGCCCGGGCGTACGACCTGCTCACCCAGCGGGCCGGGTTCGCTCCCGAGGACATCATCTTCGACCCCAACGTCCTCGCCGTCGCCACCGGGATCGCCGAGCACAACGGGTACGCCAAGGCGTTCATCGACGCGCTGCCGCTGATCAAGGAGCGCTGCCCGGGGGCCCGGACCAGCGGCGGCATCTCCAACCTGTCGTTCGCGTTCCGGGGCAACGAGGTGGTCCGGGAGGCGATGCACTCGGCGTTCCTGTTCCACGCCGTCCGTGCCGGGCTGGACATGGGGATCGTCAACGCCGGGCAGCTCGCCGTCTACCAGGACATCCCGGCCGACCTGCTGGAGCTGGTCGAGGACGTGCTCTTCGACCGGCGACCGGACGCCACGGACCGGCTGGTCGCGTTCGCGTCGACGGTCAGCGGCTCCGGCACCAAGCGGACGGTGGACCTGTCGTGGCGGGAGGCGCCGGTCGATGAACGGCTGTCGTACGCGCTGGTCCACGGCGTCGTCGACTTCATCGAGGAGGACACCGAGGAGGCGCGCAAGCAGGCGGAGCGCCCGCTCGACGTGATCGAGGGCCCGTTGATGGCCGGAATGAAGATCGTCGGCGACCTCTTCGGCTCGGGCAAGATGTTCCTGCCCCAGGTGGTGAAGTCGGCCCGGGTGATGAAGCGCGCGGTCGCCTACCTGGAGCCGTTCATGGCGGCGGAGAAGGAGCGGGCGCAGGCCGAGGGGCGGCTCGACGGTGAGCGCGGCCAGGGCAAGGTGGTGCTGGCGACGGTCAAGGGCGACGTGCACGACATCGGCAAGAACATCGTCGGGGTCGTCCTCGGCTGCAACAACTACGACGTGATCGACCTCGGCGTGATGGTGCCGGCCGCGACGATCCTGGACACCGCCATCGCCGAGGGCGCCGACGTGATCGGCCTCTCCGGGCTGATCACCCCGTCGCTCGACGAGATGGTCACGGTCGCCACCGAGATGCAGCGGCGCGGGCTGAAGCTGCCGCTGCTGATCGGCGGGGCGACCACGTCGCGGCAGCACACCGCGGTCCGGATCGCCCCCGTCTACGACGGCAGCACCGTACACGTGCTCGACGCATCCCGGGTGGTCGGGGTGGTCTCGGACCTGCTCAACCCGGAGCGGGCCGAGGAGCTGGACGCGCGTAACCGGGAGGAGCAGCAGCGGCTGCGGGAGCAACACGAGGGACGGGAGCGGGTCGCCCTGCTCAGCCTCGAGCAGGCGCGGGCGAACCGCGAGCGGGTCTCCTTCGACGAGCTGCCGGTGCCGGCCTTCACCGGGGTACGGACGGTCCGGCCGGAGCTCCCCGCGCTCCGCGAGATGATCGACTGGCAGTTCCTCTTCCTCGCCTGGGAGCTGAAGGGGAAGTTCCCGGCGATTCTCGACCAGCCGGTCGCCCGGGAACTCTACGACGACGCGAACGCGCTGCTCGACCAGATCGTCGCGGACGGCTCGCTGACCGCCGTCGGGACGTACGGGTTCTGGCCGGCCCACTCCGAGGGCGACGACATCGTGCTGGCGGACGGGCCGCGGTTTCCGATGCTGCGCCAGCAGACCCAGAAGCCGGCCGGCCGACCGAACCGCTGCCTGGCCGACTACGTCGCCCCGGCCGGCGACCACCTGGGCGGCTTCGCGGTGGCGATCCACGGCGCCGAGGAACTGGCCGCCAGCTTCGAGGCGCGGCACGACGACTATCGGGCGATCATGGTCAAGGCGCTGGCCGACCGGCTCGCCGAGGCGCTCGCCGAGTACCTGCACCTGCGGGCCCGCCGGGAGTGGTACGAGCCGGACGCCAACCCGGCGATCGAGGACCTGCACGCCGAACGGTTCCGGGGAATTCGCCCCGCGCTCGGCTACCCAGCCAGCCCCGACCACAGCCTGAAGCGGGACCTGTTCGAGCTGCTCCGCGCCGACACGCTCGGCATCGGCCTGACCGAGTCGTACGCGATGACCCCGGCCGCCGCGGTCAGCGGACTGTACTTCGCCCACCCGGCGTCCCGGTACTTCACCGTGGGGCGGCTGGGCCGGGACCAGGTCGAGGACTACGCGGCCCGGCGCGGGCTCACGGTGGCCGAGGTCGAGCGGTGGCTGCGCCCCAACCTCGGCTACGACCCGGAGTCGTGACCGCGTTCCGACCCGGCGGTGCCGTCGCCGGGCCGGAACGTCGCCCCGAGCCGCCGCCTCAGCTGCGCGAGCGGCGCCGCCGGCGCAGTTGGTCCAGGTAGACCGCGAGCACCAACACCGCGCCGACGGTGACGAACCGCCAGTACGGGTTCACCCCGACGGCCACGAACCCGCCCTGCAACACGGCCGGGATCAGCAGGCCGATCACCGTACCGGCCACCGTGCCGCTGCCGCCGAAAGAGGCTGACCGCGCCGAGAATCACGGCGGCGATCGCGGAGAGGTTGTCCGCGCTGTGCCCGCTGATCGTGGTGGTGCTGAAGTGGGCCAGCGACAGACAGCCCGCGACGCCGGCGAGCAGCCCGAGGCGTCACCATCACCGTGTTCCACAGTGGACAGCTACCGGCCCTGCTCCAGTGGAAGAGCCTGCGCCGGGGCACGTACGTGCTGGGCATCGAGCCGGCGAACTGCCCCGTGATCGGCGGCCGGGTCGAGGCCCGGGAGCGCGGGGTGCTGCCGGTGCTCCAGCCGGGCGAGTCCCGCCGGTACGCGCTCGAGTTCCGGATCGGGCCGGCCTGACCCGCGGCCCCGCCGGCCCGGATACGTCCGGTCGGACGACCCGGAACCCCACGCGAGGACTCCTCTCCGTGCCGCCCCGCTCACTACGCTGGCGGTACGTGGTCACGGGGAGGAGTCGGTCGTGCGCGGTGGCCCGATCTCCTGGCGGATGGGCGTCCGCAGATGGGACCAGCTGCTCGACTGTGCACTGTGGATGAGGGCGGCGGAGCGGATCGAACCGCCGCCGCACCGGCTGGTGCCCGGACCGCTGGACGTCGCCCAACCGCCGGCCCCGACCCGGGGAGGCGATGTGCCGGACGAGGTACTCGGAGCGGAGTGGCTCGGCTGGTGGCTCTCGCTCGTCGACCCCACCCGACAGCCGATCCGGTCCGGCGCCGACCTGGAGCCGGCGTACGACACTCCCGATCCACTCGGCCTGGCGCCGTACCCGGCGCTGCGCCGGATCGTCGCCCAACGCTGGCCCGAGGCCCGGGACTGGCACGCCGCGCGGCAACGCGCCGGCTACGAGCGACCCGGCCCGACCTCCGCCATCAGCGGCACCGTGGTGTACGAGATCGAACGGTCGCTCGGGCGGCCGTTACGCCCGTTCAGTGTCGAGTTCATCCTGCTGCCCGTACGCGACGAGGTGATACGTCGAGTCGACGCGGAGCACTACCTGGTCCCGGAGCAGGTGCACGACAGCCCGCGGTGGACGATCTGGCTGCGTAACCTGGTGTCCCGGATCGGCTGACCACCGCTGCGCCGGTACCTGTCGGGCTGGCAGGTGGGCGGGTAGGGTGCCTCCCCGTGGCGAATCTCTGGAAAGGCGTGGCCGCGACGGTCGGTCGGATGACCCGACGGGTGCCCACCCCCCGTACCGCCGTCCCCACTCCGGCACAGGTCGCGCGGCGGCGTCAGGTGGCGGCCCTGCGACGGCGGCAGCTCGTCTACGCACCCGAACTCGACGGGCGGGCCGACCCGGGCGAGATCGTCTGGACCTGGGTGCCGTACGAGGACGACCCGCGCCAGGGCAAGGACCGGCCGGTGCTGGTGATCAGCCGGGTGAGTCGGACCCTCTTCGGGCTGATGCTCTCCAGCCAGAGTGAGCGGGACGGGCAGCGCCACTGGCTGGCCCTCGGCCCGGGCCCGTGGGACCGGGACAACCGGCCGAGCTGGGTGCGCCTCGACCGCGTCCTGACGATGCGGGAAGACAGCATCCGCCGCGAGGGCGCCATCCTCGACCGGGAGCGGTTCGAGCGGGTCAGCCAGGCGCTCCGCGCCGGGTACGGCTGGCGCTGACGCCGGCCCGAGCCCCGGACGCGCGGAACGCGGTCCCGCCGCCGAGTGTGCCGGACCAACCCGGCGCCCCGTCCGTCAGGTGGCGGGCCCACCGGACGATGTGGCCGATCCGGCGAGGTGGGCGAGGACGCGGCGCAGCTGCTCGGCGTACGCCGCGAGGAACTCCGGCGAGTCCGCGGGCAGACCGGTGATCCGGCGCTCCCCCGGGTCCTCACCCAGGACGTCAACCTCGTGGTTCCGAAGAACCGCGGGTCCCTCTTCACCGCCGTCTGGCGACCCGACCGGAGCCCCGCAGTCGCGACGGACGACACGCCCGGGGAGTTCCTGCTCGACCACACGCGCCCGTACGTCCTCTGGGGCTACGCGGACGCGGCCGACGCGTTTCCGGCCGACCGCCTCGACGCGCTGTCCGGAACCGACCTCCAGCGGCTCGTGCTGGACCGTACCGCGGGCTGGGCGCCCGCGCTGCGCGCGTTGATCGAGGGCTCCGACCCGACGACGGTCAACGCGATCCGGCTCCGCAGCGCGACACCGGTCGGCGCGTGGGAGACCGGGCCGGTCACCCTGCTGGGCGACGCGATCCACAACATGACGCCGATGGCCGGGGTGGGAGCCAACACGGCGCTGCGCGACGCCGCGCTGCTGTGCCGCATGCTCACCGAGGTCGAGGCCGGCAGAATGACGCTGCGGCCGGCACTGCACGACTACGAGCGCCAGATGCGCGGCCACGGCTTCGCCGCGGTGCGGCAGTCGCTCCGTAACGCCCGGCAAACCGGCTCGACCAACCGCGTCGGGCGGGCCGCGTTCCGGACCATGCTCCGCGCCATCGGCGCGGTGCCCCCACTGCGCCGCCGCATGGCCGCCCAGCTCGGCCAGTAGCAAGGAAGGGCCCCTTCCTATACCAAAAACGATAGGAAGGGGCCCTTCCTCACATCGCTACGGCTTCAGGTACGTGTTGTAGAAGACGGGCGACCCGAACTGCTCGGAGATGATCAGGCCGCCGACCTTCGGGCCGGTCACCAGGAAGGTGTTGTCCTGGTAGATCGGCACCACCGGGCAGTACTTCTCCATGATCATCTGGTCGATCTTGGCCCACTCCGGGCCCGCCTCGCCCGCCGGGAGTTTGCTGACCCGGTCGATCTCGGCGTTCACGTCGTCGGCGTTGAAGTACGACACGTTCGAGTTGCCCTGCGGACCGAGCTTGCGGCCGTCCCAGAGCACCGGGATCGTCGAGACCGCGCTCGGCCAGTCCGCCGCCCAGTTGGTCAGGTAGATGTCGTACGGGTTGCCCCGGGTCCGGGCGGTCGGGTTGTGGTCGTCGACGTACTGCACGGTGACGTCGAAGCCGGCCCGCTCCAGGCTCTGCTCGACGATCGGCGCGGTCTGCTGCCCGAAGGCGGTGCTCCGGGACATGAAGACCAGCTTCGGCTTCTGCCCGCCGAGCAGCTCCTTGGCCTTCTCCGGGTTGCCGGTCGGGCCGCCGTCGTACGGGTTCGGGTAGTTGGTCTGCCCGATGGTGGTGTCGGCGAGCAGGGTGTGGGTGAGCCGGCCCGCCGCCTCACCGCCCTGGGTCGCCAGGATGCCCTGCTTGTCGATCGCGTACGCGATCGCCTGGCGCACCTTCAGGTCCTTGATCCGCTCGTTGTTGATGGTCAGGTACCAGACCGACGGGGCGGACTTGCGGATGACCCGGTCGCCGAGGGAGGAGTCGGAGAGGACCTGGTTGACCAGCGCCTGCGGCACCTCGTCCCAGGCGACCGCCCCGGCGTCGGCGCCCTGGCCGGCCAGCGCCCGCTCGGTGGCGGCCTGGTCGTCCGGTCCTATCTCGACCTCGATGGTGTCCGGGTACGCGTGCCGCAGCGGGTCGGTGTTCGGGTCCCAGTGCGGGTTCCGCTCGAGGACGAGGCGGGTGTCCTTGACGTACTCCTTGATCTTGTACGGCCCGGAGGCGACGACCCGGCGGTCGTACTCGGTCCGGGTGTCCTGGGCCTTCGGCACCGGCACCGAGGTCGGCAGCGAGAGCGCGAACGGCAGGTCACAGTGCGGCTCGGCGAAGTTGAAGACCAGGGTCCGGTCGTCCTTGACGGTCAACCCGGGGACGGTGTCGCTCCCCGAGGTGTACGGCCCCTTGTACGTCGCGTTGTACGTCGGGTTGTTCGCCAGCCACTCCTGGAGGTACGTCGGGCCGCCGTCGATGGTCTCCTCGAAGGAGCGGGCGATCCCGTACGCGACGTCGGCCGCCTTGATCGGCGTACCGTCCTCGAACTTCAACCCCTCCTTGAGGGTGTACTCCCAGGTCTTGCAGTCGGAGTTGACGTCCTTGCCGGCATCGGTGGCGAGGTCGCCGACGAGCAGCACGTTGCCCTTGCCGTCCTCCTTGAAGACGGTCAGGGTCCGGACGAACATCTGCTGGATCGACATCGCGTTGAAGGTGTACGTCCGCTGCGGGTCGAGGTGCTCGAAGTCCGCCTCGGTGATCAGCTTGAGCGTGCCCCCGCTCTGCGCGCCCGGCACCTCGGCCGCCGGCCCCTGGGAGTCCTTGGGGTCGGTCGCGATCGAGCTGGTGAACTGCTGGTTGCCGCCGCTGTCGGAGTCGTCGATCTCACCGGTGTTCTCCGTACAGGCGGCCAGCGCACTGGCGGCGAGGACGAGCGCGGTGCTCGTCGCGGCCACCGCGAGCCTAGGTCGCATCGGACTTCCTCCTGGTCTCGTTCCCGGGCTTGGCTGGGCGTGTGGTCGGCTGGTAATCGTGAAGAAAATATTCACGCAGGTTTGCCCGGCGGTAAGTTTCCTGGCAATAACGATGGGGCAACGTTTCCGTCCCGGGCGTCGACACCGGTGTGGCCGCGGTCGGCTCGCGCGCCGCCGGTCAGCCGAGGCGGACCCGGGGGTCGACCACCGCGTACAGGACGTCCACCAGGACGTTCGCCGTCACCACGAAGACGGCGGCGAGCAGCACCGTGGCCATCACGATCGGCATGTCGAGGTTCAGCGCCGCGTTGAGCGCGGTCTTGCCCAGCCCGGTGAACCCGAAGACGGTCTCGGTGATGACGGTGCCCCCGAGGTAGGCGCCGAGGTCCAGCCCGGCGATCGTGATGATCGGGGTGATCGCCGCCCGCAGCGCGTGCCGGCCGTACACCGCGAGCTTCGGCAGGCCCTTGGCCCGGGCCGTCCGGATGAAGTCCTCGGAGAGCGTCTCCAGCATCTGCGCCCGGGAGAGCCGGGCGTAGGTCGCGGAGTTGAGGAAGCCCAGCGCGAACCAGGGCAGGATCATCGCCGACGCCCAGGCCACGGGGTCCTCGGTGATCGGGGTGTAGCGCGGATACGTCAACAGTCCGGTCTCGTAGACCAGGACGATCAGCAGCAACGGTCCGAAGAGGAGGATCGGCATCGAGGCGCCGACCAGCGAGGTGCCGACCGCCAGCTTGTCGAGGGCGGTGCCCCGGCGTAGCGCCGAGGCCATCCCGATCGAGACGCCCAACACGAGCCAGACCACGGCGGCGCCGAAGACGATGCTCAGGGTCACCGGCAGGGTACGGGCGACGATCTCGGTCACCGGCTCGTCGTTGCGGAACGAGAAGCCGAGACAGGGCGCGGGGCACTCGCGGGCGGTCGGGCCCGAGCCGATCGTCCGTCCGACGAAGATGCCGCGCATGAAGTCGCCGTACTGGGTGACGATCGGCTTGTCCAGCCCCATGCGGCGCTCGATCATCGCGATCCGCTCCGGGCTGCAGACGTTCTTGCTGTCGCCGCACATCAGCTCGGCCGGGTTGTTCGGTACGGCGAAGAAGAGGCCGAAGGTCACCACGCTGACCGCGATCAGCGTGGTGAGCGCGAGCAGCAGCTTCTTGACCAGGAACCGCAGCATTCTCGCGCCCCCTACCTGCTCGACTTCGGGTCGAGCGCGTCGCGCAACGAGTCACCGAAGAGGTTGAACGCCAGCACCAGCAGGAACAGCGTCGTCCCGCCGACGATGGTGAAGCTGGGAACGTCCCGCAGGTACCGGATGCTGTCGTTGATCAGCCGGCCGAGGTCCGGGGTCGGCTCCAGCACCCCGATCCCGAGGAAGGAGAGGGCCGCCTCGGCGGTGATCAGCGCGGGGACGTTCAGCGAGAAGGTGACCAGGATCGGCGCCCAGAGATTCGGCAGGAGCTGCCGGAACAGGATGTGCCCGAGGCCGGCGCCGGAGGCGCGGGCGGCCTCCACGAACTCCCGTTCGCGCAGCGACAGGACCTGGCCGCGAACCAGCCGGGCCGAGGTGGTCCAGTTGAACATCACGAAGATCAGCACCAGCAGTCCGGGACGGAACCACGGCGAGACCTCGTCCCGCGGGCCGTAGAACTGGTTCACCGCCAACGGCACGAAGGCGAAGCAGAAGATGTAGAACGGGAAGGCCAGGGCCAGGTCGATGATCCAGGTGATCACGGCGTCGACCCACCCGCCGACGTACCCGGCGACGATGCCGACGACGACGCCGAGCGCGATGGTCAGCACGGCCGCGGTGAAGGCGATCATCAGCGAGGTACGCAGGCCGTACACCACCTGGATGAAGATGTCCCGACCGTTTCCGGGCTGGATGCCGAACCAGTGCTCGCCGCTGACCCCGGCGTACCCGAGCGGGAAGCCGTTGCGGTCCAGCAGCTCCGGGAACCGCTCCTGCGGACCCTTGCCGTACAGCTTCTCCACCAGCGGCGCGGCCGCCGCCACCAGGATGAAGAAGATCAGCACTCCGCCGCTGACCAGCGCGACCTTGTCCCGACGCAGCCGCAGCCAGGCGAGCTGCCCCGGCGAGCGGCCGACGAACGTCGCGTCCGGCTGTGGGTCGGACGCCTGCCTGTCGTCCGCGGCGGGCCGGGTCGCGGCAACGTCACGATCGACGGGGTTGGTGGGAGCACTCATCGGTCGTCACCGCCTTCCGGAGAGGTCCCGGCCGGCTCCTCCGGGAAGTGGCACGCCACCGCGGCGGCGGCGCCCTCCGGAACGGCGAGCGCCGGTTCCTCGGTCGCGCAGATCTCCCGCGCCTTCCAGCAGCGGCTGCGGAACCGACAGCCGGAGGGCGGGTCGAGCGGGGTCGGTACGTCCCCGGAGAGCCGGATCCGCCCGGCCGGGCCGAGCTTCGTCACGTCCGGTACGGCCGACAGCAGCGCCCGGGTGTACGGGTGGCGGGGCCGCTCGTAGATCTCGGCACGGTCCCCGATCTCGACGATCTTCCCCAGGTACATCACCGCCACCCGCTGACAGAAGTGCCGGACCACCGCCAGGTCGTGCGCGATGAAGACGAAGGCCAGCCCCAGCTCCCGCTGGAGGTCGCGGAGCAGGTTGACCACCTGGGCCTGAATCGAGACGTCCAGTGCGGAGACCGGCTCGTCGGCCACGATCAGCTTGGGCCGCAGCGCCAGGGCGCGGGCGATCCCGATCCGCTGCCGCTGCCCGCCGGAGAACTCGTGCGGGTAGCGGTTGTAGTGCTCGGGGCTCAGCCCGACCAGCTCCAACAGCTCACGGACCCGGTTCCGGACTCCGCCCGGGGGGTTGATGCCGTTGACCCGCAGCGGCATCGCGACGATCTCGCCGACGGTGTGCCGCGGATTCAGCGAGGCGTACGGATCCTGGAAGATGATCTGAAGATTCTGGCGCAGCGGCCGCAGCGCGGCGCGCCGGGCGTGGGTGATGTCCCGCCCCTCGAAGACGATCCGGCCGGCGGTCGGTTCCAGCAGCCGGACCAGCAGCCGCCCGGTCGTGGTCTTGCCGCAGCCCGACTCGCCGACCAGGCCCAGCGTCTCCCCCGGACGGACCGCGAAGTCGAGCCCGTCGACCGCCCGCACCGCGCCGCCCCGGCCTCGGAAGCCGCGCCGGACCGGGAAGTGTTTGGTCAGCCCAGAGACCGCCAGCAGCGGCTCACCGGTCGACACCGTCATCGGAGCCCGTCCTCCGTCCGAGACCGCGGGGCCCGTCCGCCCCGCCCGTTCCGCGCCCGCACCGGGCGTCGCCTTTCGCTCGCGGCGGCGGGACTCGCCCACCCCACCCGGTTCCTCGTCCTCACCGGGCCACTCCCACCCGGGCGATCTCCTCGGCGTAGCGCCGCCGCCGCTCCTCCTCCGGCAGGTGGCAGGCGACCAGGTGGTTGGTCCCGGCCACCGGACGCAGTTCGGGGACCTCCCGGTACGACCGGGTGCCGGTGTGGTCGGCGTACCGGCACCGGGGGTGGAACGCACACCCGGGCGGGATGTTGATCAGGCTCGGCGGGTTGCCGGGGATCGGCAGCAGGTCCGCGTTCGGGTCGCCGTGCAGCGACGGCACGCTGGAGAGCAGCCCCCAGGTGTACGGGTGCTGCGGCTGGCGCAGCACCTGCTCGACGCTGCCGTGCTCGACCGCCCGTCCGGCGTACATCACCAGGACGTCGTCCGCGACCTGGCTGACCACCCCCAGGTCGTGGGTGATCAGGATGATCGCGGAGTGGAACTCCTGCTGTAGGTCCGCCAGCAGATCGAGGATCTGCGCCTGCACGGTGACGTCCAGCGCGGTGGTCGGCTCGTCGGCGATCAGCAGGGCGGGGTCGTTGACCAGCGCCATCGCGATCATGGCCCGCTGTCGCATGCCGCCGGAGAACTCGTGCGGGTACTGCTCCGCCCGCCGCGCCGGTTGCGGGATGCCGACCCGGTCGAGCATCTCGACGGCCCGGCGGTGGGCCGCGTGGCGGTTGGCCTCCGGGTGGTGGATCCGGTACGCCTCGGCGATCTGCCGCCCGACGGGATAGTACGGATGCAGCGCGGAGAGCGGATCCTGGAAGATCATCGCTATGTCCCGACCGCGCAGCCTGCGGATCTCGGCCTCGGGAAGCCCGACGATGTTCCGCCCGCCGACCCAGATCTCGCCGCTGACCTCCGTACGCCGGGGATCGTGCAGGCCGAGCACGGCGAGACTGGTGACGCTCTTGCCCGAGCCCGACTCCCCGACGATGCCGAGCGTGCGACCACGCTCGACGGCGAACGAGACCCCGTCGACCGCGCGCACCACCCCGTCCTCGGTCCGGAAGCGGACCCGCAGGTCGCGCACCCGCAGGTACGGGCCGTCGGCCGGCGTGTCCGCGGATGCTTTCGGTGCCGCCACGACGCCCTCCTCTCACCCTGCCCGCCGCCGGTCACACCGCGTGCCGGACGGTCCGGCCCGGCCGAGGCAGCGGCGAAGGTAACCTACATCAGATAACAGAGGGTGAAAATAAGCTACAAGAACCGATCTGTCAGCCGTCGGACCGTCACCCCCCGCGTCTCCTACCCCGCCCACGGCCATCGCCCATTCAAATCGGTACCACCGGACGCTGTCGACCCCCGCCTCTCCCACCCCGCGGGGCGGATTTCTCGCCTAAGGTCATCCCGTGATCGGCCGCGGACATCCCGGCCGGTCCGCCATGGCCGCCGTCGGTGTGGGGAGTGGGGCGGCGGCGTGTGGGGCGAACGGCGACGACGCCCGCGGGCAGCGAGGAGGGGGCGATGGCGGAGTTCGACGTGGCGACGGCGGCGGTCGAGGCGGCCCTCGACGCCGGGGCCCGGTACGCCGACGTCCGGGTGATGCACCGCCGCTACGAGTCGATGACGGCCCGCAACGGCGACATCGAGTCGGTCAGCCAGGACGAGAGCGCCGGACTCGGCGTACGGGCGCTGGTGGGCTCCGGGTGGGGCTTCTACGCCGTACCGGAGCTGACCCGGGCGGCGGCCAGGGCGGCCGGCGAGCGGGCCGCGCGGATCGCGGCGGCCAGCGGCCGGGTCCCCGGCCCCGGTAGCAACCTGCTGCCGGTGCCGGCCAGCACCGGCTCCTGGCGCTCCCCGTGCGAGATCGACCCGCTCTCGGTCCCGCTGGCCGACAAGGGCGACCTGCTGGTCCGGGCCACCGCCCTGTCCCGGGAGCACGGCGCCGACCAGGCCGAGGGGATCTACCAGATCTGGGACACCCGCACGTGGTTCGTCTCCAGCGAGGGCCACCGGATCGACCAGCACATCCGGGAGTGCGGCGCCGGCATCGCGGCCACGGTGATCGGCGACGGCGAGACGCAGCGCCGCTCGTACCCCAGCTACCGTGGCCAGTACGGCACCCAGGGCTGGGAACTGGTCGAGGCACTCGACCTCACCGCGCACGCCGCCCGGATCGCCGAGGAGGCCCGCGCGCTGGTCACCGCGCCGCTCTGCCCGGCCGGTGAGACCACCCTGATCCTCGGCGGCGAGCAGATGGCAATCCAGATCCACGAGTCGGTCGGGCACGCCATCGAGCTGGACCGGATCCTCGGCTGGGAGGCCGCTCTTGCCGGCACCTCCTGGCTCGACCTGAACCAACTCGGCACACTCCGGTACGGCTCCGAACTGATGAACATCACGATCGACCCGACCATCCCCGGGGCGCTCGGCAGCTTCGGCTTCGACGACGAGGGGACCCCGGCGGCGAAACGGGACGCGGTCCGGGAGGGCCGCTGGGTCGGCACCCTGGCCGGGCGGGACTCGGCCGCGGTCGCCGGCCTCGACTACGCCGGCAGCGTTCGGGCCGACGGATGGGCCCGGCTGCCGATGGTTCGGATGACCAACGTCGGCCTGGAGCCGGGCCCGCACACGCTGGACGAGATGATCGCCGCCACCGACGACGGCATCCTGATGGACGTCAACCGTTCATGGTCGATCGACGACAAGCGGCTCAACTTCCAGTTCGGCTGCGAGATCGGCTGGGAGGTCAAGAACGGCCGTCGGGGACGAATGCTCCGCAACCCGACCTACACCGGAATCGGCCCGCTCTTCTGGCGATCGATGGACATGCTCTCCTCCGAGATCGTCGCCTGGGGAACGCCGAACTGCGGCAAGGGGCAACCCGTACAGATCGGCCACACCGGACACCCGGCCGCCCCGGCCCGGTTCACCAAGGTCCGGGTCGGGGTCCGCGGATGAGGGAGCGGGGAGCGGAAGGAGCACGCCGATGACGACGCCACTCGACCTCGCCGGCCAGGTCGTCGACCTGGTCCGGCGGCTCGCCGGTCCGGCCGCCGAGGCGGAGGTCAGCGCCGAGGACGCGGAGCTGGCGCTGACCCGGTTCGCCAACTCGTTCATCCACCAGAACGTCGCCGAACGAAGCACGACGGTCCGGCTACGGCTGCACCTCGACGGCCGGACCGCCGGCGGGTCGTCCACGGTGGTCGACGGCGACGGGCTGCGCGACCTGGTCGAGCGGACCGTGGCGGCGGCTCGGCACAGCCCGCCCGACCCGGGCTGGCCGGGGCTCACCCCGCCGACCGTGCCCGACTGGGCCGGCAACTGGGACGAGGCCACCGCCGCCGCCTCCGCCGACCAGCGGGCCGAACAGGTCCGCGCGTTCGTCGACGCGACCGGCGGCCTGGAGGCGGCCGGGTACTGCCGGACCGGACGCCGCGAGGCCGCCTTCGCCAACACCGCCGGCCATTCGGTGACCGGCCGCAGCACCGAGGCGGCGATGGAGGGGATCGCCCGCTGCGACGGTGCCGACGGCGCCGCCCGGTCCGGCTCGGTACGGCTCGCCGACTTCTCCGGCGCCGTACTCGGCGCGCGCGCCGCGGTGAAGGCGCGGGCCGGCGTCGCCCCGGTCGAGCTGCCACCCGGGCGGTACGAGGTCGTGTTGGAGCCGACCGCCGTCGCCGACCTGTTGCAGAACCTCGCGATGTACGGCTTCAACGGCAAGACGTACAACGAGCGGCGCTCGTTCGCCGAACCGGGCAGCGCACAGTTCGACCGGGCGGTGACCCTGGTCGACGACCCGCTCTCCGCCCCGGCGCTCCCGTTCGACGCGGAGGGGACGCCCCGGGCTCCGTTCGCGCTGGTCGAGCACGGGGTCACCACCGCGGTCGTGCACGACCGGCGGACCGCCGCCGGGGCCGGGACGACCTCGACGGGTCACGCCGTGCCGGGCGGCACGGTGGCGGGGGCCATCCCCCTACACCTGGGACTCCTGCCGGCCGAATCGCCGAACGGCACGACCCGGGCGAGCGAGGTCTCCGGTCCGGCGCTCGACTCCGACGTGGCCGCCCTGGTGGCCGGGGTACGACGCGGCCTGCTCGTCACGGATTTCTGGTACACCCGGGTGCTGGACCCCAAGAGCCTGGTCGTCACCGGGCTCACCCGCAACGGCGTGTGGCTGGTCGAGAACGGGGAGGTCAGCACCGCCGTGCAGAACCTCCGGTTCACCCAGTCGTACCCGCGGGCGCTCGCCCCGGGTGCGGTCCTCGGGGTGGGGCGGCACGCCGTCCTGCACTCGTGGACCTTCAGCAGCGCCTGGTGGTCGACGCCGGCGCTGCGGCTGGCGTCGTGGAACTTCACCGGCGGCGCGTCCGGCTGACCGGCCCGCCGGTGCTCCAGGGTGGACCGGGCGGGGATGCCGTACTCGACCGGCGGTGCTTGACTGTGTGACGTGACGGACGACCCCACCATCCCGATCCCGGGCGACGCCACCGGACCGGACGCCGAGGCCACCGGACGGGGCGCCGCCGACGCCACCGGCACCACCGGATGGGGCACCGGCGACCCTGCGCCCGGTGCGACCGACGCCACCGGTCTCGGCGCCGGGGACCCCGACGCCGCCCGGAGCGGCGGCCCGGACGGACCAGCGGCGGGCGAGGCCACGGCGGCTTCCGGCGCCGCGGGGGACCGACGCCGAACCGGTTCGGACGGACGCCGCCGACGGCTGATCATCGGCGGCGTCGCGGGCACGGTCGTCCTCGTTCTGCTGGTCTGCGGCGGCCTCGTCGCGCTGGCCGCCGGGGTCGGCCGGATCATCCGGCACTCGGACGACGTCGAGCGGGCCCGGAGCCGGACCGCAACGGCCTGCCGGGACCTGGAGCGACGGCTCAACCGGTTGACCCCGCCGGGTGCGACGTCCGGGCCGCGCCAGCGGGCGACGGCGATCCGGAACGAGAACGTCGCCGTTCGCCCGTTCCTGGCCGAGCTCGAGCAGATGCCCGGGTGGCGAGACGACCGGGACGACACCGAGGACCGGCGGGAGCGCCACGCCGAGCTGTGGCGGCGACTGGTCGACGCCCGGGCCGCCTACGCCGACGCCCTCGACCGGCAGGCGAGCGGCGGCGAGCCGGCGTTCTTCGTCGTGCCCGAGGACCGCCGCGGACGTCCCGTCACCGACCGCCTCGAACGGTGGCCGGCGTCGTGTGCCGCCGCCGCCCGGCGGCTCGCCGCCCCCGACCTGTGACCCGGTGACCCGGGGCAGGCCCGGCGCGACCGCCGTCGAGGCGGGGTCGGAGGGGTCCGGCCTCAAGGGACGGCGGGGCAGGTGACGGCGGTCGGCGCGGTGGTGCAGCGCGGCGGAATCGCCACGTGGAGTGAAGTTCTGCACAACTATGCCCGAATCCGGTGCCGGGACTTTCGTAACCGGCGGGAAACCCGCAACACTCCCTTGCGCAGATGCCCGTCCGTGTGCGGCGTAACGTGTGCACCGACGCGGACGCAGGTAGCGCGGCTGCGGGTCCTCCCCTGCCCGCGCGGCCCCGCCGGAAACACCATCAGTGCCCGTCAGCCAGACCGGGCCCCGTCAGGGAGACATAGATGACTACGAGGACGGCCCCACCTCCGGCCGGACTGCCGGGGAGCGTGCGGCAGCGCGCGGCCATCACGGCAAAAACCCTGCGTACCGACCGTTGGTGGTTCGCTCCGCTGATCACGGTGATTGGACTCGGCGCCTGGGTCACCTACGCCACGGTGCGGGTGTTCATGCACAGGTGGTACTGGGTCGACGACTACCACTACCTGACCCCGTTCTACTCACCGTGCGTCACCGATCGCTGCCTTCCCGAGGCGGCTCACTTCGGTCGGGTCCTGCCCGGCTGGTGGATCATCCCGGACGCCGCGCTGAGCCTGCCGTTGCTGCTGCTCTTCCGGCTGACCTGCTACTACTACCGCAAGGCGTACTACCGGTCGTTCTGGCTGTCGCCGCCGGCCTGTGCCGTGCCCGACGGGCACAAGCGGTACACCGGGGAGACCCGGTTCCCGTTGATCGGCCAGAACCTGCACCGGTACGCGTTCTACGCCGCCGCGATCATCTCGGTGATCAACACCTGGGACGCGATCCTCGCCTTCCACAGCCCGGAGGGCTTCGGCTTCGGGCTCGGCAACGTGATCCTGGTCGGCAACGTGGTGATGCTCTGGGCGTACACCCTCTCCTGCCACTCCTGCCGACACGTCACCGGCGGCCGGTTGAAGCACTTCTCCAAGCACCCGGTGCGGTACCGCTTCTGGACGTTCGTCTCCAAGCTCAACGTCCGGCACATGCAACTCGCCTGGATCACCCTCGGCACCCTCGCGCTGACCGACTTCTACATCATGGCGGTCTCCGCCGAGTGGTTCTCCGACCTGCGGTTCATCAACTAAAGGGCCTCTGACATGACAACCCGAATCGAACGACACCACTACGACGTCGTCGTCATCGGCGCCGGGGGCGCCGGCCTGCGGGCGGCGATCGAGGCCCGGCTCGCCGGGAAGCGGACCGCGATCATCTCCAAGTCGCTGTTCGGCAAGGCGCACACCGTGATGGCCGAGGGCGGCGCCGCCGCCGCGATGGGGAACGTGAACCCCCGGGACAACTGGCAGGTTCACTTCCGCGACACCATGCGCGGCGGCAAGTTCCTCAACAACTACCGGATGGCGGAGCTGCACGCCAAGGAGGCCCCGCAGCGCATCTGGGAGCTGGAGACGTACGGCGCGCTCTTCGACCGGACCAAGGACGGGAAGATCTCGCAGCGCAACTTCGGCGGCCACGAGTACCCGCGGCTGGCGCACGTCGGCGACCGGACCGGCCTGGAACTGATCCGTACCCTCCAGCAGAAGATCGTCTCGCTCCAGCAGGAGGACAAGAAGCAGCACGGCGACTACGAGGCCCGGATCAAGGTCTTCGCCGAGACCACCATCACCGACCTGCTGCTGGACGGCGACCGGATCGCCGGCGCCTTCGGCTACTACCGGGAGTCGGGCGAGTTCGTGCTCTTCGAGGCTCCGGCGGTGGTGCTGGCCACCGGCGGCGTCGGCCGGTCGTACAAGGTCACCTCGAACTCCTGGGAGTACACCGGTGACGGGCACGCGCTGGCGCTGCGTGCCGGCGCGACGCTGATCAACATGGAGTTCCTCCAGTTCCACCCGACCGGCATGGTCTGGCCACCGTCGGTGAAGGGCATCCTGGTGACCGAGTCGGTCCGGGGTGACGGCGGGGTGCTGCGGAACTCCGAGGGCAAGCGGTTCATGTTCGACTACGTCCCCGACGTCTTCCGCAAGCAGTACGCGGAGACCGAGGAGGAGGCGGACCGCTGGTACACCGACCCGGACAACAACCGGCGCCCGCCGGAGCTGCTGCCCCGCGACGAGGTGGCCCGGGCGATCAACGCCGAGGTCAAGGCGGGACGCGGCAGCCCGGCCGGGGGCGTCTACCTGGACGTCGCCAGCCGCCTGTCGGCCGAGGAGATCAAGCGCCGACTGCCGTCGATGTACCACCAGTTCAAGGAGCTGGCCGACGTCGACATCACGAAGCAGCCGATGGAGGTCGGCCCGACCTGCCACTACGTGATGGGCGGCGTCGAGGTGGACCCGGACACCACCGCGGCGGCCGGTCACGTACAGGGGCTCTTCGCCGCCGGCGAGGTCTCCGGCGGGATGCACGGCTCCAACCGGCTCGGCGGCAACTCCCTCTCCGACCTGCTGGTCTTCGGTAAGCGGGCCGGCGAGCACGCGGCGGCGTACGCCGACTCGGTCGGCCGGCGTCCGAAGGTCTCGACGGCCGACGTCGAGGCCGCGGTGGAGCGGGCCCTGGCCCCGCTGGAGCGCAAGGGCGGGGAGAGCCCGTACCGGTTGCAGCAGGATCTCCAGACGGTGATGGGCGACCTGGTCGGCATCATCCGGCGCAGGAGCGAGCTGGAGGATGCGCTGGTCCGGCTCGCCGAGCTGCGCGACCGGGTCAACCGGGTCAGCGTCACCGGCGGCCGGCGCTACAACCCGGGCTGGCACCTCGCCCTGGACCTGCGCAACATGCTGCTCGTCTCGGAGTGCACGGCCCGGGCCGCGCTGGAGCGCGAGGAGTCCCGGGGCGGCCACACCCGGGAGGACTTCCCGACGATGTCGCCGAAGTGGCGCACCGTCAACCTGGTCTGCTCGCTCGACGGCGAGAAGGTACGGCTGGAGCACAAGCCGCTGCCGAAGATGCGCCCGGAGCTGATGATGCTCTTCGACCGGGCCGAGCTGGCCAAGTACCTGACCGATGAGGAGCTGGCGGAGTTCGACGCCCTCACCGCAGAGGCGCACGCTGAGGAGGCGGCCAAGTAATGGGGAACCAGGACGCGCCGGCCAAGGCCGGCACCATCCGGCATTTCCGGATCTGGCGGGGCGATGAGTCCGGTGGCGAGCTGACCGACTACCAGGTGGAGGTCAACGAGGGCGAGGTCGTCCTCGACGTGATCCACCGCCTCCAGGCGACCCAGGCGCCCGACCTGGCCTGCCGCTGGAACTGCAAGGCCGGGAAGTGCGGCTCCTGCTCGATGGAGATCAACGGTATGCCGCGGCTGGGCTGCATGACCCGGATGTCGACCTTCGACGAGAACGAGACCGTGACGATCACCCCGTTGCGGACCTTCCCCATCATCCGCGACCTGGTCACGGACGTCTCGTTCAACTACGAGAAGGCCCGGGAGACCCCGGCATTCGCCCCGCCGCCGGACCTGGCCCCGGGCGAGTACCGGATGCAGCAGGTGGACGTCGAGCGGTCGCAGGAGTTCCGGAAGTGCATCGAGTGCTTCCTGTGCCAGAACACCTGCCACGTGGTCCGGGACCACGAGGAGAACAAGCCGGCCTTCTCCGGCCCGCGGTTCTTCATCCGCGCCGCCGAGCTGGACATGCACCCGCTCGACACCAGGACCGACCGGAAGGAGTACGCCCAGGCGTCCCAGGGCCTCGGCTACTGCAACATCACCAAGTGCTGCACCGAGGTCTGCCCGGAGCACATCAAGATCACCGACAACGCGATCATCCCAATGAAGGAACGCGTGGTCGACCGACGGTACGATCCTCTTGTGTGGTTGGGCAGCAGGATCTTCCGACGTGGCCAGGACGGGGCCGGGCAGAGCCCGCGTGACCCCGACCAGCTGGGCGTGGCGCACTCGCACGCCGGCGCGTCGCACGAGCCGGGGGCCGAGACCGACGCCGAGCGGGGCCTGCACTGGGGGCGGCAGGTGCCGCAGCCCCAGGCGCCCGCGGTCGACTCCCGGGGTCGGCTGCCGATCAGCGAGTTCGCCTTCGACCGTCCGGCGGCGCCCTCACCGTTCGGTGACGACGTGACGTTCCCGATGCCGGCGAAGGACCTCAACTACGCCCACCCGGAACAGCAGGACTGATTCGTCTCGCGGAGTGTGTGGGGGTTGTCAGGCGGTCGCCGGCAACCCCCGCACGCTTTTCAGCTCGTTGTTGAACCCGTTGCCGAACCGCCCGACCGCCAGCGCCGGGTTACGGGCCGAGCCGTCGCCACGTGGCCCGACGCATTCGCGTCACATGGTCGGGGTCACCCCGCCGCGTCGTCCGGCGCACACCCGTCACCCGGCCCGGCTCAACCGCACCGGGCCGCGAGGACGGGGCGCAGGGCCAGCACGATCGGTACGTCTGCCGGCAGCCAGGGGACGCTGTCCAACTCCTCCGCCCGCATCCACCGCAGCTCGGCGTGCTCCAGCGGCTTCGGCTCGTCGTCTCCGACCAGCCGGGCGAGGTACACCCGGAGCACCGACCGCCCGTGGCCCATCGGGACGTCCCCGCCGACCCGATCACCGATCTGCACCCGTACGCCGAGTTCCTCGGCGCACTCCCGGATCAGCGCGGCCTCCTCGGACTCACCGGGCTCGACCTTGCCGCCCGGGAACTCCCAACGGCCAGCCACCTCCGGCGGACCGGACCGGGCGCAGCCCAACACTCGATCACCCGCGATAATTGCCGCGCCCACCACAACCCGAGGCTGGTGCTGATTGCGGTCGGACAATCCCCCATTCGGCGCGGTACGGTCTCTACCGCTCACCCGTTCACTGCGCACGACCATTCAGCGTGCCAGATCAATCAGGAATTCGGGTAGCGCTGAGAGTCCCCACGGTCAAGAGAAGCCGGAGGGGTGGACGTGGACACACCAGCTGCTCAGCGACAGACTAGGGAGCACCGACGAGACACAGGATGGCGACGATTTGGCCACAAGCCGGCAACGACGCCCGGGAGGTAAGGCGATGCGTGCTTTGTGGGGTAGCCGGATGCACCGTGACTACCTCAGCGACGCACTCACCCTACTGGGCGGCTGGACCCGCGAGGGCCAGCAGATCAAACGGACCCTGGTACTCGACGACGCCCAACACGCGGCGCTGACCGAACGAGTGAAGGTCATCGCGGACGCCCTGCACCTGCGCCCCGAGGTCCGCCGGCTCGACGGTCACACCCAGATCAGGATCGGCTCCCGGGACGCCGACGCCCTCACCGAGAACGAGGTCACCCTGGCCGCCCGTATCGAGGACGTCTACCGGGCCGTGACCGACGAGCGGAGCTGACCCCGTCCGGCGCGCACCGCGATCCGCGCGCCGGGCTCGGGGTGGCGGGCCCCACCTAGCCTGGGGATCATGACCAACGTCATTTACGACCGCCAGGAGCAACTCCAGCAGATCCAGAGCGGGTTGCTCGACGGGGAGCAGGTCATCGCCGTGTACGACGCGATCGGCGCCGGGACCGGCTTCATCGGGCTGACCAACCGCCGCGTCATCATCCAGGACAAGTCATTCATCGGGAAGAAGTACGCCATCACCAGCATCCCGTACTCGAAGATCACCAGCGTGAGCGTGGTCAGCAACAAGTCCTGGGGCGGTTCGTTCTTCTCCACCGGCGCCATCGCGATCCACGTCGGCGCCCAGACCTACGAGGTGGAGTTCCGCGGTGAGAAAAAGAGCCACCACGTCCACAACGTGATCCTGCACTACATTTCGTAGCGGATCACATCGCATTTCGTAGCGAGCCACATCGCGCTGCCACGAGTGGACCCGAGGGGCGGGGTGAGACCCGAGTCCACGGGCGGCGGCCCCGACGACCACCGGTGGCCGCGGGCCCGCCGGCCTCCCCTCCGCCCGGCACGAGTCCTGCCCCGGGCGGAGGGCGTGCCTCAACCGTCAGACGTTGAAGCGGAACTCGACCACGTCGCCGTCCTGCATGACGTAGTCCTTGCCCTCGATCCGCACCTTGCCGGCGGCCTTCGCGGCGGCCATCGAGCCGGCCGCCACCAGGTCGTCGAACGAGACGACCTCGGCCTTGATGAAGCCGCGCTGGAAGTCGGAGTGAATCACGCCGGCGGCCTCCGGGGCGGTCGCCCCGATCGGGATGGTCCAGGCCCGGGCCTCCTTCGGCCCCGCCGTCAGGTACGTCTGCAGCCCGAGGGTCCGGAAGCCGACCCGGATCAGCTGGTCGAGGCCGGGCTCGGACTGCCCGATCGACTCCAGCAGCTCCCGTGCCTCCTCCGGCGGGAGGTCGGTCAGCTCCGACTCGATCTTGGCATCCATGAAGATCGCCTCGGCGGGGGCGACCAGCGACCGCAGCTCGTCCAGCAGCTCGGCGTTGGCCAGCTCCGCCTCGTCGACGTTGAAGACGTACAGGAAGGGCTTGGTGGTGAGCAGGTGCAGCTCACGCAGCTCGGCCACGTCGATGCCGGCGTTCGCCGCCCCCGCGTACAGGGTGACCCCGGTGTCGAGCAGTTCGGCCGCCTTCCGCGCGGCGGTGGCGGCCCCGGCCCGGTCCTTGCGGGCCTTCGCCTCCTTCTCCAGTCGGGGCAGCGCCTTCTCGATCGTCTGCAGGTCGGCGAGGATCAGCTCGGTGTTGATCGTCTCGATGTCGTCACGCGGCGACACCTTGCCGTCGACGTGGATCACGTTCGGGTCCGAGAAGACCCGGACGACCTGGCAGATCGCGGCGGCGTCGCGGATGTTCGCCAGGAACGCGTTGCCCCGGCCCTGCCCCTTCGAGGCGCCCCGGACCAGGCCGGCGATGTCGACGAACGACACCGGGGCCGGGACGATCCTCTGAGAGTTGAAGATCTCGGCGAGCTTCGTGAGCCGGTCGTCCGGCAGCCCGACCACCCCGACGTTCGGCTCGATCGTGGCGAACGGGTAGTTCGCCGCGAGGACGTCGTTCTTGGTCAACGCGTTGAACAGCGTGCTCTTGCCGACGTTGGGTAGGCCGACGATCCCGATGGTCAGTGAACTCATGCGAACGCGACTGCTCTCTCTCGTTGCCCCGCGGTCGGTCTCGGCACCGCGCGGCGCGCGGTCGGCCGCCGGCGGTGCCGGCCGGTCGGCCTCCCGCGAGTCTACGAGGTCGCCCCGCCCACCCTCCGTCCGGCAGCGGGGCGACGCCCCACCCCGACCGGACCCTCTCCTCGTCGCGGGCGCGTGGTGCGGCCGGCAGCCGTGGCGGGCCACGCACCTCACCGGGACGCCCACCCCCAGGTCCGATTCCCGCCAGTCGAACCGGCCGGGGACGGGGCACGATCGGAGGCGTGGAGCTGGACTTCGAGCGGTGCTACCGGGCGGTCGACAGTCGCGACGGCCGGTTCGACGGCTGGTTCTACACCGGCGTGCTCAGCACCGGCATCTACTGCCGGCCGTCCTGCCCGGCCGTGACCCCGAAGCGGGAGAACGTCCGGTTCTTCCCGTCGGCCGCCGCCGCCCAGCGCGCCGGCCTGCGCGCCTGCCGGCGATGCCGGCCCGACGTCGCGCCCGGCTCGCCCGAGTGGGACGTCCGGGCCGACGTCGTCGGGCGGGCGATGCGGCTCATCGCGGACGGCGTGGTGGATCGGGAGGGCGTACCCGGGTTGGCCCATCGGCTCGGGTACACCGAACGGCACCTGCACCGGATGCTCGTGGCGGAGGTCGGCGCCGGACCACTCGCCCTGGCCCGGGCGCAGCGGGCACAGACCGCCCGGATCCTCATCGAGACGACCGACCTCGGCCTGGCGGAGATCGCCTTCGCCGCCGGCTTCGGCAGCATACGGCAGTTCAACGACACCATCCGCGAGGTGTACGCGGTCCCGCCGTCCGCGCTGCGCGCACCCGGCCGCCGCCGTGACCGCCGCGGCGGGGCCGGAGGCGACCGGCCGGGGGCGAGGGCCGGGAACGGCACCGCGGGGACGATCAGCCTCCGGCTCGCGTACCGGCCACCGCTGCACGCCGACGCACTGCTCGACTTCCTCGCCCGGCGGGCCATACCCGGGACGGAGGAGGTGAGCGGCGGGACGTACCGGCGGGGCCTGCGCCTGCCACACGGGCCCGCCGAGGTCGCGCTGACCCCGTTGCCCGGACACGTCGCGGCGACGCTCCGCCTCGCCGACGTACGGGATCTGGCCCCGGCGGTGGCCCGGTGTCGCCGGCTGCTGGACCTGGACGCCGATCCGATGGCGGTGGACGCCGTGCTCGGCGCCGATCCCGCGCTCGCCGGGCTGGTGGCGAAGGAGCCCGGGATCCGGGTGCCACGCGCCGTCGACGGCTTCGAACTGGCGGTCCGGGCCGTCGTCGGCCAGCAGGTCTCCGTCGCCGCGGCCCGAAGCACGCTGGCGCGGCTGGTCACCGCCGCGACCGTTCCTGTCGGGCACGACGGTGTCCCCGCGACACACCGGTCATCGGGGGAACAAGCCCATGATCAACGCAGCGCGGGGTGCGCCGTACGGCCGTTCCCGTCCGCGGCGGAGGTGCTGGCGCTGCCGGACGCCGCGTTCGGCATGCCGGCCGCCCGCCGGGAGACGATCCGGGCCGTGGCCCGCGCGGTCGACGCCGGCGCACTCGACCTCGACCCGGGTGCGGATCGGGTGGAACAGCTCGCCCGGTTCGCCGCACTGCCCGGGATCGGTGCCTGGACCGCCGGGTACGTCGCGATCCGCGCCATCGGCGACCCGGACACCTTCCTCCCCACCGACCTCGGGGTACGCCGCGGCGCCGCCACACTCGGCCTCCCCGACCACCCCACGACCCTCGACGCGTACGCCGCCCGGTGGCGGCCCTGGCGTTCGTACGCGGTGATCAGACTCTGGAGAGCACAGTGAGGAGCCTGTACCACGCCACCCTCGGCACCCCGGCCGGGCCGTTGACGATCGTGGCTGATCCCGCCGGTGTGGTGCACGCCGCCGGCTTCACCACCGATGCCGACACGCTGCTCGCACTCGTCCATCCCCGGCTGCGCCGACCGCTGCTCGCCCGGCCCGACCTCGGGCCGGTCACCGCCGCGGTTCGCTCCTACCTGGACGGTGACCTGACGGCGATCGACGAGGTGCCGGTGGTACAGCACACCGACGGCGGCTTCCTGGCCCACGCCTGGGAGACGCTGCGTCAGGTCAAACCGGGCGAGCCCATCACGTACACCGATCTCGCCGCCCTCGCCGGACGGCCGCGCGCGGTCCGGGCCGCCGCGGCGGCCTGTGCCCGCAACGCCGCGGCGCTCTTCGTCCCCTGTCACCGCGTGCTCCGGATCGACGGCAGCCTCGGCGGCTACCGATGGGGGCTGTCGGTCAAGACCTGGCTGCTCGACCACGAACGCCGCGGCTGACCGCAACGCGAGCACGAGCGCCACGGCTGACCCCACAGGCCCCGGCTGACACCACAACGCACCCTGTGGCGACTGCCGCCACCTCCGTGGGCGTTGCGGACCATCCTGGCCGGACTTGGTGGTGTGGGGATCGACGTCAGTTCGCCGTCCAGTGCCGGATCTTGTCGGGATTGAGTATCGCCCAGATCCGCGTGATCCGGTCGCCCGCGACGTGGAACGCGTACACCGCCACGACGACGCCATCGCGCTGGGCGACCAGACCGGGACGTCCGTTGACCGTACGCTCGAGGATCGTCATGTCGACCGTCTTGGCGGTGAGGCCGACGAAGAAGCGCGCGATCCGCTCGGCGCCCACCACGGGTCGGGGACTGGCGCTGACGATCCCGCCGCCGTCGCCGGTCGCCGTGGCGTTCGGGTCAAGCAGGTTGACGAGGGCCTCGATGTCCTTGGCCGCCCAGGCCCGCTTGAACTCCCGGACGATCCCGGCGTGCCAGGCCGTCGGGGCCGCGGAAGCCCGCGCGGCGCGGATGCGGCGCCGGGCCGACGAGGCCAACGTGCGGCAGGCGCCCGGCGTACGGCCGACGATCTCGGCCACCTCGGCGAAGGAGTACCGGAAGACATCGTGCAGGACGAACGCGACGCGTTCGGCCGGAGTCATCGATTCGAGCACGACGAGGAAGGCCATGGTGACCGACTCGTCGAGCGAGACTCGGTCGGCCGGGTCCACGGGGTTGTCACCCGGCCCTCCGCCGAGCCACTCGGTGCGCTCGGGCAGCGGCTCGGGAAGCCACTCGCCCACGTAGCGCTCCCGCCGAACCCGTGCTGAGCCAAGCAGGTCGAGGCAGATGCGGCTGGCCACCCTCGTCAGCCAGGCGCCCGGGTTCTCGATCGCCTCCTGCTGGTGCCGGGGCATGGCGTACCAGCGGGCGTAGGTCTCCTGTACGACGTCCTCGGCCTCGGTGAGTGAGCCGAGGAGTCGGTACGCGAGACCGGTCAGCCGGCGCCGCTCGTCCATGATGCTGCTCAGGTCCGGTTCCGACCGGCCGTGTCCCGGCTCGGGCTGGCTACTCATAGCGTTGTCGGCTCCCTGCACACGTCTGCCCTCACCGATTCGACGAAACACCGGACCAGACCGTGTGGCCGCCGGGCCGCCACACATGTCACCGGGTTGGGTCGTCGAACCATAGCCGGACACACCTTTCCGGCGAACGGGAGCGCTGGCCCTGCCGCCACGCCCCGGCTTGCCGACGAGAGGAAGGGAACCATGAGTCACCTTCGGGACATCGTGGACCGCGTCGAGATCGCGGCACTCCGTGACGAGTTCGCCGACGCGGTGATGATGCGCGATCCCGCCCGCATCGCGTCGCTGTTCACGCCGGACGGCGCGCTGCGGATGCCCAACATTCCGGTCGAGCTGGTCGGTCGCGAGGAGATCCGTGCCGGCGGTGAGCGGTTGCAGGCCCGGTGGAACTTCTTCGTCCAGACGACACACCCGGGGCCGATCCGGCTCGCGGGCGACACCGCGACTGGCCGGGCGTACATCCAGGAGCTCGTCAGCCTTCGCGACGGCAGCTCGCACCTGAACTACGCCATCTACCACGACCGCTACCAGCGCACCCCGGACGGCTGGCGGTTTGCCGAGCGCGTCTACGAGGTCAGGTACCTCGACACCACTCCGCTGGCGGGCTCGGCGCCACCGCCCACCACGACCATCCCCACCTCGACCAGCGAGGAGCCGTCGTGAGCACCCCGATCCCGGCCACACCGTTCGCCCACCCGGCGTCGGCCCGCACCGCCACCTCGTCGCCACCCCGCACGGCGCGAGGCCCTCCGGCCGGCCGGCACCGACGCGGACCCAACCCCCAGCGGGCACGCCACATGGCCAGCCGCCCGGGATACCCCGGGCCGAAGCGACGTCCGAACGCCGCTGGCCAGCACTGTTAGAGTGGCTGACCGACCGGCGGCGGTAGGGGTGGAGAGGTGAGCAGGAGTTTTCGGGACAATCTTGCCCAGCTGCTCAAGGCTCGACTGCCGATCCTCTACGTGGAGTCGTACGAGGAGTCCCGGGTCATCGCCGAGGTGACGGCGGTGGCCCGGGACGGCACCTCGGTCCGGACGCCCCGGGCGGTCTGGACCTGGTCGCTGACCGAGGGACTGGTGCAACCCGACGGCGTTGTCCGCCGTGGCACCACCGACCCGGCGGACGCGCTGGACGCCGTACTCCGGCTCGACGAACCGAGCGTGGTGATCCTGCGCGACCTGCATCCGGTGCTCGGCGGGGACGGCCGCCCCGGCGATCCGCGCATCATCCGACGACTCCGGGACGTGGCGGCGGCGTTCAAGTCCGGCACGGTGCCCCGGACACTGGTCCTGGTCTCACCGGTGCTGCGGATCCCCGTCGAGCTGGACCGGGACGTGACGATCGTCGACTTTCCCCTCCCGAGCGAGGCGGAGATCCGGATGGTGCTCGACGGGCTGATCGCGGCGAACATCGCCAGCGGCCGGATTCAGATCCGCCTCGACGACGTGCAACGGGAGCGCTTCGCCAAGGCCGCGCTCGGGCTGACCCTGCACGAGGCGGAGAACGCCTTCGCCCGGGCGATCGTCAACGACGGGATCCTCGACGTCCATGACCTGCGCGTGGTGCACGAGGAGAAGCGGCAGGCCGTCCGCAAGTCGGGGCTGCTGGAGGTGGTGGAGGCTGGTGCGGGCCTGGCCGACATCGGCGGCCTCGAGAACCTCAAGCGGTGGCTGGCCAAACGGGAGGGGGCCTGGCTGGCCGCGGCCGCCGAGTACGGCCTGCCCGCCCCGCGCGGCGTACTGATCACCGGAGTCCCCGGCTGCGGCAAGTCGCTGACCGCGAAGGCGGTCGCGGCGACCTGGGAGCTGCCGCTGCTGCGCTTCGACATCGGCCGGGTCTTCTCCGGGCTGGTCGGGTCGAGCGAGCAGAACCTGCGGACCGCGATCCGGATCGCCGAGGCCACCGCGCCGTGCGTGCTCTGGGTGGATGAGATCGAGAAGGGTCTGGCACCGGACTCCGGCGGCGATTCCGGCACCGCCTCCCGGGTCTTCGGCACGTTCCTCACCTGGATGCAGGAGAAGACCCGTCCGGTCTTCGTCATCGCCACCGCGAACGACATCGGTCGGCTGCCGCCGGAACTGCTCCGCAAGGGGCGGTTCGACGAGATCTTCTTCGTCGACCTGCCGACCCAGGTGGAGCGGCGCTCGATCTGGCGGGTCCACCTGGCCCGCCGGTTGCGCAACCCGGCGGTCGCCGGCGGACTCGTCCTCGACGACGACCTGCTCGCCGAGTTGTCCGCGCTGACCGAGGGCTACTCGGGTGCCGAGATCGAGCAGGCGGTGATCGCCGGCCTCTTCGAGGCGTTCTCCGCCCGGCGTCCGCTGGATCGGGACGACCTGGTCCGGGCGGTCGCCACCATGGTGCCGCTGAGCGTCACCCAGGCCGAGCAGATCGACGCGGTCCGGGCCTGGGCCTCGACCCGCGCCGTGGCGGCCACCGCCGCCGAGGACTGGGATCTCGGTGGTCGGCCCACGATCGGACGGCCGGGCCCGGACGGCTTTCCGCCCGGCCCGCACGGGGGCCGGCTGGTCGAGTACTAGACCGGCCCGCGGTGCAGATCAGTCCACGTCGGACGGGGCGTCGCGGGCCGGGACGCGTTCGACAACGAACCGTGGGGAGGGACGGATGAGCGTGTCACTGCTCCTCGTTCCGGTCGCCCTGGCCGCCGCGACCACCGTGGCGGGCCTGGCATCCGGGCGGGACGACGACGGCCGGGTGGTGTGTGAGGTGCAGACCCGGATGCGGGACGAGAATCTGCTCGCCGCCGCGCTCCGGGAGACCGGTGCGGCGGTCACCGTGCGGGGCCACGAGATCGCGGTGGCCTGGCAGGGCGTCCAGGCGACGTTCCGGCGCGACCAGAACGGCATCTGGACGGCCTCCTTCACCGGGGAGGTCGACGAGAGCCGCGCCATCGAGATCGTGCGCGCCGTTGACGCCGGGTACGGTCGCCAGGTGCAGCGGGCCGTGCTCGACCGGTTGCGGGAGCGGGCCCCGGCCGCCGGGCTGCGGCTGGAGTCGGAACAGACCATGGAGGACGAGGCCGTCCGGCTGGTCTTCGCGGTACGGGAGGGGGTACGTGGTGCTGGGTGAACGTCGGATCGTGGTAACCGTCGCCCCGGACGGTACGGTCAACGCCGAGACCAGGGGCGTCGTCGGCGAGGAGTGCCTCGACTACATCGCGGTGCTCGAGGAGCTGCTCGACGCCCGCGTGGTGGAGAGCGCCTACACCGCCGACTTCGACCGGGCGCCGACGTACGCCGCGCAGCGGCAGGAACTGCGTGATGTCGACCGGGCCTGAGCACGGTCAGGTCGCGCTCCCGGCCGACCACCCGGCGCGCAGCCTCGGCTGGCGGATCCGGCACAGCCTGTGGCTGCTGATTCCCGCGCTCGGGCTCAGCTGGCTGGGCGGGATCGGCTTCCTCTACGTCGGGATACGCGCCCGTCGACCGGCGTGGTGGATCTCCGGCATCTGCTACCTGGTACTCGGCTGGACCTCCTTCGTCGTGGTCGGCGTGACACCCCAGCAGAGCGTCGTCAGCACCATCGCTGTCTGGGTCTACCTCGTCTCCTACCTCGCGAGCCTGATCCACGCGGCGGCGATCAACGGCGCGTGGCTGCGGTGGCGGGCCACCTGGGTGCCGTGGTACGCCCAGCCGGCCGTGGCGCCGCCGCCGAGCCACCCCGGGCCGGCCTACCCCGGGCCCGCTCACCACGGGTCACCCCATTCCGCGCCAACCGGATACGTCAGCAATCCGTACGGTCCCGGAACGCTGCCGCCGGGCCTGGTGCCGCCGCCGGAGTCGTTCTACGGCCCGGGGCCGTCCGCCGCACCGGTCACGTCACCCGCCAGGCCGGGGCCAGCACCCACCGCCCCGTCAGGGGCTGCGGCCACGGTCGGGCCACCGTCGACGGTCGCGCCCGGGCCGCCGACCGGGACGGCCGGCGAGCCGGCTGTGGACGTCAACACCGCCGGCTACGAGCAGCTCGTGGCGCTGCCGGGTTTCCATCCCGACCGCGCCGCCCGGGTGCTCGCGCAGCGGCAGGCGCAGCGCGGCTTCGGCAGCGTGCAGGAGTTCGCCGCCGTCGCCGGCCTGGCCCCGCACGAGTTCGCCCGGCTGCGACACCGGCTGGTCTGCGCACCGCCCCGGGCGGGGCAGGCCGCCGGATCGGCGTTCGGACCGGCGGCCGGAGACACCACCGGGCCGACGTTCGGGTCCGGTACCGGACCGACGGGCGGAGCCGGACGTGGCTCCGATGACGACGGGTGGCGACCGCCGCACCAGGGTCGCGTCCTCGATGTCTGACCACACCCGCGTCCCGGCGGCGAGCGCGGAACCCGACGTCGTCTCGGTGGCACGCTTCCTCGCCTCGACCCGCGCCGAGGGGCCGGGCGAGCGAACGGCGGTCTGGGTGCAGGGGTGCAGCATCCGCTGCCCCGGTTGCTTCAACCCGCACATGTGGGGCTTCCGTGGCGGCGAGCGGATCGCACCGGCCGCGCTGGTCGCCCGGATCCTCGACGCCGGGACGGCCGGGCTGACCCTGCTCGGCGGTGAGCCGTTCGACCAGGCCGCCGCCCTGGCCCGGGTCGCCGCCGGGGTACGCGCGGCCGGCAGATCCGTGATGACCTTCACCGGCTACACCACCGAGGAGCTGCACCGGGCGATCAGCACCGGTCGTGCCGACGTGGCCGCGCTGCTCGCCGAGACCGACCTCCTGGTCGCCGGACCGTTCCTTGCCGACCGGATCGACCGCGTACGTCCCTGGGTCGGGTCGACGAACCAGGAGTTCGTGCTGCTCACCGACCGGATCGCCACCTCCGTCGCGGAGCTGGTCGCCGGCCCTGACCGGCTGGAGGTCACGGTCGACGCGTCGGGCGGCATCGCGGTCAACGGTTGGGCCGAACCGGACGTGCTGGACGCGCTGCTCCAGGGGCTCGGCACCCGCCCGCGCCGCGCCCCCGCCTGACGGCGGATCCGGGCGACGGATCACCCCCACACCCGGCTCGGCCCCGGTCTTTGGGCAGGTAAAACCCGGTCGGACGCGACGGACGCCCGACGTACCATCGGCGGATGACTGATACAGAGCGGCAGCGCCGCGTCGGTGTCCCGGAACGGCCGAGCCTGGACGGGCTCGCCGAGAAGTGGGCGCCCCGCTGGCAGGAGGAGGGCACGTACGCGTTCGACCGGTCGAAGAGCCGGGCGGACGTATTCGCCATCGACACCCCTCCGCCGACTGTATCCGGCGAACTGCACATGGGGCACGTCTTCTCGTACACCCACACCGACATCGTGGCCCGGTTCCAGCGGATGCGCGGCCGGACGGTCTTCTACCCCATGGGCTGGGACGACAACGGCCTGCCGACCGAGCGGCGGGTCCAGAACGTCTTCGGCGTGCGTTGCGACCCGTCGCTCCCGTACGACCCCGAGTGGCGGCCGCCCGCGCGGCCGGTCAGCGACGAGGTGCGGAAGAACCCGGTCTCGATCTCCCGGCGCAACTTCGTGGAGCTGTGCCAGCGGCTGACCGCCGAGGACGAGCGGGCGTTCGAGGCACTCTGGCGACGGCTGGGGCTCTCGGTGGACTGGTCGTTGACGTACACCACCATCGGACCGGAAGCCCGGGCCACCGCGCAGCGGGCCTTCCTGCGCAACCTGGCCCGGGGCGAGGTGTACAGCGCGGAGGCGCCGGCGCTCTGGGACGTCGGGTTCGGCACGGCGGTGGCCCAGGCCGAACTGGAGGATCGGGAGCGGCCCGGGGCGTACCACCGACTGCGGTTCGCGGTGGTTCGTCCCGGGCCGGGCAGCGCCGGGACGCCGCCCGCGCCCGGACCGGGCCGGGACGGGAGGTACGTGCACATCGAGACCACCCGCCCGGAGCTGCTGCCCGCCTGCGTGGCGCTGGTCTGCCACCCGGACGACGAGCGCTACGCCGACCTGGTCGGCGGCACGGTCGCCACCCCGCTCTTCGGCGTCGAGGTGACCGTGTACGCCCACCCGCTGGCCGACCCGGAGAAGGGCAGCGGCCTGGTCATGGTCTGCACGTTCGGCGACCTGACCGACGTGACCTGGTGGCGGGAGCTGCGGCTGCCGACCCGGGTGGTGATCGGCCGGGACGGCCGGCTGCTCCCCGACCCGCCCGCCGGCGTCGCCCCGGCCCCGTATGCCGAGCTGGCCGGCCTCTCGGTGACCGCGGCCCGGCGGCGGATCGTCGAACTGCTGGCGGCCTCCGGCGACCTGGTCGGGGAGCCGCGACCGGTCACCCATCCGGTGAAGTTCTACGAGCGGGGCGACCAGCCCCTGGAGATCATCTCCACCCGGCAGTGGTACCTGCGCAACGGTGGCCGGGACGCCGACCTGCGCGCGGAACTGCTGGCCCGGGGCCGGGAGCTGAACTGGGTGCCGGAGCACATGTGGCACCGGTACGAGCACTGGGTGACCGGGCTGACCGGGGACTGGCTGATCAGCCGGCAACGCTTCTTCGGGGTGCCGTTCCCGATCTGGTACCGACTCGACGACGCCGGCGAGCCGGACCACACCCAGCCTCTCACTCCGGAGGAGTCCGCACTGCCCGTCGACCCGACCACCGACGTGCCGCCCGGGTACGTCGAGGCGCAGCGCGGCCAGCCGGGCGGTTTCGTGGCCGACCCGGACGTCATGGACACCTGGGCCACCTCGTCGCTGACGCCACAGATCGTCGGCGGCTGGGAACGCGACCCGGACCTGTTCGCCCGGGTCTTCCCGATGGACCTGCGGCCACAGGGCCAGGAGATCATCCGCACCTGGCTCTTCTCCACCCTGGTCCGCTCCCACCTGGAGCACGGGGTGCTGCCCTGGCGGGACGCGGTGCTCTCCGGCTGGATCCTCGACCCGGACCGGAAGAAGATGTCCAAGTCGAAGGGGAACGTCGTCACCCCGATGGGACTGCTCGAGGAGCACAGCCCGGACGCGGTCCGCTACTGGGCGGCGACCGGTCGCCCCGGCACCGACCTCGCCTTCGACCCGGCCCAGATCCGGGTCGGTCGACGGCTGGCGACGAAGCTGCTGAACGCGTCCCGGTTCGCCCTCGGGCTCGGCGCCGCCGACGCGCTGCGGGCACCGGCGACCGAGCCGCTGGACCGGTCGATGCTCGCCCGGCTCGCCGGCGTGGTCGCCACCGCCACCGCCGCTCTCGAGCGGTACGACCACACGGAAGCCCTCCAGTGCGCCGAGGCGTTCTTCTGGACGTTCTGCGACGACTACATCGAACTGGTGAAGGAGCGGGCGTACGGCACGGGCTCCGGCGCCGACTCGGCCCGGGCCGCCCTCGCCGCGGCGCTCTCGGCGCAGTTGCGGCTCTTCGCCCCGTTCCTGCCGTACGTCACCGAGGAGATCTGGTCCTGGTGGCGGTACGGCTCGGTGCACCGGGCGCCGTGGCCGACGACGTACGAGATTCAGCGGGTCGCGGCCGACGGCGATCCGGCGCTGCTGGAGCTGGCCGGTACGGCGCTGACCCAGGTACGGCGGGCGAAGTCGGAACGGAAGCTGTCGATGCGGACCGAGGTGCCGCTGGCCGAGGTGCTCGGCCCGGCGGAGACACTGGAGCGGCTGGGCCTGATCGCCGCAGACCTGAAGGCGGCGGGCCGGATCGGCAAGCTGGACCTCCTGCCCGACCGCGCCCCGGAACTCGTCATCGCCTGCGCCTTCTGACCACCGGGAGGGCTCCGTCGCGCCGGCGGCGTGACGGAGCCCTCCCCGGATCGGCGTCAGTCGGCGCAGGTGGGGGCGGGTCGGCTGGGGACCACCATCGCCGCCGGCAGGAGGGTCCGGTCGCTCAGCACCGCGCAGCTGATCTGGTCGGCGGTGACCCGGGTTCGGTTCAGCGTCGCCCCGTGCAGCAGCGCCCGGTTGAGGTTCGTCCCGGCGAGCTGGGCCTCGGTCAGGTCGATGTCGATCAGATTCGAGCCAACCAGTCTCGCTCTGGTCAGGTCGGCGCCGGGCGCGGTGACGTAGCCGAGGTAGGCCTCGCTCAGGTCGGCGTCGGTCAGGTTCGCGGCGGAGAGGTTGGTGGCGTCGAGCCGGGCGCCGCGCAGGTTGACCCCGACCATGGTGGCGCCGACCAGCCCGGTCCCGTCCAGGCCCGCGCCCGGCATCTGCGCACCGCTGAGGGTCGCGCGGTCGAGGATCGCCAGGTTGATCCGGGCGTTCGTCAGGTTCGCCCGGGTCAGGGTGGTCCCCCGCATGCTGGCCCGGTCCAGGTCCGCGCCGGTCAGGTCGGCGCCGGAGAGGTCGGCGCCGTCGAGCGTCGCGCCACGCAGGTCGGCGCCGTCCAGCCGGGCTCCGGTGAGAATCACCCCGGCCAGGCGCGCGTCCCGCCACGACGCGCCGGTCAGCACCGCACCGGAGAGGTCGAGCCGCTCGCCCGGACGGTCCCAGCGGACGTCGCGCCGGCCGAGCACGGTCAGGGCCGCCTGAACGTCCACCGCCGGATGCCGCGCCGCGTCGTCGACAGTGGACCTTTCGGCCGGAGCCGTGGCGTACTGCCGCACGAAGGCGGTGAGGACCGCGGTCACGATGGGCTGCTCGGCCGGCGCCTCCCGGAGAACGTTCTCGAGGGCGAAGACCCCGCTGGCCCGTACCGTGTCGGAGGGCGAGCCGAGGAGTTCCACGGCGGCGAACCGCCGTGAGGCGTCCCGAGCCAGGTCGTCGCCCTGACGTCCGGCCGAGAAGTAGAGTGCCGTCGCGGCCAGCGCCAGCGCGACCACGCTGAGCCCGAGCGCGAGCACGCTGACGGGTGGAACCGGCCGTCGCCAGATCGTGCGGACATTCACGACGATAGTTTGCGACCGCCGGTGGCGACGAACAACACCCACCCGGCCGGGTTCTTCCCGAGCGGACACGGCCCGGACCACCGGGCACGGCGCTGGCGCCGAAACGGTTCAGGCTCCGGTAGTCAGACGAGGGCCACCGGCGGGCCGACCCGGTCGAGCCGACCCTCCCGGTAGTGGAGGGTCATCGAGCCCTCGCCCAGGTTGACCACCAGGCCGCCGGGCACCTGCATCCACCGTCCGCCGGTGCCGGTGGCGTACGCGGCCGCGAGCGTCATCGGGTTCGCCGTCGGGAACCAGTCCGCCGCCGTACGCAGGTAGTGGCTGACGTGCTCCGGGCCACGCGGTCCGCGCTCCGGGATCGCCGGGTCGTTCGACACCAGGTACGCGCGGAATCCACCGGAGGTCGTCACCCCGGCGTACCCCTTCGCCCCGAGCACGGCGGTGGCGATGAGGGCCAGCTTCTCCGCGCCGAACCGCGGGTCGGCGAAGCCGGACAGGTCAACGCCTCGGTCGACGAACTCCGGGATGCCATACCGCTCGCCATACTCCCGCACCCGCCACGCGTCGGCTATGGCCTCCGGGAACTGCTGGAGGCTGGCGTTGTCCCAGGCCCAGACCCAGGCGGCGTGCTCGGCGGAGAAGGTCCCGATCACCTGGATGGCGATCGTCGTCCGCCCCATCGTGAAGGTGCGGGCATGCAGGTCGAACGACCAGGCCTCGCCCTGCGGCAGGTGGCTGTTGAAGGCGCCGAGCCGCTCCAGGGCGAGGGCGGCGTGGTCGGCGCCGAGTTTCTCGAACGCTTCGCTCAGGGTGTTCACCGAACAATGATCGCCTTCGTCTCCGGCCCGGTGGCCGGGGTCCCGACACCGGTCCCGCCGGGGCCGCCGGGTCACCGGTCCGACCGACTCCATCCGGTGGCGACGAAGCGGCTCGCGTCCGCTCCCTCGCCGTGGAAATACAGCCCGCCGAGCCCGAGTACGAGGAGATGGTCGACGTACACGCCCCGACCCTGCGAGCTGCCGTCGGTGGTGTAGCTCCAGCGCAGGTGTGTCGTGCCGGCCGGCACCGTGGCGAGCACGTGCCACCAGCGCCGCCCGCCGTAGCCGGTCAACTCGCCGTCGGCGGTCCAGTGGTGACCCGCCCCGGAGAGGGTCACCTCGACCGGTGCCCAGGACGCGCCGCCGTCCGCCGACGCCTCGAACCGCAGGGTGTCGTACCGCGGCTCGGTGTCGTACCACAGGTGGAAGCTGGCGATGGTCGCCCGGCCGGCGGGCCGGCGCAGCGGCGCGGTGAGGGTGAGGCGGGCGCCGTCGCGGTCGTCCGCCCGCCACGCGGTACCACCGCCGAGTGGCCGAACCGGCATCGCGTACGCCAGGTCACGGGCCAGCGCCCGCCGGGCGACGTTGTTGCTCCCCCAGTTCCGGTCGGGGTGGACCCGGTTGGTCAGCACGATCAGGAAGGTGCGCGAGAGCGGGTCGACCACCAGCGAGGTGCCGGTGAAACCGGTGTGTCCGAAGCCGACCGGCGAGGCGAGCCCGGCCATGTACCAGTGCTTGTTCAGTTCGAGGCCGAGCCCTCGGTCGCTCTCCGGATAGCTGCTCTCCAGGGCGGCGTTGTAGTTGACCAGCATCGCCCGTACGGTCTCCTCGCGGAGGATCCGCACGCCACCGTACTCGCCGCCGTTCAGCAGCATCTGGCAGAAGACGGCCAGGTCGCCGGCGGTGGAGAAGACTCCCGCGTGGCCGGCCACCCCGCCCAGCGCCCAGGCGTTCTCGTCGTGGACCTCGCCCCAGACCATGCCCCGTCCGGCGTACGGCTGGTACTCGGTGGCGGCGATCCGGTGTCGGAGCGCGGGCGACGGGTTGTAGCCGGTGTCGGACATTCCCAGCGGCCGGGTTATCTGGCTCGCCACCAGCTCGTCCAGCGGCCGTCCGGCCACCCGCTCGACCAGCACTCCGAGGGCGATCAGCCCGAGGTCGGAGTAGATGTACTGGCCGCCGGGACTGGCCCCGGCCGCGAACGGGGTGGCCAGGGCCGCCGCGATCCGCTCCTCCCGGGTCGGGTACGTGCTCCACAGTGGCAGGAAGGCCGGCAGTCCGGCGGTGTGGGTGAGGAGCATCCGGACGGTCACCGCCGACTTGCCGCCGGCGGCGAACTCCGGCAGGTAGCGGACGACCGGCGCGTCCAGGTCTATCCGCCCTCGCTCGGCCAGTTGCAGGGCGACCACGGTGGTGAAGAGCTTCGAGATCGAGGCGAGGTCGAAGATGGTGTCCGGACGCATCGGGATCTGCCGCGCCGCGGGGAGTTCGATGCCCTCCCGTCCGGGGGGCGGCCCGACCGCCTCGTACCGGACCGCCGTGCCGACCGCCTCGTGCCGGACGATCACCCCGTCCTTCGCGGCGAGTACCACCGCCCCGGCGTAGGTCGGGTGGTCCGGGTGGTCCGGAGTCGGCGTCAGGTACGCCTCCGCGTCGGCGCGCAGCCGGTCGACGTACTCGGGAAGGAGCCCGACCTCGGCGGCCTGGCCGACCCGCAGCGTCCGGTGGACGAACCGCAGCGCCGCCGGATCGACCGTCGGCGGCCCGGACGCACGCCCGGTCACCACCACCTCCTGGCCGCCCTCGGGACCGGAGGGCACCCGCTGCCCGACCCTCGGGCCGGCGGCGGCCGACGGCGCGACGGCGAGCACCGCCCCGACCAGCGTCGCGGTCATGAACGCCGCCGTGAGCCGGGACGCGCCGGAACCACCGTCGGTGCCGCCCGCGCCGATCCCTCGTCCCGCCATCGTCACCCCGCCCCTCGCGTCGATGCCGAGACCAGGATGAAGCTTTCCTACGTCCTCTTCAAGAGCAGAGGAGTTTCTTGCCAGATGCCGGTTCGCGGGCTACCGCCGGCTGACCACGGTGTACGCCGGCACCGCGGGGATCGCCGATCAGACGGCCGGCCGCGCGTCGGTCGCGAGTTCGCGGCGTCGCGGTAGCGCGGACACGGCGAGCGCGACCAGGGCCGCGCCCGTACCGACGACGGACACGGGCAGGAGGGCGGGTTGCCCGAGCCACTCCCACATCGGAGGCCAGGATGGAGCCGACGTCTCCAGTTGGTCCACCAGCATGGACGGAACGATCACCACCAGCGGCACGTACCAGATGGCGACGGCGATGCCGAACAACACCGTGGTGCTTCCCCGGAGCAGCCGGCCACGACCCTCCGTACGCCGACTGGCCCACCCGAACGTCAACCAGCCGACGAGCGCACCGGTCAGCCCGCCGACCACGCCGAGGGGCCAGACCGCCGCCGGACTCGCCCGGGTCAGCTCGACCGAGGCGTACGTCTCGTCGTAGCCGTCCACCCCTGGCTTCGGCGGACGCGGCCGGGGATCGCCCAACGAGATCTCCAGGCTCACCACGTCGTCCCCGCGCCGCGCGGCGAACACCGCCTCCTTGGGCAGCGTCGACTCGTCGCATCCGGTGCACGCCACGCGGTTACGGATCACCACCTCGGAGACCCGCCATCCGTGCGCGTACAACCAGGCTCGGGTGGAGTCGACCAGGGCCCGGTGGTCGACATCGGAAGGACCGTGCAGGCTTACCGCGGCACGCCCCTGCTGGTACTCGCCGGCGTCGGGAGAGAACAGCAGGTGCAGGTTCTGCGCGTTGAGCGGCTGCCCGTAGATGACGAACAGCGCCGGATCCACGACGACCTGCCCCGTCACGTCCCGGCCCAGCATCCGGCCGAAGAGTTCCGTCGCCTCGGCCTCGGTCGGGAGTGGACGGGCGGTCTCCCACCCGAGCCGCGCGGCGAAGGCCCCGGTGAACAGGCCCCACGCCAGTGCGGTCAGGACGGCGCCCAGCACCACACCCCGGCTGTTGGGGCGCCCCAGTCGGCACCGCAGGCCGTGACGGATCAGGTTGACGGCCTCGCGGACGGTCGGCCGGGTCCGGTCGGGCGGGGCGAGATCGAGGAACGTGGCGACGATCTCCTCACCCCGGGCCCGGCGATACTGCCGCGGATAACACAGCAGCAGCCGGCGGTAGCGGCGCGCCAGCACCTCCAGCGGCTGGGGCATCACATCTCCTCGGTGACGTCGGCTCACGCCGGACGGGGACGGACGGCGACCGCCGGCTGATCCCGAACGTGCCGGCGCAGTTTGCGCTCCGCCACGGTGGCGAGTGCGCGCAGGCGTGCGGTCTCCGCGTCCAGTGCGGCCAGCCCGTCCGAGGTCAACCGGTAGTACCGGCGGAGCCGCCCATCGACGACCTCTTCTCGGTCCCGGGCCACCAGGCCCTGCGCGGCCAGACGGTCCAGCGCGGTGTAGAGCGTTCCGGGAAGCAGCGTGACCCGCCCCGCCGACAGCGCCGCGACCTCCTGGATGATCCCGTAGCCGTGGCGGGGCTGGTCGGCCAGGGCAGCCAGGATCAGGAATGTGGGTTCGCGCATCCCGCTCACATGGTCAATATATATCAACGATCAAGCTATGGCGCGCACCTCGGCGTGTCGACGGTGACGGAATCAGGAACGGCGACGGAATCAGGAACGGCGACGAATCAGGAACGGTGACGGGGTCGCCGGTCAGACCGTCAGGAGCGCCCGTCGGTCGGGCAGCGTGCCCGCCGGGCGGCGCACCGGCCGGGCACGGACTACAGGTTGAACGGCCAGTCACGCAGGAACCGCAGGCCGAGCAGGAGGGCGATCACCCCCGGCCCGATCGCCAGCGTCACCGCCTGCGCCCGGTACGGGATCTGGTGCCGGAGCAGTTCCAGCCCGTTGCCGAGGATCACCGCGCCACCGGCCATGATGAACCCGCCCCACCACCCCCGGTCGCCGAAGTCGAGGACGCCGTTGACGAGCAGCAGGAACGTGATCCCAAGGGCGGCGGTGACCAGGGCCAGCATCGCGATCGTGCGGTGGAAGGCCGCGGGCAGCGGGTCCGCCGCGTGCCAGACGTAGGTGCCCGCGATGGCCAGCGCCGGCAGGGTGATCATGAGGGGCCAGCCCCGACCCATCAGCCCGAGCATCAGCAGCCCACCGACCGCGAAGACCAGACCGCCGACGCAGGCCAGCAGGTATCCGACGAACCCTCGTCCACCGCCGCGAAGCAGCAGCGGCCCGCCGGACGCCGCGATCAAGGCTCCGGGTACGAGAACAAATCCGGCCCACCAGTGAAACCGCCCGACCGCCTGGGCGGTGACCGTCACCGCCGCGACCGCCAGCGCCGCCACCGCCAGGCTGCCCCACCACCGCGCGGCCGTGTCGGGTCGCCGCCCCGCCGCCATCGTCACCTCACCGCTCACGGCTCTCGACTCTGCCTCCTGGCCCGGGCCGGGGCCATCCTGCCAGCCCTACCACCCGCGAACCGGTTAACCACCCCTCCACCACCGCACCCGACACGCATCGCGCGACGTCCGCCGTCTACGCCGGGCGGCGTTCGCGGCGAGGTTGTCGGCGGACGGCCAGCGGTGGCGACCAGATCGTCCCGGCCCGGGCCCAACGGTGTCGAGCCTCAGCCCAAGGTCCCAGCTCACGCGCCATCCGTGCGGATCACGATGCCCGTTTGGCATGCTTCGTCACGTGAGTCTCGCGACGGTGGCCGTGGTGGTGGTCTGTCTCGTCACGGGCGGCGCCGTCGGCTGGCTCGCCGCCACCGCGCGGTCGAGCGCCCAGATCGCCCGGCTCGACGCCACCCTGCGGGCAACCCGGGAGGGCGAGGACCGGCTGGAGCGGTCGATGCGGGCGCTCTCCTACGAGGCGACCGTGCAGTCCCAGGAGGCCGTGGCCCGCGCGGTCGCGCCGCTGCAGGAGACGCTGCGCCGGTACGAGCAGCGGGTCGCCGAGCTGGAACGCGAGCGGGTCGACGCCTACGCGGAACTCCGCGAGCAGGTCCGGTCGATGGCCGTCGTCTCCGGGGAGCTACGTACCGAGACGAAGCAGCTCGTGGCGGCGCTGCGCGCGCCCCAGATCCGGGGGCGGTGGGGCGAGCACCAGCTCCGCCGGGTCGTCGAGGCCGCCGGCATGCTGGAGCACTGCGACTTCGCCGAGCAGGTCACCGCCAGCACCGACCAGCAGGGGGTACGCCCCGACCTGGTGGTCCGGCTGTACGGCGGTCGGACGGTGGTCGTCGACGCCAAGGCGCCGTTCGAGGCGTACCTGACCGCGATGGAGGCTCGGGACGAGGCCACGCGGAACCGGCACCTGGACGCCCACGCCCGGCAGCTGCGGGCGCACGTCGACGCGCTGGCCACCAAGTCCTACTGGGCCGCCTTCGCACAGTCCCCGGAGTTCGTGGTCCTCTTCGTCCCGGCCGACCCGTTCCTCGACGTGGCGCTGCAGCGCGACCCCGCGTTGCTGGAGCACGCGTTCGCCCGCAACGTGGTCCTCGCGACCCCGGCCACCCTGGTCGCGCTGCTGCGTACCGTCGCCTACTCCTGGCGTCAGGAGGCGCTGGCCCGCAACGCGGCCGCGGTGCACACCCTGGCCCGCGAGCTGTACGGCCGGCTCGGCACCCTCGGCGAGCACGTCTCGAAGCTGGGAAGCGCGCTCGGCGGCGCGGTCACCGCGTACAACCGGACGGTGGGTTCGCTGGAGGCGCGGGTGCTGGTCAGCGCCCGCAAGCTCGCCGAGCTGGGCGTGGCCGGCGACGAGCTACCGACGCCGCCGCAGGTCGAGACCGCACCTCGCCAGCCGCAGGCGCCGGAGCTGCTCGACCGTACGCCTCCCGGGTCGTAGACGGCCGCGCCGCGCCCGGGAACGGGCTGTCCGGACACCGGTGGGCGCGATCGGCCGGATGCCGGCGCCGCAAGGGCTCAGCCGCGGGTGGCGGTCTCCACCACGAACGGAATCCCCTGCTGGCAGGTGGTCATCAGGTCGGCCTGCACCCGGCCGGTCACGGTCAGCCGGCCCCCCGCCGCGATCACGTCACGTGGGCCGCCGACCAGCAGATAGTTGTCGATCAGGTAGCAGCCGGCCTCGACGCCCTCCCGGACGACCCCGCTGAGGGTCGTCGGCGATCCCGGCGACGGCGGCCTCCCCCGGGTCGGACCGGTCGACGTGGGCGGTGTCGTCGGAGCGGGAGTGGCCGGACCGGAGCCGGTCGGGTCTGGTGACGTGGACGAGGTCACGGGGGCTCCTCCCGGTGCGGTTGGTGACGTCGGCCCGGCCTCGCCGCACGCCGTGAGGGTCAGCGCGGCGACGAGCACGGACCCGGCGAGCCGCAGGGTCTTCATGCTGATCAGACGGGTACGCCCCGCCGCTCGTTCCCGTCCCCGGCCCGGGCCGCCGCGGCGGCCCGCATGTCCCGCTTGAGCTCCTGGGGCAGCGAGAAGGTGAGCCGCTCCTGGGCCGTGGTCACCTCGGTCACGTCGGTGTAGCCGCGCGCGGCGAGGTGGTCGAGGACCTCCTGGACCAGTTCCTCCGGCACGCTCGCCCCGGAGGTCAGGCCCACCGTACCGGCCCCGGCCAGCCACTCGTCGTCGATCTCGGAGGCGTAGTCGACCAGGTAGCCGGCGCGGGCCCCCGCGTCCAACGCCACCTCCACCAGGCGTACGGAGTTGGAGGAGTTGCGGGACCCGACCACGATCACGACGTCGCACTCGGGCGCGATCTTCTTGACCACGTGCTGCCGGTTCTGCGTGGCGTAGCAGATGTCGTCGCTCGGCGGGGACTGGAGCAGCGGGAGCCGGCGCTTGAGCCGGGCCACCGTCTCCATCGTCTCGTCGACCGAGAGCGTCGTCTGGGACAGCCAGACCACCCTCGACGGGTCCCGGACGGTCACCCGGTCGGCGGCCTCCGGCCCGTCCACGAGCTGGATGTGCGCCGGCGCCTCGCCCGAGGTGCCGATCACCTCTTCGTGCCCCTCGTGCCCGATGAGCAGAATGTCGTAGTCCTCGGCGGCGAACCGCCGGGCCTCCTGGTGCACCTTGGTGACCAGCGGGCAGGTCGCGTCGATGGCCCGCAGGGACCGCGCCCTCGCCTGCTCGTAGACCTCCGGCGCCACACCGTGGGCGGAGAAGATCACGATGGCGCCCTCCGGCACCTCCTCGTTCTCCTCGACGAAGACGGCGCCCTGGCGCTCCAGCGTGGCGACGACGTGCTTGTTGTGCACGATCTGCTTGCGGACGTAGATCGGCGGTCCGTAGAGCTTCAGCGCCTCCTGGACGGTCTGGACGGCGCGATCGACGCCGGCACAGTAGCCGCGGGGCTTGGCCAGCAGGACGCGCTTGCCGGTCTGGAGTGTCGCCTGAGCCTCGGTCACCCGACCAGTCTACGGGCCGTCGCTCCGCTCGCCCCGCCTCGACGTACCCCAGGGCACGGTCGGGGTGGTCAGCGGCCGGCACCGCGGACCCGCCCGGGTCTCCCACCAGGGCGACCTCACGGATCCGGCCCGGTCGGGTCCGGCCCCGATCGACCGGGCTCCGGGGTCGACGCGGTCGGCGGCCGTACGCTGGCCCGGTGACGGACTCCGGAATCCCCCGCAGTACGCCCGAGGAGCCCTGGCCGGTCCGGGTGGTCAGCCAGAAGCTGAGCGCCTGGATCGGCAGGCTCGGCTGGGTCTGGGTCGACGGCCAGGTGGCACAGATCAGCCGCCGTCCCGGCGCCGCCACGGTCTTCCTCACCCTCCGCGACCCGTCGGCCGACCTGAGCCTCACCGTCACCACGAACCGGGACGTGCTGGACGCCGGCGCCCCCGAACTGGCCGAGGGTGCCCGGGTGGTGCTGCACGCCAGACCGGAGTTCTTCGCCGCTCGGGGCACGCTGAGCCTGCGCGCCGACGAGATCCGGCAGGTCGGGCTCGGCGAGTTGCTGGCCCGGCTGGAGAAGCTGAAGAGGCTGCTCGCCGCCGAGGGGCTCTTCGACCGCTCCCGCAAGCGCCAACCGCCGTTCCTGCCCCGCCGGATCGGTCTGATCACCGGCCGGGCCTCGGCCGCCGAGCGCGACGTGCTGACCAACGCCCGGCGGCGCTGGCCGGCGGTGGAGTTTCGCACGATCAACGTGGCGGTGCAGGGTCCGACGGCGGTTCCCCAGATCATCGACGCGCTCCGGGTGCTCGACGCGGACCCGGAGGTCGACGTGATCGTGCTCGCCCGGGGCGGGGGCAGCGTGGAGGACCTGCTTCCGTTCTCCGACGAGGCGCTGTGCCGGGCGGTCTTCGGCTGCCGTACCCCGGTGGTCAGCGCGATCGGTCACGAGACCGACACCCCGCTGGTCGACTACGTCGCTGACCTGCGCGCCTCCACCCCGACCGACGCCGCGAAGCGGATCGTTCCCGATCTTGGCGAGGAGGTCCGGCTGCTCCGGCTGGCCCGCGACCGGCTCGACCGGGCGGTGGTCGGGCTGATCGACCGCGAACAGCACCGCCTGGACGCCTGGCGGTCGCGGCCGGCGCTGGCCCGGCCGCAGGTGATGGTCGAGCAGCGGGCCACCGAGGTGGCGGCGCTGCGGGACCGCGCCGACCGGTGCGTACGGCACCGCCTCGGCCTCGCGACCGACGAGCTGCGGCACACCGTGGCCCGGCTCCGCGCGCTCTCCCCGGCCGCGACCCTGCACCGTGGGTACGCGATCGTGCAGCGCGCCGACGGCCGCGTGGTCCGCACGCCGGACGAGGTGAGCACCGGAGACCGGCTCCGGGTACGCCTGGCCGAGGGAGAGCTGACCGCGGTGGCCGAGAACTGACCGAACGGCGCCGACCGCCCCCGCCGGGTCGGCAGGCGGCCCTCGACACGCTGGCCCGGACGTGCGCCCACCGGGATCCCCGCGGTGTGCTGAGATGGGACCACCATGAGGGACGAAAAGGATCACACGAACGGCGCGGACGGCGGGCTCAGCTACGAGCAGGCCCGCGCCGAGTTGGCGTCGGTGGTCGAGCGGCTGGAGGCCGGGGGGACCTCGTTGGAGGAGTCACTGGCGCTGTGGGAACGCGGCGAGCAGCTGGTGGAGATCTGCCAGGGCTGGCTCGAGGGAGCCCGCGCACGCATCGAGGCCGCCCGCCGGGCCCGCGACACGTCGGCATCGGCCTGACCCGGTAACCCCGGGTGCAGCGCGACGGTCGCGACGACCCGGATCACGGCACGTCGTGTCGGCCTGCCGCCGTACGGCCGGGATCACGTGAGCGAGGCGGCCAGGTGACGCAGGTCCTCCTCCGGGGCCTGTCCGACGACGATCACGGTCCGGCCCGGCTCCAGCAACACGAGCGCCAGCTCGCCGGCGCGTGCCGTGTACCGCTGCCAGCCGCGGCCGGCGATCTCGACCGTGCCCTGCGGCTGGCCGGCCCGGGTCAGCTCCGCGGGGATCAGCTCCTCGGCCGGCACGTTGCTCTGCACCAGCTGCAGCCCGTCGTCGTCCGGGCTGAGGTACCCGATCCGCAGCGTGGCGCCGGTGTCGCCGCGCCGGAAGTCGGCGCTGACCGTACGCCAACCGTCGCCGAGCCCGGTCGCCTCGCTGACCGGGAACACGTTCGCGGCCCGGGCCAGCTGGACGGTCGGCGCCGGATCGATCTCGGTCGGCGTGTCCGCGCCCAGGAAGACCCGACCGAACCCGATCAGGAGCGCGATCGGCACCAGCAGCACCACCAGCGAGAGGACGATGTCCCTGGTCGATCGCTGGGACCGGATCGCGGTCGACACGACCTCCCGCCGGACGTGCTCCGGATCCGCCGCCCCGGGCGGATCCGCCGGCGCCTCGGGGCCGACCGTACGCGCGTCCGGCCCGTCCGCGCCGGGCTGGTCGGGCAGGCGGTCATCCGGGGTACGGCCGATCGACGGGGCGGTGTCCACCCATCCATCTTGACAGCCCGGCCGGCTCCCGCCACCCGGGCCACCCCGTCACCGCTTCCCGCGAACGGGGCCTCCCACCCCCGAACCGGCGCTACGTTGACCAGCGTGTCAGTATCCATGACATAGCCGGCCGCGCGCGCCGCGCTCCGCCGGGCCACCCCGCAGCGTCGCGAGGAGGAACCGACATGACCAGCACCCGCACCCGCGTACCACAGAATCTCGACCGCAACCTGGCGCTCGACCTGGTCCGGGTGACCGAGGCGGCGGCGATGGCGGCGGGCCGATGGGTTGGCCGGGGCGACAAGGAGGGCGGCGACGGAGCCGCCGTCGACGCCATGCGCAAGCTGATCAATTCGATCCCGATGCGGGGCGTCGTGGTGATCGGCGAGGGCGAGAAGGACAACGCCCCGATGCTCTACAACGGGGAGCAGGTCGGCGACGGCACCGGCCCCGAGGTCGACGTCGCGGTCGACCCGATCGACGGCACGACGCTGATGAGCAAGGGCATGCCGAACGCGCTGGCCGTGCTCGCGGTCGCCGAGCGGGGGGCGATGTTCGACCCGAGTGCCGTCTTCTACATGCAGAAGCTCGCCGTCGGCCCGGTCTACGCGGACGTGGTCGACATCGAGGCCGGGGTCGCGGAGAACATCCGCCGGATCGCCCGGGTCAAGAACTCCAGCGTGTCGGACGTGACGGTCTGCGTCCTGGACCGGCCGCGCCACGCCGACCTGGTCCGGGAGATCCGGCAGGCCGGTGCCGGGATCCGGTTCATCAGCGACGGCGACATCGCCGGGGCGATCGCCGCCGCTCGTGGCGAGTCGGAGGTCGACGTCCTGATGGGGATCGGCGGCACCCCGGAGGGGATCACCGCCGCCTGCGCGCTGAAGTGCATGGGCGGGATGATGCAGGCCAAGCTCTGGCCCCGGGACGACGAGGAGCGGGAGAAGGCGATCGCCGCCGGTCACGACCTGGACCGGGTGCTCACCACCGACGACCTGGTGGCCGGGGACAACTGCTTCTTCGTCGCCACCGGGATCACCACCGGGGACCTGCTGCGCGGGGTGCGGTACCGGGCCGGCGGGGCGTACACCCAGTCGATCGTGATGCGTTCGAAGAGCGGCACCATCCGGGTGATCGACTCGTACCACCGGCTGGAGAAGCTGGCCCTCTACTCCGCCGTCGACTTCGACGGCCGTCCGATCGCGGAGCAGGGGTAACGCCAGCCGGCTCCCCCACCCGCGCCCGGCGCCGGCGGAGCTGGACGGGGTCGGCTCAGCCCGCGTCCGAGGAGTGCCCGGGAAAGAGGTGGGCGGCGGGGTCGATCGCCACGGCGGCGTTGTTGACGGCGGTCGCGGCCTCGCCGAAGCCGGTGGCGATCAGTCGGACCTTGCCCGGGTACTCGGTGATGTCGCCCGCGGCGAAGACCCGCGGCAGGTTGGTCAGCATCGTGCTGTCGACCACGATGTGCCGCCTGTCGAGCGCCAGGCCCCACTCGGTCAGCGGCCCGAGGTCGGCGGTGAAGCCCAGCGCGGCCACCACGGTGTCGACCGGCAGCGTCTCGACGCCGCCGCCCTTGACCGCGATGTCGGCTCCGGTCACCGCCCCGTCGCCGTGCAGCCTCGTCACCTCGGCGTTGACCACGATCCGTACCGGCAGCTGGCGTACCCGGTCGACGGTGGCGGCGTGGGCCCGGAACCTCTCCCGGCGGTGGACGAGGGTGACCGAGCGGGCCACCGGCTGCAGGGCCAACGCCCAGTCGAACGCCGAGTCGCCGCCGCCGACGATCAGGACGTTCTGCCCGGCCAGGTCGGCGAGGTGCGGCACGAAGAAGACGACGCCGCTACCGACAAAGTTCTCGGCCGCCGGCAGGGGACGCGGGGTGAAACTGCCCAGGCCGGCGGTGACGATGATCGCGCCGCACCGGAGCACGTCGCCGTTGGCGAGGCTCAGCACCGGCTGGCCGTCCAGGTACGACAGCTTATCGGCGCGGACGCCGAGCAGGTACTCGGGGTTGAAGGCGGACGCCTGGCTGACGAGATTGGCCACCAGGTCACGACCCTTGATCGACGGGAACCCGGCGACGTCGTAGATCATCTTCTCCGGGTACATCGCGGTGACCTGCCCACCGGGTTCGGGCAGCACGTCGACGACCACGACCGACAGACCGCGGAAGCCCGCGTAGTACGCGGCGAAGAGCCCGGTGGGGCCGGCCCCGATTATCGCGACATCGACCTCGCGCATGTTCCCACCGTCGCTCTCCGTCTACGACCTGCTCACGGGCTTGCTGCTGTCGACGGTAGGCGCGGGACGAGAATCGGGCAATAGCCGTCCCATCCCCTGCGCGAACAGGAGGAAAGGCTTTCCCCGATCGGGCCGCTCAGGGCAGCGTCAGTGTGGACTCCGACCGGTACGGGTCGTCGCGTGGACGACGCCGACGGAAGAGCACCGCGGCGAGCATGCCGCCGAGTAGTCCGAAGAGGTGGCCCTGCCAGGAGATCAACTCGTCGGTCGGAAGCACCCCCAGCAACTGCCAGCCGTAGAGCAGCCCGACGAGGAACACGACGGCAAGGTTCCACCAGGTCCGCTCAACGATGCCGCGCATCAGCAGCAGCCCGAGGTATCCGAAGACGACGCCACTCGCCCCGACCACGATCGACTGGGGTGAGCCGGTGAACCAGACCCCGAGCCCGCTGACCACGATGATGACCAGTGTGGAGTAGAGGAAGCGACGTGCCCCGGCGGCCAGGACGAAGGTGCCGAGCAGGATCAGCGGCACGCTGTTGCCGTAGAGGTGGTCCCAGCCGTGGTGCAGGAAGGGGCCGAAGAAGACACCGTCGAGCCCTTCCAGGTGGCGGGGAATGATCCCCGCGCCGGCGTCGAACCCCGCGTTCAGCCAGACGTCCAGCGCCTCGATCGCGAAGAGCACCGGTACGACGGCGCACATGGCCACGAACGCCCGGCCGAGGGAGGCGTAGAACGCCTCCGTCCCGAACCGGTGCGGGTCCCGGGAGTACGGGTTGAACGTCACCCTCACGTTGCTATCAGCTTCGGTGACCGGCCGCCACCGGGGGCGACGGCCGGTCGGCCGCCGGGCGCGGGAAGGGGCGCGAAGGGGAGGAGCATGCACCCGCTCACCTGGTGACCGACGGGGCAGGATCCGACCGGACCCGAGACCGCCGAGGGGCGCGGACCCCGGTCCGCGCCCCTCGATCGTCGTGCTCGCTCAGTACCAGCCCTCTTCCTGGAAGAACGTCCAGGCACCACACGGGGTGTCGTACCGGCCCTTGATGTAGCCCAGACCCCACTTGATCTGGGTCGCCGGGTTGGTCTTCCAGTCAGATCCGACACTCGCCATCCGCTCTCCCGGCAGCGCCTGGGGAATGCCGTACGCGCCGGTCGATGCGTTCGCGGACCTGTGGTTCCAGCCGCTCTCCTTGGTCCAGAGCTTGTCCAGGCAGGGCATCTCGGCCAGTTTGAAGCCCGCCTCGAGCAGCAGCGCACACCCGATGGCCCGGTTACCGCTGTACTCGTTGCACGAGTCCGGGATCGGGCCGGTGTACGGCTTGGTCGCCTGCTCGGCCTCCTTCTCTGCCCGTTCGCGTTCCCGCTTACGGCTCGCCGCCTCCTCGGCCTGCCGGGCCCGCGCCGCCGCGGCCCGGGCCAGCTCGGCAGCCTTGCGCGCGGCCTCCCGTTCCGCGGCCCGCTGGTCGAGGGTCGCCAGGACGTGCGCCGCCCGCTGCTGGCGGAGTAGGGCCCATTCGGCCTGCTGCGCTTCGTAGACGGACTGGGCGTCGATGCTCCGCTGCTGAGCCTCCCGGTCCTCGCCGAGGTAGTAGCCGCCGCCGACGCCCCCCAGGAGCAGCGCGACGGCAAGACCCCGGACACCGAACCGGCTCCACAGCCGACTCACACAGTGTTCCCTTCGTCGGGGGCAGGGACGCGGCGTATGAAAACCCGAGGGGTTCCCTGGTCACGCCGCAAGCGCCCCGACCCGGCCGGGTCGTGACTCCGATCGGCGTCGTCGGTACCGCCGGACCCGGGTCCGATGACCGACGATGCCCGGGTGGCGTGGGCGCTCGAGGGACACCCTTGCGCATGGTGTGACCCATGGGGAAGCAGTGACATATTTTGTGACCCGCATCACATCGCAGATCACCATCGATCCGGACGTTTCCGGTCCCCACCTGCTACAACGGCATGTCCTCCAGCAGGTCCGTCACCACCTCGGCAATGGGCGACCGCTCCGACCGGGTGAGCGTGACGTGCGCGAAGATCGGGTGGCCCTTCAGGGCCTCGATCACGGCCGTGACGCCGTCGTGCCGACCGACGCGCAGGTTGTCCCGCTGCGCGACGTCGTGGGTCAGCACCACCCGGGAGCCCTGGCCGATCCGGGACAGCACGGTGAGCAGCACCCCGCGCTCCAACGACTGCGCCTCGTCGACGATGACGAAGGCGTCGTGCAGGCTCCGCCCCCGGATGTGGGTCAGCGGCAGGACCTCCAGCATTCCCCGGGACAGCACCTCGTCCACCACGTTCTCGTGGACCACGGCCCCGAGGGTGTCGAAGACGGCCTGGGCCCACGGCGACATCTTCTCCGCCTCCGTGCCCGGGAGGTAGCCCAACTCCTGGCCACCCACGGCGTACAGCGGGCGGAAGACGACGACCTTCTTGTGCCGGCGGCGCTCCATCACCGCCTCCAGGCCGGCGCAGAGCGCCAGCGCCGACTTGCCCGTTCCGGCGCGCCCGCCGAGCGAGACGATGCCGATGGACTCGTCGAGCAGGAGGTCGAGGGCCACCCGCTGCTCGGCCGAGCGGCCGCGCAGGCCGAACGCCTCGCGGTCGCCCCGCACCAGCCGCACCGTCTTGTCGGGCAGCACCCGGGCCAGCGCGGAGCCGCGCGGCGAGTGCACCACCAGCCCCGTGTGGCAGGGCAACCCGGCCGCCTCGTCCAGGTCGAGTGAGACGTCCTCGTAGAGACGGTTGACCTGCTCCTCGGTCAGCTCCAGCTCCGCCATGCCGGTCCAGGTCGGGTCACTGGCCTGGCCGTGCCGGTACTCGTCGGCGGTCAGCCCCACGGAGGCCGCCTTGACCCGCAGCGGCATGTCCTTGCTGACCAGCGTGACCGGCCGGCCCTCGGCGGCCAGGTTCAGCGCCACCGAGAGGATCCGCGCGTCGTTGGAGTCGGTCCGGAACCCGGGCGGCAGGACGGCGTCGTCGCTGTGGTTCAGCTCCACCCGCAGCGTGCCGCCCTGATCGTTGGCCGGCACCGGCTGGTCCAGGCGCCCGTACCGGACCCGCAGGTCGTCGAGGAGTCGTAGGGACTGTCGGGCGAACCACCCCAGTTCCGGATGATGGCGCTTCCCCTCCAGTTCCGAGATCACCACCAACGGCACGACCACCTCGTGTTCGGCGAACCGGTGGAAGGCTCCGGGGTCGGAGAGCAGCACCGAGGTGTCCAGGACGAACGCCCGGGTGGATGGTCCGGGCTCCGCGGTGTCCGTCGGCTGGGCCGGTCGGCTCCGGCGTTCGCCCCGGGCCCGGCCCGGAGTCTTCTCGGTGGCGGTTACGCGCTGGTCGTCGGCCCGGGAATTGGTACGGCGAGTCGTCACAGGCCTGCTCCGGCGGGCGTGCACCCGTCCGCCCGCGGTCCGCCTCGTCCGGTGCCCGGAGACGGGGTCGGATGCGGGCCCCGTGCATGCGGTCGCAGAGTCCGGGCCGTCCGGCTGGCCCGGGACGACCCCGCGCCATGCCTAGACGCTAACCGGAGAACGCCAGGTTGGGCTAGGGCATGGACGTGTGCGAGTTGGCGCTCGCGTGCGCTCCGTGCTGACGAGCAGCGCGACGCCGGCACCGGCCCGGACGGACGCGGCGCGACACGCCGGACCGGGACAGCACGACGATGGCGCGGAACCGGAAGCGCCGGCACGCGCGGGGCGACCGCGGGATGACCGGCGGACCGGCCGGGATGCATGCCCCCTGCGCGCACCCCGGCCGGTGGGACCACCGTCACCGGTCTGACATGGTCCCGACGGTGCGCGTCCGCGACGGACCGTCGCACCGTGCTCGCGGGTGACCGCTCACCCCACCGCGCACCGGTCAAAGATTCCGACCGGCGAAGGCGTCGGTGGAGTGCCGTCCGCCGTTGGTCGCGGTCCCCGCGAAAGAGGCGCCCGTGTACGTCGTTCCCTGACCCACGACGGTGTGGGGGTGGTGCGGTGTGGTGGGTGATGGCACCGCCAACACCGAGGCGATCGCCGCCTGCGCCTCTCGACGTCGACGGTTCCAGGCCCCCCGGTCACCGTCGAAGTACCCCTGTCGATAGCCGAACCGGTAGCCGAGCCGGTAGCTGAGCTGCCCGTGCAACCGTCCCACCGCGTAGCTGGAGGACGCGAGCAGCACGATGAGGAAGACCACGAAGAAGGGACTCACCCGGTCACCCCGCCCCGACCCCGACCGACCCGCCAACCGCCCCCGCTCGACACTCCGCTCCCGTGCACATCCACCCCGATCTGCTCAGGCACCCCGATCTACTCATGACCCCTCCGGATCGACGGAGGTCGGATCGGAGACGAGCAACCGATCGAGATCGTCGGTGCTCACCTCCTCGATCAACTCGACGCTGATCCGGCAGCCGTCCAGAACCACCCCGGCCACCGAGGCCCGGCGGATCTCGCCCCCCGCGTCGTACACCCGCACGCTCAGCTCCGGACAGCCGAGGTGGGCCCGCCACGAGTTCCACTCCTCGCGGTCGCCCACGTTGAGGGACAGATAACGGCAGCCCCGGGCCAGGTAGAGCCGCCATGGCGCGCTGAGACCGGCGGCGACGCCGTCGGCGACCAGACGGAACGCCTGGGCCCGGGTTGCTAGTTCGGTCACCGGACTCCTCCTGTCACGAGGGCGTGACCCTCGTGAACAAAGAACGTCTCAAGCACGAGACACACCGTAAATCGTCCCATACGCGTGACAGTATCAGCTCTTTGTCTGATTACCCCCACACCCACGGACACCTATTGTGTCCGCGTGATACCCCTCGACACAAGCCGTGATAGGGCATCCCGGAAACGCGAACAGTTGTCACGCACACAGGACATAACTGATCCGGATCCCTCGGGACGGGGCGACTGGCCGTACCGTCGGCAGGTGTCGGATCGCGCACAGGGACGGAAGATCGCCTTCGCCGCGTTCGTACGCAAGGCACTGGAGGACGCCCGGACCACCCGGGCCTGGACGGGCACCGAGGTCTCGCGCCGCACCGGGGTGTCCCGGCAGACCATCAACCGCTGGGTCCGCGGCGAGTGGGTCAGTGATCCCGAGGCCAAGCGGGTGATCGCGTTCTGTGAGGGCTTGGGGCTGGACCCGAGCGTGGCGTTCGGCGTGCTGGGCTGGGACCGCACGGCATCCGCCCGACCCGCGCCGAGCGCGCCGCCGATGGACCCGGACGTCGAGGCGCTGCTGCGCCGGCTCGTCGACCCCAACGTATCGGACGCGGAAAAGTTCCACATTCGCGAGACCATCCGCTATCTGGCGTATCGTCCGCCTCTGCCGAAGGAGATTCGAAAAGGACGGAAACGCGCCAGCTAGTTACTCAAATGGTGCAACTTCGCGCATGCTACCCATCCAACCACCTCCGGTCACCAAACACTCGCGCTAACGTGCCTCTTCGTACTGCTTGGGCTCGTCGTCGGCGGGGGGACGGGACAAGGCCGAACCCAGCCCTGCGGGACAGAAGGAGGGGTCAACCGATGACCCTGAAGTGGTTGGCAGTTGTTGTCGCGGCGGTATCCCTGACCCTGTTCGTGACCACGAACGTCGTGGTCGGCACCGTCCGGGGCGGCGGCCCCGCGCCGCTGCTGGTCAACGTCCTCGCCCTGACGGTCGCCGGCACCGCGACCGTCCTGGCCGTCGTCGCCGGCCTCCACGAACGGCTCGACGCGCGGATCACCGCACTCACCGACTTCCTCGTCGCGCGGCTGAACGACCTGGACCGCACCGCGGGCGACTCGCACACCGCGTTCGTCGAGGGTTACCTGCTGAGCCGCGCGCAGGACCCCGCGGTCGTGCCGATCGGCCCCCGGCTACGGGAACGCCGGGCGATGATCAGCGGCGACGACTGACGGCGTTCGTGGGGCTCGGCGCAGCGCGGCGGAGTCCGGACCGATTTGGCGAGGCGGAGCTTCGTTCGAATGCCGGCGCGGTGTCCGGGCGGCCGGCAACGCCACCGGGCGCGGACGGACCACCCGACCGCTGATCAACGCGGTCCGGCACCGCCGGCCGGATCGAGAACTGCCAGGTGTGGGGTGTTCCTGGCCTCCGGGCCCGCCGCGACCGGCCGGTGGCCCCGCCAGACACGCCCCTGACCGACGGAACGACTCGCCGTCGCGACGCCGAACGAGAGCTTCTCATTTTGGCGTCTGCGGCGGCGACCCGCCGGGGTACGCTGACGCGCGTGCGGCCGATCAATTCGGGGAAGCAGACCCCGCCCCGTTCCCTGACTGCTGAGCAGGCATGGCGGGCCACTGCCGACCGCCTCGACCGCTGCCTCCTCTTCTTCGACTTCGACGGGACCCTGGCGCCCGTCCGGGACGACCCGACGGCGGTCGAACCCGCGCCGAAGGCCCTGGCCGCCATCAACGCCCTCACCGGCGTGGTGCAGCGCGTGGCGATCGTCTCGGCCCGGCCGGTCGAGTTTCTCCGGGAACGGCTCGCCAGCGTCGACGGGGTGGACATCTACGGGCTCTACGGCCTGGAGCACCTGCTGCCCTCGGGCGAGACGGTCACCGAGGAGGCCGCCCTCCCCTGGGTCCCGACCATGGCCGGGCTCGCCGACCGGGCCCGGGACGAGCTGCCGGACGGGACGCTGGTGGAGTACAAGCGGCTCTCGGTCGCCCTGCACTACCGCACCGCCCCGCACCTGGCCGGAGCGGTCGAGCAGTGGGGCCGGGAGCAGGCCGAGCGGCTCGGTCTCCGGTTGCAGGTCGGGCGGATGGTGCTGGAGCTCAAGCCGCCGGTCGACCGCGACAAGGGGATGGTGATCGGCGAGGCCGTCCGCTCCGCCGGCTGCGCCTGGTACTTCGGGGACGACGTGTCGGACCTGAAGGCCTTCGCCGCGCTGCGGGCCCGAGAAGCCGGCGACCCGGACTTCTTCGGCGTCTGCGTCGCCGTGGCGAACCCGGAGACCGGGGACGAGGTTTCCACCGCCGCCGACCTGACCATCGAGTCCCCGGAGGCGCTGGGCGACTTCCTCACCGAGGCGCTGCACCGGCTCAGCTGAGTCGGGCCGGCCCGGTGCCGACACCTCGCCGAGCCGGCGCGCCCCGCGCGGCGTCGGGGCGTACGCGCTCGACGCCGGGCCACCGGGGTCTCGCCGCCCGGCCCGCGCCGGGCGTACCGCGCGGACACCCGGAGGTGCCCCGGGGCGGGCAGCCGTCGGATACCGGCGGGAGGGGCTACTGGCCGTACCGGCGCTGGCGGTTGGCGTACGAGCGCAGGGCCCGGAGGAAGTCGACGCGGCGGAAGTCCGGCCAGTTGACCTCGCAGAAGTAGAACTCCGAGTGCGCCGACTGCCAGAGCAGGAATCCGGAGAGGCGCTGCTCGCCGCTGGTCCGGATCACCAGGTCCGGGTCGGGCTGCCCCCGGGTGTAGAGATGCTTCGCGATGTGTTCCACGTCGAGGACCTCGGCGAGTTCCTCGATGGTTCCGCCGGCCGCCGCGTGCTCCCACAGCAGCGACCGAACCGCGTCGGCGATCTCCCGCCGACCGCCGTACCCGACCGCGGCGTTGACCTGGGCCCCGCCCGTCCGGTTCCGGGTCCGCTCCTCGGCCGACTTCAGCGCGGCGGCGGTCTGCGCCGGCAGCAGGTCGAGCGCGCCGACCATCCGCAACCGCCAGGGGTTGCCCTCCTCGGCCAGCTCGACGACGAGATCCTCGATGATCTGCACGAGCGGGTCCAGCTCACTGGCCGGACGGCGCAGGTTGTCGGTGGCGAGCAGGTAGAGGGTGACGTGTCCGATTCCGGCCTGGTCGCACCACCCGAGCACTTCCTTGATCTTGGCTGCCCCGACCCGGTGCCCGTCGTTCGGGTCGACGAAACCCATCTCCCGGGCCCACCGCCGGTTGCCGTCGCACATCACCCCGACATGCCTCGGTACGGGCTTACCGGCGAGCTTCGCCGTCAGACGTCGCTCGTAAACGGAGTAGATAAGGTCGCGCAGACTCATCCCCTGCAGCGTACCGACCAGACCCGCCGACGGAAGTGTCGCCCGACCGCGCCCGGCGTCGCGGCCACGATCCCGATCAATGCCCGGAGATCCAGCCGGCCGTCACCGAGCCCCAGCTCGACCAGGGTTCGGAAGACCTCGGCGTCCCGGGCGGCGGCCCCGACCGCCGCGTCGACGACGGGCCGTCGCCGGGCCAGCCCGGCCACGGTCGAGCTGTGTCGCAGGTGCCGACCCAGCCGCCGGTGCAGGGCGGCCGCGTACCCGTCGGCCGCGGCGGCCGGCGAGCCGGCGGCGGCCGTCCCGGCAAGCGCGCCGGACAGGACCGCGTAGAAGATCCCCTCGCCGGTGAGCGGATTGATCAGCGACAGTGCGTCGCCGGCGAGCACGATCCGGCCCCGGCCCGGCACCGGCCGGCGGGTCGACAACGGCAGATGGTGCGCCCGCAGGTCGGTGACCGCGCCGGGATCCACCTCGGGGAGCAGGACGGCGAGCCGCTCCAGCAGGTGGGTGCGGCGCAGCGGTCGCCCGGTCAGCACCTCGCCGTACCCGACGTTGGCCCGGCCGTCGCCGATCGGGAACGCCCAGGCGTAGCCCGGCCAGTGCGTGGCCGAGGTGACGATCCGCTGCTCGACCGGGCCGGCCGGAGCCGGGGCGTACCCCCGAATCGCCAGCCCCAGGTGGCCGTCCGGATTGGCGGCCTGCCCGAGCGCGCGGCGGACCACCGAGCCGGCGCCGTCGGCCCCGACCACGGCCCGGGCGGCGAGCACGCCGTCGAGCACCACCCGATCGCCGGCGACCTCGACCCGGCGCACCGTGTGCCGGCGCAGCCCGGCGCCGGCCGCCAGCGCCGCCGCCACCAGCCGGGCGTCGAAGACCCGGCGGGGCACCGTGTACGCCGGTCGGGGCAACGGTCGCGCCACCTGCCCGCCGCCCGGCGCCACCAGCCGCAGCGCCGGCACCGGGCGGTAACCGGCGACCGCATCCGGTACGCCCAGCGCGGTGAGAACGTCGAGGGCGTGCGCGGCGATGCCGTCCCCGCACGCCTTGTCCCGGGGGAAGTCGGCGCGATCCAGTAGCAGCACGTCCGCGCCGAGCCGGCGGGCGGCCAACGCGGCGCTGGCCCCCGCCGGGCCGGCTCCGACCACCGCGACGTCAACGGTCTCCACGGCCGCCCCCTCAGCTCACCCGAGCCGGGTGCCCACCGGGGGTACGGTCGCCTCCGCCGCCCCGGCGGTTTCCCGGCCCGCCGGGCCGGCCCGACTCGCCCGGCGTAGCGCGTACAGGGCCAGCCCCGCGGACACCACCAGCGGGGTGCCGTCCCGCACCAGGCCGTCGAGGCCGAGCAGCAGCCCGCACAGCGGCAGGTCCACCAGGAGCACCAGCACGGTGAGCAGCACGAGCAGCCCGGAGGCCCACCGTCTGCCCCGCAGCAGGAAGAAGCCGGCGACGAGCACCGCGCAGCTGACGGCGACGCTGACGACGAACCACAGCACCACGGTAGGCGCGACGAGCAGCCGCCCGTCGAGGATCGTGCCGATCGCCACCAGGCAGGGCGCCAGGCTCAACGGCCCGTACGTCAGCGCGGCGACCCGGGCGGTGAGCAGCCAGCCGGTCACCGGCGGCCGGCGCGGGGCGACCTCCCGCCAGGAGATGCCGTGGCGGTGGAGGACGAGCCGGCGGGGGTGCCGGACCAGATGGTCCCGCACCGCCGGCGAGCGGTAGAGCAGCCAGAGCACCGCCCCGCAGAGCGTGGCCAGGACGGCGAAGCCGAGCAGGCCGGGCGCCGACGGTAGCCCGGCTCGGGGCACGATCAGCCGTCCGACCGCGAGGACCGTGGTCACGGCGAGGATCAGCCCGAACGGGCGGGCGAGCGCCCGGCCGCGCCGCACGTGCCGGACGAGGACGAGGAACCCGAGCGCACGCAGCAGCGCCCAGCCGGTCCGGACCGCGAGTCCGACTCCGCGCTCCGGGGCGTACCACCAGGTGAGGACGTCGACCACGACGGTGGCCGCGGCGGTCGCGACCAGCAACCAGACCAGCGCGCGGACGGCGGACGGCCGCCGGAGGGCACTACCGGCGGCCGTCGTGGTCATGTCGTCGATGATGCCCGGCGCGGACCACCCGCCCGCCCGGCCGGGCCCCTGGTCACTGCCGGGCCGCCTCCTCGTCGAGGCGGGCCCGTAGCGCGTCCAGCTCGGCCCAGAGGACCCCCGGTAGCCTGTCGCCGAACTTCTCGAACCACTCGCTGATCCGGGGCAGTTCCTGCCGCCACTCCTCGACATCAACCCGAGTGGCGATCCGCAGATCCTCCGGACTCATGTCGAGCCCCTCGACGTCGAGGGAGCCCGGAGCGGGCACGAACCCGATCGGGGTCTCGACCGCCTCGGCCCGACCCTCCAGCCGCTCGACGATCCACTTGAGCACCCGGGCGTTCTCCCCGTACCCGGGCCAGATGAAGTTGCCGGCGGCGTTCTTCCGGAACCAGTTGACGTAGTAGATCTTGGGCAGCTTCGTCTCGTCGCCGCCAGCCCCCTTGCCGATCTCGATCCAGTGCCGGAAGTAGTCACCCGCGTGGTAGCCGATGAAGGGCAGCATCGCCATCGGGTCGCGTCGGACCACGCCGACCTCGCCGGAGGCCGCCGCCGTGGTCTCCGAGGAGAGCGTCGCTCCCATGTAGACCCCGTGCACCCAGTCCCGCGCCTCGGTGACCAGCGGAATCGTGTCCTTGCGCCGGCCACCGAAGAGGATCGCGTCGATCGGTACGCCGTTCGGATCGTTGAACTCCTCGGCGACGATCGGGCACTGCAGGATCGGCGTGCAGAACCGGCTGTTGGCGTGCGAGGACAGTTCCCCGCTCTCCGGCGTCCAGTCCCGGCCCTTCCAGTCGATGAGGTGCGCCGGCGGGTCACCCATCCCCTCCCACCAGATGTCACCGTCGTCGGTCAGCCCGACGTTGGTGAAGATGGAGTTGCCCCGCTCGATCGTGCGCATCGCGTTGACGTTGGTCTTCCAGCCGGTGCCGGGCGCGACCCCGAAGAGACCGTACTCGGGGTTGAGCGCGTAGAGGCGGCCGTCCGGGCCGAAGCGCATCCAGGCGATGTCGTCGCCGATGGTCTCGACCTTCCAGCCCGGCAGGGTCGGCTCCAGCATGGCGAGGTTCGTCTTGCCACAGGCGGACGGGAAGGCCCCGGCGATGTAGTGCACCCGTCCCTCGGGCGAGGTGAGCTTCATAATCAGCATGTGCTCGGCGAGCCAACCCTCGTCCCGGGCCATCACGCTGGCGATCCGCAGCGAGTAGCACTTCTTGCCAAGCAGCGAGTTCCCGCCGTACCCGGAGCCGAACGACCAGATCTCCCGGGTCTCGGGAAAGTGGGAGATGTACTTGGTGTCGTTGCAGGGCCAGGGAACGTCGGGCTGACCCGGCTCGAGCGGAGCGCCGACCGAGTGCAGACAGCGGACGAAGTCGGCGTCCTCCCCCATGCCGGCGAGCACCTTCGCGCCCATTCGGGTCATGATGCGCATCGAGACCACGACGTAGGGGCTGTCGGTGATTTCCACCCCGAACATGGGCTTCTTGGCCTCGAGGGGACCCATACAGAACGGAATGACGTACATGGTGCGTCCGCGCATCGAGTCCCGGTAGAGGTCGGTCATGATGCGCTTCATCTCCGCCGGGGCCATCCAGTTGTTGGTCGGTCCGGCGTCCGACTCGTTGACCGAGCAGATGAAGGTACGATCCTCGGCGCGGGCCACATCGGAGGGATCGGTACGTCCCCAGAAGGAGTTGGGCTTACGGTCCGGGTTGAGTCGTACCAGGGTGCCGGCCTCGACCAGTTCGTCGGTGAGTCGCTTCCATTCGGCATCGGAGCCGTCCACCCAGACGACCTGGTCGGGACTGGTCAGTTCGGCAACCTCTTTGACCCAGGCGAGTAGTTTCGAGTGGCGGGTCGGAGCTTGATCGAGACCCCGGATGGTAGCCGGAGCGGCCATGGCAGTTCTCCTTTGGTCGACGCTGACCGAGTGCAGAGCGTGCGGTGCCGAACGAACCGGCGACGGTGCCGCCGGTGAAAGCCTGGGATTTTCCGTCAGCGTAAACCGAGCGGCCGCTCAGGGCGGCGAGACTGGTTGTGAAAGACTGCACAGGGCAACGGTGGGTGCGGTAATGCGCCCCTTTTTTCGCTCCCACGCGCAGTTTCGCGCACATCTTCCCGGGCATTGCATTCCGTCACGGCGTACCCATGTTTTCTCCGCAGGTGTCAGCCGTCGCGGACGTCACAGCGGGTCCCGGGAGACCGGGGCGGCCGGCGCCGGGCGGTCGCGGGCCGCGCGGTACGTCGAGTGGCGCCGCGCGTGGTTCGTTCGTCGGCACCGGGCGGTCGCGGGCGGCGCCCGCGGGGTGGACGACCACCGGCGTGTCGGCGCGGAGCACGCGCGGCGGGCGGCCCGCGCGACCGTTCCGCCGCGAGTCGGCCCGTGCGGGCCGTGGCCGCGGCCCACAACCGGTAGGCTCAAGCCGTGTCCTCGACCGCCACCGGCGAACAGCCCTCATCCCCGGGCACCCGGCGCGGCTTCCTCCTCCACCTGTGGGACCGCTTCGGCCATCTGGTGCATGAGTTGGGCAAGTTCGGGACGGTGGGGGCGATCGCCTTCGCGGTCGACTTTGCCCTCTTCAACCTCGCCAAGGCCAGCTTCGGCTGGGAGACGCTGACGGCGAAGACCTTCTCCACCGTGGTCGCCGCGACCGTGGCCTTCATCGGCAACCGGTTCTGGACCTGGCGGCACCGCGAGCGCTCCGGCATGGCCCGGGAGTACTCGCTCTACTTCTTCTTCAACGCGGTCGGCCTCGGCATCGGGCTGGTCTGCCTCGCCATCAGCCACTACGGGCTGGGCAGCCTCTGGCCGAGCGTCTTCACGTCCCTGGTTGCCGACAACATCGCCGGCAACATCGTCGGCGCCGCGTTGGGGACGTTCTTCCGCTTCTGGTCGTACCGGCGGTTCGTCTTCGTCGGTCCGGCCGCCTCCGACGCCCCTGAGGTGGTCGCCGAGGGCCACCAGAGCCCGTGACCCCCGACCCAGCCCCGTACGGCCGACGTGCCTGGCTCAGCCGACTGACCTAAGGTGGGCGAATGCGTTTCGTCCGTATGTTGCCTGAACGCTGGCAGCGGCTCCTCCGGGAGGCGCTGACGTTCGGTGCCGTGGGAGGCGTCAACGCCGCCATCAACTACGCGGTCTTCAACGCGCTCGCGCTCACCGTCTTCACCGACGGGCAACTGAAGGCGAACGTCGTGGCGACCGTCGTCGCCACCTGCACCTCGTACCTGATGAACCGGCATTGGACGTACCGGGACCGGCCGAAGTCGGCGATACACCGGGAAACCAGCCTGTTCTTCCTGTTCAACGCCACCGGTCTGGCCATCGAACTCGGGGTGCTGGCGCTCGCCAAGTACGGTTTGGGGATCAGCGGTCTGCTGGCGCTGAACGTGGCGAAGACGATCGGTGTCGGGCTCGCCACCATCTTCCGCTTCTGGTCCTACCGCACCTTCGTGTTCCGCAAGTCGCCGCCGGTGGACGCCTCCGCGGCCTTCGCGGCCCCGCAGGCCTCGCCGGACGGGGTGGCGGCGCCGTCCGGCGTACGACGGGAGCTTCACCGCGGCGTCGATCCGCTGACCGCGGAACTCGCCCAGACGCTCGACGTCGACCTGGAGGCGGAACTGGTAACCGAGCTGGACGCGGTGGAGTTGAAGATGAGCCCGCGGCCTCCGGCGCGCTGAGCACCCGCCGCGGGCACCGTGGAAACGCCCGGCGCGGGCCCCTCGCCAAGCGCCCCGGGGCGATCGGGTTCGACAACCGTGCGGCCGGTCCGGTGGGCCGCCCGGCCCGGGCCGCCGCGAAGCGCTGGTCACCCACGCGAACGGCTCGGTCGGTCCGGGATGTCCCGCACCCACCGGTACGCGCCGGCCGGGCATCCTGACCGGCGCGGACCTCGTCATCCCGACACCCGGTCGGCCGCTCGGCGCTGCCCGGCCCGCCGGCCGACCGGTTCCGGCCGTGCCGCCGCTACCCGGCCTGCGACTCGTTGGCGGGCTGCTGGCGCAGCGGCTTCCCCTCCGCCATGTCCGCGAGGATCTCGCGCATCTCGTCGTCGCCCAGCGTGTGCTTGTCGTGCAGCGCCTCGACCAGTTCGTACAGGGTCGTCTGAATCTTCTCCACGCGGGGAACGTCGACGAGCACCGACTGGCCGCGCTCCCCAGCCGACTCGATCGTCAGCGTGCCGCAGCCGAGCAGCCGCTCGATGAACCGCTGGTTCATCGAGTGGTCGTTGACCCGGCTCAGCGGAATGTCCCGGCGGTCGCGCGAGAAGACGCCCTTCTGCAGCAGCACCCGCTCGTTGGTGAACAGATAGTGCGTGGTACGCCAGACCAGGTACGGCCAGACGCTGAACACCACCACGGCCACCAACGCGAGCGCCGCGATGACGTAGCTGGCGATCGCGCCCACGCCGTCCGACGGCAGGAGCACGAACCCGGCCACCACGGCCGCCACGGCCACGATCAGCACCAGCACCGGCCGGATCAGCGCCTTCCAGTGCGGGTGCAGGTGCGCCACGACGTGCTCGTCCGCGGTGAGCACGTCTTCGGGGAAAGCCACCCGAACCTCCTCGTCCATACACGAATGTCCGCCGGTGACCGTAGCGGTTGCGCGCCACCGGGGCGCCAACCGGTACCGGGTTTTACCGATGGCGTCGTCGTGACCGATGGCGTCCGCTCCGGCACGGGCGCGGCCGATCAGCGAAGGTGGAGCACCTCGCCCGCCGCGACCCGACGCTCCCCGACGGCGGTGTCGAGCACCAGGTGGCCGTCCGGGTCGATCGCGGTGGCGACGCCGACCAGGTCCTTCCCGCCCGGCAGCAGCACCCGGACCTCACGGCCGAGGGTCGCGCAGCTCCGCACGTACGCCTCGTGCAGCCCGCACTCCCGAGCGTCCCCGCCGACCGCGCGCCAGCGGCCGTACCAGCGCTCGATCCCGCGCAGCAGCTCCCGCAGCAGCGGATCCCGGTCCGTGGCCACCGCACCGGCCAGCTGTAGCGAGGTGGCGGGCAGGCCCGTGGGGTTGACCGGCAGCTCGTCGGCGCGCAGCGTGACGTTGAGCCCCACCCCGAGCACCACCGCCGCCGGCTCCTCGGCGTTCGTCGCCACCCCCTCGGCCAGGATGCCGGCGCACTTCGCCTCGCCCTCCGACGGCGGGCCCACCGGTGCCGGGCCCGCCGCCCGGGGATTCGGCCGCAGGAGACCGTTCGGTCCGGGAGACGGCGGCTCCGGACCGACCTGTCCGGGGCGCGGCCGGTCCAGACCGGCGGGGTCCGGACCGGCCGGCTCCGCGCCGGTCGGCGCCGGGCGGGGCGGGACGAGCCGCGGCCAGACCAGCAGGTCGTTGGGCCACTTCAGCGCGGAGCCCAGCTCGGCGAGCCGGTCCACCGCCTCGACCAGCGCGACCCCGGCCAGCAGCGGCAGCCAGCCGTGCCGGGCTGCCGGCACCGCCGGCCAGCCCCGGTCCGGCACGGCCGTACCGGGCCGGAGCAGCACGCTGACCGCGATCCCGGCCCGCGCCGGCGACTCCCAGGAACGGCCGCGCCGGCCCCGGCCCGCGGTCTGCCGCTCCGCGACCACGACCAAGCCCTCCGGCGCGCCGGACCGGGCGGCCTCCGCCGCGTCGGCGTTGGTCGAACCGGTCTCGGTGTGCAGCACCAGCTCGGTCCAGAGGCCGTCGGGGACGATCAGGGCACGGCGCAACCGTCGCGCGTCGAGCGGCGGACGGTCCAGGTCGGTGTAGGGCGATCCCGGCATCAGGCCAGCGTACGGCGCATCGTTACGATCGCGGACGTGACTGCGCAGCGGACCAGCACCGGCGTCGACCCGCACACCACCGCCGGACGGATCGCCGATCTGGACCGCCGGGTGAACGAGGCGGTGCACGCCGGATCCGCCCGGGCGGTGGAGAAGCAGCACGCCCGAGGCAAGAAGACCGCCCGGGAGCGGATCGCGCTGCTCCTCGACCCGGGTTCCTTCGTCGAGCTCGACGAGTTGGCCCGACACCGCTCGACCAACTTCGGGCTGGAGAAGACCCGCCCGTACGGCGACGGCGTGGTGACCGGCTACGGCACGGTCGACGGCCGGAAGGTCTGCGTCTTTGCCCAGGACTTCACCGTCTTCGGCGGCTCACTCGGCGAGGTCTTCGGCGAGAAGATCGTCAAGGTGATGGACCTGGCGATGAAGATCGGCTGTCCGGTGATCGGGATCAACGACTCCGGCGGCGCGCGCATCCAGGAGGGCGTGGTCAGTCTCGGCCTGTACGGTGAGATCTTCTTCCGCAACGTCCGCGCCTCCGGGGTCATCCCGCAGATATCGCTGGTGATGGGACCGTGCGCGGGTGGCGCGGTCTACTCCCCCGCGGTGACCGACTTCACAGTGATGGTCGACAAGACCTCGCACATGTTCATCACCGGTCCCGATGTGATCAAGACCGTGACCGGTGAGGACGTCGGGATGGAGGAGTTGGGCGGCGCGCGGACCCACAACACCCGCAGCGGCAACGCGCACTACCTCGCCACGGACGAGGAGGACGCGATCGAGTACGTCCGGGCGCTGCTGTCGTACCTGCCGTCGAACAACCTCGACGAACCGCCGGCCTTCGCCGACGTGGTCGCCGACCCGGAGGTCACCGACGCCGACCGGGAGCTGGACACGCTGATCCCGGACTCCGCGAACCAGCCGTACGACATCCACCGGGTGGTGGAGCACGTCCTCGACGACGGCGAGTTCCTGGAGATCCAGCCGCTGTACGCGCAGAACATCGTGGTCGGGTTCGGCCGGGTCGAGGGACGCCCCGTCGGGGTGGTGGCCAACCAGCCGATGCACTTCGCCGGCTGCCTGGACATCGCCGCCTCCGAGAAGGCGGCCCGGTTCGTCCGCACCTGCGACGCCTTCAACATCCCGATCCTGACCTTCGTGGACGTCCCCGGCTTCCTGCCCGGCACCGGCCAGGAGTGGGACGGGATCATCCGGCGCGGTGCCAAGCTCATCTACGCGTACGCCGAGGCGACCGTGCCGAAGGTGACGGTGATCACCCGCAAGGCGTACGGCGGGGCGTACGACGTGATGGGCTCCAAGCACCTGGGTGCCGACCTCAACTTCGCGTGGCCGACCGCCCAGATCGCGGTGATGGGGGCCCAGGGGGCGGTCAACATCCTCTACCGGAGTGAACTGGCCGCCGCCGAGGACCCGGCCGCGCTGCGGGCCGAGAAGATCCAGGAGTACGAGGACACCCTCGCCAACCCGTACGTCGCCGCCGAGCGCGGGTACGTCGACGCGGTGATCCGACCGTCGGAGACCCGGGGCCAGATCGTCCGGGCGCTGCGGTTCCTGCGGACCAAGCGGGAGACCCTGCCGCCGAAGAAGCACGGCAACATCCCGCTCTGAGCGGGCGTACCCGTCAGCCCACCACGAGCCCGGGTCGAGGGGTTGACGTGGTCCGGCGTCGCGGCGCCGCGGCCGGTCCCGGCGATCGGGGTTGCCCTGCGCCTCGCCCCACCCCTGCCGGTTCGTAACGCGGATGTAACGGCGTGTATGCGAGAGGCGCTAGGATATCCGGCGTCATATATATTCAGGCGGAGCGATTTCCGGGTCACCCGACACCCCGGCGCGGCCTGACCCGACGCGGGTTGCCGCGGGTCCGACGGAGCATCTCCGTCCGTCCACGGCCTCATGCCCCGGATCGCTCGCCACGAGCATCGGGGGGCGCCCTGTGCCAGACCGGTACGGTCACGACGACGATCTGAGACTGCCCGACCTGGACGTCCTCGGCGACTCCGACAAGCTGCAAGCCGAGCTGCGACGGGAGCTGGCGAACGTCGGCGACCACTACGTGCCGCCGCCACGGCACGAGGGTGCCGACGGATCGGACTCGATCTGGGTCACCATCGACGCCGAGGGCCACATCGAGAGCGTCGACATCAGCCGGCACTGGCGGGACCGGCTGGGCTCGGAGCGCTTTCCGGCGGCGCTCCACGAGGCGTACACCGACGCGGTACGGAAGCTGATCAACGCGAACGCCCTGGCCGCCCTCGTCGCCCAGGAACAGGTCGGCGGCCAGCCCGTCGCGCCGCGCGACCCGACGGACGTACGGTCGGATCAGACGGACGCTGCGCCCGAGCCACCGGTCGACGACCAGGAGTGGCTGAATCAGACCTGGCGACTGCTCGAAGACATCGACACGCAGCTCCGGCGGCTCCACCACATCAGCGCCGACGTGCACCTCCGGGAGCAGACGGTGACCAGCCCGCAGGGGTATTTGCGCGCCCGGGTGCGGGGAGGCGGGATCACCGACATCACCGGCGACATCCAGTACATCCGGAGCGCCAATCCGGAACAGTTGCGCATGGAGGCGCTCGGCCTGTTCCGCACCGTGGCCAAGGTTGTCGAGAACTGATCGGATCCGATTCCGGCCGACGAGAGGAAGACCCACCATGGACGAGGTGAGGGTCATCACCCGGGCCCTCTACAACGAGGGCAAGAAGTGGAAACAGCTCTCCGACAGGATGGTCCCGATCAAGGCGGCGGTCGCCAGCCTCGATCTCAGCGTCTCGGCGTTCTTCATCGGTGATGCCAACGCTCACGGACATTCGGCGGCATACAACGGCTACCAGTCCTTCATGGAGAACATCCTCGGCGGTGCGGTGACCGAGTTTGATCAGCTCGGCACGGCGCTCGACCGCATCGCCGACGCCTACGACCGGGCTGACGCGATCGTCTCCCTCAACCTCAACCAGATCTACAGCGCGTGACGCGAAGGGATGGTGTCATGACGCCGCCGCCGATCGGCAGCGAGGCGGAATACCTCGAACCGTACACCACGGCGTTCCAGCAGATGCGAGAAGGCATGGCGCGGGCGACCGACGGGTTCACGGCGCTGGTCGAGAATATTCGCAGCGTCGCCTTCCTGCTCGGCACCACGGCCATGTCGTGGATCATCCGACGCCTCCACGAGATACGGGAAGCCATCAACAAATTGCTGGAAAGGGTCAAGTACGCGATCGAACACGAGACCCCGGTCATCTCCCTCATCAAAATCAGCTTTCGCTGGGTTCATGAGGTGAAGACCCCGATCTCCGGGCTCTCGTTCGTGACCACCGAGCCGCGGGACGAGGACCTGGTCAGGTGGAGCGGCGACGCCGCGTCGGCCTACGCCCGCAAGTCCGCCCAGCAGAAGGCGGCCGTGGACGAGGCCGCCGCCAAGGCCGAGTTCATCAGCCAGTGGCTCTTCAAGATCGCCAAGTCGAAGGTCGACTACGCCGTCCAGTTGGCCAAAATCGTGACCAACGTCGCCGCCAAGATCGTGGAGGCGGTCGCCGAGGCCGGCGGCGTCATCACCATCCCGTTGGTGGTGGAGACCCTGGGCAACGCCATCGGCAGCCTGGTGGAATCGGGGCTCAACACGCTGCTCGAGATTGGTAAGCGGTTCGTCGAAGCGCTGGGCAACGTCCGGGACCTGGCCAGCCAGGTGGGCGACCACTCGAAGCTGCCCGGCGGACGGTGGCCCGAGGCGGTACGCGGCTGAGCCCCGGGAGGTTACTGCCATCGACTCCCTGGTCCCCGACACGGTCGCCGCCTCCCCGGCGTAGGCGGGTCAGGCACGCCGGCCCGGGGCAGGCGGGTCAGGAGCCGGGCACCTCGGCGAGGCTCAGCTGCGCGATCTTCTTGACCTTGGTCGCCAGTACGTCCTTCGGGGTGTACGTCGTGCCGCTCACCGCCAGCCACACCTTGAGCACCAGGTTTGAACTCCGCGCGTGGATCATGTATTCGGCCCGCTTGACGTCGGTATCGGACTGTTCGGAAAAGCCCTCCGCCTCCTCACCGAGGCCGGACACCGGGCCGTCCGGGCTCATCTCCGTGGTCTCTCGGGTAGCGCGATAGAGCCGTCCCGCCTCGTCCGCCGAACCCAACGTCGACGCCTCGACCAGCAGGCTCGCCTCGTGCCCGCTCCCGGTACGCAACTCGAAGAGGCAGGCCGCGCCGGGTGCCGAGGCGGGCTGCTTGGGGGTCCGGTTGACGAGCTTGAGCGACAGGTCGGCGAGCGACTCGAGATCGGTACGGTCGCAGAAGTCGACCCCCACCGCGTCGTAGGTCACGCCGGACGCCCCGCCGGGACCGCCCGCGGTCGGCTCCGGCGACGCGCCGGTCGAGGTCGAGGTCGTGGTCGGTTCGGCCACCGTCGGGTCCGCCGAACCCCCGGTGCACCCGGTGGCGGACAGGACGATCACGAGCACACCGAGGCTGGCCGACCAGGCGAGACGTCGTCCGCCCCGGCGGGCGTACCGGAGCCCGGATGACGATGGACCCATGTCGACAAACTACCGCGCGACACCAGCCCTCGCAGCCCGCTCACCTGCCACCACCGGCTGGCTACGGTGAACGCATGTCGATGCGTGAGACGCCGCAGACGATCGCCCAGCGCCGCATGGTCACCGCGGAGGCGGTGCTGACCGGCACCGCCGACCTTCGCGGCTATCCGTACCGCTACCTGGCGATCCTGTCGCATCGCGGCGTGGGGCCGGAGCGGGTGACCCAGGCGCTGATGGCCGCGGACGCGCTCGCCCAGTTCGGCTGGGAGCTGCTGAACGTGGCCGAGTTCGGCAACAGCAAACTGGTGCACGCCTTCCTGCGCCGGCGATAGGCCGGAGGGGGCCGCCTCGATCAGCGCCGGTCGTGGCGCGCCGGTCAGCCCGGCAGGTCGAGGCGGTCGAGGGCCGGTCCGGTGAGCAGCGCCGCGCCGGCCACGAGGGCGAGGATGTTCACCACGCCGAACAGACCAACCCAGACCAGCGCGGGGACCCGGGTGATCCAGGCGAGCTGGTCGGCATCCGACTGCGGAAGCTGCCCTCGGCGGCGCAGGGCTTGCAGCTCACCCACCGGCCGTACGCCGCCGAGCAGCAGGAACCACACCCCGGTGTACGCGAACGCCGCCTGCACCTGCGGCGACGCCCGCCACGAAACCCCGAGTACGACCGCCGTGGTCACCACGATCGAGAGGACGCCGTAGACGTTCCGGATCATCACCAGCATGGCGAGCAGCAGCGCGACCGCGATCCAGAGCAACAGGGTTATCCGGTTGCCGCCCAGCAGCCAGGCGCCGCCCAGCCCGATCAGCGACGGCGCCAGATAGCCGGCGAGCAGCGTAAACACCATCCCCGACCCGGTGGGCCGGCCGGCCGACAGCGTCAGCCCGGAGGTGTCCGAGTGCAGCCGGATGCCCTGCAACCGCCGTCCGGTGAGGACGGCCGCCAACGCGTGCCCGCCCTCGTGGGCGATGGTGATGGCGTTGCGCCCGATCCGCCACGGCAACCGGGTGACCACCACGGTCAGCGCGAGGAGCCCGGTGAGCAGAACCAGCCACGGCGGCGGATCGGGTTGCGTCCCGACGAGTCGGTCCCACAGCTCGGCCACGCCGTCCAGCGACATTCGACCGAGCCTAGCTCACGATGCGCGGCGGCTCGCCTCCCCCGGCACGCTGGCGAGCCGCCGCGCATCCGGCTATCGGTCGACGGTCCCCGTCCCGGGACGCGACCGAGCCCGGTCGTCGTCGAACGGCACCGACCCGCACTGTGGTCAGTCCCGTACGGGCCGGAAGCCGTTGGCGATGATCTGGAAGTCGGCCAGACTCTCCTCCCACTCGTCGGCGGGGGCGTCCCAGCGGATCGCGTATGCCTTGTCCTTGGCGGTGACGAAGCCCCGGTTACGGACGTGCATCCGGACGCCGTCATCGGTGTAGATCCATTCCCAGTCGGCCGCGATGTCGAAGTAGTCGACGCGCTTAATCGTCACCCGCTGGTAGTTGCGGTATCGACCCTTGCGGGCCTTCTCCTGGTTCTCCCAGTCGGCGACCGGATCCGACTTCGGACTGTTGTTCTGGTCGATGAGGAGAGCCTTGGGGCTGTTCGGATCACGGAAGTAGACCCGCACCTCGTCCGGCCGCTTACCCCACCGCGTCCGGGTCATCTCCCAGCCCTCCGGCACCGGCACGGAGAAGCCGGTCTCGTCCCGGTGCAGGCGCCAGCCCGGCGGCAACTGCCCGTCCGGCTGGCCGGTCGGGGTCGCGGACGGCTGCGCCGACGGGGTGCTCGGCGGTGTCGCGGGCGGCGCACCGGTCGCCTGCGCGGATGGCGTGGGCGCGGCCGGGCTGGTCGCTTTCGCGACCGGGCCGGTCCCGCCATCGCCCCCGTCGCCCGAGTCGCCGTTGGCCAGCGGCACGATCACCGCGATCAGGAGCAGCACCAGGACGGCCAGACCGCCGACCAGCCACAGCCTGCGGTCGCTGGCCAACCCGGCCAGCGCACCACGGCCGGCACGCCCGCCCTCGTACGTCGCGGGTGTACCCGCCGGACCCGGGGTGCGGCCGGTCGACGGCGCGGACGGCGCGACCACCTCGATCGGTCCCGGTTCCGGCTTCGTCCGGGCCGGTTCCGGGGCCGGAGCCGGTGCGGCTACCTCCTGCTTCGAGGAAGCCTCCGCCGAACCGCTCGCCGGTACTACCACCGTCGGCTCCGCCGCCGGCCTCTCCTCGGCCGGCGCCCTCTCGTCGGCGGCTGACGGCGCCTCGGCCGGTGACTCTTCCCGGTTCGGTGCCTTGTCCTCGGCCGGTGGCTTTGCCGTCGACGCCTCGGCGTCCGTCGGCGAGAGCTTCCGGGTCTCGGCGGCAGCCGGGACGAGCGGAGCGGTCTCGGGTGCGGCCGACGGCGGGGGCGGGGGTGCGGCGGGTGCACCGGCCGAGGGGGCCGGCTTGTCCGGCGCGGCCGCGGCCGGCTGCTTCTGACCCGCCCGCGGGGCCGGCAGCGGCGCCATCCGGGCACGCGGTTCCCCCGGCTCGCGCGAACCGAGTGAGTTCGAACGCCGTACGCTGTCGAGCAGCGACAGCCCGCCGCGACCACGCCGGCCCGCGGCGCGGCGCAGCAGCCGCTCGGCGGTCTCGGCGTTGATCCGGAGCGCCGGGTCCTTCTGCAGCAGTCCAGCCAGGACCGTCTTGAGCGGGCCGGCGTGGCGCGGGACGGGTGTTGGCTCGGTGGCCAGCGCGGCCAGCGTCGCGATCGCGGACGGCCGGGCGAACGGCGACTGCCCCTCCACCGCCGCGAAGAGTGTCGCGCCCAACGACCAGAGGTCGGCCTCCGGCCCGAACGTGCCATCCCGGGCCCGCTCCGGAGCGATGTACGCGGGCGAGCCCAGCACCAGGCCGGTACGGGTGACGTTCGGGTCGCCCGGCACCGTCGCCAGGCCGAAGTCGGTGAGCACCACCCGCCCGTCCTCGCCGAGCAGGACGTTACCGGGCTTCACGTCCCGGTGCATCACCCCGGCCCGGTGCGCGGCCTTCAGCGCCCCCAGCACACCCAGGCCGATCTCGGCGGCCCGGGTCGGCGACACCGGCCCATCGGTGGCGAGGACGTCCTGGAGCGACCGGGACGGGATGTACTCCATCACGATCCACGGGTCACCGTCGGTGCGCAGCACGTCAAAGACCCGGACCACGTTCGCGTGGTTGAGCCGGGCGATCGCCCGCGCCTCGCGCAGCGAGCGCTCCCGCATCTCGCGACGCTCGTCCTCGGTCAGCCCCGGCGGCGCGACCAATTCCTTGATCGCGACGTCCCGGTGCAGCACCTCGTCGCGTGCCTTCCAGACACGACCCATGCCGCCCTGGCCGAGCGGCTCGACAAGCCGATAACGGTTACCAATCAGTTGGGGGGGCGCACTGGACACCTATGGACGGTACCCAACGGCGTTACGGGCCACACGGTCGGCACGCCCATCTGAGACGTCCGCCAACCGACAGACGTACGCTCGGGGCCATGGCCGATGAGAAACCGCTGCTCCGAGTGGTCCGGGGAAGCCCGACCGCCGAGGAGGTGGCCGCGTTGGTGGGGGTGATCCTGCGGTGCCCCAAACGGAACGCCTCGGCCGCACCCGCCGCCGTGTCGACCTGGGTGCGCCTCAGCCGGCCCGGTACGGTGTCTCCGTCCGGCCTGCCGACCCAGGCCGGACGCGACGCGTGGCGGGTCTCCGGCCTTCCGCGCTGACGGTTTCGGATGCCGCCGGCCGCTACCGTGTCGTGATCTCCGGGTCGCCGAGCAGGGCTGCCCGGGTTGTGCCGCACCCATTAACCTACGAGTGGGGCAGTACGTAGCACCTGGGGAGAACACGTGATACCTGAGGAAGACCGGGGCCCTGCGTGGCTGCGGGACTACGGCGGCACCATCGAAGCCGACATACAGCGGATGGAGGAGTTCGCTGCCAGCCTCGAGGCCGAGGTGAAGAAGAACTACGTCCCCCACATGCGGGAGCTACAGGATGAAATGGTCGCTGACCGCCCTGAGGTGGCCAGCGACTTCACCGAGCTGTACTCCTTCATGCAGGCTCACCGGGATGTTCAGCAGGTGGCGTCCGACAGCATCTGGGGCGTCGGCGACGGTACCGGCCGGATCGCCAACGCTGCCAAGATCGTCAGCCAGAACTACGCCAACTCCGACGCATTCTCCTACGCACGGGTCACGGAGGTCGAGCGGGCGCTCGACCAGACCGGCGTGGCGCCGCCGACCAACGGCGAGACCCAGGGCCCGCCGAAGAGTGGCAGTGAGCCGACGACGCCGACCGGTACCACGAACAATTCGGGGGTGTCCTAATGCATATCGCAGGTGGAGGCGGCGGCTACGCCGGCTCGACCAACTGGTACAGCCAGGACGTCGAGCAGATGTGGGCCAAGCTGGCCAACCAGGACACCAACAGCCACTGGCAGCGGGTCACCCAGTGGCAGAAGACATACGAGCTGAGCTCGACGCACCTGTCGCGCCTCAAGATTTACCGCGACCGCCTCACCGAGGCGTGGCCGCCGGAGAAGAACGAGGCCGCCCGCGCCTACGTCGAACGGCTTGACCACCTCATCCTGACCGTGCAGGGCATCTACGACGCGGCGGTCGCCAACTACCAGACCGTCAAGAACGTCGCCCTGGCGATCAGCGACGCCAAGCCCAAGCTCAAGAAGATCTACGACGACTACGTCGCCAAGAAGGCCGCCAAGAAGGAGTACGACGAGCGGGTCGCCGCCGAGAAGGATTCGATGCTGCCCGGCACGACCCTGGGCGATCCACCCGCGACCCAGGCTGACCTGGACAAACTGAACAACCAGGCGCGGACCATCATGTACAACCTGAGCAACGAGCTCGGGTTGGCTCAGATGCAGATCAGGAAGCCTCCGGAGTACAAGCCGGCAAGGACTGGCCGAGACGATCCCGGTGGGGCTAGTGGCGAGGGAGGCGGTGGGTTCAGCGGCAGCCCGCCGGTCCTGCCAGCGGTCGTGCCGGTATCGCCGGGTGGTGGCGGCGGTTCCACACCCCGGCCGCCGTCGGCCCCGCCGCCCCAGGTCGTCCCCCCCGTCGCACCCGCACCGGGCGGGCCGATCCTGGGTGGCACCGGGCCACTGGCGCCGCCCGTGCAGCCTGCACCGCCACCAGTGATCACGCCGTCTCCAGCCCCTACCCCAACTCCGGGCCTGCCCCCGGTCCCGCCGCCCGTGGTGGGGTTGCCCCCCGGCTCGGGCTACCCGCTTCCCTCGCACACCCCGCCTGGCGGAGTGCCGAAGCCCGGTCTGACCCCAACCGCCGGGCTACCGCCCCGGGCGATGCCGCCGGGAGGCCTGATCGGCGGGTCACCCGGAACCGGGCTGGGGCAGCCAGCCCCGGGCGTCGGAGCAGCCCGCCGGATCAACCCGGTGGGTGGCGTCATCGGTGGCGGTGGTGGCGGCGGCGCCGGTTCACCGCGAACAGTCCCACCTTCGGCTCCGCTCGGCGGCGCCGGACAGCGTCCCGGAGCCGGCCAGCGTCCCGGCGTTGGGCTGGGCCGTTCTGGTCAGCCGTTCGGGATGGTGCCGGGCGCCCGCGGCGCCGGCAGGACCCGAGATGAGGAGCACAACGGCCAGCACTGGGATCCCGACAACCCGTGGGAGACCGACGAGGGCGTGGCGCCGGTCATGCTGCCCAGTCGCGAGACGGGCCGCATTGACCCAGGTCCCGCGATTGGCTACAACCGGTGATCTCTCGCACGACCCGCGCGGCCGTGGCACTTCTCTGTGCCACGGCCGTCGCCGTTCTGCCCGCTGCTCCGGCCCGCGCCGACCAGGTGCGGGACAATCAGTGGCACCTGCGCTACCTGAGGATCGCCGAGGCGCACAAGATCAGCCAGGGCGCGGGGGTCACGGTCGCCGTCGTCGACACCGGCGTCGACCCTCATCCCGACCTACGGAACAACCTGCTCCCTGGGACCGTCACCTATGCCGGCGGCTCGGGCGACGGCCGGCGCGACGGTGACCCCAGTGGACACGGCACCGGCATGGCCGGCCTCATCGCCGCGCACGGCCGAGGCGGATCCGGCGTCCTCGGCATCGCCCCCAAGGCGAAGATTCTTCCAATCCAGGACGGAAGAAACAAAAACGTTGGCGAATCCGAGGACACCGCCGCAGGTATACGGTGGGCTATATCCCACAACGCAGACGTAATCAATATTTCTGCCGCCGTCCCGCCAACCACTGAATTGCGGGAAGCAGTGGAAGCAGCAATCAACGCTGATATCGTCGTCGTTGCCGCAGGAGGAAACTCTGCTGACTTCGCGGTGCCTTATCCCGCGAGGATGGATGGTGTCGTCGCCGTTGGCTCGATCAAGCAGGATGGCGAGATCTCCCCAACTTCCAAGACCGGCAAGGAGATCCTCATCAGCGCCCCGGGTGTCGACATTCAGAGCACCAGCGCTAATGGCAGATACCGCAAGGCCTCAGGTACATCGAGTGCGGCTGCGATCGTCTCCGGGGCGGTGGCACTGATCCGGAGCAGATACCCGGACATGCCAGCCAAGGAGGTCGTCCACCGGTTGACGGCGACCGCGGACGACAAGGGCGCGCCCGGGCGGGACGAGGAGTACGGCTACGGCGTACTCGACATCGTCGCCGCGCTCACCGCGGACGTACCGCCGCTGGCAGGGGATGCGGTGCCGAGTGCGTCCGCGACGCCGTCCCCGACCGAGGCCGAGGACGGCAACGACGCCGCTCCCGAACCGGAGAACGCCGGCAGCGTCGTCACCACGGTCGCGCTCGTCGGCTGCGGCGCGCTCGTCGTGCTCGGGCTCCTCGTCACCTTCCTGGTCGTCGCGCTGCTTCGCCGGAACAGAGCCGCCCCGAGAGCGCCGCGCTAGGAGCGTCCGCGACCCGATGGCCGTGGCGCGGGGCGCGGCGCGGCCATCGGGTCGCCGGGGTATCCGTAACGCGAGAATCCCCCCGCCGCGATCCCTCCTCGAGCCGCCGAGGACCACGAATCCCGGGCGTCCCCCAGCCTCGCGTGCCCCGTCGTGGCAGATCCGATCCTGGCACCGGGTACCTTAGGCCGCCGTGGACACGACGAACCGGCCGCGCCTGGTGCTCGCCTCGGCGAGTCCGGCCCGACGCAAGCTGCTGCAGTCCGCCGGCATCGAGCCGGAGGTGCTGGTCAGCGGCGTGGACGAGTCGCAGGTCGACCACTCGACTCCGCAGGCGGTGAGCCTCGCCCTCGCCCGGCTCAAGGCCCAGGCCGTCGCCGACCGGCTCACCACGCAGCGGGCCGGCGGGGTGGAGGCCGATCGGCAGATCGGCGACCCGGCCCGGGTGTTCGTCCTCGGCTGCGACTCCGTCCTCGCCTTCGAGGGGACGATTCTGGGCAAGCCGGCCGATGACGACGAGGCGGTCCGGCGCTGGCGGAGAATGCGCGGGCGCAGCGGCGTACTGCACACCGGGCACAGCCTCATCGACCTCGCGACCGGTCGGGAACTCGGCCGGGTCGCCAGCACCGCCGTCCACTTCGCCGCCGTCACCGACGACGAGATCGCCGCGTACGTGGCGACAGGCGAGCCGCTGTACGTCGCCGGCGCCTTCACCCTCGACGGCCTCGGTGGGCCGTTCGTCGAGCGGGTGGACGGCGACCCGGGCACGGTGATCGGGCTCTCGCTGCCCCTCCTCCGGACGATGCTGGGCGAGTTCGGCGTGCGGATCACCGACCTCTGGACGCCCGGGGCGGCGAACGGGAACGGCTCGCGCTGACGTCCGGGGCGGGGCCGTCGCGGCTCCGGCTCGCGGCGGGTCGGCCAGCAACCGGGCAGCCCCGCCCCCGCGGCTCAGCGGACGCTGCGGGCGAACTCGCGGGCCGCCCAGGTCACCGCCAGCACGGTGATCACCGCCATGATGCCGAGCCCCTGCCAGACCGCGTCGTTGCCGAGATCTCCTGCGAAGAGGGCCCGGGCGCCGTCGACGGCCCAGGAGAACGGGTTCCAGTCGGCGATCGCCTGAAGCCATCCCGGAGCGGAGGCCAGCGGCAGGAGGATGCCGGAGAGCAGCAGCACCGGCTGCGCGATGGTGTTCATCAGCGGCGCCAGCGCGTCCTCGCTCTTCACCACGAGGGCGATGCCGTACGACAGCGCGGACGTCATCAGCGCGATGAGCGCGAGCATGAGGTACGTCAGCAGCAGGTCCAGGATGTACACCGAGAGTCCGAAGGCCAGGGCCAGCAGGGTGATGATGACCGCCTGGGCGATCAGCGAGACGACGTCGCGGAGCGAGCGGCCGAGCAGCAGGGCGAGCCGGCTGATCGGGGTGACCCGGGACCGCTCGATGACCCCGGCGCGCAACTCGGCGATCAGACCGAAGCCCTGGAAGAGTCCGCCGAAGATGGCGAGCAGCACCAGCAACCCGGGGACGAAGATCCGGTACGCCTCGGCGTTGGTGGTCACGCCCAGATAGCTGAGGGCCGGCTTGAGCAGCGGGGCGAAGAGCAGCAGGTACATCACCGGCTGGAAGACGCCGACGAAGAGCCAGACCGGCTGGCGGACCAGCAGCAGGAACTGGCGTTGGAAGATCAGCCAGGTGTCACGGACGAGTTTCATCAGAGGTCTCCTGTCAGGGTGAGAGATGGCCGGCGGTGGCCCGGCCGCCCTGCGACGGGATACGCGGGCGGCGGCCCTGGCCGGCGATTGCGGGAGGTGGCCGGTCCCGGCCGGTACGCGGCCGTCATCGCGGCCCGTGCGTGGCACGCGGGATCCGTGCCGCGGACGGCCACTCAGGATTCGCGCAGCGAGCGGCCGGTCTTGGTGAGGAAGACGTCGTCGAGGCTGGGCCGGTGCAGCTCGATGGAGTCGAGCATGATGCCGGCCGCGTCGAGGGTACGCAGGATCTGTGGCATCTCCCGCGACCCGTCGTTGACGTAGAGCCGTACCCCGCCGTCGAGGGTTTCCATGCGGTTGACGTACGGCTCGGCCTCCAGGACCTTGGCCGCGGCGGTGGCCGGGCCGTCGACGGAGACCAGCACCACGTCACCGGAGATCTCGCGCTTCAGCTCGGCCGGAGTCCCCTCGGCGACGATCTCGCCGTGATCCATGATCGCGATCCGGTCACAGAGCGCGTCGGCCTCGTCGAGGTAGTGCGTGGTGATGAAGATCGTCATCCCCTCGGCGCGGAGTCGGCGGATCTCGTCCCACATGTGCGCGCGGCTCTGCGGGTCCAGGCCGGTTGTCGGCTCGTCGAGGAAGACGACCTTCGGCTCGTGGATGATGCCGAGCGCGATGTCCACCCGGCGGCGCTGGCCACCGGAGTACGTCTTGCACTTGCGGTCGGCGTACTCGGTGAGCTGGAACGCCGCGAGCGCCCGCGTCGCACGCCGCTGCGCCTCGGCCTTGCCGATGCCGTACATCCGCGCCTGGAGCACGAGCTCCTCCCGGGCGGTCGACTCGTCCCACGTGCTGCCGCCCTGGGCCACGTAACCGATCCGGCGCCGCACCTCGCCGGGCTCGGTCCGCAGGTTCGCCCCGGCCACGGTCGCCTCGCCGCCGTCGGGCTCGATGAGGGTGGCGAGCATCCGCAGCGTGGTGGTCTTGCCCGCGCCGTTCGGCCCGAGGAAGCCGAAGATCTCGCCCTCTCGTACCACGAGGTCGACTCCGCGTACGGCGTCGACGGTCCTTTGTTCTCTGCCCTGCCGGGAGCGGAACGACTTCCGCAGTCCCCTGGTCTCGATCATGCCCACTCCAGGTTGGCCTGGGCCGGCACGCGCCGGCCGATCCCCCCGGGGCGACGCCAGTCGGCACCCACCCCGAATCACTCGGGGAAGGCTAACGCGATATAACTCATCTAGTCAATGTTGATTATTACTCGTCCGCCGGGACCACCTCCGCCGCGACCTCACCGTCCGCTCCGCCACCGGGTCCGGCCACGCCGCGGCCCACCGGCGTCTCCGCCGTCCCGTCCGGCCCGCCGCGCCCGGTCGAGTCGGGTCGGATGTTCGCGCCGTCGTGCGTGATGAACCCCTCCCAGTCCGGGGTCTGCACGAAGCCCTCGGGCAGGTACGACACCCCGGAGTCGATCAGGTCGGCGATCCGCTCGCACCAGGCGATCTCGCCCTCCGCCCGGGCGATCGACAGCTCCCACATCCAGGTCACGTGCGTCGGCTTGCCGTGCCGCAGCCAGCCCGAGTCCATCGCCGCGCGCAGGCTCTCCACCTCGGCGCGGAGCAGCCGTGCCCGGTTACGCAACGCCGCCGACGCCTCGTCGCGCGGCAGGACCGGCAGGAACGAGAAGGCGGCGAAGAACGGGTCGACAACCTGCGCAAGGCTCCACCACTGGCCGCGCAGCAGGTTGTGGAACTCGTCGTCGCCCTTCGGGGTGATCTCGTAGGTGGTGCGGGCCGGCCGGGCGCCGACCTGCTCGGTCGTCACCTCGCGCAGCAGCCCCTCCTCGGTCAGCTTCCGCAGTGCGTGGTAGACCGAGCCGGGTTGCACGTTCGCCCACTTGTCCGCGTTCCAGCTCAACAACTCGCGACGCACGTCATAGCCATGCACCGGTTGCATCCATCGGACCAGGCCGAGAATCATCATTCGGGTAGCTGACACACGGCACAGCGTAATAGCCAAACTTGACTAATGCCGAGCCGAGGTGCGGCGCGCCCCCAGCCGTCGACGATCGGCCCGGTCACCGACAATGTCCTGACCACACCGCGTCCGAGGGCCGGCGACCGGGGCCGTCCCCTCGCCCGGTGACGGCGTCCCCGCCACCCTGGGCGGATCGGCGTCCCGGGAGCCGCAACCCGAGGAGGAGCAGCCGCGTGCGCAAGGTACTCATCGCCAACCGGGGCGAGATCGCGGTCCGGGTGGTCCGGGCCTGCCGGGACGCCGGCCTGGCCAGCGTCGCCGTCTACGCCGACGCCGACCGGGACGCGCTGCACGTCACCCTGGCCGACGAGGCGTACGCGCTGGGCGGCGAGACCGCGGCGGAGACGTACCTGCGGATCGACAAGCTCCTCGACGTGGCCGCCCGGTCCGGCGCGGACGCCGTACACCCGGGTTACGGCTTCCTCGCCGAGAACGCGGACTTCGCGACGGCGGTGATTGACGCCGGTCTGACCTGGATCGGACCGAGCCCGCAGGCGATCCGCGCCCTCGGCGACAAGGTCACTGCCCGGCACATCGCGCACCGGGCCGGTGCCCCGCTGGTCCCGGGCACCCCGGACCCGGTGAACGGGCCGGACGAGGTGCTGGCCTTCGCCGTCGACCACGGGCTGCCGGTGGCGATCAAGGCCGCCTTCGGCGGCGGTGGCCGGGGCCTGAAGGTGGCCCGGACCATGGACGAGATCCCGCAGCTCCTCGAGTCGGCCACCCGGGAGGCGGTCGCGGTGTTCGGCCGGGGCGAGTGCTTCGTCGAGCGGTACCTGGACCGGCCCCGCCACGTCGAGGCGCAGGTCCTCGCCGACCAGCACGGCAACGTGATCGTGGTCGGCACCCGAGACTGCTCGCTACAGCGCCGGCACCAGAAGCTGGTCGAGGAGGCGCCGGCGCCGTTCCTCACCGACGAGCAGCGGGCCCGGATTCACGCCAGCGCCAAGGCGATCTGCCGGGAGGCCGGGTACCACGGCGCCGGGACGGTCGAGTACCTCGTCGGGGCCGACGGGACCATCTCGTTCCTGGAGGTCAACACCCGGCTGCAGGTCGAGCACCCGGTCACCGAGGAGACCACCGGCATCGACCTGGTCCGAGAGCAGTTCCGGATCGCCGCTGGCGAGAAGCTGCGGTTCGACACCGACCCGACGCCGCGCGGCCACGCGATCGAGTTCCGGATCAACGGCGAGGACCCGGGCCGGAACTTCCTGCCCGCTCCGGGCACCGTCACCGCGCTGCGCCTGCCCTCCGGCCCCGGGGTACGGGTCGACAGCGGCATCGTCGCCGGGGACGTCGTCAGCGGCAACTTCGACTCGCTGCTCGCCAAGGTGATCGTCACGGGTGAGACCCGGACGGAGGCACTGGAGCGGGCCCGCCGCGCCCTCGACGAGATGGTCGTGGAGGGGATGGCCACCGCGCTGCCGTTCCACCGACTCGTCGTCCGGGATCCGGCCTTCACCGAGGCACCGTTCCGGGTGCACACCGGGTGGATCGAGACCGAGTTCCAGAACACCATCCCGGCCTTCACCGCCCCCACCCCGGCCGCGGAACCCGCGGCCCGGGAGACCATCGTGGTCGAGGTGGGCGGCAAGCGGCTGGAGGTGACCGTCCCGGCCGGTTACGCCGCGGGGGCGGCCGGCGCCCCGGGCAGCGCGGCCGGCAGCGCGTCCCGACGTCCCGCCCGCCGTGCCGGCCGCCGTGGCACGGCCGGCGGGTCCGGTGGAACCGGCGACGCGCTGACCTCGCCGATGCAGGGCACGATCGTGAAGATCGCGGTCGCCGACGGCGACACCGTGGCCGAGGGAGACCTGATCGTGGTGCTGGAGGCGATGAAGATGGAGCAGCCGCTGCACGCGCACCGCGCCGGAGTGGTGAGCGGTCTGCGCACCGAGGTCGGCGCGGTTCTCCGGGCCGGTGAGACCATCTGCACGATCGCCTGACCGGGACGACCCGCCGACCGGCCGGCCCGCCGGTGTGAGCAGCGCGGACAGGCGCCCGCGTACCGGACCGGGCTCGGGGCATGATGACCGGGTGCGGTTCATCACCGGAGCGACGCCCCCGCAGGATCTGACCTACAACGACGTCTTCCTGGTGCCGGTCCGGTCGGCCGTGGAGTCCCGGCTCGACGTCGACCTGTCGACCAGCGACGGCACCGGCACCACGATCCCGATCGTGGTCGCGAACATGACCGCGGTGGCGGGCCGCCGGATGGCGGAGACGGTGGCCCGGCGCGGCGGGCTCGCCGTCCTGCCGCAGGACATTCCGATCGACGTGGTCGCCGAGGTGATCTCCTGGGTCAAGCAGCGGCACCTGGTACACGACACGGCGATCACGCTCGGCCCGACCGACACCGTCGGCGACGCCATCCACCTGCTGCCGAAGCGGTCCCACGGCGCGGTGATCGTCGTGGACCCGGCGGGCCGCCCCATCGGCGTGGTGACGGAGGCGGACACCGTCGGCGTGGACCGGTTCACGCAGGTGCGGCACGTGATGTCCACCGAGCTGCACACCGTACCGGCCGAGGCCGATCCCCGGGCCGGCTTCGACCTCCTCTCCCGGGGCCGTCGTCGGCTGGCGCCGGTGGTCGACGCCGAGGGCCGCCTGGTCGGGGTGCTGACCCGGCAGGGGGCGCTCCGGGCCACGCTCTACCGCCCGGCCGTGGACGACCGGGGGAGGCTGCGCATCGCCGCCGCGATCGGGATCAACGGCGACGTCGCCGGGAAGGCGGCGGCGCTCTTCGCGGCCGGGGTCGACGTCCTGGTGGTGGACACCGCCCACGGCCACCAGGAACGGATGCTCCGGGCGCTCCGCGCGGTCCGGGCCCTCGATCCGCCGGTGCCCGTGGTGGCCGGCAACGTGGTCACCGCCGAGGGCGTACGGGACCTGGTCGAGGCCGGCGCCGACATCGTCAAGGTCGGCGTGGGGCCGGGCGCCATGTGCACCACCCGGATGATGACCGGGGTGGGCCGGCCGCAGTTCTCCGCGGTCCTGGACTGCGCGGCGGCGGCCCGGCAGCTCGGCCGACATGTCTGGGCGGACGGCGGGGTGCGGTATCCCCGGGACGTCGCGCTGGCGCTGGCCGCCGGAGCGTCCAACGTGATGATCGGAACCTGGTTCGCCGGCACCTACGAGTCACCGGGCGACCTCTACACGGATGCCGACGGCCGACGCTACAAGGAGAGCTTCGGCATGGCCTCGGCCCGGGCGGTCAGCGCCCGTACCGCGGAGGACAGCCCGTACGACCAGGCGCGCAAGGCGGTCTTCGAGGAGGGGATCTCCAGCGCCCGGATGTACCTCGACCCGGACCGTCCCGGCGTGGAGGACCTGATCGACGAGATCGTGGCGGGCGTCCGCAGCGCCTGCACGTACACCGGGGCGGCCAACCTGACCGAGTTCCACGCCAAGGCGGTGATCGGGGTGCAGAGCGCCGCCGGCTTCGCCGAGGGGATGCCGATCCCGACGAACTGGTAGGCACCTGCGGGGCGGCGTCGACGCGGTGGACCGGGCTCGGCCGGGCGTCCACCACCGGCCTCTCGGTCCCTACAGCACCTGGCGGATGACCTCGCGGGCCGCCGCCTCCAGATCGTCCCCCACCTCCCGCTCGGAGAACGCCCCACCGAGCCAGAGCGTCGCGAACCCGTGCACCATCGACCAGGCGGCGAGGTCGACCCGCTCCGCCTCGTCCCCGCCTGGCCGGTGGGCGGCCACGCCGACGCGGAGCGCGTCGCGGGCCCGCCGACCGGCGGCGAGGACCTCCGGATCGTCCCGGTGGTAGAGGTCGGGCCGGAACATCACCTCGAAGTGGGCGCGGTGGTCGACGGCGAACCGGACGTATCCCACCCCGAGTTCGCGAAGGCTGCCGGTCTCGGCCCAGATCCGCTGTAGGGCCGCGGCCAGCAGTTCGAACCCCTCGGCGGCGAACGCGGTGAGCAGCCCGGCCTTGTCGCCGAAGTGGTGTGCGGGCGCGGCGTGCGAGACGCCGGCCCGACGGGCGAGATCCCGCAGGCTCAGCGCCGCCGGCCCCGCCTCCTCGATCGCCTCGGCCGCGGCGGCCAGCAGCGCTCGCCGCAGGTCTCCGTGGTGGTACGGCCGTCCGGCCGTCTTCGCCTGGGTCATGGCGAGAGCATATCTTTACATTGACAAGATGCGCCACCGTGGGGCAATCTTGACAGCGACAAGTCCTCCTGTGAAGGGACGACCCCGATGGCCCCGCTGATCACCCTGCTCGCCGGCTCCCTCCTGGCCCGGATCGCCGGCCTCCTCGGTGTCACCGCCCTGGACGGCTGGCAGCCCGCCCTCCGGGTCGGGCTGGCGCTGATGTTCCTGCTCACCGGCTACGCCCACTTCGCCCGCAGCCATCGAGGCGATCTCGTCGCGATGGTCCCGCCCCGACTCCCCCACCCGGAGCTACTGGTCACGGTGACCGGCGTCCTGGAACTGGCCGGCGTGATCGGCCTCCTGGTGCCGACCACCGCCCGCTGGACCGCCGGTGGGCTCGCCCTGCTGATGGTCGCGATGTTCCCGGCCAACGTCTCCGCCGCCCGCCGCCGCCTGACCCTGGCCGGCCGCCCGGTGACCCCGCTGGGCCTCCGTACCCTCATCCAGCTCGGTTACCTCACGGTCGCGCTGCTCGTGGTCCTGCTGCCCGAGTAGCCCGCCCGCCGCAGACCGCCCCACCTCCGCCGATCAACCCCGCGTCGTCCCCACCGCCACCGGCGGTCAGCGTCCGGCCCTCTCGACGCCGCGGCGACACCTGTCCGGCCGCTCCCGCTTTCCCGAGGTCGAACCGTCCGGCCGTAAACGTCCGGCTGGAGGGGACACCCGGCCCGGCGGGCGAGGAGGGGCCGCCGGTGCGGGACCCACCGGCGGCCCGGCGGCGAACCGCTTCACCACCAGGAACGGGGGACCCGGCGGGCCACGGCTCACGCCGGCGACAACGGTACGCCGGACCGCCGTCACCGGGCGCGACCATGCCGCTCCGACGCCCGAGTACGGCGGGTGCCGCCGCTACTCCAGCTTGTGCAGCATCAGCTGCCGGGCCGCCTCGGTGATCGACCCGGACAGCGAGGGATAGATGGTGAAGGTGAGGGCGAGCTGGTCGACGGTGAGGTTGTTCTCCACCGCCATCGTGATCGGCAGGATCAGTTCGCTGGCCTTCGGGGCCACCACCACGCCGCCGATGACCTGGCCGGTGGCGGGCCGGCAGAAGAGCTTCACGAACCCGTCCCGCAGGTCGGCCATCTTGGCCCGGGCGTTGCCGGCCAGCGGCAGCATCACCTGGCGGGCCGGCACCCGCCCCGAGTCGACCTCGTTCTGCGACACCCCGACCGTGGCCAGTTCAGGATCGGTGAAGACGTTCGCGGCGACCGTCCGCAGCCGCAGCGGCGACACCGCCTCGCCGAGCGCGTGCCACATCGCGATCCGGCCCTGCATCGCGGCGACGCTGGCCAGCGGCAACACCCCGGTGCAGTCGCCGGCGGCGTAGATGCCGGGGACGTTGGTCCGGGAGACCCGGTCGACGGTGACGTGTCCGCTCGGGGAGACCGCGACACCGTACTCGACCAGCCCGAGGTCGGCGGTGTTCGGCACCGAGCCGACCGCCATCAGCGCGTGCGAGCCGTAGACGATCCGGCCGTCGGCGAGCTCCACCTCCACCCCGTCCGCGGTACGCCGGACGGCGTTGGCCCGCGAGTTGTTGAGGATCTCCATCCCCCGGGCCCGGAACACCTGCTCGATCGCCATCGCCGCGTCGGCGTCCTCGTGCGGCATCACCCGGTCGCGGCTGGAGACGAGGGTCACCTCGACCCCCATCGCCAGATAGGCGCTGGCGAACTCGGCACCGGTGACGCCGGAGCCGACCACGATGAGCCGCTCGGGCAGCTCGGGCAGGTCGTACACCTGGCGCCAGGTCAGGATCCGCTCGCCGTCCGGGACGGCGGTCGGCAGCACCCGGGGCGTGGCCCCGGTGGCGATCAGCACCGTGGAGGCGTCCACCGAGTACGTCGAGTCACTGTCGGTGGGGGTGATGAGCACCCGGTGGGTGTGACCGAGCGTGTCCTCGCCCAGCCGGGCCCGCCCGGAGATGACGGTCACACCGGCCTTGACCAACTTGGCGTGGATGTCGGCCGACTGTGCCAGGGCGAGCCGCTTCACCCGGCCGTGCACCGTCGCGGCGTCGACGGTGATCGCCTCCAGCCCGTCGGAGTGGACCCCGAACTCCTCCGTGTCGCGGTAGCCGGTCACCACCTCCGAGCTGGCGATGAAGGTCTTGGAGGGGACGCAGTCGTGCAGGACGCAGGCACCGCCGGCCCCGTCCGCCTCGACGACCGTCACGTCGGCGTCGAGCTGGGCCGCCACCAGCGCCGCCTCGTAACCGGCCGGTCCGCCGCCGATGATCACAATTCGGCTCACCGCGCTCGCCCTCCGTGGCTGCTCAGAGTGACAGTGTTGCCCACAACCCGACCGACACGCACGGTCGTATTCTCCCCGGACCCTCCATCAGGCTATCGTCATCGCCGTGCGTCATTACGCCGCGTACGGCTCGAACCTCGACCCCGCCCGGATGCGGGCCTACTGTCCGCACTCGCCGATGGTGGGTACCGGCTGGATCGAAGGTTGGCGTCTCACCTTCGCCGGGGAGGGGGTACTCGGCTGGGAGGGAGCGGTCACCACCATCGTCGAGTCCCCCGGCGACCGGGTCTTCGTCGCGCTCTACGACGTGCACCCGTGGGACGCCGCGCAGCTGGACGAGGTCGAGGGTGTGACCTCCGGCACGTACCGCAAGCTGCACGTCCGGGTCGTCACCCTGGACGGCGAGGTGACCGCCTGGGTGTACGTCTTCGCCGGCTACGAGGGTGGACTGCCGACCGCCTGGTACCTCTCGGAGATCGCCAACGCGGCGGAGAAGGCCGGCGCCCCGGACGACTACGTGGCCGCGCTGCGGGCCCGTCCCACGGGCACCGCGTCCACCTGACCCCGGCCCGCCACCCGGGATCCGTGGGCTACCCCGACGGCGGCACGGACCCGGGCGGCCGTCCCGGAGCGGTCCCCCGCGCCCGTTGCCGCCGTCAGTCGGGATGGGACGGTGCGTTCCGGACGGCGGTCAGCGCGGTGTCGAGCAGGGTGACGAGCTCCACCCGCTCCGCCGGGGCGAGGACCCCGTAGGCGGGCGAGACGATCCGGTCGGCGACCGACTCGACCCACAGCCGCCGCCGTACCAGGGGACCCACCGGCGGGTACGGCGGCGACCAGCCGTACGCCACCGCGCCCGACTCTCCCTCCGGCCCGGCCAGGACGATCTCCACCGGACTCATCCCGGCCGCCCGGACCGCGATCAGGATCGCGCCCGAGTGGTACTCGTAGAGCAGGTGCAGCAGCACCGCCGCCCGGGCGGCGGGTGGCGCGTCGACCGGCGGCGGCAGTCCCCGCCACGCCGCGAACAGCGGCATCCCGGCTGGGTCGGCAGCCGTCACCACCGACTCGGCGAGCTCGGCCAGGCGGGCCACCTGCGGCAGGCCACCCAGGTGGTCGGTGCCCCACCGGCAGCACTCGGCGCGGCTCACCTCGGCGACCTTACTCGGCTTCGCCACCTCGGCGGCACTGTCCCAGCAGTCCGCGACGGCGTCCGGGGCGATGATCCCGATCGCGGCGGCGACGGTCTCGGCTCGGACGTCGCCGAGTACCGCACCCCGGCCGGTGACAGAGAACGCCCAACCGGAGAAGCCCATCCGACGTACCCGACGCAGCGTCCGGGGACACTCCAGGAACGCGCCGCCCAACCCCAGCACGTTCGGCCGGGCCGCCGCGGCGGCCTGCTCGGGGGTCAACGACACCGCCTTCCGGTCCGGGGCACGGGCGTACCGCCCGCGTCACCCGCTTGAGTCTGCCTCGGGTAACGATTTTCCGGGAAGCCGTCCCCGTTTTCCGGAAGACTCGCCCTCGGCAATCAGTGCCTCGATGGCAGCCTCGATCTCACCGACCCGGCGGCGGGCCGCGACGGCGTCCCGCTCGGCCGTCCTGCGGGCGCGCTTGGCCCGGTCGGCCTCCCGCCCGGCGGTGTCGCGTCGCCGCTCCAGCTCGGCGAGGGCGGCGTCGAGTTCGGCGAGGGCCGCGGCGGCGTCCCGCTCGGCCTGGCTGGCCCGCTCCAGTTCGGCCTCGGCCCGCTCCTGCCGGGTACGCGCCTCGGCCAGCGTCCGCTCCAGGGCACGCCGCTGGGCGGCTCGGGCCTCGACCCTCCGCTCCTCCGCTGTCGCCCGCTCGGGCCGGGCCGCCGCACCCGCCGAGGCCGTCGGAGCGCCGTGCCGGGCACGCCTGGCCGGCGCCCCCTCCGGTTCCGGGGTGGACGGTCCGGCCGGCTCGGCACCCTCCGGACCGCCGACGATCAGCCGCAGCTGCGGTCGGGGCACCTCGCCGAAGCCGGCGTAGCTCGCCGCCCGGACCAGCCTCCCGGACCGGACCTGTTCGGCGACCTCCGCGTCGGCCAGCGCGGCGTTGAGGGTGGTCTCCACCTCGGCCAGCGGCAGCTTGCCGGCGGCGAGCCGGGGGTCCGTCGCCCGGGCCAGCGTCCGGGCCTCGCCGACCAGCGCGGCGACCGCCCGCCGCCGCTGGGCCGAGAGTTCCCGCAGCCGCGCCCCGCTGAGTTCCCGTTGTGCCGCGCGGAGTTCGGCCGACAGCTCCACCAGCTCGGCCATCAGTTCGGGGCGACGCCAGGCGAGCAGGTTCACCAGCCAGGCGGCGATCGTCGGCTTGCGCAGTTTCGCGATCTCCCGCGCCGCCGCGGCGTCACCGGCGGCCCGGGCCGCGGCCACCGCCTCGGCCCGGGTGGCGACGAAGCCGTCCGGTGGAGTCGTGTAGAGCCGCTCGACGAGGTTCGGGGGCACGTCGGCCATGCTGCGCCGCCGCGCTCAGTCGACGGCGGTTCCGGGCTCCAGTCGGGCGTAGTCGCAGTTCGCCAGCCGGGCCAGGTTGGCGTCGTAGACGTTGAGCCCGGCCGGGCCGAGCAACCCGTCGTGCAGGGCGTACGCCCGGCGCGGGTTGACCGCCCGGATGAAGTTGACCGACTCGGAGAGCTTGAGCCACGGGCCGGAGATCGGCACGAAGAGCGTCTCCACGTGCGCCCCCTCCGGTACGTCGAACGAATCGCCCGGGTGGTAGACGGAGTCGTTCACCAGGAAGCCGAGATTGACCACCCGGGGGATCTCCGGGTGGATCTCCGCGTGCCAGCCCCCGTACGCGCGGACCCGGAACCCGGCCGCCTCGAACGTGTCCCCGGACTGGACGGTGGTCACCACCCCGTCCAGGGCGTCCAGTTTGGCGGCCACCTCGGGATGGGTGTAGACGGTCACCGACGGACGCTTGCCGAGCGTGTCCGCGAGCGCGTCGACGTCGAGGTGGTCGGCGTGCTCGTGGGTGATCAGCACCGCGTCCACCCCGTCCAGGGCGGCCCGCTCGGTGAACATGCCCGGGTCGATGACCAGCACCGCGCCGTCGTCCTCCATCCGTACGCAGGAGTGGCCGTACTTGGTCAGTCGCATCGAGACTCCTCGGTCGCCGAATCGTGATGTACCCCTGGGCAGTCTGCCGGAACCGGGCCGCCTTCGCGGCACGTCTGACGGATCACACTGTCGCCACCCCGGCGGGACGCCCGCTGGGAACGTACGGGAAGGGACAGGACGATGGACGGGCGCGGTAGCGGGACGCCGGCCGGGCGGACCCGCCGGCCGGCCGTACTGCTGGGGGTGGCGGCGACGGTCGCCGTGGTGGCGCTGGCTGGCTGCGGCGGCGCCGGGGCCTCCTCGGACGCGGTGGCCCCGGCGGGGGGCCAGGAGGAGCAGGCGGCCCAGGCGGAGCAGGACCAGTCCGAAACGGCGGCCGGGGCCGCGCAGGGCCAGCCGGCCAAGGACCCGGACGATCCGACGGCCCTGGCGGCCGACCAGCGGGCGATCATCTACACGGGCACGATCACGGTACGGGTCGACGACGTCGACGCGGCGGCGGCCCAGGCGGCCGCCATCGCGACCGGTGCGGGCGGCTTCGTCGGCGGCGACAACCGGCGCAGCGACCCGGAGCATGCGGAGGCGACCCTGCAACTGCGGGTACCGGCCGACCGGTTCCATCCGGCCGTCGACGACCTCGCCCGGCTCGGTGAGGAGCTGCGCCGGGACGTCATGACCGACGACGTCACCGAGGAAACCCTGGACCTGGACGCCCGGATCGCCACCCAGCGGGCCCGGGTGGAGAGCGGGCGACGGTTGCTGGCGCAGGCGAAGTCCCTCTCCGACCTGGTGATGCTGGAGGGCGAGCTGGCCCGGCGCGAGGCGGACCTCGCCTCGTTGGAGGCGAAGAAGCGGCGGCTGGCCGACCTGACCGCGCTCTCCACGATCACCGCGATCCTGCTCGGTCCGAACGCCCGGCCGGACGAGACGGAGCCGGAGATCGGGTTTCTCGCCGGGCTCCGGGGCGGCTGGCGGGCATTCCTGGCCTCGCTGCGGGTCATGCTGACCGTGCTGGGCGCCCTGGTGCCCTGGCTCGTCGCGCTCGGCGTGCCGACGCTCGGGGCGTGGTGGCTGCTCCGGCGTCTGCGGCGCCGGCGGCCTCCGCTCGGGCCGGCGCCGACCGCGATCCCGGCACCCGCCGGCCCGCCGGGCGAGCTACCGGCCGCCGCCCCCGCCGGGGCGGCGGGTGGCGCGCCCAGCCCGGACACCCTGGACTGACCGGCCGCCGCGCGGCGCCGCCCGGGGCGGGTTCGCCCGGCCCGGAGACGTACCCGGCGTACCGGTCAGGGTGTGGCCGACCGAACTCGGGACTTACCCAACCCCGGATTACTCGGCCAGCGCCGTGAGCGCCGTCTGCACCAGCAGCCGGACTCCGACCGCGATGGCCCGCTCGTCCACGTCGAAGGTCGCCCGGTGCAGGTCGACGTCGGCCGCCGCCCGGCCCACGCCGAGCCGGGCCAGCGCGCCGGGTACGTGCTCCAGGTACCAGGAGAAGTCCTCGCCGCCCATGCTCTGCGGAGTCTCGGCGACCCCGTTCGACCCGAGCGTGGCGACGGTGGCGGCGGTGAGGACCCGGATCGCACCGGCGTCGTTGACCACCGGCGGCCGGCCCTGCAGGTACTCGACGTCGACTGTGGCGCCGGTCGGGGCGATCACGTCACGAACCACCTGAATGACGATCTTCGGCGCCTGCTCCCAGGTGTCGCGGTCGAGCACCCGGAGGGTGCCGGCGGCCATCGCCTCGTTCGGGATCACGTTGTACTGGGTGCCGGCGGAGGCCTGCCCGAAGACCAGCAGCAGCCCGCTGTTCGCCGGCACCCGGCGGTTGACCAGGGCCGGGACCTCGGTCACCAGCCGGCCCAGCGCATCGACCAGGTCGACGGTCAGGTGCGGCCGGGCGGTGTGTCCGCCGGGGCCGCTGAGCCGTACGGTGATGTTGTCCGCGGCGGCGGTGATCGGCCCGACCCGTAGCCCGATCCGGCCGACCGGCAGGTTCGGGTCGCAGTGCAGGGCGAAGATCTGGGTCACGTCGGTCAGGCCGCCGGCCTCGATGACCTCCAGCGAGCCGCAGGGCAGGATCTCCTCGGCCGGCTGGAAGATCAGCCGGACGCGCCCGTTCAGCTCCCCCTGCTCCGCGAGGCGGGCCAGCAGCAGCCCGACGCCGAGCACGATCGTGGTGTGCACGTCGTGTCCGCAGGCGTGGCAGGCGCCCTCCACCGTGGAGCGGTACGGCACGTCCTTGACGTCCGTCAGGGGAAGCGCGTCCAGGTCGGCGCGGAGCGCGACCACCGGCCCGGTCGGCCGCCCGTCGATGTCGCAGATCACCCCGTTGCCCTTGGGCAGCAGTCGCGGCGCCAGGCCGGCGACCGAGAGTTCCCGGGCGATCAGTGCTGCCGTGTCGAACTCCCGCCCGGAAAGCTCAGGGTGGGCATGCAGGAAGCGCCGCGTCGCGATCAGGTCGGGCAGCCGGAGGTCCAGCGTCTGGTCGAGCCCGAACGGCAGCGGCTCCGCCCTGGGGATCGCCTCGGGCCCCGGCGTCTCGGGTTCGGCCGTCGCTGGTCCCGCCGACGCCGGCCGGCCGCCGGTCGGCAGTTGCAACGCACTCGTCACGTCGGATTCTCGATCACTGTGGATGGGATGGGACCCGGACAGCGTAGACCGCCGATGGTGACGCTGCGCAACCTCGTTCTGGTAGTGGTCAGACAACACAACGTCACGAAATCCCTGGTAGGAGCGTTCGTCGACGTACCGAGCGCTGCTCAGAACACCGTCGGACGCCGCCATCTGTTCCCACACCTCCTACAACGCGTGACGGTTTTACCGGTCACGATTCCGACTCGGGACCGTGCGCCCGACTCGGGACGTCACCTCGTCCGGCGAGCATCGAAACCGAGCGAACGCGAACCGTCACGGTGCGGGGTGACAGGGATCCGCATCCTGACAGGTGGGGCCGGGAAGGGCACGGACACCGTGTCCGTCACCGCGCGACCGAACCCGGTCCGTCACGCGCGGCACCTGACAGGCCTCCCGTCCGAGACGCCGACCGGAACCTGCGGGTCGGCGCACCGCGCTCAGAAGCGGTCGCTGGGGCGGTACGTCCCCCAGACCTCGCGCAGCACCCCGCAGACCTCCCCCACGGTGGCCCGGGCGCGCAACGCCTCCTTCATCGGGTAGAGCACGTTCTCCGTCCCGGCGGCGGCGGTTCGCAGCTCGTCCAGCGCCCGCCGCACCGCGCCGGAGTCCCGGTCGGCGCGCAGCCGGGCCAGCCGCTCGGCCTGCGCCGCCTCGATGGCGGGGTCGACCCGCAGCGGCTGGTACGGCTCCTCCTCGTCCACAGTGAACCGGTTGACCCCCACCACCACCCGGGTCCCGGAATCGATCTCCTGCGCCATCCGGTACGCCGCGGCCTCGATCTCCCGCTTCTGGAAGCCCGCCTCGATCGCCTCCACCGCCGAGCCGTACTCGGCGACCCGGGCCATCAGCTCCCGTACCCCGGCCTCGATCTCGTCGGTCATCGCCTCGACGACGTACGAGCCGGCGAAGGGGTCGACGGTGGCGGTCAGGTCGGTCTCGTACGCCAGCACCTGCTGGGTCCGCAGCGCCAGCCGCGCGGCCTTCTCGGTCGGCAGCGCGATCGCCTCGTCGAAGCTGTTGGTGTGCAGCGACTGGGTCCCGCCGAGCACCGCGGCGAGCCCCTGCACCGTGACCCGGACCAGGTTCACCTCGGGCTGCTGCGCGGTGAGCTGCACCCCGGCGGTCTGGGTGTGGAAGCGCAGCATCATCGACCTCGGATCGCGGGCGCCGAACTCGTCACGCATCAGGCTGGCCCAGATCCGCCGGGCGGCCCGGAACTTCGCCACCTCCTCCAACAGGGTGGTCCGGGCCACGAAGAAGAACGACAGCCGAGGCGCGAAGTCGTCCACCGCCAGCCCGGCGTCGAGCGCGGCGCGGACGTACGCGAGACCGTTGGCCAGGGTGAAGGCGATCTCCTGCACCGGGGTCGCTCCGGCCTCCGCCATGTGGTAGCCGGAAATGGAGATCGTGTTCCACCTCGGCACCTCCTTGCGGCAGTACGCGAAGGTGTCGGCCACCAGCCGCAGCGACGGCTTCGGCGGGAAGATGTACGTGCCCCGGGCGATGTACTCCTTCAGGATGTCGTTCTGGATGGTGCCGCTCAACGCCGACCCGGGGACGCCGGACTCCTCCGCGACGAGCTGGTAGAGCAGCAGCAACACCGCGGCGGGAGCGTTGATGGTCATCGAGGTGGAGACCTTGTCCAGCGGGATGCCGGCGAAGAGGGTCCGCATGTCCTCGATGGAGTCGATCGCGACCCCGACCTTGCCGACCTCGCCGTGTGCGATCGGGTCGTCGGAGTCGTACCCCATCTGGGTCGGCAGGTCGAACGCGACGGAGAGCCCCATCGTGCCGGCGGCGAGGAGCTGGTGGTAGCGGGCGTTGGACTCGGTGGCGGTGCCGAAACCGGCGTACTGCCGCATGGTCCACGGCCGCGTGGTGTACATCGTCGGGTACACCCCACGGGTGTACGGGAAGGTGCCAGGCGCGCCCAGCCGCGCGTCCAGTCCGCCCGCCACGTCGGCGGCGTCGTAGACCGTCTTGATCGGGAATCCGGACTCGCTCAACCGACGTTCGCTCATAGCCGGCATCGTAGATCCCAACAAGTGGACAGCAGACGACGAGCGGCCCCGCCCGGGGCCCGGCCGGCGGGCAACCACCGGAAACCTCACCACACAGTGACGGGTTAATAACTGTCAGCACCGACAATTACGCACCCGGTGAGAAGGCTGACACGTTCGGTGGAGTTCTGGGGGACTCCGGCGGTTGCCTTTCCCTTCTGCGGTCGGAACCCGCAATATAGGGGGGTTCTGTCCCATGCCCCTCGATTCTCTCGGTGGCTCTTCTGTGACTCAGATCCCGACGTGGAGTGGCGGACCGGTCAATCCCCCGAACGGACGTGCAGCACCCGGCATCACCATCGGTGGCCGGTACCTGTTGCGGGCCGCGGTCGGGCACGGCGGCATGGGCACGGTGTGGCGTGCCGCCGACACCCTGCTGCGCCGCGACGTGGCGGTGAAGGAGGTCGTCTTCCCTGCCGGGCTGGCCTCCAGCGACCGCGACGCGATGTACGAGCGCACCCTGCGCGAGGCCCGAGCCGCCGCGGCCCTACAACACCCCGCCGTCGTCCAAGTCTACGACGTGGTGACCGAGGATGACCGGCCCTGGATCGTGATGGAGCTGCTCGACGCGCGCAGCCTCGCCGACATGGTGATCGAGGACGGCCCCCTCGCCCCCCGGGCCGTCGCCAAGATCGGCATCGCCCTGCTCGGCGCGCTGGAGGTGGCGCACGCGAACGGCGTCCTGCACCGGGACGTGAAGCCGGCGAACGTGCTGATCTGCTCCGACGGCCGCTGCGTCCTCACCGACTTCGGCGTCGCCCGGATGCCGACCGACGTGCAGCTCACCACCCCGGGCATGGTGCTCGGGTCCCCGCATTTCATCTCGCCCGAACGGGCCATGGGCAAGGAGTTCGGCCCGCCCAGCGACCTCTTCTCGCTCGGCGTCACCCTCTACACCGCCGTCGAGGGTCGGCCGCCGTTCGACAAGGGTGACCCGATCGAGACCATGCACGCCGTGGTCGAGGACCCGCCCGCCCCGCCCAGCCGCTCCGGGCCGCTCACCCGGGTCCTGATGGGTCTGCTGGAGAAGGACCCCGCCCGACGGCTGGACGTCACCGCCGCCCGCACCATGCTGCGCGAGCTGCTGGCCGGCCCGCTGGCCAGCAAGGCCGCCGGCAACCACGTCACCGACCCGTACGCGGTGGTGGCGCCCCAACGCCCGACCTGGCAGCAGTCGCCCGCCACCCAGGCGCCCACCCCGGCCGGCTCCGGCCAGCCGTCGCACCGCCCGCAGCCGGAACCGGCCGGACAGGTCGGCGGGCGGGCGATGCTCGCCCCCGGCGAGTCCCTGGCCGACCGGATCGCCCGCAGCGCCCGAACCGACGCCGCGGCCGGGACGCCCCGGCCCGCGACCGCCGGAGCGGGGTCGGCCGACGTGCCGACCGGCGCGATGCCCACCGCCGGGATGGCCGCGGGCGCGATGCCGACCAGCGCCATGCCCACCAGCGCGCTGCCGACCGGTCCGATGCCGAACGCCCGCGCCGGCCGGTGGGTGACCACGCCACCCGGCGGACGGGGCCCACTCGACACGCCGACCGGCGCCATGCCCGGGGCGAGCGGCGGCCCCGGCACCGTCCACGTCGCCAGCGGCGGCGGGCTGGGCCGGGCCGTGGCCGGGGCCCGCCGTGCCGGCGGCAGCCTGATCCAGAGCATCAAGGGCTGGCCCCGGCAGGTCCAGCTCGCCGCGGCGGGCGGACTGGCCCTGGTGCTGCTCGTCGGCGTTCTGGTCGGGTCGCTCGGCGGCGACGACCCGGAACCGAGCCCCTCGGTGCAGGCCGGCAAGTCCCCGGACGTCGTTCCCGCCTCCTTCCCGACCCAGACCCACAACGAGCGCGGCGTCTCGATCAGCGTGCCGAAGGGCTGGAAGAGGGCCGCGCCGAAGAAGGCGGTCTACGTCGACTACACCGACCCGAACGACTCCGGCCGCCGGGTACGCGTGCTGGTGGAGGACTTCAAGGGCACCAGCTCGCGGCGGTGGGCGGAGATCGCGGCCAACGGGCTGAGGTCCAGCAAGAGCTGCGCGAAGCCGTTCCAGCAGCTCGGGCTGACCGACGAGGAGCTGGCCGGCAAGCCCGCCGCACAGCTGGAGTACACCTGCGGCCCCGACGGCAGCCAGCGCCACGGCATCTGGCGCGGCGTCGTCACCGACGGCAAGGTCTACTCCTTCTACCTGACCACGCCGGCCGAGCGGTTCGAGGAGAGCAAGGCGATCTTCGACACGATGGTCGAGTCCTTCCAGCTCACCAACGCGGGCTGAGCGGCGGCGCGGCGGCCGGGGTGCCGGCCGCCGCGCCCCGCCACCCCGGCCGTTCCCGCCGCGATCCCGGGGCCGGTCCCGGCGGCACCCCCGGCACCGTGCTATCAAGTCGGGGTGGCGGCAGAACCCAGCGACCTTGACGACCTGCGCGTCCAGGCCCAGACCTGGATCGACGACGATCCTGACCCCGCAAGCCGGGACGAGCTCCGGGGACTCCTCGACCGGCTCCCCGAGAGCGCGGCCGAGCTCGCCGACCGCTTCGCCCGGCCGCTGACCTTCGGCACCGCCGGCCTGCGCGGTCCACTGCGGGCCGGCCCCAACGGCATGAACCTGGCCGTGGTCACCCAGGCCGCGGCCGGGCTGGTCCGTTGGCTCGCCGCCCGGGGCGCGCCCGGCCCGCTGGTCATCGGGTACGACGCCCGACACGGCTCCCGGGCCTTCGCCGAGCGGACGGCGCGGGTGGCCACCGGGGCCGGCCGGCCGGCGCTGCTGCTCCCCCGGCCACTGCCCACCCCGGTCCTCGCGTACGCGGTCCGGGCGCTCGGCGCGGTCGCCGGGGTGATGGTCACCGCCAGCCACAACCCGCCCCAGGACAACGGCTACAAGGTCTACCTTGGTACGGAGCTGGGCGGTGCCCGCGGCGGTGGCGCACAGATCGTGCCCCCGGTCGACGCGGAGATCGAGGCCGCGATCCGGGCGGTCGGGCCGCTGGCGGCGGTGCCGCTCGGCGGCCCGGGCGAGGTGCTCGACGACCGGGTCGTTGCCGAGTACGTCCGCGCCGCCGCCGCGGTGATCGCCCCGGATGGGCCCCGGGACCTGAGGATCGCGTACACGCCGCTGCACGGGGTGGGTGCCGCCGTGCTCACCTCGGTCTTCGCCCGGGCCGGGTTCGGCGTACCCGGGGTGGTGCCGGAGCAGGCCGAGCCGGACCCGGACTTCCCCACCGTCTCCTTCCCCAACCCGGAGGAGCCGGGTGCCATCGACCGGCTGCTCACCCTGGCCCGTACGGTCGACGCCGACCTCGCGATCGCCAACGACCCGGACGCCGATCGGTGCGCGGTGGCGATCCCGGACCCGGTCCGGGGCTGGCGGATGCTGCACGGCGACGAGCTGGGGGTGCTGCTCGCCGACCACCTGATGCGACGGGGCAGGGGCGGGCTCTACGCCACCACGATCGTCTCGTCGTCCCTGCTGCGCCGGCTCTGCGCGGCACGGGGCCGGGCGTACGCCGAGACGCTCACCGGGTTCAAGTGGATCGTCCGGGCCGAGGCGGGGGAGGCGGAGCTGACGTACGGCTACGAGGAGGCGCTCGGCTACTGCGTCGCTCCGGGGCAGGTTCGGGACAAGGACGGGATCACCGCAGCGCTGACCGTCGCCGAGCTGGCGGCGGCGCTGAAGGCCGAGGGGCGGACGGTCGCCGAGCGGCTGGACGAGCTGGCCGCCGAGTTCGGCGTACACCTGACCGACCAGCTCTCGGTCCGGGTCGACGACCTGCGCGAGATCGAGAACGCGATGACGTACATCCGCACCAAGACCCCGGGCACCCTGCTGGACGAGCCGGTCGTCTCGGTCGAGGATCGGGCGCCGGAGGCGGACGTGCTGATCCTGCGCACCGAGACCGCCCGGGTGGTGATCCGGCCCTCCGGGACCGAGCCGAAGCTGAAGGCGTACCTGGAGGTCGTGGAGCCGGTCGTCGGGGGCGACGTGCCGGCCGCCCGGGAGCGGGCCGCCGCGTCGGTACGCGCGCTGCGCACCGAGACGGCGGCGGCCCTGGGGGTCTGGTAGTCCCGCCCGTCGGGCGCCGCGCTCCGGCGCGATCTCGCGCGGTGGGCGCCCGACAGGACCGGTTCCGGAGTTCTCCGGGGGTGGTGCTCAGGCCCGGATGCCGAGCGCGGTCTCGATCGCCCGGGAGAGCGCGGCGATCACCAGTGCCACCGAGGGGCGGATCGTCGACTCCTCCAGGTCGACCCCGCCGTCGGCGAAACCGGCGCCCCGGGCGATCTCCAGCAGCCGGTTGCGGGCGTCCTCGGCGGCCGGTCCGGTCAACCCCAGGCTCGGCTCCACCCGGATCGCCGCCATCACCGCGGCGAGCGCGGCGGTCCGTTCGTCCGGGACCCGTTCCCCGGTCAGCGCATCGACCAGGCGCGCCCGGATCTCCGCCTCGACCGACGGGTCGAGCACCGGATAGCGGTGGACGTGGATGTGATCGAGCCGGGTCTCGTCAACGTCGGTGATCACACCCCGGTCGCAGAGGTCGCCGAGGATCCGGTCACGCAGCCCGTGCCGGAGCCGCTGGAGCCAGGAGGCCGGGGTGTGCGGGGTGTCGTTGGCGATCTTGGCAAGGACGTCGTCGGCGATCACGTCACCGGTCGGCGTCGGGTCGGTGATCACAATCGAACCGTCAGAGAACGCGACCCGTCCGGCGAGCGCCAGGTCGACCAGCACGGCGGCGGCCATGCCCAGGTCGAGGGCGATCCGTGACCCGGTCGCCTTGCCGGACTCGTCGTCGTAGCCGAGCAGCAGCAACTCCTCGGCCAACCCAACACCAGTCATGGCCCGGAACGGTAGCCGGTCGGGGCCACCCGTGCATGCCTCCCGGCCGCCGGTGTCCCGATGGAGGCCAGAACCGGCCGTCGCCACGGTTCGGCACGGCCTCCGCTACCGCCGCTCAGAACCGGGGCATGCCGCCGAACTGGCGGTCGCCGGCGTCGCCAAGCCCCGGCACGATGAACATCTGGTCGTTCAGCCGCTCGTCGATGGCCGCGGTCACCAGTCGCAACGGCAGGCCGGAGCGCTTCAGCCGCTCGATGCCGGCCGGGGCGGCGAGCACGCAGATCACGACGATGTCGGTGCAGCCGCGTTCGGCGAGGAGTCGGCAGCAGTGCTCCAGCGAGCCACCGGTGGCGAGCATCGGGTCCAGCACCAGCACCGGACGCCCGGTCAGGTCGGTCGGGAGCGACTCCATGTAGGCGCGGGGCTGGTAGGTGTGCTCGTCGCGGGCCAGCCCGACGAAGCCCATCGAGGACTCCGGAAGCAGCGCCAGCGCCGAGTCGGCCATCCCGAGCCCGGCCCGGAGCACGGGCACCAGCAGCGGTGGGTTCGCCAGCCGGGTCCCCTCGGTCGGCGCCACCGGGGTGGTGATCGGGTAGGTCTCGACCGGCAGGGATCGCGCGGCCTCGTACACCAGCATGGTGGTGAGCTCGCGCAGCGCGGCCCGAAACGACGCCGAGTCGGTCCGGACGTCGCGCATCGCGGTGAGTCGCGTCCGGGCCACGGGATGGTCAACGACGAGTACGTCCACGGTCGCACAACCTACTAGGAAGCGTCCGGCCGCCGGCAACCGTCCGGCCGGCGGCCACCGGTCCGACCCCGCCCCCACCCGACGGCCAAATATGGCCAAGATCACACTCTGGCCCCGGTGCGTATGCTTGCCCGCATGACGGCGACAGCGGCGTCGGCGCGGTCCGACCTGACCGAGGTAGCCCGCTCCGAGGCGACCCTCCGGAGCTTCCTACACGGGCTTCCCGGCGTGGACCAGGTCGGCGCGGAACAGCGGGCGGCGATGCTCGCCACCCGATCGATCAAGACCACCGCCAAGGCGTGGGCGATCGACCTGGCGATCCGGATGGTCGACCTGACCACCCTGGAGGGGGCCGACACCCCCGGCAAGGTCCGGGCCCTGGCCGCGAAGGCCCGGCGGCCGGACCCCGCCGATCCGTCCTGTCCGGCGGTCGCGGCCGTCTGCGTCTATCCGCGCCTGGTGCCGGTCGCCGCCGAGGCGCTACGCGGATCCGGGATCCATCTGGCGAGCGTGGCGACCGCGTTCCCGTCCGGGCAGGCGCCGCTGGAGGTCAGGCTCGCCGACACCCGGGCGGCGGTCGCGGCCGGCGCCGACGAGATCGACATGGTGATCAACCGGGGCGCCTTCCTCGCCGGCCGCTACCTGGAGGTCTTCGAGGAGATCGTCGCGGTGAAGGCGGCCTGCGGGGACGCCCACCTCAAGGTCATCCTGGAGACGGGCGAGCTGGTCACCTACGACAACGTCCGCCGGGCCTCCTGGCTGGCGATGCTCGCCGGCGCCGACTTCATCAAGACCTCGACCGGCAAGGTCCCGGTCGCCGCCACCCTGCCGGTCACGCTCGTGATGCTGGAGGCCGTCCGCGACTTCCGCGACGCCACGGGGCGGCAGGTCGGGGTCAAGCCCGCCGGCGGCATCCGGACCGCCAAGGATGCGATCAGGTACCTGGTGCTGGTGAACGAGACCGCCGGCGAGGACTGGCTGCACCCGGACCGGTTCCGGTTCGGCGCCTCCAGCCTCCTCAACGACCTGCTGATGCAGCGCACCCGGCTGCGCACCGGCGTCTACTCCGGCCCCGACTACTTCACCCTGGACTGACGATGTTCGAGTACGCGCCCGCGCCGGAGTCCCGCGCGGTGGTCGAGCTGAAGCCGTCGTACGGCCTGTTCATCGACGGCGAGTTCGTCGACCCGCTCGACGGTGGCAGCTTCACGTCGATCAACCCGGCCACCGAGGAGGTCCTGTCCGAGGTCGCCGAGGCCGGCCCCGACGACGTCGACCGCGCGGTACGGGCGGCCCGCCGGGCGTACGCCGAGGTGTGGGGGCCGATGCCCGGCCGGGACCGGGCGAAGTACCTGTTCCGGATCGCCCGGATCATCCAGGAGCGGTCCCGGGAGTTGGCGGTGTTGGAGTCGCTGGACAACGGCAAGCCGATCCGGGAGTCCCGCGACGTGGACCTGCCGCTGGTCGCCGCGCACTTCTTCTACCACGCCGGCTGGGCCGACAAGCTCGCCTACGCCGGGCTCGGCCCGAACCCTCGCCCGCTCGGGGTCGCCGGCCAGGTCATCCCGTGGAACTTCCCGCTGTTGATGCTGGCCTGGAAGATCGCCCCGGCGCTGGCCACCGGTAACACGGTGGTGCTGAAGCCGGCCGAGACCACGCCGCTGACCGCGCTGCGCTTCGCGGAGATCTGCCAGCAGGCCGACCTGCCGCCGGGGGTGGTCAACATCGTCACGGGCGCCGGGAAGACCGGCCAGGCGGTGGTCGAGCACCCCGACGTCGACAAGGTGGCCTTCACCGGCTCGACCGAGGTGGGTCGGCAGATCGCGCGGGCGGTCGCCGGCACCCGTAAGAAGCTCACCCTGGAACTCGGCGGCAAGGCCGCCAACATCGTCTTCGAGGACGCCCCGCTCGACCAGGCGGTCGAGGGAATCATCAACGGCATCTTCTTCAACCAGGGCCACGTCTGCTGCGCCGGCTCTCGGCTACTCGTCCAGGAGTCCGTGTACGACGAGGTCCTCGCCGCGCTGAAGCGGCGGATGGCGCGGCTGCGGGTCGGCGACCCGCTGGACAAGAACACCGACGTCGGGGCGATCAACTCGGCCGCCCAGCTGGCCCGGATCCGGGAACTCTCCGAGGCCGGCACCGCCGAGGGGGCCGAGCGCTGGTCCCCACCGTGCGACCTGCCGGACCGCGGCTTCTGGTTCGCCCCGACCATCTTCACCGGGGTCAGCCAGTCCCACCGGATCGCCCGGGAGGAGATCTTCGGGCCGGTGCTGTCGGTGCTGACCTTCCGCACCCCGGCCGAGGCGGTCGAGAAGGCCAACAACACCCCGTACGGGCTCTCGGCCGGGATCTGGACCGAGAAGGGGTCCCGGATCCTCTGGCTGGCCGACCGGCTCCGGGCCGGAGTCGTCTGGGCGAACACCTTCAACCGGTTCGACCCGACCTCGCCGTTCGGGGGATACAAGGAGTCGGGCTACGGCCGGGAGGGCGGCCGGCACGGGCTGGAGGCGTACCTGGATGTCTGAGCGGGTGGCGGTACGCAAGACGTACAAGCTCTTCATCGGCGGGAAGTTCCCGCGTAGCGAGTCGGGGCGGTCGTATCCGGTGCAGAACACGAACGTGTCGCTGGCCTCCCGCAAGGACGTCCGGGACGCGGTGCAGGCGGCCCGGGCCGCCGTCGCCGGCTGGTCGGGCGCGACGGCGTACAACCGGGGTCAGGTCCTCTACCGGGTCGCCGAGATGCTGGAGGGTCGGCGGGACCAGTTCGTCGGCCTCGGTGTGCCGACCGTCGAGGTCGACGAGGCGATCGACCGGTGGGTGTGGTACGCCGGCTGGGCCGACAAGATCGCCCAGGTGTACGGCAACGCCAACCCGGTCGCCGGCCCGTACTTCAACCTCTCCGCTCCGGAGCCGACCGGGGTGGTCGGGGTGGTCGCCCCGGCCGAGCCGGCGCTGCTCGGGCTGGTCAGCGTGGTGGCACCGACGATCGTCACCGGCAACACGGTGGTGGTGCTGGTCGCCGAGACCGCCCCGCTGCCGGCGGTGACCCTGGCCGAGGTGCTGGCCACCTCCGACCTGCCCGGCGGGGTGGTGAACCTGCTCACCGGGCGGCCAGCCGAGACGGCGCCGTGGCTGGCCGGGCACATGGACGTGAACGCCCTCGACCTGACCGGGGTGACCGATCCGGGTTTCGCCGCCGAGCTGGAGCGCGCCGCCGCCGGCAACCTGAAGCGGGTCCTCCGGCCACCGGCGGGACCGGTCGACTGGTACGCCGATCCCGGCCTCGGCCGGATGACCGCCTTCCTGGAAACCAAGACCGTCTGGCACCCCAAGGGCATCTGAGGTGTAAGGAAGGGCCCCTTCTTATCGTTTTTTGTTGTAAAGGGGGCCCTTCCTTACACCTCGGCGGGACGTACGACGGAAGGTAGTAGACTGGCTGCGTGACACGACTCGGTGACCTCGAACGCGCGGTAATGGACGTGCTCTGGGACCAGAAGCCGGGCAACGGGGTCACCGTCCGCGAGGTGGCCGAGGCGCTGCGAGACCGCGGGCTGGCGTACACCACCGTGATGACGGTGTTGGACCGGCTTGCCGGCAAGGGCATGGTGGAGCGCGAGCGGGAGGGCCGCGCCTGGCGCTACCGGCCGGCCGCCAGCCGGGAGGCACACATCGCCCGGCTGATGCTCGACGCGCTCGACCTGGCCGGAAGCCGGGACGCGGCGCTGATCCGGTTCGCCCGGTCGGTGACCGGCACCGAGGCCGAGATCCTGCGCGCCGCGCTCGCCGAGGAGGCGGCCGGCGGGGTGCCGGAGTCCGCTCCGGCAGGTGGCGCCACCGCCGGTCCGACGAACGACCGGGCGGAGGTTCCGCCACCCGCACCGGAACGGCAGGTCTGAGTGCGATGACCGACGCCGCCTGCTTCGCGATCGCCGCCCTGGGGTGCTACGGTGCGGCGCAGGCGCTCTCCGGCGCCAAAGGGCTCGGTGCCGCCTGGACCTGGCACAGCCCCCGGGTCGCGATCATCTGCTGGCAGGCGGTGGGTCTGGCCCTCGGGCTCTCCGCGATCGGTGTGCCGCTCTCCCTGGGGCTGGCCCCGTACGGCACCAGCACCGGCTCGGCGCTGCGGTCGCTCGCCGGCGACCTGTTCGGTGGCGGCGACCTGCCGCCCGGCCTGGGCGTGTCGCAGCTCGCCCTGATCGGCGTCGGGTTCGGGATAGCCGCCGTCCTGCTCGGCTCGACGGTACGAAGCCTGCTCAGCGCGCTGCGTGCCCAGCGCCGGCACCGGGACCTGCTCGCCCTGGTCGCCCGGAACGACCCGGCCGCGCCGGGGGCGTTGGTCCTCGACCACCCCAGCGCCGCGGCGTACTGCCTGCCCGGGGTACGCCCGCAGGTGGTGGTCAGCGCCGGCACGCTGAGCCTGCTCGACCGGGCCCAGCTCGCCGCCGTGCTCAGCCACGAGCGGGCGCACGCCGACGAGCGCCACGACCTCGTCCTGCTGCCCTTCACCGCGCTGTGCCGGGCGCTGCCCTGGGCGCGCTGGGTACGCGCGGCCCACGAGACCGTCGCGCTGCTGGTGGAGATGAGGGCGGACGACAAGGCCCGGAAGCTGCACGCCGACGCGCCGCTCGCCGCCGCCCTGCTGCGGTTCGCCACCGCCGGTGCCCGGATCACCCCGGTGGGAGCGCTCGGCGTCGCCGACGTCCACCTGGACGCCCGGGTACGGCGGCTGCTGGCGGCACCGCGGCCGACCCGGCTACCGGGCGCGACCGCGCTCGCCCTGGCCACCCTGCTGGTGAGCCTGCCGGTCTCCCTCCTGCTGCGCTGATCCGTCGCACCGCGCCGTCCTGCCCTACGCCGACGTCGCCGGCGCCGCGGGGGCACATCTACTACGCGTCGTAGTAAAGTGAAGGGGTACCTCCACAAGGTCGGGCACGGTGCGTCACGGCCGGTACGCATAGGTAGTCTGCCTACGCGTGGGCTCGCGGCACGGTGACACCGACGCCGAAGGATTGCCATGGACTCACTACTGATCGCCCGCCTCCAGTTCGCCACGACGGCGTCGATCCACTTCCTCTTCGTGCTCGTGACCCTGGGCCTGGTGACCCTGCTGGTCTGCCTGCAGACGATCGGGTTCCTCACCCGCCGGCCGGTGTACGAGCGGCTCACCCGGTTCTGGGGCACCCTGTACGTGATCAACTATGTCCTCGGCATCGCCACCGGCATCGTGCTCGAGTTCCAGTTCGGACTGAACTGGAGCGGCCTGTCGAGGTACGTCGGCAACGTCGTCGGCGCTCCCCTCGCCATCGAGACGCTGGTCGCCTTCTTCCTGGAGTCCACCCTGCTCGGCATGTGGATCTTCGGCTGGCACCGGCTCCGGCCCGGTCTCCACCTGGCGCTGCTCTGGGGGGTCGCGCTCACCGCGTACGCCTCCGCGTTCTGGGTGATGGTCGCCAACTCGTGGCTCCAGAACCCGGTCGGATACGAGGTACGCGACGGCGTCGCCCAGCTCACCAACGTCGCGGCCCTGCTCGGCAACCCGGCGCTGCGGCACGCGCTCCCGCACGTCCTCGGCGCCGCGCTGATGACCGGCGGCGTCCTGATGGCCGGGATCAGCTCCTGGCACCTCATACGGCGCACCACCGACCCCGCGTTCCGCACCTCGCTGCGGATCGGCGTGGTCGCCGGGGTGCTCGGCTGCACGATCGCGCTGGGCACCGGTTTTCCGCAGCTCGGTGAGGTCCGTGCGATGCAGCCGACCAAGTTCGGCGACGAGGCGGCCCGGTCGGCGCTGATCGCGCGCTGGACGGACCAGTTCGGTCCCGGCGACTACACCCCGCCGGAGTGGATCGGGGCTCCGCTGGAGGCGATGATGGGCATCGGCTACCTGGCCTCCCTGCTGGTCCTGCTGCTGCCGCTCCTCTACCGGGACTGGATCATCCGGCTGCGCGCCCCGCTGTACCTGCTGCTTCTCAGCATTCCGCTGCCGTTCGTCGCGGCGATCTCGGGCTGGCTGGTCCGGGAGGTCGGTCGCCAGCCATGGGCGGCGTACGGCGTGCTGCCGATCGCCGACGCCGTCAGCCCGGTCGACGGTCGCCTGCTCCTCGCCTCGTACCTCGGCTTCACACTGCTGCTCGGCGGCCTCGCGGTCGCCAACTGGATCCTGATCGCCCGACACGCCGCCCGGGGTGCCGACGACCCGGTGCTGGGCCGGCCGCCGGTGCGCCATCCCGAACCCGCGCCCACACCCGTGTTTGCCTGAGGGAGGCGTTCGTGCCCACTGCCTGGTTCGTTCTGCTCGGCCTCTTCTTCGCCGCCTACCTCGTCCTCGGCGGCGCCGACTACGGGGTCGGGATCCTCACCGCCCGGTTCCGCGCCGAACCCGCCGGGCCGCGGCCGGCCCGGACCCCTGAGCCCGGCCGAGAACCGGAGCCGGCCGTCGACCCGGAGCCGACACCGACCCGGCGCGGCGCGCTCACCGCGCTCGGGCCGTTCTTCCTCGGCAACGAGGTCTGGCTGGTCGCGACCGCCGGTCTCCTCCTCGGCGCCTTCCCGCTGCTGGAGGGGGAACTACTCGCCGGCCTGTACCCCACGGTCGTGGTCGCCCTCGCCGGCGTGGTCATGGTCACCGCCGCCGTACCGCTACGCAGCCGTCCGGCCCACCCACGCTGGCGCCGCCGCTGGGACCGGCTGCTGGTCCTCGGCGGGATCCTCGCCGCCGCCGGCTGGGGAGCCACCCTCGGCGGGCTGCTCCAGGGCGTACCGCTGGCCCCGGACGCCCACCTCGCCGGGGTGGCCGAGGTTGTCACCCCGTTCACCGTCGCCGCCGGGCTCGCCATGGTCACGCTGGTCGCCGTGCACGGCGCCGCCTTCCTGGCGCTCCGGCTCCCGACCGGGCCGGCCCACCGGACCGCCCGGCTGGGCCGGCGGCTGGTGCCGGTCGCCCTCGCCGCGCTCGGTGCGGCCACCGTGCTGGGCCTGCTCTCCGACCGGGTACGTCAGGCCGCGCACCAGCCCATCGCCGCGTTCCTGCTGCCGGTACTGGTCGCGGGAACCCTGCTGCTCGCCCGCCGGCTCCTGGGCCGGCGCCCCGGCCTCGCGTTCGCCGCCACCTCGGCGGCGCTCGCCGCTCCGGTGCCGCTGATCGGGGCGACGACCTGGCCGTACGCGCTCGTCTCCAGCCTCGACCCCGGGACCGGCCTGACCGTGGCCGACGCCGCCGCCGGCGCACCGACGCTGGAACTGCTCGGCTGGCTGGTCGGACCGCTCCTGCCGCTCCTGCTGGCCTGCCAGGTCCTCTCCTGGTGGATCTTCCGCGGCCGGCTCGACTCGCGAACCCCGGTGTACTGGTGAGCCGGCCTCCGTTCGACCCGCGACTGCTCCGCCGAGTGCCCGGCACTCGGCGGCCGCTCGGCGTGCTCGCCGGGCTCGGGGTCCTCACCGCCGGGCTGATCGTCGCGCAGGCCGGCGCCCTCGCGGCGGTGCTGGCGGCGGCGGCCGGCGGCCGGCTCGACCGGACCGCCCTGGCCGGCTTCCTGGGCAGCGTGGCCGGGCGGGCCGCCCTGGCCTGGGCGCGCGGGGCGGTCGCGGCCCGGGCCGCCGCGGCGGTGAAGGCGGCGCTCCGCGCCGACCTGCTCGACGCCGTCGTCCGGCGTGGCCCGGCCTGGCTCGCCGGCCAACCGGCCGGACAGCTCGCCACCCTGGTCGGACGCGGGCTCGACGCGCTCGACGCGTACTTCACCGGATACCTGCCACAGCTCGTACTCGGCGTCACGGTGCCGTTGGCGGTCCTCGCCCGGTTGACGTACGCCGACTGGAGCTCGGCCATGGTGATCGCGGTGACGCTGCCGCTGGTCCCGGTCTTCGGGGCGCTGCTGGGTTGGCAGGCGCAGGCGGCCACCGAGCGGCAGTGGCGGCGACTCCGCCTGCTCGGCGGCCACTTCCTCGACATGGTGACCGGGCTACCAACGCTGCGGGTCTTCGGCCGGGCCCGGGCCCAGGTGGCGGTGGTTCGGCGGATGGCCGACCAGCACCGGGTGGCGACCATGCGGACCCTGCGGGTCGCCTTCCTCTCCGCGCTGGTCCTCGAACTCGTCGCCACCCTCTCGGTGGCACTGGTCGCGGTACCGGTCGGCCTACGGCTGCTCGGCGGCGGGCTCACCCTGCAGACCGCGCTACTGGTCCTGCTGCTCGCCCCCGAGGCGTTCCTGCCGCTACGCGCCGCCGGCAGCCAGTTCCACGCCAGCCAGGAGGGGCTGACCGCGCTGGACGAGGCGCTCGCGCTGCTGGCCCCGCCGACCGCGCCGCCGGAGCGGGCGAGCCGGACGCCGGGCACGGTGGCCGACGACGCCGCCTCCGCCCCGGCCCCCGCGCCGCCGCTCTCGACGCCTCCGGCGCGCTCCACGACGCCGGTTTGGTCGACCGGGTGGGTCCGGCCCGGGATGGCGGACCGGCCCCTGGGCGCGTGGATCGAGGGAGAGATTCGCTTCGAGTCCGTCACCGTCGCCTACGCCCGCACCACCGCGCTGCGGGACGTGTCGCTGACCATCCGGCCCGGCGAACGGATCGCCATCGTCGGCCCCAGCGGCGCCGGCAAGAGCACACTTCTCCACCTGCTGCTCGGCTTCGTCACCCCGACCGCCGGACGGATCACGGTCGGCGGCGTCGACCTGGCCGGGGTCGATCTCGACGAGTGGCGCCGCCGGCTCGCCTGGGTCCCGCAACGGCCCCACCTCTTCGCCGCCTCGCTGGCCGACAACATCCGGCTCGGCGCCCCGGAGGCCAGTGCCGAGGCGCTCCACGCGGCGGTCCGGGACGCCGTCCTGGACGAGGTGGTCGCCCTGCTGCCCGATGGCCTGGACACCCGGCTCGGCGAGCGCGGCCACGGGCTCTCCAGCGGGCAGCGGCAGCGGGTCGCCCTGGCGCGGGCGCTGCTCCGGGACGCGCCGGTCGTACTGCTCGACGAGCCCACCGCCCGACTCGACAGCGGCTCGGAGGCCGCGGTCCTCGCCGCGACCCGGCGGCTCGTCGCCGGCCGGACCGCGCTGCTCGTCGCGCACCGGCCGGCCCTGCTCGCCGAGGTGGACCGCGTCCTGCGGGTCGAGGACGGGCGGGTGACCGAGGAGCGGCGGCCGGCGGTGCCGTTCACCGCCGTCGGAGCGGTTCCGGAGGGGAGCGCGGCATGAACCTGGGCGCCGAACGCACCGTCTGGCGGCTCAGCCGGCCGTACCTGGGCCGGCTCGCCGGCGCGGGCCTGCTCGCCGCCGGCACCGAACTCGCCGGACTCGCCCTGATGGCGACCGCGACCTGGCTGCTGGTCAGCGCGGCGGGCCGCCCCCCGCTGGACACCCTCACCGTCGCGATCGTCGCGGTCCGGGCCCTGGCCATCGGTCGCGGCGTCCTGCGCTACACCGAGCGGCTGGCCGGCCACGACGCCGCGCTGCGGGTCGTCACCGAGGTCCGGGCCCGGGTCTTCGCCACGCTGGCCGCGGCCGGCCGGGCCCCCGCTGGCCGGCGGTCCGGCGATCTCCTCAGCCGGCTCGTCTCGGACGTCGACACCGTGCAGGACCTGCTGCTCCGGGTCCTGGTCCCGGCGTTCGCGGCACTCGTCGTGGGACTGCTCGCCGTCGCCGGTACGGCGGTCGTCTCGGTCGCGGCCGCGGTGGTCCTCGCCGGGGGTCTGCTGCTGGCCGGCGCCGCTCTTCCGGCGGCGGCCGCCGCCCTCACCCGCCGTACCGCCCGGATCGCTCCGGTGCGGGGTGCCCTCGCGGTGGACGCCGTTGACCTCACCCACGGCGCCGCCGAGCTGATCGCCTTCGGGGCGGCCCGGACGGCGTTGGACCGGGCCGGGGCACGGGCCCGCGAACTGGCCCGGCTGGAGCGGCGGATGGCGGCGGCCGGTTGGGCCGTCGACGGCCTCGGGGTGCTGCTCTCCGGCGCGACCAGCGCGGCGGTGGTCGTGGTGGCCCTGCGGTCGGAGGTCGGCGGGGTCCTGGTCGGCGTACTCGCGGTCGGCGCGCTCACCGCGGTCGAGGCGGCGTTGGCGCTGGTCGGCGCGGCCCGACAGTGGACCCGGCTGCGTCCGGGACTGAACCGGGTGGCCGAACTGCTGACCGGTCCGGCGGACCTGGCCGTCGCGACCGGCGGCACCGGGGTCGGCGGCACCCGCGCGGGGGCCGGGGTTGACACCACCGCCCCGGCACCGGGCGGCCCCGCCGGAATGTCCGCCACGTCCGGCGACGGGACCGGTGGCCCGGCGGATCCGACCGGACGCGCCGGGACCGGTGCCGGCCGGCGCGGTGCCGCGCGCCGCCGGACCGGCTGCCGGCTGGAGCAGGTGACCGTGCGGTACCGCGCGGACGGCCCACCCGCACTCGACCGGGTGAGTCTCGACCTCCCGCCCGGACGCCGGGTCGCCGTGGTCGGGCCGAGCGGTGCCGGCAAGAGCACGCTGCTCGCCGTCCTGACCGGCGCGGTCCGTCCCGACCACGGTCGGGTCACCCTCGACGGCGTGGACATCTGCGAGCGTTCGCCGGAGGAACTTCCCCGCGCGGTCAGCGGTCTGCTCGCCGACGCGCACGTCTTTCACGCCACGGTTCGGGAGAACCTGTTGCTCGGCCGGGGAACGGCCACTGAGGACGAGCTGACCGCGGCGGCCGCGGCCGCCGGCCTCCTCGACTGGGTACGCCGACAGCCCGCCGGCTGGGAGACCGTGGTGGGCGAGGACGGCGGCCAGCTCTCCGGGGGCCAGCGGCAACGGCTCGTCCTGGCCCGGGCCCTGCTCGCGGCCCCCACCGACGTCCTGGTGCTCGACGAGCCGACCGAGGGTCTCGATCCTCGGGCCGCCGACCGGGTGCTCGCCTCGGCCACCGCCCACGCCGGACCGACCCGTACGGTGCTGCTGGTCACGCATCGCCTATCCGGATTGGACGCGTACGACGAGATAGTCGTCCTCGACTCCGGACGGATCGTGCAACGGGGCAGCCATGCCGAGCTGATCCACCAGCCCGGGTGGTACCGGGACCAGTGGCAGCGCCAGGTCACGACGGAGCTCGCCTACCCGGCAGCGTGCGGCTGACCCGGCGGCGACGCGCTCACCCGCGGCGCTGCCGCAGGCGGTGCCCCGGGCGTCGCCCGGACCGGACCCGGGCCACGAGTGTGGACGGCTCGGATCGAAGGCGACGACGGCTCGGGGTGGGGCCGGCGGTGGCTCACACCGGCGCCGCGGGCGGTGTCGCGCTGCCCAGCAGCGGCTCGGCCGACCCCAGGAACCGGGCCACGGTCGAGCTGAACGTGCGCCAGTTGCTCCGCTCGCCCGCCAGCGCCCGCCGCCCGGCGTCGGTCAGCTCGTACGTGCGGCGCGCGCGACCGTTGACGGTGCTCCAGACGCTGCTGACGTAGCCGGCACGTTCCAACCGGCGCAGCGCCGGATAGATGGTGCCCGTCGGCAGGGCGAGGACGCCACGGCTGCGCGTCCGGAGCGCCTCGATGATCGCGTACCCGTGCAGCGGGCCCCCCTCGAGGACCGCGAGCAGCAGCGCGTCGAGGTGGCCGTGCAACGCCTGCGCGTTCATAGGTAGCAAGCCTACTAATGGGCTCGGCGTGGACCAATGGGGTGCGGGCGTTCGCGTTCCGCGCGGGCCGACTAGTGTGTGCGCAGAGTCACCGATCCGCCGGCACCCTCGCCGGGTCGGGGTGCCCATACCGAGTGCACACGGAGGTCAGCGTGGCCCGCCAGTCGTCCCACCGGCCCGACACCGACGAGCCCGGCAACGAGCCCGTCGAGAGCGACAGCCCCACCGACTCGCAGTCCCGCGACGCCGAGTCCCCGGAGGCCGCCACCACCGACCAGAAGACCGGCGAATCCGCACCCGCGGACCGGTCGCTGTGGGAGAAGGTACGGATCGATCCGGTCGAGATCGCACTGCCCGCCGGCGCCGGGTTCACCCTGCGCGCCTACCGCCCGGCAAACGAGGTGACCCCGACCGACATCAGCGACCGCGAGGGCGAGGACGTGTTCGCCAGCCGGTCCCGCGGCACCGAGATCGAGGAGGACGACGAGACGGTCGTCATCCTCGACGAGGAACTCGCCGAGCAGTTCGCCGAGGCCGACGAGGAGGAGGCGAAGGCGGACGGTGCCGACAAGGCCGACACCGACGAGGAGCCGGCAGACAAGGCCGACCAGGCCGCCAAGAAGGAGGCCGACACCGAGGAGGTGCCGATCTTCCTCACCCACCGCGGCAAGCTGCTGCTCTTCAAGAGTCCGGAAGGGCTGGTCACCTTCATCCGCTCGGGCGCGCCGCACGACCTGGCCCAGCTCGACACCTGGGAGCAGCTCGTCGAGCGGGTGGAGCCGGCGGACATCGTCCCTCTCGACCAGGACTCCTACGAGCTGGACCTCGTGGTGGAGAATCTGCGCGGCGGCCACGACGTGTGGGACGCCACGCTGCTGATCGAGGCCGGCGAGATCGCCCGGGACCTGGCGTACGCGCTACGGCTGCCGGCGGTGCTCGACATGCTGGCGCCCGGCTCCAGTCTGGACGACCTGGACGAGGCGCTCCGGGCGACCGTGAGCGGCGGCCTGGTGAGCGGCTTCCGGGGGCGGCGTCGGCTCAGGAAGATCGGGGCGCAGACCGCGAGTCTCGGTTGGCGCACGATTATCGGCAAGATCTCTGCTGCTGTGGACTGGCGCGACTGACCCCTCACCAGGGAGCATCAGTCTTTGGCACACCTGGGTTCGGGAGGAGGACGACGCCGTGGCGCTCGTGCGGGTGTACTGCGGTCTGGCCTCTGCGGATTCGGCGGGAGGGGCGGCTCCGGCCGGCTCGACCCTGACCTCTGCGGTGGTTGATGACGCGGGCAGGCTACTCCATGTCTGCGAGGTGACCGACGATCCCGCCGGCTACGCCCGCCTCGTCGCGGTTCTCGTCGAGCGGGGCGGCGGACCGAGCGGCGTCGCGGTCGCGGCCGACAGCGACGACCACGTGGTCACCTCGTTGCTGAACGCCGCGGGGCGCCCCCTGGCCATCGCCGACGACGACTCGGTGGACGACTTCGCCGAACGGTTCGCCGACGACGACTCGCCGGAGGAGCGGGAGTCCGGCCCGGCGGAGCGCCGCGCCGTCGGTCTCGCCCGAGCCCTGCAGGCCGGGGCGCTCTCCGCGGCCACCCTGCCCCCGTCCCGGGACCTGTCCTCCGTCACACCGGTCCTCGCCGCCCACGCGGCGCTCGCCAACGGCCGGCACGCCGCGGCCGTCGCGCTCCGCGAGGTGCTCCGGGAGCTCTACCCCGCCGCCCTGCGGGCGTACCCGGACCCGGCCGAGCCGGTCTCCCTCGCCATTCTGGACGCCCTTCCGGAGCCGGGCATGCTGGCCGGCTCCGGCACCGGCGCGCGCGGGGGCCGGGACACCTCCGTCTCGGCCGAGGCCGTCGCCGCGCACCTCGCCGCCGACGGTGTCGCCGAGGCCGAGACCCTCGCCCAGGCCGTGACCGCGCTCCAGGTCGCCATCGCGGAGACCCCTCGACGGAACGCCAACAAGGCCTTCATCGCCGCGTCCGCCGAGACCGTGCGGCAGGCGGTCGCCGCGGTCCGCGCCTGCGACGCCGGCTGCGCCGCCCTGGTCGCCACCCTGGTGGACCGCGTCGGCACCCGGACGGACGACGCCCCGCGTACGGCCCGCCAGGGCGCCCAGTCCGCGGCCTCGGTCCACGCCGGACCGGGCGGCGGGGGCGCCGGTCAGGGCCGCCGCGGCCGGCGCCAGCCGGTGGCCTCGGCCGCACCCGCCAGCCCGCAGCCGATGGGTCCGCCGCCGGTCGCGCCGCCCCCCGTCGCACCGCCGCCGGTCGCGCCACCGCCGGTCAGCCCGGCCGGGGCGCCGATGGCGCCCGCCGCGCACGCCACGCCACCGGTCTCCGGGCCGCCCCGTGACTCCCGGGGGACTCCGCCCTCCTCGGCCCCGCCGGCCTGGCAGGGCGACACGGGGGCGAACCGGCCCGTCTCCGCCCCGCCGCCCCCGCCGGGGATCACTCCGATGCCTCCCGCCCAACGCGGCGGGATCGCGCCGGCCGACGCCGGGGAGCCATTCCGGGCCCCCCTCACCACGGCGGCGCTCAACAACGCCCGCAACGAACGGCAACGGCAGCGACCGACCGCGGTGCCGCCCCGGCCGAAGACCAACGGGGAGGACACGTCCTCCGGCACCATCTCGGCGGCGGGTCTGACCGTCTCGCTGCCCGCCACCCGGCCCGAGCCGGCACCGCCGGGTTCCCGGGCGAACTGGCCGCTGGTCAACTCCGGGGACGACGACCGGGCGGCCGGCTACCCGGGGTACCCCGGTGGCCAGGCTGCCGACCGCGACCCGTCCGGCAGCCGGCCGACCAGCGGGGCGCCCGCCGACGGTCGGGTGACCCCGCCGTGGCAGGCGGACGACCTGCCACCGGAGCCGCCCGCACTGCGGCTCGTCGAACCCACACACCCCGACCCGGCATCGCGCGACGGGCTGCCCGCCGACAACCCGCTCCGGCCGGTCACCGAGACGGAGTCGGGTGCGGCACCGCGCGGCGTCGAGCCCGGCGAACCTCCGGTCGCCGACGACGATGGCGACGGCGATCTGCTGATCTTCGCGGCGACCCGCTCGGCGTGGTTCACCAACCGCAAGGAGAACGCCGAGGTCGACTGGTCGTCCACCGCCGACAGCGGTTGGCGGGCGGCCGAGCAGGCCGCCAAGCCACAGGTCGGGGCGTCGACCAGTGCCGGGCTGCCCCGGCGGGTGCCGCAGGCCAACCTGGTGCCCGGCTCACCGCTGCGCGACGACCGACCGCTGCGCATCGTCCGCGACCCCGCCCGGATCGCCGCGCACACGACCGGCTACTTCCAGGGTTGGCGACGGGGCCAGGAGATCGGCGGCTTCGCGGTCGGCGGGCGCCCGGGCCGGGAGGCCGCCGGCGGCTGGGACTTCAGCCGGGACCACGAGGACCGGGAGGAGGCCCCCGACTTCGAGTTCCGGTCGGCGGGCTACCGCTCCTGACCGCGACCACCGCACCGTCGGGTCGGGCGCGCCACGACCGGGCACGGCCCTCGTCCGGGCCGACGCACCGCGGCGACACGCCGGCGCGGGAGCTTCCCCGCGTCGGCGACGCCGTGCCTCACCCCTGGGTGCGTCGTCCCCGCCCCTGACCTCGGCCGCCGATCGTCCCGGCGGCGATGCGCGCCGGGCACCGCTGCTCCTGGCGGGGCCGCCGGGCCCGCGCGGCACGCTGGGCCGTATCCCCCGTGGGGCGTACCGGTGGCGGTCGTCCGTCGGTCATCCCTCGTTCCGGCCGTGGTTCCGTCGGTCGGCCGGTCAGCGGTACCGATCGGGCCAGACCCGGTCACCTGACCGGCCAATCAGCGGGAAACCTTGGTTTACCTGGTGTTTCTTGCCACAGCGGGAGAAGTTGACGGCGCCACGCGCCGGTCGGGACCATACCCGCGGGGCCAGAGGTACCCCTGTGACCAGGGCAGAAAGGGCAGCAGCGGATGGCGGGACGAGCGGTCGGAGCGTGGACGCTCAGCCGCCGCGGCCTCCTCGCGACGGCAGCCACCGGTCTGCTCGCCGCCTGTGGCCGGGATGAGCGGCAGTCCGGGAGTCGGGCGCCGCAGAAGCCGGAACTGGTCATCGGGGCCAGTCTCGAACTCACCGGCACCGGCCGCTTCCTCGGCGTCCTTCAGGAACGCGCGCTGCGGATCACCGCCGACACGCTCAACGAGGAGGGCGTACCGGTCGGCAACCTGCGCCGCACCGTCCGGCTGGTCATCCGAGACAACGCGAGCGATCCCCGACGCGCGGCCGCGCAGACCGTCGAACTCGCCACCCAGGAGAACGTGCACGCGCTCGTCGGCGGCTGCCTCGCCGAGACCTCGTTGGAGATCATCCCTGCCGCCCAGCAGCAACAGGTGCCGTTCATCTCCTTCGCCGCGGCCGACAACCTCACCACCCCGCTCGCCGAGCGGACCTACATCTACAAGCTCACCCCCGAGGCCCGCGACGTGGCGAGGGCCCTGGTACGGCTCATTCGCACGCAGCGGCTCGGACGGGTCGGGTTGCTGGCGGCGGCCGGGCCACACGGTGACTCCGGCGTACGGGCCGTCACCGCGGCCCTGAAGAGCATGGATCGGGAACTGGTTCGGGTGGTCCGGTTGCCGCGTGCCGAGGACGCCGACCTCGGCCCGGCAGCGCGGACGGTCCTCGCCCGGAAACCCGAAGCGGTGATCATCTGGGGCACCTCACCCTACTCGGGCGCGGCGGCCCGGGCGCTCCGGCACGTCGGCTACACCGGAGGGCTCTTCCTCGACGCCGGCGCGGTGAGCGAGGAGTTCCTCTCCGCCGAGAACGCCTCGGCCGTCGAGGGCGCGTACGTCGTACACCCGGTCTCGTTGAGCGGATCCTCACTGACGAACACCACCACCGCCGGGCTGGCCCGCCGGGACTTCATCTACCGCTATCTCCACCAGCACGGCTCGTTCAGCGGCTTTGCTCCCTACGGAGCGGACGCGATCCGACTGATCGCGGACGCGGCCCGACGCGGCAAGAGTGTCGACCGCGGCCGGATCCGGGCCTATCTCGCCACCCAGGTGACCGAGGGTATCGCGGGGGCGTACTCCTTCTCCCCGATCCGCCACGGCGGCATGGAGCCGGACTCCCTCGGCGTCTTCACCGTGGCCAGCGGTGCGTGGAGCCGGGTCTCCTGACCGGTCGACGGCTGCTGACGGGCCGGGAGCCGGTGGGGTCCCGACGCGACGTCCGGGGTGCGCCCGGGTGGGACGTCGTCCGGACACCGCGCCGGCTCCCGGGAGGTCCGCCGCGCGGTTGTCGCCCGCCGGCCGGTGGAGGGGCAGCACCGGCCGGCAGGGAGACCACGCAACGGGCAGCGGCGATGACAGCGACCACAGCCGGGAGTCCCCGGTGGTCGGTGTGGCGCGTCGACGCGCTGTGGTCAGGCCGGCGCGACGGCGCGGGAGCGGCGCATGGTGAGCACGTACTCGACCAGCGAGATGAGGACGTGCTTGGTCGACTCCCGGTTCCGGGCGTCGCAGGGGACCACCGGAACGTCGTTCGAGATCGCCAGCGCGTCCCGCACGTCCTGCGGGTCGTGGTACTGCATACCGTCGAAGCAGTTGATCGCCACGAGGTACGGCAGCCGCCGGTGCTCGAAGAAGTCGATCGCCGCGAAGCAGTCCGCCAGTCGGCGGGTGTCCACCAGGACCACGGCGCCGATCGCCCCCCGCACCAGTTCGTCCCACATGAACCAGAACCGCGTCTGGCCCGGGGTGCCGAACAGGTAGAGGATCAGATCCCGGTCGATCGTGATACGGCCAAAGTCCATGGCGACCGTCGTGGTCGTCTTTCCCGGAACCTGCCGCGTGTCGCCGACGCCTACGCCGGCCGACGTCATGATCGCCTCGGTGGTCAGCGGCGTAATCTCCGAGACCGAGCCGACCAGTGTCGTCTTGCCGACACCAAAGCCACCGGCGATGACGATCTTCGCCGATGTCACGCGCCCGGCCGGCGGGCGGTGCGACATGTCAGAGCCTGCGAAGTCCACTCAGCACCCTCTCCAGCAGTTCAGTGCCCACCGCGTCGTTTGAGTCGTCCAAAATTGTCGGTTCGTGCACCGCCACCAAGCCGTCCGCGGCCATGTCGGCGATCAGAACCCGAGCCACTCCGAGCGGCAGCTGCATCCGCGCCGCGATCTCCGCGAGCGACTGCAGTCGACCATCACACAGCGCGGCGATGTATTGATGCTCCCGGCCCTGGCCACCAGTGCCGTTCCTCCCGGCGGACCGACCGCGCGCCGTCGTCTCGACGAGCGCCTCCAGGGCGATGTCGAGCCTCGGGCGGGTTCGACCGCGGGTGACGGCGTATGGCCGTACCAACGCGCCGGTCGGCTCGTCCCGTTCGGCCATCATCGCCACTCACCCCCTCCTCGCCGTACCTGAGACTCCAACCATGGAGTTCGTCGTCGTTCCATTGTCGTCGCACCGGCTGGCAGCGCGCACCAGCCGCGTACCGGCTAGCTCAGCATCCCCGCGGCGGCCCGCGGGGGTGGCGTCAACGCGTCACCCACCCGGTCGACGAGCAATGCCATCTCGTACCCCACCTGCCCGACGTCACAGTTCCGGGCAGCGAGCACCGCGAAGGACGACCCGTCCGAGATGGACATCAGGAACAGGAAACCATTGTCCATCTCGACGACCGTCTGCAACACCGCCCCACCCTCGAAGCACCGCGCCGCGCCCTGAGTGAGGCTGACCAGGCCGGATGCGATCGCGGCGAGCTGGTCCGCGCGATCGCGCGGCAGGTCCCGTGACGCCGCCAGGAGCAGGCCGTCCGCGGAGACGGCGACCGCGTGGGCGACGCCGGGCACACGATCGGCGAAGTTGGCTAGAAGCCAACCAAGATCCTGCGTAGATGTCATCCTTCATGCTCCTTCTGGCCGCTTGCGTTCGCGGGGCCCACGTCGACCTGTTCGACCGGGACCGCCCCCAGCCTGGCCGACTGGTCGTCCGTCGGGTGCGTGCGGCCACGCTGCACCCCACGGTGGTACGCGGACAGCAGTCCACGTACCGCCTCCGGCGTACGGCGCTGCACCGAGGCGGTCGGCCTCTCCACGGCTCCAGGCACCAGCTGGGCCATCGGCACCCGCTTCGGCAGCCCGGCCCGGGTGGTCTGACCGCTGAAGGCCGCGGCCGCCGCACTGGCCGCCATGGCGGCGCGCCAACCCTCGTCGGCCGCCGTTCGCCAGCCGCTCGCCGTCTCGGTCGGTCCACCGGCACCATGACCGGCGGCGCCGCCAGGGCTCTGCCCTGCGGCCATCGAGGGGTCCACCATCGCTGCGCCGCCTGTCGGTGCGGTTGACGTCTGTCCCGCCTCCGGGCCCGCGCCGTTACCCGAGGGGGCCTGGCTGGCCCCCGGGCTGGCGACGGAACCGTTTTGTGCACCGGTCTCCTCCGGCTTTCGGCGGGTCCGGAACCAGGCCGACTCCACCTCGCGGAAGATCGGCAGTTCCATGGTCTCGTCGGCGAACTTCGGCCGAGGCTCCACAGTAGCCGGTGGCTCCGTCGCCGGCCGAGCCGTCTCCGGCCGCGCCATCCGGGGCAGTTCCGCGGTCATGTCCAGGGCGGCCGCCAGCCGCTCGGGCACGGGCGGCGCGCTGGACTCCGGTTCGGGCGTGTTGACCGGCGGCCACGCCGGAGGTGCCCCGGCGGCCGGCGCGGACGCCGCCGGCTGCGCAGGCGTCGCCGGTGGCGGAGCCGACGGCGAGGGCGCGGCGCTGAACGGCGCAGCGGGGGCGGACGGCGCCGGGGACGGCGCGTCCAGCGGGGGCGGAGTCGAGACGGGTGGTGCTGAGACGGGCGGCACCGAGAACGCCGACGCCGCCGGGACGGCGGGAGCCGGCGGAGGTGTCGCCGGGGCCGGGGGCGGCCCGGGCGGGACCGACGGCGCGGGCGCCGCGACCGGGGGCACCGCCAGTGGGCCACTGGCCGCCGGCGGCTCGGGCGTTGCGGAGCGCTGCCGGGGGATGGTGAAGCCGGACATCGTCTCGCCGGCCGGGCTCTGCTCGGTGGCCCGCCGTTGCGGCAGTGGCTCCACGTCCCGGCTGTCCGGGATCCGGGGCGTGAACGGGTCGACCCTGTTACGGACGGACCGGGCACCGGTGAGGTCCGACCAGGCCGGCAGGCCCCGTGCCGGGCCGCTCGCCCCACCGTTCATGGCCGGTTCGAACGGCCGGCCCGACGGGGCCGGATCGGGGTCGGCGGGGCGGGAGACCGAGGCGCCAGGCCCGCTCTCCAACGCGAGCGGGGCGTTGAACATCGAGCGTGCCGGCTGCGCGGGCGGCGGCGTGGCGGTCGGGAGAGCACCCACCTGTCCGGTACGACCGGTCAGCGCCCGCGGGATCAGCATCGACGCGGGCAGGGTCACGTCCGCGACGGTGCCCCGGTCGGTGCCGGGACGCAGCTCGACGCGGACTCCGTGCCGGGACGCCAGCCGCGCGACCACGACCAGACCCATCATCCGGGAGACGGTCACGTCGACGTCGGGCGGATTGGCGAGCCGTTCGTTGAGCTCCTCCAACTGCTCCGGGCTGATGCCGATGCCGCGGTCCTCGACGTACAGCGTCGCGCGGTCGCCGACCCGGCGCGCCTCCACCAGCACCTGCGAGTCCGGTGGGGAGAACGCGGTGGCGTTGTCGAAGAGCTCCGCGACCAGGTGGACGAGGTCGTTGACGGCCGGTGCCTGGACCTCGATGTCCCGGTCCACCATCCCGAACTCGATCCGGGTGTAGTGCTCGACCTCGGACTGCGCGGCACGGAGCACGTCGATCAGCGCGGCCGGCTCCCGCTGCACCCGGGTCGAGTCGGCTCCGGCAAGAACCAGCAGGTTCTCGTCGTTACGCCGCATCCGCGTGGCCAGGTGGTCGAGCTGGAAGAGCTCGGCCAGCCGGTCCGGGTCCTCCTCGCCGCGCTCCAGCCGGTCGAGGTGGCCGATCAGCCGGTCGACCAGGATCTGTGACCGGCGGGCGAGGTTGACGAACATCGTCGAGACCGAGGCGCGCAGCTGGGCCTGCTCCGCGGCGGTCCGGACCGCCTCCAGGTGGACGGCGTTGAACGCCTCGGTGACCTGGCCGAACTCGTCCCTGCTTCGCACCGGCATCGGCTCGGCGATCTGGTTGGCCAGCTGGACGGGGGACATCTGCGCGATGAGCTTCGGATCCCGCAGCCGGGACACGGCGTGCGGCAGACCGTGCTCGGCGATGGCGAGCGCGCCCTGCCGCAGTTCCCGCAGCGACCGTGCCATCGAGCGGGCCACCAGGTACGCGAAGAGGATCGCCACCAGCAGCATGCTGAGCAGCAGGCCGGTCTCCAGGAGCACCTGCTGACGTACGTCGTCGCGCAGCGCACCGGCCAGCCGGAGCACGTCGGCGTCGAGTTTCGCCTCGACCTCACGGATGAGCTGGGCGTTGCCGACCATCGCGGCGTCCCAGTCGTCCGCGTCGAACGGGGCGTCCGCCATGCTCTCGTTGGTCTTGCCGCGGACCCAGCCGCTGTAGGTGTCGGCCTCCCGCTGGTCGGCGCCGGCGACCACCTGCTCGTAGAAGTCCGCCTCGTCGCGGCTGGCGACGGCCTCGAAGCTCTGCAACGCCTGCTGCTGACCGGTCTCGGTCGCGATGAAGTCGGTCCGCAGCGCCGGGGTCAGCCGACCGTCGATCAGCGCACGGTGCACCACCACCCGGCGCATCGACAGATATTCCTTGGCCCGGGAGGTCGCGGCGGCGGCGCGCATCCGGTCACTCAGGCTGGTGTCACCGGCGAGCTGCGAGGCCAGGTCACGCATGTCGAGCAGGTCGTTGATCAGACCCTCGTACGACTGCGCCGCGTCGGTCAGCTTGAGCTTCTCGTTGACGACCTGGCTGCGGATCCCGGGCAGGTCGCTGAGGCCCTGGTCGATCCGGCTCAGCAGGGCCTCGAAGTTGGCGGGCAGCCCGTCCAGCTCTGCCCGGCGCTCCGAGTACGGCCCCTTGGCGCCGTCGACGCGCTTGTGCACCTCGGTGTAGCCGTCGAGGTACTTCTGCCGGTTCGCCTCGGTACGCGCGCCGAGCAGCAGCACGGCCCCGGCCCGCTCGTCCTGCAGGTTGTGCACGAGTTCGCCCGAGGCCTGGGAGAGCGCGGCCAGGTTGTCCGCCCGGCCGGCGTCCTCGAGCCGTTGCAGGTGGTCGATGATCCCGGTCGTACCGACCACCACGACGGCGATGGTCGGCGCGATCATGATCAGACCGAGCTTCGACCAGATCGGCATGTCACGAAGCCGGCCGATCGGCGAGCGGAGACGCGACAGGACCGGATCTGGTCTCTTCGGCCGCTTGCTCACGTCACCGCCTTCCCATCCAGCGCCCCGCCGCGGACCGAGGGCACCGCTGCACGACCGACCCGGCCGGGTCGGACCCCCGAGATTCCATCACGCCACAACTCAAAGAGAAAGCCCAGGCTGTCACCAAGCGCGAGCGCACCGAAATATCCCCACGTTCTGGCAGCACATTGCCCTTTCGGGGTAACCCAGCGTAGTGACACGTCCTGTCCACGTTCATCCTGGCTGTTGGAGCCCGCATCCAGAAACCGCTGCTCGCGCCGGATCCGGTGCCCCCGCACCCGCGACGCATCGAACGGTACCGGAACCGTGGTAACCCTACGCTCCCGCGTCCACCCGACTGTGGCGCGGTCGACCGCCGCCGGCCGGGCCCCGGCGACAACGGCGCGGACAGAGCGCCGATGACCCGGTCCGAAGACGACGGCACGGGCGAGATGCCGGATTACGCGCTCCGTGCAGACGGCCCGACCACCGGTCGACGACGGTGGACCGACCGGACGCGCCACCGTGACCGGACGTGGCTGTGGCGGCTCGTCCGAACCGCTCCGTCCCGGCCGGCCGGGCGGCCCGCTCAGGGCAGCAGTGCGGCGTACGCGGGCTTGATCACGTCGTTGATGATGGCCAGCCGTTCGTCGAACGGGATGAAGGCGCTCTTCATCGCGTTGATGGTGAACCACTGGAGTTCGGCGTAGCCGTAGCCGAACGCCTCGACCAGCAGCGCCATCTCCCGGGACATGGAGGTGCCGCTCATCAACCGGTTGTCCGTGTTGACCGTGACCCGGAAGCGCAGGTCGTGCAGCAGCCCGATGGGGTGTTCCGCGATCGACGGCGCGGCGCCGGTCTGCACGTTGGACGAGGGGCACAGTTCGAGCGGGATCCGCTTGTCCCGGACGTACGCGGCCAGCCGGCCGAGCACCGGCTTGGCACCGGGGGTGATGTCGTCGATGATCCGCACCCCGTGGCCGAGCCGGTCGGCGCCGCACCACTGGATCGCCTGCCAGATCGACGGCAGGCCGAACGCCTCGCCCGCGTGGATGGTGAAGTGGAAGTTCTCCCGCTGGAGGTACTCGAACGCGTCGAGGTGCCGGGTGGGTGGGAACCCCGCCTCGGCGCCCGCGATGTCGAAGCCCACCACGCCGACGTCCCGGTACCGTACGGCGAGTTCGGCGATCTCCTGCGACCGGGCCGCGTGCCGCATCGCGGTGAGCAGCGTGCCGATCCGGATCGGATGCCCGGCCGCCGCCGCGTCGGCGCTGCCCTCGGCGAACCCGGCCAGCACCGCCTCGACCACCTCGTCGAGGCTGAGCCCTCGGTCCAGGTGCTGTTCCGGCGCGAACCGGACCTCGGCGTAGACCACTCCGTCCTCGGCCAGGTCGATGGCGCACTCGGCGGCGACCCGGTGCAGGGCCTCGGCGGTCTGCATCACCGCGACGGTGTGCGTGAACGTCTCCAGGTAGCGTTCGAGCGACCCGGAGTCGGCCGCCTCGACGAACCACCGGCCGAGTTCGTCCGGGTCGGTGGTCGGCAACGGATGCCCCACCGCGTCGGCGAGTTCAACCACGGTCGCCGGACGCAACCCGCCGTCGAGGTGGTCGTGCAGCAGCGCCTTCGGGACCTTGACGATGTCTTCGTAGCCGATTGCCGCCATGTGCCGACCCTAGTGGCCCGCCGCCGGCCCACCCCGAACACCCCCGCCGCCAAGCCACCCTCGGCCGGGGCGGCACTATCGTGGCAGGGGTGCCTCCCGAGACCCTGCGGCACCTACGCTGCCCGATCTGCGGTCAACCGCTGGCCCCGGCGCCGACCGCCGCCACGACCGCGCTGCGGTGCCCGGCCGGGCACAGCTTCGACGTCGCCCGGCAGGGCTACGTGAACCTGACGGCGGGGCGGGCCCCGCACTCCGGGGACACCCCGGCTATGGTCGCCGCCCGCGAGGCGTTTCTCGGCGCCGGCCACTACGACTTCATCTCCGCCGCGCTCGCCGCCCGGGCGGTCGCGGCCGCCGGCGGTACGACCGGTACCGGCGCCGCCGCCCAGCGGCAGGCGCCCGGCCCGGGCGGATCGACGACGTACCCGGACCTGGTGGTCGACGCCGGAGCCGGGACCGGCCGGCATCTCGCCGCGGTCCTCGACGCCCTGCCCACCGCGACGGGCCTGGCGCTGGACGCCTCGAAGCCGGCGCTGCGCCGCGCGGCCCGGGCCCATCCCCGGGCCGGCGCCGCGCTCTGCGACACCTGGCGCCGGCTGCCCCTGGCCGACGGCGCGGCCGGCCTCCTACTCAACGTCTTCGCCCCGCGCAACGGCGCCGAGTTCCGGCGGGTGCTGCGACCGGATGGCACCCTGCTGGTGGTCACCCCGGCCGCGGACCACCTCCACGAACTGGTCGACCTCCTCGGTCTGCTCCGGGTGGACCCGGCCAAGGAGGAGCGGGTCGCCGGCAGCCTGACGCCGCACTTCACCCCGGGTGACGTCACGGAACGGCGGCACACCCTCCGGCTGACCAGGGCCGAGGTACGCACCCTGGTCGAGATGGGCCCGAGCGCCTGGCACACCGATGCCGACCGCCTCGACGGTCGGATCGGGACGCTCGTCGAACCGGTGCCGGTGACCGCGGCGGTCCGGATCGCCGCCTACCACCCGCGCTGATCCGGGCCCGCGCCCCACCCGACACCCGACGGATCCGGCGGGGTGGGACAGCGCCAGGATCGGGCCGGAGGCGGTCAGGTCGAAAGGTCGACCTCTTCCCACCCGGGCGGGGGGTCGTGGAAGGGTCCCCGAAAGACCACGGCCCACTCCAGGGCCCACCGACGCTGGCCGATCGCGTTGCTGTCGATCAGGCCGGGCAGCCGGAGGCCCCGCCGCTCGGCCTCCAGGTAGCCCCAGTCCAGGCAGTAGTAGTAGTCGAGTACGACGGCCGCCTCCACGGCGTCCCGGGGCGCGGCCAGGGTACGCGAACGCCACTCCGCGAAGGTTTCTCCCGCGCGCAGGTCCGGCAACCGGGCCATGAGCCGGTCGTCCGTCGGCGCGGTCGGGTCCAGGTGCCGGCTCAGCCCGAGCAGCCAGGCCAGCGCGAAGACCGCGTCGTGGTGCAGCACGAAGGATCGGTGGTCGCCGCGGTCCCCGGCCACGAACTGCCACTCCGGCGGCGTGACCGTCTCCACCAGATGCGAGCTGAGCAGCCAGCTCATCCCCGCCTCGGCCGACATCCCGAAGCAGCGGGCCAGTACCAGGTGGAGAACGGCGATCCGGGCCTCCAGCTCGGCGGTGGGCCGCAGCTCCACCGTGTCACCGGGTTCCCACACGAGCGGGAACTGCGCGGGCGGCAGCGGCAGGCCGAGCCGGCTCATCTCGGCGACGTTGGCGGCACGGACCTCCCGAGGATCGGGAACGGGCACGCTCACAGCTGGTGATCCTGTCCGGTTCAGGTCGATCGGCGCCGTGCGGGGCCGGGCGGTGTGCCCGAGACCCCGGCTGGCCGCCCGGGCCGGCGCCGCAGCGGACCCGGGGAGCCTCCGGCGACGGAGGATATCCTCTCACCAGGCACGCCACCAGGTCCCCGCCCATGGCCGGCGTGCCGCGCGGCCTGGCCGCCGCCGGCGGTCCGACCGCCGTGACGGGGCCGCCGCAGGCGAACGAGCCGTACGCGTGGCTTGGCGCCCGGTCACCCGATCCGGTCGATGACCAACGGCCGTACCTCGGGCGGGTCGGTCGAGATCGAGACGGCCGCCGCCGCGTCGGCCCGAGCCGCGGCGATCCGCTCCGGCTCCTCGGCCCGCAGCTCGTAGAGCGGGTCTCCCACCCGGACCGGATCGCCGGGTTTGCGATGCAGCACCACCCCGGCCGCCGCGCTCACCGGGTCCTCCTTACGGGCCCGTCCCGCACCGAGCCGCCACGCGGCGATCCCGATCCGGTACGCGTCGACGGCCGAGACATACCCGTCCCGGTCGGCGCGGACCACCTCCACCTCCGGAGCGGCCGGCAGTGGCGCGTCCGGGTCACCGCCCTGGGCCCGGATCATGGTCCGCCACACGTCCATGGCCCGGCCGTCTCGCAGGGCCCGCTCGGGATCGGCGTCCGGCAGGCCGACCGCGACGAGCATCTCCCGGGCCAGCACGAGGGTCAGCTCCACCACGTCGGCGGGACCGCCGCCGGCGAGCACCTCCACGGATTCGGCGACCTCGACGGCGTTGCCGACGGCCCGACCCAGCGGCGTCGACATCTCCGTGAGCAGCGCGACCGTACGCACGTCGTGCGCGGTCCCCAGCTCCACCATGGTCCGGGCCAGTTCCCGGGCGTCCTCCTCCGACTTCATGAACGCGCCCGAGCCGACCTTCACGTCCAGGACCAGCGCCCCGGTTCCCTCGGCGATCTTCTTGCTCATGATCGAGCTGGCGATCAGCGGAATCGCCTCCACGGTCCCGGTCACGTCCCGCAGCGCGTACAGCTTGCGGTCGGCCGGGGCCAGGCGCTCCCCGGCAGCGCAGATCACCGCTCCGACCTCCCGCAGCTGCGCCGTGAACTCCTCGGTGGTCAGCGCCGCCCGCCACCCGGGAATCGACTCCAGCTTGTCCAGCGTGCCGCCGGTGTGCCCGAGACCGCGCCCGGAGAGTTGCGGTACGGCGGCGCCGCAGGCCGCCACGAGCGGCGTCAGCGGAAGCGTGATCTTGTCGCCGACCCCACCGGTGGAGTGCTTGTCCACGGTGGGCCGGGAAACCCCCGACAGGTCCAGCCGCTCCCCACTGGCGATCATCGCGGCGGTCCAGCGGGCGATCTCGCCCGGGGTCATCCCGCGCAGCAGGATCGCCATGGCCAGCGCCGACATCTGCTCGTCCGCGACCACACCCCGGGTGTACGCGTCGACCACCCAGTCGATCTGCGCGTCGGAGAGCACCCCGCCATCGCGCTTGGTCCGGATCACGTCGACCGCGGCGAACCCACTCACAACCCGTCCTTCTTTCTCATGGTCGTACCGTCCGCGGCGGCACCGTCCGCGTGCCGACCGCGAGCCGCCGCCCAGCAGCCGGCTGGTGGTCCGGCGGGTGACCCGCACCCCGGTCGGTGGGCCGGGATGGTCACCCGACCCAGCGCCGGGGAATCTCCGCCGGCGGCTCCCCCTCGCCGGCCCAGAACATCGTGCCGTCGGCGTCGACCACCACGACCCGGGGCGTGCGCGCCTGCGCCCAGGTGATCGCGTCGGCGACGTCGGTCCAGGTCGGCGCCTCCTCCAGCACCCCGGTCGGGGCACCCTCGGCGTCGCCCGCGGCCCGCTCCCAGTACCCGGTCCAAATCTGCTGGCCGCCGGAGACGTCCGGGTGCAGGAAGACCGTCCCGCGGCCCCGCCAGGCGGCCAGCGCCTCCGGTACGCTCGGCACCTTCGTCTCCGTCGCCATCGCCTCCAGATCCGCGGCCCCGAACGCGAACGGCAGCAGCTCCGCCACCCGCAGCGGAACGGGTTCCGCCTCGACCAGGCAGTCCGGCCCGCCATGCTCCCAGAGCAGCTGCCGGCACCGGCCGCACGGCATCAACGGTGCGCCGGTGGCGCCGACGCAGGAGAGCGCGACGATGGTGCCGCCGCCGGAGGCGTGCAGTGCGGAGATCACCCCGCACTCGGCGCAGAGCGTGATCCCGTACGAGGCGTTCTCGACGTTGCAGCCGACGACCACCCGGCCGTCGTCGACCAGCGCCGCCGCCCCGACCGGGAAGTTCGAGTACGGCACGTACGCGTGCCGCATCACGTCGATCGCCGCCGCCCGCAGCGTGGCCCAGTCAATCTCCAAAGTCACGTCCCCATCCTGCCTCGCCGCTGGTCAGCCCTTGATGTAGGGCTTTCCGTCGGCGGCCGGCGCGCGCACCTTGCCCACCAGCCCGGCCACGGCGAGCAGGGTGGCGAGGTACGGCAGCATGGCCAGGAACTCGCTCGGGATCTTGCTGTTGATGGCGCTGAGGTACGTGCCGAGCTGGTCGGCGAAGCCGAAGAAGAGCGCGGCCAGCAGCGCCCCGGTCGGGCTCCACCGCCCGAAGATCAGTGCGGCGAGGGCGATGAAGCCCTTTCCCCCGATCATGTTCTTGGTGAAGGTGTAGAGCGCCAGGGTGTACGAGGCGCCTCCGACCCCGGCGACCATGCCCGCGAGCAGCACGTTGCGGTAGCGCAGCGCGAGCACCTTGACCCCGAGGGTGTCGGCGGCGGTCGGGTGCTCGCCCACCGACCGGGTCCGCAGTCCCCACCGGGTCCGGAAGAGCGCGACGTGGATCACCACCACGAGGACCAGCGCCAGGTAGAGGAAGATGGTGCCGCTGAACAGCGCCGGACCGAGCAGCGGGATGTCGGACAGGACCGGGATCGGCCACGCCTCGAACCGGGGCGGCTGGTTGTACGCCGCCGCATCGGGCTGCATCAGCCGCTCGTAGAGGAATCCGGTCAGGCCGACCGCGAAGAGGTTCAGCACGATCCCCATCACCACCTGGTCGACCAGGTACCGGATGGTGAAGACGGCGAGCAGCAGGGAGATCAGCGCCCCGCCGAGCGCCGCCGCGACCAGCCCGACCCAGGCGTTCGCCGCGATCGTGCCGACCAGGGCGCCGCAGAAGGCCCCCATCAGCAGCTGGCCCTCGATCGCCACGTTGACCACGCCGGAGCGTTCGCAGAGCACGCCCGCGAGGGAGCCGAAGATCAACGGCAGGGCGAGGATGAACGTCCCGCGGACGATGTTGACCAGCGGCATGAAGTTCTGACCCGCCGGGGCCGCCGAGACCTGCCAGCAGAGGAATGACAGCACGACGCCGACCACCGCGACGCCGAGCAGCGGGGTGAACCAGCGCGTGGGCACCCCGGCCAGCAGCGCCGCCCCGGCCGCCGCCGCGATCAGCCCGAAGAGGATGGCGCCGAGCGTGCCGTCGATCGCCACCGCGGCACCGCCGGCATCCTCGCTGATGGTGAACCGGGCGTCCGCTCCGGTGGCCAGGGCGCCGAACAGGGCCGCCGCGACGACACCGAACAGCACGGCCCCGGCCCCGACCTTGCGGTCGCGGGTCCAGAACCCCGGTCGTACGGCGACCGCGACGTCATCGGCGGTCACGGTTGACATCAGAGCAGCCCTCCGTTCGCGACTGCGCGGCTCGCACGCTCTCCTCGCGTCCACCGGTCTCACCAGCCCTTCGCCATGCTCATCTGGGCCCGGGCGACCCGGGCGGCCCGGAGCCCGAAGATCGCCTTCACCAGGGCCGGCGCGGCGATGAAGATGACGATCAGCGCCTGGAGCACCGTGACCAGCTCCAGCGAGACACTCGCGTACGACTGCATCCGGTTGCCGCCGGCCTGCAGCGCGCCGAAGAGCAGCGCGGCGAGCGCGACCCCCCACGGCTTCACCCGGCCGAGCAGCGCCACCAGGATGCCGTCGAAGCCGATCTGGGCGACCACCAACGGGGTGAGCGCGGTGGCCGTGCTGCCGAGCACCATGTTCGAGCCGCCGAGCCCGGCCAGCGCCCCCGCGATCGCCATGACCAGGACGTACGTCCTCGCGACGCTGATCCCGGCGGTCCGGGCCGCCTCCGGGTTGGCCCCGACCGCGCGCAGCTCGAAGCCGAGGGTGGAGCGGTTGAGCAACCAGGAGACCGCCCAGGTGGCGGCGACGGCGAGCACGATTCCGAGGTGGACCCGCAGGTCGCCGCCGAGCAGCCGGGGCAGCTGGGCGGAGCCGTCGACGGACCGGCTGATCGCGTCGGTACGGTCCGGCGCGTGCACCCCGTCCTGCACGATGATCCAGGCCAGGAAGTACGTGGCGACGTAGTTGAGCATGATCGTGGTGATCACCTCGTGCGCCCCGGTCCGGGCCTTGAGGAAGCCGGAGGCGAAGCCCCAGAGCGCGCCGCCGAGCGCCCCGGCGAGTAGCGCCACGATCAGGTGGACGACCGGCGGCAACGGCAGCAGGAAACCGGCCAGCGCGGCCAGGATCACGCCGAGGGTGGCCTGGCCCTGGGCGCCGATGTTGAACAGGCCGCCCCGGAACGCCAGCGACACCGCCAACCCGGTGAAGACCAGCGGGGCGGCGTAGGTCAGGGTCTCGGAGATCGGCGCGAAGACCGGCTGCCAGCCACCCGTCCCGTTGATCCAGTCCCGTACCGCCGCCGGGTCGACGACCGCACCCTTGAAGAGGTTGGCGTACGCGTCGCTGACCGCCGCCCAGCTCGAGTTCAGTGCGTCGGAGGGCCGGGCCGCGAGGTAGCCGAAGGTGGCGAGCACGTCCGGGTCGGAGACGATGATCAGGATGGCGCCGATCACCAGCGCCAGCACGATGGCGAGCACGGTGACCGTGACGGTGTTCGCCGACCAGAGGTTGCGGACGAAGAGCGTCAGCAGCAACGCGGCCCCGCCGTCCCGGTCGGTCGGTGCCCCGCCGGCCGTCGCGGCGGTCGCGCCGAGGGGCGTCGCCTCACCGGTGGTGTGGACGGCGTCACCGTTCGTCGTGCCAGCGTCACCGGAGGCGTCGGCGGTGCTCACCTTCTCGGCCTCGGCGTGCTCCCGATCGGGATTCTCCCGCGGCGCGGGCACCCCGGAGGTGTTGACGTCGGTCATCGGGCTTCCTCGTTACCAGGGTCGTCGGCGGGGGCGGGCCCGGTGGGCGTCGGCGTACCGGGGCCGGCCGGGCGGGCGGGCTCGGCCTCCCCGGCTCCGTCCACCGCGCCGGTGATGCCGGCCATCAGCAGCCCGATCTCCTCGCGTGGGGTCTCCGGGCCGACGATGCCGAGGATCCGGCCCCGGTACATCACCGCGATCCGGTCGGCGAGCCCGATCACCTCGTCCAGCTCGCTGGAGACGAGCAGGACGGCGGTGCCGATGTCCCGCTCGTGGACGATCCGGCGGTGGATGAACTCGATGGAGCCGACGTCCACGCCCCGGGTGGGCTGGGCGGCCACGAAGAGCTTGAGCGGCCGGGACATCTCCCGCGCGATGATCACCTTCTGCTGGTTGCCGCCGGAGAGCGTCCCGACGGCGGCCTCGGCGGACGGGGTTCGGACGTCGAACTCGGGGATCCGCTTCCGGGCCGAGGCGGCGATCGCGTCGGGCCTGAGCACGAGTCCCGTCCCGAACGGCGGCTGGTCGTAGATGTCCAGCACCAGGTTCTCGGCGACGCTGAACTCCCGGACCAGACCGTCGACGCTGCGGTCCTCGGGGACGTAGCCGACCCCGGCCCGGAGGACCCGCTTGGTGGGCCAGCCGTCGATCCGCTCGCCGGCCAGACGCACCGAGCCGCGCAGGATCGGTCGCAGCCCCATCAACGCCTCGATCAGCTCGGTCTGGCCGTTGCCCTGGACGCCGGCGATGCCGAGCACCTCGCCGGCCCGTACGGTCAGGTCGACCCCGTCGACGGCGCGGCAGGACCGGTCGTCGTCGACCACCAGCCCCTCGATCTCCAGCACCGGCGCGCCGGGTCGGGCCGGGCCCTTGTCGACCAGCAGGCTGACGGTACGGCCGACCATCAGCGCCGCGAGCTCGTCCTCGCTCGCGTCCGGGCCGGCCGTGCCGACGACGCGGCCCCGCCGGATCACCGTGATCCGGTCCGCGATCGCCTTCACCTCCTTGAGCTTGTGGGTGATGAAGACGATCGACTTGCCGGATTCCCGGAGCGCCCTCATGACGGCGAGCAGTTCCTCGGTCTCCTGCGGGGTCAGCACCGCGGTCGGCTCGTCGAGGATCAGAAGGTCGACGTCGCGGGTGAGGGCCTTGACGATCTCGACTCGCTGCTGCACCCCGACGGGTAGGTCCTCGACGACCGCGTCCGGGTCCACCCGCAGGTTGTAGCGGGTCGAGACCTCGATGACCTGGCGGCGGGCCCGCCGCCGGTCGAGGAAGCCGAGGAAGCCGCCGCGGACCTGCTCGGCGCCGAGCATGACGTTCTCGGCCACGGTGAAGACCGGGACCAGCATGAAGTGCTGGTGCACCATGCCGATGCCGGCGGCGATCGCGTCACCGGGGCCACGGACCCGCAGCGGCCGGCCGTCGACGATGATCTCCCCCTCGTCCGGCTGGAGCAGCCCGTACAGGACGTTCATCAGGGTCGACTTACCCGCGCCGTTCTCCCCGAGCAGCGCGTGGATCTCTCCGGGCTCCACCGTCAGGTCGATGTGGTCGTTGGCGACCAGGTCACCGAACCGCTTGGTGATGCCGCGCAGTTCGAGTCTCAGCGCAACCTCCTGGGGTATGGGCGGATGGTGCAGCCTAGCTGCTGCGGGGCCAGGTCGACAGGGTCAGTCCGGCGATCATGACGGACTGTTCGGCCGTCGGTGGACGGTGCGAAAAGCGGCCGCCCCGGCCCGGTGGGAGAGCGTCCCCACGCGGACCGGAACGGCCGGATCGTCCGTCGACACGCCGGCCCTGGTCGGCCGTCCCGATCGTGGCGGGGACGGCCGACCGGTCGTCACTTCGGCTGGGCAGCGGAGGTGACGGTGATCGTACCGGCGGCGATGTCGGTCTTGAGCTTCTCGACCTCCGCCTTCAGCTCCGCCGGCACCTTGCTGTCGAACTCGTGGTACGGGGCGAGCGAGACGCCGTTGTTGGCCAGGGTGCCGAGGTAGCCGGGGTCGTGGGCCAGCTTCTCGCCGTTGGCCGCCCTCAGGACCGCGTCCTTGACGGCGTCCTTGATGTTCTTGACCACGGTGGTGAGCAGGACCGAGCAGTTCTGGGTGCTCTCGCAACCGTCGACGTCGACCCAGATCACCGAGAACTTGCCGTTCGAGGCCTGGGCGGCCGCGGTGGTACCCAGACCGGCCGCACCGGCCACCGGCATGACGATGTCGGCGCCCTGCGCGACGAGCGCGTCGCTGACCTTCTTACCCTCGTCCTGCTTCACGAAGTCGTTGGTGAACGACCCGTTCTGGGTGGCCTTGTCCCAACCCAGCAGCTGGACGTTCGTGCCCTTGACCTTGTTGTAGTGCGCGACGCCGTCGGCGAAGCCGTCCATGAAGATGGTCACCGGCGGGATCTTCATGCCGCCGTACGTGCCGACCTTGCCGGTCTTGGTCATCCCGGCGGCCAGGTAGCCGGCCTGGAAGGCGGCCTGCGCGGTGTCGAACTGCATCGGGAAGACGTTGCTCTCCGGCAGCTTCGCGTCCACGATGCCGAACTGCTGGTCCGGGTTCGCCTTGGCGATCTTCGACGTGGCGTCGCCCATCAGGCCGCCGACGGCGAGGATGAAGTCGCAGTCCTGGTTGACGAACCCGCGCAGGTTCGGCTCGTACTCGGCCTCGGCCTTGGACGCCACGTACTTGATGTCGATATTGCTGTTCGCGGCCTTCGCCGCCTCCAGGCCGGCCCAGGCCGAGGTGTTGAACGACTTGTCGTCGATGCCGCCGACGTCGGTCACCATACAGGCGGAGTACTTGTCGGCCGCGTCGCCGCCGGCGTTGTTCTCCTCCGGAGCCTCGCCACACGCGGCGGCGCCGAGCGCGAGCCCGCCGACAGCGAGTACCGAGACGATCCGCATCCCACGCGCAGAGCGCAAGACGGTCTCCTTCCCATTGCACACCGCCCAGCGCGGTGGCAGCCCTTGTGCCGGCCTGCGCATGTGCCGCCGGCGTCCCACGTTACGGACGGGAGCGTACGCCCGCCCCTGCCCACCGGCCGACAATCGTGCCCGACTGTTTAACGCCCGTTACCCTTACGTAACTTCAGCGTGTGCGAGATCACTCGACGGCCTGCCCGATGCCTGACCCCGATCGACTTGTCACCCTTTATCGGGCATTTCGCGATGGCGGCGACGGGTTCACCGATCCGGTCGGGCGGGCCGGGAGACGGCCGCAGCGTCAACCGGCGTCAGCGCCAGAAGACGGCCACGGCGGCGTTCACCAGGGTCAGCCCGATGATCGCGAAGAAGTGACCCCGGTTGACCACCTCCCGCTTGCGCGAGAAGAAGACCATCACGAAGATCATCAGAGCGATCACCAGCTTGGTGGCGAGCTTCGCCGGCGACGGCTCGTTCCCGTCCCGCAGCGGCGCGGAGAGGCCGATCCCAGTGATCAACTGGATGCCGGCACCCCACAGCATGGGCGCGTTGATCCGGATCCGTCCGGTGACGTACTGCCCGACGGCTCCACCGAGTAGCAGCGCGAAGCCGATCAGGTGCGCGTAGAGGAGTATCAGTCGCAGCGCTTCCACAGCGGCCATCCTGCCTCATCCACCCGGCACCGTCACGGTCGGCCGTCCCGGCGCCGAGGCCGCCTCCTGGTCCCGGCGTCCTTGCAGGCCGCGACGCTTCCGGGTCCGCACCCGGTCGGCTACCATCGGCCAACCGCCGGGGCGCGCCACCACCTCGGCACGAAGGCCCTGGCTACGTCGCGTTCGGCCGGCGGCGGACGGGAGTCACGCTGTGGTGTTGGCGAAGAACGGGAACGGAGCCGGTCGCCGACGCGCGACCGGCCTCGTCGTGCTCGCCGAGGTGGCCGCGGTGCTCCTGGTCGGTGGCGCCGCCCTGGTCGCCGCCCTGACCGGGGAGCCGGAACCGGCGGCGGGCCCCACCGCCACCGTGACCCCGGCGCCGACGACCCCGGCCGCGCAGGCCGACGGCACCGCGCCCGTGATCCGGCCCGGCCGGCCGGGCGAGTCCGCCGAGGTCCTCCGGCCCGACCAGATCAGCCCCGGCACCGGCCCGACACCGAACGCCGCGGACGTCCGCTTCGTTCGGATGATGATCCCGCACCACGAGCAGGCCCTGGCGATGGCCGCCCTGGCCCCGCAGCGGGCCGGCAGCGCCGCGGTGATCGCCATCGCCGACCGGATCAGGGCGGTGCAGCAACCCGAGGTCGAGGTCCTCCGAAGCTGGCTGCGGGACCGTGGGCTCGACCCCGGCTCGGCCGAGCACGGCGGCCACGACGCGCGGACCCGGCACGGGATGCAGAGCCCGGAGGCGATCGCCGCCCTCGCGGCCGCGACCGGCACCGACTTCGACCGCCGGTTCGTCGAGATGATGACCGAACACCACGAGGGCGCCATCCAGATGGCCCAGGAGGTGCTCACCTCCGGGGTGGACCCGCAGATCCGGGAGTTGGCCCGGAACATCGCCTTCGAGCAGGCCGTCGAGATCGGCCGGATGCGGGAGGCCCTGGGCCTGCCGACCCGGTGAGCGGCCTCACCGGCTCACCCCTTCACCGCCCCGGCCGCCAGCCCGGAGACGATGTAGCGCTGGAGGAACTGGAAGAGCAGGACCGTCGGGACCGCGGTCAGCAGGGTGCCGGCGGCGAAGATGCCGAAGTTGTTGTTGCGCTCCCCGTCGATCAGCCCGTACATCCCGACGGCGAGGGTCTTGGCCTCGGTGTCGGTGAGGAAGACGCTCGCGACCAGGAACTCGTTGATCGTGGTGATGAAGGAGAGCAGCGCGGTGACCGCCAGGATCGGGGTCACCAGCGGCAGCATGATCCGGAAGAACACCTGGGCGTGACTCGCACCGTCCATGGTGGCCGACTCGTCGATCTCCCTCGGCAGGGTGTCGAAGAAGCCCTTCATCAGCCAGGTGTTCGCGCCAAGCGCGCCACCGAGATAGACCAGGATCAGGCCGAACGGCGTGTTGAAACCGATCTCCGGCCAGAGGTCGGTGACGGTACTGAAGATCAGGAAGATCGCCACGATCGCCAGGAACTGCGGGAACATCTGGATCAGCAGCAGGGAGAGCAGCCCGATCCGCCGGCCCAAGAACCGCATCCGGGAGAAGGCGTACGCCGCCAGCGCCGAGAGGAAGACCGAGGCCGCCGACGCCAGGCCGGCGACCAGGACGGAGTTGAGGAACCACCGGCCGAACGCCGTCCGGGCGAAGAGGTTGGCGAAGTTCTCCCCCGAGATCCCGCCGCTCGGCACCAGCCCGGTCGAGCTGAGCGTGCCGAGCGGGTTCACCGCCGCGGAGACCACGAACAGGATCGGGAAGAGACTGAACGCGACGGCGAGGAGCCCCACCAGGTGCCGCCAGCCGACCTCGCTGACCCACGAGCGGTGGGCGCGGCGCGGCCCGGCCGACGGTCCACCGCGGTCGGTCCGGTCTCGCGGGGGCGCGACTGCGGTCACGAGTAGACCTCCTCCTGCTGCCGGGTACGCCGGAAGGTCACCGCCGCGATGATCGCAACCAGCGTGAAGATGAAGATCGAGATCGCCGCCGCGAAGCCGTACTGCGCTCCCTGCCCGCCGAAGGCGAGCCGGTACGTGTAGGTGATCAGGAGGTCCGTCGCGCCGACCGACGGATTGTCCGCCGGGAACGGCGCCCCCTCGGTGGTCAGGTAGATGGCGTTGAAGTTGTTGAAGTTGTACGCGAACGAGGCGATCAGCAGCGGGGAGAGCGCAACCAGCAGCAGCGGCAGGGTGATCCGTCGGAACGACTGCCAGCGCGACGCCCCGTCCACCGAGGCCGCCTCGGTGAGCTGGGCCGGGATGGCCTGCAACGCGCCGGTGGCGACCAGGAACATGTACGGGAAGCCGAGCCAGAGCTGCACCAGGAGCACCGCCGCCCGGGCGGACCAGGCGTTCCCGAACCAGTCCACGTGCATACCGAGGAGGTTGTTGAGGAGACCGAAGTCGGTGTTGAACATGTCCCGCCAGACCAGCAGCATCGCGAACGACGGCATGGCGTACGGCAGGATCAGCAGGACCCGGTAGATGGTGCGGCCGCGCACCCGGGGCGAGTGCAGCGCCAGGGCGCAGAGCAGCCCGAGGGCGAAGGTGCCGCCGGCCGAGGCCACCGCGAAGCAGAGGTTCCAGATCAGCGTCCGCAGGAACGGGCCGGAGATGTTCGGATCGGTCACCACCCGGGTCAGGTTCTGGAACCCGACGCCGACCTTCCAGCCCTGCGCCAGCCGCTCCCCGTCCGCGGCCACGAACGCGCCGAGGTCGGCGTCCGCCGTCCACACCTTCCCGCTCTCCGCGTCCCGGATGCAGTCGCAGCCCGCGTCGTACGTCCGCTGCGCCTTCCCCTCGTACGCCCGAGAGAGCCCGGCGGAGCGGATCGCGCCCCCGGCGGTCGGCACCGCGAGGTTCGTGATCTCCTCGCTGCGCGCGCCGGCCTGGCCGATGGTGAGCAGGGTGTAGCCCCTGGCGGCGGTGACCCGACCGCCGGCGTCGACCGTGACGTCCTCGGCGGCAAGCTGCCGCAGCCCTCCGGCGTCCCCGACCGAGACGGTGCCGGTGGCCGGGTCGGTGAGCAGGAAGACGAGCGGACCGGTCGCCGGGTCGCCGGTCGTGGCGACGGCGAGGGCGTACTCGGTGGAGCCCGGCACCTGGGTGACCGACGCGGTCTGGATCGCGACGATCGCCTCCTGCTTGCTCCCCCGGTGCCCGTCACCGAAGTTGGTGAAGGCGGTGGCCACGGTGTAGAGCACCGGGAGCACCTGGAAGGCCAGCAGGAAGAGGGTGCCGGGGACGAGGTACTTCGCGGGGACGTACCGCCGGGTCAGGTAGAGGTAGCAGAGTCCCGCCGTGGCGGCGACCAGCAGTGTCAGCCCGGCCCACGCGCCGGCGTCCACCAGCGGGAAGGCCGCCCAGACGGCGATCCCGACGGTCAGTCCGAGGACGACGACCTTGACGGCCAGGCCGGTCACCGTGACGGGGCCGGCGTGGTGGCGCGGCGGGACCGGGCCGCGGTGCGGGACCGGCGTGGCCGGCCCCGCACCGAACTCGCGGTTCTCCATGGTGGCGGTTACTTGATCTGGCCCGCGATGGTCTTGCCGGCGGAGGTGAGCGTGGCGGCCGGGTCGGCGCCGCCGATGATCGCGGCCTCGGCCTTGCCGAACGGGTCCCAGACCGCGGCCATCGCCGGAATCGCCGGCAGGACGGCCCCGTCCTTGCCCGCGTCGAGGAACTTGGCCAGGTCCGGGTCGGTCCCCATGAGCTGGTCGAGCGCGGCGGTCAGCGCCGGCGGGCGCGGGTCGGCCTGGTAGAGCGCCACCGCCAGCTCGGGCGTGGAGACGTAGTTGGCGGCGAACTCCTGCGCCACGGCCTTGTTCTGGCCCTTGGCCGCCACGTAGAACGCCTGCACCCCGACGAACGGCCGCGCCGGGCCCGCACCGGCGAAGCCGGGGACCGGGGTGACGTCGTACGCGAGTCCCGCCTTCTTGACGTCGCTGATCGCCCAGGGGCCGGAGACCAGGAAGGCGCACTTCTTCCCCGTGAAGAGGGAGATCGAGTTCTCGGCGGTGATCGAGCGCTTCAGCACCCCCTCGCCCTTCTCCCCGAGGGCGGCGATCTTCCGGAAGGCCGCGATCGACTCGGGCGTGCCGACGCCGAGGTTCTTCGGGTCGTAGTCGCCCTCGGGTGTGGTGCCGAAGAGCGTGCCACCGGCCGAGCTGTACAGCGGGTAGATGTGGTACGCGTCCCCGTTCTGTCCGACCTGGAGGCAGAGCACCTCGCTGACCTTCTTGTCGGCCTTGAGCCGCTTGCCCGTCGCGACCAGCTCCTCGATCGTCCGCGGGGCCTCCGGGGCGAGCTGGGTGTTGCGGATCAGCGCCAGGTTCTCCATCGCGTACGGCACGCCGTAGGTCTGGCCGCTGAAGGTGACCGCCTTGAGGGCGGTGGGGTGGAAGGCGTTCTTCTGCGTGGCGGACAGCTGGACGGGATCGATGGCGCCGTTCTGGACCAGGTTGCCGATCCAGTCGTGTGCGCCGACGACGATGTCCGGGCCGCTGCCCTGCTGCGACGCGGTGACGAAGGTGGTCTGGAGGACGTCGTTGGCGACGGCCTGCACCTCGACGGTGACGCCATTGGCCTGGCCGAACTTCTCGGCGAAGGGCTTGAGGGCGGCGGTGCGCTTGTCGTCCGCCCAGATCACCAGCTTGCCGCCGGCGGCCCTGGGGGATTCGGTGGTGTTGGGCTCCTCGCCGCCGCCACAGCCGGCAGCGGCCAGCGCCAGGGCGACGGCGGCGGCCACGCCCGCGCTACGGATGCGCATCGGTACTCCTGTCAATCAAGGCCGGCCCGCCGCGCACGGCCGGCCGGTGGGGGAAGCTCTGGACTTGTCCATCCGGCGCCGGGTCGCGCCGCTGCTGGTGCGTGTTGCCGGGACGTTAGCAAGACGTTGCAGCTAATGGAAGGGCTTGCAGGATCTACGCAAGATCTTGCCGATACGTTAGAGTGCGGCCATGCGTGCACGACTGGCCGACATCGCCGCCCAGGCCGAGGTGAGCGAGGCGACGGTGTCGCGGGTCCTCAACGACCGCCCCGGTGTGGCGCCGGAGACCCGGCAGGCCGTGCTGACCGCGCTCGACGTCCTCGGCTACGAACGGCCCGCCCGGCTACGCAAACGCAGCGCCGGCCTGGTCGGGCTGGTGGTGCCGGAGCTGGAGAACCCGATCTTCCCCGCCTTCGCCCAGGTCGTCGAGTCGGGGCTGGCGCAGGCCGGCTTCACCTCGGTCCTGTGCACGCAGACACCCGGCGGCGTGACCGAGGACGAGTACGTCGAGATGCTGCTGGACCGGCAGGTCTCCGGGATCGTCTTCGTCTCCGGCCTGCACGCCGACACCGCCGCCGACCACACCCGCTACCGGAAGCTCATCTCCCGGCCCCTGCCGATCGTCCTGGTCAACGGCTACGTGCCCGACATCCCGGCGCCCTTCGTCTCCTGTGACGACCGGGAGGCCGCCGAACTGGCCGTCGCCCACCTGGTGGCGCTCGGGCACCGGCGGATCGGGATGATCACCGGCCCGGCCCGGTTCGTTCCGGTGCAGCGGAAGCTGGCCGGCTACAAGGCCGCGATGCGGCGCCTGCTGGGCATGGCCGACGAGGAGATCGACGAGCTGGCCGAGCTGTCGTTGTTCGGGGTGGAGGGTGGCGAGGCCGCCGCCGCCCGGCTCCTCGACCGCGGGGTGACCGGCCTGGTCTGTGGCTCGGACCTGATGGCGCTCGGGGCGATCCGGGCGGCCCGGCAGCGCGGCCTGTCGGTCCCGGGCGACCTCTCGGTCGTCGGGTACGACGACTCGCCGCTGATGGCGTTCACCGATCCGCCGCTGACCACGATGCGCCAGCCGGTCACCGCGATGGCGGTCGCCGCGGTACGCGCGCTCGTCGACGAGATCAACGGACACGCCGCCCCACACTCGGAGTACGTCTTCCGCCCCGAGCTGGTGGTCCGCGGCTCCACCGCGGTCGCTCCCGGATCCGCCGGGAGCCCGCCCCGGCCGGCCGATCCCGCGAACGTGGCCCTGCCGGTCTGACCCGCCCCGACGGCCCGCGACGATTCTTGCGCAAGATTTGACTGACTCATGCAGTGCCCGCCACCGAGCCGGCACGGCGACGCCCCCGGTCGAGACGAGGAACGGAAGCACCCCGATGAGCCCCTCCCCCACGCCGCCCCGGTCGAGCGACGACTGGTGGCAGTCCGCCGTCGTCTACGAGGTCTACGTCCGCAGCTTCGCCGACGGCGACGGGGACGGGGTCGGCGACCTGGTCGGGCTCCGGAGCCGCCTACCGTACCTGCGGGACCTCGGCGTGGACGCCCTCTGGCTCACCCCGTTCTACCGCTCCCCCATGATCGACGGTGGGTACGACGTCGCCGACTACCGGGACGTCGACCCGCTCTTCGGCACCCTCGCCGACTTCGACGCGATGGTCGCCGACGCGCACGCGCTGGGCCTGCGGATCATCATCGACCTCGTTCCGAACCACACCTCGACCGCGCATCCCTGGTTCCAGGCGGCGCTGGCCAGCCCGCCGGGGTCGCCGGAACGGGACCGCTACCTGTTCCGGGACGGCCGGGGTGCGGCCGGTGAACTGCCGCCCAACGACTGGGAGTCGATCTTTGGCGGCCCGGCCTGGACCCGGGTCCCGGACGGCCAGTGGTACCTGCACCTCTTCGACCCGGCCCAGCCCGACCTGAACTGGCGGCACCCCGAGGTCCGCGCCGAGTTCGAGGAGATCCTGCGGTTCTGGCTCGACCGTGGGGTCGACGGATTCCGGATCGACGTGGCGCACGGGATGATCAAGGCGGAGGGGTTGCCGGACGTCGGCTTCGGCCTGCTCACCACCGGGCAACCCCAGATCGAACTGCTCGGCAGGGGGCGGCTCCCGTACTTCGACCAGGACGAGGTGCACGACATCTACCGCGCCTGGCGGCCGATCCTGGACAGCTACCCGGGCGGCCGGATGGCGGTCGCCGAGGCGTGGGCCGAGACCCCGCAGCGGCTGGCCCGCTACATCGGCCCGGACGAGCTGCACCAGGCGTTCAACTTCGACTTCCTCGACGCGACCTGGTCGGCCGACTCGTTCCGAAAGGTGATCGACACCGCGCTCGCCGAGGCCGCGGTCGTCCGCGCGCCGACCACCTGGGTGCTCTCCAACCACGACAAGCCCCGGCACGTCACCCGGTACGGCGACGGCGCGCTCGGGCTGCGCCGGGCCCGCGCCGCCGCCCTGCTGATGCTCGCCCTGCCCGGCTCCGCCTACCTCTATCAGGGCGAGGAGCTGGGGCTGCCGGAGGTACGCGACATTCCAGACGACCTACGGCAGGATCCGGCCTTCCCGCGTACCGGTCAGAGCCGGGACGGCTGCCGGGTGCCACTGCCGTGGGGCGGCGACGTGCCGCCGTACGGCTTCGGGCCACGGGACGGCGGGCCGTCCTGGCTGCCGGCGCCGGCGACCTGGCGGGCGCTCTCGGTCGCCGCCCAGACCGGACGTCCGGAGTCGACCCTGGAGCTCTACCGGACGGCGTTGCGGCTACGGCGTGAGCTGCCGGCGGTGGCCCGGGTGGAGTGGCTGGCGAGCGAGTCGGACGTCCTCGCCTTCCGCCGGGTCGGCGCTGGCGGACCGGACCTGGTCTGCGTGGTCAACTTCGGCAGCGCTCCGGTGCCGACCAGCGGGTACGGCGTACCGGTGCTCACCAGCGCGGCCCTGGTCGACGGCGACGGCGACGGTCCGTTGCTGCCGGTCGACGCCGCCGGCTGGTTCCGTCAGTCCTGACCTGGGTCGCCCAGGGCGGCGGCGAACCGCGTGGTCAGCGCCGCGAACGCGGTCCGCAGCTCCGGCCCGCCCTGGATCCGGAAAGCGAACGGCAGGCGCGCCAACCACTCCTGGGCGTACATCGTCGGATTGTTGGTGCTGCCGACCAGCACGCACCCGTCACCCGACGGCTCGAGCCGCCCCATCGGCGGCCGGACCCACCGGGCCACCTCGGCCGCCGGCGCGTCGAAGACCACCCGGGTGGCGAACGGCCACCCGATGCCGAGGTGCTGCTCGAGCACCCCGACCGGGTCGAGGTCGTCGGGCGGGGTGAACTCCTCCGGGGTCTGCCGGACGGCGCGGATCCGGTCGATCCGGTACGTACGGATCGCGTCCGCGCGGCGGGAGTGGCACAGCAGGTACCAGCGTCCGTACCGGGTCACCACCGCCCACGGCTCCACCTCGGCCTCCCACTCGTTGTCGGCGCCGCTGCGGTAGCTGATCAGCACCAGGCGTCGGGCCGCGACGGCGGCGACCAGCGCACCGGTGGTCGCGGGATCCGGCCGGGCCGAGTACGGGTCGGGTGCCGCCGAGGCGTACTCCCGCAGTACGGCGGCCTGCCGCCCGACGCCCTCGGGCATGGCCTGGATGACCTTGGTCAGGGCGACCCCGACCGGACTGTCGGGGTCGCCGGCGCCCGGATGTCCGTCGAGGGCGGCCATGACCAGGCCGAGCGCCTCGTCCTGGGAGAAGACGACCGGCGGCAGCCGGGTCCCGCGCCGGAGTCGGTAGCCGCCGTGGCGCCCCCGGGCTGACTCGACGGCGATGCCGGCCTCCCGGAGAATCCCGACGTAGCGCCGCGCGGCCCGCTCGGTGACGCCGAGTCGCTCGGCGAGTTCCTCGGCGGTCGTGCCGGGGCGGTTCTGCAGGATCTCGAGGGTACGCAGCGCCCGGGCGGTGGGGCTCGGCTCGGTGGACACCCGGAAACCCTAGTCGGTCCGGACGAAAATCCGGCAGTAGATCGTCCGGAATAGGCGTTAGCGTGTGCCGAGACCGGCCACAACCGCCCAAAGGAAGAGTGACGGACATGGACATTCTGCTCATCGGCGGCCTCTGGCTCGACGGGTCCGCCTGGAACGACGTCGTGCCCGCACTCGAGCAACTCGGTCACCGCCCGGTCCCGATCACCCTCCCCGGCCAGGGCGACGGGTCGACGACCGCCAGCCTCGACGACCAGGTGGCCGCGGTGGTCGCCGCGGTGGACGCGGCACCGGAGCGCCCCATGGTGGTCGGGCACTCCGCTGCCTGCACCCTCGCCTGGCTGGCCGCCGACGCACGACCGGAGCGGATCGCGAAGGCCGTCATGATCGGCGGCTTTCCGTCCGCCGACGGCGAGCGCTACGCCGACTTCTTCCCGGTGGAGAACGGGCTCATGCCCTTTCCCGGCTGGGGTCCGTTCGAGGGGCCGGACGCCGCCGACCTCGACGAGCAGACCCGGCAGACAATCGCCGCCGCCGCGCACCCCGTCCCGGAGGCGGTGTCCAAGGCAGTCGTACGCCTGCGCGACGAGCGACGGTACGACGTACCGGTCACGCTCGTCTGTCCCGAGTTCACCCCGGCCCAGGCGCAGGAGTGGATCAACGCCGGCGACCTGCCCGAACTCGCCAAGGCCAAGCACCTCGACCTGGTCGACATCAACTCCGGGCACTGGCCGATGTACACCCGGCCGGTCGAACTCGCCCAGCTCCTCGCCGCGACAGCCGCCGCCTGACCGGCGCTGCCCGGTCCACGGCTCGTCGTCGCGCGACCGGCTACACGTCCGCGACGACAAGCCACTCAAAGGCGCGAGGGCGACAGCCGAGGTCCATCAGGCCGTGGCGCACCACGGCTGACCGCACCCAGAGATCCGTGACCTCGATGATCTGCATGCCCGCGCCCCGGCCGGACTCGCGTGTGAGTCCATGGTGAGCACGGCGGGCAACCGCGCCGGCCACGGCGCGGGACCGAGGAATGTCCACGGGTTGGGCGCGCCGCCGGAGCATCGGCCGGCGACGAGTCCGGTCAGCGAACTCCGGTGAGTAGTGCGGCGATCCGGGCGAAGCCGGCGCGCACCTCGGCCTCGGACGGGGGCTGTTGCGGCTGCGCCGGGCGACGGGTGCTCTCGCCGACCTCGGTCTCCGGGACGAGATCCTCGAAGTCGCCGTAGAGGCTCGCGTCGTCGAGCTGCGCCGCCTCGTCCTCGGCGGCGCGCTGCGCAGCGGTGATCTCGGCCCGGATCTCCTCGGGAGAGACCTTCGGCAGTAGCGGCTCGACCACCGCCATCAGGTCCTCGTCGGCGACCACGGACTCGGCCAGCGCGAGCGCGTGCGGCCGCTCGTATGGGCCGCAGACCACCGGCTCCCACTCGTCCTCGTCGTCCAGCGGACCAAAGGTGATGATCCAGGGCAGGGCGAGGGTCGGGGAGTCGTCCGGCAGTTCCAACGTCACGAGTGCGCCCACGGGCTCATCATGACCATGTCAGAAGTCCTGTTCGCGGCTTTTCCCCGAACAGCCACGCCGGTCGCCGCGCGCCGTTGGTCCTCCTCCGTCGTCGCTCTGGAGCGTGGGTGACCTGGACGGTGGACGGCGTTCCGGATCCGCCGGGTCGGGGACGGGGGCGCTGCGGGCCAGATCCACGACCCGGCCGTGCCGGCTCGTCGCCGCGAGCGCCGCCCCGAAGAGTAGCAACTGGTTCAGGAGGTAGAGGTAGATGAGCAGCCCGACGGCGCCGGCCACCACCGTGTACGCCGGATTGCGCTCCCATCGCATCACGTAGTAGCGCCCCACCGAGTTCAGCAGCGTTATGCCGAGCGCGACCACCCCCACCGGCGGCCACCACCGCCGAAAGCTCATGTGCAGCCGCGGTACGGCGAGCAGCAGCGCCGAGGCCAGCACCACGTTGACCAGGAACGCCAGCAGCCAACTGGCGATCGAGAGGCCGACGGAGCGGGCGCCCAGCGCCCAGCGCAACAGCGACTCCAGCGCGTCCACCGCGCCGAGCGAGAGCCCGAGCAGCACGAAGATGCCGAGCAGGATCGCCAGGTCGATGAGCTGGCGGATCACGAAGTAGCCGGGATGCTGGGCCAGCCCGTGGATCAGCCGCTGCGACGAACGGATCGACTCCACCCAGCCGATCCCGGTGATCACCAGCAGGACGAGCCCGATGGCTCCCGGCCGTCTGCTGGCCTGCCGGATCTGCTCCGGGTCGACGAACGGCAGGTTCCGCTGGATGAAGTGCACGATCACCTGGCCGCTCTCCGGATCGTCCCCGAGCAGGGCGCCGAGCACCGTGTACGAGACCAGGCCAAGCGCGAAGACGGCGAAGAAGCCGTAGTAGGCGATCGCCGCCGCGAGGCGGCTGCCGAGCACGTCCGTGTAGCGTCCCACCGCCCGGGCCAGGTCGTCGAACCACGGCGACCGCCGACGCCGCTCGGTCAGCCGCTGGTTGAGGCGGGCGAGCAGCCGATCCAACGCCTTCACGCCGCCATCCTTGCCCATCCGCCCGTCAGCCGGGGGCCGCCGCGTCGTGCCGGGCGCCGCGCCGCGCGGGGAGACCCGCCGCGTCCGGGTCGTCGCCGTCGCCGGTGGTGCGTCGTACCGGCGGGTCAGCCTCCGAGCCGGAAGTCCCGGCGCGGCTGCCAGCGGGCGTCGTCACCGTGCGAGAAGAGGGTGAACTTCTCGACCGTGAAGATCGCCGAGAAGTCGGCCAGATCCTCGTACACCTTGTCCAGCGCCTCGGGGGCGACGTCCTGGGCGACCGTGACGTGGGGGTGGTACGGGAAGCGGTTCTCCCGGCGCAGCTCGGGCGCCGACCCGATCGCGCCGGCCAGCAGCTCGCACTCGCTGATCCCGGCCGCGACCACCACGAACACCACGTCGGTCACCGGCCGGAAGGTGCCGGTCCCGCGCAGGTGCAGCCGGTACGGCCGGTGCGCGGCGGCCACCGCGGCCAGGTGGCGCTCGACCGCCGGCAGGCTGGCCACCGGGATGTCGGTCGGCCCGAGCAGCGTCAGGTGGGCCGGGACGTACGCCGCCTGCGGGTCGCCCGCCTCCGCGCGGCGCCGGGTGAGGAACCCGCGCCACGGCTCGGGAATGTCCACCGCGACCCCGACCCGAGTCATCGGGGTGTCGGGGTCCTGCGATCCGTCCGTGACAACCATCCTCCGCTCCCCACCCCGCCGACCGGCACCACCCGGCCGACGACCACGTCCGCCGTCGCCCCGCCCGGCACCGGCTCCCTCGGCGGCGACGCGCCGGGGCGGAGGGCGGCGAGACGGCTAGCCGAGCCGTGCGCCCGGCAGGAACCCGACCCGGTCGTACGCCTGGCGCAGGGTCACCGAGGCGACCGCCCGGGCCTTCTCCGCCCCGACCGCCAGAAGCTTGTCCAGTTGGGCCGGATCCTCCAGGTACTGCCGGGTCCGCTCCTGGATCGGCGTGACAAAGTCCGCCACCACCTGGCCCAGATCCTTCTTCAGGTCGCCGTATCCCTTGCCGTCGTACGCCGCGACCAGGTCGTCGATCGAGCGGTCGGTCAGGGCCGCGTAGATGGTCAGCAGGTTGGAGATCCCCGGCTTCCGCTCCGGATCAAAGATGATCTCCCGGCCGGTGTCGGTCACCGCCGACCGGATCTTCTTGGCCGACCGGGCCGGGTCGTCGAGCAGCTCGATGATCCCGGCCGGGGAGGACGACGACTTGGACATCTTCGCCGTCGGATCCTGGAGGTCGGTGATCTTCGCGGTGTCCCGGATGATGTACGGCGCCGGGACGGTGAAGGTCCGCCCGAAGCGGGAATTGAACCGCTGCGCCAGGTCGCGGGTCAGCTCCAGGTGCTGCCGCTGGTCCTCTCCGACCGGCACCGCGTCGGCCTGGTAGAGCAGGATGTCGGCGGCCTGCAGGATCGGGTACGTGAAGAGTCCGACGCTGGAGCGCTCGGCGCCCTGTTTCGCCGACTTGTCCTTGAACTGGGTCATCCGGCTCGCCTCGCCGAAGCCGGTGAGGCAGTTGAGCACCCAGGCGAGCTGCGGGTGCTCCGGCACGTGGGACTGGACGAAGAGGGTGCAGCGCTCGGGATCGAGCCCGACGGCCAGCAACTGCGCCGCGGCGACCCGGGTCCGCTGACGCAGCGTCTCCGGCTCGTGCCCGGCGGTGATCGCGTGCAGGTCCACGACGCAGTAGAACGCGTCGTGGGTCTCCTGCATCGCCACCCAGTTGCGGACCGCACCCAGGTAGTTGCCGAGGTGGAACGAGTCGGCGGTTGGCTGGATGCCGGAGAGGACCCGGGGCCGGGCGGCAACGTCGGACATGCCGGCCATTCTGACAGCTCCCCCGCCCCCCTGTCCCGACCGGTCCGGTGCCAACTCCGTCACCGTCGGCACGGCGACCCGTACGCAACCGGGGACGGTCGGCGGACCGAGGAGGCGGGGACCGACCGGACCGGGGCCGCCGACATCGGCGGGGCCGGACACCCGGGCCCCGGTCTGTCGGCGAGTCGACGGACCCCGGGGGCCGACCCGAACCGTTCCGGGGAACCGGCCGGTTGGCTCGGGACTCGTAGCCTGAGACCACAGTCGGTCGGGCCACGGCGGGGCTCCGGCCGGGTTCGGCCGTACCGGAGAGGACAGCCCTTGGCACGGGACCGGAGCGGAGGCGGATCGGACCAGGGCCGGACCGCGATGGACCAGGCGATGGCCGAGCTGTACCACGCCTGCTACCGCCGGCTGGTCACGCAGGTCTACGCGTTCACCACCGACCTGACCGAGGCGCAGGACGTGGTGCAGGAGGCCTTCGCCCGGGCGATCGCCCGGCCGCGTGGGCTCACCGACGTCGACAACCCGGAGGCGTGGTTGCGTACCGTCGCGGTCAACGTGGTCCGCCGGCGCTGGCGGCGCCGCCAGCTGCTGGACGCGATCCTGCTCCGCGACCGTCCGGTGAGCCGCCTGGTCGAGGCCGCCCCCGGTCCCGAGCGCACCGACCTGCGGGAGGCGCTGGCCGGCCTGCCGGTCGGCTACCGGGAGGTGATCGTGCTGCACTACCTCGCCGACCTGCCGGTCGAGGAGGTCGCCACGCTGCTGGGCGTACCGGTCGGGACGGTGAAGTCCCGCCTGTCCCGGGGTCGGGCCGCGCTCGCCGCCCTGCTCGGGGACTACCACGGGCGCGACGGCACACCCGGGTCCCTTGACCGCACCGACCCGACTCCGGTCGGGCCCGCGGCGAAGACCGGGCCGGCACCGCCGAGCGCGGCGGCGCGCGGGCACGCGACAGCCGACGATTCGGCACCAGGGAGGAGGCCGGTGGCACCGACCGGACCGGCGGCGCGGACCCGGCCGGCGGTACGACCGGGGTGAACCATGGCTGACCGAGACATCTCCGGCACCGCGCTCGACGTACGGCTGGCGCGGGGCCGCGCGGAGCTGCTGGAGAGCATCGACCAACCGCCGCTGGACCTCATCCGGGAGCGGGCGGCGACCCGGCGCCGCCGTCGGCGGGCCGCCACGGCGGGTGGCGGTGTTGCCCTGCTCCTCGTCACCCTCGGCGCCGGACTGGCGCTCCGGCCCGGGGTCGCCGGCGACGTCGTACCGCCGCCGGTGGCGGATCGGGCGGTGGAGCCACCACCCGGCGGGCCGGTCTACACCGGCGCCGGCATCACGATCAACGGGCTCACCGAGCCCGGCGTCGCGTACGTCCCAGGCGCCATCGCCGACGTCGAGTTCGTCGATCCGGACCACGGGTACGTGCTGACGCTCTGCCCGGCCACCGCCCCCTGCCCGGCGACGGTGGCCCGCACCGCCGACGGGGGCCTGACCTGGCAGTACGCCAGCCTGCCCGCGGACAGCGCCGGCCGGCCCGGCCTCGGGCTCGCCGCGGTCGCCGACGGCCGGCTGCTCGTCACCGGCGACGGCCCGACGTACGTTTCCACCGACCACGGCCACAGCTGGCGCGCCATCGGGTCGGGCGACGGGACGGGGCCGGTGACGCCGACCACGGGAGACAGCCTTCGGGCCGGACCGGGAGGCGGATGCGGGTACGCCGTCGAGCTCTGGCGGCCCGACCTGCCCCGGGCCGGCACCACACCGAGCCAACCGGATCTTGACGTGTGCTGGGTGGCGACCGCGGCGAGCCCCGACGGCGCCTGGTGGGCCGGCGGGTTCCACAGCGGGCGGCCCGCGGTCGCGGTCACCCGGGACCTGGGAACCACCTGGCGGACCGTCACGCTGCCGGAAGCGCCGTCTCCGGCGGCCGGCACGGTCGAGGTGGCCAGCCTGGGCAGCCACGCGTACGCCGTGGTGCTCGACGCCGACCGCACCGTGCGGGCGCTGTACCACGCCGCCGACGGCGGCCGGACCTTCCGCCGGGTCGGAGCGCAGGGCGGCCCCGAACGGCTGGCCGGGGCGATGGTGCCGCTGCTGGACGGCCGGCTGCTGGTCACCGGCACCGACCAGCGCTGGTACGTCAGTTCCGACGACGGCGCCACGTTCGCCCCGGCCGGCGGGAGTCTCCCGGACGTCGGTCGGCTGGCCCGCACCACGGCCGGGTACGTCGCCTACGACCTCTTCGGCACCGGCTGGGCGGCCTACTCCGCCGACGGCGCCACCTGGCGCAAACTCCAGATCAACTGATCGGGCCCGTCACGGCGGCCCGGGTGAGCGAGCAGGCGCGGGCTGCGGGAGCGGCCACGGGCCGGTCCCTCAGGCGTCGACGTCCTCGTCGGTCCGGGCCGCCGGCACGCTGACGGGGTGTTCCGGGCCCGGGACCGGGACGATGCCGACCCGGGCCACCCGACGTCCCTCCACGGCCAGCACCCGCAGCAGCCAGCCGCCCTCGGGCGACCCGCCGTCCAGCTCGGCGACGCGGGACGGCCCGGGAAGGGCGCGGGGGTGCGTGCCGGGCACCGCCACCTCGTCGCCGGTACGGGGCAGCCGGCCGAGGGCGGCCATCACGAACCCGCCGACCGTCTCGTACGGACCGGTCGGCAGCGCGAACCCGATCCGCTCGGCGAAGTCGGCCAGGTTGAGCCGACCGTCCACCTCGGTGGGCCGGCCGGACGGCGGGTCGGCGACGACGTCGTACTCGTCGTGGATCTCGCCGACCAGCTCCTCGATCAGGTCCTCCAGGGTGACGATCCCGGCGGTGCCGCCGTACTCGTCGACCACGACCGCGAGGTGGTGGCCCTCCCGACGCATCTCCATCAGGGTCGCGAGGACCCGCTTGGTACCGGGCACCTTCTTGATGTCCCGGGTCAGCTCGCCGACGGTGTTCCGGGGATCGTCCTCGGGATGGAGCAGCACGTCCCGCAGGTGCACGAAGCCGATGACGTCGTCGTGCGTGCCGTCGACCACCGGATACCGGCTGTGGGTCTCGGCCCGGACGAACTCGGCCGCCTCCGTCAGGGTCAGCCGGGCGGCGAGGAACACCACCTCGGTCCGGGGCACCATCACCTCGCGGACCATCCGGGCCCCGGAGACCAGCACCTCGTCGATGATCCGCCGTTCGACCGGGTCCAGCAGGGTGTTGGCGGCGACCAGGTCGCGGAGTTCCCGCTCGCTGATCCGCTCCCGGCCGGCGGTGGGGCTCGCGCCGAGCAGCGCGGTCACCAGCCGGGTGCACGCGTCCGCGGCCCGCACCACGATCCGGGCCAGGCCGCGCGCCAGCGGGCCGGGTTGCCGTCGAGTACGCCCCGGCGGTCGTCGCCGGGGCCCGGTACTGCCGGAGGCCCGCATGGCAGAGATGGTAAACACCGGGGACGTCCGACGCGGGCAACCACGAAGATCCGTGTTCGGCTCTGTTCAGAGTTGGCGAAACATGGTGGAATGCTCGGGCACTGATCACGGTCCGTTCTGGACGGGCCGGACAACCAGGGAAGGGTAGCCGTGACAGACCAGCACGGGGCGTCGGGGGAGCCCGGCACGCCGGTCGAGATCCGCGCCACCGCCGGATTCGTCGAGGTGTACGGCGAGAAGCCGGCCGGGGTGTGGGCAGCGCCCGGCCGGGTCAACCTGATCGGCGAGCACACCGACTACAACGACGGCTTCGTGCTGCCGTTCGCGCTCCCGCGGCGCACCGTCGTCGCCGCCGCGCCCGACCCGGGACGCCGCTGGACGGTCTGGTCCGAGCAGGCCGGCGAGCGGGTGTCGTTCGGCCGGGCCGACGCCGCCGAGCCCGGACGGGTCACCGGCTGGGCGGCGTACGTCGCCGGGGTGGTCTGGGCGCTGCGCGAGGCCGACCTCGACGTACCCGTCGCGCGGCTGGCCATCGCCTCCGACGTACCGCTGGGCGCCGGGCTCTCCTCGTCGGCCGCGCTGGAGGCGGCGGTGCAGGCCGCCCTGCTCGACCTCGGCGACCTCGACGTGCCGGTCGCCCAGCGGCCGAGGCTCGCCCAGCAGGCCGAGAACGGGTACGTCGGCGCGCCGACCGGCATCATGGACCAGTCCGCCGTGATCCGCTGCCGGGCTGGGCAGGCGCTCTTCCTCGACTGCCGCTCCCTGGCGGTGGAGCACGTTCCGTTCGACCTCGACGCCGCCGGCCTCGCCATCCTGGTGATCGACAGCCGGGCGCCGCACCGGCACGTCACCGGCGAGTACGCCGCCCGACGCGCCGCCTGCGAGTACGCTGCCGCCGCTCTCGGCGTACCGGCGCTGCGCGACGTCACCATCGACGACCTCGACGCGGCGCTGGCCCGGCTCGACGATCCGGTGGTACGCCGCCGGGTGCGGCACGTGGTCACCGAGAACCATCGGGTGTGCCAGACCGTCGACCTGCTCCGGGCCGGCCGGCTCGCCGAGATCGGGCCGCTGTTGACCGCCTCGCACGCCTCGATGCGGGACGACTTCGAGATCACCGTCCCGGAGGTGGACACCGCGGTCGAGGCGGCACTGGCCGCCGGGGCGTACGGCGCGCGGATGACCGGCGGCGGCTTCGGCGGCTGCGTCCTCGCCCTGGTCGACGCGGCAGCCGCCGACACGGTGGCCTCGGCGGTCGCCCGCGCGTACGCCGAACGCGGCTTCGCCACTCCGGAGTGCTTCACCGCCCTCCCCGGCCCCGGCGTCGAACGCCTCGGCTGACGGCCGTTGCCGACGGCGTCAGCCGGCCTCGACGATCATGCCGGCACCGACGGTACGGTTCGTCGTCTCGTCGATGATGATGAACCCGCCGGTGGTGCGGTTGCGCCGGTACTCGTCGGCGAGCAGCGGGACGGTGGTCCGTAGCCGGACCCGGCCGATCTCGTTGAGCCCGAGCTCGGTCGCGGCCTCGTCCCGGTGCAGGCTGTTGACGTCGAGCCGGTAGTGCAGGGTACGAACGATCGCCCGGGCGGCGCGGGTGGTGTGCTTGATCGCGTACTTGTTGCCGGCCCGAAGGGGTCGGGTCTCGTCCATCCAGCAGACCATCGCCTCGATGTCCTGGGCGACGGCCGGGGCGTTGTTCGGCCGGCAGATCATGTCCCCGCGCGAGATGTCGATCTCGTCGGTGAGCCGGACGGTCACCGACATCGGCGGGAACGCCTGCTCGACCGGCCCGTCCGCGGTCTCGATGGCGGCGATCCGGCTGGTGAACCCCGAGGGCAGCACCATCACCTCGTCGCCCGGCTTCATCACCCCGGACGCGACCTGGCCGGCGTAGCCGCGATAGTCGGTCACCGTCGTCGACTGGGGCCGGATGACGTACTGCACCGGGAACCGGACGTCGACCAGGTTGCGGTCCGACGCGATGTGCACGTGTTCGAGGTGGTGTAGCAGCGACGGCCCCTCGTACCAGGGCATGTGCTCCGACCGGGAGACGATGTTGTCCCCGTGCAGCGCCGAGATCGGGATCACCGACAGGTCCGGCGCCTCCAGCTTCGCGGCGAACGCGGTGAACTCGTCCGCGATCCGCTCGAACACCTCCGACGACCAGTCGACCAGGTCCATCTTGTTGACGCAGAGCACCAGGTGCGGCACCCGCAGCAGCGAGCAGAGGAACGCGTGCCGGCGGGACTGCTCCACCAGTCCCTTCCGGGCGTCGACCAGGATCAGCGCCAGGTCCGCCGTCGACGCCCCGGTCACCATGTTCCGGGTGTACTGGATGTGCCCGGGGGTGTCGGCGATGATGAACTTCCGCCGTGGCGTCGCGAAGTAGCGGTACGCCACGTCGATCGTGATCCCCTGCTCCCGTTCGGCCCGCAGCCCGTCGGTGAGTAGCGCCAGGTTCGTGTACTCGTCACCCCGGGCCGCGCTCACCGCCTCCACCGCCGCCAACTGGTCGGTGAAGAGCGACTTCGTGTCGTACAGCAGACGGCCGATCAGCGTCGACTTGCCGTCGTCGACACTCCCGGCGGTGGCGAACCGCAGCAGGTCCATCGTCCGGGTCTCGGCGGACACGAGCGCGGCCGTCATCAGAAGTACCCCTCCCGCTTGCGGTCCTCCATCGCAGCCTCGCTGAACCGGTCGTCCCCCCGGGTGGCGCCGCGCTCGGTGATCCGGGTCGCGGCGACCTCCTCGATCACCTTCTCGACCGTGTCCGCCTCCGATCGCACGGCGGCGGTGCAGGAGGCGTCCCCGACCGTCCGGTACCGCACCCGGGCGACGAACGGCGTCTCCCCCGCCCGTGGCCGGATGAACTCGTTCACCGCGTACAGCATGCCGTCCCGCTCGACCACCTCGCGCTCGTGCGCGTAGTAGATCGAGGGCAGCGTCAGCCGCTCGCGGGCGATGTAGTGCCAGACGTCGAGCTCGGTCCAGTTGGAGAGCGGGAAGACCCGGATCGACTCCCCCGGGTGGTGGCGGCCGTTGTACAGGGCCCACAGCTCGGGCCGCTGGTTCTTCGGGTCCCACTGGCCGAACTCGTCGCGGAAGCTGAACACCCGCTCCTTCGCCCGCGCCTTCTCCTCGTCCCGCCGGGCACCGCCGAACAGCGCGTCGAACCGGTACTTCTCGACCGCGTCGAGCAGCACCGGGGTCTGGATGCGGTTCCGCACCCCGTCGGCCGGCTCGGTGACCAGCCCCGACTCCAACGCCTCCGGCACACTCGCCACGACCAGCTGGAGGCCCAGCTCGGCGACCCGCCGGTCCCGGTACGCCATCACCTCGGGGAAGTTGTGCCCGGTGTCGACGTGCATCACCGGGAACGGGATCCGGGCCGGTGCGAACGACTTCTCGGCGAGCCGGAGCATCACGATCGAGTCCTTGCCGCCGGAGAAGAGCAGCACCGGGCGCTCGAACTCGGCGACCACCTCGCGGAAGATGAAGATGCTCTCCGCCTCCAACGCGTCCAGATGCGACACCCGGTACGCCGCCGGCTGGGTCATGCCGCCGCTCCACTCCACTGCGCCCGCTGCTCGCCCATGCGATTGCCAACCTTTCCGATTGGTCAAGTCAAGAGGCCACGCCTAGGGTACCCGGAGGTGATGCTGCAGCGCTGCGAGCAACCGGGAAGCAAGATCTTTCCGGCACACCACGAGATCGGGCAGCCGGGGATCGGCCTTGTTGTATTCCAGCGCGGATCCGTCGATTCGGGAAGCGAAGAGTCCGGTGGCCGTCGCCACAGCCACCGGCGCCGCGGAGTCCCACTCGTACTGGCCGCCGGCGTGGACGTACGCGTCGACCTGGCCGTCGATCACCGCGGCGATCTTCGCCCCGGCCGACCCCATCGGCACCAGCTCCGCGCCCAGCTCCTCGGCCAGGTCGGCGAGGAACGCGGGCGGACGGCTCCGGCTCGCCGCCAGCCGGATCCTCCGGCCGGTGCCGTCCGAGCCGATCGTCCCGATCCGCCCGGTCACGGCGGCGAGATTCAACGGCGGGTACGCGGGCGGCTGGTCGGTGGCGAGCACCCGGTGCTGCGCCGGCAGCCCGATCGCCCCGGCGACCAGCCCCGGTGAGCTCCCGCCGCGGCGGGCCCAGAGTGCCACGTGCACCGCCCAGTCCGTCCGGCCCTCCTCGGCGAACTCCCGGGTCCCGTCCAGCGGGTCGACGATCCAGACCCGGTCCGCCTCCAATCGGGGCGCCACCGCCGGCTCCGCACCCGCCGCCCGGGCCGATCGGGCACCCTCGTCCTCCTCGGACAGCACGGCGTCGGTCGGTCGCCACCGGGCGAGCTCGGCCCGGAGCAGCTCGTGCGAGACCTTGTCACCGGCGGCCTTCAGCGCGCCCGGGTCCGCGTACCCGAGCTCGGCCCGCAGGTCGAGCAGGGCCTGGCCGGCGCGGGCGGCCAGCCAGCGGGCGAAGGCGCCATCGATCACGGGCGGCGCGGCCATCAGTGCGTTCCCAGCCCGCTGGCCACGCCGGATCTCGGATACCCCATGCTCACCGTTCGCCTCCTCACCCGCGGCACCAGACTACCGGCGGGCAGCTCCGGGGGCGCCGTAAGCTGATACGCCACACCGGTGCCCACCGCCCCGGCCGGTCGCCGCGCTCAGCTCCCGTGGTACGCGTTCTGCGTCCACTCCAGGCCGCGGGTGATCACCGCCTCCACCACGTCGGCCGCCCGGTCGACCAGGAACTCCAGCTCCTTACGCTCGACGGCCGAGAAGTCCGAGAGGACGTAATCCGCCGGGTCCTGCCGACCGGGCGGCCGGCCGATGCCGAACCGGACCCGCAGGTAGTCCTTGGTCCCCAACGACTTCGACAGCGAGCGGAGCCCGTTGTGTCCGCCCTCGCCGCCGCCGCTCTTCACCCGCAGCTGGCCGTACGGGATGTCGAGCTCGTCATGGATCGCGACCACATGGGCCGGCGGCACCTTGTAGAACTGCGCCAGCGCCGCCACCGGGCCGCCCGAGAGGTTCATGTACGTCAGCGGCTTGACCAACACCACCCGGGGACCGCCGAGTCCGAGCCGCCCCTCGGCAACGTCCGCGACCGCGCGACGATGCCGGCCGAACCTCGCCCCGACACGCTCGGCGAGCAGGTCGGCGATCATGAACCCGACGTTGTGCCGGTTGCGGGCGTACTCCCGGCCGGGGTTGCCGAGCCCGACCAACAGCCACGGATGAACCTCGTCCGCCACGTCCCTCTCCCTGTACCACCGCCGCTTCGCTGCCGTCTTCTGTGCCACCGTCCCCGATACGGTGACAGGCGCCCCCGAGCGACTCGGGGGCGCCTGTCACACGGGAATCGGTCAGGCCTGGGCGGACGCCCCGGCCGGTGCGGCCTCGCCCTCGGCGGCCTCGGCGCCGGGACCCTCGACCCCGGCCTCCTCCGTCTCCTCCGGCGTCGGCTCCTCGCCGGCCTCGGCCGCCATCTGCTCGGCGGTCGGGGCGGCGGTGACGAGCGCGATGATCTGCTCCGGGTCGGCGGCCAGCTCGACGCCCTTCGGCAGCCGGACGTCGGCCGCGGTCACCTGGGAGCCGGCCTCCAGGCCCTCGATCGAAACCTCGAAGCTCTCCGGCAGGTGGGTGGCCTCCGCGGTCACCGAGAGCGCGGTGCTCTCCTGCACGACCAGGGTGTCGCGGGCCGGCTCGCCGGTGAGCTGGACCGGTACGTCGACGGTCACCTTCTCGCCACGCCGCACCAGCAGCAGGTCGACGTGCTCCAGGGTGTCCTTGATGGGATCACGCTGGATGGCCTTCGGCAGCGCGAGGGCCTGGGTACCGTCACTGATTTCGATGGCGAACAACTGGTTGATGCCACCGTGCCGGAGTGCGGCGGCGAACTCGCGCGCGGGCAACGAAATGTGCCTGGGCTTCTCGCCGTGGCCGTACAGCACGGCGGGCACCTTTCCGGCCCGGCGGGTACGACGGGCACCACCCTTGCCGAACTCGGTACGGGGCTCGGCGCTGATCTTTACCTCGGACACGGGAAGACTCCTGATACGGTCACTGCGGCGCTAGTCGGCGGACGATTGGCGGTGCTGGGGCGAGGGGCTCGCTAGGGGCTTGCGTGGTGACCACTGCCCGGAGCACCGCGTCGATCACGGTGCGTCCGTGCGGCGCTTGCTCAGCGGCCCGCAGGGCACCCTCGCCGTGGCAACCGCACCAGTCTACTAAAGCCACGATCGGGTCTTCCGGCGGTCCCCACCCGGCCCGCCCGCCGACCTGGACCGCTGTCCTCGCGGATGCCGCCGGCGCCGCCCCGGCCCGAGCGGATCATCCGGTCGGCCGGCCTTCCCGCCGCCCCGGGACCGGGCGGCCTCGGGGCTGCGGGCGCCAGATGACGACGAGGGCGGGGTCAGGCCGGCCGGCTCAGGGCGGTCAGCTCAGGCCGCCGAAGAGGGTCGTCACCGAGCCGTCGTCGAAGACCTCGCGGATGGCCCGGGCGAGCAGCGGCGCGATCGACAACACGGTGATCTTGTCGAGCTGTTTCTCCGGCGGGAGCGGCAGGGTGTTGGTCACCACCACCTCGCTGATCCGGCTGTTCTTCAACCGTTCGGTCGCGGGATCGGAGAGGAGCGCGTGGGTGGAGGCGACGATCACGTCGGCGGCGGCCGCCTCGTACAGGATCTCGGCCGCCTTGCAGATCGTGCCACCCGTGTCGATCATGTCGTCGACGATCAGGCAGACCCGCCCCTCGACGTCGCCGACCACCCGGTTCGCCACCACCTGGTTCGGCTTCAGCGGATCCCGGGTCTTGTGGATGAAGGCCAGGGGGCAACCGCCCAGCCGGTCCGTCCAGCGCTCGGCCACCCGCACCCGGCCGGAGTCCGGCGCCACCACCGTGATCGGCCGTCCGGCGTACTTGCGCTGCACGTACTCGGCGAGGACGTCCATCGCGAAGAGGTGATCGACCGGCCCGTCGAAGAAGCCCTGGATCTGGGCGGTGTGCAGGTCGACGGTGAGGATGCGGTTCGCGCCCGCCGTCTTGAGCAGGTCGGCGATGAGACGGGCCGAGATCGGCTCCCGGCCACGGTGCTTCTTGTCCTGCCGGGAGTACGGGTAGAAGGGCAGCACGACGGTGATCCGCTTGGCCGAGCCCCGCTTCAGGGCGTCGATCATGATCAGCGTCTCCATGACCCACTTGTTCACCCCGTGGGTCACGGACTGCACCACGAACGCGTCGGAACCGCGTACCGACTCCTTGAACCGGACGAAAATCTCACCGTTGGCGAATTCGTACGCGTCGGCAGGGGTCGGCGCCACACCGAGCACCTCACCGATCTCCTGTGCCAGCTCCGGAAATCCTCTGCCGGAGAAGAGCATCAGACTCTTACGATTTTCGGCGACGATGCTGCCCATCGGCTCGTCTGCTCCCGTTTGTCGGTGGGTCACCCGGCGTTGGGCCAGAGACTATTCGGTTGCAGTATCCCCTGCTGGCCGGTCGGTGCCACCCGCATCGGACGCCTCGTGGATTCCCTCACCTTCACTTGCGCTGGCCGCCTCCTGTGCGGCACGCTCCGCTGCCGCGGCCGACCTCGTGCCGGCCCGTCGGCGCAGCACCCAGCCCTCGACGTTCCGCTGCGGAGCCCGGGTGACCCCAAGCGCGCCCGGCGGTACGTTCGTGGTGACGACGCTGCCGGCGGCGACGTACGCCCCGGCCCCGACCTCGACCGGCGCTACCAGGCTGGTGTCACAGCCGATGAAGGCCGCCTCCCCGACCGTGGTGTGGTGCTTCGCCACCCCGTCGTAGTTGACGAAAATCGTGGCGGCCCCGATGTTGGCCCGGGCCCCGATGGTCGCGTCCCCGACGTAGCTGAGGTGGGGTACCTTCGCCCCCTCGCCGATCTCGGACTTCTTCACCTCGACGAAGGTGCCGACCTTCGCCTTCTCCCGCAGCGTCGCCTCCGGCCGCAGGTACGCGTACGGGCCGACGCTCGCCTCCGGGCCGATCGTCGCCCCGACCGCGTGCGTCCGCAGCACGGTGGCCCCGGCCCCGACCGTGGTGTCGATCAGCGTCGTGTCCGGCCCGACCGTCGCCCCCGCGCCGACCGTGGTGACCCCGCGCAGCTGGGTGTTCTGGTCGACCACCGCGTCCCGGTCGAGGGTCACGGTGACGTCGATCCAGGTCGACTCCGGGTCGAGCAGGGTCACCCCGCTGCGCATCCACTCCGTGTTGACCCGGTCGCGCAGCAGCCGGCGCAACGCCGCCAGCTCCACCCGGTCGTTGCAGCCCAGGGTCTCGGTGGCGTCGGGCGCCACGTGGACGCCCACCGTCTCACCGGCCGCGACGAGGAGCCCGAAGACGTCGGTGAGGTACTCCTCGCCCTGGTCGTTGTCGGTGGAGAGCTTGCTCAGGGCGTTGCGCAGCAGGGTCGCGTCGAAGGCGTAGATTCCGGCGTTGATCTCCTGGATCGCGCGCTGGTCGGGGGTCGCGTCCCGCTCCTCGACGATCTGCTCCAGCCGGCCGTCCGGACCACGGACGATCCGGCCCAGTCCGGTCGGATCGGCGACCTTCGCGGCCAGCACCGTGGCCGCCGCCCCCGCCGCCTCGTGCGCGGTCAGCAGGGCGGCGACGGTCTCCGCCCGCAACAGTGGCACGTCGCCGTTGAGCACCACCACCGTGCCCCCGACCTCCGGACCGCTCTCGAGAGCGGTCCGGACCGCGTGCCCGGTGCCGAGCTGCTCGGCCTGGTGCACCGGGATGGCGTCCGGGGCGATCTCGGCGAGGTGGGCGGTGACCTGCGCGGCACCGTGGCCGACCACGACCAACGTGCGGTCCGGCGCCAGCGGTGCGGCCGCGGCCAGGACATGGCCCAGCAGCGTACGACCCAGCAGCGGATGCAGGACCTTGGGCAACGCCGACTTCATCCGCTTGCCCTCACCGGCGGCGAGGACGACGACGGTGCGGAGGCGGGGCTGGGACACGAGGTTGCTCCCGTCGGTACGACTGTCTGCGGCCTCATGCTAACCAGCCGGGAACCCCCCTCACCGTCGGCCCGACAACGAATGGCATCGAGAGCGAGCGCCCCTGGTGAGCGGTCGGCATCGCGCTGAGCTGGGGTGTCTGGATTCGAACCAGAAGCTCAAGGCTCCAAAGGCCTGCGGGTTGCCGTTACCCCACACCCCATCGGCATACCAGCCTAACGACTCATCGATCACCCGCTTGCACAGCGTCCACCGGGGCGATGAGCGCGTCGATCTTACCCCCGATCACCCCATCGAGCGCTCTGCCGCGCGCCCCGTGACGATCAGGCAAACCGCACGACACAACTCCCGCGCGGTGCCCGGCACTGACCAACCCGCCCCGCGCGGCGCGACGGCCCGGACGCGACGCCCGCGCCGATCGGACGGCGGTTTCGTCGACTCGACCCCGGGGTACCCAGAATCACGCACGACCAGCAGATTCGCACTGGCGTACGACCTCATCGGTCGATGATTGCCAGCGGATTCTCAGGTTCGAACCCATGGCAGACTACGAGGGCGTAGGTTACGGTGACGTAGGCGTAAGTTTTTTCGTCACCCCTACGCTCCAGCGAGGTGCCATGTCGTCCGTCCTGCTCGAACCGCCGCCGCCCGGCGGGGCAAAGGGCCCCAAGCCACTCACCGAAGGCATGCAGTCCAGAGGCGTTCTCCTCGCCCTCTGGTGCTTCGTGACCATTCCCTTCCTCGCCCTGCTCGCGGCCGTACCGGTGGCCTGGGGCGGATGGCTGTCCTGGACCGACATCGCGATCGCCGCCTCGTGGTACGTGGTGGCCGGGCTGGGCATCACCGTCGGCTTCCACCGCTACTTCACCCACGGGTCGTTCAAGGCCAAGCGCTGGCTGCGGGTCAGCCTGGCGGTCGCCGGCTCGTTCGCCATCCAGGGCAGCATCATCCAGTGGGTCGCCGACCACCGCCGGCACCACGCCTTCTCCGACGTCGAGGGCGACCCGCACTCCCCGTGGCGCTTCGGCTCCAGCGTCTGGGGACTGACCAGGGGCCTGTTCCACGCCCACGTGGGCTGGCTGTTCAACCGGGAGCTCTCCAACCGAGAGCGGTTCGCCCCCGACCTGCTCGCCGACCGGGACGTCAACCGGGTGGACCGGCTCTTCCCGCTGATGGTGGCGATCTCGCTGCTCACCCCGGCGGCGCTCGGCGGCCTGGTCACCTGGTCCTGGCAGGGTGCCCTCACCGCGTTCTTCTGGGCCGGCCTGGTCCGGGTCTCCCTGCTGCACCACGTCACCTGGGCGATCAACTCCGTCTGCCACGTGTACGGCGAGCGGCCGTTCGTGGTGCGCCAGGGCGACCGGGCGGCGAACTTCTGGCCGCTGGCGATCCTCTCGTTCGGGGAGAGCTGGCACAACCTGCACCACGCCGATCCGACCTGCGCCCGGCACGGCGTGCTGCGCGGACAGATCGACATCACGGCCCGCGCCATCTGGCTGCTCGAGAAGTGCGGCGCCGCGTACGACGTGCGGTGGCCGAGGCCCGAACGGATCGCCGCGAAACTGATCAAAGCGACCCCGACACGGTGAGCGGCGCCGCCTGACCACCATCCTGCCCCGTACCGTCCCCTGGCAGGATGACCAGGTGACCAAGCGCGGCGAGGGCACCACCAGGGACGGCACGAGTCGACACGGCAGTGCGGAACGACAGCGGGGTGACACGGTGACGGACCGCCCGGGCACGGGCCGCGGTACCCGTCGCCGGCAGGTCTCGACCTCGGCGTCGCCCCCGCCGAAAGCCGGTTCCCGGGTACGGATGTCCGCGGCGCAGCGCCGGGAACAGCTCATCGCCATCGGCCGGCAGGCCTTCGCCGAACGCGGCTTCGACGCCACCTCCATCGAGGAGGTCGCGGCCCGGGCGAAGGTCTCCAAGCCGGTCGTCTACGAACACTTCGGCGGCAAGGAGGGACTCTACGCGGTCGTGGTCGACCGGGAGGTCCGGGCTCTGCTCGACCGGATCGCCGCGGCGCTGACCGCCGGGCACCCCCGGGAGCTGCTGGAACAGGCGGCGCTCGCCCTGCTCGACTACATCGAGGAAGAGACGGACGGGTTCCGGGTGCTGGTACGGGAGTCTCCGCTCCTCTCTGCCAGCGGAAGCTTCAGCAGCGTGATGAACGACGTGGCGCACCAGGTCGAGCACATCCTGGGCGCCGAGTTCAAGGCGCGGGGATACGACCCGAAGCTGGCCGAGCTCTACTCGCAGTCCCTGGTCGGGATGGTGGCGCTGAGTGGACGCTGGTGGCTGGAGGTGCGCAAGCCTCGTAAGGAGACGGTGGCCGCGCACCTGGTGAATCTGGCCTGGAACGGCCTGTCCCACCTCGAGGCCAAGCCGACCCTGCTGACCCGACGTACCCCACGCTGATCGGGTCGGCCCGGGGCACGGGCGACGCCGGCCGGGTGGCCGGCGGCCGGTGTCGTCAGCGCCCCGGGCGGACCGAGGTGCTGCCGCGGAGCTCCTCCTCCGTCTCGGCGTAATCGGGCGGGCCGACCTTGTCGTAGAGCCCGGTGGCCAGGAACAGCAGCCCGAAGATCAGCGACACGATGACCGTGGACATCGAGAAGTTGAGGATGTTGGCCTCGGTCTGCAGCACGCTCATCATGATCAGACCGGTGAGCAGGAACACCACCCCGGCGGCCAGGTTCATCAGGTGTCCGAGGTTGCCCCGGTGCACCGCGCCGAAGAGCACGACGAGCCCGAAGACCACCGACACCAGCGAGAAGGCCAGGTTGGTGCGGAGCCCAAGGACCCAGTGGCTGCCCCGGCTGAGGAGCGGTTCGCCGGCGGTGTCGATGATCCCGAGGATGCCGAAGATCAGGATGTAGAGCGCGATCAGCCCGGCGATGACCCGGTAGACGGGCCGGGCCGGGTGGTTGACGGGTATGTGTCCCATGGCCCCTCCTCCGCGACGCGGGAGGACTTTTGTCCCGATTGTCGCCTCGTCCTGATTGTCGCTCAGGTCGGCGGAGGCTGCCCGGCGAACGGAGATCCGCGCCGGGAGGCGGGCGGGGACGCGAGTCCGGTGGCCGGCGCGCGGTGCGCCGGCCCGGCTCAGAGCACCAGGCGGGCCTGCTGCCAGGCCTGGTGCTCCTCGTCGGTGCCGACCTTGCCGTACATGCCGGCCATCAGCAGGACCAGGCCGATGATCATGCTGACGATCGAGGTCGCCACCGTGAAGTTGAGGTAGTTGGCGTCGGTACGAAGCGTCGCCAGGGTGGCCAGGCCGAGCACGATGAAGAGGTACCCGAACCACTTGTTGACCACGACGTCGACGTTGCGGCCGATCAGGGTGGCGAGGACGATGATCACGCCGAGGACGGCGCAGATCACCGAGTTGCCGAGGTTGGTGCCCTGGCCCAGCACGGTGGTGTCGTCCTGGGCGAAGAACTCGGCGCCGCTGGTGTCGATGATGCCGAGGACACCGAAGGCCACGAGGTAGAGACCGGTCAGCCCGGCGATCGCCCGGTAGATCGGTCGCGCGGGATGGTTGACGGGGTTGTGGGACATGGTCGGGAGTCTCCAACGCCGTACGGGTGAGGGTCGGCGACGATTCTCGCGCATGGCGTCCGGGCGTCTCCGCACACCCCCGGCGCCGTGTCGGGCCCGTCACCGCCGGCACCGGGTGGGCGTCGACACCGCTCATCTCTCCGGAACCTGTTCGGCGATGGCCAGCCACGCCTCCTCGATCTGCTCCCGTTCGGCCCGGATGGCCCGGAGCTGGCCGTCAAGCTCGGTGAGCCTGGCGTAGTCGGTCGCGTGCGCTGCGAGCTGGTCGTGCAGCTCCGCCTCCCGCCGCGTCAGCCGGTCGATCTGCCGCTCCAGCCGGGTCAGCTCCTTGCGGGCCGCGCGCAGCTCTCCCCCGGAGAGCTCGGTCGTGCCCGACTTCCCCACCGCGGTCGGCGGTACGCCGTCCGGCCGGCTCTCCCCGGCCGGGCCCGCTCGCCCCGGGGCGGGGGCGAGGTACTCCTCGACGCCCCCGGGCAGGTGTACCAGACGGCCGTCGCCGAACATGGCGTACACCACGTCGGTGACCCGCTCGATCAGGTAACGGTCGTGGCTGGCCACGATCACCGTTCCGGGCCAGGAGTCGAGCAGGTCCTCCAGCGCGGCCAGCGTGTCGGTGTCCAGGTCGTTCGTCGGCTCGTCGAGGATCAGCACGTTCGGTTCGGCGGCCAGCAGCCGGAGCAGTTGCAGCCGACGTCGCTCCCCGCCGGAGAGGTCCGCGACCGGGGTCCAGAGCCGCCGGTCGTCGAAGCCGAACATCCCGGCGAGCTGTGCGGCGCCGATCTCGCGGTCGCCGAGGACGACCCGCCGGGCGACCTCCTCGACCGCCTCCAGCACCCGCAACCGGCCCGGGAGTTCGGCCAGCTCCTGCGACAGGTACGCGGGCCGGACCGTCGCGCCGACCCGGATCTGCCCCTGGTCGGGTCGCCGGGTGCCGGCGAGCAATCGGAGCAGGGTCGTCTTGCCGACGCCGTTCGCCCCGACGACCGCGATCCGGTCGCCGGGGCCGACCTGCCAGGTCAGGTTCTCCAGGATCAGCTTCCCGCCGGCCCGGAGGGTGACGTCGGTCAGGTCGTACACCTGGCGGCCGAGCCGGGCGGTGGCCAGGCGTTGCAGGGTCACCGTGTCCCGGGGCGACGGGACGTCGGCGATCAGCGCGTTCGCCGCCTCGATCCGGAAGCGCGGTTTGGAGGTCCGGGCCGGGGCGCCGCGACGCAGCCAGGCGATCTCCTTGCGCAACAGGTTCTGCCGGCGCGCCTCGGCCACGGCGGCGAGCCGTTCCCGCTCCGCCCGGGCCAGCGTCCAGGCGGCGTAACCGCCCTCGTGGCTGCGTACCGTCTGGTCGGCGACCTCCCAGGTGGTGGTGCAGACGGCGTCCAGGAACCACCGGTCGTGGGTGACCACCACCAGCGCGCCGCGCTTGGCGATCAGGTGCCGGGCCAACCAGTCGACCCCGGCCACGTCCAGGTGGTTGGTTGGCTCGTCCAGGACGAGCAGGTCGGCGGCCCGGACCAGCAGCGCGGCGAGCGCCACCCGCCGCCGCTCGCCGCCGGACATCGGCCCGACCGGCTGGTCTAGGCCGAGGTGCGGCATGCCGAGGCCGTCGAGGACGGTCCGGACCCCGGCGTCGCCGGCCCACTCGTGCTCGGCGCCAAACCCCTCGGCGAGCCAGGCGGTGCCGAGGACGACGTCCCGGACGCTGGCGTCGGGATCGAGACCGACGGCCTGCGGCAGCCAGGCGACCCGCAGGCCACGGCGGTGGGTCACCCGGCCGCTGTCCGGTTCCTCCGTCTTGGTCAACAGTCGCAGCAGGGTCGACTTGCCGGCGCCGTTGAGCCCGACGACCCCGATCCGGTCCGAGTCGCTGAGGCCGAGGGAGACGTCGGTGAGGAGCGGCCCCGCCGCGCCGTACCCCTTGGAGACCCGGTCCAGGTTGACGATGGTGGCCATGGCCCTGACCGTAGTCACGGTCGGCGGTCGGAGCTCACCCGGCTCCGATGCCCGCCCGAGCCCCCGGCACCGGCCCGTACGCGGTCCGGGCGGTCCGGCACACCCCCGCGGCACGCAGCTCGGCGGCGACGCGTTCCGCCTCCCCCGCGTCGGGTGCGAGGAAGACGCAGGTGGGGCCGGAGCCGGAGACGATGCCGGCAAGCGCGCCGGCGGCCTCGCCCGCCCTGAGGGTCTCGACGAGGGACGGCCGCAGCGACACGGCGGCGGCCTGCAGGTCGTTGCCGAGCGCCCGGCCGAGCCGGGCCGGGTCACGCCCGCGCAGCGCCGCGAGGAGGGCGTCGGCGTTGCGTAGCGGCGGCGGGGCGGCGTCCTCGGCGCGGAGCCGGTCCAGTTCGCGGTAGGCGGCCGGCGTGGAGAGGCCCCCGTCGGCGATCGCCACCACCCAGTGCCAGGTGACCGGCCGGGCCAGGATCGGGCTGATCGTCTCGCCGCGGCCGGTGCCGAGCGCGGTGCCGCCGTACACCAGGAAGGGGACGTCGGAGCCGAGCCCGGCGGCGATCCGGGCCAGCTCGTCGCGGGAGAGGTTGGTGCCCCAGAGCGCGTCGCAGGCGACCAGCGTGGCGGCCGCGTCCGCGCTGCCGCCGGCCAGCCCGGCCGCGAGCGGGATCTGCTTGCGCAGGTGCAACCGGGCATGGGCCGGCACCCCGGTGTGCGCGGCCAGGGCCCGGGCGGCCCGGATCACCAGGTTCGACTCGTCCAGCGCCAGCTCACCGGCGCCCTCGCCCTCCATCGTCAGGGTGAGGGTGTCGCCGTGCCGGGCGGTCAGCTCGTCGTAGAGCGAGATCGCCTGGTAGACGGTATTCAGCTCATGGTAGCCGTCCGGGCGCGGCGGACCGACCCCGAGGAACAGATTGATCTTCGCGGGAACCCGAACCCGGACCGGGCCGGGTGGACGTCGACGGGGTGGCCCGGCCTCGTCGTCCGGGCCCCATGCCTCGGTCACGGGACGACGTCCCGCACGCTCGGCCGGGCCTCGGACGGGCTCGCCGGGCCCCGGCCGGCGACGGGTCCGGACCGGTCCCCGACCGGCTGCGCCACCATCGCGGACACCTCCTCCTCGAACTGGGCGTCAGCCTACTCGGCGCCGCCGGCGACGACCGGGGCCGACGCGGCGATCGCGGCGAACTCGTGGACGGTCAGCGACTCGCCCCGGGCTCCGGGATCGACACCGGCGGCGGTGAGCGCGGCCGCCGCCCGGTCCGGACCACCGGCCCAGCCGGCCAGCGCGGCCCGCAGGGTCTTGCGACGCTGCGCGAACGCCGCGTCGACCACGGCGAAGACCGCCGACCCGGGTACGTCGTCCCGGGGCGGCTCGCGCCGGGTGAAGGCGACCAGTCCGGAGTCGACGTTCGGGACCGGCCAGAAGACGTTCGGCGGCACCCGGCCGGCGGGGCGGGCCTCGGCGTACCAGGCGAGCTTCACCGACGGGACGCCGTAGATCTTCGAACCGGGGCCCGCGGTGAGCCGGTCGGCGACCTCCTTCTGCACCATCACCAGGCCGTGCCGCAGACCGGGCAACTCGGCGAGCAGGTGCAGGACCACCGGCACCGCGACGTTGTACGGCAGGTTCGCGACCAGCGCGGTCGGCGCGGGTGCGCCCAGCTCGGCGGCGGTGATCCGCAGCGCGTCGGCGCGGTGCACGGTCAACCGGCCGGCCTCGGCCGGGCCGGCGTGCCGGGCCACCGTCTCGGGCAGGGCCCGGGCCAGCGTCGGATCGATCTCGACGGCATGCACGTGTCCGGCGACCGGCAGCAGGCCGAGGGTGAGCGAGCCGAGCCCGGGGCCCACCTCGACGACGACGTCGGTCGGGGCCAGGCCGGCGGCGGCGACGATCCGCCGAACCGTGTTGGGGTCGTGCACGAAGTTCTGGCCGAGCTTCTTGGTCGGCGTGACACCCAGGCGGGCGGCGAGTTCCCGGATTTCCGCCGGGCCGAGCAGGTCTACGGCCACGCTGTGCCAGGGTACGGGGCGCCGGGACGGCAGCCGACCATCGACCCGGCCGTCGGCCCACCGGGTCGCCCCGGGACCGTGGTGTCGGTCGTCAACGCACCCCGGCCCCGGCTCTCGGCGGGGACGACTCCCGGTGCGACGGTCAGCCCGCCGGGGTGGGGAGTACGGGCGCACCGGCGAAGTGGCAGGCGGCGACGTGGGTCTCCGCCGCCTCGCCGCCGGGCGTACGGAGCACGGGTTCCTCGCGCCGACAGACGTCCTGCACGATCGGACAGCGGGTGTGGAAGCGGCAGCCGGCGGGCGGGTCGACCGGGCTGGGCGGGTCTCCGGCGAGCACGATCCGGGGCCGTCCCCGCTCGCTCGGGTGCCGGACCGGTACGGAGGAGAGCAGCGCCCGGGTGTACGGGTGGGCCGGCTCCCGGTAGACCGCCGCGCCCGGGCCCAGCTCCACGACGCGGCCCAGGTACATCACCGCGACCCGGTGCGAGACGTGGCGGACCACGCCGAGGTCGTGCGCGATGAAGACCAACGCGATCCCGAGCCGTTGTTGCAACTCGGCGAGGAGGTTGACCACCTGCGCCTGGACCGACACGTCCAGCGCGGAGACCGGCTCGTCGCAGACGATCACCCGGGGTTCGGTGGCCAGTGCCCGGGCGATGCCGATCCGCTGCCGCTGCCCGCCGGAGAACTCGTGTGGGAACCGGCGCATCATGTCCGGCGCCAGCCCGACCATCTCCAGCAATTCGGCGACCCGGTCCCGCCGGGCCGCCGCACCCCGGACGAGCCGGTGCACGTCGAGCGGTTCGGCGACCACGTCGATGATCGGCATCCGGGGGTTGAGCGAGGTGAGCGGATCCTGGAAGACCATCTGCACGGCACGGCGCAGCTCGCGGCGCCGGGCACCCCGGGCGGTGGCGACGTCGAGACCGGCGTAGCGGACGTGCCCGGCGTCGGGTCGTTCCAGCCCGACCAGCATCCGGGCCAGCGTGGACTTGCCGCAACCGGACTCGCCGACCACGCCGAGGGTTTCCCCGGCGAAGACGCTCAGGTCGACCCCGTCCACCGCGCGTACCCGGGCGCGACCGCCGAGGCTGCGTCCGGCCCGGTACGACTTCCGGACCCCGACGGCGACCAGCAGCGGCTCGCCCGGACCCGCCGGACCGGAGGCCGGGCCGGAGTGCGCCGGGCCGGGGTGCGCCGGGCCGGTCGGACCGGGCCCGGCGGCCTCGGACGGACCGGAGGTCAGCGGGCCCGGAGTGCGCGGGCCAGCGGAGGCCGACAGCACCGTGGGCATCCCGGTGTCGGCGGCCGGCGGTCCGCTGCCGGCGTCCTGCGCGGCGGCGGCCGGATGAGGCCCGGCCGGCCCGACGGGACGCCGACCGGCGGAGGCTGGACCGGCGGCGGTCCGGCCGGGCGCGGCCGGGTGGTCAGACGGCGGCATCGACGGCCTCCTCGGCGTAGTGGCAGGCGGCGGTCCGGCCGGGGGCGGTGAGCGTCCGGCGCTCGGGACGGACCATCGGACACTCGGCGCCGGCCCGGTCGCACCGCGGGTGGAAGGCGCAGCCGCTGGGCAGCGCGAGCAGGTTCGGCGGGCTGCCCGGGATCGGGCGCAGCCGGTCGCCCGGTTGGTCCAGATCGGGTACGGAGCGCAGCAGCGCCGCGGTGTACGGGTGCGCCGGGGCGTCCAGGACCTCGGTCACCGTGCCGGTCTCGACGATCCGGCCGGCGTACATCACCGCGACCCGGTCGGCAAGTTCGGCGGCGACCCCGAGGTCGTGAGTGATGAGCAGGACACCCATCCCGAGTTCGGTGCGCAGCCGGTCGACGAGGGCGAGGATCTGCGCCTGCACGGTGACGTCGAGGGCCGTGGTCGGCTCGTCCGCGATGAGCAGCCGGGGACCGAGCGCCACGGCCATCGCGATCAGGATCCGTTGGCGCATGCCGCCGGAGAACTGGTGCGGGTAGTCCCGGATGCGGCGTTCCGGGGCGGGGATGCCGACCAACCGGAGCAGCTCCACCGCCTCGGCCCGGGCCGCCCGGCGGGAGAGACCGCGGTGGATCCGGAAGACCTCGCCGAGCTGGTCGCCGATCGAGAGCACGGGGTTCAGTGCGGAGAGCGCGTCCTGGAAGACCAGCGCCATCGTCTCGCCGCGCAGCGTACGGACCTCGTCCGGGCGCAGCCGGGTCAGGTCGGTACCGGCGACCCGCACCTCGGCGGCGCGGACGTGTACGCCGGGGCCGTCGAGCAGGCCCATCACGGCGCGGGCGGTGACCGACTTGCCGGAGCCGGACTCGCCGAGCAGCGCCAGCACCTCGCCGGCGTCGACGTCGAGGTCGACCCCGCGTACCGCCGGGACCTCGCCACGGCGGCCGGAGAAGGTGACGTCGAGGTCCCGGACCCGGAGTGCGGCGGGGGCGTCGCCCGGTGCGCCGCGTCCGGTCGGTGCCGTCCTAGTCACTACACCTCCTGAATTTCCGTGATGTTTCCCGACGTAACGATTTCTGGCATCGGATCCAAGATTCGCGCCGGAAGTGGACACCATGTTGACACGATGCGCCCGATCCTGGCAATCTCTGCACCCACATCGCCGACAATCCACGCCGGGATCCGCCCAGACGCCGGAAACCGCCGCGCGCCCGGGGTCCCGGGGAACGATCCGAAGGAGGGAACGGCGTGCTCGACCCGGCCACCGCCTACACCGGATACACGTCCTACAGCTACCTTGAGCCAGGCGTCGACTACCGGGAGTTCACACTCGCCCCGGAGCTTGGTCGGGTGCCGGCGTACCAGGGGATCTCGCTGTCGGACTCGCAGCGGGACCGGGTCCGTCGGCTGCTCACCGACAACATCGTGATCTCGCTGCACGACCACCCGTCGGTCTTCCCGGAGAACATCCGGGAGACGGTCGACTACAACCGCACCGCGCGCCACCGCACCGGCTACGCCGGGCTGGCCCGCTCCGGCATGACCGCCGTCTTCGACAACATGATGGACGGCACCTGCTGCGTGACCAGCCAGATGGGCTGGAAATGGACCGACGTCATCGCCGACCTCGGCATGCGTCTGTCCGACCTGGCCCACCAGGACTTCCTGATCCGGGTCGAGCGGCTGGCCGACATCCACCACGCCCACGAGACCGGGCGGATGGGGCTGGTGCTGGCCACCGAGGCCGCCACCATGATCGAGAACGAGCTGGACCGGATCGACATGCTCTACGGCTTCGGGGTCCGGCAGATGGGTATCGCGTACAGCGAGGCGAACACGCTGGGCAGCGGCCTCAAGGAGCGCAACGACGGCGGCCTGACGTACTTCGGCGAGAAGGCGGTACGCCGGATGAACAAGCTCGGCATCGCCATCGACGTCTCGCACTCTGGCGACCGGACCTCGCTCGACGTCATCCGCCACTCCACCAAGCCGATCTTCATCACCCACGCCGGGGCCCGGAGCGTCTGGCCGACGAACCGGATGAAGCCCGACGAGGTGATCCGGGCCTGCGCCGAGCGGGGCGGGGTGATCGGTCTGGAGGCCGCGCCACACACCACCCTCTCCCCGGCCCATCCCCGACACAGCCTGGACTCGGTGATGGACCACTTCACCTACTGCGTCGACCTCGTCGGCATCGACCACGTCGCGTTCGGGCCGGACACGCTCTTCGGCGACCACGTCGGGCTGCACGACACATTCGCCGCGCACCTGTCCATCGCCGAGGCGCACGGGCACGTCGAGCACCCCCGCGTGCCGTACGTCGACGGGCTGGAGAACCCGGCCGAGTGCTTCTGGAACATCGTCTCCTGGCTGGTCAGCCACGACTACTCGGACGACGAGATCACCAAGGTCCTGGGGGGCAACATCCTGCGCGTCCTTGAGGAGGTCTGGCACTGATGCGTACGTTTCGGCGTGCCCTCGCCGTGGCGGTGGGCACGCTCTCGATAGGACTGGCGGCGACCGCCTGCGCCCCCAGCAACCCCGACAGCGGCTCCGGGGACGGCGGCGGTTCCGCCGACCGGATCACCATCGGCACCACCGCCGACGTGCTCAACTACAACCCGCTGGTCGGCAACAGTCGCACCGACACCTGGGTGACGAACCTGATGTATCCCCGCCTGATGGGGATGGGGATGGACGGCGTCCGAACGCCGTACCTGGCCACGAAGTGGGAGTACACCAACGGCGGGCGCACGGCGAGGGTGACCCTGCGCGACGACTTCACCTGGAGCGACGGGCAGAAGGTGACCGCCGAGGACGTGGCGTTCACCATCGACGCCGTCGCCAAGGAGAAGATCGGCGTCGTCGCCGGCCTCATCTCGTCGTACGAGAAGTCCACCGTCATCTCCCCGACGGAGATCGAGTTCCAGCTCTCCCAGCCGGACGGCACCTTCCTGGAGAACGTCGGCTTCTGGATGCCGGTGGTGCCGAAGCACGTCTTCGGCACGGTCGGCAGCGTGCAGAAGTTCGCCAACGACTCCAACTGGGTCTCGGCCGGGCCGTACCGGCTCACCACGGTGGAACGGGGCCAGCGGTACGTGCTGGAGCGGGTGGAGAACTTCCCGCTGGTGCCGGGCGGTCCCAAGACCAAGGAGGTCGTCTTCCGGGTCTTCCCGGACGTCAACACCGAGGCCCTGGCGCTGCGCAACGGCGACATCGACCTGATCGCGAACGCCCTGCCGCCGCCGCTGGCGAAGACGCTGGAGAGCGACAGCAGGATCAAGCTGGTCAGCGTCCCGTCGCTGGGCTGGGCGCACATGCAGTACAACACCAAGCGCAAGCCGCTGGACCGGCTGGAGGTGCGCCAGGCGCTGGCCGCCGCGGTCGACTACGAGGCGATCCGCCGGGTGGCGCTGCAGGGCAAGGCGGTCTCGTCGAACTCGTCCGTGCTCACCCCGACGCTGAAGCAGTGGCAGGACCCGACGGCGAAGGAGTACGTCCACGACCCGGCGAAGGCGAAGCAGCTGCTCACCGACGCCGGCTTCTCCGACGCGAACGGCGACGGCCTCTTCGACGGACTGAGCCTGCGGATGATCTACGACCAGGCCGACCCGAACATCTCCAAGTGGGCACAGCTCGTCCGGGACTCCAGCAAGGAGGCCGGGATCGAGATCAAGCTGGAAGGTCTCGAGCGGAACACGTACGTGGAGAAGTACACCGCGCGGGACTACGACATCTACGCGGGCTCGTGGGCGATCATGGAGAACCCGCCGGCCAACCTGGCGCTGGCCTTCAAGTGCGGCGGCTTCATCAACTACGCCCAGGTCTGCGACCCGGAGCTGGACCGGCTGATCGACGAGGCGCGGGCCCAGCTCGACCAGGCCAGCCAGAAGGCGCCCATCCAGCAGGCCGCGAAGATCATCTCGGAGAAGGTGTACGACAACGTGCTCTACGTCGAGACCTTCACCATCGCCCACTCGGCGAAGTGGTCCAACTTCGTGGTTCAGCCGAGTGAGCTGCTCTCCATCATCAACCCCGTCTCGCTGGCCCAGGCCACGGCCGACTGACCCGTTAGGAAGGGCCCCTTCTACAACAAAAAACGATAGGAAGGGGCCCTTCCTTTCACTCCCGGAGGGAGTTACTCATGTCCGCTGGCGCACGGTTCGTCGTCCGCCGGCTGCTCCGTGGTCTGGTGACCATGTGGTTCGCCGTGACGGTGACGTTCTTCCTGCTCCGACTCCTGCCCGGGGATCCGGCGCTGGCGGTCGCCGACCCCACGATGACCGAGGAGCTCCGCGCCGACCTGCTTCGCGACTACGGACTGGACCGCCCCCTGGCGGTGCAGTACTGGGAATACCTGACCCAGCTCGCCCAGGGGAACCTGGGCGTGTCGTTCCGGCAGAACCAGCCGGTTCTCGACATCCTGCTCGAGCGTCTCCCCTGGACCCTGCTGCTGGCCGGGAGCGCGCTGGTCGTCACCGTCGTGCTCGGCATCCCACTCGGGGTACTCGCCGCCACCCGGGCCAGGGGGGCGGTCGATCGACTGATCCAGATCGGCGGCATCACCGGCCAGTCGCTCTTCGTCCCCAGCGTCGGGGTGTTCCTGCTCTACGTCTTCGGCGTACAGCTCGGGATCCTGCCGATCGGCGGCGCGATGGACGACGACGTCTACGGGCTGGCGGCGTACGGCAGCATCGCCGCGCACCTGGTGCTCCCCTGCCTCTCCCTGGCGCTGGTGCAGCTCGGCTCGTACGTGCTGACGCTGCGCAGCACGCTGATCGACGCTCTCGGCGAGGACTACTGCACGCTGGCCCGGGCCAAGGGCCTGCCGAACCGCAGGGTGGTGTGGCGGCACGCGCTGCGCAACGCGCTGCTGCCGACCACCACGCTGGTCGGGTTGCAGCTCGGCTTCCTGGTCGGCGGCGCGGTGCTGACCGAGTCGATCTACGCGTACCCCGGCGTCGGCCGGGCCATCTTCGAGGCGGTCGGCCAGCTCGACTTCCCGGTGTTGCAGGGGGCGTTCCTGATGCTCGCGTTCGCGGTCATCGTCGCCAACCTTCTCACCGACCTCGCCTACGGACTGCTCGACCCGAGGGTGCGGACGTCATGACCGAGATTCTGGAGAAGGGCACCACGCCGGCCGCCCTGCCGCCGTCCGAGTCGGTCGGCCGGCAGACCTGGCAGGCGTTCCGGCGTAACCCCCTCGGCCTGGCCAGCGCCGCCGTACTGCTGCTGCTCGGGCTGGTCGCGCTCGCCGCGCCGCTGATCGCCGACTACCCCTCCGGATACGGCGAGGACGTCCTCGCCAGCCCGAGCGGGGCGCACTGGTTCGGCACCGACGACCTGGGCCGGGACGTCTTCGCCCAGGTGGTCTGGGGTACCCGGGTCAGCATCGTGGTCGGGTTGGCGGCGAGCCTGCTGGCGATCGTGATCGGTGTCCTGGTCGGGGTCCTCGCCGCGTACTTCCGCCCGGCCGACCTGGTCCTCGGCATCATCGTCGACGTCTCGCTCTCGCTGCCGGTGCTGCCGCTGATGATCCTGGTCGCCGCGCTGGCCGGGCCGAGCGTTCCGACCCTGGTCGTGGTGATCGCGCTCTTCAGCTGGCCCGAGGTGGCCCGGGTGGTCCGGTCCCAGGGACTCGCCGTGGTGCCGATGCCGTACGTCGCGGCGGCGCACGTCGTCGGCGGCTCGCACCTGTGGGTGATCCGCAAGCACGTGCTGCCGGGAGTGGCGCCGGTCGTCGCCGTCTCGGTGGTGCTGACCACCTCCCGGGCGGTGCTCTCCGAGGCGGGGCTGTCGTTCCTCGGCCTCGGCGACCCGAACAGCTGGTCGTGGGGGACGATCCTCCACCAGGCGCAGCGCTCCGGGTCGCTCGCCACCGCCTGGTGGACGACCCTCTTCCCCTCGCTGGCCATCCTGCTGCTGGTGGTGGCCACGACCCTGCTGGCCGTGGCGTACAACGACGCCCGCAACCCCCGGACGAGGTGACCGTGCGACTGCAGCCCTCCTTCTTTCCCGCCCTGCACGAGCGGGTCCGTGCCGCCCTCGACGCCGCCGGGCTCGACGCGCTGCTGCTCGACGACCCGCTCGACGTGGCGTACCTGACCGGGTTCTTCCATTTTCCGAACGAGCGACCGGTGGTGGCGTACGTGCCGCTCGACGGCCCGGTGCTGCTGCTCGTCCCCGACCTGGAGCGGGAGTACGCCGCCGACCAACGGGCCGCCGCCGAGCTGGTGGTCTACCCGGAGTTCCCCGGCGAGCGGAGTCCGTGGCGGGTCCTCGCCGACGCGCTGCCGGCACTGCCCGCCCGGGCCGGCCACGCCCCGTCGACCTCGGTCGGTCGGGTTGCCGCGCTCGGCGCGGCGTTCCCCGGCACCACGTGGGTGACCAGCGACATCGTCGGCACCCTGCGGCTGCGCAAGACGCCGGAGGAGATCGCCCTGCACACCGAGGCGGCCCGGATCGCCGACGCGATGCTGGCCGAGGGGGCACGCCTGGTCGCCTCGGCGGTGGCCGAGGGGACGGAGCTGCCCACGGAGACCGAGCTGGCCGGGCACGTCACCCGGTACGGCGCCGCGCTGATGTACGCCGAACACGACGAGGTCGTGGTGGTGCCGATGCTCACCGGCGGCCTGGTCTACGGCGGCCCGAACTCGGCGCAGCCGCACCGACTTCCCGGCGGCGACCGACTGCGCCCCGGCGAGCCGTTCATGCTCTCCCTCGGCTGCGCGGTCGGCGGTCGGTTCGTGGAGAGCGAGCGAACCTTCCTGCTCGGCGCGCCCACGCGGGAGCAGCGGCGCTACTACGAGGTGGTACGGGAGGCGCAACAGGTGGGGACCGAGGCGCTGCGTCCCGGAACCCGCTGCGCGGACGCCAACCGGGCCTGTCTTGACGTGATCCGCCGGGCCGGCCTCGAGGAGTACCTGCGACACCGGCAGGGCCACGGGATCGGGCTCGGCTTCCACGAGCCTCCGTGGGTCGCCGACGGCGACGACACGGAACTGGCGCCGGGGATGGTGCTCTCCAGCGAGCCCGGCGTCTACGTACCCGGGCACGCCGGATACCGGATCTCGGACACCGTCCTCGTGACCGACGACGGACCGCGCCGCCTCACCAGCTTCCCCCGGGACCTGACCGACATCGTGATCGGAGCATGAGCATGTTCGTGGAGATCAACGGCAACCGGCTGAACGTGGAGGTCCTCGGCGACGCGCCGGGCAAGCCCACGCTCATCGCCCACCACGGGGCGCCGGGGCTGGGCTCGATGGCCGAACCCCGGGCCACGTTCGGCCCGCTCGCCGACGAGTTCCGGGTGGTGGTCTTCGACGCCCGGGGCTCCGGCGCCAGCGAGGGGATCGAGCCGTTCACCCACGAACAGTGGGCGGCCGACGTGGACGGTCTGCGGGAGTGGGCCGGCGCGGAGCGGATCGTGATGGCCGGTGGCTCGTACGGCGGCTTCATCGCGATGGAGTACGCGATCCGGTACCCCGACCGGGTCGCCGCACTGGTGCTCCGGGACACCGCGGCCGACAACGCCAACCAGGAGCTGGCGATCCGCAACGCGCTCGCCTCCGCCCGGGTGGAGATCGATCGGGAGAAGCTGGACCGGATCATGTCGGGTCGGGTACGCGACAACACCGACCTGCGGGACTGCTGGGCGGAGATCCTGCCGCTCTACGACCACGAGCTGGACTGGGCGAAGGTCCGGCAGCGGGTGGAGAACACCCCCTACCGGTACGCCACGCACAACTTCGCCTTCGCCGTGAACCAGCCGAACTACGACATCAAGCCGTTGCTGCCCCGCATCTCCTGCCCGACCCTGGTCACCGTGGGCCGACACGACTGGATCACCCCGGTGGAGTGCAGCGAGACGATCGTGAAGCTGATCCCGAACGCCCGACTGGTGGTCTTCGAACACTCCGGACACTCGCCCCAGGTGGAGGAGGCGGAACTCTTCCAGCGGGTCGTCCGCGAGTTCCTGGCCGGCGTACCGGCGCTGCGGGCATGATGCCCGTCGAGATGTACGACCTCGACCCCATCGACCGGCGCATCGTCGCCGCGCTCCAGGTGAACGGGCGGGCGAGCTGGACCGACATCGCCCAGCTCGCCGGCACCTCGGTGACCACGGTGGCCCGGCGGGCCCAGCAGCTCTTCGCCGATGGGCTGGTCAAGGTGACCGCCGCGCCGCACCCCGGCGGAGGGCCGGCCGACCTGCTGATCGTCCGGATCCGCTGCGCGGCGGGGAGCCAGCTTCCCGCCGCCCAGGCGTTGGCGGCGATGCCGGAGGTCCGCTTCGTCGCGCTGGTCACCGGGGTATACGACCTCGTCGCCGAGGTGCTGGTGCCGAAGGGGGTCAGCCTGCACAGCGTGCTGCTCAACGGGCTGCAGCGGATTCCCGGCGTGGAGGGCAGCGTCGCCGACCTGGAGCTGCACACCTACAAGTCGACCCACGAGTGGAGCCGGCACCTGCTCGGCACCGGGAGCCAGCTCGTTGCCCCGCCTCCGGTGCACGACTGCCCGCCCGCCCACCTCGACGAGCTCGACGAGCAGATCATCGCGGCGCTGCGCGAGGATGGCCGGGCCAGCTTCCAGTCGGTCGCGGTCGGCCTGGGGGTCAGCGAGAGCACCGTCCGGCGCCGCTTCGAGTCGCTGTACACCGCCGGCTGCGTCCAGGTGATCACGCTGGTCCCGGCGGCGGCGCTCGGCTTCGAGGCCGAGATCCTCTTCTGGCTCTCGGTGGCGCCGTCCCGGCTCGACGCGGTGGCCCGCGAGCTCGCGGCGCTGCGCGGGGTGCGGTACGTCGCCGCGACGCTCGGCCAGGAGTCGCTGATGTGCGAGGTGATCCTGCCGACCCACGCCGACGTCTTCGAGTTCACCACCAAGACGCTCGGCGAGATCGACGGGATCCAGGCCTGGACGGCCGGGGTGGAGCTGCTGACCGTCAAACGCGGTTTCGTGGTCACCCCGTGGGCGGCGCGGCGACTCGCCGCCGAGGTCGGCGACGCGGCCGGGTCGGGGGCGACCTCGGCAGCGCCGGTGGCGACGGCGGTGCCCACCACCCGGGCCGAGTCACCCGGACCGGTGAAGGGCAACGGTCGTACCGCCCGCAGTCGGCGCGTCTCCTCCTGACACCCGGGCTCAGCGGAGCGCCGGCGGGCGACCCGGGCCGGCGACGGCGAACCGCGGCGGCCCGGTCGGTGACCGATGCGGAGCGGCCGGTGCGGGCGGGCCGGAACCGGGTCACCAGGGCCCGAAGATCCGCTCCCCGGTCGCCGAGATCGCCGCGCAGAGTGTCGCCAGGTCGGCGCCGGTCGTCTCGGCCAGCGACCGGACCGTCAGCGGGATCAGGTACGACGCGTTCGGCCGGCCCCGGTACGGCGTCGGGGTCAGGTAGGGCGCGTCGGTCTCCACCAGGATCTGGTCCAGCGGGGTCACCCGGGCCGCCTCCCGGAGCGCCCCGGCGTTGCGGAAGCTGACCGTGCCGGCGAAGCTCAGCACGTAGCCGCGTCGCACGCACTCGGCGGCGAACTCGGCGTCGCCGGAGAAGCAGTGCAGCACCACCGTCTCCGGGGCGCCCTCCTCGTCGAGGATCCGCAGGACGTCGGCGTGGGCGTCCCGGTCGTGGATCACCAGCGGCTTGCCGTACCGCTTCGCGATCGCGATGTGGGCCCGGAAGCTCGTCTCCTGGGCGGCCCGGCCCTCCTCCCCGGTCCGGAACGTGTCCAGCCCGGTCTCGCCGATCCCGCGTACCCGGTCCTCGGCGGCGAGCGCCTCGATCTCGCGCAGCGCCTCGTCCAGGTCGGCGACCCGAGGCGCCTCGTTCGGGTGCAGGGCCACCGTCGCCACCACCGCCGGTTGCCGCCGCGCCAGGTCGGCGCCCCAGCGCGACGACGCGACGTCGACCCCGACCTGCACCAGCCGGTCCACCCCGACCTCGGCGGCCACCGCCACGGCCGCGGCGACCGGATCGCCGGGGCGGTCGGCCCACGGCGGGGCGCCGTCCTCGGCCAGGGTGAGGTCCAGGTGTGTGTGGCTGTCGATCACCGGCTGCGGCACCGGCTCCGGTATCGGCGGAAACTCTCCCGCCCGCCGGGCGGCCCGCTGCCGGCGGGACTCGGTCTGCTCGGTCATCGCTGCCAGCATCACACATCACCGGACCGGCCGGTCCCGGTGGGCCGAAGCGACACCGCCGGCCGGCCGAACCGGCAGTTCGGCGGCGGCGCCCACCATCGACGTCCGTCGGTAACCTGTCGTTCACCCGTCCGGTACGCCACCGCCCTAGTGTCCGGGCGATGAGCGTGTCTCCGCAGGCCAGCGAGGTGCCGGAGGCGCCGGCCGGGTTGCGCGTACGGTACGGCGGCGCGATGCACCCGGCTGAGGAACTCGCCCGTGGGGCGGCGTACGAGCTGTTCAGCCAGGAGCCCGTCGACGGGTTCCTCCGGGACACCCGACCCACCGCGCGCTATCCGTGGCACCGCTACGTCCACACCAGCGAGGTCGGTCGGCCGCCCGGCACCGCCGACCCGGAGAGTCCGCTGATGGTGCCGCTCAACCGGGAACTGACCTGGCGGGACGTCCACGAGCTGAGCCAGACCCCGGCCGCGGCCGACCACCCGCTGCTGGCGGCGGTCCGCAGGTCGGCCGTCATCCGGCGCGGCACCCCCATGGTCAAGGCCCTCTCCGCGTACCAGCTCACCGGCTACCTGCTGCGCGGCTGGCTGCCGTACGGCTTCTGCTACCGCGAGTACGACGTCGCCCACCTGCGGACCCCCGCCGACCAGACGCTGCTGCGCACCGACGGCGAGGCGGGCCGGGCCGTCCCGGAGGTCGCCTACCTGCTGCGCTGGCGCGCGACCGACCCGATCGACTACGTGCTCCCGGCCGGCCCGGAGCACCGGGGTCTGCTCCGGATCCCGTCACACGACCGGGTCGGCCCGCCGGTGCTCGGCACCGGGTTCACCCCGAGCGGACGGCACCTGATCCCCGAGTTCGTCACCCGGGACTTCGCCGACCTGCCGCTGCCGGCGAACGCGGCCCTGCTCGCGCACACCTCCGACGGGGACGAGGTGGTGCTCTACACGTACCAGCCGGAGCAGCGCGGCTGGCTGCGGATGGTCGGCCCACGGTGGCGGCACCTGCTGGCCGGCATTCCGGGGATCTCGCCCGACCAGGAGTACGTCTCGACCGCGGAGGCGCCCCGTTCCACGGTGCTGATCGGCACCTACCGGGGGCAGGAGCACGAGGCGGTGGCCGACCCACCCGACGAGTTCCGGGTGCTGGCGCGGACCCGGGCGGCCCGCTACCCGGTGGAGACCCTGGTCCGGCTGGCCCGGTACGTCACCTGGCGCGGCGCCCGCTGCCTCGTGCTCCGCGAGGAGTCCGGCTGGTTGCGGGTCCGGCTCTGCCGACCGGACCCGGACAGCGTCGCCGCGCTCGGGGCACAGTGCTACGAACGCGGTGTCTACGAGGCGTGGGCACCAGCCGCCGAGACGACCGACGACGGCCTGCGGGACGTGGCGTACCCGCGCTGACCGGGGGAGGGCTCGCCGCCCGCGTCCCGGCCCGCTCGGCCACGTCCGCCCGGCGGAAGGGCTACGCCGGCCCGACGACCTGCGGCAGCACCTCGGCGGCGATGAGTTCCAGGTGGTCGAGGTCGGTCATCTCGGTGAGCCGCAGGTGCACCCGGGTCGCCCCGATCTCGGCGAACTCCCCGATCCGCTGCACCAGCTGGTCCGGGGAACCGGCCACCGGGTCCTCCGGCGGCAGGGCGCTCTCCTCGTGCAGCGGCGCGAGCCGGCGGCGCACCTCGGCGTCGTTGCGGCCGATCGCCACCACGATGCCGGCGGAGAGGACCAGTGGCTTCCGGCCGGCCTCGGCCCGACCGACCCGCTCGCACGCCTCGGCGACCCGCTCGTACGCCTCGGCGGTCTCCTTGACCGTCCGGAAAGGCAGGTTGAACTCGTCACCGTACCGGGCGGCCAGCTCCGGCGTCCGCTTCGGACCTCGGCCGCCGACGATGATCGGCGGCCCCGGCACCTGCACCGGCTTCGGCAGGGCGGGGGCGTCGCTCAACTGGTAGTACGCGCCCTGGTGGCTGAACCGCTCCCCGACCGGGGTGGACCAGAGTCCGGTCACGATGGCGAGCTGCTCGGCCAGCCGGTCGAACCGCTCCCGGACCGGTGGGAACGGGATGCCGTACGAGACGTGTTCCCGCTCGTACCAGCCGGCGCCGATGCCCAGGTCGATCCGGCCGCCGCTCATCTGGTCGACCTGCGCGACCTGGATGGCGAGCGGGCCGGGCAGCCGGAACGTGGCCGAGGTCACCAGGGTGCCGAGCCGGATTCGGGAGGTCTCCCGGGCCAGCCCGGCGAGGGTGAGCCAGGCGTCCGTGGGGCCGGGCAGTCCCAGGTCGGCACTCATCGACTGGTAGTGGTCGGCTCGCAGCCAGGCGTCGAACCCGCACTCCTCGGCCAGTTTGGCCATCCGGAGCTGGTCCTCGTAGCTGGCGCCGCGGTGCGGCTCGGTGAAGATCGCTACCCGCATGGTCATGACCCGCTCACCCCGACCATCGCCGGTTCCTCCCGCTCCATCAGTCGTTCGTGCAACTCCGCGCTGCACCGGGCCACCTCGGCGAGGTGGGCGTCGCGGCCGAGGCGACGCGGCCGGGAAACGTCGATGCCGGCCACGGCGCGGATCCGACCAGGCCGTGGACTCGGGACGACCGCCCGGTCGGCCGACAGCACCGCCTCGTCGATCAGGTGGGTGACGAGGAGGACGGTGGCGTCGTTCTCCACAGCCTCGACAGGTTAGCGGGTGTCGCGAACGGCCGCCGCGTCGGGTGGATCACCGTACAGAATCGGAGGCTCGTCCATTGTGTTTGCCTGGACCGAATGATCTACTCCAGGGTGGCCCCCACCAGGCTGCCCCAGCGTGCTGCTGGTAGACGACGAGGAACTCATATGGCGGTTTCGATCGGATGAACTCGTAGGTTGGCCCGACCGAAGGCAACGATGACGTCATCCTCCGTCCTATGTGGGGCCTCTCACCGCTCCGACCGGGCCACATCGGATCGGGGCTTTCCGCGCTCTGTGCGCACACCTCTCCTCCGGCTGGCTTCGCGCCACCGGCTTGAAAGGAAAGTCAGCGATGAAGTTCGCCCGTACGTTCGGGGTCGCGGCTCTGGCCACGACCCTGCTCCTCGGTGCCGCCGGCTGCTCCGATTCGTCGGACGACGGCGGCGACGGCAAGACCGCCTCACTGGAGAAGATCACATACCTGACCAGCTTCGGGAACTTCGGCCGGGACGCCTACGCGTGGGTCGCGAAGGAGAAGGGCTACTTCAAGGAGGCCGGGTTCGACGTCGACATCAAGCCCGGCAACGCGACCTCGGAAAACCTCAAGATGATCTCGACCGGGCAGGCGATGTTCAGCCCGCTCGACCTCACCGGCATCCTGCTCGCCAAGGGCCAGGGTCAGGGCCAGGACATCGTGGCGGTCGCCGGAATCCAGCAGCGGACGATGACCGCGATCATGTCGCTGGAGGGCAACGGCATCACCCGGCCCGCCGACCTGGAGGGCAAGACGCTCGCCGACAGCCCCAGCTCGGTGGTGCGCAACCTCTTCCCGACGTACGCCAAGCTCGCCGGCATCGACGCCAGCAAGGTTAAGTGGGTCAACGGCACCCCGCAGACCCTGATCGGCACGCTCGCCGGCGGTGGCGTGGACGCCATCGGGCAGTTCGTGGTCGGCCGGCCCACCGTGGAGGCCGCCGCCAAGGGCCGGAAGGCCGTGGTCCTGCCCTACAGCGACATCATGAAGGACCTGTACGGCAACGTGCTGGTCACCTCCCGCAAGCTGGCGACCGAGAAGCCGGAGATGGTCAAGCGGTTCGTCGCGGCGCTCATCAAGGGGTTGGAATACTCCATCGCCAACCCGAAGGAGGCCGGCGAGATCCTGCACAAGAACGTTCCGGCCGCGGCCGCCGAGCCGGCCGCCGCCGAGCTGGAGCTGATGGCCGCGTACGTCAGCTCGGACATCGGTGTCGGCGCCATCGACATGGCGCGGGTGGCCCGCAGCATCGCTCTGCTGCAGGCCGCCGGTTCGGTCCCGGCCGGACTGACCCCGGAGCAGGTCGTCGACCCCTCCTTCACGCCGAAGGCCTGACCGTTTTCCCGGCCAGGGGTACATCCGCCGGCACGACCGGCGGGTGTACCCCTCGTGCCGTTCCGGCCCGTGCCGGAGACCGGAGGAGAGGTTCACATGGTTGAGATCGAATCGCGGGCCCGCGCGCCGCGTACCCGATGGGGGTCTGCTCCGGCGGTGAGCGCCGCGGTCTGGCCGGTCATTGGGCTGGTGGCCCTCGTCGCCGCCTGGTGGCTCGCCACCTCGGCGACCTCGCTCGTGCACCCGGCGGTCCTGCCCCCACCGGGCGAGGTGCTGGCCGCGTTCCTCCACCGCCCGGAGGAGCTGCTCACCGGCACCTGGATCACCACCCGGGAGACGGTGCTCGGCTTCCTGCTCGCCACCGCGGGCGGCGTCCTGCTCGGCATCGCCCTGGCCACCTCGAGGACGACCGACCGGATGTTCTCGCCACTGCTCGTGGCCCTGAACGCGGTACCGAAGATCACGTTCGCGCCGCTGCTGGTGATCGCCCTGGACTACGGGCAGAAGCCGATTCTGACCATGGTCGTCCTGCTCTCGTTCTTCCCGGTCGTGCTCGCCACGACCACGGGGCTGACCAGCACCCCGAACGACCTGGTCGAGCTGACCAGGTCGCTGGACGCGTCCCGCTGGCAGACCTTCGTGAAGGTGCGCTTCCCGATCGCGTTGCCGCAGATGTTCGTCGGGTTGAAGGTCGCCATGCCGCTGGCGGCGATCGGTGCCGTCATCGGCGAGTTCTACGCCGGCGACGAGGGTGGGCTCGGATACGCGATTCTCCAGTACAGCGGCGTCGCGGACGGTGCGACCGCCTGGGCCGCGATCCTGCTGGTCGGGATCCTCAGCATCATCCTCTACTACGCCCTCGTGCTGGTGGAGCGGCTGATGCTGCCCTGGGTCCGGGAGACCACCTCGGCCCGCTGACCGGCGGCCGGACCCGCACCGGCGGCGGCACCGCGTCCGCCGAACCCGTACGACGGCGCCGACCCGCCGGCACACCGGCGGGATCCGCATCGTCGCGAGCGGGCCGGCCGCCGGTTCCGTCCGGCCACCGGCCGCGCCCGGCCCGCCCGGACCGGCGGCTGCTCGTACGGCCGCGTCGAGCGGGCCGGGCTGAGCGGGCCGGGAAACGGCTGGGACGGAGACGGGTGGTCAGCCACCGAGCCGGGCCAGCTCCTCGTCCACGATCGACGGGTCGAGCTTGCGGAACACCGGCTTCGGCGGGGCCAGCGCCCGGCCGACCTCGACCGGCACCGACTCCCAGCGGGCGCCGGTGGTGTAGTCGCCGGTCAACACCGGGTACGACGGTCCGCCGTCGAGGTCCTCGACCTCCACGATCGACGGCATCGGGACGTGGACGCCGGTGCCGCCGAGCAGCTCGTGGATCTTCTGCGCCGAGTGCGGCAGGAACGGGGTGAGCAGCGTGTTGGCGTCGCTGACCACCTGAAGCGCCACGTGCAGGATCGTCCCCATCCGGGGCTTGTCCGCCTCGCTCTTGAGCTTCCAGGGCGCCTGCTCGGAGAGGTACTTGTTGGCCTCGGCCACCACCCGCATCGCCTCGCCGATCGCCTGCTTCTGCCGGTGCCGCTCGATCAGCTCGCCCACGGTGCCGAACGCGGCCCGGGCGGTGGCGAGCAGCGCCTCGTCCGCCTCGGTCAGGCCGGCCGGATCGACCGGCGGGATGGCGCCGAAGTTCTTGGCCGCCATCGAGATCGACCGGTTGACCAGGTTGCCCCACCCGGCGACCAGCTCGTCGTTGTTGCGGCGGAGGAACTCCGACCAGGTGAAGTCGGTGTCGTTGCTCTCCGGACCGGCGACGGCGATGAAGTAGCGCAGCGCGTCGGCGTCGTACCGCTCCAGGAAGTCGCGGACGTAGATCACGACCTGCCGCGAGGAGGAGAACTTGCGCCCCTCCATGGTCAGGAACTCGCTGGAGACCACCTCGGTCGGGAGGTTGAGCCGGCCCAGTTCGCCGGGCTCGCCACCCCGGTCGCCCTCGCCGTCGTAGCCGAGCAGCAGCGCCGGCCAGATCACCGAGTGGAAGACGATGTTGTCCTTACCCATGAAGTAGTAGCCGCGAGCGTCCGCGCCGGCGCCCTGCTCGTCCGCCGACCACCAGCGGCGCCACGCCTCGGGGTCGCCCGAGCGGCGGGCCCACTCGATCGAGGCGGAGAGGTAGCCGATCACGGCGTCGAACCAGACGTAGATGCGCTTGTCGGAGCGGTCGCGCCAGCCCTCCAGCGGGATCGGCACGCCCCACTCGAGGTCCCGGGTGATCGCCCGGGGCTGGAGGTCGTCGAGCAGGTTCTTGGAGAAGCGCAGCACGTTCGGCCGCCAGCCCTCCCGGCTGTCCAGCCACTTCCCGAGCGCCTGGGCGAAGGCCGGCAGGTCGAGGAAGAAGTGCTCGGTCTCGACGAACTGCGGGGTCTCGCCATTGATCTTGGAACGCGGGTCGACCAGGTCGACCGGGTCGAGCTGGTTGCCGCAGTTGTCGCACTGGTCGCCGCGCGCCTGGGGGTAGCCGCAGATCGGGCAGGTGCCCTCGATGTAGCGATCCGGCAGGGTTCGGCCGGTCGACGGGGAGATCGCCCCCATGGTGACCTTGGGCACGACGTAGCCGTTGCGGTGCAGCGTCTCGAAGATCTGCTGCACCACGGCGTAGTGGTTGCGGGTGGTGGTCCGGGTGAAGAGGTCGTACGACAGACCCAGCCCGTGCAGGTCCTCGACGATCACCCGGTTGTAGCGGTCGGCGAGCTCGCGGGGGGTGACACCCTCCTTGTCCGCCTGCACCTGGATCGGCGTGCCGTGCTCGTCGGTGCCGGAGATCATGAGTACGTTGTGCCCCGCCATTCGCATGTACCGGCTGAACACGTCGGAGGGAACGCCGAAGCCGGAGACGTGACCGATGTGGCGCGGGCCGTTGGCGTACGGCCAGGCGACCGCCGCGAGAACGTAACTCATGTGGAGCAAGCCTAGTGACCGACGTCGGGCGTCCGCGAACCAACGTCTCGGCGCCGCCCGGGCCGCCCCGCCGGAAGTGGCGGATTTCCGACTGAACCGACACAGACACGCGGAGTGCGCTTTCACTTCCGGAGCGTAGTTCCGGTGTCCAATAGAGTGGTGACGGGCAGCTCAGGTGGGCAGCAACCAGAGGAAACACCCCCACCCGAGACCGGGGCCGGGGTGCCGGCCGACGCTTCGCGACCTCCCGACGAGCCCGGACCACCGGCCGGCGAGGCCCTGCCCCGGCCCGGCGAGACGTCACCACCGGACGAGGCACCACCACCGGCCGGCGAGGTCCTGCCACCCGGGACGGAGTCGGCGGTGGTTGAGGCGGGGCCGGCGCCGACGCCCCGGACCCCGGCAGAGGAGGTGCGCCGGTACGAGCCCGCCCCGGCCGCCCCGTTCCGGGGCGCCGCACCGGCCCTCGGCTCGCCGTGGCTCAGCGCCCCCGGCACGCTGCCGAACCCGTCGGCGATCGAGCCGACCACCGGCGCCCCGCTCGCCATGCTGCCGCAACGGGCGCCCCGGGCCACCCCCCGCAATCGGCCGCCCTGGAACGCGCCGGCCGCCCGGACCGGCCCGGAGGCCCCCGATACGGCGGACACCGCCCAGGACGACGACTTCTGGCTGCCGATCGAGGAGGTCCACTGGGACGGCACCCCGGTGGAGCCGACACCCCGGACCTGGTACGGCCGGCCGAAGCGCCGACCGGGCGAGGCCGCCCCGCCCCGGCCACCGAGGCCACCGAAGCCGCCACCGCACCCGGCCCTCGGACTCGCCGGCGTGATCCTCTTCTGCCTGGTGGCCAGCTTCTTCGCCTGGGTCAGCGCCGAACCCTGGTGGCTCGCGGTCGGGCACGGCGAGCGGGGCACGGTGGTCGTCGAGAGCTGCCGGGGTCGGGGCCTCGGGCTGCACTGCCGTGGCGAGTTCGTCTCCACCGACGGCGTCCTTCTCGCCCGGGACGTCCGGCTGGTGGGCGTGACCGGCGGCGCCGAGAAGGTCGGCTTCGAGCTGCCCGCCCGGATCATCGACGCCGAACGCACCCGGGCGTACGTCGGCGCCGGCACCGGGACGCTACACCTGCACTGGTCGCTCGGACTCGGCGTGGTCCTGCTCTGCACCGTCGGGACGGGCTGGTGCAGCGGCGCGCTGCGGTTCCCGGAACGGAACGGCCGACGCCGGGCCGCCCTGGTCAGCTACGCCGGGCCGCTCCTGCTCACCGCCGGTTTCCTCGCCGCCGCGTACTGACCGCCCGCCGGGCCGGCACGCCGCACGGGCACGCCACCAACCGGGCCGGCCGGGTCAGGCGCCGGCGGGCGGGTGGACGGCGTTGTAGACGTGGCGGCGGCGCAGGCCGTGTTCGGCGGCGACGGCGGCGACGGCGTCGCGCCGGGACGTACCGGCGGCCTCCAGCTCGGCGACCGCGGCCCGCAGCTCCGCGTCGGTCGGAGGCGCGGCGGCTGCCGGAGCCCCCGCCACCACCAGCGTGATCTCGCCGCGCGGCTCACCGGCGGCGGCCCAGGCGGCCAGCTCGCCGAGCGGGCGGCGCAGCACCTCCTCGTACGTCTTGGTCAGCTCGCGGCAGAGCGCGGCCGGCCGGCCCGGGCCGAAGGCCGCAGCCAGGTCGGTGAGGGTGGCCGCCACCCGGTGCGGCGCCTCGAAGAAGACCAGGGTCCGCTCCTCGGCGGCCAGCGCCCGCAGCCGGCTTCGGCGTCCGCCGCCGGAGCGGGGGAGGAAGCCCTCGAAGCAGAAGCGGTCGGTGGGGAGTCCGGAGAGCGCGAGCGCGGTGGTGACGGCGCTCGGCCCGGGAGCGGCGGTGACCGGCACGCCCGCGTCGAGCGCGGCCCGGACCAGCCGGTAGCCGGGATCGGAGACGCTCGGCATCCCGGCGTCGGTGATCAGCGCGACCAGCGCGCCGCCGAGGGCGGCCTCGACCAGCTCCGGGGTGCGCCGCTCCTCGTTGCCCTCGAAGTACGACACGATCCGGCCGCCGACGGCGACCCCGAGGTCGCGGGCCAGTCGGGCGAGCCGCCGGGTGTCCTCGGCGGCGACCACGTCGGCCCGGGCGAGGGTGTCGCGCAGCCGCGCCGAGGCGTCCGCCGGATCGCCCAGCGGCGCGCCGAGCAGGACCAGCCGGCCCTCACCGGGCATTTCCCTCACGAAACCGACCCCTCCATCGATACATGTCATCGCAGTTCGCGAGCGTCGTGCCCCAATTCACTGCCTGGCAGCCTACGATCACGGGGTGACTCTGGCGTCGACAGCGCAGACCGAGGTCCTGGGACAGGCCGGATCGCCGACGAACCCGGCGGTCGAGGTGACCGTACACGGTTCCGGCGGGCAACCCGCCGAGGGCGACCGGACCGACCGCCCGCTCGCGGGGGTGCCGGCGATCATCCGACGCCGGCTCGCACCGCTGGAGACCCGGCTCGACCCGTGGTCCTGGCTGGCCACCGGCGTCATCGTCCTCATCGCGGGAATCCTGCGGATGGTGGGGCTGAGCAACCCCAAGGGCAAGATCTTCGACGAGGTCTACTACGCCACCGAGGCGTACGAGCTGCTGCAGCACGGCGTCGAGTGGGAGGAGGAGCACAACCGGGCCGCGTACGTCGTCCACCCGCCGCTGGGCAAGTGGATGATCGCGCTCGGCGAGCGGATCTGGGGCTACAACGAGCTGGGCTGGCGCATCGCGGCCGCGATCGTCGGCACCCTCTCCGTGCTGCTGCTGGTGCGGATCGCCCGGCGGATGTTCCGGTCGACCGTGCTCGGCTGCACCGCCGGCCTGCTGCTGGCCCTGGACGGGTACCACCTGGTGCTGTCCCGCACCGCGCTGCTCGACATCTTCCTGAGCTTCTTCGTCCTCGCCGCCTTCGGCGCCCTCGTGCTGGACCGGGACGCCCGGCGGCGGCGCTGGCTACGGGCGATCGAGTCGGGAATCGACCCGAGCCGCCCCGGACGGGCCGGCCAGCCCCCGTTCCGATTCGCCGACTCCGTCCCGTGGTGGCGCCTGTTGGCCGGCGTCCTGCTCGGCTGCGCCTTCGGGGTGAAGTGGAGCGCGCTCTACTTCGTGCCGGCGTTCGCGCTGCTGGTGATCCTCTGGGAGGCTGGCGCCCGCCGCTCCGCCGGGGTACGCCGGCCCTGGCGGGACACGTTCGTCGACGAGACCGGCTGGCTGCTGCTGGCCGGGCTGATCATGCTCGTCACCTACCTCGCCACCTGGACCGGCTGGTTCGTCAGCGACGACGGCTACTTCCGACACTGGCTCGCCGACAACGGTCGTTCCAGCCCGCCGATCATCGGTGACCTGTGGAACCTGGTCCACTACCACCAGGAGGCGTTGCGGTTCCACACCCAGCTCGACGACAGCCACCCCTACCAGTCCTGGCCCTGGCAGTGGCTGCTGCTGGGCCGCCCGGTCGTCTTCCACTACACCGGCGACGGGGTCTGCGGGGCCGCGAGCTGCTCCTCCGAGATCATTCTGCTCGGGACCCCGCTGCTCTGGTGGTCGTTCCTGCCCGCGCTCGGCGCGCTCTGCTGGCTCGGCATCGCACGCCGGGACTGGCGGGCGGGGGCGATCCTGCTGGTGGTGGCCGCCGGTTGGCTCCCCTGGTTCTGGTTCGCCCTGCAGGGCCGGACCATGTTCTCGTTCTACCTCGCCCCGGCCGTGCCGTTCCTGGTCCTCGCCGTGACGTACGTGCTGGGGGTGATCGCCGGCCCGGCCCAGGCCGACACGTCGTCGGGCGCGGCGCGCAGCGGGGATTCGGGGTCGGCCGGCTCGGACCCGGGCTCCGCCGGGGCACCGAAGACCCGGGTCAGCGATCGTCGGATGATCGGGTCGATCGTGGTCGGGACGTACGTCCTGCTCGTGGCGATCTGCTTCGCGTACTTCTACCCGGTCTTCGTCGGACAGGTGATCCCGTACGCGGAGTGGTCGGCCCGGATGTGGCTCGGCAACCGCTGGATCTGATCGGACGGCGCGGATGGCGTCGAGGCGCGGTCAGGGCGCCTCGGCGGCCGGCGTGACCTGGACCGAAAGCCTCGGACACAGACGCGCGCCCCGATCGCCTGCCACGGGGGAAGCGGGCGATTGGGGCGCGCACCAAGGAGCTTAACCACCCCGGATCACCCGCACAACGGGTGGCGTTCAGTCAGATTTCCGACCCGCGCGCCGCCGACCGTAACGGATATATGGGGCGCGGCGGTCGACCGGTCCTCCGCCCACCGCAGCACCACCCGTCGTCGTCAAACACGGCCCGGTCAGGTACCGACCGACCGGCCGGAGGGTCGGCATGGCGACCAACCCGTTGCCGTCACCGCTGATCCGGCTGCCCGTTTGACGCCATAGAACGGGCGGTGAGCCGCCGCCGTCGGTGCCGGTGTCCTCCCCCGCTCCTCCCGCGGGCCGCACACCACGGACCCGCGGGACCTCCCCCTCGGAACCCGGAGGAGAGCCATGTCCGATCCTCGCGCAGCGGGTAGCTCCGCCGGGCGGATCACCGCAGACCCGGGACGGTTCACCAGCGGCCCCGGCACCGGCTGACCCGGCACCGGCCTCCCGACCGGCCCGTCCCGGCCGTGTCGTCGTCTCCTCCACGGCGGCGCCACCCGGGGCGGGCCCGCCCCGTGCCCCGACCCGGCCGCGGGCCGTACCCGCAGACGCCGCTCCCGGAAACCGCCGTACCCCGGCACACCCGGCAACCGCCATGCCTCGGCGGCTCTGGGACCACGCGGGACTGCGCTGGTACCGCCGCTGATGCCGCCGCGGGTGCCCACCCGCCCGTCGCGGTTCTACCGCGGTGTCGGCCCGGCCCGATACGCTGCCGCCACACGCGGTCGGAACGACCGCGCCCAGGGACAGCCGAGATTCCGGGGGTGCGACGTGCGTGACGGGCGGGTGGCCGACCGCTGGGCGGCGATCGAGACCTGGTTGGCGACGCACGCCACGGAAACCCTCGGCACGCTGCGGCCGCCCGCCGAACCGGTGGCGGTCGAGGCGGCGGAGCGCGCCATCGGGGTGACCTTCCCGGCCGACCTGCGCGCCTCGCTGGCCCGACACGACGGCGCCACCGACGGACCGGCCGCGTTCCAGCTCGCCGGCGACTACCAACCCATGCGGGTCGACGACATCGTTCCGCGGTGGCGCGCCGCCACCGACGCGCTCGACCACGACGACCGGGACGAGTTGATCCGCAGCGGGTACTGGCATCCCCAGTGGGTGCCGTTCGCGAAGACGAACTCGGTCGACATGCTGGTGGTGGACTGCCGACCCGGTCCGACGTACGGCGCGGTCGGGATCCATCAGGAGGGCGACGGCACCCACTTCGGCCACTGGGCGGACCTGGCGGCCCTGCTGTCCGACGTCGCCGACGCGCTGTCGCGGGACCGGCCGATCGGGCACTGGCACCCGGTGGCGTACGGCGGCCGGCTGCGCTGGGAGATCGTCGAGGAGCAGCATCCCGCGCCGCGGTCCCTGCTCGACCTGGCCGCCGCGGCGCGCCGGTCCGGCACGCCGGTTCCGCCGGTATCCCCGCCCGAGCGGCACCGAGTGCCGCCGCATCCGGACGCCGGCTGGGTCGGCGAGTACGGGCACGTCGCCCTGACCTTCGTGGCGGGGATCGACGAGGCGGAACTGCTGCGGCGGTTCGGCGCCGACCCGGCCCGGGCCGTTTCGCGTACCCGGATGCAGGCCCGGGCACTGCGCGACTCCTGGGTCCTCCCGGTGCTGCGGGTCGGCCGGGCCGGGCGGTGGGCGTTCGCCGTCGAGGAGGAGCGGAGGCCCGAGGGCGTACGCCCGGAGGCGCTCCGCCGGCTCTCGGCCGGCACCTGGGCCGTGGCGCTGCACTACACGGGCAGCAGCACCCGGTTCACCCTGGTCGAGGACGGGACCCCGGTCATCGAGGGCGACACGCTGTACCCGGCCCGATGGACCGGCCGCGACCCGGACCGGTTCCTGCCGGCGCTGCGCGCCGCCGGGCTGGCGCCGCCGGATGCCACGCGCTACCCGGACGAGGACGTCCCGGCGCTGCTCGGGGTGCTCCGCGCCGAACTGGGCATCGAGTTCGACGGTGACCTGCTGCGCCCGCCGCTGCCCAGTGCCCAGTTCCTGCCGGTGCTGCCCGACCCGCCGACGACCAGCGCCGTCTCCGCCCGGGTCGAACCACTCCTCGCCGCCCAGTTGGCGTACGCGGACGAGGAGCGGCTGCGCGCCGCGCTGCTCGCCCAGGCACGCCGGCTCGCCGCCGAGACCGGCCTCGACGGTTACCCGGAGCTGGTGGCGGCTCTCGACCGGGCGGCGGCCGGCGACCGGTGGCGGGTCGAGGACGAGTCACCGCTCGGGCTACGGGTCCGCCGGATCGCGGCCGAGGCGAACGCCGCGTCCGCCTCGCGCGGCGACGCCGTGGCCCGCGGCCTGATCACCGAACCGGAACGGCGGGCCTGGGCGCGGCGGCAGCAGGCCGCCGAGGCGATCGTGCACGTCCTCGGGCCGGCCGCACCACGGATCTCCGGCGGCCACCTGCTGCGCCGGCGGCTGCACCCCAACTGGCGGGCGCAGTTCGGCGCCGACCTCGGTCCGGTCCCGCTGCCCGACGGGGCGGTCGAGGAGCTGGTCGCGGCCGAGGAGCGGGAGCGGACGGCGGAGCCGCTCGTACCCCTGGTGGTACGACCGCGGCGACAGCCTCCGCTGGGGCAGCCTCGGCCGGCGTTGCGCCCGGTGATTCGGACCCTGGCGACGGGAGGGGTCGCCTCCACACACGTCCCGCCGCCACCCACGTCCTGACCCGACACGCCACTGTCCGGGCCGCCCCACGGCCCGGTCACGGCCGCGAGCTGTCCACGGTGACGGTCCGAACCGGATCGATCCGGACCTCCGCCGACCGCTCCCCTCGTCGCTTCGGAGGATGCGGTGACTGTCCGATCAGCCGAAACCGCGCAACATGTCACCGCCGAGACGGTCGGATGGACTGCCGGACGCCGGACGCTCGGCACACTGTGACCGTGCCCACACCGTCCCCCGCACCGCACCTCACCTCCGCGCCCCTCCGGCTCGGCGTACTGGCGCTGGTGGTCGTCCTCGGCATCACCGCCTGTGACTCCGGTGACGCCGATCCCGGCGGCCAGGGGCCGGTCTGGTCCACCCCGTCGAGCACTCCGGCCAGCCCGGCGCCCGAGGCCTTCACCGGCTGGTCGGATCCGGCCCGGGTCGGTCAGCCGTACGGTGACACGGTTGCGGGGCTGCTCACCTTCCGTGGCAACCCCACTCGGACGTACTACGGCACGGGACCGATTCCGCGCGAGAAACCGACGCGACAGTGGACGTTCCCGCGCACCGGCGGGCTCTGCGGTACGTCGACCGACGAGAAGGGAACCCGGGTCTGGTGCGGTACGGGCTGGACGGGGCAGCCGGCGGTCTTCGAACGCGACGGCCGGACCTGGGTCGTCTTCGGGGCGTACGACCACAAAATCCACTTCCTGGACGCCGAGACGGGTGAGCAGATCCTGCCCGACTTCCCCACCGGGGACATCATCAAGGGCTCGGTCACCGTGGACCCGGACGGCTTTCCGCTAATCTACTCCGGCTCGCGGGACAACCACTATCGAATCATCGCCATCGATCGAGGTCGCCCCACCGAGCTGTGGAAACTGTCGGCGCGGGCGGTCTCGCCGACGATGTGGAACGACGACTTCGACGGGGCCGGTCTGGTCCTCGACGACCACCTCTTCCTCGGCGGCGAGAACAGCCAGTTTCACATCGTGAAGCTCAACCGACGGTACGGGCCGGACGGCACGGTCACGGTCAGGCCCCGGCTGGTCTTCCACACTCCCGGCTGGGACGCGCGGCTGCTCCGCGACGTCGGTGACCGGATGGTCTCGATCGAGAACTCCGTCGCGATCCATCGCGACACGGTCTACTTCGCCAACTCGGGCGGGCTGGTACAGGGCTGGGACATCGCTGGACTGACCCAGGGCCGCACGCCGAAGCGGGTCTTCCGGTACTGGACCGGGGACGACACGGACGCCTCGGTGGTAATCGACGAGGCGGGCGCGCTCTACGTCGGCTCGGAGTACGAGCGCGGCACCGCCCGGTCGAGGCGGGTGGGCCAGATGATGAAGCTGGATCCGAGCCGGGACGGCGACCCGCTGGTCTGGAAGGTCGACGACCACGGCCGCCGACCGGCCGGCGTCTGGGGCACCCCGGCGCTCCACCGTGACCTGGCGATCTTCGACACGCAGGGCGGCGAGGTGCTCGGCATCGACCGGGAGACGGGCGAGGTCCGGTGGCGGTTCCGGCTGCCCGGGCCGACCTGGCAGTCGCCGGTGGTCGTCGACGACGTACTCCTGATCGGAGACTGTGCCGGCAGGCTGCACGCGTACGACGTCGCCGACACCCGCGCCCGGCCGAGGCGCCTGTGGACGGTCACCCTCGGCGGCTGCATCGAGTCGACGCCGGCGGTCTGGCGCGGCCGGATCTACGTCGGGACCCGCGCGGGCGCCTTCCACGCCATCGCCGCCCCCTGATCCGTTCCGGCTCGGCGGCGGGCCGTCGCTACCCGGAGGCGCTGGCGGCCAGCAGCGCCCCGGCGGCCGCGGTACGCGAGTAGCGGACCAGCCGCCCCTCCCGGTACGCGCCGACCAGCCCCGCGGCGCGCGGACGCGGTCAGGTGCTGCGACACCCAAGTGGCTCGCCGTCGCCGCCGTGGTCCTGATCACCGCCTGCGAGGCCGGCCCGCACCCACCGCGCGGTGCCGGCCTCGGGCTGTCCTGACCACACCCACATTCGCTCGCCGCACCCGCGCCCACGGGCCAGGCCCCGGTCGTGCCGCGGTCGATCGACGGTGCCAGCCAGGAAGGAAACTTCCAAGAAGTCTTCCCCAAAGCGCATGTTTCTGCCAGCCTGACATCTACCATTGCCGATGGTAAGGAAGGCCACGATGTCGCTGCGCCGCCTCGTCGTCACCGCCCTCGCCCTGCCCCTGATCACCGCCCTCACGCTCGGGCTGGGCACCGCCCCGCCCGCGCACGCCGCCGCGCTCACCTGGGTCGCGCTCGGCGACTCCTACGCCTCTGGCACCGGGACCCGGGAGTACTACCCGGACAGTGGTGGCTGTGAGCGCTCGCCGCACGCGTACCCGGTGCTCGGCGCGCAACGGCTCGGCGCGACCCTCACCTTCAACGCGTGCTCCGGCGCGACCGTGTCCGGTGTGCTCAACGGGCAGCTCTCCGGCCTCAACTCCGCGACCAGCTATGTCACGGTCTCGGCTGGCGGCAACGACATCGGCTGGGTGTCGGTGGTGAGCCGGTGCGCGCTGCCGTGGCCGTACACCTGCTGGGCGGAGATCGACGCCGCGGAGAACATGATCCGCAACACCCTCCCCGGCCGGCTCGACCAGCTCTACTCGCGGATCCGCAGCCTCGCCCCGAACGCGCGGGTCGCCGTCGTCGGCTACCCGCGACTGTTCAACGGTGAGGAGTGCAACCTCATCGCCCGGATCTCCCCCGGGGAACAGGCCGAGATGAACGCCGCCGCCGACCTGCTCGCCACCACCATCCGGGCCCGGGCCGAGGCGCACGGCTTCGCCTTCGTCGACGCCCGTGGCCCGTTCACCGGACACGCGGTCTGTGACGACGTCGAGTGGATCAATGGCATCTCCAACCCGCTCAGCGAGTCGTACCACCCGAACCGAGCCGGGCACGTCGGCTACACCGGGATCGTGACGTCCGCGCTCCAGTCGGCGGCCCGGAAGCGCTGACCAGGGCGGCGCGCCGGCGGCCGGGCCCGGTGTTCGGCGACCCGAACCGGCCTGTGCCTCCCAGCCGCCGTCTGCTGACCATCACCCGCGCGTGGCGGTCTGCGGTAGGTATACGGCGATGTCCATACCGCCGGTCGGCTGGGCGGTGGCAACGATCTCTCCGTCGTGCGCGGTGACGATCGCGCGGACGATGGACAGGCCGAGCCCGGCTCCGCGGGTGCCGTTGGTGGTGCCTCGGACGAACGGCTCGAACAGCCGTTGTTCCTCACCGAGGGTGACCGCCGGACCGGTGTTGACCACCCGTAGGAAGGCGTGCCCGTTCGCGGTGCCGGAGGTGATCGTGACGTGTCCGCCGGCATGGTTGTAGCGCAGGGCGTTGTCCAGCAGGTTGCCGGTCAACCGTTCCAGCAGTACCGGCTCGCCGCTGGCCGGTGCCGGCCGCAGATCGGTGTGCAGGGTGATGGCCTCGCGCGCGGCCTGGTCGGCGGCGGCGGCGACGGTCGCGGCGGCGACCTCGGCCAGGTCCACGGGCGTCCGATGGAGCGGACCGGCCTGGCTGCGGGCCAGGACAAGGAGTCCGTCGAGGGTGCGCTGGGTGGTTTCGACGGCGGTGGCGATGTCGCCGGCCATCGCGATGAGTTCGGCCCGGTCGGGTTCGCCGTCGAGGGTGACGTCGATGGCGGTACGTATGGTGGTGAGCGGGGTGCGTAGTTCGTGCGCGGCGTTGGCGACGAACAGGCGCTGGCTGTCGAGGATCCGGTCGCGTTCGGCGAGGCCGTGCTGGATGCGGTCCAGCATGCCGTTGATGGTGGTGGCCAGCGCGGCGAGTTCGTCGGCGGGCTGGCGGACGGGTATCCGTTCGGACAGGTTCTCCGCGGAGAGCCGGTTCGCGGTCGCGGAGATCGTGCGAATGGGGTGCAGTATCCGCCCGGCCACCACCCAGCCGGTCAGCCCGGCCAGCGCGGTCACGACCAGCAGCGCCGGTACGGCCTGGGTCAGCAGCTTGGCCATCGCCGCGTCGATGTGCAGCCGCAGGCTGCGAAACAGCAGCAGGTACGTCAGCATCGTGAGCAGCGACCCGGCGGCCAGCACCAGGACGGTGTACAGCAGCGTGAGAAGGCTGCGGGCGGTCAGTCGCCCGATCACGGGGTGATCCGATAACCGACGCCGGTCACGGTCTCGATCAGTGGTGGATCGCCGAGCTTGCGGCGCAGCGTGCTGATGGTGATGCGTACCGCGTTGGTGAACGGGTCGGCGTGCTCGTCCCACACCTTTTCCAGCAGCGTCTCGGCGCTGACCACGGCACCGTCGGCGGCGAGCAGCCGTTCCAGCACCCCGAACTCCTTCGGGGTCAGCGACAGCAGCCGACCGTTTCGTTCGACGACGCGCCGGGACGGATCGAGTTCGACATCCCGCGCGCGCAGCACCGGCGGGCGGGCCGGCGTGCTGCGCCGGGCCAGCGCGCGTACCCGGGCGACCAGCTCGGCGAAGGCGAACGGCTTGCCCAGGTAGTCGTCGGCGCCCAGGGTCAGCCCGGTCACCCGGTCGGACACGGCGTCGGACGCAGTGAGCATCAGCACCCGGGCGGTGCCGTGTTGCGCCAACCGCCGGCACACGGTGTCACCGTGCATCACCGGAAGGTCCCGGTCCAGGACCACCACGTCGTACGGCGTCATGTCGCACTTGTCCAGCGCCTGCTGGCCGTCGTGGGCCACGTCCACGGCACAGCCGTGCTTGCGTAGCCCGGCCGCGATGTATCGGGCCAGCGGCTGTTCGTCCTCGACGAGCAACACCCGCATCCGCCCAGTATCCCGAGCACCGCATATGGGTGGCGTATGGGCGGCCGATCAGCTGCCGATACGCGGTCGCCGGTAGACCTGCACCGGTCCGGTTGTCGACCGGGAAAGGACGTGATCATGGATTTGACTGACGACGGAGGCGAATCATGAAGATCAGGTCAGCCGCTCGCTGGCTCCCCGGCGTCCTGCTCGTCAGCGCGGCGCTCGTCGCGCCCAGCCACGCGGCCCAGGCCGCGCCGGTCGGCTGCCAGGCGCCGGTGCCGAGCACCACCAAGCCCGGCTACACGGTCGCGGACCCGAACTGCGACCCCGACGGCACCCCGTTCCAGCCGCTCACCGACGCTGACGGCAACCCCGTCAGCAAGACCTACACCGGCATCGAGAACGGCGCCGCCTTCCGGATGGAGGTGCCGCTGGACTGGAACGGCGAACTCGTCGTGTACGCCCACGGCTACCGAGGCCGGGGCACCACCGTACACGTCGAGAGCCCTCCCCTGCGGGAGCACTTCGTGGCCCGGGGCTTCGCCTGGGCCGCGTCCAGCTATCAGACCAACGGCTACGACGTCGGGCAGGGCGTGCGCGACTCGCACGCGCTGATCGCCCAGTTCGCCCGCGTCCACGGCACAGCGGCCCACACCGTCTACCTGACCGGCGGGTCGATGGGGGGCCACGTCACGGCCACTGCGATCGAGCAGTTCCGCGGCTCGTTCGTCGGGGCCATGCCGTACTGTGGCGTCCTCGACGGCGTCAAGCTGTTCGACTACTTCCTCGACGCGACGGTGACCGCGGCCGCGCTGGCGCGCGTCCCCCTGGAGTTCCCGCTGGAACCGTCGGCGGACTTCCCGACCACCTTCCGCGCGACGGTGGACGACATCAAGGCGGCGCTTGGCGTCGACATCGGGCGGCCACCGAACCTGACCCCTGCCGGACGGAAGTGGTCGGATGCGGTCGAGCGGCGCTCCGGCGGTGAGCGGCCCGGCTTCGAGAGCACGTTCGCGTTCTGGAACGCGATCAGAGGGCTGACGCCGTACACCGACCTGCCGTTCCTGTTCGCGCTCTACCCCGGCCTTGACGGCGGCACGGCCGGCATCGCGGACGGCAACCTCACGTCCAATCGGTCCACCTGGTACGAGCTGGACGATCACGTGCTGCCGAGCGTGGATGAGATCAAGCTGAACCTGACGGCGCTCCGGGTCGACCGCACGGCCCAGCCGAGCTCGGACCTCAGCGGCATGCCGCGGGTGGACGGCGATCCACGCATTCCCGTGCTGTCGCTGCACAACATCGGCGACCTGTTCGTGCCGTTCTCGATGGAACAGGCCTATGCGACCGCCGTCGCGTCGCACGGGCAGTCACAGCTGTTCGTGTCGCGCGCGATACGCGCCAACGGGCACTGCGACTTCACCGAAGCCGAGCTGGCACGGGGCTTCGATGACCTGGTGAACTGGGTCCGCACCGGGCACCGTCCGACCGGGGACGCCATCCTCGACCGGCGCGTGGTGGCCCGCGACGACTTCGGCTGCCGGTTCACTGTCGGCGTCCGGGCGGACTTCGTCGCACCCGCCTGCCCCTGACCGCTACCCGCACGGATGGTGCGGTCGAACCACCACCATGGGCCGCCGCGGCAGAGCGTGGCCATGCCGATCAGGGCTTCGGCGCAGAAACAGCCCTCGTAGGTAGTACTCGCATGCGGCCGGTCGGGCCAGCTGCCGGGAGTTGGACGAACCGCTGTCAAGGCGGGTTCGACTCCCGGCAGCGGACGGTTGGGCCAGCCGCCGGGAGGGTCGGACCGGACAGATGGCCCGACCGGACAGGAACGGAGGCGACATGATGAAGGGGTGGCACGGCTGGCTCGGTACGTTCACCGGCGTGGCCTCCATCACGGTGGCGGCACTACCGTGGGCCGCCCTGGCGGTGTGGTCGCTGGCCCGACGCCGGAGCGTCACCGGCGTCACGCCGCCGTGGACGTGGCGGTTGTCGCTGGCAGAGGTCGGCATCGTCTACGGGACGGTGCCGTGGGTATGGATGATTTTGTTGCCGGGCGACCGAGCCGGCAGCGTCTCCGGTCGGGTGAGCCTGGTACCGCTGCGGGATCTGGTTGCGATCCTCGCCGACCGAGGGCTGGTGACGCTGATCGGCCAGGTCGTCGTCAACCTGCTGATATTCGCGGCTCTGGGCTTCTTCGCCCCACTGCGGTTCGCGGCGCTGGCGTCGGTGTCGCGGATCCTGGCGCTCGCGGCGGGTTGCTCGATCCTGGTCGAGACCGCGCAGTACGTCCTGCGCCTGGACCGGGTGTCCTCTGTGGATGACGTACTACTCAACGCCGCGGGCGCCGGGCTGGCCGCGCTGGCGTCGCGCCGCTGGTGGCGGGCTACCGCCAGATCATCGTCGGACAAACCTCGACTGGCCACGGCACCGGAGCTGGCGTCCGCCGGACGCCAGCCGGGCAAATGATCGAGGCGAGCCCTCGATCATCCGAAAACTCGCCGTTGACCTGCTGCTTCGCGGTGGAGCTGAGGGGATTTGAACCCCTGACCCCCTCGATGCGAACGAGGTGCGCTACCGGTCTGCGCCACAGCCCCTCGGGCGGAAGCCACCCGCGAGCCCACCGCTGGATGACGGTGGACCGGCGACTAGGCTAACAGGTAACCGGCCCGGTCCGCGAATCCACCCCCCGACGCGGCGTTCCCGATCCAGTCCGAGCCCGGCGGTCGGACGGGTCACTGACCGACCGTCGGCCCCCGGCCCGCCTCGTACGGCCGGCCGCGCAGGCCGCCGGTGCGCCGGTAGGAGACCGAGCCGGCCGACCGGCCCCCACCGCTGGCCGCCCGGGGCAGTTCGACCCGATCCAGGCCGAGCGCCGCCCGGCGTACCAGCTCGCGCTGGGCCGCCAGCCGGCGCTGCGCCTCCCGGCGGGCCTGGGCCCGGCGGGCCTGGGCCTGCCGCACCTCGGCCTGGCGCGCGGCCAACCAGGCCGCCTCCCGGGCCTGGGCCCGGCGCCGTCGCTGGTCGGCGATGGCCCGGCTGCGCAGGTGGACGAGGTACGCGACGAGCAGCGTCGCGCTGACCGAGAAGCCGATCCAGAAGCCCGAGCTCGCCAGCACCACCCCGAGCAGTTCGACGAGGTTGAGCAGCACGAGGGCGGCGAGAACCCGGCGGCGCCGGTAGATCGCCGGGGTGTGCCGGCGTGGCGGTGGGCGACGCCGGCCGCGGCCGGAGGTGCGGGGCACCAGGCGGAGTCCGCCACGCCGCCGGGCCCGGGCAGGCGGCGTGGGGGCCGGGGCCTCGACCTCCCGGAGGGTGCCGGTCCACGAGCGCGGCGGGTTGACCGGCTTCCGGCCGGGGACGGTACGGCGCCGCCGACGGCGCTGGAGCACCCGCGCCGTCGACAACGCCCGCTCCGCCGCCAGCCGCTCCGTGGCGTCGTACCGGCGGACCAGTGCCGGCGCGAGGGCGAGCAGACCGGCGGCGGCGAGGACGGCGAGGAGCACCGAGGCCGGCACCCTCATCCCTCCCGTCACCCAGCTCGGGCACCGTCGTCCCGGACCCGCAGGATCACGGCGACGGCGGAGCGCACGGCGACGCGCGGATCACCGACCGCGAAGATCGAGCGGGTTCGTCCGACGTTGCCGCACGTCCCAGTTATCCCAGGTTAAGCGGGTAGACCAGGAAATTCGTGCGGCGCGCCGACCGGCCGACCCCGGGTCGATCACCGGCGCGACGTGTGGCGCCCTCAGGAGGCGGTGCTGCGCAGGCGGTGCCAGCGGGCCAGCAGGCCGCCCTCGGCCGCCACGTCCTCGATGGTCAGCGCGTACCCGACGTGGTCGCGCCAGGCACCGTCGATGTGCAGGTAGCGGGGGTGGTACGCCTCCTCGCGGAAGCCCAGCTTCTCCACCACCCGCCGGGACGGTCCGTTCTCCGGCCGGATGTTGACCTCGATCCGGTGCAGGCCGCCGGGGCCGAAGGCGTGGTCGACGGCGAGGGCCAGGGCGGTCGGGATGATCCCCCGGCCCGCGACCCGGCCGTCCACCCAGTAGCCGGCGTACGCCGAGCAGAAGGCCCGCCGCACGATGCTGCCGATGTTGAGGTGCCCGACCAGCCGCTCCCGGCCGTCCTCGCGCAGACAGACCGCGAACGGCATCGCCTCGCCCCGCCGCGACTGCCGGCGGTGGTCCCGGTACACGTACCGGAACGCGGCCGGCGAGTTCAGGTCCTCCCACCGGCCAGACGGCGACGGCTCCCACGGTGCCAGCCAGGCCTGGTTGGCGCAGCGCACCTCCGACCAGGCCGCCGCGTCGGAGCGCCGATACGGCCGCAGCACCACCGGTCCGTCCTGAAGCACCGCCGGCCAGCCCGGGGTCTCGACGTGGTTCAACGGCGCCGGTCCAGCAGAAGCACGTCCACGGTGGAGCCGGCGGCCGCGGTGGTCACCCGCTCGCCGAGCACCACCAGGCCGTTCGCCTCGGCGAGGCCGGAGAGGGTGTACGGCCCACCGCGCAGCGGCTGCACGGTGTAGCCGCCGCCACGGCGCTCCGCCACGTGCGCCGGCCGAAACTCGCGCAGCCCGGCCGGCGAGGAAACCGTCTCCAGCAGGTGCGCCCGGACACTGGGCCGGAAGACCGGCTCCGCGCCAGCCAGCAGCTGGATGGCGGGACGCGCCAACACCTCGAATCCAATCAACGCCGCACCGGGTTCACCGGGTAGACACACCACCGGCACCTCCTCGGCCCCGACCGTACCGAATCCGAGGGTGCTTCCGGGATAGAGGGCCACCTCCCGGAAGCTGACCGGGCTGGCCCGGCCGCCGTCCCGGCGGGACAACACCCGCCGGATCATGTCCCCGGGCCCGGCCCCGGTGCCGCCGGTGGTGATGATCAGGTCAGCCCGCAGGGTCTGGTCCTCCAGCAGCCCGCGCAGCCCCTCCGGGTCGTCGTCGCAGATCCCGACCCGGTACGCCAGCGCACCGACCTCGGCTGCCGCCGCGGTGAGCGCGTGGGAGTTGATGTCCACCACCTGGCCCGGCTGGCTGCCGCGGCCCACGTCGACCAGCTCGTCGCCGGTGGCCACGATCACCACCCGGGGGCTGGGCCGGACCACGACGTGCCCGATGCCGGTCGCGGCGAAGACCGCGACCAGGGCCGGGGAGATGTACGAGCCGGCCCGGGCCAGGAGCGTGCCGGCGGGGAGCTCCTCACCGGCCCGGCGCAGCCCGTAGCCGCGCTTCGGGACCCGGAAGATCTCCACCGCCGCCATGCCCTGGTCGGTCCATTCCACCGGCACCACCACGTCGGCGGCGATCGGCAGCGGCGATCCGGCCGCCACCGAGAAGCACGATCCCGGGGTCAACCGGACCGGCCGCCAGCTCGCCGCGCCGAGGTCCCCGACCACGTTGAGCCGTACCGGGCGGGGGCTGCCGTGCTGAGCCGGACCGTAGCCGCTGCCGGCCCGGCTCGCGCCCGAGATGTCCTCCCAGCGGGCCGCATATCCGTCGATGGCCGCCTGGTCGAACGCCGGGTAGGCGTGCGGCGCCACCACGTCCTCGGCGAGGACGTTGCCGTACGCCTGGGTCAGGTCGAGGTCGAGCGGGGGTAGCGCCCGCAGCCTGCGCAGCACGCTGCCCAGGTATTCGGCGAGCGGCGTCAGCTCGTTGGCGGCCGCCTCGGCGTCGGCCGTGGCTGTCACACCGTCACCTCACCGCGACTCGTCAGGTCCGGCGGCCGGCGTCGGAGGCGATGAACTCGCCCAGCCAGCGCCGGAACTCCGCGCCGATGTCCTCGCGCTCACAGGCCAACTGCACCACCGTCTGGAGATAGCCGAGCGGCATGCCCGTGTCGTACCGGATACCCCGGTAGACGATGGCGTGCACCGGTACCCCCTCCTTCAGCATCAGCCCCATCGCATCGGTCAGCTGGATCTCGCCGCCGCTGCCCTTCGGGGTCCGGCGGATCGCCTCGAAGATGCCGGCGGGCAGGACGTACCGGCCGAGCACCGCCAGGTTGCTCGGGGCGTCCTCCGGCTTCGGCTTCTCCACCAGCCCGGTCACCTCGACGACCTCACCGAGATCGGTCAGCGCCGGGTCGGCCGGGGCCACCGAGGCGATCCCGTACCGCGTGGTTTCCTCGGGCGGCACCTCGAAGAAGGCGAGGACGATGCCGCCGGTCCGGGCCTGCAGGTCGAGCATGGCGGGGAGCAGTGGCTCGGAGAGGTTGACGAACTCGTCACCGAGCAGGACGGCGAACGGCTGGTCGCCCACGTGCGACTCGGCGTACCCGACCGCGTGGCCGAGGCCGAGCTGCTCCGGTTGCCGGCAGGTGTGGATCGAGGCGAGTTCGGCCGTCCGGCGTACCTCGGCCAGCAGCTCCGGCTTCTCCGCGAGCCGGGCCTCCAGGTCCGGGCGGCGGTCGAAGTGGTCGACCATCGCCGTCTTGCCGCGGCCCGTGATCAACAAAACGTCGGTGAGGCCTGCCTGGGCCGCCTCCTCGACGATGTACTGCAACACGGGGCGGTCGACCACCGGCAGCAGTTCCTTGGGCACCGCCTTGGTGGCGGGAAGGAACCGGGTGGCCAGACCGGCGGCCGGGATGACCGCCTTCACCGCCCGCCGTCCGGCCGCCGACGGGGCAGGGTTCGCTGGGGTAGCTGCATGCTCCGGCATGTCGCGAGACTATCGGCCACGACCCTGGCGTGGCGGTTGTGGCCCGGATAACGCGCCGCCGGAGGCCTGGCCCGGCCCCGAACCAGGGCGAATCACCCCGGGCGCTCCACCGGCCGCCGGGTCGGCCCGTACCGCCGTCCCCCGGGCCCCGGTCGTCGCGGTCCGATACGTGTCGCGGCCGGCGGCCTTGGCCGCGTAGAGCGCCTCGTCGGCGGCGGCCAGCAACTGCGGACCGGTGGTGGCGTGGTCCGGGTAGACCGCGACGCCGATCGACACGGTGACCGCGACCTCGGCTCGGACCGGGGCGGAGCCGCCCGGCTTCGGCCGGAGGATGATCGGACTCTCCCGGACCGCGGCCCCGAGGCGTTCCGCCACCCGCACCGCGCCCCGGGCGTCCGTCTCCGGCAGCAGCACGACGAACTCCTCGCCCCCCTGCCGGAAGGCGAAGTCGACCTCCCGCATCGTGCCCCGGATCCGCTGCGCGAACTCGGCCAGCACCGCGTCCCCGGCCGCGTGCCCGTACGTGTCGTTCACCTCCTTGAACCGGTCCAGATCGAGGGCGAGCAGGCCGAGGGTGTGACCGAACCGGCTGGCCCGTTCGATCTCCCGTCGGAGGGACTCCCGCAGGCAGCGGTAGTTCCACAAGCCGGTGAGCGGGTCGGTGAGGGAGAGCCGCTGGACCTCCTCGTGCGCCCGCACGTTGTCCACCGCCACCGCGGCATGGCTGGCGAAGGAGCGCAGCGTGGCCAGATCGGCGTCGTCGAACTCGTCGGCACCGAGCCGGTCGTAGAGGGCGAGGACCCCGAGCGTCGGCGCGGCCTCCCCGTCGTCGACGGACGGGACCTCGGGGCGCGGGTCGACGGCGGGCGGCGGCGACGCCCCACCGGCGACCGGCGACCGGCCGTGGTCCGTGCCGAGCGGGTACCAGCCGGTGGGCTCCCGAGCCGGGACGCCGGACGTGCCGGTGCGGACCGGGACCGAGAACGGCACCGCGACGTACGTCTGGCAGCGGGGCTCGGACTCGTACAGCGACGGGTCGTCCCGGTCCAGCCTGCCCCGCCGGGGCTGACCGCTGGCCGCGACCGAGCCGAGCAGCCCTCGGCCCAGCGGTATCCGCAGCGTGCCGGGGGCGAACGCCGGCTCGCACGGCTCGGCCGTACCCGACGGGGTCTGGGTCGGCGCCTCGCCGAGCCCTTTGGCGCCCTGGCCGACCAGATCGCCGCTCTCCGGGTCGCGCAGCAGGACGACACCGGCCCGCGCACCGGTCGCGATCATCGCGGTACGCAGGATCACCCGCAGGATCCGGTCCAGGTCGTGGGTGCTGGCCAGGGTGTCGCCGAGGACGGCGAGTTGGTCCCGCAGCTGGTGCCGGCTGATGCGCAACGCCCGCCGGTACGACTGGGTCTCCCGGGTCATCCGGTTGAAGCTGTCCGCGAGCCGGCCCACCTCGTCCGGGGCCCGTACCGGCACCCGGGCTGCCAGGTCCCCGTCGGCCACCCGGCCGGCGGCCCAGACCAGCTCGGTGAGTGGCCGGGTGGTCGACCGGGCCAGCCGCCAGGCCGCCACCACCGCGACGATCCCGGCGACGAGGACGACCACGCCGAGGAACGCGTACCGAGCCGCCGGCGGGTCACGGGGCACCGAGACGACCAGCGGCAGGGGCTGACCGGGTGAGGGGCCGACCCGGCGCACGTACCGGCCGCCGTCCGTCCGGACGACCGTGTCGCCGGAGATCCGCCGGGCCGCGGCGAGGACACCGGCCCGGGCGCTCATCGACTCGGTGCTCTGCTCGGTGGTCTGCCCGATTCCGGGGTCGTCCGCCAGGTCCGGCCCGGTGAGCTCCCCGACGCCGGCGGCCGCGGATGTCGACGCGGGCGACGAGCGGGGCGACTCGGATCGTGAGCCGGACGACACCGCTGCCGGAGTGGTGGGTGAGCCGGCCGGGGGCGGCGCGGCCGGAGCCGGGGACGGTCCGGTGGGCGGGTTGGTGGGCGACGCCCCCGTCGCGTCGTGGACCGGGCGGGCGGTCGACTCCCCGGTACCCGGAGCGGGCTCGCGGCGCAGCAGGGTCACGGCGGCGCCGCTGGTCGCCGCGAGCCGGCGGACGAAGGCTGCGTCGAGCGCCTGGGCGGCCCAGACCGCGCCGACCAGGTCACCGGAGCGGCTCCGCACCTCCACCCGCGCCGCGAGCGCTCGGGGCGTCGTCTCCGGAGCCACCGGGCCCCCGCAGGACGTCCAGGGGCGGGAGGGAGCGCCGGGGGTCACGAAGGTGACGACGCCGCCCGGGTTGGTGATCATCACCGCGCCGGCCAGCCCTCGGGTGACCAGGTGGCCGGCGGTGCCGGAGCGGCTCGCCGGGTCGCCGAGCAGCGCGACGGCACCGGCGGCGGTGTGCAACTGCTGACAGAGGGCGTTGATCGAGGTACGGATCGTGGCGGCGGCCAGGTTGAGCCGCTCCTCGGCCTGGTGGCGGCTCACCGCGGCGAGGGTGCCAGCCACGAAGAGCGCCCCGAGCAGCACGGGCCCGAGCACGACGGCGAGGAACGCGCTGGTCAACCGTCCGCGCAGCGTCACTCGTCCCCCCGGAAGCTCCGCATCCGTTGCTGCGATGCTGACCCAACCGAACTGGTTAACCGGAGTTGCCGTGGGAGTGTTACGTGCCGGATTTTTCGGATGAGGTGGGTAGGGCCAAGCGGGACGTCCGCGCCCGGCTGCTCGCCCGCCGCCGGTCGCTGTCGCCCGGGGACCGGCAGGCCGCCGCCGGACAGGTCCAGGCCGCGCTCGTCGCCCTGCTCCACCGGGTACGACCACACCGGGTCGCCGCCTACGTGCCGGTCGGGACCGAGCCCGGTGGCCCGGAGTTGCCGGAGGTGCTCGCCGCGGCGCTGGGCTCGGCCGGAGTGCTGCTGCTGCCGGTGCTCCGCCCCGACCTCGACCTCGACTGGGCGCCGTACGACGGACCGGACTCACTGGTTGCCGCCGGGCGGGGACTGCGCGAGCCGCGCACCGGACAGCTGGGCCCGGACGCGGTCGGCGGTGCGGGGCTGATCGTGGTGCCGGCAGTCGCCGTCGACCGGCGCGGGATGCGGCTGGGCCGGGGCGGCGGGTCGTACGACCGCGCGCTGGCCCGGGTCGACGCCGCCGCACCGACCGTGGCGCTGCTCCACGACGGTGAACTGGTCGATCGTCTCCCGGAAGCCCCACACGACCGTCCGGTCCGGGCGGCGATCACCCCGACTGAGGGCTTCCGCGGGCTGTCGCCCGATTGAGGGTCGGCCCCGACACCTCGGCTGGACGAAAGTGGGTACCATGCCGCACCATTGGCACTCGGATACGTCGAGTGCCAACAGGCTTGCAAGATCCGGAGGGGAATGTGCCCACCTACCAGTACGCTTGCACCGAGTGCGGCCACCAGCTCGAGGCGGTGCAGTCCTTCTCTGACGAGCCACTGACCGAGTGCCCGGCGTGCCAGGGCCGGCTGCGCAAGTTGTTCAACTCGGTCGGCATCGTCTTCAAGGGGTCCGGCTTCTACCGGACCGACTCCCGGAACAACGGCGCGAACGGCGGCTCGACCACGTCCGACTCCACGAGGAGCAGCGCCACGTCGTCCGGCAGCAACGGTGGTGCGAACTCCTCCGGTTCGGCCAACGGCAGCGGCGGCGGGTCCGGCACGACGAGCGGTGCCGCCAGCAGCACGTCGACGGCGTCGGCCAGCGCGGCCTGACCTGCCGATTCGCCCCGACGCGTTTTCCACAGGCGGCCTGGTTGTCCACAGGCCGCCGTAGGTCCACCGCCCTCGACCGCACTCCCGGCTAGCGTGCAGCCCCGTGGACGACGCCCATCGGCGCAGGCGTCGCCCCCACGGGAGGTACGCCATGGCACTCGACCGCACCCTGACCGAGGGCGATGGTGACCTGCGCCCGAGCCGCTGGCCGCCGCGGCTCGGCAGCGTCCCGGCGCTCCGGTGGGCCCTGGCCACCGTCCTGGTCCTGGTCGCGATCGGCCTGCTCTACCTCCGCGAGCCGACCTGCACCGACACGACCGCGGGCCGGGCCGCCACCGGCGCCGGCTCACCCGGCGCCGGTCCATCCCGCTCGACCGCCGGCCCGGACCCACGAGACCAAACGACCGGGGCCGGCACGCCCGGCGGAACGACGCCCGGGGCGGGTGACCCCGGGACGCCCACCGGTGGAACGGCCGGACGTCCACTTCCGGTGCCGGCCGGCACGGTCGGCGTCCCGATCCGGCTCGCCGAGCCGGCGGCCCTGGCCGTGGCTCGACCGGGGATCCGGGTGGATCTGCTCGCCGTCGCCGACGAGAGTCCGGCAACGAAGCCGATCCTGGTGGCGGGCCGGGCGCTGGTGCTCGACGTCCTGACTCAGGAGGGCTCCGCGAGCGCCCTCTACCTGGCGCTGAAGCCGGACGAGGCGCGGCGGGCACTCGTCCTGCCCGGCGCGACCCGGTTCGCGATCATCGTCCAGCCGTGACGGTCGGTTGGTCAGTCCCAGTGCGGCGGGCGCTCGGCCAGCAGCCGGTCGTCGTTGGAGGCCGGCAGCTCGCCCCAACCCCGGTCGGTGTCGTCCACCGACTGGTCGGGCAACACCCGGAAGTCGTCGTCGGTGAGGTCGACCAGCCGGTCGTCGTCCGTGGCCGCGCCCGCGGCGAACAGTTCGTCCCTCCTGTGCACGCCAGAAGCGTACCCGTCCGCGGCGCGGGGCCTGCCCGCCCGGGGCCAGCCCGGGCAAGCGCCGCGCCGCGACGCCGTCGATGTCCGGCGGGCGCCCGACGCCCCTCAGGGCCGGACCGGAAGGGTCCCGGGATCAGGCCCGCCGACAGGCCCGGGGTCATCGAGGTTGGTAGCGTCGGACAGCGTGACGACGCCCAGCGGTGACTCCGCCGATGACGCCTTCTGGCGTCGGCCCACCGGACAACCCGCCGATCCGCCCCGGCCGCCCGCCCAGCCCGGCGAGAGGAAGCCGCCGTACGCCGGTCCGCCGCCGAGCAGCATGCCGCCGCCGGAGTGGCGGCCGACCGTACACGTGCAGCCGCCCCCGCCCCGGACGCTGCCTCCGCAGGACCTGCCCGCGCTGGACGCCGCCGAGAGCAGCGCCCGGACCCTGACCTACGGCATCGGCATGGTCAGCGGCGCGGTGGTGCTCGTGCTCATGTGTCTGCTCTGCTCCCGTGCGCTGTTCTGAGCGCGTGTCCGGCCACCCGTTCCGCACGCGCGCTCCCGAGCCGCGGTCGCCCTGCCGGAGCGGCGCGCGCTGTCGTGGGCACGATGCCGGCCGGGCTGGTAGCTCCGCTCCCGCCCGGTCATCCGGCCCGGCCTCGTCCCGAGGACGCCCCCTTGCCGCCCTCGGGACGAGGCTCGTCAGAGCACGCCCTGCCAGACCACCGTGGCACCGGTGTCACCGGTCCGGTAGACGTACCAGAGGTTGACCACCGCCAGGACGACGACGACCGCGCCGAGCAGCGGCGGCAGCCACCTCGGCGCGGACCGGACCCGCCGGCTGGTCAGCACGAGCAGCGCCAGGGTCGCGACCCCGAGCGCGACGCTCCACCAGACCGTCAGGTAGCCGTACGCCTGGTGGTTGTCGACCTGTTGGATGATCTCGTCCGGGTAGTTCTTGGCGATCAACACGTCCCGCAGCTCGTCGCCGGACAGTCGCGCGAGGATGGCGGCGACGGGCGCCACCACGGCCAGCGACGCCGCCGCCCAGTCGAGCCGGCCCCGGAACCGCGGCAGAACGGCGTAACCCGTGCCCACCAGCGCCAGCAGCGGTACGAAGACGACCGCGGCGTGCACCAGCAACGCATGTGCGGGGAGGCCCATGACTTCCCTGAACACCATGCCTCCTCATCGACGCTCGGAATCGCCGGACCCCACGGTACGGCGGCTCGATCACGGTGCCCGATCTACTCCGCTACACGGGACAGGAGTCCCGGTGGTTCACTCCGGTTCCCGCACCCCGCCGACCTGCGAAGAAGCGGCTGTGGCGGCTACCACGATCACCTGGAGATCGCCTTGTTGCCTCCCTATCCATGTGCTGTCATGGATGAATGACGGGCGAGGAGCTGCTGAGGTCGCGGGGCCTCCGGGTCACCAAGCCGCGCCTCGCCGTGTTGGACGTGCTCGCCACCGGTGGCCACCTGGAGGTGGAGGAGATCGCCCAGCGGGTGCGGGAACGCCTCGACTCGGTCTCCACCCAGGCGATCTACGACGTCCTCGGGGCGTTGTCCCGGGCCGGGCTCTCCCGCCGGATCGAGCCCGCCGGGTCTCCCGCCCGCTACGAGGCGCGGGTCGGGGACAACCACCATCACGTCGTCTGCCGGGGCTGCGGTGCGATCGCCGACGTGGACTGCGCGGTCGGCTCGGCCCCCTGCCTCGAACCCGTGGCATCGTACGGGTTCGAGATCGACGAGGCGGAGGTCACGTACTGGGGGCTCTGCCCGGACTGCCAGCTCCGCCGGGCCACCGACGCCTGACGACCAACCGCGCGCCGGACCGCCCGACCGGCCACGAACCGGGTCACCGACGCCCCACGGCGGGGCTACCGAGCCGGGCCGGCCCGGCCGGCGACGGTGGAACCAGCGACGCGGATCCCCGAGGGCGTCGTCGAGGTGACGCGGCCGCGGCCGGTCACTCCGGCGGCTCGGGCCCCGACTCCGCCGGCAGCAGCGCGCGCTCGACCGCCGACCACGGGTCCCGGGCGGGCGCCTCCGCCCCGGCTGGACAGACCCGCCGGTAGTCGCACCAGCCGCACCGTGCCCCGGGCGAGACCGGAAAGGCCTCGTCGGGATCGGCACCGTCGGCAACCGCCCGCTCGGCGGCCATGATGTCCCGGGCGGTCTCCTCGGCGCGGGCGACCTGCCGGGCAAGGGACTCCGCAGTGTGCTCGTGGGCCGCGACCGTGGCGGTCGGCAGGTGGTGCAGTTCCACCCGCCGGCAGGGCCGCCGGAACACCCGCTCGGCGGCGTACGCGTAGAGCGCCAGCGCCTGGGATCCCCGGGCGTCGTCGGCGTCGAGACCGGCCCGTCCGGTCTTGTAGTCCACGATCACCAGTTCCGGACCGTCCGGGCCGGATCGCGCGTCGATCCGGTCGGCCCGGCCGTTGAAGGCGAGGACCGCGGTCTTGACCGCCACGACCCGCTCCACCCCCACCGGATCGACGGTGGGGTCCAGCGTTTCCACGTAGGACTCCAGCCACTCCAGGGCCCGGCGGAACACCGCCCGCTCCTGCTCGTCGTCGCGGTAGCCCTCGCGGACCCAGGTCCCCTTGAGCAGGGTTGGCAGCGCCTCGGGGCGCCGGCGGTCGGGCGGGAGTCCGTACCAGTTCCGCAGGGCGGTGTGCACGCTGCTGCCGAGGGAGTTGTGCGCCCACGGCGGCCCCTTGGGCGGCGCCGGCCGGTCGACGTACGCGTAGCGGTAGCGCCGGGGACAGTCCGTGTAGGAGCCGAGCTTGCTGGGCGTACAGACGAAGAGCCGCTCAGGCATGCCGTCGAACCCCAGTTGCTCGGGCTCGTCACGGGGCCGAGGGGTCCGGTTGCCGGCAGAGGAGGGCCTGCGCACCCCCCGATCCTGCCATGCCGTTCCGACACTCCGGCCGTGCGAGGCGACACCCACCGCCCGGCCGGACCGGACGCGCCCCTTTGCGACCTCCCGCGCCGGACCGCCGCGCCCCTCCCGACCCCCGAGGACACGCGACGACCCGGCCTCCCGGGACCGGGCCGGACGTGTCGCTCCCGGGACCGGGCCGCCACGGGGACGACCGTCAGCCCCCGAGCCGGTGGGCGTCGACGAAGGCGGCCACCGCGTCGGCGATGAGCTGCACCGCGATCGCGGCCAGCAGCAGACCGGCGATGCGGGTGAGCACCTCGATTCCCGCCGGCCGAAGCACCTTCACCACGATCCCGGAGAAGCGCAGGATCAGCCAGACCGCCACCATCACCAGGGCGATCCCGACGCCGATCGACAGGTAGTCCGCCACCCCGCCGGCCTCCTGGACGAAGAGCATGGTGGCGACGATCGCGCCGGGACCGGCCAGCAGCGGCGTACCGAGTGGGACCAGGGCGACGTTCGTCGTGCTCTGGTGCGCGGGATCGTCGCTCTTGCCGGTGAGCAGTTCGAGTGCCACCAGCAGGAGGAGCAGGCCCCCCGCCGCCTGGAGTGCCGGCAGGTCGATGTGCAGGTAGGCCAGCAGGGTCCGCCCGGCCACCGCGAAGACCACGATCACTCCGAGGGCGAGCGCCACGGCCTGCCACGCCGCCCGGGCCCGTTGCCGCGGCGTCATCGCCCGGGTCAGGGCGACGAAGATCGGCACCGAGCCCGGCGGATCGGTGATCACCAGCAGGGTCACCAGAACCTCGCCGAGCAGCTTCGTGTTCACCCGCTCACGGTAGTCGTGGGGGTGGGACGGTTCGCCCGGGTCAGCCGGGACCGGTGAGCGGGGCCACGCCCCGGGCCGAGGCCACGATCCGCTCGTACGTCTCGACGCCGGTCGTGTACGCGCCGAGCCGGACGGTCTTGTGGGTGCCGTGAAAGTCGGAGGAGCCGGTGACGAAGAGCCCGAGCCGTCCGGCGAGGGCCCGAACCGCCGCCCGCTCGGCCGACGAGTGGTCCTCGTGGTCGGCCTCCAGGCCGGCGAGCCCGAGCGCTGCCAGCTCGACGATCACCGTGTCCGGCACGATCAGGCCCCGTCGGGTCGCGCGCGGGTGGGCCAGCACCGGCACCCCACCCGCCTGCCGGACCAGCTCCACCGCCCGGAACACGTCGATGTCGTCCTTGGGCAGCCGGTACCGCTCGCCGAGCCACTGTGGTGCGAACGCCTCGGCGGTGCTGGCGACCAGACCAGCCCGGATCAGCGCCTGCGCGATGTGTGGCCGGCCCACCGTGCCGCCGTCCGCGTACGCCAGGACCTCCGACCAGCTCACGTCGATGCCGTCCGCGCGGAGCAGCGCGACGATCCGTTCCCCGCGTACCTCGCGGGCGGCCCGGACCCGGGCCAGCTCGGCAGCGAGCCCCGGGGCGTCGGGGTCGAAGAGGTACGCCAGCAGGTGCAGCGGGATCGACGGTTCGGTGCCGTACCACCGGCAGGAGAGTTCGGCGCCCCGGATCAGGGTGAGCCCCGGCGGCAGTGCCCGGGCCGCCGGCTCCCAGCCCGAGGTGGTGTCGTGGTCGGTGAGCGCCAGGACGTCGAGTCCCACGGCCCGGGCCGTCCGGACCAGCTCCGCCGGCGTGAGGGTGCCGTCGCTGGCGGTCGAGTGGGCGTGCAGGTCGATCCGGGGTACGTCGCCGGCCGCCCCACCCGACGCCGACGCGCCGGTCGGCTCCGGCCCGGGGACGGACCGGTCGGACGTCGGCGGTCGCGTCGGCGCGGGTTCGGGGGACGTCACGGGCCCGAGGCTACTGCCCGGGCGCGTCGGCCGGCAGCCTGGGCACGAGCTGCCAGTCCTCCCCGACGCCCTCGGGCAGCGGCAGGGTCTGCCTCGTGCCGTCGACGGCGCACCGGATGACGGTCCGGGCGTCGCCGGTCACCACCGTCCGGGAGTCGGCCCAGACCGGGAGGACCACCGCCTCTCCCGGGCAGTCGACCGCCGTGGTCGGTCCGGTGAGGCTGCCCTCGACGTCGACCACGGTGACCCCGGTACCCCGCCGCGCAGCCAGCCACCGGCCGTCGGGAGCCAGCCCGTCGGCGGTGCTGGTGAGTCCGGCCCCGGACGCCGTTCCGGTGGAGCGGAAGTCGCAGGCGCCGCTGCGGACCGAAACGAGGCCGGCGCCGGTCGCGGTCAGCTCGGCCAGGCAGTCGTTTCGGTCGCCCCTGCCCCGGACCAGCCCGACCACCCGCTCCCCCCGTACGCCGTACACCGCCGTGACGTCGGCGTTCGGGGCCGCTCGGGCCGGCGTCCTCAGGTTGACGGTTCCGTAGCCCCGGCCCGCCACCGAGAGCAGCACCCGGTCGGCGGTGAGCGCGACCGGCCAGCTGTCGGCCGGGACCGTCACGTTCCCGAGCACCGCCATCCCGGTGGGGCTGATCGCGGCGACGTAGAGGGTGGTGCCGAGCTGGAAGGCGAACCGCTGGCCGTCGGCGCTGAGCACCCAGCGTCCGTCCTTGCCGCTGAGCGCGAGTGACGAGCCGTCGGACCGGAGGAGCCGGACCTGGTCGACCCCGGCGTATATCCACCCGGCGGGGACGCGGTAGATCCGGGTCACCTCACCGACCCCGTCGAGGCTGAGGCGCCGCCCGTCGGTGGTCCAGAGCTGGTCACCACTGCGGATGTCGAGCCCGATTCCGGTGTCGATGCCCGGGGCGGGCATCGCGAGGGGCGTGGTGAGCTCCGGCTCGACGGCGTCGATGTCGAAGCCGGCCACGTTGGCGACGCCCGGCGGCGGACCGCCCGGCCAGCCACCCAGCGAGGTCACGCCGCCAACGACGAGAACCAGGGCAGTCGCCGCCCCGAGCAGCGAGGCGACGGTCCGCCGCCGGCGGATGGCCCGGCCCCGCCGGATGACCCGGGCCGCGATGTCATCCGCGACCGGGGGCGTCGCGACCCGGGCGGCGAACATCTCACGCAGCGAGTCCTCCACCATGACGCTCACGCTTCCGCTCCGAGTACCGGGATGACCGGCGCGGGGACCTCGAGCGCGGCGGCGGGCCGTCGTGCCCCGCCCTGGCGCGGCCGGGGCGCCGGCTCGCCCGCCGGAAGCGACTCCTCACGCCGGCCCGCCGGCAGCAACTCGTCCGGGCGGCGCGGCGCGGTGGAGCCGGCCGCCGGGATGGTCCGCGGCCCGACGCCGGCCGGTGCCGGGGTACGTCCCGCCGACGACGCCGTGGAACGAGCGATCCCGGCGGTGGTCCGGGACGCGGGTGACAGCCCCGGGGCGGCCGAATCGAGCGCGCGGTCGGCCTCGGCCCCGAGCCGACGGCGAAGCGTGTGGAGTGCCCGGGACGTCTGGCTCTTCACCGTGCCCGGCGAGATGTTGAGCAGCGCGGCCGTCTGCGCCTCGGAGAGATCCTCGTAGTACCGCAGCACGAGGATGGCACGTTGCCGGACCGGCAGGCTCTGGAGGTGCCGCCACAACCGGTCGCGCTCCAGTTGGGGCTCGATCTCGTCGGGGGCGGGCCGCTCGGGCAGGATCTCGGTCGGCCGCTCGCCGTGCCAGCGCCGTCGCCACCAGCTCGTCGCGGTGTTGATCAGGACCCGCCGGGCGTACGGCTCGACCGCCTCGATCTCCCCCAGCCGCTTCCACGCGAGGTACGTCTTGGTCAGCGCGGTCTGCAACAGGTCCTCGGCGGTCGCCCAGTCCCCGGCCAGCAGGTACGCCGTCCGCAGCAGGGCCGCCGAACGCGCAGCGACGAACTCGCGGAACTCCTCGTCCATCGAGTGTCGTGGCGCCACCTGTCGCCTCCCCGGCCGTGTTGCGGACAGGCTGCCACAGCCGGCCCGCCAGGTCTATGAGATGAACAGCCGCTCTTCGTTCGCGGTGTGGTCGACGTCCCGGTCCGGCCGAAAGCCGGACCCGGCGGAGCAGCTCCCGGTCCTCCGGCGCGCAGAGCACCAGCCGCAGCGCCCCGCCCCGAGGTCAGGCGCCGTCGTCGGCGCTGGCCTCCTCGGCCTCCTTGCCCAGCCGGGCCTCGACGGCCTGCGGCTCGTACATTTCCTCGACCACCCGCAGGTAGAGCTCGTTGGGGTTGGGGAGGTACTTGATCTCACGCAGCGCCTGGTCCTGACCGGCCGACTCCAGGACGAAGGTGCCGTAGTTCAGCGCCCGACCGAGCGGCGACTGCTCGTACTTCATGTCGGTGACCCGGAGCAGCGGCATCATCGCGACCTGCCGGGTGATGATGCCGTTGACCACCATCACCCGCTTGTTGGTCAGGATGAAGCGGTCGAAGTACCAGTCCGCCACCTTCCACGCCACCCAGCCCATGATCGCGAGCCAGACCAGGACCGAGAGGGTGGTCAGCGTGCCGCCGCCCTCGCCCGCCAGCCAGCCGGCGAGATATCCAAGCACGAAGGTGGCCACGAGGCCGATCAGCAGGGGAACGGCGAGCGATATCTTGTGCCGCTTCCACTCACCCCGGTAGCGCTCGGTGGGGAAGAGGTAGCGGGCGACCAGCGCAGTCGGCTCGTCCTCCAACGGCAGCACGCGCCGTGGGCCGAGCGGCATCCCGGAGGCGTCGACCCGAAGGCCGGCGAGCTCCTCCTCGGAGATCTCCGGGCCGTCGTCCGGATCCCGCACCCAGCCCCGCGTCCCGGCCCGGCGTGGCTCCCCGTACTCGTCGACCAGGTCGGGACCGTCCGCATAGGAGGCGCCGGCACCGTGGTCTGACCCCACGCCGAACTCCGGCCCGTCGTCGGGCCGGACCCGGGGGATCGGCTCGGTGTCCCGCTCGCGCCGTCGACGCTCGGCGTCGTCCTCGGGCTCGGGGGGCTCACCCGACGGATTACCCATGGACGGCTAGGCGACGAGGTCGGTGAAGAAGTCGCCGAAGCCCTGGGCGATGTCCATGATGCTGCCGCCCAACGACTTGAAGACGTCGGCAGCGGACGAGGGCTGGTAGGCGATGAAGAAGATCAGGAAGGCGATTCCGCCCCAGGTGAAGACCTTTTTAACCATGGCGGGCCATCCCTCCGTGCGGTGCCGGGCTACAAGCCGCGGCAAAACCCAGAGTATCAGTCGGCTGTCCAACCGTGAATAAACAGCGTACGATCTCCACCCCGCCCCGGTCGACCATCTCAGAGCCTCCCGTGCGGGCAGGGAGACGGAGCACCGTACACAAGCTCAGGTGGTGTCCACTCGGTCAGGTCGCGGAGGACGACACCGCCCGCGCGGAGGTGACCTGTGCTCGCCGGCCAGGTTATCGCATACCGCCGGGTCTCCCGAAGCATGCGAACGTGGGCGCTTCGGTCTGTCCGAGATTTGCCTGACCACAGTAGAGGAGAGCGCCGCCCGACCCGAACCCTGGCCGCGGCGACCCGCTCGGCGCGGCCCGGGCCGACCTCGGTCCGCGTCTCCGTGAGCCGTGGACCCGGGTCGATCCCCGCCGTCCCGGCGAGCCGGCAGCCCGCCCCGACGCCGGGCTCCGGGGCCACCAGCACCCGGTCCGCCGGCCCGCCGCCGAGCGACGCGGGGCCGCAGCACGCGGTGGCGGTCGCCTGGACCCCGCCGCGATCACCGCCCGCCCCACCGACCCCGGTCGTCGTCCCGCCCGGCGGGAGCGGCCAACGGCACCCGAGGGGCGACGGGGTCGCCTCCCCACCGGCCGCCGCGCCGCCATCGGTGGCGGGCCGGGCGGCGGGGGGCTCGGCGGAGATCCGGTCGACGGTGCCGGCCACGATCTCCGGCCCGGCACGCGCCACCACGAGCGGGATGGAGGCCGGCCCACGGTGCGCGTGCCGCGTGGAGTGCATGCGGCCGGGCGGCCGGACCGGACCGCCGCAACGTGGACAGCTCGCCGCAACACCCACGAGAACTACACTCGCCGTACCACTGCCCCGTAGTCAAGCGAACCGGCTCTTTTGGCCTTCCCCCGTACGCCGGGGGACATCCTCGCCCACCGGCCCCATCCGGAGCCGATCAGCCCGACGGGTCGGGCGGCGGGCCGCCGTACGCCCGGATCCACGCGTGCATGGCGATCCCGCTCGCCACCCCGGCGTTGATCGACCGGGTCGAGCCGTACTGGGCGATGGAGAGGACCTGGGCGCAGGCGTCCCGGGCCGGTGCGGAGAGCCCGGGGCCCTCCTGGCCGAACAGCAGGACGCAGCGGCGGGGCAGCACGGCGGTCTCCAGCGGCCGGGAGCCCGGCAGGTTGTCGATCCCGATCACGGGCAGGTCGTGCGCTCTGCTCCAGTCGACGAACGCCTCGATCGTCTCGTGGTGGCGTACGTGCTGGTACCGGTCGGTCACCATGGCGCCGCGGCGGTTCCACCGGCGGCGGCCGATCACGTGCACCTCGGCGGCGAGGAAGGCATTGGCGTTGCGGACCACGGTGCCGATGTTGAAGTCGTGCTGCCAGTTCTCGATCGCGACGTGGAAGTCGTGTCGTCGCCGGTCCAGGTCCGCGACGATCGCCTCGTGCCGCCAGTACCGGTACCGGTCGACGACGTTGCGCCGGTCGCCGTGCGCCAGCAGCTCCGGGTCGTAGCGCGGGTCGGTGGGTGGCTCACCGGGCCAGGGCCCCACCCCGACCTCGGGTTCGACCTCCGCACCCTCCACGGTCTGCAGAGGGTACGGCCACCCGCCGACCGGGCGATCCCAGGCCCGCCATCCGGCCCGTCGGCGTACCCCGGTCAGCCCGCCGACCGCAGCCCCAGTGCCTCCCCGAGGCGATCCAGCAGCGCCCGCTGTGCGGGTTCCACCGGATCGCCGAACGGCCGGGGCCGGCCGTCGGGACCGGCGGCCCGGCAGACCCGGGCGGCGACGGACTGCACCCACTGCCGGTACGCGGCCGAGTCGGCCGGGTCTGCGTGGCGGGTCAGGACCTGAACCGCGGCCCGGCAGGACTGGAGCAAATCCGTCAGCCCCCCGTCGGGGGAATGGGACCGGACCGGCGCCGAGTGCCCGTCGTCGGACTCGGCGTAGATGGCGGCGACCACGGCTCGGACGAGTTCGCTGTCGAAGGCGCGGCCGGCGGCGATCCCGTCCAGTCCGGCCAGCCCTTCGGCGACGGCCCGGGCGGGGTTCTCGGGCCCGGACGAGACCGCCACGATCACCCGACCCGGCAGCCGAACGAGGAGTTGCCAGTCCTCCGGCGAGTAGGGGGCCGTGGTGGTTCGCCGGACGTCGCGCACGCCGCCGGAGGGATCCGGAGCGGTGGCGCCGGCCGGGTCCGGGGATCCGGTGTGACTCATGGCGGCCTCCCGGGTCAGCATATGCCGGGCCCGCGGAGGAAATCCGGTCATGCCCTGAAAGTTCCCCACCGATCCCGCCCGGGACGGCGGACCGAACCGGTCGACCGAGAGCAACCGATCGCGCACGGTACCGATGCGGGAAACGGGGGTCGAGCGAGCGGGCGTCACGGTCGCCGGGGAACGGCACGACAACTCCCGGACGCAATGAGCGGCGGGGCCCTCCCCGGCGCCCGCCGCCCACGCTCTGTTGGGAAAGATTCTGCCCGACCCGGCCCGCAGGACAGAAGAGCCGACAACGAGATCGGGGTCACAGTTACCTTTTTGTAATGTTACTCATCGTGAGGACACGTACGCGACCCGCCATCCCATTTGTCTCCTGTTTCCGCTTGCCATCCGACACGTTCGCCGATCGGACTCCGGCTGGCCAGGGCAATCCCTGGAAACGCTCCCATAACTCTCGGTGAGCAAGATATGTCAACCGTGTTTCGGTCGACCACCTCTGCAGAGCAGGGATTGGCGTCGATGCGAGTGCCCACGTGATGCGCCCCACGATGACCGTTTCAGCCCCTCGGCGCGGGGAATTCACCGACGATGGACGAGGTTCCCAGAGGTGCACCTTTCAATTGCGTCGATCGGAGTGATCAATGGCGACCGTTGAGCTGACCGCAGCCAACTTCGACGAGGTGACCGAGCAGCCGGGCATCGTGTTGGTGGACTTCTGGGCCGACTGGTGTGTCCCGTGCAAGCGGTTCGCTCCGATCTACGAGCGCTCCTCCGAGAAGCACCAGGACATCGTCTTCGGCAAGGTCGACACCGAGGCGCAGCAGGAACTCGCCATGCGATACAAGATTCGATCCATCCCAACGATCATGGCGATCCGGGACGGCATCGTGGTCTTCGCCCAGCCGGGCGCCCTGCCGGAGTCGGCGCTCGAGTCGCTGATCGAGCAGGTGGAGGCGCTGGACATGGACGAGGTGCGCCGGAAGCTCGCCGAGCACGAACACACACACTGAACCGTCGGCAACCTGACGTGTGGTCCCGGCGTCCGCACGGCGGGACGCGGGGGGGTGACCGCCGCGCGGTTCAGGTCGAGACGCGGTTCAGGTCGAGAAAGGACGACTGCGGGCGCCACGGCGGCGCCCACCGGTCACTCGTCCTCCGGCCGGGCCCACCGGGCCCGGCCGGAGGCGTATGTGCCGTCTTTGCATCCCGCGCCGTCCGCCAGGCCGCGTGAGGCCACCGGGCGCGACCATGCCCGCCCCGCCCCCCGGCGACAGCCATGTCCGCCGCGACCCGCGACGGCGGGCGGCGCCCGGGTCCGGGCCACCTCCGACGACCCTACCGGTCCCCGACCCGGGCGGGGACGAACGAGATCGCGCCGACGGCGTAGGGTCTCGGGGCGATGGACGTGTTGACGAGTCGCGGGCGTGCGCTGCGGGTCGGCATCACCGTACTGGTCGGTGCCCTCCTGCTGGCCGGCACGCTCTGGGGGCAGGACGACCACTTCCCGTTCGGCCCGTTCCGAATGTACGCGACGTCCAACCCGCCGAACGATCCCGCACCGGACACGCGGGTCGAGGGGGTGGACGTGACCGGCGCCGTGGTCCCGCTCGACCAGGCGAACACCGGGATCCGCCGAGCCGAGATCGAGGGGCGGCAGAGCCGCTACGCCGCCGACCCGAGCCTGCTGCGGCAGGTCGCCGACGCGTACGCGAAACGGCATCCCGGCGCCCCCGCGCTGGTCGAGGTCCGCATCGTGATCCGCTGGCACGGGATACGGAACGGCCGGCCGACCGGCGACTTCGTCGACGAGACGGCGGTCCGGTGGCAGGTGCCGGCATGACGTACCGGAGTCTGGCGGGCGGGCTGACGCGGTGGCTGACCGAACCGGTGCCCCGGGGCCGGATCGCCGCCTTCCGCACCCTCGTCTACCTCTTCGTCGCCGCGGACCTGGTGATCTTCACCCCGTGGGTACGGCACAAGGCCAGCATCCCCGGCGAGCTGTACCAGCCGCTCCTGATCGGACGGCTGCTGCCGCTGCCGACCCCCACCCCCCGGCTGGTCGAGATCCTCTTCTGGGCGATCCTGCTGCTCTCGCTGGCCGCCGCGACCGGGCGCGCCCCCCACGCCCTGGGCTGGCCGGTCTTCCTGCTCTATTTCGAGTGGATGGTCATCGCGATGAGCTACGGAAAGGTGGACCACGACCGGTTCGCCTTCCTGGTGGCCCTCGCCGTCCTCCCCACCGCCGGGCCTGCCCGGCACGGGGACGCGACCCGGACCGAGGCCGGCGGCTGGGCACTGCGGGTCACCCAGATCGCGGTCGTCTGCACGTACTTCCTGGCCGCCTGGGCGAAGCTCCGGTTCGGCGGGATCGAGTGGCTGACCGGCTCGGTACTGGCCCGGGCTGTCATCCGGCGCGGCACCGAGCTGGCCGACCTGATCGCCCAGGTCCCCTACCTGCTGATCGCCGCGCAGTTCGGGATCGTCGCCTTCGAACTGCTCAGCCCGCTGGTCTTCGTGGCCCCGCCACGGTGGCAGCGGCGGGTGGTCGCCTTCTTCTACTCGTTCCACCTGATGACCTTCGCCACCATCACGATCTCGTTCGCGCCGCACCTGGTGGCGATGGCCAGCTACCTCTCCCTGGAGCGGGTCCGGCCGGTCAACTGGCTCAGGCGACGGTGGCTGCGTCCGATGGGCGCCGACGGCGCCGGTCCGGCGGGCGAGGTCGGCACCCCCGCCACGCCCCCGGACGGTGACGGGGCAGACACCCCGCCCGGCCCGGCCCGAGCACCGCGCCCGTCGACCGGACAACCGCCCGGACCGGAGGCACCCCCGGTCACACCGCCGGAGACGCCTCCGGTTCAGCCCTCGCCCGCCACGTAGCTCCGGTCCCGGGCCGCCTGCGGCAGGGCGCAGGCGGCCGTACCGCCCGGCAGCCGGTGCCGGTTGCGGGCCACCCAGCGGTAGCTCGGCCACGCCAGCGCCCGCACCGGCGGCAGCCGTAGTAGCGCGCCGAGAACGCGCCACCCCGGCCGGCTCGTGCCGAGCAGCCGGGCGATCGCGTCCGGGCCGGCCGCGCGGACGCCGTCGGGGCCGACCCACCAGACGGCCTCGTCGCACTGCTGCGGGGTCAGCCCGAGGGCGTCCAGGTCGGCGAACTGCCAGGGCAGCACCCGGACGTCGGTCGGGATCCGCCGCTCGATGAACTCCGCGCACTTGCTGCAAAAGGCGCAGTCACCGTCGTACACGAAGGTGGGTCGGTCCATGGGACCATCCTCCCCCGCCCGGACACCACCGGCTATGCGACGTGGGCGAGGTAACCGGCGAGGGTCCGCGCCAGGATCTCCGGGCCGGGACGGGCCCAGAGTCCGGCGTGGAAGACCTCGACCTCGATCGGCCCGGTGTAGCCGGCCGCCTCGACCGCCTCCCGGAACCGGCGCAGCTCGACGCAGCCCTCGCCGGGCAGCCCTCGACCGAGGAGTGCGCCCTCCGGCAGCGGGGTGATCCAGTCGGCCACCTGGAAGCAGGCGATCCGGCCCTCCCGGCCGGCCCGGGCGATCTGCGCCCAGACCTGGTCGTCCCACCAGAGGTGGTACGTGTCCACCACCACCCCGACCGCGTCGGCCGGGTACGGGGCGGCCAGATCCAGCGCCTGGCCCAGGCTGGCGACCACACACCGGTCCGAGCAGAACATCGGGTGCAGCGGCTCGATCGCCAGCCGTACCCCGGCGGCCTGGGCATGCGGCACCAGCGCCCCCACCGCCTCGCCGACCCTGGCCCGGGCCGCGTCCAGGTCCCGGCTCCCCTCGGGCAGCCCGCCGGAGACCAGCACGAGCACCGGCGCCCCGAGGGTGGCCGCCTCGTCGATGGCGCGCCGATTCTCGTCGTACCAGTCGGGAGTCTGGAAGAAGCCGCCCCGGCACAGCGAGGTGACGGCGACGCCGGCGTCGCGGACCAGAGCCGCGGTCCTGTCCAGGCCGTACGCGGCGGTCTCCTCCCGCCACAGGCCGATCTGCCGGACCCCGGCGGCGACGCAGCCGGCGACCAGCTCCGGGATCGGCCAGTACTTGGCGGTGGCCTGGTTGAAGGAGAACCGGGCCGGGACGGTCACGCCGCCCCGCCGACCAGCTCAGGGATCTCGATCCGCCGGCCCTCACGGGCAGAGCGCAGGCCGAGTTCGGCCAGCTGCACCCCGCGGGCACCGGCCCAGAGGTCCCAGGTGTACGGCTCGTCCGCGACGACGTGCCGGAGGAAGAGCTCCCACTGGACCTTGAAGCCGTTGTCGAACTCCTCGTTGTCTGGCACGACCTGCCAGTGTGACCGGAAGTCCTCGGTGACCGGCAGGTCCGGGTTCCAGACCGGCTTCGGTGTGGTGGCACGGTGCTGGATCCGGCAGTTGCGCAGCCCGGCGACGGCGCTGCCCTCCGTGCCGTCCACCTGGAACTCGACGAGTTCGTCCCGGTAGACCCGGACCGCCCAGGAGGAGTTGATCTGGGCCACGATCCGGCTGTCCTGGCCGGGCCGCTCGATCTCGAAAATGCCGTACGCGGCGTCGTCGGCGGTGGCGTCGTAGCGCTCGCCGGCCTCGTCCCAGCGCTGCGGAATGTGCGTGGTGACGTACGCGGTCACCGAGGTGACCCGGCCGAAGATCTGCTCCAGCACGTAGTGCCAGTGCGGGAACATGTCGACGGTGATCCCGCCGCCGTCCGCCGCGCGGTAGTTCCAGGAGGGCCGCTGTGCGGGCTGCCAGTCACCCTCGAAGACCCAGTAGCCGAACTCGCCGCGCACCGAGAGGATCCGGCCGAAGAACCCACCCTTGACCAGGCGGTCGAGCTTGCGCAGCCCGGGTAGGAAGAGCTTGTCCTGCACGACGCCGTGCTTGACGCCGGCGGCGTCGGCGAGGCGGGCCAGTTCGACCGCACCGGCCAGGTCCTCCGCGGTCGGCTTCTCGGTGTAGATGTGCTTGCCCGCCTCGATCGCCAGCTTCAGGGCCTTCTCGCGCTGGGCGGTGACCTGGGCGTCGAAGTAGATCTGCACGTCCGGCCGGGCCAGCGTCGCGGCCAGGTCGGTACTCCACTCGGTCAGGCCGTGGCGGTCGGCGATCTCCCGCAGCTTCGCCTCGCTGCGGCCGACCAGCACCGGTTCGGGCCAGAGCCGGGTCCCGTCGGGCAGCGGCAGGCCGCCCTGCTCGCGGATGGCGAGCAGGGACCGGACCAGGTGCTGCCGGTAGCCCATCCGGCCGGTCACGCCGTTGAGCACGATGCCGATCGTGGTACGGGCCATACGTCGCCTCCTCAGGCTGCTGATCCGCGCCGCGCGACGGTGGGGTGGGTGGGATGGTCGGCGAACGCGGGGGTCGGAGCGCGGAGTTCCGGTGCCACGGGAATCCGGTAAGCGCTTTCCCGCGTACGCTACCGATCAGGTTCTGGTTCGGGCAAGGGGAGGTCAGGTCGGGTCCGCTCCGGTCCATCCGGTCTCCGGTCCGGCGCACCGGACCCGCTGGTCGCGCCGCGCTATCCTCGACCAGCAACCGGTCACCGGCGGTCGGGGAGGGACTGGAGGCCATGGCCACTCTGGCAGATGTCGCACGGCGAGCCGGTGTCTCCCCCGCCACCGCGTCCCGAATCATCAACGGCAGCCCGAAGCCGGTGACCGAGGCGTTGCGGGCACGGGTCCTGGCCGCCGTCGAGGAACTCCAGTACGTTCCGAACGCCCACGCGCAGCAACTCGCCCGCAACCACCGCAGCGCGGTCGGCGTGATCGTGCACGACGTCTCCGACCCGTACTTCTCGGAGATCACCCGGGGGCTGCAACGGGTCGCCACCGAACACGGCCGCCTGGTCATCATCTGCAACACCTACCGCGACCCCGAGAAGGAGCTGGAGTACGTCGAACTCCTCCGGGCCAACCAGGCCGCCGCGATCATCCTCGCCGGTTCCGGGTACCACGACGAGGAGTTCACCCGCACCCTCGACGCCAAGCTGCGGGTCTACCAGGCCACGGGGGGCCACGTGGCGGTGATCGGCCGGCACGAGCACAGCGGCCACGCGGTGATCCCGGCCAACGAGGCCGGCGGCCAGCTCATCGGGGCGGAGCTGTTCCGGCTTGGCCACACCCGGATCGGGGTCGTCGCCGGGCCGCGCCACCTCACCACCACCAGCGACCGGCTCAACGGGCTGCGTCGGGCCGCCCGACAACATGGACGCAAGCTCTCCGCCCGACAGATCGTCTACGCCGACTTCGACCGCTCCGGCGGCGCCAGCGCGACGGCGACGCTGCTCGACACCCAGCCGGACGTCACCGCCATCGTCGCCCTGAACGACTCGATGGCGATCGGGGCGCTGGCCGTGCTCCGGGAACGGGGCATCGACGTACCGGGGCGGATCAGTGTGACCGGCTTCGACGACATGCCGATCGCCCGGGACGTGACCCCCGCCCTCACCACCGTCCGGCTGCCGCTGGCCGACATGGGGGCCCGGGCGATGACGCTCGCCCTGCAACCGCCGGAGCCGTTGAACACGCCGCACATCGAGCACGTCGACGCCGAACTCATCCGCCGGGAGAGCACCGCGCCGCCCCCGCCGGACCCGCGCTGACGGCCGGCCCGGCAGAGCGAAGCCGACCGCGGGACCGCCGGAGCGGGAGCCATCGGACCTGCGCAGACGCCTCCTGACGGCGCGTCGCGGTTGCACGGCTTGTCGAACATGTGTTCGAATGGTCGCCATGCGCTGGGACAACCTGTCGTCGGCCACGCACGGCGGCCCCGGAGACCCCCCGGAGGCGGCGCCAGCGGCCCCACCCCTGCCGCTGGCGCTGCCCGGCGCCGTCACCCGCACCTTCGACACCCCCGGCTTCGCCGGCATGACCTTCTACGAGGTGCGGGCCAGGTCGATCATCAACCGGGTGCCGGGCGCCTCCCGCGTCCCGTTCGAGTGGACCGTCAACCCCTACCGGGGGTGCAGCCACGCCTGCGTCTACTGCCTGGCCGGCGAGACCGAGATCCTCCTCGCCGACGGGCACACCCGGCCCCTCGCCGAGCTGCGGGTCGGCGACGAGATCTACGGGACCGTCGCGCAGGGCAACCACCGACGCTACGTCCGCACCGCGGTGCTGGCCCACTGGTCGACCGTCAAGCCGGCGTACCGGATCACGCTGGAGGACGGCACCACGCTGACCGCCAGCGCAGACCACCGGTTCCTCACTCCACGCGGGTGGAAGCACGTCACCGCCGCCCCGCCGGGCGAACCGCCCCGGCCCTACCTGACCATCACCGACAGCCTGCTCGGCATCGGGCGGTCAGGGCCGACGACCGGCGACCCCGAGCGATGTGGCGCCGGCCAGGCCACGGCCGCCCCGCTCGACGGGACGATCCTGAGCAGCCGGACGGCGCTACGCGTCCGCCGCATCGAGCCGCAGGGGCGAGAGCTGCGGCTCTACGACATCACCACCGGGACGGGCGACTTCATCGCCAACGGCGTGGTCAGCCACAACTGCTTCGCCCGCAACACCCACACCTACCTCGACCTCGACCCCGGGCGCGACTTCGACACCCGCGTCATCGTCAAGGTCAACGCGGGCGAGCTGCTCCGCCGCGAGCTGGCGGCGCCACGGTGGGGTGGCGGGCACATCGCCATGGGCACCAATGTGGACTGCTATCAGCGGGCCGAGGGCCGGTACCGGCTGATGCCGCAGATCCTGGCCGCGTTGCGAGACTTCGCCAACCCGTTCTCGATCCTGACCAAGGGCACCCTGATCGTGCGGGACCTGCCGCTGCTGCGCCAGGCCGCGGAGGTGACCCAGGTCGGCCTCTCCCTCTCGGTCGGCTTCGTCGACGAGCGGATGTGGCGGGCGGTCGAGCCCGGGACGCCCAGCCCGCGGCGGCGGCTGGACGTCGTCCGGACGCTCCGCGACGCCGGGTTCGCGGTGGGCGTCCTGATGGCGCCGATCCTGCCCGGGCTGACCGACACCGACGACTCCATCGAGGAGACGGTGGCCGCGATCGCCGCGGCCGGGGCGGTCAGCGTCACGCCGCTGCCGCTGCACCTGCGCCCCGGCGCCCGGCAGTGGTACGCGGCCTGGCTGGCCCGCGAGTTCCCCGGGCTGGTGCCGCGCTACCGGGAGCTGTACGGCGCGGGCTCCTACCTGCCGCAGGCGTACCAGCGGGAGGTGACCGCCCGGGTCCGGATCGCCGCGCGGCGGTACGGCCTGCACCGTCCGGCCCCGGGCGAGACTCGCCAGGTGCCGCCGGACGCCGCCCCGGCACCGGCCGTCGAGCAGCTCAGCCTGCTCTGACCGCCGGCCTGTCGACGCCGGGTCCGCGACGTCGCGGGTGCCCTGCTCGGCGGGCGCGTGACTCCCCCATCCCTGCCGCTGGGTACGTGCCGGCGTTGCGCGGGGCCGGCGGAGCTACAGTCGCGGGATGCGTACCCCGCAGCAGATCCTGGCCGACGCGGCGGTGATCGCGGTCGTCGGTGCGTCGCGTGACCCGTCGAAGCCGGCCCACACCGTACCGCTGCAGATGCAGCGGTACGGCTGGCGGATCGTCCCGGTGAATCCGCAGGCGGACGAGCTCTTCGGGGAGAAGGTGTACCGCTCCCTGGCCGAGATCCCGCATCCGGTCGACCTCGTCGACGTGTTCCGGCCCGCCGAGGACGCGGTCCAGGTGGTCCGGGAGGCGGTGGCGATCGGCGCGCCGGCGGTCTGGCTCCAGCTCGGGATCGTCTCGGCCGAGGCCCGGCGGATCGCGGAGGAGGCTGGGATCGACTACGTCGAGGACCGCTGTCTGGCGGTGGAACGCGCCGCCGGCGGGCTGTCCCGGCGCGGCTGAGCTCCGCGACGGCGCCGCCCGCCGCGTCCCTCCGCTCCGCGAACAGCCTCGTCGCCGCCGGCCCGATCGCACTGCCGGCCCGATCGCGCCGCCGGCCACGCCCCCTCGCCCACCTGCCCGGGCGGGCCTGCCGGCCGTGGCTCCCCCGGCACGCCCGACGGTCTCCCCGGTCGACACGGCCGGCTATTGCCGCAATACCGGTAAAAGCCGACATCACCCGGTAGCGTTCTGGGCGAGGAGGGGAGAGTCCCGATGAGCTACCCAGGGCCCGGCGACCCGCAGGATCCGCAGGAGTCCCCGCAACCGCCGGGCCAGTCCTCAGGGCAGCCCGGCGGACAACCGGGCCCGCAAGGACAGCCGGGTGCGGGGCACCAGCCGGGCCCGTGGGGCCCGCCCGGCGGGTACGGCCAGTACGGGCAGCCGGAGCAGCCCGGCCCATACGGTGGCTACGGCCGGTACGGACAGTCGGGCCAGTACCCCCAGCCCGGCCCGTACGGCGAGCCGCGCGGCTACAACGTCCTGGCGATTCTGTCGCTGGTCTTCGCGTTCGTCTTCGCCCCGGCCGGCATCGTGCTCGGGCACCTGGCCCGGCGGCAGATCGCGAGCAGCGGCGAGCAGGGCGCCCAGCTCGCCCTCTGGGGTCTGATCCTCAGTTACGTCTTCACCGCGCTGTACGTGATCTTCTGCTGCGGCTGGCTCGCCCTCGCGATCTGGGCCGGCTCCGACGGGACGTACTAGCCTCCGCCGGACGGCGGCCGGCTACCGGAACTCGGCTTCCCGCACGCTGTTGCCACCGTCCACCACGAGCATCTGCCCGGTGATGTACGACGCCGCCGGCGAGCAGAGGAACGCGATCGCGGCGGCCACCTCGTCGGGCGTACCGGGACGGCCGGCCGGTGTGTCGAGCCCCTGCTTCAGCTCGGTCATGGTGGACGCGGCGGTGTAGATCTTCCCCGGCGCCACCGCGTTGACCGTGACCCCGTCGGCGATCATCTCCAACGCGAGGGCCCGGGTGAACCCGACCACGCCGGCCTTCGCCGCCGCGTACGCCGCCTCGGTCGGCAGGGCGTTGACCGGGCCGGCGGTGGCGGCGAGGTTCACGATCCGGCCCCAGCCCCGCTCCGCCATGCCACCGATGAACGCCCGGCTGCACAGGAAGGCGGTGGTCAGGTTCCGCTCGATCTCCCGATGCCACTCGTCGTAGCTGAGCTGGCCGACCGGCCGGAGCACCTCCGGGCTGGTTCGGCTCGCCAGCCCGGCGTTGTTGACCAGGACCTCGACCTCACCGAGCTGGTCGACGATGGCGTCGGCGAGCGCGGCCACCTCGGCCTCGTCGGTCAGGTCGGCGACGAAGCCGGTCGCGCCCAACTCGCTCGCCCGGTCGTGGATCCGTCGGGTGGTCGAGACGATCGCCACCCGGGCACCCAGCCCGCAGAGTCGCCGCGCGGTCGCGTACCCGATCCCGTCCGGGCTGCCGGCCCCCGTCACGAGCGCGACCCGGCCGTCCAGGCGCATCGTCGCCGGTTCGTCGTCCGCGATCGGTCCGAACCGGAGGGTGTCGGCGCCCGCCGGTATGGCGTTCGCCACGCCGGTACGGCTGCGGCGGGCCAGAGCGGGGCGCGCGGCGTCCCGGCGGGACCGGCTGTCTGCCCTGTCCCCGGCGCGGGCGTCAAATACCATGCCCGCGATCCTGCCCTGTTCGGACGATCCGGGCAATGCCGGACCACCGGCCGGGACGGCGAAACTGGCGCAGGGCGACTACCCTGACGGCGCATCCCGCACGGACGGAGTGAGCATTTCAGATGACGGATCCCCAGCCGAGTACCTACTCCAGTGATTCCTCCTGGCAGGCCCCGTCCGTCGGGGGAGACCCGAACCCGACCGAGCCGACGATCCCGCAGGAGACGGTGTACCAACCGGGTTACCCGGCCGAGTCGAGCGGGTCGGCAGGCTACCCGACGAGCGGCAACCCGTCGGCCGCCGGTCCGCCCCCCGGAGTCGGGTACCCGGGCTACCCCGGCGCCGCCTACCCGGTCGTCGTGCCGCCGCAGGCGAACGGGATGTCGATCGCCGCCCTGGTGGTGAGCATCGTCGGCATGCTCGGCATCTGCGCGTACGGCCTGGGGGGATACCTCGGCATCGTCGGCGCCATCCTCGGGCACATCTCCCGCAAGCAAATCCGGGAGCGCGGTGAGGGCGGGGACGGACTCGCGCTGGCCGGAATCATCGTCGGCTGGATCGCCGGCGGTATCGCGATCCTCGCCACCATCGCGATCATCGTGATCATCGTGATCAGCGTGAAACAGGGATCGAGCTACGACAGCTAATCCCCCCGCTGAACGTTCCGCCGACAGGAGGCAACCGTGCAACCGGACAACCCTGCCGACCCCACCCACAGCCTCGACAACGGGCCGGACGCCGCACCGTCCGGCGGGCCGTACGCCGGTGCGCCCGAGGCCGGTGCGCCGCAGCCCGCCTGGACGCCCGGCCCTCCGCCCTACGTGGTCCGCCGGCCCACGAACGGCATGGCGCTCGCCTCGATGATCACCGGGATCGTCGGCCTCCTGAGCTGCCCGTTGCTCGGCGTGGTCGCCCTCTACCTGGCCAGGCGCGCCCGGGAGGAGATCCGGACCAGCGGTGAGGAGGGCGAGGGCTTCGCCACCGCCGGCATGGTCCTCGGTTGGATCGGCGTCGCCCTGAGCGTGCTCACCATCCTGCTCGTCCTCGGCTACCTCGGCGTCGTCGGCGCGGTCATCTTCTCCACGACCCAGACGGGGTGACCTCCGGCGGAGCCCCGCCCCGCCGGTCCCGGTCCGATCGTTGGCCCGAGGTCACCGGTCCGGCGCCGGCACCGGGGGCTCCGCCACGGATCCGCCCGGCGTCCCCGGCCCGGCATCGGAGTTCACCGGCCCGGGGCGGGAGTCCCGTGGCACCGGCCCGGGATCACCGACCAACGGGCGGTGCTCGACGGCGGCGTCGGCCGCCGCGCGGCGGGCGGCCCGGGCCTCGGCGTGCAGCACGACGGCGACCCCGGCCAGCAGGAGAAGCAGTCCGGGCAGCGCCGCCGGCCGGGGCACCTGGTCCAGCCAGAGCCAGGCGAGCAGCGCGGCCCCCGGCGTCTCCAGCAGGAGGAGCACGCTGATCGTGGTCGCCGAGATCCGCCGCAGCGCGTAGTTGAACATCGAGTGCCCGAGCAACTGGGCACCCACCACCAGGCCCAGCACGGCGAGCCAGGTCGAGGCGGGGAAGCCGGCCAGCCGTACACCCCCGACCAGGCACACCAGGAGCAACGCCGTTCCGCAGGTGCCGTAGCAGATGGTGGTGTACGTCACGGTACTGATCGTCGTCCGGGCCCGCTCGCCGAGCGCGGTGTACACCGCCGCCGCGATCCCGCCGCCGACGGCGAGCAGGTCCCCGAGCACCGCCCGGGTCGACCCGACGTCGAGGTCGGCGCCCACCGCCCAGACCGCGCCGAGCACCGCCACACCAATGCCGAGCCAGCCCGCCGCGGGCAGGCGCCGGCCCTGCCCGAGCGCGATCAGTCCCTGCCAGACCGGCTGGGTCACCACCAGCGCGGTGGCGGTGGCCACCGAGGTCAGCTGGGCGCTCGGCATCCAGGTCCCGAAGTGCACGGCGAGGGCGAGGCCGGCCAGGACACAGAATCCGGCGTCGCGGCGGCCCGCACGCCGGGCGAGCGCCCGGAACTCGTGCCGGCGACGGATCAGCGCGAACGGTCCGAGCAGGCCGACGGAGATGACGTTGCGCCAGAAGGCGACCGCCAGTGCCGGGGCGGCGGCGTACGCGATCAGCGGCGCGGACGACGAGACCGCGGCGACGGCGAGTGCCACCGCTCCGAGGCTGAGCGGGTCGATCGGGGCGCGAGACGGCGGACTGACCACGGAAAAGATCCTCACATGTCACGCGGGGCCACCTTCTGATCAACAAGGCGTTAGCATCGGCCGGTCTCACGTCCGCTCAGTTCCCGGTCCGGAGGCTTGCTCCCCCATGCCCAGAAACCGGTACACCAGGCTGCCCGCGTACCGCGCGGTGCTCTTCGACTTCTTCGGCACCCTCACCTGCGCGACCCGGCGCGGCCGGCACCACGCCGACGTCGCCGCGCTGCTCGGCTGCCCGCCGGACGTCCTCACCGACGTCCTCGACCGGTCCTTCTACCTCCGCGCCAGCGGGGCGCTCGGCGACGCGGTCGACACGCTGCGCTGGGTCTGCGAGAAGGCCGGTGGACGGCCGGAGAGCGCCGACCTCGTCGCCGCCGCCGACTCCAGGATCGAGGCGGTACGGGCGGACACCCGGCTCCGCCCCGAAGCGGTGACCGTGCTCCGCGCCGTACGCCGCCGAGGCGTTCGGACCGCCCTGGTCACCGACTGCACCCACGAGCTGCCCGCGTTCCTGCCGAAGTTGCCGGTGGCGCCGCTGCTGGACGCCCGGGTCTTCTCGGTGGAGGTCGGCACGTGCAAGCCTGACCCGGCGATCTACCTGGCGGCCTGTCGCCGGCTCCGGGTCACGCCCGCCGACTGTCTCTACGTCGGCGACGGCGGCAGCCAGGAACTCACCGGGGCCACCCGGGCCGGGATGACCGCGGTGCGGTTGGCGGCGGCCGATCTCGACCGTCACCTCGTGTTCAACGGTGACCGGGGCTGGCGGGGCCCGGTGCTCGGGTCGCTGGCCGAGCTGCCCGACCTGCTGGACGGCGTCCGGTCGGGTACCGCGCCGCCGCCGCGTGCGGCAGGATGCGGGACGTGACAGACAGCGTTCCCGACCCGGCCGGATCGGCGCTGGTCGCGGAGGCGATCAGGAAGGCGGCCGTGGCCTGGGTGGCCGTCGACGCCCGTCCGGCGGTCGCGCTCTGGTGCCTGCCGCTCGACGATGCCCTGTACGTCGTCACCGGCCCCGGCGAGCAGGCCGCGCCGGGGCTCGCCGAGGCCCGGACCGCCGAGGTGACGCTCCGCGGTGACCACGGGGGGCGGATCGTCACCTGGTCGGCCGAGGTGACCCGGCTGACGCCGGAGAGCCCCGAGTGGACGACGGTGGCACCGCAGCTGGCGGCCAAACGGTTGAACGCCTCCGGGAGTCCGGCCGAGGTGGCGCGCCGGTGGGCGGCGGACGGGTGCGCCGTCAACCGGCTCGCCCCCGCCGGGCCGGTGATCGCCGCCGGTCCCACCCTGCCCGACGACTCCCTCGCCGCACCGCCCCGGGCAACCCCCGCCGTCCGGCGCACTCCGCGGCCGTTCCGGCTCCACCGGGTACGCCGGCGCTGAGCCGCGCCGGCCGGGCGGCCCGCCCCGGGGCGAGCGGTCGTCCGCCGCGCACCTCACGGGGCTCCGCCGCGCACCTCAAGGGGCCAGGTGCGCGGCGAACCGCCCCGATCGTCGCACCAGCGCCGATCGGCGTCCACCGAGAGCCGCCCCTCATCGCAGAACGGGCGAAGTACCGACGTACCCGGCAGGTCGTATCGGTTCGCCCACACCCCGCCATCGGCCACGACCGGACGGCACCCTCGGCGACGTAGCATGGCGGCATGTCTGCTCCTGCCGTACCCGGCCCCCACGCCGCCGCGTCCGTGCCCGGCCAGGACGCCCGGTCCGCGAGCGCCGTCGAGGAGGCGGTGCGGGCCGCGCTGGCCACGGTCGACGACCCGGAGATCCGCCGGCCGATCACCGACCTCGACATGGTGCGCTCCGTCACGGTCGACGCCGACGGCACCGTACGGGTCGAGCTGCTGCTCACCGTCGCCGGCTGCCCGCTGCGGGAGAAGCTGCGTACCGACGTCACCACGGCGGTCGCCGCGGTGCCCGGGGTGACCGGGGTCGAGATCGAGTTCGGGGTGATGAGCCCGGAGCAACGGCAGGCCCTACAGGCCCGACTCCGCGGCGGTGCGGCCGGCCCGGAGCCGGTGATCCCGTTCGCCCAGCCGGGCTCCCGGACCCGGGTCTACGCGATCGCCAGCGGCAAGGGCGGGGTCGGCAAGTCGAGCGTCACCGTCAACCTGGCGGCGGCGCTGGCCGCCAGGGGCCTCGCGGTCGGGGTGGTCGACGCGGACATCTACGGCCACTCCGTACCCCGGATGCTCGGGGTCGACAGCCGGCCGACCCGGGTCGAGGACATGATCATGCCGCCCCAGGCACACGGGGTGAAGGTGATCTCCATCGGCATGTTCACCGAGGGCAACGCGGCGGTGGTCTGGCGGGGCCCGATGCTGCACCGGGCGTTGCAACAGTTCCTCGCCGACGTCTACTGGGGCGACCTGGACGTCCTCCTGCTGGACCTGCCGCCCGGCACCGGCGACGTCGCCATCTCCGTGGCCCAGCTGCTGCCGAGCGCCGAGATCCTGGTGGTGACCACGCCGCAGACGGCGGCGGCCGAGGTGGCCGAGCGGGCCGGGGCGATCGCCCTGCAGACCCACCAGCGCCTGGTCGGGGTCGTCGAGAACATGTCCTGGCTGGACCTGCCGGACGGTTCCCGGATGGAGGTCTTCGGCTCCGGTGGGGGCGCGGTCGTCGCCGAGTCGCTGACCCGGGCCATCGGCGCCCAGGTGCCGCTCCTCGGGCAGATCCCACTCGACACGCGGGTCCGGGAGGCCGGTGACACCGGCACGCCAGTCGTTCTGGCCCAGCCGGAGTCGTCGGCGGCGCGGGCGCTGACCGCGGTCGCCGAACGGCTCGCGGTCCGGCGCGAGTCGCTGGTCGGCAAGCCGCTCGGTCTCCGCCCGGCCGGTCGCTGACCCCGGGCGTCCACGTCACCGGGATCAGGCGGGTCGGCGCCGCCAGGCTCAGGTGGCGTCGATGTCGTACCGGCGCTGCGGCGGGGTCGGGCCGGCTCCCGTAGCGGCCGGCGGGGTCGGACCGGTGCCCGTCGAGGTGCTTTCCGAACCGGTCGAGGAGCGGATGTCGGCCGCCGCGGCCACGTCGTCCAGTTCGCGGCGTACGTCGGTCAGGTCCGCGCGCAGCTTCTCGTAGGCGCCCTGCAACGGTTTGCGGATCGCCGCCTCGTCCTCCTCGCTGAGCAGGTGCTTGCGGATGAACGCCTTCGGGTGCAGGTCCTCGAGCGTGATGTCGGTGCCCAGTTCCCGGCTGAGGTCGCTGGTCGCGTTCTGGGCCATGTTCCGCAGGTTGCGCAGCATCCGGAGCCCGTCACTGATCACGTTCGGCAGTCGGTCGCCGAAGATCAGCAGGGCGACCAGCAACAGCGCACCGATCTCCCACCAGTTCAGGTTCTCGAACACGTACGCCTCCTCACGCCGACCGAGGCAAGAGTACGCACGACGACGTGACCCATGGGAGGGGGAGGCGACGACCGGCGGGCTTCGCCGACGTCCACCCGGCCATCGCCACACCGCCTCCTGTCCACGGCGGCGCGGGCCACCGGTTGCCGGCGCGGCCCACGCCGGCCAGGGTCACCGCTACTTCTACTTCGCGTCTACTTCTACTTCGCGTCCGCGGCGAGGGTCACCGACGCCGACCGGGTCTCCGACCCGCGGCGGTACTCGATGGTGACCACCGAGCCGGGGGCGTACTTGCGGACCAGGGCGATCAGGTCGCTCGGCTCCTCCAGCGGCCTCCCGTCGAGCCTCAACACCACGTCGCCGGCGCGCAGCCCTGCCTGGGCCGCCGGGCCGGCCGGGTCGACCGCGGAGAGTCGTACGCCGCCGGTACCGCCCTGCCGGGTGCCACCGACCTGCGCACCGATCACCGTCCGGCGAGCCCTGCCGGTGTCGATGATCTCCTGGGCCAGCCGCTTCGCCTGGTTGATCGGGATGGCGAAGGCCAGACCGACGTTGCCGGCGGTCTCCTCGTCGGCCGCCGGAGTCTGGATCACGGAGTTCACCCCGATCACCCGCCCGGCGCCGTCGACCAGCGGCCCACCGGAGTTGCCCCGGTTCACCGCGGCGTCGGTCTGGATCGCGGCGTAGTACCGCACCTGCCCACCCGGATCCCCGTTGCGGAACGTCCGGTCCAGGGCGCTGACGATGCCCGCGGTCACCGTGTTCGCCAGCGACAGCGGCGTGCCGAAGGCGAGCACCGGGTCACCGACGGCAACGGCGTCGGAGTCGCCGAACTCGACCGGCTTCAGGCCGGTCCGGGCCACCTTGATGACCGCGATGTCGGACTCGGGGTCCTTGCCGACCACCTGGGCCGGAGCGGTGGAGCCGTCGCTGAAGACGACCGTCGCGGACTCCGTACCGACGCCGATCACGTGGTCGTTGGTGACGACGTAGCCGTCCTCGGTCACCACGAACCCGGAGCCGAGTCCGACCCCGCCGTTGCCGCTGACCCGTACCGTGACGACGCTCGGCAGCACCCGCTCGGCCACCCCGGCCAGCGAGTCGGGTGGTCGCTGCGCGATCGCCGGCGGTTCCGCCCCGGTCGATCCCAGCGCGGTGGTGCCGGCCACGCCGCCCCGGACGGCGAACGCGTACCCGAGCGCACCGCCGAGCGCACCGGCCAGCAGCGCGGTCAGCAGCGACACCAGGAAGACCGACCCGAGTCCCCGGCGCCGTACGCCGTCCGGGTCGCTGACCGGTTCAGGCGCGCTACCGCCCGCCGAGCTTGGCGGGACCTGTATGACCACCGCCGTGGGCGTCCCCGGATCCCGCCACGGGTCGTGCAGCGCGTCCGACCACCAGGGCAACGACGCCGGGTCCGGAACGCCGGCGGAGCCCGCCCGCGTGCCGATCGTCGGGCGCGACGACGGCGCGTGCCCCGGCGTCGCGGTCCCCTCGGGCTGGCGCCAGTTCCAGCCGTCCGTCACGTTCGATGCCTCCCAGTCCGTCCCGGTCCGGACGTCGCGGGTGGGCGGGGCGACCGCTTCCGGCCGCAGCGTCCGGGTTCCGCATCCAGCATCGCACGGATGGCCGAGTACCGGTCACCGCTTGTCCCCGGCCACCGGACCGCCCCTGCCGATCACGGGGCAGCACCTCTTAGGCTCATACTCGCAACCGTCCCCCCACCGGCCCACCGCCTGCCGCAGCACGTTCCGCCACCCGGCCGTCCGCCCGCGCCAGCGACCCCTGTCCCCTGCCGTCCGGAGGTGCCCCATCGCCACGGTCGACCGGTCAGTCAGCGCCCTGACCACTCAGGCACTCCAGTTCGCCGAGACGTACGTCGCCGAGGACCTCGTCCTACGCACCGCACGCAGCCTCGCCACCGAGGTCGGACTCGACGCGGTGACCCCCGGCGTCGGCGCGACGTTGCGGTTCCTGGCCGCCGCCGGCAGCGCCCGGGCGGTCGTGGAGATCGGCACCGGCACCGGGGTGAGCGGCCTCTGGCTGCTGCGGGGGATGCGCCCCGACGGCATCCTGACCACGATCGACGTGGAGGCCGAACACCAGCGGATCGCCCGCCGTATCTTCCAGGAGGCGGGCTTTCCCTCGGGCCGTACCCGGATCATCAGCGGCCGCGCGCTGGACGTCCTCCCCCGGCTCGCCGACGGCGCCTACGACCTGATCTTCGTGGACTCGGAGGTGGCCGAGTACAGCGCCTGCGTCGAGGCCGCGCTGCGGCTGCTGCGCCCGGGCGGCATGCTGGCGCTGCACGGCGCGCTCGCCGCCGGCCGGATCGGCGACCCTGCGGCCCGGGACGTGGAGACGGTGACCGTCCGCGAGGTCGTCAAGGCCATCCGGGAGTCGGAGGAGTGGACACCGGCGTTGCTCCCCACCGGAGAGGGCCTGCTGGTCGCGGTGAAGCGCTGAGCGCGACCGACCCGGCGGTCGGACGACGGGCGGCCGGGATGGACCGGACGGCCGGCGGCCCGGACGACAGCACCGGCGGCCCGCCGGCCGGGATCGGGTCGGGCCCGGCCCGACGTCAGCCGGTGTGGTCGGCGAGCCAGCGCAGCAGGGTGCGTACGCCCCAGCCGGTGGCGCCCTTGACCAGCTCGCCGTCGTGGCTGTCCGCCCAGGACGGCGCCGACATGTCCACGTGCACCCAGCGGTCGCGCAGTTTCCCGGTGAACTCGCGGAGGAAGAGGGCGGCCACCACCGAGCCGGCGCCCTGGTCCGGCGCGCTGAACACGTCGGCGATCTCGCTGCCCAGGTACTCCGCGTAGTCCGCCGGGAGCGGCATCCGCCAGGCCCGCTCGCCGGCGGCGTCGGCCGCGCCCAGCACCGCCGCCGCCAGCTCGTCGTTCTCGCTGTAGAGCGCCGCCGTACGCTTGCCGAGCGCGACCGCGTTCGCCCCGGTGAGGGTGGCGAGGTCGACGAGAACGTCGGGCGCCAGCCTCTCGACGGCGTACGCCATCGCGTCCGCCACCACGAGCCGGCCCTCGGCGTCGGTGTTGGTGCTCTCGCTGGTGATTCCGCCGTAGTGCCGAATCACGTCCCCCGGCCGGTACGCCGAGCCGCTGAGCATGTTCTCCGCGAGCGGGGCGAGGGCGGTCACCCGGACCGGGAGGTTCAGCGCGGCGGCACCGAGGGTCGCCGCCACCACCGCGGCCGCGCCACCCATGTCCTTGCGCATCAGCTTCATCCCCTCGCGGGGCTTGATCGCGATGCCGCCGGTGTCGAACGTGATGCCCTTGCCGACCAGGACCACGTGCCGGCTCGCCTCCGCCGGCCGCCAGCTCAGCTCGACCAGCCGGGGTTCCCGGACCGAACCGCCGCCGACCGCGAGGATGCCGCCGAAGCCCTCGGCGACGAGCCGGTCGGGTCCGCGGACGTCGAGGGTCAGCCCCGGCCGCCCGGCGGCGGCTGCGGCGACCTGCTCCGCGAACCAGGCGGGGCTCTTCACCGAGGAGGGCATGTTGGTGAGGTCGCGGGCGAAGCATGTCGACTCGGCGACCACCCGCGCGGCGGCGAGCACGGCCCGGTAGGGCTCCGGGTCCGAGACCGCGAGGACCACCTCGGCGAGCGTGGCGCCGTCACCGGCTCCTCCGTCGCCCGGATCCGCACCGTCCCCGGCACCACCGTCGCCGGCGGCGGTCCCGCGCCGCTCCTCCTCGGGCAGCCGGAACCGGTACGACGCCAGCCACAGCCCCTCAGCGAGCCCGCGTACCGCCTCCGGGCCGGCCGCCGCCGGCAGGGCGAACGTGATCGAACTCTCACGTGTGGCGGCCCGGGCCAGAGCCGCCCCGGCGGTCCGCCACCCGGCCTCGTCCCCGGCGCCCACCCCGACCAGCAGGAGCCGGGTCGGAGTACGCGACGGCCGGATCGACCGGTGCACGGTGCCGGCGTCACCGGGGTGGTCGAGGTGCGGAAGCAGCGCCGCGGCCTCGGCGGTCAGTTCGGCGGGCAGGCCGGCGCCGGTCGGCCCGTACAGGTCCGCGTCCGCCGGGTTCGACTCCCCAGCGGGCCGGACCGGCAGGGCCAGGGCATCGCCCTCGACGGGACCACCTACCAGACGGATCGACAGCACGCGCCACTACCCCCAGATGATCGTGGATGAACCCGGCGGGGCGGGGTGTCGCACGCCCGGCCGACATCACAGGCCTGGGCCACCGGCATCACCGGTGGCCCAGGGCTGATGAACTTCCCCGGGTGTCACGCCGCCCGGAGGGGTTGTCGTTCGCTCAGCCGGCGGCGGCCTTCAGCGCGTCACCGAGCGCGTTGGCCTCGTCGGGAGTCATCTCGACGACGAGCCGGCCACCACCCTCCAGCGGAACCCGCATGACGATGCCCCGGCCCTCCTTGGTGACTTCCAGCGGACCGTCGCCCGTCCGCGGCTTCATCGCCGCCATTTCGTCTCCCCTCAGACCTTCACCAGGGTCGGTGGGTTACCCCACGTCCTTTTGCGTCAGCATCACCGCGCTCAAGACCCGCGGTGCCGACCAACGATTTTCCCTGATGAACACCGCCGGACCCAAACCGAACCAGTACCGATGTAACAGCACCTAGCATATCTTGAGGAGGGGTGTCACAATGTGCGGTCATGCAGGCACGGTCGGCACTCTTCGACCTGTACGGCGACTACCTCCGGTCCCGGGGTGGGCGGGCTCCGGTCTCCGCCCTGGTGAAACTCCTCTCCCCGCTGGGCATCGCCGCCCCCGCGGTCCGCACCGCCGTCTCCCGGATGGTCCGCCAGGGCTGGCTGCGCCCGCTCCGCCTCGCCTCCGGACCGGGTTACCTGCTGACCCCGAAAGCAAACCGGCGCCTGGACGAGGCCGCCGCACGCATCTACCGAACGACGAAAATCGGCTGGGATGGGCGGTTCGACCTGATCGTCCTCTCGTCTCCCGTCAACCGGCGTGACCGGGAACGGCTCGCCGCCAACCTCGCGTACCTCGGCTACGGCCGGCTCGACGAGCAGACCTGGATCGCGACCCGGGCCGGCGAGGACGTCGACGGGCTGCTCACCGAGGCCGGCGTGCGCTACGAACGGTTCACGGCCGCGCATGCCGCCGGCACGGCGGGGGCGATGGCGGTGGTACGCCGGGCCTGGAACCTGGACGAAATCGCCAAGGCGTACCAGGACTTCGTCGCCCGGCAGCGTCCACTCCTCGCCGCCGTCACCGTACGCAGCAGGGACGAGGAGGCGTACGCGGCGCGCTTCCGGCTCGTACACGCGTGGCGTACCTTCCTCTTCCGAGATCCGCAGCTGCCCCCCGCGCTGCTGCCGCAACGATGGCCGGGCAGTAGTGCGGCGGCGTTCTTCGACCGACACGCCGCCCGGCTCCGCCCGGCGGCCGACCGATTCGTCGACCGGTGCCTCGACAGTGCCAACCGGGCCGCCCGACAGAAGGGTGCACGTCAGTGACCGAGTCCTTGCTCGTCGACCGCTCCGACGCCGTGGTGACGGTGACGCTGAACCGGCCCGAGGCGATGAACGCGCTGGACACCACGCTGAAGGAGGCGTTGCGCGACACCCTCGCGGAGCTGGAGCACGACCGGTCCTGTCGGGCGGTGGTGCTCGCCGGCGCCGGCGACGCCTTCTGCGCCGGGCAGGACCTGCGCGAGCACGCCGCCGTCCTCGACTCCGGCAGCAGCGACCCACTCGGCACGGTCCGCACCCACTACAACCCGATCGCCGCACGGCTGGCCAGCCTGCCGAAGCCGGTGGTCGCGGCGGTCCGCGGCATGGCCGCCGGGGCGGGCGCCTCGCTGGCCTTCCTCGCCGACTTCCGGATCGGCGGCCCCCGGACCCGGTTCCTGCTGGCCTTCGCCAAGGTCGGGCTGGCCGCCGACACCGGCGCGTCCTGGTCGCTGCCCCGGCTGGTCGGCCACGCCAAGGCGGCCGAGCTGTTGATACTGGCGGAGCCGGTCACGGCCGAGGAGGCGTACCGGCTCGGCCTGCTGACCCGGCTGGTGGACGACGACGCGCAGGTGCTGCCGGCCGCCCAGGAGCTGGCCGCCCGGCTCGCCGCCGGCCCGACCGTGGCGTACGGGGCGATCAAACGGCAGCTCTCGGTCGGCGACGCCGGCACCCTGTCGGAGGCGTTGGCCGCCGAGGCCCAGGCCCAGACCATCTGCGGCGCGACCGCCGACCACCGCGCCGCCACGGCCGCGTTCGTGGCGAAGCGCCGGCCCACCTTCGAGGGACGGTAGGTCGCGCGACGGCACGGTGTCGGTTATCCGACACTCGCCCGGTTCAGTCGTCCCCCTCCGGGTCCTGGCTGGCCTCGACCCCGAGCACGAACGTCTGCATCGCGAGTTCGTCGCCGGACGGCGAGACGAAGGTCGGCAGCTCCCGCGGTCCCAGCTCCTGCAGGTACGACCAGAACAGCCGGACCGCCTCGGCCGACGAGACCGCCTCGATCGGCAGGTACAGGCTGACCAGCCAGTCCCGCCGCTTCGGCGCCGGGCCGATCCGTTCGGCCAGCTCCGCGTAGAGGGCCGGGTCGACCGGGGTGACGGGACCGTCGAGGGTGAGCCGGTCGGCCGGGACCGGCGCGTCGAAGACCTGCCGGGTGTACCTCACCGCGAGCGCCCCCGACTCCACCGGGCCGGACTGCGGGTCGTCCGGGTCCCGCTCGCCGGAGCCGTCCGTGGTGGTCACCCGGCCGAGCGCCACCACCAGCGGCGGCTGCTCGTCGCAGACCACCAGAACCGGGTCACCCGGGCCGGGCCGGGGCCCGCCGTTCAGGCCGGTCAGCTCCAGGGTGTCGTGGTGGAACAGCCGCTCGGTCTCGTACCGCTCACCAGGGATGACAACCGCCCAGGCACCGATCCGCTCGCTCACGTCCTCTCCCCGCTCCGCTCGCTCATGCCCGTTATCCCATCATGGCCGCGGCGGGAGGTTTCACGTGGCAGCCGTCCAGGTGGTCGTCGACCATCCCGGTCGCCTGCATCAACGCGTACGCCGTGGTGGGCCCGACGAAGCGGAAGCCCCGCTTCTTCAGCGCCTTCGCCATCGCGGTCGACTCCGGCGTCACCGCCGGCACCCCGGCGGAGGACCGCGGGCGGGCCTTCCGGGTGGTCGGGGCGAACGACCAGAGCAGGGTCGCCAGATTCTCAGGGAGGTCGAGGGCGGCCCGGGCGTTGGCGATCGCGGCCTCGATCTTGGCACGGTTCCGGACGATTCCGGTGTCGGCGAGCAGCCGGGCGACGTCCGACTCGTCGTACCGGGCCACGGTTTCCAGCCGGAAGTTGTCGAAGGCGGCGCGAAACGCCGGACGCTTCCGCAGGATGGTCAGCCAGGAGAGCCCGGACTGAAACGCCTCCAGGGTCAGCCGCTCGTAGAGCGCGTCGTCGCCGTGCAGCGGCCGGCCCCACTCCTCGTCGTGGTACGCCGCGTAGTCCGGGGTGCTCGCGCTCCAGCCGCACCGGACCAGGCCGTCGGCGCCCGTCACCAGATCTGCCACGGCGTCGACGGTAGGCCAACGGACCGACGACCTGCCGACACGGGGTGGAGAGAACGGACGGAAGTCCCTCACGGGTACGTGGCCCGGTGCGTCAGGGCAGCCGGCCGCCCTCGACCAGCCGGGCGAAGCGCCGCAGCGCCTGGGTGAGCCCGACCTTCGACCCGGGCCAGAGCACCGGCCAGGCGACCCGGCCGGCAACCCCACCCGGCAGGTGGAACCACTCGTGCCAGACGACCTGGGTACGGTCCCGGCCCATCGGGGTGCAGCGCAGCACGCCCGGGCCACGGAGCAGCCGGCCGCAGTGCACCACCCGCACCTCGTACGGCGCGTCGAACCGGACCACCCGCATCTCGTCCCGGAGCGCCGCCGGCCCGACGCGGGTGATCGCCTCCACCAGGCTGCCCTCGCCACCGTCGCCCTCGATGAGTCGGACCCGGGTGAACGGGATCCACTCACCCTGCCGCTCCCAGGCGGTCAGCGCGGCGAAGACCCGGGACGCGGGAGCGGCAACGATGACCGTGGCGGTGACCTCCCCGGCGCCGGGTCGGGCCGCCGCCCGCAGGTCGGCATCGTCGCCGGCAGCCGGTCCGTCGGGACCCGGGCCGGGATCGCCTCCGGCGCTCACGACCGCTCCGGGCGCTCCGCCGCCGGGCCGGCCGGCTCCGTCGTTCCGTCCGTCGGGGCGGACCGGGTCGGTCCGGCCAGGTCGCCGTCCTCGGCGGCGATCACGGACGTGAAGTCGGACCGAGCCGTCTCACCTCCGCCGGTCCCGGCTGATTCGGCCGGCTCGGCGTTCGCGGACCCGGCACGGCCGGCCGGGGCGGCAGGGCTGGCGGGCTCGGCGGGGTCGGTCCGGCCCTCAGCATCGGCGGAGTCGACCCGGTCGGCGGAGCCGGCACGGTCCGCGGCGTCGGCGTCGGCCGCGTCGCGTCGCGTGGAGTCCGCGGGGTCGGTGGACGAGCCGTCCTGCACCGCACCGGACCCGGCTCCGCCGAACCGGGCCGGCTCGACCTCGAGCCGCTCGGGCGTGGACGGGCCGGAGCGGGGGGCCGCCTCGGCCGCCGCAGGCGCGGGCGTACCGACCGGGGCCGCCGCGAGGGCGGCGCCGCTCGGGGCCAGCGCCTCCTCGCGGGCCCGCCGCAACTCGTCCGCCTCGCTGATCCGCCCGGCGCGCAGCGCCGCGACCTCGGCCTGGAGGACCCCGATCAGCTCGTCCTTGTAACCGATGTCGTACGCCGTCCGGCGCAGTGCCTGGTCGACCTGGGCCATCCGGTATCCCCGCAGCGCCGTGTCGAAGCGGACCTTCTCCAGGTCGGACTCCTGGAGCGGCCGGTTGCCGGGCAGCGGCACGGCCCGACCGTCCGGCTCCGCGTCTCCGAGCCCCGGATCGGCGCCGGTCACCAGCACCGTCACGCCGAACACCACCGCCGCGACGGTCAACGCCACGACCAAGAGGAGCAGTACCTGACCCATGCGCCGATCGTGGCATGACATCGCGGCGCGGGCGACCCCGCCACCCCGCGCACTCTTCGACGATCATCACCGCGTACCCCGTCCGGGGCTGGCGGGTGACGGCCCCGGAGGACGCGGCCCGGGTCCGCCGGCTAGCGTCACCCACGACGGAGAGAGCGGACGATCCCGAGGGAGTGGTGAATGTCGGGCGCGCTACGGCTCGGACGGCGGAGCTTCGGGCCCGGGGAACTCGTCGTGATGGCGATCGTGAACCGCACCCCGGACTCGTTCTTCGACCGCGGCGCGACCTTCGCGGCCGACCGGGCGCTGCGCGCCGTGGAGCGGGCGGTGGCCGAGGGCGCGGAGATCATCGACATCGGCGGCGTCAAGGCGGGCCCCGGCGCCGAGGTCGACGTGGCGGAGGAGATTCGCCGCACGGTGGAGATCATCGCCGCGGTCCGGGTCGCCTTCCCCGACGTGGTGATCTCGATCGACACCTGGCGCGCACCGGTCGCCGTCGAGGCGGTCGCCGCCGGGGCCGACCTGCTCAACGACACCTGGTCCGGCGCCGACCCGGCGCTCGCCGAGGTCGCCGCGGCCACCGGCGTCGGGCTGGTCTGCTCGCACGCCGGCGGGCTGGCCCCGCGGACCCGCCCGCACCGGGCGGCCTTCACCGACGTGGTGGCGGACGTGGTCGAGACGGTCACCCGGCTCGCCGACCGGGCGGTCCAGCTCGGGGTACGACCCGACGGCATCCTCATCGACCCCGCGCACGACTTCGGCAAGAACACCTGGCACTCGCTGGAGATCACCCGTCGACTGCCCGAGCTGACCGCGACGGGGTGGCCCGTGCTGGTGGCGCTCTCCAACAAGGACTTCGTCGGGGAGACCCTCGACCTGCCGGTCGAGGAGCGGTTGGAGGGGACGCTGGCCGCGACCGCCGTCTCGGCCTGGCTCGGCGCACGGGTCTTCCGTGCCCACCAGGTCCGGCCGACCCGACGGGTGCTCGACATGGTCGCGTCGATCCGGGGCGAGCGCCCGCCCGCCGTCACCCGGCGTGGCCTCGCCTGACCGGGTCCGCCTCCGCCGCAACCGCGTCGACCGGCTACGGCGTCCAGCGGAGGATCCGCTTGCGCCAGGCGTAGAGAATGCCGAGCGCGAGCACGGCGACGAAGATCCCCATCTCGACCGCGGTGGTGATCCCGAACCCGGGACGGTCGAAAACCACCGCCCAGGGGAAGAGGAATATCCCCTCGACCGCGAAAAGCACGTACAGGTAGGCGTAGACGTAGTAGCGGATCTGCATCTGCGCCCAGTCGCTGCCGACCGGGTCGAGTCCGCATTCGTAGCTGGCCCGCTTGCCGGGCGGCTCGGCGGGCCGAGCCGGGCGGAGCAGGCGGTTGGCGGAGAAGGCGCCGAGGAAGACCAGCACGCTGGCGAGCAGCAGCAGCCCCAGCGTCGCGTACGACCCCAGGTAACCGGTCACTCCGGCAGCTTACCGGCGGTGGCGCCGCTACGGCAGTTGCGGATTCCCCGTGCCGTTTTCACCCGTGGCGATTCCGACGCCCGAAGTCCGGTGATCTGGATTACCACGCACGTTTCCGGGTGGGACGAAAGCACGCCAATACCCCATCGCCGCGTCCCAACCGCCGGACCTTGGGCCAGGATCGGCCAACGATCGACGTAGGCTTCGAGGGAAGGACTGGAGCGGGCCCGGCCCCACCACCGCACCCGCCACCGGCGCACAAGGAGGACACGTGGCCGAGCAAGGCGAGGTCGCCCCGGCGCTCAGCCCCGCCGCCCGGGCCGAGCGAAGTGAGGTGCAACTGTGAGCAAGCAGGTCCGGCAGCTGGATCGGGTCGTCATCCGGTTTGCCGGCGACTCCGGCGACGGCATGCAGCTCACCGGCGACCGATTCACCTCGGAGACCGCCCAACTGGGCAACGACATCTCGACCCTGCCCAACTTCCCCGCCGAGATCCGCGCCCCCGCCGGCACCCTACCCGGGGTGTCCAGCTTCCAGGTGCACTTCGCGGACTACGACATCCTCACCCCCGGTGACGCGCCGAACGTCCTGGTCGCGATGAACCCGGCCGCGCTCAAGGCCAACCTCGCCGACCTGCCACGGGGCGCCGACATCATCGTCAACACCGACGAGTTCACCAAGCGCAACCTCACCAAGGTGGGCTACCAGGCCAGCCCGCTCGACGACGGCTCGCTGGACGGCTACACGCTCCACCCGGTGGCGCTGACCTCGATGACCGTCCGCGCCCTCGCCGAGCACGACATCTCGAAGAAGGACGCCGAGCGGGCCAAGAACATGTTCGCGCTCGGCCTGCTCTCCTGGATGTACTCGCGCCCGTACGAGTCGACCATCCGGTTCCTGGAGCGCAAGTTCGCCACCCGGCCGGCGCTGGCCGCGGCCAACATCGCCGCCTTCAAGGCCGGCTGGAACTTCGGCGAGACCACCGAGGATTTCGCCGTCCGGTACGAGGTCAAGCCGGCGAAGATGCCGCCGGGGACGTACCGCAACATCACCGGCAACGCGGCGCTGTCGCTCGGGATCGTCGCCGCCGGGGTCCGGTCCGGACTACCCGTCTTCCTGGGGGCGTACCCGATCACCCCGGCGTCGGACATCCTGCACGAGCTGAGCAAGCACAAGCGGTTCGGCGTCACCACGATGCAGGCCGAGGACGAGATCGCCGCGATCGGGGCGGCGCTCGGCGCGTCGTACGGCGGCGCGCTCGGGGTCACCACTACCTCGGGGCCCGGTGTGGCGCTGAAGGGCGAGACCATCTCCCTGGCCGTGGCGCTGGAGCTGCCGCTGGTGATCGTCGACGTGCAGCGCGCCGGGCCCTCCACCGGCATGCCGACCAAGACCGAGCAGGCCGACCTCAACATGGCGCTGTTCGGACGGCACGGCGAGGCACCGGTCGCGGTGATCGCGCCGAGGTCGCCCGCCGACTGCTTCTACGCCGCTCTGGAGGCGGCCCGGATCGCGCTGACCCACCGCACCCCGGTGATCCTGCTGTCCGACAACTACGTCGCCAACGGCTCCGAGCCGTGGCTGCTGCCCGAGATCGACTCCCTGCCCGATCTGCGGGTCGACTTCGCCACCACGCCCAACAGCGAGGACGGCAAGACGTTCCTGCCGTACCTGCGGGACCCGGAGACGCTGGCCCGGCCGTGGGCGATCCCCGGCACGCCAGGGCTGGAGCACCGGATCGGCGGCCTGGAGAAGGCCGGCAAGACCGGCGACATCTCGTACGACCCGGCGAACCACGACTTCATGGTCCGGACCCGGGCGGCCCGGATCGAGGCGATCAAGGTGCCGGACGTCGAGGTCGACGACCCGGACTCCGACGCCCGGGTGCTGGTCCTTGGCTGGGGCTCGACGTACGGGCCGATCGGCGCCGCCTGCCGGGGCCTGCGCCAGCGCGGCCTCTCCGTCGCCCAGGCCCACCTGCGGCACCTGGCGCCGCTGCCGGCCAACCTCGGCGAGGTGCTGGCCCGCTACCAGCGGGTGGTGATCCCGGAGATGAACCTCGGCCAGCTCGCCCACGTGATCCGGGCCCGATACCTGGTCGACGCGATCAGCTACAACCAGGTCCGGGGGCTGCCGTTCACGGCCCACGAGCTGGAGACGATGCTGGAAGAGGTAGTCAAGAATGCCTGAGGCCACCGAGCCCACCGGAGGCGCGACCGCGACGCCGGTCGCCCTCAAGCTCACCGCGAAGGACTTCAAGTCCGACCAGGAGGTGCGCTGGTGTCCCGGCTGCGGCGACTACGCGATCCTGGCCGCGGTGCAGTCATTCCTCCCCGAGCTGAACATCCCGCGCGAGCGGATCGTCTTCATCTCCGGCATCGGCTGCTCGTCGCGCTTCCCGTACTACATGAACACGTACGGGCTGCACTCGATCCACGGCCGCGCCCCGGCGATCGCCACCGGCCTTGCGGTCTCCCGGCCCGACCTGTCGATCTGGGTGGTGACCGGTGACGGTGACGCACTGTCCATCGGCGGCAACCACCTGATCCACGCGCTACGCCGGAACGTCAACCTCAAGATCCTGCTCTTCAACAACCGGATCTACGGACTGACCAAGGGGCAGTACTCCCCGACCTCCGAGCTCGGCAAGATCACCAAGTCGACCCCGCTGGGCTCGGCGGACTCGCCGTTCAACCCGCTGTCGCTGGCCCTGGGCGCGGAGGCGACCTTCGTGGCCCGCACCATCGACTCGGACCGTAGGCACCTCCAGTCGGTGCTGCGCGCCGCCGCCGAGCACCAGGGCTCGGCGTTCGTGGAGATCTACCAGAACTGCAACATCTTCAACGACGGCGCCTTCGATGCGTTGAAGGAGCCGGAGACCCGGGACGACTACCTGATCCGGCTGGAGCACGGCCAGCCGATCGTCTTCGGCTCGCAGGGGCAGTTCTGCGTGGTGCGCCCGCCGGGTGGGTTCGGCCTGGCGGTACGCCAGACCGCGGACGTCCCGGCGGAGGAGATCGTGGTGCACGACGCGACGGTCGAGGAGCCGGCGTACGCCTTCGCGCTCTCCCGGCTCCCCGGATTCGCGCTGCGCAACACCCCGATCGGGATCTTCCGCAACGTCACCCGCCCCACCTATGACCGCCTGGTCCAGGAGCAGGTCGAGTCGGCCCGCGCCAAGGCGACCGGGACGCCGGAGGAGCAGCTTGCCGAGCTCCTCCACAGCGGCGACACCTGGACGATCCTCTAGCCGGTCGTCGTCGCCTCCGCACCCGTACGATCTCGGCCGGCCCACCCGCGCGGGTGGGCCGGCCGACGCGCGTCAGCGAGCCGGCGAAGCGCCGAGGCGGCGAGCGGGTCGAGCCGGCGGGCGGGTCGGGCGGCAGCACGGGGTCGGGACGGCGACGTGCGGGCCAGTCCCGCCCTCGGTCCCGCACCGGGGGCGGGGCGGTCAGCGGCTCGGCTCGGAGTTCGCGGCGCTGCTGACCCGGTCGTCGCGGACGTACACCAGCATGTCGCCGGTTTCGATCGCGGTCGCGGCCTTTTCCGACAGCGAGATCACCTTGCCGCGCCGGACCAGCGCGATCACCAGCGCATCCAGTCGTCGCGGCGAGACTCCGACCTCGTCCCGGGTGGCGGAGCGCATCGCGAGCGCCATGCCCTGCCCCGGGGTCAGCAGGTCCTCGACGACGTCGATCAGCGGCGGCGCCGAGGTGGAGACGCCGAGCAGCCGTCCGGCGGTCGCGGAGGAGACGATGACGTGGTGCGCGCCGCTCTGCCGGAGCAGGGGCGCGTTCTCCGCCTCCCGGGCGGACGCGATGATCCGCACCTGACCGGCGGTGAGCTGCCGCACGGTGAGAGTGATCAGCACCGAGACCTCGTCACTGTCGGTCGCGATGATCACCGACTTCGCGCTCTTGACGTGTGCCTCGTTCAGCACGGCGGAGCGGGTGGCGTTCCCCTCCACCACGACCAGCCCGGCCGCGGTGGCCTGCCGGATCACACTCGGGTTCCGCTCGACGACGATGATCCGCTGCTTGTCGAAGCCCGTCTCGAGCAGGGCAGAGATCGCGCTACGGCCCTTGGTGCCGTAGCCGCAGATGATGACGTGGTCCTTCACGGTCTTCCTCCACCGCGTCAGACGGAGGTTGGTGCGGTACTGCTCGGTCAGGACTTCCAGCGTGGTGCCGACGAGGATGATCAGGAAGAGCACCCGGGCCGGGGTGATCACCAGCACGTTGACCAGCCGGGCGCTCTCGCTCGCCGGGGTGATGTCGCCGTAGCCGGTGGTGGAGAGCGAGACCACGGTGTAGTAGAAGGCGTCGAGGAGGGTCAGCCCGTCCTCGTTGACGTCGCGGTAGCCGTCCCGGTCGAGGTAGACCACGACGACGATCAGCAGCACGAGAACGACCGCCGCGAGTAGCCGTCGGACCAGCGCCCACAGCGGGCTCTGGGAGATGGCGGGAAAGTGGATCATGCCCTACCCCGCCTCATCGCTGCCCCCGACCGCACGCCCACAACATAGCCCGGATCATTGCACCGGGCCGGGCCTCGGCGAGGATCGGGGCGAGGACTGCGCCGCAGGGCGACGGCGACGGCGCTCCGCCGCCGGTTTTCGTTACGCCATTCGGTGCTTGCGGTGCATCCCGGGGAAATTTTGGTCGAATTCGTTGCGCTGGGTACCGCCGGATGTGCACCCTGTCACGTCAGGTGCGGACGCCCACGACCGAATCGCCCGGGTCCGCCCGTCTCCCATGCGCCTGGAGGTGCCGTGACCACGCTGCCCGCGATTCCCGATCTGGCTCCGGGGACCCTCGTCGAGCTGCGCAAGGAGGACTGGCGGTACGGGGGCCGCCCGCTGCGCCTGCGGGTCGGGGAGGTCCGGCACGACATCTCGCGCTACTACCAGGACGAGTGGATCTGGATCGTCGGCGAGGAGGTCGACGGGAACGACACGCCGCAAGGGCGGGTTGAGGCGCTGGTGCGGGTCGCCGCGCTGCCCACCCGCTCCGGATAGCCCGGTCACCGGGTCGAGGTGACCGATCGTGGGCCGCTCCGGTCCGGCCGCGAGGCCGCGATCCGGTACCGCCGTCGGGACGTCGCCGGGCGCCCGGAGCGGTGACACGTCGTCCGACGTACCGGTGGCTGCTCGGCGAACGCTTGACGCGTACTCCAGGGTGTGAAAATTTCCTTCCAGCGGTAATCGAACGTTGGTATTAACCGCCGACGGTCGCCCGCCGCCGCGCTCCACCCCCGCAACCGGAGCCCCCCAGCGAAGGGAACGCACCGTATGAAGCCATATCGGCTCGCGGCCACCGGGCTGGCCGTCGCGCTGCTCGGCTCGCTCCTCGCCGTGGCGCCCGCCAACGCCGCGCCCGGCACCACCACCGAGACCGACACCGCGGCGGCCACCGGCGCTGCACGCTGTCCGACCAATCCCGCCACCCCCAAGCGCCAGTTCCGGGCGATGTGGATCGCCAGCGTGGTCAACATCGACTGGCCGACCCGGGGCTCGTACACGGCCCCGGACCGGATCGCCGCTCAGAAGGCCGAGTACCAGGGCTGGCTCGACCTGGCCCAGCGGCTCCACCACAACGCCGTCATCGTGCAGGTGCGACCGACCGCCGACGCGTTCTGGCCGTCGCCGTACGAGCCGTGGTCGGAGTACCTGACCGGGGTCCGCGGCCAGGACCCGGGCTGGGACCCGCTGGCGTACCTGATCGACGAGGCGCACAAGCGCAACCTGGAGTTCCACGCCTGGTTCAACCCGTACCGGATCTCGATGCCGGACGGTGCCGGCGCCGACATCACGAAGCTCGCGCCCGGGCATCCGGTCCGCCAGCATCCGGAGTGGGCGGTCGCCTACCCGGTCAACGCCCCCGGCTCCCGGCTCTACTACAACCCCGGCATTCCCGAGGTCCGCGCGTTCGTGCAGACCGCGATGCTGGACGCGGTCCGCCGGTACGACCTCGACGGCGTGCACTTCGACGACTACTTCTACCCGTACCCGGCGGCCGGGCAGGACTTCGACGACCAGGCCACCTTCGAGCGGTACGGCGCCGGCTTCGCCAGCAAGGCCGACTGGCGGCGGCACAACATCGACCTGCTGATCCGCGAGATGGGCCAGAAGATCAAGTCGATCAAGCCGTGGGTGAAGTTCGGGGTGAGCCCGTTCGGCATCTGGCGGAACAAGGCGGCCGACCCGCGCGGCTCCGACACCAACGGCACCCAGTCGTACGACGCCAACTTCGCCGATACCCGCAAGTGGGTGCGGGAGGAGTGGATCGACTACATCGTCCCGCAGATCTACTGGAACATCGGCCTGACAGTGGCCGACTACGCCAAGCTGGTCCCCTGGTGGGCCGACGTGGTGGCCGGCACCCGGGTACAGCTCTACATCGGGCAGGCCGATTACAAGATCGGTGATCCCGCCCAGCCGGCGGCGTGGCAGGACCCGGCCGAGATGTCCCGGCACCTGACCCTCAACCGGGACTACCCGGAGGTCGACGGGAACGTGCACTTCAGCGCCACCCAGGTCCGCGCCAACAAGCTCGGCGCCACCGACATCTACGCCGCCGAGCACTACTCGCGGCCGGCCCTGGTGCCGGCGATGTCGCACCTGCCGGCGAAGCCGCTGATGTTCCCGATCATCACCGGGGCGACCCGGAAGGCCGACGGGATCGCGCTGCGCTGGCGGCAGCTGGTCGACGGATTCGGGCCGTTCGGCGACGCCACGGCGTACGCGATCTACCGGTTCGACGGGGTGAGCCTGCCTGGCGCCTGCGGTTTCGCTGACGCCAGCCACCTGATCGGCACGGTCCGGGCGACCGACGGGGCGGTGCAGTCGTACCTGGACCGGACGGCCAAGCCCGGCAAGCGGTACAGCTACTACGTGACCGCACTCGACCGGCTGGCCAACGAGAGCCAGCCGAGCCCGCCGTACCTCGTGCTCCGCTGATCCGGGGGTGCTCCAGGGCGGTCGACGCCCCGGAGCACCCGTCGCCGGGGGGCCGTGACGTCGTCACGGCCCCCCGCGCACTGGCCGTCGGCTCGCCGCGCTCGCGGCCCTCGGTCTCGCCCGGTCACCCTCCGACAGTCCTGACGATCCCGGCCCGACCCCGGCATCTACCCAGATACTGCTGCGATCGTCCGAAGCGGGGATACGACGGGCCGAACGACGCATCATGGATCGATGCGACCTGACGAACTGGAATCAGACAGGAGCCCTCGGCCCCAACCCGAAGCCGATGCACCGGAGCAGCGCCCCGGCCCCGGCGCGTCACGGAAACCGGCAGCGCGGTGCAGGTCATCGCTGGTGGGCCGGCTGGCCATGCCGTACCTGTTGGCGGGGTTCGCGTTCCTCCTCTACGAGCTGCTGTCGGTCGTCCGCCATCTCACCGGGCGTACGACGGGGTTCGATCTCGGCATCTTCGAACAGGTCGTCCGCAACTACGCCCACCTCAACGTCCCGGTCAGCGAACTCAAGGGGCCGGGCGTCAACATCCTGGGCGACCACTTCAGCCCGATACTGGCGGCCATCGGCCCGGTCTATCTCCTCTTCCCGAGTCCCATCACGCTCCTCACTGTCCAGGCCGCGGCGTTTGCCCTCTCTGTCGTACCGATAACCCGGCTGGCGGTCAGCGCCTGCGGGTGGGGCCTCGGTGGCATTCTCGGCGCGGCGTACGCGCTGTCCTGGGGGATCCAGAGCGCGGTGGCCTTCGACTTCCACGAGACCTGCCTGGCGGTGGTGTTCGTGGCCTTCTGCCTGGAACGGCTGTACCGACGTGAGTGGTGGCAGGCGTGCGCCTACGCCATTCCGCTGCTCCTCGTCAAGGAAGACCTCGGCCTCACGGTGGCGGCGATCGGCCTGTACATCGCGCTGCGCGGGCCCAGGAAGATGGGCGCACTGCTCGCCCTGGTCGGAGTGGCCGCCTGCGCCCTGACGATGCTGGTCGTGATCCCACACTTCAACGCGTACGGCCAGAACACCTACCTGGGTCAGGCAGCCGGCACGGTGGGGAATCCCCTGGTCCGGTTCGTCATGCCCGTCCAGAAACTCGAGACCGTCGTGCTACTGCTCGCTCCGACGGCTTTCCTGGCCCTGCGGTCCCCGATGCTCATCATCGCGCTTCCCACGATCGCCTGGCGATTCTGGGCGACCAATCCGGCGTACTGGGGGACGGACTTCCACTACAGCGCGATACTCATGCCGGTCGTCTTCGCCGCCGCCGCGGCGGCCGCGCCGCGCGTCCACGCCGCGATCACCGCCGCCCTGCCGCGATACTCCGGGCAGATGTACCGGACGATCGGCGCATGGTGCGTCGTTTTCGCCGTGCTGCTGTCCGTACAGTCTCCCATCGGTCACCTCTTCCGAGGCGTGATCTGGCGACCCGTGCTGTCGTCGGCGGAACGGAGAACGCTGGCGACCATTCCGGACCGGACGACGGTCGCCGCCGAGAACTCCTTGGCGCCCCAGCTCACCAACCGTACGGAGGTCTACCTCTTCCCCGCCTTTCCCACCCAGCAGTTCTGCCCCGACTGGGTGGCGGTCGTCGATCCCCCCGAACCGGGACTCGCGCCGGTCGACCAACAACTCGCCGCGATACGCCAGCTGCCGGTCCTCGGCTACCAACTCGCGGACCGGAGTGAACAGGTGAGCGTCTACCGGCTGACGCGGTAGCTCTCCGACCTGCGCGACCAGGGCGTGGAGCAGAAGCGCCGGTGATGGTCGCGGCAGGACGGGCAGGACTCTTCTCGACCCGCATCCCCGAGCCGGGCCGGACGTCCCCAGGTTGCGCCACCGTCCGGCCCGCTCGGTCTCGTGGTCGAGAGCTCTCCGGGACCGGGCGGTCCGCCGCCCCGGTCTCGGTCAGCCGCTCCGGCCCCGATCTCAGCCGACCGAGGCCGGGGTCTTGGGCTCGGCGGTTTCGTCCACCATCGACTTCGCCTCGACCGCCGCCCGCTTCCGCGCCCGGTGCGCCGCCACGTGCGAGCGCGTCGCGCAGCGCTCCGAACAGAACCGCCGGCAGCAGTTGGACGAGGTGTCGAGATAGACGTTGCCGCACCGGTCGTCCGCACAGATTCCGAACCGGGCGCTGCCGTACTCGCAGAGCCAGACCGCCAGGCCCCAGACCGCACCGGCCAGGAACTCGGCGCTGACCGAAGCGCCCCGGCTGGTCACGTGCATGTGCCAGTCTTTGGCATCGTGCCCGGAAATCCGCGGCTGTACCGGATAGCTCTCCAAGAGCGCATTCAGCTCGGCCACCGCCTCGGCGTCCCGACCGGAGGCACCGAGTTCGAACACCTCCCGCAGCCGTCGCTGCGCCTTGCGGAACGCGACGACGTCCCGTTCCGTCACCTCATCGCGCATCCAGCCGTGCTCGTCGTTGAAAACGGCCCGCAGGTCGTCGAGGTTGTCGAGTCGCGCGTTGACGAGATCAACCCCGGTCCGGGCGTACGCGTCGAAGTTCACCCGACAACCGTAGACGACTCAGGGCTCCCGTGGCTCGTCCACGTAGTGCGGAAGGAACCGCGCGTAGCCATCGGTGATCAAGCTCGTGCTCTCCCGGATGCCGGCTCCGGCGGACTCACCCGCCACGATCCAGCTTCCCAGCACCATCCGATTGCCCTCGAATGAGGGGAGCGGGCGGAATTCCTGGTAACACCAGCCCTCGGCACCGTACGTGCCGGGGTTATTGATCTCGCCCGCACCGGTGACGATTCGCACCGACGCGCCCTCCCGGCCCAGCAGTGGCTTTGCCACGTATTCCCGCATTCCCCGGGGCGAGTCGAGGTAGGCGGGCAGCAGGTACGGGTGGCCGGGATAAAGTTCCCAGAGAATCGCCAACAGTGCCTTGTTGGACAGCAACATCTTCCAGACCGGCTCGATCCAGGTCGTCGGGGTCCCCGGATCCAGCGCCAGCCGCCCGTACGGCTCGGCGAGCATCCACTCCCACGGATAGAGCTTGAAGCAGGTCAGTATCGGGGTGTCCGTCCCGTCGGGGGATCCGGCCGGCACCACGAACCGCCGGCCGTCCCAGCCGATGGCGAGCATCGGCAGCAGCACCGGCTCCAGCCCGGCCTGTCGGGCGGTCTCGGCGAGATATCCGACGGTCATCTGGTCCTCGCCGGTCTCCTCCTCGTCCGACCAGGCCACGTGCACCCGCGGGTCGTACAGGCCGGCGCCGATCCGCCGCCACGCCTCGACCAGCCGCTCATGCAGGCTGTTCCACTGGTCGAGGGCGGGGCGGGTCTCCTCCAGCCAGTACCACTGGATCACGGACGCCTCGACGAGTGCGGTCGGGGTGTCCGCGTTGTACTCCAGCAGCTTCGGCGGCCACGAGCCGTCGTACCAGAGATCGAAACGACCGTAGAGGGTCGGCGGCTGCTCCCGCAGCGACCGGCGGATCGCCTCCGCGGCCCAGGCCGGGATGCCGAACTCGGCGAACCGGTTCTTCGCCACCACGTACTCGGCCGCGGCCACCGACATCCGGTGCAGCTCCTCGGTCGCCTCCTCCAGGCGGAACACCTCGGCGAGGTCGAAGGCGTAGCAGGCGCTCTCGTCCCAGTACGACATGAGACCGCCGTCCGGCAGCTCGGTCTCGGCGTAGACCAGGCCCTGCTCGCGAACCGTGGCCTGCCAGTGCGGCCGGGGCGTGCAGTGCTCCCGCCGCACCGTCAACCGCCGCAGGAGGCCTGGTAGGTGCCGAAACCGCCCTGGCTGGGCACCGCGCTCGGCTCGGGATCTGTCCGGTTGAACCCCGCCTGCACCCCCCGGGTGGGGGTGGGGGTGGCGAGGGGCGTGGGGGTGGCGGTCACGAGGGGTGTGGCGGTGGCGAGGGGTGTGGCGGTGACGGTGGCGAGGGAGCGGGTTTCCTGGCCCGACCGCGAGTCGCAGTCATCATCGTCGTCCACCTGGTTGCACGCAGTGAGGGTAAGCGCGAGAGCGGTGAGCGCGCCCAGCTGCACGCTCGCGGACCGAAGGCGACGTCGCGACACTGTATTCACGAGATCGTTGTAACCGATCGCCGCCACCGCGGGCATACGTGGTGTCGTGGGGGCGTCGCCTGACAGGCTCCCACCCGCGCCGGGCGGTCGGTGGGCGACCTCCGGTCGCCGTGTACGAGGGATCGGCTGGCGTTACGCTCGGCACATGCTCCGTTCGGTCATCCTCGCCGCCTCCAGGTCACCCCGGATCGAGCGGCTCGTCGAGACGGCCCCGTTCACCCGGGACGTCGTACGACGGTTCGTCGCTGGCACCACCTCCGAGGACGCGCTGCGCGCCACCCGCCAGCTCGTCTCCGACGGATTGGCCGTCTCCATCGACTACCTGGGCGAGGACACGCTCACCGAGGAGCAGGCCGTCGCGGTGCGCGACGAGTACCTGCACCTGCTCGGCAGTCTCGCCGAGGCTGGGCTGACCCCGCCGGCCGAGGTCAGCGTGAAGCTCTCCGCGCTCGGGCAGCGGTTCGACGAGCGGCTGGCCCGGGACAACGCGCGGGCGATCTGCGCCGCGGCCGAGGCGGCCGGCACCACGGTCACCCTGGACATGGAGGACCACACCACCACCGACTCGACCCTGGACATCCTGACCGAGCTGCGTAAGGACTTCCCGCGCACCGGCGCGGTGCTCCAGGCGTACCTGCGGCGGACCGAGGCGGACTGCCGGGACCTGGCCACCGCCGGCTCCCGGGTGCGGCTCTGCAAGGGGGCGTACAAGGAACCGGAGTCGGTGGCGTACCAGCCCGCGCAGGAAGTGAACAAGTCGTACGTCCGGTGCCTGAACATCCTACTCTCCGGCCCCGGCTACCCGATGATCGCCACCCACGACCCTCGGCTGATCGCCATCGCCGAGGATCGGGCCCGGTGGTTCGACCGGGCTCCGGACGAGTTCGAGTTCCAGATGCTCTACGGCGTACGCCCGGAGGAGCAGGCGCGGCTGGTCGAGGCCGGGCACACGGTCCGGGTCTACCTGCCGTACGGCACCGACTGGTACGGCTACCTGATGCGCCGGCTCGCCGAACGACCGGCGAACGTCGCCTTCTTCCTCCGTGCCCTGGTCAGCCGCGGGTAGGTCACGGGCCCGACGGATCAGCCGCCCGGAGAGCGGGAACGGAGCATGGTCCGTCCGGGGCGGGGCTGGCGGGGTGGACCGTACGCGCGCTCGCCGAGCTGCCCGCGGGCTGACCGGCGGATGGGGCGCACCCGCCCTCGGGGATCCCGGTCCGTCGGACCGTCTCCCCTGGGCGGATGCGCCCCGTGCCGTGGTTGGTGCCGATGACCGTCGCCGGTCACCGGCACCAACCGCCGGCTCGTGCCGACCTGACCCGTCGGGTCAGCCGAAGCAGTTCTCGACGTGCTCCGGGCTACCCAGGCAGTTGGTGGGCCGGTTCTTGATGATGGTGGTCTCGTCGTCCACCGTCACCCTGGCCTGCTCGGCGAAGACACCGCCGGGCTGCTTGGTGGAGTTGTTCTCCACCACCTTGCTCTTCACCAGGGAGAGTTTGCCCCCCTTGGCGAAGATTCCGCCGCCCCGAGAGTCGTTGCCGATGGCGTCGTTGAAGCTGATCTCGCTCTCCCGGACCGTGGTGTCCGAGTCCTTGGCGAAGATCCCGCCACCGTTGCCCCGCGCGGTGTTGGCCTCGACCCTGCTCTGCTCGACGACGAGGGAGCCTTCCTGGGCGAAGAAGCCGCCACCGTCCAGGCTTGCGCTGTTCCGGCCGACCTCGGACTTGCTCACGTGCACCGTGCTCTTCGCGGTGGCGATGCCGCCGCCGACCTTCGCGGTGTTGAAGGTGACCTTGCTCTCCTCGACCGTGGTCCGGCCGAAGATGCTGGCGATGCCGCCACCGACTCCGGCGCGGTTGCCGTGGATCTCGGCCTTGCTGATCCGGGCAACGCCGAAGGCGTTCACGACGCCACCACCGAAGCCGTGGGTGTTGTTGTTGGCGACCTGGACCCGTTCGAGGGTCAGATCCCCGGTGTTGGCGATACCGCCACCGGAACCCTTGTCGTCGGTGTTGTTGTCGTTGATCTGGCTGTAGCTGATCTCGGTCTCACCCTTGTTGAGGATCGCGCCACCGTCCCCGCCGTGGACCGCCGAGTTCCGGACGAACGTGGTGTCCTTGAGCTTGGCGGTGCCGCCGTTCTCGACGAGGAGGCCGCCACCCCCGTTGCCGCGACCGTTCTTGATGGTCACGTCGCTCAGGGTCAGCTCACCGCCGTCGCCGACGGTCAGGATGCGGAAGTCCTTGGCGTTGGCGGCCCGGGTGATCGTGGCGCCCTCACCCTCGATGGTGATCGGAGCGGTGATCACCGGTAGGCCCGTGTGACCCCTGTGCTCCTCGCCGCCCGGCGCGATCCGCTGGTCAGCCCGCTCGCCGAGCAGGGTCTGCGCGCCGTTCAGCACGACCTTCGTCTCGTCGTGCACCTTCTTGTGGTGCTTCTTCTCCTCATCGGAGATGGTGAGGACGTAGGTGCACTTCGGAGCGAGCCGCAGGTGCCCACCACCCTCGGCGTTGGCGTGGACCAACGCCGCGATCAGCTTGTCCGGGTCGCACGGCACGGACTTCTCCCGGTGCTCACCGGAGTCCCGCCGCTCCTCAGAGCGGCATTCCGAGCCATGCCAGCCGGAGCCCTCCGAGTCGCCTCCGGACTTCTCGCCGTGCCAGCCGGAGCCCTCCGAACCGGAGCGGTCCGAGCCCGAGTTCTGGCCCTGCCAGCCCGAACCGTTCGACCCCGAACGGTCGCCGCCCTTGGCGTCCTCGGACTTCGCGTCCTTGGCGTCCTTGTGCTCCTCCGCCTTCCCCTTCGAGTCCTTCGACTCCTCGGGCTTGGCGGTCTTCGACTCACTCGGCTTCGGCGTCGGCGTCGGCCCGCCCGAGCCGCCCTGGCCCGCCGAGCTCTGACCCTGGCCCTGCCAGCCGGAGCCCTCGGAGCCGGAGCTGCTCGAGCCGGAGTTCTGGCCGTGCCAGCCCGAGCCCTCCGAACCGGAGTTGCTCGAGCCGTCGTAGGAGCCGGGCCCGCACTTCTCCTGCCAGCCGCGGTTCTCGTCCTTCTTCTCGTCCTTCTTCTCGGCCTCGGGCTTGCGCTCGTCGGCCTTGCCCGGGTCCTTGCCCTTGTCGTCCTTGCCGCTGTCCGAGGCGACAATCGACAGCTTCCCCAGGTCAAGATTCGTCAGGCCCGGGTTGCCAGCCATGCTGGCCACGCCCGTGATGCCGGCGGCGCCGGCCACGAGGCTTCCCGCAACGATTCCGCCGGCTAAGAACCACCGGGACCGTCGCCTTGTTGGGCGCGTTCTGGGCTGACCGGGATCCACGTGGTTCCCATGGAGTTCGGACATGAGCTCCCTGCCTTTCGGATACAGACACGCCCGCACCAACAGGGGCGCGGAGGGCAACAAATGGGTTTGTCACCACTGAAGGCCACCGTACGGCGAGGTTCCGTGTCATCGCGGGCCTATGTGAAGAAACCCCACGATTCAGCGGGAATCACTCCTCGGTAGGCGCGAAGAGGGCCAACCCGGATCTATGACGATCAGACCGGGAGCATTCACAGTCTGGGCACTGAAAAACAGACCAGCACTCGATTGCACGTAACGCTCTTTATCGAGCAAGTAACTCAATCCGGAGTAATTCGTACATCCAGTACATCCTGGCGGTCTCGACGTCAAACCCCCGAGGCCAGGTCAGGGATCCTCCCGATGGCGGCGCCGCGCACTATCCGGAAGACTGGTCGGGTGCCGGACGCTATCGACGACTACGTCTCGGCGGTGGGCGCCGAGCTGCGGGGCTCGGCCCGGGTCCGCGCGGACATGCTGGCGGAGATCCGGGCCGCCCTGCTCGACGCCGCGGACAGTCATCAGCAGGGCGGACTCGCCCCGGCAGAGGCGCGAAAGGCGGCCGTCCGGGAGTTCGGCTCGGCCCGCCGGATCGCGGCGGGCCTTCAGGAGGTGCTGGCCATGATCCACGGCCGGCGCACGGCGCTGCTGCTCCTGGTCGTCCTCGCCGCACAGTACGGCGCGGCGGCGCTGGTCGGCCGGCTCGGGGGCTGGCGGGCGTTCTGGGGCGCGGGCGAGCCGGACGCCGGCTACCTGTGGCTGGCCCGGGCGACGGACGTGTTCGGCGGCCTGGCCCTCCTCGCCGCCCTGATCCCGATCGTCCTGCTGCGTCACGGCCTGCGGCATGCCTGGGTCGGTCCCGTGGTGGTACGGGTGACCGCCCTGTTCACCGCGGTGGTCGTCACCCTCACCCTGACGTGTGGGGTCCTGCTGGCCGTGCTGCCGTCCTCGGCCGGCCCCATGGTGACCCTCGCCGGCGTGTCGGGGGCGGTGGTGCCGTCCGCGCTCGTACTCGCCTCGGCCGGGCGGTCCTGGCTCGTGGCCGCCGGCTCCACCGACTCCGGGATCCACTGTGGAGCTGACGGGATCCTCGGCCCGAAGCCGCTTCCGGCCCGCCGCGTGGGCTGACGGTGACGTGGTGGTTCCGGCTGCGCCGCCCGACCGTCTCCGGTTTCGCGTTATTGGACGCGGGGTCGTACGCTCCCGGCCGTGACTGACGGGGACACCGACTCCCGCCGCGCGGGCGGTGACGACATGGCCCCCGGGCATCCGCATTCCGCCGGACGGCCCGGGACGGGCGGCCACGACGGCTGGCCCGTCGGCCAACCAGGCGGAGGCGGCCCGGAGCAACCCGGGTGGGCAGCTCCCGGTGGCGCGGAGGCGAGCCGGTCGTCAGGCGCGGCCGACCCGGTGGCCCCCGGCTCGGTGCCGACCGTTGCGGGACACGCCGACCCGGTCGCCACCCACCAACCGCCGGTGGTGACCGCTGTCCCGGTCACCGCCTACCCGCTGCCCGGCTACGGACCGTCCGGGGCCGTCCGCCGCCCACGCCGGGACGCCCGGCTGTGGCCGTGGGTCAGCCTGGGGATGGTTCTGGCGCTGCTCTGCTGCGGGGCGCCGGTCGTCGGTGGGGTGCTCGCCTTCGACCGGTTCGCCCCCGCCCCCGGTACCGGCGCCGGTTCCGGAGCGCCGAGCCCCAAGCCGGGTGACCCGCCCACGGTCGAGCGGGACTGGCTCGGCGAGCGGGTGACCGAACTCCTCGCCAGGCAGGCGAGCGCGCTGCTCGCCGGCGACGAGAGCGGCTACCTCGCGGTCGCCGAGCCGAACTCGCCGATGGCACGCGACCTGCGTCGCCAGTTCCGGACCCTCCGCGCGATGAAGGTCACCCGGTGGCAGCCGGAGATGCGCGGCAAGCTCGTCCGGCTGCACGAGCCCGGCGAGTGGCGGTCCGAGATCCGGATCCGCCACTGCTTCGTGCTGCCGGAGTGCGAGCCGATCGAGATTTCTCTTGGCCTGCGCTGGCGGAACGCCGCCGGACAGCTGCGGCTGATCAACGTCGAGGAGCCGGCGGGCTATGGTGACCGGCCGCGGCCGTGGGAAACCGACGAACTGGTCGCCTCGGTCGGCGAGCGGGTGCTGGTCGCCGCTCCGCGGGCCTTCCGGGACCGGCTGCCGGAGCTGCTGCGCGAGGGGGAGCAGGCGGCCCGGGTCGCGGACCGGTACGCCGCGGACGGCTCGCCGCCCGATCGATACCGGATCTTCTACGCGGGCCCGAACGAGTGGAACCGGTGGTACGGCGGAGACCGGGCGGAGTGGACCGCCGGCTACGCCGTCTCGCTCGGCGCCGGCCAGTACGACGTGGTCCTCAACTCCACCAGCCTCCGCGACGGCGACCACGGCGAACTGCTCCGCCACGAGCTGACCCACGCCGCCTCGCTCTCCGGGACCACCCGGACCGACGGCGACGCGTGGTGGCTGGTGGAAGGGCTCGCGGAGAACGCGGCGGCGGCCGGACGGCCGGTCAGCCGCTACGCCTCACTCCCCCTGGTCGAGCGCCTCGTCGACGGCGGCTGGAACGGCGAACTCGACGACGTGATGCCGACCGGGAACGCCCCCGACTGGCGCGTGGGGGCCGCCTACGGAGTCGGCTTCCTCGCCGTGCGGCACCTGACCGACCGGTTCGGGGAGGCGCAGGTGCTCCGCTTCTTCGCGCTCGTGGTCCACGACGGCAGATCCGAGGAGGACGCCGCCCGCGAGGCGTTCGGGGCGGACTGGTCGACGCTGCACGACGAGTGCGTCGCGTACGTCCGCAAGACCGCCACCTGACCAGGGTCGTGCCGCCGCCGGGTTGGCGGCCTGAGATAGTAGATCCCGCTCCCAGCGCGGAGCCCCGCCCTCGCGTCCGGAAGCGAACGGGGCACCCGTCCGGTGGCTCCGGTGGCGCCGCCGGAGCCACCGGACGCCGCACCCGGCCGAGCCAGCCGGGGCGCCGGAACGCCGTTTCCCGCCCGCCACGGCGACCGGCGTTTATGATCAAATGCCCGAAGGGATCGCGCCGGTCACAGCCGTCCCGTTACCGTACTGGTAACACGCGCGTAGCCGTCGCGGCGCGGAAGCCTCCGACCGGGCGGTACGCGCCGGGGAATGGGATGGGTTGGTGAGCCATGGCAGGATCACCACAGTCCGACGGCCGGTTGCCGGAGGTCAGGTTCCTGACCGTCGCCGAGGTGGCGACGCTCATGCGGGTGTCGAAGATGACCGTCTACCGACTCGTACACTCCGGCGAGTTGACCGCGGTCCGGGTCGGGCGGTCGTTCCGGGTACCCGAGCACGCCGTCCACGAGTACCTGCGCGGCGCCTTTCAGCAGACCGCCTGACGACTGACCGAGCCGAAGCACCGGCCCCGGCCCACGGACGGGTCCGACGACCCGGACCGGTAACCCGGGGGCGCGTTCGGCCGGCCGACAGCCGAGGACTACGCTGGACTGCGGCCCGTGGCCATGTGCCGGTGTGGAAGGCGCCAGACCGTGCCGGCCCGGTCCGTTGTCCCGCTCGGTTACCGGCTACACCCGCGGGGTGGCTCCGGTCCGACCCGCATGCATCAGAAGGGCTGTCGTATGGGCTCGGTGGTCAAGAAGCGCCGCAAGCGCATGGCGAAGAAGAAGCACCGCAAGCTGCTGCGCAAGACCCGCGTCCAGCGTCGCCGTCTCGGCAAGTGACCGTTGGCCGGGCCTCGGCCCGGCCAACGGTGACGCCGGTCAGCTGTCGACCTGGAGGAGGCCCCACGTGACGACGTCGCGGCGGTCCGGGCCGGTCCCGGGTCCGCGTGGACGGAGCACGAGGTGACCCCCGGGAGCACCCCTGGTGTGCCGGGGGTCGTCGTGGTGACGGGGGTGAGCCGTTTCCTCGGCGCGCACGTCGCGGCCCGGCTCGTCGCCGACGACCGGATCGACCGGGTGATCGGGCTCGACGCGCTGGACCCGGCCCCCGAACTCGCTTCGCTGCTCGACGGCGTGGAGCGGGTGCGGGCCGACGCCGAAGCCGTGGGCAGCGTCGTCGACGACCTCGGCGCGGACGCCGTCGTGCACCTCAACCTGATCACCGCGCCCGACCCACACCAGGGCGGCCGGGCGGCGATGAAGGAGCAGAACGTCATCGGCACGATGCAGCTGCTCGCCGCCTGCCAGCGGGCGCCCCGGCTGCGCAAGCTGGTCGTCCGCTCCTCGACCGCCGCCTACGGCGCGTCGTTCCGGGATCCGGCGGTCTTCACCGAGGACACCGAGCCACGCGCGGTGCCACGTGGCGGCTTCGCCCGGGACATCCTTGACATCGAGGGGTACGTCCGTGGCTTCCGGCGACGCCGTCCGGACGTCGTCGCCACGGTGCTGCGGTTCGCGCCGTTCATCGGCTCGCGGGCGAACACCACGCTGACCCGCTACTTCGCCCAGCCGGTCGTACCGACCGTGCTCGGGCGCGACCCGCGGTTGCAGTTCGTGCACGTCGACGACGCGCTGGAGATCCTCTACCGCTCGGTCGTCTCCGACCACCCCGGGACGTACAACGTCGCCGGGCCGGGGGTGCTCGCGCTCTCGCAGGCGATCCGCCGGGCCGGCCGGATCGCCGTCCCGGTGGTGGAGCCGGGGCTCTCCGGGGCCGCCGGGATCGCCCGGGCGCTCGGCTTCGGGCGGTACGGCCTCGACCAGGTCGACCTCTTCGTGCACGGCCGGGTTGTCGACACCACCAGGTTGACCCGCGAGTACGGATTCACCCCGCGCTCCACCGCCGCGGCCTTCGACGACTTCGTCCAGGGGCACCGGGACCCGGCCCCGCTCGGCCCCGAGCGGCTGCACCGCGCCGAACAGGCGATCCTGGACGGCATCCGGCGGACCCGGGCCGCGGTACGGGAGCGGGTCGGCCAGCGAGGCGGGCGGATCGATGGCTGAGGAGCCGGCCGGAGCCGAGGCCAACGTGCACCGGGTCGACCCGGTCGGCCGCCCGGCCCGGCCCGGCCCGCGCGAGCCGGCCGTCGCCGACGAACCGGGCGACGTCTGGGACCGGCGGGTCGCCGCCGGGTTGGCGTTCCTGCGCCGCCGGCTCTCCGGCCGCTACGAGATCGACGAGTTCGGCTTCGACCCGGAGCTGACCGAGCAGGTCTTCCAGCCGCTGCTGCGGGTGCTCTACCGCGACTGGTTCCGCACCGAGGTGACCGGCGCCGAGCACCTGCCGGTCGAGGGCTCCGGTCTGGTGGTCGGCAACCACTCCGGCACGGTGGCGCTGGACGCGCTGGTCCTGGCGGCGGTGTTGCACGACGTCCACCCCACCCACCGCTACCTGCGACTGCTCGGCGCCGACCTGGTCTTCCGGATGCCGTTCGTCTCCGAACTGGTCCGCAAGACCGGTGGCACCATGGCCTGCAACCCGGACGCGGAGCGGTTGCTCGGCCGGGGCGAGTTGGTCGGCGTCTTCCCGGAGGGCTTCAAGGGGGTCGGCAAGCTCTACTCGGAGCGCTACAAGCTGCAGCGGTTCGGGCGAGGCGGCTTCGTCTCCGCCGCACTCCGTACCGGAGCGCCGATCATCCCGGTGGCGATCGTTGGTGCCGAGGAGACGTACCCGATGCTCGCCAACATCACGCCGCTCGCCCGGCTGCTGAAGCTGCCGTACTTCCCGGTGACGCCGACGTTCCCGTGGCTCGGCCCGCTCGGGGTGGTGCCGCTGCCCAGCAAGTGGCTGATCGAGTTCTGCCCACCGATCCCCACCGCCCACCTGGTCGATTCCGCCGACGATCCGCTGGTCGTCTTCAACCTCGCGGATCAGGTGCGGGAGACGATCCAGCAGAAGCTGCACGAGCTGCTGGAACGGCGCCCCGATCCGTTCGGCCCCTGACCGCCCCGGCGGCCGGGCCGGCCGGTGGCCGAGCCGGTCGGTGGCTCACTCGGTCCGCCGCCGGCGGCGCAACGCCAGGCCCGCGGTGACGACGCCGGCGAGCAGCCCCGCGGCCGACGGTACGGCGATCCGGGCCGCCCTGCGGCCGGTCCGGAAGTCGTAGACTGCCCAGCCCCGCTCCCGGGCGGTACGGCGCAGCGCGCTGTCCGGGTTGATCGCCACCGCCCGGCCGACCGTCGACAGCATCGGCAGGTCGTTGCTCGAGTCGCTGTAGGCGGCACAGCGGGACAGGTCCAGCCCCTCCGCGGCGGCGAGCTGGGTCACCGCGTCCGCCTTGGCCGTGCCGTGCATCAGGTCGCCGACCAGCCGCCCGGTGTACACCCCGTCGCGGATCTCGGCGACCGTACCGATCGCGCCGGTCAGCCCGAGCCGGGCGGCGATGACCCGGCCGATCTCCACCGGGGCGGCGGTGACCAGCCAGACCCGTTGGCCGTCGGCCAGATGCTGTTCGGCCAGGGCCCGGGTCCCCCGCCAGATCCGCGGCGCCATCAGCTCGTCGAAGATCTCCTCGGTGAGTCGTTCGACGTCCTCGACCCGCCAGCCGGCGACGAAGGCCAGCGCCACCTCCTTCGCCCGCGACATGCTGCCGGCGTGCTCGGTGGCGAGGACCCGGAACCGCAGCTGTTGCCAGGCGAACCGGGCGAGGTCCCTGGTGGTGAAGTAGTTCCGCGCGGCCAGGCCACGGGCGAGCCAGTAGATCGACGCGCCCTGCATGATCGTGTTGTCGACGTCGAAGAAGGCGGCGGCCCGGGGATCGGCCGGGGCGGGCGGGACACCCGCCGCTCCGGTGGCCGCCCAGCCCGTGGTGTGTCCGTCCTCGTCGGTGCTGACCGTCGCTCCGGTGCCGACCGTCACCTTGCGGGTGCGGGCCACGCAGGGACCTCCTCGCTCGCGCGTACATCAGCGAGGGTAGCGAAGGCCGGCGGCGCCGTACCCGTGGTCGCCCGAGCGGCCGTACAGGCGCGGCCCGGTCAGCCGCCGCTGCGGTGTGCCGGTGAACCGGTCGGCTTCTCCCGGACCGGTGGCTGGTCGGAGCTGGGAGTCGGCTCGGGTACGTCGAATGGAGCGGTCCGTTCCGGCGTACGCGGCGACTCGGTCGGGGTACGGACGCCGGTCCCCTCGGAGGCCGACGGGTTCGCCGGAGTGGTGGTGCCCGGACCCCGGCCGACCGGGCAGGTTCGGGGCAGCGGGCCGAAGGAGTCGGCCCGACCCGTCGTCCCGACCCCGCAGGCCAGGGCCGCACGGAGCGCGTCCGCCCTGCGCTGGACGGTGTCGAGCAGGGTGATCGACTCGGCGGTTCGGTCCCGCCCGGCCCGGCTGGCGCGGTCCCCCAGCGCCACGAGGCGCGGACGCTGGTCGGCGAGGAAGGCGTCGACGGCGTCCAGCGCCGCCGGATCCCGGCGCTGCGCCGCGGCGGTGGTCAACAGCCGGATCCCCTGCCGGGTGTCGGCGTCCATGTCGTCGAGGACGGCCGAGAACCCGACGCTTCGACTACCCAGCGCGGTGGCCTCGGCGAGTCTGGTTCGGGCGAAGTCGAGGAAGAGCTGACCCCGGCTGAGATCGGAGCTGGCCAGGGCGAGCTGGGCCCGCTCGGTGTGCCGCTTCATGCCGTAGAGCGCGTCCCCGGGGACGGCGTGCTCGCTGGCGGCGGCCATCCCGGAGACCGCGATCGCGCCGACGGCGACGCCGACGACGATGGCACCCCGCGCCCGGGCCCGGGTCCGGGGCGCCGACGGACGGGTGGCGCGGAATCCCCGCGCCGCGGCGGCGGGAGCGATCTCCTCGTCACCGAGCGGTCCGTCACTGGCGGTGGCGCCGATCCCCTCCCGTTCGGCGGTGGCGACCAGCATCGCCCGCAGGCTGGCACGGAAGTCGGGATCAACCTCGACCGCGGACTGCATGCTCCGGAGCCGTTGCCCGATCGCCAGCGGTTGGGCGAGGTCGCTGTCGACGCGGGACCGGACGTGGTGGCGGCGGCCACCGTTGGCTTCCTCGAGCAGCTGCGCGAAGCGCTCCGCCCGCTGACGGTAGAACGCGTTCCAACCCACGGCCGACACCTCCCTTCGCTGGTCGCGACGCTTCGGTCGGCGTCGTCGCCGTCCCGGTGCGACGATGGCGCTGGGTCAGAGCCAGACTACGACGGTCGGAGCAGCTGTCCGACCGGCCGGTCCGGGCGGGGCCCGGGCATCCACCGGTCGCACCGGGACAAACGTTCGGTGGGGCGGGCCGGTTACGGCCCGCCGCGTGGAGAAATTACGAAGAGTGAAGGGGATCACGGCCGCCCGGCCGGAGTGGTGAACCCGCCTCACGGCTGGAACCCGTCCGGCAGCAGCCGGGCGAGCGCCCGGACCGCCCGATACTGCAACGCCTTTATCGCTCCCTCGTTCTTCCCCATCGCCTGGGCGGTCTCGGCCACGGAGAAGCCCTGGAGGAACCGGAGCACGATGCACTCCTGCTGCTCGGGGTTGAGCTGCTTGACGGCGGTCAGCAACGCGACATTGGTGATGTGCTCGACCACGGCCGCCTCGGGGCTCCCCTCCGGGCCACGATCCTCACGATCCGCGTCTAACACGTCACCCGTTGTAACCTCAAGCCGGTAACGGCCGGACTTGAAGTGGTCCGCCACCAGGTTCCGGGCGATCGTCACCAGCCAGGCACCGAGGTCCCGGCCCTGCCAGGTGAAGCTGCCGATCCGCTTCAAAGCGCGGAGGAAGGTGTCCGAGGTGAGGTCCTCGGCGAGTTGCCGGTTGCCGACCCGGAAGTAGACGAACCGGAAGACAGTGTCTACGTACCGGTCGTAGATCAGGCCGAACGCCTCGGGCTCGCCCGCCTGCGCGCGTTCCACCAGGGCCCAGACCTCGCGGGCCGGGTCGGACGGGTCCGGCCGGTCGGGGTGGCCGGGCGCGGCGCCGCCGGGGCGGCCCGATGTGGACGCCCCAGCGGGGACCACCGGCAGGACGGCCGTCTCGGTGTTCGGGTTGATCGACTCGGGACGCTCACCCTCCGACCCCGGGGGTACGTCGTCCGGCTCGGGAACGCCACCGCCCGGCGGCTGCCCGGCACCGGGCTGCGCCGGCATCGGGGGGCGGGCCGGGCTGGCCACCCGCCCACCCACCTGCCGGCTGTTCCCACCCGGCCCGCCCTGCCGGGCCGGCGTCTCGTTCGGATGGTGCGGACGACTCCTGGTCCGCTTCGACCCCCCGTCGCCCCGCACGGCGAGGCTCAGCATGTCGTTCACGGCCAGGCCAAGCCGGGTCAGGCCTTCGGTGAGGGCGTGCCGGGCGTTCCGCATCTGGCCGACAGGCTCCCCGTCGACGTATCCGTAGGTGCTCACTGGACCTCCCCGGCCGCCCGCGACCGCGGGACCCGTAGCCCGGGCCCGGCCACGGTGGTGGCCGTACGTGCGCCACGGACGGCGCGATCCGGCACGGCAGATCCGGGGTGCGCCGTACCACGGCACACGCCCCACAGCTGCTGGTGCTGTGCTCTTACAGGCACGGCGGCCTCCTCGGGCTGAGGGGTGTCGACTCACGGCAAAAGGGGTGAGCCGACCCGAGTGATGATAGGGGCCAACGTCACCCATGTGCGGCGAGTCCGTTACACAGAGCCAAAGTATTTCCCGAAAGCCACCCGTTCGGGCCGCACCAGTTGTGCGTTGTCGGATGCCAGACAGTCGACTCGGGACCGCCCTGAGCAGGGAAAACACCAAGAAACGCCAATAGGCGGCGCGCGCTTGGCGTGCCGCTGCGGTTTGTGCTAATAGGCGTCGGCTCGGGTGTCTGTGGACCGTGCCAAGCAGACGCGGGAAATCGCGAATGCCGTTACGGTCTCGTGGACCGTACCGCGCACCGCCGGCGAAGTCGAGCAACTTCCACGAACGCGCCCCAGCGGGTCGCAACTTCCACGTCTCCAGCCGGGACAGACGGCGGCCCCGAACAGGCTCCAGTTCCGAGCTCGACCAGTTCGCCGACAACGTCGCGGTGACACTCCGACTCCGGCACGTCCGTCCTGATCGGAACGAGGTCAGAACGGGAGCCGGCACGGGACGTGGCCGGCAGGGGAGGCTGGCGGCCCGTCGGCACTGTCCGAGGTGCACACCACCCGCCGCCGGCCCCCGTCGGTCCGAATGGGCGCCGGCCGGCGGCCCGGGCGCCCAGATCCCGCGCCGTGCTGCGCCACGCCTCAGGGCGCCACCGGCGGGCCGACGGGCCCGGCTGACGTCCCTCCCGGCACCTGCCCCGGTACCCGCGTCCGAGCGGGATAGAGTTCGTGGCGCCCCTGCCGTCCTCGGCGATCGGCAGGGTACGACGTCGACATTCCGGGAGGAAACGGGCAGTGGGGACGGATGAGCCGCGACTGACCCTGATCACCCGACCCGGCTGTCACCTCTGCGAGGTTGCCCGGGAGGCGATGGCGCGGGTGGTGGCGGTTACCGGCGACCGGTGGACCGAGGTGGACGTCACCGGCGACCTGGAGCTGGAGCGGGACTATGGCGACCGGCTTCCGGTCATCCTGCTCGACGGCCGGGAGCACGGCTACTGGCGGGTCGAGGAGGAGCGGTTGATCCGCGACCTCACCGCGCCGCGCGGCTGACCGCGGCCCGCCAACCGTCGACCCGGTGCCGTGGCGGGTGAGCCGAGGCCGGGCGGGCTGGCCGCGCCCGCCGGAGGCGGGCCCGGTGGCCGCGGGTGGCCGGCGTGGTGGCCGCGCGTGGCCGGGCCGGCGCCGAGGGGTTCGCCGGCCCGGTGATCTGTCACATAGCGGCTTGGTCGATGCCCCGCCGGTCGCGCGTGGCGACGTATCGTGCTCGGATGCCCCGTGGACGCGACCACCTGGTCTGGGACTGGAACGGCACCCTCCTCGACGACCTGCACCTGGTCGTCTCCGCCACGAACGCCGTGCTGGCCGCCGTCGGCGGGCCGGTGATCACCGTGGAGGAGCACCGGACGCAGTACCGCCGCCCGATCATGGACTACTACGCCGAGGTCCTCGGTCGGATGCTGGACGCCGAGGAGTTCGCCCGGCTCGACAAGCTCTTCCACGAGGCGTACCGGCTCGGGCTGGCGGAGTGCACCCTGACCGCCGACGCCGCCGTTGCGCTGCGGTCCTGGCACGGATCCCAGTCCCTGCTGTCGATGTGGTTCCACGACGAGCTCGTCCCGACCGTCGACCGGTACGGCCTCACCCCGCACTTCCGGCGGATCGACGGGCTGCGCGCCGGGGTTGGCGGAGGGCGGAAGGCGAGCCACCTCGCCCGACACCTGGCCGCCGTCGGCGTCGAGGGGCGGTCGACCGTGCTGATCGGCGACTCGATCGACGACGCCGAGGCCGCCGCGTACGTCGGCGCCCGCTGCGTCCTCTACACGGGCGGCATCACCGACCCGGCCCGGCTCCGGGCCTCCGGCTGGCCGGTGGCGGACTCGCTGACCGAGGCGGTCGCACTGGCGGCCGAACTGGACTGAGCGGTACCCGCCGGTCGCCCGGGCCGACGCCGGTCAGGCGCGCAGGTACGCGAGGACCGCCAGCACCCGGCGGTGCTGCTCCTCGTCCGGCGGGAGGCAGAGCTTGGTGAAGATGTTGCGGACGTGCTTCTCGACGGCGCCGTCGCTCACCACCAGCGCCCGGGCGATCGCCGTGTTGGACCGGCCCTCGGCCATCAGTCCGAGCACCTCGCGTTCCCGGGGGGTCAGCTGGCGCAGCGGGTCGTCGCGACGACGCCGGACGAGGAGCTGACCGACGACCTCGGGATCGAGGACCGTACCGCCGGCGGCGACCCGGTTGACCGCGTCGAGAAACTCGTCGATCGCCGAGACCCGGTCCTTGAGCAGGTATCCGATTCCCCCGCCGCTGGAGGTGCCGGTCGGGCGGACCGTGGCGAGCAGGTCGTCGGCGTACGACACCTCGACGTACTGGGAGAGCACCAGGATCGGCGTCCGCGGCACCCGCCGCCGGGCCTCCACCGCCGCCCGCAGGCCCTCGTCGGTATGCGACGGCGGCATCCGTACGTCGACGATGGAGACGTCGGGGCGGTGCGTGACGATGGCCTCCACCAGCGCCTCACCGTCACCGACCGCGGCGACGACCTCGTGGCCGTGCTCGTTCAGCAGCCGGACCAGGCCCTCCCGGAGCAGGACGGCGTCGTCGGCGATTACCACGCGCATACCGCTGTCTACCATCCCGGCGCCGTCGGCGCCGCCAGCGCCCGCCTCAGCACGGCAGTCCCGCCTCAGCACGGCAGTTCGGCCCGGATCTCGGTTGGCCCACCCACCGGGCTGAGCACGGTGAAGGTGCCCCCGTTGGCGCGTACCCGGTCGGCGAGCCCGGCGAGGCCGTGGCCCTTGGCGACGTGCGCACCGCCCTCGCCGTCGTCCAGCACGGTGATCCGCAACGTCCCCTGCTCCCGGACCACCGTGACCCAGCACTCGCGGGCCCGGCTGTGCTTGGCGACGTTCGCCAGCGCCTCGGCGACCACGAAGTACGCGGTCGACTCCACCGCCGGGTCGAGCCGCCCGCCCGGGGTGCCGAGCTCCGGGTCGACGGTGAGTTCGATCGGGATCACGCCACGCCCGGCGAGCGCGGCCAGGGCGCTGGGCAGCCCCCGGTCGACCAGGATCGGCGGCGCGATGCCCCGGGACAGGGCGCGCAGCTCGGCGAGGGTCTCCCGGGTCTGGGTCAGCGCCTCGTCGAGGGTCTGCCGGGCCGCCTCCGGATCGGTGGCGAGCTGGTGCTGGGCCCGGCTGAGATCCATGGCGAGCCGGACCAGCCGCTGTTGTGGCCCGTCGTGGATGTCCCGCTCCAGGCGGCGCAGCGCGGTCGCCTCCGCCGAGACGGCGGCCCGCCTCTGCTCCTCCAGCACGGTGATCCGGTTGCGCATCTCGGCGACGCCGGCGAGCAGGGTGCGGGCGAGTCCCGCCCGCATCAGGGCGCAGCCGCGGACCACCAGCGGCAGGGTGATCAGGAAGAAGACGCCGAGGGCGGTGTTGAGCCCGATCCGGGCGACGGCGGAGTCGCCGAGGCCGAGCAGGTCGGGCAGCCCCTGGCCGTCCGGGCTGCTCGGGATCGCCCAGTCGTACGCCCAGTAGAGCGAGCCGCCGACGGCGCCGGTCCACCAGAGCAACGTGATGCCGAAGGCCGGCACCGAGACGACGAGCGCGGCGAAGCCGTGTGCCAGGTCGAGCCAGGACTGGGCGTCGCCGATCGGCGTCAGGATACGCCGCCAGGTGCCGGCGTTCGGGCCGGCGGTCCGGTACGTGGGCCGTACCCGGGGCTGCCGGAGCACCACCGACATCCGACCCCGTTCGATGTCGGCGAGGCGGCGGGCGGCGTAGAGCGTACCGGCGAGGATCGGCAGCCCCATCACCGTCACCGCCAGCCCGAGTCCGAGGGCGGACCCGAAGGCGACCATGACGAAGCTCACCAGGGCGAGGGGGAAGCCGAGGAGTACGTAACCCGAGTCGATGGCGAGCTGGCGTAGTGTGCCGCGCCCGGCGGTCGGTTCGGCCGGGACGCCGACGGCGGCGGTAGTGGTCATGTCCTCGACGCTAGGCATCGGCGTGGTCGGCTCCCATCCCATCGGCTGGCCAATCCACGGTAGGGCTGCCCCCACCCACGGCCGTGGCTCGCCGGGGGATTCCTCGCATTCCCGCCCTCCCTGGTGAAATGCGTCGGGCGGCGGAATCGCCGGGAAGGAGGGATCCGCGGGAGGCCGGAATCTGTCGGCTCCGATGATTGCCACGCCGGTTGCGATCCGCCCGGCGGCGTCGACGAGGGCGGTGACCAGGCCGGCCACCGCGGCGAGTTGGGCAGATAAGTCGGACTTAGGCAATAATCGCTGAGCGGGTCGGCGAGGCGCGAGGATCTGATCGGGTATTGGGAGGCCCAGGTGAGGTGTTATCGCGATCTACCAAGATCGCGATTTGTGCGTGTCTTCACAAGCGCCTACTCTATTACTCCGACGAGCCCTGCTAGCACAACCGGTCACAGCGGTCGCCAGCGGGTGCCCCGGTACGACCGGCCGCTCCGGCTGGTCGAGGATCGCATGGCACGGAGTCGCATGAGTCAGCACCGCCCTGCAGGCACGCCCGGCCGCGCCGATGCCGTGCCGGCGCTCCCGGATCTCCCTGAGGCGACGGTCGCCCGGCTCCCCGAGTACCTCCGTGCCCTGCACCACCTCGCCGAAACCGGTAACGACACGGTCTCCAGCGAGGAGTTGGCTTCGGCGGCCGGGGTGAACTCCGCCAAGCTCCGTAAGGACCTCTCCCAGCTCGGGTCGTACGGCACCCGGGGCGTGGGGTACGACGTCGCCCTGTTGATCGACCAGATCGAGTTCGTGCTCGGGCTGACCCAACGCCGGGCGGTCGCCCTGGTCGGGGTGGGTAACCTCGGTCACGCCCTCGCCGGGTACGCGGGCTTCGCCAGCCGCGGCTTCCGGATCGCCGCCCTCTTCGACGCGGACCCGGCCCGGATCGGCGAGGAGATCAACGGCCTCGTCGTCCGACACATCGACGACCTGCCCCGGGTGGTCGCCGAGGAGGCGATCACGATCGGCGTGATCGCCACTCCCGCCACCGCCGCGCAGAGCGTCGCCGACCAACTCGTCGACGCCGGCGTGACCAGCATCCTGAACTTCGCGCCCTGTGTGTTGTCGGTGCCGGACGGCGTCGACGTACGCAAGGTCGACCTCGCCATCGAGCTCCAGATCCTCTCCTTCCACGAACACCGCAAGGCGGCGCTGACCGGCCTGCCGACCGCGGCGGAGCCGCCCGAGCCGGGCTCGGAGACGTCCCCGGCCCCGCCGGCCACCGGACTGACCGCGCTGCCCGGCGGGCTCGCGGCGGCCGGCACCTCCGAGGCCACCCCCACCAGCACGCCCACGGCCACCCCCACCGGGCCGCTCCGGTCCACCAACACGGAGGCGATCGGCTCATGAACCTGCTCGTCGTCGGTGCCTCGCACCGCACCGCACCGGTCGCCGTCCTGGAGCGGCTGTCGGTCGCCTCCGGAGACCTGCCGGCGATCCTCCGTCGCCTGCTCCAACAGCCGTACGTCGGCGAGGCGGTCGTCGTCTCGACCTGCAACCGGGTCGAGGTCTACGCCGCCGTCTCCGGCTTTCACGGCGGGCTGGGCGACATCTGCGCCGTTCTCGCCGGGCACGCCGGCTCCACTCCGGCCGATCTCGCCAACCACCTGTACGTCCACTACGACGGCGCCGCCGTCGAGCACGTCTTCCGGGTGGCGGCCGGGCTCGACTCGATGGTGGTCGGCGAGGCGCAGATCCTCGGCCAACTCCGGGACGCCTACCACGTGGCGAGCGAGGCCGACGCACCCGGACGGCTGCTGCACGAGCTGATGCAGCAGGCCCTGCGGGTGGGAAAGCGCGCTCACGCCGAGACCGACATCGACCGGGCCGGGCAGAGTGTGGTCACCGCCGCGCTCGACCTGGCCGCGACCCACTTCCCCGACGGCATCGAGGGGCGGCCCGCCCTGGTGGTCGGGGCGGGCTCGATGGGTGCGCTGGCGGTCGCCACCCTCGCGCGGCGCGGCGCCGGCCCGGTGACGGTCAGCAACCGGGGCGCCGACCGGGCACACCGGCTGGCCGAGGCGTACGGCGCCACCGCCGTGCCGATCGCCGAACTCGTCGACGCACTCTCCACAGTGGACATAGTAGTCGCCGCCACCGCCTCGATCGAACCGGTCCTCACCCGGGAGACGGTCGCCCGGGCCCTGGCCGAGCGCGCCGGTCGGCGGAGCGCCCCACTGGTCCTGCTTGACCTCGCGGTGCCCCGGGACGTCGAACCAGCGGTCGCCGAGCTCCCCGGCGCCGTGGTGATCGACATCGACGGCCTGGCCGCGGCCCAGCCGACCGGCCCGGCCGCCGCCGACACCGCGGCCGTCACCCAGATCGTCACCACCGAGGTGGAGTCGTTCCTCTCCTGGCTGCGCGGCGCCGACGTGGCGCCGACCGTCGCCGCCCTGCGGGCCCGGGCCGACGAGGTGGTCACCGCCGAGCTGCGCCGCCTCGCCCACCGCCGGCCCGAGCTGACCGACGAGCAGCGCGCCGAGGTGAGCCACACGGTGCACCGGGTCGTACAGCGGTTGCTGCACTCGCCGACCGTGCGGGTACGCCAGCTCGCCGCCGAACCCGGCGGCGACCAGTACGCCGCGCTGCTGCGCGAACTCTTCGACCTGGAGGTGCCGGCCGCCTCGCCGGCCGACACCGTCCCCACCCTGGCCGCGTCCGGGCTCGCCGCATCCGGACTGGCCGCGTCCGGGCTCGCCGAAGCGTCGGCCCGCCCGCCGAAGGCCGGCGGTCCGGCCTCCGGACCGGTGGGCGCCACCGGCCCCGCCGCCCGGCCCGCCGTACCCCGACAGCACCCCGGAGGAGAACGATGAGCGGGAGCACGGGAGTGCTGCGGCTCGGCACCCGCGGCAGCGCGCTGGCGCTCGCCCAGTCCCGGAAGGTCGCCGAGGCGCTGACGGCCGCCACCGGCCGTCCGGTCGAGCTGGTCGAGGTCGTGACGGCCGGCGACCGGTCGAACGCCCCGGTGCACCGTCTCGGCGTCGGTGTCTTCGTCTCGGCGCTGCGCGACGCCCTGGCCGCCAAGGAGATCGACTTCGCGGTCCACTCGTACAAGGACCTCCCCACCGCCGGTCAGGAGGGGCTGCACATCGCCGCCGTACCCCCTCGGGAGGATCCGCGGGACGCCCTGGTCACCCGGGACGGCCGTACCCTGGCCGAGCTGCCGCCCGGGGCCACCGTCGGCACCGGGGCGCTGCGCCGGATCGCCCAGTTGCACGCGCTCGGCCTGCACCTGACGGTGGTGCCGATCCGGGGCAACGTCGACACCCGGCTGGCCCGGGTACGCGGCCCCGAAGCGGACCTCGACGCCGTGGTGCTGGCCCGGGCCGGGCTGATCCGGCTCGGCCGCGCCGAGGAGATCACCGAGACTCTCGACCCGATGATGATGCTGCCCGCGCCCGCTCAGGGCGCGTTGGCGGTAGAGTGCCGGGCCGACGACTCGGAGCTGGTCGAGCTGCTGGCCGTGCTCGACCATCCCCCCACCCGGGCCGCGGTCACCGCGGAGCGGGCGTTTCTCGCCACCCTGGAGGCCGGGTGCAGTGCCCCGGTCGCCGCGTTCGCGGTCGTCGCCGAAGGCGAACCGGACGCCTCCGGAGCCGGCGGCGGCGACGAGATCTACCTGCGCGGGGCGGTGATCAGCCCGGACGGTACCCGCGACCTCCGGCTGTCCCGCACCGGTACGCCCGCCGAGGCGACGGAGATCGGCAAGGCCCTCGCCGCCGACCTCCTCGACCTCGGCGCCGACTCGATCCTCGGCACGCCCACCGATTCGGGGCCGGGGACCCAGCATTTTGGAGCACAGACATGATCGGCACCCGTAAGCCCGCAGGCCGCATCGCGTTCGTCGGGGCCGGACCCGGCGACCCGGGTCTGCTGACCCGACGGGCGTACGACGCGCTGGTCCACGCCGACCAGGTGATATACGACCGCAGCGTCCCGGAGGCGCTGCTCGCCGCCGTCAGGGCGGACGCGAAGGAGGACGCCCAGTTCAGCCCGGCCGAGGGAGCGCCGGGCGACGTGGCGAAGGTCCTGCTCTCGGCAGCCCGCTCCGGGCTGAGCGCGGTACACCTGATCGCCGGTGACCCGTTCGGTCACGAGGCGGTGGTCACCGAGGTGCAGGCGGTCGCCCGGACCGCCGTACCGTTCGAGGTGGTGCCCGGCGTCGGGCAGGCCGAGGGGGTCGCCACGTACGCCGGCGTCCCGCTGCACGGGATCCGTACCGCCGCCGACATCGACGACGTCACCGCGGTGGACTTCGAGGCGCTCGCCGCGGCGGTCAACCGGGGCTCGCTGGCCCTGGCGGTCGACGCCGGCGACCTCGCCGCGGTCCGGGACGGGCTGCTCGCGGTCGGCGTCGACGGCGCCACCCCGGTGGCGGTGACCGGCGACGGCACCGGCGAGACCCAGTACACCACCACCTCGACCGTGGACAGCTTCGTCGCCGCCGCGCTCGGCTTCACCGGCCGGGTGGTCCTCACCCTCGGCGCCGGCGTCGCGCACCGGGACAAGCTGAGCTGGTGGGAGAACCGCCCACTGTACGGCTGGAAGGTGCTGGTCCCGCGGACCAAGGAGCAGGCCGGGGTGATGAGCGCCCGGCTGCGCGAGTACGGCGCCATTCCGTGCGAGGTACCGACCATCGCGGTCGAACCGCCCCGGACCCCGGCCCAGATGGAGCGGGCGGTGAAGGGCCTGGTCGACGGCCGCTACGCATGGGTGATCTTCACCTCGGTGAACGCCGTCCGGGCCGTCTGGGAAAAGTTCGCCGAGCACGGCCTGGACGCCCGGCACTTCGGGGGCGTCAAGATCGCCTGTATCGGCGAGGCGACCGCCGACGCCGTTCGCGCCTTCGGCATCCAGCCCGAGTTGATCCCGTCCGGGGAGCAGACCTCGGAGGGCCTGCTGGCCGAGTTCTCGCCACACGACGAGGTCCTGGACCCGGTCGGCCGGGTGTTGCTGCCCCGGGCCGACATCGCCACCGAGACGCTGGCCGCCGGGCTGACCGAACGGGGTTGGGAGGTCGACGACGTCACCGCGTACCGGACCGTCCGGGCCGCGCCGCCGCCGGCCGAGATCCGCGACGCGATCAAGTCCGGAGGGTTCGACGCGGTCCTCTTCACCTCCTCCTCGACGGTGCGGAACCTGGTCGGCATCGCCGGCAAGCCGCACGCCCGGACCGTGGTGGCGGTGATCGGCCCGAAGACCGCCGAGACCGCGACCGAGTTCGGCCTTCGGGTGGACGCTCAGCCGGCCCACGCCTCGGTACCGGAGTTGGTCGAGGCGCTCGCGGCGTACGCTGTGGAATTGCGGGAGAAACTGGCCGCGATGCCGGCGAAGCAGCGGCGGGGCTCGAAGGTGCAGGGCCCGACCGCGTTGCGGTTCCGGTAGTCCGCTCCGCCCGCCCGGGCGGGATAGCCCGGCGTCGGTGCCCGGCGTCGTGGCGATCCGTCCCGGTTTCCGACAGCGCCACGGAGGAGTCCCCATGTCCTACCCGGAGGTCCGTCCGCGCCGGCTGCGGCGTTCCGCCGCGATTCGCCGGCTCGTTGAGGAGACCCGGCTCGCCCCGTCCGAGCTGGTGCTGCCGATGTTCGTCAAGGAGGGTTTGACGGAGCCTCGGCCGATCGCCTCGATGCCGGGCGTGGTGCAGCACTCCCGGGAATCGCTGCGCAAGGCAGCGGCCGAGGCGGTACACGCCGGGATCGGCGGCATCATGCTGTTCGGCGTGCCGGAGCGGAAGGACGAGACCGGTTCCGGCGGGATCGACCCGGACGGCATCCTCAACGTGGCGATCCGGGACGTGGTCGCCGAGGTCGGCGACGCCACCGTGGTGATGAGCGACCTCTGCCTCGACGAGTTCACCTCGCACGGGCACTGTGGGCTGCTCGCGCCGGACGGGACCGTCGACAACGACGCCACCCTGACCGCGTACGCCGAGATGGCCGTCGCCCAGGCGGAGGCCGGGGCGCACCTCCTCGGCCCCTCCGGGATGATGGACGGCCAGGTCGGGGCGATCCGGCGGGCCCTGGACGCCGCCGGGCACACCGACACCGGGATCCTGGCGTACGCGGTGAAGTACGCCTCGTCGTTCTACGGCCCCTTCCGGGACGCGGTGGAGTCGTCGCTCCAGGGCGACCGGCGCACCTACCAGCAGGACCCGGCGAACCTGCGGGAGTCGCTTCGGGAGGTCCGTCTCGACGTCGCCGAGGGGGCCGACCTGGTGATGGTCAAGCCCGCCCTGCCGTACCTCGACGTGGTCGCGGCGGTCCGGGCCGAGGTCGACGTCCCGGTCGCGGCGTACCAGATCTCCGGCGAGTACGCGATGGTCGAGGCGGCCGCCGCGAACGGCTGGATCGACCGGGACCGGGCGATCCTGGAGACGCTGACCTCGATCCGCCGGGCGGGCGCCCAGGTCATCCTCACCTACTGGGCGGTCGAGGCCGCCCGGATGCTCCGCGACCGGTACTGAGCCGACACACGACCGGAGCGGTCCGGGCGGGTCCGGAGGCCGTTCGCGCCCCGGTCAGGCGGTCGGCCTCGCCGACCTGTTCGCGTGGTTGGCGGCGTCGAGACGGTGCACCAGCTCCGCGACGTCGACACCGTACTCGAACCACTGCCGGTCGGCCTGGAACCCGAGGTCGGCGTTGACCGCCCGCATCGCCTCGTTGGTCTGGGCATTCCAGGTCTGCACCTCGGCGAGCTTCGGCTCCGCCGTACGCAGCTCGAAGAGCATCCGCGCCTTCATCGCCCGGTCGATACCGCGGCCCTGGTGGGCCTGGCCGACGATGGTGTCGTACTGGTCGGCCCGGGTCGGGTGCTGGGCCGGCACGACGACCTCGGTGAGCCCGGCCACCACGCCGGTCTTCTCCTCGATCGCCGTCACGATGTACGGCTTCATGCCGCGCCGGTGTAGACAGTTCAGGCTGTCCCGCAGCCGCTGCGGGTCACACGAACTCGGCCGCAGGTCCAGGTCGCCGTCGTCGACCCGGGCCTCGGCCTTCGCCATCGCGTACGCCTCGATGAGCTCCTCCGGCGGTCCACCCGGGAAGAACTCCAGGCGGTAGCCGGGAGCGATGCCCCGGGACATCTCGGCCAGCGCGTTCCAGTCCACGGTGGACAGGCGAAGCACGCTGCGGGTCTCGATGTACTCCTGGGTGAAGCCGAGCGCCTCGTAGAAGCCGACCGCCGGGGTGTCGCCGACCACCTCGACCCCGATGAACCGGAAGCCCTCCTGGTACGTGCGGCGGGCCGCCGTGGCGATCAGCTTGCGCCCGAGACCACGCCGGCGGGCGCTCGGGTGCACCAGCACCTCCACCACGCCGATGTCACCGAGGAGCAGGACGTGGGTGTGCCCGATGATGCGGCCGGGCTTCCCGTCCGGAGACGGCTCGTCCTGGATGATCCAGGAGATCCGGCGTTCCCCGGGCATGACCTCGCTGAGGTACTCCCGGAGCATGCCGTTCTCCCACAGCGGGTCGTCTGGCAGGTCGGCCGCGAAGGCCGCGTTGATCGTGTCCAGGAACGACTCGATCTCGGCGGCCGGAGCGGTCCGAGGATCCCACTCGCGCACCATCACCCGTCTAGCTTGCCGTCAACCGGAGCCGCGCGAAAGTGCCCAGTTCTGCAATGTGCGGGGACCATTACGCTAGGTTCTGCTGTCCACCCCGTACTGGTTGGCCTTGTCGAAGACCGACTGAGCGTAGGACTGCACGTTGTTGTAGGAGAGAATGGCGTTCCACCAGTCCGAGCCGACGGACAGGTTGCGCCCGTCCTTACACAGATAGTTACCGGCGGCCAGCGCCGCATCGTCGATGTCCTGCGGGTTCTTCACCCCGTCGAGGTCGGCGTCGGCCCCGTACGTCGCCCAGGTCGTCGGGATGAACTGCATCGGGCCGACCGCCCGGTCGTACGTCGTGTCCTTGTCGAGCCGACCGTCGTCGGTGTCCGTGATGCGCTTTCGGTCGCCGTTGCCGTCCAGCGCGGGCCCGAAGATCTCCGGTTCGGCCACCCCGCTCGCGGTGAGCCGGGAGCCGTTCACGGTTCCGTGGGCGGACTCCACGAACCCGATCGCGGCGAGGGTGGTCCAGCGCAGTTGACAGCCGGGGGTGGTCTGGCTGAGCTGCAGCTCGGCGTAGCCGTACGCCTGCATCGCCACCTGCGGGATGCCCAGCCGCCCCCCGATCTGGGCGGCCCAGCCGGCCAGGGTGTGGGTGGGCCCGTCACCCGTCCAGGGGTGTGTCGGCGGGGTCGTGCTGTTGGGCGAGGGCGAGGCCGGCAACCCGCCGGGCGCGGCGGTGGGGAGGGTGGCCTGCGGCGACGGCGCCGCCGGGCTCGTCGTCGCGCCCGCCTCGGGGGTACGCCCCGCCGCCGGCACCAGGACGGCTCCCGCGGTCCCCGTCCCCGCGACGAGGGTGAAGAGCAGCAGCGCGGGAAGGGTGAGCCGGCCGCTCGGGCGCCGGGACCAGTCCCGAACCGCCCGGGCGGCGCCGACGGCCGCCCTCCGGGGCGACGGCCAGCGCCGGGCCGCGTGCGCGAAGCGGACGCGGAACCGCCGCGTCCGCCCGGACGGTGGCACGTCGAGGTCGACGGGGGTCGCCGTCGTCGACGAGGCGCCTCCCGATCCACCGGTGTCGCCCGATCCGCCTGCGTCACTCGGTTCGCCTGTGTCGCCTGATCCGTCGGTGTTGTCCGACCCACCCGAACTATCCGACGTATCCGGTCCGTCGGAGCCCGCGCCGGGTGCCGCCTGGCCATCGGCCGGCACCGTCCCGGCGTCGACCGGAGTCGCCGGCGAGGCGGACTCGGGCGTGTCGGCCGGGGACGTGGCCGAGGCACCGTCCGGGGCGGTACGGGGACGTGGCACGGTCACCGGTTCCGGCGCGAACGCCGAATCCGGAGCGGCACCCGAGCTGGCCAATGGTCCGGCCAGTGCGGGCGCGGCGGGACGCAGGGGTCGGGGGGTCGAGATCTCCGGATCCGCCACCCGTCGAGTATTACCCATCGACCGACGAACGTCAGGTCTGGTCGTACCCTGGTTACATGCCCCGGTACGAGTTCCGATGCCGCGCGTGCGGCGACACGTTCGAGATCAACCGGCCGATGGTCGAATCCTCGGCGCCGGCGCTGTGTCCGCAGGGCCACGACGACACGGTCAAGCTACTGTCGACGGTCGCGGTGACGGGCCGCGGCGACGGGTCGAGCACGGCCCCGGCCGCGTCGGGCGGCGGCGGGTGCTGCGGCGGCGCCTGCGGCTGCTGATCCCGCCGGCCGTCGGTCTGTCCGGGACGGGCCCCCTCCCCACCGGACAGTGAACCTTTCTCACGGACTGCGCGGCACCCACCCCACGCATCCGACCATGCGGGACCGCCGGACCGCAGGAGAGACGAAGAAGGTTCAGTGAGGAACACTCACGACCGGGATGTCGTTTTCGCGGTGCACGTGGCGGTTAGCACCTTGGTACGGACTCGCCCGTCCGTTCCTACGATGGGCCGGGACATAAATATGCGACAGCATGAACGCGACTTCCAGGGGGCGGGAGGTTCCAGGCATGTCAGCACGGATCCACCTGCCAAGTGGGCTGGTCACGTTCATGTTCACCGACATCGAGGGCTCCACGAGACTGGCCCAGATGCTCGGCCCCGGCTACCGTCCGGTCCTCAGCGAACACCGACGCCTGCTGCGCGCCACCCTGGCGGCCAGTGACGGCACCGAGCTCTTCACCGAGGGCGACTCGTTCTTCATCGCCTTCGCCGACGCCTCGGCCGCGCTCGACGCCTCACTGGCCGCCCAGCGGGCCCTGAACAGCCACGACTGGCCGACCCCCGAGGCCACGCCCAAGGTCCGGATGGGGCTGCACACCGGCCACGCCGAGCCGCACGCCGGCGAGTACGCCAGCGCCGAGGTACACCGGGCCGCGCGGATCGCCGCCGCCGCGCACGGGGGCCAGGTGCTCTGCTCCGGCGCAACCGCCCGACACGCCGCGCCGCTGCCTCCCGGCGCCACGCTGCTCGACCTCGGTCTGCACCGGCTGCGCGGCTTCGACGACCGGGAACGCCTCTTCCAGCTCGTCGCCCCCGGGCTGGAACGCCAGTTCCCGCGGCCGCGGACCGCCGACGCGATCCCCCACAACCTGCCGACCCAGGTCACCTCGTTCGTCGGCCGCAACGCCGAGCGGGCCGAGCTGGACCGGCTGATCCGGGAGCACCGGCTGGTGACGGTGGTCGGGGCCGGCGGCGCCGGCAAGACCCGGCTCGCCGTCGAGCTGGCCGGCGACCTGGTCGAGTCCTACCCGGACGGGGTCTGGTTCGTCGACATCGCCACCGTGACCGACCCGGGCCTGGTCGCGTTCGCGGTCGCCGCGGTGCTCGGGCTGCGTCCCGAACCGGGCCGGCCGATGCTGGAGACCCTGGTCGAGTTCACCGCCTCCCGACGGATGCTGGTCCTGCTCGACACCTGCGACGCCCAGCCCGGTGCCTGCGCCGAGGTGATCTCCAGGCTTCTTTCCGGGGGCAGCGGGGTACGCGTCCTCGCCACCAGCCGCGAGTCGCTCGGCCTGCCGGGCGAGGTGGTCTGGCGGATCCCGCCGCTCTCCGTCGACCCGGCGCCCGGCGGCGGCCCGAGCGAGGCGGTGACGCTGCTGCTGGACCGCACGGCCGCGGCCCGGGGCGGCCGGCGCGCCAGCCCCGCCGAGTCGGCCGACCTGCAACGGGTGGTGACCCGGCTCGACGGGCTGCCGCTGGCGATCGAACTCGCCGCCGCCCGGCTGCGGGTGCTGAGCGCCAGCCAGCTCGCCGAGCGGCTGGACGACGTGCTCGGGGCGCTGGACGCCGGGCACGACGACGCGGAGCCGGCCCCGACGCCGAACGGGCGGTGGATCGCCAACCAGGCCGACACGGTGGACCTGGCGGCGGCGGCGAAGGGCACGGCACCGCCAGCCGAGGTCCGGGCCGCACAGCGGACGGCCACGCAGCGGCACGTCACCATGCAGGCGACGGTCACCTGGTCGTACCGGACCCTCGGCCCCCGGGCCGCGCGGCTGCTGCGCTGGCTGGCGGTCTTCTCCGGGCCGGTCGACCTTGCCACCGTGGAGTGGTTCATCGACGACGACGCGCTCGATCCGCTCTCGGTGCTGGTCGACAAGTCGATGATCCAGGCCGAGCCGAACGTCTCCGGCAGCACGTACCGGATGCTGGACCCGATCCGGGCGTACGCGGCACGTCGGCTGGTCGACGCGGGAGAGGAGCAAACCGCTCGGGACCGGCACGTGGCCTGGTCGCTGCACGCGGTGCAGCGGGCGTACCTGGGGCCGGACGGGCGACCCGTGACGCTGTCGCTGTACGCCCTCGACCCGCTCGCCGACGAGCTGCGCGCCGCACTGCGCTGGACGGTGACCGGCGGCAGCGCCCGGCAGGGGCTGCAACTGGCCAGCGGGCTCGACGAGTGGTGGCGGGAGCGCGGGCTGGCCCGGGAGGGACGGCTCTGGCTGTTCCGGCTCTACAGCCGGATCGCCGAAACCGGCGAGCAGATCCCCGAGGCGGAGCTGGCCGCGACGTACCTCATGCACTCCCGGCACGCCGGCGCGGACGGCGAGTTCGCCGAGGAGCTGCGCTTCTCGCAACAGGCCGAGTCGGTCGCCCGACGGGTTGGCGACGCCGGACTACTGGTCCGGGTGCTGGCTGGACGTGCCGCCCCGCTGGTGGACATGGGCCAGCTCGCCGAGGCCGAGCGGGTCTGCCGGGAGGTGATCGCGCGGGCCGAGGCCGAGGGGGTCGCCGGGGACGCGCTGCTCGCCATCTACAGCCTCGCCGAGCTGCTGTGGCGGCGGCGGGCGCTCGACGAGGCGGCCGAGCTGCTGGCGGCGGCCCGGCCGTTGGAGGCGGCGCAGCCGACCGAGCGGGGCAAACGCCGGGTCGACATGCTGCTCGGCATGGTGGCGCTGGCCCGGGGCGATCTGGTCGCCGCGCATGACCACCTGGTGGTCGCGTTGCGGTCCCGGATGAGCTACGGCTATCTCGCCCGCGCCTGCGACACCGTGAACGCGATCGCGGTGCGCTGCGCGCGGGGCGGCGACCCGAGGACGGCGGCCCGGCTCTTCGGCGCGGCACAGCTCACCCGCTCGACGATGCACTTCGCGCCGGGCACCTTCGGCGCGTACTGGATGCAGGAGCAGGCCGCGCTGCGGGCGTCGCTCGGGGACGCGGCCTTCGACGCCGCGTACGCCGCCGGGGCCGAGCTGACCCTGGAGGAGGCGGCGGCGATCGCCCTGGAGGTGGAGCACCCGGACCTTTCCGCCGGCTCGACCCGGTTCTCCGAGGTCGACCCGCCGCGCCAGCCGCCACGTCCCCGCCGGACCATCGACGGTGTCTCCCGGGAAGCCCTGGAGTAGGCACAACCAGACGCCCGACCTCCGCGCTCTCGTCCGGGGCGCGGAGTTCGGGCCGGCGGTACCGGCCCGGGTTCTCGGGTCAGCCGATCGGCGTAGCGCCGGAAATGTCTGATTCGGGCGAGTCACCGCTTCGGCTGCCGAACCCTGTTTGACCGAGAAGAATGATGGCATGGCGAGGCCCGGCCCCGGCGACGATCCCTCGTTGCTCGACGTCACGGAGGTCGCGGCCAGGTTCGGCACGGATGCGCGACGAGGGCTCACCGGGGCGGAGGCTGCCGCCCGGCTGAGCCGGTCGGGGCGCAACGAGCTCACGCCGCGGGCACGGGTCTCCGGGTGGCGCAGTTTCCTCGGCCAGTTCGCCGACCCGGTGGTCTACCTGCTCCTCGGCGCCGCCGCGATCTCTGCCGTGGTCTGGCTGGTCGAAGGGGCCAAGGGCCCACCGTTCGAGGTCCTGGTGATCATCGCCATCCTGCTGGGCAACGCCGTCCTCGGCTTCATCCAGGAGTCCCGTGCCGAGGCGGCGGTGACCGCGTTACGTCGGATCGCGGCACCACACGCCACGGTGGTCCGGGACGGCAGGGAACTCACGATTCCCGCGGTCGAGGTGGTGCCGGGAGACGTCCTCGTGCTCGCCGAGGGCGACGCGGTGAGTGCGGACGGCCGGCTGGTCGAGGCGTCGTCGCTCCAGATCGCCGAGGCCGCGTTGACCGGGGAGAGCGAGTCGTCGGCCAAGCACAGCGACCCCCTGCCCGGTCCGACGCCGTTGGCCGACCGGACCAACATGGTGTTCCACGGCACGGCGGTGACCCAGGGACGCGGGCGGGCGGTGGTGACCGCCACCGGCATGGCCACCGAGATGGGCCGGGTGGCCCGGCTGCTGACCGAGACCAGGGAGGAACGCACCCCGCTGCAGCGGGAGATCACGCAGGTGGGCCGGCTGCTCGGCCTGGCGGTCGTGGTGACCGCCGTGCTGGTGGTCGGTGCCATCTTCCTCACCGAGGACATCCGGAGCGCTCGCGACGTGGTGGACGTGCTCCTCGTCGGCGTGGCGCTCGCGGTGGCCGCCGTACCCGAGGGCCTGCCCGCGATCCTCTCGGTCGTACTGGCCCTCGGTGTGCAGCGGATGGCCCGGCAGCGGGCGATCGTCAAGCAGCTCTCCTCGGTGGAAACCCTCGGCTCGACGACGGTGATCTGCTCGGACAAGACCGGCACCCTGACCCGCAACGAGATGACCATCCGCCGGGTGGTCACCGCCTCCGGCGAGGTGGCGCTGACCGGTACGGGCTACCAGGCCGAGGGGGCGGTGACCGTCGACGGGCGCCCGGTCGACGAGGGCGTCCTGCTGGACGAGGTACGGATCGTGCTCGGCGGGGGCAGCCTGGCCAACGACGCCGCCATCGAGCGGGAGAACGGCGCGTGGGTGGTCCGGGGGGACCCGACCGAGGCGGCGTTCCTGGTGGCCGAGCGCAAGATCGAGGGCCTGACCGAGATCCGACGCGACCGGTTCCAGCGGCTGGCCGACGTGCCGTTCACCTCCGAACGCAGGATGATGAGCACCCTCGAGGCGGACGCGGAGCGCGATGGCCGGCTCGTCGTGGTGACCAAGGGCGCGCCGGACGAGGTGCTGGCCCGCTGCACCCGCGAGCGGGCGGCCGGGCACGTGCGGCCGCTGACCGACGAACGTCGCCGGGAGATCCACGCCGTCGTGGAACGGTTCGCCGACGAGGCGCTGCGTACCCTGGCGGTCGCGTACCAGCCGCTCGAGGCGACCCGCCCGCCGGAGAAGCCGGAGACCCTGGAGCGGGATCTCGTCTTCGCCGGTGTGGTGGGGATGCTCGATCCACCCCGCCCCGAGGCACGGGCGGCCGTCGCCGAGGTACGGCAGGCCGGCGTACGGGTCATCATGATCACGGGCGACCATCCCCGTACGGCGGCGCGGATCGCCGCGGAGCTCGGCATCGTCACCGCGGGCGAACCGGCGGTGACCGGCGCCGAACTGGCCGACCTCGACGAACGAGGTCTTCGCCAGGTCGTCCGGGACCGATCCGTCTACGCCCGGGTGACGCCGGAGCAGAAGCTGCGGCTCGTCGACGCCCTCCAGGCAGAGGGGAACATCGTCGCCACCACCGGCGACGGGGTGAACGACGCGCCCGCGTTGAAGACGGCGGACATCGGCATCGCGATGGGCGTGACGGGCACCGACGTCACGAAGGAAGCCGCGCGGATGATCCTCGTCGACGACAACTTCGCCACCATCGTTCGGGCGGTCCGCGAGGGGCGCGGAATCTTCACCAACATCCGTACGTTCCTTCGCTATCTCCTGTCGTCGAACATCGGTGAGGTCCTCACCATGCTCCTCGGCGTGGTGCTGGCCGGTGTGATCGGCCTGGCCCAGGGAGAGGAGATCGCGGCACCGCTGCTGGCCACCCAGATCCTCTGGATCAACCTGCTGACCGACACCGGACCGGCGCTGGCCCTGGGGGTGGACCCGCCGCCGGACGACGTGATGCGCCATCCGCCGCGACCACCAACCGAACGGGTCCTCAACCGTGCGATGTGGTGGGCGGTCGGCTTCGTCGGTCTGGTCATGGCGGTGGTGGCGCTGCTGGCGTTCGACATCCACCATCCGGGCGGACTCATCGAGGGTACGGAGTCCCAGGCCGAGGCCCGGACCGCCGCGTTCACCACGCTGGTACTGGCGCAGCTCTGCAACTGCTTCAACTCCCGGTCGGCGCGGCACAGCGCCTTCCCGACCATGTTCAGCAACAGGTTGCTCTGGGCGGCCATCGCCGTCTCGCTGCTGCTCCAGGTGGCGGTCGTACACGTTCCCCTGCTCAACCGGGCGTTCGAGACCGCGCCGCTCACCCCGGGGCAGTGGGCACTCTGCGCGCTCCTCGGCAGCCTCGTGCTCTGCGCGGAGGAGGTGCGAAAGCTCGTCCTGCGACAGATGGTGGGCCGACCTCTGCCGGCGGAACGACGAGCAGTTCGTGGCATGCGGCGACACTGACGTGTCGGATGGGGCGATGATCAATACACCGCCGACCGCGAGTGGTCCGGGCCGGCACCCCGACCAGGCTCCCGGAAGCTCATGCCGCCGAGGCACAGCCGAGAGACGGTCATGCCGGTCCCGCCGAGTCGGCAGTAATCCATCGTCGATCTCCGTTCGTCTCGGTCATCGGCCGTTGCGTACCGCTGGCGGGTCACCGGCGGCGCGGGGGAGAGCGAGCAACACCAGTAGCGCTCCGGTCGCCATGACGGCGAAGACCATCGCCATCCCCAGCGTCTCGGTGAGCGGTCCCACCACGACCGGGGCGGAGATGGCGCCGATCCGGGACAGCGCCGACACGATCGACGCGGTCCGGGCAGCGGGTATGCCGTGGCGCACCGAGAGGTGGTCCGCGGCTCCGAACAGCAGCGGGAAGACCGGACCAGCACCGACGCCCGCGACGGCGATGGCGGCCAAGGCCCAGACCGGCGCCGCCTGGACGGCGGTGAACAGCGTCCCGGCGAGTACCGCCAGCAGCATGGTCACTCCGCTCGCGATGGCCACCGCGCGTGAGCCCAAGCGTCGCTGGGCACTGTCGAGCGCCAGCCGGGACGCCACCAGCCCGGCGGCGAACAGCACGGGCGCCGACGCGGCGACCTGAGCCTCGGCGTGCAGACCGCGGCTGAGGAGCAACCCGGTCCACTCCTGTCCCGGACTCTCGACGTAGCTCGCCGCGAGCGCCGCCAGACCGAGCACCGGCAGGACGTGGCGCAGGCGCACCGGCCGAACGGCTGACGCCGGATCCCGCTCCGCCGACTCCGCTGACTCTGGCGGCACCGCGGCCACCGGCACCGTGCTGCGCCCGGCCGGCACCGACTCCCGTCGCCCGGCCACGATCAACTGCAGGGCGATCGCGGCGACCGCGACCAGGTTGATGTGCAGCGGCACCGGCACCGCCAGCCCCGCGGCGGCGGCACCGAGCGCCCCGGCGCCGACGAGCGACAGCGACCAGGTGGCGTGCAGGCGGCCCATCAGCACGGTGGAGAGTTGTTGCTGGGCCCGCACGGCGGCGGCGTTCATCGTCACGTCGTGTGCCCCGTCGAGGATCCCGACAAGAAGCAGCGCGCAGCCGAGCAGGGTCAGATCGGGTGCCCAGGCGACGGCCACGGCTAGTGCCGCGTAACCGGTGCCAGCGACGAGGGCCGCCCGGAGATCGCCGACGGCACGGGTCAACCTCGGCGCCGCCAGCGAGCCCAACAGCCCGCCGATGGCGGCAGCGAACAGTGCCACCCCGAACTGGCTCTCGCTGGCCGACACCCGGTCGGCGATCTCCGGAAATCGGGCCAGCAGACTGCCGTAGAGGGCACCGTTGACGGCGAACGCGATGCCTGGACGCATCCAGTCGACGAACCGTACGCCCCCCGTCGCTCTCCCCATCGCCACGGCCACGCGGTAAACTTATACGTATCAGGAGGGCCGCACAAGTTCAGAGAGTGATCAGATGCCCACCGATCCACGACCACGCATGACCGATCTCGCCCGCGCCCTCGGCGTGAGTCAAGCGACGGTCAGTAACGCGTTCAACCGACCCGACCAGCTCAGCCCCGACCTGCGACAGCGGATCCTGGCGGCGGCCCGGGAGGCCGGTTATCCGGGGCCCGATCCGCTGGCGAGCACCTTCCGTCGCGGGCGCACCGGCGCCGTCGGGTTCATCGTGCACGAGCCGCTCAACTACCTGTTCGAGGACGCCGCGGCGCGCCTCACCATGGCCGGCGTCGCCCGGGCCTGTGCTGAGCAGGGCTCGTCGCTGGTCCTCGTGCCCCGGGCTGAACCGGGCCAGCCGGACATCGTCTCCTCGGCGTTGGTGGACGGTTTCGTAGCGTTCTGCGACCCGCTGGAACCCGAGCGCCGGGAGTTGCTACGGGCCCGTCGGCTGCCGGTCGTCGGCCTCGACGCGCCGGTCGCCGAGGGTCAGCCGTACGTCGGTATCGACGACCGAGCCGCCGCCCGCTCCGCCGCCACCCACCTCGTCGGCCTCGGCCATCGACGGTTCGGCGTGATCAGCTTCGCTCTGGGCCCCGGGTCCTCGCCGGGCATCGCCGCGGCCGGACTGGCCGCGGCCACCGCGTACGTCGCGAACCGGGCCCGGTTGGACGGCTACCGCGACGGCCTGGCGCCCGCGCTCGACGCCGGCGGCACGACCGTGGTCGTTTCGGCCGCCGGCGTCCAGGAACGCGACGGCGCTGCGGCGGCCGCCGCGCTGCTCGCGCTGCCGACGCCGCCCACCGCCATCCTCGCCATGAGCGACCGGCTGGCCCTGGGCGCCATCAGGGCCGCCGTCGCTCAGGGTTTCGCGGTGCCCGACGACCTGTCCGTCGTCGGATTCGACGACATCCCGGAGGCCGCCACCGCCGCTCCACCCCTGACGACCGTCCGGCAGCCCCACACCGCCAAGGGCATCGAAGCGGTCAACCTGCTGCTACGCGACGACAGGCCGTCCAACCCCGTACTGCTGACCACCGAACTCGTCGTCCGGGGCTCGACCGCCCCGGTCCGCTGACGACGACGCGACCGCCGGGGAGGACGCGTGGAAACGTGCCTGGGAGCACTCTTGGCTCTTGCCGCCGTACGCGAACACGTCGGATCTGCACGTCCGGATGCGCCCGTCGTCGATGATCCGCCGCTCCGGAACGGCAGCCGAATCGTCGCCGTCCACGTCGTGCGGTCACGAACGGCCGGCGTCCTGCATCGGTTGGCCGACTGGGTGTGGTCTTCCTCCTAAGATGTGGACACCCTGTGTGAGTGCTTGAGACAGGTGTCAGTCGGGCTGGTTGAAGGTGCGGCGCTGTTGTCGGCGGGCCGGGCCGCGACGCGGCCTAGCGGGCACAAGTCCGGCCGGAGCGGCCAGAGCGGGGGGACTGTGTCGAGGTGGCCGACCTTCCCGGCCGCGTCCTGGTCCGGGACAGCAAGGACCAGACCGGCCCCATACCGATCTTCGGGCCGGAGGCGTGGCGCGCGTTCGTCATCCGGGCAAAGCGCGGCTGACGCTAACGGGCGTCCGGCAGCGGGTCGTGCCGCATGTCCGGGGTTCCGGACCCGGGCCGACGCCGCCCCGCACCTAGCCTAGGGCCGGGGCGCGGAATCAGGTCGTACCGGCGTGCTGAGGGGTCGAAGGGCGGCGACGCCGGCCTTCGACCCCGCCGTGCTACCAGCCACGGCACGCCGTCGGGTCTGGACGACCGCCAACCTGCGCCGGTTCGGGCCGTCTTCCCTGGCCGGGCCACGCGATGTCGTCGACCGCCAGCCACGGCTCCCGGGCCAGGGCCACCGGGGTCACCCCGGTGAACGCCACGACGTCCCGATGCAGGTGGGACTGGTCGGCGTAGCCGCTCTCCGCCGCGACCCGGGCCACGCCGTCACCCGCGGCCAGCCGGTGAGCGGCGTGGTCGAAGCGGACCAGCCTCGCGGCGCGCTTGGGCGGCAGGCCGAGCTGCGACTGGAACCGGGACCAGAGACGCCTGCGGCTCCAACCAACCTCGGCCGCCAGCCTGTCGACCCGGACCATGCCTCGGGTGACGACGATCCGGCGCCAGGCCCAGGCCACCTCCGGGTCCACCGACGCCCCTACCTGGCGCCGGCGGGCCAGCACCGCCTCCGTCAACCCGAACCGCTCCTCCCACGAGGCGGCATCGCCGAGCCGTTCACGGAGCCGGGACGCCTCCCGGCCCCACAGGTCGTCGAGCGCCACCACCGCGCCGTCCAGCTCGGCCGGGGAGACGCCGAGAACCGCGCCGGCGACCACCGGCGAGAGCCGCACCTGTACGGCCTCGAAGCTTCCGCCCCGCACCCAGACCGCGCCCGGTCCGAAGCCGAGCCCGGCGACGAGACTGCCGCGCCGCTCCCGCCCGGTGCCGTCGGTCACGACGAGCGGGCCGGCGCCGCACTCCAGGGCGATCGTCACGCCCGGGTGCGGCACCGCCCGCTGACCGGCCGAGGGTGTGCCACGGTCACGGAACCCGGCCATGCTGACCCCGCTCACCCGGCTGGCCCGTGCGGGCGGTACGACCTCCCACACCGCCGCGGCGGCACGTTCGGGACCGGTGGACCGCATCCCCCCATGCTAGGCGGGCCGGCGACCGGAACATTCGTCCAAGCCGTCCGGGCACGCGACCGGCGACAGTGGCTCCATGGTTGATGTCCACGCGGTCGACGAACCCCGCCAGATGGCCGACACCGGCCCGCGGCTCCCCACGGGGAAGCCGACCGGCGAGCGCGGCGGACGCCGCCGCCCGCGCCGCCTCGTCGCCTCGGCCGTCCTCCTCACGGTCGCCGGGTTGCTCCTGACGAACGCCGTGGCGGTGTCCCGGCAGGACGCCGAGGCCACCGGAGACTCGCTCCTGGCCCTCGACGGCGGGACCGTCCACGTACGCCAGGACGGCCCCCGCGACGCCCCGGCACTCGTGCTGATCCACGGCCTCGCCGGATCGGTCCACTGGTGGGACCCGCTGGTCCCGTTCCTGGCGAGGTCCCACCGCGTCATCCGGATCGACCTGCTCGGGCACGGCCGGTCGGCCAAGCCGGCCGGCGGGAACTACACGATCCCGGAACAGGGACGGCGGGTCGGCGCGGCGCTGGACCGGCTCGGCGTACGGCGGGCCATCATGATCGGCCACTCCACCGGCGGCTCGGTCGCCACCGCGCTCGCCGAGCAACGACGCGACCTCGTGACCGCGCTCGCACTCATCGACTCCGGACCCCGGCTCGACGCCTTCATCTCGGACGGCTTCGTCGGCCGGCTCCTGTTCGTCCCGGTCGTCGGGCAGCTGCTGTGGCGGTTCCGGACCGACACGGTCGTCCGGCAGGGCCTGGCCACCGGATTCAGCCGGCCCGGCTACGAGATCCCCCAGCAGCTCGTCGACGACGTACGCGCCATGACGTACACCGCGCTCACCGCGACCTCGCGGGCCGCCGACGACTACCTGGCGCAGCGCACGCTCCCGGCCCGGCTCGCGGCCCTCGGCACGCCGCTGCTGGTGATCTTCGGCGTGGAGGACCAGCGGTGGCGCTCCTCCGCCGCCGCCGAGTACCGCACCGTCCCGGGGGCGCGGGTCGAACTGCTGGCCGGGGTGGGACACTCCCCCATGCTGGAGGACCCGCCGCGGACCGCCGAGCTGCTCCTCGACTTCACCGCGCTCCACGCCCCGGCGCCGGACTGAGCGGGCCGGCTCGCGTCCCGCAGGCGTACGTCCTGGCCCGCAGGCCGGCCGCCCCGACCTGAGACCCCCGTCGCGCGCGGCGCTCCCGGTCCGTCCGGTCAGGCCCGGGCCGGGGGCGCGGTGCTGCCGCGTACGACGAGGGTGGTGGCCAGCTCGACCCGGTGCTGGACGAGGCTCTCCCCCGCCGCGAGTTGGAGGACCATGCTGGCGGCGGTGGCCCCCATCTCGGCGAACGGCTGCCGCACCGTGGTCATCGGCGGGCAGCACCAGTGGGTGTTCTCGATGTCGTCGAAACCGATCACGCTCAGGTCCTGCGGGATGCGGAGGCCGAGCTGCCAGGCCGCCGCGTAGACGCCGAGCGCCTGAAGGTCGTTGCCGCAGACCACGGCGGTGGGTCGGTCCGGCAGGCTCAACAGCTCGCGGCCGAAGTCACGGCCGTCCTCGAAGTAGAACCGCCCGCTGCGCACCAGCCGCTCGTCCAGCGGAACTCCGGCGACGTCGAGTGCCGCGCGGCAGCCCTCCAGCCGCGCCCGGGCCGCCAGGTAGTCGAGGGGTCCGCTGAGGACCGCGATCCGGCGGTGGCCGAGGTCGAGCAGGTGCCGGGTGGCGGCGATCCCGCCGTTCCAGTTCGTCGCCCCGACCGACGGCGTGCTGTGCAGCGGTTCCCCGGTCGGGTCGAGGGCGACCAGCGGGATCCCACCGGTGGCGAGCTGGGCGTGCTGCTCCGGGGTGAACCTCGCGTAGACGGCGATCACGCCGACCGGCCGCCGCGCCAGGAGCTGTTCCGTCCAGGACCGGCCCGGCGATGTCCGTCCGTCGACCTCGGTGAAGCCGACGGCGAGTTCGTGCCGGCGGGCCACCTGCTCGACGCCGCGCATGATCTCGATCGCCAGGTGGCTCTCCAGCTTGTAGAAGACCACCTCGATGCTGGCCGTGGCCGGTACGGCCTCCGGGCGCCGGTACCCGTGCTCGCGCAGCAGCGCCTCCACCCGGCGGCGGGTCTCCAGCGCCACTCCTGACCGGCCGTTCAGTACCTTCGACACGGTCGGTTTGGAGACCCCGGCCAGCTCGGCGATGGTGGCGACGGTCGGCTCACCGCGCCGACGCCCCCGTCGCGAGCCGCCCGAGACCTTCCCCGTCACGGCGGCAGTGTACGCAGACAGGCGGCCACCGATCCATATCCGTCAGTGCCGGATCCATCACCCCGACCGACACCGCACAGTCCCCCACCACCCGAAAGATCGAAACATACCGTTGCGATCCTCGACGCGCCCAGTACGATGACGTCGATAGATATCAGTATGTTCGCCGGGTCCACTCCGGTCTCCGGACCGGCCGAAGCCGCGGCGCGAACCTCGGTCACCTGGCTGAGCGGTCCAGGAAACCGGGCCGGTGGCGCGGGCGCACGTCGTGCGGTTCGACGGCGGGCACCCGCGCCACTGCCGTGCCGTCGACCGACCTCCCGGCCCGGCGCTGCGGCGTCGCCGCGTGCCCGACCCGGCCGGGGCGGCCGACCACTCACGGAGACCGTTACCGGTGCTGACGTAGACACGCGGTGGCGGAGGCGGTGGGTCAGGGACCGGTCAGGAAGCGGCGTCGGCCTCGGCGAGCGCCCGCTCGACCCGCTCCCGGCGCCCCGGCTCGTCGGCGTGGCGGTCAAGAACGAACCACGCGCGGCGCCACTCGACGTACCCGCCGCCCGTCCCGCCGTACGTCGTGCGGAGCGCCGCCATCGAGCGCAGGAAGCTCGGCTTGGTGGCGGAGCCGATGACATTGGCGTCGCCGCGCCGCGTCCCCGTCGCGTCCGGTGTGGCGAGCCAGCCCGACATCGCCTCGACCGCCTCCTCGGTCAGCGGGTTGATCCCGACGCACGGGTCGAAGACCAGTTCGGCCGGAAAGTCGTGCCCCGGTACGGCCAGCGCCAGGTGGAGCCGGAGCTGCACCATCGAGCGCTCGTGCTCGGGCCGCATCGGCCAGGGACGGCCGTCCTCGCGCAGCACCGGGCGCTCGATGTGCCGGTAGCACTCCTGGAAGCGCGCGATCAGGTCGCCCCGAGCCTCCGCCCAGGTGTCGAAGCCGTCCGGCATCCGGCCCAGGTCCGCCATCTCCGGACACATCGAGAGCATCAGCAGGTTGGCCCGAGCGGTCATGATCGCCGGCAGGCGATGGCTTGTCGGGAGGGCCAGCCGTTCCTCGGTCACCCGGTCCGTGAAGCCCCACCGCTGCGCGATCCCAGCCGCCACGTCCAGGGCCCGCATCCCGGTCTCCACCCCCTCGGCGAGCCGCCGGAACATCCGCTGGGTCCATTGCGCGCTGTCCTGCTCGTCCCAGGTGCCGGCCTCCTTTCCCTCGGCCCACCGGCTCAGCACCCGCTCGGCGGTGCGGCACGCCGTACCGGTCTCGGCGAGCGCCAGTTGCAGCAGGACCTCCCCGAGATCCCGGACGTACCGCTCGCGGGACGGGTCCGACCCGTGGCTGTCCAGGAAGCTCGCGTGCTTCCTCGCCGCCTCCTGGTGCAGGATCCAGGCGTCGTCGTAGCCGCTCTCGGTGTCCCGCTTCGACGCCACCAGGGCCTGGGCACGGATCGCTCCCAGGGCACGCGGGGCGAACTCCGGCCAGGGCAGCGCACGGGCGGCGTCGGCCGCCCGGTCGATCAGCGCGGCGGCGGCCTCGCTGCGCGCCCGCCGCTCACCGTCGAGACTCTCGTACCCCGCCTCCACGATCCACAGCGGCGCCAGCGACGCCTCCAGCAGCAGCCAGCCCATCAGCGGCAGCAGATCCGCGATCTCGGGCGGCGGAAGCTGCGGTCGCGGCTCCCGCAGGAACTCCCGGTACGCGGCCACGTCGGACTCGATCATCGCGAGCAGCCGCTCGTCGACGACCAACTCCTCGTCGCGGATGCTCCGCGCGTAGCTGCGCAGTTCGTCGGCGCTCAGCATGTCGGGCCCGCCCCTCGTCGAGAAACGCCCAGACCAAATCGGATGCCTTGTTGTCCATTGAACCTCGTCAACCCTGAGCGGCGTGACGCTGACGCGACGTGTCCAACCCCGCGGACCGCCGAGCCGCCGGGGGACGGTTCACCGTACGGCCACGCGACCAGTCCGGCCCGGACGACGGCGGCGGACCGGGTTGCCGCTGTTCCGTACCGTTGAGCCGGCGATGACGGTCACTGTGGAGGGCCCGGATGCCGAACCAGCTCTACCGGAACCTGCTGACGCTGCGACGACTGCTGACGGAGTGCGCCAACTGGCGGCTCACCCTGGCGCAGTGGGAGCGCACCAGCCGGGCGGTCGAGGAGCTGGCCCGGCACCTGGCCGCACGGGACGAGCGGGGGATCGACGCCGTCCTGCGGCAGATCGAGGACGTCGAGCCGGGTTCGCGGGTGGTCACCCGAATCGACGACCCGCGCCGGGTCGGCGTGCCGGAGCCGCTGTACACCAGGGTCGTCGAGCTGGTCCCGGTGATCGTGGAGCAGCTCGCCTGGCTCGACGGCAGCGGATCCGACACCTCCGGCGGCCCCGCCCCACCGGCGAGGGGTGACCACCCCCGGTACGACGGATCCGGCCGGGGCCCCAGTCATGCTCATTAGGCCCTGGCTGCTGGCGCACGAGTTCGCCCCACTGGACGGTCCCGTGCTACCGCCGCGACTCCGCGCGGCGTGGCACGGGGTCACCACCACGCTGGGGATGCGATCCGCGGTCGACGTCGACGCGCTCCCCCTCGGCGACGGGGTCGGGACCGGCAGCCTCACCGTGCTCGGCCACGCGCACCGGGCCGTCGAGGGTGACGCCCTGTACCAGGCCGTGCTCTCCAGCTCCGGCGACGCGGCCTGCCTGACCGTGCTGCTCGCCCCGAACGACAACGCCCGCGGCTGGGCCTCGATCGAGGCCGAACTCGACCGTACCGAACCGGCGTCTCCCCCCACCGACCTCGGCGGCGCCCGGGTCTACCTCGGGCTCGTCGACGGTGCCGTGGACCGGGCCACCGCCGAGGCCCTCGCCCCGGTGCTCGCCGCCGAGGTCCCCGACGCCGGAGACGGCACCTGGATCCGGCGGCCGTCCCTGACCACCCACGGCTTCCTGCTGTGGGAGGCACCACCGACCCGGCCCCACCAGCGGCGACTCGTCCTCGTCGGCGCGGCCTCGGCCGAGGTCGAGCTGGACGCCTTCTCCTGGACCCCCGGCGGGGGCCGGCTCGGGCCGTTCGTGCACTACCTGCTCGACGCCGCGAAGCTCCGCCAGCAACGTCGGATCTACCACGCCAGCGGGTCCGCCATCCGGCAGCTTCGCCACGGGACCGACAGCGCGGTGGACCGACTCCTGGCGCTGCACCGGACCACCCCGGTCGCCGCCGCCGACCTGGTCACCGCCGACATCGAACTCACCCACCTCCAGGTGAACTCGACCGGGGTGATCACCACGCACGCCCGGCTCCGCAAGGTCGCCCGCAACGCCGACGCCGTCCTCGGCAACCTCCGCCGGCTGGCGCCACTCGCCCCCGGCTGGCAGGGACCGCTCGCCGACGACCAGATTCTCGGCGAGGCACTGCGCGAGCAGGTCTCCGACGACATCACCGAGCTGGAGATCGCGCGGGACCAGGCGGAGCGGGTCTCGGCGCTCACCGCCTCGGTCGTGCAGCGCGGGCTCGGCGCGGCGCAGCAGCAACTGCTCCTCGTCCAGGCCTCGGTCGTCGGCGCGATCCTGATGATCCTCGCCGCCGTCCAGGCCTTCGAGGCGAAACTGCCGATCCCGGCGTCGCTGCAGACCCCGCTCATCATCTTCCTGGGCTGCCTGGCGCTCGCGCTGCCGACCGCCGTCCTGCGCTGGTCGCGCCGCGTCCCGCAGGACCTTCCGCTGCGTACCGTCGACTTCGTCACGGCCTTTCTCACCGGCGCCAGCGCCGGCTGGCTCGGCGGCACCGGGGTGGCCCGCCTGGCGTACGGGCACCTGCTCCCGGTCGGCTGGACCCTGGCCGTCAGCCTCGCCGTCGGCCTGGCCGCCGTGGGAGTGGCGCTGCTGCGGGACCGGAGCATCCGGGCCGCCGCGCGGGCGGGTCAGCGGACGTAGGCGGCCAGCAGCGCCCAGGTCGGCGCGGCCTCCTTCGGGTACGCCAACTGCACCTCGCGCAGCGCGACGTCGAGCCGGACCGGCCCCTCCCGGACGGCGTCCACGATCTGGGCGGTCATCCGGCTGGTCCGGACGTCCGGAACCTCGTCGATGGCGGCGACCACACACCGCGATCCGCCGGTGAGCAGGGCCATCACGAAGTTCAACGGCTCGGCGTCCTCCGGGTTGACCAGCCGGCCCACGTGGCAGGAGGCGATCAGCACCGAGGTCGGCCAGGTCATCGCCAGTGCCTGCGCGGCCAGCAGCCGCTCGGGCAACAGCAGGTACTGTGCCAGTCCCCGGCCGCCGCCGTGCGAGGCGACGTGCAGAAACCGTACGTCGTCCGGGGCGTCGGCCAGCGCGCTCGGCAGGTCGCCGCCGATCGGAACGGGCGCGCTGTCCGGTCCGATCACGCACCGGCTCAACGGCACCCGGCCATGCTCCTCCGGCAGGTCCCAGGCGAGTCGCTCCTGGACGACATCGACCCCCTGCTCGGCGGTGGAGACGAGCCGGACCAGCGCCGATCCCGTCACCGGCGGCAGCCGCCGGTCGGAGAGACAGGTCAGGACCGGGCACTGGGCGATGACGGCTCGTTCGACCAGCGCCGTGTCGGGGTCGAGCCGCAGCGCCGCCCAGGGCAGCAGGCTCAACGCCGAGTGCGCCGAGATCAGCAGCTCGATCGGGCGGTCCACGGTGGCCGCCAACGCGTCCTCGACGAGCGCGGCCGGAAGGATCTCACGGGCCAGCCCGTACCAGTCCGGGCCCGCCCCCTCCGCGGCCTCGCGCAGCCGGCCCAGCCACGGCGGCTGGTCGGCGCTCCCCTCGAAGAACGCCTGGTACGCCGCTCCGGTCGTGAACCGTTCGAAGCTGATGCGCCGGTCCGGCCGGACCAGCGAACGGAACCAGTTCGTCCGCCCGCCGCCGAGCGTGTCCGGCAGCGCGACGACGTCGAGGGCGTGGCGTCGGCCGAGGGTCCTGAGCAGCCGACGGAGCCGAACCCGTGCCGGCAGGACGGTGTCGGCGAGCATCGGCGACACCTCCTCCTCAAGCCGGAACCGCAGGTGTTCGAGCCGTTCCTCCCGGGCCGCCTCGTCACCGGCGGCGAACGACGCCACCGGCGGGTCCTCGGCGTTGATCACCTCGTCGAGCAGGCCGCCGAGGTGCGGGCTCATCAGCAGTCGGCCCTCCCGGATCCGGCTGGCGAATCCGGTCTGCTTCGCCGACAGCGCGACCCGCAGCCCGAGCCGGGCCGCCGGCTGACCGGGCACCCGCGCCGCGAGCAGGGCGATGTCGCCGTACACCCGGCGAAACACCACGGCCAGCGGCGCCCGGGATCGGGCGATGACCCGCCACCGCCCGCGAATCCGCTCGGCGATGGCGAGTGCCTGTCCGCCGAGGATGATCGCCTCGCGCCTCCGGTCCGCATCCGCCGACGCCCCGGGATCGTCCGGCTCGTCGCCGTCCCGCCCGACGGCGGCGAGCAGTTCGGCGAGGCTGAGGGTCACCGACAGGAGATGTACCGCCCGCGCCTCGTCCAGCCAGGACCGCAGCACCCCGGTCACCGGGTCCGGTGGGTGCGCGGCGGCGCGGAGCTGCCGCAGTGCCGACCGCAGCCCGCGCAGCGCCGTCGGGTGGTCGCCCTGTCGCCAGGCGGCCAGGCCCCGGACCAGGTCCAGGCGGTGCCGGGTCGAGAAGCCGGCCGCGCGGGTCTCGGTCCAGTACCGGTCCCGCTCCCCGAGCGCGCTCGGGACCTGCGCGGCCTGACCGGCGGCGATCAGGCAGGCGCCGGTCTCGTAGAGGTAGTGCGCGAGGTGCGGTTCGGCCCCGGTGCCGAACAGCTCCTCGGCCGGGACCACGACGAGTTGGAGTGCCTCGGCGTACCGGCCGTGCAGGCGGAGGTTCCGGGCCCGCTGGTAGGTGTTGAAGACCCCGAGCGTCAGGTCGTGGTCGAGCCCGTCACCCCCGAGCACCCCGCCCGGGGCGCCGTCGAGCTCCTCGGCGGCGAACGCGTACATCTCCTCGGCCGGGTGCGGGCTGGAGACCGGGATGCCGAGCCGTTCGCAGAAGCAGACGATGGTCGCCGCGTACGACCACGCCTGGGCGCGGATCGCGCGTCGGCGGGACGAGGTCTCCGCCAGGTAGTGGCGCAGCGCCAGCCCGAAGACGTCCGGCTCGTTCTCGGCCCGCCGCGCCAGGCTCTCCCGCTGGCGGACGATGCCGACCGCCTGCTCCGCGTCTCGGGCCAACTGCAACAGGTCGTCCCGGGCCAGCGCCCGGTCGACGTCCACGGACGCGGCGCTCGCCGCGTCGGCGTCCGATGGCCGTACCGTCCGTTCGGTCATCGTCGCATTACCTCCGCCAGGTCCCGCAGGGCCGCGAAACTGTGCCCGGGCAGCGCGTCGTCGACGTACCGCAGGCTGGCCACCAGCCCGGGCGCCATCGGTCGGAAGCCGGGCCAGCCCTGCTGCGGGTTCACCCAGATCAACCGGTACGCCAGCCGGGACAGCCGCTCGACCTGGCCGGCCAGCAGCGCCGCCGGACCCGAGTCGTGCCCGTCGGAGGCGATCACGACCGTCGCGGAACGGACCCGACGGTCTCCGCCGTACGCGCGGAGAAACTCCCGTAGACACCGGCCGAGTCGGGTCCCGCCACCCTGGTACGGCTCCACCTCGGCCAACGCCGCCATGGCCCGCCGCGGGTCGCGAACGGCGAGCGCCCGGGTGACCCGGGTGCACCGGGTGCCGAGGGTGAAGACCTCGGTCGTGGTCGGGGCGGCGACCAGCGCGGCGTGGGCGAACCGCAGCAGCGCCTCGCGGTAGCCGGTCATCGACTCGCTGACGTCGACCAGCAGGGTGAGCCGCCGGGGCCTGACCTTCCGGCGCCGGTACCGCGGGTGCGCTGGCTCGCCGCCGTCGCGCAGCATCGTCCGGAGCGTGCCGGCCGGGTCGAGCCGTCGTCGCCCGCCCGGGCGGTGCCGACGGGACGGGTGGTCCGGGCGGGTTCGGGCCAGCCGGGCGATCAGCGCGAGGATCTCGGCGCGTTCGGCGTCGGTGAGGGTACGCAGATCCCGTCGGGCCAGCACCTCGGTCGGTACGGCACGAAGACCCGGCAGCCATGTCCCCTCGGCGCCGGTGCCGTCTCCGGCGGTGTTCCCCTCCTCGGTGCCGCTCCCGGCGGGCATCGCCGGGTCGGCCGGATCGGCGGGTACACCGGTACCACGGAGCCCTCCCGTGGCCGGCTCGACCGGAGACGGCGCGACGGCGGACGACGCGGCCACGGACGGCGGGACCGGAGACGGCGCCGGCAGCCCGGCGGGCTCTCCGGGATGCCCCGGACCGGCCGGCTCTGGCTGCCGCCGCCCGGCGAGCCAGGCGGCGAAGGCGGCCTCGAACGCGACGAGGTCGGCGGGGCTGGCGCAGAGCGTCAGTCGGGTCCCCCAGTAGAGGCTGTGCCGGTCGACGGGGCCGAGTTCCGCGACCGCGGCCAGGGCGAACCCGACCCGCGCCGCGTCGACGCCGATACCGGCCTCGCGCAGCCGACCGGCGAGATCGGCGAGGTCGGACCCGAGGTCAGGTCCGTAGCCGGGACCAGGGTCGGCCCGGGCGTCGGCGCCGGGGTGGTCGGGGATCACGCCGGCGTCCCGGTCGCTGCGTCGCGGCCGGCCGCCGGGGTGCCGACCGTCGTCCCCCCGCTCCCAGCCCGGCCGTCCGGCGGCGCGGGCCGGGCCAGTTCCCGACGTACCGTGGCGCGGTCCTCGTGGTGTTTCGCGACCGTGCCGAGGGCCGCCTCGGCCAGCGTCGGGGAGAGCCGCGACTCGCCCAGCTCCAGGGCGGCGCGGGCCAGGTCGAGAGACTCGGCGATGCCCGGTGGCTTCACCAGGTCGGCCCGGCGCAGCCGGGCCATGGCGGCGGCGATGTCGGCCGCGAGACGCGCGTCGAGCCCGGCGAGCCGGCGGCGCAGGATCTCGGTCTCCCGGGTCACGTCCGGATGGGCGATCCAGTGGTAGAGGCAGCGGCGCTTGAGCGCGTCGTGCACCTCCCGGCTGCGGTTGGAGGTCAACACGACCAGCGGCGGTACGGCGGCCCGGATCGTGCCCAGCTCCGGGATGCTGACCGCGTAGCTCTCCAGCACCTCCAGCAGGAACGCCTCGAACTCGTCGTCGGCCCGGTCGATCTCGTCGACGAGCAGGACCGCCGGGGCGTTCTCCAGGGCCTGCAGGACGGGTCGGGCGACGAGGAACTCCCGAGTGTAGAGCGAGGCGGTGGCGGCGGCCGCCGCCTCGGCGTCAGCCGCCTCGCCAAGCGCCCGCAACCGCAACAGCTGCCGGGGGAAGTTCCAGTCGTACAGCGCCTGACTGGCGTCGATACCGGCGTAACACTGGAGCCGGATCAGCGACGCGCCGAGCACCCGCGCCAGCGCCTCGGCCAGCGCGGTCTTGCCCACCCCGGGCTCGCCCTCCAGGAAGAGGGGCCGGCGCAGCCGGACGGCGAGAAAGACCGCCGCGGCCAGCCCCTCGTCGGCGAGGTAGCCGACCTCCGCGAGCGCGGCGGCGACCTCCGCCGGGCTCGTCGGATGCGGTACGGGCATCTATCGAGTGTGGATGGAGCCGGCCGGCGCTGTCGAGCATCCCGGCGGCGGCAGCGGACGCCAGGATGGTGCGGAATCGACCGGTACAGTGTCGCCATGCGTCACGTCGTCGCCGTTGCCACCCGGCGGATCGCCGCTGCTCACCGGATCAGCTCGTGAGCCACTTCCCTCCGGTACGGCTGCCGGTCTGGCCCGCCGGCGGCGCGTCGACCGCCACGCTGGCCGAAGACATCGCGGACTGGGTCGGCTCGGCGGCGCTGGCGGCCCTCGTCGAGAGGTTCGGCGGGACGGTGCCCGCGGGTGACACCGGCAGCCGGCTGGCCTATCTGGACGACTTCTCGATCGTCTGGGACAGCCGCCGCGGCGGCGAGCGCAGCCAGGCCCGGTACGCCGAGCACGACGAGCCGACCCGGCGGCTCGTCCTCGCCGCCGCGACCGCGCTGGGCCTGGCCGGGCGGGAGCGACCGGCGGCCGACCACTACGACCACGTGCTGATCCTCGGCGGCGGCCCCATCACCGGCCGGGCGCGGTCCCGGTTCGCGGCCGACCTGCTGGCCGGCGGGGTCACCACCGGCGCGGTCGCGGGCCTGGGCAGCCTCCGTCCGCTGCCGGTGACCTCGGCGGCGCTCGGCGCCGCGGTCGAGCTGACCGAGGGCGACGGCATGCTGATGGCGGCCCAGGAGGCGTTCCCGCCGCTCGGCGACACCACCGTCCGGCAGGGCACCACCGAGGCGGGCCACGACTGGTGGGTCAAGACGTACCCGTCGGAGGTGGGGCCGGTCAGCGTCGTCGCCGCGCCCCCGACCCAGCCGGGACGCCGGGCGAACACCGCGGACACCATGCTGGCCTGGGCGGATCTGGTCGGTCGGCCGACGCCCCAGGAGCGGATCCTCCTCGTCACCACCCATCTCTACGTGCCGTTCCAGCACGCCGACGCGATCAGCACACTGGGGCTCCCGTACCGGTGCGGGATCGACACCGTCGGGTTCGACACCGCGACCTTCCAGGCCTGGCCGAAGGGGCCGGCACACGTCGGCGAGTTCCTCCAGGAGCTCCGCTCGGCGATCCGGTCGCTGCGTACGCTGTACGACAGCCTTCAGCGCATCTCCTCGTAGCGCGATCGGCCCGGCACCGTCCCCGCCGACGGACCGGGTTTTCGCTGGTCGGTAGCATTCTTCGGATGGTGGTCCGGCGGAGGGCGACGGTGGCATGAGGGCGGAGATCCGCCCCTTCGCCGAACGAGACCGCGCCCGGCTGCGGGCGCTCTTCGGTCGTGCCGGTCAGGGCACGCCCACGGCGTCGCTCTGGGGACACGAGGAGTCCCAGGCCGCCGTCTTCCTGACGCCGTACATGGATCTCGAACCCGAGTCGCTGTTCCTCGCGCTCCTGGACGGCGAGCCGGTCGGCTTCCTCGCCGGGTGCCTCGACAGCGCCCGGTTCCCCAGCGAGGGCCGGCGGATGGGCCGGGCGATCGGCGCCCACCGACTGTTCCTGCGGCGACGTCCGCTGGCGTTTCTGCTGCGCGCGGCGCGGGACGGACTCGGGGCGGTGATCCGCCGCGAGCCGGTCCCGGGCCGCTTCGTGGACCCACGCTGGCCCGCCCACCTGCACATCAACGTCGCCCCGCAGGCCCATGGTACGGGGGTCGCGGCGGCGCTCATGAACCACTGGCTCGACCGGCTCGTCGAGTCCGGCACCCCGGGGTGCCACCTCCAGACCCTGGTGGAGAACACCCGCGCCGTCCGCTTCTTCACACAGATGGGCTTCGTCGCGTACGGGCCGACTCCGGCGGTGCCGGGCATCCGGCACGACGGCCACCGCCTGCACCAGCTGACCATGGTCTGGACCGCGCCGGCGGGGCGCCCGCCCCGGCAACGGCCGGCCCCCAGGGTGGAGCCCGCCCCGGCAACGGCCGGCCCCCAGGGTGGAGCCCGCCACCCGGCCCGCCGGGTAGCCGACCCTGGCGAGTCGGCTGAGCCCGCGGCGACCCCCGCCGGAAACGAGGTCGGGTCTCAGGACCCGACGGCCGGTCAGGTCGGTTTGCCGCCGCCCGGGGTGACCAGTCCGGTCTCGTAGGCGACGATGATGGCCTGCGCGCGGTCGCGGAGCCCGAGCTTCGACAGGATCCGGGCCACGTGGGTCTTGACGGTCGTCTCGCTCAGGTGCAGCCGGGCGGCGAGTTCGGCGTTGGTCAGGCCCCGCGCCAGGTGCTGAAGCACCTCCAGCTCACGCGGGGTGAGCGTGGACAGGTCGCGGTGCAGGGCGTTGTGGTCGTCCTGCCGGGCAAAGCGCTCGACGAGGCGGCGGGTGATCGTGGGGGCGAGCAGGGCGTCGCCGTCCTGGACCAGGTGCACCGCGGCGACCAGCCGCTCGGGGGAGACGTCCTTGAGGAGGAAACCGCTCGCGCCGGCAGCCAGCGCGGCGTACACGTAACGGTCCAGGTCGAACGTGGTCAGGATGATGATGCGCGGGGCCGGCACCGCCTCGGCCATGATCCGCCGGGTGGCCTCCAGCCCGTCGATCTCGGGCATCCGGATGTCCATCAGCACCACGTCCGGGCGGGTACGGCGAACCGCGGCGATCGCCTCCGCGCCGTTGGCCGCCTCGGCGACCACCTCGATCCCGCCGTCGGCGCCGAGGATCATCGCGAAGCCGGTACGGAGCAGGGCCTGGTCGTCGGCGATGACGACGCGCAGCTTGCCGCTCACGGCCGCTCCACGGGATGACCGCGCGCACCCGGTACCCACCGGAGGGCACCGGACCGGCGTCGAGGGTGCCGCCGTAGATCGCGAGCCGCTCGCGCAGGCCGATCAGCCCCCGACCGTTGCCGAACCGGGCCGACGCCGACGCCGTACCTCCGGTGTCGGAGACGTCGATACGCAGCCCCTCCGGCCCGTGGTCGATCCGCACGATCACGTGTGCCCCGGCGGCGTGCTTCATCACGTTCGTCAGCGCCTCCTGAACCACCCGGTACGCGGCGAGATCGACGCCGCCCGGCAATGGATCGAGGGTATCGGCCGCGGCCAGCTCGACGGAGACCCCGGCGGCCCGGACCCGGGCCACCAGCGCCGGCACCTGGGCGAGGCCGGGCGGCGGGGTGAGGTCGTCCGACCCGGGTTGGTCGTCGGGGTCGCCGTCCATGCTGAGCAGACCCATGACGTGCCGCAGCTCGCTCATCGCGGCGCGTCCGCCCGACTCGATCGCCAGCAGTGCCTGGTGGGCCATTTCCGGCGCGGTGGTGAGCACGGTCCGGGCGGCACCCGCCTGCACCACCATCACGCTGACGTTGTGGGTGACCACGTCGTGCAACTCCTGGGCGATACGGGCCCGCTCGCGCTGCACGGCCAGCCGGGTCTCGGTCTCCCGCTGCGCCTCGACGGCCCGGACCCGCTGCTGGAGGGTGTGCACGGCGTTGGCCGCGAGCGCCACCGGGATCAGGAGAAAAAGGAAGATCAGCTCGGGCTGGGTCTGCGGCAGGTTGTCCCGGTGCCCGGTGACGATCAGTACGGCACCGGCCAGGACGCTCGTCACCGCCGCCACCCGGTACGGGCTGTACATCACCGCGCCGTACCCGACGATCACGCAGGCGGCGAAGGTGAACGTGGCGTCGAGGCCGCTCTTCCCGTGGTACAGCTCGCTCGCCAGGACCACCACCCAGAACACCGCCAGGGGGTAGCGCCGGCGAATGGCGACCGGCAACGCGACGGCCAGCGCGAACACCGCCCAGAGGACGAGTTCGGCCGGCGAGATCGGCTCGGGCTGCGGGGGAATGATCCATTCGGGTGGTACCACCAGCCGCCGGGGCGCGGCCGGCATGTCCTGCTGCCGCGCCGGTACGTCGCCGTTGATCAGACCGTTGAGAGTGCCGACGGCGAGCGCGACGGCGAGGAGCGCGTCCGCCCCCCAGGCCCAGCGGGACGGGCGGGGCGGCGGGACCGACGTCCGCCGCCGCAACGTGGCGAGCCAGGCCCGCCAGCGTTCCATCGCCGCTGCCCAGTGCACCGTGCAAGTGTGGCAGGGCCGGTCCGGCCGCCACATCATCCGCCACGACGTCGGGGGGCCTCCTCGGTGCGTACATCGCACGGAGGACCCACCGCTGAATCCTCCCCGCGATGGCGTCCGGTTCGTCGCCGCGACCGACGTGCCCGCGCGCCGGCCGCTCCTAGCGTTCCCGCCGACACCGACCGGGGGTCACCCCGAACCGTCCGTCACGCAAGGAGTCCGCCATGACCAGCCCCGTGCTCCGAGCCGAGGGCCTGACCAAGCGGTACGGGCAACGCGTCGCGTTGTCCGATTGCACTCTCTCCGTCCCGCCCGGCCGGGTTGTCGGGCTGGTCGGCCCGAACGGCGCCGGCAAGACGACCCTGCTCCAACTGGCGGTCGGCATGCTGTCCCCGACCGCCGGCACCATCGAGGTGGTCGGCGGCCGTCCCGCCTCCGGCGCCGCGCAGCTCGCCAAGGTCGGCTTCGTCGCCCAGGACACCCCCACCTACGCGAACCTCTCCATCGCCGACCACCTGCGCCTCGGTGCCCGGACCAACCCGCGGTGGGACCAGCGGACGGCCGAGGAACGGATCGCGCAACTCGGCCTCGACCCGGGGCAGAAGACGGGCCGGCTTTCCGGCGGGCAGCGTGCCCAGATCGCGCTGACCATGGCCATCGCGAAACGCCCGGAGCTGCTGATCCTCGACGAGCCGGTGGCTGCCCTCGACCCGATGGCCCGGCGGGAGTTCATGGTGAGCCTCGCGGCCTACACCGCCGAGCACCGCACCAGCGTGATCTTTTCCTCGCACGTGGTCTCCGACCTGGAGCGCGTCTGCGACTACGTGATCGTCCTGGTGGCGTCCCGGGTCCGGATCGCCGGCGGTGTCGACGAGCTGACCGCCGGTCACCAGCGGCTCACCGGCACCCGCCGTACCGCGGCCGACCTGCCCGCCGGGCTCCAGGTCGTCGAGGAGAGCCACACCTCGCGGCAGTCCACCTTCGTCGTACGCGGCGGCGTCCCGGTCGAGGACCCGACGCTGACCGCCGAACCCGTCGATCTCGAAGCCCTGGTCCTGGCCTACATGTCGCAGGCTGTCACGTCGCCCCGGCCCGAATGGGAGGCCACCCGATGATCTGGTTCACCTGGCGCCAATTCCGCACCTCGGCGCTGATCGCCGTCGCCGTCCTGGCCGCGTTCGGCATCCTGCTGCTCCTCACCGCCGGGACCATCACCGACCTGTACGCCGAGGTCGCCGCCTGTTCCAGTGACTGCGACGCCGTGACCGAGAACTTCCTCATACAGGTCCGCGACAGTGCCGCCGGCACCGTCTACCACCTGGCGCTCGCCGTCCTGTACGTGGCACCCGCCCTGATCGGCGTCTTCTGGGGCGCTCCGCTGATCGCCCGCGAACTCGAGGCCGGCACCCACCGCCTGGCCTGGAACCAGTCGGTCACCCGTACCCGCTGGCTCGCCGCCAAGCTCGCCCTCGTCGGCGCCGCCTCGGCGGCGGCCGCCGGCCTGCTCAGCGTGATCGTCACCATCTGGGCGGAACGTATCGACAGCGCCGCCGGCGACCGGATCACCCCGCTGGTCTACGGTGCCCGCGGCATCGCCCCGGTCGGCTACGCCGTCTTCGCGTTCGTCCTGGGCGTGACCTGCGGCATGCTCGTCCGTCGAACGATGCCGGCGATGGCGGCCACCCTGGCCGGCTACATCGCCGCCGTCGCGTCCATGCCGCTGTGGATCCGCACCCACCTCGCTCCCGCACGTCACGAGACTCCGGCGCTGGACCTCGACAGCCTGGCCATGATGGGGATCCGCCAGGACGGCAGCGTGGACGTGCGCGGCGGCGACGTGGCCAACGCCTGGACGGTGTCGAACCAGACGATCACCCCCGGCGGCGAGGTCTTCCACGGCCCCGTCGACCCGAACTTCTGTGGCCCGGGCGGCGGGGGGCCGGAGAGGTGCCACGCCTGGCTCGGCACCCTCGGCCTGCGCCAGGAGGTCGTCTACCACCCGGACAGCCAGTTCTGGACGCTGCAGTGGATCGAGACCGGGATCTTCCTCGCCCTCGCGGCCCTGCTGGCCGGGTTCTGCTTCTGGTGGATCCGCCGGCTTGCCTAGACATATCGACGGTCGCCGGTACGCGGTGCGTGCGGGACCGTCGAGGGTATCAGCCGATGGCGTGACTTCGGCCCGGGACGTCGTCCCGGGCCGAAGTCATGCCAGGATGTCGGGTTTCCGATCAGGCAGTGCGGTGGTCGCTGCCGATCAGACGATGTTGATGTCGCTGCACCACATGTACGTCTGGTCCATGTGCGACGCCTTCCAGATCACGAAGAGGATGTGGTGTCCGGTGCGTCCAGAGGTCGAGACGTTGAACGAGATGTTCTGCGCCGGGGCGTAGCGCCCGGTCGTCAGGATCAGGTCGAGGTTCCCCCAACCGAGGCGCTGGGTGGTCGGGTTGAACCCCTGCTTGGTCACGTAGACCCGGAAGAAGTCAGCGCCGTGGCTGGCCTGGTCGTACAGCTGGACCGTGAAGCTGCGGCCGACGGTGGTCGTCTTCCACGGTCCCGGCTGGTTCAGCGAGTCGTTCCGGGCCAGGGCGTTGCTGCAGAGCTGCCCGTCGGGGGTACGGGCCTCGTACTGCCCCGCGAGCCCGTCACGCAGCGCGCTCATCCAGTTCCACATGGTGTCGGGGTTGGCCTGGAACGCCTGGTAACACATGGGGTCCTCTTGCTGCATGATCGGGTTCATGTGCTGGTTGCCCCAGGTCTTCCAGCACTGGTAGGCCCGGCTCATCGGGTTGACGATGGTGCCGTGGGCCTGGGCCGTACCGGTGAAGGTCAGCGTGCCGAGCACCATGGCGAGCGCCATGAGGAGCGCTCGAAGGGACCTGCCGACGGCGGACCGGGATCGCCGGCCGGACTGGTCGGGCTTGTGTGAACGCACGGTACGTCCTCCGTTCATCGACGCTCGAGATCGAATGTGGGAGCGCTTCCATACCAGTAAAACATCTACAAACCTAAATATCAATGAATGTCTATTGAGATTGGACCGCGTCGAGGAGGTGGGATGGCGCCCGGGCGGCCCGCTCCGTCACGGGGTCTCACGACTCGGCGGCCGAGGACGGCTCGGGAACCGACGGCGAGGCGTCGGGTGCGGGGGTGACCAGCTGACTCGCCACGCGTGCGCAGGTCCTCGCGCCGTAGCTCAGGCCGTGGGTGCCGGGGTACCGCATCATCGCGGCCAACACCCAGTCCTTGGTGAGCGCGAGGCAGTTCACGTGCCAGTTGCCGTCGTAGTTCAGCCGGGTCCAGCCGTTCTTGATGCTGACCGGCCCCTGGTCGAGGATGCTGTCGGGCAGGCCGTCGATGATGCCCCAGCGGCCGCCGCCGCTGCGCTCCCACTGTTCGTCGATGCTGCCGCGGACCTCGCTCATGGTGTCGAGCAGCCACTGGGTCCACCGGGGACCGGCAGCCCTGCCGCTGGCGACGCAGTCGCCCATCCGGACCGCGTCGCGCGGTGACATGGTGGTGAAGCTCCACCAGCCGCGATAACCCGGCACGGTGCCGGGTGCGGTCTCGGTCAACCCGCAGATCCTGATCAGCCGGTTGAGGACGGCGGAACGACCACCGGCGTTCCAGAGGGCGTTGGCCGCGTCGTCGTCACTGTCCACGATCGCGACCCTGGCCTGCGTGAGTCGCTCCGGGCTGGGCTGCTTCTCGCCGAGCCGGCGCAGGTAGTCGGCGACGATCCACACCTTCAGCATCGACTCTGTCGAGTTGGTGGCGGTCATGTTCTTCGCGCCCGAGAGCTTGCCGGTCTTCCGCTCCAGCAGTGCCCAGGAGAAGAAGCTGCCCTCGAAGGACACCGAGACCGGCCTGGCGGTCAGCGTCGGCGGCGGGGTGGGAGTTGTTCGCACGGCGGCCGGGCTGCCGCCGCCCCCACCACCGGCGCCGGTCCGGCCGGACAACCGGACGTACGTGGCCGGGACCAGTACGGCGACACCGAGCACCGCCGCCGCGACGGCGAGCACCATTACCAAACGAGAACGCACACCGTATGCGACGTCGATCCTTCCGTACCTGCTGCTTCGGTCGACCACCTGACGCGGTCGCCAGTCACGATGACGAACGGACCCTCAAGCCGTGGCCTGTCGGTTCGATAGGCGTACACCTGCGCCGGGTCCAGGCCGCGCCACCGGCGTACCCGGAACGTCGCGGCCCGGACCAGATGCGGACCCAGCCGACTCCCCGCCCGACAGATCACGACCGCCGCACCTTCGACGCCTCCAGCGCGGCGGCCAGGTCGGCGATGCTCGGTGCTGACAGAGGTCGTGTCACCGCGTCCGATCAAAACGGTCACGGCAGGACCAGCAGCGACTGCCAGCACACCTGATGGCCTTTGATGTAGCTATCCCTGCCGCGACTGCGTGACTACGCTAGGTGCCTGGCAAGAAAGCAATGGGTACCCGGCGTACCCGGTTACGCGGTGTCTCCCTACGGCGTCACACCGGCACGTTGGGCAAGCTCGACCGCCTCCGCTCGGATCGATGCCGGCGCCTCGGTGACGAGCCGGCTGAGCATGTCCCGGGCCGCCGGACTGTACCGCACCGTTTCCGGCGAGGTCGCGTCCGCCTTGGCCAGCAGGTGCAACGTGGCCTCCCGCGCGCCCTCCAGGTCAGCGCTACGAGCCAACTCGACGTAGTGCCGACCGCGCCGCTCGGTCGACGGGATCGACGCCGGGTCGAGCGAGTGCGCCCGACGCTGCGCCTCGTCCGGATCACCGAGGTCTACCGCGCACATGACCGCGTAGACCTCGACCAGGGGACGGGATACCCGGGTACGTAGCCCGACGAAGTCCGCCGGCAGGGCGCGGTGTACGACATCCCGGGCGATCTCCCAGTCGGACCAGGCCCCCTGGTCGCCGGTACGCGCCCGGGTCAACGCCGCACAGAGGTGCAGGTCAGCCAGCATTTCGGCATACTCGACCGGGCCGTCCGCAACGCGCGGCTCGATCAGTGACCTCGCTTCGGCGAGCCGGACCAGCGCCTCGTCGCCGCGACCGACCGAGCGAAGCAGGTGCGCCGCGTACCAGCTCGCCTGGGCGATCGCGATCGGATCGTCGGCGTCCAGGGCAGCCGTCATCCCCCGGTCGACGGTCAGCCAGCACAGCTCTCGGTCGCCGTGCCAGGCGAGAAACGCCTGGGCCAGGTGGTAGGCCTGCGCGAGCATGGCGAGGGAGCGTCGCCGCTCCATCCCGGTGTGTAGCCGTACCGCGCGCTGCGCGGTGTCAAGCAGACCCGGCAGAACCGCACCGGCTTCGGACCGCTGGTACCGGGAGGTATGCCAGGTCTGCCAGGCCGAATCGACGGCACCACGCAGATAGTCCGGTGACGCCGGCTCGCCACCGACATGGACATGCCAGGCCGTCAGGGCGCGACGAACGTTTTCGACCCTCGGATGCGTGGACCGACTGTCGAGCGACAGCGTCACGCTCGGTCCGAACAGGTCACCCAGATCCCGTACGCCGAGGTGCGGGGCAATCTGCTGCGCAGCCCGGAGAGTCAGCGAGCGCTTGCCGTTTTCGATGAACTTCACCGTGGTCGGTGAGAGCCCGGCGAGTCCGGCGAGTCGTTCCCTGGAGAGCCCCGCCGCGCGGCGAAGGCGTTCGACCCGCTTGCCTGGGGTGGGCTCGGTCCGGTCTGTCATCGCGCACCTCACCGCGTCTGGGTACATCGTGTACCCAGACGGTACGCCGATCGATCGACAACCGCCATAACTGAATTGCCGAAGTGGGCATCGTTCGGTATGTGGCGATATTCGATCAAGCAAAAGGGGCTCTCCGCCGGTCCGTGGCCACCACCGTCCCGAGCCGCACCTACACCGATTATTGGCCTTCCACGCCGTGTCGGCTGACGCACATCATGCAGGTCCGACGAGGTCACACCGACTCACAATGGCTGCTGTGACTATGTATTCCGGGCTGATGTCGATCGCGGTCGAGGCCATCGAGCGAGCAGGCGACATCGTTCGGCACGAACTTTCCGGTGCCCTGACGGCCAAAGGTGACCGGGACGTCGCCTCGGAGTTGGACTACCGGATCGAGCGAGAGCTTCGGGCATAACCTGCACAAGGTCACGCCACACATCGGCTTCCTCGGCGAGGAGGAGGGCGCGAGCGGGCCAGACGGGCTGCAGTGGGCGCTCGATCCGATTGATGGCACCGCGAATCTCGTCCGCGGCCTCCCGCCCAGTCCTGGGCTGAACGGTTGACGCGTACCCCCGACAGGTCATCGATTCCAGAGGATGGCCTGAGCGGCTACCCTCCCTCGGGTGACCGAGCTGGCACCCGGCATCTATGAACGCCTCATCACCACCGACGTCGCCCGCCAGCTCCAATGCCTCGATCCCCACCTCATCGAGCGGGCGGCCCTGGATCCGGCCGACGCCCACGAGATGCTCGCCCGGCACATCGCGGCGCTGGCCCGTCGCGCCCTCCGTGCCGTCCCCGGCAGCCCAGACCCCGACCGGGTGGCCCGGCAGGTCGAGCTGGCCAACCAGATCGCCGAGGGGATCGCCGCTCTCGACCCTCGGGCCGCCACGGCCGACGACCAGGTGACAGAGGCGCACCGGCAGCTTCTCACCGCTATCGCCCGGCCGCCGACCCCACCCGCCCGGCCGCGGTTTCCCGACCGCCCCAGCACTCCGCTCTCCACCGGTGCACTACTGGTCAATGGTCGTCACCAGCCCCGCATCGGTCACGAGGTCGTCACCGAGATGGCCTCCGCCGATCAGGTTGACCTGCTCTGCGCCTTCATTACCTGGACGGGCGTACGCATCCTGGAGCCCGCGATCCGCGACCTGATCGCCCGCGGCGGCCAGCTTCGGGTCATCACCACCACCTACCTCGGGGCGACCGACCAGCGCGCCGTCGACCGGCTCAGTGACCTCGGCGCCACCATCAGAGTCTCGTACGAGACCAGGACCACCCGGCTGCACGCCAAGGCGTGGCTCTTTCGCCGCCGCAGCGGAGTGACCACCGCGTACGTCGGCTCGTCAAACCTGTCCCGGGCCGCGCTGGTCGACGGCCTGGAGTGGAACATACGGGTTTCGAGCCTGGAGCAGCCGCACGTCATCGACACCTTCGAGGCGACGTTTACTGACTACTGGAACGATCCGGCTTTCGAGGAGTACGACCCGGCGCGGGATCGTGACCGCCTCCACCACGCGCTCCGACACGAGCGCCAGCAGTACCGGTCGAGCGGTGTTCGGCTCGTCGACCGCGAGGCGTCGAACATCGAGTTCACCAGCCTCGACGTGCGGCCATACGGCTACCAGCAGGCGATTCTCGCCGACCTCGAAGCCGAGCGCCTGGTACACGGCCGGCACCGCAACCTGGTGGTGATGGCGACCGGCACCGGCAAGACAATCGTCGCCGCCCTGGACTACCGCGAGCTGCGCAACAGGTACCGAGTCGACTCGCTGCTCTTCGTCGCGCACCAGGAGCAGATCCTCCGGCAGAGCCGATCTGTCTTCCGGCACGTCCTGCGGGACGGTAGTTTCGGCGAGGTCCTGGTCGGTGGCGAGAAGCCCCGCGAGTGGCGGCACGTCTTCGCCTCCGTGCAGTCGCTGCACCGGCTCAGTGACGAGGAGCTGCCGCCGGACCGGTTCGACATGGTGATCGTCGACGAGTTCCACCACGCCGAGGCGCCGACGTATGCCCGGCTCCTGGAACGGCTGAATCCCCGGGAACTCCTCGGGCTCACCGCGACCCCGGACCGCGCCGACGGTGGCGACGTACGCCGCTGGTTCGGTGGACGTACCGCCGTCGAACTACACCTCTGGGAGGCGTTGGAACGGCAGCTTCTGACGCCGTTCCAGTACTTCGGCCTGCACGACGACGTCGACCTGTCGAGGCTGCGCTGGCGGCGCGGCCAGGGCTACGACCCGGGCGAGCTGAGCCGCGTCTACACCGGCAACGACGCCCGCGTTGCGAAGATCCTCCAGGCGGTGCGCGACCTGGTCGACGTACACCGCATGCGCGCGCTCGGGTTCTGCGTCAGCGTCGCGCACGCCGAGTACATGGCCGCCGCCTTCGACAAGGCCGGGGTGCCGGCCGTCGCGGTGACGTCCCGGCTCGATCCCGGCGAGCGCCCGCCACTGATCGACCGGTTCCGGCGCGGCGAACTGCGGGTGCTCTTCACGGTCGACCTGTTCAACGAGGGTGTCGACCTACCGATGGTCGACACGATCCTGATGCTGCGGCCGACCGAGAGCGCCACCATCTTCCTTCAGCAGCTCGGTCGGGGTCTGCGACTAGACCCGGGCAAAGCCTGCCTGACCGTCCTCGACTTCATCGGTGGTCAGCACGCCAACTTCCGGTTCGACCTGAGGTGGCGGGCGCTCACCGGGATCAGCCGCCGCGCCCTCACCGAAGCCGTCGAACACGACTTCCCGCACCTGCCGAGTGGCTGTCACATCCAGCTCGACCGGGTGGCCAAGGAGATCGTCCTGGCCAACCTTCGCGCCGCGCTACCCAACTCGACCGCGAACCTCACCAGGGAGTTGCGCGGCCTCGGGAACGTCAGCCTCAGCGTCTTCCTCGCCGAAACCGGCCTGGAGCCGGAGGACCTCTACCGCCGGAAGGCTCTTGGCGGCTGGGCCGGGCTACGCCGTCGCGCCGGCCTGAACCAGCGACAGCCCGGCCCGGACGATGCCGCCCTCGGCGCCGCGATCGGTCGGATGCTGCACCTGGACGATCCCGACCGGATCGACCTGCTGCGCCGGGTCGCCGCCGGGGAGCACCCGGGGCCCGGCCGACTCGCGCACCTGCTGCACGTCGCGCTCTGGGGCAACAGGATCCCGCTTGACCGTGTGGGGGAAGGGCTGAAGCGGCTCTGGGCGCACCCGGACCGGTGCGCCGAGCTGGCCGAGCTGGCGGACGTCCTTCAGCAACGTATCCACCGGGTCACCCTCGGGCCGATCACCGCAACCGTGCCGCTGCGGGTACACGCCCGGTACAGCCGCGACGAGGCGTGCGCCGCCTTCGGCGTACCGAACCCGACGCAGCTCCGGGAAGGGGTGAAGTGGGTCCCGGACGAGCAGGCCGACCTCTTCTTTGTCACCCTGGTCAAGTCCGAGCGCCACTACTCCCCCACCACGATGTACGCCGACCGGGCCATCTCCGAGACGCTCTTCCAGTGGGAGTCACAGAGCACCACCTCGGCGGCCTCCCCGACCGGGCAGCGCTACCGCCACCACGCCGCGCGAGGCTCGACAGTGCACCTGTTCGTCCGCGAGACCAAGGTCCGGGACGGCGACCTCGGCGCGCCTCCATACCTGTATGCCGGTCCGATGACGTACGTTTCCCACACCGGCGACCGACCGATGCGCGTCATCTGGCGGCTTTCCCATTCCCTGCCGCCCGACGTGTACGCCACCGCCCGCACCGTCGCCGCCTGACCTTGCGCAGAGCCGAAAACTCGTTGCCGAGCCAGGCGCACCTTGGTATGCGTTGGCGATGCCGATCGATCCTCACCTCGTCGTCTCCCCGGTGACATGCCCGGACGCCGGCGACGAGACAGGGACGTCTCGATGAGCGACACGCCGCAGCTCGGCCCGTCCCCGAACGCATCGCCATCGATGCCGAGCTGGTACGTCGGCTGATCACCGACCAGTTTCCCCAGTGGGCCGACCTGCCGGTCCAGCCGGTCGCCGACGGCGGTTGGGACAACTGGACCTTCCATCTCGGCCCGGCGATGCCGGTACGGCTGCCCAGCGCGGTCGAGTACGCCCTGGCGGTCGACAAGGATCACCGCTGGCTGCCGGAACTCGCCCCCCCCAGCTCCCGCTGCCCATCCCCGTCCCGCTGGAGAGAGGGGAACCCGGCGCAGGCTACCCCTACGCGTGGTCGGTCTACCGATGGCTCGACGGCGAGCCCGCAAGTATCGACCGCATCGCCGACCCAGTCCGGTTCGCCCTTGATCTGGCCGGGTTCCTGTCGGCGTTACAGGGCATCGATCCCACCGACGGTCCCCTTCCCGGGCTGCACAACTGGTTCCGGGGCGGCACGCTGCGCACCTTCGATGGAGAGGTCCAGCGCGCGTTGACGACGCTGGACGGCCACATCGACGTCGACCTGGCCCGCGATATCTGGACGAGCGCACTGGACGCGTCCTGGGACGGCGCGCGAACCTGGTTTCACGGTGACGTCGCCCAGGGAAACCTCCTGCTCAAAAACGGAAGGCTGACCGCGGTCATCGACTTCGGAACGTACGGCGTCGGCGATCCGGCCTGTGACCTGGCGATCGCATGGACGTTGTTGACCGCCGAGGGCCGGGCGGCGTTCCGAGAGCGGCTATCCGTCGACGCGGCGATGTGGGCACGCGGACGCGGCTGGGCCCTGTGGAAGACGCTGGCCGCATGTGCCCGGACCGTGGGCCGGGCCGACGAGGAGGCCACGAGTGCTCGACGCGTCCTCGGCGAAATCCCCGCCGGCTGACCTGGCTCCTTTTCGAGGCGGAACCGGGCGGCAGGTCGGCGCACCGGGGCCGCTAGCGGGCCGTCGTCCGATGGGCCGCCAGGCGGGCCAGCATCGCCTGGTTCGCCTCCCACCCGTCCGGGAACTTGACCGGGACGTTGAGGTGGACCGGCTCGGTCGAGGGGTGAGCGTCGAGCAGCTCGGCGATGCCCGCCCGGGCCACCACCACGCAGGCGTGCCGGTGCCGCGAGGTCAGCACGCACAACCGCCCCGCCTCCAGGTGGAACGCGGTCGCGTCCCGCCGCCCCGACAGCGGGTGCAGCACGATCGTCACGTCGTACTCGCGGCCCTGGAGCCGGTTGGCGGTGTCGACGGTGATACCCGCCCCGGCCGGGCCGAGCTGGGAACGGATCGCCGCCACCTGATCCCGGTGCGCCGCCCCGATCGCGATGCGGTCGGCGGTCACCGGCCGCCCCGCCGGATCCCGCTCCGAGACCGCCACCGCACCCCGTTCCAGCAGCCGCAACGCCAGTCTGGCGCAGGCGGCGGCCGCCTCGGCGTCGGTCCGCAGGGTGTGCCGGGCCGGCAGCTCGTACAACGCCCAGCCGGTGGAGGCGGCCAACTCCAGCGCCTCGTCCACCGGCCCGCCGCCGAGCCCCGCCGTGGTGAAGCTCAGCGACCGCTGCGCCTCGGTCGTGCCGGCGGAGAAGCCGGTGAACGGATAGAACGCCTCGGCCACCACCGGCGCCGCCGAGGCGGGCAGTCGCCACGACACCGGCAGCCGGTGCACCGGCAGCTCGGGGTTGTGCCGCAGCAGCGCCGCGACCGCCGACTGCATCGGATCCCAGGTCAGCCCGACCCACCGCTCGGTCTCGACCGTCGAGAACGGATCGAGCTGTCCCGGGTCGCCGACGAACAGCGCCCGGTCGAACCGACCGGCCACCCGCAGCAGCGCGTCCGAGCGCATCTGGTACGCCTCGTCCACGATCGCCCAGGGCCAGCGTCCCTCCGGGACCATCGCCCACTTCGCGGCCGTACCGATGATCACGGATGACCCGCCGAGGTCCGCGACCTTGGCCGCGACCCGGACCGTCGAGTAGTGCCGGACCCGCTCGCTCGCCGTGTAGTCGTTCGCCGAGAGCCGCCCGATCGGCAGGTCGGGCTCGGCCTGGGCGAGCCGGTCGATCAGGTCGTCGACCTGCTCGTTGGTCTGGGCGACCACGATCAGCGGTTCGCCGGCCCGGGCCAGCTCGCCGGCGGCCCGCACCACCAACGTCGACTTCCCCGCCCCGGGCGGCGAGTCGACCACCACCCCCCGGTGGTCCCCGGAGGACAGCTCGGCCAGCACCCCGGCGACCGCCCGCCGGGCCGCCTCGTCGGGTGGCACCGCCGACCCGGCCGGCCCGGCACCGGCGCCGGCGCGTGGCGCCACCACGCCGAGGGACGGCGTACCCGGCAGCACCCACCGGTACGGGGTCGTCGTCATTCCCACTCCTCCAGGGCGTCCTCGGCGGTCGGCTCGACCGCCTCCTCGTCCGCCGTCGGCGGACCGCCGTGCGTCCACGGCGTCTCCTCCCGGGCCGGGAACTCGCCGGGTGGCATGAACCCGTCGGAGAGCGTGGTGTAGCAGACCCGCTCCCCCACCTCCGGCACACTCCCCGGCGCCGGGGTCAGCGCCCGGCCCAGCCCGCCGGTCAGCTCCAGCACCACGTCGGTCCCGGTGCCGTCGGGCCGCGGCGTCACGAGGACGACCCGGGCCTTCTGCTGCGGCCGGTCCGGCGAGTAGACGGCCGTGCCCGGGGTGACCTGCACCGGATCGGTCGTCCGAAGCATGATCCTCGGCCGCAGCACCCGACGCCTGCCGCTGTCGTCGATCCGGTTCGGGTCGGCCAGCGTCACCTCACCGACGAACGCCTCACCGGTGAGCCGGTAGTCGGCCATCACCAGCGGGTCGTCGTACGCCCGCTGGACCGCGTACGACTGGAGCGCCCGTTCCAGCCGGTGCAGGCGTTGCGCGGCGACGACCGCCCCGTCGCGGCGCGGCTGCGGGTGGCCGCCCTCGTCCAGGTAGGACGCGAATCCGGTGAAGGCGTCCCGGTCCTCCGCCCAGCGCTGCGCCACCCGCGCCCCGGGCGGCAGGTCGCGCAGCAACGCCAGCCCCCGCCACATCAGCCGCCAGGTTGGGGCGAGTTGTCCCCGCAGCGCCTCGGCCAGCGCCTCCCGCGCCCGGGCCTGCCGCCCGGGATCGTCGCCCGCCTCCGCGTACGCGGCGATCAGCGGCGCCAGCACCTCGTTGTCGAAGGTCGGGTCGGTCAGCGGTCCGGCCGGCGGCCAGGTCAGCGGGTCCTCGGCCCGGGCCGCGGCCTCCGCCCCGGTGAGCCCGTCCGGCGGGTCGATCCAGGCCAGCAGTGCGGCCAGGTGATTGTCCTCGAGCGGGGACTGCCCGGTCGCCCAGTGCAGGGTCAGCGCCTCGGTCATCGCCAGCAGCAGGCACGAGCCGGGATGCTCGGCCCGGTCGGCGAGGAACGTCAGCCAGCGGCCGAGCAGCGGCACCGACGGGTGCACCGGATAGTCCCCGTCGGTACGACGGAACCGCGTCGACCGGCCGAGGAGCCGGGTGAACTGGATTCCGGCCGGGTTCGGCACCAGCACCTGCGGCGCGTCGACGTACCGGTGCCGGATCTCCTTGCCCCGGTTGACCGGGACCGCCTCCGCGACGCCCCGGAAGCTGTCCAGGTACGGCAGCAGCACCTCGGCCAACTCGGCGGCGAACCTGAACCGCTGGTCGCGATTGCGGGGCTGCGGCACCACCAGCAGCCGCGGCGCGGCCGGGTCGGTGCCGACCAGCGCGGCGAGCGGGGCGTTCGCCTCGCCGGCCATGCTCAGCGGTACGAAGACCAGCGGCCGGGCGGCGACGTGCAGGTGCCGTACCGTGGTCGTACGCTGGGCGAAGCCGGCGGCCACCGCCTCGGCCCGGGCCAGCGCGACGAGGGTGCTCATCCGCCCACCCGCCGGCGGTTCGCTGTCGTGCCGGCGCTCCGACGGCGGGCTGTCATGCCGGCGCTCCGGCCAGGGCCTCGGCGCGCAGCCGGGCCGCGGCCTGGAGCAGCGCGGCGGCCTCCGCCTGCTCCTCGGCCGGGGGCAGCACGTCGTGCGCCAGCGCCAGCGCGGTCTCGACCCGGTCGATCCCGCCCAGCGCCTCCCGGGTCGCCGGACCGAGCGCCGCCGTGCAGCCGCGCGCCTCGTGCCGGCAGAAGTACGCCAGCTCGCAGACGGCCAGGCAGTCCGGGGTGTAGCGGGCGTCGATCGCCCGCAGCGCGGTGACGATCGCGGCCGGGTCGCGGGTCGGCACCCCGGCGGCGTCCGGCGCCAGGTCGAAGCTGAGGTCCGGCGGCAGCGCGGCCAGCAGTTCGTCGATCCGGGTCATCCGGCCCAGCTGCCGGCGCAGCACCGCGAGCTGCTTGCGGACGTCGACCAGCACCGCCGTCGGCCGGTTGGAGAAGTCGCGCGGGCAGACCAACACCACGTCGTGCGAGACGATCTCCGGGTCGAACCCGGCCTCGGCCAGCAGCTCCCGCATCGCCAGCACGTAGACCGCCGACTGGATCGCCGCCGAGGAAACCTTGCCCGCGTCGGCCTGCCCGTCGACGATCGCGAACGACTTGATCTCGACGACGTGGAACCGGCCACCGGCCTGGAAGGCGATCAGGTCCGGTTCGAGGTAGACCGGCTGCCCTGCGACGTTGATCCGCAGCAGCGGGTGGTCGAAGAGGGTGCCGGCGTCGCCGGCCCCGGTGGCGGCCCGGATCAGCAGGGTCCGGGTACGCGCGTACCGGACCTCCGGGCTCTCCTGCTCCCGGCCGGTCACCGACGCCAGGTCGTCGTACGCCACCTCCGGGATCGACAGTCCGAGTCGTTCCCGCAGCAGCGTCAGCAGTTCGGCGGCGCCGTCCGCCTTCACCTGCGCCTCGAACGCGTTTCCCCGGGCGATCGCGAACTGGGACTGGCCGAACCGGGCCGGAAAGTCGACGTACGCCGCCAACCGCTGCTTGTCGATTCCGGCGCAGTCGAGGACGGCCCGACGGGCGCAGCCGGGATTGCGGGTCAGCGCGGCGATGGTCCGGGCGTTGTGCCGCTTCGGCTTCGCCCCGCCCCGGATCGCGGCCAGCCGTTCGGCGGTGTTCATGCTGGTCATGCCGTCTTCGTCCCCCTGACCCGGTCCAGTGTGTGGCCGAAGAGCTGCGCGACGTCGTCGAGCTGGCGACGGGCCCGGTCGGCCGCCGCCGCCCGCTGCGCCCGGTCGGCCTCGATGTGCACCTCGAGTTCGTCCCCGGCAGCTTCGATGATCACCCTCGTGTCCACCGTGGCGGGAAGCTGCCCGGGTGCGGCGGCGCCGGGAATGTTGGTGGCGAACCGCCAGAGCAGCCGGGTGACCGCGGCGCTCACCCGCGGCAGCCGGGCCGCCCGCTCGGCGATCCGGACGGCCGCGGTCAGGAAGTGGACCCGCGGACTGAGCGGGCCGACGATCCGCCGCTCCAGCGGCCAGGTCGAGACCGCGAAGAGGCCGCGCGCCGGCGTCAGGTACTCGGCGGTCAGCGCGGAGCAGAGATAGTACGGCCGGGCGCGCCGCGCGGTCTCGTACGAGCGCCGCTCGTCCCGGCGCAGGTGGGTGAGACGCCCGGCGGCGAGTCCCCCGGTGCCGAAGAACGCCTCGTGGACGTCGGCGATCAGCTTCGGCGCGGCGGGGACGGTGAGCAGGGTGAGCGCGTCGTGCACCTGTTCCCGCACCGGCAGCAGCGGGGTCACCGGCCGGGCCGGGACAGCGCGGGTGGCGACCGGCTCCGGTTTCGGCGCCGTCGCCTCGGCGAGGTTGGCGATCGCCTCGTCCCAGGCGCGTTCGGCGGCCCGTAGTTCGGCCCGGAGTGCTCGGGCCCGCGCGGTGTCCCCGGCCACCACCGACCGACGTACCGCCGCCCGCAGGGCGTCGATCCGCCGTTCCAGCACCTCCACCGGCTCGGCCACGAGGCGTGAGCGTACAAGTTCCAGTCTTTTCCAGCAAAGACTCCTATGTCCGCGTGCCGACCCCACATGCAAAAATCGATGTACATAAGTTTGTTGGTCGGGAACCACCGGGGGCGCAGATGGCGATCCACACCCTCCTGGCGGCGGTGCTCACCCTCGCGGGGGCCGTTCCGGTGCCCACCGACACGACACCGCCGACCGTCCCCGGCACTCCGGTCGCCACGCAGGTCACCGAGACCTCGGCCCTGCTCACCTGGCGTCCGTCCACGGACGACACCGGGGTCACCCAGTACGAGATCTGGTACCAGCGCCCCGGCGACACCGGCTTCCACGCCAGCAGCGCCGTGCCGTCGTACCGGTTCACCGGACTGCGGCCCGACACGACGTACACCTGGGTGGTGCGTGCCTCCGACGGCCGCAACGTCAGCGGCTTCTCCGCGCCGGTCACCTTCCGTACCGATCCGGCGCCCCAGGAGTCGGAGCCGCCGAGTCCGCCCGGTGCCCCGGTGGTCACCGACGTCACCGCCCGCACCGTGGGCCTGACCTGGACACCCTCGACGGACAACGCCTCGGCCCCGACCTACCTCGTCTACGCCCGGACCGAGGGCGTGGGCACCGCCGTCGTGATCGGCGGCAGCGGCGAGGCCTCCACCGAGGTCAGGATGCTCATCCCCGACCTGACCTACGACTTCCACGTGGTCGCCCGGGACGTCTCCGGAAACGTCTCCGCGCCCTCCCCGAGCACCCGGCAGCGCACCGGCTCCGACCCCGACGGGTCATGCCGAGCCGGTTACCGACCGGCCAGCGGCGCCGCCCCGGACGCCATCCAGGTGACCAACACCGGCCCGGTGGGATTGCAGGCCTGGTCGATCCGGTTCCGCCTGCTCGGCGGCCAACGCGTCGAGGAGGCCGGGTACGCCTGGGCGCAGCACGGCCCCGACGTGGTGCTCTGGTGGTCCGGGTGGAGCGACGAGCTCAGTGTCGGCGAGACGCTGACCGCCTCGCTGCGCGTCTCCGGCGGTACGCCGGACGTCGTCCCCACCGACGTCACCCTCAACGGCGTCACCTGCACCGCCGCCTGACGCCCCCCGACCCGGGGACGCGACGGGACCGGAAGGCCGGCATCGCCCCGGGGTGGGTACGGCTCAGGGCGTGGGAACGTCGACCGACGTGCTCAGGTGTCGGCGGGTGTAGGCCAGCGCCGTCCGCAGGTCGTTCTCGCGGTCGGCCCGGCTGCGGGCCCGCCGGGTGGAGACCTCCAGTGCGACGGAACCGGTGAAGCCCCGCCCGGCGAGCGAGCCGAGCAGCTCCGCGCAGGGCTGGGTGCCCCGGCCCGGCACCAGGTGCTCGTCCCGCCCCTCGCCGGTGCCGTCCCCCAGGTGGACGTGGGCGAGCCCGCTCCCCATCCGGTCGGCCATCACCAGCGCGTCGGTCTGGGCGGCGGCGCAGTGCGACACGTCCAGGGTGTAGGCGTCGTAGCCGGTGTCGGTCGGGTCCCAGCTCGGCTGGTACGGCACGAACCGTCGGCCGGCCATCCGCACCGGGTACATGTTCTCCACCGCGAACCGGATCCCGGGATGGTCGGCGCCGAGCTTGCCGAGGCCCTCACCGAACGACCGGGCGTAGTCCCGCTGCCAGGTGAACGGCGGGTGCACCACCACGGTCGGCGCCTCCAGCGCCTCGGCCAGCACCGCCGAACGACGCAGCCGCTCCCACGGGTCGGGACTCCACACCCGCTGGGTGACCAGCAGGCAGGGCGAGTGCACCGAGAGCACCGGGACGCCGTAGTGCTTCGCGAGCCCGCGCAGCGCCCCGGCGTCCTGACTGACCGCGTCGGTCCAGACCATCACCTCGACCCCGTCGTAGCCCAGGGCCGCCGCCAGCTCGAAGGCGGCCGCCGTCGGCTCGGGAAACACCGAGGAGCTGGACAGCAGTACGCGGGTGGTCACGTCCTTCAGGGTAGCCCGCCCGGTCCCGTACCACTCGGGACGAGCCGCCGCAGATCGCCCAGTGGAGCCGGGAACACCCAGCTCACAAGGGGTGTCGGGGAGGTCGACGGAGGCTACGCCACCGCGGGCGGCGGGGCGGCTCCAGCTGGTCGAGCCGGCGCAGGATGACCCCCTCACGCAGCGCCCACGGGCAGATGTCGAGGGTCTCCACCTCGAGTCGGCGCATCACCGCCTCCGCCACCACCGCCCCGGCCAACACCTGGTGGGCCCGGCGGGCGCTGACCCCCTCCAGCTCGGCGAGCTTGGCCGGCGGGATGTGCCGGATGAAGCCGACCACCTGGCGCAGCCCGGTCTGGGAGAGGCCGCGCCGGGCCCAGAGCCCGGCCGACGCCGGCGGGGCCCCGGCCAGCCGGGCCAGGATCCGGAACGTCTTGCTGGTGGCGACGACCCGGTCCCACTCGATTTCGGCCATGTCGTCGACGACCGGGCGGAGGACGCTCTCGACGTGCCGCTCCAGCCGGACGACCGCGGCCGGGTCGGGCGCGGCGTCGCTGTCGGGCCCGAGCTCCAGCCACGTACGGGTCAACCGGCCCGCGCCGAGCGGGAGCGAGCGGGCGAACTCCGGCTCCTCGTCGATCCCCACCGCCATCTCCAGTGAGCCGCCGCCGATGTCCAACACCAGCAGCCGACCCGCCGACCAGCCGAACCACCGGCGTACGGCGAGGAAGGTCATCCGGGCCTCGTCGGTGCCGGAGAGCACCTGCAGGCGCACCCCGGTCTCGGCCCGGACCCGGGCCAACACCTCCCGCGCGTTGGTGGCGTCCCGGACCGCGGAGGTGGCGAAGGCCAGGAGGTCGTCGACGCGCAGCCGGTCCGCGGACCGCTGCGCCTCGGCCACCGCGGCGACCAGCGCGTCCGCGCCGGCCCTGGTCAGCGCCCCGTCGGGGCCGATCTGCTCGGCGAGCCGCAGCACCGCCTTCTCGGAGTGGGCCGGCCAGGGGTGTGCCCCGTGATGGGCGTCCACCACCAACAGATGCACGGTGGTGGAGCCGACGTCGAGTACGCCGAGTCGCATGACAAGACCCTAGACGCAGGTCAGAGCGGGGTTACGGGCGTACGCTGACCAGGTGGCACCGCGTAACCAGCTCAGGATCCTCGTGGACGACCCCGCCGACCCACGCAGCCGGGAGGTCCCGCTCGACTTTCCTCGGGAGTGGATCGAGTTCCCCGACCCGGCCGACCCCGAACACCTGATCCGGGCCGACCTGACCTGGCTCCTGTCCCGCTGGGCCTGTGTCTTCGGCAAGACCTGCCACGGCATCATCGCCGGTCGCTCCGCCGACGGCTGCTGCTCACACGGCGCGTTCTTCACGGACGCCGACGACGAGAAGCGGGTCCGGGCGGCGGTACGGCGGCTCACCCCGCGGACCTGGCAGCACTACCGGCGAGGCTTCAAGAACTACACCGAGCTGGACTCGGTCGACGGGGAGTCGCCGGCCCGGCGTACGGCGACCCGGGGCGAGGACGGCCCCTGTGTCTTCCTCAACGACGCCGACTTCCCGGGCGGCGGCGGCTGCGCCCTGCACGCCCAGGCGCTGCGGGACGGCGTACACCCGCTGGAGTACAAGCCGGACGTCTGCTGGCAGCTCCCGATCCGGCGCGACCAGGACTGGGTGAAGCGCCCCGACGGGACGAAGGTGCTGGTCTCCACGCTCGGCGAGTTCGACCGGCGGGGCTGGGGCGCCGGCGGGCACGACCTCGACTGGTGGTGCACCTCCTCGCCGGAGGCGCACGTCGGGACCGAGCCGATGTACGTCTCGTACGAGCCTGAGCTGACCGCGCTGATCGGCAAGCCGGCGTACGCCAAACTGGCCGAACTCTGTGGCGAGCGGGCCCGGCGCGGGCTGGTCGCGCCGCATCCGGCGACCGCCGAGGCCGACCCGGTCGTGGTACACCGGCAGAAGGGCGATCCAAAGACGGCGGGCCCACGGGCCGCCACCGGCAATGGCACACCGGGAACATCGGGGGCCGCGACCGGCAACGGTCGGTCGGCGGCGGTCACGGGCCGCCGACGTCCGACCCAGCGCACCGCCGAGCCGGCGCCCTGACCCGGACGCGGCGCGAACGGACGATCCACGCCCGCCGGGACGCGGGCAGGCTGCGGGCACGACAGGCCGGTCTGCCCGGGCTACGGCTCGAACTTGTAGCCCAGGCCGCGGACGGTGACGATGTACCGTGGCTGCGACGGCTCCGGCTCCACCTTCGAGCGCAGCCGCTTGACGTGCACGTCGAGGGTCTTGGTGTCGCCGACGTAGTCGGCGCCCCAGACCCGGTCGATCAACTGGCCCCGGGTGAGGACCCGACCGGCGTTGCGGAGCAGCAGCTCCAGCAGCTCGAACTCCTTCAGCGGCAGCTGCACCGGGTTGCCGTCGACGGTCACCACGTGCCGCTCGACGTCCATCCGGACCGGACCGGCGGCCAGCGTCGGCGTGTTCGCCTCGGCGGTCTCGTTGCCGCGTCGCCGCAGGACGGCCCGGACCCGGGCGACCAGCTCCCGGGGCGAGTAGGGCTTGGTGACGTAGTCGTCGGCGCCGATCTCCAGCCCGACCACCTTGTCGATCTCGCTGTCCCGGGCGGTGACCATGATGATCGGGACCTGGGACCGCTGGCGAAGCTGGCGGCAGACCTCGGTACCCGACATCTCAGGCAGCATCAGGTCGAGCAGTACGATGTCGGCGCCGGTCCGGTCGAACTCGGTCAACGCGTCGGTGCCGGTCGCCGCGGCCGAGACCTCGAATCCCTCCTTGCGCAGCATGTAGGAGAGGGCGTCGGAAAACGACTCCTCATCCTCGACCACGAGTACACGGGCCACGGACTGTCCTCTCTCTGTCGATCCGTACGGGGGCTAGCCGACCGGATCGGTCTCGATCTCAACTGACGGGGCTGACGGCAGGAAGGCGTCCGGGGGACGTGCGGGCAGCCGCAGGGTGAACGTCGACCCACCACCAAGAGTGCTGGAGACCTCGACCCGACCGCCATGGTTGGTGGCGATGTGTTTGACGATCGCCAGCCCAAGCCCGGTGCCGCCGGTCTGCCGCGACCGGGCCTGGTCGGTCCGGTAGAAGCGCTCGAAGATCCGGTTGACGTCGTCCGGCGCGATCCCGATGCCCTGGTCGGTGACGGCGATCTCGATGTGGTCGCCGTCACGCCGGACGGCCAGGGTGACCGTCGTCCCCTCCCCGGAGTAGGCGATCGCGTTCTCGACCAGGTTGCTGACCGCGGTGGCGATCTGACTGTCACTGCCGTAGACGGTCAGCTCGCGGTCGCCCTCGACGACGATGCTGATCCCCCGGGCGGTGGCGGCGGTCCGGGTCCGGTCGAGGACCTCGGCGATGACCCAGTCCACCGCGACGGGGTCGGGGTCGGGCAATGGCTCGGCCCCCTGGAGCCGGGTGAGTTCCAGCAGCTCGTTCACGAGCTTACCGAGCCGGGTCGACTCGTGATGGATCCGTTCGGCGAACCGGCGCGCCGCCGCCCACTCCTCGGACGGGTCGACGGTACCGCCACCGATGGTCCGGTCGGTGGCGTCCAGCAGCGCCTCGGCGAGGAGCTGGAGCGCGCCGATCGGGGTCTTCAGCTCGTGGCTGACGTTGGCGACGAAGTCCCGACGGACCCGGGCGACCCGGTGCGACTCGGTGACGTCGGCGGCCTCGACGGCGACGTAGCCGGAGCCGATCCCCATCGCCCGCAGGTGGACGCCGAGCGGATCCTGCATGCCGCCGTCGCGGCCCCGCGGCAGATCCAGTTCCACCTCCCGCCGGACGCCCGTACGTCGGACCTGGCCGGCGAGGGTTCGAATGATCGGGTGTGCGGCGACCGTACCCGGGGTGGTGCCGACCCGGAGCAGCCCCATCGCCCGGGCAGCCGGGTTGACCAGGACGGGGACATCCTGGGCATCCAGGACAACGACCCCGACCCGGAGCGCATCAAGGCTCCTACGGCCAAGACCGGGCAGCCCGCCCGCCTGCTCCTCGGTGCCTATCGCCGGCCTCCTGTGACGTGTGGTGCCTGTCGCACCGCCCGTCCCGAAGGTGACGTCGCCGGGACGGCCAGACGGCGCTCCGACGGCGCGGCGCCGCGACCTCGGGTCGAGCCGGTGCCGGAACGGGCCGAGGGACAGGCCGAGGCCGAGCCCGCCGACAACGCCTGCTACCACCCCCCAGTCCACGCGGCGATCGTAGGGTCATCGTTAACCTATCGACCAGGCAAAATCGGGCGAATCACGCGGCCATCAGGGAATGTTCACCCTCCGTCCGAGTGCCGTTCACCAACGTTCACCCCCGGGCCGCCGCGCCGCCCTACCGTGGGCGGGACCCCCATCAGCCGTGCGCACGCCGGACCGATCCGCCGCCGGACCGGCCGGTCGTCCGCCGGTCGCCGGCGCGACGAACTGACCCAGTGGGACGTGATCATGCGCGAGGAATTTCGGATCGACCTGAACATCGTGAGTCAGCTCCTGGTCGACATGGCCGAAGCGGTGCAGGTGGCGATGCGGCAGGCCACGAAGGCGCTGCTCACCGCCGACCGAAGGGCCGCCGAGGGTGTGATCGCCCGAGACGCGGAGGTTGACTCGATCTTCCGGCAGGTGGAGGAGCGGGTCGGTGACCTGCTGGCCCGGCAGGCCCCGGTCGCCACCGACCTACGGATCCTGATCACCGCGCTGCACGTCGCCGCCGACCTGGAGCGGATGGGCGACCTCGCCGACCACGTCGCCAAGACGGCGGTACGTCGCCATCCGTCGCCGGCCGTGCCAGCCGAGCTACGCGGGGTCTTCACCGAGATGGCGGCCGTCGCCGACCGGATGGCCGCCAAGATCGCGGGCGTGCTGTCGAAGCCCGACGCCACCCTCGCCGCCGAGCTGGAGCAGGACGACGACGCCATGGACGACCTACACCGACGGCTCTTCGCGATCCTGCTCGACGACGAGTGGCCGTACGGGGTGGAGACCGCGATCGACGCCACCCTGCTCGGCCGCTTCTACGAGCGGTACGCCGACCACGCGGTGAACGCCGGTCGGCGGGTCGTCTACCTGGTTACCGGCGAACCCGCCTGATGTGTTAGGAAGGGCCCCTTGTTATACAGAATCCGATAACAAGGGGCCCTTCCTTACAGGTCAGCGGCCCTGGTTGGCGACGGCGGCGGCGGCCTCCCTGGCCGCCTCCGGGTCGAGGTAGGCGCCCCCGACGGTCAGCGGGCGCAGCGACCGGTCAAGGTCGTAGCGCAGCGGGATCCCGGTGGGGATGTTCAGCTTCGCGATCGCCTCGTCGGAGATGTTGTCCAGGTGCTTGACCAGCGCCCGCAGCGAGTTGCCGTGCGCGGCGACCAGCACGGTCCGGCCGGCGAGGATGTCCGGCACGATGGAGTCGTACCAGTACGGCAGCAGCCGGTCCACGACGTCCTTCAGGCACTCCGTCCGGGGCATCAGCTCCGGGGGAAGCAGGGCGTAGCGCGGGTCACCGACCTGGGACCACTCGTCGTCATCGGCGATCGGCGGCGGCGGCGTGTCGTACGACCGGCGCCAGAGCATGAACTGCTCCTCGCCGTACTCCTCGAGGGTCTGCTTCTTGTTCTTGCCCTGGAGCGCGCCGTAGTGCCGCTCGTTGAGCCGCCAGGAGCGGCGTACCGCGATCCAGTGCCGGTCGGCGGCGTGCAGCGCCAGTTCGGCGGTGCGGATGGCGCGGCGCAGCACGCTGGTGTGCACCACGTCGGGCAGGAGGTTGTGTCGGCGCAGCAGTTCGCCGCCGTGCCTTGCCTCCGCCTCGCCCTTGGCCGTGAGGTCCACGTCGACCCAGCCGGTGAAGAGGTTCTTGGCGTTCCAGTCGCTTTCGCCGTGCCGGAGCAGCACCAACGTGCCCACCGCGGCGCCCTCGCCCGCCACCGGGGCACTGTCCGGTTCGGTCCTCGTACTCGCAGTCATGGGGCTCATCCTGCCGGACCAGCAACGGTGGCACGCGGCGACCCAGCGTGAGGACCGACACGTGGAAATACGGATGACCTGGCTGGTGGGCCACGACTAGCGTCGTAAGGCGCTTGACAGCTATCGGTCATTACCGTACGGGGGGCATGGTGCGGACGGTCCGGAACTGGTTCCAGGAGACGGTGGGCGGGCTACCGCGAACGTTCTGGTACCTCTGGACCGGCACCCTGATCAACCGGCTCGGCTCCTTCGTCATCATCTTCCTGGCCATCTACCTGACCGAGGTCCGCGGCTTCTCCGAGTTCGAGGCCGGGGTGGTGCTCGGCCTCTGGGGCGCCGGCGGCGCGGTCGGCACGCTGACCGGGGGCGTCCTCGCCGACCGGTGGGGGCGGCGGCCGACCCTGCTCACCGCCCACGTCGGCGCCGCCAGCATGATGCTGGCGCTCGGGTTCGCCCGGCCGCTGTGGGTGGTGGCGCTCGGGGCTCTGCTGCTCGGCGTCTTCACCGAGGGAGCCCGGCCCGCCTTCGGCGCGATGCTGATCGACGTCGTGCCGGACCGGGACCGGCTGCGCGCCTTCACCCTCAACTACTGGGCGATCAACCTCGGCTTCGCCCTCGCCGCGATCCTCGCCGGCCTGGCGGCCGAGGCGAACTACCTGCTGCTCTTCGTCGTCGACGCGGCCACCACGCTCGGCACCGCCGCGATCATCTTCCTGAGGGTTCCCGAGACCCGCCGGCTCCACGCCGCCTCCGCCCCGGGCACCCGGCCCGACCGCGCCGCGCCACACCGGGGCGGGCTCTGGAGCGCGCTGACCGACCGGGTCTACGTCAGCTTCGTGGCGTTGAACATCCTGCTCGCGCTGATCTTCATGCAGCACACCTCGATGCTGCCGATCGCGATGGGCCAGGACGGACTGTCGCCCTCCACCTACGGCGCCGTGATCGCGGTCAACGGCGTGATGATCGTGGCTGGGCAGCTCTTCGTCCCCCGGCTGATCGCGGATCGCCGCCGCTCCCACGTGCTGGCGCTGGCGGCGCTCCTCGCCGGTGTCGGCTTCGGACTGACCGCCTTCGCCGACGGCGCCTGGTTCTACGCCCTCACGGTGGTGATCTGGACCCTCGGCGAGATGCTGAACTCGCCGTCGACCTCGACGCTCATCGCCGAGCTGTCGCCGTCCGCACTCCGCGGCCGTTACCAGGGGCTCTTCTCGCTCTCCTGGTCGGTGGCGGCCTTCGTGGCGCCCATGGCCGGCGGATTCGTCCGGGAACGGTTCGGCAACACGGCGCTCTGGCTCGGCTGCGCGGCGTTCGGCACCATGGCCGCCGTCTCCCACCTGGTCTCCGGGCCGGCCCGGGAGCGCCGGGCCCGCGCGCTACGGGCGATCGAGGAGGCGTACGCCGAGCCCACGGCGCCATCGCTCCGGCCGACGGAGGCGGTTCAGCACGATGAGACAGTTCAGCCGGTGCCGGCGGCTCGGCCCACCGAGGCGGTTCGGCCGGCCGGGTCGTCCCGGCCCACGGAACCAACCGGGTCGTCTCGGCCCACGGACGGGCTGGCGGGAGGGCGCTCGACTCCGGCCACGGTCGACGCCTGAGCCGGGCCGGTGGCTCGGAGCGGGGGCCTACCGGCACCGCCGGACCATCGGCTGCCGGACGCGATCGAACGGGTTTCCGGGACGGCCCGGCGGCGGCGGGCGACGCTCACCCCCGTAAACGCCGCCCGCACACACCGCCGGTAACAGGTGGCCGCGCCGTCCCCCAACGGCTTTCCCAAGCCACCCGTCCCCAGCATCGGCGCTCGGTGCGCGAATCTGATCGATCCGGCAATCCCCCGAACTATTCCGAGCGCGATGCGCCTACTTACGGTAGTTGTCGCCAGATCAGCCACACAACCCGAGACCCCTGTCTTGCCGGTCACATCGGGTTACGATGACGTTTTTCCGGCGCCGTACGGGACAACACCGGGCGCCATCGTCCGTATTCCCGATGCTAGGCACTCCCGTCATCCCTCCTCCCGGTCCGGCGACTCCGTACGGAAGAAGTTGCTCTGCCGGCCGTCGGACAACTGCTCCTGGTAGATGAAGTTCAGGCGCCGTAGGTCGAAGGTCTCGAACCACTCGTCCCAGCTGACCGGCCGCAGTCCCCCGCCTTCCCGCCAACCCGGGAAGTCAAACGTCAGGACGCCGAGCCGGCCCTCGCGCTCGGTGCCCTCGATCGTCGCCGGCTGGGCGTTACGGGCCTCAGCCCACCGCCTGATGACGTCGTGGTCCCGGGTCACCAGGCTCCGACCCGGTCGCTCCGGCTGGTCCTGGGTCGAGGTGATCGGTTGGGCGTACTTCAGGGTCTTCGACGTGCCGCCGCCCGCCGGACGGGTCTGGCCCGCCGCCGACGTGCGCTTCCGCGCCCCGGTCGTCGCCTTCCGGGCCGGCGCGGCCGTGGTCTTCCCGGTTCCGGCGGCGGCCTGCCGGACCGCGGCGGTCGTCGCCGTCCGCGTACCGGGCGCCTTCGTCCCGGCCCCAACGGCCTTCCGGGCACCGGCCGTCTTCCGTACCGTCGCCGTGGTGGCCTTCCGGCCCCCGGCCGACTGCCGGGCGGCGGCCGTGGTCTTTCGGGCCGGCGCGGGCTTCGCGGCCGCCTTCCCTGCCGGCCCCCGCTTCGCCGGGGCCCGCTTGGCGACCGTCTTCTTCGCCGGAGCGCGCTTGGCGACCGCCCTCTTGGCCGGGGCGCGCTTCGCGGGGGCCTTCTTCGCCGGCGCCTTCCGGGCGGTGGCGACGCGCTTGGCGGTGACGGTCTTCCGCGCACCGGCCCGCTTGCCGGGCGCGGCGGCGATCGTCTTCGCGGCCGTCCTCCTCGCCGGGGCCTTCTTGGCCGGCGCCTTCGCGGCGGCCTTCTTCGCGGCGGCACCGCCCCGACTCTCCGCCCGCAACGTACGGACCAGGCGGTTCACCAGATCCATCTTGCGCAGGGCCGAGATCCCCGAGATGCCGCGTTTGCGGAGCTGACCGCGAAGGTCCTCGACCTTCATCATCTTGATCTTGTTGATGTCGGTGCCGCTGCTGGGCCGGCGCTTCGTCGCGGTCGCGGTTGCGCCGCGACCGGAACTGTTCCGCTGGGCCATGAGATCCTCACGCTCCCTCTGACAGTCTGTCCTCGGCAGGCGGCGCGGTCATCGCTGCGTACCGCCGTGGGGGCACCAGCACGGGCCGCCGGTGCCACCGCCGGGGCATACCCGTCAGGGGCGGTCCAAATCCGAGTTTTCCGGAGCCGATCGCTCGACAAGGTGCGCGAACGCCTGGAGGTTCGCCAACGACTCGCCCCGCTTGACCCGCCACTCCCACTCCCGGCGGATCGCCGTGCCGAACCCGATCTCCAGCATCGTGTCGAAGGAGTCGTCGGCGTAGCTGAGCACCGCGCCGAGCAGCCGGTCCAACTCCTCCTCGGTCACCGAGGCGAGACTCACCCGGCCCGTGAGGTACACGTCGCCGACCGCGTCGACGGAGAAGGCCACCCCGTACATCCGGGCGTTGCGCTGGAGCAGCCAGGTGAAGAGCTCCTCACGCCGCTCGTCCGGCTGGCGCATCACGAACGCCTCGATCCGCAGCGCGTAGTCGCCGACGATCAGGTTGCAGATCGTCTTGAGCTTGTGTGTGCCGGGCAGCGTGACCGCGTACGAGAACTCGCCCGTCGGCTCGCAGCTCAACTGCCGGTCGGCGCAGACCGACTCGATCAGCTGACCGATCTCCGCCCGTGACCTCATCCCGCCCACCTTCCGTCCGGCTCGGCCTCGTCTGCACCGCAACCCGGCGGCACCCGCACCGGTCCGCTGTCCGCGCCGGCAGCCGCCGACGACCCGCCGGCGCGCAGCCCGCGTACCCGAGCGCCCGGCGACCCGCGCTCGCCCGACAGATCCCCCCCGTGCCCGGCCGGCCGCGACCGCTCGTCGGAAGCCCACCCGCCCGGGCTCGCGGGTGGCCTCGGACCGCCGCCCGATCCTCCGGGTCAGCAGGCCAGCGGGACCACCCGTGCCCCCTCCGTCAACTCGGAGGCGAGCTGGTTGCGGTGTTCCGCCACCGCCCCACGGTAGACGGCGAGCAGCCGGCTGGCGGTACGGGCCCAGGAGAAGCTTCGGGCGTGCGCGACCGCGCCCCGGGACAGCTCGGCCCGCCGGCCCGGCGCTGCCAGGAGGCCGCCCAGGACCCGCGCCCAGTCGACCGGGTCGTGCCCGTCGACCAGCACCCCGCTCACCCCGTCCCGGACGGCGGTGACCAGGCCACCGACCGCGGCCGCCACCACCGGCGTACCGCAGGCCTGCGCCTCCAGGGCGACCAGGCCGAACGACTCGTTGTGCGACGGCACCGCGACCAGGTCCGCGGCCCGATAGAGGGCGGGCAGGTCGTCGCCGGTCTGCGGTGGCAGGAACCGGACGGCGTCGTCCACGGCGAGCTTCGCGGCGAGGTCGATCAGCGCGGTCGGCCGATCCAGCCCGCTACCGCTCGGACCACCGGCGATCACCACGGTGACGCGCTCGGCGAGCCGGGGATCGCGGTCCCGCAGCTCGGCGAGGGCGTGCAGCAGCACGTCCGGCGCCTTCAGCGGCTGGATTCGACCCACGAACGCGACGACGGCCCCATGCTCGGGCAGGCCCAGCCGGCGGCGGGCCGCGAGCCGGGCCGCCTCCTCCCGCCCCGGGGTCGGAGGCGTGAAGCGGTCCAGGTCGACGCCGGGCTCCACCACCTCGACCCGGCCCGGGTCCGCGCCGTACCGGTCGATCAGGTCCCGGGCCTCGACGGCGGTGTTGGCGACCAGCCGGTCCGCCTCCGCGACCACCTGCTCCTCGCCGATCACCCGCGCCCTCGGTTCCGGCCGGTCCCCCTCGGCGAGCCGGGCGTTCTTGACCTTCGCCAGTGTGTGCGCGGTGTGCACCAGCGGCACCCCCCAGCGCTCCTTGGCCAGCCAACCGACCTGACCGGAGAGCCAGTAGTGCGAGTGGACCAGGTCGTAGTAGCCGAGGGGCCGGGCCGCCTCGACCCGGAGCACACCCGTGGTGAAGGCGCAGAGCTGACTCGGGAGGTCCTCCTTGGCCAGGCCCTCGAAGGGGCCGGAGATGACGTGCCGGACCAGGACCCCGGGCGCCATCTCGACCACCGGTGGCAGGTCGCTGGCGGTGGCCCTGGTGAAGATCTCGACCTCGACGCCGGCCTCGGCCAGCCGCCGGGAGACCTCGACGATGTAGACGTTCATCCCACCCGCGTCACCGGTACCGGGTTGATCCAGCGGTGAGGTGTGCACGGAGAGGGTGGCAATCCGTCGGGGGGTCGGCCACGGTTGGGTACCTCGCTGCCGGGCGACGCCGGTGTGCGCTTCCGCCACGTCCGCTCCTTCTGTCACGGTGTTCCACCGTCCCGCACGACCGGGGCCCGTCAACAAGAACCACCCGGGTGGGTGACATCTTCCCGATCGGGCAGCTCCCAATCCTCCATGCGTCCCGGCGTGGTGACAGACCTCATTCCGGCCTGCCGGGATGGCCCGCACCAGGCTGGGCCAAAATGTCCCGATGACTCCTGTCGCGATCGTCACCGGCGCGTCCAGCGGGATCGGTGCCGCCACCGCCCGCCGACTCGCCACCGAAGGCTTCCACGTCGTCGCCGCCGCCCGCCGCGCCGACCGGCTCGACGCGCTGGTCAAGGAGATCAAGGCCGCCGGCGGTCAGGCGACCGCGCAGGTCTGCGACGTCACCTCCGACGAGTCGGTGGCGGCGCTGGCCGCCACCGTACGCGCGCTTCCCGGGCCGGTCACCCTGCTCGTCAACAACGCCGGCGGTGCCCGCGGCCTGGACCCGATCGAGCTGGGGTCGATCGCCGACTGGCAGTGGATGTACGACGTGAACGTCCTCGGCACCCTACGGGTCACCCAGGTGCTGCTGCCGCTGCTGGAGGCCTCCGGCGCCGGCACCGTCATCGTGCTCAGCTCGACCGCCGGCCTCGTCGTCTACGAGGGTGGGGGCGGCTACACCGCCGCCAAGCACGCCCAGACCGCGCTCGCCGAGACGCTGCGGCTGGAGCTCTGCGGCCGGCCGATCCGGGTGATCGAGATCGACCCGGGCATGGTCCGGACCGAGGAGTTCGGGCTGGTCCGATTCGGCGGCGACGCCGAACGGGCCGCCGCGGTCTACGCGGGGGTGGCCCAGCCGCTGGTCGCGGACGACATCGCCGACTGCATCGCCTGGTGCGCCACCCGGCCGCACCACGTCAACGTCGACCGGCTGGTGGTCCGCCCGCTGGCCCAGGCCGCCCAGCACAAGGTGCACCGGGTCGGCGGTTCCCGGAGCTGACCGGAGTGTCGGCCGCACGGCACCCCACGCCGGGCGCCGACCCCCGGACGTCCCACCCGCCCGGCACCGGCTTTCGGACGCCCGGCCGGCCGATCGGCGCGGTCACCCGGGGGACCACCCATCCCAACCGGCTGCGCCGGGTGGACAACTGGATCGTCGCGGCCTGCGGAGACCTGCTCCGCGACGCGGCCGACCCGCTGGTCGTCGACCTCGGCTACGGGGCCAGCCCGGTCACCGTCGTCGAGCTGCGCGCGCGCCTGGCCGCAGCGGTCCGGCCCGACGTCCGGGTGGTCGGGCTGGAGATCGACCCGGTCCGCGTCGCCGCCGCGGCGCCGGCCGCCGACCCGCCGGGACTCGCCTTCCGGCGGGGCGGGTTCGAGCTGGCCGGCCTCCGTCCGGTGCTGGTCCGCGCGTTCAACGTGCTGCGCCAGTACGCCGAGCCGGAGGTCGCGCCGGCCTGGCGGATGATGACGGAGGCGCTGCAACCGGGCGGGGTGCTGGTCGAGGGAACCTGCGACGAGCTGGGCCGGATCGCCGGCTGGGTCCTCGTCGACGCCACGGGCCCACGTTCGCTGACCCTGGCCGCCCGGCTCTCCACACTCGACAGTCCGGCGGTGCTCGCCGAACGCCTGCCGAAGGCGCTGATTCACCACAACGTCCCCGGAACCGGGGTACACGCACTGATCAGCGCCCTGGAGGACGGATGGCGGGCCGCGGCGCCGTACGCCACCTTCGGGCCCCGGCAGCGCTGGCGCCGCACGATCGAGGCGGTCCGGGCGGCCGGCTGGCCGGTACTGGACCGGCCGGCCCGGTGGCGGCTCGGCGAGGTCACCGTCGCCTGGTCCGCCGTGGCCCCGCCCGCGACGACGCAAGGGTGACCCCGACAGGTTGGCGGCCCGAGCCGCTCAGAGCGCGCAGTTCACCAGGACCGGCTCGGGGTGCAGGGTGACCCCGAATCGGGCGTGGACCCCGTCGCGGATCTCCCGGGCCAGGGCCAGGAGGGCAGTGGTCGATCCGTCGCCCTGGTTGGTCAGGGCCAGGGTGTGCTTGGAGGAGATCGCCACCCCGCCGGCCCCCCGATAGCCCTTGGGAAATCCGGCCTTGTCGATCAGCCACGCGGCACTGACCTTGACCGTGCCGTTCGTTCCCGGCCAGGACGGGGGCTCACCCAGCTCGGCGGCGCGCTCTCGCAGCGCCAGGTACGCGGCCTGGTCGAGCACCGGGTTGGTGAAGAACGATCCGACGGACCGGGTGTCCGGATCGGCGGCGTCGAGCACCATTCCCTTCCCGGCCCGCAGCGCCCGAACCGCCGCCCGGGCCTCGGCCAGCGGCACCCGGTCGCCGACCTCGACCCCGAGCGTCCGGGCCAGTTCGGCGTAGCGCACCGGGGCGGAGAGGGGCGAGCGGAGCAGCCGGAAGTCGACGCTGAGCACCGCCCAGCGGTCGTTGTGCTTGAAGACGCTGGCGCGGTAGCCGAAGCCGCACTCCCGCGGCGTCATCCAGACCACGTCGCCGGTGACCCGGTCATACGCCTCGACCGCGGTCACCGTCTCGGCGACCTCCTGCCCGTACGCCCCGACGTTCTGGATCGGGGTGGCCCCGGCCGAACCGGGGATGCCGGAGAGACACTCCACCCCCGACCAGCCCGCCTCGACGGTGGCGGCCACCAGGTCGTCCCAGGGCTCGCCGGCCGCGACCCGGACCGTCACCGTCTCGTCGTCCTCGGCCACCACCCGGAACCCCCGGGTCCGGACCAGCAGGACGGTGCCGGGAAAGCCCTCGTCCGCGATCACCACGTTGCTGCCACCGGCGAGCACCAGAATCGGCTCCTGGCGTGAGCCCGCTTCACGTATACTCTGCACGATTTCGGCATTTTGCGTGGCGGTGACCAGTTCCCCGGGCGCCCCACCGAGCCGCAGCGTCGTATAGCTGGCCAGCCGTTCGGGGCCGGCGGAGTTCGTGGCGCTTGTCAATCGGGCATTAACGTCTGGCACACCATTCACCCTAGGCTGGAAGGCGGCCCGGGCGGTGGCGGCCCGGTCCTACGGAGGGATCGTCATGAGCAGCAGGTTGCACGGCAGCAAGGACTTCTGGCTCGCGGCGCTCCGCGCCGAGGGGCCGTCCTTCGGCGCGGCCATCTCCGAGGCGGCACTGGACATCCGGGTCCCGTCCTGTCCGGAATGGACCATGATTGATCTGGTCCACCACCTCGGCTCGATCTACCAGTGGGTCCACGGCGTCGTCACCCGCGGCACCACCGAGGCGCCGCCGCGCCGCACGGTACCGGAGGGACTGCCGACCGGCCCGGCGGCGGTCGAGTGGTGGCGGGAGCAGTTCGACCAGCTCATGGCGGCGCTGGATCGGCTCGACCCGGAGGCGCCGGCCTGGAACTGGGCGCCGCAGCCGAAGAAGGTCGCCTTCTGGCACCGTCGGATGGCGCACGAGACGGTGGTGCACCGCTGGGATGCCCAGATGGCGGTCGCCACCGGCGAGCCGATCGAGGCCAAGCTGGCGGCGGACGGAATCAGCGAGGTGCTGGACACCTGGCTGCCGGCGGGGCGGCGAGCCCTCGACCAGGGCTGGTACGGCGTGGTCCAACTGGTGGCGACCGACGCCGGCCAGGAGTGGTACCTCCGGCTGCGCGGTACCGGCGTCGCGCTCCTGGACACCGGTACCATCCTCGACACCGACGATCACCACGCCCGCGCCCACCTCTCGGGCACGGCCAGCGACCTCCTGCTGGCCCTCTGGGGCCGGCTGGGCCTCGACACCCTGGACGTGGCCGGCGACGCCGACCTGCTGGACGGGCTCCGGGTCGGCTGACCGAACAGCGCCGACCACCGTGTCGGCGGCCGTGGTGTCGCCAGCCGCGGTGTCGCCGGCGGTCGCGGTGTCGGCCGCCGGCCCACGCCCGCGGTACCCGGCGAGGATCGCGGGACCGCCGCGCCGGTGGATCGCCCCGCCACCACGCGGCGACGAGGTGGCGGGGTGCACGATGGCGTCGATTCGCCGCGCGGTCATCCCGCCCGGGACGAGCACTCCCTCACGATCCTCTGGCGGGCGAACCTTTGGCGGGCGAACCAGCCGGCGTGGGCGCCGCCCGGTCGAGCGGCTGGTTCAGGATGCGGCGGGACAGCAGCGCCGCACCGGTCACCGCGGCCGGCATCAGCAACACCGCGCCGAGCGGGATCAGGAAGCACACGAAGACCGCGACCCCGAAACCGAGCGCGAGCGGACGGTGTTCCCGGAGCACCCGACGTCGATCGTCCAGCCGCATGCCGCGGCGGTAGAACGGCACCCCCACCAGCTCGACGGCGAGGAACCATCCGCCGATCAGGGCGGCGATCACCGGTACGACGACCTGTCCGACGATCGGAATGAACCCGGCGACGAAGAGCGGGATGCCGATCAACGCCGACCGGAGAACCAGCCGGAGCGAGTCGACGATGCTCCGGAGCAGGGAGCGCCACCACGGCACCTCCACCTCATTCGGGACTCCGCCGTACCAGGCCTCCACCCGTTGCGAGATCGCCTCGTAGAACGGGTCCCCGATGACCAGGGTCACCGCGGTGAAGGTCAGCGCCCCGAGCAGTCCGCCCAGGCCGACGATGGCGAGCCCGGCGATCAGCCGGGTGCCGGTCCGGGTCCAGCCCGACCAGTCGTCGGCGAACGGGGTGACCAGCTCGGCGAGGTCGGCGGCGTAGTAGACCAGCGCGACGAACCCGGCGAGGTAGAGGGTCCCGGAGATCAGCGCGGGCACGACGCCGAGCAACACCAGGCCGGGATTGCGGACGTAGCTGCCAAGGCCCCGGAAGAACAGGCCGACGCCGGTGGTGAAGTCGGAGACGAACCGGCCGGCGCGGCCGGCCGTGGCGTGGCCGACGGTGGGGGTATACACGCCGGGAAGCGTAGTGGGATGGCGGGGCATCGGGATGTCGGCTCAGCTGACGAGCCGGAGCCGTACCCGGCGGTTGGCCCGCCCCTTGCTCTCCACCTTGACCACCTGGATCTTGCCGATCTGCGCGGTCGAGGCGACGTGCGTCCCGCCATCGGCCTGGACGTCGAGGCCGACGATGTCGACGATCCGGATCTCCTGCTCGTCTGGCGGAATCAGGTTCGACTGGGTCCGGATGATGTCCGGCAGGGCCAGCGCCTCCTCCCGGGGCAGCACCCGAACCGCCACCGCCCGGTCAGCGGCGATCTCGGCGTTGACCAGCTCCTCCAGCCGTGACTTGAAGTCCGGCGGGACCTCCGGCAGATTGAAGTCCATCCGGGCCTCGCCCGGCTCCATGTTGCCGCCGGTGACCAGCGCGCCGAAATCGCGGAACACCACGCCGCAGAGCACGTGCAACCCGGAGTGGGTCCGCATCAGCAGCGTACGCCGCTCGTCCTCGACAGCGCCGGTGACCGTCGCGCCGACCGGCGGCAGTGGGTCTCCCTCCGCGGGGACGAGGTAAAGATCGTCACCCTTGCGGGTGCCGACGATCCGGGTCTGCACCCCCTGCCAGAGCAGCACCCCGTGGTCCGGCGGTTGCCCGCCACCTCCGGGGTAGAACGCCGACCGGTCCAGCACGATCCCCTGCTCGGGGTCGGAGGCGAGGACCGTGCACTCCCACTGCCGCAACGTCGGGTCGACGAGGTCGAGACGGCTCGTCCGGCCGTGTTGATAGACACCCACGGAGCGCCACGTTACCCCGGTCGGTGGCGGCCCCGGCACCGTGCGCGGCGCGCCGGCGAGACCCGGACGGCGCCGACGTTGACGAGCCGCCACACGGACGGTCGGCGGTGGAGCGGGCACGGCGTACCGGCTCGGGCCGCGCCGGTCAGGAGCCGCGCAGGCCGGCTACCGGTTGAGGAAGTCGGAGATCCGCTCCCGCAGGTCGGCGCGGTGACTCCAGAACAGCCCGGGTCGGTCGTACACGTGGAGGGTGGCGGCCGGCAGCGCGGCGGCGAGCTGTTCGGCGACCGCGACCGGATGCAGCTCGTCGCCGGCGCACCCGATCACCAACGCCGGGGCCCGGACGGCACCGAGGTCCCCACGCCGCCGGATCGCCACCTGGCCGGGCAGGCCGGCCAGCCCGTCGCCGAGGCCGTCGCGGGTAAGCTGGTCGACCCGCTGCCGCAGGTAGGCCCAGCCGGTCGGGGTGTTGCGCCACGCCGGGGGGACCTCGGCGGCGACCGCCTCGGCCACCGCGGCGGCGTCACCGGAACGGACCGCGGTGAGCAGCTCGCCGAGGCGGCGCCGGGCCGCGTCCGGCCGGGGTTCGTCGAGTACGGCGGGGAGCACGAAGACCAGCCGCGTGAACCGATCCGGGCTCTCCCAGAGCAGTCGGCACAGCGCCCCGGCGCCGAGGCTGACGCCGAGGGCCCGGGTCGCCCCACCGAGGTCGGCAATGGCCCGCAGGTCCCGGGCCAGGTCGGCGTAGCTCCAGCCACCGGGCGGGGAGTCGGAGCGGCCGTGGCCGCGGAACTGGAAGAAGATCTTGCGCCCCGTGACCGCGCTACCGAGCGGCCGAGTGGTCGCGATGCCGGTGCCGAGGCCGTGCGCGAAGACGGTGACCGGCTCGCCGGTGCCGGTCACCAGCCGCTCCAGGCGTACGCCGTGCGGTGTGGCGACCAGCTCGGTCTGGGGTTCGGGCAGGACAGGCCTGCCGGTGCGCGGCGCGCTCGGCCCCGGGCCGTACGTCCGTGGTCCGCCGTCGGGCGGCGGCGGCCAGCGGAAGTCCCTCACCAGAAGCCTTTGCCGTCGGTCAGGTCCCGCAGCCCCACCCGGACGTCAAGGAGGTAGATCAGCGCCGCGGCGATACCGATCAGGGCGAAGAGGCTGATCGGCCCGCGGAGCAGCAGCGTGAGCACCAGGCAGACGGCCAGGATCGCGATCCAGGCACCCTTGGGAAGGGTGCCGATCGCCGGAAAGGCATCCGAGCGCTGGGTCATGCAGTGCACGAGGGCGACGCCCTGGATCACCAGGGCGAAGACCGTCAGCACCAGGTCGATAACGAAACGGACGTCGTCGAAGAAGAGCGGCGCGCCAGTGGCCATGGCGTGAAGCTTATGCCCGCCACCCCGGGTGTGTGCCACTTGCCGCACGCACCCGGGGTGGATGGTGGCTACTCGGCGTTGGTCCGGCGGGTCCGCCTGGTAGTGGCCGGGCGGGTCGACGTCGCCGTCGTACGCCGCCTCGACGTCGCCTTCTTGGCCGGCGTGGGGGCGGTCTCGGCCCGCTCCGCCACCTCGGCCGGGCTCGGGGTGTCGGACGCCGTCGACGCGCCGGTCGCGGTGTCGGCGGGCGCCTCGGTCGCGCTCATGTCGGCGTTGACCGTGTCGGCGGCGCGGACGACGCCGGAGCCGACGACCCGCTCGCCCCGGGCAACGAGTTCACCGTAGACGGCGAGCGCCCGCTCCTGTGCCGCCTGGGCACCGGCGACCACCGCGGCGGCGTTGCGGATGGTCGCCTCGCGCAGCCGGTCAAGGTCGAAGTCGCGACCGGTCGCGCGCTGCCGCAGCGTCGACGGGGTGGTGTTGCGCAGCGTCAGGACGGCCCTGTCCCGCAGCTCGGCGGTGGTGGCTCGCGCCTTCTCCCGCAGCTCGGCGGTGGTGGCGACGGCCTTCTCGCGCAGCTCGCTCCGGGTCGCCTCGTCGCCGAGCCTGCTCACCACGGCGGGAAGCCGGCGGAGCTGCTGGTAGGCGAGGTCGCCGGCACCGGCGACGGCATAGAGCGGGCCAGGAATGCGGGTGGTACGGGGCAGGGTGGGCATCTCTACTTCTCCTCGTCAGGGGCCGAGGCGGCCGGCGGGGCCGACGGGGCCTGGGCGGCCGCCTTCCTGGCGGTCCTCTTCGCGGGTGCACCCGTCGAGGTGGGCTCGTCGTTCGACCCCGAGGGTGTGGTGGGTGGCGGGGCAGCGGCACCGGTTTCGGTCACCGCCACGGACTCGAGCACGGCGTCCGCCGGGGACTCCCCAACGACGTCACCGGAACCGGTGGCGGTCGGGGCGGTGGCCCCGGGACCGGTTGCCGGGGCGCCGGCCGCGTGCCGGTCGGCTTCCGGGTCGGCGTTTCGGAGGTTCTCCCGCCGGAACGTCTCGTAGATCTGGCTCAACGACTGCTTCTGCGGCATCGTGAGGTCAGGGTCGGCCGCGATGGCCGCCAGCACCCCCTGGCCCTCCCGGTCGTCGAGCAACCCCGCACGCAGGTACATGACCGGGGTCGAGACGCGCAGGGCACTGGCCAACTGCTGGAGCACCTCGGCGCTCGGCTTGCGCAGCCCACGCTCGATCTGGCTCAGGTACGGGTTGCTGACCCCTGCCTGTTGGGCGAGCTGGCGCAAGGAGATCTTCGCACTGCGCCGGAGGTCGCGGATGAACCCACCGATGTCGCGGGGAAGGTCCTTCGGGTTGGCCATAGCTCGACGGTAGCCCGCCCCGCTTGCAGCTGCAAGCAAATCGCTAGCGACAGTTAGCGGGATCTCCGGTCCGCCGTGACGATGTGCTTGCCGGCGCGGTTCCGGCGTGACGATGTGCTTGCCGGGGCGGTGCTCCTCAGCGACCGGTGGCCCGACCGGACGCCCCTCACCAGCGGCTGCGGAGCGAGCCGACCGAGGCGCCGCCGCCGTACAGTGGCTCCTCGGCCACCTCGTCGAGCAGCGGCGCGGAGACACCCAACCGACGCAGGGCGGAGACCAGGGCGGGACGGCGGGCCCGCCCGGCGCCGTCGTCGATCTTGACAGCCACGGCACCGACCCCGGGCAGCGCCGCCGCGACGACCCCCTCCGCGCCGCTCTTCGCCAGCAGCCCCGGAATCCCGGCCATCATCCGGGTGTCGTCGGCGCCGGTCCCGGCGACCAGCTCCGGGTACGCCCGCATCGCGTCGGCGACGGTCCGGGCCACCGAGCCGGGCTCGGCGGAGACCAGCCGCAGGTACGCCCGCGCCAGACCGGTCAGTGAGACCGCCAACACCGGCGCCCCGCACCCGTCGACCCCGACCGCCGCCACGTCCTCGCCGGTGAACTCCTCGACCACCGTCCGGATCCGCCGCTGCAACGGGTGCTCCGGCTCCCAGTACCCCTCGACCGGCCAGCCCGCGACCAGGCAGGTGAGCAGCATCCCGGTGTGCTTGCCCGAGCAGTTCATCCGGATCCGGCTCGGTCCGCCACCCGCGGCGAGCACCGCGGCCCGGGCATGGTCCGCGTACGGGAGGTCGGGCGGGCAGTGCAGCGCGTCCTCGGTCAGCCCGCCGGTCCGCAGCAGGGCGCTGATCCGCGCGACGTGGAACTCCTCCCCGGCGTGGCTGGCGCAGACCACGGCCAGGTCGGCTGGGTCGGCCACCCGCAGCCCGGACCGCAGCATCGCGATGGCCTGCATCGGCTTGTTCGACGACCGGGGGAAAACCGGCCCGTCGACGTCACCCGCCGCCGCGACCAGCGTCCCGGCCGGGTCGAGCACCGCCACGGAACCGTGGTGCACCGACTCCACGAAACCCGACCTGACCGCCTCGATCAGCGGAATCCCGCCCCGATACGCCTCGCCCACGATCCGGGACGGTACCGACCGTCCCGGACCCGGGTCGCGCCGGCCCCCCTACCGGGCCACGGCGAGTCCGAGCAGCTCACGGGCCTGCGCCGGACTCAGCGGAGGCCGCTGGGCGAGCTGCGCCGCGCCGACCGCCCGGGCCACGAGCTGCATGTTGGACTCCACCGGCCGCCCCTTGGCCCAGGTGAGGGTGTCCTCCATCCCGACCCGCAGGTGCCCGCCGGCGGCGAGCGAGGCGAGCAGCACCGGGACGCTGCTCCGCCCGATGCCGGTCGCCGAGAACGTCGTGCCGGCCGGAAGGTCACGCAGCGCCTGGACGCAGGCGACCAGCGCCTCGATCGTCCCGGGCATCCCCCCGGGGACCCCCATCACGAAGTCGACGTGCACGTGCCCGCCGGCCGGCAGGCCGTACCGGTCGAGCAGGCGGCGCAACGTGGCCAGGTGGCCAAGGTCGAAGATCTCGTACTCGGGGAGAATGCCCCGGTCCTGCATCCGGGTGTGGAGCTCGACGATGAACTCCCACCGGTTGAGGAAGACGTCGTCGCCGAAGTTGACCGTCCCCATCGTGCAGGAGGCCATCTCCGGGCCGGCGTCGAGCACCGCCAGCCGGTCGGCCTCCGGATCGGTCACCGCCCCGCCGGTGGAGAGCTGCACGATCAGGTCGGTGTTCTCGCGCAGCGCCGCGACCGTTGCCCGGAGCCGACCCAGGTCGAGGGTGGGGCGGGCCTCATCGTCCCGGATGTGGACGTGGATCACTGCGGCGCCGAGCGCCTCGCACTCCTTCGCGGTCAGCAGCAGCTCATCCAGGGTCACCGGCAACGCCGGCACGTCCGCCTTGGCCGACTCGGCCCCGGTCGGGGCGACCGTGATCAACGTCCCTGTCGTCATGTCCGGATCCTAGTCCCGACCAGCCAGGTCCGGAATCCGGCGGAACGGGGGGATCCGCCCCGGCTACCGTGTCGTCACTCCGGGTCGATCGCGGCGGCGGTGCCGTCGACCATCAGCCGCGCGTCGTCCGGCACCGAGCGCTTCAGCACCGCGAGCGCGACCGGGCCCAGCTCGTAGTGCCGAACCGCCGTACCGACGAAACCGACCGGTCGGCCGTCGACCGTCACCGGGGTGCCGACCGTCGGAAGCTGGTCGCTGGTCACCCCGTCCAGGTGCAGCAGGACCAGCCGACGCGGCGGGCGGCCGAGGTTGTGCACCCGGGCCACCGTCTCCTGACCGCGGTAGCAGCCCTTCTCCAGGTGTACGGCCGAACCGACCAGCCCGATCTCGGCCGGGATGGTCCGGTGGTCGGTCTCGAAGCCGACCCGGGGCAGCCGCGCGGCCACCCGCAGCGCCTCGTACGCCCACAGCCCGGCGACCGGGGTGCCGGCGGCGGTCAGCTCGCCGACCACCTCCGCCATGCCGGACCGGGGCACCAGCAGGTCGACCCCGAGCCGAACCCGACGGGCCCAGCCGCCGGCCGGCAGCGGACGGACGTCGTACAGGATGGAGGGGCGGGGCGGCACGGAGCCGGCGGGGAACCGTGGACCCGGCACCGGCAGCGCGTCGGGCTCGGCCAGCCCGGTGACCCCGAGCACCGCGACCGCCTCGGCAGCCCGCGGCCCGACCAGCGACAGCAGCGCCCTGTCGGCGGTCGCGTCCCGAGGATCAACCCGGGTGAAGAAGCGCATCTTCTCCAGGTACGTCAGCAGGCCGCCGGTGTCGCCCGGCTCGGTGTCCAGCCACGCGGTCTCGCCGTCCTCGGCGACCATGGCGTGCTGCTCGATGTGCCCGTGCGGGGAGAGGACCAGCAGCTCGCTGCCCTGCCCGGCACGCAGCTGCGCCAGGTGCTGGCTGGTCAGGGTGTGCAGCCAGCCTGCCCGCTCCTCACCGGGGACCGCGATCACCCCGCGGTGCGAGCGGTCGACCAGGCCGACCTCCGTGGCGAGCAGCCGCTGCTCGCGCATCGGGTCGCCGTAGTGCGCGGCCACCGGGCGTACCCCGGCGGCGGCATGCTCCGGTGCCGGCCGGTCCCGGGTCTGCTCGTCGATCGCCTCGACGGCCACCGCGCCCGCAACGTCGATCATCCCCGCCGCTCCCCGCACTCGGTCCGACCACAGACGCCGAACAACGCCACGTGCCCGATGTCGACCTGGAACCCCCGCTCCGCCGCCAGTGTGTCGGTGACGGGCCGGAACAGCTCCGGATCGACCTCGTCCACCGCCCCGCAGTTCCGGCAGACCAGGTGCACGTGGGCGTCCTCGCCCACGCTGTGGTACGTCGGTGACCCGTGGGACAGGTGCGTATGGGTAACCAGTCCGAGGCGTTCGAGTAGTTCCAGCGTCCGGTAGATCGTGGTGATGTTCACTCCGGCGGCGACCTCGCGGACGGCCGCGTGCACCTGCTCCGGCGTGGCGTGCCCCAGTTCGAGCACGGCGTCCAGGATGAGCTGACGCTGCGCGGTCAGCCGCAGGCCGCGGGAACGCAGCATCTCCGCCAGTGAGGAATCCGACACTGTCAAAGCATAGTGCGACCGGTGGCCGACTACCCTCGGTGGGCGTGTCTGGCCGGCGGATCGTCGCGGTACTGGGCCGGGGCGTGGTCCCGGCCGACGAGCCGGTGCTCCGGGCCGACGACCGGGGTGCGCTCCACGGCGACGGGCTCTTCGAGACGATGCACGTCCGGGACGGGCGGCCCTGGCTGGCCGCCGAGCACCTGGCCCGGCTGGCCCGGTCCGCGGCCGCCCTCGACCTGCCGCTGCCGGAGACCGCCGCCCTCCGCGAGCTGCTCGACACCGTCTGCGCCGGCTGGCCGGCCCGGACCGAGGGGGCGTTACGCCTGGTCTGCACGCGGGGGCCCGAGGACGGCGGCTCGGGCACCGTCTACGCGACCCTCAGCGAGGTGCCCGAGCCGGTACGCCGAGCCCGCCGTACCGGGATCACAGTGGCGACCCTGCCGCTGGGGGTGACCGCCGACGCCCGGCACGGCCGGCCGTGGCTGCTCGCCGGCCACAAGACCACCTCGTACGCCCCGAACCAGGCCGCCCGACGCTGGGCGGCGGCGAACGGCGTCGACGACGTCCTCTGGATCTCCACCGACGGCTACGCCCTGGAGGGTCCCGGCGCCAGCCTGGTCTGGCTCGCCGGCGACACTCTCTGCACGGTGCCGGCCGACACCGGGATCCTGCCCGGGATCACCGCCGACTGGCTGCTCGGCCGGGCCGCCGCGCTCGGCTGGACCGCGGCGCGGCGGCGGGTCTCCCCGGCCGAACTCCGGCGGGCCGACGGCGTCTGGTTCACCTCGTCGGTACGCGGCCTGGCCGAGATCCGCGCGCTGGACGGCATGCCGCTGCCCGCCTCGCCGCACACCGCCACCCTCCGCGCCCTCCTCGGCTTTGAGGTGTGAGGAAGGGCCCCTTCTTATCGCTTTTTGTATAAGAAGGGGCCCTTCCTCACACCTCGGTGGTGAGCGGTCAGCCGCCGACCCGGATCAGCCGGGCCGAGAGGTGCGGCGAGAGCGGATGCCCCATCGCCGCGATGTCCTGGGCGTAGAGCAGGGCACCATCGACGATGCCGAAGAGTCGGTGCCCGGCGTTGACCTCCTTGGCCGTGGAGGTCCGCACCACCGCGTCGGTGACCAGCTCCACCTGGGTGCCGGTGATCTTGCCGAGGTAGAGCTCCATCACGCCGGTGGGGGTGGCGAGCAGCACCTCCAGCTCGCCGGTGGCCCTGCCCTCGTCGTTACAGACCGGACGCCACCAGCCGGTCTCTCGACCGGCCGGCCGGACCGGCTTGCTCTGCTCGTCAAGGATCCAGGCGCGGGACTCGTAGTAGAGGAACGGCCGCCCGTCGTGAGTGATCCGGATCTCCTGGGCGAAGTCGAAGTCCTCGATGGTGGGGAACCCGCCCCGCCCCCGCCCCCGCCACAGCCCGACGTACGGCAGCAGCGCGTTCAGCGTCGGGTGCAGCTTCGGACCGGTCCGCAGGTCGTACGTCTCCTCGTACGGGTACGGGTCGACCGGCGGCGCGTTCAGCCACGGCGGCGGTTGGATCGGAGTGTCGCTCACAACATCCCTTTCGTTCGTGACCGCGGGACTCGCCGAGGTCGCCGCCGCGATGCGGGTCGGCCCGGTCGTTGCGCGCGGGCACACCGACGTCGCGCCCGCCCGCTCGGCTCGCTCCTCGCGCTCACCAACGTCCTCTCGAAATTCGTACAGCCAGGTACACCAGGTAACCGGCGAGCGCGCCGAAGCCCGCGACCAGCAGGCTGACGAACCCAATCTCGGTAACCATGACAGGCTGATCCTATGCTGGCGGCATGGCTCGAACCCTGGTCGTCAAGGCCACCGCCGGCGCGGACGCACCGGAACGCTGCGCGCAGGCCTTCACCGTCGCCGCCACGGCGGCCGCCTCCGGCCTCGACGTGTCGCTCTGGCTGACCGGCGAGTCGAGCTGGTTCGCGTTGCCGGGCCGGGCCGAGGAGTTCGAGCTGCCGCACTCGGCGCCTCTGCCCGAACTGCTGCAGACGATCCTGTCGACCGGGCGTGTCACGCTCTGCACCCAGTGCGCGGCCCGGCGGAACATCACCGAGGCCGACGTCCTGCCCGGGGTACGGATCGCCGGGGCGGCGGTCTTCGTCGAGGAGGTCACGGCCGACGGCGTCCAGGCGCTCGTGTACTGAACCGGCGCGACCCCACCGACTCGGGGACCCCACCGGCTCGGGGACCCCACCGGCTCGGCCTCCCCACCGGCTCGGGGACCCCACCGGCTCGGCCTCCCCACCAGCTCGGCGGCCCCACCGGCGTACGCCGCCAACCCGGGTCTTCGACGTACGTCGAATGTCGTGGCCGAGCACCATCGACTCGCGTAAACGTTGTCGCAGTCGGATCATCTGAAAGGAGAGCCGATGCGCAACCGGACCGTACGAGTCTTCGCGCTGGCCACCGCGCTCGTGGTCGGCGGCACGGCGCTGTCGGCGCCGGCCGTCGCCGCGCCGAGCCACGGCTACGTCCAAGGCGCGGGTGCCGTCAACGACGACTGGGGGGACGAGGGGGAGTTCTCGAGGAGCGCGTACTCGATCGGGTGGGCTGTCGGGCTGTGGCAGACCGTCCTGTACGCGGACGGCTACCTCGAAATGGGCGACATCGACTGCCAGTTCGGGCCGAACACCGAGAAGGCGACCATGAGGTGGCAGCTGGATCACGGGGTGGGGGTCGACGGGCGGGCCGGCCCGCAGACGCTCAGCCGGGCAGACAACAAACTGGAGTACGTCAACAGCACCTGGGTGCGCTACCACGGCAACCGGTATGACGTCATACTCCTGCGGCATGAGTCGAATAACGGTCGCTACTCCTTCACGAACCGGGACGGCAACATAGTCCCCGCCAACTACAACGGAGCGAACTGCGCCTGACACCCGATCGTTCGCGGTACGCGACCGTGCCTGCGGGCGACGGAAGGCTCCGTGGCGGGTGTCCGGCGCCGGCAGCCGCCACCACGAGGAGCGGGGGCCGCGTCAGCTACAGCCGGAGGCGGTGACGGCGACCCGGGTCCGGCCGCTGTCGGTCTCCGCCACGACGCTGAGCCGGCCGGCCCGGTAGGCGTACACCTCGGGAGTGTCGACGATCACAACGGTCCCGGCCGGTCGGGGCAGCAGCGCGCCCGGCGGCCCGGTCGGGGTTCCCCGACCGCTTGAGCGCGCGGTCCGCGCGACACCGCCGCCGGGGCAGGGCGCGATGGTCAGACTGACCGGATCGGGATCGGAAACGCCGAGCGCGGCGAGCACCCGGAGTGGCTCGTTGTCGGTGGCATCCGGCGACGACGACGGGACCAGGCGGTCGGCGTGGGCGTCGCCGGCGGCAGGTCGGCAGCCGGTACCCACGGTGAAGCGCACCACTCCCGGCTCCGGCACGCTCCCCTTGACCGCGACGAACTCCCCGGCATCGGCCCGCAGGGTGTGTTGGGTGCCGTCGTCACCGTGCCAGACGTCGGCCCGGTACGCGGCGGGAAGCCGCTCCGCGATCCGGTCGAGCAGCGCCGGGGCGTCCGCCGCCGGGGTGCGGAAGGTGACCGCCGCGTCCAGTGCCGCGCCGTCACGGACCAGGGTGAGCCGGCACGTGGTCCGCAGCCGGCGCGGGCCGAGCTCGACGACCGGCTCCGGACCGGCCGCCGCGACCAGTTCGCCGACGGCCCGGTCGACGATCGGTGCCGCTTCGGCGATGTCACGCTGTTCCCGTACCGTCGGCTCGTCGCGCAGCGCGGAGAACACGGCGGCGACCACCAGCAGCACGACCCAGCCGGCGACGCCGAGGTACAGCAGTCGGCGCCGGGAGCGACTGGCCGAGGGATCTGGCCGGGGCGGCCAGACCGGTGCCGGGGCGTTCGTGGTCACGCCGCAATCGTGGCACGGTGCGGCAGGCCCGGAGCGGCGCCCCCGGCCGGAACGGCGCTGCGGGCCGGCCCAGGGTGGGATGTCCGTCACGACCCGGCCCCGCGCGGGCGGGGGCCCGAACGCCGGCCCGAGGGTCGGGTCGCCCGGCACCTGGGCACGGGCGGACGCCGACCGAGGTATGGGGGTGGGGCCGGTCGAGGCCCGGGGGTGGGGTGGCCGGGTGTGTGACCCGGGTCGGGGTCACGCGTGACCGACGAGAGCGGTCACCCCCGCCCGACCCACACCACCACCGGGTCGCGCGGCCCCACCCGGAGCCGTCACCCGTCTTTCGACGACTGACGGCCGGACGACCTCCGGTCGGTGCCCGGGGTCAGCCGGTAGCCGACACCGCGCACCGTCTGCACCTGTGGTCCACCCTCGACAGCCCGCAGCTTGCGGCGCAGCCGCTTCACGGCGGAGTGCAGGATGGCGGTGTCGCCGAGGTACGCGCCGCCCCAGACCGAGGCGAACAGCCTCTCGTACGTCCAGACCCCGAGCGGCGAGCTGGCCAGCCGGGCGAGCAGTTCCCGCTCCAGTCGGGTCAACGCGAGTGGTTCTCCACGCCAGGTGACCAGGTGACCGCTCGGGTCGACGGAGAGATCGCCAAGGCTCACCGGCCCCGGCTCCGACTCTGTCCCGTTGCCCGTCATTGGAAAGAGCATTGCCCGCAACTCGGACAGATCAGAACAGATCACAACGGTGCCGAAGTCATCCAGCCGTCGAACCACCCGTTCCCGCACCGCGACGTCCGCCGATACGCATACGACCAGTGGGACTTCTCCGTTCGCCACCGTACTCCTCCCCGTCGACAGTCGACCCAAGCCAAGCCCGTTTGGCCGGGCGAGTCAACAGCGATGCCAGCCGATGCGAGGCAGTTACCTGATAACTGACAGAAACACGACCGGTTACTGCCCAAATACTGCTCTACATCGGGCATTGATCACCACCTCGGTGGGCAAGAGCATTACTCCAGGCCGATGTGGGGAACGCTGTGCGTAGCAGCCCACACGTGCCCGCGGCGCCGGAGACCCCCGGCGCTGACGTCATTGCGCCCGAATCGATCGGGGCGCCGGGAAGTGGGAGGTTGCATGCCGCATCGACCAGGCCGCGACAGAGCTGGGCGCCCCAGACTCTGGCGAGCGTTCGCCGTCGGGGCCGCCGTGATCCTCGGCATCACCGCACAACCTGCGATCGCCACCGCCGCCGCTCCCGAGGCGGAGGTGAGCCGCGAGCTCCTCGCCGAACTGTCCACCAAGGGCACCACCACCTTCACGGTCTACCTGCGGGAACGGGCCCAGCTCAGCGCCGCAGCCCGGATCGCCGACCCCACCGCCCGGGTCACCGAGGTCTACCGGCGGCTCACCAGCACCGCCGAGCGCAGCCAGCGCGACCTACGGGCCGATCTGGACAAGCGCGGAGTGAAGTACACCGCGTACTGGATCGCCAACGTGCTGCGGGTAGAGGGCGACCGCGCCCTCGTCGACGCCATCGCGGCGCGGGACGATGTGGCGAGCATCGAGCCGAGCCGGACGTACAAACTGATCAAGCCCGTCGAGATGCGTGCCGAGACCGACGCCGAGACCGGCAACGCGCCCGACGAGGTCGAGTGGAACCTCACCAACATCGAGGCGCCCCGGGTCTGGTCCGAGTTCGGCACCCGCGGCGAGGGCATCGTCGTCGCCAACATCGACAGCGGCGTCCAGTTCGACCACCCGGCGCTGGTCAACTCCTACCGGGGCAACAACGGCGGGACGTTCGACCACAACTACAACTGGTTCGACCCGGCCGGGATCTGCGCCAGCCCCGAGCCGTGCGACAACAACGGCCACGGCACACACACCATGGGGACGATGGTCGGCGACGACGGCGCCGGCAACCAGATCGGGGTCGCCCCCGGCGCCCGCTGGATCGCCGCCAAGGGCTGCGAGGTGGACACCTGCACGGACGGCTCGCTGCTTGCCGCCGGCCAGTGGGTGATGGCCCCGACCGACCTCAACGGCAACAACCCCCGCCCGGACCTGCACGCCGACGTGGTGAACAACTCCTGGGGCGGCGGCCGCGGTGACGAGTGGTACAAGCAGACGATCCTGTCCTGGCGGGCGGCCGGCATCTTCCCGACCTTCTCCGCCGGCAACGACGGGCCGGGCTGCAACACCACCGAGAACCCCGGCGACTACCCGGACGCGTACGGGGTCGGCTCGTACGACGTCAACAACGTCATCTCCAGCTTCTCCGGCCGCGGCACGTCCAGCATCGACGATTCGATCAAGCCGAACATCTCGGCGCCCGGCAGCAACGTCCGGTCGAGCCTGCCCACCAACCGCTACGGCAACGGCAGCGGTACGTCGATGGCGGCACCGCACGTCTCCGGCACGGTCGCCCTGGTCTGGTCGGCGGCACCGGTGCTGAAGGGGAACATCGACGCCACCGAGCAGCTCCTCGACGACACCGCGACCGACGTCAACGACCTCTCCTGCGGCGGCACCGTCGACTTCAACAACACCTTCGGTGAGGGTCGGCTCAACGCGTACGAGGCGGTCAGCGCCGCCCCACGCGGCGACGGCGGCCAGGTCAGCGGTGTCGTCACCGACGCCGGTACCGGCGACCCGATCGCCGGCGCGCAGATCACCATCGGCACCCTCCGCACCGTGGCCAACCCGAACGGCCGCTACTCGCTGCTCGTTCCGGCCGGGGAGCAGGTGGTCACCGCCAGCGCGTACGGCTACGTCACCGGCACCGCGACGGTGACCGTCACCGAGGGCACCGCCGTGACCCAGGACTTCGCCCTCACCGCCGCGCCGATGGTCACCATCGCCGGCAAGGTCACCGATGGCTCCGGCCACGGCTGGCCGCTCTACGCGAAGATCACCGTACCCGGGCGGCCCGGTGGCCCGGTCTTCACCGACCCGATCACCGGCGCCTACTCGTTCACCGTTCCCGGCAACACCAGCTACCGGCTCGACACCACGGCCGTCTACCCCGGCTACCAGCCGGTCAGCACCGAGGTCGAGGTCGGTACCGCCAACAAGACCGTCAACATCGCGGTCAAGGTGGCGCCGGCCTGCACCGCGGCCGGATACCTCGCCGGAGCCAGTGACCCGCTGCTGTCCGAGAGCTTCGACGGCACGACGGCGCCGGAGGGCTGGTCGGTGGTCAACCGCACCGAGTCGGGCGGCTGGGTCTTCGACGACCCGAAGTCCCGGGGCAACCTGACCGGTGGCAGCGGCAACTTCGCGATCATCGACAGCGACGCGCTCGGTAGCGGGAACACCCAGGACACCGACCTGATCACACCCACCCTCGACCTCTCCGAGGTCAACGCGCCGCTGCTGCGCTTCAACAGCGACTGGCGGGCGGTGGGCACCACCGACACCGCGGACATCGACGTCTCGACCGACGACGGCGCCACCTGGACCAACGTCTGGCACCAGACCGCCAGCCGGCGCGGTCCCCGGGTCGAGGAGGTCCCGCTCGACGCGGCGGCCGGTGCGGCGAACGCCAAGATCCGGTTCCGCTTCACGGGCACCTTCGCCTGGTGGTGGCAGGTCGACAACGTCCAAATCGTCAACCGGCTCTGCACGCCGAAGCCGGGTGGCCTGGTCGCCGGCTTCACCACCGACGCCAACACCGGCAACCCGTTGAACGGGGTGACGGTGACCAGCGACGGTGCCACCGGCGAGCAGGCGGTCTCGGCGGCGACGCCGGACGACCCCGCCATCCCGGACGGCTTCTACTGGCTCTACTCCAGCCTCACCGGGGAGCAGTCGTTCACCGCCAGCCGCTCGCCGTACAAGGCGGTGACCCGGACCGTGAACGTCGCCGCCGACAACACCCGGCGGGCGAACTTCGCGCTCCGGGCGTCCCGGCTGACCGTCACCTCGACGGACATCGAGATGCACCAGCCGTACGGCAGCACCCGCACGGTCAAGGTGACGGTGACCAACACCGGCAACGCACCGGCCACCGTGGAGTTCCTGGAGCGGCAGGGCCAGTTCGAGCTCCTCTCCCACGAGGGCGCCGAGCTCGTCCAGCTGCCGGTGAAGGGGCTGAGCAAGGCCGCCAGCGGTGTCGCGTACGGTGGCGAGACCACCTCGGCCGCGGCGGCACCGGCGGTTGACGACGCCTGGACCCGGGTCGCGAACACCCCGGCGGCGATCTACGACAACTCGGCGGTGACGCTGAACGGAAAGGTCTACTCGATCGGTGGCGGCAGCGGCACCGGCAACGAGCGCAAGACCTGGATGTACGACCCGGCGATCAACACCTGGACCACCCTGCCGGACATGCCCACCGCCCGGTCGAAGCCGGCCGTGGGCGCGCTGAACGGCAAGATCTACGCGATCGGTGGGTGGGGCGCCGGATCGACGCCGCCGGCCACGGTCGACGTCTTCGACCCGGCGACCAACACCTGGAGCACCCTGGCCGACGTGACCAACCCGGCGCCCCGGGCAGCGGCCGGAGCGGCGGTGGCGGGCGGCAAGCTCTACATCGTCGGCGGCTGCGGTGACGGCGCCTGCAGCACCGACACCGCCGACGTGGTGGTCTTCGACCCGAAGACCAACGAGTTCAGCCGGGCGGCCAACTACCCGCAGGGCGTCTCCTGGCTGGCCTGCGGCGGCATCGGTGGCAAGGTCTACTGCGCCGGCGGCCTCGGCGCGACCGAGTTCCGGAACGGATACGTCTACGACCCGGCCGCCGACTCCTGGTCGCCACTGCCGGACATGCCGATCGACCTCTGGGGCGCGCAGTACGCCGCGGCCGGTGACAAGCTGGTGCTGGCCGGTGGTGCAACCGCGAACTCGACGGCGCTGACCAACCGCACGATCGCCTACGACCCGTCGACCGGAGCCTGGGTGAACCTGCCGAACGCGCAGTTCCCCCGCTACCGGGGCGCCGGCGTCTGCGGCGCGTACAAGGTCGGTGGCTCGCCGAGTTCGTTCGTCGGGTCCGCGGAGACCGAGTACCTCGGCGGACTGGAGAACTGCGAGGAGATGGGCGAGGCTTCCTGGCTCACCCCGAAGCCGGAGACCTTCACCCTGGCGGCTGGGGCGTCGAAGGTGGTCACGCTGACCCTGAGCGCGACCGCCGACGCCGGAGTCCTCCAGCCCGGCACCTACACCGCCGACCTGGCGCTGGTCTCCAACAGCCCGTACCCGGTCCCGTCGGTGAGCGTGGAGATGAACGTCTCCCCGCCGGGGAGCTGGGGCAAGCTGCAGGGGACGGTCATCGGTCGGACCTGCGGCGGCGACGAGGTGCCGCTCCGGGCGACGGTCCGGGTCAACCTGGTCGGCGACGCGGCCACCGGCTACACCCTGACCGCGGACGGCCAGGGCCGGTACGCCTGGTGGCTGCCGAGGGGCCGGTACGACGTGATCGTCGCCAAGGACGGCTGGGTGCCGCAGGTGAAGCGGCACCAGGTCCAGCCCGGACTGGTCAGCACGCTCGACTACGTCCTCGAACCGGCGACGCCGTGCCCGGCCCGCCTCGGCGGGATCTGACCGGCGAAACCTGACCGACGACACCACGCGGTGCCCGTCGCCCCGACCGGGGCGGCGGGCACCGTCGTGTCGCGCCGCCGGCGGGCGTCGCTCGCCCGGCGTCACCGTCCTGGGTTGTCGTGCAGTTCCAGGATCCGGTCCCGCAGCACCGGCACGGCGGCCAGTGGACGCACCGCGGTGGCCATGAGTCCGCGTACGGCGTCCAGACCGACGGCACGGGCGGCGTTGAGCTGTTCGGGAGCGACCGCGTCGACCAACCCGCGTACGATCTGGGCGAGCGGCTGGCCCCCGAGTTCGGCCAGCTCGGCCAGCTCGGCCCCGGTGAGCCGCTGGCGCAGCCGGCAGAGCCGGGCCGCGAGGGTGGCGATCTCGTCCGGTGTGGCGTCCAGCCGGGCGGCCCGACCCAGGAGGGTCCGCAGCGACAGCTCCCGTTCGGGGCACCGGTGCAGCGGGACCACCTCGTCGACGGCTCCCTCGGTGATGCCGACCGCGTCGACGACGACGAACCGCTCCTTGGCCAGGGCGTCCCCGGCGACCAGCCGGAACTCGGCGGGCGCGATGGCCCGGGCCACCCGGCCCTTCATCCGGGCCAGGCAGCCGGCGGTGCGAACCGGTCGGAGGATGACAAGACACTCCAACGCCGGTATATCCACGCCGGTGGCGAGCAGGTCGTCGGTGACGACGATCCGGGGGACGGGCTGGCTCCGGAACGCCTCGAACAGCTCGTCCGGGTCGTACCCGGCGTGACGCGAACCGTAGGTGAGCGCCACGGCGAAGGTGTCGTCCCGAGCAAAGATCTGCCGGAGCAGCGCCGCGACCTCGTCGGCGTGCACGGCGTCCCGGGCCAGGACCAGCGTCTTCGGCACCTCCCGCCGCCCCGGGAAGATCTCGGTGCCGAGCCGGTCCCGGAAGGTCTCCAGGACCAGCCGCAGTTCTCCGCCGGAGACCACCGGCCGGCCGGCCGGGGCGCCGAGGTACCCGAGGTCGCGCTCGACCTCCTGGTAGCGCTCGGCCCGGGTACGGCGCTCCCACCGCGGCACCACCGGACCGGCCTCGACCCGGAGGCCGGTCGGGGTCGCGGTGGCCCTGATCCGGTACAGGTCGAAGTCGACGGTGACCCCATCCGCGATCGCCTGTTCGTCGGGATACTCCGCGACGAGGTTCTCGTGGTGGAAGCCCAGGGTCTGCTGGACCGGCGCCGTGGTCAGTCCGACCGTGAACGCGTCGAAGTACTCCAGCACCCCGCGCCACGCGCCGTAGGTGGCCCGGTGGCAGTCGTCGACAATGATCACGTCGAACGTCTCCGGCGGCAGGTGCGGGTGGTAGGGCACCTCGACCGGGCTGTCCCGCGGATGGCTGTCGTGCGCCGGGTCGTCGTCGGCGTCCGGCAGCGGGGCGCCGTTCAGCGCCGCGTGCAGACGCGGCACGGTGGTGACGATCACCCGGGCGGAGCCGAGCATGGTCGCGCCGGAGAGCCGCTCGACGGGGTGGCGTCCCGCGAACGGGGCGGTGCCATCGTCCGGGATCCGGTAGTCGACGAACTCCTGGACCAGCCGGCGGGCCAGGTTGTCGCGGTCGACCAGGACGAGAACGCGGTGGGCCCCGGCGTGTTCGAGCAGCCGGTGACTGGCGACGATCACGGTGCGGGTCTTGCCGGCCCCGGCGGCGAGCTGGATCAGGGCGCGGGGTCGGTCGTCGGCCAGGGACCGGTCCAGGCCGCGTAGCGCCTCCACCTGGGCCGCCCGCAGGTCGCGCGCGCGGGGCGGTGGGAGCTGTCGCAGCCGCGCCCGGAGGGTCGGGGCCGTCGGGTTCTCGTCAGCCTCCCGCATCCACCGGGCCAACGTGGCCGGGCGGTGGAAGGCGGTGACGTCCCGGGGACGCGGGAACGGGGCCAGCCAGTTGACGAAGACCGTTTCGCCACCGGTCGACACGTAGCCGAAGGGAAGCGGGTGGTCGCGCCGCCACGCCGTTCGCCGCTGCTCGACGGTGAGCCGGTGTCGGTAGCGGTCGAGCCGGGCCGCCAGGGCGACCTCCGAGGCCACTCCGCTCGGCCGGGTTCCGACCCCGTCGTCCTCGCCGCCCGACGGTTCGACCTCGGCCCAGCCGGCCTCGACCACGCCGACCAGCGAGCCGTCCACATAGAGCAGGTAGTCGGCGTGGCCGGTGCACAGAGGGACGTTCCGGACGGCCACCCCCAGCCCGTCCGGGGGATGGCGGCGGTGCGGGTTCCGCACCACCCAGCCGGCCGCGGCGAGTCGCCGCTCCAGCTCGACCCGGGCCTGCGGCTCGTTGCCCGGCTCCGGTACCGTCCGGCGGAGCCGGGCCACGAACTCCTCCCGCCGGCCCGCCGAGATTCGGGCCGACGCCTGGCGCCCGACGTCCCGCCGGGCCGCCCAGACCTCCGGCTCCAGGCTGGCGAGCAGCGTGCCGACCGTCGCGCGAGCGGCGTCGGCCGCGGCGATCATCCGGTCCGCCTCGGCGGCCGCCCGCCGCTGGGCCGCGACGGCCGAGCCCGAGCCCGTCAGCCGCAGCCGGGTCGCCGCCAGCTCCGTCCGGTACCGGCGCAGCTCGGCGCGGAGCCGCTCACCGGCGCCCCGGCCGGTGCCCCGCACGGCGGGTCGGGGCACCACCCGGTGGACCGGAGGCTTCCGCGGCGACGCCGGCGGGTCGCAAAGCAGCTCCGGCGGCGGTGTCGGCGGAACGAAGCCGAGCGGGGCGCGGTCCCCGGTCAGCGCGCGGTGGAACCAGACGCCGAGGGTGAAGCAGTTCCGGAGGGCGTCCAGCGCGACGAGCGGCTCCTCGTCCGGGTCGTACCGTGTGCCGCCGATGTCCCGCAGTCGGGCGAAGGCGGCGAAGACGCGGGGCGTCAGCACGCCGTCGGCGCCGAGCGCCCGAAGCAGGTGGTGGAGGCTCCCGCCCTGCGGTACGACGGTGGTACGGCGGACCAGCTCGTCGGCGAGCACCTCGCCGAAGGACCGGGAACGGAGCAGCGACGCCCACGGGTTCGCGTAGACCAGCCACTCCGCCCCGGCGCCATACCAGAGCAGCAGCGGGTGCGCGGCCAGGAAGCCGAAGTTCGCGGACTGCGCCGCCAACAGCCGTACCTGTCGAGGATCCACGGGGTCCCACACTCCATCGCCGGGCGGCGGACAGGCCAGACTATCGGGACGCTCCGGACCCGTACTGTCGGCTAACGGATATCGGCGGTGCCGTACGTGCCAGACCGTCAGCGGACAGCGCGATGGGACAGGACTCCCCCGGTTTCGGACCCACTCCGTCAGGGCCATTGGCGTTAGAGTACGGACAAATCGGTGAGCGACGATAATGTCCCTGTTGCCCGCCCCGGCCCGCTCCGAAAGGCGGTGGCCATGATGGACAGACCAACCCAAGCCGCGCCCGCAGCGGACCTCACCGCCGTCCGCGTCGACCCGCTGGCCGTCGCGCTGGGCAACGCATCCCTGCTCGGCGCCGGGTACGTCCTGCTCCAGCGGTGGAGGCTCGCCCTCGGCAGCGGACTCGTCACGGTCGTACTCGTCGCCGTCCTCGCCTCGGCCGCGCCGTCGGTGTGGTTCGTGGTGGCCGTACTCCTGTGGTGGGCGGTGGTCACGGTACACGGCTGGTACCTGGCGCAGACCGGCCCGCGGTCGATGCAACCCCGCCGGATACGGGAGCAACGGCTCGCCGCGCTCGGCGTCACGGTACCGGTGCTGCTCGTCGTCGCCGTCCTCCGGTTCGACGCCGAACGCATCACCCACGACGTCGCCGAAGCCCGCCGCGACGGGGACTGCCCCCAGGCACTCGCCGCGCTGGCGAGACTGTCGGCCAGCCATCGCGTGGCGGCTCCCCTCGCTCCCCGTGGCGACGACACCGTCCGGGCGTGTGCCCTGTCGGCCAGGGCCGCTGCGGACCTCGACACGGGGCTGACCGGCGACCTCGAGGCCCTGGACGCCGGCTTCCGCGCTCTCTCCGCGGTCCTCGCCGAGACACCCGGCCACGAGAGAGTCGTCGACCGGGTCCTGGACGGGTTCATCGCCGGGCTGCCCAGCGGGGACGCCTGCCAGACCGCGGCGGTCACCGACTGGCTCGGCGGCCACCAGCGGTTCGACGGCGACGTGGCGAACCGGGTCGCCGATGTCGTTCTGCGGATCGCCCCGGCGGCGATCGTCGGTTGTGCTGACACGTACCGGGCGCAGGCGCTCGTCGCAGCCGACAAGGAGAGTCAGGTCGCAAACTGGCATCAGGCACGCGAGCGGTACCAGCACCTGCTCGACCAGTACCCCGACCATGAGCTCGCCGCGAAGGCCAGAGACAACGTCAGGCAGGCCACGCTGGCGATCGAGCTGGCGACCGTCCGCGACCTTCTGGACGACGCGTACGCTGACATGCTGCCCAGCTACTGCGACAAGCCCGCGCCGTACAGCGGCGCGGCCCCCTACCGACGCGGCAGGGTGAACCGCGCGCTGCTGTACGGGCCGGAGCTGGACGCAGAGCACAACAGCTACAACTACCGGCGCAGGCTGCCCTCCGGCTGGCTCGTCCGCGATGTCACCAAGGCCACCCTGGTGATCTGCGCCGGCAAGACCACGTTCGGCGCCCGGGTGAAGACCTGCCCGTACGAGAACAACTTTCTTCCCCAGGGCTACAGCTTCGTGACGTTTCGAAAGGTGACGATTCCGGTCCGCGTCTATGAGGTACGCACGGGAAAGCTCGTCAGGAGCGTCAAGGTGCACGTGCGCGGCGCCAGCTGTCCCCGGGTCCTGAAGTACGAGACGCTCGCCGATCTCGCCGACATCGGTCCGCCGTCGGAGGTGTACGTCAACCCGTCGACCTCCGACGTACGCGACGCCTTCGGGCCACTGTTCAGGTGACCTCAACCGCCGGCTATCCGACATCCCAGAGGTGGGACGACGAATGACGACGACGATGTATCCGACCGCGTGGCGTACCCGGATCGCGATGACCGCGTCCGGCGCGCTGTTCCTGTCACTCGCCACCGCCGGATGTGGCGGGTCGGACGACTCGCCCCAGGGCAGCCCGCCCAGCGCCGTCCCCGGTACGTCGCTCGGCGCCACGCCCGAGACCGGGCCGGCGACCGGGCTTCCGGGGACCGGGCTTCCGGAGGCCGCCGACGGGACGAACGTCCGCGCCTGCTACGACGGAAGCTGCGAGATCCTGGTGACCAGGCGGGTGACCATCCCACTCGACCCCAGGTTCGGCTTCACGACGTTTTCCTTCGACCCCGCCGACTCGACCTGGCGGTACACCGATCCGGAGGGCGGGAGCGGATCCCTGAAGCTTCTTGAACCCCCGTACTCGGGCGAGTTGACCGGGCCGAGCGCCACGCAGAGCCTCGCCGTGAGAGTGGTCGCCACCGAGGGGTCCACGGCGGTCATCGCGCTGCGCCCCGCGGACTAGCTCAGCAGGGCCCCGGCACCGCGGTCGAGGTCCTGCTCCGGCGCTGCTTCCGGCCCGTCAGTGGACACGCGACCGCCAGCAGGAGGTGACCGATGAGCACCACCAGGTAGCCGCTCTCCGTCTGCAGCATGACGGTGCCGTTGACCGGCGAACCGATCATCACCGCGAGGGCGCCGAGCATCACGGCGACGAAGACCAGCACCGGCCACCACGGCGGCCGGGCACGGTACGCCGGCACCAACGCCACCAGCAGAACCGACACCACCACGACCACCCAGATGGCCGCCGCGAGCAGCGGTGCGAGGCCGCCGGAGTAGAGCCGTCCCCAGCCGCTCATTCCCGTGTCGTAGGCCCTGAGCCAGGGGCCGAGTTCAAGGTAGCGGGTCGGCGCGTAGCTGAAGTCGCGGGGCGGGGTGTCCACCCCGGCGTACGGCAGCACGACGAACCCGAAGAGGAACAGCACCGCCGCGACGCCGAGAACCAGGCACCGGAACACGAGCGCCCCGACCGGCACCGGCGCGACCGGCGCGGATGCCGCGCCCGCCGGTACGGCTCCGCTGCCCGAACCGGGAGCGCCACCCGGCGCCGGGCCGGTGGCCGGTACGGACGGGAAGCCAGGGACCGCGCCGGTCTGCCCCGGCAGCGGGTCGAACACCGGCCGCTGCCGTACGTCAAGCGCCTGCGGCGTCCACTGTCGACCGTCGTACCACCGCGAGACGTACCGACCGGAGGGATCCGGGTACCAGCCGGGCGCCGTCCCGCCTACCGAGCCCTGCTCACCCACCTGCACAGAAGACAACCGTGCCACACGCCGACGGGACCCGGCCACCACCGGGATTGATCTGGTTCATCGGCCGGAGCCGGCTTGGCTGACGCCCCGGTGCCGACGGCCTGGTGCTGACGGTGAACCGCCCGCTAATACTGCATGACACAGTAGACGACGGTCGGGTGCGTGAATCGGTACCAGCGGTTCCACTGGTAGTCGCGGGTGCACTGCGCGTCGTTGGACGCCCCGGGGACGATGTCGATGATGTGCACCGTGCCCTTCGCCTTGCACTTCGGCGCGCCGACGACCCAGCCGTCTCCCTTCGGAAACTTGTAGCAGTAGAAGCGGACGAGGTGCAGCTCCAGGCACAGCCGATAACCGTCCACCGTGATGTACGGGGATTCGGGGTCGGCGCACTCGCCCTGGCTGTAGTCCACCGACACCACCCGATAGGTGCCCCGGGATCCGTTGCAGTTGCCGATTCCCAGGAAGTCCCCGTCCTCGCTGACGACGATGCACTGCCCGTTCTTTGCCGGTGGAGGTGGCGGAGTTGGCTCGGACGTCGAGTCGTCGTCCTCCGGCGGGAAGTCCGGGTCCTCGCCGAGGCCGGCGGGCGTCGACGTCCGCGTCGGGATCAGGGTGGGGCCGGTCGCGACGGAGTTCTGCGAACCGCTGGTCGCCCTCTTGGAGATGACCAGTGCCGCCGCCGCGACCACGCAGGTGCCGAGCAGGCACAGCGCCACCACCCCGGCGATGACACCGATGACGAGGGGTGTCTTCGACTTCGGCGGCGCTGATGGCGGCGCGGCCGCACCAGGTCCCGGTGGTGTCATCCCGGGGCTGCCGGGCATGTCCGGCGGCGGAGGCAGCGTCACCAAACGAGTGTCACATGGATCGCGCGGCGTCGGCCAGATCACCATCCGGGCGGGCGGCGGGCGCCCCCGACGCCGGGATCGCGCCTGTCGTGAGCTGCCGAATCCGCTGCCGCAGCGCCTCGGTCGCACTCCGGCGACTGCGGGTCGCCCCGCTCACGGCGCCACCGGGCGAACGCGAGGTCCAGTTGCGCGGCGTGCAGCCGTCGGATCCGGACGTACGCCGAGGAATCGCCGCGCAGCAGCGCCTGTACCCCCATCCGGAACCGCAGCGGCGGATTCGTCAGCACCGGTACCTCGGCCGGGATGGCGCGCGGTGGGTCAGACGGCGCTGAGCAGCGCGTCGATCGGCCGGGGCAGGGTGTTCCGGCCGATCGACGCCTCGACGAGCAGCCGCGCGTAGCGCAGCTTGCGCCGCGAGCCGCTGCCCATGAACCGCCGCAACTGCGCCTCGGGCTGCTGGCCGCGCCACGCGGGTTGGCGCTGCAACGTACGGAACGACCCGAGGTCGCCCTGCGTGGCCAGGACCGCTTCGACGCCCGCGATTCCCACCGCGCGGATCAGCTCGTCTTCCAGATCCCTGACGCAGACGAAAAACCCGAGGTCCGCCAGCTCGGCGTGGGTGCGTGGGGAACCGACGCCAGCCGCGACCAGCCCGCGCCGGAACAGCTCCGCCTCGTGCAGGTCGCACAGACCGGCGAGCCGCACCCGGGCGCCGAGCGAACCCATCCGGGTCAGGAAGCGGCCGATGGCGTGCGCGCCACCGATCGGTACGATCACCACCCGCTCCGCCGCGAGATCCCGGCCCCGGCAGGCGGCGGCGGTCTCCAGGGCGATCTGGTCGCTGATGCCCTCGACGAGCACCACGGTCGCGGCGTTGTCGAGCTTCGCCAGTGCGCGGGTCATCGCCCGGGTCGAGGCGTCGATGCCGCTGTCATAGCCGGCGAGCACCCGGCGGGCAAGCTCACGGCGTTCCGCGACGTTCATGCTGCTCCCCTGGTCAGGTGGTCGGGCCGGTCGGTGGCGACCATCAGCGCCCATCGTCGGCGACGCGCCGGGCGGTTGGCCAGCGGTTAAGGCCCGGTCCGGCCGCCGGTCGGCTGAGTAAGACCTCCATCACACCGCCATCGATCTCAAGTATGGTTGAGGATGCATCATGTCGTCATGACAACAACGACAGCGACACCCGACCGGCAAGCGGAGATCGACGCGATCAAACACGTCGTCGCCGTCCTGGAACACGCGCAGCGCAACGAACTGGTCGACGAGTTCGTCTCGCTGTTCCGCGAGGACGCCATCTGGACCACCGGGGCCGGCAGGCTCCTCGTCGGCCGAGACGCGATCGCCGAGTTCACCAAGCAGGTTCTGCCCGGCGCGATGAAGGGCCTCGTCCCGTCGTACGAGGTGGTGCACGTGCTCTTCATCCGGCCGGACGTGGCCGCGGTGAAGGTCCGCCAGCGCTACTTCTCCCCGGAGGGTGAGCTGGTGACCGAGGAGGGCGAGGGCACCCCGATGTACGTGATGTCCAAGGAGGACGGTCAGTGGCGGCTGACCGCCAACCAGAACACCCACGTGGCGGCCGGCGCATGAGGCGGCCGTCGTGTCCCTGGCGCTTCGAACCGGCTGCGGCACCGCTGGTGCTCGCCCGAGGACCGGGGCAGGGGCAGGGGCAGGGCGTTCCTGGCTGTCGCACTGCCGACGCAAGATTGATCTAGCTGGGCGCGTGGGGCGACGTGCGGTTCGGGGGTGCACGTAGTCCTATGCGCCCAGCCGACACTCATAACCACCGGGCCTAGATCTAGTAGCTAGCCATCCATAGCCTCTGGCGACGGCTCGTCCATCCACTGGCGAACCCCCTCCGCACTCGCCGTATCACCGGCGTCCGCGAATGCCTGGACGGCCTGGTTCCACAACTCACGAGCCTTGTCTAACCGGCCCAGCCCGAGCAGGACGACACCGAGGTAGGCCAACGCCGCGCCTTCGTGGTATCGGTCATCAAGCTCACGGTAGATTTTGACAGCCTCAAGGTGAGCGGTACTCGCCCTGTCAAACCGACGCACTCCGATCAGAGCGACACCGAGATTGTTCAGCGCCGTACCTTCGCCGTGCCGATCCCCGAGCTCACGACAAATCTTTAGGTCGCGAGTATGGACGGTAATCGCCTTGTCAAACCGACGCATCCCGGCCAGAGCGACACCGAGATTGTTCAGCGCTGCACTTTCGCCGCGCCGATCCCCGAGCTCACAGTAGATCTCAGCAGCCTCAATGTGGGCGGCAATCGCCTCGTCAACCCGACCCACCTGACGCAGGGCAGAGCCGAGATGGTTCAACGCCCGTCCTACGCGGTGTCGGTCGCCGGCCTGCCGGTAGATGTCGGCGGCGAGGGTGGTTATGGTGATCAAGTCATCGAAATAGCGGCGAAAGTCGAGATAGTCGGCGATGGTAAACGCGAGGTCGGTACTGGTGGTGCAGGCGGAGATCAGGTTGGCGTGTTCGGTGTCGAGCCAGGCCAGGGCTCCTTCGCGGGTCTCGAAGACAGTGGTGTCGGTCTTAACGGTCGGGTCCAGGTGGGTAATCGCGGCGTAGGCGGTGTCCTGGTAGTAGGTGGACAGCCGCTGCCGGGTGGCGTCTGCCTCGTCCGGGGTGTCGGCTGGTTGGCTGGCGGCGTATAGGCGGATGAGGTCGTGCATGCGCCACCGGTCGGTGGCGGGTTCGTCGATGAGGTGGGCTCGGTGCAGGTCCTGCAGCAGGATGGTGGCCTCGTCGGCGGGTAGGTCGGCGAGCCGGGCAGCGGCGGTGGTACCGATGTCCGGGCCGGGGTTGATCGGCAGCAGTCGGAACATTCGAGCCTGTTGCGGGGTCAGGTGTCGGTAAGACAGGTCGAACGCGGCCCGCACGGCGAGTTCGCCGGTGGTCTCCCGTCGGACGAGTCGATCGAGTCGGTGGCGGGTGTCGCGGAGCAGGGTGGCCAGTGCGGCAGGTTGTGGGCGGTCGGCCAGCAACGCGGCGACGATCCGCAACGCCAACGGCAGGCCGGCGCACAGGTTGACCAGGTCCGCGATTGCCGCTCGGTGGTCCGGGGCACCCATCCGGGTGTCGTCGCCACGGCGCAGCGCGACGACCTTGGTGATCAGGTCGATGGCCGCATCGGTGTCGAGATAGTTGAGATCGTGCAGGCGGGCGTCGATGTCCAGGGTGTGCCGGGAGGTGATCAGGACCGGGATGTCGGCATCGGCGGGCAGCAGCGGAGTGACCTGGGTGGTGTCGGCGGCGTTGTCGATGATCAGCAGCAGGCGGCGGCCCTGCCGGACGTACGCGGTCAGGACGCTGCGCCACAGCCGAGCCCGATCCTGCTCGCCGGCTGGGATGTGCTCGCCCGGGATGCCGATGGCCTGCAACCAGCCGAGCAGGGCGTCGGCGGCGGACAGCCGCCGGTCGGAGTCGTAGCCGAACAGGTCGACGAACAGCACCCCACCGGGAAACCAGCCCGGCGTCCGCAAGGCACGACTGGCGGCCTGTAGCACCAGTTCGGTCTTGCCGATCCCGGCCATGCCGGCCACCGCCGACACCAGCACCGCCCCGCCCTCGCCCTCTGGCGCCAGTCCTTTGAGCAGCGCCTCGACCTAGTCGTCACGGCCGGTGAACACCCTCGCCGGGGCGGGCATGCCGGTCATCGCCGGGGTGACCTCGGCCGGCAACATCACCTGGATATCCCGGCCTTGGATTACCGCCCCGAAGAACACTCCATCCGTGATGCGGTTCGACGTCTGGCCCGACCCCGCCGGCCCCGAGCTCCGGTCGGTCATCAACATCTACTCCTTTTCCTGGTGCCCAACCGTTCACCGGCCTGTCCGGCTGCCGGCAGGTGCAACCCGCGCACGTCGCGGCCCTGGATCACCAGGTTGTGGAACTGTCCACCCTCGATCCGGTTCGACACCGATCCCGGCTCGGCGCTCGCCGTCCGGGTTGCCGCATCCGGCGCGGCAGCCGGGCCGGTATTCACCTGCTCCACGTCGCGGGCCTGCACCACCGGGCCGGCGAGCCGCCCGCCCCGGATTGTGTTGGTTACCTCGCCCCCAATAGACGGTGCCGATCCGGTGACCGCCCGGCGGGTCCACAGCGCGCTGTAGATGGCCACTCCCAAACCCGCGAGGTTCAAGAACGCCCCGAACACACCGGCCCACCGATCAGCGTCCTCCAACCCGGCCCTGAGAAACAGGACGCCTATCCCGGCCGAGATCACGCCACCGGCGACGCCCACCAGCCACCATTTGCCACCACGCACGGTCACCGGGCCATTATCGACGGGCATCGCAACCTCTGGTGTCCGCCAACGGCGTCCAATATTGGAGTGCGCGTGGCCAGGGGGAACGCTCGCGGCCCTACAGCGGCGCGACGCGCAAGCCCATCATGTGCGCAGGATTACGCGCCGCACGGCGTCGACCCGCGCACATCAGCAGGCGTCTCCTACAGGCGGCCCACGAGCTGGACGGCCTCCTCCAGGACATCGTCAAGGTCGTCGTCAGACACGTCCTCCGCACCGAGCACGTGCATGATGGTCAGCGTCTGGATGCGACCAATCATCTCCGACTCGACGTCATGGTCCAGCGCCGGATCAAGAGCTGACTTGATCAGGGTCTCAGCAGCGTTCGCGTCGATAACGGCCGGATCAACTGGAGCCTTGGCACGCATCTCAGCAACGAACTGCACGATCTCAGCCGCGCTCGCGTCGTCACCGAACTGGCGGTCGACAGCCAGGAAGAACACCGCGCCGAGTAGCTTGGGAAAGTCATCCCAGCCCTTCTCATCCAGCTGAGCCTCGATGCGGCTGTTCGCGTCAAGATCACCTTTGATCATGGTACGGAGGTAATCAACCATCTCCGGCTTGATCTCCATGCAGCTTCCTCTCCCGCCTTCTCCTGATCATGTTCAGCGTTCCCTTGACGCCAACGACTCCCGCACCGATCGCCACGACAACCGCCGTGACCGGGTGCTCCGCCTGCAACCGTTCAACCGGCTGGCTGTGACTTCTTGGCGTCGCCGTGGTGGTCTGCGTTGGTCCCCGCTGGTCTCGAATCATCTCCAGCAGGCCCTTGACGCCCGTGGTGACGGCCTCCTCGCCCTGTTTGAGTGCGTCCTCGCGGTCCGCAGCCTTCTTGATCTCCCTCCTCAGGAAGGCTTCGGCCTTCCTCGCCCGCCGCTCCGTCTCGGTCACGAGACGTTCACCATCGGGCATGGCTTCGGGCCGCGACACGTCGGCCGGCATCGCACCCGGCGCGATGACGTTGACGTAGTTGGCGAGGTGCCGACGGGCATCGTCGATCAGACGCGCCACCTTGGCCGACTTCTCACTGGCGGTACGAGCCTCCGCGATCGCTTGCTGGATCTCGGACCGGCCACCGCCTTGGCCGGCCTCCTTGTATCTGGCGTGCCCACGATCCGCATCAACCTGCGCGCGGCCGATGGTGACGACCGCCGCCGCGAGACGAGTGTCCACAGCGATCAGTTGGGCGACCACCTCGCCGACGCTGACCGTCATCCGAGTCGAGCCAGATAGGTATCGGCACGCTCCTTCGCGGCAGCAAACCGGCGGAGGGTCAACTTGGCCTCGCGTTCAGCCGCGGCGAGGCTCGCAAGAGCCTTCACTATTTCCGGATGCTGGCTGTTGTGCAGCGTCTGCGCGGCGAGAGCACTGGTCTCGGCCACTTCGGCAGCGGCTCCTTCCAAAATTTGGAGGCCACTCTCTACGGCCTGGGTACCGTCCCTGACGGTTGCTTTCAGCTCCTCGATACTCGCCACGCCGTCCTCCCCCAGATCGCGGCCAAGCGGTAAGCGACGCGAGCAGTCAGAACCAGAAAGCCGCTGAGCCTCGATCCGCGTAACCGAGAGAACACTATCGAACGCACTGTCCTCGATGTAGCGGACGGAGTCCGGGCGCGCCAGCGCCACGCCACCGGCCGGCGTTCACGGCATCAGGCAGGGCGCGCCGGTGGGTTGCCTGATGATGCTGCGGGTTCAGCTCGCGGACCGACGTCCCGGCACCCATCCCTACGTCCCAGGCTTACGCAGCCAGGTTGACGGGTCGGTGATGAAGACGCCCTTGCCCTGGTGTCGCCTGATGGCCTCGATCGCCTCCAACCGAACGAAGACGAGCTGGATGGTGGACGAGCTGACGTTGTACTCCTGACACAGCTCGGCAATCGACGGCAGCTTGTCGCCTGGCTTGTACTTCCCGGCTCTGACGGCAGAAATGATCTCGTCAGAGATCCGGATGTAGTCCGGGGTCGCTGGCATGGCACTCCTCGTGTGGCACCTCCGATTCGATCACGGCAGCAGGAACATTGACAAGAAAAAGCCATCTCTCTTGTCTTCCTTGGCTTCAATGCCTAAGTTGGAGCGAGAGCACTCCTCGTGTGGCAGCTGGGAGGGCTCGATCCCCCGGTCGGGGCGGGCAACATGCGGTGAAAGGGGGTCGCCCGTCCCGGCCGCTCGCAGGCAGCCCTGTGGTCGTACCCGCCGCCAGGCTGCGATCGCAGGGCGGGCGGTCCGGCTCGCGTACCCCCCGGACGAGCGCCGGACCGCCCATCAACCTCGTCGGAAGGTGCTCTCCCATGCGCAGACTGCTCAGACTCTTCCGGGTCAGCCCACCGCCGGCCCGCGCGGTCCCGATCCGCGCGGTCCCGATCCGCCGGCCGAACGCGAGCGCCGGCTACTACTGGTCGGCGGCCCGCCCGCCGATCAGCGGGGCCCAGGTACGCCACCGGCAGTTCAACCTCGCTCGACGCGGGCTCGACCCGGCCGAGGTACGGGCCTTCCTCAACCAGGTCGCCAACGAGCTGGTGGCGCTGCGCGCCGAGCTGGCGCGTACGCATGACGAGAACGTACGGATCAAGAACGCGCTGCGCGACTGGCAGTCCCAGGTCGGCTCCCGGATGATGGCATGACCCGCCAGCGGTACGTCATCCACCTGACCGTGACCAGCCGCGACCTCGACTCGGCGCGCTCGCTGGCCCGCAACCTCACCCGGTCGCTGCACTTCCTGCCCGAGCTGTCGGCCGGCGAGACGACCGTCTCCGCGGAGGACAACCAGCTCAGCCAGCATCGGGTCTTCTGCGACCGCCGGCTCGACGGTGGTCGGCGCTGCCCGTTGTCCGCCGACCACCTCGGCGCCTGCTTCCGGACCAGCGCGCCCGGCGACGTATTCGCCGACGCGGCGACCGACGACACGGTGACGGCGGACGATGCCGACTGACCCGCGCCTGGTCGCGCCCACCGTCACCTGCGCCCGCTGCTCCGGTACGACCTTCGCCGCCGCGTGCCGGGAGTGCCACGGGTACGGCCGACGCCGCGCCCAACTGGTGCTGACCGTCGCCAACCTCGACACCGGGGCGGTCGCCTCGGCGAACATCGTGCCCGGGTCGGTGCCGCCCACCGTCGTACCCGGCGGTGGGTGGCGGATCGCGCTCGGTCCGATCCTGACCGACCTGGCCGCCCGGGTTGGCGCGGCGCCGGAGACGCTACGCGAGGTCTTCACCCCGGAACGGCCGCCCGACCCGGACGGCGAGCTCAGCGTGCCCCTGCCGTACGACTGGCAGCCGGAGCTGCCCCTGGCCGACCGGCACCGGATCGAGGCGACCGCGCTGGCCACCCGGTCGTACGCGCCCTGGCTGGTCTTCCTGGGTCGCGCCACCGTCGCCCGGCCGGTCAACTGCCTCGACCGGCTGTGTCGGCTCGCCGAACGGCTCTGCCTCGACCTGGTCGTCGAGGCTCGCGGCACCACCGCGACCGAGCTGACCTGGGACATTCGCTTCGAGACCAGCGGCGCGGCGGTGCCGGACCGGCCGCACGGTGCGCATCCGGATCTGCCGACCGCGGTCCGGCACACCACCGTCGCGGACGCCTTCCACGACTTCGCGAACCGGTGCCGTACCGCCCCGGCGCGCTTCCTCCGCCCCCGGCCACCCGAACCCGCGCCGATCGACGCCGAGCCCACCGACCTCGACCAGCTCGAACGGCGCGTCATCCGCGACTGCCTGGCCGGCGACTCGGCTGGCGACACGGCGCACGCCGACCGCACTGGGGACGACGACCGCACGGCGAACGACGGCCGCGCGGGTGGCGGCGCCCAGGCGATCTGGCGGGACGGGCGCTGGTGGCACACCCGGCTGCGCGCCGGGCACCCTGACCTTCACCTGCGCACCCTCGACACCGGACAGGTCGCCCGCCGGCCCGGCGTACCGCTGCTCCGCGCCTGGGAGCCACCAACACCGAGCTGGTTCGGTGACCCGATCCCCTGTCTCGACTGCGCCGCCTGCGGCGGCGGTGGCGGCGGGTGGCCGCTCGCCTGCCCCGGCTGCGGCGGGACCGGCCGGATCTACCGGGGCCTGGTGCTCACCGTCACCGACCTCGCCGGCCGGGTCGTGCACCTCAACTGGCGGATGGACGACGACCCCGGGCCGACGGCGGTGGTCGCCACCCAGCCCGCCGGCCAGCCGGTGGTCCAGCTCGCCGAGCGACACCGGCTCCGCGCCTGGGCCGGCGTGTTCGGGGTACGCCCCGACGAGCTGGTCGACCCGGAGACCGGGCACGTCCTCCCCCAGGACCTGCTGGACGGCCTCGTGACGCTCGACCGCCGCCCCGACCCCGGCACCGCGGACGGCGGGCCCACTGAAAAACAGGCTGGCCGCCGATCGGACGGCGGCCCCGCCGCGGTCGGATCGGATAGCGGGGCGCTCGCCGCGTACCTGGCCTCGGTCGGCCGGGGCCGGCCCGCCGGGCGTGTCGTCGTCGCCGCCGTCGCCCGGGATGCCCCACCGCTGGCCGACGTCGTCCGGCTCGCCCACGGCCTCGGCCTGGCGGCTGAGGTCACCATCGCCGATCATCGGCGCAACGCCGGTGATCCCCGGCTGGTCCAGGGGGTGCGCTGGCAGGTCGAGGTCGTCGATCCGGACGCGCCGCTCGGCCCGGCCCGTGCCCCGCTCTGGCGGAGTCTGCCCGAGGCGATCGACCACTGCCTCAAGTATCTGGGGCCGGCGCTGCTGGCGACCGTACCGCCGGAACCGGACCGTTCGCTCCGGGTGCCGCAACAGCCGGTGCCGCCGACCGATACCCCCGATCCCGTCGATCACCTGCGGCGGCTCGGCGCCCGGCATCCCGGCGAGCCGGTCCTCGCCCGGTTCGACCCGTGCCGCCGCCGGCGCCGGGCCGCCGAGTGACCACCGGGAAGAGCCGGCGATCTGGGCCGGCTCGCCGACGGTCAGGACCGGCGAGCGGCGACTCGGTTGATGGCGGCCTGTACCGCGCGTCGGGGCACCGGGCCGAGGCTGTCGACGGCGTCGGCGAGGACGGCGAGCTGTTCGAGAGCGGCGATCGCCTGGCTGGCGCCGTCGCCGTCCACTCCCTCGTAGAGTTCGAGCCCGATGAAGGCGGCGGAGAGCGCCCTGGCCAGGCCGCCGATGTCGGCGATCTCCCCGAACGGCGAGCCGGCCAGCACCCGCCGCAGTACCGACTCGATCTCGTTGGTCCAAAGCCGCAGCGCGGCGGCGACCGGCGCGGCGAGACGCGCGTCCTGCTGGGCTCCGGCGAGCAGCTGGGCGAGGACCGAGACGTGGCCGAGCTCCTTCTCGTGGTCGTGCAGGTCCCGACCGACGTCGAGCAGTTCACGCAGTGTCCGTACCTCGGCGAACCGGGGCGCGTAGTGCCGCACCCGGGCGGCGGTACTGGTCGTGCAGGCGACGGCCAGCAGATCGTCGACGCTACCGAAGTGATAGAAGATCAAAGCCTGGTTCACCCCGGCTGCGGCGGCTATGGTCCGGGCGGAGACCCCGGCGATGCCGTGCTGGCGGATGGCCGCGAGCGCGCCGTCGACGAGCCGCTGCTTGGTCTCGAGTCGCTGCTTGGTCTCCGACATCCCTCTCCTCGCCCCACCGGGCCGGGCCGTTCCACCGCGCCAGGCCGCCCGATCCTTCCGACCCCGCCGGCCGGGTGCGGCGGTGCGATCATCGCATCCGCGATGAGCTGGGCCAGCCAGGCCACTCCCGGCAGCCGGAGCAGCCACCCCAGGTAGGCCCAGCCCAGGTGGAGATGGTCCAGGGCGTGCGCGATGGCGGCCACCCCGGCCGCCGCGTACCCGTCGCCGGCCACGTAGCGGGCCCGCCACAGGGTCGGGTGGTGCTCCCCGGCGGGCAGCATGACCAGCTGCCGTGGTCGGCGCGCGCGCAGGAAGGCGCCGACCGCGCGGCACATCGCGCACTCCGCGTCCAGCCACAGCACCGCCGGCCCGGAGCCGGCGGAGGTCACGTTCGAGACCGGCGCCGGGTAGGGCCGCCCGCGCGGCCACCAGGCACGGACCTGGCTCCGGTACGCGCACCAGGCCGCGCCGTACCGCTCGGCGAGGTCCCGCCGCTCGTGCGGGCCGGCGACGGAGGTCGCGAACGCGACCGCGGCCAGCGCCGACACCGCGAGCCAGGCGCTGCGGGTGGCCACGGCCAACACCAGCACCAGGCCGATGCCGCCGAGCTGCATCGGGTTCGCCAGATAGGCGTACGGGCCGGTGGTGACCAGCCGACGCGGCGGGTCCCAGGGGTACGGCGTGCCGTGGCCGCGTACCACAAACTCGCGGACCGCGGCCAGGGCTGGCACCGCGACGAGCAGCCCGACCTGGGCGAGGAGGATGAGCACCTCGCCCGGCAGCCGGGTGAGGTGCGCCCAGGAGCCGTCGCCGTACTCGAAGACCGCGGTCGGCCCGAGCCACAGGGTCAGCGCCGCGAAGACGACGAGTTGCAACGCGGCCCGGGCCCGCAGGTGGCGGCGGTCGGCGCTCCACCGGCCGAGCAGTTGGGCGGGGAGCGCGACCAGGATCAGCCCGACGGCCTCGCCGACCAGCCAGTCCGGCCCGAGCCGAACCAGAGGTTGGAGTTCGGGCATCGCCACCGCGTCAAGCCAGAGCAGCAGGCCGAGCGCCGCCGACAGTGGCAGCACCCGGCGCAGCAGCACCGGTACGGCTCCCCACAGCGCGGCCCAGCCGAGCCACAGGTCGACGGGCATGCCCCGGAACGCACCGTCCACCGGCGCGAAGGAGAACCAGCCAGCCAGCCGGGACAGCTCGTGTAGGGCGGCGATCCCGACCGCCGCGGCGATGCCGGCGAGCAGGGCGGCGAGCCGGCCGTCCCGGCTGCGGTCGGCGCGGGCGGCGAGCAGCACCAGCGCCGCCGGTGCCAGCAGGCAGAGATAGCGGGCGGCGGTCACGTCAGCGCCATCATGTCGAGCAGGTGGGCGGCGCCCTCGTGCACCAGCCCGTCCTGGAGCGGCCCGAAGTACCAGGAGGGGTCGAGCCCACGCCGGTAGGAGACCGTGACCCGGACCTCGGTGTTTCGGGCGTCCACGGCGTGCCAGCTCAGCTCCGCGTGCCGCCAGGTCAGCCAGCGGCCGGTTATCGAGGTGTCCTCGACGAACCGGAACCCGAGCCGGCCCGGCTCGGCCCGCTCGACCTCGGCGACGAGGTGGCCGCCGGGTCCGTGCGACGTGCCGTGGTACGCGAAGACCCAGCGGTCCCCGACGGTCAGTCCGCTACCGGAGACCTGCCGGGGCAGCGGTACGCCGAGCAGCCGCAGCGGGATCGACCGGGCGGCGACCGGTCGCGGCCCCTCGGCGACCCGGGCGGCGACCTGGTCGGCGGGGAGCGCGACCCGCCGGACGACCTCGGCCGACTGCTCCGGTACGACGCGCAGGTCCGCGCTGGTCCCCTCGATCCCGCCGGCCAGCAGCAACGGCAGCACGACCACCGCGTAGGAGGCCCGGTCGACCCGCCGGCAGTAGTTGAGCAACGCGGTGACGCCGTGGACGACGGCGTACACCAGCGGCGCGGCGAGCGCCACGCAGATCGCGCCCTCCTGGAGGAGGACCGAGGCGAGCAGCAGGCAGACCGTGGTGGTCAGGAACACCCGGCCGTGGCTGCTCCGGGCCGGGGTCAGTGCCAACGCCGCCGCCAGCAGCACCGGCAGTCCGACGAAGAGCAGCGCGCTGTCGGCCCGCCCGCTCCGTACCGCGAACCCGAAGACCACGACGCCGAACAGTCCGATGAGGCCGGCCAGGATCCAGTTGGCCCGGCCGGGCCGGAGTCGTCCGTTCTCTGGTTCCGACACGTGCCGCTCCCTCCACCGGCCGGCACGGGTACGTGCCGGCGTCACACCGCTGACCGTTTGAGCGATCGCTCAAACGGTCAGCATGGAGGGTAGGCACAGTTGAGCGTTCGCTCAAGTCCGATTTCGCCCCCAGCCCACCGGCTCGGCGGCATCGCGGTCACGACGGGCCGGGGCCGGTGGGCGGCAGCGGCGGGTGACAGCCGGCGGAGCCGGGGCCCACCATTCGGTCGGCCCCGGCTCCGCCAGGCGCGATCGGCTATGCCGTACCGACCCGGTACGCCCGGATGACGGTCTGCTCCACCGCGTTCCCGTCCACGTCGGTGGCGCTCGCCCGCAGTGACACGTACCCGGCGCGGTCGTGCGGCACCAACGCCCGCCAGCCGGCGCCGTCCCGAAGCACCGGCACCGCCCGCCAGCTCCGGCCGTCGTCATACGAGACGGCGACTTTCACCGCCGCGATCGGCCGCTCGGTCACCCCGTCCTGGCGGTGCACGGACACCCGTACCGGCTGCCGGTCACCGACCGGCACGGTGTTGGTCAGGTCGACCGGGGCGTCCAGGAGCATCCCGAGCAGCGGCAGGGCTCGCCTCGTGGGCTCGGTGCCCGACCGGAAGGTCCAGGAACCGCTGACCTTCGTGCTCAGCTTCCAGCTCGGATGGTTGTGCGTCGCCGAGGCGGTGAGCCGGTACGTCCCCGCCTCGGCCGGTACGGGGAACTGCCCCCGGCCCGGCTCGGCGACGGTGCCGACGAGCCGCCCGTTCCGGTACAGGCTGGTGCTGCCCGTGACAGCGTCATAGTCATCGACCGATTTCGAATGGCCGGCGGCGTCGACGTACATCGGCAGCAGCACGTCGATGACGTCCCCCTGCCTGTTCACCCACGGCCTGTCGGCGTACCCCGGTGTCGGTCCGGTCAACGCCGGTCCCACCACCGCCTTGTCCCAGCTCACCTCCGGGTTGGCCCCCGGGTGCAGGTTCAGCTCGGCTGCTGCCTGGTTTCGCGACACATCGTTTCCGAACAGGATCCGCCAGCTCCCCGGCGTGTAGTACTCGGTACGACGCAGCGGTGCCTGCACCGCGATCGGCTGGAACATCGCGTAGATGTCGTCATGGACCCGAAACTGCGAGCTCGTATCCTGTCCCCCCAGGCCCGCGTCGTGATAACTGGTCGGGACGGCGGCCAGCTCCGCGGTCGTCGGCCGGTACGCCAGGTCCGGCGGCACCGCGCCCCGTGCCTCGTGCACCAGTTGGCAACGGTACGGGCTGATTGAATGCCCGACTACGGTCGCGGTGAGCACGCCGGCACCGGCGAGTTCGACAAAGCGGTCGAGTCCCGGCCCGCCGGGCGACGACGTGATGGTCGGCAGGGCGAGCGGTTCGCCCGCCCAGGTGAACTGTCCGGTCGCCATCAGCACCATTCGAGCACCCCGCTCCCGGAGCTGCCGCACCACCGGCTCAAGCGCGAACCATCCTCGGGAGAGGTGAGCACCGCGAGCGCGTCGGCGACGTTCACATCGGGCAGTTCCCCGTCCGGTCCGACCGTGAGCCGGACGGCCGGTAGCTGTGCGGTCCCCTCGAACGGTGGGTTCGAGCCGGGCTGCCACAGCCATCCAGACCAGACCCGGAACCGTTCCGGCGCGGCCGCGGACAGCTCCAGCATCGGCCGTTCCAAGACGGCCATGTCAACGAGGCGGAACTCCTCGCTGCTCACCCCGGGTGCGCTGCCCACCAGCACCTCCTGCCACCCCGGGATGAACATGGTCTCCACGCCGTGGTCGGGTATACCGACCCCCCTCACCCAAAGGTCGATGGTCCGGAGACCGGCGGTCGCTGCCGGTTGGTCGGCCACCTCGAGGGGTATGGCCCGGGCCCATCGGGTGTCCAGGGTGACCGCGGTGTCGTCAGCGACCGTCAGCCGCGGGTGGCTGAGCACGGCGACCCGAGTCCCGCCGTACGGCTTATCCGGAAGCTCAACCTTGGTCACCAGGACGTACCGCCCGACGGGCAGCGACACCGTGCCCGATCCGGTCACCGACTCCCAAATGCCGCCCGTCGTCGCGTCGGCGCCAATCACCTCCGTGCTGGCCTCGGTCGGCATTCCCTGCTCGTCCAGGACCCGGATGCTGACCTCGTGCGTCTCGGCGGCCTGCCGCACCCCGACCAGGGTTCGCACGCTGCTGTCGCCAGCGGTGGCGATCACGACCCCGCCGTACGTCCCGGCCTGTTCCTGACCGGCGAACCGCACCGGTACGGAGGCCTTACCCCGGGCCGGCACGGTGAGGGTCGTCGTGCCGAGCGTGACCAGTCCATCGGGGGCCGGCTTGCCGGCGGTGTCGGTCAGGCTCACGGACAGCCGCAGGGTGACCGGCTCGGAGCCGTCGTTACGGTAGGTCAGCTCCCGGGTCTCCCCGGTCGCCCCCCAGTCCAGTTCGACGTCGAGGGTGGACACGTCGGCCCGGACCGGCTGGGTGACGGCCCGAGCCACGTCGAGCCGGCCGGCGCCGACGTCGAAGACCCGGGAGTCCCGGGCCGGCGCCGCGGCACCGACCAGGGCGGCCTTGAGCTGCGCACCGGTCCAGTCGGGGTGTTGCTGCGCCAGGATCGCCGCCGCCCCGGCGACGTGCGGTGCGGCCATCGACGTACCGGAGAGCGGCACGTGGTCGGGGTCACCGGCGATCTCCGGGTAGGTCCCGGTCGCCCGGGCGGCCACGATCGCCTCGCCCGGCGCGGCCAGCTCGGGCTTCATCGCCCCGTCTCCGAACCGGGGACCCCGGCTGGAGAAGTCGCTGATCCGGTCGGTCGAGTCCACGCTGGAGACCGCGAGCGCGGCGTCGGCGCTGGCCGGCGACGACACCGGCGCGTTCGCCCCTCTGTTGCCGGCGGAGGCCACGAAGAGCGTGCCGTGGTCCGCGCTGAGCTGGTTGATCGCCTGGCTGACCGGGTCGGTGCCGTCGGTTGTCGGGCCGCCGAGGCTCAGGTTCACCACCTTCGCCCCGGCCTCGGTGACCGCCCACTCCAGGCCGGCGAGGATCCAGTCCTCAGCGCCGCTGCCGGACTCGTCGAGCACCTTGCCCACCGCCAGCTTCGCGTCCGGGGCCACCCCGCGATGCCGGCCGTCCGGCCCCGAGCCGGCGACGGTCGCCGCCACGTGCGTACCGTGGCCGTACCGGTCCTCGACATCGCCGGTCCCGGTGAAGTCCTCCGCCGCCGAGACCCGGCCGGCCAGGTCCGGATGGTCGGTGTCGTAGCCGGAGTCCAGCACCGCCACCGTGACACCCTTGCCGGTGTAGCCGGCCTGCCAGGCCGCGGGTGCGCCGACCTGGGGCACGCTGCGCTCCAGGGCCGCCCGGTAGCGGGCGTTCAACCACACCTTGCGAACCCCGCCCCGGATGCTCCGCGCACCCGGGTTCGCCTGACGTACCAGGTCCGTCCAGAACCGGGCCGCCGCCTTCTTCGGCTGGTCGTTGGCGGTCAGGTTCAGCCCAGCCAACACCCGGCGGGCCTTCGTCCCGGCCAGCGGGGCCGCCCGTCGAGCCTGGCCGGAGTCGGCGTACTCGACCAGCAGCGGCAGCACCTGGCTGCTGGCGTCGTCGTACCCCTGCCGCAGCAGGCCGGTGATGTTGAACAGCCGCGTGTCGAGCAGGTCGGCCTTGATCAGCGGGATGGCGTCGGTGGGGATCAGGTACCAGTCGCCGTCCTGCTGGTAGCGGGAGTACGAGACGAGGCGGGGCGGGGCCGCGCCGGTGATGTCTCGCGCGGCAGCCGGCACGATCGACGGCCCGCCGACCGGATCGAGTCGGACCACGTCCCCGGTGATCAGCGTGACGGTGCCGGCGGCACCGGGCACCGACGAGTCGGCACCGGCCGTAACGGTGGCGCCGGCGGTCCCCGCCGATCCGCTGGCGGGAACGCCGGCCGCGCCGTACGACGGCGTGAGCGCGAGGATCGCGGAGGTGGTGAGGCCGGCGGCCAACAGCCGCGTGCCGGCGCCGCCAACCCGGGGCAGATGCTTCCGCGCGGTCATCGGACCTCACCCGGGTGGTCGACGACTTTGAACGTTGGGACGTCCTGGGCTACGACGGTGCCGGCCGGGTACTCCTTCGTCGCCCGGACTTTCACCGTACGGAACCCGAGCAGCTCCCGACCGCTGATGTCGAAGACCAGTTCCTCCCGTACGGTGTCGTCCGCGGTCGGGTCGTTGACCCGGCCGATCGCGACCCCCTGCCGTCCGCCCAGCTCGACCCGACCGTCGATCCGCTCGACCCCGGGGATCAGGGCGACCGCCTGGTAGAGCGCGGCCCGGACCTCCGGCGGCACGATCGGCGCGGCAACCCGGAGCAGGTCCAGGATCGCGGTGAAGACCTCCTGGTCGGCGGAGTGCTTGTTCTGGTCGCCGACGTCCTGCCGCACCTTTGCGAGCAGCCGGGCCGGATCGGTCGGCAGGCTCGCCAGGTACTCCGGCGTCGGCTGATACCACTCGCCGGGATCCCGGGTCACCCCGCAGGCCGTGCAGCCGGTGGGCGGCTCGTAGCCGGACGCCGGGCCGTGCTCCTCGACCCTTGGCGAGGGGGTCAGGTCGTACCCGAGCTTCCGGGCCGCCTCGGCGTCCGCCGGAGTGAGCGGCGTACGGCTGGCATCCTCCGTGATCCGCAGCCGTGCCGATGTCAGGCCCTGAGGGCTGTACCAGTTCTCGTGCCGGCGACCCACCCAGATCCTGGCCACCGGCCCGTCGCCCTCGACGTCGCCGATCACGTGCAGGTACCGCTCCTCGCCCACCCGGTAGATGAACTGGTCGGGCCGGATCTCGACGGCCGGAGCATGCCGGGCGTTCGCGGCGGCCAGCCGCAGCACCACCCCGGCGTCGTCGCCGTCGCCGATCGCCACGCCGGCCGGGGCGCTGGCCACCCCGCTCTGGTCGGGGCCGCCCGGGACCGCCGCCGTCGGACCGAGGATCGCGGGTACGACCAGCGCCGCGGCGACCGCTCCGGAGATCCCGAGGCCGCCGAGCGACCAGCTCCACCACCGGCTCTGGGGTCGGCTGGCCCGGCCCACCTGCCGGGTACGCCCCAGCGCCGCCACGTACCGCCGCCGCCGTCCCAGCGCCGCGTATCGCCGGCGCCGATCCGGCGCCGAGGCGGTGTCCGCCTGGCCGACCGCCTCAGCCCGGGCCTGCTCCAGCAGCGCCAACCGGGCCCGGGCCATCGTCTCGGGGGACGGCGTCGGCGCGTCTCCCAGTAGCTCGCGGATCATTCGCAGGTCATCCATCACAGGTCCCCTGAGTTTTGTTCGTGGCGGGTCGGATCGGCACCGCCCAGTGCCGCGCGCACCTTGCGCCGCGCCCGGTTGAGCCGGGAGCAGACGGTGCCGTAGGGAATTCCGAGCGCTGCCGCGACCTCGTGGTAGTCGAGATCGCCGAACGCGACGAGCAACAGCACGTCGCGGTCCCGGGCCGAGAGTGCGGCGAGCGCCGCGGCCAGATCGCGCTGGATACTCTGCGCGCTGACCATCGTGGCGATCCGCTCGTCGTGGCCGACGACGGACCGGTCCCGCGGTGCCCGGGCGAGTGCCCGGTAGCGCCGTTCCTCGCTGCGCCGGTGCCGGCGGACGAGGTTCGTGGCGATGCCGTACAGCCACGCCCGGACGTACCCGCCCGAGGTGGCACCGTCGGCGCGGCGGGTCCCGGTGCCGAGCCCACCGTCGGCGGGGTCGCCGGTGTCGAAACGGGTCCGTTTGTCGAAGGCGATCAGGAAGGTCTCCGCCGCCAGGTCGTCGGCGACGGACGGGCCGAGCCGGTTGGCGACGAACCGATGGATCTCCCGGTAGTACCGGTCGAAGAGCACGGCGAACCGTTCCGGCTCCACGCGGGACTGTCTGATCAGGTCGACGTCGTCGACATTCCCGATGTCGACGACGGCGCCGGCGTCGACCGCACGCACCACCTCCGGTAGCGCAATCTCCGGCGGCACGGTCTCCGGTGGCGCGGTCATGAGAAGCGTCCGGTCATCGAGTGGGCCTCCCAGGCGCGTGGTTGGAACCAACACCCCTGTACGCCCGATGGCGATCCCGCCCTTCACGCCCCGGCAGTGGAGACCCGGCACCCGCCGTAGCGCCCGGCGCTGTACGGGTCGTCGCGCGCGGCGCGCGGTGCCGTACAGGTCGGCGGCGGGGCCGGACATGACGCGGCCCCGCCGATCAGGTGGGATCGGCGGGGCCGAATGATGTCGCGGACGCCGGCTGGCAACCGTACGGTGCTGGCTGGCAACCGTCAGGGACGCCGGTCAGCGGTGTTAACAGGGGACCCTTCCTCTACCAGAAGCGATAAAAGGGGGCCCTTCCTTTCACTCAAGGCCGACGGTGACGGAGACCTGGTTGATGCCCTGGCCGGCGGTGACCGACGCGTCGCCGTTGCCGTGCCGGGAGAGTGCCCGCAGGGTCCAGGTACCGGGCGCGGCGAAGAACCGGAACTGCCCAGCCGCCGAGGTGACCACCTCGGCGGTGAACTCGCCGGACGAATCGAGGAGCCGGACGTACGCCCCGGGCACGGCCTCCCCGTTCGCGGCGCTGACGACCCCGGTGATCACGGTCTCCTTTTCGAGGTCGAGGCTGACCGGAAGCGGCGCGGCCTGGTCGGGGGCGGCGCAGCCGGCGGCGGAGGGGGCGACGGGTGTGGTCATCTGCCTCACGCCTTCCCGGGCTCGTCGCCGAGCGCCACCGGTACGCCGACCAGCGAGCCGTACTCGGTCCAGGATCCGTCGTAGTTCTTCACGTTCTGGTGACCCAGCAGCTCGTGCAGGACGAACCAGGTGTGCGAGGAACGCTCGCCGATCCGGCAGTAGGCGATGGTGTCCTTGCTGTCGTCCAGCCCCGCCTCGGCGTAGATCTTGCGCAGCTCGTCGTCGGACTTGAAGGTGCCGTCCTCGTTCGCCGCCTTCGACCACGGCACGTTCACCGCGGTCGGGATGTGGCCGGCCCGCTGCGCCTGCTCCTGCGGCAGGTGCGCCGGAGCGAGCAGCCGGCCCGCGTACTCGTCGGGGGAGCGCACGTCGACCAGGTTCTTCGCGCCGATCGCGCTGACCACCTCGTCGCGGAAGGCCCGGATGGAGAGGTCGGGCTCCTGCGCGACGTACTGCGTCTTGGGCCGGGTCACCACCTCGGTGGTGAGCGGGCGGGCGTCCAGCTCCCACTTCTTGCGGCCACCGTCGAGCAGCTTCACGTTCTTGTGGCCGTAGAGCTTGAAGTACCAGTACGCGTACGCCGCGAACCAGTTGTTGTTGCCGCCGTAGAGCACGACGGTGTCGTCGTTGCTGATGCCCCGCTCGGAGAGGAGCGCCTCGAACTGCTCCTTGTTGACGAAGTCCCGGCGCACCGGATCCTGCAGGTCCTTCTTCCAGTCGAGCTTGATCGCACCGGCGATGTGCCCGCCGTCGTAGGCGGTGGTGTCCTCGTCAACCTCGACGAAGACCACGCCGGGGGCGTCGAGGTTCTTCTCAGCCCAGTCGGCCGAAACGAGTGCGGTGTCGCGACTCATCAGATCACTCCTTGTGAGGATTGGGGTGGTGAGCCTGCGCGTGCCGGTCGACCAAAGCAGTGTTGTCGCATGTCACGCGCGGGACCCAGGGAAGGACGGATCACGGGACGTGCGACGGCGCCGCTGCCGGGCGTGGGAAAAACTCAGAGGGTACGCAGAGAGAGCAGCCCCGCCGTCAGATGACGGGGCGACAGAGGCAGGTGGCCACGCGGCACAGGTCGACCGCGCGCCGTTTGGTGAGGAGCGTCCCCATGGTGACGCAGCCTACCAGCGTCGTGACCTCGTGACGATGGGCCGACCACGATCCGGGATCCCGGACGGCCCGGCCGGGGGCCGCCTCGCCGCGCTCAGCGTACGTCGTTCAGCGCCACGTCCCGGGCGGTGCCGCTGATCCGAAGTCCTTCCGGCAGCGGCCGGATCTCGGTCACCTCGACCGGGAACGGGAGCACCGGCAGCGGCAGCCGGACCGTGAGCTGCTCGGCGAACGCCTCGACGAAGGAGCGGACCGCCGGGTTGTCCGGCAGGTCGTCCGCGGTGAGGTCGGAGAACGTGATGAGGACGTCGTCGCCCTCCGGGGTCAGCCGGGCATTGCCGCGCACGGTGAGCCGCTGGTTGATGATCGGCACCTCCACCGGCGCGGTGACGACGAGGTTGCCGCCCTCCTCGGCGAGCTGCACACCCGGGTGGTCGATCAGCTTCACCACGCTGTCGTACGCGACGATGCACGTGCCCTGAACGGTCTCGGCGACGATGTCGGCCCGGCCGGAGCGGAGCGCGTCGAGCGGCGCGTCGACGCCCCGGGCGTCGACCGTCGCCTCCGGCACCGACACCGTCACGCCCCCGTTCCCGGCCGGGCCGCGTACGTCGTGCAGCACGATCCGGATCGAGTCGTACCTGCCGTTGACGACCTGCGTGAGGAACGGGAAGCCGCCCACCGTCACCTCGGGCGCGGTGGACTGCACGTCGCGCCGGGTCAGCTCCTGGTCGACGCGGTCCGCGATGACCCGCCCGGCGACTCCCGCGGCGACCCGGTCCGCCACCGCGAGCAGCGCACCCAGGACGAGGACGACGACGGCCAGGGCGACCAGCAGCCGCCGTCCCCGGCGCCGACGCGGCCGTTCCCGGTACGTCCTCCCCGTCGCCGGATAACTCTCCGCCACGCCCGCTCCCCCTGATCCCGTCTCGATGCCGCCGACGGTTCGGCCCGTGGACCACTATCTACCCGAGACGACACATCTCCCAACCGTCGACACCACGCGTCGCCCCGCGGCACGGTGTCTGTCCGCGCCGCGGGTCACCGGGGTCAGAGGAAGAAGACGCTCATCGCGTAGGCCACCGGGGCGGCCAGGGCAAAGCCACCGAGCGGTCCCTGCATGTGCCGGGCCACCCACATGGTCGGCGGTTCCCCGGCCATCTGCCGCCCCGCCTCGGCGTACCCGACGCCGAGGTCGACCAGGACGGCGGAGGCCGCCGCGACCAGGCCGACCACCGCCCCGCTGCTCGGGGTGAAGCCGACCAGGAAGCTGCCGAGCACGGCCGCGGCCAGCGTGCCGGCCATCGCTCCGACCACCACGCCGGACGCGCCCCGCGGCACCTGCGGGGCCAGCCGGGGCCAGGGCAGCACCGCGTCGGTCAGCCGGGCAACCGCCAACGCGACGCCGGTCGCGGCCAGGCAGACGTAGATCGCCTGGGTGCCGATCGGGATCCGGCTGAGGACGACGAGGGTGGCGAACGCCACCACGCCGACGACGATGAGCAGGGTGGCGCCGAGGGAGTCGGTGACCCGGATGCGGTCCTCCCGGCGGACGAGCTGGCCGAGCACCCCGACGACGAAGCCAGCCGCGGCGACGTACCCGAGCGGGCCGAGCGCGGCGATCTTCGGCAGGACGGCGGCGGCGTCGGCGGCACCGGCCACCACCACCGAGACCGCGGCGACGACCGGCAGCGCGGGTGGACGCATCGCCATCGTCCAGGCGAGTACGAAGAGCAACTGCACTCCGAAGACCACCACGGCGAACGGGACCCGGGCGCCGGGGCCGGCGGTGTAGGCGCCGAAGATCAGGCCGAGGCCGAGCAGCCCGGAGAAGCCGGCGACCGCGACCGACAGCAGACGCCGGACCGGTACGGCCGGCGTCTCCTGGTCGTCGTCGCCGGTCGGGTCGTCGGCGGGGCCGGAGCGGGCGCCCGCGTCCGTCCGGTCGGACGGCTCGCTGCGGCTCACCGGCTCGGCACGGCCGGGCGCCGGCTCGGGACGGGCGGCCGGCTCGGGTCGGCGCGGGTCGTCGAACGGGCGTGGGCCGCCGAACGCCCCCGGCCCCCCCGGGCCACGGGTGGACTCGGGGCCGGCGGGGTGGCCGCGGTGCTCCGGCGCGCGGCGCGGTCCGGCCGGGCCCGGGCGACCATCCGCCCACGGGTCCCGACCTGTCTCCGGTGGCGTGGAGGGGTACACGCCCTGATCGTGCCAGATCGCCCGCGCGACGCGCCGACGCCCGAAGCCCCGAAACGGAAAGTCGCCGGTCATGGCCGATCCCTCGCCGGTTATGGCCGACCCCACAGTCGTTCGGACGAACGTGTGGGAACGCTCCGCCGAACTTCCGATAAGCTCGATTCCTACCCGCCCGTCAGTGAAGCCGGGACGCCCCTCAGTATCCAGCGGTTCCCGGCCATCGCCGGCCCGCCGCTGGCCACACCGCGCGGCCCCTGGTCGGCGCCGCCGGGGACGGAGGTGATGTGTGGAAATCCTGCTGCTGGTGACCTCGCGCGCAGGCGAACCGTCCGTCGTGCTGCCGGCACTCGACCTGCTCCCCCACTCCGTGCGCACCGCCCCGCGGGACGTGCGCACCCTCGTCACCGGGCCTAGCCCGGACGCCGTACTGGTCGACGCCCGCTCGGAGCTGAGCGAGGCCCGGGCCACCTGCCGGATGCTGCACGCCACCGGGCTCGGGGTGCCGCTGATGGCGGTGGTGACCGAGGCGGGGCTGATCGCCCTGAACGCGGACTGGGGCGTGGACGACGTGATCCTCGCCAGCGCCGGCCCGGCCGAGGTCGAGGCCCGGCTGCGGCTCGCGGTCGGACGGCTGAGCAACGCGTCCGCCGCGGCCGGCGGGCTGATCCGGGCCGGGGATCTGACCATCGACCCCGACACGTACGCCGCCAGGCTCAAGGGGCGGCCGCTCGACCTGACGTACAAGGAGTTCGAGCTGCTCAAGTTCCTCGCCCAGCACCCGGGTCGGGTCTTCACCCGAGACCAGCTGCTGCGGGAGGTCTGGGGCTACGACTACTTCGGCGGTACCCGCACCGTCGACGTACACGTCCGGCGGCTACGCGCCAAGCTCGGCTCGGAGTACGAGTCGATGATCGGCACCGTCCGGCAGGTCGGCTACAAGTTCGTCACCCCGCCGTCCCGGCCGCTGCCGGAGTCGGAGGGCATGCCGCTGCCGGTCTGACCGGGCACGACGACATCCCAGGGGCCACCCGGCATCCGCCGGGTGGCCCCTGGCGTCTGGCTGGCGCCTGTTCGGGGCACGGAATTATCGCCGCAGAGGCCGTGACAAAACGGACGGCTCGCCCCCGTTGCGATACAGAGGAAGGGGTGAATACGAGAAACACTAACTATTCGGGCATTTGTTACGTATCCTGTATCCGGAAACATCCGAGGAGGCAGGGTGACATCGGCAATATCTCTGGCGGTCCGCTGATGGGCACGATGTCGCGGGGGCGGATGGTGGCCGTCGCGGCCGTCGTCACCACCGCGATCCTCGGCAGCACGTACCTGCTGGGCCGCAGCCTGGGCATGTCCGGCGTGGGACCGGAGCGACCGGCAGCGAGCCGGGTCGAGGCCGGGTCGGCGTACCCGGCCGGCGCCGGTCCGGAGGGCGAGGCGGGCTTCGGCACCGGGACGGAGCCCGAAGCGACCTCCGGTGACGAACCCGACGACGGGAGCGCCGGCGCGGGGTCGCGGGACCGCGAACCGACCCCGTCGACGACCGCCACCCCGGCGCCCTCCGGCTCCGGTACGGGGGACCACGCGCGGGGGCACGAGGGCCAGCTGCCGCCGGAGCCGAGCGGGCCGCAGGGGGCCCGCCGCACCACAGGCTCGTCGGACGTCGCGCTCACCTTCGACGACGGCCCCGATCCCCGGTTCACCCCGCAGGTCCTCGCCCTGCTACGCAGGTTCCAGGTCAAGGCCACGTTCTGCCTGGTCGGCGAGAACGTGCGGGCGTACCCGGAACTGGTCCGGGCGATCGCCGCCGACGGACACACCCTCTGCAACCATTCCTGGTCACACGACGTCGACCTGGGCAAACGCCCGTACGCCACGATCCTGGCCGACCTGAGGCGGACCAGCGACGCGATCCGGGCGGTGGCTCCCGGGGCGGTCGTCGCCTACTACCGGCAGCCCGGGGGGAACTGGACCGCCTCGGTGGCGGCGGCGGCCCGACAGCTCGGCATGACACCGCTGCACTGGACGGTGGACCCGCGGGACTGGGCCCGCCCCGGAGCGGGCAACATCGTCACGACGGTCACCACCCGGACCTTTCCCGGCGCCATCGTGCTGCTGCACGACGCCGGGGGCGACCGCCGCGGCACGGTGAGCGCGCTGTACCCGATCCTCGTCACCCTGGGTCGGCGGTACGCGCTGGCCGCCCTGCCGACCGGCACGCCCACGGAACACCCCGTCGGCACCGACGCCGACCGGACCAGCGCCGGCCGAGGGGTGGGCTAGCCGTCCGGCGGGACGGTCGGAGGGCGTCCGCACCCCGGCCGGCTCCCACCCGGACCATCGGCTCTGCCCAAACCCATCGGCTCGGCCAGGGACGGGGCTGGCCGCCACGGTCGGGCCGCGGGTGGGTCTACGGTAGGAGGATGATCAGCGAGACCCCGGCGGAGCAGCGGATCAGCCGACTCGACGTGCTCGGCCCGGACGAGGTGGCGGCGGTACACGAGCTCGTCGCCGCGGCCGGCGCCGCCGATGGGGCGGATCCCCTCGACGAACACGTCACGCTGCGGCTCCGGCATCCCGTCGCGGGCGCCACCCACCTGCTCGCCCGGCAGCCGGACGGGTCACCGGTCGGGTACGCGTACCTGGAGCCCGCTCCGACGCCCGGCGAGTTCTCCGCGGGGCTCGTCGTGCACCCCGGATACCGTCGGCGAGGACTGGGCCGGGCCCTGGTCGAGGTGGTACGGGCGACGGCGGGCGACGGCCGCCTCCTGGTCTGGGCCCACGGCGACCACCCGTCCGCGGCCGCGCTCGCCCTCGACCTGGGCTTCGCCCGGGCCCGGGTGCTCTGGCAGCTCCGCCGCTCGCTGCGGGGTCCGCTCCCCGAACCCCACCTGCCGGACGGCGTGTCCCTGCGGGCGTTCCGGCCGGGCGCCGACGACGCGGCCTGGCTGCGGGTCAACCGTCGCGCCTTCGCCAACCATCCCGAACAGGGCCGGTGGGACGAGACCGACCTGCGGCTGCGCCTCGCCGAGCCGTGGTTCGACCCGGCCGGCTTCCTGCTCGCCGTGGAGTCCGCGACCGGACGGGTGCTCGGCTTCCACTGGACGAAGGTGCACCGCCGCGACGGAGGTGGCGAGGCTGGCCCGGTCGAGCCAGTCGGCGAGGTCTACGTCCTCGGCGTCGATCCGGACGCCCACGGCCGCGGCCTGGGCAGGGCCCTCACCCTCGCCGGACTGCACCACCTGCGCGCCGCCGGGCTGACCCGGGTGATGCTCTACGTCGACGAGTCGAACAACGGCGCGGTGGCGCTCTACACCCGGCTCGGCTTCGACACCTGGGTACGGCACGTGCAGTACCGCTGGCCCGCCACCACCGCCGACTGACGCGACGGACCCGTCGGGACGGGGCCGGGACGGTGACCCGTGCGCCGGGTGACCACGCGGGGTCGGCCGTGGGGGGCGGCTTCGCCGGTGTCCACGGCGTACGCCGACGAACCGCCCGTATGACCACGTCCCGCAGCTCCCGTACCACGGTTCACGGAACGGACATCTCACACTCAGGCCCCGGCCACCCAGCCGGCCACCTCTGTTCACCCTTCGTTCACTTGCGACCGGCGAACCGGCTACCTGGCACTTCTAGCTTCCCTACTAGCCGGCCACCAGCCGGCTCCCGGGAAGGCTCCCGGGTCTGCTGCATCCAAGGTGAAGGGAACCTTTCAGGTGAAGCTCCAGCGGCACGGCACCATTGCCTGCCTCGCTCTGGCCACGGCACTGGCAGTCAGCGCGTGCGGCTCGGACAATAACGAGCCCAGCAGCGGAGCGTCGGCCTCCGCATCCTCTGCCGCCGACTGCGCTACGGGCACCCTCAACGCGCAGGGCTCCTCTGCGCAGAAGAACGCGATCGACGAGTGGCGCAAGGCGTACCAGCAGAGGTGCGCCGGCTCCACCATCAACTACGAGCCCAGCGGCTCCGGCGCGGGCATCCAGGCGTTCATCGCCGGCACCGCGGACTTCGCCGGCTCGGACTCGGCCCTGAAGCCGGAGGAGCAGCCGCAGGCCGACGCCAAGTGCCCCGGTGGCGCGGCGATCCACCTGCCGATGGTGATCGGCCCGGTCGCGGTGGCGTACAACCTCAGCGGCGTGGACAACCTTCAGCTCAAGCCGTCCACCCTCGCGAAGATCTTCGCCGGCACGATCACCAAGTGGGACGACGCCGCGATCAAGGCGGACAACCCGGGCGTGACCCTGCCGTCGACCGCCATCCAGACGGTGCACCGCTCCGACGAGTCGGGCACCACGGACAACTTCACCAAGTTCCTCGCCAGCACGGCCGCCTCCGACTGGACCTTCGGCAACGCCAAGGCGTGGAAGGCCCCGGGCGGCACCGGTGCGAAGGGCTCGGACGGCGTGGCGAGCGCGGTCAAGCAGGCTGACGGCGCCATCGGCTACATGGAGTGGTCGTTCGCCGAGAACGGCGGCCTGAAGATGGCCAAGATCGGCAACGGCGCGGGCGAGTACGCCGCGCTGACCGCCGAGTCGGCCGGTAAGGCCATCGCCGGTGCGCAGGTGACCGGCCAGGGCAACGACCTCAAGATGACGATCGACTACAACACCAAGGAGGCCGGGGCCTACCCGATCGTCCTGGTGACCTACGAGATCGTCTGCAGCAAGGGTCTCTCGGCCGACAAGCTGGCCCTGGTCAAGGGCTTCCTGGGCTACGCGGCCAGCGCCGAGGGCCAGGCGGCGCTGACCGACCTGGGCTACGCCCCGCTGCCGGAGTCGGTCCGGAGCAAGGTCGAGTCCGCGATCCAGGCGATCGCCTAGCCGTTTCCGAGCAACCGACCCACCAGCGGTAGTCGAACGATCATCCGCACCACTTCGTCAACGGAGCGAGCGAGCAGATGGGCGACACCCCAGACCGCTCGGCCAACGCCGGCACCGGCGGACCCCGGGTGACCCTCGGTCACTCCCGGTCCGCCGGTGCCGCGCTGTCGGTCGACGTACCAGTGACACCCCTGGACCGCACTCCGGACGGAGTCGGCAGCCAGGACAGCGACCTCGGCCCGGGCGGCACCGGGCTGGGCGGCGGCGGAGCGCTGCCCCGGCGCCGGGCTTTCGGCGCGGAGCGGATCTTCCACGGCTTCACCATGGCCGCCGGCATGACCGTGCTCGGCATCATCGTGGCGATCGCGATCTTCCTGGTCGCCAAGGCGGTGCCGGCACTGGACGCCAACACCGCGAACTTCTTCACCTACGAGGGCTGGTCGCCGAACGAGACGGAGCCGAAGTTCGGCATCGGCGCGCTCGCCTTCGGCACCGTCCTCACCTCCCTCCTGGCGCTGTTGATGGCCGTCCCGGTCGCGCTCGGCATCGCGCTCTACCTCTCGCACTACGCCCCCCGCCGGGTCGGCACCGCCCTCGGCTTCCTGGTCGACCTGCTCGCCGCCGTACCGAGCGTGGTCTTCGGCCTCTGGGGTCGGGACTACTTCTACGGGCCGGTGCGGGACGTCTCGGCCTGGCTGAACACGTATTTCGGCTGGCTCCCGATCTTCGGCGGCGACGGCCCGTTCGGCCGGTCCGTCCTGCTCGGTTCGCTGGTGCTGGCGATCATGGTGCTGCCGATCATCACCTCGCTCTCCCGCGAGGTCTTCCTCCAGACCCCGACCGCCAACGAGGAGGCCGCGCTCGCCCTCGGAGCCACCAAGTGGGAGATGATCCGGATGGCCGTACTGCCGTACGGGCGGCCCGGCATCATCGGCGCCACGATGCTCGGGCTGGGCCGGGCGCTCGGCGAGACCATCGCGCTGGCGATGACCCTCGGCATCGTCTCGAAGATCTCGTTCAACCTCATCGAGAACGGCGGCAACACCGTCGCCGCGAACATCGCCAACGCCTTCGGCGAGGCGAACGACATCGGGCGGGGTGCGCTGATCGCCTCCGGCCTGGTGCTCTTCTCGATCACCCTGATCGTCAACATGACCGCGCGGGCGATCATCTACCGGCGCCGGGAGTTCACGGAGACGGCCGCATGACCACGATGACCGCACCTCCGGTCGCCCCGGAGCAGAACCTGCGGCTGCGGGCCCGCCGCCTGCCGGTGGTGGCCCTGCTCGGCATCGCGGTGGCGGCGGTGGCCGTCGCCGCCCTCCTCGTCTACGCCACCGGGATTGGCGGCTTCGCCCTGGTGGTCGCGCTCGCCATGCTCCTCTACCTGGTCGGGCTCTTCGCGGCGAGCAGCGCCGTCGAGGGGCGCCGGCAGGCGCGCAACCGCACCTGGAGCGCGCTGATCCACTCGGCCTTCGTGCTGGCCCTGCTGCCGCTGATCTCGGTGGTCTGGACGCTGCTCAGCAACGGCATGGAACGACTCGACCGCACCTTCTTCCTGACCTCGATGAACAACATCGGGGCCCGGGACCCGAACGGCGGCGCGTACCACGCCATCGTCGGGACCCTGGAGCAGGTCGGGATCGCCACGCTGATCACGGTGCCGCTCGGCCTCGCCTGCGCCATCTACGTCGTCGAGTACGGCCGGGGGCGCTTCGCGCAGCTCATCCGGTTCTTCGTCGATGTGATGACCGGCATCCCGTCCATCGTGGCCGGCCTCTTCGTGCTGGCCTTCTGGATCCTGATCGTCTCGCCGTACCTCAACGACGGCCGGCCCGGCTACTCCGGCTTCGCCGCCTCACTGGCGCTGAGCGTGCTGATGCTGCCGACCATCGTCCGCTCCACCGAGGAGATGCTCCGGCTGGTCCCCGCGCCGCTGCGCGAGGGGTCGTACGCCCTCGGCGTCCCGAAGTGGAAGACGATCCTGCGGATCGTCCTGCCCACCGCCGCCCCCGGCATCGTCACCGGCGTGATGCTCGCCATCGCCCGCGCGGCCGGGGAGACCGCCCCGGTGCTGCTGGTGGCCGGCGGTGGCGCGGCGATCAACTTCAACCCGTTCGAGAACAACCAGTCGTCGCTGGCGCTCTTCGTCTACCAGCAGGCCGGGGACGCGTCACGGTACGCCCCGGCCCGGGCCTGGGCGGCGGCGCTCACCCTCGTCGCCCTCGTGCTGATCCTGACGATCGCGGCGAAACTCCTGGCCCGCCGCAACCGGTTCGGCCGTTGACCGGAGGAGGAAGACCACCATGGCCATGCGCATAGAAGCCACGAACGTCACCGCGTACTACGGCGGGTTCAAGGCGATCGAGAACATCACCCTCACCGTCGAGCCGAAGACCGTCACCGCGTTGATCGGCCCCTCCGGCTGCGGCAAGTCGACCTTCCTCCGCTCCATCAACCGGATGCACGAGGTGCTGCCGGGCGCCCGGGTCGACGGCCGGCTGACCATCGACGGCCAGGACATCTACGACCGGGACGTGGACGTGACCGCGGTGCGCCGGATGATCGGCATGGTCTTCCAGCGACCCAACCCGTTCCCCACCATGTCGATCTTCGAGAACGTGGTCGCGGGGCTCCGGCTCAACGGCGTACGCAAGAAGTCGATCCTGGAGGAGGCCGCCGAACGGGCGCTGCGCTCGGCGAACCTGTGGGACGAGGTCAAGGACCGGCTCGACAAGCCGGGAGCGGGGCTGAGCGGCGGTCAGCAGCAGCGGCTCTGCATCGCCCGTACCATCGCGGTCGAGCCGCAGGTCGTGCTGATGGACGAGCCCTGCTCGGCGCTGGACCCGATCTCCACGTTGGCGATCGAGGACCTGATGTTCAAGCTGAAGGATCGCTACACGATCATCATCGTGACCCACAACATGCAGCAGGCGGCCCGGGTCTCCGACAAGACGGCGTTCTTCTCCATCGAGCGCACCGGTGACCCCGGCCGGCTCATCGAGTACGACGACACCCAGAAGATCTTCAGCAACCCGAGCGAGAAGAAGACCGAGGACTACATCACCGGCCGCTTCGGCTGAATCGGTACCCGCGCGCGGACGTCGGGTCCGACCGGTGGGCCAGACCCGAGGGGACACCCGTCAGTCCAGTGAGAACCGGGGTACGCCGCCGGGGGTCAGCTCCAGTTTCGGCATGATCGGCCGGGCTGGGTCCCGTCGCGCGGCGGCGGCCGGCAGCGCGGCCGGGTCGCCGCAGGCGGCGAGTTCGGCCAGGGTGACCCGGGTCGGGGGGAGCATGCTCAACTCCCCCGCCTCCGCCCGGGCCACCGCCTCGGCCGGCGGCAGCCACAGTGTGTGGTCGGCCTCTCCGGAGACATCCCGGGTGAGCTGCCCCTCGGGCAGCAGGGCCACAAGGAAGTACGTGTCGAAGCGCCGCTCCTCGAACTCCGGGGTGATCCAACGGCTCCACGGCACCAGCAGGTCCGACCGGAGGGTGAGCCGGCGGTCCCGGAGCAGGTCGGCGAGACCGGCCCGCCGCTCGACCAACGCCTGCCGGGCCGCCTCCCACTCCGGCCCGCTGACGTCGCCGAGGACCGTCTCCGGGTCGGGGCCGGCCAGCAGGACGCCGGCCTCCTCGAAGACCTCGCGGACCGCCGCGCAGACCACGGCCTGCGCCTCCTCCGGCGGCAGGCCGAGTCGGTCGCCCCACCACGCCGGCCCGGGGCCGGCCCAGTCCAGCTCCGGTTCCGCGTCGCCGGGGTCGACGCCGCCGCCCGGGAAGGCGTACCGGCCGCCGAAGGTCATCCGGGCGGCGCGGCGGATCAGGTAGACCTCGGAGCCGCCGGCTCCCGCCGGCCCGGGACGCACCAGCGGTACGGTCGCGGCCCGCCGGACCGGTGCGGGGTGGCGACCCTCGGCGTAGAACCGGCGAGCCCGCTCGACGAGGGCGTCCTCGGCCCGGAGCATCGACTCCCCGGCACGCTGCTTCGACATGGTGCGAGGGTAGTGCTCCCGGCGCGCGTTCCCGCGAACGTGGTCGCACCGGCCGGGAACGCGGGACCGGGGCCGCTGACCGCCTCGGCTACCGTCCCAGCCATGACACGTTGGGGCATCCTCGCCACCGGCCACATCGCCAAGACCTTCGTCGAAGACCTTCGCCTGCTGCCCGACGCCGAGGTCGTGGCGGTCGGCTCCCGCTCGCCAGAGACCGCCCGCGCCTTCGCCGACCGGCACGGCATTCCGCGGGCGTACGGTTCGTGGTCGGACCTGGCCGCCGACGCCGACGTGGACGTGATCTACGTCGCCACCCCGCACGCCGCGCACCACGACGCCGCGCTGACCTGCCTCACCGCCGGACGGGCGGTGCTGGTGGAGAAGCCGATCACCCTCGACCGGGCGGGCGCGCAGCGGCTGGTCGAGGCCGCCCGGACTCACGACCGCTTCCTGATGGAGGCGATGTGGATGCGCTGCAACCCGGCGGTACGCCGGGTGGCCGAGCTGGTCGCCGACGGCGCGATCGGTGAGGTGACCAGCGTGCAGGCGGACTTCGGCGTCGCCGGCCCGTTTCCGCCGGAGCACCGGATGCGGGCCCGGGCGCTGGGCGGCGGCGCGCTGCTGGACCTGGGGATCTACCCGATCAGCCTGGCGCACCTGCTGCTCGGCGTTCCCGACGAGATCCGGTCCTGGGCGGCGCTCGGCCCGGAGGGTGTGGACGAGAACACCGGGATCGTCTTCGGGTACGCCTCCGGGGCGGTGGCCACCCTGAGCTGCGGCATGGTCGGGGCGACGCCGGTCGCGGCGACGATCACCGGCCGGAGCGGGCGGATCGAGCTGGGGTCGCCGTTCTTCCGGCCGAGCCGGGTGATCCTGCACCGGGCGGGTGCCGAGCCGGAGCAGCTCCCGGTCGAGCTGGTCGGCTCGGGCTACGTGTACGAGGCCGCCGAGGTGCAGCGCTGCCTACGCGAGGGGCTGCGGGAGAGCCCGCTCGTGCCGCACGCGGTCACCCTGGAGGTCATGGGGCTGCTGGACGCGGTACGGGAGCAGATCGGGGTCACCTACCCCTGATCGGACACCGCCGGCCGGGCCCACCCGGGGCGCCCGGCCGGCGGGCGTGGTCAGGGCCGGCCGGGCGCCACCTCGACGACCGGGCGACCGGTCCGGTGTTCAGAAGAGCGGGCTGACCAGCAGGTACATGATGGCGCCGATCGAGCCGGCTGCCGGGAAGGTCAGGATCCACGCGCCGACGATGTTGCCGGCCACGCCCCACCGGACGGCCGAGAGCCGCTTGGTGGCCCCGACGCCCATGATCGCCGAGGTGATGGTGTGGGTGGTGGAGATCGGGGCCCCCAGCGCCAGGGCGTTGAAGTAGAGCACCCCGCTGGCCACCGTCTCGGCGGCGAAGCCCTCCGGCGGGCGGAGGTCGATGATCTTGCGGCCGAGGGTGCGGATGATCCGCCAGCCGCCGGCGTACGTCCCGAGGGCCAGCACGGTCGCGGAGGTCCAGAAGGCCCACTCCGGGATGTGCTCGGGGCTGCGCTGGTAGCCCCCGACGTACAGGGCGAGCACCACGATGCCGATGGTCTTGGCCGCGTCCTGCATGCCGTGCCCGATCGACATCGCCGCCGCCGAGGCGGTCTGGGCCCAGCGGAAGCCCCGGTTCAACCTCGCCGGCTGGCCCTTCCGGAAGATCCACTGCACGGCGATCATCACGAGGTACCCGAGGACGAAGCCGACCATCGGCGACAGGACCATCGGCAGGACGACGTCCTCGCCGATGCCCTTCCAGAGCACGGTGTGCGAGGACGCGAGGGTCGCGCCGACCAGGCCGCCGATCAGCGCGTGTGACGAGGACGAGGGCAGGCCGAAGTACCAGGTGATCAGGTTCCAGGTGATCGCGCCGATCACGCCGGCGAAGACGATGCCGAGGCTGGCGACGCCGGTCGGTAGCTCTACTAGGCCGCTGCCGACCGTCTTGGCGACGTCGGCGCCGAAGTGCGCGCCGACGAAGTTGCCGACGGCGGCCATCCCGAGCGCGACCCGCGGGGTGAGGGCCCGGGTGGAGACGCTGGTGGCGATCGCGTTCGCGGCGTCGTGAAAGCCGTTGGTGTAGTCGAAGACCAGCGCGACGGCGATCACCGCCAGGACGGCGATGAGTTCAGGGTTCACGGAGGTCAGCTTTCCTTGACCGCGATGGTCTCGACCGTGTTGGCGACGTGCTCGAAGGCGTCACAGGCCGCCTCCAGCTCGTCGGCGACCTCCTTCATCTTCAGCACCGTGAGCGCGTCGTACTCGCCGGAGAAGAGCCGGACCAGCAGCATCCGGTACGCCTGGTCGCCGTCGTTCTCCAGCCGGTTGCACTCGATCCAGTAGTCCTCGAGATCCTTCATCGCCTTCAGCCGGGGCATGGCGTCCGCGGTGAGCTTGGCCTGCTGGTCGAGGACGTTCACCAGCTCGTGCATCTCCCGGGGCAGGGACGGGAGCTTGGTCAGCCCGTAGAGGTAGAGCAGGCTGCCGACCGCCTCCAGGTGGTCCATGACGTCGTCGAGCAGCGAGCCGAGCCGGTAGATGTCCTCCCGGTCGAACGGGGTGACGAAGGTCGAGTTGATCTTCTTGTACAGCTCGTGGGTGATCTGGTCGCTGTCGTGCTCCACCTCGGTGAGCCGCTCGCTGACCGACTGGACGTCGACGCCCGGCAGGGCCAGCTCGTTGAGGAGCTCGGTACCGCGCACCAGGTTGTGGGCGGCTCGGGTGAACAGCTCGTAGAAGGCGCCCTCGGAGGGGCGGAGCGAAAATTTCACGGCTCGGACCTCGGTGCGTCGGCGGACGGGTGGCGGGCCGCAAGAGGCTGCCCCCGGGAGATGCTAGGAAACCTCGGATCGCGATTTTCGCCGGCCTACCCCTGGTCAGGGTGGATTCACTCGCCGTTCACCTACCGTTCATCTTCGCTGGGGACGGACGACGCGGGAACCGAACAATCAGGCAGAAACCACAGGTGGCCGGAGGATCCGCGTCGCGCCGCCACGCCCGGTCCGGGCGCCGGGAGGATCCTCGGCGGGCGGGGGCGCGGCCGCCCACCGGCCGCCCCGGTCACGAAGAACACACGCACCCATGACGCACCTCGCCGGTCCGCTCCGGCATCGTCGTAGGGAGACGTGTGGCAGCAGACGGGGAGGCGGACGCATGCACGACCTGGCGACCGAGTTCGAGACGGAACGTGACCGCCTGACTGCGGTCGCCTACCGGATGCTGGGCAGCTGGACCGAGGCGGAGGACGTCGTGCAGGAGACCTGGCTCCGCTACGCCGCCGCGCTGTCCGACCCGCGGGCCCGCGCCGAGGTGCGCGACCTGCGGGCCTGGCTCACCACCACCGCCGCCCGGCTCTGTCTGGACGTGCTCCGCTCCGCCCGGGTACGGCGAGAGGCATACCCGGGCTCGTGGCTCCCGGAGCCGATCGTGAACCAGGCCGCCCCGGCGGCCGCCGACGGCGACCCGGCCGAACGGGCCGTACGGACCGAACAGGTCGGGATCGCGCTGCTCACGATCCTGGAGCAGCTCTCCCCCGAGCAACGGGTGGCGTTCGTCCTGCACGACGTCTTCGCCGTACCGTTCCCGGAGGTCGCCGCCGTGCTCGGCACCTCCCCGGCCGCCGCCCGGCAACTCGCCTCCCGCGCCCGCCGGGCGATCTCCGACGAGACCGCCCGACAGCCCGCGGACCCCGCCGAGCACCGCCGCCTCCTCGCCGCCTTCCTCGCCGCCGCCGAGTCGGGCGACCTGGACCGGCTGCTCGCGGTGCTCGCGCCCGACGTGGTCCTGGTCAGCGACAGCGGTGGTCTCGCTCCGGCCAACCGTCGACCGATCATCGGCGCGCTCAAGATCGCCCGCTTCGCCCTGGGGGTGCTGCGCCGGGCCAGTTGGGAGGTCCAGAACCTGCGCGTCCAGCCCGTCCTGGTCAACGACCTCCCCGGGCTCCAGGTCGAGGGGGAACGTCTGGGCCAGCCGCTGCGCGGCGTCATCTGGTGCACGACCTCCGGCGGCCGGATCGCGCGGCTCTACTACCAGACCAACCCGGAGAAGCTGACCCGGGTGCCCCGGCTGGCTCCCTGACCCCGGGCGGATGGCGAGCCGGCGGCCGGGACCGTCGGCTCACACCACCAGGGCCAGCCACTTCCGGTATGCCGACGCGAACGGCTCGGTGCCGTCGCCGAGCGCCCCGAACAGCCACTCCGCCGCCGCCCGGGCCTCCGTCACCCACTCGTCCGGGTAGCCGAACCGGACCCGGTGCTCGGCGAACTCGTCCTCGTCCCGGAGCTCGACCAGCTCGGTGCCGCGGCGGCGTACCACGTCCAGGTCGAGATCGATCAGGTAAACCGTCGCACCGTCCCAGCGGGCCGGGCTGGCGATGTCACAGTAGACCTCGCTGGTCCGCGGCGGCGGGTTGAACATCGTCGTCCACCACGCGTCGTGCGGTACGAACAACACGAACGGGATCTGTTCCACCGACGGCCGGCCGTGGTAGATGGAGTGGGTCCCGGCGGTCACGCCGAGCCAGACACCGAGGTCGTCCTCTGCCAGCCTCCGGGCGGGATAGTCCCGGTGCGGGGTGCCGTCGTACTTCCGGTAGACGACCCGGACCACGTCGCTCGACATGTCCGCACCCTAGCGGATGTCTCCCACTACCCGCCGTGTACGAAGCATCCAACAGGCGTCCGGTCGGACAACGGCCGGCGACCCGGCGGACCACCCGGCCGGGCGAACAACCGGACCCGCCGAGGCGCACGGGCACCCGGGTGTCGGGACGGGCGGGTACGGTCGCACCGTGACCGCGCCCGCGACCGACGCCACCTCCGCGACCGACGCCAGCCCCGCCAGCCCGACCGGAGGGGCCGGCGTGCGCCGGCAGGATGACCGACCCGGCGCCCTCGACCTGCTCGCCGCGGCGGTCGGCGCCGTACCGGGCGGGGTGGCCCGGCCCGGGCAACAGCGGATGGCCGCCGAGATCGAGCGGTGCATCGCCTCCGGTGAGCACCTGCTGGTGCAGGCCGGCACCGGCACCGGCAAGTCCCTGGCCTACCTCGCCCCGGCGTTGACCGTCGACGGTCCGGTGGTGGTCTCCACCGCGACGCTCGCGCTCCAGTCCCAGCTGGTCGACCACGACCTGCCGCGGCTCGCCGACGCGGTCGCCCCGGTGCTCGGGCGCCGGCCGACGTTCGCCGTGCTCAAGGGCCGCCACCACTACGTGTGTCTGGCCCGGTTGGAGAACTCCACAGAGGACGAGCCAGAGGATGCGCTCTTCGACGTCCCGACGACGGGCAGTGGCGGTACCAGATGGCTCGGCGAGGCCGGCCGGTTGGGCCGGCAGATCCAACGCCTCCGGGACTGGGCAATGGAGACCGAGACCGGCGACCGGGACGAACTCGACCCCGGGGTCGACGACCAGGTCTGGCGGCTGGTCTCGATGCCGGCCCGGGAGTGCGTCGGCGGGGCCCGCTGCCCGTACGGGGCCGAGTGCTTCGCCGAGGCGTCCCGGGCCCGGGCCCGCGAGGTGGACGTGGTGGTGACCAACCACAGCCTGCTCGCCGTCGACATGCTCGCCGGCCGGCACATCGTGCCGCCGCACAAGCTACTGATCGTCGACGAGGCACACGAGCTGGCCGACCGGGTCTCCGCGGCGGCACAGGCCGAACTGGTTCCGGAGCTGATCGACCGGGCGGCCCGGCGTGCCCGGCGGCTGATCGCCCCGGAGCTGGCCGAGGCGCTGGTCGCCGCCGGCGACGCGTTGGCGGTCGGGCTGACCGAGACCCCGGCCGGGCGGATCACCGCCGGGCTTCCGGCCTCGCTACGTGAGGCCTGCACCCTGCTCGACGCCGCCACCCGGGCCGCACTCGACAGGATCGGCGAGGTGAAGGCCGACGATCCCGACCCGGTCCGCAAACAGCAGGCCAAGGCGGTGCTCGACGAGCTGTCCAAGACCGCCCAGCGGCTGTTGGAGGAGGCCGACCACGACGTCGCCTGGGTGGAGAAGCCGGAGGGCGGCGCCGCCGGCCGGCGGGCGTTGGTCGTCGCTCCACTCTCCGTCGCGGGCACGCTCGCCGAGCACCTGTACGACGAGCGGATCGTCGTCGCCACCTCCGCCACCCTCGCCCTTGGCGGCCGGTTCGACACGGTGGCCCGGGCGCTCGGCCTGGAGGTGCCGGCCGCCCAGCCGGCTCCGTCGCCGATGTCGGCCGCGGTGGCGGAGCAGAGCCGCGGCCCGGGACGCGCCGGGACGCGCGGGTCCGAGGGTTCCGGCGCGGCCGAACCGGACTTACCGGGGCCGGCGGAGTCCGGGCCGGCCTGGCGTTCCCTCGACGTCGGGTCGCCGTTCGACTACTCCCGCCAGGGGATCCTCTACGTCGCCGCGCATCTGCCCCGACCCAGCGCCTCGGGCCTGCCCGCCGCCGCGGGCGAGGAGCTGCTCGCGCTGGTGACGGCGCTCGGCGGGCGTACCCTCGGGTTGTTCTCCTCCCGGCGGGCCGCGCTCCAGGCCGCGGAGCTGTTGCGGGCCCGGACGAACCTCCCGATCCTGCTCCAGGGCGAGGAGGCGCTGCCGCTGCTGGTCCGGAAGTTCCGGGAGGATCGGGCGAGCTGCCTCTTCGGCGTGATGTCGCTCTGGCAGGGGGTGGACGTGCCGGGCGACGCCTGCCAACTGGTGGTGATCGATCGGCTGCCGTTCCCCCGCCCCGACGAGCCGCTGGCCGCCGCGCGGGCGGCGGCGGTAGACGCGGCCGGCGGCTCCGGCTTCGCCTCGGTGAGCGTGCCGATCGCGGCGGTCCGGCTGGCTCAGGGCGTGGGCCGGTTGATCCGCTCGGTGCACGACCGGGGCGTGGTGGCGGTGCTCGACTCCCGGCTGGAGACCGCACGGAGCTACGGCCCGTTCCTCCGGCGTTCCCTGCCGCCGTTCTGGTACACGACGCGACCCGAGGTGGTCCGGGGGGCGCTGGAACGGCTCGCGCGCAGCTGAGCCGGGGTGCCGCGGTGGAAGGTGCCGGGCAACCTCCCTGGGAACGGCTCGTGGCCGGCCCGCACCCGCGGCCGGACGGCACCGCCCGGGCGGAGCGGGCGGCCCGTGGGCGGTGGCGGTGTCCGGAGAGGCCGGCCGGCGGAGCGGGCGGTGTGGGGGCGGCGGGTCAGGGGCTGGGCGGCGCCACCACCACGGCGTCCGGCGGGACCTCGGGCGGGCGGCGGTGCGCCAGCCGGCGTACCGCGGTGTTGAGGACGGCGACCAGTGGCACCGCGACCAGGGCACCGACGATCCCGGCGAGGACGACGCCGGCGGCGATGGCGACGATCACCGCGAGGGGGTGGATCGCCACCGCCCGACCCATGATCAACGGCTGCAGGATGTGGCCCTCGACCTGCTGCACCCCGATCACCACGCCAAGGATGATCAGTGCGGTGACCCAGCCGCTGTCGACCAGCGCGACCAGCACCGCCACCGTCCCGGAGAGCGTGGCGCCGACGATCGGGATGAAGGCGCCGAGGAAGACCAGCGCGGCCAGCGGAAACGCGAACGGTATATCGAAGATCACCAGGAAGACGCCGATTCCGACCGCGTCGATGAACGCCACCAGCACGGTCGCCCGGACGTACGCGACCAGCGTCGCCCAGGCGGCTCTGCCCGCGTCGTCGACCCGCCAGCGGGCGGCCACCGGCAGCAGCCGGACGAGGAAACGCCAGATCTTGCCGCCGTCACGGAGGAAGAAGAACGTGGCGAAGAGCACCAGCAACGTGCCGGTGAGCAGTTCGGCGACGGTGGCCGCGGTGGAGACCGCACCGCTGGTCAGCGCCTTGGTGTTCTCGTTGATCCACCGCTCGCCCTGCGCGATGTAGGAGTCGAGCTGCCGGTCCGACACGTGCAGCGGCCCGGTCTGGAGCCAGTCCTGGATCTGCCGGATGCCGTCGGTGGCGTTGCGGCTCAGGTCTGGTACTCCCCGGATGAACTCGTTCACCACGAGGGTGAGGGTGCCGACCACCGCCGCGAGGCCGCCGACCAGCACCACGGCGGTCGCCAGCGACCGGGGGAACCGTGCCCGGAGCAGCCAACCGACCGCCGGGGCCAACAGGGCCGAGAGGAGCAGGGCGATGACCAGCGGGATGATGACGATCTTCAGCGTCTCGATCACTTTCAGCAGGGCCCAGGCGACGAGACCGACGACGATCAGTCGCCACGACCAGGCGGCGGCTATCCGCAGCACGTGTGGGACGTCGGCGTCGTCCCGGCTCGACGTCGACGGGTGGACGATCGGGGCACTCTCCTCGACCGGCGGCGGCGAAGCCTCCACCGGGCCGCCCGGCTCGCCGGCTCTCGGTGGGCCGTGGCGGGGCGGGCCACTCGCCCGGCCGGACGCGTAGGCGCGACGGATCCTCGCACGGAGCTGCTCGAAGCGGCGCAAGCTCACCTCCCGGCTGAGCACATCGGTCCTCCTACCGTAGCCGGGCCGACACAGCCCGGCCCGGCGCGCGACGGGGCCCCGGCCCCGGCCACCGGCCCGGGAAGCGGCGGGGCAGGGTACCGTTTTCCGACGTGACCGCCGAGGAAAACAACGAGAACGGGCTGCCCATCCGCCTGCTGCACGACCGGGTGCTGGTGCGGGCGGACGGCAAAGAGGGCGAGCGGCGCTCGACCGCTGGCATCGTCATCCCGGCCACCGCCTCGATGGGGCGGCGCCTAGCGTGGGCGACGGCGGTGGGCGTCGGTCCGAACGTACGATCCATCGTCTCCGGTGACCGGGTGCTCTTCGACCCGGACGACCGCGCCGAGGTCGAGCTGCACGGCCGGGAGTACGTCCTGCTGCGCGAACGCGACGTACACGCGGTGGCCGCCCGCCGGGTTGAGAACGACTCGACCGGGCTCTACCTCTGACCCACCAACCCCACCGCCGGCGTGCCCGGACGGCCGCTCGGCCCCTGCCCCGCCGCCGGCGCGGGGCGCTCCGAACCCGCCGCCGGCCCCGGTGCGACGACCGCGCCGAAGACCGCCGCGCGGCCGCTACCACCGGCGCGGCGGCGGACCCCCGGTCCCGTACGGTCCGGCGGGGGCGTATCCGCCGACCCAGCCGGACACCGGCGCCGGGGGCGTCAGGACCACCGGGATCGGCACCACCGGCTCGCTCGGCGCCGCCACCGCCCGACGCGTCCCGTCCGGGAAGGTCAGGTGGTACCGCGTGCCGTCCCAGACCCCGACCGGCACCTGCGGGTCCCGCCCCACGAAGACCTGCCGGGCGGCCATCATCGCGTCGAGCAACTGCCGCTCCTCGGCCACGGAGCGGGCCAGCTGGGCGGGCTTGGCGTCCAGACCCCGGACCAGCCCGTCGCGGAGCAGCGCGAGCCGGGTCGCGGTGTGTTGGAAGCTCCGCATCGCCCGCAGGCCCTCGACACCGGCGATCCGGCGCGCCCACTGCCGGGCGGCGTGCCGGCGCCCGAGACTGCTCAGCGCGGCGACCTCGGGCGGGGTCAGCCAGCCCGCGCGGACGTAGTCGGGCAGACGCCGCTCGGTGAGCCGGCCCTCCCAGCCCCGTAGCCAGATCGCCAGCCCGACCATGCCGAGGAAGATCGGCACCATGAGGCTGATGTAGCTGTAGAGCAGGATCAGCGGCTGCCCGGTCTGCTGGACCAGGGTCGGGGCGAGGTTCCAGGTGCCGTGCAGGATCATCGCCAGCAGCAGGCCCGCCAGGGGGGCGGCGATCCGGACCACCCGGTCGGCCGACCGCGCCGCGATCCCGAGCCCCACCCCGGTCATCGAGGTGAAGAGCGGGTGGGCGAAACCGCTGATCAGCACCCGGGTGATGAAGATGGCGATGACGTTCATCGTGCCGGTCGCGGGACCGTACTCGCTGGCGCCCTCCGCGTACCCGAGCCCGCCGAGGTACAGGATGTTCTCGACCATGGCGAAGCCGATGGCGGACATGCCACAGTAGACGATCCCGTCGGTGATGCCGGACCACTCACGGCGCCGGAAGAGCAGCAGCAGGATCGGCCCCAGCGCCTTCGTCAGCTCCTCGATGAAGGGCGCGACCAGGACCGCGACCAGCGAGTCCGAGAGGCCGGCCGACTCGAACACCCTCGACGCCAGGGTGTTGACGTTCAGCGAGGCGTACGTCGACACCGCCGCGCCCCAGCTGAAGCAGAAGACGAGGTACTTGATCGGCTCCGGCTCGTACCGGTCGAGCCAGAGGAAGCAGGCGACCAGCACCGGGACCGGCAGAATCGCCGCGACCACCCCGACGACCAGCGCCGTGAGGCCGAGCCGTTCGCCGAGGGTGACCAGCATCAGCACCGCGCACCCGGCGATGAGCAGGATCACCCCGACGAGGACGAGGATGCGCCGCCAGCCCAGCCCGGACCGGGGCGGCGGGACCCTGACCACCGGCAGGCCGCCGGGGGGCGCCGGCGGGACCGATGGCGACGGATGGGGCGCCGGCGCACCGGGCGGCGGAGTGTCGGGCATGTGGGTCAGCGTAGTCACATCGGCGGGCACCTGGTCGGACCGGATTCGGTCCCGCTATGCTCACCGACAGGTCACGAGCGCCAGCGACAAGCCCCGGCTTGCTGGCCGGCAACCCTCGTCGAGGTTCGCGGTGGGGTGCCCCGGGTGATGACCAGGTCCGGTCGCGACACGCGTCGGGCAAGCGCGGGCCCCGATCCATCCCGCTCCGGGGTCCCTGGACTGCCGGAGGTACGTCGATGCACACCACCCTCGCCCCCGTCGTCCGCGTCTCCCGCGGTGACACGTCCCCGCACGGCACCGACGCGTCGGTGGCCGGCAGGCCGCTCGACGTGCTCGGCGTACCGGGGGAGATCAACCTCGACTACGCCGCCACCGCGCCGTGCGCGCGGGTCGCGGCCGACGCGGTGGCCGAGCTCCTGCCCTGGTACGGCAGCGTGCACCGCGGCGCCGGGGCGCTGTCCCGGCGGAGCACCCTCGCCTACGAGCGGGCCCGGGCGGAGGTCGGCGACTTCCTCGGCGTACGCCCGGACGACCACGTCGTCTTCACCCGCAACACCACCGACGCGCTGAACCTGCTGGCCCGGGCCCTGCCCCCGGGCACCCGGGTGGTGACCTTCGCCGGCGAGCACCACGCCAACCTGCTGCCGTGGCCGGCCGGCACGGTTCGGCTACCGGTGCCGACCTCCCCGGGAGGGGCGGTCCGGGCCCTCGACGCCGCCCTGCGGGAGCTGCGCCGTGGCCCCGACGGCGGAGCGCCGGTCCTGGTCGCGGTCACCGGGGCCAGCAACGTCACCGGGGAGATCTGGCCCGTCGCGGAGCTGACCGCGGTGGCGCACCGGCACGCCGCGCGGCTCGCGCTCGACGCCGCACAGCTCGCCCCGCACGCCGAGGTCAACCTCGACGCCCTGGACGTGGACTACGTGGCGATCTCCGGACACAAGCTGTACGCCCCGTTCGGGGCCGGCGTGCTGGCCGGGCGGGCGGACTGGCTGGACGCGGCCCCGCCGTACCTGGCCGGCGGCGGGGCCACCCTGGCGGTCGGGGCCGCCACCCACGACGTCCGGTGGGCGACCGGGCCGGCCCGACACGAGGCCGGGACGCCGAACCTGCTCGGCGCGGTCGCCCTGGCAGCGGTCTGCTCGGCGCTGACGCGCTCCGACCGGGCCGCCTGGTACGCCCACGAGCAGGCGCTCCTTGCCCGGCTCCGGGACGGGCTCGCCGCCCTCCCGGATGTGGTCGAGCTGCGTACCTTCGCCGCCGACGGGCCCCGGGTCGGGATCGTCTCGTTCGTGGTCGCCGGCCGGGATTCGGCGGAGGTCGCCGCCGCGCTCGCCGAGGAGTGGCGGATCGGGGTACGCGACGGTCTCTTCTGTGCCCATCCCCTGGCCCGCCGCCTACTCACCGAGGCGGCGGCCCGGGCCGGCCGAGACGACCTGCCGCCGACCGCGATCCGGGCCAGCATCGGCCTGGGGAGTACCGCCCAGCACGTCGACCGTCTGCTGACCGCCCTGGCCACGCTCACCGGCGCCCGCTTGACGCCCTGGTCCGGGTGACCGTGGTGGCGCCGGTCGGGTCGACGGTTCGGGCCCGGGAATCCCGTCCGCGACGGCCCGGCGGCGGGTCAGCGTTTCGGCCCCCGGGGGTCCGTCCTCTGCTCCCGGGCGGCCTGGGCGGCGGCCTGGGTGGCGTCCCCGGCACGGCCGCCGGCGGCCAGCCGCACCAGCCGGTTCGCCTCGGTCCGCTCGATACCGGTGGCCCGGAGCACGTCGCTGCCGGTGGTCCGCACCTGCGCGATCACCACGCTGCCCGAGAAACCCACCCCCGCGTCGTACGCCCGGCCGGCCTGGTCGATCGCGTGCAGCGCCTGCTCTCGGGCGGCCTCCGGTTCGACACCGATCCCCAGGTCCTTACGGAGCAGCCGCACCGCGTCGGCCAGCATCGCCACGGCGTTGGGCATCGTCTCCGGCACCGGTTCGTCGTCCTCCAGCACGGTCACCGCACGCCGGATCAGGGTCCCGCTGTTGTGGACGGCGTGCTCGATGTACTCGGAGCTCTCGACGTACTGGCTGAGCGCTCCTCGGCGGTGCCAGCGGACCGGCGACAGGATGGCGGTCTCCCGGCCGCCCTCCAGCGCGTCCTCGAAGCTCTGCATGTGCTCCTCCACCTCGCGCAGCCGGTCCAGCGCCGCCTGCGCCCGGGCGGCGTCGCGGGTCCTGAGCGCCTCCGCCGTCTCGGTCAGCTCCTCGGTGAGCCGGTCGAGCGCCGGCCGGGCGGCCCGGTCCACCACGCGTAGCGGGTTCAGCGGAAGGACCAGGGCGATCACCAGCAGCCCGGCGAAGCCGCCGATCAGCGCGTCGATGACCCGCGAGAACTCGAGGTTCGCCTGCTGCGGTGCCAGGGCCACGATCAGCACCGCGGTCGCCGCCGCCTGGGTCACCACGGCCGGGCCCCCGCCGAGGAAGATGGTGACCACGATCGAGAGGAAGACGATCAGACCGAGCTGCCACGGGCCGCTGCCGGCGAGGAAGACCAGGAAGTCGCCGATGCCGATGCCGACCGCCACGCCAAAGATCAGCTCGATGGTCCGACGGAACCGCTGGCCGACGGAGGAGGCGATGGTACCGATCGCGGAGATCGGTGCGAAGACCGGCGACTCGTTCCCGAACAGCTCGTGCGAGCCGACCCAGGCCGCTCCGGCCGCCACCGCCGCCTGGAGGGCGAGCAGCAGGTTGTAGCGGACGGCGTGCCAGCGGTCCTTCACGGTGGCCCGGGACCGCTGCCGGAACTCCCTCGTCAGCCCCGTGATCCGCTCACGGTCTACGTCGATGTCCACCGGTACCTTGGCCACGGTGTCCCGGACGGGGCGCATGCCCGGGACTACCCGCTCCCGAACCGGTTGAACGCTCCCGAACCCGTGCGCCGCAAAGGCCCGACCGGGCGCGGGCTGCCCCGGGCGGTAGACCCGACGACACCCGGGGGGCCGGACCGGGCGGCACCTGTCGGTGACCGCGGCGCCGGCAGTCGGTAACCGGCGCTGTCGCTGGCCGCAGACGCCACGGGTGTCCGATCCGGTGGTCGAGACCGCCGGGCGGTGCGGCCTCGGCCGACGGTGTCCGGATTCGCGTTCGGCGGCTAGCCTGCCAACCATGCCGGATCTTCTCCACGATCTGCGGGCCGCGCTGGGCGAATCCGCGGTACTGACCGATCCCGATCTCCTCCGGGGCTACCAACGCGACGAGGCCGACCTCTGCCCGGCCGGGACGCCGGTGGCGGTGGTCCGGCCCCGAAGTACCGCCGAGGTGGTCGCCGCGGTCCGCGCCGCCGCGGCGCACGGCGTGCCGGTGGTGCCGCAGGGGGCCCGGACCGGCCTGGCCGGGGCCGCGAACGCGGTGGACGGCGCTCTCGTGCTCTCGATGACCGGGATGGCCGAGATTCTGGAGATCGACCCGGTCAACCGGATCGCGGTGGTCCAGCCGGGCGTGGTCAACGCCACGCTGGCCGCGGCCGTCGCCAAGCACGGGCTGCGCTACCCACCCGATCCCGGTTCCTGGGAGTCCTCCACGATCGGCGGCAACGTCTCCACCAACGCGGGTGGGATGTGCTGCGTCAAGTACGGCGTCACCACCGAGTACGTCCTCGGCCTGGAGGTCGTCCTGGCCAGCGGCGAGGTGCTGCGGACGGGGCGGCGGACCGCCAAGGGAGTCGCGGGGTACGACCTGACCCGGCTCTTCGTCGGCTCGGAGGGGACCCTCGGGGTGATCACCGAGGTGACGGTCGCCCTCCGCCCGGCGGCCGAGGAGTCGTTGACCCTGGTCGCGGTCTTCCCGTCGACCGCCGCCGCCGGCCGGGCGGTGGCGGAGATCTCCGCCCAGGGACTCACCCCCAGCCTGCTGGAGCTCCTGGACCGGACCCACCTGGCCGCGATCGAGGCGTACCGCCCGATGGGGCTGCGGACCGACGCCGAGGCGCTGCTGCTGGCCGCCGCCGACACCGGCCCCCGGGCCGCCGCGGACCTGGCCCGGCTGGAGGAGGTCTGTACGGTCAGCGGCGCGGACGAGGTCTACGCCGCGACCGACGCGGAAGAGGCATCCGCCCTCCTCCAGGCGCGTCGGCTGGCCTATCCCGCGATGGAGCGGTTCGCCGCGCAGACGTACCCGGAGGGGAACGGCGGCCTGATCATCGACGACATCGCGGTCCCCCGCGACGCGCTCACGGCGCTGCTCGACGGGGTGGCCCGGATCGCCGACGAGTGCGACATACCGATCGGCGTGGTCGGGCACGCCGGAGACGGCAACATGCACCCCAACATCGTGGTCGACCGGGCCGACCCCGCCAGCCTGGAACGGGGTCGGCGCGCCTTCGACGCGATCATGGAACTCGGCCTCTCGCTCGGCGGAACCTGCACCGGCGAGCACGGCGTCGGGCTGTTGAAGCGCGACTGGCTGGCCCGGGAGATCGGGCCGGTCGGGCTACGGGTACACCGGGCGATCAAGGACGCTCTCGACCCGACCGGCCTCTTCAACCCCGGCAAGGTCATCTAGTTCCCCGGGCGGGTGCGTCCGGGCGCCGAACGCACCCGCCCGGGGTCAGCCGGGAAGTCCGACCCCGCCACCCAGGTCGGCGCCCGCGCCACGATCGGCGGCGAAGCCGCGGACGTCCGGCGCGCCGAGCCGGGCCGCGTCGGCGGTGGCGTCGTCGGGCATCCGCTGCGACTGCCGCTCGGCCGCCACCCGGGCCAGGTAGTGCTCGACCTCGCGGGCCCGCACCGAGGCGTCCCAGCCGAGCACCCGGCCCATCAGCTCCGCCGCCTGTTCCGCCGACTCGACGCCCCGGTGCGGCGTCTCGATGGAGATCCGGGTCCGCCGGGTCAGCACGTCGTCGAGGTGCAGCGCCCCCTCGGCCTGGGCGGCGTAGACCACCTCGGCGGCGAGGTACTCCGGCGCGCCGGCGAGTGGCGAACCGAGCAGCGGCTCGGCGTCGATCATGGCGAGCAGGTCGGTGGTGAGGTTGCCGTACCGCTCCAACAGGTGTTCGACCACCCCCGCCGGTACGCCGTGTCGGCGGGCCAGGTCGGCCCGGTCCCGCCACAGCGCGGCGTACCCGTCGGCGCCGAGCAGCGGCAGCTCGGCGGTGCGGGACGGGCGTACGTTGCCGAGCCGGTGGGCCGCCCGGTCGACGACGTCGGCGGCCATCACCCGGTACGTCGTGTACTTCCCGCCCGCGACCAGCAACAGGCCGAGCATCGGCTCGGCGACCGCGTGCTCCCGGGAGAGCTTGGAGGTCGACTCCGCCTCGCCGGAGAGCAGCGGGCGCAGCCCGGCGTAGACACCCTCGATGTCGTCGGTGGTCAGCGGCCGGTCGAGGACCCTGTTGACCTGGTCGAGCAGGTACTCGATGTCCCGGGCCGAGGCGGCGGGGTGGGCGCGGTCGAGCCGCCAGTCGGTGTCGGTGGTGCCGATGATCCAGTGCCCGCCCCAGGGCAGGACGAAGAGCACCGACGTGGGGGTACGCAGGATCAGACCCGCCTCACCGGTGATCGCCGAGCGGGGCACCACCAGGTGCACCCCCTTCGAGGCACGAACCCGCAGCCCGCGGCGGACCCCGACGTCGCCGAGGAGTTCGGACATGTCGTCGCTCCACACGCCGGTGGCGGCGATGACGGTGCGGGCGCTCACCTCGAACTCGGCATCGGGCGAGCCCGCCGGTGCCTCCATGTCCCGGATCCGGACCCCGGTGACCTCCCGAGCCTGCCGGATCAGCCCCACGACGCGGGCGCTGGTCGCGACCGCCACGCCGAGGCTGGCCGCGGTGCGGACCAGGGTCACCACCAGCCGGGCGTCGTCGACCTGGCCGTCGTAGTAGCGGATCGACCCGGCGACGGCGTCGGCCCGCAGGCTCGGGAAGATCCGGCGGGTGCTCTCCCGGGTGAGGTGCCGGTGCAGCGGCATGCCGCGCCCGCCGCCGAAGATGCCGGCGAAGGCGTCGTACGCCGCGACTCCGGTGCCGTAGTAGCACCGCCGCCAGATCCGCCCGGGCAGCGCCGCCGGACCTCGTCCCGCCGGCAGCGGCACCAGGATCGGGACCGGGCGTACCAGGTGCGGGGCGAGTCGGGTGGCGAGCAGGCCACGCTCGGTCAACGCCTCGTGCACCAGGCCGAACTCCAGCTGCTCCAGGTAGCGCAGGCCGCCGTGGATCAGCTTGCTGGACCGGCTGGAGGTGCCGGCGGCGTAGTCGCGCGCCTCCACCAGGGCCACCTTCAGCCCCCGGGACGCCGCGTCGAGCGCCGCGCCCGCGCCGGTCACCCCGCCACCGATGACGAGGACGTCGAACCGCTCGGCGCGCAGCCGACGGAGGTCGGCGGCACGTCGGGCTGGGGACAGTTGGCTGGCCGTGTTCCGAGAAACGCTGGGGTCACGCACCTGTCCACGGTAGCCCTCGCCGCGCCGTGGTGAAGCCCCCCATTCCGCGATCATCCCGGTCCGGTCCCGACGGCGCAGGCGCGTCACCGGTGTGACGGTCACCGACCGTCGCGTCGCACCGTCGAGTGTTCACCCGTCGTCGTCCTCGGCCGGCTCCGCACCGCCCGAGCGGCGGCACGTTGCCGGGCCGAGAGGGTGGCGGCGCGGGACCCCGAGACGTCACCGGCGACGAGCGCTCCACCGGGCGCACCGGCCCGGACCGACCGGTCGTCGTACTGTGCCGGCATGCAGGACGGCACGACCTCCCCACCCCCCGAGCCGCGCCCGCCGACCGGACCGAGCTACCCACCACCAACCGGACCGGGCTACCCGGCGCCGACCGGGCCGGGCTATCCCCGTCACCCGGGCGGAGGTCCGGGGCCGGTGATCGCCGCCGTCCTCCTCGGGATCTGGGCGGTCGGCGTCACGGTCGCCGTCCAGGCCCTCGGCTGGCTCGGTGACCAGGTGCTGCTCGTCGCCGGGCTGGACCGGCCGGGTTGGCTCTGGCCGGTGCTCGCCGTACTGAACGCCCTGCTGGTGGGAGTGCCCGCCGGTCTGCTGGCCGTACTGCCACGGTCGGCGGCCGTACGGGCCAGCGGCCGGGCCTGGTGGGGCGGCACGCTCTTCCTCGGCGCGTCGTCCCTGCTCCGCGCGATCCCGCCGGTGGCGAACGAGGCGTACCTCGCCGGTCTCGCGGTCATCGCCGCGCTGGTGGCGGTGCTGCTAGGCCGGCTCGCTGGCCGGCGACCCGCCGGAGGGCGCCCCGACGACCGGAGGCGCGCCGGGTGGGGACGCCGGCCGGGCCGGACCGGAGCGGTCACGATCGCGTTCGGGGTGGCCGGCGGGTTGGCGCTGCTGCTGCCCTGGGTCGCGGTGGGTGCGCTGGGCGGCACGACGGAGACCGTGGCGGCCCTGGCGGCCGCCGCCGGAGTCGGCTGGCTGGCCGCGACCCTCCTGGACCTCCGGTTCTGGTCCACGTTCACACCGAAGGGCGCGGGCGGTCCCCGAGGCGGCGGCTCGCAACCCGAGGGTCCCCGGTATGGCGGTCCCCGGCTGGTCCTGGTCGGCGGGCTCGTCGCCGGCGTGGCCCTGGCCCTCGTCGCGGCCGGGACCGGCCAGCCCGGCACGCAGCTCGGTGTCCTTCTCGGGCTGCCGCCCACGGGCTTCGCTCTCGCCGCACTCCACGCGCTCTCCCGTCGCCACGCCGCCCGGGTCACGCCCGACACCGCACCCGCTCCGCCACCGGCCGGACTCCCGCCCACACCGCCGCCGCACGGCACCGAACCCGTGCCACCGACCACCGCCACCCCGCCCCCCGACGTCCCGGCCGCGCCGGTCCCGTCGGCCGGCGTCGGGGCGAGCACGGCCGCCGGGGCGAGCACGGCGGCCGGCTGGCTCGTCGGCGTCGCCGTCGCGGGTCCACTGGCCTTTGTGGACCCCGAGGAGATCACGCTGCTGCTGGCCACGACCCGGGACGTACCGTTCTGGGCCGCCGTCGCCACGCTCGGCACGCTCGCCGTCGCCCTGCTGCTCGGCCTCGGTTACGGCGCCGGCCTCGGCCGGGCCACGGCGGGGATCCCGCGCCGACCGGTGGCCGTCCTCGTCGCCGCCGTGCTGCTGCTCACCACCGCGGCGGTCTACGTCGGTGTCGGCAGCCCGGGCTGGCACGGCGAGCGGCTCTTCGTGGTGCTCCGCCGGCAGGCGGACCTGTCCGGAGTGGGGGCGGCCGGCGGGACGGGCCCCGCCGGGCGGGCGGCCCGGGGCCGGGAGGTCTACCGCCGGCTGGTCGCCGCCGCCGAGGAGTCTCAGGCCGACCTCCGGCGGGAGCTGGATCGGCTCCGGCTGAACTACACGCCGTACTACCTGGTCAACGCGATCGAGGTGGACGGCGGTCCCGCCGTGGCCGCCTGGCTGTCCCGCCGGGACGATGTGGCCCGGGTGCTGGTCAGCCCGCGACTTCGGCCGCTGCCGGCTGCCGGTACGCCGCGACGCGGGACCGCGGCGGCGCCGGCCGCTCCCGACTGGAACCTGACGATGATCGGCGCGGACCGGGTCTGGGCCGATCTCGGCGTCGACGGCACGGGAATCGTCGTGGGCAGTTCGGACTCCGGGGTCGACGGCACGCACCCGGCCCTCGCGGCCGGTTTCCGGGGTGGCGACGACTCCTGGCTGGATCCCTGGAACGGATCCCGTTCCCCGGTCGACCACGGCGGCCACGGCACGCACACCCTCGCCACCGCCGTCGGCAAGCGGGTGGGCGTCGCCCCGGGCGCCCAGTGGGTCGGCTGTGTCAATCTCGACCGAAATCTCGGCAACCCGGCGCGCTACCTGGACTGTCTCCAGTTCATGCTCGCGCCTTACCCGGCCGGCGCCGACCCGTTCACCGCCGGACGGCCGGAGCGGGCCCCGCAGGTGCTCACGAACTCGTGGGGCTGTCCACCGCTCGAGGGCTGCGGTGCGGAAACCCTGCGTCCGGCCACCGCCGCCCTGGCGGCCGCCGGCGCCTTCGTGGTCGTCGCGGCGGGGAACACCGGCCCGTTCTGCGGCTCCGTCGACGATCCGCCCGCGCCGTACGCCGACGTCCTGACCGTCGGCGCGGTGGGGCAGGACGGTACGGTCGCCTTCTTCTCCAGCCGCGGCCCCGCCCCGGACGGGACTGCCAAGCCGGACCTGGTCGCTCCCGGCGACGAGGTGGTGTCGGCGCTGCCCGGCGGCGGCTACGGCAGCGAGAGCGGCACCTCCATGGCCGCCCCGCACGTCGCCGGGGTCGTCGCGCTGATGTGGTCGGCGAATCCCGCGCTGGTCGGCGACCTGGAGACCACCCGCCGGATCCTGCGCGAGACCGCGACCGAGCCGACGGTCCGGGCGAACGAACCCGTCGACGAGTGTGGTTCGCCGTCGTTCAGCGCCGGGGCCGGGATCGTCGACGCGTACGCCGCCGTCCGGGCCGCCCAGCAGCTCGGACGGCAGGGCTGAACCGAGCCGGGACGGTCCCCGCGCCGGGCGGGGTCGGGACGCCCCGGCGATCCCCGCTGGGCGGCGGGTCGGGACGGGAGGCGGCGCACCGGCACCTGTACCGCACGCGCCGGCACCTGTACCGGCTCCGGCACATGTCCTAGGGTCGGCGATCATGGAAGCGGACTTCTCGATCGTGGCGCTCACCGACGACCAGGTACCGGCCGTGGTGGAACTGTGCCGCGCCGCGCTGGACCTGCCCGAGGACGCCGCCGAGGCGGCGGAGATCGTCACGCGGCTCCGCGACGACACCCCGCCGCCCGGCTCGACGCAGCGGCGCCGTACGGCCGGCGTGGTCGCCCTGGTGGACGACGACGTCGTCGCCGTGGCGCTCGGCTCGCTGGCGTACCGGGACCCGACCGTCGGGCACGTCGACCTCGTCGCGGTCCATCCGGAGCGGCGGGGTCGGGGCCTTGGCCGCGCGCTGCTCGGTGCGGTGGAGGCGGCGCTGGCCGCGGCCGGTGCCACCCAGGTACGCATCGCCGGCAACGCGCCGCACTACGCCTGGCCCGGGATCGACGTCCGGTACACCCCGGCCATCTGTACGGCGTTGGCGCTCGGCTACACCCCGGACGGTACGGCGTGGAACATGACCGCCGACCTGACCGACGAGTCCTCGCCGGCGCTGCGCTCCACCGCCGCCGCGGAGCAGCGGCTGGCCGCCCAGGGCATCACCGTTCGCCGCGCCGAACCGGCGGACGTGCCGGCGCTGACCGCGTTCGCCAGGGAGACCTTCGGCGGAAGCTGGGACGCCGAACTGGCGCACTCGATCGACCGGCCGGGCGCGGGCTGCCACGTCGCGCTCCGTGTCCGCGACGACGGGGGCGACCCGGACGTGCTCGGCTTCGCCGCCTACGGCTCGTCCCGGCCGAGCTGGTTCGGGCCGATGGGGACCGCGCCGGCGGCGCAGGGCCTGGGAATCGGCGGGGTTCTGCTGCGGCGCTGCCTCCGCGACCAGTACGAGGCCGGACACCGGCGGGCCCAGATCGGCTGGGTCGGTCCGGTGCCGTTCTACGCCCGCTCCGTCGGAGCGACGATCGAGCGGGTGTTCTTCCTCTATCGGAAGCAGCTTTGACTCCTATCAGGCATCAATGCCTGATAACGGATCTGTCCCACAAAACGCCATTTTGCAGCGCCACGACGCGCCTTCTCGTACCGTTTCGACGGGAAGGAGGCACTCATGGCGAATGATGACGAACCGGTCGAGGACGACCCCGGTCCGCAGGAGCGCTCACCGGGCCCGGAGTCTCCCGCCGGCTCCGCGCCGACATCGCCGTCGGCCCCCGCGAACGGCGGCGTACCCGGCGGGGGCGACCGGACGCGCCGCCTCGGTGGTGACGAAATCCCCTCGGGCTCCGCTCCGGCCGAGGCCCTTCCGGGTCCCGCTCCGGCGCCCCGGCACGAGTCGGAGGACTTCGGAACGGCTCGCCCGCTCGCCGCGGCCGACGCGTCGATGGTCGCCGAGGTCGGGCGGCCGTTCAGCCGGGCGGCGAAACGCCGGAACCAGCGCCGGCTGCCGGCCTGAGCGCGGTCGTGACCCGACGCGGGCACCACGGCGGGTCACACGACGCCGCGGCGGGTCGGGACGGGCACCGCGGCGGGACCGGCGATGCCGTCGGTCCGGGGCCGGTCCCGTCGAGACGACGAAGGGGCGGGCCGCTCGCGCGGTCCGCCCCTTCGGACGTGGAGCGTGGAC
>NZ_RJWA01000029.1 GCF_003762835.1 Micromonospora sp. HM5-17 | reverse complement strand
ACGCTATGCACCGGCTATGCGGCGTGGCTTCCGATCTCCTCCCGGAGCTCCTTGGCGAGGCTCGAACCGCGATACCGCTCAGCGTTCAACATGCTTGCGATCCGGGTCATCCGCTTCTTGATCCAGGAAATCTGGCGCTCTTTCGGCAGTTCCAGGACGGGCCGCAAGGCTGTATAGGTGGCGTCAAGTTCGCCGAGCTGAAGATGAGCAGTCGCCTGATATACGTGAGCTAGCGCCTCGTCATCAAGTGAGCGAGCTTCAGGCGTTTCGTTCTCCCACATCTCGATAGCCCGCTTGGCTTCCCGCACGGCACGTTCTGCGTCGGCGGCACCAGGGAGCCAAATCAAGCTACTACCGGCGTAGTAGTGCTGTTTTGCTTCTGAAAAGGTGAACAAGCCTTGAACGGAGTCGGCGGAGTCCAACTCCTCACGTTCGCGCTGCGCCTGGTCGAGCGCCGCATTCGCTCCCTTGGAGTCTCCAAGGTTGGCACGGCATTGCGCCAGGCCACACAGTAAGCGCAGGCGGCCGGTTCCCGGGGCAGGGCGAGACAACCCGTCGAGTACGTAGGACAAGGCCGTATTGTAATCGGCGCTGAACCGGGCAATCAGGCTTTGCGTTCCCCGCACCCACGCCCGAAGCTCATTGTCTGAAGCTCGCTCGGCGCAGGTCCAAGCCACGGCGGCATGTACCATTGCGCCGTCTGCGTCGCCCAGGTCGAGCGCGGCGTATGCCAGGACACCTTGGATACGACCAAGAATCACGTAGATGTCGGCTAGCTCGTGCGGCCGATAGTGGTGTTGCCGAAGCCGACGAATCACCTCGCTCCGCAGCTCTACTGCGGATTGCAGCATCGGTCCTGGCGGAGTAGCAAGGTAATCCACAGCAAGGGCTCTGACACCTTGATCAATCTCAGAAAAAAGGAGCTGTTCGTCCGGGGCAGACAGGAGTCGGAGTGAATCTTTGACGGATGCAGTCAGCAAACGGCCTATTCGTTCGGATTCGCGACGGTCTTCAGCCTCAGCCTGCCACGCTTCGATGAGGACACCATGTGCCTCTAATGCCGAGTCTGCTAGGTCGGCGAACTGACGATCGGGAAACTTTTCACCCTGCTCAACCTTCCCGATATACCCCCGGTTGAAACGAATTCTCTCTCCGAGATCGCGTAGCGACCATCCGTGAGTGACCCGCAGGTCTCGCAGTAGCTGACCGAACCGTATGGGCGTGCTCATGTCTCAAGCCTCATCGCTGCGGATACCTCCGGCATCTCGCCAGCTGTCGCCTGTATTGACTACCGGCAGATGGACGACAGCTAGGTCTCGTTCTAGATCGACTACGCGGGCAAGCTGGAGCGCAGTGATCAACCGGGACAAGTAAGGAGTCGCGCGCTGATGCCGTACGGGGCAGTCGACAACCAGCTTCGCAAGCTGTCCGAGCAGCTTGCTTGGTTGGACTTCGAGCTGCACGGTCTCCGCGAACGTGTCGAAGACCTCGTCACTGACGGCGGCTTGCCTGCTCCAGCTCCTCGACCCGCTCAGTCAAGCGGCGAAGGTGCTCCGTGAGGTCCTGGACCTGACGCACAACGGCCGACAAACTCACCTCTGGCTCCTCGACGTTGGCGTCGGTGCGGACGAAGACGCCTTTGCCGTGCCGGGCTACGACTAGCCCGGAGTCACGGAGTACCCGTAGTGCTGCCTGGACCGTGCCCTTGGCCACCTGGTGGCGCTCGGCCAGCTCGGCGATCGACGGTAGCTGCGAACCGGGGGGAAATTCCCCTCGCCCTATGCCGTCGCGCAGCGAGTCAGCTAGCTGCTGGTAGGGCGGCCGGCTGTCGTCATCCAACCTCATTTGCCCAGCGTACCGCCTCAGCTTGGTGACTCAACTCAGCCTACTGTGTTGACAGTGTCGACTCAGTCGGTATAGTTGTCTCATCGGGTCGTGACAAGCGGCAACGTAGGGAGATCGAAAGATGCGGAACATCCCGGTGGACCTGTCCGGCTACAAGCTGCGGGTGGTGGAGGAGCCGTCGATCAAGGCGGATCAGGACGGCCGGGTGATCACGGCGTATGGGACGGATGACCCGCTGTACACGGTGGCGGTGTTCGCCAAGCCGGTTGCCACGGAGGACGGCTATCGGGGGAAGGGCGAGGAGTTGAAGGTCACTCTTACGACTGACCCGGGTCAGGTTGAGGAGGGTTCGTTGGTGGAGCTGATCGGACCGACCGTGTCGCACTGGGAGCGGGATGGCCGGTCGGGTCTGACGTGGAAGGCCCGCGGGCTCAAGGTCCTTAACTGACCTGCTTCGGCCCCGCCCCTGCC
>NZ_RJWA01000028.1 GCF_003762835.1 Micromonospora sp. HM5-17 | reverse complement strand
CAGCGTGCCTGCACGATCGGCATGACCTCGGCCAGCATGGCGACCAGGATGGGGACCATGATGTGCGCGGCGACCATCCCCGCGCTGATCCCACCCTCACGAGGCCACAAGGCCGGGACCACGTTCATGATCAGCGTGCAGCCGAGTAGGAACCGCTTCAGCCAGGCGACGACTTTGGAATCGATGTCGATCCCCCGGGCGATCATCGCGGCCTCCCAGCGGAGCACCGTGATGAGCACGCCGACCAGGCACGGCTCAACGCCCCAGCAGCCCCACCACACCGGATCGGCCGGGGTCAGATGACCGGCCAAAAAATCTTGAACACCGGTGGTCGTGAACACGGACCCGATCGCAAGGAAGATCCACAGCGCGCGAGTCACGGACACCCGGAGCCGTTCGATCTCCACGATCTCCAACGCGGCGTCTTGCTCCAGGTCGTGGAGCTGCCGCGCCACATCCAGCCGCTTAGCCAGCCGGCGGACCGCACGAGGCCGCCGGGACGACTCGGCACCCTCACGCATGGCGGTCACCCCTGCCCCGTACGGGCCAGCTCCGACACCGGCCACCCGGCGACCCGCACCAGCTCCGCAACATCGGAGTCGTCGCAGTAGGCGGCCCGGACCCGCACCGGGGTACGCGACCGCTCGCGCACCACGAAGCCGATACCAGCCGACTCCGGCACGTTCGGGATCTCGTCAGCCAGAGCCCCGCGCCGGCGCATGTCCTCACCAAGCACCATGTCCACATGGGCGGCCGAGGTCACCCGCAGGCACACCCGCAGGGAGAACAGGTCACGCTGCGGGATCACGTCCTTCGTGGGCTCCTGAAGCGCGCCGATCACGCTGCCACCCAGCGCCCGAGCCTGCGACAAGATCAACGGCAACGCCGCCTGAGCCCCCCGGGTCAGCGACCGGTCACCATACCCGGTCACCGCCCCCAGCTCGTCAACGACCAGCAGGTCAAGCGGAGTCTCCCTCGACATGACGAAGGTCCGCCGCCCCTGCTCCGCCAACACCCGCTTCCGCGCCTGCATGGTCTCCCAGAAACCCTGGATGACCTCCACGATGCCGTCCGACTCGGCGTACCGGTAGCACACCGGCCGCAAAGCGTTGAGCTCCGTTCCCTTCGGGTTCACCACGTGCAGGCGCACCAGGCCGTCACGGACCAGCGGCGCACACGCCCGAAGCACCATCCACACGATCGAGTTCTTCCCCGACCCGGTGGCCCCGGCGATGAGCCAGTGTTGCCCAATCAACGGCGCGCACCAGTCCGTGCCATGCTCCGTCTCACCCAGGTACACCCGAGACAGGTCCACGACCTCCGAGTCAGCCGGGATCTCCGGCGGAACGATCACCTCAGTAAAAGGCTCACTGCGCTGGACGACCAGGGCGATCACCTGCGGCCGTACCCGCTCGACCCCGACCCGCTCCGCCCGCAACGCCACCGCCAGGGCCTCCGCCGCTTCCTCCCACTGCTTCGGCGTCTGCCCGAGCAACAGGCGCACGTACACCGTCTCCGTCGACGGGGAGTGCGACCGCACCCGGATGATGCGGGGGACCGAGATCGCACCCGTCACCCGGTGCACCGTGACCAGGTTGCACGCCTCCATCACCCGGCTCCACCACGGCCCCAGATAGGTCCGCGACAGCCACCGGCGACGCAGCGCCCGCAGCCGAGGCGCCGCCAGCCGATCCCACGACTCCGGGTGACCCCGGTACCAAGCCACACCAGCCGCCACCGCACCCGCCACCACACCACCCGTGGCCACCGGCCCGGCCTCGACCACACTGGCGGTCAAAGCGGCCGGCACAGCCACGAAACCCGGGTGCCGCGCCGCCCAACCCGCGACCCGCCATTCCCACCCCTGAGTACGCTTACTCATATCCCAGCACCCACCTTCGCTAATTAACAAACAAGCCGTCATGTCCTGTTTTTGGGCAGAAGAGAGCCCGGACCGGATCACCAGCCCGGGCCTTCCGTTGAACAATTTGCGGTCAGCGAACCAATTCGAGCATCTTCTTCGCGGTCGTCGTCGCCCGCTTCGCCTTCTCGGTCTCCTCCATCCACGGAGTCAGCTCTTCCAAGAGGATCAGCATCACGGCCACCGCCCGGCGCAACTCGTCGTAGTGCTTCATGTAGCGGTGCCGCTCCGGCATCCCCTTCATCGACCGCCGCAGCAGCCGCATAGCCTGATCAACCCCGTCATAGGTGTCACTGATCCGGTATGACATCAGTTCACCTTCCAGGGCTTGGAAACCAGCTCAGCCTCGTACGTCTTCACCCGCAGGTGAAACGCCCGAAGGGCCTCCACCGCCTGCCGGTGCGCATCCTCCACATCCTCAATCCGGGCCGTGGCCTGGTACAGCGTCCCCGGCGGCGGCTCACACGACCTGATCAAGTCCTTCACCGCGTCGAGCATCAACGCCAAACCGTGGATGTTGCCCACCAGCGCCTCATACCGGCTTCGGCCCGTCCACGACTTCACCATCTCTGGCACCAAATCCATGCCCCTTTCCGGTTCGATCGTCCCCGCCATCGGCGGGCCACCACCCGCCCCCGGGAAACCACACCCCGAGGGCGGATATCAGCGGCTACTCCCGACCGGTCAGACGCCACACACGCCGCCACCGACGCACTTCACGCCGAACCAGCCCGATATTCACCGCAACCGACAGCAGCAACAGCACGAAAAGGATCAGCTCCGAATTCTGCACACAACCTCCTTCCAATTCTCGGATAACGAATAACGAACGGTTTCAGGCAAGGAGGTATCCACTGTGGAATTCTCAAAAAACACGCCGCCGACACTCGGCATCAGCGCCCCGACCCGACTCGAACGGGTCACCCACCA
>NZ_RJWA01000027.1 GCF_003762835.1 Micromonospora sp. HM5-17 | reverse complement strand
CGGAACCAGCTTCTCCCGCGACGGCTTACCCGCCGTGCCCTTGTCCGCCCTGTCCTTGTCCGCGGTCACCGACATCGACGCCACACCGTGCGGCTGATGCTCGACCGCAGCCTGCGCGGCCACAGCCGGACCAGCGACCACACCACCGGCAACCGCCAGGCCGGCAAGACCCAGCGCACCCTGACGAACCACAGAAGCCTGCGTGACAGCCGGAAGCCATCGGAACATGGTCATCTTCACGATGGTTTTCCTTCCATTCGGGGGTGAACACCCCACCCACGCGGGCGGGGCATCAATGGACATTCGGCCCGCACCAGGACCAGCCGTCCCGGGGACCAGAAAACGCCGGGCGCCATGGGGGTGGCGCTCAGGCGAACACTCCATGTAACGACCGCGGGCCCGCGATCATTCCCGGGCCACCTCGCCACCAGCCCAGGCCAGCGACGGTGCTACTCGGCCGTACCCACCATGTAACGACCGCCGGCCGCCCATCATTCCCCCGCACCGACCCCGACCGCCAACCCGAACCCGTCACACCGACACACCGGCCCGACAACGGACGATCTCGACGCCCCGCCAGGCCGTCCTGCCCCGTCGGTGGTGCCGCCCTCACCCGACGGTCACGATCCGGCGCAACGGTGACGAACGCCGATACCGCTCCGGTCAGCGCGCCGGTACCGGGTATCCGGGCCGTCGTTCCCAGCCGTCGACAGTGGACCGTCCACGGGCTCCTGGCCGAGCCGCGGAGGCAGAGCCCCTACCGGCTGAGTCGGCGGATCGCCAGCTCGGCCAGGAGAGCCGCCCCGTCGGCGAGGACGCTGTCGTCGTACGCCGCCCGGGGCGAGTGGTTGGCGGGCGCCGTCTCCGGGTCGTCGCCCGCACAGGCGCCGAGGAACACGAACGCCCCGGGCACCCGGTCCAGGATCCGGGAGAAGTCCTCGGAGCCGGTCATCGGGTGCGGGAGCTGGGTGAAGCGCGCCTCGCCGAAGACCTCCCGGACGGTGGCCGCGACGAACTCGTGCTCGGCGGCGTCGTTGACGGTCGCGGGGTACTCCGCCTCGTACCGTGCCTCGGCCCGCAGGCCGTGCGCGGCGGCGATCTGCTCGCAGAGCCGCACCGCGTACGCCCCCACCTGCTCGCTCACCACCGGGTCGAAGGTCCGCACCGTCGCCTCGAAGGTCGCGTCGTCCGGGATGATGTTCCGCCGGGTGCCGGCGTGGAAGGTGCCGACGGTGATGACCACCGGCTCGAAGGTACTGAACCGGCGGGTCAGCATGGTCTGCAGCGCGGTGACCATCTCGCACGCCGCCGGTACGGGATCCAGCGCCGACTCCGGGCGGGAACCGTGCCCACCCGCGCCGACGACCCGGACGAAGAGTCCGGCGGAGGCGGCCATCAGGGGGCCGGGCCGAGACGCGAAGACCCCACGGTCCAGGATCGATGACAGAACGTGCAACCCGTACGCCGCCGCCACCGGACGTCCGGCGGCCTCCAGCACCCCTTCCGCGATCATGTGACCGGCGCCGTCGTAGCCCTCCTCACCGGGCTGGAACATGAAGACCACGTCTCCGGCGAGCTCGGCGCGCCGGGCCGCGAGCAGTCGGGCGGCCCCGACGAGTCCGGCGGTGTGCAGGTCGTGTCCGCAGGCGTGCATGACGCCGGGATGCCGGGACCTGAACTCCAGCCCGGTCTCCTCGGTCACCGGCAGCGCGTCCATGTCGCCGCGGAGCAGGACCACCGGGCCGGGCCGGCCACCGCGCAGCACCGCGGTGACGGAGCTCAGGCGCGTACCGGTGGTGACCTCCAGCGGCAGCGTCGCGAGCGCAGCCAGCACCCGCTCCTGGGTACGCGGCAGGTCGAGCCCCTGCTCCGGGATCTGGTGCAGTTCCCGACGCAGCGCCACCAGTTCGTCCTGAATCTCCGCCGCGTCCTCGCGCAGGCTCATCCGCCGCCCCCATCGTCGTCCCGCCGGCCAGGACATCCTCGCCGAGCAGGAAGGATGCTATCCATGCGGCGTGGACCTCCGACAGGCCAGGACGTGGTCCGATCCACCCGACGCCGACGTCAGGCGCTAGACCCGGACGGGCCCGTCGGCCCTCGCGACGGTGCGCGCCGCGCGATACCGTCCGATCGTGGACCACGCCGAGGAGGGCGCGCGGATCGCCGCCGACCTGACCGGGTGGCTGGCGCGGCTGGCATTCACGGACCAGACGACGAACGAGGTCACGAACCTATTGATCGACTCCGTGGCTGCCTGGGCGATGGCCCAGGGCTGGCGGGTGTACCGACGGGCCGCGAGCGTCATGCCACTCCCGCCCCCGTACGCCCACCGGAAGTCCATCGTGGACCTCGGCTGCGCCCGCCCCGCCGGCGCGCCGGTCGTCGTGGAGGTCGACCACTCCGACCGGCGGCGCACGATCGAGAAGCTGCGGTTGGAGGCGGAGGCGGGCCGGATTCCGATCTGGGTGCGCTGGGGCGAGCGTGGGCTCGAGCCGGCGCCGGCGCCGATCGCGACGGTTGCCCTCCACGTCTCGTCCCGGCCCGGTCCCGGCCGAGTCGGGCGGCTGCACTCTCGGTCGTCGGCGACCCACCGACCGGCACCCATGCACTCCGGCACCGAGATCCGTGCCGCCGAACAGGTCGACCTGTTCGCAACAACCGTTCCGGACAGCCCGGCCCAGGACGACCCGGCGGACGACCGGTGATGATGGCCCACCGGGACAAGCGCGAACGGCGCTCCCACCGGCACCGTCGTCGGGTCCGTGACCGCTCCGGTCAGCGTCGGGCCGCGGCCAGCAGTCTCATGAGTTCGTCGACGCCCAACGGCCTGCCCTTCGCCTCAAAGAAGTTCGGTCCGTCTCCGTACGGGGTGCCGTAGGCGGGAGTGCCGGGTTGGAAACGCCACCCCTCGGCGAGCGGACCGGCGTCAACGGTGTCGTAGCCGATCGCGTCGAAGAACTCGGTCACGGCCGCCTTGGCCTGCGCCTCGTCACCGGCTATGGGCAGTGCCGTACGGTCGGCGGCGCCGGAGGGCCGGGCCAGTTCGCCGAGGTGCCGGAAGAAGATGTTGTTGAAGCCCTTGACCACCCGCGCCGTCGGCAGGTGTCGCTGCAGCAGCTCGCTGCTGGTGGTGGAGCCTTCGTCGAGTTCGGGGAACCGCCCGTCGCGCTCGGGGTAGTAGTTGTTGGTGTCGATCACGATTCGGCCGGCGAGCGGCTCGACCGGCACCGACCGGTACGCCCGCAGCGGGATGGTCACCACCACCAGGTCGCCTGCCGCGGCGGCCTCGGCCGGCGTGCCGGCCCGGGCACGTGGTCCCAACTCGGCCACCAGCTCGGTCAGGGTCTCCGGACCGCGTGAGTTGCTCAGTACCACGTCGTACCCGGTGGCGACCGCCAGCCGGGCGACCGTGCCGCCGATATGACCGCTGCCGATCAGTCCAATGGTCGTCATGTCTTTCCCGAACATCCGGGTCGGCGGGCGCATTCCGGTTATGTGCCGTCGAGGCCCGGCTGGGGCGGAAGCCGGCATCGTAAGAGGTCACCCGGGGCGACGAGCCCGAACGAGGTCGGAATAC
>NZ_RJWA01000026.1 GCF_003762835.1 Micromonospora sp. HM5-17 | reverse complement strand
CCTCCCGGTCGGGACGGTCGGCTTGTCCGGGGCTGTCCGTCCCGACCCCTGATCACGCCCTGCTGCCGTACTCGCCGATGGGGGCTGCGGTGGTGGGGTGGGGTGGCCCCGGTTTCCCCTTCCCCAGTTCCTGGGTCCGGGGTCACCCGTCCATGGCGTCGGCGTCCCGTGCTCGGGGCGCCCTCGTGATCAAGCAGAAGAGCAGGAAGGAAAAGACGGATGGGGAGGAAGCGGTCGAGGAACACGCGGGCGGGCTGGGATGCGGATGACTGGCCGGTGCCTCGGCGGCCGGATGCGTCGGAGTTGCGGTTCGCGGCGCGTGCGGTGGTGGCGCATTTGCCGGAGTCGCGGGCTGCGGGTGCGCGGTGTGTGTTCGACGGTCGGGTGTTTCCGTGCAAGTGGTTTCGGTGGGGGTTCCGGGTGTTGACGGCGAATGGGGTGTCGGCGCGGCAGATCCGGGACGTGTTGGGGGTGTCGGTGTCGGTATCGCTGGCTCCGCGTGGGAGGCGGTGAACCGCCCATCAGCCAGTCCAGGTCCTGGTCCTGTCAGTCGTAAGAGCAAGGAAGGAGCGTTCGGTGGTGCGTGGGTTTGTGGGTCGGCTGGTGCGGCGTGGTGCGCCGTCGCGGCGGCTGGGGTTGGCGGTGCATCGGTCGCCGTCGCCGTCGGGTCGGTCGCCGTCTTGTCGTCAGTGGGCCGGTCGGGGTCGCTGTCGGGTCGGGTGTTGTGGCCGTCGCAGGTGCGGTCGCAGCGGTTCCGCCTGGTGGGGTTTGGTCGGCGTGGGGTGGATCCCGATGAGGTGGCGGCGTTTCTGGACCGGGTGGCGGGTGATTTGGCGTGGGCGTATGGGGAGGTGGCGAGTCTGCGGGAGCAGAACGCGCGGATCAAGGACGCGTTGCGAAGCTGGCAGTCCCGGCAGGCGGCGACCGCCCGTGACCTGGCGGGGTACCGGTGACCGGCCGGTATGTCGTTCATGTGCCGTTCACCGTGCCGGACGAGTCGGCGGCCCGGCGGTTGGGTCGGATGCTGGCCCGTACTCTTGGTCGGTTTCCGCAGGTGGATGTGGGTGAGGCGACCGTGTCGGCGGAGGATCAGCAGGGTGTGCAGTCGCGGTTGTTTTGTGACCGGCTGCTCGGCGGGGGTCGGCGGTGTGTGCTTCGTGCCGAGCATGAGGTGCCGTGTGCGGGTGGGGAGGCGGCCCGGTGACCGGTGCGGTGTCGGGTGGGCCGCCGGTGGTGGTCTGCCGGGCCTGTGACGGGTTGGGGTTCGCTCTGGCCCGCTGCTCCTGCACCTACGGTGGCAATCGACTCTTGGTCACCGACGACGGTGAAAGGCAGTCCGGGAGTCCGTACGAGGGCTGTTTGATCTGTCAGGGGATGGGTGTTGTCGGTCGGCCGTGTCACGACTGTGGGCAGTCGGGGCGGCGTCGTGCCCAGCTTGTGTTGACGATGGCGAACCTGGACACCGGGGTGGTGGCGTCGGCGAATGTTGTGCCCGGGGTGGTGGAGCCGGTGCCGTGGCCGGGTGACGGCGGCGCGAGTTGGTATCTGCCGCTGGCCCCGCTGCTGCGGGAACTGGCCGGCGTGGTGGGGGCCGGGTCGTGGACGGACGTGCGTGAACCGCACTCGTCGGATGGGCCGTTGATCCTGCTGCCGTCGGACTGGCGGCCGGAGCATTCTCTGGCGGAGCGGGTGATGGGGGAGGCGGAGGCGATCGCGTGGCAGGGCCACGACGCCTGGCGGCTGTTTCTGGCCCGCACAAGCCCTGCCCCTCTGCGTGATCCGGCGGCCGTGCTGGGTCGGTGGTGTCGGCTGGCTGATCTGCTGTGTCTTGACCTGGTGGTGGAGGCCCGCCGGCCACCGGCCGGTGCCGGGTTGGACTGGACGGTCCGCTTCGAGGTGCCCGGCGGGCTGGTCCCCGACCGGCCTACCCGGTGTGCGGAGAGTTTGGTCGAGGCGGTTCTCACCACCAGCGATGCGGATGCCTTCTATGGCCTGGAGGAACGCGGCAGGTCTGCTCCCGCCCACCACCTGGCCGCCGGCTACCAGCCCCGCACCACCCCACCCGTCATCGACCTGGACCAGCTTGAACGGCAGGTCCTTGCCGACTGCGTCGACGTTGGCACCGGGGCGCCGACCGCTGGGGGGCAGGCGATCTGGCGGGACGGCCGCTGGTGGCACACCAGCCTGCGTGTCGCCGGCACCAGCGAACAGCTCGCCGAGTGGTCGACCGGCCAGATCATCAGCCGACGTACCGCGATGTTGCGGCGGGGGTGGGAGCCGCCGGCACCGTCCTGGCAGGGCTCGCCGATCCCGTATGTGGACTGCCCGGACTGCGACCCGCACTCCCGGCTGCAACGCTGCGACTGCCAAATCATGACAGGCCATGTTGATCCTGGTTGCTCGCGGTGTGCGGGTTCGGGTTGGGCGCCGTCCCCGCTGCGCTGCCACACCTGCCGGGGCAGCCGCCGACTCTACCGGGACGCGACGATCACGATCACCGACCTTGCCGGCCGGGTCGCCCACCTCACCTGGCACGCCGACGGGACCGGCTGGCAGACCGGGACACGCGTCTGGCGAACCGGCGACCGCGGGCCGGACGCCATCCCCACCGGGCCGGCGGGGGAGGAGGTGTGGCGCTCCGGTGAGTGGGTGCCGGCATCGCACGTGGCCACCCACCCCGGCGGCAAACCCCTCCACCAGCTACCCGACCACTTCCGACTCGCCCCCTGGGCCGACACATTCGCAGTCCGGCCGGAGGATCTGGTGGAACTCGACGGCGGCAGCCCTCTCAGCCACGGTCTTCGTGACGGGCTTGTCACCCTGCACTGGCCCGGCGCCGACCCGCTCACCGAGTACGTCTCCACCGCCGCCCGGGGCCGACCCGCCGCCCGACTGTTCGTGTTGGCCCGCCGCCCTGACATGCCACCCCTGGCCGACCTGATCCGGCTCGTCCTCGGGCTGCGCCTGGCCGTCACCGTCACCCTCACCGACCACGCCCCCAACACCGGAGACCCCCGACTCGTCCAGGGCGAGAGCTGGGATGTCACGATCAGCCGTCTCGACCAGCCACCCGCCCCGGCCGACCCGCCCACCCGCCCCACCCCGCAGGCCGCGATCGCGTTCTGCCTCGACTACCTCGAACTCGCCATCACGGGGAACATCCCCGACGACCCGACCACCCCGATCCCGGTGCCACAAACCCCGAACCCGATCCAGGTCGACGACCCGATCCCGTTCCTGCGCCGGCTCGCCCGCCACCACGCCGGACAGCCCGTCGCCGTCCACTACACCGCCACAACCTGCCAGGTATGGCTGCGCGACCGCGAACACGTACACCGACTCGCCACCGCACCCACCCTCCCCGCCGCCCTCGGCGCCCTCGGCCTCTAACCACCACCCCAACCACATCGACACCCTGACGGGGATCGGGTCCTCTTGCGCCTGCACAGGCACGCCTGCCAGGGTGAACCCCGGACATCAGTCCCCATCCGACGATCGAGGAGAGTGATCTTGAAGCGGCAAGTGAAGAAAAACCAGCGAGTTGATCCCTAACGCCGCAGGTCAAGAAGCCTGCTCCCCGCGCACGCGGGGGTGATCCCCAGGACGCCCGCGACCGGCTGGCGCGGTTCTACCTGCTCCCCGCGCACGCGGGGGTGATCCCATCCGCGCCGCCCGGGCCGAAGAGGTCGAGCACTGCTCCCCGCGCACGCGGGGGTGATCCCATATTTGCTGGCCACCCCCGGTCGGGCAGGCTCTGCTCCCCGCGCACGCGGGGGTGATCCTTCGGGCAGGAAGCCGCCGCCGATGGCTAACCCCTGCTCCCCGCGCACGCGGGGGTGATCCCACGGAGCGCGGGTCACACGTTGACGGGGGGG
>NZ_RJWA01000025.1 GCF_003762835.1 Micromonospora sp. HM5-17 | reverse complement strand
CATGAGCGTGGGTGAGGGTGGGAAGACGGTGTCGTCGGTGGGGTCGGTGTCTGGGTCGGTTCCGGTGTCGGGTTCGGGTTCGGGGTCGGGTTCGGGGTCGGGTTTGGGTTTGGGTTTGGTGGGGGGTTGGTGGCGTGGGGAGGTGGGGGAGTCGGTTCGGCGGAATGTGGCGTTGGTGGGTGTGTTGGTGGTGTTGGTGGTTGTTGGTGTGGTGACTCGGCCGGATTTGTATGGTGATGTGGGGTGGGTTGGGGATAATGTTATGTCGATTCTTGCGTTGGCGTCTGCGGTGGGTGTGGTCACGGTTGGGATGACGTTTGTGATTATTGGTGGTGGGATTGATTTGTCGGTGGGTGCGATTATTGCGTTGGCGGGGGTGTGGTCGACGACGGTTGCGACGCAGCGGTTTGGTGCGGGTGGGATGATTTTTACGGCGTTGACGGTGGCGACGTGTGTGGGTTTGGTTAATGGTTTGTTGATTTCGTATGGTCGGTTGGTTCCGTTTATTGCGACGTTGGCGATGTTGGTGGCGGCGCGGGGGTTGGCGGCGGAGATTTCTGGTAAGCAGACGCAGGTGTCGGGTAATGCGACGATTAATGGGATTGCCAGTGGGGATGTGTTGGGGGTTCCGTTGTTGGTTGTGGTGTTTGTGGTGGTGGGTGTGGCGGGTTGGGTGTTGTTGAATCGGACGACGTTTGGGCGGCGGACGGTGGCGGTGGGGGGTAATCCGGAGGCGGCTCGGTTGGCGGGGATCAACGTTCGTGTGCACACGGTGTTGTTGTACACGTTGTCGGGTTTTTGTTGTGGGATTGCTGCGGTCATGTTGACGGCGCAGGCGAATTCGGCGCAGGCGGCGATGGCGAACCTGTACGAGTTGGATGCGATCGCGGCGGCGATTATTGGTGGGACGTTGCTCAGTGGTGGGCGGGGGACGATTGTTGGTTCACTGCTGGGTGTGGTTATTTTCGCCACGATCACGAACCTGTTCGTGATCAATGATCTGTCGACGGAGACGCAGAACATGGTGAAGGGTGGGATTATTGTGGCCGCGGTGCTGGTTCAGCAGTTCCGGTTCCGGTCTCTTACCCAGTTCTTCACCCGTAACCGGCTCACCCCTGCCCGCTAGCTCGCCCGAGTATCCCTCGCCGGGCTGGCCACCACCCGTACAGGCTTTGATTCCCCTCGGAGTATCCCGTTTCTTGAAGGAGCTGACACACCCCCTGAGTTTCCTCCACAGGCTGATCGTCCGAACCCCCGCGTGCTTGGTCGGGTGGACCCTCTGCCCACGGGCTGGTTACCCGACACCCTCACAGGCAGGCTCTGGATCCCCCGAACGCCCCTCGTGTGAAGGAGTTGAGGTCATCTTCTCCCGTTTCGTGAGCTGATCGTCGAATATCTCCACGGCTGGTTTGCCGCGTTTGTTGGTTGCCGGTGTCCCGGACGGTTCGCCGGGGCTGGTTCTCCTGTCACCCCCCCTTTCTTCTCTCGAAGGTTGTTCTCCGAGAACCCGGTTCTGTGAAGGAGTTGACGCCCTTGCCATCCCCTCACACGGTGGGCTCGAGCAGTCCCTCGACCTGAAATTGTCGACTGCCCCCCCGACCGACATTTTGATGATCGTCTTTTCGTGACGGGTTTCTAGGTTTTGGAGGTTGTGATGGTACAGCGTGATGTGTTGGGGTCGGTGCGTGATGTGTCGCGTCGACGGTTGTTGGTGGGGTCGGCGGTGGTGGGTGCGGGTGTGTTGGTGGGGGGGTGCACGAGTAATGAGGGTTCGCCGGCTGGTGGGGAGCAGGTGAAGCAGGCGGATGCGGGGGTGAATCCGAATAGTTCGCCGGGTCGGCGGGTGGTGATCGGGTTTTCGGCTCCGGCTGCGGATCATGGCTGGTTGGCGGCGATCACGGCGAACGCGGAGGCGCAGGCGAAGGTGTACTCCGATGTGGAGTATCGGAAGGTGGAGGCGGGTGCGGACGCGGCGGCGCAGCGGTCGGCGTTGATGACGTTGATCTCGCAGAAGCCGGATGTGATCGTGGTGTTGCCGCATGACGGGAAGGAGTTGAACGCGGTCGGGTTGGAGGCGATGAAGGCCGGGATCCCGGTGGTGAACCTGGACCGGGCGTTCCCGGACGCGTTGGCGTACCGGCTGCAGATCAAGGGTGACAACTACGGTATGGGTGTGGCCGCGGGCCGGTTCATCGGTGAGCAGATGCGGGCCAGGGGGATCAGTAACCCGGTGATCGGGGAGATCGCGGGGATCGACTCGTTGGAGTTGACGCAGGAGCGGTCGGCGGGGTTCGCGGCGGAGTTGGCCACGTTCGGGTTCCGGGTGGCCAACCGGCGGTCGGCGCAGTTCACCGCGGACTCGGGTCAGGCGGAGGCGGCGCAGTTGCTGCGGGCCCTGCCGCGGATGGACGCGTTGTGGAACCACGACGACGACCAGGGGATCGGGGTGTTGGCCGCGATCGCGCAGGCGAACCGGTCCGAGTTCATCATGGTCGGCGGGGCCGGGTCGAAAGCGGCGATCGACGCGATCGCCGCGGACAACACGGTGTTGAAAGCGACCGTGACCTACAGTCCGTCGATGGCGTCGTCGGCGATCTCCCTGGCCCGGCTGATCGCCCAGGGACGGGGCATGTCCGATCTGGTCGAACTGCAGGTTCCCAAGCAGATCACGCTGGCGTCGGAGACGATCACAAAAGAGAACGCCGCCGCCTACGCCAAGCTCGGGTTCTGACACACCACCGGGGGGAGACCCACCTTGTCCACTCTTGCACGAGAACTACGGGTCGGCATGGTCGGCTACGCGTTCATGGGAGCCGCGCACTCCCAGGCGTGGCGGACCGTCAACCGGGTGTTCGACCTGCCGGTTAAGGCCCGCATGGCACTGGTCTGCGGCCGTGACGAGACGAAGGTCGCCGCCGCAGCCGCCCGACTGGGCTGGGACGGATACGTCACCGACTGGCGCGACCTGGTCAACCGGGACGACATCGACATCGTCGACATCTGCACCCCCGGTGACAGCCACGCCGAGATCGCCATCGCCGCCCTCGCCGCCGGCAAACACGTCCTGTGTGAGAAACCCCTGGCGAACACCGTCGCGGAAGCCCAAGCCATGGCCGAGGCCGCCGCCGCCGCCCAAACCCGAGGCATCCGCGCCATGTGCGGGTTCAACTACCGACGCGTCCCCGCGGTCGCGCTCATGCGCCACCTCGTCACCCAGGGACGACTCGGCACGATCCGCCACATCCGCGCCGTCTACCTGCAGGACTGGATCATCGACCCCCAATTCCCCCTCGTCTGGCGACTCCAGAAGGACAAGGCCGGCTCCGGCGCCCTGGGCGACATCGGCGCCCACATCATCGACCTCACCGAATACGTCACCGGGCAGCGGATCACCGGCGTCACCGCCCTCACCGAAACCTTCATCACCCACCGCCCCCTACCCACCACCTCCACCGGACTATCCGCCCACACCACCACCAACGGCCACGGCGAAGTCACCGTCGACGACGCCGCCCTGTTCCTCGCCCGACTCGACGGCGGCGCCATCGCCACCTACGAAGCCACCCGCTTCGCCACCGGCCGCCGCAACGCCCTCCGCGTCGAAATCAACGGCTCCCACGGCTCCCTCACCTTCGACCTCGAACGCCTCAACGAACTCGACTTCTACGACGCCACCCAACCCAACACCGAACAAGGCTTCCGCCGCATCCTCGTCACCGAACCCACCCACCCCTACCTGACCGCCTGGTGGCCACCCGGACACATCATCGGCTACGAACACACCTTCACCCACCAAACCCACGACTTCCTCCACGCCATCACCACCAACACCAACCCCACCCCCACCTTCACCGACGGCCTCCACGTCCAACACGTCCTCGACGCCGTCACCCGATCCGCCAACCACCACTCCACCTGGACCGAAGTCGAG
>NZ_RJWA01000024.1 GCF_003762835.1 Micromonospora sp. HM5-17 | reverse complement strand
CGGTGTGTGGTTGTTCTTTGAGAACTCAACAGGGTGTCTGTTTAGCCAGTGCTTGTTTTTGTGCAGCGCTTGTGCGTTGTTTGTGTTTTTTGTTGGAGAGTTTGATCCTGGCTCAGGACGAACGCTGGCGGCGTGCTTAACACATGCAAGTCGAGCGGAAAGGCCCTTCGGGGTACTCGAGCGGCGAACGGGTGAGTAACACGTGAGTAACCTGCCCTAGGCTTTGGGATAACCCCGGGAAACCGGGGCTAATACCGGATATGACCTGGTGCCGCATGGTGTTGGGTGGAAAGTTTTTTCGGCCTGGGATGGGCTCGCGGCCTATCAGCTTGTTGGTGGGGTGATGGCCTACCAAGGCGATGACGGGTAGCCGGCCTGAGAGGGCGACCGGCCACACTGGGACTGAGACACGGCCCAGACTCCTACGGGAGGCAGCAGTGGGGAATATTGCACAATGGGCGGAAGCCTGATGCAGCGACGCCGTGTGAGGGATGAAGGCCTTCGGGTTGTAAACCTCTTTCAGCAGGGACGAAGCGTGAGTGACGGTACCTGCAGAAGAAGCGCCGGCCAACTACGTGCCAGCAGCCGCGGTAAGACGTAGGGCGCGAGCGTTGTCCGGATTTATTGGGCGTAAAGAGCTCGTAGGCGGCTTGTCGCGTCGACTGTGAAAACCCGCGGCTTAACTGTGGGCTTGCAGTCGATACGGGCGGGCTAGAGTTCGGTAGGGGAGACTGGAATTCCTGGTGTAGCGGTGAAATGCGCAGATATCAGGAGGAACACCGGTGGCGAAGGCGGGTCTCTGGGCCGATACTGACGCTGAGGAGCGAAAGCGTGGGGAGCGAACAGGATTAGATACCCTGGTAGTCCACGCTGTAAACGTTGGGCGCTAGGTGTGGGGGGCCTCTCCGGTTTCCTGTGCCGTAGCTAACGCATTAAGCGCCCCGCCTGGGGAGTACGGCCGCAAGGCTAAAACTCAAAGGAATTGACGGGGGCCCGCACAAGCGGCGGAGCATGCGGATTAATTCGATGCAACGCGAAGAACCTTACCTGGGTTTGACATGGCCGCAAAACCTGCAGAGATGTGGGGTCCTTCGGGGGCGGTCACAGGTGGTGCATGGCTGTCGTCAGCTCGTGTCGTGAGATGTTGGGTTAAGTCCCGCAACGAGCGCAACCCTTGTTCGATGTTGCCAGCACGTGATGGTGGGGACTCATCGAAGACTGCCGGGGTCAACTCGGAGGAAGGTGGGGATGACGTCAAGTCATCATGCCCCTTATGTCCAGGGCTTCACGCATGCTACAATGGCCGGTACAATGGGCTGCGATACCGTGAGGTGGAGCGAATCCCAAAAAGCCGGTCTCAGTTCGGATCGGGGTCTGCAACTCGACCCCGTGAAGTCGGAGTCGCTAGTAATCGCAGATCAGCAATGCTGCGGTGAATACGTTCCCGGGCCTTGTACACACCGCCCGTCACGTCACGAAAGTCGGCAACACCCGAAGCCGGTGGCCTAACCCCTGTTTGGGGAGGGAGCTGTCGAAGGTGGGGCTGGCGATTGGGACGAAGTCGTAACAAGGTAGCCGTACCGGAAGGTGCGGCTGGATCACCTCCTTTCTAAGGAGCGCCTTTTTCCCCTGCTGTGGTGGTGGGGGTATGGGTGGGTGCTGGCTGGTGGGCATCCTGTTGGGTCCTGAGGGAACAACCTTCGTGGTGTTTGGTGGGGTTGTTTCTGGTGCCAGGCATGGCCTTGGTGTGGCATACCGCCGGTGGGTGCCGGGTTTGGTGTCGCGCTGTGGGTTGTGGGTTGGTCGTTTGTTGAGAATTGCACAGTGGAGCGCGAGCATCTTTGTGGTCAAGTTGTCAAGGGCGGACGGTGGATGCCTTGGCACCAGGGGCCGATGAAGGACGTGGGAGGCCGCGATAGGCCTGGGGGAGCTGTCAACCGAGCTGTGATCCCAGGGTGTCCGAATGGGGGAACCTGGCACCAGTCATGTGGTGTCACCCGCACCTGAATTCATAGGGTGTGTGGGGGGTACGCGGGGAAGTGAAACATCTCAGTACCCGTAGGAAGAGAAAACAATAGTGATTCCGTGAGTAGTGGCGAGCGAAAGCGGAGGAGGCTAAACCGGCTGCGTGTGATACCTGTCAGGGGTTGCGTGGTCGGGGTTGTGGGAGCCTGCGGCACGGGCTGACACTCGTGCGGGGAGTTATAAAGCCAGTTGCTAGCCGAATGGTCTGGAAAGGCTGACCGTAGACGGTGATAGTCCGGTAGGTGAAAGTGGCTGGTCTCCTGTGGGTTGTCCCGAGTAGCGGCGGACTCCTGGAATCTGCCGTGAATCTGCCAGGACCACCTGGTAAGCCTAAATACTTCCTGGTGACCGATAGCGGACGAGTACCGTGAGGGAATGGTGAAAAGTACCCCGGGAGGGGAGTGAAATAGTACCTGAAACCGTTCGCCTACAATCCGTCGGAGCCTTTTTTGGGTGACGGCGTGCCTTTTGAAGAATGAGCCTGCGAGTTAGTGGCACGTGGCGAGGTTAACCCGGGTGGGGTAGCCGTAGCGAAAGCGAGTCTGAATAGGGCGTGTGAGTCGCGTGTTCTAGACCCGAAGCGGGGTGATCTAGCCATGGGCAGGCTGAAGCGTGGGTAAGACTGCGTGGAGGGCCGAACCCACCAACGTTGAAAAGTTGGGGGATGACCTGTGGTTAGGGGTGAAAGGCCAATCAAACTCCGTGATAGCTGGTTCTCCCCGAAATGCATTTAGGTGCAGCGTCGTGTGTTTCTTGCCGGAGGTAGAGCACTGGATGGTCTAGGGGCCCTACAAGGTTACCGAAATCAGCTAAACTCCGAATGCCGGTAAGTGAGAGCACGGCAGTGAGACTGCGGGGGATAAGCTTCGTAGTCGAGAGGGAAACAGCCCAGATCACCAGCTAAGGCCCCTAAGTGTGTGCTAAGTGGAAAAGGATGTGGGGTCGCTGAGACAACCAGGAGGTTGGCTTAGAAGCAGCCATCCTTTAAAGAGTGCGTAATAGCTCACTGGTCAAGTGGTTCCGCGCCGACAATGTAGCGGGGCTTAAGTACACCGCCGAAGCTGTGGCATTCACACGTTGTGCTTCGCATCGCCTTGTGGGGTGGTGTGCAGGTGTGTGGATGGGTAGGGGAGCGTCGTGCCGGGGGTGAAGCGGCCGAGTGATCGAGTTGTGGACGCGGCACGAGTGAGAATGCAGGCATGAGTAGCGAGAGAAGGGTGGGAAACCCTTCCGCCGGATGACCAAGGGTTCCAGGGCCAGGTTAATCCGCCCTGGGTGAGTCGGGGCCTAAGGCGAGGCCGAGAGGCGTAGTCGATGGATAACGGGTTGATATTCCCGTACCCGCGTAGGAGCGACCATGATGAACCTCGTTGTGCTAACTGTCTGATCTCGTGGGGGTTTTCGGACTTCTGCGGGTGAGGGTGGGATCCTGGCGGGTAGTAGTCAAGCGATGGGGTGACGCAGGAAGGTAGCTGAGCCCGGCCGGTGGTTGTGCCGGGGTAAGCGTGTAGGCTGGTGTGTAGGTAAATCCGCGCACTGTGTGGCTGAGACGTGATGCCGAGCCGATTCAGGCGAAGTCAGTGATCCTATGCTGCCGAGAAAAGCCTCTAGCGAGTTCCGAGCGGCCCGTACCCTAAACCGACACAGGTGGTCAGGTAGAGAATACCGAGGCGTTCGGGTGAACTGTGGTTAAGGAACTCGGCAAGTTGCCCCCGTAACTTAGGGAGAAGGGGGGCCGGAGACGTGAAGCCCCTTTGCGGGTGGAGCGTTGTATGGCCGCAGAGAGCAGGGGGAAGCGACTGTTTACTAAAAACACAGGTCCATGCGAAGAAGTAATTCGATGTATATGGACTGACGCCTGCCCGGTGCTGGAACGTTAAGGGGACCGGTTAGCCTCTTGTGGGGCGAAGCTGAGAACTTAAGCGCCAGTAAACGGCGGTGGTAACTATAACCATCCTAAGGTAGCGAAATTCCTTGTCGGGTAAGTTCCGACCTGCACGAATGGCGTAACGACTTCCCCACTGTCTCAACCACAGGCCCGGCGAAATTGCATTACGAGTAAAGATGCTCGTTACGCGCGGCAGGACGGAAAGACCCCGGGACCTTTACTACAGCTTGACATTGGTGCCTGAATTAGCTTGTGTAGGATAGGTGGGAGCCTGTGAAGCGGGTACGCCAGTATTCGTGGAGGCGTCGTTGAAATACCACTCTGGCTGGTTTGGGTATCTAACTTGGGGCCCTTATCGGGTTCAGGGACAGTGTCTGGTGGGTAGTTTAACTGGGGCGGTTGCCTCCTAAAGGGTAACGGAGGCGCCCAAAGGTTCCCTCAGCCTGGTTGGCAATCAGGTGTTGAGTGTAAGTGTATAAGGGAGCTTGACTGTGAGACTGACGGGTCGAGCAGGGACGAAAGTCGGGACTAGTGATCCGGCACTTGCGTGTGGAAGCGGTGTCGCTCAACGGATAAAAGGTACCCCGGGGATAACAGGCTGATCTTCCCCAAGAGTCCATATCGACGGGATGGTTTGGCACCTCGATGTCGGCTCGTCGCATCCTGGGGCTGTAGCAGGTCCCAAGGGTTGGGCTGTTCGCCCATTAAAGCGGTACGCGAGCTGGGTTTAGAACGTCGTGAGACAGTTCGGTCCCTATCCGCCGTGCGCGTAGGATACTTGAGAAGGGCTGTCCCTAGTACGAGAGGACCGGGACGGACGAACCTCTGGTGTGCCAGTTGTCCCGCCAGGGGCACGGCTGGTTGGCTACGTTCGGAAGGGATAACCGCTGAAAGCATCTAAGCGGGAAGCCTGCTTCGAGATGAGGTATCCCTCCCCGTTTGTGGGGGTAAGGCTCCCAGGTGATGACTGGGTTGATAGGCCGGAGATGTAAGCCAGGTAACTGGTTGAGTTGACCGGTACTAATAGGCCGAGTGGCTTGACTGCAAGGTGTTTGTGTTCCACTGTGTGATTCTGGGCAAGCGAACAACCCTGTCTGGTGTGGGTGTGGGGTTGTTGGTTTGTGGTGAGGGTTACGGCGGCTATGGCGGAGGGGAAACGCCCGGTTACATTCCGAACCCGGTAGCTAAGCCCTCCAGCGCTGATGGTACTGCACTTGTGAGGGTGTGGGAGAGTAGGACGCCGCCGGACATCGTGTTGGTGGGGGCCACCCGTGTGGGGGTGGCCCCC
>NZ_RJWA01000023.1 GCF_003762835.1 Micromonospora sp. HM5-17 | reverse complement strand
TTGCAGTACCATCAGCGTGTGCAGGCTTAGCTTCCGGGTTCGGAATGGGACCGGGCGTTTCCCTGCAGCTATTGACCACCGACAAACTTTCAGAACAATACCCTCTTTTTACTGGGTGTCTGGGTGTTGTGTCAGATACTGCATAGTGGACGCGGTCACGACAGTGACTAGTTGTTTTCTTTGTTGTTTTGCCAGCACACATAGTGTGTGTTGGTGTTTGTTGTGGTCAATTAGTACCAGTAGCCTTCACACCTCACGGTGCTTCCAGGTCTGGCCTATCTACCCTATCGTCTTTAGGGGACCTTAACGAAACCTCATCTTAAAACAGGCTTCCCGCTTAGATGCTTTCAGCGGTTATCCCTTCCGTACGTAGCCAACCAGCGATACCCCTGGCGGGATAACTGGCACACTAGAGGTACGTCCGTCCCGGTCCTCTCGTACTAGGGACAGCTTTCTTCAAGTTTCAACGCGCGCGGCGGATAGAGACCGAACTGTCTCACGACGTTCTGAACCCAGCTCGCGTGCCGCTTTAATGGGCGAACAGCCCAACCCTTGGGACCTACTCCAGCCCCAGGATGCGACGAGCCGACATCGAGGTGCCAAACCATCCCGTCGATATGGACTCTTGGGGAAGATCAGCCTGTTATCCCCGGGGTACCTTTTATCCGTTGAGCGACACCACATCCACAAGTAGGTGCCGGATCACTAGTCCCGACTTTCGTCCCTGCTCGACATGTCTGTCTCACAGTCAAGCTCCCTTGTGCACTTACACTCACCACCTGATTGCCAACCAGGCTGAGGGAACCTTTGGGCGCCTCCGTTACATTTTGGGAGGCAACCGCCCCAGTTAAACTACCCACCAGGCACTGTCCCCAACCCAGATCATGGGCCAAGGTTAGATGCTCAATCCGATCAGAGTGGTATTTCAACAACGACTCCACCACCACTAGCGTGACGGCTTCTAAGTCTCCCACCTATCCTACACAAACCGAACCAAACACCAATACCAAGCTATAGTGAAGGTCCCGGGGTCTTTTCGTCCTGCCGCGCGTAACGAGCATCTTTACTCGTAGTGCAATTTCACCGGGCCTGTGGTTGAGACAGCAGAGAAGTCGTTACGCCATTCGTGCAGGTCGGAACTTACCCGACAAGGAATTTCGCTACCTTAGGATGGTTATAGTTACCACCGCCGTTTACTGGGGCTTAAATTCTCAGCTTCGCCAACAACGTTGACTAACCGGTCCTCTTAACCTTCCAGCACCGGGCAGGCGTCAGTCCATATACATCAACTTAACGTCTTCGCATGGACCTGTGTTTTTGATAAACAGTCGCTTCCCTCTATTCTCTGCGACCCCACAACGCTTAACACCGCAAAGAGTGCTCACGCCGTGGGGCCCCCCTTCTCCCGAAGTTACGGGGGCATTTTGCCGAATTCCTTAACCACAGTTCACCCGAACGCCTTAGTATTTTCAACCTGACCACCTGTGTCGGTTTAGGGTACGGGCCATACACACACATCGCTAGAGGCTTTTCTCGACAGTACAGGATCACCACCATCAACCCCAATGGGTCTACGCATCACGCCTCAACCACATGTGCGGCGGATTTACCTACCACACGGTCTGCACGCTTACACCACCAATCCAATAAGTGGCGTGGCTACCTCACTGCGTCACCCCATCACTTGAACCACACATCAGGCCCCACGACATCAACACCACCAATCTTCAAAGAAGACCAGCAATGCATCCGCGGTGGTTAGTATCAGTGCTTCATCATGGGCGCGCATGTACGGGTACCAGAATATCAACTGGTTATCCATCGACTACGCCTGTCGGCCTCGCCTTAGGTCCCGACTCACCCTGGGAAGACGAACTTGACCCAGGAACCCTTAGTCATCCGGCGGATAGGATTCTCACCTATCAATTCGTTACTCATGCCTGCATTCTCACTCGCACACAGTCCACGCCTCCTTACGGTAACGCTTCAACCCATGCACGACGCTCCCCTACCCAACTAAAAAAAGTTGCCGCGGCTTCGGCGGTGTACTTGAGCCCCACTACATTGTCGGCGCAGAACCACTCGACCAGTGAGCTATTACGCACTCTTTCAAGGATGGCTGCTTCTAAGCCAACCTCCTGGCTGTCTTCGCGATCCCACATCCTTTTCCACTTAGTACACCCTTAGGGGCCTTAACCGGCGATCTGGGCTGTTTCCCTCTCGACTATGAAGCTTATCCCCCACAGTCTCACTGCCGTACAACACAATTAGTGGCATTCGGAGTTTGGCTGACATTGCTAAGATTGTAGTCCCGCTCAACCAACCAGTAGCTCTACCTCCACCAAGCTATAATACGACGCTGCACCTAAATGCATTTCGGGGAGAACCAGCTATCACGGAGTTTGATTGGCCTTTCACCCCTACCCACAGCTCATCCCCGCAGTTTTCAACCTACGTGGGTTCGCGCCTCCACAACCTCTTACAGCTGCTTCACACTGGCCATGGGTAGATCACCCCGCTTCGGGTCCAGGACATGCCACTAAACACCCCATTAGGATTCGGTTTCCCTACGGCTACCCCACACGGGTTAACCTCGCGACATGCCGCTGACTCGCAGGCTCATTCTTCAAAAGGCACGCCATCACACACACACGGTGCTCTGACGGATTGTAAGCACATGGTTTCAGGAACTATTTCACTCCCCTCCCGGGGTACTTTTCACCATTCCCTCACGGTACTCATACACTATCGGTCACACTGAGTATTTAGGCTTACCGGGTGGTCCCGGCAGATTCACAGCAGATTCCACGAGCCCGCTGCTACTCGGGCAACCCAACAACCCACACATCATCATCTTCAGCTACAGGACTCTCACCTACTCCGGCAGGCCATTCCAAACCACTTCACCTAACAACAATGCGCAAGCGCGGCAATGGTAGTCACCGCACATCAGGGCCCACAACACCGCACACACAACCCCTACCAGGTATCACATGCACACGGTTTAGCCTCATCCACGTTCGTTCGCCACTACTAGCAGAATCATTATTATTTTCTTCTCCTACGGGTACTGAGATGTTTCACTTCCCCGCGTAAACCCCCACAACAGCTATGAATTCACTGAAGGGTAACCCCACATAACCAGGGCCAGGTTTCCCCATTCGGACATCCTCGGATCAACGCTTAATTGACAACTCCCCGAGGCTTAACGCAGCCTTTCACGTCCTTCATCGGCTCAGCATGCCAAGGCATCCACCATGCGCCCTTAATAACGAACACACAAACCACCACACACAAACAAGCGCGGGTGGCCACACAAGTGAACTTGACAAAATAAACAAAAAAAGAAATCACACAAACACACACAACACACCACACAAAAGCGCAGCATGTCCCACGTGTTTAATGCTCGCGTCCACTATACAGTTCTCACACAACACCCCAACCACAACCAGCACACACAAACCATGCACACCAGCAAAATGGTCAGGCACCAAAAAAAGGGGATAATGCCCCAGACACCCAACAATGTGCCAACATACAAACAACAATTACTTCCCATGTGCACGGACACTGCGTGTCACAAAGCGCCATTCAAACACTTGATTACGTCTTAAAGGTGTATCTTCCACCCGGAATTTCAAAATAAACAACGTTGGCAGCATGACACTCGCACACTCAACCAACAACCTGCCACAACCATGGCAGGACAAGACACAACTGTGCCCAATAAATAAAGCTCCTTAGAAAGGAGGTGATCCACCCGCACCTTCCGGTACGGGTACCTTGTTACGACTTCGTCCCAATCGCCGATCCCACCTTCGACGGCTCCCTAACAAGTTTGGGCCACCGGCTTCGGGTGTTACCAACTTTCATGACGTGACGGGCGGTGTGTACAAGGCCCGGGAACGTATTCACCGCAGCATTGCTGATCTGCGATTACTAGCGACTCCGACTTCATGGGGTCGAGTTGCAGACCCCAATCCGAACTAAGGCCGGCTTTCAGCGATTCGCTCCACCTCACAGTGTCGCTGCGCGTTGTACCGACCATTGTAGCATGTGTGAAGCCCTGGACATAAGGGGCATGATGATTTGACGTCATCCCCACCTTCCTCCGAGTTGACCCCGGCAGTCTCTCATGAGTCCCCAACCAAATGCTGGCAACATAAGACAAGGGTTGCGCTCGTTGCGGGACTTAACCCAACATCTCACGACACGAGCTGACGACAACCATGCACCACCTGTACACCAGCCACAAAGGGAAAGACTATCTCTAGCCCGATCCGGTGTATGTCAAGCCCAGGTAAGGTTCTTCGCGTTGCATCGAATTAATCCACATGCTCCGCCGCTTGTGCGGGCCCCCGTCAATTCCTTTGAGTTTTAGCCTTGCGGCCGTACTCCCCAGGCGGGGCGCTTAATGCGTTAGCTACGGCACGAAAGTCGTGAAAAGACCCTCACACCTAGCGCCCACCGTTTACGGCATGGACTACCAGGGTATCTAATCCTGTTCGCTACCCATGCTTTCGCTCCTCAGCGTCAGTAACTGCCCAGTAACCTGCCTTCGCCATCGGTGTTCCTCCTGATATCTGCGCATTTCACCGCTACACCAGGAATTCCAGTTACCCCTACAGTACTCAAGTTATGCCCGTATCGCCTGCACGCCCGGAGTTAAGCCCCGGAATTTCACAGACGACGCGACAAACCACCTACGAGCCCTTTACGCCCAGTAATTCCGGACAACGCTCGCACCCTACGTATTACCGCGGCTGCTGGCACGTAGTTAGCCGGTGCTTCTTATCTAGGTACCGTCACAAAAAGCTTCGTCCCTAGCGAAAGGAGTTTACAACCCGAAGGCCGTCATCCCCCACGCGGCGTCGCTGCATCAGGCTTGCGCCCATTGTGCAATATTCCCCACTGCTGCCTCCCGTAGGAGTCTGGGCCGTATCTCAGTCCCAATGTGGCCGTCCACCCTCTCAGGCCGGCTACCCGTCGCCGCCTTGGTAGGCCATTACCCCACCAACAAGCTGATAGGCCGCGAGCTCATCCTACACCGAAAAAACTTTCCAACCATCACACTAAAAATGGCTCCTATCCGGTATTAGACCCAGTTTCCCAGGCTTATCCCGAAGTGCAGGGCAGATCACCCACGTGTTACTCACCCGTTCGCCACTCGAGTACCCTGCAAGCAGGGCCTTTCCGTTCGACTTGCATGTGTTAAGCACGCCGCCAGCGTTCGTCCTGAGCCAGGATCAAACTCTCCACAAAAAAATTTCAGAACAAATCCGAAACAGGCCGTGAAAAGCCCGAAACCCAACAAAAGAACAAACCACCACAAACCACAAAAGCCTGTGCTGGCGTCCAAAAAATTACTACAAAGAAAAAATAAACAGTCCCCTCAACCCGACGGGGTCAAAAAGAGGAAACCAAAAAAGGTAAACACAATCACATGCCAACCAATCCATCTCAATGCAGCCGAAACACCAAACAGCATTCAAATAAGTACGTGTTCCACATACCCAACCGGCACACACCAACCAACAAGCACACAGGCCCACTGGCAGACAAACCAATCAACACACA
>NZ_RJWA01000022.1 GCF_003762835.1 Micromonospora sp. HM5-17 | reverse complement strand
CTGGCAGAAGCCAAGATGGATAATGAGTTTTTGTCAAAAGCGACAGCCTTCTTCGCTGCGAAGCAACGCGAGCAGAAAAGTTCGAATTGATGCGGCAGGAGAAGGCCAACTACAGCATCAAACGTATGGCACGGCTATTAAAAGTATCTCGGTCTGGATACTACAAATGGGCCCATACGCAGCAGAAGCGACTATCCGGCGACGATGATCGCGCAGCATTCTACGACGATGTTGACCGCAAGATTCATCAGATTTGGTCGGACTCCGATGAGGTTTATGGTGCTCCGCGGATCACCGCAGAACTTACCGAGCGCTACCACATTTCGCTTAATCGTAAGACTGTGGCTAAACGAATGCGCATGATGAGCATTGAAGGGATTTCACCGCGGGCCTTTGTCCCAGTGACAACGGTCCAAGCCAAACGTAAGTCCACGCTTCCTGACCTGGTCAAGCGCATGTTTGATACTGGTGAGCTCAACCGAGTGTGGATGTCGGATATTACCTACCTGCGCACTGCTGAAGGCTGGTTGTATCTGTGTGCAGTCCGCGATGGCCATTCCCGCAGGGTACTGGGCTGGGCTATGGATAGCGTTCAAGATACATACCTGGTCGAACGGGCCCTGCGAATGGCGCATACGCTGCGCGGTGACGTGCCTGACGGGCTAGTGTTTCACGCTGACCGCGGAACCCAATTTACCAGCGAGAAGCTCTGGGAAGTTTGCCGCAACCTGGGCATTGCTCAGTCCGTAGGGCGTACCGGTGTGTGCTTCGATAACGCGATGGCCGAGTCATTCTGGTCAACGCTTAAAACCGAGTTCTACGACCGTAAGCGCTGGGCGACCCGTGATGCCGCACGCAAGGCCGTTGCCTACTGGATTGAAGTCGTCTACAACCGCCGGCGCCGACACTCCGCACTCGGTATGGTAAGCCCCGTCGACTTCGAGAACCACATTGGTCTAACCACCAGCAGAAAAGAAATAGCTGCCTAACCACTAGGTAGCTCCACTACGTGTCCACGATTTGCGGGCAACCCCATTTGCTCGCCTTTGGTATAGCGCAACTCCAGTATGTCATCGGCTTTGAGCTTCTGTGTTTGGTCCCCAACCCTTAGGTAGCACTCTCCTGCGGTTGTGTAGTGGACGTTCTCTGTTGGGGGAGACATGAAACAGATATATTTGCGCCGGCCCTTTGGTTGATGAGGAGTGGGATCCTGGATCTGGAATGTCGACGATTTCGACTTCATACCTGGTAGTGGGATCCGTGAATTCGTGGGGAGCTTGACGCAGTTGGTTAGCCTGTTTGGCGGAAGGTAGGCCATCCAAACTGCGGTTCGTAATTCCGACGGCGATGATCCCACCCTCCGCGTTGGCAAACGCTACTAACGCTTTTGCGAGATCTTTGGGTTGAATTTTAAAAGATTTTCGGTCAAACCATTGATTTTCTGGCTGGCTCAGTAGCTTTTCCCATGATGAGGCATATGGGGACTGGGGTCGTAGCTCATAAGGGTAACTCTACTCGAAAATTTTTCGAGTACATTTCGAGTAGCTTTCGAGTACTGCCAAACCGGCAGTTCATAACGTTATTTACTCGAAACGAGCTCTTTCGAGTAGATTTCGAGTAGCTTTCGAGTAGGTCGATTAGCTCCCGGAGCGCTAGTAAGGTGCAACCGCGGACCGGTGGGCATCGATGCTGATGACCTCGTTGATAGGCGGGAAGGCGCGCTGCGCGCAATTCTCGCGCGGGCAGGTGCGGCAACCAGAGCCGATGGGGGTAGCAGAAGAGAGATCTTTGAGGGCGAGACCTTCTGCGTAGACGGTGCGGTCGGCGTGGCGAGCCTCGCAGCCCAGGCCAATGGCGAAAAGCTTATTGGTATCGCCAAAGCGGCCTTGGTGGTGCTGTACCGCGCGAGATATCCACAGGTAATTGCGGCCATCGGGCATTTGGGCCAACTGGCGGGAAATTATGCCCGGCTGGGCAAAGGTCTCGTAGACATTCCACAGTGGGCAGGTGCCGCCATTATTGGAAAAGTGCACACCCGTGGCGGATTGCCGCTTGGACATGTTTCCGGCGCGGTCGACGCGGACGAAGGTAAAAGGAATGCCGCGCAGGTTATCGCGCTGCAGGGTGGACAGCCGGGAGGCGACGGATTCATAACCCACCCCGAAGACCTGGCAGAGGTATTCCACGTCGTAGCCGGAGCGCTCGGCCTCAGAATGCAGCAGGGTATAGGGCATCACGGTGGCGGCGGCGAAGTAGCTGGCCAAACCGCGTTGCGCTAGGTTACGCGAGGCATCCGAGGTAAACGGCTCTTCCTTCACTAAAGAGGAGATGCGCTCTCCGGCCTCGAGGAAGCTCAGCTCCGCAGCCATGCGGAAGGCGCGTTGTCCTTCGCTCAGGCGCGAGGCGAGCCGAAACTCGCCGGTTTCGCGGTCAAAACTGTGCAGCGTGCCATCCATCTGTGAGGTGATGCGAATGTCTACGTTGTGGCGATCGCGCAGGCGCTGGGCTAGGGCATGTTCGGTGTCTCGGATGCCGAATTGGGTGACCGAGAGGGCGTCGGCAAGCTGCTCCGCGTGGTGGTCCAGATCGTCCAAGTAGTTCTGGCGGGCGTAGAAGAAATCGCGCACCTCATCGTGCGGCATGGACAGTGCCTGGGTGGCCTCGGTGGTGCGGCGGGTATCGGTGGCGAGTGAGAGCTTATCGCGCACATTGCGATAGCGGCGGTGGACATCCACCAGGGTGCGGGCCACGGTGGGATGGTTATAGACCAGCTCGGAGAGCTCCTGCAGCTCGACGGGGGAGGGGCACAGTTCCTTGTCTTGGATGACGTCCTGGATCTCCGCGAGCAGGCGCGAGTCATCGTCGCGGGAGAAGAAAGTGGCGTCAACTCCGAAGACTTCGGTGATGCGAAGGAGGACCGGAACGGTAAGCGGCCGGACGTCGTGCTCGATCTGGTTGACGTAGCTGGCCGAAAGGCCCAGCGTGGCGGCAAGGGAAGCCTGGCTGAGATCGCGCTCACGGCGAAGCTGGCGAAGGCGGGATCCCACATACGTCTTACTCATGCCGGAAAGGTTACTGGGTGGCCTGCGGGTGTGCACCTTAATCGCAAAGAACTTGCGAAGAATGTTCACCCTCCTGTGGGGAATATGTGGGATTCATGCGAAAGTTTGACACATAAAGGGGTAAGGGGATCACTCCTGTAACACTGGGTGACCAAGTTCACAACTGGCGGAAGATTTACGCAACGTCAATATTGCGAAATTGCGAGCAGCCAAGGTAGTGACGTTTTGCCTCTAGGCTTCTAAGGCAACCCTTACCTAAAAGAATTCTGAGTTTAACCGTACCGCCGTACCGTTAGGTGAAACACCGCCGGAATTGACTGGTAACCAGCGGTTAAGCCCAGTTAAGGTGAGGACGACAATGGAGGTGTCATGACTTTAAGAAATCCCGACCGTGAGGCAGTAGCTCACGGCCACATTACTAACGAACCAATCCGTCAGAAGCCGGGAGTGCCCTCCTGGGTTCTGAAGCTCATCATGGCCGTCACTGGCCTGCTGTTTGCACTTTTCGTCGTCGGCCACATGGCCGGCAACCTGAAGCTGTATTTGCCGGCAGAAGGCGGCGACGAGGCACTGGATGAATACGGTGCATTCCTGCGCTCCATGGGTGAGCCGCTGTTCCCACATGAGGGCGCATTGTGGATCATCCGCGCGGTCCTGCTGGTTGCCATCATCGCCCACATCTACGGCGCATTTGCCCTCACCGCACGTTCCAAGGCGTCCCGCGGCAAGTTCCGCCGCAGCAACCTGATGGGCGGCCTTGATTCCTTCGCTACCAAGTCCATGCTGGTTACCGGCATCGTCTTGCTGCTGTTCATCATCTTCCACCTGCTGGACCTGACCCTAGGCGTGCAGCCCATCGCCCCTGGCGATTTTGCAGAGGGTGCGGTGAAGGCCAACATGATCGCAACCTTTAGCCGTTGGCCGGTCACCATCGTGTATGTGATCGCCATGTGCTTCCTGTTTCTGCACCTCACCCACGGCATTCGCCTCGCCGCTTCTGACCTGGGTATCACCGGTGCGAAGTGGCGTCAGACCTTCCTGATCCTGGCGTACGTCATCCCGGCCGTTGTCTGCATCGGCAACATCGTTATGCCTTTGTCCGTTGCCCTGGGCTTGGTCAGCTAAAGGAGTTAGAAACCCATGACTAATACTGAACTCAAGCGCGAGCACCCCAAGTTCTCGCACCCGCAGTCCATCGTTCCGGGCGTATCCGCCGGCAACATTCTGGAATCCAATGAGCCGCACGGCGTGCCAATGAAGGACATGTGGTCCCACCAAAAGGATCACATGCAGCTGGTTTCCCCGCTGAACCGCCGCAAGTTTGAGGTCCTCGTGGTTGGTACCGGCTTGTCCGCAGGCTCCGCCGCGGCCGCTCTGGGCGAGCTGGGCTATAAGGTAAAGGTATTTACCTACCACGACTCCCCGCGCCGCGCGCACTCCATCGCCGCGCAGGGTGGCGTCAACGCCTCCCGTGCCAAGAAGGTGGACAATGACTCCGCCTACCGCCACACCAAGGACACCGTCAAGGGCGGCGACTACCGCTGCCGCGAGTCCGACTGCTGGCGCTTGGCCAACGAGTCCGTGCGCGTTATCGACCACATGAATGCCATCGGCGCACCCTTCGCTCGTGAGTACGGCGGTACCCTGGCTACCCGTTCCTTCGGTGGTGTACAGGTCTCCCGTACCTACTACACCCGTGGTCAAACAGGTCAGCAGCTGCAGCTGTCCACCACCTCTGCGCTCTACCGCCAGATCGGCCTGGGCAACGTCGAACTCTTTGCCCACAATGATCTGCAGGACATCATTGTCTACAACGACAATGGCAAGAAGCGCGCTGGCGGCATCGTTACCCGCAACCTGATCACCGGTGAGCTCAAGGCCTTCACCGGCCACGCAGTTGTGCTGGGTACCGGAGGCTACGGCAACGTCTACCACATGTCCACCCTGGCTAAGAACTCCAATGCCAGCGCCATGATGCGTGCGTACGACAGCGGTGCTTACTTGGCCTCCCCGGCCTTCGTGCAGTTCCACCCGACGGGCCTGCCGGTCAACTCCGATTGGCAGTCCAAGACCATTCTGATGTCGGAGTCCCTGCGTAACGACGGCCGCATTTGGTCCCCGAAGAAGGAGGGTGACGACCGCGACCCGAATACCATTCCGGAAGAAGAGCGCGACTACTTCTTGGAGCGCCGCTACCCGGCATTCGGCAACCTGGTTCCGCGTGACGTTGCTTCCCGTGCCATCTCCCAGCAGATTAACGCTGGCCTGGGCGTTGGCCCGCTGCACAACTCTGTGTACCTAGACTTCCGCGACGCCATCGAGCGCCTCGGCAAGGACAAGATCCGCGAGCGCTACTCCAACCTCATCGAGATGTACGAAGAGGCCATCGGCGAGTCCGCTTACGAAACTCCGATGCGCATCGCTCCGACTTGCCACTTCACCATGGGTGGCCTGTGGACCGACTTCAACGAGATGACCTCCATCGACGGCCTCTTCGCCGCCGGTGAGTGCTCCTGGACCTACCACGGCGCTAACCGCCTGGGTGCTAACTCCCTGCTTTCGGCTTCCGTCGACGGCTGGTTCACCCTGCCGTTTACCATCCCGAACTACTTGGCTGACCACCTCAACGAGGAGAAGCTGGCCGAGGATTCCCCAGAGGCTCAGGCAACCCTGGCACAGTCCCAGGAGCGCATCGACCGCCTCATGGGCGTGCGCGGCGAGAACCCGCACGGTCCTTCCTACTACCACCGCCAGCTGGGTGACATCCTGTACCACGGCTGCGGTGTGTCCCGTAACGTGGAGGACCTCAAGGAAGCCATCACCAAGATCCGTGAGCTGCGCGAGGACTTCTGGGCTAATGTCCGCATCCCGGGCGAGGCCAACGACATGAACCAGGTACTGGAATACGGCCTGCGCGTTGCCGACTACCTGGACCTGGGCGAGCTCATGTGTGTTGACGCTCTGGACCGCGACGAGTCCTGTGGCGCCCACTTCCGCGAGGACCACCTCACCGAGGACGGCGAGGCAGAACGCGACGACGAGAACTGGTGCTTCGTTTCCGCCTGGGAGCCGGGCGCTAATAAGAACGAGTTCATCCGCCACGCCGAGCCGCTGTACTTTGATTCGATCCCGCTGATGACAAGGAACTACAAGTAATGAAACTGACACTTGAGATCTGGCGTCAAGCCGGACCGACCCAAGAAGGCCACTTCGAGACCGTCCAGGTGGACGATGCCTCTGAGCAGATGTCCATCCTGGAGCTGCTGGACCACGTCAACGAGGGCTACATTGAGCGCGGCGAAGAGCCTTTCGCCTTCGCCTCTGACTGCCGTGAGGGCATTTGTGGTACCTGTGGTCTGACCGTCAACGGCCGTCCACACGGCCCTGGCCAGAACACCCCGGCCTGCCAGCAGCGCCTGTTCAACTTCACCGATGGACAGACCATCAAGCTGGAGCCATTCCGTTCCGCTGCCTACCCGGTTATCAAGGACATGATCGTCGACCGTGCGGCATTGGATCACGTGATGGAGCAGGGCGGCTACGTCTCCATGGACGCTGGTACCGCTCCGGATGCGGATACCCTGCACGTCAACCATGAGACTTCCGAGTACTCGCTGGATCACGCTGCCTGCATCGGCTGCGGTGCCTGCGTTGCTGCCTGCCCGAACGGTGCGGCTCACCTGTTTACCGGCGCAAAGTTGGTGCACCTCTCCCTGATGCCGCTGGGCAAGGAAGAGCGTGGCCGCCGTGCTCGCAACATGGTCGATGACTTGGAAGCCAACTTCGGCCACTGCTCCCTCTACGGTGAGTGCGCCGATGTCTGCCCGGCCGGTGTTCCGCTGACCGCGGTATCCGCGGTTACCCGCGAACGTGCACGTGCTGCTTTCCGTGGCAAGGACGACTAAGCTAAGGTTATTCCGTAGGAATACTAGGAACGAGAGAAAGACAGAAAGACTCCGCCATGAGCGATAACACCCACGCAGTCGCTGACTACGCCAGCGAGACCTACCCAGAGTTCTCCGGTAAGATTCAGGACACCTACATTGAGGGCTACGATCCCGTGTCCTTCGGTGCTCCTCACTCTTCCCTCCTGCGCACCTCCACCTGGGTGGGCATGGGTCTGATCCTGTCTTGCCTCCCAGCTGCCGGAATCCTCATCTGGGGCCTCGGCGTGTGGGATACCCCGCTGGGCACCGCCGGCGAGGGTGACTACACCCTGACCACCATCATCGGCATCATCGCTCTAGCCGTTGTGGCTATCGCCGCCTTCGGCACCGTTCACTACGGCCGCCGCTACTACCGCAAGTACCGCAGGGAAACTGGCCGGGCCAACTAAATCGTTTCTTTAGTACACAACCCCCGCTTCCACCAGCATGCATGACATGCAGGAAGGCGGGGGTTGTTGCATATCCGCCCCTTCCAGCGACTCTTTGAGTCTGGTGGCTAAGTCTAGAAGTTCGTCGGGATTATTTGCGGGCCGTTGTTGAGACAGATTCTGTTGTGCTGCGCGTACAAACTTGGCGAGTGTGCCGGCGTCGCGGGCCAGTGGGGAAGTGGCAGGCAACTCCGCCTGTATTACCTGTAGGTGCTTGGCGGCACTGTTGGCGGCGTCTAGTGCGTACTCGTAGTCTCCAGTGTCCCCGTGCGCCCCAATAAACAACGCGCACAGTTGCGTGTTCTAGGCTTCATGAACAATGTCTGCCATTACTTCACCTTTCTACCCTTTTCCGGCTCGCGTTGAATGTAAGATTCTTGGCAACCTTTAAAAGATAGGACTCGATTAATGCATATATCTAATATTTATCTCGCCTACGTCAAACGCTTCTTTCTATCCGATCCTGATGCAGCAATCCAGGTTTTGGCAGGTGCCAGTTTTGATGAGCAACAGATTCTCGAGTGGATTGATGAAGGCAAAAAAGTAGACCATGACATTTGGTACGAGAAAATTCCGATAGCGAACCCTCCCCATTCTCTCAGTTCGCCGAGTGAGGTATTAGTTTATTTCGATGGGTGTTCTTTTAACGAAGGATGGGAACATGATTTCCAGTGGACAGATCCAGTAGGCCGTAGAGCCCTTATCCCCGAAAAGTTTAATGGAGTTGTACGCCCCCAACCTGAGACAGAAGGAGTGCTACGGGAAGACGGATATGTAGGTAATGATTACTATCTGTGGAGAGTTCCTTGCCCATGGAAAAGCCGCTACCTTTTAGCTCCGTTCCAGGAAAA
>NZ_RJWA01000021.1 GCF_003762835.1 Micromonospora sp. HM5-17 | reverse complement strand
AATGATCTTTGACGGCATTCTTCCTCCTGATCTGCGGGACGGTGTGCCGGGGCCGACGCCCGCGACGGACGATCCCCGGGACGGGGATCTCGCCGCCCCGGCGCACCTGTGCGGTTGGCACTTACCTGCTTCGAGTGCCAGGCATCGCCGGTACCATAACCCAAACTTGCGTGACGCGCATATAGTGCGCGTCGCGCATCTAACGGCTACCATGTGCCGCGCCGGACGCCGACGGGATCGTCGGCATCCGGCGCGCAGGCTGGATCAGCGAGGAGAGGGGAGGGACCGGCCGATGGTGCCGGAACCGCACGGTGATGGACGACGACGAACCCCGTGATGTGCGGACCCGCAACAAGCGGGCCGTTCGCGAAGCGATCAGCGCGGCCGCCCTGCGCCTGGCGCTGGAGCAGGGCCCCGGAGGCCTCAAACTCGTCCGGGTCTCTGACATCGCCTCGGCCGCCGGGGTGGCGCCCCGCACGTACAACAACTACTTCGCCAGCCGGGAGGAGGCGATCTGCGCCTTCCAGGCCGACCAGGCCCGCCGCCTCGGCCGGGCACTGCGCTCCCGTCCCTCCGACGAACCGCTCGCCGAGGCCATCATCGCCGCGGCGATCGAGGTCTTCGCCACGCCCGAACCCGACCGGGCCGGGCTGGCCATGATCATGTCAACCCCGGAACTGCAGGGTGAGGCCCTCAAGGCCTTCACCATGGCCGAGGAACCGCTCGCCGCCGCCATCGCCGAGCGCACCGGCAGCGGCCCCCAGGACACCCTGCGGTGGCAGGTCATGGCGGCCGCGGTCGCCGCCGCAGTCCGCATCGCCGGCCGGCATTGGCTCAGCACCACCAGTCCTCCGCCCTTCGCCGCCGTACTCCGGGACGCCCTCGGGTACGTCGTGTCCGCCCAGGCGTCGGGCGACCTGTAACACCCCACGGGTCAAACCCGGCCCGTGCCGAGATCACCAGAGCGGCGACCGGGGGTGGTGCGACCACCTCCCTCACCTGCCGGGCGGTTGTGCCCGGGAAAGGCGGTATCAGGATGAATCCAAACCAGAACGCGACCGCGGCTGCGGCCGGCGATTTCCCGCTCGGCGGTGACCTGCGGGTCAATCGGATCGGCTTCGGCGCGATGCGCCTTGCCCTCGGCCGTCGCGTGCCCGACCCCGAGGAGAGCGTCGCGGTGCTGCGCCGGGCGGTGGAACTCGGCGTGAACCACATCGACACCGCCGGCTTCTACGGCTTCGGGGACCTCCAGGCGCACGAGCTGATTCGCCGCGCGCTGTTCCCGTACCCCGACGACCTGGTGATCGCGACCAAGGTCGGCCCGTTGGTCGAGACAGGCGTGGTCCCCACCGGACAGGCGAGCGCCGAGCAACTGCGCGGACTGGTCGAGGCGGACCTGCGCCGCCTCGGCCTGGACCGCCTCGACCTCGTCTACCTGCGGGTGGGCGGCATGGGCGAGCCGGGCGGCGAATCGGTCGCCGAGCGGTTCGAGGCCCTGGCGGAGCTCCGTCGTGAGGGGCTGATCCGGCACCTCGGGCTCAGCCACGTCGACGCGGCCCAGCTCGCCGAGGCGCGGTCGATCGCCCCGGTCGCGGCCGTGCAGAACCACTTCCACGTGCATCACCGGGGCGACGCCAACCTGCTCGCCGAATGCGAGCGGGAGGGCATCGCGTACGTGCCGTACTTCCCGCTCGGCGGCGGTGCCGTGCCAATCGATCCCACCCGTCTCGCGAACGTCGCCGCCCGGCACCGGGCGACCACCGCACAGGTGGCGCTGGCCTGGCTGCTGGCCGTGTCACCGGCGACGCTGGCCATACCCGGCACCGGTTCGCTCGACCATCTGACAGAGAACGTCTCGGCAGCCGGCCTCCACCTCACCGCCGACGACATGGCCGAGCTGGCCCGCTGAAACACCGGCCGGGCGGCGGGGACCCGGCCACGCCCGTACCCGCCGCCCGGCCGCGCCCGCCCGGAATGGGTGGGCGCGGTTGCCCCGGCGCGATAGAGTGTGATGCATGAGGATGACCAGGCGATTCGCCGCCGCGGCCGCGCGAGCTACCCGCTCGACGGTCGCCGCCGCCTGATCCTCCCGATCTCCGACCTGTCCGCCGGCGACCGAAACGGTCCGCCGGCGTCGCCCGTCATCCGTACCTGTCCCGGTGTCCGCGGACCTTTCGGCCGCCACGCATCGAAAGGCCGCCGTCATGACGCCCGACCGGATCATCCGCACCTTCGTCGACTTCTACCGGGAACGCGGTCACCTGCCGCTCCCCGAGAGCTCGCTGGTTCGCCCGCCGGACGATCCCGTGCTCTTCACCACCTCCGGGATGCACCCGCTGACGCCGTACCTCGAGGGACGTCCCCACCCGCTGGGTCGCCGGCTGGCCAACGTCCAGCGGTGCCTGCGGACCACCGACCTGGACGAGGTCGGCGACCGCACCCACCTGACCGTCTTCCAGATGCTCGGATCATGGTCGCTGGGCGACTACGACCCGCCGCAGAGCCTGCGATGGGGCTACCAGTTGCTCCGCGAGGGTTTCGGGATCGCGCCGGACCGGTTGTACGCGACCGTGTTCGGCGGTGACGAGCAGGTGGGGCCCGACCTTCCCGCGCTGGAGACCTGGCGTGACCTCGGTGTGCCGGTGGAGCTGACCCAGCGCGAGAACTGGTGGTCGAACGGGCCGACCGGGCCGTGCGGACCGGACTCGGAGATCTACGTCTGGACCGGGGACAGCCCGCCGAGCGGCACCCCCGGGACCGACGGGCGGTGGCTGGAGGTGTGGAATCACGTGCAGATGCGCTACCACCGCCACGACGACGGCCGGCTGGAGCCGCTGCGCCGGCCCAACGTCGACACCGGCATGGGGTTGGAACGGCTGGAGATGGTGCTGCGGGGACACGGGTCGGTCTTCGAGGGCGACGCCTTCGCCCCGTGGGTCCGTGCCGTCACCGCGCTGTGGCATCCGGACGAGTCGTCGCTCCGTCGCGTCTGTGACCACCTCCGGTCCAGCGTGGTGGTCGTTGGAGACGGCGTACGGCCGGCGAACACCGGTCGTGGCTACGTGCTGCGCCGGCTGCTCCGCCGTACCCTCACCATCCTGTGGCGTGGCGACCCGACGCGGACCCTGTCCGACCTGCCCGACGAGCCGTTCGCCGACACCCTCGACCGGTTCCGCCAGACCGCGAACGTCACCGGAGTACGTCTCCTGCTCCAGGACGAGGAAGAACGGTTCCGCGGCCTGCTGCGCCGCGGTCGCCGGGTCATCTCCCGGTACCGGTCCCGTGCCCCGCTGACCGGCGCGGACTACCGGTACCTCCACGACACCCACGGCCTGCCACGCGACCTCGTCGACGGGCTGTTGGCCGAGGCGACCTGACCGGCGCTCCCACCGCCGGCTCGCCGGCGTGGCCCGCGACCGGCACCATGGTCCGCCGCCGACGGCGATGCCGGGGCCGGCCCGCCGCCGGCGGCCCGGGCCGGGTCACGACCCGGGTCGAGCCGGCTGGTCCCGCCAGGGCAGCGGTTGCGGGATCCGACGCCACCACCACCGCTCGGGGTCGGCCGGCACCGCTGCCGTGCCGCCCAGTTCCGTCGCCAGCGCGGCGCCCCCGTCGTCCTCGGTGAGCGCGACGAACTGGCGGTCGACCTCCTCGAGAGCCGACGCGAACAGGGCGCGGGGCGGCTCGGGCATCGCCTGACCCACCCGGGCCAGCTCGTCGCGGTACCCCAGGTCCTCCTGGTAGTAGGTCGCCGGGTACCAGCCGTCCGGCGGCCATCCGGCGGCCATGCGGGCCACCAGGCCCTCCCACACGCCGAGCCGGGTGCGGGCCCGCCACACCGCGTCCGCCACACCCGGTACCTCCGAGGTCGACCAGGGCTCCGACCGCGCCTGGAGCTGGTCGGTGATCGGGGTGGGCAGCCGGTGCTCGCGGATCACCTCCGGTATCGCGGCCACCGGCAGGTCCGGTAGCGCGGCCAGCGGACGCTCGACCGCCTCGATCCGGTACACCGGCCCCTCCTCCCAGCCGAGGTCGGTGATCCGCGCCCGGGTCCGGCGGCCGTCGGGGCCCACGATCCAGTACGCGCTCGGCTGCGCCTCCGTACCCGGATAGGCCACCACCGTGCGCATCTGCTGCGCCAGTCGCGCGGCGAGGACCGAGTCGGCGGGCCGCTGCGTGACCGCGTCGGTGAGGTAGATGTCCAGGTGCCAGTGGAAGTCGCCGGCCCGGGGCGAAACGGTGCAGCTCACCGGCGCCGACCAGTTGCGGTCGAGGTCGTCTTCGTCACCGACGTCGACGGCGTCCTCGGGCAGTGCGAGCAGGGCCGCCAGCGCCGCGGCGAGGCGGTCCCTATGCAGTTCACCGAAGATCAGGAGGTAGTACGTCACGGTTCGTACGTTCCGTTGTAGATCTGCATCGCCTTCTCGACTGCCTGCGGGTTGTTCACGAAGCGCGGGTTCCTGGTCAGCTGTGGCGCCTGTGAGATGTCGCCACCAGCTCTCGCGATCTCCTTGAGCGCCGCGTACTCGGTACCGCTCAGCTTCACATACCCGCGCCCGGGTCGGGGAAGACCGTCCCCGACGGCTCGACGCCGTAGTACCGGCCGTTGATCTCGTACCGCTGGGTCGTCGGATCCCACCGGGCGTTGCCCGCGGCGATCTGCGCCACGTCGTCGTGCATCACGTCCTCCTAGCCGCGCAGGTAGACGGTGCTGGGATCCTTGACCACGCCGCTGCGCGCCCCGTTAATGGTGTGCCTCGGGTGGGGCGTGCGGAGGTCGCGGCCCCGCGCGGGCCCCGGCACCACCGTCGGTTGTGGACCCGCCGCGTCGGCGGGCCGACCCGTGCCCCGGTAGCCGATGGCCCTTGGCGGGCTCGGCGGGCTCTCGACGGCGATGGCGCTGGCCACCGAGGCCGCCGGCAACCTGGTGTCGTTCACCCGGGACATCGTGCGGGACCTCATCGCCGACCTGGTGGCCCGGGTGGTCGTCTGGGCCGTCGAGGCGATCTTCGTCGTGACCATCCCGGTGATCGCCTCGCAGATCGCGGCGGCGGTCGTCAAGTGGGCGGGGCGGTTCCTCACGTACGTCACCGCGCTGATCACCAGCCTGACGAACCTCTCCCGACTCCTCAACGGCTAGCCGTGCCGGCGCCGCGCGATCCCGTTTGGGTGCGGCCGTCGGGGGAAGCCATCCCGGGTCCGGTGGTGGCGGGTTGATCATCCCGTAGCCGGGCCGGACCGCCGAGTCGCCCGGCGCGGTCGGCGTGAGGAACGAGGAAAGAGGGCCTGACATGGGTGACCGAGACGAACTCCACGACCTGCGGCAGCGCGCGCACGCCGCGGGTATCGAGGGCAACTCGAAGATGACCGCGGAGCAGTTGCGGCACGCGTTGAAGAAGGTCGGCAAGGGGACCGAGCCGATGACCGCCAAGCGCGAGGCCAAGGGCAACCGGTAGCGGAATCTCCAGCCCGTGGTGCGCGTCCGCCAGCCGGGCTGGCGGAGCCCGCTCCGTGAGGAGCCCACCCGCCGGCCGGCGGCCTCACCAGCCGGTCGTGCGGGTGGCGGTGCTCGCGCGGGGGCCGCCGGGCCGGGCACGGCGGGTGGACCAGGCGGCGCGGACCAGCGCCGGCAACTCCCGGCAACGGTGGGCCAGCAGGGCGCCGAGTCCGTCGTCGGCCCGGCCCCGGAGCGCGAACGTGATCGCCACGATCACCTCGGGCGCCTCGGAGGCGACCGGCGCCAGCCACTGCACCAGCAGGAACTCGTCGAGCCCCAGGGCCGCTCGGGTGTCGACGAGGGACCTGCCGAACGGCTCGGCCGCGCTGAGGACGACGACCGCGGCGACGACGAAGAGCACGCCGACGGTCGCCCGGCGCCGTACGGTCGGCTGGCGGGCCGGGGTGGCGGGCGGCTCGATCCCGAGTCGAACGGGGTTCCTGAGGTGTATCCACCGCGGAACGGGTTATTCGCTCGCTGCCCAACCCGGAGGTGCGATGAGCGAGGCGGAACAGGACACCCCGCAGCCCCGACGTGACGGCCAGGGCGGCCGCGACCAGGGACCCCGGAACGTCGCCCTCGATCGGCAGAACCCCGACCTGCTGGTCTCGCCGACGACCGACCGCGGCACGGTGCCGAACCTCAAGTTCTCCTTCTCGATGGCCCACACCCGGATCGAGCAGGGCGGGTGGGCCCGCGAGGTGACGCAGCGGGAACTCCCGATCGCGACGACGCTCGCCGGTGTCGACATGAAACTGGAGCCCGGCGCGTACCGGGAACTGCACTGGCACAAGCAGTCGGAGTGGGCGTACGTGCTGACCGGGAGCTGCCGGATCAGCGCGGTGGACCAGGAGGGCCGCAACTTCCTCGACGACGTACGCGCCGGCGACCTCTGGTTCTTTCCCAAGGGGGTGCCGCACCACATCCAGGCGCTCGACGAGGGCGTGGAGTTCCTGCTGGTCTTCGACGACGGCGCCTTCTCGGAGAACAGCACGTTCCTGCTCAGCGATTTCTTCGCGCACACACCACGCAGCGTGCTGGCGAAGAACTTCGGCTGGACGCCGGACCAGCTCGACCGGATCCCGGAGCGGGAGAAGTACATCTTCGCCGGTCAGGTGCCGCCACCGCTGGACGCTGACCGGGTGGTGAGCCCGACCGGCGACGTCCCCCGCACCTTCACCCACCGGCTGCAGCAGCAGGAGCCGGTGCGGTTTCCCGGCGGCAGCGTGCGGATCGCGGACTCGACCGGCTTCACCGCCTCGACCATCTCGGCCGCGCTCGTGGAGGTGGAACCGGGTGGAATGCGCGAACTGCACTGGCACCCCACCGACGACGAGTGGCAGTACTACATCTCGGGCTCCGGTCGGATGGGTGTCTTCGCGAGTTCCGGCGTCGCCCGTACCTTCGACTTCCAGGCCGGCGACGTCGGCTACGTGCCGTTCGCGTACGGGCACTACATCGAAAACGTGGGCGACGAGCCCCTGGTGTTCCTGGAGATGTTCCGCAACGAGCGGTTCGCCGACATCTCGCTGACCCAGTGGATGGCGAACACCCCGCCGCAGGTGATCGCCGACACCGTCAACGTGCCACGGTCGCTCATCGAGGCCCTGCCCAAGGAGAAACGGTCCGTCGTGCGCTGACCGGTTGACTACTGCCGGGCGTCCGCGGTGGCTGGCCGACACCGTGACCTCGAGCCTCACCCGTACCGCCGGCACCCCGTCGGCATCGAGCCTGCCGGACCTGGTCAGCCAGGGGGGTGAGTCCCGGAGATCCCGGGGGCCAGGCGGTGGCAGGCACGATCGCGGGTCGGACCCGCGGAGCCGGAACGGCGCGGTAATGGGGTACGTTGTGAGAGCTCAGCCACTGCGAGCGAAGGAGGTGGGACCCATTTCCGTCCTGACCGGCGCGGTGCTCCCACCACGCGAGCCGTGGCCTTCCGTACGACGGATCGGGTCGCGGTAACCGGAGGGCGCCGCCGGGGTCCCGGGGGTTACCCATGTCCACGTCCCGCTTCCTTCCCGCCTTCCCCGGCCGTTCCGCCGCGTCTCCCGCGACCGCTGCCGACAATTCGATTCTGGTCGGGCGTGACACCGTCGTCGCCCGGCTCCGGGCGGCCGGCTGCGTCTTCGCCGAGGATGAGGCGCGGATCCTGATCGAGTCCGCGCCCGATCCGGCCACCCTGCGTGCCATGGTCGAACGCCGGGTCGCCGGCCTGCCGCTGGAACACGTCGTCGGCTGGGTCGACTTCTGCGGGCTGCGGATCGACGTCGATCCCGGCGTCTTCGTGCCGCGGCGCCGTACCGAGCTGCTGGCCCGGCGAGCTGCGGCGCTGACCGCCCCCGGGGCGACCGTTCTCGACCTGGGTTGCGGCTCCGGAGCGATCGGCGTGGTGGTGGCGACCCTGGTCGCCGGTGTCGAGCTGTACGCCGTGGACGTGGAGCCGGCGGCGGTGGAGTGCGCGCGGCGAAACCTCCGCCCGTTCGGCGGCCGGGTGTACGCGGGTGACCTGTACGAGCCGTTGCCGGCGCGGCTCCGGGGCCGGGTGGACGTCCTGGTGGCGAACATCCCGTACGTACCCACCGGCGAGGTGGGCCTGCTGCCGCCCGAGGCGCGGCTGCACGAGCCGCTGGTGGCGCTGGACGGCGGGCCGGACGGCCTCGACGTGCTGCGCCGGGTCTTCGCCGGGGCGCCGGACTGGCTCGCCCCCGGAGGCCACCTGCTGGTGGAGACCGGCCAGGCGCAGGCGCCGGTGGCCTGGGCCGTACTCGCGGACGCCGGACTCGACGCGGTGGTCGTGACCGACGACGAGTTGGCCGCCACCGTCGTCATCGGCCGTCGCTGACCCGGCCGGGGCGCTCGGCCGTCCCGACCGGGTGCGCGCCGTGCGCCGTCCCCGCGCCGGCCCGGCGTGACCCCGGCTCGCGGTACGCCGATCCGATCCGGCCCGGCCGCCGCTCGGCCGGTGGTGTGTGGCCCCGGCGTGGCCGGCCGGGACGGTTCAGCCGGCCGCCGGCTCCGGATCGCCCGCCAGGCTGGCCAGGATCTCCGCGACCGTCGCCGCGTCACCGGCGGTGTGTGCCGCGAGCAGATCCGCGAAGCGTTCCGCCGACAGCACCGGTACACCGAGCGCCTCGGCCTTCTCCGCCTTGCTACCGGCGCCCTCGCCGACCACGACCAGGTCGGTCCGCTTCGAGACGGAGCCCGACGACCTGCCGCCGAGCCGTTCGACCGCCTCGTTGCCCTCGGTACGGGTGAGCCCCGGCACCGAGCCGGTCACCACGACCGTCATCGGGGTGCCGTCCGGCCGGCGCAGCGGTAGCGCTGTCGACGTCGGTACGTCCGCGTCGTCGCCCCCGGTGGCCGACGCCGCTCCGACGACTCCCGGCTCGGTCATGTTGACCCCGTGCGCGGCGAGCTTCTCGATGACCGGGGTGAGCTCGACCAGCTCCGCCGCGATGGTGACCGCCCGTTCCGGGCCGATCCCCTCGACCTGCTGCAGGTCGGCCACGGAGGCGGCGAGCAGCGCCTCCATCGTGCCGAAGTGCCGGGCCAGCCGGCGCGACATCGACCGGCCGGTCATCCGTACGCCGAGCCCGGTGAGGACCCGGGAGAGTGGTCGCGTCTTGGACGCCTGGATGTTGGCGACGAGCTTGCGGGCCGAGACCTCGCCGAGCCGGTCAAGGGTGACCAACGCGGAGGGTTCGAGGGCATAGAGGTCACCGGGATCCGTGACCAGGCCGGCCCCGACCAGCAGGTCGATGATCTTGCTGCCGAGCCCCTCGATGTCCATCGAGTCCCGGGCCGCGTAGTAGGCGAGCGACTCGCGGGCCCCGCACGCCCGCCCCTGGACACAGCGCCAGCGCTTCTGCGACCGGTCGATCTCACCACCGCAGCGGGGGCAGGTGACGGGCGGCTCGTAGGGTGTCGAGTCCGCCGGCCGTTCGTCCAGCTTGGCGCCGGTGACCTCGGGGATCACGTCGCCGGCCCGGCGGACGAAGACCGTGTCCCCGACCCGGACGTTGCGGCGGACCAGGTCGTCGAAGTTGTGCAGCGTCGCCGAGGTGACCGTGACCCCGCCGACCTGCACCGGGGCCAGTACCGCCACCGGGGTGATGACGCCGGTCCGGCCGACCTGTACCTCGATCCGGAGCAGGGTGGTGGTGCGGGTGTCGGCGGGGAACTTGTAGGCGATCCCCCAGCGCGGTGCGCGGGTCCCCGAGCCGGCCAGTTCCCGGTCGGCGGGGTGGTCGGCCTTGATCACCGCACCGTCGATGCCGAAGCCGAGCTCGCCCCGGCGCGCCGAGAGCTCCGCCACCGCCGCCAGCACCTCGTCCAGGGTGGTGCAGCGCCGCATGCCGGCGGGGGAGCCGGCGGTGGTGGCGACCCCGAGGCGTTCGACGTACGCCATCAGCGCCGAGTGGGGCAGCGCCGCGCCGTCGCCGTCGAGGCCGGTCGTGGCGGCGTCGAGGCCGTGGACGGCGTACGCGAGGAACGAGAGCGGGGCGTCGTAGGCCCGGTCCTGGGCCCGGAGCGTACCGGCGGCGGCGCTGCGCGGATGGGCGAACGGCGGCTCGCCGTGGCTGGTCCGCAGCTCGTTGGCGCGGGCGAAGTCGGCGTCGGTCATGAAGATCTCGCCCCGGATCTCCATCGTCACCGGTTCGGCGAGCTGCTCCGGCAGCCCGACCGCCCGTCGGGCCTGGGCGGTGACATCCTCGCCGGCCCGGCCGTCACCCCGGGTGGCGACCTGGACCAGCCGACCGGCGACGTACCGGGCGGCGATGGCGAGACCATCGATCTTGGGCTCGACGGTGTAGCCGGCGGCGGGACGGCCGAGCAGCCTGTCGAGCCGGGCCGCCCAGCGCCGCAGCTCCTCCTCGCCGAAGACGTTGTCGAGGCTGAGCATCGGCTCGCTGTGTACGACGTCGCCGACGATCCCGACACCGGCCGCGACCAGCCCACTCGGTGAGTCGTCAGCCTTCCAGTCGGGGCGGGCGGTCTCGGTGGCGACGACCCGGGCCAGCAGGGCGTCGTACGTCGCGTCGTCCATCACCAGGTCCGCGCCGTTGTAGTACGCCGCGGCGGCCGACCGGATCTCGTCGAGTGCCGCCGTGTAGGCCTCGCGGTCGTCGAACGGCTCGGCGCGGTCGGCGTCCACCACGGGACTCACCACCGAGCTCCCCGAGGCGACGGCCGCCCCCGCACCTTCCGCGTCAACGGCGGCCACCACCCCGGTCGGGTCGGCCGCCGTCTCCGTATGATCGACAACAGTCGACGTATTTGGGCCCGCCATCAGCTCACTCATCTCCATCCCCTCCATCCGCCGCATCAGACTAGAGACGGGGTACGACGTCCGGCTCCCGCGTGAGGCGGCGGATCCGCCGCTGGTGCTCGCCCCGTCAGCCGGAGTAGCCGCGGGTGGCGGCCCAGTTCGCCAGGTTGCTTGTGCTCATCCAGTACGAGCTGTCGCCGTTGACGTTGGCGGGATCGGCGATCTTGACTGTCCGACCGTGGTCCCGGTAGCCGACCACGGTCAGGTAGTGGCCGCCGTCGTACGCGTGCGGGGTGCCGTCGGTGTCCGTTGCGGTGCCGATGACGTTCACCACGACGGGGTGGTCGGTGGCGACGGCCCGGGTGACGTCCCGCCGGAGCCGGTCCGTCTCCTCCGGCGTGGCGGTATCACCCGGAATCGCGGTGGTGCGGTAGAAACGCGTTCCCCCGACCGCGTTGAGGACCCGGGTGGTGTCCTCCGCCGAGTCCGTGCCGTGCACGGTCGTACCCAGTCGTGCCGCGATCTCGTCCTGGCTCGGCGCCGGGCCGCGGGCGCTCAGGGCGATCCGGGTCGCCGCGGGCCCGCAGTAGTAGAAGTTGGGCTGAGCCTGGTAGTCGACCGCCAGCTCCCTGGCCGGTGGCGCCGCCACCGCGGCCGTCTCCGGGTCGCTGCCCAGGGCAATCGCCGGTCCGGCGACGGAGGCGCCTATGACGGCGAGTCCCGCGGTCGCGAGCGCCGCCCGGCGGGTGGTGGGCGGGGTGATGGCGGTCAGCCACCGGACCCCGCGAACAAGGGTGGTCAGCACGTGGCTTCCTTCCGGTCGCGCGTCGGAGGGCGCCGCCACGGTGACCGGGCTGCGCGCGTGCCCGGTCGACGGCCGGCCCTCGGATGGACGTACCACGGAGCCAACGCCAGGGTTAAGTCGGACATTCCCGCCTTTTTCTGTGCCGCTTGGCGACGTGGGGACCCCGATTTGGCGTACGCGTTTCGGCGGTGTACCTTTCTCCGTCGGCAGGGCACCGGGCGAGCCCGGCGGGGAAGACCGCAGCGGCCGGCCTGCCAAAACCCGACGAGTCCAGCGGTGGTACCGCTGTGCCTGTCGGGCGCACGACCCCGTCGTGGAAGTGCGACAAACCGGGAGATACCGGTTTGACGAGGCGGAAACGGTCGGGTAAGCTTTAAGAAGTGCTCGGGGGAAACCCCGGGTGCGGGGAACAGCCCCGGTGACACCCTCCAGTTCGGAGGATGTTGT
>NZ_RJWA01000020.1 GCF_003762835.1 Micromonospora sp. HM5-17 | reverse complement strand
GACCGTGCTTTCTCCCAGGTGTGTGCTGGGTGATAAGCGAAAGTCATCGGGTTGCCGCCCGGTGGCTTTCTTCGTTTTTCATTGTCTTTCCCTGACTCTAAATGACACCGGTGTTATTTACTAGCCATGACACGCGAAAAATATGCCTTTTACCTGCGGTTACGTATGGCTAGACATATGGCAAGCTATACGTAACCGCGTTTCAGCTGCACAGGGCTGTCTGCGCAGATTTACCATCACGGGACTTTTCCCAGTTCAGGCTGCGCATATTTACGCATACAACGAAAGCGGTTGCGCAGATTTACCACACACTCTGCGCTGATTTACCGATACGCAGAAAAAGCGTGCGCAGATTTACCCATACGGTGGCGAATTATCCAGAGCAATAGGTATACAGCAATACAGTAATACAGGTGCCATAAACCTGTATTACTGTATTGCTGTATGCCTGTAAACCTTTATTTATTGTTGTGGACGTATTCTTCGAGGTAGGTGCTAACAATCTCGCGGATGGTCACGCCTTTTTGGGCGGCGATGACTTTAAGTTCTGCGTGAAGGTCGCGGTCGATTTCAATCGTCATCTTCTTGACGTAGTCGCGGCCTGTGGGTTGGTGGAATGCGCTTCGCACTGTTTTCTTCTCGGCTGCTGGAGTTAGCTTCGTGGCTTTTTTCATTGAGGTTCGCGGGCCTTGCTGCGCCCTGGCGCGTTCTTTACTGGTGCTCATTTCATCATCTCCATGAGTTCGTCGGCGACGTGGTCGTAGCCGTGCATGTCGGGGCCTGGGCAGTATCCAAACGCTAGGTGCATATCTTCGCGTAGCGGGATTTCGGTTTTAAAGTGCGGCATGTGTTCCGCGTCGAGCGCTTCTCGTGCCGCGTCAAGGGCGCTGGTGCCTTTCCTGGCGAACGTCAGTAAGACTGCATGAGGTGTTCCGTTGACTGCGTCGCGCAGCTCCCATACTCGGGAGAGGTCGGCAGCAGCAGAACGGGTCGGAAGAATGATGAAGTCGCTGACTGCGATTGCTGCTTCGATAGCGTTCTCGTCTCCTGGCGGCACATCGATGAACATGAACTCATCGTCTCCGACGAGCGCTGCTTGCCTATCGACGCGCTTGGGGATGGACAGCTCAACCTCAAACGGTAAAGGATCACCTCCATCCTCTGCGCGTTCAGACCATTCCAGTGCCGAGCCCTGCCGGTCTAGGTCGGTTACGGTCACGGTCTTTCCTCGGTGGGCGAAAACCGTGGCAAGAAACATCGTTGTGGTGGTCTTGCCAACGCCGCCTTTGGCGTTAATGGCGGTAATGATCATGGCTTCTCCTAGGTGTATAAATCATTGCCCCTACCACTTTACAGGTTTAAGTAAATACTGCTTTACAGGTTTACAGTAATACATTTTTACAGGTGCCTGTAAAGACAAAAGAGCAGGCAGATAGCACTTTTATTTTTCTTTATCGTCAGACTCGGCAGAAAGTCCAGCAAGCATGATGCGGTAAAACTCGTTTTCAATGCTCTTTTCTTCGAAGTCCGCAGCGACGTGTTCCCAGTGGTATCCCTCCAATTGGGGCAGCATCGCTGTTACTGCCATCTTGAGGTAGAAACCACGACTGCGTCCGGTGCGAGCACACAGTGTGTCTAGGCGCTCGATGATGTCCTCTGGCATGCGTACAGATACCACGCGCCCGGAGGGGTGGGGTCCTTGAACCATTGACGTAAGTCCTTCCCTTGCCTGTCGTAAACATTGTTTACGTACTGTCTTTGGCAGTCCTACTCTTTTTCTCGTGAGCGTTATTTGCTTTCGTAAACATTGTTTACCATATGTCCGGAGTCCACAAGGGCGCGCGAAATTTTCTACAGTTCCGGGCTGTCGTTCTCCGGGGTGTCATCGAGCCAGTTGTCTTGGTCGCTGTCGTAGTCGCTATCTGTGGCGGCTTGCTGGTGGAACCGGGCGAGCATCTCATCATCTGCGGTGGTACTAATACCGAGTGAGTCGAGGACGTCCAGGGTGTTCTGTAGCGCCTGCTCGTCGCTGCGTTGGGAGCGCAGTTCGTCTAGCTCGGTCTTAAGCTGGCGAATCGGATCTGTAAAGCTGTCGCGATAGTCCACGGCCTGGTCATAGGATGCAGCTACCTTGTCGCGCACGGTGATTGCTTCGTCTAGGAGGGCCTGGTCGTTGTTGCCGTGGCGTAGCCTGCCGAAAAAGCCCCTCGAGTTCTTCGTGTCCTCGAACTCGCGCACTACAGCATCTTGCTTGGAATACTGCTGTCCGAGCTGTTCAACCTGCTGGTTAGCCTGGTCGTACTCACCACGCAGCGTCTCAAGCTGAGTGTTTACCCGTTCTATCTCGGCATCGATACGCTCCACGGCGTCATTGGACGGTGTAACGCTGTACTCGTTGCCTGATTCCGGTTCTGGCACCTCATCGGCGTTGTTGGCCTGGGCGCGAGCATGGAAGTCAGCAAAGCGCGCTTCGCGTTTAGCGGCAAAGCTGCGCATGTACTCACCCATGTCGGTGCCGAAAAACGGGTTATCGGTATCCGTTTGGGAAGGCTGGTTGACGAGTTTGGTCAGCTCCCAATCCTGCTTGGCCTGCCCAAACAGCGCCTGGGGTGTCTTATCGCCTTGCTCGCGCATTCCTGCGGACACCAGCAGGTCGCGGGCGTATTCGTCAGACTCACGACGGATAATCTGGCTCACCTGGCCATGCCCGGTCTCGGTATCTCCCGGCTGGGTCTCGGCGATATAGAGGAAGTTGCCCTCACGCCCACGGGTCATAGGAACGTAAACACTGGACTTATCTAGGTTGCCCACACCAGCAACAACGCGGGCCACATCCACGGTCGCGCCTTGGGAACTATGCCCAGTAGCGGCATAGCCCAGCTGGGTGTGTTTATCGAGGTAGTCGCGGTTTAGTGTCACAGTGGCTAAATCATCATCACACCGTCGGGCCGTAATGGAACCGTCTTTCCCGATGGAATCAACGACCCAGCGTTGACCATTGCGGACAACATCGCCGTTGCTGGTCACCAACTTCGCATCGTTGCGACGAGTCAGGATGACATCACCGACACCGGCTGTCAGTCCATCGGACAGACCTAGGCGGTGCTCAGGGTTAATCTCGCCGCGCTCGGCGCGAATCTTCTGCGCCGCAGCATTGAGCGCAGTGACCTGGTCGCGGGTTGCTGCAACCAGCAAGGACTGCTTTCCTGCGGCAGTATCATCACGCCACCCGGCCAACGCATCGTCCATCATTGCCGTAACCGATCCTGCGTGCAGGCGCTTGTTCTGCATGTACCACTCGGCGGCACGAGAAACGTCTGCTTCCTCGCCACCGCGCAGCCACTTCGATGCTTCACGCTCACCCGCATCACGCTGGCGGAACACCTCGCGTAGCTCAACGGCATCAGGCAATTCATGAGACAAGGTAGCCAGCAAGCCAGAACGAGCTTTCACCGCCGAGTATTGTTCTGGGTCTCCCACAAAGACCACGCGCGCGCCGGCAGCAGTGGCAGTCTCCAGCACACGGATCGTATCGGGGTTAGACACCATACCGGCTTCATCAACAACCACAACGGTGTCCCGGTTCCAGCCCAGCTTCACCGCTGTATGCTCCGGTATCAGATCGTCTGTGCCAACAAAAGCACGCGCAATCGTCATGGATTCATCAGCCACATTCTCACCGACCATCACATCCGCCGCCTTGCCGGTGGGAGCTAGACCAATAACATGCTTGCCCGCCATATTCCATGCGTGATGTGCAGATTTAAGTGAAGACGTTTTACCGGCACCAGCCGGTGCGACCACCACAGAAGCCAAATAGTCAGAGCCGACAACCGCGCGCATAGCATCAGCCTGCGCAGGCGAAAGCTCACCCTCAACCGGTTGAATCGACTCGGCGGTAACCCCGCGCTCCACGCGCGCGGTAGCCATATCAACGCCACGTTCAACCTCGTCGACCACCTCGACAGTGGTGTACTTCTGCGAACCTTCACGCTGGGTACTATCCAGCTCGCGGGACTTCTCCGGGGTCACCGACCATGTACCGTGCGCAGCCAACGCAGCATCAACCAGCCCCTCAACCGTAACCGTCATATCCTCCGGGGATATGGCACCGGGGCGGATAAGTTCTGCTACTTTCTCGGCTACATCAGCGCGGGTAAACGTGGAGCGTTCTGCGGCAACTTCCGCCAAAATTTGGGACGGTTTCGGCAAGAAATCCTCGGAAGATTCACGCGCATCTGCTTCATTTTTCGGCTCAAGTCCGGCCACAAACTCACGCACCTGCGCGCCGTGTTCAGCACGCGCCCACTCGATTTCCAACTCCTCTAGTGGGGTGTCGGTGTCCTTGGTACGCCGGGTAATTTTCTGCGCGATACGCTCATAGGCCGCACGGGTTTCAAGCCCATTGTCGGCCTGCCACTGGTCGATTTCACGCGCCCTGGTCGAGTACGACGCAATCAATTCTGGGTCATCAAGACCGACAATTTCAGCGCATCCATTGACCACGTCGCCGAACTCCACGCCGAGTTTCTGGCTCAAGATTTCACGCACCGTGGCTTGATACACCATGCCTGCCGCGCGCGCCTCATGGTACAAACTCACCCCATCGAGCGTGCGAACTTTGCCGTCTCGGCATAGCTGTTTATTCGCCAACAACACGTGTGAATGCACGTGCGGGTCGCCCGCACGTGAAGTGCGGTGCTCGTATTTCACGCCCGAAATACCCGCCAACTTTTCAACGACAAGACGTTTTCCGGCCGGCTCTTTTACTTGCTTTCGCGTGTAGCCGGCATGCTCCGACAAGTAATCCAGCGCCTGGGATACTGCCGCCTGGTGGGCCTCATCGACGATGCCACGCACGTCAGAATCTGCACCCATACCCCACAACAAGGAGACAGATTTCGGCGCACAAAAAGTCAGATCGAAGCCTGGAACACTATCCTTTCGCGGAGCATTTCCAAGCCCCGCACCGCTCGGAGCAACCGCCTTATTGAACCAATTCTCAACCGTTTTTCCCGACACAATCGCACCGTTGTCAGTGCCCAAAAATGCCGAAACCTCGGAGAGTTTTTCACCCCGAAGCCACACCGAAGCCGGTTGCTTTCCGTCCTCGGAATAGTACGAATCCGGCCCCCGATTCTCATCAACCGTGGACTGATAATAGGCCACGGAATGTGCACCCATCTTCGCGATAGTCAGCACGCCGCCACCTCCTGTCAATCACCACGGCGACCACCTGGACACCCCATTGGGCAACTTGTTGCAAATGTACCATGAAACTGGGCGCGCCAGCGAGCATAGGTCGCGGTCAGGGGCTGCTGGGTTGACCCAGGCGGTGTCGCCGATTTCGGCGGCGGCATGGGGTTCGTCGGCGGTGACGGTGCGGGTGTAGGTGAAGATGGTGCCGACGACGACCTCGCCCGGTTCGTTGGCGGCGGGAGCGTCGAAGGTGCCGAGTTTGTTGAGGCTCTCGGCATCGAGGGTGAGGCCTACTTCTTCGGCAACTTCGCGCAGGGCGGCGTCGACAAGCGCCTCGCCCGCCTCGGGCTTGCCGCCGGGCAGTTGGTACTTGGTGGAGGACTTCTTGCGCACGGTAAGCACGTGGCCTTGTGGGTTGCGGATGACGACGGCTGCTACTTCAATCATGGCTGCTGATTGTAGGCGGCCTAGAGCAGCGGCAGGAGCACGAGGGCGAGATTGAGTGCGATGACCAGCGCGGCAAGCGTCCAGCCCACGGCCATAGACCAGGGTTTCGCGGCGAACTCACCCATGACGTCCCGGGAGCCGGCATAGCGGAAAAGCGGGATGATGGCGAAGGGGATGCCCAGGGAAAGAAGTGCCTGGCTGACCACCAGTGCCATAGTGGGGTCGACCCCGCAGCCGATGATGACCAGCGCCGGGATGAGCGTGACCAGGCGGCGGACTAGTAGGGGGACCTTGATGTGAAGCAGGCCGTCCATGATTTCGGAGCCGGCGTAGGCGCCCACTGACGTCGAGGCGAGGCCGCTGGCCAGCAGGCCGATGGCGAAGAGAACGCCGGCCAGCGGGCCGAGGTGGCTGGCAATCGCCGTGTGGGCCCCGGAGATGGTCTCTGTGCCGTCCACGCCGTAGAGGGCCGAGCCCGCCAGGACCAGCAGGCCCACGTTGACGAGCCCGGCGATGGACAGCGCCACGGCGATGTCCGCGCGGGTGCCGGCCAGCACGTGGGGGATTTCCAGGTCGGGGTAGCGCTGCTTGGTCAGGGAGGAGTGTAGGTAAATGGCGTGCGGCATGACGGTGGCGCCCAACATGGAGGCGGCCAGCAGGATGCTGTCCTTGCCCTCTAGGCGGGGGATGAGGCCGCCGGCCACGTCGGCGGGGTCGGGCGGGGCGATGGCGAGGCCGGCAAGGAAGCCGATGCAGATGACCAGGAGCAGGCCGATGACAAGCCCCTCGAACCACTGGTTCTTCTTCTGGAAGATGAGGAGAATGATGGAGACCGCGCCGATGATGAGCGCGCCCGCGAACAGGGGGAGGTTGAAGAGGAGTTGCAGGGCAATGGCGCCGCCGATGACTTCGGCGAGGTCGGTGGCCGCGGCGATGAGCTCGGCCTGGGCCCACATGCCTAGGCGCGCGCGGCGGGAGAGACGCTCGCCCATGATTTCCGGCAGGGAGCGGTGGGTGACTAGGCCCAGTTTGGCGGAGTGGTACTGGATGAACATGGCCATGAGGTTGGCCACGACGAGTACCCACACCAGGAGGTAGCCGTAGTGGGAGCCGGCGCTGATGTTGGCGGCTACGTTGCCGGGGTCGACGTAAGCCACTGCAGCAACGAAGGCGGGGCCGGTGAGGCTGATTAAGGTCTTACGCATAGGCATCTCCATACCAAAAGTTCAACTACTTGAAGTCTAGTTTTCATCGCCATATGTTCAAGCCAGGGGGGTGCTTTCATTTTGTCCTGACCAAGTGTGCGCTGATTTACCCTCACGCGTGCGCTGATTTACCCTCACGCGTGCGCTGATTTACCCTCATTGAGGCAGTTATTCACAGGGTTTAACCTGCACGTTTATCTATTTTCACAGGTGGCTTATAACTATATCCCTGTATCTCTATACCCAGGGGTGATCAACCAACAAAACCGTTCACTACGGGTTACGGTTTAGGCTCCCGCCTCGCCTTGCGGCTCGTTGGGCTGCCGCCCAAATCAATAGATTTGGTTGCCACCAAACACTCCACTACTCAAGGCACACACGCATTCTCACTGCCCCACGAGAAAAGAAAAACAATCCAAAAATAAACCTCTCCCCAATTTCGACGACCTGACACATCCGCCCACTCCCCTCTACGCCCACCAGGGCGTGTCCGGGACACTCCGTAGTGTGGTGGGCATGAACTTTTTCAACCGACTCCGCGAGACTCTCACCCACCTAGACAACGCTCTAGACAACGCTGCCCACCCGCAGGCGGGCAGGCCAGTCTTTGCCGTCATTGACACAGAGACCACGGGGTTTAACAAGCGCTACGACCGCATCATTGAAATTGCCGTCGCCCGCTTTGATGAATCTTTCCGGCTTGTCGACCAGTGGCACACGTTGATTAATCCTGACGGCAAGCAGATTAAAAACTCCCACATCCACGGCATCACCAATGCTGATGTCGCCCACGCCCCCACCTTCCCAGAGGTCTACACCGAGTTCGCCACACGTGTAGATGGGCTGGTGCTCATGGCACACAACGCCCCATTTGATTCCAAGATGATTCTTGCTGAAGCCGAGCGCATCATCCCAGACGGGGAGGACGTGTACTTCCCATTCGTAGATACCATCGCCCTGGCTAAGCAAATGGTGTCCCTGCGCTCCTACAAACTCGCTTCCCTGCTTGACCATGTTGGGCTGAATAACCCGCAGTCCCACGCGGCTATCGCCGACGCGACCGCCACCGGACAGATGCTGAACAAACTTTTCGGACGCGAAGCGGCCAAGATTGCACGCCAAATCATCGACCAGGCCGTCACCTTCAACGCCGCCCACACCACCGGCTGGGGACTACCTTGCAAGCCCACCGCCACACGCCGCTAATCCCGTGCTCTGGCTAGGGGTGCTCCCACATCTCCACAGAGACCGGGTTACGCCCAGCAGAAGCAACCTGACGCAGGTTAATCGTGCGGTAGCTGGCGTACTCCTCCCCTTGCTCTACCGGCATAAGCATCGGCCATAAGCGGCTACTACCAGCAGGAATTAAACCCATAGCAATACCTATAACAATAGGTATAGTGCCGCGTATTACTCGTAGTTCTTGCAGCTGCTGCGCGCGCTGCCTACACTAAAGACGAACAGCCTGATTGTCGCGCACGCAGTCAGACTGGGGGGTTAAGGGTCAAAAAGTGTGTCCGGAATCGCGGATTTTCACGGATTGACCTGTAGGTTTCCGGAAAGTATATGCTCCGGAAGCATATATCTAGCCCCCGACGGGAAATCCTCGGTGTGGCAGCCGTGATGTGCTATGCGCGGCGTGGTGTGGTGTCGCAATGTCGAAGAACCAACCACGCTGCCACTGCGGCGGTGAAATGAAACGCAACGGCACCACCAGCAAAGGCACCACCAGATGGCGCTGCAAACAATGCGGCGCCTCCAGCGTCAAACGTCGAAACGACATCACCAACGCGGCAGTGTTCACCCAGTTCATCGAGCATTGCACCACCGCAATATCACTCGACGACCTAGCCAAACGAAACGGTGTTAGCCGCGCCACCATGAAGCGGCGCTTCAAGTGGTGCTGGCTCGTTGATGTGCCTGACCCCACCGCCGGCCACCACAAGCGGATCTACGACCAGGTATTTCTCGATGGCACCTACACCGCCGGTGGCTGCCTGATCGTCGCGGCGACCATCGACCACGTGATCGCCTGGCACTGGTGCAAACACGAAACCACCCGCGACTACCAACTGCTGCTTGAACGCATCGAAGCCCCACTCATCGCCGTCATCGACGGCGGCCAAGGCGCATACAGCGCAATCAAAAAGTGCTGGCCGACTACGAAAATTCAACGCTGCCTCGTCCACGCCCAACGCGTGGTCCGCCGCTACACCACCACCAACCCACGCACCGATGCCGGGCGCACCATCTACCGACTTGCGCTGAAACTGACCCGGATCACCACACTGGATGAAGCCGCCGCGTGGGGTGTGCAACTGCACGAGTTTTCAACGATCTACCGGGAATGGATGAACGAGAAAACCATGATCAAAGACCCCAAAACAGGTGCATGGACCCGCGTGTGGACCCACCACAACGTGCGCAAGGCCTACAACAGCCTCAACCATCTTTGGCGGTCCGAGATGCTGTTTGTCTACCTCAACCCGCCAGCAGGAGTCCTTGCGCCCGAGCGGATCAAATCCACCACCAACAGCTTAGAAGGCGGCATCAACGCCCAGCTCAAACTGCTCGCCAGAACCCACCGCGGCAGATCAGGCGAACGACAACGCCGCATGCTGGATTGGTGGCTCTACTTAAAAACGGAACTGCCTGACGATCCAGTACGAATCGCCAGGCAGTCCGACTGGGGCCAGGGCCAACTCGCCAAAGTATCCACCCTGACCCAAACCGAGAACCAAGCCGACCACGAAACAGGACGCCCAGCCCTCTACGACAACGCTATCGACACCGACTACACCCACTCAATCGGCATTCAAAAAGGCCAAATCTAACCCCCGCGACACGCCGAGCCAGACACACATTTTGACCCTTAACCCTCCAATGAGTGTCTACCCATCGTCTACCTCCCTTACGTCGTAGGGTCGTCCCCTCGCCTAACAAGACGCACGGAAACAGCCCACGTGAACGCGCGGACCAACCGCGCACCGACGAGGAAGCCACACACCCACGCAAGGCGGGGTGTTTGTGGACCATTAGTACTGTATCAACCGGGTGTGCACACACCCTGAGATTGTGAAGAAGTGCCCTACATCCTGCATTTATTCAAAATCTAAGTGTGGTCATTGACCGTTTAGGGTTATTGGGTGAGGTACTTATACAGTGTGGTGCGCCCAATGCCGAAGCGGCGGGCAACCTCCGCTTTCGGAACCCCCTCGCTCACCCACTCGCGCGCCTGCACTACTTGTTCCTCGTTGAGGACTTTCGCCCGCCCCTTATACACACCGCGCGCCTTGGCTTTCGCGATACCTTCGGCCTGGCGCTCACGAATAATCGAACGCTCAAACTCCGCCACCGACCCGAGTAGACCGAGCATGAGCTTGGCCACCGGACTGGAATCTAATGAATAGGTCTGCCCCTCCTTCAAAAACTTCACGGATACTCCGCGTTCGGCGAGTTCATCGACCAGTCGGTGGAGGTCGATAAGCGAGCGGGCAAGCCTGTCCATGCTCACCACAATGAGTTGATCGCCGGCACGCACATAATTAAGCGCCCCATCTAAGCCGGGGCGCTGGGTAGACGAACCACTCACCGTGTCGGTGAAGACGCGGAAGACTTTTTCCTTCTTCAACGCCGCCAACTGTCGGTCAAGATTCTGGTCTTTGGAACTCACACGCGCGTAACCGATTTTTTGACCCGTAACCACCTCTGGTTGTTCGGGAATGTCTAGAGGTAGTGACGGTTCTGTTTCATTACTCATAAACCCACCCTAGCGAACAGTGAATTAAACACGATGCATGTAATTCCCAAACTGTTCACTTAGCGTATACCCTAGAAAGCTCCTTACTGGGAGAACGTTGTTGGAAGCAGCTGCGGTCTGGCCCACACCGTAAGTAAGTAACGCTTGGACTCTTAGGGAAAGCCACCCAGAGCGTGCCCCTATCATGCACGCGCTGGATGGCTCCCTCTGTGCCAGCGGGGCAACCAAAGGGGCTTACTCGGGAGGGTAAATAAGTTAAGCCCCCTTGCCAGCACTACTGACTAACCAAGAGCATAACCACGCGACGTGGTTCCGCAACAGGAGCGGGACGTTAGTTTTGTTGCGAGTCTTGGTCGCTAAAAAACTCTGCGGCGTCATCGGTAAGCGCCTTCGCGATGTTTATTAGCTCATCTGCGTCGCCTTGCCAGTCACGCACTGCGGGAGTGCCCGGTAGTTGGTTGAGGACTTCGAGAAAGCGGGCGGCGGCGCGCAAAGCGCTGGCCACTTCGTAGCAATCCCCCTCCAGCTTGGCGGGAGAAGTATCAATCAGGCTCAGGTCGCGGGGTTCGTTGTACTCGGTAAGGAAGCTCATGGTCTCGACAATAGGCCGCCCCCGCGACATGAGTGCGGCCTATTCGAACAAGCATTGAGCTAGTCGTTGGTCGGTTTTCTGCTTTCCATTCCTCAATATGGGCAAGCCAGCGCACTTTGAATTCGGTGAGGTTATGGCGGAGGGTTGCGAGGTCTAGGAGAACAGAGGAAGTCATGCTTTGAAGCATATAAGCTGCCCTGCCCCTCAAGGTTTTCTTCAAGTGAGGTTTTATCTAACTGCCTAACGGCAGGGGAACCGTATATTGCTTACGGTATGAGACCCCTTAAACGTCCGGATAGTCACCGCTCTTCTTTAGCTCCGCGACATGCCTAGCAACCGTGGCGCGAGAGACTCCTACCTCTGCCCCTATTTCAGCCCACGTGGGAACTGTCCCTGTCTGGAAATACTGATCGTTCACCATTTGGCTAATACGGGACTTCGTAGATCGTCCTTGAGCCTTTTTCTTACGGTGCGTCTTTTCAAGCTTCGACCTTTGTGCTTGCGCATATTTGCCCTCGGGGTCTGTTTTCCAGCGTTGTGCGGCTTTTTGTCCGCCTCTGCGTCCCATCGTGGCCAAGGCTTTCCGCTCGCTGCTGGTGGCTTTACCTGGTGCGTTAGAGCCGCTGTAGGTCTCGCTCTTGGATTGGGCGACATACCCGCGCACGCGCCTTGCCATGGTTTGGCGGTCGCGCATGGGTGGCATCTCGTTGTCGCGGCCTGCACCGCCGTGGGTGTGTGCGACGTTGTAGGCGTGCTCATAGGCGTCGATGATTGCTGCGTCTGTCAGGCGTTGGCCTTGCTGGCGCAAGCGGTGGCCAGTCTTAAGCGCATGTCTAAAGGCTGTTTCGTCGCGTGCTGCGGTTCCTTGGACAATCCAGAGCACACGCACACCGTCGATAAGTTCCGGGTCATACTGGTCGAGACCACCGGCGATTTCCGCGTCTACGTCCTGGGCGAGTGCTTTGAATGCTTGGGCTTCTTCACGGCGGGTCTTGACCGCGTTGATAAGTTCGCGGCCAGAGCTGAATTGCTGGCGTGGGGTGGGGTTGAACTGGTCGTGTCCTGCCATATCCCTTACCTGCTTTATCAAGTCTCCAAGGCGCATCACCCGGTTGTGCTGCCTATACCAACGATAAGCGGTAGGGGCTTTGCCTGTGTAGAACGGGTTGCGGCTAAAGCGGTGGGAAAAGTGCGGGTCATGGTCTAAAAGCTCACCCAGCACACGCGTGGTTGCTGCAAGAAGCTTCATCTGCGCAGATTTACCGTTACGGTCAGCGTAGACAGGGTCAATAAGCCATATGAACTGGGCTTTGCCGTTAGTTGGGTTAATACCCACCCAGGCTGGCCCGACGCTATGAGTAATCAGTGAGCGCACCACGTCGCGGACGTACGGGTTTAAGTCTGCGGGGTCACCGCCTGCGGTACCTACTTGGTCAACGTCTACGACCAGGACGGCGGCGTACTGCTTGGTGGTGAGCATGGCGTACTCGCACCGTCCTAAAGCATCAGTCTCGAAGCGATACATACGCGGCGAGTTCGTGCCGTCAGCGTTGCGTCGATAGGCCTTTTTAAAGTCTCGTGTGACTGAACCGTGGAGTACATCGCGGCCTAGATGATCGCGTAAAAGGTCGCGGTCACTGGCAGATGCTGGGGTGTTGTCCAGTCCACCACGGTCGCGCTCGACGCGGGTAGGTGTTTTAGTGTGCGCATTCTGCGCATGAGTCTGTAAACTCAT
>NZ_RJWA01000002.1 GCF_003762835.1 Micromonospora sp. HM5-17 | reverse complement strand
GTTCGGATCATCAATCGCCGGCAGCGGAGCGGACGGCACCACGGCATGACCGTTGGCCTCGAAGTGCGCCAGAAAACGCCGCTTGACTTCCGCCGTTCTCATCGGGTGCCTTCCTCCGGAAATAGCTCACGGTCGCCGGGCCGCGGGTCCTCCCCCAGCTCGGCGTACTGGTCTTCGAACGCCACGCCCTCGGCGAACGCCTGGTGGATCTGCTGCTCCCGCTCGGCCATGCCCTCCCGGACGTCGTCGACGAAGTCACGCAGCGCCTGGGCCAGGCCGCCGGCGGACTCGGACAACGACTGGGCGATCCCGCCGGGGGTGTACGCCTGGGCCGTCTGGGTGACCTTCCGGACGACCAGCGCCCCGATGGCGAGCCCGATGCCCAACCAGAGCAGTCGCTTCATGGCCTCATCCTCTCTCCGTGCCGGAGCCTCGCCGGCGGCGGGTCCACCGATGCCGCCCCGGCCGGCGGCACGTGACCCGGTCGGTGGGTCCGGCCCAGCGGCCGGCGGTTCCGGCCCGCCCGGCGGGCTCCCCCGGGCCCGGGGTCGGTGCGGGGCGGGACGCGCCCGGGGTCGCGGTCACCGCTCGCCGCGCCGGCGGCTGGCCCGCCGCTGCTGCTTCAACGCGGCCCGCACCTCGCGCTCCTCCTCGGCGCGGCGGCGCGCGGCCGCGGCCTTGCGGACGCCGTAGCCGAAGGCCGCCACCTTCACCAGGGGGTTGGCCGCGGCAGCGGAGATCACGGTGGCCAGGTTCGCGATGTTGGCGGTCACGGTCTGGGCGTGGCCGGTCATCGTATCGATCTTGGCGAGCTGGATGTTGACTCCGTCGAGCGAGGTGTGCACCTGTCCGAGCGCGGTGTTCACGTTCTCGATCGTGACGTTCATGTTCGTGAGCAGCGGCGCCGTACGCTCGTTGATGTCGTTGATCGCCCGGGTCGCCGCCTCGACGGTGTTACCCAGCCGCCAGATCGGCCTGGCCAGCAGCAGCACCAGCAGCAGGAACGCTCCGGCCGCGACGAGCGCGGCGATCTGGCCGAGTTCTCCAGCGTCCACCCGTGTCCTCCTCTATGCACCGTCTCGAAACCGCGCGACCGTCTCACCCGGACACCCGCCGCGCCACCGCTCGGCAGCCGGACCGGAACGCCCACCGGAGTACCAACCGCCAACCCTACCGTCGGTGACGATCGCCGGTAGCACGACGGGGTCCACGCGGGAGACGACCCATCCCCCGGGGAACCACGGGTCCACACCGGGGAATCATGAGGCGGGACCGGGAGCCCGCCCGGGGGCACGGGTCGCTGGCCTCACGACGGGGTCGGAGTCGGCAGCAGGTCGCTGAGCGGATCGCCCGTCGGCAGGGGGTCCGGATCCACGCCTGTCAGCGACGGATCCGTGCTGGGCCGCGGCCCGGTTCGGTCGTCCGCGATCGCGTTCCGCACCTTGATCGAAACCACCGACCCCCGGCAGTCCGTACCGCCCGGCGCCGCGGCGTCGCCGGACTCGGCGTCCCCGGCCGAGGGCACCGTCGGCTGGTCCGGCAGGACCTCCTGGCAGGTGGGTGGCCGTACCCAGAGGTCGAGCGTCAACTCGTCGCGGCGCCAGCAGCTGTAGTGCTGGTTCTCCACCGGCTGCTCCGGGCAGAGATCCACCTTCCAGGGCCGCCAGCCCTCCTGGGTCAGCGCGGACTCGTAGGCCCGGGCAGTCTCCTCCCAGGGGCGCTCGGACTCGATCGTTCGCTCGCGGAACCGGCACTCGAGCAGGCACCACCGGCTTCCGCTGACGCCGTCCACGATGTCCCGCTCGGCCCAGGCCGGCACGGCCAGGGCGTCGAGCGCGGTGAAGACCGGATCCCGGGTCGCGGCTCGGATCCCGAAGTACGTCGGCAGCGCGCCGAGCACCAGCAGGCTCGCCAGCAGGAGGGCGATGGTACGGAGCCGGCGTTGCTCGCGGAGTTGGCGGCGGAGTTCCGCCCGGGCGCCCCGCACCGGTTCCCGTTCACCGGTTGCGGTGTCGGACCGGCCCGGCGCCCCCGGCCCGCCCGCGGGCTGCCCGCCGTCGGGCCGCGGCTCGGCACCGGCCGGCGCGGCGGAGCCGGTAGGCGAGCCCGGCTCGGTCGACCCACCCGGATCGCTTGACCTGACCGGATCCGGCGTCACCGGAGCTGCTCGGCCGGGTCCGCCGGGCGGTACCGCCACCCCCGCCCCGGCGGAGACGTCCGGCGACACCGCCGCGCTCGCCCGCGCGTCCGGCGCCGGCACCGTCGCGCCCGCCCGTGCCGCCGGCGCGTCGGCCGGCCGGGCGGGCGAGCCAGGCCGCGCCGTCGCGCGGGCCACGGCCGGGCCGGGCTCGCCCGGCGTCGACCGCACCTCGGGTTCGGGTCGGCCGGGTGCCCCCGGCATTCCTGAGACCTGCCCCGGGACCGGTCGAGGTCGATCCGGGGTCGTGCTGGGAGCCGACGCGGCGCTCCGGCCGAGGTCCGCCGCGCCCGGTGTCCCGGGCGACCCACTGGCCGGACCGTCGGCGGTCCGGCCCAGGCCGGGGACGCGGACGACACCGGCCCGGGCGTCGGGGCCCGTGCGTCGGGGCCCACCGGCCGGAGCATCGGGGCCGGCGTGCCGAGGACCACCCGCCGGAGCCGGGGTCGCGTCGGTTGGGCTGCCGGGTGCCGTCGGGCCCGTACCCGGCGGAGCGCCGGGCGCCCGGGGAGCGTCGACCCGCGGCACGGGCGGGACCAACGGGGCTCCGACCCGGGGCCCGCCGACCGGCGAGACCTCCGGGCGCACGTGTGTCGGGTTCGGGGCGGCCTGCCCCGGTCCGCCGGGGACGACCGGCAGCGCGCCGCTGTGCCGGCCGCCGGCGGTCACGGCACCCGGCGACCGGGGGTCGGGTGCGGGCTCGACACCACGCCGGAGCCGTGGCGTCGAGTCCGACGCGTCGCCACCCTCCGGGGCGGCTTCGTGCCGGCCGTGCCGGGGGCCGGCACGCTGGGGCTCCGGGGCCGGGACGCCGACCGCGGGACGAGGAGTCGGACCCGCTCCGCGGCCCGCGGCTCCGGGACCACCGGAGGTGTCACCGGTCACCAGCGGGGATCCCGCCGGACGCAGTGGCGGCCCGCCGGGCACGGTGTGCGCTCCGGGCGTCACACCTGGTGAGACCGGGGGTCCGCTGTGCACGCCGGGCCGGGACGTGGCGCCCGGGGTGAGCGGCCCACCGGCACGTCCCGGCGCGCCCGGCCCGGAGACCGTCGGCACCGGCGGGGCGTTACCGGACGTGGGAACCACGAAGTTGTCGCCCGGGGCCGCGTGACTGTGCCGCCCCCCGGGTGGGGCCGGGGTCGGCGTCGGTGGCGCCAGGTGGCGTCCCCCGGTGCGCTCCCCCGGGTGGATTCCGGCCGCCGGCCGCCCGAGAGCGGGCTCGACCGGGACGGCTCCGGAACGAGGGTGGCGAGCCGTGCCGGGAGCGGCGTCGGGCGCGGTGCCGGGCGGACCGCCGGTTCGGGCACCGCGCGACGGCGTCTCGTCCGACGGGCGCCGCTCGGCCGCCGACCGCGACCAGGGTCCCGGCCCTGGCGCGATGACGCCCGGCGCCGGGGGACCACTCGGCACCGGACCGGCACCCGAGACCGGACCGGCGTGGGGCGCCGGCCCGCCGAGCCGGCCGGCCCGCTCGGCGGGCCCCGGCGCCGGTGACCCCGTCGGCGCCGCCGGCCCCGGGGCCGCCCCGGCGCCGGCCGGGTCCGGCGCGCCGGGCAGACCCCGACCCCGCTCCGGTGGCGGCTCCGCCGCACCGGACAGCCGCTCCGGCCGCTCCACCGGGATCGCGTCTCCGGGGCCGATCGCGGAACGCTGCTCCTTGGCGGTACGCAGGTCCGCGATCCAGCCGAGCTCCTCGCCGCTGACCTCCGGCTCCGCGGGTGTCTCCTCCGACCTGCCCCGACCCCACCGGCGGCCCCTGGCCCGTGGTTCCCGCCGCTCGTCGTCGCGGCCGTCCTCGCCCCGGTCCGAACCGCGCGATCTCACTGGTGCGCCTCCCCCACCGATTCTCCGCCGCTGTCCTGGGCCTTCCGGCCGTTCTCTGGGCCGCCGGCGACCTTTCGGTCACCCCCCGCCACCCGGCCGGCCGCACTCGCCGCCGCCGTCCGATCCGCCGCCCGGCCGTTCGCGCTCCGCCCGGCCGAGGCCGGACCCGTTCCCGCCGCGGTCCGCGCACCGTCGTCGGCGGGCGGACCAGCCTGGCCACGGACGATACGACGGAGCACCGGCAGCCGGACGCTCACCGCCCGCTCCGCACCGTGCTCGGTCGGCCGGTAGTAGTCGACCCCGACCAGGTCGTCCGGCGCGTACTGCTGGGTGACCACGCCCCGATGATCGTCATGCGGGTAGCGGTAACCGGTCCCGTGCCCGAGCCCCCGCGATCCCGGGTAGTGCGCGTCGCGCAGCGCCCGCGGCACCGGGCCGCCCCGGCCGGCGCGGACGTCGGCGATCGCCGCACTGATCGCGGTGGTCGTGGAGTTGGACTTCGGCGCCGTTGCCAGGTGGATCACCGCCTGCGCCAGGTTGAGCTGCGCCTCCGGCAGGCCGACGTACTCCACGGCGTGGGCGGCGGCGGTCGCCACGCTCAGCGCGCTCGGGTCGGCCATCCCGACGTCCTCGCTCGCGAAGATCACGATCCGTCGGGCGATGAACCTCGGGTCCTCCCCCGCCACCAGCATCCGGGCCAGCCAGTGCAGCGCGGCGTCCACATCGGAGCCCCGCATGCTCTTGATGAACGCACTGGTCACGTCGTAGTGCGCGTCGCCGTTCCGGTCGTACCGGACCGCGGCGACGTCGACCGCCTGTTCGGCGGTGGTCAGGTCGATCACCGTGCCGCCCCGGGCCCGCGCGGAGCCGGCCGCCGCCTCCAGCGCGGTCAGCGCCTTGCGCACGTCGCCGCCGGCGAGGCGTACCAGATGGTCCTCGGCCTCCGCGGCGAGCGTCAGCGTGCCGCCGAGGCCGCGCTCGTCGGCGACCGCGCGGCGCAGCAGGGTGCGGACCGCCTCGTCGTCCAGCGGCTGGAGGGTGAGCAGCACGCACCGGGAGAGCAGCGGGGAGATGACCGAGAAGTACGGGTTCTCGGTGGTGGCGGCCAGCAGGGTCACCGTCCGGTCCTCCACCGCTGCCAGCAGCGAGTCCTGCTGCGTCTTGCTGAACCGGTGTACCTCGTCGATGAAGAGCACCGTCGGTGGCCCGCCGGACCGGCGTTCCCGCCGGGCCGTCTCGATGACCGCGCGGACGTCCCGAACCCCGGCCGAGAGGGCGGACATCGCCACGAAGCGCCGCTCGGTGGCCCGCGCGACCAGGTGGGCGATGGTCGTCTTGCCGCAGCCGGGCGGCCCCCAGAGGATCACCGACATCGGTGCCGACCCGCTCACCAGCTGCCGCAGCGGGGAGCCCGGGGCCAGGAGATGGTCCTGCCCCACCAGTTCGTCGAGACTGGCCGGGCGCATCCGGACCGGCAGCGGCGAGGCCGGGGTGGGTGCGGTGAGGCCGGCGGCGCCGGCCCCGGGCGTGGCGGGGGGCCCGCCACCGGGATCGACAAGTGAAAATAGGCCGTCGGACTCCATCACGCTGACATTACCGGCCCACTTTCCGATGCCGAAAATGCGTCGTTGACCGGGCCCGTGGACAGTCGGCGAATCAGCCCCGAGCGGGCCGGCGTCCCGCCCGCCACCGCCCGAACCCGACCGATGGCGGCCTGGTGGAGGGCGAGACCGACGACGCCGGCGACGAGCGGGGTCAGTCGACCGGTACGGCCCCCTCGACCGGCGTACGCGGGGCGGGTGGCGGCGGGGCGACACGGCTCGTCGGCTCGGGGGTGGCGGCATCCGCCCCGCCCCGCGAGGCCCGCCACGCCGGGAGGTAGAGCGGCGCGGCGACCGCGAGCACCACGGCGCCGACCAGCATCGCGGTGCTGACCGAGGTCGCCGCCGCCAGCGCGGTCAGCACCACCCCGCCCAGCGCGCCGGCCGGCTGGGCCATCATCGAGTTGAGCGAGACGACGCTGTTGCGGTACGGCCCGTCGACCTGCCGGTGCAACAGCCCCATGTGCAGGGGGTTCGACGCCCCGTGCACGGCATAGCAGAGCAGGTAGGCGACGATGATCCCGGCCGGTCCGGCGAGCAGCGCCATCCCGACCACCGTGGCCCCCTGGATGACCCGCAGCAGCCCGGCGGTCAGCGGAGCGCCCAGCCACCGGCCGGCGTAGCCGATCAGCCCAGAGCCGGCGGCGGAGGCGAGCCAGGCCGCCGAGCCGGTGGGGCCGAGCAGGGCCGCCGCGCGGTCCGCGTCGCCGAGCACCTCGGAGAGGCGGACCGGCAGCAGCGCCTCGAAGGTGACCATGCCGAAGCCCCAGAACAGCTCCACCGCGACCAGGGCCAGCACGATCCGGGAGCGGCGCAGCAGACCGATCGCGCCGCCGATCACGTCCGGCACGGCCCGCAGCGAGCCCCGCAGCGAGCCGACCCCGCCGGCGGGGCGTACCTCCACGAGGAGCAGGAGCAGGGCAACCAGGGTGACAACCTCCAGGGCGACCGCGGCGAGGACCGGCACCGTGAGCGCACTGAACGGACCGAGCGGGCCGAGCGCCACCAGGCCGCCGGCGAGCAGCGCCCCGCCGCCGATGCAGAGGCCGAGCACGACTCCTCCGGCGCTGAGCCCGCGCTCGTACCGCGCCCCGGGGTCGACGGCGAGCGTGGCGTCGACGTACCACGACTCGAGGGGGCCGCTGTCCAGCGTCCGGTAGATCCCCTGGAGCAGGAAGACCAGGAAGAACAGCGGGAACGAGTCGGCGACCAGCGCCAGGCCCAACGAGCCTAGGTTGACGACGGTGGCGACGACGAGCACGGGCTTGCGGCCGAGCGCGTCGGCGAGCCCGCCGGTGGGCAGCTCCAACGCTAAGACGACCAGGCCCTGCACCGCGGCGACCAGCCCGACCTGGGGCAGGGTCAGCCCGCGCTCCAGCAGCAGGGTGAGCACCGGGATGAGGAAGCCGACGGGCAGCCAACGCAGCCCGTGCAGGACCAGGTAGCGCCGGCGAACCTGGGTGGGGGTGAGCGAGATCATCGCGTCTCCTCGTCGGCGGCAGGAGCGGCGGGCCGGGGTGCGGCGAGCGGAATCGGGCCGCGGACCGGGAAGGCGTGCAGGTAGAGCAACACCCGTTCGGTGCCGTCCGGTGCGGCGGGCTCCTGGCCTCCCGGCGGGGTGTCGACCGGTACGAGGGCGTGCCGGTAGCGGTCGAGGACGGCGTGTAGTTCGTCGATGAGCTGCCGGAGCTGGTGCGGGGTGAGCCGGAGCAGGCAGTCGGAGAGTTCGGCCGCCTCCCGCCACTCCGCCGGGTAGTCGCGTTGGGTCTCGATCCACCGCTCGGCCTGCTCGGCGTGGACCCGCAGGGCGTTCCGGTAGAGCCAGTCGGCCGCCGCGGCGGCGTCGGGCTGGTCGTCGAAGTCGGTGGCGTGCCAGTTACTGAGCTGGTGGGCGGCCCGCCACCAGCGCTGCCGGCCGGTGCCGCGCTCCGCCTCCTCCACCACCAGGCCCGCCTGGGCGAGCTGTCGCAGGTGGTAGCTGGTCGCGCCGGTGTTGGTGCCGAGCACCTCGGCGAGCCGGGTGGCGGTGGCCGGCCCGTCCGACCGCAGCGCCGCGAGCAGCCGGGCTCGCAGCGGGTGTGCCAGGACGCGGATCTGGTCGGCGTCGAGCCGGACGATGGAGGGTTGCCCGTCGGATGGGGAGGCGGTCATGAATGCACAATAGCTGTGCACAGAACATTTGCACAATGTCTTTGCACACTAGTTGTGCAGAGAACGTGTGCATAGGCCTCCGGTGCCGGAGACGACGGAGCCCGCCCGGGCCGCGGGAGGCGGCCGGGGCGGGCTCGTGATCGGCCCCGGAGGGAATCAGCTCCCCGGGAAGGAGCTCGGATCGACGTCGCTGGTCCGCGCGTTACCGCCGACCGTCGGGGTCAGCGTGATGGTCCAGATCGTGTACTGCGTCGAGGTGGTGGTGAACTTGAAGGTGTCCTCGAACCGCTGGAAGCTGCAGTCGCGGCTGAACGCCTTGGCCTTGCCGTCCCAGTCCTTGCCGCCGGTCATGTAGATCCGGTACGTGCCGTCCCGGACGCCGGTGACCGTGAACTTGCCCTTGGCCCGGACGTACACGCTCACCATCGGGCTCTTGGAGCCACTCCGTACGAGGTTGATGACCGAGTCGCTGCTGCCACCATTCTCGATCTTGAGCTGTCCGAGGCCGCTCTTGGTGCGCTTGAGGAACTTGCCGTTGCTGAGCCGCCGGTTGCTGTCCGAGGTCTTCTCCGGGACGAGGCTCCCAACCTGGTACGGCTGCGCCGGGTCTGCGGTCGCCAGCGCCTGCTGGGCGGCGCGTACCTCCTCCGCCGAGGACTCCCGGCTGAGCCGGGCGAGCGCCGACGAGCCGACGCAGACCTCACCGGCCCCGGCCGCCGAGCCGGTCTCGGCCAGCGAGTCGACCAGCGCCTCCAGCCCGCTGAGCAGGTCGGCGTGCGCGGTGGCGACGTTCGGCGGCGGGGTGATCTTGCTCAATGCCGCGATCTGCTCCTCGACGGCGGCCTCGATGCCGTCAACCGCCGTCCCGACCGCCTTGGGGTTCTTCGCCTCGCGGAGCTTCGCGAACGCGTCGTCCACCGACTTGTCGACCGCGGTCAGCAGGGTCTGGTACTCCTGCGGGCTGATCGGGGTGGCGCTCGGCGACGGGTCGGCGCCCGCCGGCGCGGTGCCGGCCTGGTTCGACGGGGCACCGCCGGAGTCCCGGCTGACCCAGAACACCACCGGCACCGCGAGGACGACCAGCAGCACGACGGCGACCGCACCGCCGACGATGGCGAGGATCTTGCCCTTCCCCGATCCCCGCGCGGGCGGCGGCGCGGCGGGCGGGTACGGGCCGAAGGGCGCGGTCGGCGGGCCGGACGTCGGCGGCACCGCACCGTACTGCGCCGTCGGCGGCGCGGAGGCCGGCGGTACCGCACCGAAGGAGGTGGTCGGCGGGGTCGAGGTCGGTGGTACGGCGCCGAGGGGCGCGGTGGGCGGGGTCGCGCCGAACGGCGACGCCGAGGTCGGGGCACCCGGACCGGAGGGCGCCGCCGGCGGGACCGGGCCGGCCGCCCCGGGGACGATCCGGACCTGCACGTACGCGTCACGAGGTGGCCCGCCGGGCGCCGTCGCCGGGCCAAGGCCGGGCAGCTGGAGTATCGCCCCGTCGGTCATGCCGGGCGGGATCCGTACCGGGATGCTCTGCCCGGACCAGGGCAGGACGACGGTCCGGATGGTCTCGGACCCCGCCTCACCCGGGTCTATGTTGATGATCAGGTCAGGATTCGGCGCCATGTTCCGAGTATGAGTGGCCGACACAACCGCATTGCCGGCCACCCCCGCCGCACCGGTCGGTCCGGCCCGCCGACCCCGCCCGCTCAACCCCGAGCCGACGGCGCCGCCGTGCCGGACCCGACCCTCGCCGATCTGTCAGGATGGCTCGACCGGGGCCGCCACCCCCGCCGTCCCCCCGTGCGCCGCGGGGACCGGCCTCGGCTTCGCGTCGATGCCCGCCTCGGCCCGCTGCTGGGCGGTGATCGGCGTCGGCGCGCCGGTCAGCGGGTCGAACCCGCCCCGGGTCTTGGGGAACGCGATCACCTCGCGGATCGACTCCGCGCCGGCGAGCAGCATGCAGACCCGGTCCCAGCCGAAGGCGATGCCGCCGTGCGGCGGCGGGCCGTACTTGAAGGCCTCCAGGAGGAAGCCGAACTTGTCGGCGGCCTCCTCCGGGGTGATCCCGAGCAGGTCGAAGACCCGGCGCTGGACGTCGGCCCGGTGGATACGGATCGAACCACCGCCGATCTCGTTGCCGTTGCAGACGATGTCGTACGCGTGGGCCAGCGCCTGGTCCGGCGCCTCCTCGAAGCGGTCCACCCACTCGTCGTTCGGCGAGGTGAACGGGTGGTGGACGGCGGTCCAGCCGCCCTCCTCGGTCCGCTCGAACATCGGCGCGTCGACCACCCAGCAGAACGCCCACGCGTTCTCGTCGACCAGGCCCGCCCGCCTGGCGATCTCGACCCGGGCGGCGCCGAGCAGCTCCTGCGCCTCCCGCCGGTTGCCGCTCGCGGCGAAGAAGATCGCGTCGCCCGGCTTGGCGCCCACCGCGTCCGCCAGCCCCGCCAGGTGCTCCGCGGAGAGGTTCTTCGCCACCGGCCCGCGCGCCTCGCCGGACTCCGCGTCGAGCACCACGTACGCCAGGCCGCGCGCCCCGCGGGCCCGCGCCCAGTCCTGCCAGCCGTCGAGTTCCTTGCGGCTCTGCGCCGCCCCGCCCGGCATCACCACCGCGCCGACGTAGCCGCCGGCGTCGATCGCCTGGGCGAAGACCCGGAACTCCGTGCCGCGCAGGTAGTCGGTCAGCTCGGTCAGCTCGACCCCGTAGCGCAGGTCCGGCTTGTCCGAGCCGTACCGGGCCATCGCGTCGTGCCAGGTGATCCGCGGGATCGGGCGGGGAATCTCGTACCCGGCCAGCTCCCGCCAGAGGGTGGCGACGATCTCCTCACCGAGGTCGATGACGTCGTCCTCGGTGACGAAGGACATCTCGATGTCGAGCTGGGTGAACTCCGGCTGCCGGTCAGCCCGGAAGTCCTCGTCCCGGTAGCAGCGCGCGATCTGGTAGTACCGCTCCAGACCACTGACCATCAGCAACTGCTTGAACAGCTGCGGAGACTGTGGCAGCGCGTACCACGTACCCGGCTGGAGCCGCACCGGCACCAGGAAGTCGCGAGCCCCCTCCGGCGTCGACCGGGTCAGCGTCGGCGTCTCGATCTCCAGGAAGTCCCGGGCGTGCAGCACACTACGGGCAAGCTGGTTGGCCCGCGAGCGCAGCCGCATCGCCCGCGCCGGGCCGCTGCGCCGCAGGTCGAGGTAGCGGTACTTGAGCCGTACGTCGTCGCCCGCCTCGACCTGGTCGTCCACCGGGAGCGGCAGCGGCGCCGACTCGGAGAGGATCTCCAGGCGGCTGGCGGTCACCTCGACCTCGCCGGTGGCGAGTTCCGGGTTCTCGTTCCCCTCGGGGCGGCGGGTCACCTCGCCGGTGATCCGGACGCAGTACTCGTTGCGCAGCGCGTGCGCCGACTCCATGTCCTCGCGGAACACCACCTGCACCACGCCGGAGGCGTCGCGCAGATCAACGAAGATCACGCCCCCGTGGTCCCGCCGTCGGGCGACCCAGCCGGCGAGGGTCACCGTGCTGCCGGCGTCCGTGGCGCGCAGGGTGCCGGCGTGATGGGTACGGATCACGGCAAGTGTCTCCTCACGTGTCGCGGGCGGTCCGGGGACCGGCGGTCTGCACCGTCATTCTGTCAGGGCGTCCCGGGGCCGCCGCCGACCCACCCGGCTCCCGCCCGGGCCGGAACGCCCGGGGGGCGGAGCCGGGACGTCCGGCTGTGGAGCCGTCCCGTGCGGCCGGTGGGCAACCGGCGTCACATCCTCGCCCTGGTGGCCGCCTCGGCGCGTCCGCACCGCACTCCGGCGGGCGGTGGTGACGCCACGCCGCGATGGCGCGCGATCGCCGGCAGCGTGATCGCCGGCTCGGTGCGGAGGCGGTGGCGCGTGACCCACCCGGCATCAGCGCAGGCCGACGTGGTCAAGGCCACTCCGATCGGGATAGTAGGAAATACCGCGGAACCGGTAGCCTCACGGCATGAACACCACGGCCCTGACCTGGCACATCGGGCCCGCCTCCGGCATGGTGCCGGGGCGCCGCCACTGTTGTCGCTGACGACCCCGACGCCGTCTCGGCCTTCTCACCACCGTTCTCCCACCCTCGCTCCGCCCGGCGAACACCGCACCCGGCCCACCGAGCGCGGGTGTCCGTAGCACGTACGACATCCGGTGCCGTCGGACGGCACCGTCCTTCCTGGAGCAACACATGCCCCCCGCCTACCGCCGACGCCCGCTCGGGCTCCTCGCCACCGCGGTGGCGACGACCGCCGCCCTGCTCCTCTCGGCCTGCGGCGGCGCCACCGACAACGCCTCCGGATCCGGAACGCCGGATCCCGACGCGACCATCACGATCGGATCGCTCACCGAGCCGACGACCCTGAACACCGTCAAGGGCGGCAACACCGGACACGCCCAGGTCCTGCTCCGCAACGTCGTCGAGGGTCTGACGGTCCTGACCGACGACGGTACGGTCGAGCCGCTGCTCGCCGCCTCCTGGGACATCTCCCCCGACGGCACGGAGTACACGTTCCGTCTCCGCCCCGGGGTCACCTACTCGGACGGCACCCCGCTCCGGGCCGCCGACGTGGTGACCACCCTGAAGCGGGTGATCTCCGACGAGTCGACCAGCGCGCGGAAGAAGAACCTCTCGATCATGAAGGAGATCACCGCGCCGGACGACGCGACGGTCCGGGTGGTGCTCTCCGCGCGCTCCCAGTCGTTCCTGTTCTACCTCACCACGACGGGCGCGGCCGTGACCAAGCCGGGGGTCGGCAACCCGGACACCACGGTCATCGGCACCGGCCCGTACGTCCTCAGCGAGTGGAAGAAGGGCGACTCGATCACCCTCACCCGCAACGACCGGTACTGGGGTGAGCCGGCGAGGAACAGGGAGGTCGTCTACCGGTTCTTCACCGACGCCACCGCCGAGCACAACGCGCTGCTCGCCGGGCAGCTCGACCTGGTCACCCAGGTCACGTCACCGGACGTCCTCACCCAGTTCGAGAACCGGCCGGAGTTCACCATCGTCGAGGGCACCTCGACAACCAAGGAGCTGTTCGTCGTCAACAACGCGATCGCGCCGTTCAACAACGTCGACGTCCGGAGGGCGATCCGCCGGGCCACCGACCGCAGGGCCCTGCTGAACGCCGTGTGGGCCGGGCGCGGGCAGATTCTCGGCTCGATGGTGCCGCCGACCGACCCGTGGTACGAGGACCTGACCGGCATCGACGACCACGATCCGGCGAGCGCGAGGGAGCTGCTGGCCAAGGCCGGGTACGCGGACGGGCTCACCTTCACCGTCGACTACGTGCCCTCCGACTCCAGCACCATCATCGCCCAGGGTCTGAAGAACCAACTCGCCCAGGTCGGGATCACCATCTCGCTCAACCCGGTCGACGACGCGACCTGGACCGACAAGGTCTACCAGCGGCACAACTACCAGGCCACGATCATGACCCACGTCAACCAGCGCGACCTCATCTGGTACGGCGACCCGGACTTCTACTGGCAGTACGACAACCCGCAGGTGCAGCAGTGGGTGGCCGCCTCGGAGACCGCGGCGACGCCGCAGGAGCAGACCGAGCTGCTGCGGAAGGTGGCCCGACAGATCTCCGAGGACGCCGCCAGTGACTGGCTCTACCTCAACCCGGCAATCAAGATCGCCTCGTCGGCGGTGACCGGCTACCAGAAGAACAACACCACGGACAGCTTCTATGTGGCGCCGATCAGCAAGCGGCGCTGACCGGAGCCGCGCCGGGCTCGGCTGGCTGCTCCGCCGGATCGGCTGGCTGCTCGGCTCGCTGGTGGTGGCGGCGTCGGCGGTGTTCCTCCTGCTCCGGGTCCTGCCCGGCGACCCCGCGGTGACCCTGCTCGGGATCGGCTCGTCACCCGAGCAGTACGACGCGGTCCGGCGGCAGCTCGGCACCGACCGTCCCCTGCTCGCCCAGTACGTCGACTGGTTCGGCGGGCTGCTCACCGGCGACCTCGGCGAGGGCCTGTTCACCCGTACCCCGGTGCTCGACCAGATCACCGAGCGCCTGCCGGTGACCCTGCCGCTCGCGCTCAGCGCGTTCGTCGCCTCGGCCCTGGTGGCCGTACCCGTCGGCGTACTGGCGGCGGTCCGCCGGCGCGGTCTCCTCGGGGTGGTGCTCTCCGGCCTCGCCCAGCTCGGCATCGCGCTGCCGGTCTTCTGGCTGGGCATCCTCCTGGTCTGGCTGGTCGCGGTGCGGTGGCGGCTACTGCCACCGGGCGGGTTCCCCAGGGTCGGGTGGCGAGATCCGGGAGGTGCCGTCGAGTCGTTGGTACTGCCGGTGCTCACCCTCACCGTCGCGCAGGCGTCCCTGCTGATTCGGTACGTCCGCTCGGCCACGCTGGACGTGCTGCACCAGGACTACCTGCGCACCGCCCGTTCGCTCGGGTACAGCCTGCCCCGGGCCCTGTGGCGGCACGGGCTGCGCAACGGCGCCGCCCCGGTGGTGAACGTGCTCGGCGTCCTGCTGGCCAGCTCACTACTCGGCACGGTGGTGATCGAGAGCGTCTTCGCGCTGCCCGGGCTGGGCACCCTGCTGCTCTCCAGCGTGCAGGCCCGGGACCTGCCCGTCGTGCAGGGAACGGTCTTCCTCATGACCGCCACCGTGCTGCTGGTGGGGCTCGTCGTCGACGTCGTCCAGCGGCTCATCGACCCGCGGCTGCGAGGTCGGGCGTGACCGCCCGGGCCGGGGGCACGGACCGGGCCGTGCCGGTCGTATCACGGAGTCGGGGCGGGTCACCGTCGTTGGTGGTCGGACTGGTGCTGCTCGGCCTCGTCCTCGGCCTGGCCGTGGTCTCGCTCTTCTGGACCCCGTACGGGATGGACCCGCCGCAGCCGGGCAGCCGGCTCGCCGCCCCGTCCGCGCAGCACTGGGCCGGCACCGACCGGCTCGGCCGGGACCAGTTCAGCCTGCTCATGCTGGGCGCCCGTACCGCGGTCTGGATCGGGCTGGCCGCGGTCGCGGTCGCCGTCGCGGTGGGCGTCCCGCTCGGCCTCCTCGCCGCGGGCGGGGGCCGGCGGATCGACAGCGCGGTGATCGGCCTGATCGACGTCGTGATCGCTTTTCCCACCCTGCTGCTGGCGATGCTGCTCGTCACCGGGTACGGGGCGTCGAGCCTGGTGGCGATCGTGGCGATCGGCGTCGGTGTGTCGGCCGAGGTCGCCCGGCTGACCCGCATCTCGGCCAGCCGGATCCTCACCCAGGACTACGTGCTGGCGGCCCGCACCTGCGGCACCGGTCCACTGGCGATCCTCGTCCGGCACGTCCTGCCCAACATCTGGCACACCCTGCTCGTACAGGTCACCCTCGCGTTCGGGATCGCGGTGATCGCCGAGGCGTCGCTGTCCTACCTCGGGCTGGGCACTCCCCCGCCCACACCGTCCTGGGGGCGGATGCTCCAGGAGGCGCAGTCGACGGTGGCCGTGGCGCCGTGGAACGCGATTCTGCCCGGTCTGGCGGTCTCCGCCACGGTGATCGGGGTCAACCTGCTCGGCGACGGTCTGCGGGAGGTCCTCGATCCGGAGCTGCGCCGACCGAGGCGCGGCACGGCCACCCGCCCCGGCCGTGGCCGGGACCGCCGCCGCCCCGGCCGACCGGGTCGCGCCGCCGGGCACGGGGAGGAGATTCGATGACCATCCTGGCCGCGGAGGACCTCTCGGTCAGCGCTCCCGACGGAACGCTGGTCAGCGGGGTCAATCTCCGGCTCGACGCGGGTGACCGGGTGGGTCTGATCGGCGAGTCGGGCTCGGGCAAGTCGCTGACCGCGCTGGCGCTGCTCGGGCTGTTGCCGGACGGGATGCGGGCCAGCGGCCGGGTCGTGGTCGACGGCCGGGACCTGCTGGGTCGACCCGACCGGGAGTGGCGACGGGTCCGCGGTCGAACCCTGGGCGTGGTCTTCCAGGAGCCGCTGACCGCCCTCGACCCGCTGATGCCGGTCGGCCGCCAGCTCACCGGACCCCTCCGGATGCATCACGGGCTCAACCGGGCCGACGCCGAGGCCGAGGCGGTCCGGTGGCTCGCCCGGGTGCACCTGCCCGACCCGGCCCGGCTCGCCCGGGCACTGCCGCACCAGCTCTCCGGCGGTCAGCGGCAGCGGGTCGCGATCGCCATGGCCCTGGCCTGCCGACCCCGGGTGCTCATCGCCGACGAGCCGACCACCGCCCTGGACGTCACGGTCCAGGCGCAGGTCCTGGAGCTCCTCGGGGAACTCGTGGCCCAGACCGGGGTGGCCCTGCTGTTCATCAGCCACGACCTGCCGGTGGTCGCCGGGTTGGCCCGGGACCTGGTCGTGATGCGGCACGGCCGGGTGGTCGAGTCGGGGAGCGTGGACGACGTCTTGCGCCGTCCCCGGTCCGGGTACGCCCGGCGCCTGGTGCGCAGTGCCCTGGCGGTGACCCGGCTGGCCGGCCAGGCGGTGCCCGCCGGACCGGAGCCGACCGCCGCGGCGGCGCCGGAGCGGCCCGCGGAGCCGGGCAGCGCTGACCAGCCGAAGCAGACCGCACAGCCGACCGCCGCCGGCGACCTGATCCTCACCGGGCAACACCTGACCCGCCGCTACCCGGGACGGCCGGCGCCGGCGCTCGACGACGTCGACGTGAACATCCGGGCGGGCACCAGCCTCGGCATCGTCGGGGAGTCCGGCGCGGGCAAGAGCACACTGCTCCGGCTGCTGCTCGGGGTGGACCGGCCGACCTCGGGCCAGGTTCGGTTCGCCGGGCAACCGCTCGACCGGGTCGACGCGCGTGACTTCCGCCGACAGGTGCAGGTGGTCTTCCAGGATCCGCGGTCCTCGCTCGATCCCCGGATGTCGGTCGCCTCGATCATCGCGGAGCCGCTGCGGTCACTGCGCCTCGCCCCGAACCGGGAGGAGCGGGCGCGCCGGGTGGCCGAGGTACTCACGGCGGTCGGGCTGCACCCCGACGATGGCCGGCGCTACCCGCACGAGTTCTCCGGGGGACAACGACAGCGGATCGCGATCGCCCGCGCCCTGGCACCGCGCCCCCGGCTGCTGCTGGCCGACGAACCGGTCGGCGCGCTGGACGTGTCGGTACGGCAACAGATCGTCGACCTGCTCCGGGAGCTCGTGGACCGGTACGGGCTCACCCTGGTGCTGGTCTCGCACGACCTGGCGGTCGTCAGTCAGCTCTGCGCGCAGGTGATGGTGCTGCGCGACGGGCGGGTGGTGGAGTCCGGCGCGACCGACCGGGTGCTGACCGAGCCGGCCGACGCGTACACCCGAATGTTGCTGTCCGCGGTTCCCCGGCTGCCTTCAGACCTGGAACCGCTGTCGGACGACGGCCGGGTCGATCCGGGCAGGGACGTCCCGGCGTCGACGCTCGTCCGGTGACCGGCATGCCGACGCCGCACCGGGCGCCGAGCCGGCGGCGACCGCCGGCCACGGAACGGGAGGAACGCGATGACCGACCCTGACACGTTCGTCGAGGACTGGCACCGGTGGCGGGCGGAGCGGATCGCCGCCGTCGCCGCCCCCGGCGGCCACCTCACCCTGACCGGGACGCACTGGCTCTCGCCGCGCGACGCGAGGGTGCTGGACGGGGTGCCGGGCAGGTGGTGGGTCGACGGCACGGCCGTCCGGGTCGCCGACGCCGAGGGACTGCTGGTGGACGGCGTGCTCACCCGGGACGCCGTCCTCCGCGACGACCAGCGGCTGACGGTCGGCCGACTGGACCTCCGGATCATCCGCCGGGCCGGCGACGTGGCGGTCCGCACGTTCGACCCGGACGCCGACGCGGTACGCCGGTTCGCCGGCATCGACGCGTACCAGCCCGACCCGTCCTGGGTGATCGAGGCCGAGTTCCGGCCGGCGCCGGCGACCCGTACCGAACGGATCCGGCACTCCAATTCGGACCGCGAGGCGGACTACCGGGCGGTCGGCACGTTCACCTTCCGGGTCGGCGAGGAGCGGGCCACGCTTCTCGGCCTGGACACCGGCGACCCCGGCACGGCGCACATCACCTTCCGCGACGCGACCAGCGGACGAGAGACGTACGGGGCGGCCCGCTTCCTGTTCGTGCCGCTACCGGCCACGGCCGGCCGGGTGGCCTTCGACTTCAACCGGGCGGTGCTGCCACCCTGCGCGTTCTCCGACGCCTTCATCTGCCCGTTGCCGCCGCCCGGCAACGTGCTGCCGTTCCCGGTGACGGCCGGCGAGAAACAGGTGCTCAACCACGGTTAGTCGGGACAACGGTCGCGTCCGAGCCGGCACACCCGCGTCGCCCGCGACGGGCGTGCAGCCCGGTCAGGCCGCCCGACGGCGCGGGACGGCGACGGCCCGGGTCCGGGTGCACGCGGCGGCGAGGCCGGTGGCGAGGGTCGCCGGGCCCACGACGATGAGCAGCAGTGGCAGCCACGGGATCCGCCAGTGCACCGACGCGTTGTACGCGACGTACCCGGCGGATGGGCCGAGGCCGGCGAGCAGCCCGAGCGGCGTACCGAGGCCGGCAACGACGGCGGCCTGGGCGGCGGTGATCCGGCGGCGGAGCCGGGGCCCGGCCCCGACCGCGCTCATCGTGGCGAGATCGTCGCGGAGCTCGGCGATGGTCAGCCCGACCGCCACCCCGGTCGCCGCCACGGTGACCGTCGCGCTGACGGCCGCGAGCAGCCAGAACATCGTCTGGCTCTCGGTCGGGCCGCTCCGCACCCGTGCCGGCTCGACCAGGATCGGGGCCGCCGGCACCGGATCGGCGGCGAGCTGCGCCCGGAGCAGCACGGTCGTGGCGGCGGCGATCTCCTCCGCCCGGGGCATTCGGGTGGTGTCCACCAGCAACTGTCCCGGTGTCACGGTGAGTCCCACCGACCGCGCGGTCGCCTCAGAGATCACCATGCCGGGCAGATCCTTGAAGTACTCGCCGTGCACCGCCACCACGGCCGGCACGGTGACCGGTCCGGCCTTTCCGCTCGCGACCGTGGTCCGGCCGTTGACCAGCAGCGTGTCGTTGAACAGCACCGCGGCGCCGTCGCGCAACGCGGCGAGCTCCGCGCCGGTCGCCTCCCGGCCCGTGACCGCCCGGATCGTCTCGGCACCGCCGACCGCGATCCCGAGCTGGAAGCTGGCGGCGCTGGACAGCACGGCCGGGTCCGACGACGGCATGGTCACGGTGGATCCCGGAGGCAGCTTCGGGTCCGTGCCCATCCGCAGCATGACCGCGCTCCGGGTGGGCAGCGCCGCCGTGAGGCGGCGGATGCCGTCCGGCCCGAGCATGGCCGCCGCGTCGGCCGGCAGCAACACCTGCCCGTCCCGGGCCTCCCGCCAGACCGCCGCCGTGTCGCCGCGGGCCGCGCCGACCAGCCCCAGTCCGACGCTGCCGGCGACCGCGGCGCTGACCGCCGCGACCGCCGCACCGGTACGGAGCCGATGCCGGGCCGAGTGCCGCACCGCGAGTCGGACGGACAGCGGCAGCCGGGACGCGAGCCGGCCGACGACCCAGACCAGCGCCGGCGCGGCGGCGGCGACGCCGAGCAGCACCAGGATCCCGCCGAGCGCGATCAGTTCGACCCGACCGTCTGGGTGCGCCGACCAGAGCAGCGCCGCCACACCGGCACCGAGCAGCAGCAGACCCGCCACCAGCCAGGCCAGGTCCGCCCGGGACCGGTCCCGCTGGCCGCCGAGCCTGGCCCGGACCAGTTCCCTGGCCGCGGCGCGGGCGGGCAGATACGTGGCGGCCAGCCCGACCAGGACGGTCACCGTCACCACGCCGACGACGGACCAGACCGGTACGGAGATGTCGAGCAACGGGTGGTCGGAGATCCGTTCGACGGCCGGCCCGGCGAGGGCGACGGTGGCGACCCCGAGCACCGCCGCGGCACCGGCCGCGACGGCTCCGAGCAACAGCCCGGCGGCGAGCACGATCCGACCCACCTGGCGCGGGGTGCCGCCGGCCGCCGCCACCAGGGCGAGTTCTCGCCGCTGCCGGCGCGCGCCGACCAGGAACGCCGCGCCGACGAGGAGCGTCACCTGGGCCGCCGCAAAGCTGACCACGAGGGTCACGGCTGCCGCCTGCATCGCCCGCTGCTCCAGGGACGGCACGGTGTCGGCACGGGTGAGCATGCCGAACGAGATCCCGCTCGGCACGGCTTCGCCGTTGGGACCCGTCTCGTAGCGCGCGCCGGGCGGTGGGCCCGACCAGCCCGCACCCGCGGGAAGGTCGACCAGCAGTGACCGGCTTGCCCCGGCCGACAGCGGTGCGTCGGCCGGGACGACCAGCGCGGGCAGCCGCAATGATCGACTAATGTCGATGATTCCGACCACGGTCAGCTGGCGCAGCGGCATCCCCGCCTCGATCCGGTCGCCGAGCGTGACGTCGATCTGGTCAGCGAGTGCCCGGGTCACCGCCACCTCGGTCGCGCCCCGGGGCGGGACGCCGGCCCGGACGACGTACCGGCCCCGGTTCAGCGGGTCGGTCGGATCCGTCGCCTCGTACTCGTAGCTGTTCAGTCGCTCGCCGGGCAGGGCGACCACGGTCCGGCCGGTGGCGTGTGGCGCGGTACGGCTGCCGGTCGGGAGCATGGTGGAGAGCTCGGCGAGGTCGGACGGCGCCGCGGAGAGCACCAGATCGGCACGACCGAGCTTGAAGTCGGCGTCCCGGTCAGGGGTGCCCAGGTTGGCCCAGGCGACCACCAGGACGGTGGCGGCGTACGCCGGCAGGAACAGCATCAGCAGGATCAGGGCGCTGCGTCCCCGGTTGCGCCGGACCGACCGCCGGGCGATCCGGAGCGCGGTGCGCCAGGATCCGAGGTACTCGCCGGTCATGCCCGACCCCCGAGAAGCTGCTCCGCGGTGGTGCGGGGTCCGGTGGAGTCGACCAGCCGGCCGTCACGGAGGAAGATCGTGCGGTCGGCCCAGCCGGCGTACCGGGGCTCGTGGGTGACGAGCACCCCCGCGATGCCGGCATCGACCTGCGCCCGTAGCACCTCGAGCACCGCCTCGCCGGTTTCCGAGTCCAGCGCCCCGGTGGGCTCGTCGGCGAGGACGAGCCGCCGCTGCCCGACCAGGGCCCGGGCGATCGCGATCCGCTGCTGCTGCCCGCCGGAGAGCTGGTCGGGGAAGCGGTCGGCCAGCTCGCCGAGGCCGACCCGGGTGAGCGCGTCGAGCGCCTCGCGGCGGGCGAGGCGCGGCCGTACCCCGGCGAGTTCCCGGGGCAGCGCGACGTTCTCCGCGGCGGTGAGGTCGGTGATCAGGTTGTAGTCCTGGAAGACGTAGCCGATCCGGTCCCGGCGCAGCCGCGCCAGGGTGGCGGCGTCCAGTCCGGCGAGGGCGACGCCCTCGACCTCGACCGTTCCCCGGGTGGGCGCGTCAAGCCCGCCGGCGAGGGCGAGCAGGGTGGACTTGCCCGAGCCGGACGGCCCCATCACGGCGACCAGCTCCCCCGCACCCACCTCGAAGCTCACCTCGTCCAGGGCTCGTACCTCGGTATCGCCGGAGCGGAAGACCCGGGTCACGGCGGTGAACCGCAGCACCACGTCGGTCATCGCACCCGCTCCCCCTCGGCCACGCCGGGTTCGGCGGCAGCCGGGTCGGGTGCGGCGGCGGCTCGGGGCGCGGCCGACCGACGGGCGCGGCGTCGGCGCAGCACGGTGGCCTCGACGTGGTCGAGCCAGCGGATCTCGCTCTCGAGCGTGAAGACCAGATGGTCCAGCAGGAGCAGCCAGGTGATGTCGTCGCGGCTGGGGTCGGCGGCCCGACGCAGGTCGGTGAAGTCCCGCATCTGCCGCATCGACTCCGTCCGCTGGGCCTGGATGACGGCGGCCACGTCGACGTCCGGGGTGGCCGCCGCGATGGCGAGCTTGATCGCCAGCTCGCTGCGGGGGCGGTCGGTGTCGGTGACCGGGGTGGCGAACCAGTTTGCCAACGCCTGCCGACCCTTGTCGGTGATGGCGTAGATGGTGCGCCCCTCGTCGTTGGTGCCGGCCTTGGCGACCAGGCCGTCCCGGTCGAGCCGTTCGAGGGTGGTGTAGAGCTGCCCGACGTTGAGCGCCCAGGTACCGCCGGTACGGGCGTCGAACTCGGTTCTCAGCTGGTAGCCGTACTTGGGGCCGTCGGCGAAGAGGGCGAGCAGCCCCCACCGCACCGCGTTCCGCTGCATGGCCGCCAACTTACTCGATAAGTACTTGCTGAGTAAATACCACCCTCCCGGGTACGGAGGGGCGAGCTGACCGATCGCGGAGGCCGCCGGGGCGGGTCGGTCCGACCATGGTCGTTCCTCCCGGTACGCCGACCGCCGTTCCCGCCGGAGGACGCGGATCAGGCCACCGGGCGGCCGTCGTCACACCAGACGTTGCTGTCGGCCCAGTGCACTCCCGGGTGGCCGGGCCGGCTGACGGCACCGAGCCGGTAGCGGCGGCCGAAGACGTTGCCCCGGATGACGACGTTCGAGGCGACCAGTTCGGGGCGGATCGTGACGCTGTAGGCGCCCCCGTCGCAGTAGTTCTCCTCGAACCGGAGATTGTGGACGGCGCCGTCGAGCAGCAGGCACGAGTTCAGCGGTTCTCCGGTGTCGGGCTGGTACGCGTCGAGGCGGTTGTGTCGGACGACCACGTCGGTGGCGTCGGAGACGCGCAGACAGTCGTTGTGCGAGCCCGGGGCCGGGACGAGGTCGTGGATCCAGGAGTCGACCACAACGGTCCGGGAACCGAGCCGGACACCGTCCCGGACGTGGTGGATGTCGACCCGGCGGAGTGTGTAGTCGTCAAGATGGACGGCGGCGGAGGCCCATCCTCGCCCGTCGATCTCCACGTCCTCGACCAGGAGGTTGACCGCCGAACCGAGCGTGCGGATCGCGAACGGCCCGCCCGCACATGTGATCTTCGTGCGACGGATGACGACGTCCCGGGCGTAGACGTTGACGTACCCGGTGACGTGGAGGTCGGTGACGACCTCGCCGTCCCGCTTCAGGTCCAGCGGACCCGAGGACGTCAGTCGGGCTGCCGCCGGTACGCCGGTGGTGGCCGGGCCGGGCCACCGGGCGAGTGGGGTGAGTGGTGCGGGCATGGTCTCTCCCGTACAGACCGTGGTGAAGGAGTCGGAGTCGCGTCGGGCAACCGCCCGACGCTGCTCCGCCCGCCCACCGGTCTCCCGGGGCGCCGCCCGGACCGCTGGCCGGGCCGCCAGGCCGAAGATCGACGGATCCCGCCTCCCCGGATAACCCAGTGTTACCAGACATCGGGGTCACCAGGCACATACCGGACTGACGGATCACGGACAGCGGTCATCCACCTCGGACAGATTCTGCGGGCCGAGGCGAGGCTCCCACGGTTAGTCGGCCAACGACTTCGTGGCAGAGGTAATGGTGCAGTTGTAGTAGGTGCGCTTGGTCATGGTGTAGCCCTGGGTCACGGTGAGCTTTCGATCCCGGCCTGCGGCCACCGTCACCTGGAGGCTCTGGCCGCCGAAACTGTCATCCGAGAAGGGAGTGTCGCCGCCCGTGAAGTTGATCAAGATGTTGTACGTGAAGGTGTGCTCCGACGAGGCGTTCTGCACCGAGATGTCGTACTTGAACTGTCGGGAATCCCTGTCGTAGCGGCAGTTCGTCCCGACGACCTCGCCCATGGCGTTTGAGTCGTAGGTCGGTTGGTCTTCCGAGGCTTCCCGCGGGTCGGCGTTCGACTTGGGAACGAGATCCCGCACGAAGCCGCAGCCGAGACTGGTAACCGCCAGGACAGCCATCATCCCCGTGACAGCAACGCGGGCACGGCGCCGGTTGCGCACCCAAACCTCCCGAACACTCGACGAGCGCGAGTCAGCGTAAAACACCCTCGCAATCGCAGGCCGACGCGAGGTCGATCCGCGTGCGCGGCAATAGGGTCGCCCCTCCACCGTCCGGAGCCGGACGACTGGCCCAAAGGATCACCCCCGCGTGCGCGGGGAACAGTTCACGCCGCGCGCCTTGGAAGTTCCACCATCCGGATCACCCCCGCGTGCGCGGGGAACAGCCACGATGGCGCCTAGGGCCTCTAGCTCATCGAGGGATCACCCCCGCGTGCGCGGGGAACAGGCGCGTCGGCCGGCTTGGGTTTGGGGAGCCTGGGGATCACCCCCGCGTGCGCGGGGAACAGGTCATCCCACGATGACAATCTGCTGACTCATACGGATCACCCCCGCGTGCGCGGGGAACAGGGCGAGCAAGGCCATGTCGGCCGGCGCGGACTCGGGATCACCCCCGCGTGCGCGGGGAACAGGACGCCCCGCATCGGATCTGGTCCGTGCCCGCGGGGATCACCCCCGCGTGCGCGGGGAACAGGCGATGCAGCTCGCCATGTACTCGCGGGGCTGGGGATCACCCCCGCGTGCGCGGGGAACAGTCCGGTCCGGCTCCGATGCGCGGACACGCGCCGGTGGATCACCCCCGCGTGCGCGGGGAACAGATCTCGGCGGAATCGTCGCCGGGCTCGTATAAGGGATCACCCCCGCGTGCGCGGGGAACAGTCCTCTGCCGTCGCTGGCAGTGAGCCGAACAGGGGATCACCCCCGCGTGCGCGGGGAACAGACTTCTTGACCTGGGGCGCTAAAGATCAACTCGCACGATTTCCTTCACTTGATACATCAAGATCACCTATCCCGACAGGAGAACGGAGCCTGGTCCAGAGTCGATGACAAGTCGGTCAACCGAGAGACTACCGACGCAGCAAGCAGCAACGGCCCACTCCAGCGCAACGGTCGAGACACACTCGTAGACGGGACCAATCGCTACCGGGACGAGGTCTTCGGCGACGACACCGTCGCCGCCATGACCGACCGCATCGTCCACCACGCCGAGGTCATCTCCTCTCAAAGGGCGACGGCTACCGGCTACGCAACCGGACCTCAGCTGCGTCCCGGCAGCCAACACCACCGAAACCACAAGCAACGATCCAGACGAAATAAGGGGTCCCGATTCACCCGACGCCAAAGGGTCAAGGTTCAACCGTCGCCGACAACCCCGCGTACGCGGCGAAGAGAGGCCATCACCGCCACCGGTGGTCTTGAGGGCGGGATCACCCCCCGCGTACGCGGGGAAGAGTACGGCGTCGGCGAGGATTGGCGCACCGTGCAGGGATCACCCCGCGTACGCGGGGAAGAGCCATCGAGAAAGGGCGGACGGTGACCAAGATGGGGATCACCCCCGCGTACGCGGGGAAGAGGCCCACCCGCTGGCGGCGCTGGCAATCCGTCGGGGATCACCCCCGCGTACGCGGGGAAGAGGGTCGCCACGCCGAGCGGCGGTTCCGGACACAGGGGATCACCCCCGCGTACGCGGGGAAGAGCAGTGGATCGAGGGTGCCGGTGATGGTGCCCGAGGATCACCCCCGCGTACGCGGGGAAGAGGCTGCTTGACTACCGCGATTCCCATCACACGAGGGATCACCCCCGCGTACGCGGGGAAGAGACTTCGTGACCTGGGGCGCTAAAGATCAACTCGCGCGATTTCCTTCACTTGGCTGCTCACGATGGTGTCTCCTCCATGGTCGCATGAGGACGGGTCCGAAGGCGTCGATCGCTGGGTGGCGTACCCGCGTGACGAGCCGTGACGAGTCACCAGCCAGGCCGGCGACCGACGGGCACAGGCAACCGCGCCGGCTGCGCGCCGCCTACCGTGACGCGACGGTGTGGACGAAGGCTCGCCAGGCGTCCGTCTCGAAGATCAGCACCGGCCCGTTCGGATCCTTGCTGTCCCGTACCCCCACCACGCCGGGCAGGTTGTCCGCCACCTCGACACAGTTGCCGCCGTGGCCGTTGCTGCGGCTGCTCTTCCGCCAGACCGCGCCGGTCAGTTCCATGACTCCGCCACTTCCAGGATCAACTCGATGGACTGCTGCTCGTTCAGGGCCTCACTCCGGATCGACTCCCAGAGCTGCCGGACGACGGTGATGTCGTCACTGCGCTCGACCAGCCGTCCCTGAAGCTGGTCGTCCAGGCAGGCGACGTCGTCGCCGTCGACGAGGGTGGCGATCACGAAGGGGCCGTTCAGCCCAGCGTACGCGCCGGCGCTCGTCGGCACGACCTGCATTCGGACCCGGGGCCGCTCGGCGCACACCTTCGCGATGTGCAGAAGCTGCTCCCGCATCACGGCCGGTCCGCCGACCGGCTGGTGCAGCACCCGCTGGTCGATTACGGCGGTGAACATCGGCGGGATGTCCCGGGCCAGCATCTCCTGCCGGGCCAATCGGGCGGCCACCTGCTGCTCGACCCGTTCCCCCGTCAGCAGGCCACCACTGGCGAGCAGCGCCCGCGCGTACGCCTCGGTCTGCAGAAGCCCCGGAACCACCGACAGCTCGAAGCAGCGGAGCGCGATCGCCTCCTGCTCGAAGGCCGCCCACTGCCGGAACCAGGGCAGGATCGGACCTGGCCCGAGCACCTCGTGGATCCGTTCCAGCAGTCCGCCGGTCTCCAACACGGCGTCGCACCGTTTGGCGAAGTCCCTGGTCGGGCGACGCTGACAGAGCTCGACCTTCGCAACCAGCGCCGCCGAGAAGTTGATCCGCTGGGCCAGGCCCTCCTGGGACAGCTTGGCCATGCTGCGGAACCGGCGTAGCTCGCCGGCGAAGAGGCTGAGTGTGGAGGGCGATTCGGCCACGGACAGGCTCCTTACCTTGGTTGATTGGCCCCGGACATCGACCTGGGTCGCCGGGTGGAGGCTTCCGACAGTAGTGCCTGGATCACCAGACTGTGAACCGGGAAACGCGCCCGACGGCGACCGGAGCCCGACCGGTGGGCGCTTCCCCGCCCCGGGGACCGGGCCCCCGCCTCGCCTGCCGAACCGGTCCCCGGGGCTTCAACCCAGGCATCCCCGGAGGTCGTCCGATGTGGTCACTGTCGCGCCGCCCGCCCACGCCCGTCCGGTACGCCCCACAGCATTGTCGCGACTGGCGGCGTCCCTGGTCGCGGCGCTGCCGCTGCGGTGACCGCTGGCCGTGCCCGGACCGGATCAACCCGCCGCCGCTCGTCCCGCCGTACCCGCCGGACGGTCCGCCAGGCCCAAGATCGGGCGTGAGCGCACCGACGCAGGCGACCTGGACCGGCTCGATCCGGAGCCCGGACCCGATCCGGCCGCCCCGTTCACCCGGTTCCTCGGCTGGCTCCGCCCGGCCCGGGCGGCCCTGACAACGGCCATCCTGACCCGGGCATCCCCGCCCGGGCGTCCTCACCCCGGATCGGGGATGACGGAGTATCGGCCGACTCGGCCTGCCGGACCCGGGTCCGGCCGTAGGGTCAGGACATGCCTGCGGTGCCCTGGTGGGGGGTGCTCTCCTCGGTGGCGGCACCGGTGCTGCTGGCCACCGGCTGGACGCTGGCGGCGGTCCGCCGACCCGACGGGTACGACCCGGTCGCGGACACCATCAGCGTGCTCGCCTCGTTCGGCATGGTGGACCGGCTGATCCTGATCACCTGCCTCGCGGGGCTCGGGGTGGCGCACCTGGTGACCGCGCTCGGCCTGCGTGTCGTCCCACTGGTCGCCCGCGCGGTGTACGGGCTCGGCGGCGTCGCCACCATCGTGGTCGCCTCGGTCCCGAAGGTCGACTCGGCCACCCCGCCTGCCCACGGGATCTCGGCCGTGGTGGGCTTCGTCGCGCTCGGGCTCTGGCCGGCGGTGGCCCTGCTGCCCCGTGCCCGGCGACAATCCGGCGGCACCGGGCGAAGCGGGCCGGTCGTACCCCGGGACCGGCCGTGGGTGCTCCGCCCTCCCGCGGCGCTCGCCGCGACCGGGGTGATGCTCGGCTCCGGACTCTGGCTCGCCCTACAGTTGCCCGACGGCGCCACGGCGGGGCTGGCCGAGGGGGTGACCTCCGGCACGGAGGGACTCTGGCCACTCACCGTCGTCCTCGTCTCCCGTCGGTGGTCCCGTCACCGCCGGCGCGCGGTGCCGGACGCCGGCCGGGACACGCCGTGACCGGCGTGGTCGGGGCCGCTGCCGGTCCGGACGTACCGACCGTCACGGTGGTCCCCGGCCACGCCGGTCGAGGGATGATCGGATCGGATCAGATCAGGAGACGGTCGCTCAGTAGACGCTCACGCCGTACGCGTTCAGCGCCTCGACGACCGGCTGGAAGTAGGTGACGCCGCCGGTCGTGCAGTTACCGCTGCCGCCGGAGGTGAGGCCCAGCGCGGTGTTGCCGGCGAAGAGCGGGCCGCCGCTGTCGCCCGGCTGGGCGCAGACCGTGGTCCGGATCAGCCCGGAGACCGTGCCGCTGCCCTGGTAGGTGACGGTGGCGTTCAGCGCGGTCACCCGGCCGCTGCGCAGCCCGGTGGTGCTGCCGCTCCGCTGCACCGACTGGTTGACCGTCGGGTTGGCGGCGCCGGTGATGTCCCGGTAACTGCCGTTGTACAGGTACACGTCGCCCGGCTGCTGGCCCACGCCGCTCGCGTACCGGACGATGCCGTAGTCGTTGCCGGGGAAGCTGCTGCCGGCGCGGGTGCCGATCACCGAGCCGCCCGAGCTGGCCGACCAGTTGGCCCCCGCGTTGGTGCAGTGTCCGGCGGTGAGGAAGTAGTAGGTGTTGCCGCTGCGGACGTTGAAGCCGAGCGAGCAGCGGCTGCCGCCGGTGTAGATGGCGTTGCCGCCAGAGATCGTGGTGCTCAGGATGCCGGGGATCGGCTGGATCCGGGCCGCGTCGCCGTACGGGGCGATCACGGACTTGATCTTGGCGAGCGTGGCGCCGGTGATCGTGCTGTCCACGTCCACCACCACCTGGTTGCTGACCGGGTCGACATACCAGGCGGTGCCGGGGATCCGGGCCGACGCGTCGAGCGCCGCGGTGACCTTGGCGAGCTCGGCGGCGCCGCGGGCGACGATGCGCGGGATCGCGCCGGCGGCCCGGACCTCGCGGGCGGCGGCCTCGTCGGTCACCGTCACGACCATCTTGCCGCTCACCTCGTCGAGGTACGTCCCGGCGGAGCGGGCGCCGAGCCGCTCGGAGAGCGCCGTGGCGGCGTCCGGGGACGCGACGACGGCGGGTGCGGCGTGGACGGGGGCGCCGGCCAGCACTCCGGCCACCAGGGTGCCGGCGGTGATGGCCACCGCGACACGACGGAGTGGGGACCTCGTGGATCGCATGGAGGGCCTCCCATAGGGGGGTTTGGAGGGTTCTGCACCGAACAACGGCACATCGTTCCCGAGTATTCAGACATATAAGATCATGAACAAGACATCCGCCATATCGACTCGATAGGGACGTACGCCTTATGCATCAGATGCTGACCGCGACCTGACACGACCATTGAGGAGGGTGACTGTCCTCTCTATGCTCTGGCGCACTTCCCACCGGTCACTTCGAGCGGACCACCCCGACGGGATGACCGCCAACCGGCCCGGTCCCGATCGGACCACCCCCCGCTTCTGGCCCAGGCACCGCGATCCGGAGGCCACCGATGTCCACCACCGTCCCCCGCCGCTGGCGAAGGCTTCGCACCACGCTGCTCGCCACCGCCGTCCTCGTCTCCTCGGTCGTGCTCACCGCCGCTCCGGCCGGCGCCGACCCCGGTCCCCCGCCCGCGTCGATGGCCAGCATGGGTGACTCGATCACCCGCGGCTTCAACGCCTGCGGCTGGTACGTCGACTGCCCGTCCCGGTCGTTCAGCACCGGCACCGACTCCGCCGTGAACAGCCACTACCTGCGGATCCGCGCGGTGAACCCGGCGATCAACGGCCATAACCACAACGTCGCCCGCTCCGGCGCGAAGTCGGCGGACATGCCGGGCCAGGCCGACGCGGCCGTCGCACAGAACGTCGACTACGTCACCATGCTGATCGGCGCCAACGACGCCTGCACCAGCTCCGAGTCCACCATGACCCCGGTGACCACGTTCCGGGCCAACATCGACACCGCACTCAACCGGCTGAGGTCCGGGCTGCCGAACGCCAGGGTCCTCGTGATCAGCATTCCGGACCTCCATCGGCTCTGGTCCGTCGGCCGGGGCGACATCCTCGCGCGGACCGCCTGGTCGCTCTTTGGGATCTGCCAGTCGATGCTGGCCAACCCGACCTCCACAGCCCAGGCCGACGTGGACCGCCGCAACCGGGTACGACAGCGCGTCATCGACTACAACACCCAGCTCGCCCAGGCCTGTGCCGCGTACGGCCCGAACTGCCGGTTCGACGGCAACGCGGTCTTCGGCTACCCGTTCACCCTGGACCACCTCTCCGGCTGGGACTACTTCCACCCCAACACCAGCGGGCAGCGGGTGCTGGCGAACGTCTCGTACGCCGCCGGTTTCCGCTGGTAGCCGGCGTCGTACCGGAACGGATGGACCGGCCCGGTGGCTCGTCGTCAGGTGCGGCGGCGGGCGCCGGGACCGGGGCGGGGAACAACGTCCCGGGATCGGGCCACCTCGTGCCCGGCGGCACAGCGCAGCGCCACCCGCACCTCGGCTCCGCAGTCCCGGTGTACGGCCGTGAGCGCCGAGCCCTCCGGGTCGGCCAGGTAGCGGTCGCCCCAGGCCAGCACCGCCACCAGCACCGGCCACAGCTCCAGCCCCATCTCGGTGAGCCGGTACTCGTGGCGCAGCCGTGCGCCCGGCTCCCGGTACGGCTCCCGGCGCAGGACGCCCCGCTCGACCAGCATCGCGAGCCGGGCGGCGAGCACCTGACGAGGAATCCCGGTCCGTTTGCGCATGTCGTCGAAGCGACGGATCCCGCTGAAGATCTCCCGGAGCACCACCAGGGTCCACCGTTCGCCGATGATCGCCATGGCACGGGCGATCGTGCAGTTCTCCACCGACCAGTTGAGCGCCTCGGGTGCCGCCATCCCGCCAGGCTAGGTCTCATTGACAGACCCAGCAAGCTCCTGCCAGGCTGCGTCCATGACTCAGACGCAGCCGGGCCTCCGGCACCGCACCTTCTCCTGGTCCGATCCCGCCGAGAACGCCGCCCTGGTCGGCCGACGCGACGGGCTCGCCCTGCTCCGCGCCGTCACCGCCGGGGAGGTGCCGCCCCCGCCGGTGATGCACCTGATCGGGCTGGACCGGATGACCGCCGACGAGGGCCGGGTGACGCTTGAGATGACCGTGCAGGAGTTCCACTACAACCCGCTCGGTTCGGTGCACGGCGGTGTGCTCTCCATCCTGCTGGACACCGCCGCCGGGTGTGCGGTACACAGCACGCTCCCGGCCGGGATCGGCTACACCTCGCTGGATCTCAACGTCAAGTTCCTCCGCCCGGCCACGCTGGAGAGCGGCGTGCTGCGCTGCGAGGGCACGGTCATCCAGCGCGGACGCCGGGTCGCGCTGGCCGAGTCGCGGCTGACCGACGAACGGGGACGGCTGATCGCCCACGCCACCTCGTCATGTCTGCTCTTCGAGGTACCGATCGACGAGCCCCCGACGGCCTGACCCCGACCCTGGTCGGCCGCCACCGTCACCAAGGGCGACGGCATGGCCCGCCCCCGGTCGGCGATCAGCCGGCGCCGATCCTCCGCCCTCCGGGCGGGCCACCGGGCGGGGCGGCCGGACGATAGGCGACCAGGCCATCGCCGGCCGCCGCGACCAGCAGCCCGGGCAGCGCCACCAGACCGGTCACCGGAGCACCGAGTTCGCTCGTCCAGCGCGGTTGACGATCGTCCACGACGGGACACCAGAGCAGCAGGGCGCCGTCCGCCACCACCAGCCAACTGTCCCACCCGGACCGGACCACCGCGAGGGACCGCACCGGCCCGGTCGCGGTCAGCATCAGCGTCGGCTCGGGAGACTCCGCCCAAGAGGTGTCGGCGCCCCCACCACCGGTCCCGTCCGGCCCGGCGGCCGGCGGCGGATCGGTCCGGAGCAGCTCGGTCACGTCGACGCCGCGGACCAGGCCGCTACGGCCCGCGCCGAAGACCAGCGCCCGCCCGTCGACCGTCGCCCCGGCGACGGCGTACGCCGCACCGCCGTGCCCGGCCAGCACCACGCCGAGCCCTCGACCGGAGCGCAGGTCCCAGAGCCGTACCGTGTCGTCCCCGGCGGCGGTGAGCCCGACCGGCACACCGTCCAGCTCGGCGGTGGCGATCGCGTGGATCGGCCTGGTGTGGCCGTGCCAGGCCACGACCGGCGTACCGGCGGCGATGTCGGCCCGGTGCACGGTGGAACCGGCCGCGAAGAGCAGCGTCCAGACGCCGTCGACCCGGGTCGAGGCCATCGGCCCGAGTCGACCGGCGGACGCCGGTGTGCCCGTCGGGAGCGGCCCGACCAGGCCGAGGTACTCCCCCGTGGCCGGATCCCAGAGGTCGACCCCGTCGGGGGTGACGCGGGCCAGCGTCGGATGGCTCCCCGGCACCAGCACCGGAGCGTCCGGGAGCCCGGCAACCGACGCGGGCGCCCTCCGGACACCGTCCCGCCAGGCCGTCGTATCGGGGACCGGAACCTCGGCACCGTCCGGGCCGGCGAAACCCCGGACCACCCCGTCGGCCCCGCCGGCGAGGACGACGGGCCGACCGTCGCGCGTCGTACCGGCCAGCCGTACCCGGTCGCCACCGGACGCGGCCGGGTCGGACTCCGGCCCGGACGCCGCCACGTCGGAGGCCGGGTCGGCCGTCCCGCAGCCCGCCGCTCCACAGCCGGCCGGGCCGACTCCGGCCAGTCCGGAGCCGATCCGCCGGGAGCCGGCCCGGTGGAAGGGGTACGGCCGCTCCGGGTCCCACACCCAGACCAGCCCCGCGGCGTCTCCGCTGACCAGCATCGGCCCGCCGTCGATCTCCGCCACCGTCATGCTGGTCAGCGCCGCCTCGTACGGGTAGTGGAACGCCTCCCCCACCTGCCCGCCGGTCTCCGGTAGCCAGGCCCGGACCGTCGCGTCGTCGCTGCTCCACACCACCGGACGGGCACCGTACCGGCCCACCGCGACCGCGTTGACCGCCCCACCGTGCCCCGCGAACGACGGCCCGAGCGGGGATCCGCCCGCCGCCTCCCAGGCCCGGGCCAGCCGCCCGGCCGCGCCGAGCAGCACGGGCCGGCCCTGCCACCACACGAACTCCAGCGTGCTGACCAGACCCGGCGCCTCGAAGCCGTACTCGCCGAGCGACGCGATCCGCACCCCGCTCCCGGTCCCGTTGGTGACGCTCAGCCGCCAGAGCGTGATCCGGCCGGTGGTACCGCCGAGCGCCACCACGACATCGTCGCCCAGGTTGGTCGCGGCCAGCGCGGCGACCCGCCCGGTGCCCGCCCGGACGACCGCCAGCCGGTCCCCCCGGTTGGCGGCGAGCGACCAGATCTGGAGCTGGGGCGCGCTGCCGGCCAGCACCGCGACCGGACGGCCGGCGAGGGTCGCGGTCGCCAGCGAACGGATGTCACCGCACCAGCGCCGCCACCGGGGTCGCCCGCTGGCCAGGTCGCTCAGCTGGAGATGACCGGCGACCCCGCCGGAGACGATCATGCGCTCGCCGTCGATCCGAACCGGGGCGCAGACGCTGGCGTTGGGACGCTCGTCCGGCGCGCCGATCACCCGGCCGTCGCGGAGATCGAGCACGACCCGCGTGCCGGCATAGCTGGAGACCACGACCCGGGGTGTCCGATCGTCCGGGTAGCTGGTCAGCCGGGTGACCCAGGCCGGCACCGGGTGGTAGGGCCCGGGCCGACTCCACAGCGATCGCGGTTGGCGCTCCGGTGGTCCCCAGGTCCACGCCGGTTCCCAGGCGATGCCGGAAGCGGGCCGGGCGCCGATCCGCCGCCCGGTGCCGCCGGCGGTACGAGGTGTCGGCCCGCCGGTCATCCGGGCCGCGTCGTGGTCGCCGGTCATCACCGGTCGGCCACGGTTGGATCCCCGTCGCGGCGGTGACCGCCCCGGAGCGTCGACCCATCGAGCCTCGTCGCATCGACAGACATGCCACGTCATGGTAGTCCGGGTCGCCGACGCACCGGTCCCGGCGAAAGCTCCGGCATCCCCGGCAGGCGGGACATAGCGACGGATGCCGACCCTCCGTCGCCTCGTTCCGCAGCCGCGGTGCAATCACCGGCCGGCGCCGCGGTGACTGCTCCGCTCCGCCGGCCTGCGCCCGCGGAGACGCCGGCGGACCCGTCCGGTCTCCGATGACACCGGACGGGCCCGCGGTGCAGCCGTCAGCCGATCGTCGGGTGGAGGTCGGCCGCCGGCGGCTGCCAGACGTCCGCGCTCGCCCCCACCTGCTCACCGGAGCGGATGTCCTTCACCTCGTCCCCCGCGCCGTCCACCCCGGGGAACCAGACGTACGGGATACCCCGCCGCTCGGCGTACCGGATCTGCTTGCCGTACTTGGCGGCCGACGGGGCGACCTCGGTGGGGATGCCGCGCCGCCGCAACGCGTCGGCGATCCGGTTGCTCTCCGCCCGCCGCTCCTCGGAGACCAGCGCCACCAACACACAGGTCGGTACGCTGCGGGAGATCGACAGCGCGTTCGCGCCGAAGAGGAGGCCGAGCAACCGGGTCACCCCGATCGAGATGCCGACACCGGGGAACCGGACGTGCTCGTCGCTGGCCAGGTTGTCGTACCGGCCGCCGGAGCTGATCGACCCGAAACGCTCGAAGCCGCGCAGCTGGGTCTCGTAGACGGTGCCGGTGTAGTAGTCGAGCCCCCGGGCGATCCGCAGGTCGGCGACACAGAGCCCCGGCGCGTGCGCGGCGGCGTTCTCCATCACCGCGACCAGCTCGGCCAGCCCCTCGTCCAGCAGCGGGTCGGTCACCCCCAGCTGCCGCACCGCGTCGGCGAACGACGCGTCCGGGGCGGAGATCTCGGCCAGCGCCAGGCACGCCTTGGCCTGCGCCTCGGTCGCCCCGGCGGTCTCGATCAGCAGCGTCCTCACCCCGTCCGGGCCGACCCTGTCGAGCCGGTCCACCGCGCGCAGCGCCGCCATCGGGTCGGCCAGGCCGATGCCGCGGTAGAAGCCCTCGCAGATCTTGCGGTTGTTGACCTGGATGCGGATCGGCAACCGCCCGTCGGTGCTGCCCAGCGGCAACCCGCCGAGCGCGTCGCCGATGACGAGCGGCATCTCCGCCTCGTGGTGCGCCGACAGGGTGTCCCGGTCGACGATGTCGATGTCGGCCTGGGTGAACTCCCGGTAGCGTCCCTCCTGCGGGCGCTCGCCCCGCCACACCTTCTGGATCTGGTAGCGGCGGAACGGGAAGTGCAGCCTGCCCGCGTTCTCCAGGACGTACCGGGCGAGCGGCACGGTCAGGTCGAAGTGCAGCCCCAGGGTGCCCTCGCCGACGGTGGGGCCGTCCTCGTCCTGGAGTCGGCTGATCAGGTAGACCTCCTTGGAGGTCTCTCCCTTGCGGAGTAGCTGGTCCAGCGGCTCCACCGCGCGGGTCTCCAGCGGCGCGAAGCCGTACAGCTCGAAGGTGGTACGGATCCGGTCGAGGACGTACTGCTCGATCATCCGCTGCGGCGGCGCCCACTCCGGAAATCCGGAAATTGGTCGTGGCTTGCTCATGATGCTCGGTGCTCCTGTCGGATCTCGCGCGATCGGGCGCGCGAGCGGGGATTACCAGCCTCGGGTGGACGCGGCCCCACGCGGCCCGGCGAGGCCGGCGGCCTCGGCCAGGTACGGGTTGCTCGTCCGCTCGCGGCCGATGGTGGTCGCGGGGCCGTGGCCGGGCAGCACGACGGTGTCGTCGGCGAGCGGGAGGATCTTCTCCCGCAGGCTCGTCATCATCGCCGGCAGGCTGCCGCCCGGCAGGTCGGTGCGGCCGATCGACCCGGCGAACAGCACGTCGCCCGCCAGGCAGATCTGTTCCGCCGCCCAGTCCACGCCAGGTGGAAGGGGCAGGTCGGACCGGACAGCCGCGCCTGCGCGCGGCAGCCGGAACAGCACCGACCCGCTGGTATGGCCCGGAGCGTGGTCGACAGTGATCTCCAGCCCGGCCAGGTTGAGCGTGGTGCCGTCGGTCAGCTCGGCGACGTCCTCCGGCTCGGCGTACGGCAGCCGCCCGCTGAAGAGCGCGGTGAGGTCGGCGGAGAGCCCCTTGGCCGGGTCCGCGAGCATCTCCCGGTCGCCCGGATGCACGTACGTGGTGATTCCCCGGGCGCCGCAGACCGGCGCGACCGAGAAGGTGTGATCAAGATGACCGTGGGTCAGCAGCACCGCGGCCGGCCGCAGCCGATGCTCCGCCAGCACAGCGTCGAGCCGTTCCAGCACCCCGATGCCGGGGTCGACCACGACACACTGTTCCCCGGGCGCCGGGGCCACCACGTAGCAGTTGGTGCCGAAGGCGTCCGCGGGGAAGCCGGCGACGAGCACGTCCGCTCCCTTCACTCCACGGTTGGCTCCGCCTACCCTATCCGTCCCGCGCCGGACCGACGCGCCCATCCGCACCGGCCCGGGAGGCCGCCGGATCGGCAGTGATAATCTCCGATGGCTTCGGGGTGACCTCGTACAACACTTTTCCAGCCGGTACCCGTACACTCTGGCGGGCGTGTGGCGTGGCGCACGTGACGCCGCAGCCGCGGAGCGCGCGCGGCCGGACGACCACCGGGCACGGCGACCAGAGGTCAGACGACGACCAGCGGCACAGGGAAAGGGGAGCACGGGTGGCTTCCAGCAAGGACCGGCAGCGAAAACTGGCGCGGGCCAAGTTCGAACGCCAGATGGCCCGGCGGGCGGCCGCCGCCCGCCGCAAGCGGCAGCTCCGAGCCGCCATCGGCTCCGCCGTGGCACTGCTGCTGATCGCGCTCGGTTCGTTCTGGGCGCTCGGCGGTTTCGACCGCAAGCCCACCGCCGACCCCGCGGCGATGGACATCTGCGCCTGGACCAAGCAGGACGCGAATGCGAACACGAACCTCAAGGAGGTCGGCACCCCGCCAACCCGTGACCTGCCGACCACCGGCACCCGCCCGATGACGATCACCACCAACCAGGGCGAGCCGGTGGTGGTGCAGCTCGACCTGGCCGCCGCGCCCTGCGCCGGCGCCAGCTTCACCTACCTGGCCGGCCAGCAGTTCTTCGACAACACCAAGTGCCACGAGATCACCACCGAGGGCGCCCTGCGCTGCGGGGACCCGAGCGGCACCGGGTTCGGCGGCCCGACGTACACCTTCTTCGACGAGAACGTGCCGCCCGCGCCGACGCCGAGCCCGTCCGAGAGCGCGGCCACCCCCACCGCCACCCCGTCCGCGAGCCCGTCGGCCAGCCCCACCGCCACCCCGTCGGCCACCGCCCCCGCCGGTACGCCGCCGGCGTACCCGGCCGGCACGGTCGCCATGATGGGCTTCCCGCCCGGCTCCAACGGCAGCCAGTTCCTGATCTTCTTCAAGGACTACGGTCCCGCCGATCCGATCTACCCGATCGTCGGCAAGGTCACGTCGGGGATGGATGTGATCAAAAAGATCGGCGCCATGGAAACCGTGGACAATGGTTCGGGCGCCAAGGTGAAGCCGAAGCATGACGTGATCATCCAGAGCCTGACCGTCGGTGAACCGTCCTCCGGCAGCCCGACGGCGACGCCGCCGAGCCCGACGCCGACACCGACGACGTCCCCCTCGGCCAGCCCGACCGGCGCCGGGAAGTCCTGAGAACACCCCCAGACCACCGAGCCGCGGCAGGCCAGCCGCGTGCGGCACATAGTCCAGGAGGAGCCACCGTGACGTCGACCAGAGAGCGGCAGCGCGCCGCGGCGCGGGCAAAGCTGGAACGGGAGATGGCCGAGCGTGCCGCCGCGGCCCGCAGGCGCCGTCGGCTGCAGGCCGCCATCGGGACGGGCGTGGCGTTGCTGCTGGTGGTCGCCGGCACGGTGTGGCTCGTGGTGAGTCTCGGTGACGACGAGCAGACGACGAACGAGGCGGGCACGACCACCTGCTCCTGGACCGAGATCCCGGCCGACCAGCGCACCGAGACGATCAAGGACGTCGGGCTGCCGCCGACCACGGTCAAGAACACCGGCAGCCAGATCATGACGATCGACACCAACCTCGGCCAGATCACGGCGAAGCTGAACCTGCGCGACGTACCGTGCACGGCGGCCAGCTTCACCCACCTGGCCGAGAAGAAGTTCTTCGACAACACCAAGTGCCACCGGCTGGTGACCCAGGGGATCCAGGTGCTCCAGTGCGGCGACCCGAGCGTCACGGCCGACAGCAAGTGGAAGGAGACCGACGGCACCGGCGGCCCGGCGTACCGGTTCGCCGAGGAGAACCTGCCGACGGACAAGCGGCCGCCCTACCCCGCCGGCATCATCGCGATGGCCAACTCCGGCCCATCGAGCACCGGCAGCCAGTTCTTCATCGTCTACGGTGACTCCCAGCTCCCCGCCTCGTACACCGTGCTCGGCACCGTGACCCAGGGTCTGGATCTGGTCGCCCAGGTCGGCGCGGCCGGTGACGACGGCGCCTTCGCCAACCAGGCCGGCGGTGGCCACCCGAAGAAGGAAGTTGTGATCAAGAGCCTCACCATGAGCGCCCCGGTCGGCTGACCGGCAGCTCGGCACGAGCGTCCGTCGCGTCGCGACGGACGCTCGTCGTTTGTGGGCGGAGTTTGTGGGCGGACGGAGGCCTGGCCCGGGGTCGCCACAGCGGCGGGATGACGGCATCGCTCGTTCCGCCCCGCCCGGAAGGCGGCCGGTCTCCCGGGCCGGTGCCGGGCCGGGTGGTCCGGCCGTACGCCGCCGGCCCGGTCAGGCCCCGGAGGTGACCCGGTACGCGTCGAAAACGCCGTCGACCTTACGGACCGCGGCGAGCAGGTGCCCGAGGTGCTTCGGGTCGGCCATCTCGAAGCTGAACCGGCTCACCGCCACCCGGTCCCGGGTGGTGGTGACGGTCGCCGAGAGGATGTTGACCCGCTCGTCGGAGAGGACCCGGGTGACGTCGGCCAACAGCTTGTGCCGGTCGAGCGCCTCCACCTGGATCGAGACCAGGAAGGTTGAGGCCGAGGTGAGCCGCCAGCTCACCTCGACGATGCGCTCGCTCTGCACCCGCAGGTTCTCCGCGTTCGCGCAGTCGTCCCGGTGCACGCTCACCCCGCCGGAGCGGGTCACGAAGCCGAAGACCGAGTCGGGCGGGACCGGGGTGCAACACCGGGCGAGCTTGATCCAGACGTCGCTGACCCCCCGGACCACCACACCCGGATCACCGCCGGTGCCGGTACGGCGCGGCGGACGGGTGGCGACGGCGGTCTCGGCGAGGTCCTCGGCCGCGCCCTCCTCGCCGCCGTACCCCGCCATCAGCTTCTGCACCACGGACTGCGCCGAGACCTGACTGTCGCCGACCGCCGCGTAGAGCGAGGCGACGTCGGCCAGGTGCAGGTCCCGGGCGATCGTCATCAGGTTGTCGTGCGTGAGCATCCGCTGCAACGGCATGCCCTGCTTGCGCATCGCCTTGACGATCGCGTCCTTGCCGGCCTCGATCGCCTCCTCGCGGCGCTCCTTGTTGAAGTACTGCCGGATCTTCGTCCGGGCCCGCGGGCTCTTGACGAAGCCCAGCCAGTCCTGGCTCGGCCCGGCGGTGTCGGACTTCGAGGTGAAGATCTCGATGACGTCGCCGTTGGAGAGCGTCGACTCCAGCGGTACCAGCTTGCCGTTCACCCGGGCGCCGATGCACTTGTGCCCCACCTCGGTGTGTACGGCGTAGGCGAAGTCCACCGGCGTGGAGCCGGTCGGCAACGGGATCACGTCCCCCTTCGGGGTGAAGACGTAGACCTCCTGGCTGGAGAGGTCGAACCGGAGCGCGTCCAGGAACTCACTCGGGTCCGCCGCCTCCCGCTGCCAGTCCAGCAGCTGCCGCAGCCACGTCATCTCGTCGATGTGGGCCGGCGGGCCGACGACCGTCTCGCCCTTCTTCTCCTTGTACTTCCAGTGCGCGGCGATGCCGAACTCCGCCGTACGGTGCATCGCGTACGTGCGGATCTGCATCTCCACCGGCTTGCCCGTCGGGCCGATCACCGTGGTGTGCAGCGACTGGTACATGTTGAACTTCGGCATTGCGATGTAGTCCTTGAACCGGCCCGGCACCGGCTGCCAGTTCGCGTGGATCACCCCGAGTGCCGCATAGCAGTCGCGCACCGTGTCGACCAGGATCCGGACCCCGACCAGGTCGTAGATGTCGTTGAAGTCCCGGCCCCGGACGATCATCTTCTGGTAGATCGAGTAGAGGTGCTTCGGCCGGCCGGTGACCTCCGCCTTGATCTTGGCTGCCCGAAGGTCGACCTGGACCTTCTGCGTCACCTGCCGCAGCAGCGCCTCACGCTGCGGCTGGTGCTCGCCGATCAGCCGGTTGATCTCCTCGTACCGCTTGGGGAAGAGGTTGGCGAAGGCCAGGTCCTCCAACTCCCACTTGATCGTGTTCATCCCCAGCCGGTGTGCCAGCGGGGCGAGGATCTCCAGGGTCTCCTTGGCCTTCTGCTCCCGCTTCGCCAGGGGAAGGAAGGTCAGCGTACGCATGTTGTGCAGCCGGTCGGCCAGCTTGATCACCAGGACCCGGGGATCCTTGGCCATCGCGACGACCATCTTGCGGATGGTCTCGGCCTTGGCCGCGTCGCCGAGCTTCACCTTGTCGAGCTTGGTGACACCGTCGACCAGCAGGGCGACCTCGGCGCCGAACTCGGCACGCATCTGGTCCAGGGTGTAGTCGGTGTCCTCGATGGTGTCGTGCAGCAGGGCCGCGACCAGGGTGGTGGTGTCCATCCCCAGGTTGGCCAGGATGGTGGCGACCGCCAGCGGGTGCGTGATGTACGGGTCACCGGACTTGCGGTACTGCCCGGAGTGCCACCGGGCGGCCGTGTCGAAGGCGCGCTGGAGCAGCCGGGCGTCGGCCTTGGGGTGGGACGCCCGGTGGGTCGCGATCAGCGGCTCCAACACCTCGCTGACCTGCGGTGTCTGCCAGGGCGCGTTGAACCGGGCGAGCCGGGCGCGGACCCGTCGGCCGGTGGGGGCGTTGGCCAGGGCGAAGCCGGACGTGGATGCGGACCCGGTGCCGCCCGGGCCGCCGGAGCGGCCGCCCACGGCCGCCGGGCCGGGCCTGCTCGCCGTCGGACCGGCCGGGGCAGGGCTGACCGGGGCCGCACCCTGCCCGACAGCGGTACCGCCGACACCGTTGGCACCACCGGCCCCGGGCGACACGGCGCCGGGCGCCGGCGTCACGTTACCGTCCGCGCTGGTCACGGCGTTGGTAGGACCATCAGCCTGGTTGCTGGGACGCACCGTACCCTCCGCCGGAGGGGCGACATCGTGGGACACCGGCCTCCTCACCACCTCGCCGGGAATGAGCCGACCGTAGCCGGTCGGTCCCGTCCCGCGCCAGCCGGACGCAGGCATGGCGTCCGACCACGAACGAAAATCGTACCCGGCTCACCGGCCCGGCGACCGTCCTCCGGACGTACGGGCCGGTCGAGGCGGGCAGGGACGGATCAAACGGTCAGGAGGGCGTGAACCGGCTGTGGTGCCAGTCGCTCCCGTCCCTTCAGGAAGCCGAGCTCCAGCAGAACGGTGAAGCCCGCGACCGTGCCGCCGGCCCGCTCGACCAGCTCGAGCGTGGCCTTGGCCGTCCCGCCGGTCGCGAGGACGTCGTCGACCACCAGCACCCGGTGCCCGGCGGTGAAGGCGTCCTGGTGCACCTCGAGCGTCGCCTCGCCGTACTCCAGGGCGTAGGAGGCAGCGTAGGCGGCTCGGGGCAGCTTGCCGGCCTTGCGCACCGGCACCACGCCGACCCCGGCCGCGTACGCGATCGCGGCCGCCACCACGAAGCCACGGGCCTCGATTCCGACGACCACGTCGAACGAGTCCCGACCGTGGTGGTCGACGATCTCGTCGACCACCGCCCGGAACGCCGCCCCGTCGGCGAAGAGCGGCATGAGGTCCTTGAAGACGATGCCCGGTTTGGGGAAGTCGGGTACGTCCAGCACCCGGCTGGCCACCAACTGCGCGGTCAGCGGGCCGCTGTCACCACGTACCTCGGTGGGCGTCTCCGTCACGGTGTGTCCTTTCGAACGGAGGCGTCCGCCGGTCAACCCGGCGGACGCCTCGATCTCCGTTCATCGCCTGTCTCCCCGGCGAGGGCCCGCCGGGTGTGGTGCGGCGTGAAACGCCGTCGCCCTGGGTGGCTCAGCGACGCTTGCCGCCGGGCCGGTTTCCACCGGAACGACCGCCACGCGAGCCCGAACGCTTGCCTCCGGCTGGCCGGGCCCCCACCTTGGGCGCCGCACCCGCGAGCGCGGCGCGTTCCGCGTCGGCCGAGGCGGTGGCCTCCTCCGCCTGCTCGGTGGACGAGTCGGCGGAGGCGCCCGGCCGGGGCTGACCGGGCCGTCGCTGCGCCGCCCCGTCGCGGCCTCCGGTCGCCCGGCGGGCGATGACGCGCTGGGTGTGCGACTTGATCCTCGGCTCCTGCTCCTTGAGCGTCACCAGCAGCGGCGTCGCCAGGAAGATCGACGAGAAGAACGCCGCGGCCATACCGACAAAGAGCACCAGACCAAGGTCCTTCAGGGTGCCGGCACCGAGGAGGCCCGCGCCGATGAAGAGCAGACCGCCGACGGGCAGCAACGCGACGACCGAGGTGTTGATCGACCGCATCAGGGTCTGGTTCAGGGCCAGGTTGGCCGCCTCGGCGTACGTCTGGGTGGTGCCCGCGGTGATGCCCCGGGTGTTCTCCTGGATCTTGTCGAAGACCACGACCGTGTCGTACAGGGCGAAACCGAGGATGGTCAGGAAGCCGACGATGGTCGAGGGGGTGACCTCGAACCCGGTCGCCGAGTAGACCCCCGCGGTGAGCACCAGGTTGAGCGCCAGACCCATGATGGCGGCGATCGCCATCCGCAGCTCGAAGCGGATCACGAGGTACGCGGTGACCAGCGCCACGAAGATCAGCAAACCGATCAGGGCCCGCTCGGTGACCTGGCTACCCCAGGCGGCGCTGACCCGGTTGTCACTGACCTCGTCAACCTGGATGCCCAGCTCCTGGGCGATCTCGCCCCGGACCTTGTCGGCCTGCTCCTGGTCGAGCGGGGTCGTCCGGAACAGGTACGTCGCGTCGCCGACCCGCTGGCTCGACACCACCTCGGCCGGGCCGTCCGGCGTCGACTCGTCGGCGAGGGCGGCTTGCAGCGCATCCTCGGCCCGCTGCATGGTGCCGACGCTGGTCGGCACCTGGAACTCGTTGCCGCCCTTGAACTCGATCCCCAGACTGAAGCCCTGGAGAACGACGCTCAGCACCGCCAGCAGCACCAGGCCGCCGGAGATGGCGAACCAGAGCCGGCGCTTGGGGACGATCTCGAGACCGGCTTCACCGCGGTACAGGCGGCTGGCAAGACCACTCCGGCTCATCTCAGGCCTCCTTCACGCGCGGCTTGCCGGGCTGCGGCTCGTCGTCCCGCTGTATCGCGCGGCCGAGCCCGCTGACCCGCGGTGACAGGAACGCCGGGGTACGCGCGAACAGCGTCATGATCGGGTGCCGGAACAGGAAGACGACGACCAGGTCGAGGATGGTGGCCAGGCCGAGTGCGAAGGCGAAGCCCTGCACCGTGCCGACCGAGACGAGGTAGAGCACCACTGCCGCCATGATCGAGATGGCGTTCGCCGAGATGATGGTCCGGCGGGCCCGTGCCCAGGCCCGGGGTACCGCGCTGCGCGGGCTCCGACCCTCCCGGATCTCGTCCTTCAGGCGTTCGAAGTAGATGACGAAGGAGTCGGCGGCGACACCGAGCGAGACGATGAAGCCGGCGATTCCGGCGAGGGTCAGGGTGAAGCCGATCTGCCGACCGAGCACCACCAGCGCGCCGAAGACCAGCAGGCCGGAGAGGAGCAGGCTCAGGAAGATCACCGAACCGAGCAGGCGGTAGTAGAAGAACGCGTAGATGACCACCAGCAGCATGCCGATCCCGGCGGCGAGGAGACCGGCCCGCAGGTGCTCGGTGCCGAGGGTGGCGGTGATGTTCTGCGCCTCCTGCGGCTTGAAGGTCAACGGCAGGGCGCCGTAGCGGAGCTGGCTGGCCAGCTCGTTGGCGGAGGCGGCGGTGAAGTTACCGCTGATCTGCGAGTTGCCGGTGAGGACACCCTGGATCTCCGGCGCGGAGATGACGTCGTTGTCCAAGACCACGGCCACCTTGCACCGGCCCTCGTTGCCGAGCGCCGCCTGGTCGCAGGCCCCACCCTCGTTGTTGTAGGCCTCCCGGGTCAGGGCGGTCCACTTCTTCTGCCCGTCACCGGTGAACTCCAGGCTGACCACCCACTGGCTGGTGCTCTGGTCGAGCACGCCGTCGGCGTCGGCGACGTCGGTACCGAGGACCTTGGCGACGTCGAGGAAATGCTTCACCTGGCCGAGCTCGCACGCCACGGCCTGCTGCTTCTCGTCCTTGATCGAACCGGGCGGACGCTGGTCGAGCTTCTCGCAGGTGATGGTGGGGACGTTGTACTGGATGTTCGGGGGCAGGACCGCGATCTCCTCCGGCGTCAGGTCCGCGAACGGCTTGAGCTTCTCGGCGAGCGCCGCGTCGGTGCTGAAGTCCGCCGGGGCCTGGAGCCCGTTCGCCGCCGACCACGCCTCGGCGCCGACCTTCCGCTCCACCGCGGCCCGCTGCTCCTCGAGGGTCTGGTTGGCCGGATCCACGACCGGGCTGGCGGACGGGGTCGGCGCCGGGCTCCCCGACGTGCTCGGGGTCGGGGTGGCGGACGCACTCGGGGTCGGCGTCGGGGACGCCGGCGCGCCGCCGCCCTGGCCGCCGGAACTCGGCGACGCGGTGGCAGCCGCACTGCTCGGGCTACCGGACGGCGGGGCACCCGCCGACGGTGAGGCACTGGCCCCGGGAGACGGGCTGGCGGACGGGGTGGCGGAGGCCCCCGGTGTCGGGGAGCTGGTCGGGCCGCCACCGTCGGTGGACTTGAGCACCTTGCGGAAGCGCAGCTCGGCCGGGGTGCCGATACCGCTGAGGTCGGCGTTCGTCCCGGGAACCGAGATCACGATGTTCCGGTTGCCGTCGGTGACCACTTCGGCCTCGGCGACGCCTCGGCTGTCGACCCGGGCCTGGATGATCTCCCGTGCCCGCTCCAGCGCCTCGGCCGACGGCGCCTGGCCGCTGGCCATTGTGACCGCCTCCAGGGTCTGCCGAGTCCCGCCGACGAGGTCCAAGCCGAGCTTCGGCTGGAGCCGGTCCGTCCAGCTGCCCTTGGCATCTGCCCCGAAGAACACCAGAAGGTAGAGGACGGTGAAGATCAACCCGAGTACGGCGAGCTGCCGCCCGGGCCGCATCTGTCCCTGAGGTGGTGCCACGTTGTCCTGTCTCCCTGCGCCGTTCGGCCGCTGGTTGTCCGCGGCGAGTCGGTCGCCGGCCCGTCCGGCGACGCGTGGACCGCACCGGTGACTCCCACCGGCACGGCAATCAAGTATCTTCGATCTGGGTGCCGACCCCTCGTCCGGGTCCGGTCACTCCTTGGCTTCGACCTCGTCCGGGACCTGCTCGATCCGCTCCGCCTTCTTGACGACCCGGGCGATCGCCGGCCGCGCGTACCGGGTCTGCACCCCCGGCGCCACCTCCAGCATCACGGTCTCGTCATCGACGGTGGTAACCGTGCCGTAGAGGCCACCGATGGTGACCACCTCGTCTCCCGGGCCGAGCGAGGACTGCATCTGCTCCGCCTCACGACGCCGCTTCTGCTGCGGCCGGATCATCATGAAGTACATGACGCCGAAGAGCAGGACGATCATGAGGATCGGCATCAGGCTGCCGGCCCCGCCGCTGTTCTCTGCTGCCACAGGCACTGTCTATGCCCTTCCCATCGGCCTCGTCGCGACATGGGAATGCCGGAGCGGAGGCAGGATCTCACGTCCTGTCAAACCGCGGCGAGTCTAGTCCCTGTGCCTGAGAACACCGAATGCGGCACGGATCACGTTCGGATCACGGCTCGGCGGACCCGGCGGAGAACAGGTCGGGCGTGGAGGACGCACCGGGGACAAATGTACCATTCGGCGGCGTACGCCCCAAGTGGCGCCATCCGGCCTCGGTCGCGACCCGGCCCCGCGGGGTCCGGGCGAGCAGCCCGGCCCGAACCAGGAACGGCTCGCAGACCTCCTCCACGGTGTCCGGCTGTTCCCCCACCGCCACCGCCAGCGTGGAGAGCCCCACCGGCCCGCCCCGGAACGAGTCGACCAGCGCGGTCAGCACCGCCCGGTCGAGCCGGTCGAGCCCCAGTTCGTCGACGTCGTACACGGCCAGGGCGGCCCGGGCGACCTCGCGGGTGACCGTGCCGTCGGCCCGGACCTCGGCGAAGTCCCGGACCCGGCGGAGCAGCCGGTTGGCGATCCGCGGGGTCCCCCGGGAGCGACGCGCGATCTCGGCCGAGCCGTCCGGGGTGATCGGCACGCCGAGAATCCGTGCCGACCGTTGCAGCAGCAGGTCCAGCTCCTCGGGCGTGTAGAAGTCGAGGTGCGCCACGAACCCGAACCGGTCCCGCATCGGCCCGGTCAGCAGCCCCGACCGGGTGGTCGCCCCGACCAGGGTGAACGGCTCCACGTCCAGCGGGATCGCGGTGGCCCCCGGACCCTTGCCCACCACCACGTCGACCCGGAAGTCCTCCATCGCGCTGTAGAGCAGCTCCTCGGCCGGCTTGGCCATCCGGTGGATCTCGTCGATGAAGAGGACGTCCCCCTCGGTGAGGCTGGTCAGGATGGCCGCGAGGTCGCCGGAGCGCTCGATGGCCGGACCGCTGGTGACCCGGATCCCGGCCCCCAGTTCCGCGGCGACGATGTTGGCCAGGGTGGTCTTGCCGAGCCCGGGCGGCCCCGACAGCAGGATGTGGTCGGGCGGGGTGCCCCGCCCCATCGCGCCGCGCAGCAACAGCTCGAGCTGGTCGCGCACCCGGTGCTGGGCGATGAAGTCGGCCAGCCGCTTCGGCCGGACGCTGATCTCCGCGTCCCGCTCGGCGTCGCTGGCATACGCCGAGACGAGGCCCTCGCTCCGCTCGGTCACGCTGTCTCCCTGCTCCTCGCGGTCATCTCGTCCGGCTCGTCGCGGTCATCGGGTCGCGGCCCGCCGTCATCGGGTCTTGCCGAGCAACCGGATGGCCTGCTTCAACAGCGTCGGGACCGGGGGGATCTCGCCGTCGAGGGTCTCCGCGACCGCCGCGACCGCCTGATCGGCCTGGGCGGCGGTCCAGCCGAGCCCGACCAGCGCCTGCCGTACCTGCTCCGTCCAGGCGCCGGCGGTGACCCCGGCCGCCCCGTCCGGGCCCACCGGGACCGGTCCGATCCGGTCCCGCAGCTCCAGGACCAGCCGCTCGGCCCCCTTCTTGCCGATCCCGGGGACCCGGGTCAGGGTCGCCGTGTCGCCGTTGGCGATCGCCTTACGTACCACGTCCGGGCTGTGCACCGCCAGCACCGCCTGGGCCAACCGTGGCCCGACCCCGCTCGCGGTCTGCAACAGGTCGAAGAGCTGCTTCTCGTCGTCGTCGGCGAAGCCGTACAGGGTGAGCGAGTCCTCCCGGACGACCAGACTGGTGGCCAGCCGGGCGGACGCGCCGATCCGGAGCCCGGCGAGGGTGCCCGGCGTGCAGTGCACCGCGAGGCCCACCCCGCCGACCTCGATCACCGCGCTGTCCGAGGACAACCCGGCGACCACTCCCTGCACACTCGCGATCATGCCGCTCCCTCCTGCCGTCCCGGCCCCGGCCGGCGCCGGCCCGCACCGGTCGCCCCCCGACCCCGGGCATTCTGCTCGGTCGGGCCCACCCACCGTGCCCCTCCCCCGCCGGGCCGGGCCGCGTCGGCCGCCGCCGAGAGTTTCGCCCGGGTGCCACCCCGCCAGACGTGGCAGATGGCCAGCGCCAGCGCGTCGGCCGCGTCGGCCGGCCGGGGCGGAGCATCCAGCCGCAGCAACCGGGTGACCATGGCCGTCATCTGCGCCTTGTCGGCCTGGCCCGAGCCGGTCACCGCCGCCTTCACCTCGCTCGGGGTGTACGTCTGCACCGGCAGCCCGGCCCGCGCGCCGGCCAGCACGGCCACCGCGCTCGCCTGGGCGGTCCCCATCACCGTCCGGACGTTGTGCTGGCTGAACACACGTTCCACGGCGACGCTCTCCGGCTGGTGCTCGGCAACCAGCCGGGTCAGCGTGGTGTCGAGGTGCAGCAGCCGCAACGGCAGCTCGTCCTCGGGGTCGGTGTAGACGACGTAGTAGGCGACCAGGGTGCAGGGCCGCCCCGGCACCCCCTCGACCACACCCACCCCGCACCGGGTCAGTCCCGGGTCGACGCCGAGCACCCGCACGCCGCCCCCCTCCCGCAACGCGTACACGTGTTCGACACACCCTATCGGCCGACGGTGACGCTCCCGATCGCGACACGCCCGGGGCGTCCCTGGCCACCACACCGGCACGGGGCGCCGGCGACAAGCCGGATCACGGTCGGCCGGCGGACACCCGGGTCAGCGGGCGGCGATGCCGGCGATGACCAGGTCGACGAGGCGGGTCGGCAGGTCGTGCTCGTCGAGGTCGGGGTTGGCGCACAGCAGCCGCTGCACGACCAGCGGGGCCGTCAGCAGCGACACGGCGAGTTCGATGTCGAGGTCGGCTCGGATCTCCCCGAGCGCGATACCCCGGCGCAGCACCTCCCGGAGCCTCTGCCGCCTCGGCTCGACGATGTCCTGATAGAGCTGGTACCACCGCTCCGGGCTGCGCTTGATCAGGGGCAGGATGCAGGGCACGATCCGGTCGACCCGGGCGTCGGGGTTGTGCCCCCCCGAGCAGCTGACCAGGGCGATCAGGTCCTCGCGGACCGAGCGGCCGAGCGGTTCGGGCGGCGGCGGCTTCAGCTGGCACAGCGCGTCGTGGAGCAGTGTCTCCTTGCCGGACCACCGCCGGTAGATGGTCGCCTTGCCGACCCCGGCACGGCCGGCTATCGCCTCGATCGAGAGCGCCTCGATGCTGTTGCCCTCGGCGAGCAGGTCGAGCGTGGCCTCAAGGATCGCCTTGTCCGCGTGGATGCTCCGCGGGCGCCCTGGCGCCCGCGGAGCATCCGTCGTGTCGGTCATGGAGACCATTGTTTCCCGGCTGTTACGCGGCGGCCAACTCGGGATCCGCCGCCGGCTCCGGCGGCTGCACCTGCTCACCCGCCGAGCGGCCGGGCAGCCAGCGCAGCACCACGAGGACGCCGAGCGCGACGATGGCCGTCGAGAGCCCCGCCGCCCAGTGCATGGCGGTGACGAACGCGTCGTTCGCGGCACCGATCACCGACGAGCCGGCCGGGCCAAGCCGCTCGGCGACGGCGTACGCCGCGGAGATCGACTCCCGTGCGGCGTCCCGGGCCGGGCCGGGCAGCGGCCGGGCCGCGGCGGCGATCTGGTCACGGTAGACCGCGGAGAGGACGGAGCCGAGCACCGCGACGCCGAGCGCGCTGGCCACCTGACGGATCGTGTTGCCCACCGCCGAGCCCACCCCGGCCTTCTCCCGGGGCAGCGACGACATGATCGACTCGGTCGCCGGCGGCAGGACGTGCGCCATCCCGACGCCCTGGAGGAAGAAGATCAGCTCGATGAACCAGATCGGCGTCCGGGTACCGGCGGTGGCGAACAGGCCGAACGCCACCACGGTCAGCGCCAGGCCGACCGCCGCCACCGCCTTACTGCCGTACCGCTTGACCATGGTCGCGCTCCGCGGCGCGAACACCAGCTGGGCCCCGGCGTACGGCAACATCAGCAGGCCGGTCTCCAGCGGGGTGTAGCCCCGGACGAGCTGGAGGTAGAAGGCGGAGAAGAACATCACGCCCATGCCGGCGAAGAAGACCAGACCGATCACCGCGACCGGCGCGGCGAACCGGGGCACCCGGAACAGCCGGACGTCCAGGGACGGAGAATCGAGCCGCCGCTCGTAGAGGACGAACCCGGTCAGCACCACCAGCCCGCTGACGATGGCCACCCAGACGACGGGCCGGCCGAAGCCGTGCTCGCCGCCGTCGATGATCCCGTACGAGAGGGCGACCAGGCCGATCACCGAGAGCAGGACGCCGAGGACGTCGATCCGCCCCGGCTTCGGGTCACGCGAGTTCGGCACCAGCACCGCGGCGCTGATCATCCCGACCGCCACGATCGGAACATTGATCAGGAAGACCGAGCCCCACCAGTAGTGCTCGAGCAGCAGACCACCGAGGACCGGGCCGATCGCCACGGCGAGCCCGACGGCGCCGGCCCAGATCCCGATGGCCCGGCCCCGCTCCCGGGGGTCGAAGACGTTGGAAATGATCGAGAGCGTCACCGGCATCACGGCCGCGGCGCCGAATCCCATCAGGGCGCGGGCCCCGATCAGCTGTCCGGGATTCTGCGCGTACGCCGACAGCAGTGACGCCAACCCGAAGACCGCCAGGCCGCCCTGCAGGAACCACTTGCGGCCGTACCGGTCGCCGAGTACGCCGAAGGTGAAGAGCAACCCGGCGAAGACCAGCGTGTACGAGTTGATGGACCACTCCAGTTCGCCCTGGCTGGCGCCGAGGCCGTGCACCGGGTCGGCGAGGGTACGCAACGCCACGTTCAGCACGGTGTTGTCCAGCACCACGACCAGGAGGCTGACGACGAGGACGCCGAGAATCGCCCAGCGCCTCGGGTGTCCGGTGTTGTCGGTTGACTGCATGCTGTGGTTTCCCCCCGATGTCCGCATCCGGGCCGGGTCGGGCCCGCGGGAGAGCTTGCTGACGCACCGACGATAGTGACGAGAAAACCGAAACGGAAACGTCTCGTATCGTATTGTGAAGCGGCTCACCCGGGGCCGCGAGCGGGAATAATCCGGGCGACATCAATCAGCAGAGCTGCAGGCGTCGGCGCCACCGTGGCCGGCGCCCCGGGACGGTCGGCTCGGCGCGGGAACCCGGCGCCGGTGGGCCGATGTCGTGCCGCCCCGGCCCCTCTCCTCGTTACCCCGAACGAGTGGTGGCACGTTCGACGACTGTGGGACAGCCCTTCCGCCCCGGCCCCCGTACGGCAGACTGGTCCCCAGCCCCTCCCCGCGTGCGCCGAAGCGTAAGGGTAGGAAGGCTGATGATGATTCGCGGCTCCACACCGCCCGGGCACGCGGCGGTGCGTCCGCAGTGGAGCTGTAGCTGCGGCCAACGCTGCTGGCCCTGTCCGACGGCCCGGACGATCCTGCTGCTCACCACCGACCGGCTCAGCCTGGCCCGGTCGGCGACCACCTGGGTGTACGACGCCGCCCGGGAGCTACCCGACGTCACCCCCGCCGAGCTCTTCGACCGGTTCGTCGGCTGGACCCGCTGACCCCGGTCGCGGCCGACGACACCGGCCGGGTGACCCGTCACCGCGGAACCACCCGGTCGCGGCGCCGGTCGGCGCCGTCCTCACACCCATCAGCGGAACCACCCGGCCCGCGTCGGTCGACGCCGCACCGCACCCGTCAGCGTCGCGCCGGCACGGTGTCGGGGACAGAGATGTGCCACCTGATGCCGTGGCCGGTGAGGAAGTCGAGGAAGTCAATCGGGTCGTACGCCTGGGCGGGGGCGAGCACACCTGGCGCGGCGCCGTCCGCCACGAGTCGGCGGGCGGCCTCGACGGCGATGACCGCGGTGGTGCCGTAGGTGTCCGATCCCTCGATGACGCCACGAACGCATCGGCCGTCGACGCCGACCCCGTCGATGAGGTAGGTGAACCGCTGCGTTCGGCGGGCCTCCTCGGCGGGGCCGTGGGGCAGGCTCTCGATGACCTCCGGAGCAAGCGGGGTACGCAGCCGCGCGCCGAGCGCGGCGTCGACGAGGCCCTCGACGCGCCGGACCTGGACGTGCCGCGGGATGGTGACCACCTCGGACAGGGGGAACGCCACCATCTCCGTCGGTCGCGAGGCGCCGGGAAACGTGACCGACGCGTGCCGGGGCGGGATGCCGAGGTGCCAGGCACCATCGACGTAGCTGAGTCCACCCGCGGTGATGGCGTCGATCGATGCGACGACCGAGCGCAACGATCCGCGGGATGGCCCGCCACCGCCGACGATGACGTGGCTGACGGCGATGTCCGCGAGCGGCTGGACCCGCCGGGCGAGCAGGTGGGCGAGTAGGTCGCCGGGGAGGCAGGCGTCGTTCGTGGCGGGCACGACGGTGACCCCGGCCCGTTCCGCCTCGGCACCGACGGTGTCGAAGACCGATGCGATGAAGAGCTGCTCGCCAGCGGTATCGACGTAGTGGCAGCCGGCGGCGATGGCCGCCCGGACCACGGCGTGCCCGGAGAGCGTGAACGGTCCGGCGCAGTTGATGACGACGTCGCAGTCGCGGAACGCCGCAACGAGGGCGTCGTGCTCCCCGGTGTCGGCCGTCCGCCGGGCGGCGTCGGGGATGCCGACCGCGGCCGCGGCCGCGCGCAGGCGCGCGGCGTTGCGGCCGACGAGCACGGCGTCGAGGTCACGACGGACCAACTCCGCCAGGACCAGCCGCCCCTGATAGCCGTTGGCACCGTACACGGCGATCGTCACGTGGGAACTCCTTCGTGCCGCGATGAGCATGGGCGAACGGGAGGACCGGTCAGGCCGCCCGTGACCACACCGTACGGCGACGAGGAAAGACTCCCAATGCGTCAGCGTCTTCGATTCATACGCAGGCGTCTTCGCCGGCGGGTACGGCGTTCCTCTGGCTGCGTACGATCGATGCGTGGACGTCCTCTCTGACGCGGTGACCGTCATGCGTACCGGCCAACCGCACTCCGCCCGGGTGCGCTGGTCGGCGCCGTTCGGGCGTCGGCTTCCCTCGGTTGACGGGGCCGGGTTCCACGTCGTCCTGCAGGGCTCGTGCTGGCTGATCCCACCGGACGGCGCGCCCGTCGCCCTCGGGGTGGGAGATGTGGCGTTCCTGCCCCGTGGAAGCGCCCACGGTGTGGCGGACAGCCCGGCGACCCCGCTGGTCGACCGCGCCGCCCCCTCGCCTGCGGTCACACCCGACCGCGACGACGGGCCACCCGCCGATCAGCACCCGGCCGCCGAGGACCCGGCCGCGGTGACGGTCATGCTGTGCGGCGCGTACCTGCTGGACCGATCCCGGGTGCACCCCCTGCTCGCCGACCTGCCGGAGGTCATCCACCTGCCGGCCCGGGTCGGACACCGCTCCGCGCTACGGGCCGCCATTGACCTGCTCGGCAGCGAACTGGAGCAGCCGCGGCCGGGCGGTGACGCCATGCTGCCCGCCCTACTGGACGTGCTCCTCCTGCAGATCCTGCGTGCCTGGCTCGACGACCAGGCGGCCGGCGGCGCCGCGAGCGGGTGGGCGGCGGCCCTGCGCGACCCCGCCGTCGCGGCGGCGCTGCAGGCCATCCACGAAGATCCCGGCCGACCGTGGACCGTGCAGGAGCTGGCGATCCAGGCCGGGCTGTCCCGCGCCGCCTTCGCCCGGCGGTTCACCACACTCGTCGGCCAGCCACCGCTGGCGTACCTCACCTGGTGGCGGATGACCCTCGCCGCCCGGCGCCTGCGGGACAGCGACGCGCCCCTGGCCGCCGTCGCCCGGGAGGTCGGCTACACCTCCGAGTTCGCCTTCGCCCACGCGTTCAAACGCGAGTACGGACTAGCCCCCGGTCGGTACCGGCGTCAGCCGACGGCAGCCATGATCTCGTCGGAGACGTCGAAGTTGCTGTAGACGTTCTGCACGTCGTCCAGGTCCTCGAGGGCTTCGATCAGCTTGAAGACCTTCCGGGCCCCGTCCTCGTCCAGCGGCACGGTGACGCTGGGGACCAGCGAGGACTCGGCCGACTCGTACTCGATGCCGGCATTCTGCAGCGCGGTCCGGACGGCGACCAGGTCACCCGGCGCGCAGATGACCTCGAACGCCGTGCCGAGGTTGTTGACCTCCTCGGCCCCGGCATCCAGGACGGCGACCAGCAGGTCATCCTCAGAGAGACCTCCCTCGGGGACGATCACCACGCCCTTGCGGGAGAAGAGGTACGACACGGATCCGGCGTCGGCCAGCGAACCGCCGTTCCGGGTCAGGGCGGTCCGCACCTCGGTCGCCGCCCGGTTGCGGTTGTCAGTCAGGCACTCGATCAACAGCGCGACCCCGCCCGGGGCGTACCCCTCGTACATCACGGTCTGCCAGTCGGCGCCGCCGGCCTCCAGCCCGGAACCGCGCTTCACCGCGCGTTCGATGTTGTCGTTGGGGACCGAGTTCTTTCTCGCCTTCTGGATGGCGTCGTAGAGCGTCGGGTTGCCGGCCGGGTCGCCGCCGCCGGTGCGCGCCGCCACCTCGATGTTCTTGATAAGCTTCGCGAACATCTTGCCGCGCTTGGCGTCGATGACCGCCTTCTTGTGCTTCGTCGTCGCCCACTTTGAGTGGCCGGACATACCCTGAACCTCCGTTACTCGCCGCCGTCCGCGTCGACTGCACCGCGCGTCATCTGGACGATAAGCCGCCGGACCGGCGTCCAATCCTACCGACGCCGTCCCAGCCGTTCATCCCCGGCAGGTCCGATCGCGCGGGTCGCGGCGAACGTCCGGAACCGCCGGCCGTGGCCGGTAGCGTCAGCCCCGCCGCGGCCGACGGTGCCGAGCCGCCCACGGCCGGCGGCGCGCGCGGGCCGCTCGCGGGCGATGGTCCGCGGGCCGCCGGCGGCGGGGTGGTCAGGCCCGCCGCACCAGCTCCACGAAGTAGCGGTGCATCCGGCGGTCCCCGGTCAGCTCGGGATGGAAGGCGGTGGCGACGGCGTTGCCCTGCCGGACGGCGACGATCCGGCCGGCGGCCGGACCGGCGGCGACCCGGCCCAGCACCTCCACCCCGTCGGCGACCCGCTCGACCCAGGGCGCCCGGATGAAGACGCCGTGGACCGGCCCGCCGGGAATGGCGGCGATGGGCACCGGCGCCTCGAAGGAGTCGACCTGCCGCCCGAACGCGTTGCGCCGCACGGTCATCTCGATCCCGCCGAAGCTCTGCTGGTCGGGCCGACCGTCCAGCACCTCGGTCGCCAGCATGATCATCCCTGCGCAGGACCCGTAGACCGGCATCCCCCCGCCGATCCGCTTACGGATCGGCTCCAGCAGGTCGTACGCCTCGGCGAGCTTGCTGATGGTGGTCGACTCGCCGCCGGGGATCACCAGTCCGTCGACCCGCTCCAGCTCCTCCGGCCGGCGGACCGGGTGCGCCGAGGCCCCCGCCGCCACCAGCGCGGCCACGTGCTCCCGGACGTCACCCTGCAGCGCGAGGACCCCGACCGTCACCTCCGCCAAGGCTCACCAGCCCCGTTCCGCCAGCCGGTGCGGCACCGGAATGTCGTCGACGTTGATCCCGACCATCGCCTCGCCGAGCCCGCGCGACACCTTGGCCAGCACGTCCGGGTCGTCGTAGAAGGTGGTCGCCTTGACGATCGCGGCGGCCCGCTTGGCCGGGTCGCCGGACTTGAAGATCCCCGAGCCGACGAAGACGCCCTCGGCGCCGAGCTGCATCATCATCGCCGCGTCCGCCGGGGTGGCGATGCCGCCCGCGGTGAAGAGCACCACCGGCAGCTTGCCGGTCTCGGCGACCTCCTTGACCAGCTCGTACGGCGCCTGCAGCTCCTTGGCCGCGACGTACAGCTCGTCGGGCGGCAGGGAGGTGAGCCGCTTGATCTCCGCCCGGATCCTCCGCATGTGGGTGGTGGCGTTGGAGACGTCCCCGGTCCCCGCCTCACCCTTCGAGCGGATCATGGCCGCCCCCTCGGTGATCCGCCGCAGCGCCTCGCCGAGGTTGGTGGCCCCACAGACGAACGGCACGGTGAAGGCCCACTTGTCGATGTGGTTGGCGTAGTCGGCCGGGGTCAGCACCTCGGACTCGTCGATGTAGTCGACGCCGAGCGCCTGCAGGATCTGGGCCTCCACGAAGTGGCCGATCCGGGCCTTGGCCATCACCGGGATGGAGACCGCGTTGATGATCCCCTCGATCAGGTCTGGGTCGCTCATCCGGGCCACCCCGCCCTGGGCACGGATGTCCGCCGGGACCCGTTCCAGCGCCATCACCGCGACCGCACCGGCGTCCTCGGCGATCTTCGCCTGCTCCGGGGTGACGACGTCCATGATCACGCCGCCCTTGAGCATCTCGGCCATGCCGCGCTTCACCCGGGCGGTGCCGACCACCGGTGCGGCGGTCTGCTCCCGAACCTCGGCCGACGGGTCGGAACCGGACTGGACGGTGGATTCGGACACGGCGTTCTCGCTCCTCGACACGTGCGGTGGCTGAAATCCGGTTTTGATGCTACGCGGGATGCAACGCCAGGCCGACAGCCAATCACACCCCCCGTGGCCTGCCCTGTGGCCCGGCTCACCGCCGCCGGCACCACCTTCTTCTGGGCCGCCAACGCCACCGTCTCCCCGCCACGGGCGCCACCCCGTCCCCGCCGGCGGGCCGCGGATCGGGCGACCGTCAGCCGACCGAGAGCCCGGGACGGGTGTTCAGGGTCGGGTCGTCGATGTCGAAGTACCGGGGCGCCTCATGCTTGCGGGCCATACGCAGCAGCCGTACCAGGGGTCGGCGCCGCAGCGAGAGCGCGTCACGGACCAGGTCGGTGTGCACCTGCCGGGCCAGGGCGAGCCGGCGGCTGGCCGCGATCACCGCCTCCGCCGCCGGGTGGTCCGGATCCAGCGGGGTCCGCCGCAGCTGCCGGGTGAGGTCGTTCTCCGCCGCCTCCCGCTCGTCGCCCTCGGCGTCCAGCGCGATCCGGGCGGCCGCGTACAGCTCGACCGAGTACCGATCCTCGGCCAGCACGGCCGCGGCGGCGGCGCGGCGGAGCAGGTGCGCGTCGAGCGCCCGGGCGGCCGACCCGACCCGGGCGTGCAGGCGGTCGACCCGGGCCGCCGTCCAGGTCAGGTAGACCGATACCAGGACAACCGCGGCGACGAGGCCGACCACCCACCACATGCCCGGCATCGTAGTGCGGACAGCTTCGAATGCCCGGTACGCCACCGGCGGCGAGGCGTACGCCGCGGCCCCGGCACCGGTGGGTCCGCCGGCCACAGACCCAGGACGCCGGCCCCGGGCCACGCGGTCCCCGCCGTCAGCCGGGTCAGGTCGGCCCGATCCACTCCTCGTCCAGCACCCGGCCGTCGGTGGCCTCGATCGCCGTGGCGTAGACCTCCAGCACCCGTCGGGCGATCGTCGGCCAGTCGAAGGCCTCGACCACCTCCCGGGCGCGGGCCGACAGCGCCGCGCGGCGGGCCGGGTCGTCGAGCAGCGCGTCGAGGGTGTGGCGGAGCGCCACCGCGTCACCGGTGGGAAAGAGTTCGCCGGCCCGGCCGCCGTCCAGCACCCGGCGGAACGCGTCCAGGTCGCTGGCGACGACCGTCGCCCCGGCGGCCATCGCCTCGGTGAGGATCATGCCGAAGGACTCGCCGCCGGTGTTCGGCGCCACATAGACGTCGACGCTACGCAGCATCCGCGCCTTCTCCTCCTCGGTCACCCGGCCGAGGAAGGTGATCTGCTCCCGCAGTTCCGGCGGCACACCCTCGTGCACGTCGGCCAGGTCACCCGGCCCGGCCACCAGCAGTCGCAGCCCCGGGCGGTGCGGCGCGAGCGCCACGAACGCGTCCCGCAGCACCGCGAACCCCTTGCGCGGCTCGGTGAACCGGCCGAGGAAGCCGAGCGTGCCGCCCCGCCCCGGCCCACAGGGTCCCGGCCAGCCCGGAAGGGGCTCCGCGTCGGCGAACTTCGCCACCGCCACCCCGTTGGGGATCTCCACCGCACCGCCGCCGAGGTGCTCGACCTGCACCTTCCGGGCCAGGGCGCTCACCGCGATCCGGGCGGTGATCCGCTCCAGCACGAGCTGCAGGACCCCCTGCGCCACTGCGAGGGCGCGGGACCGGGTCATCGCCGTGTGGAAGGTCGCCACCACCGGCCCCCGGGCGGAGAGCACGGCGAGCAGCGAGAGACTCAGCGCCAACGGCTCGTGCACGTGCAGCACGTCGAACCGCCCCCGGGCCAGCCAGCGCCGGACCCGGGCGGTGGAGACCGGGCCAAAGGTGATCCGGGCGACCGAACCGTTGTACGGCAACGGCACGGACCGCCCGGCGGGCACGACGTACGGCGGCAGCTCCGCGTCGTCGTCCGCGGGCGCCAGCACGCTCACCTCGTGGCCGAGACCGATCAGCGCCTCGGCAAGGTCCATCACGTGGTTCTGCACCCCGCCGGGCACGTCGAGCGAGTACGGACAGACGATGCCGATCCGCACTGCTCCCCCCTCCCCTCAGGCTGGCCCGGCCGTGGTCGCCGGATCCACCGGTGGCTCCGAAGCGCGACGCGCCTCCGCCGACCGCTCCGGCGCCCCGGCCGAGGAGGCCGGCGTCCGGACCGGTGGGGCGACGGTCGACGGCTCGTCGATCCAGACCCGCTGCAGCATGTGCCAGTCTTCCGGGTGCGCGGCGATACCGGCGGCCAGCTCGTCCGCGATCCGCTGGGTCAGGATCCGGACCCGGGCGTCGAGCGGCCCGCTCTCCGGCGCCGGCACCTCCAGCGGACCCACCAGCCGCCCCCGCGGCCCGTCCGGTTCGTACCACATGTTCGCGACGTAGAGCGGCGCGCCGGTACGGAGGGCGAGCACGGCCGGCCCGGCCGGGATCCGGGCCCGCCCGTCGAAGAAGCGCACCTCCACGCCCCGGGCGGAGAGGTCGCGGTCGGCGAGCAGCGGAACGAGGTAGCCCTGGCCGAGGAAGTCGGTCAGGGCGTCGAGGGGAGGCCGCTCACCGCCGTGGGTCGGAAGGATCTCCATGCCGAGCCGCCGCCGGAACGCGACGAAGCGCTCGTACACCCCCTCCGGCTTGAGCCGCTCCATCACGGTGGCGATCGGCCACCCCATCGCGGCGACCCACGCGCCGGCGGCGTCCCAGTTCCCGGCGTGCGGCAGCGCCACCACCGCGCCCCGGCCGCGCGCCATCGCCGCCGCCAACTCCTCGGTGCCGTCGAGCCGGAAGAAGTCGCGCATCCGCGCCCGGTCCAGCGACGACAGCCGGAACACCTCCAGCCAGTACCGCGCGTACGACCGCATCGCCCGGCGGACCAGCCGCTCGAACTCGACCTCGGGCAGGTCCGGGCCGACCACCCGACGCAGGTTGGCGGCGAGCCGGGTGGTCCCCCGCCCCCGCCTGCGGTAGGCACGGTCGGCGGCGGCCTGGAACGCCGCCGCGGCGAGCGGCCGCGGCAGGACCCGCACCAGGCGCCAGCCCGCCAGGTAGGCCACCTCGATCGGCGTCACCGGGGCGCCCGCCGCCGATCAGTCCGCCGACCCGCCGGGGCCGTCGACCCGTCCGCCGTCACGCGTCCACGCCCAACTCGGCCCGCTGCGCCTGCCGGTAGACGTGCGCCATCCGCTGCCCGACCGTGAAGAGCGAGACCGCGGCGAGCAGCCAGAGGGCGGTGATCAGCGCCCAGTCGAGGCCCAGACCGGTGAGGAGCGCGCCGACCCCCACGATCAGCAACCGCTCGGTCCGTTCGGCGACCCCGACGTTGCAGGTCATCCCGAGCCCCTCGGCCCGGGCCTTGACGTACGAGACCAGCCCGCCGGCGACGAGGCAGGTCAGGGCGGCAGCAACGCCGAGGTGGTCGCCCTGGGTAGCCAGCCAGTACGCGACCGCCCCGAAGACTGCACCGTCGGAGGCCCGGTCCATGCTCGAGTCGAGGAACGCCCCGAACCTGCTGGACCCACCCCGCAACCGGGCCATCGTCCCGTCGAGCATGTCGGTCAGGGCGAAGAAGGCCACCACCAGCGCTCCGGCCACCAGGTGACCCCGGGCGCCGAGCACGATCGACCCGACCAGCACGCCGAGCGTGCCGGTGACGGTGACGACGTTGGGCGTCACCCCGACCCGCAGCAGGGCCCGGGCGATCGGTTCGACGACCCGGGCCATCCCGGCCCGGGCGGACACTTGGAAGATCTTCGCCATCGCGGTCCCACCATAACGGGCGGCGTACGGAGGCGGTACGCCCGGTGGCGCATAGTTCGCCTCGCGGGCTTGTGTCACGTCTGGTACGGGGTGTGAGATCGGAGCAGGGGGCGTGACGTCGCTCACTGTCTCAACCGGCACGTCCCCGGTGCACGGCAGACCACCCGAGGATATCGCCGCGGAGTCGCCAGGGCAGCTTCCCCGTCGCACGCGGCGGTCGCCACCAACTACCGGCTGAGGGAGGTGCGCCCGATGGCGCAGAAGAGTCAGGAGAAGGGGGTCACCGGCCCGGCGCCGGTGGTGGACGAGCCCGGCAGGGTACGCAACGTGGTGCTGGTCGGCCACTCCGGGGCCGGGAAGACGACCCTGGTCGAGGCGCTGCTCGCCGCGACCGGCACGATCCCCCGTCCCGGGTCGGTACTCGACGGCACCACGATCTGCGACCACGATCCCGCGGCCGTACGGCAGCAGCGCTCGATCAACCTCTGCTGTGCGCCGCTGGTCCACGGCGACGTGAAGGTCAACCTCCTGGACACTCCCGGGTACGCCGACTTCGTCGGCGAGCTGCGCGCCGGGCTGCGGGCGGCGGACGCCGCGCTCTTCGTGGTCTCGGCGGTCGACGGGATGGACGGTGCCACCGCCGCGCTGTGGCAGGAGTGCGCCGCGGTGGGGATGCCCCGGGCGGTCGCCGTCACCCGGCTCGACCACCCGCGGGCCGACCTGGACGAGACGGTGGCGCTCTGCCAGCGGGTCTTCGGCGACAACGTCCTCCCGCTCTACCTGCCGATGCTCGACGACGACGGCGTCCAGGTGGTCGGGCTGATGGGCCTGATCACCCGCCGGGTCTTCGACTACTCCGCCGGGCTGCCACCGGTGGTGCGCGACCCCGATCCCGAGCACCTTCCGGCGATCGCCGACGCCCGCAACGAGCTGATCGAGGGAATCATCGCGGAGAGCGAGGACGAGACCCTGCTGGACCGCTACCTGGCCGGCGAGGAGATCGAGCCCGAGGTGCTGATCGACGACCTGGAGACCGCCGTCGCCCGCGGGCACTTCTATCCGGTGGTGCCGGTCTGCGCCGAGACCGGGCTCGGGGTGGACCGGCTGCTCGAGGTGCTGACCTCGGCGTTCCCGACCCCGCTGGAGCACGACCTGCCGGCGGTCACCGGGGTCGACGGCTCGCCGCGCCCGCCGCTGACCTGCGACCCCGACGGCCCGCTGGTCGCCGAGGTCGTCAAGACCACGATCGACCGGCACGTCGGTCGGGTCTCCCTGGTCCGGGTCTTCTCCGGTACGCTCCGCCCCGACCAGGTCGTCCACGTCTCCGGGCACGGCATGGCGGAACGCGGCCACCCCGACCACGACGCCGACGAACGGATCGCCCACGTCTACAGCCCGCTCGGCGCCGCGCTGCGCGAGGTGCCGTACTGCGTGGCCGGCGACATCTGCGCGATCACCAAGTCGGGTACCGCGGAGACCGGGGACACCCTCTCCGGTCGGGACAATCCGCTGCTGATCTCCCCCTGGGAGATGCCGGAGCCGCTGCTGCCGGTCGCGGTCGCGGCGAAGAGCCGGGCCGACGAGGACGCCCTGGCAAAGAACCTGGCCCGGCTGGTCGCCGGCGACCCGACGATGCGGCTGGAGCGCAACCCGGAGACCCACCAGTTGGTGCTCTGGTGCATGGGTGAGGCGCACGCCGAGGTGGTGCTGGAGCGGCTGCGCAGCGGCGGGGTCGACCTGGAGACCGAACCGGTCCGGGTGGCGCTGCGCGAGACGTTCGCGGTGGCGTCCAAGGGACACGGCCGGCACGTGAAGCAGTCCGGTGGGCACGGCCAGTACGCCATCTGCGACATCGAGGTGGAGCCGCTGCCCCGGGGCGCCGGCTTCGAGTTCGCCGAACGGGTCGTCGGCGGCGCGGTGCCGCACAACTACATCCCGTCGGTGGAGAAGGGCGTCCGGGCCCAGATGGAGCGCGGCATCATCGCCGGCTACCCGGTGGTCGACATCCGGGTGACCCTTGTCGACGGGAAGGCGCACAGCGTGGACTCCTCCGACGCGGCGTTCCAGACCGCCGGTTCGCTGGCGCTGCGGGACGCGGCCGACAAAGGCCAGGTGATCCTGCTGGAACCGGTCGACGAGGTGGTCATCCGGGTGCCGGACAGCGCCGTCGGCGCGGTGATGAGCGACCTCTCCGGGCGCCGCGGCCGGGTGCTGGGCAGCGAACCGGATCCGGCCGGGACCGACCACACGGTGGTCCGGGCCGAGGTGCCGGCCACCGAACTGCTCCGGTACGCCGTCGAGCTGCGGTCGATGACCTCCGGCGGCGGCACGTTCCGGCGCTCGTTCGCCCGGTACGAGCCGATGCCGACGCACCTGGCGGACCAGATCCGCACCGCGCACGGCACCGGCCGGTGAGCCCCCCGACCGGGGAATTCGACCGGTGGGCGCCGCTGTTCGCCCGCCCTCGCGGGGGTCACCCGCGTGCCGGCCAGGCGGCGGCGAGCAGGGCTCGGGTGTCGGCCAGCAGCTGCGGCAACACCTTGGTCCGGGCGATCACCGGCATGAAGTTGGCGTCGCCGCCCCACCGCGGCACCACGTGCTGGTGCAGGTGGGCGGCGATCCCGGCGCCGGCCACCCCGCCCTGGTTCATCCCGAGGTTGAAGCCGTGGGCCCGGCTGACCTGACGGATCACCCGCATCGCCGTCTGGGTGCAGGCGGCCAGCTCCGCCGTCTCGGCCTCGTCCAGCTCGGTGTAGTCGGCGACGTGCCGGTACGGGCAGATCAGCAGGTGGCCCGGGTTGTACGGGTAGAGGTTGAGCACCACGAAAACCAGGTCGCCCCGGTGCACCACCAGGTTGTCGTCGCCCTCCCGCTCGGGTGCGAGGCAGAACGGACAGCCGGTCGGCTTCTCGTGCCCCGCGCCCGGGCGGTCCTCCCCCGCGATGTACGTCATCCGGTGCGGAGTCCAGAGCCGCTCGAGTCCGTCCGGTGTGCCGATCTCCGCGTGGGGGGCCGCGCCTGTCACGCCGACGATCCTACGACCGCCGCCGACCGCCGCCGTACCCGCCGGGGTGGTGCGGGCCGGACCGGCGCCCGGAACCGACGGGGGACGGATAGGGCCGGGCGGGCACGGACGAGGTCGGACGGGGCACGGGTCGGGCCGGCGACCCGCGGCGCGGTCCCGCCTGACCGCCCCACGTGGGTCACCCCGGCCGCACCCCCGGGCCCCGCCGCCCGCGCACCACCGTCACGTCGTGGTGCCACAGGACCGGGCACCCACGTTCGGCTCCGCCGCGTCGGGGCGCCGGTCACGCCGGCTCGGCGGCTCCCGGCCCCGCGCTCGGCCCGGAGTTGGTCCGCGAGCGCACCACCTCGACCACGTGCGCGACCGCCTCGGCGAACGGCACACCGTTGCGCTGCGACCCGTCCCGGTACCGGAAGGAGATCGCGCCCGCCTCCACGTCCGCGTCCCCGGCGAGCGCCATGAAAGGGATCTTCTGCTGCTGGGCGGTACGGATCTTCTTCTGCATCCGGTCGTCGGAGGTGTCGACCTCGGCGCGGATTCCCTCGGCGCGCAGCGCCGCGACGAAGGACTCCAGGTGCGTGGTGTGCTCCTCGCGGATCGGGATCCCGACCACCTGAACCGGTGCCAGCCAGGCCGGGAAGGCCCCGGCGTAGTGCTCGGTGAGGACGCCGAGGAACCGCTCGATCGAGCCGAACTTCGCCGAGTGGATCATGACCGGCCGCTGTCGCGAGCCGTCCGGCGCCTGGTACTCCAGGCCGAACCGGGCCGGCTGGTTGAAGTCGTACTGGATCGTCGACATCTGCCAGGTACGACCGATGGCGTCCCGGGCCTGGACCGAGATCTTGGGTCCGTAGTACGCCGCCCCACCCGGGTCCGGTACCAGCTCCAGCCCGGTCTCCCGGGCCACCCGCTCCAGCACCTCGGTCGCGGTCTCCCACTCCTCGTCCGAGCCGATGAACTTGTCCGACCGTGGATCCCGGGTGGAGAGCTCGATGTAGAAGTCCTCCAGGCCGAAGTCGCGCAGCAGGCCGAGGATGAAGGTGAGCAGGTGGCGGATCTCGTCGGGGGCCTGCTCCGGGGTGACGTAGGAGTGCGAGTCGTCCTGGGCGAAGCCCCGCACCCGGGTCAGGCCGTGCACCACGCCGGACTTCTCGTACCGGTAGACCGAGCCGAACTCGAACAGCCGCAGCGGCAGCTCACGGTACGAACGTCCCCGCGACTTGTAGATCAGGTTGTGCATCGGGCAGTTCATCGCCTTGAGGTAGTAGGCGCTGCCCTCCAGCTCCATCGGCGGGAACATCGTCTCGGCGTAGTACGGCAGGTGGCCCGAGGTCTCGAAGAGCCCCTGCTTCGATACGTGCGGGGTGCCGACGTACTGGAAGCCCTCCTCGATGTGGCGCCGGCGAACGTAGTCCTCCATCTCCCGCTTGATCACCCCGCCCTTGGGGTGGAAGACGGGCAGGCCGGAGCCGAGCTCGTCGGGGAAGCTGAACAGGTCGAGGTCGCGGCCGAGCTTGCGGTGGTCGCGCCGGGCCGCCTCCTCCAGCAGCCTCAGGTACGCCTTGAGCGCGTCCCGGGTCGGCCAGGCGGTGCCGTACACCCGCTGGAGCTGGGGGTTGCGCTCGTTGCCCCGCCAGTACGCGGCGGCGGACCGCATCAGCTTGAACGCGCCGATCAGCCGGGTGTTCGGCAGGTGCGGCCCCCGGCACAGGTCCGACCAGCAGACCTTGCCGGTCTCGGCGTCGAGGTTGTCGTAGATGGTGAGCTCGCCGGCGCCGACCTCCATCACCTCGTCGGCGTCCAGTCCGGCGCCGCCGCCATCCACGCCCGCGCCCTTGATCTCGATCAGCTCGAGCTTGAACGGCTCGTCCGCCAGCTCGCGGCGGGCCTCCTCCAGGCTCTCGAAACGCCGCCGCCGGAACCGCTGACCCGACCTGATGATCTCCTGCATCCGCTTTTCCAGCGTGGCGAGGTCCTCGGGCTGGAAGGGCCGGTCGACGGCGAAGTCGTAGTAGAAGCCGTTCTCGATCGGCGGACCGATGCCGAGCTTGGCCTCGGGGAAGACGTCCTGGACCGCCTGGGCGAGGACGTGCGCGGTCGAGTGCCGGAGCACGTTCAGCCCGTCCGGGGAGTCGAGCCGGACCGGCTCGACCGGGGTGTCGACCTCCGGCACCCAGTCCAGGTCCCGTAGCTGCCCCTCGGGGTCGCGGACCACCACGATCGCGCCCGGGCCGGTGGCCGGCAAGCCGGCGGCGGCCACCGCGTCGGCCGCCGTGGTCCCGGCCGGGACGACGACGGGGTCGGCCACAGCGGGGGTACGGGGTTCGGACACGCTGGCTCCTTCGGTCTCGCGACGAACGACGTTCGATCTGGGCGATTCTGACGACGCCGCGCTCGGCGGCTGTGCAGATGCTATCGGTCCTGCCGTTTCCGCCTGCCGGCACCGGTGGCTCGGCGTTAGATTGACGCCGTGACCGCCGTCGACGCCATCAGCGCGCTGGACCGCCGCTACCGGAGCTTCTTCGCCAGCCGGCCGGCGATACCGTTCGCGGTGGTCGAGGCGGATGGCCGGACCCGGATCCTCGGCCCCGGCGACCCGCGGTTCACGATCGTGATCAAGGACGAGCGCGGGGCGAAGGCGCTGGCCACGCTCGACCAGTTCGCGGTGGCGGTGGCGTACCTGCAGGGCTCGCTGGACGTCGACGGCGACCTCGCCGCCGCCCTACGCATGCGCGCGTTCTTCCCCGACCGGCACCCCCTCGCCTTCCTCGGCCGGTTCGTCCCCGGGTTGCTGCGGGGACGCCGCGAGGACGACCGGCGGTCGATCTCACACCACTACGACGAGGACTCGGAGTTCTTCCTGACCTTCCTCGACCGGCGACACCGCTGCTACACCGAGGGCGTCTTCGCCTACGACGACGAGCCGCTCGAGGACGCGATGACCCGGAAGATGGATCTGGCGCTGGCGGCGCTCGGGGTCGGGCCGGGCGACCACGTGCTGGAGGTCGGCGGCGGCTGGGGCGCCTTCGCCGAGTACGCCGCCCGCCAGGGGATCCGGGTCACCACGACGACCCTGTCGCGGGAGTCGGAGCGCTTCCTCACCGACCTCGTCGCACGCGAGCAGCTGCCGGTGCGGGTGGTCCGGCAACACATCTTCAGCTACTCGCCCGGTGAGCGGTACGACGCGATCGTCAACATGGGGGTCACCGAGCACCTGCCCGACTACAAGACCACGCTGCGCAAGTACGCCGAGCTGCTCCGCCCCGGCGGCCGGGTCTACCTGGACGCGCTCGCGATGCGTCGCAAGCACCTCGTCTCGACCTTCATGAAGCGGTACGTCTATCCCGGCGCCTCCGCCCCGCTGCTGCTGCACCAGTACCTGCGGCACGTGGCACGTTCCCCGTTCGAACTGCTCAGCCTGGTCGACGACCGGCACAACTACTACCTGACCTGCCGGGAGTGGGCACGCCGGTTGGACGCCGCCCGGGAGGAGATCGTTCGACGCTGGGGCGAGCCGCTGTACCGGCGGTTCCGGCTCTTCCTCTGGGGGTCGGCGGCCGGCTTCGACACCGGGCTGGTGCAGGCGTACCGCTGGGTGCTCGAGCTGCCCGCCCGGTAGGGCGGCGGCCCGGCCGCCGGACCGCTGGCCGGGCCGCCCGGGCGCGGTCCGGGCCGCCCGGGCGCGGTCCGGGCCGGATCGACCGCCAACGGCCTCCCCGCGCCACGTCGTGACCTGCTGATCCGCCCGCGCCGGCGCCCCGCCGGACGCCGGTCCGACCCGACTCGCCGGGCACCGATCCACCCGACTTGCCATGCGCAGTACGGTCATCAGGTGGCCACGGTGCTGTTGGTCGAAGACGACCATGTCGTACGCGGCGCAATGCTGCGCTCCCTCGCTGACCGCGGGCACGCGGTGCACGCGGTCGGCACGGCGCTCGACGCACTGCGCCGGGTTGCTGCCCAGACTCCCGATCTGGTCGTCCTGGACCTCGGGCTACCCGACCTGGACGGCGCCGACGCGCTGCGGATGCTCCGCGGCATCACGGACGTGCCTATCATCATCGCCACAGCCCGCGACGACGAGCAGTCGATCGTCCGGCTGCTTCGCGCCGGCGCCGACGACTACATGGTCAAGCCCTTCACCGGGGCGCACCTGGACGCCCGGATCACCAGCGTGCTCCGCCGGGTCGGCCGGGCCAGCCGGACGGTGGAGCCGGCCGTGTACTGCGTCGGCGGGCTCCGCATCGACGTCGGCGAGCGCAGCGCGTACCTCGACGGGGTGCCACTGGCGCTGACCCGCAAGGAGTTCGACCTGCTGGCCTACCTCGCGGCGCGACCCGGCCGCGTCGTATCCCGCCGGGAACTGTTGGAGGAGGTATGGCGGCAGCCCTCGGTCGGCGAGGATCAGACCATCGACGTGCACCTGTACTGGCTGCGCCGCAAAATGGGCGAGTCCGCGGCGAAGCCGCGCTACCTGCGCACCGTGCGGGGAGTCGGGTTCCGGTTGGTGGCACCGGACTGAGGCTGGCCCTCGCCTACCTCTCGGCCGGCATGACCACCATCGTCGCGCTGGCCTTCCTCATCCCGCTCGGTACGGCGCTGCAACGCGACGCCCGCCAGGAGGCCCTCGCGGACGCGGCCCGGCGCAGCGCCATCGTCCGGGGTGCCCTGACGGTCGGTTCCGACCCGGCTGCGCTCGGCCGGGCCATCGAGATCGCCGGTGCCAACGCGCCAGCGCCGCCGTTCGTGCACGGGCTCTCCACCGGCGGTACGCCCCGGGCCGCGGCCGCCGACGTGGACCGCGCGGTCCAGAACGGGTCGCCGGTCGTCGCCGACGTCCCCGGTGGGGTGGTCCGGCTGGAGCCGGTGCCGGTCGCCGGCCGGGTCCTCGTGGTCGAGGTCTTCGTGACCAAGGCGGCCCTCACCGCCGGAACCCGCGGCACCTGGCTGATCCTGATCCTGATCGCGCTCGGCCTGGTGATCGCCTCGGTGATCGTGGTGGACCGGCTCGCCGCCCGGGCGGTGGCGTCGGCCAGGGAGCTGGTCCGGGCCGCCCTCGCGGTCGGCGACGGCGACCTCGGGGTGCGGATCCAACCGAGTGGCCCCCGGGAACTGGCCGAGGCGGGGTACGCCTTCAACCGGATGGCGGACCAGCTGGTGGCGCTCCGCGCGGACGAGCGGGAGCTGGTCGCCGACCTGTCGCACCGGCTCCGCACCCCGCTGACCGTGCTGCGCCTCGACGCCGACGCGCTGGACTCCGACGACACCAGCGTGGGCTCGTTCAGCGCCGCCGAACTCGACCGGCGCCGGACCATCCGGCGCATCCGGCAGGCGATCGCGACACTGGAGGGCGAGGTCGACGTCCTGATCAACACCACCCGCAAGGCGGTCACCCAGGAGACCGGGCCGGCCAGTTGCGACGCCAGCGAGGTGGTCCGGGACCGGATGGTCTTCTGGTCGGCCCTCGCCGGCGACCAGGGCCGCGCGCACCGGGTCATCGGCGCGCACACCCGGATCCCGGTGCCGGTCCCCCGCGCCGAACTGGCGGCGGCGCTCGACGCGGTGCTCGGCAACGTGTTCCGGTACACCCCGCAGGGGACCGAGTTCGAGGTCGCCGTCTCCCGCCGGGACGGCTACGTGGCGATCCGGATCGACGACGCGGGCCCCGGCATCGCGGACCCGGACCGGGCGCTCCGGCGGGGCGCCAGCGACCAGGGCTCCACCGGGCTGGGGCTGGACATCGCCCGCCGGGTCGCCCAACAGGCCAACGGTTCGGTCAGCATCGACCGGGCCCGGCTCGGCGGGGCGAGCGTGGTGATGCTGCTCGCCGACCCGGAGGCGCCGCCCCGGCAGGTAAGCCGGTTCGGGCTGGTCGGTCGGCTCGCCCGCGAGCGCGAGTCCGGCAGCCGTCGCCGCTGGACGCGGCGGTCCAACCGGTGAGCACGCCTCGGCCGTGGGGCTGGTGAGCACGCCGGACCCGGCGGGTGGGCACGCCTCGGCCGTCCGGCGGGCGGGGCAACCCGACGGCCCGGCCCCCGGACCACCCGCCGGCGCACCGTCCGGCTCGCCGCCGACCGCGTCAGCTGCCGCCCACTCGCCTCGAATCCGAGTGAAGTTCTGGTTCGGCGCAAGTCTTCCTTAGAACTGGCTTAACGACGTACCCGCGGCTCGGTTCCGGTGACACCATCGATCGCGATCCCATCCCGCTCCACCGGGCCACCCCCCACAGATGATCGCCCCAAACGACGGCCCGGGGAGCAACGCGTGCGGCGGGAGCACGGTCCCCCACACCAAGACTCCCGCCGCACGCGGATCCCCAGGTGACATGGGCAGCGTCGCCCCCTCGACCGCTGGCCCGGCGCGGCCGCCCGCAGCACCCCGCGCCGGGCCAGCCCACACCCGGCCGGCCACCGTACCCGCCGGTACGGGAGGCCGCCGGGTCGTCACCGGAGTCGCGCACCCGCACCCGGTCGGGGCTCGCCCCGCCGCCGACCCCATCGGCGGCGTCCCACGTCACGACCGGGCGAGGTAGTCGTCGATCTCGGCATGCAGCTTCCTCTTCTCCGGCTCGGGCAGGAAGGAGACGCTGACCGCGTTCCGGGCCAGGGCGGCGACCCCGGCCGCGTCGAGGTCGAGCAGCCGGGCCGCGACGGCGTACTCGTCGTTCAGGGTGGTGCCGAACATCGGCGGGTCGTCGGAGTTGATGGTGACCAGCAGGCCGGCCGAGACGAGCCGCGGCAGCGGGTGCTCCTCGAGCGAAGCCACCGCCCGGGTCCGGACGTTCGAGGTGGGGCAGACCTCCAGCGGGATCCGCCGCTCGGCGAGGTGGCGAAGGAGCTCGGGGTCACGGGCCGCGGCGATGCCGTGTCCGATCCGCTCCGCGCCCAGCTCGCGCAGCGCGTCCCAGATGGTCTCCGGGCCGGTCGTCTCACCCGCGTGCGGCACGGAGTGGAGTCCGGCCGCCCGGGCCTGGTCGAAGTACGGCTTGAACTGCGGCCGGGGCACCCCGACCTCCGGACCGCCCAGACCGAAGCTGATCAGCCCCGCCGGCTGCTCGTCGAGCGCGATCCGCAGGGTCTCCTCGGCCGCCGGCAGCCCCGCCTCGCCCGGGATGTCGAAGCACCAGCGCAGCACGACGCCGAGTTCGGCCTCGGCGGCGACTCGGGCATCCTCGATCGCCTCGCAGAACGCCGGAGCCGGAATCCCCCGGTGCACGTGCGAGTACGGCGTGACGGTCAGCTCCGCGTACCGGACCTGCTGTCGGGCCAGCTCCCGGGCCACCTCGAAGGTCAACAGCCGGACGTCCTCCGGGTCCCGGATGAGGTCCACGACGCTGAGGTAGATCTCGATGAAGTGGGCGAAGTCCCGGAACTCGAAGTAGCCGGCGAGGGCGTCCGGGTCGGCCGGCACCCGGGTCCGTCCCTCGTGCCGGGCGGCCAACTCCGCCACGATTCGCGGCGAGGCGGAGCCGACGTGGTGGACGTGGAGTTCCGCCTTGGGCAGGCCGGCGATGAACGCCGAGAGGTCGGTCACGAGGTTTCTCCCTGGGGTCGGGCGCCGGTGCGGGCGACAACGAAGATACGGCGGAACGGAAAGTACACCCACCCGTTTCGGGCCGGATACGCCGTCGCGAGCCGCTCGCCGAGCGCGGCCCGGAAGTCGTCCCAGGCGGCGCCACCGCCCAGGACGGCCCGGACCGGGCGCAGCGCGGTCCCCTCCAGCCAGCTCAGCACCGGGTGCGCCGCACCGTCGTCGACCGGTAGCAGGTGCACGTAGGTCGTCTCCCAGGCGTCGACCCGGCAGCCGGCGTCGGCCAGCAGCGCGGCGTAGCCGACCGGGTCGTCACCGACCTCACCCCCGGCCGGACCGGGGCGCAGGACCGGGGCGACCACGTCCCGCCAGCGCGGCTCGTTGGCGAGCGTCCGCAGCGCCTGATGCGACGGCGCCCCGAAGTTCCCCGGGAGCTGGAACGCCAGCCAGGCCCCGGCGGGCAGTTCCCGGGCCCAGCGCCGCAGCAGGGCGTCGTGGCCGGGAACCCACTGGAGCATGGCGTTCGAGATCACGACGTCGACGTCGGGCCCGGGCGACCAGTCCCGGGCGTCACCCACCGCGAACTCAACCCGGGCCGCCTCCGGTGCCGTTCCGCCCGACCGGCGGGCGGCGGTCGCCGCCTCGATCATCTCGGGCGACGAGTCCAGGCCCACCACCCGGGCACCGGGCCAACGCTCCGCCAGGGTCAGGGTGAGGTTCCCGGGCCCGCAGCCGAGGTCGACCACCGTGCGGGGCCGTTCCGCCCCGACCCGGGCGAGCAGGTCGTAGAACGGCCGGGACCGCTCGTCTCCGTACCGGAGGTAGCTGGTCGGATCCCACATGACGCCTCCAAACCGTACGTACGTCTTGTTACATCGTACGCCCCGGCCAGGCCCGCCCCGCACCGGCCCCGCGCGGCCGGACCGCCTCCCGGATAGGCTTCGCGCCGTGGAACAACGCAGCTTCCCCCGGCTGGCCCGCCAGGTCGGCGTGGTGGGGCTCGGAACCTGGCAACTGGGCGCCGACTGGGGCCAGGTCAGCGAGTCCGAGGCTCTGGAGATCCTGGACGCCGCCGTCGAGGCCGGCGTCACCTTCCTCGACACCGCCGACGTCTACGGGGACGGTCGCAGCGAACGGCTCATCGGCCGGTTCCTCCGTCAACGACCCGACGCCGGGCTGATGGTGGCGACCAAGATGGGACGCCGGGTGCCGCAGACCCCCGAGGCGTACGTCCTGGAGAACTTCCGGGCCTGGACCGACCGTTCCCGGGCCAACCTCGGGGTCGACGTCCTCGACCTGGTGCAGCTGCACTGCCCACCCACCCCGGTCTTCCACACCGACGCGGTCTTCGACGCGCTGGACACCCTGGTCGCCGAGGAGCGCATCGCGGCGTACGGGGTCAGCGTGGAGACCTGCGACGAGGCGCTGGCCGCCATCGCCCGGCCCGGCGTCGCCAGCGTACAGATCATCCTCAACGCGTTGCGGCACAAGCCGATCGAGCGGGTGCTGCCGGCGGCGGCGACGGCCGGGGTCGGGATCATCGCGCGGGTCCCGCTGGCCAGTGGGCTCCTCTCCGGCCGGTACGACGAGCGGACGACCTTCCCGAGCGACGACCACCGCACCTACAACCGGCACGGCGCGGCGTTCGACGTCGGCGAGACTTTCTCGGGGGTGGACTACCAGGTGGGGCTCGCCGCGGTCCGGCGTCTGCTTCCACTGGTCCCGCCGGGTGCCACGATGGCGCAGGTCGCGCTGCGCTGGATCGTCGACCAGCCCGGGGTCACGGTCGTGATCCCCGGTGCGCGTACCGCCGCGCAGGCACGGGCGAACGTCGCCGCCGCCGACCTGGCCCCACTGACCGCGGAGGCGGTGACGACGATCGACGCCGTCTACGACGACCTGATCCGCCCCCAGGTGCACCACCGATGGTGACCCCGCCGGAACCCGTGACGACCCCGCCGGCCGAGGCCATCGGCGCCGACCGGACACCGGCGGCCGGCCCCGCGACGGTCGGCGAGGGCGCGGCCGACCGGACGGCGGCCGAGGCGCGGGCCGACGCCGGCCCGACCGACGCCGCCGTCGGCGGTACCACCGACGCGACGATGCGGGGCTGGTTCCGGCTCACCCTCGGGCTGCTCGCGGTGGTCGTCGGCGCGCTCTGGACCCTGCAGGGGCTGGGCCTGCTGGAGGACAGCGTGCTGAGCGGGGAGCTCGTCTGGGCGGTCGTCGGCCCGGGACTCGTCCTGGTCGGGCTGGTTCTGCTCCGCCTTGGGCTCCGGGCCCGGAACCGGCGTACGCCCTCCGGGTCGGACGCGTCGGGGTAACGACGCCCTCGACACCCGGACACGCGGCACCCGGACACGCGTCGAGCCCCGTGCGTCACGGGGCTCGACGCGGATCCGTAGGGAATCCCCATTCCAGGCCGGCGACCGGCCGTCACGGAATCAAATGGGGCGAACCTGCTCCGCCTGCGGGCCCTTCTGGCCCTGGGCGATCTCGAACTCCACCCGCTGGTTCTCCTCCAGCGTGCGGTAACCGCTGGTCTGGATGGCCGAGAAGTGGACGAACACGTCAGCACCCCCGCCGTCGACGGTGATGAAGCCGAAGCCCTTGTCTGCGTTGAACCACTTCACGGTTCCCTGCGCCATGTGTATCTCCTTCGGTTACGGGCGGCTGAGCACGCCGTGCGGCCGGTTGGCCGTTTTCGAGCAGCGGCGCCTCGAGTCGGCCCCCACGAAGGAGGACTTCCCTCGACCCACACTGTCTCAACAGCGGGGAACAGCAAACCACGTACGCAAAAACTCCGCCCAGCCTACCCGATGACGTCGCCGACATGTGACCCGAGGAGACCCGAGCCGGCCCGGCCGGCATCGGCGCAGTCCAGGCCCCTCGTCTGCGGACCGTCGCCGTCGTCGGACCTCGCCGCGGGGCACCCCGGCGGCGGGACGTCCCGCTACCGCGGAGCCCGGATGGTGACCGCTGCGTCGTAGTCCGAGAGGTTCACCGTCACCGCCCCGCCCTCGGTGCCGGGCAGCGGGAACGTGACCCGGTGCGGCACCGGTCGGTCGACGCCGATCCAGAGCGTGCCGACGACGTCCTCACCCACACCGGGCACGAGGGTCCCGAGGGTGGGGCCGGGCAGGGTGGCCCGGATCCGGTGGCAGGGCACCCCGTCGATGCTCTCCCGACCCTCGATGGTGCCGGTGGTCGTGGCCAGCAGGTGGGCGAGGCCGCGGTCCGGCGAGAGCAGCGCGGACGGGTCGTAGATCAGGGCCGCGGCCGACAGCGGCACGCGCTGCCACCGGACGGTGAGGCCGTTGACGTACAGGCTGTCGCCCTTGACCACGAACGACAGCTCCCGGGTCCCGGACGCCTGGACGAGCCGGGCGCTCCCCTGCGCCTCGCCCTCGGCGGTGACCACGCCCTCGGCGGCCCGAAGGTCGAGGACGGTGGCCGAGCCGGCGGTCGTCATCGCGAACCGGACGCTGCGGGCGCGGCCCACCTCGGCCGCCGCGGCGGTCAGCACCTCGCCGGCCGCGGCCCGGGGTGCCCCGGTGGCGTCGGCCGGGTCGCCGGGAGTCTCCGGGGTCCGGCCGGTACAGGCGACCAGGCCGGCAAGCAGCAGGGACAGCGCCCCGGCAAGGGCGAGGGACCGACGCATAGCCGAAGCGTACTCACGATGTCCCCGATCAGTCCGGCCAACGACCGGTGAACCGGCGGACGCCGATCGCGCCGGCGCGGTCCACCGCGGCCCGGACCACGGCGAAGATCGCGCCCTGCAGGGCGGCGGCGGCGAGGATCTCGCCCCACCCCCGGTGCTCGTCCGTGGCGTTCGGCGCGTCGCCGTCGCCGGACGCGAGCTTCCACACCTGCCGGAACACCGCGCCCGCGGCCACCCCCGCCGCCATGCCCAGCAGGATGCCCACCGGTCGGTAGGCGATCGTGTTCACCGTCTTGCCCATCCGGGCCTCCCTCCGGTCGTCGCTGACTCCCGCCCGGTCGCGCGGTCGGCCGTCGACTCCGTCGTTCCCACCCTCCCGCGGAGTGCGGCCTCGCCGCGCCGACGCCGGGGGCGGCGCGGTGCGGACGTCACCGGCGCCGGGCTCGGGCCACCACCAGCAGCGCCACCAGCGCGAGCGCCCCGGCGGCGGCCGCCGCCCAGGGGATCGGATGGCGTAGCGCCACCGCCCCCGCGTCGTGCAGGGAGTTCCGGACGTTCGCGGTGGTCTGGCCGGCACGCTGCCGCATCCGGTCGCGGGTCTGCGCGGCCGAGCCCTTGAGCCGCGCCTTCACGTCCGCCTTGGCCGCGAGGGCCTGCACCGTCTCGCTGAGTTCCGCCCGGGTCTGCCGGATCTCCGCCCGAAGCGCCTCCGGATTGCCGGATCCGTTGCTGCGGGTCATTCCCGTCCCCTGTCCCGGACCGCCGAGGCGACGGTACGCACGTCGGTCTTCAGGCTGTCGGCCGTGGCCGTCGGCACCGGCGGTGCCGCGCGGCGCATCCGCCGCCGGCCGGACAGGGCGACCACGCCGCCCAGGAGGAAGAACGCCCCCGCCACCACCAGTGCCGCCGCCCAGCCGGGAATCACCAGGGCCAACGCCAGCACCGCGGCGGCCGCGAGCACCCCGAGCCCGCAGAGCGCCAGTACTCCCCCACCGCCGAGCAGTCCGACCCCGATGCCGGCCTGCCGGCCCTTCTCGGTCAGTTCGATCCGGGCCAGCGCCAGCTCGTCGCGGACCAGCCGCGACAGCTGCTCGGTCGCGCGCTGGACCAGCTCCGCGGTGGACTGCTCCGCGACCGGTCGCGCGGGATCGCGTACGACCTCGGCCATGCTGCCCTCCTTCTCCGCTCCATGGGCGGTATGCCCCCGTCACCCGCCAGTCAATCCCCGTGTCCGGTGCGGCGCGACCCGGCACGTCGCGGCGGTCCGCCGGGGCGGTACCCGACCCGCGGTGCCACCACGCCGGGTGTCTGTTCGCCGACGTTCCGTTGCCGTTAGTGTCCGCCACCGATCCCGCCGATGACGGCGGATCGGGCAGGTCGACGGGGTGACGCCGACACCGGACGAGTGACGCGTCCGCCGGGTCGGCGAACCGGCCGGGGCCGGTCAGCGCGGCGGAGCCTCCGCCGGTTCGTCCGGGCCGAGGAAGGTGCTACCCCGGGCCTCACCGTCGTCGTCGCCGCCGAAGAGGCGGGCGTCGTCGGGCGGCTCGTGCTCCGCCGTCCGAACCGCGGACGGCCGCTCGGTCGGGGCGGGACCGGACGGTGGGCTCCACTGCCAGGGCAGCCGACCAGAGGCGTCCCCGACCTCGGCGCGCAGCCGGGGCAGCGCCGTCGGACGCCGGTCGCGCAGCCAGCCGACCAGGTGCTCCCGGACGAGGCAGCGCAGATCCCAGAGCCGCGGCGCGTCGGCCGCGCTGACCAGCGCCCGGAGCCGGACGAACCCGCCGACGGCGTCGGTGACCTGCAGGACGCAGGTCCGGCCGTCCCACAGCTCGGTCCCCTCCACCAGGCGGCGCAGTTCCTCCCGCATCGCCTGTACGTCCACCGACCAGTCCACGTCGAACTCGGCGGTGCCGAGCACCGCCGACTGGGTTCGGGTCCAGTTCTGGAACGGCCGGGTGGTGAAATACGAGGTCGGCAGGATCAACCGGCGGTCGTCCCAGATCTGGACCACCACGTAGCTGAGGGTCAGCTCCTCGATCCGGCCCCACTCCCCCTCGACCACGACGACGTCGTCGAGTCGGACCGCGTCGCTGAAGGCCAGCTGGAGCCCGGCGAAGACGTTGCCGAGGACGCTCTGCGCGGCGAGCGCGGCGATCGCCCCGATCACGCCGGCCGAGGCGAGCACGCTGGCGCCGACGCCGCGCACGCTGGGGAAGGTCATCAGCATCACGCCGGCGGTGAGGACCACGATGACCGCGATCGTGAGCCGCCGGAGCATCACGATCTGTGTTCGGATCCGCCGGGCCTGCCGGTTGTCCGGCACGTCGATGCGGAACCGGGCCAGCGCGGTGTCCTCGGTGACCAGCAGCAGGGACGCGACCAGCCAGGCGGTGGTCGCGATGACCGCCAGGACAAGCAGGTGCAACAGGGTCCGTCGCCAGGCGGTGTCGACGCCGTACCCGGTGCTGAACCGGACGCCGAACTGCACCGCGAGCACGGTCGCCGCCACCTGGAACGGCCGGTGCGCGTGCTCCGACAGCTCGGCGAGCAGGACCGACCGCCGGCCGAGCCGGCGCACGGTTCGGTGGACCGCCTCCACCGCCCCGAGCGCGACCACCGCCGCGCCGACGGCGACGACGGGCGTCCACAGGTAGCTCTGCACGGTTCTCCTCCCCCCGTACCGGACCGGTCGGCGCGCGGGCGGCCGGCCCGCCGCGTCAGCGCGGCACGCGGGGCGCGGGCCCGGGCGAGTGCGTGGGCAAAGACATGGAATGCCCAGGTTAGCCCGATACGCCGGGCCGAGCGGCGCAGATCTTCCGGCACCTCACATGCCCGGGCGAACCCGCGAAGGCGGCGACCCAACCAGGTCCCGGCCGCCCCGAAGTCGCTCGGCCGCGCGATCGGGAGCCGCCGCGCCTCCGCACGGGAGGCGTTCACCCGCGGACGCAAGGTGGGGATGCGGGGGCGGCGCGGGCGTCACCCGGGGTTGCGACCGATCCGTACCACGACCTGGTCGGCGTCGGCGCTCTCGATCGTCGCGTAGAGGCCGCCGACCTCGGTCGCCTGCTGGCCGACGGTGAGGGTCAACCGTTCGCCGGCCACCTCGATGGTGACCCGGTCGCCGTCGACGCCCACCAGCTTCGCCTCGACGCCGAGGATGCTGGCTCGCGCGTCGACGCCGCGGTTGAAGGTGACGGTGCAGGAGTCGAGCCCGCAGTCGGTGGTGGCGTTCTCCGAGCTGCAGCCGGTCAGAACGGCCGCGCCGAGAGCGAGGCCGGCAAGGAGCCCGGCGACGCGACGGACGGAAATGTGGCGGTACGGGGGAGAATTCGTCACCCCACCAAGGGTACCGAGGGTGATCCAGGCGGCCGTTCGTCCGCCTCCGCGCCCGTCCCGCCAGGGTGCCCGCCGTGCCGTTCGACATCACCCGGGTTCGGGCCACCCAGCCGGCACCGAACGAGGCGGCGGCGCTGCCCGGCCCCGCGTCGACCACGACGCCACGTCGAGGACGTCGACCGGGCTGGCCGCACTCGACCGGTTGACCGTGACCGGGGTCACCGACGCCGCCGGGCTGGTACGAGGAGAATCGATCCGGTGAACCTACTGGTCCAAGACAACCCCGCCGAACGCCGGTTCGAGATCCTGCTGGACGACAGCCTCGCCGGCTTCGTCGCCTACCGTGTCGAGGCCGGGACCCCGGTCCTGGTGCACACCGAGGTCGACCCGCGGTACGCGGGGAAGGGGGTCGGCAGCGCGCTGGCCCGGGGCGCCTTCGAACAGCTCCGCGACCGGGGCGACCGGGTCCGGGTCACCTGCCCGTTCCTGCTCGGGTACCTCGAACGACACCCCGAGTACGCCCCGGTGCTCGTCGACGACTGAACGGCGCGGGGAGACGGGGCCGAACGAGTCGTCGCCGCGGCCCGCGCCGACGCGTTGGGGTCGGCGACCGGTCCGCGTCGACCCGCCGCCGAGCCGGCGACGGATCGGGCCGGCGAGGGGCCGATCCGTGCACGCCTCCCCGGCCCGCACCGACGCGTGCTCCGGCGCGGTCTCCCGCCCGCCGCGGGCGTGTGGTCAGATCGCGTGCTCCGGGGCGGGGAGTTCGGTGAACGGGAAGCGTAGCCGGAAGTCGGGCCAGGGAACGGTGAGCCGCAGCGCCTCCGCGCTCCGGGCGGGCGTGACACCGAGGCCCGTGAACTCGGCGAGGTCGTCGAGCGAGCGCCGGGCCTGCTCGACGGTCACCCCGGCGGCGTTGGCGAGGTTCGGCAGGCTGGTCGTGACCACTCGGCGCCGCCACCGGCGCCGGGTTCGCTGTGCGAGCCGGCGGATCGCGATGGCGACCAGGACCGCCTGGTCGTCCCGCTGCGCGCGCAGCTCCAGCTCCCGCTCCCGCGGAGACAACGGGAGCACGTCCAGCGGGTCACGGTCCAGCCGGGGCCGCACCCACGGATCGCCGTCGCCCTCGTCGGTCACCTCGAACAGCCCGAGCCGGGCGAGGCAGAGCAGCAGCTCGCCGACGGTGTGCGGAACGGGAACGTCGCGTCGGCGGCACATCTCGGCGAAGAGTTCGATCCGGGTCGCGCGGACCCGGACCATCCAGGCGTAGTGCTCCCGGGCGTGCAACTCGGCGTGCGCGGCGTCCCGCCCGCCGTGCCGTCGCTGGGCACGGGCGACCCACTCCTCCACGCTGCCCGGATCGCACCACGCCGACTCGTCCCAGGGGACCATGCCGGACCACGCCGAGCGGCGAAACCGGGACGGTCCGGGAACGACGGTGAGATAGACGAACGCGCAGGGTAGCCACCGGATCCAGGACGGCGTAAGGGGAGCCCGCTGCCAGCGAGGGGTCACCGAAGGACGATACCGCAACTCGGCGTACACGTGGGGGCACCCATGGTGACCCAGCTCGATTCGGCAGTCGGTCGGCTCGGGGCCGGACGCCCGGGACGGGCGCGACGGATCCGATCAGGACGGTCGGGGGCGCCGGACCGGCACGGCCGGTGCGTGGGACGCGCCTGGCCGCCCCGGGGAGACCACGAGCCGGCACCCGCCGTCAGGACGGTACGACAACCGCCTCGACGGTGGCCCGGCCGGCGAGCACCTCGGCCGCGGCCCGGCCGGCGGCCCAGGAGGCACCGTGGGTCGCGAGGTGCAGTTGGCCGATGACCACCGCCGGCACCCCGAGTTCCACCACGACCGCCTCCGGGCGGATCGCCAGCGCCTGTCGTACCGCGTTCGCCATCCACGAGTGACGGTGCAGGTCACGGACCACCAGCACCAGGGGCCGACCACGGGCCGGGGCCAGCGCCTCGGCCGGCAGCTCACCGTCGGGGCCCAGGCGGTCCGCGGTCAGCCGGAGCGTCGTGGTGCCGGGCAGCAGCGTGGCGAGCGGCTCACCCACGCCCCACGGCGTCTCGGCGCCGGTGGCGATGTTGTGCGGTGGCGCGAACTCCAGCACGTGCGCCGGCCCCGCGAGCGGCAGCTTCCCCGCACCGGGGGCGGCGGTGAGCCGTACGGCCCGTCGTGCGGCGGCCAGCCCGAGCGGTGAGCCCCCCGTGCCGCGGCCGGCCCAGCCCGTACCGCCGACCCGGGCCGTACCCGTCCACGCCGCGAGCTGGGCCAGCCGTTTGGCCGCCTCGACCAGGCGTTCCTCGGGCAGGATGCCGGCGCGGACCGCCTCGACGATCGCGTCCCGCAGGCGCCGGGCGTCCGCCTCGTCGGCGTGTTCGCCGCCGATGCAGATCGTGTCCGCGCCGGCGGCCAGGGCTCGCACCGTGGCGCCGGCGAAGCCGTACCGGTGGGTGACGGCCCGCATCTCGATGGCGTCGGTGATCACGGCGCCCTGGAAGCCGAGTTCGTCCCGGAGGAGATCGGTCAGGATCCGGCGGCTCAGGGTCGCCGGCCACTCGTCGTCGATCGCCGGGACCAGCAGGTGGCCGGTCATCACCGCCTGCACGCCGGCGGCGATGGCGGCCCGGAACGGCACCAGCTCGCAGGCGTCGAGCCGGGACCGGGGCACGGCGATCCGGGGTACGGCCAGGTGGGAGTCGACGCTCGTGTCACCGTGCCCGGGGAAGTGTTTGGCACAGGCGGCGACGCCGGCGGACTGGAGGCCGCGTACCCAGGCGGCGGTGTGCCGGGCGACCAGCTCCGGATCGGCGCCGAAGGCCCGGACCCCGATGACCGGATTATCCGGGTTGGCGTTGACGTCCGCGTCGGGCGCGTAGTCGAGGTTGATCCCGACGGCCGCCAGCTCGGCGCCGAGATCCCGGGCGACCGCCTCGGTGAGGTCGACGTCGTCGACCGCGCCGAGCGCCAGGTTTCCGGGACGGGAGCTGCCGCGCCGGGACTCGATCCGGGTGACGTCGCCGGCCTCCTCGTCGATCGCCACCAGCACGTCGGCCCGTTCGGCCCGCAGCGCGGCGGTGAGCGTGGCGAGCTGCTCGTTGTCGACCACGTTGCGGGCGAACAGCACCACCCCGCCGAGCCCCTCCCCGAGCCACCGACGGACCCAGTCCGGCGGGGTGGTCCCCACAAAGCCCGGCTGTAGTACCGCGGCGGCCAGGCTGGTCAGGTCCGTCGTCTCACTCATCCCGCCGGTTCTCCCCCGTTTCTCCACACTGGACGCCTCCCCGGCCACGCCGGGTGCAAGCCATGGTCACACTCACCCCAAGAATAGTCAATAAACCTTCCTATTAATGGGAACGGTCCCCGCCGTGCGACAGTGCTTGCATGCCACACCACATCTCGGAAACCGGCCCGCGGCTGGCGGACCTGTCGTACCGGCTGCTCGCCGCCGAGGACACGGCCTGGTCGGACATCCCCGGCGTCCGGCTCGTCGGCGCCATCCTCGGCACCGTGCTCCTGGTCGCCGCCCTCCGGGCGATGTTCGGCAAGAGCGGCCGGTAGCCCACGCCCGGGCGCCACCCGACCTCACGTGCCGTCCGCCGCCCGGAGTGGGCCGCGACACGGCCACGACGAGGGCCGGACGTCCTCTGTGGAGAGCGGGGCTTCACGACAGGTTGGCGCCACGCCGCTCTCGGCGCCGGTGGTCAGCCGGCGGGACCGGCTCGCCCCGATCCCGGAGGGATCCACGATGCCGGCGACGCTCGGCGTTTCGCGTTGCGGGGGGCGCGCCCGTGCCGTGAGATGTGGTGGTTTGCCATCAGGGAAGGGATGTTGCCGTGACCGAGCAACCGCTGTACGCGACCGAGTTCGGGTTCTCCGACGACGAATGGGGGCTTCTCGTCGGGCTGCCCCAGTCGGTGGTCACCGCCGCCAGTGCCGCCGAGTCGGACAGCAGCCGCCGGACCAGGTCGGAGAACGCCGCCGGCCTGGAGTCCATCGCCGCCGGCCGGGAGTCGGCCAGTCGGCTGGTCGCCGCCGTCGCCGGTGAACTGGTGGCCCGGATCGGCGACCCCGAGGCGGGCGAGGAGCTGCCGGCGATCGAGCCGGCCGATCCGAAGGCGATGATCGCCGACGTCCTTGCCCGGGCGAAGCGCGCCGCCGACCTGCTCGCCCGCCGGGTCGACGAGGGCGAGGCCGGCGCGTACAAGCACTGGCTGCTCTCGATCGCCGACAACGTCGTCACCGCCGCGCCGACCGGCGGCGTGCTGGGGCTGGGCGGCGAGACGGTCTCCGAGGCCGAGCGACGGTTCCGGGACGAACTCGCCCACGTTCTCACCGACTGAGCCGCCGCGGCCGCCGGCCGTACGGCGCCGGCATCGCGGCGGCCGGGCCCGGCCCGTACCGTCCGCCCGGCCCCGCGACCGGCCCGCCGCCGACCCGGACCCCACCCGCCGACCCGTACCGCCCCGCGGTGCCGGTACGGCGTTACCGGCGCCCCGACCTCGCGGCGGACGGCGGGTTCGGGTGGAGGAGGTCGAGCACCGCGGCCTCGGCGACGTCCCGCGGCGCGTCGGCGGCGACCCGCGCCAGCACCCCGTCGTGGTAGAGGTCGACCACCCGCGGGTGCACGTAGGAGGCGCGCGCCACCGCTGGGGTGTTGCCGAGCAGTGCGGCGACCTCCCGCATCACCGCCGCCACGGCCCGGCGGCGACCGGCGGCGGAGCGCGGCGGGGCGTCACCAGCCAGCCGGGTGGCCGCGAGCACGGTCGCGTGCCAGGTCCGGAAGTCCTTGGCCGTCATCTCGCCGCCGCTCGCCGCGCGCAGGTAGTCGTTGACCTCGTCGCTGCGGACGTCCCGCCACGCCCGTCCGTCCCAGTAGCCGAAGAGCCGCGCCGCACCGCGGCGGCGCCGCCGCAGCGCCCGTAGCACCTGGCACAGCCGCGGGTCGTCGACGCGCAGCACCTGATCGATGCCACCCTTGGCCGGGAACGCGAAGATCACCGCGCCGCCCCGGCACCGGAGGTGCTCGGGCCGCAGCGTCGCAACGCCGAACGTCGGGTCGTCGCCGGCCGCGTACTGGTCGCTGCCGATTCGGAACGTCCCCATGTCCAGCAGCTTGGCCACCGTCGCCAGCACCCGGGGCCGGCGCAGCCCACGGGTGGCGAGATCGGCGTCGACCCGTCGGCGCAGCGTGGGGAGCCGGGTCGCCACCTCGAGGACGTGGTGGAACTTGGCCTGGTCCCGGCGCGTCCGCCACAGTGGATGGTAGAGGTACTGCCGTCGCCCGGCCGCGTCGACACCGACCGCCTGGATGTGCCCCGCCGGATGCGGACAGATCCAGACGTCCCGCCAGGCGGGCGGGATCGCCAGGGCCCGGAGCCGAGCGATCTCGTCCGGATCGCGCAGCGGTCGCCCCTCGGTGTCGAGGAACCGCACCCCCCGGCCGTACCGGCGCCGCCCGTAGCCGGGCGCGGCCAGGTCGCTACGCCGCAGTCGCACGGTCCCGTCCCGCACGTACGTCCCGGTCCCGGCCCGCCCGCTCGGCCTCGGCCGCGGCGGTGAGGACCTCGTCGACCCCGATCGCGGCCAGCGTCGGATGCGGCCGGTGCCGACCGTCCCCGGACCCGGCCGCGACGTCGTCGGGCGACCCTAGGGCGGAATCGGCGTCCGGGGCGCCGAGGGCCGGAGAGCCAGCGGCGGCCGGGGAGCCGGCAGCCGCCCGGTCGGAGCCGAGGACCCGGTGCCAGGGCCGATCCGGCGGCGGTCCCCACCGGTGCGGCGGAACCGGGCCGAAGAGCACCACCGACGGGGTCCGGTACGCGGTGGCCAGGTGGGCCACTCCGGTGTCCGTACTGACCAGCAGCCGGCCGTACGCGACCAGCGCCGCGAGCTCGACCAGGCCGAGCCGCCCCGCCAGCGCGGCGGTGTGCGGCAGCCCGGCGCCACGGACCACCCGCTCCACCAGCGCCCGCTCCCCCGGCGAGCCGGTCACCACGACCCTGTGCCCGGCCCGGGCCAGTTCCCGGGCCACCGCCGCGAAGCGCGCCGGGGGCCAGCGGCGGGCGCTGCCCTTGCCGCCCGGATGCACCACGGTCGCCCCGACCGACACCCGGCCGGGCGCCGGGCGCCGCAGCTCCAGGTCCCCCGGGTCCGCCTCGATGCCGTACCAGCGCAGCAGACGACACCACCGGTGCACCTCGTGCTCGTCGTCGTGCCAGACCGGGCCATCCAGGTGCCCCGCCTCCGGGCAGCGGAAGGCGCAGAGCCGCTCGGCCCCCGCGGCCTGGAGCAGCCGGTGTGACTCGGGACCCCGCCCGTGCAGGTTGACCGCCCAGTACGGCACCGGGCCCCGCCACTCGACCCGGTCCAACCCGTCGGTGGGGATCACGTTGTCGACGTCGCCGACCAGTTCCACCAGCGGGGTGAGCCAGTCGGGCGCGGCAACGGTCAGGGTGTGCTCCGGAAAGGCGGCACGCAGTCCGCGCAGCGCCGGCACCGCCGTCGCCAGGTCACCCACCCCGAGCGCCCGCAGCACCAGGATCACGGGTACGACGACTCCCGATCCGCGCAGACCACGAGTTCCCGGATCGCACAGCCGGGCGGCTGGCGCAACGCGAACACCACGGCGGCGGCGACGTCGGCCGGATCGGTCAGGGCGGCGTCCGGACCGGGCCGGTACTGCTCGGCGCGACCGTCGAAGAAGGCGGTCCGCATCCCGCCAGGGATCAACAGCGTCACCCCGACCGAGCCGGCGAGCTCGGCGGCCAACGCCCGGGTGAACCCCACCACCCCGAACTTCGCCGCACAGTACGCGGTGGCATCGCTGACCGCCTTCACCCCCAGGGTCGACGCCACCGTCACCACGGTGCCGGCCGAGCGCTCCAGGTACGGCAACGCGGCCCGGACCACCGCCGCCGTGGCGAGCAGATCGACCGTGACCACCCGCTCCCAGGCCTCCGCCGGAACCTCCGCCAACCGACCCGGAGTGTCGATACCAGCGGCGGTCACCACCCCGGAGAGCCCACCCGCTCGCTCGGCCAGTTCTCGGGTCGCCGCCTCGGCGGCCCGGGTGTCGGCCAGGTCGCAGGCGACCCACGGCACCTGCACGCTCGGCGCCCGCTGGTCAAGGACGCAGGGCCGGCCTCCGGCCGCGGCGATCGCGGTCACCACCGCCGCCCCGAGGCCGCTGGCGCCACCGGTGACCAGGACCGCACCGTCGGCCGCGACCGGGGCCGGTCGGCCGCCCGCCACCGCGCCGGTCATCGGGTCCCACCCACCGGCCGGGCACCCGCCCGGGCCGCGGCGATCATGCTGCTGGTCGAGCGACCGTCCAGGTAGGGCACCACGACGGCGTACCCGCCCCAGCGCCGCAGCATCTCGGCCTCCGGCAGGTCCGGGCCGTCGCCCCCGGTGCCGTAGTCCCCGCCCTTGACCCAGACGTCCGGGCGCAGCCAGGAGAGCACCGCGTTCGGGGTCGGCTCGTCGAAGATCACGACCGCGTCCACGCAGCCGAGGGCGGCCAGCAGCCGGGCCCGGTCGGCGTGCCGGACCAGCGGCCGCTCCGGCCCCTTCAGCCCCGCCACGCTCTCGTCGGAGTTCACGCAGACCACGAGGCAGTCGCCGAGCTGGCGCGCCGCCTGCAGCGTCGCCACGTGCCCGGCATGCAGCAGGTCGAAGCATCCGCCGGTGGCGACCACGGTGCCGCCGACGGCGCGTACCCGGGCGACGACCTCGCCGGCCGCCCGTGGACCGATCCGGTCGCTCCAGTCCACGGCCGCGATCGGCACGGTGGCGCGTGCGGCCAGGCCGACACCGGGACCGTCACCGACGATCCGGCCGACCGGCGGCACCGCGGCGGCCGGCAGCCCGGTGCCGGCGCCGGACGGAAGCGGGGTCAGCACCGGTACGGCCTCGGCCACACCGCCGGCCGCCACGTACCCGGAGGCCTCGACGACGGCCCGCTGCACCGCCTCGGAAACCAGCGCCCCCTCGGCCAACGCCAGCGTCGCGGTGGCCGCGAACCGGTCGCCGGCCCCGCAGGTGTCGCCGTCGGCGCAACCGGGGGCGGGCACCATCAGCGGGGTCGCGCCGGCATGGCTGAGCAGTGCGCCCTCGCCGCCGAGGGTCACCGCCACGGCGGCGGCCCGCCACCGTTCCCGCAGGGCCTGGGCGCTGCGGGACGCGTTCGTCAGGCGGGAGCCGCCGGGCGCCACCCCGGCCAGTTCCCGGGCCTCCACCTCGTTCGGGGTGGCCAGTCGTACCCCGGGCACCGCCGCCGGTCCGCGGGGGTGCGGATCCCAGACGATCGGTGCCGTGCCGGCGGCCAGGGCCGACCGGAGGGTGGGATGGCGGGCCACGCCGCGGCCGTAGTCGCTGACCAGCACCGCCGTCGCCTCGGCCAGCAGTTCCAGCACGGCCTCGGACGGCTCCCCGGGTGGGCCCGCCGGGCCGCCCCGGTCGTGCCGTAGCAGCACCCGACCCCGGGTCCGCAGCCGGATCTTCTCGGGTGTGGCACCGGCCAGCGGCAGCCCGTAGACCTGCACCCCGGCCGCGTTGAGCAACTGGCTCAACCGAGCCCCACCCTCGTCGTCGGCCAGGGCCGTGACGAGCGCGACCTCGAACCCGCGCCCGGCGGCGAAGAGCGCGGCGAGCCCGGCGCCGCCGGGCCGGTCGACGCTGGTGTTCTCGTCGAGCACCGGCACCGGCGAATCCGGGCACAGCCGGTTCACCACTCCCTCGACGTCCCGGTCGAGCAGCGTGTCGCCGACAACCACGATCTGTCCGGTCACGGCTCCTCCTCGCTCGTCCCCAGGTCGATGCCGCCCGGCACCCGCAGCACGAGTTCGTCGGCCACCCCGGAGGGCCGGACCGGTGGGGTGGCGCCCGGCGCCGCCGGACCCGGCTCCGCCGCCGGTGCGCCCAGCGGGTTGGGCGACGGCTGGCCGGCGCCGTACCGGCCGGCCGGGCCGAGCAGCACCGGCAGGTGGGCGTCGACGTACGCGCAGAGGACGTGGGCCGAGACCAGGTGCAGTTCCTGCACCACCTGGTTGTCCGGCGAGGGAACCGCGAGGACGTCGGTGCAGGCGTCGGCGAGCGGGTTCGGCGTCGGCCCGGTTAACGCCCAACAGCGCAGGCCGAGTTCCCGGCCGGCCCGGGCGGCCCGGACCAGGTTGGCGCTGCGGCCGCTCGTCGAGAGCAGCAGCAGGATGTCGCCGGAGCGGCCGTGCGCGCGGACCTGCCGGGCGAAGACCTCGTCGAAGCCGTAGTCGTTGCCGAGCGCGGTGAGCGACGAGGTCTCCGCGCAGAGCGCGATCGCCGAGAGCGGAGCCCGGTCGTCGCGGAGCTTGCCGACCAGTTCGGCGGCGAGGTGCTGGGCCTCGGCCGCGCTCCCGCCGTTCCCGGCGACCAGCAGCCGCCCCCCGCCGGCCAGCAGTCGCGCCAGGTCGTGGCCCCAGCGGGCGAGCCGGCCCGCCACCGAGCGGTACGGCAACAGCGCCGAGGCGAGCCCGGCGAGGTGGCCGTCGAGCAGCTCCATCGACGTCGGCACGGTCATCCGGCGACCACCCCGCTCGGCCGCCGCACCTCGCTGACCGCCGCGTAGACGGCGCCGATCTGCTCGGCGGTCCGGCTCCAGGCGTACTGGCGCCGGGCCCGGTCCAACGCCGCCCGGGCGTACGCGTAGCGGCGTACCCGGTCGGCCAGCAGGTCCCGGACGGCCGCCCCGAGCGCCACGGGATCGCGGGGCGGCACCAGGTCGCCGGTCCGTCCGGCGACGATCGTGTCGGTGAGGCCGCCGACGGCGGTGCCGACCACCGGCACCCCGCAGGCCATCGCCTCCAACGGGGTCAGCCCGAACGGCTCGTACCAGGGGGCGGCGACCAGGACGTCCGCCGACCGGTACCAGTACGGCATCTCCTCCCGGGGGACGGCGCCGACCAGGCGTACCCGGTCGGCGACCCCGACCTCGGCGGCGAGCGCGCGCAGTCGCCGCACCTGCGGATCGGTGTCGACCTCGCCCGGCGGCGGCCCGCCGACGATGACGCACTCGGCGTCGGGAATCGCCGGCATCGCCCGGATCAGGTCCTGGTACCCCTTCCGCTCCACCAGCCGTCCCACGGTCAGGATCCGTGGCCGGCCCGGCACCCGGGGCACGGCGGGGCCCTCCGGGGAGAAGGTCCGGTTGTTGACCCCGGACGGGATCACCGTCATCCGGTCCAGCGGAACCCCCATCCGGACCAGTTCCCGAACCTCGTCCTGGCTCTGCGCGATGACCCGGTCCACGGCCCGGCCGAGCGCGCGTTCGTAGCCGATGCGCCGGGCCGGGCTGGTGTCGGCCGCGCCCTGGTGCCGCCGCTTGACCGTGCCGAGCGCGTGGTACGTCTGCACCACCGGCACCCCGCTCCGCCGCCCGGCGGCGATACCGGCCAGGCCGCTCATCCAGAAGTGCGCGTGCGCCACGTCGGGGAGCCAGTCCCCGCCCTGCCACCGATCGACCAGCCAGCGGCTGAACTCCTTCATGTACGGCAGCAGGTCGTCCTTGGCGATCGGCTCCGGTGGGCCGGCCGGAACGTGGACGACGTCCACGCCGTCGCGCATCCGTACGGTCTCCGGCAGCTCCGGTCCGTCCCGCCGGGTGTAGACCCGGACGTCGTGGCCGGCATCGGCGAGCGCCGCGGAGAGCTCGGCGACGTGGGTGTTCTGGCCGCCGGCGTCCTCGCCGCCGAGTACCGCGAGCGGGCTGGCGTGCTCGGAGATCATCGCGACGCGCATACTTCCTCCTCCAGCAACCGGTCCCAGTCCGCCAGGAACCGATCGAGGCCGTACCGGGCCTGGGCGGTCTCCCGGGCTCGCGCGCCGATCCGGCGCGCGGTCTCCGGCTCGGCGACGAACCGGCGGGCACCGTCGAGCAGGGTCTCCACCCGGGTCGCGAGCACCCCGGCGTCCGGCGGTACGGCGGCGACCGCCTCGGTGGCGGCGAGCACCACCACCGGCATTCCCATCGCCATCGCCTCGATCAGGCTCAGCCCGAGCGAGGTCCAGCGGCACAGGTGCAGGTACGCCCGCCGCCGGGCGATCTCCGCCTGCATCCGGCTCTGCGGCAGATCGTCGTAGACGGCGAGCCGGTCCGCCGGCAGGCCGAGCCGCTCCGGCAGCCCCGTCACCCCCATCCCGAAGACGTCGAGCGGGGCGATCTCGGCGAAGCGCGGCAGCAGGTCGGTGCCGGTGACCCGCCACCGGCGTACCGGCTCGTTCACCACGACCGCGAGCCGGGGCAGCTCTCCGGTGTAGCGGGCGGTCGGCGCGACGATGCCGTGCTCGACGACCGTGGTCCGGGTACCGCCGGTGTCCCAGAAGAGCGCGTTGAAGTGCGTGACGTGCACGATCAGCAGGTCGTCCCGGTCGGCCAGCGGGTGCCGGCTGTTCGGCACGTTCCCCTGCTTCGGGGTGTTGTGCTCGACGAAGACCGCCGGCACGTCCCGGCCGATCCGCCGGCCCAGCCACGCCTCGGCGAGCTCGATCTCCTCGGGCCGTTGCAGGATCACCACGTCGACCTCGGCGCGGGCCAGCTCCTCCGGACTGATCTCGTCCACGGTGTCCGGCCACGGGTAGGTCCGGGCCCGCCCCAGCCCGTACGGGCCGCGGTCCGGGGTGACCGGCACGAGGTAGCGGTGCTTCCCCTGGACGAAGGCGGTGGTCCAGGAGCCGTGCACGTGCCACAGCAGGATGTTCACGATCCCACCTCCGACGGTCGGGTGGGAGGTGGACCGCCGGCGGGCGGGAGCCGGCGGCCGTGGTACCCGCCGGCCACCAGCGCGCCGACCGTGACCACGCCCCCGGCCGGCCGACCCGGTACGGCTCCGGACGCCGGAACGGCCCTCGCGACCAGGGTCGCCCCGGCTGCCGCCGTCGCGGGCGATCCGCTTCCCCCGGCGGCGGCGCCGGAGACCGGTACCCCGCCGGAGATCGTGCCCGCGCCCACGGCCGACCCGGCTCCGGTGCCGGCGTCGGTGACCGTGGTCGGCGCCCCCTGGACGGGTCGATCAGGATCGCCGGGCGTGCGCGTACCGCGGACGGACCCGGCGGGCCGGGCCAGCCCGCGGTCCAGGAGCCGGACCGCCTCGACCACCTGTCGCGGCTCGATCCCGGACAGGCAGGGGTGGCCGGGCACCGGGCAGGTGGTGGCCCGGGTGTGCCGGCAGTCGGCGGCGGCGGCGCCCAGCCGGACCGTCGGCACACGGAAGGGCCCCCACTGTCCGAAGGGGACGGTGGGGGCGAAGAGGCTGACCACGGGAACGCCGACGGCCGCGGCGAGGTGCGCCGGCCCCGTGTTGCCGACCACCAGGCAGGCGGCCCGGGCGATGATCGTGGCGAGCCGCCGCAACGACGTCTGTCCACCGAGGTCGATCCCGGTACGCCCGGCGACCCGGGCGGTCAGCGGCCCCTCCCCCGGACCGCCGGTCACCACCACCCGGTGCCCGGCGTCGGTCAACGCCCGGACGATCCGCGCACAGACCTCGGGCGGGCAGGCGCGGGCCGGCACCGAGGAACCGGGGTGGACCACCACGTAACCGGGCTCGGGCAGGGCCGCGCCACGGTCGGCATCCCCGGACTCGGACGCGACCGGGCCACCGTGACCGGATCCGGCCGCCGCCGTGCCGAGTTCCTCCGGGCGCAACCGCAGGCGGGGTTCGTCCTCGGCGGGCAGCGGAAATCCCGCCGCCGCGGCGAGCGACAGCGCCCGCTCGGCCTCCGGAATCCCGGACGGCACCCGGTGCCGCACGTCGAGCAGCGAACCGGGATAGTCATCGCTGATCGCCGAGATCCGGCCGACCCCGGCCATCCGCAGCAGCAGCGCGAGCGGCAGCGCGGACTGGTGAAACGAGGTGAAGACGACGGCCTCGTCCGCGCCGACCTCGGCGAGCCGGGCGACGAGCCGCGCCATCTCGGCGGGATCCACCGCCCCGGGTTGCGGATCGATCCAGGGCAACCGCCACTCCACCAGTTCGTCGACGCCGGGCAGCAGCTCTGCGGCCGCCCGGCCACGCGGACCGCAGAGCATCACCACCCGGTCGGCGTTCGCCGCCACCGCGCGGATCGCCGGACCGGTGACCAGGACGTCGCCCACCGAGTCGGGTCGGGCGACCAGTACGCACCGGCGGCGTCCGCGGCGCGGCGGGTCGGCGTCGGACCCGCCCAGCCTGTGTCGCCAGAGGATCAGGTCCACCGCGGCATTCAGGTCGGCGGCCACCGCCGGGGCCGCGGCGATCTCCGCGACGCGGGTCGCACGCGTCGGCACCAGGATGCCGCTGGCGCCGGCGGCACCGGCCGCGGTCATGTCCGCACCGATGTCGCCGACGAGCACGCACCGGGTCGGATGGGTACCGAGCGCCCGCGCCGCGTCCCAGATCAGACCGGGCGCCGGTTTGCGGCACTGGCAGCCCGGCACGCCGGGGGCGACGTCGGCGTGTGGGCAGACGTGCCAGGTGTCGAAGGGACCGAGGAGTTCGTCGACCCGGGCGTTGACCCGGGCCAGGTCGGCGGCGGTGATGCGACCGCGGGCGAGCCCGGACTGGTTGGTCACCACGCCCAGCCGCAGTCCGGCGGCGCGAAGCCGGTCCAGCGCCACGCGGGCCCCCGGTAGGGGGCGGACGAGGTCGGGGTCACCGTTGTACGGGACGTCGTACACGAGCGTGCCGTCCCGGTCCAGGAGCACGGCGTCGAACAGCCCCGGTCGGATCCGCACCTCGCCGGGGCCACCGCGCGGTGTCCCTGACCTGCGAAGATGCGGGTCGACCTGGTCGTTGCGCACGGCGGCGGGTTCCCGGGGGCAGGAGGAGTAAACATCAATCCGGCCCGACCGGGGCACACGGGACCAGCCGGGCGCCGTCCGGCGCGCCGGCGGGCTCACCTGGTGTGCCGGCGCGGTCGGAACGGCCCCGCCGCCCGTCCGCCTCCGCCGCAGATCGACCCGGCGTCGCCCGGGTCCACCTACCCTTACCCGCCGCGGTCGGACGGATACCGCGCGAGGCGGCGGGAATTCGACCGGGACACCGGACGCGGTGTCTGGCGCGGCGGGCCGGGAGTCCCCGGTGACCGGGCGCCCGGACGGCCCGCGGCGCCGCCGGCCCGGACCGTGGGCGACCGACGATCGGGTACGCTCCGCAGGCCGGACCGCGCGGCGGCAGTCGTCGAGCTTCCGATGCTGACAGACGATTTAGGCCATTTGAACCGTGTTGTAATGCCGGCTCCACGTCACGTTACGCTTTGCCCCTGACCGCTGTCGGCCAACCAAGGACGCCCGATGATCGAACCCGTGGAGCTGCCGTCGCCCTGGCGGGACGCTCGCCTGACCGTCGTCGTTCCCACCTACAACGAAGCGGGCAATCTGCCGGTACTGGTCGAACGCCTGCTCGCCCTCCCGCTGCCCAGGCTGAGCATCCTCGTCGTCGACGACAACTCGCCCGACGGCACCGGCGAGATCGCCGACAAGCTCGCCATCGAGCACCCCGAGCGCATCCAGGTCGTGCACCGCCCCGGCAAGGAGGGGCTCGGGCGGGCGTACGTCGACGGCATCAGCCGGGCGCTCGACGGCGGCGCCGAGTACGTCGCCCAGATGGACGCCGACCTGTCCCACCCGCCGGAGGCGCTGCCCGGCATGCTCGGCGCGTTGCTGTCCACCCGCGCCGGCGTGGTCATCGGCTCGCGATACGTTCCCGGCGGCGAGCTCGACCAGGCGTGGCCGCTGTATCGGAGGGCGTTGAGCGGGTGGGCCAACTTCTACGTCCACACCCTGCTCCAGGTCCGGATCCGCGACCTGACCGCGGGCTTCAAGATCTGGCGGGCCAACGCCCTGCGCGACATCGGCCTGGACCGGGTCCAGTCGAACGGATACAGCTTCCAGGTCGAGATGCACTACCTGGCCACCAAGCTCGGTCACACCATCCTGGAGGTGCCGATCCGCTTCGAGGAACGCCGTGACGGCGACTCGAAGATGACCACGGCAACCAAGATCGAAAGCGCCCTGATGCCGTTCAAGCTGCGCGGGCGCCACCGCCGCATCACCCCGGCACAGCCGCCCCGGGAGACCCCGGCAGAGCCCGAGGATCCCGCCGAACCGACCGGCTGACCCGTCCGGGCGCGGGAAACGGCCACCGCCCGCCGCCGACCCGGCTCGGGGTCGGCGGCGTCACGCGTAGACGGCCCGCAGCGCCGCCGAGACCGCCGCGCCGTAGACCCGGCCGGTCAGGGCCCGGTCCCGGGCCAGCGCGGCCCGGGCCGCGTTGGCGCCCGGCCCGCCGTGTACGCCGCCGCCGGGGTGCGCCGAGGCGCTGGCGAGGAACAGCCGGTCGATCGGGGTGTCCGCCCGACCCAGCCCGGGCACCGGTCGCAGGAAGAGCTGCTGGTACGCCGCGGACGTGCCACCGCCGACGGCGCCGCCGACCAGGTTCGGGTCGCCCGCCGCCAGGTCGGCTGGTCCGGCGACGTGCCGCCCCCGGACCAGCGCCCCGAACCCGGGCGCCGCCCGCTCCAGCACCGCCTCGAGCACCGCGACCCGCTCGGCGACCTCGTCCGGCGACCAGTGCCGGCGGAACGGCAGGTGGGTGTACGCCCAGAACGACTCCGTACCCGCCGGCGAGCGGCTCGGGTCGGCCACCGTCAACTGGCCGGCCAGGACGAACGGCTCCGCCGACAGCTCGCCCCGGCGCAGCCCGGCCGCGTACCGGCTGAGCCCGTCGACGTCCCCGCCGAGGTGCACCGTGCCGGCCCCGGCGACGGCCGGGTTCCGCCACGGCACCGGCCCGGCCAGGGCCCAGTCCACCTTGACCGTCGACCCGTCCCAGCGGAAGTGCGCCAGGTCCGCGACGAGCCGGGGCGGCAGGCGTTCCGTGCCCACCAGGTCGAGGAAGAGCGCCGGAGCGGGTACGTCGGCCAGGACCGCCCGGCGGGCCCGCCACAGGCCGCCGTCCGCCGATCGCACCCCGACGGCCCGGTTCCGCGCGATCAGGATCCGGTCGACCGGGGTCCGGTAGCGGATCTGACCGCCGCGTTCCAGGAGGCGGGCCACCAGGGCGTCGGTGATCCGTTGCGCCCCGCCCACCGGAACCGGCCAGCCCACCTCCTGGCCGAGCATGGCGAGCAGCCAGCCGTACACGCCGGAACCCGCGTCGTCCGGCGTGAGGTCGGTGTGCAGCGCGCAGCCGGCCAGCAGGGCCGGTCCCCCGTCCCCGGCGAAGAGCTCGGCGCCGAGTTCGCGGACGGGCAGCACCAGCTGGCGGGCCAGGCGGAGCGCACCGGCGGTACGGAGCCGCCGCAGCAGCGCCCACCCGGGTCGTACCGGGGGGAACGGCGTGAGAAGCGCGTCGAGCAGCGGCGCCGAGATCTCACGCCACCGCGCGTACGCGGCGAGCCAGCGCTCCCCGTCCCCGGCGCCGAACCGCTCCAGCGAGGCCGCGGTGACCTCGGGGGCGCGGTTGAGCACCACCGCCCGGTCGTCCGGGAAGAGATGCGCCACCACGTCCGGGGCGTGCCGCCAGGCCAGCCCGTAGCGGTCGAGTCCCAGCCGACGCAGCACCGGTGAGGCGAACCCGAGCGGGTAGAAGGCGCTGTACAGGTCGCTGAGGTAGCCCGGGGCGGTCACCTCCGCCGACCGGACCGCACCGCCGGCCCCGGCGGTCGCCTCGAGCACGAGCACGTCCCACCCGGCGTCCGCCAGCAGGTTGGCCGCGACCAGGCCGTTGTGTCCGGCGCCGACGACGACGGCGTCGGCACCGTCGGGGAGGGCCGTCACCCGGGCACTGTATACCGCCGCCCGCGCGCTACCCGTCTCGGATGGGTCGAAACGATCGAGTTTGGCGCGCGTGGGCGGGGGCAACCTGCGTCCCATGTACCACGTGCAGCAGCTGATCGCCGGTGTGTGGGGGGCCGACGGTGACGGCGGACGGTTGACCGTGCTCGACCCGGCGGGCGGGACACCGGTCAGCGAGGTCCCGGTGGCCGGCGAGGCCGAGATCGCGGCCGCGGTGAAGGGGGCGCGCGCGGCGTTCCTGGGCTGGGCCCGGACCGCCCCGGTGGAGCGGGCCGCCGCGCTTCACCGCGCGGCGGACGCGCTGGAGGCGAACGCGGACCGCCTCGCCGACGCGCAGACCGCCGAGATGGGGCGGCCCCTGGGCGCGGCCCGGACCGGGGTGGAGGCCGGGGTGGCGACGCTTCGCCAGTACGCCGAACTCGGGCCGGTCCGCGGCGGGCGTACCCTGGCCGGGGAGCACGACGCGATCGACCTGATGGTGCCCCAGCCTCGGGGCGTGGTCGCGGTGATCACCCCGTGGAACGACCCGGTCGCGGTCTCCTGCGGCCTGCTCGGCGCGGCCCTGGTCACCGGCAACACGGTGGTCTACAAGCCGAGCGAACGCAGCCCGGCCACGGGCTGGCTGCTCGCCCGACTGCTCGACGAGCACCTGCCGCCCGGGGTTCTCTCCCTGGTGACCGGAGACGGCGGGGTGGGCGCCGTCCTCGCCGGCCAGGACGTCGACGTCGTCGCGCACGTCGGCTCCACCACCACCGGTCGGTCCATCGCCGCGGCGTGCGCCCGTACCGGCGCCAAGGTGCTGCTGGAGAACGGCGGCAGCGACCCGCTGATCGTGGACGACGGCGTCGATCCGTGCTGGGCCGCCGAGCAGGCGGCGCTCGGCGCCTTCGCCAACTCCGGCCAGCTCTGCGTCTCCGTGGAACGGATCTACGTCCTGCGCTCCGTCGCCCCCCGGTTCCTCACCGCGCTGGTCCAGCGGGCGGAGGCGTTGCGGGTCGGGCCGGGGCGGGACCCGCTGACCGAACTCGGTCCGCTGGTGGACCAGCGGCACCGCGAGCGCGTGGCCCGGCAGGTCGACGCCGCGGTCGCCGAGGGCGCCCGAGTCCTCACCGGCGGCCGGGTCCCGAACGGGCCGGGCGCCTTCTATCCGCCGACGGTGCTCGCCGAGTGCACCGACCAGATGGCGGTGATGCGGGAGGAGACCTTCGGCCCGGTGGCGCCGGTGATGGTGGTGGACTCGTTCGACGAGGCGCTGTCCCGGGCGTCCTCCTCGCCGTACGGGCTGGCCGCCACGGTCCTGACGACCTCGATGAGCCACGCCCAGCGCGCGTGGCGGGAGCTGCCGGTCGGAACCGTCAAAATCAACTCCGTCTTTGGTGGCGCGCCCGGTGGCGCGGCCGAGCCCCGGGGCGGCAGCGGACACGGCTTCGGGTACGGCCCGGAGCTGCTCGACGAGCTGAGCGCCGTCAAGGCCGTGCACATCGAGGCGCCCGGCGGCGAGGCGGACGGCCGGTGGTGAGCACCGGATCGCCCGCCCGCCACGGTCACCGCCGCCTGCGCCCCTTCTCCCGCTCCCGCGCCTCGGCGGTGCGCCGGTTGTTCGCCTTCTGGATCGCGCCCACGAGTTCGGCCTTGGTCATCCGGGAACGACCCCGCACCTCCAGCCGCTTCGCGACCTCCAGCAGGTGTGCCTTGGGCGCGTTGGCGTCGACGCCGCTGGCGGTCGGCGTACGCCGCGCCGGCCCGCCACCGGCCGCCTGCGGGTCGCTCGGACCCTTGCGGCCCTTCGGCTCCCAATGGTCGCCGACCTTCTCGAAGGAGTGCTTGAGCGCGGCGAACGCCGTCCGGTGCGACCGTTCACCCTCGCCGTACGTCTCGACGGCCGAGTCGTGGGTCTTCGCCCACGTCCGCTGCGCCTTGTCGGACGAGCGGCGCACCGTGCTGGGCAGAACCTCGCGTCCGGGCATGATCTCCTCCTCCGGCTAGCGGTTCGTCCCCCGTCCGGACCATCCGAACGGGTCCGCCCGGGTCCGTGGCCACCCGGCCCGCCGCAGCGTGACCGCCCGGCCGGTCGCGGGCGTTCCCCTCCGTTTCCCGGGCCGGGCGGAAACTAACCGCCCCCGACCGCCGCCACCCCGTCGCGAGGCGCCGGCGCGGGTCGGCGTGTGCGGCGCGGCCGCGACCACCGTTTGGCGTCGGCGCCCTCGGGTAGCGCACCAGACATGGAACGTGGCAGCAGCAAGCACAGCCCGCGCGTGGACGAGGAGATGGGCCGCGAGGTGAAGGGCACGGTGCAGAGCACGGCCGGGGGCCGCGCCGCGGAGTGGCGCGAGCCGGAACCGGCCGGCGAGGACCAGCCGGTGATCACCCGGGCGCCCGAGAACGACACCCGGAGCGGCGTGCCACAGGGCATGACCCCGGAGGAGATCGAACAGCGCAGCCAGTTGGGGAGGTTCATCCCGCTGTCGGCGCTGCCCGGGGACCGGGACAGCCTCCGGCTCAGCGCCGAGGAGAACGAGGCGCCGGACGAGGTCCTCGCCCAGCTCGACCGGCTGCCGCCGGACACCGACTTCCAGACCGTGTCGGAGATCTGGGCCGCCCTCGGACACGGGAACGAGACCCAGCGCTGGTGACCACCGACTCGCCCGGCGACGGCACGAGGACCAGGCCGATCGACGAGAAGGAGGAGGGCATGAGCAGCGTGACCAAGTCCGTCGACGTCGCGGTGCCGATTCGGACCGCGTACGGCCAGTGGACCCAGTTCGAGGACTTCCCGGAGTTCATGGAGGGTGTCGAGGAGGTCCGGCAGATCTCCGACACGATGACCCACTGGAAGGTCGAGATCGGCGGGGTGAGCCGGGAGTTCGACGCCCGGATCACCGAGCAGCTCCCCGACGAGCGGGTGGCCTGGACCTCGACCGACGGCACCCGCCAGGCCGGGGTGGTGACCTTTCACCGGCTCGACGAGAACCACACCCGGGTGACCGCGCAGCTGGACTTCGAGCCGCAGGGGGTCGTCGAGAAGACCGGTGACAAGCTCGGCGTGGTGGACCGCCGCGTCGAGGGCGACCTGCGCCGGTTCAAGGAGTTCATCGAGCGGCGCGGCGCCGAGACCGGCGCGTGGCGCGGCACGGTGTCCCGGCCGCAGCCGTAGCCGGAACCGCGACGTACCGGATGGCCGCCGGGGAGGCCGGGCCGTCCGGTCGCGCGTCCGTCACCGCCGGCCCGGGTCGGATCCACCCGGCTCCGGGTCGGCCGCCGAGCGGTGGTCGTGCCGCCGGGTCGCGATTCTCGAACGCTTTCCGCCGCCCCGACGACGCGGTGGAGCGCGGCGCCGGAGTGCCGGCGCCGCGCCGGGCCGGGCGTCCCCGTCGGCGGCACGGCGCGACCCGCCCACCGTTTGTCGCTCCACCGGGCCGGGTAGGGCGAGGGCATGACCGACGATGACAGGCACGTGTGGCGGGACGAGGAACGCCTCCCCCTGGCCGAGCTGACCCGGGCGGTGGCCACCTCCACCCCCGACGGGCAGGTGGACGACGTCACCGGCAACGACGCGGGCGAGGAGTCGGCGTTCGGCCACGGCGCCGCGGTCGACGACGCGCCACGCGACGCGGCGACCGAGCCGGACCGTACCGCGGAACGCGCCGACGACCAGCGCCGGCACCGCCCCTCGACGACCGGCCGGAACGGACCGCACTGACCGGGTCCGCCGCCGTCGCGCGCCCGCCGGACGGCGCCGACCGTGTCCGGGGCCGGAATATCCCGGAGGCCCGGCGGGCGGCGTCCTGAGCTCAGGCCGCCGGATCGGGCCGTACGCCCGGACGACGCGCCGCCGTTCCGCGCCGATCCGACGCACGGTGGAGCGCCAGCATGACGAGCGACGCCACGAGAAGCGCCGGCCCCAGCGCCTCGACCGAGGCCCGACCGATCAGCACCCCGAACCCGCTCGGGATGAGGGCACCGCCCAACCCCGCCGCGGCGATCTGCACCCCGATCGCCCGGTCGGCGTGCCGTCGCCCCACCCGCTCCGCGGTGGTGAGGGTGAGGAGCGGGAAGACCGGGGCCGCCGCGAAGCCCAACACGGCGAGCCCGGTCACCGCGAGCCAGGCCGGCCCGGGCACGGCCACCAGGCCGGACCCGACGGCCATCCCGACCATGCCGCCGAGCAGCACCGGACGGGTCCCGAGCCGCTCGGCCAGCAGCCCCTGGGCCACCCGGCCGAGGAAGAGGCTGCCCCAGTAGGCCGAGACGCAGAAGCCGGCCGCTGCCGGCGTCATCCCCCGGCCCGTGGTCAGCAGCAGGAAGGCCCAGAGTCCGGCGGCGACCTCGACCGCCACGTAGACCGCGAAGGTCGCCGCGCCGAACCACACGGCCGGCCGCGTCAGGGTCTCGCGGATCCGCACCGGTTCGGCGGCGGCCGGCGCCGCCGGCCGCGGCTCCGTCGCGAGCCCAGGCTCACCCCCGGCGAGCGCGGCCTCCTCCCCGACCGGCCCGACCACGGGAGCGCCCGGAGGTGCCCCCGCCGGCAGGGAGGCGGCCGGAGACGACCCGGGCGGGAGCGTCTCACCCGGAGACGACTCCGGCGACCGCACCGCGGCCGCGGCGACGGTCGACCCGTCCGGCGGCGCCGACACGGGAACGGCCGCGGCGGGGGCCGGAGGACGCCGGGTCCAGATGCCGACGGTCAGGACGAAGGCGAGGGCCAGGACCGCCTGGGCGGCCGCGACGATGCCGTACCCCCAGCGCCACGCCAGGTCGGCACCCAACACCGTCGTCATGATCATCGGGCCGGCCGCGACACCGAGGCCGAAGCAGGCGTGCATCCAGTTCATGTGCCGGGGCCCGAACGCGTCGGCCGCGTACGCGTTGAGGCCGGCGTCGATCGCCCCGGACCCGAGTCCGAGCAGCAACGCGCAACCGATCATCGACGGCAGGGCCGGCGAGGCCGCGTACCCGGCCAGGGCGAGGCTGGCCAGGGCGGTGCTGCCGGCCAGGAGCCAGCCGACCCCGAGCCGGGCGATGCTGAACCCGGCGACCACGCTGGAGACGAGGTACCCGACCGTTCCCGACGTCAGCAGCAGGCCGACGGCCTCGGTCGGCACCGTGAACTCGGACCGGATCGACGGCCACCCGACGCCGAGCAGTCCGTCGGGCAGGCCGAGACTGATGAAGGCCAGGTAGGCGAGAAGGAGCAGGGAGGCCCGCGCGGTCTGCCGGACGGGAACCGGGGCTGAGGAGGAGGACACGCCCGCCGATCATGCCCGACGCCGGCCCGATACACCACCGGATCCGCCACCCCGAACGGGTGACCCGCCGGCCGCTCCCGAACCTGCGAGCCGGCCCGGGTCGGCCCGGGGCGCGCCGCCCGGTCAGCGGTACACGTGCAGCCGGACGGTGGTCGAGGTCTCGTCGGTGTGCACCTGGACCAGGTCGCACAGGTAGTTGGCCAGGAAGAGTCCCCGGCCCCGGTCGGCGGCCGGCGCCGGTGGTATCCGCCCGGCGAGTCGGTCGGTGAGGACGCTGGTGCCGGTGACCTCGCAGACCACGCCCTCCTCGTCCGGCCAGACCCGGACCACGGCGGGTCGGCCGGAGTGGACGACGGCGTTGGTGGCGATCTCGTTGGTCGCGATCCGCAGGTCCTCGACCCGGTCGGCCGACAACCCGGCCTCGGTCGCCAGCGCGGCGACCATCGCGCGCATCCCGGAGAGCCCCGAAGCGTCGAAGAAGAGGGTCGCGGCGGACGGCGACGGCGCGGGAAAGGGCACGTTGAAGGCGTCGACCACCTCCTCCGGGCACCCGTAGCCGGCGCTGGGCTGCCGGTCACCGTCCCTGATCAGGAAGGGGTGGGTACTCGCGGCGTCGGCGATGGCGTCGACGCCGAGCCGCACCGCGTCGTACGGGCAGAGGATGCTGACCGGACGGTCGGCGAGCACGATGTTGATCAATGCCTCGTGCTGGACGCACCGCGGGTAGACCGTCGCCGACCGTTCCGGCCAGATCGGCTCCCCGACGATCCGCACCCGCCGGCCGCCGTGCTCGGCGACGAAGGCGTGCAGCACCCCGGGAATGATCCACGCGGGGTTACGGCCGTCGCGGGCCATGTCGACGAAACGCAGTTCCGCCTGGGTGAAGGCCGCCCGCAGCAGGTCCAGCCGGGCCCCGGGCACCGCGATCAGGACCGGCTCGCCGGCGGCCAGTCCGGCCTCGACGAACGACCGGATGCCGGCGACGTAGTCCTCGTCGCCGAGGTAGAAGAGGGCATCGTGTCGAAGTGGACCGCCCGCCCGCTGAGCAGTCAACTCGAGGTTCATGGCCGGTCCGCCACCCGCGACGCCTCCACCCGCACCTCCGACAGGTCCCGCCGCCCCGGCGGCCGCACTGGGTACAGCATCGCACCACGGTGGGCCGCCACGACGCCGACCCCGTGGCGGATCCCGGCCGAGCTGACCGGAGGAGGCATTGATCGGGCGTCTCGACACCGTGCGTCGACACCCATCGGGCCCACCCGTCACCGAGGCCCCGTGACCTGCGGCGGGGCCGACGTCTCGAAACCGGTACTTCACACGAGGGCAACATGGGCTTACCGTTGTCGATGTCTATGGGAGCGCTTCCATAAATACTTCTCAATACCACGCCGTCCCGAGGGAGCTCCGCATGCGTCTGAGATCCGCGCTCACCGCCGCCGGCGCCGTCGCCGCCGCGGCACTCGCCGCGACGGCCGGCACCGCCGTCGGCCTGCTGCACCCCACCGCCGCCCGCGCCGCCGACTCGGCCTTCTACGTCGACCCGGACACCAACGCGGCCCGCTGGGTGGCCGCGAACCCGAACGACCCGCGGGCCGCCATCATCCGGGACCGCATCGCCAGCGTCCCACAGGGACGGTGGTTCACCCAGAACAACACGAGCACCGTACGTGGCCAGGTCAACGCCTTCGTCAACGCCGCCGCGGCGGCGGGCAGGATCCCGATCCTGGTGATCTACAACATCCCCAACCGGGACTGCAGCGGCGCCAGCAGCGGTGGCATGCCCAACCACACCGCGTACCGGCAGTGGATCGACGAGGTCGCGGCCGGGCTCGCCGGACAGCCCGCCAGCATCATCCTGGAGCCGGACGTACTGGCGCTGATGACCAGCTGCATGACCGAGGCGCAGCAGGCCGAGACGCGGGCCTCCATGGCGTACGCCGGCAAGCGCCTCAAGGCCGGCTCCAGCCAGGCCAGGGTCTACTTCGACGCGGCGCACTCCGCCTGGCTCGCACCGTCCGCGATGGCCGCCCGGCTCGTCGCCGCCGACATCGCGAACAGCGCCGACGGCATCTCGGTCAACGTCTCGAACTACCGCACCACGGCCGAGTCGGTCAGCTACGCCAAGGCGGTCGTGGCGGCCACCGGCGCGTCCCACCTGAAGATCGTCGTCGACACCAGCCGCAACGGCAACGGGCCGGCCCCCGACGGGGAGTGGTGCGACCCACCGGGGCGGGCGATCGGCACCCCCAGCACCACCAACACCGGCGATCCGGCGGTCGACGCGTTCCTCTGGATCAAGCTTCCGGGTGAGGCCGACGGCTGCATCGCCGGCGCCGGCCAGTTCGTCCCGCAGCGGGCGTACGAGATGGCGATGGCCGCACCGAACCCGCCGACCACCCCGCCCACCACCGCTCCCACCACTCCGCCGACGACCCCGCCCACGACCCCACCGACCACACCGCCCACGACCCCACCGACCACACCGACGACCCCACCGAGCGGCGCCTGCCAGGTGAGCTACAGCACCAACCAGTGGCCCGGCGGCTTCACGGCCGAGATCCGGATCACCAACAACGGCGCCGCCCTGAACGGCTGGAGCCTGACCTTCACGGTCGGTTCCGGGGTACGGCTGAGCACCGGCTGGAGCGGCGTCTGGAGCCAGTCGGGGAACCAGATCACCGTCAGCAACGCGGCGTGGAACGCGTCCCTCCCCTCCGGAGGCACCGTCAGCGTCGGATACCAGGGCACCTACTCCGACAGCCTGCCGCCGCCCACGGCCTTCACCCTGAACGGATCCGCCTGCGCCAGCTGATCCCGGCGGGTCCGCGGCCGGGTCGCCGTCCGTCCCTCACCCGCGACGGCGGCCCGGCCCACCGCAGCTCCACCGGCCCGCCAGGGCGGACGCCGCACGGGCGGTGCCGGAAGACGTCCGTACGATCAGAACGGTGATGACGAGATGACGGTCACCGAGGCCCGGCAGCGGCCCGTCGGCCAGCTGCTCCGGAGCTGGCGCGAACGGCGCCGGCTGAGCCAGCTCGAACTCGCCATTGCGGCGGAGATCTCCACCCGACACCTGAGCTTCGTGGAGACGGGCCGGGCCATGCCGAGCCGGGACATGGTGCTCCGCCTCGCCGACAAGCTCGACGTGCCGCTGCGGGAACGCAACCAACTCCTGCTCGCGGCGGGCTACGCGCCGATCTATCCACGAACACCGCTGGACTCCCCCGCGCTGCGCGCGGTCCGCGCGGCGGTCCGCCGGGTGCTCGCGGCCCACCAGCCCTATCCGGCCGTGGCGGTGGACCGGAGCTGGCACCTAATCGAGGCCAACGACACCATCGACGTGTTCACCGAGGGCGCCGACCCGGCACTGCTCGTCCCACCGGTCAACGTGCTCCGGCTGGCCCTGCACCCGGCCGGTCTCGCGCCCCGGATCGTCAACCTCGGCGAGTGGCGGGCCCACCTGCTCGGCCGGCTCCGACGGCAGCTCGAGCTGACCGGCGACGCCGAACTGGCCGACCTGTACGACGAGCTGCGGGCGTACCCCTGTGACCAGCCGGAGCCGGAGGTGGAGGTCCCGGGTCCCGGTGAGGTCGTGGTGCCGCTGCAGATCCGGCGCGGTGACCGGCGGCTCTCGTTCCTCAGCACCATCGTCACGTTCGGCACTCCGTTGGACGTCACCGTGGCGGAGCTCTCCGTCGAGTCGTTCTACCCGCTCGACGACGACACCGCGGCGGCGCTCACCCCGGCCACGAGCCACCACCCCGACGCCACAACCGCCCGGTCCACGCCTCGGTGACGGGGCACCCCGGCGGCCACGCCGGGGGACGTACCACCCGTTCGGGCCGAGACCACCGCCGAGCCGGAAAGACGGCCAACCGTGCCGGGACGGACCGTGCCGAGGGGATCCCGACGCCCTCCCCGGCGGGTCCGCCGTCCACCCATCCGACCGGTCCGCCCGCCGCGGCGCCCAGGCCCGGTTTACCCCGCTGTGGGGGCGGGAAGTCGAGTGCCGATGAGGGAGGCGATGCATCATGTCCAGAAATCCGACGGTGTCGTGGCAGTCCGGAACGCCGGGTGTGCCGCGGATAGCGGGCGGAAACAACCTTCCGGCGAGCCCCTCCGGTGACCAGTCCCAGGCGCCCAGCAGCGCGGGCGCCGAGCCGTCCCGCCCCACCGTGACCGTCGCGTCGTACCCCGACTACCCGTCGGCGCAGTACACGGTGGACTTTCTGTCAGACAACCACTTCCCGGTCGAGCGGACCGCGATCGTCGGCACCGACCTCACCCTGGTGGAGACCGTGTTGGGCCGGATGACCACCGGCCGGGCCGCCCTGGCCGGCGCCGCGACCGGTGCCTGGTTCGGACTCTTCATCGGACTGCTCTTCGGGATCTTCACCGTCGGCAACTGGTGGGCGGTGATCCTGGTCGGCCTGGGGATCGGGGCGGTGTGGGGCGCGATCTTCGGCGCCATCGCGCACGCGATGACCGGCGGCCGGCGGGACTTCACCTCGGCGAGCAGCCTGCGCGCCAACCAGTACGCGGTGACCGTGGACACGGCCTTCGCCGACCAGGCCCGCCAGCTCATCGCCCGGATGAACTGGCCCGGGCAGCCGGCCGCCGGCGCCTCCCGCTAGCCGGAACGCCCGTCGCCGACCGATCCGTCCGCCGGTCCCCGCCTCGCGGGGCTCGGCGGACGCGTCTGTCCAGCCGCATACGTCAACATTTTGTTGACAGACCACCATCCATGCCGGAGCATGACCGGATGCCGCACCGACACCGGGTCGGGCCGGGTTCACCACCCCGGTCCCGTTCCCAGGCTGGATCAGCCGCGCCGCAGACATCCCGGACCGACCTCGTCGGCACCGAGGGCGACCCAGACCCACGGCCCCCGCACCGGGCCGACGACGCGGCCGGGCCGACCGGCGGCGTGGCGGCGCCGACCGACGACGCCACCGCCCTGGCCGATCACGCCGCCGTGCTGGCCGCCGCGTCATCGGTCGCGGCCGACCGGCCCGAACTCCTGGCCGCGCTGCGGCGGCTCGTCGCCCTGAAGCGCCACCTCGACACGGCCGAACGCCGGCTGATCGAGGCGAGCCGCGACCGCGGGGCGAGTTGGGCACAGCTCGCGGACGCACTCGGCCTGGCGAGCCGCCAGGCGGCGGAGCAGCGCTGGCTGAGGCTGTCCGGCGGGCGAACTCGGGATCCCGGACCGGTACGTCGGGCCCGCAGAAGTCAACGATCTGTTGACCTCGCCTACGGCGAGGCGATCGTGGACCTTCGCGCCGCCGTCACCGCCGTACACCGGCTCCTTGCCCGGGATCCGGACTGGGACGAGCGGCATCCGCGGGCCCGACTGGCCCGAGCCACCCTCGCCTTGGCCGTCGCGGCCGACCCGCGGGCCGTGTTCGCACTGGCCGTGCAGGCTGGCGCGGATCTCGGCGCCGTACCGCCCGAACGGCTCCCGGCCTGGGTGGCGGCCCCGCTGGACCGGTTGCGGCGGGCGATCGCCACCGCCACCCCGCCGTCCGCGCGCCCGACACCGGGCCACCTTGAGTCCGATTAGCTCAAGAACTCGTTGACATCCTGCGTCCGGGGCGCCAAGGATATGAGTCGCTTCGACTCAACATCGTGCGAAGGGCGTCCCCCATGCTGTCGCTGCGACCGCGCCGAACGGGCAACCGCAACGTCCCCCTGTTCCTCGGGATCTCCCTGTTCTCCGGGTTCGCCGGCACCGCCATGCGGCTGGTGTCGGGAGTCTGGGTGCTCGACCTGACCGGGTCCAGCAGCCTGGCCGCCCTGATCGGCACCTGCATCTTCGCTCCGACGCTGCTCGGTCCGGTGCTCGGCGCCATCGTGGACCGGCTGCCCCGCCGCCCGCTGCTCGTCGCCACCCACCTCGGCACCGCGGCCGCCGTCCTCGCCCTGCTCACCGTCCGCTCCGAGGCCGGGGTCTGGCTGATCTTCGCGGTGATGGTCGGGTACGGCGTCAGCTTCGTCCTCGTCGACGCCGGCGAGGCGGCCATCCTGCCGGCGGCCCTGCCCCCGGAGGAGCTCGGCGCCACCAACGGACTGCGGATGAGTGCCCAGGAGGGGGTGAAGCTGGTCGCGCCGGCGGTCGGAGCGGGGCTCTTCGCCTGGGGTGGCGGGCACCCCGTCGTCGCGGTGACCGCGGCGCTCCTGCTGGTCGCCGCCGGCCTCTACCCCCTGCTCCGGCTCGACCGGGCACCGGTCGCACCGGCAGTTCCCCGCTCCGACACCTCCGATCCGTCCGGCGGACGGTACCGGATCCGGGACGGCATCCGGTACCTCCGGGACGTTCCGGAGCTGCGGCTCACGGTCCTACTCGGCTCGGTCGCGATCGCGATGTCGGGCCTCAGCACGGCGGGGCTCTACAGCGTCGTCACCGAGGATCTGCATCGGCCGGCCGCCTTCCTCGGGGTCCTCACCTCCGCCCAGGGCGCCGGCTCGATCCTCGGTGGACTGCTCGTCGGCCGGCTGCTACGGGCCCGCGGAACCGTTGCCGTCGGCGCCCTCGGCGCGCTGCTGTTCGCCCTCGGCGTCGTCGGCTACGGCGCGGCGCCCTGGTGGCCGCTGACGGTGGCGAGCGCGTTGGTCGTCGGTCTCGGCCTGCCCTGGACCCTGGTGGCCGCGATGACGGCGGTCCAGACCCGTACCCCCGACCGGCTGCTCGGCCGGGTGTCGGCCACCGCGAACACGCTGCTCTTCACCCCGGTCGCGATCGCGACCCCCGCCGGAGCCGCCATGGTCCTGCTCGATCACCGCCTGCCACTGGCCGTCTCCGCGACCTGCGCCACCGTCGCCGCCATCCTCACGATTCGCGCGCAACGCCGCGCTCGTGGGTCGGCGCACCCCGGGTCCCGGGGGCCCGCGGACCGGTCGACGCCGGAGCGCCCGACGGAGCGGGTCGCCTGAGCCGGCTCAGCCGAGGCCACCCGTCACGCGGACACCGCGAAGATGCCGGCCACCCCCAGGACGACCATCACCAGCACCGCGACCAGAGCCCCCCGCTCGCTCTCGACCGCCGCCGGCTCCGGCAGGTCCCGCTTGACGTCCCTGATCTCGCCGGACATCTGTCCTCCCCTGGTCGTCACCGTTCGGCCCTGGACGCGTGTCGGCCCACCGGTCGTCCACCAGCCGGGTCCACGGTGGCGTCCCGCGCACCGGTGGTGGGACGGCCGGCGTCACGCCCTGGGCGGGGCGGCGCACCCCGCTCGGCTGCCACGGGTCTGCCGGACAGACCACCACGCGACGCCCCACACCCCGCCACGGCTCATACCGGCCAACCCCAGACACCGAATTGCCCGTCAGGGCCGCCGGAAACCCGAAGCGCAGCCCGACTTCCCGGTAACATGCCCGGCTCGCGGTCCCGCCTCCCGGCGAGACCCCACGGGGCGGTGAGACCACGCAGACATTGCAGAACCACACGGAACGGGGCAGACGTCACGGACGACCCGGGGCGGACTCTCGGTGTGTTTCCACCCCCCGGCGGCTGGGTGCCGGGGAACCCCGGGTCAGGTCGCCGGCGGCACGTCCAGGTCGACGTCGTCCGCGACGTCGTCGCAGCGGACGACCCGCAGCAGCGCCGCGTGCCGCCGCAGATACCCCCGCGCGCCGACGTCGCCGGTGGCGGAGGCGGCGACCCCCGGCCAGTGATCGCGACCGAGCAGCACGGGATGGCCGCGCCGGGGACCGTACCCCGCGGTGGCCAGCACCTCCGGGGCGGCGAGGTCGACCAGCCGACCTACCGCGTCGGCGGTGACACCGGGCATGTCGACGAGAAGCACCAGCGCGGCGACGGCGTCGGTCTCGGCCAGCGCGGCCAGGCCGGCCCGCAACGAGGAGCCCATCCCGGTCGGCCAGTCCGGGTTCTCCAGGGGCACGGCCGCGCCGAGGTCGGCCCGGGCCCGGACCGTGGCCGCGGCCGCACCGAGGATCACGACCACCGGGTCGCAGCCACCGTCTCGGGCCGCCTCGACCGCCCGCTCGACCAGGAGGCGTCCGTCGTCCAGTCGGACCAGCGCCTTCGGGCGCCCGTACCGGCGCCCGGCCCCCGCGGCGAGCACCAGCCCGGCGACGCGGGCGGCCGGAGCGCGCGGTGTGGTCGCTGCGATGGGCACGTCCGGAGCCTAGTCGAGCGACAGTATCGCGTGACCCGAACCATTTATCCAGAAGGCGAGCTTAATACATCGTCCTTTCGGCCAGATCTCTTCCATACGATCAGGCTAGGATGATGACCCAAACAGATACATCTATGCCAGACCAACGGACATCAGCGCACGGTTCAGGGGGACCACCATGACAGCGACCACGAACCGGCAAGCCGCCACACCCCACAGCACCACAGCCGCCCTCGACCCGGCCGTTCTCACCGACAGCGCCACCGACCTGCTGCACGCCCTGGCCGCCCTGCCGGCCCGTCACCCCGACCGTCCCGCCCTGCGCGACAGGGCCGTCGAGGCCTGGCTCCCCCTGGCCCACCACCTCGCCCACCGCTACGGCGGACGCGGCGAGCCCACGGACGACCTCGTCCAGACCGCCGCCATCGGCCTCATCAACGCCATCGACAGGTACGATCCCGCCCGCGGCGTCGACTTCGCCGGCTACGCCATCCCGACGATCATCGGCGAGCTCAAGCGACACTTCCGTGACCGCACCTGGGACATCCGGGTTCCCCGCCGCCTCCAGGAACTCCGCCTGGCCATCGGCGAGGCCACCACCCGGCTCCCGCAGACGCTCGGCCGCTCGCCCACCGTCGCCGACATCGCCGCTCACCTCAACCTCACCGAGGAAGAGGTCCTTGACGGACTCGAGGCCACCCGCGCCTACTCCGCCCTGTCCCTCTCCACCCCCACCGGCGACGGCGACCGCACCACCGAACTCGGCGACCTGTTCGGGGCCGACGACAACGAGTACGAGCTGGCCGAACTCCGGGTCGCCCTCCACCCCGCCCTGGCCACCCTCGACGAACGCGAGCAGAAGATCCTCACCCTCCGCTTCTACGGCAACCTCACCCAGTCCCAGATCGCCGAGCGGATCGGGGTATCGCAGATGCACGTCAGCCGGCTGCTGGCCCGCGCCCTCGCCACGCTCCGCACCCGGCTCGCCGACACGTACTGAGCGGGACCGCACGAACGGACGAGCCCCGTCGCCGATCCGGCCGGCACCGCGTACCGGCGGACCGGCCTCCGGCCGCGCGGTGCGACACTGTGCCGGTGCCGCTTCCCGATCCGCTGCCTGACCTCCCGGTCCGGCACGCGCTCGCGGACGTGTCGGCGGCGCTCCGCGACTCCGGAACCGCCGTCCTGGTCGCGCCGCCCGGGACCGGCAAGACCACCCTGGTCCCGTTGGCCCTGACTGATCAGGTCGACGGCCGGGTCGTGATCGCCCAGCCGCGCCGGATCGCCGCCCGGGCCGCCGCCCGCCGGATGGCGGAGCTCCTCGGCGAGCGCGTCGGCGAGACCGTCGGGTACGCCGTGCGCGGCGAGCGCCGGGTCGGGTCCCGGACCCGGATCGAGGTGGTCACCACCGGCCTGCTCGTCCAGCGCCTCCAGCACGACCCGGAGCTGGCCGGCACCGGCGCTGTCCTGCTCGACGAGTGCCACGAGCGACAGCTCGACTCCGACCTTGCGCTGGCGTTCAGCGTCGAGGTGCGGGCCGCGCTCCGCCCCGACCTGCGCCTGCTCGCGATGTCCGCCACGGCCCGGGAGGAGCGGCTCGCCACGCTCCTCGGCGACACCCGCGGGCCGGCGCCGGTGCGGTACGCCGAGGGGCGGACGTACCCGGTGGAGGTGGTCTGGGCACCCCCGCCGCGGCCGGTGGACCCGCCGCACGGCCTGCGCGTCGATCCCCGGTTGCTCGACCACGTCGCGGCCACGGTCCGGCGCGCGCTCGCCGAAGCGGACGGTGACGTGCTGGTCTTCCTGCCCGGGGCGGGAGAGATAGCCGGGGTCACCGGACGGCTGGCCGGCGTACGCGACGACGTCGAGCTGGTGACCCTGCACGGACGCCAGTCCAGCGACGCGCAGGACGCGGCGCTGCGGCCGGCGGGCGCCCGGCGCCGGGTGGTGCTCGCCACCGCCGTCGCGGAGACCAGCCTGACGGTGCCGGGGGTACGGGTGGTGGTCGACGCCGGGCTGAGCCGGGTGGCCCGCACGGATCTGGCGCGTGGGCTGGGCGCGCTGGTCACGGTGCCGGTATCCCGAGCGGCGGCCGACCAGCGCGCCGGACGCGCCGGACGCCAGGGGCCGGGTCGGGTCTACCGGTGCTGGTCGGAGCTGGACCACGAGCGGCTGCCCGCACACCCCGAACCGGAGATCGCGGTCGCCGACCTCACCGGCTTCGCGCTCCACCTCGCCTGCTGGGGCGACCCCGACGGAACCGGGCTCGCCCTGCCGGACCCGCCGCCGGAGGCCGCGTTGCGGGCCGCCCGGCGCGTCCTGGCGGCGCTCGGCGCGGTCGGGCCCGACGGCCGGGCCACCGAGCGGGGTCGGGCGATGGCCGCGATCGGCATCCATCCCCGGCTGGCCCGGGCGCTGCTGGACGGGGCCGGGACGCTGGGGACACCCCGCGCCGCCGAGGTGGTGGCGGTGCTCGCCGAGACCCCGACGGGTGGCGATGACCTGGTGGAGACCTGGCGACGGCTGCGGTCCGGGGCGGACCCCGCCGCCACCGCCCGCTGGCGCACCGAGGCACGCCGGTTGTGCGCCGCCCTCGACGGCCCGGGCCGGGCCGCCAGCCGGGACGCGGGGGACGCCGAAAATCCGAACGACGACCAGCGCCACCGCGACCGGGGTGCCGCCGGGGACTGGGCGGTCGCCGGGGCACCGGGCGGCGGCCGACCGGTCCGGACCGACGCCGACCTGCCGGACGACCTGGCCGCGGGCCTGCTGGTCGGCCTGGCCTATCCGGAGCGGCTGGCCCGGGTACGCGAGCCGGGCGGCACGACGTACCTGATGGCTGGCGGCACGGCCGCGGAGCTGGTGCCCGCCTCCCCGCTGGCCGGGGCACCGTGGCTGGCGATCGCGGTCGCGGACCGCGCGCCCGGTCGGCGGGGCGCGGTGATCCGGCAGGCGGCGGTCGTCGACGAGGTGACGGCGCGGGAGGCGGGCGCCGCGCTGCTCCGGCAGGAGCAGGAGATCAGATGGTCCGACGGGGACGTGGTGGCCCGCGAGCTGACCCGACTCGGCGCCATCGTCCTGGCCGACCGTCCGCTCCGTCAGCCCGACCCCGCCGCCCTCACCGCCGCACTGCTCGACGGTCTCCGCCAGGTCGGCCTCTCCCTGCTGCCCTGGACCCCGGCCGCCCGGGCGCTACGGGACCGGCTGGCGTTCTGCCGGTACGCGCTCGGCGCGCCCTGGCCGGACGTGAGCGACGCGGCGCTGCTGGCCGGAGCCGAGGAGTGGCTCGGACCCGAACTCGCCGCCTCCCGGCGGCGGGCCGACCTCGCCCGGATCGACGTGGCGGCGGCACTGCGCCGGCTCGTGCCGTGGGCCCAGGCCGCCCGGCTCGACGAGGTGGCACCGGAACGGCTCACGGTGCCCAGCGGGTCGCGGCCGCGGGTGGACTACCGCGATCCGACCGCGCCCGTGCTGGCGGTCCGGCTTCAGGAGACCTTCGGCTGGCGGGAGGTGCCGCGGATCGCCGACGGGCGGGTACCGGTGCTGCTGCACCTGCTCTCTCCCGCCGGGCGGCCGGTGGCGGTGACCCGGGACCTCGCCTCGTTCTGGCGGACCGGCTATCCCCAGGTCCGGGCCGAGTTGCGGGGACGGTACCCCCGCCATCCGTGGCCGGCGGACCCGACCGAGGCGCCCCCGGCCCGGGCGGGCCGGCCCCGCCGCTGACCCGGCCGGCGACGGGTCGGCGCCGGCCGCTCAGCCGTCGACGAGGTCGGCGACCACGACGGTGATGTTGTCCGGCCCACCCGCCTGGAGAGCCAGCTCGACCAGCCGCTGGGCGCAGGCCGCCGGGTCGGCGTGCCCGAGCAGGGTCTCCGCGAGCGTCTCACCGCGGACCACATTGGACAACCCGTCGCTGCAGAGAAGCCAACGGTCGCTCTCCTTCGGCACCAGCGTGGTGTACGCGGGGGTGACCGGCTCCCCCTGGAGGGCCCGGGTGACGACGGCCCGCCGCGGGTGGTTCTGCGCCTCCTCCAGGCTGATGACCCCCTCGTCGAGCAGTAGCTGGACGAAGGTGTCGTCCCTGGTCAACTGGGTCATCGTGCCGCCGCGCAGCAGGTACGCGCGGGAGTCGCCGACGTGGGCCAACGCGAGGCAGCCTCCGGTCCGGGCGAGCAGGAGCGCCGTGAGCGTCGTCCCCATGCCCTGCCGCTCCGGGTCCTCGGTGACCGCGGCCCGGATCCTGGCGCTGGCCGCGTCGACCGCGTCCTGTAGGGCGCCGACCAGACTCTCCTCGGGAGTCTCCACGTCGAGCGGCCGGAGCGCCTCGATGGCGATTCGGCTGGCCAGGTCGCCAGCGGCCATCCCTCCCATGCCGTCGGCCACGGCGATCAACCAGGGACCGGCGTGCACGGAGTCCTGGTTCGCGTCCCGGATCAAACCGCGGTGGCTCACCGCCACGGATCGCAGCTTCAGGCTCATGGCAGGCAGCCTGCCAAAAAGACGGCCGGAATGCTCGCAGTAGATCACCGACTGGCCGAAGCGGATCCGAATTTGACCCTGCGTCACGGCACGGACAGCGCTCCGGAGTCACCCGACCGGTCGGTCGCCCGGATGCCGGACCGCCCAGCCGACACACCATCCAGATCAGTCGATTGACACCTCGGTCGGGGACTGGCACCATCAGCACCGATGATTGGGAGCGCTCCCACTCGCGGCTCGGCATCCGACCCGGTCGCCGGGCCCGCCCGCACCACGAGACACCGCCCGCACCACCACCTGCCCGCACGCCCCCACACCACCCTCGGCGGCGCCCCGGAGACGACCACACACCCGCATCACCCAGCCACGCACCGGGACGGCCGTACCGCACGTCACGAGGCCGACCGGGCGTCAACCGTCCCCCAACCGGAAGGATTCCCTGTGCCCCGATCCCGCCACCGCGAGCCCGGGTTCCACCGGTCGCTCACCCTGCTCGCCACCACCGTGTTACTGCTCGGCGGCACCACCGCCGCGTACGCCGCGCCGGCCGAGCCGCTCGCGCCCACCGAGCACATCGTCAACGGCACCTTCACCGACGGCACCGACCCGTGGTGGTCCACCGCCAACGTCCCGCTCTCGGTCGTCGACGGTCAGCTCTGCGCCGAGGTGCCGGGCGGGCTGACCAACCCGTGGGACGCCAGCCTCGGGCACAACGGCATCCCGCTCGCGACCGACGCCGCCTACGCGCTACGGTTCCGCGCCTCGGCCGACACCCCCGTCACGGTCCGGGTCAACGTTCAGCTGAACGAGGAGCCGTACACCACGGTCCTCTCCCGCGAGGTGGCGCTGGACACCGAGGCCGAGGAGTTCGGCTACGACTTCACCGGCACCCTCAACTCGGCCAACGGCACGCTCACCTTCCAACTCGGCGGCGCCGCCGAGGCGTTCACGTTCTGCCTGGACGACGTCTCGCTGCGCAGCGACGCCTCGACCGACCCGCCCGGCGGCCCCGAGCAGATCAGCAACGGCGACTTCAGCAACGGCACCGCCGGCTGGTACTCCTACGGCACCACCGCCACCGGCGTCGTCGACGGCCGGCTCTGCTCCCAGGTGCCGGGCGGGCTGACCAACCCGTGGGACGCCGGGGTCGGCCAGAACGACGTACCGCTGATCGCCGGAGAGACGTACGTCCTGTCCTTCGACGCCTCGGCCGAACCGGGCGCGACGGTCCGGACGACGGTGCAGCTCGGCAGCGAGCCGTACACCTCGTACTTCGCCGAGGACGTCGCGCTGACCGGCGAGGTCCGGCACGTCGAGCGGACCTTCACCGCCACCGAGGACACCAACCTCGCCCAGGTCGCCTTCCAGGTCGGCGGCAACGCCGAGCCGTACACGTTCTGCCTCGACAACGTCTCGCTGCGCGGCGGGGAGGAGGAGCCGCCGTACGTGCCGGACACCGGCCCCCGGGTCCGGGTCAACCAGGTCGGCTACCTGCCGGACGGGCCGAAGAACGCCACCATCGTCACCGAGGCGACCGAGCCGCTCACCTGGGAACTGACATCGGCCGCCGGCACCGTGGTGGCGCGCGGCCGGACCACCCCGCGCGGCGTCGACCCGGCCTCCGCACAGCACGTGCACACCGTCGACTTCTCCGACTACCGCACCCCGGGCACCGGCTACACGCTCAGCGCGGACGGCGAGACCAGCCACCCGTTCGACATCTCGGCCGACGTGTGGAAGCAGCTCCGCTCCGACGCGCTGCAGTTCTTCTACATCCAGCGCAGCGGCATCCCGATCGACGGCGACCTGGTCGGCGCCGAGTACGCCCGGCCGGCCGGCCACCTCGGGGTGGCGCCGAACCAGGGCGACACCGACGTCCCCTGCCAACCGGGAGTCTGCGACTACCGACTCGACGTACGCGGCGGCTGGTACGACGCCGGCGACCACGGCAAGTACGTCGTCAACGGCGGCATCGCCACCTACCAGCTGTTGAACGCCTTCGAGCGGACCAAGACCGCGCCCAGCGCCGGCGGTGGCGCGGCGCTCGGCGACGGCACGCTGCGGGTGCCGGAACGCGGCAACGGCGTACCGGACATCCTCGACGAGGCGCGGTGGGAGCTGGAGTTCCTGCTCCGGATGCAGGTACCGGCCGGCAAGCCGCTGGCCGGGATGGCCCACCACAAGATCCACGACCGGAACTGGACCGGGCTGCCGCTTCAGCCGGAGGACGACCCCGAGCCGCGCGAACTGCACCCGCCGTCGACCGCCGCCACCCTCAACCTGGCCGCCACCGCCGCCCAGTGCGCCCGGCTCTACGCCCCGTATGACGCCGCCTTCGCGAAGCGCTGCCTGACCGCGGCCACCACGGCGTACGCGGCGGCCAAGGCGAACCCGACCCGGTACGCCGACCCGAACGACGGCAACGGCGGCGGCTCCTACGCCGACGGCGACGTCACCGACGAGTTCTACTGGGCCGCCGCCGAGCTGTACCTGACCACCGGGGAGGCGTCCTACCTGGCCGATCTGACCGCTTCGCCGCACCACACCGGGAACGTCTTCGGGCCGACCGGGTTCGGCTGGGGCAGCACCGCGGCGCTGGGTCGGCTCGACCTGGCCACCGTGCCGAGCCGCCTGCCGGCCGCGGAACGGGACCGGATCCGCGCCTCGGTGGTCGCCGCCGCCGACGCGTACCTGGAGACGCTGCGCGGACAGGCGTACGGCCTGCCGATGCCGGGCCACGCCGGCGCCTACTTCTGGGGCGGCAACAGCAACATCATCAACAACGCGGTGGTGCTCGCCACCGCGTACGACCTGACCGGCGAGGTGGCGTACCGGGACGGTGCGGTGCAGTCGATGGACTACATCTTCGGCCGCAACGCGCTCAACCAGTCCTACGTCACCGGTTGGGGTGAGAAGGCGTCCCGCAACCAGCACAGCCGGATCTTCGGCAACCAGTACGACCCCACGCTGCCGAACCCGCCGGCGGGCTCCCTCGCCGGTGGCGCGAACGCGAACCTCGACGACCCGTTCGCCAAGCAGCTTCTCGACGGCTGCGCCCCGATGTTCTGCTACGTCGACGACATCGCCTCGTACGCGACGAACGAGGTGGCGATCAACTGGAACTCCGCACTGGCCTGGATCGCCTCCTTCCTCGCCGACCAGGGCACCACGCAACCGACGTCGCCGAGCTGCCGGGTGACGTACACCAACTTCGGCAGCTGGGAGGGCGGCACCGGCTTCACCGGGCAGGTGACGATCACCAACACCGGCTCGACCCCGATCACCGGCTGGACCCTCCGGTTCGCCTTCACCGGGGACCAGAAGGTACGGGAGGCGTGGCTGGCCAAGGTCAGTCAGACGGGGGCGACGGTGACCGCGACCAACGAGTCGTACAACTCGCGGATCCACCCCGGCGCGAGCGTGATGTTCGGATTCAACGCCACCACGGCCGGCGGCGCGAATCCCGATCCCGAGCTGTTCACCCTGAACGGAGCGGCCTGCCGTTGAACCGGGATGCGTCCGGTCGGGGTCGCCGCGGGACGGCGGCCCCGACCGGGCACGGAACCCGGCCGGCCGACGATGGGGGTCGCCGGCGGGCCGGTGGCCTGCGCCGGCCGGGCGGATCGGCACGGGTGTCAGGCGGTGCCGAACGGGTTGTCGATGACGTAGCGCCAGCGGCCGTCGGCACCCCGGCGGATGACGTCGGCGGCGGTGCCCCGCAGGTCGACCGGGTGACCCTGTGGACCGGTGCCCTGCATGGACCAGTCGACGATGAGCAGCGCGATGTCGTCCGCGACGTAGGCGTGTCGGGTCCGTGCGGTGAGCGGCAGTCCGAACCGGAGCAGGTGCTGGTGTGCCTCGATCCGTCGCGACGCGTCCGTCAACGGCACACCCGGTCGGGGTACGAGCACCGCGCCCGGCTCGTAGTGCTGGTCGAGGAGTTCACCCGAACCACTCTCGAAGGTCGCGCAGTAGGCGGCGACGTGCTCGGCCGGATCCGTGGCGAGCCGGACGGAACGGGGTGCGGCATGAGAACTTGTCATGCCCTCCCAGTAAAACATGGCCGCTGATCCGGCCCGCCGGCGGCCCCCGTCACGAATCCGCGTTTCTGTCACGATGGACGATGTGGCAACCACGGAACTGACGGTTCGCTCGGGTGGCCCCCGGGATGTTCCGGTGGTGCTCGCGCTCCTCGACGGGGCGACCCGCTGGCTGGTCGCCCGGGGCCGGACGGACCAGTGGGGCAGCGCCCCGCACTCCACCAACCCGCGCCGGGTCGCCCAGGTGACCCGGTGGGCCACCGATGGCGGGCTGTACCTCGCCGAGTTGGCCGGTAGCCCGGTCGGCGCGCTGGTGATCGGCGCCGCCGTGCCGCACGTCCCGCCCGCGACCGAACCCGAGTTGTACGTCAACCTGCTGGTGACCGACCGGGCGCACGCCGGGATGGGAATCGGCGGCCGGCTGCTCCGGTACGCCGAGCAGTTGGCCCGCGAGCGCGGGATCGGGCTGCTGCGGGTCGACTGCTACGCGGGCGGCGACGGAGCGCTGATCCGCTACTACGAGGGCCAGGGCTTCACCGCGACGGAACGCTTCACCGTGCAGCTGACGGACCGCCGCTGGCCGGGTCAGCTGCTGGAACGTCGGCTCCGCTGAGGCCGGCCCCGCACCGCCCCGGAAACCGCGACCACCACGGCGTGCCCGCCGACGACGGTCACGGCGGTCATGCCGTACCGCCCCGCCGGCCGGTCACTCGCTGTGCGCGCCGGCTCCCGGCCCGGCGACGCCCTCGCCGACCCAGACCGCCTTGAGGGTGCAGAACTCCCGGATCCCGTGGGCGGAGAGCTCCCGCCCGTAACCGGAGTTGCGCACCCCGCCGAACGGCAGCTCGGGGTACGAGGTCGTCATGCCGTTGATGAAGACCAGACCCGCGTCCAGGTCGGTGACGAACCGCTCCTGTTCGGCCGGGTCCCGGGTCCAGGCGTTCGACCCCAGCCCGTAGTTGGTGCCGTTGGCCAGCGCGATCGCCTCGTCGTACGACGAGACCCGGTAGAGCCCGGCGACCGGCCCGAAGACCTCCTCGGCGTACATCCGCATCCCCGGGGCGAGGTCGGCGACCACCGTCGGCGGATACCACCATCCGGCCCGCTCCGGGGGATCGCCGCCGCAGAGCACCCGGGCGCCCCTGTCGACGGCGTCCCGGACCTGCTCCGCCACCTCGTCCCGGCCCCGCTCGGTGGCCAACGGGCCGACGTCGGTCTCCTCCGACATCGGGTCGCCGACCCGCAGTGCCGCCATCCGGGCGACGAAGGCCTCCGCGAAGGCGTCGTAGACGTCGGCGTGCACGATGAAGCGCTTGGCGGCGATGCAGGACTGACCGTTGTTCTGACACCGCGCCACCGTGGCGACCTCGGCGGCCCGCTGCACGTCGGCCGACGGCATCACCACGAACGGATCGCTGCCGCCGAGTTCCAGAACGGTTTTCTTCAGGTGCCGGCCGGCGCTGGCCGCGATCGACCGGCCCGCGCCCTCGCTGCCGGTCAGCGTCGCCGCCCGGACCCGGGGATCGGCGAGCACCCGGTCGATCGCCGAGGAGCCGATCATCAGGGCCTGGAAGGCGCCGACCGGGAACCCGGCCCGGCGGAAGAGCTCGTCCAGGTAGAGAGCGGTCTGGGGAACGTTCGAGGCGTGCTTGAGCAGGCCGACGTTCCCGGCCATCAGCGCGGGCGCGGCGAACCGGATCACCTGCCAGAGTGGAAAGTTCCACGGCATCACGGCCAGCACCGGCCCCATCGGCTGGTACCGGCCGTACGCACGGATCGCACCGACCGCCGCCGCGTCCGCCGGCTCGTCGGCGAGGAAGCTCTCGGCGTGTCGGGCGTAGTACCGGCAGGCGGCGGCACACTTGGTCACCTCGGCCTTCGCCGACGCGTACGTCTTGCCCATCTCCGTCGTCATCATCCGGGCGACGTCGTCGCGCTCGGCGTCGAGCAGGTCGGCCGCCGCCGACATCCACCGGGCTCGCTCGTCGAATCCCGTGGTACGCAACCGTGCGAAGCCGTCCGCCGCCCGGGCGAGCGCGGCGTCCAGCTGTTCGTCGGTCAGCTCGTCGAAGGTCTTGAGCACCTGCCCGCTGGTCGGGTCGATGGTGGCGATCGACATGGCGTCGTACTCCCCCCGTGAGTCGGCGGCGGCCACCGCGCCGGACGCCGGGACGCGCCGTCGCGGCCGCCGGGTCACTCGAACATCGAATGGCGGGTCCCGGGTGGCTCCTCCCGGCGCCGGGCGATCCGGCGGCGCTGGACCACCACCAGGTCCACCACGGCCACCGCGGCGAACACCAGGAGGACCGCCCCGAGCACCGGCAGCTCGGCCCGCAGCGCCAGTACCCCGAGCGCCACGCAGACAACCAGGCCGAAGGAGGCCAGGAGTAGGCGGAGGTTCAACGCGCTGTACGCGTGCCCCACCGTCCCTTTTCGCCCTCTGGGCTGCGATCTCGTCGCCATCACGCCCGGCTACCCGTTATCCGGGCCGGCTAACCTTCCACCGACGCGCCGGACGGCCGGCGCCGGCGCCGGCAGCGGATGCCGTGTCGGTGGGGCCGCGCGTCGCCCGGGGCAACGCGCGGACAGCGGGTAGAAAAGGAGACATGACATCCTCCCCCGTACCGCCGGAGAGCCACGCCGACCTGCTGACCCGTCCGCTCTTCGCCCACCTCGCGACCGTGCGGCCCGACGGCGCGCCGCAGAGCAACGTGATGTGGTTCGCGTGGGACGGCGAACGGATCCGGATGACCCACACGAAGACCCGACAGAAGTTTCAGAACCTGCGGCACGAACCGCGGGTCTCACTCTCCATCGCCGACCCCGACGATCCGTACCGGTTCCTCGAGGTGCGGGGCGTGGTGGAGAAGATCGAGGACGACGACGAGCAGGCGTCGTTCTACCGGTCGCTCCAGGAGCGCTACGGCAGGGTCTACGACATCACCGACGCCCCGGTCCGGGTGGTCGTGACGATCCGGCCCGAGAGCTTCTGGGCGGTCGCCGGTGGACAGCCGGCCCGGAGGCACTGATCGGAGGCCTGTCGGTGGGGCGCCCCGGCCACCCGCCCGGGGCGGTGGGCCACGGGTCGTGGGTGGACGCATCTCTACCGACGTGTTGTCGTGAGGACGACACCGCGGACCTGGGCTTCCGGACCGGAACCGACAGCGCGTAGAGTTACGAGTCGATTGCTGTCCGCTCCGCTGGGGTCCGGGGAGACGTATGGCCAGACGCTGGACCGCCGCCGTCACGGCCGTACTCGCGGCCGTCGCCCTGGCCTGTGAGGGTGGTGCCGAGGGGGGCCGGCCCCCGCGGCCACCCGACTCCCCCCGACCCGGTCTGCCGTCGTCGATCGCCGCTCTCGGCGACTCGATCACCACCGGGTTCGGCTCCTGTCTCGTGCTCGCCGCCTGCCAACACAACTCGTGGGCGACCGGAAGATCGACGCGGGTCGACAGTCTCTACCGCCGTCTCCTCGAGGTGAACCCCGCGATTCGCGGCAACGTCCGCAACGTCGCGACCAACGGCGCTCGGGTGGGGGACCTGGTCGCCCAGGCCCGCACCGCGGTACGGGCCGAGGCGGACTACGTCACCGTTCTGGTCGGCGCCAACGACGCCTGCCGGAACCGGGTGGAGGAGATGACGGAGGTGGCGACCTTCCGGGACCGCCTCGACCAGGCGCTCCGGGTGGTACGGGAGGGGCGGCCCCGGGCCCAGATCCTGGTGCTGAGCATCCCGGACCTGTACCGGCTGTGGGAGGTCGGACACACCGAGGAGCGGGTCGTCCGGGCCTGGGGCAACCGGATCTGCCCGACGCTGCTGGCCAACGCCACCTCGACGGCGGAGGCGGACCGGACCCGCCGCTCGACGTTCCGGGCCCGGATCGACGCCTACAACCGGGAACTCTCCGCCGCCTGCCGGGCGTACGGGTCACGCTGCCGCTACGACGGCGGCGCGGTGCACCGGGTGCGGTTCAGCCTGGACATGGTCAACCACCTCGACTACTTCCATCCCGACGTGGAGGGTCAGCGGCGCCTGGCCGAGGTGGCCTGGCGCGCCTCCGGACTCGCCCGCCGCGCCGACTGACCGGGGCCGGCGGACGACATCGGGCAGCCCGCCGACACGGTGGGTTTCCGAACACGAGTGTCACGGCCGGCCGGGCGGATGCCACGGCCGGCCGGACACTCGACACCGCGTCGACGGGCCGACGGATGCGACGGGTCAGGGACCCGGCGCCCCGGCCGGTCGGGTCAGGGAGTCGACGGGGGCGACGCGATGGCCCGAGGCCGGTAGAGTTCCACGCTCCGCGCCGCCAGATCCTTGGTGGCCGACGAGTTCGCCCAGGTGCCGAGGAGGATCGCGGCCCCCGGCACCACCTTGGCGGCGAGCCGCTTCACGGCCCGGACCCCGGCCATCCGGGCGAGCTTGAACCCCAGCCGCAGCACCGCCTGCCGCAGCGGCGTCGCGGACTGACCCAGCAGCACACTGGCCCGCTCGCGGCCGGCCGCCACCCCGAGCGCCAGCCGCGCCGTCTGCGCAATCTTGTGTACGCGCTGCAGGACCAGCAGGTCAATGGCCCGGTCGGGATGCTCCGGATCGTGGTCGTACGCGGCGGCGATGTGCAGCACCAACCGAGCCTGGGTCCAGGCCAGCACCCCCATGTCGACCACCGCGCCGGGCAGGCCGATGGCACCGGAGATCGCCCCGGAGAGTCGGGCCCGGTTGACGAACTTCCGGATCGCGAGCTGTGCCATCTCGTCCGCGGAGAGTTCCGGGTTACCGGCGCGGACCCGGGCGGCCCAGTCCCGGGCCTCGGGCCCGAGCCTCCGGACCGCCTCCAACGCGAGGTGCTCCGGGGCGTACTGGGGGTCGGTCTTCATCCGCTCCCAGAGTCCGAGGGGCGGCGTCGCCACCGCCTCGGGGTCCGCATCCTCGTCGGTCGGGTCGGGCACCGGCGCGGACGCGGAGGCCGGAGGGGGCGCGGGTGGGCCCTCGTCCGCCGTACCGGGCGGGACCTGGCCCGCGGGGACACGGGAGGCCGGCACGTCGGCCGGCACGGGTACGGGATCGGTGCCGAGTGGCGGGGACTCGGTCAAGAGACACTCCAGAGGGCTGAAGAGGGGTGGGTGGAGCTAGCGGCGCCGCGGCGTCCGTCGGGGCGGGTCAGTGCCGGCCGCGCAGCCGGGCAACGAACCGGCGCAGCCGGCGCCGGGTGGCGGGCGAGGCGAGTTCGCGGCGACCCTGTTCGACGAGCCGTCGGCCCTGGGGCGAGCTGAGGAATCTCTGGATCCGGTACATCAGCGACGACATTCGGCCTCCTGGCTCGTCCTGTCTCAGGTGTACCCGATGGCCGGCCGCGACACCGTGAGTGGCCGCAGGGGCCCGGACCTCCATCATGGCCCGATCCGACAACGTCGTCCGCACGGGGCGGCCCTCGCCGGTGGGCCGGAAACGGGTTTCTGGCCCACCGACGGGGGCCTGCGACGAGCGGATCGTCGAGCGCCGCGGGCCGGGCGGGGACGCCGGGAAGCCGGCCCGGCGGTCGGCGCCGACGCGCCGTGTCAGTGCCGCCGGTCGTCCGGCAGGAGCGCGTCGACCACCTGGGTGGCGGCCCACTCGTGCTTCGCGTAGTGCTCCGGGTACGCCGAGACCTGCACCGCCTGGGCCGCGTCGGTGAGCCGCATCTGCTGCCACCCCGGTACCCGACGCAGCGCCTCGAAGAACCGGGCGGTGGCGTACGCGGGGTCCATCAGCCGGTTCACCGGGCCCCAACCGGCGCTGCTGCGCTGCTGGAAGAGTCCGACCGAGTCGTGGTCCCAGCCGGTGCCCTGGTGCGGGTACCGCTTGGACTCCGGCACGACCTCGCTGGCCCGGTTGAGCAGACTGCTCTCCTGCATCGCCGTGGCGACGCCGATGATCAGCCCACGACGCGGAATCCCCATGTCCCGCCCGGTCCGGACGATCGCCCGGGCGTTGTCCATCTGCACCTGGCTCAGGCCCGCCACCGGCGGTGTGTCGGCCAGCGGTGGCGACTCGCCCGCGCGCTCCGGCGCCGGGGTCGCGGTGTGCGGTTCGGCCGGGGCGTCCACGGCGCCGGCACCCCCGCTGGCGGACCGGCCCACGCGGGAGAGGGCGGCCCGGTCGCCGGACGTCCCGCCGACGGGCTCCGGCTCGGCCGCCGGCCCGCCGTGGACGGCGGTGATCAGGCCCAGGCAGCAGAGCACCCCCGCGGCCGTCACGGCCAATACCGGGCGGCGGACCGCACCCAGGCGCCGGAGAACCGGCCGGTCGAGGAGCACCGCGGTCCGCGTACCCGCCCGCCGGATGCCGTCCGCCCCGCGTCGGGCGACCCGGCGGAGGGCGGCTTCACCGGCGCGGAAGGCGGGCCAGCGCCGGGCCCGGTCGAGCAGCGGCTGGACCGCACGCCGCAGCCGCGGCCCGTGGACCCGGACCTGCTGCGCGGCGAGCCGGGCCACCGCACGCCGCCAGCGTCGGACGATCCGGACCAGCGGATCACGCCAGCGCCGAAGGAACCGGGCCACCGGATCGAGCCGGAGCCGGGCCGCCCCGGCCACGGCCCCCAGAGCGGACCGGACGGACCGCACCGCCGGACCGAGCCGGGACAGCCCGAGCCTGGCCCGGCCCACCAGTCCGTTCAGCAGGAGTACCAGCGCCGACCACGTCCGGGCCCAGGCTCGCCCGGCCTCCGACCCGACGGACTGTCCGGACGGGGGGATCTCATTCGATCGGTCCCCATGCTGCGGCGCACCGTTCTCGAGATCAGGAAGCTCGTCGTCACGCATTCGACGAGGCTAGGCAGCCGAAACCCCCGATTACGATGAGTGATCACGTGGTACTCGACACATTCCCTGACTGAGCAATCGGTCAGGGAATGACAGAGGTGGCCGTCGATGGCCAGCCCGGACAATCCTGTCAAGCCAGGCTCAGCGCCCGAGACCGACCAGGAGGGCGGCTACCTCCGCGCCGTTCATCCCGCCGCGCGGAATCGTCCGCCTCGCCCGATCGGCCAACCCGGCCACCCGCCAACCGGCCCACCGTCCGATCCCCACCGTGGCCGACGCCGTGAGACCGTGGGTTATGACCCAGGTCACCGGGAGCAGACGGGACCTCCGCCGGCTGCCCAAGGCCAACCTGCACCTGCACCTCACCGGTTCGATGCGGCCCGCCACCCTCGTCGAGCTGGCCGACCGCTACGGACTGCCACTGCCCGAGCCGTTGCCCACCGGCGCGGTACACGGCTGGTCAGCGTTTCAGCGTCGGTACGACCTGGCCCGCGCCGCCCTACGGACCGCCGACGACCTGCGACGCGTCGTCGCCGAGGCGGCCGAGGACACCGCCGCCGACGGGGGCGGCTGGCTGGAGATCCAGGTCGACCCGACGACGTACGCCGCCCGGCTCGGCGGGCTCGAACCGGTGGTGGAGGCCGTGCTGGCCGGTGCGGCCGGCGGCCGGACCGGCGTGGTCCTGGCCGCGAGCTGGGCGGGATCGCCGGAACAGGCGCTCCGGGTGGCCCGGCTCGCGGTCCGGTACGCCGACCGGGGCGTGGTCGGCTTCGGCCTCTCCAACGACGAGCGTCTGGGTCGGGTCGCCGACTTCGTCCCCGCCGCCCGGGTCGCGGCCGGGGCCGGACTGCTCGCGGTGCCGCACGGCGGCTTCTACGAGCCTGCCCGGCACGTCCGCGACTGCGTCCGGCTGCTCGGGGCACACCGGATCGGCCACGGACTCACCGCGACGGCCGACCCGGCCACCCTGGAGCTGCTCGCGAGCCGCGCGGTCGCCCTGGAGGTGTGCCCCAGCTCATACCCGCCCTTCGGGGTCACCGCCGACCTGGCCTCGACGCCGCTGCGTACGCTGCTGGCCGCCGGCGTGCCGGTGGCGCTGGGCACCGACGACCCGCTGCTGTTCGGCACCGGCCTGCTCGACCAGTACGTCCTAACCCGAGACGTGCTGGGCTGCTCCGACGCGGAGCTGGCGACCCTGGCCGCGAGCTCCATCGACGCCTCGGCCGCTCCGCCCGCGCTCCGCGCGCAGCTGCGGGCGGGGGTCGCCGAGTGGCTCCACGGAATGGACAAAGATAGCGGCAGCGTTTGCTACAGCGGGGCGCCGTTCGCACGGACGCGTCCCGGTGTACCCCGTTGAGGAGGTCCTGACCGGTGCTCGACCCGAACGAGCTCTACCAACTCACCGACGACCTGCCCGAGCTGGGGCAGCCGGTGCTGATCCAGGCGCTGTCCGGCTTCGTCGACGCAGGGAACGCGACCCGGCTCGCTCGCGAACACCTCATGTCGACGCTCGACTGCCGGACGATCGCCGCCTTCGACGTCGACCAGCTGCTCGACTACCGGTCCCGGCGCCCAACCATGATCTTCGTCGAGGACCACTGGGAGCACTACGAGCAGCCGAGGCTGGAGCTGCACCTGCTCCGAGACGACGCGGGTACGCCGTTCCTGTTGCTCTCCGGCCCGGAGCCGGACTTCCAATGGGAACGGTTCATCACGGCGCTGATCGGGCTGGTCGAACGGCTCGGCGTCCGGCTCACCGTCGGGCTCAACGCGATTCCGATGGCCGTACCGCACACCCGTCCGATCGGGGTGACCGCACACGCCACCCGCCCGGATCTGATCATCGGGTACGAGTCGTGGCTGCAACGCATCCAGGTCCCCGGCAGCGCCGGAAACCTGCTGGAGTTCCGCCTCGGCCAGCTGGGGCGGGACGCGCTCGGGTTCGCGGTGCACGTACCGCACTACGTGGCCCAGTCCGAGTATCCGGCCGCCGCCGAGCTGCTGCTCGCCTCCGTGTCCCGGGCGACCGGTCTGCTGTTGCCGACCGAGCGGCTGCGACTCGCCGCCGAGGCGGTACGCGTCGAGATCGACCAGCAGGTGGCCCAGGCCGACGAGGCCCGGTCGCTGGTGCAGGCGCTGGAAGAGCAGTACGACGCCTTCACCCGGGGCCGGAACGGCCCCAACCTTCTCGCCAACCCGAGCGGACCGCTGCCCACCGCCGACGAGCTCGCCGCCGAGCTGGAGCGGTTCCTCGCCGAGCAGGGCCACTCGGGCGAGACGCCCGCGAGCTGAGGCCCCGCCGCCCGCCCGCGGGCCGACCGGCGTGGCACGTCGCACCGCTCGCCGGGCGGGATGCGGGGAGATCCGGCACGCTGGGCACATGCGCCTGGCTACCTGGAACGTGAACTCGGTCAAGGCCCGGCTCCCCCGGCTGCTCACCTGGCTCGCCGACACCCGGCCCGATGTCGTCTGCCTTCAGGAAACGAAGTGCCCCGCCGGGGCGTTCCCGGTCGCGGAGGTCGGCGAGCTGGGCTACACGGCGGCCAGCCACGGCGACGGCCGATGGAACGGGGTGGCGATTCTGTCCCGGGTCGGGATGGCGGACGTGGCGGTCGGCTTCGCCGACGAGCCGGGCTTTCCGGAGCCGGAGGCCCGGGCGATCGCGGCGACCTGCGCGGGGCTACGGGTGTGGTCGATCTACGTGCCGAACGGGCGAACCCCGGACTCGCCCCACTACGAGTACAAGCTGGCCTGGCTCGCGGTGCTGCGGGACGCGCTCGCCGCCGAGCTGCGGACGGGACGTCCGCTGGTGGTCTGCGGCGACTTCAACGTCGCGCCGACCGACGCCGACGTGTGGGACCCGGCGCTCTTCGTCGGCGCCACCCACGTGACCCCGGCCGAACGGCAGGCCCTCGCCGACCTGCGCGCGCTCGGGCTCTCCGACGTCGTGCCGACGCCGATGAAGGGACCGCATCCGTTCACGTACTGGGACTACCGGGCCGGGATGTTCCACCAGAACAAGGGCATGCGGATCGACCTGGTGTACGCGACGGAGTCGTTCGCCGCCACGGTCCGGTCGGCGTACGTCGACCGCGAGGCCCGCAAGGGCAAGGGCCCCTCGGATCACGCCCCGATCGTGGTCGACGCCGATCTCGGCGCCGGCCCGCCGGCCCGCTAGCGGCGAGGGTGGGGGTGCGCGTCGGTGCGCCCGGTCACGTGGTGCGGGCGTCCACCAGCGAGGCGAACGCGATCACGTTGTCCGCGTAGCCGGTGCTCCCCCCGACCCACCGACCGCCGCAGGTGATCAACCGGAGCCAGGGACGCCGGTAGTCGCCGTACACCCGCTCGACCGGCAGGGCGTCCTTGTCGAAGCGTTCGACCGAGTTGACCTCGAAGATCGCCACCGAGCGGTCCTGCCGGGTCACCTCGACCCGTGCTCCGGGACGGAGCTTGGCCAGGCCGTGGAAGACCGACGGACCGGTACGGGTGTCGGAGTGCCCGACGAGGATCGCCGGGCCGAACTGCCCGGGGGTCGGCCCCCGCTCGTACCAGCCCACCTCGTGGTGCCGGTCCAGATCGGGTACGGCGATCGAGCCGTCCTCGGCCAGGCCCACCCGGTGCACCGGGGCGCGTACCCCGATCGACGGGATCTCCAGCCGCACCGGCCGGCTCGGCTCCAGCACCGGAAACTCCCGTGGCGGCTCCCGGGTGCCGCTGTACCGCCACCACCACGGGTCGTCCGCGGACCGGCCGAGGCCGGCTCCGGTGGCGAAGACGCCGAGCAGCACGAGGACGACGGCGAGCGGCCCGACCGGGCTCCGGCGCCGCCGGCCGGTGCCGCGGGCGGCGGGGTGCCGCAGGTACGGCGCCGGCCGCCGGCTGCCGATGATCGGCCGGCGGGAACTGGCGGAGGCGGTGCGGGGCATCGGACCGGGGTGTGACCTCAGATCCGACCCGCGACCGCCGACCGCCGCCGGCGGCGGAGCGCGACCAGACCCAGCACCGCGCCGAGACCGGTGACGCCGAGCCCTCCGACCGTCAGCAGCCGTCCCGGATCGTCGCCCGCGGTACCACCGAACCCGGTCGCCGGGCCCTTCTGTGGCCACCGGCCGCCGCTGCCCACCACCATCAACCGGGTGGACGCGTTCTTGCCGTCCGGGCAGCTCAGCCGGACCCGGTAGGTGTCCGCCCTGGTCGTCTCCGGCACGGTCGCCACGGCGGTCAGGAACCCGGCCTGGGGGTGCACGGTGACGCTGCCGAACGCGGACGACTCGACGGTCGCGGGCTGGGTGTTGACCCGGCAGCTGGCCTTGATCCCGACCATGAATCCGGCCTCCACGGTGCTCGGGTTCACCTGCACGAAGACGTCGGCGGCCCGGGCCGGGGCGGCGCCGAGGAGGACCCCGGCGAGGACGACCGGCCCGGCGAGCAGCAGGGCACGGCGGCGGCTGGACACGGCTTCCCCCTCCCGGACGTCGTGGGCAGGGCCGGGCTGGTCGGCCGCCGGCCCGCCGTACGGGGAAATCCTCTCACCTTGTGGCGCCGGACACTCCCAGATGGGGGTTATCCATCACGATCGACGGTTTCCCTGGGTCGTCGCGTAGGCTCACTGTCCCGTGACCCTCGCCCGCCAGCACCGCCGTTCCGGACCCGGGTCGGGGTCTCCGGCCCCGGTCTCGCCGGCCGACACGATCCCGGTCGAGGGGCACCCGGCCCGGATCCGCACCTTCCACCCGCGTCGGGGTCGCCTCGGCGCCCGGCACCTCGACGCGCTCAACCGGCTCTGGCCGCGGTACGGGCTGACCATTCCGGGGACCCCGCCCGGACCGGAGGGCACCGACGCCGACCCCGCCCCGGGGGCCGCCGGACCCGGACCGGAGGGCGCCGGGCGCGACGCGGAACCGGCGACGATCGCCGGATCCGGCGACGCGACGGCCGGGGTCACCGGGGACGCGGCAGGACTCGACGGCCCCGACGCGCCGATCGTCCCGCTCGACCTGGCCGCGCTGTTCGGCCGCCAGGCTCCGGTGGTGCTCGAGATCGGCTTCGGGATGGGCGACGCGACGGCCGCGATGGCCGCCGCCGACCCCGGACGGGACTACCTCGCCGTCGAGGTCCACACCCCGGGCATCGCCAACCTGCTCTCGCTGGTGGAACGGCTCGGGTTGACGAATGTCCGGATCGCCCGGGGCGACGCCCTCGACCTGCTCCGGCATCTGCTCCCGCCGGACCGGCTCGCCGCCGTACACGTCTTCTTCCCCGATCCGTGGCCCAAGGCCCGCCACCACAAGCGTCGGCTCATCCAGCCCGCGCACGTCGCGCTGCTCCGCTCCCGACTCGCCCCGGGCGGCGTCCTGCACTGCGCCACCGACTGGGCCGAGTACGCCGAGTCGATGCTCGCCGTCCTGAGCGCCGACCCCGGCCTGGTCAACACCTACCCGGGATACGCGCCCCGACCGGCGTACCGCCCGGTGACGAAGTTCGAGCGCCGCGCGCGCCGGGCCGGCCGCCCCGCCTTCGATCTCATCTTCCGCCGCCGCTGAGCGCCCAGGCCGCCACGCGAGCCGGCCCGCCGTGCGCACCTCCGGCCGCCGTGGCCGACCACCGTTCGGACCCGCGCCCGGTTGGCCGCCGCACAGACCCGCACCCGGCGGACCGCCACCCGCGCCCGCCGCCGGGTCGGTCGTCACACAGACCCGCGCCCGGCCACGCATCGCCGACCCGGGCTGGTCGGGCCCGGGGGGCGAATTGGCGTCGCCGCGGGCGGGCAGGCACCATGGACCACCTATGACGCTCACCGACCGGCTGCCGGGCACCGCCGACCCTGACGTCCTGTTCGACACGTTCTCGGGGTGGGCGCAGGAACGAGGGTTCAGCCTCTACCCCCACCAGGAGGAGGCGCTGATCGAGATCGTCTCGGGCGCCAACCTGATCCTGAGCACCCCGACCGGCTCCGGCAAGAGCCTGGTCGCCACCGGCGCCCACTTCGCCGCCCTGGCCGACGACCGGGTGAGCTTCTACACGGCGCCGATCAAGGCCCTCGTCTCGGAGAAGTTCTTCGCCCTCTGCGAGATCTTCGGCGCCGACAACGTCGGGATGCTGACCGGGGACGCCAGCGTCAACGAGGACGCCCCGATCATCTGCTGCACCGCCGAGATCCTCGCGAACATCGCGCTGCGGGACGGCGCGCAGGCCGACGTCGGCCTGGTGATCATGGACGAGTTCCACTTCTACTCGGAGCCGGACCGCGGGTGGGCCTGGCAGGTGCCGCTGATCGAGCTGCCGCAGGCGCAGTTCCTCCTGATGTCCGCCACGCTGGGCGACGTCACCCGGTTCGTCGACGACCTGACCCGGCGTACCGGCCGGCCCACCGCCGTGGTCAAGAACGCGGAGCGGCCGGTGCCGCTGATGTTCTCGTACGCGATGACGCCGCTGCACGAGACGCTGGAGGAACTGCTCGAGACGAAGCAGGCGCCGATCTACGTCGTGCACTTCACCCAGGCCGCCGCCCTGGAGCGCGCCCAGGCGCTGGTGAGCGTCAACGTCGCCACCCGCGCCGAGAAGGACAAGATCGCCGAGGCCGTCGGCAACTTCCGGTTCACCGCCGGCTTCGGACGTACGCTCTCCCGGCTGGTCCGCCACGGCATCGGCGTACACCACGCCGGGATGCTGCCGAAGTACCGACGTCTCGTCGAGACCCTGGCCCAGGCCGGGCTTCTCAAGGTCATCTGCGGCACCGACACCCTCGGGGTCGGCATCAACGTGCCGATCCGCACCGTCCTCTTCACCGGCCTGTCGAAGTTCGACGGCGTCCGGACCCGGCTGCTCAAGGCGCGCGAGTTCCACCAGATCGCCGGTCGGGCCGGTCGGGCCGGGTTCGACACCATCGGCCGGGTGGTGGTGCAGGCGCCGGAGCACGTGATCGAGAACGAGCGGGCGCTGGCCAAGGCGGGCGACGACCCGCGCAAGCGCCGGAAGGTGGTCAAGAAGAAGCCGCCGGAGGGTTCGATCGGCTGGGGCAAGCCGACCTTCGAGCGGCTGGTCGAGGCCGAGCCGGAGCCGTTGACCTCCAGCTTCACCGTCAGCCACGCGATGCTGCTCAACGTCATCGCCCGACCCGGCGACGCGTTCGCCGCGATGCGGCACCTGCTCACCGACAACCACGAGGATCGGGCCGCGCAGCGGCGGCACATCCGCCGTGCGATCGCGATCTACCGGGCTCTGCTGGCCGGGGGCGTCATCGAACGGCTGGACGAGCCGGACGAGACCGGCCGGCGCGTACGCCTCACCGTCGACCTCCAGCTCGACTTCGCGCTCAACCAGCCGCTGTCGCCGTTCGCGCTGGCCGCGATCGAGCTGCTGGACCCGGAGTCCCCCACCTACGCGCTCGACGTCCTGTCGGTGATCGAGTCCACCCTGGACGACCCCCGTCCGGTGCTGTCGGCGCAGCAGTTCAAGGCCCGGGGCGAGGCGGTCGCCGCGATGAAGGCCGAGGGAATCGAGTACGAGGCCCGGATGGAGCTGCTGGAGGAGGTGACCCACCCGAAGCCGCTGGCCGAGCTGCTGGACGCCGCGTACGAGATGTACCGGCGCGGCCACCCGTGGGTCGCCGACTACGAGCTACGGCCGAAGTCCGTGGTCCGGGACATGTACGAGCGGGCCATGACCTTCACCGAGTACATCAGCTTCTACGGTCTGTCCCGCTCCGAGGGGCTGGTGCTGCGCTACCTCGCGGACGCGTACCGCGCGCTGCGGCAGACCGTTCCCGAGGACGCCAAGACCGAGGAGCTGATCGACCTGATCGAGTGGCTCGGCGAGCTGGTCCGGCAGGTCGACTCCAGCCTGATCGACGAGTGGGAGCGGCTGCGCAATCCCACCGAGGTGGCCGAGACGGCGCTGGACGAGCGGCCGCCGGCGGTCACCGGGAACGTGCGGGCGTTCCGGGTGCTGGTTCGCAACGCGCTGTTCCGCCGGGTCGAGCTGGCGGCGTTGCGCCGCTGGGACGAGCTCGGGGAACTCGACGGTGCCGACGGTTGGGACGCCGACGCCTGGGCCGACGCGCTGGAGCCGTACTTCGCGACGTACGACGAGATCGGCACCGGTCCGGCCGCGCGCGGGCCCGCGATGCTGATGATCGACCAGGGCCGGGACCGGTGGACGGTCCGGCAGATCTTCGACGACCCCGAGGGCGATCACGACTGGGGGATCAGCGCCGAGGTGGATCTGGCCGCCTCCGACGCCGCCGGCACGGCGGTCCTGCGGATCACCGACGTGGGCCAGCTCTGACGGCGAGGATCCGGGCACCCGTTTCCCGACCGCCGCGGCGCGCTCGGGTGGTGGGTCGATCCCGGCGCCGGAGGCGTCGGACGCCACACTCCCCGATCTGTCGACGTTCATCAATTGCTTGCGTTGTCGCCGCCCCGGCGGGGCCAGCCCACGAACAGCCAGGTTGGACACCCGCGGGGACGGGCCAGAGGCTGGGCGAAGTCGCGTTCCTCGATTAGAATGTATGTACGAAAAACGGCTCTGACCTGGGAGGACAGCCGTGACCGAGCCCGTCTCCACCGCCTCCGCCTCCACCCCCGCGCCGCCGCCCTACGCCACCCTGCTCTCCTTCACCCGATACGTCGACCGGACCGGACCGGCCAAGGCCAGCTTCGTGGGCGGGCTCCGCAGGCAGCGGGCGAGCCGGTCCGGGTTCAACCCGCACGGCCAGCTCGTCAAGGCACTCAAGGCCGACATCGCGTTCCGCACCGGCGGCCGACACCTCGCCGAGATCGCCGGTACGGTGAAGCCGCGCTGGCGTCCGCTGTACGAGGCTCTGGTCCCCGGCGCGATCAGCTACCTACACTCGCTCGGCGACCTGTCGGCGGTCGACCTCGCCCAGACCCACGACGCGCTCGGCATGATCGGTGAGCTCCCCGTGAAGATCAATCCGCATCTCGGCCTGCGCTACGACGACGGCCGGCGTGAGGCGGTCCGGCTGCACTTCGACGAACAGCCGCCGAGCCAGGAGGCGCTGCTGGCCACGCTGCACCTGATGAACCGACAGATGGACCAGCTGCTGCCAGGCGCCGAGCCGGTGCTGGTCGACGTCCGTCGGGGGGTCGCCCACCACCGTGACCCGGCGGTGCGGAGCGAGCAGGTCGAGCGGTGGCTGGCCGGCGAGGCCGCCGCCTTCACCGCCCTCTGGTCCACCGCCGCCTGACCGCCGGCCCACCGCCGCCGCTGGGCTCCGCAGCGTGGGGGTGCCTGACCCGCGTCCTTGTCCGCCCGGAGATCGCGCCCCCACCCCGAGGCGGCACGGCCCCGGCGTCGCGGCGCCGGCTCGCGCCGCCTCCCCGCCGCGGGGCGGGCGGCAGCGACGCGCGGGGGCCGCGCGTCGGGGCCGGCGACACCCGGACCGGAGGCGCCCCGGGCTGGCAGGCTGGGAGGATGGGGGTCGACATCGTCTTTGAGACGTCCGCGGTGACCACCGACGACGAGGCGGGCGTCGCCACCGGGTGGCTGCCCGGCACCCTCTCCGAGCGCGGGCGTCGGTGCGCCCGCGAGCTGGGCGAACGCCGTGCCGACGGCCTGAACGCCATCTTCTGCTCCGACCTGGCCCGCGCGGTCGAGACCGTGCGGATCGCGTTCCCGAACCGCGAGTTTCCGGTGCACTGGGACACCCGACTGCGACAGTGCAACTACGGGGTGCTCAACGGGGCGCCGCTGACCGAGGTCGCCGACCGGCGGCTCCGACACCTCGACGAGCCCTTCCCCGGCGGGCAGAGCTACCGCGAGGTGGTCGAGCAGGTCCGGGGCTTCCTCCGGGACCTCGCCGGCGCCTGGGACGGGGCACGGGTGCTGGTCGTCGCGCACTCGGCGAACCGGTGGGCGCTGGAGCACCTGCTGAACGGCGCCGACCTGGCCGAGTTGGTCGGCGCGCCCACCGAGTGGCGGCCGGGCTGGTCATACCGGCTCCCGGCGGACTGGGGTCGGCGCCATCCCCGGCCGGCCCGGGCCCAGCCGGGGCGGCCCGCCGACCACTCGGGATAGTCCGGCGGACGCGACACCGGTCCCGCCGGCAGCGCCGCACCGCTGCCGGGGCGCCGCAGCGGGAACGCCGAGCCAACCCGACCGCCGCCGCGGGAGCCGGCCCCCGTCGACGATGACCGCGTGGTCGAGGCCGACACGAGCCCACGACCCAGTGTGATCAGCGCAAACTGCCACGAACCTTGCCCGCCGCCCGCCGCCGTGTTAGCACTCTTAGGGGACAAGTGCTAACTGGCTGGGCCGAATGTGCTCCGCCTGTGATCCCGCATGGCCGCGTGGGGCGGAGCAGGCCGACGACGTCCGGGTTCGGCCCGGCGAGTGACGACGCCGCGGGAGGGATGCGTGAACGTTGTGACTCTGGAGGCCAGGACCAGCGCCGGCGACCAGCCGGCGCCGCATCCGGTTCCGGATGCGGCGCCCGCCCCCACCGACCGTCCGCTGCGCATCGCGATGGTCGTCCCGCCGTACTTCGAGGTGCCGCCGCGCGCGTACGGCGGCGTGGAGTCGGTGGTCGCCGACCTGACCGACGCGCTGATGGCACGCGGGCACGAGGTGACGCTGATCGGCGCGGGCGAGCAGCGGACGGGCACCCGGTTCGTCCCGGTGTGGCCGCGCCCCGTCCCCGAGCGGCTGGGAGAGCCGTTCCCCGAGGTCGTCCACGCCGCGCTGGTCCGCCGGGTCATCCAGCGGCTGGCCGCACGATCCGGGTTGGACATCGTTCACGATCACACCCTCGCCGGTCCGCTCAACGCCCCCGCGTACGCGGCGTTGGGCCTGCCCACCGTGGTGACCATGCACGGACCGGTCAACCAGGACCTGCACCAGCTCTACTCGGCCCTCCGCGACGACATCCACCTCGTGGCGATCAGCGAGCGGCAGCGGCAGCTCGCCCCGGAGCTGAACTGGGCGGGCATGGTGCACAACGCCGTCCGGGTGGAGACCTTCCCGTTCCGGGCGGACAAGGGCGACCACGCGCTCTTCCTCGGCCGGTTCCACCCCGAGAAGGCACCGCACCTGGCGCTGGAGGCGGCGCACGCGGTCGGGATGCCGCTGATACTCGCCGGCAAGTGCGCCGAGCCGATCGAGAAGGAGTACTTCGAACGGGAGGTCCGGCCCCGGCTGACCGACCAGGACGTGGTCTTCGGCGTCGCGGACGCCGAGGCCAAGCGCCGGCTGTTGGCCGAGGCGCGCTGCCTGCTCTTCCCGGTTCGCTGGGAGGAACCGTTCGGCATGGTGATGATCGAGGCGATGGCCTGCGGCACGCCGGTCGTGGCGCTGCGGGGCGGCGCGGTGCCGGAGGTCGTCGTCGACGGCGTCACCGGGTACGTCTGCGACGAGCCGGACCAGCTGCCGGACGCCCTGCGCCGGCTGTCCGCCATCGACCCGGCCGCCTGCCGACAGCGGGTCGTCGAGCACTTCGACGTGGGCCGGCTCGGTGCGGGCTACGAGGCGGCGTACCGGAAGGTCCTGGCCCGGGCCGACGCGGGCACCGACTCGCTGCGGCGGCTCCGGCGCGAGTACGGCGAACTCGACGCGGCGCTGGACCGCCGGTACAGCCGGACCCGCCGCCGGCACAGCGGCGCCACTCACTCGCGCACGGCGGCCGACCGGACGAGCGGTCTCGACCGGGTCAGCGGGGCCGACCGGACCGCCGGGAAGGCGGCGAAGGCGGGCAGCGCATGACGGCCGTGGCCTCCGGCGCCGGGCTCACGGGGGACCGGCGATCCGGGCAGTCCGTCCTGGTCGGCGCCGCGGGCCCCGGGGGGCCCGCGCGCTCCGCAGACGTGGACCAGAGCGGCGTACCGCAGGTACTCAACAGCGGCGAGCCGGTCCTCACCGGCCCGGCCGGAGAGGTGGTGACCCTGGTCGATGGCTCGACCTTCTGCCTCTCCGACGGGGCCGGCGACGTCATCCCCGGGACCGCCCAGGGGCTCTTCGTCCGGGACGCCCGGGTGCTGTCGCGCTGGGAACTACGGCTCGACGGGCACCGGCCGCAGCCGCTGACCGTCCGCGCTCCGGACGCGTACGCGGCCCGGTTCGTGCTCCGGCGCCCGCCGCTGCCCGGATTGGCCGACAGCACCCTGCTGCTGGTCCGGGAGCGGCTGGTCGGCGAGGGTCTCCGGGAGACGATCATGGTACGCAACCTGGGTGCCGAGGCCACGACCTGCGTGCTGACGCTCTTCGCCGAGGCGGACTTCGCCGACCTCTTCACGGTGAAGGAGGGGCGCGGGACCGGCGGCGGCGCGGAGATCGTGGTGACCGGGCACGAGATGCAGCTCACCTCCCGGGGCGACGCCGGGCGTCGGCTGCGGATCACCGCCTCCGCCGACCCGCTGGTCACCCCGGGCTGCCTGAGCTGGCGAATCGTCATCTCCGCGAAGGGGCAGTGGTCGACCGAGGTGGTGATGGAGCCGATGGCGGCCGGCCGGTGGATCGCCCCCGGCTTCCGCCGCGGCGAGCACCTGGACAGCAGCGCGGCGGCCCGGAAGCTGCGCGCGTGGCGCCAGGCCAGCACCGGCGTCGAGGTGACGGACCCGGCCCTCGCGGCGGTGCTGGAACGGACCGAGATCGACCTCGGCGCCCTGCAGATTCCGGACCCGCACACCGGCCGCCCCTTCGTGGCCGCCGGGGCGCCGTGGTTCATGACCCTGTTCGGCCGGGACAGCCTGCTCACGGCCTGGATGGTCCTCCCCCTGGACCTCACCCTCGCGATCGGGACGCTCCAGACCCTGGCCGCCGCCCAGGGTCGGACGGTCAACCCGGTCACCGAGGAGGAGCCGGGGCGGATCCTGCACGAGCTGCGGCGCGGCCCGGACAGCGACCGGGCACTGGGCGGCAGCTACTACTACGGCAGCGTGGACGCCACCCCGCTCTTCGTCATGCTCACCGCCGAGGCGTGGCGCTGGGGTGCCGACGAGACGACCGTGCGGCAGCTGCTGCCGGCGGTCGACGCGGCGCTGGACTGGCTGGACCGGTACGGCGACCGGGACGGTGACGGCTTCGTCGAGTACCAGCGGGCCACCGACCGCGGGCTCGCCAACCAGGGCTGGAAGGACAGCTTCGACGCGATCACCTTCGCCGACGGCACCCCGGCCCGTACCCCGATGGCGCTCTGCGAGGTGCAGGGGTACGCGTACGCCGCCTGGCTGGCCCGCGCCGAGCTGGCCGAGGCGTTCCACGACCCGGAGCGGGCGGCGCGGTGCCGGGAACGGGCCCGCCGGCTGCGCGAGGCGTTCGCCGAACGCTTCTGGCTACCCGACCGGGGCTGGTACGCGCTGGCGCTGGACGGCGCGAAACGGCCGGTCGACGCGCTGGCCAGCAACAGCGCCCACGCGCTCTGGACCGGGATCGCGCTCGACGAGCACGCCGCGGTCCTGATCGAGCGGCTCGCCGACCCGAGCATGGACAGCGGTTACGGCCTGCGGACCCTGTCGGCCGGGATGGCGGCGTTCAACCCGATGAGCTACCACAATGGGTCGGTCTGGCCGCACGACACCGCGATCGCGGTGGCTGGACTGCTGCGCTACGCGCACCTGCCCGGTGCGATCGAGCTGGCGCACCGGCTCGCGGTGGGACTGATCGACGCCGCCGCCACCTTCGGTGGTCGACTGCCCGAGCTGTTCTGTGGATTCGGTCGCGACGAGTTCACCCCGCCCGTGCCGTACCCGACGTCCTGCTCGCCGCAGGCGTGGGCGGCCGCGGCGCCGCTGCTGTTGGTGCGGGCCGCACTGGGGCTCGACCCGCACGTACCGCGCCGTACGGTGCGGCTGGCTCCGCACCTGCCCGCGCAGTGGGGCCGGCTCACCCTGTCGGACCTGCGCCTGGGCCCGGCCACGGTCCGGATCACGGCGGCGGGCGACCAGGCCGAGGTGACGGGGATGCCGGTGGGCTGGACAACCGACGGGCCGGGGTCGGCACCGGAGCCGGCGACGGGCCGAACGTCCGGACCCGGGTCGACGACGCGGTGGCCGGCCGGGGCGGAGCCGGGCGGCGCGCCGCCGGTACCGACCGCCCGGGACGCGGCCGCCCCGGCCGAGCCCGGCGGCCCGGACGCCCTCGCCGACCGCGGCCGGTAGCCGGCGGAGGGCTCGGGGCGGGGCGGTCACCGGCGGTTCGCCGTGGGATCGCCCCGTCCGACGTAACTGGGGGGCGGGGCCGGAGTTGGCCTGCCTATTCTTGGCGGCGACATGCAGACGCCATCGCCCGCCCCAGCCGTGCCCGCCGCCGACCTCACCGACCTACGGGCCCGGCTGCCGGAGCTGATGTTCCGTGACCAGCGCCGCATCCAGCGCCGGATCGACGGCCTGGCCCGGCTCCGCGACCCACGGCGCCGCGAACCGATCCTCGCCGAGATCGCCGCCGAGGTCGCCCGCGCCGAGGAACGGCTGGCCCGGCGTCGCGCCGCGGTGCCGGTGATCACCTATCCGGACGACCTGCCGGTGAGCGAGCGGAAGGACGACCTGCTCGCCGCGATCCGGGACCACCAGGTGGTGATCGTGGCCGGCGAGACCGGCTCCGGGAAGACCACCCAGCTGCCCAAGATCTGCCTGGAGCTGGGCCGGGGCGTCCGAGGCCTGATCGGGCACACCCAGCCACGGCGGCTCGCGGCGCGGACGGTCGCGAACCGGATCGCCGAGGAGCTCGGCACCGAACTCGGCGGCGTGGTGGGCTACAAGGTCCGCTTCACGGACCAGGTCGGCGACTCGACGCTGGTCAAGCTGATGACCGACGGCATCCTCCTGGCCGAACTCCAGCAGGACCGGATGCTCCGCCAGTACGACACCCTGATCATCGACGAGGCCCACGAGCGGAGCCTCAACATCGACTTCATCCTCGGGTACCTGAAGCAGCTCCTCCCCCGCCGTCCCGACCTGAAGGTGATCATCACCTCGGCGACCATCGACCCCGAGCGCTTCGCGCGGCACTTCGCGACACCCCCGACTCCCGGTGCCGAGCCCCGGCCGGCGCCGGTGCTGGAGGTCTCGGGCCGGACGTACCCGGTCGAGGTCCGGTATCGGCCGCTCATCGAGGCGGCGGCCGAGGAGGACGACCCCGACGTCGTCCGGGACCAGATTCAGGCGATCGGCGACGCGGTGGAGGAACTCGCCGCCGAGGGACCGGGCGACATCCTGGTCTTCCTCAGCGGCGAGCGGGAGATCCGGGACACCGCGGACGCGCTCGGCAGGCTCGTCCGCGACCGACCCGCCCTGCGGGACACCGAGATCCTGCCGCTCTACGCCCGGCTCTCCGCCGCCGAGCAGCACCGTGTGTTCCAGCCGCACCGGGGTCGGCGGATCGTCCTGGCCACCAACGTCGCCGAGACCTCGCTCACCGTCCCCGGCATCACGTACGTCGTCGACCCCGGCACCGCCCGGATCTCCCGGTACAGCCACCGGCTGAAGGTGCAGCGGCTGCCGATCGAGCCGATCTCGCAGGCCTCGGCCAACCAGCGAAAGGGCCGGTGCGGGCGTACCTCTCCCGGCATCTGTATCCGGCTCTACGACGAACAGGACTTCCTGGCCCGTCCCGAGTTCACCGACCCGGAGATCCTGCGGACCAACCTCGCCTCGGTCATTCTCCAGATGACCGCGATCGGGCTGGGCGACATCGCCGCCTTCCCGTTCATCGATCCACCGGACCGACGCAACATCGCCGACGGGATCAACCTCCTGCACGAGCTGGGCGCTCTGGAGGTGGTCGGCGGCGACGGCGACCGCCGGCTCACCCCGCTGGGACGCCGGCTGGCCCAGCTCCCGGTCGATCCGCGGCTGGCCCGGATGGTGCTGGAGGGCGAACGCAACGGCTGCGCCGACGAGGTGGCGGTGATCGCCGCCGCGCTCTCCATCCAGGACCCGCGGGAGCGTCCGGCGGAGAGGCAGGCCCAGGCCGACCAGGCGCACGCCCGGTTCACCGACAAGGAGTCGGACTTCGTAACCCTGCTGAATCTCTGGCGCTACCTGCAGGAGCAGCAGCGAACCCTCTCCTCCAGCGCGTTCCGGCGGATGTGCAAGGCCGAGTACCTCAACTACCTGCGGGTCCGCGAGTGGCAGGACATCTACAGCCAGCTCCGGCAGGTGCTGCGGACCATGGCCGACGACGCCGGACAGCCCGGTACCGGCGCCCAACCGGGCGACGGCCCCGGTCGAAGGGACCGACGCGCCGCCGGCGGACGCGGTACCGGTCGAGCCCTCCCCCTGGACCACCCCGGGCGCAGCGCGCGCGACGCGGTCGGCCGGCGTGACGCCGACCGGGTGACGGACAGCGACGCGCCGGTGGACGACGACGCGCCGGTGGGCCAGGTCGACACCGATCGGATCCACCAGTCCCTGCTGGCCGGGCTCCTCTCCCACGTCGGGCTCAGGGACCCGCAGAAGAACGAGTACCTCGGCGCCCGGGGCGCCCGCTTCGCGCTCTTCCCCGGATCGGCGCTGTTCCGGAAACCGCCGCGCTGGGTGATGGCCGCCGAACTGGTCGAGACCTCCCGGCTCTGGGGCCGGGTCGCCGCCCGGGTGGAGCCGGAGTGGGTCGAGGCGCTCGCCCCGCACCTGGTGAAACGCAGCTACAGCGAACCGCACTGGGAGAAGAGGCAGGCCGCGGTGCTGGCGTACGAGCGGGTGACGCTGTACGGCATCCCGCTGGTCACCGGACGCAAGGTCAACTTTGGCCGCATCGACCCGGTGCTGAGCCGCGAGCTGTTCATCCGGCACGCGCTGGTGGAGGGCGACTGGCAGACCCACCACCAGTTCTTCCACGACAACCGGAAACTCCTCGACGAGGTCGAGGAGCTGGAGCACCGGGCCCGGCGCCGTGACATCCTCGTCGACGACGAGACCCTGTACGCCTTCTACGACGCCCGGATTCCGGCCGAGGTGGTCTCCGGCCGTCACTTCGACGCCTGGTGGAAGCGGGTTCGTCGTCAACAGCCCGACCTGCTCACCTTCGACCGGCAGATGCTGGTCAACGAGGGGAAGGGCGGCATCGACCCGGCCGACTACCCCGACGAGTGGCACTCCGCCGGGGTGGCGCTGCCGCTCACGTACCGCTTCGAGCCGGGAAGCGCGACCGACGGGGTGACCGTCGACATCCCGCTGCCGGTGCTGAACCAGGTCGACCCGGAGAGCTTCGACTGGCAGGTGCCAGGGCTGCGCGAGGAGCTGGTGGTCGCCCTGATCCGGTCGCTGCCGAAGGCGATCCGCCGCAACTTCGTGCCGGCACCGGACTACGCCCGGGCGGTGCTGGCCGCGATCACGCCCGGGCAGGAGCCGCTGCTCGACGCGGTGAGCCGACAGTTGCGCCGGATGACCGGGGTGAGCGTGCCCCGGGACGCCTGGGACCTGACGAAGGTGCCGGCGCACCTGCGCCCGACCTTCCGGATCGTCGACGACGAGCGGATCGTCGCCGAGGGCAAGGACCTGCCGGCACTGCAACGCCAGCTCACCACCGAGGTACGGCAGATGGTGGCGGCCGCCGCCCCGGACGTGGAACGAACCGGGCTACGGGAGTGGAGCATCGGCGCCCTGCCCCGCTCGATCGACCAGGTTCGGGGCGGGTACCGGGTGACGGCGTACCCGGCGCTGACGGACGAGGGCGACAGCGTCGCGGTCCGGGTCTACGAGACCGAGGCCGAGCAACATCGCCGGATGTGGGCCGGAACCCGCCGCCTGCTCCGCCTCACCCTCGGCTCACCGGCGAGGTTTCTCCAGGGCCGGCTGACGAACGAGGCCAAGCTGACGCTGAGTCGCAACCCGCACCGCAGCGTGCTCGACCTGCTCGACGACGTGGCCGACGCGGCGGTGGACAAGCTGATCGCCGACGCCGGCGGCCCGGCCTGGGACGCCGACGGCTTCGCCGCGCTGCGCGACCGGGTCCGGGCCGAGCTGGTCGACACCGTGGTCGAGGTGGTCGAGCGGGTCCGCCGCGTCCTGGCCGCGGCGTACGTGGTGGAGCAGCGGCTCGCCCGGACGACCAACCTCGCGCTGGTGCCGGCGCTGACCGACATCCGGAACCAGCTCTCCGGGCTCGTCTACCGGGGCTTCGTCACCGGGACCGGATACGCCCGGCTCGCCGACCTGCCCCGGTATCTCGCGGCGATCGAGCGGCGGCTGGACCGGCTGGTCAGCAACCCGCAGCGTGACCGGGAACAGCAGGCCCGGATCGAGCAGGTGCAGCGGGAGTACCAGGAGATGCTGGCCGCCCTCCCCCCGGCCCGACGCGACGACGACGACGTCCGGCAGATCCGCTGGATGATCGAGGAGCTGCGGGTGAACGTCTTCGCCCAGGCGCTCGGTACGCCGTACCCGGTATCGGAGCAGCGGATCTACCGCGCGATGGACCTGGCCGAGGGGTAGAGCCGCCGGCCGCACGCACCGTCGGTGAGGTCGTACCGCCTCGTCGCCGCCATGGCGGCGAGGCCTCCGATCTCCGGTCGTCCAGTTTCCAGTCGTCCGGGTTCCGGTCGTCCGGATTCCGGTCTTCCTGGTCGACGAACCACCTACCGGAGACCTCGCCGCCTCTCGATCACCGACACCGCCGGGCTGATCACGTCCGACCGGTCAGCTCCTGTTCACGCCTCGGGCGTGGCCCGGTAGCCGAGACACCGGTCGGCGTCACGGCGCCGGTCGACGTCACGGCCGGTCGCGCGACGACGACGGTCGAGCCGTCGCGATCGGGGGTTGCCACCCGTCGCGGTACTCGACCGGGGGTCGGCCGCCGCGCCGCAGCCGGACCTGTTCGTGCCAGCCGTCCGGAATCGGTTCGGTCTCGAGGACGGCAGGTCGGTCGACCATGACACACACCCGCTCGCCCGGCCACCACCAACCGCAGGACCGGGCGAGGGTTGCCCAGTCGTCAAGCTGGTCGTTGTCGGACGGACGGTAGCGGGCGAGCCCCAGACGGCGCAGCGCGTCGTAGTAGGCGATCCAGTGCGCCTCCTGTTGGCCGTACCAGGCGACCGGCAGCGGCCCGTGCCCGGCCAGCGCGGCGCGGACAGGCAGGTAGAACCCGTCGGCGAGGCTGGTCCGTAGGGCGTCTCTGACCCCCTGGCGGAGCACCTCCCGTAACGGAACGCCCTTGGCGAGCGCCTCCAGCGGCGGCAGTACCGGCCAGGGCTGTCCGTTCCTGCGGACGAGCCGCGGTGCGCCGGTATCGAGGTCGGAGATGCACGCGTCCAACGCACTGCGCAACCGGGAGAGTCCGGCCGCGATGTCGCTGGCCAACGGCGGCGGGCCGGGCGGGCGCCGGGCCATCACCCAGCGTTGCAGGATCTCGTGGGTGGGCAGGCCGTCCAGCAGGGGAAGCGCCTGACGCGGCGACGCCACCCAGTGGACGTGGGGTCGATGCCGGGAGTGCCGGGCGTAGATGCCGGCCACGATCTCCTCGGCGACGGTTCGGTCAGCCGGTCTGGTCGACAGTCCGTGTTCCAGCCACTCCCGTCGGATCTCGACGGCGTGTCGCCAGTACTCGGCGACCAGCTCGGACAGGCTGTGGGGAGGAAGAGATTCGCGGGCGGCCCGAGGCCGCGCGGGCGCGGTCACCGCGCCAGGGCGAACACGCCCTTCCGGTCAGTAGCAATCATGGCGACCATGATGACCGCCCCGTCCCCAGCCCGCAAGCAAGGAAGGGCCCCTTCCTATCGATTTCTGTTGTAAAAGGGGCCCTTCCTTTCACCTCCAGGGCGTGGCGAGGCACACAGCCGTTTGGGCGGTCGCCCAGGTGGTACGCCTGGTCACTGGTTGAGTAAGCTGAGCCCGGCCATCCAGAGCGACCGAGAGACCTGGCTCGTTGACGTCGCAGCAACCCCCCGCGACGGGTGCGGGTGCTACCGCCAGGATCGATGGAGGAGCTGAAGTGCGTACGTCCCGGCCCGAGCGGGCAAGTCGACTCCACGTCACCTGGCACCGGTGGCGTCGTCACGTTGACCTCTGCCGCACCAGCACCATGCTCTGTCGCGGCCGCGGCTGACCACCACCGCCGGTCGGCGCTGCTCCGGCCGTTCTCCGACCTGTTTCCCGACCACCCCTGCGCGGCCAGGCCATCGCTCCGGGCGCTCCGTGCCCTGGGCGGAGCACGCGCCTAGACCGCCGGATAAATCACGGAGTTTCCACACATGCGCATCACATCCACCGCCGTACGCCTGCTCTCCGGGATCGCCGCCGTCGCGGTGCTCGGTGCGGCCGCCGCGTGCGGCGGCTCCCCGGCGGACGACGCCGCCGACAACCCGTACCACCTGCTCCAGCCCGGGACACTGCGGGTCGGCACCCTGACCGACGCTCCGCCGAACGTCTACCTGAAGGACGGCAGGTTCACCGGCTTCGACAACGACCTGATGGCCGCCATGGCGGAGAAGCTCGGGCTGAAGGTCGAGTTCGTCGGCACCGAGTTCTCGGCGCTGCTCGCCCAGGTGAACAATCGCAAGTTCGACGCCGGCAGCTCGTCCATCACCATCACCGAGGAGCGGAAGAAGACGGTCGACTTCACGAACGGGTACGACTTCGGTTACTTCGGACTCGACGTGCCGGCCGGGTCGCCGATCAGGAGCTTCGCCGACCTGAAGGGCAAGCGGGTCGTCGTGGTGCAGGGCACCGTCCAGGATGACTACGCCACGAAGGAGGGGCTCGACCCGGTCCGGGTGCCGGACTACAACGGCGCGATCAACCAGCTCAAGGCGAAGACCGCGGACGCGTGGATCGCGCCGGCCGAGATCGGCGAGAAGTCCGCCCAGGACAGTGGCGGCAAGATCGTCCTGGTCGAGAAGCAGCTCAGCCCCGCGCCGACCGCGTTCGCGGTGGCGAAGGGGAACGACGCGCTGCGCGAGGCGCTGAACAGGGCACTCGACCAGGTGATCCAGGACGGCACCTGGACCCGGCTCCAGGAGCAGTACTACCCCGGACGGCCGATCCCGGAGACCTTCCGGCCGGGCAGCGGCACCGTGACGTTCCCGCCGGTCAGGGTGCAGCCCTCCGGCACGCCGACGGCGTGACCGGCGAGGCGGCCGGGTGACGGATCGGGTCCGAGACAGGTGAGGCGATGGAAACCCTGAGGACGCTGTGGGAGACGTTCTTCGACCTGGAGTCGATGCGGGAGGCCCTGCCCGAGATGCTCACGGTCGGCCTCCGCAACACGCTGCTACTGGCGCTCGTCTCCGCCGTCCTGGGGACGGCGCTCGGCATGCTGCTGGCCGTCGCCGGTCTGGCCCGGACCCGGTGGCTGCGCTGGCCGGCCCGGATCTACACGGACGTGCTGCGGGGCCTGCCGGCCGCCGTCACCATCCTGCTGATCGGGGTCGGGTTGGCGCCCCTCGGACTCGCCTGGTGGGGTCCCAACCCGTACCCGCTCGGCATCCTCGCGCTGTCGCTGATCGCGGCGGCGTACATCGGGGAGATCTTCCGGTCCGGCATCCAGAGTGTGGAGGCCACCCAGCTGGAGGCGACCCGGGCGCTGGGCCTGTCCCACGCCGCCGCGATGCGTTTGGTGATCATCCCGCAGGGGATACGCCGGGTCCTGCCCGCCTGGGTCAACCAGCTCATCGCGTTGATCAAGGATTCGAGCCTGGTCTACTTCCTCGGGCTCGTCGCCAGCCAGCGGGAGCTGTTCCGCATCGGCCAGGACTACGCCGCGAACACCGGCAACGAGTCGGCCCTGCTCCTCGCCGGGCTGTTCTACCTGGCGATCACGGTGCCGCTCACCCACCTGGTGAACTGGGTGGACCGCCGGCTCCGCGACGGCGGCCCCGCCTCGGAGCCCGAGGACGATCCGGCGGAGGAGGCCGACGAGGTCTCGTCGGCCTCCGACGAGCCTCCGCCGGCGGCCCTCGGCCGGGCGCCACGACCCACCCCCGACAAGACCCTGCCGGCCTCGAACGAAGCCCCGCCGGCCTCGACGGACGCCCTGCCGGCCCCGGACGAGGCGCTGTCAGCCACGACCACGGGAGGAGCAACGGATGCCGGACACTAACCGACCGGGTGGGTCGACCGCCCCGCCGGCCGCGCCGCGGTACGCGTCGGTCAGCGTGGCGACCCGCGACGTGCACCTGTCCTTCGGCAGGCACCAGGTGCTACGCGGCGTCGACCTGGACGTCGGGCGCGGCGAGACCGCGTGCGTGATCGGCCCCTCCGGGTCTGGCAAGTCCACGCTGCTCCGGACGATCAACCGGCTGGTGGAGGTCGACCGCGGCGACATCCTGCTGGACGGGCAGAGCGTCCGCGACCGGGATCCCGACCGGTTGCGGCAGGACGTCGGCATGGTGTTCCAGCAGTTCAACCTGTTTCCACACCTCAGCGTGCTGCGGAACGTGACCCTCGCCCTGCGACACCTCAAGCGACTCTCCCGGGACGAGGCGGAGGAGGTGGCGCTGCGGCACCTCGACCTGGTCGGATTACGGCACAAGGCCGACGTACGCCCCGGCCGGCTCTCGGGTGGACAGCAGCAGCGGGTGGCGATCGCCCGGGCGCTGGCGATGTCCCCCCGGGTGATGCTCTTCGACGAGGCGACCTCGGCGCTCGATCCGGAACTCGTCAAGGGGGTGCTGGGGTTGATGGCGGACCTGGCCAGCCAGGGAATGACGATGGTGGTCGTCACCCACGAGATGGGGTTCGCTCGGCAGGTCGCCGACCGGGTCGTCTTCCTGGACCGCGGCCGGGTGGTCGAGGCCGGCCCGCCCGACCAGATCTTCGAGGCGCCGCGCAGCCCTCGCCTCCAGCGGTTCCTCGCCCAGGTGGGGTGAGCCGGCGCCGACCTTCCGTTCCCGGTCGACCTCACGGCGCCGCGGACCACGCCACCCACCCGTGGACGACGTGATTCCCGAACCCGGAATCGCCCCCGGCACGGCTCGTGCCGGGGGCGATACGCCGGTCCCACGCCGACTGTTCCGGGTGGTCGACCGCCGGTGACCGGTGAATCGGGTGGCTAACCGCCGGTGATCGTGAAGGTCGATCCCGGTTGGACGACGATGTCGCCGGCCGCCGAGTTGGTGATGGTCACGTTGCTCAGGGTCGCGCTGCCCCGGGCCCCGTTCATCGCGAGTATGCCGGCGCCGTTGTTGGACCTGTCGATCCGGACGTTGGCGATCACCACCCCCGGCATGGCGCCGCCACCCGACTTGAACTGGATCCCGTCGTACGTGGAGTCGTGAATCTCGGTATCCCGGATCGTCACCCCGGTGATGTCGCGGGAGGCCGGGAACAGCGTGATCGCGCCGAACCTCTGCTGCTCGCCCCAGAACGCGCCGCCGGTACGGTAGAGCCCGTTGTTGGCGATCAGCGTCTGGCCGGAGAACGGCTGCGGGTCGTGGTCGGTCGCCAGCATGATGCCCGGGTAGGTCATCGTGTCGTAGATCAGGTTGTTCTCGATCGTGTTGCCGTAGCCGCCGTAGATCGCGATGCCGTTCGCCCGCCAGGGCAGCTGGACCGTGTTGTTGACGAAGTGGTTGTCGTGGCCGATGTCGGTTGCCTGGTCCCGGACGTACCGGCTGGCCCAGACCGCGAGCGCGTCGTCGCCGGTGTTGCGGAACGAGGAGTTGAACACCCGGGAGTTGCGGGTGCTGTTGGCGAAGTTGATCCCGTCGGCGTACGTGTTGCGGATCCGCATGCCCGTGAACTCGACCCCGTCCCCCGGGTTCCAGTAGGCGGGCGTGTCGCTGTAGTCGCGCCCGACCCAGGCACCGACGTTGACGTGCTCGATCCAGACGTTGCTGATCCTCGTGTTCCTGCCCAGCCGACCGTTGATGCCGTGCCCCCGGTTGGCCCGGTTGGTGGTCATCCCGAAGATCGCGAGGTCGGAGATCTGGGCGTTGTCGTCGATGTCGAAGCCGACGTTGCCCTCGTGCGGGTGGTTGATGTTGCCCACCACGTTCTGCGGCTCGGTGGTGGTGTAGAGCCGGGTGTGCCACATGCCGGCGCCGCGGATGACGACGTTGCGGATGCCCTTCTGGTTGTAGCCGGTGCGGGTGGGGTCCGGCGAGAGGATCTTCTGCTCCTGCCGCCACTGCCCGGCGGGAATCCAGACGCAGTTGATGACGCCGTTCTCGTCGTCGGCGACGGCCCGCTGGATGGCCGCGGTGTCGTCCAGCCCGTCGTTCGGCACCGCGCCGTACGAGGTGATCGAGGCTGCCCTCGGCCCGGAGCGCGGCCGACGCGGGGGGCGGCAGGTCGGGACGGCGGGCCGCACCCGCGGCCGGGACCGCCCCGACGGTGGTGGCGACGACAGCCGCGACGACCGCCGCGACCCCGGGGAGCAGATGTCTTCGTCTCATCGCTGTCCTTTCCGCTGCGGGACGGTTCGGTGGTGGCGGGAGAGGGCGCGCCGTGGACGAGCGGTCACCTCAGACGAGGCGAGGAGCAAAATTGCGGCTACAAGTCGATAATGAAGCGCACTCTTGTCGCATTCTTTCATTGAGTTGTGCAGATGTTACCGGCGACTGTCCGGTCCGTCAACGCATCCGACGAGATCGATGCGAGTGGGGCGGATCCGGGCGGGTAACACCGCCGCCCCGACCCGGGCGTCCGGGGTGGCCGCCACCGTGGCCGGGCGTCCCGGGCGCCAGGCCACCACCGAGCGTCGGGGCTTTCGCCACCGCGACCGGGCCGGGCCGGGGATGATGGCCGCATGGGGCAGGCGTACACGGTCGGGTTGGTCATCCACCCGTCCAGGCCGGTCCTCGACTCGGCGGACCTCATCCAGCGGTTCGTCCGCCGGCACGGCGGTCGGGTCCTCGTCCGGGAGGCCGACGCTCCCCGGGTCGGACCGGGGATCGAGGCGGTGGCGGCCGACGCGTTCGTCGACCGCCTCGACGCACTGGTGAGCCTGGGTGGCGACGGCACCATGCTCGGCGCCATGCGCCTGGTCGTCGGGCGGGCGACGCCGGTCCTCGGCGTCAACCACGGCAACGTCGGCTTCCTCGTGGAGGTCTCCCCCGAGGGGTTGGAGACCGCGTTGCACCGGATGGTGGCCGGCGAGTACACCCTGGAACCGCACTGCTGCCTCCACGTGCTGACCGACCACCTGAACTGCGTCGCCTTCAACGACGTCGTGGTGACGGCCTCCGAGCCGCTGCGAAGCCTGACGGTCGACCTGGTCGTGAACGGCTCGCGGCACGGCTACTACCGGGGCGACGCGGTGATCGCCTGCACACCGACCGGCTCGACGGCCTACAACTACGCGGCCGGCGGGCCGGTCATCTCACCCTCCACGCCGTCGATCGCCCTGACCCCGGTCGCGCCCATGTCCGGGATCAGCCGTTCCGTCGTGCTCGGCGGCGACGACGCCATCGAGCTGCACAACCCACCCGACGGGCTGTCGCTCCGGCTGACGACCGACGGGGCGCCCGTCGGCGTGCTCGGCCCGGACGGTGGCCTGCGGCTACGACTCGGCCACGACGCGGTCAACGTCGTACGGTTCGACCCCCACCGGTACGAGCAGCGCAAACGGGTCAAGCTGAGCCTGCTCGACCTGCCGCTCCGTCCCGACCAGCTGCTCGATCTGGTGCCGCCCCGGCTGCGGGAACGGGCCGCGCAACTCCGGACCGAACCGTAGGCGGCGCCCGTCCGCCGACCCTGGCTCCGGCCGCCCCCGGGTGCCGTCAGCGTTCCCGGGGGGGCGTGGCGGGGCCGGCCCGGATGCCGTCGACGTCCCCCACGTGCGGCGGGGCCGGCCCGGCGGGGGTCGGGTGCCCGGACCCGGTCAGTACGGGGTCACCCCTGGGGGCAGGGTCGCGTTCTCGGCGGCGGCGCGGATGTGGTCGAGCAGGACTCGTCGGAAGGCCCGGGCGGCGTGGGTCGGCTCCGCCTCACGCCGTCCGGCCAGGGCGATCGTCCGCTGCACCCCGGGCGGGGCGAGCGGGGTGACCCACAGCCGCGGCCGGCGGGCGACCACGATGCCGGGTACCAGGGCAACGCCGAGCCCCGCCTCGACGAAGCTCAGCACGGCGTCCATCTCCCCGCCGTCGACCGCGAACGACGGTTCGAAGCCCGCCTCGCGGCAGGCCCGCAGGGTGACGTCGCGGAGGTCGTAGCCCTGGCGGAACATCACCATCGGCTGGTCGCGCAGTTCGCCGAGGTGGACGGTGCTGCCCGGCTCGACCATCGGCAACGGGTTGAGCGAGGCGACCACCAGGCTGTCCCGCAGCACCGGCTCGGTCCGCAGCGCCGGATCGGCCCCCTGGGCGGGCAGGATGATCAACGCCAGGTCGAGTTCGCCGCGGAGCAGGTCGCGGACCAGGTCCTGCGAGCCGCTCTCCTCGACCCGCACCTCCACGTTCGGATAGGCGTCGCGGAACCGGCGCAGCACCGCCGGGGCGAGCGAGGTGACCAGGCTCGGGGTCGCGCCGAGCCGGATCCGGCCCCGGCGCAGCCCGACGAGTTCCTGGACCTCCCGACGGGCGGTGTCGACGTCGGCGAGGATCCGTTTGGCGATCGGCAGCAGGACCTCACCGGCGGCGGTCAGCGCGATGTTGCCCCGGACCCGTTCGAAGAGCGGGGCGCCGAGGTCGTCCTCCAACGCGTGAATCTGCTTACTCAGCGAGGGCTGGGTGATGCCGACATTGTCCGCGGCGTGGGTGAAATGCCGGGTTTCGGCAACGGCCACGAAGTACCGGAGCTGATGCAGCTGCACCCCCATAGCCTACGGCTATCGAGACTGCGGGTTCGATGCATTGGACGACTAATCCGAGGTTACCTAGCGTTTGGTGGGTGACAGCAGTGTCGACGCGCTCACCGATCCGATCCAACGTGGGTCTGAAGGCCGTCATGGCGGTGACGGGCATTCTCCTGGTGCTCTTCCTGATCGCCCACATGATCGGCAACCTCAAGATCTTCTTCGGGCCGGCGGACTTCGACCACTACGCGCACTGGCTGCGGACCATCGGCGCGCCGGTACTGCCCGAGGACTGGTACCTGTGGGGACAACGGGTCCTCCTCGGCGCCGCCCTGGTCGCGCACATCTGGGCCGCCGCCGTGCTGGCCCGGCGGGCCCGGGCCGCCCGCCCGGTCCGGTACGTGCACCGGCCGAAGGTGCAGGTCAGCTACGCGGCCCGGACGATGCGCTGGGGCGGGGTGATCATCGCGCTCTTCGTCGTCTACCACCTGCTCGACCTGACCACCGGTGACCTCAACCCGGTCGCCGACCAGCGCCGACCGTACGCGAACGTGGTCGCCGACTTCGCCCCCGAACGGTGGTGGGTGACCCTGATCTACGTCATCGGGATCGTCACCCTCGGCTTCCACCTGCGGCACGGGATGTTCAGCGCACTGCGCAGCCTGGGCCAGCAGACGCCCCGCGGCGAGCGCCGGGCTCGCTCCGCCGCCCTCGTCTTCGCCGTGGCGCTCTGCGCCGGCTACCTCGTCGTGCCGTTCGCCGTCCTCGCCGGCCTGGTGGGGTGACCGCGATGACCTCTCGAGCCGACGAACCGACAAACCCCCGGACCGGCGGGCCGGCCGGCCGTGACGGCGCCGAGCCGGTAAACCGGCTACGCGCGGCGGTGACGAACCTGCTCGGCCGGCGTCCCCGAGTCACCGAGGTGGGACAGAGTTCCATGGAGTACACCAACCAGGACAACATCGGCACCGAGACCGGTACCGCGCCGGAGAGCCCGGACGGCACCCTCTTCACGTACGGCGACCCGATCGTCGACCGGGCCGCTCCGGACGGGCCGATCGAGACACGGTGGCAGCGGCGCCGGTTCGCCGCCAAGCTGGTCAACCCGGCCAACCGCCGCCGACTGACCGTGATCGTCGTCGGCACCGGGCTGGCCGGCGCATCGGCCGGGGCGACCCTCGCCGAGCTGGGCTACCGGGTCAAGTCCTACTGCTACCAGGACAGTCCACGACGGGCGCACTCGATCGCCGCCCAGGGCGGGATCAACGCGGCCAAGAACTACCGCAACGACGGCGACTCGATCCAGCGGCTCTTCTACGACACCGTCAAGGGCGGGGACTTCCGGTCCCGCGAGTCGAACGTCCGCCGGCTCGCCGAGATCTCGGTGGAGATCATCGACCAGGCGGTGGCCCAGGGCGTCCCCTTCGCCCGGGAGTACGGTGGCCTGCTCGACACCCGCTCCTTCGGCGGCGCCCAGGTCCAGCGGACCTTCTACGCCCGGGGCCAGACCGGGCAGCAGTTGCTGCTCGGGGCGTACCAGGCGCTGGAGCGGCAGATCGGGCTGGGTCGGGTGGAGATGCACAGCCGGCACGAGATGCTCGAACTCATCGTGGTCGACGGCCGGGCCCGCGGCATCGTGGTCCGCGACCTGGTCACCGGCGAGATCTCCACCGAGTACGCCGACGCGGTGGTGCTGGCCACCGGCGGCTACGGCAACGTCTTCTACCTCTCCACCAACGCCAAGGGCTGCAACGTCACCGCCACCTGGCGGGCGCACCGCAAGGGCGCGTACTTCGCCAACCCCTGCTTCACCCAGATCCACCCGACCTGCATCCCGGTCTCCGGGGAGCACCAGTCGAAGCTGACCCTGATGAGCGAGTCGCTGCGCAACGACGGCCGGGTCTGGGTGCCGAAGGCGGTCGGTGACAACCGTCCGCCCCGGGAGATCCCCGAGGACGAGCGGGACTACTACCTGGAGCGGATGTACCCGTCCTACGGCAACCTCGTCCCCCGGGACATCGCCTCCCGGGCCGCCAAGAACGTCTGCGACTCCGGCCGGGGCGTCGGCCCGACCGGGCTCGGCGTCTACCTCGACTTCGCCGACGCGATCGCGCGGCTGGGCCGGCACACCATCGCCGACCGGTACGGAAACCTCTTCGAGATGTACCAGCGGATCACCGGCGAGGACCCGTACGAGGTGCCGATGCGGATCTACCCCGCGGTGCACTACACGATGGGCGGGCTCTGGGTCGACTACGACCTCCAGTCGACCATTCCCGGGCTCTTCGTCATCGGCGAGGCGAACTTCTCCGACCACGGCGCCAACCGGCTCGGCGCCTCCGCGCTGATGCAGGGCCTGGCGGACGGCTACTTCGTGCTGCCCACCACCATCGCGAACTACCTGGCCGCCGGGCCGTTCGAGAAGCTGACCGACGACCACCCGGAGGTGGTGGCGGCTCGGGCGGACGTCGAGGACCGGCTGCGCCGGCTGCTCGCGGTCAAGGGTGACCGGACCGTCGACTCGTTCCACCGCGAGTTGGGCCAGATCATGTGGGACCACTGCGGGATGGAGCGCAGCGACGCCGGGCTGCGCAAGGCCCTGGCCGAGGTACGCGCGCTGCGTGACCAGTTCTGGCAGCGGGTCCGGGTCCCGGGCGACGGCGAGGGCCTCAACCAGGCGTTGGAGAAGGCCGGCCGGGTCGCGGACTTCTTCGAACTGGCCGAGCTGATGTGCATCGACGCGCTGCACCGGACCGAGTCCTGTGGCGGACACTTCCGGGTTGAGAGCCAGACCCCGGACGGCGAGGCGCAACGCGACGACGAGCACTTCGCGTACGTCGCCGCCTGGGAGTTCACCGGGGCCGACCGTCCGCCGGTGCTGCACAAGGAAGACCTGCACTTCGAGTACGTCCACCCCACCCAGCGGAGCTACAAGTGAACCTGACCCTGCGGATCTGGCGCCAGAAGGGACCGGACGACCCCGGCCGGATGGTGACCTATCCCGTCACCGACGTCTCGCCGGACATGTCGTTCCTCGAGATGCTGGACGTCCTCAACGAGCAGCTGACCCTGGCCGGCGACGACCCGGTCGCGTTCGACCACGACTGCCGTGAGGGTATCTGCGGCGCCTGCGGCATGGTGATCAACGGGGTGGCGCACGGCCCGGAGAAGGCCACCACGGTCTGCCAGCTCCACATGCGACACTTCTCCGACGGCGACACCATCGACATCGAGCCGTGGCGGGCGAAGGCGTTCCCGGTCATCAAGGACCTGGTGGTGGACCGCGGCGCCCTCGACAGGATCATCGCGGCCGGTGGGTACATCACCGCGCCGACCGGCAGCGCGCCCGAGGCGCACTCGCAGCTCGTCCGCAAGGCCGACGCCGACGCCGCCTTCGAGTCCGCCGCCTGCATCGGCTGCGGTGCCTGCGTCGCGGCCTGCCCCAACGGCTCGGCGACGCTGTTCCTGGCGGCGAAGGTGACCCACCTGAGCCTGCTGCCGCAGGGTCAGCCGGAGCGGATGACCCGGGTGGTCGGGATGGTGGACGCCCACGACGCGGCGGGGTTCGGCGGCTGCACCAACATCGGCGAGTGCTCGGCGGTCTGTCCCAAGGAGATCCCGCTCTCGACGATCGGCCGGCTCAACCGCGACTACCTACGGGCGACCCGCGAGCGGAGCGGCACCCCGGGCACCTGACGGTGTCGGATGAGCCGGCGGCGGCGGACCTCGCTCGACTCCCCGGAGTCGGCGGCCGGCCGGGCGTACCCTGCGGGACGGGGGTGACGCCGGATGCGGGCGAGACCGGGACAGCGCGGGGCGGCACCGGCCGCCGGCCGGACCCGCCGTCGGCGGTGGGCCCGGACGACGCTCGCGCTCGCCGCGCTCGCCGCGGCGGCGTGGGCGGTCCGGGACGTCCCGGCCGCCCTGGGCCGGGGTCCCCGGGGCGCCCGTGCCGACCGGGTCCAGCGCTCCCCGCACTTCGACGGCCGGACGTTCCGGAACCCGGTCACCACCCGCACCCTGCTCCCCGCTCCCGGCGGCGACGCGCTCCGCGAGCTGTTCCTCGGCGGCCGGGCCCGCCGGCCCGCCGGAGCCGTCCCGCTGGTCGTCCCGGATTCCGCCGCGCCCACGTCGGCCACCGCTGACGAACTCGCCGTCGTCTGGTACGGCCACGCCTCCGCCCTGATCGAGGTCGAGGGCCGCCGGGTCCTCGTCGACCCGGTCTGGAGCGAGCGGTGTTCCCCGTCGGCCCGGATCGGACCCCGGCGGCTGCACCCGGTGCCGGTGCCGCTGGAGCGTCTCCCGCGGCTCGACGCGGTCCTGATCTCGCACGACCACTACGACCACCTGGACATGGCGACGGTCCGGGCCCTGCGCCGGGACCAGACCGCGCCCTTCCTGGTGCCGCTCGGCGTCGGCGCCCACCTGGAGCACTGGGGAGTGCCGGCGGAGCGGATCGTCGAGCTGGACTGGGGGGACGCGGTCACCGTCGCCGGCCTGGAGATCGTCGCCACCCCGGCCCGGCACTTCTCCGGACGCGCGTTCCGCCGCGACCGCACCCTCTGGAGCTCCTGGGTGGTCGCCGGTCGGACCCGCCGGGTCTTCTGCTCGGGCGACTCCGGCTACTTCGACGGGTACGCCCGGATCGGCGACCGCCACGGGCCGTTCGACGTCACGCTGATGCAGGTGGGCGCCTACTCCGCCGCCTGGCCGAACGTGCACATGCTCCCCGAGGAGGCGATCACCGCCCACCGCGACCTCCGGGGCGACCTGCTCCTTCCGGTGCACTGGGCGACCTTCACCCTCGCCCCGCACGGCTGGGCCGACCCGGTCGACCGGCTCTGTCGGGCGGCGCGGGACCGGGGCGTCCGGCTGGTGGTTCCCCGCCCCGGCGAGCGGGTGGTGGTCGACCACCCGCCGCCGGTGGACGGTTGGTGGCGGGCGCTCGGCTGAGCACGCCCGTCCCGGTCAGCGGACCAGCGCCAGCGCCGGGTCGTCGGTGGGAAGCGGCTCGGCCGGACCCCGACCGACGGCGGCGTACACGGCCGGGCGGGTGGCGCGGAGCACCAGTCCCCAGCCGAACCCGACCGCCCCGGCGAGCACGCTGACCCCCGGCAGCAGCCAGGCCAGGTAGTCCGGGTTCTCCGGGGCCAGCAGCGCGTCGAAGTTGACCACCAGGACGGCCAGCACACCGAAGAGCAGCACCGTGGCGAGCCCCGGGGCGATCGCGCGCTGCCAGCGACTGACCCCGGGCTCCGGCCGCTTCCGGAAGAACCCGACCACCGCGGCCGAGGTCAGGGTCATCAGCAGCACCACCCCCACCGCGGCGACCCCGCTGAGCCAGGTGAAGAGGTCGAGCACCGGATCGCGGCCGGTGAGAACGAAGGCGAGCACCACCCCGACGGCCAGCACCGTCTGGGTCAGCGAGCCGGCCACCGGAGCACCCGTGCGGATCCCGGTCCGGCTCAGGTACGCCGGCAGCACCCGTTCCCGGCCCAGGGCGAAGAGGTAGCGGGCGACCCCGTTGTGGAAGGAGAGCAGGGCGGCGAGGACCGAGGTGACGAAGAGGAGGTACGCCACGTCGGCGATGGTGGCGTTGGCGTACTTGGTGAGGGTGTCGAAGACGACGCCGGGGCCGGCCTCGGCCGAGGCGGCCTGGGCGTTGTCCGGACCGGTGACGACGGTGAGAGCCCAGGCGGAGAGGGCGTAGAAGCCGCCGGTAAAGGCCACCGCGACGTAGGTGGCCCGGGCCACGGTACGACGGGGGTCCCGGACCTCCTCGCTGTAGATCGCCCCGGACTCGAAGCCGGTGAAGGAGGCGATGCCCAGCGCCAGCACGGCGCCCAGCCCGGCCCCGAAGAGGTTGCCGGGGTCCAGTCCGGCGAGGCTGATCGTGCCGCCGGCCGGATTACCGAGCGAGACCAGGTCGAAGACGACGACGGCGAGGCACTCCAGCACGAGCAGGACCGCCAACACCGTGGCGTTGAGATCGACCTGCAGCACCCCGAGCACCGCGACCAGGATCAGCCCGAGCAGCGCCCAGACCCACCAGGGCTGCGTCACGCCGAACTTGTCGGCGAGGAAGTCTCCGACGATCGAGCCGAAGAGACCGTACAGACCGATCTGGATCGCGTTGTACGCCGCCAGCGCCATGAACGAGCCGGCGACCCCGCCCGCCCGGCCGAGACCGTTGGCGATGTACGAGTAGAAGGCGCCGGCGTTGGAAACGAAGCGGCTCATCGCCGCGTAGCCGACGGCGAAGACGGCCAGCACCGCCGCGAGGAGCACATAGGACAGCGCCCCGCCGACGTTGCCGCTGACGGCGTACATGGTGGTGACGCCGCCGCCGAGCACGGTCAGGGGCGCGGACGCGGCGACCGTGAAGAACACGAGGTGCACGGTGCCCAGGCGGCCCTGACGTAGGCGAGATTCCACAGGGGAACTGGATGACATGGTCGATCTCTCTCGGTATGAGGGGACGAGAAAGGTATTGCGCTGGTGCCGTCCGGCCGATGGCCGGGTTTGCCCATTCACGGACAAACACCGGAGAGATTAGGGGTGATCACCGGCTGCGACAAGAGATCGACCACTCATGATCTTGAGTGACCCAGGGCACGTGCGGGTTGAACGGAATGTGCCCATGGCGTACCGTCCACCCTCGACAATGCACGCCGACCGACCCGGCACGTCAGCCGGCCGGCCAAGGATGATGGATGACCAGATATCCCGGCCAACCAACGGAGCGGTTGGCCGACGAGCTCTTTCTGATTGCGCACGACGACTACAGCGGAAAGGCCCTCGCCGCCGCCGTCCTGGTGGATTCCGCCCTGGCGGGCGCCGTCATCGGCGAACTCCTCTTCGACCGGCGGATCACACTGGTCCGCTCCCAGTTGTACGTCGCCGACGACCGGGCCTGGCAGGAGCCGGTGACCGACCGCGCGCTCGGGGAGATGGTGCGGCGCGGTGATGGCCATCCGGTACGTTCCTGGCTGGAGTTCCTCGCCCCTCGGATCCGTGATTACGTCGGCGACCGACTGGCCAGCGCGGGCGCGGTCCGCCGGACGACGGTCCGCGGCCTCAACCTGCGCACCAGCGTGCGCTGGCCCGGGCTCGATCCCAACCGGGTCGCCCGGCCCCGGGTGCGGCTCAACGCCATCCTGGAACGCTCCGACCAGCCGTTGGACCCCCGGACCGCGACGCTCGCCGGGCTGGTCCAGTCCGCGGGGCTGCTGCGGGCGTTGACCCCGACCAACCGGTCGGCGATGGCCAGCCGGATCGACGCCGCCCGCCGGCTGCTCCCCCCGGAACTCCGCGACCTGCTCAACGCCGTCGACTCGGCCGTGGCGGCCAGCACGGTGACGGTACGCCGGTAGCGGCCCTCCCCCGCCCGCCAGGGAAGGGCCGCACCGCGTACGTCAGTGGCAGCCGCCCGGGTCGGCGTGGGGATCGCCGTCGCCCGACGCGCAGTGCGCCGCCGTGCCCGCCGGCACGTCGAGCGTGGGGTTGCGGTCGAAGAAGCCGTCCGGGCGCAGCGTGAAGCCGCAGCGGTCCACCGGCATCACCGGCCACTCCTCCGGGCGGGGGAAGTGCGTGGTGCCGAAGGTGTGCCAGAGGACGATGTCCTCACCGTCGATCGGCCGGTCGGCCGCCGCGTACGCCGGCAGCCCGGCACCACCCGGATGCTGGTTGACCAGGTCGCCCGCCGGGTACCGCTCGGCCGGGTCGTACCGGGTGACCCAGAGGCTGTGCGTCGCGAAGCCGGCCCGGCGGGCCACGGACGAGTGGGGATCGGCCAGCAGCACCGTCGATCCCTCCGGCCGCAGCAGGTAGCCGACCGGCCGGCCGAGCCGGTTGCGCCGCTCCGGATTGGAGATCCGCCACACCCGACCGACCCGGGCGTCGGCGTCGCGTGCCCCCTCGGACTCCCGGGTCAACCGGGTCGCCACCCGGGTGAAGGCGTTGCCGTACGGGTTCTCCGGGCCGATCGGCAGCGCCCGGACGTCGAGTTCGTCCACGGCGTTGCGGACCCCGTCCACCGTCATGTCCAGCCGGACGCTGAACAGGTGCTGGTGGTACGGCGCACCGAGCCCCGGGGCGACCTCGGCGGCGTAGGCGCTGTCCTGCCGGTACGCCGAGGTGAAGAGGACCCCGGTCAGCTTCACCTCCAGCTCGATGGTGCCGTCGAGGTAGAGGTACCAGTAGAAGCCGTAGTCGTAGTTGCCGACGGTGACGAACGAGGAGACGACCAACCGCCGCTGCCGGCGGGTCTCGGCGGCCTCGGTGAAGAGGTCGGTGTGCTTCCAGAGCACGCCGTAGTCCTCCTCGTGCATGCAGATCGCGTTGCGGACCTCGCGCGGCTGGCCGTCGCCGTCAGCGAGCACCGCGTCGAAGTAGTAGATCTCCCCAAGACAGTCGCAGCCGAGCACCAGGGAGTTCACCTGGTTCCCGAGGAGGTACTCCCCGGCGTCGAAGTAGTTCTGCCAGTAGCGGACCGGGCTCGGGTCGGCGTACGGCACCACCATCTCGGCGATCGACGCCCGGTAGACCACCGGCCGTTCCCGATCGCCGTCGCGGATGGTGAGCTGGTACAGCACCAGCCCCTCGCGCGGGTCGAACCCGATCCGAAAACTCCAGTTCTCCCAGCGCACGACGTCGCCGTCGACAGAGAAGCTGGGCCCCTCGGGCTGGGTGATCGCGATCGGCTTCAGGCTGGTCCGGGCCGGTCCGACGTACGCCGGGTCGTCGAAGTTGCCCTCCTCGCGCGGCACCGGGAGCAGTTCGTGGTCGATCAGCTCGGTGACCCGGCGCTCGATGAGGTCGACGTACGCGACCACGCCGTCGATGGGATGCGCCCAGCAGTGGTCCTCGGGCCGGTGGGCCAGGAAGGAGAGAACCCGCAGCAGCCGCCGCCCCCGCTCACCGGGGAGGTCGAAGTTTCCGGCCGAGAGCGGGCAGGGCCGGACCAGGTCCAGGTCGGTGATGCCGCGGCGTTCCATCGCCGCCCGCCAGCCCGGGTCGGCCTTGACGATCTCGTCGACCGCCGCGAACTCCTCCAGCATCACCGGCGGCTGCCCGTCGCGGCCGGGATCGTGGCGTACCACCGAGCGGATCTCGCCGTGGGTCAGCGAGGCGACCACGGTCCGGGCCTCCCCGGTGGCGACGTCGAGCAGCACCGCGCGTACCTGGCGGTCCACCTCGTCGCCCGGGGTGTACGCCAGCACCACCTCCTTCGGCGGCTCCTCCAGGGCCAGCAGGGCGAACCGAACGGTCGGTCCGAGCAGGTCGTGCCGGTCGAGCAGCGCCCGGGCGGCCCGGATCTCGTCGGCGGTCAGTCGGGCCAGCGGGTGTACGGCGGCAGCGCCCGCACCGGAGCCGGCAGGCCGGTCGTCGGCCAGAAGCGTCATGATGTCCTCGTCGCGTCACAGAACGGTCTCAGGTCGGTCGGTCGATGGACCGGATGGGTCGGACTCGATCCGTCGAGCCGATGCCGACCTAACCCGAATCACTCTCGGTTGTCCAGAGCCGACGGCGGGTATATCCGCTCTGCCCGGCCACCGTCCCGGGGCGACGCCGGGGCGTGCGGCACAATGCTCGGCGGAACGACCAGTGGGAGAAGGCGGATCAGGACCGTGACAACCTCTGTACAGCCCCGCCCGGTACACGAGCGGATCGCCGACGAACTCGGCGTCCACGAGCGGCAGGTACGGGCCGCCATCGAACTGCTCGACGGCGGGGCGACCGTGCCGTTCATCGCCCGGTACCGCAAGGAGGTGACCGGCTCCCTCGACGACGCACAGCTGCGTACCCTGGAGGAGCGGCTCCGCTACCTGCGGGAACTGGACGAACGGCGGGCCGCGATCCTGGAGTCGATCCGCGCCCAGGGCAAGCTCGACGAGGCTCTGGAAGCGCAGATCATGGCGGCCGACACGAAGGCCCGGCTGGAGGACATCTACCTGCCCTACAAGCCGAAGCGGCGAACCAAGGCGCAGATCGCCCGGGAGGCGGGGCTGGAGCCGCTGGCCGACACGCTGCTCGCCGACCCGACCCAGGACCCGCGGACCGTCGCCGCCGGCTTCGTGAACCCGGACGCCGGGGTGGCGGACGCGACCGCCGCGCTGGACGGGGCCCGGGCCATCCTGGTCGAGCGCTTCGCCGAGGACGCCGACCTGATCGGCGCGCTGCGGGAGCAGATGTGGTCGCGGGGCCGGCTGGTCTCGAAGGTCCGCGAGGGGCAGGAGGAGGCCGGAGCCAAGTTCGCCGACTACTTCGACTTCGCCGAGCCGTTCACCCGGATGCCCTCGCACCGGATCCTGGCGATGTTCCGGGGCGAGAAGGAGGGGGTCCTCGACCTCACCCTCGACCCGGAGGATGCGCCGGCGCCGGAGGGCGTACCGGTTGGACCGTCCCAGTACGAGCTGCAGATCGCTGCCCGGTTCGGCATCGCCGACCAGGGCCGGCCGGCTGACCGCTGGCTCGCCGACACGGTCCGCTGGGCCTGGCGGACCCGGATCCTCATCCACCTCGGCGCGGACCTGCGGATGCGGCTCTGGCAGGCGGCCGAGGACGAGGCGGTCCGGGTCTTCGCGGCCAACCTGCGGGACCTGCTGCTCGCCGCCCCGGCCGGGAGCCGGCCGACGATGGGGCTGGACCCCGGGCTGCGGACCGGGGTGAAGGTGGCGGTGGTCGACGGCACCGGCAAGGTGGTGGCGACCGACACGATCTATCCGCACGAGCCGCGCCGGCAGTGGGACACGTCGATCGCGACGCTGGCGGCGCTGGCACGGGCGCACCGGGTCGAGCTCATCGCGATCGGCAACGGTACGGCGAGCCGGGAGACCGACCGGCTCGCCGCCGACCTGATCCGCCGGCATCCCGAGCTGAACCTGACCAAGGTGATGGTCTCCGAGGCCGGGGCCTCGGTCTACTCCGCGAGCGAGTACGCCTCGCAGGAGCTACCCGACCTGGACGTCTCGCTGCGGGGCGCCGTCTCGATCGCCCGCCGACTCCAGGACCCGCTCGCCGAACTGGTCAAGATCGACCCGCGCTCCATCGGTGTCGGCCAGTACCAGCACGACCTCTCCGAGGTGAAGCTCTCCCGCTCACTCGACGCCGTCGTCGAGGACTGTGTGAACGCCGTCGGCGTGGACGTCAACACCGCCTCCGCGCCGCTGCTGAGCCGGGTCTCCGGGATCAGCGCCGGCCTCGCCGAGAACATCGTGCTGCACCGGAACGCCAACGGTCCGTTCCGGAACCGGCAGCAGCTCAAGCAGGTCCCCCGGCTCGGTCCGAAGGCGTTCGAGCAGTGCGCCGGCTTCCTGCGGATCCGGGACGGGGACGACCCGCTGGACGCCTCCAGCGTGCACCCCGAGGCGTACCCGGTGGTCCACCGGATCCTCGCCGCCACCGGGAGCGACATCTCGTCGCTGATCGGCAAGACGGCGGTGCTGCGCAAGCTGAGGCCCGCCGACTTCGTCGACGACACCTTCGGGCTGCCGACCGTCACCGACATCCTCCGGGAGCTGGAGAAGCCGGGTCGGGACCCGCGTCCGGCGTTCCGGACCGCCGCCTTCGCGGACGGGGTCGAAACACTCGCCGACCTCAAGCCGGGGATGCTGCTGGAGGGCGTGGTCACCAACGTGGCGGCGTTCGGGGCGTTCGTCGACGTCGGGGTGCACCAGGACGGCCTGGTGCACGTCTCGGCGATGTCCCGGACCTTCGTCAAGGACCCACGCGACGTGGTGAAGCCGGGCGACGTCGTCCGGGTGAAGGTGCTCGACGTGGACGTGCCGCGCAAGCGGATCTCGCTCACCCTGCGGCTGGAGGACGAGGTCGGGAGCGGGCAACGCCCGTCCGGCGGCGGGTCGGACCGGGGTACGCGCGGCGGCCAGCCCCGGCCGGGACGCGGCGGCCAGCCGTTCCGGCAGGGGGGTCGGAACGGCGCGGGCAGCTCCATCGGGGGCGGCGCGATGGCCGACGCCCTGCGCCGCGCCGGTCTGGTCTGAGCGACCCATCCCGCGCTCCCGTCGGCGGACGTCCGGCCGTACCGGCCCGAGCCGGTCGGACGTCCGCCGGCGGTTGCCGGCCGGCGGCAGCAGCGTCCGCGACCGCGCCCACGGTGGCGGCGTCCGCGATCGCACCACACCGTCCGTATGTACGTTTTCGCGAAACGTGTCGGCGACCGGCGGTGTCTGACGGCTTCTCCACGCCTCCTTCATCACTTCTTCACGACCGCACCGCTTCAATCGAGGCGGCCGGGAGCGGGCAGAATGGGGAAACGTGAGCGCGCGGATACTGGTCGCCGAGGACGACCCGAAACAGGCGAACCTGGTTCGGGTCTACCTCGAACGGGAGGGCCACAGTGTCCTGGTGGTCGGCGACGGCCGGTCCGCGCTGGAGCAGTGCCGGTCCCGCCGACCCGACCTGGCGATCCTCGACGTGATGATGCCGGTCGTGGACGGGCTCGACGTCTGCCGGATCCTGCGCGCCGAGTCCACCCTGCCGATCCTGCTGCTGACCGCCCGGACCACCGAGGACGACGTCCTGCTCGGGCTGGACATCGGCGCCGACGACTACGTGACCAAGCCGTACAGCCCACGCGAGCTCGCCGCCCGGGTACGGGCGCTGCTCCGCCGCGCCGGGGTGTTGAGCGCCGACAACCAGGCCGTGCTCCGGGTGGGTGACCTGGAGGTCGATCCCGGCCGGTTCGAGGTCCGGGTGGGCGGGCGCCCGGTCACCCTCACCGCGAAGGAGTTCGGCATCCTCGAGGTCCTGGCCCGCGAGCCGGGCCGCGTCTTCACCCGGGGCCAGATCATCGACCGCGCCTTCGGTTTCGACCACTACGTCCTGGAACGCACGGTCGACGCGCACGTGATGAACCTGCGCCGCAAGATCGAGGACGATCCGGCCGCGCCGCGGTACGTCCAGACCGTCTTCGGCCGCGGCTACCGGCTGGCGGAGCCGGCGGCCGACGCCCGCACCTCCACCGGGGCGGGTCCATCGCCGTGAGTTTCCGGTTCCGGGTGCTCGCCCTGGTGATGCTCGTCGCGGTCAGCGCGACCGCCGCCACCGCCTGGCTGATCCTGCGGGGCGCCGCCCAGCAGATCAACGCGCCGGACGACGCCGCCTCGGCACAGCTCGACCTGATCACCACCGAGCTCACCGACTACGCTCGCCGCCACGGCACGTGGGAGCGGGTCACCGGCCTGGTGGTCCAGTTGGGCCGGCGGACGGGCCAGCGGATCCACCTGGTCGCGGAGTCGGGCGCGGTGATCGTCGACACCGACACCGAGTCGGACCCGGATCGGCCGGTACGGCCGATCGGCGAGGTGAGCGCCCTGGTCAACCCGCGCCCGTCGCTGGACCTGACCGGCGCGGGCCGGAACGCGGCCACGGTCACGCTGAGGGCGATCAAGGACTACCGCGCGGGAGTACGCTTCGCCGCCTGCCTGACCCGCAACGGTGTGGAGGTCACCGCCGCGCCGGGGGCGTACGGGGTCCCGACGTTCACGGTCGCCGAAGAGGCGAGGGTGCCCCAGCCGACGCTCGACACCTGCGACGGCTATCTGCGCGAGCCGCCGGACGCGCTCGACGAGGACCGCCGGCGCGTGAAGGCCTGCCTCGCCTACACCGCCGAGCCGGACCGCGCCTGCCTGGCCCAGGCGTTCGCCGACCGGATCGACGGGGTGGCGCCGCCCCGGGCACGGGTCTTCGTCGGCGTCGGCGGGCGATCGCTGGTCCTCGGCCCGCTGCTGGCCGCCGCGGCCGGGGTCGCCGGGGTGGCGATCCTCGCGACGGCGGTGCTCAGCCACCGGGTGCTCCAGCCGATCAGCACCCTGACCGCCGCCTCCCAGCGCCTGGGCCGGGGCGACCTGACCAGCCGGGTGCCGGTGGAGGGGAATGACGAGCTGGCCATGCTGGCCCGCGCGTTCAACCGGATGGCCGATTCGCTGCAACGCGGGGAGGAACGGCAACGGCGCCTCATCGCCGACGTGGCACACGAGCTGCGGACGCCGCTGGCCAACCTGCGCGGCTACCTGGAGGCGCTCTCCGACGGGGTGATCAAGCCCGACCCGGACCTGTTCGCCTCCCTGTACGAGGAGGCGGTCCTGCAGCAACGCATCGTCGACGACCTCCAGGATCTCGCCCTGGCCGAGGCGGGGAGCCTGGCGTACCACCGGACCACGGTCGACCTCGCGGAGCTGCTGGAGACCTGCCACACGGCCCACCGGGCGGGCGCCGACGCCGCCGGCGTGTCGCTGACCGTCACCGCCGAGCCCGTGCTGGTGTACGCCGACCCGGACCGGATGCGGCAGGTGATCGGCAACCTGATCACGAACGCGCTCCGCGCCACCGGCCGGGGTGGCCGGATCACCCTCACCGCGGAACACACCGACGGCTCGGCCCTGGTCCGGGTCGAGGACACCGGTTCGGGCATCGCCCCCGAGGCGTTGCCGTACGTCTTCGACCGGTTCTGGCGGGCCGACTCGGCCCGGGGCCGGACGACCGGCGGGAGCGGGCTCGGCCTCGCCATCGTCCGGCAGATCGTCACCGACCACGGTGGGACGATCCGGGTCGCCAGCGCGCTCGGCGTCGGCACGACGTTCACCATCACCCTGCCGGTTGCCGGGCCGGGCCGAGACGGGCGAGCCACGCCCGACCCAGGTAACCCGACAGCGTAACCGGCGGTACGCGACCGCTGCCCGAATATCGCGACAACTCCGCGACCTGTCCGAATTCTCGCCGAACTCCCGGTAGAACCCTCTGGAGAGTCGTTAGAGCGGTAGTTGTCCCCGCTAGACGCTTTCATCCATATTTGAGAGTTTTTGTCGTGGAGGCGCTCCGTGAGTTCCCATCGGATCCAGCCCGTCCCGCTCCGCCCGGCGGGTGTGTCGACCCGATGACCGGCCCCGTACTGTTGTCGCCCCCGGACGTCGGGGCGCTCGAGGAGTCGTACGTCCTGCGGGCCCTCCGCTCGGGCTGGGTCGCGCCGGCCGGTCCGGAACTCGCCGAGTTCGAACGCGAGGTCGCCGCGCGGGTCGGCACCGGGCACGCGGTGGCGGTGAGCTCGGGGACCGCCGCGCTGCACCTCGCGCTGCTGGCGCTCGGCACCGGGCCCGGCGACGTGGTGCTGGTGCCCACCCTGACCTTCGCCGCGACCGCGAACGCGGTACGGTACACCGGCGCGGAGCCGGTCTTCGTCGACTGCGACCCGGCCACCGGCAACGTCGACGTGGCGCTGCTGGCCGACCTGCTCGACCGGCTCACCGCCGACGGCGAACGGGTCGCCGCCGTTATCCCGGTGGACCTGTTCGGCACGTGTGTCGACTACGCGAGTCTGCTGCCCCGCTGTGAGGCGGCGGGGGTGCCGGTGGTGGAGGACGCGGCGGAGGCGCTCGGGGCGACCTACCGGGGCCGGCCCGCCGGCTCCTTCGGCCGGGCCGCCGCCCTCTCGTTCAACGGAAACAAGATCATAACCACCTCGGGTGGCGGCATGCTGGTCTCCGACGACGCGGACCTGGTCGACCGGTGCCGGTACCTGGCGACCCAGGCCCGCCAGCCGGTGCTGCACTACGAGCACACCGAGATCGGCTACAACTACCGGCTCAGCAACGTGCTCGCCGCCCTCGGTCGGGCCCAGCTCTGCCGGCTGGACGCGATGATGGCCCGCCGGCGGGAGCTGCGCGAACGGTACGCCAAGCTGTTCGCCGCGGTTGGCGGCGTACGCCTGCTCGGCGACCACGATCCCGGGTCGAACTGCTGGCTCACCGTCGTCGTCGTCGACCCGGTCGAGGCCGGGTGGGACGTCATCGACCTCGCCGCCCACCTCCGGGCACGGCAGATCGAGACCCGACCGGTCTGGAAGCCCATGCACCTGCAACCGGTCTTCGCCTCGGCCCGGGCCGCGCTGACCGGCGCCGCCGCGCGGCTGTTCGCGCGGGGGCTCACCCTGCCCAGCGGCTCGGCCCTGACCGAGCCACAGATCAGCCGGGTCCTGGAGACGATCTCGGAGTTCCTGGAGGCCCGGCGGTGACGATCCAGCAGGAGACCGACGATCCCCGGCTGCGTCACCCCGGCCCGGCCCCGTCCAGGCCCGCCGACCGGGCCGGGTACGAGCGCAGCAAACGCCTCCTCGACCTGGTCATCGCCGTCGTGCTGCTGCTGCTCGCCGCGCCGGTGATGGCGGTGGTCGCCGTCGCGATCGCGGCGACGCTGGGCCGGCCGGTGCTGTTCCGGCAGGTCCGGCCCGGCCGGTACGGCGAGCTGTTCGAGCTGGTCAAGTTCCGGACCATGCGCCCGGTCGACCTCGCTGCCGGTGTGGTGAGCGACCGCGACCGTCTCTCCCGGCTCGGCCGCTGGCTCCGCTCCACCAGTCTCGACGAGCTGCCCACGCTCTGGAACGTGGTCCGCGGCGAGATGAGCCTGGTCGGTCCCCGCCCGCTGCTGGTCGAGTACCTGGACCGCTACACCCCGACCGAGGCCCGCCGACACGAGGTGCGCCCGGGCATCACCGGGTTGGCCCAGGTCCGGGGCCGCAACGAGTTGTCCTTCACCGAGCGGTTCCGCCACGACGTGTGGTACGTCGACAACCGGAGCCTCGCCCTGGACCTTCGCATCCTCGTCGAGACCGTCAGCGCCGTACTCCGCCGCCGGGGCATCACCGCACCGGGCTGCACCACCAGCCCGACGTTCACCGGCAGCGCCGTCGTGGCCGGGTACCCGGGCGGCGGCGACGGCGTCCCGATCGGTCCCGACGGCCGCGAGATCCGCATCGGTCCCGACGGCCGCGCCCACCCGCCGGCGGATCGGCTTTCCCGATGACCCTGGATCTCGTCATCGTGGGCTGTGGCGGGCACGGCCGGGAACTGCTGGACATCGCCCGCGCCGGCAACGCGACGGAGACCGGACCGCGGTGGCGGGTGCTCGGCTTCGTCGACGACCGGCCCTCGGAGCTGAACCGGAAGCGGCTGCACCGACTGGAGGTGCCGTTCCTCGGCACGATCGAGTGGCTACGGGAGGCGCCGCCGGAGACCCACGTCGCGCTCGGAATCGGCGATCCCCGGGTCCGGCGCGCCGTCGGGCAGCGGATCGACGGGTACGGCCTGCCGGTGGCGACCCTGGTGCATCCCGACGCGACGGTCGGGCCGGACCTCGTCGCCGGGGACGGCCTCGTGGTCTTCGCCGGCGCCCGGGTCACCACGAACGTCACGCTCGGCCGGCACGTGCACCTGAACCAGAACTCGACCGTCGCGCACGACTGCGTGCTGGGGGACTACGTCTCGGTCAACCCCCTCGCCGCCGTCTCCGGGGACTGCCGGCTGGAGTCGGGAGTGCTGATCGGCGCCGGCGCGGTGGTGCTCCAGGGCCGGCGGGTCGGCGCCGACGCGACCGTCGGCGCCAGCGCCTGTGTTGTCCGTGACGTACCGGCCGGTGCCGTCGTGAAGGGCGTGCCGGCCCGGTGACCCGGAGCCGGCCCTCGGTGTTGGGCAAGGCCGGCCGCGGGATGGCCGGACGGAGCAGATTGGCAGGTGGGTAGCGATGGCCGGGCTTCGGGTCTGCGTGTTGTTGAAGACCAACAGCGGCGGGCTGTGGATCATCCCGCAGGTGGAGGAGCTCCGCCGCCGCGGCCACGGGGTGACCGTGGTGCTCCCACCCGGTCCCGGGCGGCTCACCACCGAGCTGACCCGACGGGGCATCGAGGTCGTCGAGTCGCCCTTCGATTTCCGGTTCCGGCCCGGCCCCGGGACGGTGCGCGGGCTGTGGCGGCTACGCCGGCTCCTTCGCCAGCTGCGGCCGGACGTCCTCAACTACCACCTGTACGCGTCGGCGCTGGCCGCCCGTCTCGCCAGCGTGGGGATGTTGGTGGGCAGGGCACACATGGTGGCGGGTCCGCTGTACCTGGAGTCCCCGGTCATCCGGCCCGTCGAACGCCTGCTGTGGCGCATGGACGACGTGACGATCAGCTGTACCCGGCACATATCGCAGCTCTACGGTAAGCTCGGCTGCCCGGCCGAGCGCCGCCCGGTGATCCAGTACGGCATCGACACCGAGTACTTCGCCCCGAGCTGGGCCGCGGTGGAGCCGACCCGACGCGCCGCCGTGCACGCCGAGGCACGGGCGAAGGCCCGGGCGGAAATCGGCATCGACGAGCGGGATTTCCTGGTCGTCATGGTCGGGTACGTCTACCCGCCGAAGCGGCTCGCGCACAACGGACGCGGCATCAAGGGGCACGACACCCTGCTGGCCGCCTGGCAGACGTTCCACGCCCGGCATCCCCGAACACACCTGCTGCTGGTCGGCGAGGGATTCACCGACGCCGGCAAGCGGTACCGGGCCGAGCTTGTCCAGCGGTTCGGGGTGGACGCCGATCCGAGCGTCACCTGGCTGGGCTGGGTGCCGGACCTGCGCCCGTACTTCACCGCCGCCGACCTCAGTGTCACGCCCTCGCTGTCCGAGGGCAGCAACGGCGTGGTCCGGGAGGCCTCGGCGATGGGTGTGCCGAGCATCGTCAGCGACGCCGGTGGGCTGCCAGAGGCGGTCGACGAGCGCCAGGGCTGGGTGGTGCCGAGGGGCGACGTGGCGGCGCTGGCCGCGGCGCTCGAAGCGGCGTACCGCGAGTTCGGCACCGGCCAGCTCCGACACCGCGGCGAGTACGCCCGGCAGCGGGCGGTAGGGCTCTTCGACCGGGGGCCGGCCGCCGCCGAGGTGGCCGACGTCATCGAACGCCTCGGTGCCGGCGCCGCCGAGCGCCGCCGCCGAGGCGTCGAGAGCTGAACCACCCGGCGGGCGGTGATCGCCAGGTTGCCGTTGCCGTCTGGCCGCCGGTGCCGGGGGTACCGCGCCTTCTCAGGCCGGCGGGCACGGTGGCCGGCAACGCCAGCGGGGTCAGCGCCGGATACCCGCCCAGTCATGGTGGCGGCGGACGGTGGACAGGATGAAATCGACCACCCGACGGGAGGTGTCTGGGACGCGGTAGTCCGCGGGACAGGGAACGCCGGAGGCGCGTACCTGCTCTACCGCGACCGAGACCGCCTCGACAACGCCCCACGGATCCAGACCCGTCATGATGATGCCGCCGGCATCCAGCGCCTCGGGCCGCTCGATCGACTCGCGGAGGGTCACCGCCGGGAAGCCGAGAATCGCGGCCTCCTCACTGATCGTGCCGCTGTCCGAGAGCGTGCAGCGGGCCCGGGTCTGCAGATGTACGTAGTCGAAGAGCCCGAACGGCTCGTGAAACGCGACCCCGTCGAGCGCGATGGCGTCCCCGGTCAGCGCCTCCAACCGCTTGCGGGTGCGAGGATGGGTGGAGACCAGGACCGGTAGCTGCCAGGTGTCCCGCACCGCGCGGAGGCACTCCAGCAGCCGCCGCAGCCGATCCGGGTGGTCGACGTTCTCCTCCCGGTGCGCGCTGACCACGAAGTAGCCGTCCGGCTCCAGTTCGAGCTGGTCCAGGATGGTTGACCTGGCGATGTCGGCGCGGTAGTGCTCCAACACCTCCCGCATCGGCGAGCCGGTGTGCAGGATCCGGCGCGGATGCAGCCCTTCGGCGAGCAGGTTGCGCCGGGCGTGCTCGGTGTAGACCAGGTTGAAGTCGGAGACGTGGTCCACCAACCGCCGGTTCGTCTCCTCCGGCACGTTGAGGTCGAAACAGCGGTTGCCGGCCTCCATGTGGTAAACCGGGATCCGCATCCGCCGGGCCATCAGGGCGGCGATACAGCTGTTGGTGTCACCGAGCACCAGCAGCGCGTCCGGACGCAGCTCGTCGATGGCCTCCTCCACTCCGGTCAACACCCCCGCGAGTACCCGGCCGAGCGAGGAGGTGTCGACCCGAAGGAAGCGGTCGGGCTCGCGAAGCCGCAGCTCGGTGAAGAAGACCTCCGAAAGCTGCGGGTCCCAGTTCTGCCCGGTGTGCACGAGTATGTGATCGACGGTGCGGTCGAGCCGGTCCAGTACCCGCGACAGTCGGATGATCTCCGGTCGGGTGCCGACCACGGTCATCACCCGCGTCCCGGCCCGGCGGCCCGGCGCGACGCCGCTCATCCGAGCACCGCCGGAACCCGCACGTCGTCGGCCACCGGCTCCGGATAGGTGTCCGGGCGGGCCGGGTCGAAGAGTTCGTTGCTCCAGAACACCGTGATGAGTTCGCCGGTACCGGTGTTCGTGATGTTGTGCGCCCACATCGTCGGCATGTCCACCACCGCAGGCTCGTCGCCGGTGACCGCGAACCGGATCACCTCGGGGTACCCCACCCGGCGCAGCCTGATCTCGGCGGTGCCACGCAGCACCATGAACCGTTCCACCTTCGCCAGGTGGAAATGCTCGCCCCGGACGACCCCCGGGTGGCTGCTGGAGCAGAAGGTCTGCCCGCCGCCACCGTGCGTCCGGACCGCTTCGACCAGTTCACCGCGCCGGTCGGCGTGCCGGCTCACCGGCATCGGGTAGTGCGTGGGAAAACAGTGCGAGCGATAGGTATTGAAGAGCCGCACGGTGTGCCGATCCGTCAACGCCGGGATCTCGCCCGACCGGTACGTCTCCGCGATGTCGCGGAGCCGGTCCGCGAGCGCGCCCACGCCGATCCGCAGCCGGGGCATCTCGGGATCCCAGGCACCTTCCGCGGGGACGTCGAGCAGGCGGGCCGCGGCGTCGCCGACATGCACCAGGTCGAGTTCGCGGTCACGGTCGTGGACCTCGGGAACCCCGTTCTCGGCCAGGACGCGGCAGAACGTGGCGACCACCGAGTTGTAGTGCGGGCGGCCGTGCTCGCCAAAGAGGTTCGGCAGGCGCAGGTCGACGAAATCCGAGCCGAGCTGCGCGGTCGCCGCAGCCAGCGTCTCCGCCGCGACGGCCTTGGAGTCGCCGTACGGGGTGCCGTTCCCGGCCTGCACCGAATTGGCGTAGGCGACGGTCCGGGGCGGACGGTCGCACCGGCGCAGCGCCCGGGCCAGTGCCGCGGCCGCCTCCACGTTGCCGGTCGCCACGTCCGCCGGGTCACCCCGGTTGACCCCGGCCAGGTGCAGCACCCGCTGCACACCGTCGAGCTTCGCGGCGCTCGCCGCCGGATCGGTCAGCTCGGCGCGGCTCAGCCTGACCGGATCGGGCCAGCCGAGTGCCTTCACCAGGACCCTGACGTGCCAGCCGAGAAAGCCGCCGGCACCGGTCAGTGCCAGCCTCATGGCGCGAACGCGGGGTCGCGGGCGGACAGCTCGGCACGTACCTCGGGGAGGGTGAGCAGCAGCTCCACGATCTCCGGAACGCCGAGCCGGGGCGCGTTGGCCGAGGTGAAGTCGTCCCCGTCCAGCCCGTCCGGGTCCCCCTGGGAGACGTACAGGGCGTAGTTGAGATCACGGTCGTCGACCGGCACCCGGAAGAAGTCCCCGAAGTCCTCCGCCCGGCTCAGCTCCTCGCGGCTGGCCAGTGTCTCGTGCAGCTTCTCACCGTGCCGTACCCCGATCAGGTCGAGCTTGGCCGGTACGTCGAAGAGCTGACATAGCGCCGCGGCAAGGTCCCCGACGGTGCAGGCGCTGGCCTTGCGAACGAAGATGTCGCCTGGCCGGGCGTGCTGGAACGCGTGCTCGACCAGCTCGACCGATTCCGCCAGCGACATCAGGAACCGAGTCATCATCGGGTTGGTGACCGTCGGCGCTCGACCGGCCTTGATCTGTTCGATGAAGAGCGGGATCACCGAACCACGGGAGAACATCACGTTGCCGTACCGGACGCTGCAGACGACGGTGCCGCTGTCCCGGTTGCTCCGGGCGTGCGCCTGGGCGACCTTTTCCATCAGCGCCTTCGTCATGCCCATGGCGTTGACCGGGTACACGGCCTTGTCGGTACCGAGCATGACCACCGAGGTGACCCCGTTACGCTCGGCGGCCTCGACCACGTTGGCACTGCCCAGGACGTTGGTCGAGACGGCTTCCAGGGGAAAGAACTCACAGGACGGGACCTGCTTGAGCGCGGCCGCGTGGAAGACAAGGTTCACGCCCCGGGTCGCCCGCAGCACGGTGTCCCGGTCGCGTACGTCACCGACGTAGTAGCGGATCCGGTCGTCGCAGAGCAGCCGTCGCATGGCGTCCTGTTTGGCCTCGTCACGGCTGAGCACCCGGACCTCGGACACGTCACGGTCGAGCAGCCGACGGACCATCGTCTGGCCGAAGGAACCGGTCCCCCCGGTGACAAGGACCCGCTGGCCAGCAAGATGAAAAGTCAACGTCGCTCCTCCTCGTCACTTGGTGGTGGTGGCCGGCGTTCACTCCGGTGAGGCGTCCCACCCGGGTGAGGCGTCCGACGACCACACCACGGGCAACGAGCCGGGATCGTCACGGCAACGCGGGACAAGGAAGGGATACCCGACGGCACGGCTCAGATCGGGCTAACAGTCCAGATTCTGCTGCTGTTTCGCGAAACACCGGGTAGCGCTATCAGTCGGCTGATATAACCCACCCAGCCGCCGTGCCGACATCGCACCGGATCCACCCACGTCCTGACCCGACGGACCAGCTGGAGGCACAGCGTGACCACCGACAGCCGACTGAACGACGCGCACCGGCACCCGCTCCGATCCGGCGCGCTGCCCCGGCCGGCCGGACGGGCCGGACGGGAAGACCGCCGATGAGCCGCGGACGGAGCCCGGATCCGACCCGGGTGGTACACGTCATCGGCAGCCTGGACCGGGGTGGCGCCGAGACCGTCTCCCTGGACCTCTGCCGCGCGGTGCCGCCGGAGGAGGTCGAACAGATCTTCCTCACCCTGGCCGGACGGGAGGGTCGGCTGGCCGACGAGTTCCGGGCCGCCGGAGCCAAGGTACGACAGTGCCCGCTGGCGCCGGCCCGCTCCTTTGCGCCGCGGCTGCTTCGGTGCCTGCGTACGCTCCGGCCGGACGTGGTCGTCTCGCACGTCAGCCTGGCCAGCGCGGTCGTCCTGCTGGTGGCCCTGGTCGCCCGGGTGCCGGTACGGGTGGCGCGGATCTGGAGCGAGAACGACGGACGCCCGGACGGCGTGGCGCAGCGGGTCCGACGCGCGTTCCTCAGACATCTGCTCCGACACACCGCCACCGACGTCGTCGGGGTGACCGCCGCCGCGCTGCGCCTCGCCGCTCCCCCGGCCGGCGACGCCCGGTACCGGGTGCTCCACAACTGTGTCTCCCCTGATCGCGTCACCGGCTGGGACCGCCGATCCGCACGCTCTCGGTGGGAGCTGCCACCCGACGCACCGGTCCTGCTCCACATCGGGCGGGCCGCACCGGTGAAGAACCGGCCGTTCCTGGTGGAGGTCCACCGCGCCGTACGCCGGGTGTGGCCGGAGACCCGGCTCCTCGTCGTCGGTCCGGGCGGGACAGACGACCTGACCTCGGCCCACCCGCGGCTTCGGGACGACCCGTACGTCCGGCTCGCTGGCGAGACCGAGGAGATCGCCTCGGCGCTGGCCGCGGCGGACGTTCTGTTGCTTCCCTCCCGGTGGGAAGGGCTGCCTGGCGTCGTCCTGGAAGCCCTGGCCGTCGGCGTTCCGGTGGTGGCGACCGACCTGCCGTGCCTGCGTGAGCTGGCCGGATACGTGCCCGGACTGCACCTGCTGCCGCTGTCGGCCGGAGCGGACCGCTGGGCCGACGCCGCGCGGCGGCAGGCCGGGACGACGACGGAGCAGCGCGGGCGGATCCGCCAGGCCCTCCGGGCGTCACCGTTCCTCCTCGACCATGCCGTGGCCCAGTGGCGGGTTCTGTGGAGTCGCAGGCGTGGCGAACCGCCCAGAGCCGGCCAGTCCCCGCCGGTCCACGACCATCGGCAGCTCGGGGAGCCGGTCCCAATCGGGACACCGGAGCGCGAGAGGGCGTTGGACTGAATGGGCGCCCCGGCCATCCTGCACCGGGCCGCCGAGGAGGTGCGTCCGGAGAACGTCCCGACCAGGCAGCGGTCGAGGGACGACGCGATCAGTCTCGGCCTGGCATATCTCCTCGTCACGTCGGCCAGCGCGATACTGGCGCTCGTCGACCCCCGGCTCCGCCACTGGTTCCTGCTTCCGGTGTCCGCGTGCGGCGTGCTCGTCGGCATCGACGCGATCGACTGGCTGCGGCGTCGCCGGGACATCTTCGACCCGCAGGCGGTGCTGGGCCTGTTCGGCGTCCACTTCTTCTATCTGGCGCCGATCCTCAACGTCATGCTCGACCACTGGCCCCGCTATGTCATCGGCCCGGGCGACTGGCGGGAGGCGCTCGGCACCATGGGGATGCTGAACGTCGTCGGGCTCTGTGTCTACCGGCTCATCCTGCTCGCTCCCGACCGGCGTCGGGTCGCACGCCGGGCCCGGCAGCTCAACCTCGCCGCCTTCTACCGGCTCGGCCTGTTCGCCGCCGGGGTGAGCATCCTGGCGTTCTGCGGGGAGGTCGCTCTCTTCGGCGGGCTTTCCGGCTACCTGAACGCCATGACGGGAGCTGTCGACCGCTCCCGCCTGAATGGACTGGGTTGGCTGCTCGTCCTCGCCGAAACCTTCCCGATGCTGGTCTTCGCACTCGTCGTCGTACGGTGGCGGACCGCACTGGCGCGGCGCCCGGCGGTCATCGTCGTGCTGCTGATCGGCCTCGCGGGCACGCAGTTCTTCGTGGCCGGGCTCCGCGGTAGCCGAAGCAACACCATCTGGCCGGTCCTGATCGCGCTGACCCTGGTCCACCTGCTGGTGGTCAGGATCTCCCGGAAGCAGCTCTGCGTGTTCGTCATGATCGTCTCCGTCTTCATGTACGTCTACGGCCTCTACAAGTCGGCCGGACTGGAGGTGCTGGAGGCCGCCCGGGGTACCCGCAGCGTCGAGGAACTGTCCGCCGAGACCGGTCGCGACGTACCCGCCCTCCTGCTGGGCGACCTCTCCCGGGCCGACATCCAGGCACTACTGCTCGACCGCCAGCTCCGGGGCGACGCCGAACTCGCGTACGGGGTCAGCTACGTCGGCGACGTCTCGTTCCTGGTCCCCAACTCGATCCTCCCGGAGCGGCCGCGGGACAAGGTCGCGGTCGGCACCGACGTGCTCTTCGGCCCGGGGGCGTTCGAGTCGGGCATCCGGTCGAGCCGGGTCTACGGCCTCGCCGGTGAGGCGGTCATGAACTTCGGGCCTCTCGGCGGCGTTGCCTCGTTCGCCGTCCTGGGGCTGGTCGTGGTGTTCAGCCGGCGGTACTACGCCCGGGCGCGGCAGGAAGCGGCGTTGGGCCCGAAGCTGCTGGCCCCGATGCTCTGGGCAGGTGCGTTCCTCCCCACCGCCGACCTCGACAACAACCTGTGGTTTCTGATCAAGCTCGTCCTCCCCCTCGCCGGGGTGGTGTGGCTGGCGTCGCGGATCGGACCGACCCGGCCGGCACCCGCGACGGGACGGCACCGGGCACCGGCGCCGTGACCCCGACGAGCGGAACGACGGACGCGGGGGGTGGGGTGGAGGGAGCGCAGAGCTGGGACCGTGTGAGGAATGAGGGCCGGACAAGCCGAGCCGCCAAGGCGCGACCTCCCCGCAGAGAGATCGCGCCCTGGCGGCGGGCTGCTTCCGCACCCGTCCCCTCGCGCGGTTCGTTCCGCTCAGCTACTCCGGCTCCCCCGCCGCTCGACGGCGAGGCGGGTGTCGTCGCGGACGGCGGCGGGGTCGGCTCCGTCATGGTTGCCGGCACGCGGCTGGACGGATCGGCCGGCCGTCCCGGCGTGCCACTCCCGATACCAGTCGACGGTACGGCGGACCCCCTCGTCCAGTGGCACCGCTGGCTCGAAGCCGGTCAGCCGGCGCAGCGTGCCGAGGTCGGGGCAGCGACGTCGGACCGAACCGGGCGGGGCCGGCAGCGGCTGCAGGGCCGGGCTCACCCCGACCGTCCGGAGCACCAACCTCGCCAGATCGGCGATGCTGGTCGGGGCCACGTCGTTACCGATGTGCACGATCCGACCCACCGCCTCCGGACAGTCCATCAGCCGCAGCATCGCCTCCACCGCGTCGTCCACGTAGCAGAAGGCGCGGTACTGGTCGAAGCCCCACACCCGGAGCGGGTTCTCGCCGGCCAGTGCCCGCAGCGCCATCTCCGGTACGACGTGGTCGGTGCCCATCCGCGGGCCGTACACGTTGTGGAACCGCCCGACGACCGCGGGAACGCCCCGGGCCGCTGCGGCGTGCACGAACGCCGCCTCGCCCAGCAGCTTGCTGATCGCGTACGCGAACCGTGGCGCGGTCACATCCGCCACCATGACCGGGACGTCCTCGCTGGTCGGCACCGGCACGATCCCGGCGTCAACCCCGCCGGCGTACACCTCGCTCGTGGAGCTGAAGAAGACCCGCTCCCCGGGCGTGACCCAGTCCAGCAGGTGGAGCGCGGTGAGGCTGTTGACCCGAATCACCCGCACCGGGTCGGCCTCCACGTTGCGGACCCCCACCACTGCGGCCAACAGATAGATCTGGTCCCAGCCGTGCGGCAGCGCCGCCCAGGCGGCGTGGTCGGTCAGGTCGGCGGAGACCACCTCCACCGCCGGGTGGGCGCGCAACGCGGCGAGCTGCCGGTCGTCACGCCCTCGGGAGAAGTCGTCGACCACGGTCACCCGGTGCCCCTCGTTGACCAGACGCTCGGCCAGATGCGCGCCGATGAACCCGGCGCCGCCGAGGACGAGCACCCGCATCAGCCCAGCACCGCCGATCCGTCCCGGGCCGGCCCGGCCGCCGGCAGGTAACCGATGCCGGCGTACCGGATCCCGGCGGCCGTCACCGCCCGTTCGTCCAGGATCCGCCACGAGTCGTACACCAGCTTCAGCCGGCCCGTACCGAGCACGGACCCGAGCTCGATCGCCCGGTAGTCCGGGTGGTCGTTGACCACCAGCACCGCGTCGGCCTCGGTGAAGGCCTTGTCCAGACTGGTCGGCTCGCCGCCGTACGCGCGGATGACGTCCTCGCGAACCATCGGGTCGTGCCCGAGTACGACCAGCCCGGCCTCCCGGAACACCGGCATCATCGCGGCGATCGGGGTCCCCCGCATGTCATCGGTGGGCGGCCACCCCTTGTACGCCCAGCCCAGCACGGCCAGCCGGGCGCCCGCGGTCGCCCCGTGTTCCTGCCGCAGCAGCTCCACCACACGGTTGGCGACGTGCACCGGCAGGTACTCGTTGAGCCGTCGGGCCGCGCCGACCAGGAACGGTGCACGCTCCCCGGCACTGGCGATCATGATGTACGGGTCCTTGGAGAGGCATCCGCCGCCCACGTAGCCGGGCCGGCTGAGGTCCGGACGTGGGTAGTCGAGGTTCGCCGCGCCGATCACCTCCAGCGGATCGAGCCGGTGCCGCTCCGCAATCAGCGCCAACTCGTTGCCGAACGAGTAGATGAGGTCGGTGTGGCAGTTGTTCGCCAGCTTCACCAGTTCGGCCGCCTCCAGGCTGGAGACCGGCACCACGCGGCTGGCGAGCTGGCCGAAGAACGCCGCCCCGGCGTCCCGGCTCTCCTCGTTCAACCCGCCGACGACCTGTGGCAGTTCGACCAGCTCCCGCAACGCCTGTCCCTGGATCGTCCGCTCCGGCGCCATCACCAGGCGGGCCCTCCCCCAGGCCGCCACCAGCGGCGGCAGCACCACCGCGCGGCTGGTCCCGACCGGGACCGTGCTGCGGACGACCACCAGGGTTTCCGGGCCGCACCACCGTGCCACCTGCTCGGCAGCGGCGGTGAGGTTGGCGAGGTCTGGCTGCCCCCGGCCGTCGACCGGGGTCGAGACGCAGAGCACCGCGACGTCGACGTCCCGGGGCAACGCCTCACCGACGAACAGGGAGCGACCCAGACAGTCGGCGAAGACCTCGTCGATGCCGGGCTCGTAGATGTGGACCCGACCCGACCGCAACGACTCCAGCACCCTGGGCTGGGCCTCCGCCCCGTACACCTGGAAGCCCTTCCGGGCGAGCGCGGCGGCAAGGGTCAGGCCGACGTAGCCGAGCCCGACGACTCCGATTCTGCGGTACAAGCTGCTGCCTCCTTGAGATTGGGTGCCGCCTCACTCGGCGGAGCCGGACCAGATCGCCTTGACCGATCCGGCGAGGTCGTACTCCGGGGCCCAGGCGAGAAGCCGACCGGCCCGACGGATGTCGCCGCAGATCCAGGGCACCGCAGCGGAACGCTCGGGTGCCGCGCCGTCCTCCCGGATCTCGCCGGTGAAACCAGCCGCCTCGGCGAGCAGGCGCACCGCGTCCCGGGTCGAGACCGCCCGGCCGCTGGCGACGTTGAAGACACGCTCGGCGAGTGGCCTGACGGTGGCCGCGGCGACGACCGCCGACGCCACGTCACGGACGTCCACGAAGTCCCGGTACGCGTCGAGCGGACCCAGCGCGAGGGACCCCGGCCCGCCGGCCACCGTTCCCCGGCGTAGCTGCGCCGCGGCCCTGCCGAGCAGGGACTCCTCGGGCAGCCCCGGACCGATGGGGTTGAAGACCCGCAGCACCACTCCGTCCACCCGACCGGCGGCACTGGCCAGCTCGACCAGCCGGGTCGCGGTGAGCTGGCTGAGACCGTACTCGCTGACCGGGGAGGTCCGGTCCCGCTCGGTGACCGCGTGTCCCGGCGGGACCGGGCCGTACTCGGCCGCGGAGCCCAGCCGGACCAGCCGCGCCCCGGGCGCCTCCGCCGCCACCGCTTCGATGAGCTTCGCCGTCACCATCGTGTTGGCCCGGATCAGGTCGTAGCCGCCGCCGGTCAGCCGCCCGGCACAGTTGATCACCACGTCCGGCCGGGTGGCGCGGAGCAGCGCGGCCAGTTCGGCCACCTCACAGCCCACCAGGTCGAGCTCGTTCCGGCCCGGGCAGTGCAGTGTGCCGGTGGGGGCCAGCGCCCGACGCACGTGGCGGCCGATGAAACCCGACGCGCCGAAGATCAGGACGACCGTCATACCGGCTCCGGCACCAGGTTCGGCAGCAGAGTCGGCTTCAGCGCCTCGAATCGCCGGTTGGCCTCGTCATAGTCCTCCGGGCGTCCGATGTCGAGCCAGTAGCCGGTGAAGTCGTAGCTGGCCGGCAGTTCGCCCCGGTCCAGCAGGTCCAGCATCAGCTGGTCGAACCCGAACGCGAGTCCTTCCGGGTAGGCCGCGATGGTGCGCGAGGAGAGGGCGTAGACCCCCATGCTGACCTGGTAGTCGAGGCTGGGCTTCTCGCTGAACCGGACGATCCGGCCGTCGTCGACGGCGAGCACCCCGAAGTCCACGTGTACCGTGCGGCGGCAGGTCGCCACGGTAAGCGGCGCCCCCGAGCAGACATGGGTGTGCAGCAGGTCCGCGTAGTCGAGATCGGTGAGGACGTCCCCGTTCATCACCAGGAAGTGCTCCGGCAACCGGTCCCGGATCCCGAACAGCGGGCCGATCGTCGAGAGCGGTACGCGCTCCTCGACGTAGTCCACCCGCAGCCCGAAACGCGAACCGTCCCCGACGAATGCCCGGATCAGGGAACCGAGATGGTTGATCGCCAGGGTGACATCGGTGAAACCCCGCGCCGCCAACTGACGAAGGACGATCTCCAGAATCGCGTGGCTGTCCCCGATGGGCATCAACGGCTTCGGCAACGCCGTCGTGTACGGCCGCAACCGGGTACCCTTCCCACCGGCCATTATCACTACATGCATCTCATCGTCCGATCTATCGCCGCAGTCGTCACGCCGCATTCGACAGGCTGGCGAACGGGCTTCCCTACAACATCTAGTCAACGACGCGATAAGTCGAAGGACACGCAATTTGCCGATCGACACCCGCGGAACGACCCGAAATACGATACCTCCCGGGCCCGACTCTGATAGATATCTGGGCTGAAATGTTCGCCTGGCGATAGGGCGTCCGCCGTGAATATCTCTCAATCCCCCGCGGGTTTCCCCCAATCTTCTCCAGCGACCGTCGTGGTGACCGTCGAGGCGAGGTTCAGCCGTACGCCGGACGGCGTGGTCTGGACCCGGGGCGGGCCGGCGTACCGGTTCTTCACCCGGTATCTCTCCGCTTTCGAGCGGGTCCGGGTGGTTGCCCGGGTGGCCGACGTACCGAGCCCGGAGGAGGGCGCCACGCGGGTCGACGGTGACGCCGTGCAGGTGTGGCCCGTGCCCTGGTACGTCGGGCCGCGGCAGTACCTGGCCCGCCGGTCCGCGGTCGTCCGGGCGGTACGCGCCGCGGCGGGCCCCGGAGACGCGGTCGTCCTGCGGGTACCCTCCCCGATCGGTGCGCTCCTCGCGCGCGAACGGGAACGGACGGGCCGGCCGTACGCGGTCGAGGTGGTCGGCGACCCGTACGACGTCTTCGCCCCGGGCGTCGTCGACCATCCGGCGCGCCCGTTCCTCCGCTGGCGGGAGACCGCGAGGCTACGACGGCAGTGCCGGAACGCGGTCGCCGCAGCGTACGTGACCGAGCGATATCTCCAGGCGCGCTACCCGGCCCGGGCCGGAGCGGTCACCGCGGCGTACTCCAGCATCGACCTGCCGCCGGAGGCGTACCTGCCCCGACCCCGCCGGGCCGACCGGGTACCCGAGGTGCCGACGCTGGTGTCGGTTGGCACGTTGGAGCAGCTGTACAAGGGGGTGGACGTCCTGGTGGCGGCGCTCGCCCGGCTCGCGGCGACCGGGCTAGCGCTCCGACTCGTGCACCTCGGTGACGGCCGGTGCCGCCCCCAGATCGAGAGCCTGGCGGCCCGGTGGGGGGTGGCGGACCGGGTGACCCTCACCGGCACGCTTCCCGCCGGCGACGCGGTGTGGCGGCAGCTCGACGCTGCGGACCTCTTCGTCATGCCGTCCCGGACCGAGGGTCTGCCGAAGGCGCTGATCGAGGCGATGGCACGCGGGCTTCCCGCCGTCGGCTCCGCGGTGGGCGGGATACCCGAGTTGCTGGCGCCGGAGGACCTCGTGCCGCCGGACGACGTCACCGCCCTTGCCGACGCGATCCGGCGGCTCGTCACGGATCCCGCCCGGATGACGGCCGCGTCGGCCCGCAACCTGGCCCGCGCCGCCGACTTCGCGGAGACGGCGTTGGCGCCCCGCCGGGACGCCTTCTACCGGGCCGTCCGCGCGGCCACCCGGGACATCGTGCCCGGACACGACCGGGCTGCGGCGCCCCGGTAACCACGGCTGGGCGACGACGTTCCGGCAACCGCGCGGCTGGCGGCATCGGGCGGACGCGGGTGGGCGGGCTACCGGCGGAGGGCGTCGAAGAAGGCACCGACCGGCTCCGCGTACACCCGGAAGTCGAACGCGGCGCGCGCCCGCCGACGCGCCGCCTCCCGCATCAGCTTCCGCTCGGCGACGGTCAGCCCCAACGCGGTCCGCAACGCGCTGGTCAGGCCCGCCACCGAGTGGTCGGCACAGACCAGTCCCTCGTGCCGGTCGCGCAGGTAACGGCCCAGGTCGCTGGTGAGGTTGGCGATGACCGGCGTGCCGTTGGCCAGGCTCTCACAGAACTTCGTGGGGAATCCGGCGTGGATGAACCGGGCCGGTTGACGGAGCAGGACGCTGAAGTCCGCCTCCTGCCACACGCGCGGAATCTCCGGCTGCGGCAGCCGCCCCAGCACCCGGACGCCCCGGGGCAGCGCTTCGCCGTCGAGAAGCCGCGTGACCTGCTCCAGGGTGGGCCCGAAGATCCGCAGCTCCAGATGTGCCCCCTCGGGATCAACCCGACCCACCGCGCGGACGATGGTGGCGACCAGATCCTTCCGTCCCGGCGAACCCGCGTACACGAGGCGGAGGCCGGGAACGTCGGCGTCGACCCGGCGGGGATACACCGGCAGGTTCTCGACGTCCAGGGTCGGCGGAACGCGCAGCACCGGCGTCCCCCGGCCCCGGTAGTACTCCTCGAGGAAGGAACTCACCACGATGATGCCGTCGCACCGCGGGTAGTGGTAGCGCAGGGCCGCCTGGGCGCTGAGGTACGGGGGCCCGAGGACGCCGCCGCGGAGCTGGCGAGGGCTGTACCAGTCGACGACATCGGCGAGCAGCGGGACCCGGCTCCGCCGGCACCACCGCCGCAGATGCACCATGTATGGCGCGTCACCACCGGAGACCAGGACGTGCGACGGCTTCGTCGGCTGGGCGTCCAGCCAGCGAACCGTCCGCTCACCCCAGCGGAGGAACCACCGCACGGACCGGGCGAGCCGACCGGCCTGGGCCGGGGGGATCTCGCCCAGTCCCAGGTAGTCGACCGTTCCGGGTCCGTCGATCCCGTCCAGCCGGGTCGCCGTCGCCGGCCCATCCTCGCCGCCCGCCACCACCACGTCGTACCCGCAGGCGGCGAGCGAGCCGGCGAGGCCGTAGACCCGCCGAGAGCCGGCCTGTCCCCACGGGAACCGGAAGGGACCGACGATCGCCACCCAGGCGTCGCGTCGGGTCGGCTGCGTCACGAACATGGTGCACGCCCTTCTGTCGAACGGATCGCCGGCGGCTGGTGGGCGAGAGACGATTGGTCAGGCGGTGGCGAGCCAGGCGTTGAAGTCCCGGCTGAATACCGACGTGCAGAGCCGGGTGCTCATCCCCGGCTTGAACCCCCAGAAGTCGAGCCGGCCGAGGCCCCGGTCCGCGAGCGCGGTCTGCGCCGGTAGCGACGCGGCGTTGTCGGTGTCGTCAAGGACCACCAGGCCGGTGGCGGTGAGATGATCGGCGGCGACCCGGGCACACGTGTTCCGCCCCATCCCGTCGATGACCACAACGTCCCAGGGCGCCCCGTCCGCGATCGCCCGCACGTACGGTGCGTCGTCGTCGGTCTCCCACCACGTACCCGTACACGGAACGTGGACGATCCGACCGTTCGGCGGCTGTGGGAGCCGGGCGAACCACCCCGGGTCATGCTCGACCGAGACGATCTCCCTCACCCGGCCGGGCCGGGCGAACCAGGAGGTCGAGGAGCCGGCGCCGTACTCGAAGACCCGGGTCGCCGGGGTCAGCGCCCTCTCGAGCCAGGCCACCGCCGGATAGGTCAGCCACGGTCGGGGCGCGCCATCGGCGTCGACCGGCCCTCCCCCGCTCAGCGAGCGATGCCAACCCTCGGCCCGGAGGGAGGACAACACGTGGAGGGACGCCAGCACCTCCTTGCGGGAACGCGGAACGCCCGGCATCAACGCCCGCACCCGAGTCATCGCCGACCTTCTGTTCATCGTTCACCAATCCTGATCCTGTCGGTTCCGGGGATGGAAACTCCACAGCCGCGCGCCGCCAGTCGCGCTCGTCCCGCCGCTATCCGCTCAGTCCTTCTGCCAGCCGGGTCGGGACGTCACCGCCCCTTGCCGCCGCGGTGGGAGACGCCGGCGAGGCGTTCACCGCCAGCGCCCGTCGGTAGCCGTACAACGTGCAGGGAACCACCGTCAGTCCGTATCCGACGACCGACACGTACGGGACGGCGGCCACGCCGTACCATTTCGCGGCGTACCACTTCCCGACCGTGGACAGCACGAGATAGCACGACACGCCGAGCAGTTGTGGCCGGACAACACCGGCCGCGTTCTGCACCATGGCCCACGGCGACGTCGCGGCCAGCGCCACCATCCACAGTCCCAGGCCGGCCAGCAGCCAGCCGTCCACGCCGATCGGGACCGGGAGCCAGTGCGCGAAGAGGCCGTCCCCGGCGAGCACCAGCACCACGGCCGGAACCAGCGCGGCGAACGCCGAGAAGAGGGTCATCCGCCGGGTGGTCCGGCGTACCCAGCCCAGGTGGCCCCGGGCCAGCGCGTCGCCGTTCGCGGACCAGAGCGGGAGGTTCACCAGGGTGACCAGGAAGCCGAGCAGGTTGAAGACCCGGGCCGGGACGGCATACGTGGTCACCGCCTCCAACCCGAGGGCGTGCGCGACGACCAGGCTGTCCGCGTTGAGCGCCACCGACCAGACGATGGTCAGGACGAAGAAGAGGCCACTCAGCCGCAGCAGTTCCCGGGCGAGCGCCGGGTCGACGGCCCCGAGCCGGGGAGCGATGGGCCGCATCTCGCGGAGGTACATCCAGCCGGTGTTGAGCAGGTTGACCAGCAGCGGGCCGAGAATCGTGGCCGCGATGACCGTGACCGGCGGCAGTTCGGCGTGTACCGCGCCCAGTGCGAGCGGGAGCGCCGCCAGACTCCCCGCCGCCTGCCAGATGTTGCTCCTGCCGACCTGCTGGTACGCGTACTGGACGCGGATCACCAGCGAGAGGGGGATGTTCAGCACGAACCCGGTCAGGCAGACCAGGGCGACCGCCCGGGCGTCCGCGGGATCGGCGGTCGCGGTGGCGTTGAGCAGCGACGCCCAGGGAACCACGGTGGAGACGAGCCACAGCAGGACGCAGATCCCCAGGGAGACCGTCACCAAGACCAGGTACGCACTGGAGATGTAGCGGCGGGCCTTCTCCGTGTCCCCGCTCGCGTAGCAGGGAGCGAGCTTCGTCATCAGCCCGTTGCCGAGACCCAGGTCGGCGAAGGCGACCATGCCGGTGAGCGCGGTCACCGCCATCCAGAGGCCGTAGAGATCCGCGCCGAGATACGACAGGGTGACCGGGACCAGGACGAGCGGGATCAGCACTCCGGTTCCCCGGCTCAGCACCGCCGTGACGATTCCCGAGGCGAGGCGACGGCTACGGTCCGGGACGACACGTCCGTCGGCCCCGCCCGGCAGCGTCCGGGCCGGCGGATCATCGGTCGGGGACGTCCGCCGCTCGACGGTCTCCTGCCCTGAACCACGCATGTCGCGGGCGTTACCGTCCGGCGGGGACGCGGGCAGACATCCAGGCGACGGTCGCCTCCAGACCCACCCGCAGCGGGTAGGGACTCACCGTGGGGAACAGCGTCCGCAGCCGCGTGCAGTCCGCCTGCGAGTCCCGGACATCGCCTGGCCGGGGCGCCTCGTGGACGACCTCGACGGAACGGCCGAGGACGGCCTCGAGTTTAGCGATGAGGCCCAGCAGGGAGGTTCGGGTGCCGAAGGCGAGGTTCACGGCGTCCGGCGCCGACACCCGTCGCCGGACGGCCTCGACGAGCACCGAGGCGACGCTCCCGACATAGGTGAAGTCCCGGGTCTGCCGGCCGTCGCCGAAGACCCGCAACGGACGCCCGTCCAGCGCCGCCGAGACGAATGCCGGGACCACCGCGGCGTAGGCGTGATTCGCCGCCTGCCCGGGCCCGAAGACGTTGAAGAACCGGAACGGCAGCACCGCCATGCCGTAGCAGGAGGCGTACGCCACCGCGTACGCCTCGGTCGCCAGCTTCGACACCGCGTACGGGCTCAGCGGCATCGGACGCAGGCTCTCCCGCTTGGGCAGGGCGGGATTGGCGCCGTACACCGATGACGAGGAGGCGAGGATGACCTGCGGCACCCGATGCCGTCGGGCGGCCTCCAGCACGGTAAGGGTGCCGGTGGCGTTGGCCTGGTGGGTTCGGACCGGATCCTCGATGGAGCGCGGGACGGAGGGCACCGCGGCCAGATGGACGACACTCGCGGCGCCGGCGAACGCGTCGTCGAGGAGCGCGGATTCGAGAATCGAACCGCAGACGAAACGGGTCGGCAGGCCGGCCACATTGTCAAGCCTTCCGGTCGAGAGGTCGTCAATGACGACGATATCGCTGACCTCCGGCATTTCCACGAGCGCCCGCACGACATTGGAGCCGATAAATCCGGCCCCTCCCGTTACGACGATCTTCAATTTTCCTCCTCACCCCGTTGGTCCGCCCGCTATGCAAACGACATCGGCGGCGTCAGGTCACGCGCGGGAAATCGCGACGTGGAAAAGGTGAAACCTGCCCGGCGACCGGCCCCCATCGGATAGGTGTTGTGACCGGACGTTCCCACACCACTCGACGGCCTGCGGTCCGCACATCGCACGAGGGAGCAGCAGATGCCACGTACCGAAGAGGCGCCAGGCCGCACCGAAGCACCCAGCGGCAGCCACCCCGTACGCCGACGCGCGGACTCGCGTCGGCGTACGGCGTTGTTGCTCGCCGCCGACGTCGCGGCCTGGATCGGTGGCTTCCTCACCGCGGCGTGGGCCCGGTACGAGTTCGCCCTCACCACGGATCGTGTCCTGTCCGTGGCCGGCGCGGGCCTGGTGGCGGCGGCCCTGCACTGTGGCGTGACCACGCTCGTCCACCTCCACCAGGGGCGACACCCGTTGGGCAGTCTGGAGGAGGCCCGCACCCTGGCCAGCACCGTCGGCTGCACCGCCGCGCTCATGCTCGGCGTCGTGCTCTCCACGGCGGACCGGCCGGTGCCCGCCAGTACCCCGGTCGTCGGCGGCGCGCTGACCCTGTTGCTGATGCTGTCCGTCCGCGCGGCCTACCGGTACCAGCGCGACCGATCCCTGCGCCCCACCATCCACTCCGCCACCCCGGTCCTGCTCTTCGGCCTGGGCTCGGCCGGACAGGCGCTGCTCCAGGCCATGATGAGCGACCCGCGGGGTCGCTACCTGCCGGTCGGGCTGCTCGACGACGACCCGGCGAAGCGGCACCTCCGGTTCAACGGCGTCCGGATGCTCGGCGGCCGGGGCGACATCGCCGAGGCGGTCGCCCGGACCGGGGCCACCACGGTCATCTTCTCCGTCGCCAACGCGGACGCCGAACTGATCCGCGAGGTACGGAGCGCCAGCCTGGCCGCCGGGGCCGCCTTCAAGGTGCTCCCCCCGGTCCGGGAGCTGGTCGACCACCGGATCAGCGTCGCCGACGTCCGCGACGTGGAGATCAACGACCTGCTCGGCCGCCGCCACGTGGCGGCGAACCTGAAGACGGCCGACAAGGAACTCACCGGCCGACGGATTCTGGTGACCGGTGCGGGCGGCTCGATCGGCTCGGAGCTGTGCCGGCAGATCGCCCGGGCCAACCCCGCCGAGCTGATGATGCTCGACCGGGACGAGTCCGCGCTGCACAGCCTCCAACTGTCCCTCTCCGGCCGGGCACTGCTGGACAGCTCCGAGCTGATCCTCGCCGACGTCCGCGACGCGGAGCGGCTCGCCCGGATCATGACCGAACGCCGGCCGGACATCGTCTTCCACGCCGCCGCGCTCAAGCACCTGCCGCTGCTCCAGCGGCACCCGGGCGAGGCGGTGCAGACCAACGTCTGGGGCACCCTCGCGGTCCTGGAGGCCTGCCGCGGGGTGGCGAAGTTCGTCAACATCTCCACCGACAAGGCCGCGAATCCGGTCAGTGTGCTCGGCTACTCCAAGCGGATCACCGAACGGCTCACCGCGTACGCCGCCGCCACCTACCCCGGCACGTTCCTCAGCGTCCGCTTCGGGAACGTCCTCGGCAGCCGCGGCTCGGTGGTGACCGCGTTCCGGGCGCAGATCGAGGCGGGTCTGCCGATCACGGTCACCCATCCCGAGGTCACCCGCTACCTGATGACCGTGCAGGAGGCGGTGCACCTGGTGCTCCAGGCCGCGGCGATCGGCCGGGACGGTGAGGCGCTGGTGCTGGACATGGGCAAGCCGGTCCGGATCGACGACGTCGCCCGGCAGCTCGCGGCCCAGGCGCCGGGACCGGCCCGGATCGTCTACACCGGGCTCCGGCCCGGCGAGAAGCTCCACGAGGAGCTTTTCGGCACCGGTGAAATCGACGCGCGCCCGCTGCACCCGCTGATCTCCCACGTCCCGGTGCCCGCGCTGAATCCGGCCGAGGTGACCGCCCTGGACCCGTTCGACGACCCGGAGAAACTGATTGAGCACCTCGCCTGGCTCTGCGGTCAACCGGAGCACGAACAGCGGCCCGGCGCACTGGTGCCGAACACCCGGAACAGCCAGCCGTCGTCGTCCCGGTCGTCCTGAGCAAACCGTCCAAATGGCTCAGGAAACCCGGTCGGGGCCGCCCCGGGAACTGTCCCGGCGGGTCCGGACAGGTCGGGAACTGGACAGCCCGCTGGCGAGTCGCGCAGATTGCGTAGCAGGATTCCGGTGACGTGACGCAGGAACAGCGGCGACAACTGCCGCCGACATATTCGCCGGACGGACGACGAATCGGCCTCGCATTTCGGCGGAATCCTCGTGTCCGTCGGCGGGAACAGCCCTCGTCGGCACCTCCACAATAGCCGACCATCCCGGTTCGCGGAGATTTCTCGCGACGCGAACCTCGATCTGCTGGGAGACGACATCGTGACCTCGAAGATCGGCCTGATCGGCTTTGGTTACTGGGGCACCAACCTCGCCCGGAATCTCGCCCGGCTCGCCGGACCGCGCTGGCGTTACCTGGTCGACGCCAGCCCGGAGCGCCGCCGGGCCGCGACAAAACGCTATCCCGACGTCGTGGTCACCGACGATCTGGACGCACTGCTCGGCGATGACGAGGTGGGCGCCGTACTGATCGCCACCCCGGCGCCGAGCCACGCGCCGTTGGCCCGGCGGGCACTGGCGGCGGGCCGGCACGTCTTCGTCGAGAAGCCGCTGGCGATGTCGCTCGCCGACGCGGTCGCCCTGGCCGACACCGCGGACCGGTCAGGGTTGGTGCTGATGGTCGGCCACACCTTCGAGTACGTCCCCGCGGTGGAGTGGATGCGTGAGTACATCCGGGCCGGCGAGCTCGGCGACGTCCTCTACCTGCACTCGCAGCGACTCAATCTGGGCCGGATCCAGAGCGACCTGCACTCGTTCTGGTCGATCGGGCCGCACGACGTCTCGATCGCGAACCACCTGCTCGGCACCGACGCGCGGTGGGTCGCCGCCCAGGGCGGACGATACCTGCACGACGGCGTCGAGGACGTCATGTTCGTCACCGTGGGCTACCCCGGGGACGTCGTCGCGCACATGCACGTCAGCTGGCTGGATCCGGCGAAGACGCGCCGGACCACCGTGGTCGGCACCCGCCGGATGCTCGTCTACGACGACCTGAGGCCCGAGGCACGCGTGACCGTCTTCGACAAGGGGGCCGAGCCGGTGGAGCCGGACGGGACCGGCGTCCGACGGTACCGGCTGCGTGACGGCGCGGTGCACGTGCCGGAACTCTCCACGGCCGAGCCGCTCGCTCTGGAGCTCGCCCACTTCCTCGACTGTGTCCGCACCGGCACCCGGCCCCGCACCGACGGCTGGAACGGCGCCCGGGTCGTGGCGGTGCTGGAGGCGGCCGACGCCTCGCTGCGGGCCGGCGGCGCCGCGGTCGCCGTGCCGCGGGTCGAGATCCCGGGGTCCGCCCGGACCCGCACCGACGACGCGTCCCTCGACCTGACGGCCGCCGCCTCCTGAGCCCGCCGGGTCCGCCGGATCCGACCCACCGTCCCCACCGAACAGGAGCCCGCGATGCCCCGAATCCCCCTGGTCGACCTGGCCGCCTCGTACGCCCGGCACCGCGACGCGATCGATGCGGCCATCCGGCGGGTCCTGGCGGAGACCCGGTTCATCCTCGGTCCGGAGGTTGGCGAGTTCGAGTCGGCGTTCGCCGCCTTCTGCGGCACCCGGCACGCCGTCGGCGTCGCCTCGGGTACCGCCGCCATTCACCTGAGCCTGGCCGCCCTCGGAGTCGGACCCGGGGACGAGGTGGCGCTGCCGGCGCACACCTTCGCCGCCACGGCGGAGCCGGTGACCTGGCTCGGTGCCCGGCCACGCTTCGTCGAGGTCGACGCCGAGACCGGCGGCATGGATCCGGACGCGCTCAAGGCGGTCATCGACCGGGTCCGGGCCGTCGTCCCGGTCCACCTGTACGGCCTCCCGGTCGACCTGGACGCGATCGGGGCCCTCGCCACGGCCGCCGGGGTCCCGCTGATCGAGGACGCCGCGCAGGCGCACGGTGCCGAGTTCGTCCGGGCCGACGGATCGGTCGTCCGGGCCGGCGCGTACGGCCGGGTTGGCTGCTTCTCCTTCTACCCGGGCAAGAACCTGGGGGCGTTCGGCGACGCGGGGGCGGTCACCACCGCGGATCCGGCGCTCGCCGACACGATCCGCCGGCTGGCCGACCACGGGCGTGCCACCAAGTACGAGCACCTGGTCGTCGGGTACGCGGCGCGACTCGACACCCTCCAGGCGGCCGTCCTCACGGCGAAACTCACCACCCTTCGGGAGAGCAACCAGCGGCGGCGGGAGCTGGCGGCCGCGTACCGGTCCAGGCTGGACGGTGTCGGTGACCTGGTCCTGCCGGTCGAGCCGGCGAACCGGCGCGGCGTGTACCACCTGTTCGTGGTCCGGACCCGGCACCGGGACGGACTGCTGGCGTACCTGCGGGAGGCCGGCATCGGTGCGGGGGTGCACTATCCGGTCCCGCTGCACCTCCAGCCGGCGTACGCGGCGCTCGGATACCGGGCGGGCGACCTGCCGGTGACCGAGGCGTGGGCGCGGGAGTGCCTCTCCCTGCCGATCTACCCGGAGCTGACCGAGGAGCAGCTGGAGACGGTGGTGTCGCGGGTCCGCGCCTACTTCGAACGGGTGTGAGCGGCGCCGGCCGACCGGCGTTCCCACCCTGACGGGCAACGAGTTCGGACAGCAATCATGTGACCCCCGTCCGCTACAATGAGCGACGTTGATGTCCGCTGACACGTGGGGAGGGGTGGGGATGAGCCAGGTCGACCCACGGGTCGCCGCGGCAGCCGCGGTCGCCGCCTCGGTGGGCGGCAACCTCGGCGCGGTGGCCGGCGCCGTGGCCGGCGCGCTGATGAACCAGATCACCGTGGAGATCGATGGCCTCGCCAAGGCAGCCGCGGTGATGCGCGAGGAGCTGCGGCAGGGCTACCGCACCCAGGTGCCGCCCGTGCACGACGCCATGGAGCGGGGGGCGACGATCGGCACCGGCATTCTGGGTGCCGAGTGGGACCACCTCCGGGACCGGTACGACGAGTGCATCCAGGCGACGCTCGACTCGCTCTACAACCTCGACCGGGGAACCCAGGCGATGGCCAGTGCCGCCGAGCAGATAGCCCGGAACTACCGCACCACCGACGACCTGGCCCGGGCCACGGTCACCGACGTCTACGACGCGCTGGGACCGACCCAGCCCCCGGCCCCGTCCGCCCCGCCGGCTCCGTCGGGAGGTACCGCCGGTGTCTGAGCGTCCCGCCACTCTCACCGTCGTCCAGCTCTGGCAGATGGTGGATACGGCTTACCGCCAGCTCCAACCGAGCCGCGACCAGGTCGCCGCCTGGAACCGGGCCTCCAGCATGCTCGACGGGCACGTCCGGACGCTGCGGAGCTGCCGCGCGCAGCTCGCCGCCCTGTGGCCCCCGGAGAGCAACGCCGCCTCCGCGGCCTACCTGGGCGAACTGGACCGGCTCATCACCGCCGCGGAGCAGACCTCGACCGTCGCCGCGAACAACGCCACCCAGATCAACCACGTGGCGAACGCGATCGAGCTGACCCGCGCGAAGCTGAAGCCGATCTACGAGGAGTACGTCAGCAACCAGCAGAGGCTCGCGGACTACCAGAAGCAGATCGAACAGGCCGGCGTGATCGGCGGGGCGATCGGCCAGTCGTACGCCGGAGAGCTGGGACGTACGGTCGGCGACCGGGTGGGCGAGGGCCTCTTCGAAGCCTTCACCTCGCCGCCCGTCGAGGACGGTCGGCAGGAGGCGCTCAACCGGCAGGCCCACGCGTTGATGGCGCAGTTGGACGGCGCCGCCCGCGACGGTGGGCAACGGGTGAAGCCGCCCCCGGAGTACCTTCCGCCGCGGACCGAACGTGACGACGGACGGGAGATTGGCGACGGCTCGGACGACCGGGCGATCCCACCCCCACAGGTGGACCCGCCGTCCCACCGCCGGGTGTCCGACGACGCCGGTCCCGGACAGATCGAGGGCGACGTCGGCCCCGGGCAGATCGAGGGGGACGTCGGCCCCGGGCCGGTCACCGTCCTCCCCCACCAGCCCGCGTCGCCGCCGTACCCCACCGACGACGGCCCGAGTCTGTCCACCGTGCTTCCCCCGACCGCTCCGACGCCGGGTCCGACGCCGGGTTCGCCCCCGGTCTCGCCGCCGGTGACTCCGCAGCCGACGGCGTCCGGCCCCGGACTCGGTGCCCCGCCGATCATCTCGGCGGTACCGCCGATCGGTGGTGGGGGCGGCGGGGGTGTCGGTGCCGGCCGTGTTCCCCCCGCTCCACCGGTGCCGGGCGGCGTCGGCCGTCCCGGCTCGCTCGGCTCCGGTGGCGTTCTGCCCCCCGGGGGCGTGATCGGCGGACGGCCCGGGACCGGCGTCGGCGGTGTTCCGCCGACGCCGGTGGGCGGCGGGACCCCCCGGGTGAATCCGGTCGGCGGGGTCATCGGACCGCCCGGTGCGGCGGGAACGGGCCGCGCCGGGGCCGCCGGCGCGGTCGGCGGTGCCGCCCCGGTGGGCGGCCGCCGGGGCCGGTCGGACGGCGGCGAGCGGGATCACCGGCGCTGGGACCCCGACAACCCGTGGGAGGTCGAGGAGGGGGTCGCGCCCTCGATCGAGCCGAACCGGCGCGTCAGCCGGCACGACACCGGAGGCGGAGTCATCGGGCAGGACCGGTGAGGGGACGGCTGGGACGCTGGTCCGCGGCGGTCGCGGTCGGGGTGCTCGCCGCTGGTCTGGGGGCACCCGGCCCGGCGCTCGCGGACGAGATACGTGATCGACAGTGGCATCTGCGAGCACTCGACATCGCCGCGGCACACAAGGTCAGCCGGGGCGAGGGTGTGATCGTCGGGGTGATCGACAGCGGGGTGCGTGCCGACCACCGCGACCTGGTCGGTAACGTCCTGCCCGGCGTGGACCTGACCGGCGCGGACACCCGGGGGCAGCAGGACACCAACGGGCACGGGACCGCGATGGCCGGCCTGATCGCCGCACACGGCCACGGACCGGGCAACGCCGACGGCGCGCTCGGCATCGCGCCCGAGGCCAGGATCCTGCCGATCCGCGACTCGCAGTCCAAGGTCGGCCACGCCGGGAATCTGCCGGATGCCATCGCCGAGGGGGTCCGACGTGGCGCCAGGGTCCTGTCGCTGTCACTGGTCGCCGGCTCGTCGGCCGCGCTGCGCAAGGCGGTGCAGGACGCGTTGGCCGCCGACGTCGTCGTGGTGGCCGGGGTGGGGAACCGCCCCGACGACGAGTTCATCGGCTACCCCGCCCGGTATCCGGGCGTGGTGGCGGTCGGCGCCACCGGACGGGACGGCCGGATCGCGTCGGTGAGCGTGACCGGCGCGGAGATGGTGCTGACCGCACCCGGGGTCGACATCGCCTCCACCAGCAACACCGGGGGCTACCGCGCCGGCACCGGCACCAGCGACGCCACCGCGATCGTGGCCGGAGCGGCGGCGCTGGTCCGGGCGAGGTACCCGGACCTGTCGGCGACCGAGGTCGTCCACCGGCTCACCGCCACCGCGGACGACAGGGGCGCGCCCGGCCGCGACCCCGAGTACGGCTACGGCGTCCTCGACATCGTCGAGGCGCTCACCGCGGACGTCGAACCCGCCGAGGCGCCACCGACGGCCGAGGCGAGCCCGCCCGCGGGCGACGCCGCCACTCCCCCCGCGGCGGCGCTGCCCGGCGCCGACCAGCCGACCGACATCACCCTCAGCCCGCTGGCCTTCGTCGTCGGAGGGCTCTGCCTCCTGGCCCTGCTCGGCGGGGTGGGCGTCCTCGGCTGGCTCCTCGTCCGCGGCCGACGCCGCCGGACGCACCCGCCGCCACCGGTCGTGGTCGGTCACCCGTATCCGGGTGCGGCGCCCACCCCACCCGGTCACCGCGTCCCGGGCGGGTATCCGGGGCCGCCCGGATACGGCACCGGCGGATATCGGCACCCGCCGGCACCGCCCGATCCGCCACCCCGCTAGCCCGGGGTGGCGGCGGACCGGGTCGCCTCGGGCCGGCCGGTGCTCCGGGGGTGGGGCGCCCCGGAGCAGCCCGACCGCCGGCCGGCTAGGCGCCCTTGAGCACGTCGGTGACGAGGGCCTGGGCCTCCTCCTGCACCCGGCTCAGGTGCTCCGGGCCCTGGAACGACTCGGCGTAGATCTTGTAGACGTCCTCGGTCCCGGAGGGCCGGGCGGCGAACCAGCCGGACTCGGTACTGACCTTCAGGCCGCCGATGGGGGCACCGTTGCCCGGGGCGGTGGTCAGGATCCCGGTGATCGGCTCGCCGGCCAGCTCGGTGGCGGTGACCTGCTCCGGCGAGAGCCGGCCGAGCACCGCCTTCTCCTCCCGGGTCGCGGGGGCGTCGATCCGGGCGTACGCCGGCTCGCCGAAGCGGGCGACCAGGTCGGCGTAGTGCTCGCTCGGCGACCGGTCCGTCACCGCGACGATCTCGGCGGCGAGCAGGCTGAGCAGGATGCCGTCCTTGTCGGTGGTCCAGACCCGGCCGTCGCGGGCCAGGAACGAGGCGCCGGCGCTCTCCTCGCCGCCGAAGCCGACCGAGCCGTCGAGCAGCCCCGGCACGAACCACTTGAAGCCCACCGGCACCTCCAGCAGCCTCCGGCCGAGATCGGCGGCGACCCGGTCGATCATCGAGGACGACACCAGGGTCTTGCCGACCGCGGCGTCGGCGGCCCACTCGGGGCGGTGGCGGAACAGGTACGCGATCGCGACTGCCAGGTAGTGGTTGGGGTTCAGCAACCCGCCGTCGGGGGTGACGACACCGTGCCGGTCGGCGTCCGCGTCGTTGCCGGTGGCGACCCGGTAGTCCGTCCGGCGCGCGATGAGCGAGGCCATCGCGTGCGGAGAGGAGCAGTCCATCCGGATCTTGCCGTCCCAGTCCAGGGTCATGAAGCGCCAGGTCGGGTCGATCAGCGGGTTCACCACGGTCAGGTCGAGCCCGTGCCGCTCGGCGATCTCGCCCCAGTACGCCACGCTGGCCCCACCGAGCGGGTCGGCGCCGATCCGCACCCCGGCTGCCCGGATCGCCGCGATGTCGACCGCGGCGGGAAGGTCGGCGACGTAGGCGGCGAGGAAGTCGTACCGGCCGGTCGTCTCGGCCGCCCGGGCCCGGGCGTACGGGATCCGGCGCACCCCACGAAGGCCATCGGCCAGCAGCTCGTTGGCTCGGTCCTGGATCCACCGGGTGGCGTCGGTGTCCGCCGGGCCGCCGTGGGTGGGGTTGTACTTGAACCCGCCGTCGGTGGGCGGGTTGTGGGACGGGGTGATCACCACACCGTCGGCGAGTCCGCTGCTCCGCCCGGCGTTGTGGCTGAGGATCGCGCGCGACAGTGCCGGAGTCGGGGTGTAGCCGTCCCGGCTGTCGACGAGCACGGTCACCTCGTTCGCGGCGAGCACCTCCAGCGCGCTCACCGCGGCCGGCTCGGAGAGCGCGTGGGTGTCCCGGCCCAGGAACAACGGCCCATCGATCCCGTGCTGTCGCCGGTAGTCGCAGGTCGCCTGGGTGATGGCGAGGATGTGGTCCTCGTTGAACGCGCACCGCAGGCTGGACCCTCGGTGACCCGAGGTGCCGAACGTGACCTGCTGCCCGGGGTCGGCCGGGTCCGGGTGCTCGGCGTAGTACGCGGTGACGAGTCGTGCCACGTCGACCAGATCCTCGGGCTGGGCAGGCTGGCCGGCACGGGCGTGGACCGACATCGAACCTCCTTCTCCTCGCATGGGAACGGGCCCGCGGGACGGGCCCCGGGCCGCGTCCTCGCCGCGCGGGGCGGGCGCGCTCACGGACGCGGGCTGCGGGTCGACCGGTGGAACGTCCGGCCGGCCCACGGTGGCCGGTCCGGCTCAGGGTTCACTCCGTCGTCCCTTGCCGACCACCACGATCCCATGCTCGACGACCGTGAACCGCTCACGGTCCCGCTCCGGATCGACACCGGTCGTGACGCCCTCCGGTACCACCACGTTCCTGTCGATGGCGTGGTTCCCTTTGAGGACGGCGTTGCGGACACCGATGCCCCGGCTGATCTCCACGTCCTCCACCAGCACCGAGCCCTCCCCGTGGGCGCCGGAGTGCACCCGGGCGTTCGGCGGAACCACCGCCCGTGTCGTGGCCGGCGGGTCTGGGACGCGCGGCCGTCGGCCAGGTCGGACAACACAGAGTCGAGCATGCGGTACATGCCGCCGAACGGGACGGTGGGCGTGACCCGGTCCGCGGTGCGCGGCATCGGCCGCCTGCCCTCTCCCCCGGCGGGCACGATTGCGAGGACCCTGGCAGACATGACCTGACGGTAACGGAGGCGGCAAACCCGCGTACGCGGCTTGCGTCGTTCGTCCCCGTCCCGATCCGCCGGCCGGGACGCGTCGCCGACCGGGCCGGACCGGCGCGCCCGCCGTCGCCGGAGGGCGGGGGCACCCCCGGTTTTTCCGACAGAGTGTCGGGATGTTATCAACAGCGCGTCCGACGAAACGAAGGCGAGGACCCGCCATGATGGCTGGACTGGGCCGGTTGGTCGCCGGCTCGCGCCCGCGAGCGCTGCTCGTCGTGGCGCTGTGGATCGTGCTGGCCGGAGCGCTGCCCCGGTTGACCCCCAGCGTGGACGAGGTCACCGAGCCGGGCAGTGCCAACGCTCCGGTCGCCGGTGCCGAGTCCGCCGCCGCCCGCGACCTGCTGCTGGAGAGGTTCCCCGACCAACAGGGGATTCCGGCGCTGATCGTCATCCGTAACCCCAACGGCCTGCGGGCCGCCGACGACGCCGAGGTGGCCCGGATCAGCCAGACGCTGACCGGACCGGAAGCACCCGAGGGCGTCACCACGGTGCTCTCCACCGTCACCGTGCCGCAGATGCGGGACAGTCTGGTGTCGCCCGACGGCACCACCACCATGATCCTGGTGCCGATCCGGGGCATCGCCGGCACCGACGAGCGCTTCTCGCAGACCGTACGCGAGATCCGCGCCATCGCCGGCACCGGCGAGGGTGACCGGGAGATCCGGGTCACCGGCCCCGCCGGCATCGTCACCGACACCGTCGAGGTCTTCCGCAACGCCGACCTGGTCCTGCTGGCGATGACCGTCGCGCTGGTGCTCGTCCTGCTGCTGCTCATCTACCGATCACCGGTGTTGGCCCTGATCCCGCTCCTCGGCGTGGGGATCGCGATGCAGGTCACCAACGCGGTGGGCGCGGCGCTCGCGGAGGCGGACATCATCCGGATCGACTCCTCCTCGACCTCGATCATGACGGTGCTGCTGTTTGGCGCGGGCACCGACTACGCCCTGTTCATCCTGATGCGGTTCCGCGAGGAACTGGCTACGACCGACGACCGGTACGCCGGGATGCGCGCGGCCGTCCGCAAGGTGGGCGAGCCCATCGTCTCCAGCGGCTGCACCGTCGTCCTCGCGTTGCTCACCCTGCTGCTGGCCACGGTCCCCGCCACCCGGGAGTTCGGTCCGTTCCTCGCCCTGGGCGTCGCGATGATCCTGCTGGTCACACTCACCTTCGTGCCGGCCTCGGTGGTGCTGCTCGGACGGGTCGCCTTCTGGCCGATGCGGCAGGTGGCACGGGACCCGGGCGAGCGCTCGTTCTGGGGCCGCGTCGCCCACCTGGTGTTGGGCCGTCCGGTCGCCGTCGCCGTGGCGAGCCTTGCCGTCCTCGGTGCCCTCGCCCTGGGGGTGCTCGGCTACACCCCGAACGCCAACCTGATCAGCGACTTCCGGGCCGACAGCGACTCCCTGCGCGGGCAGCGTCTGCTGGCGTCCGCCTTCCCCGCCGGGCAACTCGCGCCGACCACCGTGCTGGTACGCAGCGACACGCCCGCACAGGACGCGGCCACGGTGGCCGCCGCGCTGCGCGGGATGGACGGGATCAGCCAGGTGAGCCCGCCGATCCCCTCCGCCGACGGTCAGGTCGCCCGGCTGGAGGTGGTCTACGGCGACGACCCGTACGGCCCGGCCGCCCTGGACCGCACCGAGCGGGTCCGGGAACGCGCCCGCCAGGCTGTGCCCGACGGCGAGGTGCTCGTCGGCGGTGAGAGCGCCAACGCGCTGGACAACCGCACCCACGACTGGCGTGACTTCTGGGTGGTGGCCGGCGCCATGGGCGTGCTGATCCTGGTGATCCTGGTGCTCCTGCTCCGGGCCCTAATCGCCCCGCTGGTGCTGCTGGCCACCACGGCGCTGTCGCTGTTGTCCGCGCTCGGCGTGACGATCCTGACCTGGGTCGTACTCGGCGACCACGTCGGCACGAACAGCCGGGTGCTGCTCTACTCGCTGATCTTCCTGGTCGCGCTCGGGGTCGACTACAACATCCTGCTGGCGAGCCGGGTGCGGGAGGAGAGCGCCCGGCATGGTTTCCCGGAGGGCATCCGGGTGGCGTTGACCCGCACCGGTGGGGTGATCACCTCGGCCGGGTTGATCCTCGCCGGAACCTTCGCCGTCCTGACCACCCAGCCGCTGAACTCCCTGCTCCAGTTCGGCTTCGCCATGGCGGTCGGCATCCTGCTGGACACCTTCGTCATCCGGGGCGCACTGGTGCCGGCGCTGTTCCGGCTGATCGGACCCGCGGTCTGGTATCCCGGCCGGCTCAGCCGAACGGCGAGGAGCGGGGCGTCGACGGACTAGCATCCGGTTGATGCCGAAGATCAACGCAGCGACGGTGACGGAGCACCACGCCCTCCGGCGTGGTGCTCTGCTCGCCGCCGCGGCTGACCTGCTGCTCTCCGGCGGCTATCCGGCCCTGACCTTCGGCGCGCTCGCCGAGCGCACCGGGTTGGCCCGCCCCACCATCTACTCGTACTTCCGGACCAGGGACGAGGTGGCGGTGGCGCTGTGTGAGGAGGCGCTGCCGCAGGTCGCGGCCAGGGTCGAGCGGGCCGTCGCCCGCGAGCGCACTCCCCGCGGCCGGCTGGTCGCCTTCGTCCGGGCGCAACTGGCCGCCGCCCGGGACACCCGGCACCGGCTGGCCCACGCCATCGCCGAGGCGCCGCTGTCGGCCGCCGCCCGGCAGCGCATCGGGGAGCTGCACCAGGAGCTGATGCCCAGCGCGGTACCGATCCTCACCACGCTGGGCCACCCGCAGCCGGAGCTGGCCGCCCGGCTGCTCCAGGGGGTGATCAACGCGGCGGTCATCGCCCTGGACTCCGGGGAACCGGTCCACCGGACCGTGCGGGTCACCGTGGCCGCCGTGCTCGACGGCTTCGCGTCCGCCCCAGACTGACCGGGCACGCGCGCACCCGCGGCGACGACCGGCCGGGCTACCGCTCCAGGGACGCGGCGGCCGCGGAGCCGGCGAACCGCACAGCCCTGCACCGGGCGCGCCTCGGAGGTGACCGCGGCCATCACCGTGCCCGGGCGGGCTCCGCCGCGTGTCCAAGCGCGGCGGGACCCGGGCCGACCGGTCCGACGCCGGGCGGGCCGTGGCGGCCGCACCGGGTCAGGCCTCGACCCGGTGCCCCTTGTCGATCACCACGATCCCATGGTCGGAGACCGCGACGCGCTCGCGGTCCCGCGTCGGCTCGACGCCGATCGCCGTACCCTCCGGTACCCCGCACGTTCCTGCCGAGGATGGCGTTGCGGACGACGTGTGCCGGCCGATCTCCACCCCTTTCGGCACCGAGCCGCGCACCTTCGCCCCGGGGTGCACCCGGGCGTTCGGCGGTCCACCGCCGGCGTCGCCCGTGACCTCCGACGCACTCGATTGATCTCAAGTTCTCTTGAGATCCTACGGTCGGCGCATGTCCACTGTTGCGGAAAATCCACGCGGACGCTGGCGTGACCTGCTCGGTCCTGGACACGTCGGCATCGCCACCGTCCTGGCCGGCGGGGTCGGGTTGCACGCGATCAACGTCTTCCTCACCACGAGCCTGCTGCCGACGGCCACCGAGGACATCGGAGGGGAGCGGCTCTATGCCTGGAGCACCTCGGTATTCATGATCGCCTCGGTGATCTCCTCCATGCTGGTCAGCCGGTTGCTCGGTGGGCGCGGGCCGGCCGGGGCGTACCTGATCGCGCTGGCGCCCTTCGTCATCGGCACCGTCGTGTGCGCGGTGAGCCCCACGATGGTGGTGCTGTTGTGCGGCCGCGCGCTGCAGGGCGTGGGTGGCGGGATCCTGGCCGGCCTCGGCTACGCGGTGGTGCAGGCCGTGCTGCCGGAACGGCTCTGGGCCACGGCGACCGCCCTGGTCTCGGCGATGTGGGGCGTCGGGACGCTCGCCGGTCCCGCCATCGGAGGCGTCTTCGCCCAGTTCTCCGCCTGGCGACTCGCGTTCGTGGTGCTCGCCGTGGTGGGCGCGTTCGTCGCCGTCGTCGCGTCGCGGGTGCTGCCGCGTCCGGAACGGGCGACGGCCGGCGAACCGATGCCGGTGGTCTCGCTGGCGCTACTGACCGCGACCACGGCCGTCATCAGCGTCGCGAGCCTGCTGGAGCAGCCGTGGCAGCTGGCCGGCGCCGGGGTGGTGGCCGCGGTGCTGCTGACGGGATTCGTGGCGTGGGAGCGCCGCGCCGCCGTACGGGTCCTGCCGGCGATGACGTACTCGGCGGCGAATCCGTTGATGTGGCTGTACCTGACCATCGCCGTCCTCGCGGCCGGCACCGCCACCGAGGCGTTCACCCCGCTGTTCGGCCAGCGGCTGGCAGGGCTGGAGCCGCTGGTGGCCGGCTTTCTGGGCGCCGCCGTGTCGCTGGGCTGGTCGACGAGCATGGTGTTCAGCGCCAACGCCTCCGACCCGCGGACGATCCGGCGGCTGTGCGCGCTGGGGCCCGCCGTGCTCGCCGCCGGTCTGACGCTGGCCGGGCTGACCCAGTGGGAGCACGCGGGACTCCTCGCGGTCGGGGCCTGGTTTGTCGGTCTCATGGCCGCGGGCGCCGGAATCGGCATCGCGTTTCCCCACCTGGTCGTGGCCACCATGGGCGTGTCCGACGACCCGGCCGAGGCGGGCAAGGCGTCGGCCGGCGCGAACACCGTCGAGCTGATCGCGCTCGCCTTCAGCTCCGCCCTGGGCGGGGTGCTGGTGAACCTCGGCGCGCCCTCGACGACCCGCTCCGCGCAGCTGCTGTTCTTCGGCTTCGCGGTGGTCGCGGTTCTCGGTTGCCTGACCGCGGCCAACGCGAGTCGCACCGGCACGTTCGCGACGCGGCCCGATGCGGGCGAGCGGGTCACCGTCTGACGAACCGTCGCGCCCCCCGGACGTCGAGGGACGGGTCGCGCCACCCCGGGACGAGGGGAGCCGGGATGGCCCGGAAGGCCCGGTGACGGACACGGGGCGGCCGGGGCCGGAGGGGTCGGGCTACCGCTCCAGGGACGCGGCGGCCGCGGCGGCGACGGCGTCGGCCAGCGCCGTGAGGAGCCGGGAGTCGAGCCGCCACTGCTGCCAGTACAGCGGTACGTCGAGGACCGCGTCGGGGTCGATGGGGACGATCGCGCCGGAGTCCTGGTAGCGCGCGATCTGCTGGCCCGGCAGCATCCCCCAGCCGAGCCCGAGCCGGATGGCCTCCGGGAAGTCCCCGGAGGAGGGCAGGTAGCTGCGGGGCGGGTCCAGCGGCTGACGAGTCCGCTGGCGCAGGTAGCGGTGTTGCAGGTCGTCCTTCCGGTCGAAGACCAGCATCGGCGCCCGGGCCAGGTTGGCGACCGTCGGACCGTCGGGCAGCCAGGTCCGGACGAACTCCGGGCTGGCCATCGGACGGTACCGCATCCGGCCGAGCCGGCGAACCGCACAGCCCTGCACCGGGCGCGCCTCCGAGGTGACCGCGGCCATCACCGTGCCCCGCCGCAGGAGTTCCACGGAGTGGTCCTGGTCCTCCCGGTAGACGTCCACGCAGATCCCGGCCCGGACCGCGGCGGCGAGCGCGGGCAGCACCCAGGTGTTCAGCGAGTCGCCGTTGACCACGATCGGGATCCGGGTGAACCCGGCCGCCGTGGCGGTGGAGTCGTCGCCGAGCTGGTCCAGGACGTCGCGCTCCAACAGCGCGACCTGGCGGGCCAGCCGCAGCACGACCTCGCCGGAGGGGGTGGGCCGGGCCGGTTTGCCGCGCTCGACGAGCACCCGGCCGATCGCGGTCTCCAGCGCCTTCATCCGCTGGCTGACCGCGGAGGGGGTGACGTGCAACTGGCGGGCGGCGGCCTCGAACGAGCCCTGGTCGATCACCGCGACGAAGGTACGAAGCTGCTCGAACTGCACGTCCACATAAGCAACCCTAATCTTAGGTAAGAATCATTAGCTGGAGTGGCCCCCGCTCCGATCCTTAGGGTCGGCCCGTGACCGCTTCCGCCAACCTTCCGCTTCCCGCCGGGCTCCTCTCCGGCCTGGTCGCCGGATTCGGTGTCGGGCTCTCCCTGATCGTGGCGATCGGCGCCCAGAACGCCTTCGTGCTCCGGCAGGGCATCCGGGCTCAGCACGTCCTGCCGATCGTCGCCGTCTGTGCCGCCTCGGACGCGGTCCTCATCCTGGCCGGCATCACCGGGATCGGCCTGATCGTCGCGCGCGCCCCGGTGGTGCTCACCGCCGTACGCTGGGCCGGCGCCGCGTTTCTCGTCGGCTACGGGCTGCTGGCGGCCCGGCGGGCGTTTCGTCGCCAGGCGCTGACCCCGGCCGACGACGGTGGAGCGTCACTGCGTACCGCGGTGCTGACCGTGCTGGCGCTGACCTGGCTCAACCCGCACGTCTACCTCGACACCGTCCTGCTGCTCGGCTCGCTCGCCAACACCCGTGACCCGGTCGGGCGCTGGTGGTTCGGCGCCGGCGCGGCGCTGGCCAGCCTGGTCTGGTTCACCGCGTTGGGGTACGGCGCCCGCCTGCTCGGCCGGATCTTCGCCCGTCCGCTGGCCTGGCGGGTCCTCGACAGCCTGATCGCGATCACCATGATCACGATAGGTATCAACCTGATCATCGAGCGCTGAGACCAACCCACCGCGCCGGCCAGGGACTCTCCCAGCCCGGGCCGGGGTTTCGCCCTGGTCGTGCCGGAGTTCGCCCGGCCCGGGTTGGAGTTCGCGTGCGTCCGGGGGGCGCCGGCTCGCGATGCCGCCGCCGAACCAGCCACCCACCGGCCGGGTCGTAGACGCGCTGGCTCGACAAGACATCGATATGTATTGCGGCGCGCGACATCCGCGGTTGTCCGGCTCGGGTCCGGGCCCGCCCAGGTGGCCGGCCGGCCCGCCCGGGGCCGCCACCCCACAAACCGTCCGAGAGGGAAAGCTCATGCCGCGATCGATTCGCCGGGCGGCAACCGTCGTCGCCGCCGCGCTGCTCGCCGCCGGTGCCGCCCCGTCCGACCCCGGGTTCGCCGCCGAGGCGACCACCCGCGCGTCCGTCGTCCGCTTCGCCGCCGACTCGGGCGACGGCTGTCCGTACGGCCAGACCGAGGGCCTGCTCGACTGGCGCCCGATCACCGCGCCACCGGGCCAGGCCGACGTCCTGCTCACCGGGTACCTGATCGACCGCCCGTCCCGGGACGACCCGAGCCGGATCTGCCTCGACGACCTGCGGTTCAGCTACGCGACGTACTCGGCGTACAGCAAGGACGTCCTGGTCGACGAGGTGGTGCACCGGGTCGACAACACCCAGATCGCGATCGAGGTGGCGCTGCGGGCCGACCTGGCGCGCGGCCCCATCGACTCGGTCGTCGTCCAGGTCTGCCGGGCCTCGCTGCTCTCGGACAGCCCGCGCCCCGACTACTGCGGCCCGGCCCAGCGGTACACCCCGAATGACGCGGGAGCGTCGCACCTCGGGTGACGCGCGCGGCGGGTCGGGCGCCGCACCGTTCGTGCGCCTCCGGGCGGCCAGCCGGCCCGGGTCAGGATGATCGGCGGGCGGGGCCGTCCGGGAATCGGGGGCGCCGGCGGACGTGGCGCGGGCCGGCGGCGGATCGGCAGCCGCTCGACCGGATTTCCCTATATAAGTACGCGCTGAGAAAATGGCGTCCGTGCACGCGTTCGACGTACTCGGCGACCCGGTCCGGCGACGGATCCTGGAGCTGCTGGCCGACGGCGAGCGGCCCGCCGGCGAGGTCAGCGCGGTCATCCAGGAGGAGTTCGGGATCTCGCAGCCGGGCGTCTCGCAGCACCTGCGGGTGCTCCGGGAGAACGGCTTCGCCACGGTCCGCGCCGAGGGGACCCGGCGGCTCTACGCGGTCGACCCCACCCCGCTGCGGGAGATCGACCGCTGGCTGGAGCGGTACCGAGGGTTCTGGAGCCAGCGGCTGGACGCCCTCGGCACCGAGCTCGCCCGGGGCCGCCGAGACCGCCGCCGGGCGGCGGAGGCCGCGGCTGACGGCGACGCGTCGGCGTAGCGCGCGCACCGCCGAGGCGGCGACGCGCCGACGCTCCCGAACCCGGCCGGATCAGACCAACTCGGCCTCACGGAGCAGCCGCCACAGCCCGGCCCCGTCGGGGGCGGTCAGCCACCGCTCGCCCAGCGCCCCGGCGGCCGTACCGCCGTCCGGGCTGTCCGCCGGGGCGGGGAACGTCCCCGCCAGCACCGCCTGGGTCGGCGAGAGCCGGCGGATCAGCACGCCGACGACGTTGTCCGGGTACTTCGCGGCGAACTCGGCGTAGATCTCCTGGTCGTGCTGGCCGTCGTCGCCGATCAACAGCCACCGGATCTGCGGGAACTCCCGGGCCAGCCGAACCAGCGTCGTCCGCTTGTGCTCCCGTCCGCTGCGGAACCATCTGTCGTGCGTCGGTCCCCAGTTCGTCAACAGCAACGGTCCGGCCGGATAGAGGTGTCGGGAGAGGAAACGGGTCAGGGTCGGGGCGACGTTCCAGGCACCGGTGGAGAGATAGAGCACCGGTGCCCCCGGGTGGGCGTTGACCAACCGTTCGAAGAGGACCGCCATTCCCGGAACCGCCATCCGGGCGTGTTCGTCGAGGACGAAGGTGTTCCAGGCGGCGAGCAGTGGCCGGGGCAGGGCGGTGACCATCACCGTGTCGTCGATGTCCGAGACGATGCCGAACCGCAGCGTCGGGTCGACGATCCGGACCGGCGCGTCGACCGGCTCGGCCCCGGGGCTGGTCAGCCGTACGCTCTGCCAGCCCGGGTCCAGTTCGGCGTCGACGACGAGGTCGACGAAGCCGCTCCGGTCGGCCCGGGCCTCGTGTCGGGTGCCGCCCGCCTCGATCACGACCGGGGCGTGCTGCACCGGCAACGTGGCAAAGCTCCGCCAGCCCCGCAGCTTCTCGGGCCGCCGGCGGGGTCGGCGGCGCAGCCGGGTCAGCAGCACCCGGCCCAGCACCCGGACCCAGCCGGGCGCGCCGTAGCCGGCGTACGGGACGAGCGTGACGTCCCAGCCGCCCTGCCCGAGTCGACGTGCGAGGAACTGGTGTACCGCATCTTCGATCCGGGCCGCTCGGTGCAGCCGCGGCGCGGGCGCCGGACCGGCGGGAATCAGCGACACCATGACACCCTGCCACAGCGCCGCCGGCCCGGTCACGACAGATCCACTTCTCGCTCGTGACCAGCCGATACGCCGGCGGACTGCGCCGATCCAGGCCGCGAGCCGGGTCGGCTGTGACAGACTCCGAGGCGGGGCGACGACGGGGGCGTTGGTCGTGTCGGTGGCGATGCCGCGCGGGGGTCGGCGGGTCCGGTCGCTCGACCGGCCCGGCCAGGTGGCGCTCGGTCTCGGGGTGCTCGGGGTCGCCTACCGCCTGGTGCTGATCCTGCTCACCGTGCCGGGATCGAACAGCGACGAGGCAACGTTCGGCCTCGCCGCGATGCACATCGCCGCCGGCCGGGAGTTTCCGATCTTTCTCTACGGTCAGCACTACATGGGCACGGTGGAGAGCTACCTCGCCGCGCCGCTCTTCGCCCTGTTCACCCCGAGCTGGCCCCTGCTCCGGCTGCCGTTGCTCGCGCTCCACGCGGTCTTCGTCTACCTGAGCTACCGGCTCACCCGGCGCCTCTACTCCCCCTGGCTGGCCACCGCCACCGTCGGCCTGCTCGCGCTCGGCTCCGAGCGGGTGGTGCGGGACCAGATCACCACCGTCGGGGGGCGTCCCGAGATCAAGCCCGCCGTGCTCGGCCTGCTGCTGATCGCCCTCGCCCTCGGGCAGCACTCCACCCGACACCGGTGGTGGGGGTTCGCCCTCTTCGGCCTGCTGGCCGGGCTGTGTGTCTGGGACGACTGGCTGGTGCTGCCGTACCTGATCGCCGCAGTCGGGCTGCTGCTGGCCGGCACCTGGCGGGACCTGCTCGGCCGGGCCGGGCCGCTGGTCGTCGGTGGGTTTCTGGTCGGGGTCACCCCGCTGATCGTGGACAACCTGACCGCGCCGGCCGGGCAGGACTCCGTGTCGGTGCTGCGTCAGGTCAGTGACGGGGCGGCCGTGGTCACCACGGCCACCGACCGCCTGTACGGGGCGGTGCTGGTCGGGATTCCGCTCGCCACCGGCCTCTGCCCACCGGACGGCTGCGCCCCGGAGCAGATGTGGTGGGGCGGACTCTATCCGGCCCTGGTACTCGCCGCGGTGGCGCTGGCCGTACGCGGTATGCTCCGCCCCGACCCCACGGCGGCCGGATCGCCGTCACGGACGCCCGAGGCGACGCGCCCCCGAGGGGCGACGGGGACACCCGAGGCGACGCGACCACCGACGGCGGCCCCGGTACGGCCGGACGGCGACGCCGCGGTCGGGGAGGCGCGCGACGGTCCCGCCGTCTCCCGGGCGGCAGCCCGGCTCCGGTACGTCGGGCAGCTCGCCCTCCTCGTCGGGGGGGTGCTGGCCCTCGCGGCGTACGCCCGCAGTGCGCTCGCCGCCACCGCGCCGCTCGCCAGCGCGCGGTACCTGTCGATCCTGCAGATCTCGCTTCCTGCGGTGCTCTGGCCGCTCTGGCTGGTCGCCCGGTGGACCGGTCGCGCCGCGGCCCGGACCGCCGCCCGGCTGGGCGGGCTCCTCGCCGTGGCGGTACTCGCCCTCCTCGTGGCGCTGATGCTCGCCGCAACCGGACAGCTGATCGGCCAGATCGGCACGATCCGCACCGAGGAACGGCAGGCCCGCGAGCTCGCCGACGCGCTGCGCCGGGCGGGCCTGACCCGGGTCTACGGCGAGTACTGGACCTGCAACCGGCTCGTCTTCAACGCCCGGGAACGGGTCGTCTGCGCCGTCCTCGACGACCGGCTGCGGCCGGGGCAGGACCGCTACCGGCCGTACGCCCGGCAGATCCGGGAGGCCGGGCACCCGGCCTTCGTCCTCGCCGCCGGCGGTCCCGCGGAGGCGTCGCTCCAGCGCCTGCTGCGCGACCGGAAGGTGGCGGCGACGGTGACCGAGATCGCCACCTTCCGGATCTACCGGCCGGAGGTCCCGCTCCACCCACCCGGGTGAGGACACCTCCCGGACACGTGCCGGCCACCGATCCGACACCGACCCGCCGCCGACTCGTCGCCGTTTCGACCGGTCACCGGGGCGTCCGGGCCGGCTATGCTTCGCCCGAGCCGCGACGCCGGTCGCGCTCCGTACGCGGCGCCGGGCGACATCGTCCGTGCCGCCGCCCTGACCGGCCCGGGTGCCGCGGTACGCCCGGGCGCCTCCCGTCGACCCGTGAATCGAGCGATGACCGAGAACCCCTCCCTGCCCGACACCGTCTTCGTCCACCCGTCGGCCGAGGTCGACGCGGGTGCCCAGATCGGTGCGGGCACCAAGATCTGGCACCTCGCCCACATCCGCTCCACCGCCCGGATCGGTGCCGGCTGCGTGATCGGCCGGAACGTCTACGTGGACGCGAACGCGGTGATCGGCGACCTGGTGAAGATCCAGAACAACGTCTCCGTCTACCAGGGGGTGACGATCGAGGACGAGGTCTTCGTCGGCCCGTCCGCGGTCTTCACCAACGACCTGCGGCCCCGGGCGCAGAACCCGGACTGGCAGATCACCCCGACCGTGGTACGTCGGGGCGCGTCGATCGGCGCGAACGCGACCATCGTCTGCGGCGTCGAGATCGGTGAGTACGCGATGGTCGCCGCCGGCTCGGTGGTCACCCGGGACGTGGCGCCGTACCAGCTCGTCGCCGGCAACCCCGCCCGGCCGAGGGGCTGGGTCGACGCCCGGGGCGAGGTGGTCTCACGGGACCCGGAGCGGCCGCCCGCCGTCGACGCCGGGAGGTGCTGAGTCCGGCCGGCGCCGCCTCGCGGGCCGGGCGGGACGTCACCCGGCCCGCACCCGGCTCGGCACGGGACGCGTGCGGTGACGCCCGGTCCGTGACGCGGGACGACGCACCACCGGCCCGGGATGCCCGGGGACCGCGGTGGCCGGAGCGCGCCGCCGGCTCAGCCGCCGATGAGCACCCGGCGTACGCCGGGCCAGCGCGCCGGGTCGGTCACCCGTCGACCGTCCACCAACACCCGTACGGTCGGCAGGTCCGCCGAGCCGAGGGTCCGGTACTCGGCGTGGTCGGCCTGGACCACCGCCGCGGTCACCGGCTCGTCGGCGTACGCGGGGAGGCCGAGCGCGGTCAACTCGCCGGCCGTGTACATCGGATCCGAGACGTACGGCGTGGCGCCCCGGCGCCGAAGCGCGTCGACGGTCGGGAAGACCCCGGAGAACGCCGTCTCCTTGACCCCACCCCGGTACGCCGCGCCGAGCACCAGCACCCCGACCCCGGTCAGGTCGCCGACCGCCGCGGCGAGGAGGTCCACGGCGTACTCCGGCATCGCCGCGTTCGCCTCCCGGGCCGCCCGCACCACGGTTGCCGCCGGGTCGTTCCAGAGGTACATCCGGGGATAGACCGGGATGCAGTGTCCGCCGACCGCGATCCCCGGCTGGTGGATGTGGCTGTACGGCTGGGTGTTGCACGCCTCGATGACCGCGGTGATGTCCACGCCGACGGTGTCGGCGTACCGGGCGAACTGGTTCGCCAGCCCGATGTTGACGTCCCGGTACGTCGTCTCGGCGAGCTTGGCCAGCTCGGACGCCTCGGCCGAGCCGAGGTCCCAGACCCCGTTGGGCCGGGCGAGGTCCGGCCGCTCGTCGAAGTCCAGCACCGCCGTGTAGAACTCGACACCGCGCCGCGCCGAGGCCTCGTCCACCCCGCCGACGAGCTTCGGGTAGCGACGCAGGTCGGCGAAGACCCGACCGGTCAGTACCCGCTCCGGGCTGAACACCAGGAAGAGGTCGCGCCCGACGGTGAGGCCGGAGCCCTCCTCCAGCATGGGGGCCCACCGGTTGCGGGTGGTCCCGACCGGCAGCGTGGTCTCGTAGCTGACCAGCGTGCCCGGTCGGAGGCCGGCCGCGATGGCCCGGGTGGCGTCGTCCATCCCGCCGAAGTCGGGCACCCCGTCCGCATCCACGACGAGCGGCACCACCACGACCACGGCCTCGGACTCGGCGACCGCCGCGGTCGTGTCGGTGGTGGCCCGCAGCCGCCCGGCCGCCACCGCCGCCTTGAGCCTGACGTCCAGGTCGGTCTCGCCCGGGAACGGTACGGCGCCGTCGTTGACCAGCTGCACAACCCGCTCGGACACGTCGGCACCCAGCACGGTGTGCCCCTTGTCAGCGAACTGTACCGCGAGTGGCAGGCCGATCTTTCCGAGCGCGACGACGCAAATCCTCATGCCGCCACTCTGCTCCCTACGGTCGCTTCCTCCGTAACCTCTGGATGACGCGCCGGGGAGTAACAGGTGTAATCGCGATGACGAACTGGCCGCGGTGGTTCACCGTCGGTGTGACCACGTAGAACCGCGCCCCCCGACGGGCCATCAGCCGGGAGACCGGCGGCCGGATCGGCGCCCGCAGCGGCGCGCTGCCGACGGAGCCGAAGGCGGTCAGCTGGGAGCGGATCGGATAGAGCCGTCCGCCGGCCGGGACGCCCTCGAGAAACGGCCCGATCCGGAACTGGACGCGCAGGTTGGTGCCGCCCTTGTCGCGGTTGGTTTCCAGGGTGGTACCGACGATGTCGCCGGCGGTGAGTCCGATCGGCCCGGAGGCGAGCTCGATCAGGTCCCGGCGGGGTGTCCGGGCGATGACCGTCAGCGCCCGCTCGCCGTCGGGGCAGGTGTTCCAGGTCGCCACGATCGCCTCCAGCCGGGCGAGCCAGTCCGCCGCGCACTCCGAGACGTCGAACCACTCGTCCGGCATGGCGAGCCGGGGGTCCCGGAATCCGGGGTAGCCCGCGTACCAGCGGACCCCGTCGATGATGGTGGGCGGCACGCCGTGCTCGGCGTCCTGCCGGATCACCGCGATGACGTCCTCGACCGTGCCGCGCTGCGCGGTGGAGATCCGCAACCGTGCCTCGATCTCCAGCTGGGCTCGGATGTGGTCGGTGAGGTAGCGGTCGGCCAGGGTACGGATCCCGGCCACCACCTCCTCCTGGACGGGACGGTCGAGCCGGAGAAAGTCGTCCTCGACGAGCCGGGCGACCTCCCAGCTGAAGTGTCGCAGCAGGACGTGGTCCCGCTCCTTGCCCGGCTCCACCAACCGGGCCACCACATTCATGATCGACTCGACGCTGCGGAGTCGGTCCAGGTGCCCGGCCTGCTGCCCGTTCCGGACCCGGCGGGTCGCGTAGTAGAACTCGTAGTCGGCCAGCACCGAGATCCGGCCCGCCCGCAGGCACGCCTCGAAGGTGAACGGCTGGTCGCCGGCGACCACCAGGTCCTCGGGGAAGCGCAGACGGTGACGCTCGATGAGGCTGCGCCGGAAGAGCTTGGTGTTCGACAGCGACCAGGGCAACGCCGAGTCGAAGAGCCCAATCTGGATCTCGTTGCCGGCGAAGACGGACTGGTCGATGTGCCGGCCGTCCAGGCCCACCACCCGCCCGAGCACCACGTCCGAGCCGTACGCGTCGGCCGCCGTCACGAGCCGTTCCAGCGCCTCCCGCCCGAGGTGGTCGGTGGCGCCGACGAAGAAGACGTACCGTCCGGTGGCCTGCTCCAGGGCGCGGTTGCTCGGCGCGCCCAGCCCGCCGCCGGAGTAGGGCTGGTGGATCACCCGGACGGTCTCCGGGTACAGCCGGGCGAACCAGTCCAGCTCCCGGCCGCTGGTGTCGGTGGAGCCGTCGTCCACCGCGATGATCTCCAGTCGGTGCCGACCGATGCTCTGCCGGACGAGGGAGTTCAGGCACCTGGTGAGATCGGGCATGGCGTTGTGGACGACCACCACCACGCTGACGTCCGGCGTGCTCACGCGGACATCCCCGCGCCTCCGCCACCCATCGCCGGTCTGACCGGCCGGACTACGTCCATGATCTGTGCCGCTGCCTTTACTCACGGGCCGCCTCACGCGAGAACCCCGGCGAGTGTACGGCACGGCGCGGCCGTCGTACCGAATCGTGCAGTTCGGTTCGCACCGATACGTGCTACCCGCGGGTCTCCCCGGTCCCCAGCTCCGGATCGAGCGCCGAGGTGGCGATCGCCGTCGGGTGTCGCCGCGCCAGCCGTACGCCGAGAACCACCGAGTCCAGGTCCGCGGCGACGATCGCGGCCGGTACGCCGAGCTCGCGCCACGGCACGGTCCGGAGCGCCCGCCGCGCCAGCGCCAGTGCCCGGAGCTGGCCGTAGCACATCGCCGCGACCCGGTGCAGCGGTGCCACGAGACGCGGGTGCGCACGGCGCGGCACCTCGCCACCGGCGGGCCGGGGCGGGGCGAACGTCCGCTCCAGGAGGTGCAGTGTGCTCCGCCGTCCGGCGGGGAGCAGGGACGCGACCCGGACCCGTGGGTCGAGTTCCGCACCGGGCCGCCGCTGGTCGTCCACCACGACCAACACGACGTTCCGTCCTCGCTCGGCAAGCTGTCCGGCGTACCCGACGACCCGCTCCCCCACCCGGGGTGCGAGCGCCAGCAGCACGATGGTCCGGGACCGCGGGTCCCGTCCGTCGCCGCCCATACGTACCTCCGTACCCGCTACGTCCGTCGGTCGCCGGAGACCAGGGCGCGAAGCCGCGCCTCCAGTGGGGAGAGCACGAGCTCCCGGGCGTACCGGTCGGCGTGTCGACGCGCCGCCGCGCGCTGCTCGGGCTCGAGCTCCCGGGCGGCCCGGGCGGCGGCCACCATCGACCGGGCCACCGCGGCCGGGTCCAGGCTCCGGGCCGTGAACCACAACGGATAGCCGGCGAGGACCTCCTCCGCCGCGATCCCCGGCGCGTGCACGGAAACGATCGGGCGACCGCTCGCCAGGTATTCGAAGATCTTGCCGGAGGTGACGTACCGCGATCCACCAGCGAGGAAGATCAGGACGTCCGTCTCCGCGTACACCGTGTGGACCTCGGTCTTCGCCACCGGGCCGAGGTAGCGGACTCCGGTGTCCCCGGTCAGTCCGAGCCGGCTCACCAGCTCCGCGGAGCCGGCCGGGGAGAAGCCGAGGTGGCCGTGGATCCGCAGCTCCGCGTCGGTCAGGTCACCGTGCGCGCGGACGAGCTGGAACGCCGCGACCAGTTCCTCCAGCGGCTGGACCCGGGTGACCGTACCGAGGTAGCCGAAGCGCAGGCCCGGGGCGGCGTCCGCGCCCCCCGCCGCGGTGCCCGGTCCACCGATCTGCGGGGAGTCCACCGGCGCGGCGATGAGCTCGGGATCCCAGCCGTTCGGCACCACCAGCATGCGGTCCGCGACGGCCGGATAGCGTTCCGCGTGCCAGTCCCGCAGCGCCTGGTTGACGAAGACCACCCCGGACGCCCGGGCCAGCACCCGGCGTTCCCAACGCCAGGCCGGGTGCCCGGGTGGAAAGGCGGGCTCGTTGGTGAACAGGTCGAGGGTCCAGGAATCCCGGTAGTCGAGGACGTACGGTACGCCGGTCAGCCGGTGGAACAGCCAGGCCGCGCCGAACGAGGCGAACGGGTTGCCCGTCGCCAGCACGACGTCGAACCTCCGTCGACGATGCAGCCGAAGCCCTCGCGCCACCGCGGCGAGACCCCAGGACGCGTAGTGTTCCGGGAAGCCCAGTCGTTGGCTCAGCTGGTAGAGCTTCTGCGCGGAACGCGGGAACGTCCGACGGAACCTCCCGTACCGGCGCAGGTCCTTCTCCCACGCGAACCGGTGCAGGGGCGGACGCTCCACCCGGATGCGGGGATCCACGGTGGCGGCCAGGTCGGTGTCGAGCGAACCGAGCACGTCGCGCAGGAAGTCGAGTGGCGCGGCGAGGGCGGTGACGTCCCAGCCGCGGATCGCGAGGTGGTTCGCGGTGGCCCGGGCCCGGTAGACACCGCTCGCCCGGGAGGGCGGAAAGTAGAAGGAGAGGTAGAGCAGCCGCGGTCGGCGGGCCGGCTCGGCCTCCCGGTGCGGGGACGCGTGCGAGCCGGTCACGGTTACCCGGAGTCCCGCAAGCTCAGAAGGTGGTCGATGCCGAACGCCAGGCGGGGCGGTCTCGTACCGGCGCTCCGGTAGCCCGCCACCAGTCCTGCCGCGTACGGCATCGAGGCCGGATCCAGGACCACGATCGCGTCCAGGTCCCCTCCCTTCGCCAGGTACCGACGGAGCACCGGACACGTCCCCTCGCCCCACCGTGGCCGGATCATCGGCAGGACCACCTGACGGTGCAGCCGCTCGGCCACGCGGGTCTCGTACCTGGCGGAGACGCGGCGAGCCGGTTGACGCAGCGGGCCACGGCCGACCACCCGGAACAGTCGGCGTGGGACCGTGAACAGCACCGCCCGTTCCAGCCGGACCGGCATCCGCGTCGACTCCAGCGTGGACAGCTCGACGACCTCGACCGCGGGGTCGAAGCTCATCCGTCGCCAGGGCCGGAGAGTGTCGACGAGCACCACCGGGCGGCCGCCGACGGCGACCACCTGCGCCGACTCCTCCACCGCGGCCCGTGCCCGGTTGCCGCCGAGCGCGAGGAACAACACCCGCACGGTCACTCCCCCACATCGCCGGTGCCGAGCCCCGCCCGCACCGTCGCCACCGTATCGCTGGCATCGGGAAACCAGATCCGCCGATGAGCCGCCGCCACCGCGTCGTACCCGTACCGGTCAGCGAGCACCGCACGGGCGTACGCCAGGTCGACGCCGTCGGGGAAGCGGTCCCGGAGCCGCCGGTAGCCGGCGGCGATGGTCTCCGGGTCGTCGTCGACGTCGATCAGCCCACCGGCGGCGTCCTCGATCCCGGCCAGCGTCTCCTCCGGCCCGCCGCACCGGGTCACCAGCACCGGCATGCCGGCGGCGACCGCCTCCACCACGGTCATCCCGAAGGTCTCCAGCCGGCTGGGATGGATCAGAAGGTCGTGCTCCCGCATCAGCTCCAGCGCCCGGTCGGGCATGACCGAGCCGACGAAGGTGACCGCCTCCGCCACGCCCAGCGCGTCTGCCCGCGCCGCCAACGTGGCCCGCAGCCTCCCCTCGCCCACGAATGTCAGCGTGAGGTCGGGCTCGTCGGCCCGGCACCGGGCGAACGCGTCGAGAAGCAGGGCCACGCCCTTGCGGTCGCTGAGCGAGCCCACGAAGAGCCAGCGGCGTAGCCGGGTGACCGGGTCGGACCGCACGGGGCCGAAGTCCACCGGATTCGGCATGATCCCGATGCGGTCGGCGTGGTGCGGAAACGCCGAGACCAGGATGGCGCGCAACGTCTCGCCCACCACGAAGAAGCCGGTGGCCCGGTGGATCACCTCGTCGTACATCGCCCGGGAGTCGGGTTCGGCGAGGACGCTGGGCAGGAAGGTCGAGTGTTCCGTCACGAAGACCCGGGCGTCGGGGCGCGCGTTCTGCAGTGCCGTCCAGCCACCCCGCAGGCCCACGTGCGCGTGCACCACCGGCGCGTCGATGCGCCGGCCGTCCAGCGCGACGTGCAGGGCCTCCGCGTACCGGGTCGCCAACTCGGCGAAGGAGATGCCGACCCGCACCGGCACCGGGACGTAGCACAGCCGTGCTCCCGTCACCGTGGTGGTCTCCCGGAGGGCGTGGGTCAGCAGCGACCGGTGCGCCCGGGCGATGGCGTGATCCTGCCGCGGACCGACGTGCGCACCCCAGCCGTCAACGTGGTACACGGTGGCCCGATCGCGCGCCGAGGCGGTCGCCGCCACCATGGCCCGTACGAACGCGCCACCGAACGGCGTCTGCCGGGTCGGGTACCAGGGCGTGATGACCGCCACATCCCGACGAGGGGGCATCCGAGTCTCCTTGTCCGTGCTCGTCCTGTGGTCGTCAGGGCTGCCGGCCGGCGGCGCGACGGCACGTCCGGCCGGGTGACGATCCCGGGTCACGCCCCGGTCGCCGCCATCGCCGGACCGGACACGGCGCTCCCCGGGTCCCCGACCCCGGGGTGCTGCCGGGGCGGGGCCTGCGGCAGCAGACGGGCGTACAGCCGGTCGAGGATCTCGGCCTGGGCCTCCCAGCTCCACTCCTCGAGCAGGCCGGGCCGGTCGTACGCGGCCCGGTACCGTTCCGGATCGGCGAGCACGAGCTTCACCGCCCGGACGAAGTCAGCCAGGTCCTGGGCCCGGAACACCTCGCCCTGCCCCGTCGACCGCACGACCTCCGACATGGTCCGGACATCACTGACCACCAGCGGCAGCCGGGCGTGGGAGTACTCGAAGAACTTGTTGCTCAACGCGATCTCGTGGTTCGGCAGGTGGTGCAGCGGGCTCACCGCCGCGTCAGCCGCCGCCAACACCCTCGACACCTGCCAGTGCGGTACGTACGGCAGCAGGTGGACCCGGTCCGCGACGCCGAGCCGCTCGGCCCGCTCGTACAACTCGTCCGCGGGCTTGTTCCTGCCGGACGGATGCAGCGACAGCATCGCCACGTGCACCCCCGGCAGGCTGGGAAGCGCCTCGACGACCAGGTCGACACCCCGGACCGGATTGATCCCGCCCGAGTACGCCAGCAGGGGGGTGTCCCGGTCGATCCCACACAACGCCCGCAGGTCCGGAACCGGCGCGGCCAGCTCCTCCTCGGACAGTCTCGTCACCGGCGCGTTCATCACCACCGTCGGCTGTTCGGGCAACTTGTGGTCGGCGCGGAGCAGGTCGGCCAGGGCGGTCGAGACGGTGACCACCGCGTCGGCGTACCGGGCGTACTCGCGTTCGTGGGCGACCTGGGCCGGCAGCCACCACGCCGCGAGGGGCCGCAGCCCGGGCACGTACTCGTGGGCGTCCCAGACGAACCGCACCGGCCGGCCCCTGGCCCGAGCCCGCAGCGCGGCCCGGGCGCCGACACCGATCATCTTGACGTCGTGTGCGTGGATGAGGTCGGGCTCCAGCTGGTCGATGACCCTGCCGTAGGCCAGCTCCCAACTCCAGAGCGAGGGGTCGAGCCGGCGCCAGCTACGGTCGCCCATCACGGTGGTCCAGAAGGCGACGGGTATCCGGTTGAGCAGGCTGTCCGGGCTCTGCCGCACCTCACGCAGCCGGCGGGTCTCGCGGGCCCGGAACCGTACCCACTTGTCCAGCAGCGTCGCGGCGGCCCGGCCGACGGCGATCCGCCCCCGCCCGACCAGCCCGGCCAGACCACCGGTCGACCCGGTCCGGAGCGCGGCGGACCGCGCCACCAGGTCCGCGCGCCAGGCCTGCACCGAGGCCAGCCGGTAGTTGAGGTGCCGGCTACCCGCCGGGTACGCGAGCGGCCGGCGCAGGGAGCGTCGCCGGAACAGCGACGGGTAGTTGACGTCGGTCGGGACGGGAAGCAACCGCACCTCGGCGTCGCCGAGCCGGAAGGAGCTCTCGGCCGGGTCCGTCTGCCTGCCGAGCAGGATCACCTCCCAGCCGGCCTCGGCAGCGGAGCGGGCGGTCTTCTGCACCCGGGAGTCGCCCCGGACGCCGTTGTCGACCAGCATGACGATCCGGCCCCGAGCGCGCCGCGTCGCGGCGGCACCGTTCACGTCCATGATGGCTGTTACTGCCTCTCCCCTAGGCGACTCCGGCGAAGACCCGGCGAGTTTACGGTAACCACCGATGCCATCAAGGCAGTTCGGCCACAATTCCTTCGCAATTACATGACAGTTCTCTCATTGTTTGACTTCTGTTCCACGGCCGGCCACCAACACCCTCGACCACGATGACATACAGCAAAGGAACAGGCAGTATAGACATCTGTCGGTATAGGGAAAATGGAACAAACGGGCCCGGAAGAAAAGACCCGGCACCCACCGACCCGCCCCGGCATGACGTATTGTGTTGCCGCCAGGAAAGGATCTGGGCGGCATGACGAACGCGCGCGATTCTGCCCTCATTCCGCCGCCACGAGTCACGACACTCCGGGAGCCAGCACAGTGAAGGTAGTCAGCGTCGTCGGAGCACGCCCCCAGCTGGTCAAGCTCGCACCGGTCGCGGCGGCGTTCGCCCGAACCGATCACCGGCACGTGATCGTGCACACCGGCCAGCACTACGACGTCAACCTGTCCGACGTGTTCTTCTCCGGGCTGGGCATCCCCGACCCCGACGTCCACCTCGGGGTCGGCTCCGGCAGCCACGGCGTGCAGACCGGCCGCATCCTCGCGGCGATCGATCCGGTGTTCGAGGCCGAGCGACCGGACTGGGTGCTGGTGTACGGCGACACGAACTCGACGCTGGCCGGCGCCGTCGCCGCGGTCAAGCAGCACATCCGGGTGGCGCACCTGGAAGCCGGACTACGCTCGTTCAACCGACGCATGCCGGAGGAGCACAACCGGGTGCTCACCGACCACGCCGCGGACCTGTTGCTCGCGCCGACCGAGGACGCGCTGCGGCACCTCACCCGGGAGGGGCTCGCCGACCGGGCCGTCGTGACGGGCGACGTGATGGTCGACGTCTGCCTCCGCGTCCGCGACGGCGTGCTCGCGGGCGCGCATCCGCGTCCCGACCTGCCCAGCGGCGTCGACCCCGACCAGCCGTACCTGCTCGCGACGCTGCACCGGGCCGAGAACACCGACGACCCCGAGCGGCTGGCGTCGCTCGTCGAGGCCCTCGCCGCCCTTCCGCTCCCGGTGGCCCTCCTCGCGCACCCCCGGCTGCTGGCGCGCGCCGAGGCGCAGGGCCTGAAGCTCGCCCAGGGGGCCGTGCACGTCGGACGCCCGGTCGGCTACGCCGCCATGGTCGCCGCGGTCCTCGGCTCGGTGGGCGTGGTGACCGACTCCGGTGGCCTCCAGAAGGAGGCGTACCTGCTTGGACGGCCCTGCACCACCCTTCGGTCGGAGACGGAGTGGTCGGAGACCCTGGACGGCGGATGGAACCGGCTGGTTCCCGATCCGGCTCGGCTGGGTGCGGCGGAGTGGGTCGCCACCGCCACCCGGGCCGCACCCCAGACCCCGACCAGCACCCCCTTCGGCGACGGCCGGGCGGCCGAACGCGTCGTCGAGACCCTCGAGCGCTGGCTCACGGTCCCCCGCCGCGACTGACCGGCTCGGGGAGGAGAGCCGTGCGCCCCCGCCGCCCGCCCCGGGTGCTCTACCTGTCGTTCTACTTCCCTCCGTCCCGCGCCAGCGGCGTCTACCGGGCCCGGGCCACCGCCAACCACCTGGTAGCCCGCGGCTGGGACGTCACCGTCTTCGCCGCCCCGCCGCGGTTCCTGCAGGAGGTCGCGGGATCGGCGGACGACGCCCTGCTCGACACCGTGGACCCACGGATCCGGGTCGAGCGGCCGCGGCTGAGCACCTTTCGGTGGGAACGGGACATCCGCCGGTTCAGTCGGTTCCGCCGCACGATGCCCGTCCTCGCCGCACGGCTCTACGACGCCGGACAACGGATCTTCCCGGAGCACTACTCCTCGTGGGGACTCGACGCCGTCGGCCGGGCGCTGCGGCTCCACGCACGACGCCGCTTCGACGTCGTCCTCGCCACCGGCAACCCCTTCTCCGCCTTCGCGGCCGCCTGGCTGTTCCACCGGCTGACCGGCGTACCGTACGTCGTCGACTACCGGGACTCCTGGACGCTGGACCTGTTCGCGGAGCGGCCCGCCTACCCGCCCGACCATCCCGCGTGGACCTGGGAACGCCGGGTCCTGGGCGACGCCGCCGCGGCGGTCTTCGTCAACGAGGCGCTGCGCGGCTGGCACGCCGAGCGGTACCCGGACGTGGCCGACCGGATGCTGGTCGTGCCGAACGGCTGGGACCCGGACCTGCTGACCGAGGCCGACCCGGTCCCGACCACCCCGGCCCTCCGGTTCAGCTACGTCGGCACCGTCACCGCCGCCCAGCCGGTGGAGACGATGGTCGAGGCGTTCCGGATCGCCCGAGGCCATCCCGAGCTGGCCGACGCGGAGCTGCACATCCACGGCCATCTGGGGTTCTCCCGGGGGGCCGAGGGGATCCTGCGACGCCGGCTCGGCCTCGACGCCGACCCGTCCGCACCGGCCGTCGACCCGGGACTGCGGTATCGCGGCCCGGTGGCGAAGACCGACGTCTCCCGGGCCTACGCCGAGAGCGATGTCCTGGTCTTCCTGGCGGGCGGCGCCCGATACGTGACCTCCGGAAAGATCTTCGAGTACATGGCGACCGGGCGTCCCATCGTCTCGGTGCACGCCCCGGGGATCGCCGCCGCCGAGGTCCTGCGCGGATATCCCCTCTGGTGCAACCCGGACAGCCTGGACCCGGAGCGGATCGCCCGGTCGATGATGGCCGCCGGGAAGCTGGCCCGCGCTCGGGACCCCGAGCTGCGGGCGGCGGCGCGGCGGCATGCCGAGGCGTACACCCGACACACCGTCCTGGAGCCGCTCGAGGCGACGCTGCGGACGCTGGTCGGGCGGCGTCGCTCCACACGCGGGGCCGGCGCGCCCCGCTGACCCGTCCCGGCCCGCTGGTGGAGGGTGACAGCCCTTGACAACACAGACAGATGGTCGTGGAACCCCGTCGCAGCGCCGTTCCGCAACGCCGGCCGGACCAGCGGGGACGATCCTGGTGTCGATGAAGGCTCGGCCCTCGGAACGCGTGGTGGCGTTGGCCCGACGTCTCTGCGCCGACGGCGCCGAGCTGCACCTCTTCGTGCTGGCCAGCGACGTCTGGCGCGACCTGGACCTCAGCCCTCCACCGCGCATCCACCACCCGCGTCGTCCGGAGGACCGGCATCCCGCGTACCGGCTCCAGCGGCTGCTCGCCTTCCGGCTCCCCGGCGCGGTCTCCGCCCTGGTGAGGGCGGCAACCGGCGGACGATCGGACCGGCCCGCCGGACGGGTGGTCTCCGCGGTCACCTCCGGTCAACAGCGGTTCTCCGAGCTCCTGTACGGGCGGATCCTCCACCCCGCCTACCGGATGGTCCGTCCCCTCCTCCTGGCCGGGATGTTCCGTCCGGAGGTACGTGCGCTCGACCAGTGCCCGATCAACCGGATCGTCGCCTGCGACCTCGACGCCGTCACGCTCGCCGCGCGGTTGGCCCGCCGCCATCCCACGGCGGTCGCGACCACCTCACTCGATCTCTGAGCGACCCGCGCGCGGGGCTCCGCCGGTCGCCGGTGAAGCCCCGCGCTGGCCGGGGATCAGCCGCGCCGCAGCTCCACCGTGCTGCCCTCGCCCGCCGAGTGCAGCACCGCGGCGGAGACCTCCACCGTCCGCAGGGCCTGTCGCAACGTCACGATGTCGCTCTCCTTGCCCTCGACCGCGTCCCGGAACCGCTCGTGTTCGACCAGCAGCGGCTCCCGCTTCGGGATGGCGTACCGCACCATGTCGCCCTCGGCGACCCCCCGGAAAGTCCGCAGCGCCTCCCACTCGGTGTCGATCGCCCCGTTGGCGTAGAAGGTGAGGTCGGCGGTGAGGGTGTCCGCCACGAAGCAGCCCCGGGCGCCGGTGATCACCGTCGACCGCTCCTTGAGCGGGCTGAGCCAGTTGACCAGGTGGTTGACCATCGTGCCGTCGGCGAGCTGGCCGACCACGGCCACCATGTCCTCGTGCACCCGCCCGCTGCGCGAGACCGTCCGGGCGGCGACGGAGACGTACTCCTGACCGGTCACCCACGCGGTCAGGTCGATGTCGTGGGTGGCGAGATCCATCACCACGCCCACGTCCGCGATCCGGTGCGGGTACGGCCCCTGCCGTCGCGTCACCACCTGGTAGACGTCGCCCAGCTCGCCCGCCTCCAGCCGGGTCCGCAGGCTCTGCAGTGCCGGGTTGTACCGCTCGATGTGTCCGACACCGGCGACCAGCCCGGCCGCCTCGAACGCCTGGACCAGCCGGGTCGCCGCCTCGACGGACGGCGCGAGTGGTTTCTCGATCAGCGCGCAGACCCCGGCTGCCGCCAGTTCCAGCCCGATCTCCTCGTGCAGGGCGGTCGGGCAGGCCACCACCGCGTAGTCGGGCTTCAGGGCCAGCAGCTCGGCAACCGCGCCGAAGACCGGCACCCGGAGGGTGTCGGTGGGGTCGCCGGCCGGGTCGACCACGCCGACCAGTTCGACCCCGTCGAGCTGGGAGAGCACCCGGGCGTGGTTGCGGCCCATCGCGCCCAGGCCGATCAGTCCGGCCCGCAGCCGGGGCGCACCGCCGCTCATCGGGCCACCGCCAGCGCGTTCACGGCCTCGGCGATCCGCTCCAGCTCCGGCTGGGTCAGCAACGGGTGGACCGGCAGCGAGAGCACCTCCCGGGCCGCCCGCTCGGTCTCCGGCAGGTCCCACGGTCCGGGCTGCCCGTCCTCGCCGAGGTACGGCCGGAGCCGGTGGATCGGGGTCGGGTAGTACACCGCGCTCCCCACCCCCTGCTCCCGCAGGCGCCGCTGGGCGGCGTCCCGGTCGCCGGTGACCCGGATCGTGTACTGGTGGTAGACGTGCCGGGCGGCGTCGGCGACCGGCGGGGTGATCGCGCCGGTGATCTGGGCGTCGAGAAACTTGGCGTTCGCCCGCCGCTGCTCGGTCCACTCCGGCAGCCGCCGCAGCTGGACCCGGCCGATCGCCGCCGCCACGTCGGTGAGTCGCATGTTCGCGCCGACGATCTCGTTGGCGTACCGCTGTTCCATGCCCTGGTTGCGCAGCAGCCGCAGGGTCCGGGCGAGTGCGGGATCGCTCGTGCTGATCATGCCGCCCTCCAGGGCGTGCATGTTCTTCGTCGGATAGAAGCTGAAACAGCCGGCGACGCCGAAGGCGCCCACCGGGGTGCCGGCGAGCGCCGCCCCGTGCGCCTGGCAGGCGTCCTCGACGACGGCGAGGCCGTGTCGCTCGGCGACCGGCATCAGCCGGTCCATGGCGGCCGGGTGACCATAGAGGTGAACCGGCATGATCGCGGCGGTCCGGGGCGTGACGGCCGCCGCGACCGCCTCCGGATCCAGGCAGAAGCTACCGGGCTCGATGTCGGCGAAGACCGGTTCGGCGCCGACCAGGCGTACCGCGTTGGCGCTGGCGGCGAAGGAGAACGACGGCACCACCACCTCGTCACCGGGGCCGATGCCCAGGGCCATCAGGGTCAGGTGGAGGGCGGAGGTGCCGGAGTTGACGGCGACGCAGTGCCGCCCGGCGACCAGCTCGGAGAACTCCTCCTCGAACGCCGCCACCTCCGGACCCTGCACCACCCGGCCGCTCCGGAGCACCCGGACGGCAGCGTCGATCTCGGCGTCTCCGATGACGGGTCTCGCAGGCGGAATCAGGTCTGCGTTCGGCCCGGTCATGGGCATCCTCCGTGGCTGAGGGGTCGCTTGGGAGCAAGCGACGCTAGCCCGGTCAGGTTGCTAGTTGGTGGGTCCCGGCCGAACATGCGGTGCTGGCGAGGTGACAACCGCCGAACGGCCAGGGGACCGGCCGAGGCGGGAGAGATGCGCCGGGCCGTCCGTCAGCGGGGCGTGGGAAGGGTGGCGGCGCCGTCGGCGGCGGCCGACCTGCCGGGGCCGGTGGGCGGGCCCGCGCCGAGTGCGCTCGCGACGCTCGCCGCCATTCTGGGCAGGTGGTCGTCCGGGAGGGGCGTACGGGCGACCGCCAGCCGCCAGTAGATCGGACCGACGATGAGGTCGACCGCGGCGTCGGGATCCGTCCCGGGCGGCAGCTCGCCCCGGTCGACCGCGCGGCCGATCACCTGGTTGCCGACGTCGCGCTGGTTCACCCGTAGGGACTCCTGGAGGGTCTGCGCGATCCGCGGGTTGCGAGCCGCCTCGGCGAGCAGATCAGGGATGATCTGCGAGGCCAACGGGTGGCGAAGCGCCCGCGCCACGATGCGGAGGAGTATTTCGAGGTCTCCCTGTAGGGTGCCGGTGTCCGGTAACGGTAGGCTTTGCCCGGCGACCCGGGAGACGATCTCCAGGACCATCTCCAGCTTCGAACTCCACCGCCGATAGATCGCGGTCTTGCCGACCCCGGCCCGGCGCGCGACGGCTTCGATCGACAGCCGTCCGTAGCCCACCGCGGCGAGTTCCTGCATCACGGCCTGGCGGATGGCGTCGGTGATCTCTCCTCGGAGCACCGCCGCCCCCGCTGGAACCCGCCGGTTGTCGGTCGCCACGGGGGCCAATATAGCGCGACGACGGTACGGTTGCGTCCCGACGTACGATGGACTACGTTGCCACGGAGCGATAACCGACTGGTGCGCCACGGCTCCCCCCGGCCACCCGGTCGCCGTAGTCGCGCGCACCTTCCCGCCCGCACAGATCGGAGCGCCTTGCTATGGCCACCTCGGCGGTAGCCGACCCCGATTCCGGACTGACCGGCGCCCAACTCGCCGCCCGGTACGGTCTCACCTCGGCCGGAGCGAGACCCAGCCTCCCCAGTTACGTTCGACAGCTCTGGTCCTACCGGCACTTCATCTCGGCCTACGCCAACGCCAAGCTGGTGGCCTCGTTCAGCAACGCCCGGCTCGGCCGCCTGTGGCAGGTGCTGACCCCGCTGACCAACGCCGCGGTCTACTACCTGATCTTCGGCATCATCCTGAACACCCAGGACGGCGTCAGCAACTTCATCGCCTATCTCTGCACCGGACTCTTCGTCTTCACCTTCACCCAGGCGGTGGTCAGCGGCGGAGTCCAGGCGATCAGCGGCAACCTCGGGCTGATCCGGGCGCTGCACTTCCCCCGGGCCAGCCTGCCGATCGCGGTCACCCTGACCCAGTTCCAGCACCTGCTCGCCTCGATCGTGGTGCTCGCCGGCATCGTGCTGCTCGACGGGGAGCCGCTCACCATCGAGTGGCTGCTGGTCATCCCGGCCATCGTGCTCCAGGCGATCTTCAACGCCGGGCTCGCCATGGCGCTGGCCCGGCTCGGTTCAAAGGCCACAGACCTGAAGCAGGTCGTCCCGTTCGTGATGCGGACCTGGATGTACGCGTCCGGCGTGCTCTACAGCGTCGACAACTTCGAGAAGCATCTGCCGGACTGGGCGGCCCAACTCGTACAGCTGAACCCCCTGCTGGTCTACATCGAGCTGATGCGGCACGCCCTCATGGAGAGCGCCCCGGTGACCGCCCCGGCGACCGAGTCCTGGCTCCTCGGCCTGGGCTGGGCGCTGCTGGTCGGCGTCGTCGGGTTCGTCTACTTCTGGCGCGGCGAGAAGGAGTACGGACGTGGCTGAGCTGATCACCGCCGGCACCGCTGCCTCGGCGACCACCGCCGCCAACGGGGCCCGGATCCCCACGGTCATCGTGGATGACGTGCACATCGTCTACCGGGTGCACAAGGGCGCCGCCGCCGGCACCAACAGCCCGGTCGCCGCACTGCGGCGGCTGCTGCTCGGCGCCAAGCCGCCGACGGTCCGCGAGGTGCACGCGGTCAAGGGCGTGAGCTTCACCGCGTACCGGGGAGAGGCGATCGGCCTGCTGGGCAGCAACGGCTCCGGCAAGTCCACCCTGCTGCGGGCGATCGCCGGACTGCTGCCGGCCACCCGGGGTGCGATCTACACCCAGGGGCAGCCCTCGCTGCTCGGCGTGAACGCGGCGCTGATGAACGACCTCTCCGGCGAGCGGAACGTCGTGCTCGGCTGCCTGGCGATGGGGATGAGCCCGGCCCAGGTGCGCCAGCTCACCCCCGAGATCATCAAGTTCTCCGGGATCAACGACCGGGGCGACTTCAGCTCGCTGCCGATGCGGACGTACTCCTCGGGTATGGCGGCCCGGCTGCGCTTCTCCATCGCGGCGGCCAAGAAGCACGACGTCCTGCTGATCGACGAGGCGCTCGCCACCGGCGACGCCCGGTTCCGGCGCCGCAGCGAGCAGCGGGTCCGCGAGCTGCGGGCCGAGGCCGGCACCGTGTTCCTGGTGAGCCACGCGATCGCGTCGATCCGGGACACCTGCGAACGGTCCATCTGGCTGGAGTCCGGGGTGATCCGGGCGGACGGCCCGACCGACGAGGTGGTCCCGGAGTACGAGAAGTTCATGAACCGGTCCTAGCCCGGAGGGACGCACACGGGCGCCGCCGGCCTCCGGCGGCGCCCGTGCCATGATCTTGCCCGTGACGGTGATCAGGACCAGCCACGACCGAAAGGAACTCGCCGCCCTGCTCGGCCGGGACCCCGAGCTGCACGCGTACGAACTCGGCGACCTCGACGACTTCTACTGGCCGTACACGACCTGGTACCGGCACGGCGAGCGGGTGGCGCTGGTCTACCACGGCGGCGGCACCCCCACGCTGCTGGCGCTGGACCGCTCCCCGCGGGGCCTGACCGACCTGCTGACGGCGCTGGTCCCGCTCCTGCCCCGCGCGTTCGACGCCCACCTCTCGCCGGGTGCCGAGGCGATCCTGGCGGCGCACTTCCCGGTACGCCCGCACGGCGCACACCTGAAGATGGCGCTCACCGACCCCGATCGGCTCGACCGGGTGGTCCCGGCGGGTGAGGTGCTCACCACCGCCGACGTGCCGGCGATGACCGCGCTCTACGAGGCCGCCTATCCCGGTAACTGGTTCGACGAGCGGATGGTCCAGACCGGACAGTACGTCGGGATCCGCCGCGCCGGTGAGCTGCTGGCGGTGGCCGGGGTGCACGTCTGGTCCCCGACCTACGGGGTGTGCGCGCTGGGCAACGTGACCACCCATCCGGCGGTGCGGGGTCAGGGTCTGGCCACCTCGGCGGTGGCGGCGCTCTGCCGACGACTGCTCGGAACCGTCCGCTGGGTGACCCTGAACGTCAGGGCGGACAACGCCCCGGCGATCGCGCTGTACCGACGCCTCGGCTTCACGCCGGTCGCCGAGTACGCCGAGTTCAGCTTCGGCCCGGCCTGACGCCACACCGGCCACTCCGCCCGGCCGAGCGTGTCGACCGGGCGGAGTGGGGCCGGTGGCGGGGAGGTGCCGGGCCGGCCGGCGGGTTGTCGGTGGACCGGGCGTGCCGGTGGACGGGACGTCAGGCGGAGTAGCCCCGGGTGGCGATCCAGTTCGCCAGGTCGATGGTGGTCATCCAGTAGTAGCTGTCCTCGCCCGGGATCGCGGGATCAGCGATCTTGACCGTACGACCGTCGTCGCGGTACCCGACCACGGTCAGGTAGTGACCGCCCGGATAGCTGTGCCAGCCACCGGCGATGTCGGTGGCCGACCCGGCGATGTTCGCCACGACCGCGTACCCGTTGCTGATCGCGTGTACGACGTCCGCCTGCAGCCTGTCCATCTGGGCCCGGGTCGCGGACGGGCCGGGAATCGCGGTGGTCCGGTAGAAGTTCGACCTGGTGACGCTGTTCAGGACCCGGGTGGTGTCCTCGGCCGAGTTCGTGCCGTTGACCGTGGTACCGAGCCGGCTGGCCAGCTCGTCCTGGCTCAGCTGCGCGTCCCGGACCGAGAGCGCGATCCGGGTCGCGGCGGGGCCGCAGTAGTAGTAGGTGGTCTGGGCCTGGAACGTGTAGTCCAGCAGCTTCGACTCCGGCGGCGCCGGCGGCTCCTCGGCCTTCTTCGGGCTCTCCTTCGCCCTCGTCGGGGACGGCGTGGCGGTCGCGGTCCTGGTCGGGGGCGCCGCCGCGGCGGTGCTGGGTGCCGTCGTCTCGGGCGCGGCCGTCGGCGCGCCGCCGCCGGCGCCACCGGCGGTGAGGGACTGGCCGAGCTCCGCCACGGCGACGGTGTCGGCACCACCCGCGGCCTCGGGCTGCTGAGCCACCGACAGGGCGACGCCGCTGCCGGTCGCCGCGGCGGCGAGCACCGCCGCGGCGGCGAGGACGGTCCGGTGCCGCCGGCCGGAGAGGGCATGTCGCAGTCGCTGGTTGATGCCGTGCTTCACGATGATCCTCCAGGGGGGAAATGCGGGTCGTCGGTCCTGGACGCGATTGACGACCCGCTGTTTCTGTCCACGGTCGAGAACGCGTCGATACGCCGCGTTCACGGGCGCGGGAATTGTCGTTCTGATCGACCCTGCCGAGGCGACGCGCACGCGCGGCGGAATTGTCGGCACTCGGCCGCGGCATTCGCGGCGGCGGAAACGTCCGCGGCAGAACCGCGCCCGTTTCGGCTGCCGATCGGGACCCGCGGCGGACGCTAACGGCCCCGGGGCGGATGGTCCGGTGCCCCGCGCTCGCCGCTCCCGGCCGAGCCCGAGTCCCGGGCGGCCCGGGTCGGCGCGTGCTGGTGCCCGCCGGGCGTCAGGACGTCCGCGGTCTCGGGGTCGAGAGCGTCACCCGGACGGGTCGGCCCGGTACGGGCAGGCCGGGCCGGGTTCCGGACGCGGCGTCCTGTGGTGGCTGGGGGGATGGGCCACGGCCCAGGTGGTGCGGCACGAACACGTACTCCTTCCTGCGCCGCCTACCGGGTTAGCTGACGGATTCGGGCGGGAAGGCCGCCCTACCGCGGACGGGTGGCCCGCGGATTCACCCCAGATAACTGTGGGTCCCCGGCTCGTCACAATACGACTCGGCGGGTCTGCTCCGGTGTCACCGCGGTTGGCGACCAGGGGGCCGGACCAGACGGGCCGACACTACTGGCCCACCTCCGCCGTTGCCAACCCCTCTCACCAGGCAAAACAGTGACCAGGACCGCGAATTGGCCGCTCCGGGGGCCGGCCCGGAGCGCGCGCCCGGCGGACCGAATAAACCAGCATGATCATGTACGCGTACGGTATGACGGAAATATTCCGGTTGGTCGGTCACGCCGAGGCCGGTCCGGCGGCGGGACGAGAAACCCAGGGGGTACGTTTCGATGACAACGGTGCACGAAGCGACCTACGAGCTGCTCCGCTCCCTCGGCATGACCACCGTCTTCGGCAACCCCGGCTCGACCGAGGAGCCGTTCCTGAAGGACTTTCCGACCGACTTCACGTACGTCCTCGCCCTCCAGGAGGCCTCCGCGGTGGCGATGGCCGACGGGTACGCCCAGGCGAGCGGGCGGCCGGTGCACGTCAACCTGCACACCGCGCCGGGCACCGGGAACGGGATGGGCAGCCTCGTCACCGCCTGGCACAACAAGACGCCGATGATCGTCACCGCGGGGCAGCAGACCCGGACGATGAGTCTGTTCGAGCCGATGCTCACGAACCTGCGGCCGACCCTCCTGCCGGAGCCGTACGTCAAGTGGAGCCACGAGCCGCTGCGCGCCCAGGACATTCCCGACGCGTTCCTGCGGGCCCACGCGACGGCCGTCCAACCGCCCGCCGGTCCGGTCTATCTCTCCCTCCCGCTCGACGACTGGGACGAGCCGGCCCTGTACACGCCCGCGCCGCGCCGGGTGAGCACCCGGGTCGCGCCCGATCCCGACGCGCTCGCCCGGTTTGCCGGGCTCATCGCGGCCAGCCGGAACCCGATGCTGGTGTGCGGCGCCGGGATCGACCGCAGCGGAAGCTGGGCCGAGGCCGTCGCCCTCGCCGAGCGGCTGTGCGCCCCCGTCTGGCAGCCGCCGTTCGCGGACCGGGTCGGCTTTCCCCAGGACCATCCGCAGTTCCAGGGGCTGCTGCCCCCGGCGATCGGCCCGCTCGCCGAGAAGCTCGTCGGGCACGACCTCGTCCTGGTGGTCGGCGCCCCCGTCTTCCGCTACTACCCGTACGTCCCCGGCGAGCACGGCTATCTGCCCCCCGGCACACGCCTGCTGCACCTCACCGACGACCCGGACGAGGCGGCCCGGGCACCCGTCGGCGACTGCGTGGTCGGTGACGTCGGGCTCGCCTGCGCCGCCCTGACCGCGCAACTGCCGGCGACCGACCGGCAGCCGCCGGCGCCCCGGCCCGCTCCGCCGACCCCCGGCCCCGCCGCCGCGCTCTCCCCGGAGGCCCTCTTCGCCGCCCTCGCCGCCGAATGGCCGGCGGACGGCGTCCTGGTGCCGGAGACCCCCTCAAACCTCAGCGCCCTGCACCGGCAGCTGACCATCACCCGTCCCGCGTCGTACTTCAAGATGGCCAGCGGCGGTCTCGGCTTCGCGCTGCCGGCGGCGGTCGGCATCGCGCTCGCCCAGCGGGACACCGGGCAGCACCGGCCGGTGATCGCCGTGATCGGCGACGGCTCGTTCCAGTACTCCCCCCAGGCGCTCTGGACCGCCGCGCAGCACCGACTGCCGGTGGTCATCGTGGTGCCGGTGAACGAGCAGTACGGGGTGCTCAAGGCCTTCGCCGCCCTGGAGGACACACCCGGGGTGCCCGGCCTGGAGCTGCCGGGCCTGGACGTCGCCACCATCGCCCGTGGCTACGGCTGCACCGCGCACCAGCTCGACTCGCTGGACGACTTCCGCGAGGCCTTCCGGGTCGCGCTGCACGGGGACGGCCCCACCGTGCTGGCCGTCCCCATCACCCGTGACGTCGCCCCCCTGCTCTGAGGAGACACCGGAGCCGGGCGGTACCGTGCAGCCATGTCGAGTACGGCCATCGCGGCGTTGACCTCGGCCGGAGTCCCGCACCAGGTGGTCCGGCACGAACCCGTCCGGAGCCTTCCCGAGGCGGCCCGGGCGCTCGGGATCGCGGTGCCGGACGTGGTGAAGACCATCGTCGTCCGCCGGAGCGCGGACGACTTCGTCTTCGTCCTCGTCCCCGGCGACCGGGTCATCTCCTGGCCCAAGCTGCGCGCGCTGCTCGGCGTCAACCGACTCTCGCTGCCCGACGCCGACGAGGCGAGGTCGGTGACCGGCTACGAACGGGGCACGATCACCCCGTTCGGCGCCCGGACCGCGTGGCCGGTCGTCGCCGACGAGCGGATCCGGAACCGCCGCATCAGCCTCGGCGCGGGCGAACGCGGCGTCGCGATCCTGCTGGACGCCGACGAGGCGGTCCGGGTGCTCGGCGCCACCGTCGCGGACGTCACCGACCCGGAGCGCCCCCGCTGACCGGCCGGGGTGGCCCGGCGATGGCGCCCGGCCGGCCCCGACGGCCACGAGCGGCCGGGACGCGCCCTCACAGCCGATCGATCACCGCCTCGGTGGCCTCCCGGGTGCCGGCGGTGCCACCGAGATCCGGGGTCCGGGTGGCCGGGTCGCGCAGCGCCGACTCGAGCGCCGCCATGACGTCGGCCGCCGCCGCCGGGTGCCCGAGGTGGTCGAGCATCATGGCCGCCGACCAGATCGCGCCGAACGGGTTCGCGATCCCCCGACCCGCGATGTCCGGTGCCGAGCCGTGCACCGGCTCGAACATCGAGGGGAAGGTTCGGGTCGGGTCCAGGTTCGCCGACGGCGCGATGCCGATGCTGCCGGCCACCGCCGCCGCCAGGTCACTGAGGATGTCGCCGAACAGGTTGGAGCCGACGATGACGTCGAACCGCTCGGGTTGGAGCACCAGCTTGGCGGCGAGCGCGTCGATGTGCTCGGCGTCCCAGCGGACGTCGGGGTAGCCGGCGGCCCGCTCCGCGACGACCTCGTCCCAGAACGGCATGGTGTGCACGATCCCGTTCGACTTCGTCGCCGACGTGACGTACGACCGGCGGGTGCGGGCGAGCGCGAAGGCGTAGTCGACGATCCGGCTCACCCCGACGCGCGTGAAGACCGACTCCTGCACCGCCTGCTCCTCCGGGAAGCCCCGGCCGAAGCGCCCACCGATCTCGCTGTACTCCCCCTCGACGTTCTCCCGGACCACCACCAGGTCGACCTCGCCCGGCCGGGCGTCACGCACCGGACTCGGCACGCCCGGGAAGACCCGGATCGGGCGCAGGTTGACGTACTGCCGGAAGGTCCGGCGGATCGGGATGAGCAACCCCCACAGCGAGACGTGGTCGGGCACCCCGGGCCAGCCCACGGCGCCGAGCAGGATGGCGTCCGCCGACCGCAGCCGCGCCAGGCCGTCGGGCGGCATCATCGCGCCCTCGGCCAGGTAGCGCTGGCAGGACCAGTCGTACTCGTCGTAGGCGAGCGCGAGGTGGTGCCGCTCCGCGACCGCGGCCAGGACACGCCGGGCCGCCGCCACCACCTCGACGCCGATCCCGTCGCCGGGAATGACCGCGATCCGCTGGACCATCCCGTCGGTCCCCCGCGTCGTCATCAGCCGCCCAGCCCGACGACGGCGGCCATCAGCGGCAGGAGCAGCAGGATCAGGATCGCGCCCAGGATGTCGAAGGAGAAACCGGAGCGGATCATCCTGGTGATCGGTACGACGCCGGAGCCGTAGACCACCGCGTTCTGCGGAGTCGAGACCGGCAGCATGAATCCGAACGACGCCGCGAACGTCGCCGCGAGCGCGGGTACGAACGGGTTGACCCCGGCGGCGACCGCGACCGGGATGACGATCGGTACGACCACCGCCGCGGCCGCGGTGTTGCTGGTCGTCTCGGAGATGACGATCGCCAGCAGCACGGCGAACGCGGTGATCGCGAAGACGCTGGTCAGGCCGAGCAGGCCCGCGCTGCCGTCGCCGATCGTCTTGGCCAGCCCGCTCGCCTCCAGCAGCGATCCGAAGATGATGCCGGTGCCGAAGAGCAGGACCGTGCCCCAGTCGATCCGGGCGGCGTCGCTCCAGTTCAGCGTGTACTGCCGGGCGCCCCAGTCGGTCGGGAGCAGGAACAGCAGGGAGGCGCCGAGCACGGCCACGATCCCCTCGTTGAGCCGTCCACTGACCCACTCGTACTGGGTGGAGTCGCTGCCCCAGAGCAGCGCCACCACACCGGGGGTGATCCACAGCACCACGGTCACCGTGAACGCGATCAGGGTGTTGCGCTCGGCGCGGGAGAGTGGACCGAGCGCGGCGCGCTCGCCGGCGACGTACTCGGCGACCCCCTCGATGCGCCGGATCTCGGGCTTGTTGAGCAGCAGCAGGACGGCGGCGAGGGCGACGAACATCAGCGCGCAGATCGGGAACGCCACCACCATCCACTCGGCGAAGGAGATCCGCTCGCCGGTCGCCTCGGCGATCAGGTCCCGTCCGATCAGGTTCGGCGGGGTGCCGACCGGGGTGAGCAGCCCGCCGACGCTGGCCCCGTACGCCAGCATCAGCATCAGCGCGACGCCGACCCGCAGCCGGGTCGGGTCGAAGTCGGCGCGGGCGATCCCCCGGTCCTGCATCAGTTTGGCGATCACGGTGAGGATGCCGAGCGCGGTGGGGAGCAGCATCGCCACGGTCGCGGTGTTGGAGACGAAGGCGGAGAGCGCGCACGTGATGAGTCCGAAGGTGACGACCAGCCGTCCGGTCGTCCGGCCCACGCCCGGCAACGACAGCATCCGGAACGCGAACCGCCGGGCAAGCCCGTGCTTGAGCATCGCCTGGGCCAGGATGAAGGCCCCGATGAAGGTGAAGACCGTCGATGATCCGAACGGTCTGAGCACCTCGCCGGCCGGGGCGACACCGAGGATGACGATCGCGGCGACGCCGAGCAGGCCGCCGACCGGGATCGGCACCGGCTCGGTCACCCAGAGCACGATCACGCCGAGCAGGACGCCGGCCAGGGTCTGCTGGTTGCCGGGCATGTCGAGCGGCAGGGCCAGGAAGACGACCGAGACCAGCGGGGCGAGCCAGAGCCCCACCGTCCGGCGTCCCCGTTCGAAACGCTCCTCGGCCGGGGAGAGCCGCTGCTCCCCGAGACTGCGGTACGTGCCGCCGCCGAGCAGCGCCCGCTCCACGTCGGTCTTGGCCGGAGTGCCGCCGGTGTCGCTGGTGATGGCCACGACAACCTCCATCGGTTCCACGGTGCCGGGACAGGCGTCGTAGTGACGCAGCTAACACCGACTCCACCAGCCCCGATGGCCGACGGTCCAAGACGAGATCACGCCGATACTTATAGGCTCCGCCTATCGTTGCTGGTCACGGCGGCGTTCGAGCCGACGTACGCGGCGAGGCTCCGGGCGTCCGTGGCGTCGTCGCCCGCGCCGGTGACCGCCGAGGCCGCGGCGAGGAAGGCCGCGGCGGCCGGCGTCAGCGGAGCCTTCCGGGTCACGAACGCGACCTCCAGGTGCGCCGCGGGTTCCAGGTCCAACACCAGGGCGCCGGAGCGCTGGGCGAGCCGCGACCAGGAGTCGGCGACCACGGCGAGCCCGACACCGCCCAGCACCAGCGGCAGGAACGCCTCCCGGTTCTCCGACTCGACCACGATCGTCACCTCGATCCCGGCCGCCCGGATCTCCTCCACCAGGTCACGCATCCCGGTCCCCGGTTCGCCGACGATCAGGCGGTGGCCGGCGAGCTGCTCGTACCGCACCGGCGTCCCGGCCGGAAAGGGGCCGTTCCCGGGCGTGACCAGCACCAGGCGGTGCCGGCCGGCGGGATACACCGCGACGGTGTCGAGCCGGGGAGCGTCCCGGCTGGCCAGTAGGCCGATCTCGGCGGTCCCGGTCCGGACCATCTCCAGCACCGTGTGCGCCCGGGGCGCCGACCGGATCCGGACCGAGACACCGGGATGCCGGCCGGTGAACCGCCGTACCACGGTGGAGAGCGGCTCGACCGTGGCGGACGGCATCGCCGCGATCTCGACCCGGCCGGACCGGAGGTCCTGCACCGCGGCGACCGTCGCCCGGGCCAGTTCGAGCCCGCGTACGACCTGCCGGGCCGGGGCGATCAGGGCGCGACCGGCACCGGTCAACACCACCCGCCGACCGATCCGGTGGAACAGCTCGCTGCCGAGATCACGTTCGAGGGCGCGGATCGCCTGGGACAGCGACGGCTGGGCCACGAACATCGCCTTGGCGGCCCGGCTGAACCCGCCGTGGTCGACGACCGCGAGAAAGTACTCCAGTTGTCGAGCGTCCATGTCGCCCCACCACCGTCACCGTCGACGTCGCTTGCCCCGCCGACCGGGTGAACCCGGGCGCCGGCCGGAGATGGCGATCGATGGTACTGGGCACGGCGGGTCCCGCACGGCCGACGTGCGGGACCCGCCGGGACGCGGCCCGGGACGGACGGCCCGCGGCGCGGAAACCGGGACCGTCGGCCCCGGGCACCCGGTGCCGTCCGCTCAGTCTCGCTCGAGGAGCCGCCCCACGAAATCAGGCCCGAACATGGCGGCGCCCGACCCGTCGCGGCGCTGGTCCGGGTCGGGAAGCCGCACCGGATCACCCCGCTTGGTCACCCCGACCGGGCGCGGCCCGATCCAGGCGACCACGAGCCGGGACTCACCCTTGAGGAAGCGCTGGGCCCGGACGCCGCCGGTCGCCCGACCCTTCGCCGGATAGAGCGAGAACGGGCTCACCTTCACCCCGCTGCCGGTGGAGGTGACCACCATCGGCTCACCCTGCTCCGGCTCGTCCGCGCGAACCGCCCCAAAGAAGATCACCTCGGCGCCGGCACCGAGGTTGATTCCGGCCATGCCGCCGCCCCGAAGACCCTGCGGCCGGACCAGGGAGGCCGGGAAGCGCAGCAGCGAGGCGGCGGACGAGACGAAGGCCAGGGTCTCGGTGCCGTCGACCAGCCAGGTCGCCCCGACCACCTCGTCGCCGTCCCGGAGGCTGATCACCTCGAACTCGTCGGCCCGGACCGGCCACTCCGGTGCACAGACCTTCACCACGCCCTGCCGGGTGCCCAGGGCCAGGCCGGGCGAACCGGCACCCCGCTCGCCGAACGGCGCCAGACCGACCACCCGCTCCCCCGGTTCCAGCGGCACCAACTCGGCGGTGGCCATCCCGCCGCTGAGCGAGACCGTGCCGGACTGCTCCGGCAGCACCGGCAGCGGCAGCACGTCCGTCTTGAAGGCCCGCCCCGCGCTCGTGATCAGCAGCACCTGCCCGCGTGCGGTGGCCGGAACGACGGCCCGGACCGCGTCGTGCTTGGTCCGGCCGTTGCGCCGACGGCCCTCGGGGGTCTCCTCGGACTCCGCGGCCGTCCGGGCGACCAGCCCGGTCGCGGAGAGGATCACCTCACAGGGATCGTCCGCCACCTCCAACGGGCCGGCCGACGCGGAGGCGGCCAGCACCTCCCTGAGGTCGCCGTCGATCAGGGTGGTCCGGCGTTCCCGGCCGAACTCCCTGGCGACCGCCGCCAGCTCCTCGGAGACCACCTTCCGGAGCACCCGCTCGTCCTCCAGGATCTCGGTCAGCGCGGCGATCTCCTCACGGAGTCGGTCCCGCTCCACCTCCAGTTCCAGCCGGTCGAACTTGGTGAGCCGCCGCAGCGGGGTGTCCAGGATGTAGCCGGCCTGGATCTCGGAGAGCCCGAACTGCGCCATCAGGGCGTCCTTGGCAGCCTGGGCGTTCTCGCTGCCCCGGATCAGCCGGACCACCTCGTCGATGTCGAGCAGCGCCATCAGCAGGCCGTCGACCAGGTGTAGCCGGTCCTGTCGCTTGGTCCGCCGGAACGTCGTCCGGCGGGTCACGACGTCGTACCGGTGCCGGAGGAAGACCTCGAGGAGTTCCTTGAGGCCGAGGGTCTGCGGCTGCCCGTCCACCAGGACCAGGTTGTTGACACCGAACGACTGCTCCAGTGGGGTGAGCCGGTAGAGGTCGGCCAGCAGCGCCTGCGGGTTGACCCCGACCTTGCACTCGATGACCAGCCGGGTGCCGTTCTCCCGGTCGGTGAGGTCCTTGACGTCGGCGATGCCCTGCAGCCGGGCGGGCTGCCGCTGGCCCTTACGCGGACCGGAGGTGATCAGCTTGCCGCGCGCCTCGTCGGTGATCGCCTCGATAACCTTCTCGGCACCGACCCCGTACGGCAGCTCGACCACCGTGATCGCCTGCCGGCCCCGGCTCCCCTCCAGCGGCCCGATCTCGACCCGGGCCCGCATCCGGACCACGCCCCGCCCGGTCTGGTACGCCTTGCGCACCTCGTCGAGGCCGAGCAGCAGGCCGCCGGTTGGCAGGTCCGGGCCGGGAACGAACCGCATCAGCTCGTCCAGCGAGGCGTCCGGGTGGTCGATCAGCCAGCGGGCGGCCTGGACCACCTCGGCGAGGTTGTGCGGGATCATGTTGGTCGCCATCCCGACCGCGATCCCGGAGGTGCCGTTGACGAGCAGGTTCGGGAAGGCCGCCGGCAGCACCGTCGGCTCGGTCAGCGACCCGTCGTAGTTCGGCCGAAAGTCGACCGTCCCCTCGCCGAGCTCCCCGACCAGCAGCATCGCCTCCCGCGACATCCGCGCCTCGGTGTTGTGGTTGACGAAGGCACCGGCCAGGAAGGAATGATCTTCGGACTCCACCCGAACGGAGTACACCTCGGCCGGCTCGGCTGGAACAACCTCGGAGACCGTCTCGAATCGGTACCCCGAATCCATGATCGGCAGAATCGTGGCGAGGACCTCCGGATCCTTCACCCAGTCGATGATCCGCGCCCGTTCCGTCTCCCACCGCTCCATGCGGTCGAAGTTGTGGACGGTGAGCCACTTCCGCCCGCTCCCCCGACGGCCGAACTCAAGCGCACCGCGCACATAGTCGGCGACGAAGGGGACGTGGTCCCGCGAGAGGCGGTGGGGGCGCAGCGGCGCGTGACGCAGCAGTTTCTGCAACACGGCCTGCTTGGTGCGAAGAAACCCGACCCGCTGGGCGTACGCCTTGATGTTACGGAGCCCGGAGATCACCAGGCGGTGTTCGACCGAGCCACCGGGCCGGGTGTACCGGCGCCGGCAGGCGATCACCCCGAACTCGGCCAGCAGCTCCTGGAGTTCCTGGCCCAGCCGCTCACTGTAGGTCGTGTACTGGATGGTGAGGCTGTCGTTGGCGACCCGCACCCCGCCGTCGCCCTCGAAGATGGCCATGAGGAAGGCGCGTTTGACACCCCAGCCCCCCGACCAGACGAACCCCGGAACAAACTTCTCGCGCGCCTGGTGCCCAATCAGTTCCGCCAGCGGACTGGCCCGGAACGCGTCCATCCCTCCGGAGAACTCCTGGACGTCCAGCTCCAGGACGCGCTTCCGGTCACGCCGGGCATGCCGTTCCGATACGGAGCGGGCACCCCCGACGATTTCGTCGTACGCGTGTAAGACCTCGGAGAAGAAGTGTTCGTCGGTGTTGTTGAAGCCGGCCCGGCTGTCGCTCGCCCAACCTCCGGAGACCCAGGCGCCGGCCAGTATCCCAAGGTTGTACTCCCGGGCCGTCGGCACAACCTCGGACCATGCGTTGCGGGCGATGCAGACCACCGTCCCCGGCTGGATCTCGTCAAGCCGCCGCCACTGGAACAGCGGTACGCCCATCGGGTTCTCGAGGCAGAGCACCAGGTGATTCTCGCTACCGCGGAGCGAGTATCCCGACGTCGTGGTGATCCGGATAGTCGGGTGAACGCCGGAGTTGAAGACCCGGTTAACCCGAACCGCTTTGCCGTCCTTGTCCAGAACCTCAAAATCGGCGTCCCGCTCCGCATTGGCGGGCAGGTCGACCAGGTCCGCGATACGAGGGCTGGAGCCATCGGCGAGACGAATCCGGGTGTCACCCACCACGCAGTAGCGCGCGGCCGCCGGCCCGTCGTCCGGGGAGCCGAAGTTACCGTGCCCGTCGATGAGTGGGGCGTTGAGCGAGAAGTTTTGGGCAAGCCGGACCATGGCGTCGTAGATGGCGGCGTCGCCGTGCGGATGGTACTTACCCATCACGTCACCGACGACCCTGGCGGACTTGACGTGCGGACGGTCGGGCCGGTAGCCCTGCTCGCTCATCGAGTAGAGAATGCGCCGGTGCACCGGCTTGAGGCCGTCCCGCGCGTCGGGAAGCGCACGGGAGTGGATCACCGAGAAGGCGTACTCCAGGTAGGAGTCCTCGACCTCGGTGGCCAGCGGGTTGTCGGTGACCCGCGCCCCCGCCCGATCGAAGGCGGAGAGGTCCACCGTCGACCTGTTGCCCGTACGGCGTGCCATGGCTTCGCGCTCTCTTCCCTCGCCTGGCGCCGGGCCCCCGGCGCCGCTGTCGTCCCTGCGACCGACGCGCCTCAGGCGTCGATCGCCTCCTGGTCAACCCGGTTGGCCGATTCGATCAGCCAGTTCTTCCGGGGTTCGACCTTCTCGCCCATCAGAAGCTCGAGGACCGCCTCGGCCGCCTCCGCGTCGCCCAGGGTGATCCGCCGGACCGCCCGGGTGGCCGGGTTCATGGTGGTCTCCCAGAGCTCGTCGGCGTCCATCTCACCGAGGCCCTTGAACCGCGGCACCGGGGTCACCACCTGCTTGCCCGCCTGCTCCAGCCGGGCGACCGTGCTCAGCATCTCCGCCTGGGTGTAGGTGTAGATGGTCTCCGGGTTCTTGCCCCTGGTAGTGATCTTGTGCAGCGGCGGGACGGCCGCGTACAGCCGACCCGCCTCGATCACCGGACGCATGTACTTCGCGAAGAGCGTGATCAGCAGAGTCCGGATGTGGGAGCCGTCGACGTCGGCGTCGGCCATGATCAGGACTCGGCCGTACCGCAGGGCGGACAGGTCGAAGGTGCGCCCCGAACCGGCGCCGAGGACCTGAATGATCGCCGAGCACTCGGCGTTGTCGAGCACCTGCTGCAGGGTGGCCTTCTGCACGTTGAGGATCTTGCCGCGGATCGGCAGCAGGGCCTGGTACTCCGAGGAGCGGGCCAGCCGGGCGGTGCCGAGGGCGCTGTCCCCCTCGACGATGAAGAGTTCGCTGCGGTCGACCCCGGTCGAGCGGCAGTCGACCAACTTCGCCGGCATCGACGCGCCCTCCAGCGCGGTCTTGCGCCGGGCGGCGTCCTTCTGCTGCTTCTGGGTGAGCCGGACCCGGGCCGCGTCGACGACCTTCTGGAGGACCGTCCGGGCCTCGGCCCGGGTCCTGCGGTCCTCCAGCCAGGCCTTCAGGTGCTGCTCGACGAGCGTCTGCACCACCTTGGTCACCGGGGCCGTGGAGAGCTCGTCCTTGGTCTGCGAGGTGAACTGCGGCTCCGGGATCCGCACGTGGACGACGGCGGTGACGCCCTCCAACACGTCGTCGAGAATCGGCAGATCCTCCTTCGGCTTCAGCAGGCCGCGGGCGTTGCGGATGGCGTCGGTCAGGGCGCGGACGACCCCCCGCTCGAAACCCTTCCGGTGGGTGCCGCCGTGCGCGTTACGGATGGTGTTGGTGAAGCACTCGACCGTACGCTCGTAGCCGGTTCCCCAGCGGAACGCGATCTCGACCTCGGCCCGCCGTTCGACGTTGCTGCGCATCACCCCGTTGGCGTCGGCGGCGTTCTCCCGGTAGGTCCCGGTACCGGTGACCAGCAGGGTCCCGGAAACCGGCCGCTCGCCGGCCGGGGCGAGAAAGTCGACCATGTCGACCAGGCCGTTCGGGAAGTGGAACGTCTCGACGCTGATCGACCCGCCGGTGGCGTCCCGCAGCACGTAGGTCACACCGGGGACCAGGAACGCGGTGTGTCGCAGCTTCGTCCGCACCGCCTCGACGTCCAGCGCGGCGCCGGCCTCGAAGTAGCGGGCGTCGTGCCAGTACCGCACGGAGGTGCCGGTGGACTCACCCCGCGTCATCCTGCCCACCCGGCGCAGCCCCGGGTGCGGGGTGAAGGCCGCCTGCGGCCCGGGGCCGTCGAAGATCCCCGGTACGCCGTGCTGGAACGACATCTGGTGGATCGCGCCGTCCCGCCGGACGGTGACGTCGAACCGGCGGGAGAGGGCGTTGACCGCGGAGGCGCCGACCCCGTGCAGGCCCCCGGAGGTCTTGTAGCCGGAGCCGCCGAACTTGCCGCCGGCGTGCAGCCGGGTCAGCACCAGCTCGACCCCGGAGAGCCCGGACCTGGCGTGGACGTCGGTGGGGATCCCCCGACCGTCGTCGTCGACCTGCACCGAGCCGTCGGCGTGCAGGGTGACCTCGATCCGGCTGGCGTGACCGGCGACACCCTCGTCCGTGGCGTTGTCCACGATCTCGTTGAGGAGGTGACCCACGCCACGGCTGTCGGTCGACCCGATGTACATGCCGGGGCGCTTCCGGACCGCGTCCAGCCCCTCGAGGTGGGTGAGGTCGTCGGCGCCGTACAGGATGTCAGGCTGTGCAGTCAACGAGGTGAACTCCCAGGGTTGCCGGTGGTGCGCCGCCGGGTCGGCGCCGCTGGCCGTCGGGCGCCGGGCCCCGCGCCGGTAGCGAGCGTACCCACTCCTGTGATCAGGTCCGGGGAGCGTCCGGCCTGCTCGGGGCGCGTGGCGAGCAACATCACGCGGGGATTCTTGCCCCGGGGTACGACACGGCGGGAGCCACCGGCCGGGCGGGCCGCCGGGGGGGGTGACCGATTCCCCCCGAAGCCCGCCCCGCTCACCCCGCCGCGGCCGGCTGGCGGCGGACCCGATACCGCGCCACGAGACGGTCCATGACGGCGTCGAGGCGGGGCGTCGACCCGCTGCCGGGCCGGGTCGGCGTCGTACCAGGCGACGATCTCTCGGGCACCCTGGTGGAACGGGACGGTCGCCGCGAAGTCCGGGACCAGCCGACGCAGCTTGGCGTTGTCGAAGATCATCGAGTGGGCCTTGTCGCCGAGCAACGCGGCACCCCAGTCGGCATCCTCGGCGGCGATCGCGTCGGAGGGCACGTGCACGATCCGGGCCGTCGTCCCGGCCGCCGCCGCCAGCGTCTCGGCGATCTGGTTCCAGGTCAGCACCTCGTCCGAGGCGATGTGGAAGACGTCGCCGACCGCGGCCGGGTGGCCGAGCAGCGGGATCAGCCCACGGGCGAAGTCGGTGTGGTGGGTGAGGGTCCAGAGCGAGGTGCCGTCGCCGTGCACCACGATCTCCTTTCCCCGCCGCATCCGGTCCACCACGGTCCAGCCGCCGTCGAACGGCACCAGCGTCCGGTCGTACGTGTGCGAGGGGCGGACGATGGTGGCGGGGAAGCTCTCCTCCCGGTACGCCCGGACCAGGAGACGGATCTCGGCGAGCTGCGGCCGGAGCACCTGCTCCCGGTGTTGCGCGGGCGCTCCGTGCCGGAGGCGGTCGAGGGTCATCTGGACCGCGGCAACGTGGCCGCCGCGCGGGAACTGTTGGGCGAGGTCGACCAGGAGCAGTTCGACGCGTTGGAGGCGCAGTGCCTGCGGGCGACCGAGCGGCTGGCGCGGGAACACGTCGCCGTGGTGCAGAAGGCCGAGGCGGCGATCGCCAAGCTCCGTTCGGTGGGGCTGGACGAGGCCGCCCGGGAGCTGCACGGCCGGCTCGACGCCCTGCGCACCGTGCCCCACGAACGCTACGACCTGCGCCGCGGGGCGCTGGCCGAGGTGGTCGCGGACGCCCAGCGGGAGCTGGCCCAATACCGCGAGAAGCTGGTCTTCCGGCTCAACCGGCTGGATCCGACCCCGGCGGACCGGGCGCGCATCCGCACCCTGCTCGACCGCGGCGACGAGGTCACCGCCGAGGAGTTCGTCACGCTGCTGGCGAGCGGGAGCGAGCTGCCGCCCGAGGAGGACGCCCAGCGTAGCGACGACTTCGACGAGTTCTTTCCGGCGGTCGTGGAACGGGCGGCGGCAGCCGCGGCGAACGCCGCCCCCGGGCAGCGGCCCGAACTGGAGGCGCGCTCGCGGCGGTGCTCGCCGCCGCGGAACGAGGCGAGCCGGCCCAGGGCATCCTGCGCGAGGGGCTGGACGCGTGGCGGGCACTGCACCAGCCGCAGCACCAGCGGCGCCGCAACGACGGGGAGTTCCGCCGGGCGCTCGCGGACGTGCTGCGGATGCTGGGACTGGTGCCGACGAGCAACAACGTCCTCGACCAGACCGACGCACCACGTACCCGGATGCTCGTCTACGAGGTACGGGCCCAGCCGTTGGACCGCTCGTACGTGCCGCAGTTCGGCACCCAGGCCAACGGCCGGTACACCGTGATCCTGATGTTCGAGCGGGCGGCCCCGAGCCGCCTGCTGGAGCTCGTCTCGGAACGCCGGCGGGCCCAGGCCAACCTGATCCTCTACTTCGGCACGCTCACCGTGGAGCAGCGCCTGCAGCTGCGGCAGCAGAGCGTGGCCAACCCGGGGAAGGGCTCGGCGGCGCTGGTGATCGACGAGGCGGTCGTCGGCTGGCTGGCGACCCGGGAGGAGCCGGGGTTCCGGCTGACCCAGCGGGTCACGCTGCCGTTCACGGCGGTCAATCCGTACACGCCCTTCGCCGGGGGCGACGTACCGAGCGAGGTGTTCGTCGGTCGGGAGAAGGAGCGGGCCGACGTCGAGTCGCCGACCGGGTCGATGTTCGTCTACGGCGGCCGGCAGTTGGGCAAGTCGGCACTGCTGCGGCGCATCGAGAAACTCTTCACCGACCCGCCGGGCCCGAACCGACAGCGGCACCGGGTGGCGCTGTACCTGGACCTGAAGTCCGAATCGATCGGCGAGGCACGCAGCACCGAGGAGTTGTGGAACGCGCTGATCCGCCCGCTGAAGGAGCTGGGCGTCCTCCCGGACACCTGCCCACCCAACGCGGGACCGGATCGGGTGGTGCGGTTCATCCGCGACTGGCTGATGCGGGACGAGGCCAACCGGTTGCTCCTGCTGCTGGACGAGGCCGACATGTTCCTGACCGCGGACGCGAAGCAGGGGGAGCCCGGGGTCGGCCAGTTCCGGACGTTGCAGCGGCTGAAGAGCCTGATGGAGGCGTCGGATCGACGCTTCAAGCCGGTCTTCGCCGGCCTCCACCAGGTGCAGCGCTTCCACGACTCGCCCAACACGCCGGTGGCGCACGGCGGGGCGGACACCCTGATCGGGCCGCTGCGCCCCGCCGAGGTGCGCAAGCTCGTGGTGGACCCGTTGCGGGCGATGGGGTACGCGTTCGAGTCCGACGAACTCGTGTGGCGGATCGCCGCGCTCACCAACTACCAGGCCAGCCTCGTGCAGATCTTCTGCGAGGCGCTCATCGACCACCTTCGTGGCAGGGTCGTCAAGCGTCCCGGCCGCAGGTTGATCACCAGCGACGACAGACGGGGTGTACGCCGACCGCAAGGTGCGCGAGCTGATCGCACAGCGGTTCCGGTGGACCATCAACCTGGACGCCCGCTACCGCGTCATCGCGCTCGTCGTCGCACTGCTGAGCATCGGCAGCGCGGCCGAGGCCGTGTTCAGCGCCGAGGACCTTCGGGAGTACTGCGGCATCTCGTGGCCGAAGGCGTTCTCGAGCGACGTCCTGATGCTCAAGGAGTTCATGGGCTACCTCGACGAGCTGGTCGGCCTCGGCATCCTGCACCGCAGCGGCGACAGGTACGGGATCCGGTCGCCGAACGTGATCGCGCTCCTCGGCACCAAGAACTCACTGGACCAGGAGCTGCGCGAGGCTCCCGACCACTTCGAGCTGCCGTACGAGTACAACCCGCGGACGAGCCGGATTCCCCTGGCCGCCGGCGCCACGTCCACCCCGCGACGCTCGCCGCTGACCGACGACGACCTGACCCGCCTGATCGGGGACCGGAGAACCAGCCCGACCGGCGCGGGCAAGACACACCTGGCCGGAGCGGACTACCGGCTCGCCGTCGTCACCGGCACGCCCGCACTGGGCATCGACCGGGTGAGAGAGGTGCTGACCACGGTCGCCGCCCGGCAGGGCCGGCCACTCGAAACGGTCCCGCTCGCCGAGGTTCGCCGGTGGCGGCAGCGACGAGTCATCACTGCCGGTTGGCCAGTAGCCGATCGTCGGGGCGGGCCGGCTGTGCGGTCCCACTCCCGAATCTGCTCGACCATCGCCGTCGCGGGCCGCTCACCGTGTCGGCCGTAGGCGCGCGCCCCGAACTCCACGCCCGCACCCCGCAGGGCGGGACGGACCGCGAGATAGGCGAACGAGTCCTCCCGCACAACTCCGTAGGGGAACCACTGCCCACGCTCGGCGGCCAACTCTGTTCCATCCTCGGCGATAACCTGGCAGAACCCAGGCAGGTAGCCGGCATTCCACAGATGCAAGTCGGCGAACGACGTCCCGTGCGGGATCGTGACACCCGACCACACCTCGGTGCGGCCGGTCGCCAGCACCCCGTCGAGCCGGTCGATACCCTCGGGCACGGCTTCGTCGAACCGAAGCTGGACATGATGGCCATTCGCGTCCGGCAGCTCGACGACCCGCTCCTGGTGCTGCCCGCCGCCCTGCATAGGCACAAAACCGCATACCTCGGCGCTCTCGCTCACCAGGTGATCGCCGTCTCGGTGGAACGCGACGGAGCGGGTGACTCCACCCATCCGCAACGGCACAACCAGCGTCCCGTTGCGTGCCAGCTGGTCCAGCCAGGCCGGAGAGATGTCCCAGGCACCGACCGTAACGATGATCGCTGCGAACTCGCCGTACCCGGGCAGGCCCTGCTGCGCGTCGGCCCGTACGACCGTGACCCGGTCGTCATACCCGGGCTGGCCAGCAGCCAGGCGGGGGTGGACTGGCAGTCCGGTGAGTTCTACGTCAAGCGCAGGCCAGGACGGGTCAACAGGCTCGCGTTGGACGCGGCGCTGGCGCGTGGACTGTGGGAGCGGTCGGAGCAGTTGCTCGGGCGCGCGTAGCCCGCCGGGCTGCATGACCATCAGCAGCGGGGCCGTCACCTCGCTTCGCGCGCGACGTGTCCGTCCACGATCGCCGCTTCTCCCCGATCGTGCGGCGGTCGCCGCACCCGGACGCGTTGTCGGCGGCGGTGCAGCCCTGCCTCGGCTTGCTCGCGGGATGGGTGTGGTGTTGGGGTGTGCGGCGGGGCTGTGGTCCGGGGCGCGGCTGTGTCCGCGTATGTCCGAGTGCCACGGACGCTCGACGAGTGGTGATCCTGCCGTGTCAGGTTGAGCGACCGACCAGCGTGGAGCTGCCTACGCCTGGGTCGGGGTGGTGGGCCATTCGTGGGCGAGGAGGGAGTAGAGCAGGGAGTCTCGCCAGGCGCCGTTGGTGAAGACGTGGTCGCGCAGTCGACCCTCGTACCGCATGCCAAGCCTCTTCACCACGGCGATGGAGGCGGCGTTCTCCGGGCCGATGGCGGCGGTGATGCGGTGCAGGCCGAGGGTGGTGAAGCCGTAGGCGACGAGGGTGCCGGCGGCGTCGGTGGCGTAGCCGTGGCCCCAGTGGTCGGCGTGGATGGCGTACCCGAGCTTGGCCGCCTGGTGTCCGGTGAGGCCGAGTCGGGCGAAGCCGATCATCCGATCGGTGTGGTCGGCGACCGCGAGGTAGTACTCGGTCCGGGGTTCGGCCTCGGCACGCTGGATGGCGCCGTCGATCATCGCGGCGGCCTGGTCTCGGTCGCGGCTGTCGAAGGACAGCCACCGGGTCACCCGGTCGTCGCCGACGATCGCGTGGGCGTCGGGGACGTCGTCGTGGCGGAACTCGCGGAGGGTGATCAGGCGGCCGGGGATGGGGTCGATCGGGTACACGCGGTCAATCCTGACCTATCGCGGCAGGGCGTTGGCGGGGGTGTGGGTGAAGTGCTCCATGCCGTCGATCAGGTCGCGGGCGTCGGCGGCGAGTCCGGCGCGGGTGACGGCCTGGTGGACGAGACGCATGGAGTACACGACGCCATTGAACCGCTACACCCACTCGACGGCCGAGCGGGACAGAGGGTGCTCAAGTCGTTTGCTGCCTTCTCGCTGCCTCCGGCCACCAAGTAGCCCTCAGGAACGAGTCAAGGCCCCTCACTTGGGGGGCCTTGAGCTTGTTATATGGATGGTGGGCGATACTGGGATCGAACCAGTGACCTCTTCGGTGTGAACGAAGCGCTCTCCCGCTGAGCTAATCGCCCTCAGCGCCGACGACTGTACCTGATCGGCCGGACGTCGCGCATCTTTGGGGTCAGTGCGTCGCGAGGTAGGTCATGATCCGGGCGACGACATCGATGCCCAGGCTGACCCGCAGTGAGAACCAGACCACCACGGCGACGAAGACGAGACCGACCGAGCCGATGACCATTCTCACCAGAAGCGACTGACCGCGTACCCAGCGTGCCCAGGCCTGCACATGCCGCCGGGTAAAGCCCAACAGCCTCTTGGCCCAGTGGAACTCCACCGCCCAGATACCCAAACCACCGATCACGATCAACCAGCCGGGGCCGGGCAGGGGGATCAGGGCGAGGCCGAGCAGGACGACGACGGCACCGGCGAGCGCCACCATGACCCTGAGGGTGAACCGGCCCGTCGGGTTGGCCCGAACGATCTGCAGGGCGGTACGGATCCGCCGCCACCGCAACGGCGGGTCAGGGCTGGTGGCGGTCATCACCGACTCACCACCGGTGACGGACTCCCCCATCGCACACTCCTCTCGCGAGTCTGCCGACCGATCCCCCCGTGGGACGCGCTCGCCCTCCGGCACGTCGTACCTCCGCTCCTTGCCCGTCCCTGCCGTATCGGTGCGGAGCCCGGCCGCCGTCCTCGCCCCCGTCGCGGGCGCTGTCTCCATTGAGGATGGATTGGTCGGCATTTCACCCCCCAGCGCGGCCCGGGCCGTCACCCAACAGGACGACTGGACGTTACCGGAGTAAGTCGACGACTGAACCACCTGGCGTCGTCGGGCAGGGATCCGTACCTGGGTAGAACCGGACATCCTACATAAAGATTCGATTTCGATCCGCGACTACGAAACCCCTTCCCACTACTGGGTGATATCAGCGTATGGCGGAGCGTAACCATGAGTAGCAGCTGAGGATGGGAAAGGGCGGGGCACATACGTCCCGCAGCGGTGCCGGGGGGAGAACGTCCATGAGTGTCATCCGACCAACCACGGTCGAGGTCGAGACGTCGTTAAGGCTCGTTGCACCTGACGCCACGGCTCTGCCCGTGCGCGCCAGCCTGCGCTACGACCCAGCCGACCCGTACGCGGTCCATGTCCTGTTCCACGCGGAATCCGCCGGCGGCGAGGCCGTCAGCTGGTCCTTCGCGCGGGAACTGCTCGTCACCGGGCTGGACGAGCCGGCCGGGATCGGCGACGTCCGGGTCTGGCCCTGGGCAACGCCCCGCGGGGACTTCGTCGCTCTCGCGCTCTCGTCACCCGACGGTAACGCACTGTTCGAGGTGCCTCGGAGCGTCCTGGTGAGGTTCCTGCGCCGGACATACGTGGTGGTGCCCCGCGGTCGGGAAGGGGACCACCTCGACGTCGACACCGCCGTCAACCGTCTGCTCGCCGGGCGCTGAGGCGCGCCGGAAGCACACTCCGTAGTACCGACCACGCCGCGCGGACCTGCCGAGTCCGCGCGGCGCCCTGTTTCTACCGGTCCGGTGTCACGTCCGGGACGCGAATCGCCCCCTGTTTCGATCCTCCACCGCCCGGCCGCCCCCGTTCGGCCGTCCAGCCCCCGGATGTCCTGATCCGACCCGGCCGGAGCCTCGGGTCAGCCGTGCGCGGTAATCCCGCCATCGACCGGAATGATCGCTCCGGTCAGATACGACCCCGCCCGCGACGCCAGATAGATCGCCGCCCCGGCCATGTCGTCCGGCCGGCCGATCCGCCCGAGCGGTACCTGGTGCTCGATCGTTGCCCGGGTGGCCGGATCCTCCAACGCGAAGGCGGTCATCTTGCTCTCGAAGGGTCCCGGGGCGATCGCGTTCACCGTGATGTGCTCGGGCGCGAGCTGGTGGGCGAGGCTGCGGGTCAACATGTGGACGGCGGCCTTGGTCGCCGAGTACGCGTACACCTCCATCCAGGGCACCCGGATCCCGTCGATCGAGCCGATGTTGATCACGCGAGCCGGATCGTCGGCGCTGGCCGACGCCCGCAACGCCGGCAGCAGCGCGGTGGTCAGCTGGAAGACCGCCTTGACGTTGATCGCCCAGAGCTTGTCGAAGGCGCTCTCCGGGTACGCCTCAAGCGGTGCCCCCCAGGTCGCGCCGGCGTTGTTGACCAGGACGTCCAGTGCCGGAACCCGATCGAGCACCGCCTCGGCGAGCCGACTCGCCCCCGCGGCGGTCGAGATGTCGGCGGGTATCGCCTCGCACCGGCCGAGCGCGGAGAGGCGCTCGGCCACCGCCGCGCAGACGTCCGGCTTGCGGGAGGAGACGATCACGTGTGCCCCGGCCTCGACGAAACCCTGGGCGATCATGAGGCCGATTCCTCGGGTCCCGCCGGTGACCAACACCGCCTTGCCGTCGACCGCGAACAGCCCGGACATGGACGCCTCCCTCGTGGGCGGCCGACGCCGCCGCGACGACGTCGGATCCGAGTGACGTTCGCAACTGTATGCCGGCGCCCCGCCCGGGCGGCCACCCAAGCCCGGCCGGTGCGCCACCGACACCGCGATGCGGTCACCGCCGAGGCTGCCCGTCCTCGTCCGCGCTGCCGCCGCCCCTGCTCCGGCCTGCTGGCTCGGACCGCGGGGGGTGGCGCCGCCGGACGCGACGTCAACCCGGCCCGAGCCCACCGGACCGGGGTCAGCCGTCCTGTCGCCGTAGCCGGATGACGACCTCGCCGGAGAGGCGGCCGGCGGCCGGGTCCCGGTCGACCACCCCGGCAGCCAGTAGGTCGTCGAGCACCCGCACCACGTCACCGGCCCGGTAGACGGTCCGTTCGGCGGCGAAGTGCCGCAGCTCGGCCACCGTGGCGCCGTCGAGCCCGGCGAGCCGGGCCAGGAGGTCACGACGCAGCGGGCCGGTGTCCGGCACCGGTGAGATCTCCAGCAGGTGTCCCTCGGGATCGCCGGGATCGCGGTACCGCACGTTCGCGTGCTCCGGCACCGCCCAGAGCGCGTCCTTGAAGGCGTCCAGCCGCCTACCGTGGGTGGTGGCGAAGGCGACGAGTCTCGCCTCGGCCGCCGTTCCGGGGTGCGCGGTTCCCTCGACCACCTCCACCTCGGTCAGCAGCGGAAAGCCGAGGTCATCCAGCTGCTGTCGAAGGTCGGCGCCGGACCGGGCCGGCGGATCGAGCACGAGCATCAGCTCGGCGGGGCGGCCGGCCGCGACCGCGGCGAACAGGTCGGTGCCCGGAAGCGGCCCGCCGGTCGCGTCGAGGTAGACCAGCACCGGCGCGGCGGCCGCGCCGCTCGCCTTGAGCAGCACCGGCAGCCGGCCGACGTCGCCGGGTGCCGCGTGCGCGGTCACCGCCGCCGGGAGCTCCGCCGCCACCGCCTGGTGTCGGGCAAGAAGGTCGTCCTCGGGCGGGACGAGCGTCACCGCGGTCAGCTGCCGGCCTCGTGGCGGCACGTCGGCGAGGTCGCGGAGGACCCGCAGGGCGGCCTCGGCGGTCCCGTCGGCGGAGTCGCGGTACGTCTGGACGAAGGTGGCCCGCCGGGATCGGCGGAGGGCGTCCGGCACCCAGGCCGCGAGATGGCGGACCAGGACATCGCGGAGGACGGAGCCGATCGGGTGAGCGGACATGGTGCCGGTTCTACCGTGCCTCGCCCGGGCCCGTCGCAGCGGGGTGGCGGGAGCGGGCTGATGCCGCCCGTAGCCCGCGGTTCAGGTTGGTATCGAGATCCCGACGCCACCCCGGGTCTGGCCGCCGTACCGCTGCTTCTCCCGGGCCAGGTCGAGGCGGCCGATCCGCTTCCGGGCCTCCAGGGCCGCGTCGTCGAGCCGGTCCGCCGGAACCAGCCAGACCACCTCGAACTCCAACCCGTCCGGGTCGCGGCCGTAGAGGCTCTTCGTGCTGCCGTGGTCGGAGCTGCCGACCAGCGCGCCGACCTCGCCGAGCCGGGCCCCGATCGCCTCCAACTCGTCGAGGGTGTCCACCTCCCAGGCGAGATGGTAGAGGCCGACCGTGCTCCTCCCCGCGTCAGACGCGCCGGCCGCGGCGCCCACCTCGAACAGTCCCAGGTCGTGGTCGTTGGTCGAACCGGGTGCCTGCAGGAACGCGGCGCCGTCGAATCCGTCCGGGGTCATCGCGACCTGCCGGAAGCCCAGGACGTCCCGGTAGAAGGCGACGCTGCGGGCGAGATCGCGGACGAAGAGGACGGCGTGGTTGAGGCGATGGATCGGCATGGCCACCACGGTAGCCCTCGCGACCACCCCCGAACGCGGGTCGCACCGCGACGCCGGGCACCGCACCCGACGCCACGATCCCGGTTCGGCGGATCTCCTGAGCGAACTGCCCCCGGCCGGCCCCTTGTACCGACCGTCGCCGGCCAAGCACGATGAGGCGTGGCTTCCGGCTTCGGTGAACTCACCCAGCAGGCGCACGCGCTCGTGGCCGCGGGCGACCTGGCCGGCGCCCGGGACCTCCTCGGGGCTGCACTGCGCGGTGCCGACCCGAGCCCCGGCAACGCCGAACCCGACCTGGCCGAGGCGGCCGGCCTCCAGGCCCGCGTACTGGTCACGCTCGGGGACGCCCACGCGGCACGCGGCTGGGCCGCCTTCGCGTACTCCGCGGCCACCCGGCTGTACGGGCCGACCGATCAGCGAACGGTCGCCGCCGCCGCCACCCTCGCCGCCGTTCTGCACCGGGTCGGCAACCACGCCCGAGCCGCCGAGCTGTACCGCGATGTGATCATCGAGTTGACCGCAACCGACGGACCCGAGTCGCTACGGGTGCTCGCCGCGCACGCCGACCTCGCCACCGTCGAGTACGCCCAGGGCGAGTGCACGGTCGCCCGGGATCGGCTCCAGGACGCCTGGGAACTGCACCGCGAGGTGTACGGCGACGCCCACCCGAGCGGCATCCGAATGCTCGCCCGGCTCGGCGCCATGCAACGGGACTGCGGCCGCTTCGCCGAGGCGCACCAGAGTCTCGCGCTCGCCCGGGAGCTGTGCCGCGCACACCTGCCGGCCGACCATCCGCTGACCGCGCAGGTCGCGGCGCTCGCCCGAGCGGCGGCCGACCCCGACCACGTCTGTGCCGACGCCTCGACGCCGACCGGGAAGCCGCCCCGGGCCCCGGCCGCCCGGATCGACACCCCCGCCGATCCGCCCGACCCGGGCCCGGGCGCGCCGCCTGGCACCACCCACGCGTACGGCGTACCCGAGCCGGCCTCGGAGTCGGTCCCGCCGGCCCCGGCGTCGCCGCACTCCGCGTCCGTGCCGCCACCCCGGCTGCCGCTCGCCCCGCCGGTCAGCCCGCCCCCGGTCGGCCCGGCGCCCCGATGGGCCACGCCGGCCGGCGAGCGGTCGGCCCGCCCCCCGGTGCCCCCACCCCGAAGCGCGGTCGACCACGTCGGATCCCCCGTCCCGGAGGTCCACGATCCGGACGGCGCGGACGACGAGGACCCCGACGTCGAGCCGGGTTGGTGGCCCCCGACCGTGGCGCCGCCAGACCCCGTGGCCGGGGCGGGTTCCGGCCGGCCGGAGCCGGCGACCCCCGCGTTGCCGCCGGCCGTTCCGGCCTTCATCGCCGACGGGCACCCGGGGCGGACACGGCCGGCCCCCGGCCCACGCCGCACGGACGCCGAGGAGTTCGACGAGACCGACTCGGGGCGGTTCCGGCACCTGCCGGCGATCCGTTCCCCGCGGCTCCCGGTCCGGATCCCCCGGCCGGACCGGCCGGGCCGACGAATGTCACCGGCCGTCGTCGCCGGGCTCGTGCTGCTGGTGCTGACCGGTACGGCGGCGGTGGCGACCGGTTTCGGACTGACCGGCAACGGAGAGGAGCGCCCGGTCGGCGCGGCGCGCACCACCGGAGCAGCCAGCCCGGCGGCGTCCCCGCCCGCATCCCCCGGCGCTCCCCCGGGCGAGGTCACGCTGGTCGACGACCGGACGCGCGTGACCCTGACCTGGGCATACCCGGTCGGCGCGGCGGGGCGGGTGGTGCTGGCCGGGGGGCGTGCCGGCCAGGAGCTGCGGCCCTTCCAGGAGCTACCCCCGGGATCCACCGGCTACGTCGTCTACAACCTCGACGCCCGAACCAACTACTGCTTCTCGGTCGCCGTGGTCTACTCGCCCGAGGTGGTGGGGCGGGCCGATCCGGTCTGCACGGAGCGCTCGGGCAGCGAGCCGGCGCGCTAGGCCTCCGCCGGGGTGTCCGGGTCGGGTGCCGGTTCCGCGCCCCCGGGTGGCGTCGGACCATCGTCCGGCGGTCGGGGTGCGGCGGGTAGCCGTACCTCGACCCGGAGCCCGGGCTCCGCGTCGGCCAGGGTGACGGTGCCCCCCTGCCGCCGGACCAGCTCGCGGACGATGGCCAGTCCCAGTCCGGCGCCGCCGGCGTCCCGGGCCCGGGCGTCGTCCAGCCGGGTGAACCGGTCGAAGACCCGCTCCCGGTCCGCCGGCGGGATACCCGGGCCGTCGTCGGTCACCGTGACCAGGTGGTACGTCGGACCGTCCCGGCCGCCGGGAACGGCTTCCAACACCACCTTGCTGGTCGTGTGCCGTACGGCGTTGTCCAGCAGGTTGGCCAGGATCCGGGTCAGCGCGTCCGGCTCCCCCACCGTCCAGAGCGGAAACCTCGGCGGCCGTACCTGCACCGGCGGCGCGGGGTAGCGCTCGGCGACCCCCGCCAGCAGCTCCCCCAGCTCGATCGGGACACCGGCCGCGGGCGGCGCCCCGCCCGCCTCGTCGAAGCGGGCGAGCAGCAGCAGGTCGTCAACCAACCGGCTCAGCCGCTGGATGTCCGCGAGCAGGTCGTCGGCGACCCCCGGCCAGTCGGTCGCCGCCCCGAGCCGCTGCGCCACCTCCAGCTGGGTCCGCATGTTCGCCAGCGGGCTGCGCAACTCGTGCGCGGCGTCGGCGACGAAGGCTCGCTGTCGGTTCCGGGCGGACTCAAGCCGACTCAGCATCCCGTTGAGGGTCACCGCCAGCCGGTGGATCTCGTCCCGGGACGCGGGCACCGGGAGCCTCCCGGGCCGGGCCCCACCGGTGATCTCCTCCGCGCCGGCCCGCAGCGCCTCCACCGGTCGCAGGGTCGCCCCGATCACCCGCCAGGCCACCCCGGCCAGCAGGACGAGGAGCAGCGGGAAGCCGACCAGCAGGATGGTCCGCACCACGGCCACGCTGTTCCGGACATCCGCGGTCGACTTGGCGACCAGGACCGTCTGCGGATCGTCCGCCGGCCCGGCGGGGACGGCGACGACCCGGATCGGCCCGTCCCAGCCGAGCCGGCGTCCGGGCAGGTAGAAGCGATCCTGCTCCCCCGCGTGGAACCGTCGCAGCTGGTCGGGCGGGAGCATCGGCACCAGCCGGTCGGCGTCGATCGAGGCGGCCCGGATCCGGCCCTGCGCGTCGACGACCTGCACCCGGACCTGATTGCCGGCGACCGGTAGCGGATCGGGCAGGGCGTTCTCACCGGCCAGCCGGGCGACCGCCTCAGCGGTCTTGAGGGCCTCGGTGTCCACGGTCCGTTGCAGCGCGTAGCCGAGTGCGCCGAGCAGGACGAGTCCGCCGACCGCGAGCCCGGCGCAGAGCCCGGCCACACCGATGATCATGAGTCGGGCACGCAGGCTCAGCCGCAGCCAGAGGCGGCAGAGCCGGCAGAGGCGGCGCCGGGCACCCGCCCCCATCACGTGACCAGTCGGTAGCCGGCGCCCCGGACCGTCTCCAGCCGGTCCCGGCCGATCTTGCGCCGCAGGTAGCCGACGTACACCTCGACGGCGTTCGGGGCGGTGTTCAGGCTCGTGTCCCAGACGTGGTCCAGCAGCTCGGTCTTTGACACCACCTCGCCCGCCCGACGCAGCAGGTACTCCAGCAGCGCGTACTCGCGGGCGGTCAGTTCCACCTCGACCCCGCCCCGGGTCACCCGGCGGCGGGCCGGGTCCAGCGCCAGGTCTCCGGCGACCAGCACCGCGGGACGCTGGGGAGCGCCCCGGCGGAGCAGCGCGCGCAGCCGGGCCAGCAGGACCACGTACGAGAAGGGCTTGGTGAGGTAGTCGTCGGCCCCGCAGTCCAGCCCGTCCGCCTGGTCGTACTCGCCGTCCTTGGCAGAGAGCATGAGCACCGGGAGCCAGTGCTGCTCCGCCCGGAGCTGGCGGACCACCCGGTAGCCGGAGAGCCCGGGCAGCATCACGTCGAGGATCATGGCGTCGTACCCGCCGTGCCGCGCGAGTTCGAGCCCCTCCGGCCCGGTGCCGGCCACGTCGACCACGAACCCCTCGGCCTGGAGACCGCGCTGCAGCGCCGTGGCCAGCCTGGCCTCGTCCTCCACCACCAGCAACCGCACGGACCCAAGCCTGCCATCCGTCGCTGAGCGGGACCACAGCGCTTCTCAGCGGTTTCTCAGTGGCCACGGCGCAGGATGAGAGCAGGAGGTAGGAGCATGTCCGTTTTCCACACCCGGCCGGCGCTGCGCTGGCTGGTCCCGACCGGCGCGGCCCTGGCGATCGTCGGCGGCGGTGCGGCGGTCGGCACGTTCGCCTCGGCGGCCGAACCCAGCCTGCCCGAGCGCAGCGCCGCCCAACTCCTCGTCGACCTGCAGACCGCCCAGTTGGACGGCCTCTCCGGTACGGTGATCACGCGGGCCGATCTCGGCCTGCCGAGCCTGCCCCTGCCGAGCGGCGCGGGCGCGGCCCGGCTGGCCTCGCTGGTCTCCGGCACCCACACGCTGCGGGTCTGGTACGCCGGCCCGGATCAGACGCGGGTGGCGCTGCTCGACACCCTCGGCGAGACCGACGTGATCCGCAACGGCAGCGACGTCTGGTTCTGGGACAGCCAGGCCAACGAGGCACGGCACAGTACGCTCTCCGACTCGGAGCCGGGCCGCCCGGCCGGCGCCGCCGCGCTGCCGTCGACTCCGCAGGAGGCCGCCGATCGGGCGCTGGCCGCGATCGACCCGAGCACCCGGGTCAGCGTCGGCCGCTCCACCTCGGTCGCCGGTCGGGATGCCTACGAGCTGGTGCTGGAGCCGCGTGACGAGGGCTCGCTGGTCGGCCAGCTCAGGTTCGCCATCGACGCCGCCGAGCACGTGCCGCTGCGGTTCCAGGTCATCCCGCGGGGCACCCGCCAGCCGGCGTTCGAACTCGCGTTCACGCATGTCGACTTCGACCGTCCCGACCCGGTCCAGTTCACCTTCAACCCGCCCCCGGGGACGCGGGTGATCGAGGAGCCGGCCGGTCCGGAACCCAGGCCGGGGAAGGACCACCCGGAGCCGACGGTGGTGGGTGAGGGCTGGACGACCGTCCTGGTCGGCCGGCTTCCCGACGACAACCGACCGGGTGCCGGCGGGCCGGACGACGCCGGCACGCCGAAGCCGGGTGACGGGCTGCGGGGCCTGCTCGACCGGCTGCCGGCGGTGAGCGGGGCCTGGGGCAGCGGCCGGCTCCTGACCGGCACGCTCTTCAGCGTGCTGGTGACGGACGACGGTCGGGTGCTGGCCGGCGCGGTGACCCCGGAGCGGCTCTACACCGTCGCACAGCAGGTCAGATGAGCCAGTCACCGGTCGACGCGCCACGCCGCGCGCCTGGGGTCAGCTGGGCGGCGGAGCTGGCGGTGCAGAGCCGAGGGCTGACCAAGCGGTTCGGCCGCCAGGTCGCGGTGGATGCCGTCGACCTGGCGGTCCCCCGCGGGGCGGTGTACGGCTTCCTGGGCCCGAACGGCTCGGGCAAGACCACCACCATTCGGATGCTCCTCGGGCTGGTCCGGCCGACGGCGGGGACGCACGCCCTGCTGGGTACGGAGATGCCGGAGGGGGCGGCGCGGGTGCTGCCCCGGATCGGAGCGCTGGTGGAGGGGCCGGCGTTCCACCCGTACCTGTCGGGGGCGGAGAACCTCCGCCGCCTCGACGCCGCGGACCCGACCGCCGACCCGCGGACGGCAGCGGCGCGGATCGGCGCCGCGCTGGACCGGGTTGGGCTGGCCGCGGCGGCGGGCAAGCGGTACCGGACGTACTCGCTGGGGATGCGACAGCGGCTGGCACTGGCCGCGGCGATCCTGGCGCCCCGGGAGTTGCTGATCCTCGACGAGCCCACCAACGGGCTCGACCCGCAGGGCACCCGGGAGGTCCGGGCCCTGCTCACCTCGCTCGCCGCCGAGGGGGCCACCGTGCTGCTCTCCACCCACCTGCTCTCCGAGGTGGAACAGATCTGCACCGACGTGGGGGTGATGCACCGGGGCCGGTTGGTCGCGCAGGCGCCCCTGGCCGAGCTGCGCGCGTCCGCCGCGCCCCGGGCCCGGGTGGAGACCGACCGTCCGGCCGAGGCCGCCCGGGTGCTGCGCGAGCTCGGTCTCACCGACGTCGCGGAGGCCGCCCGGGAGACGACCGGCCTGCTCGGGCCGGTCCCGCCGGAGAAGGTCGTCGCCGCGTTGGTGCACGCCGCGGTGCCGGTACGCGGCTTCGCGGTGGCCGCACCGGATCTGGAGGAGCTCTTCGTCTCGCTCACCGGGGAGGGTTTCGATGTCAGCGGCTGAGCCGACCACCCGGGCACCCGGCTCCCCCGGTGCCGGTGCGGTGGCGGCCCCCGGTGCCGGGCACGGCTGGTCCGGTACCGGCCGGTTCTTCCGCTCCGAGCTGCGGCTGATCTTCGGCCGGCGCCGTAACCAGGCCGGGATGGCGGTGCTGGCGGCGTTTCCGGTGATCATCGCGATCGCGACCCGGATCGACCCGCCAACGGGCGGAGGCGGCGAGGCCGACTTCTTCGCCTCGATCACCGGCAACGGGTTCTTCGTCGCGCTGGCCGCGCTCAGTGTCGAGATCGGGCTCTTCCTCCCGGTCGCGGTCGCGGCGATCGCCGGGGACAGCGTGGCCGGCGAGGCGAACCTCGGCACCCTGCGCTACCTGCTGACCGTGCCGGTCAGCCGCAACCGGCTGCTCGCGGTCAAGTACGCCGCCATCGTCGTCTTCGCCCTCGCCGTCACCCTGCTGGTGGCGGTGGTGGGACTGGTGGCGGGGCTGGTGCTCTTCGGCGGCGGTCCGGTGACCCTGCTCTCCGGCAACCAGGTCGGGTTCGGTGAGGGGCTGCTCCGGCTCCTCGCCGTCTGCGGCTACCTCACGGTGGGGTTGAGCGCGCTCGGTGCCCTGGGGCTCTTCGTCTCGACGCTGACCGAGCAACCGATGGGAGCGATCATCGCGAACACCATCCTGGTGGTGGCCAGCCAGGTGCTGAACGCCATACCGCAGTTGGACTGGCTGCATCCGTACCTGCTGACCCACTACTGGCTGAACTTCGCCGAGCTACTCCGGGATCCCGTGGCGTTCGAGGCGCTCCGCCCGGGACTGCTCTCGGCTGCCGCGTACATCGTGATCTTCATCTCCGCCGCCTGGGCACGGTTCGCCGGACGCGACGTGACGAGCTGACCGCTTCGGGGGCGCCCCGGGTGTCCGGGTTGGACCGTACGCGCCCCCGGAGCGCGGCGGGACGCTGACGCCGGGACAACCGACGTGGCGACGACCACCACCCGCACCGCGCGGCCTTCGACGGGCGGGACAATCGGCGGCTGACCGAAAGCGGACAGGCTGGTTGGCCGCCCGAATGGCGTCTGGCCGCCTCTTTCCGCGTGCGCTATCGTTTATCGGCTCATCCAATGAAAAAGGACGGCGATTAAGCCGTCCGGCATTATTGTAACCGATGGAGAGACGGTTTGTCAAAGCATTCCGGCCTTTCGCGTCCCCACCAACAGAGCGCCGGGCAGATGGTGGAACCGGCCAGCAACCGCTCCGACCCCGACGTCGCGAACGGGCCAGCCGACGCCGCCGACCCGGAGCTGGCCGGCGAACAGCGATACGTCTCCATGCTCTACGGACGCCTCGACGAGCTGCGGGCGCAGGCGGCCCACCGGCTCGCGGCCGCGCTGCGGAACACCGGCGGGACCCAGCAGGAGCGGTCCCAGCGCGACACCACGGTGCGGATGTACGCCGAGCAGGTCGCGCGACTGGGCGCGGTGGAGCAGGGCCTCTGCTTCGGTCGGCTCGACCTTGACGACGGCACCCGCCGGTACGTCGGCCGGATCGGCCTCTTCGGGGACAGCGAGCACGAGGCTCTGCTGTTGGACTGGCGTGCCCCGGCGGCCCGGCAGTTCTACCTCGCCACCGCCGCCGCACCGGACGGGGTTCGGCGACGCCGGCACATCCGGACCCGCTTCCGGGAGGTCGTGGGGCTGAACGACGAGGTGCTCGACCTCTCCGACACGAGCCTGGCCGGCCACCGGGACAGCGGCGGGCTGACCAGCGAGGCCGCCCTGCTCGCCGCGCTGAACGCGAGCCGCACCGGGCGGATGACCGACATCGTGGAGACCATCCAGGCCGAGCAGGACCGGGTGATCCGGGCCGACCTGGACGGTGTCCTCGTCGTTCAGGGCGGGCCGGGAACCGGTAAGACCGCGGTGGCGCTGCACCGCGCCGCCTACCTGCTCTACACCCACCGGCAGGTCCTCTCCACCCGGGGTGTGCTCCTGGTCGGTCCAAACGCCACCTTCCTCCGCTACATCTCCCAGGTGCTGCCGGCGCTCGCCGAGACCGGGGTCCTGCTCCGTACGGTCGGGGAGCTCTTTCCCGGGATCACCGCCACCCGGGCCGAACCGGCCGAGGTCGCGGAGCTCAAGGGCCGGCTCGACATGGTCGAGGTGCTGGCCGCCGCGGTCCGGGACCGGCAGCGGGTGCCGGACGAGCCGGTGGAGATCAACATTGACCGGGACACCCTCGTCCTGGAGCCGGCCACCATCGCCGCCGCCCGGGAGCGGGTACGCCGGATGGGGCGCCCACACAACCTGGCCCGCCCGTTCTTCGAGATCGAGATCATCCACGCCCTCGCCGAACAGCTCGCCGAGCGGATCGGTGCCGACCCGCTGGGCGGCGAGAACCTCCTCGACGAGGCCGACCTCGCGGAGTTTCGCCGGGAGCTGCGAACCGAGCCGGAGGTGCAGGCGGTGCTCGACTGGCTCTGGCCGGTCCTCACCCCGCAGCAGGTGGTGGCCGGGCTCTTCGCCTCGGAGGCCCGGCTGGCGGCAGCTGCCCCGAACCTCACCGACGCGGAACGGGCCCTGCTGCGGCGGGAGCCCTGGGGCGGGTGGAGCCCGGCGGACGTACCGCTGCTCGACGAGGCCGCCGAGCTGCTCGGCGAGGACGACAGCGCTGCCCGGGAGCGGGCCGAGCGGCAACGCCAGGCGGAGATCGAGTACGCCGAGGGCGTACTGGAGATCGCCCGCGGCTCGAAGTCCTTCGACTTCGAGGACGACGCCGAGGACGAGATCCTCGACGTCACGGACCTGCTCGTCGCCGACCGGCTGGCCGAACGGCAGGCGGAGGCCGAGCAGTTGACCACCGCCCAGCGGGCGGCGGCGGACCGGCGCTGGGCGTTCGGCCACGTGATCGTCGACGAGGCGCAGGAACTCTCCCCCATGGCCTGGCGGATGCTGATGCGGCGCTGCCCGAGTCGGTCGATGACCCTGGTCGGCGACGTCGCCCAGACCGGATCGTTGGCCGGCGCCTCCTCCTGGGAGCGGGTCCTGTCGCCGTACGTCGGCGACCGGTGGCGGCTGGAGGAGCTGACGGTGAGCTACCGGACCCCGGCCGAGATCATGGCGGTCGCCGCCGAGGTGCTGGCCGAGATCGACCCCGCCCTCACGCCACCCCGGGCGGTACGTGCCACCGGCGTACCCCCCTGGGACGTCCGGGTCGACCGGTCCGACCTGGCCGACCGGCTCGCGGCGGCGATCCGGGACGAGTCCGCCGCGGTCGGCGACGGCCGGCTGGGGGTGATCGTGCCGGCCGGATTGGTCGACGAGCTGACCCCGGTGGTACGCGCGGCCGAGCCGGGGGTGTCGCTCGGTGACGACCCGGAACTCCGTAGCCGGGTGGTGATGCTCACCGTCGCCCAGGTCAAGGGACTGGAGTTCGACTCGGTGCTGGTCGTCGATCCGGAGCGGATCGTCGCCGAGTCGCCACGCGGCCGCAACGACCTGTACGTCGCGTTGACCCGGGCAACCCAGCGGTTGGGCGTCCTGCGGGTGGGCTGAGCCGAGGCGCGGCCGCGCGGCGGCCTGCCCGGCGGGGGCACGCGGGCCGTGGTCGGTACCGCCACGCGCATCCTGGCGGGCGGTCTAGGTGTCGGTGAAGTTGCCGACCTGCGTCGCCTGCCCGGATCCGTCGCTGGTGGATCCGCTGGCCGGGGTGTTGGTGCCACCGGTCGTGGCGTCCCCGGTGGTGGTCGGAGCGACCGGGCCGCCCGGCCGCCGGGCACGGCGGTGGCTGCTCGCCGGCCCGGCGGTGCCACCGGTGGTGGTGACGACCCCGCGGTTGCGGGTCGGTCCGCCGTCCCGCAGCACGTCCGGATCGCGCGCCCTGTCCGCCGGGTCCTCGATGTCGCGTTCGTGCGCCTCCCGGCCCTCGTCGACCGGCAGCGTCACCTCGTCCGTCGCGCCGGGAGCGTACTCGCCGCCGCCGATCCGCCGCTCCGCGCGGCGCGCCGACTCCCGCCGCTCGTTCTTCCCGCCCACGGCCACCACCTCGCACCTCGTCGTCCGGTGCGTGGAGTGTCCCCCGTGCCCGGGTCGGCAAACACCGGCGCGTGGCGCCGGACGCCGGGGCCGCCCGCATCCGCCGCGCACCGGGACGGGTGGCGACGCCGGTCTCACGTCCCCCTCGGGCCCGGCGGGCATCGGCCGATCCCGGCCGCGTCGCCGTTTGTGCTCCACCCCCTCGGGTAGCCAACAGGTGCCCCACCGTGGGTGGCGTGTGAGTGCCCCGGCAGGGGAAATTGCCGAAATTCTCATCGAATCCGAGGAGGAAAAGATGAGTACGCAGACCCCGTCCAGGCAGTCGATGGACCAGCAGCAGATCACGGAGATGCAGTCGGCACCGACCCGGGAGCTGCCCGGTCAGAACATCTCCAACCGGCAGATACAGCAGACGCTGGCGGACATGCAGGCCCGGATGGACGACGAGGCGCGGCACCGTGGCCGGGGCACCGAGACCAAGCCCTCGTTCCTGAGCACCGAGCTGTATGTCTACCTGCTCGCCGTCGGCGGTGTCCTGGGCGTGTCCGCCTGGACCGGCACCAACGCCGCCGGGGTGGACCGGTTCCCGGTGAACCAGGCATGGTTCTTCGTCACGCTGCTGACCATCGCCTACCTGGGTAGCCGCGGCCTGGCGAAGCTGGGCAACGCCTGGCGACGCTCTGGCCGGTGACGGCACTCCGGGCGCCCGGACGGCAACCGGGGGCGTCCCGGAGGTCTCGACGGTAGTGACATGACCCGTGGTCCCCACCGGATTCGGTGGGGACCACGGCGTACGGTCAGGACGCCGGAGGCCGCGCCCCGGGTCCGGAGCAGGGAGCACGCCGCTTCGTTCGGGGCTGCTCAGAGTCCCGCTCCTCGACCGAACCGGTGTCAGACCGTGGGCGGTCACTCCTCGTCGAAGTCGCCCTCGAAGACGTCCTCCAGCACCTCGCCGGCGAGCATCCCGCCGGCCACGCCGAGTGCGGCGCCCGCGACGAACCCGCCCAGGCCGCCCAGGCCGCCGTGGCCGCCGTGGCCGCCGTGGTGTGCCTGCTTGCCCGGCAGACCGCCGTGGCCGAAGCCGGGGTGGCCGAAGCCGGGGTGGCTGGTGTAGCTGGCGATGGTCTGGGCGAGCCAGGTCTCCACCTGCTGACGCCAGTCGACCTGGTCGACCTCGGCGTGCTGGGCCACGTACCGGCCGACGGTGTCGTGCCCGCCGGTGAAGAGGCCGCCCCGCTTGTCGCACTCGATGATGACGTCGACGCCCTGCTGGTTGGTCACGAAGGTCAGCTCGACTTCCCGAATGGCGTACGCGTACTGCGGCGCGGCGTAGAACTCGATCTCCTGGTAGAACGGGAGCGTCTGGTGCACGCCGTAGATGTGGCCCTGCTCGAGGTCCGCGGTCTTGAACTGGAAGCCGAGCTGCGCGAACGCTTCGAGAATCTTCTCGTGCACCGGGAGCGGGTGCACCGCGATGGGGTCGAGGTCGCCCTTGTCCACGGCCCGAGCGATCGCCAGCTCCGTACGGAGCCCCATGGTCATGCCGCGCAGCCGCTGGCCGTAGACGTCGGTGATCGGGGTCTCCCAGGGGACCGGAAGCTGGAACGGGATGGACATCTCCTGCTTGGCCTCCAGCCGCAGGGGCCCGCTCACCGGCAGCCGGTAGAACTCCACGGCGCCGGCGTACTCGGTGTCACCCGCCTCCATCTCGACCTGGGTGACCAGAGCGAGGGTGATCTGCTCGATGTCGGCCGCCGTCTCGCCCCCGCGCAGGTTCACCTGCCCATCGAGCACCAGGCCGGGCCGGGTGTTCGGGTTGGTCAGCACGGTGTCCACACTCGGACCACCGACACCGAGCGCGCTCAACATCTTCTTGAAGACCATAGGGTTTGCTCCTGTATCCGGAGGGTTACTCCTCGCGACGGGGGATGCCGCGGACCTCGGGCACGTTCCTCCACGGTGGATCATCACACCACGGGGTGACCCTATTCGCCGTAGCTGTGAGATCGCTGAAAGCGTTCGGGCGGTCACCCAATAGGGTGAGCCCCAGTCGGCGATCGGCCCGCGCCGGGCCCGCTCCGCGCGGGACCGGCTCCCGCCCGGGGGGGCGTCACCGCGGTGCCCTAGACTCCGGGCCCATGCGTGTCGGCATCGTCGTCCTCCCCGACCAGCGCTGGTCCGTCGCCGAGTCCCGGTGGCGTCGCGTCGAGGAGTGGGGCTTCGACCACGCGTGGACGTACGACCATCTCGGCTGGCGCGATCTGGTCGACGGCCCGTGGTTCGACGCGGTGGCGACGCTGACCGCGGCGGCGACGGCGACGACCCGAATCCGGCTCGGCACGCTCGTGGCCTCCCCCAACTTCCGGCATCCGGTGCACTTCGCCCGTGAGGTCACCGCCCTCGACGACATCTCCCGGGGCCGGCTGCTCCTCGGGCTCGGGGCCGGCGGGGCCGGCTTCGACGCCACGGTGCTCGGCGGTGAGGCACCGTCGCCCCGGCAGCGGGTCGACCGGTTCGGCGAGTTCACCGAACTGCTGGATCTGCTGCTCCGCACCGACCGGGTCACCTGGCGCGGCACCTACTACGCGGCGGTCGACGCCCGCAGCACCCCGGGCTGCGTCCAGTCGCCGCGGGTGCCGTTCGTCGTCGCCGCGAACGGACCCCGGTCGATGCGGCTGGCCGCCAGGTACGGCCAGGCTTGGGTGACCACCGGGATACGCGACGGCGACGACGTCGAGGCGTGGTGGCGGTCCGTGGCCGCCCTCGGCGAGCGGCTCGACCGGGTCCTGGCCGAGGAGGGCCGCGACCCGGCGACGCTGGACCGTTACCTCTCGCTCGACGCCGGCCCGGTCTTCTCGCTCTCCAGCGCCAGCTACTTCGACGAGGCCGCCGGGCGCGCCGCCGAGCTGGGCTTCACCGACGTGATCACACACTGGCCCCGAGAGTCGAGCTGGTACGCCGGTGACGAGGCGGTGCTGGAGAAGGTGGCGACGGAGGTCCTGCCCGGTCTGCGTCAGGCCGGCTGAGAAGCGCGATCGGGGGCGCCGGGCCGGAGCCGCCGCCCCACGTGCACGGGTCGACCGGACGACCGGACTGACGACCCGGCACCGCCTTGGTGCGACGGCGGTGCGGAGCCGCCGCCGTCGCCGCCCCACCGGCGGGCAACCGGCGGGGCGGCGCCGCGCTCAGCTGGCGGTGCAGCTCACCGTCGGCACGGTGTTGCTGCCGGTCCACGATCCGATGAAGCCGAATCCGGCGCTCGCGCCGGCCGCCAGGCTGCCGTTCCACGACACGTTCCGGGCGGTGACGCTCGACCCGCTGCTGGTGACGGTGGCGTTCCACGCCTGGGTCACCCGCTGTCCGTTGGCGAAGGTCCAGCTGACGGTCCAGCCGCTGATCGGCGCGCTGCCCGCGGTCACCCGGACGTCGGCCTGGAAGCCTCCCTGCCACTGGTTGGTGATCGCGTACGTCGCCGTGCAGCCGCCGCTACCGCCCGGCGGGGTGGTCGGCGGGGTCGTGGGCGGAGTGGTGGGCGGGGTGGTCGGGGGCGTCGTCGGGGGGTTCCCGCCGTAGACGGTCGCCTCCCGGCTGGTCTGCCGGATCCCGTTCGCCCCGTTGAAGATGCGCTGGCCCCAGGAGGTGAGCTGGTTGACGTTGAAGTTCGTCACCATGTCGAGGTACTCGACCCCGCCGCCGTTGCCGCTCCACGACCAGCCGATGTAGCCGATTCCGTTCTGCTGGGCGTACGCCATGATGGTGTCCTCGTCCGGGTTGCCGTCCGAGTGGTTGTGGCCGAACTCGCCCACCACGATGGGCAGGTTGGCGCTACGGAACCGGCCCAGGTAGTCGGTGATCTCGGCCGCGGTGTCGAAGACGCCGTACATGTGGATCGAGAAGATGGTGTTGCGGTCGGGGTCGCTGGTGAAGACGCTCTGCGCGTTGTCCCGCATGATGAAGCGCCAGTCCTGGCCCCACATCGGGGCGTCGACCATGATGGTGTGGTCGAAGCCGGCGTCGCGCAGCCGCGTGATCGCGTTGCGGGTGTGGGTCGCCCAGTTGGCGCTGACGCTCTCGTTGTTGCCGAACGGCTCGTTCCCGATGTTGATGATGACGTAGCTCTCCTGGCCGACCAGGGCGCTCCGGATGCTGATCCAGTAGCTGACCGCCTGGTCCAGGGTGATCGCGGCGCCCTCCTCGCCATACCCGGTGGTGTCGTGCACCTCCAGGACGCAGATCAGCCGGTTCTGCTTGCACAGGCTGACCACGTTGGCGACGTCGCTGGCGCTGTTCTGGGTCCACCGGTGGCCGCTGCTGAGCACGACCCGGACGGTGTTCGCGCCCAGCGACTTGATGTTCGCGAATGAACCGGTTTGGTTCGGGTACCAGGTGTGTGGGTGACTGACCCCGCGCATGATGAACTCGTTGCCGTTCGCGTCGAGCAGCCGCCCGCCGGCGATGGTGAAGCCGGCCGCCGCCCGGGCCGGCACGCCGAACACGGCAACGGCGCCGACCATGGCGACGACGAGTGCGAACAGGCTCGCGGCGATGGCGGAGATCTTCGTTTTCATGACCTACCTCAGGGAGATTCCCCGGTTGGGGAGAGACGTGTGGGGACGGGTAACTGCTGCCCGACAGTTACCGGCCGACTCCCTTCGGCGGCACGGATCAGGGTAGGCGCATGAATCGATTAACGCAACCGGTTAAGTTGTTGCCACCCAGGGGCCGGACTCATGCTGGCCGCGAACCGCCCGGTGGGCGCATCCCGTCCGCGTCGATGGCTCCGCGGCCGACCCAGCCTGACGCCCGGCCGTCTCGACGCCCGCCCCGGGGCCGGGCGCTACGGTGCCGGTCTGGCCATCAGCCACTCGCACCCCGCCAGCGTTACCTGAACCGGTTAAGGGTGTCGGTACGGATCCCCGTACCGGGCTCGTGGGGGTCGTCCGGCCCGCCACGACCCCCGTGGTGGGCGTGGACCTCGCCGAGGCGCGACGGGGGTAGCGGAGCCGCCCAGGGGTAGAGGAACCGTCGGGGAGAGAGCGCCGGAGCCGGACGACAGAGGAGGTTCGCCCCATGGTGGCGGTGGGCTACACCCTGATGTGTGAACAGACCGGGCCGAAGGAGCTGGTCGCGCAGGCGGTCCAGGCCGAGGAGGCCGGTTTCGACTATCTGGTCATCTCCGACCACTACTATCCCTGGTTGACCTCACAGGGCCATTCGCCGTACGCCTGGGCCGTGCTCGGGGCGGTCGCGCACGCAACCTCCCGGATCAGGCTGATGACCCTCGTGACCTGTCCGATCCGGCGCTACCATCCGGCGGTGGTCGCGCAGAAGGCGGCGACCGTCGGCGTCCTCTCCGACGGGCGGTTCACACTCTCGCTCGGCGCCGGAGAGAACCTGAACGAGCACGTCGTCGGCGCCTGGCCGCACGTCCACCAGCGACACGAGATGTTCGAGGAGGCGCTGCAGATCATCCGGCCGCTGCTGGACGGGGAGAACCTCTCCTTCGCCGGCCACCACTTCGAGGTGCCCGAGGCGTACCTCTGGGACCGGCCGGAGACGCGGATTCCCATCGCCGTCGCCGCTTCCGGACCGCACTCCGTCCGGCTCGCCGCCGAGTACGGCGACGCGCTGGTCTGCGACAACCCCGACGCCGGCGTTGTCCGGCGGTACGACGAAATCGGCGGCGCCGGCCGGCCACGGTACGGCCAGGTGGCGCTCTGCTACGGTCCGGACACCGACGACTGCCGCACGACGGTCCACGAACAGTGGCGCTGGGCGACGCTGAACTGGTCGGTCAAGTCGGAGCTGCCCGGTCCCGAGTCGTTCCGCAACGCCACCGAGGCCGTCCGGCCGGCGGACGTCGCCCAGGTGGTGCCCTGCGGACCGGACCTGGACGCCCACGTCGCGGCCGTGCGGCGGTACGTCGACGCCGGCTTCACCGACGTGGCGCTCGTCCAGGTCGGCGTCGAGAGCCAGCCGATGTTCCTGGACTGGGCCCGCGACGAGTTGCTGCCCCGACTGCGGGAGGTGTGACCGGCATGCGAATCGGTGGTGTGGAGGTCAGGCCCCTCGGCGGCGGCCTCGGTTGCCTGCTGATGATCCTGATCTCGCTACTCGGCTCCGTCGTGCTGACCGTTCTGGTCAACCTCGTGTTCTGAGGCGCCTCGACCGCTCGCCGGGCCGTCGGTCCGGCGACCGGTGCCGCCGGCCAGCGGTCGCTCGTCGCCCGGCCGCCGCACGGGTTCCCGGCCTCCGGTCCGTGCCTGCGGCCCACCGACCGCCCGCAGCACTCCGGCAGCCCGGTCGGGCCCACGGGCCCCCAGCTGCCCGTCGGCCCGACCGCCCCCCGTCGACCCGGCCGCCCCGCCGATCCCCGCCCCCCAGCGGTCCGGCCGGCGCGGACGTCCCGGCCCCACCGTCCACATCGTCACGACCGACGGCGGTGGGCGGACGACCACCGCTGGCACGTCCTCGACCAGGTTGCCGTCCGGGTCGACGAGACACGGACGCCATCCCCCGTCCAGGTCGAACGGCCACCGTCGGCGAACTCGGCGAACGATCCCGGCCGTCGCCGGGGCGGCCGGTGCCCCTCATCAGGGTGCCGGCGACGGCATCGGGCCAACATCGACCAGACGTACCGCAGCACGCGACCGGACCGCCGCCGGCACCGGCGTCCGCCGCCCCGAGGGCACCGGAATATCCCGGGCCGGCCGGGACACCGGTCCCGGGCCTCCGGGACACCGGAACGGTCATGATGCCTAGCCGACGGCTGGTACCCACTCCACGTTGAGGATCGGTCCTAGGCTGCGGGTGACAGCACGTCGCGACCAGCGCCGATCACTGTCGGAAGCGGATACCCGAAGGGAGTGTCATGACCACGTTGTCGAGTCGCCCGGCCACAGCCACGGACGTCCAGCCGATCGTCATCGCCAGCGACAACAGCTTCGCCCACGCCTATGACAGCGTGGCGGAGATGTTGGCCGAGAAGGACCTCGGCGAAAAGGGAGGCCTCGAGTTCTTCGATCGGGCGGGACGGCGGCTCGTCCCGGTGCTCAGCCACGCGTGGGAGCTGGAAGGACTGGTGCCGGCACTCGACGACCCGGACCCCGAGCTGGTCCAGGCCCGGCTACAGGCCGTGGTCCAGCACGTGGGCGACTACATCCGGCGGCACCCGGAGGTGGTGGCCGGGTCGGGTCTGTCCGTGGACGAGGCGATCGCGGCCCTGCCGACGATCGGCACCGGGACGCTGGCGGAGGACGCCGCGCAGTTCCCGGGTGCCCAGCCGTCGTCGGACGGGGCCATCCAGCTGATGGACTCGGGTGGATGGTTCCACAACGCACTGCACGCGGCCGGCTGGTCGCACTGACAATCTGACCGGTCGGGGGTCGCTGGGGTGAGGTCCACCGAAGAAGCCGGACGGTGGCCGGTACGTCGGGTCGGCGTCGTGGCCGGGGCGGCGGCGCTCGTCGCACTGGTCATCGTCGGGCAGCTGGTGAACACCGGGGGGACGACGGGAGTCCTGACCGCCGAGAACGCGGTGATCGCGGTGGCCTTCCTCACGATGGGCGCGATGGTGCTCGTGAGCACGCCCCGCCATCTCGTGGGCCGACTCATGCTCGCCGCCGGGGGGGCGGCGAGCATCGGCGTACTCTCGACGAGTTGGACGAACTGGCTGGTCGTGGACTGGCTCAGTCAGTGGACCTGGTGGCCGGCGTACGGGTTGATCACACTCGCCCTGCTGGTCTTCCCGGACGGGCGCCTGCCCTCGCCCCGCTGGCGGCCGCTGGCCGTGCTCATCGTCGCCGGTACGGTGGTGGCGGCGGTCGCCTTCGCGGTCGCCGCCCTGGACGACCCGCGCGATCTGATCAACACCAGCGACCCCGGGCCGGCGGTGACCGGTCGGGCCCGGCTGCTGGTGCAGATCGGGCTGCTCGCCGTCGCGGCGACCCTGGTCGGCCTGGTCGCCGTCCTGGTCTCACTCTTCCAGCGGTGGCGGCGGGCCGATGGTGAGGCCCGAGCCCAACTGGCCTGCCTGCTGACGGCCGGGGTCCTGCTGGTGCTCGGCGTGGTGCTCGAGGCGATGAACCTGACCGGTGCCTGGGTCATCATGGTGGTGGCCCTGCCGGTCGGCATGGGGCTCGCGATCCTCCGGTACCGGCTGTACGGCCTGGACCAGGTCATCAACCGGACCCTCGTCTGGCTGGTGATGAGCCTGCTGGTGATCGCCGGCTTCGTCGGGCTGATCACCCTGCTGCGTGACCTGCTGATGGCGGACGACACCTCAAACGCCTCCCTGGTGGCCACCGGGCTGATCGCGGTGGCCTTCGAGCCGGTCCGTGGCCGGGTCCAACGTGGTGTCAACCGACTGCTCTACGGCGACCGGGACGACCCGTACCAGGTGATCACCCGCCTGGGCGACCTGCTCGGTCGGACGGTCGAGCCGAACGCGGTGCTCCCGCTGCTGACCGGCACGATCGCCCGTTCGCTGCGGGTGCCGCAGGTGGCGGTCGAGGTCGAGGGCCGGGAGGGCCCGCGGATCCTGGCCGCGCACGGCACGTCGAACAACCCGATCGAGTCGTTCGAGATGGTCGCCCGAGGAGAACGGGTCGGCCGGCTGCTCGTGGCGAACCGGAGTGCGACCAGCCGGTTCTCCCCGGTCGAGCGACGGCTCCTCAACGACCTCGCCCTCCAGGCGGCGGTGGCGGCCGACGCGGTACGGCTGATCCACGACCTGCAGGAGTCCCGGGAACGGCTGATCACGGCACGGGAGGAGGAGCGGCGGCGGCTGCGCCGGGATCTGCACGACGGGCTGGGGCCGACCCTCGCCGGGATGGCGATGCAGGTCCGGGCCGCGCAGAAGCTCGCCGCGGGACAACCCCGGACCGCCCGGATCCTCGACGCGCTCGCGGCCGACCTGCAGACCTGCACCGCCGAGGTACGCCGGCTCGTCAGCCACCTACGTCCACCGGCGCTGGACCGGGGCCTCGCGGCCGCGCTGCGTAACGAGTGCGCCCGGTTCGACACCGCCACGCTGTCGGTCCGGCTGGAGGTCGACGGCGACCTTCAGGGGCTCCCGGCGGCGATCGAGGTGGCCGCGTACCGGATCGTCGCGGAGGCGCTGACCAACGTGACCCGGCACGCCCAGGCCAGCAACTGCCGGGTGACCGTCCGTCGGGACCGGGCGCTGACGCTGGACATTGTCGACGACGGCGTCGGGCTGGGCCCGCGTCGGCCCGGCGGGGTGGGCCTCGACTCGATGCGGGAGCGCGCCACCGAACTCGGCGGCGACTTCGAGATCAGCGCCGTGGAGCCGCACGGCACCGCGGTCCGGGTCCGGCTGCCCTTCCAGCCGATCCCCTCCGACGCCGCCGCGGACGGATCGGGGGGCGAGGGGCGTACCGGACCGGCCCGGGAGGCGGAACCGCCCCGGACGACGGAGTCGGCCCGGGAACCGGAGCCGCCCCCCGCCGGTGCCGCGGCACCACAGGCCGGCGACGCCGTTGCCGGCTCCCGGGCGCACCCGACGGAGCTCGGCACCCGCGCATCCGCCGCAGACCCCTCCGGGAACAGCCCCGAGATCGGGTCATCGTCCGGCCAGGCCAAGCCCGAGCCCGGTCTGCCGCACCCTCGAGCCCGCTGCGTTCCATCCGACACGGGCGGCCGGGACGACGGCACCAGCGTCCGGACCCCGGACGGGGAGGCTGACCTCATCGGATAGCCCGCTACGCTGAACCCCGCGATGGCCGCGACCGGCGACGCGGGGCGCCGGGTCGGCGGCCTCGCCCCACGACCCCGGCGTGCAGAGGCGGGCGACGACATGGTGCACGGTGGACGGATCCTCATCGTCGACGACCACCCGGTGGTCCGGCGCGGCCTGCGCACCATGCTCGAAGGTGAGACATGGGTGAGCGAGGTCTTCGAGGCGGCAACCGTCGCCGAGGCGGTCGCCCTCGCGGTCGCCGAGCGGGTCGAGGTGGTCGCGATGGACGTGACGCTGCCCGACGGGGACGGGGTCGAGGCCACCGGGCGGATCCTGCAGGCTCGCCCGGAGGTCAAGGTGTTGATGCTGACCATGGCCGACGACGAGGAGATCGTGGTCCGTGCCCTCCGTACCGGCGCCCGGGGCTACGTCCTCAAGGACACCGATCCGGACGCCGTCGTCGACGCGTTGCGGACGGTGGCACAGGGTGGCGTCGTGCTGGGGCCGGGAATCGGCCCCTCGGTGCTCGCCTCGCTGAACCGTACGCCGGCCGAGCCGCCGGCCCCGTTCAACCAGCTCACCGCGCGCGAGCGGGACATCCTCGGCCGGCTCGCGCTCGGCGACACGAATGCCCGGATCGCCCGGCACTTCGGGCTCAGTGAGAAGACGGTACGCAACCAGCTCTCCAGCATCTTCGCGAAGCTCGGGGTATCCGACCGGGTGCAGGCGGCGCTGCTCGCCCGCGACGCCGGTCTCGGCCGCTGAGCACCGGGAACATCGCTCCCCCACGCCGGGCACTCGGCGGAACGGGCGAACTGACCACCGACCGGGACGGGGCAGGCGGCGGCCCGGCGGCGTGACGTCAGGCGCCGTGCCCCGCCGCACTGCTCGCGCCGACCACGTCCGGCTCTGGCACGTCGACCACGTCCGGTTGTGGCGCCGGCTGCCAGCAATCCGGTTCGGCCGGCTCACGGTCACCGATCCGCAGCGCCTCGAGTTGGGCGGCGAAGGCGAGGCCACCGAAGAGCGCGATCCCGGTCAGGTTGGCCCAGAGGAGCAGCGCCATCATCCCGGTCAGCGCGCCGTAGGTGGCGCCGAAGGCGTCGCTGAACCCGACATAGCCGGCGAGCAGGACGCTGGCCAGCCACCACAGCACCGTGCTGAGTCCGGCCCCGAACAACAACCAGGAGAGCCCGGGCTGGCGGCGCCGCGGGGCGTGCCGGAACATCACCGCCACCGCGAAGACGGTCAACCCGAGGCTGAGCGGCCAGCGCAGGACGTCCCAGCCGAGGTCCGCGGCCGATCCCCACCAGTCGTAGTGCCGCCGGACCGAGTCGCCCAACGCACCACCGCCGACAAGGATGAAGAACCCGGCCAGCGCCGGGGCGCCGGCACAGACCGCCAGAACGGCAGCCCGGAGGTACTTTCGGAGCGCCGGCCGGTCCCGTTCCACCCCGTAGATCCGGTTGGCGCCCCGCTCGACCTGGGCCATCGTCGTCGTGAGCGAGACCATCCCGGTGAGCAGGCCCAGCAGCAGCGCCAGCTCGCCGGCGTCCTCGGTCCGCTCGGTGTCGACGAGCAGCTCCGTGACGACGGCGTCGCTCGCCCCGGGAGTCAGCGCGACCACCGTCTCGGCGACCACCAGCCCGCCCTCCGCCACACCGAGTTCGCTGGTCAGGCCGGTGAGTGCGATCAGGAACGGCACCACCGCCAGGCAGAGTTGCAGGGCGAGCGCCCGCGAGTGGCTGAACGCGTCGCCGTAGCGGAACCGGATGAAGGCATCCCGAAGCAGGTGCCAACCGCCGTACCGGCGCAGCGTGTGCCACGCGTCGTCGGCGGAGAGCTCCTCGTCGGCCATCAGCCGCGTCTCGGGGACCCGCCGGGTGCTGCTCACCGGCCCTCCCCCAAGGAAGGGCCCCCTGTTATCGCTTTTGGTATAGGAAGGGGCCCTTCCTCACCAGTCGGGACGGCGAGCCGGGGGACGATCCGGCGCAGCCAATCGAGGTCGGGCTGTTCCATCGGGTTGACCACCACCGCGGACCGTGGTCCGCCGGTACCGCTCGTCGCGCCGCACGTGCCGTGTCCGTTCACGGCCGCCAGTGTGCAGCAGCCGGCGCCGCCGGGGCGAGTCGGGCGCCGCGACCTGGCCGGTCACCAGGCGGTCGGGTGCCCGGGCCTGGCCACCCGCCGCAGGCCCCGGGCGGCCCGCCTGAGAAACCCCGGCGGGCCGCCCGGGGCGCAGACGGCCTGCCGGAGGCCGTCGATCGTCTGCCGCCACAGCTCGCGGAGGTCGAGCCGGCTTCGGTGAGGATGCGGGCGGCCAGCCGTACGGGTTCGGTCTCGGCGAAGACGCGAGGATCAGCGGGTCGCGGCAGCCAGGAACATGGGGGCGGCGACGATCAACCGGCCGCTGGCGGCACGCCGGTTCTGCTCGCCGAGCCACGCCTCGGCCTGCTCGGCGCTGATCGCACCCGTCCGACGAGCGGCCTCGGCGTACCTGGTCAGCAGCTGGTGTGCGGTGGCATCGGTGAGGATCGCGGTGTGCACCTCGACCTCGACGTCCTGGAAGCCGCCGTCGAGCAGGAGGTTGCGGTAGGCGCGGGCGATGCGGGGCTGGGGCACGGTGTCGGCGCGGGCCTGCACGATGCGCCGGGTCAGGTCGGGCTGGTCGGAGTCGATGATGACGGCCTCCCAGTCCTGACCGACGAGGACGATGCGACCGCCGGGAGCGAGGACGCGGCGGGCTTCGGCCAGGGCGGCGGCGGGTTCGGGCAGCATGTGATACACCTTGTCGGCCCGGTAGCCCTGGGCCCGCCCGTCGTCGAGGGGCAGGTCGGTGGCGTTGCCGGCGCGCACGTCGATGCCGGGGAACCGGTTGCGGGCGGCCGCCAGCATCGCCGCGTCGGGGTCCACACCGATAGCACGGGCGCCCTGCTGGGCGAGTTCGGCGACGGCACGGCCGGCGCCGCAGCCGACGTCGACGACCGTCGCGCCCGGGCGCACCCGCAGCAGCTGGTAGCCGCGGTTGCGGAGCGCGACGGCGTCGGGCGCGTTCTCGGCCGCGTCGAGGAGCCGGATGAGCTTCTCGGAATCCGTGTGGATGGTGTGCGTGTCGGACATGGGCGTACTGTGCGACTTCAGGTGGACCTGAAGTCAATTCGGAACGGCGCGAATCTGACCTCGGTGAGGTGGCCGATGGAGTACTCGATCGGGGAACTGGCCGCCCGCTTCGGGCTGGCCACGCACGTCCTGCGGCACTGGGAGGACGTGGGCCTGCTGTCACCGGCGCGGCGGGTGGCGGGCCGGCGGGTGTACGACGCGACGCACGTGACCCGAGTGGCGGAGATCCTGCTGGGCAAGGAGGCGGGGTTCAGCCTGGCGCAGCTGCGGGAGCTGTTCCTCGCGCCGGACCGGGATCGGCGACGGGACGTGCTGCGTGACCAGTTGGCCCAGGTGCGGGAACGGATCGCCCGGCTCACGCTGTCACAGACGCTGCTGGAACACGGCCTGCGCTGCGGACACCAGGATTACCACTCGTGCCCTCGCTACCAGGAGATGGTGCTCGCCCGGCTGGACGGCGTGAACATGGCTGAGGCACTGGACCACTCCTGAGCCTCGATCGTCCCGCCGCTCGGGCGCCACACCTCGCCCGAACGATGCAGACCGGCACAGCCGGCGCGAATCGGCCCACACGATGCGGTCCGCGGCATGAACGGGCAAGCCGGTTACCGACGACAGGCCCAACTGCGCAGACTGGGCGGCGCGCCGATGGTCGGCTCAGGCCACGGCGGCCAGGAACGCGGTGGCACGCAGGCGCAGCCCGTCCAGGTCGCCGCCGCGCGGCGCGTCGCCGAGCAGCGGGCCGCTGACCCCCACGGCGACGGCGCCGGCCGCGAGGTAGTTCGGCGCCGTACCGGTGTCCACCCCACCTACGGGCACGAACGGCACCTCCGGGAACGGTTCTCGCAGCGCCGACAGGTACGCCGGACCGCCCAGCGAGGCGGGGAAGAGCTTGACCGCGGCGGCTCCGGACAGGCTGGCGGCCACCACCTCGGTCGGGGTCAGCGCGCCGACCAGGGCGGGGAGGCCGAGTCGGACCGCCTCGGCGACCGCCGGCACCACGCCCGGGGTGACCACGAACGACGCGCCGGCCTGCTCGGCCTGCACCACGTCCGCCTCGGTGAGGACCGCGCCGGCGCCCAGCGGGGCCTCCGGGCCCAGTGCCGCCCTGGCCCGGACGAGCACCCCGGCGGCGTCCTTCGACGTCACCGAGACCTCGATCAGGCTGATCCCGGCCTCGGCGAGCACCAGCACGCACTCCAGCGCGGCGTCGGGGTCGTCGGCCCGGACGACCGCCAGCAGGCGATGCCGCCGCAGCACGTCGGGCAGGTTCACCGCCCCATCCTCGCAGCCCGGCCCGGTCTTCCGGGATCGGTTCGGGAGTATCGGACAGTTGCCACCATACCGCCCAGCCCATGACCGAACTTTGCTAACCTCCCCGCCATGCACCGAAGCCCTGTGACGGGTCCGGACCAGATGCCCGGCGAGGGCGACGTCACCCGCACCTTCCACCACGCCGGCCACCGGCTCGAGGTCGCCGGCGGCACCCGGGTCGGCCACCGGTACCGGGCCAACTTCGACGTCCTGCACGTCGATCCGCGGATGCCGTTCGTGGCGGTGGCCGACGGCATGGGTGACGGCGAGGGCAGCGCGGTCGCAGGCAGCACCGCGATGGAGACCCTCGTGGCGGCGGTCCGGGCGGCCGGCCCCGACCTCGGCCCCGACCTGCTCCGCGCCGCCGTCGCGGAGGCACAGTCCCGGGTCCGCGCGGCCGGCCGCGAACTGGGCGAGCTGACCGGCTGCACCCTCACCGCGCTGGTCGTGACGCCGGTCGAGACGTACGCCGCGTCGTCCGGCCACGCGCCCCGGCACGGGTTGCCGGAGGATTACCCGTACGAGTACGCCTCTCGTGGCCGGCACTGGGCCAGACCGGTCGAGACCGACCCCGGCGGGTGGTCCGGACGCGCCCTGCCGGCCACCCGCACGGCACCGGTGAGCGGGCCGCCCGCGTCGGTCACCCCCACCGGGGCGTACGCCTGGATCGTGCAGCTCGGCGACTCCCGCGCCTACCGGCTCCGTGACGGACTGCTCGAACTGCTCACCGTCGACCACACCGCCGCCTGGCTCGGCGCGATCTACGGCTGGTACCCGGCCGACTCGGCCGAGGCCGCGACGGCGCGGTACCGGCTCACCCGGTACATCGGCCACCCCGACGCCCCGGAACCGGACCTGCTGCACGTCTCGCTCCGTCCCGGAGACGTCTACTGCGTCTGCACGGACGGGGTCGCCGAACAGCTCGACTACCATCGGCTGGCGAGCCGGCTCGGCGGGTCGGGCCGCCCGGGTGAGCTGGTCCGGGGCATCCTCGCGGACACGCTCGCGGCGGGCGGGCGGGACAACGCCACCGTCGCGGTGCTCCGGGTCCACGCCGAGTGATTCGCGGCGAGGCCGAACCGAGCCCAGAGCCACACCACGGCACGTGCTCCGGGCCCACGCCGGCTGAGCGTGGGCGAGCCGACTGGCTCGCCTGACTCAACCGGTCGAATCGGGTACATCCGGCAAGTCACCTCGATATCCTCGGCCTGTGAGTGGACGTTCCGCGTCGCGACGCGGCTGATGGACGGGCCGGACCCGGTGAACGCCCGTGGGTGACGCGGCAGCGAAGCCGGTCGTCGTGGTCGGAGTCGACGACTCCCCGCTCAGCATGACCGCGGTCCGCCTGGCCGCGCGGGAGGCCGCCCTCCACTCTCGGCCGCTGCGCATCGTGCACACGTTCAACTGGGTCGCCGACCCGATGGAGCCGATGCCGGAGGAGCCTCGGAAGCCCGCCGAGGAGCTGCTCGAACGGGCGATCGCCACCGCCACCGGGGCTCAGCCGAACCTCACCGTGACGGCCGCGCTCATCGAGGGCCCGGTCGTCACCACGCTGCTGCGCGAGTCGGGCGCCGCCGCCCTGCTTGTCGTCGGCGACGGCGGGTTGACCCAGAACCCCAAGGTGCCAGCCAACAACGACGCCGTCGCCGTCCAGCTCGCCGCCCGAGCCGGGTGCAGCGTGCTGGTGGCCCGGGAACAACTCCCGGCGCCCGGGCCCGTGCTGGTCGGGGTGGACGGCTCCGTCAGCTCGCTCTGCGCCCTCGACTTCGCCTTCGACGCCGCCTCGCGCCGGTCGGCCGAGCTGGTCGTGGTGCAGGTATGGGACCCGGACGACCGGACCACCAGCGTCCCGCCGGAGATGGCCGACCAACTGGCCGAGACGGTGGCGCCCTGGCAACGGAAGTACCCGTCGGTCCGGGTCGAGCAGCACGTCCGTGCCGGGGCGCCGGAGGACACGCTGGTCGAGGAGGCGCGGCGGGCCGAGGTCGTGGTGGTCAGCGCCCGGGGCGAGGAGCCGTGGCGCGGCATGCTCGGTGCGGTGAGCCAGTCGATGCTGTACCACTCGCCGGCGCCGGTGATCGTCGTTCGCAGCAGGCACGGCCTGTACATCCAGGAATGAACCCGCGCGTCCGGGACGGGACCGGCCATGCCGAGGGGTGGATCTCGGCAGGGAACGGGAGCGCCCGGGAGGGCTCAGGAGGGCTCACATGACCAAGACCTCGCTGGACCCGGGGGTCCGGCTCACCGACGACGAGCTGGACCGGATCGACGCGTACTGGCGAGCCGCCAACTATCTCAGCGTCGGGCAGATCTACCTGATGGCGAACCCGCTGCTGCGCGAGCCGCTGAGACCGGAGCACGTCAAGCCCCGGCTGCTCGGCCACTGGGGCACCGACCCGGGGCTCAACCTGATCTACGTTCACCTCAACCGGGCCATCGTCGCCCGCGACCTGAACATGATGCTGGTGACCGGCCCGGGTCACGGCGCTCCGGCGATCATCGCGAACACCTGGCTGGAGGGGACGTTCACCGAGCGGTATCCGTCGGTGGGCCGGGACGAGGCCGGGATGGCCCGGCTGTTCCGGCAGTTCTCGTTTCCGGGCGGGGTGCCGAGTCACGTCACGGCGGACGTCCCGGGGTCGATCCACGAGGGCGGCGAGCTGGGCTACGCGCTGATGCACGCGTACGGCGCCGCCTTCGACAACCCGGACCTGACGGTGGCCTGCGTGATCGGCGACGGGGAGGCGGAGACCGGGCCGCTCGCCGGCAGCTGGCTCTCCACGCTCTTCCTCAATCCGGCCCGAGACGGGGCGGTGCTGCCGATCCTGCACCTCAACGGCTTCAAGATCGCCAATCCGACGACCTTCTCCCGGATCCCGGAGCCGGACCTGGTCGGGATCCTGCGCGGTTTCGGCTACCAGCCGTACGTCGTCGCCGGTGACCAGCCGAGACAGGTGCACCGCGACCTCGCCGCCACCCTCGACCAGGTACTTGACGACATCGCCGGGATCCAACGCCGGGTGCGCGGCGGCGGCCCGGTCGAGCGACCGCGCTGGCCGATGATCGTGCTCCGTACGCCGAAGGGCTGGACCGGCCCGAGGGAGGTCGACGGCGTACGGGTCGAGGGGACGTTCCACTCGCACCAGGTCCCGCTCCCCGGTGTCCGGGACGATCCGGCGCACCGGGCCGAGCTGGAGCGCTGGCTACGGTCGTACCGGCCGGAGGAACTCTTCGACGCGACCGGCGCGCCCGTGCCGGCACTCTCCGCGCTGGTCCCCCGCGGCGACCGGCGGATGAGCGCGAACCCGCACGCCAACGGCGGAGAGCTGCTCCGGGACCTGGTCCTGCCGGACTTCCGTGAGTACGCCGTGTCGGTCGAGGCCCCCGGCGAGCCCCTGGTCAGCTCGACCGGGATGCTCGGTCCCTGGATCCGGGACGTGATCCGGGCCAACCCGGACCGGTTCCGGCTCTTCGGCCCCGACGAGGTCGAGTCCAACGGCCTCGCCGCGACCTTCGAGGCGACCGACCGGGCGTTCCTGGGCGAGATCGAGCCGGGCGACGAACACCTCGCCCCGGAGGGGCGGACCATGGAGGTCCTCTCCGAGCACCTCTGCCAGGGATGGCTGGAGGGTTACCTGCTCACCGGTCGGCACGGCGTCTTCACCAGCTACGAGGCGTTCGTCCACATCGTCGACTCGATGGTCAACCAGCACGCCAAGTGGCTCAAGGTCACCCGCGACATCCCCTGGCGCCGCCCGATCGCCTCGCTCAACTACCTGCTCACCAGCCACGTCTGGCGTCAGGACCACAACGGCTTCTCGCACCAGGACCCCGGCTTCATCGACCACGTCGCGAACAAGAAGGCCGAGGTCGTCCGCATCTATCTGCCGCCGGACGCCAACACCCTGCTCTGCACCATGGACCACTGCCTCCGCAGTCGGCACTACGTCAACGTCGTCATCGCCGGCAAGCAGGCGGCGCCGACCTGGCTGTCGATGAGGGACGCGGTGCTGCACTGCCGGCGCGGCCTCGGCATCTGGGACTGGGCCAGTACCGACGGAGGCAGCGAGCCCGACGTGGTGCTCGCCTGTGCCGGCGACGTACCGACCCTGGAGACCCTCGCCGCCGCCGACCTGCTCCGCCAGTACCTGCCGGAGCTGCGGGTGCGGGTCGTCAACGTCGTCGACCTGATGCGTCTGCAACCGGAGACCGCCCACCCGCACGGGCTCCCCGACGCGCAGTTCGACACCCTCTTCACCCGAGACCGCCCGGTGATCTTCGCGTACCACGGCTACCCGTGGCTGATCCACCGCCTCACCTACCGGCGCGCCAACCACGCCAATCTCCACGTGCGCGGCTACCGGGAGGAGGGCACCACCACCACGCCCTTCGACATGGTCATGCTGAACGACCTCGACCGCTTCCATCTCGTCATCGACGTCATCGACCGCGTCCCCGGCCTCGCCGCCCGGGCCGCCCACCTCCGTCAGGCCATGGTCGACGCGCGTCAGGAGTGCCGCGACCACACCCGCCGCTACGGCGAGGACGCGCCGATGGTCGCCGACTGGCGGTGGCACGGCCGCTGACCGCCGGGCAGCACCCTGACCACCCGTGACCGGCCAGCCACGGCCGGCGCCGTCGTGATCGGCCCTTGACAGCCGGGTCGCCCGGGCACATAGTTGCCTTAGTCAAGGGTTTAGTTGAGGTGGTCACATGACCGTGCCGCGGCCCGACCAGGTCACCACCGTCCGGGAGTTCAACCGCTTCTACACGCGGATCATCGGCCTCCTCGACGAGGGACTGCTGCACACGCCGTACTCGCTCACCGAGGCCCGGGTGATCTTCGAGCTGGCGCAACGGGGCCCCACCGACGTGGCCGACCTCCGCCGCGATCTCTCCCTCGACGCCGGCTACCTGAGTCGGATCCTCGCCCGGTTCACCGGCAACGGCCTGGTGACCCGGGTCCGGTCCCCGCAGGACGCCCGGCGGCAGGTGGTCACGCTCACCGAGACCGGCCGGGCTGCGTACGAGATGCTGAACGAGCGCTCCGACGCCCAGGTCGTCGCCCTGCTGTCCGGACTCTCCGAGACGGCCCGCCGGCAGCTCGTCGAGGCGATGCGGACCATCCGGACGGTGCTCGGCCCGACGCCGACGCCGCGCGCGTACCTGCTTCGGGCGCTACGGCCCGGCGACGCCGGATGGGTGGTGCACCGGCACGGCGCGCGGTACGCCGAGGAGTACGGCTGGGACGACAGCTTCGAGGCGCTGGTGGCCCGGATCGTCGCCGACTACCTCACCGACCGCGATCCCCGGCGGGAGAACGCCTGGATCGCCGAACTCGACGGCGAGCCCGTCGGCTGCGTGTTCTGCGTACGCCGCGATGACGCGGTGGCCCAGCTGCGGCTGCTGCTCGTGGAGCCGCACGCCCGCGGCCTGGGCATCGGCAGCCGGCTCGTCGACGAGTGCCTGCGCTTCGCCCGCGCCGCGGGATACCGGGAGATCATGCTCTGGACCAACGACGTTCTCACCGACGCGCGGCGGATCTACGAGAAGGCCGGGTTCGAACTGCGCGACCAGGCTCCACACCACAGCTTCGGCCACGACCTGGTGGAGCAGACGTGGTGGCGGCGGCTGTGACGCCGATGCCAGATATCCGGTACGACGACGGCGCCCTGCCGCCCCGAGACCGGATGAGCCGGTGGAAGACGGGACCGGCGGCTGGTTGGATGGGTCTGTGACAGACCAGGCGGCGCGGTCGGCGGACGAGCTGTTGGACATCGTCGACGAGCGGGACCGGGTGGTGGGGCAGGCGCGGCGCGCCGAGGCGTACGCCCGCCGACTCCGGCACCGTACCGCGTTCGTGCTGGTCCGGGACGCGGCCGACCGGATCTTCGTGCACCGGCGGACGGCACGGAAGCTCGTCTTCCCGTCGGCGTACGACATGTTCGTCGGTGGCGTGGTCGGGGCCGGCGAGACGTACGACGAGGCGGCGCGCCGCGAGGCCGAGGAGGAGTTGGGCGTCGAGGGGCTGCCCGCCCCGACGCCGCTGTTCCGGTTCCTCTACGAGACACCGGAGCACGCCTGGTGGTCGGCCGTCTACGAGGTGCGGTGCGACCAGCCGGTGCACCCACAGCCGGAGGAGGTCGCCTGGCACGCGTTCCTCACGGAGACGGAACTGGAGGCGCGACTGCCCGAGTGGACGTGGGTGCCGGACGGGTTGGCGGCGTATCACCGGCTGCGTGCCTGGCGGCGTGACCCGGGCCGGCGGGCGTCCGGAGCGTGACCTGTCGCCCGCCCCTGCCGAGCGATGCGGGGCCGTACCGCTGGGCCACTGCCGCGCCGATCCCCACCGGCACCCCGAGGTGGTCCACGGGTCTCCCTTCGGATCGTCCGCCGGTCCCTCGTGGGCCACACCGCAGCGGCGTCCAGGCCGCTCAGGCGTACGGCTGGTGCCCGGGGCCGGAGACGGGACCGGGCACCGACGGATACGGCTGCCGCCCGCCCGGCGCGGAGGGCGGTGCCGGCATCGACGGGGCGACCGACCCCGGCTGCGGGCCGGCGACCGGCGCAGTGGCGGGGAAGCCGGCGTGCCCCGCCGACGCCACCACGTTACGGCCGACCTGGAATCCCACCCCGGCGACCATCGTCGTCAGGCTCCCGATGGCGAGGACCAGGGAGGTCGTCTCCATGCTGCGTGCCGTGTAGTCGCAGGCCGGATCCTGCGCCTTGCTCGGCGAGCCGCACTCAGAGTCGATCAGGATCGCGGTCACCACCGCGAGCAGCAGTCCGAAGAGAGAAAGGAGAAAGAGCAGGATAAAGCCTACGTGGACCTTGGCACGTTGCATCTGGCGGAGTGTAGTGGATCATCACGCGTCTCGTGGGCCCGTCGCCGCCGTCGCCGGCCCGGCGGCCGGTCACCCGCCCCCACCGCACCCTCCTCCCCCGCACCCGCCGCCGTACGAGCCGCCGCCGCAGGACGCCCCGACGGCGCCGCTCAGCCCGGTACCCAGCCCCGCCTGTTCGGCGAGCGCCTCGGAGCCCATCACCGGGTCGAGGTACCACAGCACCCCGGTGCCGAACAGCGCGACACCGAGCGCGGCGGCGGCGGGGCCGTACGTGGCCAGCGCCGGGCGCTGGTCGGGATGGAGGTGCTGGTGGGCACGGCGCAGTTCGGCCAGCATCGCCCCGGCGGCGGCGCTCTCCCGGGGAATCCGCGTGGCGAGGACGACGAACCCGACGGCGACCAGCAGGGTCGCGAGGCCGCTGTAGAGGCTCGGCCGGCCGGCGCCCAGGCCGAGGGTCCAGCGGACGGCCCCGACGGCCACCAGGCCCAGCATCACCCAGGCCCCACGCCTCGCCGACCGGCGGGTACGGGGACCGAGCAGCAGCCCGAGTTCCACCAGGCCGTCGCGAATCTCGCCGACCGCCGCGACGACGGCGGTGTCGGCCCGCAGCCCCTGCTGTGTCACCAGGTCGCCCGCGGCCGTGTACACCGCCTTCTCCAGCGGTGTCGCGTCAGCCGGCAGCGGACGCGGCGTCCGCAGTCGCGGGCCCCGGCCGACGACCCGGACGGCTCCCACGGCGCGCAGCCGGGTGAGTGCGGCATAGACGGCGAGCCGCGCTCCGGCGTTCAGGTAGCCGACCTGCTCCGGGCGCAGGTCGGCCGGCCGCACCCGAACCGGTCCGGCAATCACCCGGCGCCGGTGCACGGCCGCCAGAGCGAAGACCACGGCCGCCAGTCCCAGGTAGGCGCCGACGAAGAGCGGGATCGAGCGGTACGACATCGACGCCCTCCTTGGTCAGGGGGTGTCAGTCCAGTGTCCGGCGCGCCCGCCAACCAGGCACCGGAAGACCGGTCTCGGTCCGGCAACACCCCCGATTCCGAACCCGGGCGGTGTCCACACCCGAGCGAGCGGTCCGCCGAGTACGGGACGTCGACGTGCTCGTCGAGCCAGCGATCGACGCGGACCTGTCCCGCGCTGTTGACTCACCCGTAGCCTGTCTGCAACATTTGAACGATCTCGCGAAACTTTCCGACTGCGAGCTGCTACATACAGCCCCAACAACCGGAATTCTCGAACAGTCACTCGTACCCCTTCCCGGCCGCCCGGGAGGACCTGGCCTCGCGGGGGCCGTGGCGGCAGCGGACAGGCGGACGGGCGGCGATCTCGTCCGCCGGGGCGGCGATCCGCTCGCCTCCGGCGGCGAGCGGCGACCGGACCAGACGCCGACCGGTCCGGTCGCCGCGCAGTACCCGCGTCGGTTCCCACCACTGCCGAAGGAAGGCAATGAGCCACCAACCCCCACCGGAAACCCCCCGTCCCCGCCGGCCGCACCGGGCAACCGGGCGGCCGGCCCGGCCGCGGCTGTTCGCGACCGTGCTCGCCACCGGCCTCCTCCTCACCGCCGGGGCGCTCTCCCCCACGCCCGCATCCGCCCGTCCCGACCCCGGCTCCGGCACGCCCCAGCGCGCCGCGCTCGCCGTGGCCGCCACCCTCACCGCCAGCAGTTCCCACCCGGAGTACCCGGTGGCCAACGCCGGCGACGGCAACCAGGCCAGCTACTGGGAGAGCGCCAACAACGCCTTCCCCCAGTGGATCCAGGCGGACCTCGGCACGGCCAGCACCGTCGACCGGCTCGTCCTCAAGCTGCCCATCGCGGGCTGGGGTACCCGGACCCAGACCCTCTCGGTCCAGTACGGGGACAACCCCGCCAACCTCGCCACCCTGGTCGCCGCCACCGGCTACACCTTCAACCCGGCGACCGGCAACACGGTGACCATCACCCTCCCCAGAACCACCACGCGCTACCTCCGGCTGCACGTCACCGCCAACACCGGCTGGCCCGCCGCCCAGCTCTCCGAGTTCGAGGTGTACGGCCCGACCGGCGGCCCCGACACCCAGGCGCCCACCGCACCGACGAATCTGGCCTACACCGAGCCCGCCAGCGGACAGATCCGGCTCACCTGGAACGCCTCCACCGACAACGTCGGGGTGGTCGGGTACGACATCTACGCCAACGGCGCGCTTCGGGCGAACGTCGGCGGCGGCACGCTGACGTACACCGACAACCAGCCGACCAGCGCCACGGTCTCGTACCACGTCCGGGCCCGCGACGCCGCCGGCAACCTCTCGCCGCCGAGCAACGCCGTCACCCGGACCGGCAGCGGCGGCGGGACGAACCTCGCGCTCAACAAGCCGATCACCGCCTCCTCGACCGTGCACACCTTCGTCGCCGCCAACGCCAACGACGGCAGCGTCTCGACGTACTGGGAGGGCGCCGGCGGGGCGTACCCGAGCGTCCTCACCGTCCAGTTGGGCGCGAACGCGGTGATCAACGCCGTCCAGGTGCGTCTCAACCCCGACCCGATCTGGGGGCCGCGGACCCAGACCATCCAGGTCCTGGGCCGGGAGCAGAACGGCGGCGGCTTCACCAGCCTCTCCGCCGCCACGCTCTACCACTTCGACCCGGCCAGCGGCAACAGCGTGACCATCCCGGTCAGCGCCACCGTGGCCGACGTCCGCCTCTCGATCACCTCGAACTCGGGCGCGCCGGCCGGGCAGGTCGCCGAGTTCATCGTCCTCGGCACCCCGGCGCCGAACCCGGACCTGACCGTCACCGCCGCCACCTGGAGCCCGGCGAACCCGGTCGAGACCGACAGCGTCACCCTGTCGGCCACGGTCCGCAACGCCGGCACCGCCGCCTCCGGCGCCACCACCGTCACCTTCTACCTCGGAACAACCCGGGTCGGCACCGCCAACGTCGGCGGGCTGGCGGCCGGGGCGACCAACACGGTCAGCGCGACGGTCGGCCCGCGCAACGCCGGCAGCTACCAGCTGACCGCTCGGGTCGACGAGGACAACACCGTCGTCGAGCTGAACGAGGCGAACAACGCCTACACCAATCCGGCGAACCTGACGGTCAGCCCGGTCGCCAGCTCCGACCTCGTCGGCACGGTGAGCTGGTCGCCGAGCAACCCGTCGAACGGCAGCGTGGTCACCTTCTCCGTGGTGATCAGGAACCAGGGCACGATCGCCTCGGCCGGCGGGGCGCACGGCGTCACCGTGACCCTGCTGAACGCCAGCGGCGGCACGGTACGCACCCTCACCGGCTCGTACACCGGGACGATCGCCGCCGGGGCCAGCACCGCCCCGATCAACCTCGGCACCTGGACCGCGGTCAACGGCCGGTACACCGTCCGGACCGTCCTCGCCGCCGACGGCAACGAGCTGCCGGTGAAGCAGGGCAACAACAGCAGCGACAGCCCGTTCTTCGTCGGGCGGGGCGCGAACCTGCCGTACGAGATGTACGAGGCCGAGGACGGCGTCCTCGGTGGCGGTGCGGCGATCGTCGGGCCGAACCGGACCATCGGCGACCTCGCCGGCGAGGCCTCCGGTCGGCGGGCGGTCACGCTGAACACCACCGGCGCGTACGTCGAGTGGACCACCCGGGCAGAGGCCAACGCGCTGGTCACCCGCTTCTCCATCCCGGACGCCCCGGGCGGTGGAGGGATCACCGCGACGCTGAACATCTACGTCAACGGCACCTTCCACAAGGCCATCGAGCTGACCTCCCGGTACGCCTGGCTCTACGGCGCCGAGGCGAGCCCGAACAACTCCCCCGGCTCCGGCGGCCCCCGGCACATCTACGACGAGGCGAACGTGCTGCTCAACTCGTCGATCCCGGCCGGCAGCCGGATCCGGCTCCAGAAGGACGCGGCGAACACCACCACGTACGCGATCGACTTCATCAACACCGAGCGGGTCTCGCCGCGGCCGAACCCGGATCCGGCCCGCTACACCACGCCGGCCGGCTTCACCCACCAGGACGTGCAGAACGCGCTCGACCGGGTACGGATGGACACCACCGGCACCCTGGTCGGGGTCTACCTGCCGCCGGGCACGTACAGCACCTCCCAGAAGTTCGACGTGTACGGCAAGCCGGTCAAGGTGGTCGGCGCGGGCATGTGGTACACCCGCTTCCAGACCCCACCCGGTCAGGAGAACACCGACGCCGGGTTCCGGGTCGAGGGGACGGCGAACGGCTCCTCCTTCGAGCACCTCGCCTTCTTCGGCAACTACACGTCCCGGATCGACGGGCCCGGCAAGGTCTGGGGCGAGTTGCAGAACGTCTCGAACCTGACCTTCGACAACATCTGGGTCGAGCACACGGTCTGCATGTTCTGGGGCGTACACGTCAGCAACATCACGATCAAGAACTCGCGGATCCGCAACACCTTCGCCGACGCGATCAACATGACCAACGGCAGCACCAACAACCTGGTCAGCAACGTCGAGGGGCGCGGCAACGGCGACGACGCGTTCGCGCTCTTCTCGGCCACCGACGCGGGCGGCGGGGCGAACACCGGCAACGTCTTCGAGAACCTGACCGCGACGCTGACCTGGCGGGCGGCGGGGGTCGCGGTGTACGGCGGGCAGAACAACACCTTCCGCAACCTGTACATCGCCGACCAGCTCACCTACCCGGGCATCACCATCAGCTCGCTGGACTTCGGGTACCCCTTCGTCGGGTTCGGGCCGGGGCTGACCCGGATCGAGAACGCCTCGGTAATTCGGTCCGGTGGGCACTTCTGGGGCGCCCAGACGTTCCCCGGGATCTGGGTCTTCTCGGCGTCCAGGGAGCTGCGGGGCATCCGGGTCAGTGACGTGGACATCGTCGACCCGACGTACCACGGCATCATGTTCCAGACCAAGTACACCGGCGGCCAACCGGAGAACCCGGTCACCGACACGGTCTTCACCAACATCTCGATCAGCGGTGCCCAGCGCAGCGGCGACGAGTTCGACGCGAAGTCCGGCTTCGGGATCTGGGCCAACGAGATGCCCGAGCCCGGCCAGGGTCCGGCGGTCGGCAGCGCGGTCTTCACCAACCTCCGGATGAGCAACAACTACCAGAACATCCGGAACACCACCTCCACCTTCACGATCACCGTCAACTGACGCGGTCGTCCGGGGAAGGGCTCTCGGCCACCGCCGCCAAGCGGGCGCGGGGCCGGGGGCCCTTCGCCGTGTGCCCCGTCCGGCCGGCCGCCGGACCGCCCCCGTCGCCGACCCGGTACCTCCTTCGCTCTCCGACCCGGTATCCCGGGAGGCCGCGCCGGCTCCGTCGAAGGTGGTACCCCGGATTCCGCGCCGGAGACGACGTACCGGGTCGTGTGGTCGCCGACGCTGGGTGCGACGTCGAGGACGGGAGAGGGGACGATGACAACCGCCGTACCGACCGCCACACGCGCGGGCTCCGCGACCGGTCGCCTGATGCTGTTGGACGTGCTCCGCGGGGTCGCCATCCTCGGCACGCTCGCCACCAACATCTGGATCTTCACCGATCCCGCCGCCGAGTACGGCGTCCTCGTCGACACCGACAGCATCACCCCGCTGGCGGGCAGCCCGGTCGAGACCGTCTTCCGGTTCCTCGCGAACGGCAAGTTCCTGGCGCTGCTCACCATCCTGTTCGGGGTCGGGTTGGCGATCCAGCACGCGTCGGCGTCCCGGCGCGGCGAACGCTGGCCGGGACGCTATCGCTGGCGGGCGGTGCTGCTCTTCGTCGAGGGGACCCTGCACTTCCTGCTGGTCTTCGCCTTCGACGTCCTGATGGGGTACGCCGTCACCGCGCTCGTGGTCGCCGGGCTGCTGGGCCGATCCCGGCGCGTCCAGCACGCGGTCTTCTGGACCGCCGGCACGCTGCACCTGGCGCTGATGCTGCTCGGCACCGCCGCCCTGCTCGCCGAACCGGACCCGGAGCCGGCGACCAACCCGCGACTCGTGACGCTGTTCAGCTCCCGCGGCTACCTCGACCAGGTGCTGTTCCGGATCGACAATCTGCTGGCGCTACGACTGGAGCCGATCCTCACCTTCGGCCTGATGCTCTTCCTCTTCCTGCTCGGCGTACGGCTCTTTCGGGCCGGCGCGTTCGGCGCCGACGAGACCGGACGCCGGATCCGACGCCGGCTCGCCGGACTCGGCCTCGGACTCGGCCTGCCACTGAACGCCGCGACCACGCTCGGTGGCCCCGACCTCTTCCTGATCGACCGGTACGTCCTGCCGCCGCTGGTCACCCTCGGCTACCTCGGCCTGATCGGGATGCTGCTCGACCGGCTCACCCGTCCCGGGGCGGCCGCCCCGGTCCTCGCGTCCGGCCTCACCGCCGGCCTCGCCTCGGTCGGCCGTACGGCGCTGAGCTGCTACGTCCTCCAGAACCTGCTCTGCGCGGCGATCTGCTACGGCTGGGGGCTCGGCCTGGCCACCCGGCTGGCCGACGCCCGCCCCTGGTGGGTCCTCGGCCTCTGGGTGGCGGTCTGCACCGTCCTCGTCGTCGGTGCCCGGCTCTGGCTGCGCCGGTTCACCCAGGGGCCGCTGGAGTCCGTCCAGAAAGCACTGCTGGCCCGAGTCTGAGGGCGTTCGCGGCCGGTGTCCCGAAGGGGTCGTCGGCGGCGATCCGATGGCGGAGCCGGGGTGGTGCGGGTACGCCCCCCGGGACCGGTACGCGACGTCAGGCGGCGGACCGGTGGCGACGCGGGACCGCTGCGTGTTACCGCGACATGCCGCCGGAGGCCGCGAGATTCGTCACGGGATCCGGCAGACGCAGCGCTTGCCCCAGGACGCGATCCACCCCTAGCGTAGGGCGGCCACCAGCTCAGACGAGGGAAGCAACCGGTGCGGATCGCCCCGAACGACCTGGCCGCCGCGGTCCGGTCGGCACAGGACGGGGACGAGGAGGCGTTCCGACTGCTCTACCGGACGCTCCAGCCCGGCCTGCTGCGCTACCTGACCGTGCTGGTCGGCGCCGACGCCGAGGACGTGGCCTCGGAGACCTGGCTCCAGATCGCCCGTGACCTCCACTCCTTCGCCGGCGACCCCGGATTCCGGGCCTGGGCGACGCGGATCGCCCGTAACCGCGCCCTGGACCATCTGCGCCGGCAACGCCGCCGTCCGGCGCTGCCCGTGCCGGTCGAGGCACTGGCGGACCTGCCGGCCGCCGAGGACACCGCCGACCGGGCGGACGAGGGGCTCGGCACCGATGCGGCGATCGCGTTGATCGCCTCGCTGCCCCGGACGGAGGCCGAGGCGGTCCTGTTACGAGCCGTCATCGGACTGGACGCGGAGAGCACCGCCCGCGTGTTGGGTAAACGTCCCGGCGCGGTCCGGACCGCCACACACCGTGGACTGCGCCGGCTGGCCCGACTCCTGGCGCAGGAGGCGGCCCCTGGTTGCCGGGCCGGCGCCGACCGGGTGACCAGCGCGCCGGCTGACGTACGCTCCGGCGCGGATGTCGAGGCGGGTCGGGCATGGCGCTGAGGAGAGCATGGACGGGGTTCCGCCGACCGGGTCGGCCGGAGGCGGACGCGGCGGAGCGGCTACTGGACACCGCGGCCGAGACGGCGGGGGCACCGGGGCACTCCCCCGGCGATGCCCCGCTCCGACCGCGCGGCGAGACCGCCCCGCACCACCGTGTCGGGGTGCCGTCGCCGGAACCGCTCGCCGAGCTGCTCGCGGCGGCCGCCGCGCCGGCGCGGCCCGACGAACTCGCCGGTGAGGAGGCGGCCGTGGCGGCGTTCCGAGCGATCCGCCAGGCCCACGACGCCGCCACCGCGCAGCCGGCCACGGCCGCCCGGGCGGTTCCGGCCGCGGCCGACCAGACACCCCCGGTGCCCCCGGGCCGGGCGGGCCTCGGCCGCCGGGCGTGGCCGGCGGGCGCCGGACGGCCACGGCGCCGGCTGACCGCCGGGGCCGCCGTCTGGGTCGCGGTCGCCGTCGCAACGATCACCACCGGCGCGGCGGTGGCCGCCGAGTCCGGAATCCTGAAACCCACACCGCCGTCCGACCCGACCAGCACCCGGTCCCGCGCGACGACGGCCGCCCCGCCGACCGCGTCGCCGACCACCGCCCCGGTCGAAGCACCGGGAGTCACCCCGTCCGGGACGCCCGGAGCCACCCCGGCCGGGCCCACACGCGTACCCCCCGCTCCCTCGGTCGTTGGCAAATGCCGCCGGTATCTCGCCCGGAACGCGGGACCCGGCAGGGCACCGGCGAAGACTCCACCGCCCGAGCTCGTCGAGGCCGCGGGCGGCGCCGCCGAGGTGGAGGCGTACTGCCGCACGCTTCAGGAGGCCGACCCGGGCCGTGGTCGAGATGGCGCCGGCAGCGGAAAGGGCAACGGCGCGAACAACGGCAACGGAGACGGGAAGGGGAAGGGGAACGGCACGGGCAACGGCACCGGCCCGGGCGGCAACCGCGGCCGGGGTGGCGGGAGCACAAACGGCACCGGGACCGATCGGGACAAGCGTTGTGTCACGCCCGGAACAGCTCGACCGGTACGGCCTCGGCGAGCAGGCGGTAGCCGGCCGGAGTGAGGTGCAGGTGGTCGCCGGTGTCGGCGATCGGCCGGAGGCGACGCGGCTCCGCCGGGTCGCGTACCGCCCGGTCGAAGTCGAGCACGGCGTCGAACCGGCCGCTGCCGCGGATCCAACCGTTGACCGCCTGTCGGGACGCCTCCCGGAACCCGGCCGGGTCGTCGTAGTCGTCGTGGCCGCCGAACGGGGTCAGGGTCGCCCCGTACACCCGGATGCCGTGAGCGTGCGCCCGGGTCACGATCTGGTCGTACGCGGCGATCAGGTCGTCGGTGACGGCCTTCTGCGCCGACTCGGTGGCCCCGGCGGTGCCGATGTCGTTGACCCCCTCGAAGACGACCAGCCACCGCACCCCGCTCTGCGCCAGCACATCCCGGTCCAGCCGGGCCAGGGCGTTCGGGCCCAGCCCGTCCTGGAGGACCCGGTTGCCGCCGGCACCCTGGTTCAGCACGGCGACGTCGGGGACGCCCGCGTCGTGCAGCCGGTCGAGGAGCTGGTCGGGCCAGCGGTCGTTGCCGTCCGTCGTGGAACCCCGCCCGTCGGTCAACGAGTCGCCGAGCACCACCACCGCGGCGCCGGCCGATTCCGCCGCCACCTCCACCCCGCTGATGAAGTACCAGTGCTCGACCGGGACAGCCCCGGGCAGCGCCGGGTCGGCGACGTGGTTGCCGGCGAGCAGATGGGAGGTGGTGCGGGATCCCGGGTGCGAGGTGACGGCGGCCGCGTCCTGCCCCTGGGCCAGGTAGAGCGTGACGGCGAGGTTGCTCCGCGCCGCCACGGGAAACTCGACCGGGTCGGAGACCAGATGCGCCCCGGCGGGAACCGTCGCCGAGCCACGGCCGCCGAACCGTACGGCGCGTACGCTGCCCGGCTCGACGTCGCGGACCCCGGCGTGCCCGCCCACGGGGCGCGCCACCGTGACCGCGGTGAGCGACAGCGGCGTCCCGCCGAAGGTGTTCGAGATCCGGAGCCGAATCCGCGGACCGCCCAGGGAGACCCGCAGGGTCTGGCGCAGTGTGCTGTCCGCCAGCGCCACTTCGGGCCCGGTGAACGGCGCGGGTGGCAGGTTGCCCGGCTCGGTGAGCATCGGCATCGCCGTCCAGCTCGTCACCCAGCGTGTCTGTGCCGTCATCCGTTCTGCCACCTATCAGCTCCTGTCACTCGACCGGACGCCCGCCGACCGACCCTACCGAGCCCGGACCGGGTCGCGCGGGTGGTCAGCGGCGGCAGGGTTGGAGCCGGCTGGTCGTCCGGGCGGTCCGGCTGGAGCCGTCGGTGAATCTGACCTCTGCCGTGATGGCGATCGGCCCGCCGGCGGCGTTCTGCGGCTCGGCCCGGAACGGCCCGAGGGTGCCGAGCCACGACTCGCCGGTGCCACCGAGGTGCCGGGCCGGCCGGGTACCGGTGAACGGCACCGGGGTCCGCACGTGGTAGCGGACGGTGGCCGCCGAGACGTCGCGCGGCCGGTTGACCCGGATCGTCACCAGCGCCCGGCTCGGCTCGCCACAGCCCTCCTGCTGCAGGCCGGCGGCGGTCCGCTGCCCGAGACCAGCGGTGAGGCTGACCGTCACCGTGGCGCGCTGGGCCAGGCTGCGTGGTGTGCGGGCCGGGGCGCCGGTGGTGGCCGCGGGCCGGGTGCTGCGGCTGGGGCTCGGGGCACCGGTCGGGGTCGGGCTGGGGCTGGGCGGGGTGGGCACCGTGGACGGTGTGGGCGACGCCGAGACGGTTAGCGCAGGCTCCCACCGAGGCGGCTCGCCACCGCCGCCGCAGGCCGTCGAGAGTGGCAGGATCGCCCCTGCCAGGGCGAGCGTGATGACAGCCCGGGTACGCCGGGGGGCGAGGAGGGTCACGGTGATCCCATCAGTCGGTGTGTCCGGTTCGCGGCATCGGCCGGCGTTGACCGTAGTCCTCGTCGTCGATGTCACGCAATCCGACCCCAGGACGCGGGAGGCATCCGCCTTCGGCATCTCGTGCCGGATGCGAGAGCGGGGCGTGGTCACCGGGAACGCCGGACTGCGGGGCGCGACGGTGGACGGTCGGGACCCGAGCCGGGTGCGAGATCCGGACGGTGGAGTGAGGATGGTCAGGTGACGAACGTGCCGGCTGCCCCGCCTGGCTGGGCCGGACGCTGGACGGACGCCCCGCTGTCGGTACGCGGCCTCGTCGGCGCGTACGTCGTCGTGTTCGGCTACGGCACGATCGTCCACATCGTCCAGCTGGCGGTCGCGCCCACGGGGCCGTACCCCGGGACGCCGGCCTGGCTGGCGGCGTACTTCGTCTCCCTGACCCTGTGGGATCCGCTCGCGGCGGTCCTGCTGCTGCGTCGCCGGCGGGCTGGCCTCCGGCTCGGCTGCGTCGTCCTCGTCACCGACGCGATCGCCAACGGCTTCGCCAACTACGGGCTACCCACGGGGTCCCCGCTCGGCCGGGTCGGGCATGCCGTCATCACGCTGCTCGCGCTCGGCGCCGTCCTCACCGCGCCGGCGTTGAGCCGCTGGCTCCATCCGGTCCGGCGCGCGGCCTGATCCCCCCGCGTCCCAGGCCCGGTCCGCGGCGACGACCCGCGGCGGTTCCGCGCGGGGCAGGGGGGCGGGTCCCGGGTCGACGGCTCACCCCGACGGGCCCGGCACGGCGGGCGGGAGCGCCGGGCGCGGCGCCGGTGCCCGGCCGGGGAGCTACCGCCGGCGCCCGCCAGCCGGAAGTGGGCGTCGGGCGAACGGCGGGGCGTGCTCGGGGCGGAGGCCGACGCCGATGAGATAGGCCGGGAGGGCGGTGAGCGCCGGGACCCGGCGCAGCAGCGCGAGCAGCGGCGCGGGTGGCCCCGCCCACCGGCCCTGAAGGATGGGCTCGGCGAGGGCCCGGTGCAGGAACCGTTGCAACGCCTGGACCAGGATCGTCGGCCACAGCCGGCGGGCCCGCACGGCCGCCAGGTCGGCCGACGTCAGGGTGCCGCGCCGAAGCGGCTCGGCGAGCAGGGTGGCGGCGGCGACCGCGTCCTGCACCGCGAGGTTGATGCCGACCCCGCCGATCGGCGACATCGCGTGGGCCGCGTCGCCCAGGCAGAGCAGGCCGGGGAGGTGCCACCGGTCGAGCCGGTTCAGGCGTACGTCGAGGTGTTTGACGTCGTCCATCGAGGCGATCGCGTCGACCCGGCCGGCGAACCGCGGCTCGATCTCCGCGATCTCCCGGCGGAAGGCCTCGATTCCCCGATCCCGAAGCTGCCGGTCGCTGCCCTTGGGAGCGATGTAGGCGATCTGTAGGTATCCCTCGCGCGGAACGACGACCAGGAAGCGGCCCCGGCCCGCGCGGGGCGTCAGCCCGGCCGGATCGTCGGCCGGGTCGCGGGGCAGCCGGAACCACCAGGCGTCCAGCGGCACCGGAAACTCTCGGAGCCGCAGCCCGGCCTCGCCCCGGACAATCGACCACCGGCCGTCGCAGGCGATGGTGAGCTCAGCCCGAAGCGTACCCTCGACGCCGTCCGGCCCCCGGTACCGCACGCCCCGGATCCGGTCACCCTCCCGGAGCAGCCCGGTCACCTCGGTTCGCATCCGCAGCGTGAACGAGGGTTCCGCCGCGCCCGCCTCGGCGAGCAGGGTGAGCAGATCCCACTGCGGCACCATCGCGACGTAGGGGTGACTGATCCGCAGCCGGCGGAAGTCGGCGATGGTGACCGTCCGGCCCCCGCCGATCGGGACGGTGACCTCCTCCAGCCGGCTCTGCGGCAGTGCCGCGAACCGGTCGCCGAGCCCCAGTTCGTCGAGGAGCCGGAGGGTCGACGGATGCACGGTGTCGCCCCGGAAGTCACGCAGGAAGTCGTCGTGCTTCTCCAGCACGGTGACGGCGACACCGGCCCTGGCCAGCAGCAGTCCGACCATCATCCCGGCCGGACCGCCTCCGATGACGACGCACGTCGTACGCTCGTCCATCTCGGCCACCTTATTCAACAGAAAATGAATTCTTCTGTTCACGGTAGCCCCGTTCGACACGACTGGCAACCGCGCGCCGGCACCGGGCCGGAGATGCGCCCCCTCGTACGCCGGTCCGCCGTCCCGGCCACGGCCGGAACGGGACGCCCCGCGCTCCGGATTCGGCCGAGGTGCCCCGTGCCGGACCCGAGGGACGGCTCAGGTCGCGAAACGCTCGGCCAACTCCCGGTACGTCTGGGCGACCGCCTCCAGCCGTGCCCGCCGGAAGCGGCCCGGCTCGGTCTGGTAGACCTCACGTCCCCGGTCGCTGTCGAACGCCTCGAACGGTACGGCGTCCGCATCGGGCGGGATGAACTTCAGCACCTCACCGACCGCGGCCGCCGCGCCGCGCAGGTCCACCCGCGCGTCGCGCCGCTGCTCTGCGCTCAGCCCGTCCGGGTTGGCGGGGACGCCGCTGGCGATCGTGTCGGCCACCCAGAGCCACTCCCCCGGGTCCAGCAACTCGGAGGGTCGGTCCGCGCCGAACTGGGGATTCTCCGGGTCGACCAGAAGCGGCCGCTCCGGGATCCGGAACATGAACTCACGCTCGTTCCCACAGCTCGGGCAGGCCCCGGTGTACCGGCTGGCCAGGTCACCCTGCACGGAGACCACGGCACTGACCGGCTCGAAGTCGCTTTCCCCGCACCTCTCGCAGGGATGCAGTTCCATGTAGAGGTAAGCCTCGGCGCTGGTACGGGCCAGCCGCAGTGTCATGCCTGCGACCCTACTGTCTGGGCCGGCGGACGGCAGCCCTCGGGCGTACGGACGACCGGGCAGTAGCATGTGCCGGTGGCAACCGCCCCGGACCGACCGCCGACCGTGCTACCCGTCGGCCTCTTCGTCGGTAGCTTTCCTGGCGATCTGGACGACGACGCGGAGCCGCGGCACGAGATCCGGCGCGGCACCGAGATCCACGAGGTTTCCGATGACGAGTTCCTCGCGTGGGTCGCCGCACACGGGACGGACGAGACACCCGCCGCCGGACCCCCCAGTCTGGACCTGGTGGAGCGGGAGTTGCGCGCCCAGGGGCTCGCCGCGCCGGCGGCGGTCGTCGACCGGTTGCTCGACCGCGGGCTGCTCACCGCGTTCCCCTCGGACGACACGGCGGCGGCCGCGTTCGCCCGCGCCCACCGGGTCGTACCGACCCTCCTGGGCCTCGGCAACTCGCCGGAGGAGCCGGAGCTGTACTCGATTGGCCTGATCGGCGCCGCCGTGGTCCAGGTGAGCCGACCGGTCTTCGAGCTGTGGTCGTGGGCCGGCCTGGAGGCCGACCTGTGGTCGGCCTGCGAGTCGTTCGCCGCGCAGGAGCGTGAGGCCGGCGGCACGGATCCCGAGCTCTGCGATCCTGGCCGCGTACTCGCCGGTTTCCTCACCGCGCTGGCCGGGCTGCTCGCCGTACAGGCCGTCTATCTCGACGTGGTTCGCCGCAGTGCCGTCCTGGAAGGACTGCGATGAACACGGAGGACAGGGTGGAGGCGCCGTCCGGTGGCGGCCTGTTGTTTCCACTCGGGCACTACCTCGGCGCGGTGTATCCCGGGCCGGACGAACCGCTCGCCTACCACCGCCTGCGCCTCGGCGACGGCGTGGTCCGGCTCTTCTCCGACGAGGAGTTCGGGCTGTGGACCCTGGCGCACGGCCTGCCCGGCGACCCGGCGGGCCAGCCGTGGACCGTGGCCGCGCTCGCCGAAGCGGTACGCCGGCGGGACGGGCAGGACGTGACGCCGATCCTCGCCGACCTGCTGACCGAAGGGGCGCTGGCCGAGGTGACGCCGGGCACCGAGGAGGCCGTCGTGTTCGCCCGCGCCCACCGCTTCCACTCGCTGCTGACCGGGCTGGGGATCGATCCGGAGCTTCCGGACCGTTTTCTCCTCGGCCTGATCGGTCAGCCGCTGGCGGTGGTCGACGAGCTGAGCTACGAACTCTGGCAGTGGGCGCCGCTGCACGCCACCATCTGGGACGTCTGCCGGGCGCTGGCGGAGATCGAGTCCGAGCCGGGTGGTCAAAAGGTCGATCCCCACCTGGTGCTCGACGACGTACTCCACCGGCTCCAGGAGCTGATCCGGGCCAGTGCCGGCTACCTCGACGAGGCCCGTTCGTAGGCGTCCAGCCTGCGCCGGCGGTCGGCGAGCAGTGCCTCGAGCCGGTCACGCCCGAATTCTGCCGGGTGGGCCTGGTACACCCGCCGGCCGTCGGGAGTGAAGAACGCGTCCGGGGACACGGCATCCGCCCCGGCCGGAACGAACTTGAGCACCTCCGCCAGCGCCGCCACGGACATCTCGATCAGGCCGTACGCCTCGTCGAGATCGTCCGGGGCGAGGGTCGCCGGGTCGTCGGGAACGCTCTCGGCCAGCTCGGCGCTCACCGCGTAGAACTCGCCGGGGTCGACGATCCGTGACGGCTCCGCTCCGCCGTACGCGGGCGGCGGAGGCGGCACCGCCGGTACCTCGAACTCGAAGCGCCGCTGGGCCGAACAGCGGGAGCAGTGGCCCTGGTACACCGAGACCAGGCGGTCGCCGCGCCGCTCCTGCCGGTGTCGCGACCAGGTGAACCCGTCCTCCCCGCAGGAACAGGGCCGCAGTTCCATGTAGAGGTGGCATTCCTCGGGTGACCGGGCGATCAGCATGTCCGGCGGTTTCCTTCCGTGCACCGGCGGCGAACTCTGCACGGCAAGGGTACGCACGCTGGCCCGACTCCGACGATCGCACCCATCGCTCAACCAGGAGAAGCGCCCTCCGACACCTGCCCGGACGGCACGTACTCCGTCGCCCTCTCGCCATCTCTCCAATAGATCCAGACCCGCCCGCACACCGGGCAGTGCAGCACGAGTCTCGCCATGCCGAGAAGCTGGACGGCGCCGAGATCCACGTCGAACTCACGGGAGGACAGGAGAAACAGGCTGGCCTCGGGATCGTCGTCCCTCAGAATCGTCCCACACGCGCACGCCATCTTCGCCATCACTGCCCGCCTATAAATATCAGTTCGCCGATGAACTCGCTCTTGTTCCAGCTCCTGATCATCCCATTGACCCGCGCCAGCGCGTTGGCGAAATCAGCGGTCGAGAGACCCGTGCGACTCAGGTCGACGATCACACCTCCGCCGTGCACCTGCGAATACTTCTTGGCGATACGTCCGATGATGTTCGTGACGGAGCCGGTCGTCGGCGAATAGACATCCCACCGAACACCGTCGACCAGCAGGTCGCTCGTCATTCCTCCGGGCCTCGTGCCGACGGGGTCGCGAAGAATGACGTGACCTCCACGCGCCGCCATGTACCGCGCAGCCGCGATCTCCGAGGAACTCGGTCGGGTCGCGGTCAACCGGAGGATTCCCGGGTTGGGGCCGGCGATCAGCTGGCCGCCGCTGGAGGAGCCGCCGCAGCCGGCCGGAGCGAGGCCGAGCGGATCGATCTGGACGGTCGGGTTGGGGACGTAGGCGTGCGGGTCGGGACCGGGAAGGAGGCCGAGCGGGTCGGGGCTCTGGTAGCGGCCGGTGTCCGGGTCGTAGTAGCGGTGGTAGTTGTACGACGTCCCGGTTTCCGGGTCGTGGATTTGGCCCGGGAAGCGGAGGGGACAATCGACCCCGGTGCCGGTGACGTGGGTCGGAACGCCCCAGATGGTGGTCCGCTGCCGCCAGGCGACCTCACCGTCGGGGGTGACGAGTTCGGTGGGCATGCCGACCAGGTCCGTGACGACAGCGTAGAAGCGGCGGTCCACCTCGGCCGGGTCGTCCGGGTCGACCAGCCCGTCGGTCTGGCTGACCGGGGTGAACGAGCCGGGGGCGTACTCCCAGGTGCTGATCCGGTCGCCGGCCGACCCCCGGTGCACCTGTTCGACCAGCAGCGCACCGTCCCAGTGGTAGTCGACCTGCTCGGCCACCCCGCCGTCGCCGTCCAGCCGCTGTTTGCCGACCCGCCGGCCCAGTGCGTCGTACCGGTAGCGCCAGCGGGTGCCGTCCGGGGTGGTCACCCCCACCAGCCGGTCCTCGCTGTCCCAGGTGTACCGCCAGGTCAGCGGCTTGGCCGAGTGCCGGGTACGCTGCCGCAGCGTCACCCGGCCGGCGTCGTCGTACTCGTAGCGGACGCTGCCGGCCCGGCGGATCAGTGTGCCGCGGTACCGCCGCTCGCCCCGCGCGTCGGCGCTCGTCGCCGCCTCCGGCCAGTCCGCGTGGACGAGGTTGCCGACCTCGTCGTACGCGTACCGTTCCGTCCAGCCGGCGGCGCGCACCGCGGTCACCCGCCCGACCCGATCCAGCTCCAGCTCACGACCGCCGGTGAGCCGGTCGGTGACGGCGAGCAGATGCCCGTCGGTCCGGTACCGGTACGCCTGCTCGGCGATCGTCCGCGGGGTGTCCGGCGGCGTGCCCGGCGCCCCACCGGGGTTCGCGACGACGACCTGGGACAACAGCCGATGGTCCGGGTCCCAGGTACGGTCGAACACCAGGGCGCCGACACTGCGCCGGACCTCCCGACCTCCCGCGTCGTGGCCGAACCGGATCGTCTCCCCACCCGTGTGCAGCGCCACCGCTCGGTGCGCGGCGTCGTATTCCCACACACTCTCCGCTCCGGACGGCGTGCGCCGCCTGATCCGCCGGCCGATCCGGTCGTACGTCGAGGTGACCGACACCCCGTCCCGGATCTCGGCGAGCACCCGGCCGAGCGGGTCTCGCTCCCACCGGAGCTCGACCTCCGGTGTCGACGCGTACGTCAACCGTCCCACCGGGTCGTACCCGAACCAGGTGACCCCCTCCGGCGCACGCTTCTCCACCACGTTGCCGAGGACGTCGCGGACCAGGTCGACGCGCTGGCCGACACCGTTGGTCTGGGCCACCACCTGCCCGGCGGCGTCGCGCAGGTAGGTCCTGGTCCGGCCGTCGAAGTCGGTCTCGGCGACCAGCCGCCCGGCCGGGTCGTATGCGTAGCGCCAGGTCAGCCCCTGCGGGTTGGTGACCGTGGTCAGCCGCAGCTCGGTGTCGTACCCGAACGTCAGCCGGCGCCCGTCCGGGTCGGTCCGGGCAACCGGGAGGTCGAACGCACCGATCTCGAACTCGGTCCTCGCCCCGGTCGGGTCGGTGTGGCTGACCAGGTTGCCCTCGGCGTCGTAGCGCCACTGTTCGACCGCCCCGCCCGGTGACCGCCGCCAGGCGAGCCGGCCCTCGGGGGTGTAGCCGAGCCGGGTCACCCCACCGACCGGGTCGGTGATCTCGACGACCCGGCCCGCCGGATCCCGCCGGTAGGTGGTGGCGGCGCCGTTGGCGTCGACCACCCGCCGGACCAACCCGGCCGGATCGGAGTCGATCCGCAGGACGCCGCCGAGCGGATCGACGACCTCGACCAGGCGTCCGGAGCCGTCGTGGCGGTACCGCGTGGTGGCCCCGGTGGGGTCGGTGACGCTGATCGGGTTTCCGCGCTCGTCGTAGTCGCGTCGCCAGACCGCACCGTCGAAGTCGACCACCTCCACCGGCTGGTGCAGCGCGTTGTAGGTGGCGGTGGCCCGCGATCCGTCCGGCCGGACCACCTCGACGAGGTTGCCGGCCTCGTCGTAGCCGTACCGGGTGGTTCGGCCGAGCGGGTCGGTCTCCGACAGCTTCCGGTCGTACCGGTCCCAGGTGTAACGGGTCTCGTGACCGAGCGGGTCGGTGACCGACTCGACCTGCAGCAGCTCGTTGAAGCGGTAGCGGGTGACGTGACCGAGTGAGTCGACCACGGTGGTGGTGCGGGTCTCGTGGTCGTAGTCGAGCCGGCCCGCCAGGAAGTCGCCGGTGCCACCGGTCGCGACGCAGCGCCCGTCGGGCCCGTACGTGTAGTGGTACTCGGTGTGGTTCCGGTCCACCCAGCGAACGATCCGCCCGTCCGCGTCGTACTCGTACCGCAGGGGCAGGCCGGTGGAGTTGATGACTTCGACCAGGTCACCGGCGTCGTCGTAGCGGAACCGGACCAGCCGGGACCCGTCCGGCTCGTCCGGCACGTCGGCGAGGGACAGCCCGACGATCCGGTCCCCGTCGACCTCCACCAGGACCCGGTAACCGCCGGAGTGGGTGACCGCAAGCAGCGTGCCGTACCGGTCGTGGTGCAGGTCGATCCGGTGGCCGTTGCGATCGGTCATCGCCACCAGGGGCAGCGGAGCGACCGGGTCGTCCGTCACCGGGGCGAAGTGCCAGCTCACGCCCTGCGACGGATCGGTCACCGTGTACCTACCGTCCGCCTGACGGCGTAGCGGCCAGCGCGGGCCCTCGACGGGCAGCCGTGCCGGTCCGCCCTCGTCGCCCGCCGGGTACACCAGGATCATCCCGTCCGCGGTGGCGAAGTACGCCCCCGTGTCGTCGATCTCCAGACGCTGGTCCAGCGTGGAGGCCCACGAGCGGCCGAACCAGCCGCCGAGCCGGTACGACGACAGGTGGGTTCGGGAGAGCAGCAGCGGCAGGACGCCGGGCAACTCCACGTCGGTCTGGGTCAGCACCATGTCGCCCGTGGCGACGTCGATCGGGTCGAACCGGACCAGCCGCTTGATCGCCTCGATGCCGTTGGCGCGAGGGTTGGCCAGCCCCCAGCGGGCCACCGAGGCCATCTTGCGTCCCCGCGCCGCCACCGTCTGCCACCCGCGCCGAGCCGCCGCGGACGCGCGGTCCGCGCCGCGCCGCGCCGCCGCCGACGTCTCGCCCCACCCACGCCGGGCCGCCGCCGACGTCTCGTCCCACCCCCGCCGGAGCGCCGCCGCTGCCCTGTCGGCTCCCCGTCGGGCCGCCGTCGACGCCGCACCGGCCGCCCGACGGACGAACGAGGGACGCGCCGGGCCAGACGGCGGAAGCTTGGCCTCAGCCGCGAGATCCGCACCCTCGGCGGCCAGCTTCCGGGCGTGTTCGGACATCTCCCTGCCCGTGTACGGCAGCCCGCGAGCCTTGTCCTGGCCCGTGACGATCTCGCCCTCGGCACTGCGCAGCGCGGCCCACCGGCGGTACAGCCCCTCACCGACCCCGTAGACGGCCTCCTTACCCGCCTCGAGCGCGGCAGTCACCGCGATCAGCAGGTCGCTGTCCAGTCCACGCACCGTCTCGGGCAGGATGAGCTTGCCGGCGACCAGGATCGCCCCAACACGCAGCACCGCCGCCGGTCCGTGCTTCATCACGGCCACCGAGAGGAAGTGGCTGTCGGACGGGTCGGCGGAGCGGTCGCCGGCCACCGCACCTGATCCGCGCCGGAACCAGCGCCGCCGTTTCGAACCGCCGGCCTGGTTCGCCGGCGGCGTCGCCGAACGCGACGGCGCATTCGGGTCGCCGAGCAGCGCAAGGACCTGGTCCACCTCGTCGAGAGCCGCCTCGACGTGCCGCAGCGTGCGCAGCGCCGCGAGTGAGGTCTCGTCGTCGATCTCGTCGCGGCGGTGGAACACCCAGCCCTGGCCGAGGCCGAGCCCGGCCAACGCCGACGCGATCCCGGTCACGACGACGAAACCCAGGTTGCCCGGGGCGAGTATGGCCGTCATGCCGATGGTGGCCGCCGCGCTGACCGCGGTGGGGACCACCGACCGCAGCCAGTAGTGTCTGGCCGGGGCCATGCCGGGCGGCAGCGGGGTACTCGGCGTGCCGGCGGCAGGGGCCGCCGCCTGCCGTCGGGTGACCCGGCGGGCCAGCGCCGTCACCGCCCGTCCCGCGGCCTTGGCCGGACGCCCGAGGACGTCGCTGGCGAGGGTGCCCCTCCACAACATCCGACGGAGCCTGCGCCGCGTGCGGAGCGTCTCCCGATGCTTCGCGGCGTCCGCGAGCAGCTCCTGCCGGGCCCGTTCGAGATCGGCTCTGGCCTGCCGCCAGTTGTCGATCTCGCTCGGCGTGCCCGGCACCAGCGTCCCGGCCTCCGCCTGCCGGGTGAGTCGTTGTCGCGTCTCGGCGGCGACGTGATGCAGCTCCGCCAGTGTGGCGTCCCGCTTGCCGTCGGGCCGCTGGCGCACCTCGTGCTTGCGGTCCTCCCGCGCCTGCTTCTCCGGCCGCTCGGCCAGGTGGTCACTCGCCCCGGAGGCGCCCCCCGCGAGCAGCGGCTGCGCCAGGCCTGTCGCCGCCCGCGGACCATACTCGCCGAGCATGATGAACGCCTGGATGAGGGCTCCCAGCACCGCCGGCAGGGTCCGCTTGCGGTAGAAGGGCCACCAGTACGGTTTCGGCACGACGGGCGCATCCGAGGACGCCGGATCGCCGCCCTGCGGGCTGTTGGCGGGCGACGTGCCGGCAGGCGAGATACCGGCAGGCGACGCGCCGGCGGCCGGCCTCGGGCGTACCCGTCCCTGCAGCCGGTCCAGGTGCGCCTTCGCCGCCTTCGCCGAGTCCTCCACGCGACGCAGCGAGTAATCCTGATGAGGTTGCGCGATCGCGTTCCCCACCGTGCTGGAGGCCGTCTGGGCGAGCATCAGGGTCAGCGACCGTCCGGCCATGGTGCCCGAGGTCAGGGTGGCGACGATCGACGCGAGCGCACCGAGAATCCGCCCCGGGAAGTACACGCTCATCGGAGGCGACCCGGTGTCGGGCAGGTACGGCGCGACGGTCTCGGCCAGCTCACGACGGGCGGCCCGCCCGATCATCAGGCCGAGGGCGTGCTCCCGGGCCCGGTCGACCCGCCGGGTCGCCATCCGCCCGGCAAGCTGTTCGCCGGCGGAGATGACGAGGTTGCGCCGCTCCGACCACGACTCCGGCGGACCCACCCGCAGGGTGTCCACCAGCGCGACGACCTTCGCCCGGATCGCCTGCCGGGCCAGCCGGTCGGAGACCCCGTGCCGGTCCGCCAGATACCGCAGCTGGGCCGCGACCGCCTCGACGGCCCGGTTGTCGGGATCGGTCTCACCGCGCGCCTGGTGCACCAGGTCGGCCAACGCCGCGGTGGCCTCCAACCCCACCGCGTCCAGGCTCGCATCCGGTCGCAGCCGCAGCGACCATCCCTGCTGCGGGTCGCCGGTCAACGCCACGAAGCTGGGGCTGTCGGTGGGCAGGTCCACCCGCACCGCGACGTCGTACGTGCTGAACCGGTCGTCGTCCAGCATCACCCGCAGCGTCTTCCCGCCGTCGCGGAGCTCCGCGCCGCGCAGGCCCGCGTACCGGGCCGCCTCGGAGGCGACGTCCGAGAGCGCGTCCCGCGCCATCCCGGCGTCGGGATCCGCCCGCTCCCACCGGTGCAGCAGGGCAGCGACCGGTGGTTCCTGCGGCACGGCCCGGCGCGACCGGCTGATCGCCTGCCAGCGTCTGGCGAAGTCCTCCTGCCCTTCCAACACCCCCATCGACCGCAGCTGCTCAACCAGCCGGGCGTGCTCGACCTGGCGTCTCTTGCGCTGGCGGTTCTCGGTACCCGGGTCGAGCGACCGGCGCCGCGACAACGCGTCGTACGCCCGGGCCTGCGCGACGGCGGCCGTCCACTGTGCTGCCGCCGGACCTCCGAGCTGGTGGGCCTCCTCCGGCACCGGCACATCCTCGGCCAGGCGGTCGAGCCGGCGGCGGGCCCTGCGACGCGACCGCGGCTCGCCGGTTGTCGCCTCGGCGATGGCCCCGGCGACCCTCGGCGCGATGGCGCGGATGTCGTCACCCAGCGCCAGCGGCACCCGCACCAGGACCGAACCGTCCCGCCGCCGGATCGTCTCGACCAGGGTCTCGGGCGGCATGAAGTCGAACGCGAGCCGCAACCGCAGCGGAGCGCGACCACGACCACGCGACACCTCGAAGGTGCCGTCCTCGGCGACCCGAACCTGCTGTCCCGCGTACTCGGCCAGGTACGCCGCGACTCCGTGTCGCAGTGCCTGCCTCGACCAGTTCGGTTCGTGTAGGGCGGCCCAGTAGCGGCGAGCGGTCGGACCGAGGTTGCGCGTCCGCAGCTGCCGGTCGACGAGTTTCCACCGCCGTTGCGCGGAGCGGCCGTCGCGGGACGGGTCCAGCCCGAGGTGTTGGCGGATCGCCTCGATGTCCCGCACGAGCCTCGTCCATTCGTCCGGCTCGACCGCCACGGCGAGTTGCTGCACCTTCGTCTCCAGGTCAGCTATCCCGCCGATGTCGTGTGGGCTGAGCCGGTCCCGGCGCAGCCACCGCGCCGGCAGGTCACCGGGGGTGAGGAGGTTCTCCTGCTCGTGCTCGGGCCCGGCGTGCCACCTCCGCCGCCGCATCGCGGTGACGAGTTCCGCCGCCTCGTGGGCGAGCGTGGCGACGAGGTCGTCGGTGCTCGGGTGGTCCGGCGCGATCGCGATCCGGAACTCGGGCTTGCCGCTCTTCTGGTCGATGACGATCCGGCTCGCGGCCCGCAGCCGGGCACCCGACTCGTCGGTGAGACCTGTCTCGCTGATCCGGACCTGGGCGTCGACCGGCCGTCCCCGACGGGGATGCACCCGGATGTGCAGCACACCGCGCGTCCGCTCGGGTAGCGGCTCGATGCCCCGGACGAACGAGTCTCCGCGGGGTACCTGGCCGTCCGATCCCCCCAGTTCCCACCTGGTCTCCAGGTGCCGGCGCAGCGCGTCGAGCGTCTCCCGACGATGTTTCCGCCTGGCCCGTTTGGCGGCGGGCGTCGCCATCCGGTCCGCCACCTGTGTGCCGGGGACGACGGTGGCAGCGTGGTCCGCGACACCGGTCAGCCGCCCGCCCACCAGGATGGCGGCACGGTCCGCGAGGCGCGGTCCGGAGAGGCCGCTGTTCGCCAGCGCCAGCATCTCCGGGGTGAGGTCCACGGCGCGGGTCCGGTCACCGGCGGCGATCTCGACCACCCTGTCGCCATTCCACCAGGCGCGCATCGGAAGCCGCGAAAGGGCCTCGTCGATCGCCGCCCGGACCATGGCTTCCTCTCTCGTCGAGAGGTGGGACCGCCAGGTGGCGTCGGACGCGCGAACACGATCGACCACCTGTCGCAGCTCGCCGGAAAGATCGAGCATGGCGAGCCGGTCGTCCGCGTGCCGCGCCGCCGGGGCCATCGGATCGGGCACGCCGACACCGATCGCGTCCAGCAGCAGACCGAGTTCGCGTTCCAGGTCGGTCCGGCCGGCGGCCACCTCACGGGCCAGCAGCACGACCTCCGCGCGGTGACCGAGGTCGTGTGGACTCAGCTCGGTCCCGGGTGGGTCGCTGTCCGGGGTCAGGCTGTCCCTTGTGGATCCGCGCCTGAACCAGGTCTGGATGCGGTTCACCGGGCCGCGCGCGTGCAGCGCGTACGCCTCGCTCTGCTCGTGCAGGATGATGCGCCGGAGCTGGTCGGGGTCGGTGATCTCGTCCGACACCACGACCCGGACGTCGGGCGGCCCACCGGCCGGTTCACGGTCAGCGGAGGTGATCTCCTCCCGGTACGCCCGGATCCCCGGCGGGGTCCGGCCGACCTCGAACCTGAGCCGCGGAAGCCCCGACACGGGTGGCACCAGCAGCTTGTCGACAAACGTCCCCTCCAGGCCGGGGATCGACCGCATCGCCTGCGCGAGCGCCGAAGCCGCGACGTCGGGAGCCGGTCCGAACGGGTGCGCCGGGGCTCCGGGCACTTCCCGCGCGGTGTGCGACGTGTCCGGCAGCGTGCTCGGACCCGTGTCGGGTGAGGTCGGCGCCGAATCCAGCTCGCCGAACGTCCAGGTCCGGCCGTACCCGCCGGTCGTGAGCCGGCGCTTGACGTCGTCGACGTCCGAGGTGAGGAGCCGGAGGTGCGCCTGTCCGACGGTGCCGATCTGGGGCAGCCGTACCTGCCGGACCACCCGTTCGCCCGTGCTGCCGCGGCGTACGACGGTGATCGTCACCTCGTAGGCGACGTCGACGACGACGTGCGACAGCTCGCCCTTCCAGTGCAGGTTCGTCTCGTCGCGGTCTCCCCGGGTCGTCGAGGAGGTGGTGCTCGCCTGCTCACCGCCGGACAGCTGCACCCTGGTTTCCACGCCGCCGTCCTCGGCACTGGGCAGCCTCATGGCACCGGACCTGCTGACCGGCGACGGCCAGGTATGGGTGTCGGACAACGTGGAGGTCTGCTGACCGCGCTCGATACGGCCGAGCTCGCCCTCGCCGATCGGCTCGGATCGCAGGTTGGACGCCCGGGCCCGGACGTTCACCACCGCCATCAGGGTTCCCCGTCGGTGAACACGCCGGCCACGGACGAACCGCCGTTCCAGGATCGGTACCGTCAGGACGTCGTATCCGCTGTCATCGAACATCTGCAGCAGATTCGCGCTGGTGGTCAGCGAGTTGAGGGCCGCCTCGAGCTGCGACTGGTAACGCGTCATGCCCCGCGGGCCAAGGAGATCCGGGCGGGCAAGCCGGCGTCGAATGTCCTCGATCAGTGTGCCGTGCTGCACGAGGTCCACCCCGAACCTCGACGGCAGCGACACGGTGCGCACGTCACGCGGCCGGAACGGCCCCGTGGGCTCCGACCGTGTCGGCGGTACCATCTGCTGCACCGGCACCATCTGAAGAAACGCGACACCGAGCCGCAGGGTCGACTCGACCGGACGGCCGCTGACCAGACCGACCAGATCGACCACGTCATTCAGCACCTCGGGCTCGGAGCGCATGACCGCCTCGGGTGTGCGCTCGATCTCCGAGACGGAGACGGTACTGACCAGCACGCCCGTTCGCCGGACCAGGACGACGCCCTCCTCGCCGCCACTGCTGCGCAGCAGGAGCGTGTCCTGTCTGGTCGCCGATCCATCGGTGTCGCGGCCGGTTTTCGTACTGACGGCGGTGCTGGGCAGTGGTGGCGAATTGTCGGAGTCCTCCACAGGCATGCCGATGCCGGACACGTCCTCGGCGGACCGTTCGCCGGAGTGGCCCTCGCCGCTGGTCGAGCGGGCGCCGGACTCGCCCCGACTCGACTCCTCGCGGCTGTAGTGATGGTCGATCAGTTCCACGGTCGGCTCGCGGCCGACCGTCCGCCCCTCGTCGAGGTCGGTGATCCTGATCCTGACGGTGAGCACGGCCGTCCGGTAGCGCCCGACGGCGATCCGGGTGCTGATCTTCCACTCGTTGCCGTCGACGATCAGGTCGAAGAGGCTCTCCCAGCGTCTTCCGGACAGTTCGGCGGCGAGCCGCTCACCCAGACCGGGCATCTGCGACAGCGCGCCCGGCGCCACGGTCTCGATCTGCCGCAGCACCTGATCGAAGAGCTCGATGTGTTCCGGCGGCCCGCCGGACGACAGCGCCGGCGGCTGGGACGGCGGTCGCCGGGCCACCTGTGCGGGTGGGGACACCGGAGCGGGTGAGGACCCCGGGACGGGCCGGGAACCCGAGGCGGACGGTGGCGGCGGCGCGGGCGGGCCGGTTCCGACCGTCGCCCCCGCCGCGGGATCACCGGACGCGCTCGGCGTGGGCGACGGGGCCGCGGCCACGCCTGCCGCCGGGAAGCGGGTACCGACCTCGACGACGTGGTTGCGGCCCTGGTTGAGGGGAAAGAGCACCACGTCGTCGATGCCGGTGGCGCCGATCTGCTGGCGGTACCGGTTCGGCAGGCGCAGACTGGCGTCCTCGGGCGGCACGGGTGGCAGGGTGGGACCGTGCTCGAGCAGGTAGTCGATCCGGTCCACCGCGTCGGTGACGTCCTCCGGGAGGTCCACGTCCGGGAATGCCTCCATGAGGCGTTCCGCGAGCCGCGTCGCCAACCCGTCCGTGGTGTCGAAGCGCTCGTCGGCCAGGTCGCCCGGCCGTGGGCCACCGTGCTGACGCAGCTCCGCGCGGTACCGTCGTAGCACCCCGAGCGCGACGTGCCGGTCCAGGTGCAGGTACCCGCTGGCGTACCGCTCGATGGCATCAGCCACCTGGTCCATCGGCACCGGCAATTCTCCGTCGACCCACAGCGCCAGCGCCCTCGGCTCCGACCAGACGCGCACCACGGTCAGCCCGTCGACCCGCTCCGCTGCCACATCCGGGTCGCCGGTGATCCGGGCCCTGAACGGAATCCGGTAGACGTAATGGTTGACGACATTGACGGAGATCCGTTCGTGGCCTCGGCCGCTGATCGTCGTCTGCGAAACGCCGGCGACGCGGTCGGTGGCGACGTCGCCGCCGCCCACGTAGGGAGTGATCCGGCCTCCCCAACCGCGGCCCCGGTCGCGGCTCTGGGATACGCCGTCACTGACCAACGCGAGCATGACGTGCCCGATGTAGGCCTCCGGCCAGGAGCCCACGAACTCCGCGGGCTCGGTGTCGAACTCGACGGACACACCGGACGGCCCTGGCGCGGGCAGGAGCCCCGGATCCACCAGGGTGTCGGTTTCGTACGGGATACCCAGGAGCGGCCCGTCGTTGACCGCCATGGTCCCCACGTCGACCATCGCGCGCACCTTCTGCGCGCCACCGCGGGACGTGCCGCCGCGCAGGAGCACCCTGCGCGCCGCGCCGAGCAGTCCACGCCCGTCGATGGCCACCGTCTTTCCGAGCCGCTGCGCGCGCGGCGAGGGCGGCCGGTCCGGCGGCGGCGGATCGGGCAGCCGCCGCTGCGCGGTCTCCGGAAGCAGATCGGCCGGCAGTAGTACCGTGGCCGATCCCTGGCTCGTGGCGATCGGTGCCGAGCGGTTCGCTCCCGTCCCGGTCTGCGCGCCGTCGTCGACGAGCAACCATGCCCTCAGCTCGTGTCTGACGGTGAACACCGCCGTCGGCCCGGTCCCCTCGATGAGGGTCATCTGGTTGATCTGCAGCCTGTCGGTGACGCTGACGCTGTCGGTCACGTCCCCGGACAGGTCGACGTTGGCACCCGGCACCTGTGGGGTGGGCCCCTCCAGGCTCGCGTTGCCACCGACGGCCGTCACGCCGACACCCTCGTCGACCCCGACCGTTCGGGTGGTGATGCTCGACGAAAGGCTGCGGCGGACGACACCCTCGCCGGACGTGGTCCCCTCGAAGCACCAGTCGTCCTGTCTGAGCTGGACCACGATCGTGACGACCTTCGGTGGAAGGCTGGTACGGCGCAGGGTGAGGTCGACGCTGACCCCGTCCTGCGACGCCTGGTTGTACTGCGCCTCCAGCCACTCGGCCGAGATCGCGTTCACCGCCTGCAGGTTGTCGAGGTCGTCGACGATCTGCTGCGTGGACGGCCACTTCCCGTCGGGATACACCGGAAAGCCGTCCTGATCCACCTCCGGCAGAACCCCCTTCCGGGTCAGTGCCGCCTGCACCTGGGCGCGCAACCCGTCCGGGCCGTCGACGCCGGTCAGGTTCCCGGCGATACCGGGCCCCGAGCCCGGCACCTGGCCAGGTCCGTCACCCAGGAACACCGGCGGCTGGCCAGCCCGCCCCGGCGGCGGTTCGGACACCGGGTCATCACGCAACCGCACCCTGCCGTTGGGATCCCGCTGGAGAGCCTCCGCAGCCACCGGCAGGCCGTACCGGTAGGCGTCCGACTCGGTCATCCGGAACAGCGCCTCGCCCGGCACCGGGGTGAGGTGGATGGGTGTCGGCCCATCCTGGTCGAAGCGGTGCACGACGATCTCGTGCCGCAGCGGGATGTGGTATCCCTGGGTGTATCCGGTGGCACGCCGGTCGCTCACGTCGGTGTTGCTGAATTCCGCCGAGAACCCGTCGCTCCAGCCCCGACTTCCGTCGAACCTCGGCACGAAGCGCACCCTGGCGAGAAACTCACCGATCCCGGCGGCGATGTTCTCCAGCTGGGTGCCCTCGAACAACCTCTGGATCACCAGGGTCAGCTCCGCAGCACGGCCGCCGCCGGCCGTCGAGCCACCCGCGGTGTTGGCGAACGCGGTTCGCAACCTCTCCAGGTAGTACTTGAGAATCGGCCGGCCCACCATCCGGGCCTTCGTGTGGTCCGGAACGGTGCGGATCATGACCCGCGCCACCGGCTTGCCGTCGTCGGTGAGCACGGTGCTGATCCCGTGCGGATGGTTGGCCGCCTGCGCCAGCCGGGCCGGATACTCCTCGAACAGGAACACCGACAACTGCCGGGCCGGCGTGTCGCCCACCTTGCGGTTGTCGATGTCGAGCGTCGCCAGAATCGCGTTGTAGGCACGGGGTAGTCCGGTGAGCCCGGTCACCGAGTGCTCGGGGAACCGCTCGTCGCGCTCCCCCGGGTCGATCCGGACCACGTCGCTCGGAGGCGGTTCGGTGTACGGGTGTGGCACCCACATCCGCGCGGACAGGGGATCGTCGGGGGCGCCCCGGGTCAGTTTGACCCAGTCGCTCCACCCGTCCCCCCGTCCCGATTCCTGGGCCCGGCGCAGCGACTCGGCGGTGCGGACGCGGACTTCCCAGTAACCAGCGATGTCGACCAGTACCCCACCGAGCCGGTTGTCGCTGACCTGGCCGGGCAGGGCGTAACGGTCCCCCTTACCGAACGTCGAGAACCGTCGGGAGAAGCCGGCACCGATTCGAAGCTTGACCCTGTCACCCAGCAACTCCCGCACCGCGTCCCACACCGGAGCCCGCCCCGCCGGTATGAGGCTGGGGCTCAGCGTGAACGACGACTTCAGACCCAACTCTCGATTGAGGCCGGCACGGAGGCCGCGACTGCCCGGAGGATGCTGCGGCAACTGCGCCAGAATCATCCTGTTCGAGTTCGCCGGAGGTTGGGGAACCTCGACGGGCAGACCGGTCGGAACGAATCTGATGTGCACCTCGGCGTCCGAGCCGAGCTGGAACACCGTGCCGTCGTCACTCGCCACGTAACGCCAGCGAGTCAGGAGATCACGTTCCCAGCGCTCCGGAGCGAGCTCCGCCGCGACGGCGGTCGGCACCGGGCCCGACCGGCTCTCCGCCACCATGTCGTGGATCTTCTTCGCCAGCGCCCGACGGAACGGTAGGTCGCCGTCGGAAGCGGTGGCGTGCAACGCGACCCGCGGCATCGCCTGCATGAGGCGCGCCCGGTACGTGCCGTACTCACCGCGCGCCGCGTTCACCCGCTGCAGGAAGTCACCGACCGCCGCGGACCGCTGCGACGCGTCCGCGATGTCGAGCTGCGGCAGGTGGGCCACGAGCTCCGCGAACCGGTCACTCGCCGCCTTCGCCGCCGTGGCAGCTGCTTCGTAGGCCTTGGCCCGCCGCTCGTTTCGGGCGGCATCGTCCCTGGCGATCTGCAGCTGCGCACCCGCCGCCCACCTACGGCGCCACGCCAGGCCGTCGTAGCGGCTCCAGTCCCCACGGCGCAGCTCCGCATCCGACTTGTCCCTGGCCTCCTCGCGCAGATCCTGTCCACGCTTTTCTTCGGCCTTTCTCACCTGCTCGTCCGCGTCCCGTTGGGCCTTGCGGATCTCCTCGGCGCGGACACGCAACGCCTGCTCGGCCCTGGCTAGCTGGTCAGCCAGCGACCGAACAGCCTCATCGAACATCTCGACCAGGGCGGTGTGTTCGGGAAGGGCGCCGCTGGACAGCGCCTGCCGTGCCGCGGCGACCTGCCACCCCAACCTCTCGATCAGGCTGTCGAGGGTCCCAGACCGCAGCACCGCCACCTGTGGGTCGTCCTCCGGCGTTTCCGTCCGGGCGACCAGATCCACCGCCGACGTGGTCAGGCTGCTCTGCCGCGGAACGGTCGGCCAGTGCTCGGCGAGAATCTCCCGGGACACCTGCTCGATCGCCTCACGCAGCGCGGCCGCCTGGCGCTCCTGCGGCGCTGACGAGTCCGCGTGCAACCGGCCGAGCGCGACCAGGGCACCTTCCAGCGGTGTCCGGTCACCCGACCGCCACGCCACCGCGGCGCCGAGCCGGGCCGCGGCCTCGGCCCGGAGCCAGGAGAGGTCCTGGCCCTCCGCCATCCGCGACAGCAGCAGATCCCGCAGCCCGGTGTGGAAGGCCCCAGGTAGCTCCACCCTCTGGCCGTCGCTGCGGGTCAACCTGATCGGCGCGCCCGGTGACAGGTCCGTCGAAGGGGTCTGGACCTTCAGCTCGCCGAGCAGCGGCAGCGACTCGACGATCACCCGGTCGACCAGTCGAGGAGCGAGTTCCCGACGGAGATCGTCCGGCAGCGGTTCGTTGCGCAGCCCATCCAGATCGGCCATCGACAGGCCGTCGAGCAGGGTCCGTAGCATCCGGTCGTACTCGCCACGCCGGCTCGGCAACACCCGCTGCCGCAGACGGGCGAGAATCTGGACCGTCTGCAGGTCGCTGACCCCCGACCCCGGGTCGCTCTGGCGGACGACCTGACGGACGACCTCCACGGTGGCCCGCACCCGCAGTCGCTCGCCGATGTCAGCGGAGCCAACAAGCCTGTCGATCATCTCGCCGGCGACCGGTATGTCGATCGCCTTCCCGTCGCGGGTCCGCAACTCGCCCGGCCTCGGGGGCCATCCGCCGGTCTGCGGACCAGACCGCGTCAGCAGACCGACGTCGACGAGGTCGGCGACCGCCTGCCGGATTGCCTCGCGCACCTCCTGCTGCCGCGCCGAGGCACGCCACGGCGCCTCTGCTGCGGCGAGGCGCCGCAGCAGGGTCTCCGTCTCGTCCGGGTCGAGCGCCGGGCCGCCCCCCGCCGTCGTCGGATCGACCACCTCCCGGACGAGCCGGCTCAAGACTGCGTCGCGGACGGCGTCGGTTGTCGCCATGGTTGCGCCGGTGCCCGCCGGAACGGGCCGACCGACCCCGAGCCGGTCGAGCAGCCGGCCGATCCGCCGGTCGTACTCGGCGCGGCGGTCCTTCGCCGACCGGGCCCGGTCGACCAGCGCGGTACGCAGTTCCGCGACATCCTCCGGCCGGAACGCCACCCGCGAGGCCGCCCACGCCGCGGCGGCCTGCGCGGGATCTCCGCCCCGCCGCCGGTCGCCAGAGATCTCCCAGAGAGTTTCCCCGACCAGCTGGGCCACGGCGCGCCGGACGGCCGACGGCCGATCCTGGACCGGGATCGTCGGCGAGACGACGATCTCCACCTCGGTCACGCCGTCCGGGGTCTGCCGGCCCATCCTCCGGGTCGCCGTCCCGGCGTCCGCGAGCGGCTCGGAGACGACTCGGAACGCGACTGCCGGGGCGCGGCTGCCCTCGCCCGGCTCGGCCACCAGTGTTTCCAGGTCGGAGCGGAACGTCAGGGTGTACCCGGCGGGCGCCCGGGGGGTCCCATCAGCCGGCGTCGTCTCCAGGCCCTGGAGCGCTGCCAGAGCGTCGGCCCGGGTACCGGCCGGGTCGGCCGGAGCACCATGGTCGGGCAGACCGGTCACCGACCGCGGCGGCACGACCAGCTCCGGACGCGGTCCGGATGGGGCCGGGGTACCCGACCCGGACGGACCGGTCCGGGGCGGGGTGAGGCCCGATCCCGGGTCCCGGCGCCGGGACGTCCACCGTCGGCCTGTGGACCGTTCTATCAGGCCGGTGAGCCAGGCTGTGACGTCGTCATCCAGGTTGGAGGCCGTCCTCGGCAGGTTCGCCGGGTCCGGGAACGTCCCCGCACCGAGCAGGGAGATCCGGACGGGACGCCGCGCCCGGACGCGTGCCCGCCAGCGCCGGTCCGGGATCAGCCGCAGGACCGCGTCCGAGCCGAGCGACACCCGGTAACCAGGGACGTTGATGGTGGGCAGCACCCGTACGACCGACTCCAGGACCCGCCGCTCCACCGGGGACAACCCGCCCAGTGTCTCGGCGATCTCGTCCACGCCGGCCACCTCGCCGCCCGGGACGTCCGGATCCTGACCGGTCGGCGAGAGCTGTCCCGCCCCCGCTGCCGGTACGACGGCGGTGGAGCTCGCCGCCGGGACCGCGCCCCGCCCGTCAGGTCCGACACCACGGGCGCGACGACGCTCGACGGCCGCGACCCACTGGCGCAGGTGTGGGGAGAGGAGCCCAAGGCCAGCCTGGTTCGGCGCCGGACCGTACTCTGTGGCGAGTAACCCGAACCGCTCGGCGCGAGCCTCGAACTCGGCGTCCAGTTCGTCGAGCAGCCGGCCGAAGTTCTCCAGCACCTCGTTCGGTTCGGCGCGGTCCACCGCTGCCGCCCAGCGGGCCGCGACCCGCTCCCGCAGCACCGCGAACCCGTGCAACTCGCCGACGTCCGGCAGCGCGGCCCGCTCGGCTTCGCTCAACCGGCTGCCCCGGTCGGCGGAGCGGGCGACGCCGAGCTGCCGCCCGACTGCCGGCAGTGCCCGGTCGACGGCCAGCTCGACCCCGGTGGCCGGCTGCCGGTCCAGCGCGGGCAGTGCCGCGAGGTCGAGAGTCGGCACGGGAACCGTCACGGACCTGTTCCCCGACCCATCCGGTGCCAGCTCGGGCAGGGTGACCGCGACCTGCCCATCGGGCTGCAACGCGGCGGCCCGGACCAGCCCGGCCGTCACCGAGGAGGCCGTGAACGCGGTGAGCGCGGCCTCGGCGGCGGCGATCTCACGCAGCCGGTCGGGGTCCGGATCCGGTCGTCGCCTCCCGTCCTGGTCCGGGCTGAGGCGGTCGACCAGGTAACGCTCGTACGCGGAAAGCGGCGGCTCGGCCGGGTCGGACCAGACGGTCGGCGGGCGGCCCTCGACCAGATCCCGCATCCGCTCCTCGAGCGGTGCCCGCAGCGACGCGGCCAGTCGGCTGCTGAGCGCCACCTGGTGAAGCCGGGCCAGAGCCTTGAACCGCGGTACCGGGCGGACGTCACCGGCCCGCGGGGGGTAGAGCTGGTCCACCACCGCCTCGGCGACCAGAGCCGGCAGGTGCTCACCGCGACGCCCGGCCTGGTTCCGGTCGACCGCCGGCAGACGGACGTCGACCTGCTCGCCGTCCGGGGTCAGCACCGCGAGCGTCTGCCCGTCGACCCACCACGCCGTTCGGATCAATCCGGCGTCGCGCAGCGCGGGAACCACCAGGCTGTCGGCGAGCCGACGCGCCGCCTCGGCCGAGGCGGCGGCCAGCGGAGCGACCGGCAGGTCCGCTCGGGGCGGGGTGGGACCCGCCGACGACGAGGGCCAGCTCGCCTCCGCGGCGAGCCGCCGCAGGTGGGCCCGGACCTCGTCGCCGCCGAGCACTCCCGCCAACCCGGCCTCGAACGCCCGGCGACCGTCCAGCCCGGCACGCTCGGCCAGCGCGAACTCCCGGCGCAGATCCGTGTGGAGAAACGCCGGATCCTCACTGTTGACGCTCACCAGGACACCGGCCCTGACGAGCTGGCGAACCCGCTCGACCGGGTTCGACACCGCACCGGTCCGCTCGTTGGAGGTGATGGCGACGTCGAGCACCACACCCCGGCGGGCCAGCTCCGCCATCAACTCCGGGTCCTCGGTGGCCCGGATACCGTGTCGGATTCGTACCGGGTCCAACTCCAGGGCGGCCCAGACCCCCTCCGGGCCGTCCGTCTCGCCCGCGTGCGGGACCACACCCAGGCCGCCGGCACGGGCGATCCGGAACGCCTCCGCGTACGGCGCGAGCGAGTCTCTGGAGACTTCTCCGCCCAGCCCGAACCCGACCACTCCCCGGTCGCGGTACGCCACGGCCCACCGGGCCACCTCCTCGGCCACAGCCGGCTCGGTGCTGGTGGAGATCTCCGGGGTGAGGCGGACGACGATGCCGAACCGCTCCGCCGCCTCGGCGATAGCGCTGGTGTAGCCGTCGAACACGGCACGCCAGTCGACACCGTCGAAGATCGCGCCAGCCGGGGCGAAGATCACCTCCATGTACACGACGCCCTGCTCGGCCGCGGTCCGGGCGTACTCCAGCATCACCTGGCGGAAGTCCGACTCCGTCTGCAGCACCGGCCGGATCAGGCGCCAGGCAACCAGGAAGTCGTCGAAGTTCCGGTAGCGATAGCGCTCGGCCAGCTGCGCCGCGGTGTCGACACCCAGGTCGATGCCGTTGCGGCGCGCGATCTCCAGCAGTGTGCCGGGCGGCACCGTTCCCTCGAGGTGCTCGTGCAGGACGATCCTCGGACTCGTCCGTTGCAGCTCGAACCTCGGTTCTGGCGCGACCGGCAGGGGCGCGGCCGGGGCGGCCAGGGCCGGCACCCGCCCGGTTCCGACTTGGTACACCGCCGGCCCGTACGGCCGCAGCTCCCGCTGCAGCCGCTCCCGTTGGCCGAGGTCACGAGCGGAGCGCAGGGCGTCGGCGAGGTCCCTGCGCCCGGGCGCCGCGCGCCACACGGCCTGGGCCAGCTGCCGGTACCGTCGGCGCCTGGCAAGCGCCCCGGTCCGCTCCAGCAGGTCGGCGATCCGGCGCCTGCTGCGCGCCTCGGCGGCCGTGAGTTCGTCCAGCCGGGCTGACAGTTCCGGAATCGCGGAGGGGTCCGGGCGCCTGTCCGGCCCGAAGAGGTCGGCGTAGGTGGGAATCAGGCCCGGGTCGACGCCCTTCGGGACCGTGGGTTCCCGCCCGGCGGCCCAGTCGAGCAGCATCGCCACGGTGCCGCGCTCCCGGACCAGCGAGCTGTGCGCCTGCAGTTCCCAACGGAGTTCGGCGAGGTCGGCGGCCCGGTTCTCCTCGGCCGGGGACGGTCGTGCCCGCCGACGGCGACGCAGGCGCCGCTCCCGTTCGACCGCCCGCGCCACCCCGGCCACGACCGCCGCCCCGACCACCCGGGTCAGATCGGGCTGCCGCACACCCAGCGGGGCGATCCGGTCGATGTCGAGCTCCAGCTCGGTGATCAGCGGCGATCCCGGTCGACCGTCCGCCACCCGCACCACGAATCCGTCCGGTGACCCGGTCGGGTCCAACGGAGGCCGCAGGGTGAGCCGGATCCGCGTGGCCTGGCCGCCCGGCGGACTGGCCACCAGCAGGTCGCCGTCGAGGGTCAGCCAGTCACTCCGGTCCACCGCGCGAAGCGCCGCCTGGTGCACCGCGTCGACGCGCGCCGCGACCCCCGACTGGACGACCTCTTCGGTGCTCCGGGGCTGGGCCGCCCCCGGCCTGGGGCCCGGACGCTGCGACCGGGTGTCCGGGCCGCCCCGGCGCGAATCGCGGTGCAGGTCCTCGATGGCGCGCACCTGGTCCACGAAGGCGCGCCGCCGCTGTTCCAGTCTGGTCCGCTCGGTGCGGACCACGGCGTCCAGCCAGTCGGCCCTGGCCTCCAGCCGGTCCGCCCGCCTCGTCAGCGCCCGACGCCCCTGCGTCCGCCGGCCGGCCCGGTCGCGGATCTGCTCGGCCTGGTACCGGAGACTGTCAGCCTCGACCGCCAGATCCAGCAGAACGCCGCGCCGGTCGAGCAGGCCCTGGTACGTCTGCCGGGCCGACTCCCACGCCCGGCGCAGCGCCTGGTGCTCCGCGAGCCGGGCCGCCCGCTGACCGGTGGTGTCCTGCGCCGGATCCTGCCGCCGCAGCCGCCGCTCGGCCTCCGCGTGCGCCGCGATCACGGCGTCGAGCCCGTGTTCGAACTCGGCCCGGGCCGTCGCCGCAGCCTGCCTCGCGGTCGGCAGCACGTAATCGTCGAGTTCGCCGAGACGCGCCAGAAGTGCGGCGCGCTCGCCCGGATCTCCGGTCTCGTTCAGCGCCCGAACCGCCCGGGCCCGCTCGACCTCGTACGCGTCCAGTCGCTCGCGCCGCTCACGGTACGACTCGTACGCCATCCGAAGGGCGCTCGCGGAGATGACGTCGGTCCCTGCCGGCTCGCCCTCGGGACCGGGGCGGGTGCCGGACCGGTCCGGGCCGGGGGAAGGGCCGGCCACGCCGGGCGCGGAGTGCCCGCCGGACGGGGCCGGGGTCGGGGACGGTCCCCGGGGGACCACCTGGGCCGCGTCGGCGGCGCGGTATCCGGTCGCCACCGTCTCCTCGGCCAGCGCGACCGACCTGCGCCGTGCCAACACCGGGTCCGGCCCCGGCCCGAACCGGTCCGTCACCAGCCCTCGAAGCCGGTCGTCCCGCAGGTCCTCGGCCAGGGCCCACGCCTGCTGTGGGGTCAGCCGCTCCAGCCGTTCCTGGAACCGTCGGCGGACCTCCCGCCTTGCCGGCTCGAACCGCTGGTCCCCGGGCAGACCCGTACGATGGCGCTCGGCGAGCGCATACGCGGCGAGGGCGTCCGCACTGGCGAACCGGGGTTGGTCACCATTGTGGCCACCAAGCGCGGTTCCGATCTCGGTGAAGAGCAGCCGGCTCAGCTCGTCGAGGGCCAGGGTGGACAGTGCCGTGCCGTACAGCCCGCTGTGCGACAGCCGGAGCAACAGCGGCCGGACATTCACCTGCCGGGGCGCCGCGCCGCCGACCTGCACCTGGATGCGCTCGCCACCGGCCCAGGTGACGTTGACGGTCACCGGCCTGCGTCTGCGGTGTGGGCCGGTAGCGCCGACCAGGGCCAGCTCGGTGAACGCCTCGGTCAGCGCGGTGCGGGTCCGCGTCTGCTCGTGCGGCAGCAGGTCGGTGCGCCAGGCGGCGTCATGGGGAAGCAGCGGGTCGACGATCGCGCGTTCGTCCGGGCTCAGGTTCAGCAGGTTCAGCCGCGCCGGCGCGTGCGCGGCCTCCGGGTCGTCCCGGGTCGGCGTACCGACACCGAGGCTGTCCAGGAGCAGGCCGAGCTGCCGTTGGACCTCACGGACGGCAAGGTCCCGGTTGGCGGCCCGGTGCTCGACCAGCTCCCGCACCAGATACCGCACCTCGGCCCGGTGGCCCTCGTCGTGCGGCGTCAGTCTGGTGGCGGCCGGGTCGGCGCCGCGGGCGAGGGCGTCGGGCTGGCCGGCGCCTCGTGTCCGGCCGCGGATCAGCCGGCGGGTCCGCGCCACGAAACCGCCGGCACGCAGGGCCCCGTGCTCGGCGAGTTCGTGCTCGACGATCCGGCTGAGCCACACGTCGCGCTGGGACCAGCCCGGATCGAGCCGCGCCCCGGGCGGCAACCGGTTGGAGATGACAACCCGGATGACCAGGCTTCCGTCCGCCAGGCGTTCCGGCGTGCTGCTGCGCTGCGCCCGGATCCCCTCCGGCGTCGAGGCCACGGTGAAGAGCAGGTCCGGACCACCGGCCGGCGCCGGAACCCGCGCGGTCCTGGCCGCCGGGTCGAACTGCACCGGGCCGCTGAGGCCCGTGTTCACCCGTTGCTGCAACACCGCCCAGAGGCGCTCGAAGATGCCAACCGGATCCGCCTCGCCCACCCCGGCCGGCGCGCCCGGCTGCTCGACCGCGGTCCGCGAGGTGTCGGTGGGTCCCGTGCCGGTGCCGACCAGATCGGGAGCCCGCACCGGGTCCCCGTGCACCTCTCGTGGCGGCCTCGGCCCGTCCGGCTCGCTTCCCGGCGGCGTGCGCCGCCCGGCGGGCCGGTGCGCCGGTTCGCGCCGGGCCGCGGCCGCCGAGGCATCGGAGTCGAGTGGCGGGCGTAGCGGTGACCCGTCGTCCTGCGGTGTGGCGTCCGGCGCCGGAGTCTCCGACCGGGGTCGCTGCGGGCGGCCATCACGCGGTCCGCCGGTCCTGCCGGCGACCGGCCGCGCCTCTCGACCAGGCGCGGACGACGGATCCGGCGCCGGGTTCGGCGTACCACCGCGGATGGCCGTGCCCGGTGTGCCGGCCGCGGTGGAGGGAGCGGAGGTGCCACCCGACGCGGTGGGGGTGGGCGTTCCGGTCGAGGGGGACGGGGTGGGCGTCGTGCCCGTCACCGCGGCCGCGTTCGACGGGGCGGACGCAGCGGTCGGGTTCGACGGAGCCGGCGGGGTGGCGACCGCACCGGTGCCCGCCGCCGAGGCAACCGTGGCCGGGATCTGCGACCCCGGCGGTACGGCCGGCTGCCCCGTACCGCCGACAGGCGCGCCGGCTCCGACACCGGTTGCCACCGTCCCGGGCTGGCCGGCCGGACCCGCCGCCGGGGCGACCTGGCCGACACCGGAGTCCGCGGTGGGCGAGGTGACCCCGAAGACGCCGGGGGCGGCCGCATCGGCGAGATGGGGTGCATCGGCGCCGGTCACCGGGGCGGTGACGGTGCCGCCGGCGGTGTCCGTGCCGGCAGACGCGCCCGGTATCTCCGTACGGCCCTCCGGCGGCCGCGACTGGCCGTGCTCCGCGCCGCCCGACGGATCCGCGGTCCGGACGTCTGGACGGTCGCCGGTCTGGCCGCTGGTGTCGGGGCCGCCCAGAATGGGGCTTTCGGGCGCGCTCGATCCGATCGGCGTGCCGCCCCCCTGGCGCGTCTGCTCCCCCGGCCTGGGCGACCCGGCGTTTCCGTCCTGGTTTCCGGCACCGCCGGACGACGCACCGCCGGCCGACCCACCGGAGCCCGTCGAACCGCCGATACCACCACCCACCGTGCCGCCGGAACCCACCGGAGCACCAGCACCAACCGACCCACCAGAGCCCACCGAACCGCCGGCACCACCACCCGTCGGCGTCGTCGTGGTGGTCGTGGTCGGTGCCGACGGGTGCGTCGCCGATGGGGTTCCCGTCTGGTCGGGCGCGGGGGCCACCGGAGGCGTGCCCAGGTTCGACAGTCCGAGCGCGTCGCCGATTCGCTGGTAGCTCTGGTGAGCCTGGTCGCCGATCCGTTCCCGAATACCGCCTGCGACGACCTCGCCCAGCCCGGGGACGAAGTCGCTCAGGTTGACCGGTTGGTCGTACACCAGGCTGTTGACCGTCGCATTGCCGACGCTGTTGGCGAACGAGTCGTGCACGCCCTCGAGGAGGATGTCGCCCGCACCCTTCACCACCGGGTTCTGGCCGAGGGCGGCCTTGCCGAGTCCGAGCGCCGGTGCGGTGAGCTGACCCGCGACGCCTCCTGCCGCGCCACCCAGGGCGCTGTCCCGCAGCAGCGTCGGGTCGAAGCCGTCGCGGGTCCCCTCGATGATCTGGGCGGCCTGGGCAAGGATCGAGGTGAGCACCTCCTGCAGCGCCTCCTCGAACCCCTCCCGCACCAGCTTCGACACGAAGATGCGCGACAGGATCTCCATCAGTTGCCTGGCAGCCTGCGCGACCGCGGAACGGGCGATGGTGATCGGCGCGGCGCCGAGCAGCGCGGCGAACCCCCCGGTGAAGAAAGTCGCGACGAGGATCGCCGCCAGCTCGAAGCAGCACCACAGCACCGACAGGACGATGCTGTACTTCTCGTACTCGATGGCGAGCGCGGCCTGGTCGGCCTGCTCGGCGAGGCCGTCGGCACCCTTGGACAGCTCCTGAACGGCGCCGAGGATGTAGTGGGCCTTCAGCCGGAACGCCTCGGCGTCCGGACCGTGCCACAGCGCGGCCAGGTCATTCAGGGACGCTGAGGTGTCCTGGCCGTACGCTTCCAGGTCAGCCTTGAGGGCGCGCCACTCGGCTGCCTTGGCCCTAACCTGGTCCTCGTCGGTCAGCGGCCATGCCGATCCCCCGGCGATGGGCGCGACGACGTACGTCCAGACCCACTCCCACCAGCCCAGGTCTGGCTTCTCAACACCCATCTAGGTCAGACGGAGACACTCACACCTGGCTGTCCGAAAGCCTTTCCGGACATCCGGTCCGCCTCGGCAAGAGTCTCGAGTGCCTTCGTGGGTGCGTCACTGCCCTGCGCGATCGCGTCGAGAATCTGCTGCGCTGCCGTCGCGTACTCCTCGCTTCGCCTGGCGAAATCCGCCGCCGCATCCGATGTCACGGCGTCACCGGGCACGAAAGGGCTGGAGGAGGCAACGGCCTGAACCCGGGCGACGATATCGTTGCCGCGAGCCGCCATCGTCGCGAAGCGCGCGGCGGCAGACTCGGCGCCGGGCAGGACCCTGATCGTGGCCATCGTCCTCACTCCCCCATGAACGGCATCTGACGCCGGAACCGCTCCATCGCGCCGGTGAGGTCGCCGTCAGCGTACTGCTGAAGGGCTTCCTCGGAGGCGAACGGGCGGCAGATCTCCATGACCCGCCGCCGCGCTTCCTCGCCGGCAACCTCGATGGTGTCGAGGATGGTTTCGGCGAGGCGCTGTGAGTCGGGCTCGCGGTAGATCCGCGCGTCCAGGGACAGTTCGCGTGGCTTGCCGTCACTGCCCACCGTGACCCGCACCAGTCCGTCGCGCGAGACCGCGGTGACCCGGATATCCGCCAGTCTTTCCTGCAGAGTGGACATCGACCCGGTCATCTGGCGAAGCCGGTTGGCGAGTTCCTCCGCCTGCGCGCGCATCGCCCGCACCGTCTCGGGGTCGACCGTCATGGGATCACGGTACGCTGCGGACCGTGCGAGGGAAAGTCGGGTGTGGACGGGTCGTTCGACGGCCCGCGGCGGCCTGGGCCGCGGTGCTGGTGTTGCTCGCCGGTGTCGCGCCGTCGCTGGCGGCGAGACCTGCCCTGGCCGCCCCCGGTTGCTTCGGCGGCAAGCCCGCACCGGCCCCTCGCGCCACCGGCGACCAGTGGGCGCAGCGCTGGCTCGACCCGCGTCGGCTACACCGGCTCGGCACCGCCAGAACGGTCCGGGTCGCCGTGCTCGACTCCGGTGTGGACTCCTCCCATCGTCAGTTGGCCAAGGCCGTCGACCGGGGTTGGGACCTCGTCGCTGACGAGGCCGGTGGCACCATCGACTGCGTCGGCCACGGCACCGCGGTCGCCAGTCTGATCGCCGCCCGCCCCGACGGGGACGCCAGCCTGGTCGGCGTCGCCCCCGAGGCCCGGATCATCCCGATCCGGGTCAGCGAGAACGCCACCGGCTCAACCCGGTACCGGGACGTCACACCGGGCCGGCTCGCGGCCGGTATCCGCCGGGCGATCGCGTTGAAGGCCGACGTCATCCACGTCTCGTTCGCGGTCGGCAGCGGCAGTGCCGGGCTGCGGTCCGCGGTCGCGGACGCGGTCAGGCGACAGATCGTCGTGGTGGCGGCGGTCGGCGACGACACGGTTGGCGAAACCTACCCGGCGGCATACCCGGGGGTGCTCGGAGTCGGCGCGGTGGACCAGTCCGGGCAGCGCTGGACGGACTCGGGCTCCGGCCCGCACATGGACCTGATGGCCCCCGGGGTCAACCTGGTCGCGGCGGCCCGGGTCGACGGGCACGTCGCGATCGGCGGTACGGCGGCGGCCGCGGCACTGGTCAGCGGCGCGGCGGCGCTGGTCCGGGGCAACCATCCGAAGTGGACGGCAGCCCAGGTGGCCGAACACCTCCTCGCCACCGCCGATGGCACGCCCGGCGGGGCGTACAGCGTCGACTACGGCTACGGCAGTGTGAATCCGTACCGGGCGCTGGCCGAGCCGATCGGCACCCCGGTGCCGTCGCCCAGCCCGAAGCCGATGCCGGCGGCGGCCGTCAGGCCGTCACCGGAACCGGGGATGCCGGCGACCACCCGACGGGCACTGCTCTGGGCCGGCGGCGTCGGACTGGCGACCGCGCTGGTGGCGGTCGGATACGCGGCGGCGGTGGCGCTGCTGCGCCACCGCCGCCGGGTATCGGGCTGAACCGCTCAGATCTGGCCGGCGCGGGTGATCCGCGCCATGTTCTCGGCCTCGGCCTGCTGGAAGAGCTGGCTCGTCTCGTTGATCGCCTTGGTGATCGCCTGCTTGGCGAGCTGGACGTTCTTCATTGCGTTGTCCCAGTCCGCCTGCATGTCGTCGTACGAGATCGCGGAGCCACCCTGCCAGACACCGCCGGCGATCAGTGCGTCGATCTTGCTACGCAGCTGCTTCGACAGCGCGTCCACCTCGTTGATGTTGGCGAGGAAGTTCCGCTGGAGTTCCTCAAGCGACGCAAAGTCCACCAACAGCTGCATGGTCACGCTCCCCTCAGGATCGACTGGACGCCGCCGTCGCTGACCGCCACGAACGTATTGCTGGCCTGGGAGTCGTTGACCGCGAGGTTGTCGACGGTGAATCCCATGGCCTGACCGAGCTGCTGAAGGACCACGCTCAGCTGGTCCGCGGCGGTGTTGCCGGCCTCGGCGGCCATTTGGAAGCTCTCCGCCGCCCGGCCCTTGAACCGGTCCTCCATGCTCCGGCAGAGCGACCGCAGCTGCGTCACCAGTGCGGCGAGTTCCTCGGCGTTCCGTTCCACGTCGGCCGAGGTGGCCTGCATCAGTTCAAGATCGCCCTGTACGAGGTTCGCGTTAGGCATACCCGTTCCTTCCTCCCGACGACGCGCTCACCGCCCGTCAGGCTCCTGTCCCCCGAATCGTTGGGCGCGGCTCGCTGGTCGCGCTCTTCTTCGCCGCGGCGGCGGCGCCGCCGCGGTCCACTCCGGTGCCCCGGCTCGGCTTCGCCGCGGCAGCCGGGGCCGCGCGTCGCCGCCCCTCGCCGAGCGCCCCGGCGCGCTCCCGTCCCGGACGCGGTCCGCCGACCGTCTCGGGCGGCGGCATCATCGCCCGCGCGCTGAGTACCTGATGCCAACCGGTCGCGGCGGCGACCGGAGCGCCCATCGGCCCGTCGACTGCCGACCCGAGCGCGGTCGGAGACGGCATCTCCACCGCCGGCAGCGGCTGCGCGCCGCGCGCGGAGAGGGCCGTCGGCAGAGACTCGCTCGACGGCGGCTGCGCCAGCGGCTCGCCGAACCGGCCGGCGAGCGTGGCGCCGGGTGGACCGGAGCCGGCCGACGTCGTCGCAGACCAGGCGCCGGGCTGGCGGGGCGATGCGGCCGGGTGGAGGGGCGGCACGCCGAGGAGAAATCCGCGGCCAAGCAGGGCGCCGCCGGTCCCCGCCCCGCCGCTCTCACCGGACGGCGTGCTGACGTCGCCGCTCGGCACCGTCGGACCGAACCCGTGTTGCGACGTCGACCCGGCGGGGAACGATGGCGACGGCCGGCCGGAGTCGCCGTACGGCGGGACGGCCTCGGTGGAGACGCCCGGCGGCAGCGGCCCGGGTCCGTCGTACTGGATCAGCGACAGTGGGGTGATCTCCGGCGACTCCATGGACGGAGGCGTGTTGACCAACGGGTCGCTGAACTGGAAGACGACCGGCGTCGGTGACACCGGATCCGCGGTGTACGGCCGCCACGGATCTGCCTGGTCCGCGCCCTGGAAGGCGACCGGCACCTTTCCCGCCGACCCCATCCACTCGGCTGCCTTGATGAACTGCTCCCCCAGCTTCTTGCCGACCTCGATGATCAGGCGCAGGTACTTCTCGTGGACCTCCGCGTAGATGGCGGCGATCTGCGCCTTCAGCTTGGCTTCCTCGTCGTCGGGTATCTCGGGATTGTTGCGGGAGAGTTTGGGCGGAAACCCGTAGAAGGCGCCGTCGGCGGGGATTTTTGCCAGGTACTCGGCCTTGAACTGCTGCTCCAGCTCCTCCGCCTTCGCGTGGGCGTCCGCGATGTCCGAGGAGAGCTGATTGAGACGCTCGATTTTTTCGTCGAAGTGCTCGACCCAGTGGTCCAACCCGTACAGCGTCGCTCCGGCGAACCAGAAAAAGCGCCACGCGGCCTTCCCCGCGGACCACGCCTCACGGAGCCGGTGTGCCTGGGCGTCCAGCTGGTCGGCGGTACGCTGGAACATGCCCTGGATCTTCCCGTACTCCTTGGCGAGCTTGGCCGGGCCCTCCGGCTTCTCGCTGAGGATGACGCCCTTCACCTCGAAGAAGCTCTGGAACTTGTCCCATTGGGTGCTCCGCGGCGAGTCTACCTCTATCGACTGGCCGTCCGGCGATTCGTCATCGGTGAAGTAGTCGCGGCTGGGCATCGGGGTCGACCCGGGTCAGACGACGCCGGTGGGGGACGCGGCCGTGGTGGGGGCGGCGGGGTCGCGCGGCGTGGCGAAGAGGGCAATATCCTCGGCCGCAGGCTCGAAGAGCCGGGCTGACTGACGGTCGGTCCTGTCGTAGGCGTCCCCCATCGACCCGGCGGCGTTGCCCAGCGCGGAGAGCCCGAGCCGGGTCTCCTGGGCGAACAGCGCCAGGGCCCGGGTCTGCGCCACGGAGACGCTACGGAACCAGTTCCCCTCCTCAAGCTCGGTGTTCGTGCCGCGGGCGATCGGCTCGAGGCTGTTGGCGAACGCGACGACCTCTTGCTCGAAAGCCTCGGACTCCCCGCCGACGCCGCCGAGTGGCCCACGCGAACCGACCAGCCAGGTGGCGAACTCTTCGTGTGCCTCCGGATCGGTTCGGATCATGTTTTCCGCCAGGCCGTCCGAGGACGGCCCGGCCCCGTCGATCGTCATCTGTGACTCCACAGTGGATGAGCATCAGCGAGTCGGATAAATCGATCGCTAGCCGATGCTAGCCCTCATGGTCCAGACCCTGCCAGAGTCAATTCGCTCAGCACCGGCCCCTGCGGGAGCCGCTCGACCAATGTGCTCGGTTGCCGTACCGCCGCGACGTTGCGGTAGCCGAGCCGATCCAGCGCGGTTGCCGAACCGATCGCGTACCGCCAGCCGGTCTCGGTGACGAGGTAGACCGGACCGTCGACCGCGCTCGGACTGGCCATCGACCGGACGAGGGCCCCGCGCCGGGGCGGGACGACGACCTCGTCGGCGAGCAGCGCCCCGGCCGCCGAGGCGGGGGCGGCGGGGGCGGGGACGGCCGCCGGGTCGCGGGTCGGCACCGTACCGCCGACCGTCACCGCCCGCTGGTCCGAGCCGTCGGCGGTCACCGTGCAGACCACGCCGTTGCTGCGCGCCGCCGGAACGATCGCCGGCAGCCGGCCGTCGCCGGCGAGCGGGGTCGGCATCGGCTCCAGCTGGGTGACCCCGGCCAGTTGCACGGGGTTGCTGGCGATCGCCGGTGAGGTGTCGTCGGCCGTCGCCCGGATCAGCGCCTCCTGGAGTTCGGTCAGCGGTTGCAGCCCGTTCGGCCGCGCGACGAAGCGCCGCGCCTGCGTGCCCTCCTGCACGACGACGATCTGCCCCACCTTCACGGCCGCGAGCCCCTTCACCGACCCGCCTCGCCCGGCCACCTCCAACCGGTCCAGCGGCGGTCCCGTCGGAATGGCGGCGAGCCACGCGGGGCTGACCGGGACGATGTCCGGCCGGTTGATTCCCAGGGCCTGGCTCACCACGTCACGGTCGCGTACCTCGTGTCGGCTGCCGCCGTGGATGAGGAAGAGCTGCCCGGTGACGGCGTCGGCGACCGCCACCGCCTCTCCCGGCCCGAGCTGGCTCGGCGCGCTCCCCCGGCCCGCCACGGGCTGACCGCCGACCAGCACCACGCTTTCCGGTCGGCCGTTCGGCTGCCGGGCCGGCCGGACGCAGTACGACCAGGCGGCCCCGATCAGGTCCTTGGCCGCGGGCAGGACGGTCGGGGCGCCGGGAATCCCGACCAGCATGCCCCGGTTCCAGGTCAGGGAGGCGCGAGACACCCGGATCGGCTTCTCCGAGACGCCGCGCAGCAGCGCCGCCGAGGCGAAGTTCGCCACCGGGTAGAGCACCCCGTTGCCGCAGACGTACGGCGCGCCGGTCTCCGCCTCGATGATGATCTGTTCGCAGGACTGCCACCGCTTGTTGCCGGCCGGGCGGATGAATCCGTAGATCCCGACCGCGGCGACGGCGATGACCAGCACCATCACCGCGACCAACGTCGCGGCCGGCAGTCGGACACCCGACCATTCGAGCGGGTCCGGCTGGTGGGTCACGAACGAGGCGAGCAGCCGCCGGCGCAGGAACTGCCGCGAGTGGATGAGGTCCCGTCTGGTCAGCACCCCGCCGCTCCCCTCCGCCCCAGCCGCCACGCGGGCGCGGCGACACCACGGTCAACCAACGAAACCCCGGACGTGGACTCGCGCCAGCGGCCAGCCGCCCGGGCCTCGCGCGTCACCTCACGCCCCCGGTCAGCCACTGAGGCCCCGCACGTAACCGAACAGCCCGGACAGCTCCGCGGCGAAGATCACGCTGATCACGATCAACACGAACTCCGTGAGGTCGCCGATCCGGCCGAGCTGCGGCGACGCCTGCCGGTGGGCGTACGTGCGCCCGCTCGCGTACGCGACGGCGACGGCGAGCAACACCAGCGCCAGCACGGGGGCGACCGCCCGGACCCGGTCGTCAACATCGACGTCTGACCAGGTCAGCACGGCCAGCGCCAGTGCGGCCACGATCGCTGCCGAGAGCAGCGGCACCCGGTGCCGTACCGCCGCGAACGCCCGGGCCCGCAGGGCGCAGATCAGCACGACCGCAACCGCGAGCAGTCGGGCCGAAATGTCCTCCGGATCGGCCACCACGACGACGGTGCCGACCAGTGTCGCGCAGATTCCCCAGAGCAGTCCGGTGAGTATGTCGTCGCCGCGGCGGACCAGTACGGCGATCTGGTCCGGGGGCGGGAACGGTTCGTCCTCCGGGACCTCCGCCGCCGGTCTCGGCACGGTTGGAGCCGGCATCCCGGCCTGGTACAGCGCGATCCGGGGCAGCCACGGCGAGACGAGCACCAGCGCGGCGGCCAGGCAGCCGGCCGCCGCGACCGGAGTCTGCACCGTGGTCAGCACGGCGCCGACCGCGCCGAGCAGGCCCGCGACGACGACCCCCAGATGCACCTCGCGGCGGACCGGCACCGCGAGCAGACTCACCACGCCGGTGAGGACCACCGTCGCGCACCCCACCAGCAGCGTCGCGACATCGAGCCGCAGCGCATTGGTGACCAGCAGGACCGAGCCGACCACCGCGTACGCGTATCCGGCTACCGAGAACAGCAGCGCGATTCCCCGGTCCCGCCAGATCCGGGCGACCAGTGCGGACGCGGCCACCGCCAGGACCGCGGTGACGAGCGCCGAGACGGCGGCCGCGGTCCAGTTTGGACCCGCCTGCAAGACGAGCACCATGCCGAGCAGGAGGAACAGTGCGGTGGCGACGCCAGCGGCCCGACGGGTGTGCCGGCCGTCCCAGACCGCGCCGAGCCGTTTCGCCTCCTGACCCACCGCCTCGGCCAGGTCGTCGTACTCCGGCTCGGGCCAGTGTTGGTCCTGAGGGGACAGTAAGAGCGTTTCACCGTCGACGACGCCCGACGCGCTGAGCGAGCGCGACGAGTCGAGTACCCGGCCGTCGAGCCGACGCAGCACCCAGCCGTGGTGGGATACTCCCTCGTCGGCCAGGCCGTTTCCCGCGTGCCGGAGCAGGGTCGGCAGCAGCGTCACCAGCGGCAAATACTCGGGCACCGAGAGGTCCACCCGCCGCTGTGGACTCATCAGTACGATCCGGGTCAGTTTCGGCATCGCCGTCTGCGCCATGATGCTCCAGACATCGTCGACCGGCTACGTTCGGAGGTTCGGGCCGTGAGCATGGTAGTCCGCAAGCGTCCGGCTCGGCGGCCGGCGCCGCCCTATCCCAGTGGCGAGATCGTGCTCGAGTCCGCGCCCGAGATTCCGGCGCCGAGCGGTCGCGCGTGGACACATTTGCTGATGTTGCTGCCGATGCTCGCCGGCTCGCTCGCGCTGGCGCTGATGTTCGCCGGCCAGCGTGGCGGCCCGCTGGCGTACGTGACCGGTGGACTGTTCGGGGTCTCCGCCATCGGCATGCTGCTGATGCAACTCTCAATCCATGGCAGCGGCGCCAACAAGCAGGAAATGCACAACCGGCGCCGCGAGTTCCTGTGGGACCTCGACGCCTGCCGGAGAGCCGTCCGAAAAACCATCCGCGAGCAACGCAACGCCGAGTACTACCGGCACCCCGACCCGGCCGGGCTGTGGGCGCTGGTCGACAGCGCGCGGCTCTGGGAGCGCCGACGGTCTGATCTGGACTACTGCCTGGTACGCCTGGGACTGGGGCCGCGCGAGCTGGCGACCCGACTCGTCCCGGGGCCCACCACCGGACCGGAGCGGGCCGAACCGGTCGCCGCGGCGGCGCTGCGCCGCTTCCTCGCCGCCTACCGCGAGGTCTCCGACCTGCCGGTGGTGCTGGCGCTCAACGGGTTCGGCCGGATCTACGTCCAGGGCGACCTCGGCCAGGCTCGCGGGATGGTGCGGGCGCTGCTGGCCCAGGCCGCCACCTTCCACGCCCCGGAGGACCTCCTGATCGGCGTCTGCGTCGGCGAGTCGGCCCGGACCCGCTGGGAGTGGACGAAGTGGCTGCCGCACACCCAGCACCCGGACGCGGTCGACGCGCTCGGGCCGCTGCGGCTGATCGCGCCCGGCGTGGTCGGGCTGGAGGCGATGATGGAGCAGTTGCTCGCGAACCGCCCCCGGTTCGACGCCAGCGTCTCCGAGTCGCAGCACGCCGGCCCGCACATCATCATCGTGGTCGACTCCGGGGACATCAGCGGCGCCGACTACCTCACCGCCGAAAGCGGGGTGGAGGGGGTGACGGTGATCGACCTGACCACGCCGCCCCCGCGCAACCTCGACCGGGCAACCCTGGTGCTCGAGATCGCCGACGACGGCACGATGACCGCCCGTACCTTCGACGGGACCCGTCCGCTCGGCCGCGCCGACGCGCTCGGGTTGGTGGCCGCCGAGGCGCTGGCGCACCAGCTCGCCCCGCTCCGGCTCGTCTCGGCCAGCGGCAGCGAACGGACGATGAACGCCGAGCACGGGCTGGCCGACCTGCTCGGCATCGGCGATCCCCGAACGCTGGACGTCCGGCAGACCTGGGCACCCCGGCCGACCCGGAAGCGGCTCCGGGTGCCGATCGGAATCGGCCCGGACGGCGAGCAGATCGAGCTGGACCTCAAGGAATCGGCCCAGGACGGCATGGGCCCGCACGGACTGCTGATCGGGGCCACCGGCTCCGGCAAGTCCGAGCTGCTCCGGACCCTGGTACTCGCGCTCGCCGTGACCCACCCGCCGGAGATCCTCAACTTCGTGCTGGTGGACTTCAAGGGCGGCGCGACCTTCACCAAGCTCGACCTGCTGCCGCACACCAGCGCGGTCATCACCAACCTCGCCGACGAGCTGCCGCTGGTGGACCGGATGACCGACGCGGTCAACGGCGAGCTGGTCCGCCGGCAGGAGCTGCTCCGCAAGGCCGGCAACTACGTCTCGCAGCGGGACTACGAGCGGGCCCGGGCCGCCGGCGCACCACTGGATCCGCTGCCCAGCCTCTTCATCGTCTGCGACGAGTTCAGCGAGCTGCTCTCCGCCAAGCCCGACTTCATCGACATGTTCGTCCAGATCGGACGCGTCGGTCGGTCGCTCGGTATCCACCTGTTGCTGGCCAGCCAGCGGCTGGAGGAGGGCCGGCTGCGGGGCCTGGACACCCACCTGTCGTACCGGATCGGGCTGCGGACGTTCTCCCCGACCGAGAGCCGGGTGGTGCTGGGGGTCGCGGACGCGTACGAGCTGCCGCGCGCTCCCGGGCACGGCTTCCTCAAGTACGGCACCGAGCCGATGATCCGATTCCGGGCAGCCTACGTCTCCGGCACCTACCGCGGCCACGAGGAGGCGGGCACCGGCGACGGCCCGGAACCGGAGGTGTACGAGTTCCAGTCCGGCTACGTCGCCCCGGTGGAGAGCGAGGACGCCGCGTCGGAGACCGACGAGCCCGACGCCGGAAACGACGTCGGCGGGCAGAGCCTGCTCGACATCCTCACCGAACGGCTGCACGGCAAGGGCACCCCGGCGCACCAGGTGTGGCTTCCCCCGCTGGCCGACCCGCCGTCGCTGGAGCAGCTCACCGGTCCGCTGGCCCGGCATCCGGAGCGGGGATTCGGCGTCGCCGACGACCGGCTCGCCGGGCAGCTCCAGGCCCCGCTCGCCCTGGTCGACAAGCCGTTCGAGCAGCGCCGGGACACCCTTACCCTGGACCTGTCCGGTGCCTCCGGCCACGTGGTGATCGTCGGTGCGCCGCAGACCGGCAAGAGCACCATGCTGCGTACCCTGATCTGCAGCCTGGCCCTGACCCACACGCCGCGCGAGGTGCAGTTCTACTGCCTGGACTTCAGCGGTGGCAGCCTCACCAGCCTCCTCGACCTGCCGCACGTCGGCGGGGTCGCGCCGCGGCGCGACGTCAACCGCGTCCGGCGGACCGTCGCCGAGGTGGTCGAGGTCCTCAACCACCGGGAGCAGCTCTTCGTCGAGCGGGGCATCGAGTCGATGGCGATGTTCCGCCGCCTGCGGCGCGCCGGGGAGCTGCCCGACGAGCGGCACGGCGACGTGTTCCTGGTCGTCGACAACTGGCAGACGCTCCGTAACGAGTTCGAGGACATCGAGGACCGGGTGGTCGACCTGGCCAACCGGGGGCTGTCGTACGGCATCCACATCGTCGGTGCCGCCTCCCGCTGGTTCGACCTGCGCGGACCGATCCGCGACCTCTTCGGCACCAAGCTCGAACTCCGGCTCACCGACCCCTCCGACTCGTACATCGACCGGCGGGCGGCGGCGAACGTCCCGGAGAAGAGCCCGGGCCGGGGCATCACGCCGGACGGGCACCAGAGCCTGGTGGCACTCCCCCGGATCGACGGAAAGAGCGACGTCACCGACCTGGCCGACGGCACCCGGGCGCTGGTGGAGGCGGTACGCACGGCGTGGTCGGGGCCGCCGGCACCCGCCGTACGGCTGCTGCCGCAGCGGGTGCCGTACGCGGACCTGCTCGTCGGCGACCAGGACCAGCCGGGGATCCCGATCGGCATCGCGGAGAACGACCTCCTACCGGTCCGGTTCGACCCCACCGGCAGCGACCCGCACCTGATGCTGTTCGGCGACAACGAGTCGGGCAAGTCGACCTTCCTCCGCGTCTTCGCCCGCGGCATCGCGGAGCGGTACACGCCGAAGGAGGCGCGGATCATCGCCATCGACTACCGGCGGTCGCTGCTCGGCGGGCTGCCCGAGAGCCACCTGCTCGGCTACGGCACCTCCAACGAGACCAGCGCTCAGCTCCTCGGCGACGCAGCCGTGGTGATGCGGGAGCGGCTGCCCGGCCCGGACGTCACGCCCGAGCAGCTCCGCGACCGGAGCTGGTGGAAGGGGCCGGAGCTGTTCGTCCTGGTCGACGACTACGACCTGGTGGCCGGCGACCACAACCCGCTGCGGGTGCTGCACGACTTCCTCGCCCAGTCCCGGGAGATCGGGATGCACCTGATCATCGCCCGTCGCTCCGGTGGCGCGAGCCGGGCCTTCTTCGACCCGATCCTCAAGCGCCTCCGGGACCTCGCCACCCCGGGCATCGTGATGTCCGCCGACCGGGACGAGGGAGTGCTGCTCGGCAACGTCCGCTGTGGACCGCTGCCAACCGGGCGAGGCTGGTACGTCACCCGCAAGGAGGGCGCGCGGCTCATCCAGTGTGGATGGTTGGAGCCGGTCACCTGACGGGCTGTTCCGTGCGTCCGACTGGCGCTACCGTGTGCGTGGACTTCTAGCCGTAGGGGGAGTTCGATGGCGGAGCCAAGGATCGACATCAAGGACCTCAACGCGCTGCAAACCTATGGCACCCAGATGCAGTCCGCCGAGGCTCTCGGTGATCTTGACGCGATCAACCAGCAGAAGCCGATGAGCAGCACGGCCCAGACGCTGAAGGGAGTAAACCCAGACTTTCTGGAGGCGAGATCCTTCGCCGAGAAAGCCAGGGTCCAGTCCGACGCGCTCGAACGATTCATCTCCGATGTCCGCTCCGGGGTCGACGCCTATGCTCACTTCGCCCTGGGAAGCATGGCCAGATATCTGGAGGCCGACCTCAGGAGCGAGGCGAAGATGGCCAAGATCGAGGAGGCCATCCGGAGCAACGCGCTCAAGGGCCAGTTCAACCCGTACGAGGCCGGCGAACCGTACGCGAACTTCGGCTGGGACAACCTCAGCGCGCTGCTACAGGCGCACCAGGCCGGACGCCACCTCACCGGATCCCAGTACTACGACAGCCAGCCCGCCGGGGGCGGCGCAGCCGCCCCGCAGGGTGGGGGCGAAACGGGTGGCAAGACCCAGTGGCGTACGGGCATTCACTACGGTGACACCTTCCTGAACGTCCACCGCATCGTCACCCAGGAACCGGCGCAGCTGCTCGAGACGTTGGCGGATCTCTGGGGCAACGCTGCCAACAGTCTCTATGCGGTCAAGGAGCACATCACCACGCGGACCAGGGAGCTGCGCAAGGACTGGGACAGCCCCTCCGCCGAGGTGCTGGCTGAACGAGTTGAGGAGTCTGCGACGTCGATCGACGCCTGGGTCGACAACACCAGGTGGCGGTCGAGGTGGATGGCGTGGATCAGTAGTGGGCTCCACTCCGCCCAGTTTTGGCTCAATCTGACGGTGCCACTTGTGAAGGCTGTCATTGCGACGATCGACAAACTCGCCGCCGACCCATTGACCGACAACACCGAGCAGATCGATAAATTTCAGAAGCTGCTCAAGAAATTCGATGACGAGGCCGTCAAGGTAGCCGAGCGGCTGGTCGCTTACTACACCAGTGGTGGTTCCTGGGTTTCGCTGCCCAAGTATCCCGGGCTCCTCGGAATCCCGGCGGCGACCGCACCACCCGACGGATGGGAAAGCCGATTCCGGAACGGCGGGAACGGTGCGCCCCGCACCCCGGGCGGCGGCCCCGGCGCGCCCGGTGGCGGCGGTGTCGGCACCGGCAGCAGAGGCGCACCGGGCGCGGAGGCCGCACGTAAGCAACTGGAGGACCTCCGTAAACAGCAGGAGCGGCTGCGCAAGGAGGAGGAGAAGCGGCGGAAGGAGTACAACGACGCCGTACGCAAGCTCAACGAAGACGCGAAAAAGCAGCAGGAACAACTGCGCCAACAGCAGGAGCGACAGCGCCAGCAGGAGGAGGAGGAGCTGCTGAAGCAACAACAGCAGCAACAGGGGCAGGTCGATGACAGCCTGCCCAACGGGCAACAAGGCTCTCCTCCGCTGACCCAGCAGGATCTCGACGACCTACAGCGGCAGTTGGAGGAGCAACTCGGGCAACTGCCACAGCCGACGCCGCCGCCGGGCCAGGACGATGCCGGGCTGCCCGGCTGGGTCCCGACTCCGATCCCGGGTGGGATCGGCGCCGGGTTGGGTGGGCTCGGGTCCGGGCTCGCCGGCGGCGGCATCGGTGGTGGCGGCGGGATCGGCGGTGGCGGCGGCGGTGGCTTCGGCCGGCCCGGCGTCTCGACCGGCATCCCGACCAGCGGCGCCGTGGACCTGATGGGACGCGCCGGCAGCGGCCCCGCGACGACCAGCGTCGGCACGCCCGCGCTCAGCGGTCGGGCGACCGGCGCCGGTGTGCCGTTCGTCCCGCCGATGTACCCCCCGATGGCCGGTGCCGGTGCGGGCGGCGGCCCGACCCTGGGTGGCCGGCGCAGTCGCCCGGTCCTGCCGGAGGAGGCGCCGAAGCCGGCCGTGAAGCCGCGCGTGGTCGACCCCGAGGGCGACGGCACGACCACGGCCCGCCGGTACCGGGACGGTGACCGCCGCGCGACGGTGACCGAGCCGGCCCGCAGGCCGGAGGTCGAGGGGGGTCAGGCACTCGGCCGGTTGGCGTGATCGTGACGGCTTCCCCCCGCGGTCCCTGCTGCTAAAGTCCTCTCAGGACCATTCTCTTTCCCTCCCATCCCCTCCGCGGAGCCATGACACACACCGTTCAGGTCTCGGCCGCCTTGCCCGGGGCGTACCCCACCATCGCCGACGCGATCCAGAACGCGCCGGACGGAGCGACGATCATGGTTGCCCCCGGTGAGTACCACGAGAACCTGACCGTGTCGGGCCGCCAGCTCGGCATCGCGGCCAGCAACGGACCGGGCACGGTGACCGTGGTCGCCCGGAACCCCGGGGCGCCGGTGATCGACTGTCAGCGTGCCACGGTGGAGCTCGCCGACCTCGTGCTGGAGGGCAGCGACGAGCCGACGGTGAACGTGACAGGTGGCAGCGTCACGATCCGGGACTGCGTCCTCGCGGCCGGTCCGGCGGCGGCGATCCGGATCAGCTCCCGGGCCAGGTTCGAGCTGGCCCGGTGCAAGGTGTCCCGGGCCCACGTCGGCCTCTACCTGGACAACTGCGCCGGTACGGCGGTGGACTGCCAGGTCACCGACGTGGTGGAGGACGGGGTCATCATCCGCTCCGCCGACCCGGTGCTGCGCAACTGCACCATCACCGACTGCGGCTACCGCGGCATCTACGTCTACGAGTACTCGCGGCCGACGATCGAGAACTGCGAGATCGCCCGGGTCGGCGAGGTCGGCATCGCGGTCGCCCAGCAGAGTTCACCGACCCTGCGCGGCTGCTGGGTACACGACGCCCGGGGCGTCGGAATCAGCCTGGGTGCCGACTGCGGCGGCGAACTGGTCGACTGCCGGACCGAGTCCACGGCGAGCCCCGGCATCCTGGTGCCGCCGGGCTCCCGGGCCGAGGTCACCACCAGCGAGCGCCGGCGCCGGGGCCAGGTCGGCGCCGCGGAGCGGGCCGGCGCGGCAGACGACGGCAAGGTCGAGCGGCTGCTGGCGGAGCTCGACGCCCTGATCGGCCTGCCGGGGGTCAAGCGCGAGGTCCGGGCCATCGTCGACGAGATCCAGGTGAACGAGTGGCGGCGCAGCGGCGGCCTCACCGTCGCACCGACCACCAACCACATGGTCTTCGCGGGCGCCCCGGGCACCGGCAAGACGACCGTGGCCCGCCTGTTCGGCCAGCTTCTCTCCGCCCTGGGCGTGCTGCCCCAGGGCACCGTCAAGGAGGTCGCCCGCCGGGACCTCGTGGGACAGTACCTGGGCCACACCGCCGAGAAGACGACGGCGGCCTTCGAGGCCGCGCTCGGCGGGGTCCTCTTCATCGACGAGGCGTACACCCTGTCGCGGTCGTTCGGCTCCGGGGGCGACTTCGGCCAGGAGGCGATCGACACCCTGGTCAAGCTGATGGAGGATCACCGGCACGAGGTCGCGGTCATCGTCGCGGGCTACACCGACGAGATGCAGCACTTCCTGGACGCCAACCCCGGCCTCGCCTCGCGGTTCAACAAGACGATCGAGTTCGAGAACTACACCGCCGAGGAGCTGGCCGAGATCTTCAACTCGATGGCCGAGTCGAACGAGTACGCGATCACCGAGGAGGTGCGAGACGGCCTCATCCGGTACTTCGCCGGGCGGATGCACGACCGCAACTTCGGCAACGGCCGCGAGGCGCGCAAGCTCTTCGAGGGGATGCGGAAGGCGCAGGCACAGCGGCTACGCCAGCTCCGTCGGGTTCCCACGCCCGAGGAGCTGCAGCTCCTCGTGGTGGAGGATCTCATCGAGGCGACTCAGGCGTAGCGGGGAGCCGTGATCTGTCCCGAGTGCGGCCAGGAGGCCGAGGCCGGTGCCGCCTACTGCCTGAACGCCGCGTGCGGTGCGCGGCTTCCGGGCGCCGGCTCCACACCGTCCCGGGAAACGGCCAGTTCGGCGACCTCCGCGCCCCGCGACGCCATCGAGGACCCCGGGCCCGGGTCACCCCCCACCCCCGCACCGCCCAGCAACGGCGGTCCCACCAACGACGGCCCCACCAACGACGGCCCCGGCGCGGCGCCGCCGTCGAGCGGCGGGTCGGAGGCAGCCGCCCCAGTAGCCGCCTCCGGCGGCGGGTTGGTCGGCTCGGGACGGTCGGCCCCTCGACCCGGGCCGACCGTCCCCGTCAGCCGACTGCTTCCGGTCGGCGCGGTCGTGCTGGTCCTCGTCCTCGCCGGGTCGATCGGACTGTTCACTCGGGATCGCGCCGGGCCACCGGAGCCGGTCCCGGTCGTGGTCGCTCCGACCGGGATGCCGGTCGAGCTTGCCCCGAGCGGAGTGCCGGTCGACCTCCCGGGAGTGACCGCCACCCCGGCGCCGGCCCGCTCGCCGACGCCAAGCGCCAACCCGGCACCCACGCGTCGCACTCCGGGGACGGGAGCAGCCCGGACGACCCCGGCCGGGCAGCCGAGGCCGACCTCGCGACGTACGACGACCGCACCGGCCCGGCCGGCTCCCACCACCCCCAGCCGGACCAGCAGCGGGTCACCGTACCTGACCGCGTCGGTGAGTGCGTTCTGCCGGGGCGGGGGGAGCTGGGCCTTCACCATCTCCGGGCGGCTGCACGGCGCCTCCGCCGGCTACTACCCACACGGGTGGGTGTACCACTCGAACCGGAGCGGGGGCTACGGCTACCCCATCGACGGCGACAGCTCGACCCACTTCTCCGGCACCGTTCCCCCGGACTGGGGCGGCGAACACACGTTGACCGCCCCCTCGGCGCGGTGGGAGCTGGAGGTCTGGCTCAACCGACGGATGGACGGCGAGGGTCTCCTGGCCAGTGGCACCGTCCGCAACCCCTGCTGACCGGCCGAACACCGCCGGACGGTGGGCCGGCGGTGGGGCCTACTCCGGGTCGAGTTCGTCGCGGTACGTCGCGATCGGCCGGCCGTCGACGCCGTACGCGGTCAGCTCCCCGTGCGCCAGGTTCGCGGCCCGGAACGAGAAGACCCGCTGCCCGGGGTAGACCGGCAGCAGCGGGATGCTCCGGGCGACGCCCCCGGGCGCGGACCGGTACTCCAACCGGCTGACGGTCCCGTCGACCACGCCGTTGACCCGTACCTTGGTCCGCTCGCGGCCCACACCGAACCGGATCGGCGCCCCGGCTGCGTAGTCGGCACACTGCACCTGGCTGCGGCAGACGAAGAAGTACCGGGGATTCGACACGTCGGTCACTCCGTACGCCTTGAAGGTCGGATCGGCGCCGGCCGGCAGCGGCTGGACGGCGAAGAAGGCGACCGTGGCGGCCGCGGCGGTGCCGACCCGCCACCAGCCGCGCGCGGTCGAGGTACGTCTCCCCGCGGCCACCGCGGCAACGGCGACCCCGCCGAATCCGGCCAGGCAGACGGCGACCACCGCCAGCGCCCGCGCGTTCTCGAAGAGGAACTGCATTCCCGGGGTCAGCGCGACCTGGTTGAGCAGCGCGCCGAGGGAGAGAACCATCACGACCAGCAGGGCCACCCCGGCGACGCGCCGGGCGAGCCCGGCGGCGCCGATCAGGAGCATCGCGGCCAGCACCGGCCAGATCTGGTGGTGGGTCCAGGAGACCGGCGAGGCGGCCACCGTCGCGCACCCGACGAGGACGGCCGCGTGCCCGCCCTGTCCCGCCAGGTCCACCTGCCGCGCGCGCAGCAGCGCCACACCACAGACGACCAGCACCAGGGATGCCCAGAGCAGGGGGAACGTCTCGGCCGCCACGCCCGCCCGCAGCAGCACGCCGTGTAGGGACTGGTTGCCCAGCGAGGCCAGGTTGCCGATCCGCTCGGTGTGCACGACCGTGCCGGTCCAGAAGGTCCAGCTGTCGGTGGGCAGGACGAGGGCGCCGAGAAGGCCGCAGACCAGGAAGGCCGCCGTGGCGCGGAGGGCGGCGCGATACCGGCGGGCGAGGAGGAAGAACACGACGAACAGCAGGGGGGTCAGTTTGATCGCGGCGGCGACGCCGACGAGTACGCCCCGGTGGCGCGCCGGGGTCAGACCCATGCCGTCGACGAGGGCCAGCAGGACGACGAAGACGCTGACCTGGCCGAACCGCAGGTTGCTCTGGGCCGGCGCGGAGACGAGCAGGGCGCAGGCGATCGCCGCGACGACGACCGGGCGTCGCTCCGGCCGGCCGACGACCCGGCCCACCGCCGCCGCGGTCGCGGCGATCGCCAGACAGGTCAGGGCAAGCCAGCAGATCTGGAGGAGCGGTTCCGGCACCAGCCCGATCGGCCAGAGCACGAGGGCCGCGAACGGCGGGTAGGTGAACGGCCCCCCGTTTGCGGCGACGAAGTCGTACAGCGGGTGCCCCGCCTGGAGGTGGCGGACCGCCCCGTAGTAGATGTGCAGGTCCGAGAGCCGTTCCCAGGCGGGTCGGCGCAGGACCAGCCCCGCGGACACCACGGCGGTCACGGCGAAGAGTCCCCAGAGCACGGCCGGGCGGCACCAGCGGGCCGCCGCCCGCCGTACGCCGGTCTCCGGGCCCCGCGTCAGCCGAGCCGCCATGGCGTGAGTCTAGGCCGTCGGCGTTGTCGGCGACTCGGGGTGCGAACGGTCGCCGGCCGGCCTACGGTGAAGGTGCCGGTGTTTCCCCCGGGGTGCCGACCAGCAGCGGCTACGTCGTTCCCGGCTGGGCGGAGGTGAGGCGGGCTGACGACCCGACGGGCCGCCGGCCGTACCTGGTTGATCCGGTCCTTCGGAAGCTCGCCGCACACGTCGATCGGCGTCTCGTTGGGGAGGCTTGCCATGTCCGACTGGCGTTCGCGCGCCCTGCGTCCGGCGAAGCGCGCCCTGCGCCGCTCCCAGGACCGCTATCCGCAGTCGCCCCCGGAGCTGTCGATGGACCCTCGTGGCGGCGACCAGACGACGGCGCCGCCGGCCGAGGAGAGCGTCGTGACCTCGGCGATCTACCGGGACGGGCACCGGGTCGACGGCCCGCCCAGCCTGTCCGAGACCTGCCGGCGGCTCCGGGAGCAACCGGGCACCATGGCCTGGATCGGGCTGTACCGGCCGAGTGAGCGGCAGCTGCTCACCGTCGCGGAGGAATTCGGCCTGCACGAGTTGGCCGTCGAGGACGCCATCGTCGCGCACCAGCGCCCCAAGCTCGAACGGTACGGCGGCACCCTCTTCGTGGTGCTCCGGGCCGCCCGCTACCTCGACGAGGCCGAGGAGGTCGACTTCGGCGAGGTCCACGTCTTCGTCGGGGCGAACTTCGTCCTCACCGTACGGCACGGGCAGGCCCCCGACCTGACGGCGGTGCGCCGGCGCATGGAGGACGACCCGGACCTGCTCCGGCGCGGCCCGGAGGCGGTGCTCTACGCGATCCTGGACAGCGTCGTGGACGGGTACGCGCCGGTGGTCGGTGGGCTGCAGAACGACATCGACGAGATCGAGACCGAGGTCTTCGGCGGGGATCCCCGGGTCAGCCGCCGGATCTACAAACTCTCCCGCGAGGTGATCGAGTTCCAGCGGGCGACCCGCCCCCTGCTGGACATCCTCCATGGCCTCGAGGCCGGGTTCGAGAAGTACGGCACCGACGAGGAGCTGCGGCGCTATCTCAACGACGTCGCCGACCACGCCACCACGGCGGCGGAGCGGGTGAACGAGTTCCGGCAGATCCTGGCCGACATCCTCACCCTCAACGCCACGCTGGTCTCGCAGGCCCAGAACGAGGAGGTCAAGAACCTCACCGAGGCGAGCTACGCGCAGAACGAGGAGATCAAGCGAATCTCCGCCTGGGCGGCGATCCTCTTCGCCCCGACCCTGATCGGAACGGTCTACGGAATGAACTTCGACCACATCCCCGAACTGCACTGGGTCTTCGGCTACCCGTACGCGATCTTCCTGATGCTGCTCGTCTGCACCACCCTCTACGTGATCTTCAAACGCCGCAACTGGCTCTGATCTCCCTCGGGCAGGCCCCGGCCCTCCGGGGCGGATCCGCCGTTGCTGGGGGTCGGCTCCCCCGGTGTTCCGACCCCGGCCGGGCGTGCCCCGGCCGTCGGCGGGCTATCCTCGATCGCCAGGCGGCGCAGCTCCGCGACCGCCCCGGACGAGGGCGCTGCCGTACCCGGACCTGCAAAGACGGCGCGCACAGACACATGACTCCTGTCGACCTGATCGAGATCGCCGGTTCGCTGGTGATCCTCTCGGCCTTCGCGGCCGCCCAGACCGGCCGGCTCACCCCACGGTCCCGGAGCTACCTCGGGCTCAACATCGTCGGCTCGGCCGCCCTCGCGGTGATCGCCCTGCTGGACCGGTCCTGGGGCTTCCTCCTCCTGGAGGGGTGCTGGGCGCTGGTCTCGGCGGCGGGGCTGGTCACGGTGGTACGCGAAGATCGCCGGAAACCAACCCCGTCGGCTCCGACGGTGGATATCGTGACCTCGTCGGCGCCGACCGCCACCGAGCCGGCGACGCCGGCCGACCCGGCGCCCCGGGACCGGCGCCCGGACGCCCGCACGGACGGAGGGAGCATGATGGCGCAGGTCGTGGATCCCTCGTCGGTCTCCATCGGGTTGCGTACCGCCGCGCACGTCGGGATCTCCGTCACCGACCTGGACCGCTCGGTCGCGTTCTACCAGGCGCTCACCGGTTTGGCGCCGGTCGTTCGGGACGAGACGATGCGCGGCGACGGCTTCGCCCGCTCCCAGGGGCTGCCCTGCACCCGGCTGCGCTATGCCACCTTCCACCTGGACAATCTCGGCATCGACCTGATCCAGTTCCAGGAGCCGGCCGGCGACCCGGCGACGGTGGCGGCCAACCGCCCCGGTTCGATGCACCTCTGCTTCGAGGTGGCGGACCTACGGGCGGTCTACGACCGGATGCGGGACGCCGGGTTCGCGTTTTTCGGCGAGCCCTACACGTTCGTTCCCGAGGAGGTGTCGCCGCCGGAGGCGGCCGGCACCGAGGTCGCCTACTTCAACGACCCGGACGGGACCAACCTCGAACTCATCGCGCCCCGCGGCGGCTTCGCCCGCCCGGCCTGAGCCGCCGGTCACCCTGCCGGCCGGCACGGGGCTCCGAACCGAGGACGGCGCGACCATCACGGTCGGAACCGGGGTGCGGCGCGGTGCCGGAGCGGAGCGCGCCCCGGGGCACCGCCTCGGCACCCCGGGGGAACGGTCGGCGCGGCTCAGGAGTCGGCGCCGCTGCCGCTCTGGGCCCAGATGGCGCTCATCTCGGTCATGGCCTGCTCCATGATCTTCACCATCGCCCGCCTGGCGCCCTCGCCATCCCGGTGCTGGATCGCCTGTGCCACGTCGGCGTGCAGTTGCAGCGCCGCCTCGTGGGGATAGTGCGGCATCAGGTCGTAGTGGTATCGACCGGCGAGGACCTCCGCGACGAGTTCGTGCAGCTTGACGAACATCTCGTTCCCGGACCCGACGAGGACCTGGCGGTGGAACTCGATGTCGAGTCGGAGAAACTCGGCCTCGTCCCCGGCCTTGCCCGCCGCCCACATCTTGGCGGCGAGCCCGACCAGGTCGCTGGCCTGCTCGGGGGTCGCCCGCGCGGCGGCCAGGGAGGCGGCCTGGGGCTCGACCGCGGCCCGCAGTTCGGTGATGGAGCGCAGCTGCGCGATCCGGCCGGACGAGGCGAGCCGCCACCGGATCACCTGGGGGTCGAAGACGTTCCAGTCGTCGGCGGAGCGGATCAGCGTGCCGACTCGGCGCCGGGACTCCACGAGCCCCATGGAGGCCAGCACCCGCAGCACCTCCCGGACGACCGAGCGGGACACGGCGTAGCGCTCGACGAGGTCGTCGATGTAGAGCACCGAACCGGGGGCGAGTTGACCACCGCAGACGGCGGTGCCGAGCTGGTCGAGCAGCCGGGCGTGTAGTCCCGACTCGATCCCGAGTCGGGCAGACGCGTCCTCAGACGACGACAGGGTCATAAATAAAGCCTATCAGTTAAGACACTGGCCTTGCTTAAGTCTGGTTTATCGACTTAGCATCCGGCATTAAGCGGATGTAGGGCATCCGCAGCGGCACCCAACGGCGGGTCGGCCGCGACGGAAGGGGAGATGGACGTGTTACGTCGATCGATAATCGGAACCTCACTGGCCGTGGTGGCTGCCCTCGGCCTGTCCGCCTGCGGCGGCGGAGACGACGGCGGCGACTCGAACACGCTCCGCGTGACGCTCGTCAACCACGTCTGGACCGAGAACATCAAGCGGGCCCTGCCCGAGTTCGAGCAGCAAACCGGACTCAAGGTCGAGGTCACCCAGCTCGGCGAGGACCAGCTGTCCGACCAGTACAACGTCAAGCTGAACGCCGGCTCCAGCGACATCGACGTGATGATGTACCGCCCCCTGCAGGAGGGGAAGCTCTTCGCCAAGAACGGCTACCTGGCCGACCTGACCGAGAAGGCGAAGGGCGACGCCCAGTTCGCCCTCGACGACTTCCAGGCCGGGCCGCTCCAGGCCACCACCTACGAGGACAAGGTGGTCGGGATCCCGATCATCACCGAGCAGGAGGTCCTCTACTACCGCAAGGACCTGCTGGAGAAGGCCGGCTACAGCGCCCCGCCGAAGACCCTCGACGAGCTCAAGGCGGCGGCGGCGAAGATCGAGGCCGAGAACCCGGGTATCGCCGGCTTCGTCGCCCGCACCGGCAAGGCCGCGGCGGTCACCCAGTTCTCCAGCTTCCTGTTCAGCTACGGCGGCGACTTCGTCGACGCCAGCGGCAAGGCCGTGATCAACAGCGAGCAGGCCAAGCAGGCGTACGCCTTCTACGGCGGGCTGCTGCGCGAGCACGGTCCGGAGAACATCAGCACCGACATGAGCTGGTCCGAGGCGATGGCGATCTTCACCCAGGGCAAGGCCGCGTTCTACACCGAGGCCAACTCGCTCTACAAGAACGCCACCGACCCGGCCAAGTCGAAGGTCTCCGACACCGTCGGCTTCGCGCCGTTCCCGGCCGGGCCGGCCGGCTCGAAGCCGTACAACATCCCGTCCTGGGCGCTCGCCATCAACGAGGCGTCGAAGAACCAGGCCAACGCCTGGAAGTTCATCCAGTGGGCGGCCGGCAAGGAGCAGGCGCTGAAGCAGCAGAAGGAGGGGGTGCCGGGTGCCCGGACCTCGGTCTGGGAGAACCCGGAGGGGATCTCGACGTACCCGAAGGACCTGGCGGACGCCATCTCGATCAGCACCGCCAACGGTGTGGGGCACGACCGGCCGCTCGTGGTGAAGGTGGCCGAGGCCCGCGAGATCGTCGGCCAGCCGATCGTGGACGCGATCACCGGCAAGGACGTCGCCGCCTCGGCGGACGCCGCCAACGAGGCCTTCCAGAAGCTGCTGGACGACGAGAAGTAGGTCACGGAGGTCGACGGCGTGGGGCGGCGGACGTCCGCCGCCCCACGCCGTCGCCCCGCCGCCACCCCGCTTCCCCGGGGTCACCGGCCCGGTGCGTTCGGTCCCGGCCCCGCCACCGACCCCGCCGGCCCCGCGTCCGGTCCACCGCCGGCGTATCCGGTCCCGGGCGGTCCGTCGGCGCCGACCACCTCCGGGCGTGTCCGGCCCGCCGCCGGCGACGCCCCACCGGCCTGCCGAACCGCCTCTCACGGCCCCCCGTAATCCGGAGATCTGATGGCAGTCAACCCCACCACCCCGACGCTCGAGGGTGATTCCGCCTGGAGCCGCTGGGCGAACCACCACCGCAAGTGGCTCTTCGCGGCGCCGGCGATGACGTTCGTCGGCGCGCTGATCGTCTTCCCCCTGGCCTGGACCGTGTACCTCAGCCTCACCGACGCCGAGGGCTCGGTCCGGGCGGAATCCGAGTTCGTCGGCTTCCAGAACTACCTGGAGGTCCTCTCCGACACCGACCGGTTCTGGCCCGCGGTGGCCCGGACCGTCGCCTTCACCGGGGTCGCGCTCCTGTTCGAGGTCGTCCTCGGCATGGCGATCGCCCTGCTGCTGTGGCGCCCGTTCAAGGGCGAACGGTGGGTACGGGTGGCGATCCTCATGCCGCTGGTGGCCACCCCGGTCGCGGTCGGCATGATGTGGCGGCTCATCTTCGACCCCAACATCGGGGCCGCGAACCAGATCCTCGGATGGTTCGGGATCGGGCCGCAGCCATGGCTGGCCGGGCAGCACAGCGCGCTGCCGACCACCATCTTCATCGACGTCTGGCAGTGGACCCCGATGGTGGCGCTGATCCTCCTCGCCGGGCTGACCTCGCTGTCGAACGAGCCGGACGAGGCGGCGCGGGTCGACGGGGCCAACGCGTGGCAGCGGTTCTGGCACGTCACCCTGCCGCTGCTCATGCCGACGGTGATCGTCGCGATCCTGCTGCGCGGCATCGACGCGCTGAAGACCTTCGACATCCTCTACGCCACCAAGGGTCGCGGCGGCGGCTCGTACCACGAGGTCGAGACCCTGAACGTGTACGCCTACGGCCTGAGCTTCGACTACAACAAGTACGGCATCTCCTCCACCGTACTCATCATCTTCTTCCTGATCATCATCGGCTCGATGTGGCTGCTGACCTCCCGTAACAAGAAGAAGGACGCGCAGTGATGGGCCGCGTTACCCCGTACAAGGTCTTCCGGGCGGTCGCGCTGACCGTCGTGGTGGTCGCGCTGGTGGCCCCGCTGCTCTGGATGATCGCCGCCTCGTTCAAGACGAACGTCGACATCTACGACTCCAGCAAGACGTTCGTTTTCACGCCGACCATCGACAACTACACCAAGGTGCTCCAGCAGGCGAACTACCTCCAGTTCATCGGCAACAGCCTCTGGGTGGCGTTCGCGGCGACCGCGCTCTCGCTGCTGCTCGGCGTGCCGGCGGCGTACTCGATGAGCCGGTTCGGGATGCGCAAGTCCGCCCTGGTGGTGCTGATGGCCCGGGTCATCCCCGGCGTCTCGCTGCTGGTGCCCTGGTACTACGTCTTCAGCAACCTGCGGATGGTCGGCGGCTTCACCGTGCTGATCCTCAGCCACATGTTCGTCTCGCTGCCGCTGATCGTCTACATCATGATGGGCTTCTTCGACGGCCTGCCGCTCGAGCTGGAGGAGTCGGCGCAGGTGGACGGGCTGACCCCGATCGGCGCGTTCCGGCGGATCACGCTGCCGCTCTCCGCACCCGGCATCGCGACCGCCGGCATCCTGTCCTTCATCTTCTCCTGGAACAACTTCATGTTCGCCCTGGTGCTCTCCGGAGCCGACACCAAGACCCTGCCAGTCGCGATCTTCGACTTCGTCGGGTACGCCAGCATCGACTGGGGTGGCCTGATGGCGGCGTCCACCGTGGTCACTTTGCCGATCATGCTGATCGCGCTGTTCGTGCAGAAGTACGTCGTCTCCGGCCTCACCGCCGGCGCCACGAAGGGCTGACGCGAGAAACATGACGACGATCGCTCGGATCGAGACCTTTCTCGTCCCACCCCGCTGGCTGTTCGTCCGGATCGAGACCGAGAGCGGACTCGTCGGCTGGGGCGAGGCGACCTGCGAGGGCCGCTCGGAGACGGTCCGCACCGCCGTCGAGCAGCTCAGCGAGCTGCTGGTCGGCCGGGACGCGCTGCGGATCGAGGACCACTGGCAGGTGCTGACCAAGGGGTCGTTCTACCGGGGCGGCCCCATCCTGGCCAGCGCCGTCTCCGGGCTCGACCAGGCGCTCTGGGACATCGCCGGCAAGCACTTCGGGGCCCCGGTGCACCAACTGCTCGGCGGCCCGGTCCGGGACCGGATCCGGGTCTACGGCTGGGTCGGCGGCGACGAGCCCGACGAGGTCGCCGACCACGTGGCCGCGCAGGTGGCGGCGGGGCTGACCGCGGTGAAGATGAACGCCTCCGGCCGGATGAGCCCGCTGGCCTCGGTCGCCGAACTCGACGGGGTGGTCCGCCGGGTCGCCGCCGCGCGAGAGGTGCTCGGAGAGCACCGGGACGTCGCCGTCGACTTCCACGGCCGGTTCACCCTGGCCAACGCGCGCCGGGTCGCGCCGCTGCTGGAGCCGTACCGGCCGTTCTTCCTGGAGGAGCCGGTGGTGCCGGAGAACTCGCACCTGATCGGCGAGTTCGTTCGCAGCACCAGCATCCCGGTCTCCACCGGCGAGCGCCTCTACAGCCGGCAGGAGTTCCTACCGGTGCTCCAGGCCGGCATCGCGGTCGCCCAGCCGGACCTGTCGCACGCCGGAGGCATCACCGAGGTACGCAAGATCGCCGCGCTGGCGGAGACGTACGACGTCCAGTTGGCGCCGCACTGTCCACTCGGGCCGATCGCGCTCGCCGCCTGCCTCCAGGTCGGCTTCGCGACCCCGAACTACCTGATCCAGGAGCAGAGCATCGGCATCCACTACAACCAGGGCGCCGAGGTGCTCGACTACGTCCTGGACCGGGCGCCGCTGACCTTCGTCGACGGGCACATCCTCCGGCTCACCGGCCCCGGCCTCGGCATCGAGATCGACGAGAACGCGGTACGGCTGGCGGACAAGCGCGGACACCACTGGCGGGGACCGATCTGGCGGCACCCCGACGGTTCGTTCGCCGAGTGGTGACCCGGCCGGCCCCGCGACATTCCATTCACCAACCATCCGAGAAAGGCACGCCGTGAAGATCGTCGCCGCGGACGTCATCGTGACCAGTCCGGACCGCAACTTCGTCACCCTGAAGATCACCACCGACGAGGGGATCACGGGGCTGGGCGACGGCACTCTCAACGGGCGCGAACTCTCCGTCGCCTCGTACCTGCGCGACCACGTCGTTCCGCTGCTGATCGGCCGCGACCCACACCGGATCGAGGACACCTGGCAGTTCCTCTACCGCTCGGCGTACTGGCGGCGCGGCCCGGTCACCATGGCGGCGATCGCCGCCGTCGACGTGGCGCTCTGGGACATCAAGGCCAAGGCCGCCAACATGCCGCTCTACCAGCTCCTCGGCGGGGCGTCCCGGACCGGGATCATGGCGTACGGGCACGCCTCCGGGCGGGACCTGCCGGAGCTGTTCGACTCGATCCGCCACCACCTGGAACTCGGCTACCGGTCGATCCGGATCCAGACCTCGGTGCCGGGAATCAACGCGGTCTACGGCGTCGCCGCCCAGCCGAGCGTGGACGGCAAGCGGTACGACTACGAGCCGGCGCAGCGCACGCCGCTCCCCGTCGAGGAGGACTGGGACTCCCGGGCGTACCTGCGGCACCTGCCCGGGGTCTTCGAGGCGGTCCGCAACGAGTTCGGCCCCGAGCTGCCGCTGCTGCACGACGCACACCACCGGCTGACCCCGATCCAGGCCGCCAAGCTCGGCAAGGCCCTCGAACCGTACGACCTGTTCTGGCTGGAGGACTGCACCCCGGCCGAGAACCAGGAGGCGCTGCGGCTGGTCCGGCAGCACACCACCACCCCGCTGGCCATCGGCGAGGTCTTCAACACGGTGTGGGACTACCAGACCCTCATCCGCGAGCAGCTCATCGACTACGTCCGCTCCTCGGTCACCCACACCGGCGGGATCACCGCGATGCGCAAGCTGCTCGACTACGCGGCGCAGTACCAGATCAAGTCCGGAATGCACGGACCGACCGACGTCTCCCCGGTCGGGATGGCCGCGGCGCTCCACCTGGACCTGGCGATCCACAACTTCGGGATCCAGGAGTACATGCGGCACGGCGAGCTGACCAACGAGGTCTTCCGGCAGTCGTTCACCTTCGCCGACGGCTACCTGCACCCCGGCGACCAGCCCGGAATCGGGGTCGAGCTGGACGAGGAGGCCGCGGCTCGCTTCCCGTACGTGCCGGCGTACCTGCCGTACAACCGGCTCAAGGACGGGACCGTCCATGACTGGTGACGGCGACTCCGCCGTCGCGCGCCCGACCCGGCACGTCGTCGTGATGGGGGTGTCCGGGTCGGGCAAGACCACCGTTGCCAGCGGGATCGCCACGGCCACCGGGCTGACCTTCGCCGAGGCGGACGACTTCCACCCCGCCGCCAACGTGGCGCTGATGCGCGCCGGCGTACCCCTCGACGACGCGCACCGCTGGCCGTGGCTGCGCGACCTGGCCGCCTGGATGGCCGACCGCGCCGCCGAGGGGACCTCCACCGTGCTGGCCTGCTCGGCGTTGAAGCGCGCCTACCGCGACGTCCTCCGCCAGGGGCCACCCCGGCTCGACTTCGTCCTGCTACACGGCCCCGCCGAGGTGATCCGGGAGCGGATGACGCGCCGAACCGGGCACTACATGCCGGCGAGTCTCCTCGACTCGCAGCTCGCCACCCTCGAACTCCCCGAGCCAGACGAGCACGTCCTCACCCTCGACGTCTCGTTGCCCCCCGAGGAGCTCGTCGCGGCGGCGGTCCGCGCCCTCAACTTGGCGGGAAGGAAGGGCCCCCTCTTATCGGATTCGGTATAGGAAGGGGCCCTTCCTAACCCGCGGACGCTCGGTCCCGCCCGGCCGTCGCTGACGGCCCGGGCGGGACCATCGGCCCGATGATCGCGGCCACGCGGTCCCCACCGGGGTACGGCCCGGCTCCCCGATCGGGTCAGCCGTCTCCCCGATTCGGGGGGGACCGCTGCCGGTGCACCCCGGCGCGACGACCGCACCTGCTGCGACTGCTGTGGCTGCTGCGACTGCTGAGCACGCCGGTGCTGCTGAACTTCAGCGCCGACAGCCCACCCGACCGCTGGCGGATCGTGCACCAGCGCAGGTTCCTTCCTGGTCAGACCAGGTCGGACGGGCGGGTTATCCGACCGGAGGCCGGGGTAGCCCCGTTCCGACCGTCAGCTGCCGGCGATCGGTCGGCCGGAAGGAACCCATCGTGCAGGAGCCCGCGCTTCCCCACCTCCAGCCCGAGGAGAACTCCCACCACGGCCGCCTGGCGGTACGGCCGTACCCTCCGGTCTCCGCGCCCGCCCGGACCGGCCTCCTGACCCAGGAGGGGCCGACCGGGGAGCTGCTCGCGCTGCGCTACGTGCCACCCGCCGACGGGCGGCCCTACCGGCTCGTACTGCTGCTGCACGGGGCTGGTGGCACTCCCCGGCAGGCGGTGGACCTGCTGCTTCCGGCGGCGGACGAGCGACGGCTGCTGTTGGTGGCGCCCAAGTCGACCGCGAGCACCTGGGATCTGATCCTGGACGGCTTCGGGCCCGACGTACGCCGGATCGACCGGCTCCTGGAGGAGACATTCGAGAGTCACCCGCTGGACCGATGTCTGGTCGGCGGCTTCTCCGACGGCGCGTCGTACGCCCTCTCGCTCGGCCTGACCAACGGTGACCTGTTCGACGGGGTCGTCGCCTTCTCCCCTGGTTTCGCGGCGCCGCTGGTGACCCACGGCCAGCCGCCGGTCTACGTGTCGCACGGTGTGGCCGACCCCGTACTACCGATCGACCCGTGCGCCCGACGCGTCGTTCCACATCTGCGGCGGCTCGGTTACGACGTGCGCTACGAGGAGTTCGACGGCGGTCACGAGGTACCCGCCGAGGCGGTGGACTCCGCACTCCGGTGGCTGCTCCGCTGAGGTGTAAGGAAGGGCCCCTTGTTATACCAAAAGCGATAACAAGGGGCCCTTCCTTACACCCCAGCCCACACGGGTGACGAATCGACGGCTACCGGCTGACCGCCTCCCGGGTCCGCTCCGCACCGGTGTCGTCGGGTCACCGGTTGCGCCGCACCCGACGCCCGCGCTCGCGCGCCTCGCGGCGGGCCGCGTCGATGACCTCCGGGCGGAGCAGGTGCCCGAAGCCGGCGCGGTCGAGCCGCAGGGCGAGCGACCGCCGGTCGGTCGCGAGGGCGGTGGCGGTGGCGTCGAGGTCCCAGTCGTGCGCGGCGAACTGGGAGAGCAGGTGCCCCCGGCGCGCCTGCGCCGCGGAGAGCCGGAAGGTCTTCAGGTACGCCAGCCGCCCGGCGTTGTCGACGATGGCTTCGCCGATGTGGTTCTCCCGGTCGGGGTCGAAGGCGGGCAGGAAGCGGGCGAGGGCGAACCGGCCCATCCGGTACACCAGCGTGCTGGTCAGCCGCTCCATCCCGAGCAGCCCGCCCGCCATCTCCAGCTGGAACGCGGACCACGCGGCGCGCGTCCGGACCAGCTCGGCCCGCAGGTCCGCAACGCTGGCCACCCGTCCGGCGTCGATCCGGGTGGAGAACTCGCCCACCGTCGGGTACAGGTGGGCGTAGTGGTGGACCAGTTCGCCGTAGAGGTCCAGCAGCAGCGTCGGATGCAGGGCGCGGTAGTCGTCGGGATGCGGTACGACGAAGGCCGCGGCGAGGGCGTCGGCGGCGTAGAGCAGCATCCCGCACTGGTTGGGATGGATCTCGAAGACCCGCAGCGCGTCCGCGAGCCCGGTGATCTCGGCACCCGTGTACGCCTCCTCGGCCCGTGGCGAGAGGCCCCGGGTCACGGCCCGCCGAGTCCACTCCTGCCAGGCGATCGACGGCCCGCCGACGTGGAGGGCGAGGTAACCCTCCATGGCCAGGTGCAGCGGCAGGAAGCGTAGCCGGTTCTTCTCCTCTCGGCGGGCCATCCGACGACGGAAGTGCAGCCCGATCCCCGGGAGCCGGGCGTCGGCCGGGTCGGTCAGCTGGGTGCCGTACGCCGCGACCGGGCCGCCGCCCGGGGTCCAGCTCGCCACGAACGCGTGCGGGACGTACGCGACGTACGCGGTGCGGGGCCCGACGGCCACGAGCGTCGGGTCGTCCGGGTCGTAGAGCCGGGCGTGCAGACGCAGGTCGGTGATGGGTTCGTCACGCAGCAGCGGCACCAGCCGGAGGGCACCCCACCGCTGGCCCGGTCCGGCGGTCAGTCCGGCAAGGCTCAGCCCGTTGCGGATCACGGTCACCTCGACGCTCCGGCGGACGGCACGCCTGCCTCGGCTCCCGTCGCCTCCCCGGCCGGCGTGGCCGGTGCCGGCTCCTGCGCGACCGCCGCGCCGGCTCCCACCTCGGTCCCGGCGGCACCGGCTTCCGCCACGGTGCCGGCAGCGCCGGTTCCCGCCGCGGTCCCGACGGCGCCGGCGTCCGCCGGGCTCTGTGCGGCGTCGGCGAGGAAGCGGGCGACCCGGTCGTCGAGGTGGCGACGCAGCTCGGCGAAGGTGGCGGTGCCGGTGGCGAAGCGGGCCAGCTCGACGAGGGCGGCCAGGTCCTCGGCATCCCGGACGCCCACCGTCGGCACGGTGGCGGCGAGCCGGCGCACCTCGAAGGTGTCACTGTCGTACACCGGATTGAGGTGCACGACCGAGGTCCGCCGGTCGGGGTCGAGCCGGGCGAACCACACCCGCAGCACCTCGGCGGCCAGCCCCGGCGGATCGTTGTCCCAGCCGTCGGAGACGACGACGAGGCGGTCGGGACGCCGTTCGAGCCCGTCGAGGAGCCGTTCGCCGAGCCTGGTCGGGCCGACCGGGTGGACCAGCAGCGGATCGCCGCGATGGGTCAGCCAGAGTCCGGTGTAGTCGGTGGCGAGAGCCTCCAGCAGGTAGTGGGCCGCCAGCGCCACCGCGAGCGGTCTCCGGCGCTTGACCGACGAGCCGGCGGCCGAGTAGCTGTCGTCGAGAACGGCGACCACGCTGCCCCAGGTGCCGGCCTGCCGGCCCACGGCCCGCCGGGTGGCGGTGCGCAGCGCCTCGGTCAGCTCGGCGCGCCGCCGCGCCCGCTCGGGACGGGGCAGCGACAGGACGTAGAGGGCGAGCCGGGTGAGCGGCGTACGGCCCAGGTCTGCGGTGACGATGTCGTCGACGTCGAGTCGGCGGGCCGACTCCTGCAACCGCAGCCGCTCGCCGCGCGTCATCGACGCGGCGTTGTGGGCCAACAGCCGACCCCGGTCGATGCCGTGGTGGGCGGCGAGTCCTTCGGCCACGGTGTACGGCAGGGCGAAGAGCGCCTGCTTGTCGAAGTGCGCCCGGCGCCACGTCTCCAGGATCGGGGTCGTGTAGCGCCTCGCGCGGCGCCAGTCGAACAGGAACGTCCCCACCTCGCCGGGCAGCGCCAGGTGCGCGTGCCGGGCCGCGACGGAGAGCGACCGGCGGTACTTGACGGCGTCGAACGGCAGGTCCGGTCGGCCGGCCACCCAGTCCCGGATGATCGCCCGGGTCCGCCGGTTGTTCACGCCGAGCCGGCGCAGCTCACGGATCACCCGGTAGACCCGCTGCGGCGGCAGGAACCGTAGCCGCGCCGCGATCAGGCGCCCCTCGACCGCCCGCTGGGCCGGGCTGGCCAGGTGCGCCGTACGCAGCAGGTTCGTCACCACCAGGGCCGCGTTGAAGTGGTTGATCTCCAACGCGAGCGTGGCCGCGTAGAGATCGCGGTAGTTGCCGAGGACATACTCGTGCAGGAAGCCCAACGACATGCGCTGCTCGGCGGCGTCGGCCCGGAACTCGCGCTGCCCGGTCGACGTGATGGCCGCGTTGACGAACATGACGACGTCCTCGCAGGCGATCTGGTCAGACCGTGACATGACGACCGTCGACCTCCCCCGACGCGGTCCTCGGTGCCGGCGGAGGAATGGGGGCACGAACTGCGAAGCGTCGCTTCAGAGGCGGGTTTCGGAAGTCGTACCGGAGTCCCGCGGCCGGCCGGGTCACCTTAGCGCCCCGCCCCGACCACGGGCCAACCCATTCTCCGGCCGGCGCCGCAGCCGCGGGCCTACCCCGCCGGCCCCCACGCCCGCAGGACGGTGCCCCGGGCCAGCCCGGACCGCCAGGCCGCCGGGCTGCCGGGCTGCCGGGTCACCGGGCCACCAAGCCACCAAGCCGCCAGGCTGCCGGGCCGCCGGGCCGCCAGGCCGGGTCCGGCTGGGGATAGCCGGAGCAGGAGACGGGTCGCCGGGCCTGCCCGACGTCCGCCCATGCCGGGGGGTCGGGGCGGGAATGCGATCGCCGGCTGCGCCGTTACCCGGCCGGAGGGTGCCGGGCGTACGGTGTGACCGGCGCGAATGGCCAGGAGGAGTGAGATGGCGACCCGGGTGGAGTTCGGTCTGGACAGCTTCGGCGACGTCACCGTCGACGAGGCGGGGCGAAGGCTGCCGTACGGGCAGGTGATCCGGAACGTGGTCGACCAGGCCGTGTTGGCGGACCGGCTCGGCGTCGACGCCTTCGGGCTCGGTGAGCACCACCGCGACGACTTCGCCGTCTCGGCGCCGGAGATCGTGCTCGCCGCCATCGCCGCCCGGACCGAGCGGATCCGGCTCGGCACCGCGGTCACCGTGCTCAGCTCCGACGACCCGGTACGGGTCTTCGAGCGGTTCGCCACCCTGGACGCGCTCGCCCGGGGACGCGCCGAGATCATCCTGGGCCGTGGCTCGTTCGTCGAGTCGTTCCCGCTCTTCGGCTACGACCTCGCCGACTACGACCGGCTCTTCAACGAGAAGGCCGAACTGATGGCACGGCTGCTCACCGAGGAGCCGGTGACCTGGCAGGGGACCGTCCGCGCCCCGCTGGAACGGCAGCACGTCTATCCCAAGACGGAGTCGGGCCGGATCCCCACCTGGATCGGGGTCGGCGGCACTCCGGAGTCGGTCGTCCGGGCCGCCCGGCTCGGGTTCCCGCTGGTCCTGGCGGTCATCGGCGGCGACCCTGCCCGGTTCGCGCCTCTCGTCGAGCTGTACCACCGCGCCCTGGCCGAGTACGGGCGGGATCCGCTCCCGGTCGCGGTGCACGCGCCCGGCTTCGTCGCCGAGACCGACCAGGAGGCGGCCGACCTGCTGTGGCCACACGTACGGACGATGTTCAACCGGATCGGCCGCGAACGAGGCTGGGGGCCGATGACCCGGGAGCGCTTCGACGCCAACATCGCCGAGGGCTCCTGGCACGTCGGCTCCCCGGAGACGGTCGCCCGGAAGATCGCGGCGACGATCCGGGTCCTCGGGGTCCAGCGCTTCTCGCTGAAGTACTCGAACGGCACCCTGCCGCACGAACACCAGATGAGCAGCATCGAGCTGTACGCCACGCGGGTCCTCCCCCGGGTCCGCGAGCTGCTGGCGGCATCAGCCTCACCGAGCTGAACGTCGGACAGGGCCGGACCACCCGGCCGGGCGCGGCCGGCTGAGGGAGGCCGGGGTGCCGCCCCGTCGCCCGTCCGGTCGTCGGGGCACGCCGGTGGTGACGAGCCCCGACCGGGGAACCGGCCGGCGGGCTCGCCGAGTCGTTGCCGAATCGGGAGCCGCGCCTCCGGCCGAATCCTCGTCCGCGGCGGAGAACCGCCGTCCGGAGCCTCAGCGCAGGGTGGCGGTGAAGCTCCGGCCGTAGGCGTGCCACGTGCGGACCTCGATCCGGGTGCCGCCGGGAACCCGGCGCAGCCGTACCTCCGGGTCCGCCGTGACGGTTCGCAGCCGCCGGCCGCGCAGGGTGACCGCGACGGTGTCGCGCCGGGTGGTCGGGTCGGCGACCGCGATCGCCAGTCCGCCGTCCGGTTCGGTCCGGATCAGCACCGAGGCCGGTCCGTCGATGCTGAGCCGCGGGCCGCGGGTCCGGCCGGAGACGGGTACGTCGTGCCGGCCCGGCGCGAAGACGTTGGCGGCGAGGATGCCCAGCCCGGCATGCCGGACCGCCTGGATCCGGGTGGTGTTGACCAGGACCTCCAGCGGCCCGTTCCGGTACGTCCGCAGCCGCTGCTCCGTGGCGTTCGGCACCAGGGCGTACGCGAACGCGGCGGGCGGCGCCCCGGCCGGCTGTTCGACGGTGACGCTGAAGACCTGCCGGGTCACCGGGGTGTCGGGGTTGGCGGTCCGGACCACCCGACGACTCCGGGTGACCGTGTCGAGCGAGACGGTCGGCGCCGGCCCGGCCAGGAAGACGTAACCGACCGCGGTGCCCTGGCTGGCGTTGGCGTACCGCAGCCAGGCCAGCCCGGCACGGGTCCCGCCGCCGGCGGCGGCGACGCCGGGTCCGCTGCTGCCGGGTGCGGTGTCCCGGGTTCCGCTCGCGCTCCCGCCGACCATGCCGGGCCACGGGCGGCCGTCCCGGAGGAGCCCGGTCACGGTGATCGCGTCCGTCGGTCGGGCGATCCGGCTGTCCACCGTGGTCGTCACCGCCCGCCCGGCGCCGTCCCCGACTCCCGCGGCGAGCACCACGATCTCGTCGTCGAACATGAACCACGACTTCGTCGCGGTGGCGTTGCGGTACGCCACGAAGTCATCGGGCAGCTGCCCCGCCCGCTTCGCGAGGTACGCCACGTCGTCGCTCTGCACGAACCCCGCCGTCCCGTACGCCCCGAGGCTGGCGCCGCCGGAGTGGTCGTGGCTGCCGCGTGGGAAGTAGACGTAGGTGTTCTGCGACTCCGAGGAGGAGGTGAAGCCCCGCTCCGGGTTGTCGTACCAGGGCGTGCCGTACAGCTCGGGCACGCTTCGCCGCTCCTCGACCGGGGCGGTCACCCCGGCCAGCCGGTACGGCGAGACGACCGTGTAGTAGTCCACCCCGTACGCCTCGGTCTGGTCCTGGCCCGCGAGGTAGAGATGGTGGGCACCCTCGCCCTGGAACCAGGGCAGGAGGTTCTCACCGTTCATGTACTCGTACTTGCTGATCCGGCGGGAGTTGCGGGCCAGCGCGAAGGCGTATCCGGGGCGGTGGTGCACGGTCCGGTCCATCGCGTTGAACGCGGCGTGCCGGGCGGGCGGATTGAGGTCGGCGGCCGGGGTGGTGGAGTCGGCGAGGATGTCGGCGTATCGGGCGATGCTGACCGGAGAGACGAAGCTGGTCGGGTTCAGCGTGGCCCGGGAGTTCTCCCGAACGAACTTGACGTAGCCGCGCAGGGCCGCGGCGTCGGCGTCGGCGGCGTGCCCGGAGAGGTCGACCACCGCCTCGACCACGGCGGCGACGTCGGTGTACCCGGTGGTGGTCCGGGAGACCGCGCGACCCTTGACGATCTCCATCATCCAGCCCTCGAAGATGAGCGGGGCGAAGGCGTTGGCGACCCAGCCCTGCACCACCCTGACCAGTTCGTCTCCGGTCAGGTAGCCGGTCCCCTGAAGGATCTTGATGGTCTGGACGACCCGGGTGAGCAGATTGCGGCCGTACGAGCCGGTGTAGGCGACCGAGGCGTGCTGGATGAAGGAACCGTCGGCGTAGTAGCCATCGGTGACCCCGTGCCGGAGCTGGTACGGGTCGATGGTGGCGAAGACCGTCAGCTGGTCCGCGACGGCCTTGCTGATCCGGGCGTCGTCGCCGAGGACCGCACCCTGGAGGATCCGGTTCGTCGTGATGTCGACCAGGTTGGCGCCGGTGTGGAACCGCGAGTCGAGGTCCACGTCGCCGTCCCGGCCGTTGCGCAGGTAGCCGTCCATCGCGGCGACGTAGGTCGGCGTGAGGTCCGGCCGGTACGCCGCGAGGTCGGCGTGCAGCAGCACCAGGGTCCGGCTGACGTGCCAGGAGATGCCGATCTCCCAGTTGTGCCAGTTGCCGTAGTAGCCCCGGTCCTGGTCGCCGTAGTACTGGTCGTAGAGCCACGCGAGGCCGTCGATGACCCGACGCCGTACGGCGGTGTCGCCGGCGAGTGCCCCGCCGGGGACCCGGGTGGCGAGTGCGATCTCGTAGAGGTACTGGAACGACGTGGTCAGGTTCGGGTCGCTGGTGCCGAGCGGAACGCCCTGGAAGAGTTCGCCCGGGCCGGCGCCGTCCAGCGCGGCGAGCCGGGTCCGCGCCGTCGTCTCGATCGCCGCGAGCTTGCCGGCGACGTCGGGCCGGGCGTTGACCTCGGCGGTGCCGGCGAAGACCGCGACCATGTTGTCCCGGACGGCGGCGTGCGCGGTGGCCGGGTCGACGAGCGTCGTCCCGTCGGACCGGGCCGGTCCTCCGGACGCCCGGTCCGGTGGGGACGCCGCCCGCGCCCGCAGCGGCGGCGTCAGGGCGACCAGAGCCGCCGCCGGAAGGGTCGTCAGCAGGGTACGACGCGGAACCGGCACGGGAACCCCCATGATCGACGGAAGCCTTGCCGCATTCAACCAACCGGTATCAGGCTGGTCAATGGGCCTGGGCCACCGGGATGACCGCGGATTGGGTCCGTCAGCGCAGACCGCGGCGGACCGCTCAGAGCAGACCGCGGCGGACCGCCCAGACCACGGCGGAGATCGGCGCCGGCACCCCGAGCCGGTCGCAGATGGCCCGGACCCGGCGCCGGACGGTCCGCTCCGACATCCCGATCCGGCGGGCGACCGCGTCGGTCGGCAGCCCGTCGGCGAGCAGGCGCAGCAGGTGCAGTTCCTGGTCGTCCAGGGGTTGGCGACGCACGATCGGTACGGTCACGGCCCCACTCCTCACTCTCGGTCCGGTACGGGTCCCATCCGCCGGGTCCGGTCCGCCGGGGCCGGTGCCGGGCACCGTCGCGTTCGGACGGTGCGGGCCGGTGTCCGACGCCGGTGGCCGGGACCCGGTGGTCGCTGGCGTCGGCGGCGGGCGGCCGTACCCGGCCGTCGTCTGCGGCGGACCGGTGCTCCGCGCCGGCGCCTGAAACGTTTCAGCTCACGGGAGAACGGTAGGTCTCCGCTTCGGCGCGGGTCAAGCACTCCGGCACGATCACCTGATCGTTACCGGGCGATCCGATCGACGCGTACCACCCGGCGACCCCACCCTCAGCGGTTTCCCCCAGTTCACCGGATTCGACGTCCACCACACGGGTGTCATGCTTGGGCCGGTGGCGGCCGACGGACCAACGGGGTACCGACGGACGAAGCGACGCACCGGTCGGGACGGGCGGGTCGGCCGCCGATCCTCCGGCAGGACCGAGCAGGGAAGAGGTGGCCAGATGTTCCTTCGCCAGTTGGAGTACCTCACCGCGCTGGCGCGGGAGCAACACTTCGGCCGCGCGGCAGCGGCATGCTGGGTCAGCCAGCCCACGCTCTCGGACGGGATCCGCAAGCTGGAGGCCGAGTTCGGGGTCTCGGTGGTCCGGCGCGGCCACCGATTCGAGGGCTTCACCCCGGAGGGGGAACGACTGCTCGCCTGGGCCCGACGGCTCCTCGCCGACCGGGACCAACTCGTGGCCGAGTTCGGCCGGAGCAGTCACCAGGGTCTGACCGGACGGTTGCGGCTCGGCGCCGTACCCGCCTCGTTGCCGCCGGTCTCGCTGCTGACCGGCCCGTTCTGCGAACGGCACCCGGAAACCAGTCTCACCGTGCTCTCGTTGACCTCCGCCGAGATCCATCGCCGATTGATCGACTTCGAGCTGGACGCCGGGCTGACGTACCTCACCGGGGAACCGCTCACCGGGTTCCGCGCCATGCCGCTCTACCACGAGCGGTACGTGCTGCTGACCAGCCAGGGCGGCGAGTTCGCCGACCGTACCGAGGTGGGTTGGGCGGAGGTGGCGGAGCTTCCCCTCTGTCTGCTCACCCCGGACATGCAGCACCGACGCATCCTCGACGACCTCTTCCTCCAGGCCGGGGTGACGGTCACTCCCCGGATGGAGACGAACTCGGTCTCCACGCTCTGTTCACACGTCCGGAGTGGCAACTGGGCCAGTGTGATTCCGCAGGCCTGGCTGGGCCTGCTCGGCGTACCGCCGGGAACCCGGGTCCTGCCGTTGGTCGAGCCGACCGCGACCAGCACGGTCGGGCTGCTGGTGCTGGACCGCGATCCGCAGCCGCTGGTGACCAGCGCGCTGATCCGGGTGGCGGAGCGCCTCGATCTGCAACGCAGCATCGACGCGCTGGTACCGGTCGAGTCGACCGACCAGTCCGGTCCACCCGCCCCCCGGTCCGAGCCGACCTCGCCCCACGACCGGCCACACCCGGCTGACCAGGAACGATAGGCAGCACCGATCGACCGTTCGGCGACTGCTCATTGTCGCCGTCCACAGTGGTGCAGCACCCTGGAGTCGGGGCGTCACCGCTCGCGTCGCCCCCCCTCGGCCGCCGGCCGAGCAGCCGTCCGGCGGGGGCAGGGTTGGGCATTCGCCGGACCAGCGGGCCCGCGCCGGTGGACGGCCGGTGCGGGCCCTCGATCATGTGTGCCCGGATTCTCGTTCTACAACGGCAGCACGGCATCGAAGAACGTCGCCGAAATACGCGCGATGACCTGTGGCGGCAGCAGAAAGGCTTGCCACCCGTCCCGATAATTGCATACTGTACTCAACATAACGCATACGAGTAAGACCGCTGAGAAGGGAGCTGCCCGTGCGAGTTGCCGTGCTCGGAGCCGGCGCCATCGGCGCCTACGTCGGCGCGTCCCTGTGCCGGGCCGGAGTGGACGTCCATCTCATCGCCCGCGGCGCGCACCTCGCCGCGCTACGGGCCCGCGGGGTCCGGGTGCTCAGCCCACGGGGGGACTTCTCCGCGCATCCGCACGCCACCGACGACCCGTCCGAGATCGGACCGGTGGACTACGTCTTCCTCGGCCTCAAGGCACACTCGTACGCCTCGGCCGGGCCGCTGCTCGAACCGCTGCTGGGCCCGGAGACGGCGCTCGTCGCCGCCCAGAACGGCATTCCGTGGTGGTACTTCTACAAGCTCCCCGGGCCGTACGAGAACCACCGGATCGAGGCGGTCGACCCCGGCGGCGCGACCTCGGCGGTGATGCCGCCGGAACGGACGATCGGGTGTGTCGTCTACCCCGCAACCGTCATCGAGTCGCCCGGGGTGATCCGACACCTGGAGGGAACGCGCTTCTCGATCGGTGAGCCGGACGGGACGATCTCGGAGCGGTGCCGGCGGTTCAGCGAGGTGATGATCGCCGGCGGCCTGAAGTGTCCGGTCGAGCGGCAGCTCCGCGACGACATCTGGATCAAGCTGATGGGCAACGTCGCCCTGAACCCGCTCAGCGCGCTGACCCGGGCCACCATGCTGGAGATGTGCGAGCACGTCGGCACCCGCCGGGTAATCGCGCAGATCATGGAAGAGACGCTCGACATCGCCCGTCGGGTCGGCAGTACGCCGGAGATCTCGATCCAGAAGCGCATCGAGGGGGCCCGACGGGTCGGCCACCACAAGACCTCGATGCTGCAGGACCTCGAGGCTGGCAAGGAGATGGAGCTGGACGCCATCGCCGCGGCCGTGGTGGAGATGGCGGACATCACCGGCGCCCCCGCCCCCACGCTGCGCACCATCTACGCGGCGACGGACCTGCTCGCCCGGACCGCCCTCGCCCGGCGGGCCGACGCCCCGTCGGCCACCCGCGCGGCCTGACCACCGGGGGCGACAGCCGACCGCGCGCGCCCCGGCCGGCCGCGTCGCCGGCCGACGGCACCGCGATCAGCGGGGCACGATTCGACCGTCCGACCACCGGGTGCCCCGGCCGCGGATGGATCGGCACCACCCCCTTGCACCAGCAGTGCAGACCGCATACTGTATGCACACTCCCCGGCTCGTCTCCGCACCGCAGATCCGGTGCCGGTCACCACCGACGGGACGTCGGCGCCCCGGACCACCCATTCCTCCCCCTCCCGGCCCGACGAGCCCGCCCCATCCACCGGACCCCCGACGCTCTGGAGGCTCCCGTGCCCCTGATCCGTAAACCCGGTACCGCGTGGGAGGACTGCTACGCCCGCTGCCTCGAGGCGGCGCCCGAGGCCTTCCACCCCGACCGCCTCCTCAACTACTGGGGCCGGCAGTGGCGCCGGGACGGCGAGCCCGGCCCGGCCACCTCGCCGGTCGACGGTACGGCCATCGCCGGGCCGCCCCGGCTGGACGCGGCCACCGCCACCGCCGCCGTACGCGCCGCCGCCGACGCGCACCGGGACTGGGCTCGGGTGCCGCTGGCCGAACGGAAGGCCCGGGTCTCGGCCACGCTGGACGCCCTGACCGCGCACCGGGACCTGCTGGCCCTGCTGCTCGTCTGGGAGATCGGCAAGCCGTGGCGGCTGGCCACCGCCGACGTCGACCGCTGCATCGACGGGGTGCGCTGGTACGTCGACGAGATCGACGCCATGATGGTCGGCCGGTCGCCCCTACCCGGCCCAATCAGCAACATCTCCAGTTGGAACTACCCGATGAGCGTCATCATGCACTCGGTGCTGGTGCAGGTGCTCGCCGGGAACGCGGTGGTCGCCAAGGCTCCGACCGACGGTGGGGTGAGCTGCCTGACCCTGGCGTGTGCGCTCGCCGCCCGGCACGACCTGCCGGTGACGCTCATCAGTGGCGGCGGCGCGGACCTCTCCCCCGTCCTGGTCGCCGCGCCGGAGATCGCCTGCGTCTTCTTCGTCGGCGGTCGCAGCGCCGGCAGCCAGGTCGCCGCCGGGCTGGTCAACTCCGACAAGCGCCACGTGCTGGAGCAGGAGGGGCTCAACTGCTGGGGCGTCTGGGAGTTCAGCAACTGGGACCTGCTCGCCGGCATCATCCGCAGGTCCTTTGAGTACGGCAAGCAGCGCTGTACGGCGTACCCGCGCTACGTGGTGCAGCGGTCGCTCTTCGACCGCTTCCTCGCCACGTACCTGCCGGCGGTCCGGGGCGTCCGGTTCGGCCACCCGCTCGCCGTCGAACCCGGGCAGGAGGACCTCCCCGATCTCGACTTCGGTCCACTGATCAAGGACGCCAAGGTCAAGGAGCTGACCGACGCGGTCGACGCGGCGATCGCCCGGGGCGGCATCCCGCTGTACCGCGGCTCGCTGGACGACGGGCGATTCCTGCCGGGCCAGGACCGCTCCGCCTATCTGGCGCCGGTGGCGATCCTCGCCCCGCCGCCCTCCTCGCCACTGTTCCACGCCGAGCCGTTCGGTCCGGTCGACACGATCGTGCTGGTCGACACCGAGGCGGAGCTGCTGGCCGCGATGAACGCCAGCAACGGCGCCCTGGTCGCCTCCCTCGCCTGCGACGACGAGGCGACCGCACAGCGGCTCAGCGGCGAGTTGCAGGCGTTCAAGGTCGGCATCAACCGGCCCCGCTCCCGCGGTGACCGGCAGGAGGTCTTCGGCGGTCGGGGCGCCTCCTGGCGGGGCGCCTTCGTCGGCGGCGCGCTGCTGGTGCACGCGGTGACCGAGGGCCCCGCCGGCGAACGCCCCTACGGAAACTTCCCGACTCACGCCCACTACCCGGAGGTCTGACACCCCCATGGCCAAGATTCCCTGTATGGAGGCGGTGGTCGCCGTGCTCGCGTCCGAGGGCGTGGACGTCGCCTTCGGCTGCCCGGGCGCGGCGATCCTGCCGCTCTACGCCGCGCTCCGGAAGAGCGACATCCGGCACCTGATCGTCCGCCACGAGGAGGGCGCCACCCACATGGCGGACGGCTGGGCCCGGACGAACGGACGGGTCGGGGTGGCGATCGGCACCTCCGGTCCGGCCGGGACCAACATGATCACGGGCCTCTACACCGCCCAGGCGGACTCTATCCCGATCATCTGCATCACCGGGCAGGCGCCGACCAACAAGCTGCACCAGGAGGCGTTCCAGGCGGTCGACATCGTGGAGATCGCCAGGCCGGTGACGAAGTGGGCGGTGCAGGTCAAGGAGGCCGCCCAGGCTCCGTGGATCTTCCGAGAGGCGTTCCGGATCGCCCGCTCCGGCCGTCCGGGGCCGGTCCTGATCGACCTGCCGCTCGACGTCCAGCGACAGGAGATCGAGTGGGACCCCTCGATCGACGCGCCGCTGCCGGTGCCGACGGTGGAGCCGCACCCGCCCCGGGTCGAGCGGGCCCTGGACATGCTGCTGGCCGCCGAGCGGCCACTGATCCTGGCCGGCGGCGGCGTCATCATCGGCGAGGCCTGCGACCTGCTGCGCGAGGTCGCGGAGCTGGTGAACGTGCCGGTCCAGGTCACCCTGATGGGCAAGGGCGCGATCCCGGAGGACCACGACCTGTTCGCCGGGATGACCGGCATCCAGACCACCCAACGCTGGGGGAACGCCTCGTTCCTCGAGGCCGACCTGGTACTGGCGATCGGCGCCCGGTTCGGCGACCGGCACACCGGCGACCTGGAGACGTACCGGGGCAACCGGAAGTTCATCCACGTCGACATCGAGCCGACCCAGCTCGGCAAGGTCTTCGGCCCGGACCTCGGGGTGGTCTCGGACGCCCGGGCGTTCCTGGCGGCACTGCTCGACGCGGCGCGGCGCCGGGGGACGCTGCCGGACCGTACCGGATGGGTGGCGCGCGTCCGCCAGCTCCGCGAGACGCTCGGCCGGCGGGACGACTTCGACACGGTTCCGATCAAGGCACCGCGGGTCTTCCGGGAGATCAACGAGTTCTTCGGCCCGGACACCTACTTCGTCACCGCGATCGGTCTCTACCAGATCTGGTCGGGCCAGTTCCAGAAGGTCTTCAAGCCGCGGCACTACCAGGTCTGCGGCCAGGCCGGCCCGCTCGGCTGGGAGATCCCGGCGGCGATCGGGGTGAAGTGCGCCAAGCCCGACGCCGAGGTGGTCGGCGTCGTCGGCGACTACTCGTTCCAGTTCCTGGTGGAGGAGCTGGCGGTCGCCGCGCAGTACAACATCCCGTTCGTGCTCGTGATGTTGAACAACGAGTACCTGGGGCTGATCCGTCAGGCCGAGCTCGGCTACGGCATGAACTACGAGGTCGACATCCACTACGACGAGGTCGGCACGGACAACGTCAAGGTGATGGAGGCGTACGGCTGCTCCGGACGCCGGGTGACCCGACCCGACGAGATCGCCGACGCCCTCGCCTGGGCCCGCAAGGAGGCGCGGCGGACCAGCCGGCCGGTGCTGGTGGAGGTGATGATCGCCCGCGAGGACAACACGGCGCACGGGGTCTCCATCGCGCAGGTCAACGAGTTCGAGCCGGTGCCGGAGATCGAGTACCAGGACAGCCTCGCCGGCTGACGCCGGGACGGCCTGGGCGGGGCGGCATGCGGGCCGGCGCCGACCCGGTGCCGACCGCACCTTCGAGTCACCAGAGCCGGCGAAATCGGTGTCACCCCGCGGCTCGGCGATCCGCACGGTGGGACGTGTGGGCGTGGGCGCCGCGCAGGTCGGGGGGACACGTTCCGACCACCGATCGGGCGGGCGGCGTCGCCGCCCGCCCGATCGGCACCGGGAGAATCCGTTCGTCGTCAGGAGCCGATCTCGCCCGGGGAGTCGCCGCGGTCACCACCGCCGGCGCTTCATTGCATCTCGGCGACTGTATGCTATAGACCACGTTCGGGCGCGACGACGTCCGATCCGACCTATCGCAGCCGGAGGTAGTCGATGACAGATTGGGGAGGGTCGACCTCGTCCGCCACCAGCGGCGGCGGACGCCGCCGGCCCGCCGCCCGCGGCCAGACCCGCGCCGCGCGACAGCCGTTGGAGCGGCCCGCGCCGCTCCGTCAGGCGGTCTATGACGTCATCGCCGAAATGATCATCAATCGGGAGCTGCGCCCGGGCGAGCACCTGGTCGAGAACGAGCTCGCGGCCCAGCTCGGAGTCAGCCGTCAGCCCGTTCGGGAGGCCCTACAGCGGTTGCAGAGCGAGGGCTGGGTCGACCTGCGACCGGCCCTCGGCGCCTTCGTCCACGTACCCACCGAGGAGGAGGCGGACCAGCTCCTCGCCACCCGTACCCTGCTGGAGACCGAGTCCGCCCGGTTGGCCGCCAAGCACGCCACCCCCGAGCACGTCGAGCGGCTGCACGAGTTGCAGGCCGCCGGGGAGAAGGCACTCAGCGACAACGACCAGTCCGGGCTGGTCGCCGCCAACGCCGCGCTGCACGCGTACATCGTCGGGATGTCCGGCAACAAGGTCCTGGCCGAGCTGATCGCGATGGTGGACCGCCGGGTCCGGTGGTACTACGCCCCGATCGCGCAGTCCCGCGGCCGGGAGGCCTGGGACGAACACGCCGCCCTGATCGAGGTGATCGCCGCCAGGAACAGCCGACGCGCGGCCGAGCTGATGCGCAAGCACACCGAGCGGACCCGGGAGAGCTACCACCAGCGCCGTAAGGAGGCCGCCGAGCGGGACGCCCTCGCCTGACGTACGCATGGCGCGGTCGACGCCCGGCTCGTCGGCCGCGCCGATCCGTCCCCGGCGGCGGGACATCCCTGCGGCCGGGGACGGATCGGCGCGTTACATGAACAGTGACGACGGGGGATCGACCCGCGCCCACCCGCACGCGGGGCTGCCACAGTGGAGGCGGGCGTCGCCGCGGACGCGTGAGCCGGCCGAGGCGTCGAACGAGGTCGTCGGGCCGCCGCGGGCGGTACGGTCCGTCGCGCCCCCGGGCTCAGGGCGTCCGATCGTCCTCACCGCTGGACCGTGATGCCCTTCGGGTTGAGGTGGGAGATGTTGCCGCTCTCGGTCCCGTCGGCGGGGTCGATCACGCAGTCGATGAGCGCGGGCTGGCGCAGCGCCAGGGCCTCTCGCAGGGCGGCGGTGACCTCCACCGGCGTCGTCGCCCGGTAGCCCCTGCCGCCGAACGCGGCGATCATGAGGTCGTGACGGGCCCGGAGAGCGGTCGGTGCCGGGTCCCCGGACGCCGACACCTCGTCGCCGCGGTAGACACCGCTGTTGTTCAGCACGACCGTGACGATGGGCAGGTTGTAGCGGCAGATCGTCTCGATCTCCATGCCGCTGAACCCGAACGCGCTGTCGCCCTCGATGGCGACGACCGGGCCTCCGGTCTCGACCGCGGCGGCGATCGCGTACCCCATGCCGATGCCCATCACGCCCCAGGTGCCGCTGTCCAGGCGGTGTCGCGGCACCCGCATGCCGATCGTGTTGCGCGCCAGGTCCAGCGCGTTCGCGCCCTCGTTGACGACGTATGCCTGCGGGTGCTCACGCAGGACGTCACGGATGGCCTGCAGCGCGCCCAGGAACTTCATCGGATGTGCCGTCTCGGCGGCCTTGAGGCGCCTGGCCATCTTGGCGACGTTCTCCGCGGAGCGGGCCGCCAGCTCGTCGCGCCACTCGGTCGGGACCGCGATCTGGCCGGGCCTGATCCGCTCGACCAGGGCCTGCATCACCGAACCGATGTCACCGACGAGCGGCGCCGCGATGGGCTGGTTGCTGTCCAGCTCGGTGCTGGCGATGTCCACCTGGATGAAGGTGGCGTCGGGGCTCCACTGTGGTGCTTCGCCGTGCCCGAGCAGCCAGTTCAGGCGCGCACCGACGAGCATCACGACGTCGGCCCGGCGCAGGGCCAGTGACCGGGCGCTGGCCACCGACTGCGCGTGGTCGTCGGGCAGCAGGCCCTTCGCCATCGACATGGGCAGGTACGGCACACCGGTCAGCTCGACGAACCGGCGGATCTGGTCGTCCGCCTGCGCGTACGCGGCACCCTTGCCGAGCACGATGAGCGGCCGCCGGGCGCGCGCGAGCAGGCTGATCGCGCGGTCCAGGGCCGCGGGTTCGGGCATCTGACGCGGTGCCGGGTCGACGACCCGCCACAGTGACGCGGCACCCAGGTCCGCGTCGATGACCTCGCCGAGGACCGCGGCCGGGATGTCGAGGTAGACGCCGCCCGGTCGCCCGGACACGGCGGTACGGATCGCGCGGGCCACGCCGCGTCCGATGTCCTCCGCCCGGTGTACGCGGTATGCCGCCTTGGCGAACTGCCGGGCCGCCGCCAGCTGGTCCATCTCCTCGTAGTCGCCCCGCTGCAGATCGACGAGGTGCCGCTCGCTCGATCCGGAGATCTGCACCATCGGGAAGCAGTTCACCGTGGCGTTGGCCAGAGCCACCAACCCGTTGAGGAACCCCGGGGCGGACACCGTCAGGCAGATGCCCGGCCTCTTCGTCAGGAACCCGGCCGCCGCCGCGGCGTGCCCCGCGGCGCTCTCGTGCCGGAAGCCGATGAAGCGGATGCCGGACGCCTGCGCGAGCCGGGCCAGGTCGGTGATCGGGATGCCGACGACGCCGTAGATGGCCTCAACGTCGTTGAGCTTGAGCGCATCGACGACCAGATGGATCCCGTCGGTGAGTTCCTTCGCACGTACGGCGCCGCCAGCTTCTGATTCCTGGAGGGAAGCGGTGGTCATGGTCAGAGTCCTCCATCATGGTCTCTATGCATACAGTATACCGCTACTGGGCGTTGAGGCTGGCGAGGTCGGCAACAGCGGACACCGCGCGGAGGCGCACGCGGGAGGGCCACGTCCTTCCATCCTCGCCGCTCCGGGGAGTGCATACCGTATGTGGTAGGCAATAATCGTGGACCATGTGACAGCGGAGTGTCTAGGGGGTAGCAGAGACGTTTTCCGGGCAGCCGGACACGCACCGCCGAGGTGCTGGTCATGGCGGGACCGACCGGGACGGCGGTGGCTTTGGTCACTAGATCGTTTTTTGTATACCGAAGGCGGTATCCTGGGATCGTCACCGGGCCCGGAGGACGAAACCGACACGAAGCGGGTTTGTGATGGAGGGGCGTCGGGTAGCTCCACAAGAGAGGCCGGACGTACCGTTGACGCCGCCGCCACCCGGCACGCAACGACGCGGGAGTCCGGTCGCCGCGGGCATCCCCCGTCGGCCGCCGATCCGGTGGCAGACCCCGCCGCGCCAACCGACGAGACGTCGCGGCGGGCGATCCGGCGACCCCGGATGTGCCCGGCCCCACCAGGCACATCCGGGTGTCCTGCCGGACCACCGGGCCGTACGGCGCCGCGCCGCCGGCCCGGTGCGCACGATCCCGGGAGGCGCCGTTTCCCGGGAAGCCCAACAACCAGGGGTGATGGTGTCATGAATACCTGGCGAACGTTCACACGTGCCCTGAGCCGGTTCTCCGACCGGCTGGCCCTGCCGGGCGGGTTCCCGGCCGACGGCCGGTCCCTCGGTCTCGGCCTGGCGGCCGCGCTGGAGAACCAGCGGCGGGCCGCGGTGCCGAGCGACGAGGAGATCGCGCGCTTCCTCCGGGGTTCCGCATCCGAGGACGACCTGGCCACGGTCTGACACCCGGTCGCACCGGCCCCGGCGGTCAGTGCGGGTCCCGGTCCGCCGCCACGGCGCCGGTGGAAGCGGAGGTCTCCACCTCCGCCCCCACCGTGGCGGCGGACGGCCGTTCGAGCCGCTCCCGCCGGGAGGCGACCAGGCTGGCCACCGTGGTGACCACCAGCGTGCCGGTGATGACCCCGAGCGAGACCGCGATCGGCACCTCCGGCGCCCAGGACACCCCGTCGTGGTGCAGCGCCTCCAGTACCAGCTTGACGCCGATGAAGGCGAGGATGATCGCCAGTCCCTTGCTGAGGTGAACCAGCCGGTCCAGCAGCCCGCCGATCAGGAAGTAGAGCTGCCGCAGGCCCATCAACGCGAACGTGTTCGCGGTGAAGACCAGGTACGGCTCCTGGGTCAGCCCGAAGATCGCCGGAATCGAGTCGAGGGCGAAGAGCAGGTCGGTGGTGCCGATGGCGATCATCACGATCAACATCGGGGTCACCATCAGCCGGCCGTCCACCCGGGCCAGCACGGACGAGCCGCGGTAGCCGTCGGTGGTCGGCAGGATCCGCTTCATCGTCCGCAGCGCGATGTTCTCGGAGAACTCGTCCTCCTGCTGCGGCCCCACGAGCTTGATCGCCGTGTAGATCAGGAACGCGCCGAAGAGGTAGAAGAGCCAGTCGAACCGGGCGATGGCCTGGGCCCCGGCCGCGATGAAGACGCCCCGCATCAGCAGCGCCAGCACGATGCCGATCAGCAGCACCTTCTGCCGGTATCGGAGTGGTACCCCGAAGCGGCTCATGATGATGACGAAGACGAACAGGTTGTCGACGCTCAGCGAGTACTCGGTGAGCCAGCCGGCGAAGAACTGCCCGCCGTACGTCGAGCCCCGGGTCGCCATGATCGCGACTCCGAAGGCGATCGCCGCGCCGACGTAGAAGGTCACCCAGGCGATGCACTCCCGGAAGGAGGGATCACGTGGGTTCCGGGCGACCAGGTAGAAGTCGAAGGCGATCATCACGAGGAAGCCGACGATCGTCGCCGCCCACACCCAGACCGGAAGGTTCATCACTCCCCCTTGCTTCGAAACAGAGCCGGTCGGCCCGGTCCCCGGGCGGCGGCGCGGGCCCGCCGGCGGCTCTCCCGGGCGCGCCACTGCGCCTCGGCGTGGCGCAGGTAGCCGTCGTACAGCCATGCGGCGACGGGGTTGCGGTGCCGGACACGGCGCAGCCAGGTTGGCACGACCCGCTCGTGCAGCCAGCTGAACCCGATCGCGAAGCCGAGGCTGACGATCCCCTGGTAGGCGAGAAATCCCAGGACGTCCGCCGGCAGGGCCGGCCGGCCCGCGACGAGCAGGCCGACCAGCACCTCATGCGCCAACCGGGCGAGCGGGAACGCCACCAGCCAGTAGAGTGCCGCCGGGGCGAAGACGCCCGGGGTGAGGACCCCGGACGCCAACAACACCCCGTAGCCACCGCCGGCCAGGACCAACGGCAGCCCGAGCCCGAACCCGGTGGCGAGGGCCCAGTCGACCGGTTGGCCCGCCACCAGGGCGAGTCCGACGGCGGCCAGCCCGGCGACCGCGCCGATCCCGGCACCGGGCACGGCGAGTTCACCGAGGTGGCGTAGGCGCGTCGTGGTCATGACAACATCTCCCCGCTCAGTCGATGACCACGCCGAACCGGATCAGGCTGTAGAACAACATGCCCAGGTAGAACGTCGCGCCGAAGGCGATCACCGCGTTCTGCAGGAGGTTCGGGCGGATCCGTTTCGGCAGCATCCGGTTGTTGACCAGCAGCAGGACGACGCAGTACGCGCCCATCGCGAAGGTGGAGAGGAAGGCCAGGACGTCGAGAATCGCGGCCGGGCCGTCGGCGGGACCGAAGTTGAGGATCAGGATGCCGAAGATGATGACCCCCCAGAGGAAGGCGGCGTAGAGCTTCGACATGCTGAACCGCTTGGCCCCGGGAACGAAATGGTACGTCATGTCCGCCTGGCCCCGGGAGAACGAGTCGAACAGGCCCAGGGTGGCGTTGAGCCCGATCAGCGCGATGAACCCGAGGAATACGCCGTGCAGCACCGGTGCCCCGGCCGAGGCGAAGGCGTCCGCCATGGCGGTCAGCGCCGCCTCCCGCTCACCGTCCCGGATCACGTCCGCCACGCCCGGGTTCTCCCGGACGGCGGTCTGGGCGAGCACGGTGAACGAGATGGTGACCAGCATCGTGACGCCCCAGAAGAGCAGGAGCGCGTCGAAGGTCACCCAGCGCCGCCACCCCTTCCACTTCTTCATCTCCGCGGGGTTCTCGGTGTCGAACATGAAGCCGCGCGACGGCATGACCTCCTGCTCGCCGGCGTGCCGCAGGCCGCGGATCTTGGGAATGTGCGCCCCCATACCGGCGCCGGAATCCCGCAGATGCAGCGTGTACCACATCTGCTGCATGCCGGAGGGGCCGGCGAAGGCGATCGCCCCGACGATCACCGGGAACCAGGCCGCCGACATCGCCTCGTCCGGCAGGTACCCGAAGTGAAACATGCCGCCGACGGTCGCGGTGACGTCGCTCCACCGTCCGACGATGGAGGCGACGACCGCCGTGCCGAGCACGAGCACCCCGATCAGGATGCCGAGCAGGTTCTCCAACAGCGGATAGATCACCTTGGCCAGGCTGAAGATGACGCCGACCAGGATCAGACCGACACAGGCCGAGACGGTCCAGGGTATTCCGGTCACCTGCTCGAAGGCCGCAGCCCCGGTGGAGAGGTGGCCCGGCCAGATGTAGACCAGGATGGCGGTGACGAAGAAGAACCACATCAGCGGTTTGAAGACCCGGGCGGCACCGAAGAAGATGCTCTCCCCGGTGGCCATCGCGTACCGCGCCATCTCCAGCATGACGAAGGCCTGCAGCGTGACGCCGATGAGGAACAGCCACCGGATCTCCGGTCCGAAGATCAGGACCAGCCGGGGCCACATGTACGACTCCCCCATGCCCACGCCGAGCGCGACGAGAAACACGGTGGGACCGAGGAGGTGGATCGAGGGCGGCGCCTCGGGAAGCTCCCGGATCGGCATCGGCTCGAGCCTGCCGGCACGCCAGACCCGCGGCTCGGTGGTGGCGTCCCCGCCGCCGGAGCGCTGGGCGGGGATCGCGGTGGTGCCGGATGGGACGGGGGTACTGCTGGTCGACGGGGCGGGGGCAGGGTTGTTCGAAGCGTCCACGCTGGACCTCCTAGGGACTTCCGACGACTCGGACCCGGTGGACGGCGCCGGATCCGACGTACATGTCCTTCGATCCCTGGCCGCGGAGCGGGTCGTGGCTGGTGGCCCCTCCAACTGCCTGGTGTGTGAAGTGGTGGTGCTGCAGAGGACCTGGGGTGTCGAGCCTCCCCGGGCGGTCCCCGCCGGGGCGGGCACCGCGGTCCGGGGAGGCTCCCTGGTACGACGACGTGCCCGGCTAGCTGCCGAGCAGCCCGGCGGAGCGCGCCCACCGGTACTTGGCGCCGAGCACCGCGACCGGCTTCTCCGTGGTGTACGGGTAGGCGACGATCCCGTGCCGGTACAGGTGCTCGCTGGCCTGCTCCACCTCGACGTCGCCGGCGAGCGAGGCGACGACGGGCTTGTGGATCCCCTTGTCGCGGAACTCCTCGACCACCTCGACCACCAGCTCGGCGAAGACCATCGGCGGCGTGACGATGGTGTGCCAGTAGCCGAGGATCAGGGCGTGGATGCGCGGGTCGGCCAGGCCGAGCGCGATGGTGTTGCGGTACGTCGACGGCGGCTCGCCGCCCGTGATGTCCACCGGGTTGCCGGCCGCGCCGAACGGCGGAATGAACCGACGGAACGCCTCGTCGAGATCCGGCGGGATCTCCATCAGGGTGAGCCCGTTGTCGACGCAGGCGTCGGAGAGCAGCACCCCGGAGCCACCGGCGCCGGTGATGATGACGACGTTCTCGCCCTTCGGGGTCGGTAGCAGCGGGATGCCCCGGGCGTACTCCAGCAGGTCGTTGAGGCCGGGGGCCCGGATCACCCCGGCGGAGCGGAGGATGTCGTCGTAGACCTTGTCGTCGCCGGCGAGCGCGCCCGTGTGTGAGCTGGCCGCCCGGGCGCCGAGCGAGGTGCGGCCGGCCTTCAGCACGATGACCGGCTTCTTCCTGGAGACCCGTCGGGCCGTCTCGGCGAACGCGCGACCGTCCTTCAGGTCCTCCAGGTGCATGGCGATCAGCTCGGTGTGCGGGTCGCTCTCGAAGAAGGTGAGCAGGTCGTCCTCGTCGATGTCGGCCTTGTTGCCGACCCCGACGATCGAGGAGACCCCCATCCGGGCGGAGCGGCTGAAGCCGAGGATCGCCATCCCGATGCCGCCGCTCTGCGACGAGAGCGCCACCCCGCCCTTGACGTCGTACGGGGTGCAGAAGGTCGCCGACAGGTTCTCCGGCGTGTAGTAGTAGCCGTAGATGTTCGGCCCGAGGATGCGAACGCCGTGCTTGCGGGCGATCGCCACCACCTCGGCCTGGAGCTCGTGGTTGCCGGTCTCGCCGAACCCGGACGGGATCAGGATCGCCCCGGCGACGCCCTTGGCCCCGACCTCCTCCAGCGCGGCGGGGACGAGCCGGGCCGGAATCGCGAAGATCGCCACGTCGACCGGGCCCGGAACGTCGGTGATGCTCTTGAACGCCTTGCGGTCCAGGATCTCGGTGGCCTTCGGGTTGATCGGGTATATCTCACCCTGGTAGCCGCCGTTGATGAGGTTCTTCATCACCGAGTTGCCGATCTTGCCGTCCTCGGCGGAGGCGCCGATCACCGCGACCGAGGCGGGCCGCATGATCCGGTTCATGGCGGCCAGGATCTCGTCCTCGGTGAACCGCTCCGGCTGCTTCGCGGCGGTGGGGTCGATCAGGATCCGGACGTCGACCGCGGTGGCACCGGTCGAGGTGGCCAGCACCGGGTTGAGGTCGACCTCGGCCAGCTCCGGGAAGTCGGTGACCAGGTGGGAGAGGCGGACGATCAGGTCGGCCAGGATCTCCCGGTTGGCCGGCTCGCCGCCGCGTACCCCGCGCAGGATCTCGGCCGAGGCGATGCCGTCGACCATCGACAGCGCCGTCTCGCGGTCGGTCGGGGCGAGCCGGAACGTGACGTCCTTGAGCACCTCGACCAGGACGCCGCCGAGGCCGAAGGCAACCACCTTGCCGAAGGTCTGGTCGGTGACCGTGCCGACGATCACCTCGTGCCCGGAGTCGAGCTGCTGCTGCACCTGGACACCGACGATGGTGGCGTCCGCCTTGTACGCCCGCGCGTTCGCGATGATGGTGTCGTAGCCGGCCGCCACCTCCTCGGCGGTGCGCAGCCCGACGAGCACGCCGCCGGCCTCGGTCTTGTGCAGGATGTCCGGTGACACGATCTTGAGGACGACCGGCAGGCCGATCCGCTCGGCCAGCGCGACCGCCTCGTCGGCACTGGTCGCCAGTCCCTCGCCGGGGGTCCCGATACCGTACGCCTCCACCACCAGCCGGCCCTCGGGCGCGGTCAGCGCACTCCGCCCCTCGGCTCTGGCCTGGTCCAGCACCCGCCGTACGGCCTCGCGGTCGTAGCTGCTGTCGTTCACTGGCATGTCTGTGTCGTCTCCTTAGCAACGCCTCGATCCGCCGGCTCCGGCGGGAAAGGACATCTCGCGGCCTGGGGTGGCCGAGCCGTTCCGGGTCCGTCAGATCGCGCCGGCGACGCGCAGCTCGTCGACCTGCCGCTCGTCGTAGCCCAGCTCGGCGAGAACCTGCGCGGTGTGTTCGCCGAGCAGCGGCGCGCGCTCGACCTCGACGTACGAGTCGGAGAGCTTGATCGGGTTGCCCACCGTCTTGTACCGGCCGCGGGTGGGGTGGTCGACCTCGACGACCGTCCCGAGCTCGGCGAGGGTCTCGTCCTCGATCAGCTCCTTGGTGGAGAGGACGGGCCCACACGGGATGTTGTGGGCGTTGAGCTTCTCCATGACCTCCCACTTGGTGTGCTTCTCGGTCCACTCCTCGATCAGCGCGAACGCCTTGTCGAGCTTGTTCAGCCGCGCCTGCGGGGTGTTCCACGCGGGGTCGTCGGCCAGCTCGGGGCGGCCGATCAGCTCACAGATCGGCTTCCATCCGACGGGCTGGATGATGACGTAGATGTAGTCGTTGGGGCCGCCGGGCGCACACCGCAGCGCCCAGCCGGGCTGGCCGCCGCCGGAGGCGTTGCCGGAGCGCGGCACGGTGTCGCCGAAGCTCTCGTTCGGGTACTCCCCGAGCGGGCCGTGGGCCAGCCGCTGCTGGTCACGAAGCTTGACCCGGCACAGGTTGAGCACCGCGTCCTGCATCGCCACCTGGACCCGCTGGCCGCGTCCGGTCTTGGTGCGCTGGTAGAGGGCGGCGAGGATGCCGGCCACCAGGTGGATGCCGGTGCCGGAGTCGCCGATCTGGGCGCCCGTGGCGGTCGGCGGGCCGTCCTCGAAGCCGGTGGTGCTCATCGAGCCCCCCATGGCCTGGGCGATCACCTCGTACGCCTTGAAGTTGGCGTATCGCCCGGGGCCGAAACCCTTGATGGAGGCGTAGATCAGCCGGGGGTTGATCTCGTGCAGCCGCTCCCAGGGGAATCCGAACCGCTCGATTACGCCGGGGCCGAAGTTCTCCACCAGGATGTCCACCTCGGACACGAGCCGGGTGAAGATCTCCTTGCCCCGCTCGTGCTTCATGTTCAGGGTGATGCTCCGCTTGTTGGCATTGAGCATGGTGAAGTAGAGGCTGTCGACGTCGGGAATGTCCCGAAGCTGGCTGCGGGTGATGTCACCCTGTCCGGGCGCCTCCAGCTTGATGACGTCCGCGCCGAGCCACGCCAGCAACTGGGTGGACGAGGGACCGGACTGCACGTGTGTCATGTCGAGGACCCGTACGCCCTCCAGAGCCTTGCCCATGAGCCAACCTCCTGTGCGCGCCGCGCCATGCGTTGCCGATGGTGAGGCGAGGACCCGGTTCGTGACCGTTGCGGTGGGGCTGGCGTCCCGGTCCCTCACCACCACCCGAGGATTGCATACCGTATGGGGTAGGCAATATCGTGGCTCATGTAACAGCGGGGTGTCTAGGGGGTAGCACCACGTTTTCCGCGTCAGTCCCGGTGGGCCGGCAGACCGGACCCCGCCGGTACGACGTGGACGGCGCGGACAGCCCGGTCCGGGCCGCGCTCCGGGCGCCCTGCGGCGGACCGGACCCCTTCCCGACCCGACAGCTCCTCGGGCCGACCCGACCGTTCCCGGGAGTCCGAGCCGTTCCCACCGCTCCCCCGGAATCCCGGGCAGCCCGCCCGCTCCGTTTCCCGTCGCGGATCCGCCGCGCGGTTCCGTCCACCTCCGAGTCCGACATCCCGTCCCGGTCGGCGTTCCCCGACCGGGCGCAGCCCCACTCCAGCTCGACGAGAAGGGAGGCCCGGTGGATCTCTTCGAGCACCAGGCACAGGAACTGTTCGCCAGACACGGCGTGCCGGTGAGCCGCAACCGCGTCGCCAGCACCCCGGAGGAGGCCGAGGCCGCCGCCGCCGAGATCGGCGGGCGGGTGGTGGTGAAGGCCCAGGTCAAGACCGGCGGTCGGGGCAAGGCCGGCGGCGTCCGGCTGGCCGACGGACCGGCACAGGCCCGGGAGGTGGCCCGCGCCATTCTCGGCATGGACATCAAGGGCCACACCGTCCACAAGGTGCTGGTCACCGAGGCCAGCGAGATCGTGGACGAGTACTACGTCGCGCTGCTGCTCGACCGCGCCGAGCGCGCCTTCCTCGCCATGGCCTCCCGGCAGGGCGGGGTCGACATCGAGCAGGTCGCGGCCGACAACCCCGAGGCCCTGGCCCGGCTGCACGTGGACCCGGCCCAGGGCCTCGACGCCGCCACCGCGGGCCGGCTGGTCGCCGACGCCGGACTACCCGACGAGGTACGCGCCGACGTGGCCGGCATCCTGGTCCGGCTCTGGGACGTGTTCCGGAACGAGGACGCCACCCTGGTCGAGATCAACCCGCTGGCCCGACTCGCCGACGGATCCGTACGCGCACTGGACGGCAAGGTGACCCTGGACGACAACGCCCGGTTCCGGCACCCCGAGCACGCGGCGTTCGTCGACGTCGGCGCCGCCGACCCGCTGGAGACGCGCGCCGCGGAGAAGCACCTCAACTACGTCAAGCTCGACGGCCAGGTCGGGGTGATCGGCAACGGCGCCGGACTGGTGATGAGCACCCTCGACGTGGTCGCCTACGCGGGCGAGGAGTTCGGCGGGGTCCGCCCGGCCAACTTCCTCGACATCGGCGGCGGGGCCTCCGCCGAGGTGATGGCGGACGGGTTGGAGATCATCCTCGGCGACCCGGACGTCCGCAGCGTCTTCGTCAACGTCTTCGGCGGGATCACCGCCTGCGACGCCGTCGCGGACGGCATCGTGCGCGCGGTCGGGCTGCTCACCGTCCGGGGCGAGACGATCACCAAGCCACTGGTCGTCCGGCTGGACGGCAACAACGCCGCACAGGGGCGACGGATTCTCGCCGACGCCGCGCTGGACGGCGTACGGGTCGTGGACACGATGGACGGCGCGGCGCGGCTCGCCGCCGAGCTCGCCGGCAAGGGGGCGTGACAGGCATGGCAATCTTCCTCACCGAGAAGAGCAGGGTGCTGGTGCAGGGCATCACCGGCACCGAGGGAACGAAGCACACCCGACGGATGGTCGCCGCCGGCACGAACATCGTCGCCGGGGTCACCCCCGGCAAGGGCGGCCAGCACGTCGACGCGATCCCGGTCTTCGACAGCTGCGCCGAGGCGGTCCGGGCCACCGGCGCGGACGTGTCGGTGGTCTTCGTGCCGCCCCGGTTCGCGAAGGCGGCGGTGATCGAGGCGATCGACGCCGGGCTGGGCCTGGTCGTGGTGCTGACCGAGGGGATTCCGGTGCACGACACCGCGACGTTCTGGGCGTACGCCCGGGCGACCGGCAACCGGACCCGGATCATCGGCCCCAACTGTCCCGGCCTGATCAGTCCGGGGCAGTCCAACGCCGGGATCATCCCGGCCGACATCACCAAGCGCGGCCGGATCGGGCTGGTCAGCAAGAGCGGGACGCTGACGTACCAGCTCATGTACGAGCTGCGTGACTTCGGCTTCTCCACCTGCGTCGGGATCGGCGGCGACCCGATCGTCGGCACCACCCACATCGACTGTCTCCAGGCGTTCGAGGACGACCCGGAGACCGACGCCATCGTCATGATCGGCGAGATCGGTGGAGACGCCGAGGAGCGGGCCGCGGCGTACATCCGGGAGCACATCCGCAAGCCGGTGGTCGGCTACATCGCCGGCTTCACCGCGCCCCCGGGCAAGACCATGGGGCACGCGGGGGCGATCATCTCCGGCTCCTCCGGCACGGCGCTGGCCAAGCAGGAGGCCCTGGAGGCGGTGGGGGTCAGGGTCGGGCGGACGCCCTCCGAGACCGCCGCGTTGATGCGCGAGACGTTGCTCGCGCGCTGACCGGTCGGGTCGACGTCCGCCGGAGTCGATCCGGCGGCCGGACCCGGCTACCCGAGGTCGGCGCCGGTCCGGGCGGGGGCCCACGCCTCCGCCCGGACCCCGACCACCCGCGGGCCCGGCGGCTCCCGTGGACACGGCGTGGTCCCCCGGCGCGGAAGCCGGGGGACCACGTCATGATCGACGGGCCGACGGTCAGACGGCGGCCCGGGGAGCCTCCCGCCGCGCGATCCGGTGCGCCCCGGCGTAGATGTTCATCGACGAGCCGCGCAGGAACCCGACCAGGGTGAGACCGGCGTCGTCGGCCAGCTCGGCGGCGAGCGAGGAGGGCGCGGAGACCGCGGCCAGGGCCGGGATCCCGGCCATCACCGCCTTCTGGACCAGCTCGAACGAGGCCCGGCCGCTGACCATCAGCACGCTGCCGCGCAGCGGCAGCCGGCCGTTGCGCACCGCCCAACCGACCACCTTGTCCACCGCGTTGTGCCGGCCAACGTCCTCGCGCAGGCAGTGCAGCCGACCGTCGGCGGAGAAGAGCCCGGCGGCGTGCAGCCCGCCGGTACGGTCGAAGACCCGCTGCGCGTTGCGCAGCGTCTCGGGCAGGGTGCTGAGCACGGCCGGGTCGATCCGCACCGGGTCCTCCCGCACCGACCACCGCGCGACGGTCCGCACCGCCTCCAGGCTCGCCTTGCCGCAGAGTCCACAGGACGAGGTGGTGTAGAAGTTTCGTTCCAGCGACGGGTCCGGCGGCGCCACGCCCCGGGCCAGCACGACGTCGACGACGTTGTAGGTGTTGCCCCCGTCCGCCGTGGCGCCCGCGCAGTAGCGGATGGTGGCGAGGTCCGCGGCGGCCCGGACCACTCCCTCACTGACCAGGAACCCCGCCGCCAGGTCGAAGTCGTCGCCCGGGGTTCGCATCGTGATCACCAGAGACCGGCCGTTGACCCGGATCTCCATCGGTTCCTCGGCCGCCAGCGTGTCGACCGGCTCGCTGACCACACCGTCGACGATCCGGACCAGCCGACGCCGACTCGTCACCCGTCCCATCCGCCACCACCGATCCTCTCCGGCCCGACCTGTTCCGGGGCGCCGGCGTTCCGGCACCGCCCGTCCTCTTCCGACGCTAGACGCGATCGACCCCCAGTGGCGACGGCAGCCGTATCATGGCGAGCCCGGGCTGGCGCATCCACCGGGTCAGGGCCGCGCCGAGCAGGCCGAGACAGCCAGCCACCACGAACGGTACGGCAGAGTCGGGGCTGGTCACGACCAACCCGGCGAGGACGATGCCGAGGACGCCGCCGACCGCCTTGCCCGTGTAGACGATCCCGTAGTTCGGCACGGTCGCGTCGTCGCCGAACCAGTCCCGGACCAGGCTGACCAGCAGGGAGTAGCCGGCCCCGGTGCCGGCGCCGGCGAGCGCGGCGAAGCCGACCGCGACCGCCGGGTGGTTGTCGTTCGCCGCGGCGGCGAGCAGCCCGAACTGGGCCACCCCGCCGACCAGCAGGGCGAGGCCCAGTGTCCCGCGCCGGCCGATGCGGTCGGAGAGCGAGCTGGTGACCGCGCGCCCGACCCCGTTCGCCGCCGCCAGCACGCCCATCGCCGCCACCAGGGTCGGCGCGGCCAGGCGTCCGGTGTGGGCGGAGCCGGCCAGGTAGGCGATGTCGAACAGCGCCATCGCGGCGGTGAGGACCACGGCCACGAACATCATCGGCAGCATCCCGCTGCGCCACGCCGCGCGCGGCGGGTACGGCCGGACGGCGGGCCGGTTGTGCGGAATGCTCCGGTTGAGCCGGCGGTCCACGGCCCAGCGCCGCGGATCGATCTCCGCGGGCCACCAGTTCCGGGGCGGCTTGCGCATCAGCAGGCCACAGCCCGCCACGATCAGGAAGACGACCACGGCGGTGGCGTCCAGGACGACGGTCCGGTTGCCGGGGTCGAGGGCGTAGCCGGCGAAGACCACGAACGGGATGGCGCCGTAGCCGAAGGCGGCACCCACCATCGCGACACGGCCGGCGATCCGCTCCGGGAACCACTCGGTGACGGTGGCGACGCAGGTCATGTAGACCAGCCCGGTGCCGATGCCGCCCAGCACCGAGTAGCCGAGCAGGACGGTGCGCAGGTCGGAGCTGTGCGCCAGGGTGACCAGCGCGGTCAGGCAGCAGGCCGCCCCGATCAGCATCGGCGCGGCGAGCCGGACCCGTAGCCGCTGGTAGAGCCAGCCACCGAGCGGCGAGCTGGCCGCCTGGCAGACCACCCAGAGGCCGAGTACGGCGAACGCCTGTCCCAGGCTCCACCCGTTCGCGCCGGTGAGGGTGGGCAGGGCGGCACCGAAGCCGTACTGGAAGAGGCTGACCGCCAGCATCGCGGCCCAGGGCAGCCGGGTCATCCACGCCCGGGAGCGACCCAGCAGGGCGCGGTCGCTCTCGCCGATCCGGTAGCGGCGGCCGTAGAAGTCGCTGATCTCGCGGACCGTGACGGTGTCGGTGCGGGAGTCCATGATGCCTCCGACTTGGCCACTGTATACAGTATGTGGAGTGCACTATTCTCTATCACGGACGTGCGACTGTCCAGACGAGCGGCCCACCGACGGGCCGGCTACGCGGCGAGGAGTGCGAATGAGACTCGGAACCCTGAACTCCACCGGCTGGGCACAGGCCCGACGGATCGCCCGCGAGGTGGCGCGGCCCCTCGATCCGGTCGAGGCCCCGCTGGCGGAGGCGCTCGGCGCGGCCCTGACCCGTCCCCTCGTGGCGCTCTCCCCGCTCCCCGCCTACGACGCCGCCGCGATGGACGGGTACGCGGTCGCCGGGACCGGACCGTGGCACCTCGCCGGCCGCGTCCTCGCCGGTGACCCGCGCCCACCCGCGCCGCTGCCTCCCGGGTACGCCGTCGAGATCGCCACCGGGGCCGTCGTCCCGACCGGTGCCGACGCCGTGCTGCCGTACGAACGGGCCATCCGGCACGGCCAGACCGTGACCGGCGAGATCGAGCCCGGCCGACACATTCGCCGCCGTGGCGAGGACTGTCCCGCCGGCCGCGAGGTGCTCCCCGCCGGCACCGTCGTCAGTCCCGCGCTGCTCGGCCTCGCCGCCAGCCTCGGACACGACACGCTCACCGTGCACCGTCGACCCCGGGTCGGCGTCGTGGTCACCGGCGCCGAACTGCGGACCAGCGGTCTGCCCGCGCCGGGCCAGGTCCGGGACGCCATCGGCCCGATGCTTCCGGGGCTGCTCCACGCCGCCGGTGCCACCCTGACCTGGCAGGCCCGGATCGCCGACGACCGGGAGGCGCTGCTCGCCACGCTGCGCCGCACCGACGTCGAGGTGCTGGTGGTCTGCGGAGCGACCTCGGCGGGCGCCGCCGACCACCTGCGCGGCGCGCTGGAGCGCCTGGCCGCCGAGGTACCGGTCCGGGGCGTCGCCTGCCGTCCGGGGCACCCGCAGCTCCTCGCCGCCCTGCCGGACGGCCGCTTCGTGGTCGGCCTGCCGGGCAACCCGTACGCCGCCCTGGTCGCCACGCTGACCCTGCTGGACCCGTTGCTCGGCGGGCTCGCCGGCCGGGCCGAGGCACCGGTCCAAACCGCCCGCCTCACCGGGCCGGTCACCCCCCACCCCCACGACACCCGGCTGCTGCCCGTGCTCCACACCGGCAGCGCCGCCCGGCCGCTGAACCACGACCGTCCCGGCTCGCTCTGGGGCGCCGCCGGGGCGAACGCCCTGGCCGTCGTGCCGCCGGCCTGGGATGGCCGCGGCGAGGTCGAGCTGCTCCCGCTGCCGACCGGGTGACGCCTGGCTACCGGGCCGGCGAGCGGTGCGGACGACCCGAGGGCTCCAGCCAGTCGCGGGCCACCACCCCGGCCAACCGTTCCAGCAGGCGCGGCGCCTGCGCGACACACACGGCCGGGTCCGGCTCCAGGTCGGTCAGCGGGTACGCACGGTGGATCCCGACGGTCCGCAGGTCGTCCGGCCCGACCGCGACCTGGCCCGCCACCGCCACCGTCGGCACGCCGTGCGCGGCCGCGGCCGACGCCACCCCGACCGGCGCCTTCCCGCGCAGGCTCTGCGCGTCCAGCGACCCCTCCCCCGTGATCACCAGCCCGGCACCGGCCAGCAGCGCCGGGAAGCCGAGCAGGTCGAGCAGGAGCGCGATGCCGGGCCGGAACACCGCACCGAGAAAGGCGAGCGCCGCGAACCCCACCCCGCCGGCCGCGCCCGCCCCCGGCGCCCCGGCGAGCCCGAGACCGCCGGCCGCGGCTTGGCGGTCGTCACTCCCGGCGGGTGCCGGGGCCACGGCCCCCGTCCCGCACGCGGCGGCGACGACCTCGGCCCACCGGGTCAGCCCCGCCTCCAGCACCACGACGTCGGCCTCGGTCGCCCCCTTCTGCGGGCCGTAGACCGCCGCCGCTCCGGCCGGGCCGAGCAGCGGATTGTCCACGTCGCCGGCGAGGACGAACCGGGTACGCCGGACCGCCGGATGCAGCCCGGAGACGTCGATCCGGTCCAGTCGGCAGAGCGCGGCGCCGCCCGGCGGCAGCTCGGCGCCCCGGTCGTCGAGCAGCCGTACCCCGAGGGCGCGGAGCAGTCCCGTGCCGCCGTCGGTGCTGGCACTGCCGCCCAGCCCGAGCACGATCTCCCGGCAGCCGTACCCGAGCGCCGCCCGGATCACCTCGCCGGCGCCGTAGCTGCTGGCGCCGAGCGGATCGGCCACCCCGCCCGGGAGCCGACGCTGGCCACACGCGTCGGCCAGCTCGACGACCGCCACTCCGGACGAGTACGCGAAGGCGGTCTGCACCGGCGCCCCGGTCGGCCCGGTGGCCCGGACCGGTACCCGGGTGAAGCCCGCCGAGAGGGCGGCGTCGAGGGTGCCCTCGCCACCGTCGGCGACCGGGAAGGCACGTACCTCGACGGGTGGGCAGGCCCGACGCAGGCCGGCGGCGAGATGCCGGACGACCTCGACGGCGGTCAGCGAGCCCTTGAACTTGTCCGGGGCGAGCAGCACGTGGCCCCGCCCCCCGCCCGGCGCCGCGACCTCGGCGGACATCCCGAGGTCAGGCCCGGGCCCGGCCCGAGAGCTGTTCGACGAGCTTGAGCAGCGCGGTGTGGTCGAGGCCGCCGTCGCCCTGCGCCCTGAGCGCCGCGATGAGCTGCGCGACCGCCGCGCCGAGCGGGATGACCACTCCGGCCTCGCGCGCCGCCGCGGTGACGATCCCCATGTCCTTGTGGTGCAGGTCGATCCGGAACCCGGGCTGGAACTGCCGGGCCAGCATTCCCGCGGCCTTCCGCTCCAGAATCCGGTTGCCGGCCAGCCCGCCGGCGAGGACCTTCACCGCCGCCTCGGTGTCGACGCCGTACGCCTCGAGGAAGACGATCGCCTCGGCGACGAGCTCGATGGTGCCGGCGACGATGAGCTGGTTCGCCGCCTTCACCGTCTGGCCCGCGCCGTGTGGACCGACGTGGACGACGGTGGCGCCGAGCACGTCGAGGATCGGCCGGGCCGCCGCGACGTCGTCGGCCTCGCCACCGACCATGATGGAGAGGCTTCCCTCGATCGCCCCGGCCTCACCGCCGCTGACCGGGGCGTCCAGCACCCGGACCTGGTACGCCGTGGCGGCCTCGGCGACCCGGCGGGCGGTCTGCGGCGAGATGCTGCTCATGTCGATGTAGAGCTGGCCGGGCCGGGAGTGGGCCAGGATTCCGTCCTCGCCGAGGGCGACCGCCTCGACGTCCGCCGAGTCCCGGACCATGGTGATCACGGTCTCGGATCGCCGGACCAGCTCGGCGACGCCGCCGGCGACGTGCCCGCCGGCCTGTGCCAGGATCTCGTTGCGGGCGGGGTCGTGGTCGTACCCGACGACCTCGTAACCGGCCTTGATCAGGTTGGTGGCCATCGGGGCGCCCATGATGCCGAGGCCGATGAAACCGACGGTGGTCATCTGCGATCTCCTTTGCTGGTCGGATCGGCGGCGGGCGGCCGGGCACGGTCGAGCCGGTCCGGCACGTCCCGCACCGGTTCAGTCGGCCCGTCGCCGCTCTCGGGGCAGCCAGGCGAAGCTCTCCTCGGTCGGTCCGCTCGGGACGTACTCCAGGCCGACCCAGCCGCGGTAGCCGGCCGTCTCCAGCCGGGCGAGGTGGCCGTCGAGGTCGATGCCGCCGGTCCCCGGCTCGTGCCGGCCGGGGGCGTCGGCGATCTGGACGTGCCCGATCTGGTCGGCGTGGTCGACCACCGTGGCGAGGTCGTCGCCGTTGACGGTCAGGTGGTAGAGGTCGGCGAGGAACGCGACGTTCTCCACCCCGCGCTCCGTCCGCAGGACGTCGAGCACCGCGACCACGTCGGCGGCGGTCCGCAGCGGGTACGGCTGTGGCCCGCTCACCGCCTCGACCAGCACCGTGCCGCCGATCCGGGCCACCGTGGCGGCCGCGGCGGTCAGGTTCTCCACCGCCACCTCGTCCTGCTCGGTCGGGTCCACGTCCGGCAGCCGGTTGCCGTAGAGGGCGTTGAAGGAGCGGCACCCGGTGGCCGCACCGATCGCCGCGACCACGGCGACATTCTCCCGGAACTCGGCCGAACGACCCGGCCAGGAGACCAGCCCGCGATCGCCGCCGGGCATGTCCCCGGCGAAGAAGTTGAGCCCGACCAGCTGGACGCCGGCGTCGCGGATCGCAGCGACGAACGCGTCCACCTCGGCCGCGGCCGGCACCGGCTCCGCGAACGGCCACCAGAACTCGACCCCGTCGAATCCGGCCGCCTTTGCCGCCGCCGGCCGCTCCAGCAGGGGCAGTTCGGTGAAGAGGATCGAACAGTTCACGTCGAAGCGGAGGTGGTGTGTCGGCACGGGTCCTCCCGAGCGGCTCGCTGAGCGACGACGATATTCTGTATGCAGTATGTACCGAGGTCAAGGCATCGCGGCGCCGGCGTACGAGAGACATGAGGACGACCGCGCGTCCGGTCGGGTGGGATACATACGGTCGCGCCGGGCTCGGCGGTGCCCGGCGCGACCGTTCGGGAGGAGCGTCAGCCCCGGAGCAGCCGGGCGGCCGCCAGGGCGAGCGGATCGAGCGCCTGCGGCTCGGCCTCGGCCCGCCGCAACAGCTCGGCCCGCATCCGCGGCTCCCAGAACGCCCGGATGTGCGCGGCGATCGCCGCCGCCGCCTCCTCCGGTGGCTGGTGGTGGAACTGGACGGCGATCTCGTTCGCCATCCTGATCTGCGGGGAGATCCCGCCATGCGACTCCGTCCGCGTCTCGGTACGCGGCTCCATCCGCAGCTCCGCCCCCATCTCAGTCCGCCATCGCCGGAAGCAGCTCCTCCGCCCGGGTCGCCGCCTGTCGCCCGGGCGGGTTCTTCAGCCCGACCTGGACCGCCGTCACCTTGTACTCCGGACAGTTGGTCGCCCAGTCGGAGTTCTCGGTGGTCACCACGTTCGCCCCGGTCACCGGGTGGTGGAACGTGGTGTAGACGACCCCGACCGGCATCCGGTCGGAGAGGACGGCCCGCAGCGAGGTCTGGCCGACCCGGCTGGACAGCACGACCTCGTCGCCGTCGCTGATGCCCCGGACCTCCGCGTCGTGTGGGTGGATCTCCAGTACGTCCTCCGGGTGCCACGCGACGTTCGCGGTCCGCCGGGTCTGCGCACCGACGTTGTACTGGGTGAGGATCCGGCCGGTGGTGAGGATCAGCGGGAACTTCCGGGTGCTCCGCTCCCGGGTCGGGACGAACGGTGTCAGGACGAACTTCCCCTTGCCCCGGACGAAGCCGTCCACGTGCATGATCGGCGTCCCCTCCGGGGCTGCGGCGTTGCACGGCCACTGCACACTGCCGAGCTTGTCCAGCTTCTCGAAGGAGACCCCGGCGAACGTCGGGGTGAGGGCGGCGATCTCGTCCATGATCTCGCTCGGGTGCGCGTACCGCATCGGGTAGCCCATCGCCTCGGCGATCTCGCAGGCGATCTGCCACTCGTGCTTGCCGGTCCTCGGCGGCATCACCGGCCGGACCCGGTTGATCCGCCGTTCGGCGTTGGTGAAGGTGCCGTCCTTCTCCAGGAACGAGGTGCCGGGCAGGAAGACGTGCGCGAACCTGGCGGTCTCGTTGAGGAAGAGATCCTGCACCACGACCAGCTCCATCGCCCGCAACGCGGCGGTGACGTGGCTGGTGTTCGGGTCGGACTGCGCGATGTCCTCGCCCTGCACGTAGAGCGCCCGGAAGCTTCCCTCGAGCGCCGCGTCGAACATGTTCGGGATCCGCAGCCCGGGCTCGGACTGGATCTCCCGCCCCCACATCTCCTCGAAGGTCCCGCGCACGACGTCGTCCGAGATGTGCCGGTAGCCGGGCAGCTCGTGGGGGAAGGAACCCATGTCGCAGGAGCCCTGGACGTTGTTCTGCCCGCGCAGCGGGTTGACCCCGACCCCCTCCCGGCCGATGTTGCCGGTTGCCATGGCGAGGTTCGCCATCCCCATCACCATGGTGGAGCCCTGGCTGTGCTCGGTCACCCCGAGGCCGTAGTAGATCGCGGCATTGCCGCCGGTGGCGTAGAGCCGGGCCGCGGCCCGCAGCTCCTCGGCCGGCACTCCGGTCAGCTCCTCCACCGCCTCCGGGCTGTTCTCCGGACGGGCGATGAACTCCGCCCACTCCTCGAAGCCCTCGCAGCGCTCGGCCACGAAGTCCCGGGCGACCAGCCCCTCGGTGAGGACGACGTGCGCCATCGCGTTGATCACCGCGACGTTGGTGCCGGGAGCGAGCTGGAGGTGGTGGGTCGCCTCGATGTGCGGCGACCGGACCAGGTCGATCCGGCGCGGGTCGATGACGATCAGCTTGGCCCCCTCGCGGATCCGGCGCTTCATCCGGGAGGCGAAGACCGGGTGTCCGTCGGTCGGGTTGGCACCGATCACCATGATCACGTCGGCCTTCGCCACCGAGCGGAAGTCCTGGGTGCCGGCCGAGGTGCCGAAGGTCTGCTTGAGGCCGTAGCCGGTCGGCGAGTGGCAGACCCGGGCGCAGGTGTCCACGTTGTTGTTGCCGAACGCCGCCCGGATCATCTTCTGGACGACGTACACCTCCTCGTTCGTGGTCCGCGAGGAGGTGATGCCACCGATCGCGCCGACGCCGTACCGGGCCTGGATCTCCCGCAGCCTCCTGGCGGTGTAGGTGATCGCGGTCTCCCAGTCCACCTGCCGCCACTCGTCGGTGATGCTCTCCCGGATCATCGGGGTCAGCACCCGGTCGGGGTGGGTGGCGTAGCCGAAGGCGAAGCGGCCCTTGACACAGGAGTGTCCCTCGTTGGCGCCGCCGTCCTTGTACGGCACCATGCGGACCAGCTCGGTTCCGCGCAGCTCGGCCTTGAACGAGCACCCGACCCCGCAGTAGGCACAGGTGGTGATGACGCTGCGGGTCGGCATGCCGAGCTGGACCACCGACTTCTCCTGGAGCGTGGCGGTCGGGCAGGCCTGCACGCAGGCCCCGCAGGAGACGCACTCGGAGGACATGAAGTCGGTGCCGCCGGCGGAGACCTTGGAGTTGAAGCCGCGCCCCTCGATGGTCAGCGCGAAGGTCCCCTGGATCTCACCGCACGCCCGGACACAGCGGGAGCAGGCGATGCACTTCGACGCCTCGAACTGGAAGTACGGGTTGCTGGTGTCGGTGGGCTCGGCGAGGTGGTTGGCGCCGGAGTAGCCGTAGCGCACCTGGCGCAGCCCGACCACGCCGGCCATGTCCTGCAACTCGCAGTCGCCGTTGGCCGAGCAGGTGAGGCAGTCCAGCGGGTGGTCGGAGATGTACAGCTCCATCACGCCCTGCCGGAGCTTGGCCAGCTTCGGCGACTGCGTCCGCACCTTCATGCCCTCGGCGACCGGCGTGGTGCAGGAGGCCGGGGTGCCACGCCGCCCCTCGATCTCGACGAGGCAGAGCCGGCAGGAGCCGAACGCCTCCAGGCTGTCGGTGGCGCAGAGCTTGGGGATCTCGATTCCGCTCAGCGCCGCCGCACGCATCACCGAGGTGCCCTCCGGTACGGTCACCGGCAGGCCGTCCACCTCGATCGTCACCGTCGCCAGGCCGGCCTTGGCCGGGGTGCCGAGGTCGGGTTCCTTCAGCAGGCTCATGACTTGGCCTCCTCAAAACGGCCAGCAGATTCTTCCGCGCGCCTCTCGGTGCGGGCGGTGAAGTCGTCCGGGAAGTGCAGCAGCGCGCTCCGGACGGGCATCGGGGTAAGCCCGCCCATCGCGCAGAGCGACCCCTCGGTCATCAGCTCGCAGAGGTCGTTCAGCAGGGCGAGGTTGCCGTCCGGGTCCTGGCCGGCGACGATCTTGTCGATCGTCTCGACACCGCGGACCGCGCCGACCCGGCACGGGGTGCACTTGCCGCAGGACTCCTCGGCACAGAACTCCATGGCGAATCGCGCCATCGCCGCCATGTCGACGGTGTCGTCGAAGACGACGACGCCGCCGTGCCCGAGCATCGCGCCGGCCGCGGCGAACGCCTCGTACTCCAGCGGCAGGTCCAGGCGGTCCGCGGGCAGGTACGCCCCGAGCGGGCCGCCGACCTGGACCGCGCGGACGGGCCGGCCGGAGCGCGTGCCGCCCCCGTACGTGTGAACCAGCTCGCCCAGCGTCATCCCGAACGCGGTCTCGACGACGCCGCCCCGGGCGACGTTGCCGGCGAGTTGGAAGACCTGGGTGCCGCGCGACCGCGCCACACCGAGCGCCTGGTACGCCGCCGCGCCGTCGGCGAGGATCGCCGGGACCGAGGCCAGGGTCAACACGTTGTTCACCACGGTCGGCTTGCCGAACAGCCCGCTGATCGCCGGGATCGGGGGCTTGGCCCGGACCATGCCGCGCTTGCCCTCCAGGCTCTCCAACATCGCGGTCTCCTCGCCGCAGATGTACGCACCGGCCCCGACCCGGACGTGCAGGTCGAAGCGGAGCCCGGAGCCGAGGATGTCGTCGCCCAGCCAGCCCTGCTCACGGGCGATGGCGATGGCCCGTCGCATGGTGCGCACCGCGTCCGGGTACTCGGAGCGGATGTAGACGTAGCCCTCGCTCGCGCCGACCGCGTACGCGGCGATGGTCATCCCCTCGATGAGGGTGAACGGGTCACCCTCCATCAGCATCCGGTCGGCGAACGTGCCACTGTCGCCCTCGTCGGCGTTGCAGCAGACGAACTTCAGCGTGTCGGGGGTGTCGGCGACGGTCTTCCACTTGATCCCGGCCGGGAAGCCCGCGCCGCCCCGGCCGCGCAGCCCGGACTCGGTGACCTCGGCGACCACCTCGGCCGGGGACGTGGCGAGTGCGGCGCGCAGCCCGGCGAGCCCGCCGTGCGCGACGTAGTCCTCCGGCGAGAGCGGGTCGATCACCCCGACCCGGGCGAAGCAGAGCCGGGTCTGGTTGCGCAGCCACGGCAGCTCCTCGACGACGCCCTGGCAGAGTTCGTGGTCGGCGCCGTCGAACAGCCCGGCGGCGACCAGCTCGCCGACCCGCTCCGGCGCCACCGGCCCGTACCCGATCCGGCCCCGCTCGGTGACCACCTCGACCAGCGGTTCCAGCCAGAGCATGCCGCGGGATCCGTTGCGGACCACCCGCACCGACCTCCCCGCCTGGGCGGCGACCCGCTCGAGCTCGGCGGCGACCAGGTCGGCGCCGACCGAGAGCGCGGCGGAGTCCCGGGGTACGTAGACTGTGACCGGCGTCGTCATGAGTTCACCGTCTTTCCGCTGGTCGTGACCTCGTAAGCGGCCGGCGCCGCCGCTCGCGACGCGGCCAGCAGGGCGTCGAGACGGGCCGGGGTGAGCCGTCCGTGCAGCTGCCCGTCGACCTGGCCCGAGGGGCCGAGGGCGCAGTTGCCGAGGCAGAAGACCTGCTCCAGGGTGACCGCACCGTCCGGTGTGGTCTGTCCGAGTGCGACACCGAGGGACTGTTCGGCGTACGCGATGAGCCGCTCCGCGCCGACCGCCTGGCACGCCTCGGCGCGGCAGAGCCGGACGACGGTCCGGCCGGCGGGTTCGGACCGGAAGTCGGTGTAGAAGGTCACGACGCCGTGCACGTCGGCCCGGGAGATGTTGAGCTCGGCCGCCAGCACCGGTACGTCGTCGGCGTCGATGTAGCCGAACTCCTCCTGGATCCGGTGCAGGATCGGCAGCAGGGCACCCCGGTCACCCCGATGTGCCGCGACCAGCGCGCGTACCCGATCCGCTCTCGTCGCGGCGCCCGGACTCTCCACGGTGTTCCACCCTCCGCTCGCAGATCGACCGATCGGCTCCACGATACGGCGGCGTGAATACAATATGCACATTGGTAGGTCCGATTGATCAATAGGTATCGCCTATCAAGGCTGATGCCGTACCGGGACCGAGCCGGGTCCCCGTGCGCGACCCGGCCGGACCCGCGACGACCCGCGGGGGCATGCCGACCGCGCATCCGGGATCTTTCCCCGGCCGTGCCCGACGGGCACACACGGACACCGTCCGGCGGAGATGCGACGAATCCCACTGGCGCACGGCGCACCGACTCCCTACCGTCGAGCCGGCCGGACAACAGAACAGCTTCCTCATCGGAGGACGGGTGCGGACAGTTCGGGGCTGGTTGCGCGACACCGCCGGAGGGCTCCCGGCGACCTTCTGGTACCTCTGGTCCGGTCTCCTGATCAACCGGGTCGGCGCCTTCGCCATGCTCTTCCTCCCGCTCTACCTCACCGAGGCGCGCGGGGTCGGCGCGGCGCTGACCGGGTTGGCGGTCGGGGCGTACGGCATCGGCGGAGTGGTCGGCGTCCTGCTCGGCGGGGTCCTCACCGACCGCTGGGGACGGCGCCGGACGCTGTTCTGGGCGCACCTGGTCGCCGCGATGCTGATGGGCGGGATGGCGGTCGCCACCAACGTGCCGATCATCGCCCTGCTCGCCGCGCTGGTCGGGATCGCCCACTCGATGCCGGGCCCGGCGTTCGTCGCCGCGATCGTCGACGTGGTGCCCCTGCCCCGCCGGTCCCGCGCGTTCAACCTCCAGTTCTGGGCCTTCAACGTCGGGACGGCCCTGGCGTCCGCGCTGGCCGGGCTGCTCGCCGAGGCGAGCTACCTCGCGCTGTTCCTGGTCGACGCCGGCACCACGCTCTGCACCGCCGTCATCATCGCGTGGAAGGTCCCGGAGACCCTTCGCCCCGCCGTGGCCCGCCCGAGCACCGTCGACCATGGCGGTACCGCCGGATCCGGTGTCGCCGTGCCGCTCGACGAGACGGGGCGGAGCCGGCGACCGCGACGGGGTGTCGGCCGGGGCGGGCTGTGGGTGCCGCTCACCGACCGGATCTTCCTGGCCTTCGTCGGGCTGACCTTCGTGCAGGCGATGCTCACCACCCAGAACTCCACCGTCATGCCGCTGGCGATGCGCGCCGACGGGCTCAGCTCCTCGGCGTACGGCCTGGTGGTCGCGCTCGGTGGCGCGCTCATCGTGGCCGGGCAGCTCTTCGTGCCCCGGCTGCTGGACGGGCGTCCCAAGCACCGGGTGCTGGCCACCGCGACCACGCTGATGGCGCTCGGGTACGCCAGCCTGGCGCTGGCCGACCGGCTTCCCAGCTATTTGCTGGCCGCCCTGGTCTGGACGGTCGGATCGATGCTCGCCGCCCCGCCGAACGCCGAGATCAACGCCGAGCTGGCCCCGCCCGCGCTACGCGGTCGCTACCAGGCCGTCTTCTACCTCACCTTCCCGGCCGCCGCCTTCGTCGCCCCGAGCATCGGCGGAACCAGCCTGCAGTACCTCGGCGACGGCCACTGGCTGGCGGTCGGCGCGGTCGGGCTGCTCGCGACCGCCGGACACCTTCTCGCCGGCCCGCCCCGGGAACGCCGGGTCGCCGCCGGGCTGGGCCCGGCCCGCGCCCAGGGTCACGCTCCGGAGGCGGGACCGCCCCACGCCCCGACCGGTTCCCCCGCCGCGGCTCCGGTCGACGGCGCTCCCCCGGACCCGGGGCCGGCCGGCACGCCGGGGACCGTCCGCGCTCCGTCGCCCTGAACGGGCCGTCGTCCGGCTGGTCGGGGCACGCTCACCGGGCGGAGGCGACACCTCCACCCGGCCGCGCCGACACCACGTTGCGGGTCAGCTCAGCGAGTTCGGCCGCCCGGTCGGCGCGCTGGCGCGGCCAGCCGGCCGCGTCCGGGCGCCGTTGCCAGGGCAGCGGCCCACCCGGCGGCCGGTACTCGACGCCCATCGCGTCGAGCCGGCGTAGGTGCGCGGCCAGGCGGCGGTCGAAGCCGGCGGTCGTCCCGGCCGGCGACCAGACCGCCTCGGCGAAGGCCGAGAGCCGGGGAAAGGCGAGGTAGTCGACGGCCCGAGGGCTGTCGGCGTGCTCGGTCCAGAGGTTGCACTGGGCACCGAGGACGCGGTGCCGCAACCCGGCCGGCAGGGTCGGCGGTACCGGCTCGAAGGCCCGGACGTCGGCGACGGTCAGCAGGGTGCCGACCGGGATCGGCTCGTCCGGGTGCTCGGACTGGCGATAGTCCAGGTACGCGGCGCTGTCCCAGCAGGCGACGACGTCGTGCCCCGCCTCGGCCGCGGCTACCGCCACGGCGGGACCGCGCCAGGCCGCGACGGCGGCACCCGGCGGGAGACCGCCCTCCAGGATCTCGTCCCAGCCGTACAGCACCCGGCCGCGGGCGGCCAGGTGCTCCTGGAACTGCCGGACGAACCAGGCCTGCAGCTCGTCCTCGTCTGCCAGGCCGAGGTCGCGGATCCGCCGCTGCGCGGCGGGACTGGCCCGCCACTCGTCCTTGCGGCACTCGTCGCCGCCGATCCCGATGTACCGGCTCGGGAAGAGTTCCATGACCTCGTCGAGGACGTCACGGAAGAAGCCGATGGTCTCGTCGGAGACGTTGAGCACCCGTGTCGAGATCCCCCACCGGGTGGAGACCGCCACCGGCTCCTCGGGGTGGTTGCCGAGTTCCGGATACGCCGCGATCGCCGCCTGGGTGTGGCCGGGCAGATCGATCTCCGGTACCACGGTGACGAACCGCTCGGCCGCGTACGCGACGATCTCGCGGATGTCGTCCTGGCGGTAGTAGCCGCCGTGCGGCCGGCCGTCGAACCGCTCGTGCTGGCGCGATCCGACCATCGACTCGGCCCGCCAGGCCCCGACCTCGGTGAGCCGCGGATAGCGCCGGATCTGCAGTCGCCAGCCCTGGTCGTCGGTGAGGTGCAGGTGCAGCACGTTGAGCTTGTGCGCGGCGAGCAGGTCGACGATCCGCAACACCCCGGAGACCGGCATGAAGTGCCGCGCGACGTCCAGCATGAACCCGCGCCAGCCGAAGCGCGGCCGGTCCTCGACGTCGAGACAGGGGACGGTCCAGGGGCCGGAGCGCACCGGCGCCCGCCGGTACACCGCCGGTGGCAGCAGTTGACGCAGGCTCTGTGCCCCGTAGAAGACGCCCGCGGGTGAGCCGCCGGTGATGGCGATGCCGTCGGGGCGTACCCGGAGCCGGTATCCCTCCGCGGGGAGCGCCGGGTCGAGGGCGAGCGTGACGGCACGGGCCGACCCGACGTCCGAAGCACCGGACGTCGGGTCGGCGGCCACCGTCATCCCGGACGCCGCCCCGGCGGCGTGGGCCTGGCCGGACTCCGGCCCGGCGGCCGTGACCGGACCGATCCGCTCCGGCAGCGGCAACCCGGTGGCGCGGGACAGGATCTCCCGCAGCCACCGGGCGACGCCGGCGCAGTCCGGGACGGCCCGCAGCACGGTCGCGGACGTGAGGGTGCAACCGCCGGCACCGGGCCGGACGGTGACCGGTTGCGGCAGCAGGGTCGCCACGGGATCGGACATCAGTCCTTCACCGCCCCACCGAGCCCGGAGACCAGGCGGCGCCGAACGAGGATGAAGAAGATCAGCACCGGGATCGTCATCAGGGTGGAGGCGGCCATGATGCCACCCCAGTCGTTCTCGTCCGGCTTGAAGAAGACGAGCAGCGCGGCCGGCAGCGTCTGGTTCTCGGTGGCGCTGATGATGAACGTCTTGGCGAAGATGAAGTCGTTCCACGCGGTGATGAAGGAGAAGACGCTCGTCGCGGCGAGACCGGGCGCCACCAGCGGAAAGAGGATCCGCCACAGGATGGTGAACCGTCCCGCCCCGTCCAGGGTCGCCGCCTCCTCCACCTCCGGCGGGATCGCCGCGACGAAGCCGCGCAGCATCCAGATCGTGAAGGGCAGGCTGAACGCCAGCTGCACCAGGATCAGCGCACCGAGCGTGTTGAGTCCCACTCCCGGTACGACCCGGCCGAGATCCCGGATCTGGAAGAAGAGCGGGATGCTCAGCGCCTCCACCGGCACCATCTGGGCGATCAGGAAGAGCACCAGGATCGTGCTGCGGGCCCGGAACCGGTAGCGGGTCAGCGCCACCGCGGCCAGGAACGAGACCACCGCGCTCAGCACGACCACCGAGAGCGCCACGACCAGGCTGTTCAGGAAGTAGCGGCCGAACCCGCTCACCCCGAGCGCCGCCCGGAAGTGGTCCAGCGTCGGGTGCAGGGTCCACGGTCGGGGATCGGCCGAGAGGATCTCGCCGGTCGGCTTCACCGCGGAGAGCACCATCCAGTAGATCGGGAAGACGGTCACCGCGGCGACCGCGATCGCGATCGCGTCGCCGAGCCGGCGCGAGACCCGACCTCCGCCCCGCGACCGGCGCCGCGCGACTCCGCCGCCCGGACGCTGTCCCGCGCCCGCCGCACCACCCCGCGGCCAGGTACGCACGGCGCGTACCCCCGGCGCGCTTCCCGTCACCATCGTGCCGCCCTCCGTTCTCGCGCTCACCGCGACCTGCCCGCTACCACCGCGCCGTTCCGCCCGGGCCGCCGGCCCGGCTCACCCGGTCCGCTCCCCGCGCTCACAGCGACTCTCCGGTACGACGCAGCGCCCGCAGGTAGAGCAGCGTGACCACCAGCAGGATCAGGGTCATCACGACCCCGATCGCCGAGCCGAGGCCGTACTGCGCGGAGGCGAACGCCTTCTGGTACGCGTACACGTTGAGCACCAGGTTCTGGCCGGCGATGCCGCCGCCGCGGGTCATCACGTAGATCTGGGTGAACACCTTGAAGTCCCAGATGATCGACTGGATCACCACGATCGTGAGGAGCGGCCGCAACATCGGGACGATGATCCGGCGGAACGTGGCGGCGGGACCCGCACCGTCCAGGGCCGCGGCCTCCAGCACCGAGTCGGGGATCGCCTTGATGCCGGCGTACAGGGTGATCATCACGAACGGGAACGAGTGCCAGACCACCACCGCGCCGACCAGGACGAACGCCACGGTCCGGTCGTAGAGCCAGTTGTACGCGCCCAGCCCGAGCAGCTCGTTGACCAGACCGAGGTTGCTGTCGAAGAGGAACATCCAGACCACCGAGCCGGTCATCGCCGGGGCGGCCCAGGCGGTGAGCGCCGCGAGCGACAGCGCGATCCGGGCCACCCGGCCGACCCGGGTCAGCAGCACCGCGAGTGCGGCGCCGACCGCGAGCGTCGCGACCACGCAGCCGGCGGCGAAGAGCACCGTCTGGCCGAGCACGGTCCAGAACGCCGGGTCGGCGACGAGGGTCCGGTAGTTCCCCGCGCCCAGGAACCGGGCCGGCTCGCCCCCGCTGACCTGGGGCTGCCCGTAGTCGAACAGGGAGAGCAGCCCGAGCTGGTAGAGCGGGTACGCGAACATCGGCACCAGGACGGCGAGCGCCGGCAGCAGCAGCCACAGGGGCGTGAGCCGCTGCCGGCGGAGCGTGGCGGTCGACACCGGTCGCTACTTTCCGAACGCCGCGGTGATCTGCTGGTTCGCCTCGGCGGCCGCCGCGTCCACACTCGCCTTCTTCGTGATCACCTTCTGGAGCATGGTCGGGATGATCCGCTCGGCGTCGATGGTGGTCCACGCCTTGTCGACCGGTACGAACCTGGTTCCGGCGTCCATGGTGTCGAGGAACGGCTTGAGGAACGGCTGGGTGCTGACCACCTCGGCCCGGGCCGACTTCATCGCGGGCAGGAAGCCCATCGCCTCGTACAGCTTCAGGGTGTACTTCTTGCTCGCCAGCAGGTGCATGAACTCGACGGCGAGGGTCCGGTGCTTCGTGGAACGGAAGACCCCCAGGCTGCTGCCGCCGGCGAAGGCGGGAGCGATCGAGCCGGGCTTGGCGCCGGGGAGCGGCACGACGGCGTACTTCCCCTTGACCGCGCCGGCGTCCACCGCCGAGCGGTTGAAGTTGCCGAGAATGGCCATCCCGGCCCGACCCGCCGCGAACGCCTCGACGGTGCCGCCGCCGGTCAGGTCCACACACTGCTGGGCGGGGCAGATGTCGTCGCTGAACAGGTCCGTGTACGCCTTGATGCCGGCCTTGGCCGCCGGCGAGTCGATCGCCGCGGTGTAGCCGTCGCCGGAGCTGGTGGCGATGTCGCCGCCGGCGTCCCAGATGAACGGCAGCGCGCCGAAGGTGTAGAGCCCGCCGACCGCGATCCCCAGCATCTCCGGGTGGGCGGCCCGGACCTTCTTGGCCGCGCTGACCAGCTCGGCGTACGACGTGGGGGGCTGGAGGCCGAGTTCGTTGAAGATGTCGGTGCGGTAGTAGAGGGCCCGCACGCCGAGCCACCACGGCACACCGTACTGCTTCCCCTGCACGGTGACGGTGTTGACCAGGTCGGCCGGCAGGTCGGCCGCCTCGGCCCACCTGCCGTTGTCCGCGGTGACGTCGATCATTCCGTTGGAGGCGACGAAGCTCGCCAGGTCGGTGTTGCCGATCTCGGTCACGTCCGGCGCGCTCGCCGGGTCGTTGAGCGCGCCCTTGTACTTCTCGGCGCGGGTGTCGGTGGCCAGGTAGCTGACATCGACCGTGACGTCGTCGTGGCGCGCCGTGAACTCGGCGATGGCCTCCTTGATCACCGCCTCCTTGGCGGCGCGGTTGGCCTCGTCGAAGAGCCAGACCCGCAGGGTGCCGGTCATGGAGTCGGTGCTGTCGGTCGATTGGCCGGTAGAGGGTGCGCAAGCAGCGACGCCCAGGGCGACGGCGCAGAGCGCGGTCAGGGCGAGAAATCTCCGCACGGGTGGTCTCCCTCGGGAAAGAGTTCTATAACGAGCCATGTTCGTAATTAGGTCGGTAATGATGTCCTTCAGGCTGGGGCGGCCTACCCGGTCGCGTCAAGTCACAATTTCCCAGCTCAGAAGCGGTTTCTGGGCACGTCGTACCGCCCGCCCGGCGCACCGGGCGGTCAGTGTTTCACCGGTTGCGGACAGCGCCCCGCTGACCGTCCGGTGCCCCTAGTCCCCGAGGTACAGGACCGCGTCGACCTCGATGTCGAAGCCGTTCAGGGCGACCGGCAGGGTGGTCCGGGCCGGCAGGTTCTCGGTGCCGAAGTACTCCTGGTAGATCTCGTTCATCGTCGGAAAGTCGGCGAAGTCGCGCAGGTAGACGCCGACCCGGACGGCCTTGCTGAGGTCGCCGCCGGCCGCCTCGGCCACCGCCGCCAGATTGTCGAACGCGGCTCGGGCCTGGGCGGCGAAGTCCCCGGTGACCCAGGTGCCGTCCGGCAGCACCGGGCAGGCACCGGCCAGGTACGCGAAGTCTCCGGCGACCACCGCGTGCGAGTACGGCCCGCCGGGTGGCGCCGCCCGGTCGGCGACGATGATCTTCTTGGGCATGGTCAACCTCCGTCTCGGGGAAACTGTTCGGTGAGCCCGTCGGGGCCCACCAGGGGTGTGGTCAGCAGTCGACGGACCGCCCGGTCCCGGTCGGCCAGGGCGGCACGCTGGGCGTCGGTGAGCGGGATCCACGGCGGGGGTGGCGGCGAGAGCCGGGGTGGTAGCGGCCGACCCGCCCGATAGGTCGCCTCGTTCACCAGCCGCAGCGGGGCGGTACGGCGCTGCCCGTGCACGTCGGACAGCTCGAACCGGCCGTGCTCGACGGTGAAGACGGCGAGGTCGGCCGGCCCGCCGACCGCAAGCGTGCCGACCCCGGCCGGCAGACCGAGTGCCCGGGCCGGGCCGATGGTCGCCGCCGCGACCACCTGCTCCAGGCTCATCCCGACGGCGAGTGCCTTGGCCATCGTCGTCGGCAGGTCGAAGACCGGGCCGTGCAGCGAGCGCGCGTGCAGGTCGGTGGAGACCACGTGCGGCGGCATCCCGGCGGCCAGCTGCGCCTCCAGGACGTCGAAGGCGAAGCCGCCGGAGCCGTGCCCGAGGTCGAAGACGATCCCCGCCTGGTACGCGTCCTTGGCGGCGGGATCGAACCCCGCCGGACCGGCGGCGATACCGCTGGCACAGTGCGTGATGATGTCGCCCGGACGCAGCAGCGGCAGCAGCTCGCCGATCGACGGCGGCGCCGCTCCGATGTGGACCATCACCGGCAGGTCGGCGGCCTCGGCCGCCGCGACCGCCCGGCGCAGCGGGGTCAGCCCGTGCGTGCCGATGTTGTGCCGGTCCATCCGGACCTTGATCCCGACGATGCTGTCCCGGTACGCCCGTACCGTGGCCACCGCCAGCTCGACGTCGCAGTTGGCGAGGTCCCGCGCCTCCCCGACGCGGGCGACCAGTCCCACCGTCGAGATGTTCAGCAGCGCGGGGACCCGAACCCGGTAACCGGCCGCCGCCGCCGCGAAGGCCGGAAACGAGTAGGCACCGGCCGAACCGGCGTCGACCCAGGTGGTCACCCCGGAGCGCCACGCCACCGGGTCGGGGTCGATCCCCCAGTACGTCGCACCGGCGTACACGTGGGTGTGCAGGTCGACCAGCCCCGGGGTGACGAGTCGCCCGCCCAGGTCGACGACCTCGGCCGCGCCGTCGCGGGGCAGTCGCGGCGCCACCGCGGCGATCCGCCCGTCGCGGACCGCCACGTCGTGTGGACCGCGCCGGCCGCCGCCCGGGTCGAGCAGGTCGCCGCCGGTGAGCAGCAGGTCCCACCGCGCCGCCCGCTCCCCCGGCACGTCCCCGCGCTCCCCGCACACGTCCCCGCGCTCCCCTCGCATCTCCCCGCGTGTCTCTCGCACGTCTCCGCACACCGCGTGCTCCACCGGCCCGTTCATCGGTCCTCGATCGCGGCCGCGATGCGCAGCCGGTACAGCCGGGCGGGTCGGCCCTTGCGGTGCAGCTGCGTGCTGCCCTCCGCCTCGACCAGCCCGGACTCGCTCAGCTTGCGGATCAGCCGCCGACCGCTCGGATCGGTGATGCCGAGCTGCTGGGCGAGGTCCCCGGGGGAGATGGCCCGCCCCTCCAGCGCCCGCTCGACCGCCGCCAGCCGGGAGAGCGTCGCCGCACTCAACCCCACCTCACCGGCGAGCCGCTCCAGCTCGGCGCCGTGCCCCCGGTAGGTGAAGGCGACCGCGGTGCCGACCGGACTCATCGGGCCGATGATCACCCCGCTGTCCTCGACCAGGTACGCGCTCGGTGCGTCCTCCTGCTCGGCGCGGGCGGCGGCCCGCTCGGCCAGGTGCAGACAGCTTCGCGCCGAGGCGCCCACCCCGAACCCGGCAGCGACCCGGATGCCGAGGGTCTCCTGGGCCTGGCCGAGCGCCGGCAGGGCCACCCAGTTGCGGGTCGCCTGTTCGAACAGCGCCTGGTGGGCGAAGACCACCACTCCGCGCCGGCCCCGGTTCTCAATCCACGCGTCGCCGAACTCGGGGGTGTTGAGCAGCAGGTTCATCAGGCCCACCCGGGCCCGGTCGAGGTCGAGCTGCGGCCCCGCCCGGCTGACCAGGAAGACGCCGGCGGCGAACCGCAGCGCGCTCGCCCGCTTCGACTGCACCCGCAGCGCCAGCTCGTGCAACTGGGCGCGGAGGGTGGCCGGTCCGGGCAGCCCGCCGAGCACCCGGGTGGTGCCAGCCAGCTGCTCCGCGACCGCGGTACGCAGGCTGATCACGTAGTCGGCGCCGGTCCGGGCCAGCGCGGCGCGGTGGAACGCCACGATCTCCGCCACGCTCTGCTCCGGGTCGTACGGCAGGCAGCTGATCCCGGCCGGGTCCAGGTCCAACGCCCGGACCACCTCGTCAACCGTTCCGACGTCGTAGGTGTCGATGCTGACCGGGGTCGGCCGCCAGCCCCGGGACAGCGCCTTGAAGAAGGCGAGCGACAGGTCCAGGCCGGCCGACCGCAGGATGGCGACCGGAAGGTCCGCCGGGAGCAGGTCGGAACACTTCGCGTACGGGACCGGGCCGAGCATCAGTCCGTCGACGCGCTGCCGGGCGAGCAGGTCCCCGACGAGGTCCCGTACCGCGTCCTCGTGCTCGTAGACCACCCACTCCAGGGTCACCCCGGCCAGGGTCCGCGCCGCGTCCTCGAAGACGGCGCGGTGGCTGGCGTGGATGACCAGACCGATCACCATCGGTCCTCCAGGTTCGAAAATGGTCCGTTAAACGTGGCCGAGATAGGGTGCGCCCTCGCGACAGCTCCCGTCAAGTGCTTGACGTTGACCCGGCCGAGCCGGCACGCTGGGCAGCCGACAGCGAGCCACATCCGAACCTGTGGGGATCCGACCGGGTTCGGTGCGACCCGAGGGAGAGTCGATGGGCGAGCACCTCCGGGCGGCCCCCGCCCCCGCGCCCGGTGTCGGGACAGCCGTGGACTGGCGGGCGAAGGGGATCTGGCAGCCCGGTCCGCCCGTCCCGGCCGCCGCGTTCGCCGGCGCCAATCACCACCTCTTCGGCGGCGCGTTCACCTGGCCCGTGTTGGTTGCCCGGCGTGCCGCCCTCGACCGGAACATCGCGACGCTGGCCCGGTTCTGCGCCCGGCACGGCCTGTCGTTCGCGCCGCACGGTAAGACCACCATGGCGCCGTCGCTGTTCGCCCGGCAGCTCGCCGCCGGCGCCTGGGCGATCACCGTGGCCACCGCCAACCAGCTGCTCGCCTGTCGCGCGCTCGGGGTGCCCCGGGTGCTGCTCGCCAACCAGCTGCTCGATCCGGTGCCGCTGCGCTGGCTCGCGGACGAACTGGACCGGGGCTTCGAGGCGTTCCTCTTCGTCGACTCGGTCGCCGGCGTCGAGGCGATCGGCGCCGCGCTCGCCGGGCGGCCGGGCAACGCCGCGGTACCCGTCCTGGCCGAACTCGGCTACCCCGGCGGGCGTACCGGCTGTCGGAGCCTCGATCACCTGGTCGAGGTTGCCGAGGCGGCCGCCGCCACCCCTCGGGTCCGCCTCGCCGGGGTCGCCGCGTACGAGGGCGGACTCCCCGACGCCGACGCGGTCGGGGCGTACCTGGACCGGACCCGGGCGGCCACGACGGAGCTGGCCCGCCGGGGACTCCTGGCCGACGAGGTGATCGTCAGCGCCGGGGGCAGCGCCTGGTTCGACGTGGTGGCCGACCGGCTCGCCGGCGACTGGCTCGCCGGCCACCGGCTCCGGGTGGTGCTCCGCAGCGGTGCCTACGTCAGCCACGACCACGGCTTCTACGCCGACCACACGCCGTTTCGCCGCATCCCGGACGAGGACGGGCTGGCCCCCGCGCTGGAACTCTGGGCGCAGGTCACCTCCGTCCCCGAGCCGGGCCTGGCGATCGCCGGGATGGGCAAGCGGGACGCCCCGTACGACGAGGGACTGCCGATCCCGCTGCGGGTCCGCCGGGTCTCGGGGGCGGTCGAGCCGGTCGCCGGGGTGGTCGTCACCCGGCTCAACGACCACCACGCCTTCCTCGCCGTGCCCCCGGACGCCGACCTCCGCCCGGGAGACCTGCTCTGTTTCGGCATCTCGCACCCGTGCACCGCCTTCGACAAGTGGCGGTACATCCCGGTCGTCGACGACAGCGACACCGTCGTCGACGTCCTGGAGACGTACTTCTGATCGGCGATTCGGGCGACATACGGAGATCGTTGGCTGAGAACGGACATCCCCGGCGGGAGCGGGGCTGGCCGCCCCGGAATGCCGCCTCCTCGGGTGATGTTGTGCACCCGGACGGCCACACGGGCCGGACCTCAGCCGAGGAGGATGATCATGAGGGTTCGTCGCTCCCTGCGGGTGCTGAAGCGGAAGCCGGGCTCGGTGGTGGTACGCCGACACGGCCGGGTGCTGGTCGTCAACCGCACCAACCCCCGCTGGAAGACCCGGCAGGGCTGAGTCGCCGAGCGGAAGGGCCGGGCAGGTGGCGCCCGGCGGCGGAGCGGGACGCCCGTCAGGGGTGGGCGTCCCAATGGGAGGCCGGCCCGGACCGGGCCGACCCGGGGTCGCCCGGCCGGAGCAGGGCTCCGGTCGCGGTGGCCCGGGATGACCCGGGCACGATGGGAGGATGCGTCTGGTCTCCCTGCTGCCCTCCGCGACCGAGATCGTCTACGCCCTCGGCCTCGGTGACGACCTCGTCGGGGTCACCTTCGAGTGCGACGAGCCACCGACCGCCCGGATCGACAAGCGCATCGTGGTCGGCGGCCGGGACACCCGGGGCATGAGCCCGGGCGAGATCGACGACTACGTGAAGTCGCGGATGGCCGCCGGCGAGGACCTCTACACGCTGCACGCCGACGCGCTGGCGGAACTCCGTCCCGAGCTGATCCTGACCCAGGACCTCTGCCGGGTCTGCGCCCTTCCCTCCGGCCACGTCGAGGACGCCCTCGACTACCTGGGCTGCCGGGCCGACGTACTCGCCCTCGACCCGCACACCCTGGCCGAGGTGCTCGACACGATCCACGCGGTCGGGGAGCGGACCGGAGTGCCGGAACGCGCCGAGGCACTCGTCACCCGCCTGCGTGCCCGGCTCGACGCGGTCGCCGCCGCCGTCGCGGGCCGAACCCGCCCGCGCGTCGCGGTCGTGGAGTGGGTCGAGCCGCCGTTCACCGCCGGCCACTGGGTGCCGGACCTGGTCCGGGCCGCCGGCGGCGAGCCGGTCGCGGCCCGTCCCGGGGCCCGGTCGGTGGAGACGACCTGGCGGGAGTTCGCCGACGCCGGCCCGGACGTCGTCCTCGTCGCCCCCTGCGGTTTCCACCTCGACGGCGCGGTCGCGCAGGCCCGGATCGTCGCCGAGCGGCTGCCCGGCGTACCGGTCTGGGCGATCGACGCGGACGGCCTCGTGGTCCGCCCGGGTCCCCGGCTCGTCGACGGTGTCGAGGCGATGGCCGCGCTCCTGCACCCCGGCGTGGTACCGGACCCGCCGCCGGGTGCGATCGCCCGGGTGGCCTGACGGCCGCCACGGGCCGCGGGGTCGGCCCGGCGGCCGACACACCGGGCACGTCGTGCCACCCGATGCCCCCGGCCACCGCCGGGTCAGCGCGTCGGCGTCCCGTGCGGTTCACCCGGTACGACGAGGCCCGCCTCATAGGCGAAGATGACCGCCTGCACCCGGTCCCGGAGCCGCAGCTTCGCGAGGATCCGTTTGGTGTGCGTCTTCACCGTCGACTCCTCGATCCGGAGGCGGCCGGCGATCTCCGCGTTGGACAGCCCGCGGGCGACGAGGTGCAGGACGTCCCGCTCCCGCGGGGTCAACGCGTGGAGCCGCCGCTGTGCGCCCGGGTCCCGCCGGGGCTGGCTGACCAGACGGCTGATCACGGTCGCGGTCACCGACGGCGAGAGCAGCGAGTCACCCGCGGCGACCGTGTGGAGCGCGGCGATGAGCTGCTCCGGCCGGGTCCGCTTGAGCAGGAAGCCGGAGGCACCGGCGTGCAGCGCGCCGAGGACGTACTCGTCGTCCGAGAAGGTGGTCAGGATCAGGACCCGGGTGCCGGGCACGCTCTCGACGATCGCCGCGGTCGCGGCGATCCCGTCCATGTCGGGCATCCGGACGTCCATCAGCACCACGTCGGGGCGGTGTTCCCGGGTCCGGGCCACCGCCTGGCGTCCGTCGCCGGCCTCGCCGACGATCGCGATCGACTCGTCGGTGGAGAGCACGGCACGCAGGCCGGCGCGCATGAGGTCGTCGTCGTCCACCAGGACGACCCGGAGCACGCTCACCGGACCGGGCCGTCCGGTCCGCGCGACGACCCGGAGCCGACGGCCACCGGCGACCGGGCCAGCGCTTCCACCCCGGCGGACGTCTCCACCCCGGCGGGTGTCCCCCGCCCGGCAGGCGCCTCGGCGGGCGGCAGGGGCAGTCGTACCCGGACCTCGAACCGGCCCCCGACCGGACCGACGACGCAGGTCCCGCCGAGCAGGGTCGCCCGCTCCCGAATGCCGACGATGCCGTGTCCCGCGGTGCCGTCCCGGCGCTCGTCGTCCCCCGGCCTCCTCCGGTTGACCACCACGATCTCGACCGCGTCGGTGGCGTACCGCAGTGCGACCCGGGCGGCGCCGTCGCCGTGCCGTGCCGCGTTGGTGAGCGCCTCCTGGAGGATCCGGTACGCCGCCTGCGACACCCCCCGGGTGAGGCCGCGCGGCTCCCCGACGACGTCGAGGTCGACGGTCAGCCCCGTCGCCCGGTGCCGTTCGAGCAGTTCCCCGAGCGCGCTCAGGTTCGCGGGCGTCCGCGGGTCGACGTCGTCGTGGCGCAGCGCCCGCACCAGGCGGTCGATCTCACCGGCGATCTCCCGGGCGACCTCCTCGATCGTCGTGATGGCCTGGCGCGACCGGCACGGATCCCGTTCGTGCAGCAGCCGGGCCGCCGCGGCCTGCACCAGGATCACGTTGATCGCGTGGCCCGCCGAGTCGTGCAGCTCCCGGGCGATCCGGGTCCGCTCCTCCGCGGCGGCCAGCCGCCGCTCCCGTTCCGCGTCCCGCTCGGCCCGCCGGGCGCGTTCTTCCAGGTCGGCGACGCGCTCCCGGCGCAACCGGGCCCGATCGCCGAGCAGCCAGAACCCGCCGAAGGCGAGCAGCCAGAACCCCAGCTCGGTCAGCAGGGCCAGCACGTCGACCCCGACCGCGGCGTACCCGAGCGCCACCGCCGGAACGAATCCGACGACCGCGCCGAACGCGGCCGCCCGGCGCCGTCCCGGGGCACCGGAGTAGACGTCGGCGAGGCTGTAGGCGGCGACGGCCGCCCCGACCGGAACGTCGAGCGGGTACCTCAGGGTGGTGAGCGCCACGCTGGCCAGCGCCACCACGGCGAAGACCACGGCCGGGGCCCGGCGGCGGGCCGCCAGGGGCAGTGCGGTCGCCACGGCGAGCAGCAGGCCCGGTACGTCGAGGCTCCGGCCCGCCGGGTCCTGGGTACCCAACCCGCCGCCGGCCAGGAGGCCGACGGTGACCGCCAGCGTCACCGCCGCGGCGGCGACGTCGAGGAGGGGCCGGGTGCGCGTCACGGATCCAGCGTAGGCCGCGGGCAGGCCGGGCCTCGTCATCCCGAGGCGGGAGCACCGCTACCTCCCGGGAGGTAGCCCCGGGTCGCGCCGGAGAGTGTTTCCCCACGCTGTCTGGCGTTCCTACCGTCCGGCGGGTCAACGTTCCCGCACGACGAGGGAGTCCGGCGTCATGCCCGACACACGGTCCATCTTCGCCCGGCTCGCACGGTGGTCGTACCGACGCCGCTGGTGGGCGGTGCTGCTCTGGGTCGCCGTACTGGTGACCGGCACCGTCGCCGCGCAGGTGGCCGGAAGCGCGTACCACAACGACTTCTCCCTGCCCGGCACCGACTCGCAGCGGGCCCTCGACGTCCTGCGGGACCGGGCCCCGGACCGGACCGGCGCCACGGTCGACATCGTCGTCCAGGCACCGGCCGGGCTGGTGGCGCCGGAGGTCCGGCCCAGGGTCGACGGGCTGCTCGCGGAGGTACGACGGCTGCCCCGGGTCGTCGAGGTCGGCGACCCGTACGCCGACCCGGCGTCGGTGTCCCGGGACGGCACGACCGGGTACGCCCGGGTGACCCTCGACGCGCCGGCCGAGGAGCTGCCGGCCGAGGACGTACGCCGGCTGATCGACACGGCGGAGGCGGCCGGCGGCGACGGGCTGCGGGTGGCGGTGGGCGGCGACCCGGTCCGGGGCGTTCAGGAGGGTGGCGGGCCCTCGGAGGGGATCGGTTTGCTCGCCGCGCTGGTGGTCCTCGTCCTGCTCTTCGGCTCACTCCTCGCCGCGAGCCTGCCCATCGTGATCGCGATCTTCGCGGTGGGGACCGCGATCGGGGCGACCGTGCTGGCCTCGCACGCCGCCACCGTCGCCGACTTCACCGCGCCGCTGATGGTGCTGGTCGGCCTCGGCGTCGGGATCGACTACGCGCTGCTGGTCTTCTCCCGCTACCGCGCGGAACTCGTCGCCGGACGAGCGCGGGCCGAGGCCGCGGAGACGGCGCTGGACACCGCCGGGCGGACCGTCTTCTTCGCGGGCTGCACGGTGATCATCGCGTTGCTCGGCCTGGTCGCGCTCGGACTGGGCTCGTTGCAGGGCGTTGCCGTGGCGGTCGCGCTGACCGTGCTGATGACCATGGTCGCCACGCTCACGCTCCTACCGGCACTGCTCGCGGTCGTCGGTCCGCGCCTGGAGCGCGCGGTGGCGCGGCGGGCCGCGCGGGCGGGCCGCGCGGCGCGTGTCGAGGGCGCGACCTGGCGGCGCTGGTCCGCCGCCGTACGCCGGCACGCCGGGCTGGTGGCGGTGCTGTCGGTGCTCGCTCTGCTCGGGCTCGCCGCACCGGCGCTGGACCTGCGGCTCGGCTTCGCCGACGCCGGCACGGACGCCGAGGGCTCGACCAGCCGAACCGCGTACGACCTGCTCGCCGAGGGGTTCGGCCCCGGGGTGAACGGGCCGCTGGTGGTGGTCGCCCAGGGCGGCCCGGCGGTGGCGGAGGCGGCCCGGAACGCGCTCGCCAGCACCGCCGGGGTCGCCTCGGTCGCCCCGCCGCAGCCGGTGGGCGACGGCACCGCGCTCCTCGTCGTCGTCCCGACCTCGGCACCGCAGGACGAGGCGACCGCCGAGCTGGTGACCCGGCTACGCGCCGAGGTCCTGCCGCCGGTGGCCCGGAACAGCGGTGGCACCCTGCTGGTCGGCGGCAGCACCGCCGCGGTGACCGACTTCGCCGACGCGGTCGCGGCCCGGCTGCCGCTCTTCGTCGCGGTCGTCGTCGGGCTCTCCGCACTGCTGCTGCTCGTCGTCTTCCGGTCGGTGTGGATCCCGGTCAAGGCGGCACTGCTCAACCTGCTCAGCGTTGCCGCCGCCACCGGCGTCATCACCCTGGTCTTCCAGCACGGCCTGCTCGGCGCCGAGCCGGGGCCGATCGAGGCGTACGTCCCGGTGATGATCTTCGCGATCATCTTCGGCCTCTCGATGGACTACGAGGTCTTTCTGCTGGCCCGGATGCACGAGGAGTGGACCCGGCACGGGGACCCGACCCGCGCGGTCACCGAGGGCCTGGCCACGACCGGTCGGGTGGTGACCGCCGCCGCCACCATCATGGTGGTCGTCTTCGGGGCGTTCCTGTTCGACCCGAGCCGGATGCTCCAGCAGTTCGGCCTCGGACTGGCGGTCGCCGTCGCGGTGGACGCGGTGCTGATCCGGTGCCTCACCGTACCCGCGGTGATGCACCTGCTCGGCCGGCACGCCTGGTGGCTGCCGCGCTGGCTGGAGCGCCGGCTGCCGCACGCGCCGCTCGCGCACGCCCCTGCGCCGGCACCGGCCGAGGCCGTCACCGCCGCCCACCATCCCTGACCGCTCCCCCACCGATCCCCTGATCTCGGCCCTGGGCTCGTCGCCACGATCCGCACCGGATCCCGCGACGGCCCAGGGCCGACGGGTACGGGGGGCTACGGGCGGGTCACCAGGTACCGCGCGTACGCCTCGGTGGTGAAGAACGCCGGTAGGTCCTCGGCGAGGGCGGTGCGCTCCAGGATCTCCACCGCGCGGGCGATCCGCTCCCGGTCGGCGGTGGGTCGCTCCGCGCAGAGCCTCGCCACCTCCTCGACCAGCATCGACCGGACCAGGTCGTCGGTGACCCGGCCGCCGTCTGCCAGCGGCGTGGCGTGGTGCCGCCACTGCCACACCTGGCAGCGGGCGATCTCCGCGGTGGCGGCGTCCTCCATCAGGTTGAAGATGGCGGCGGCGCCGGTGCCGCCGAGCCAGGCGTCGAGGTAGCGCAGCGCCACCGCGAGGTTGGTGCGCAATCCGGCCCGGGTGACCCGCCCCGGGGTCTGGTCGACCGCCAGCAGGTCGTCGGCGGTCACCGAGACGTCGTCGCGAAGCCGGTCGATCTGGTGCGGGCGGTCGCCGAGCACGGCGTCGAAGGCCGACCGACAGACCCCGACCAGCCCGGGGTGCGCGACCCAGGAGCCGTCGAAGCCGTCGGCCGCCTCCCGCTCCTTGTCCGCCCGGACCCGGGCCGTCGCGACGGCGTTGACCCGCGGGTCGCGGCTCGGAATGAAGGCGGCCATCCCGCCGAGGGCGTGTGCCCCGCGCCGATGGCAGGTCCGGACCAGCAGCTCGGTGTACGCCCGCATGAACGGCACCGTCATGGTGATCTCGGCACGGTCGGGGAGGAGGAAGTCGTCCCGGTAGCCGACGTTCTTGATGATGCTGAAGATGTAGTCCCAGCGGCCCGCGTTCAGCCCGGCGGCGTGCTCCCGCAGCTCGTAGAGGATCTCCTCCATCTCGAAGGCGGCGGTGATGGTCTCGACCAGCACGGTGGCCCGGATCGTCCCCTGGGGAATCCCGACGTACCGCTGGGCGAAGCGGAAGATGTCGTTCCAGAGCCGCGCCTCCCGGTGGTCCTCCAGTTTGGGCAGGTAGAAGTACGGACCACTGCCGGCGTCGAGCTGCCGCTGGGCGCAGTGGACGAAGTAGAGCCCGAAGTCGACCAGGCTGGCCGAGAGGGCCCGGCCGTCGACCACGAGGTGCTTCTCCACCAGGTGCCAGCCGCGGGGTCGGACGACGATGGTGGCCGGGTCGGGCCCGACGACGTACCGCTTCCCCCGGTGGTCGGTGACGTCGATCCGCCGGTCAATCGCGTCGATCAGGTTGAGCTGGCCACCGATGACGTTGTCCCAGGTCGGAGCGAGGGCGTCCTCGAAGTCGGCGAGCCAGACCCGCGCCCCGGAGTTGAGGGCGTTGACGGTCATCCGGCGGTCGACCGGACCGGTGATCTCGACCCGGCGGTCGACCAGGCCCGGGGCCGGCGGGGCCACCCGCCAGGTCGGGTCGGACCGGATCGCCGCGGTCTCCGGCAGGAAGCCGGGAAGCTGCCCGGTGGCGTACCGGGCCCGGCGGGCGCGGCGGGTGTCCAGCAGGGCCACCCGGCGGGCGGCGAACTCCCGGTCGAGGGCGACCAGGAAGTCGAGCGCCTTCGGGCTGAGGACCTCGTCGTAGCGGTCCCGCAGCGGGCCGGTGATCTGGATGCTCATCGGAACTGCTCCTCCTCGGTCGAGCCGCGCAGCGCGGTGGTCTCGGCGGCGGGATTGAGGACGGTGCTGATCAGGTCGAAGTAGCCGGTGCCGACCTCCCGCTGGTGTTTCACCGCGGTGTAGCCGTCGGCCTCGGCGGCGAACTCCCGCTCCTGCAGGCCCACGTACGCCGGCATCCCCGCGGTGGCGTAACCCCGGGCCAGCTCGAACATCGAGTAGTTGAGCGCGTGGAAGCCGGCCAGCGTGATGAACTGGAACCTGTAGCCCATGTGTCCCAGCTCGCGCTGGAACGTGGCGATGGTGGCGTCGTCGAGGTGGCGGCGCCAGTTGAACGACGGCGAGCAGTTGTACGCGAGGAGCTTGTCCGGATACTCGGCCTTGATCGCCTCGGCGAAGCGGCGGGCCAGCTCCAGGTCCGGGGTGCTGGTCTCCATCCACAGCAGATCGGCGTACGGGGCGTAGGCGAGCCCCCGGGCGACGCAGGGTTCCAGTCCGCTGCGGACCCGGTGGAACCCCTCGGCGGTCCGCTCGCCGGTGAGGAAGGGCCGGTCCCGCTCGTCGGTGTCCGTGGTGAGCAGGGTGGCGGCGTGCGCGTCGGTCCGGGCGATGACCACCGTCGGGACCCCGGCGACGTCGGCGGCGAGCCGGGCGGCGGTGAGGGTCCGCACGTGCTGGCCGGTCGGGACCAGCACCTTGCCGCCGAGGTGGCCGCACTTCTTCTCGCTGGCGAGTTGGTCCTCCCAGTGCACCCCGGCGGCTCCGGCCACGATCATCGCGGTCATCAGCTCGTACGCGTTGAGCACACCGCCGAAGCCGGCCTCGGCGTCGGCGACGATCGGCGCCAGCCAGTCGACGCCGTCCTCGTCGGTGGGCCCCGCCGGGCCGGTCCGCTCCATGACCGCGATCTGGCCGGCGCGCAGCAGCGCGTTGTTGATCCGGCGCACCGCCGCCGGCACCGAGTTCGCCGGGTAGAGGCTCTGGTCCGGGTACGTCTGCCCGGCCAGGTTCGCGTCGGCGGCGACCTGCCAGCCGGAGAGGTAGATGGCCTTCAGCCCGGCCCGGACCATCTGCACGGCCTGGTTGCCGGTGAGCGCGCCGAGGGCGGGTAGGTACTCCTCGGTGTGCAGCAGGTGCCAGAGCCGTTCGGCGCCACGGCGGGCGAGGGTGTGCTCCTCGGTGAGTACGCCGCGCAGCCGGACGACGTCCTCGGGCCGGTAGGGGCGGACCACGCCCCGCCAGCGCGGGTTGGTGGCCCACTCCGTCCGTAGCCGCTCGGCCGCGTCCCACGGGTGGTCGGCGCGGGGGTCTGCGGTGGCGTCGCGTCGGTGGTCGACCGTCGTGCTCATGGCGATCCTCCTTCGGAGTCGGTCGATGACGCGCCGTACTCCGGTGCGTGTCGAAAACCATGACACGGTGCCGATCGGCCGGTCGAGATACGGAAACAGCGAATTATTGAAAACCCGCCGACCCATTCTGCGAAATTGCGAATGCCACTCTTTTCAGGTGTGTTAATGTGACCTGATCCAGGCGTAGGGAGGCGCCATGGGCAGGATGTTCGCGGGTGCGCGGCTGCGCCGGCTGCGCGAGGAGCACGGCATCAGCCAGATCGAACTCGCCCGGCGGCTCGGGATCTCCCCCAGCTACCTCAACCAGCTCGAGCACGATTCCCGACCGTTGACCGTGCCGGTGCTGATCCGGATCACCGAGCTCTTCGGCGTCGACACCGCGTACTTCGCGCCGCACGACACGCCCCGGCTGGTGGCCGAGCTGCGCGAGGCACTGCCGGCCCGGGCAAGCCTGACCGACCTGACGGAACTGGCGAGCAGACTGCCCGAGGTGGCGGAGGCGGTCATCGACCTCTACCGCCGCTACCGGCAGGTCAACGACCAGTTGGCCGAGGTGGTCGGCGACCGCGAGCTGATACCCGGGCGCAGCCCGCACGACCAGGTGAGCGACTTCTTCTACCGCCGGCAGAACTACGTGCCGGACCTGGACGAGGCGGCCGAGGCGCTGGCCGCCGAGATCGGCGTCCGACGCGGCGAGGCCCGGGCCGCGCTGACCGACCGGCTCGCCGAACGGCACGGGGTACGGATCGTCCGGCAGGACACCGACGCGCTCGCCGGCGACCTGCACCGGTACCGACCGCAGACCCGCACCCTGCACCTGTCGACGTCGCTGCGCCCGGGTCAGGAGGCGATCCGGATGGGAGCCCAGATCGCCCTGCTGGAGTACGCCGACGTCATCGACGAGATCATCGAGGAAGAACAGATCTACGACGTACAGACCCAGATTCTCCTGCGGGTCGGGTTGGCCAACTACTTCGCCGCGGCGCTCATCCTGCCGTATCGCGAGTTCCTCGACACCGCCGAGCGGATGCGGTACGACATCGAGCTGCTCACCAACCACTTCGCGATGGGGTGGGAGAGCGTCTGCCACCGGCTGAGCACGTTGCAGCGGCCCCGGGCCCGGGGTGTGCCGTTCTCCTTCGTCCGCGTCGACCGGGCCGGCAACATGTCGAAACGCCAGTCGGCGACCGGTTTCCCCTTCTCCCGTTCCGGCGGCACCTGCCCGCTGTGGAACGTCTACGAGGCGTTCAGCGCCCCGGGTCGGGTGATGACGCAGGTCGCGGCGATGCCGGACGGCCAGCGGTACCTCTGGATCGCCCGCACGGTGATCCGGCACCACGGCGGGTACGGCCAGCCCGGCAAGGTCTTCGCGATCGGCCTCGGCTGCGAACTCCGGCACGCCGGACGGCTGGTCTACTCCGCCGGCCGGGACCTGCAGGCGACCGAGGCGGCGACCCCGATCGGTCCGGGCTGCAAGACCTGCGAGCGGCTGACCTGCCCACAACGCGCCGCCGCCCCGATCGGCCGCCAGCTCGACCTCGACGAGAACCGGAGCACCTTCATCCCGTACCCACTGAAGGCGGAGTAGCCGGCAGCCGGCCGAGGATCGGCGTTTCCCGACCACGCGTTCGCGCCGTTCGGTCACCCAGCCGATCGGGCATCCCACCTGCGCGTACCGGACAAAGCTGCATTATTTTCCCACACCCAACGGGGCGACCCGCTACGTTGATCACGGACAGGGTCCATCGGATCACGGAAGGTGTCGTGGTGTTCGCCCCGCTGGGACGCGTCGTGGTCCGCCATCCGATCTGGGTGGTCGTTGCCTGGGTGGTGCTCACGGTGGTGGTGGTCGGCGCCGCGCCGCGGCTGACCGCCGTCACCGACGAGGCGTCGTTCCTCCCCGCCCACCACGAGTCGATCCGGGCGGCGGAGCTGCAACGGAGCGCCTTCCCGCAGGCCGCCACCCCGGCGGCGCTCATCGTCTTCACGCGTCGCGACGGGGCACCGCTGACCGACGACGACGCGGCCACGGTGGCGGCGATCGGCCAGCGCCTCGCCGGACAGCGGATCCGCGACGTCGTCGCCCTCGCCCCGACGCCGCCCTCACCCAACCGGCTGGTCCAGGTCGTCGCGGTGCGGCTCACCCCGCAGCGGGGCCCGGGCGACCGGAACCAGACGAAGGCGGTGCAGGCGCTCCGGGACGCGCTACCGGACCAGCTCGCCGGCTCCGCCCTCAGGGCCGGGGTCACCGGTACGGCCGCCCAGGCCCTGGACGCCGAGAAGTCCGGCGACCGGGCGAACCTCATCATCGGGATCGCCACCATCGGGCTGATCCTGGCCCTGCTCCTGATCATCTTCCGCAGTCCGATCATCGCCCTGCTACCGGTGCTCACGATCGGCCTGATCTCCCAGATCGCCACCGGCCTGATCGCCTGGGCGAACGACGTGTTCGACCTCAAGACCGACAGCTCGGTGAGCGCGATGCTGATCGTCGTCCTCTTCGGCGTCGGCACCGACTACATCCTGTTCCTGATGTTCCGCTACCGGGAGCGGCTGCGCCTCGGCGAGGATCCGAAGACCGCCATGGTCAGCGCGGTCGAACGGGCCGGGGAGGCGATCGCCTCGGCGGCCGGTGCGGTCATCATCGCCTTCCTCGCGCTCACGCTCTCCACACTCGGCCTGTTCCGCTCCCTCGGACCCGCGCTCGCCATCGCCGTCGCCACCACCCTGGTCGCCGGGCTCACCCTGATCCCGGCGGTGGTGTCGCTGCTCGGCACGCGGGTGTTCTGGCCCTCGACCGCCTGGCGGCACGAACCGCGCGGCGCCCGGTTCGCCGCGATCGGGCGGTCGCTGGGCCGGCGGCCCGCCTGGTACGTGGTGGTCTCCGGCGCCGCGCTCGTCGTCCTCGCCGTCTTCGCCCTCGGGTTTCACCCCACCTTCGACCTCGGCAGCGGCTCGACCGCGGCCGAGTCCGAATCCCGCGTCTGGAGCCGGGAGCTGCTCAGGGGCCTGCCGGCCGGGGCGACCGAGCCGTCGCACGTCATCCTCCGCTCCGACACCGGTACGCCGCTGCCCGTCGACCGACTCGGCACGTACCGCGCCGAACTGGCCCGGGTCCCCGGGGTGGGCCAGGTCGGCGAGCCGATGCTCTCCGCGGACCGCACCGTGGCGGCCCTTCAGGTGACCCTGGCCGACCCGCCGCAGTCCGCGGCCGCCCTGCACACGGTGCGGGACCCGCTGCGTGGCACCGCGCACGCCGCCGCACCCGCGGGGACGAGCGCGTTCGTCGGCGGCGTCACCGCGGTCTTCGTCGACATCCAGGCCGCGGTCAACCGCGACTACGCGGTCGTCTTCCCGGTCGCCGCGATCCTCATCATGGTGATCCTGGGGCTGCTGCTGCGCAGCGTCGTCGCCCCCTGGTACCTGATGCTCACGGTCGGACTCGGCTTCGCCGCGACCCTTGGCGCCACCGTGCTGGTCTTCCAGGCCGGCCTCGGCGAGGCCGGCCTGATCTTCATACTGCCGGTGGTCATGTACCTGTTCGTCGTCGCCCTCGGCACCGACTACAACATCCTGATGGTCGCCCGGCTCCGCGAGGAGGCGCGGGAGGGGCGTACCCCCCGCGACGCCGCCGCGATGGCGGTCCGGCACGCCGGACCCACGGTCGCCGCCGCCGGGCTCATCCTCGCCGGTACGTTCGCCTCGCTGATGCTCGCCGGCAACAGCACCCTCACCCAGCTGGGCTTCGCCATCTCGGTCGGCATCGCCCTCGTCGCCTTCGTGATGTCGCTCTTCCTCACCCCCGGGATCACCGCGTTGCTCGGCCACGCCGCCTGGTGGCCCGGCCACCAGGACGCCCCCACCGACCGCCGGGCCGCCCACGCCGCGCACCGGGCCGGCCCCGAAGCGCCGGGGTGAGCGGCACGGTCACGGCAGGTGAGGGTGTGCCATGGTGGGTCACGGGCCACGGGCGCGCCCGATCGGATGAGCCGGCCGACCGGGACCCTCGTGGACCGGACGAGAGCAGGGGGTACGTCGTGACCTACCCGCCCGAGCCGTGGGTCCTACGCGGCCAGATGTACGTCTCGCTCTGGTTGGTGCCCCGGGCCGCCCTGCCGCCGTTGTCCGACGGCCTCGCGCGGGACGTCCGACCGGTGACGATCGGCGGCCGGGCCGTGGTCGGCACCGCCTGGGTGGGGTACGAGCCCGGCGGGGTGCTGCACTACCGCGAGGTCCTCGCCGCCATACTGGTCCGCGCCGGACTCCGCCCCCGGGTGAGCATCACCCACATCTGGGTCGACGACCCGGTCTCCCGCGAGGGCGGGCGGGCGCTCTGGGGCATCCCCAAGGAACTGGCCGACATAGCGCTCACGGCCCCGACCGACGGCGCGTGGGGCACCGCCACGGCCCGAACAACGGCCGGAGTCTTCGTGCGGGCGCTGCTCCGGTCCGGGCGCCGGCTGCCCGGGCGGTGGCCCGTCCGGTTCACGGTCACCCAGCGGCTCGACACCCGGACCCGCAACACCCCGGTACGGTGCCACGCCAGGCTCGCCACCGCCGCGGCGGCCTGGGAGGTCGAACCGACCGGGCCGCTGGCATACCTGGCCGGCCGACGTCCCCTGCTGACGGTACGGCTGCGCGACGTCCGGCTGGTCTTCGGCACGGGACCGTCGTCCCGGTCCTGAACAACGTCGACAGCCGACGGGCGGACCGGCACCGCCGACGACGGGCGCGCCGGCGCCGAGAGACCTCGGCACGTGCCGGCGCGCCCGTCCGTACGCCGACGGTCAGGCCGGCGTACCCCGGACGGTCAGGTGACGGAGGCTGCCGACGTTGTCGAACGAGCCGAAGCCGACCCGGCCGGACGGGAACGTGGTGTCCCGGGCCGTCATCAGCGGGTCCCGGGCGCCGTCGACGTAGACGGCGATCTCCCCGGTCGCCGGGAGGTGCCTCACCCGCACCCGGTGCCACGCCGCGTCGGTGATCGCCGGCGCCGCGCCCTCCGAACGCCCGTTCCACTGGTGGTCGATCCGCTCCCGGTCGGCGTTGTCCACCTTGAAGATGCCGTTGTGCGGATAGATGGTGTTGTCGGTCGAGAGGTGCGCGTAGTAGAACTCCGTGTCCGAGCGCCAGCCGAAGACGATGATCACGTCCCGGTTGGTCACCTCGACCGGGGTGTCGAGCCGCACCTCCGCCCGGATCTCCACCGCGCCGAACTCCGGGCCGGCGGTGAGGACGGCGTACTCGAACGGGCGGCGCGGACCGGGCCGGGCGACGCCCGCCTCCGCGAGGATCACCTCCCGGCCGGTGAACCGCCACTTGGCCGGGGTCACCGGCGCCCAGTTCTCCGCCCGCATCGTGCCCCGGACCGTCGTCCGGCCGACCCTCGCATGCGCGAACTCCCGGGTCCCGGTGACCTTCCAGATCCTGCCGTTGGCCTTGGCCAGCAGGTACAACTCGCCCTGGGCGTCGGTGCCGAACCGCAGGTCGACCCGTTCCGGGTCGCCGGGCGCGCCGGGGGCGGAGAGGTCCTGCATCCGGACCGGGTTGCCGGCCGCGTCGAAGAGCGCGAGCCGATGGATGGGGGCGGGGTCGCCGCCCCGCCGCATCTGGCTGACCTCGGTGTAGAACACCCGGCCGTCGACGAGGTCGCCGAAGACGTACCTGCCGCGCAGCGCCGGAACGTCCCGACCCCGGTAGACGAAGCCGCCGGCCACCGCGACCCCGACGTCGCTGGTGCAGTTCCACCCCGGCGCGGGCTCGTGGTCGTACGCGGCGACCGGGTACGTGTAGCCGTAGCGGGCGTCGTCGGCGGGCAGCGGGAGGATCCGGTCGCAGGGGTTCGTCGCCGTCTTGTCGAAGACGAAGGCGCCCTCCCGCTCGCTCCAGCCGAGGTTGTCGCCGGCCCGCACCTCGTAGATCGCCTCGATGGCGTGCTCGCCGATGTGGCCGAGGTACATCCTGCCGGTGGCCCGATCCCAGCTGAACCGGTGCGGGTCCCGCATCCCGAGCGCGTAGATCTCGCCGAGGGCCCCGGCCCGGCCGACGAACGGGTTCGACGGTGGGATGCCGTACCGGCCGTTCGGGGCGTCGGTGCCGAGCGGGTCGATCCGCAGCAGCTTGCCGTGCGGCATCGCCAGGTTCTGCGGGTCGGTGGTGCGCACCCCGATGCCGCCGTCGCCGACGGCGATGTAGAGCAGCCCGTAGTCGGGGTCGCCCCGGCGTGCGGTCGGATTGAAGTTGATCTCCTGGATCCCGTGCACCTGGCCGGCGAAGCCGATCCGCAGAACCTCCCGACGGCTGCCGGCGAAGGTCTCCGCCACCGGGTCGGTGGCGGTCCACTCGGTGATGATGCCGTGGAAGAGGACGCTGCTCTGCGCGTAGTCCGGCACCTCGGTCGTCGAGGACGCCGCCTCGGTGTGCACGGTGTAGAACCTGCCGTTGCGTCGGAAGTCGGGGTGGAAGGCGACGTACCCGAAGCCCTGGCCCAGGCCGCGGCCGGAGAAGAACCGGGGGGCGAAGGCGCTGGCCACGTCGAGGTAGACGTGCGGCACCCCGTGCCGTACGAGGTAGAGCAGACCGTTCAGGTCCGGCACGGCCCGCCGGCCGGAGCCGTCGGGCACCTCCATGATCGTATTGATCCGGGCGTGCCGGACGAGGCGCCGGTCGGTCGGCGCCGGAACCGGCTCCGACTTCGGGAACGCGGCGTACTCGGTGAGGACGAGTCCGAGCCGGGACTGAATCTGCTGTTCCGGCACCGGGTCGTCGATCGCGCCGGCGGCCTGGGCCGGCGGCGCCGCCACGCTGCTGGCCAGCACCGTCGCCAGCAGGACAGCGGTGGCGGCGAGCGCGCGTCGGGGTTTCGACATCGCGGACACCTCCCTCGGGTACGGCGGCGGGGCCGGCGCCCGGAGGAGCGCGGTCACGCCGCGTCGATCTATGGAGTGGTGCAGGTGGTGCCGGGACCGCCTTCCTGACGAGGGGTGGGTTGTGGACGGACGATGGGTTCCCGTCGCCCGGTGGGGCCGGGCGTCGCGCCGGCTCGGCGCGGTCGCTTTCTGCATGGCCGGCAACCGCGTACGGGGGCCGCCGGTGGGTCGGTCGGGGTTCAGCGGCGTGCCGGTGGTTGCGGCACGGTGGGCCGGCCGCCAAGGTAGAGTTCGCCGAGTCGCGGGTCGGCGAGCAGGTCCGATGCCGGGCCGGACAGGTGCACCCGCCCGAGGTCGAGGACGCAGCCGACGTCGGCGGTCTCCAGCGCCCGTCGCGCGTTCTGCTCGACCAGCAGCACGGCGGTCCCGGCGTCGCGCATCCGGACGACCTGGTCGAAGACGGTGGCGGTCGCCTTCGGGTCGAGCCCCATCGAGGGCTCGTCGAGGAGCACCACCCTGGGGTTGACCATCAGCGAGCGGGCGAACTCGACCTGCTTCTGCTGCCCGCCGGAGAGCAGTCCAGCCAACGAGTTCCACCGGTCGGCGACGACCGGGAAGACCTCCTTGACGAACTCGACCCGTTTGGCGAGCACGGACCGGTCCCGCAGCGTGTAGCCGCCGAGGAGCACGTTCTCGGCCACCGTCATCTCCCGGAAGACGCTGTGCCCCTGGAGCACGTGCGCCACCCCGGAGGCCAGCATCTGCTGGGGACCCTGCCCGGTGACGTCGACACCGCGGACCAGGATCCGACCCGAGCGGGGCTTCAGCAACCCGCTCGCCACCTTGAGCACCGTCGACTTGCCGGCGCCGTTCGGGCCGACGAGGCAGACGATGGTGCCGGCCTCGACCGAGACCGAGAGTCCGCGCAGCACCGGGGCCGCCCGGCCGTACCCGGCCTGGATGTCGACGAGTTCGAGCTCAGACGCCAAGGTATGCCCCCAGCACCCGCTCGTCGCTGCGGATCACCGACGGTGGACCCTCGGCGATCGGCCGGCCCCGGTCGAAGACCACGATGTGATCGCTGACGCTCATCACCAGGTCCATGTTGTGCTCGACGATCACGAAGGTTCTCCCCTCCGCGTTGAGGTCCCGCACCAGTGCGCCGATGCGGTCGAGGAGCGCGGGGTTGACCCCGCCGGCCGGCTCGTCGAGCAGCACCGTCTCCGGGTCGCTCATCAGCACACCGGCCAGTTCGAGTAGCTTCTGCTGCCCCCAGGACATGTTCCGGGCCTCCACCTCGGCCAGGTGCTCGATGCCGAGCCGGGTCAGCCAGTCGCGGGCCCGGTCGACGTCGGCGCGACGGTGGGCGCCCCGCAGCCTCGCCACCACGCCACCCGGCCGGGCCGCCACCAGGACGTTGTCCAGCGCGGACATCCGGGGGAAGACCCGACAGAGCTGGAAGGTCCGGCCCAGGCCGGCTCGGGCGATCACGTGCGGCGCGAGCCCGGTGATATCCCGGCCCCGATACGTCACCTGCCCGCTGTCCGGCCGGATCATCCCGGTGACGCAGTTGAAGAAGGTCGTCTTGCCGGAACCGTTCGGGCCGATCAGCGCGTTGACCTTGCCGTGCCGGAACGTCACGGTCGCCGCGTCGAGCGCGCGGACCCCGCCGAACGCCTTGGTCAGCGCCACCGTCTCCAGGCTCCGCGCCGGGCCGGGCCGCTCCTCCCTCACGCTCCTCACCTCGCCTCCGGTTCGGTCGTCGGTGCCCCGGGCTCCGCCGCGACGTGCTCCGGGGCGTCCGGGTCCGCGGTCGCCCGTTCAACGCCGCCCGAAGCGGCCGGCCCGGACCCGGCCGGGTCCGTCGGGGCAGGTCCGGTCACGGTCGACGTCGAACCCGACTCGGCGGCGCGCCGCGCCCACAACTCGGCGGCGGTGACCTCGCGGATCGACGCCTGCGCCGGCCGGAGATAGCGGTCGCGCAGTCCACCGAGGGCCGGCAGGACCCCGTCGGGCATGAAGAGCACGACCAGCGCGAGCAGGACGCCGGTGGCGACGAGATGCAGCTGGGTGTCGCCGAACTCCACCTTGAAGTACTCCAAGGCCACCCCGACCACCAGCGCCCCGACCACCGGGCCGAAGAGGTGCCGGACGCCGCCGAGCAACGCCATCAGCACGAGGTAGGCGCCGGTCAGGATGGAGAACTGGAAGACCGGATCGAGGTCGCCGAACCAGAGGGCGTAGAGCCCGCCGGCGAGTCCGGTGAACCCGGCCGAGACGACGAAGACGACGAGCTTGTAGCCGAAGGTCGGGGTGCCCAGCGACTCGGCCTTGTCCTCGTCCTCCCGGATCGCCTTGAGCCCCAGGCCGAACCGGGACCGGTCGATCAGCCACCAGACCAGCAACGCCACGCCGAGCAGAACGGCGAAGAGGTAGTAGAAGACCCGGTGATGCTCCGGTCGGAGCAGGTCGGGGAAGGGCCGGGGCACCACGAGTCCGCGCGAGCCGCCGGTGACGGAGGCCCAGCTCTGGAAGACCAGCAGCAGGATCAGCACCAGTGCGATCGAGACGATGACGAAGGAGGCCCCCCGGACCCGCAGCGCCGCGTACCCGACCGGCACCGCGAACGCCGCCACCAGCAGTCCGGCGACGGCCAGGGCGACGAAGCTCGGCAGGCCGGCCCTGACCACGAGCAGCCCGGTGGCGTAGCCGCCGAGACCGGCCAGCGCCCCGTGCCCGAGGGAGATGTAGCCGGTGAAGCCGCCGACGAAGTTCCACGACGTCGAGAGCACCGCGTAGTTCAGCACCACGACCCCGGCCGAGAGCACGTACGGGTTGGGTGCCCACGCCGGGAAGGACAGCACCGCAACGGCCAGCGCCAGCAGCGCGGCGCCGGAGAGCAGCCGGCCGAGCCGTTGCCGACCGTCCGGGGCGGCGGCGGGTGACGCCACCGGCGCGGCCGGGTCGGCCGGCCTGGTCAGGGAGTCAGAAACGCTGGGCAAGCCGACCTCCGAAGAATCCCTGGGGGCGGAAGGCCAACGTCGCGAAGAGCGCGAGGTAGAAGACCGTCTGCGCCCAGGTCGTACCCATCGGGATCTGGAGCAGGCTCTGGAGCAGGCCGAGGAGCATCGCGGCGGCCGCGGCGCCCGGTACGCTGCCGAGGCCGCCCACCACGATGATCGCCATCAGCGGGCCGATCCAGTGCCAGTGCAGCGAGGGGTAGATGGTGGTGTCGAGGGAGAGCGCGGTGCCGCCGACGGCCGCGGTGGCCAGTCCGATGCCGAAGCCGAAGCCGGCGACCCGGTCGGTGTCGATCCCGACCAGCCGCGCCGCGTCCCGGTGCTGGATGGTGGCCCGCAGTGCCCAGCCGAAGGTGGTCTTCTTCAGCAGCAGGTAGAGCGTCAGCAGGGCGACGGCGGCCAGGCCGAACGCGATCAGCTTGACCACCGCGATCCGGGCGCCGAAGAACCCGATACTGGCGGCGCCGTAGCCGAGCTGGATCCGCCGCTGGGTGCCGGTGAAGGCGTACCCGAGCAGGCCCTCGATCAGCACCGCGATCGCGAAGGTGAGCAGGACCGACATCATGGTGAGGGTCGCCGGGCGCAGCCGGGCGAGCAGCAGCCGCTGCAGGCCGACCCCGATGCAGAAGAAGAGTGGCACGCTGACGACCAGCGACAGCAGCGGGTCGACGCCGAGCCGGGTGTGCGACCACCACGCCAGGTACGCCGCGAGGATCAGGAACGCCGAATGGGCGATCATCACCACCCGCAAGATGCCGAAGTAGAGCGTCAGACCCGCGGCCAGGAGGGCGTAGAGCCCGCCCAGCAGCAGGCCCAGCACGACGCTCTGCAGAAGCAGTGCCCCGGACGGCATCGGGACCTCACCAGGCCGGCTTCGGGTAGATGAGGTCGGCCTCCCTGGCGTCCGCCGGCAGCACGATCTGGATCTGTCCGCCGACCCACTGCTGGATCATGTGCGCGCCCTGTGGCCTGCCGGCCGCGTCCCAGCGCAGCGGGCCGACGACGGTGTCGACCGTGTTGTTGCGCAGCCAGTCGACCAGCTTCTTCTGGCACTCCCCCTGCTCGGCGCAGCCCACCGCGGTCACGGCCGCGGCGACGACCTGCCCGGTGGTGTACGCGTTCGCCTCGTCCTCCTCCGGCGGCGAGCCGAACTGCGCGGTGTACTTCTCGACGAACTCCACGTTGCTCGGGTACGGCGCCTTCTGGGTGTAGCCGGTCGGCGCCAGGATCCCCTCGGTCTTGTTGCCGATCGCCGCCGCGAACTCGGGGTTGGTCGGCGCGGTCGAGAAGGCGGCGAGCTTGGGCTGGTAGTCGAGCTGCTGCAGGGCGACGATCAGGTTCACCCCGTCCTGGTACTGCGAGCCGCCCACCGCGATGTCGGCTCGGGAGGCCGCGATCTTCGCCGCGCCGGCCGGCTCGACGAAGAGCATGCCGTACTCCTCGGCGACCCGGGCCGCCGGTACGACGAGGCGGGTCGAGAAGGGACCCACCACGATGTCCACATTGTCCTTGCCGATCAACTGCTCGTAGTCCGCGACGACCCGGTCCGCGTTGGACTGGTCGTCGAGAATCTTCAGCTCGATCCGGCGGCCGAGCAGGCCACCCTTGTCGTTGGTGATCTTCGCCCACGCCTCGTAGCCGCGTTGCACGCCCTTGCCGGGCTCGGAGAAGTCACCGGTCAGCGGGAGCGAGATCCCGACGACGATCGGGTCGTCGCCCGATCCGCCGTTGGTGCCGCCACAGCCCGCCAGCGCGAGTGCGACCGCCGCGCCGAAAGCCGTTGCCCATCGTGTGCGTGTCACTCGGGATGTCATCCCAGGACGCTCCTTTGCACCGGACGTAAGCGCTTGCGAAAGCGCTTACGTACCCTAAGCTGTGGCCTGCGTCACGGGCAATAGTCATACGTGTCGAATTGATGTTGCTGGGGAGTTGCGGATGCCCAAGCCAGGGCCGAGATTGCGCCTGGTCGACGTCGCCGAACGCGCCGGGGTGTCCCTGGCGACCGCGTCCCGAGCCCTCGCCGGGCGGGACGGCGTCAGCGCGGAGGTCGCCGACCGTGTCCGGCAGGTCTCCCGGGAACTCGGGTACGTCGCCAACCCGTACGCCCGCACCCTGGCCGGCGGGGCCAGCCCGACGGTCGGCCTCATCGTCCACCAGATCGACGATCCGTACTTCTCCGAGATCGCCGGCGGTGTCATCCAGGTCGCCGGCGAGCAGGGTCTGCTGGTGCAGATCTGCCACTCGGGCCGGAACCCGGAGCACGAGCTGCGACAGGTGCGGCACCTCATCGCCCAGCGGGTCGGGATCATCCTCATCGCGGGCTCCGGCTACACCGACCCGGCCGTGGAGGCCGAGGCGCGCCGGGAGCTGTCGGCGTTCCAGGATCTCGGCGGCCGGGTCGCCGCCATCGGCCGGCACCACCTGGGGGTCGACGCCGTCCTCCCGGACAACGAGGCCGGCGGACGCGCGCTCGGCGAGCACCTGCTGAGCCTGGGGCACCGCCGGATCGCGATCGCCTCGGCCGCCGGCGGCCTCACCACCGTCGAGGACCGACTCGCCGGGGTCGACGCCGCGCTGCGCCGGCACGGTCGGGCCCTCACCGACCTGCCGGTCGTCCGGACCGAGTTCACCCGCGACGGCGGCCGGGTCGCCGCCGAGCGGATCCTCCGGGACCACCCGGAGACCACCGCGATCCTCGCGCTGAACGACTCGATGGCGATCGGTGTCCTGGCCACGCTGCGGGCACACCGGATCGCCGTGCCCGAGCGGATCTCGGTCGTCGGCTTCAACGACGTCTCGGTCGCGGCGGACCTCGCCCCCAGTCTCACCACGGTCCGGCTGCCGATGACGGAGATGGGCCGGATGGCGCTCGATCTGGCGCTCAAGCCCCGGTCGAAACGACCGCGTCGCCGCTCCACAGGCCACACCCTGGTCGTCCGCGACTCGACCGGCCCCGCGCCCGCCGGCTGAACCGCCGGTCCCGCGCCGACGCTGCCCCGCGCCGCCGGGCCCGGACGACGGCCGTGCGCTACCACCCAGCGCGCGACCTCGGTCCGGGCGCCGGCCACCCGGGGCGGTGGCCCACGAACACGCCGACCGCGAAGGCACCCTTGCGTCCACGGTCACCGACGAGCGGGCGTCCCGGCCCTGACCCGCCCGGACGATCAGGCCGAACGCGAACGGTCGGCGAACGACGCGGGGGCGTTCACAGCCAGCCCTGGTCCTCCGCGGTCCGGACGGCCTCGAACCTGTTCCGGGCGCCCAGCTTGCCGATGGCGCTGGACAGGTAGTTGCGGACGGTTCCCTCGGCCAGGTGCAACACCTCCGCGACGGCCCGCACGGTGCTGTACGTCCGGCTGAGCCGCAGGACGTCGAGTTCGCGCGCGGTCAACGGGTTGCGGTCGGACCGCACCACGGCCGCCGCGAGCGACGGGGTGATCGCGTGCCCGCCGGCCGCGACATCCTGGATGGCGGCGTACACCTGCGGGGGTCGGGTGTCCTTGACCAGGAAGCCCCGTGCGCCGGCCGCCAGCGCCCGGCGTACCTCGCCGGGACTTCCGAACGTGGTGAGCACCAGGCAGCCGATGGCCGGGGCGGTTCGGGCCAGCGCCCGGACCACCTCGATCCCGTCGGTCAGCGGCGGCTCGCCCAGGATCCGGATGTCGACCAACATCACGTCCGGCATGGTTCGCAGCGCCAACGCCACCGCCTCCCGGGCCGACCGCGCCGCACCCACCACCTCGATGTTCGGCATGCGCTGCAGCATGGCGACGAACGCCTCCCGGACGAACGCCTCGTCCTCCACGAGCGCCACGCGGATCGGCGCCGCCGGTTCGGCGGACTCCATCCCGCCCACCGGATCAGTGGACCCGCTCCCGCCCGCCAGGTATGCAGACCCGGAGCCGTGCGCCGGTTCAGTGGACATGGATCGGGCCTTCCGCCGGCTCACGCCGATCCGGCTGGGTCTCCGTCACCGGCACCTCGACCAGCACCCGGACCCCGCCACCGGGCCGGCGTCGCACCTCGAACCGGCCGGAGCGGGCCAGCACCCGGTCCTGCATCCCCCGGATGCCCTGGCCGGCCACGATCGGCGTGTCACCCGTCCCGTCGTCGTCGACGGTCATCCGCAGCAGACCGGGCACGGTCTCGAAACACACCAGGCAGGTCCGCGCGCCGGCCGCGTGCCGTACCACATTGGTCACCGCCTCCCGCAGGACGGGCGCCAACTCCCGTCCGGCGGGGACCTGACCGACCACGACCAGCTCGATGCCCACCGTCCGCAACAGATCCCGGGCCTGCGCCACCTCGTCGTTCAGGTCGTTGACGTGCAGGTCGTGCACCACGGTCCGGACCGACTCCAGCGCCCGGCGGGCCGCCTCGCCCGCCAGGCGCGCCTCGGCGGCGATCGCGGGCGGGGTCTGCGGGTCGTCGGCGATCATCTGGGTACGCAACACCACGGCCAGCAGATCCCGCCCGAGCGCGTCGTGAATCTCCCGCGCCAGTCGAAGCCGCTCGATCTCCTGGCCCTGCTCATGGGCGAGCCGCCGGAGCCGGCGCAGCAACAGCACGGCCCGGGCCAGACTGTGCGTCGCCACGAGCGTGACCCCGAGCACGGCCTGCCCGGCCGCGAACTCCGCCAGCTCCGTCCAGCGCATGCCGTGCGCGATGCCGACCAGCATGGTGGCGGCCGGCACGGCGATGCTCCAGACCACGGCCAGCACCGGACCGGAGCTGAGCACCAACGCGGCGACCAGCAGGAAGGGTATCGTCCCGAGCCACTGCCGGGGAGCGGCGAAGGTCAACGCCGCACCGCTGCACAGCGTCACGGCCAGCGCGGAGGGCGCCACGACCCGCTGCCGCCAGGGGGTGGACCGCCAGACCACCGCGACCCAGCTCACCACGAACACGACCGTGAGGCCCGTCACCACCACCGCGGCCGCCGCCCGGGCGTGCGCCAACGACGCGCTCAACGGAGCGTACGTCGTCAGCACGAACGCGACACCGAGCCAGCGGAGCCAGCCGAGTTCCCGATCGCGTGCCGTCCGCATCGGCGGTTGGGTGGGTACGGCCATGTCGAGCACGCTAACGCCGGGGGGTCGCCGCAGTCGACCTCCGCGGCCCGGCGGCGGCGACTGCTGACGGATGTCACGGTCCGATGATGGCCGGCGACACTACCGCCCCGGCGCCGGGTCTGCGGCAATGATCGTATGCAGCAGAACCGCGCGATCGAACTCCGCGGGGTCTCCGTGACGTACGGCCGGGGCAGCCGGGCGGTCACCGCACTCACGGAGGTGAACCTCGACATCGCACCGGGCGAGTCGGTGGCGCTGGTCGGGGCGAACGGTGCCGGCAAGAGCACCCTGACGCATGTCCTGCTCGGCATTCTGCCGCCCACGACGGGAACGGTCCGGGTCACCGGGACCAGCCCACGCCAGGCCCTGGCGAACGGCGCGGTCGGCGCGATGCTCCAGGACACCGGCCTGATGCGCCAGATCACCGTCGGCGAGCTCGTCCAGCTCGTCTGCCACCTGTACGGCCGCGGCGCCGCCTCCCCGCCGCAGCTGCTCGCCGAGGTGGGCCTGGCCGATCTCGTCCGGCGCCGCGCCACCCGGCTCTCCGGTGGGCAACGGCAACGCCTGAAGTTGGCGCTCGCGCTGGCCGGCCAGCCTCGACTGCTCATGTTGGACGAGCCCACGGCCGCTCTGGACCCACAGGCGCGTCAGGCGTTCTGGGTCTCGTTGCGGCAGCGGATGGCCGACGGCGCCACCGTGCTGTTCACCACCCACCTGCTGGAGGAGGCGCAGCAGTTCGCCGACCGGATCGTGGTGATCAGGTCCGGGGCGGTCATCGCCGACGGCAGCGCGGATTCGCTGGTGTCCCGGGGGCGAACGTCCGTGGTCGGCTTCCGCGCCGACGCGATCGAGCCGACCGCCCTGACCGCCAGGCTGGACCAGATCCGTGCCGAGCCCGCGGTACGCGAGGTACGGGTGGAGGACGGCCGCATCGTGCTGGAGACGAGCGACGTCGACGCCACGCTCGCCGCCGTGTACGCCAGCGGCCTGCGGCCCCGCGACGTCCAGATCGTCCGTCCGTCGCTGACCGACGCCGTGCTCGACCTGATCCGGGAGGAGACCTGACGTGCTCCGCTACGCGTTGACCGACACGCTGTGCCTCGTCCGTAGCCTGTACTTCCTGATTTTCTCGGTCGCCTTCTCCGCCGGCTTCTACCTGATGTTCACCACGGTCGCCGACCAGGGCAACGGCGATCCCGGCTATCCGACCGCCTACATGGTGGCGATGGCGGTGTCCGGCGCGTTCTTCGGCGCGCTCAACGGAGCGGGCATCCGCCTCGGCCTCGAACGCGGTGACGGCTGGACCAGGCAGGTCCTGCTGACCCCGCTGACGCCGGTGCGGTACCTCGGGGCGAAGGCCATCACCGCCTGGCTGGCCACCCTGCCGGCGATCCTGGTGGTGTTCGCCCTGGGCGCGACCGTCAACGGCGTGTCCCTGCCGAACGCGCGCTGGCTCGCGGTCATCGGCATCTGCTGGCTCGGCAGTGTGGTTTTCGTCGCCATCGGCGTACTGGTGGGAGTCGTGGCGACCGGCGAGGTCGTCCAGTTCGTGGCGTTGGCGATCTTCTTCCCGTTCGCGATGATCGGTGGACTGTGGTTTCCCACGGACACCTTCCCGGCCGGGCTCCGCTCGCTCGGCGCGGCGCTGCCGACCGCGGCGATCCGGGAGCTGGCCACGGCCGTGGCCACCGGGCAGCCGGCACCGCTCGGGGACGGTCGCCCGGTCGTCGTGCTGGGCGCCTGGGCGGTCCTGGCGACGGCGGTGGCCGTGGGGCTCGCCGGGCGCGTCGTCGGGTCCGGCCGGTCGGCGCCGCTGGTCCGCCGACGGCCGCTGGTCGATGCGGCCCGGCGGCAACCGGATGGCGGTTCGGCCGGTTCCGCGATCTGAGTACGCCGCTCAGGCGCTGGCCCGGCGGACCAGGGCCGACGGGAAGACCGTGGTCGGCGGGACCCACGTCTCGCCGAGCACGGCCCCCACCGCGGACGAGATGATCTGCTCGACCGGATTGGTCGCGGTGGTCAGGCCGGGGTCGCTCAGCCCGGCCGCCTCGACGTCGTCGAACCCGGCGACCGCCACATCCTCCGGCACCTGGCGTCCGGCGGCCCGCAGGGCGGCCAGCACGCCCAGCGCGGCGGCGTCGTTGATCCCGAACACGGCGTCGACCTCGGGCCACCGGGCGAGGATGGTCCCGGCGGCCCGGCGGCCGCCGGCCGCGGTGAAGTCCCCGGAGACGAGCCGCACCGGCAGCCCGGCAGCGCGCATCAGGTCCCGGTACGCCTTGACGGGCCGCTGCGCGCAGGGCAGCCACGCCGGGCCTGTCACCATCGCGATCCGACGTCGCCCGGTCGCGTAGAGGTGCCGCAGCACGGCCGCGGCCCCGCCGCCGTTGTCGACGTCGAACGACGGGACGGTGCGGGAACCGATCCCCACGGAGGCGACCCGCCCCCGGACGGTCGGCGGCACCGACCGCAACGCCGCCTCGGTGGTGTTCAGCACCACCACGCCCCGAACCGTACGGTCGGCGAGCAGCCGGTCCAGTCGGGGCGCGTCCCGGGGCACCCACTGCAGCGACACCCCGACGTCGTACGAGGTGGCGGTCAGGGCCGCCGCCGCCACGGCCCGGTGGACGTACGGGTCGTCGAGCACCTGGGCCGTCGTACCGACGACAGCCAGGGTCACCCGAAACCCCGACCCGTTCACCAGCGAGCGCGCCGCCTGGTCCGGTCGGTAGCCGAGCAGCCGGGCCGCCGAGTGGACCCGCTCCCGGGCTGTCGGGGAGGCCGGCCCGGACCCCGAGATGACCCGGGACGCCGTCGATCGGGACACCCCCGCCGCCTTCGCCACGTCCTCCAGTCGCGTCTGCCGTTCCGGGCGTCGCCGCATCGCGTCCCTCCGCTGGTCCCGCCGCCGTGTACGGGCCGGAACGGCGGGCGCCGGACGGCCCGATCGGGTACCTCCCCAGCCTACGCTTGTGGTGGTAGCGCTCCCAGGTATGGGATCTCCATGCGCCCGGCGCCTGCCGAGAGGAGTCCGCCATGCCCCTGAGCCCGAGCGTCACGACCACCGCCTCCGCCGCCCGACCGGATCCGCCGCCGCGGACCGTCCTCGCCGCCCGCACCGCCGTCGCCCTGGTATTCGGCCTCAACGGGCTCGCGGTCGCCTCCTGGTTCGCCCGGATCCCCGCCGCCCGCGAGGCGCTCGGGCTCAGCGCGGGCCGGCTCGGTCTGCTGCTGCTCGCGCTCTCCGGCGGCGCGGTGCTGGCGATGCTGACCGCCGGCGGCGTGGTGCACCGGGTCGGCTCGCGGCGGACCACCACCGGCGCGACCGCGCTCGTGGCGGCCGGTCTGGTGCTGCTCGGCGTCGGCGTCGACGCCTGGCCGTCGGTCCCGGTGGTGGCGCTCGGACTCGTCGCCCTCGGGTTCGGCTCCGGCCTCTGTGACGTGGCGATGAACGTCGAGGCGGCGCTGGTGGAACGGCGGCTGCGACGTACCGTGATGCCCCGGTTCCACGCCGCATGGAGCCTCGGCACCGTCACCGGCGCCGCGCTCGGGGCCGGCAGCGCCACGCTCGGCATCCCCGTCCTCGCCCACCTCGGGATCGTCGCGGTCGGGGTGCTGCTCGGCACGCTGCTCGCCGCCAACCACTACCTCAGCGGACGCGGCGAGACGACCACCGAGCGGCAACCGGCCGCGGAGTCCGGGGCGAGCCACGGCAGCGGCACGCTGCGTGCCTGGCGGGAGCCACGTACTCTCCTCGTCGGCCTGCTGGTCCTGGTGATGGCGTTCACCGAGGGGACCGCGAACGACTGGATCGCGGTGGCCTTCATCGACGGTCACGGCTTCGGCGAGGCGGCCGGCGCCGCCGTCTTCGGGGTCTTCGTCGCCGCGATGACCGTCGGTCGGATGGTTGGCACGGTGGCGCTCGACCGCTGGGGCCGGCTACCGGTCCTCGTCGGCACGATCGGGTTGGCCGTCGCCGGAGTGACGGTGACCGTCCTCGTCCCGTCCGGGTGGGTGGCGCTGGCCGGGGTCGTCCTCTGGGGGCTCGGGGCCTCGCTCGGGTTCCCGGTCGGGATGAGCGCCGCCGCCGACGACGAGGATCGGGCTCCGGCCCGGGTCAGCGTCGTCTCGGCGATCGGCTACACCGCGTTCCTCGCCGGGCCGCCGCTGGTCGGGCTGCTCGGCGACCGGGTGGGGACGCTACGGGCGCTGCTGGTCGTCCCCCTCCTGCTGGTCCCGGCCCTGGCCCTGGTGCCGGCGACCCGGCCGCCGGCCGGACGCTGAACCCTCGGAACGGCGGGGGCGTGGGGAGCACCCACCCCCCGCCGCGGGTTCCGGGGAGGCCTCGGGTGGCGGCGCCCACCTCGGCCGTCCGGCGTCGGTCAGGCCGGGCTCGGGAAGCCGTACCGGGCTGCGTGCTCCGGATCGGTCGGGTCGATCTGCCGGATCCCCTCGTCGGCGAGCCGCTTGTTGATCTCGTCGAGATGGTCGCGGACCAGCCGTGCCTCCTCCTCGGTGACCCGGCCCCGGTGCGGCTTCCCGGCGTGCTCGAGCGTGGCGTAGTCGATGCGCTCGGTCCGGCGGGTCGACTTGGCCGGGCGAACCCGTTCGGCCGTCCTCAGCAGCTGGGACATCGGTACGTCGGTGGCCAGCGCGTCGAACTCGCTGGCGGTGACGACGACCCGGCGCGGCTCGCCGCCGTCGGGATCATCGTGGATCTCCAGGATCGCGACGTCGAGCGCCGCGTCGTCGATGGCCTCGACCTCGCGCGGCTCGGCCTCCAGCTGCACCGGACCCGCGACCAGGTCCGGATGCTCCAGCACCACGATCCGCACCGCCTCGTCGGCGCTCCCCAGCACCTTGCCGCTGAAGTCGGAGACGTGAACTGTCCGCTTACCCATGCCTGAGCTTCTCCTGTCCGGGCGGTACCACCAGAGCCAGAAGTTACCGCACAGGTGTGCGAACGGGTCCTTCGACCCCGCCAGTGATCTCACCCACCCAATCCCACCCAGGACGACCGGCACAAATCGAGGTATACATATTTCGGCACGTCGGGCGGGGTAGTGCGAGAGCGGACAGACCGGTAGGGTTGGCGCGCATCGGCGTTGGCAGCAACAATCGCCCGCTGATTCCCTCGGGCTGCCCATGATTGGATGGAAGTTGGCGCAAAATCAGGCCGACCACGCGACCAGGCTCCCCGACCCGGACACCTCAGGCGACTCTACCGTCGCCATTCGACGCCGCGGTCGCCAGCAGACGATCAAGCGTCGGGTCGTCCGGCTGGTGCTCATCCCCAGTGTCGTCGCCGTGGTCATCTGGCTCGTCGCCTCCGGCTACCTCGTCTTCCAGGGCTACTACAACCGGGAGGTCGCCAACGGCGTCCGCCAGGTGTCGATCCCGGCGGTGCCCGCGCTGGCCTCGATCCAGCAGGAGCGACGGTTGAGCGTGGCCTACCTCGCCCGGCCGTCGAACGACCTACAGGAGCTCATCGACCAGCGGCGCCAGACCGACGAGCGGCTCTCGGCACTGCGCTCGGCCGCCAGCGAGAGGTTGGCCAACGCGCCCGACGCCATCTCGACCCGCTGGTCGAAGCTCAGCGACTTCCTGGACCAGCTGCCCAGTGTGCGCAGCACGATCGACTCCCGCTCGACCAACGGCGACCGCGTCTACGACTTCTACAACCAGTTGCTCGACGCCGCGACCGACCTCTTCGACACCCAGGCCCGGTCGGTCCCCGACGCCACGGCGACCCAGGGTGGCATCGCGGCCGCCGAGGCGTTCCGGGCCAGTGACCTGATGTCGCGGTCGGGCTCGATCATCGACGGCGCCCTGGCGTCGGGCACCCTCAGCGAGCACGACCACCTGGAGTTCGTCAGCCTGGTGGGCGCCTACCACGCGGCGCTGCGGAACGTGGCGGCGCACCTGCACCCGGACGCACGGCAACGGTACGAAGCCCTCACCGCGAGCGAGCCCTGGCAGACGCTCCTCGCGGCGGAGAACGCCGTGATCAGCTCCGGAGCATGGCGAGACGGACCGCCGCGGGGCACCAGCATCAACCGCACCCGCTGGGAGAGCGTCACCCAGCGGGTCGCCGAGAGTCTGGTGGACCTGACCATCGTGCAGGCCGACCGGGTCTCGGCACAGACCCTCCGCACCGGTAACAACCAGCTCCTCACCGCCTCGCTCGGCAGTCTCGTCGCGCTGTCGATCGCGATCGCCGCCATCGTCCTGGCGATCCGTCAGTCGCAGGTCCTGGTCGACCAGGCCCTCTCGGTCCGCCTCGCGCAGCTGGGCAAGGACGCCGCCGCACTCGTGGACGAGCGGCTACCGGCCATCATGGACCGCCTACGTCGGCACGAGAAGGTCGACCTCGACGCCGAACTGCCGGTCCAGGACTACGGCGGCGACGAGATCGGCCAGGTCGCCGAGGTCATCAACCGGTCGCTGAAGGTCGCGGCGGGTGCAGCGGTCGACGAGGCGAAGACCCGGGCCGCCGGTACCGCCATGCTGATGGGCGTCGCCCGTCGTCCCCAGCGCCCGCTCCAGCGTGGGCTGAAGATCATCGAGGATCTGCAGAACCGCGTCGGTGACGAGAAGCTGCTGACGGAGCTCTTCGACATCAACCACCAGCTCACCCAGACCCGTCGCTTCCTGGAAAACCTGGTCATCCTCGCCGGTGGACAGATCGGCCGGCGGTTCCAGAACCCGGTCCCGATCCGCCGGGTGATGCTGGCGGCGTTCGCCGAGGCCCAGCAGTACCAACGGATCACGCTGCGGAGCGCGCCCGACGTGGCGCTGCTGGGGCACGCCGTCGCGGGCACCATCCACCTCCTCGCCGAGTTGCTGGACAACGCGCTCGCGTTCTCCCCGCCCGGGACCACGGTCTGGGTCACCTGTAACGAGGTCAAGCGGGGTGTCGCGATCGAGATCGAGGACGCCGGGGTGGGCATGAAGCCCGACGCCCTCGAACGGGCGAACGACCTGTTGGCGCACGCACCCACCCCGGACGTGACGGCGCTGAAGGACGGTGCGCAGATCGGTCTGTACGTCGTGGCCGAGCTGGCCAAGCGGGAAGGGCTCCAGGTCAGTCTCCGCACCTCGGCGTACGGCGGGCTGCTGGCGATCGTGCTGCTGCCGGAGCGCATCATCACCCCGACCGCCACCGAGTCGAACACCGCCGGGACCGACAAGACTCCCCGCCGTTCCCCGGGGGCCTCGTCCGCCGCTCCCCCGGCCGTCAACGGCCACCACAGTGACCGTCCGACGGTCACCCTCCCGGTCACCACCGCCGGGCCGGCCGCGAACGGATCGACCCAGGCGGTACGGACCCTCCACCCCGGCGAAGGACGACGACCTGACCGTGTGGGCGGCATCATGGACGACCAGCGACGCGGCACCCCGCAGTCCTCCGGCGGCGCCCACCCACCCCGACAGCGAGAGTCCTCCGGCGTCCAGGCCACCACCAACGGCACTTCCGGCGCACGGCCGGGAGTCCGCCCGCCTGCCAAGCCGGGCCAACAGCCCGCCGCTCCGGGATCGCCATCCCCCGCCCGGAGCACGCAGGCGACCGCTCGGGGTACGCAGGCCGGCGACCGGGGTACGCAGACCAGCGTCCCCGGGGCGTCAGCCAACGGCCCGGGTCCCCGGGCCGACAACCGCCCGCCGCTGCCACACCGGCAGCCGCAGCAGCATCTTGTTCCCCAACTCCGCGACGACAAGCCGGCGAGCACCAGCTCGCCCGGCGTGGCCGGGCCCACCAGGTCACCCGAGGAGGCCCGGAACCGGTTCGCCCGGTACCAACAGGCGTGGGCGGCCGGCCGCGAGGCGGGTAACAAGGAATCCACAACTAGTGATGATCAAGGCAGGAAGCCGTGACCAACTCGAAATCGCAGAACGACCTGACCTGGATGCTGGATGGTCTTGTAGAGATTCCGGATGTTGTCTACGCGGTCGTCCTGTCCACCGACGGACTCGTCATCCAGAAGTCCACGGCGCTGCCGCGTGACGAGGCGGAACTGCTGGCCGCCGGCGCATCCTCCCTACACAGCGTGGCCGCGGGTATGGGTCGGCGGTTCGAGAGCGGCCCGGTCCAACAGGTCATCATCGAGTACGAGGGGCAGACGCTGTTCGTCGCCGCCGCCGGCAAGAACGCCCGGCTGGCCGTCCTCTGCCAGCAGAGCGTCGACATGGGCACGGTCGCCTACGAGATGAGCCGGCTGGTGACCCGGATCGGCGAGTACCTCGGCTCCGAGGTGCGGTCGGCTGCCACGACGGCGAACGGTCAACACGGACACCTGCCATGAGCTATGACACCTGGGAGGGCGACGACGAGTCGGAGGCCGGCCGGCTCGTCCCGCTGTACATCCTCGTCAATGGCCGTACGAGTCCCCGGAACACCAATCTCGACCTGGCCACCCAGGTCATCGCCCGGCCGGCCGACACCAGCAGGCTCGAACCGGAGTACCGGGAGATCGTCAACAGGTGCAGAAACTGGATCTCGATCGCCGAGATCGGCGCCTACCTCCACCGTCCCCTCACCATCACGAAGGTGATGGTGGACGTGCTCCTCGACCAGGGCTATCTGGGCATCGGATCTCCGGCACAGCAGAAGATCGCCGACCGCCGGCTGTTGGAAACGGTACTCGCTGGTCTCGAACGGCTCTAGACGAGAGGGTCTGAAGAACGTGGATCGTACATCGGTCAAGGTCGTCGTGGCGGGCGGCTTCGGCACCGGCAAGACCACCCTGGTCGGGTCGGTCAGCGAGATCCCGCCCCTCACCACCGAGGAGGTTCTGACCCAGGCCAGCGTCGGCGTCGACGACATGACCGGCATCGAGGACAAGGCGAACACGACGGTCGCGCTGGACTTCGGCCGCATCACCATCACGCCCGATGTCGTGCTCTACCTGTTCGGCACCCCGGGACAGGACCGGTTCTGGTTCATCTGGGACGAGTTGGCGCAGGGGGCGATCGGGGCGATCGTGCTGGTTGACACCAGGCGGCTGGGCACCAGTTTCCCCGCCATCGACTACTTCGAACGCCGGGGCATTCCGTTCGTCGCCGCCGTCAACCGGTTCTTCGGGGAGTGCCTCTACACGGAGGAGGAGATTCGTTCGGCGCTGGAGCTGGACCCGGCCGTGCCGCTGGTGTTCTGCGACGCGCGGGACCGCGCGTCGAGCAAGCAGGCCCTGATCGAACTGGTTCGGCACGCCATGTCCCGGCTCCCGGTCGCCAGCTGAGCAGCGCCGCTCGGCCTCGTCCGCTCCGCCACCACCCCGGTGGTGCCGTGGGCTCGGTCTCGTGTCCCGGTGGGTGACGAGCCGCGAGGGCATCTGCTGACAGTCGCCCCCCGGGTTGCCGGAGTCGGGTCGGATCAGGTGGTCCGACTGCGGATGGCCGCTGTGGGATGACGAAACGTCCGGACAGTAACCGGCCGACGAACTGATCGACGCAGAATGGGAAAACCCCCGGCGGCCCGACGGCCCCGGGGGTTCTCTCTTGGACGTGGCGCGCGGCCTGACGCCGTCCGGCTCCGGTGGTGCCGCGGTCCTGGCCGGCACCACCGGAGCCGGGTTATCCGACGACGCTGTACTCCGCCTCCTTTGGCGCCAGCCGCACCTTGAAGTGCCGCAGCAGCGGCGGCGCCGACACGATCCGGTAACCCTGAACCCGCTCGGGATCCTTCGCGATGTCGGCCAGGATGGCGGCGACGTACTCGAAGTGCGCCTCGGTGTAGACCCGCCGCGGGATCGCCAGCCGGACGAGTTCGAAGGGCGCCGGGGTCACCAGCCGGTGCTGGTCGTCCATGCGGCCCAGATACAGCGATCCCAGTTCGGCGCAGCGGATGCCGCCGTCGAGGTAGAGCTGGCAGCCGAGTGAGTGACCGGGGAAGTCACCGGGAGACAGGTGGGGCAGGAGCCGGCCGGCGTTGAGGTACAGGGCGTGGATGCCGGGCGGCTGGATGATGTCCACCCCGGCGTCGTTGATCATCTGGGCGAACCGCGCGGTCGCCGCGGCCCGGGACGCCAGGTACGCCGGCTCGACCACCTCCCGGAGCCCCTGGGCGAGCCGTTCCAGGTCGTGGCCGGCCAGTCCCCCGTACGTCGAGAAGCCCTCGGTGGCGATGAGGTTCGCCTCGCAGGTGGCGTGCAACGCGTCGTCGCGGAGTCCGATGAAGCCGCCGATGGCCGACAGCCCGTCCTTCTTCAGGCTGACCACGCAGCCGTCGGCCAGCGAGAAGGCCCGGGAGGCGATCTGCCGGGGAGTCCAGCCCTGGTAGGCCGCCTCCCGCTGCCCGACCAGCCAGGCGTTCTCCGCGAACCGTGCCGCGTCCAGGAAGAACGGCACCTGGTGGCGCCGGCAGAGGTCCCGCACCGCCTCCAGGTTCGCCATCGAGACCGGCTGCCCGCCGAGGCCGTTGTTGGTGATGGTGATCAGGACCAGCCCGACCCGGTGCCCGTCGGGCCCGGTCAGGAGCCGTTCCAGCGCGGCCAGGTCGATGTTGCCCTTGAACGGGGCAGGGCTGTCCAGGTCGGCCGCCTCCGGGCAGGGCAGGTCACGCGGCTCGGCACCGGCCAGCACCACGTTGGCGTGGGTGGTGTCGAAGTGGGTGTTGCTGACGCAGATCTGACCGGGCTTGAGCAGGCTGCTGAAGAGGACCCGCTCGCCGGCCCGGCCCTGGTGCACCGGAAGGATGTGCGGATAGCCGGTGAGGTCGCGCACCTCGTCGAGGAACCGGAACCACGACCGGGCTCCGGCGTACGACTCGTCGCCCCGGGCCGCGGCGGCCTCCTGCTCGACCGAGGTGGCCCCGGTGCCCGAGTCGGAGAGCAGGTCGATGGTGATCTGGTCGGCACGGAGGTTGAACGGGTTGTAGCCGGCGTCGGCGAGCGCCTGCCGCCGCTGCTCGGCGGTGAGGAAGGGGATCGGCTCGACGACCTTGATCCGGTATGGCGGCAGCGTCAGGTGCGGGTGGATGGACCCGGGATGCTCCTCGTGGCTGAGGTGTCGGGGCCGGACGCCGCCGGCCCGCCGCTGCGCCGAATCGGTACCCGCCGGGACGCTCCTGGGACGTGGGGGTAGGACGCGGTACGCCTCGGCCGAGAGGTAGACCGTCACCCCGGGACGGGGTGGCCCCAGCCGCAGGGACACGTGGGCGAGCAGGCCAACGCCGTCCCGCAGCGGCCGGCTGGTCAGGGCGGCAATCGCCCTGTCCAGCTGGGAGCTGTCGAAGCCATACCGGGTGAGCAGGGTGGCGACGCGGTCCCGTGCCTCCTCGTCGTCCGCGACATAACTGCGGATCGGCACGTAGAGGCTGTATCCGACCGGTCGGTCGGCACCGCCGGTGAAGGTGTAGCTGCTGACGAGCGGCCGCCGGTCGAAGACGTTGGCGGGGCCGCCGGCCACGGCGCAGAACTCCGCCAGCTCCGCCGGGTCGATGCCGTCGACCAGGCCCGCCGCACGGATCACGTCGCGCACCTGCGCGTCGTGGTGGCTCAGGTAGAGCTTGACCCGGGCGTGCGGTGCGTCGTGGAGGTCGAGAGCGAAAAACGCCAGCCGGTCCCGCCGGCCGAGTTCGCCGGGCCGGACTCCGTGGTCCAGCAGCGCCTGGTACGACGCGCCGAGACCGAGCCGGCCCAGGGCCGCCTTGACCAGCTCCGGCGCCATGGCGACGCCCTTGACCTCAGGGTTCAGGTAGACCTTGAACTCCGGCCGCCGGCCGTGCCGGAACACCAGCGAGTGCCAGAGCGCGAACTCGCCCTGGGGGTGGTCGGTGGCGAACAGCTCCCGGAGCGAATCCAGGCGGCCCGTCGGCAGCCCGAAACGCCGGGCCTGCCGCTCGACGAACTCGTACGCGGCGGCGAGATTCGCGGCTGCGCCAGGTGGGGAGCCCAGGGCCTCGGCGAGAATCCGCAGTGTCGGGGGCTCGTCCCGGTTGAAGGCGACCGAAAACTCGACGGGAGTGTGGTCGTCGGCCACGTTGGAGGGCCAGACCGGCGGTTCGGACAGGGGACGGGACGCGGCCGGTCCGAGGATGTCCGCCAGCAGCTCGAGAGGTAGCTCCGGATCCGTGCCGGCAACCCGGCACAGGCCGGCAAGCTGGCCACTCAGATGTTCGACAAGGGACAAGCCGCGCATTACCGCTCCCTCTCGCTTCGACCGGTTCGGCATCGCCGCGCCCAGGCGGGGCAGTGCCACCCGCCCGGTGGGGAGGCCGCGTATCGTCCGCCACCCACCGACCGTTTGCCTACTCGTCCGATGGCCGGATGGCTTTCCGGACAGGCGGGACCCATCAGGCGGGTAGTGGGTGCAGACCAGTCGGCGAAGGCGACCTCACCTCATTTCTCACACATCGTGAGTGTTCCGCCAGGCCGTGTCGAGTGAGACAATGATCACAAATATTGACAAAATGTGGCAGACAGTAATCATCCGGGACGTACGTCACGCAGGGTAATCACTATCCACTCTCGACGGAGACGGCTCAGACCGTCTGAGTGACGGACCGCAATCCCGACTCTCCGGTACGCAGTTACTCTGCGCACACCAAACCGGGATCCTCGAAATCGTCGATGTTGACAGAACGCGCAGGGGTGATCTATTAGCCCGGGCGCGCGGCAGTGGCCCAGTCAGTCCACTGTGGGCCCTACCGCGCCGGAACACCCGCGCTTCCGACCGGTGGTCGATCCGGTCGGGTGACGTCTGGTCGAGCGGGTGCCCGGTCGGGCGAGATCCGAGACCGGCAGCGGCGCGTCCGCCTACCGTTCCGGGTGGACGCCCATCGGTGCCGTCGACCGGTCCGCGCCGACCTCGGCAGCCACCGCCTCGGTCAGCACGGTCGGCTCGGTCAGCGGAAGCGACTCGGCCGGCACCGGCCTGGGAGAGGCCGCCTCGCCGGCCTCCTCGGCCCGACGGCTGGTGTCCGTCCGGACCGCCACCATCTGGTACTCGCCCGTCTCGCCGCTGATCGCCGCGGCCGCCATCACCGCGGCCGCGGCCCGGTCCGCCAACCGCTTCGCCTCGCGCTGCACCCGGGCCCGCACCTCCATGGCGTGGCGCTCGGCCGCCTCGGCCGCTCGTCGGGCCTCGTCCAACCGGTTCAGCTCGGCGGTCAGCTCCTGGCGGAGCTCGCCGAGGCGCTGCTGGAGCTGGGCGATCTCCTGTTCCGCTGTCGCGTGCTCCTGGCGCGACTGCGCCAGCCGCTGCTGGGCGCTCTCCTGCGCGGCCTGGAGCTGGGCCAGCGCCTGCTCCCGGGACTCGATCTCCTCCTGGAGGGCCGCCAGCTTCTGCTGGTGGACGGCGGCCTGCTCGTCCGCGTGCCGCCGCAGCTCGGCGACGTACTGCTGCGCCTCCGCCTTCCGCGCCGCGTTGTCCTGCTCGGCCATGCTCTGCTGCCGGGCCAGCTCCGCCTCGACCGCGGCCCGCCGGTCGGCGAGTTCTCGCTCGACGGTGGCCTTCCACTGCGACAGTTCCTGCTGGGTCTGGTTGCGCGCCGCCTCGACCTCCTGGTGCGCCCGGGCGCGGGCCGCCTCAAGCATCGCCTCGGCCTCGGCGCGGGCCTGCTCGATCTGCTGGGCGCTCTGCTCGTTGATCCGCAACGCCTCCTGCTCGGCGCGCTCCCGCGCGGCCTCGCCGTCGGCCCGCAGCTTGTCCGCCCGTTCGCGGCTCTCGGCGAGCACCCGCTCCGCCTCCGCCTGGTGCTCGCTGGCCCGCTGCGTGGCGGCGCTGACGATCGCCTCGGCCTGCTTCTCGGCCAGGGCCAGGATCTGGTCGACCATCGGTCCAAGGTCGCGGAAGGACGCCCGGTCCACCTGCGGAGGTCGCTGGCTCAGCTCGGTCAGCTCCGCCTGCACCTGCTGCAGCTGCGCGGTCAGACTCTGGATCTGGCTGTACGCCTGGCTGCGCTCGGCCGTCAGCTTCGCGATCTCTCCGGTCGCGTGGGCGACGTACTGGTCCACCTGTCGCTTGTCGTAACCGCGCAGCACCGACTCGAAGGTCGGCCGCGTAACCATGTCCTGCGGGAGGTCGAAGAAGTCCTGGGCTTGGGACATGCGTCATCCTCCAGGTGTTCGCGGACCCGGTGGCGACGGGTCAGCTCGGGCAGGGGTGGGGCGCGACCGGCGGATCATACCTGTCAACCGCGGCCCGGGGCGCGCCCCTGGCTCGGCCGTTCCGACGACGGACCCCGACCGACCGACTCCGGTCGGCTCGCCGGAAGCAGCGGAGCACCGGTCTGATCGTCTGGCCGACACGACCGTCGGCGGCGCGCCGGCGACCGCGCGGCGGCGCCGGGTCAGCGGGCACGCGCGGCCCGGACCTGGCAGGCCCGCAGGATCTCCGCCGGTCGTCCCCGGTAGTACCACGGATACTCCGAGGCGACCGGGCCGAGTTCGCGGAAGTCGGCCAGCGCCGGCCTCCACCGCTCACCCCAGCTGGCGACGAAGGCAAAGACACCGCGGACCTTCGGCGCCGCCGGGTGCCGCGGTGGCCCGGCGGCCAGCCAGTCGGCCCGGGCCGCCTCGACCTCGCGCACCACATCGGGCGAGTTCCAGAACTCCAGGTTCTGCTCCGCCCCGTTCGGGTTGTCACCCCAGAAGAACTCGCGTAGGGCGTACTCGATGTGCGCCTGGACGGGCAGCGCGTGCAGCGGTGAACCGGGCGGCGCGGACGCCGCGGCCGAGCGGGCCAGCTCGTACATCGCCCCGTGCGAGCCGAACCACTTCTTCGTCCGGTACTGCACCGCCGCCTCGTGCCCGAGATAGCTGAACGGATCCCGCGCCGTCAGCTCGGCAAACCGCTTCTCGAACGGCGCACCGCTCCGGTGCCCGAACAGCGTCCAGATCGACTGGATCCACGGCGTCGGGTCGTCGGGGTTCAATGCCGCCGCGCGTTCGCAGGCCTCCGCGGCCCTCGCCATGAAGTAGTGGAAGTCCGCAAACTGCTCCCGGCTGGTCTCGCTCGCCTTGCCGGCGCCACGCGCCCGACCCGCCCGGTCGGCCTCGCGGTTGGCCAGGAGCACCCAGAGGCCGGGGTCGTCCGGGGCTGCCGCGAGCCAGTCGTCCAGCCAGACGCGGTCGACCTTGCCCAGCACGTTCGCGTACAGGGCGCGCCGCTCCCAGTCGCCGACGGTTTCGGCGAACATCTCACGGACGGCCGCCCAGTCGCCGGCCCGGGCCAGGTCCCTGGCCTTGACCAGCCCGGCGTCACCGAGGGCGTCGTCGAGGGTGACCTCGGGCAGCTTGGCTCGCTTCCAGAACATGCGGCTGATCTAAACACCCCGTGCGGTCGCGTCGCGACCCGGGCCGGGGACCGGAGCGTAGCGGCGCTCCGCCCGAGCGTGGTCAGGCCGACTGCCGGACGACCAGGGTCGGGTTGAAGATGACCGACCGCGCCGTCCGGTCCGGTTCCCGCAACCGGGCGAGCAGGAGCTGCGCCATCTCGCCGGCCATCTCCTCCACCGGCTGCCGGATCGTGGTGAGCTGCGGGTGCGACTCCACGGCGGCGCTACTGTCGTCGAACCCGACCACGCCCACGTCTTCCGGCACCCGCCGACCGCGCTCCTGGAGAGCCCGGATCGCCCCCTCGGCCATCAGGTCGTTGGCGGCGAACAAGCCGTCGATCTCCGGATGCCGGTCCAGCAGGCGGTGCGTCGCCGCCTCCCCGCCCGAGCGGGTGAAGTCGCCCTGTTCCGCCGGCACGTCGACGCCGAGCTGGGCCGCGACCGCGGACCGGAACCCGGCGAGGCGATCCTGTCCGGCGGGCATGTCCTGCGGGCCGCAGATCGTGGCGAGCCTCCGCCGGCCGCTTCCGACGAGGTGCTCGGCCGCCAACCGGGCCCCGCCCTGCTGGTCGACGTCGACGTAGCTCAGCGGCACCGGACGGCCGGGCCGGGCCGACAGGACCGCCGGTATGCCGAGGTCGACGAGCTGCTGGGGCAGCGGGTCGGCGCCGTGACTGGAGATGAGCAACACGCCGTCGACGTGGCCCTGCCGCAGGTAGCGGAGGACCATGTGGTGGGCCGGCGGGTCCGCCGGAATGATCACAAGATGGATGTTCCGGGGACGCAGCACCTCCTGCGCCCCGGCGGTGACCCGACCGATGTACGGATCGGTGAAGAGGCGCTGGAGGAACGGCGTCTTGTAGACGGTGGCGTGCCCGGGCGGCTCCGAGACGATGAGCGCCATCGAGTCGGTACGCCGGGTGACCAGGGATCGGGCGGCGAGGTTCGGAACGTACCCGATCTCGGCGATCGCGCGCTCGACGGCGGCCCGGATGCGGGGATCGACGGTGGGCACCGCGTTGATCACCCGGGAGACGGTGGCCCGGGACACCCCGGCCGCCTCGGCGACCTGCTCGAGCGTGGGGCGTCCCGTCGCGTCCGCCGGGCGGGCCGTCATGGCACCAGTTATAGCACCGGGCGGCCCGGTGCCAGGGACGGCCGCGTCCCCCGCCGGCCCGGTTCCGGGCCGGCGGGGAGGGAGTGGGTCACGGGCGGCCGTCGGTGCCGCACTTGATGATGGGGCGGATGCAGTCCCGCACCCGGCGGGCCAGCTCCTCCTCCGGCCAGGCGTTGAAGAAGTCACCGTGCATGGTGAACCCGCCGCCCGACGCCAGGCGGAACCGCGACGCCGGGCCGTTGACCGGGTAGCGGAGCACCTGCCGGAGCTTCGGCACCGGCACCGGGTGGGTGGCCGGGCAGTCGCCGTTCACCGGGTACGCCATGTGGCTCTTGTGGTCCGGCGAGTCGAGGTCGCGGCCGTTCCAGCACTGCGGAAAGTCCAGGTACGACTCCAGCATGCTGTCCGACGGGCAGGTGACGAAGTCCTTCGACGCACCGACCTCGTTGTGGTGCAGGCAGGACCAGCGCGAGATGGTGCTGTCGTCCGGACCGGTGGCCAGGGCGTTGCCGGCGACGATCCGCAGCCCGAGCGGGAACGGCTGGATCCGGGCGATCACGTCGTCCCGGACCCCCTCGCCCAGGTAGTAGAAGACGCCGGTAACCGGCTCGACCGGCTGGCCGTCGGCGTACAGGGTGGGAACCCAGTACGACGACTTGTCGACGGCCGGGTTGCAGTTGGTGTCCCCGGCGATCAGGTCGCTGACGTTGGTGTAGGCGTTGGTCACCCGGCTGCCGAAGAAGCTGTGCATGTGCGAGGCGCCCGGCAGGTTCGGGAAGACGATCGGGTCGTCGGGAAGGCGGTGGCTGAACGGGCAGTCGGCGAGGAACTCCGCGACCCGGACGATCGGGCCACCGGGCGGCGTCGGCGGTTCCGCGCCACCGGTGCCATGGACCTCGAACTCCCACAGCGACACGCCCCACTGGGTGGCCCGCTGCGTGGCGTACAGCCGGACGTACCGGCCGGAGCCGGAGACGGCGAGGTCCTGGATGCCGCCGCCGCCGTTCGTCGTGGTGTGGATGGTCGTCCAGTTGGTGCCGTCCGGCGACGTCTGGATGGTGAAGGCTCGGGCGTATGCGTCCTCCCAGCGGAGCACGACCCGGTTGATGGTGGCGGTGGCCCCCAGGTCGACCTGCAGCCACTGCGGGTCGCCGAAGGCGCTGGACCACCGGGTCCCGAGGTTGCCGTCGACCGCGGCCGAGGCGGGCGTACCGGCGTTCTCGGTGGAGGAGGCGACGGTGGTGCGGCCCTGCGAGAGCAGGACGTCGGCGGCCGCGGCCGGGGCGGCGTTGATGGCGACGTAACCGCCGAGCAGGCCGAGGAGTGCGAGGGCGAGCGAGACGGCACGGGGCCGGCGGCGGAAGACTCTCCGGTACATGGGAACTCCTACTGGTAGACCCGGACGTAGTCGACGTACATCCGCGACGGGAACGGCGTGGTGCCGTCCACCGGTCCGGGGAAGTCACCGCCGACCGCGAGGTTGAGGATGAGGTAGAAGGGGTGGTCGAAGACCCACGGTCCGCGGGTCGCCTCGACCATGGCCTTGTCGGCGACGAAGACCGTCTGGCCGTCGAGCGAGAACCGCATGCCCCGGCTGTCCCACTCGACCGCCCAGACGTGGAAGCCGGCGGAGAGATCCACCCCGCCCGGCGCGGGATAGCGCTGGCCGTAGCCGCCACCGCCGTGGTAGGCCGGGGCGTGCAACGTGGAGTAGCCCTCGAGGGTGTTGCGGCCGAGGACCTCCATGATGTCGATCTCGCCGTTGTACGGCCACGGCCGGCCGGTGAGGAAGTCGGCACCCATCATCCAGAACGCCGGCCACAGGCCATTGCCCTTCGGCACCCGGATCCGCGCCTCGATCCGGCCGTACTGGACGTGGAACTTGGTGCCGGTGTTCATCCGGTGCGAGGTGTACTCCCGGCCGCCGGCGCTCTCACGCCGGGCCTCCAGCACCAGCGAGCCGGCGCCGTCCATCTGCGCGTTCTCGTTGTTCGTGTAGTACTGGAGCTCGTTGTTCTGCCCGGTACCCGGATCGATCGTCCACTTTGTCGGGTCGGGCTTGGCGCCCGCCGGGCCGTTGAACTCGTCGCTGAAGACCAGTCGGGTGGCGGGGAAGGTCGGGTCCGGTGGCTGGGGCGGCGGCGGGGTCGGGTTGCCGCCGCTGCCGTAGACGCGGAACTCCCAGAGCGAGTAGCCGTACGGGCTGCCCCGGGCGGTGCCGTACATCCGCACGTACCGGCCGGTGCCGTTGACGCTCAGCGTCTCCACGAAACCCCGGCCCGTGGTGGTGGAGTAGATCGTGCTCCAGGTGGAGGCGTCCGACGACACCTGGATCTGGTACGCCGTGGCGTACGCCGGGTCCCACTGAAGGACGACCCGCCGGATCGTGGCGGTGGCGCCCAGGTCGACGTAGATCCAGCCCGGGTCGACCCAACCGGTGGTGCTGCTGGTGGCCCAGCGGGTCGCCGGGTCGTTGTCGAAGGCGCGGGCCGGCGTGCACTCCCAGCAGTTGCCGTCGTGCTGGCTCGACGAGGCGACCGCGGGCTTGCCGTACGACAACAGGACGTCCTCACCGGGTGGCGTGGTGCCCGGCGGGGTGGTCGGGCCGGCGTCCGGGTCGCCGTACACCTGGAACTCCCAGAGCGAGACACCCCACGGGGTGGCGCGCGCGGTGGCGTGGAGCCGGACGTACCGGCCGGTGCCGGAGACGGCGAGATCCTGGATCCCGCCGGTGCCTTCGGTGGTGGTGTGCACCGTGGTCCAGGCGGTGCCGTCGGTGGAGATCTGGATGGTGAATGCGCGGGCGTAGGCGGTCTCCCAGGTGAGGACGACCCGGCTGACCGGCACGGACCGGCCGAGGTCCACCTCGAGCCACTGGGGGTCGGCGAAGGCGCTCGACCAGCGTGTGCCCGGGTCACCGTCGACCGCGGCCGACGCGGGGAAGGCGGCGGACTCGACGGAGGAGGCGGTCGCCGGACGCCCCTGGGACAGCAGGGTGACGGCCGCCCCGGCCGGGCCGGCGGCGACGACCAGGTAGCCGCCGAGCAGGCCGGCCAGGGCGGCCGCGAGCGTGGCGAGTTGGAGTCGGCCACGGCGGCGGGGTGGATGCGGCGGAGCGCCGGGCGGTGGGACGGCCCGATGCATCGGTACTCCTTGTGGTGGGGGTGGCGGGGGACGGGTGCGATCGCGGTGTGGTGTCGAGAGAGCGCTCTCTGACCGCTACTCTGAACCCGTACATGTGGATGTGTCAATGCCGGTTTTGCCGGAGATCCGAGCGGGACGTCGCCGACGGAGACCACGGCGAGCCGGCAGAGAGCGCTCCACGCCCCCGGCCCTCGGGAGGACCCATGCCGGTTCGGCCTCCACGACCCCTGCTCGGCGCGCTGCTGGTGCTCGCCCTCGCCGGCTGCGGTGGCGCCGGAAGCGACCCGCCGCGTACCGGCGACCCGTCGCCGGTGACCACGGTCGGCCCTCCGTCGGTGGTCGCCGACGGGGGACCGACCGCGGCCCCGACCACACCCGGCGGCTTCAGCGGTACGGACACCGCCTGGCTCCAGCTCGCCATCGCGATGGACGAGCGGTTCCTCCGGGTCCTCGACCTCGTCCCGGGTCGGCTCACCGACCCGGAGCTGGTCGTGCTCGCCGGACGGATCGCGGCGGACCACCGCGCCGTGCTGCCCCGACTGCATGGCCTGCACGAGCGGTCCGGCGGCCCCACGACGAACCCGCACGAGGGTCACGACATGCCGGGGATGGCGACGGCGGCGCAGCTCGCCGAGGTACGGCGCGCCACCGGCCGGGCCGCGGCCGAGCTCTTCGCCACGCTGGCCCGGGCCCACCTGGACCAGTCGGTCCGGCTCGCCCGGGCCGAGCGGGAGCACGGCACCGAGCCGGTCACCCGGGCGATCGCCGCCGAGATCGAACGGACCCGAGCCGGCCAGCGCAGTCATCTGGACCGACTGCTGCCGGCGACGGTCACGCCGGGGCCGTGAACCGGCGGGCGGCGCGGGTCGCGGGCGCCCCCCGGGGTCCACCGGCACCTCGCCCTGCCGGTCCGGAAACGGGTCGGCCATCCGGCGCCCGATGCGAGAGAGCGCTCTCTCGCCCACCCCGACCCGCCGGACATCGCCGGCGCCCCGACGTCACCCGGCGATCGGCCGCGTGCGGGTAACGGAGAGGAGGTAACTCCCATGTGGACACGCGGGCGACATCTCGGGTGTCCGGCTGCCGCGCGGGCGCCGCCCGCCCCCGGCGAGTCGACGACGCCGTCCTGTCGCGGTCCGACGGCGACACATCCGGGACGCGTCCCCCGACCCAGCAGGCCGAGTACGCAACTTGCAGGCAACAGCTCGGTTCTTTCAAAAAGAATCGAGATTGTTGCATTAACGAGTTCACCTTTGTATGGTCATCGCCACGAAACCCGACGGTCGAGCCTGCCACCCCACCACCCCGTTCCACACCCCCCACCGCTCGTCTCCCTTCCGTCCCCGTGCCTCCCGTCCTCCCCGTCCCGCCGCGCCGCGGCCGGTGGCCTCGCGGCCGGCAAGAGGAGTGCTCCCGCATGCCCAGAAACCGCCGCCCGGGCAGGGCCCACCCGCTGCCCGCACACCAGCCCCCGCCCGTACACCAGCCACTGCCCGGAAACCCGCACCCACCCGCTCGGCACGACCTGCCAAACGGCCACGACCCGTCCAAGACCCCGGTGGCCGGCGTCGCGCGACGCGCCCTCGCCCTCACCGCCGCCCTGGTGACCTGGTCGGGTGCCGCGGTGCTCCCCGCCTCCCCCGCCGCCGCCCATCCGGTTGACCCAGCCGCGTTCCAGCAGGTCGAACTCGCCAAGGGAGTCGCCGAGACGGGCGAGCCGATGGCCCTGGCCGTACTGCCGGACCGGTCGGTGCTGCACACCGCGCGCAACGGCACCCTCCGCCGCACCGACGCGAACGGCACGACGACCGTCGTCGGTACCCTTCCCGTCTACACCCACGACGAGGAGGGGCTCCAGGGCGTCGCGGCCGACCCGGGCTTCGCCACCAACCGGCACATCTACCTGTACTACGCGCCGCCACTCTCCACCCCGGGCGGTGACGCCCCGGCGACCGGCACCGACGCCACCTGGGCGACCTGGCGCGGCGTCAACCGGCTGTCCCGCTTCACCCTCACCCCCGACTGGCGCCTGGACCCGGCCAGCGAGCGGGTGGTCCTGGAGGTGCCCGCCGACCGGGGCATGTGCTGTCACGTCGGCGGAGACATCGACTTCGACGCCGACGGCAACCTCTATCTCTCCACCGGGGACGACACCAACCCGTTCGACTCGGCCAGCTACGCCCCGATCGACGAGCGGACCGACCGCAACCCCGCGTTCGACGCGCAGCGGACCTCGGCGAACACCAACGACCTACGCGGCAAGATCCTCCGGATCAGGGTGAACGCCGACGGCTCGTACTCGATCCCGGCCGGGAACCTCTTCCCGCAGGGCACCCCGAACACCCGGCCCGAGATCTACGCGATGGGCTTCCGTAACCCGTTCCGGATGAGCGTCGACCGGGCGACCGGGATCGTCTACGTCGGCGACTACGGCCCGGACGCCGGCACCTCCGATCCGAACCGGGGACCGAGCGGGCAGGTCGAGTTCAACCGGATCACCTCGCCCGGCAACTACGGCTGGCCGTACTGCACCGGCACCAACACCCTCGCCGAGACGTACAACGAGTGGAACTTCGCCACCAACAGCACCGGGCCGAAGTTCGACTGCGCCGGCGGGCCGACCAACAACTCGTTCCGCAACACCGGCCAGACCACCCTGCCCCCGGCCCGCCCCAGCTGGATCCGGTACGGCGGCGACGCCGGCTCGCCGCCCGAGTTCGGCGGCGGTTCGGAGTCGCCGATGGGCGGGCCGGTCTACCGGTACGACCCGGCCAACCCCTCGCCGGTCAGGTTCCCGGCCGACTTCGACGGTCTGTTCTTCGCCGGCGAGTTCGGCCGCCGCTGGATCAAACCGGTGCACGTCAACGCCGACGGCTCGGCCGGAACGATCGACAGCTTCCCGTGGCACGGCACGCAGGTGATGGACATGGCGTTCGGCCCGGACGGCGCCCTCTACGTCCTCGACTACGGCGCGGGCTTCGGCAACGGCGACGCCAACTCCGCCCTGTATCGGATCGAGTACATCGGCAACCGCAACCGGGCGCCGGTGGCGCGGGCCAGCGCGGACCGGACGTCGGGTCCCGCCCCGCTGACCGTGGCCTTCTCCTCGGCCGGCTCCATGGATCCCGACGGCGACGCGCTGACCTACTCCTGGGCGTTCGGCGACGGCACCAGCTCGACCGCGGCCAACCCGACGAAGACGTACACCACGAACGGCACGTACACCGCGACGCTGACCGTCCGCCACCCGCAGGGCGCGACCGGCACGTCGAGACTGCAGATCACGGTCGGCAACACCGCCCCGACGGTCACCATCGTCGCTCCCGCCGACGGGCAGCCCTTCTCGTTCGGCGACACCGTGCCGTTCGAGATCAGGGTGACCGACCCGGAGGACGGCACGATCGACTGTGACCGGGTGACGATGACGTACCTGCTCGGGCACGACAGCCACGCGCACGAGATCACCGAACGGAACGGCTGCTCCGGCACGATCACGGTGCCGGTCGACGGCGAACACGACGCCGCCGCCAACATCTTCGGGGTCTGGGATGCCGAGTACACCGACAACGGCGGGGTCACCACCCACAGGCAGCACATCACCCAGCCCCGGCACCGGCAGGCCGAGCACTTCGGAGCCCAGTCCGGCGTCCTGACGTTCGCCAAGACGTCGGCCGAGGGGGGCCGGACCGTCGGCGAGATCCACAACGGGGACTGGGTCAGCTTCACCCCGTACGCGCTGGCCGGCGTCACGTCGTTCACCGCCCGTGTCTCCTCGGCCGGTGCGGGTGGCACACTGTCGCTGCGCGCCGGCTCCCCCACCGGACCGCTGCTCGGGTCGGCCACGGTGCCGGTCACCGGCTCCTGGGACACGTTCACCACGGTCGGCGGCCCGGTGACGAACGCACCGGCCGGCACCACCACGCTGTATCTGGTCTTCACCGGGGGCAGCGGGGCCCTGTACGACGTGGACTCGTTCACGCTCGGCGGTACGCCGCCGCAGCCGGGGGGTCAGATCGAGGCCGAGTCGTTCACCTCCCAGTCCGGCACCCAGATCGTCGCCGACCCCAACGCCCACGGCGGCCAACGCGTCGGCTACATCGACGACGGAGACTGGCTCGCCTACGCCTCCACCAACCCCACCGGCCGCACCGGCTTCACCGCCCGCGTCTCCTCCGGCGGAAACGGCGGCACCATCCACATCCGCACCACCTCACCCACCGGCCCCCAACTCGGATCCGTCACCGTCCCCAACACCGGCGGCTACGGCACCTACACCACCGTCACCACCCCCCTCACCCCCGGATCCGGACCCCTCTACCTCGTCTTCACCGGCACCGGCACCGGCGGACTCCTCGACATCGACAGCTTCACCCTCACCGGCGGCGACGCCGACCCGCAGCCGCTGCCGGCGCTCTCGCCCAACGTCCACCTCTTCTACTACGCCTGGTACGGCAACCCGTCCCGCCACGGGCAGTGGCGGCACTGGCAGCAGGGCAACCACACCCCACCAGAGGACATCGGCGCCAACTTCTACCCGACCCTCGGCGCGTACGACTCGGGCGACCTCACCGGTGTGGTGGCCCAGCACATGCGCTGGATCCGGCAGTCCGGAGCCGGCGTCATCGTCTACAGCTGGTGGGGCCAGAACTCCTACGAGGACCAGCTCGCCACGGGCGTGCTCGACGCCGCCCAGCAACAGGGCATCAAGGTGGCCTGGCACATGGAGCCGTACGCCGGCCGGACCGCGGCGTCCACCGTCGCGGACATCACCTACCTCAACAACCGGTACGGTGCCCACCCGGCCTTCTACCGGGACGCCACGCACGGCAACCGGCCGGTGTTCTACGTCTTCCAGAGCCTCGACATCTCGGACTGGTCGGCGTTGAACCAGGTCAACGGGACGAACATCATCCTCGCCCAGACCACCGACACCACCAGGATCGCCGGCTTCTCCGGCATGTACACCTACGACGCCATCGCCGGAGCCACCGCGCCCGGCTGGGCCCAGGCCGCCACGTACGCCAAGGCCAACAACCTGATCTGGGCACCCTCGGTCGGGCCCGGGTACATCGACGACCGGGCGGTGATCGGCAACACCACGCCGACGCTGGACCGGGCGAACGGCGCCACGTACGACCTCCAGTGGCGCAACGCCCTGGACCCGGCCACCGGCGGCCTGCCCACCTGGGTGTCGGTGACCTCGTTCAACGAGTGGCACGAGGGCTCGACCATCGAACCGGCGCGCAGCACGCCCCCGGCGGGCCACGGCTACCTGAGCTACGAGGGCGCGTACGGGCGGACCGGCGCCGCCGCCGAGACCGCGTACCTGGACCGGACCGCGTACTGGACGGCGGAGTTCGAGAACCGGCGCGCCGGGGGCGGCGGCAACCTGGCGCTGCACAAACCGGCGACCGCGGACAGCGCCTGCGCCCCGACCGAGGGTCCCGAGAAGGCGGTCAACGGCTCCGTGACCGGTGGTAACGCCGACAAGTGGTGCTCACTCGGCAGCACCCGGTGGTGGCGGGTCGACCTCGGCGCCGCGACAACCGTCGGGCGTTTCGTGGTCCGGCACGCGGGCGCGGGCGGCGAGAACCCCACCTGGAACACCCGCGACTTCGACATCCAGACCAGCACCGACGGCACGACCTGGACCACCCGGGTCTCGGTGCGGGGCAACACGGCCAGCGTCACCACCCACACCATCGCCCCGGTCACCGCCCGCTACCTCCGGCTGAACGTTCTCACCCCCACCAGTGACAGCGACCGCGCGGCGCGGATCTACGAGTTCGAGGCGTACCCGGCCTGAGCGGCGCCGCGGTGGGGACGGGGCCGGGGCGGGCGGCGCGACGCCCCCGCCACGGCCCCGCGTCCCGCCGGGGCAGCCGCCGTGCGGGGCAGCGGCGTCCGCGACCGGCGGCTTCGCGACGACGCCGCGCAGCCGCCCCACGGCGCGGGGACTACTCCTCGACCACGGGGAGAATCGTGCGGCTCCGGCCGGGCCTCGGGTACGCCTCGGCGGCGGCCGCCAGCCGTGCCGCGTGCTCGCGCTGCCTCTGCCAGTGCCCGTAGAGGGCGCCGCGCCGGGAGAGCCGGTCGACCTCGCGGATCGTCTCCGGGGAGACGTCGCCCGGCGGCGCGTCCCGCCACGGCGTCCCGGGCAGCGGCATGAAGGTGTGCGCGTGGATCCGGGCGCCGAGATCGGCGAGTTCGCGGGCGAGCCGCAGCGAGGCCTCGACGTCCGCCCGGTTCTCGCCGGGCATCCCGAAGATCATGTCAACGTTGATCCGGAAACCCTCCTCGACGCCGAGCCGTACCGCGCGTCTCACCTCCTCGACGCCGTGGCCACGCTTGGCGGCGTCGAGAATCCGGTCGGAACCGGACTGCGCGCCAACGATGATGTTGGTGTTGGCGCAGTACTTCCTCACCAGCCGCAGCGCCTCCCGGGAGACGTGCTCGGGGCGGATCTCGCTGGGGAACGAGCCGAAGAAGACGCGGCCGTCCGGGCCGATCCCCTCCTTGCAGGTGGCGAGAAGTTCCTCCACCGCGTCGAGATTCGGCTCGTCCGACTGGCTGCCGTACGACAGCGCGGTCGGGGTGATGAACCGGACGTCCCGCAGCCCGCGCCGCCGCATGGCGTCGACGTGCCAGCGGACGTTCGCCACGCTCCGGTGCCGGAACCGCGCCGAGAACATGAACGGGGTCTGGCAGAACCGGCAGGAGAAGACGCAACCACGGGTGATCTCCAGCGCGTTGAACCGGTTCCACCGCAGCGAGAAGCCGCGGAACTGGTCGAGCGGCCGGCGCTCGGGACGCCCGGTCCGGACGAGCGCACCGGTCGCGTCGCGGTAGGCGAGCCCGGGGATCCCGGTCGGGTCGCCGACCGCGTCCACCAGACGCAGCAGCGTCGTCTCGCCCTCCCCCACCGCCACGAGGTCCCACCCGGCGTCCAGGGTCTGCACCGGCTCGGCGGTGGCGTGCACCCCGCCGGCGAGGTGCGTCACGTTCGGGGCGTCGACCAGCGACCGGACCAGCGCGAGCTCTTCCGCCAACGCGGCGGCGTCCGGCGAGTAGAACGACCACAGCACCAGGACCCGGGTCGCCGAGGCGTCGAGCGCCGACCGGATCTGCGCGGCCGTCGCCTCCGGCGTCTCGCCGAAGCGCACCTCGTACCGCGTGGCCGTCTCGTGCTCCTCCAACGCGCCAAGCAGGACGTGCAGGCCGTACGTGACCGCCTTGCGGTAGCGCAGCACCAGCACCAGATCCGGAGCCTCCATGCCGGGGATTCTGCCAGCGGCGACCGGGCCCGACCTCCGGGGCTCGACCCGCAGCGCCCCGACCTCCCGGTACACCCCACCAGGCACGGGCGCACCGCCCGGCACGGTAGGTTGAGATCATCGTGCCGACCCGGTTCGGTGGACCGGACCGGATCAGCATCGACGGTCAGGCGCACCCGGCGTCGTGGAGGCACCCGCAGTGGAACGTGAACTTGGCCCCGTGGGCTACCGGATCATGCTCGACAACGAGCTTGTCCGGGTGTGGCAGGTCGCCCTCGAACCCGGCGAGACGCAGGCGCTCCACCACCACGAACATCCCTATCTGGTGATCGCCATCGAGGGCGCCCTCAACGTGGTCGAGAGCATCGACGGCCAGAAGCGCGAGGCCCCGGAGCCGACCGGCAGTGTCGTCTTCCGCCCGCCGGGCGACACCCACACCCTGACCAACGTCGGGGAGACCCGCTACGTCGCCCGCATCGTGGAGCTGAAGAAGCACTGACCGCCGCAAGCCGGGGCGTCGGACGCCCTGCCGCCCGACGCCCGCGCGTCGCCGCGACTCGTGACACTCCGGCGCGTTCTCGACCCGGACGCGTGAACACCGCTGGTACGCGGTGCTCCGGACTTGGTCAGCAGTGCGATACGGCGTCGCTGGGGCGGCCGACCGCGTCCGCCGTACCCCACCGTCCACAGATGCCGAGCAGGGAGATCTGCCCCAGCCGCGGTGGCACCGTGGCACGGACGACCAGGTGGTCGGCGTGCGGGTACAGCCCGAGGACGGTTCGGATCAGCAGGAGGATCGACCCGGCCGACCAGCCCTGCGGGCTGGTGGCGGAGGGATAGCGGACCGGGAACGAGGTACGGGCGCGGTCGTAGCCGGCGAACGCCTCCGGCAGCCGGCCGTCGAAGTACCGGGCGGCCTCGAACACCGCCTGCGCCACGGTCGCCGCCTCGGGCGCGAACCCGTAGCGTCGCATCCCCGCCGCGATGATCGAGTTGTCGTACGGCCAGACGGCGCCGATGTGGTAGCCGATGGGGTTGTAGTTCGCCTCGCCCTCGGCGAGGGTCCGCACTCCCCAGCCGCTGAAGAGCCGGGGGCCGAGCAGGTGTTCGACCAGGCTCTCGGCACGGTCGGGTTCGACGATCCCGCTCCAGAGCAGGTGCCCCAGGTTGGACGACAGCGCGTCCACGAGGCTTCCGTCCGGCTCGCGCGCCAACGCGTAGTAGCCGCGGTCCGGCAGCCAGAAGTCCTGGTTGAACCGGTCCCGCAGCGCGGCTGCCTCGCGCTCCAGCTGATCGGCGTAGCCGGGGTCGCCCCAGAAGGTACGCGCCAGGTGGGCGCCGCGCCGCTTCGCGTCGTACGCGTAGCCCTGCACCTCACAGGTGGCACGGGGGAATCCCGGCAGCCGACCGTCGCGGTAGCAGATCGCCTTCGGGGACTCCTTCCAGCACTGGTTGGGCTGCTCCCCCCGGACGCGCGGGCGCTGGTACCAGAGGTAGCCGTCGCCGACCAGGTCTCCCCACTCGTTCATCCAGCCGAGCGCGGCACGCGCCTCCTTCTCCAGTCGGCGCACCATCTCGGCGTCGCCGGTCCACCGTTCGTACTCGTCGAGCAGGATCACGAAGAGCGGGGTGGCGTCCACCGAACCGTAGTAGCGGGCGTACGGCCGTTCCTCGAAGGCGGCCGACTCGTTCAGCCGGAGCAGGTGCAGGATCTTGCCAGGCTGTTCCTCCCGGAAGTCGTCGAGCTTGGTGGACTGGAAGGCGGCGAGGACCCGGAGGGTGCTCGCGGCCAGCTCCGGCAGGTACGGCAGCGCCTGGATGCTGGTGATGATGCTCTGCCGTCCGATCATCGTGTTCAGCCAGGGCAGGCCGGCGGAGGGGACCTTGCCACTGTCCTCGAGGCCCGGGTTCCGCAGCGCGGCCAGGTCGACCAGACTCCGTCGGTAGGCCCGGGCGAGCGGGGCGAAGTCGCACTCCAGCCGGGGCGCCCGAGCCACCCAGTTCTCGAGCTCCTCCCGCATGCCCTCCTTCACCCGGCGGATCAGGTGCATTCCCCCGCCGGTGACGTCCTCGCCGCCGGGTGGCCGGATGTCGGTCACCACCCGCAGCCGGGTGGACCAGGTGCCGTGCGGGGCGACCTGGACGGTGAAGGTCAGGCCGTCCTGGTCGATCTCGGCGGGGCCGCTGACCTCGATCAGGGTGGCGCGGTGGAAGTTCTCCCGGACGTACCGGATGTGCAGGTGGCGCTCCCCGACCTCGTGGTAGTAGCGGCCCTTCTTGTCGTGCGCCGGGTCGACGGGTCCGCCGGGCTCGTCGATGTCGGAGATGTCCGCGAAGTCGCTCGCCACGTCCAGGCGGATCGTCAGCTCGGCCGGCCGGATGCTGTGGTTGAGGATGTGTATCTCCTCGTCCAGTCCGATCGCGAGCGAGCGGTTCCGGATCACCGAGAGCGTGGCGCTGACGTAGTGCGTCGGCTCGCCCGGGACCAGGAAGAACTGCGCCTCGAAGTACTGCGGCTCGTTGACGGAGAGCGGGTTGAGCCGCTCCCCGTTGACGGTGAGGACCCACCGGGAGAGGAAGCGGGTGTCGAGGAAGTACAGCCCGGCGGGATCGCCCACCGCCGGGTCGACGTCCCCGTTGCGGCTGCTGACCATGGAGGTCAGCCCTTCCATGACGATGACCTCGTCAGCGTCCACGGCCCTCGCCGCCTCCGCCGTGGACCCGCTTGGGGCCGCGCGCATCGGGTGGGCCCGGCAGGAGCCGTTGGAAGTGGATCATCACGCTCGGCGATCCTCGGAACACGAGCTCGCTGCGCAGGGTGGCGGCGGTCGGATCGGCCCCGGCGACCAGCCGATCGAACACCTCACCGTCGGCCGAGATCACGCAGTCGGCCTCGCGCTCACCCTCCTGGCTGATCGAGATGTCCCGTTCGGTGATGATCAGGTACCAGTGGTCGATACGGCCGGGCCGGCGGAGATCCAGACGTACGGTGGCGGAGAAGCCGCGCGGAAGCAGCTTCGTGCGCTCGCGCGCCGGCCCCGAAAAGTACTCCACCGTCCGGTCCACCACCGCCTGCGTACCTTTCTCCCCGCTCGGGTCTCCCCACCCCGTGGGATGAGCCTGCCGGGCCGCGGTGTGGTTCGACATCACCCGGGACGGATGAGCCGTGGTCCGTCTCATCGGTCGGCCGCGGCGGCGCGGTGCTCGCAGACCGTCAACCTCCGGGCGGTCAGCCGACGGGCGGCCCTCGACCAACCCGGACATCGGCTCGGACGGCCACCCCGCCGGCCGTCGGGAGTTCCCGCGCCATGGGTCGACGTCGCCGCCGGCCCGGGCCGGCGGCGACGGGAATGAGATCGCGCTCCGGGGGTCAGGCACGACGCGCCCGGGACCCGGTCAGCGTCGCACCTCCAGCCAGAGGCACGGTACCGGCGTCTGCGCGACGGTACGCGGGTCCAGCCGCACGTGGGCACCGCCGGGCCGGTAGAACAGGCGCACACCGTCGCCGAGCAGCACCGGGGCGATGAACACCAGGATCTCGTCGAGCAGGCCGGCGGCGAGGCACTGCGCCGCGACGTCGGCGCCGATGATGTTGACGTACCGCTCGCCGGCGGCGTCCCGCGCCGCGGCCAGCCCGCTGTGCAGGTCACCGACGAAGGTGACACCGGGTACGGGCGTCGCCGGCGGCCGGTGGGTCAGCACGAGGTCGGGCCGCGCGACGCGCCGTTGAGCGCGCCCTCCCTGTCGGTGCCCCGGTTCGGGTCGTCGCCGTGGAGGCTACGGGCGCCCACCAGCAGCGCGCCGATCTTCCCGACGAGGTCGTCGGCGATCGGGGTGGGGCCGCCGAGGTGCTCGGTCAGCCAGGACATGTCACCGCCGGGACCGGCGATGAATCCGTCGAGCGACATGGTCGCGGAGTAGAGAACCTTGCTCATGCGGGTTGAGACGGTGCCGACACCGGAGACTCATCGGTTAGGGCCGGCGGCAGAGCGAACGCGGGGAACAGGGCGGGGTCGTGGAAGGCCGTCATCTCCACGATCCGCCGCCGCTCGACGTACACGATCCCGATGGCGAACGGCGCGTACGTCTCCTCTCCGGGAGGGCGGACGTAGGACGCCGCCGCGGGACGGCCGTTGGCGCGCGTCGGCAGCGTCCGGAACGCCCCGACGTACTCTCGGGAGCCGGGATCCCAGCTCGCCGCGAGCGCCGCCAGCACCGCGTCGCGCCCGGTGAACCAGACCGGGTACGGCGGCATCGTCGTGCGAACGTCCTCGGCCAGCAGGTTGGCGACCTCGGCGAGATCGCCACGCTCCACCGCCGCCATGTACCGGCGCAGCACCGCGCGCTCCTCGTCGCTGGGCGGTGCCGTGGGTGCCCAGTCCGCCCGGCGCGGCGGCAGGTGCTCGCGGAGCGTCACGCGTGCCCGTTGCAGCGCGCTGTTGACCGACGCGACGCTGCTCTCCAGTACCGCGGCGACGTTCCGGGCCGGCCACCCGAGCACGTCGTGCAGGATCACCGCGGCCCGCTGCCGGGGCGGCAGGTGCTGGATCGCGGCCAGGAAGGCCAGCTCCATCGTCTCCCTCGCCACGACCGCCGCCTCCGGCTCGTCGGAACGGGGCGCGACCGGTTCCCACAGCCGGTCGGGGAACGGCTGGAGCCAGGGAACGTCGACCCGGACCTGCCGCGGCCGCGCGGCGTCGAAGGGCGGCACGACGTGGTGGGGCAGCGTCCGACGTTTCCGGCCGTCGAGGGCGTCCAGGCAGGCGTTGGTGGCGATCCGGTACAGCCACGCCCGGATTGAGGATCGTCCCTGGAACCCGTCGAGGTTCTTCCACGCCCGCAGCAGCGTTTCCTGCACCAGGTCCTCGGCCTCGTCCAACGACCCGAGCATCCGGTAGCAGTACGCGCGCAGCTCACCCCGGTACCGCTCGACCAGCTCGCCGAACCCCGTCTTGTCGCTCACCCCCGGGACGCTACCCACCCCGACGTCGCGACCGCCCGCCGTCGGCCAGGTGGGAGCCCGCCGACGGGGCGGCCGCCGGGGTCGCCACCGGAGCCGCGCCGACCGGCATGGCACCCGACCTACCTTCCGGGCCGACCCGGCGTACCGCCCGCTGGTGCGTCTCACCGATCCGAGCCCGTCACGAGCGGCGTCGGGGGGCGTCGGCATGGTCACCGGGTACGCTCACCGGCCCGGGCCTGCTGCGGGGCGCCCGGGCCCGGGGCGGTTCGGGGACGGAGTCGGACCCTGGTGATGGCGTGTCCGGTCACCTCGGCGACCTGCGCGGTGAAGGCGGGGAGCGTCACGGTCTCGCCGGGCTCGGTGGGAATGTGGCCGAGGCGGGCGAGGACGAGTCCGGCGATCGTCGTGTAGTCGCCGTCGTCGGGTTCGTCGAGCGCGAGGCCGATGTCGGGCAGGTCATGGATCGGGAAGGTCCCGGCCAGCAGCAGACTGCCGTCGAGTTCCCGCACGACGGTCTGGACGTCCCGGTCGGTCTCGTCGTAGATCTCACCGACGATCTCCTCGACCAGGTCCTCCATGGTGACGATGCCGTCGTTGGCGCCGCGCTCGTCGACGACCAGCGCGAACTGCTGCCGCTGCTGGCGCATCTGCCGCATCGCCTCCATCACCCCGAGGGTCTCGGGCAGGAACAGGGCCGGGACGGCGTGGTCGGCCACCGTGCCGGTGCCGTCGAGCAGGTCCCGCATGTGGACCACGCCGACGACGTCGTCCAGACCGCCGCGTTGCACCACCGGGGCCCGGCTGTGCCCGGACGCGGCGAGCCGACGCAGCCCTTCCGGGGTCGACAGGGTGGCCGGCAGGGTGACGACCTGGGTACGCGGGACGAGGACCTCCCGGAGGATCCGGTCGGCGACCTCGAACGCGCCGGTGATGATGGTCCGGTGCTCGGCGGTCAGGCCGCGCTGGGCGATGACCATCTCCCGGAGTTCCTCGGTGCTGATCTCCTCATGGCCCGCGTTCGGGTCGGTGCCGGTCAGCCGTACGACGGTGTCGGTGGCCCGGCTGAGGAGCCACACCAGCGGTCGGGAGAGGGTGGCCAGGACGTCCAGCGGCCGAGCCACCACCAGTGCCCAGCCCTCGGCGCGCTGGATCGCGATCCGCTTCGGGGCGAGTTCACCGAAGATCAGACTCACGAAGGTCAACACGATGGTCACCAGGACCACCGAGACCGGTTCGGCGGCCGAGCCGAGAAACCCGAGTAGCGGTACCAGTGGCGCGGCCAGCGACACCGCGGCGGCGGCGGAGGCGAGGAAGTTGGCCAGGGTGATGTAGACCTGGATCGTGGCCAGGAACCGGTTCGGGTCGCGGGCCAGCCGGGCCAGGACGGCGCCGCCGCGCGAGGTGCGCTCCAGCCGCTGGATCTGGCTGTCCCGCAGCGACACCAGGGCCATCTCGCTGCCGGCGAAGAGCGCGTTGACCAGCACCAGGACCACGACCAGCGTCACCTGTAGCCCGTAGCCGCCCACGAGACGTTCCGCCTCCCACTCGCGCCGCTGTGGGGACCCAACATAACCGGCCGGTCGTCTACCGCCTGGTAACCAGCCAACGGCCGGCGGCGGGTCGTCCCCGGCGGACACGTCGGCGCGGCGCCGGCGACGCCACCGCCACGTCCGGGGGGCCATACGCACGAAAAGACGTGGTTACACCGGATGAGTGCTGATTCTGTGCGATCCGTGTACAGAAGGCCCCGCATGCTTGCCCGTAACGTGCTTCGGCTCTAGCTGACGGAGGCAGGTGTCCTACATGCACGAGGAAGATCCGACTCCTTCTCCCGCGGCGGTCCCGGGCAGGATCAGCAGGAGGCGGATGCTGGCCGGTACGGTGGCGATGGCCGGCTCCGCCGCCGTGGGGCTGACCGCGTCCGGCCCAGCCACCGCGGCCCCGGCTGCCGCCGCCGAGGACGGGACGGTCTGCAACCCGGCCTTCGGGCCGGTCAGCGTCACGCCCAGCGACCCCCGGTACGACGAACTCGTGGTCGGCAACAACCAGCGGTGGGTCGCCAGGCCGGAGTCCGTACGCCTCGTCGGGTCGACGGACCAGGTCGTCGCGGTCGTCCAGGAGGCCGTCAACGCCGGCAAGCGCATCTCCATCCGAAGCGGCGGGCACTGCTTCGCCGACTTCGTCTACAACGCGGACACCAAGATCATCATCGACCTGTCGATGATGGACAGGGTCTACTTCGACACCAGCCGCAAGGCCTTCGCGGTCGAGGGCGGGGCCCTGCTGGGCAACGTGAAGACGGCTCTCTACAAGGGATGGAACGTCACCCTCCCGGCCGGGATCTGCCTTGACGTCGGCATCGGCGGTCACGCCACCGGTGGCGGCTACGGCATGCTGTCACGCCGGTTCGGTCTCGTCTCCGACCACATCGAGGCGGTCGAGGTGGTCGTCGTCGACAAGTACAAGGTCGCCCGCCGCGTGGTCGCCTCCCGCAACCCGGCGGACCCCAACAACGACCTCTGGTGGGCCTGCTGCGGTGGTGGCGGGGGGGAACTTCGGCGTCGTGACGAAGTTCTGGTTCCGCTCTCCCGACGCCACCGGCGACTCCCCCGCGGCGGCATTGCCGACTCCGCCCAAGAACGTGCTGCTCAACGTGATCACGGTGCCCTGGAGCGGACTTGACCAGGCGAGGTTCACCACCCTGGTCCGCAACTACGGCGTCTGGCACGAGCAGAACGCCGCCGCCGACTCCCCGTACGCGGCGATCTCCAGCCAGATGCTGATCCCCCACCGCGCCGGGGGTACCATCACGGTCTTCACCGAGATCGACGCCGGACTGTCCAACGCCAGCCAGTTGCTGGCCGACTACGTCGCCGCGGTGACCCGTGACACCGGCCTGACGGGCCCGTTCCCGTCGCAGCCGATGGCGTGGCTCGACTCCATCAAGGTGATCGGCACGGCCAACCCGACGATCACCGGCAACCCGACGTTGCGCAGCGGCATCAAGAGCGCGTTCATGCGCAAGAGCTTCACCGACGAGCAGCTCGCGGCGCTCTACGGACAGCTGGTCCGTACCGACTACGCCAACCCCAACGTCGTACTCCAGCTTGCGGGCTACGGCGGCGGGAAGATCAATACCGTCTCGCCCAGCGCCACGGCGTTCCCCCACCGCAATGCGGCCTTCTTCGCGGCGCTCCAGGGCTTCTGGCTGAACCCGGCCGAGGACAGCGTCCACGTCGGGTTCCTGCGCGACGTCTACGGGGCGCTGTTCGCCAGCACCGGTGGGTACCCCGTTCCCAACGACCAGACCGACGGCTGCTACATCAGCGCTCCCGACCCGGACATCACGGATCCGGCCGTCAACCGCTCCGGGGTGCCCTGGTACGAGCTCTACTACAAGGACAACTACCCCCGCCTGCAGCGGGTCAAGGCCCGCTGGGATCCGCACAACGTCTTCCGGCACTCCCAGTCGATCACGGCATCCTGAGCACCCGGGGTCCTCGGGGGTCGCGTCCCCGAGGACCCCGTCCCCCGCCGGTCGGCGCGCCCATCACCGCCGACGGGCCGGTCAGCGCCGGCACCGCTCGGCTCGCCGTCCGGTCGTCGACCGCCTCACGCCGCAGACCGTCAACGGCCGCCCCGGTCAGGAATGCCGGACGACCGACGGGGTCCGGTGGCCTGGGCAGCGCGGAGGGTACCCGGACCCGCCGGCGCGGCGCCGGCCGCCCGGTCGGGCTCAGTCGGGCGCGGAAGGCCCCAGCAGCTGGACCTCCTCGATGTCCAGCGCGGCCTGGAGTTCCCGCAGCACCGTGTCGTCGATCTCGTTCATGTCACGCAGTCGGGTGACCTCGCGCCGCTTGTGCGCGAGAACGCGCAGCCGTAGCCGGCGTTCGAGCTCCCGATCACGGATTGACGTGCTCTCCTCGCCCTCGGCGCGGACGTCGTCGAGAAAGGCCTGGTAGTCGGCGCGGATCCGCTCGACGATCTGCTCCGCCGCACCGAGGTCCCGCGCCAGTTGCGGCAGGATCTCGAGCCCGGCCTCGACGGCGCGCTGCCGGGCCCGGCGTACCTCGGCCACGAGTTGCCGGTCGCCGACGAGCCCCGCCCAGCGGGTGACCAGCGGCAGGGTGGTGGCCTGGGTCAGCATGATCAGCAGGATCACCGTGGCCGTACAGAAGATGATCAGATCACGTTCCTGTACCGGTCCTCCGGCCGAGGTGTGCAACGGAACCGCGAGGGCCGCGGCCAGAGAGACCGCGCCAGGGAACCCGGCCCAGCCGGCCGCGGTGCGAGTCCGCCACCCCACGCGTAGCCCGAGCTGGGACCGCCGGCGGTCGACGAGCTGCAACACGACCGCGGAGACGTGGATCCAGGCCATCCGGGTCGCCAGGACCACCACCGTCACCACCAGCGCGAGGGTCACGGCGCGCGCCATCGACAGGCTGGTCACGCCCCGCACGGCCCGCGGGATCTGCATCCCGAGGAGCACGAACAGCCCTCCGTTGATGAGGAAGGTGCTGAGATCCCAGAACGACAGGGCCATCAGCCGCGAGCGGGCCCTGATCGCCCAGGGTGCGGCGTACGCGATCATCAGGCCCGCGATCACCACGGCGAGTACGCCGCTGGCGTGCACCACCTCGGCGAGCAGGAACGCGACGAACGGGGTGAGCACGCTGAGCGCGCTGTCCCGGAGCGGGTCGTCGAGTCGTCGGCGGATCAGGATGGCCGCCCCGCCGACCACCAGGCCGGCGACGATCCCGCCGACGAGCGAGACGGCGAACCGCCCGGCGAGCTGCGCCGCCCCGGGCTCGGTGCCCTCGACGAGCACCTCGAGTGCCACCGCGTACAGGACCAGGGCCGTACCGTCGTTGACCAGACTCTCGGCCCGGAGGATGGTGAGGAACCGGCGGGGCAGCCGCTTGGCGAGCCCGGCGACGGCGGCGGCGTCGGTCGGTGCGAGGACCGCTCCGAGGACCCAGGCCACCGCCGGCTCCAGCCCGAGCGCCTGCGCGGCCAGCGCCACCGTGACCATGGTCGCCCCGACCAGCGCCACGGCGAGCAGCGAGATGGCCAGAAGATTGGCCCGGATCTCCCGCAGGGAGAGGGTGAGGCTCTCCCGGTAGAGGATCGCCGGCAGGAACAGCAGCAGCACCACGTCCGGCCGCAGCACCACGTGGGCGAAGGGCGGGGCGAACGCCAGCAGTGCGCCCGCGCCGATGAGCAGGACCGGCGGCGCCACCCGGTACCTTCCGCCCAGGGTGGTCCCGACGACCACGGTGGCGCCCAGCACCACCATCAGTACGAGCGCTTCCACCTCGTTCCTCATCCCCTCCTACCGCCCGGCGCGGTACGCGACCGCGTACTCGTGGTCGGGGCGGCACGACGCCCGGTGGTCTGGCTCCGCCGTCGCCGATCCCGCCGGGACGGCCCCGCCGCGCGGCTCAGCGAAAGGGTGGAGCCGGCAGCCGGGGAAAGAGCCGCCACGAGAGGACGTTCGAGACGGCGACCCCGGCCAGCACCGCGGCGACCAGCACGGCGATCAGGATCGGTGACAGCGCGGACGCTGTCAGGGCCACGACGGCGAGCAGGATCGCCCCGATCGGCCGGGACGCCGAGACGTGGCTGAACACGAAGTAGTCGAGCAGGGCCCGGCCGGTCAGGAACAGGACCGGCCCGCCGACGATCACCAGCAACCACGACAGCCGGGTGTGGCCGACCGGCTCTCTGATGATCAGGGTGTCCCCCACCCCGCTGATCGCGACCCCGATAACCATGATCAGGTGTGAGTACGACGCCAACTCGCCGACCCGGGCCTGTGCCTTGGAGGCCACGATGGCGGCGGGAAGCAGTTCGCCGGCCCGGTAGAAGTAGATCTGCCACAGCAGCACGGTGATGATGAACGCCACCACCAGCGCAAACGTCCGGTCGCGCTCGAAGGCGTGTGGGCTGAAGTGGATGCCCGAGGTCAGGATCGTCTCGCCGAACGCGATGATGAGCACCTGCCGGAAGCGCTCGGTCAGGTGCTCCTCGGCGACCTTCCGGCCGCGTAGTCCGGCGCGGCCGAGTCGCGGTGTCGGGAAGTCGAGCAGACCGCCCAGGTAGTCCGTGAGAACGGCGAGGCTCCACAACACCATGCGGGCGGAGCCCTGGGTGAACATCCCGATGATCCACGGAACCGCGGAGACGGTCGCCCAGGCGAGGATGCGGACGCTGACGAGCTGGGCGTACCGGTCTCCGCCGAGCAGCACGAGCCACAGGTGCCGAAGTACCTGGATGGCCACGTAGACGGGGGCGAACACCAAGGCGCTGCCGTCGAAGGCGGCGGGCAGGGCCGCCGCCATCAGCAGGGTGCCGAGCATGGTGGCGATGACCGTCAGCTGGATGACCGGACGCTCGGGGTCGTACCGGTTGGTGGTCCACGCCATGCGGTACCAGACCCACCACATGGCCAACACCAGCAGCAGCACCTGGTAGAGGCCCAGCCAGGTCAGGTCCTCGACGAGGCGCTCGCCGAGTCGGGTGAACGCGAACACGAACACCACGTCGAAGAGCAGCTCCACGAAGCTTGCCCGCTGGGGCCCCTCCAGGTTCCGCAGCAGGGCGACCGACCGGTCCGGTGTGCCCATGCATGCCTACCCAACCCGTGAGCTTCCTGGACGTACACCAGACTCTGACAATAGCTACTTAAAGGATGATTCGCGCACTTCTGCCGAGTCACGTGGTGTTCCGCCGGGACCGCCCGGGGCCCCACGGGACGGTCGGCGGATCCCGTCGCGCACCCGTTCGAGGACCGCCGGTGCGGCTGATGGCGCCGGCCTCCGCCGGGAACCGCGCCGGTGGCGGTGGCGCGCGGCCCGGGAGTCGGGGGTGGCGACACGCGGGGCGGGACGCGCCGGGGTCGGACCCGCCGTACGGCGGCCGGTTCGGCCGCCGGGCTCGGCGTCACCGCCCCGGCCGGGGCGGTATGGTCGGCGTGCGCCCACTGCACGTAGGCACACGTGCCCACGTCGTCGCGAACCGTGTTGACCGACGGGAGGACCCAGCGTGCCGACCGGGGTGGCCCTCCGTGACGCCCGCGCCCAGCTCTTCGACGCTGCGGAACGCGTCCTGCTCCGCGACGGCCCCGGCGGACTGACGAGTCGTGCCGTCACCACGGAGGCCGGGGTCGCCAAGGGGGTTCTGCACCGGCACTTCGCCGACTTCGACGCCTTCCTCGCCGAGTTCGTACTGGACCGCATGGCCCGGATCGACGCCCAGGCAGCCGCCCTGCGCGAGGCCGCCGGCACCGGCACCGTCGTCGACAACCTGACCGGACTCCTCACGGAACTGTTCGGCTCGGTGGCCCTGGCGATCATCCGCCTCGTCATCGCCCGGGACGAGCTACGTAGCCGGCTGCGTCAGGTCAGGTCGAGCCACCTACCCATCCTGTCGGACGCGACGGCCATGATCGCGGCGTACCTCACCACCGAGCGCGACCTCGGCCGGATCGCGGTCGACGCCGACGTCGACGCGCTCGCCCCCATCCTCGTCGGGAGCGGGCACCTGCTCTTCACGGACCGGGAGGAGGGCCCACCCGACGCCGGGACCGTCCGCAGGATCGTGACCACCGTCCTCGGCGACCTCACGCGGGAACCGCAGCCCTGAGCAGCCCTGAACGGTCGCCGTACGCGGGCGGGTCCCCGCACGCGGCGCCTGCCGTACGGGCGCACCGGCTCGGGCCGCCACCGATCATGGGCGTCCACATGGCGAAAAGTCACCTCGGAGAGGTTGCCGTCAGGTCGCTGATCTCGATTTGCTGTCCCCTGTCGTCGGCGATCGCCACGGCGTCCCCCGCGCGCGCCCGACAACGGGAGCGCGCCCGAAGCCCAGGGGAGCCCGATCTGATCAGTTCGCGACGTCTCGCCTGGTCGGTGGCGGCGGCACTCGCCATCGTCCCGGTCACGGCCGGTCCCGCCCAGGCACACCACCGCACCGGCACCGAGCCGACCGGGTTCACCGCCACGCACGGCGCCAGCATCGCGGTCACCCCCGCCTGCGGGGTCGCCGCGGTCTCGTGCCGGTACTTCGACGGTCGCCGCTCACTGCGGGTCACCACGAACGCGTCGACGGCCTCGGGCACGGTCATCACCCGGCGACCGGAGATCAGCGCCGGACAGACGTACAAGCTCTTCGCCCGGCTCCGCGCCGACACCCCCGGCACGGTACGGCTGCGACCGAACTGGTACAACGCCGCCAACGCGCTCGTCTCGACCGGCGAGAGCACCACCATCACCGCCACCACCAACTGGCTGGAGTGGCGGTTGACCGCCACCGCGCCGGCGGGCGCGGTCCGGGTGGAGGCGGGGGTCGTCGCCCCGGCGCAACCCTCGTTCACCTTCCACGCCGACACCTTCCAGCTGAACCACTGCAACCCGAACTGCCGCATCGACACCTGACCGTCCGGGGGCTCCGCGGACCGAGGCACCGCGGAGGGAGTACACGGGAGGCATCGTGAACGCTCCGCCGTCACCACGGGTGGCCCGGCCCGTGATGCACCAGCAGTGGAACTGGGTCACCTTCCTCCACTGGCGGTACCCGCCCGCCACCGTGCAGGCGGTGCTTCCTCCCGGGCTGGCGGTCGAGACCTTCGACGGATCGGCCTGGGTCAGTCTGGTTCCGTTCCTGATGCAGGGGGTCAGGCCTCCCGGCGTACCGGGCGTGCCGTGGCTGTCAGAGTTTCCCGAGACGAACGTCCGGACGTACGTCCGGGACCGCCAGGACCGCAGCGGCATCTGGTTCCTGTCCCTGGACGCGGCACGCCTGCCCGCCGTGGTTGCCGCCCGTCTCAGCTACGCGCTCCCGTACTTCTGGTCCGACATGACGGTGGACCGCACCGAGGAGCGGATCTCCTACCGCTGCACCCGCCGTTGGCCGGCACCGAGGGGGGCGCGCTGCGACGCCGAGGTCCGACTCGGCGCGCCGCTCGCCGAGACCGAACGGGACGAGCGCGCGTCCTTCCTCACCGCGCGGCACCGACTGTTCACGGTGATCCGCGGCCGGCTCGCCACCGCCGAGGCGGAACACGCCGAGTGGCCACTGCGCCGGGCCGAGCTGCTCCACCTCGACCAGAACCTGCTCCCCGCGGCGGGGCTCCCCCCGCCCGACGGGGCGCCCCTGCTCCACGCGTCGTCGGGAGTTCGGGTCAGGATCGGCATGTGGCGCCGGTGAGTGCCGCGGTGTCCGGTGTTCCGGTCACGCCGGTCAGGCGTCCCGGCGACGCAGCACGAGGTAGGCCACGGCCAGAAGCGCCGCGGTGACCACGCAGCACCAGCCGAACCCGACCCAGGGCGTGAGTTGGCCGGGGACGGGCTCGACCCGCATCACCTGCTGGCCCGCCTCGGTCGGCCACCACCGGTAGATCGCCTGTCCGGTGCGGCCGAACGCGGGCAGGAGGGTCGGGAGGATCAGCACCAGACAGATCACCGTGGTGATCGCGCCGGCGCTGTGCCGCAGGAGCACTCCCAGGGCGACCGTGAACAGACTGAGCACCGTCAGGTACAGGGCCGCGCCGAGCAGGGCCCGGACCGATCCGGCGGACAGCGCGGCGACCCGCGCCGCCCGGGACGTCATCACGACGTGCGCCACCAGGTACGAGAGGCCGCTGAGCAGCACACCGCACACCAGGACGGTGCCGGCCACAGCCGCCGCCTTCGACAGCAGGAACCTGAGCCGGGAGGGTACGGCGGCCAGGCTGCTACGGATCGCGCCGCTGCCGTACTCGCTGGTCACCGCGAGCGCGGCCAGAACACCGACGGCGATCTGGCCGAAGAGGAAACCGGCCAGGGCGACCCGGACGGCGTCGTCCGCGCCGACCGCGGTGCCGGGTGGCACGTTGGGAGACCGGGCCACGAGAGCCGCCGTACCAAGGCAGAGGCCCGCGGCGGCGAGCAGACTCCACAGGGTCGCGCGCACGGTGCGCAGCTTGGTCCACTCCGACCTGATCCCGTCCCACAGCCGGGGCTGCGGGCATGACACGCGGCCGGTCACGACGGGCTCCCGGCGAGCGACGCGGCGCGGTACTCGACGGCGCCGTCGGTCAACGCCATGAACGCCGCCTCCAGAGAGGCACGCTGCGGTGACAGCTCGTGCAGGCACAGACCGGCCTCGGCGGCGATCTCCCCAATCCGCGCGCAGTCCAGCTCCTGCACCGCCAGCGCGCCATCGGCGAGCGTCTGCACGACGCCACCGGCCCGGTCCAGCAACGGGGCGAGTTCCGCGGCCTGCGGGCTGCGTACCCGGACGTGGTTCTGACCCGCCGACCGGATGACGTCGGCGACCGAACCGTCGGCGACGAGCCTGCCCTGGCCGATGACCAAGAGGTGGTCGGCGGTCTCGGCCATCTCGCTCATCAGATGGCTCGACACGAACACCGTTCGCCCCTCGGCGGCCATCGCGCGCAGAAAGCCGCGGATCCAGCGGATCCCCTCCGGGTCGAGCCCGTTCACCGGCTCGTCGAAGATCAGTATGCGGGGGTCGCCGAGCATGGCGGCGGCGATGCCCAGCCGCTGGCTCATGCCGAGCGAGAAGCCCTTGACGCGCCGGCCAGCCACGTCCGCGAGGCCGACCAGGTCGAGCACCTCGGTCACCCGGCGCCGCGGGATCCGGTTGCTCTCCGCGAGCGCCAGGAGATGGTGGTACGCGGTCCGGCCACCGTGCGCGGCTCGCGCGTCGAGCAACGCGCCGACCGTCCGCAGTGGGGCGGTCGACTCGGCGAAGGGCCGGCCGTTGACCAGCGCCTGCCCGGACGTCGGATGGTCGAGGCCGAGAATCATCCGCATGGTCGTGGACTTGCCGGCGCCGTTCGGACCGAGGAAGCCGGTCACCCTGCCTGCGGTAACCCGGAACGACAGACCGTTCACCGCGGTCGTCCGACGGTAGCGCTTGGTCAGGTCGCGCACCTCGATGGTGCCGTCGTCGTGGTCGACTGTCATGCGGTGGAGCCTCGCCGGTACGGCATGTCGGGTCATCGCCCCAGCGGAGACAAAACAGCGGTAAACCGGAGATCGACGGGAGGGTCCCGGAACGGGGCCGCATCAATCCCGAGGATGATGATCCGGGGGCTGATGTCGCGGCGTGACGCCGCGAGCTACCGTGACCCGGTGCCCAGCGAAGGTCGCCCGCCGCTTCTGAGCCGGCTGCGGACCCGGCACTGGGTCGCCATCGACGCCGTGCTGGTGACCGTCCCGTTTGCAAGCAGCATGCTGGACAGCTCGTGGGCGGCGGACGCCCGGGTGCCATACTGGCTCGCCCTGGTGCTGACGGCCGGTGCCATGCTCCCGCTGGCGGTACGCCGGATCTGGCCGCTGCCGGTCGCCGGCGTCGTGGTGGTCTGTTCGACCGCGTCGATGCTGGCCAGCGGAGCCCGGTACCCGGCGTTCGAGGTGTCGCTGGCGTGCTACATGGTCGCGGTCCAGCGGCCGACCCGCCGGGCTCTGGCCGTGCTGGTCGTGGCTCTGGTGGCGGTCGCCTCGGCCGTGGTCCTCTCCCCGCCCACGGCCGGCACCGGATCGGCTCCGGGGCTGCTGGTGACGAACGTGGTGCTCATCGCGGTGGCGTGGGCGCTCGGGTTCCAGGTCCGCGCGCAACGCCGCTACGCGGCCCGGTTGCGCGAACTGAGCGCCCGGGAGGCGGTCGGCCGAGAGCGCCTGCGCATCGCCCGGGAGCTGCACGACGTGGTCGCGCACGGGATGAGCCTGATCGCCGTCCAGGCGAGCGTGGCGAACTACGTGGTGAACGAACGGCCCGACGAGGCACGGCGGGTGCTCGGCTCGATCGAGGAGGCGAGCCGGTCCGGGCTTCAGGAACTGCGGCACATGCTCGACGTCCTGCGGACCGGCGAGGACGAACCCGACCGGGTCCGCCGTCCCGAGACCGGACTGGACGGGCTGGACGCCCTGGCCGCGCGGTTCCGCCGGGCAGGTCTGCCGGTCCAGATCCGCGTCACGGGCGCCAGGCGGCCACTGCCGCTCGCCGCCGACCTGTCGCTGTACCGGATCGCCCAGGAAGCGCTCACCAACGTGGTGAAGCACGCCGGCCCGGCGACGGCAGAGGTGGGGATCGACTTCCGTCCTGACGGGGTGTGCCTCACGGTGACCGATGACGGTCGGGGCGCCGCGGTCCCGGCCGGCGCCGCCCATGCCACGGTCGGCGCGGCCGGTGGGGCTGGTGCCCGGGTGGCCGGCGACGATGCCCGGGTGGCGGGCGACGGCGTTCCCGTCCGCGACGGCCACGGGATAGCGGGGATGCGGGAGAGGGTCGCGTTGTTCGGCGGAAGCCTCACCGCCGGACCGGTCCCGCCGCCGGCGACCGGGTTCCAGGTCGTGGCCTGGCTGCCGCTCGCCGAGGTGGCGACGTGAGCGTCCGCGTCGTCGTCGCCGACGACCACGCACTGGTGCGGGGCAGCTTCCGGGTGCTCCTCGACACCGCGCGGGATCTCCAGGTGGTGGGCGAGGCCGGGGACGGCGCGCAGGCTGTCGACGTGGTGACCCGGGAGCGGCCCGACGTGGTCCTGATGGACGTACGGATGCCGGTGCTCGACGGCATCGAGGCGACCCGGCAGATCACCTCCCAGCCCTCGCTCGACGACGTCAAGGTGGTCATGCTGACCACCTTCGACATCGACGAGTACGTGTACGCCGCGCTGCGCGCCGGTGCCAGCGGCTTCCTGCTGAAGGACAGCCCGCCGGAGGATCTCCTCACCGCCGTCCGGGTGGTCGCGGCCGGGGACGCGCTGCTGGCCCCGCGGGTGACCCGGCGGTTGATCCGCGAGTTCGCGGCCCTGCCGCAGCCGGTGGCCCGTCCACCGCAGAACCTCGCGGGCGTCACGCCACGCGAACTGGAGGTGCTCGTGTTGGTCGCCCGCGGGCTGTCGAACGCGGAGATCGCCGACCACCTGCACGTCAGCCTCGCCACCGCGAAGACCCACGTCACCCGGCTGCTGACCAAGCTCGGGGCCCGGGACCGGGCACAACTCGTCATCATCGCGTACGAGTCCGGCCTGGTCAGGCCGAGGTGATGGACGGCTCCGCCGTCGACCCCGGGTAGCCATGCCGGATGCGACGCGCCCCCTGCGACCCGCGGTCCGGCGCCGGCCACGGGCACGGCGTCCGCCAGCTTACCCCCACCGTCCGACGGCCGTCGGCGGGCGATCGGAGGAGGACGGCCGCGCCGGAGGTCCGCCTCCGCCGATCGGCGGGTGTTGTGCGCCCGGCCGGTCCGATGGGACCCTGGTCTCCGTGCCGCGCCCGTACGCCCGACGGACGCGGACGGCTGCCAGCCGGGGACCGCTGATCCGGTCGGGTCGTCGTCGCGACCTCGCCGGGACGGGTGATCGTCCGTGGAGGACCTGTCGCGTGCGATGGACGTCTCCGTGGCGGATCCTGCGGCGCATCGTCTCCGCGGCCACGCCCCGGCGCCGACCCGCCGCCCTCGTCACGACGGGGGTACTGCTCGTGGCGGCGGCGCTTCCGGCCTGTGGACTCGTCCGGGCCGATCCACCCCGACCGGAGGCGGAGCGACAACCGGAGCTCTGGACGTTCTGTCCCGCGACGGGTGGAGGTCCCTGCGCCGAGTTGGGCGGGCCGAGTCAGGATCCGGTCGGTCGTACCGTCCGGCCGGACGGAGCCCCGGATCCGCCCGACCGGACGCCCTTCACCACGCTCCAACTCAATCTCTGCAACAGCGGGCTCGCGGCCTGCTACGCCACCCTCAACAACGGCCGGGCGGTACCGGAGGCGTACGCCGCGATCATGGCGCTGCGACCGCAGATCGTGACCCTGAACGAGGTCTGCCGCGACGACGTGGTGACCGGCCTGTATCCGGCGCTGGCCCGCGGTTTCCCGGGCGACCAGGTGTTCTGGGCGTTCCAGCCGACGGCCGACCGGCTCGACGCGTCCCGGGCGTACCGGTGCCACAACGGTGAGCCGTACGGCGTCGGGATCCTCGGCCGGGTCCGGGCCGAGAGCTGGGCCGGCCTCTCGGTCTTCAACGGCCTCTACCCGCAGCAGGGCGACGGCCCGGACGAGTTGCGGGTGTGGCTCTGCGTGGCGGCGATCGCCAACTACTACGCCTGCACCACGCACCTGACGTTCGCCTCCGCCTCCGTGGCCTTCCGCCAGTGCCGCCACCTGCTGCACGTCGAGATTCCCGCGATGCGGACCGCGGTCGGCTCCGCGGCTCCGGTGCTGGTCGCCGGCGACCTGAACCTGCGGGACGGCGGCACGCCGGACGTCCGCGACTGCGTCCCCGCCGGCTACCGCCACCTCGGCGACGGCGACGTCCAACACCTCATCGTCAGCGGCGACCTCGACCTCGGACCGGCGCGCCGTTATCCGATGCGGCACACCGACCACAGCGGCTGGCACGTCAGCGTCGCTCCCTGACCACCCGGGCCGACACCGGCTCCCCGCGCCGGATGTCCGGCGGCGTCGCCCGCCGGCACCAGACACGTGCCACTGTGACGCAGCCAACCGACCAAGATTATCGATATACGCCGATCAAGCGTGTTACGGTGACGCCGCACTCACCCTGAGAGATGAGTATCTCACCCATTGTCACAGAGGAGTCCTCGGATGCGAGCCAGGTATCCCGCGGCGAGAGCTCGGCTGCTCGTCATCTCCGCGGCGGTAGCGGTGGCGGTGACGGCGATGCCGATGTCGGCGACGGGCGCGTCGGCGCACGCCGCGACGGTGCTGTACAGCTTCGGCGGTGGCAGCGACGGGGCAAACCCGCAGGGTCCCGTCGTCTTCGACTCCGCCGGAAACCTGTACGGCACGACCACCTTCGGCGGGTCCGGCGACGGTACGGTCTACCAGCTGAGGCCCAGCGGGTCAGGGTGGACCAAGACCACCCTCCACACGTTCACACCCGCCACCGGCCGGCTCCCCCAGGGCCCGCTGGCCATCGATGCCCAGGGCAATCTCTACGGCACCGCCTACCAGGGCGGCGCGGCCGGTCACGGCGTCGTGTTCCGGATGTCGCCGCGTCCGGACGGCACCTGGACGTACCGCCTCCTGTACAGCTTCACCGGCGGCACCGACGGCGGACTGCCGACCGGCGGCGTGACGGTGGACGCGAGCGGCAACCTCTACGGGACGGCGAGCCGGGGCGGGCGGTACGGCCAGGGCGTCGTCTTCATGCTCTCGTCCGACGACAGCGGCGGCTGGACCCAGACCGTGTTGCACCACTTCCGGGCCGACGGCGTGGACGGCCGGCATCCGGGTGGCCGGGGAGCGCTGGTCTTCGACCAGTCCGGAAACCTGTACGGCGTCACCATCGAGGGCGGGTCCGCCAACGCCGGCGTCGTCTTCCAACTGTCGCCGAGCGGCACCACCTGGACCGAGACCGTGCTGCACCACTTCGCGGGGGGCAGTGACGGGGCGAACCCGACCGGCAGCCTGTACCTCGACGCCGCCGGCACCATCTACGGCACCACGATCGAGGGCGGGGCCAGCGGCAACGGGACGGTGTTCCGGCTGACGCGGTCCGGGGCGACGTGGACCACGAGCGTGATCTTCGACTTCCCGGGCGGTGCCAACGGTCACTCGCCGTACGCCGGGGTCATCGCCGATCCCGCGGGCAACCTGTACGGCACGACCTCCGGTGGCGCCTTCGGCGTGGGCGGTGTCGTCTACCAGCTGTCGCCGTCCGGCGGAGGCTGGACCCAGAGCGTTCTCCACACCTTCGACGGCACCGGCTCGTACGCGGCCTGATCCGCGATTCGGCGGGCAACCTCTACGGCACGAACACGTTCGGCGGCCCCCACTCCGCCGGCCAGGTGTTCAGGGTCACGCCGTGAGCTGAAACGCCTCACCCCCGGCACGGGAGATGGTCAGGGCCCCGCGGAGTGTTCAGATCCGTGCCGCCCCGCGTGCCGTCCCACCGACAATGAGAGCCCTCGCGCCCTACCCGCGGCGTTCGGACCGATCGACCACGGGTAGGGCGCCGGGGCGATGCCGTCGCCGCGAGGGCTGGGGCGGGTGGCTGGGCTCCGTCTGCCTGGTCCGCGCCCGGCACACCCGCCCCGCACCGGCATCGTCGACCCGATACATCGGCGGCACCGTTGGACCCATCCTCGACGCCTCGCGCACAGGACGCGCACATGTGGCGCCCGGGCCGGCGTACCGGTGAAGGCATCCGCGGCCGGACGGTCCGGTGCACCAGGGTGGACGACGGTGCGGTGGAGACCGTTGGCTCCCAATGCCGCAGACGCCTCGACAGCCGACCCTGTTGTTCGAAACCGCAGCGCGGGTGCCGGGAGGCCGGTTGCGCGCCCGTGGTCGACGGATGCATGATCACATCCGCTCATCCGAGCAGATCACACCGCCGAGGTGTGACGGCCGTGAAGTGAGGCCCGCGTGATCTGTCCGACGTGTGGCGAGGTCGCCGAGCCCGGCGCGACGTACTGCCTGAGACCGGAGTGCGGCGCCCGACTCGCTGCACCGGAGCCCGCCACCGAGCCAGCCGGAGCCGCCACGGCGGATCCGGCGAGGTCCACCACAACCTCCGCCGCGGCCGGTGAGGGCACCGCTGCGCCTTCCTCTGGCGGCGACGTCGCTCCGCCGGCGACGGGGACAACGAGCCGTCCCGCCGTGTCGACGGCCGCCGGTGCGCGGAAACAACCGACCGGCGGGAGACCGGCATCCGACGCCACCAGTCACCGGTCCGGCCACCGGCTGGTCGCCGCCGCCGCGCTCCTCGCGATCACGTTGGTCGCCGCGATCGTCGTACTCGTCCACGACCCTGAGCGACCGACGCCGCAGGCCCTCGAACCGCCCGCCGCCCCACCCTGGCCCACCGGCAACGCCACCCCACTCCCCTCCGCCACGACGACGTCCAGCCCGACCGCCGCCTCCGGACCCACGGTCACGCCGTCACCGTCGCGCGGGCGCTCCGGCCCACCGACCGGTACGACCGCCCGTCCCGTTGGCACCTCCCGGAACACCACGAGTGGCGGCACCAGCGGCAGCATCCGCAGACCGGCTGCCACCCCGTCGAGAACCACCCGGCCGCCGACCGGGTCGACGTCCACCCCGTCACTGACCGTCAGCGCCTCGCCGAGCTGCTACGGCGGCGGCTACTGGGGCGTCACCCTCCAGGCGCGGGTGCACAACGGCGTCGGCACCTTTGGCCTGGCCTCGATTCCGATCGACCCGGACGTGGGCATGTCAGAGTGGAACCAGGAGATGTGGGGCGAGGGCACGAGCCGGCTGACCCAGACCGTACCGCCGGAGGGCAGCGAATTCCTCAGCCGTCCATCCGCGACCTGGACCGTCGAGGTGGTGGTCGGGAGCCGGCGGCTGACCGAGCGCGGCACCGCCACCAACCCCTGCTGACCGCGCCCCGACCCCACCGCCGTGGCGCCCCGCGGCGGACGCGACCCCTCGGCCTGGCCCCGCAGGTCGGCGCTGCCGGCTACCGGCATCCGCCGTCTGCTCACCATTCGGGACGGTCGGAGGAATGGCGCGGTCAGGGGACGGCGTCTGCCCGCGTCGCGAGGTCGGGTGTCTCGCCCCCGGGTCCGAGCCGACCGACCGGCCGCTGCGTCGGGGTTCGGCGGGTGGACCACGGGTCGCCGCGGGTCCGACGGCCCATCCGATGCTGCTACGGCTGACGTACCGGGGTGAAGCCCCGCAACCGCAGGCTGTTGGCCACGACGAAGACCGACGAGAACGCCATCGCCGCGCCGGCGATCATCGGGTTGAGCATGCCGGCGGCGGCCAGCGGCAGCGCCGCGACGTTGTAGGCGAAGGCCCAGAACAGGTTGCCCTTGATCGTGGCCAGGGTGCGCCGGGAGAGTCGGATCGCGTCGACGGCGGCCATCAGGTCACCCCGGACCAGGGTGAGGTCGGAGGCCTCGATCGCGACGTCGGTGCCGGTGCCCATGGCCAGGCCGAGGTCGGCCTGGGCGAGCGCGGCGGCGTCGTTGACACCGTCGCCGACCATGGCCACGACCTTCCCCTCGGCCTGGAGCCGCCGGACGACGTCGACCTTGTCGGCCGGCAACACCTCCGCGACGACCTCGTCGATGCCGACCTCCGCCGCCACGGCGCGGGCCACGGTGGTGTTGTCGCCGGTGAGCAGGATCGGGGTCAGGCCGAGGCGCCGTAGCGCCGCGACCGCCTGCCGGCTGGTCGGTTTGACCGTGTCGGCGACCACGAGCACCGCCCGTACCTGTCCGGCCCAGCCGGCGAGGACCGCCGTACGTCCCTTCGCCTCGGCGTCGGCGAGCGCCTGGCGTAGCTCCTCGGGCAGGTCCAGCCCGTGTTCACGCATCAGCCGCTCACGTCCGACGACGATCTGCCGGCCGTCGACGGTGCCGGTGACGCCGAGCCCCTCGGCGTTGGCGAATCCGGTCACCCGCGGCAGCGGTCCGACCCGGTCGGTGGCACCGGCGACGATGGCCTGGGCGATCGGGTGCTCGGAACCGGCCTCGACCACGCCGGCCAGCCGAAGCGCCTCGTCGGCGTCCTGTCCGTCGGCCGTGACGACGTCGAGCAGGCCCATCCGGCCGGTGGTGACGGTGCCGGTCTTGTCCAGTACGACGGTGTCGACGGTCCGGGTGGACTCGAGCACCTCGGGGCCCTTGATGAGGATGCCGAGCTGGGCGCCACGGCCGGTGCCGACCAGCAGCGCGGTCGGGGTGGCCAGGCCGAGGGCACAGGGGCAGGCGATGATCAGGACCGCGACCGCGGCGGTGAAGGCCGCCGTGAGGCCGTTGCCGGTGCCGATCCAGTAGCCCAGGGTGGCGACGGCGAGGGCGATGACGACCGGTACGAAGACCCCGGAGATCCGGTCGGCGAGGCGCTGCACGGCGGCCTTGCCGGTCTGCGCCTGCTCCACCAGCTTCGCCATCTGGGCAAGCTGGGTGTCGGCGCCGACCCGGGTCGCCCGTACCACGAGCCGGCCGCCGACGTTGACCGTCGCACCGACGACCGCGTCCCCCTGGGTGACCTCCACCGGGACCGACTCGCCGGTGAGCATGCTGGCGTCGACCGCCGAGACACCGTCCTCGATCACGCCGTCGGTGGCGATCTTCTCCCCGGGGCGGACGACGAACCGGTCCCCGACCGTGAGCTGGTCGACCGGGATCCGGACCTCGGCGCCGTCGCGCAGCACCGCGACGTCCTTGGCGCCCAGCTGCAGCAGGGCGCGCAGCGCCGCGCCAGCCCGACGCTTGGCGCGGGCCTCGAAGTAGCGGCCGGCGAGGATGAACAGGGTGACCCCGGCGGCGGCCTCCAGGTAGATGGTGCCGGCGCCGTCGCTGCCGCCGATGTCGAGGCTGAACGGGTGGGTCATCCCGGGTTCGCCGGCGGTGCCGAAGAACAGCGCCCACAGCGACCAGCCGAACGCGGCGAGGGTGCCGAGCGACACCAGGGTGTCCATGGTCGCGGCGCCGTGGCGCAGGTTGACCCAGGCCGCCCGGTGGAACGGCAGCCCGCCGTAGACGACGACGGGGGCGGCGAGGGTGAGCGAGAGCCACTGCCAGTTGGTGAACTGCCAGGCCGGCACCATGGCCAGGACGATCACCGGAATCGTCAGCACCAGCGACACCCACAGCCGGGTACGCAGGGAGGACAGCTCGTCGACGGGTTCGTCCGGCTCGTCGCGGGCGTCGGCGGCCGGTGGCGGCGTGGGCAGTTCCGCGGTGTACCCGGTCTGCTCCACCGTCGCGATCAGGTCCTGCACGGTGACCGCGGGGTCGTCGACGGTGATGGTGGCCTTCTCGGTGGCGTAGTTGACCGTGGCGGTCACCCCGTCGAGCCGGTTGAGCTTCTTCTCGATCCGAGCCGCGCAGGAGGCGCAGGTCATACCACCGATCGCCAGCTCGATCTGGTTGACGGCCGTGGGCAGTGGTCGGCCGGACGTCATCTGTCTACTCCTCGTGCGGGTCTTGCTCAGCCGTGGGTGTGACCGGTGTCGTGCCCGGCGGACGGGCTGGGTGTCGACCGAGGGGACGTGGGTGGACGGGTGGTGGCCACGTCGCCGGCGTAGGCGGTGAACTCCGCGGTGCGGACGGTCCCGGCGTGCTGGAAGTCCAGGAACAGCCGGTAGGCACCGGCCGAGGGCACCTGCACGTGGAAGGTGATGTCCGGTCCGGCCGGGGTACGCCCGTCGCCCGGGGCTCCCTCGGGATGGACGTGCAGGTAGGCCAGGTCGCCGTCGCGCAGCGCCACCAGGTGCCCGTACGCGGCGAGGTGGGGCTGGAGGTCGGTGACCGGTCGGCCGTCCCTGGACACGGTGAGCGTGAGCGTCGAGCCCGTCCCGGGAACCAGGTCACCGGCGAGGGTGACGGTGTAGCCGTCCACCACCGCGGTACGCGCGGGGGCGGGCAACGGCCGGGGCTCGTACCCGCCGGGCGCGGGCACGTCGACGCCGAGGGTCAGCGCCTCGGCGCGGGCGGCCGGCTGGAAGTCGGCGATGAGCCGGTACTGTCCGGCCGCCTCGACCGCGAGCGGTGTCGTCCAGGTGCCGTCGTCGGCCATCGCCGGGTGCAGGTGCTGGAACCCGGACAGGTCACGGCGCACTGCGATCAGGTGCAGGTTCTTGTCGTGGGTCGGGGTGTAGTCGGTGACCGGACGACCGTCCGGGCCGATCAGCCGGAACGCGAAGGCGGATGTGCCGCCGGGGGTCAGGCTGGTGGTGACCGGCGCGAGCCGGTACCCGTCCTGGGCCACCTGGAGCCCGCCGGGCGTCGTGCCGGCGCCGGCCACCGCGTCGGCCTCCCGGCGGTCACCGGCGTGTCCGGCGTTGTGACCGCCGGGGGCGGGCCGGCTGCCAGAGCCGACCGCCCCACCGACGCCCAGGGCCGCGACGAAGATCGCCGCCAGCCCCGCCACGTAGCCACCCATCTTGATCGACGTTCTCATGCCACCTGCTCTGTTCCGGTCCTCGATGTCAGCTGACGAGTTCGTAGCCCGCCTCTTCCACGGCGGCGCGGACCGCCGCCTCGTCCAGCGGGCCCTCGCTGGTGACGGTGACGGCGCCGCTCGTCAGGTCGACCCGCACGTCCGTCACACCGGACAGCTTGCTTACCTCGGCCTGGACCGAGTTGACGCAGTGGCCGCAGGTCATACCGGACACGGTGTAGGTCGTCTGCATCGATTTCTCCTCTGGTCTCGTCCCACCACGGCGGCACCCGCCGTGGTGGGGGTGGCGGAGCGCCACCCCGACGCCCACCGAGCACCATACCCCTACCCCCAGGGGGTATCAAGGTGATCCCGGACATGGCGGGGGTGGCAGACGAGACGGGATGACACAATACCCCCGGGGGGGTTCCCGGGGTTGGCTATAGTTGCCGGCATGACAGCACCTGCCGCCCATCCGACCCGCGGCTACACCGCCAGCAAGGACCAGCTGCTCGCCCGGCTACGACGCATCGAGGGCCAGGTCCGCGGGATCGAGAAGATGGTCGAGGACGACCGGTACTGCATCGATGTCCTCACCCAGATCTCGGCGATTCAGGCGGCGCTGGACAAGGTCGCCCTCGGGCTGCTCGACGGGCACGCGCGGCACTGCATGCGCGAGGGTGCCGCCGAGGGCCGGGCCGACGAGATGGCCACGGAGATGATGGCCGCGGTCGGCCGCCTCATGAAGCGTGGCTGAGCCCACGACCGCGGGCCCGCCGGAAGCGCCTCCCGAGGGCATACTGTGACCATGGTCGAACCGTGGGACGGAGACGGGCCCGTACGCTACGAGCGACGCGGACACGTCGCCTACGTGACCCTGAACCGCCCGGCGGTGCTCAACGCGCTGGACCTGCGCACTCACGAGCTGCTCGGCAGGGTGTGGGACGAGATCGACGCCGATGACGACATCTGGCTGACCGTGCTGACCGGCGCCGGCGACCGGGCCTTCTCGGTGGGCCAGGATCTGAAGGAGCTCGCCGGCCGGGTACGCGCGGGCACGGCCGGGGCGTCGTCGTTCGGTAGCAACGGGGGCGCCGGTTGGCCGCGCTTCACCGAGCGGTTCGACTGGACGAAGCCGACCATCGCCCGGGTCTGCGGCTACGCGCTCGGCGGCGGCTTCGAACTGGCGCTGGCCTGCGACATCATCGTCGCCGCCGACAACGCGGTGTTCGGCCTGCCGGAGGCGCGGCTGGGACTGATCCCCGGCGCGGGCGGGGTGTTCCGGCTGACCCGGCAGATGCCGTACCGGGTGGCCATGGGTTATCTGCTCACCGGACGACGGATGAACGCGGCCCAGGCCTACCGATACGGCCTGGTCAACGACGTCGTGCCGGTCGACCGCCTGGACGAGGCGGTCGACGAGTGGGTACGCGACATCCTCGAGTGTGCGCCGCTGTCGGTACGGGCGATCAAGGAGGCGGTGGGAAGGTCGGCGCACCTGAGCCTGCCGGAGGCGTTCGCCGGCCACTATCCGTGGGAGGAACGCCGCCGGCACAGCCGGGACGCCCGGGAGGGGCCCACCGCGTTCGCCGAGAAACGGAGACCGCGGTGGACCGGAACCTAGCGGTCGGTCAGCAGCCGCACGGGTCGGCGACGCCGTGCGCGTGCCACCAGTGCTCGTCGTCGCCGGGCGCCGTCAGCGCGGGCAGCGTCGTCACGGAGACCGCCGACGGGGTGGCCGTCAGGAAGGGCCGGAGCAGCTCCTCCCGGGTGTACAGCCGGCCGGCCACCATCACCTGACGGACCGCGGCGGCGGCGGTGATGTCGGTCAACGGGTCGCCCTCGACCAGGGCCAGGTCGGCGCGGCGGCCAGGCCGCAGGGTGCCGAGCTCGGCGCCGCGACCCAGGGCGGTGGCGGCGTTGGCGGTGGCGGCGCGCAGTGCCTCGTACGGCGTGAAGCCGTGCTCCACCATCGCCCGCAGGTTCTGGTGCATGCCCAGGGCGACCGTGTCGATCGGCGAGTCCGTCCCCACCACCACGAGCCCTCCGCGCCGCTGGATCCGCAGCAGCGCGTCGACCGCACCGGCCAGGAACGACCGCAGCATCGTCGCCCGTGGCTCCGCGGTGGAGGTGGCGATCAGCTCCTGCAGGATGTGGTACTCCGAGGCGGGCATCAGCACGCGGGTGCGCTCGTCGGTCAGCAGCGCGGTGTCGTGCGCGTAGCGGACGGCGGCGAACAGCAGTGTCGAGGTGATCCAGCCGCCGCTGGCCGCCAGGAGCGCCACGGTGTCGTCGTACACCCGCCCGATCCGGCTCGCGATCTGGGTGTACCCGAGCCGGTTGCCCCCACCGACGTGTTCCAGACCGTCGAGGCCGTAGCTCGGCGACGGGTACGCGTAGTGCGAGGTGGCCGGTATCCCGGCCCGGTGCGACGCCTCAACCGCCAGCGCCTCGAACTCCGACGGCAGCCGGATGTAGGTCTTGACCAGGTCGTAGCCGAGGGCCCGGGCTCGGCGCAGTTCGCGGGCGATCTGCGCGGGGGCGGTGATGGGCCGCATCGCGGCGTAGTACACCCGGCCGCCGTCGAGTGCCTCGCCGGTGCCGAAGAACCGGGGTGCGGCGCGGGTGCCGGCCTCCTGGGATTCGCGGGTCTCCAGCATGTCGTACGCCGGGTCGGCGACCCCGCGTACCGAGGTCACACCGTAGGAGAGCAGGAGCCGACCCTGCCGGTCGCCCCACTGCCGGCCCCGGTTGTGCCAGTGCACGTGCATGTCGATCAGGCCGGGGATCGCGGTCAGCGTGGACGCGTCGACGATCCGGACGCCGGTCTCGGTGGTCGGGGACACCATCCGGGCGATCCGGCCGTCCCGGACGACGATGTCGGTGCGGGACCGCAGGCTCCGGGCGGAGCCGTCCCAGACCGCGCCGGCCCGGATGATCAGCGGCTCGCTGACGGCGACCCGGAAGGTCAGCGGGCACGCCACGGTGGTCGGTCTGGCCGCACCCGGCCGCAGCAGGCGCAGGCGGCCCTCGGAGAGGTAGAGCACGCTGCCGTCGTCCGCGACCGACAGTTCGTCGGCGCTCTCGTCCGTGAGCCTGCGTGGCTCGCCGGCGCCGTCGACCGGGATCGACCAGGGCACACCGTCGACGACGGCCAGCAGCGCGCTGCCGTCGGGCGTCCACACCGGACCGTCGTTGCCACGGTTGCTGATCGACCGGTGCGGCATCACCTCGGTGTAGCGCAGTTCGCCGGTGGCCAGGGTGACGGTGAGGATCTGGTTGTAGCCGGCCAGGTTTCGCCGGCCGTACGGCCGGACCGCCGCCAGGGCCAGCATCGAGCCGTCGGGCGACCAGGTCGCCCGGCCGGGCCCGAACAGTGCCGGGGTGACCTGGCGGGTGGTGCGGGCGGCGAGGTCCATGACCCAGGTGGCGCCGGCGGCGTCCTGGTACGCGACCCGGGTGCCGTCCGGGGAGAGCCGGGGCCGCAGGTAGCCGCCCTCGCCGTCGGTGAGCTGTGTGGACGTACCGTCGGCGAGCGTGGTGCGCCACAGCTGGGTGCTGCCGGTGCGGTCGCTGGAGTAGATCAGTGCGCGGCCGTCCGGATAGAAGTCCGGGTCGGCGGCGAAGTAGCCGTCGCCGACCACCCGCCGGGGCGTGCCGCCGATCGGCAGGACCCAGATCGCGTTCAGCGCCTGGAAGGCCACGGCGCGGCCGTCGCGGGAGAGGACCGGGCTCGCCAGGCCACGTACGGGCCGGGCGACGGTGGGGTCGAGGTCGCGCGGCGTACGCCGGTAGGCGGGACGGGCCACGGTGAGCGCGGCGGTGAACGGGATCGTGGTCACCGTGCCGTCGGAGATCCTCCGGCGCCGGATCCGCCCGTCCGCGGTGTAGAGCAGTTCGTCGTCGCTCCACCAGACCGGTGCGAAGCCGAAGACGTCCTCGGTGTCGCTGATCACGGTGTCGTCGACCAGCAGCGCGGCGTCGGTACCGGTGGTGCGCACGTACGCCAGTCGGGTGCCGTCGGGAGAGAACGACGGTCCCTGCAGGGTGGCGCCGGCCGGCGCGGTGACGGCACGGGTACGGGCGCCGGTGGCGACGTCGATGATGTCGATCGCGGTGTTGTCGACGACCGTGGCGATCCGGCGACCATCCGGCGACCAGGTCGGCATCGCCTCCAGGCTGGTGGAGGTGGTGAGCCGGCGAACGCTGCCGTCGTCGAGGGAGAGCAGCCACAGGTTGTTTGCGCCGGCCCGGTCGGAGGCGAAGACGACCGTACGGCCGTCCGGGGAGAGCCGCGGCTCCTGGTCGTCGTCCGGGCCGGCGGTCCACTGCCGCAGCTCACTGCCGTCCGTGCGCATGGTCCAGATGCCGTAGGTGCCGGTCCGAAAGGACTGGAAGACCAGCCGGTCGCGGTACGGCCCGAAGTCGGGGCGGGTGGCGTCCTGCACGGTCGAGGTGATCGGCGTCGCCGTACCGCCACCGGCGGGCAGCAGCCACAGCACCGTGCCGAGGTCGATGGCGAGGGTCGTACGGTCGGCCGAGAGACTGACACTGATGTTGGTGCCCTGGTCGACCACGACCGTACCGTCGACCGCCGTCGAGCCCCGGGCCTCGGCCGGTGCGGCGACGGCAGCGTCGGACCAGGTCAGCGGGGCCAGGCCGGCGGCCGGGACGGCCATGGCCTGGCGCAGGACGGTGCGCCGGGTGAGGCCCCGGCCACCCCCGTCGGTTGTCTCAGTCACGTGGCTCCTCACAAGGTTCCGGGTAGGGGTAGGGGCTGGGCGTGGCCGGTGGTCAGACGACGGCGGACAGGAGGGCGGCCAGCCGCCGGACGCCCTCGACGATCTCGGCGGGCTCCAGGTAGCTGCAGGAGAGGCGGATCTCGTGGTCGCCGGAATCGTCCAGGTGGAAGCTCGCCATCGGTGTCCACAGCACGCCGTACTTCGTCGCCGACAGCTCCAGCAACGCGTCGTCGGCCCGTACCGGCAGCCGCAGCCGTACGAAGAAGCCGCCGCCGGGCCGGTTGTAGGACACCCCCGCCAGGCCCGCGACCTGCTGGTCCAGCTCGTCGAGGAGCAGGTGGAGGTTCCGCCGGTAGAGCCGGGCGCGCTCGCGCCCGAGGCCGGTGAGGGAGCCGCCGTGGGCGAGCAGCATGCCGCCCACGAGTGCCTGCCCGAGCGGGGACGTGTTGACGGTAACCATGGTCTTCAGCGCCGCCAGGTGCCGGGCCAGCGGCTCGCTCGTGCCCTCCGGGCCGGTGACCGGCTGGTCGGCGACGACGAACCCGACCCGGGCGCCGGGCAGGCAGAGCTTGGCGAACGTTCCGAGCATGATCACCTGGCCGCTGTCGCCGTCAAGCCGCTTCAGCGGGGGCAGCATCCCCTCGTCACTCGCGGTGAAGCCGTAGGCGATGTCCTCCAGCAGCACGATGTCCTCCTGCCGGGCCAGGGCCAGCAGCTCGTGCCGGGTGGCGAGGCTCATCAGGGTGCCGGACGGGTTGGCGAAGTCGGGCGCCACGTAGAGCGCCCGCAGCCGGCGGCCCTCCGCACGCAGCCGCGCACACTCCCGGCGCAGCGCGGCCAGGTCGGCGCCGGTGCCGCCGTCGCCGATGCCGACGGTCGGGACGTCGAGTACCCGGGCCGCGCCGAGCATGCCGACGAAGGCAGGGGTGACGAGCCCGAGCACATCCTCCGGCCCCGCGCACAGCGCCCGGGCGGCCAGCAGCATCGCCTCCTGACAGCCAGCCGTGATGACGAGGTCGTCGGGTGCGACGCGCAGGCCGTAGTCGGTGTGCAGGGCGGCGGCGACCAGGTCGTTGATGATGCCGCGGCTGGGCCCGTACTCGCGCAGCAGCCGCCCGGCCTGCTCCGGGCGCAGGCCACGCTCCCGCACCAGATAGGCGGTGAAGAGCTCCAGGTGGGCGGCGATGTCGACGTCGTCGACGAAGGACACGTGCGGCGCGCCGGGCGCAAACGAGATCGCGTCCGGGAAGCGGCCCATCACCTCGTTGAGGAAGCCGAGGGCGGCCAGCGTCGGATCGGTCAGGCTGGGGTGCAGGGTGTCGAGTCGCACTAGGCCCCCTTCGCGGCGAATCGGGAGACCTTGGCCAACACGTCCGGGGCGTACATCCGCTGGGCCTGCCGGACGGCGAACTCGGCGAAGTACTGCTGGGTGGCCCAGGGCGGCTCCTCGGCGAGGTTGAGGAGCTCCCGGTTGGCGCGTACGGCGGGCAGGGTCAGTCCGGCGGCGTGCCGCCCGATCTCCTCACCGAGCCGGTCGGGCTCGACGACCTCGTCACAGATCCACGCGGCCAGGGGTTCGTCGGCGCGAATCCGTCGGCCGGAGAGGATGACCTGGCGGGCGGCACGGTTGCCGGCCAGCCGGGGCAGCCGCAGGTTGCCGGCGCCCGGCACGATGCCCTCCGCGGCGGCGGGGAGCGAGAAGTAGGCGTCCCGGGCGGCCAGCACCCGGTCGAAGACGAAGAGCAGCTGCATGCCGCCGCCGATCGCGAACGTGTCCACCGCCGCGATCCACGGCTTGGCGCGCGGCGGTTCCAGCAGGTCGTCGTCGCCGATCCGCAGCCCGCGCCAGATCTTCGCGATCGGGGCGAGCTCGCGGCGCACCAGGAAGTCGACGAAGGAGATCCGACCGTGGTGCAGGTCGACCAGGTCGATCCCCGCGCAGAAGACGCGGCGCCCGACGTACCGCGGATGGGTCATCACCCCGCCGCGCAGCACCCCGACCACGCTCAGGTCGTCGGCCAGCACCAGGTCGACAGCGGTGTCCAGGGCCGCGACCAGGGCGTTGTCCTCGGCGTTGAGCCGCTCCGGTCGGGTGATGGTCAGCTCGGCGACGCCGTCGCGGCGACGCAGGTCGATCCGGCCGAGGTCGACGTGGCCGGTCTCCCGGTAGTGCGGCAGCAGCGCGAGCGCCTCGGGGGTCGGCTGGAGCATGCTCTCGAGCAGGTGGGCGCCGGCCCGCTCCGCGCGCAGCACCCCGGCCAGGAAGATCGCCTGGTCGATCTCGTGGCCGTCCTTCTCGGCCTGCGTCAGGCCGGCCTCGGCGGCAAGCCGCTCGCGGGTGGGCACCAGCCCGGGGAAGCGCTCGGCGGCGGCGAACACCAGCTCGGCCAGCGTCGGTCGGGCCGTACCCCCGTCGGTGAGTTCGTCGTAGACGCGCTGGCCGTGGCGGGCCATCAGGGCCGCGCGGGCACGCCGGGCGGCGCGGACGAGTTCGTCGAGCGCCCGCTGCCGCTCCGGGCCGCGCTCGCGGCGGGCGGGCGCGGCGTCCAGGGCCCGGTCGGCCTCCTCGGCGGCGGCCGTGACCGCCCGCCGGGCGGCGTCGAGGTCCGCGTCGCGGGCGGTCAGGGTCGGGGCGTTCACGCGGCGTCCCGGGTGGCGGCGCGGCCGGCGCGCAGCGTCCGGTCGCAGGCGGCGAGGTGGGTCCCGATCGCCACCTCGTACGACGTCTGCCCCGCGCTGAGCAACAGCGATCGGCGCATCGACACGTCCCTGCGCCCGCCGGTACGCAGCAGCTCGGCCACGCGCGCGTCGAGCCCGTCGGTGATCTCGTCCAGCAGCCCGTGGTCCCGGGCGTCGGTGGCCGTGAAGGTGGCGGGTGCGGTGGCCAGCAGCAGCCGCCGGGCGGCCGACGAACCGAGCCGCTGGGCGAGCCGGTACATGCCCATGCCGGGCCAGGCACCCGCCGCCCCGGTGTCGAGGCGGAGGGTGGCGTCGGTCAGACCGACCCGTACGTCCGCGGCCAGCAGGATCTCCACCGCCGCGGGCCCGCACGCGCCGGCCGCGACCGCGACGGTGAGCACGTCGAGACGCTCCAGCCGGCGGACCGCCCGCTCCCACCTGTTCACGTCGTGTACCCCGACCGGGCCGGGCCACTCGCCGTCGCCGGTCAGCCGCAGCACCAGGAGCGCCGGCCGCTCCTCCTCGACCCGCCGGCAGAGCGGCTGCAGCTCGGCGGTCAGCGCGGCCAGTCCGGCCGCGGTGTCGACCGACGCGTCCAGGACCTCGTCGCGCGGTACGTCCGTCACCGTGATGCTTCCTTTCCGTTCGGGTGTCCACTCGGGGCGCCGGTCGGGCGACCGTTACCAACGGGTCAGCAGCGCCTCGATGCTCGAGCCGGGTCCCATCGCCATCAGCACGCCGTAGTCCCCCGGCACCGCGATCTCCTCGGCCAGCAGGCGTTCGTAGGAGAACAGGAACGAGCCGCTGGAGAGGTTGCCCAGGTCGCGCAGGACGCCGAGGGTGTGCCGCAGGTCGTGCCGGGTCAGGCCCAGGTTGACCTGCACCGCGTCGATGACCTTGCGACCGCCGGAGTGGACGATCCAGTGCGCGACGTCGCCGCGACGCAGCCCGGCCGGGGCCAGCAGTCGGTCGACGGTCTCCTCCACGTGGGCGCCGACGACGTAGGGCACGTCCCGGTCCAGGAAGAAGCTGAACCGGCCCTGTGTCTCGTCCCAGTCGAAGCGCATCGCCCCGATCGCCTCCGGGATGATCGTGCTGGCCGCACCGATGACCCGCGGCAGCGGCGCGGAGGCGGGCGCGGGTGACTCCCCGGGATCGGGGGTCCGGACCACCAGCGCCGCGCTGCCGTCGCCGAAGAGGCTGTTGACCACCGCGGTACGCATGGTGTCGTCGATGACGTACGCGGCGGAGCAGACCTCGATACAGACCAGGAGCGCCACCCGCCCCGGGTGCGCGGCCGCCCACGCCGCCGTGCTCTGCAGCGCGTTCGCCCCGGCGTTGCAGCCCATGCCGACGACGTCCAGTCGGCTGGTCGCGTGCGCGAATCCCATCTGCTTGATCAGCAGAGCGCTGAAGCCGGGGGTGAGGAAGCCGGTGGAGGTCACGCAGCACAGGTGTGCCACGTCGGCCGGTGCCACCCCGGCCCGCTTGAGGGCGATGGTGATCGCCTGCTCGGCCATCTCCAGCCCGACCGTGCGGTGCTTGGTCAGCAGGTCGCCCTGTGACTCCGGCCTCGGCCGGCCCGTGACCGGATCGCGGACCACGGCCAGGTGACGCCGGTCGATGCCGCTGTTGGCGAAGACCGATCGGACCCGCGGGTCGCTGATGCCGTAGAGGTCGAGCACCTCCTCCTGGGTGTAGGAGTCCGGCGAGACCGCGGTGCCCACGGACACCAGGTACGGGGCCTCAGGGGGTACCGACACCGTTCATGCCTCCCTCGGGCGGTTCGTTCCCAGGCGGATCAGGGCCACCCCGGCGGCCAGCAGCAGGACCGTCATGAGGGCGCCGGTGGCCATCCCGGCCGTACCGGGGTCCAGGGCCCGGTCGGCGGGTTGCTGCACGGTCAGGCCGGCGGCCAGGTTGCCGAGGATCTCGCCCACCGCCGTGGCGACGGCGACCAGGGTGAAGACGGCCGCCTGCTGTCCGGGCGGGGCCGCCTCGCCGGCCTCGACCTGGATCTTTGGCATGGCCAGCGACTCGGCGAAGGCGAACAGCACCAGCCCGGTGAAGACCAGCCAGAGCGAGGTGCCGAAGGCCAGCGCCATGCCCGGCCCCAGGGTGAGCCCGGCGAGCAGGTAGAGCGCACGCCGGCCGAACCGGCTGAACAGCGGCACCAGCGCGAGCTGGATGCCGACCAGGGCCAGTGGCTCGAAGCTCAGGAAGAGCGCCCGGTACTCCGCCAGTTCCGGGGTCACGCTGTCGTAGAGCAGGAACATCGTCACCACGAAGCCCATGGAGAAGTAGCAGATGAGCGTGTAGGCGATGGTGACCAGCACGTGGGGGCGCAGCAGCAGGCCCCAGCGGGCCCGCCAGGTCAGCCCGGCGGGTACGGACGCGTCCGTCGCCACGGCACGAGCGGTGGTGGTGTAGACCAGGCCGCTTCCGGCGATCTCCACCACCGTCACCACGGCCAACGTGGCCAGCGCGTGGCCCCGCCCGGCCTCGGCCAGGATCGGGGCCAGCACGAACGCGCCGTTGAGGATCAGAAAGAAGATCTGGAAGACCCGGGCCCGACCCCCGTCCCCGGCGGCGTGGTTGAGCAGCAGCCGGATCGCCGGCCGGGAGACGCCCAGGCCAACGCCGGTGAGCAGGGCGAAGGCGTACAGTGCGGGCGTGGCGGCGCTGAGGATCAGCGTCCCGTAGCCGGCGGCGCGCAGCAGCGAGGAGAGCACCAGTACCTGCCCCGGCCGGGCCCGGGCCAGCAGCAGCGGCGCGGCCATGGAGGCGAGGAGGCCCGCCGCGACGTGCAGTGAGAGCAGGTAGGAGAAGACGGCCGGCTGGACGCGGTCACCGTGCAGCACCGCCACCGGCACCATGGTCAGCACCAGCTGCAGGAGCGTGTTGGAGTAGGCGGTGAAGGCGAAACCGCCGGTGAGCGCCCGCCGGTCGACGACGGACGTGCCCGGGTGGGCCCGGGTCAGCTTGACGGTGCTCATCAGACCGCCTCGGCCAGCGGCACGGCGGTCAGCACCGAGAGCAGCCCGTCGGTGCGCGGCTCACCGACCAACCGCAGGCCGGCCGCGGCGAAGAGGTCCCGGAACTCGGCCAGCGTCCGCTCCCGGCCGCCGAGCAGCACCATCATCAGCACGTCCAGCGACCGGCCCTTGCCCGAGTCGTCCGTCTTGATCAGATCCAGCACCACGATCCGGCCACCGGGCCGCAGCGCGGCCGCGCAGGCGCGGAGGATCTCGATCGCCTTCTCGTCGGGCCAGTCGTGCAGGATCCGCTTCAGGATGAGGACATCACCCGGCGGTACGGCCGTGAAGAACGACCCGTGCTGCACCTGGCACCGCGACTCGGCCAGATACGGCCGCAGTTCCGGCGCGGTCGCGTCGAAGTCCCGCTCCAGCTCGAACAGGATTCCGTGTGCCTGCGGCTGCGCCGCCAGCACCGCGGCCAGGAAGGTGCCGTCTCCCCCGCCCACGTCGATCGCGAGCTCACCCGGTCGCACGTCCACCTCGGCCGCCAGCGGCACGGCCACGTGGTGCGAGCCGTCGCGCATCGCCGCGTCGAAGAGCGCGCTGATCTCCTGCGAGCCGGCCAGCCAGCTGAAGAACGGCTGCCCGTGCACGGTGTCGAAGGCGGTCCGCCCGGTACGGAGCTGGTCGAGCAGGCCGTCCCAGCTGCGCCAGTAGCCGTCCTGCAGCTCGCACAGCACCCAGTTGGCGATGTTGCCGGGCTCGCCCCGGGCCAGGCAGGCCGACATCCTCGTCGCGCGGTACGCGCCGTCCGGGCCGATCTCGAACACCCCCTCGGCCGCGAGGTGGGACATGACGCGGTCGAGCAGGTCGGCACGGGTGCCGGTCAGGCGCGCCAGCTTCTCGACGGTCGCGGGGCCCTGCTGCAGCAGCGCCGGGATGTCCAGGGCCGTGACCGCGTACAGACACTTGCTGGTGCGGTACGCGACGACCCTGTTCACCAGCTCGGCCGCCGGGTCGAGGGGACGGGTCACGTTCATGCGGGCTGGGACCTCTCGCGGTGCAGGACGTCGTCGGCCCAGGCGAAGAACGCCTTGGCCAGGTCGGATCGGGACGGCTCGGGGAACGGCGAGAACTCGGCCATCGCGGTCCCCCACTCCCCGAGGACCGGGCCGTCGGGGGTCAGCAGCCAGTCGACGCAGAGGTACTCGGCCCGGAGGTCGCGAGCGATGCGCAGGCTGTCGTCCAGCACCGGGGCATGGTCCGGGCGGGCCGTGCTGGTGCCGCCCTGCGCGATGTTGGACAGGTAGGCCCCCTCGGACGGCCGGCGCAGCATGCTGGTGACGACCCGGCCCTGCACGATGGCCACCCGCAGGTCACCCTCGTTGGGCAGGTACGGCTGGACGACGAAGCTCTGCCCGCCGGCCGCGATCATGTCGGCGGTGGACCGCAGTTGCTCGTACGTGTCCACCTTGAGCACGCCGTATCCGACCCCGGACTCGCGGGGCTTGACGATGTAGGGGCCGTCGCCGAGCTGGTCGCGGATCGCCGCCAGGCCGGTACGGGCGTACCGGCCGAAGGGTATGACCAGCGTCGGCGGCACCCGGATGCCCAGCGTCGCCGCCCGGGAGAGGATCGCCAGCTTGTCCCGCTCCAGGCACTCCGGCCCGACCAGCGCCCGGTTGAGCAGCACGGAGTCGCTGGCGTCGATGACCCGGTAGATGCCGCGCAGGAACTGGGCGGCCTGTGCGTTGGGGCTGACGTCGTCGACGATGTAGCAGCGCCGGCGCCGCAGCAGGTCCTCGCCGTGGTGCCAGAGCACGGGACGGCCGGCCACACAGCCGGGCACCAGCTGGTTGGCGTGGATGAAGCGGAAGACGAAGCCGGCCTCGGCGGCGGGACCGGCCCACCGCTCGGCCATCTGTGCCTCGATCCTCCCGACGTAGCCGGGGTCGAGGTCGTCGGGGTGGCAGATCCAGGTGATGACCCGCTCGGTGCGCCCGCTCATGCCGTCTCCCCCGGGAGCGTGCCGGCCAACGCGTGGGCGGCCCGCTCGATCTCGGCGGCCGAGTGCAGGGCCGAGACCGCGAAGCGGACCAGGCCGTGGCCACGCTCGACCGTGGGGTAGAAGGCGGGGGTGACCAGCACGTCCCTCGCCTGCAGGCGGCGGGCGGCGGCCAGCGCCTCCTCCTCGGTGGGGAACATCGCCCCCCGGACCGGCGAGGTGACCCCGGCGTTGACCAGGCGGTGGCCGGTGCGCTCGTCGAAGAGCCGGACGTTGGCCCACAGCTGCTCCTGGAGCTTGGCCACCGTGCCGTCCAGGTGCAGCTCTGACGAGGCCCGGTTCGCGCTGATCATCGGCAGCATGAGCGGGCCGCCGAAGATCAGCGGGTTGGCGAAGCGGCGCAGCAGGCGGGTGTCGGCGTCGGTGCGGAGCACACAGAAGCCGCCCTGGCCGCCGAAGCCCTTCGACAGCGAGCCGGCCAGGATCACGTGGTCGGGCAGTGTCCCGCCGAGCGCCTCGTAGGCGTAGCCGGCGCCATACCGCCCGAGCGTGGAGACGCCGTGCGCGTCGTCGACGTAGATGTAGCCGCCGGCCGCCTCGACGGTGGCGCTCAGTGAGACGACGTCGACCAGGCCACCCATCGAGCCGACGCCGTCGACCAGCACGACGGGGGTGCGGCCGCTCCCGTTTTCCCGGAGCAGGCCGGGGAGACTCTCCGGGTCGGTCGAGTCGAAACGGCGTACCGGGCCGAGCTGCTCCAGCACACCGCGCAGCACCTGAATGGAGGCGTGCGCCGTGCGGTCGACGTAGAACGCCACACCGCCGTTGGCAAGGGGGTAGCTGGGCAGGGCGCCAGCGCCGAGGAGCGGCAGCAGGCCGAGGTGGACGTTGCCGACCGAGGTGAACGCGGTGACCGAGGCTCCCCCGTAGATCGTGCGGAGGTTCTCCTCCAGCACGTCCAGGTCGTCGGTACGCATCCGGGTGCGGGCGGCGGCGAAGTGCACGCCGACCCGCTCGATCGCGGTCATCGCCGCGGTCAGCAGCGCCGGGTGGGTCTCCAGCCCCAGATAGGAGCAGGAGACGAACTCGACGGCCTTCCTCCCGCCGGCCAGGGTCACCGTCTTGCCCTCCCGGGCGGTGAAGACGTGCCCGGTGAGTCCCTCGGCGAATGCCTGGTCGAGTGCGTCGCTGCTGTTCTGGACGCGGGTGGCCACCCAGTTGCGCGGGCTCGTCACCGATACGGTCATCGTGCCTCCTGAGGATCGGTCGAGGCTGCGGGCAGCTCGATGAAGAACGGAGTCTTGCCACGGCCGGTGTTGGCGAAGGCGCTCGGCGGCACCCGCTCGACGGTGAACGACCGGTACGTCGGCGACGTGAAGACGCGGCCCAGGTGGTAGCCGCGGCTGAGCTCGGCCCGGGCCTGCGCGGCGGTGACCGTGCACGGCAGGGTGTCGGCGACAAGCAGCCGCAGGTCGAAGCCGTACGCGTCGCGCAGCACCTGGACCTGGACGGTGGCCGGGTCGGTGATGCCGAACGGGGCCAGGTGCGCCATGACCAGGTCGCGCGACACCGTGGTGCTGTCGATGTTCATGGTCTGGTCGGCGCGGCCGATGATGTCGATCCGGGTCGCGGCGCTGCCGCACAAGCAGCGGCCGGGCACCATCCGGACCCGGTCGCCGACCAGGTAGCGCAGCAGGGGCATGCCGGTGTCGGAGAGGACCGTGACGGCGAGGTCTCCCTCGGTCCCCGCGGGAACGGGTTCGCCGGTCTCCGCGTCGACCACCTCGACGATGATCACGTCGTCGTGCACGTGGTGGACGTTGTCGTGCTGCCGCGTGCACTGGTAGCCGATCGGGCCGGTCTCGCTGGTCGAGTAGGCCAGGGAGGAGATCCGCAGGCCGGCCAGCCTGGCGCCGAGCAGCGCACGCCGCTCGGTGCCGACGTTCTCGCCGATGTACCAGAGCCGCTCCAGGTGGCCGAGCCGCGCGACGGCGTCGTCGGCGCTGAGGAGCCGGGTGGCGAAGCCGGGTGAGGCGATCAGGGTGTCGACCCGGTGCTCGGCCATCACCTCCAGCAGTTCGTCGCGGTCCATGCCGCTGCCCACCGGGTACGCCTGCGCGCCCAGCCCGGCGACGATGTCCATGGCGAAGCCGAACGCGCCGTTGAGTTCGGCCGGGGCCAGGCAGACCGCGACCCGGCGCGGCAGGTGCCGGCCCGCCCCGGCCCGGGCTCCCCGGGTGCCGAGCGCGGCCACCCGGTCGTTGAAGGCCCACGAGTGGTAGAGCACCTTACGCCGGCCGGTGGTGCCGCTGGAGCGCAGCACCATGCCCGACTCCGCACTGTCCAGGACCAGGTCGGACGAGCCGGGCGGACAGTGCCGGGCCAGGTCGTCGGCGCGGAACAGCGGCAGGTCACGCAGATGGGCCGGCTCCCGATCACCGAACCAGTGCCGTCGGGCGGCCGGGTGGGCGGCGATCGCGGCGAACGTGGTGGCCAGGTTCCCGGCCTGCAGATCGGTCAGGCTACGTCGGTCGAGCGTGTCGAGGTCGGCCGCGAGGCGGATGGTGTGCTCACCGTGCCGGGGCGCCGGGACGCCGGCCGAGGTGACGGGCGCGTCGACCGCCGGGGTCATCGGCCACCGGCCAGGACGGGCAGGTCGGGAGCACCCGAGGAGGGGTCGGTGCCCGTACCGGTGATGTGGTTGCCCTGATCGACGAAGACCACTCGGGGACGCAGCGCTGCGGCCTCCGAATCGTCCACCATCGCATACGCAATGATGATGATAAGGTCACCAGTGGTGACGAGACGGGCGGCGGCGCCATTGATGCCGACGACTCCGGAGCCGGCCGCACCCTCGATGACGTAGGTGCTCAGCCGCGCACCGTTGTTGATGTCGACCACGTCGACGCGCTCACCAGGAAGGAGGCCGGCCGCGTCCATCAGATCCCGGTCCAGGGTGAGCGAGCCGACATAGTGCAGATCGGCGTGGGTGACCGTGGCGCGATGGACCTTCGACTTCAGCATATGCCGATACACGCTTGATCCTTACTGTGCCGCAGGTGATTGCCGGCGGGGCCTTCCCGGACCGCGCCACGGACAACCTGCCAAAGCCCGGTGGCATCTCGGTGGCATCTGCGTGGCAGTCCCTGCCGTGACAGCAACGGGGGGGAAGTCCTGTGCGTTTCGCGATCATGGGACCGTTGACCGTGCACGACGGAGACGAGGTCGTACCGGTCGCGTCGGGAAAGCTACGGGTGCTGCTCGCGGCGCTGCTGTGCCACGCCAACCGCGTGGTCTCGTACGAGCAGCTCGCCGACCTGCTGTGGGACGGCCGCCCGTCGGAGGCGGCGAACACCACCATCCGCTCCTACGTCAAACGGCTGCGGCGTGCGCTCCGCGCCGCCGGGGGCCGGATCGAGTCCCACAGCCCCGGCTACCTGATCCGGGTGGAGCCGGGCGAACTGGACACACAGGAGTTCGCCGACCTCTGCCGCGCCGCCGAGCAGGATGCCCGCCGTGAGGAGTGGGCCCGGTGCGTCCACCGGGTGGAGCAGGCGCTGGCGCTGTGGCGGCAGAGCCCGCTGGTCGACGTACCGTCGCCACGGCTGCAGGCGGAGGAGTCCCGCTGGCTCACCGAGCTGCGGATCGAAGCGCTGGAGCGGCAGATGCAGGCGGCGGTGCAGCTCCGGCGCTACGAGTGGGCCGTCGCCCAGCTGGAGCAGCTGGTCAGGGAGTACCCGCTCCGCGAGCGTCTGCACCACCACCTGATCGTCGCCCTCGACGGCCTCGGTCGGCGCGCCGACGCGCTCCTGGCCTACCAGCGGGTTCGGCAGATCCTCGACGACGAGCTGGGCATCGACCCCGGCCCCGAGCTCCAGGCGCTGCACCAGCGGATCCTCGCCGCCCAGACCGCGCCGGCGGGCTCCCAGGCGGCCGCGCCACCCGCCGGGACCGGTCGCGCCGAGGTGCCCCGGCAGCTGCCCAGCACGATCCGGCACTTCGTCGGCCGGCAGGCCGAACTGGACGAGCTCACCGAGCTGCTCGACACCGCCACCCGGACCGGTACCCCGGCACCGGTGCTGGCGGTCAGCGGCGCGCCCGGCGTCGGCAAGACCGCGTTGGCCGTGCACTGGGGGCACCAGGTCGCCCACCGCTTCCCCGACGGGCAGCTCTACCTGGACCTCTGCGGCTTCCATCCCTCGCGCACCGCGCTGACCCCCGACGACGCGATCCGCGACCTGCTCAGCAGCTTCCTTCCCAACGACGCCCGGCTGCCGGTCAGCCCGTCGGCGCGGGCGGCGCTCTACCGCAGCATCGTGGCGGACAAGACGCTGCTGATCGTGCTCGACAACGCGTACGACGCCGAGCAGGTCCGGCCGCTGCTGCCCGGCGGGCTGCGCTGCCTGACGATCGTGACCAGCCGCAATCGGCTCAACGGGCTGGTCGCGAGGGAGGGGGCGCACCCGGTGCTGCTCGGCGTGCTGCCCGAGGCCGACGCGTACGGCCTGCTGGTGCGGCGACTCGGCCGGAGCCGGCTGGAGCGCGAGCCCGCCGCCGCCCGGCAGATCGTGGACCTGTGTCACCGGCTGCCGCTGGCGCTGAGCGTGGTGGCGGCCCGCGGCGCGACCAGCCCGCAGCTGTCCCTGACCGAGCTGGCCGACGAGATGGCCGGAACCGACAGCACGCTCGACCGGTTCCGCACCGACCCGGGGTCACCGGACGTACGATCGATCTTCTCCTGGTCGTACCGGCAGCTGACCGACTCGGCGGCGCGGATGTTCCGGTTCCTCGGGCTCTACCCCGCCACCAGCATCAGTACGACCGTCGCCGCCAGCCTGGCCGGGCAGCCGCTGGACACGGCTCGGGCGGCCCTGCGCGAGCTGGCCTCCGCCCACCTGCTGGCCGAGCAGGGCCGTGATCGGTTCACCTGCCACGACCTGATGCGCAGCTACGCGGGTGAGCAGGCCGCGCAGGAGAGCCCGGAGGCCACCGAGGCCGCGCTGCGCCGGCTGCTCGACCACTACCTGTACACCGCACACCGGGCCGCCGAGCTGCTGGAGCCGATCCGCCAGCCGCTGCCCCTCGGCCCGCCCGAGCCCGGCACCCACCTGACCCCGCTCACCGACCACCGTCAGGCGCGGGCGTGGTTCCGGGCCGAGATATCGCTGCTGCTGACCCTCGTCCGAATGGCCGACGAGAAGCGGTACGACCGGCACTGCTGGCGGCTGGCCTGGACGCTCGTCGACTACCTGCACAGCGAGGGTCGGCACGAGGATCTGCTGGAGACCCAGCGCATCGCGCTGGCGGCCGCCCGGCGCAGCGACGACCTGGACGGCGAGGCCCGGGTGCATCGCGAGGTCAGTCGGGCCAACCAGCTCTTCGAGCGGCTCGAGGGCGACTGCCCGCACCTGATCCGCGCCCTGCACCTCTACCAGCAGATCAACGACACCCAGGGGCAGGGCCGCACCTACCTCAGCCTCGCGTACCTCTGCGCCCGGCAGGGCCGCTACCCCGACGCCCGGGACTACTCGCGGCGGGCGCTGGAGTTCGCCCAGCAGTCCGGAGACCAGGGCGGGTACGCCGCCGCGCTGAACTCGCTGGGCTGGTGCCAGGCCGAGCTGGGCAACCTGGACGAGGCGTTGCGGCACTGTCAGGAGTCGCTGGACCTGCACCGGCGGCTCGGGATGCGGGCGGGTGAGGCGTACAGCTACGACAGCCTCGGCTACATCCACAGCGCCTTGGGCGACCTGGACAGCGCGGTCGTCTGCTACCGGCTGTCGGTGGAGCTGTGGCGGGCGCTCGGTAACCGTCTGGAGGAGGCGATGGGGCTGCGCCGGCTCGCCGAGGCGCTCACCCGATACGGGTACACCGGCCCCGGGCGTGTCGTCGACCGCCTGGCCGAGAGAATCCTGCTGGACATGGGGCAGATCGGCCACCACCTGCCGTGATCCGGTCCGCCCGGGTCGCGCACCGCCGTCGGCGCGCCCCGGCACCGCACCCGTGGAGTGGACACGGCCAGCGCGGTCGGCGGGCGACCAGACGGCACCGGACCAGCGCGACGATGGTGCCTCGGCACGATCGACAACGGTGGGGCCATGGCCGCGACCGCGACCCTGGCCCCTGAGGACGTTTCTGGCTCTCGTTCGGTATCCGGTCAGTCTGCCCGGTCCCACCGCCGGTCACCGGGCATCCCGGTGAGTCGGTCTCCGTCGGTCGGGTGCGGAGGCACGCCGTCCGGATCGGCGAACCTCCTCGCTATCCGTCGACGCGCGACCAGGTGGTGGTGCCGCCGCCGGGCAGCGAGACGATCCGACCGCCGGCCGAGTCGGTGAGTTCCCATGCCTCGAACTCCTCGGAAACGGGAACGGTCAGATCGACACCTCCGGAGAACCCGATGTCGAGACGTCCGTCCTTGAAGGCGTCCAGTCTCGTCAGCCGGCGACGTACCAGCCACAACACCGGAGCCAGATCCGAGGGCTCGCCCTCGGGATCCACCTGCCGTGGCGCACCCTCCAGGCCGGCGAGCACGAACGGCGACTCGACCCGCACGCTCAGCTGAGGCTCCACGGGACCGACGGTCAGGGTCACCGCCCAGTCGAAACAGACCCGTGTCACCTCCGCGTCGTCGCCGGCCAGGGACCACCGGTCGCCACGGTCAACCATCTCCATCGCGATCCCGCCCTAACTCGGCCACCAGTTCCACGGGTCCGATCCACCCAATGGTATGTGGGTCGCCGCCTTCGACCCCGGCTTCCCATTCACGTCGACCGGCTGGCCGTGCGAGTTGTGGATCCGGACGTAGCCCTGCGGGTACATCGGCGTCGGGTCCATGACCCGGATCATGTCGGCGTTGCCCTGCGCACCGGAGCGCTGGAAGACCACACCCTTTCCGTTGTTGGCGACCCTGGGCATCCATCCCGACGGGACCTGCCTACCCCACAGTTTCGCCGCGGCCGCGCCGAAGTCCGTGACCTCTCCGGCGGAGTTCACCGCGAACCGCGCGCCGCGGCCGGCGGCACCGCCGGGCACCATGGCCATCGCGGCCCCGGCGTAGTCGCCGGTGCGGACGCTGTTGGCGGCCTCGATGGCGCTGATCGCCATCGTGGCGTAGGCGGCGATGGCACAGATGGTGCAGCTGAACATCGCGACCACGGCCAACGCGACCTTGGTGACGGTCCACACCTTGCCCCAGTCGACGTGTTTGTCGACCCACTTGGCGGCCTTGGTCACCGCTCTCCCGGCCTTCTTGGCGGCTCTGGTCGCCGCCTTGGCGGCGCGTTTGGCGACGTTCTTGAAGGCACGGACGTGCTTCTTCACCTGTTTCTTCGCCGCGTGGTACGCCTTGCGGGCGGCGTGCTTCGCCTTGCGGACCACCTTGCGGGCGAGCTGCTTGGCCTTCTTGGCGGCCCGCTTCGCCGCCTCGGCCTTCTGCTTGGCCCAGCGGCGGGCGGCCTCGACCCGGGCCTTCCACGCCTTCCAGGCCATCCATGCCTTCCACCGGGCGTACGCGGCCGCGGCGGCCCGCTTGGCGGCGGACCAGGCCCGCTTGCACCAGCCGCAGAACGACCACTTGCCGTCCGGGTCGGAGAACGTCTCCGGGCTGTTGTTCGCGTACGCGTAACCGTGCATCTGCTGCGGGTCCTCGACGTCGATGATCGGGTCGAGGCTGATGAACCGGCCGATGAGCGGGTCGTACTCGCGGGCGCCGAGGTGGATCAGCCCGGTGGACGGGTCGTGCGTGCCGCCGACGAACGCCCGGTCACCGGTCCAGTCCGCCGGTTGCGGCCCGCGTGGCGCACCGAACGGGTCGAAGCGCCGCTGCGTCACCGCCATGGTGGTCGCGTCGATGCTCAGCTCGTCGGTGCCGTGGTGGTCGCTGAACAGGAACCGGACCCCGGCGGGGGTCCGCACCGCGACCACGTCACCGCCGTGGCTGTAGTACCGAAGACCGCTGACCTGGCCGTTCTTCAGCGTCAGCTCGGTCCCGCCCAGGTAGAGCGTGGTGCTGTCCGGGGCACGACGGATGAGGCGCTCACCGTCCGCGTCGTAGACGTAGCTGGTCACCTTGGTGCCCTCGGTGACCTTGGCGAGGTGACCCTCGACCGTCCACTCCAGCTCCTGCGTCACCCCGTTGACCACCCGCTTGATGGTGTTGCCGGAGGCGTCGTAGGCGTAGGTGTCGGTCCGGGTGCCGTCCGGGCCGCTGGTGCTCACCGAGGTGAGGGTGTGCGGCTGGGCGGTACCGGCGGCCGGGGTGGTGTAGGTGCGGGTGGTGTCCCCGCCCAGGGCGTGCCGGACCTCCTTCGTCCGGTTGCCGACCTTGTCGTAGCTGTAGGAGTACCAGTACGGGGCCGGTCCGCCGAGCGCCGCCACCGACCGGGTGGCCGCGCAGTTGCCGTCCCGCGGGGTCCACGCCTCGGTCATCCGCCGAAGATGGTCGTACTGGAAGCACTGCGTGTCGGCGGCCTGCTCCGGTGGGGCGTCGCTGATCCGCAGGATGTTGCCGGCCGGGTCGTAGTCGTAGCTGACGTCGGAGACCCGCTGCGGCGTACCGTCACGTTCGGTGATGACCCGCTTGAGCCGGCGGGTGCCGTCCTCGTACTCGTAGGTGCGTACCACCGACTTGCCGCCGGTGGAGTACACGTGCCGGATCTCCTCGCCGAGCTTCGAGTAGAGGCTCTCGGTGACGTAGGAGGTGAGGCCGGTCAGGGTGGTGGGCATCCCGAGCGCGTCGTAGCCGTACCGGACCGTCTCGGCGGGCAGACCACCGACGGCCGGATGGGTGCTGGTCGCGACCGACCCGTCCAGGTGGTACGTCGTCCGGAACTCGTACGTCCCGGCGAGCGCACCCTCCGACGCCGGGATCGTGTACCGGATGCCGGTCGGATGGTCGGCCTCGTCGTACCCGGTGACCGTGACCGTGTACGCGTTCCCGTCCACGTACCGGGTCTTGCTGGTGAGTTCACCCTTGACGAGGGTGTCGTAGGTGTACTCGGTCAGCTTGGTGGTGCCCTCGTAGGTGGCGGTGATCCGGTCCAGGGCGTCGTAGGTGTAGCTCAGGGTGCGCCCACGGGCGTCGGTGCTGGAGACGAGCCGGTCCTCGTCGTCGTACCGGTAGGTGATCCTTCCGGCGTCCGGGTCGTCCACCGCGACCAGTCGGCCGCGGAGGTCGTAGTGGTGGCGGCGGACGTTGTTCATCGAGTCGGTGACCGTGGCCAGCTCACCGTCCTTGGTGTGGCTGTACCTGGTCACGTCGTACGGGCCGGTGGGGCTGTCGCCGTGGTACTGCCACAGTTCCACCGTGGCGCCGGCGGCATCCAGGATCGTGGTGGTCGCGGTCTCCCCCTGCGGCGGGTCCACGGTCACCCGGTCACCGCCGTACGTGGTGGTGGTGCGCCACTTCTCCACACCCCGGACCTTGAAGATCTCCGCGGTCTCCCGTCCGGCACCGTCGTAGAGGAAGGCGACCTGGGCAGGGATCTGCGCGTCCGGCACGACCACCAGGTCACCGCTGGGCGGTTGCGCGTCGTAGTAGTACGGCTGGTTCTGCTTCACCACCATGCCGCGCGTGTCGTGGTACACGTCGGTCAGCACCCGTCCCCCGCCCGGGGCCGGGGTCTGGGTCTGCCGGGGGCGCAGCAGCGCGTCGAAGATCTCGTAGCTGGTGCTGTAGCTGCTCCCGTCGTTGCCGAGCTGCCGGGTCACGACCACCGACGGCTTGTCCTTGGTGATCTCGTAGCTGTACTCCTCGCTCGGCGTCTGGTTACGCGACCGGCCCGGCAGCCAGACCTTGCTCAGCCGGCCGAGCGGGTCGTACGCGAACTCGGTGCGCTTGCCGCCCTCGTCGACCGTGACCAGCTCCTCACCCCACGCCGGGTCGTACTCGGTGGTCTCGACGTGCCCGAGCGGGTTGGTCACCGTCTTCTTCGTCAACGGCCCGCCGGTGGCCGGCGTGTACACGGTGGTGGTCTTGTTGTTCAGCGTGTCGTACGACTCCACCACCCGGCCGTAGATGTCGTACACGTTCCGGGCCGTGGTCCGGAAGCCGCCCGTGGCGGTCATCTCCTCGGTCAGGGTCGGCAGCCCCTTCGTCGGGGGCGCGCCCGCGGCCTGGCCGTCGTAGCTGGTCTGCTCGTCGGAGATGATGTCCTCGGCCGCGAGGGTACGGAGCGGGGTCGTACACGGCGCGGCCACCGTCGTCACCCGGCTCGGGTAGGACAGCATCCACTCCGACTCGGCGCGGGCGTAGCTGTGCCGGGTGCACTTCTCGTCGCCGGTCACCGCGGTGTCCCCGGCGTCGTCGACCTCGGCCGGCAGCCCCTCGGCGGTGTAGGTCGTCGCCGTCTCGGTACGCCGGTATCCGCCCGAGGCCAGCGGCACCCGGGTCCGGACCCGAGCCACGTTCACCGTGTACGCCCGGGTCACCCCCCACGGCCGCTCCCGGACCGCGGTGGGACCCGCGACCCACGGGTCGTTGATCTTGCTAGAGATCTCCGCGCCGCCCGGACCGGACCGCTCGATCTCCTCGAGCAGGAAGCCCTGCAGATGTGGATCGTCGGGGACCGGCGGTCCCTCGGACGGGGTGACGCTGACCTGTCGCGGCGTACCGGAGGACTGCTTGTCGCCGTTCATGCCGCGCAGGTACAGGTACTCCGTCTCCGACGGCAACTCCGTCGCCGTACCCTGCCGAACCCGTACCCGCTCGTAGCCGCGCCACTGCGACCAGGTCTTCTCCTTCTCCTTCACCAGGCCGTCGTCGTCGGCGAAGTGCCACGCAGCGCCGCCGACGTACTCGTAGCTGGTGACCTCGTTGGCCTCGCCCGCGATCCGGCTGTCCTCCACCACCTGGGTGGTGACGTACTTGTGGAACCAGTCCTCCTTCGGCTTGGTCTCGCCCTCCGCCTGCCAGATGGTCGGGAAACACCGTCGGGTGTTGCTGTCCGGCACCGGCAACGCGCCCACCGCGCAGTCGAGGTCCGAGTAGGTGACGGTGATCGTGCCTCCGGACTCGGTGACGATCGTCCGCACCCGGCGCTTCACCATCGGCGGGATGTTCTCCTGGCCGTCCACCCGGTTCGGCATCTGCACCGACTGGAACTCGATCTCCGGCTGGGCCAGGGTGCCACCGACCCGGCCCTCGTGCGTGATCCCGGCCAGCCACAGCGCCGGGGTGCCGGAATCCGACGCCGGGAACGTGTGCCGCAGCGTCCACACGTCCACGTCCGAGTACGCGCTACCGCGCAGCACCTGGGTGGTCACCGAGGTCAGCCGCTTGCGGGTCCAGAACGACGGGGCGATGTTCGTGCTGCACGACTGCCCCGACTTGCAGTTCTGGTCGACCGGGGTGTCCGGCCAGTACCGGGCGTTCGCCGTGGTGAACTGCGCGTCCGAACAGGTGATCGTGCCGCTGGGCAGACACCGCTCCGACACCCCGAAGACCACCCTCACCGGCGCGGTCGCGTACGGCGTCTCCTTCCGCAGGCCGTACCGGATCTCCGTGAGGTAGCCGCCCCGGACGTACTGGGTGGCGGTGCTCCGGTTCCGGGCGTAGTAGTTGGTCTCCTTGGCGTAGAAGTAGGCCATCGCGTTGCCCCGCGGGTCCACGACGTAGTCGAGGTTCCACCGCCACGCCTGCTGGCACCACGCGTCGGCGAAGCTCGCCTTGTAGCACGGCTCGCCCGAGTTGTTGCCGTAGACCGGCACCGTCCAGGTCGAGTTCGTCTCCGGGTCGCCGCTCTTCCAGGTCGGCAGCCGGTTGAGCCCGAAGTAGTACTGGGTGCCGTCGATCGTGGTGACCCGCCAGTACTCGCCCTCCTCCTTGTCGCCGTTGACCGCGCCGGTCAGCCGCTCGATCCGGGTGCCGTCGTCGTTCTTCGGTTGCCAGGTCTTGGTCTCGTCGTCGTAGAGCAGCTCGGTCGCCGCCCCGTTCAGCGACATCGTCGCGTTGTCGTACGCGAAACACAGGTCGCCGCGCTTCGGGGAGCCGGCCGAGCCGTCGTCGGCGCAGGGCTTGTAGCGCCGCTCGATGAACCCGCCCGGGGCGAGGTCGAACCCCTCACCCACCCACGACGTCTGGTTGTTGGTGGAGGCGATCCGGCCGTCCACCGAGCCCGAGGAGTAGCCGATCGCCACCTGCGGCTCCGGGCCGTTCAGCCCCGGCGGCGTGTCCAGCTCGTACTGCCAGGTGAAGTCGCCGGTCTGCGGGCTCACCTGCCAGGTCGACGACGGCGCCAACGACGTCGCGCTGTAGTCACCGCCGCTGCCGGACACCCCCGCGAAGAGCGCGTACAGCCCGGTGGCGGTGTCCAGCTCGGCGGTGACCCGCTTCGTGGTGGTGTCGTTGCGGGTCAGCACCGGGTCCCCCGGCCAGCACTCCGGCCGATCCGGCGTCGACAGCGCGCACTCCGGCACCGGGACGAACCGCAGCCGGGTCGTCCAGTCACCGCCGAACGCACCCGCGAACGCCCCGTAGTCGACCGACACCGCCGCCCGACTCGTCACCGCCCGCACGTCCGCCTTGGCCGCCGCCTTCTCGGTGGCCGTGTCCGACTCGGCGGCCAGCCGGATCAGCACGCCCGGCACGCCGGCCCGCTCGGTCGCCGCGCGGTCCAACACCTCCACCCGTACCCGGGCCGGGCCGGCCGCCCTGCCGGCCGCGACCTGGGCGGTCGGTGCCACCCAGACCGGCAGCTTCCCGGCCCGCGCCGCGGCAACGCCCCTGGCTCCGGCGCCCACCGTGGCCAGGTCGACCGACGCCGACCCCGCCGCCGGCCAGGTCGGCTCCGCCAGCGCCCGCACCGTGGCGGCCGAGTCCGTAGGCAACGGCTCCATCCGGGCGGGAGCACCCGTCACCGTTTCGTCCTTGGGCAGCGCGGCCCAGCGCGGGCCCGGGTCCGCGTCGGCCCGGCTGGGCACGCTCGCCAGCGACACGGCCATCACCGCCGCGGTCGAGTAGCCGGTCCATCGTCGCCATCGTCTGTCGAGATTGCGCATCGGTACCCTCCCCAGGGGTCACGTTCCTCGCGGTCGCGGGGGGCCTGTGAGTCACGGGTCGGTGCGGTGGCGGACGCCGTGAGCTAGGAAAACGCTAGGTTGTCGATCTCGGCCTGGCTCAGCACGCCCTGGTAGACGCGTACCTCGTCGATGGAGCCGGGCCAGTAGTTGTTGTATGCGCCGGCGTAGCGGGACCGACCGACCTGCACCGGCCCGTCGGCCTGCCACGCCGTGGTGTACGGCGCAGACGAGGCGAACTCGCCGTCGACGTAGAGCCGGATCTGCTGGGCGGCCGCGTCGTAGACCCCGACGAGATGGGTCCACCGCCCGACCACCGCCTCGGAGCGGGCGAACGCCCGGCTGGCGCCCTCGCCGCTGCCGTCCTTGCTGGAGACGGAGAGGACGAACTTCCGGGTCGCCGCCGAGTACTGCAGGTAGAGACCCGAGTGGTAGGTGCCGTCCTGGGCGAGGATGGTCGCGTAGGTGCTCGGCGCCGAGGCCAACTTCACCCACGCGCTGACGCTGTAGCTGCGGTCGGTGGTGGCCACGCTGGTCGACGTGGTGAGTCGGCCGGTCGTACCGTCCGTCTCCACGGCCGCCCCGGGCACGTCGAACCGGTCTGCGGCCCAGGTGACACCGCCGGCGGCGGTGAGCGGGTGGTCCCGTCCGGAGGCGTCGGCCACGGTGACGCCGCTGCCCTCGTCCATCGCCCAGTGCCCGACCAGGACGGCGGGCCGGTTGGCGAACTCCGCGATCTCGGCCGGATAGACGACCCGGTCGTACACCCGGACATCGTCGATCTCGCCCGGCCAGTACTCGCGGAACGTCCCCTCATACTTCAGCCGGCCGATCTGCAACGCACCGGAGGCATGCCAGGGCGGGTCCGGGAACGAGGCCGTGCCGGCGAGCGCCCCGTTGACGTAGAGCCGGAGCTGCCGCGCGGAGAGGTCGTACACGCCGGCAAGGTGGGTCCACCGGTTGAGCTGTGGCGGGTCCGGTGCCGTCGCCCGGACGATCGCGGTGCCGTCGGCATCCGTGACGTGCCGGTTGAAGACCCAGCCGAACGAGGTGGAGTAGTAGAGCTGGAAGCCGCCGTTCACCGCGCCCGCCTGGGTCAGCGCGGTCGCGTTCGCCGTGCCGGACCGCAGGCGCACCCAGGCGGCGACGGTGAAGCTGCTGTCGGTACGGATGACCGGGCCGGCGGTGGCCGCATACTGCCCGCTCCCACTGAGCGTGAGTGCCTTGTCGTCCAGTGGCGTACCGTCCGCGGTCGCCCCGGCGCCCAACCGACCCTCGGCCCACCCGCCACCGGTCAGCGTGGCGGTACGCCCGTTCCCGCTGTCGTCGGCGGCCACCGTGCCGCTCCCCTCGTCCAGGCGGTACACCGCGGCGGGGCCGGCGGTCGGCGCGAGGTAGAAGTCGTACGCCCGGACCGCGCTCTGGTTGCCCGCCGAGTCGACGCTGCGCACGTACAGCGTCCGCAGCGGGCTCGGCGACGGGCCGGGGGTGATGGAGACCGTGGCGCTGCGGTCGGTGCCGGTGGCGGCCACCCGCTGTGCCGGTTCCGGATTGTCGATGTCGTACTGGTACGCGGCGACGTCGGCGATACCGTTCGGGGTGAACCGGAACGTGCCCGGCTTGCCGACCCCGCCCGCCCGCACCGGATCGACCGGGTCGGCCTCCGGGTAGTCCGTCGAGCTGACCCCGGGCACCAGACTCGGTGCCGTGCTGTCCACCGTGAAGTAACACCAGTCCGTCCAGTCGCTCGCCGCGATGCCGTCGTCCGCCTGGACCCGGAAGGCGTACGTCTGTCCGTCGGTGAGCGGCGGAACGGACGCGGAGAAGCTGGACGCCTGCTTGAACTCGGTCTCGTGGCTCCAGATCGGCACGCCGCCCTCGGCTAGCTCGAACCGGGCCCGGACGCTCTGCACCGCGCTGTCCGGATCGGCCAGGGTGGCGATCAACCGGGGCGCGAGACTGGAGACCGCCGGCGCGCTCGCCGGGTCGGGCGTGCACACGTACGCCGGCGAGACCCGCAGCGCCGTCGGCACCTGCGGCACCGAGTTGTACTCGACGGTGAGGGTGGGGTTGTTCCGGAACTTCTTCCAGCCGTGGGTGTCGGACTCGTTCGTCGCCCGCAACCCGAGCGTCGTGGACGACCAGTTGTTCGCCGCCGCCTCCACCACCGCGCTGGTCGCGTCGAACTCCAGCGGGCCGGCGGGACAGTTCGGGCCCCATCCCTTGGCGGCCGTGACCGCGTCGAGCCGACGTACCCACGTCGGCTGCTTCGCCCAGGTGGTGCTGCTGCTGATGCCGCTGGTCAGCCACAGCTCCACGGCCCGCGCCTGGCACGAGTACGAGTAGATCTCGTACGGGGAGAACGTGGCGCGGAAGATCTGCTTGCCGTTCAGCGGCGCGGTCTCCATCCGGAAGAACGCCCGGTACGTGTCGGAGGTCGGTGAGGCGTACCGGTCGTTGTAGTAGCCGACCTTCGCCTCACTCTTCGAGTTGTAGTACGACGTCGTGGAGAAGTGCTTGCTGACGTGCGCCCAGGCGGCCGTCGTCGCCGGGTGGTACAGGTACGGCTCGACGACGACGGGATACCTCGTCGCCGGATTGGTGAGCAGCGACAGGTCCGGCACGATGGTGAGCGCGCCGCCGCTCGCCGACACCCGTGCCCGGGCCTGCCGCGCCTCGCCCGGGCTGGAGTCCCACATGCGCGGCGCGGGACCGTGCAGCACGGTGGCGCCCCGACGGTCGAGCACGCTCAGGTTGCCGGCCTCGTCGACCCGCACCGAGGCGCCGTGGGTGACCAGGCCGAGGCGGAGGTCGCGCACTGCCGGGTTGCGCGCCGCCTCCCGGTCCCGGATCACCAGCTCCTGCTGGTAGCCGGTCACGTCGGCGGTCAGTCGCAGGTCGACGCCGGGCAGCACCTCGGGGTAGGTGGCGGTGGCCCCGCCCAACACCGGCGCCGGAAGCCGGCCGGGCCAGGTGAGCGTGAGCGAACTGTCGGCGTACGAGACGCGGAGCAGGGGACCGGTGCCGCCGCCGGAGAGGACGAGCCCCACCTGGGTCGCACCTGGGGTCACGCTGCCGTCCGCGTTCCGGTGCAACGTCGGGTCGGCGGGCCGCCACCCGGTGCCGTCCCGGACCCGTACGGGTCGCGCGTGCTCCTGCAACGTCAGCGTCCCGGACGGGTTCGCGAAGACGGACCTGGTCTCGGTCCGCAGACCGGCCACCTCGACACTTCGCCCGGAACGCCGCGCCGCCGCCAGCGCCGTCGCCTCGTCCCGGGCCTCCCCTACCCCCACGGCAGCCGGCGCGGCCGGCGTCCGCCGGTCGGCCCGCGCCGGGGCCGGTCCACTCACGCCGATGGCCAGCCCAAGGCAGCCCGCCAGTACGACCGCGACCGCTCGTCCGACGCCGTCCATCCGGCACCTCCCACCAGCCAACCCCGACTGCCGGCCCCATTACCGCCGCTCGATATCGATGATCGGGAGCGACCGCATACGGATCGCACATTCGGTACCGACCAACCGCCGTGCGGTCGCCGGCGGCACGGCCAGCGCTCCGCGCCGGCCGACGGGCGCGTGCCGGGGCGGGGCGGTCCGGCACCGGTTGGTCCGCGAGCCTCCGCAGCCCCGCCCGGCCGTCGAGGTGCGTCTGTCGCTGGCGTCGTTGTCCGGATACGCCCGGCGGCACGAGCCGGCGGCATCCTGCCAGCCCAGGGCCGTCCCAGGGTGCCGCCGGCGGTGGCGGGCCGCACCGTGCCGCGGTACGCCGGCGGCCCCGTGGGCGCGACCCGCCCCGTGCCGGGTCGCGCCGCGCGCGGGCTTCGCCGACGCCCTACGGGCGGGGTAGCGAGCCGCCGAGTTCCACCCAGGGCCGGGTCAGGTGGGCGGTGGCCAGCACGGTCCGCCGACTCTTGGCCTCGGCGAGAAGCCGGCGGCGGGTCTGGCGGGCGAGCTCGGCATCGGCCTCGAACCGGTAGCTCACCTCGGGGTCGACCAACTGGACCGCGTGCACCAGGACGTCGCCGGTGACGATGACCTGCCGGGCGCGGTTCTCGACGACGACCGACTGGTGACCCGGGGTGTGTCCGGGCGTGGGGACGACCCGGATCACACCGCCGGATCGTCCCGGGGCGGTGGCGAGACGGGTGATGCCGTCGACCTCGTGCAGCAGCCCGGCCGCACGCAGCGGGTCGACGATGTAGCCGAGGGCCGAGTCACCCTCCTCGAGCGCCGCGATCTCCCGCCGCTGGACGACGTAGCGGGCGTTGGGGAACATCGGCGTACCGTCTGGACGAACCGACCAGCCGTAATGATCCTCGTGCAGGTGGGTCAACACCACGGTGTCGACGTCCGCCGGGTCGATGCCGGCCTGGTCGAGTTCGGCCGGGAGGCGACCCGGGGTCGGCGCCCAGGCCGCGGCGGGGCTGCCCTCCGGCCCCACGCCGGTGTCGACCAGCATCAGTCGGTCGCGCGGCCCGCGCACCACGAAGCACCGGAAGTCGAGTTGCCAGGTCTGACCGGGCCCGAACGCGCCCGGGTCGACGCGGCGGGCGCGGGCCCAGTCGGCCTCGGTCGCCTCGGGGAAGGCCACCTGACGGTCGGCGAAGAACGGCCCCGCGGCGTCGAGCAACGGCGTGACCACGAACCCGCCGACGGAGCGCGACACTGCCGTCTGCCGCCGCCCGCGAGACGGAGTGGCGCCGGCCCGTGACTCGACCCCCACGGCACCAACAACCCCCACCACCCCGGCAGCGAGCAGAAAGGTTCGTCGTCCGAATGTGTTGGATATGTCACCCACTGTGACTACCTTCCGTCGTATCGTGCACCGGCCTGGCTGACCGGCCGGTGTCCGGGCTGAGCCCGGCCTCACGGTAGGGCCGGACGCGCGCCGCGGTGCCGCCGTCGGGGAGCGGTTGACCTGATCATGCCGAGATGTGTCCGAACCGCATCGCCGCTCCGACGGTCGGGGCTCCCTACCATGGGTTCCGCGCAGTCGTTCCCGATGCTCGGCCCCGGGCCGGGGCCGCTCGTCGTTGCCGGACACGCCCGGGTGCAGGAGGTGGGACATGCCGCTCGACGGGCCCAGGGTGGCCATGCTGGCCTATTCCGGCGCGGGCAGCTTCGACTTCGTGACCGTGTACGAGATCTTCGGCGTGGACTACTCCCCACGATTCGGCACCTGGTACCGGACCAGGACCTGCGCGGTCACCCCGGGGCAGGTCGAGCTCGGTGGTGGGGTCACCGTGCACGCGGCGTACGGGCTCGACGAGGCGGAGACCGCGGACCTGGTGGTCGTCCCCGGTTGGACGCGGGAGCAGGAGGTCCCGCCCCGGGCGCTGCTGACCGCGCTGCGGCGCGCCCGCCACCGAGGGGCGCGGATCATGTCGATCTGCACGGGCGCCTTCATCCTCGGCCACGCCGGCCTCCTCGACCACCGCCGCGCGACGACGCACTGGTCGACGGCTCCGCTGCTCGCCTCGCTCTTCCCGACCGCCACGGTGGACCCGCGTGCCCTGTTCGTCGATGACCGTGGCGTCCTCACCTCGGCGGGCATGTCGGCCGGCATCGACCTGGCGCTGCACATCGTGCGGACGGACTTCGGCGCCGATGCCGCCGCCGCGATCGCCCGCCGGCTGGTACTCGCCGGCTACCGGAGCGGCGGACAGGCCCAGTTCGTCGACGTCCCCCTCAGCCCCGATCCGGACGACCCCCTGCCGGAGCTGCTCGACTGGATGCGGCAGCACCTGGACCAGCGGTGGTCGCTGAGCGCGCTCGGGGCGCGCGTGCACATGAGCCCCCGTACCCTGGCCCGCCACTTCCACCGACTCACCGGCATGAGTCCACACCGATGGCTCACCCGGGAACGGGTGCTCGCCGCGCAGCGGCTCCTGGAGGTCAGCGACGAACCGATCGACAGGGTCGCCCAGCGTACCGGCATCGGCTCCGCCGCCAACCTCCGACAGACCTTCCGCCGGGAACTGGGCATCTCGCCCCAGGCCTACCGGGCCAGGTACCGCTCGCGCGCAGCCGCGCGGCGCAGCAGGTGAGCCCTCCCGCACGGCGGGCCGGGCGGATCCACCGGTCAGGGGCGGTTGACGACGCCGCGCGCGCCTCGACGCTCGACCGGTGCCGCGGCGATGCTCCCCCGTCCGGGCCGTACGCGCCTGGTATCGGGCTCCGTCTCGCTACAGGCCACACTCGACGTCGGGCTTGCCGGGGTTGGCCTCGATGAGGCGGTTGAGCGCCTGAACGACGCCACGCAGCTCGCCAGGGCTCAGGTGGTCGGCGAAGAAAGTCGAGACGACCGTGTCGACGACCGGACGGGCACGGGTGAGGGCCTCCCGACCGGCCGGGGTGAGCTCGGCCCAGGTGGCCCGCCGGTCGGTCGGGGAGGCGGTACGGGCGACCCAGCCGTCCTTAATCTCCATCTTGGTGACGAGTCGGGTGGCACCGCTTCGGGAGATCATCAGTTCCTCCGCGAGCGGCGCCATCCGGAGCCGCCCGCCGACGCGGTCCAGCACGGAGAGGACCTCGTGCTCGAAGTAGGTCATCCCGGCGTTCGCCCGAAGCAGGTTGTTGAGGTGGGCGAAGAGGAGCGAGTCGGCCCGCCACAGCGTGCGCCACGCGGCCAGCTGATCCTCCGTTGCCCTGGGCCGCCCTGTCGTCACGGCCCGAGCGTACACAGCACCTGTTGACCGGTGAACGACCGCGCGATACGGTTCACGAGTGAATAGTTCTCATCTCAATCGTCTGTCGGTTCCCGTTCCGCGCCGTGCGGGGCTGTCCCGCCGACCCAGCCCGGAGCTCCCGTGACGACCGAGACCGGCTTCTACTCGATCATCGACTACCCGGCCGGTGATCCGACGACGCAAGAGAAGATCGTGGCGACGTTCGCGGAGATCCAGGAGCGGTGGGTCCGCCACCACCCGGGCTACCGCTCCGCCCGGTTCCTGGCGAGTACCGACGGCGAGCGCGTGTGCGCCATCGTGCACTGGGCACGCGAAGCGGACCTGCGCGCCTTCGAGGAATCGCCCGACATCGACAGGCTCTACGCCGACATCGACAGGGCGCTGCGCGCGCTGCCCGGGGTCGGCACACCGCGGATGACCCGATACCGGCTGTTGCGCGAGGTCCGTCCCGAGCCGACGGAGAGGTCCGGGTCATGAGGATCGACAGCTACCTCGACGTGCTGTGCCCGTGGTGCTTCATCGGCCAACGACGTCTCATGACGGCGCTCGCCGGGCTGCCCGGCTCCGCGCAGGTGGAGCTGCGTTGGCGCAGCTTTGAACTCGACCCGCAGCGGAGCCGGATTCCCGGCCGGTCCGCCGCGGCGGAGATGGCGGATCCCGACTGGTGGGGCAGCGACGCGCCGGCCCGGATCGCCCGCATCCGGGCCCTCGGCGCCGCGGAGGGTCTGGAGCTGAACCTGCACCTCGCCCGCCCGGTGAACACCTTCGACGCCCATCGGCTGATCCAGCTGGCGACGGCCCGTGGACACGCCAACGAGCTGGTGGCGAGCCTGCTCCACGCCTACCACACCGAGGGGCGTGACGTGGCCGACCCGCAGGTACTGGAGTCGATCGGTACGGCAGCCGGACTGCCTCGCGCCGAGGTGCGGGCGGTCCTGGCCGGCGACGCGTACGGCGACGCGGTGCGCGCCGACGAACGCCACGCCGCCGAACGGGGCGTCACCGGGGTCCCGACCCTGGTCATCGACGGCGGGCCGCCGATCCCGGGCATCCAGCCAGCCACCACCCTCCTGGCGCTGCTACGGGACGCGCTGGACCATACCGCGGGGTCACCGACGACCCGCCCGTGAACTCACCGCCGCAGCAGGTGCCGCACCCGCGCGGCCTCCCGGGTGAGGTGATCGCGTTCCGGCACGCTGGTGGCGGCGCGGGCAGCCTCGGCATACCGCTCGGCGGCGAGCTCGAGATTGCCGGCGCGTTCGTGCAGGTACGCCGCCACCGCGGCGTACCGGGGCAGGTCGGGGCTGACCTCGGCCAACGCCGCCAGGCCGGCCTGCGGTCCGTCGGCCTCGCCGACGGCCACCGCGCGGTTGAGCCGCACCACCGGGCTGCCCGTGAGGCGCAGCAGCTCGTCGTACCACTCCACGATCTGGACCCAGTCTGTCTCGGCGGCGCAGCGCGCGTCCGCGTGCAGGGCGGCGATCGCGGCCTGCGCCTGGTATTCGCCCAGTCGGTCGCGGGTTAGCGCGGCCTGCAGGATCTCGACTCCCTCGGCGATCAGACGCGTGTCCCACAGGCCGCGGTCCTGTGCGGCGAGCGGCACCAGACGGCCTCCCGGGCCGGTGCGTGACGCACGTCGGGCATGGTGCAGCAGCATCAGCGCCAGCAGCCCCGCGGCCTCGGGTTCGTCGATCAGGGCGACGAGCTGGCGGGTCAGGCGGATCGCCTCGGTCGCCAGGTCGACATCCCCGCCGTACCCCTCGTTGAAGATGAGATACAGCACCCGCATCACCGTGCCGAGATCACCCGGCTGGTCAAGCGAAAGCCCCGCTATCCGTCGCTTGGCTCGGCTGATCCGCTGCGCCATCGTTGCCTCCGGTACCAGGTAGGCCTCGGCGATCTGGCGGGTCGTCAGCCCACCAACCGCACGCAGCGTCAACGCGACGGCCGCCGCCTGTGGCAGCGCCGGGTGCGCGCACAGAAAGAACAGCCGCAGGGTGTCGTCCGTGGTCGGCACCGGACCGGGGGACGGCTGGACCGCCGCCTCGAGTTCCCGCCCCCGCCGCGACGCCTCGGCGCGGGCGGCGTCGAGAAACTTCCGCCACGACACCGCGACCAGCCACGCCTTCGGGTCCCGCGGTGGATCGTCCCGCCAGGTCTCCAACGCCCGGATCAGGGCTTCCTGCACGGCGTCCTCGGCCGACGCGAAGTCGGCTCCGCGCCGGACGAGGACACCGATCACCGCGGGCACGAGCGCCCGCAGCAGCGACTCGTTCACTCGGTGACGGTGGTTGACGCGCGGAGGAACGGCCGCACCTCGATCCACTCATGGATCGGCTCGCCGCCCGCACCGGGGGCGGCGGACAGCTCTCCGGCCAGCTCGACCGCGCGATCCCAGGACTCCACGTCGATCACCATCCACCCGGCGATGAGGTCCTTGGTCTCGGCGAACGGGCCGTCGGTCACCGGTGGGCGCCCCTCGCCGTCATACCGCACGAACGCGCCCTCGGGCGCCAACGCCTGACCGTCGACGAATTCACCCGTCTCCTCCAGACGGGCCGCGAAGTCGCGCATGTACTGCATGTGCGCGTCGACCTCGTCCGGCGTCCACTGGTCCATCGGCACGTCGTTGACCGGAGCCGGGGCGCCGCGGTAGTGCTTCAGCAGCAGGTACTTCATGGTGCTTGTCCTTTGTTCGGCCTGTCTCGTGCCCCCTGGGACGGAGCCGACGCCGCGTTCTCGACACCATCGGATGTGATGGCCGCCACATCACTGCGGCGCGACCGGGTTCTCGGCGTGGTGGGTGCAGCTGATGCCCTGCCGGAGCATCGTCCCGCGGTAGGTCCACGCGATCCAAGGACCGAACCGGATCCCGGCTGATCTCAGCCGCCCTGGTCGTCCGGCTTCGGCACGTCTCGCGCCGGTTCCTCAGACGTCCGGTCGAACGTCCGGTCACCGGCCGGCAGGAAGGACGGCCCCACCTGGCATGGTGGACGTGCACCTCGCGCCAGACGTCATCGACCACGTACGGCTCCACGCGCAACCAGGGCATCCAGATCCTCACGGGAGTCGGCGGCCATGACCAGCATCGAACCGATCATGTCGCCGTCATCATTCAGGATGGCCGCGCCAAAGACGGCGGTGACCGTGTTCGTCGACGCCGCCTGGGCCAGGTGCCGCTCCCTGGCGTTGGCCCGACGGCGACGCCCCTCTTCACCCGGGTGGTCATATGCGATGACCAGGTAGTGCGTCCCACTCCTCCGCCGCGGTCCGACGTCCGCCCGCGTCGCCGCCGGCGATTGACGGTGTGGTCATCCGACGGCAGACATTGTCCACACTGCCGATCCGCCCGCCGCAGGACGGCCTTTCCTCCAGCCCGCGCCTGCGGTTAACTGGCACGATGGAATGGATTCTCGGTCGGCCCGACATGCCTGACCTGAGGTACGCCATCGATCTCGTCAACGCCCGGCATCCACAGTGGGATCTGTGGGTGCCGGCGATCGAGCTGGTGCGATGCGGGCAGGTGGTGAAGCCGGCCGTCTTCCTCAAGGTCGGCCAGTACGAGTACCACACCTGGTCCGAGCGGGTGGAGCTGGAAGCGGTTCGGTGGGAATGGCACCCGCCGAACCCATGCGTGGTGTTTCGTATGTCGATGTTCTTCCGTGACCCCCAGGGCGGCCGGCTGGGGGTCGGCGCGCGGGGTCAGATCACGAACACCACGGTCGAGCTCGACCGGTACAGCCACCAGTTGGTGTGTGCCGCCCTGTTCGACCCGACGCTGCCGGACCACATCGACCGGGTCACCGCGCTGGCACAGGCGCCCGGTCCGCTGGTGGTGTTCTTCGTCGAGGAGCGCGGCGCGGGTATGAACTACATCTACTGCGACGGCGTCACCGACGGCGCCCTGCGTCAGTTCCAGGCCGCGTCGGACGAGGCGGCGAAGCTGCCACCGCCCGATCGGGCGACCTTCGCCCAGGCGTGCGCCGCGGCAGAGGCCGCGCAGCCGACCAGGAACTGGTGGCGTTGAGACGGCGTGGAGTCGACCCGCCCGAACCGGGGAAGATACCGCACGTCGTGATCACGCGGCTGGCGGCGACATTCCCACTTGTCTCAACATCAGACGCGTCGGCTGATCAGCCGGTCATCCGCTGACGGACAGCTGCCTGATGGCCGTGTTCCACCACGACTCGGGATCCTCGAACGCCTGAGAATCTACCTCGTAGAGGTCCCGTCGTAGCGCAAGCGCGAGGTCGGCGCGTGCCGCTTTGCCAGGATCAGACTGGATAAACTCATCGAAGCGGTAGAGAAACTCAACGAACGCCGCGAACGTGGTATTGACCAGTTCGTACCCGGGCCCATCAGGATTCAGGTCGAGAAGCATGATGGCCCCGGTCTCAGGATTCAAACAGAACAGCATGTCCGGCTCGGCCGGAACGCATCCGACGACGATGAGAAGAGTTGAATTCGCCTCGCCGAGTTGCAGCCTCAACAGGCTGAACAGCTGTACGTCAGGGGCGTCGACAGCCACAGTGAACAGGATCGGCACCTCGACGGGGATCGCTCCCTCCGGGGGGAACGCCCCCGGACCCACCTGAATACGGTCCAGGAAACGGTCGAGAGGGAAGTAGATCAACCGATGCGGACCCCAGTGGGCGAGCAATTGGTCATGAGTGACGACCACCGGTCACTCCTCCGGACTTCTACGATCGGCCCAGCCGAGTTCGATGAGCAGCCGGGCCCAATCATCGTCTCCTGCGACGCAAATGTCCAGGTAACCAGCGCCGAGCAGGTAGTCCAAGCAGAACTTCTCGACGTTGTCGGTGAGCTTGCGGAACTCCTCGCTTTCGAACCATTGCACGCCGGTGTCGGGGAACCACCACACCTCACCGGTGTGCCGGTGTACCAGCAGAGGCTCGTAGTTCAGGGCACCGAAACGTAGCCACATGCCGGCTTCCTCGTCGGGGATCGCGGTAATGCCGTCAAGCGGCAAGTGCTGTTGTGCCAGTTCGGCGTGAGAGTACATGACGATGTCCCCGCCGCGCGGCCCGTCGGTGACCACCAACACGTCCGCCAGCCCTGGCGGAAGGCCGTTCCCAGGTACCACCCGCCCGGAAGGGAAGTCGCCGAGCATGATGCCGTCAGGGCGTTGCGCGAGCACCGCGCGGATCCGCTCGACACGGCGGGCCAGCTCATTCATCGATCACCTCTATGCGGATGGGCGTACCGTCGGGAAGTCTAGCGATTTGTGGCCGTATCTGACGAATCCCGATGTCCTCGTTCGTGCGACTGTCCAGAAATCTCAAATTGCTCTTGTCGTCCGGTCCGCCGAGCTGCAGTTCCCACACATGGTCGGGTTGCATTCTCTTAGTGACTCGTTCAATTAGTTTGTCAGCAAACTCGGGATTGCGTTCATGAAACTGCTTCCATATGCGGTCGATGACCTCTTGACGATACTCCTTGGTCACAGAGCTGTCACGCTGGACCGGGTTGGTGGCCTTGTACAGCTTCTCTTCATCGCTAAGTTGCTTCAGCGCGTTCGCCTTGCGGCGGAACTCCGCCCTGGGCATGAAGCTTTTCCGCTCGATCGTGACGGTCTTCACCGGGAGACTCCGGTCAGGGCCGGTGACCCGAGCGCGCCCGGCATCTACCGCGTCACGAACCGCAGACTCACACTCTCGCACGCTGCCCTTGCCACCGGATCCCCCGGGAGATCTCCGACGGCCGCCGCGGTCACCGCCGCCGGAGCCGCGTGGTTTCCCTGTCATCGACGCATGTCCTTACCCGTCCAGCAGTTGGCGGAGATTCCTGAGGCTCTCGATCAGCGCAGTGGTGTAGCCGGCAATGCGGCCAGCCCACTTGGTGACAGCGGACGCAATCTGCGCCGCGACGACCGGAATGGTCACGATCGCCAAGGCTTCCAACGCCCAGACGATCACACGGGCGACCAGATCCGCGATCAGGTCCCGAACGATGTCGCGAGTGAACGTCACCAGGTTGCCGGCGGCCTGCGTCGCAGAGGACATCGTGGACGCCAGTACGCCCAAGCCACCGAGCGCGTCGACGTTGTGGACCATCAGGGCCTGGTACGCCTGTGCCGCCTCCCCTCGCCAGTCCGGTAGATCGGTGGCCAGACCGTCCTTGAGTTCCGCGGCCAGCGATTGCAGCGCACCTGCGATGTTGTTCCAGGTCTCGGCGTGTGCGGCCACCCGTTCAGGGATGCCGGCCAACTGGTCGAGAATCTCGCGCAAGGGCTCGAAGTATTCCATTGCCCACCCAAGCCCGTTGGCGAGCAAGGCACTGAACGGGTCCAGGACCGTGGCCGCCACCTCGACCGCGAAGAGGCCACCGGCCAGCATCTGGTCGACCCACGTGCCACCGCTTACGGCCTGGTAGACGCCCTGGAAGCTGTCAGCAAGCGACGCCCCCGTCCATGCGCTCCGCGTGGACGACGGCGTGGCGATCAGCGGGTTGTCAGACACTGTAGGAACCTGGGAACCGGTCTAGGATTGCGAGCTGACGTGTTGGAGCCGCTGCGCTGCCGTCAGGTCGGCTGTCTCGTATGCCTGGCTCGCGGTCATCAGCGCGTTCGCCGCTAGCTCCAGGTTTTCCTCCACAAGGGCGAAAAGGTCGTCCTGCCGGGCATGCCGTTCTTCCAGAACCCCGGCAATCCACCCGCAGAGCATGCCGTAGGCTGCGTCGTCCTGTGAGATGCTCGCACTGGCGTGCTTGATCGACGCGAACCCGTCACGTATCGCTTCCAGCCGCTTCGCGTGACGCCGCAGCTGCTCCGGATCAACCGCGAATTCCTCAGCCATGGGTCACTACCGTCCGATGTCCCGTATACGCTCGTCACCCTCGGGCCCTTGCAGACGCTGCTCGATCTTTTCTGCGATAGCTCGGGCCGCTACCGACTCGGGGCCCATCTCGTCAATGACGATCTCCCGAGACTTCCTGGCAACCTCGAGCCTGGCCTGCTGCACCGCGTAGAGGATCGCCCGAGCCACGGCATTCGGCGAGACCCGATGAATCCGCTGGGTCAGGTGCAGGTCAACCAGGACACCGGTGGAGTCGACCGTGACCTCAGCCAATCCGTCGGTGTCGGTCGCCGAGGCTCTCAACTGATCGAGACGGTCAGCCATGGCACGCGTTCTGGCCGCCGTCTGATCAATGCGATCCTTCCATTGACGCAAGTACTCGATGGCACCGTCCGGATCCAGCAGCTCACCACCCTCCACGGGTCTTGACACCGCACACTCCACTTCGCACGGAGACAGAGAGATTCGATGCTAGCAGGAGCGTTCGTCTTTCGATGTCGCCAAATCCACACACCGCCCCACAGGAGGGTGATTCGGCCTGTTTACACGGAGTTTCCGGTCGTGTCCACTCCGCGTCCGTCCTCGCCGTCCTCTGCGCCTTCTCCGTCGCCAGCCCGTCGATCGCTGTCCACAGGTGTCCAGGGGCTGGAGCGGCTACGTCGTCTCGCTGTCCGAGCCCGACGGCTGCTCGGTCGGCCGGCCGAGCGTAACGCCCGGTCGGCGGACCAGATCGCCCAGACGCTGTTCCCGTCCTCCCGGGCGGCGCGGCCACGCCTCGCCCCCTTGCACAGGTTGGAGGCCGTCAACCGGTTCGTCGACGTAACCACCGGTGGGCGGCCGTACCTATACCCCCTCGGACCCCTCGGTGCCGTGGGTGCACCCGACGGTGTTCAACGATCCTGACCGGCCCGATGCCCGGCCCCCGCGTACCGGCATCGAGCGCACGCAACGCGTCGTCGGCAGCCGCAGACTGCGGCATCTGGGGCACCAACCAGCTCGTCATCGGCCTGATCACGTGCTCGCACCGACGCCGATGCCCGCCTGGCTCGCTGGTGGTCCGAACAGCACGCCACCGCGGTGTTCGCCCGCAGCGGCATCCGGTCTGACGGCCACGGCGTCTGGCACGCCGGTGGCTGCACGGTGGGGTTCTTCGTCGAGCACGGCATCGACACCGAACCTCTCGGCGCTGCGCTACGGAATCCGACCCTCGTCGGTGCTGGCCTGCCAGCGCCACGTGCAGCCGTTCCGGCTCGCGACATGGTATGGGTGCGGCTGTCAGATGTCCGGGATCATGCTCTTGTGTTCCCAGTTTGCTCCCAATGTAAGGGACAACATGAGAAAAGCCTGTTACCGGATCTTCGGTAACAGGCCGCTGATCTGCGCGAATGCTGGTGGGCGATACTGGGTTCGAACCAGTGACCTCTTCCGTGTCAAGGAAGCGCGCTCCCGCTGCGCCAATCGCCCTTGTTTGTCGCCGAGGTGGAGACGGGATTTGAACCCGTGTACACGGCTTTGCAGGCCGTTGCCTCGCCTCTCGGCCACTCCACCGAGGTTGCCCCCGACATGTGGCGGCATCTCAGAGCGGACGACGGGACTCGAACCCGCGACCCTCACCTTGGCAAGGTGATGCGCTACCAACTGCGCTACGTCCGCTTGTCCTCCGGCGTTTCCCGGTGACGGATGAGAACTTTAGCCGAGGCCACGAACGTCTGCCAAATCGGGGGCATGATCGGCGGGTCACAAACGGGACGACCAGGCGAAACCCGGGGGCGGCGCCCGTCACGCCCCCTAGATCGTCCTAGGAACCTGGACCAGACTCTCCGGCCGGCACGGTCGCCGGACCGTGCCGGCCCGGCGACCGGGTCACCCGGACAGGAACGACGGCCGACAGGCACGGAGCCGGAGGGCCGCGGCACGCCCGCCGGCGGGTTCGCCGGGGGCGTCCGGAGGTCGCCGGCGGACTACCTCCCGTTCAGGTCGCCCAGGGCCTTCGCGGCACCCCGGTGCAGCACCACCGGGTCGGTCCGCCAGGCGAACTCCAGGCTGATCTCCTTCGCCGCCGCGTTCGCCTGCTCCAGCTGGGGCTTCCGCTCGAAGAGCGCCTTGGTCAGCACGCAGACCAGGTTGGCGTCGAGATCATCTTTCACGAGCAGGAGGTTCGGCACCACGATCGTCTTCACGTCCGCCGGCATGCCGTAGGTGGCGGCCGGGATCGACCCCTCCTCGTACACCGGGTTGATCTTCTTCATCTCGGCGAGCAACGGCGTGACGTCCAGGAACTCGACCTGGTCCCGGGCGGTGGTGAGCAGGTCGGTGATCCCGGGGGTGGGCAGGCCGCCCGACCAGAAGAGCGCGTCGATCGAGCCGTCCTTCATTCCGTCGACCGTCTTGGTCAGGTCCAGCCGCTGCGCCCGGATGTCCTTCTCCGGATCGAGCCCGGCCGCCTGGAGGAGCCGATGGGCGATCACCTCGGTACCGGACTTCGGCGAACCGGTGGAGACCCGCTTGCCCCGCATGTCCGCGACCGAGGTGATCCCGGCGCTCTTCCGGACGATCACCTGGGTGTAGTTGGTGTGGATCCGGGCCAGGGCCTGGATCGGCTGCTTCTGTCCGGCGAAGCTCCCGGTGCCCTGCACGGCGTCGGCGGCGGTGTCGGCGAGCGAGAACGCCACCGCGTACGTGCCGGCGACCAGTTGCTGGATGTTCTGCACCGAGGCCCCGGTCTCGGCCGCGGTCACCCGGACCTTGCTGCCCGGGGCGTTGGAGACCTGCTCGGCGTACGCGTTGCCGAGCGCGAAGTAGACGCCCGTGGCGTTACCGGTGGCGATGCTGATCCGGGTCTCGGTCGTCACCTCACAGGTGATCTCGCCCCCGGTGTCGGTGCTGGCGGTGTCCTGCCGGCCGCCGCAGCCGGCGACGGCGGTCAACCCGAGCCCGACCGCGGTGACCGCTGCCACCATTCCCGATACACGCTTCATATCGCTCCCTCTCCCACGCTCGATCTCTCATGACGGCGTGCCAGCCCGGTCCGGCGCTCCGGGCGCCGCCCGGTCGTCTGGCGCGCACCCGGGCGTCGCCCGGTCGTCCGCGGGCGTCGCCGGGCCGTCGCCGGACGCCCCCGCGTCCTCCCCGGACGTCGCCCCTGCACCGTCCGCAGGTGTCGCCGTGCCATCCGCAGCTGTCGCCCCTCCGTCCGCCGTCCGGGAGGCGGCGGGTGCAGCGGTTCCGGCGGCCTCGTCCTCGGGGAGCGCCTCGGCCGGCACCACCCGCGGTCCGGATCCGACGGCGTCACGGCACGAAGCCGCTCCGGACGGTGTCACGCCGGACACCGTGGGTTCACCGGCCGGATCGGCGGAATCGGTGCCCGGAACGGCAGAGTCCGCGGCCGGATCGGCGGAACCGGTGGCGGGACGGGCGGAACCGGTGGCCGGGGCGGGCCCGGCCCGGAACCGTCGGGCCAGTGCGATCAGGACGGCGACCACCGTCAGCCCGATCCCGACCGCGACGGAGACCGGGTGCAGGTAGAGCAGGAGAAGCCCGGCCAACGCGCACAGGACCCGCTCGACCGCTCCGGCCGGGCCCACCCCGAGCACCCAGCCGCCGGTTGCCACCGCCAACGCCGCGACGCCGAGACACGCGACCGCCCCGGTCCCGAGGATCTCCAGTGCCGAGCCGCGGCCGAGGAGGTGCTCCCCCGGCGCGGTCAGCACGAAGGCGGCCGGGGCGAGAAACGCCGGCAGGGCGTACTTCAGGGCCTGCCACATGGTGGGGATCGTCCGTCCGCCGGTGATCGCGGCCGCGCCCACCGCGGCGAGCGCGGTCGGCGGCGTGACCTCGGAGAGCACCGAGTAGTAGAAGACGAACATGGCGGCGGCCGGAGCCGGGACGTCCAGCGCGAGCAGCGCGGGCCCGATGATCACCCAGCCGATGATGAACGAGGCGGTCACCGGTACGGCGAGGCCGAGCAGCGCCAGCGCGACGGCGGCGAGGAGCACGGTCAGGGCCAGGACGACGGCCGGGTTGTCGCTGACCGCCTGGGCACCCCGGACCAGCAACGAGGCGAACTGCGCCCCCAGCCCGGTCTTGGTGGTGGTGGCGGTGACGATGCCGGCGGCGGCGCAGACGGCGGTGACCGGGAGGACGCCGCGAACCCCGGAGGCGAGCGCGGTGACGAGGCGGCGGGGGGTCAGCCGGTTGCGCCGGTCGAGGAACGAGAGGAGCACCGCCAGGGCGGTGGCGTAGACGACCGCGCGGATCGCGCTCACCCCGACCGCGAGCAGGACGACGATCACGACCAGCGACGAGAAGTGGTAGCCGAACCGGGCCAGCAGCCGCCACGGCGACGTGGCGGCCACCGCCACGGGACGGACCTGGAACCGGCGGGCGTCGATCTCGACCGCGAGCAGGATGCCGAGGTAGTAGAGCAGGGTCGGGATCACCGCCCAACCGAGCACCGTCAGGTAGGAGACCTCCAGGTACTCGGCCACGATGAACGCCGCCGCGCCGAGGGTGGGCGGGGAGAGGATCGCGCCGACCCCGGCGGCGGCGAGCATACCGCCGGCGTGCGTGGCCGGGTACCCGGCACGGCGCAGGATCGGCCAGGTGACGGCGCCGATGCTGACCGCGGTCGCGGTGCCGGACCCGGAGACGGTGCCGAGGAGAAACCCGGAGGCGACCGCGGTCCGGCCGGCGGCACTGCGGGATCGGCGGAACGCCGCCACCGAGAGGTCGACGAAGAACCGGCCGGCTCCGGAGAGGTCGAGCACCGCGCCGTAGATGGTGAAGAGCACGATGTACGTCGCCGCGACGTCCAGTGGGGTGCCGTAGAACCCGCTCCCGGAGTTGTAGAGCGCGTCCACGATCTGGCTGAAGTCCAGTCCGGCGTGGGCGATCGGCCAGGTCTGCGGCAGCAGGCCGCCGTAGTAGCCGTAGGCGAGGAAGAGCAGGCAGACCACCGGCAGGATCCACCCGGTGGTACGACGGCAGGCCTCGACGAGCAGCACCAGCAGCAGCGCCCCCATCACCACGTCGACCGGGGCGAGCAGGCCCTGGCGGTCGAGGAAGGCGTCGTACCCGCCGCCGGCGTCTCCGACGGCCAGCGGCAGCACCGGGTAGAGACAGACCAGCAGCGCCAGGCCGGCCAGCAGCCAGTCGACCACGGTCGGCTGGTCCCGGCGCCGCGGTTCCGATCCCTCCGTCCGGGGTACGCCCCGGGCCAGCCACGCCGGCAGCCGCAGCCCCGATCGGTAGGCGAGGAAGACCAGCGGGAGCACGCCGGCCAGGAAGATGATCAGATAGAACTGGCTACCCTGCGGCAGCGGCCGGAAGACCTGCCAGAGCACCAACAGCGCGACGGAGAAGGCGACCACCCCGACGCCGACCCCGACGGCTCCGGTGAGCTGGCGGGCGGGTCGCTCCTCGTCGTCGTACACCACCCCGCCGGAGGACTCGGGCGGGGCCTGCGGCGCCACAGGGTCCGGAGTGGATCGACGCGGATCCGGCCCGGGGTGCACGTCTGCAGAGATCTCGGCCACACCGTCGGACATGATCGGACAGTACTACGAAGCAACGACGGAAGCCGATCTTCCTAGGCTGGGACGGTCGTCCATCCGGGCAGGCCGGGGTGCGTCGGCCCCCGCGTCGAGCCGTCGGTCGAGGCGCGCGGGCCGGGCCGGAGGAGTGGCGCGCCGCCGGGCCGGGGGCGGGTCGTCGTCCGACCGGGGACCCCCACGAGCCGTCGACCGCGTTGGTACGGATCGGACGTGTTGGTGGCTCATTGTGCCGGCCTGGATGGGCTACCGTAACGGCGTGACTCGACGTGCGGCCGAGGTCCGCCTGGATGCGCTGCTGCGCACCGCCTGCGACGTGATCGCGACCCGCGGTCTGGCCAACACCCGTACGGCCGACGTCGCCCAGGCCGCCGGGGTCAGTCAGGCGCTGGTCTTCTACCACTTCGCGACGAAGGAGCGGCTGGTGGCGCAGGCGTTCGCGTACGCCGCCGAGCAGGATCTCGCCCGCCTCGACGCGGTGCTCCGGTGCGGCGCCACCCCGCTCGGCAAGCTCAAGAAGCTGGTTCGGCTCTACACGCTGCCGGCCCGGTCCCGCGCCTGGGCGATGTGGATCGACGGATGGTCGGAGTCGCTGCGCACACCGGAGCTGGAGAAGGTCTCCCGCCGGCTCGACCTGCGGCGGCGCGAGGGGCTCGGCGAGGTCATCGCCGCCGGAGTGGCGGACGGCGTCTTCGCCTGCGACGACCCGGCCGGCGCGGCCTGGCGGATCAACGCCCTGATCGACGGGCTCGCGGTGCAGCTGGCGGTCCACGAACGCGTGATCCCTCGCCGACAGCTCACCGAGTGGGTCCGGTTGGCGGTCGCCCGCGAGTTGGGCCTCTCCCCCGCCCAGCTGACCTGAGCGTCTCCGCGCGGCTACCGCGCGCCCCGACAAGGGGGCTGACCGGCTCCGGCCCGGCGCGATCCGTTGACAGTGGGAACACCGCGACGGTACGTTCGGGCGACTTGTTGAATGGTTTCATTTGCCTCGCCCCCGAGGTCGGGCGCCCTGCCCGACCTCGGGCGGCCGAGCCGATCGGACAACGACGATGACGACTGGAACCCTGCACCGTCCGCCCCCGTCCACCGCCGCGGCGGGAGGCACCGGGTCCCGTCGGGCTCGCTACCGGCGTGACCGGCCCGGTATCGCGTACCTCTTCCTCTCCCCCTGGGTGATCGGGGCGCTGCTGCTCACCGTCGGCCCGATGATCGCCTCCCTCTACCTCTCCTTCACCGACTACGACCTCTTCAGCACCCCCGAGTGGGTGGGGCTGGAGAACTACCGGCGGCTCTTCACCGACGACGCCCGCTTCCTCGCCTCGGTCAGGGTGACCGTCCTGTACGTGCTGGTCTCCGTACCGCTGAAGCTGGCCGCCGCCCTCGCGGTCGCGCTGCTGCTCAACCGCAACCGGCGCGGGCAGGGCTTCTACCGGTCGGCCTTCTACGCGCCCTCGCTGCTCGGCACCGGGGTGGCGATCGCGCTGGTCTGGCGGGCCATGTTCACCGACAGCGGTGTGGTGGACCAGATCACCGGGTGGGCCGGCTGGGACACCGGGGGTTGGATCAACGAGCCCGACTACGCGCTCTGGGTGCTGGTCATCCTCGCCGTCTGGCAGTTCGGCGCCCCGATGGTGATCTTCCTGGCCGGGCTCAAGCAGATCCCGACCGAGCTGTACGACGCGGCGGCGGTGGACGGCGCTAGCCGCTGGCGGACCTTCCGCTCGGTGACCCTGCCGATGCTCTCGCCGATCATCCTGTTCAACCTCGTGCTGGAGACGATCCACGCCTTCCAGGCGTTCACCCCGGCGTTCATCGTCAGCGGCGGTCGGGGCGGCCCGAGCAACGCGACGCTGTTCTACACGCTCTACCTCTACGAGCGTGGCTTCGCCCAGTTCCGCATGGGGTACGCCTCGGCGATGGCCTGGCTGCTGCTGCTCGTCGTCGCCCTCATCACGGCCCTGTTCTTCGGCACGTCCCGCCGCTGGGTCTTCTACTCCGGGGAGGACCGGTGACCACCCTGACCACTGCGCGCCCGGCGGAGCGGCCGGGCCGGCGGCTGCGCAGCATCGGCTGGCACCTGCTGATCATCGCCGTCCTGGCGGTCCTGCTGTATCCGGTGGCGTGGCTCGTCGCCACCTCGGTCAAGCCGACCGACGAGATCCTCTCCAGCCTCAGCCTGCTCCCCACCCGGCTGGCGCCGGAGAACTACTCGGCGGCGCTGGACGGCATCGCCGGAATCGGGGTCTGGCGCTTCTTCGCCAACTCGGTGCTGGTGGCGGTCGGCGCGGTGATCGGCAACCTGGTCTCCTGCTCGCTGGCGGCGTACGCCTTCGCCCGGCTGCGCTTCCGGCTGCGGGGGCCGCTGTTCGCGTTCACCCTGCTCACCATCATGCTGCCGTACCACGTGGTGCTGATTCCGCAGTACACGATCTTCAACAAGCTGGAGCTGGTCGGCACCTTCGTCCCGCTGATCCTGCCGAAGCTGCTCGCCACCGACGCGTTCTTCGTCTTCCTCATGGTGCAGTTCATCCGGGGTCTCCCCCGGGAACTGGACGACGCCGCCGCGATCGACGGCTGCGGTCCGATCCTCACCTTCCGGTACGTGATCCTGCCGCTGCTGAAGCCGGCGATGGTGACCACCGCCATCTTCACCTTCATCTGGACCTGGAACGACTTCTTCAGCCAGCTGGTCTACCTCAACGACCCGGAGTCGTACACGGTCCCGCTGGCGCTGCGGCTCTTCATCGACCAGACGAGCGAGTCGGCGTTCGGCCCGATGTTCGCGATGTCCGTGCTGAGCCTGGTGCCGGTGGTCCTCTTCTTCCTGGCGTTCCAGCGCTACCTGGTGGAGGGGATCGCCACCTCCGGGCTGAAGGGCTGACCCGCGGCGCGGACCGCCGGCGGGGCGTCACCGGGCCCCGGCGCGGGACGGCGGGCGAATCGCCTCAGGCCGGGAGCAGGGTGGCGACCTCGTCCCGGGTCAGCGCGCCGTCCGCCACGACGATCCGGTGCCGGCGCCGCAGCACGGAGCCGGCCCGGATCGGCCGGGTCCGCTCGTAGGCGAGCGCGACGCAGACCCCGGGGTAGATCCCGGTCCGCACGAACCAGTGGTCCCCGTCGCCGAGACCGGTGAAGACCAGGGTGTACGCCGCGCCGTCCACCGCGCGCCCCACCAGCGCCACCCAGGGCTCGGTGCTGCCGTTGACCGTCTCCTCGCCGTCGGTTCCCGCGGTGAAGGTCCGCGCCTCGCCCGGGGCGGCCCGCCAGAAGAAGCCGCCGTAGCCGGCGCCGCCGGGCCGGCCGTTGGTGGCCGGGCTCCCGAGTACCACGTCCCGGTCGGCCGGGGCGGTGAGGGTGTACCCGAAGTCGAGCAGCCAGGCGTCGGTCCGGCCGGGGACCTCGACGGCCCGGACCCGCCGCTCCTCGACCAGCAGGGTCGCGCCGGTCCGGTCCGACCAGCGCAGCCGCTCGGCGAAGCCGGTGGTGGCGGTCGCGTCGTCCCCGGCGCCCTCGCAGTCCGGGCGGTCGGGGGTGTCGCGGCCGTCCCCGGGGGCGTTCCCGTCGTCGGCCGGGAGCCAGGCGTCGTGGACGATACGGCCGTGGTCGTCCCGCCAGGCGTACCCGACGCCCCGGACGTACGTCCGACCGCCCCAGAGGTTCGTGCCGGAGACGTCCTGGAGCGCGACCGAGACCCCGAGGTGCCACGGGTGGTCCGCGGGCAGCGTGTCGGTGACCGGCACCCCGGCCAGGGTTCGCACCGGGTGCAGGTACGGCCGGGGACCCCAGCGCGGGTCGATCTCCGGGTCGACGACGTACTCCGCCACGATCTCGTCGCGTACCCGTAGCCGTACCGGGGTCGGCTCCTCGGCCATGCTCCGCTCCTGTCGCCGCTCCACGCCCCGCCGCCTCCGCCAGGGCTCCGGCCGGCGCGGGGTGCCGCCGGTACGCGGAGGAAAGCGCATACCCGGCCGAGAGGATAGCGGGCCGGGCCGACGGGACGGGGACCGCGCGGCGCCCCGACGCGCTGCCGCACGGCGTACCGTGTCGGGCGCGGCGGCGCCGGCGTACCCCGCGGCACGCGGGGTCCACGCAGGCAGGGTCCGGGCACGCAGGGTCCGGGGGCGACGCGCCCGGACGACGCCGCGACCGGCCCGGTGGTGCGGAAACCGCCGGGGCGGGTGGCGCGACCGGTTCCCCGGCCGCCGGATACTCTTGACACGTTTCAGGCCGGCGCCGCCGGACGACGGAGGGAGACGTGGTGGCGGGACCAGCGGTGAGCATCCGCGACGTGGCCGCCCAGGCGGGCGTGTCGGTGGGGACGGTCTCCAACGTCCTCAACCGACCCGACATCGTCGCCGCGTCGACGCGGAACCGGGTGCTGGCCGTGATCAACGAGCTGGGCTTCGTGCCGAACGACGCCGCCCGGCAGCTGCGCCGGGGCCGGGGCCGCACCCTGGGCCTGGTGGTGCTGGACGTCGCGAACCCCTTCTTCACCGACGTGGCGCGAGGGGTCGAGGACGCCACCGGCGAGGCCGGCATGGCGGTGATCTTCTGCAACAGCGACGGCGACCAGGCCCGGGAGAGCCGGTACCTCGACCTGCTGGAGGAGCAGCGGGTCCAGGGGGTGTTGATCACCCCGGTCGACGACGCCAACGAGCGGCTGGTCCGGCTCCGCGACCGGGGGGTGCTGGTCGTGCTCCTGGACCGGCGCTCGACCCGGGCCGACGTCTGTTCGGTCTCGGTCGACGACCGGCTCGGCGGGGAGCTGGCGATGCGGCACCTGATCGAGGCCGGGCACCGGCGGATCGCCTTCGTCGGCGGCCCGTGGGGTCTGGAGCAGGTCCGCGACCGCTACGAGGGCGCCCGGCACGCGTTGCGCGAGGCGGGGCTGGCCGAGGAGCACCTGCGCCGCTTCGAGACGGCCAGCCCGACCGTCGCGGCCGGCCGCGACGCGGCCTCCCGGATCCTCGGCCTGCCCCGGTCGGCCCGGGCCACCGCGGTGTTCTGCGCCAACGACCTGCTCGCCCTCGGTGTCCTGCAGGAGCTCACCCGACAGCAGGTTCGGGTGCCGGAGGACATCGCCCTGGTCGGGTACGACGACATCGACTTCGCCGCCGCGGCCGCCGTGCCGCTCTCCTCGGTGCGCCAGCCCCGGCAGCGACTCGGCCGGACCGCCGCGCAGTTGCTGCTGGAGGAGGCGAACGAGCCGGAACGGCACCGGCACCAGCAGGTGGTCTTCGAGCCGGAGCTGGTGGTCCGGGAGTCCAGCCGGTACGCCCGCCCCGCCGACTGACCGTTTCTTGACAGTGCAACGACACCGATCGTATGTTTGGGGCGCCTGGTTGAAACGGTTCATTGACGGGAGGTGGTCATGCGGCGCGTCTGCTTCATCCTCCGGGTCCGGCCCGACCGGCTGGCCGAGTACCGTGCGCGGCACGCGGCCGTCTGGCCAGAGATGCTCGCCGCGCTCCGGGAGGCCGGCTGGCACGACTACTCCCTCTTCCTGCACGACGACGGGCTGCTGGTCGGATACTTCCGCACCAACGACCTGGCCGCCTCGCTCGCCGCGATGGAACGCACCGAGGTCAACGCCCGCTGGCAGGCCGAGATGGCACCGTTCTTCGTCGGGTTGGACGGGCGACGTCCCGACGAGGGATTCATCGTCCTCGACGAGATCTTCAACCTGGACGCGCAACTCGCCGCGCTCGGCGACACGGAGGCCTGACATGACCGAGCGGCGCGAGGGCACCACCCACCACCGCCGCGGACGTCACCGCGGAGAGCGGCGAGCCGGACTCGTCGTCCGAGCCGGCCGGCGCGCCCACCACAGCGACGAGCGGAACGAGGGAACGGCATGACCACGCACAACGACGTCCGGGCCGCGCTGCGCGCGCAGCGGATCGAGGTGCCCTCGTGGGCGTACGGGAACTCGGGGACCCGGTTCAAGGTCTTCGCCCAGCCCGGCGTGCCCCGTACCCCGGAGGAGAAGATCGCCGACGCGGCCCAGGTGCACGCGTTCACCGGCGTCGCCCCCGTCGTCTCGCTCCACATCCCGTGGGACCGGGTCGACGACTACGCCGCGTTGGCGTCGTACGCCGCCGATCAGGGAATCCAGATCGGAACGATCAACGCCAACGTCTTCCAGGACGACGACTACAAGCTCGGCAGCGTCACCAACCCGGACCCGCGAATCCGTCGCAAGGCGCTGGACCACCTGTTCGAGTGCATCGACGTCATGGACGCCACCGGGTCGCGCGACCTGAAGCTCTGGTTCTCCGACGGCACCAACTACCCGGGGCAGGACGACATCCGCGCCCGGCAGGATCGGCTCGCCGAGGCGCTGTCGGCCACCTACGAGCGGCTCGGCCCCCACCAGCGGCTCCTGTTGGAGTACAAGCTCTTCGAGCCGGCCTTCTACACCACCGACGTCCCCGACTGGGGCACCGCGTACGCGCACTGCCTCCGGCTCGGCGAACGGGCCCAGGTGGTGATCGACACCGGCCACCACGCCCCTGGCACCAACATCGAGTTCATCGTGGCGTTCCTGCTGCGCGAGGGGAAGCTCGGCGCCTTCGACTTCAACTCCCGGTTCTACGCCGACGACGACCTGATGGTCGGCGCGGCCGACCCCTTCCAGCTCTTCCGGATCATGCACGAGATCGTCCGGGCCGACGCGCTGCGGCCGGAGTCGGGAATCAACTTCATGCTCGACCAGTGCCACAACATCGAGCCGAAGATCCCGGCCCAGATCCGCTCGGTGATGAACGTCCAGGAGGCGACCGCGAAGGCGCTCCTGGTCGACGCCGAGGCGCTGGCCGCCGCGCAGGCCGCCGGGGACGTCCTCGGCGCCAACGGGGTGCTGATGGACGCCTTCCACACCGACGTACGGCCGCTGCTGCGCGAGGTACGCGAGGAGATGGGGCTCGACCCGGATCCGCTGGCCGCGTACGCCCGCTCCGGCTACGCCGAGCGGATCGTCGCCGAGCGGGTCGGCGGCCAGCAGGCCGGTTGGGGGGCCTGAGCCGTGGGTTCCGGCACACACCCCGAGGTCGCCGCGCTGCTCGACCGATCCCACCGGCTCGGCGCGGACAAGCGCACCACCAACTACGGCGGCGGCAACACCTCGGCCAAGGTCCGGGCCGACGACCCGGTCACCGGCGAACCGGTCGAGCTGCTGTGGGTAAAGGGCTCCGGCGGCGACCTCGGCACCCTCACCGAGGCCGGGCTCGCCGTCCTCCGGCTGGACCGGCTCCGTGCGCTGGTCGACGTCTATCCGGGCGTCGAGCGGGAGGACGAGATGGTCGCCGCCTTCGACTACTGCCTGCACGGCAGGGGCGGTGCCGCACCGTCGATCGACACCGCGATGCACGCCCTGGTCGAGGCCGCGCACGTCGACCACCTCCACCCGGACGCCGGCATCGCGCTGGCCACCGCCGCCGACGGGCCGGAGCTGACCCGGCGCTGCTTCGGCGACCGGGTGATCTGGGTGCCGTGGCGCCGCCCCGGCTTCCAACTCGGCCTGGACATCGCCGCCATCGCCCGGGACAACCCCCAGGCCATCGGCTGCATCCTCGGCGGTCACGGCATCACCGCCTGGGGCGCCACCAGCGACGAGTGCGAGGCGAACTCACGGGAGATCATCGAGACCGCGACCCGGTTCCTGGCCGAGCACGGCAGACCGGAACCGTTCGGCCCGGTGCTGCCCGGATACGAGCCCCTGCCGGCCGAGCGCCGGCGCGAACGGGCCGCCGCGCTCGCCCCGGTCCTGCGCGGCCTGGCCAGCACCGACAGCCGGCAGGCGGGACGCAACCTGGTCGGGCACTTCACCGACGACCCGGCGGTGCTCGACTTCCTCTCCCGCGCCGAGCACCCGCGGCTGGCCGCGCTCGGCACCTCCTGTCCCGACCACTTCCTGCGGACCAAGGTCCGGCCGCTGCTGCTCGACCTGCCCGCCGACGCTCCGCTGCCGGACGTCCTGGCCCGGCTGCGGGAGCTGCACGAGGCGTACCGGAAGGACTACCGCGCCTACTACGAGCGGTACGCCCGGCCGGACTCGCCGCCGATGCGCGGCGCCGACCCGGCGATCGTGCTGGTGCCGGGGGTCGGGATGTTCAGCTTCGGCCGTGACAAGCAGACCGCCCGGGTCGCCGCCGAGTACTACCTGAACGCGATCAACGTGACTCGCGGTGCCGAGGCGGTCTCGACGTACGCCCCGATCGACGAGGCGGAGAAGTTCCGGATCGAGTACTGGGCGCTGGAGGAGGCGAAGCTCCAACGGATGCCGAAGCCGAGGGCGCTCGCCGGCCGGGTCGCGCTGGTCACCGGCGCCGGCTCCGGGATCGGGGCGGCGATCGCCCGCCGGCTCGCCGCCGAGGGCGCCTGCGTGGTGGTCGCCGACCGCAACGCCGAGGGCGCCGCGGCGGTGGCCGGCGAGATCGGCGACACCGACCGGGCGGTCGCGGTGCCGGTGGACGTCACCGACGCCGCCGGGGTCGAGGCGGCCTTCGCCGCCGCCGCGCTCGCGTTCGGCGGGGTCGACCTGGTAGTCAACAACGCCGGACTCTCCATCTCGAAGCCGCTGCTGGAGACCACCGAGGCGGACTGGGACCTCCAGCACGACGTGATGGCGAAGGGGTCGTTCCTGGTCTCCAAGGCGGCCGCCCGGATGATGCTCGACCAGGGGCTGGGCGGAGACATCGTCTACATCTGCAGCAAGAACTCCGTCGTAGCCGGACCGAGCAACATCGCGTACAGCGCGGCCAAGGCCGACCAGGCCCACCAGGTACGGCTGCTCGCCGCGGAACTCGGCGGACACGGCATCCGGGTCAACGGGGTCAACCCCGACGGGGTGGTCCGGGGCTCCGGGATCTTCGCCGGCGGCTGGGGCGCCCAGCGGGCCGCCGTGTACGGCGTGCCCGAATCCGAGCTGGGGGCGTACTACGCCCAGCGGACGCTGCTCAAGCGGGAGGTGTTGCCGGAGCACGTCGCCAACGCGGTCTTCGCGCTGACCGGCGGAGACCTGTCGCACACCACCGGGCTGCACGTGCCGGTGGACTCCGGCGTGGCCGCGGCCTTCCTGCGGTGACCGCCCGGAGGACGGTCCCGGCCGGCCGGGCGGCGGCCGCCGGGGTGGATCCGGCTCCCGGGCCGGCGACCGCCGCGACGGTGGAACCAGCCGGCGCCGGGCCGGCGACCGCCGCCGGGGTGGGTCCGGTCGGCGGTGGCCGGGCCGACACGACCGCCGTGGCCGCGGTCGACCTCGGCGCCGGGAGCGGACGGGTCATGCTCGCCGAGATCGACCGGGACGGGGTGGCCCTGACCGAGGTGCACCGCTTCCCGAACGACCCGGTACGGCTGCTCGACACCCTGCACTGGGACGTGCTGCGGCTGTACGCCGAGACCCAGGCCGGGCTGCGCGCGGCGCTGGCCCGCCGGCCCGACCTGGCCAGCGTCGGCATCGACTCGTGGGCCGTCGACTACGGGCTGCTCGACGCCGGCGGCGCGCTGCTGGGCAACCCGGTGCACTACCGGGACCGGCGTACCGAGGGCGTGCCGGAGCGGGTGGTCGCGGCGCTCGGCGCCGACTACCTCTACCAGACGACCGGGCTGCAACTGCTGCCGTTCAACACCCTCTTCCAACTCGTCGCCGCCGCCGGCACGCCGATCCTGGACCGGGCGGAACGGCTGCTGCTCATTCCCGACCTGCTCAGCTACTGGCTGACCGGGACGGTCGGCACCGAGGTCACCAACGCCTCCACCACCCAACTGCTCGACGTCCGGACCCGGACCTGGGCGACCGAGTTGATCGACCGGGCCGGGCTGCCGGCCCGGCTGTTCGGAACGCTCCGCCAACCCGGGGAGCCGGCCGGCGAGCTGCGCCCTGAGGTCCGGGAGGCGATCGGCGCGAGCGGGCCGCTGCCGGTGACCACGGTCGGCTCGCACGACACCGCCTCGGCGGTCGTCGCGGTCCCGGCCGGAACCGACCGGTTCGCGTACGTCTCCTGTGGCACCTGGTCGCTGGTCGGGCTCGAGCTGCCGGAGCCGGTGCTGTCGCCGGAGAGCCGGGCGGCCAACTTCACCAACGAGGCCGGGGTGGACGGTATGGTCCGCTACCTGCGCAACGTGATGGGACTCTGGCTGCTCCAGGAGTCGCTGCGGGTGTGGCGCGCGCGGGGGTACGACCCGGTGCTGCCGGAACTGCTCGCCGCCGCCGCCCGGGAACCCGGGCTGGCCGCCGTGGTCGACCCGGACGATCCGGCCTTCCTCCCACCCGGCGACATGCCGGCACGGATCGCCGCCGCGTGCGCGGAGCGGGGTCAGCCCGTTCCGGAGACCCCGGCCGCGGTCACCCGGTGCATTCTGGACAGTCTGGCGCTGGGCCACCGGGCCGCGGTACGGCAGGCGCAACGGCTCGCCGGCCGGGCCGTCGACGTGGTGCACGTCGTCGGCGGCGGCGCCCGCAACGAGCTGCTCTGCCAGCTCACCGCCGACGCCTGCGGGCTGCCGGTGGTGGCCGGCCCGGTCGAGGCGACCGCCCTGGGCAACGCCCTGGTGCAGGCGCGGGCGCTCGGTGTGCTGGAGGGTGGGCTGGCGGAGCTGCGCGGGCTGCTGCGCCGCACCGAGACGGTGCGGACGTACCACCCGACGCCCGGGGCCGAGCCGGCCTGGCGGGCCGCCGCCGCCCGGGCCGGAGTTCGGGACGAGTAGCGGACGGTCACCGCATCATCACCAGTCGACGCACCCGGCCGAGGTTCGGGGCGGGTGGCGGAGGGCCGCCACCCGACGGCACCGAACAACGCTCATGAATCCCCAAAACAGCTCTGTTCAGGACGATATCTGTTAGGAAGGGGCTAACGGGACGACGAGCACAGGCTGGGAGGGTGACCGATGCCGACGCGGACGCGCCACTGGTCCCACCCGGTGGCCGGCACCCGGTCCGGCCACCGGACCGACCTCTCCGGGCTGGCCGCCGTGGCGCTCCTACCGTTGCTGGCCGCGGCCATCATTCCCGGGGTTCTCCCCGGTGGCGCCGCCGGGGTGGACGTCCTCTTCGTCCTCAGCGGCTTCCTGGTCACCAGCGTCCTGGTCAGCGAGTGGACCCGGGCCGGCCGGATCACCCTCCTCACCTGCTACGCCCGGTACGCCCGGCGCCTGCTCCCCGCCGCCGCGCTGGTAATGGCCGCGACGGGGCCGCTGATCCTGACCTGCCTGCCCCGATCATCGTGGCCGGACGCGGGCTGGGACCTGCTCACCGGTGGCCTCGCCGTCCTGAACTGGCGACGTGCCGCTCAGGACGCGGCGGTGCCGACGGTGCCGGACGCGGCGGCCGGTGTGCTCGCGCACTACTGGACGCTCGGCGTCGCCGGACAGGTCCTCCTGCTCTGGCCTCCCCTGCTCGCCGGTGCCGCCGCCTGGGCGTTCCACCGTCGACACCACGACCCACGCCGGGCACCGCTGCTCGTGGCCGGCCTGCTCACCGCCGGCTCCCTCGCCTGGGCGGTCGGCGCGTCGGGCGCACCGGCGGTCTTCGGCACCCACACCCGGCTGTGGGAGCTGACGCTCGGCGGCGGGCTCGCCCTGGTCGCGCTGCGTCCGGTGGGGCTGCCCCGGAGCGTCGCCGCCGTACTCGGCTGGGGCGGCCTCGCCGCGGTCACCGCCACGGTGTTCCTCCACCGTCCGGAATCGGCCGGCCTCGCGGCGCTGCCGCCGGCGCTCGGGACCGCCGCGATCATCGTCGCCGCGACCGCCCGGACCGGCCCGTCCGGCGCCGGGCCGGCGGGGACCCCGACGACCGGCGCCGGCCCGGTCCGGATCCTGGCGACCCGACCGTTGCGCGCCGTGGGTCGGCACTGCTACCCGCTCTACCTCTGGTACTGGCCCCTGCTGGTCGCGGCGCACGCCCGGTTCGGCGAGGTGCCCGTGGTGGCGGGACTGGGCGTACTCGGCGCCGCCGCGCTGCTCGCCGTCATCACCCACCGGTATGTCGAGGCGCCGGTGCGGGCCCGCGTACGCGGATGGTCGCCGGCCGAGACGCTGCGGACCGCCGCCCTGCTCCCCGCCGCGGCGGTGATCGGCGGACTCCTGCTCCAACTCGGCGTCTGGCCGCCCCGGCAACCGCACCCGCAGCCGGTGGCCGGGACGGCGCCGGCGGCGCCGACCCCGAGCCCCGCCCCGGCGCCGGGCGCCGCCGCGCTCGGCCGCTCCCCGGCGGAGAGTCCCGCCGGACGGCCGGTCGCCCGGGTCCGCTCGATCACCCCCGAACCGGTCGACGCCGGCCGGGACCTGCCACACGTCTACCGCCACAACTGCTTCTCGACCGGGCCGGACGCCCCCGCCCGGGCCTGCGTGTACGGCGATCGGGGCTCGCGCTTCACCGTCGCCCTGGCCGGCGACGACCAGGCCGCGAACTGGGTACCCGCGCTCCAGGCCGTGGCACAGGCGCAGGGGTGGCGGCTCATCACCTACCTCCGGGAGGACTGTCCGTTCCTCGACGTGGCGGTGGCGGGTCCCGGCGGTGGCCGGCTCGATGCCTGCGCCCGGTGGTACGCCAACGTCCGGACCGAACTCACCAGGACGGAGCGCCCGCAGCTGCTGCTGACCACCAGCCGCCGGTACCCGCTGACCTCGGGCGGCAAGATCCTGAGCGGCGACGCGGCGCACAAGGCGTTCGTCGCGGGGATGCGGCGCACCTGGTCGGGGCTGGTCGCCGCCCGGGTGGCCACGGTGGTGCTGCGGGACACCCCGGCGCCCGGCGTCGACGTCGCGGCGTGCGTCTCGGCGAACCCGACCCGGCTGACCCGGTGTGCCACGCCACGGCGCACCGCGCTCGACGCGAGCGCCGGGGCCGCCCAGGCCGAGGCGGTGAGGACGCTGACCGCCGTACCGCTGATCGATCTCAACAGCGCGATCTGCCCGGCGTCGCGGTGCGCGCCGGTCATCGGCGGGGTCCTCGTCTACCGGGACACCCGGCACCTCACCGCGACCTACGCGCGGACCCTGGCGCCCCGACTGGCGAGCGCGCTGGAGCGGATCCGCGGCGAGACGGCGCCGTAACCCCGCGACGAGACGGCGCCGTAACCGTCCCGCCGTCCGGGTGGTGGGGATGAATCGGGTCGCCGTCGGGGGCGTACGGGGGACGGACCCCGGGGACACGCCGGCCCCATCCCCTAAACCCCTAACCACCCGTCGGGTGGGGCACCGGGGCGATGAGGGCGAAAACGCGGGCTCGTCCCCGATGTCCGGTACGTCGAATCGGCCGTACGGTCATCGCCAGGTCTGGACCGACATGCCCAGATCATCCCCGCTCACTATCGAGGAGATCGTCACCGTGAGTACGGCACCCACCGCGGACTCGACCCCCAACCCGACCCCGGCGCCGCAGCCGGCCCCGGCTCCGGAGTCCCCCGCCGCCCCCGAGTCGACCGCGCCGGAGTCGACCCAGACCCTGCACGACTTCGTGGTCAACCTGCTCACCGACGCCGGCCTCCGCTCGGCGTTCGAACTCGACCCGGAGGGCACCCTGGCCCGCCTGGGCCTCTCCGACGTGGTCCCGGCCGACGTTCACGACGTGATCCCGCTCGTCGTCGACTCCGTACCGCTGCAGGGCCTCACCGACCTCAGCGCCGTGGAGGGCCTGGGCGCGCTCGGCGTGGGCTCGACCGGCGTCGTCGGGCAGGTCCAGACGGTCGCCAACCAGTTCACCGCCGGGGTCAACGGCACCGGCGCGGACGTCACCGTGGCGAACGTCGCCGCGGTCAGCGTCGACCCGGACGGGCTCACCGTCTCGGCCTCCTCCGGGCTGCCCGTGCTGGGTCTCGGCGGCGGCGCGACCGTCGACCTCTCGGGCGCGCAGGACGTGGCCGACACCCTCGACGCGAACGTGCTGGGCACGGCCGGCGGCCTCGGCGCGGTCGACGGGGTCCTCGGCACCGCCGACGTCGCCGCCACGACGCTGACCTCCACCGCCGGGACCGCCACCGACCTGATCGGCGCCGGTGACCTGGGTGGCCTGACCGACCTGACCGGCACGCTCGGCAACCCCACCGACCTCAGCGGCGCCCTCGGGGCCGCGACCGGCACCGTTGACGGCGCACTGGCCGGCGTCGGCGACCTGGACGGCACCCTGGACCGCACCCTGGACGGCGTCACCGGCACTGTCGGCGGCGTGGCCGACCTCGACGGCACCCTCGCCACGGTCACCGGCACGGTGGGCGGTGCCGCCGGCGTGACCGACCTGGCCGGTGTCACCGACACCGTCAGCGGGGTGGCCGACCTGGGCGGCACGGTGGGCACCGTGACCGGCACGGTCGACGGCGCACTGGGCGGCGTGACCGGGCTGGGCGGCACCGGCGACCTGGGTGTGCAGGGGCTGACCGACGGCGTCCTCTGAGACCACCCGCCACCGGTAGCGATCGCGGCCGGACCAGGCAGCGCCTGGTCCGGCCGTTTGACGCGCGGCGGGCCGACGCGGGCGCGGTACCCGGGCCGGACGACACGAACGGGGCCGCCGGAGTTCTCCGGCGGCCCCGGGGCGCGCGGGCGGTCAGCCCAGCTGGTTCCGTGCCTCCTCGAGCACCCGCTTGGCGCCCTCGGCGACCGAGATACGGCCGAAGATCACCTCGTCGTAGATCCGCTGGAACTCCGCCTTCACCGCGCCACCGCCCTTCGGCTGGGCCGGCGGGGTCGGCAGCAGCAGGCTCGCCACCGAGTTCTCGAACTCGTAGACCTGCTTGTCGGTCTCCGACAGGCTCGGCGCGATCGCGTCCCGCACCTTGGCGTTCGCCGGCATGCCCCGGGAGACCGCCAGCACCTTGCCCGCCTCGACGTCGTTGATCAGGAAGTCGATGAGCATGGCCGCCTCTTTCGGGTGCTCACTGCGCTGGGCGACGCTGTAGGCCATGGACATCGAGGCGATCATTCCCCGCTTCGGGGTGTCGCTGGGCATCGGCGCGATCGCCAGCGGGGCACCGTAGGCGCTGACCATGGCGGTGAAGCTGGAGTCGTAGTTGACCTCGGCGGTCACCCCCTTCTTGATCAGCGAGGAGTTCTGCACCGAGCCGTCGAGCTGGGTGGTGAGCGCCGGCGGGGCCAGCGCGCCCGCCTCGCGCATCCGCCCGGTCATGGTCCAGAACTCGGTCAGCTCCGCCTCGGTGAAGCCGAGCTTGCCGTCGTCGGTGTAGATCGCCTTGTCCCGCTGCCGCAGCCAGATGTCGAACCAGTCGATGGCGAAGCCGAAGTCGCCGAAGCCGGCGACCTTGCCGCCGCTGGCCTGGTTCAGCTTCTGCCCGGCCGCGAGCATGTCGTCCCAGGTCCAGTTCGGGCTCGGCGCCGGCACACCGGCCTTGGACCACAGTGCCGGGTCGTAGACGACCCCCTGGGTGTTCTGGGCGACCGGGATCGCGTACGTCGCGTCGCCGACCTTGCCGGCGGGAAGCAGGGTCGGGGTGATGTCCCCGACCCGCAGCGTGCCGTCCTCGATGTACTCGGTGAGGTCGCGCAACGCGTTGCGGTCGGCGTACTCCCGCAGGTAGGCCCGGTCCATCTGGATGACGTCCGGGGCGTCACCCCCGGCGATCTGTGTGGAGAGTTTCTGGAAGTACGCGTCGAAGGCACCGAACGACGTGTTCACCTTGATGTTCGGGTGCTTCTGCTCGAACAGGTCGATGGCCGCCTCGGTCACCTTGGCCCGGTCCTCGTTGCCCCACCACACGAAGTCGAGGGTGACCGTGCCGTCCGAGCCGCCGTCGTCGCCGCCACAGGCGGCCAGCGGCAACACGAGCAGTGCCGCCGCCGCGAGGGTGGCGACCCGTGCCGCTCGTGGCGTGCGCCGGGTGTGCACCATGAGTATCTTCTCCTTCCCGGTGGCGCCCAGGTGCCCCCGGTGGAGATTCGGCCGACGGCAAGCGCTTACCCAGGACGGACAGGGGTCGGGCTTGGCGTCGGAAGGCCATCCGACGTCGTCGTGGACCTGGTCGCGGTGTGGGGTGACGGTGCTGCTGGGTTATGGGGTGAAACGATTTAACACGTCCGGACGGTAGGGGCGCTCCGGCCGGTTGTCAAGGGAGTCACGACTCCCGCGACCTGCCCTTCCGGCCCGTCGTACCGCGCACTGCGGCGACGACATTGAACCGTTATACGGCGCCACCGGCGGCCCCGCACACCGGCGCCCGTCCGGCGAGACGTGCGGGCAGCGCGCCCACGCTCCGTGAGCACCTCCCACCCCGGTGCACGCTCCCAATCCCGGCGCCGGGACCCTCCGACGCCGGCCGACGGCCGGCCCGACACCGTGGCCCCGGGCCCGGGCCGGGACGGTACCCCGGGGACAATCTGTGGTTGTGTCGATGAACCCGGCTGACTTCGTTCGGGCCTACGCCGGACTCGCCCCGGTGACCGCGGTCCCGGAGATACGGCTCCACCAGGCCGCCGAACCGATCGGTCTCTGGGAGCTGACCGAGGGCGAGTTCCGCAGCGAGCAACCGCCGCCGTTCTGGGCCTTCGCCTGGGCCGGCGGGCAGGCCCTGGCCCGGTACCTGCTCGACCATCCCGAGACGGTCGCCGGGCGACCGGTGCTCGACCTGGCGTCCGGCTCCGGCCTGGTGGCGGTCGCCGCGGCCCGGGCCGGCGCGAGTCGGGTCCGGGCCGTCGACATCGACCCCACGGCGGTCGCCGCGATCGAGGTGAACGCCCGGGCGAACGGTGTCACGGTGGAGGCCGAACTCGGGGACATCCTCGACGGCCCGGCCGGCGACGCCGAGGTGGTGCTGGCCGGCGACGTCTTCTACAGCGCGCAGCTGGCCAACCGGGTGCTCCGGTTCCTGCTCCGGGCCGCCCGCGAGGGCGGGGCCCGGGTGCTGGTCGGCGACCCGGAGCGGGCGTACCTGCCCCGTTCCCGGTTCCGGAGAATCACCAGCTACGACATTCCGGTGCCGCCCGCGCTGGAGAGCGTCCGGACGAAGCACACCACCGTCTGGGAGCTGAATCCGGCCACTCCGGGGTCAGGCCGAGCCGACCCGTCGCACTGACTAGCGTGGTGACGTGCTGTTTCGCAGTTGGCAGGGGCCGGTCGCCCGCCCCTGGCCGGACGTCGTCGCCGTCACCGACCACGTCGGGGTCACGCACCTGGTGGTGACCCGGCACGCGCTGGTCCGGCAGGTGCTCGCCGACCCGACGACGTTCCTGCCGGACAACGCGCTGGACGCGGTGACCCCGATCCCCGTCGCCGCGCTACGGGTTCTGGTCGGGCACGGCTTTCGGCTACCCCCCACCCTGGCCAACAACGGCGGGCCGAGCCATCCGGAGATCCGCGGCATCGTGGCCGAGGCCCTGCACCCGCACCGGGTCGCCGCGCTCCGGCCCTGGCTGACCGCCGTCGTCCGTGACCGGGTCGACCGGCTTGCCGCCGCGCTCGACGCCGGCCGCGCCGTCGACCTCTACGCCGACCTCGCGGCCGACCTGCCGCTGCTGGCCCTGGCCCAGCTCGTCGACCTGCCCGACGAGCCGACCGACGTGGTCAAGGAGTTCACCCGGGCCGCCCTGGAACTGTTCTGGGCGCCGGTCGACGCCGAGCGACAGCGGGTCCTGGCCAAGATCGTCGGACGGTTCCACGCGGTGCTGCGCCGGTTCGCCAGGACCGGGGACGGCCTCGTCGCCCGGCTGCGCGCCGCCGGGCATCCCCCCGAGGTCGTCGTCGGCGCATTGTTCTTCCTCCTGGTCGCCGGGCAGGAGACCACCTCGCAGTTCCTCACCCTGCTGCTACACCGGCTCGCCGGGGAGCCCGCGGTCCTCGCCGGGCTGCGCGACGGCACCATCGCGGTGGACGACGTGGTGGAGGAGGGGCTCCGGCTGGAGCCCCCGATCGTCACCTGGCGGCGGGTCGCGGCCCGAGACACGACACTGGGCGCGACCCCCGTACCCGCGGGGACCAGCCTCGTGCTGTGGCTGGCCCGGGCCGGGCGTGATCCGGCGGTGGTGGCGGCGCCGGACGAGTTCGTGCCCGGTCAGCGCGGATCACGCCGACACCTGGCGTTCGGCGCCGGGGCGCACCGCTGCGTCGGCGCCCAGCTCGCCCGGCTGGAGGCGGCGGTGGTGGTCGACGAGGTCGCTCCGCTGCTGACCGACCTGACGGTGCTCCGGGCCCCCTGGTGCCCGGACAACCTGTCGTTCCGGATGCCCGACGCCTTTGTCGTCGCCCGCTCCGGATCGGCCCGTTACCCGTCGCGACGGCGGCCGTCCAGCGCGACTCCCCGCAGGTAGAGCAGGGCGATCAGGGCGCCGCCGAGCACCAGGCAGACGTCGGCGACGTTCCCCACGAAGAACCCGGCGTAGTCGATGAAGTCGACCACGTGTCCCCGGGCGAAGCCCGGCTGACGGAACAGTCGGTCCAGCAGATGGGTGGTGGCGCCGCCGAGCACCAGCCCGAACGCGATCCCCCAGGCCCGGGACCGGACCCGCCAGGCGAACCAGATGATCGCCAGCACGGCGATCGCCGCGATGATCGCGAAGAGCCAGGTGTGGTCCGTCCCGATCGAGAAGGCGGCGCCGGGGTTGTAGAGCAGGCGCAGGCTGAGCAGGTCGCCGAGGACCCGGAGGGTACGGCCGTCGGAGAGGGTGGAGACCGCCCAGAACTTGGTGAGCTGGTCCACGACGACGATCACGAACGCCAGGGCGAGCATCCGGGGAAACCAGCGGACGCCCCGCGGTCCGGACGCCGCCTGAGGCGCTGCCGGGTCCGCCTCGACCTGCTGCCGCATGACCTGTCCCTCCCACCCGCGCCGCCTGACGACCGCACCCAGCGTACGACCCCGGCCGGCGCGGGACGCCGAATCGCCCCGGCAATCCGGACATCCGGCCCGAGCCCGACCCGGCGGAGGTGTCGTGAGTCGGGTCACCGCCGATCGCCGAGGTGATCGGCCGGCGCGGTGACCGCCGCCCGGGCCGCCGCCCGGGCCACCGCCCGGGGCCGCGCAGCCCGCGCCCCGGGCCCGGAGCCCGCCGTGCCGGCCCGGCTCCGCGCTAGGCGGGCTGCGGATCCAGCAACGCGTCGATCTCGGCCATCTGGGCGGCGGTCAGCGGGCCACGCGCGATCGCCCCCGCGTTCTCCTCGGCCTGCGCGACGGACTTGAACCCCGGGATCGGCACCACGCGGGGACTGCGCGCCATGATCCAGCCGAGCGCCCCCTGCGCCAGCGTCCGTCCGTCGCTGGTGAGGATCTCCCGCACCGCCGCGAGGCGTTCGAGGTACCCGGCGTCCGGGCGCCCGTCGTGGAAGTACTCCACCCACGAGTGCCCGCTGCCGCGCACGTCGTCGGCGGGCAGCCGCGAGCCGGCGTCGTACTTCCCGGTGAGGAGCCCCATCGCCAGGGGCGTACGGGCCAGCCCGGTCAGGTCGGACTCCTCGCACGCCGCGAGGGCCTCGGTCGAGCCGGAGAGCACGTTGAGGCGGAACTGGGCGGCGGCGGCACCCCGCCGACCCGCCAACCGCCGGATCGCGTCCGGCTCGTCGGTGCTCCATCCGTAGCTGCGGATCAGTCCCTCGTCCACCAGGTCCTCGAGGGCGGCGAGGAGGTCGTCGGCGACGCCCGGCTCCACCACACCGACGTGCAGCTGGTAGAGGTCGAGGTAGTCGGTGCCGAGTCGCGCCAGCGACGCGAGGCAGGCACGTCGGACGTACCCGGGGGAAAGGTCGGTGCCGGTGATCTCCCGGCGGGACTCGTCGTAGGCGTAGCCGAACTTGGTGGCGATCAGTACGCCGTCCCGGCGTCCCTTCAGGGCCTGGCCGAGCACACGCTCGCTGTGCCCGGTGCCGTAGACGTCGGCGGTGTCGAAGAGCGTCACTCCCAGGTCGATGGCGCGGTGGATGGCCCGGACGGACTCGGCGTCGTCCACCAGCCCCCAACCGTCCGGCTTGCCGTCGAACAGGAAGTGCCCGCCGATCGCCCAGCAGCCCAGGCCGACGGCGCCGACCTCCTTGCCGAGCCGGCCGATGCCTCCACCCGTAGCGGTCATGCGTGCTCCTTCCACGGTCTCGATCGTGCGGAGGTAACGCTAGGGCGCGGTTGGTACGCTCCGAATAGCCAATCTCGCTCCCGCCGATCAGGCCATTTCGCATGCCACCGCCCCGCTCCCCCGCCCTTGCCGCCATCGGGATGACGCTGAACCGATCCACGGGCGTCCCCGTCTCCCGGCAGATCTACCAGGCGATCCGCGAGGCGATCCTCTCCGGACAACTGGGCTCCGGCGTACGGCTGCCCTCCTCGCGGGCCCTGGCGGCCGAGTTGGGTGTGTCGCGTACCACGACGCTCTACGCCTACGAGCGGCGCCGCGACGAGGGGTACCTGGAGGGCCGGGCCGGCGCCGGCACCACCGTGGCACTCCTGCGGGTCCCGCGGACGCCGTCGGTCGCCCCCGACACCGCCGGGGCGCGACCGCGGCTGTCGGCCCAGGGCACCCGTCTGGCCGGCATCCGGTGGTGGACCCGCGGGGCGGAGACGGCCGAGGCGCGCCCCCGCGCCTTCCCCGTCGGGCAGCCGGCCCTCGACGCCTTCCCCACCGACCTGTGGACCAGGCTCCTGGTACGGCGATCCCGCCGGTCGTCCCACGCGCTGCTGAGCTACCAGAGTCCTGCCGGCTACCGGCCGCTGCGGGAGGCGATCGCCGGGTACGTCGGCCTGGCGCGCGGTGTTCGCTGCACGCCCGACCAGGTCATCGTGGTGAGCGGGGCGCAGGCCGCGCTCAGCCTGACCGCGCGGCTCCTGCTCGACCAGGGCGACGACGCCTGGGTGGAGGATCCGGGCTACTACGGCGCGCGCGGGGCGATCGTCTCCGCGGGCGCCACGCCCGTACCGGTCCCGGTGGACCGGGAGGGTCTGGACGTCGATGCCGGTCGGCGCCGCGCCCCGGGGGCCCGGCTCGTCTACGTCACCCCGTCACACCAGTTTCCGCTCGGTGTGGTCATGAGCCTTCCGCGCCGGCTCGCCCTGCTCGAACACGCGCGCGACGCGGGAACGTACATCGTGGAGGACGACTACGACAGCGAGTACCGCCACGTCGGGGACCCGCTGCCCTCGCTCCAGGGTCTGGACAGCGCGGGACGGGTCATCTACGTCGGAAGCTTCAGCAAGGTGCTCTTCCCCGCGCTCCGCATCGGGTTCGTGGTCGTGCCAGAGCACCTGGTCGACGCGTTCGTCAGCGGACACCGGTTCGCCGCGGTGCACGCGCCCGTGCTGGAGCAGGCCACCCTCGCCGACTTCATCGCCGAGGGGCACTTCGCCCGACACGTCCGGCGGATGCGGGCGCTGTACGCGCACCGCGCCGCCACCCTGGCCGGCGCGGTCCACGCCGAACTCGACGGTGTGCTCTCCGTCGCGCCGCCGGCCGCCGGCCTGCACCTGATCGGTTGGCTGCCGCCGGAGACGGACGACGCAGCGGCGGCCGTGCGCGCGTCCCGGCACGGCGTGGAGGTGCAGCCGGTGTCCGCGCACGCTCTGGAGCCGTACGAACGCCCCGGGTTGCTGCTCGGGTACGCCGCGACACCGGAGGCGGAGATCGTCGCCGGAGTCCGCCGCCTGGCCGCGTCGCTCTCCGCACGGCCGGTCTCCGCTACTCCTCGCCGAGCACGTCCTCCGGCACCAGCCCGGCCTCGTACGCGATGATCGCCGCCTGGACCCGATTGCGGACGCCGAGCCGGACGAAGATGCTGCTGAGGTAGCTCTTCACGGTGCCCTCCACCAGAAACAGCCGCCGCCCGATCGCGGCGTTGGAGAGGCCGGCCCCGACCAGCGCCAGCACCTCCCGCTCCCGCTCGGTCAGGGCGGCGATCCGCTCCCGGGCCGCCGGTCCCCGGGCCAGCAGTCCGCCGCCGAGTTCGATGACCCGGCGGGCGACCTGCGGCGACAGGTACGCCGCACCGTCCGCCGCCGCCCGCACCCCGGCGATCAGCTCTCGCGGGTCGCCGGACTTGAGCAGAAACCCCGCCATCCCGTCGCCGAGCGCGCGGGCGATGTAGTCGTCCTCCCCGAAGGTGGTCAGCATGACCACCGCGGTCTCCGGGACGAGACGGCGGATCTGCGCGCCGGCGGTGAGCCCGTCAAGGCGGGGCATCCGGATGTCCAGCAGGGCAACCCGGGGCCGGTGGGACCGGACCAGTTCGACCGCGGCGCGGCCGTCGGCCGCCTCGGCGACCACCTCGATCTCCGGGTCCGTCGCCAGGATCGCCCGGACACCGGCCCGGATCATCATCTCGTCGTCGGCCAGTAGTACCGGAATCACCCTTGTCCCTCTCTGATCCCTTCCGGATCCGCCTCGTCGGCGACCACGACCGCCGCCGTGCCTCAGCCGGGCAGCCGTTCCTTGACCGCCAGTCGGCCGTCCACGAAACAGAGCCGGTAGACGACGCGCCCCATCGGGAAGCCGGCGTCCGGGTAGTACTCGCAGCTCGCCCCGGGCGGGGTGGGCGTGGTGCCGGTCGGGGCCGGCGCGGTGAGCTGCCGGCGCGGCAGCGCGTCACGGAGTTCGGCCCGGGACTGGCCGAGCCGCATCCGCTCGAACCGCTCGGCGGGCAGGACGCTGCCGAAGGTCGCGATCGGGTAGTACGCCAGGGTGAGCCCGACCGCGACCAGCGCCGGTACGGCGACCGCCGCCACCAGGCTGCGCCGGACCCGGCGGCGGGCCCGGTCCAGCCGCTCCACCGAGGCGGAGGGCAGCGGCGCCAGGAGGATGTCGTCATCGTCGACCGGGGTGCGGAGGGGCGTGTGGGGCAGCTCCGCCACCACCTCGAAGCCGCCCGCCGCCGGGCCGGCCCGCAGCGTCCCGCCGGCCGTCCGGACCCACTCCGCGAGGGCGACCAGCCCCGATCCGGTGGTCCTGAGGTCGGGCACCGGCCCGACCGGCGGCGGGTCGTTGGTCACCCGCACCACCGTCCGACCGGCGGTGCTGTCGAGCCGTACCGTGACCGCGGCGCCCGGTGCGTGCCGGTTCGCGTTGGTCAGCGCCTCCTGCACCACCCGGTACGCGGCCCGTTCGACCAGCGGCGGCAGACCGACCGACACGCCCGCCGCCACCTCCGCCCGCGACTCGGCCGGCGCGGATCCGTCCGCCGCTCCGGCGGGTCCGGTCGGCGCGGACCCGCCCCCCATCACCGCCGTCGCCGGCGAGGTGGCCGGGTCCGCCGGGCCCGCGGTGCGGGACCCGGGGCGCGGTGCCGGATCCGGCCCGGTCAGGAGCCGGATCGACATGCCGGCGGCGCGGGACCGCGCGACGAGGTCGGCGATCCCCTCCCCGACCGGCCGGGTCGGCGCGGGCTCGGCATCGTCCCGGAGAACCCCGATCACCTGGCGCAGCCGTTCGGTTGCCAGGGCCACGCTGGCCCGGACCTCCCCGGCCGCGCGGCGGTGCCGCTCGGCGAGGTCCGGCGCCAGCTCCAGCGCACCGGCCCGGAGCGCGATCAGGCTCAGCTCGTGGCCGAGTGAGTCGTGAATGTCCTGGGCGATCCGGGCCCGTTCCCGCATCCGGATACGCTCGACGGCCCCGCGTCGCTCCCGCTCGGCCAGCTCCGCCTGCTCCCGGTTGGCCAGGACCAGGGCCCAGCGCTGGCGACGGTAGCGGCCGACCAGCCAGGGCAGGACCCCACCGAACACCAGTGTGGTGGCGAGCAGGTACCACTGTTCGGCTCCGACGCCGAGGACGCCGAGGTTCAGCGCGGTCCCGCCGAGGGCGATCCCGACGAAGACGAGGGCCGCCGGAGCGACCCGTTCCATCCGCCGGCCCACCAGATAGCCCAGGACGGGGATCGCGAAGACGATGTTGCCGTCGAGGAGGGTCGCCAGCACGACGAGGGTCAACGAGACCAGCGGCGCCCGGCGACTCGCCCACACCGCCACGCCCACCACCAGCAGCGCGCCGGCCAGCCGGACGCCCGGCCAGAAACGGTATGGCGGGGTCACCAGCGCCCAGGTGGTCGGCATGGCGAGCACGGCCCAGAGCAGCCAGTCCAGGAGCGGCCTCCGCCGCCGGTGTAGCCAGGCACGGACGGGCGCCCACGTCGTGTCCCCTGCTCCGACCAGCACGCGGCCAGGGTACCGACCTGGCGGAGGGGGCGTTACCGACGAAAGTGAGGTACCACGTTGCCCGGCACCCGAGGACACCGCGCCGGCCGCTGCCCGCCGGACCGGTGGACTCAGCTGATCTCGTCGGCCCAGGTACGCCAGTCGTCGAGGACGCCGTAGAGGACCGGGGTGAGCCAGCCGGGCGCGGAGCGCCGGAAGACGCCGGGTTCCATGCTGCCGGCCCCGTCCGGCAGGGCACCGACCATGGTGGAGACCAGCTCGGTGAGGTTGGCCCAGTGCACCAGCTCCGGCTCGGCCGGCCAGGCGCCGAGGACCACGCCGGCCGGTACCGCCCGCCGCTCCAGCGCCTCCAGGGTCAGCGCGGTGTGGTTGAGCGTCCCCAGCCCCGCCCGGGCGACCACCACGGCCGAGGCGCCGAGCGCCACCGCCAGGTCGGCGACCGTCCAGGCCTCGCCCGAGGCCCGCAGCCCCATCGGAACCAGCAATCCGCCGGCCCCCTCGACCAGCACCAGGTCGTGCTTCTCCGCCTCGCTCCGGACCTCGTCGACCACGGTGTCGAGCTCCAGCGGCTCCGCGCTCGCCACCCGCGCCGCGGCCAGCGGCGCCAGTGGCTCTGGGTAGCTCACCAGCGTCCGCGCGGTCATCGGGGCGGCGAGCCGGGTCACGACGTCGATGTCCGACGGGGCACCGGTCGCGGTGCCGGTCTGGCCGGGTTTGAGCACGGCGACCCGCAACCCCGCGGCCTGGGCCGCGGCGGTGATCGCCGCGGTGACCACCGTCTTGCCCACGTCGGTGTCGGTGCCGGTGACCAGGACCGGCCCCCGCCAGGGCGCCGGGCCGATCACCACGGGCCCCCCGCCCCGGCGGCGGAGACGCCCCGGGCGGTCCCGCCCACGCCCGGGGCGTCGCCGGACCGCACTGGTGCGGCTCGCTCGTCCGGGCGCGGCCCGCCGGACCGCGCGGCGGGCGAGGCCCCGGCGGCCGGCGCGCACGCGACGATCACGTCGAGGGCCCGTTCGAAGTCGGCGCGGGCGACGCCCACGTTGACGGTGAGCCGCAACCGGGACCGGGGGTCCGGGGTCGACGGCGGCCGGAAGCAGCCCACCGCGACCCCGCGGTCCAGGCAGTCGGCCGCCCAGGTCACCGCCGCCTCGGGACCGGGTGCCGCCACCGAGATCACGCCGGCGGCCGGTTCCGAGACCGCCAGGCCGGCGGCGCGGAGCCGGCGGGTGGCGGCGGCGGCCCGGTCGGCCAGCTCGGCCCGCAGTTCGCCGCCGGCCCGGGCCAGATCGGCGGCGACGAGCGCCCCCGCCGCCACCGCCGGTGGCAGCGCGGTGTCGTAGATGAACGTCCGTCCGGTGTCGATCAGGTGCCGGATCAGCTCGGCCGGACCGGCCACGACGCCGCCGGCTCCACCGAGCGCCTTGGAGAGCGTGGCGGTCACCACCACGTCCGGCTCGCCGGTGAGCCCGGCCTCCGCGACCGCGCCCGCACCGTCCGGACCGCGGACGCCGAGCGCGTGCGCGTCGTCGACCAGGAGCAGCGCCCCGTGCCGACGAGCCACCTCGTGCAGCCGGGTCAGCGGAGCCAGGTCACCATCGACCGAGAAGACCGACTCGGTGACCACCACCGCCGGGCGGCCCGGCGCGGCGGCCAGCGCCGCGGCGACGGCATCGACGTCGAGGTGCGGCGTGACCACGGTCTCGGCACCGGAGAGTCGACATCCGTCGATCAGCGAGGCGTGGTTGTGTGCGTCGCTGACCAGCAGGGTGCGGGGCCGGGTCAGGGCGCGTACCGCACCGAGGTTGGCGAGATAGCCGGAGGAGTAGACGAGCGCTCCGGCCGTGCCCAGCCAGTCGGCGAGCGCTCCCTCCAACGCCTGGTGGGGCGCGGTGCTGCCGCGGACCAGCCGGGAGCCGGTCGCACCCAGGCCGTACCCGGTCAGTGCCTCGGCCGCCGCGGCCGTGACCGCCGGGTGGCGGGAGAGGCCGAGGTAGTCGTTGCCGGCCAGATCGACCACCGGCTCACCGGGACCGCGCGGCCGTAGCCGCCGGCTGAGCCCGGCCCTGGCGCGCAACCGGGACTTCCGTTCCAGCACCTCCAGCCAGCCTGGCACGGTCACTCCCCACTCGTCCGCGCCCGAAGGGTCGGGTGGCGGCGCTCGGCGGAACCCTCGGGCGGGTGGCTCCGCGGGGCGTCGGCACCGGCCCACCGCCGGCCGGACGACGGCCCCGAGCGGCGAAAATACCACCTGGACCGGCCCGCGGGCGGCCGCCGGGCCGACGGGGCACGGGATCCGATCGGAGCTGGTCGGGCGGGCCGCGGCTCGCCGGTCGGCACCCACCGACGGCCGGTCCGCCTTGTAGGGTACGGACCATGCCCGACATCCTCGACCAGGCACGGACCCAGGTCCTCGACGGTGGCGTCGGCCTCGACGAGGCCGGCGTGCTCGCCGTGCTCCGGCTTCCGGACGACCGGCTCTCCGCCGCCCTGCAGCTCGCCCACGAGGTACGGATGCGGTGGTGCGGTCCGGAGGTCGAGGTCGAGGGCATCGTCTCGCTGAAGACCGGCGGCTGCCCGGAGGACTGCCACTTCTGCTCCCAGTCGGGCCTCTTCGCCTCCCCGGTCCGCTCGGTCTGGCTCGACATTCCGTCCCTGGTGGAGGCGGCGAAGCAGACCGCGAAGACCGGTGCGACCGAGTTCTGCATCGTCGCCGCGGTCCGGGGCCCGGACGAGCGGCTGATGCGGCAGCTGCGCGAGGGTGTGGCCGCGATCCGGGCCGAGGTGGAGATCAATATCGCCGCCTCGCTCGGCATCCTGACCCAGGCCCAGGTGGACGAGCTGGTCGAGCTGGGGATACACCGCTACAACCACAACCTGGAGACCAGCCGTTCCTACTTCCCGAACGTCGTCACCACGCACTCCTGGGAGGAGCGCTGGGAGACGCTGCGGATGGTCCGCGCCTCCGGCATGGAGGTCTGTTGCGGTGGCATCATCGGCCTCGGCGAGACCGTCGAGCAGCGCGCCGAGTTCGCGGCGCAGCTCGCCGAGCTCGATCCGCACGAGGTGCCGTTGAACTTCCTCAACCCCCGGCCGGGCACCCCGCTGGGTGACCGGTCTCCCGTCGCGCCGCGCGACGCGCTGCGGGCCATCGCCGCCTTCCGGCTGGCGATGCCGCGGACGATCCTCCGGTACGCCGGCGGGCGTGAGATCACCCTCGGCGACCTCGGCACCCGGGACGGCCTGCTCGGCGGCATCAACGCGGTGATCGTCGGCAACTACCTCACCACGCTCGGCCGCCCGGCCAGTGAGGATCTCGCCCTGTTGGCCGAGCTGAAGATGCCGGTCAAGGCCCTGTCGGCCACGATCTGAGACCGGGGGCGCGGGTGGAGACGACGGAGCCGACCAGGGGCGGCACCGATCCGGCGGCCGGGCCGTGGTGTGACCGCTGCGGGCGGGCACTGGCCGACGGGGGTCACGAGGAGTGCGCGGCGGCCCGACGGCTGGAGCCGCCCCGGTTCTGCCCGGCCTGTCGCCGTCGGATGCGGGTACAGGTGCTGCCGGCCGGCTGGACGGCGACCTGCGTGGAGCACGGCACCACCCGGGGATGATCCGGGCGGCCCGAGGCCGCACGGGCCGGCCTCCGGTGGCAACCGTCCGTCCCCGGCGAGGCCACGGACCGTGAGCTGACCGCGAACCCGGACCCGGTTCATTGACACGAATTTTTTAAGAGTGTTATCTATTAGTGTCGGCCGGCCGTAGACGTTGGACGTGCGAACGAGGGGAACCCGTCCCATGAACCCAGCAGGTACGGCGGCCACGAGCCGCCGGGCCCGGCCCGCGCCGGCCACGACGCCACCGCCACGCACCGCCCGGTCGCTCCGACGCGTGCTGCCGGCCGGGCTGCTCGTCCTCGGCCTCGCCGCCACCGGTGCCGTCGCCGGCCCCACGCCGGCGGCCCACGCCGCCCGCGAGCAGGTGAACGTCTGGCTCACCACCACCTCGGACGCCGGTGGGCGTACCGTCACCCGCGGCCTCCAGCAACAGTCGCCGATCGCCTTCGCCGCCACCAGCCCCGGCGCGACCCACACCATCAACGTCGACGAGAACGTCCGCTACCAGCAGTTCGAGGGCGGCGGTGCCTCGATTACCGACACCACGGCGTACCTGCTGCGCGGCGGGGCGGTCAGCGCGGCCGCCCGGGACGAGGTGATGCGCCGGCTCTTCCACCCGACCGACGGCATCGGGCTCTCCTTCGTCCGCAACCCGATGGGTGCCTCCGACCTCTCCCGGCCGGGCAACGTCTCGCTCGACGACACCTGCTGCGACCTCTCCGACTTCTACGCCAACGGCTACGACACCAACGTCCGGCTGCTCACCGCGCAGGCGAAGTCGCTGAACCCGGCGCTGCGGGTCAAGGGCGTGCCGTGGAGCGCCCCCGGCTGGATGAAGGACAACGGCCGGATGGACCAGATGGGCTGGCTGAAGTGGGAGTACTACCCGATGTACGCCCAGTACTTCGTGAAGTACATCCAGACGTACCAGGCGGCCGGGATCCCGATCGACTACGTCTCGGTGCAGAACGAGCCGAACTGCTGCCGGGCGGACAACCCGACGGCGATGAACTACCCGGGGATGAACTGGAACGCCTCCGGGTTGCTGGAGTTCACCAAGAACCACCTGCTACCGGCGTTCCGGGCCGCCGGGATCACCACCAAGGTGCTGGTACACGACTGGAACTACGGGGACTGGGGCCAGATCGGCGCGGGCATCGTCTCCGACGCGGCGCTGCGGAACGACCCGCTCTTCGGCGGCATCGCCTGGCACGGCTACTTCGGCGACCCGGCGGTCGGCAGCCAGGTGCGCGCCCAGTACCCGTCCGTTCGGCAGTTCAGCACGGAGCACTCGGGCGGCAACTGGATCGCCAACCAGCACAACGAGGACATGGCGGACATCGTCACCTACGCCCGTAACTGGAGCAGCAGCCTGGTCAAGTGGAGCCTGGCGCTGAACCAGTTCCAGGGCCCGCACAACGGCGGCTGCGACGTCTGCACCGGTCTGATCACGGTGCAGGAGGGTGGGCCCCGGGCCGGCCAGGTCGACTACACCATCGAGTACTACACCACCGGGCACCTGACCAAGTTCGTCAGGCCGGGGGCGTACCGAATCGACTCGACCGCCACCAGCCCCGTGCTCAACGTCGCGTACCGCAACCCCGACGGCTCGAAGGCGCTGATCGCGCACAACGGTGGCACCTCGGCGCAGTCGATCCGGGTGGTCTGGGGTGGCCAGTCCTTCACGTACACCCTGCCGGCCCGGACCAGCGCGACCTTCACCTGGTCCGGGACCCAGTCCGGTGGCGGGCGCACCGGCCCGATCGTCGGCCTGGCCGGCAAGTGCCTCGACGTCGCGGGGGGCAACGCGGCCGACGGTACCCCGGTGCAGCTCTGGGAGTGCAACGGCACCGCCGCCCAGCGGTGGACGCTCGCCGCCGACGGCACCGTCCGGGCCCTGGGCAAGTGCCTGGACGTCCGCGACCACTCGACCGCCAACGGCGCGCGGGTGCAGATCTGGACCTGCACCGGCGCCGCCAACCAGCGCTGGACCGCGACCGCCGGCCGCGACCTGACCAGCGTCAGCGCCAACAAGTGCCTCGACGTCCTGGATCACAACCCGGCGAACGGCACCCCGACGCAGATCTGGACCTGCACCGGCGCCGCCAACCAGAAGTGGACCGTTCCGGCCTGATCCCTGGTCCCTCCTCCACCCCGTACGGTCAGCCCGGTCGTGACGCGGAGATCCCGGCGCGGACCGGCCGGGCCACCGACGCCATCAGATTCCGGTGGTCGCGGACACCGGATCCCCGCCCGGCCCCGGCGGCAACCCGCCGCCGGGGGTTTGTGGGCCCCCGCAGATAACAAACCTTACGGTTTGATATTGACGCCGCACGATCGATCTGGGAAGGATCGAGGGCGGCGCGTCCCCGAACGATCCTGGAGGCCACCGTGCGTGCACACCAACGATCCCGCACCCGGCTGACACCCCTGGTGGTCGGCCTGCTGGTCGCCGCCCTGCTGCCGGCGGACGCGGCATCGGCCACCCCCACCACCGGCGATCCCGGGTCCCCGTCCGCCCGACACGGCGACCGGCCCGCGTACCGCAACCCCTGGCTGCCCGTCGAGCGCCGGGTCGACGACCTGCTCCGTCGGATGACCCTGCGGGAGAAGGTCGGCCAGATGACCCAGGCCGAGCGGGCCGCGGTCGCCGACAACCCGAGCCTGATCGCCGAGTGGCACCTCGGCTCGATCCTCTCCGGCGGCGGCTCCGTCCCGACCCCGAACACCCCGGAAGCCTGGGTCGAGATGATCAACGGATTCCAACGGCAGGCGATGAGCACCCGCCTCGGCATCCCGATCATCTACGGCGTCGACGCCGTGCACGGGCACGCCAACGTCTACGGCGCCACCGTCTTCCCGCACAACATCGGGCTCGGCGCCACCCGGAACCCCGACCTGGTCCGGCAGATCGGCCGGGCTACCGCCGAGGAGGTCCGCGCCACCGGCATCCCGTGGAACTTCGCCCCCTGCCTCTGCGTGGCCCGGGACGAGCGCTGGGGCCGGACGTACGAGAGCTTCGGCGAGGACCCGAAGCTGGTCGGCCAGATGGCCAGCTACATCGCCGGATCGCAGAGCGCCGGGGTACTGGCCACCGTGAAGCACTACGCCGGTGACGGCGACACCGTCTACGACCACGCCGCCGCCGAGGCCAACAAGTCGCTGCCGCCGGACTCCCAGACGTACGTCATCGACCAGGGCGTCACGGTCAGCAGCCGAGCCGACTTCGCCCGGACCAACCTGGCGCCGTACTGGGACGCGATGCGGCGGTACGACGTACGCAGCGTCATGCCGTCGTACTCCAGCGTGGACTGGACCGAGGACGGCGTCGGCAACCCGGTCAAGATGCACGCCCACCGCGAACTGATCACCGACGTGCTCAAGGGCGCCCGGCGGTTCCGGGGCTTCGTCATCTCCGACTGGGAGGGCATCCACAAGATTCCCGACCCGTCGGACCCGACCAACGGCGGGTTGACCCCGTACAAGGTCCGAACCGGAGTCAACGCCGGCATCGACATGTTCATGGTGCCGCACAGCGCGCCGCAGTTCATCGAGCTGCTGGTCGCCGAGGTGGAGGCCGGCCGGGTCAGCCGGGCCCGGATCGACGACGCCGTCCGCCGGATCCTGCGGGCGAAGTTCGAGCTCGGCCTCTTCGAGAAGCCGTACGCCTCGACCGACGACATCGACGAGGTCGGCAGCCCGGAGCATCGCACCCTGGCCCGCCGCGCCGTCGCCGAGTCGCAGGTGCTGCTGAAGAACCGTAACCGGGCCCTGCCGCTACGCCGGGACGCGAGGCTCTACGTCGCGGGCCGCAACGCCGACGACATCGGCAACCAGGCCGGCGGCTGGACCATCCAGTGGCAGGGCGCCTCCGGCGACATCATCCCCGGTACGACGATCCTGGAGGGCATCCGCGAGGTGGCGCCCCGGGCGCGGGTCACCTACAGCGCCGACGCCTCCGCGCCGACCGACGGTGCCGACGTCGGGATCGTGGTCGTCGGCGAGACGCCGTACGCCGAGGGCTTCGGCGACGTCGGCGGCCCGGAGTGCACCTGGTGCACCCCGCCACAGCACGAGGAGAAGTCGCTCTCGCTCCAGCCGGGTGACCGAGCCGTCATCGACAAGGTCTGCCGCGAGATCGAGACCTGCGTGGTCCTCATCGTCAGTGGCCGGCCGCAGGTGCTGACCGACCAGCTCGACATCATGGACGCGCTGGTCGCCTCCTGGCTGCCCGGCAGCGAGGGGGCCGGCGTCGCGGACGTGCTCTTCGGCCGGCGTCCGTTCACCGGCCGGCTCCCGATGAGCTGGCCGCGCAGCGAGGCGCAGGTGCCGATCAACGTCGGCGACCGGGACTACCACCCCCTGTTCCCGTACGGATACGGCCTGCGTACCCGCTGAGCAACGGACCGGGGCCGCCGGGCAGCCTGCTGGTACCGCCCGGCGGCCCCGGAGTGGGACCGGCGCGGGACGGTTCAGCCGGTCGTACAGGCCGCGCCGTTGAGCGTGAACGTCGCGGGCCTCGGGTTGTTGCCGGGGTGGGAGCCGGTGAAGCCGAAGCTGGTCGAGGCCCCGGGTGCCAGGGTGCCGTTGTAGGAGAGGTTCGTCGCCGTCACCGCCGCACCGGACTGGGTGACCGTCGCCGACCAGGACTGGGTGATCCGCTGCCCACCCGGGAAGGTGAAGGCGAGCGTCCAGCCGTCGATCGTGGTCGCGCCGGTGTTGGTGATGGTGACCGTGCCGGTGAAGCCCGTGTTCCAGTCGGTGGTGGCGTAGGTGACCCGGCAGCCGCTGGTCGGAGTGGTGTCGGTGGTCACCGAGACCGGTGCCGACGGTGCCGAGGTGTTGCCGGCCGCGTCCACCGCGACGACGTAGAACTCGTACGTCGTGCCGGGCGTCAACCCGGTCACCGCGTACGTCGTGGCGGCGACCGTGCCGAGCAGGACGTCGGCGGCGCCGGCCTCCCGGTAGACCCGGTAACCGGTGACCCCGACGTCATCGGTGGCGGCGTTCCAGGTCAGCGTCGCGCCGCTGCTGGTGACCGCCGAGGCGACCAGGCCGGTCGGCGTACCCGGTGGGGTGGTGTCCGGGGTCGCCGGGGCGGGCTCGGCTCCCCAGATCAGCGTCTCCCCCTCCCAGAGCGCCAGCTTCGGGTTCGGCCCGGCGGCGGCCTGGTACGACGGGTCGTTGCTCGGGTCCCAGGTGCCGCCCTCCGGCACGCCGATCGTGAACTGCACCTCCATCCGGTGCTGCGACTGGCCCGCCGGGGCGATGGTGTAGCCGGAGCAGTCGACCTCGACGTACCAGATGTCGCCGGAGTACGGGTGGGCGGTGGTCGGCGCCGGACAGCCCTGGGTGTAGCCGCTGGTCACCTGGATCGGGCCGGTGCCCTCCGGGCGGAAGTAGTACCGGAACCGGGAGGTGGTGAGCGCCCGGGCCGGGAAGGCGGACCTGTTGTAGACGATCGCCTTGATCCCGGTGGCCCGCGGCCCGTTCTGCATCACCGTGGTCTCGATGGTGATCTCGTCCATGTCCGGCTCCTCCGGCTGCGGGAAGTCCGCCAGCGGGGTGCCGCCGTACTCGGCGTAGAGCCGGGCCAGCGCGGAGGTGAACCCGGCGTTGTAGTCGGTGGCGACTTCGTTCATCACGTAGTCGCCGCGGCTGTCCGTGTAGCGGTCGTCGGGTGCGGACGGGCCGCCGACCAGGGCGCCGTAGAGGACGTGCCGGGTCTCCTCCGGCACCTGCTGGCTGTCCCACCAGGAGCCGTGCGCGGTGCGGTGGTGCGGGTACTTCGGGTAGTTGGCACCGAAGCCGATCACGTAGCTGGAGTTGCGCGGGTTGTCACCGAGCGCGTAGTTGATCTGACGTACGGCGAAGTCGTGGTAGCGCGCCTTCCGGGCCACGTCGGTGAGCCGGTCGCTGTAGACCAGCGCGGCGAAGGCGGTGTTGGCGGCGTACCGCAGCGCGCCCCAGGTGTCCAGCACCGCCATCCCGCCGGGCGAGGTCCGGACCTTCTCCCCGTTCACCCCGACGGTCCACCAGTCGAGCCAGCGGTTGGCGTCGTCGACGTACTTCTGCTTTCCGGTCAGGTTCGCCAGCAGGACGTAGGCGCCGAACTGCTTGTTGTCCCACGCGACCGTCCACCGGTACATCCGGGTCGTCGACTGCGGCTCGGTGCCGAGCCGGTCGTACTCGCTCTCCGCCTTGGCCAGGTAGCTCGCCTCGCCGGTGGCCCGGTGCAGCCAGATCGCCCCCCAGACCAGCTCGTCCTGGTAGCCGCTCCAGGAGCGGTAGAAGTTCGTGGCATCGGTGATGCACTCGTGGTACGGCCGCCGGACGGTGTCGGCGAAGGTGTAGAGCTGCCGGGCGTGGGTGAGCAACCGGTCGGCGTACGCCGGGTCGGTGGGGCGGAAGACCATCGAGGAGGCGGCCATGGCCGCCGCCGTCTCGGCGGCCAGGTCCGAGCCGCCACAGCTCGAATCGATCTTGTACGCCGGGCGCGCCATCGGCAGCACCTCGGCCGGCCCCCACCACCTGTGGTCGTCGTCGCCCTTGCCGACCTGCCCGTAGAGGACGTTCGGCGCCGGGTGCGCCTTGACGAAGTAGTCGTTGACGAAGCGCAGGTTGTTCAGCAGGTGCGGCAGTTGACCGGAGGCGGCGTACGCGGCGCGGTACTCGACCGCCCCCCAGGCGAGCATGGTCGCGCTGAACGCCATCGGGAAGCCGAACTTGACGTGGTCGCCGGCGTCGTACCAGCCACCGGTGAGGTCGAGCCCGACGTCGGCCCCGTCGGTCAGCGCGGAGTCGCCCCGCCAGGAGACGCGGTTCCAGTCGGGGAGTCGGCCGGACTGCTGCGCCTCGTAGAAGAGCAGCGCCTTCTGCAACGCCTCCGCGTAGTTGAAGGGTCCGGCGAGGGCAGCCGGTGTGGCCGGGCCGGATCCGGCGCCGTCGCCCCCGGGGCCGGCGGCGCCGGCGGGATGCGGGCCGGCCAGGATGAGCCCGGCGGCGGTCAGCGCGGCGACGACGGCGGTCGCGGCGCGGTCGTACCAGCGGCCGGGCCGCTGCCCCCGGTCGGGGCGCGGCCGGCCGTCCGGGCGCTGCCGGCCGTCGAGCCGGTGCCGGATCGTGGGCCGGGGACGTGGTCCGGGCCGGGGACGCTGTCCGTTCGGCCGGGCCGGGGCGATGCGGTGACGCACGAGAATCGCTCCTGTCCGTGGAGCCGCGCGCGGCGACGCGTGGCGGGGGACGTCCGGGCGGATGGGGGCGCATCCGCCCCTTCCCCTGCGCGGTGCGCGGCGCGGGTGTCGGGTGAGAGGTGCGGGTCGGGCCGGTGGGGGTGCGGGTCCAGGGAGTCGCATCGGGCCTCGTCGGAGCACCGGGAGCGCTCCCATGGATAGCCAACAATGTAGCCACGCCATTGCCGGTTTGTGAAGAACCAAACCGGCGACCCGGGAGCCCGACCGGCGCACGAGACGGGGGACCCGGGGGGTCAGGAAAGCCCTTTCCCACCCTTTGACACTCCTCACATGATACATATCAATCAATATATTGACGCCGTTTTCGCGGCTCATCGTCGATCACTGGACGTCGATCCCGTCCACTCGTCGGCACCCGGGCACCGTCGGCGTTCCGCGATACGGGCGTACGGTTGCCGGCGCCACGCAAACCGGGGGACAGTACGCGCAGATCAGCGGTGCCACTGTCGCCGCCGCGCAGCTCACCGCGACCCGCCGGGACGCCGCCCAGCCAGTGCGGCGCGCCGCCCGGGTCGCTCGCCACCCACGGCCCTCCCGGAGCACCGGCCCCGCGTACGGCCCTCCGGAGGCCCACCGCAACCACATTGGCCGCATCGGAGCGGGCCGGCGTCCGCCGTCCCCGGGTGACCCCTCGACGCGCCGCCCGACCGGGGCCGCGTCCGCGCCGGCATACCCGGACCGCCACGGCGGAGGTCCGGGTCCGATCCCGGCGGCTCCGGGTCCACCCCGGACCGCGCCGGCCGCCCGACCGGCCACCGACCTGAGGAGGCAGCGATGGCACTGCGCCTTGCCGACGGCACCGCCTGGCAGGAAACCCTCGCCCGGGCGGTGGAGACGGCCCCCGAAGCGTTCGACCTCGAGCCGGGCCGCCCCGACGGGGCCGTCACCCTGCGCAACCTGATCGAGGGGGCCTGGCAGTCGACCGGCGCCCCGACCGCCGTCCGGACCCCGGTGGACAACACCGTGCTGGTCAACCTGCCTCGGCTCGACGCCGAGTCGGCCCGCTCCGCGGTGGCCTTCGCGGCCGCCGAGCACCGGGACTGGGCGGCCACCCCGCTCGCCGACCGGAAGGCCCGGGTGGTCGCGGCGCTCGACGCGCTGACCCCGCACCGCGACCTGCTCGCCCTGCTGCTGGTCTGGGAGATCGGCAAGCCGTGGCGGCTCGCCTGCGCCGACGTCGACCGGGCGCTCGACGGCGTCCGCTGGTACGTCGAGGAGATCGACCGGATGCTGGCCGGCGGACGCGAGCCGCTTCCCGGCCCGGTCAGCAACATCGCCAGCTGGAACTACCCGATGAGCGTGCTGGTCCACGCCGAGCTGGTACAGCTGCTCGCCGGCAACGCCGTGATCGCCAAGACCCCGTCCCAGGGTGGGGCGGTCTGTCTCACCGTGGCCCACGCGCTGATGCGCCGCGTCGGGCTGCCCGCCACCCTGGTCTCCGGCAGCGGCGAGGAGCTCTCCGAGGTGCTGGTCCGGGCACCGGAGATCGGCGCGGTCGCCTTCGTCGGCGGTCGGTCCAACGGCGGCAAGGTCGCCGCCGCGCTCCTCGACACCGACAAGCGGCACATGATCGAGCAGGAGGGACTGAACGCCTGGGGCATCTGGGAGTTCTCCCAGTGGGACATGCTCGCCACGCACCTGAAGAAGGGCTTCGAGTACGGCAAGCAGCGCTGCACCGCGTACCCACGCTTCGTGGTCCAGCGCGACCTGGTCGACCAGTTCCTCGACATGTACCTGCCGGTCGTCCGCTCGGTCCGCTTCGGGCACCCGCTCGCCGTGGACGACACCTGGAGCCCGGGCGACCCGCTGCCCGACCTCGACTTCGGGCCGCTGATCAGCGCCGGCAAGGCCGACGAGCTGCGGCGTAAGGTGGACGAGGCGGTCCGCGGCGGCGCGATCCCGCTCTACCGCGGCCGGCTCGACGGGGCGCCCTTCCTCCCCGGCCAGGACACCTCGGCGTACGTCGCACCCTCGGTGCTGCTCGCCCCGCCGGGGCGGTCCCGGCTGATGCACGCCGAGCCGTTCGGGCCGGTGGACACCATCGTGGTGGTGGACACCGAGGAGGAGTTGCTGGCCGCGATGAACGCCTCCAACGGCGCGCTGGTGGCGAGTCTCGCCTGCGACGACGAGGAGAAGGCGGCCAAGCTCGCCGTCGACCTGCAGGCGTTCAAGGTGGGCATCAACCGGCCCCGCTCCCGGGGCGACCGGGCGGAGCCGTTCGGCGGTCGCGGCGCGTCCTGGAAGGGCGCCTTCGTCGGGGGCGACCTCCTGGTGCAGGCGGTCACCGTCGGTGAACCGGGCGAGCGGCTCTACGGAAACTTCCCGGAGTGGACAGCCCTGCCGCCGAACATCTGAGACGTCGCTGTGGCCTCCACCCGACCGGGACCGGAGCTGACGGGGCCCGTCCGGCCGTCCCACCGGACGGGCCCCGCCCGTCTCGCCCCCGATGGGCGGCCCGGCGGCCCGGCCCGCCGTCTCGCCCCCGGTGGGCGTTCTCCGCGGTCCGGTCCCGAACCGGGACCGGACCGCTGTCTCAGGTCTCCGGCGCCTCGGCGGCGGCACGGGCGCGCCCGGCGGGCACGCCGGGGCCGGGCCGGGGACCGGCGGACGTCCCGAGGCCGCGCCCGGAACCGGCGGCCGCGCCGGGGCCGGGCTGGGCCGGAATCGGCAGCCTGGTCCCGAGCCGCTCGGCGGGCGGCGCGGCAGCGGAGCGCTCGGCCAGCGGCACGGTCACGCTCAGCAGGTTGCCGTCGCGCTCCACCGCGCCGGGCCGGTGGAACCGGTTCAGCAGGCGCAGCATCCCCACGTTGTCGGCCGGGGTGTACGCCGACAGCGCCGCGTAGCCGCCCCGGTCCGCGTACGTGGCGAGCCGGCGCAACAGGGCGCCACCCAGGCCCCGTCGCTGCCAGGCGTCCTCGACCAGGAGGGCGACCTGGGCGAGCTCGCCCTCGGCGACCAGGTTCGCCATCGCCACCACCCGGTCCGGATCCCCGGTCCCGCCCTCCGGCACCGCCAGCAGCGTCACCCCGCGCGCCGGAGCCAGCAGACGGCGCAGCCGCTCACCGTCCGGTCGGTCGGCCATCGTCGGGTAGCGACGGCGCAGGGTATCCGCGGAGCAACGCTGGTGCATCGCCTGGACCGCGGCCAGGTCCTCGGTGAGCGCCGGGCGGACCAGGACCTCGGCGCCCTCCGGCAGCACCAGGGTGACGTGCTCGACGCTACGCCGCAGCACGGCCCCGGCCAGCTCCAGCAGCGCCTGGGCGCGGGCGAACTCCGCCGGGGTGAAGGCGGGGGCGCTCCGGCCCACCTCGAACGTTCCACCGTCCGGGTCCGGCAGCCGCATGGCGCCCCGGTCGTACCCGGGACCACCGGCGGCGGGCAGCGGGCGCCAGGTCACCGAGTCGGCGGCGAGCAGCGTCCGCAGCGTCTCCCCCAGCGCGTCCGGGTCGTGCACCAGCCGGGTCGCGAGGCCGAGGGCCCGGGTCGGCTGATCCACGAGGCCCTGCGCCTCGCTGCGCGCCACCCAGCAGTCCCGGCCACGACCCTTCTCCACCGCCGCGACCAGGTCGTCCGCGGTGAGTTCGGCCGGCGCGTCGACCAGAAAGTCGTCCACCGCCCCGGCCTCGGTCGTGTGCACCTGCACGGTGAGGATGTTGACCCCGCGCAACGCGAGGCTCGCGGTGAGCACCGAGAGGAATCCGGGCCGGTCGGTCACGGTCGCTCTGATCCGCCACAGCGTCATGGTGACTCCCTCCCGGGTCCAGCCTGCCCGCCGACTGTTACTCGGCGATTGCCGGACCGGTGACGGTGGCCGTGGTCTCGGTCACCGCCGCCATCGCCGCGGCCCGGGCGGACGCGGCACCGGACGCCGCCGGTGCGGCACCGACCAGGTCGAGCCGATCGCCGAGGATCGTCGCGGCGGCGCGGACGAGTTGAGCGATCCGGTCCACCTCCGTGACGTGGAAGCCGGCCGCCACGAGCCCGTCGCCGTCCACCCGGGCGAGCATCAGCACCAGCCCGGCCCGGCCGAACGGCGCGACCGCGTAGTGGACCCCGGTCGGGCCGCGCAGGGCGCGGGCCCGCAACGGCGTCACCTCGGGCAGGCGCAGCGGGCTCGGCGCCCGCCAGCTCGCGTACGCCACCGCGGGTGCGCCGGTGCCCCGGACCGCTCCCGAGCCGGGCGCGCTGCGGGCCGCCCAGTCGGCCGGTACCACGGCGGCGGCGGCCCAGTCGGCGGCGAGCAGCCCCGGCACCGCGTCGACCAGCGTGGCGAGGCCGTGCGCCGGGTTCGCCGCGATCTGGGCCAGCAGCTCGGCGTCCTGTCCGCCACCGGTCGGCGCGCCGATGGCCCGCCACATGCCGTCGACCCGTACGCCGGGGATCGCGCCGAGCCCGGCGCTGAGCCGGTCGACCCGGGACGCCCCCGGCCAGACGACGGTGAAGTCGTCCACCGCCCGCCCGCCGAGCCGCTCCAGGACCACCACCTGGACGATGTCGGCCCCTGCCACGCCCAGCGTGCGGGCCACCTGGCCGAGTGTGCCAGGTCGGTCCGGCAGGGTCACCCGAACCCTCAGCAACATGTCCGTCCCCTCCGTCGGCGGACCGGCGCGGGTCACCGCCGGTGTGCTGGGGACCATGCTGCCCTATGACCATTTCGTCCCTGTTGCCATGCCATGTCCCGGCAGCAACAACCGGTACGTGCCGTGAGGAGGTGCCGTGGTCGGTGCCCGACCGGCGGGGTCGCGGGGACGGGTCAGGCCGAGCTGCGGTGCACGAGGTGGGTGTCGAGCAGGACGTACGGCGTCTCCCGCTCCTCCCGGCGGATCCGGGAGACGAGCAGCCGGGCCATCTGCCGCCCCATCTCCTCCATGGGCTGGAAGACCGTGGTCAGCGGCGGGTCCATCTGCCGGGCGATCGGGGCGTCCTCGAAGCCCACCACCGCCACGTCGTCGGGGACCCGGCGCCCCGCCTCGCGCAGCGCCCGCAGCGCCCCGCAGGCCATCAGGTCGGAGGCGACGAAGACGGCGTCGAGATCGGGGCAGGCCTCGAGCAGCCGGCGCATCGCCGCCGCACCGCTGCTCTCGCTAAAGTCGCCGTACGCGATCAGGTCGTCGCTGACCTCCGCGCCGCTGTCCCGCATCGCCTCCCGGTAGCCGCTCAGCCGAGCCACACCCACGCCCATGTCCTGCGGTCCGGCGATCGTGGCCACCCGCCGCCGTCCCTTGCGCAACAGGTGCTCGACGGCCAGCCGGGCCCCGCCGGCATTGTCCACGTCGACGAAGTACGCCCCGTTCGGGTCCGTCAGCATCCGGGCCGGCCGGCCGCCGAGCACGGTCGGCAGCCCGCGCTGCTCCAGCAGGGCGGGCAGCGGGTCCGCGTCGTGCAGGGAGAGGAGGAGCACACCGTCCACGTGCTGGTTGGTCAGGTGGTGCTCCATCCGTTCCCGCTCGGCCGGAGACTGCGCCATCGCCAGCCACAGCTGCATCGACGTCTCCAGCAGGGCGGAGCTGATCCCCCGCACGATGCCGGCGAAGAACGGCTCGCCGAAGACCCGCTCCTCCGACTCGGAGACCACCAGGGCGACCGAGTCGGTCCGCTGCGTCACCAGTGCCCGGGCCGCCCGGTTCGGCACGTACCCCAGCTCGGCGATCGCCCGTTGCACGGCGGCCCGAGCCTCCGGGCTCACCTGGGGCGAGCCGTTGACGACGCGCGACACCGTGCCCCGTCCCACGCCGGCGCGGGCTGCGACCGCGTCCAGGGTTGGCCGCCCGAGCGAGCGGGTGCGCTGCGTTGTCATCGTCTGCTCCTCCGACGTCGGGCGACCGGCACCGACCTGGCACGGGCCGGTGCCGGACCATCCCAGTACTGGTTGGCCACGCCTATTGTGCGGCCAAACCGTTACGTCGGATCACCTCGGTGTACCACTTCGCGCTCGACTTGGGAATCCGAAGCTGGCTGTCGTAGTCGACGTAGACCATGCCGAAGCGCTTCGTGTAACCCCACGCCCACTCGAAGTTGTCCAGCAGCGACCAGGCGAAGTAGCCGCGCAGCGGCACACCGGAGGTGATCGCGGTGTGACAGGCCCGCAGGTGGGCGTCGAAGTACGCCACCCGGTCGACGTCGTCGACCTCGCCGTCGACCACCTCGTCCACGAAGGCGGAGCCGTTCTCGGTGATGTAGAGCGGCAGCTCCGGGTAGTTCCGGTGCACCATCTGGAGGACCTCCACCAGCCCGGGCGCGTCGATCTCCCAGTTCATGTCGGTCACCGGGACCCCTCGGGTGACGAACCGGACCTGCTCGCTGCCGGGCCAGCTCGACTGCGCCCGCCAGTACGGCTCCGGCTCCACCCCCTCGATCGGCGCGGCGACCACGTGCCGGCTGTAGTAGTTGATCCCGAGGAACGACATCGGGGTGGCGACGACCTCCAGGTCGCCGTCCCGGACGTGGCCGAAGTCGGTCACCCCGGCGAGGTCCGCCACCACGTCCGCCGGGTAGCTGCCGCGCAGGATCGGGTCGAGGAAGAACCGGTTGGCCAGCCCGTCGATCCGGCGGGCTGCGTCGGCGTCGCCCGGCGAGTCGGTCTGCGGCGAGACGGCGTAGAGGTTGAGCGTCACCCCGACCTCGTGGTCCGGGGCGGCCGCGCGCAGCGCCTGGGTGGCGAAGCCGTGGCCGAGCATCAGGTGGTGGGCGGCGCGAATCGCCGCCGGCGGGTCGGTCCGGCCGGGCGCGTGCGTCCCGGAGCCGTACCCGAGGAAGGCCGAGCACCAGGGCTCGTTGAGGGTGATCCAGTGCCGGACGCGGTCACCGAGGGCCCGCTGGGTCAGCTCCGCGTACTCGGCGAACCGGTGCGCGGTGTCCCGGACCGGCCAGCCCCCGGCGTCCTCCAGCGCCTGGGGCAGATCCCAGTGGTAGAGGGTCACCCAGGGCTCGATGCCGTGCTCCAGCAGCTCGTCGACGAGCGCCCGGTAGAAGTCCAGCCCCGCCTGGTTGGCCGGACCGGTCCCGTCCGGCTGGATCCGGGGCCAGGCCACCGAGAGCCGGTACGCCTTCAGCCCCAGTTCGGCCATCAGCTTCACGTCATCTCGGTACCGGTGGTAGTGGTCGCAGGCAACGTCACCGGTGTGTCCGTGCAGGACCCGACCCGGGGTGTGGCTGAAGGTGTCCCAGATCGAGGCGGAACGGCCGCCCTCGTGCACCCCACCCTCGATCTGGTACGCGGCGGTGGACGCGCCCCAGACGAAACCGGGCGGGAAGGTCAACCCCTGCTCCTCCGTGAGGATCTGGGCGGACTGGGGGCTTGCGGAGCTGCTCACGACTTGACGGCGCCTTCCATGATGCCGCCGATGATCTGGCGGCCGAAGATGATGAACACGATCAACAGCGGTAGGGTCGCCAGCGCGGTGCCGGCGAAGAGCGCGACGTAGTCCGTCTGGTACGGCCCGGACGAAAGGATCTTCAACGAGTACTGGACGGTGGGCGTGTCGGGCGTGAGCACGATGAACGGCCAGAGGAACTCGTTCCAGGTCTGCATGAAGGTCAGCAGGCCGAGCACGGCCGCCGCCGGCCGCAACGCCGGGAGGACGACGTTCCAGTAGATCCGCCAGGTCGAGCAGCCGTCGAGCCGGGCCGCCTCGATCAGCTCGTCGCTGATCGCGGACGTCGCGTACTGGCGCATCATGAACACCCCGAAGCCCTGCACCAGGAACGGCACGATGACGGCCTGGAGGGTCCCGGTCCAGCCGAGCTCCACCATCATCAGGTAGAGCGGGATGACGCCGAGCTGGGTCGGCACCATCATGGTGAGGATGATGATCAGCAGGAGCGCGTTGCTGCCCCGGAACCGGAGCTTGGCGAACGCGAAGCCGGCCAGGCTGGAGAAGAAGATCACCGAGATGGTGACGATGCTCGACACGACGGCGGAGTTGACCAGTCCGTAGACGAACGCCGCGTCATCGTTGGCCAGCATCCGGTCGATGTTGGCGAACAGCTTGCCGCCCGGGGTGGGCGGCATCTCGTAGACCGCGCTGTTGTCCCGCGACGCGACGATGAAGGACCAGACGATCGGGAAGATCGAGAGCACGCTGCCGATGATCAACGCGAAATAGGTCAGCGGGCTGGCCTGCCAGAGCTGCGCGCCGGGCATCCGGACACGCCGCCGGCGCCGCCGGATCACCGGGGTCGGGGCCACCGGGCGGGGCAGGGTCTGCGTGGTGGTCACTTCTGCTCCCCCTTGACCGAGCGGCGGACCAGCGCGAAGTTGATCAGCGCGAAGATGATGATCATCATGAAGAGCAGCCAGGACATCGCCGACCCGTAGCCGTACTCGGCGTTGCCGGTGAAGGTCTGCTCGTAGATGTACATGGCCAGCGTCTGGAACTCGTGGTTGCCGCCGCCGCGGATCATCCCGAAGCCGTACATCAGGGGCTCGGTGAAGATCTGGAAACCGCCGATGGTGGAGATGATGACCGTGAACAGGATCGTCGGCCGGATCAGCGGCACCGTGATCGTCCAGAACTGCCGCCAGGCGGAGGCGCCGTCCAGCGAGGCCGACTCGTACAGGTCCTTCGGGATCGCCTGCATGGCGCCGAGGTAGATCAGGGCGTTGTACCCGGTCCAGCGCCAGTCGACCATGAAGGCGATGGCGAACCAGGAGGCGTAGCGGTTGTCCCGCCAGGCGATCGGGTCGATACCGACGGTGCCGAGCAACCAGTTCACCAGGCCGTACCGGTCCGCGAAGATCAGCGCGAAGATGATGCCGACCGCGGCCACCGAGGTGATGTTCGGGATGACGACCCCCATCCGGAACAGGGTGCGGGCCCGCATCTGCCGGTTCAGCAGGTTGGCGAGGATCAGCGCCGCGATCAGCTGCGGCACCGTGCTGAGCACGAAGATGCCGACGGTGTTGTACGCCGCGTTCCAGAACTGGGAGTCCTCCAGCAGGACGCGGTAGTTCTCCAGGCCGACGAACTCCTTGGTCCCGCTGAGCAGCTCGTAGTCGAACAGCGAGACGTAGACGGTGTAGAGGACCGGAAAGAGGCCGAAGACGCCGAAGAGGATGAAGAACGGCGCCACGTAGAGGTAGGGGGAGTACGTGATGTCCCAGCGACCGAGGCGGTACGACCGCTGGCGGGGCTCGGTGCGGGGCGGCGGTGCCGCGGCGTGCCGTGGGCGGGTGCCGACAGCAGAACTCATTGCAGGTCCTTCCGGAGAGGTAGGCGGCGGTGACCTGGCGGCGGCGCCCACACCCGGTGGGTGTGGGCGCCGCCGCCGGTCCGCGGGCAGCCGGGCCGGCGGACTCGGCAGGTCACCGGCGACTCAGCTGGTCGCCTTCTTGGCCTCGTCCATCGCCTTCTGCCAGGCGGCTTCCGAACTCAGCTGACCGCGCTCGGCCGCCTGCATCTGCGGCTCGACGATGGTCTCCCAGACCTGCTGGTGCTTGGCACCGAGGAAGACCGGCTTCAGGTTCTTGACGCTGTCACCGAAGATCTTGCCGGTCGGGGCACCACTGAAGTAGTCGCTCTTCTTGTCCTTGAACGCCGGGTCCTCGATACCGGCGATGTCCGACGGCATGGCGCCGGCCTCCTTGAACGCCGCCAGGTGGCCCTCCTTGCTGGTCAGGTACTTGGCCAGCTCGTAGGCCTCCTTCGGGTGCTTGGTCTGCGCCGGGATGGCGAGGTAGGACCCACCCCAGTTGCCGCCACCGCCCGGGATCGTGGCGATGTCCCACTTGCCGGCGTTGGCCGGGCCGGAGCGCTGCGCGATGACGCCCTCGGTCATCCAGGCCGGGCAGGGGATCGTGGCGAACGCGGAGTTCTTGAAGGCGGCGTCCCAGTCGGCGCTCCACCGCTGCGCCTTGGCGGTCAGCCCCTCGGCGGCCATCTGCAGACCCATGTCCCACGCCTTGCGGACGACCGGGTTGGTGTCACCGATGAACTTGTTCTCCTTGTCGAAGAAGAAGACCTCGGAGTTCTGCATGACGTACGGCTGCATCAGGCTGGTCGCGCTGTCCAGCCAGGCCGCCTTGACCTTGCCGCTGGCCTTGAACTGCCGGCCCAGCTCGATGTAGTCCTCCCAGGTCGTGATCCGCTTGGAGACCTCCTCCCGGTCGGTCGGCAGGCCGGCCTGCTGGAACAGGTCCTTGCGGTAGCACATGGCCAGGCCACCGACGTCGGTGCCGAGGCCGATCAGCTTCTTCCCGTCCGGGGTCAGGGCGTTGTTCCACTTCCACTCGGGGAAGTTGCTCTTCAGCTCGCCCGCGCCGTAGTCGAGGAGGTTGACGAACTTGTCGTGGTTCTGCACGTACTGGAGCAGCACGCCCTCCTCGAGGCCGACCACGTCGCCGGCGCCGCTGCCCGCCGCGAGCCACTGCACCAGCTTGGGCTGGAAGTCACGCAGCTCGCCCATCTTCTGGTGCTCCACCTTGATGTTCGGGTGGGCCGCCTCGAAGTCCTTGATCGCCTGGTCGTAGCCGAAGTTCTGGAAGGTCTGGAGGACCAGCTTCACCTGGCCTCCCTCACTGCCCCCATCGTCATCGCTCTTGCTACACGCCGTGCCGCCGAGGGCCACGCCCGTGGCGAGCGCGGCGACCGCGACAGTGCGGAGCCGACGCCTGATGACGCTCATCCCTGACCCCTCTCAGGTCGGTAACTCGTGTTGTGGTGGTGCCGTGTGTGTCTAGGCGCTTGGTGGCGCATCACGTTCGTTCAGGTGTTCCAGGTGTCACCGGTCGTGCCCTGCCCGTCGCCGGCTCGGACGGGTGGCCCGGAGCCGGCGACGGGATGCGGGTCTCACGCCGCCGCGACATACCGTGTGGCTTCGACCACATCTCGCCGGGAGCGCTCCCATGAGATTGCCGGCGGGTTTCCGGAGTGTCAATGGGTCAGTGGGAGCGTTCCCATTTCGTTACCGACGGCGGCGGGTCACTCACCCGCAAAGCGGGCGTTATCAATGAGGTAACAAGCGTGCCGTCACCCGGCGGCGCGATCCCGGAAGTCCGGGGCCGGCGATCGTGGGAGACCGGGGCCGGCGATCCCAGGAGAACCGGGGGCCGCGATCACGGGTCGTCGGCCCGGCCCGGGAACCTGTCGACGGGTCCGGTCCCGGATCAGCTCAGTCGGCGGACCAGCGTGCTCGCCCGGTCCGGATCGAACCGCGCCGGGTCGAAGGGGCGCCCGATCCAGCTCCGCATCGACTCGTGTTCCGGGTGCTCCGGATCGGCCAGCGCGGCCAGGAACTGCCGGTAGCCGAACGGACCCCCGACGTCCTCGGGCGGACAGGCGCCCGCGCCGTCGGCGCAGTACGGGTACCGCTCGTCCGGGTCCGCGCCGAAGACGTCCTCGACGGTGACCTCGTGCTCCCACCAGTCCCCGAAGTCGTAGACGTAACGAAAGCGGGTGCCCTTGGTCGCCACCGCGTCCAACCGGGTCTCCAGCTCGTCCCGGAACGTCAGCTCCCCGTCGGGATCCGGCTCGCCGTACTGCACCCCGTCGATGTCGAACGAGTGCAGGTGGTAGTTCTGCCAACCCAGCGCGCACTGGAAGACCCGGTGCACACGGTCCAGCGTGTAGCCACCGGGCACCAGCACCCGACGCCACACCGGCGGCGTGACGTCGGCCAGCGACACCTTGAGCTGGAAGATCTGTCGCGGCACGCTCTCCCACCCTCCCGGCTAGGCTGACCGGCATGATCTGCCGAGCGTGCCGGAAAGCGCGGCACGACGACTGCCGGGGCCGCAACTGGTGCGACTGCCAGCACCGTACCCCCGTACCCGTCCCTCCGGTCACCGGTCCAGCGAGCGAATGACCGAGAATGTCGCGATACGTCGTCTCTGGCCCCGGCCCGACGCGGACCCGCTGGACGACGCGGCCCTGGTCGAGCTCTACCCGCGGGCCGCCGAGCCGTGGCTCCGGATGAACTTCGTCGCCAGCATCGACGGCGCGGTGGAGCTCGACGGCCACTCCGCCGGCCTCTCCGGCGGGCCGGACGGGCCGGACAAGCGCGTCTTCGGCCTGCTGCGGATGCTCTGCGACGCGCTCGTCGTCGGCGCGGGAACGTTGCGCGACGAGGGCTACCGGGCGCTGCGGCTCGACGAGCGCCGCCGGGCCTGGCGCCGCGAGCGGGGGCTGCCCGAGTACCCCCGCCTGGTCGTGGTCTCACGGTCGCTGAACCTCGACCCCGGGTCGGTGGTCTTCGCCGACGCGCCGGTCCGCCCGGTCGTGCTCACCCACGCCCAGGCCACCCCGCCCCCCGGCCTCACCGCCGTCGCCGACCTGCTGCGCTGCGGGACCGACCGGGTCGACCTGGCCGCGGGGCTCGCCGCGCTGCGGGACCGCGGTCACACCCAGCTGCTGTGTGAGGGCGGGCCACACCTGTTCGGTTCACTCACCGCCGCCGGCCTGGTCGACGAGCTGTGCCTGACGGTGGCGCCGCTGCTGACCGGAGCGGGCGCCGGACGGATCACCGCCGGGCCGACGACCCGACCGCGCGCCATGAGGCTGCGGCACGTCCTGGTCGCCGGGGACACCCTGCTGCTCCGCTACACCCGCGCCTGAGTGTGACCGGGACGTCCCCGGCCGCCGCGTCGCGTGGCGGCTGTCGTACCGGTGAGGCAGGATGCGACTCGTGTGTCGTGACCAGATTCCCGCCCTGCCGGGGTCCCGACCGACGAGGGGGCCGCGCCGGTGACCGACATCGACCCGGACGCGTCCGACGCCGTGGTCGGCCGGGTGCTCGGCACCGCCGACGCCACCCCGCTCCAGTTCTGGACCGCGGTCACCCCCGGCAGCTACCTCCAGCTCGACGACGTGGTGGTGACGCGACGCGAACTGCCGGACCGTGAGCCGGTCACCATCGCCGGAGTGGTCACCCAGGTCCGGGCCCGGCACGAGGGCGCGCAGTTCGACTCCGACGTCTTCGCCATCGCCGACGGCACGCTGCCGGCCCTGGTGCAGGAGGCGGCCGAGATCACCACCACCCGGGTAGACCCGGAGCTCTACGTCCCGCCCTCCCCCGGGGCCCCGGTCTACCGGGCCGAGGGCGACGTCCGGTCGGCCGCGCTGCACTTCGACCGGATGGAGCGGCGGGTGCCGATGGGGATCGGCCGGGACGGCGTACCGGTCTACCTGAACGCCGACTTCCTGGACGGCACCCGCGGCGCGCACGTCTCGATCTCCGGCATCTCCGGGGTGGCGACCAAGACCAGCTTCGCCACCTTCCTGCTGTACTCGGTCTTCCGCTCCGGCGTCCTGGGCGGCGACACGGTCAACGCCAAGGCGCTGATCTTCAACGTCAAGGGCGAGGACCTGCTCTTCCTCGACCACCCGAACAGCCGGCTCGACGCCACGACCGTCGAGACGTACGCGAAGCTCGGGCTGACCGCCGGCGCCTTCCCGGACGTACGGGTCTACGCGCCGCCGCGGGCCGGGGACTCCTCCGGCACCCCGGACGTGAGCAGCCGGCTCGCCGGGGTCGACAGCTTCTACTGGACGCTCACCGAGTTCTGCGCCGACCGGCTGCTCCCGTACGTCTTCGCCGACGCCGACGACGAACGCCAGCAGTACACGATGGTGGTGCACTCGGTCACCGCCCACCTGGCCCGGTACGCGCAGCCGGCCGACGGCGGGGTGAGTATCGACGGCACCCGCATCCACTCCTACCCCGAGCTGGTCGACTTCGTCGTCGAGCGGCTCACCGACGAGGAGACCCGGTCGGACTGGGCCGGCAGCGCGGTCAACACCGGCACCGTCAACGCCTTCGCCCGGCGGCTGATCGGCAGCAAGAAGGACCTGGCCCGGCTGATCCGCGGCGATCTCGCCACCCGCCGGCCCCACCGGGTCAACACCGCGGAGAGCGCCCAGGTGACCGTGGTCGACCTGCACAACCTGCCGGACCGGGCGCAGCGGTTCGTGGTCGGCGTGACGCTCAGGAGCGAGTTCGAGCGGAAGGAGAAGGCCGGCACGGCCAAGCCGTTGCTCTTCGTCGTCCTCGACGAGCTCAACAAGTACGCCCCCCGCGAGGGCTCCTCCCCGATCAAGGAGGTGCTGCTCGACATCGCCGAGCGGGGCCGCTCGCTCGGGGTGATCCTGATCGGGGCGCAGCAGACCGCGAGCGAGGTGGAACGGCGGATCGTGACCAACTCGGCGATCCGGGTGGTCGGCCGGCTCGACCCCGCCGAGGCGTCCCGCCCGGAGTACGGCTTCCTCCCCGCCGCCCAGCGGCAGCGGGCGCTGCTGGCCCGGCCCGGCACCATGTTCGTCAACCAGCCCGACATCCCGGTCCCGCTCTGCCTGGACTTCCCGTTCCCGGCCTGGGCGACCCGGGTGTCGGAGGCCGGCGCGGCCCCCTCCGGGACGCTCCGGTCGATCACCCAGGCCGCCGACCCGTTCGCCGTGGTCGGCTCGCGCTCCGGGTCGCTCTCCGACGACGACATCCCCTTCTGACTCTCAGGGACGGCCTGTGAAGATCCTCCACACCTCCGACTGGCACATCGGGAAGGTCCTCAAGGGACAGTCCCGGATCGGCGAGCAGCGGGACGCGCTCGCCCAGGTGGTCGAGGTCGCCCAGGCCGAGTCCCCGGACCTGGTCATCGTCGCCGGGGACCTCTACGACACCGCCGCGCCCACACCGGAGGCGACCCGGCTGGTCACCCGGGCGCTGACCGCGCTGCGCCGCACCGGGGCCCAGGTGGTGGCGATCGGCGGCAACCACGACAACGGTCCGGCCCTGGACGCGCTGCGGCCGTGGGCCGAGGCGGCCGGGGTGGTGCTGCGGGGCAGCGTCCGGGACAGTCCCGCCGACCACGTCCTGGACGGCACCACCGCCGACGGCGAGCCGTGGCGGCTGATCGCGCTGCCGTTCCTCTCCCAGCGGTACGCCGTCCGGGCCGTCGAGATGTACGAGCTGACCGCCGCCGAGGCGGTGCAGACGTACGCCGACCACGTCGGACGGCTGCTCCGTCGGCTCGCCGAGGGCTTCGACGGTGCCGACCGGGTGCACCTGGTCACCGCCCACCTCACCGTGGCCGGCGCCCGTACCGGAGGCGGCGAGCGGGAGGCGCACACCGTCCTCAACTACGCGGTACCGGCGACGGTCTTCCCGAGCACCGCCCACTACGTCGCCCTCGGGCACCTGCACCGGGCGCAGACCGTCTCCGGTCCCTGCCCGATCCGGTACAGCGGCAGCCCACTCGCGGTCGACTTCGGCGAGGAGGAGAACACCCCGTCGGTCACCATCGTCGAGGTGGGCACCCACCGCGCCGCCACGGTACGGGAGGTGCCCATCACCGCCGCCGCGCCGCTGCGCACCGTACGCGGGACGCTGGCCGAGCTGGCCGAGCTGGCCGACCAGACCGCCTGGCTGCGGGTCTACGTGCGGGAGGCGCCGCGGGCCGGACTCCGCGAGGAGGTGCAGGAACTCCTCCCCCGCGCGCTGGAGGTCCGGATCGACCCGGAGCTGCTGCCGAATCCGGGAACCGCGCGGACCGTCCGACGCGCCGGGCGGTCACCCCGGGAGCTCTTCGCCGACTACCTGGACAGCCGGGGGCACGCCGACGACGGGGTCCGGGAGCTGTTCGACGAACTCTACGAGGAGGCGACGAGGTAGTGCGTCCGCTCCGCCTCGATCTGGCCGGCTTCACCGCCTTCCGGCAGGCCACCACCGTCGACTTCACCGACGCCGACTTCTTCGCCCTGGTCGGCCCGACCGGGTCCGGCAAGTCCAGCGTCCTCGACGCGATCTGCTTCGCCCTCTACGGCACCGTGCCCCGCTGGGGCGGCACCCGGGGTCTCACGAACGCCCTCGCCCCGTCGGCCGCCGAGGCCCGGGTCCGGCTGGTCTTCGAGTCGGCCGGCGCCCGGTACGTCGCCACCCGGGTCGTACGGCGGGACAGCCGGGGCACGGTGAAGACCAGCAACGCCGGACTGCAACTGATGCCGCAGGGCTTCGACGTGACGAAGCTCGACACCGGGCTCACCCCGGACGACCTCGGTGAGGTGCTCGCCGGCACCCCGGCCGAGATGGACGAGGCGGTGCTGGAGGCGGTCGGCCTGCCGTACGACCAGTTCACCAGCTGCGTGCTGCTGCCACAGGGGCAGTTCGCCGACTTCCTGCACGCCAAGCCGGCCACCCGGCAGCAGATCCTGGTCAACCTGCTCGGGCTCGGCGTCTACGAGGAGATCCAGAAGCTGGCGACCGCCCGGGCGGGCCGGGCCGAGGCGGCACTCGCCGCGGTCGATCGGGTCCTCGACGGGCTCACCGGGATCGACGACGCGGCGCTGGCGGACGCGGAGGAGCGGGTCACCAGGATGACGGCGCTCGCCGCCGACGTCGACGCCGCCGTACCGGAGCTCCGACGTGCCCGGGCGGCCGTGGCCGACGCCGAGGCCGCGCTGGCCACCCTCGACGCCGAGCTCGCCGAGCTGGCGGCCGTCCGACCCCCGGCCGACCTGGACGCGGTCGCCGCGGCGCTGGCCCAGGCCCGTACCGAGGCGGACGAGGCCGACGCCGCGGTGGCGCTCGCCGAGGAACGCGAGGAGAAGCTCCGGGGCGAGCTCGCCGCCGCCGGCGATCCGGCGGCGCTGCGGCTGCGCCAGCAGCAGCACGCCGAGCGGGACCGGCTCGCCGGCGAGGCCACCGCGCTGGCCGAGGCGCTGGCCGAGGCGGAGCGCCAGCACCGGGTCGCCGTGGCGGCCGTCGAGGCGGCCCGGGCCGACGCCGAGCGGGCCGCCCAGGAGCTGGAGGCGGCGCGGACGGCGTACCAGGAGGCGCAGGCCGCGGACCGGGCCGCCGCGCTCCGCGCCCACCTGCGCCCCGGCGCCCACTGTCCGGTCTGCGCGCAGCCGGTGGCCGAGGTGCCGGCGCTCCCGGCGGGGTCGGCGGTCCCCGCCGCCGAGGCGGCGGGCAAGGCCGCCCGGGCCGCCGCCGACGCGGCGAACCGGGTCGTCACCGAGCGGGAGCGGGCCGCCCGCGACCTGGAACGCACCCTGGACACCGCCCGGGCCCGGCACGACCAGCTCACCGCGCGACTGGCCGAGTTGGACGCCGAGCTGGCCGACTCGCCCGGGCCGGCGGCCCTGCGACGTGACCTGGAGGTGATCGCGGGGCTCCGCCGCGACCTGGAGGCCGCCGGTGCCGCGGTCCGGGCCGCCCGGGAGGCGGCCCGCCGGGCCCGCTACGGGGTGGAGGCCGCCGAGGAACGGCTCCGCGACGTCTGGCGGGTCTTCGACCGGGTACGGGACGGGGTCGCCCGGTTCGGTCCCCCGGCCGCCGACCGGGACGATGTCGCCGCCGCCTGGGCGGGGCTCCGGGCGTGGGCGGCCCAGGCCGCCGACGAGCGCCGCGCGGGCCGGGATGCCGCGGTCGCGGCGGTCGGCGCGGCGCACGCCGAGACCGAGGAGGTCGCCGCCCGGATCGGCGCGCTCTTCACCGCCGCCGGGCTTCCCGCGCCGGCCGGCGACGACGACCCGGTCCGGCTGGCCGCGGTGGCCCGGGAACGGGCCGAGGCGGAGCACCGCCGGCTCGTCGAGCGCCGCGCGCAGGCCCAGGACCTGGTCGCGCAGCGCGCCGGCCACGAGCGCGAGGCGCGGGTCGCCCGGACGCTCGCCGGCCACCTGCGGGCGAACAACTTCGAGCGGTGGCTGCTCGCCGAGGCGCTGGACCTGCTGGTCGACGGTGCCTCGCGGATCCTGCGCGACCTCACCGGTGGGCAGTACGACCTGGGCCACGACAAGGGTGAGTTCTTCGTCGTCGACCACCACGACGCCGGCCTGCGCCGCACCGTACGGACGCTGTCCGGCGGGGAGACCTTCCAGGTGTCGCTGGCGCTGGCCCTGGCCCTCTCCGAGCAGCTCGCCGGGATGTCGACCACCACCGCCAGCCTGGAGTCGATCATGCTCGACGAGGGGTTCGGCACCCTCGACGCCGCCACGCTCGACACCGTCGCCACCACCCTGGAGAACCTGGCGGCCCGGGGCGACCGCATGGTCGGGGTGGTGACCCACGTCCCGGCCCTCGCCGAACGGATACCCGTGCGGTTCGAGGTCCGCAAGGACGCCCGCGGCTCCCACATCGAGCGGGTCGGCCGGTGAGCGCGGCCCCCGTCCGGGCGGCCGGACGACCCCGAGTCCACGTCGACGCCTGGGACCCGACGTACGGAGCGTCGTTCGAGGCGGCGCCGGGGCCGGCTACCCCGAGCAGTGCGCAGGTCGAGGCCGGGGTGGAGCTGCCTCCGGACCAGTGGCGACCGCTGGCCGCACCGGACGGGGTGGAGCCGCCGCACGTCGTCCTGCTGGTCGACGGCGTACGCCGGATCGACGCCAGCCTCTGGATCGAGGAGCCGGACGGCGGGTCGTACCCGGGGCTCGCCGCGTCGTACGCCGCCGGGGTGGTCCGGTGCGACCTGCGCCGGGGCGCGGCGGAGCTGGCCGGCGCGGAGGTCGAGCGGGGACTCTTCACGGCCAGCCCGTCGGCCGAGGACATCCTCGCCGGGCAGATCCGGTACCCGGTGCACCGGCTCAGCGGCACCGGCGAGCTGAGCAAGCTGCCGGCCGCCGTCCAGGGGCCGCTGACCGCGTTGGAGGTCAAGGTCTCCGCCGCGGTTCGGGACGACGACGACCTGCTGGTGGTGGACGGGCCGCTACGCAACCGGCGGCAGCTGCCCCGGACGCTCGGCTACATCAAGACGCAGCACAGCCAGTACCTCGACGCCCGGCTGAGCGCGGTGGTGACCGGGCTCGGTGCCCGGCAGCGCACCCCGGTCTTCCGGCTCGGCACCGCCTGGGGCGGCTACTCCTGGTACCTGCGGCTGCCCGGGTCCGGCCGCGGGCCCTGGGCCGGGATCGTCCGGGTGGAGTGCTCGGCCGACCTGGCGGAGCGGGAGGCGATCGCACTCGCCGACCTCTCGCTGGTGACCCTGCCCCGGTTCGCCTCGACCGCGTACAAGGACCCCCGGGCGCCGCAGAACCTGATCCCGATCGCCGGCCTGGAGCGCCGGCTCCGGGCCCGGCTCGGCGACGGCCGGCTGTTGCACCGTGCGCTGACCCTGAGCAGCCGTCGGCGCTGAACAGCGCGACGCGACCGGCCGTCACCCCGAGCGGTCACCGGCGCCGAGCAGCCGTCACGGCCGAGCGCGCGTCGGCGTCGACCGAGTTCGGCCGGGAGCGGGTTGTGCGCGCACACCGGTCGAGAAGGTGGCGTTCCGTACACTTGGCCGGTGGGGCGGAGGCGGCGGACGGACCTGATCGCGGCGCGGGTCGACAGCGGTCTGGCCGAGCTGGCACCGGACCCGGACCGGCCGCACGCCTACACCCTGCTGGTCGACGGCGCGCCGCAGTCGCACGTCGACCTGACCGACCCGACCCACCTCGAGTTCGAGTACGTCCGCCGGATGGCGATCGTCGTCGACCTCGCCGCACCCGCCGGGGAGCCGCTGCGGGTGCTGCACCTGGGTGGCGGGGCCCTGACCCTCCCCCGGTACGTCTCGGCGACCCGGCCGGGCTCGACACAGCGGGTGGTGGAGGTCGACGCGGCCCTGGTCGAGCTCGTCCGCCGCGAGCTGCCCTGGCCGGCCGATCCCGGGCTGCGGGTCCGGGTGGGCGACGCCCGGGAGGTCCTGGCCACCTACCGCGACGCCACGTACGACCTGATCGTGGCGGACGTCTTCGCCGGTGCCCGGACTCCCGCGCACCTGACCTCGGTGGAGTTCGCCGCCGAGGCGGCCCGGGTGCTCCGGCCGGCCGGCACCTACCTGGTGAACATCGCGGACGGCCCACCGCTGCGGCACGCCCGGGCCCAGGTCGCCACGGTGCGGTCCGTGCTGCCGGAGGGCTGCCTCGTCGCCGACTCGGCGGTGCTGCGCGGCCGGCGGTACGGCAACCTGGTGCTGGTCGCCGGCCGGACCGCGCCGCCGGTCGCCGAGCTGACCCGGCGGGTCGCCGGCGACTGGTTTCCGGGTCGGGTGCTGCACGGTGCCGAACTCGACCGTTTCGCGGGCGGGGCACGGGTGGTCGACGACGCCCGGGCCCGCCCGTCGGCGCCCCCACCGTCGGGGCTGCTGGGACGCTGATCCGGTCGCCCGCGCCTCCCCGTGGGGCGCTGAGTTCGTCGCCCACGCCGGTCGGGCGGCGGGCGTTCCCTGGCGCGGTACGTGCCGCACGCCATCCCCGGAGCCGGGTGGTGGTGCGGCGCCACTGGTCGCGTCGGTCCGGTCCGCCGTTGATCCGTGGCGGGCCGGCGTCCGTATCGAACGGTGGTACCTCCACCGGCCCGACCGCGAACGGTCGGGCCGGTGGAGGACGTCGATACGGAGGGTGAGGGTGCGATGCAGGCGGTGGCCGGCGGGTGGCACGGCGAGCGGGTCATGCCGGGGCGACTGTGTGCCACCGCGCAACGCCGACCAATTCGGTACCGCAAAGGTCTCGACGCGCGGCCCGTGGATCGGAATGATGGGCCGGTGACGTCGCGACCGGCTGCCGGCCGCCACCACGCAGCGCCGACCGAGAACCGGAACTCCGACGAACTCGTCCGGTTGCTGTACGAGGAACATGCCAAGCCCCTGCTGATGTTCGTGCTGCGGCTGACCGGCGGGGACCGCCAACGGGCCGAGGACGTGGTGCAGGAGACCCTGCTGCGGGCCTGGCGCAACGCGGACCGGCTCAGGGCCGGCGGCCATGCGTCCCTGCGCCCCTGGCTGGTCACCGTCGCCCGTCGGATCGTGATCGACGACCACCGCAGCGAGCAGGCCCGGCCAGCCGAGACGTACGACCGCGACCTGGACGGATTCGCCGAATCGGACGCCACCGACCGGGTTCTGCGGACGATGACGGTCACGGACGCGCTACGGACGCTGAGCCAGCCGCACCGCGAGGTGCTGGTGGCGACGTACTTCCAGGGGCGGACGGTGCCGGAGGCCGCGGCCGAGCTGGGGCTGCCGCTCGGAACGGCCAAGTCCCGGGTCTACTACGCGCTCCGCGCACTACGCGCCGCCCTCCAGGAGCGGGGGGTGACCGAATGACTGGCGAGGTTCACCGGGACGTCGCGTCGTACGCGCTGGGCGTGCTGGACGAGCGGGACACCGCCCGCTTCGAGGAGCATCTGGCCGACTGCCCGTCCTGCGCCACCGAGCTGGAGTCGCTGCTGCCGGTGGTGGAGCTTCTCTCCGACGTGGACGGTCGCGACCTCGCCTGGGTCGAGCGGTCGGACGCGGAGGGCGTCCTCCTTGATCGGATGCTGGCCGCGGTCGGCGAGGAGCGCCGCCGCGCCCGCAACCGGCGGCTCTACACCCTGGCGGCCGGGGTCGTACTCCTGGCGATGCTGACCGGGCTGGGGCTCGTCGTCGGCACCCGGCTGGATGGCCCGGACCTCACCGCGCGCCCGCCGGGCGCCAGCCCCGGCTCGCCCGGCCCCTGGGTGAGCGGCCGGCCCGGCCCGGGGGCGTCCGACGGCGAGCGCCGGCAGGCCGACGACCCCGTCTCCGGGGTACACGCCGAGTTCGTCATGGAGGCCCGCCCGTTCGGCACCCGGATCTCCGTGGTGCTGAGCAATCTGACCGGGCCGCGGGTCTGCCGGCTCGTGATCGTGCCGGAGTCCGGACCACCCGAGGCGGTCTCGAGCTGGTCGGTGCCGCTCGCCGGGTACGGCACCAGCGCCCAGCCACAGCCGCTGACGCTCCAGGCCGCCACCGCCACCCCCCGAGACCGGATCAGCCGGATCCAGGTGGAGGAGATCGGTGAGGGCGGGGACACCACACCGCTGGTGACCGTGCCGCTCTGACCCCGGCGGCGCGGACCGGGGTACGACGATGACGGAGTTTCCCGTCCGGACGGAACGTGCCACGGCAATCACGAACCGAACAATTGTCGTCGGCGATTCTGCGCCGACCGCGCCGGTCCACAACATCGGAGCGCGGCGGGTCCCATCATAATCACACCGACGACCCCGACAGCAATTCGGCGCCGAATTGCCAATCCCCCATTTCGCCGCAGGCCGTCCGGGCGGCGTCGGTCGGTGGGCCGGTGCCCCGCGCCCGGCGGCCCGCCGCCACCGGCCGGACCCGCCGCCTCACCCGAAGGCAGGCCTCGGCCCCGGGTGGGATGGCGCCGCGGCGGGGCGACCGCATCGCGACGCGCGCGGCGGCGCGGCCGGATCACGACGCGGGAGCACCAGCGACGCCCGGTGCCATCCAGCGGGCGCTCTCCTGACGCGGACGGCCCACGCCGCGCCGCCCCCGCGGCGCCACGGCGGCGGTAACCCGGCGACGTCCGCGCCGGGGTGATCCCGCGGGGGACGTCCACCCGGGAAGCAACCCGATCGTTCGGGACGTGACCGGCCGCGGTCCCGCGGGACGTACCCGCGGTGGAACGACGCGGGGCAGCCGTGGGCACCGGCCGGCACCAGCGAGCAGCGGCGCCGCGACAGGCCGGGCCGAAAATATAAATCTCCTTTAAGTGGACCCTAAGAAATTCCTATCTCGGTGACCGTGGTTTGACTCTCCACCAACGCGCTCCGTAGGTTTTCCGCAGCGTTGCCCGTCGATTGTTGGAAAGGCAGGAAGATGGTGACGACGTTCGGGGCGGCGGCCCACGACCGTGACCGTCACCGGCTCCGCCGCCAGTCGGTCGGCCGGCTCGTCGACCGCCGAGACAGCGGTCCGGCCGCCCCCCGACCCGCCGGTCGACGCACGGATCTCCGCCCGCCGTCCCGGACGGCGCCGCGCTCCGCATCCTGTCCCGGTCGCCGGCTCCCCCTGGCCGTCGGCCTCCCCGCCAGGTCTCACTGAACCGACCTTGCGCGACCAACCCTCCTCAGGAAGAGGTGGCACCCCGTGAAGGACACCCCTGTCCGCTCCTCGCGACGGCGCTCGAATCGTCCACCCCGCAACAAGCGTCTGATCGCCGTACTCGCCACGCTGGGCGTCTTCGGCGCGATCGTCGCGGTCACCCAGGTCTCCAACGCCGGCACCTGGCGTCGCCCGCCAAAGGCCAAATCGTGTCCCACCGCGAGCGCCCCCGCCACCACACCATCCGCGGCGAGCTCGGATGCCGGGGCGGACCCGGCCGCGGCCGCGCCGGCACCGTCCACGACGGCCAGCAACCCGGGAACCGCGGCCAGCCCGGCGACCCAGTCGTACCACGACCACGGCGCACTCCAGCACCCCGGTGACGGGCAGCAGCCGGGCACGCTCGGCCAGCGAGGCCGGGGTGGGCGGCCCGGCGACGGCACCTGCACACCCAGCCCCGGAACGTCGTCGCCTGCCGCGCCCGGCAATCCGGCCCCGCTCGAACCGCTCGGCGCCGACTGCTCCGGCAGTGACCTGCCGGCCCACGACGGCTTCCAGAACGGCGAGCGCTGCGTCAGCACGGCGTTCGGCGAGGTGGCCGCCCCCGAGGACAACCCCTCCCTGCTGATCGTCTCTGCGCCGCAGACGGTACGCCGGAACCAGCAGTTCACGCTCCGGGTCAGTACCCGCAACCTGGTCCGCGACCGGTTCCTGCCGGCAGCGCAGGGCGGCTACTACAAGGAGAGCTCCTTCCTGAACGAGGACGGCATCGTCCGCGGCCACTTCCACTCCGCCTGCCGGATGCTGACCAGTAGCCGTACCGCGCCCGACCCGGCCCCGGCCCCGGCCTTCTTCGTCGCGACCGAGGATGGCCGGGGTGGTGTCGAACCGGACACGGTGACGGTGACCGTGCCGGGCCTCACCCAGCGAGGCGTGGCGCAGTGCGCGGTGTGGGCGGGGGACGGTTCGCACCGGGTGCCGATGATGGCTCGCGCCAACCAGATCCCGGCGTTCGACGTGGTCCGGATCACCGTCCGGTGATCCGCCCCGACCGAGACCCCGGTACCTCGGGACCGGTCGACTCGGGTGGACGGCACCGGGACGCACGACGCGTCCCGGTGCCGTTCCGCGTCGACGCCAGAGAACGCGGTGGTGACACACCAGAGAACGCGGTGCCGTCGACACCGCGCCCGGGCCGGATCCGGCACTCGGCCGGCGTCCGGCGTTGCCCGGCTCCGGCACGCCATCGCTGGTCCACGGTGGGGCGGCTGACCAGACGTCGCCGTCCGCGTCTCCGGCGACGCGGCACGGCACCGCCGCCCGGGCCGGCTCCGCGTCCTCGGTGTCCGGGCCTACGTGGCAGAGTGTCCGGGTGACCGGAACGGGGCCGACGGCGAGACGGGTACTGCACCCGCCGGCCGGCTACCACCTGGCCGGCTCCCTGCGACTGCTGGCGATGGGGATGCACGACCCGTGCGCCCGGTTCGTCGACGGGACCTTCTGGTGGGCGACCCGCACCCCGGAGGGGCCGGGGACGCTCGGGCTCCGCCGGGTCGGTGCCGACCTGGTGGCCGAGGGGCACGGACCGGGCGCCGACTGGGTGGTCGAGCACGCCGACGCCGTGGCGGGGCTCCGCGACGACGTCAGCGGCTTCGCCGAACTCGCCGCCGGGCACCCGGTGGTGGCGCGGCTGGCCCGCGTGTACCGCGGACTTCGGCTGCCGGCGACCGGCTGCCTCTTCCCCCGGCTGCTCCGGGCGATCCTGGAGCAGAAGGTGACCGGCAAGGAGGCGTACCGGGCGTACGCGGCGACGGTGCGGCACTTCGGGGCACCGGCGCCTGGCCCGATACCCAAGCTCTGGACGCCGCCCGATCCTGAGGTGATCGCCGCCGCGCCGTACTGGGTCTTTCATCCATTCGGCGTGGAACAGCGGCGCGCCGAGACGCTGCGCCGGGCGGCGGCCGAGGCGGGCCGGCTGGAACGCTGCGCCGACGCCGCGGAGGCGACCCGCCGGATGACCGCGATCGCCGGGATCGGCCCGTGGACGGCGGCGGAGGTGGTCCGGACCGTCTTCGGCGACCCGGACGCGGTGAGCGTGGGTGACCGCCACATCCCGAACACGGTCGCCTGGGCCCTGGCCGGCGAGGTACGCGGCGACGACGCCCGGATGCTGGCGTTGCTGGAGCCGTTCCGGGGCCACCGGGGCCGGGTCTGCCTGCTCCTGGAGGTCGACGGGCGGCAGGCCCCCCGGTTCGGGCCCCGGATGCCGCTCCGGTCCTTCGCCCGGTACTGAGCACCCCCGCGCCCACCGGTCGCGAGCCTCCCGGACGGGGCACCGGCCCCGCGGGGTCCCGAGCCACCCTTCGGCGGTGGCGAGCCGGCGCGCCGCCCTCACCCGGGCCCGAGGTGCCGGGGCCCGGAACCCGCCCGCCTCCTGGCGCGCCGGTCGATCGGTTGGGCGACGATGGTGGCATGACGAACACAGCAGGCGGCGGCAGGTACGTGAACCCGGATGGGGAGTTCACTCGCGACCAGCGGTACATCGCGACCCGGATCACCGCGGACGGGCGGGACGGCTATCCCGTGGAGCCGGGCCGGTACCGGCTGGTGGTGAGTCGCGCCTGCCCCTGGGCGAACCGGGCGATGATCGTCCGCCGGTTGCTCGGTCTCGAGGACGTCCTCTCCATGGCGATCGCCGGGCCGACCCACGACGCCCGGAGCTGGACGTTCGACCTCGACCCCGGCGGGCGGGACCCGGTGCTCGGCATCGAGCGTCTCCAGGAGGCCTACTTCGCCCGGTTTCCCGGCTACGACCGGGGGATCACCGTCCCGGCGATCGTCGACATCCCGACCGGTCAGGTGGTGACGAACGACTACGCCCAGATGACGCTGGACCTCTCCAGCGAGTGGCGCGCCTACCACCGGCCCGGTGCCCCCGACCTCTACCCGGAGGCGCTGCGTACGGAGATCGACGAGGTCAACGAGGTCGTCTTCACCGACGTCAACAACGGCGTCTACCGGTGCGGCTTCGCCGGCAGCCAGGAGGCGTACACGAAGGCGTACCACCGGCTCTTCGACCGGCTCGACTGGCTCTCCGAGCGGCTGGAGCGCCGGCGCTACCTGGTCGGCGACACCATCACCGAGGCCGACGTCCGGCTCTTCACCACCCTGGTCCGGTTCGACGCGGTCTACCACGGCCACTTCAAGTGCAACCGGCAGAAGCTCACCGAGATGCCGGTGCTGTGGGCGTACGCCCGGGACCTGTTCCAGACCCCGGGGTTCGGCGACACGATCGACTTCACGCACATCAAGCGGCACTACTACGAGGTGCACCGGGACATCAACCCGACCGGGGTCGTCCCGGTCGGCCCGGACCTGTCGGGCTGGCTGGAGCCGCACGGCCGGGAGGCGCTGGGCGGCCGGCCGTTCGGAGACGGCACTCCCCCGCCCCCACCACGCCCGGAGGAGGTCGTCCCGGCGGGCCACACCCCGCTCGCCAACTGACCCCCGCGACCGGCGCCGGCACGCGACGAACGCCGGCGGCGGGCGGAGACACGATGGCCACGAACGCCCCGCGCGGTGGGCGGACTACCGACGACGGCGGGCGGCGGCGACATCCGCGGCGATGCCCGGAAACGAGCGCTTTCCCCCCCGTCGACAACGGCGCGAAACGGTGCTGTGCCGATTCCGTGACATCCATGTCGGCCATCGGACCGCCCCGCCGGAACCGCAACGGAACTGCCGGTGATGCATCACGCTCCGCAACCGGTGGTCCGGGTCCGACCGGGCACCCCGGGCCGGGCTGTCATGCGTCGACGACGCCGGCCGCCAGGGTCGAGGGGGTGACGGCGGATTCCGCCGCCCCGGCCACGCCGCGGAGTGACCCGACACGCGCGGTGAGCACACCCGACGCGTTGATGAATGAGAATTCAGCTAGATTCATGCCCACACGTTGCGGTGATCCGTGCCCAGCCGCCCCCCATAGCCGCATAATGCAACACAGATCGCCAGCCATCGGGCTGAAGCGGCATTAAGGAGTGAAAGGCACGAATGTGAAGCTCACCTTCATTCGTAAGACAGCACAGTCACAGGTCAACAACTGCCCGTCGCTGTACCGCACCGACCGGGGCACCTTCATCGTGCAGGGCTGGCGGGTATCCGACGCCGAGGCGCTCTCCCAGCTCGACATCCCGCCGCACGAGACCGCGGTGGAGGTGCCGGAGGACGTGCTGGCGGAGATCGCGAAGGCTCTGTAGCAGCGGCCAGCGCGGTAGGTGCACCAGGGCCGATCGGCTCACCGGTACGCGGGGAGGCGTACCTCGGTCCCGAGATGGTGAGCCGATCGACCCCAGGACCGGCCCGCGCTACGCCGCGGGCAGTTCCCGCAGGTCGGCCAGGGTCACCGGGGTACGCGCCAGCAGCAGCCGTTCCAACGCGGCGACGTCACCCACCTCACCGAGTACGTCCACCCCGCCGACCTCCCGGCGGTAGCGGTACGCCAGCCGGTACCGGTACCGCCCGCCAATCCGCTCGATACTCACCTGCCACCGTCCGCAGCAGGCACACACCCATCCCCGCATGCGGGGAACATAGCCCTGACCTGCGGAAACACCGCCGGCGCCCCGGCTGCCGCGGGACGGCTGGGGCGGCCGGGACGGCTGGGACGGCCGAGCCGCCCCACCGGCCGGCGCCGATCTGGTTGACTTGGCCGGGTGAAACTGCCGATCAACCCGCCGGTCGAGCCGATGCTGGCCAGAAGCGTCCCGGAGATCCCCACCGCCGAGGGGATGACGTACGAGCCGAAGTGGGACGGCTTCCGCTGCATCGTCTTCCGGGACGGCGACGAGGTCGAGCTGACCAGCCGGGGCGGCAAGACCCTGACCCGCTACTTCCCCGAGGTGGTCGCCCAGGCCCGCGCGCAGGTGCCGACCCGCTGCGTCGTCGACGGCGAGCTGATCGTGATCCGTCGAAACAACCCGGACGGGCAGCCCCGGCTCGACTTCGAGCTGCTGAGCCAGCGCATCCACCCGGCCGCCTCCCGGGTCGCCCTGCTGGCCGAGACAACCCCGGCCGACTTCGTCGCCTTCGACCTGCTCGCCCTCGACGACGAGGCACTGCTCGACCAGCCGTACGCCCGGCGCCGGGCCCGGCTCGAGGCGGCGCTCGACGGGGTGGCGCCGCCGGTGCACGTCACCCAGATCACCAACGACCTGGCGACCGCCCGCCGCTGGTTCGAGATCTTCGAGGGGGCCGGGCTGGACGGGCTGGTCGCCAAGCCCGCCGAGATCCCGTACGAGCCCGGAAAGCGGCTCATGTTCAAGGTGAAGCACACCCGGACCGCGGACGTGGTGGTGGCCGGCTTCCGCTGGCACAGGTCCGGCCCGGTGGTCGGCTCGCTGCTGCTCGGGCTCTACGACGAGGCGGGGACGCTCCACCACGTCGGCGTGTCGGCGTCCTTCACCGCCAGGCGGCGCCGGGAGCTGCTGGACGAGTTGGCGGCGTACCGGGGCGCGGACGTGGCCGCCACGCACCCGTGGCTGCACGGCGACCACGCCGGCGCACAGCGGATCCCGGGCGCGCCGAGCCGGTGGACGGGGACCAAGAGCCTGGAGTGGGAACCGATCCGCCCCGAGCTGGTCGCCGAGGTCGGTTACGACGCGATGGAGGGGAATCGGTTCCGGCACACCGCGCAGTTCGTCCGGTGGCGACCCGACCGCCAGCCGCGCTCCTGCACGTACGACCAGCTCGACCGCCCGGTCCGTTTCGACGTCGACCAGGTCCTGCGCGGCGATCCGGCGGCCACCGCCTGACCGCGCCCCGACCCGCCCGCAGTCCGCTCCGCACCGGGTCCCGGCCCGCCGGATCCCCGGCGGCGCCACCGGGCTCGCCCCTGGCGCGTAGCCTGGCATCGGAGAAGATCACGGAGGAACCCCTTGGCCCGCACGCATCTTCGCCGGCCGTCCCTGGCCGGCCTCGTCGCCACCGTCCTGCTCGCCTCCGGCTGCACGTTGCCGGTCTTCGACCGGGGTGACGCCGGGGACCGGCGGGGCGGGACGGCGCCGACCGGCGCCGGCGCACCGGACTGGAAGCCCTGCCCGGAGGTGCCGCGCGAGCTCGTCGGGCGGGCCGCGGCGAACATGCGGTACGACTGCGCCACGATCTCCGTACCCGGAGACTGGACCACCGCCGGCGGTGCCGGCGCGAGCGGCGACGGCAAGCTGGAGATCGCCCTGCTGCGGGTCCGCTCCACCAAGCAGCGGGACCGGATCGGCTCACTGCTGGTCAACCCGGGCGGGCCGGGCGGCTCCGGCATCGACTCGGCGGTCTACCTCTCGTTCGGCCCCTCCTTCGGCGGGCTGCCCGACGAGGTGACCCGGCGGTTCGACATCGTCGGCTTCGACCCGCGCGGCGTCTCCCGCTCCTCCCCGGTCAAGTGCATCTCCGACGCCGACCTGGACGCCACCTTCGGCTACGAGCCGGACCCGACGAGCCAGGCCGCCTTCGACGGCCTCGTCGCGCTCAACCGGAGAATCGGCGAGACCTGCGGCGAGAAGTACGGCGACCGGCTCCGGCTCTTCTCCACCGAACAGGCGGCCCGGGACATGGACGCGATCCGGGTCGCGGTCGGCGACGAGAAGCTGACCTACCTCGGCTACTCCTACGGCACCCTGCTCGGGGCGACGTACGCGCAGCTCTTCCCGCGCAATGTCCGGGCGCTCGTCCTCGACGGCGCCGTCGACCCCAGGCAGGACCTGATCGCCGGTTCGGAGAGCCAGGCCAAGGGGTTCGAGCGGGCGTTCGGCAACTTCACCGAGTGGTGCGCCCGCAGCCCGCGCACGTGCCCGATCGCCCCGGATGCCCGGGCGGCGGTGACGGACGCGCTGGAGAACGCCCGGGTCTCCCCGGTCCGGAGCCCCGACGGCCGGGAGGCGACCGCCGGGTGGATCTTCTACGCGATCGTCTCCTCGCTCTACAGCGAGTCCGGCTGGCAGAAGCTCGCCGCCGCGATCGACTCGCTCCGGGCCGGCGATCCAAAGGGGGTCTTCGAGCTGGCCGACGCGTACGCCGAACGGGACGAGAACGGGAGGTACAGCAACCTCTTCGACGCCAACCTGGCGGTGAACTGTGCCGACGACGACTCCCGGCCGGGGTTGGACCGGATCCGAGAGTTGCAGTCCGAGTGGCGGAAGAAGTACCCGCTCTTCGGTGCCCCGCTCGCGGTCGGGATGCTGAGCTGCGAGTTCTGGCCCGGCCAGCGGGACCCGTACCCGACGGGGCCGGCGGTCGGTGCCCCGCCGATCGTGGTGGTCGGGACCACGGGCGACCCGGCGACCCCGTACGAGCAGACGGCGAAGCTGGCCGGGATGCTCGGCGTCGGTCGGGTCCTGACCTGGCAGGGCGAGGGGCACACGGCATACCCGCAGACGCGGTGCATCACCGACGCGGTCGACGCGTACCTGATCGACCTCACGGTTCCGGCCGAGGGCGCCACCTGCCCGGCCCGCTGACGCCGGCGGCGCGCGCGGTGCCGGCCGAGCGCGCCCGCGGGCGGAGGGCCCGCGGCGGGCGGGACGTGGGCGCCGGAGGTCGGCCCGGCCCCGCTGTGTCAGGCTGTCGGACATGGCTGAGCTGATCTTCCGTACGGCCCGCCGGGCCGACGTACCGGCGATCGTGGCGATGCTGCTCGACGACGAGATCGGTGCCGCCCGGGAGTCGGGTCCTCCGGTGCACGAGGAGATCGACGCCGCCTACTGGGCCGGCTTCGAGGCGGTGGACGCCGATCCGCGCAACGAGCTGGTCGTGGCCGAGCGCGACGGAGAGCTGGTCGGCACGATGCAGCTCACCTTCATCCCCTCGCTGAGCCGGCGCGGCGCGGAACGGCTCCAGATCGAGGCGGTCCGGGTCCGCTCAGACCTGCGTGGCCGCGGGATCGGCCGACGCATGATCACGTGGGCGGTGGACCAGGCCCGGGAGCGCGGCTGCGGCCTGGTCCAGCTCACCACCGACAAGCGGCGCGCCGACGCCCACCGCTTCTACGCGTCGCTCGGGTTCCAGGCCACCCACGAGGGCATGAAGCTCATCCTCTGAGGGCGGGCGGCGTGCCCCGGTCGGCGTGACGACGGTGGCGGACCGACGCCGAGGGCTCGGGACGTCGACGAACCGCGCCGCACGAGCCGGCCGGCGAGACAACAGTTCGCCTATACTCGAACGATGAACGCGGCCGCCCCGACCCGGGAACAGCTGAGCCTCCCCGCCGTCCTCGAGGCCCTGGCCAACCCGTTGCGCCTGCGGGTGGTGGCCCAGCTCGCCGCCGCGCCCGAGGCGGGACTCAGCTGCGGCGAGTTGCTCCCGGACGTCTCCAAGTCCACCGCCAGTCACCACTGGCGCATCCTGCGCGACGCCGGCATCCTCGAACACCGACGAGACGGGCGGCACATCCGCCCGGTCCTGCGCCGCGCCGACCTGGACGCCCGCTTTCCGGGGCTTCTCGACGTGGTCCTGGCGAACGCCCGGGAGCTGGTCCGGCCCGCGTCCGCCACCTCCTGACCGACCAACCAGGACGGTCGACCTCGACCGTCCGCGCCCGCCCGGGCCACGGCACCCCCTCTCCCCCGCCCCGGCGTCGTCACCCCATCGCCGGCGCCGCCCTCCGCCCGGACCCGCCCGGGGTCGCCGCCCTCCCCGCGCCTGCCGCCCTTCGCGATCGCCATCGCCGCGTGCCCGCACCCGCCGCTCGACAGGTCGGTCGGGGCCCGAGGAAGAGAGTTCGATAGTTCGAGTGTTCTAGTACTATCGAAGACGGGCCGAAGCCGCCCGTCGGCGCGAGGAGAGAGTGATGCCTGACTACGGACATGACCTGCTGTTCGGCACGTTCATCACGCCGACCGCGCACGACCCCGACCGGGTGGTGGCGTTGGCCGAGCTGACCGAGGCGGCCGGACTGGATCTGGCCACCTTCCAGGACCACCCGTACAACGCCGAGTTCCTCGACACCTGGACCCTGCTGAGCTGGGTCGCCGCCCGTACCCGGCGGCTTCGGGTCTCGGCCAACGTGCTCAACCTGCCACTGCGCCCACCGCCGATGCTGGCCCGGGCCGCGGCGAGCCTGGACCTGCTCTCGCGCGGCAGGTTCGAACTCGGCCTCGGAGCCGGCGCGTTCTGGGACGGCATCGCCGGGATGGGCGGACGCCGGCTGACCCCGGGACAGAGCCTGGCGGCGCTCGACGAGGCGATCGACATCCTGCGCGAGGTCTGGTCCGACCCGGCACGCGGGCCGCTCCGCGGATCGGGTGAGCACTACCCGGTGCCCGGGATGGCCCGCGGTCCGATGCCGCCACACGACATCGCCATCTGGCTCGGCGCGTACCAGCCCCGTGCCCTGGCGCTGACCGGGCGCAAGGCCGACGGCTGGCTACCGACCCTCAACCTGCTCGGCCGCGCCGGACGGCCCGACCGCCGGACGGCCAACCGCCTCATCGACGAGGCCGCGGTCACGGCGGGCCGCGATCCGCGGCAGATCCGTCGGCTGCTCAACCTCTTCCGGGTCGAGTTCTCCGCCGCGAGCCGCGGGTTCCTCCAGGGACCGCCGGCACAGTGGGTCGAGGAACTCCTTCCGCTGGTCCTGGAGGAGGGCTTCAGCGCCTTCCTCGTCGGCGGCGACGACCCCCGGCTGATCCAGACCTTCGGCCAGGAGGTCGCCCCCGCGCTCCGTGAGGCCGTCGCCCGGGAACGCGCCACCGGCACCGCCGCGGCCCGGCCGGCCCGACCCGTAGGGGAACCGGCCATACCCGTGCCCCGGCCCGATGTCGACGCCGACGGGCTGCCCGCGACGTTGTCCGCCACCGCCGTCCGACCCGGCGACCGCGAGTACGACCGGGTCCGGCACAGCTACCTCCGCAGAGGCTCTCCCGCGCTGGTCCTGCGCCCCGGCACCGCCGCCGAGGTCGCCGAGGCCGTGCGGTACGCCCGTAGCCGGCCCGGCCCGCTGTCGGTCCGCAGCGGTGGCCACGGCATCAGCGGCCGCTCCACCAACGACGGCGGGACCGTCATCGACCTGTCGCGGATGAACCGGGTCGAGGTCCTCGACCGGGCGACCCGACGCATCCGCCTCGAACCCGGTGCCCGCTGGGGCGACGTCGCCCAGGCTCTCGCCCCGTACGGCCTCGCCATGAGTTCCGGGGACTACGGTGACGTCGGCGTCGGCGGCCTCGCCACCGCCGGCGGGATCGGCTACCTCGCCCGCCGGTACGGTCTCACCATCGACCACATCCGGGCCGCGGAGATCGTCCTCGCCGACGGCCGCATCGTCCGGGCCGACGCCACCCACCATCCCGACCTGTTCTGGGCCATCCGCGGCGCCGGCGGGAACTTCGGCGTCGTCACGGCCTTCGACCTGGAGGCGTACGAGCTCGACACCGTCGTCCACGCCACCCTCATCGCCGACGCCACCGACACCGCCGACCTGCTCGAGCGGTGGGGAAAGCTGGTCGAGGCGGCCCCCCGCGAACTCACCAGCTTCCTCTCGCTCGTCCCCGGCCGGGGCCCGAACCCGGCCGTGGCCCAGGCCACCCTCGTGTACGCCGACGACGACGTGGCAGCGGCGCGGGACGTACTCAGCCCGTTCCTGGGCATCGGCCCGATCCTCGGTCAGCGTGCCCAGGCGGTACCGTACCCGGCGCTCGTCGTACCGCACCGCAACCGGCACACCGGTCAGGGGCTCGACACCACCCACAGCGGGCTGCTGGCGCACCTCACCCCGGAGGCGGCAGCATCGGTCGAGCGGATGATCCGCTCCGGCACCGTGCCGATCGTGCAGCTCCGCTCGGTCGGCGGAGCGGTCAACGACGTGCCCCGGGACGCCACCGCGTACCCGCACCGGAGCCAGAACTTCTCCCTGATCGCCGCGGGCGCCCCGGGCCGGACGGCGGAGTTCGAGCGCCACTGGGCCGACCTTCGCCCGCAGCTCGACGGCATGTACCTCAACTTCGAGACCGACACCGACCCGGCGCGGCTGCGCGACGCCTGGCCCGAACCGACCCTCGGACGGCTCCGCGCGCTGAAGGCGACGTACGACCCCGACAACGTCTTCAACCGCAACTTCCCGATCCCTCCGGCCGGCGCTGACGCCGCCGCGGCTCCCCGCCCCGCCGCCGCGTGACGCACCCACGGGCACCGGGCCGACTCGGCGAATCGCCCAGACGGCCCGGTGTCGGCGGCCGGGGCGCGAACGCCGGTGCCGGCGGCCCGTCCGAGAGGGCGGGCCGCCGTCGGCGCGCTGCTCGGAACGGGAGATTCGCCCGGCGTGGCGGCTCAGCCCCGGCGGTCGCGGTCCCGGGACGGCTGCACCCGCTTCGGCTCCCCCGGCATCTTCGGGTGGTCGGGCGGGTACGGCAGGTCGCCGCCCCGACCGTCCCGGTCGTCGCGGTCGGCCCACTCCAACAGGGGGGTGATGTCCCACGGCGCGTCGTCGATCCCGGCGTGCGGGTCACCGATCCTCGCGAACCGCTCCGGCACGGTCCGCAGGTCGAAGTCGTTGGGCTCGACGTCGGGCAGCTCGTCCCAGGTGACCGGCGTGGAGACGGTGGCCCGGGCGTTGGCCCGCAGCGAGTAGGCACAGGCGATGGTCCGGTCCCGGGCCATCTGGTTGTAGTCGAGGAAGACCTTCGCGCCTCGCTCCTCCTTCCACCAGGAGGTGGTGACCAGCTCGGGACGGCGGCGTTCGACCTCCCGGGCGAGGGCGATCACGGCCCGGCGTACCTCGGTGAACGTCCAGCGGGGCTGGATCCGCAGGTAGACGTGGACGCCCCGGCCGCCGGAGGTCTTCGGCCAGCCGACCGCCCCCACCTCGTCGAGCAGCGCCCGCACCTCGCCGGCCGCCTCCACGGCGTCGGCGAAGTCGGTGCCGGGCTGCGGGTCGAGATCGATCCGCAGCTCGTCCGGTCGGTCGACGTCCGCGCGGCGCACCGGCCACGGGTGGAAGACGACTGTCCCCATCTGGGCGGCCCACACGACGTGGGCGAGGTCGGCCGGGCAGAGCTCGTCGGCGCTCCGGCCGCTCGGGAACCGGATCGTCGCGGTCTCGAGCCACGGTGGCACGCCCCGGGCCGGCACCCGCTTCTGGTAGAACATCTCCCCCTCGATCCCCTCGGGGAAGCGCTGCAACGCCGTCGGCCGGTGCAGCAGGGCCCGCAGGATCCCGTCGCCGACCGCCAGGTAGTAGTCGACCATGTCCTTCTTGGTGAAGCCCCGCTGCGGGAAGTAGACCCGGTCCGGGCTGCTCAGCCGCACGGTGCGTCCGGCCACCTCGACCTCGAGGGGCTCCCCCTTCCCGGCGGCACCACCAGCCATGGGCCGACCCTATGTCACCGCGCCGACACCGGCCGGCCGTCCGCGTCCGGGAGGTTGCCGTATCGGTGCGCCTCCCACAGTTGGGCGATCACCACGAGCTTCTGCTCGAAGCGGGGGTCACGGTCGAGCGGCCCGCCGTCGTAGGGGGCGCCCAGCCGTAGCACCGCGCCGTCGCCCAGGTAGACGGCGACGACGGTACGGCCGCGACGCCGCTCCGCCCGGATGTCGACCACGTATCGCCACGGCACGCGGTCCCCCGACCGGTACGTCCGGCTTCGTACCCCGGAACCGTCCAGCGTCGTGCGGACCCGGAACCGGACGACGACCCCCCAGAGCAGGCCCACCGGCAGCGGTGCCAGGATGAGGAGCCAGACCGCCTCCGGCAGGTCCCGCTGCGGGGGTACCAGGGTGATGGCGGCGAGCACGAGCCCGCTGCCCAGCCCGCCCGTACGGAGCCCGTGTACCAGCGCCTGGCGCCAGGTCAGCCGGTACTCCGCCAGCACCGGCAGATGGTGCCGCCGTCCGGATCCGCCCGGCTCGATGGCCGCCCGCATGTCCTGTCAACGACTCGGCGGGCGGCCGGTAATCACCCACCGTGCACGACGGCCCGGCGGTCGCCGGCGTACGGGCGATCCCGCCGGTCGGTTACCGGGTCGAAGATCGTCGCCGTACCGTGGAGACATGGCTGCCGACGACAGGAATCTCCCGCTCGACCAGGACAGCGGGCTCCCCACCACCGAGGAGGAGTGGCGGGTCCGGCTCACCCCGGAGGAGTTCCGGGTGCTGCGCCAGGCCGGAACGGAGCGCCCCTGGACCGGGGAGTACGTGCACACCACCACCCCCGGCACCTACCACTGCCGGGCCTGCGGCGCGAAGCTCTTCTCCAGCGACACCAAGTTCGACTCGCACTGCGGCTGGCCGAGCTTCGACCGGGCGCTGCCCGGGGCGGTCCGCTACCTCGAGGACCGCTCGCACGGCATGGTCCGGACGGAGGTGCGCTGCGCGCGCTGCGACTCGCACCTCGGGCACCGGTTCGACGGCGAGGGGTTCACCCCGACGAACGCCCGGTACTGCATCAACTCGATCAGCATGCGACTCCAGCCGGAGTAGCCCCGCCTGACGGCCACCCGCACGGCGGCCGGCCCCTCCCGGGCGGGCGACTCGTCGGAGGTTTCGGCGTTCCGGTTGCCCGGATCCCGACGATGAGGCACGCTGCCGACAGATGCGGCGAGACGGGGGGCTGCCATGGCGACCTGCGAGGTCTGCGGCAACGACTACTGGATGGCGTTCGAGGTTCGGACGGTGAGCGGCGACGTCCACACCTTCGACTCCTTCGAGTGCGCCACCCACAGGCTCGCGCCGATCTGCGAGCACTGCGGGATCCGGATCCTCGGCCACGGCGTCGAGGTCGCCGGACGGTTCTTCTGCGGCGCCCACTGCGCCCGCGAGGTCGAGGGCGAACGCGGGGCGCAGATCCGCGACACCGTGGGCGTCCACCCGGCCTGATCGCCCGGCCCCGTCGGCCCACCCGGCATCGTCGCCGGGCCGGGTCGCCGGTGATCACTCCGGGGTTCGCGGCCCGCCCGCTCACCGACCGGCGCTCCGCCCCGCCTACCATCGCGGGGTGCCCACGCAGACGACGCAGACGGCCGCCTCGGGCCGACTCGAGTTCCGGGTCGCCTCCTTCGCCGACCTTCCCGCCCGGACCCTGCACGACCTGCTGCGGCTCCGGGTCGACGTCTTCGTCGTGGAGCAGGAGTGCGCGTACCCGGAGATCGACGGCCGGGACGTCGAGCCGGGCACCCGGCATCTGTGGTTCGCCCGGGACGGCCGTCCCGTGGCGTACCTGCGCCTGCTCGCCGAGCCGGGCGGGGCGGGGGAACCGGGCGGGGTGGCCCGGATCGGGCGCGTCGTGGTGGCCCGGGACGCCCGGGGCCAGGGTCTCGCCGCGCGGCTGATGACCGAGGCGCTGACCGTCGTCGGCTCCCGGCCGTGCGTCCTCGCCGCCCAGTCCCACCTGGTCGGCTTCTACGCCCGCTTCGGCTTCACCCCCAGCGGGCCCGAGTACGTCGAGGACGGCATCCCGCACGTACCGATGCGCCGCGACCCGGTCGTCGGGTCGGCGGACCGCTCCGGCGCCTGACGACCCGCCGCCCGCCCACGCCCGGGCGGGCGACGCGGGGGTGTGCGTCGGCTACGGGAGGTCGTTCACCAGGTCGCCGATCCCGCGACGCCGGCCGGTGAAGAACGGCACCTCCTCGCGCACGTGCCGGCGGGCCCGCGCGGCGCGCAGCTCACGCATCAGGTCCACGATCCGGTGCAGCTCGTCGGCCTCGAACGCGAGCATCCACTCGTAGTCGCCGAGGGCGAACGAGGCCACGGTGTTCGCCCGCACGTCCGGGTAGCCCCGCGCCATCCTGCCGTGCTCGGCCAGCATTTCCCGCCGCTCCGCCTCGGGCAGCAGGTACCACTCGTACGAGCGGACGAACGGGTAGACGCAGAGGTACGCCCGGGGCGTCTCGCCGGCCAGGAAGGCCGGGATGTGGCTCTTGTTGAACTCGGCCGGCCGGTGCAGCGCCAGCTGGGACCAGACCGGCGCCAGGTGCCGGCCGAGGACGGTGCGGCGCAACCGCCCGTACGCGTCCTGCAACGCGTCGCTGGACGGCGCGTGCCACCAGACCATCAGGTCGGCGTCGGCCCGCAGCCCGGAGACGTCGTAGGTGCCCCGGACCACCACGTCCCTACCGGCCAGCTCCGCGAAGAGCGTCTCGACCTCGGACACGAGGCCGTCCCGCGGCTGCGGCAGCGGGCCGGTGGCCCGGAAGACCGACCACATGGTGTACCGGATGGTCTCGTTCAGCTCCCGCAGCCGGGCCGCGTTGGTCTGCGCCGGGTTCTGTTCCACACTCATGGTCTCGCTGCTTCCCATGCCTTGACGATGTCCTCCGCCGCGGTCTCGCCCGAGCGGACGCAGACCGGAATCCCCACCCCGTCGTAGCCGGCACCGGCCAGCGTGAGGGTCGGGTACGCGTTCCGCAGCGCCGCCCGGGCGGCGGCGACCCGGTCCAGGTGACCGGGGGTGTACTGGGGCAGCGCCCCACCCCACCGCTGCACGTGGCTGGCGACCGGCTCCGGCAGCGGGACGCCGCCTCCCGCCCCCGCCACCAGGTCGGCGAGTTCCCGGTGCGCGGCCGAGACCAGCTCGTCGTCGGACCGGTGCAGCAGGTGTTCCTCGCCGTACCGGCCGATGGAGGCGCGCACCAGCAGGGTGCCGTCCGGCCGGCGCAGGTGCGGCCACTTCGTGGTGAAGAAGGTGGCCGCCTTGATCAGAGTCCCCTCCCCGGCGGGCACCAGGAAGCCGGAGAGGTCCGCGGGAAGTGCCTCGGCGGCCCGGGCCGGCAGGGCGAAGCTGACCAGCGCCACGCTGGCGTAGTCGAGCCGGCCGACCAGGGCGCCGACCGCGACGTCGACCCCGGCCAGCAGCCGGGCGGCGGGGCGGGCCGGCAGGGCCAGCACCACGGCGTCGACCTCGACCAGTTCCGGGTCCCGCGCCGGGCCGACCACCAACCGCCAGCCGCCGGAGACCGGGACCAGTTCCCGGACCGCCGCGTTCAACCGGATCTCGGCGCCGCTCGCCTCGGCCGCGGCCGCCACCAGCCGACTCATCCCGCCGGTCACGGTGGCGAAGACCGGCCCGCCCGGCGGGCGGGGAGCCGCGGCCTGGGCGGCCCGGACCGCGCCGGTCAGCGTCGGCTCGGTCCGGGCCGCCCGGGCCAACGCCGGCATCGTGGCGGCCAGCGAGAGCTGGTCGGCGCGACCCGCGTAGACGCCGCCGAGCATCGGGTCGACGAGTCGGTCGACCACGTCGCCACCGAGCCGGCGCCGGACCAGGTCTCCGACGGTGACGTCCTCGTCCGGGCCGAGCAGCGGCCGGCCGTCGTCGTGGTCCCGCTCCGGTTCCGGCCGGGCCACCGCCGCCACCGCGGCCAGGTCACCGGGTACGCCGACCAGGGTCCCCGGCGGGACGGGTCGCAGCTCGCCGCCGATCGCCAGCGCCGCCCGCCCGGTGGCCGGGTGCACCAGCGCGTCGCCGAGCCCGACCCGACGGGCCAGCGCGACCGCGGCGGAGTCCCCGCCGGCCGGGTCGCGGACCAGGAACGACTCGGCGCCGAACTCGACCGTCGCGCCGGCGAGGGAGCCGGTGCGGAGCTTGCCGCCGAGGGCGCCGGACTGTTCGTACACGGTGATCCGGGCCCCGGCGGGAAGCCGGTCACGCAGCCGGACCGCGGCGGCCAACCCGGCGATCCCGCCTCCGACCACCGCGACCCGGACACCCTCCCGGGCCCCGTCGTCGGCTCCCCGGCCTCCGGTCCGTTCGCTCCGCTCGCTCACGCGTCCCCACCCCTCCCCGGTCAGCCCGCGGACGCCTCGTGGACCAGGGCGACCACCCGGGTGAGGACGTCGGGATCGGTCTCCGGGAGTACCCCGTGACCGAGGTTGAACACGTGACCCGGGGCGGCTCGCCCCTCGACGAGGATCCGCCGCACCTCGGCCTCGACGACCGGCCACGGTGCGAAGAGCACCGCCGGATCCAGGTTGCCCTGGACCGCCTTGTCCGGGCCGATCCGCACGGTCGCCGCGTCGAGCGGGGTACGCCAGTCGACCCCGACCACGTCCGCACCGGCCTCGCCGAGCGCGCCGAGCAGCTCGGCGGTGCCGACCCCGAAGTGGATGCGGGGTACGCCGGTGTCGGCGAGGCCGCCGAGCACGGCCGCCGAGTGCGGCAGCACGAAGCGGCGGTAGTCGGCCTCGGAGAGCGCTCCGGCCCAGGAGTCGAAGAGCTGCACCGCGGAGACGCCCGCCCCGACCTGGACCCGGAGGAAGGCGAGGGTGATCTCGGCCAGCCGGGTGAGCAGCGCGTGCCAGACGTCGGGAGCGCCGTGCATCAACGCCTTGGTCCGGACGTGGGTGCGGGACGGTCCGCCCTCGACCAGGTAGCTGGCCAGGGTGAAGGGCGCGCCGGCGAAGCCGATCAGCGGGGTGGCGCCGAGTTCGGCGACGAGCAGCCGGACCGCCTCGTCCACAAAGGAGACGTCGCCGGGGTCGATGCGCCGGATCCGGGCCACATCCTCGATGGTCCGCACCGGTTCGGCCACCACGGGGCCGGTGCCCGGCACGATGTCCAGGTCCACCCCGGCCGCCACGAGCGGCACCATGATGTCGCTGTAGAGGATCGCCGCGTCGACGCCGTACCGCCGGATGGGCTGGAGGGTGATCTCGGCGACCAGATCCGGCCGGCGGCAGGACTCCAGCATCCCGATACCGTCGCGTACCCTGCGGTACTCCGGCAGCGACCGGCCCGCCTGCCGCATGAACCAGACCGGGGTGTACGGCACCGACTGGCGCCGGCAGGCCCGGACGAACGGCGACTCGGCTGGTCCGGAACGGGCCGATTTCTCGTCTCGGGCGGCGGTGCCCGTCCTCGCGGTGCTCATCGGCGCCATCGTGCCACGCGCTTCCGGGGCGGCGACGCGCAGCGCCCGGTTTTGTGGCGTAGCCGGCTTTCCGGCCCGGTTCGTCGCCCGGCGACGCGTCCCCGACCTCGGCGCGGCGCTCCCCCGCGCCGCGGACGATCGGCTTAGGCTGCGGATATGGCGCCCCCGATCGTCCAGCCCGAGACCTTCGCCCGCGCCGTGGCGGGGTTGCGCTCGGCGGTGCCGCGCGAGGAGATCGTCCTCGAGGAGGTCGGCGCCCCGCAGCGGCTCGCCCCGTACGCCTTCGCACTCGGTGCCACCGTGTACCGCGCCAGCGAGGCGGTGGCGACCGGGCGGCTCATCCTGCTGCACGACCCCGCCGGACACGAGGCGTGGCAGGGAACCCTGCGGCTGGTCACCTACGTCACCGCCGACCTGGAGGTCGACCTCGCCGCCGACCCACTGCTCCCGGGCGTCGGCTGGACCTGGCTGACCGACGCGCTCCACGCCTGGGACGCGGCGTACCGGGCGCTCGGCGGCACCGTCACCCAGACGATGTCCACCCGGTTCGGCGAGCTGGCCGGGCCACCCGCCGCCGGGGACATCGAGATCCGGGCCTCCTGGACACCGGTCGACGACGACCTGCGAGCCCACCTGCAGGCCTGGTGCACGCTGCTGGCCTCCACCGCCGGGCTCCCGCCGCCCGGGGTGACCTTGCTCCCCCACTCCCGCCCGGCGGGCGCGGCCTGACCTGGGCCGTGGCGGCGTCTCGCCCGTCCCAGCGGCCCCAGGAATCGCAGTGGGCCCGACTCGCCGGACCGGCTGCCACAGAGTGATCCGGACGAAGACTAGGGTTGGCAGGTGACCGACGAACCACCCCTGCGCCGTCGGGCCGCACAACGCCGAGCGGGGGACGAGCCGCACAGCCGTCCGGCGTCCGCGCCGGTGTCCGAGACCGTGGGGCCCGACCCAACGCCCGGCGGGCCCGTACCGCTGCTCACCCCGCGTGACGGCACCCCCGCGCCCGTCGAGACCCCGGCCCGCCTCGCCGAGGTCGTCGCCCGCTTCGCCGCCGGCACCGGCCCGGTGGCGATCGACGCCGAGCGCGCCTCCGGGTACCGCTACAGCCAACGCGCCTACCTGGTGCAGCTGCGCCGGGCCGGGGCCGGTACGGCGCTGATCGACCCGCTGCCCCTGCCCGACCTGAGCGCCCTCGACGAGGCGATCGCCGACGCCGAGTGGGTGCTGCACGCGGCCAGCCAGGATCTGGCCTGTCTGGCCGAGGTGGGCCTGCGTCCGCGACGGCTCTTCGACACCGAGTTGGCCGCCCGGCTCGCCGGGTTCGAGCGGGTCGGCCTCGCCGCCCTGACCGAGCAGCTGCTCGGCTACACCCTGGAGAAGCACCACTCCGCCGCTGACTGGTCCAGTCGGCCGCTGCCGGAGTCCTGGCTGACGTACGCCGCGCTGGACGTGGAGCTCCTGGTCGAGCTGCGGGACGCGCTCGCGGTGGAGCTGGAGCGGCAGGGCAAGGAGAAGTGGGCGGCGGAGGAGTTCGCCGCGCTCGTCGCCTCGGGCGCCCAGCCGCCCCGGCAGCGCCCCGACCCGTGGCGGCGTACCTCGGGTATCCACCGGGTCCGGGGTGCCCGGGCCCAGGCCCGGGTCCGGTCCCTCTGGTACGCCCGGGACGCGATCGCCGCCCGACGCGATTCCGCCCCGGGCCGCGTCCTGCCGGACGCCGCGATCATCGCCGCCGCCGAGCTGGACCCCAAGGACGAACGGACGCTGCTGACCCTGCCCGGCTTCGGCGGTCGCTCGGTCCGCCGGCTCGCCCGGGTCTGGCTGGACGCGCTCGCCGAGGCCCGGGCGCTGCCCGACGACGCGCTGCCGGTCGCCCCGGCCGTCGAGGGTCCGCCTCCGCCACACCGGTGGGCGGAGCGGGACCCGGTGGCGGCGGCCCGGCTGGCCCGGTGCCGGGAGGTGGTGACCCGGATCGCGGCCGCGCACACGGTGCCGCCGGAGAACCTGATCGCCCCGGACTCGGTCCGTCGCCTGGCCTGGATCCCGCCGGAGGAGGTCACCGCGGAGACCGTCGCCGAGACGCTGCGCGGCTACGGCGCCCGCAGCTGGCAGGTGGGGCTGATCGCCGAGGAGCTGGCCGCGGCCCTGGTCGACCCGGCCTGACCAGGCGGGCCGGCCGGGGCGGTTCCGGCGCGCCGTCGCCGGCCGCCCCGGCACGGCCCCCCTGGCGGGCTCCGGCGCGCCGCCGGGCACCGCGCGGCGGCGCGGGTGCCGGGGACGGGTTACTCGTCCGCGACCGGGTCCGGGCCCAGGACCTCGGTGCGCTTGCGGGCCCAGGCCAGGGAGTGCCGGATGCCGTCGGCGATGGAGAACTCCGGTTTCCAGTCGAGCAGGGTCCGGGCCCGGGTGCTCCGGGTGAACGAGCCGGCGCCGTCGCCGGGGCGGGGCGGGGCCTCGCCGACCCGCAACGGCCCGACGGCCTCGGTGAACGCGGCGACGAGCTCCCGCACCGTGGTCCCCTCCCCGGTACCGAGGTTGATCACCTCGACCGACCGCCCGCCGTCGGGGGGAAGGATCTCGTCGAACTTGAGCAGCGCCTGGACGTGAGCCCGGGCGAGGTCCCAGACGTGCACGTAGTCGCGGATGCCGGAGCCGTCCCGGGTCGGCCAGTCGGTCCCGGTGATCAGGAACTCCTCGCCGTTCTCGTAGGCGCCGATCATTTTGCCGAGGGCGTGCGTCGGGCGGGCGGTCTGGAGCCCGGTCCGCAGCTTCGGGTCGGCGCCGATCGGGTTGAAGTAGCGCAGCGACAGCGCCCGCAGCGGGGTGGCCGCGGCGGCGTCCGCGAGGACCATCTCCATGACCGCCTTGGTCCGGGCGTACGGGCTGGCCGGCTCCAGCGGGGAGTCCTCGTCGACCGAGAAGTCCTCCCCGGTGCGGTAGATCGAGGCCGAGGAGCTGAAGACGTACCGGTGCACCCCGTTGCGGAGCACGTGCTCGATGAAGTCGATCGACTTGGCGACGTTCTCCCGGTAGTAGCGCAGCGGCTCGGCGACCGACTCCGGCACCACGATCAGCGCCGCCGCGTGCACCACCGCGTCGATATCCGGGTGCTCGGCGAAGATCCGGTCCAACAGCTCCCCGTCGGCGATGTCTCCCTGGTAGAAGATCCGCCCTCGGGTGAACTCGATCCGCCCGGTGCTGAGGTTGTCCAGCACCACCGGCTCGATGCCGGCGTCCAGGCAGGCTGACGCCACCGTGCTGCCGATGAACCCGGCGCCACCCGCCACCAGTACCTTCACACCTGATCCTTCCGCCCGGCCTACTGGTCTGTCCGCGTTTCGCGGTCAACCTACCCGACCGTCCAATGACCCGACGCCGGGACGGTGTGTCCCGGACCACAGCGGGGGTCCGGACTGGCATAGTTACCGGCTAGTAGCATCCGACGTACCCGCCCGTGCCGGCGATCGGTCGGTCGTGGTGCCGTCCGGGCGGTGCCGAGGCCGAACCGCGGTCGAGAAGGAGGCTCCAGTGCCCCGTGAAGTCCGGGACGTCGTCTTCGTCGACGGCGTCCGCACCCCGTTCGGAAAGGCGGGTGGCATGTACGCGCACACCCGCGCCGACGACCTGGTGATCCGCTGCATCCGCGAACTGCTGCGGCGCAACCCACAGCTTCCGCCCGAGCGCGTCGACGAGGTGGCCATCGCCGCCACCACCCAGATCGGCGACCAGGGCCTCACCCTCGGCCGTACCGCCGCCCTGCTCGCCGGGCTCCCGAAGTCGGTGCCGGGCTTCGCCATCGACCGGATGTGCGCCGGGGCGATGACCGCGGTCACCACCGTGGCCAGCGGGATCGCCATGGGCGCGTACGACGTCGCCATCGCGGGCGGCGTCGAACACATGGGTCGACACCCGATGGGCGAGGGCGTCGACCCGAACCCGCGGATCCTGGCCGAGAAGCTCGTCGACCCCTCCGCGTTGGTGATGGGGGACACCGCGGAGAACCTGCACGACCGGCTGCCGCACATCACCCGGGAGCGTGCCGACGCGTTCGCGCTCGCCTCGCAGGTCAAGACGGCCAAGGCGTACGCCAACGGCAAGCTCCAGGGCGACCTGGTGCCGGTCGCCACCCGCGACCCGGAGACCGGCTGGGGGCTGGCCACCGTCGACGAGGCGCCCCGGGACACCTCGATGGAGAAGCTCGCCGCCCTGAAGGCCTCGTTCCGGCCGCACGGCCGGGTCACCGCCGGGAACGCGGCCGGGCTCAACGACGGCGCCACGGCCAGCCTGCTCGCCGCCGAGGAGGTCGCCCGGGAGCTCGGGCTGCCGGTCGCGATGCGGCTGGTCTCGTACGGCTTCGCCGGCGTCGAGCCGGAGGTGATGGGTCTCGGCCCGATCCCGTCGACCGAGAAGGCGCTGCGACTCGCCGGCCTGACCATCGACGACATCGGCCTGTTCGAGCTGAACGAGGCGTTCGCCGTGCAGGTGCTGGCCTTCCTCGACCACTTCGGCATCGCCGACGACGACCCCCGGGTCAACCCGTGGGGCGGGGCGATCGCCATCGGCCACCCGCTCGCCTCCTCCGGCGTGCGGCTGATGACCCAGCTCGCCCGGCAGTTCGCCGAGCACCCCGAGGTGCGGTACGGCCTCACCGCGATGTGCGTCGGCATCGGCATGGGCGGCACGGTCATCTGGGAGAACCCCACCTGGGAGGGTGCGAAGTGAAGCGGATGCCCCGAACGCGAACCCCGCGGCACGGACGGACGGTGACGAGGTGAGCCTGGAGAACCCGAACGAGGTGGTGACCCGCGCGCTGCTGCGGCTGGTCGCCGTACCCGGCCTGGACCGGCCGGCCGCACTGATCACCCTGGACAACGGCTTCGACCACACCAAGCCGAACACCTTCGGCCCGGCGGGACTGGCCAGCCTCGACACCGCGATCACCGAGGCGCTCGCCGCCGACCCGGCGTTCGTCGCGGTCACCGGCAAGCCGTACATCTTCTGCGTCGGGGCGGACCTGACCGGCCTGCCGCTGATCGCGGACCGCGACCAGGCCCGGGAGATCGGTCGGCTCGGGCACCGGGTCTTCGCCCGGCTACGGGACAGCCCGGTGCCGACCTTCGCCTTCGTCAACGGCGCGGCGATGGGCGGCGGCCTGGAGCTGGCGCTGCACTGCCACTACCGGACCCTCTCCCGCGGCGCCTCGGCGCTGGCGCTGCCCGAGGTCTCGCTCGGGCTGGTCCCCGGCTGGGGCGGCACCCAGCTGCTGCCGAACCTGATCGGCATCGCCGGAGCCGCCCAGGTGGTGATCCAGAATCCGCTGACGCAGAACCGGATGCTGAAGCCGGAGCAGGCCGCCGAACTGGGCATCGCCGACGTGCTGCTGGAGCCGGCCGACTTCCTGGAGCGCTCGGTGGAGTGGGCCGCCGGGGTGGTCCGGGGCGAGATCGAGGTGACCCGCCCCGAGGTCGACCGGGAGATGTGGGACGGAGTGCTCTACTTCGCCCGCAAGATGCTCGACGACAAGCTGCACGGGGCGGTGCCGGCCGCGTACCGGGCGCTGGAGCTGCTGGCGCTGGCGAAGGACGCGGACTTCGCCACCGGCACGGCCGCCGAGGACGAGGCACTGGCCGACCTGATCTTCAGCCCGGAGCTGCGCAGCGGCCTGTACGCGTTCGACCTGGTGCAGCGCCGGGCCAAGCGCCCGGTCGGCGCCCCGGACCAGGGGCTGGCCCGAAAGGTGACCAAGGTCGGGGTGGTCGGCGCCGGCCTGATGGCCTCGCAACTGGCGCTGCTCTTCGTACGCCGGCTCCGGGTGCCCGTGGTGCTGACCGACCTGGACCAGGCGCGGGTGGACAAGGGCGTGGCGTACGTCCACGCCGAGATCGACAAGCTGGTCGGCAAGGGCCGGCTCACCGAGGGTACGGCCGCCACGCTGCGGGGCCTGGTCAGCGGCTCGGTCGACAAGAGCGTCTTCGCCGACGCGGACTTCGTCATCGAGGCGGTCTTCGAGGACCTCGCGGTGAAGAAGCAGGTCTGGGCGGAGCTGGAGAAGATCGTCTCGCCGGAGGCGGTGCTCGCCACCAACACCTCCTCGCTCTCGGTCACCGCGATGGCCGCCGACCTGGAGCACCCGGAGCGCGTGGTCGGCTTCCACTTCTTCAACCCGGTCGCGGTCCTGCCGCTACTGGAGATCGTCCGGGGCGGCCGGACCGACGACGCCACCCTCGCCACCGCCTTCGCCGTCGGCCGCGAACTGCGCAAGTCCTGCGTACTGGTCGCCGACGCCCCGGCGTTCGTGGTGAACCGGCTCCTCACCCGCTTCCTCGGGGAGATCTTCGCCGCCATCGACGCCGGCACCCCGCCGGAGGTCGCCGACAGCGCGCTCGACCCGCTGGGGCTGCCGATGCGCCCGCTGGCGCTGCTCCAGCTCGTCGGGCCGGCGGTGGCGTACCACGTGGGGCAGACCCTGCACGCCGCGTTCCCGGAGCGGTTCACGGTGCGCGAGAGCCTGCGCCGGATCGCCGAGTCGGGCAAGCCGCTGCTGGTCGACGACCAGTTCAACCCCGAGGTGGCCGCGCTGCTGGAGGTCGGGGACACCCCGCTGTCCGCCGACGAGGTTCGGCAGCGTGCCCTCGACGCGCTCGCCGAAGAGGTCCGGATCATGCTCGACGAGGGTGTGGTCGCGGAGCCGCAGGACATCGACCTCTGCCTGATCCTCGGCGCCGGCTGGCCGTTCCACCTGGGCGGGATCACGCCGTACCTGGACCGGACCGGCACCGCCGAACGGGTCACCGGTCGTCGGTTCCTCCCGCCGGGGGTCGCCACCCTTCCCGCGTGACCGTCCCGGCGGCGCTGCGGGGCCGGTGCCGGCCCCGCAGCGCCGCCGACGGTCGACGGCATCGCCGAGGCCCCGCGCCGGGGCCGTGCGGACGGTGACAGCGCCGACGTCCAGGCCCGGCAACGACCCATCTCGGGCGGGGGCAGACGAGACGTCCCGGCGCCGAACAGCGGCGTACCACACCCGCATATTTGACTGATCATTCCAGAAACTGCTATCCTCGCCGCATGGCCCGCCCCAAGCAGTTCGACCCCGAGCGCGCCCTGGACGCCGCCATGGACGCCTTCTGGCGCAAGGGGTACGCGGCGACCTCCGCGCAGGACCTGGTGGACAGCACCGGACTGGGACGCGGCAGCCTGTACAACGCCTTTGCCAGCAAGCACCACCTCTTCCAGGAGGTGCTCCGGCGCTACGAGGAGCAGTGGACGACCCGGCAGGAGGCGATCCTCGACGGGCCCGGGGAGATCCGGGAGCGGATCCGCGCGGTGATGATGACCATCGTCGAGGAGGAGACCGCCGCCCGGGACGGGCGCCGGGGCTGTCTCGCGGTCAACGCCGCGGTGGAGCTGGCCGGACTCGACGCGGACGTCACCGCACAGGTACGCCGCATCTTCGGCCGGGTGGAAGAGGCGCTGTACGGCGCGCTCGCCCGTGCCCAGCGGGATGGTGAGATCGGCGCGGAGAAGGATCCGCGGGCGCTCGCGCAGTTCGTCCTCAACGCGATGTACGGCCTGAGGATCCTGGGCAAGACCGCGGACCGGCGCACCCTCACCGGCATCGTCGACACGACGCTGGCAGCGCTCTGAGCCGGTGGCGTCGCGTCTCTGGGCCGGTGGTGTGACACGGAAGCCGCGGGCTGCCCCGATTATTTCCGAATAGTCCAGAACGGCCGAATCGCCGAACGACCTGACGTCCCGACTACTCCCGGTCCGCCCGGACCGCCCGATCCCTCTTGGAGGAACACACTCATGACCAGCACCGCACCAAAGCCGACCGTCGCCGTCCTCGGCACCGGCATCATCGGCTTCCCGGTCGCCCGCAACCTCGCCCGGGCCGGCTTCCCGGTCCGGGCCTGGAACCGCACCCGCGCCAAGGCCGAACCGCTCGCCGACCACGGGGTGCACGTCACCGACACCGCCGCCGAGGCCGTCGAGGGAGCCGGGATCGTGCTCACCGTCGTCAAGGACGGCCCAGCCGTGCTGGAGGCCGTCACCGCGGCCGCGCCCTCGCTCGCCGAGGGCACCATCTGGGTGCAGCTGAGCACCGTCGGCGACGCCGTCGAGTCGCTGGCCGCGTTCGCCCGCGACCACTCCCTGGTCTTCGTCGACGCCCCGGTGCAGGGCACCCGCCAGCCCGCCGAACAGGGCCAGCTCGTCGTCATGGCGGCCGCCGCGCCCGAGGTACGCGACACGCTCACCCCGCTCTTCGACGCCATCGGCAAGCGGACGCTGTGGGTGGCCGACGAGGGCGAGAGCGGCGCCGCCAGCCGCCTCAAGCTGGTCCTCAACACCTGGGTCATCGCCCTCACCCACGGTGTCGGCGAGGCCCTCGCCCTCGCGAAGGGCCTCGGCGTCGACCCCGCGCACTTTGTCGAGGTCGTCAGCGGCGGCCCGATGGACAGCGGATACTTCCAGAGCAAGTCCGCCGCCGTCCTCTCCGGCGACTACACGGCCAGCTTCTCGGTGGACAACGCGGCCAAGGACGCCCGGCTCGTCCTCGAGGCCGCCCGGCGCGCCGGCGTTCGCATGGACCTGGTCGAGGCGGGCCACGCCCGTTTCGTCCGCGCCTCCGAACGCGGCCACGGCGACAAGGACATGGCAGCCGGCTACTTCGCGAGCTTCGACAGCTAGCCGCCCGCGCGCCGCAGTCCAGGGGCGGCGGGTCCGTGCCCCGGCCCACCGCCCCGCCTCGTACCGGGGCCCGATCCGGCCCTTCCCCTCATCCTCAGACCCGTACCCTGGCCGCCTTCCGGGCGGACTTCGAGCGGCGCCCGACGGCACGGCCGGAGCCGGTGCTGTGCGCCCGGGACCGGCGGCCCAGCTCGGCCTCGAGGGCGTCGAGGGCCGCACGCAACTCGCGCAGCCGGGCGTCCAGGTCGGTGGACTCCCGAGAGCGGTCCGGCCCGGCCCGGGAGCCGTCCGCCGCCGCCGGGGCCGGACCGGCCGGCGCCCCGGCCTCGACGGACGGGACGGTGCCCGGCCCGCGCCGGCCCCGCTCCGGCCGTTCCGCCTGGTGGGCCTCTTCCAGGGCCTTCACCACGATGCCGACCAGCAGGTTCGTCAGCAGGTACGACGCCAGGACGATGTAGGAGCCGTAGTAGACGATGCTCCACTCGGAGACGGACCGACCCGCCTCCAGGGCGTCGGTGACGCCGTCCAGCGAGAGCAGCAGAAACAGGGTGAGCATCGCCCGGCCGACGGTGCCGTACTTCTCCGGATAGACGTCGCCGAAGGCCATCCAGCCCACCATGGCGTACAGGTAGATGGTCAGGGTCGCGACCAGCAGGAAGCCGACCAGCCCCGGCAGGCTGCGCAGCACGCCCCCGATCACCACCCGCAGGCTGGGAAAGAGCCGTACCGCGCGGACGATCCGCGCCAGCCGGACCAGGCGCAGCAGGGTGATGCTCTCGCGTACCCCGGGCAGCAGCGGGGCGCAGACGATCGCCAGGTCGAAGAGGTTCCAGGCATCCCGGAAGAAGCCGCGGGGGGCGGTGAGGTGGGCGCCGAACCGCAGCGCCAGCTCGACCACGAGCAGGGCCAGGCAGGTGCGCTCGACGGCCAGCAGGACCTCCCCGGCCCGGGCGACCGCCTGGTCGTACGTCTCGACACCGAGCGTGAGTGCGTTGATGATGATCAGCGCGAACGAGACGCTCGTGAACCAGTCGGCCTCGACGATCCGCCCGCACCGGCCGGCCACCCGCGCCCCGAGCTCCCGCAGTCGCCGGGACGATCCTGGTGCCCTCTCGTCCACGCTGGCACTCCTCAGTGGATTGTGGTGTGTCGGCTGGACAGCGTAGTTCGTGTCCCACCCGCCGGCGCCGGGACGACCGGGCACGGACGACGGCCGCCCCGGCGACATGCCGGGGCGGCCGGGGAGACGCCACGGTGCGCGACCGGACGTCGCGTTTGCGCTCAGCCGGCAGCCGCCGCCCGCTCGGCCGCGCTGCGCCCCACGCAGAACTCGTTGCCCTCCGGGTCGGCCAGCACCACCCAGCCCGTGCCGTCCGGGCGCCGGTGGTCGGCGACCTGGGTCGCGCCGAGGCCGAGCAGCCGCTCGACCTCGGCGTCCCGGGTCCGGTCGGTCGGCTGGAGGCAGATGTGTACCCGGTTCTTCACCGTCTTCGGCTCCGGTACACGCTGGAAGTAGACGGTCGGGCCGACGCCGTCCGGCGCCGGCAGGACCGCCTCCGGGTCCCCCGGTTGGTCCTCCGGGTGCCGGGGACGGCCCAGCACCTCCGCCCAGAAGCCGGCCAGAGCGTACGGGTCCGCGCAGTCAAAGCTGACATTGTGAATAGACGAGGTCACAGTGATCCTCCGGATGGGAGTGTGCGCCTCGGTGCGAGCGTCAGCGGGACCGGTGCCGAGGCGCGGGACAGGACAGGACAACCATCGACCGCACCTCCCTTCACATCCAGGCTGACGCCGGAGAGCATCGCACGTCGGAGCGATCCGGGCAAGCGAGCCGAACCCTGCCAAGGAGTTGCTGAGCGGTGACTGGTGAGCTGGGCGGCGCCGTGGCGGCACCCGAGGGTCTGGAACTCTACGAGCGTCTCATCGCAGATCTGGACGCCGCGGGAGCACGTTATCGACTGATCGACCATCCGCCCGAGGGGCGTACCGACCTGGTCAGCGCACTGCGCGGGCACGATGTCGCGTGTGCCGCCAAGTGCCTCGTCGTCATGGTCAAGATTGGCAAGAAACGGACCCGGTACGTGCTCGCCGTGGTGCCGGGTGACGCCCGGCTGGACCTCCAGGCGGTCAAGACGCTGTTGGGTGGCACCTACGTCGCCTTCGCCGGCCGGGACAAGGCCGAGGAACTGGCCGGCAGCGTGAGCAGCACCGTATTGCCCATCAGCTACCACCCCGACCTCGAACTCATCGCCGATCCAGCGTTGCTGCGGATACCGGAGCTGTACTTCAACGCGGCCCGGCTGGACCGTTCGATCGCCCTGGCCACCGACGACTACGTACGTCTGGCTGCTCCGCGTATCGCCCCCATCACCACCGCGAACTGACCCAGGGCCGTTCCCCAGAAACAGAGGAACCCGTGTCGCAGACGGACTACGCCATCCATTATCAGCCGCTGTTCTCCGCACTCCAGATGATGGACGTCCAAGCGCTGATTGACCAGGTCGACGAGCCCTGGTACAACCAGACCCTCATCCACGTCGGAGATGTCTGGGTGCGGCTGGGCGTGATGCAGGGCGAGTTCCACTGGCACAAGCACGACGAACAGGACGAGTTCTTCTTCGTCCTGGACGGGCTGTTCCGCATTGAGCCGGAGGGTGCCGACACCGTCGAGCTCGGTCCCCGCCAGGCGTTCACCGTCCCGGCCGGTATGCTGCACCGACCCGTCGTCCCCGTCCGCAGCACCGTACTGAATGATTGAGAAGGCCGGCGTCATCGCCACCGGGGACTGACCCGCGTGGGGTTCCGACACGACCATGTGAGACAGGAGAGCCACCATGCGCGCCTCACTGCGCCCGGGACTGACCGCGCAACTGGACTATGTGGTACCTGCCGAGCGCACGGTCCCGTACCTTCTGCCCGAATCCGACGACTTCGCCGCCCTCCCTGCGGTCCTGGCCACCGGCTACCTGGTCGGCATCGTGGAATGGACCTGCATGCGCGCCCTGCACGGGCACCTCGAGAACGGCGAACAGACCGTCGGCGTGCACGTCGACCTCAGCCACGAGGCACCCACACCGCCCGGGGCGACGCTCACCGTCCACGCGGAGCTGACCGCCGTCGAGGGTAGGCAGCTCACCTTCACCGTCCATGCCCGCGACGACGCCGCCACGGTCTGCCGAGGCACACACCGCCGGGCGGTGATCAACGCCGAGCGATTCCGGGCACGACTCGACGCCCGAACAGCTACCGTGAAAACGGCTGTCTGACAACTCGGCAAAGATTGCCACGCGCGCCAACCGACGGCTTGCGCCCCGGCGGCGTGACCCGACCTCGTGTGCGTCTCGGCTGGCGGCCGACGCGGCAGGCTCACCCGGTCGGCAGACCGGCGGCGCCGCGGGCGTCGCCGGCACCGGGAACGCTGACCGCCGCCGAGGCGGCGACCACCGGGGTCGTCTCGGCCGCCGGAAGGCGCACCGTCACCTCCAGCCCTCCGCCCTCCTGGGCGATTGCGCTGACCGTGCCGCCGTGCGCGTCGCAGACCGCGCGGACGATCGACAGCCCCAGGCCCGAACCCCGAGCTCCGGTCCGCTCCCGGCCGCCCCGGCGGAACGCCTCGAAGAGCCCCGGCACGTCCGCCTGCTCCACCTCGAACCCGGTGTTTCCCACCACCAGCCAGGCGTGCTCACCGTCGGACCCGGTCGACACCCAGATCCGGCCGTTCAGGTGGTTGTAGCGGACCGCGTTCTCGATCAGGTTGCCGGCCAGCCGTTCCAGCAGCCCGGGATCGCCGACCACCGGTGCCGGCGCCAGGTCCGTGTCGATCTGGAGCCGCAGCCGGGTCGTCTCGGCCCGGACCGCGGACAGCGCCGCACTCGCTCCGGCCGCCAGGTCCGCAGGCGCCTTCCGGGCCAGCCGCCGGCCCGCCTGCGCCTCGCTGCGGGCCAGCACGAGAAGGGCGTCGACGAGGTTGTTGGCCCGCTCGGAGGCGTCCCGCACCACCGTCGCCATCCGCCGGTACTCCGCCACGTCCGCCTCGTCGTCGGCCATCGTCACGTCGATCTCGGTCCGCATCACCGCCAGTGGGGTACGCAGTTCGTGCGAGGCGTTGGCGACGAACCGCTTCTGCGCCTCGAACGCCTCGGCGATCCGGTCCAGCATCGCGTCGAACGTGGCGGCCAGCTCGGCCACTTCGTCGTCGGCGCCCGAGTAGCGAATCCGCTGGTCGAGCGTGGCCTCACCCAGCCGGCGGGCCGTCGAGGTGACCTGGTGCAGCGGGCGCAACGCCCGGCCGACCACCAGGTACGCCCCGGTGATCCCGACGACGCTGATCGCGAGCAAGGCGACCAGCCCCTTGACCAGCAGCTCTCGGGACTGGGCCTGGAGCAGCTGCGCCTGCCACTGCCGGGCCTCCAGCCTCCGGCCGTCGGTCAGCTCGACCACCGTCCCCGGCTGCAACTGGTCGGTCGGACGCAGCGCGTCGCCGACCAGCAGCCAGGCGAGCAGCAGCAGGATCGCGCCGGCGCCGATCAGCAGCACACCGTTGAGCAGCGTCAGCCGCAGCCGCAGGGTCGGCCGGATCCGGGGGCGCCGACGGGTCAGATAGACGGTCATACCCCACCCCCGTTCCGGACCGGCGCCGGCCCCGCCTGGCCCGACGGGTACGGCTCGGACACCCGGTAGCCGGCGCCGACCACGGTCTCGATCAGCGGCGGGTCGCCGAGCTTCTTGCGCAGCGTCATCACGGTCACCCGTACGGTCGTGGTGAACGGGTCGGTGTTGGCGTCCCAGACCCGCTCCAGGAGTTCCTCGCTGGAGACCACCGCGCCCCGGGCCTTGAGCAGCTCCTCCAGCACCCCGAACTCCTTGCGGGTCAGGTCGACGACGGCACCGCCCCGGGTCACCACCCGCTTGGCGGGGTCGACCACCAGGTCGGCGACGCTGAGCACCGGCGGCGCCGCCGGGGTCGCCCGACGGCCGAGCGCCTGCACCCGGGCGACCAGCTCCTCGAAGGCGAACGGCTTCGGCAGGTAGTCGTCGGCGCCGAGCTGCAACCCCTCCACCCGGTCCGCGACCGTGCCGCTCGCGGTCAGCATCAGCACCCGGGTCAGCGCGCCGGAGGCGGCCAGATCCGCACAGATCTGGTCGCCGTGGATCCCGGGCAGGTCCCGGTCGAGTATCACCACGTCGTACCGGGTGACGAAGGCCATCTCGTGCCCGGCATGTCCGTCGTAGGCGACGTCCACCGCCATGCCCTTGCGGCGCAGACCCCGCGCGATCGCGTCCGCCAGGTTGCGCTCGTCCTCGACCACCAGTACCCGCACCACGACCTCCCCGGGTGTCTCTCCCCCGACAACCTATCGGCGCAGCACAAGCCGACTGCGCGGGCTCGGCGCCCGACCGGCGGTGCCCACGACCGGCACGACGTCGCCCCGCGCCGGGACCGCCCCCGACCGGCGACGCCGGCTCACGGTCGGATGGGCAGCGCCCACAACCCGACGGAGGCGTCCACCCGCCTGCAGTACAGCCACCGTTCGGCGAGTCTGCACTCGCCGGAGACGCCCCGCAGCACGGTCAGCAGCCGCACCTGCCGGGCGGCCGTGTCGATCTCCGCCACCCAGGTACGCCGATCCCTGGCGGTCCGCACCCCGATCAACCGGCCCGCCGGTTGGTCCGCCGGCAGGACGTCCCAGATCCCGAGCTCGGCCAGGGACCGGCCGGTGTCCGGATCGAGGACGGCCAGCGGACCCGGCTGGCCGGGACCCGCCGCGGCGCTGCCCACCAGCTCCTCCCCGGCCTGGTACAGACTGACCCAGCGGCGGTCCGTCCACCGGGTGCGGCCGGTTCCGGCGTCCCAGACCCGTATCCCGCCGTCGTAGGAGTAGCTGCACAGGTGGGGCCCGCAGGTACTCGGCGCCAGCTCCCCGTCGACGGTCGGCGCCGACCATCGGCGGTCCAGCCCCGGCAGCCCGTACGCGGTGGCAACCCCGACACTCTGCGTGATGAACAGGTCGCCGGCCACGGAGCCGTGCCAGCCGGGATTGACGCCGGGCGCGGGCAACGTGGTCGCCGCGAGCAGGGCACCCGTGGCGACGTCCCGCGCCTCCACCCGTCCGGACGGCAGCACGACGACCAGGAGTCGGCTCCGGCCGTCCGTCTCGGACCAGCGGTAGTGGCGGCGGGTGCCCGGCGGGCTCGACAGCGACCAGCGGACCGCCCCGGAGACGGGATCGCGTGCCTCCAGGGTCGCCGGGTCACTGCCCTCCGGGCTCGCGGACCCGTCCCCGGGCTCCGCCGTCCCGGGCGGTGTCTCCGGGTCGCTGACCCCGATCAGCAGGTCGCCCGCGGCGCTGACGGCCTCCAGATATCCCGTTCGTTCCCAGCGGAACGCCCCGGTCGCCAGGTCCAGCACCCGTACCCGGGGCGGTCCGGTCTCGGGCCGGAACGCCGTCAGCACCAGGGTCCCGTCCAGCACCATCGGGGTGCCAAACCCACCGGTGGGCAGCCGGATCCGCCACGCCGGCACGGGCCCCACGTCGTCCGGCACGGCGCCCGGGATTCGGTAGGCGGTGAGCTGCTGTCCCACCGCACCCGGCACCGTCGGGTCGACGACGAGGAGCCACCCCGGGACGACCGTGACGGCGGAACCGAGCCGGGCCGGCACGCTCAGCCCCGGCAACGGTCGCGGCAGCGGATCCCCGGCGACGAGGAGGGTGAGCGCGCCGGCCAACACCGCCGCGAGGCTGGCCCGGAGCACCGTCCGCCGTCGCCACGCGGACCGGTCGGCGGACCGGCCAACCGGATCGGCGCGCCGGTCCGGGCCGTCGGACGCCGCGGAGCCGAGTTCCCCCAGGTCGATGATGACCACTTCGACTCCTTCCGGCAGCTTCCGCGCACGCCAGGCGGACCGCGCCGGGTAGCGGCAAATCGGGCGCCTCGTCACCTGTACGATGGCGCCTCGTGGCAGCTCCGGTGGTGAAGAACTCTTCGGACGCCGAGGCCGATTCGACCGGGGCCGGTCGATCCCGACTCCGGCGTGTCTTCCGGCTTCCCGCGCGGGCCGACGCACTGGTCATCGGAGCGTACGTCCTCCTCGGCGTCTATGTCTGCGCCAACTACTGGGCCGACATCAACCACCGGGTCTCGTCGCACCTGCCCACCGACCACAGCTGGTTCGAGTGGCTGCTGTCGCACGGCGCCTACTCCGTACGGCACCTGGAGAACCCGCTCTTCTCCACGCGGCAGAACGCGCCGGACGGCGTCAACATGATGGCCAACACGTCGGTGCTCGGGATCAGCATCCCGCTCGCCCCGCTGACGATGCTGTTCGGCCCGCAGGTGACGTACTCGCTGTACCTCGGCGGGGCGCTGGCGGCGACCGCGGCGACCTCCTACTGGATGCTCTCCCGCCACCTGGTCGCGTCCCGGGCGGCGGCCGCCGTCGGCGGCGCCTTCCTCGGCTTCGCGCCCGGCGTCATCCACCACGCCAACGGGCAGCCGAACTTCACCTCCAACTTCCTGCTGCCGATCATCGTGGTCCGGGTGCTCCGGCTCGGCGAGTCGGGACGCTGGCTGCGCAACGGCGTGGTGCTCGGCCTGCTGGTGGCGTACCAGATCTTCATCAACGAGGAGATGCTGCTGCTCACCGCGCTGGCCTGCGCGGTGATCGTGCTGCTGCGCGCGGCCTTCCGGTGGTCGCAGACCCGGGCCGAACTCTGGACGTTCCTGCGCGCGCTCGGGGTCTGTGCCGGGCTGGCGCTGCTGATCGCCGGCTACCCGATCTGGTACCAGTTCAACGGCCCGCAGTCCTACCGCGGCCTGCAGGGTGGGGTCTTCCACACCTGGGGCGAGGACCTGTTGGCCTTCGTGACGTTCCCCCGGGACAGCCTCGGTGGCATCCCGGAGGTGGAGAAGACCATCGGGCTCACCGAGCAGAACACCTGGCTCGGGTGGCCACTGGTGGTGCTGGCCGTGCTGGTTGCCGTGCTGCTCTGGCGGACCTCGCTGGCCGCCCGGATCGCCAGCCTGGTCGGCGTGCTCTTCGCCGTCGCCTCGCTCGGCCGGCAGATCCGGATCGGCGGGCGGTTGACCGAGCTCGAGGGCCCGTGGCACCCGCTGCCGGAGAACCTGCCGCTGGTCGAGATGATGATGCCGACCCGGCTGAGCCTGGTCGCGGTCGGCGCGATCGGCGTGCTCATCGCACTCGCCTGGGACGAGATCGCGAAGGCCCGGCCGGCCGGTGCGCCACGGCCGGCGGAGGGGGCCGGGCTGCATCGGCGGGTGCGGCTCCTGGCGTACGGCGCGGTGGTCCTCGCGCTCCTGCCGATCGTCCCCCGTCCGCTGCCCGCCCAGCACGTCGACCCGCCACCGCGGTTCATCACCTCGGGGGCGTGGCGGCCGTACGTGCCCGAGGGGCGCACCCTGGTGCCGGTGCCGATCCCGAGCAACGTCCACGGGCTCTCCACGCTGCGCTGGAGCGCGCTGACCGGGCACGAGTTCCCGATTCCCGCCGGTTACTTCATCGGCCCGGACGCCGAGGGCAACGGGGTGTTCGGCGCCCCGTCCCGACCGACCAGCATGCTGATCTACGGCACGATGGACCGGGGCGTGGCGCCCGCGATCACCGAGGAGCATCGGCGCCAGGCCATCGAGGACCTACGGTTCTGGCGGGCCTCCGTGGTGGTGCTCGGCGACCATCCGGCCGCGCCCGCGCTGCGCGTGCTGCTGGCCGCGCTGCTCGGCCCGGGTCAGCGGGTCGACGACGTCTGGCTCTGGGACGTGCGCGCCCTGGTCGGCTGAACGCGCGGACACCCCGACCCGGTCCGGCGAGGGCACGCCCCGGCGACCGTCCCGGACGGTCGGCCCCACCGGTTGCGCGCTCATCCGTCGACCAGGTGCCGGACGTCCCACACCCAGGCACCTGAGATCTCCCGTCCCGGCCCGAGGAGCCGGTCGAGGGTCTCCTTGACCGGGACGCCCCGGTGCAGGCCGCCCTGCACCACGATCGCCGCCCGCCAGTGTCTCAGGTCCTCGATCGCCTGCCGCCGCTCGGCCTCGCCGATCGGTGGCACCTCGCCGGTGACGGCGACCCGGTCCAGCAGGATCGCGGTCGGCCGGTCCGGCGAGCCCCAGCGGCCCTGCGGGTCGTCCGGGCCGGTCGGCCCGATGAAGTAGCCGCCCGGGGCGGTGAACGCCAGCCCGGTCCGGGCCGACCAGTACATCCCGGCCGTCGCCTCGCCGCCGGCGGTCGGCGGCACCGGGACCAGGGTCCGGCCCGGCGGCACGTACGCGCGCCACTCGCCGCTCGCCACGAACTCGGGCACCGGCCAGACCGGTTTGGTCCGCAGCGGCGCCGGCACCAGCGGCAGCAGCGCGGCGACGACCGCGCCCGTCCAGAGCAGCCTGATCGGCACCCGGTCGCCGCCGATCCGCGCCCCGGACGGCCGGCGCCGCCCCGCCGGCGCCTGGGGCGCGCGATCTCCCGCCCCGGACGGCTGGCCCGCCGGTTCCGACGCCGGATCCGCCGGCCCGGCCGCCGGCTCACCCGTCTCGGCCGCCTGGTCCGTCGGGGTTGGCGCCGGTCCGGCGTCCGGGGCCGGGCGGTAGGCCCGGTCGAGGGAGATCGCCAGCAGGATGGCGATGATCGGCACGCAGATCAGCGGGAACCGCGCCGGAACCGCCAGGTCGAGCAGCGGGAGTTCGGCGACCAGCCGGTACGGACCGGGTACACCGAGCAGCTCTCCGTTCAGCCGGATGTCGCGGCCGAGCGACAGCGCCGAGAAGACCACGGCGCAGACCGCCAGGGCCTTCACCATCGGCCGCCGCCACTGCCAGATCACGATGACCGCGCAGAGCACGATCAGGGTGAGTCCGAAGAAGGAGTTCTCCTCGGTCGGGTTCGGCGAGAGCAGGCCGGGGACCACGTCGAAGCCCGTGATCGACTGCCGGGCGGAGGTGGTGAACGATGCGACGTCCAGCGCGTACGAGGCGGGGTCGAAGGGCAGACCGCGGTAGTGCCCGGGCCCGAAGAACTGGAACCAGAGCGGATAGGCCAGCAGCACCAGCCCGGTCAGCGTTCCCACCCCGAGCCGGCCGAGGAAGGCCGGGGCCAGCCGCCGTGCCGTCGCCGGTGCGGCCACCGCGTAGCCGACGGTGAAGAGCCCACAGGCGAGCACCAGGAAGACCAGCACCTCCTCGCCGAGGAAGACCTGGTATGTCACGAGCAGGCCGAGCAGCACGCCGCGCCGGAGCACCCGGTCGGCGCGCGGGTCGAAGACCACCGCCAGGATCGCCGGCACCAGGAACTGCGAGATCATGTGCAGGTGCCCGGTGGCCTGCGAGATCATGCCGGGTGCGAAGCCGCAGAAGAGCCCGCCGACGACGGCGCCGACCCGGACGACGCCGAGCCGGCGGGAGAGGAACAGGTACCAGGCGGTGGCGGTGCCGGCGAGGGAGAGGACGACCGCGAGCAGGTACGCCGTCCGGGAGCCGGCGAGCACCGTCACCGGGGTCAGCGGTACGCCGAGACCCAGCACCGAGGTGTTCGCCATCAGGTTGACCCCGTCCGGTGCGTTCAGCGCGGTGCTGTAGAGCGGGTTCTCCAGTCTGGTGACCGCCCGCGCGGCCCGGGCGAGCATCCACTCGAAGAGCACCGTGTCGTTGTCGGCGTACGACATCCGGTCACGGTGCCACCACAGCTCTCCGGTGACGTAGCCGGCGACGGCGAGGTAGAGCAGGACGACCGCGACATCCGGCAGACGTCCCCGCCACCGGAGTCGGCCGTGTCGCCGGAGCCGGTCGCGCAGCCGGGCGGCGGGCCCGGACCAGCGCCGGGCCGTCGCGCCGCTGCGGGCCGCCGACGCGACCGGTGTGGACTGGTCCGTTCCGCTCACCTCGCGGTACGGCTGGTCAGGGGCCGGACGTCCCACAGCCACACGTCGTCGACCCGCTGGGCCGGTCCGGCGAGCTGATCCACCGTCCGACGCAGCGCCTCGACGTTGTCCTGCTGCACCGGCAGGACCAGGATCGCGGCTCGCCACTGGCGCAGCTCGTCCAGGCTCCGGCGGCGCTGCCGGTCGGTCAGCGTGATCGGTCGGCCGGTGGTCGAGACCCGGTCCAGCAGTGCGCTGAGGCCGCTCGGGCGCCCACCGAAGCGGCCCGGGTCGCCGCTGTTGCCGCTGCGCGGCGCCAGGAAGTAGCCGCCCGGGATCCGGAAGTCCAGGTTGGTGTAGGCCGCCCAGCGCATCCCGTGGGTGTGCCCCATGTCGGGGATCGGCACCGGCACCAGCGTCTGGTCGTCCGCGACGTACGGCCGCCACTGGCCGGAGGTGATGAAGTCCGGCACGGGTGGCCGGCCCACCTCGCGCAGCGGTAGCGGCAGGATCGGCAGCAGCGCGATGACGAGCGCGGTCACCACGACGGTCCGCACCGTACGACGGTCGGCGATCTCCATCGCCCAGGCCCGGTCGGTGGCGAGGGCCAGCAGCAGTCCGATCACGACGGTGGTGATCAGGCCGAACCGGGTCGGCACCACCGCGTCCAGCAGCGGCGCCTTGACCAGGACCTCCCACGGCCCCCAGTAGGAGCCCCGGTCCCACCAGGAGATTCGCTCGCCGAGGGAGAGGATCGCGAAGATCAGGCCGGTGGCGGCGAGCGCCCGGATGATCACCTCCCGGCGGAGCCAGACGACGATCGCCACGGTCAGCAACGCCAGACTCCAGCCGAAGAAGGCGTTCTCCTCCGAGTAGTTGGGGGCGAGGTTCAGGTTCGCCCGCTCGTTGCCACCGAGTGTGGTGGAGCCGGGTGCGAAGAAGGCGGCGATGTCGTTGCCGTAGTCGCGGACCGCGTCACTGAGCCCGTGGTACGCCTGCTTGCCGATGAACTGCACGGAGAGCGGGTACGCGAGCAGCGCGCCGGCGAGCACGGCGCAGACCGCGAGCCCGCCGAGGAGCGGACGCCACGCCGTCCGCCACCGGCCCGGCTGCTGCACGAGGACGGCGAGGAGGAAGACCCCGCAGGCCAGGGCGGTGAAGAGCAGGATCTCCTCGTTGATGAACGCCTGGTACGTCACCAGCAGCGCCAGGATCACACCGTCCCGGACCACCCGGGTCGAGCGGGTCAGCACCAGGACCCGCCAGACGATGAACGGCAGCAGGAACTGGGAAATGATGTTCGGGTGCCAGTTGGCGTGCGAGAGCATCGCCGGGGAGAAGCCGCAGAACCAGCCGCCGACGATGGCGGCGATCGGCGCCTTCACCAGGTGTCGGGAGAGGATGTAGTACCAGGCGGAGGCGGTGCCGGCGAGGCCGAGGGTCACCAGCACCACGAACGAGACGGCGGGCCCGAACAGCAGGGTCACCGGGACCATGGGGATGCCCAGCCCCAGGATCGCCGTGTTGGCCATCAGGTTGACGCCGTCAGGATAGTTCAGCCGGTCGGTGAAGAACGGGTATTCGCCGTGCAACACCACCCGCACGGAGTGGGCGAGGAAGTACTGCACCTGCGCGGGATCGCTGCTGTAGAGGGCGGCCACCCGACCGGCGGGGTCGAGCCAGATCTGGCTGGTCACCCAGAGCGCCGCGAGCAGGAAGGCCGCGTAGACCGCGAGGTCGCGCCGCCAGGTCGGCCACCGCGGCGGCCGGCTCGTCCCCGCCCCGGTGGTGCGGTCCGGCGTATCCGGCTCCTCGCCGGGACGTCCCGCGGCCGCCTCGGCGCCGGACGCCGTACCGGCCTGGGGATCGACCACCGTGCGGTCCTCGCCGCCCGACCCGGTCGGCGAGGCCGCCCCGGGATCCGCCGGCCCTGCCGCGCCCGGGTCGGTTCCGGTCGCCGTTCGCCCACCGAACCCGGTGTCGTCCGGATCCGGTGGGGTTTCGAGACGTGGTGCGGCAAGCGTCACAGTCGGCGGAGTCTACCGGAGTATGTCCGGGGTTCCCGGCGCCTGGGCGGCTGTTGCCGCAGGGCGAACAGGGCCGACCGGCTGGTCGGAACCCGATCGGTTGGCCTTTCCCGGGTGACGCCGGACCGGCGTCCGAGATCTCGTAGGATGTGCCTTCTGTAGACAGCTGAGACGGATCGGGGGCATAGAGGTGGGCGCAGTCCCGCGTCTCGGGGTGGCTGCCGCCGGGCTGGCGCTGGTTCTCGTCGCGACCGGGTGCGGCACCATCCCCACGGATCCTCCGGTGGCGCTCCGGGTCGGTTACGACACGCTCGACGGCACCCTGCCGGTGTGGCCTGCCCGGGGCGGGCTCACCGGCGACGCGCGCGCAACCGCCGCGGTTGCGGAGGCGGTCGACCGGTGGCGCTCACCGGTGGACGACCGGGTCCACCTGCCGACCTCGGGAATCCTCTGGCTCGGCGAGGTTGACGGGCGCCGGCGCGCGGTCGTCGCCGCCGACGTACCAGGCGAGGCGGCGTCCTGGCTGTTGCAGTTGACCGGCGAGGGTGACCGCTTCGTTGTCGACCGGGCGGTCGAGTACACCGACCCGGGCTACCTGGTCTACTCCGACGTCCTGCCGCTACAGCTCCCCTCCGGCCGGCGCTACCTCGTCTCGGCCCGGGTGGACCGGCTGCTCGGTCCAAACCGGCAGCCGTTGGCGGTCACCGACGGCATGACCGGCCCGGTGCCGGTGCCGTCCTGCACCGCCGTGACCATCTCGGCCCGGCTGCGGCCGAGCGAGTCGCTGCCGAACGGCAAGGCCGCCGACCGGCTCATCGACCTCGGTACCGGCATCGCGGGCCCGCGGTACCCGCTGGTCGGGGACGACACCGGGTCGGGCGCCCGCGCGCTCGACGGTCTCGACACCTGCATGCTCGCGGCGAAGACGGGCCCGTTCGGCAGCATTCTGCACCGCGTACACGACGAGGCGAGCCCGGGCTCGGTCCCGGCCTCCTGGCCGATCGACAAGATCTCGATCCGGGAGCTCGGCGAGGTCGAGCTGGACGGCGCCGGAGCGCCGGCCCGATTGGAGGAGCTGACCTGGCGTACCGACGAGGGGATGATGACCGCGGTCGTGCTCCGACCCGCCGGCGGCGGCCCGCCGGTGGTGTCGGCCGCGGACCGGGAGGGACCGCTTCAGGTGTACGTCGTGCCGAGCGCCCACCCCATCGTGGTGCTGACCTGGAAGAACACCACGGACAGCAGCCTGGTGTTGCCACCGGACGCGACACGGCGGCTCGACCGGCCCGGGCTGGTGGTGGTGGACCGACCGGCCAAGCGGGCGACGTACACCCTGATCGGTCCGGACGAGACCATCAACCGTACGGTCAGTCCGACCTGACCACGCGGCGCTGACCACACCCGAACGGACCGTGGCCCGCCCCGGTGGTGGTCCCCGGCCCGGGTCTGGCCGACGCTCCCGCCGCCTTCGGTCGTGCTCCGGACGCACGGCACCGGTCGGGGTGCCGGTGCCCCCGGGCGGCGCCGTCGGTTCGCCGCCCGGGGCACGTCCTCGAGGGTCGGTGGCGCAGGTGGCAGGGCGGCCCAGCGGGCCGCCCGGATGCTCAGTTCCGGTCGCTGCCGCCCTTGGTCACCCGGTCGCCGTTCGTGGCCACCCGGACCGGGGCGATCGGCTCGTCGTCGAGCCGGGAGATCCAGCCGGTGACGTCGCGGGCCACGTCCTGGGCGGTCAGCCCGAGGTCGGCGAGGATCTGCCCCCGGCTGCCGTGCGGATGCCAGGCCACCGGCACACCCAGGTCGCGCAGCGGCACCCGTACGTCGGCGTCGCGCATCGCCTTGGCCAGCGCGTCACCGACCCCGCCGGCGCGGACCCCGTCCTCGACGGTGACCACCAGCCGGTGCGCCTCGGCGAGGGTGACCAGCTCCGGTGGGATCGGCCGGATCCAGCGCGGGTCGACCACGGTGATGCCGTAGCCCTGCTCGGCCACCCGGGCGGCCACCTCGACGCCGAGCTGCCCGAAGGCGCCCACCACGACCAGCAGTACGTCGCGGCGGTCCGACTCCGCCAGCACGTCCACCCCGCCCGTCGGCGACTCGGCGGCGGTGATCCGGCGGATCGCCGGCAGGTCGGCGGCGACCGCACCGGTCGGGAAGCGCAGGATGGTCGGTCCGTCCTCGACCGCGATCGCCTCGCGCAGCTCGGCGCGGAGCGTGGCGGCGTCCCGGGGCGCGGCGATCCGCAGCCCGGGCACCACCCCGAAGATGGACATGTCCCAGATGCCGTAGTGACTCGGCCCGTCCGGCCCGGTGATCCCGGCCCGGTCCAGCACGAAGGTCACCGGCAGCCGGTGCAGCGCCACGTCGAGCAGCACCTGGTCGAAGGCCCGGTTGAGGAAGGTCGCGTAGACCGCCACCACCGGGTGCAGGCCACCCATGGCCAGGCCGGCGGCGGAGGTGACGGCGTGCTGCTCCGCGATGCCGACGTCGTAGACCCGCTCCGGGTACTTCCGGGCGAGCGCGGCGATCCCGGTCGGTTCCGCCATGGCGGCGGTGATGCCGACGACGTCCGGCCGCTCGTCCGCGATCGCGACCAGCTCGTCCGCGAAGACGTGGGTCCACTTCACCGACGGTGCGGCCAGCTGCTTGCCGGTCTGGACGTCGAACGCGCTCGGGCCGTGCAGGCAGTCCGCCTCGTCCTCCTCGGCGGGGCGGTAGCCGAGGCCCTTGCGGGTCACCGCGTGCACGATCACCGGCCCGCCGAAGCCCCGGGCCCGACGCAGCGCCGACTCCATCGCGGCGACGTCATGCCCGTCCACCGGGCCGACGTACTTGATGCCGAGGTCCTCGAACATCGCCTGCGGGGCGACCGCGTCCTTGATGCCCTTCTTGACCGCGTGCAGCACCTCGTACATCGGCTTGCCGACCAGCGGGGTCGAGCCGAGCGCCTCCTTGACCGTGTCGAGCACCTTCTCGTAGCTCGGGTTGAGCCGCAGCGTCGCCAGGTGGTCGGCAAGGCCGCCGATGGTCGGCGCGTACGACCGGCCGTTGTCGTTGACGACGATGACCAGCGGGTTCCGGGCGGCGGCGATGTTGTTCAGCGCCTCCCAGCACATGCCGCCGGTGAGCGCGCCGTCACCGACCACCGCCACCACGGCCCGAGACTCGCCACGCAGCGCGTACGCCTTGGCGAGACCGTCCGCATAGGAGAGTGCCGTCGAGGCGTGCGAGTTCTCGATGAGGTCGTGCTCGCTCTCGGCCTGGCTCGGGTAGCCCGACAGCCCGCCGCGCTGGCGCAACTGGTCGAAGCCCTCCTGCCGGCCGGTCAGAATCTTGTGGACGTACGCCTGGTGGCCGGTGTCGAAGAGCAGCCGGTCCCGGGGCGAGTCGAAGACCCGGTGCAGGGCGAGGGTCAGCTCGACGACGCCGAGGTTGGGGCCGAGGTGCCCGCCGGTGCGCGAGACCTTGGCGACGAGGAAATCCCGGATCTCGGCGGCGAGCAGCGCCAGTTCCTCGCCGGTCATCCGCTTGATGTCCTGGGGGCCGCGAACCGTGCCCAGTAGGCGGCCGGTGGGAGTGAGCTCCTCCTTCTCCACGGTCATGCCCTCACCCCACCAGGTCCGGATAGGGTGTCGGGCCGCACGGCACTGGGCTGGCTCAGTCGCTCCCTACGCAGGCTCATGACCGCAGAGTCTATCGGGACGGGCGTGGCGCGCAGCCCGGCAGCGAAGCCGGGGACGCCGGATCGGGGGACCGTCCGGTTCGACCTCGGGCGGACGCGCCACGGGCCCGGAGATCGGGAGAGTGCGGTCGATCGGACGGCGGCAACGCCCGGACGCCCAAGGGACCCGCCCGGCGAGTGGCCGGAGGTACCTCCACCGATCAGCCGAAGAATCGGGCGTAAACCCCCCAGAGCCGTAGCATGGGCGGTAACCCGCCCCCCAGAGGTGCCGCCCCGACCACCCCAGAGGTGCCGCAATGCCGCGTCCCGATCCCCGCCCGGCCCGCGCCGCCGGCCACGGGCGGTCCGCGCCGGTCTCCGGCCGGTACGCCGCCGGCCAGCTCCTCGCCGTGCTCCTCGTGCTGCTCCTCGCCCTGCCGGTGCTCCCGCTGATCCTCCTGATCATCGTCGTGATCCGGCTCCGCGGCCGGGCGGAGGCGCGCGCCGCGCGCCGCGATGCGGAGGCGGCCTCCGGCCGGTCCGGGATGCCGGCCCACGTCACGCCCTGAGAGGCACGGGGCCTACCCGGGGACCAGCAGCCCCACCAGTTCGACGTGCTGGGTCATCGGGAACAGGTCGTAGCCGCGCAGCGCGGCCAGCCGCCAGCCGGCCTCCCGGAAGGTGCGGAGGTCCCGGGCGAAGGCCGCCGGGTCGCACGCCACGTAGGCGACGGCACGGCGGGTGGCGGCGGCGACGGCCCGGGTCACCGCCGCGCCGGCACCGGCCCGGGGCGGGTCCAGCACGACCACGTCCACCGGCCCGGTGATGCGACGCCGCGCCAGCGCCGGGCCGACCGCCGCCCGGACCACCTCGACCCAGGGCAGGTCCCGCAGGTTCCGGCGGGCGGCCTCGACCGCCGCCGGGGCCGACTCGACCACGGTGACCCGACCGGCCGGACCGACCCGGCCGGCGAGTGCCGCCGCGAAGAGGCCGGCCCCGCCGTACAGGTCCCAGGCGGACTCGCCGTCGCGCGGCGCCAGCAGGTCGAGCACGGCCGCCGCCAGGGTGTCCGGCGCCGCCGGATGCACCTGCCAGAACGCCTCCGGCGGCAGTCGCCAGGTGCGGCCGAGAGCCCGCTCCCGGACCTGCTCCGCCGTCGGGAGCGTCTCGTCCGCCGCCCCGGCCGGCGGCACCGACTCCGCCGCCGACGCGTCCGGCTCGCCCAGGACGCCGCCGGTACCGAGGTCGCCGCCGCGGAGGGCACGTACGGTCACGTCGCCACCGGTCGAGGCGATCACCTCCACCGCGTCGGCGTCGGGCCACCGCCGCCCGCTGGCGGGCAGGATGGGCAGTTCCTGGATCGAGGGGTGGGCGATCAGGCAGCGGTCGATCGGCACCACCTCGTGCGAACGGTGTTTGAGGAGTCCGGCCCGGCCGGCGGCGTCGACCGCGTACCGGACCCGGGAGCGCCAGCCCAGCGGGCCGCCGGGGAGCGCCTCGACCGCGATGGCGAGGGCCTCGACCTCGGCGGAGTCCAGCCCGCCGACCCGAAGTAGCTGCTCGCGCACCACCGCCGCCTTCCACTCGCGCTGCGCCTCGGGGGCGACGTGTTGAAGGTCGCAGCCGCCGCAGCGGCCCGGCCGGGCGTACGGGCAGGGTGGCTCGACCCGCTGCGGCGCCGCCTCGAGGACGGTCACCGCGTCCGCCCGAAGGAAGTCCCGGCGGACCTCGGTGATCTCGGCGATCACCCGCTCACCGGGGAGGGCGTGCCGGACGAAGACCACCCGTCCGTCGAGCCGGGCCACGCAGTGCCCGACGTGTGCCACCGATCCAACGGTCAGCTCGACCCGCTCCGCCTCGCCCGGCCCGGCGAGGTCGGCGACGGTCGGCGGGCCGGCGGGAGCGGGAGGGTCTGCGGAGCCGGCGGGGGCGGCCGCGCGGCGCGGGTTCGACACGCCGGTCACCGCGGGCCGGCCGGGTCGTGGCCCGGCGCCGGGGGCGGGTCGCCGACGTCCCGGTCCGGCCGCCGCGAGGGGACCATCACCTCGTCCAGGCTGAGGCCGCGTGGACCGCGGGCGGGCCCCCGACGCAGCGTCGCGTCGAACCGATCCAGGTTCTTCCGGGCGCTCGACTCCAGTTGCCACGGGACGCTGGTCACCATCACGCCCGGCTCGAAGAGGAGTCGGCCCTTGATCCGCAGTGCGCTCTGGTTGTGCAGCAGGTTCTCCCACCAGTGACCGACGACGTACTCCGGGATGAAGACGGTGACCACGTCACGCGGCGACTCCCGGCGGACCGACGCGACGAAGTCGAGGATCGGCCGGGTGATCTCGCGGTACGGCGAGTCGATGATGGTCAGGGGAACCTTGATCCCGTGCCGCTCCCAGTCCGCCTGCACCGCCCGGGTGTCGCTCTCGTCGACGTTGACGGTCAGCGCGGTCAGCGTGTCCGGCCGGGTCGCCTTGGCGTAGGCGACCGCGCGCAGCGTCGGCTGGTGCACCTTGCTGACCAGCACGATGGCGTGGTTGCGGGCCGGCAGCACCGGCCGACCCTCGGGCGGCGCCAGCTCGGCGGCGACCCGGTCGTAGTGCCGGTGGATGCCGACCATCATCGCGTAGAGCAGCGCCATGGCGGCGATCGCGATCCATGCCCCGAGCAGGAACTTGGTGATCAGGACGACCACCAGCACCGTGCCGGTCAACCCCATGCCGAAGGCGTTGATGCCCCGGGAACGGATCATGCGCCGCCGGGCCGCCGGGTCCCGCTCGGTGCGCAGCATCCGGTTCCAGTGCCGGATCATCCCGGCCTGGGAGAGCGTGAAGGAGACGAAGACGCCGACGATGTAGAGCTGGATGAGCCGGGTCACCTCGGCCTGAAAGGCGACGATGAGCAGGCTCGCGGCGACCGCGAGGAAGACGATGCCGTTGGAGAACGCCAGCCGGTCACCCCGGGTGTGCAACTGCCGGGGCAGGTAGCGGTCCTGCGCCAGGATCGAGCCGAGCACCGGGAAACCGTTGAACGCCGTGTTGGCGGCGAGGAACAGGATCAGCGCGGTCACCCCAGCGACGACGAAGAGCAGCACGTTGTCGCCGAAGATGGCCTGCCCGAGCTGGACGGTGACGGTCTTCTGCACGTAGTCGGCCGGTCCCGAGTGGAGCTGCCGGGCCGGGTTCTCCATGAACTGTAGGCCGGTCAGCCGGGAGAGCCAGATGATCCCCATGATCATGGTGATCGCCACCAGGCCGAGCAGCAGCAGCGTGGTGGCGGCGTTCCGGCTCTTGGGCGGTTTGAAGGCGGGGACGCCATTGGAGATCGCCTCGACCCCGGTCAACGCGGCGCAGCCGGAGGAGAAGGCGCGCAGCAGCAGGAAGACCATGGCGAAGGCGGTCAGGTCGGCGTGCTCGGCGCTGACCACGAGGTCCGCGCTCGGCGCCCGCAGGTCGTGGCCGAGGACGAAGATCCGGACCAGGCCGGTGAGGATCATCCCGATGATGACGATCATGAAGCCGTACGTCGGGATCGCGAACGCGGTGCCGGACTCCCGCAGCCCGCGCAGGTTCACGGCGGTGAGCAGCAGTACCGCCCCGACGGCGATCAACACCCGGTGCGCGGAGACGAACGGCAGCACCGAGCCGAGGTTGGCCACGCCGGAGGAGACCGAGACCGCGACGGTCAGCACGTAGTCGACCAGCAGGGCGCTGGCCACCGCGAGGCCGGCCCGGCGGCCCAGGTTCACGGTGGCGACCTCGTAGTCCCCACCGCCCGAGGGGTAGGCGTGCACGTTCTGCCGGTAGCTCGCCACCACCGTGAGCATCACCACCACGACGGCCAGGGCGACCCACGGCGAGAAGAGGTACGCCGATGCCCCGGCGATCGAGAGGGTCAGCAGGATCTCGTCCGGGGCGTACGCGACGCTGGAGAGCGCGTCGGAGGCGAAGACCGGCAACGCGATGCGCTTGGGGAGCAGCGTGTGCTGCAACCGGTCGGACCGGAACGGTCGCCCCAGGAGAAGTCGCTTCAGCAGCGATATGGGTCGGGCCACAACCGCTAAGCGTACGACCGCCGGTGCGGGCGGCCGGCCGCTGCCGCCGATCATCCCTGGTGAACCCGGTAACACCGAGGGCCACCACCCCCGACGGGCACCCGTCGTGGTGAGGGTCAGGTCGGGTGACGCCGGAGGGAGGCCGCATGGCACCCTCAGGGTGTGCCCGTCCCACGGCGACGGGTCGGTCGCACGGTCACCCGGGAGGACGTACGTGCACGTCGTGATCATGGGTTGCGGACGGGTCGGCGCGACCCTCGCCGACACCCTCGAGTCGCGCGGCCACTCGGTGGCCGTCATCGACCAGGACGCGGACGCCTTCCGTCGGCTCGGCTCGGACTTCGGGGGCATCACCGTCACCGGCGTCGGGTTCGACGGTGACGTGCTCCGCCAGGCCGGCATCGAGCGGGCCGACGCCTTCGCCGCCGTCTCCAGCGGGGACAACTCCAACATCATCTCGGCCCGGCTGGCCCGGGAGACCTTCGGGGTCCCCCGGGTGGTGGCCCGGATCTACGACCCCAAACGCGCCCAGGTCTACGAACGGCTCGGCATCCCGACCGTCGCCACCGTCCGGTGGACCGCCGACCGGATCGTCCGGCACCTGGTGCCCGACGAACACGTGGAGATCTTCCGGGACCCGACCAGCACGGTCTCGATCATCGACGTGGCGGTGCACGACGACTGGATCGGCCGACCGCTGCGCGCGCTGGAGGAGGCGACCGGGGCCCGGGTCGCGTACCTGACCCGGTTCGGCATCGCCACGCTGCCGACCTCCTCCACCGTGCTGCAGGAGGGCGACCAGATCGCCATGCTGGTCACCGACGACATCGCCGACCAGGTGACGACGGCGGCGAGCCTGCCACCGGAAGGGAGGCGCTGAGATGCGGGTCGCCATCGCCGGCGCCGGCAACGTGGGCCGGTCGATCGCCCAGGAGCTGATCGACAACGGGCACCAGGTGATGCTGATCGAGCGGAAGCCCGCGATGCTCCGCCCGGAACGGGTGCCGGCCGCCGAGTGGATCCTCGCCGACGCCTGCGAGCTGACCAGCCTGGAGGAGGCCGACATCGCCAGCTGCGACGTGGTGGTCGCCGCCACCGGCGACGACAAGGTCAACCTCGTGGTCTCGCTGCTGGCCAAGACCGAGTTCGCGGTGCCCCGGGTCGTCGCCCGGGTCAACCGCGCCGAGAACGAGTGGCTCTTCACCGACCAGTGGGGCGTCGACGTGGCGGTGAGCAAGCCTCGGGTGATGGCCGCCCTGGTCGAGGAGGCGGTGACCGTCGGCGACCTGGTCCGGCTGATGACCTTCCGGCAGGGCGAGGCGAACCTGGTCGAGATCACGCTCCCGCCGACCGCGCCGTACGTCGGCCAGCCCATCCACACGGTGCCACTGCCCCGCGACGCCGCGCTGGTCGCGATCCTCCGCGGCAAGCGGGTGCTGGTGCCCAGCCCGGACGACCCGCTGGAGGCCGGCGACGAGCTGATCTTCGTCTGCACGACCGAGGTCGAGGACGAGGTACGCCGGGTGATCCTCGGCCCGGACCGCGTCGAACGGCCCCGCGGCGCCGCCTGAGACCGCGTACCGCCGGTGCGGCGTACCCTCGGGACCGCCGGGGACGGCGTCCGTCCGAGTATCGCCGGGTGGGCCCGGGCGTCCGATCAGCCGGTCGCGGCGGCGGGCAGCGCCGCCTCCCGCCGGTTCGCCCGGCGCACCACCCAGATCGTGACCACCAGCAGCAGCGCGTACGGCGGGTAGCCGAGCGCCAGCCGGGCGGCGCCGAGCGCGGTGCTGAGGTTGGCTGCCCAGAGGACGTGCTGCACGCCGACCTTGAGGACCCAGACCACGCCCCAGAGCACGGTGAGCCAGGTGAAGGTGCGGACCAGACGGGGGTTCTGTCGCCACTCGGAGCGTCCACCGGCCGCGATGATCGACCAGATCCAGCCGACCAGCGGCTGGCGGATCGCCGCGGAGCCGAGCAGCACCGCGCCGTACACGTAGCCGTAGACGATGCCCGGAAGGTAGAAGTCGCGCTCGTCCCCGGTCCGCCAGGCGATCAGCGCGCCGATGGCGATCCCGACGAGCCCGTTGACGGCGTGCCGGATCGGCCGCCGCTGGGCCAGCCGCAGCCCGGCGATCGCCACCGTGACGGCGAGCGCCGCGATCACCGCGGGACGCAGCTCGCCGATGATGTTGACCACCACGAAGACCAGCACCGGGATGCTGGACTCGACGATTCCACGCCAGCCACCGAGCTGCTCGGCAATCTGCTCGGTCAGGCTGGGAAGCGCCTCCCCCGCCCCGTCCCGGCCCGGGTCCGATTCGGGCTCCGTCTTGCCGACGGGCGGCTGTCCAGCTGTCATCTGGGTATCTTCCGGTCGCGGCCGGCGTCACCGGTCGGCAGCCTCACCGCGGCAACTCCAGCTCGTAGTACGGGTTGTAGATGACTTTACGGTCATCCCGAACGGCGACGCGACCACGAGCGGTCAAATGCCGTCCCGGCTCGATGCCGGCGATGCGCCGGCGGCCCAGCCAGACCAGGGTCACGGTGTCGCTGCCGTCGTAGAGGTCGGCCTCCAGCGTCGGCAGGTTGGTCCGCGGCGTGTAGACCACCGTTCGTAGCCGGCCGGAGACGCAGACGACCTGCCCCCGGCTGCACTGGCGGGCCGGCGTACCGCCCACCTCGGCGCTCTCCTGGCGCAGCTCCTGCGCCTCGATCTCGGCCTCGCTCGCGGTGAGCCGCTGCAGGAAGCCGCGCAAGGACGTCCGGCCCTGCTCGGTCGCCATGACCCGGTGTCACCCTCCCCGACGCGCCGGCCGGCGCGTCCGCTCGACACGGCTGGCCCGCAGCCGCACCGCAAGCGTACGCCGGAACGCCGTGCCCCGGCCCGTCGTCTCGATGCCGCACGGTCGTACGGGGCCCGGCCCGTCGTCCCGGGGCCGGGCCGGACGGGTGGCGGGGGCGCCCGGTCCGGCGCCCGCCACTCGTCCGGCCTGGATCGCCCACCCGCGACGCCCTGGCCCTGGCCAGCGCCGCGGGCGGGTCAGACGTCGCGACGGGGTGCGGGCTCCCCGCGGCGGGGTGTCTGCGGGCCCGACACCGCGCCGTTGACCCCCCGGCCCGTTCCGGGCGCGGGAACGGATCCGGCCGGCCCGGCGGTCGCCTCACGGGGCAGCCGCAGCGGCAGGGGCTCCCGAACCGGCTTGGCCTCCCTGCCCCGGTCCACGACGAGTCCGTTCAGGCACTCGGTGAGCGGTTCGGCGGCCGCGGGGTCGGTCGCGGCCCGCCCCTGAAAGACCCCCTGCACCATCCACCGGGGGCCGTCGATGCCGACGAACCGCAGATCGGCGACGCCGCCGTCCGGGGTCCGCACCCGGACCTTGAGCTCCGGGCCGTGGTCACCCTCGACCTCCTCGGCCACCATCCCGTCGGCGGCCAGCGAGGTCCGAATCTCCTCCCGCCACTCGTCCCAGATTCCCTCCGACCGGGGCGCGGCGAAGACCCCCAGTTGCAGGGCACTCTCGCCGTGCACCAGGACGACCTGCTGGATGACGCCGTCGGGGTTGGCCTGGACCCGTACCTCGACGTCCTGGACGGCCGGAATCCGCAGGCTGCCCAGGTCGAGCCGGGGTACCTCCGGCAGCGGCTCCGAGATGTCGTACGGGCCGCGGCTGCGGGGCTTGGACTCGGCCGCGGCGGGAACGTCCTGGGTGTCGACCACCGGCGGGCCCGACCGCTCCTTGCGGGCGTGACGCCCGCCGCCGCGTCCTCGGGAGAAGAACATCGTGCTTACGCTACCTTCCGTTCACGGCTGCGGGACGGGCCGACACTACCGGCGGATGGGGCCGCCGCGGACGGCGGCGACCGTCGCGCCGCGGGCGTCGCGGAGTCACCGGCCGATCGTCCCCTCAGTCTCCTCGCTCGGGTCACGCACGGTGACCAGGTCGGCGTGCCCGCCCGTCGAGCCGTGTCCGCCCTCGCCCCGTGCGGAGGCGGGCAACTCGTCGACCGGCCGGAACTCAGCCCGCTCCACCCGCTGCACCACGAGCTGCGCGATCCGGTCACCCCGGGAGATCTTCGCCGGAGCCGTCCGGTCATGGTTGATGAGGTTCACCAGAATCTCGCCGCGGTAACCGGCGTCGACCGTACCGGGCGCGTTGAGCACCGTCACCCCGAGCCGGGCCGCGAGCCCCGAGCGGGGGTGGACCAGGCCGACGTACCCGTCGGGCAGGGCGAGGGCGATGCCGGTCCGGATCAGCCGCCGCTCCCCCGGCGGGATCTCGACCTCCTCCGCCGCCACCAGATCCGCCCCGGCGTCACCCGGATGGGCGTACGACGGCAGCGGCAGGTCCGGGTCGAGCCGTCGGATCGGTACGGGCACCACGTGCGTCACGATCTCACTCTCCTGGCGAGGGTTGCCGAATCCTCGGTGGTCCCCACCATCCTGCCGGGTCGGGCCGCCCCGCCACGCCGTACCCTCACACCGTGGCCACGACGAGTTCCGATCCCGCCGCCGCACCCGCCCGCACCGGGTACGTCGAGCGGCTGACCCTGCCGTGGTGGCTGTGGCTGGCCGGCCTCGGGTTCGCCGCGCTGCTCGCCGCCGAAGTCTGGCTCGGCGCGACCGGCGTCCGGGCCTGGCTGCCGTTCGTGGTCCTGCTGCCGGTCGCCGCCGCCGGGCTCGGCTGGCTCGGCCGGATCCGGATCGCGGTCCAGGGCGACGAGCTCCTGGTCGACGATGCCCGGCTACCGGTCCGGTTCGTCGCGGACGCGATCCCCCTCGACGCCGCCGGCCGCCGGGAGGTGCTCGGGGTCGGCGCCGATCCGCTCGCCTTCGTGGTGCAGCGTCCCTGGGTCTCCGGCGCCGTCCAGGTGGTGCTGAACGATCCCGACGATCCCACCCCCTACTGGGTGATCAGCTCGCGTCACCCGGTCCGGCTCGCCGAGGCCATCCTCGCGGCACGCGACGGGGCGTCGGGCCAGGCCTGACCCTTCGGCAGCGGGACGCGCGAACCCGCCGCCGGGAGGCGGTCACCGGCCGATCGCGGGACGGCGCCGCCGCAGGTCCTCCCGGATCCGGTCGCCGAGCCCCCGGGTGGTCCGACCGTTGAGGAAGGCCGCCACCGCCGCCCCGGTGAGGAACGGACCGAGCGTGGTCAGGTTGCGGCCGAACCGTCGCAGCAGCCGGTCCCGCAGCTCGGTGCGGGCGGCCGTGCCGAGGACCGTGCTGATCCCCACCCCGGGCAGCAGCGGGTTGATTCCCCGCTGCGCCGCCCACGAGCGGAGCAGCACGACCGCGCGCTGGCCGGTGGTGCCGGGCAGCGACACGCCGTACGCCTCGTGCAACTCGCCGATGAGCTTCAGCTCGATCGCCACCACCGCGACGGTCTCGGCCGCCAGCAGCACGGGCGCCGAGAGCAGGGTGGGGGTGGCGGCCCACTCGACCGCCGCCAGGCCGCCGCTGGCCGCCCCCACCCCGGCCGTGGCTCGGGCGGCGTTGCGTACCAGTCGTTCCGCGAGCGCGTCGCCGTCGAGGCCGCCGAAGTGCCGCCGAAGCGTCTCCCGGTCTCGGACGGGCACGTGCGGGGCGACCTCGGTCACCACGTCGGTGAGCCACCGCAGGGCCGCCCTCGGTTTGCGCAACCGACCCGCGCCCCGACGGCGTACCTGGTCCACCAGCCGGCCGAGGAGCCGTCGCCGCCGGGTCCGGTCGAGCGCGTCGTCGGTCAGCGCCGCCACCGTCGTACCCAGCTCCGCGTCCTGCCCCGGCGCCCCCGGCCGTACCGCGGGCGTGGGCGTCGCAGAGCCGGTCGGTGCCGGCACGTCCGGACCGCGCGGCTCGGCCGGCGTCGGCGTCTCCCGCGCCGGGTCGGAACGACTCATCCTCGACCTCCCACGCCCGGTGACGGGTCGGCGCCACGTCACCGGGATCGCGTCAACCCGTGGCTCACGTCACGCAGGTACCCGCTACCCCCGCACGTCGAACCACGCGCGGCGACCCCCGCCCGGGGAGGTCGCCGCCCCTCCCCCCGAGGAAATCAGGCGCACTCCCGGCAGATCAGCTCGCCGTTGCGCTCCATCGCGAGCTGGCTGCGGTGGTGTACGAGGAAGCAGCGCGCGCAGCGGAACTCGTCCGACTGCATCGGCAGCACCTTGACGGTGAGCTCCTCGTCGGCCAGGTCGGCGCCGGGCAGTTCGAAGCTCTCGGCGACCTCGGCCTCGTCGACGTCCACGGCGGCCGACTGTGAGTCGACTCGTCGAGCCTTGAGCTCTTCCAGGCTGTCCTCGCCGAGGTCGACCTCGTCGCGACGCGGGGCGTCGTAGTCGGTGGCCATCGGTTTCACTCTCCCATATCGATATAGTCGCTTCCGGTTGTAACGCCGGAAGACGCTGTTTCGGTTCCCGCTGGCCGGCCGTCGCTTCCGGTTGCCCGCCCCGGCGCACGTCCGGATCGCAGCCGCCGGGCGGAACCCCCCGCCGAGCGGGGTACCTTACCCCCCTTCGGGCGAGGCATGTATACCGTCCCCGCGGCTTGGTTGTACGTCCGAGTGCCCGGAGTTGTTCCCAATGTGATTCAGGCGACACGAAGATAGGGTCGGCGATCGGCCGATCGTCGTCGGCGCGCCGACGGATTCGCCGGTTTCCACACCCGGTCGGACAACCGGCATCGGCACCGGCATACTCGATAGCCAACGGCGGCCGGGCGCGTCCGGCCGGCCGGCATCTGTCTCAGCCGAGTCTCGGGAGCCAAGTAGATGAGTTTCGCGCGCGTCAGGGCCCTCGTCATCGTCGGCGTGCTCGCGGTCGTCGCCGTGGTCTTCGTCGCGATCACCCTGGTCCGCGACACCCAGGCGGGCAAGGGTACCGCCGAAGACTGTCCCGAGGGCTACAAGCTGGCCGACATCCGGGTGCGACACCCAAAGGACATCAAGATCAACGTTTACAACGCGACCGACATCCAGGGCCTGGCGAGCTCGGTCAAGACGGACTTCCAGAACCGGCAGTTCCAGGTCCTCAAGTTTGGCAACGAGCCGAACAACAAGGGCATCGACGGCGTGGCGGTGCTGCGGTACGGTCCGAAGGCCGTCGGCTCCTACCACGTGCTGAAGGCGTACTTCCTGAACGAGGCGAAGCCGGAGTACGACGCGAACCGCGACACCGACGTGGTCGACGTGGTGATCGGTCCGGACTTCAAGCAGCTGGCCACGGTCACCGAGGTGAGCCAGGCGCTGGCCCAGAACGGTGGTGGGCCGCAGCTGCCCCCCAACACCTGCGCAGACCCGAACCTGCGCTGACCGTTCCCGGCGTCGCCGGCCGGACGGTCGGGCCGGCGACGCCGGGGTCGCGCGTCCCGGCCCCCTCCTCGGTCTGCCCCACCGTCCACGGTGGGACCCGCCACACCGGCGGACGGAGCCACATCTTCTGGCTCGACGGCGCCGATCACCCAACCCGACCGACGGGGGCGCCGCCCCGCCCGCCCCGCCGTGCCGCTCCGGGCCGGGCCCGACGGGGCCGACCACACCGGCCGGCCCCGGCTACGGCCCATCCGTGGCGCCGCACCGGGCCAGGTGGTCGTGGAGCGGGCCGAACAGCGCCGGAGGCGCGGCGATGACCAGGTCGGGACCGGGTCCGGCCCCGTTCAGACCGCCGACCCGCAGGCCCGCCTCGGTCGCGATCAGGCCGCCGGCGGCGTGGTCCCAGAGGTTGAGCCCGCGCTCGTAGTACGCGTCGACCAGGCCCTCCGCGGCCATGCAGAGGTCGAGCGAGGCGGCGCCGTACCGGCGGATGTCCCGCACGTGGGCGATCAACCTGTTCAGCACGCCCGCCTGGTGGGTGCGGCGCGCCGCGTCGTACCCGAAGCCGGTGGCGACCAGTGCCTGGCCGAGATCGGTCTCGGTGGAGCCGCGCAGCCGCCGGCCCTCCCGGTAGGCGCCCCCACCCCGGGTGGCGGTCCACTCGTCGCCCGTGGCCGCGTTGCGGACCACCCCGGCAACCACCTGACCGTCGACCTCTGCGGCCAGGGAGACCGCGTAGTGGGGGAGGCCGTACAGGTAGTTCACGGTGCCGTCGATCGGGTCGAGGATCCACCGGACGACTCCCGGGCCGCCGGACACCGCGACGTCGGAGTCGCCGTACTCCTCGCCCAACACCGCGTCCCCGGGCCGGAGGCTCCGCAGCGTCGCCACCACCTCCCGCTCGACCGCCCGGTCGGCGGCGGTGACCACGTCGGTCGCGGTGCTCTTGGTGGCGATTCCGGACACTCCCTCGGCCCGCATCCGCCGGGCGGTGTCGGCCGCCTGCCGGACGATCTCGACCGCCACCTTCAGCAGCTCGTCCGGAGCCGGAGTACCTACCTGCATGACGTCCCCTTCCCGCACGTCTGTGACGTGACGCCCCCGCCGCGAGTATCATCCTTACAAACTTCACACATGCACCGACTCGGTAGCCCCGGACCGCGCCTCCGGCGTGGTCTCCGGCGTGCGGCGCGGGATGATCGCCGCAGACGGCGTTACAATTCACGCCTGCCCACGCGCCACGGACCGCCGAGCACCGGCCGGCCCGGGACACGGGGGTCCCTCAACCACATCGGCCCGGCGCGACGCTTCGCGCTGCGCTGGCCGAAAACCGGCCGTGCTCGCTCATCGCCTCCGGAAGGTCATTCGTGACAGAACCCCGCCACATCGGCGCCGACGTCCGCTCGCTCACCGACACCCTGATCGCCCGTGCCCAGAGCGCCGGCGGCCAGCTCACGTCGGCCGAGCTGGCGCGCACCGTCGAGTCCGCTGAGGTGACTCCGGCCCAGGCCAAGAAGATTCTGCGTGCGCTCTCGGACGCTGGGGTGACCGTCGTGGTCGACGGCTCGGCGAGCACCACCCGTCGTCGGGTCGCCGCCGCGCGCTCCGCCACCCCCGCGTCCCGCGCGACCACCGCCAAGGCGACGAAGAAGTCCACGTCGCCGGCGCCGAAGCAGGCCCCCGCGGCCGACGAGGCGACCGGCACGACGCGCAAGACGGCGTCCCGGGCCAAGCCCGCGGTCGCCGCGGACGGCGCCGCCGCGTCGACCGGGGCCAAGGCGGCCGGCACCAAGGTGGCCGGCACCAAGGTGGCCGCCAAGACCACCGGGGCGCCCGCGAAGGCCGGCAAGAGCACGCGCGGCGCGAAGTCGGCCAGCACGGCCGGATCCACCAAGACCGCCAAGACGACTCCCCCCAAGACGGTGGACCCGGACGGTCCGATCGACGGCGACCTCGACCCCGAGGATCTCGCCGCCGACATCGAGGACGTGATCGTCGACGACACGGTCGAGCTGACCAAGGCGGCCGAGGCCGATGCGGCGGATGCGGCGAGCGACAACGACTTCGAATGGGACGACGAGGAGTCGGAGGCGCTCAAGCAGGCCCGGCGCGACGCCGAGCTGACCGCCTCCGCGGACTCGGTCCGGGCCTACCTGAAGCAGATCGGGAAGGTCCCGCTGCTCAACGCCGAGCAGGAGGTCGAGCTCGCCAAGCGGATCGAGGCCGGCCTCTACGCGGCCGAGCGGCTGCGCGCCGCCGAGGAGGGCGAGGAGGAGCTGCCCCGGGACTTGGTGCGCGACCTGACCTGGATCGCCCGGGACGGCGAGCGGGCCAAGAACCACCTCCTCGAGGCGAACCTGCGGCTCGTGGTCTCGCTGGCCAAGCGTTACACCGGGCGGGGCATGGCCTTCCTCGACCTGATCCAGGAGGGCAACCTCGGCCTGATCCGGGCGGTCGAGAAGTTCGACTACACCAAGGGCTACAAGTTCTCCACCTACGCCACCTGGTGGATCCGCCAGGCCATCACCCGCGCCATGGCCGACCAGGCCCGCACCATCCGCATCCCGGTGCACATGGTCGAGGTGATCAACAAGCTCGGCCGGATCCAGCGTGAGCTGCTCCAGGACCTGGGCCGCGAGCCCACGCCGGAGGAGCTGGCGAAGGAGATGGACATCACCCCGGAGAAGGTGCTGGAGATCCAGCAGTACGCCCGGGAGCCGATCTCCCTCGACCAGACCATCGGCGACGAGGGGGACAGCCAGCTCGGCGACTTCATCGAGGACTCCGAGGCCGTCGTCGCGGTCGACGCGGTCTCCTTCTCACTCCTGCAGGACCAGCTCCAGCAGGTCCTGCAGACCCTCTCCGAGCGCGAGGCGGGCGTCGTACGGCTGCGCTTCGGCCTCACCGACGGACAGCCGCGCACCCTGGACGAGATCGGTCAGGTGTACGGTGTCACCCGCGAGCGGATCCGACAGATCGAGTCGAAGACGATGTCGAAGCTACGCCACCCGTCCCGCTCGCAGGTGCTCCGCGACTACCTCGACTGAACCGGGGATAGTCAACCAACCGTAATAGATCAAATACTGAACGTACATCACCCGACGCTGCCCAATCGGTTCCCCCCGGGTGATCGTTGACGTGGCACCCTGGTGGCACGGCACACTGTCTCTACCACGTGTGACATCGCTCCCCGAGGGGCACACTGGGAAGGCCACAACCCACGAGGGTGTTACACGATAGGTGAGCAATGACCGACGAGAGTGTTCATCGGTGACGACCGCAGGAGGAAGGCGATGACCCCAACCCTCACGCCGCCGCCCGAGACGGTGGCTCCCCCAGCCGCCGATGAACGGTGCGACCGCTGCAACGCCGCCGGCAAGCTCCGGGTCACCCTCGCGGGTGGGAGTGAGCTGGTGTTCTGTGGGCATCACGCGAACAAGTACGCCGAGGAGCTGGTCAAGATCACGGTGCGCTACGCGACTGACCCGGAATTCACCTGGCGTGGCGCCGAACTGATGGCGAACTAGATAGCACCAACTAATGGCGAAATAAATAGAAACAGCACACAACGGTCGGAGGTGCCCACACCGGGCACCTCCGACCGTCTGTATGGCAGGGTCTCCTCGGGTCGCGGAGCGTGGTGCCCGTGCGAGCGACCGAGGTGGTCAAGGAGTTCACCCGGGCCGCCCCTCGGCCGGCCGGCGCCGGCACGGGGAATCCGCCGGCTCAGAGACTCTGGACCGTGGCGATCCGCTCCTCGAGCTGCTCGATCGTCGCCTGGGCGCTCGGCGGCCCCCCACAGCGGCGGCGCAGTTCGGCATGGATCTTGCCGTGCGGCAGTCCGGTGCGGTGGTGGTGCGCCGCGACCAGGGCGTTGAGTTGGCGCCGCAGGCGGATCCGGCGCTCCGCCGCGGTGAGCGGCCGGGCCGCCGGCTGCGGTGGCGGCGTGGCCTCGGCGCCGGTCTGGCGCCGCCGACGCTGCGCGGCCAGTTGCTCCGCCTGACGCTTGCTCAACAGCGTCGCCACCTGCTCCGCGGTCAACAGCCCGGGCAGCCCGAGATACTCCTCCTCCTCGGGGGTCCCCGCCTGCGCGGCGGTGCCGAAGGACGCCCCGTCGAATATCACCTGGTCGAGTTCGGCGGTCGCGGAGAGCGCCTCGAACCGCTTCTCCAGCTCGCCGCTCGCCCGCTCCGTACGCTGCGCCCGCGCCAGCAGGTCGTCGTCGAACCCCTCCCGCCGTTTCGGCTCGCCCAGTACGTGGTCCCGCTGCGCCTCCATCTCGCTGGCCAGGCTGAGCAGGTGCGGCACGCTCGGCAGGAAGATCGAGGCGGTCTCCCCGGGTCGGCGGGCCCGCACGAACCGGCCGATCGCCTGGGCGAAGAACAACGGCGTGGAGGCGCTCGTCGCGTACACCCCCACCGCCAGCCGGGGGATGTCGACCCCCTCCGAGACCATCCGCACCGCGACCAGCCACCGCTGGTCCGAGGCGGAGAAGGCCGCGATCCGCTCCGAGGCCCCCTGGTCGTCCGAGAGGACCACCACCGCCTTCTCCCCGGTCAGTCGCTCGATGAGCCGGGCGTACGACCGCGCGGCCTGCTGGTCGCTGGCGATCACCAGGCCGCCCGCGTCGGTCATCCCGCCCGTCCGCAGCACCTGCAACCGGGCGTCGGCCGCCCGCAGCACCTGCGGCATCCAGTCCCCGGCCGGGTCGAGCGCGGTCCGCCACGCCTGGGCGATCATGTCCTGGGTCATCGGCTCGCCGAGCCGGGCCGCCAGCTCGTCCCCGGCGCTGGTCCGCCACCGGGTCTCGCCCGAGTAGGCGAGGAAGATCACCGGACGTACGACGCCGTCGGCGAGCGCGTCCGAGTAGCCGTACACGGCGTCGGCCCGGGACCGCAGGAGGCCGTCGCCGCCGCGCTCGTACGTCACGAACGGGATCGGGTTGTCGTCGGACCGGAACGGCGTACCCGTCAGCATGAGGCGTCGCACCGCGGGTTCGAACGCGGCCTTGATGCCGTCGCCCCAGGAGCGGGAGTCCCCGGCGTGGTGGATCTCGTCCAGGATCACCAGCGTCCGCCGGGTCATCGTCCGACGGCGGTGCACCTGCGGGGCCATCCCGACCTGCGCGTAGGTCACCACCGCCCCGTGGAAGTCCGCCGACGAGTGCAGGTCGGCGTTGCGGAACGCGGCGTCGAGCTGGATCCCCACCCGGGCGGCGGCCGCGGCCCACTGGGTCTTCAGGTGCTCGGTCGGGGCGACCACGGTCACCGCCTCGACGGTCCCGTCGACGAGCAGTTCGGCCGCGATGCGCAGTGCGAAGGTCGTCTTTCCCGCGCCGGGTGTCGCGACCGCCAGGAAGTTCTCGGAGCGACGTCGCAGGTACTCCACCAACGCCTTGCGCTGCCAGGCACGCAGCGCGGGGAACGATTCGATGGCCGGCAGCGGGGCTCCCACGCAGAAACACTCCCCTCGAACGAAGAGATCCGACCCCCACACGAAAACGCCTCCGCGGCCGGAACGAGCGCGAAGGCCATATCAGCATAACCAGGAGAGCACCACCGACCCAGGAGACACCAGCGGCACGGCCGTCACATCCGGCCGCGAAACGTCCGGGTACGGGAGCGCCCGACGCGTGGGTCTGCGCGCACGAGTCGCGACGTCAGGATGACGCGGAGACCGTCCTCCGACTCGCCGAACGGCCGGGAGGGAGCGTCGGGGCAGCCGGTCCCCGCAGCCCCCACCCGAGCGGCGACGGCGAGCGCGGGGCCAGCCCGGTCAGCGCGGCGGCGCCGCACCCGGCGCCACCGGCGCGGACCAGCGGCGGCGCAGCGCCACGAGGCGGAGGGCGAAGACGACCAGCGCGGCGGTGACCAGCAGCCCCGGGTTGGCCAGTCCGGTCCAGTCGAGGACCACCACCGCGACCGCGCCGCCCAGGGATGCCACCGCGTAGATCTCGCGACGCAGCACGACCGGGATCTCCCCGGTCAGCAGGTCTCGGCCGAGGCCGCCACCGATGCCGGTGAGCATGCCGACCAGGCAGGCACCGAGCGCCGGCACCCCGGCGGCCAGGGCGGCCCGGGTACCGGTGACGGTGAACAGGGCCAGCCCGGCCGCGTCGAGCACCAGCACCGTCGGACGCAGGCGGGCGAGCTGGGGATGGAGCCAGAAGACCGCGGCCGAGGCGACGGCGGCGGTGGCCGCGTACCGCCAGTCGGCGAAGGCCAGCGGCGGGGTCTTGTCGATCACCAGATCCCGGAGGATGCCCCCGCCCAACGCGGCGACGAAACCGACGAAGACCACCCCAAAGAGGTCGAGCCGTTTCGCCACCGCCGCCGAGGCGCCAGAGGCGGCGAAGACGGCGACGCCGAGCAGGTCGGCGAGGAGCAGCACGGTCGAGGCGGTCACCGGATGGAGCGTACGAGGCGGTTGGAGGCACCGACCACCGCAACCGCCACCGGTGCCCAGAGACGAGACGCCCGCCACGCCCGCCGAGACGGGCGCAGATCCGCCGGGCCGGACCCGGGCCGGTGTGGGCCCCACCACCCGGATCCGTCGGCCCGGCGGTTCGGCTACTGCTGCGGGTTCGGCTCCGGGTCGTAGAACCGGTTGTCGTCCTCGAAGATCTCCTTGCACTCCGGGCAGACCGGGAAACGACTCGGATCCCGAGACGGCACCCACACCTTGCCGCAGAGCGCCTTGACCGGCGTACCGAGCACGAGAGCCTCGGTCAGCTTGTCCTTGGCGGTGTAGTGCGCGAAGCGCTCGTGGTCACCGTGCTCGAACGGACGCTCCACGGGCCGTTCGAGGATGGTGCCACTGCTCTGGGGGGCGACGGGTGTACTCACCCCTCCAGTCTGGCAGGTCACTGCCGGGTGGTCCACCGGAAGCGACACCCGGCGCAGCCCGTACGGTAGGCGATCGTGACCGATTTCCAGATCCGGTACGGCGCCGAGGTGGCCGCCGCACTCCGCGCCGGGCGTCCCGTTGTCGCCTGCGAGAGCACCATCGTCTCCCACGGTCTGCCCCGACCGGACAACCTGCGGGTGGCCCGGGAGATCGAGCAGACGGTCCGGGAGAACGGGGCGGTGCCGGCGACGATCGGCATGGTCGGCGGCGAGTTGATCGTCGGCCTCGACGACGCGCAGCTGACCCGGCTGGCCACCACGGACGGCGTCGCGAAGCTCTCGGTACGGGACCTGGCGGTTGCCGCCGCGACCGGCGCCGACGGCGCGACCACGGTCGCCGCGACCAGCGCGGTCGCCGCCGCGGCCGGCATCCGGGTATTCGCCACCGGGGGACTGGGCGGGGTGCACCGGGAGGCGGCACAGACCTTCGACGAGTCCGCCGACCTGGTCACGCTGGCCCGTACCCCGATCGCCGTGGTCTGCGCCGGGGTGAAGTCGATTCTCGACGTCGGGGCGACGCTGGAGCGGCTGGAGACGCTGGGCGTGGCGGTGGTCGGCTACCGTACCCGGCGCTTCCCCGGCTTCTTCGTCACCGACGGCGGCTTCGACCTGGACTGGGCGGTGGAGTCGCCGGAGCAGGCCGCGGCCGTGCTGGCGGCCCGGACGGCGCACGGCGTCTCGGCGGGGGCCCTGGTCGTGGCGAACCCGCTTCCGCCGGACGAGCAGCTCGACCCGGCGCTACACGACCGCACCCTGGCCGAGGGGCTGGCCCGGTTGGCCGCGGACGGAATCACCGGCAAGGCCGTCACCCCGTTCCTGTTGGCGCACTTCCACGCCGCCACCGAGGGGGCCAGCCTGGCGGTGAACGTCCGGATCATCCTGCGCAACGCGGCGCTGGCGGCACAGATCGCGGTCGCCGCCGCCCGGGGATGAACCTCCCGGCCCGGAGGACCGGCGCTCGTCCGCCCCGGATCCTGGTGGTGGGCGACATCGTCACCGACGTGGTGGCCGTGCTCGCGGATCGGTTGGCGCCCGGCTCGGACACCCCGGCCGGCATCCGGTTCGCCGGCGGCGGCCAGGCCGCCAACACCGCCGCCTGGCTCGCCTGGCGGGGGCATCCGGTGACCCTGGTCGGGGTCGTCGGCACGGACGACGCGGGCGATGCCCGGGTCGCCGAACTGACCCGGGCGGGGGTGCAGTGTGCGGTGCGGCGCTGCCCGGACGCGCCGACGGGGACGGTGATCGTGCTCGCCGACGACGGCGAACGGACCATGATCACCGAACGGGGCGCCAACCTCCGGCTGACCCCGGACGACATCGGGCGGGCACTGGCCGCGGCACCCGACGCGGGGCACCTGCACCTGTCGGCGTACCCGCTGCTCGACGCCGGGTCGCGGACGGCCGGACTGGCCGCGCTGGCCGCCGCGCGCGACCGCGGCCTCACCACCAGCGTGGACGCGGCCTCCGCGGAGCCGCTGCGGCGGCTCGGCCCGGCGGCGTTCCTGGACTGGGTCCGCGAGGTCGACCTGCTGCTCGCCAACGCGGACGAGGCGGCGGTGCTGGCCGGCCCCGGTAAGCCTGCGACGCAGGCGCGGCGGCTCGCCGAGGTGGCTCGCAACGTCGTGGTGAAGAACGGGGCCGCCGGGTCGGTCTGGGCCGAGCGGGACGGTGTGCTGGTCGAGTCGGCCGCCCGGCGGGTGCCGGTGCGGGACGTGACCGGAGCCGGGGACGCGTTCGCCGCCGGGCTGCTGTCGGCCTGGGTGACCGGCCGCGGCCCGGCCGAGGCGCTGCGGTGGGCGGCGGAGCTGGGCGCGGCCGCGGTCGCCGTGGTCGGCGCCCGCCCCGACCCCGGAAACCCCGACGGGCGCGGCTGACCGCCGGCCGTACGCCGGCACCGGCGCATCCCCGTTCCCCGATGCCCCGGATTCCCGCGGTCCCGTGCTCCGCCCGGTCGGTCAGGGTTCGGCGTCGATGATCCGGTGCGGGCGTTCCTCGGCTGCGAGCGCCCGCGGCGAGGTCTCCGCGACATGCCGGCGGCGCAGCCGGTTGGCGAGCCGGTGCTGCTCCTTCGGCGGACGGTCGTTGGCGAGGAGCACGGCCAGCCAGGGGAGCAGGACCATCCCGACCACGCAGAGCGGCAGCCAGAGCCAGAGGAGTGGTGCCTCGACACCGACCAGGATGGCGCCGGCGATGATGCAGACGGCCCGGATCGACATCATCACGAGGTACCGGCGTTCGCGGCTGCGCAGCTGGTCGTCCTGGCTACGTGCGGCGTCGGTGATCAGAATCGGCTGGTACGCCTGACGCTTCACCACGGCCCTCCCCGGGAGCTAGGGGCATCCGATCCCGGACACCGTCGGTCCCGGGATGCCGCCTCCCATCCTCGCACCCCGGCCAGGGATCCCGACGGCACCCGGCGACGGTACGGCCCTCGCCGGCCGAACGGGCCGGCGATCGCTCAGCCGGTCGCGCGCTCCTTGGCGGATGCCTTCACCTGCTGCTTGTACTCGCGGACCCGGGCCAGCGACGCCTCGTCGGTGACGTCCGCGATCGAGTGGAAGACGCCCTCCGCGCCGTACGTCCCGGCCGCCTCACGCCAGCCCGGCGGCTGGACGCCGAGACGCTTGCCGAGCAGGGCGACGAAGATCTGGCCCTTCTGCCGGCCGAACCCCGGCAGTGCGGTGAGCCGCGCGAGGAGGTCGGCGCCGTCGGTCGCCTCCGACCAGAGCCGGCTCGGGTCGCCGTCGTAGCGCGCGACGAGGACGCGGCACACCTCCTGCACCCGGGCCGCCATCGCCTTCGGAAACCGGTGCAGGGCGGGACGCTCGGCGAAGACCGCCACCAGCGCCTCCGGGTCGTAGTCGGCCAGCTCGGCCGCGTCCGGTTCGTGGCCGAGCCGCCTCGTCAGCTCGTACGGGCCGGCAAAGGCCTTCTCCATGCTGACCTGCTGGTCGAGAACCATGCCGATCAGCAGCGCCAGCGGGCTGCGCCGAAGCAGGTCGTTGGCCTCGGCGGCGATGGGCAGCGAGAGCGTCATGCCCCTCATCCTGCCTGGTCCGGCGCCTGGACCGGCAGCCACCCACCGGCCCGCGTCTCCACCCCGCCCCATCCACGGCCACCGGGTCCGAGGCGCCACCCCGGCCGGGCCGCGGGTGGATGGCGCGCCGACGTCGGAGTGTCCGTCGGCGCGCCGCCCGTCTCCCCCGGTTCACCCGGACCACGGCGTCCGCGGCCGGGCGCACCCGGTCGCGGTCAGCCGGGTACCCGGTCCAGGAAGCCGTAGACCGCCCTGATCCGGCCGTCCGCGGCCACCCGGGCGACGTCGAAGCCGACCACGACCGGCTCGCCCCCCTCCGCCGGGACGAGTTGCCACCCGAACCGGACGATGTCGTGGTGTCCGTCGACCAGCCCGGTCGGCCGGAACACCAGGCCGGGGAACTTCTCCCGGACGCCGGTGACCAGCGCCGCGAGTCCGGAATGCCCGGCGACGTCGGCGAGCGGGTCGGTGTAGGTCGCATCCGCGACGAAGAGCACGCCGATCGCCGCCGCCCGGCGCGTGGCGTCGGGCTCGTTCCAGAGCGCGAAATACCGCTCGACGAGGTTGGAAAAGTCCACGGATTGCTCCCTTCGGATCGGATCGGCGGGACGGCCCGCGCGCCGTACCGCCGGCCGGGGCAACCCTCCCGCAGGCACGTGGTCCCTGTCGATTACCTCCGAGGTCATCCGGGCGCGGCACCGGCGCCCGGACCACGACGTCGGTCAATGTTGCCGCCATCCCGGGAGCGTGGTGGAATAGCTCATATCGCCGCGGTGTGGGGGCAACCACACTGCGCACGGGCACCACCAACCGGGAGCACCACGGGCAGCCTCTCCGGCATCGGGCGGATCGCCATCCGCGCGCCGTCGTCTCCGGTCGCGCGCCGATCCGGCCACGATCCGACCCCGCCGTGATCGGTCCGGCCGCGCACCGGTGTCACGGCGTGCCGGGCGGGCGGCAGCCGCCACGCGAGTCCACCGACCGGTCGTCGGGCCACCTGTCCCCGCCGACCCGTACCGAGGTGGCGACGCGTACCGCGGCCACCGTCCCGACAAGGCAGAACCGTCCGACGGACGTCGTCCCGGTCGAGCGACGGCCGGACCGGAGGTCCGACGGACCAGACCGGCGAGGTGCTACGAATCATGATCTCCCGTACGAGCATCGCGGGGTGGTACCGCAACCGCTTCGTGTGGGTGGCGGTCATCCTGCTGGCGGTGTCCGGCACGGCGGTCGTCCTGGCCAACGCCGGCGGCTCGGAGGCCGATCCGGTGGACCTGAAGGCCCAGATCACCGCCCGGATGCGGACCGTGCTCGAACAGTCCGACCCCACCGCACACCAGCACCACGAACACCACCCCGCGACCAGCCACACGCCGGAGGGCGGCAAGGCGCCCGTGGTCTGCGGGGTCCACGTGTACGGCTTCGAGCCGGCGAACGCCACCGTCCTCGCCGAGGTGAAGACCGTGTACGGCTTCCACCTCTGCGGCGTCGCCGAGCAGAAGCGTCCGTGGGACTGGGCGGTCAAGCTGGCCGGTCCCCTGATCATGGACCTGTCGACCGACCCGCCCGGCATCCAGGTCGTCGAGGCGACCGCCGAGGTCCGGTTCATCGACCGACTCCGGGAGATGTTCCCGGACCCCTACGAGGAGCAGGCGACCAAGGAGGCGTTGAGCGAGTCGGAGATGGCGGACCTGCGTCGCCGGTACGACGCCGCGGCCGGACTGTGACCGTGGCGGGCCCCGGCGCGGGCGACTGATTTCGATCCGATCCACTCCCGGGGCTGCGGTCCTCGGCTCCGGCCGGCAGGCTGGGGGCCGTGACCACTCCACCTCCGCCCGGTACGCCCTACCACCGGCTGGCCCGGACCGCCCGGCACCGCTGGTGGCGGCCGGTACTCGGTACCGTGTTGCTCGCCGTCGGACTCCTCACGGCGATCTGCCTGCTCTACGGGGTCATGGCCGCCATCGGTCACCTCGCCGGGAGATCCGCCACCCCCGACGCGCCTCCCACACTCGGGCCGCTGGCCGACCTCGCCGTCGGCCTCGTCGCCATCGCCGTGGCGCTCCCGCTCACCCTGCTCGCGGTCCGCTGGGTGCAGGCCCGGCCGGTGGGGACGATCTCCTCGGTCTGCGGCCGGCTCCGCTGGCGCTGGCTCGGCACCTGCCTCCTGGTCGCCGTACCGGCGGTGGTGGTGCTGCTCGGCGGGGGCATCGGCCTGCTGGCCCTGACCGGCGGGGACGACGAACCGGCACCGGCCGGGACGGGCTGGCCTGGCTGGCTCGGCTTCCTCGGCGCCCTGGCCGTGCTCCTGGTGCTGGTGCCGTTCCAGGCCGCCGCCGAGGAGTACGTCTTCCGCGGCTGGCTGCTGCAGGGCGTCGGGGCGTTCCTCCGTACGCCGTGGCCGGCGATCCTGGTGCAGGCGGTGCTCTTCGCGGCGGCGCACGGCTGGGGCACCCGGTGGGGCTTCGCCGACCTCGCCATCATGGCGACGCTGACCGGCTGGTTGACCGTCCGTACCGGCGGTCTGGAGGCCGCGGTCGCGCTTCACGTGGTCAACAACCTCATCGCGTTCGGGGGCGCGGCCGCGACGGGTGAGCTGGCCGCCGAGGAGGCCGCGGCAGACGCCACCTGGGAGATCTTCGCGGTCAGCGTGCTGGTGCACCTCGGCTACACCATCGTGGTGCTCCGACTGGCCCGCCGCCGGGGACTGGCCACCGTCTCTCCCGAAGCGGTGCCGCCGACCGGGATGGCGACGCCACCGTCCGCCGGGGCGGCGGGACCGCCGGCGCCGACGGGGTGGCCGCCCGCTCCCGCCGCCGGGACCTGGCCGGTCGGGGCGCCGCCGACGGCGCTCGGCACCGGCCCCGCCGACCGCGCTCACGGAACCACCGCACCGGATCTCCCGCGGACCGACGGCGCCGAGCCCACCACCGGATCGGGCGGCCGACCCAGCGGGCCAGGCGAGCACGTCGCCGAACCGGTTGGTGAGACGGGGCCGCCGGGGAACCGCCGGTAACCCGACGGGGTGTTCGACGCGCCGGTCCGGGGGTTGCGGGCAGGCCGCCGGCCCCGGCGGGCAGGATGGACGCGTGGACCGGTACGACATGCTGCTGTCCCCCGCCGGGGTGGATCAGCTCCGGGAGGCGCTCACCGCCGCCCGATACACGTCGAGCGGCATCGCCGAACGGCTCGGTTCGCGGGCCACCAGCGGCCTGGCCCGCAACGACTTCCGGGCGGCGCTGCGGGCCACCATGGACCGGGACCCGCTCGCCACGCTGATCCGGCTCTTCGTCTGCGGGCAGACCGAGCCCGAGGCGGCGGTCCGGGCGGCCCTCGCGCCGCTGCCGCTGGCCGAGGCGCTCGCCGGTGGCCTGGTCGAGCCGTACGGCGACGGCCTGCGCCAGGGCGTCGACCTGGAGCCGTACGGCGACAACTGGTGGGTGCTCTCCGACGTGCCGGCCAGCGCCCGTCCGGGCCGGCCCCTCCCGCCGGACCACGTGCTCGGCATCGGCGGCGCCTCCACCACCCTGCTCGGAGCGACCATCCGCCGCCCGGTCGCGACCGCCCTCGACCTCGGGACCGGCAGCGGGGTGCAGGCGCTGCACCTGACCGAACACGCCCGGTCCGTCACCGCCACCGACATCTCGGACCGGGCGCTGCGCTTCGCCGCGACCACGGCGGCGCTGAACGGGTACCGCTGGGAACTGCTCAAGGGCGACCTGGTCGCGCCGGTGGCCGGCCGCCGGTTCGACCTGGTGGTGAGCAATCCGCCCTTCGTGGTCGGCCCCGGCACCGCGACGCACAGCTACCGCGACTCGGGCCGGGTCGGTGACGGCATCGCGGCGGAACTCGCCGCCGCCGCGCCGGACCTGCTCACCGAGGGCGGCACGATGCAGTACCTGGCCAACTGGCTACACGTGGCCGGCGAGGACTGGGGTGAGCGGGTCGCCGGCTGGTTCACCGGCACCGGGCTGGACGCCTGGGTCGTGCAGCGCGAGGTGGCCGAGCCGATGGCGTACGTCGACCTGTGGCTGACCGACGCCGGTGAGGCACCCGACCCGGACCGGATCGCGGCCTGGCTGGACTGGTTCGACGCGCACAAGGTGGAGGCGATCGGCTTCGGGCTGATCAGTCTCCGACGGGGCGGGCACGACGATCCGGTGGTACGGGTCGAGGACCTACGCCAGCAGGTGCAGCCCCCGATGGGCGAGCAGATCGCCGCCTGGTTCGACCGGCAGGACTGGCTGCGGGCCCGCGACGAGGACAGGCTGCTGGCCACCCGCTTCCGGGCCGCGGACGGGCTGCGCCTGCGCCAGGAGGCCGCGATGGGCGACGAGGGCTGGGTGGTGGACCGGCAGGTGCTGGTGATGTCGCACGGGCTGCGCTGGAGCGAGGAGGTCGATCCCCTGGTGTTGGCCCTGGTCGGTGGGGCCAACGGGCAGGTGCCGCTACGGGATCAGCTCGCGGTGCTGGCGCTCGCGCACGACGTACCGGCGGAGGATCTCGCCGAGGCGGCCGGACCGATCGTCGCCCACCTCGTCGAGCGCGGCATCCTCGTCCCCGTGGCAGACTGACCCCCGTGCGGGCGGTGGTGCAGACGGTCAGCCGGGCCAGTGTGACGGTGGACGGTGAGGTGGTCGGGGCGATCTCGGACGGGCTGCTCGTCCTGCTCGGGGTGACCCACGGCGACACCGTGGCCACCGCCGCGACGATGGCCCGCAAGGTGCACGAGCTGCGCATTCTCGACGACGAGCGGTCGGCGGCGGAGACCGGGGCACCGATCCTGGTGGTCAGCCAGTTCACCCTGTACGGCGACACCCGCAAGGGACGGCGGCCGAGCTGGACGGCGGCGGCCCCGGCAGAGATCGCCGAGCCGTTGGTGACCGCCGTCGTCGAGGCGCTGCGGAGTCGGGGCGCGACGGTGGCCACCGGGCGCTTCCGGGCACACATGCTGGTCGAGAGCGTCAACGTCGGCCCGCGGACGGTGCTGCTGGAACTCTGACCGCCGCCGGCGCCGCGTTTCGATGCCGCGGCCACGACCTGGACGGCGGCCGGAGCGCACCCGGATCGTGCAAGGAGCGGACCCGGAGGCGGAAGCAGCTGGGCCTCCGAATCGCTGGGCGTCAGAAGAAAAGACCACGCCGCTGCAGCGACTGTCGCAGCCAACGGTCGAGCTGGCTCGCCCAGTCGGTCCGATCCACCGTGGCGTAGTCGACGGTGAACCGGCCGAACGCGTCACGGCCCTCGGTGAAGAGCCCGCCGCGTTTGTCGAGTTCCAGGACGACCTGGAGTTCCTGGGGCGTGGCGACGAACGTCAGCTCGAGCTGGTTGATCGCCCGGGCGTACCGGGGGCCGGGGTAGAACTCGATCTCCTGGTAGAACGGTAGCGACTGCCGGACGCCGTAGATGTGCCCGCGTTCGACGTCCGCCCGGCTGAACCGGAAGCCGAGCTGGAAGAGGGCGGCGATGATCTGCTCCTGGGCCGGGAGCGGGTAGACCGCCACCGGGTCGAGGTCGCCCTTGTCCACGGCCCGGGCGACTTCGAGCTCGGTACGCAGGCCCATCGTCATCCCGTGTAGGTGCTGGCCACCGATCTCGGTGATCGGCGTCTCCCACGGCACCTCGAACCGGAACGGGATGTCCCGGCGCTCGCCGCTGCCCAGCCGGAACGGGCCGGCCGCCTGCTGCCGGTGGAACTCCTGGATGGTGTCGTACTCGGCGTCGCCGCTCTCCACCTCGACCCGGGTCACCAGCCCCAGCGCCACGTACGAGATGTCGACCGGGTGGTCACCTCCGACGACGTGGATCTGGCCCTCGAGATACCCGCCCGGCCGGCAGTTGGGGTTGACCAGCACCGTCTCGACCGACGGGCCGCCCACGCCCATCGCCTGTAGCAACCGCTTGAAGACCACCACGTCCTCCGTCCGTTCGACTCCGGCGCTCCTCGGCCGCCCGGCGTACCGTGGGATCCACGACCGCCGGCCCGGTCGCACCGTAGCGATCGCGGGCAAGAGCCGGCCCACGGGAATCGGCCGGCCGGGCAGACAAATGCACGGAACCGGGTCGAACCTCCACCGTGCACCTCCCGGATTCATGCCATCCGATCGGTCGCCTCACCGGAGTTTCACGCCCCACCGGCCAAGCTAGGTGACACCAGCGCGGTTGTCCGCTGGTACGCGCCACTTTGTCGAAGCGGGGAGGCGACAGACGATGGTCATGCACAAGGACGGGAAGTCTCGCCCGGCCGGTTGGGCCGGTACCGATAACGGGTCGGTCCGCGCGGGTGCGACTGACCAGACCATGGTCGACCTCGACGCCGCCGACGAACGGGGCGCCTCGGCCGACCTCGTCCGGGCCTACCTCAACGGGATCGGCCGGACCAAGCTGCTCACCGCCGTCGAGGAGGTGGAGCTGGCCAAGCGGATCGAGGCGGGGTTGTACGCCGAGGAGAAGCTGGCCGCCGACGCCGAGGCGCCCGCGGGCACCGCCCGCCTCTCGCCCGAACTCCGCGCCGACCTGGAGACGGTCGCCGCGCAGGGCCGGGCCGCGAAGAACCACCTCCTCGAGGCGAACCTGCGTCTGGTAGTCAGCATCGCCAAGCGTTACACCGGGCGGGGTATGGCCTTCCTCGACCTGATCCAGGAGGGCAACCTCGGCCTGATCCGGGCGGTCGAGAAGTTCGACTACACCAAGGGCTACAAGTTCTCCACCTACGCCACCTGGTGGATCCGCCAGGCCATCACCCGGGCCATGGCCGACCAGGCCCGCACCATCCGCATCCCGGTGCACATGGTCGAGCAGGTCAACCGGATGGTCCGGACCCGCCGCGACCTCGCCACCACGCTGGGCCGGGAGCCGACCGTCGCGGAGGTCGCCGCCGCGCTCGGCGTACCGGAGTTCCAGGTGATCGAGCTGATCTCGTACGACCGCGAGCCGGTCAGCCTGGACCAGGCGGTCGGCGAGGACGGGGAGAGCGCGCTCGGCGACTTCGTCGCCGCGGTCGACCCGCGGGAGGAGCCCGGCGACTCCGTCTCCCAGGGCATGCTCCGCAACGAGGTGGAGATCGTCCTCTCCACCCTCTCGCAGCGGGAGCAGGCGGTGATCCGGCTCCGCTTCGGCCTCGACGACGGTCGGCAGCGCACCCTCGACGAGGTGGGACGGGAGTTCGGCCTCTCCCGGGAGCGGATCCGCCAGATCGAGAAGGTGACGCTGCACAAGCTGCGCCACCCGTCCCGCGCGGAGCGCCTCGAGGCGTACGCGAGCTGACGTGGTCGCCGCGGGTCCCGGCCCACAGTGACGGTGGCCGGGACCCGCGGTGTACGGGCGAGACCGCCCGGCGGCCCGGCGGGTGACCGGCTCAGCCGAGCGCCAGGTCGCGCCGGCGGAACAGCGCCAGCCCCGCCCCGGCCAGCGCCACGGCGACGAGCGACAGCACCACCAACGGCGTGACGGTGGGGTCGGCGGCCGGCACCGCCGGCAGGTGGGTGAACGGCGAGATGTTCAGCACCGGCTGCGGCAGGTCCAACAGCGCGCCGAGCTGTCCCAGCAGGACGCAGAGCAGCAGGGCCGACCAGGCGAGCGCCACCGACCACCGGGGCAGCAGCCCGAAGAACACGACCACCAACCCGGCCAGGACCAGCGCTCCCGGCGCCTGCACCAGCCCGGCAACGGTCATCCGACCGAGCTCGTGCCCGATGTCCCCGGCCACCAGCCCGTAGCCCAGCCCGGTGCTGGCCCCGGCGAGGGCGAGCAGACCCACGGTGCCGAGCCCGGCGCAGAGCAGGTGCCCGAGGAGCCAGCGGGGCCGGCTCACCACGGTGGCGAGGAGCCCTTCCAGCGTCCCGAGCGCCTCCTCGCCACGCAGCCGGAGCACCGCCTGGGTGGCGTAGCCCGCCACAGCCAGGGCGAACATCGCCATCACCACACCCAGGAACGCGTCGACCAGCTGGTCGGTACCGCCGAGCTGGACGATCAGCTCGGCCGCCTGCGCGCTCTCCCCGACGAAGCTCTCCATCTCGTTGCCGACCGAACCCATCGCCAGCCCCATCACCGCGATCCCGATCGCCCAGCCGAGCAGCACACCCCGCTGGAGTCGCCAGGCCAGACCGAGCGGGCTGAGCAGACCGGGGGCCGCCGTCGCCGGGCCGCGCCGGACCGCCAGCAGGCCGCTGCCGAGATCCCGGCGCGTGGTGAGCAGGAACGCCACGCCGACGGCGGCCGCCGAGAAGCCGGCGGTCAGGGCGAAGACCCACCACCGGTTCCCGTCGAACGGCCGGACCTGGTTGGCCCAGCCCAGCGGCGAGAGCCAGGAGGGCCAGGCACTGATCACCCGGAGACCGTCCGCCGACACGTCGCCCCAGGCGTAGCCGGCGGCGCGGAGCAGGAAGGCGGCCCCGACCGAGGCGGCGGCGATGCCGTTGGCCCCGCGTGACGTACCCGAGATCTGCGCGGCCACCGCGGCGATCGCGGCGAACGAGATGCCGATGCCGGCGATCGCGGCGGCGAACGCGACGGAGCCGGACAACGGCAGGTCGCCGCCGACGAACACCAGGGCCAACAGCACCCCGCTGACCAGGTTCGCCCCCGCCGTCGCCAGCAGCGCCGCGCTCAGCGGGGCGTGCCGGCCGACCACCGCCGACCCGAGCAGTTCGGACCGCCCGGTCTCCTCGTTCTGCCGGGTGTGCCGGACCACGGCGAAGGTACTCAACAGGGCGGCGAGCACGGCCAGGCTGGTGTACGTCTCGGCGGTGACCACCGCGCCCAGGCTCGGCCCGGAGGCGGGCCCGTTGAAGGCCCGGGCAACCACGCTGGCGGCGCTGGTGATGGCGTAGCTGATCCGGTCCTGTTCGGTCGGGTACAGGCCGGCCACGCTCTGCATGATGGTGGCCCCGATGCCCGGCACGGCCACCGCCCAGACCAGGAGTTTCACCCGGTCCCGACGAATGGCGAGCCGGGTCAGTCGAAGCGTGCCGGTGAAGCCGTTCATCGGACACCCGCCGCCACCGGCCGTGCCGCCTCGGAGGTCGTGAGGTCGTCCCCGTAGTGCCGCAGGAACAGCTCCTCCAGCGTCGGCGGGGTGCTGGTCAGCGACCGTACGCCGAACTCCGTGAGGTGCCGCAGCACCGGATCGAGCGTGCCGGACTCCACCTCGAACCGGGTGGTCGTCCCCTCGACGCTCACCGCGTACACCCCGGGCAGGTCGGCGAGCCCGTCGACCGGCCGCTCGGTCTCGACCGTCATCGGTGTCCGGGTCAGGTGGCGCAGCTCCGCGAGGGTGCCCGACTCGACCGTCCGGCCGGAGCGGATGATGCTGACCCGGTCGCAGAGCGCCTCGACCTCGGCCATCACGTGGCTGGACAGCAGCACCGTCCGTCCGGCGTCCCGCAGCTGCCGGACGTGGTCCTGGAAGACCGCCTCCATCAGCGGGTCCAGGCCCGAGGTCGGCTCGTCGAGGATGTACAGCTCCACGTCGGAGGCGAAGGCGGCGACGAGGGCCACCTTCTGCCGGTTGCCCTTGGAGTAGGTGCGGCACTTCTTGGTCGGGTCGAGGTCGAAGCGTTCCAGCAGTTCGTCGCGGCGTCTCCGGTCGAGCCCACCGCGCAGGGCGCCGAAGAGGTCGATCGCCTCCCCGCCGGAGAGGTTCGGCCAGAGATTGACGTCCCCCGGCACGTACGCGAGACGGCGGTGCAACGACACCGCGTCCCGCCACGGGTCACCGCCGAGTACGGTGACCCGGCCCCCGTCCCGGCGCAGCAGCCCGAGCATGATCCGGATCGTGGTGGACTTGCCCGCCCCGTTGGGACCGAGGAACCCGTGCACCTCGCCGGCCCGGACGGTCAGGTCGAGCCCGTCCAGCGCGCGGGTGGTTCCGAAGGTCTTCACCAGGCCGGCCACCGAGATCGCCGTCATGGCACCCCCTTACGTGAGTCGAGCGCGACATCTCCGCGCGTCTCGCCTCGAGTGTACTGACCGATGGTAGGGGCTGCGCGAGCAGCGATCTTATCGCCGGTCAGGAGCCGGTACGCTGCGGGAATGGACCGACCGACCGCTCCGGACACCCGGGGGCGGATCCTGCAGACCGCCCTCGACCTCTTCGCCGCGCACGGCTACCAGCGCACCTCGCTACGGGCGATCGCCGATCAGCTCGGGCTCACCAAGGCCGCCATCCTCTACCACTTTCCGAGCAAGGAGGACCTGCTGCTGGCGCTGATCGAGCCGCTGCTCTCCGACCTGGAGGCCGCCGTGGCCCGGGCGGCCCGGCTGCCCTGGCCGGCGGCCCGCTGGGCGGCCCTGGAGGGCTGGCTCGACACCCTGCTCACCCACCGCCGCCCGCTCGGGATGGTCTTCAACGACCTCTCCGTGATCCGTCACGGCAGCACCCTGACCCGGATGATGCGGATCGCCCGGGACGCGTACAACCTCGTCGCCGGCCCCGGGGCGACCCGGATCGAACAGATCCGCGCGGTCCAGGCCACCGCGATGCTGGGCGATCCGATCGTCTTCTTCGCCGACGTTCCGGTGGAGGAGCTACGGGTGGAGCTGCTCGACGGGGTGGCCCGGCTGCTGGGTGAGGCACCGCCGGACGGGGTGGCGGGCATCGACGGGGAGCTGCCACCCCGGTCGCGGCCACCGCTCGCGGCGGGCCGGGACGAGCGACGCACCGGGTCGGACAAGGTCGCCGGGCCGGATGGGCCGGACGAGACCGCCGCCGGCCAGCGGCTCGCGCCGGCCGGCGCCCCGCCGGCCACGGCGTCCGAGCGGGGTACCCGCGGCCGGCGGCGTGGCGTCGGCCGCCCCCGGGCGATGAGCGGCGAGCAGATTCGGACGGCCCGGGCCCTGCACGCCACCGGCTCGCACACGGTGGAGCAGATCGCGGCCCGGCTGGGCGTCTCCCGAGCGACGGTGTACCGGCACCTGAAACCGACGGACCGGTCCACCGACGCCATTTTTGAGACAGATTTTGAAACAAATTAGAGACTATTTTGAGACGACAAGGCGCCGGTCACGGCCTTCGGGTGCGGGTTCGGGTGCGAGTGCCGGCCTCCGCGGCGGTGATGGCGTCGACGCGGAACGGCACGGTACGTCGGCTCCGGGCGTGCCCCGGGGCACCGGCACGGCGCTCGGGATGGTGCTGGTCGTCCGCCCTGGCGGCTCGGGAGACCAGCAACGAGGTCCGGCGGTCGTTCCGTTCACCACCGGGGCCGGACGGTCGCCGGGGTCGTCCGCCACCGTCGCCCGGACCGCGGGGTGGGGTCGCGGCGCGCCAGCGGCCCCGGCGTCCCCGTGAACGCCAGGGTTCAGGCCGCCGGATCCTGCGGGTCGAGGCCGTACAGCGGGAAGACCGCCCTGCGGGTGGCCAGGATCGCCCGGTCCACCGCGTCCGGCTCGCCGCTCGGCTGCCACGGCTCGTACGACACGTCGGCGTCGTCGGTCATCCGTGGCGGCACCTCGCGTTCGGGCCGCCGAGCCCGGGCCAGCGACCGCCAGGCCGGTGGGGTCGGCGTGTCCGGGTCGACGGGTTCGCCGGTGGCCACGGCCAACAGGTGACTCCAGGCCCGGGGCACCACCTCGACCAGCGCGTAACCGCCCCCACCGGTGGCCACCCAGCGGCCGTCACAGAGCTCGTCTGCGAGCGCCCGCAGCGCGAGGTAGCTGGCCCGCTGCCCGTCCACACTCAACCGCAGGTCGGCGAGGGGATCGAGACGGTGGCTGTCGGCGCCACACTGGGTAACCAGGATCTGCGGCCGGAACGCCCGGAGCAGCGGCGGGACGACGGCATGGAAGGCCCGCAACCACCCGGCGTCGCCGGTGCCCGGTGGCAGGGGGAGGTTCGCCGCGCTGCCCTCGGCACCGGCTCCGCCGATCTCGTCGGAGAACCCCGTGCCGGGGAAGAGCGCCAGCGGCGTCTCGTGAAGGCTGATGGTCAGCACGCGCGGATCCCCGTAGAACATCTGCTGGACGCCGTCGCCGTGGTGGACGTCGACGTCGACGTAGGCCACCCGCTCCGCGCCGAGGTCGAGCAGCCGGGCGATCGCCACGGCCGGGTCGTTGTAGACGCAGAAGCCGGCCGCGCGGCTCGGCATGGCGTGGTGCAGTCCACCGGCGATGTTGACCGCCCGCCGGGCCTCGCCCCGCCAGACCGCCTCGGCCGCCGCCAGGCTGGCCCCGGCGACGAGGGCGCTGGCCTCGTGCATCCCCTCGAAGATGGGATTGTCCGAGGTGCCGAGGCCGTACCCGGAGAAGAGCGGGTCGTGCGGGGCCGCCCGCACCGCGTCGAGATAGTCCGGCCGGTGCACCCGGGCCAACGCGCTGTCGTCGGCCGGGGTCGGCGGCACCACCCGGACACCGGGACGGTCGAGGATGCCCAGTTCGCGGGCGAGCGCGAGGGTCAGCTCCACCCGGACCGGGTCCAGCGGGTGATCGCCCAGGTCGTACGTGAGCAGCCGCTCGTCCCAGATCACCACCGTGCCATCCGACATGGCGCCCATCGTCGCATGCCGACGGTCCGTCGGCGGCGAGCGCGGGACCGAAGCGCCGCGGAGATCCGGCCTGCCGTCCCGGTGGGGCACCGGACGACCAGCACCCGGCTCACCACCCCACCCCGGAGCCGGACTCACCCTCCGGGAACCGGAGCCCTCCGGCGCGGTCCCGCGCGACCGGGCCGCGCCGTGCTCACTCAGCGCCCCGAACGAGGACTGGGTGCACCGTCGCCGGTCGCCACCGGGCGACGGGGATCGGTTATCCACTCGCTCCAGGAGCCGACGTAGAGAGCGGCGTCGGGGTAGCCGGCGACGTGCAGCGCCAGCACCGCCTGGGCCGCGGTCACCCCGGACCCGCAGTACGCCCCGACCGGCACCCCGGGCCGCACCCCGACCTCGGCGAACCGGGCCCGCAGCACCTCGGGGGGCGCCAGCCGACCGTCCCCGTCGACGTACTCGGCGGCCGGCAGGTTGACCGCGCCCGGAATGTGGCCGGCGACCGGGTCGATCGGCTCCGTCTCACCGCGGTACCGGGGTGCGGTCCGGACGTCGAGGAGCACGCCGGCGACCGCCCGGGCCGCCGCCGTCTCGGCGTCCAGCGTCGGCATCCCGCCGGGGCGTACCGTGATGTCGCCCGCCGGCGGCGCCGGGGATTCCGTCGTCACCGGCAGTCCGGCGGCGGTCCACGCCGGGTAGCCGCCGTCCAGCACCCGGACGTGCCGGTGACCGGCCCACCGCAGGGTCCACCACGCCCGGGCCGCGGCCATCCCGTCGCCCCCGTCGTAGGTGACCACCGGCCGGTCGGCCCGGACCCCGGCGGCGCGCAGCGCGCGCTGGAGCGCGGCCGGGTCGGGCAGCGGGTGCCGCCCGCCGGCGCCCGGCGGCCCGCACAGGTCGGCGTCCAGGTCGAGGAAGACCGCGCCAGGGAGGTGGCCGGCGAGGTAGTCGGCCCGGCCGGGCGGCCCGACGAGCCGCCACCGTACGTCCAGCAGGGTGGGTGCGTCGGCGGAGGTCAACTCCGCGGCGAGCTGGGTCGGGTCCACGAGAAGATCGGCTGTTCCGGACACGGCGTCCAGTCAACACCATCGGGGTCGCAAGCGCGCGGTTCGGCGACGCTGAATATCGGTACGCCGGGGTACCATCGGTTGTCGGAGGGCCACTACCGTGAACCACCTTGTCGACACCACCGAGATGTACCTGCGCACCATCCTCGAACTGGAGGAGGAGGGGGTGCCGCCGCTGCGTGCCCGGATCGCCGAGCGCCTGCGGCAGAGTGGTCCAACCGTCAGCCAGACCGTCGCCCGGATGGAGCGCGACGGACTGCTGACCATCGAGGACGACCGCCACCTACGCCTCACCGAGCTCGGGCGGACGCTCGCGATCGCCGTCATGCGGAAGCACCGGCTCGCCGAGCTGCTGCTCGTCAACGTGATCGGGATGCCCTACGAGGAGGCCCACGAGGAGGCCTGCCGGTGGGAGCACGTGATGAGCGACGAGGTGGAGAAGCGGGTCTACGAGCTGCTCAACCGCCCCACCCGGTCGCCGTACGGCAACCCGATCCCCGGGCTGGAGGCGCTGGTCTCCAACTCCGACGTGCCGACCTCCGAGGCGCCGGTCGAGGGCGAACGGAACCTCGCGTTCCCCGGCCTGAGCGGCCAGGTCGTCGTCCGGCGGATCTGCGAGAGTGTCCAGACCGACGCGGACGTGCTGCGCCAACTGCACGCGGCGGGCGTCGACCCGGGCGCCACGGTCACCGTCGCCCAGGAGCGGGACGGTGTGACCATCGACCGCTCCGGCGACAAGATCCGGCTTCCGCGCGAGGTCGCGTCCCGGGTCTTCGTCGCCGCGCGCTGAGGTCTTCGTCGCCGCGCGCCGGGTCTCCCTGCGCCGATCCGCGGAGCCGGGACGATCCTCGGCGGCGTACGCGGAGTCGGCGTACCCCGGGTGGCGGGCCGGTGCCGGCCACCCGGGGTACGCGGGCGACGGTCTGCGGCCTCGTGCCCCCGGTTCAGAGGCTGCTGATGTCGATCTTCTTCGCCAGGGTGACCAGCTTGCCCGCGAACTCGTCCAGGTCCACCGGCTCGTCCCCCTCGGGGAAGGTGTAGCGCAGGTTCACCAGGCGGCCGTTGCCGGTGAGCCAGCCCACCTCCACACCGGGCCCCGAGCCCTTGGCCGCCTTCGTGGTCGCCCGGTACGCCGCCTTGCCGAGCCCCTTGACGGACGTGCCGCCCCGCGGCACCACCTCGTCGGCGAAGATGCCGCTGTCGGCGGTGGTCGGACTCACCGCGAGCGCGAGTTCGGGCCCGTCGGCGGCCTCGCCCCGGACGACGCAGGTGTCGGTCTTGCCGTACCGGCTCGCCGCCGAGACCTCGAACCGTACGCCGATGGCCTCCTCAATCACCGGATAGTCCAGGAGCTGGCAGGCGCCACCGGCAGAGGCCGCGGGCAGCCGTACCACCTCCGGCGCCGGGATCGCCTGGGGCGGTGGGGAGTCGTCACCGCACGCGGAGAGCAGCAGCAGTCCGGCACCGATCAGGCAGAGTCGCCCGCGCATCTCCCACCTTCCGTCCGGCCCGGCCACGTCGGCCGGGAACCCGTCGGACACCGTACGGCCTCGACCCGGTCGACGGAAACTCACCCGCCGGAGTGGGAGGAGACTGCCGAGACAGTCAGCCACACCCCGCTGACGGCGCCCCGGAGCGTCCGGAGACGACGGCCGGTCCGACCGGCGACGCCGCGTCGCGTGGGCCGGCGGCCGCGCCAGTGCCGTCCGGGACCGATCGACCGCCGTCCGGGCCGGCCGAGCGCGACCGGTCCAGGCCGGCCGCCTCTGCGCCGCGTGCGCCAGCGGGGGTCACGCCACGCGCGCCGGCCGACCGGGGCGGATCGTCGACGTACGGGCAGTGCCGGCAGCCCCGGCCGCAGCAGGTGCCACGGCGCGCGAGGAAACCGGCGGTGAGCACGAAGAGCCCCGTCACCGGGTCCGGATAACCGGCCTCGCCGGCCGCGAGGGCGGCGGAGTGCGCCGCCAGGATCCGCTCTCGGTCCGGGTGCTCCGGAGGCAGTCGGGACGGATGCGGTTGGTCCAGCGGCCGGGGCGCCAGCGGTCGTCGGCGTCCTTCCGTCCTCTCGTCCCTCACCGCCCCGAGCCTAGTCGCTGCCGGTGGTGCACCGGCAGACCTGGACCGGCCGCGGGGGCTGGACCGGCCGCGGGGATCCGGCGCGAAGCCCGAACCCTCGGAGCGGCCACCGCCGCCCCGTCTCGTCGCTCTCCGTGCCGGATGCATAGACGCCGAAGCGACCGCCCGACCCCTACCGGGTCGGGCGGTCGCCGTCGTTCCGCTGCCGGCCGGCGCCGCGGCCCTCACGATCGCGGCCCGCCGGCCTCCCGCCGGCGTCGCCATCGCGCGGTTCGGCGTGGCCGCGGCGGTGACCCGGCTCGGGTCAGCTGCAACCGGAGGTCGAGCCGCAGCCCTCGCAGACGTAGCAGCTGCCGGCCGGACGCATCTTGGTGCCGCAGGTGAAGCAGAGCGGGGCGTCGGCCGCCTTGCCGAGCACCGCCTCCATCAGCTCGGTGGAGGAACCGACCCGCGGCGCGGGCCGCTCCGCCGCCGACCCGGCCGGCTTCTCCACCGGCTCCGGCGCGGCCGGCTCCGGCCCGGCGGGCTCCGTGGGCTTCGCCACCGGCGCGGAGGCGGCCATCCCGGCCAGGTCCACCGCGCTCTCCGGCTCCGTCTCGGCCCGCAGCTGCGCCGCCCGCTCCTTGGCAGTGAAGATGCCCAGCTCCGCCCGCCGCTCGTACGGCAGGAAGTCCAGGGCCAGCCGGCGGAAGATGTAGTCCATCACCGAGGTGGCGAGCCGGATGTCCGGGTCGTCGGTCATCCCGGCCGGCTCGAACCGCATGTTGGTGAACTTCGCGACGTACGTCTCCAGCGGCACCCCGTACTGGAGGCCGATCGAGATGGCCACCGAGAAGGCGTCCATCACGCCGGCGAGGGTCGAGCCCTGCTTCGACATCTTGAGGAAGACCTCGCCGAGGCCGTCGTCCGGGTACGACGAGGCGGTGAGGTAGCCCTCCGCCCCGCCGACCGAGAAGGACACGGTCGAGGAGGGGCGCTTCTTCGGCAGCCGCTTGCGCACCGGCCGGTACTCGACGACCTTCTCGACCACCGGCTCCACCGCGGCCGACTCCGCCGCCTTCTCCTTCTTGGCCCCCTCCTTCTTGGCCGCGGAGAGCGGCTGGCCGACCTTGCAGTTGTCGCGGTAGATCGCCAGCGCCTTGAGGCCGAGCTTCCAGCCCTCGAAGTAGATCTGCTCGACGTCCTCGACGGTCGCCGACTCCGGCATGTTGACCGTCTTGGAGATCCCACCCGAGATGAACGGCTGGATGGCGGCCATCATCCGGACGTGCCCCATCGGGGCGATCGACCGCTCGCCCATGGCGCAGTCGAAGACCGGGTAGTGCTCCGGCTTGAGCCCCGGCGCGTCCACCACGTGGCCGTGGTCGGCGATGTACTCGACGATCGCCTCGATCTGCTCCTCCGGGTAGCCGAGGCTGCGCAGCGCCCGCGGCACGGTCTGGTTGACGATCTGCATCGAGCCGCCGCCGACGAGCTTCTTGAACTTGACCAGCGCCAGGTCGGGCTCGACTCCGGTGGTGTCGCAGTCCATCATCAGCCCGATGGTCCCGGTCGGGGCCAGCACCGACGCCTGCGAGTTCCGCCACCCGGACTTCTCGCCGATCCGGTTGCCCTCGCTCCACTGCTTCGTCGCCTCGCGGACGATCTCGGCGGCGACCGGGCCGGCCGGCTGGATCGCGTCGTTGGCGGCGGCGTGCTTGCGCATCACCCGCTTGTGCGGCTCCGCGTTGCGGGCGTACCCGTCGTACGGGCCGACCACGGCGGCCAGCTCCGCGGAGCGGCGGTACGCCGTACCCGTCATCAGCGAGGTGATGGCGGCGGCGAGCGACCGGCCCTCCTCGGAGTCGTACGGCAGGCCGGAGGCCATCAGCAGCGCGCCGAGGTTGGCGTAGCCGATGCCGAGCTGCCGGTAGGCCCGGGTGGTCTCGCCGATCTTCTGGGTCGGGAAGTCGGCGAAGCAGATCGAGATGTCCATCGCGGTGATGACCAGCTCGACCGACCTGACGAACTTCTCCACCTCGAAGCCGCCGTCGGCGCGGAGGAACTTCATCAGGTTCAGCGACGCCAGGTTGCACGAGGAGTTGTCCAGGTGCAGGTACTCCGAGCACGGGTTCGACGCGGTGATCCGGCCGGTCTCCGGGCAGGTGTGCCAGTCGTTGATCGTGTCGTCGTACTGGAGGCCCGGGTCGGCGCACTCCCAGGCGGCCTGGGCGATGGTCCGGAACAGGGTCTTGGCGTCGACGGTCTCGATCACCGAGCCGTCGAGCCGGGCGCGCAGGTCGAACGTGCCGCCCTCCTGCACCGCCCGCATGAACTCGTCGGAGACCCGGACCGAGTTGTTGGCGTTCTGGTACTGGACGCTGACGATGTCGGCGCCGCCGAGGTCCATGTCGAAGCCGGCGTCGCGCAGCGCCCGGATCTTGTGCTCCTCCCGGGCCTTGGTGAGGACGAACTCCTCGATGTCCGGGTGGTCCACGTCCAGGATGACCATCTTCGCGGCCCGCCGGGTCGCGCCGCCGGACTTGATGGTGCCGGCGCTGGCGTCCGCGCCGCGCATGAAGCTGACCGGACCGGAGGCGGTGCCGCCGCTGGAGAGCAGCTCCTTGGAGGAGCGGATCCGGGAGAGGTTCACCCCGGAGCCGGAACCGCCCTTGAAGATCAGCCCCTCCTCCTTGTACCAGTCGAGGATCGAGTCCATCGAGTCGTCGACGGAGAGGATGAAACACGCGCTGACCTGCTGGGGCGAGGCGGTGCCGACGTTGAACCAGACCGGCGAGTTGAAGCTGAAGACCTGGTGCAGCAGCATCCAGATCAGCTCGTGCTCGAAGATCTCGGCGTCGGCCGGGCTGGCGAAGTAGCCGTGCTGCTCCCCCGCCGCCCGGTAGGTCTTCACCACCCGGTCGATGAGCTGCTTCAGCGACCACTCCCGCTCCGGGGTGCCGACCGCGCCCCGGAAGTACTTCGTGGTCACGATGTTGGCGGCGTTGACGCTCCACGACTCCGGGAACTCCACGCCGCGCTGCTCGAAGTTGATCGAGCCGTCGCGCCAGTTCGTCATGACGACGTCCCGGCGCCCCCAGGTCACCTCGTCGTACGGGTGCACGCCCTCGGTGGTCCAGACCCGCTCGATCTTCAGCCCGTTCGCCGCCCGGGTCCGGGACTTCCCTGTTGCCACGCTATCCCCCGACATCTCATCCGCCCCCTTACGCGCGCACGACGATCCGTACGCCGTCTTGATCTCGAAACTGACAGGTACTAGCTGGTGGGCGCCGCGGCCGCACCGGCGCCCTGACCCCGGCTGTCCCCCGACTGGCCGCGGGTCGCCGACGCCGCGCGCAGCGCCTCGATTTCCCGCTCGAAGTCGTCCAGCGACTCGAACGACCGGTACACGCTGGCGAACCGCAGGTAGGCGACCTCGTCCAACTCCCGCAGCGGGCCGAGGATGGCCAGCCCCACCTCGTGGCTCGGCACCTCTGCCGCGCCCTTGGCCCGGACCGTCTCCTCCACCCGCTGGGCCAGCAGCGCGATCGCGTCGTCGTCCACCGGGCGGCCCTGGCACGCCTTGCGCACCCCGCCGATAATCTTCGTCCGGCTGAACGGCTCCGTGACGCCACTCCGCTTGACCACCGCCAGAACGGCCTCCTCGACGGTGGTGAACCGCTTTCCGCACTCGGGGCAGGCCCGCCGCCGACGGATCAGCTGTCCGTCGTCGGCCTCCCGGGAGTCGACGACCCGGGAGTCGGGGTGTCGACAGTACGGGCACCGCATCGCCGACCCTCCTTCCGCCGCCGCGGCGTCCCCGCGCTGCCTCAACCGTAGAAGCGATGGGTAGTTGAACCCCAACCTGTGGGCAACTTACAGCCTTGTTACTACTACATCTAGGGGTCGACCGTATGCCCAGGAGGGGGCCAGGTCAAGTTGGCGGGGCGTGGTGAAGCCCGCACATTGTCAACCGGCCGACAGGGTCGGCCGTTACCGGACCATGGGCAGAATCAGCCGTTGGCCGACCTGAAGCGGCGCGGAACCCAACCCGTTGAGCCGACGGAGCTCCTCGACCACCACGGCCGGATCCCGCTCGGGGCGGTGCCGTTCGGCCACGGACCAGAGACTGTCCCCCGGCTGGACGACGACGATCTCTGGTGCCCCCGCACCGGACCCATCCGGCGGGCCGGCCGCGCCGGCCCGATCGGCGGGCGCACCGGCGCCGGGGTCGGCGGCTCGGGAGGCCGGGGAGAGGATCGCCGCGGCCGTGGCCACGAGGAGCAGCAGGAGGATCGTCACGACCAGCCGACCCCGGCGGGTCAGTCGCAGCCGGCCGCCGTGGGACGCCCTCGGAACCCCTGCCGCACCCATCATGACCTCCTAAATCGAACATAGGTTCGAATGGCCGGACTACGATGGTCTATCAGAACACCCGTTCGATGTCGAGCATCCGGGGACGACACGCCGGACGGAATGTCGTACAGATGTTTGAAGCTGTGTGATCTCACCTATACGGTCGTGACCATCGACACCGGCTCGGCGCCATCCGGGCGGCGTCGAGTGCCCACGACGCACCAGGAGCCGCCACGGCGGCGCACCGCCACCAGGAGGACGACGTGTCGACCGACGACCGGCCGAGCCGGCCGAACGCCCAGAAGCGCACCGCCCCGAGCAGCCGGACCGTTCGGCGGGGCGGGACCCGGACCCGGGACGGCGCGCCGGCCCTGCGCGCCGTCACCCCCGTGGTGAGCACCTTCCCCGACCTGGTGACGGCCGACCTCACCGCGCGACAGCGGCGCATCCTCGAGTTCATCCGGAACTGGGTCGAGCGGTACGGCTACCCGCCGAGCGTCCGGGAGATCGGGGAGGCGGTCGGGCTGGTCTCGCCGTCCAGCGTCGCCTACCAGCTCAAGGAGCTGGAGCGGAAGGGCTTCCTGCGCCGCGATCCCCACCGTCCCCGCGCCGTGGACGTCCGCCCGCCGAGCGAGATCGTCGACGACGAGGCCGCCCGGGCGCACCGCCCCGCCCCGGCATACGTGCCGTTGCTCGGCCGGATCGCCGCCGGTGGGCCGATCCTCGCCGAGCAGGCCGTCGAGGACGTCTTCCCGCTCCCCCGGGAGCTGGTCGGCGAGGGCGAGGTCTTCATGCTCCAGGTCAAGGGCGACTCGATGCTGGAGGCAGCGATCTGCGACGGCGACTGGGTGGTCGTCCGGCAACAGCCGACGGCAAACTCCGGAGAGATCGTCGCCGCGATGCTCGACGGCGAGGCGACGGTCAAGACCTACCGCGTCCGCGACGGGCACGTCTGGCTCATGCCCCAGAACCCCGCCTTCGACCCCATTCCCGGCGACAACGCCACGATCATGGGCCGCGTGGTGGCCGTCCTGCGGCGCATCTGACCCCACCCGACCCACCGTCGTCCCCACCGACGCGGACCCGTCCCAGCGGGTCGGCGTCGGTGTCTCGGCGGACCTGACCGGGACCGACCGGCCGCCGGCCGCAGCCCGCGCGCCGCCCGGCCCCGGCTCACCTCGCGACGGCGGCGTAGCGGCCACCGACGCAACCGCACCTCGGCGGCGCCCCGCTCGCCACTCGGCGGCGTACCCACACGGCGCCGCTTCGACCCGATCATTCGACCCGATCAGCGGTAGTCGTAGTTGTCGGGACCACCGGACCGCGGGCCGGGCTGGCCGTACTGGCCGGCGCGCGGTGCGGGGTCGTCGTGCCCCGAGCCGGTCCAGGGCTGCTCGTCCGGGCCGGGCCGGCCGCCCCGCCGGGCCGGCTGCGCACCGCGGCCGTACACCCCGCCGCCGCCCGGCTGCCCGCCGTAGACCCCTCCGCCACCGGACCGCGGACGGGCGACCGGCGCACCATCCGGCCGAGGCCGACCCGCCGGCGGTACGCCCCGCTCCGGGCCACCCTGCCCACCGCCGTACACCCCGCCCCCGGCCGGCCGGCCACCATACACCCCACCGCCACCGGACCGCGGACGGGCGACCGGCGCACCATCCGGCCGAGGCCGACCCGCCGGCGGTACGCCCCGCTCCGGGCCACCCTGCCCACCGCCGTACACCCCACCCCCGGCCGGCCGGCCACCATACACCCCACCGCCACCGGCGGACCTGCGCCGGCCCACCGGCTCCAGGTCGTCGGCGGGCCGGTCGGATCGGTAACCCTGGCCGTAGCCTCTGCCCCCGGAATCCTGGCTCCACCCGCCATCGCGGTCGTCGTGCCCCGGCTGTCGGCCGGTCGGCGCGGACCCGCCCGGCCGCGCCTGGCGGCCCGCCCGCGGACCGAGATCGTCGTCGTCTCCGCCGCCCGCGCCCGTTCCGTCATCGGGCCGGCGACGCGCGCGGACGATGCCGAAGACGCCGAGCGCGACCAGCAGCGCCCCGAGCACGCCGACGCCGCCGATCAGGTACGTGATGTCGTCGAGGGTCAGCGAGTCCGTCCAGGAGCCTCCCGAGTCCTCCGCGTCCTTTTCCGACTCGTCGTCGGCGGCGGCCGCCGCCGTGGCCGGGGTGTAGCTCAGGATCGTCACGTCGGTCGGCTCGTCGAGCGAGGCGACGTCGGAGACCGTCAGGAAGCTCTTCCCGTCCGCGCTGTAGGCGATCGCCTCGCCGAACGGGTCCTCCAGCGGCGTCATGCGCGGTGTGCCGGTGGTCAGCGTCTTGACCAGGTCGCCGTCCTGGACGTCCCACTCGAACGCGTCGGCGTAGGTCCGGACCACGATCCGCTTGCCGTCGGGGGAACGGGCCGCGCCGGTGATGGTCAGCCGACCCGCCGGACCGAAGCGGTTGGCGGTGGTGGACTTCGGCAGGGAGAACTCGCCGGCCTTCTCCAGCGGCACGCCCACGGTGTTGTTCTTCTTCAGCTCCTCGGCGGGCCGGTAGATCTCCGCCTTACCCGTCGTCTTCGTGATGATCAGCGGAACGCCGTCGTCCCCGATCAGCAGCGCCTCGGCGTCGCGACGCTGCTCGTCCGGGTAGGCGAGCCGGTGGATCACGGGGCGGCTGGAGCCGCTCACCGGCATGCTCCACAGCGCCACCGTGGGGCGTCGCTCGGTCCCGTTGTCCCCGGTGTCCGCGATCCACACGGTCTTGCCGTCGGGAGAGATCGCGAGGTCCTCCGGATCGAGCGGGCCGTTGCCGCCGTACGTCACCGCCGTGTCGAGCCGGCACCTCTCGTCGAGCAGGAAGACGCGCTCCCGGCTGGGGTCCTCGCTGCCGTCATTGATCACGATGTAGCCGTCGGAGGTGGCGATCAGCCCCGAGAGCTCGCTCATCCGCTCGTCGGTGATGGTACAGACCTTCTTGCCCGGCTCGGCGTACGCCGCGACCGCGTCGACGCCGAGGTCGACCCCGACCAGGGAAAAACCCAGCCCGAGCACGCCGCAGCCGACCAGCACCGTGGAGAGGATTCGCCGCATTCGCTCAGTGTCGCATGCGGCGGTGCCGATCCGGGGAGGCGGCTGATCAACCTACCGTGGCCGTGTCGCGGTCGGCCAGCCTCATCCGGCTGTTTCCTGGTAGGGCGCGAGTTCTGCCGCGAGCGCCGCGTCGACCCGGACGTGGACCCTCGTCCCCTCCGGCAGGTGGGCGGTGCCGAGCACCTCTCCCTGCCGGTGCACCCGGGCCACCAGGTCGCCTCGGTCGTACGGCAGGATCGCCCGCACCTCGACCGCCGGTCGCGGCAGCCGTTCCTCGATCGCGGCCCGCAGGTCGTCGATGCCGCGGGCGGTCCGGGCGGAGACGAAGACGGCGTCCGGCCACTCGCGCTTGAGCCGGAGCAGGGTCTCCTCGTCCGCCGCGTCGATCTTGTTGACCACCAGGAGTTCGGGCAGCTTGTCGGCGCCGACCTCGGCCAACACCGTCCGGACCGCCCGAACCTGCTCCTCCGGGTTGGGGTGTGCCCCGTCCACCACGTGCATGATGAGGTCGGCGTCGGCGACCTCCTCGAGGGTGGAGCGGAACGCCTCGACGATCTGGTGCGGCAGGTGCCGGACGAATCCGACCGTGTCGGCCAGGGTGTAGACCCGGCCGTCCGACGTGTAGGCCCGCCGGGTCGTCGGGTCGAGGGTGGCGAAGAGGGCGTTCTCCACCAGGACCCCGGCGTTGGTGAGGCGGTTGAGCAGGCTCGACTTCCCCGCGTTCGTGTAACCGGCGATCGCCACGGCCGGAACGTTGCTCCGGGTCCGCCGGGCCCGCTTGGTCTGCCGGACCGTCCGCATGGCCTTGATCTCGCGGCGTAGGCGGGCGATCCGGTGCCGGATGCGCCGCCGGTCGGTCTCGAGCTTGGTCTCACCCGGGCCGCGGAGGCCGACGCCGCCCGAGCCGCCGCCCCGCGCGCTCCCACCCGCCTGCCGGGACAGGCTCTCGCCCCAGCCGCGGAGCCGGGGCAGCAGGTATTCGAGCTGGGCCAGCTCGACCTGGGCCTTACCCTCCTTGCTCTTGGCGTGCTGGGCGAAGATGTCCAGGATCAGCGCCGTCCGGTCGACGACCTTGACCTTGATGCGTTGCTCCAGGTTGCGCAGCTGCGAGGGCGACAGTTCACCGTCGCAGATCACGGTGTCGGCCCCTGTGGCGAGGACCACGGACCCGAGGTCGTCGACCTTGCCCCGACCGATGTAGGTGGCCGGGTCGGGGCGGCTGCGTCGCTGGATCAGCCCCTCCAGCACCTGCGACCCGGCGGTCTCGGCGAGCGCCGCGAGCTCGGCCAGGGAGTTCTCCGCGTCGGTCACGGTCCCCTCGGTCCAGACGCCGACCAGGACCACCCGCTCGAGTCGCAGCTGCCGGTACTCAACCTCGGTGACGTCGGTGAGTTCGGTGGAGAGACCCGCGACCCGGCGCAGCGCCTGGCGGTCCTCCAGTTCCAGTTCACCGGTGGTGACGTCGTCACCGCCGAGGACGATGGGGTCGAGATCCTCGTCGGCCAGCCGAACGAAGCTCTCCTGGTCTCGCAATCCGCCCTCCTGTATGGGGCCCCGACGCCCGGCTGGCGTCTTTGCTGTCTGGTGTCGCCTATCCTGCCGTTTTCGGCCTCGGCGGCAGTGGCACCAATCGTGACACGGCCGACGGCCCTACGCACCCGCTATATCCCCCGGCTGCGCCGTCCGACGCCCCCCGGCGCGGAGCCGTCGACCGGGGTATGCCCCTCCGTCGCTGCTGGATGCCTCGACGGGCCGGGCCTGGCGTCAGGACCGTTTCCGGACGGTCCTAGGGTGATCCGGGTCGCCACAGGGCGACCACCGCCGGGGGCAGCGGTTTCCCGTCGCCCGCGGGCGGTCAGAATGCTGACGGCGGCAACGACGCCGCGGGACGACGACGGAGGACGACGTGGCGATCACCCGACTGCCGAGCGCCGGATTCTCGATCACCATCCGGATCGGCGTGACGGCGGACGCTTCGGCCATCGGCCGGCTGACCACCTGCGTCGGCGAGGCCGGCGCCATCGTCACCGCGCTCGACGTGGTCGACTCGGACCCCACGACCGTCATCGTCGACCTCACCTGCGACACCGCGGACGCGAACCACGCCGACCAGGTGGTGCGGTCGTTGACCGCCCTGGACGGGGTGGATGTCCGGAAGGTCTCGGATCGTACCTTCCTGCTCCATCTCGGTGGCAAGATCGAGGTCTCGCCGAAGGTGGCACTGCGCAACCGCGACGAACTCTCCCGGGCGTACACCCCGGGGGTCGCCCGGGTCTGCCTGGCGATCGCCGAGAACCCCAGGGACGCGCGGCGACTCACCATCAAACGGAACACGGTCGCGGTGGTGACCGACGGCTCCGCCGTACTCGGACTGGGCAACATCGGCCCGGCGGCGGCGCTGCCGGTGATGGAGGGCAAGGCGGCGCTCTTCAAGCGGTTCGGCGGGGTCGACGCCTGGCCCGTGGTGCTCGACACCCAGGACCCGGACGAGATCGTCTCGATCGTCCGGGCGATCGCCCCGCAGTACGGGGGGATCAACCTGGAGGACATCGCCGCGCCCCGCTGCTTCGAGATCGAGACCCGGCTGCGCGAGCTGCTCGACATCCCGGTCTTCCACGACGACCAGCACGGCACCGCGATCGTCGTCCTGGCCGCGCTGACCAACGCGCTGCGTGTCGTGGGCAAGAAGCTCGCGGACGTCCGGGTGGTCGTCTCGGGCGCCGGCGCCGCCGGTACGGCGATCATGAAACTGCTGCTCCGTCAGGGCGTCGGCGACATCATCGCGTACGACCGGCAGGGCGCCCTGCACCGCGGCCTGACCGGGCTGAACCCGGCCTGGCAGTGGCTGGCCGAGAACACCAACCGGGAGAACTTCTCCGGCGACCTGCGCAGCGCGCTGCGCGGCGCGGACGTCTTCATCGGGGTGAGCGCCCCCAACCTGCTGACCGGCGAGGACATCGCCACCATGGCCCCGGACGCGATCGTCTTCGCGCTGGCCAACCCGGATCCGGAGGTGGATCCGCGGGAGGCCCGCAAGTACGCCGCGGTGGTCGCCACGGGCCGGTCCGACCAGCCGAACCAGATCAACAATGTCCTCGCCTTCCCCGGGGTGTTCCGGGGAATGTTGGACGCGCACGCCGAGGAGTTCACCGAGGAGATGGCGATCGCGGCCGCCCGGGCCATCGCCGACGTGGTCGGGACGGACAAGATCAATCCCACGGTCATCGTGCCGAGCGTCTTCGACTCCCGGGTCGCACCCGCGGTGGCGGCGGCGGTCCGGGCCGCGACCCGCCACCCCGCTCCCCCGCCGGCCGCCGACCCGGGACCGGCTGACCTGCCCGAGATCGCCGCCGAGGCCGCGGCGCCAGTCAACCCGCTCTCCAGCTGACCGCGCTCGCCGGTGCCGGCGGTGCCCGTCCGGCCCGTCTCGGACGGGCGCCGTCGCCCCTGCTTCACCGGCCGACACCCATCCGGACGCGCCGATCCGCGAAAGGACCAGCGCGTCGGAAACGGCCTCGACTCCCGCGGTGAGGGGCGCGGCGCGACCTGCCCGCCCCGGCGCCGGCGATCTCCCGGCGTGGCTCAGCCGATCCCGCGTGGCCCAGGCGATCCCGCCCGGCTCAGGCGACGGTCAGCGCGGCGAGGTCCACCTCGCCCCGCGCGACCAGCACCGCCGGCCCCGCGAGCCAGCAGGTCCGCTCGTCGACCGTCACCGTCAGCCGACCGCCCGGTACGTCCACCGCCACCACCCCGGCGCGGCGACCGGCGTCCCGGAGCACCACCGCCGCAACGGCGCAAGCCCCCGAGCCGCAGGAGAGGGTCTCCCCGGAGCCCCGCTCGTGGACCCGCATCCGCACGTGCAGGTCGGCCCCTGCCACCGGCTCCGCTGGATTCACGAACTCGACGTTGACGCCGGTGGGGAAGAGCGCCGCGTCAAACCCGGGCATCCGGGTGAGGTCCAGGGCCGCCAGTTCGACGTTCGCCGGCAGGACGCAGACCAGGTGCGGATTGCCGCAGTCCACGGCCGTGCCGGGGAGGGTGAGCCCGCCGACGGTGGCGACGCCCCGGCCGGTGATCCGGGGCACGCCCAAATCGACCGCGAGCTCCCCCGCGCGGACCTCGACCCGGACCACGCCGGCGCGGGTGGCGACGGGCAGGGTGCCGCCGACCGGGCCGGCGAGCCCGTGCGCCGTCAGGTACCGGGCGAAGACCCGGACGCCGTTGCCGCACATCTCGGCGAGCGAGCCGTCCGCGTTCCGGTAGTCCATGAACCACTCGGCCGTGCCGGCGTACGCGACCGCCTCGGGGTGCTTCGCCGCCCGTACCACCCGCAGGACGCCGTCGGCACCGATGCCGCGCCGCCGGTCGCAGAGCGCGGCCACGACCGCCGCGGTCAGCTCGAGCTGACCGTCGGGGTCGGGCAGGATGACGAAGTCGTTGCCGGTGCCGTGGCCCTTGGTGAACTGCACGCCCCCATCATTCCCGAGCCGCGGCGACCAACGCCAAGGCGGCCTCGACCAGGTCCGCGCGGGCCGCGTCGAGCCAGGTGATCCGGGGGTCGCGCCGGAACCACGAACGCTGGCGGCGGACGAACCGCCGGGTGGCCCGGACGGTCTCGTCCCGGGCCTGCGCCTCGGTCAGCTCGCCGTCGAACATCCGCAGCACCTGCTGGTAGCCGAGGGCGCGGCTGGCCGTCCGGCCGGCGCGGAGCCCCTGGACCTCCAGCGCCCGGGTCTCCTCGACCAGCCCGGCCTCCCACATCCGGTCCACCCGCACCGCGATCCGCTCGTCGAGGAGCCCGGTCTCCAGGTCGACCCCGATCTGGACCGCGTCGTAGAACGGGACCGGTTGGGGCAGCGTGGCGGTGAACGGTGCTCCGGTGAGCTCGATCACCTCGAGTGCCCGGACGATCCGTCGCCCGTTGCTGGGCAGGATGTTCCGCGCCGCCACCGGATCGGCCGCCTGCAACCGGGTGTACAGCGGCGCCGGTCCCCGCTGGCGCAGCTCCTCCTCCAGCCTCGCCCGCACCGCCGGGTCGGTGCCGGGGAAGTCGAACTCCTCCAGCACCGCCCGGACGTAGAGCCCCGACCCGCCGACCAGCAGCGGCACCCGGCCCCGGGCGAGGATGTCGTCGATGGCGGCCCGGGCCAGCGTCTGGTACTCGGCGACGCTCGCTGGCGCGGTGACCGGCCAGATGTCCAGCAGGTGGTGGGGCACGTCGTCCCGCTCGGCCGGGGTGAGCTTGGCGGTCCCGATGTCCATGCCGTGGTAGAGCTGCATCGAGTCGGCGTTCACCACCTCACCGCCGAGCGCGCGGGCCAGGGCGAGGCTCAGCGCGGACTTGCCGGCCGCCGTCGGCCCGACCACCGCCACCACCCGCCCCCGGCCAGGGGTGTCCCGACTCCGGCCAGCCGCCCCGCCCGGGTCCGCGGCACCACCGGCGCGGCCGGGGTCCGACGCGGTCACCGCGGTGCTCCCGGCGCCGGGGTCCAGGTCGCGACGAAGTAGCTGACCCCGTACGGCGCCGCGTAGTAGGACAGCTCTCCGCGCCAGGCACCGCCGCGGGCGGCCGCCGCGAGAACCTGCCAGGGCGCCCGCCCGGCGACCCGCAGCCGCGCCGACAACCGGGGCTCCAGGGCCAGCAGCGCGGCACCGTCGGCGGCCGCCAGTGCCGCCGCGACCGCGTCGTCGTACGGCTGGGCGCGCGGGTCGTCGTACCCGGGGGACCGCTCGCCCCGACAGGCCGAGCCGTCCCCCATCGCCAGCAGCGCCCACGGCCCGTCGTCCTCGCCGATCATGCTGGCGAGCCGGACGCACTCGGCGACCTCGGCCCGCTGCGCCACGCCCCACAGCCGCCACGGAAGCGATTGCCCGCCGGGCCGGCGGCTCGCCAACCAGGCGCCGACCATCAGGCTCAGCGGTAACCGCGGCCGCACCACCGCGGCCTCGGCCGGATCGCCGAGGACGACCTCGACCGGTACACCCCATGGCGCGAACGAGCTCCGAATGGGAAGGTGGTACGGCTGGGTCTCCGTGTCGGCGCCGACCACGACGAGACGACGGGCACCGGAGTCGACAAGTCGGGCGACGGCGGCGTCGCAGGCCTCTCGGAGGCCGTCGAGTTCGCCGGCGGCCGCCCCGGCGAGCGCGGGAACGATGATCGGTGGATGGGGACAGACGGCAGCGGCGACCAGTGGCACGGCCCCACCGTAGCGACCGGGCCGGGCGTCCGGGCGCGGGCCGGGCCGATCCCCGCGCGGCCAAAGACACCGTATGGTCACGGTCGACGATAGGCGCTCGACGGGGACCGGGTTGGACCTGTGACAATGCCGGGAGAAACTTCGCTGCGCCGTGGCGGCGTACGCTCGGGACCCCCAGCCCGGCGACGTCGGGAGAACGAGGATGGGCACATGAGTGACTGGACTGCCTTTGGACGCGTGGATGAGGACGGGAACGTCTACGTCAAGACGGCCGAGGGCGAGCGCGTGGTCGGTTCCTGGCAGGCCGGATCACCGGAGGAGGGCTTGGCCCACTTCGCCCGCCGTTTCGCCGATCTGGTCACCGAGGTCGATCTGGCCGAGGCCCGCCTCAACTCCGGGGCGGCGGATCCCTCCGGCTCGCTGACGACCATCCGCCGGCTGCGGGCGTCGCTCGCCGACGCGCACGTGGTCGGCGACCTCGACGGGCTGGCCGCCCGGCTGGACCGGCTCGCCGTCCTCGCCGAGGAGAAGGTGGGCGAGGCCCGGGCGGCGCGCGAGACCGCGCGGGCCGAGGCCGTGGCCCGGAAGACGGCGCTCGTCGAGGAGGCCGAGAAGCTGGCGGCCGAGTCGACCGGCTGGAAGGTTGCCGGGGACCGGCTCAAGGAGATCCTCGAGGAGTGGAAGACGATCCGCGGCGTCGACAAGAAGACCGACGGCGAGCTGTGGAAGCGGTTCGCCGCCGCCCGGGACGCCTTCACCCGACGCCGCGGCGCCCACTTCGCCATGTTGGACGCCCAGCGGAAGCAGGCCCAGGCCCTCAAGGAGCAACTGGTGGTCGAGGCCGAGTCACTGGCGGACTCGACGGACTGGGCACCGACCGCCGCCCGGCTGCGGGAGCTGATGGCACAGTGGAAGGCCGCGCCCCGAGCCTCGAAGGAGGCCGAGGAGCGGCTCTGGGAGCGGTTCCGGGGGGCGCAGGACGCGTTCTTCTCGCGACGCAGCGAGGTCTTCTCGGCCCGGGACGCCGAACTGCGCGCCAACCTGGAGCGGAAGCAGGCCCTGCTCGCCGAGGCGGAGGCGCTGGACGTCGACGGCGACCCGCGCGGGGCGCAGGCCAAGCTCCGGGAGATCCAGGGCCAGTGGCACGAGGTGGGCCGGGTGCCACGCGAGGCGGCGGCCGGGCTCGACCGTCGGCTGCGGGCGGTGGAGGAGAAGGTTCGGCAGGCGATGGACTCGGCGTGGCGGCGGACCGAGCCGTCGGCCAACCCGCTGCTGGCGCAGATGCGGGACCAGGTGGCCGAGGCCGAGCAGCGGCTGGCCCGGGCCCGCAGCGCCGGTGACGCCCGGCGGATCCGCGAGGCCGAGCAGGCGCTGGAGACCAAGCGGCGCTTCCTCCAACTCGCCGAGCAGGCGAGCTGATCCGCCCCGGGGCGACGCGAGGGCCCCGGGGCGCATCCGTCAGCGGTCGCAGGCCACCGCCGGGGCGGGTGCCGGCGGCGGCACCCCGACGGTGGGCAGCCCGAGGGGAACGGCCGTCCGCCGCGGGGCCAGCCCAGCCTCGTAGGCGTCCCCGGCCCGGGTACGACGGTGGGCCAGCGGCTCACCGTCGGCGTTGAGGTGGTGCGGTGCGGCGTACGTGACGACGGTGTGCACCACGTCCCCGGGCCGGATCTGCCCGGCCAGCGAACCGGCGTCGAAGTGCACCAGCCGGCCGTCCCGGGCCCGCCCGGACATCCGGCCGGTCCGCTCGTCCTTGCGCCCCTCGCCGACCGCGACCAGCACCTCCACCGGGGTGCCGACGAGCTTGCGGTTCTCCGCCCAGGTGATCTCCTCCACCGTGGCGATCAGCCGGTCGTAGCGTTCCTGCACCACCTGCTTGGGCACCTGGTTGGGCATCTCCGCGGCCGGGGTGCCGGGCCGCTTGGAGTACTGGAACGTGAAGGCGGAGGCGAACCGCGCCTCGCGGACCACCTCCAGGGTCCGTTCGAAGTCGGCCTCGGTCTCCCCGGGGAAGCCGACGATGATGTCGGTGGTGATCGCGGCGTCCGGCATCGCCGCCCGCACCTTCTCGAGGATCCCCAGGTAGCGCTCGGCGCGGTACGACCGCCGCATCGCCCGCAGCACGGCGTCGGAGCCGGACTGCAGCGGCATGTGCAGCGAGTGGCAGACATTCGGCGTCTCGGCCATCGCCGCGATCACGTCATCGGTGAAGTCCCGGGGGTGCGGGCTGGTGAACCGGACCCGCTCCAGCCCCTCGATCTCGCCGCAGGCGCGGAGCAGCTCGGCGAAGGCCGACCGGCCACCACGGTTCCGGTTCGGCTCGCCGTCGTCGAACGCGACGCCGTAGGAGTTCACGTTCTGGCCCAGCAGGGTGACCTCGAGCACACCCTCGGCGACGAGCGCCCGGACCTCGGCGAGGATGTCGCCGGGCCGTCGGTCCCGCTCCCGGCCCCGCAGCGCCGGCACGATGCAGAACGTGCAGGTGTTGTTGCAGCCCACCGAGATCGACACCCAGCCGGCGTACGTCGACTCGCGGCGGGCCGGCAGCGTCGAGGGGAACACCTCCAGCGACTCCAGGATCTCCACCTCGGCGGCGGCGTTGTGCCGGGCCCGCTCCAGCAGCACCGGCAGCGAGCCGATGTTGTGGGTGCCGAAGACCACGTCGACCCAGGGTGCCCGGCGGACGATCTCTCCCCGGTCCTTCTGGGCCAGACAGCCGCCGACGGCGATCTGCATCCCGGGCCGCCGCTCCTTCACCGGACGCAGGTGGCCGAGGTTCCCGTAGAGCCGATTGTCCGCATTCTCCCGGACGGCGCAGGTGTTGAAGACCACCACGTCCGGATCGTCGGTCTCGGCGGCCCGGACGTAGCCGGCCTGCTCCAGCAGTCCGGAAATCCGCTCGGAGTCGTGGACGTTCATCTGGCAGCCGTACGTACGCACCTGGTAGGTGCGGGGGCTGCCCGGGGCTGCGGTAGTCATGACAGTGACAGAGTATCCGCAGCGGGCGGCACGCCCGATCCATGCCTGCGGCGCGATCCCGTCCCCCGTGCATCGAGGGCGGCGGAGACGATCACGCCGAGAGATCGCGAAGCGAGGAGGAGCGCCATGTGCCGGAGCATCCGGACGCTGCGGGAACCGTACACCGAGGTCGTGACGGACGCGGACATCGAGGCTGCCGCGTTGCAGTACGTCCGGAAGATCTCCGGGTTCCGGACCCCGGCCGCGCACAACGCCGAGGCGTTCCACGCCGCGGTGGCCGCGGTCGCGGAGGCGACCCGAACCCTGCTGGACCGGCTCGTGGTCCGCGGCGGTGGTCAGGCCGCCGCGAGGGCGGGCAGCACGGAGTCCGGCACCCAGCGGGACTGATGACAGGGTGCCCAGCCCCGGCACCGGGGGCTCAGCACGGTACAGAGCCGCTGGTTGGAGAGGATCACGCCGTCGTCGGTCTCCCGGACGTCCAGGTGCACCGGACGGATCGTGCCGTCGGGGGTGACCAGCAGGTGCCGCCCGGCGTCGAGGGTGTCGTCCGGCAGCAGGCAGGCGCGGCGCAGCCGGCGGGCGAACGCCGCCACGGCGACCACCTCCACCGCGCCGGTCGGCACGGCGTAGCAGTCGACGGCGGTCGGGAAGTCGCCGGGCCGGTGCCAGACATCGGCGAGCACCGCGCCCTGCGACAGGTCCGCCGGGTCGATCGCGCCGAGCGGCAGCACCGGTACGCCGAGCGCGTCGGCGAGCGCGGGACGGATCTCCGTGGCGGCGACGCGCCCCTCGATCCTCCAGTTCCACAGCTCGATCATTGCCGCCTCCTCGCTCTGCTCGGTACCGCCCGGCCACGCCTCGTGGTCGGGCGCCCGCGTCGGCCACCCCCGGTCGTCGGGTGGGCGGCCCTCACCCCGATGGTGCCGGGCGGACCGGGTCGAGCGCGGCTAAGTTACCGGTCTGTGACCATATCTGCCGAAATAGACGACCCTTGACTACCTATTGTAGTCAGACGCATCCACCACTCCGGTGTGACGCGCCCGGGATGCTCACCCTACGTGGTCAGCGCAAGTACGAAACGTCAGGCATCGGACAAGTGTGAGGCAGGCTCGGCCCGACCGGTCTCCCGCCGACCCGGCCGGAAGCGCGTGATTGTCCACCGGACCCGCCGCACGCCGAGCGGAACGGACGGACATGCCTACCATAAGGGACAGAACAGCGCCGCCAGCCGCGGAGGCGGGCAGGTACCTGGTGGTCCTCACGGTCTTCGAACCGGCGCCCTCCCGTCGGTGATCCTCACGGCGTTCCTCGGCGACGAGGAGCGCGTCGACCGGCTGTCGCTGGTCGACGCGCGGGAGCTGCTGTCCCGGCTCCGCCTGGTGCTCCGGCTGGCGGGTACACGGTGAAGCTGCTCCGCCGGACCCCGCCCCCGAACCCCGCCGCCGTGGCCGCGGCTCGCGCCGCCGAAACCCAGGCCGAGGTCGCCCGGCTCCGCGCCCTGGCCGAGCTGCGCCGCGAACAGGAGGCCGCCGACCGCCGCGCGCAGGGGGACATACTGTGGGCCCCTCCCCTGCGCGCCGCTTCCACGGCGGTGCAGGTCTCGGCAACGGGTACCGGAGAGCTGTCCCGGTGGGTGAGCCCGTCAACCTGCTGGACCGGGTACCGTCCGAAGTGGCGGCCCCGCCGGAGTAGCGGTCGGCGGGCCGCCGCCCAGACCGCTACCTGGGAGCGTGGACCATGTCCGACCCGGCACCGTTCGGTGCCCGACTTCGCGCCCACCGAGAGCGCGCGGGCAAGACCAGAGCAGTCCTCGGCGGTCTCGTCGGTCGCAGCGAAGCATGGGTCAAGGCCCTGGAAACCGGCCGCCTGCTCACCCCCCGGCTGCCGATGCTGATCCGCCTCGCAGAAGTCCTCGACATCACCGACCTGGCCGACCTGACCGGCCACCAGTCCCTCCCGGTCGCCTCCGTGACCCGCGCCAGTCACCCCGACGCCGACCGGATCGCCGCAGCGCTGCAGCGCACCACCCTGCCGGTCGGCGACCCGACCCCGGCCGACGTGCTCCGCGGCCGGGTCGACCAGGCGTGGGCGCTCTGGCACCGCTCCTCCACCGAGCGAAGCGCGGTCGCCGCCGTGCTGCCCGACCTGCTCGACGCCACGCGGGTGTCCGCGCGCCGGCTCGACGGCGCCGCGCGCCGCGCGGCGCTGGTCGAGCTGGCCCGGGTCTACCACCTGGCCCAGCTCTACGCCGCCGATCAGCCATACCCCGAGCTGGTCTGGCTGTCCGCCGACCGGGCGATGACCGCCGCGCAGGACGCGGACGACCCGGGCGCCATCGCGGCCGCGGCCTGGTACTACGCGCACGTGTACCGGGCGTCGAACCAGGTCGACGCCGCCGAGCAGGTGCTGACCGACGCTGCTTCGATGCTCGACCCCGCCGCCGGCCCGGAGCAGGCCGCCCGCTGGGGACAGCTGCACCTCGGCCTGGCGCTGGGGCACGCCAAGGCGGGCCGGGCCGGGCAGGCGTGGCGAGCGTGGGACACCGCCGACCGGACCGCAGCCCGGCTCGGCGACGGATACTCCCACCCCTGGTTGATGTTCGGCCCCACCGCCGTTGCCGCGTACGGGGTGACGGTGGAGATCGACCTCGTGCGCCCCGGGGAGGCCACCCGGCGGGCCACCGCCACCGACTACTCGTCCCTGCCGTCCCGCACCCGCCGGGCAACCCACCTCGTTGACGCGGCCCGCGCCTACATGATGCGCGGCGAGGACGTCGCGGTCGTGCACCTGCTGGGCCGCGCGCTGCGGGAGAGCGGCGACACCGTCCGCCACCGGCCGCACGCCCGGATGGCGGTCCTCGAGCTGACCGGCCGGCGCGGCACGGTCGGCGAGGACGCGCGGGAGCTGGCGCTCGCGATCGGCCTCGACGGGTAGCCGTCCCACGCGGACAGTTTGTCCCCGTGGCGCTCCGTGAACACGTCTACGTTCCTCCGTGAGGGCGCCCGGGCTGGGCGTACGCAGCAGGCCCAGGCGCCCTGCCGGTCCGGGGTGGCCCGCGAAGTCCACACCCCGGGCCGGTGATCCGATCAGGTGGAGAGCCCCGCTTCGTGGCCTGGGGTCCGGGGCGGGGTGACCGGTGGGAGGTGACGGTGGGTATCAGGGCGTGGTGGGAGAGCCGCCGGCGGCGGCGTGTCGTCGAGGTCGAGCGCGCGGCGCGGGAGCAGGACATGGTTGGGGTGGAGGCCGCCCGGCAGCGGGTCATCGAGCTGGCCCGGCGCGAACGCGAGGAGCGCGACCGGCGGCAGATGGCGTGGATCGGGCCGGCCCGGATCGACGGGCTGCCGCTGGTGACGTGGGGGCGGGCCCGCCAGTACCGAACCGGAGGTGGCCGGTGAGCGGCGACCCGCGGCCGGAGCTGCCGCCGCCGGCCGCCACGGCCGCTGTGGTGCGGGCGATGACCGCCGAGACCCGGCGGGCCCGGGACGCTGCCGCGGCGGCCGCCCGGCCCCCGCACCTGACCCCGGCGGTCTCGATCCCCGACATTCCCTCCGGCACGCTCCTCAGGCTCGGGCCGGACGAGTGGTCGCACTGCGCAAGGCTGCCGCCCGGCGCTCATCTCGACATGTCCGTGTCTCGCGCGTGCATCGGACCGTGATCCGGCAGGACGAGGCCGGCCTGTGGGTGTGGGTGGTCGGTCACGAGCAGCCGCGCTGCGGATGGACGTCAACCCCCGTCCACGCCCCGTGCCTGCACCTGCTGGTGCGGGTCGACGCCCTGACCCGGGCGGCCGCCCATGATGGTGCCCGAGGGTCGGCCGGGGCCCGCCGTTGAGGACGCCTACCGGATCATCACCTGGCACGCGGAGGGCAACGCCTGCTCACAATGCCGGCCCGGCTGGTGCCCCAGCCAGGAGTGGGCGCTGTGGGTGATCCGTGACGGACGACGAGCATCGGCCGCCGGAGGACGTACGGTCAGATCTCACCGGCGTCGGTGCTCGTCCGGGATCCCCTGGCCTCGTGGACGATGATCCCGTGCGGGTCGAAGGAGCTCGACCCCGCGATCACGCCACCCACCGACCTCGTGCAGGGTGAGCCCGGCGGACCGGAGCACGTCAGGCAGCCAGAGCAGTCGCATCAGGCCTCCTCACGTGGCCGGGGCGACGATCAGCAGCCGAAGGGCGTACGAGGACAACGACCTGATCTTCTGTCAGGCGGACGGGAAGCCTACTCCCCCGAGTACGTCTTTCGGCACTTCAGGGATCTCGCCCGGTCGGTGGGGCTGCCGCCGATCAAGCTGCACGGCGGCCGGCACACCGCGGCGACGCTGCGGCTAAAGGCGGGCACCGACCTCCGGATCGTCAGCGCGCAGATGGGGCACAACAGGACGGGAATCACGCGCGATCTCGACCAGCAGGTTCGGCGCGCGGTTCTGGACCAGGCGACGGAGGCGGTGATCCGGCTGACTCCGGAGCAGCGGAAGCGCGGCGAGGCGGCGGGCTGATGCCCGACGTGTCCCTGACGTGTCCAGAATCCGGCGTGATCAGCGGCGGTTGGCGGGCAAGCAGACCGGACACCAGCTACGATCAGGGACGGAACATCGCCGCCGGCCCCGGAGGCGGGCAGGTACCTGGTGGTCCTCACGGTCTTCAAAACCGATGCGGCCGAGGAGCTCGGTCGGGCGGGTTCGATCCCCGTACGCCTCCGCCACCCCCGCCGACACCGGCGCCGCCCGTTTTCGCCCCCGACCTCCGGTCCGGTCCGCCCGCAGGCCCCCGACCTCGCCGCCGGCAGACGCACATCAGACCGGGTCGGCCACGAACAGTCGCGTCACCCTGACGGATCGTGTCCATTGTCGTGTCCGTCGTTACCGCCCCGTGATGAAGTCGATGATGTCCCAGCACGTCAGGTCTCCTAGAGTTGCGTCACCGATTCAGCAGAATCCGGTGTCACAGACCGTGGACGAGACAGGTGGGGCATGACCGAGCGGAGCCAGGCGGGCGAACTGAGTGGTACCGACCGACCGCTCATCCGGCTTGACGGAGTCAACAAGTGGTTCGGCCCGTTGCACGTGCTACAGGACGTCAACCTCTCGGTGAACCGGGGCGAGGTGGTCGTGGTGATCGGCCCGTCCGGTTCGGGCAAGTCGACGCTGTGCCGGACGATCAACCGGCTGGAGCCGATCAACTCCGGGACGATCACGTTCGACGGACAGCCGCTGCCCGCCGAGGGCCGAGCCCTGGCCCGGTTGCGTAGCGAGGTGGGCATGGTCTTCCAGTCGTTCAACCTCTTCGCCCACAAGACGATCCTGGAGAACGTCACGCTCGGGCCGATCAAGGTGCGGAAGGAGAAGCCGGAGTCCGCCCGGCAGCGAGCCCTCGCGCTCCTCGACCGGGTCGGCATCGCCAGCCAGGCGAACAAGTTCCCCGCCCAGCTCTCCGGCGGCCAACAGCAGCGGGCCGCGATCGCCCGGGCCCTCGCCATGCAGCCCAAGGCGATGCTCTTCGACGAGCCCACCAGCGCCCTCGATCCCGAGATGGTCGGCGAGGTGCTCGAGGTGATGACGTCGCTCGCCGCCGACGGCATGACCATGGTGGTGGTGACGCACGAGATGGGCTTCGCCCGGCACGCCGCCAACCGGGTCATCTTCATGGCCGACGGCCAACTCGTCGAGGACGCTCCGCCCGCCGAGTTTTTCGCCAACCCGCGCAGCGAGCGGGCCAAGGACTTCCTGTCGAAGGTCCTGACGCACTAGGCGTCCCGTGTGGAGCGCCCGGTCGGCTGGCCGGCGCGCAACGTCGAAGAAGGGGAAGAGGAATGCGAATCACGCGCGTGGCGGCGATGGCCACGGCCGCGGCACTCTCGCTCACCGTTGCCGCCTGCGGCGGTGATGACAACGCCGGTTCGGGCAGCAGCGCGTCCGGGATCATTGGCAAGGCCCAGTCGAGCAAGAAGCTGGTCATCGGGGTCAAGTCCGACCAGCCCGGCCTCGGGTTGCAGACCGGCAGCACGTACGAGGGCTTTGACATCGAGATCGGCAAGATCATTGCCAAGGGCCTCGGCGTGGACGAGAGCGGCATCGAGTGGAAGACGACGGTCTCGGCCAACCGGGAGCCGTTCATCCAGCAGGGCACCGTCGACCTGGTGATCGCGACGTACACCATCAACGACGAACGCAAGCAGAAGGTCAGCTTCGCCGGGCCGTACTTCGTCGCCGGGCAGGACCTGCTGGTCAAGGCGGACAACACCACCATCACCGGGCCGGAGTCGCTGGACGGCAAGACGGTCTGCTCGGTGACGGGCTCCACCCCGGCCAAGCGGATCCAGACCGACTTCCCGAAGGCGAAGCTCCAGCAGTTCGACGCGTACACCAAGTGCCTGCAGCCGCTGCTGAACGGCCAGGTGGACGCGATGACCACCGACGACATCATCCTCGCCGGCTACGCCGCGCAGGAGCAGTACGCCGGCAAGTTGAAGGTGGTCGGCAAGCCCTTCTCCACCGAGCCGTACGGCATCGGCCTGAAGAAGGATGACGTCGAGGGCTGCAAGAAGATCAACGAGATCCTCACCGCCGCCGCGGCGGACGGCAGCTACAAGGCGGCCTGGGACAAGACCCTGGGCAAGAGCGGCACCCCCGCGCCGACGCTGGACACCAGCAAGCTGACCCACTGCCCCGCCTGATCGACCGACCAGGGGCCGGCGGTGACGATCCGCCGGCCCCGACCGTCGTTCAGGGCCCGATGTGCTCTCCAGGAGCAAGGACATGGACGTATTCAGCGATCCGCGGAATATCGACGCGACGGTGTCGGGCTTCCTCTGGATCCTCAAGCTGACCGGCGCCTCCGCAGTACTCGCACTGGTGCTCGGCGTGATATTGGCCGCGATGCGGGTGTCGCCGATTCCCGTACTGCGGCTCTTCGGCGCCGCCTGGGTCAACATCTTCCGCAACACGCCGTTGACCCTGATCATCTTCTTCTGCTACTTCGGGCTCTACAGCACGCTCGGCCTGAGCCTCTCCGAGGACCTCAATCTGAACATCTACTGGCTCGGGGTCATCGGGCTCTCGACGTACACCGCCGCGTTCGTCTGCGAGGCGGTCCGCTCCGGCATCAACACCGTGCCGGCCGGGCAGGCCGAGGCGGCCCGGGCGATCGGCCTCACGTTCGCCCAGACGCTGCGCATCATCGTCCTTCCGCAGGCCGGCCGGGCGGTGGTCGCGCCGCTCGGCAGCATCCTGATCGCGCTCTGCAAGAACAGCACGATCGTCGGCACCATCGGCCTGATGGAGTCGTCCAGCGTGATGAAGGACCTGATCAACTCGTACGGCAACGCCGGCATCCTGATCTTCGCGGTCTTCGCCGGCGTCTTCGCGCTGCTCCTGATCCCGACGGGCTACCTCTTCGGTTGGCTCGCCAACCGGCTGGCGGTGAGGCGGTGATGAGCAACACCTCGTCGGTCCTCTACGACCACCCCGGTCCCCGGGCCAAGGTCCGCAACACGATCCTGACGGTCGTCTTCGGCGTCGCGATCCTGGCCCTGCTCTGGTGGATCTACCGCAAGTTCGACGACGCCGGGCAGTGGGCCGGCGACCTCTGGAAGCCGTTCCTCGAGGCCAACACCTGGACCGGGTTCATCCTGTCGGGCCTGCGCGCGACGCTGCTCGCCGCGGCCACGGGCATGGCGCTCTCGCTCGCCTTCGGCGTCATCTTCGCGGTCGGACGGCTCTCCGACCACTGGTGGATCCGGGTGCCGTGCGGCGCGGTCGTCGAGTTCTTCCGGGCCGTACCGCTGCTGCTGATGATCTTCTTCATCTTCTACGCGGTGCCGTTCCTGATCCAGGCGCCGGTCTCGGCCTTCTGGGCGGTGGTCATCGGACTCACCCTGTACAACGGCTCGGTCCTCGCCGAGGCCTTCCGTGCCGGGATCCGGGCGGTGCCGCTGGGCCAGTCCGAGGCGGCGTACGCCCTCGGCATGCGCAAGACCCTCGTCATGCGGCACATCCTGGTCCCGCAGGCCGCCCGGTCGATGCTCCCGGTGATCGTCAGCCAGCTCGTCGTCCTGCTCAAGGACACCGCCCTCGGCTACATCGTGGCCTACCCCGAGCTGCTCCAGCGTGGCGTCAACGACCTCTCCGCCAACTTCGGCAACGTCGTCGCCGCCGCGATGGTGATCGCGGCGATCTACATCGTCATCAACTCGCTGCTCACCCTGCTCGCCGGCTGGCTCGAACGGCGGACCCGCAGCCGGGGCGGGCGGACCCCGAAGAGCGCCGACACACCGCCGCCGCTGCCGTCCGGCACGACGGACCAGGGCGCCGTCGTCGGCGCCTGAGCCGAGCCGCGCCCCGAGGCCGCGCCTTCCGGCGGCGCCGGGTGCTGACCTCTCCCTGGCGGTTGCCGCTCGAGGAGCGGCAACCGCCAGCACGGTTCGGGGGTCAGCCCCGCGACCACGCCGCGTTCCCGGTCTCCCCGGACGGCACGCCCGTGGGCGCCGACCAGGGGCACGGGTGTGGCACAGCTCAGGGCTGGCCCAGGACCCGCCGACACCCGTCTCTCGCCCGGGACGGGCGCCATTCGCGGGTCCCACGGCCGGGCCTCTCGGCGCCCCGGCCCCGCCGCCGGCCCCAGGGGACGCCCCGGGCAGCGACGCCGGTCCGCTGGTCCGCGGCCGTCACGCCGGGCGCGGCGCGCCGTCAGCGGGCGATCTCGGTGACCCGCGACTCGCGGACCACGGTCACCCGAATCTGCCCCGGGTACGTCAGCTCCTCCTCGATCTGCTTGGCCACGTCCCGGGCCAGCACCGCCGCGCCGATCTCGTCGACGTCGTCCGGCCTGACCATCACCCGGATCTCCCGGCCCGCCTGCATCGCGAAGACCTTCTCCACCCCGGGCTTGCCGGCGGCGATCTCCTCGATCCGCTCCAGCCGCTTGACGTACGCCTCCAGGCTCTCCCGGCGCGCGCCCGGCCGGCCGCCGGAGCAGGCGTCCGAGGCCTGGGTCAGCACCGCCTCGATGGTCTGCGGCATCACCTCGTTGTGGTGTGCTTCGATCGCGTGCACGACCTCCTCGGGTTCGCCGTACTTGCGGGCCAGATCGGCGCCGATCAGCGCGTGGCTCCCCTCCACCTCGTGGGTCAGTGCCTTGCCGATGTCGTGCAGGAACGCGCAGCGCTTGACCGTCGCTATGTCGAGCCGCAGCTCCGCCGCCATGATCCCGGCGATGTGCGCCGTCTCCACGAGGTGCTTCAGCACGTTCTGCCCGTACGACGTCCGGTACCGCAACCGACCGAGCAGGCTCACCAGCTCCGGGTGCATCTCGGTGATGCCGACCTCGACCAGCGCGTCCTCGGCCGCCCGTTGGCAGAGCAGCTCCACCTCCTGCTTGGCGGTCTCGAAGACCTCCTCGATCCGGTGCGGGTGGATCCGGCCGTCGAGCACCAGCTTCTCCAGGGTCAGCCGGCCGATCTCGCGGCGTACCGGGTCGAAGCAGGAGAGCAGCACCGCCTCGGGCGTGTCGTCGATGATCAGGTTGACCCCGGTCACCGACTCGAAGGCCCGGATGTTGCGCCCCTCCCGCCCGATGATCCGGCCCTTCATCTCGTCGCCGGGCAGGTGCAGCACGCTGACCACGCTCTCCGCGGTCTGCTCGCTCGCCACCCGTTGGATCGCGTCGACCACGATGTGCCGGGCCCGCTGTTCGGCGGTGTTCCGGGCCTCCGCCTCAATCTCCCGAACCAGGATCGCCGCCTCGCGCTTGGCCTGGCCCTCGATCGTCTCGATCAGCTCGGCCCGGGCGGCCTCGGCGGTGAGCCCAGCGATCCGCTCCAGCTCCCGTCTCCGCTGCTCCTCCGCCTCGGCCAGGGCCGCCTCCCGGGCTGCCAGGGCCGCCTCGCGCTCCGCCAGCTCGGCCGCGGTCGTCATCAGCCGGCGCTCCCGCTCGGCGAGGCGCTCGACCTCCTCGGCGTGCAGCCGCTCCCGCTCGTCCATCCGCTGCGCCCGCCGCTCGAGCTCGGCGGCCTGCTCCCGGGCCGTGGAGGCGAGCAGTGAGATCTCCCGCTCGCCGCTGCGCCGGGCCGCCGCCCGGACCTGCTCCGCGTCTGCCTCCGCCTGCCGGTGCGCCCGGTCGAGAACCGTGTCCGCCTCGGCGCGGGCCGCATCCAGTAACCGGCGCGCCTCCGCGCGGGCGGCCCTGGCCTCGGCCTTCGCTGCGGCGGCGTCCGCCCGAGCCGCGGCCGCCGCCGCCTTGGCCATGTCGACGCTGGACGAGGCCTCGTCGGCTGCGCTGCGCAACGCCGCCAGCGACTGCTCCTGCCGGTCCTTCTCGGCGATGAACGCCGGATCGTCCGGCAGCGTCGCGGGGGCGGCCGCGGCGAGCCGGCGCAGCACCCGGGCTCCGAGGACGATGGCGACCAGGACCAGTACGGCCAGCCCGACGATCGCGGCCAGCAGGATCCACTCCACGCCGCTCACGGCGCCACCTCGCCGCGTTCACGCTCGCCATCGGCGTCGGTCGTGGGCCGGCCGATCCCGGCCCCGCCACCGCGCGCGGCGTCACGGCGCGCCCGGGCGCCCTCTCTCTCCGTAGCCCGCTCGGTCATGGCCGCCTCCCCTAGCCGTCCGGCGCCGGAGGGCTACGCCTGTGGGTGAGGCGCGCCCCCTACGGCTGTCACGACGCCCGACCGAGGCGGCTGGCCGACGGTACGGCCATCTGGCAGCGCCCCGGGGAGCACCGCCGACGGCCGAGATGTGGTACCACGGTTTACCGGACCGGCCCGCCCGGTAGCCGGCTATCTGGCCAAGGGACACCTGGCCCAAGTGATGCCGTACTGTTACGCGATCTATGTTGTGCGCTTAGCCTGCAATGGTCGGGAAAACTCGTCTAAGGCGAGGCTAGGTCGCGATGGGGCGTCCGGTCAAGAAACTCATGATCCGGTGGGGTCCCTAACGCAACGCATCCCACGCGCTCACGGCGCGCCGACATGATACCGGGCATAGCGGGGCAAGTCCGGTATCCGACTCACGGTAGCCGCCGCCGAGCAGGACCGGTCGGCGTCGCCGGACGCGCTTCCCGCTCCGGGCCAGGCCAGGGCCATCGGGCCAGGCCGGGACCACCGGGCCAGGCCAGGGCCACCGGGCCGGGTCCGCGACGCCGGCGGTCCGGCCACGGTCCACCACCCCAGCCGGCGTCCCCGCCTCAACCCGCTCCCAGCGCCACCGCCGCCGCCACCAGGGCGGGGTTTCCGGAGGCGGGTGAGCCGTCCGGCAGGCTCTGGATGTCCTCCAGCCCCACCCGGGTCGACAGCCCGCGCCGGACAGCCTCGGCGAGCACCTCCCAGACCGCCGGCCCCTCGGCGTGCAGCAGCGTCGGCGGCCCACCGGCCGGCAGCGCGGCCAGAATCGCCCGCGCCGTCGCCAGGGCGGTGGCCGGCTCCGGCTCCATGCACTCGACCAGCACCCGCAGACAGGGCACCCGCCACCGCCGGTACGTCGACACCGCGTTCACTGTCCAGACTCCGGCCTCGACCGCCACCCCGCGCTCGCTCAGCGCGCCGGCCACCGCCTCGGCGCCCAGCTCGTGCACGTTGACCGAGGCGAAGTCCGGCAGCACGGTCCAGGCCCGGATGGCCGCCACCTGGGCCGCCGGGTCCGGCTCGATCCAGGCGCCGGTGCTGACCCCGACGGGCAGGCCCGGCGAGGCGGCGCGAATCGCGGTGACCGCCGCGGCGATGTCGGCCGGCGCGAGGGACTCTCGTCCGGCGGCGTCCCGGGGATGAACGTGCACCGCCGCCGCACCGGCGGCCCGGCACCGGGTCGCATCCGCTGCCAGCTCGGCGGGGCTGATCGGCACGGCGGGATGGTCGTCCCGGCTCAGCCCACCGTTGAGACAGGCCTTCAGCATGGTCTCCCCCTCGCTCCCACCGCGTATCCCGGTCACCTCCCCGAGCAACCGCGTGCGCCGACTCCCGGACGAGGCGGCTGCGGCGTGCCGACGGGGCGGCGCCACCATCGCCCCATCGTGTCGCAGCGCGCCGGCGACCGGACGGACGCCGGGTGACACAGCACCAGCCGGGAGGCTCTCGTCCGGCGCGCCCGCCAGCGGCTAGCGGACCTCCTGGTCGAACCCGGTCTCGGCCTCGGCGAGCGCATCGGCGTCGATCCGGTCGGCGAACTCCGCCGCCTCGGCGTCCCCCGCGGCGAGCGCCTCCTTGACCACCCGGATCGCCACCCCGGGCGGATATCCCTTGCGGGCCAGCATGCCGACCAACCGCCGGAAGACCGCGTCTGGGGCGCCGGAGATCGTCCGCAGCTTCCGCTCGACCAGCGCCCGCGCGGTCTCGGCCTCGGTCGTCTCGTCCAGCGCCTCGAGCGCCTCGGAGGCCGTCTCCGCGTCGACCCCGCGCTGGCGCAGCTCGGTGGCGAGCGCCCGGCGGGCAAGGCCCCGCCCCTGGTGCCGACTGGTGACCCAGGCCCGGGCGAAGGCGGCGTCGTCGATGATCCCGACCTCGTCGTACCGGTCCAGGACCTGGGTGGCGACCTCCGCCGAGATGCCCTTCCGGGTCAGCGCGGCCGCCAGCTCGGCCCGGGTTCGGGGCCGTACGGCGAGCTGGCGCAGGCAAATTTCCCGAGCCAGTTCGGCCTCGTCCCGCGGCCGGGGCGGCTCGGTGTCGTCCCCGGGCCGGTCGTCGGCACCGGGGAGCAGGCCGTCGACCGGCCCAGCGCGCCGAGGACCGGAGCGGCCCCGGCGCGACCGGCCCGTCCCGCCGTCACCCGTACGGGCCGGAGCGGCGTCCCAGCCCCGGCCCGTACGGGCACCACGTCGTCCCACCACGTCGGCGACTCAGCCGGTGGCTCAGAAGTCCACCGGCGGCAGCTCCGGCCCACCGGTCGCGTCGCCCCCGGGCACCCCGACGCCGAGCTTCTCCAGGATCTTCTTCTCGATCTCGGCCGCCACGTCCGGGTTCTCCCGCAGGAACTCGCGGGCCTTCTCCTTGCCCTGGCCGAGCTGGTCGCCCTCGTAGGTGTACCAGGCCCCGGACTTGCGGATGATCGACTGCTCCACACCGACGTCGATCAGCGACCCCTCCCGGGAGATGCCCCTGCCGTACATGATGTCGAACTCGGCCTGCTTGAACGGAGCCGCGACCTTGTTCTTCACCACCTTGACCCGGGTCCGGTTGCCGACCACCTCGGTGCCGTCCTTGAGGCTCTCGACGCGGCGTACGTCGAGCCGGACCGAGGCGTAGAACTTCAGCGCCCGCCCACCCGTGGTGGTCTCGGGGCTGTTGTGCACCAGGATGCCGTCCGCGAGGTAGTTGTGCGAACCCTCGATCTCGATGTCGAACCGGTCCATCATCGTCTCGTCCCGTCGGACCTCGATGTCGAGAATCCGCGCCGGAAGCGGATGCATGACCGGCTCCACAAACTCCGGCCTGACGCTGTACTGCCCCCGGAACCTCGGCAGGAGCATGTCTTCCATGCACCCGGGGACGTACGGCGCCACGAGCTCCTGGAACCTTTCGGACGCGGCGGTGGTGAAGCGTACGACGTCACCCCGCTGGGTCAGCGTCACGTCGAGACCCCAGGAGTCCCGCAGATACTCCACGAGTCGCTGCCGGCTCCCCTCGCCCAGGGCCTCGACACAGATCTCGATCCGCCCGCTGTCACCCCGGGTCGGCTCCTGCGCCCCCGTGAACGTCCCGTTGTCCATGTACCACACAGCAAGGGCGAACGGGGTCAGCTGCTTGAGGTAGTCCCAGCTCAGGTGCTTCTTGCCGTCGCCGAGGTAGACCGCCTGGCGCAGCTCGCCGAGCTCGGCGAGCGGGGTGAGGTCGACGACGACCTCCCCCTCGGCGGTGGAGCTGCGGCTGTGCGGGATGTTGGCCAGCAGCGACACCTTCCAGTCGAGGTAGGCCGCCTGCGCGACACCATGTCCCATCCGGAGGCGTCCGCTCTCCGCGTCTGGCCGGCCCGGGGTCGACAGATTCGCGTTGCCCAGCAACGCGCCCAGAACGAGCTGCCACTGTGCGGGACCGAGCAGGTGCGGCTGGGCGAGCATCACCCGGTCGCCGACGGCGAGCTCGCCGGCCTCACGCCACCCACCGGGGGTCATGATGAGGTGGTTGCGGGTCATCGACATGGTCGCCCGGTCATGCCCGGCGTCGCCGCCGGCCCGCTCGACCGTGAACCGCAGGAACTCCTCGGTCTTGCCGTTGTTGAACCAGTTGACCACCCGGCGTGGCACCAGCCGGCCCAGGTCGCCGTCGTAGGAGAGGACCTCGACGTTCCGCTTCTCGGTGACGATCGTGCCGAGAAGCTCCTGGGAGCCGTCGGCCAGGGTCACTTTCGTGTCCCACGATCCGCATCCGAACATGACGCCGATCTTCTCCCGGAGCTGGTTGATGAAGATCGCGGTGGTGCCGGTGTGGTTGAGGACGCCGGTGATCTTCCGCAGCGCCTGGCTCATCAGCCGGGCCTGGAGGCCGACGTGGCTGTCGCCCATCTCGCCCTCGATCTCGGCACGCGGCACCAGCGCGGCGACCGAGTCGATCACGATGATGTCCAGCGCCCCGGACCGGACGAGCATGTCGGCGATCTCCAGAGCCTGCTCACCGGTGTCGGGCTGGGCGACCAGCATCGCGTCGGTGTCGACCCCGAGCGCCTTCGCGTACTCCGGGTCGAGCGCGTGCTCGGCGTCGATGAAGGCGGCGATCCCGCCGGCCCGCTGGGCGTTGGCGACCGCGTGCAACGCCACCGTCGTGTTGTGCGAGAGCACACCGTTGGCGAGGAAGCTGTGGGTCTGCGGAAGCACCACGTCGAAGGTCGGCTGGAGACCCGCATCCGTCACCGCCACGACGTCCTCGTACGTGTAGGCGGAGTCGGCCAGCCGACGCAGGTGCAGCAGGATGGCCCGGCCGGACTGCGACAACCGCGCCGACCGCCGCTCACCCCATTCGACGATCTCGGACAGCCGGCTCCGGGAGCACGCCGGATCCCCCTCCGTCCGGACGAGGTCACCGGCCAGCCGGTCAAACTCGCGGTCACCACCGCAGTCGTCGCGAAGATCCTGGATCAGGCCACGGAGGTGCGGAATGTGCTCGGCCTGCGCGTCCCGAGGGCTCTGCCGGAGGAGCGTCTCGACCTGTGCCCGACGCCGGGCGGACCGGAACCCGATCTCGCTGAGGAAGCGATGCGTGACCGAAGGGTCGATCGTCACCGACCAGTGGTCCCGCTCGTCCGTCGCGTGCCACCCGGCGGCGACGGTCGCCGGGATGCCGAGACCGTAGAGAAGCAGCTGCACCTCACGGGCGAGCTGCTCGGAGGCGGTGCCAAGCCCGATCGTCGCGCTCTGGTCGATCCGCCCGTCGCCCTCGAACAACGCCGACAGGAAGGCCCGTTGCACCTTGTGGCCAGCGGTACGGACCCGGTAGGGCACGGTCGTGCCGTGGGCGGTCACGTCGTCGAGGCCGTACTCCTCGGCAAGGCGTCGCCGAAGTGCCCCGTCGGAGGCGACGAACGCCGTGTCGTCGTGGTGGCGAACCGCGACGCCGAAGAGGTGGTCCACGAGGCGACAGAACTCGCCACTCACCTCCGGATCCCCGGTGGTGAACCGGATGCCGTGGTCGTCACCCCGCGAACCCTCGGTCACGAGGTAGCCGAGCAGGACCGCCTCGTCCTCGGACAACCCGTCGCCGCCGGCCGCCTCGACCGCGCCGAACGTGGCGGAGACCAGGATGTCACCGGGCCGGATGCTCCCCACGGTCCGCCAGGCGATGAAGCCCCGCTCGGTCATCACCCGCAGGGGGTGGTTCGTGGTCGCGGTGATCGTCCGCCCGGACCGCAGCGTGAGCGTGACCACCGGCTTGCGGTCGTTGTGGGTGAGTGCCGCGACCGACTCCAGCTCGCCCCGCTCATTGACCATCCGGACGCCGAGGTCGCTGATGTCGGTGACCCGACTCGTGCAGCTCGCCGGCTGGCCACACCGCGCGAAGAGCTCCGCGACGGTCTCGAGGCCGCGATCCGTCCACAGGTAGGTGTCTGCGGTCAGGCACTTACCGCTGCTCTCCGGGCCGAAGATCTCGATGACCCGGCCGCGCGGAAGCCCGCCCACCCCCAGCGCCACGTCGAGCGCGATGGAGCCGGTCGGGATCACGGCGGTCTGGACGACCGGCTTCTCCCCCAGCCGCATGACCGAGCCCTTGCCGAACTGCTTGTCGATCTGAGCGAGAGCAAGTTCGAGTGCCTTCTCCCGGTCAGGTCCTGCCGCCATGGTCGCCACCCCTGCCTTCGCTGGCGTCTTCGCCGCACTTTTCGTCACGCGCACACGCTAGGCGCCCGGTCCGACAGTACGCGGCCGGCTGGCCATGACCTGTGGACGGGCACCCCGCCTGTGGACAATAGCCGAACAGGTGTACGACTCAACCCGCGACACGCGAAAACTACCAAAAGTACTTACTGGATCACGTACCGCAGTGATGACTCAACGAAGCTGGGCCGGCACCCGGTCGGGGTAGGCCGCGCAGACCGCGCGCCACACCACGGCCGCCTCCTCGCCGGCGTCGAGCGCCTCCTGGATGGTCCGACCGCCCAACTGGGGCAGCACCTGGTCGACGGCGATGCTGCCGGCGTACGCCGGGCCGAACGTCTGTTCCAGCCGCGCCCAGAAGTCTGTCAGCCGCACCGCGACACTCCCTCTTCTCCCTGCGCCACGCGGACCGCCTCACGCCGTCGCCGGCGCCGACGTCGTCCGCCACGCTAGCGCCAACAGCGGTACCAGGGCGACCGCCGCCAGCACGTCGAGCACCGGATAACCGGCCGTCTGGATGACAAACCCGCTCACCGCCCCGGCGAGCGCTCCGGCCAGCCCCATGGTCAGGTCCGACAGGCCCGGGACGGCGGGCCGGACCTCGGCCGACACCGACTCCGACAGCAGGGTGGAGCCGGCCACCATGGTGGCGGACCAGCCGAGCCCGAGCAGCGTGAGCCCGGCCGAGACCCGCACCGTGTCGTGCCCGGTTCCGGCTCTCGCCGCGGTCGTCTCCGTCGCCACCCTGTCTCCTCCCCCGCTCCGCGCCGGGGTGCCGGGGAAGGCCGTCCGCGCGCGCCCGGCCCTCGGCCGCCCCGCCCGTACGCTACAGGCCGAGGTCGCGGCCGATGATCTCCTTCATGATCTCGGTGGTCCCACCGTAGATGGTCTGCACCCGACCGTCCAACCAGGACCGTGCGACCGGGTGCTCCAGCATGTAGCCGTACCCGCCGTGCAGCTGGACGCAGCGGTCGGCGACCCGGTTCCGCAGCTCGGTGGTCCACCACTTGACCTTGGCGGCGTCGGCCGGGGTGAGCCGGCCGGCGACGAACTCGGCGACGCAGTGGTTGAGGAACGTCCGGGCGATGGTCACCTCCGTGTCGAGTTCGGCGAGGAGGAACCGGTTGTGCTGGAAGCTGCCGACCGGCCGCCCGAACGCCTCGCGGGATCGGACGTACTCCAGGGTGAGGGCGAGCAGCCGTTCGGCGGCGGCGACGGCCGAGACGGCGATCCCGAGCCGCTCCCGGGGCAGGTTCGCCATCAGGTGGTAGAAGCCGTGGTTCTCGGTGCCGACCAGGTTCGCCGCCGGCACCCAGCAGTCGTCGAAGAAGAGTTCGGCGGTGTCGTTGGCGCGCAGGCCGACCTTGGCCAGCCGGCGGCCCCGGGTGAAGCCGGGGGTGTCCCGCTCGACCGCGATCAGGCTGACCCCGTGCGGGCCGCGTTCCGGGTCGGTCTTGGCGACGACGACGACCAGGTCGGCCAGTTCGCCGTTGGTGATGAAGGTCTTTTGTCCGTTGAGGACGTACCCGTCCCCGTCCCGGACCGCCGTGGTCCGGATCCCGGCCAGGTCGGACCCGGCGCCCGGTTCGGTCATCGCGATCGCGGTGATCAGGTCGCCCGAGCAGAACCCGGGGAGCCAGCGCTGCCGCGCCTCCTCGGTGGCGAGGTCGCGCAGGTACGGCGCGACGACGTCGTTGTGCAGCCCGAACCCGAGGCCGGAACAGTTGGCGGCGACGATCTCCTCGGTCAGCACCGCGTTGAACCGGAAGTCGTGCTGGCCACCGCCGCCGTACTCCTCGGGGATGTCCAGGCCGAGCAGGCCGGCGGCACCGGCGCGGCGCCAGACCTCCCGGTCGACGATGCCGTCGGCCTCCCACCGATCGTGGTACGGCACCGCCTCGCGGGCCAGGAACGCCCGGCACAGGTCCCGGAACTCGTCGTGCACCGGCTCGTAGAGATGCTGCTGCATGTCGGACAGTCTGCCGCGCCCGACGGATGGCCGGCCCGCCGGTGTGCGCGCCGGCCGCCGGTGTGCGCGCCGACCCGCCGGGTAAGCGGAACCGGGAGGACGGGCACGGGACCGGGCGGCACAGCGCAACGAGGGCGAGGGTGAGGGTGAGGGGACGCGTGGCGAGGACGTCGAGCACCGGGAACGGGCCCGGCACGGTCCGGGTCCGCTTCACCGACGGCCCGGCCGACGGCACGCTGCGGGACCTGCCCAGCGGTCCGGACGGGATCCCGCCGGCCCGGTGGATCCTGACCGGCGGTGGGCCGCTCGGCGCCGGGCCGGAGCACCTCTACGAACGCGGGCCACGGCCCGAGGCCGGCGCCCCGTGGCCGATGCGCTGGGTCCGCACCGACCCGGTCGGGATGACGGAGTAGCGCCCCGGTGCCGGCCTGCCCGCCGACCCGCGCGCCCCCCGGCACCCAGGTCCTGGTCAGCGCAGCGCGCCCGCCACCACCTTCAGGTCGGCGACGAGCCCGGCGTACGCGGTCTCCCGGTCGTCGGCGCGGAGCACCGCGGAGGGGTGGATGGTCGCCACGAGCCGGGTCGAGGCCACGGACTCCCGCTGCCCGGTCGGGCCGACCGGCACCCTGGCGAAGTCCTGCGGTCGCTGTGCCGAGTCGGGCCAGGGCAGCAGCACGCCCCGGGACTGGGTGACCCGGAACGACGGCCCGAGCAGTGCCTTCGCCGCGGTGGCGCCGAGCACCACCACGACCTCCGGGTGCAGTCGGGCGAACTCGGCGACCAGCCAGGGCCGGCAGGCGACGATGTGGGTCCGGTCCGGAGTCTTGTGGATCCGCCGCTTGCCCCGCAGCTCGAAACGGAAGTGCTTGACGGCGTTGGTGATATAGAGTTCGCGGGGGTCGATGCCGGCCTCGTCCACGGCCCGGCGCAGCAGGTGGCCGGCCGGGCCGACGAACGGCAGACCCTTCCGATCCTCCATGTCACCCGGCTGCTCGCCGACGAAGACGACCCGGGCGTGTTCGTCGCCCCGGCCGAAGACGGTCTGGGTGGCGTCCCGGTACAGCTCGCACCCCCGGCAGCCGCGTGAGGCGGCGCGCAGCGCGTCGAGGGTGTCGGCGTCGGGCGGGATGAACTCCTGTGCCCCGGGTGCGGTCTCCGTCTCAGACATAACGAGCTTTCTACCCCGTACCTCCGACGTCACGCACTGAGGGTGGGGGGTGTGGCGGGCGCGGCGGCCCGGACCACCGCGTCGGCCAGCGGCGCGATGTCGGAATCGGCGAGCGGGCTGACGGTGATCCGGATGCCGGGCCCGCTGCGGAGCCGGAAGAGCGCACCGGGGGCGACGACGTACCCGGCGTCACGCAGCCCGGCGACCGCCCGGGTCTCGTCGGGCACCGGGACCCAGACGTTGATCCCGGTACGGCCGTACGCGGCGAGCCCCCGTTCGGCGAGCGCCGTACGCAGCGCCGCCACCCGGTCGGCGTAGCTGCGCCGGGCCCGCGCGATCCGGTCGGCCACCTCCGGGTCCCGCCAGAGCGCGAGGGTGAGTCGTTGCAGCACAGTGGAGATCCAGCCGGAGCCGACCCGGAGTCGGCCGGCGACCCGGGCGACCGTCGCCTCGTCACCGGTGAGGACGGCGAGCCGCAGGTCCGGCCCGTACGGCTTGCTCGCCGAGCGGACGAACGCCCAGGTCCGGGTCGCCCCGGCGAGCGGATACAGCGGCTCGACGCAGATCTCGGCGGCATGGTCGTCCTCGATGAGCAGGACGTCGGGATGCCGGCCGAGCACCGCCCGGAGTTCGGCGGCCCGGTCGGCGCCGACCGCCGCCCCGGTCGGGTTCTGCGCCCGGCTGGTCACCACGACCGCCCGGGCGCCAGCGGCGAGCGCGGTCCGGAGCCCGGCCGGGGTGGGGCCGGCCTCGTCCACCGGAACCGGCACCGTTCGGAGCCCGAGCGCGGCGACCAGGTCGAGCAGGTTGGCCCAGCCCGGGTCCTCGACCGCGACCGCGTCGCCGGGGCGCAGGTGGGTGACGAGCAGCCGCTCGATGCCGTCGGAGGCGCCGCCGGTGACGGTGACCGCCGTGGCGGGTACCCCGTCGGCGGTGAGTCGCTGTCGGGCCGCCTCGACCAGCTCGGGCAGGACGCCGCCGCGTTCGTATCCGATCGGGGTGCCGTCGGTCGCGGCGAGGGCGGCCAGGTGGGGCCAGAGCGGCGGGAGCAGGCGCTGGTCCGGCCCTCCGATGGAGAGGTCGAGGGCGCCGGGTGGGGCGGGGAGACGCAGTTCGACCCGACGGGCGCCGACCGGCGGCTCGGGCCGGATCCGGGTGCCGTGCCGGCCGGCCGTCTCCACCACGCCGCGCTGCCGGAGCACCTGGTACGCCTTGGCGACCGTGCCGGGGCTGACGCCGAGCCGGCTGGCGAGGGCTCGGACGGCAGGGAGCGGGGCACCGGCGGGAAGGGCGCCGGTGCGCACCCCCGCCTCCACGCTGGCGGATATCTCGGCAGCCGTCGTGCCGCGGAACTGATAATGTTCTGCCACAGTTTAAAGATTGTACTATAACAAAAGGGCGGCAGCCGGATGGACCAGCAGACGACGTACGAGAAGACGCACAGGACCACGGCGAACCGGGATCGGGGAAGGATCAGCTACCGGCGGGCGGCGGTGCACGAGCTGCTCGACGAGGCGTACCACTGCCACCTCGGGTTCGTCGTGGAGGGCGAGCCGCGGGTGTTGCCCACCCTGCACGTCCGGGTCGGCGAGACCCTCTACCTGCACGGCTCGACCGGCAGCCGGCCCCTGCTCGCCGCCCGGGGCAACGCCGGTGTGCCGGTCTGCATCGTGGTCACCGCGCTCGACGGTCTCGTCTGTGGCCGGGCACACGCCCACCACAGCGCCAACTACCGGTCGGTGGTCGCGCACGGCACCGCCCGCCTCGTCACCGACGAGGCCGAGAAGCGGGCGGTGCTGACCGCGCTGGTGGAGAAGGTGGGCCGGGGCCGGGCCGCAGACAGCCGCCCACCGACCCGCCGGGAGCTCGCCGAGACCGCGGTCCTGGCACTGCCGCTGCGCGAGGTGTCGATGAAGACCCGCACCGGCGGCGCCGCCGACGAACCGGAGGACCACGACCTGCCGTACTGGGCCGGGGTGCTACCGCTGCGGACCGTACGCGGCCGGCCCGAGCCGGACCCCGGGGTGACCGCACCGCTACCGGACTACCTGCGGGCCGACCTCTCCCCCTGGTACACCCCATCGCCGATGGCCGGCACGCAGGTCCGGCTCGAACCGCTGGCCGAGTCCCACGTCGACGACCTGTGGGCGGCCACCCGCGACCCCGAGGTCTGGCGGTTCCGGAGCGTCGCCCAGCCGGCCAACCCGACCGACCTGGCCGAGGTCGTGCGGAACGCGCTGGACGCGGCGTGGCGCGGCGAGCGGGTGCCGTGGGTGATCCGGGACGCGCGCTCCGGCGCGGTGATCGGCACCACCTCGTACCGCGACATCAACCCGCCACACCGCGCCGTCGCGATCGGGCACACCGTCCTGGGACGTCCCTGGTGGGGCACCGGGGCGCACGCCGAGGCCACACTGCTGCTGCTGGTCCGGGCCTTCGACGTCCTCGGTGCGGAGCGGGTGGTCTGGCACGCCGACGTCCGCGACCTCCGGTCGCGACACGCCATCGAGCGGGCCGGCGCCCGGCGGGAGGCGGTGCTGCGCCGGCACCGGCTGCGCCCGGACGGCACCTGGCAGGACACCGTGCAGTACGTCATGCTCGCCGACGAGTGGCCGGAAGCACAGATCGCGCTGCGGAGTGGCCTTCTCCCGGCGGCACGGTGATGATCGACATCGTGCTGGGAATCACCGACATCTGGACCTACCTGCTTGGCACCATCGCCATCGTCCTGCTCCCCGGCCCCAACTCGCTCTTCGTGCTCAGCACCGCGGCCCGGGCCGGGGTACGCGCGGGCTACCGGGCCGCCGCCGGGGTCTTCCTCGGCGACGCCGTGCTGATGGTGCTCTCCGCGGCCGGGGTGGCGTCGCTGCTCCGGGCACACCCGCCGGTCTTCATGCTGATCAAGTACGCCGGTGCGGCGTACCTCGGCTACCTCGGGGTGACGATGCTGCGCGGGGCGTGGCGACGCTGGCGCACCCGCGCCGACACGTCCCGCCCGGCCGACGCCGACACACCCGACGAGAGCGCCGCGACGGGATCGAGGCCGTTCCGACGCGCGCTCATGATCAGCCTGCTGAACCCGAAGGCGATCCTCTTCTTCATCTCGTTCTTCATCCAGTTCGTCGACCCGGGCTACCGCTACCCGGCGCTGTCGTTCCTGCTCCTCGGGCTGACCGCCCAGGTCGTCAGCGCGCTGTACCTGACCCTGTTGATCTTCGGCGGCACCTTCCTCGCCGCCCAGTTCCGCCGTCAGCGGCGGCTCGCCGCCAGTGCGGCCACCGGGGTTGGGATGCTCTTCCTCGGCTTCGGCGTCAAACTCGCCACCGCCGGCGCCGGCTGACCCGCTCGGGAAGCTCAGCCACCGGGGCCGGGAGGGACCCCGGCTCAGGTGCCGTCACCGCCGATCCCGCCCGCGCCGGCGTCGGTCTGCCGGAATCGGTCGGCGTCCGCCCCCGGGGACTCCCGGGGCGGGGCGCCCGGCGGGGCACTGTCCGGGGTGTTGGTGCCGGAGGGTCCCGGATGCACCGAAAAGCGGTCTGGTGGCCGGACCCGGGCCGCACTCCGCCGGGTCGCGGTCCACACCGGACGTCCGGCGGCGGTGGCGGCGTGCCGCGCCACCGCGTACCGGAGCCAGCCGTCCACGACGCTGACCCAGTCGAGCTCGGCCGCGCCGGCGTGGTGGACCCGGAACCGGCTGATGCTGACGTGACCGGCTCCGGCGAGCGCGACCCGACGGTCCAGGGTGAAGATCACCTCCACGCCGTACCGGTCGGCGACGAACGTCACCTCCAGCTCGCTGAACGGGCCGCCGTAGAGCGGGGCCGCCCAGAAGGCGATCCGCTGGTGGAACGGCAGCCGCTGGTCGACCCCGGGTAGCCGCCCCGCGAGCAGGCCGACCTGCCGCAGCTGGAAGCCGAGGTCGACGAGGGTGGCGAGGACGCCCTCCTGCGCCGGGAGCGGGTGTACGTACACCGGGCGCAGGTCGCCACGGTCGAGCATCGGGCTGACCGCGACCTCGGCGCGCAGCCCCATGCGCAGGTTGAGATAGCCGGAGCCGTTGATCACCGTCACCGGGGTCTCCCACGGGATCGGCACCCGGAAGTCGATGCCGCGCCGTTCGTGGGGAGCCAGCACGAACGTACCGCCGGCGGGCACCCGCAGAAACTCGGTCAGGACGTACTCGGCCGAGCCGTCTGCCGGCTCGACCCGGGTGACCAGCCCGAGGGAGAGGTGGTCGACGGTCGCCCCGGACCGGCCGGCGCCGACCGTGACCCGGCCGGGCAGCGTCAGCCCGGGCCGGGTGCTCGGATTGGCCAGCACGGTCCGCACGGTCAGCCCCGCACCCGGCAGCAGCCTCCCGAACCCCACCACCGGGTCCTTCCCGCGGCGGCCGCCGGGAAACCCAGACAGGCCGCGGGTCCGAAGGCCTGGACAGGCCCGTCACCTCCGGCGCCCCGCCACCGCGGCAAGGGCCTACCCCGGGCCGACCCCCGCAGCGACCCGGACCGGACCGCGCCCAGGAACCGGGACCCGGGCCGCTCAGCGCAGTCGCCGGCCCCGGGGCACCGGGTCGGTCTCGTCGTCGAACTCCCCGATGACCTCCTCGAGAAGGTCCTCCAGGGCCACGAACCCGACCGGCCGGCCACCGTCGACACCGTTGCTGACCAACGCGAGCTGCGCCTGCTCGGCCCGCATCGCGGCGACCGCCTCGGTGACCGTCGCGGTGGCGGCGAGGGTGAACGGCATGCTCATCAACTCCCGGGCCGTCGCCGTACGCCCGGCGGTGGTGGCCCGGACGGCCTCCCGTACGTGCACCACACCGGCCACCTGGCCCGGTCCCTCCAGGACGGCCAACCGGGATCGGCCGCTGGACCGGCACACCTGCTCGATCCGCTCGGCGGAGTCGTCGGGGCGTACCGAGACGATCCGCTCCAGCGGCTCCATCACCTGCGCCACCGTGGTCGCCTGCAACGCCAGCATGCTCGTCAGCATCTCGTGCTGGTCGGCGGCGAGCAGCCCGTGCTCGTGGGACTGCTGGAGCAGCATCCGCAGCTCCTCCGGCCCGTGCGCGTGCGCCAGCTGCTCCTCCGGACGTACCCGGGCCAGCCGGAGCGTGGCGTTGGCCAGCTTGTTGAGCGCGGCGAGGACCGGCCGAGCGACCCGGGCGAACGCCCGGAACGGCAGGGCGAGCAGCAGCGCCGAGCGCTCCGGGTCGGTGATCGCCCACGACTTCGGGGCCATCTCCCCCACCACCAGGTGCAGGAAGGTGACCAGGGCGAGTGCGACCAGCAACGCGATGGCGTGGCTGGCCCCGGTGGGGAGCCCGACCGCGTGCAGGACCGGGCTGAGCAGGTGCTCGATGGCGGGCTCGGCGAGGGCGCCGAGCCCCAGCGTGCAGGCGGTGATGCCGAGCTGGGCGCCGGCCAACATCAGGGTCAGCTCCCGGGCGCCGTCGAGGGCGGCGCGGGCGGCCCGGCCACCGGAGGCGGCGGCCTGCTCCAGCCGGTAACGCTTCGCCGCCAGCAGCGCGAACTCGGCCGCCACGAAGAACCCGTTGAGGGCGAGCAGCAGCAGGGAGATCAGCAGTGCCCACGTCGTGCTCATGCCGGTACTCCGTCGCGCTCCGGACCGCCGTGAGGCATCACCGCGCCGAGCCCCGCGACTCGCTCGTTCCGCTCGCTCATGCCAGCACCCGCAGCCGTACGGAGTCGGCGACGTGGCGGTCGACCGCCAACACCTCGACGTGGGCCCGGGGGATGGGCTTCGCGGAGTCCGTCTCCCCGTCTGGGGAGAGCCGGATCTCCAGCCGGTCACCGACCTCGGGGACGCGACCCAACTCCCGCATCACCAGACCGGAGAGGGTGTCGTACTCGGGCGCCTCCGGCAGGGTGATGCCGGTGCTGTCGGCGACCTCGTCGATCCGCCACCGGGCCGGCACCACCCAGGAGCCGTCGGCCTGCCGGATCGGGGCCCGTTCCGGCGGGTCGTCCTCGTCTCGGATCGGCCCGACCAGCTCCTCGGCGATGTCCTCGAGGCTGATCACCCCCGCGAAGCCGCCGTACTCGTCGACCACGCAGGCGAGCTGCCGGTGCCCGGCCCGCAGCCGGTCCAGCACCGTCGGCAGCGGCAGGGTCGCGGGCACCAGCAGCGGCGGTACGGCGACCGCCGACACCGGGGTGGTGGCCCGTTCCGCCGGCGGCACGCCCAGGATGTCCGCGATACCGACGACTCCGACGACGTCGTCGACGCCCTCGGCGCCCCGGACCGGAAACCGGGAGTGCCCGGTGTCCAGCAGCTCGACCAGTCGGCTGAGCGGCTCGTCGGCCCGGATGGTGAAGACGTCCACCCGGGGCACCATCGCCTCGGCGGCGGTGAGCTGCCGGAAGTCGAGGCCCCGGTCGAGCAGCGTGGACATCTCCGCGTCGAGCTGCCCCTCCTCCCGCGACTCGGCGATGATCTGCTCCAGGTCCTCCGGCGTGGCGCCGCTGGGCAGTTCCTCGACCGGCTCGATGCCGACCCGGCGCAGCAGCCGGGTCGCGGCGGCGTCGAAGAGCCGAATCACCGGCCCGGCGACCGCGAGGTAGAGCAGTGTCGAACGGGCGAGTGCCCGGGCCAGCGGCTCGGCCCGGACGATCGCGAGGTTCTTCGGCGCGAGCTCGCCGAAGACCATCTGGACGATGGTGGCGATCACCAGCGCCAACGCGACCGACAGCGGGATACTGACCGCGTCGGAGATCCCGACCACGCCGAACAGCTCGGCCAGCCCGTCACCGAGGTACGGCTCGGCGACGTAACCGACGAGCAGGGCGGTGACGGTGATCCCGAGCTGGGCGCCGGAGAGCATGAACGAGAGACGTCCGGTGACCGTGAGGGCGCGTTGGGCGGCCACGTCGCCGTTTTCGGCGCGCTGTCGGAGTTTGCCCCGGTCTACCGCGACATAGCCGAATTCCTGGGCCACGAAGTAGCCCGTGGCGGCGGTCAGCACAATGATCAGGAAGAGACCGAGCACGATCAGCACGGGTGGCTCAGCGCTCCCCGCCGCCGCGACCGATGCGAGGGATGCCGGGTATGACCCGGCTGCCTATAGCTGCCCTCCTCGGCAGTTGAGTGGATCACGCGACCATCCTACCCGGGGCGGCCACCCTCAACCGGACAACCATCGGTCGAACGACCGGCACCCGGAGGCGGTCGAGCCTGGTCACGGCGGGGGTGTGGGGCTCACTCCCCGGCCGCTCCGCCGCGCCCCGGAGCCGCTCCCGGGTCCGACTCCGATCCGCCCTCCCGGCCGGTCCGCTCTCCCCACGCCCCCTCCGGGTGGCGCGATCCGCCCTCCCCCTCGGCCGGCCCGCCCTCCGGGCCACTCGACCGGCCCTCCCGGCCGGCCAGTTCGTCGACGACCAGCAGGTCACGACGCACCCGCCCGGTCCGGTACGCCGCCCGCCCGATCAGCTGGGCCGCGAGCGGCGCGGTCGCCAGCTGGAACACGCCGATCAGCAGCAGGGTGGCGACGTCCTTTCCGTCGCGCAGGCTCACCGCCAGGGCGAGCAGGATGAGCAGGCTCCCGAGGACCTGTGGCTTCGCCGCCACGTGCATCCGGGAGAGCACGTCGGGAAACCGGACCAGCCCGATGCCGGCGAGCAGGCTGAGGACGCCGCCGGCGAGCAGACAGCTGGCCACCAGTCCGTCCAGTACGGCCTCGCCGCTCACGCCTCCTCCTCGGCGACGAACCGGACCAGGGACACCGAGCCGACGAAACCCATTGCCGAGAGGGCGAGCAGGATCGGCAGCGTGGTGGCGTGCCGGTTGACCGCCGCCTCCGTGCCGAGCGTGCCGATCATGATCGACAGCAGTGCCTCGATGCCGACCACCCGGTCCAGCAGGTCCGGCCCGCGCACCACCCGGAACAGGACCAGCCCCGCGGCGGCCATGAGCAGGACGACGACGATGACGACGATGGCACTCATCTGGGGTGCTCCTCGACTCGGTTGAGGTGGGTGGACAGCTCCCGCAGTTCGGCCGGGGAGCCGATGGCCCGGACGAGCCGGGCTTCGAGGGCGTGGGTGCTGGTCCGGGCCGCCGCCACGTCGGTGGCGTCCCGGACGTTTAGGACGTGGAGGTAGAGCGTGCCCGTCTTCCGCTCCGTCTCGATGATCAACGTGCCGGGGACCAGCGACAGCACCTCGGCGGTGAGGGTCAGGTTGAGGTCGGTGGGAATCCGCAGCCGTACCCCGACGATCGCGTTCCGCAGCCGGTAACGGGGACGGACCGCGGCCCAGCCGACCTGGACGCTCGCGACCACCAGTTCGATGACGAACCGCACGACGAGGTGAGCCAGGGCCAGCGGGCGCAGCCGGCCCTCGAAGGTCACCGGGGGAAGCGGAAAGACGACCAGAACCACCGTGGCGACCAGCACGCCGCCGACGACGTTGCCCCAGGAGAACTCCCCCCACCACAGGCTCCAGACCGTGACCAGCCAGGCGATCGTGATCAGCTGGTCGCGGGCCCGGCGCCAGGTGAGCCGCCGACCCGGTCTCCGCCCGGCCCCCGCCCGCCGGCCCGGCCCGTCCGACCCGGCCGGTCCGGACGGGTGGGCGTCCCGGTCGTCCGGCCGCCCGGTCACGGCGCACCCCCGGGGAAGACCGCGTCGACGTACGGGGTGCGCCGGTGCAGGTCCTCGGCCGCCCCCACCCCCACCGCGAAGATCGGACCGGCGGCGACGGTCAGCAACAGGCCGAACAGGACGAGCGCGGCGGTGGCGCCGACCATCAGCCGGGGCAGCTCTGGCGCCGCCCGGCGGTCGGCCGCCCGGGGGGCGTGCCAGAACGCGAGGTTCCAGGCCTTCGTCGTCGCGTAGAGGGTCAACAGGCTGGTCAGCGACCCGCCGGCCACCAGAAGCCAGACCAGGGGTCCGCCGGCGGCCACCCCGGCCTGCAACAGCCCCAGCTTGCCGAGGAACCCCGAGAACGGCGGCACGCCGGCGAGGTTCAGCGCGGGCACGAGGAACATGAGGCCGAGCAGCGGCGCCGTCCGGGCCAGTCCGCCGATCCGGTCCAGGTGGGTGGTGCCGGTCCGGTACTCGACCAGCCCGGCGGCGAGGAACAGCGTGGTCTGGATGGTGATGTGGTGCACCACGTAGAAGATCGCCCCGGCCAGGCCCGCCACCGAACTGAGCGCCACCCCGAACAACAGGTACCCGAGGTGACTCACCAGGGTGAACGACAGCAGCCGCTTGACGTCGCTCTGGGCGACCGCGCCGAGAATGCCGACCAGCATGGTCAGCAGGGCCACCACCAGCAGCCCGTCGGCCAGGCGGCCACCGGGGAAGAGCAGGGTCTCGGTCCGGATGATCGCGTAGATCCCGACCTTGGTCAGCAGGCCGGCGAAGACCGCGGTGACCGGCGCCGGCGCGGTCGGGTAGCTGTCCGGCAGCCATGCGGAGAGCGGGAAGACCGCCGCCTTGATGCCGAAGGCGAGCAGCAGCATGAGCTGCAGCGCCAGCCGCAGGTTGGCGGGGAGCGCGTCCATCCGGCCGACCAGTTGCGCGAGGTTCACCGTGCCGGTGGCCGCGTAGACCAGGCCGACCGCGGCGAGGAAGATCAGCGATGACACGAGGCTGACCAGGACGTACGTCGTCCCGGCTCGGATGCGCTCCTCGGTGCCGCGTACGGTGAGCAGGACGTAGCTGGCGACCAGGAGAATCTCGAAGCCGACGAAGAGGTTGAACAGGTCGCCGGTGAGGAAGGCGTTGGTCAGACCGGCCGTGAGCACCAGGTAGGTGGGGTGATAGATGGCCACCGGCGCCTGCTCGCCCGGGTCCGCCCGGCCCTCCCCGATCGAGTAGAGCAGCACGCAGAGGGTCACCGCCGCCGAGACCACCAGCATCAGCGCGGCCAACCGGTCGGCGACCAGGACGATGCCGAGTGGGGCCGGCCAGGCACCGACCCGGATCACCGCCGTGCGGCGAAAGTGGGCGTACCAGAGCAGCAGCACCGCGACGACGAGGACGGCCGCCACGGCCGCGACGCTGATCACCCGCTGCGCGACCGGCCGCCGGGCCAGCACCAGGGTCAGCGCCGCCCCGAACAGCGGTATCACCACCGGAAGCGGGACGAGGAGTCTCATCTGCCACCCGCCTCGTCCCCACCCGTACCCCGCCCCGGCGCGGCGTCTGGTCCCACGCGCCGCCCCCGCCCCGCCTCCGGCCGGTGCGACGAGGGGTCCGCCTCCTCGTCGAGCCGACGGGGCGGCGGCTCCGGATCGACCTGCTCCGGGTCGACCTGTACGACGCCGCCCCGCCATTCGTCGGCGAACGGGCCGGTGCCGAGACTGTCGTCCGGGACGGCTCCCTCGCCCCGCTCGGCCAGGCGAACGACCCGGCGGTCCTCCAGGTCGTCCCGCACCTCGTCGTGCCCGATCAGCTGCCAACTCCGGTACGCCATGGCGAGCAGGAACGCGGTCATGCCGAGGTTGATGACGATCGCCGTGAGCACCATCGCCTCGGGCAGCGGGTCGCTCATTTCGGCGGGCGAGGTGACCCCGAGGATCGGCGCCCCGCCAGCGCGGCCGGCCAGAAGCAGCAGCAGGTTGATTCCGTTGCCGAGGAGGATGACGCCGAGCAGCACCTGACTGAGGCTGCGCTCCAGCAACAGGACGGTCCCCGCCGCACAGAGCACCCCGACGAGGACCACCAGCACCAGTGGGGGACTCATGCCGGCTCCCCACCGCGCCCGCCGGTCCGCCTCGGGCGGGCCGGGGCCGGGGCCGGCTGCGGCATACCCGGGTCCGCCTCGCCGATCCGCAGCCCGCCCCCGGTCTCGTGCTCCGCCTCGATCTGCCGGTCGACCTCGGCACCGAGGCTGCGCAGGATGTCCAGCGCCAGGCCGATCACGACCAGGTAGACGCCGAGGTCGAAGAAGACCGAGGTGACCAGGTGCACGTCGCCGACCAACGGTAGGTGCAGGTCGAGTGTCGCGCTCTGCAGCACCTGTCCGCCGGCCACCATCCCCGCGAGCCCGGTGCCGACCGCGACGAGGAGGCCGAGACCGAGCACCACCCCGGCATCGACCGGGGCCGCCTGGTCGAGTTCGTGCCGCCCACCGGCGAGGTAGCGGACCGCGAGCGCCAGGCCGGCCACCAGCCCGCCGGTGAAGCCGCCCCCGGGAGCGTTGTGCCCGGACCAGAGCAGGAAGATCGAGAAGAGCACGACGGTGTGGAACAGCAGCCGGACGACCACCTCCAGGACGATCGACCGGCGCCGGAAGTGGAGGGTGGGTCCGGCCCGCAACCAGATCCGCTCCGGTCCGGGCTCGGGCAGGTCGCGACGACGGGGCCGCGCGGGACCGCGCCGCCGCTGGAAGATCAGGCTGGCCACCCCGGTGGCGGCGGCCACCAGCACCGAGATCTCCCCCAGGGTGTCCCAGGCCCGGATGTCGACCAGCGTCACGTCGACGACGTTGCGGCCGTGCCCGAACTCGCGGCTGGCCTCCGGGTAGTCGACCGAGATCGGGAGGGAACGCCGGGTGCCGGCGGCGGCCAGCGCCAACCCGGCCATCACCAGCCCGACCGCCACGCCGAGCCCGATCCGCAGCCAGCGGCTCCGGCGGAGGGGGCGGACCGAGAACCGCGCCGGCAGGCGACGCAGCACCAACACGAAGATCACGAGCGTCACGGTCTCCACCAGGAACTGGGTCAGCGCCAGGTCCGGGGCCCCGTACAGCACGAAGAGCACGCTGATGCCGTAGCCGCTCACCCCGACCAGGATCACCGCGGTGAGCCGACGCCGGACCCGGACGGCGAGGACCGCGGCCACGGTGAGCACCAGCCCGACGGCGGCCCAGAGCGGATGGTCCCAGCGCGGTCCCTGGTCCGGCCGGACGGCGCCGAACAGCAGAACGCCACCCGGGGCGACGACCAGGACCAGCAGGATGACGCCGAGGTACTGCGGCAGCGACCCACGCTGCGTCGCCCCGGTGACCTGGACCGCGAGCCGGTCGAAACCCCGGGTGAGGTGCCGGTAGACGGCACCCCCGTCGAGGGGGGCGCGCAGCCGGGCCAGCGCTCCGCCGAGGCGGTCGCGCACGGCGAAGAGCAGTCCACCGGCCGCCAGCCCTCCGGCCGACAGGGCGAGCGGCCCGGGACCGTGCCAGAGCGCCAGGTGCCCCCCGGTGGGCCCGAGGGTCCGGGCGTACGGCCCGAGCAGGTTGCCGACCCCGCCGGCGAGGACGCCGAACGCCAGCCCCGCGAGGGCGAGCAGGGCGGCCGGGACCAGCAGGTCGGGTTCGACCGCCCGGGTCGGGGTGGGCGGCGTCGCGGGGCGGTCGGCGAAGGCGCCCCAGACGAACCGGGCGGTGTAGGCGACGGTCAGCGCCGAGCCGGCGACCAGGACGGCGAGCAGCGGTGGATCCCCGACGAACGCCGCGAAGACCGCCTCCTTGGCGAGGTAGCCGACCAGCGGCGGCACGCCGGCCATCGAGGCGGCGGCGAGCACCGCGACCGCACCGACGAGCGGCATCCGCCGCCACAGCCCGGAGAGCACGGTGAGGTCGCGGGTGCCGGCCCGGCGGTCGACGATGCCGACCACGAGGAAGAGCGTCGCCTTGAACAGCGCGTGGGCCAGCAGCATCGCGGCGCCGGCCAGGGCGGCGTCCGGGGTGCCGGCGCCGACGACCACCATCAACAGCCCGAGTTGGCTGACGGTGCCGTACGCGAGCAGCAGCTTGAGGTCGACCTGGCGCAGCGCGGCCCAGCCGCCGAGCAGCATCGTGCCGGCCCCGGCGGCGAACAGCACCGGGCGCCACGGGCCGGCGTCGGCGTAGACCGGGGCGAGCAGAGCGACCAGGTAGACCCCGGCCTTCACCATGGCGGCGGCGTGCAGGTAGGCGCTGACCGGGGTGGGCGCAGCCATCGCGGCGGGCAGCCAGAAACTCGCCGGGAAGATCGCCGACTTGGTGAGCGCGCCGACGAGGATCAGGACCAGTGCGGTGGCCAGGTAGGCGCCGCCCGGGGGCGGCCGGGCCGCGACCTCCGACCAGCGGTACGTGCCGGCGTGCTGGCCGAGCATGACGAAGCCGACCAGCATCGCCAGCCCGCCGAGGGTGGTGACGATGAGTGCCTGGGTGGCGGCACGGCGGCTGGCCTGCTGCTCGGGGTGGTGCCCGATGAGGAGGTAGGAACAGACGCTGGTCAGTTCCCAGAAGACGTAGAGCAGCAGGAGGTCGTCGGCGACCACCACGCCGAGCATGGCGCCGACGAAGCCGACGAAGATCCCGGCGAACCGGCCGAGCCCGGGCTCCTCGGCGTCGAAGTACCGCACGCAGTAGACCAGCACCAGGGCGCCAATGCCGCCGATCAGTGTCACCATCAGCCAGGAGAGGGTGGTGACGCGCAGCGCCAGTTCCAGCCTGAGCCCCGGCGCCCACGGGTACGTCTCGACGACCGCGCCGCCGCGCCGGACGTCCGGGACGACCGCCGCCGCCCAGCCGACGGCCGCGGCCGGTGCGAGCGCCAGTAGCCGGTACGCGGGCCGACCCCAGCGCCGGACCAGCACCGGCGCGATCGACGCCGCCCCGAGCTGGAGGGCGAGCAGCATCAGCATGCGTACTCCCGGTAGGTGTCGGCCTTCTCCCGGTGGGTGTCGGCGTGCAGGCGCGGTCGGCGATCCTGCGACCCACAAGGATCAGACGACAGACTTGCCGGTAGCGGCGGAGATTTGCCGGAATCCACCCGGATCGCGGTGCGGGGGCGCCGGGTGCGGGGACGCCGGGTGCGGGGACGCCGGGTGCGGGCGGCGTCAGCAGACGGCGCAGGGCGAGTCGACCGGACGGTCGGACTCCTCCGGCTCCGGCCGGCTGAGCACCACCAGGTCCGACCGGCCCAGTTGACGGAGCACCTGGTTGATCACCTGTTGGGCCGCGGTGAGCGAGCGTCGGGGCAGCACCCGGCCGTGGGGCTCGCGGCGCAGCACCAGAGCGTGCACGGCAGCCCGGACGCGCGCCCGGTCGACGGCGCTGGCCGCGGTGGTGTCGGCGACCAGACGCCGCAGGGCGGCGCCGAGTCGCTCGGCGAGCTCGAGCTCGGCCCCGCGCAACGCGATCCGCGCCACAGTCAGGTAGGCCTCGACCCGTCGGGCCAGCACGTCGGTGTCGGCGACCGGACGGCGGACCACCGGATCGTCACGGTCGACCGGGGCGTCGTGGTCCACCGGGGTGTCGCCCGGAATGCTGGTCATCCGGCCCCCCTTGGTGCTGAGCTGAGATTTCGCAGAAGTTACTGTAAGTCGCACTCCTCTTGCAAGCAGTTAAGTACGACGTACCACACGGTAGTGGCCACCGTCGATATGTGGATGCCCCGGCGGGGGTCGCACACATCAGGTCCCTGCTCGCTGCCGGGCTGCCGACCAGCGTCATCCGCGAGCTGCTGCCCTGCGTCAGGGGTCCGGGTCCGGCGCTGGAGCACTGCGCGGCGCCGACGCTTCGGAAATGGCTCCACGAGCTGGACGGCAGGATCGCCGCACTCCAGCAGGCGCGATCCGCGCCGACCCATCTCCTTGCCGCCATCGCGGGTGCGGAGGCGTGATCGAGGGTGGCGCGGCCGCGATCCGGCGGATGGACTCGGCACGGGCCGCCCGAGACAGACGCCTGGTGGCTAGGGGCTGACCAGGCCGGTCTGATAGGCGATGACCACCAGTTGCGCGCGGTCGCGCGCGCCCAGCTTCCCCATGGCACGGCTGACGTGGGTGCGGGCGGTCGCCGGGCTGAGGAACAGCCTGGCGCCGATCTCGTCGTTGCTCAGGCCCTGCCCCACCAGGGCCAGCACCTCCCGCTCGCGCTGCGTCAGCACCGCCAGCCGGTCGTGGCCGGCCTGGGCGGCCCTGCGGGTCGCGGTGACCTGGGCGATGAGGCGTCGCGTGATCCGCGGGGCGAGCAGGGCGTCGCCAGCGGCGATCACCCGAACCGCGTGTAGCAGCTCCGCCGGTCCGGCGTCCTTGAGGAGGAAGCCGCTCGCACCGGCCTGCAGCGCGTCGAAGACGTACTCGTCGGTTTCGTAGGTGGTCAGGATCAGGACCCGCGTCTGCTGAAGCCCGGGCGTCCTGGCGATCTCGCCGGCGGCCTGGATGCCGTCCACCTTCGGCATCCGGATGTCCATCAGCACCACGTCAGGCCGCAGGGCGCGGGCCCGCTCCACGGCCTCCGCGCCATTGGTGGCCTCCCCCACCACCGTGATGTCGTCCTCAAGATCGAGTAGGACCTTGAAGCCGGATCTCACCAAACTCTCGTCGTCGGCGAGCAGAACCCTGATCGGAGGGCTCCCCGGCGACACACCGGCCTGGTTCACGACCGCACCGTTCCGGCCGGAACCAGGGGCAGCCGTGCCCTGACCTCAAACCCTCCACCCGGCCGCGGTCCGGCGGTCAGCTCACCGCCCAGGAGCTGGCAGCGCTCGCGCATTCCGGTAATGCCGCGGCCCGGCTCGGTCGAGCCGCCGTCGCCACCCGGATCGCACGGACTCCACCGGGCCTGGCCTGGCGCGTGCCGCCGCCCCTCGTCGGTCACCCGGACCTCCACGACGTCCACGCCGAAGTCCAGGCCGATCGTCACCCGGGTCGGGCCGACGTGGCGGATCACGTTGGTGATCGACTCCTGCAGGATGCGGTAGACCGCGCTGCCCACCGCACTCGGTGGTGGCGTACTCGGCGACGTCATCTCGAGCTTCAGGTCGAGTCCGGCCTCGCGTCCCGTCGTGACGAGTTCCTCGATCTGCTCCAGGCCCGGGTGTGGCACCCGCCCCTCGGTGGAGTCACGGAGTACCCCGAGGATGGCCCGCATCTCCCGCAACGCCTGGGCACTCGTCTGCTCGATGGCCACGAGCGTCTCGCGTGCCCGTTCCGGGCGTTTGTCGAGCACGTGCGCGGTGACACCGGCCTGAACGTTGATGATCGCGATGGCGTGGGCCACGGTGTCGTGGACCTCGCGGGCGATGCGGAGCCGTTCGGCATCGACCCGCGCCCGTGCCTCCTCCTCCCGGGTCCGTTCGGCCCGTTCGGCCCGTGCCTCGGCCTCGGCCGCGATGAACCGCCGGGACCGGACCGACTCACCGAGTGCGGCACTCATCACCGACGCGCCGATCCGGATTCGGCGCCGGGTTCGCCGCCGCGGTCCGGCGCGCCCGGCTCGCGTTCCGCCTCCTGGTGGCGGCAGTCCTGGTGACCCTCGCCCGGGTGACGACGGTGGTGCTGCTCGCCAGCCACGGCTGGTGGTTCGTGCAGGAGAAGGTGCTGCTCGGGCTGCCGATGCTCGGCCTCGCCGGAACGATCGCCGTGTCGGTCGCCGGACGGCAGCTGCGCGCCACGGGGTCGGCGTCACCCGCGGCAACGCCGACCGGCAGCGTCGTCTGGCTGCTCACCACCGGGTACGCCGGGTTGGTCGGTCTGCTGGTCTCCTTCCTGGCCGGGTACCCCCTGACCTGGAGCACCGCGCTGCTCGCCGGCTCGGTGGTCGGCGCCGGTGCGCTGCTCACCGCGCGGGTGGTCGCGACGCGGGGCGCGGACATCGCCGGGGCGGCGGACGGGTCCCCCGCGACCGCCGACGACGACGCCCGGGCCGAGCCGACGCCGGCACCGCCGGCGTACCGCGGACCGGCGGTCTCGCGCCGCCGGTTCGTCAGCCTGGCCGGGGGAGCGGTCGTGGTGGGCATGGGAGGTGCCGGCGTCGGCCTGGTGTTCCGGCCGGGCGAGTCCGTCGTCGCCGGAGGCGGCCCGCCGGACCCGTCCCGATCCCGGTCGGCGGTGTCCGTGGCCGACCTGCGGGGGGCCGCCGAACCGGCGCCCGGCGGCGCCAGGCGCCGGTACGACCTCCGCGCGCGGACGGCCACCGTCCGGCTCCCGTCCGGCCAGGAGGTCGAGGCGTGGACCTACGACGGCCAGGTACCGGGCCCTTCGATCACCGCCACCGAGGGTGATCTGATCGAGGTGACGCTCCACAACGTCGACATCCCGGACGGGGTGACCCTGCACTGGCACGGTTACGACGTGCCGTGCGGTGAGGACGGCGCCCCGGGCGTGACGCAGCACGTGGTGGCACCCGGCGAGACGTTTCGCTACCGCTTCCGCGCCGACCAGGTCGGGACCTACTGGTACCACACCCACCAGGCGTCCCACCGCGGGGTGCGCAAGGGGCTGTACGGTGCCCTCGTCGTGACCCCACGCGAGGCGTGGCCGGTGGCCGGCGCCGCCCCGGCGGCGCAGCTCGACCTGACGCTGCCGGTGCACACCTTCGACGGCACCGTGGTGCTCGCCGACCGGGACGGACGGGCCGAGCACGCCGTGCCGGCCGGTACGCCCGTACGGCTGCGGTTGATCAACACCGACTCGGACCCGCACCGGGTCGCCCTGGCCGGCACGCCGTTCCGGGTGGCGGCCGTCGACGGTCGGGACCTTCACCAGCCCGGCGAGGTGAGCCGAGTGGGGCTGCACCTGGCCGCGGGTGGACGGTACGACCTGGTCTTCGTCATGCCGGACGCCCCGATGGCGCTCGTGCTCGACGACGATCCGAATGGCGGGGTACGGCTGCGTCCGGACGGAACCGGCGGGGGCGATGACCCCGCCGGCACCGACATTTCGGGCTGGCCGGAACTCGACCTGCTGCGGTACGGCACACCGGCGGTGATTCCGTTCGACGCCGACCGGGCCGACCGGCACTTCACGATCGTGCTCGACCGGGGCGTGGCCATGGTCGACGGGCGGCCGGCGTACGCGCAGACCGTCAACGGTCGCGGTCATCCGTCCGTCCCGGACCAACTCGTCGCCGAGGGCGACGTCGTCCGGTTCACGGTGGTCAACCGGAGCCTGGAAACGCATCCCTGGCACCTGCACGGCCATTCCGTGCTGGTCCTGTCCCGCGACGGCAAGCCGTCGTCCGGCAGTCCACTGTGGGTCGACACGTTCGACGTGCGCCCGGGACAGGTGTGGGAGGTGGCATTCAAGGCCACAAATCCCGGGATCTGGATGAACCACTGCCACAATCTGCCGCACGCACACCAGGGAATGATGTTGCGGCTTCGCTACGACGGCGTCACCACACCATTCGGCGACTCGCACGGCAAACGCTCGGGTCACCGTCACTGACCTGACCCGCGCCGCCGACACACGCACGACTGCGACACTCGACCAGTTGAGGAGAACATGATGACGGCCGAGGCTGCCCGCGCAGAGGGAGCGCTGGCGAGACTTGCCCGGTTCTGTTACCGGCGCCGCCGCCTGGTCCTGCTGACCTGGATCGTCGGCGCGATCGCCATTGCCTTCGTGGGCTTCACTTTCGGCGCCGCCGCCGACAACGACTTCTCCGGGGGACATTCCGATTCCGCCAGGGCGCAGGCGTTGATCGAGAAGCACTTTCCCGAGCGGCGGGGCGACACGCTGACCCTGGCGATCAGGGCAGAGCAGGGGATCGACGACCCCGCCGCGCGGCAAAAGATCGAGAAGGTCATCGCGGACCTGGCCGCCTCACCCGTCACCGGGCCGGTGACCTCGCCGTACGAAGACCGAAACCTGGTCACGCCGGATCGGCGTATCGCCCGTACGACCATCCCGCTGACCGACACGGAGGTGACGAAGAGCGAAATCAAGCCCCTCGTCGACACCGTCAAGGCCGCCTCCGGCGACGGCGTGACGCTGGGGCTGGGCGGGGCGACGGCGGAGAAGGCCGAGCGGCCCCCGCAGGGGCCGGCCGAGGGTGTGGGCATCGTCGCGGCAGCGGTGATCCTGTTCATCGCCTTCGGGTCGCTGGTGGCCATGGGCCTGCCGATCGTGACCGCGCTGCTGGCGCTCCTCGGCGGCATCGCCGTGATGAAGCTGGTGGGGCACCTGGTGCCCGCACCAGACTTCACCGTGATCATCGCGGCGATGGTGGGGCTCGGCGTCGGCATCGACTACGCGCTGTTCATCGTGACCCGCTACAGGGACGCCCTGCAGGAGGGCGACGACCCCGAGAGCGCCACGGTCACGGCCGTCACGACCGCCGGTCACGCGGTGCTGTTCGCCGGTACGACCGTCGTGATCGCGCTGATGGGTCTGATCGTCATGGGACAGCGGTTGATGACCGGAGTGGCCGTCGCGACGTCGGTGATCGTGCTGGTGACGATGGTCGCCGCGGTGACCCTGCTGCCGGCGTTCCTGGGCTTCGTCGGCCACAGGATCAACTCGCTGCGCGTACCCCGCCGCACGTCCCGGCTCGCCGGCGTCGTCCCGTCCCGGGAGCGCCGGACCCTCGCCGAGCGCTGGGCCGGCGTGGTGCAGCGCAGGCCGCTGGTCTCCGCGGTCCTGGCCGGCGCGGTCCTGGTGGTGGTGGCCTTCCCCATGCTGTCGATGCGGCTGAGCAACCCCGACGCCAGTGTCCAGCCCCGCGACCGGAGCAGCTACACCTCGTACGCGATCCTCTCCGAGGGCTTCGGTCCCGGCTACGGGGCGCCCCTGATCTTCGCCGCCGAGGTCGGAGCCGGAAACACGGACCTCCGTCCCGTCATCGAAGCGGTCGCCAAAACCGAGGGCATCGCCTACGCCACACCCGCTCAGCTCAGCAGGGACGGACAGGCCGCGATCTTCATGGCCTTCCCCATGACCGGGTACCAGGACGAGGCGACCGCGGATCTGGTACACCGGCTCCGCGCCGACGTGCTGCCCGAGGCGCCCGGCGGCGACCGCGTCTACGTCGGTGGCCCGAACGCCGCCACGATCGACATCGCCGACGACATCAGCGCTCGCCTGCCCCTGATGATCGCGGTCGTCGTCGCGGTGTCCCTCGTGCTGCTGATCGCGCTGGTGCGGTCGGTCACGATCGCGCTGCAGGCCGCCGTGATGAACCTGCTGTCGATCGGCGCCGCCTACGGCGTGCTCGTCGCGGTCGTCCAGTGGGGCTGGCTGGGATCGGCCCTCGGGTTCCCCACCACCATGCCGATCACGACGTGGGTGCCGATGATGATCTTCCCGGTCCTGTTCGGCCTGTCTATGGACTACGAGGTCTTCCTGATCTCGCGGGTTCGTGAGGAGTACCAGCGCACCGGCGACACCCGGACGGCCGTCGCCCGCGGGATGGCGCGGACCGCAGGGGTCATCACGGCCGCGGCCGCCATCATGATCGCCGTCTTCACGACCTCCCTGCTCGGCTCCGACGTCTCGGTCAAGCAGGGCGGACTGGGCATGGCCGTCGCCGTGCTCATCGATGCCACGATCATCCGGTTGATCCTCGTCCCCGCGGTGATGGAACTGTGCGGCAAGGCCAACTGGTGGATGCCCGGACGCCGGGCACGACGAGTGACCTCGGTCCCACCCGTCGTCGTCGGGGAGAAGGCGGGAGTCTGATCCGTTCTGCGGCCCGGGCCCTGGGGTACGCGCCCGAAGGCCCCCAGGACCCGGGCCGGACGTGCCGGTCGTCGGACCGACCAGGCAGGATTGGCCGGTGACCGACGTGCTGCAGCCGTTCGGGGCGGCGACCCGGGAGTGGTTCCGCTCCGCCTTCGCCGCACCCACCGAGGCCCAGGCCGGGGCCTGGCGGGCGATCGGTGCCGGCCGCAACACGCTGGTGGTCGCGCCGACCGGTTCCGGCAAGACCCTCGCCGCGTTCCTCTGGTCGTTGGATCGGCTGGCCCAGCAGCCGGTCCCCGACGATCCCCGACGCCGCTGCCGGGTCCTCTACGTCAGTCCGCTCAAGGCCCTCGCGGTCGACGTCGAACGCAACCTGCGCGCGCCGCTGACCGGCATCCGGCACGCGGCGAGTCGGCTCGGCCTGCCCCTGCCCGAGATCACCGTGGGGATGCGCACCGGCGACACCCCGGCCGACGAGCGGCGGGCCTTCGCGCGTACCCCGCCGGACATCCTGATCACCACTCCCGAGTCGCTCTTCCTGCTGCTCACCTCCGCCGCCCGGGACGCGCTGCGCGGCGTCGAAACGGTGATCGTCGACGAGGTGCACGCGGTGGCCGGCACCAAGCGCGGCGCTCACCTGGCGCTCTCGCTGGAACGGCTCGACGCGCTGCTGCCCGCCCCGGCACAGCGGATCGGCCTCTCCGCCACGGTGCGGCCGATCGACGCGACCGCCCGGTTCCTCGGCGGGGCCCGCCCGGTGACCGTGGTACGGCCGGAGCCGACGAAGACCGTCGAGGTCAGCGTCCAGGTGCCGGTGGAGGACATGACCCGCCTCGACGAGCAGGCGGACCCGGAGGACGACGTACTCGGCGGGCCACGTCGGGCGTCGATCTGGCCCGCGGTGGAGGCGCGGGTCTACGCCCTGGTCCGCGCGCACCGCTCGACCATCGTCTTCACCAACTCCCGGCGCAGCGCCGAACGCCTCTGCGCCCGCCTCAACGAGTTGGCGGCGGAGGAGTTCGAGGGCGCCCGCCCGCCGCTGCCGCAGCGGCTACCGGCCGAGATCATGGCCCAGTCCGGGGCGGCGGCCGGCGCACCGCCGGTGATCGCCCGGGCGCACCACGGCAGCGTCTCCCGTGAGGAGCGCCGGCACATCGAGGAGGCGCTCAAGTCCGGGCGACTGCCGGCGGTCGTCGCCACCTCCAGCCTGGAACTCGGGATCGACATGGGCGCGGTCGACCTGGTGGTGCAGATCGAGGCACCGCCGAGCGTCGCGGCCGGGCTGCAACGCATCGGCCGGGCCGGGCACCAGGTCGGGGCGGTATCCCGGGGCGTGGTCTTCCCGAAGCACCGGGGGGACCTGCTCTCCTGCGCGGTCGTCGCGGAGCGGATGACCGAGGGCGCGATCGAGGAGCTGCACTACCCGCGCAACCCGCTGGACGTCCTCGCCCAGCAGATCGTCGCGATGGTCGCGCTCGACGAGTGGCGACTCGGCGACCTGGCCGCCCTGGTCCGCCGGGCGGCGCCCTTCGCCGAGCTGCCGGACTCCGCCCTGCACGCCGTCCTCGACATGCTCTCCGGGCGCTATCCCTCCACCGCCTTCGCCGAGTTGCGGCCCCGGCTGGTCTGGGATCGGGCGACGGACCGGCTCACCGGTCGGCCCGGCGCACAGCGGCTGGCGGTGACCAGCGGCGGCACCATTCCGGACCGCGGGCTCTTCGGCGTCTTCCTGGCCGGGGCGGAGCGGGCCGCGCGGGTCGGCGAACTGGACGAGGAGATGGTCTACGAGTCCCGGGTGGGGGACGTCTTCCTGCTCGGCTCCTCGTCGTGGCGGATCGAGGAGATCACGCCCGACCGGGTGCTGGTCTCCCCCGCCCCCGGACAGGCCGCCCGGATGCCGTTCTGGAAGGGCGACCAGCTCGGCCGCCCGGTCGAGCTGGGCCGGGCGATCGGCGCCCGGCTGCGCGAACTGGTTCGGGCCCGGGACGACGAGGCGGCCCGAGCGACGCTGCGCGCCGGCGGGCTCGACGACTGGGCGGCCGACAACCTGGTGGCGTACCTGCGGGAACAGCAGGCGGCGACCCGCGCGGTGCCGGACGACCGGACCGTGCTGGTCGAACGCTTCCGCGACGAGCTGGGCGACTGGCGGCTCGCGGTGCACTGCGTCCTCGGGGCGCGGGTCAACGCGCCCTGGGCGCTGGCGATCGGCCGGCGGCTCGCCGATCGGTACGGGGTCGACGCGCAGGTGCTCCCCTCCGACGACGGCATCGTGGTGCGGCTGCCGGACACCGCCGACGATCCACCCGGCGCCGAGCTGGTCGCCTTCGACCCGGACGAGATCGCCGCGCTGGTCGAGGAGTCGGTCGGCGGCTCGGCGCTCTTCGCCGCCCGGTTCCGGGAGTGCGCCGCCCGGGCGCTGCTGCTGCCCCGCCGCGACCCGCGCCGGCGGCAGCCGCTCTGGCAGCAGCGGCAACGCGCCGCGCAGCTGCTCGACGTGGCCCGGGAGTACCCCGACTTCCCGATCACACTCGAGGCGGCCCGGGAATGCCTCCAGGACGTCTTCGACCTGCCCGGCCTGGTGGAGCTGCTGCGGGACGTGGCCGCCCGCCGGGTCCGGCTGGTCGAGGTGGAGACGCCCCGGCCCTCGCCGTTCGCCCGTTCGCTGCTCTTCGGGTACGTCGGTGCGTTCGTCCACGAGGGCGACGCCCCGCTGGCCGAGCGCCGGGCCGCCGCGCTGGCGCTGGACACCGGGCTGCTGGGCGAGCTGCTCGGCCGGGTCGACCTGCGGGAACTTCTCGACCCGACGGTGGTCGCCGAGACCGAGCGGCAGCTGCGCTGGTTGACCGAGCAGCGCCGCCCCCGGGACGCCGAGGACGTCGTCGAACTGCTGCGCCTGCTCGGCGACCTCTCCGAGGCCGAGCTGGCCGAACGCGGGGTCCCGCCCGCCTGGCTGGCCGGGTTGGCCCAGGCCCGGCGGATCCTGCGGGTCCGGATCGCCGGCGAGGAGCGCTGGATCGTCGTCGAGGACGCCGGCCGGTACGCCGACGCGCTCGGCGTGGCGCTGCCGGTCGGGATCGCGGAGGCGTACCTCGACCCGGGCGCCGACCCGCTCGGTGATCTCATCGCCCGGTACGCCCGGACCCACGGCCCGTTCGCGGCGGCGACCTGTGCCGCCCGGTTCGGGCTCGGGGTCTTCGTGGTGGAGCAGGCGCTGCGGCGGCTCGGCGCCGACGGGCGGGTGGTTTCCGGGGAGTTCTCCCCGACCAGCGCCGGCGCCGAGTGGTGCGACGCCGAGGTGCTGCGGCTGCTGCGCCGTCGGTCGTTGGCGGCGCTGCGCCGGGAGATCGAGCCGGTGCCGGCCCGGGCGCTCGCCGCCTTCCTGCCGCGCTGGCAGCAGGTCGGGGCGGCGGCGCGCGGGGTGGAGGCGGTCGCCGCCGCCGTGGAGCAGCTCCAGGGGGTCGCCGTGCCGGCCTCCGCGCTGGAGAGTGTGGTGCTGCCGGCCCGGGTCGCCGACTACTCGCCCGCCTACCTCGACGAGCTCTGCGCCGGTGGCGAGGTGGTCTGGGCCGGTGCCGGGGCGATCGGCCGAGGCGACGGCTGGGTCGTCCTGGCGTACGCCGACGCCGCGCCGCTGCTGCTGCCCCCGCCCGACGAGGCGCTGACGCTGAGCCCGCTGCACGAGGCGGTGCTGGCGGCGCTCGCCGACGGGCAGGCGTTGTTCTTCCGGTCCCTGGCCGACCGGGTCGCCACCGCGCTGCCGGAGTCGGCCACGCCCGACGACGCGGCACTGGTCGGCGCGGTCTGGGACCTGGTCTGGGCGGGTCGGCTGACCAACGACACCCTGGCCCCGCTGCGGGCGCTGCTCAGCGGTGGCGGGGCGCACCGGGCCCGGCCCGCCCCGCCCCGGACCCGCTACCGGCGCCCGGGACGTCCGGTACTGCCGATCCGGACCGGGCCGCCGACCGTGGCCGGGCGTTGGTCCCGGCTCCCCGACCGGGACACCGATCCGACCCGTCGGGCCGCCGCGCTCGCCGACGTCCTGCTGGAGCGGCACGGGGTGGTGACCCGGGGCGCGGTGACCGCCGAGGGCACGCCGGGCGGCTTCGCCGCGGTCTATCCGGTCCTGGCCGCGCTGGAGGAACGCGGCGCGGCCCGGCGCGGCTACTTCGTGGAGGGACTCGGCGCGGCCCAGTTCGCGGTTCCGGGAGCGGTGGACCGGCTCCGGGCCCTGGCCGAACCGGAGCAGCGGGGACGCCGGCCCGGCCCGGCGCGGGTCCTCGCCGCCACCGACCCGGCCAACCCGTACGGCGCGGCACTGCCCTGGCCGGCCCGGGTCGTCGACTCCGGCGACGGGGCGGTCCAGCCGACCGGCCACCGGGCCGGGCGCAAGGCGGGCGCCCTGGTGGTCCTGGTCGACGGCGATCTTGTGCTGTACGTCGAGCGCGGCGGCCGTACCCTGCTCTCCTTCTCCGACGACACCGAGGCGCTGGCCGCCGCCGCCCGAGCGCTGGCCGAGGCGGTCGGTACCGGCGCGCTCGGCACGCTCGCGGTGGAACGTGCCGATGGTGGTTCGGTGCACGCCTCCCCGCTGCGCGACGCGCTCACCGCTGCCGGCTTCCGGGTCACCCCCCGGGGCCTGCGGCTGCGCGGCTGACCCCGGCTCCGGTCACGCGGCCGGCCCGGTCGGCCGGTTGGCCGGCGGCCCGGCCCGGTGACCCCGCTCGGCTCCCGTCGTCCCGGGTCCGTCGTCCTCGTCGCGCGCCCTGTGACGCCCCCATCGCCTGCGCGCACCCACAGATTAGTTGACACTGACTATTCGGTTATGGATAGTTGGAGCTGACTAAAACCACCGACGTCGGGACCACATCCAGCCGGAGGAGGCAGCACGATGCCCACCCCACAGACCCATTCCGACGCCCCGGTCCGGATCGCCGCGCACCGCGGCGTGACCAAGCGGCTCGGTCACTGGACCACCGCCCGCGCCGTCGAGGTCCGCGCGCACCGCGGCGCCGCCGTCCTCGACCTCCGCTCACCGCGGATCCCGGCCGGCGAGCTGCGGATCACCGTCGACCTCGACCGCGCGACCCTCACCCTGCTCGTCCCGGACGACGCCGCGATCGACGACTGGGACCTGCACCGGGTCGGCCGGGCGCGGGTGACCGACCCGGAACGTCCGGACACGCCCGGAGACCGGCGGATCACCCTCACCGGGACGCTCCGGAACGCCGAGGTCCGGATACGCCGCCGCGGGCTCGCCGTACTGACCGCGATGTGCTCCCGGGAATACTGGGTCGACCTACGGCGGGCCCACCGGGAGGGCCGGCCACCCACGGTGGTTGACCCGGCCCACCCCGGCTGACCGCCGCCCACACCGACGCGGGGCCGCCACCGGCCCGCGTCCCGAGGCGGAGAGTCAGATGACCAAGAAACGAAAGGTCGGCAACCTGCTCGCGCTGGCCGTGCTCTCGTACCTGAGCGATCGCCCGATGCACCCGTACGAGTTGAGCCGGACGCTGCGCGAACACGGTGACGACCGCAGCATCAAGTTCACCCACGGCTCGCTCTACATGGTGATCCAGCAGTTGGCCCGGGCGGGGTTCGTCGTCGAGCAGGGCACCAGCCGCGCGGGCCAGCGCCCGGAGCGAACCGTGTACGCCGTCACCGACGCCGGCCGGGCCGAGCTGCACGACTGGCTGCGCGAGCTGATCGAGGAGCCCCGGCACGAGTACCCGCACTTCGTGGCCGCGCTCTCCCTGATCGCGGCGCTGTCACCGAACGAGGCACTACGCCTGCTGCGCCGCCGCCTGGAGCGGCTCGACGCGCAGCGGGCCGAGATCCGCGCCCTGATCGACGCCGCGCTGGCGCAGGGCGTGCCCGGGCTCTTCCTGATCGAGGAGGAGTACCGGATCGCCCTGCTGGAGGCCGAGTCGTCCTTCGTGGAGCAGCTCGTCGACCGGATAACCGACACCGAACTGGGCTGGGGGCGGCAGTGGGCCGCACTCCGCGGCGAGCCGCCCCCGGAACGAACAGGAGGCAGAGCATGACCGACACCAGAACCGCGCTGGTCATCGGCGGCGGAATCGCCGGCCCGGTGACCGCGATGGCGCTGCGGCGGGCCGGCATCGAGGCCACCGTCTACGAGGCACACCCGGAGACCGCCGACGGGATCGGCGGCGCGCTGAGCATCGCCCCCAACGGGCTCAACGCGCTCGCCGTCCTCGACGCCGACGAGGCGGTACGCCGGATCAGCGAACCGCTGACGGCGATGGTGCTGCACAGCGGGACCGGCCGCCGGCTCGCCACGCTCAACAGCCCGTCCCACCTGCCGACCATGCGGCTCGTCTGGCGTCCGGACCTGTACCGGGCGCTGTACGACGAGGCGACCAGCCGGGGCATCCGGATCGTGCACGGACGGCGGCTGGTCGGAGTCACCGACTCCGGTCCGGCGGTGACCGCGCACTTCGCCGACGGTACGACCGCCAGCGCCGACGTGCTGGTCGGCGCGGACGGCATCCGGTCAACGGTCCGTTCGCTGATCGATCCGTCGGCGCCGCAGCCCCGCTACACCGGGCTCATCAGTTTCGGCGCCCGGATGGCCGCCACCGGACTGCCCTCCACCCGGGGCGAGATGATCATGGTCTTCGGTCGCCGCGCGTTCTTCGGCTACCAGGTCAACGACGACGGCAGCGGCGGCTGGTTCGTCAACCTGCCGCGCCGGGAGCCGATGACCCGGGCCGACGCCCGGCGGACCTCGGCCGGGCAGTGGCTGGGCGTACTGGCCGAGACGTTCGCCGACGACCGCGTTCCCGCCACGACGCTGATCCGGCGTACCGATCCGGCGGACCTGTTGATCGTCGGCCCGATGGAGGACCTGCCGTCCGTGCCGACCTGGCACCGGGGCCGGGTCGTGCTGGTCGGCGACGCCGCGCACGCCCCGTCGAGCAGCTCCGGACAGGGCGCCTCGCTGGCGATCGAGAGCGCGGTGGAGCTCGCCCGCTGCCTACGGGACCTACCGCACCAGACGGCGTTCCCGACGTACGAGCGGCTGCGCCGGCCGCGGGTCGAACGGATCATCGCGATGGCGGCCCGGACCAACCGCGACAAGGCGGCGGGCCCGGTGGGCCGGGTACTGCGGGATCTGCTGATGCCGCTGGTCATGAAGGTCGCCCGCCTGGAGCGGATGAACTGGCAGTTCGAGTACCGGATCGACTGGGACGCGCCGGTCGGCGCCGCGCCGGTTGGGGCGGAGCGGCCGGAGCGGGTCGGCGCCTGAGCGGAACGGGACCGCACCCACCACCCCCGCCAGGAGGTTAGGCTAACCTAACGATTCGTCCAGCGCCCGGTGCGCGACACCGCCCGGGTACGTATCGAAAGGCAGCCCGATGACCGAGGTCTCCACCGCCGCCCCGCTGGTCGCCCCGTGGCGGTTCTTCCCCGCCGAGGTTGCCCGACTCCACCGGCTCAGCCCGTCGTTCCTCCGGGTCACCTTCACCGGCGCGGAGCTCGACACCTTCGCCGACCCCGGCTACGACCAACGGATCAAGCTCGTCTTTCCGTTGCCGGAGCACGGCTTCCGCCACCTCCCCGACGGTCCGGACTGGTACCCGCGCTGGCGTGCCCTCCCCGACGAGCTGCGCAACCCGTTCCGGACGTACACCACCCGGGCCGTCCGGCGCGAGGCACGCGAGGTCGACGTGGACATCGTGCTGCACGAGGCCGGCGGCGCGTTCGGCCCGCACGGCCCGGCGGCCCGTTGGGCGCTGGCCGCCCGGCCCGGCGACCAGATCGTGATCGTCGGGCCCGACCACGCCTACCCCGGCGACCACGGCGGCCGGGAGTTCCAGCCGGCTCTCGCCGACCGGCTCCTGCTGCTCGCCGGCGACGAGACCGCGGTGCCGGCGATCGCCGCGATCGTGGAGCGGCTGCCGGAGACGGCCCGGGGTGAGGTGCTGCTGGAGGTGCCGCACCCGGAGGACGTCCTCGACCTGCCGGCTCCGCCCGGGGTCGCCGTCAGCTGGCTGCCCCGCTCCGGGGCACCGCACGGCAGCCGGCTGGTCCCGGCGGTCCGGGCGGCGGCGGAGCGACTGACCCTGGCGGGCGGCACCCCGCCCATCTGCCCGACCGGCGCCGCGGCCGACGACGGTGCCGACCCGGACGAGGAGCTGTGGGAGGTGCCGGTGGGGCTGTCGAACGGCCGCCACTACGTCTGGCTGGCCGGCGAGGCCGGCGTGATCCGGACGCTGCGCCGGCACCTGGTCAGGGAACGCGGCCTGGACCGCGAGTCGGTGGCCTTCATGGGCTACTGGCGGCTCGGCCGCGCCGACGACGGTGTCTGACCCACCGCGCCGCCGTCCACTCCGGGTCACCGCCCGGGGCGTACCACCCCGCCCGCCCGGGTGCCGGACGACCGCGCCGGCGGGATACCGGGCGGCCCGGGCCCGGTGGGCCCGCCCGGAGACACGGTGCCGGGGTGCGGCCCCGGCCCCCGGGCCGCCCGGCCCCGGCTAGAGCTGCGGCGCCACCTCGGCCGCGATCAGGTCGAGGTGGTCCAGGTCGGCCAGGTCGAGCACCTGGAGGAAGATCCGCTCGGCACCGTGCTTGGCGTACTCCTGGATCTGCTCGACCACCTCGGCGGGCGTGCCGGCGACGCCGGGTCCGGCGCGCAGTTCCGCCGGGTCGCGGCCGATCGCCTCGGCGCGGCGGCGTACCTCGGCGTCGGACCGGCCGCAGACCACGGTGAGCGCGGCGGAGAGGACCAGCGGCCGGCGACCGCTCGCGGCCCGCCCGACCTCCGCACAGGCCCGGGCCACCGCGGCGTAGCTGCGGGCCACGCTCTCGGCCGGCTCGAACGGCACGTTGAACTCGTCGGCGAAGCGGGCGGCCAGCATCGGGGTACGACGCAGCCCCTTGCCGCCGATGATCACCGGCGGCGCCGGCGACTGCACCGGCTTCGGCAGCGCGGGTGAGTCGGTGAGCTGGTAGTACCGGCCCTGGTAGTCGAAGGTCCCGCCCGGCGGGGTGTGCCACAGCCCGGTGATCACCTCGAGCTGCTCGGTGAGCCGCGCGAAGCGCTCACCGGGCGGCGGGAACGGAATGCCGTACGCCCGGTGCTCCGGCTCGTACCACCCGGTGCCGAGCCCCAGTTCGATCCGCCCGCCGCTCATCGCGTCGACCTGGGCCACGCCGATCGCCAGCGGACCGGGCAGCCGGAAGGTCGCCGAGCTGACCAGGGTGCCGAGCCGGATCCGGGAGGTCTGCACCGCCAGGGCGGCCAGCGTCAGCCAGGCGTCGGTCGGGCCGGGGAGCCCGTCCCCACCCATGGTGAGGTAGTGGTCGGACCGGAAGAACCCGTCGAATCCGCACTCCTCGGCGTGCCGGGCGATCCGGAGCAGGTCGTCGTACGAGGCACCTTGCTGAGGTTCGGTGAAGATACAGAGCCGCATACTGCTACCCTGCCAGGCGATTCGGAAGGGGGATGGACGGGTGTCGGAGGTCCGCGTCCGAGCGGTGACGCCCGCTGACCGGAGCGCCGTCGACGCGCTGCACGACCGGGAGTGGGGCGGGCCGTACGTGATCGCCCACGACGTCCGGTACGACCTGCGTGAGCTCCCCACCCTGGTCGCCGTCGACGCCGCCGGGGCGGTGCGCGGCGCGCTCGCCTGGCACCTCGACGGACGAGGGCTGGAGGTGGTCAGCATCGTCGCCGACAAGCCCGGCACCGGGGTCGGTACGACGCTGCTGGAGGCCGCGGCCGAGACCGCCCGCGCGCACGGGGCGGAGCGGCTCTGGCTGATCACCACCAACGACAACCTGCGGGCGCTGCGCTTCTACCAGCGGCGCGGCCTGCGCATCGTCGCGGTGGACCCGGGAGCGGTGGACCGGGCCCGGCTGCGCAAACCGATCATCCCGACGGTGGGCGAGCACGGCATCCCGCTCCACGACGAACTCGTCCTCGAACGGCGGCTGGACGGCGCGGCCTGACATCCGGATCCGACCCGGCCGGCGGGCTAGTCTTGGCGGCTGTGTCCGGGTACGCATGGCTCAGCCTGACCACCGACTACGGCCGCTCCGACGGTTTCGTGGCCGCCTGCCACGGCGTGGTGGCGCGGATCGCGCCCCAGGTCCGGGTGATCGACGTGACCCACCTCATCCCGGCCGGGGACATCGTCCGGGGCGCCGCGATACTCGCCCAGACCGTCGGCTACCTCCCCCCGGCCGTGCACGTGGCGGTGGTCGATCCCGGCGTCGGGACGGCCCGGCGCGGCGTGGCGCTGCGCACTCCGGGCGGGCTGCTGGTCGGCCCGGACAACGGGCTGCTGCCCTGGGCCGCGACCACGCTCGGCGGGGTGACCGAGGCGGTGGAACTGACCAGTCCGGACTGGTTCCCGACGGTCTCCCGCACCTTCCACGGCCGCGACGTCTTCGCCCCGGCCGCCGCCCGGTTCGCCCTGGGCGCGGCCCTGACCGAGGCGGGGCCGGAGATCGACCCGGCCGGTCTGGTCCGGCTCCCCGATCCGGTCGTCGAGGAGGGCGACGGCTGGCTCTCGGCGGAGGTGCTGACGATCGACCACTTCGGCAACGTGCAGCTCGCGGCGCCCGGCGCCGCGTGGCACCGGCTCGGCGGGACGGTCCGGATCGGTGGCCGTACGGCGGTCCGGGGCAGCACCTTCGCCGACGCGTCCCCGGGCCAACTCGTCGTGTTCGTCGACTCGGCCGGCCAGCTCGCCGTCGCCGTGAACGGCGGCCGGGCGGACCAGGTGCTCGGGGTCGGCCCCGGGGACGTGGTCCGGCTGGAGTGATCCGCCCCGGCGCCGACCGGAGTCCGGGAAACCGGACATCGTCCACTGTGCCCTGCCGTACCGCTGTGGAATGCTGTACCGCCGTGGGGAAACACTCGATCGATGTCGCCGCCTGCCCGTGCTGCGCACACCGAACCGGGGGCGGCACCTGTCCTGTCTGTTTCTGGACCGACGACGGATCCACCGATAAGGACGCCGACATCCCCCGGGGCGGCCCCAACGGTGATCTGAGTCTGTCGCACGCCCGGCTCAACTACGCCATCTACGGCGCGAGCCACCCGCGCTACCAGGACGTCGTCCGTCCGCCGCGCCCGGAGGAGATGCCCTGAGCCGTCCGGGCGGAGTACGTCCGTCCGCCCTGACGTGCTCCGCCCGGACGGACCGCCCCGACCCACCGCCGGGACCGGGCCACCGGGGACCGGCGGCGGGTCGGACCGCCTCGGGCAGGCCGGGGCGCGTCGCACACGTCGACGGAGTCGCTCCCGGCATCCCGTCGAACCCGTCGTTCCGGTGACCTCCGGCGGTTGGCTGGCCGGCCGCCGGAGCGTCGGGAGGAGGATGGACGGGTGCCCGAAGGCGACACCGTCTGGAACACGGCCCGCGTGCTGCACCGCGCGCTGGCCGGTGGCCGACTGACCGCCACCGACTTCCGGGTGCCGCAGCTGGCCACCGCCGATCTCACCGGCGCCACCGTGCTGGAGTCTCGCTCCCGCGGCAAGCACCTGCTGCTGCGCCTGCGCGTCCCGGTCCCGGCCCAGCCCCAACCCGGAGCCGAGGGTACGGCCCGCCACGGCAGCCGCCGGCTGACCCTGCACTCGCACCTGCGGATGGACGGCGCCTGGCGGGTGTACGCCCCGGGCGAGCGGTGGGCGGCGCGGCCGGCGCACACGATCCGGGCGGTCCTGCGTACCGCGGACGCCGTGGCGGTCGGCTACCACCTGCACGAACTCGCCCTGCTGCCGACCGCGGAGGAGGAGAGACTGGTCGGACACCTGGGCCCGGACCTGCTCGGCCCGGACTGGGACCCGGCCGAGGCGGTCCGCCGACTCGCCGCCCAGCCGACCCGGAGCATCGGCGAGGCACTGCTCGACCAGCGCAATCTCGCCGGCATCGGCACCCTCTACGCGTCAGAGGTGCTCTTCCTGCGCGGGGTCTCGCCCTGGACACCGGTCCGGGACGTACCGGATCTGGCCGGCCTGGTCGCGCTCGCCCACCGGTTGCTGATGGCCAACCGCGGGCGGTGGACCCAGAGCACGACCGGCTCGTTGCACCGGGGCCGGACCACGTACGTGTACGGCCGGCGCGCCGAGCCCTGCCACCGATGTGGGGCCACGATCCGCAGGCGCGAGCAGGGTGAACGGATCACCTACTGGTGCCCGGTCTGCCAGCCCGGTCCGGGCTAGCCGGGACCGCATCACCCGCGACGCGGTGGCACCCGGCGCGCCGCCCACGGCACGCACCGAACCGCCCTGTGGCGGCCGCGTCCGACGGGAACCGGCCCCGGCGCGCCGCGGCTGACGCTTCGGGTCAGTCCCGCCCGGACCGGCGACGAGGACGATCCGCCCCCGCACCGGGTACGGCCGTCGACCCGCCCGACGTCGGGGTGCCGTTTCTGGCTCCTGGCCGTCTCCCCCACCCGGAACCGTATCCAAACCCGGCATCGAGCGGTTGACTGGTTACGGATCGTCAGCACACTGCGGACCGATGGCGCTTCGCTCGGTGCGTCCGGCCGCTGGCGCGCGGAGCGGCGCGGCGGCGGCCGGACGGGCGATGCCGCGGGCTGATCTCCGGGGAGGCGCATGATCATGTTCAGGAGGTTCGCCACACGCTGGGCCGCCCGCGTCGCAGATGTCAGGCAGCGGCGGGCCGAGTCCCACCGGCAGCGGTCCGCGGAACAGCGTGCCGACCAGCGACGATCCGAGGAACAGCGATCCGAGGAGCGGCGTGGTGCGGACGAACGGCACGGAGAGGCGCGCGCCCCGGCACGGCGCCTGACGAACCAGCGGGCTGACGGCCGACCGGAACCGGGGTCGCAACCCCGAAACCGCGCGGTCCCGGGTCAGCGGACCGAGGGATCGGTCCCGTACCGGCCCGGCGATGGGCCGGTACGGGTACCGGCGGCCCGGGTCGGTGACCCGCCGCCGGCCGTACCGGTCCTCGACCCCACCGCCCCACCGGACTACTTCGGGTTCGTCCCGAACGTCGCGTACAGTCCGCTGCCCGTGCTGGACGCGACCGGAGCGGTGCTCCCGGGCACCGGCATCCGGAAGTTCGTCACCGCGCTCCCCCGGGTCGGACGCGACCCGACCGAGCTGGGCGCCCTGATCCCGGTGGCGGTTCCCGACACCACCACCTACCCCGGCTGCGACTACTACGAGATCGGGGTGCAGGAGTACACCCAACGTCTGCATCCGGACCTGCCGCCGACCCGGTTGCGCGGGTACAGGCAGCTCAACAACGGCACCGACGCCACCGGGCACAACACGGTGGCGCCGTCGGCCCGGCCGTACCACCTCGGGCCGCTGATCATCGCCCAACGGGACCGTCCGGTACGGGTCAAGTACGTCAACCAGCTGCCGACCGGCTCCGCCGGCGACCTCTTCCTACCGGTGGACCCGACGGTCCGGGGGGCGGGTCCGGGCCCCCAGGGCGGCCTGGAACGGTACCCGCAGAACCGGTGCTCCGTGCACCTGCACGGCGGCGACGCCCCGTGGATCAGCAACGGCGGCCCGAACCAGTGGTTCACCCCGGCCGGCGAGCCGACCCCCTACCCGCGCGGAGCCGGGTACGCCGCCGTGCCGGACATGCCCGCCCCGGGTGCCGGCGCGGTCACCGCCTACTACCCCAACCGGCAGAGCGCCCGGCTGCTCTGGTACCACGACCAGAGCGAGGGGATCGCCCGGCTGACCGTCTACTCCGGACAAATCGGGCTCTACCGACTGGACGACCCGGTGGAGCGGCAGCTCGTCGCCGACGGGATCGTCCCGGCCGAGGAGATCCTCCTGGTGCTGCAGGACCGGACCTTCGTGCCGGACGACGCCCAGCTCGCCGCCCAGGACCCGACCTGGGACGTCGCCAACTGGGGAGGTCGAGGCAGCCTCTGGTTCCCACACGTCTACATGCCCCGACAGAACCCGTACAACGAGTCGGGGAGAAACCCGATGGGACGCTGGGACTACGGGCCCTGGTTCTGGCCGCCGGTCACCGGGATCACCCGCGGGCCGGCGCCGAACCCGCACCACGACCCGCAGAGCCGGCCGTGGGAGCCGCCGGTCCAGCCCGGCACCCCCACCCCGTCCGCGGTACCGGACGCGTTCCTGGACACCCCGCTGGTCAACGGGGTCGCCTACCCGTACCTGCGGTTGCGCGCGGCGGCGTACCGGTTCCGGATCCTCAACGCCTGCACCGACCGCAGCCTGAACCTCCAGCTCTACTACGCGGCCTCCCACGCCCCGATGTGGCACCCGGACGGCACCCTCGCGGACGGCGACGCCGGCGAGGTGCCGATGGTGGCGGCCCGGCCCAACCCGCACTTCCCGCCCCGCTGGCCGACGGACGGGCGGGACGGCGGGGTGCCGGACCCCGCCGCCGCCGGTCCGGACTGGATCCAGATCGGCTCCGAGGGCGGGCTCCTGCCGGCGGTGGCGGTCATCCCCAGTCAACCGATCACCTACCGGGACCACCACGAGGACGCGACGGTGGTGGACGTCACCGACCACGCCCTGCTGCTGGCCCCGGGCGAACGCGCCGACGTCATCGTCGACTTCTCCGCCGTACCCCCCGGCTCGAACCTGATCCTCTACAACGACTGTCCGGCGCCGCTGCCCGGCTTCGACCCGCGCAACGACCACTACACCGGCAACCCGGACCAGACCAGCTCCGGCGGGGCGCCGAGCACCCGCCCCGGATACGGCCCGAACACCCGGACGCTGATGCAGATCCAGGTGGTGGGTCCGGCGGCGCGGCCGTTCGACCTGGACCGGCTGACGGCGGCGCTGCCCGAGGCGTACGGACGCAGCCAGCCGCCGCCGATCGTGCCGCAGCCCGCGTACGACGCCGCCTTCGGCACCCACACCACCGAGCCCGGGTACGCGGCGGCCGGGGCAACCTCACTGACCTTCACCCCGTACGGCGGCTCCGGTCCGGTGACGCTGCCGCTGCGCGCGAAGGCGGTCGTCACCGAGTTCGACCCCGAGTACGGCAGACAGACCTGCCTGCTCGGCACCGACCTGGCCCGCACCGACGGCCTGGTGCAAACCACGATCCCGTTGACCCGAGTCGACCCGCCGACCGAGGTGCTGCTGCCGTCCGACCCCGACACCCCGGTCGGGTCACCCGGGGACGGCACCCAGCTGTGGCGGGTCACCCACCACGGGACGGAAACCCACGCCCTGCACCTCCAGCACGGCACCGTCCAGCTGGTGAACCGGATCGGTCGGGACGGGACCGTCCGGCCCCCGGCCCCCAACGAGCTCGGCTGGAAGGAGACGATCCGGGTCAACCCCGGCGAGGAGACGGTCGTGGCGGTACGACCGCTCCGACCCGAGCCGCTGCCGTTCACCGTCGGGGACAGCGTGCGGCTGCTCGACCCGACCCGGCCGGCGGGGACCGCCGACGGCTACACCCAGGTCGATCCCGCCACCGGCGGGCCGGCGTCGGTGACGAACCGCCCGTACAACTTCGGCTGGGAGTACGCCTGGCACTGTCAGCAGCTCGGCCATGCCGACCAGCAGATGACCCGGCCCGTCGTACTCCGCTGCTCCCCGGCCGCGCCGACCGGGCTCGCCGCCCGGCCCGCACCGGGCTCCGCCACCGTGCTGCCGGCGATCGTGCTCGCCTGGACCAACAACGCCCCGGCCGACACCGCGACGCGCGTCCCGGAGGCGGGTGGCCCGGCCGGCGCCGCGGGTGCCGCCCCCGGCCGTGTCGCCGGCCCGCCCGCCACCCGCAACCTGGTACAACGGGCCACCGACGCCGCCTTCTCCCGGGACGTGACGACCTTCGTCGTCCCGGCCGCCGAGAACCGGTACACCGACTCCACCGTCACCCCCGGGGTCACCTACCACTACCGGGTCCGGGCGGAGAACGGCGTGGCGCACTCGGCGTTCTCCGCCGGGGCGAGTTGCGCGGTTCAGCTCCTACCCCCCACCGGCCTGGTCGCGACCGTCGCCGCCGACCCTCCGCTGCGGGTCAACCGGGCCTGGGTGAACCGCTCCTTCGCCACCAGCGTGGACCTCCAGCGGGCCACCAACCCGACCTTCACCAGCGGGCTGGTCACCACCACGATCCCGGTCACCACCAGCTACCCGGACGTCCCGGTCGCCGCCGACACCACCTACTACTACCGGGTACGGACCAGCTATCTCGGCGCCTCGTCGCCCTGGTCCACCGTGGCGACCGTGGTCACCCCGGCGCCGCCGGACACCCCGACCGAGGTCACCGCGACCGTCGAGCCCGCCGGCCCGGGCCCGGGAGTCACCGTGCGGCTGCGCTGGTCCATGCCGGTGACCAGCCGGGTCGGCGCCTTCACGCTCCACCGCGCCACCAGCCCGGACTTCGGCCGAGGGCTGACCACCGCGACCCTTCCCGGCACCGTCCGGGTCCACCTCGACGTCGACCTGGCCCGCGACACCGTCTACCACTACCGGATCCAGGCCACCAACCCGGCCGGGACGTCCCGGTTCAGCGCCCCGATCGTGATCCGGACCCCGGCCTGAGCTGGCGACACGCGGCCATCCCTCCCGTCGCCGGCCCGCTACCGCGTGGCGTCGGCCGGCGGGCGAGTCGCCCGGCGCAGCTCCGCCAGGCCGGTCGCCACGCCCCGCAGCAGGTCGGTCGCCTCGGCGAGCCGCGAGACCGCACCGTCGCCGTGATCCTGTCGGCCGTCCTCGGCGACGTAGCCGGCGGCCGCCGCCACCAGCCGTTCGTAGGCAACGACCCCGCTCTCGAGCTGCCCCAGCAGGGTTCGGTGCGCGGATTCCAGCTCGGCGCGGGCGTCCTCGGGAGCCAGGTGCAGCGCGCGCTCCACGCTCGCCGCCCGGTCCGCCAGATCCCGCAACGCCCGTTCGGCCACCGCCGCCTCCAGCGCGGCCGACTCGGCGGGCCCGCTCAGCCGGGCGGCGAGCCCGGCCATGGTGGCCGACGCCCGGTCCAGCCGGCCCCACGCCGCCGCGGCGGCCGTACCGCGCAGGGCCAGCCGGGCGCGTTGCCGGCGTACCTCCGCCAGCGCCTGTCGGCCGGCGGGCAACCGCTCCACGGCGGCGACCAGCCGGGCCCGGGCCTGCTCGGCGGTGATCGGCTCGGGTGCCGGCGGGATCGGCTGGGCCGCGAGCGCCCGCAGGTCGGACCAGCGCCAGAGTGCGAGCGTCACGGACCCACCGGCCGCCGCGGTCCAGACCGCGTCCGGCAGCCCGAGACCCTGGTACGGGATGAGCACCGCGGCCGCCCCGGTGAGGCCCCCGGCCAGGACGCTCCACCGGCGGACCGCCCGGCGCAGGCGCCGCAGCCGGCGCAGGTGTCGGGTACGCCGATCCGCCATCACGTCTCCTCTCCCGTGCTGGCGGCTCAGCCGGCCGCGGTGTTGCCGTCGGCCTGCCTGTCCCGGGCCAGGCTGGCGCGGATCTCGTCCAGTCGGGCCACACCGGCCGGATCCGCCGCCGGTGCCGCCGGCTCCACGGCAGAGGTGGCCGGCGTGGCGCCGAGCTTCTCACCGGCCATGCTGGCCCGAATCTGCTCCAGCCGGGAGGCGCCCGCCAGGTCGAGAGTGGACTTCTGAAGTTCCAGCATCCGGCCCTCGATCGAGTTGCTGGCCAGCTCGGCCCGGCCCATCGCGGTGGCGTACCGACGCTCGATCCGGTCGCGCACCTCGTCGAGCGAGGGGGTGCCACCCGGGGCGGCGAGCGCGGACATCGACTCCAGGGAGCGGGCGATGCTCTCCTGCATCTTCGCCTGTTCGAGCTGGCTGAGCAGCTTGGTCCGCTCGGCCAGCTTCTGCTCCAGGAGCATCTTGTTGTTCTCGACCGCCCGACGGGCCTGCGTCGCCGCGTTGATCGCCTGGTCGTGCAGCGACTTGAGATCCTCGGCCGCCTGCTCGGCGGCGACGAGCTGGGTGGCCACGGTCTGGGCGGTCTGCTCGTAGCGGGCGGCCTCGGCCTCGTCGCCGCTGGCCCGGGCCCGGTCGGCGAGGACCAGGGCCTGCCGGGCCATCCCCTGGAGACGCTCGACCTCGGACATCTGCCGGGATAGCCGCATCTCGAGCTGGCGCTGGTTGCCGATCACCGCCGCGGCCTGCTGGACCAACGCCTGGTGTTGGCGCTGCGCCTCCTCGATCGCCTGCTGGATCTGCACCTTGGGGTCGGCGTACTCATCGATCTTGGCGCCAAAGAGCGCCATCAGGTAGCGCCAGCCCTTGACGAACGGGTTAGCCATCTCCCCGGTATCCCCTCAGTGTCGATCGCTCCGCTGCCGTGCCGGCCGGGCCGCCGGAGCACCGACGCGACACGATCTCCATCGTCCCAGTCCCGCGCCACCCCGGCGTACGACCTCGGGGGATGTTCACCGGACATGCCGCTCCGGCCCCACCGTAACGCGCGGTCGTCCGGGTGGCTACACCGTCGACCCTGGTCGGGCCGGACCCCGGACAGCGGTTGGCAGGCCAGGACGAACCGGACGGCCGGACGCCCCGGCGCAAGGATGGGTCGGGACCGCGGCCCGACTCAGGCGACGCAGACGACGTCGCGCTCCGGGCTGGCGCCCGCGGGCGGGTGGATCCGGCGGGTGGCCCGGAGGGTCGCCTTCAGCGGCGAGTCCTGCCGGACGGTCACCGAGACCGTACCGTCGGTCGCGACCTGCCGCACCGTGTCGCCGGGCAGCGGTCGGACCCCCCGACGGGGGCGCCCGGGTACGGCGGACCGCCCCGGACGGGCGGCGACCATCCGGTCGGCCAACGCCGCCCGCGGGCCGGACTCGCCGCGGCGCGGCACGGCCGCCGGCTTGCCGTCGGACGCCGGCCGGACCGGCTTTGCGGAGTGCCGCGTCGCCGGCTTGGGCACCGCGGTCTCGGCGTTCTTCGCCGCGCCCTGCCGGCGGGCCGGCGTCCCCGACTCGGGACGGGCCGCCGGCGCCTGCTCCGGCCCCGGTCGCTCCTTGGGGGATGGCACCAGTACGTCGGGAAGCCGCTCAGCGATCTCGACCGTCTCGCTGACGTCCCGGAGCAGTTCGGAGAGGCGGGCGCCGAGGGCGTCGCAGATCGCGGCGAGCAGCTCGCTGGACGCCTCCTTCTGCCCCCGCTCGATCTCGGAGAGGTAGCCCAAACTCACGTTCGCAGCGGAGGAGACCTCGCGCAGGGTCCGATGCTGTCCCTGCCGGCGCGCGCGCAGCGCATCACCGATGACCCGGCGTAGCAGGACCATCACACCTCCCGTGTCGCGGGACAACCTTCCCCGGACGTCGGACCGGCGCCGTCGGCGTCGACACACCGCGCGGCGGTGACCACAGCGGTGGCGACCCACGGCGTCGGCTTCCCGAGCCTTCCCGCAACCGTACCCGCTGCGAGCGCTCACGACATCCCGGCCCGGCCGGGAAATCCGCGCGGCGACCGCCGGTCAGTCCCCGGTGACGGGGGCCGGTGCCTCGGCGTGCAGCCGGTCGGCGAGCAGCCGCAGGGCGGCCCGGACCGCGCCGACCCGGATCTGCCGCCGGTTGCCGTCGAGGTCCAGCCGTCGGACCTCGGTGCCGGAGGGGCCCGTCGCCGCCACGAAGACCAGCCCGACCGGCTTGCCGTCCTGCGGCTCCGGGCCGGCCACCCCGGTGGTCGCCAGGCACCAGTCGGCGCCGCACCGCTGCCGGCCACCCTCGGCGAGCGCGACCGCCACCTCCGGGTCCACCGCGCCGCGCGCGGCGAGCAGGGGTGCCGGGACTCCGGCCAGCGACGCCTTCGCCTCGGTGGCGTACGTCACCAGGCCACCCCGGAACACCCGGCTCGCCCCGGCGACGTCGACGATCGTGGCCGCCAGCAGTCCGCCGGTGAGCGACTCCACCACGGCGAGGCTCGCTCCCCGGTCCGCCAGGGCGTGCACCACGGCCGCGGCGGCGCCGTCAGCCGCCCGCTCGTCCGCGTCCATGCCACTCCCTCCCGTCGGCCGGGTCCGCGCCCGGAACACCGCGCCCGGAACAACCGGACGCAGCGACCGTACCGGACGGGCGGGGACGTCACCGGACCGGGCGTCGCAGCCGCAACGCCCGGACCACGTAGTCCAGGCCGGTCAGCACCGTCACCACGACGGCGACGCCCAGGATCCACGGGCCGACCCACGCCGCGCCCGCCGGCACGGGCCAGAGGTACCAGACGATCGCCAGGATCTGGACCGCCGTCTTGGCCTTGCCGCCCCGGCTGGCCGCGATCACGCCGTACCGGATCACCCAGAACCTGATCAGCGTCACCCCGAACTCGCGGGCCAGGATCAGCACCGTGACCCACCAGGAGATCCGGTCGTACCACGACAGCAGGACCAGCGCGGTGCCGGTCAGCGCCTTGTCGGCGATCGGGTCGGCGACCTTGCCGAACGACGTCACCAACGCCCAGCGGCGAGCGATCCAGCCGTCGACCAGGTCGGTCACGGACGCCAAGGCGAAGATCAGGCAGGCGGCCACCCGCCAGCCCGGCCGGGCCAGCTCGGAGACGACCACCAACCCGACGAAGACCGGAACCAGGGCGAGCCGGAGCGCGGTCAGCGCGTTTGCCGCATTGACGACCGGGACCGGCCCGACCCGGCCCGTCGGCGCCGCCCGACCGCCACCCGTACCCGCCACCGGCGCGTTCGCCCCGCTCGACACCGGCTCCGCCGCCTCGGTCACGGCGTCACCCCACCGCACTCGACGACGTCCCACGGTCGGCACGGCCCGGGCCGGCGGGTCCGCGGTACGGGCGCGGCGGCCTCACCCGATCCCCCGGGGAGCCGCCGAGACCATCTCCTCCGGCACGGCGACCAGATCCACGCCCTCGGTGCCGGTCACGGTCGCCCGGACCAGGTCGCCCGGGCGCAGCGCCGCCAGGTCGACCCCACCCGCCTCGGGTGCCACCAGCGTGGTGGACCCGTCCACCTCCGGTGCCTGGTGGGCCGCCCGGCCCTCCACCACGCCGCCGTCGACCGAGTCGATTAGCACCTCGACCGTCGAGCCGATCCGCTCCTCGGCGCGCTGGGCGCAGAGTTCGTCAGCGAGCGCCGTGATCCGGTCGTAGCGGCGCTTGATCGTCGCCGCCCGCACCTTGCCCGGCAGTCCGGCGGCCTCGGTCCCGTCCTCGTCGCTGTAGTCGAAGACACCGACGGCGTCGAGCCGGGCCGCGGTGAGGAACCGGACCAGTTCCTCGACGTCGCCCCGCGTCTCGCCGGGGAAGCCGACGATGAAGTTGCTCCGCGCCCCGGCCTCCGGCGCCAGCTTACGCACCTCCGCCAGAAGGTCGAGGAAACGGGCGGTCGACCCGAACCGTCGCATCCGGCGCAGCACCGGCTCGCTGGCGTGCTGGAAGGACAGGTCGAAGTACGGCGCCACGCCCGGCGTGGTGGTGATCACCTCCACCAGCCCCGGCCGCGTCTCGGCCGGCTGCAGGTAGCTGACCCGGACCCGCACGATGCCGTCGATCGCGGCGAGCTGCGGCAGCAGCTTCTCCAGCAGCCGGGGATCGCCGAGGTCCTTCCCGTACGACGTGGAGTTCTCGCTCACCAGGACCAGCTCGCGGACGCCCGAACGGGCCAGCCACTCGGCCTCGGCCAACAGCTCGTCCGGGGGCCGGGAGACGAACGCTCCCCGGAAGGCGGGGATGGCGCAGAACGCGCAGCGCCGGTCGCAGCCGCTGGCCAGCTTGAGCGAGGCGACCGGGCCGGAGTCGAGCCGGCGGCGCAGCACCGGACGCAGGTGGGCCGGGGTGCGCTCGTCGGCGACCAGGGTGTCCCCGGCCGGGCGGGCGGCGGGCTGGCCGCCGTGCCCCGGGACCACCACGTCGCCGCGCTGCCGGGCTATCGGGGTCACCGGAAGCAGCTTCCGCCGGTCCCGCGGGGTGTGTGCGGGGAGGCGCTCCCCGTCCAGGACCGCCGCCAGGCGGGCGGAGATCTCCGGGTAGTCGTCGAAGCCGAGCACCGCATGGGCCTCGGGCAGGCTGTCGGCCAGCTCACGACCGTACCGCTCGGCCATGCAGCCGGCCGCCACCACCCTGGCACCGGTGTCGGCGGCGGCCAGCAGGGTCTGGATCGAGTCCTGCTTCGCCTTCTCGACGAAGCCGCAGGTGTTGACCAGCACCACGTCGGCACCCTCGCCGTCGGTGCTCACCTGCCAGCCGTCGGCGTGCAGCCGGGCCGCCAGCTCCTCCGAGTCGACCTCGTTGCGGGCACAGCCCAGGGTGAGCAGGGCGACCCGACGGCCGGCGGCCGGAGACGGGGAGGACGTGGCAGACACCACCCGAGGGTACCGGTCGGGTCCGACGGCCCGACGAGGGCGGTACCGCCTCGGTCGGCTGGGTCACTCCGAAATCCGCCGGCCGGGGTCGCGGTCGAACGTCGCGGCGGGGCCGGAAACCGGCGGGCCGGTCAGGGCAGCGAGGCCAGTGGCAGGCCGAAGAGCACCCGGCCGCCCGGGCCGGCGGAGCTGTTCCGGGACCACTCGGTGATCGACCAGACCATCCCCGTCTCGAACCAGTAGGTCAGCGCCTCGGGATGCAACGACCAGCACGTACGGGTGGTCGCGCCGTCGATCGTGCAGGTCTTCGAGACGCCGGGTGTCCCGTCGGGGGTGAAGCGCCACAACTGCCCGTGCAGGGTCGCCGAGCTGTGCGCGACGTACCAGCGGCCGTTGAAGGAGAGCACCCCCTGCTGGTTCCCGACGGCGCTCGCGTACGCCTCCGTCGGGGTCGCCGAGGCGGGCAGGAGGAAGTCGGCGCCGAACGGGTAGCGGATGAGCCGGCCACGCTTGGTCTGGTCGCTGAAGTACTCGGCGGTGACCAGGCTGTCCGGGCTCGTGCTGCGGTCCAGGGAGATGCTGGAGAAGCAGGGCACAGCGGTGTCGCTGGACATGCTGCACGCGCCGCTGCTGTAGGTGTAGTAGCCGATCTGCGGCATGACGTACTTGTATCCGTAGGCGGCCCAGCCGTCGCTGCCCTTGCCGATCCGCGCGGCGCTGGACGTCGTACGCAGGATGTGCGACATGCTGAACACCCGCAGGGCGACGCTGCCGTTGCCGACCGCGTTCACGATCAGCTTGTCGCCGTACCAGACCATCCCACCGATGTGCGTCTTGGCCGCGGTGAAGTTCGACCCGGTGGAGTTGGGGTCGACCAGGTAGACCCACCGGTAGACCGGTGCGTTCGGGTTGGTGTAGTCGATGAAGGCCACCTTGGCGTCGTTGTAGCGGGCGTGCGCGGTGTTCGCGTACACCCAGCCGGAGAGGATGGCCCGCTTGGCGCCCCAGGCGCCGTCGTCGTCGGCGTCCCCGGAGCTGGTGAGGCCCTGGGGCGCCCAGGCCTCGGTCGTGGCGTCCTCGGTGTTGAAACACCACTTCGTGGTGGCCGTTGGGGCGATCGGCAACGCGGCCAGCTCCTCGCTGTTGCAGGTCGTCATGGCCCGGTTGCCGTCGTCGAGCACGGTCGCGACGCCGACGTTCGGCAGCGCCGCGTCGAGGGCGTCGATCGCCGCGGCCGATTCCGCGTGCCAGGTCAGCCCCATCTTGCTCCGGCTCACCGCGACCAACGGATCCGCGTATGCCGCCTGCGCCGGGGTGGTCGGCAGGACCACACCCGCGACCGCCAGAACGCCGGCCACGATCCCGCCGGCCCACCTTCTGCCGCGTACCATGCCCCCGCGCTCCCATCGTTGTCTGTGGACAGACGAGGGTAACATCGATCATCCTGCTCGGGGAGGCCGGACGCCGACGGATCAGTCGGCCGGGCGGAGCGAGGCCAGGACCTCCTCCAGTTCGTCCGGTTTCACCAGGACGTCCCGCGCCTTGGAGCCCTCGGACGGGCCGACGATCCCCCGCGTCTCCATCAGGTCCATCAGGCGCCCGGCCTTGGCGAAGCCCACCCGCAGCTTGCGCTGGAGCATCGAGGTCGAGCCGAACTGCGAGGTGACCACCAGCTCGATCGCCTGCACCAGCAGGTCGAGGTCGTCGCCGATCTCCTCGTCGACCTTCTTCTTGCCGTCCTGGGCCGCGGTGAGCACGTCGGGTCGGAACTCCGGCTCCCGCTGGCTCTTACAGTGCTTGACGACGTCGTTGATCTCCGCCTCGCTGACCCAGGCGCCCTGGATCCGGATCGGCTTGGAGGCCCCCATCGGCAGGAACAGCGCGTCGCCGCGGCCGATCAGCTTCTCCGCGCCCGGCTGGTCCAGGATGACCCGGGAGTCGGCCAGCGACGAGGTGGCGAAGGCGAGCCGCGAGGGCACGTTCGCCTTGATCAGACCGGTCACCACGTCGACCGAGGGCCGCTGGGTCGCCAGGACCAGGTGGATGCCGGCGGCCCGGGCCAGCTGGGTGATCCGAACCACCGAGTCCTCGACGTCGCGGGGCGCCACCATCATCAGGTCGGCCAACTCGTCGACGATCACCAGCAGGTACGGGTAGGGCCGGATCTCCCGCTCGCTGCCCGGCGGCGCCTTGATCTGCCCGGCCCGCACCTTGCGGTTGAAGTCGTCGATGTGCCGTACCCCGTTGGCGGCGAGGTCGTCGTAGCGCATGTCCATCTCGCGGACGACCCACTCCAGCGCGTCCGCCGCCTTCTTCGGGTTGGTCACGATCGGGGTGACCAGGTGGGGGATCCCCTCGTAGTTGCTCATCTCGACCCGCTTCGGGTCGATCAGCAGCAGCCGCACCTCGTCCGGGGTGGCCCGGGTGAGGATCGAGATGAGCAGGCTGTTCAGGCAGCTCGACTTCCCGGCGCCGGTGGCGCCGGCGATGAGGATGTGCGGCATCTTGGCGAGGTTGGCCACCACGTAGCCGCCCTCGATGTCCTTGCCGAGCCCCACCAGCAACGGGTGGTGGTCACTGGTCGCCGCCCGGGAGCGCAGCACGTCGCCGAGCGCCACGTCCTCCCGGTCGCTGTTCGGGATCTCCACCCCGACCGCGCTCTTGCCCGGGATCGGGCTGAGGATCCGGACGTCGGGCGACTTGACCGCGTACGCGATGTTGCGGGAGAGCTGCGTGATCCGCTCCACCTTCACGCCGTGGCCGAGCTCGACCTCGTACCGGGTGACGGTCGGGCCCCGGGTGAAGCCGGTGACCGCGGCGTCCACGTCGAACTGTTCGAAGACACCGGTCAGCGCGGCGATCACCTCGTCGTTGGCCCGGCTGCGGGTCTTCGGGGCGCTCCCCGGCCGGAGCAGGTTCGCCGGCGGCAGGGTGTAGTCGCCGGCCAAGCCGGTGAGCGCGAGCTGCTCGGCCCGGGTCGGCAGCGGCGAGTGCTCCGGCGGCTCGGGAGCCTTCCGCGCGGCGGGGACCTTCGCCGGGGGCCGGCGCGGCAGCACGACCGTGTCACGGGTCGCCGGCTCGTCGTCGTACCCCTCGTCGTCGTCCCCGGGCGGCTCCGGACGCGGCCTCGGGCGGCGGCGGGCCGACCGGCGCTCCTGGGCGGTCGGGTTCTCCGCCTCGTCCCGTTCCGCGGACTCCTCCGCTCCCGGCTGGCCGAGCACCGCCCCGGCGAGCAGCCCGAGCCGCTCCGGGATCTTGTTGATCGGGGTGGCCGTCACCACCAGCAGGCCGAACAGCAGCAGCAGGATCAGCAGCGGCACCGCCACCCAGGCGCTGACCGCCCGCTCCAACAGCCCGCCGACGCCGGCCCCGAGCAGCCCACCCGCGTAGTCCCGCTCGACGTTCGTCGTTGGGTGCTGGCCGATGTGCAGCAGCGCGGCGGTCCCGACGAACAGCGCCGTCCAGCCGACCAGGCCCCGGCCCCGGTGCTCCGGCTCGGCCGGCGTCCGCATCAGTCGGACCGCGCCGATCAGCAGCAGGATCGGCAGCACGATCGAGATCGCACCGATGAAGAGCCGGATCGTGTCGGCGAGCCGTTCGCCGAGCGGGCCGGCCGAGGAGAACCAGAGCGCCACCGCGCTGAGGATGGCGAGCCCGAGCAGGAACAGGCCGGCACCGTCGCGCCGGTGCTCCGGGTCGAGCTCCCGGGCCGTGGCCGCCTGCCGACCGATCCCCCGCACCGCCCAGCCGACCGCGTGGGCCAGCCCGAGCCAGGCGGCCCGGAGCCCACGGCCGAGGTAGACGGCGGGACCGGGCCGCGCCGGACGCCGGGCCGCGGGCCGGGCCCGGGTCGGCTGTGCCCGCCTGCCGCGGGTACGGGAGGCGCCGCTCCGGGGGGTGGACCCACTCCGGCGCCGGTTCGCCTGAGAGGAGGTACGGCCCGCCATGAGTTCACACGTTAGCGCCGGGCGTCGGGGATGCCAGGCTTTTGCTGTCCGTGTCCGCACGTCCACCGTGGATCGTGCACCGGTGCCCCACGCCGTGGTTCCCCGGCCTACCATCACGGACGGACCAGCGGCGGCGTCGGCCCGCACGCGGTGTCGACGGGAACGTCGGCCCGCGGGCCGGCCGGGAGGGGATCGGCATGCCCGAATCGGAGTTTCAGGAGACGACGGACCCGGCCGAGGGCGGTGGCCGACCGCAACGGCTGCACCCGCTCAGCAACGAGCTGATCGCCAGCGTGCTGGAGAGCCGCGGCTACACGTACTACACGGACGAGGATGGCGACCTCGTCGGCCGCTGGGACGACAGCGTGATCTACTTCTTCCGGCTCGGTGCCGCCGGTGAGCTGTTGCAGATCCGCACCATCGCGGGAACGAGCTTCGACATCGACGACGTACCCCGGCTGTACGCGTTCTGCAACAGCTGGAACCGGGACCGGTTCTGGCCGAAGGCGTTCGTGCACGTCGACGACGACGGCAGCGCCCGGGTCTGCGGGGAGGTGGTCACCGACCTCGAGCACGGGGTCACCCCGGCTCAGCTCGACCAGCTGCTCGGCTGCGGCATCTCCACCGGGGTGCAGATGTCCGCCGCCGTCGCCAAGCTCCGTCCCGAGGGGGCGGCGTGACCGGAGACGACCTGCTCGCCGCCCTCGACGAGGCCCGGGACATGCCCGACGGCGACGAGAAGATCGCGGAGTTGGAGCGGATCACCGCGCACGCCGACGCCGCCGCGGACGTACGGCTCGGTGTCGCCGCGCGGCTCGCGCTGATCGAGGCCCACAACTACCACACCGAACGGTGGCGGATGCTGGAGCCGTTCGAGTGGTGCCTCGCCGCCTTCGACCGGGACCCGGATCTGTTCGACCCGGCCGACGCCGAACTGCTGCGCTGGTACCACAAGTGGGCGGTGGCGGCGCTGCGCGACAACTCCCGGATGGGGCTCGCCCGGGCCCGGGCCGCCCTCGACGACCTCGAGCGGCGGATCCGCGCCGACGGGCAGAGCCCGCACCCGGTCTACAGCCTCCGCTGCCGGATCGCCGACCACGTCGGCGACCAGGCGGCGGCGCAGGACTGGTTCGCGCGCTGGCGGGCGGCGCCGCGCGACGACAACAGCGACTGCGCCGGCTGCGACCCGGCCAACCAGGCGCGACTGCTGGCCGGATGGGGCCGCTGGGCCGAGGCGGTCGAAGCAGTCGAGCCGGTCCTCTCCGGCACGGTGGGCTGCCCGGAGCAGCCGGCCCGGGCGCTGGCCACGGTGCTCGTGCCGTACCTGCGGCTGGGCCGGTACGCCGACGCCGCCCAGGCCCACGTCCGGGCGTACCGGCGGCACCGGCACGAGCGTGACGCGTTCCCGTTCCTCGCCGACCACCTGCGGTTCTGCGCCCTTACCGGGCACCACGAGCGCGGACTGGAGATCCTCGAACGGCACCTGGGCTGGCTCGACCGCCCGTACGACGAGTTTTCGGCGATGGAGTTCGCCGCCGCCGGCGCGCTGGTCTGCCGCCTGGCCGAGGAGGCTGGCTTCGCCCGGTACCCGATCGACCGTCCCGGGTACGGCGAGCGGCACGCCGCCCGGCTGACCGTCGCCGCGCTCGGCGCCGAACTGGTCGCCACCGCCCAGGACCTCGCCGGCCGGTTCGACGCCCGCAACGGGACGAACCACCAGACCGGGCGGGTCGCCGGCTGGCTCGCCGAGCGCCCGGTGACCGGCCCCGTTCCGCTGCCGCCCGACGAGCCGAGCAGCGGCCCGGCCGGTCCGGTCCCGCCGGAGGGCTGGACCCAGGTGGTCGCCCCGCTCACCGTGGCGGCGGTGGTCAACGTCCTGGAGGAGCGGGGTGACCACTACGCGGTGGACCCGTCGGGGACAATCGGCGGCCGGTGGGGCGACGCGCTGATCCAGTTCCACCGGCTGGGCGAGCGGGGTGAGATCCTGCACGCCCAGGTGACCGCCCGTCGCCGGCTACCGGCCGCCCGGCTGGCCGAGGCCTACGAGTTCTGCAACGCGTGGAACCACGACCGGCTGCTGCCCAAGGCGTACGTCCAGGAGGGCGGGGAGGGTGAGCTGATCCTCGCCGGTGACGTCACCACCGACCTGGAGCACGGCGTCTCGGCCGGTCAGCTCCGGGTGCTGGTCGCCGCGACCCTCGCCACCGGGGCCGAGTTCGCGGCCGCGGTGGCGGCGCTGCCCTGAACCATCCGGGCCGGTGCCAGCGGAGCAGTCCGGCCCAGGAGGCCACGACCAGCACCGCGACCAGCGCCTGGGCCAGGACGGCGTACCGCTCGGGGTAGATCACGCCCTCGACGTACCGGTCGATGAAGCCCTGCCCGACCCCGGACTCGCCGGCCCGGCGTCGGGCCCAGTGCTCCAGGTAGGTCAGCGGGCAGACCAGCTCGGCCGCGACCACGGTGACTCCCCAGGCCGCCGCCGCCAGGTGCAGCCAGATCGTCCGGGGCCAGCGCCAGGCGAGGAAGCCGCCGACCACCAGGTACGCCAGGAAGAGGGCGTGCAACCCCAGGACGACGGTGGTCATCAACCGGTACAGCATCGCCACCCCCTCCACGCGGGAAGGCTGGCCAGCGGACCGCCCCGCGAACCCGCGTCAGCGGCCGACCCGGCCCCGGCTCACACCTCGACCACGGTCGGCACGATCATCGGCCGCCGCCGGTAGGCGTCGTTGACCCAGCGCCCGACCGTACGGCGGACGATCTGCTGGAGCTGGTGCGGATCGGTGATGCCGTCGGCGGCGGCCCGGCCGAGCGCCTCGGTGATCAGCGGGATGACCGGGTTGAACGCGTCGGGGTCGTCGGAGAAGCCCTTGGCGGAGACGGTGGGCCCGCCCACCACCTTGCCGGTCACCGAGTCGACCACCACGGTCGCCGAGATGAAACCGCCGTCGCCGAGGATCCGCCGCTCGGTCAGGAGCGACTCGCCGACGTCGCCGACGGCCAGACCGTCGACGTAGACGTACCGGCTCTTGACGTGGCCAACGACCCGGGCGCGTCCCTCCACCAGGTCCACGACGTCGCCGTCCTCGCAGAGCACCACCCGGTCGGGCGCGATTCCGGACTCGATGCCGAGCCGGGCGTGCGCGCGCAGGTGCCGCCACTCGCCGTGCACCGGCATCAGGTTGCTCGGGCGGGTGACGTTGAGCAGGTAGAGCAGCTCGCCGGCCGGGGCGTGCCCGGAGACGTGCACCTTGGCGACGTCCTTGTGGATCACCGTGGCGCCGGCCCGGGAGAGCTGGTTGATCACCCGGTAGACCGAGGTCTCGTTGCCGGGCACCAGGGAGCTGGCCAGCACCACCGTGTCGCCGGGGCCGACCGTGATGTGCCGGTGGTCACCGGTGGCCATCCGGCCGAGCGCGCTCATCGGCTCGCCCTGCGACCCCGTCGACATCAGCACGATCTGGTTCGGCGGCAGCGAGGTCGCCTCGTCCAGCCCGACCACCAGCCCCGGCTCGATCCGCAGCAGGCCCAGGTCGCGGGCGATCCCCATGTTGCGGACCATGGACCGCCCGATGAAGGTCACCTTCCGGCCGTGCTCGGCCGCCGAGTCCAGCACCTGCTGCACCCGGTGCACGTGCGAGGCGAACGACGCGACGATGATCCGGCCCCGGGCCTTGGCGAAGATCGAGTCGAGGACCGGACCGATCTCCCGTTCCGGTGTGACGAAGCCGGGGATCTCCGCGTTGGTCGAGTCGGAGAGGAGCAGGTCCACCCCTTCGGCGCCGAGCCGGGCGAAGCCGGCCAGGTCGGTGATCCGGCCGTCCAGCGGCAGCTGGTCCATCTTGAAGTCGCCGGTGTGCAGCACGAGCCCGGCGGGGGTGCGGATCGCCACCGCCAGCGCGTCCGGGATCGAGTGGTTGACGGCGAAGAACTCACACTCGAACGGCCCCAGCCGCTCCCGGTCGCCCTCCCGCACCGTCAGCGTGTACGGCTCGATCCGCCGCTCGGCGAGCTTGGCCTCGACCAGGGCGAGGGTGAACTGCGACCCGACGAGCGGAATGTCCGCCTTGTGGGCGAGCAGGTACGGCACGGCGCCGATGTGATCCTCGTGGCCGTGGGTCAGGACGATCGCCTGGATGTCGTCGAGCCGGTCGAGGATCGGGGTGAAGTCCGGCAGGATCAGGTCGACCCCGGGCTGCTCGACGTCGGGAAAGAGGACGCCGCAGTCGACGATCAGCAGTTTGCCGTCGTACTCGAAGACCGTCATGTTGCGCCCGATCGCGCCCAACCCGCCCAGCGGGATGATCCGGAGTCCGCCCTCGGGCAGCTCGCCCGGCGGTTCCAGCTCAACACCCGGCTGACTCATGCCGCCTCCCCACCGCGCATGATCAACCCACTCATGCCGGCAGCTCCAGGCCGGCGGCGGCGCAGTCCGCGCGGAGCTGGGCGATCTGGGCCTCGGTGGCGGCCACCAGCGGCGGGCGCAGCGGCCCGGCGGGCAGCCCGCGCGCGGCGAGGGCCGCCTTGACCAGGATCGCGCCCTGGGTCCGGAAGATCCCGGTGAACAGCGGCAGCAGGCGGCGGTGCAGGGCCAGCGCCGCGGCGGTCTCGCCCCGGTCGTACGACTCGATCATCTGCTTGGTCAACGCCCCGGTGAGGTGGGTGGAGGTCCCGACCAGCCCGACCGCGCCGACCGCCAGCGAGGCCAGCGTCAGCGCGTCCTCGCCACAGTAGTACGCCAGGTCGGTGCGGCTGGTGACCCAGGAGGTCGCGACCAGGTCGCCCTTGGCGTCCTTGACCGCGACGATCCGCTCGTGCTCGGCGAGCCGGACCAGCGTCTCGGTCTCGATCGCCACTCCGGCGCGGTGCGGGATGTCGTAGAGCATCACCGGCAGCCCGGTGGCGTCGGCCACCGCGGTGAAGTGGGCGATCAGCCCCGCCTGGGGCGGCTTGTTGTAGTACGGCGTCACCACCAGCAGTCCGTGCGCGCCCGCCTTCTCGGCGGCGGCGGCCAGCTCGATCGTGTGCCGGGTGTCGTTGGTGCCGACGCCGGCGACCACCCGCGCCCGGTCGCCGACCGCCTCGACCACGGCCCTGATCAACAGCTCCTTCTCGGCATCGGTGGTGGTCGGCGACTCACCGGTGGTCCCGTTCACCACCAGGGCGTCGTTGCCCTGCTCGTCGACGAGGTAGGCCGCGAGCCGGGCGGCGCCGTCGAGGTCGACCGAGCCGTCCGGGGCGAAGGGGCTCACCATGGCGGTCAGCAGCCGGCCGAAGGGGCGGGGCGTCGCCCGATCACCGGCGGCAGGGTGGTCGTGGGTCATGCGAACAACCTATCGGAATCGCGCCGTCGGGCCAGCGGGGACGAGGTCAGGACAGTGGGGCGTACGGGCTGCTGGCGACCTCGGTGCCGTCCGGCAGGGTGCTGATCGTGAAGTCGGCGAAGACGTTCGGGGCGACCCGTTGGAGCTGGCGCAGGCACTCGACCGCCACCTGGCGGATCTCGACGTCGGCGCCCTCGGCGGCCCGCATCGCCACGAAGTGCCGCCAGGCCCGGTAGTTGCCGGTCACCACGATCCGGGTCTCGGTGGCGTTCGGTAGCACCGCGCGGGCCGCCTGCCGGGCCAGTTTGCGGCGCAGCGTCGGATTCTCGACATCCGCGAAGCGTCGCTCCAACCCCTCCAGCAACTCGGTGTACGCCCGCAGGCTCGCCTCGGTCGCCTCGACGAACCGCTTGTGCAGCTCGGCGTCCTCGGCGATCACCGCCGGTTCCACCATCGCGGCGTCCCGCTCCGGGACGTACCGCTGGGAGAGCTGGGAGTAGGAGAAGTGCCGGTGCCGGACCAGCTCGTGGGTGAACGAGCGGGAGACCCCCGTGAGGTACATGGTGACGGTGCCGTGTTCGAGCACCGAGAGGTGGCCGACCTCGATGATGTGGGCGAGGTAGCCGGCGTTGGTCGCGGTGGCCGGGTTGGGCTTGCGCCAGGACTGGTAGCAGGCCCGGCCGGCGAACTCGGCGAGCGCCTGGCCCCCGTCGGCGTCGGTCGACCAGGGTACGTCGTCCGGCGGCTCGAAGTGCGTCCACGCAATGACCTTGACCTGCGGTCTCACCATCTCCGGCATTCCTGCGACTGTAGTCGCCCCACCGGGCCCCGGCAGCGCCGGGTTGACCGTGCCGGCGGGCGGTCACCCCGCATCGGTCGCCGGCTGCGCGGTGCGGACCGCCACCGGGCGGCACCCCGTACGCACGACCACCGATCCGATCACCCGAGCTGCTCCGTGTCTCGGTCGTACCGGAGGCGCCGGGATGGCCGGATCCCGGGGAGGCGCAGCACGAATCCACAGAGGAGGCCTGAGCCCGACGGTGGGGGCCTCAGACGTAGAACGTGTCGAAGGGTGCCCAGGGCAGGTTGCGGAGCACCGAGAAGACCCCCCAGACCGCGAGGAAGATGCCGATCGCCTTGGGCGTGATCTCCAGTTGTGGCAGGCGCCAACCGAAGACCAGCCGGCCGGCCCAGGCGACGTACAGGTAGAGCAGGAACGGCACGGCGAAGACGAAGAGCAGGTGGTGGCGGGCGGCGGCCGGCAGGTCACCGTGCAGGAGGTACCAGGCGGCCCGGGTGCCGCCGCAGCCCGGGCAGTCCAGGCCGGTGGTGAGCTTCAGGAAACAGGTGGGTGGGGCGTCGGGCGCGCTGTTGGTCGGGTCGGCCCAGATCGTGTAGCCCACGGCGCCGGCGATACAGCCGAGCGCGGCCAGCGGCGCCGCCCAGCGGGGCAGCCGCGCCTGCAACCAGGTGACCAGCCGGGTGATCCGGTCGGGCTCCACCACCGGGTACGGCGGCACCGGGTGGGCTGGCCACCCCGGCTGCCCCGCCCCGACCGGCGCGCCGGGCGACGCCGTCAGCGCCGGTGACCCGGTCATCGCGGTTTCGCCCGATGGCCCGGCCGTCACCGACGCACCTGACGACCCGGTCGTCACGGTCTCACCCGGCGTCCACGGCCCGGCCACCGCGGCGATCTGGCCGGTCCGACCGTCTCCCACGCTCGTCATCCCATCCCGCCGATGCATCGTTGTTCGCGCCTGTCGCACCTCACGGTACCGCGCCGACGCCGGCGAGCGCGGTAGCGAGCGGCCCGGCGAGATCCCCGGCGACGGGCGGGGCCACCCGGTCGAGGCCGAGCCAGCCGGCGAGTCGGTACAGCTCGGCGGCGAGCGCCTCCGCCGTCTCGGCCGGGTCGACGTCAGGCTCGCCCCAGGCCGCCGGCACGAGGAGTACGCCGGCCCGGCGGTCCGCCTTCAGGTCCACCCGCGCGACGAACCGGTCCCCGAGCAGGAACGGCAGCACGTAGTAGCCGTACACGCGTTGCGGCGCCGGCACGTAGATCTCGATCCGGTACGTGAAGCCGAAGAGCCGCTCGGTCCGCGACCGTTCCCAGATCAGCGGGTCGAACGGGCTGACCAGGGTGCGGGCCCGGACCCACCGCGGCAGTCGCGCCTCCCGGTGCAGGTAGGCGGGTGGGCGCCACCCCTGCACCCGGACCGGCAGCAGCTCTCCGGCCTCGACCAGCTCCGCGATCGCGGCGCGGGCCGCGGCGACCGGCAGCCGGAAGTAGTCCCGCAGCTCCGGCTCGGCCGCCACACCCAGGGCCCGGGCCGCGACCCCGACCAGCCGTCGGTACGCCTCGGCCGGGCTCGGCGTCGGCGCCGCCAGCACCTCCGCCGGCAGCACCCGCTCCGGTACGTCGTAGACCCGGGCGAAGGAGCTGGTCCGGGCGGCGGCGGTCAGCTGGCCGGCCCAGAAGAGGTACTCACAGGCCCGCTTCACCGCCGACCAGTTCCACCCCCAGTTGCCGGTCTCCCGGGGGGCGTCGTGCTCGATCTCGGCGGCGGTCATCGGGCCGTTGTCGCGTACCTCGGCCAGCACCCGGGCGACCAGCTCCGGTTGCTCGACGGCGATCCGCCGCATCCCGCCCCAGGCGTCGGTGTGGGCGGCGGCCATCCGCCAGCGCAGCGCCGGATGCAGCCCGACCGGCAGCAGCGACGCCTCGTGCCCCCAGTACTCGAAGAGGTCACAGGGCCGCCGGTAGGCGGCCCGGTCCAGCAGGTCGACCGGGTACGGCCCGAGCCGACTGTAGAGCGGCAGGTAGTGGGCCCGCTGGAGCACGTTGACCGAATCCATCTGGAGCAGACCGATCCGGTCGAGGACCCGACGCAGGTGCCGGCGGGTCGGCACCCCGCCCGGCGCGGGATCGGTGAACCCCTGGGCGGCGAGGGCGATCCGCCGGGCCTGGGCCAGGGACAGCGACTCGGGTATGGCCACGAGGGTGCACCCTAAGCCAGCCCACCGACACGATCCGCCCGGGTCACCCGCCGGTGACGAACTCCAGGAGTCGGGGCGAGGGCCGCGGGCGGCGTGGGACCGACCCGGTCGCCCCGCCGGCCCGGTCGGTACGGTCATCCACCCCGCCGGCCGGGGACGTGCGATCGTCACCCCCGCCGGCCTGGCCGGCGTTGTCGAGCCTGCCGGAGCGGTCGGCGTGATCGGGCCGGCCAGAGCGGTCGGCGCGGTCACCCCCGCCCGCCCGGTCGGCGCGGTCACCCCGGTCGGCCCCGTCGACGCGCGCCGGAAGAGTCGGCCCGCGTACCGGCAGCACCAGCAGCAGCGCGACGCTGATCCAGACGTAGGCGTTGCTCCCGACGACGCCGAGCAGCCCGTCGAAGCGGCGCTCCCAGATCCAGACCAGTCGGCTGATCAGGATCAGGTACGCGACGACCGCGAAGCCGAGTAGCGCCCGGCGCCGCCGGCTTCTGGCCGGGGCGGCGTACCCGCGGTCGACCAGCAGGATCAGCGCCGGGATCAGCCAGACCAGGTGGTGCACCCAGGTGACCGGGCTGACCAGGCTCTGGACGACACCGGTGAGGGCGAGCCCGGTCACCTCGTCCCCGGCGGCCGCGGCCGGCCGCACCCGCCAGACCCAGACCGCCAGCGTCGCCACCACCAGCAGCAACCAGAGCAGCCGGCTCGGATGCTCCGGGTCCAGCCGGGCCACCACCCCCTGCCAGGACTGGTTGGAGATGAACGACAGCGTGCCGACCCGGTCCGTGTCCCAGAGCGCGGCGGTCCAGAACTCCCGGGAGGCGTCCGGGGCCAGCACACCAGCGAGCAGCGTCGCCCCCGCCGCGGTACCGGCGGCCACCAGCGTCGCTCGCCACCGCCGGGTGACCAGCAGGTACACGATGAAGATCCCGGGGGTCAGCTTGATCGCGGTGGCCAGCCCGATCCCCACCCCGGCGAAGTGGCGGTAGCGGGAGGGCAGTCGCCGCCCGAACGGGGTCACCGGGGCGACCAGCCAGAGCAGGTCGGCGCCGACCAGGAAGAGCAACAGCATGTTGACCTGGCCGAAGTTGACCGTCTCCCGCATCGGTTCGAAGGCCGCCGCCAGGCAGAGCGTGACCGCCAGGGTGAACCACCGGGTCCAGCCGGCACGGCGGGCCATCGGGTCGACCAGCCACCAGATCAGCAGCGTGCTCGCCAGCACGGTCAGCGTCACGTGGATCGCGATCGCGGCACGCCAGCTCAGATACGCCAGCGGGTACATCACCAACGCGGCGAAGGGCGGGTAGGTGAAGCCGTACTTGCTGTCCGGCTTCAGCCAGTCGTAGATCATCCCGTCCGCCCGTACCCAGTGGCGCAGCGCTCCCCAGTAGACCGCGAGGTCGAAGTAGCCGTGCCGGACGGCGGCCACGGAGAGAAAGCCGGTGACCAGGACGGCGAGCGCGATCACGAAGGGCACCTGGTACCGGGCCCGGGAGAAACCACCCTGCGCCACTGTCGCCCCCCTCGCCTTGCGTAGGCTCACCACTCATGGCTCTCGGGTACGTCCGCCCGGCGCGTCCCACGGACGTCGCCGAGATCGCCCGCATCCAACTCGCGACCTGGCGGGTCGCGTACCGGCGGCTGCTCCCCAGGCACGTGCTCGACGACCTGGACGAGACGTGGCTTGCGGACCGGTGGAGCGCGGCGGTCGAGTCCCCACCCTCCAAGCGGCACCGCGTCCTGGTCGCCGTCGAGCAGGCCGAACAATCGTATCTGGTGGGATTTGCCGCTTCCGGGCCGCCCGACGAGCAGGCCCTGGCCCCCAACGAGCCCCCCGAGGCGCTCGGCCCGGCCACCGTCGCCGTGACGGACCTGCTGGTGGAGCCGCGGTGGGGGCGGCGCGGTCACGGCAGCCGGTTGCTCGCCGCCTCCGTCGACCTGTGGCGGGCCGACGGCTTCGACACGGCGGTGGCCTGGGCATTCGACGGCGACACGGCGACCCAACGGTTCCTCACCGGCGCCGGCTGGGAGCCGGACGGGGCGGCCCGGGCCCTGGATGTCGACGACATGCTGGTGCCGCAGCTCCGCCTGCACGTCCGGCTGTAAGGAAGGGCCCCTTCCTATACCAAAAACGATAAGAAGGGGCCCTTCCTTACAGCAGGGCGTCGAGGCCGACGGTGAGCCCGGGGCGGCGTGGCACCTGACGGACGGCCAGCAGCACGCCGGGCATGAAGGAGGCCCGGTCGAAGGAGTCGTGCCGGATGGTGAGCGTCTCCCCGGTCGTCCCGAAGAGGACCTCCTGGTGCGCGACCAGGCCGGCGGCCCGGACGGAGTGCACCCGTACGCCGTCGATCTCGGCTCCGCGCGCCCCCGGCGCCTCGTCCCGGGTGGCGTCCGGCGCCGGTCCGAGCCCAGCCTCGGCCCGGGCCCGCGCGACCAGCCGGGCGGTGTGCGCCGCCGTACCGCTCGGCGCGTCGAGCTTCCTCGGGTGGTGCTGCTCGATGATCTCCACCGACTCGAAGAACCGGGCCGCCCTGGCCGCGAACTGCATCATCAGTACCGCGCCGATGCCGAAGTTCGGGGCAATCACCACACCCACACCAGGCCGGTCCACCAGCCAACCGCGCACCTGCTCCAGCCGCTGCTCGGTGAAGCCGCTGGTGCCGACGACGGCGTGGATCCCCCGGTCGATGCACCAGCGCAGGTTGTGCATGACGACGTCGGGAGTGGTGAAGTCGACGACGACCTCGGCCCCGGCATCGGCGGCGTTGTCGAGCGGGTCGCCCTGGTCGATCCGCGCGACCAGGGCGAGGTCGTCGGCGGCGTCGACCGCCCTGCACACCTCGGCCCCCATCCGGCCACGGGCGCCCAGCACCCCGACCCGCATCGGCCCGCCAGACCGGCCCGGGCCCGTGGCGGGCGCGTCCTGCGGGAAGCCGTCCGACCGGCCGGACGAGGTGGTGGGCAGTGTGTCACTCGCGTCGTTCACGGGCGACAACCTATCCCAGCGGGGATGGCTCGCGGGCGCCGGAGCCGGGACCGGCGGCCTCAGGCCCCGGACGTCGGAGACCAAGCGGTACGCCGGAGCGGCGCAGGAAGCGTAGGCCCCGTCTGAGGTACGTCCGCGGGTTGGTGTCGAGGTACCGCGCCCAGGACGGGTCGGGTTCGGCACGCAGCCAGGCGTACCGGGCGAGGGCGTAGCCGTACATCGGCTCCGTCAGGTAACCGAGTCTGCTGGCGGACCAGCCGGTGTGATCCCCGGAGAACTCGAGCGCGGCGTTGGCGGTGAAAACGCCGAACCCGAGGTAGACGGTGACCAGATCGGTCAGCGGCTCCTGGTCGGGCCGGTCCGGATCGACCCGCTCCTCGCCCAGCAGGCGCTCGTGTGCCAGCTCGTGCGCGATGGTGGCGATCAGCGCCAGCGGCCGACGCCCGAGCGACTCCTCCAGCGAGATCACCGTCCTGCCCTCGGTCACCCGGTAGTGCCCCGCGGCCCCGGACCAGGCGAAGGAGCCGCCCGTCAGCTCCCGCAACGCCCGCTCGGCCACCTGTTCGCCGTGCAGTTCCACCCGGATCCGCTCGGGGTCCACGGCCAGGTACCCGCAGACCCGGCGCACCGCGCGGTGCAGGTCCTCCGCCGAGCCGGTGTACGCACCGGGAAAGAACTGGTCGGTCGGCAGCACGACCGGAGAGCGCAGCCAGGCGTCGCCGAACTCCGCGACGCACCACCGCAGGTTGTCGTCGATCCACTGCTGCTCGTTGGCGGCCACCGGGCACCGGGGAGCGAACCAACCCATCCACCCACCTCCTTGAGCGGAGGGTAGCGACATGACACCAACCGGCGATCACCCACGCGGTCCACGGGAGGGCGCCACCGCGATCCACGCGATCCGACGCCCGACATCGACATCGCCCACGCGGTCCACCGGACGGCGTCAGCGGCGCCCACGCCACCCACGTGATCCACCCGGCGACGTCGACGTCGCTCACCCGGCACAGGCGGCGCCGGCGCCCGCGGGAATCAGCGCTCGGCGGCGAAGTCGTCCTGGTCGAAGGGGCCGACCACGGCCAACGACATCGGCCGGGTCAGCAGGTCGGCGGCGAGCGCGTTCACCTCGTCGGCCCCGACCGCGTCGATCCGGGCGAGCAGCGCGTCGACCGGCAGCAGGTCGCCGTAGAGCAGTTCCCCCTTGGCCAGCCGGCTCATCCGGGAGCCGGTGTCCTCGAGATTGAGCACGTACGAGCCCTTCGCCATCCCCTTGCCCCGGGCAAGTTCCGCCTCGGTGATGCCGTGCGCGGCGACCTCCGCCAGTTCGGCGCGGACCAGGTCCAGCACCTCGTCGACCTTGCCGGGGGCGCAGCCGGCGTAGACGGCGAAGAGCCCGGTGTCGGCGTACTGGCTCGAGTAGGAGTAGACCGAGTACGCCAGGCCGCGCCGTTCCCGGATCTCCTGGAAGAGCCGGCTCGACATGCCGCCACCGAGCACGTTGTTGAGGACGCCGAGCGCGAAGCGTCGGTCGTCGAGCCGGTGGATGCCCGGGCAGCCGAGCACCACGTGGGCCTGCTCGGTCTCCTTGTGTTCGACGACGTGGCCGGGGCGGCGGTGCCGTACCCCCGGCTCGGCTGGCCGCAACGGCGCCGGCGGTGCCGGCTCGGTGTCCAGCGGGGTGCCGCGCAGCGCCTGCCGGACCAGTTTGACCACGGCGGCGTGGTCGAGGTTCCCGGCGGCCGCGATCACCATCGACGGTGCGACGTAGCGGCGCCGGTAGAAGCTCTGGATCTGCCGCCGCGACATCGGCGTGATGGTCTCCTCGGTGCCGGAGATCAACCGGCCCAGCGGATGATCGCCGTAGACCGCCCGGGCCAGCAGGTCGTGCACCTCGTCGCCGGGCTCGTCGTCGTGCATGGCGATCTCTTCGAGGATGACGCCGCGCTCGGTCTCCACGTCGGCGGGGTCGAGGACGGAGTCGGCGACGAGGTCGCACATCACGTCGATCGCCAGCGGCAGGTCCTGGTCGAGCACCCGCGCGTAGTAGCAGGTGTACTCCTTGGTGGTGAAGGCGTTCGTCTCGCCGCCCACCGCCTCGATCGCCGCCGAGATGTCCAGGGCGCTGCGCTTGCGGGTGCCCTTGAAGAGCAGGTGCTCCAGGAAGTGCGAGACCCCGGACTGGGGCTTGGTCTCGTCGCGGGACCCGACCGCCACCCAGATCCCGAACGAGACGCTGCGCATCGCGGGGATCGCCTCGGTGATCACCCGTAACCCGCTGGGGAGCACGGTACGGCGTACGGTGCCGCCGAGCGGATCGCTGTCGACCACCCGGGTGACGGCCCGGGCCGCCGCGCCCCCGGGGGCGGCGGACAGAGGCGCTCGTATCGCCCGACTCACGAGAACCTGGCTCCTAGGTTGACGGGACGCCGCGTGCCGCACCCGCCGCCCGACCTACGCGGCGCGTGCGGCGCGCCGACCTGCGCGGACGGCACAGGTCGGCGCGGACGCGTGGCTCAGCTGTGCCGGTGCCGGCGGCGACGCGGCTGCTCGCCGCCGCCCTCGCCGGGCTCGCCGCCCTCGCGGTCGCCTCGGCTCGGGCCCCGGTCCCCCCGTTCCCGGTCGCCGCGGTCGCGCGGCCCCCGGTCGCCACGGTCCCGGCCGACCGGCCGCTCGCCGGCCGCACCCGTCGGGGCCGGTGCCGGGACCTCCTCGCCCTCCGGCCGTACCTTGTCCAGGTAGATCTTGCCGCGGGCGTCGATGTCGGCGATCTGTACCTCGATCTTGTCGCCGACGTTGAGGTAGTCCTCGACCTTCTCGACCCGCTTGCCGTCGCCGACCTTGGAGATGTGCAGCAGGCCGTCCCGGCCGGGAAGCAGCGAGACGAAGGCGCCGAACGCCGCCGTCTTGACCACCGTGCCGAGGAACTTGTCCCCGACCTTCGGCAGGGTCGGGTTGGCGATCGCGTTGATCCGCTCGACGGCCGCCTCGGCGGCGGGGCCGTTGGTGGCGCCCACGTAGATCGTGCCGTCGTCCTCGATGGAGATCTCGGCTCCGGTCTCGTCCTGGATCGCGTTGATCGTCTGGCCCTTCGGGCCGATCACCATGCCGATCTTGTCGACCGGGATCTTCACCGTGGTCACCCGCGGCGCGTAGTCCGACATCTTCGCCGGAGCCTCGATCGCCTCCTGCATCACGTCGAGGATCACCTGCCGTGCCTCGTACGCCTGCTGCAGCGCGGCGGCCAGCACGTCGGACGGGATGCCGTCGAGCTTGGTGTCGAGCTGGAGCGCGGTGACGAAGTCCCGGGTGCCGGCGACCTTGAAGTCCATGTCGCCGAAGGCGTCCTCGGCACCGAGGATGTCGGTCAGCGTCACGTACTGGGTCTTGCCGTCGACCTCGTCGGAGATCAGCCCCATCGCGATGCCGGCGACCGGCGCCTTCAGCGGTACGCCGGCGCTCAGCAGCGACAGCGTCGAGGCACAGACCGAGCCCATCGAGGTGGAGCCGTTCGAGCCGATCGCCTCGGAAACCTGGCGAATCGCGTACGGGAACTCCTCGCGGCTCGGCAGCACCGGAATCAGTGCCCGCTCGGCCAGGGCCCCGTGCCCGATCTCGCGCCGCTTGGGCGCGCCGACCCGGCCGGTCTCGCCCGTCGAGTACGGCGGGAAGTTGTAGTTGTGCATGTAGCGCTTGGACTTCTCCGGGGAGAGGGTGTCGAGCGCCTGCTCCATCCGGAGCATGTTCAGCGTGGTGACGCCGAGGATCTGCGTCTCGCCGCGTTCGAAGAGCGCCGAGCCGTGCACCCGGGGCAGGACCGCGATCTCGGCGGTCAGCGGCCGGATGTCCCGCAGACCCCGGCCGTCGATCCGGACCTGCTCCCGCAGCACCCGGGCCCGCACCTCGGCCTTGGTCAGCGACCGGAACGCGGCGTTGATCTCCTTCTCGCGGCCCTCGAAGCCGTCCGTGGCAAGCTGCTCGACGACCCGCTCCCGGATCCGCTCCAACGCCTCCTCGCGGTCGGCCTTGCCGGCGATCCGCAGCGCCTCGGCGACGTCGGTCCGGGCCGCGTCGACCACCGCCTGGTAGACGTCGTCGGTGTAGTCCAGGAAGATCGGGAACTCGGCGACCGGCTTCGCGGCGACCTCGGCGAGCTCGCTCTGCGCCCGACACAGCTCCCGGATGGCCGGCTTCGCCGCCTCGAGGCCGCTCGCCACGACCTCCTCGGTCGGGGCGGGCGCGCCATTGGCGATCAGACCGATGGTGTGCTCGGTGGCCTCCGCCTCGACCATCATGATCGCGACGTCGCCGTCCTCCAGCACGCGGCCCGCGACGACCATGTCGAAGGTGGCCCGGGAGAGTTCCTCGTACGTCGGGAAGGCGACCCACTGGCCCTCCACGTGCGCCATCCGGGTCGCCCCGATCGGGCCGGAGAACGGCAGACCGGAGAGCTTCGTCGACATCGACGCGGCGTTGATCGCGACCACGTCGTACGGGTGCTGCGGATCGAGCGCCAGCACGGTCTCGACGATCTGGACCTCGTTGCGCAGCCCCTTGACGAAGGAGGGGCGCAGCGGGCGGTCGATCAGCCGGCAGGTGAGGATGGCGTCCTCGCTGGGGCGGCCCTCGCGCCGGAAGAACGAGCCGGGGATGCGACCCGCGGCGTACATCCGCTCCTCGACGTCGACGGTGAGCGGGAAGAAGTCGAACTGGTCGCGGGGCTGCTTGCTCGCCGTGGTTGCGGAGAGGACCACGGTGTCACCGAGCTGGGCGAGGACCGAGCCGGCGGCCTGCCGGGCGAGACGGCCGGTGGAGAAGGTGACCTCACGGGTGCCGAAGGACCCGTTGTCGATCACGGCGGTGCGGTACTGGGTGCCCAGGGTGGTTATCGAGGTGGACGTTTCGGTCATGGTGCGGTTGCACTCCTTCGATCGGGGGCCCGCGACTGCCCTCCACACCGGATCCGCCGGTGCGAGACCGTAGCCAGAGAAGCTGCTCAGACGGCCGGTCTTCGATCGAAGCGCCCGGGGTGCCGGCGGTGTGCCGGCCGGCCCGGGGGCCACTACCGAGGACCGGTGCGTCGACCGGCTCCCGTGGGGTGGTCGCGCTGGCCCCTGGTTTGGGTGGTGGTGCCGGGCGGGAGGAGCGGCGGTCGGTTGGCGACGGCCGCTCCTCCCGCCCGGGTCACCGCCGCAGGCCGAGCCGCTCGATGAGCGACCGGTAGCGGTTGATGTCCTTCTTCTGCAGGTAGTTGAGCAGCCGGCGGCGGCGGCCGACAAGCAGCAGCAGGCCGCGACGGCTGTGGTGGTCGTGCTTGTGCACCTTCAGGTGCTCGGTGAGGTCGGCGATCCGCTTGGTCAGGACCGCGACCTGCACCTCGGGCGACCCGGTGTCATTCTCGGAGGTCGCGTACTCCTGGCGGATCTTGGCTTTGGTCTCCTGGTCGAGCGCCATGTCTCCCTGTTCCTGGATTGTTGTCTGCGCCCGCGGCGTCGTCTGCGCGGGCGGCCTCGCACCCACGGCGTCGTGCAGGCACGCGAGGCCCACGCCGATGACTCGACGTTTCCGTCAGGCTACCAGCCTGCCACGGCCCGGCCGAGTCAAGGGCACACCACGGCGGGTCGCCGGTCGACCGAGGCCCGGAGGAGCGCGGTCAGCGCGACCCCAGACCCGGCGGGGTCGTGCGCGGCCCGCCGGATTCGCTGAGTGGCCCGACGGAGGCGGTACGTGGCCCGACGGAGGCGACGGGAGATCCGCGAGGGCGGCGGAAACCCCGCGTGCCGGCGGGTGGCGGCGCCGGCTCCGATCACCCCAGCAACAGGCTCCGGCACTCCGCCACGTCCTCGTTGATCTGCGCGACCAGTGGTTCGATCCCGTCGAACTGCCGCATCGGGCGCAGGTACGCCACAAAGTCGAGGCCCAGCCGCTCGCCGTAGAGATCACCGGTGAAGTCCAGGACGTACGCCTCGACCCGGCGCTCCCGCCCGGAGAACGTCGGGTTCGTCCCGATGGAGACGGCGGCGGGCAGTCGCTCCTCCCGCTCCCCCGACCGGCCACTCCGACGGATCAGCCAGGCCGCGTAGATGCCGTCCGCGGGGACCGCCGCGTACCGGTGGCAGAGCAGGTTGGCGGTGGGGAAGCCGAGTTCCCGACCCCGCTGGTCGCCCCGGACCACCACCCCCTCGAGCCGGTGCGGCCGGCCCAGCGCGGCCGCCGCGGCGGTCACGTCGCCGGCCGCCACGCAGGCCCGGACGTACGTCGAGGAGAAGACGGTGTCGTCGACGGAGACCAGCGGCGCCCCCTCGACGGAGAAGCCGAACGTCCGCCCCAGCCGTTCCAGCAGCGCGACGTCCCCGGCCGCCCGGTGCCCGAACCGGAAGTTCTCCCCCACCACGACCAGTGCCGCGTGCAACTGCTCGACCAGGACGTCGTGCACGAACGCCTCGGGCGACAGCCGGGAGAAGTCCGGGGTGAACGGCACCACGCAGAGGACGTCCGCGCCGAGCTCCTCGATCAGCTCCGCCTTCCGGGCGGGCTCGGTGAGCACGGCCGGGTGGGAGCCGGGCCGGACCACCTCGGCCGGGTGCGGGTCGAACGTGACCACGATCGACCGCAGGCCGAGATCCCGGGCCCGCTTCACCGCGTGTCCGATGATCGCCTGGTGTCCCCGGTGTATGCCGTCGAAGACGCCGATGGTGATCACCGAGCGGCCCCAGCCGACCGGTGCCCCGTGGTATCCCCGCCACCGTTGCATTCCGACTCTCCTCCTGGTCTCCTCGCACCCCACGCCGACCGGCAATTTCACGGTCAGGCAGGCGCCAACACGATCTCCGCCCGGGCCCGCCCGCCCTTCTCACTGACGATGGCGATCAGGTTGCCCTCCGGCCCGAAGACCGCGTACGGCCCGGCGATGCCGACCGGGTCGAGCGGCCCGCCGTGCGAGAGCACCTTGGCCTCGTCGGCATTCGCCTGCCGCTGGGGGAAGAACCGGCGGGCCGCCGCGTCGAGCGGCAGGTTCACCACCTCCGGGGCGCGCTCCTCCAACTCGGGCAGGGTCGACGCCTCGGCGAGCGTGAACCCGCCGACGGCGGTGCGGCGCAGCGCGGTGAGATGCCCGCCGACCCCGAGCGCGGCGCCGAGGTCCCGGGCCAGCGCCCGGACGTACGTCCCGGAGGAGCAGTCGACCACCACGTCCACGTCGACCACGGTCCGCCCGTCGACGGTCTCCCGCCGAACCTCCAGGACGTCGAACCGGGAGACGGTCACCCGCCGGGGAGCCAGGACGACGGACTCGCCGTCGCGAACCCGCTGGTACGCGCGCCGACCGTCGATCTTGACGGCGCTGACCGCGCTCGGCACCTGGTCGATCTCGCCGGTCAGCGGGACCAGGCCGGCCCGTACGCTCTCCTCGGTGACCCCGGCGGCGTCGACGCTGCGCACCACCTCGCCCTCGGCGTCGTCGGTCACGGTCGACTGGCCGAGCCGGATCGTGGCGGTGTAGCTCTTGCCGGCGCCGATCACGTACGTCAGCAGCCGGGTCGCCCGGCCGACGGCGATCACCAACACGCCGGTGGCCATCGGGTCCAGCGTCCCGCCGTGCCCGACCCGTCGGGTCCGGGCCAGCCGGCGGATCCGGGCGACCACGTCGTGCGACGTCATGCCGCCGGGCTTGTCGACCACAACCAGACCGTCTGCGCTCACAGGGGTCCAGCCTGCCAGAGGCGTCTGCGAGCCGGCACGCCACCCAGGCTGTAAGGAAGGGCCCCTTCTTATCGTTTTTGGTATAGGAAGGGCCCCTTCCTAACACACACCCCGGGGCGACGAGAGAAGGTCAGGGTCCGGTTGCCCAGCCCAGACGTCAAGGGCGTCTCGCGTGACCTTGAGACCTAGGATCGGACCGCGTGGAACCCGGCTCGGAGGATGAGGCGACGTGGTCGGCGTATGGAGGCAGAGCAGGGATCCGACCGGACCCGCCTCGATCTCGACGCGACTGCCTGGCGGGCCTTCGTACGCGCTGTCACGTTACGGCAGTCAACGCCTCGACGTGGGTGAGCTGGGTTCGTGAGCCACAGTGAGGGCATCCGCGACACGTCGAACCTGATGGCGATCATGAATCTTAAAGTGATGAGAAACGCGACAGTTGGTCTATAGCCTCGCAGGTCAAGAAGTCCTGCTCCCCGTGTACGCGGGGGTGACCCCCTGGTCGCGTCGGTGAGTCGACGGAGGGCGGGGCGCGGTAGCGGCCCCGCCCTCACCCTGTTGAATCCGCCCAGGTGCGGTCAGGCCGCGGTGTCGAGCAGGTGTTTGGCGGCGCGCAGTGCGAGGCCAGCCAACGGTTCTCCCCGCATGACGGCGCGCACCGAACATCCGTCGAACAGCAGGACCAGCTGCGCCGCCAGGAACGCCGGGTCGGCCACCTCAAGCTGTTCGGCCTGCCGCAGGAAATATGACTCCATCTCCTTCTTGAGCGACAACGCGACCATCGATGCTTCATGAGAGGGATTATGTAGCTCGATGGCCGCATTCACCAATGGACATCCGTGGAACGACGGCGACTCGGAGTTTTCCTCTAGACGGGCGAACACGTACAGGATCCGCTCGCGGGGGGGCAGGTCGGCGGCCGGGTCGGGAAAGTACGCGGCAATGGTCGCCGGCCCGTGAACGCGGAGGCTCTCGGCGATGACCTCGTCCTTGGTCGCGAAGAGCTGATACATCGACTTCTTTGACACGCCCGCGGTCCGGCACAGCCGCTCTACGCCGACCGCGGAGCTGCCCTCCGCGTAGAAGAGGTCGGCGGCGGCGCGCAGCAGCCGCTCGCGGGGCGCAGCGGTTGGGGTCATGGACACAGGCTAACCCTGGACCTTGACGACTGGAAACCGACCGGTTTACGGTTGGCGGAAACCGATCGGTTTCCAGCCTGTGGAGATCGTTTATGCAGCTCAAGAACGCCGTGGTTCTCGTTACCGGCGGCAACCGTGGGCTTGGCAAGGCGTTTGTCGAAGAGGCCCTCGCCCGGGGCGCGCGCACGGTCTACGCCGCGGCCCGGGACCCTCGGTCCGTGACGACCCCCGGCGCCACGCCCATCGCCCTCGATGTCACCGATCCTGATGCCGTCAAGCGCACGGCCGCCGATGCGCAGGACGTGACGCTGGTGGTGAACAACGCCGGTGTCATGCGGTACCAGAGCCTGCTACACGGCGATCTGGACGAGGTCCGACGCGAGTTCGAAACGAACTTCTACGGCCCGGTGCTGATCACCCGAGCGTTCGCACCGATCCTCCCGGCAAACGGCGGCGGACGCTTCCTCAATGTGAACTCGGTGACATCGTGGTTCAGCCGCGGTCTCTCGTACAACGCGACCAAGGCTGCCCTGTGGCAGGCCACGAACGGCTTCCGGCAGGAGCTGGCAGCCCAGGGCACCCGCGTGACGAGTCTGCACGTCGGGTTCATCGACACCGACATGGCCGCCAGCATCGACGCTCCGAAGTCCGACGCCCGCGAGGTCGCCAGAATCGCCCTCGACGGCGTCGAGGCCGACGCGGACGAGGTGCTCGCCGACGACCTCGCCCGCACCATCAAGCAGGGACTGGCCGGTGACATCTATCTCCGCCCGCTGCCGCCGCCCGGTCGGGTGGAAGGGTGAACCCGCTCCCCGGATCCGCGGTACGCTCACCCCGCCTCGGCGCCCCGCGCCGGCGGCCCCAGGCAGGCGGCCCCAAGCGGCCCGCGCCGGCGCCCCGCGTGGGGGATCCACGGCGGTCGTGACCGGCTGGCCGTTGTGAAAGGCGTGATCGCCGGCCGACGTGACCGCGACGGCCCGGTACGGGTCCGCGGGCAGGCTGGGCTGCCGTTGCACGGCTACCCGTGACACGTACTAGGGGCCGACTCTGGAGCCTTCATCAACCACCAGCCGACCGGCTTCGAGCTCGGTGGCGATTCGGGCTGCCATGGCGGTACGCGAGCGCACGCCCAGCTTGGCGAAGACCCGCGACAGGTGCGACTCGACCGTACGACGGCTGAGGAAGAGGCGGGACGCGATCTCCTGGTTGGTCAGGCCGCTCCGGACCAGCTCGGCGATCTCCCGCTCCCGCGCGGAAAGCGCCACGCGGGGCGGGGTTTCGGCCCGATGCCGGTCGAGTACCGAGCGGAGCCAGGTCGCGCCGTGCGCCTCGTAGCCGTCCCGCGCACGCCGCAGGGCGTCCCGGGCGCGTCCGGCCCGGCCGCCGCGGATGTACGCGACGCCGGCCAGGTGCCGCGAGAGTGCCGCCTCGATCGGCGCCTCGGCGGCGACGAGTCGGTCGACGGCCTGGTCGGCCAGCGCCGCGGCCTCGTCGAAGCGGCGGGCGCGAAGCGCCACGTACGCGCGTGCCCAGGTCGCCCAGCCGGCCTCGTAGGACAGTCCCGCGGCCTCGGCCACCGATCCGGCCCGTCGGGCGAACCGTCCGGCACCGCCGAGGTCGCCCGACCGGGCGAGCGCGACGGCGCGCAGGGTGTCGCGCGGCACGGCGGTCGGCGGCCCGGCCGGCCAGGACTCCCGCGGGCCGGAGACGATGTCCAGGCACGGCCCGGTGTTACCGGCGGCGAGGTGTGCCATGGCGAGATTGACCCGCGCGACGCGCCACCACATCCGGGACCGTGGTCGGCCGGTCGCGGCGAGGCGGTCGGCGGCGGCGATGGTGGCGGACGGGCCGGCGGTCCACAGCAGCGGGCGTAGCGACACGGCCTCCGCCATGGCTCGCATCTCGGCGCTGCCGATACGCCCGGCCACGGCCGCGGCCTCCTCGGTGAGCTGGACGGCCGGCGCCAGATGCCCGAGCCGGGTCTGCACCGCGGCCCGCACGACCAGCAGGTACGGCACGGCGCTACTGTCGCCGGTGCTCGCCACGACCTGCGCCGCCCGGTCGAGCTCCCGGACGGCCGCGTCGACGTCGCCCAGTTGCATGTGGACCCAGGCCAACGGGCCGAACAGCTCGACGTGCGGGCGCAGCGTCGGGCTGGTCGCGGCGTCCGCCAGCCTGGTCGCCGCGGCGGCGTGGTGCCGGGCGCCGGCGACGTCGCCGTCCTGGAGGCTGCCGAAGGCGTGCAGCGCCCGGGCCGCGGCGGCGAGCGCCGGCCGGTCGTCGCCGAACAGCGCGAGTGCGCGCTCCGCGTGGCGCCGCGTCGCCTCGCCGTCTTCGCGGAGTGCCCCGAGCGCGGCGAGTTCCACGCACAGCTTCCCCTCGGCCGCCGGCGGCAGCCGCCCGCCGTTCAGCTCCGCGGTGAGCAGCATCTCCGCCTCGTCGATGTCGCCGCGCATGCGGGCGACGAACGCGCGGAAGGCCGCCGCCTCGGTGCGTACCGGCTCGCTGGCGTGCGCCAGCTCGCGCAGTACCTCCCGGCTGCCCTCCAGATCGCCGCCGAGGCCCAGTGCGCGGGCGTACCGCAGCAACACGGCAGGCCGTCGGTCACCGAGGCGGTCCGCCGGCAGCAGGCGCAGCGCCATGCCGAGCCAGTGGGCGGCCTGGGCGGGCGCGCTGTACGTGAAGGCGAGCCCCGCCTCGATCAGCACCTCGGCGGCGGCCTCGTCACCGGGCTGGGCCGAGCGTGCCACGTGATGCGCCACCACCTGGAGCGATCCGCCGTGCGCCCGTAGGTGTGCCGCCGCGCGGGCGTGCGCGGCGAACCGCCACGCCGGGCCGGCCAGCTCGTGCGCGGCGGCGCGGACCAGCGGATGACGGAACCGCAGCTGGCCTCGGTCGACGTCGATCAGCCCCCGTCGGTGCAGCTGGTCGGCGCCGGCGATGACCGCCCTGGCCGGCAGCTCGGCCACGTACGCGACGAGGTCGATCGACGCGTGGGCCCCGGCGACCGCCGCCGCGTACGCGACGCGCCGTTGCCGCTCGTCGAGATCGGCGATGTCGGTGACGAGCCCGGTGAGGATGCGGCTCTCCGAGGCGTCGATGTCGTGGTCGTTCACGAGGGCGGCGAGGGTGTCGTCGCGGAGCCGGGACAGGGCCTGGACGTAGAGCGGGTTGCCGCCGCTGGCCCGCGCGATCAGTGCTCGGCGCCGGGGCGGCACCTTTGGCAGGAGCTTGTCGACGTCGGCCGGCCCGAGGTGCGGCAGGCTGATCTGGGTGGCGGCCGGGCCGACGTGCGCGATCGCGTCGACCACGCCGGCTGGTGGCTGCTCGGTGCGGAACGCGACCGCCACCAGCGTCGGTCCGCGTGGCGGCTTGCGGATCAGGTACTCGGTCAGCTCCAGCGACGGGGTGTCGGCCCAGTGCAGGTCGTCGAGGAGCAAGGCGACACCGGGTGGGCGGGCGCCGTCGAGCAGCCGCCACACCCCGGAGTAGATGCGCGCCCGGTCCACCGACGAGGCCGAGCCGGCCCCGTGGCCGTCGACCGCACGCCGAACGGCGTCGCCCTCCCCGTCGGCGTGCCGCCCCGGCAGGAGTGGCCGGAGCGCCTCAGCGTACGTCGCGAAGGGCACGTCCTGCTCGAACTCGGTGGCCTGGCCCGCGCAGACCAGCAGGCCGGCCGCCGCCGCCCGCTGCGAGAGCGCACGCAGCATTCGGGTCTTGCCGATGCCCGGCTCACCGCACAGCTTGACCACCGCGAACCCGCCACCGGCCACGGTCGCCACGGCGGCATCCAGCGCCGCGAGCTGGGCGTCACGGCCGACGAGCGGCGCTTCCGGAGCCACGGCGCCTCCCCAGACTCGCTGCTGGGCCAATGATAGGCGTCGACTCGAGAGATTCCATTCCGTAGTTTCACGGATACCGCGCCCGGCGCGCAGACGCGATGCTGGCCAGGCGCCCGGCGGACGAGCGGACCGGCGGCGCACTCGGCAGACCGGGCGCGGCCACGTGTCGCCGTCACGCCGTCACGCCATCACCCGCGTGGACCACACCAGCCCCGCGCCGCGCGTCGCGTTCGCCCGACGTTCCGTGCGGCGTGGCCGGAGGAGGCAACGATGCGAGGAATCAGAGTGCGGGCGGCGAGACCGCTGTTGCGTGGCATCGCCGCCGCCGCGCTGGCGTTGGCCGTGGCCCTGACCGGAACCCCGACGCCGGCGAAGGCCAGGGCCAGCAACATCAGCTACTGGGTGTTCATCGACGTTCTCGTCAGCGCCTTCGAGAAGGGCCGAGACGGCAGATACACCCCGGGCGAGATCAACGAGCTGGTCCAGCAGGTCATCAGCGCCATCAACGGGACGAAGAACGACGTACTCGAGCGGCTCGACAGCCAGATCACCAACGAGCTGCGTGGCAAGGCCGAGGCGGCCCTGACCAAGGCCGAGATGCTGCGGGTGCCGTGGCTCGCCGGCCCGGCGATCAACAGCATGCACGACGCGGCGTACGCGGCCAAGGCGCACCTGGCCACGGTCAGCGAGTCGGACGCCGCGCTCAACGACGTGGGCAAGGCGATGATCGTGCTGTTCACGGAGCTCCACACCGCCTACCTCACGGTCGACGCCGAGGAGGGTACGAACCTCGCGCGGGCCCAACTGCCCTACTTCCGGCAGGGGCTGGAGTACCTCATCCAGGAGATGGCCCCGGATTGCACGTTCTCCGCGCATCCCCAGGGCGTCTGGCGGAGGTACATCTGCACATTCGCCGATCGAACCGTGACGGCCTGGTACTGGGCGCACAAGGACGAGTACTCCATCGACGACGGCCCGCCGATTCCCGGGCCCCTCGACCTGAAGCACGTCGAGGACTTTCTGATGGCCGACACCACCAGACCGCTTGCGCAGCAGACCCTGGACGTGTTGCTGCGCCAAGGCGTCCCACTCCCGTGACCCCCGTGATGCCCATCCGAGGAGGAAGCGCGCACATGAGACGGAGATTCGTCAACGGCGTCGTCGCCGCCACCGTCGCCGTGGTGCTCACCGTCAGCGGCACCACCCAGCCCGCCCAGGCAGCCTGGAAGGACTGGGCCAACATCATCGTGTCGGTGGCCCAGAGCCTCCTTGGTGGGGGCAATGACATCGAACGGGCCAAGCGGGAGATCATCGCCGCAGTCGAGAACGCCAAGCAGGAGATCCTCGACCACATCGACGCGATCGCCGCCGCCGATGTCGAGGCCTGCACCGAGGCGGCGGTCACCAAGATCGCCCAGATCGACAGCATGCCGGGGAGCCTGCTCGGCCCGTTCGTCAACGGTGCCGTCGACTGCGCGGCGCTGTCCAGGTCGTACTTCAACGCCGTGCAGAGCCTCTCCGCGGCCGACACCATCGGCAAGCTCATGGGGGTCATCCACGGGATCGCGATGGTCGGCTTCGCCAAGTACGGCCTCTCCACCACCGGCCTGCTCGACGGCGTGATCAGCGGCTACCAGGCGATCGTCACGAAACTGGCGCCGACGTGCAGCGAGCAGACGATTCGGGAGTACGACAGCATGGGGCGGGTCGTGACCGTCGAGATCCAGTACACCTGTGTGGCGTACAACGGTGACTCGGCGTGGGACTCCGAGCTGTACTACCGCGGCAGGCTGCAGGGACCGCCGCTGGACCGGGCCAGGGTCGACACGGAGGCCACCCGGAACACCAGCCGGTGGATCGCCCAGCAGGCGCTACCGACCCTGCAGGCGCTCCGGGCGCAGGTCTGACCCGACCGCGGTCCGAGGGCCCGCCGCTCCCCACGGCGGGCCCTCGGGTCGCGCGTCCCGCCACGACCTGCCCGAGTCGGCGCCCGGTCTGGGCCCGGAGCTCCGGCTGGCAGGTGTCCGCGTCGGCGGACCGCGGGTGGGTCGTCGCCCCCGCTACCCGCCCCGCCCGCAGCCGCTGCCACGACCTCGTCGGGATGCCGTGGCCGGCGAGCAGCTCGCCGGCCAGGAGCGTGGTGATCGCCGATCAGTCGGTGCCGGCCTCCATCGCCGCGTGGTCGAGCAGCGCGTCGGCCTCGGAGACCTCGCCTCGGGAGGCGATCGCCTCCGCGCCCCCCTCCGGCATCGCGCCGATCAGCCCGGTCGTTGTCGGCTGGGCGGAGCCGAGCAGGGCCGGATGCGGGCTGCCCCCGACCATGCCGAGTCGGGCGTACTGCTCGAGCTTGGTGCGCGAGTCCGCGATGTCGAGGTTGCGCATGGTGAGCTGGCCGATCCGGTCGGTCGGGCCGAAGGCGGAGTCCTCGGTGCGCTCCATCGACAGCTTGTCGGGGTGGTAGCTGAACGCCGGCCCGGTGGTGTCCAGGATCGAGTAGTCCTCACCGCGTCGCAGTCGCAGCGTCACCTCGCCGGTGACCGCGGACCCGACCCACCGCTGCAACGACTCGCGCAGCATCAACGCCTGCGGGTCCAGCCAGCGGCCCTCGTACAGCAACCGGCCGAGCTTCCGCCCCTCGGTGTGGTAGCTGGCCAGGGTGTCCTCGTTGTGGATCGCGTTGACCAGCCGCTCGTACGCCACGTGCAGCAGCGCCATCCCCGGCGCCTCGTAGATGCCCCGGCTCTTGGCCTCGATGATCCGGTTCTCGATCTGGTCGGACATGCCCAGGCCGTGCCGCCCGCCGATGGCGTTGGCCTCCAGTACGAGATCGACGGCGGAGGCGAACTCCTTGCCGTTGATCGTCACCGGCCTACCCTGCTCGAACCCGATGGTGACGTCCTCGGGGATGATCTCCACCTCGGGGTCCCAGAACCGTACCCCCATGATCGGCTCGACGATCTCGATGCCGGTGTCGAGGTGCTCCAGGGACTTCGCCTCGTGCGTCGCGCCCCAGATGTTGGCGTCGGTCGAGTACGCCTTCTCCACGCTGTCCCGGTAGGGCAGGTTGTGGGCGAGCAGCCACTCCGACATCTCCTTGCGGCCGCCCAGCTCGCTGACGAAGTCGGCGTCCAGCCACGGCTTGTAGATCCGTAGCGACGGGTTGGCGAGCAGGCCGTACCGGTAGAACCGCTCGATGTCGTTGCCCTTGAAGGTGGAGCCGTCTCCCCAGATCTGCACCCCGTCCTCGAGCATCGCGCGCACCAGCAGGGTGCCGGCGACGGCCCGGCCGAGGGGCGTGGTGTTGAAGTAGGTCCTGCCGCCGGACCGGATGTGGAAGGCGCCGCAGGCCAGGGCGGCCAGCCCCTCCTCGACCAGCGCCGCCCGGCAGTCGACCAGCCGGGCGACCTCCGCGCCGTACGCCAACGCCCGCCCCGGCACCGACTCGATGTCGGGCTCGTCGTACTGGCCGACATCGGCCGTGTACGCACAGGGCACGGCGCCCCTGTCGCGCATCCACGCGACCGCTACCGAGGTGTCGAGGCCGCCGGAGAAGGCGATCCCGACACGTTCACCGACAGGCAGGGAGGTGAGCACCTTGGACACGGGTCATAGTATTGCACAGAGCTGCATGGTCATGCAGCCTCCGGTCGAGGTCACCGGGTGACGCCGAGCACCAGCCAGCGGCCGGAGCGAATCCGCAGCAGGAGTCCGACCAGCCGAAGCAGCACAAAGAGCGTCAGTCCGGCCCAGATGCCGCCGAGGCCGAGATCGAGAAGGTGGCTCAGCCAGATCGCCGGGAGAAAGCCGCCGAGGGCGCCGGCCACGGTCAGGTCGCGGAGGTACCGGACGTCGCCGGCGCCGATCAGCACCCCGTCGAGCGCGAAGACGACGCCGGCCAGCGGCTGCATGGCGACGAACCACGGCCAGGCGAGCAGGGCCTGGTCGCGTACCTGCGGGTCGGCGCTGAACCAGCCCGGGATGATCCCGACGCCGGCGCCGATCAGCACGGCGAAGGCGATGCCGCAGAGTCCGCCCGCCACCGCGGTCCGCCGGGCGAGCATCCGGGCGCTCGCCGCGTCGCCGGCCCCGAGGGCCGCCCCGACCAGCGACTGGGCGGCGATGGCGAGCGCGTCCAGCAGCAACGCGGTGAAGAACCACAGCTGTAGCGCGATCTGGTGGGCGCCGACCGCCGCGACACCGAACCGGGCCGCGACGGTGGTCGCGGACAGGAAGCTGACCTGGAAGGCGGCGCCCCGGATCAGCAGGTCTCGGCTGAGCACGAGCTGGCGCGCGATGACCCGGGGCTGCGGGGCCAGCGGTACCCGCTCGACGACCAGCGCACCCGCGAAGAGCAGCCCGCAGAGCGTCTGGGCGACCGCGTTGGCGATCGCCGAGCCGACCAGGCCGAGCCCGACCACGTGAACCAGCACCGGGCAGAGCGCGGCCGAGAACAGGTTCGGGCCGAGCACGAAGTACACCGGTCGCCGGGTGTCCTGCACCCCCCGCATCCAGCCGTTGCCGGCCGCCGCGAGCAGGAGCCCGGGGGCGCCGAGCGCCGCGACCCGCAGCCAGAGCGCCGCGCCGTCGGCCACCTCGGCGGATTCGTCGCCGGCGAGGGTACGCGCCAACGGGCCGGCCACCACCTGCATGACGACCGACATCAGCAGGCCGGCGGCGAGGGCGAGCCAGGACGCCTGGACCCCCTCGGCGACCGCCGCGGGCCGGTCGCCGTACCCGAAGCGGCGGGCCGTCCGCCCGGTGGTGCCGTACGCCGTGACCGTGCCGATCCAGGCGACCAGCGTCATCACCGGTCCGCCGACGGCGAGCGCGGCCAACGGCACCGCGCCGAGGTGACCGAGCACGGCGGTGTCGACCAGCACGTAGAGCGGCTCGGCGGCCAGCACCACCAGGGCGGGCAGGGCCAACGTGGCGATCCGCCGGGCGGACGCCTCGACCGGCCGGGCGGACGCCTCGACCGGCCGGGCGGACGCCTCGACCGGCCCGGGTGGCGGCGCGGTTTCACGATCGCTCATGGGGAAGGATCCTGGCACGCGGCAGGTAAGGACTACAAGTCATCCCGTTACTTACACCGACCACCGCCGTGCCGACCGTCACCATCGCACCGGTGGCGCGAACGTCCTCGTCGTCGGAACGATGGCCCGTCCCGGCACACGGATCGTGACCCGTCCGCCACCCCGACCTCGGAATCGACGTCCATCACCCGAGTGGCGGTTCTGTGCCACGCTGCAGGGAAGAGCCCGATCCGGCAGCCACCGATCCGAACGCGCCGGCCCAGGGCGGTCTCGGGAAGGGGAGTCGTGATGCGTACCGGTGCGGGAGTCGTCACGGTCGTTGGCGCGTCGGTCGCGCTACTGGTGTCCGGGTGCGGCGCGGGCGAGCCGGCGGAGAAGCCCAACCTGCTCCTGGAGTACGCCAGGGCGGCCACCGTCACGAACGACAAGCACCCCCAGTTCCGCACCGCCTCCACCCCCGAGGATCGGCTCGCCAACGTCGCCGCCCACTACAGCCCGGAACAGATCCAGTACGACCTGCTGGCCGCCACGAGGTGCGACGAGGAGGACGGCTGCCGCCCGCCCGGTGCGGTCCACAGGGCGGCCGACGACTTCGCCGGGCCCGACGGGACGCTCTACCAGCGCTCCATCCTGGTCAAGCGGGAGGACGGGTCGCTGGAGGTGCTGGACGTGTACGTGGCGCGGAAACCCGACGACGGTGCACTCCTGATCGACAACACCGGCGACACCTACGAGGACCTGGAGGACTTCCGCGAACACAACGATCTGCTGGGCTCGGACGACTGGATCTACGCACCCGTCAACATCACCTCCGTACCCGGCGACGGCGAGGTGGTGACGGTCTCCGGGCACACCCCCTTCCGGTGGCAGCCCTGGGCGGTCGGCGGAATCGTGCTGACCGGGATCCTTGCCGGGGTCCTGGTACTCCACCGCCGCAGGGCCAACCGCAGCCCCTTCGACGCCGACTGGACGTGGCCCGCGCCAGACCACCCGGCACCCGATCAGCCCATGCCGGCACCCCACCGGCCCACGCCGGCGCCCGATCACCCCGCACCGCACCAGCGCAACGACCAGCCCGGCAGCGGGCTCGACGACCGGCCCGACGCCGCCGAACGGCCCACCGCCGGGTAGCGGGCCGGTCAAGCCCCAGCCGGAGCAGGCGCCGCCCCGGCCCGGCGGCTGCCGGCCTACTCCGACCGCTGCTCGGGGTGGACCGCGGTCAGAGGCCGAGAGCGTGGACGGCGGCCGGCAGGGTCGCCGCGGTCGCGATGTGACGGACGTCGTCGCGGTCCCGCAGCCACACCTGGCAGGTGCCGCCCTCGTAGTGAACGGCGACGGGCTGCCCCGCGTGGTGGCGGGCGAGCCGACGGAGCAGCGGTACGGGATCGTGGACGACGGCCGGCGTCGGGGCCTGCGGCACGGGGATCGGGACGATCGGATCGTCGGGGACGCTGCCGGCGATGACGAGTTCGAGGTAGTCGAGGCAGAACGCCACGGCCGCCTCCGGGGTGGCCCGGGTGGGTGGGTCGGCGGGAACGACCGGCGCCCCGGGCGGGCGGATCGTGACATCCCAGCTCTCCCCCTGCCCGAGCCGAAGGTCTCCGGCGTCCGGCGCGTGGTCGGTGAGCGTCACCGTGATGGCCAGGCGCAGCCCGAGGACGAGCCGCACCAGGTCGGCCACGGGTGGTACGTCGGGCCGGCGGGCCAGCACGAACCGTCGCGCCCCGGGCCGGCCCCGGCCGACCTGCCGGAGGTACGCGGTCAGCGGCTCGTCCCCGGCCCGGTGCAGGGTGACGGTGCCGTTCCGCAGGTCACGATCAACATCGCCACCGCCGTCGAGCTCAACCAGATCCTCGGGGCGTACGCCGAAGGCATGGGCCCAACCGCCGAGCCGGAACGGGGCCGGGAGCTGGTGCAGCGGCGCGCCGCCGGGGTGGGTGGCGACGACGGGTGCCGGCAGGCGCAGACCGGCCCGCCAGATGTGCTCACCGGCCTGCGGGAGGCCGTCGTCGGCCCACCAGACGAGTTCGCCGGCCTGCCAGCCCGCCGCGTCGACCCGCCAGGTCAGGTGCACGACCAGGCTGGTCAGATCGGTGATCGTCACGGTCACCCCGTCGTGGAGACGGTGGGTGTCACGGCAGGTGCGGCAGGGTAGCAGCAACGGTGCGCGGCCGGAGCCGCCGCAGGTCGGGCAGTCGGGGTCAATCCGTCCGGCGCCCAGCCGGCAGTCACAGCGGCGGAGCGGGAAGTCCGGGGCACAGTCGGGGCAGTCGACGGACGGGACGGGGGCGCCCCGCCACGACGGGGCCGGGGGTTCCCAGCCGCGCCGCAGCACCGCGCGACGCCGCTGGCAGAGCTGCCCGGCCGGCCTTTCGGTACGGATCTCGGCGGTGTCGGCGTGCAGCGTGGTGTGCCACCAACGACCGTCGCGCCAGATCGCCTGCGCCCCGGCGGTCGGGGCACCGGTCGCCAGGTCGACGCAGTCGGCGAGGATGCGTCGTTCGAGCCGATCCAGGTCGACGCGCGGCGGGTCGGCCGGTGGCCGGTCCCCCGCGTCCAGGTAGTACGCCGGGACGTGCCGGCCGCGTTCCTCCAGGCCGTAGAGGGCGTCCAGGTCGCCGGTGGCGGCGATCGCCTGGGCCAGGTTGTCGGCGTCCCGCCCGGGCTCGCACGGGACCGGTCCGCCCGGCACCTCGTACCGGAGGTACCAGCTGAAGCCGGCCCCGTCCGAAGCCCGGCGGCGGGCCTCGACGACCAGATCGAGGCAGAGCAGACCGGCGAGTCGGCAGCGCCGGCCCAGCTCGGCCGCGGGGTCGCGGGGTGGGGCTGCGACGGTACGGCCGAGATAGAGCCGCCACGGCTCACGGGCCTCCCCGGCGAGCGCCTCCGCCTCCAGCGTCCTCCGGGACGCATCCGGCAGCTCCGGCCGCCAGCCGCGTGGCAGCAGCACCAGCGGGCCGTCCGGCGAGCCCGGCTGCCGTACGTCACTCCACGAGCCGACGTCGACCGTGGCGGCCAGTTCGCGCAGCAGCGGGGCCAGCGGCAGGCACCAGCGCTGGCCGTTGCCGGGCCAGCGTACCGGCTCCACCACCCCGGGTACGACGTTCGCCGAGGCCACCGCCCCGGTGTCCAGGTTCGCCATCGTCAACACAAGCTGCGCGCGGCGCCGTCCGGTCTGCCCGCAGTCGGGGCACGGCTGGTCGCCCATGCCGGCCCTCGGACAGAGCAGGCAGTCGTGGTACGGCTCCCCGCGCGACCGGACCTCCTCGTCCGCCATCCGCCGGTCACCCCCATAGGTACGACAGTGCAGGCGACCAGGGTGACCGTCAGACCGTCACCCGAGCGGCACAACGTGGACAGTCGGGATGCGGGCTTCCTCTATTCTTCGCAGGTGGTGATCGGCCAACCACGCAGGCGTACGGCCGAGGCGCCTGCGCCGGTGCCCACGTCCAGCCCAGCGCCAGCAGCCAGCACATGGGGAGGAACCGAATGGCCAGCATCGAGGAAGTCAAGGCGGCGCTGATGCAAGCCGCCGAACAGAGCGCCAACGCGCTCAACCAGATCCGCTCCGCCACCGAGCAGACCGAGCAGGTCCTCACCCGTCTCCGGGCTGTTGCCGCCGGCACCAACCACCCCAAGGTCGCGGAGGCCATCCAGCGCGCCGAGCAGACCAGGCAGCGGCTGGCGGAGGCCGCTACCCTGATCCAGGGCAGCGGCGGCGCCGCCCGCGAGTACGTCAGCGTCCTGGGCTGACGACACCCGACGGCGGCGGTCGAGGACGCGTGTCGGTGGAGACCGCTCGGTTGACGGACGCCATCGGGCCGGCGGCAGCGCGGTGGCCGACACCATCGACACGAGTGGACAGTGCCGAGGGACCGGGTCGCCGTGCCGACCTGGTCCCTCGCCCTGGCCGTCGTCGTGGCCCGAGGGCTTCGACCCCGAGTCCGTCACCGGCTGACCCCACCCGGCGCCGCACCCCGCCGGCCCGGGATCCGCGCCGGTCCGCACCCGGTGCCGCCCGGCGGGGCGCCCCATGCACCCGGGACCGTCGAAACCCAACGCCTGGAGTACGGTGGACGGGTCATTTGAAACCTTTGCGGCTGTATGCAGGATGGGTCAGGCCTGAGCAACCGCGTGGTCGTCGACCGCGCGGGCACCGGCACCACCTGGGCGGCGATCGGCCCGGCTCGCCGACGCTGCGGTGAGGTGGCCGCGTACCGGCTGGCCGCATCCAGCGGGACGGCCGCGGGAGCCTCCGGGCCGCTCCCGCACCCGGGCAGCTCGTCCGGACGGCAGTCGCCGCGCGTCAGCCGCAGTCCGACCGGTCTCAATGGAGGCAACACACTGATGACCACCCCGCATGGTGCGCCGACACCCGGGCCCAACTGGGGAGGACCTCAGCCCCCGCCATCGCAGCAGGTCCCGCCGGGCCAGCCGCCCGCCGCGTCGGCTCCGGCCGGGCAGCCGTACCCGCCACCGCCCCAGCCTCCGGCCGGGGCGCCGTCCCCCGGCGGGATACCCGGCCAGGCTCCGTACCCGACCGTACCGGGACAGCCCGGTGCCCAACCGGCGGGACAGCAGCCGTACGCAGGATCACCGAATCCGGCGTTCGGCGCGCCCCCACCGGCGCCCAAGCCGTCCCGGCGTGGCCCCCTTCTCCTGCTGGGCGCTCTCGGCGTCGTGGTCCTGCTGGTGCTGGCCGGAGCGGGCATATGGGTCGCGGCCACCCAGTTCGGTGGTGACGGTGGCGGTGGCGGTGGCAAGGGCCGCGGCGGCATCGGCACCCTGAAGCTGGCCTGGTCCATGGACCTCAAGAAGCCCGCCGAGGGTGAACCGAACAACGCCTACGCGATGCTGGGTAGCTGGATGCTCGACCAGACCCTGGTACGTGCGCAACACGACAAGGTGACCGCGTTCACGCTTGCGGATGGCAAGGAGGCCTGGAGCATTCCGGTGCCCCAGGGCACGACGGTGTGCACCACCTCGCCGGACCCGGCAGATGGGGTGGTGGCTGTGGTCTACGGTCCCAAGGACCGGTGTGACCAGATGGCCACAATCGATCTCAACAGCGGCCAGCGGAAGTGGACGGTGAAGATCCCCTTCCGGGTGATGGAGCCGGACATTCCCCTCAGCGACATGGTGCTGGATCCCCGCCCTGTCCCTCAGGTGATCACCGTGGGTGACAGCGTACTCGTGTACGCGGAGAACAAGGACTACGACCGAGAGATCGTCGTGTACTCGATCACGGACGGGACGCGGCGCTGGGGGACGGAAGACCGCTGTTCCTTCCTGGGGCTGAACGCCGACGAGAAGACCGTGGTCGTGGGTCAGACGTGCCTGGACCAGTACGCCGTGCTCGGGCTCGACATGGCGACCGGCGCGGAGAAGTGGCGCACCTCCCTGACCAAGGAGCAGGAGGTGGACCGCGTCCTGTCGGTGTCGCCGACCATCCTCGCCGCGGACGAGGCAACCGGGCCCGGTAACCTCGTGGTGCTCGACGACGCCGGAAAGGTCATGCACACGATTCCCCGCATCGTCGACAACGTCGAGTTCGCGAAGGCCGGCCCGGATACCTTCAGCTTCCCCTACCTCGTCAGCGACGACACCCTGTACGTGCAGCTGGACCGCAAGATCGACGTATCCGACGGCCAGATCGTCGCGTTCGACCTCAAGAGCGGTCAGGTCAAGTGGAAGTCGACCGGGCACACCTGGAAGCCCACCATGATCAGGATCGCCGACGAGGGACTGCTGGCGTTGGAGGCCAGCCCGAACGACGGCTCCGTCCGACTGGTACGTGTCGACCTGGGCAGTGGCAAGGTGAGCGACGTGGCCCAGGGGCCCGACGGTGTCATCAACGCATTCGACAAGTACCAGATGTATGAGCGGAACGGCACAGTCGCGATCATGACCGCGCCCTGGACCCCTCTCGAGATGGAGAAGGCGATCTGGGTGTTGCGACCGGAATCCTGATCCGCCGACGTCACGCCGGTGCTGCTGCCGGCTCGGCAGCCGTCCGGGGGGGCGCCGCGCCCCCGCCCCCTGGCCTGCCAATCCGCTCCGACGACTCGGACCGGACGTCTTCGAACCGGATGCCCGCGTGTGCGCGGGATCCAGGCGCCCCGCACGGCGCGGGTCGCCGGGCCGGGCGAGGGCGGCTGGTCGCGCGTTGCCGAACGCCCCCACAGTGGACCACCGCCCGCCCGGGTGCCACCTGCCGCCCCATCGGTCGGCATGCCCGCCAGGGATCGGACGGCGATCCCGACCGGTCAGGTCCGGGTGGACGTCCGAGCCGGGCAGCCACGGCCGGCTCGCGCTCGCTGGCGGGGGCTCGGGACCGACGACACGTCCCGGGTACCACTCACGACCGGGGTTCCCACGGCCGGGGGTCGGGAGCGGGCGTCGGAGCAGTGGTCACTGACGGGTGTCCATCGAGATCTGCAGTGCACGCCGGGCCTGCTCCCGGGCCTCGTCGGTGATGTCCGGCTTGGGCTTGCTGGGCTGTGCCGCCATGGGAGAACTCCTTCCAGGGCATGTGGCGCGGCGCTGCCGCGCTTCCAGCGGCGGGTCCTGCTGAGTCAGCCTCGGCGCGGCGGTCCGGGTTCTCCGGACGGATACGGCCAGGGCAGCGTGAGCCCGGGTCGGTCGACCCTGGAGGTGGGCGATCTGCGCGGCTGCCGGGCGGCCCGCTCGGGTGGAGCGGGCGTGCCCGGTCCTAGGTGTCGTCCTCGACCCTAGGTATCGTTCAGTTCCGCTACCCAAGTTATCGTTCAGGTCCACATCCTGTGCGGCATTCCCGCCATCCGGGACACGCCCTGGAACGGCGGCGCCCCTGACGCGCGCCCGGGCTGCACGTCAGCGGCCCGACCGCGATCCGCGCGCTCTGGTGGGCGCCCGTGCCGTACGCGTGGTGGGTCACCCGGTCATCGGGCGAAGAAGTGCCACCCCATCCACCACCAGAACCCGATCACCGCGATCCGGCCCACCGGCACCGGGCCCACCTCGTACCGCATCACGTACGCGCAGACGTCACCGAAGGTCGGAATCCGGGAGTTCTCCCGGCGGGCGGCCCACTCGACCACCGCGAAGAGCACCAGGGCCGTCAGGAACCCCGTGATCGCGACGAGCCTCATCGGCGCACCAGCCCCCAGAACGCCCACAGCCAGGCGAAGTACGCCGCGGATCGCACGAGCGAACCCTCCAGCAGCGGATCGGCGAGCTTGGAGAAGGTCGGAAAGTCGTCCCGGGAGCCGAGCAGGAAGGTGGCCGCCTCGAACACCCCGAAGATGAGGACCGGCACCAGCCACCAGCCGGCGCCGGCGGTCAACCGCTGGGGCACGGCCCGTCGGGGAAACCGAGGCGAGAGCCCCACCCAGGCGAGCGCCCCGCCCAGGCCGATCGAGTAGAGGTTCGCCGCGGTCGAGAAGGAGGGAAGCTGGCCACCTATCAGGGAGAGGAAGGCGAGGATCGGGACCGAGAAGACCGGTCGGTCCCAGGCCCGGGGCACATCGGCGGAGAGCTCCGGTTGTTGGTCCATCAACCGATTGTCGCCAAGCCGACGCCGAGCGGAAAGCTCAACGCCGGCGCGGCTCACTGCTGATCTTGCAGCTCAGACCCGCTCTGGGGCGCCCCGGCACCGGGGGCGGGCGCCGATTCGGTCTCGACCGCCTCGCCACCGACACCCCGCGCCAGCTCCGCCCGGATCGCCGCGACCACGTCCGAGATGGCGCCGTACGCGGTGAAGCCGGCCGCCAGCCGGTGCCCGCCGCCGCCGAGCGCCACCGCCACCCGGCTCACGTCCGTGGCGCCCTTGCTGCGCATCGAGACCGCCCACTCCGCCTCGGCGACCTGCTTCAGCACGAAGCTCACGTCGGCCTCCGCGGTGCAGCGGACCGAGTCGATCAGCGCCTCCAGGGTGTACGGTCGCTGCCCGTGTCGGGCCAGGTCCTCCAGGGTCGCGTACGTCCAGACCATGCCCCGACCGCCCACCGCCGCCGGCTCCAGTTTGGTACGCGCCAACACGTCCCCGTAGAGCCGGACCGCCCCGTACGGACGAGTGTCGAAGATCCGCCGGGAGATCTCGCCGGGCTGGATGCCGGTGGCGAGCAACCGCGCCGCCATCTCGTGCACCGCCGGGGTGGTCATGTCGAAGCGGAACGAGCCGGTGTCGGTCGCCAGTGCGATGTAGAGGCACTCGGCGATCTCCCGGTCGAGCGGCGCGCCGAGCCGGTCGAGCAGTTGCTCCACCACCACCGAGGTCGCGGCGGCCTCGGCGTCCACCAGGTGGATCCCGCCGAACCGGGTGTTCGAGGCGTGGTGGTCCAGCACCAGGGCGGTGCCGGCCCGCTCCAGCCGGTCGGCCAGCTCACCGAGCCGAGACACCGCGGCGACGTCGAAGCAGATCACCAGGTCCGGGTCGGGATACGCCTGGACCGCCGGCACCAGCAGGTCGAGGCCGGGCATGCCCTGGAACGGCTCCGGCACCTCCGGCCGTCCCGGGAAGGTGGCCTGAAGCTGCCGTACGCCGAGCCGACGCAGCCCCAGGCCGAAGCCGAGCATGCTGCCGAGCGCGTCTCCGTCGGGGTTGACGTGGCAGATGAGCAACACTCGGCCATCGGCGGGGAGCCCGGTGACCGCCGCCACCGCCGCCGCCCAGTCCGCGTCCGTCGGCCGTCCCGCCGTCGGCGGCGTGAGGTCGGCGAGCAGGGCGCCGCCGGTCACCGCCGGTCACCAGGGGCGCCGGCCGGCGGGGTGTCGTCGTGGCCCCGGTCGCCCTCGTCGATCTCGTCGTCGTCCAGCCGGTACGGCTGCGCGTCACCCGCGTACTCCGCCTGGGCCGCGAGGCGCCGCACCTCGGCGTCCGCGTCCCGCGCCGCCGCCAGCAGGTCGTCGATGCGCTTGACCTGGTCCTGCACGTTGTCCAGGACGAACGACAGGGTCGGCGAGTGGCGCAGCCCGAGCGCCTTGCCGACCGTGCTGCGCAGGAGCCCCTTCGCGCTCTCCAGCGCGGCGGCGGTGGACGCCCGCTCCGTGGTGTCGCCGAGCACCGTGTAGTAGACCGTGGCGTCCCGAAGGTCGGGCGTGATCCGGGCGTCGGTGATGGTGATCATGCCGAGTCGCGGATCCTTGATCTGGGTACGCACCACCGAAGCCACCAGCTCCCGCACGCGTTCCGCGTGCCGGCGCACCCGGGCCGGGTCCGTCATCTCCACACCTCCACGGCGTCCTGCTTCCCGGCCGGGCCGACGGCGCCCCGCGCCGTGGCCGGACCGGCCGACCTGCTGAACACTACCCGCGCGGCGGGCGGCCGTGCCGCCGCCGTCGTCATCCGCCGCCCCGGGCCGGCTCCGCCTCCAGGTGCCGCCCCTCAGTCATCCTCGCCGTGCAGACGCCGCCGTACGGAGAGCAGCTCGACCTCTGGCCGGCCGGCGACGAGCCGCTCACAGGCGTCCAGCACCTCGCCGACGTGGCGCGCCTCCGAGGCGACCAGCGCGACCCCGATCTGGGCTCGGCCGTACAGGTCGAGGGCGCCCACCTCGGCGGCCGAGACCTCGAACCGGCGCAGGGCGGCGACGATGGGCCGGACGTACGACCTCTTCGCTTTCAGCGAACGCGAGTCCCCGGGCAACAACAGGTCGAATACCGCGGTTCCGGTGTACACGGCGGAAGGGTACGCCATCGCGTCACGCCTGATCACCGCCGGTCCGGGCGCCACGGCGCTACCCCCGACACCGATCCACCGGCGATCCTCCGACACCGCGCCGGTCGGTGGGCAACGCGGAGGCCCCGACCGGCGAAGACGCCGGTGGCCGGGACCCGCGGGCCCCGGCCACCGATGTCGATTCCGCTCAGGTGCGCGGCTTCTCGCGCATCTCGAACGTCTCGATGATGTCGCCGATCTGGATGTTGTTGAAGTTGCTCAACGTCAGACCGCACTCGAAGCCCTCACGGACCTCGGTGGCGTCATCCTTGAACCGCTTGAGCGAGCTGATCGTGAGGTTGTCCGCCACGACCGTCCCGTCACGCAGCAGCCGCGCCTTGGCGTTACGGCGGATGACCCCGGAGCGGACGACGCAACCGGCGATGTTCCCGACCTTGGACGAGCGGAAGATGTCGCGGATCTCCGCGCTGCCCAGCTCGACCTCCTCGAACTCCGGCTTGAGCAGGCCCTTGAGCGCCGCGTCGATCTCCTCCAGGGCCTGGTAGATGACGGTGTAGTACCGGATCTCCACGCCCTCGCGCTCGGCGATCTCCCGGACCTTGTTCGAGGCCCGGACGTTGAACCCGATGATGGTCACCGCCTCCGAGGAGGCGCTGGCCAACATCACGTCGCTCTCGGTGATCGCACCGACGCCCCGGTGGATGATCCGCAGCTGGACCTCGTCCGGGATGTCGAGCTTGAACAGCGCGTCCTCCAAGGCCTCGACCGAACCCGAGCCGTCACCCTTGAGCACCAGGTTGAGCGAGGTCTTCTCGCCCTCCCGGAGCTGCTCCATGATCGTCTCCAGGCTGGGCCGGCGCTGGGAGTTGGCGAAGCTCGCCGCCCGCCGCCGCGCCTGCCGCTGCTCGGCGATCTGCCGGACCGTACGGTCGTCCTCGGCCGCCAGGAAGGTGTCACCCGCGCCCGGCACCGAGGTCAGACCGAGGACCATGACCGGACGGGACGGGCCGGCCTCGGTGACCGGCTTGCCGTTCTCGTCGAACATGGCCCGGACCCGGCCGTGGGCCCCGCCGGCGACGATCGAGTCGCCGGCCCGCAGGGTGCCCTTCTGCACCAGGACGGTCGCGACCGCGCCACGCCCCTTGTCCAGGTGCGCCTCGATCGCCACGCCCTGCGCCGGCCCGTCGACCGGAGCGGTCAGCTCCAACGCCGCATCCGCCGTGAGCAGCACGGCCTCGAGCAGGTCCTCGATGCCGATACCGGGCTTGGCCGCCACGTTGACGAACATGGTGTCGCCGCCGTACTCCTCGGCGACCAGGCCGTACTCGGTCAGCTGCTGGCGGACCTTGTCCGGGTTCGCCTCGGGCTTGTCGATCTTGTTGACCGCCACCACGATCGGTACGTCGGCCGCCTTGGCGTGGTTGAGCGCCTCGATCGTCTGCGGCATGACGCCGTCGTCGGCGGCGACCACCAGGATGACGATGTCGGTCACCTGCGCACCACGGGCACGCATGGCGGTGAACGCCTCGTGACCCGGGGTGTCGATGAAGGTGATCGCCCGTTCCTGGCCCTCGTGCGACACGGTGACCTGGTACGCGCCGATGTGCTGGGTGATGCCACCGGCCTCGCCCTCGACCACGTTCGCCTTGCGGATCGCGTCGAGCAGCTTGGTCTTACCGTGGTCGACGTGACCCATGACGGTCACCACCGGCGGGCGACTGACCAGGCGGTCCGAGTCGACCTCGGCGTCGAGGTTGATGTTGAACTGGGCCAGCAGCTCGCGGTCCTCGTCCTCGGGGCTGACGATCTGCACGTCGAAGCCGAGGTGCTCGCCGAGCAGCATCAGCGTGTCGTCGGAGCAGGACTGGGTCGCGGTGACCATCTCGCCCAGGTTGAACATCTCCTGGACCAGCGAACCGGGATTCGCGTTGATCTTGTCCGCGAAGTCCGACAGCGACGCACCACGCGGCAGCCGGATGACCTGGCCCTGGCCGCGCGGAGCGCCCGAGCTCATGGTCGGCGCCGACAGGTTGTCGAACTCCTGTCTGCGCTGCTTCTTGGACTTGCGACCCCGGGTCGGCCGGCCACCCGGGCGCCCGAAGGCACCCGCGGCGCCACCACCGCGGCCGCGGCCGCCACCGCCGGGACGCCCCGCGCCACCGGCGGGAGCGCCACCACCGCCGCGGAAGCCACCGCCGCCACCGCCGCGGAAACCGCCGCCACCGCCGCCACCGGGGCCGCCACGGAAGGCACCGCCACCGCCGCCACCGCCGCGGAAACCACCACCACCGGGCCTACCGGCACCGCCCGGACCGGGGCGACCCGGCGTACCGGGGCGGCCGGGGCGCTGCGCCGGCATGGATGCGGGGCTGGGCCGAGGCGGCATCGAGGCCGGGCTCGGCCGAGGCGGCATGTTGGCCGGGTTGGGCCGGGGACCGCTGGGTGTGGCCGGGCGCTGCCCGCTCGGGGTGATGCCGAAGGGGTTGTTGCCGCCGCTGCGCGCCGGCGGACGGGCACCGGGCCGGGGGCCGGGGGTCGGGGTGCCGGGGGGCGCCGGCCGCGCCGCCGGTGAGCCCGGACGCGGCGGAATGGTGCCCGGTCCCGGCTTCGGGCGGGCCGTGGCGGTGCCGCCGTCGGCGGGACGCTCCGGCCGCGCGGTCTCCGCCCGCTGCTGTTGCTGCTCCCGAGCCGCCTGGGCGGCCTGGGCCGCCTTGACGGTCGCCTCCTGCTCGGCCTTCAGGGCCGCGGCCCGCGCCTCGGCGGCGGCGACCTCGATGTCGTGGGCGCTCGCCGGCTTGGCGGGAGCGGCCGGAGGCGGACCCGGCACCGGTCCCTTCGGCTTCACCGGCGGGGTCATCCGGCGCGGCGGCGCCGGCTTCGCGGAGATCCTGGGCTCGCCACCATCCGGGGTCGGGGACGCCTTCGGCGTCGGCGGTGCCGGCGGAGCCGCGGGGGCCGCCGACGCCTCCTGGGCCTGCGAGAAGGCGCCACGCAGCCGACGGGCCACCGGGGCCTCGACAGTGCTCGACGCGGACTTGACGAACTCGCCCATCTCCTTCAACTTGGCGAGAACGGTCTTGCTTTCGACCCCGAGCTCCTTAGCCAGCTCGTGTACACGGGCCTTACCTGCCACTGCACTCCTCACTCCGAGGTCGTGCGGGCAGCACCCGCACCGACCTCACTCGTGCACTTGAAGCCTGGTCATTTCTGCGACTTCATCGTGTGCTCATGTCGGTCGTCCTACCTTGCTTGCGGTCCGTTGCGTCGACCCCGCCCGATCCACCGACCGGTCGTGGTGTGTCAACGCCTTGGAGGTGCTCGGCCAACTCACTCGCGTCGGGTACGCCAGCGATGCGCAGCGCCCGCCCGAAGGCACGGCGCCGCAGTGCCAGCGTCAGGCAGGCCGGATCGGGATGCAGGTGCGCTCCCCGTCCCGGCAGCCTACGGGACGGGTCAGGTCGGAGACTGTGACCAGTCTCATCGACGACCGCAACCACCCGCAGCAGCTGGCCGGCAGGCGCTCGCCGCCGGCAACCCACACAGGTGCGTTCCGGCCACGCGCGTCGTACCACTGAAGAAGTCTACCCCTACCCTGCCGAGATCGCGCCGTCCGCCTCCGCCGCGTGATCAGCATTGCCCTGCCGGCCGGGGGACGCCGGACCCGACATCTGGTCGGTATCGGGACGGATGTCGATACGCCAACCGGTAAGCCGGGCGGCGAGCCGGGCATTCTGCCCTTCACGTCCGATGGCGAGGGAGAGCTGGAAATCCGGGACGGTCACCCGTGCGGTCCGGGTCGCCGCGTCGACGACCTCGACCCGCAACGCCTTCGCAGGGGAGAGGGCGTTGCCGACGAAGGTCGCCGGATCCTCCGACCAGTCGATGATGTCGATCTTCTCTCCGTGCAGCTCGCTCATCACCGCCCGGACCCGCTGGCCCATCGGGCCGATACAGGCGCCCTTGGCGTTCACCCCCGGCACCGTGGACCGTACCGCGATCTTGGTGCGGTGACCCGCCTCGCGGGCGATCGCCGCGATCTCGACCGTCCCGTCGGCGATCTCCGGCACCTCGAGGGCGAAGAGCTTCTTCACCAGGTTGGGATGGGACCGCGACAGGGTGATCTGCGGGCCGCGGAACGTCTTGGCCACGTGCACCACGACGCAGCGGATCCGCTGGCCGTGCTCGTACAGCTCACCGGGCACCTGCTCGGACTGCGGCAGCACCGCCTCGACCTTGCCGAGGTCGACCGAGACGATCCCCTTCTCGGCCCGCGCCTCGTGTGCCTGGATGACACCGGTGACCAGGTCGCCGTCCCGGCCCGCGTACTCGCCGAAGTGCACCTCGTCGGTGGCCTCGCGCAGCCGTTGGAGAATCACCTGCTTCGCGGTCATCGCGGCGATTCGGCCGAAGTCGTGCGGGGTGTCGTCGACCTCCCGGATGACCGTCCCCTGCTCGTCCAGTTCCTGGGCGTAGACGCTGGCCTCGCCGGTCTTCCGGTCGATCTCGACCCGGGCGTGTGCCCGGGCCCCCTCGGTGTGCCGGTACGCCGTCAGCAACGCAGTCTCGATCGCCGCGAGGATCGTGTCGAACGGGATCTCTCGCTCGCGCTCCAGGGCGCGCAACGCCGCGAGGTCGATGTTCACCGCTCCTCGCCCTCCACATCTTCGTCGTCGCCGTCTTCGAGGTCGTCATCGCCGCCGGCCAGATCGTCCTCGGCGATCTCGTCGAGCCGGCTGAACTCCACCTGGACCCGGCCCGGGCCGAGTTCCGGGTACGTCCATTCGGTCAGGCCGTCGTCGGTACGCAGCACCACCCGCTGCTCGTCCGCCTCGACCACCCGCCCGGTGAGCTTCCGCGGCCGCCGCTCGGCCTCCGCCGCGTCGGGAGCGGCGGGCGTCACGGTCACCTTCACCAGCCGGCCCACGTTCCGCCGCCAGTGGCGGGGCAGGGTCAGCGGCCGGTCGACCCCGGGGGAGCTCACCTCGAGCTGGTACTCCCCGGCGACCAGGTCACCGCCGGTCTCCTCCGCCTGGTCGAGCGCCTTGGAGAGGGCTCGGGATACGTCCGCCACCGCGTCCAGGTCGACGCCGCCGTCGCGGTCCACCACCACCCGGACCACGTGCCGGCGCCCGGCCCGGGACACCGACAGGTCCTCCAGGTCGTAGCCGGCGGCGACGACCACCGGTTCGATCACGGTGCGCAGCCGGTGTCGCCGGGCAGGCGTGTCGTCCCGGGGACGCCCGGGAGCGCGCTGGTCCGTCCTCGGCCGGCCTGCGACACGGCCACGCTGCGTCATCTCCGCCCCCTCTCACGGTCACCGGCCACCGTCCGGTGGCCATACCAGCGTGCCACCGGACAGTCGCGTCCGGCGGCTGCGCAGAGCGTAACGCGCTGCCGCGCTCGGGGCAGGGTCGGCGCACCGACGACCCGGCCGGTCCGCCGGGCCGGGGCCGACCCCGGCGGAGGCGCCGATAGTGTTGACTGAGCCGCGTGCGGAGCGGAGACATGAACCAGCAGAACGGCGCACCCGGGCGATCCCGCCGCGAGGTGGTGCGCGCCGCCGCCCTCCTCGCGCTCGTCGGCACCGCCGGCGGACTGCCTGGATGCGGGCTCTTCGAGGACGAACCCGACCCCCCGCCCGCCCCGGACCCGCTCGCGCCGCTGATCACCGGTGCGCTCGACCTCGCCGCCCGGTACGAGGCCGCCGCCGCGGCCGTCCCCGAGCTGGCGGAACGGCTCCGGCCGATCGCCGAGGCGCACCGGGCGCACGCCGCAGAACTGGCCCGGGTGACCGGAACGACCCTGCCCACCGCCACCGCCGCCCCGCCCGTCGTCGGCGACGCGCAGGACCGGAGCGGGGTGCTACGCGGCCTCCGCGAGGCCGAGCGGGCGGGCCGGAACACCGCCCGGCAGGCCTGCGTCGAGGCGCCGCCGGAGCGGTCCGCGCTGGTGGGTTCGATCGCCGCCGCCCGGGCCACCCACCTGGAGGTGCTCTCGTGAGCGGGCCGGGTGGGCGCGCCAACCGGTACGCCCGGCCCGCCGGTGTCCCGGCGGGCCACCCGACGCGGCGGGACAACGCGACGAGCGAGGAAGCGGAATGAGCAGCGAACTGGCGGCGGCGCTCGCCGCCGAGCACGCGGCGATCTACGCGTACGGACCGATCGGGGTACGTCTGAAGGGCAAGGCGGCCGAGCAGGCCCGGGAGGCGGAGGCCGCCCACCGCGGCCGTCGGGACAGTCTGATCCTGCTGCTGAGCCAGAAGGGCGGCGAGGTGCCGTCCGCCGCGGCCGGGTACGAGCTGCCGTTCCCGGTCACCGACGAGGCCAGCGCGCTGCGGTTGGCGATCGAGATCGAGGAGCGGACCGCGGCGGTGTGGCGGGCCGCGCTCCCGGCCACCGAGGGTGCCGAACGCACCAGCGTCCTGGACGGGCTCACCGACGCGGCGGTCCGGGCCACCCGTTGGCGCCGGCGGGCCGGGATCACCCCGGTCATCGTGCCGTTCCCCGGCAGACCGGCGTGACCGCCTCCCGTCGGACCCGACCAGCGGCTCCGGTCGGAGCCGCCGCGGGGTGAAGGCCCGTGCCGGTGCCCGCAGACGCCGGGCTGCGGGTCCTTCGGCGCGTACCGGACGGACGCCCCGGCCCTGGCCGCCCCGGCCGGGGCCGGGGGCGCGAACGGTACGGAGCAGCCGGCCGTGGCGCGCGAGCGGGAGCGGCCGGCGGGTTTCAGGCGACGCCGACGCCGATCAGCCGGCCGACCAGGTACGTCGCCCCGGTTGCCAGCGCACCCAGCAGGAGCTGACGGCTGCCGCTGACCCACCACCTCCGGTTGGTGAACCGGGCGACGACCGCACCGGCGACGAAGAGGCCGAGACCCCCGACCGCGAGCGCCAACCACAGGCTGTCGAAGCCGAGCAGGTAGGTGATCAGCGGGATCAGCGCGCCGGTGGAGAAGCAGACGAACGAGGAGAAGGCGGCCGTCCACGGGCTCGGCCGGTCGTCGGCGTCGACGCCGAGTTCCTCCCGGACGTGCACCCGCAGCGCCTCCTCCGGGTTGCGCCGCAGCGCCTCCGCGACCTGCTCGGCCAGTTCCCGGGAGAGTCCGCGCTCCACCCAGATGTCGGCGAGTTCCCGAGCCTCGCCGGCCGGATTCCGCTCCAGCTCCCGACGCTCCTTGACGACCTCGGCCTCGACCTGCTCGTTCTGCGACTGCACGCTGGTGTACTCGCCGAGCCCCATCGAGATCGCCCCGGCGACGAGCCCCGCGAAACCGGTCAGCACGATGCTGCGCGGCGCGACGCCACCACCGCCGACCCCGGCGATCAGCGCGATGTTGGTGACCAGCCCGTCCATCGCACCGAAGACGGCCGGGCGCAGCCAGCCGCCGGAGACGTCGGCGTGGTGGTTCTTGTCGACCGGGGTCGAGGCGTCGGTCACGGTAGCGTCAAGATCTCGTAGCCGTCTTCGGTCACCACGATGGTGTGCTCGAACTGGGCCGTCCAGCGCCGGTCCTTGGTCACCACGGTCCAGCCGTCGGGCCAGATCTCGTACTCGTGGGTGCCGAGGGTGATCATCGGTTCGATCGTGAAGGTCATCCCCGGCTCCATCACGTCGGTCGGGCGCGGACTGTCGTAGTGCGGGATGTAGAGGCCGCTGTGGAAGGCCTCGCCGATGCCGTGCCCGGTGAAGTCCCGGACGACGCCGTAGCCGAACCGCTTGGCGTACGACTCGATCACCCGGCCGATCACGTTGATCTGCCGTCCCGGGGCGACGGCCCGGATCCCCCGCATCATCGCCTCGTGGGTCCGCTCCACCAGCAGCCGGGCCTCCTCGGAGACCTCGCCGACGCAGAACGTGGCGTCGGTGTCCCCGTGCACCCCGTCGATGTACGCGGTGACGTCGACGTTGATGATGTCGCCGTCCATCAGCACCGTCGAGTCGGGGATGCCGTGGCAGATCACCTCGTTCAGGCTCGTGCAGCAGGACTTGGGGAAGCCCTTGTAGCCGAGCGTCGAGGGGTAGGCGCCGTGGTCGATCAGGAACTCGTGCACCACCTTGTCGATCTCGTCGGTGGTGACGCCCGGCTTGCAGTACTCCCCCGCGAGCTGTGTCGCCTGGGCGGCGAGCCGGCCGGCGACCCGCATCTTCTCGATTGTCTCGGCCGTCTGCACGTGCGACCCGCGGTACTCCTTCGGCCGCTTCCGCCCGACGTACTCGGGACGGGCGATGTGCGGCGGCACGTGGCGCCGCGGGGAGAGGGTGCCGGGGGTCAGCGGGGCGCGGACGGTCATGACCTCCAGCGTATCGCCGCGACCCCGGCACGCTCACCCGCCCGGGCCGCCGCCACCGGCCGTACCTCCGTCCCGGCGCCCGAGCGACGGCGGTGAGGACCGAAAAAAGGCATAGACGACTCGAGCGACACGAAGTACCCTTCCGGCCCGTCGGGCCGACCATCCCGCCGGTCACCGGGCCGGGCCGACCATCCCGCCGGTCACCGGGCCGGGCCGGCCATCTCGGCTGTCACCTGGCCCCGGCTGTCACCCGGCCGGGCGGGCCGGAGCGCGGTCCCGGCCGTGATCGCGTCGCGGGGCCGCTCGCCCCCAGACGTCCCTCGCCGGCGACCGGGCCCGACAACCCGCTTCGACACCGGCGTGCCGCCGCGTTTCGGGCTCCCCACACCGTGTCAACCAGCAGCCGGCACGGGCACCGTGACAGAGATCACGAACCCCTGCCCTGCACCAGTTTCCTAGTTGAACAACTTTTCAATTGTCCAAATGCAGATTCCGCTCTATCAAGCCAAGGCCGAGTTCTTCCGGATGCTCGGTCACCCGGTCCGGATCCGGGTACTCGAACTGCTGGGCGACGGTCCCCGCCCGGTCCGCGACCTCCTCGCCGAGACCGGGGTGGAGGCGTCCAATCTGTCCCAGCAGCTCGCGGTGCTACGCCGGGCCGGGATCGTGGTCTCCAACCGGGACGGTGCCCAGGTGGTCTACACGCTGGCCGGTCCGGACGTGGCAGATCTGATGCGGGCCGCCCGGCGCATCCTCACCGAGATGCTGCAGGGCCAGGCCGAGCTGCTGGCGTCCCTCAAGGACGGGGTCGAGTGAGGCTGGCCGACCTCCTGCCCGGCCGGGCCGACCTGGCCGCCGTACGTCGTAATCCCTGGGCCGACCTGCTCGCCGGCCTCACCGTCGCGGTGGTGGCCCTGCCCCTGGCCCTCGGCTTCGGTATCGCCTCGGGGCTCGGCGCCGCCGCCGGCCTGGCCACCGCGATCGTGGCCGGGGCGCTGGCCGCCATCTTCGGCGGATCCAACCTCCAGGTCTCCGGTCCCACCGGGGCGATGACCGTCGTCCTGGTCCCGATCGTGGCGCGGTACGGTCCCGGCGGAGTGCTCACCGTCGGCTTCCTCGCCGGACTGCTCCTGATCGGGTTGGCGGTGGCCCGCGCCGGCCGGTACGCCCGGCTCGTGCCGGCTCCGGTGGTCGAGGGGTTCACCGCCGGGATCGCCGTGATCATCTTTCTCCAGCAGGTACCGGCCGCGCTCGGCACGGTCGGAGAAGGCGAGAAGGTCCTGCCGGTCGCCGGTCGAGCCGTCCGGGACTTCGTCGCCCGGCCGGACTGGGTGACCCTGGGGATCTCGCTCGGCGTCGCGGCCGTCGTCCTGATCCTCCTGCGGTGGCGCCCGCAGGTCCCGGCCTCGTTGCTCGCGGTCGGGGCGGCGACCCTCTGCGCTGAGCTCGCGGACCTCGACGTGGCCCGGATCGGCGCGCTGCCGGCGACCCTGCCCGAGCCCTCGCTGGACTTTCTCCGCCTCGACGCCCTCCCCCGGCTGCTCCCCTCGGCGGTCGCGGTCGCCGCGCTCGCCGCGCTGGAGTCGCTCCTCTCCGCCACCGTGGCGGACGGGATGCGCCGAGGCGAACGCCACCACCCCGATCGGGAACTGTTCGGGCAGGGCATCGCCAACCTGGTGACCCCACTCTTCGGTGGCGTACCCGCCACCGCCGCCATCGCCCGGACCGCGGTGAACGTTCGTGCCGGGGCGGTCTCCCGGCTCGCGGCGCTGACCCATGCCATCGTCCTCGCGGTCATCATGCTCGCCGCCGCGCCCCTGGTCGCCGGTATTCCCCTCGCCGCACTCGCCGGGGTGCTGCTGGCAACCGCGGTCCGCATGGTGCAGCCCGGCGTGCTGCGGGCGATCGCGAGGGCCAGCCGGGCGGACGCGCTGGTGCTGGTCCTCACGGCGGGGGCCACCGTGCTGCTGGATCTGGTGGCGGCGGTGCTGATCGGCCTGGTCGTCGCCGGCGCGTTGGCGCTGCGGGCGGTCGCCCGCTCGCTGCGGGTCCACAGGGTCCCGCACGACGAGCCGCTGCCGCACCTGACGGTCTACCGCCCGACCGGGCCGCTCTTCTTCGCCGCCGCGCACCAGCTCCGCCAGGCGCTGTCCACGATGGAACACACCGACGTGGTGCTACTGCGTCTCTCCGGCGTGACCGCGATCGACGCCTCCGGTGCACTCGCACTGCGCGAGGCGATCGAGGAGCTACACGACCGGAACATCACCGTCCACCTGGCCGGGATCCGACCCGAGCACCGGCAGGCGCTGGCCGCGCTCGGCGTACTCGAGCTGGTGGACGAACGGGTCCACGCCGACGCCCCGGCCGCGATCGCCGCGCTGCGGTCGGGATGACGGCCCCGGCCCGGACCGCGCCGGGACACGCCGACCGACCCGGCCAACCGTACGCTCGGGGCCTCCATCGAGCTGTTCCGCGCCGGCGGCCGCGGAGGACTCCGCGCCGCCGGCACACCCCACGCCGCCCCGCCGGCTAATTCCGTTGCCCGAGGCTCGGCCGTGGCGCATGCTCGGAGGCGTAACGGGGGGGGTTCGACACCGCGCGCCGCAGCCGACCGCGGCGCGCAGGGTCCATGACCTGACCCGACCGGCACGTGCCCACCAGCTCGTGTCGAGGCGTGGCAGGCGCCGGACCCACACCGGGTCCTCGGACGACCCGGTCACCGGCGGCGCGGGACGCGGTCACCTCTCTCGTCGGATACGGCACGTCGTGCCAGCGCCCGCCCCGCGCCGCCCACCGGTGAGCATCGCCGTCCTCGTCTCGTCATCGCGTCACCGTGGTCCGGGCCAGCCCGGTCCGGGGTCGGTCTGGTCCGGGTCGGCCCGGCTCCTTCCGGGGGCGTTTGGAACCCGGCAACGGCCCACAGCCGGCAGGGTCCGAGGCCGGCAGGGTCGGATCCGGCGGGGAGCGAGTCGGGGACGGGCCGGGGGACGATGGGCCGGAGTCGAGCAGGCCAGCTGCGAGCGGCACGGACGGTTGCCGGAACCGAATGTGGAGTTGCGACGCCGCCCGTGCTCCGCCCTCCGGGGCCCGCTCAGGTGAGGACGAGACCGACCAGCCAGATGCCGGTGACGACGAGCGCCGCGGCCAGCTCGACCAGCAGGGCGAGCCCGACCGCCTGCAGGGCGTGCCTGGTGGAGGGCCAGGCGAGCCGCGGATCACCGAGCCGGATCAGCTCCGCGAGCCAGAGCCCGAGTACGAAACCGAGGACCAGCCCGATCATCGGTACGACGAAGAAGCCGACGACGCCGAGCACCCCGCCGGACAGCAGGGACAGGTTCGGTACACCGCTGCGCTTCAGGTTCCGGCCCGGCCAGAGGTACTTGGCGATGGTGCCGATGAGCGCGACCAGGGTGGCCAGGGCCAGCACCACCCAGGGCCCGGCGCCCGAGCCGTCCCCGAAGATCGCCCAGATCAGTACGCCGAGCCAGCAGAGGATGATCCCGGGGACGATCGGCGCAAGCACCCCGACAACGCCGACCACGATGATGACGCCGCAGAGGAGCGTCACCAGTCCTTCGGTGTCCGTCATCTCCATGTCGTCCAGCCTCTCCTACCGCCGCCAGGCCGGAGCCGGCCTCCCGTCGGGCGGGCCGGCGCGCCCGGACGCGACGGAACCGTGGCGGACCATGGCGGAATCATGCCGGACAGCCCGGCGTCGAGCCGGGCCGCTCCCACCGGTCCGTGCCCACGGCGGATCCGAGCTCGGCGGCGAACGCGCGTCTACCGACCGATCCCGGGCCGGATAGGTTTGGCCGCGTGGCGCGGGCACCTCTCAGCCGGACGAACAGCGTCGATGGCCGGTTCGGCCACCGGCCGGGGCCGGACCTGCCCGCCGTCAGCTCCCGGCCGCAGCGGGGCACGGTCGACCGCAGGCCGGGCCGGGGACACACCGCCCGGGCGGCCGCCGCCTTCGCCGCCGCGGCCTGCACCGTCGCCGGCACGGGCGCCGTCCTGCTCGCGGTCCGTGCCGCCCCCAGCCTGGGACTCGCCGGGTATGTCAGCGAGGCCGGCACCGCCCCCAGCCCCGGGGCGGCCCTCTACCGGGCCGGGATCTTCGGGCTCGCCGCCGGGCTGGCGCTCCTCGCCGCCGCGCTGCCGCCGACGACCCGGGTCGCGGCGGCCCTGCTCGGGGCGAGTGCCGCCGGCACCGTGGTCTCGGGGGCGGTGCCGTGCACCAACGGCTGCCCCCTGCCGCCGTACGAGTCGGTCAGCCTGGCCGACCTGGTACACGGCGGCGCGAGCGTCGCCGCTGTCGCCGCCGGGGTCTTCGCGATGCTGGCGCTCTGGTCGTCGGCCGAGGTCTCCCGGCCGGTACGTCGGCTCGCCGCCGGCGCGGCCGTCCTGGCACTGCCGCTCTCGGCGGCCGTCGGGCTGGGGATGGTGATCGTGGGACGCGGCCTGCTGGTCGGGGTGGTGGAGCGGCTCCTGCTCGGCATCGGCGTGCTCTGGCTCGGCGCGACCGCGCTGCGGATCGGCACCAGCCATCTCCTGGCCACGCGGGCGGGGCCCGCGGCCGGCCCGCCGCGACATCCGCGCCCCGCGTCCCGACGCCGGTGCGATCGGCGGCTCCCGGACGACGACTCGCCCGGACCATCCGCCGGTTACGCGGATCCCGGCTCCGCTCGAACCACCGCCCGGCCCGACCGCCCCGGCGGCGACCCACCGCGCCACCCGCCCGGGGGCGAGCAACCGCGCTGGCCCGGCGGCGATCTACCGCCGGACCGATCCGGCGGCGAGCAACCGGCGCACCGCCCCGGCGGCGTCGAGGCCGCGCCGTCTCACGGCGGGCCCGCCCGGTCCGGTACCGGAGATCCGACTCCCCGCTCGGCGGCGGACTCCCGGCCACCGGTCGCGGCAACCGCCCCGAACGTGACCAGGACCGCCAGCACGGCGAGGAACACACCGGGACCGAGCCGGGGCACGACCATCGGGACCACCCCGGGGAACAGGGTGGACGCGTCGTCGTAACCGAGCGCGACGAGGATCGCCGACAGGGCGGCGGCCGCACCGGCGACCAGGGTCAGCACGGTCGAGGTCCGGCGTCGCGCCGGCCGGACGACGACCCTCCACGCCACGGCCGTGTAGAGCGCCGACAGGCTCGCCAGATGCAGCCACCAGTACGGCAGCCGGCGCAGCGGTACGTCGATGTCGCCGTACCACGCCCAGGGCAGGGCGAGCGCGGAGAGCAGGCTGAGCAGGGCCGCCACGACCACCGCCGACAGGGTCACGCCGCGGCTTCTCATCGTCGCGGCCTCCTCGCCCACGGGGGACGTCCGCTCCGTACCGAGGCGGTGTGCCGGGCCGGCGTGACCCGCCACACACCCCCATCGGCGGGATTACGAGGTCTGGATCGAGTCACCACGCGCATCCCGGTGTGATCGGACGCGGGATCCGGATCCGCCCCGGCCAGCCAGATCGCGCCGACCGTAAGGAGCTTCACGGGTACCGCTCCTTTTGCTTCCTCGCGTGACGTCGTATCGTCACTGAGCGATGACGAACATCTGGTTCCTGACCGTCCGCCTGTACGTCGACCTGCGGCTACAGGCCAGCGCCGGCTGTCGCGGCTGACCGCGTCCCCTCGACCGTCAGACCGCCCTCCGACCGCGCCCGCGGACGGTTCCCGACCCGATCGGGCCGGCCGGACCAGACCCCTTGGACCCGTCATGCCCACTCTTCTACGCAAGATTCCCTTCTCCGTACAGATCCTGCTCGGCCTCGTGTTCGGGCTCGGCCTCGGCTACCTGGCCCGGGTCGCCGACCTCTCCTGGCTCGGCACCACCCTCGACACCATCGGCAGCCTCTTCGTGCAACTGCTGCGGGTCGCCGTACCGCCGCTGGTCTTCACCGCCATCGTGGTCAGCGTCGTCAGCCTGCGCGGAGTGGCCAACGCCGCCCGGCTGGCCCTGAAGACCCTCCTCTGGTTCGGGATCACCGCGCTGGCCTCGGTCGCCGTCGGCATCGGTCTCGGCCTGCTGACGAACCCGGGCCGGGGTGTCACGCTGGACCTCAGCGCCGCCAAGGAACCGCAGCGCACCGGCTCGTGGACCGACTTCCTCACCGGCCTGGTGCCGACGAACGTCTTCGGCGCCTTCGTCGAGAACAACGTGCTCCAGATCGTCTTCCTGGCCGTGGTCGCCGGCATCGCCGCCCTGCTGGTCGGGGCCGCCGCCGAGCCGTTCGTCGAGTTCAACCGCTCGGTACTGGCGATCGTGCAGAAGGCGCTCTGGTGGCTGATCCGGCTCGCCCCGCTCGGCACGCTCGGGCTGATCGGCCACGCCGTCGAGGCGTACGGCTGGGATCTGCTGGCGCCGCTCGCCACGTTCACCACGGCGGTGTACGTCGGCTGCGCGATCGTGCTGCTCGTGGTCTACCCGCTGGTGCTCGTCCTGGCCGGCCGGCTCAACCCGCTGCGCTTCTACGCCGGCGCCTGGCCGGCGATCGAACTCGCCTTCGTCTCGCGGTCGTCCGTCGGCACGATGCCGGTGACCCAGCGGGTGGTGGAGCGGCTCGGCGTGCCCCGCGAGTACGCGTCGTTCGCCGTACCGTTCGGTGCCACCACCAAGATGGACGGCTGCGCCGCCGTCTACCCCGCGCTGGCGGCGATCTTCGTGGCCCAGGTCTTCGGGGTGAACCTCAGCCCCCTCGACTACCTGCTGATCGCGTTCGTCTCGGTGGTCGGCTCGGCCGCCACCGCCGGGCTGACCGGGGCGCTGGTGATGCTCACCCTCACCCTGAGCACCCTGGGACTGCCGCTGGCCGGTGCCGGTCTGCTGCTCGCCATCGACCCGATCCTGGACATGATGCGGACCGCGACGAACGTGGCGGGCCAGGCCCTGGTGCCGACGGTCGTCGCCGCTCGGGAGGGCGTGCTGGACCGGGCCACGTACGACTCCGCCGGCCGGCGGGACCTGACCGAGGAGGTCCCCGCCGAGTCGCCGGCCCCGGTCGCGGCCTGAGCCGACCCTGGTCCTCCCGGTCTGGATTTCTCTGATCTCTAGGGTTCTTAGGAAGGTCGCCGAATGAGCGTGCTGTTCACGCCCCTGACGCTGCGCCAGGTGACGTTACGGAACCGGGTGGCGATGGCGCCGATGTGTCAGTACTCGGCGGGGCCGGACGGCCTCCCCACCGACTGGCACCGGGTGCACCTGGGCGCCCGCGCGGTCGGCGGGGCCGGGCTGGTGATCACCGAGGCAACCGCCGTCCTCCCCGAGGGGCGGATCAGCCCTCGGGACACGGGACTCTGGTCGGATGCCCATGTCGACGCGTGGCGGCCGATCACCGCCTTCGTCGCCGAAGCCGGTGCGGTGCCCGCCGTCCAGCTCGCCCACGCCGGCTTCAAGGCGTCGACGTACTGGCCCTGGGCACCGGCGCAGGGCGGGGTGCCGGACGCCGAGGGCGGCTGGACCCCGGTGGGCCCGGGCAGCGAACCGTTCCTGCCGACGTACCGGACACCGGAGGCGCTGGACGCGGCGGGCATCGCCCGGGTGGTCGACGCGTTCGCCACCGCCGCCGCCCGGGCACTGGCCGCCGGGTTCGCCGCGGTCGAGGTGCACGCCGCGCACGGCTACCTGCTGCACGAGTTCCTCTCCCCGCTCACCAACCACCGCGACGACGACTACGGCGGGGACCGGGCCGGGCGGACCCGCCCTGTCCTGGAGGTGACCCGGGCGGTCCGGGCGGCGGTCGGCGACGACGTACCGGTGCTGGTCCGGATCTCGGCGACCGACTGGGTGCCGGACGGCTGGACACCTGCCGACAGCGTGCTGCTGGCCCGGGACCTGGTCGCCGCCGGCGCCGATCTCATCGACTGCTCCTCCGGCGGGCTCGCGCCACACGCCGAGATCCCCATCGGGCCCGGCTACCAGGTGCCGCTGGCCGCCCGCGTCCGTCGGGAGGCGGGGGTGCCGACCGGAGCGGTTGGCCTGATCACGGAACCCGAGCAGGCCGAGGCGATCGTCGCCGACGGGGAGGCGGACCTCGTGCTGCTCGGCCGGGAGTTGCTGCGCGACCCGTACTGGCCGCGCCGGGCGGCGGCGGCGCTGGGCGCCGCTCCGCCGACTCCGCCGCAGTACCGGCGCGCCTGGTGATAGGAAGGGCCCCTTCTTCTACGAAAACCGATAAGAAGGGGCCCTTCCTTTCATCAAAAGAGGACGGTGGCGAAGGTGCCGACCGAACGGAAGCCGCACCGCTCGTAGACCCGGCGGGCCGGCGCGTTGTAGTCGTTGACGTAGAGGCTGACGCTCGGGGCGACCCGGGCGAGGGCGTCCCGGACCACGGCCGCCATCGCGGCCGTGGCGATGCCCCGACCGCGCCAGGCCGGATCCACCCAGACCCCCTGGACCTGCGCGGTACGCCGGGTGACCACCGCCAGCTCGGCCTTGAAGATCACCTGGCCGTCGACGAACCGCGCGTACGCCCGCCGGGTCCGCACGAGGTCGGCGACCCGCTGCCGGTACGCCCGGCCGCCGTCCTCAACCAGCGGGGAGACCCCCACCTCCTCGGTGTACATCGCCACCGCCGCCGGAAAGAGCAGGTCGACCTCGCCCGGCCGGACCGGGCGTACCTCCGGGTCCGGGTCGACCGGCGGCGGTGCGTCGGTCGCCAGCAGCGGCTGGTTCGGGCGTACGTCGCGGGCCGGACCCCAGCGCGGGGCGAGCCGTTCCCAGAGCCCGAGTACCCCGTCGGCCCGCCCGACGATCGACGAGCAGTACCGTTCCTCGGACCCGAGCGTTTCGGCGAAGGCCGCGATCGCCGTCGGGTGGGCGCAGATCGGGGTGAGCTGGCTTCCCAGCCAGCAGAGCGCCTCGATCCGGTCGCGCTCGCCGTAGCCCAGCACCCGGCCGTCCGCCCGCCACCAGGAGAGCCCGTTGGTGGCGACGCGTTCGGCCACCTGGGCGGCGGCGAAGGGATCGAGGTCGAGGATCCGCTCCACCGTGGCACGCTCGGCCTCACCGAGCTGACGTACCGGGACCATCAGCACGGTTACCAGCCTGCCAGATCAACGGCCGGGTGGGGGCTGATCACGGTCCGCCGATCCCGCGAGTACCCGGCCGGGCCGGACGGCGGGTACGCCAGCCCGGGCGGGGCGGCCCGGACCCGGCCCGGTACCGGCTCGGCTGTCCGGGTCCGGGCCGACCATCCGGGCTGCCCCGCCGAGGTGTGGCGGGACCAGCGCTACGCGGACCCCCGGATCACCGGTTCGGCCGGGAGGATCACCGCGGCGTACGACTCGCCGGCCAGGTGGCCGAGGAGCAGCCGGACCATCTCGGCGCTGAGCCGGGCCCACGGCTGCCGGATCGTGGTCAGCCGGGGCACCGGGGTGCTCGCCACCTTGGAGTCGTCGAAGCCGCCGACCGCGACGTCCTCCGGCACCCGGCGGCCGGCCCGGTGCAGGCAGTACACCGCCCCGACCAGCAGTACCGCGGTCGGCACCCACCGCGACCAGAGTGGCCCGGTCGCGGCCGGCCCCGAGCGGGTCGGCCGGGGTGTCCGGCGGCCAGGTGTCCGGGCGGGTTCGCGGTCGCCATCAGCGCTCCTGTCCAAACGCCCGGTGCTGGACCAGTCGCAGGAAGCCGAAGGAGAGCACCAGGGTGACCGCGGCGATCAGCACCGAGGTGGCCGCCGCGGCGTACGGGTCGTTGATGGTGAAGGCGTCGCGGTGCACCTTCATCAGTGGCGTCCAGGTCGACGAGATCGCGTTGGTCAGCGGGGCGAGCGCCATCGGCTCACCGAACACCTGGAGGGTGGCGATCATCGTGAAGACCAACAGGCGGCGACCAGGTTGGCGGCGAGCGCCACCGCCAGGATCGTCCCGCCGAGCGGACGGGTCATCTCAACCTCTCGGTGTCCGGGGGCATCGGGTGGTGGTCCCGAGACACGAACTGGGAGCGCTCACAGTCCTGGTTTACCGGGCACTCATGTCAATAGAGGTATCGATGACTGATCTGCTCTTCGAGCCGTGTGTCATCGTGTGCCACGCCGCTGGGAGCGTGCACAGGTCGGTGACAACGCCGCCGGCCACGGCAGCACCTCGGCCGGCGACGACTGGTCGACACCGCCTCGTACGACGGTCTCCCGCCCCTGCCCGCCGGGGGCGGGTACGCGTACCACGCATCCGACGGCGGCGGCCGCCGGAGGGGCGGCCGCCGCACCCGGCGGTCAACCGGTGAAGGGCTCGGGTCCGAAGCGGCCCCAGGCAACGAAGACGGCCATCGCGAGATAGACCAGGTCGGGCAGAATCGTCGCCCTCTCACCACGGCGGAGGCGCATGATCACCGCCCCGGTGAACAGCAACGCCACACAGACCGCGGTCACCGGCACGAGAACCGGTGCGATGTCGAGTACGGCTGGCAGGATCAGCCCCGCCGCCGCCAGGATCTCGAGGATCGCGATGGTCCTGAGCGCGCCGGGGCTGAAGTCCATTACCCACTCTCCCGCGCGACCCACGGCGGCTATCCGCTCCCTGGGTATGAACATCTTGGAGGTGCTGATCAGGAGGACCGTGGCAAGTATGCCGGTAACAATCCACAGGGCAAGGTTCATGAACGCTCCCTTCGCACACCTTCGTGCTCGTAGCCCTGACGCCGTTGCCCGGTGAAGTGTGACGGCCTGTTGCCCAGCTCACCCCGACGTGGCCGAGGACGGCGTACCGTGCGCGGACAACAGTGGAGCCGCGCCCCCGGCCCGGGTCCTGCGGTGGCCACCGAGCTGCCAGAATCGCCCACGTGATCAACGAGTTGACCCGGACCTACCTCGACGCGGTCGACCGGGCGCTGCCCGGATACGTACGCGGCCTCTACCTGGTCGGGTCGGCCGTGCTCGACGCCTGGCGGCCCGGGGTCAGTGACGTCGACACGGTGATCCTGACGTCACGTCCGGCCGGTGCCGACGACGCTGCCGCCCTCGCCACGGTGCACGCCGGGATGCCGGACTCGCCGCACCTCGACGGCGTCTACCTGGAGCCGGCGTTGGCCCGATCGTGGCCGGACGACCAGCGGGTGGTGCCGCACGTCGTCAACGGGACGTTCACCGCCGACCAACCCTGCGGCGACCTCACCCCCGTGCTGTGGTTGACCCTGCACCGTTACGGCGTACGGGTGCGCGGCCCGGCAGTCGCCGAGCTGGGCGTACGGGTCGACCCGGAGGCGGTACGCCGGTACAACCTGGACAACCTGCGGACGTACTGGCGGTCGCGGGCGGCGACGACCCGGGCAGCACTAACCAAAGTGGACCCGGACGAGCCCGTGGAGGCCGGCACGGTGAGCTGGTACGCGCTCGGCCCGGCACGGCTGCACCACACGCTCGCCCACGGGGACGTCATCTCGAAGGCCGCCGGGGCGTACCTCGGACAGCTGTTTCCCGCGTACGCCGACCTCGCGCACCGCGCCGTCCGGTGGCGTGCCGGGGCGCCGGAGCGCTTCACCGCCGCCGACCTCCGCGCCGCGCTCGACAGCGTTGACCGGGTGGCCGAGGACGCCTGGCGCCGCTTCGGCATCCGGGCGACCCGGTCGAGCAGCGGCGCGGGCCCCGGGACCCGGACCGTGGCACGGGGTCTGTCCACCCCGCGGTGACGGGGTCGGCCTCGGACCCCGGCATCGCCGGCGCCTGACCTGACCCAGACCCCTTGACATAGGCGTACATCAATGATTCTGTGAGCGCTCACCGCAGAGTGTCCCCGCCCGGCAGACATTACCTCACATCACCGCAGCCAGACGTCGATCGTGGCGTGCTGTAAGCGCTCCCACCAAGGAGGAACGTTGCCGCGATGCGGCACAGAACACTCAGGTTCACACCGGTCGGACCGGCCACGGTCGCCGCCGTGGTCGGCGTACCCGAGCGTGCGGAACCGGCGGCGGTGACCGGGCGGTCGGGGGCCGGCGGTGCCGCGCACCACGACGGGTAGGCGGGCACCGGCCGGCTTCCCCACCCCTCCGACGGAAGGAAGCACCATGAGCGGTTCGTCCCGACCGCTGCGCAGCACCGCCACCGTCACCGGCGCGTTCGTGCTGCTCACCGCCGTCCTGCTGGCCGGCACCACCGTCCCCGCGTCCGCCGCCACCACCCTCACCAACCCGGGCTTCGAGGCCTCCGGCGGCACCCAGACCCCGCCCGGCTGGTCCGAGTCGTCGGCCAGCGGGCAGCAGAGCGCGAGCTTCACCGAGGCGGGCGGACGCTCCGGCACCTACCGGCTGTCGCACTGGGCGTCGTCGGCGTACCAGGTGGAGACGTACCAGCAGCTGACCGGGCTGGCCACCGGGTCGTACACCCTGCGGGCCTGGGTCCGGTCGGGCGGCGGCCAGGTCGCCACGTATCTGGCGCTGCGGGACTGCGGCGGCACCGAACAGCGAACCCCCATCCCGACCACCTCCACCTGGACCCAGATCTCGGTGACCGCCCAGGTCACGACGGGCCGGTGCACCGCGAGCATCGTCTCCAACGCCCGAGCCGGTAACTGGATCAATGTGGACGACCTGGAGTTCGGGCCCACCGACGGCTCCGGTGGCAACCCCGGCCCCAACCCGAACCTGATCCGCGGCGTCGACATCTCGTCCCTGAAGAAGAGCGAGGACCGGGGTGGCGTCTACCGGGACGCCGCCGGCAACCCGCGCGACGCCGTGCAGCTGTTGCGCGCGGCCGGCGTCAACTACGCCCGGCTGAGGGTCTGGGTCGACCCGGCCGACGGCTACAACAACCGGGCCCGGGTGCTGACCATGGCCAGCCGGATCAAGGCGCAGGGAATGCGGCTGCTGGTCGACTTCCACTACTCGGACACCTGGGCGGACCCCGGCAAGCAGTACAAACCCGCCGCCTGGAGTGGCTACAGCTTCACCCAGCTCCGCGACGCGGTCTACCGCCACACGTACGACATCCTCAGTGCGCTGAAGGCGCAGGGCACGCCGGCCGACATGGTGCAGGTCGGCAACGAGATCAACGACGGGATGCTCTGGCCCGACGGCCGCAGTTCCAACTGGGCCAACCTCGCCGCGCTGCTCACCGCCGGCAGCACCGCGGTGAAGGCGGTGGACGCCTCGACCCTGGTGATGCTGCACCTGGCGGAGGGCGGCAACAACGCGCAGCACCGATGGTGGTTCGACCAGGCCACCGCGCGGGGCGTGCCGTTCGACGTGATCGGGGTGTCGCACTACCTGTACTGGCACGGGTCGCTGTCCAGCCTCCAGTACAACCTCAACGACCTGGCGGCGCGGTACGGCCGGCCGGTGCTGGTGGCCGAGACGGCGTACGGCTTCACCCTGGACGCCGACGACGCCGAGCCGAACATCTTCAACGCGGCCCTGCAACAGGCCGGCGGCTACCCCGCCACGCCCCAGGGGCAGGCCGACGCGCTGCGTGCCGTCTTCGACGTGGTGAAGGCGGTGCCGAACGGCCGTGGCCTCGGAGTCTTCTACTGGGAGCCGACCTGGACCGCGGTGCCGGGCAACGGCTGGGATCCGGCCGATCCCTCCTCCGGCAACGGCTGGGAGAACCAGGCGCTGTTCGACTACGGTGACCACGCCCTGCCCGGTCTCTCCGTCTTTGGCACCGTCTGACCCGTCCGACGCGGGCGGGAGTTCATCCGGGGAGCCTGGCCACGCCCGGCCGGGCTCCCCGTCCGTTCGGGCGCCGCCGCCTGCACCGCTGATCGCTCCCACCGCCGGTGACCAAGTCCGCCACCGCTGATCGCTCCACCGACGTTCATCAGTCCCGCCGCCGTTGATCACTCCTCCGATGTTGTCGGCGATGCATTCCCGATATATCGTTGAGGCCTCACCGATACTCGAGGAGGATCCATGGGATTCCGTCGGTTCTGGGCCGACCACGAGGCCCGAATGCGCAGTGGCTTCGGCTACCCGCCCTTCGGTCCGCCGGGCGGACACGGCTTCGGCCATGGCCACGGTCGCGGCGGCCGGCACGGACGGAGTCGCCGCCCGAACGTCCGCAGCGCGGTCCTGGCGCTGCTGCACGAGCGACCGATGCACGGCTACGAGATGATCCAGGAGTTGGACTCCCGCACCGGCGGCGCGTGGCGCCCCAGCCCCGGGTCGGTGTACCCCACCCTTCAGCTGCTGGAGGACGAGGGACTGATCGCGACGGTCACCGACGGCACCGGCAGCCGGAAGCGGTTTGAACTCACCGAGGCCGGACGACCGGAGGCGGAACAGGCGTCCCAGGCACCCCCGTGGGCCGAGTTCGCCCCGGAGACCATCAACAGCTGGCACGAGATCCGCGACGCCGGCTTCCAGGCCATGAACGCGCTTCGCCAGGTCATGATGACCGGCACCGACGAACAGCGGGAGCGGGCCGCCCAGGTGCTGGACGAGACCCGGCGCAAGCTGTACGCCATCCTCGCCGAGACGGAGTGAGCGGCGGTTTCCCGGGTCACCGCGCCCCGGTACGGCCACACGGCGGGCCCGATCCCGCAGACCGGTCGGGCCCGCCGCGCCACCCTGCCAGCGCCGGGATAGTCTGACCCATTATGATCGACATAAATCGATCTTTTTCTGTAACGAAACGTTAGCAGGATCCGGGCGACACATTTACTGACTTCGATGTAACCTGGACGTCGGTGACCGTTCACCCCACGGCCACCGGATGACATCCAGGAGGATCCGCAGATGCCGCAGCCGGCGCTCTTCGCGATCGACATCGTTGCCGTGATCCTGCTCGTGTTCGGCCTCTACTTCCCCCGGCACCGGCGGCGCGACCTGGTGGCCGCGTACCTCGGGGTCAACGTCGGGGTGATGGCCGTGGCGAGTTCCCTCGGCACCAGCGGCGGAGGCGCCGGCCTCGGCCTCGGCCTGGCACTCTTCGGCGTACTCTCGATCATCCGGCTGCGCTCGACCGAACTCGACCAGCACGAGGTCGCCTACTACTTCTGCGCCCTGGCCCTCGGCATCCTCTCCGCCCTCGGCGGTGGGGCGGCGTGGCACATCCCCGCGATGATGGCCCTGATCCTGCTGGTGATGTTCGTCGGCGACCACCCCCGGCTCCTGCGCACCTACCGCCGGCACAGCATGCTGCTCGACCAGGCGATCACCGACCACCTCACTCTCGTCGCCCACCTGGAACAACTCCTCGGCGCCCGGGTCCACGCCGCCGCCGTCCAGCGGGTGGACCTGGTCAACGACACCACCCTGGTCGACGTCCGCTACTCGGTGCCGACCGGAGCCACGGCCACGCCCCGGGTCACCGCCCCCGCCACCGGAGGCGTACGGCGATGAGCACCTCCGTGACCTGCACGCCGCTGATGGGGCGGGACCCGATCGGGCTCGACGAGCTCGTCGCCCGAGCCGCCCTACAGACCCGGGTGGACCGCAAGTACGTCCTCCCCGTCGCCGAGGCGTGGGCGGTGCTGGCGCTGGCCGAGCCGGGGGCACGCGTGTTGGAGATCGACGGGATCCGCTCCTTCGGGTACGAGTCGACGTACTTCGACACCCCGGAGCTGAGCAGCTACCTCTCGACCGCCCACCGACGCCGGCGCCGCTTCAAGGTCAGGACGCGGACCTACCTCGACTCGGCGCTCTGCTGGTTGGAGGTGAAGACCCGGGGCGCCCGGGGCAGCACGGTGAAGCACCGGCGGCCGTACCGGCTCGACCACCACGCCACCCTGGCCCCGGGGCTGGCGTTCGTCACGGAGGTCCTCGCCCGGGAGTCGATCCGGCTCGGCGCCGACCCGGTGTTCGCCCCCACCCTGGTCACCCGCTACCGACGCAGCACCCTCTTCCTGCCCAGCACGGCGAGCCGGGTCACCGTGGACACCGAGCTGACCTGGCAGGGCGCCGGTCCGCCGCTGTGCCTGCCGGAGCTCGTCGTCGTGGAGACCAAGACCGGATCCACCGCCTCCGACGTGGACCGCCTGCTCTGGGCGCGTGGGCACCGCCCGATCCGGATCTCCAAGTACGCCACCGGCCTCGCCGCGCTCCGGCCGGAGCTGCCGGCGGCGCCCTGGCGCCGCACCCTCCGCCGGCACTTCGCCCCCCTGATCTCCGACGGCCGCCACCCCGCCGCCACGCCGCCGCCGGTCGCCGGGCACCCCCGCGTGCCCGGCCCCACCCGTCCCCTCGTACCGGAAACGGAGTGACCGTGCGCAGACTCGTGTACTACGCGGTCGGCATTCTCGCCGCCGCCGCGATCGGGGCAGACCTCGGCCCTTCCTCGGCCCCGGGCACCGCGACCCGGCCGGCATCGGCCGCGACCGGTGACAGCACCGCGCGGACCGGGCCGGACGGCGCGGCCGGCACCGCCGCCGGCATCGGTACCGGTGCCGGGGTGGCCGACGCGGCCCGGGCCGGGGGCGCCGACCTGACGTCGGCGGACCTTGCCGGCGACATCACCTTCTCGGTGCCGAGCGGCACCTTCGTGGGCGAGGTGTCGGTCTCGCTCGGCACGACGATCCCCGGTGCGGTCATCCGCTACACCACCGACGGCCGGCCGCCCACCGCCTCCTCGCCGAGCTACGCCGGCACTCCGCTGCGGTTCACCCGCACCACCCAGCTCCGGGCCCAGGCGTACGTCGACGGCACCGCGACCGGAGCACCCGGCACCGCCATCTACGTGGCCCGGGCCGTCGAGACCAGCCACGACCTGCCGGTCCTGCTGCTCGACGCGTACGGCCAGGGCGCGCCGGGACGCGAATACGTCGACACCGCGGTGATGGAGTTCCAGCCGACCACCGGCACCACCTCGCTGGCCGCCTCCCCCAGCCTGGTCAGTCGGGCCGGCTTCCACCTGCGCGGCAACTCGAGCGCGATGTTCCCGAAGGTGCCGTACCGGCTGGAGCTGCGGGACAACACCGACGACGACCTCGACCTCCCGCTGCTGGGCATGCCCGCCGACTCGGACTGGGTGCTGCGCGGCCCGTACACGGACAAGGCGCTGATTCGCGACGCCTTCGTCTACGGTCTCGGCCGCGACCTGGGGTTGCACGCGCCGCGGTTCGCCTTCGCCGAGGTGTACGTCAACCTGGACGACCAGCCGGTGAGCGCCGACGACTACCAGGGCGTCTACCTCATCGTCGAGACGATCAAGAACTCGAAGAACCGGCTGGATCTGAAGCAGCTCGACGAGGACGACGTCACCCTGCCGAAGATCACCGGCGGATACATCTTCAAGTTCGAGTGGATGGCCGCGGAGGAGCCGACCCTGCCCTGCACCGGCCCGGCCCAGACCTGCTGGAACTACCTGGAGGTGGTCGACCCGGACCCGCTGAACTCGGCCCAACGGGAGTGGCTCACCCAGCACATCCAGCAGTTCCACGACATGCTCCACTCCCCCGGGTTCGCCGATCCGGTGACCGGCTATCCCGCCTGGATCGACGTGGACTCGTTCGTCAACCACATGATCATCTACGAGCTGAGCCGGGAGATGGACGCGTACGTCCGCAGCGCGCACTTCTACAAGGACCGGGACGGCAAGATCACCGCCGGGCCGCTGTGGGACTACGACCTCTCGTTCGGGGTCGGCGGCTTCTTCAACAACAACCAGACCTCCGGCTGGCAGTACCAGCAGACCCGGTTCCCGGCCTCGCCGAACGACTGGTTCCAGCGACTGGTCCAGGACCCGGCCTTCGTCAACCGGGTCAAGGCCCGCTGGCAGCAGCTCCGGCAGGGTCTGCTCTCCAACGCCCAGCTCCAGGCCCGGATCGACAGCCTGACCGCGCCGCTGACCGCCGCCGCCGAGCGCAACTTCGCGAAGTGGCCGGTCCTCTCCACCCCGATACTCGGTCCGTTCATCACCCCGACCGCCGCCACCTGGAGCGGTCAGGTGCAGTACATGCGGGACTGGATGTTCGAGCGGGCCGCCTGGCTCGACTCCACGGCCGCCTGGGGTGGCCCGACGACGACACCACCCACGACGCCGCCGACCACACCGCCCACCACACCGCCGACCACGCCCCCGACCACCCCGCCGGTGACCACCACGCCACCGACGACCCCACCGGTCCCCGGGCCGTCGTGTACGGCGAGCTACAGCATCGTCAACCAGTGGCCGGGTGGGTTCCAGGCGAACGTCCAGGTCACGGCCGGCTCGGCCGCGATCAACGGCTGGCGGGTGACCTGGACCTTCGCCAACGGCCAGACCATCGCCCAGGCCTGGGACGCGACCGTGACGACCAGCGGCGCGACGGTGACCGCGACGAACGCCGCCTACAACGGGGCGCTCGCCGCGGGCGCCAGCACGACGTTCGGCTTCCTCGGTTCGTGGACCGGCACCAACAGCCCACCCACACCAACCTGTACGGCCTCCTGACGACCGGATGACGACAGCGGCGCCGCCCCCGGGAACGGGGCGGCGCCGCTGTCCGTACGGAGCCTGCGCAGACGGTCGTCAGTGCACGGTGACGGTGGGGCCGGCGGCGAGTTCCCGCAGCTCCTCCGGCAACTCGGCGCCCATCTCGTCGGCGAGCCGGGCCGCCTCCTCGATCAGCGTCTCGACGATCTGGCCCTCCGGAACGGTCTTGATCACCTTGCCCTTGACGAAGATCTGGCCCTTGCCGTTGCCGGAGGCGACCCCGAGGTCCGCCTCACGGGCCTCACCCGGCCCGTTGACGACGCAGCCCATCACCGCGACCCGCAGCGGCACCGGCAGCCCCGCCAGGCCGGCGGTGACCTCCTCGGCCAGCTTGTAGACGTCGACCTGGGCCCGACCGCAGGACGGGCAGGAGACGATCTCCAGACCGCGCTCGCGCAGGCCGAGCGACTCGAGGATCGCCGTACCGACCTTGATCTCCTCGACCGGCGGGGCGGAGAGCGAGACCCGGATCGTGTCCCCGATCCCCTCGGCCAGCAGCGCGCCGAAGGCGACCGCCGACTTGATGGTGCCCTGGAACGCCGGGCCGGCCTCGGTCACCCCGAGGTGCAGCGGGTAGTCGCACTTCTCGGCCAGCAGCCGGTACGCCCGGATCATCACCACCGGGTCGTTGTGCTTGACCGAGATCTTGATGTCGCGGAAGCCGTGCTCCTCGAAGAGCGAGCACTCCCAGAGCGCCGACTCGACCAGCGCCTCCGCGGTCGCCTTGCCGTACTTGGCCAGCAGGCGCTTGTCGAGCGAGCCGGCGTTCACCCCGATCCGGATCGGCACCCCCGCGTCGCTCGCGGCGTGGGCGATCTCCTTGACCTTGTCGTCGAACTGCCGGATGTTGCCGGGGTTGACCCGGACGGCGGCGCACCCGGCGTCGATCGCGGCGAAGACGTACTTCGGCTGGAAGTGGATGTCGGCGATCACCGGGATCTGCGACTTGCGCGCGATCGCCGGCAGCGCCGCCACGTCGTCCTGGGACGGGACCGCGACCCGGACGATCTGGCAGCCCGCCGCGGTCAGCTCGGCGATCTGCTGCAGCGTCGCGTTGACGTCGGCGGTCAGCGTGGTGGTCATCGACTGCACCGACACCGGCGCGCCGCCGCCCACCGGGACCGGACCGACCATGATCTGCCGGCTCTGCCGCCGCTTCGCCAACGGCGGCGGAGGTACGGCGGGCATGCCGAGGCTGACTGCGGTCACTGGGCACTCACCTTTGGATCAGGGTTATCGGGTTCACCACGTCGGCGGTGATGGTCAGCAGCGTGAAAGCGCCACCGATCAGGATCAACGCATACGTTACGGGCATCAGCTTGAAGTAGTCGACCCGCCCGGGATCGGGTTTACCGAGCCGGGTGAAGATCCACGACCGGACGCGTTCGAACCAGGCGATGGCGATGTGGCCACCGTCCATCGGCAGCAGCGGCAGCAGGTTGAAGACGCCGATGAAGAAGTTCAGCGAGATGAAGAGGAGGACGAAGACCTCCCAGAGGCCGTGCTGGACCGCCTCGCCGCCGAGCCGGCTCGCCCCGACCACGCTGATCGGGGTGTCGACGTCCCGCTCGCCGCCGGTGATCGCGGTCCAGAGCGCCGGGATCTTCTGCGGGATCCGCTGGAGCGCGTGCAGCGTGTTCACCGCCATGGTGCCGGTGAAGTCGGCGGTCGCCCCGAACGCGTCGATCGGGCCGTACGTCACGGTGGCCGGCGTGGTGGGGACCAGGCCGACGCCGAGCGCGGAGGTGGGGCCGACCGGTCCGTCCGGCTGGTCCTGCGGCGGCCGCTGCACCTGGGCGAGGGTGACGGTGGCCTGCTGGGTGACGCCGTCCCGGAGGTAGGTGACCTGGACCGGGCCGGCCTTCGTCGCCCGTACCGCGTCGAGCAGCTCGCCCCAGTTGCGCACCGGGGTCGTTCCGATCGCGGTGATCACGTCACCGTCCCGCAGGTTGGCCTGGCCGGCCGGGCTCGCCGGGTCGCCGGCCTGGCAGGCGCGCTCGACGTTCTCGACCACCACGCAGGGCGCCACCGCGATCTTCGCCGGCTCCGCCCGGAAGTCGGCGTCCGTGGTCGGGAAGTCGGGGTTCGGCAGCCCCATGAAGATCGCGGCGAACCAGAGCGTGACGATGGCGAGCGTGAAGTGCGCCGCCGAGCCGGCCGCCATCACCGCGGTCCGCTTCCAGAGCGGATACCGCCACATGGCCCGGGGCTCGTCCGCCGGGTCGACGTCGTCGTCCTGCGGGGTCATTCCGACGATCTTGCAGAAACCGCCGAGCGGAATCGCCTTGATCCCGTACTCGGTCTCACCCCGACGAAACGACCAGATGGTGGGACCGAAACCGATGAAGTATCGGGTCACCTTCATCCCGAACCGCTTGGCCACCAGCATGTGCCCGGCCTCGTGCAGGCTCACCGAGATGAGGATCCCCAGAGCGAAGGCCACCACCCCGAGCAGGTACAGCATCAGGCTCCTTCCACCGCCAGCGCGATGATCTCCCGGGCGCGGGCCCGCGCCCAGGACTCGGCGGCGAGCACCTCTTCGACCGTACCCGGTTCGGGGAAGTCGGGTGCGGCGTCGAGTACCCGCTCCAGCGTGTCGACGATGCCGAGGAACGGCAGCCGGCCCGCCACGAAGGCGGCCACGCACTCCTCGTTCGCCGCGTTGTAGATCGCCGGGCGGCAGCGCCCGGCCGCCCCGGCCTGCTTCGCCAGGCGTACGGCGGGAAACGCGCTCTCGTCCAGCGGTTCGAAGGTCCAGCTCTGCGCGGCCGTCCAGTCGACCGCCGAGGCGGCCTCGGCGACCCGGTCCGGCCAGCCGAGCGCGAGCGCGATCGGCAGCCGCATGTCCGGCGGGCTCGCCTGGGCCAACGTCGAGCCGTCGACGAACTCGACCATCGAGTGGATCATCGACTGCGGGTGGACGACCACGTCGATGGCGTCGTACGGCACCCGGAACAGCTCGTGGGCCTCGATCACCTCGAGCGCCTTGTTGACCAGGGTGGCGCTGTTGATCGTGACGACCGGCCCCATGTTCCAGGTCGGGTGGGCGAGCGCCTGCTCCGGGGTGACGGCGGTCAGCTCGTCCCGGCGCCGACCCCGGAACGGCCCGCCGCTGGCGGTGAGGACCAGCCGGCGTACCTCGGCCCGGGTCCCGCCGCGCAGGCACTGGGCCAGCGCCGAGTGCTCGGAGTCGACCGGGACGATCTGGTCCGGTCGGCGCAGTGCGGCCCGGACCACCGGCCCGCCCGCGACCAGCGACTCCTTGTTGGCCAGCGCCAGCGTCCGGCCGGCCCGCAGCGCGGCCAGGGTCGGCGCCAGCCCGAGCGAACCCACGACCCCGTTGAGGACGACGTCGCAGGGCCACTGCGCGAGTTCGGACATCGCGTCCGGCCCAGCAATGATCTTCGGAAGTCTGACGTCACCGCTGGCCCAGCCCTGGCGGCTCGCCTCGGCGTAGAAGGCGAGCTGGAGGTCCTGGACGGCGGACGCCTTGGCCACCCCGACCGCCTCGACCCCGAGTTCGAGGGCCTGGGCGGCGAGCTGGCCGACGTTGCCGCCGCCCGCGCCGAGCGCCACCACCCGGAACCGATCAGGATTGCGCCGGACGATGTCGATGGCCTGGGTGCCGACCGAACCGGTCGAGCCGAGCAGAACGATCTCGCGCGGGGAACTCACCGGCACATTCTCCCCGATCGCCCCTGAACGTCCGCTGAGAGCCTCAGCCGTCCCCGCCCGTGTTCCCGTCCGCCGCCTCCCCGTGCGGCTCCTCCGGCTCCTCGGGCAGTTCCTCCGGCGGGGCCTCCTCACCGAGCAGGTCGCCTGGGTCGATCGAGAACTCGAAGGGCCTCCGCATCTCGAACGTGGTTCCGGCCGCCGCCGCGGCCTGCGGCCGGTACTCCCCGTCGATCAGCTCGAAGAGGGCGATCGTGGGAACCCGGTTGCGCAGGTCGACGCGGAGGAAGAACGGTACGCCGGCAGCGGCGTACTCGCGGGGCCGGTCGATGACGTCCTTGCGACGGTTGCCGGGTGACACGACCTCGCCCAACAGGACCGCGTGCCTGATGTCCATGGTTGTCCGGCCCCCGCCGGGAACCCTGAGGACGACGATGTCGGGAATGAAGAGATCGTCGCCGGAGACGACGTTCGCTTCGAGGTAGAGCCACAGCTTGGCCCGGCGGGCCGCCTGCTTCAACAGGTACCCGAGATCGAGCTCGGCATCCTGGTGGTCGTATCCGGCGTGGGGTGTCACGATCACGCTTCCGCTCAGGACCTCAACCTTGGGGCCGTTGGTCTCCGGCAACAGGTCGAGGGCGAGCTGCGCGGTCCACGGCTCGTCACGCCACCTCAGCACGTCGAACGACGGCTCGGTGGGCTCCGGCGCCGGCTCGGGCGCGTACGCGGCCTGGGCCATCCGGGCTCACCCCCTCAGCGGGACATTCTGCTCAGACCAGCCTAGCCCCGCAGCCCCGTCGTACGGCGTCGCACAAGCTGTCCGACAGCCGCCGATGGGTGGGCTGCGGCCCGTCGGGTCCCAGCAGCGGGTTGATGCTCACGCGGGGCTGGTGCTCACGGCGTCACCGCTGCTGTCAGGACGTCGACCCGGACCATCAGCTGCCGCAGAGTGGGTGTGGGTCGACATCCTCCCCGGTGCAGGCAGGGTGTTCGTGGCCAACCACCCATACCCACAGCCCACGCTGGTCCTAGCGGGTGACGGTACCGTGGATCCTGGACACCGTTATCCGTAGGTGAGCCCCGGGTGGCACGGCCGCAGCGTGCGACCGCTCGCCGGCGCGAGCCGCAGCGACCGCCCTCCGGGCGACCCTTGACCCCGAAGACCTCTACGGCCCCTCGCCGCCAACACCACCGGACAGGCACCTGACGGCGCCAGCCCGACCACCACCCGCCCGCCAGCAGTCCGAGACTGACTGAAATGACCGATAGGCACGTGTAGTACGGGATGTCTGGCTCAAAACTGCTATACCAAATTCAAGAGCGGCCCGGCTCTGCCGGGCCGCGCGCACGCGCTACGGCCTATGGCCCCGCGCGCACGCCCACCAACACCCGGGACCCCATCGAGGAATCGCCGCCGATCCGCCGGCCGAGGCCGCGACGATCCTTCGCCCAAGGGTGAGTAGCTTGGTTCCGGGGATCGACGCCGCACCGCTACGCGGCGCGCCACCAAACAGCCAGCCAGCCGAGGCGAACCGCATGGCATTTACATATCGGTATGCATTGAGGGTTTTTGACGGCAACCGTGACGGCAACGCGGGCCACCGACCACGAACATGCACAGCCGGCCGTTACTCTCCGTGACCTGCTCGCCCACCACCCATGCCCGGAACCCCACCACATTGAGCAGTCGCGACCAGGCTCCGGGCCGACGGAACTCGGGTCAGGTGCGAATCACGGAGGCTAGGGAATGCCGAGCACTTCAGAAACTGCTTCATGCACCCTGTCCGCTATTCGCTGCAATCGCGCCCGCTCCGCTTCATCTTTCGCAACCCGGTCAATCTGCCACTCGACGAATTGCGGTGCAAACCAGATTAGTTTCACTAGCTCCGAACTCACCGTATCCGACCCAATCGAGATTGCAGCAGGAATCCGCCGAAGTAGCTCGACGTACGCATTCCCCTGACTTTCGTCAAACACTCCCGCCCGAAGCTTCCCAAGGAAGCCAGCCTCCTCATCCCATGCCTCGTCGAGAGCCACGATCAGGGACTCTTCGCCTTCCGCCATCTTTAGCTTCTCCCCCAGACACCCACGATCGCCTCAGCAGGGACATGCTGGAACAACAAGACTTCCTTGTCTCTTCTCGCGTAAGAGGCATGCCTCCTGCTCGTCGGAAATGGGCCGTCCGAGATGTCCTCGACTCGCCCCACGAGCCGCGTGTCAATTGCGACATACCCATGGCCTGAATCGTACTTATCTGCTGCCACACAGCGACACTTACTCGCCGAAATCCACGGGGTGGCCTTCTTGCCAGGCGAGGACCTGGTCGCCCTCGCGGAGTGTTTCGATTGGTTTGTGATCGCCGTCGGCGGTGACCACCTTGGTGCCGGCCGCGAAGCTGTGCCGCGGGCAGCTGTCTCCGGTGTTGCCAGCGCCGTCGTTGGTTTTGCCGGCGCCGCTGCTGCCGGTGGTGCCGGCGTTGCTGCGGCTGGAGCCGCCGGTGGAGCCACCAGGCTTCGAACCGCCGCCGGACTTGGACCCGCCGTCGGACTTGCCGCTGCCGCCGGAGCGGGCGGAGGACGCGCGAGGGTTGGCGTTGGCCTGGGCTTCCCGTTGTGCGGGGTTGCCGGTCTTCTTGGTGGTGTTGACCGCCTTGTTGCTGGTGGTGTTGGCCGCGTCGGCGGCCTTCTTCCTCGCGGCCTGGGCGGCGCGTTTGGCACGCTCGATGGCGAGTTTCTTGGCGTTGAGGGCGGCCTGCTCGGCGGCGCGGGCGGCGGCCAGCACCGTCTCGGCGGCGCGTTTGGCGGCCCGCCAGGCCTGGACGGCGGCGATGGTGCGGTCGATGGCCCGTTTCACCGACCGGATCTTGGTGATCTTGCCCCAGGGGATCGCGCCGATGATCAGGCTGGCGCAGGCCCACAGGTCACCACCGAAACAGTTGATCGCACCGTTGATGCCGATGAACTCTTTGAGCACGTACCAGGCGGTGTCGAGGATGACCGACACCAGGGACCGGTTCGCGGCAGCCTGGGCCTGGGCGACCTGCGCGGCCGACGGCGGCATCCACGACGGCGCACGGGTCGCAGAGTTGACCAGCCTGCTCACCCTTGCCGGCTGGCCGCCCGGCACGCGGATGATCGTGCGTCGCGAACGGCCACACCCCGGCGCACAGTTGTCGCTGTTCGAAGAACACGACAGCTGGCGCTACACCGCGTTCGTCACCAACACCACCGTCGGCGCCCTGCAGCGGCTGGAAGCCCGCCACCACGCCCACGCCCGCGTCGAGGACCGCATCCGCCGCGCCAAAGACACCGGCCTGCGCCGGCTACCCTCCCGCGAGTTCGCCATCAACACCGCCTGGTGCCAGATCACGGCCACCGCCAACGACCCGATCGCCTGGCTACAACTACTCACCCTCGACGGCGAACCGGCCAAAGCCGAACCGAAACGACCGCGCTACCGCCTGCCACACACCGCCGCCCGCCTCACCCGAGGCCAACACCGCCACCGACCACGCATCCCATCAACCTGGCCCCGGGCAGACCAGATCACCACCACGTTCACCCGAATCGCGGCCATCCCCGCCCCCGGCTGACCCACTCAGCCCAACCCCGACGACCGGAGAACCCAAGAAGACCACGCCCACCACCGCGACAGACGGCCCACCCCATGCCCCCGACCAGATCGCACCGAACACCAGCGACCACAGGCGCGGGACCGAGGCGGCCGACATCAGCCGTGAACGATCGAGGCTAACTAATCTAATGAATACCCCTCAAGCCATTCCCAGTCCCCCGGCAGGTCTCGCAGCCTGGGAAGGCAATACTCTAGCGCCTCTCGTAGAGAATGAAAGTCTGAATGGATTGACCGAAGATCACCCAGCGCCGGCCCAGAAAGCACGACCGTCCAGGGTTTTTGCCCGAATCCTAGGCGCTCATGGTCGACCTTCAGAAGCATGGTCACGCCATGGCGACCAAGATCCTCCATGAGTTCTGGCAGGCCAAACCCGGTCTCAAGCACTAGAAGCCCCTCAACATACCTGCGATCTCGCCAACGTCCATGGTATGGCCCTTCTTTCTGGAGTTGCTCACCCGGGCGACCACACTCCACAGTTCATCGGAATTCGGTCCACTGATGATATTGTTCCTCTGCATCAATTCCGACACAACCGCATGGGCCGTACGCTTGTTTCCGTTGTCATACATATGGGAACCCGCAATATCCCGTACCAACACTGCCAACTTCTCCCAGAAACTATTGTAACGGGATGCATTGGTCAGCGCGTTAGCGGCAGATCCATTGAGTTCGTGCCTGCCACCGAAACTGCGATTAATGTCATCAATTTCATCTGCGGAGATGCCGTTCTTAAACCCTCCGCCGCAGTTGTGTACGAGGACCGGCGTTGTGCCAGCCATCACATAGTAGGTGTGGCCTCGCCACGATGGCCGTGGCGAGGTCACGGCGTCGATCTTGGCAGGGAGCTGGGCTTTCGCTCAACCACCCGCCGACAGCCCATCGATTGGCGGCGATTTTGACCGCAGCCGTGACAGCAACGCGGGCGCACGCCGAGCTGAGGGCGCGGGGCGTGACGTCAGTCGGGCGTCTACTCGGTCGGTTGCCGGCTGGTGGCGGGCTTCTTCTGTGCGCGGCGGTCGATGAGGCGGTCGACGGCGGTGACGCGTCGTTGGAGGCGGGAAGAGCCCGCGTCGATGGCGGTGGTGTCGATGCGGGCGAGGACCTCTCGGGCGGCGTCGAGGTCGCCTGCTCTGGCGTGGCCTTCGGCGAGCCAGGTTTGGTAGAGGGCGACTTCGCGGGCGTGGTCGTGGTTGTAGGCGGCGAGTGCGCGGGTGAGCAGCGGTTCGGCGGCGGCTGGGGTGCCGAGTTCGATGAGGCAGCGGGCGGCCATGACGTCGATCTCGGCACGGTTGAGCCAGTACACCCATTCGGGTTCGGTTACGCCGTCGGAGCGCTGGTCGTAGGTGTCGTCGACGGCGTCGAGGGCGCGGCGAGTGGTGTCGGTGTCGCGGAGGCGGGCGGCGGCCCAGGCGAGGCGTTCCAGCAGCAGCGCCTGCACGAGCGGGCTGGCATCGGGGGCGCCGGTGACGGCGGAGCGGGCGATGAGGAGGGCGTCTTCGCGTTTGCCGACATTGGTGATCTGGTAGGCGAGGCTGGACAGAAGTTGCGCGCCCAGTGCTCGGTCGCCGGCTGCTTCGGCGGCGGTGACGCCGGACAGGTAGAGGCGTTGGGCGTCGGGGTAGTGGCCGGCGTCGCTGGCGACCCAGCCGGCGAGTTGGGCCAGTTCGCCGATCACGGTGTACAGCCGCTTGCCGAGTACGTCGGTGTAGGAGGCGGTGCGGGCGAGGTGTTCGGCCTGGTCGAGTTCGGCGCGGATGACGGGTAGCAGGGTGCGGCTGCCGACGGTGTCGTCGAGATGCCGCAGTTCGATCACTCGGCCTTCCAGCGATTCGATGAGCCAGGTGCCGATTCGACGCCCGGCACGTAGCTGCCGGGGGACGGGTGGGTCGCCGATGAGCCATTCGTGGGTGAGGCGGACCGGGTCGTGTGGGGTGCCGATCGGCATGCCGAGGACCTGTTCGTAGCGTTCGACGACGTCGGGGGTGGTGGGGCGGCGGCCGGTTTCGACGAGGCCGAGGTAGGGCTTGCTGAAGTGGGTGAGCGCGGCCATGCCGGTGAGGCTGTGCCCGGCGGCCTCGCGGGCGGCCCGCAGGTGCGCGCCGAGGTCGGCGGTGTCGGGTGTAGACGGGGGAAGACCCTCGCCTGCTTCCATGGTCATCTGTCTCCCCTGATCCTGGTGGCAGGCCCAGCGGGGACGTGCATCGAGTCCGGACCTGGCTGGTGCTGTTCCGGGAGGGCCGGGACCGGTTACGAAGATCGGCATTCTTCATACCCGGGTGTGTGCCCGGCCCTCCCACCGTAGACCACGGGCGTCCTCCGGAGGGTTGGGCAGCGATGTCGATGCACGTGCCGGTTCGTCCGGCGTGGACCTGTGCGGGGCGTGGGCAGGCGTGGCCGTGCCTCACCCGCAAACGTCAACTGTTGGCCGAGTTCGCCGGGGCGCGGGTGTCGCTGATGCTCTACCTGTCGCGGTTCTTCGTCGAGGCCTGCGTGAACATGCCGGCCACCACGTCGGGGACCCTGTATCGCCGGTTCTTTACCTGGCCGTACGAACCAACCGACGGCCGCCGCGGTAACGTGAGCGCCCCGCCGGGGTGATGATCCCGGCGGGCGCGTTCTCGGTTGCTTCGGGTTCAGTCGTCGGAGGTGGTGTCGGGGTCGTCGTCGGGCTGGTCGGGTTGCAGCGCCTGGTCCATGGACTCGACGGCGTGGCGTTGCAGGCGGAGCCGGACGTGGGAGTAGATGTCGGCGGTGGTGTGGATCTGCGCGTGGCCGAGCAGGTCCTTGATCGTCACCAGGTCCACGCCCTGTTCCAGCAGCAGCGTGGCGCAGGTGTGTCGAAGATCGTGAAAGCGGATGTAGCGGACGTCGGCGAGTTCGCAGATTGCCTGGTGGTGGCGGTGTATCGCGGCCGGGTCCATCGGCCCGCCTGTGCTGGTGGTGAACACGAGCCCGGTTTCGATCCAATCGTCGCCGGCCTCGCGTCGGTCGATGTCCTGTCGGGCGCGGTAGCGCTTGAGTGCCGTGACGCAGTCGCGGGGCAGGACGATGCGTCGTGCGGAGCGGTGGGTCTTGACCGGCTGGAAGGTGGGGCCGCCTCGGGTGCGGGCGAGGGTGCGCCGCACGTACAGGTGGCCGGTGTCGAGGTCGATGTCGTCCCAGCGCAGGCCGAGCAGTTCGCCGCGACGTAGTCCGGTGCGTAGGGCCAGTTCGAACAGAGGGCCGTGGCGGTGGTAGGCGGCGGCGAGGAGGTAGCGGCGGGCTTCGCCGGCGGTGAACGGTTGGAAGTCGCTGCGCGGTGTGGGTAGCCGTACCGAGCTGGCGACGTTGCGGCCGATGAGGCCTTCGCGGACGCCGTCGGCGAGGGCGGCCGAGAGGACTGCCCGGATGTAGCGGACCGTTGCCGGGCGGATGTGCTTGTTGCAGCAGTTGCCGATTGCGCAGCAGCGCGGCCGGCGGGCCTTGACCGGATGGTTCGGGTTCCGTCTGGCGTCCCAGCCCTGCGCGCAGCACTGGCACACGCTTGGGAGTCGGTCGAGGAAGGTCCGCACGTCCCGGACGGTCAGTGTGCCGAGTTTCCGCGCGCCGAGGCCGGGGATCAGGAACCGGCGGACCAGCGATTCGTACGTGACGTACGTGGTCGCCCGGAGCCGATGCCGGGCCACGCCGGTCAGCCACGCGGTCAGGTACTCCCCGACGGTGAGGTTCGGGTCGGCGGCCACGACCAGGCCCTGGTTCGAGTCGGCCAGTTTCTCGGCGAGCTTGTCCGCCGCCTGGCGGCGGGTGGCGCCGAAGACGTAGATGCGCTTGCGGGTGCCGTCGGCGGCGAGGACGTAGCCGGCGCCGCACCAGCGGCCGTCGGCGCGTTGGAAGATCGTGCCTTCGCCGTTGACCTTTCTACCGGCCATGATCGGCCTCCTTGGTCAGTGCGCCGAGGTAGCCGGCCAGGGACCGGGCGGGAATGCGGCGGCAGCGGCCGATACGGACGGAGTGCAGCCGGCGGGAGCGGATGAGGTCGTAGACGGTGTGCCGGCCAACTTGCAGCCGGGCCATCACGTCGGTGACGGTCAACAGGTCGGGGCCGCTCATTGGTCCTCCCCGAGCTGGCCGGTGTAGCGCCAGTCCCCGACCGTGAGCAGGTCGGTGGTCGGGTCGACACCGACAGCCTCGGCGTGGCGGGTCAGCCGCCACCGGCGCCGCTCACCGCGCAGCGCGGTGAAGGTGGTCGAGTAGGCCAGTGACTTGCTGGTGACGTGGCCCCGGTAGCCGAGCTGGTGCGCCCACCGACACAGCCGCAGCCCCCGCAGGTCGGGCAGTCCGCCGAGCCGCCAGCAGGTCTCCACCAACATGCGGCCGTGCTCGGGAAGCCGGTCGAGGCTGACGCCGGGACACCGGCCTGTGCCCGAACATGCCCGGCACCAGCGCCGAGCGTCGTCGCCGGGGCGTAGGCCGTCGCCTCGACACGCGCGGCAGAACAGTGGAGGCACGTCAACGCCGACGACCTCGGCGGTCTTCGTGGCGTACTTCGCCACGTACCGGGCCACCACCACATCCCCTGCGGGAAGCGGCTGGATGTCGACCTGCCGCCCCCACCGCAGCACACGCCCGCCGACGACCGCTGGCGTGGGGACGGCGACGACGGGGACCGCCCGGCGGATCGCGGTTTCCAGCACGTGGAGTGTGGCCCAGGTCGGCGGCGGGGTGGGCAGGCCGTCCGGCCCGTCGAGCCGGACGATCGCGTGGAAGTGGACCACTCCCCGCGCCTGGAACCCGGCGAGGCGAAGGCCATCCGCACCTGCCGGGCCGCCTCACGCCGGGACAGACCCGCCACAGCCGCGAGGGTGCGGCGTGCCTCGGTGGTGAACCGTGCCCACAGCATCCCGGCGTGGGCGTTGAACAGCACCTGCCCCGGATAGTCATAGTTGTCCGGTTCGAGGGGGGTGCCGATCAGCGGATCGCCCGGCAGATGCCACCGAACGCAGCCAGCCCCGGCGCGGTGGCAAGGACGAAGGACGCCGCCCCTTGCGGGGCCGAGGTGCACCGGCCCGAACGACGGCGCGGTCACCGTCACGAACACCCGCGGCCGAGGTACGCCACCTACCGCCTCGGTGGGCTCGTCGCGGAGCCCGGCGGCGATCAGGTGGAAGGCGTCGAGCTTGTACAACGTCGAACACGCCGGACACCGCACGGCACGCCGGTCACGGCACCGCACCATGATCGTCTGCCGGTCGCCGGTGTCAGCGAGGACACGGCCGATACCTGCCTCGACCAGCAGACCACGCCCGGTCAACCGGATCGGATGCCGGCACACACCAACCCGGCCCTCCACCTCCTGAGCGGCGGCGATGCGAACCAGGGCGTCGAGGTCGACGCCGGCAGCGGTGGATGGCATCATCGGCGCAGCTCCTCTCCACACATGGGAGGGCTGCTTGCGGGGAGAGCGGCGGGGTGTTCTTGGCGGAATGAGCCGCCGCCCTCCCTGTCCTCATCACCGGGACGGTCCACCCCGGTAACCTCGGCGAGCAGCCGCAGCGGGTCGCACACCAGTCCGGCAGTGTCCGCCGCGATCCGGTCAGCAGCCTCGTCACTGACGTACGGGGTGCGGACCAGCGTGAACCCGGGCCGGCCTTCGGCCACCATCGACGCCACCCCGATGTAGGCGGGGTCCTGCAACCGGCGCGGATGCTCATCCGGGAAGCCGGTGATGTTCGAGCCGAGCACCGCCGTGGCCGCCTCGCTGGTGCGCTGCGCGAAACTGACCGCGACCTGGCAGTTGTCCCGGATCTTCGTCGGGATCGCATCCCCGGTCGCCTTCTGCGTCGCCAGGATCACCTGGATACCGACGTTGCGGCCCTTGCGCACCAACTCCTCCACCAACCGGGCCGTCTGCCGCGCCACCGCATCGCGCTTCTTCGACTCGGCGTCGGTGCCCTTGGACTCGTTGAAGAACGTGTGCGCCTCATCGATCACCACCACGACCAGCGGCCACGAGGCGGACGGGCCGAGATGCCACACGTTCTTCACCCCGAGCACCGCCCGAATACACCGCTGACGGCCCGTCATCAGCTCATGCACCCGCACCAGATGATCACGGACCTGCTCCGGATCGTCCTTCGCCGACAGCCACGCCCGACGGAACAGCTCGTCGTAGTCCGGACCACCCTTGCCCTCGATCAACACGAACTGCACCGCCGGACTCGCCGCGAGTTGACAGAACCGCGCGTTCAGCAGCGAGGTCTTACCGAAACCGGCCAGCCCCGCAACCACCACCCCAGACACCCCGGACGAGCGGACGGTGACCGGCTGGCCATCAGCGTCAACACCCGCCGACCACGTCCGCACGTGGTCGGCGGTCGCGGCCTGCCCATCCCAGACGCTCGGTTGGGTCAGCGGGTCGACCAGCAACGCCCGCAGCCGGACCAGACCCGGACGGACCTGCGCCACCCGCACCTGCGGCACACGCCACGCATCGGCGAGATACCCGGCGGCGTCCTGAAACTCATCTGCATGTGTGCCGCGTGTCTGACATCAGCCGCGACAGCAACCGGGGCGCACAGTTACAACCAGCGGCGCACAGCGGAGCGGCATCGCCACGGCGGGCCCGAACGCTCGGTGTTACACCGAGATCGATTCCAACTAACCCGATCATTGACCTACAGGGAACGGCAGATAGCCAATTAAACGACGCAGTTCCTCGGGAGCTTCTTTCAAGAAAGGGTCAATTGCCCGCCGCACCAATCGCGACGCCACAATTACCTCGACATCGGTCCCTTCGTCAAGCGAATCAGACAGAACGCCCAGGGGCGTGACGATGGCCGATTCGATACTCGCTGGCAAAGCGTCGAGATATTCTGTGTCTTCGGTCAAGACCAAGTCTACAAGTTCTTGCGCGCGCAGGCGAAGCGCCGAAACATCCAAACTCCGCGATTCCGCCTCGGCCCCCGCCCAATCCGGTAGCCACGAGGGCAGACCGACTACACCCATGGTCTCCCACCCTTCGAGCATCGAAAGCTTGGTCCCAGTCCAGGTAGACCGGGCCAGGACGAGGTCGGCGGGCGACACCGACAGCGCCAGCCCGCCGACCCATCCCAAACTAGCAGGACCTTACTCTGCCCTAATCCTTAGAATATTCAGTAGAGGTTGACACGCATTCGGGCAGGGGCTGATGGGAGTGCCGTGTGCACTGCCTTGTGAGTTGAGACCGCGCACTCGTACAGCCCTCATCGATCCACCTACAATTCCGGCAGCACCTTCAGCAGCCTCTGCCTGAATTAGACACATGACCTCTGCACATCCGCCATGGTGGCCCGAATCCTTAAGAGCTCCTAACGCGATCTTGGTTGGTGTGGTCTGGGTGGGGTGAGGATCGTTCACCCGGGTGTGGGTAGGCCGTGGGAGATCGATGACGGGTTGTGGGCGTTGGTCGAGCCGCTGCTTCCGCCGTGGCCCGCCAGATCACCCGGACCACGTCCGGTACCGGACCGGCTCTGTCCGCAGGGCATCCTGTTCGTGCTGTACACCGGGATCGGCTGGGAGGACCTTCCCCGCGAGCTTGGGCTACGGGTCCGGGATGACCTGCTGGCGCAGGCGACGCCGCTGGACCGACGCCGGGGTGTTCGACCGGCTACACCGCCTGCTGCTGGCCGAGGTGAACGCGGCGGGTCGGATCGACTGGTCACGCGCGATCGTCGACGGCGGACACATCCCCGCGAAGAAAGGGGCGAGGGAACCGGCCCGTCCCCGGCCGATCCGGGGCAGGCCCGGCAGCAAGCATCACGTGATCACCGACGGTGCGGGAACACCTCTTGCCGTGTTGACCACCGGTGGCACCGTGCCGGACATCAGCAGAGCCGTCGACCTGGTCGACGCGGTACCACCCATCGCCGGACGACGGGGCCGGACCCACCGACGGTTCTCCGTGTTGTTGGCGGACACGGGCTACGACAGCGCCAGGTTCCGCACCGCCTGCCGGCAGCGGCGGACCGAGCCGATCATCCCCCAGCGGGGACGGAAGCACATCAAGGGCCCGGGGCAGGCTGCGCTACGTCGTGGAACAGAGCATCGCCCTGCCCCACCAGATCCGCCGCCTGGCCATCCGATGGGAACGCCACCTCGACCTCCACGAGGCGTTGGTCAGTCTCGGCTGCGCCCTCATCCGCTGGCGACGCCTGACCAAGCAAACAAACCCAAGATCGTGTTAGGAGCTCTTAGCTACAACCACATGAATCAGACGCCCTCTCACCATATCTACAGCCAATAAACGTCACCCACCGCGAGCCGCCTAAGCGCACTCGCATCCTCGGTAATAAGGGGGCTCTCTTCGTGTCCAGAAATCTTCAGAAAAGCCCAATCCATCCGCTCTGCCACCACAAACCAACTTCCCGACTCCGGATTAATCAAGTACACTTTGTCATCGGGAGCCAAAGGGCCAACTTCATTATTACCCGGACCGTTTTCCGACGCCGACCCGAGCCTGACAGAAAATTTGTGGTAGGCCGAGTCTAACTTCATCCTCGACACACTATGAAACATCACGTCAACGATCCTCTGCCTCTCGACCGCCTCGGGGTGCGAGAATCCGCGCAGTAACAGCTTAGAGTGTCCAGGCTCGTAGGCCCAGAGACGAACCATGAAATCGAGCTCAAGAGGAGTAACCGCAGGTCGATAATTATACATCAAACCCCCACTCGCACCCAGTCATTTACTCTTCGGTTCCACCGATAGAATTCGACCTTCTCAAGCAAGCCGGCATCGGCCACCTGCAGCAACTCCCATTGGGTATGCATGATACCTGCGCGCCCGTACCGTTCAAACGCGGTTTTGGCGGATCTAACGGCCGATTCAACACCACCACCAGCACCAGGCAAACCGTCCAGCATGAAGGAGATCCTTGTCGTTCCCGAAACCACACCAGCAACGGCGTCCTTCACTTGTTCCTCCCAGGGATAATCCGGCGTACCACTAATTCTCCGCGCACCCACCTTGGCCGCGAAGGCACCCAGTCCACCGTTACCGATTCCACTACTCTTGTCATACCGACCGAGTGCAACATGATCGATTTCGTCATTTGAGCCAGAGCCCGCAGAACCGCTGCCACTATCACCACCACAGTTATGCGCGAGGATTGGCGTCCTACCCGCTAGAACGTAGTACGTGTGGGTGTTGGTGGTGGTGAGGTTGTGGACGGTGGCCCGGGAGGTCGTCCAGTGTTGGATGGCGGTGATCTGGACGTGGGTGCCGGCGCTGGTTTGGAGCCATTGGCCGGGTTGTAGGTTGGTGGCGTCGATCCACTCGTGGAGTTTGGGTACCCAGAAGGGGTGGCCGTCGGTGGCGGTCACCTCGGCCGTCTCCGAACCGTGCGGTCCGTCGGTGTCGATGACGACCGTCACCAGGTGTTTGACACCGTCACCCTTGATGACCGCGGTGACCGTCTCCACCTCGGTGTCCCCGGTCTCGGGGTCGGTGGCGACGACCTTGTCACCGGGTTTGACGTCCTCGATCGGCTTGGTGGAGCCGTCGGCCATGAGGACGGGGGTGCCGGGGGTGAAGCTGTTCCTGAGCGGGCAGCTGTCTCCGGTGTTGCCGGCGCCGTCGTTGGTTTTGCCGGCGCCGCTGCTGCCGGTGGTGCCGGCGTTGTTGCGGCTGGTGCCGCCGGTGGTGCCGCCGGGTTTGGAGCCGCCGCTGCTGGATTTGCTGCCGTTGCCGCTGTTGGCGGCGGTGGATCCTTTCGGGTTGGCGTTGGCCTGGGCGTCCTTCTGGGCGGGGTTGCCGGTCTTCTTGGTGGTGTTGACCGCCTTGTTGCTGGTGGTGTTGGCCGCGTCGGCGGCCTTCTTCCTCGCGGCCTGGGCGGCGCGTTTGGCACGCTCGATGGCGAGTTTCTTGGCGTTGAGGGCGGCCTGCTCGGCGGCGCGGGCGGCGGCCAGCACCGTCTCGGCGGCGCGTTTGGCGGCCCGCCAGGCCTGGACGGCGGCGATGGTGCGGTCGATGGCCCGTTTCACCGACCGGATCTTGGTGATCTTGCCCCAGGGGATCGCGCCGATGATCAGGCTGGCGCAGGCCCACAGGTCACCACCGAAACAGTTGATCGCATCGTTGATGCCGATGAACTCTTTGAGCAGGTACCAGGCGGTGTCGAGGATGATCGACACCAGGGACCGGTTCGCGTCGGCCTGGGCCTGGGCGACCTGCGCGGCGGTCAGACCGGCTCCGGCCAGGGCGGCGGCGTACTCGGAGGCGGTCAACGTCACGGACAGGCCGGACGGATCGGCCAGGGTGACCGGGTTGTTGTGGGCGTAGGTGTAGCCGTTGTTCTGCTGCGGGTCGGTCAGGTCCAGGACCGGGTCGGCGGACAGGAACCGGCCCACGGACGGGTCGTACAGGCGTACCCCCAACGGGATGTAGCCGGAGGCGTCGTCCCGCATCGCGCCGAGGAACCCGGTGTGGGTGCGCATGTTCTGACCCAGACGCGCCTCACCGCGTGGGTTGCCGAACGGATCCTGCTTACGGATCCGCGGCTGCATCCCGCCGTAGAGGGCGACCTCGGCGTACGGGCTGCCCTGATGATCCCCGGCGAGAGCCACCAGGTTCACGGCTCCGGCGCCGAACGCGAACCGCAACACGGTGCCACCCGGGACCGGGTAGTAGCGCTGGCAGTCGACCAGCACCCCACCCTGCTGGACGGTGACCCGGGACTCACCCAGGTACAGGGTCGCCTGCCGAGCCTGGACGGTCAGCAGCCGGGCGCCATCGGGGCCGTAGATGTGCCGCGTCTCGTCCTGCGGCTCCCACCGCTGGGCGGTCGCGGCGTTGTCGCAGCCGGCCAACACGATCGGGGTGGAGTCGGCCGTGGCCGCGTCCTTCACCGTCAGACACAGGCCGGAGGCGACGTGGGTGAGCTGACCGGTCGAGGACCGTTGCAGCCGCTGCGCGGCCGACCCGTCACACTTCTGGATCTGCACCGCCGACCCGGCCGTGTTCCCGGCCGGCTGCACACACCAGTTTTCGTACGCGGCCAGGGTGCCGACGTTGGCGTCAGCCTGACCCGGTTGCGGGGTGAACGTCCACCGCTGCGCGACGGACCCGTTGCACGAGTACAGCTGCACCTGCTGGCCCGGTGTCGCCGCACCGGAGCTGAGGTCCAGGCACTTGTTGGCCAGGCCAACGTAGGCGGTGCGGCCCTTGCCGCCCTGGCCGGTGATCCGCTCGACCTGGCCGTCGTAGGTCCAGGACAACACCTGCTGGTCACCGCTCTGCACCGACGTCACCGACCTGGTCTCGCCGGTCAGCTCGTACAACCGCTCCGCCACGGCGGTGACCTCCGCGCCCTCTGGCGTGCGGTACTTCCTGGTCACCGTCGTCAGCGTCCGCGGCTGACTGCCGTCGGCCCTGCCGTAGCCGTAGGTGGTGACGGCGTCCTTGCCGGTGTCACCGGTCAGGTCCTTCTCCACCAGCCTGGTGCGGTTGCCGAGCAGGTCGTACTCGTACTCCTGCCAGTAGCCGGCACCGTCCGGCCCCGCCGTCACGTTCAGGGCACCATCCGACCCAACCGGACCGTCGGCGCAGGACTCCTGGTCGGCGGACGTCCACGCCTTCCGCAGCTGGCCGAGCGCGTCATAGGTGAAGCACTGCCGCTCGGCGATTCCCGTCGACCGCTCCCGGATGGCGGTGACGTTGCCGGCCGCGTCGTACGAGTAGGAGCGGTGCGAAACCAGGTTGCCGCCGATGATCGTGGTGTCACCGGTCTGCTCCCGGTAGACGCGCTGATCCGTCAGCGCCCCACTGGCGTCGTCGTACGACGCCATCGTCCACACCCGGTACGGCTGCGCGCCCAGCGTCGAGCGCAGCACCTGCCCGTACGGCGAGTACACCGTCTCGGAGCCGTACCAGTCCCTGCCCGACACCGACAGCGGCAGGCCGTCCTTGGTGTAGCGGACCAGGATCTTCTCGGCCGGCAGGTTGCCGACCGCGGGCAGGGTCATCGACTCCGCCAGCCCGGTGTCGGTGTACGTGTACTCGTAGGTGTACGAGGTCCGCAGCCCCCACGTCCCGGCGACCGTCTCGGGCAGCGTCAGTGTGGTCGAGGTCGGCTGGTAGTCGTTGGTGTAGCCACCGATCGTCTGCGTGTACGGCAGGCCGTCGGTGTAGCGGGTCGCGGCGGCCGGCAGGCCCTTGCCGCCCGGCGCGGTGTCGTAGGTGTACTCGGCCAGCAGGGTTCCGCCACTGTCACCCAGCCGCTGCTGTGTCGGGCGGGACAGCTCGTCGTAGCCGTTCCAGACGGTGACATTGCGCGCGTTGGTGGCGGTGAGCTGCCGGTCCCGGTGGTCGTAGGTGAACCGCGAGGTGCCGGTGTCCGGGTCGGTGGCGGTCACCAGCCGGCCCCGCTGGTCGTACGACCAGGTCCACGGGTGGGTCGGGTCGGCGGAGTGGGTGGCCTTCACGAGCTGGCCACGCGAGTCGTACTCGTACCGCATCGAGGTGTACTCGGTGCGGGCGGTATTCGTGAAGGTGTCCACCCGGGTGGTCCGGCCCAGCGCGTCGCTGAACACCCGGTACGAGGCGGAGCCGACCGGGTTGATGACGGTGGAGTAGTCGGCGCCGTACTCGTATCGGGTGGCCCGTTCCGGCGCGTCGACGCCGTTGAGGACGGGCATCTCCTCGACCACCCGGCCGAGGCCGTCGTAGGTGTAGCGGGTGGCGTTGGGTACGGTCGTGTCCGCGAGCGGGGTGAACAGCGTGCCGACGGGTGAGCCGTCCGCGAGGTAGGCGTTGTTGCTCTGCCACACCTCACCGGAGGTGTTGTAGAGCGTGTCGGTGATCAGCCGGCCGCCGCCGACCGCCTCTTCCTGGGTCTGCCGCGTCCGGCCCAGGCCGTCGTAGATCGTGACCGAGGTCTGGATCCGGTTGTCGTGCCCGCGGGTGAAGGTGGTGATGTACGGAGGCTTGCCGGCCGGGACCGCGTACTCGGCCCGGAAGTCCGGGACGGCCGCCGGCGACGGGGTGCGGCCCGGTCCCCACGCCTCGACGAGCCGACCCAGCGGGTCGTACCTCGCCTCGCTGACGTGCCCGTTGGGGTCGGTGACCCTGACCGTGACGGCCCGGCCGGGGTCCAGCTCCTGGACCTGCCGGTGCCCGAGCGAGTTCTCCTCGGTCACGCTGAACGCCTGGCCGACCGCCGGGGTGTAGGTGATCCGGGAGGTCTTGCCGTCGGGGTCGGTGCGGGAGACGACGCGGCCGATGGCGTCGAAGGCGGTGGTGCCGTCGGACTGGAATCCGGAGCCGTCGCCCTTCAGTGACCAGGTCTGGGTGGCGAGTCCGCGGGCCGTGCTGCCGAGGCCGACGCCGTACGCCTGACCGTCGTAGGCGACCCGGCCGGCGGAGATCAGCGTCGTCAGGTCGTCGAAGGTGGCGGCGTCGCAGGTCGTCGGGCTGGTGCGGATCTGCTTGGTCAGGCCGACGAGGTTCTTGTCGAGCTGGTGGTGGTACTCGACGAACGTGCAGGACTCGTCGCCGCTGCGGCTGGTGTCGCCGAGGGACTCGATGTGGGTCGGCAGGCCGTGCGTGGTCTCGAACGTCGTCCTCGTCTCGACGACCCGCTGGGTGCGGTTGTCGTCGCCGGTTCCGGAGGAGCGGGCGTAGGCGACCTGCCGGGCCTCGGTGACCCGCCAGGCGCGCAGCGGGCTGAGGCCGTCGTCGCGGGTCCGGCTGGCGAGCTGCCGGGCCTCGGGGTACGTGACGGCACGGGTCAGCCACTCGGTGTCGGCGTCGTCGGCGCTGGCGTACGTCAACTCCTCGGCGATCCGGCCGGCGAACGGCTCCCGGTCCTTGGCGATCTCGGCGCCGGTGATGTCCCGGACCGACACGTCGTCGCCCAGGCCCTGGAAGTAGCGGGTGACGGACTTGGTGCGCCGGGCGCCGATCTCGGGGTTGTCCGCACCGGTCAGCACCGTGACCTGGGCGAAGCCGGCGAACTGGGAGTACGTGCGGGTGGACTTCTTGGTGAACTCCTGCTCGGCCAGGCGCCATCTCGGGTTGGCGTACTCGTACCGGGTGACGGTGGCGAAGGCACCGTCGACGTTGGGGAGTTCCTCGACGCTCTCGACGACGTACTTCTGGAACCAGTCGATTTCCTCGGCCGACGGGTCAGGGTGCCAGAAGGCCGGGTAGCAGAGCCGGTTGTTGGCCTTCAGCGCGGCCGTGTCGTTCTTGCCGGGAAGGCCGGTGCCGGTGGCGCAGTCACCCTCGGGCTGCTTGTAGGTGACGATCGTCTCGCCGCCGTACTCGTTGATGACCCGGGCGATGCGGAGCCGGGAGAAGCCGGGCCGGTCGTCCCGCTTGACGCGGTTCGGCATGTCCTCGGCGTTGGCCTCGAACCGTACCGGGTTGAGGGTGATCCGCTCGTCGGTGGCGCCGCTGCGGCCGTACCCGGTCCGGGTGATCGACTCCAGCCAGAGCGCGGTGTTGGGGCCGGTCCGCAGGACCGGGAAGGACTGCTTGAGCTGGTACTCGTCCACGACCTGCAGGTCGGTCGTGTCGGGGCGCCGCTGCGCGTACGTGGTGATCTTGTCCAGACGCTTGCGGGAGAAGAAGGACGGCCCCGCGTTCCAGCACTTCTCGTTGGCGGAACACCGCAGGTCGGCGGGGGTGTCGTACCAGATCCGGTACTTGCTCGGGTCCTTGCTGGTGAAGTTGGCCTCGGTGCAGGTGACGGAGCCCTCGGCGAAGCAGCGTTCCGCGACGGTGAAGGAGATCCGGGCCAGCGGTGGGGTCGAGAAGATGGTGTCGCGCCGCTGCCCGTAGTCGATGCGGGTCAGGTAGCCGCCGCGGTCGTACGCCACCGGCTTCTTGAAGTTGAAGTTCCGGGCGTAGTAGTTGGTCTCCTTGGCCCACCACAGGGACATGGCGTTGCCGTGGATGTCCTCGACGTAGTCGAGCCCCCACCGCCAGGCCTGGGTGCAGACCGAGCCGCTCCAGTTGCCCGCCTGGTAGCAGGGCTCGCCGGGGTGGTTGCCGTACACCGGCACGGTGAGCACGGAGTTGGTGACCGGGTCGTCCTCCGCGCTGCCGTGGTCGGACCAGCCGGGCAGGCGGTTGCGGCCGAAGTGGTAGCGGGTGCCGTCCCGGGTGGTGACGATCCAGTACTCGCCGTCCGCGTCACCGTTCGCCAGGCTGGTGTCCTTCCGCAACTCGACCTTGGAACCGTCGCCGTTGGCGGTGAACCAGGCACCCTGGTCCTCGTCCCACACCAGCTCGGTCGTCATCCCGCCGAGGGACAGGGTGGCGTTGTTGGAACCCCAGCACAGGTCGGCGGTCTTGTGGTTCGCGTTGTTGGCGCCCGACTTCTTCGCGTCCTGGCGGCAGTTGGCGTAGCTGCGGGTGATCGCACCGGCGTTGTAGTCCCAGCCGTCGCCGATCCAGGAGGCCTGGTTGTTGGTGGCGGAGGTGCGGCCGTCCACCGACTGCGAGGAGTACGACAGGGCGACCTTGGGCATGAGGCCGCCGGCGGTCTCGGGCACCTGGACCTGGTACGAGTAGGTGAACGCGCCGGACGAGGAGCCCGCTGCCCACGAACCCGAGGAGAGCAGCGGGGTCGCGGTGAAGTCGCCGCCCGCCGAGGCTCCGGTGTCCAGCACACCGACCACGCTCGACGTCGACGCGTCGGCGGCGCTCGTGCCGCGTCCGGCGCTCTCCGACTCGGGACCGGCCGGGACGCCGAGCAGGGGGCCGACCGGCACGCGGCCGGTGACCACCCGCCGGGTCGGCTCGTCCTCGTCGTCCGTGCCCCGGGCCGCCGCCTTCGCGGCAGGTACCAGTCTCACCTCGCTCGGCACCGCCCGCGGGGTGGCCGTGCCGGGTGTGGTGGACGCCGTCCCCGTGCCGTCGTCGGTGGCGCAGTCGTCGCTGTTCGGGGCGTCGTAGACGCAGTGGGGTAGCAGCATGACGCCGAAGCGGTCGGCGGCCTGCGGGCCGTACAGGTCGGCGAAGGGCGTGTAGTCGACGCTGAGCGCGACCTCGGCGGCCGGGTCGGCGGTCTCCGGCGGCGTGATCTTCATGATCAGGCCGGCCACGCCGGCTTCCTGGGACGCCTCGGGTGCGGCGAGATCGACGGCCCAGATCCCGGCGAGGTCGGCCGGGTCGGCCCCCTCCGGGACGCCGAGCGCGACCGGCAGGTCGTCGACCGGCACGGTGGTGCCCGGCTCGATGCCGGTCAGGTCCACGACGCCGCTGTCCTGCTGCCACGGGGTGACCGCCTGCGGCTCGTACGGGACCACCGGTACCGGATCGGCGGTGGTCAGGTTTGTCTCGGCGCTCTCGTTCTGCCTGACCCGCGCGCTCTCCGGGATGTCCGGCAGGTCGACCTGGAGCTCCTCGCGGCCCATCCCGGGGCCGGGCACCGCCCACGCGGCGGCGGGCAGGCTCGTCGCGACCAGCGTCGTGGACAGGCACAGCACCAGCGCGGCACGCGCCCGGCGCCACCGAGGTCGGCCCGGTTTCGTCGGGGTGCGTCGGCCAGGCCACCGTCGGGACAGCAAACCGGTACCACGCATACGCGTCGACTCCCACCAGGCGCGAGGACACAGAGAAGGCGCGGAAGCACCGCAAGGCACGCACCAGCCATGGCACGCGAGTCAGCACTCTGCGTTAGGCGGGATCCCCTACTCAAGGTCACGAAACGTGACCGGAGCGAAGTGTCGGTGATCTCTGCCACCGTCCATCTCGGTCATACCGGCGCAGAGCATGTGGATAATCCAAATAGGACGTAGAGGATCAAGGACCCACACACCGACACCAAATATTCACGCACTTGATCAATTTCCGGCGTAACGACCTCAATCCGGTGAGTGATTATCACGAATAGATAACGTTTCCGGGATGGACGAGACGCCCCGGTGCTGTGCGATCGTGTGCCCCGCGCCGTGCCTGGCGACCTGCCGGGAGCGCTGCTGTCCGTGTCTCACCTGTCCGCTTGGCCCAACGGGAGTAGACCCGCCGTGACCGCGCCTCGCCTGCTCAGCCGCTTCGCGCGCACACGCACCAGGCTGGCCCTCAGCCTGGGCCTCCTGCTGGCACTCGTCGCCGCCCCGCTGCCCTGGTGGCTCGGGACCGACGAGCCCCACAACCTGGCGGCGCCGGCCGCACCGGCCGTCCCCCGGGACGAGGCCGCCGCCCGAGCCGAGGCCATTCGGACGGGTCGGGAGGTGCTCGTGGAGACGGCGACGAGCGAGACCTCGCTCACCTGGGCACTCCCGGACGGGAAGCTACGCACCACGATCCACGCCATACCCCAGCGGACAAAGAACGCCGCCGGGCAGTGGGTGCCGATCGACATCACCCTGACCCGCGGCGAGAAGACTCCCAGCGGCCTCGACATCCGGCCGACCAACCCGCCCAGCCCGGTGCGGTTCTCCCGCGGTGGCACGGCTGACGACGCGACCGAGACCCTGGTGGCCGAGGTGGACGTCGAGGGCCACACCATCACGTACACCTGGCCGGGACCTCTGCCGGAGCCGGTGCTCGACGGCGCCCGGGCCCTCTACCCCGAGGTGCTTCCCGGGGTGGATCTGCTCGTGGTGGCTCGCGACGCCGGTGGCTTCGGCCAGTTGCTGATCGTCAAGAACCGCTCGGCTGCCACGATCGAGGCGGTCAGGCGCGTCAGCTACGGACTCCGCTCGAAGACCGCGGTCTTCCGGCACGACCCGGACACCGGCGGCGTCCGGGTCGTCGACCCGATCGACGGCCACGAGATCGCCTCGATCCCCACCCCGTTCGCCTGGGACTCCGCCGGCCGTGACCCGGAAACACCGGATGCTGCCCCCCGCACCTCCGTGGCCACCCCCACCGACGTCCTGCGGCTCTCCGGGCTCAACGGTGTCGAGCCGGGCGCCCGACACGCCCCGATGCCCACCCGACTCGACGGCGACGGCACCGGAGACGCCCGCCTTCACCTGGACGCCGCCGCCACCGGGCTGCTCACCGAGGCGGACGTCCGGTTCCCCGTCTTCCTGGACCCGACCCTTTACGGCGACACCCTGGCCTGGGCAACGGTCTACAAACAGCACCCGAACACCAACACCTACAACGGCACCAACTTCAACAACGGCACGACGGTCGCCCGGGTGGGCTACGAAAAGGACACGCCGCTGCTGACCCGCTCGTTCTGGCGGATGCGCTTCAGCACCGGCCTCAGTGGAGCGACGGTCAGTGAGGTCACCTTCAAGGTGCTGAACAACCACTCCTACAGCTGCGCCGCCCGGCCGATCACGGTTGCGTTGACCGGTGCCATTTCCTCGGGTACCACGTGGAAGAAGCAGCCAACGTGGATAACCGATCAGGAAACGAAGTCCTTTGCCCACGGTTACAACAACAACTGCAAGGACGACTACGTCAGCTTCGACGTCAAGAACGCGGTTGAATCGGCCATCACCAACGGCTGGTCCAACATCACGCTCGGCATGTACGCTGAGGACGAGTCCGACACGCAGACCTGGCGCAAGTTCGAGGTGGCCAAGTCGGAGCTGCGCGTCACCTACAACCGGCCGCCGAAGGAACCGACCGACGGCACCACCTCCCCTGGCGGTGCCTGCGCGATCGGCGGCAACGGAATCACGATCGCCAAGACCAACATCACCCTGTCGGCGAGGGCTACCGACCCTGATGGTTCCGGAGACCTCAAAGGGCTGCGCTTCCGGTTCTGAAAGACCGGCACGACGGTTCCCCAGGGCACCCTGGTCACCCCGGATGCCAATGGACGGGCGTCTCTCGTCATCCCCTCCACCACGGTTGAGGACAAGGCCACCTACTCCTGGGACGTACGCGCCGAGGACAAGTCGGACAAGGTCTCGTCGTACTTCCCACCCGGTAGCGATCCGTGTCGCATCACCATCGACGCCTCGGCTCCCCCGGCCCCCGACGTCACCAGCGAGGTGTTCCTGCCCGCCACCCCCGACGGTGCGACCTGGTCGACGGTCCGGTTCGGCGGCACCGGCCCCATCACCTTCACCGCAGCCGACGCGGTCCGGTTCAGCTACTCCTTCGAAGGCGTCGGCAGCACGGACGTACCGGCCACCGGCGGCACCGCCACCGTGCCCGACCTCAGGCCGCGACACGCCGGCCCCACCACGTTGCACGTGTACGCGTACGACGCGGCCGGCAACCGGAGCGCCCGGACCGACTACCACTTCTACGTGCCGCCTCGGGACACGGCCGACGGTCCCGGCGACACCGGGGGTGACGGCATCGCCGATCTGCTCGTCATCGACGCTGAGGGCAATCTGCGGACGTACGCCGGTGACGTGAACGGGGAACTGCACTCCTGGCTCGTCGGCTCGTACACCAACGACCGGACGCTCAACCCGCCGGGCCACTGGTACGACCCCGCGACCGGCACGGCTGCCCTGATCACCAAGTACGCCGACGTGTACCCCGGTGACGGCGCGACCGACGTCTTCGCGCGCACCCCGGACGGCGGATTCTGGCTCTACCCCGGGGACGGATACGGTACGTTCAACGTCGATAAGCGGCTACGGGTGCTGCTCCCGTCCAATGCGCCGGACCCGTCGACCTGGACCCAGATCAAGGCGGTCGGCGACCTCACCGGCGACAAGCTTCCCGAGCTGGTGCTGCGGTCCGGTACCGCCTTCTGGGTGCTGACCGGCTACACGGGGGCGAGTTTCCAGGAGGCGATCCTGATGGAGGGCTCGTCGTGGGGCCGCCGTGAGATCGTCAACGTGGCGGACATCGACCTCGACGGCACCCCGGACCTGCTCTGGCGCGATCTGAACACCGGCATCATGAACGTCCGGCACGGGAAACCAGGCTCGGCGCCCGGCAGCGTGAACCTCGATTCGCTCAAGACCGCGGCGAACTCTCGGGACGGCGACGTTCAGTACGGAACCAACTGGACGGAGGCGAACATCAGCGCGGTGATCGGCATCCCGGACGTGAACGGAGACCGAGTGCCCGACCTCTGGGCCCGCCTCGCCTCAACCGGGCAGATCCGCCTGTACCACCCGTCCACCACCGACACCAACGCCCCGGTGAAGGTCGTCATCGAGGAGGACTGGGGAGGCGTCAAGACGTTCGGCTGATCGCCCCGGAATCCGGTCACACCATAGGCGGCCCTTCGCGGCGGCCGAACGCCTCGAACGGGACCGGGTCTCGACCGAACGCGCACCGGAAGCCATCGAAGGATGTGCCTGGAAGCCGTCAGCTGTCCCGTCCGCTGTCGCTGATCCGGCAAGGTCGGCGAAGGACGAACGTCTCCAGCTCCTCCCCGCCGTACCAGCTCGTGCGCCGACCGATCGCCGTCATGCCGATCCGCCGCGCCACCCGCATCGACGCCTCGTTACCGGGCGAGACGACGGCGTAGATCTCGTCGACCCCGAGGGCGAAGCCGCGCTCGATGGCTCCCCGGGCTGCCTCGGTGGCGTACCCCTGCCCCCAGGAGTCGGGGTGGAGGTGCCAGCCCACCTCGATGTCGTCCGTCAGCTTCGCCTCGTCGGTTCCGGGTAGCGGCTTGAGCATCGTCGTGCCCACCACCAGATCGTTGTCACGGCGCTGCACCGCCCAGATGCCGTAACCGGCGCCGAATATGGCGTTACGGGCCTGCCAGCGGCGTACCGTCTCGGCGGCACCAGCCCGGTCCCGCAACGGAAAGAGCGGTACGTTGAGGAAGCGGACGACCTCCGGTCGCGAGTACATGTCGAAGACACGGTCGAGGTCGGCGGGCTCCTGGGTCCAGTCCCGAACAACGAGCCGGTCTGTCGCGTAGATCGTCGCCATGGCACCGGATCGTAGTGAGTAGGCCCTGGCACTCGGCCGGGCGCGGGTGAACACCCGACGTCAACTGGACGGCTGATCGTATTAGGAGTTCTACCGAGGACACGGAATCGACCAGCTACGGCTGGACTACCCGGCACAGCGGCGGGCCGGTGGCACCCCGCCACCGGCCCGCCGCGCCGCAGCCGCGAGATCAGTCCGTACAGATCGTCAGGTCGACGGCGAACGGTCCGGTCGCAGGCACCTCGAATACCGCCGGTCCAGCGTCGTCGCCCTCGACAGAGCAGGGGACGTACGGCGTGGCGTCGCGGGCGGACCAGACGGCGCACCGGCTCGGCGGCAGACGCCGCCGAGCCGGTTGACTGACCACCACTAGCCGCGACGCGCACTACCCGCGACGCGACTCGGTCAACACCATCGCCTCCTCCACCAGTCGGTGCGCGTCCTGGCTCGGATCGGCCGGCTCGCCCGCCGACTCCCGAATGCCGTACCGGCGGTAGACCCGGGCGAGCGGGCCCGGCGCCCACCAGTTCCACCGGCCGAGCAGGCGCATCGTGGCCGGAACGAGCAGCGCCCGGACCAGGGTGGCGTCGACCGCGATCGCCACGATCATCCCGATCCCGATCAGCTTGATGGAGGCCACGCCGCCGGTGGCGAAGCCGGCGACCACGATCCCGAGCAGCAGCGCGGCCGCGGTGATGATCCGACCGGTGTGCTGGAGCCCCGTGGCGACCGAGGCGACGTTGTCGCCGGTACGGTCCCACTCCTCCCGGACCCGGGAGAGCAGGAAGACCTCGTAGTCGGTGGCGAGGCCGAAGAGCACCGCGAGCATCAGGATCGGTGTGCTGGGTTCGATGAACCCGGTCGGGGTGAAGTCCAGCCAGTCGGCGAAGTGCCCGTCCTGGAAGATCCAGACCACCACCCCGAACGAGGCGCCGATCGAGACCAGGTTCATCAGGACCGCCTTGATCGGCAGCAGCACCGACCCGAAGGCGAGGAAGAGCAGCACCAGGGTGGCGGCAGCCATGATCGCCGCCATCAGCGGCAGTCGGGAGGTGAGGCTCTCCAGCATGTCGACATCCGCGGCGGTCCGGCCCCCCACCAGCACCTCGGCGCCGGCCGGGTCCGGCAGGGCCCGGATCGCGTGGACAACCTCCTCGGCGACCGAACCCGTCGGCTCACCCTCGTAGGTGACGCTCAGCAGGGTCGAGTCGCCCCGGTTGGCCGTCACCGCCACCTCGGTCACCCCGGGGAGCCGGTCCACCTCGGCGGCGAACTGCCGAGCCTGCTCGACGTCGGCCCCGGAGACCAGGACACTGATCGGGGCGACGCTGCCCCCGGGGAACTCGGCGGCGATCCGCTCGGTGACCACCCGGGGTGTGGCGTCGGTCGGAAGTACGCTCTCCCCGAAGCCACCCGCCTCCATCCGGAAGAACGGCGTGGCCAGCACCGCCAGCACCGTGATGACCCCGACCAGGTACAGCACGGGGCGCCGCATCACGCTGTGCGCGAGCCGGGCCCAGGCCCCGGAGCCGACGCCGGCCGTCCCGGCCGCGGTCGCCCCGGCGGCGTACCCGTCGGCCCGTCCGTTCTGGTCCGCGCCGCCCGTGCGGGCGCGCGCCGCGCGACGCCACCGTGGCAGCGGTACGGCCAGCGCGTTGATCCGTGGGCCGAGGACCGCGAGCAGGGCCGGCAGGACGGTCAGCGACGCGAGCATCGCGACCAGGACGGCCGCCATGCCGCCCAGTCCCATCGACGTCAGGAACGCCTGCGGGAAGATCAGCAGGCTGGCCAGGGCGGTCGCGATGGTGAGCCCGGAGACCATCACCGTCCGTCCGGCGGTGCTCATGGTCCGCGCGATGGCGCTCGGCACGGGGTGTCCGGCCGCGAGCTCCTCCCGGAACCGGCTGACGATGAAGAGCGCGTAGTCGACCGCCATACCGAGCCCGATCAGCGTGATGATGTTGATCGCGAAGACCGAGATGTCGGTGACCATGGCGAGCAGCCGGGTCGCGATGAACGCGCCGAGGATGGCGAGCCCGCCGATCAGCAGCGGGGTGGCGGCGGCGACCAGACCTCGGAAGATCAGGACGAGCAGCACCAGCAGCACCGGCAGCGAGAACGCCTCGGCCCGGGTGACGTCCTCGCTGATCTGCGCGTTCGCCTCCGCGAGGAAGGCGACGGTACCGCCGGCCTGGGTGGTGACGCCGGGTGCCTCCAGCGCCGGCCGCAGTTCGTCGTACGCCTCCTGCTGCTCGTCAGGGTCGGTGGCGCGCAGCCGCACCACCGCGTACGTCGCGTGTCGGTCGTGCGAGACCAGGTTCGGCGCCTGGGTCTCGTACCAGCTCGTCACGCTCTCGACCTCGGGACGTTGGCGCAGCCGCTCCAGGGCCGCGGTGACCGGGTCCCGGAAGGCGGGCTGGTCGAGAGTGCTGGTCGGGCTCGAGTAGAGCACGACCAGGTCGGCGTTCTGGTTGCCGACCTCGGCGGTGATCCGGGCCGCGGCCCGGCTCGACTCGCTGTCCGGGTCGTCGTATCCGGCTCCGGTCAGCGTGCCGAACACCCCGCTTCCCCACGTCGCGCCCAGCGCCACCAGCGCCAGTGCGGCGGCCAGCACCGCCCACCGGAGTCGCACCACGGCGCGGCCCCACCACAAGAACATCGCCTGTCCTCCCGCCGACGGCTAAGGTCTTACGTAACGGTTCGTTATTTCGGTGAACGCCGTTCACTCTGGCAACCGGCGTTCGCATCTGTCAAGGGAGGTCGCTATGACGAGACCCACTCGCCGGGAACGCCTCCGCACCGCCACCGTCACCGAGATCAAGGACGGGGCACGGCGGCTCCTTGTGACAGGCGGCCCAGAGGCGATCTCCCTGCGGGCCATCGCCCGGGACATGGGGATGACCGCCCCCGCCATCTACCGCTACTTCCCCAGCCTGGAGGCGCTGGTCATCGAGCTCGCCGGAGATCTCTTCGACGAGCTGCGACGGCACGTCGAACACGCCCGGGACACGGTCGGCGTCGACCCGCTGGACCAGCTCGCCGCGATGGCCCGGGCCTTCCGGGACTGGGCGATCCAGCACCCGGCCGAGTTCACCCTCGCCTTCGGCAGCACGGTCCCCGGGATGGATGCGTTCCAGGACGGCTGCCTGGACGAGAACCACCCCGGCGCCCGGTTCGGCATGGCGTTCCTGCGTCCCATGATCGAACTCTGGCGCCGGGCACCGTTTCCCACTCCCCCGGCCGACGTCCTGGACCGCCGGCTGGCCGCCTCCCTGGAGCCACTACGCCGCGCCCACGGTGACGTCCCGGTCGAGGTGGCGTACGTCTTCCTGACCGGCTGGACCATGCTCTACGGCCTGGTCTCCCTGGAGATCAACAACCACCTTCGGTGGGCGGTCTCCGACCCGCAGGCGCTCTTCGAGGCGGCGCTCGCCGGCTTCCTGGCACAGCTCACCGGCGCCGTCGCCACCCCGGCCGGCGCCGTCACCCGGTGACCGCGGTGTCCCCGGCGGGTGCCCGGGCGGAGCCGGAACCGGAACCCACAGCCGGAGGCGTCTGAGGAAACCTCACAATCCCGGTTGGAGCATTCCGCCAATACGCCCGCCCGCGGCGGCACGCGCGATCGTCGCCCCCGGCGCACCACGCCGACTAGGCTTCCCGACCATGGACGCCGAGTTGCCGGGCCGGGCCGACGTCGTGGTCGTTGGTGCCGGCCACAACGGTCTGGTCGCCGCCGTTCTGCTCGCCCGTGCCGGGCTCGACGTCGTGGTACTGGAGGCCGCCGAGACCGTCGGCGGGGCGGCCCGGACCGAGCGGCCGTTCGCGGCGGTGCCGCAGCTGGGCCACTCCACCGGCGCGTACCTGCTCGGACTGATGCCGCCGGAACTGGTCCGGCTCCTCGGGGTCGAGATTCCCACGCTGCGCCGGGACCCGCACTACTTCCTCCCCACCCCGGGCGGCCCCGGCTCGCCGTACCTGCTCTTCGGCGTCGACCGGGAGGCGACCCGGGCCCAGCTGACCCGGTTCTTCTCCCCGGCCGACGTCGCCGCCGACGACGCGATGCAGGCCGAACTCGCGGCGCTCCGGGAGGACCTGGCGCCGGCCTGGTTGGCCGAGCCACGGCCGGTGGAGGAGATCGCCGACCGGCACGTCCGGCCCGCGCTACGCCAGACCTTCGTCGACCTGGTACGCGGCTCCGTCGCCGACTACCTGGCCCGGTTCGACTTCCGCTCCGAACTGCTGGTCTCGATGTACGCCGTCACCGACGGCCTCTCCGGGCTCAACGCCGGGCCGGACGACTCCGGCACCGGACACAACTTCCTGGTCCACAACATGTGCCGGCTTCCCGGCGCCGGCGGCACCTGGATGATCGTGGCCGGCGGGATGGGCACGGTCTCCCGGATCCTCGCCGACGCCGCCCGTGCCGCCGGGGCCCGCATCCGCACCGGTACGCCGGTCACCGCGATCACCGTCGCCGGTGGTGCGGTCCGTGGCGTGGAACTGGCCGACGGACGGGGCATCGCCGCCGAGGTGGTGCTCGGCGCCGGTGACCCGTACCGGCTGATGGCGCTCGTGCCCGACGGCGCGCTGCCGGCATCGCTCACCACGCGGATGGCGGCGGTCCGGCGTACCGGCACCACCCTCAAGGTCAACCTGGCCCTGGCCGGCCTCCCGACGTTCTCCTGCCTCCCCGCCGGTGCGCCGAGCCCGTTCGGCGCCACCATCCACCTGCTTCCGGGCTCCGCCTCGCTGCTGCCGGGCGGGTCCGGAGACTCGCCGATGACGGCGCTACGCGCCATGTGGGCCGACGTGAAGGCCGGACGGCTGCCGGACGAGCCGACCATCGAGTGGTACCTCCACACCACCGTCGACCCGTCGCTGCAGGACCCGGCCGGCCACCACTCCTCCGCGCTCTTCGTGCAGTCCGTCCCGTACGCCCCGGCCGACGGCTCCTGGGACGACCTCCTGCCCGGGTACGTCGAGAAGCTGCTCGCCATCTGCGACCGGTACGCCCCGGGCACCTCCGCGCTGGTCGCGGACGCGGTACCGCTGACCCCACCCGGGATCGAGGCGCACTTCGGCATCACCGGCGGCCACATCCACCACGTCGACAACACGGTCTCGTTCACCGACCGGATGCCGTACGCGACCGGGCTCCCCGGGCTGTACGCGGGCGGCGCCGGCTGCCATCCGGCGGGGAGCGTGATCGGGGCCGCCGGGCACAACGCCGCCCGGCGGATCCTCACCGACCTGGGGCGCTGAGCCGACCGCGCCACGGACCGCCCGCCCGTCGGTCGGCCCGACGTCCGGCCCGGCGGCCCGGCGCCCGCTCGGGAACCGGACCGAGACGGTCAGCTGTTCGACCCGGCGGCGGGGGCCGGGGCGTCGGCGCGACGCGCCCGGATCCGGTGCCCGACGCTGGTGAGGCAGCGCCCGCTCTCCAGGTCGAACCGCCAGCCGTGGAGCTGGCAGGTGAGCTGGCCGTCCTCGATGACGCCGAACCGGCTCAGGTCCGCCTTCAGGTGCGGGCAGCGGCGCTGCACCACCCAGTCGCCGATGGTGATGTCCTCGGCGTCGACCGCCCGCTCGTGCTCGTCGTACCAGCCCTCGGCGTACTGGAGACGCTCCTCGGAGAGGCACTTGAAGAAGGAGTAGACGTACTCGTTGTACTGACCGATCCGGGCGGCCGAGAAGCGGCAGGAGAGGAAGAGCGAGTTGACCCAGTCCACCTCGCCGGTGTAGAGCAGGTGCTCGACCAGGGCCCGCTCGGTACGGAAGCGGTACCGCACCTTCTCGTCGGCGTACGGCCGCACCTGCTTGCCCGGGAAGTCCACCACGATCGACTCGACCGACTCGCCGTCGTAGCCGACCAGGTCGAACCGGACCGGCCCACCGACCCCCTTGGCCAGGTAGATCGACTCCTCCAGCAGCGGCTCGATCCGCCGCTTCATCTCCTTGAGCACGTCGATCTCGGGATGCCGCCAGGTCGCCCTCTCCGCCTCGATGATCGGGCGCTTGCGCTCCCGCATCTCCTCCAGGTGGGCGACCTTGTTGGCGAAGAACTCGTCGACCGGCACCGGGTGCGTGGTCTCACAACCCTCGGTGGTCAGCTCGGCCACGCTGCCGGGCAGCAGCACCACACCGTTGGTGCCGCCGACCTTGGCGTACTCGCGCAGGAAGACCGACTGGTCGGGGAAGATGTTCCCCTCGTCGCCGAAGATGTCGTTGAACCGCCACAGCTCGTCGTCGAGGAAGCAGGGTGGGCCGGCGATCGGGAAGACGTACGACGCCTTGAGGTCGTTGATGTAGCGCCATGTGCGGTCGAACTGCCGCTCCCGCTTCTGCTTGCCGAACGCGGTCTTGGCGGCGGTCGGCAGCTCGTAGACCATCGGGTACCAGATCGCGCCGGAGAACTGGAGCATGTGGGCGTGCACGTGGCCCAGCCGGGTGAAGGCGCTCAGGTCGGTCGGGCGGGCGTCGTTCTGGTTGAGCAGGCGTACGCCGTCGTACTCGACCCAGAGCGACGAGTCACCGATCGGGCCGTCGGTCGGGCTGGTCAGTGCCTGGATCATGATCCTGAGGCCGCCGTCCAGCTCGACGACCTCCTCGTTGCGGGTCCGGATGAAGCGGGTGAAGCCCAGCTCCCGCAGCTCGTCCTCCAGCTCGGAGGTGGGGAACGCCGGCAGCAGGACGGTCGCCTTCTTGGAGACGAACCGCTTCAGGTGCGCCGCGTCGAAGTGGTCCCGGTGCAGGTGTGAGACGTACAGGTAGTCGACCTGGCCCAGGGACTCCCAGTCGAGCTGTGAATTGTCCGGGAAAGGGAACCATGAGGCGAAGTACGCGGGGTTGACCCATGGGTCGCAGAGAATGCTCCCCGCGCCGGTGTCGATCCGCATGCTGGCGTGCCCCGTGCCGGTCACTCGCACCGCACAATCCCCCTAGACATCGACTGTTCCGTCCTGGTCGCAGACAACCACGGCGTACGCCAAACGCTACCGGAGGGGCCGGGCCGACCGACCCGCGACGCCCGGTTGTGTGCTCCGGTCCGTCCCCGCGCAGGATACGACCGCCCGGTACGGCCGGCGGGCCCGGCGGATCTCCCGGTCACGCGACCGGCGGGCCAGGCGGATCCTCGGTCGTGCGGCCGCCGGAGGTGCGGAGCCCCGCCACGCCCCGCGCACCCCGCATGCCAGACTTACCAGGATTCGATCGTGAGGAGGACCGGAAAGTGGCTGGAAGCGAGCCGGTGACGTCACCCGACCAACACAAGCCGGGGAACCGCAAGGCGGGCCGGATCGGGGCGATCCTCTCCGCGGCCGCGCTGGTGGCGATGATGTTCAACAACAACGAGGTCAGCGGCACGGCGAAGCTCTGGCTCGGTGGCATCGCCGCGTTCCTGGTCGCCGCGGTCATCGGCGACGCGGTCCTGCGCCGCAACGGCCTGCGTTCCTGACGCCCATCCCCGCGCCGGCGTCACCGCCCCCGGCTCCGGTCGCCGACGGCTCCCGGAGCCGGGTCGGACACGCGGGCGACCCGCTCACCTGCCGAGCAGCAGGTCCTTGACCTCCTTGAGCGCGGCATCGACCTCGGCCTCGAAGTAGCCGCCCGGGACCAGCTCGAACCGCAAAGTGTCGAGATCGTTCGGATTCACCGGCATCGGGCCACGCCCCGCCACGCTGTTGAGAATCTCCTCGAACAGGCGGTCGACCTGGACCGGGTCGTAGCCGCTGCCGAAGCGCCGCACCTGGAACGTCCGGCGGATCTGGTCGATCCGCGCCAGCTCGCTGCCCGGCCCGCCGAAACCCGGCCCGGGGGGCGGCGCAGCGGCGCCGAACGCGGGAGGAGGACCGGCCGGCGGTGGGCCCGCCACCGGGCCGTCACCGAAACCACGCCCGGGGCCGCGCAGCTCGCGCTCCGGCATCCGGATCTCGGCCGTCATGTCCGCCTTGGCGCGCCGGCCGGCGGCGAACCCGTCGAAGCGGTCGTTCGGGTCGAACCCTGCTCCCACCGACCCGCCCGGGCCACGGGGGGGCACCGGCCGCTGCGGCTCGAAGCCGCCCCGCCTCGGCTCGAACCCGCCGCGCTGGGGGGCGAACCCACCCCGGGGCGGCTCGAAGCCACCGCGCTGCGGCTCGGGTCCGCCGCGCGGTTCGAAGCCACCGCGCGGCGGTTCGAAGCCACCGCGTGGTGGCTCGAACCCTCCCCTCGGCGGCTCCGCGGCCCCCCGCCGCGGTTCGAAGCCGCCGAAGGCGCCCGTGGGCTCGTCGTACTGGCCGTAGGTGTCGCCGGGCGGGCCGGCCGGGGCCGCCATCGGTCGGGGAGGCGGCGCCCCCGGAGGTAGGCCCCGGTCGTCCCGCATCGGCGGACCCATTCGATCGGGCGGACCGAACCGTTCCGCCGGGCCCATCCGGTCGGGCGGTCCCATGCGGTCGGCCGGAGTCATCCGCTCCGGCGGGGTGGGGCGATCGGCCGGGCCGGGCCGGTCGGGATGGCCGCCCCGGTCGTTACGCCGGGGAGCCGCGGCCCGCGCCCCGGCCGCCCGCCGTTCCTCAAGCTCGGCGATCTGCCGCTCCACCCGGTCGAGGTGCAGGTCGACCTGCCACTCGTCGTACCCGCCGAACCGCACCCGGAAGACGACGTCGTGCACCTCCTGCGCGGCGACGGGCTCCCCGATCGGCTCCCCGGCGAGCGTGGCCTCGACACGGTCCAGAAACGAGTCCACCTCTTCGACCTTGTAGCCCCGCCGCAGCGCTTTGCGCCGGAAACGCTGACCATGACTCGCCACGATGTCTCCTGGTTCGCTCGCTTCGCCCGCTCATACCGTCCCGCGGTACGGGTCGGCATCGCGGGTAGCACCCTCAAGCCCCATGACCTGTCCACTCACCCCGCCACCGCCGACGCGGCCAGCTGGCCGCAGGCGCCGTCGATCTCACGCCCGCGGGTGTCCCGAACCGTGGTCGAGACACCGGCCGCGCGAAGCCGGCGGACGAACTCCCGCTCCACCGGCTTCGGGCTCGCGTCCCAACGACTCCCCGGAGTCGGGTTGAGCGGGATCAGATTCACGTGGGCCAGCCGACCGGCCAGCAACCGGCCGAGGAGGTCGGCGCGCCACGGCTGGTCGTTCACGTCTCTGATCATCGCGTATTCAATCGACACGCGACGGCCCGTACACTCCGCGTAGTGCCACGCGGCGTCCAGCACCTCGGTCACCTTCCACCGCTGGTTGACCGGCACCAGTTCGTCGCGCAGCTCATCATCGGGCGCATGCAGCGACAACGCAAGAGTCACCGACAGTCCCTCCTCGGCCAGCCGGCGCATCGCCGGGACCAGGCCGACCGTGGAGATGGTGACGTGCCGTTGCGAGAGACCGAGCCCTTCCGGAGCCGGCGCGGTCAGCCGCCGCACCGCCGCGATCACCCGTGCGTAGTTGGCAAGCGGCTCGCCCATGCCCATGAAGACCACGTGGGACAGCCGGGGCGGCGACCCGGGGAGCGCCCCGGACGCGGCGACCCCGGCGAGGTGGACGGCCTGGTCGACGATCTCGGCGGTGGAGAGGTTGCGGGTGAGGCCGGCCTGCCCGGTCGCGCAGAAGGGGCAGGCCATCCCGCAGCCGGCCTGGCTGGAGATGCAGGCGGTGACCCGGTCGCGGTATCCCATGAGGACGCTCTCGACCAGCGACCCGTCGTGCAGCCGCCACAGCGACTTCCGCGTCGCGCCGCCGTCGCAGGCGACGTCCCGGACCGGGGTGAGCAGCTCGGGCAACAGCGCGTCGGCCAGTCGGCCCCGGCTGGCCGCGGGGAGATCCGTCATCCGCGCCGGGTCCCGCACCAGACGGCCGAAGTAGTGCGCCGAGAGTTGGCGGGCCCGGAAGGCGGGCTCGCCCAGCTCGGCGACGACGGCCTGACGCCCGGGCAGGTCGAGGTCGGCGAGGTGCCGGGGCGGCATCGCCGCGCGACGCGACGGTGCGGACCCGACCCGGGTGTCGGGAACGGTCTGGATCACGGGCAGGCTCGTCATGGCCTGTCCAGTCTCCCACGTCCTGGCGACAACGCACCCGCCCAGAGGTGTCGAACCCGCGGGGCGTTCCGGGTGACCTGCGGGAACACCGTCACGATGGTCACCCTGCCGGGGCGATGAGCGCCAGCAGCAGATATCCCGTCGGAACGGCGAACAGGATCGAGTCGAGGCGGTCCATCAGACCGCCGTGCCCCGGCAGCAGGTTGCTCATGTCCTTGATCTTCAGATCACGCTTGATCATCGACTCGGCGAGGTCGCCGAGGACCGCGGCCGCCGAGATGGCCAGGCCGAACAGCGCCCCCCACCAGAGTTCGACGTCCAGCAGGAGCCAGAGCAGCAGGGCGCTGCCGAGTGCCGCCGCGGTCACCGAGCCGACGAGCCCCTCCCAGGACTTCTTCGGACTGATCGTCGGTGCCATCGGGTGCTTGCCGAACGCGACCCCGGCGGCGTACCCGCCGGTGTCGGTGAGCACCACGGCGGCCAGGGTGACCAGGATCCGCAGGTCGCCGTCGGGCGGCACGGCGAGCAGCGCGGCGAAGCCGCCGAGGAACGGCACGTACACGGCGATCAGGGTGGCGGCGATCATGTCCCGCTGGTAGCCGGCCGGACCGTCCCCGAGCCGCCACACCAGCGTCGCCAGCACCGTCACCAGCAGCCCGAGGCTGAGCGCGTCCGGCCCGGCCCACCAGGCGAGCCCGACCATGAGCAGCCCGCCCGCGACCAGGGGGACGAACGGCGGGTGGGCGCCACCCGTCCGCATCGCCCGGGTCATCTCCCAGATGCCGATCGTGACCGCGACGGCCACCACGACGAGGAAGGCCGGGCGGAACAGGAAGAGCGGAATGACGATCGCCGCGCCGAGTCCGAGGCCGACCCCGATCGCGGCCGGCAGGTTACGGCCGGCCCGCCCGGTGCCGGCCGGCTTGCCGGAGCGCGTCGCCCGTCGACGGCCCGGGCCACGTCGCCGGGGCGGCTCCGGGTCGGCGTCCGCCGGCCCCGGTGCCGGCTCGGCGCCCCGCGGAACCGGGTCGTCGGCCGGAACGGCGTCGTCCCACCGCGCGGTCCCCGCCGGTGCGGCGTCCCACCCTCCAGACTCCGCCGGTGCGGCGTCGTCCCACCGCCCGGCTCTCTCCGGGGCGGCCTCATCCCACCGCCCGGGTCCGGCCGGGCGCGTCGGCTCCACCCGGGGCCAGCCGATGGGATTGGTCGGAACGTCCGCGCCGGCATCGCCGAGATCGGCGCCGTCCGGGTACGCCGACCGTCCGTTGGCCGGCTCCCGGTAACGGCGATCGGGATCGGGGCGACGGTAGCCGTTCCCGGAGCCGGTGCGGCCGTCCTCCGGGTAGTCGGCGCCGGGGTAACCGGCGGGTGCGGTCGGATAGCCGCCGCCGGCCGGTGCCGGGTAGCCGCCGGGCACCGGGTAGCCGTCCGACGCCACGGTATAGCGGTCCGACGGCACCGCATAGCTGTCGGGCGCGGCACCGGCGTGCCGCGCCCTGACCAGGGTGTCGTCGTCAGCAGCCGGCCATGATCGGCCGGGCGGGACGTCCCGACGCTCGGCGTCACGGGACCACTCATGGCCGCGCGGCTGCTCCGGCCGCTGCCAGCCGCGCGGCTCCGCGCCGCCGTACGGGTCGACGTGGGACATCAGACCTCGAGCAACTCTGCTTCCTTGTGCTTCACCAGCTCGTCGACGTGCGCCACGTACTTCTGGGTCAGGTCGTCCAGCTCCTTCTCGGCGCGCCGGCCCTCGTCCTCACCGGCCTCGCCGTCCTTGACGATCCGGTCGAGTTCCTCCTTGCCCCGGCGGCGGATGTTCCGGATCGCCACCTTGGCCTCCTCGCCCTTGTGCCGGGCGACCTTGATCATGTCCCGCCGCCGCTCCTCGGTCATCTGCGGGAGGAGGACGCGCAGCTGGTTGCCCTCGTTGCTCGGGTTCACCCCGAGGTCCGAGTCACGGATCGCCTTTTCCATCGCCTGCAACTGGGAGGCGTCGTACGGCTTGATGATCGCCATCCGGGGTTCGGGCACGGCGACCGAGGCCATCTGGGTCAGCGGGGTGGGGCTGCCGTAGTAGTCGATAATGATCTTGGAGAACATGGCCGGAGTGGCGCGACCGGTACGGATCGCCCCGAACTCCTCCTTGGCGTGCTCGATCGCACGCTCCATCTTCTCCTCGGCCTCGAGGAGGGTGTCGTCGATCACCTGCTCCCTCGCCTCCTTCTGCTGGATGCTGCTCCGATAAACCGGCTTCCGATAAACCGGCTCACGCCGTGATCAACGTCCCGATACGCTCGCCGCTGACGGCCCGGATGATGGTGTCGTCGCCCTCGGCCCCGAAGACCAGCATCGGCAGGCCGTTCTCCTCACAGAGGCTGAACGCGGCGGCGTCCGCGACCCGCAGACCGCGACGCAGGACGTCGGAGAAGGTGATCTGGTCGAGCTTGCTGGCGTCCGGATCGGTCCGCGGGTCGGCGGTGTAGACCCCGTCCACCCCGTTCTTGCTCATCAGGACCACATCCGCGTGGATCTCCAGGGCACGCTGCACCGCCACGGTGTCGGTGGAGAAGTACGGCATGCCGGCGCCGGCGCCGAAGATCACCACACGCCCCTTCTCCAGGTGCCGGATGGCACGCAACGGGATGTACGGCTCGGCGACCTGGGCCATCGTGATCGCGGTCTGCACCCGCGTCTCGATGCCCTCCTTCTCCAGGAAGTCCTGCAGCGCCAGGCAGTTCATCACCGTGCCCAGCATCCCCATGTAGTCGGCGCGGGCACGGTCCATCCCGCGCTTCTGCAGTTCCGCGCCGCGGAAGAAGTTGCCGCCGCCGACCACGACCGAGACCTGCACGCCCCGGCGGACCACGGTGGCGATCTGCCGCGCGATCGACTGCACCACGTCCGGGTCCACCCCGATAGCGCCGCCGCCGAACACCTCTCCGGAGAGCTTCAGCACCACCCGACGGGCCCGCCCGGGGGGCGGCGCCGTGGGGTCGTCCGCCGCCGAGGTCCGGTCATTCACAACCTGCGTCATCCGACCCGCCTTCCCACGCCGACATCCGGCGCCACGTCACCCAACTGCCGCTGCTGACCCTACGTGACGAGGAGGCCGCGGTGCCTGTCACGTACACCTGCGGCCTCCTCTCCGAGTTGACCTCCCACCGGGTCTCGGGTCCGCCGTACCCGGCGAGAGAGGACGTCTTGTCGTCTCAGGCCTGCCCGACCTCGAACCGGACGAACCGGGTGACCTCGATACCCGCCTCGGCCAGCACCTGCTTCACCGACTTCTTGTTGTCGGCGACCGAGGCCTGCTCGAGCAGGACGAAGTCCTTGAAGAAGGCGTTGACCCGACCCTCGATGATCTTCGGCAGGGCCGCCTCAGGCTTGCCCTCCTCGCGCGCGGTCTGCTCGGCGATCCGCCGCTCCGAGGCCACCGTCTCGGCCGGCACCTCGTCCCGGGTGAGGTACTTCGGCCGCATCGCGGCGATCTGCATCGCGATACCGCGCGCGTCGGCGTCGGCCGCCTCGTCCGTCCGGCCGGTGTACTCCACCAGAACACCGACCTGCGGGGGCAGGTCCTGCGACTTGCGGTGCAGGTAGACCGCGACGGTACCGTCGAGCCTCGCGAAGCGGCTCAGCACCAGCTTCTCGCCGATCTTGGCGGACTGCTCCTGGACCGCGTCTGCCACCGTACGGCCGTCCGGCAGGGTCGTACCGAGCAGCGCCTCGGCGTCCGCGACACCGGCCCGCTCGCCGTGCTCGACCAGCTGCTGGGCGAGGGCGATGAAGTCGGCGTTCTTCGCGACGAAGTCGGTCTCACAGTTGAGCTCGAGCAGCGCCTTGCCCGAGTGCGCCACCAACCCGTTGGCGGCGGTACGGCCGGCCCGCTTGCCGACATCCTTCGCACCCTTGATACGCAGAATCTCGACGGCCTTGTCGAAGTCACCCTCGGCTTCGGTGAGGGCCTTCTTGCAGTCCATCATGCCGGCGCCGGTGAGGTCCCGGAGCTTTTTGACGTCCGCGGCGGTGAAGTTGGACATGACTCTCTCTTCGATGTGAAACGCGGCTGATTCGGTGTCTACTGCGGGTGTACCCCGGTTTTCGGGGCGCCGTGCCAGTACCGGCCGGGTCCGCCGGCCGTCACCCGGCCGACGGACCCGAAGGCGCCGTCACTCGGCGGCGACGCTGGCCGGCTCGCTGGTCTTCTCCGACTCGCCGCCGACCTTCTTCTCGTTGTCCTCGATCAGCTCACGCTCCCACTCGGCGAGCGGCTCGTCGGCGCCGACGACGCCCGGCTCGGGCTTCTCGTCGCCACCGCGACGCTTGCCGGAGCGGGCGATCAGCCCGTCACCGACCGCCGAGGCGATGATCTTGGTCAGCAGCTCGGCCGAACGAATGGCGTCGTCGTTACCCGGAATGGGGAAGTCGACCTCGTCCGGGTCGCAGTTGGTGTCGAGCACCGCGATCACCGGGATGCCCAGCTTACGGGCCTCGTCGACGGCGATGTGCTCCTTCTTGGTGTCGACCACCCAGATCGCGGCCGGCAGCTTCTGCATGTCCCGAAGACCGCCGAGGGTACGGGTCAGCTTCTCCTTCTCGCGGGCGAGCTGGAGGGTTTCCTTCTTGGTGTAGCCCTGGGCAGTGCCGGAGAGGTCGCCGAGCGCCTCCAGCTCCTTCATCCGCTGCAGCCGCTTGTAGACCGTCTGGAAGTTGGTCAGCATGCCACCGAGCCAGCGGTGGTTGACGTACGGCTGGCCGACCCGGGTCGCCTGCTCGGCGATCGCCTCCTGGGCCTGCTTCTTCGTGCCGACGAAGAGGATGCTGCCACCCTCGGCGACCGTGTTGCGCACGAAGTCGTACGCCTTCTCGATGTAGTCGAGGGTCTGCCGCAGGTCAATGATGTAGATGCCATTGCGCTCGGTGAAGATGAAGCGCTTCATCTTCGGGTTCCACCGCCGGGTCTGGTGCCCGAAGTGGACGCCGCTCTCCAGCAGCTGGCGCATGGTCACTACGGCCATTGTGGGGTGCTCCTTCAGTTATCCCTGGTTGTCACGCCGGGCCGGCGGCCTGGCGTCCTGGCGCCTGATCGCCGGCCTACGGACCCGATGTCGTCATCGGGACCAGGGGGCCGTCGCCCCACGGATGGACCGTGGAGAGGGCACGCGAGGTCGACCGCGCACAGCAGTCGCCAGTCGTCAAGTGTACGCCCCGTCCCGTTCCGAGGCGTAGAAACCCCCGCCTGCCCGCCCGGGCCACCCGGTCCCCGCCAGACCGAACCGGACAGCCGCCCCAGTCGGGTCCCAACGGCACACGGACGCGGGGCGCTCAGCCCGCGGCCAGTCCCGCGGCGACGAAGAGCGCCAGCCCGATGGTGAGGTATCCGGTCGGGGGACGGAGCCAGGCCCGTACCGGATCTCCGAAGGCCGCGGCGCCGGTCATCAGCCCGTAGAGCCCGGTGGCGAAGGCCGGTATCCCCAGCACCAGGAACGTTCCGGCAAGCAGCGCCCGCGGCGCGACCTCGTCGCCCACCGCACCATCGAGGAACAGCCGTACCGCCGGCACCTCGAAGATCAGGGTGAGCACCGTCAGCATCACCGCCAGCGCGGGGCGACGGCTCCGGTACAGCCCGTCGGTACCGGCCGGAGTCGCCGGTGCCGCGACCGGCGGGGTGACCTGGGGGCGCAACACCGCGCCACCGTTCTCTGGTACGTCGTCGACCGCGGCGCGGGCGTCGAGCTGCGGCACCAGCCCGGTTGGTTGGTCCAGCGGCCCGGCCGGGTCGGCGGCCCGCCCCGGCTGCACCACCGGGTATCCCCGCAGCGGCGAGTGGGTGTTCGCGGCGGCGCCGGGGATCGGGGACCCGCCGCCGGCGAGGGTGCCCGGCGGGTCGCCGTCGCGGTCGCCCTCGAGCGGCGCACGATCGGGAGCCGTCAGCAGAGGATCCGCCGACCGCGCGGGATCGCCGGGCTCCGCCGACCGGGCGGCGTGGCCGTGACTCGGCGGCGGCCCAGGGTCGCCGGGGCTCACCGGCCGCGGAAGCTCGTCGGCGCCACCGTGGTCCGGTGCCTCGTGCCGGCCGCCCCCGACCTCCCGCCCCGCCGGCGCGAGGCTGTCCGCGGTTCCGACGCCGGCCTGGAACCCCTCCGTGGCGGCGGACTCCCACGACGTACCCGGATAGCCGGCGTCGGCCGGTCCGGCCGGGACGTCGAACCGGGACACGGGCGCCGCTCCGGGCAGCGGGACCTCCAGCGCAGGCCCGGGGCTCGCGTGGCGGCCGCCCCGGGCCGCGGCATATCCCGCCGGTTCCGCGGGGTCGTCGTACCGGGGTGGGCCGGCGGACGCCGCGAGGTCCTGGTAGCCCGGTACCGGGCCGCTCGTCGGGTGCTCCGGTGTGCCGTACCGGGGTGGGTCGCCGTACCGCTCGGTCGCGTCGTCGACGGGTACGCCCTGGGCGCCGCCGAACCCCGGCCCGCCGTGCCGTCCGGTGCCGAGGCGAGCGGCGTCCGGGTGGCTCTCCGCCCCGGGCTCCCGGTATCGCGGGTCGGCGTATCCCTGCTCGTCGGCCCGCCAGCCGGAAATTCCGGCCTCCGGATAGCTGCGTTGGTGATCCACGGGCAGGCACCGTATGTGAACTCCGGCGGAATCCGCCACTCCGCTGACCCAGATGCCGGTTTCCCCGTTGCTATTCCGCTTTTGCCGCCCGGATCCTTTGCCGCCGGATTCCGGTGGTCGCCCGGCCTTGTGCCGCCGGCCCCTCGTGCGACCGGCCCCTTGTGCGACCGACCCCTGGTGTCGCGGGATTCCTGCGTCGCGAAATCCCCTGTGTCGCGAGATTCGTGTACCGCGAGATTCCTGTGCCGCGGGCTCTTGTGCCATCCCGGATCCGTCGAACCTTTTGGTACTGGTCCGGATGGGTGTTCACCCCTCCGTCCAAGCCAGGAACCGCGCAACCCCGGGCCAGGATTCGGCGCCCTTCCGAGCCAGGATTGGGGCGCTTCGCCCGGGTCGGGTGTCCACCGCCCCTAGCACCTCGACCCCATGATCGTCCGGTCGTCCACAGCCCCCTGCGATGTCCACAGCCTCGGCCGTCCGGCTTGCCGGGACGCACGCGGCACGGCACCGTCGTCCGACATGACAGGAGAGCGGCGGGCCGTCGGCGCGTACGGCGAGCGATGCGCCGTACGGCATCTCGTCGAGTCCGGCCTGCGGGTGGTGGCCCGGAACTGGCGGTGCGCGTACGGCGAGATCGACATCATCGCGTGGGAGGGCGAGACCCTCGCCTTCTGCGAGGTCAAGACCCGACGCGGCGACGCCTTCGGCACGCCGGCGGAGGCCGTGGTCGGGGCCAAGGCTCGCCGGCTGCGCCGCTTGGCCGCCGAGTGGTTGCGGAGCACCGATACCCACGCCGACCAGGTCCGATTCGACGTCCTCGCGGTCTATCCGGCCCGGTCGGGCGCCGCCCGGGTGGAACACCTCCGCAACGCCTTCTGAGCCGGCTCATCGGGCCGGGACGGGCCACCCTCTGGTCCCGACGGTCGAAGCCGGTCCGGGGCCCGATCCTGCGCTTCACATCGCCCGGCCTCACGCCGCCGCCCCCCGTACGAGCAGCCGACGCGGCGCGCGTCTGACCCGGTTCGCCCCAGACGGCCCTGTGCCACGTCCACGTGCCGGTATTCCGGGTCCGCCCACCGGCACCGCCGGCATGGTCCCGGGGTCGCCGTCCCCTCCGCGGCGCCATCTCATCGGCGGCGCCCACCGACGTGGCTGCCGGGGACGAGCCCGAGATCCCCGCCGCCCGATCCACATCCGTGCCGGTGGCGCGGGGCTCGCCGGCGTGCCTCACCGGGCTCGCCGGTCCATCGTCAGCGCCGTAGCAGTGCGCCAGGCCGAGGCCGCGGCGGCCCGGGGCGGGCCGTGGACGGTGAGACCCCATAGCACACGAGACGCATGATCGTCCGGTTGTCCACAGGGCACCCACTCATCCACAGGGCATGCCGACCGCTCCCCCAGGCCGGGCTCGACTCCGGCACCGTCGTGGTCATGACGCCGACAATCTCCGGGACCGTCCGATGAGCTACGCCAAGGTGCTCTGCGTCGGTCTGGTCGGGGTGACCGGACACCTCGTCGAGGTCGAGGCCGACCTGGCTCCCGGCCTCCCCACCGTCGTACTCTCCGGACTGCCGGACACCGCGCTCAACGAGGCCCGCGACCGGGTACGCGCCGCCGTCGTCAACTCCGGGCAGCGCTGGCCCAACCGCCGGATCACCGTCAACCTACTCCCCGCCACGCTGCCGAAACACGGATCGGCTTTCGATCTCGCGATCGCCGCCGCCCTGCTCGGTGGCGCGGGCGAGCTGCCCCTCGCCCCGTTGGAGGGGGTCGCGGTGCTCGGCGAGCTGGGCCTCGACGGGACCGTTCGCCCCGTCCGGGGCGTGCTGCCGATGGTCGCCGCGGCGGCGCGGGCGGGGATCACCCGGGTGGTCGTACCGGTCGAGAACGCGGCCGAGGCATCCGTGGTGCCCGGGGTACGCGTCCGCGCCGTCGACAGCCTGCACCGGCTCGTGGCGTTCATCCGCGACGGCGCGTCGCTGCTGGATCCGCCGGCCCCTCCGCCGATCCCGTCGCGGCCCGGCCCCGACCTGGCCGACGTGGCCGGCCAGGAGCTGGGTCGGCGCGCGCTGGAGATCGCCGCCGCCGGTGGGCACCACCTGGCGCTGATCGGTCCGCCGGGGGCGGGCAAGACGATGCTCGCCGAACGGCTCCCCTCGATACTGCCGGAGCTGGACGACGAGGCGGCGCTGGAGGTGACGGCGCTGCACTCCATCGCCGGGCTACTGCCGAGGGACGGCCGGCTGATCCGCCGGCCGCCGTTCCAGGCCCCGCATCACACGGCGACGGTGGCGTCACTCGTCGGCGGCGGCTCCGGGCTGGCCCGACCGGGAGCGGTCTCGCTGGCTCACCGTGGCGTGCTGTTCCTCGACGAGGCGCCCGAGTTTCAGCGGGGGACGCTCGAGGCGTTGCGCCAACCGCTGGAGAACGGCCGCGTCCTGCTGGCGCGGGCCAGGGGCGGCACGGAGTATCCCGCCCAGGTCCAGCTCGTCGTCGCGGCCAACCCGTGCCCCTGCGCGAAGCCCGCCGGCGACGTCGCGTGCGAGTGCGCGCCGCTGGCGCGCCGCCGCTACCTGGCACGGCTGTCCGGGCCACTGCTCGACCGGATCGACGTCCAGGTGACGCTGGATCCGCTGCGTGCGGTCGAGCTGATGGACACCGGCCGTCCCGCGGAGTCCTCCGCGGTGGTCGCGGAGCGGGTCGCCAGGGCCAGGGCCGCGGCCGCCGCGCGCTGGGCCGACGGCGGGTGGCGGGTCAACGCCGAGGTCCCGGGCCCAGACCTGCGGCGGTCGCGATGGCGGCTGCCGGCGCACGACACCCAGGCGCTACGGAAACTCCTCGACTGCGGCGCCCTCTCGGCCCGCGGCTTCGACCGGGTGACCCGGATCGCCTGGACCATCGCGGATCTGGACGGCCGAGACCGGCCAGACGCCGACGACATCGACGAGGCGATTCAACTACGTACCGGGAGCATCTGATGGGCGGACCCATTACGGGAGATTCACCCGGACCAACGCGACCGTACCGGGGAGCCGGCGCCGACACCGGGCCGCAGCCGACAGCGGCGCCGGACGAGACACCGATGCGCGCCGCGGTCATGGACGAGATCCGGCGTGCCCGCATCGCGCTGACCTGGCTGGTCGAGCCGGGGAGCCGGGCCGTCTACCGACTCGTCAAACGGTTTGGCCCGGTCGACGCCCTGCGACGGCTGCTCGCCGGCGACATCGCCGACGAGCGGCTGCGCACGGTGGTCACCGCCCGGCTCGCCGGGGGCGACCCCTGGGAGATCGCCGATGCCGCAGCCGAGGCCACGGAGCGGCTCGGTGCCCGGCTCGTGACGCCCGAGGACGACGAGTGGCCGGCCAGGCTGGCGCATCTGGAGCGGTTGACCTTGGCCCACGCCGACCGCCGGGTCGATCAGGAGACCGCGCCGCCGCTGTGCTTCTGGGTACGCGGCGCCTGGGACCTGGGCGAGGCGCTGGAACGGTCGGTGGCGGTGGTCGGATCACGGGCCGCCACCCCGTACGGGCAGCACGTCGCCGCCGAGATCGGGTACGGCCTGGCCGAGCGGGGCTGGACGGTCGTCTCGGGTGGTGCCTTCGGCATCGACGCGGCGGCGCATCGCGGCGCGCTCAACGCCGACGGCCGGACGGTGGCGGTGCTCGCCTGCGGTGTCGACCGCCCCTACCCGGTCGGCAACACCGCGCTCTTCGACCGGATCGCCGAGGTCGGCCTGCTGATCAGCGAGTGGCTTCCCGGGGCGGACCCGCTGCGTCCCCGGTTCCTGATCCGCAACCGGGTCATCGCCGCGGCCACCGCCGGCACCGTGCTGGTCGAGGCGGCCGCCCGCAGCGGCGCCACCCAGACCCTGCGCAGGGCGCTGGCCCTGCGGCGGCCGTCGATGGTGGTGCCGGGACCCGTCACGTCTGCGATGTCGGTCGGTGCGCACGAACTGCTCCGGGAGTATCCCGAGGCCCGCCTGGTGACCGGCGTACCGCACATCCTGGAGGAGGTGGGCCGGATCGGGGCCGACCTGGCACCGCCGGCCCGCGGCCCGGCACGGCCTCGGGACCTGCTCGACGACGAGGCCGCGCTGCTCCTCGAGTCGGTGCCGCGCCGCGGCGTCCTGGGGGCGGAGGCGCTCGCCGCCCGGGCCGGGCTCGGCCTGCGTACGACGCTGCGAAAGCTGTCCATGCTGGAACAGCTCGGTTTCCTCATCCGGCGCGACGCCGGGTACGCGCTACCGTCAACCTCCGCGGCGGACGCGCTGTCGTCCGCCCTCGCGGCGACCGCGCTGCCGCCAACCCCCGGGCCGACCACACGCGGCCCGACGGGTCCCGGCATGGCCCCCGACCGGGGCGATCCCGCCGGCCGCGCCGAGCGACGTACCCCCGCCGGCCCCGGCAGTCCCGAGGAGCGTGTCGCGCACGGTAGCCCCGCCGACCGGGACGGCCACGGACACACCGGCGGCACCCACGAAGCCCTACCGGGCGGCAGGGGTCTCCGGCCCGGTGGGGATCCGCCGCCCGGCGCACCGCGCGTCGGGGTTGACGGCAGCACGACCGCCGCGCACCGTCAGCTCGATGAGCCGCACCGAACGCAGTACCCGGGCCCGGCATGAGGCACTACCGCAGCCGCTACGCGAGGCCGTCGACGAGTTCGCCAATCACCTCTCCCGGGTCGACAACAGGTCGGCCCACACCGTCCGCGCCTACGTCACGGACCTCGTCTCGTTGCTCGATCACGCGAGCCGGATGGGCTGCACGAGGCCGGACGACCTGGACATTTCGGTGCTCCGGAGCTGGCTGGCGCGACTGCGCACCCTGGGCGCCGCCCGCGCTTCACTGGCCCGCCGGGCCGCGTCGGCCCGTACCTTCACCGCCTGGGCGCACCGGACCGGCAGGATGAGCAGTGACGTCGGTCAGGCGCTGGTCAGCCCACGGGGACGCCGGGAACTCCCCGCCGTGCTCCGGGCCGACCAGGCGACCGCACTGGTCCAGGCACCCGGCCAGGACCTGTCACCGGTGGCCACCCGGGATCGCGCCGTCCTCGAACTGCTCTACGCGACCGGCATCCGGGTCAGCGAGCTGTGCGGCCTCGACCGTGACGATGTCGACGCCGCGCGCCGGGTGGTCAGGGTCCTGGGCAAGGGTGGCAAGGAGCGGTCGGTGCCGTACGGGATCCCCGCGCAACGGGCCCTCGACGACTGGTTACGGATCGGTCGGCCGGCACTGGCCGGGCCGAGGAGTGGTGACGCCCTGCTACTCGGGACCCGTGGCGGGCGCATCCAGGCGACGGTCGTACGCCGCCTCGTCCACCACCACGCCCGGGCCGCCGGCCTCCCCCGGACGAGCCCGCACGGCCTCCGGCACTCCGCCGCCACCCACCTCCTGGAGGGCGGAGCGGACCTCCGGGAGGTGCAGGAGATCCTGGGGCACTCCTCGCTGTCCAGCACCCAGATCTACACCCATGTCTCGATGGAACGCCTTCGCGCCGCCTACCAGCGGGCACATCCGCGGGCATGATCGCCTGACGGCTTGACCGCCGACCCGGTGGACCGGGGCGCCCGGCGCCTCGCGCCAGGACGACCAACCGGAGCGACCGCCCGCACACCCCGTACGACCCCCCCGCCGGGCCCTCGCAGGTTGCCGTCGACGGGGAAGCCCGGTACGCGAGCCGGCTCCGGGCCGGCAGCCGAGCCGATAGGATCATGCGGTGAGCACGACCGGGCCGCGCCCGCCCGAGCCGATCCCCGGCGCCCGTCTCCTGTTCTCACTGGACCCGGGGGTCGTCCACCTCAACCACGGCTCGTACGGCGCGGTTCCCATCCCCGTCCAGCGGACCCAGCAGCGGCTGCGTGACGAGGCCGAAGCGAACCCGATGCGGTTCTTCGCCCGCGGTCTCGTCGACCGGATCGCGCACGCCCGCCGGCACATCGCCGCCTTCCTCGGCGCCGACCCCGACGGCACCGCGCTGGTCGGCAACGTCACCATCGGCGTCGGCATCGTGCTGCAGTCGCTGCGTCTGGGGCCGGGGGATGAGGTGCTCTGCACCGACCACGGCTACGGCGCGGTGGCCCTCGCGGTCGATCGGGAGGCACGGCGCACCGGTGCGGTCCGGCGTACTCTCACCGTGCCGTTGCAGGCGACCGACGAGGAGATCATCGAGATCGTCCGGTCGGGGCTCCGTCCCGGACGCACGAAGCTGCTCATCGTCGACCACCTCACCTCGTCCACCGCCCGACTCTTTCCGGCCACGGCGATCGTCGCCGCGGCCCGGGAGCGTGGGGTGCCGGTCCTCGTCGACGCCGCGCACGCGCCCGGGATGCTGCCGATCCCGGTCGGAACGATCGGCGCCGACTTCTGGGTGGGCAACCTGCACAAGTGGGCGTACGCCCCACGAGGTACGGCCGCGCTCGTCGTGGCACCGCAGTGGCGGCAGCGGATCGAACCGCTGGCCGTTTCGTGGCAGCAGGAGGCCGGTTTTCCGCTCCGGGTCGAGTGGCAGGCGACGCTGGACTACACCTCCTGGCTCGCCGCTCCGGTGGGGGTCTACACGCTCCGCACCCTCGGCGCCGAGCGCGTCCGGACCCACAACGCCCAGCTCGCCGCGTACGGGCAGTGGGTGGTCGGCCAGGCCCTCGGCGTGGCGCCGGCCGACCTGCCCAACCCCGGCGGGCCGATGGTCTCCATGCGGATCCTGCCGTTGCCCGCCGGCCTGGCGACGACGATCGCCGACGCGACGGCGCTGCGCGAGCGAATCGGCGACGAGCTCGGTGTCGACGTCGCGATCAACGCGTGGCGGGGCCGGGGCTGGCTCCGGCTGTCGGGGCAGGTCTACAACCGGGCCGACGAGTACGAACGGCTCGCCGAGGGACTCCCCGCCCTGCTCGCCCGGCACGTCTGATCCGCCCGAGCCGGACCCGGCCGGTCCGGACGCCGGCCCGGTCAGGGTCATGCCCGCGGGGCGGGAGCTGTGCCGGGACCATCGGGCCGCCGAGGATGTGCGGCCGGACGGGTTCCGTTGCCGGGCGGGATCGGCAGCAACCGGACTCGGCCGAGGCCCAGCAGCAGGAGCGGGTCGAGGTACTCCTCGCCGCGCCGCAGCCCCCAGTGCAGGCAGGCAGGTGGGCCGGCCAGGCACCCGGGATGCCCCGCGAGGAGCACGCCGAGCGGCTGGCCGGCCGCGACCCGGTCGCCGGCCGCGACGACCGGCCGCACCGGCTCGTACGTGGTCCGCAGGCCGTTTTGGTGGCTGACGCTGACCACCGGGCGGTTGGCGATCATGCCGGCAAAGAGGACGGTGCCGGGGCCGGCGGCCCGTACCGTCACCCCGACCGGCCCGGCGAGGTCGACGCCCCGGTGCCCCCGCTGCCAGGGCTCGGGCGGAGGGTCGAACGGTCGCACCACCCGGGGCACCCCGTCCAGGGGCCACCGAAAGCCGTTCGCGGTGGGTGCGCCGCGGGCCGGCACGTCTCGCGGCGACCCGGCCGGGACCGGCGACGGCTGCGACAGCCAGGCCCGCGACGGCGTGCCCGGTACGACGGCGGTCAGCACCAGCACCAACGACGACACCAACAGCGCCGGAATCACGACCCGGCGGCCCGATCTCCCCCTCATGGGGGTGCAGCGTCATCCGATCGGCCTGCCTCCGCAACCGCCGGGTCCGACGCCTGTGCACAACCGACCCGCCTGTGGAAAACGCTCCGGAGGATCCGGTGATCTGGTATAGGGCGCCCGTTGCCGTGGTCGAGGTCCGACCGGCTGGCCGGGGTGGCCGGGGAGATCGGGGGCTGGCCAGGCGTCATCGGACCCGCGGCGGCTCGCCGTTCGCGCGGATCCGCTCGGAGAGCGGCTGGCCCGGGCGGCCGGCGGGGCGACCCGGCGGGTCCGGTCAGGGCGGCCCGGGATCCGGTTCCGCCAGGTGGAACGCGGCCGTCGGCGGAGAACGATCAGGCGCCGAAGCCGGTATCCGTGGGAAGGGAGATGTCCGGCTTCTCAAGCTCTTCGACGTTGACGTCCTTGAACGTCATCACTCGGACATTCTTCACGAAGCGGGCAGGGCGGTACATGTCCCACACCCAGGCGTCGTGCATCTCCACCTCGAAGTAGACCTCGCCGTCGGAGTTCCGCACGTGCAGGTCGACCTGGTTCGCCAGGTAGAACCGCCGCTCCGTCTCCACGACGTAGGAGAACTGGCGAACGATGTCGCGGTACTCCCGATAGAGCTGCAGCTCCATCTCGGTCTCGTACTTCTCGAGATCTTCCGCGCTCATCCCACTCCGCCTTCCATGGCCACATCTTCCCCCACCGGGGCGGACGGCCGAGGCCGCTCGCCCAACGCCACGCCGACGGTACTCCCTGGCTGGCCGGACCGCGCCATCGACTCGATTCCCCCGAGCCGGGCCGGGCGTCGGACCCGGGGCGGATGATCGATCCGTCCGGAGACCGTGGCGACGTTGACGTACGAGAAACGGTGCTCCGGGCACGGCCCCTGCCGCTCCAGCGCGGCGGTGTGTTCGGCGGTGATGTATCCCTTGTGTTCGGCGAACCCGTACCCCGGATACTGGCTGTCCAGTTCCACCATGATCCGGTCCCGGGTGACCTTGGCCAGCACGCTCGCCGCCGCCACGCACGCCGCGACCTGGTCACCCTTCCAGACGGCGAGCCCGGGAACACCCAGCCCGTCGACGCCGAAGCCGTCGGTCAGCACGTACTCGGGGGCGACGGAGAGCGAGGCCAACGCACGGCGCAGGGCCAGCAGGTTGCAGGCGTGCAGGCCCCGGAGATCCACCTCGGCCGCCGGGATGATCACCACGGCGTGGGCGAGCGCCCGCTCGACCACCTCGGCGTAGACCCGCTCCCGGGCCGCCGGGGTGAGCAGCTTGGAGTCGGCCAGCCCGTCGATCTCGCCACGCCGCCCCTCCGGCAGCACCGCCGCGGCCGCCACCAGCGGGCCCGCGCAGGCGCCCCGGCCCGCCTCGTCCGCCCCGGCGACGTACCGGAAGCCGCGCCGCCGCAACGCGCGCTCCATCGCATAGATGCCGCCCTCGCGGCGGACCACCGTACGGGGTGGGGTCAGCACGACTACTCGCTCTCCAACGCCCGGCGCAGTACCTCCGGCAGGTCCGTGGGATAGACCCGCTCCGTCGTACGCGCCAACTCCTCCATCGTCCACCACCGGTGGACGTCGATCGTCTCCCGCTCCACCGCGTCGAACCCGGCGGTGTCCACCTCCCAGGCGTCGACCCGCACCAGGAAGAACTGCTGCTCCTGGCGGTACCACCGGCCTCCGAAGGAGAACTCCGTCACCTCCCGCCAGACCGGCTCGCCGATCTCATCCGGCGGGATCCGCAGCCCGGTCTCCTCGGCCAGTTCCCGGGCCGCCCCCACCGCCGGCTCCTCGTCCGGATCGAGTCCGCCGCCGGGAGTGAACCAGTACCGATGCTCGGGCCGCGCCGGATCCCACCCCCGGAACATCAGAATCCGGTTCTCGCTGTCGAGCAGGAGCACACGGGCAGCCCGCCGTGGGGTGAAGACGGTCATTCGACCAGCCTAGTCCCGGCCGGGACCGGGTCACCGCCCACCGTGACCCCGTCGCCGGCCGTGCCTACGGGTTCGGGATGGCGTCGAAGGAGTCCGGCACCGACAGCCAGGTGGCCCGGCCGATGGGCCAGAAGACGGTGAAGGCCCGGCCCACCACGGCGTCCTCCGGGATCGTCGCGACCTCGATGTTCTGCTGGCTGTTCTGCCAGTGCTCAAGCGAGTCCCCGGAGGCGGAGCGGTGGTCGCCCATCACCCACAGCCGTCCCGGCGGGACGGTGATGTCGAACTCCGTGTCGGCCGGCGGGTCCTGCTGCCCGTTCTCCGTGAAGATGTACGGCTCGTCGAGCGGCTGCCCGTTGATCATCAGCCGGTTCTGCTCGTCGCAGCAGACCACCCGGTCACCGCCGACCCCGATCACCCGCTTGATGAAGTCCTCGCCCTCCGGATTGCCGGTCCACTGGGTCGGGGCCTTGAAGACCACGATCTCGCCCCGGCGCGGCGACCGGAAGTCGTAGACCAGCTTGTTGACGAGCACGCGGTCGTAGACGTCGAGGGTGTGCTCCATCGACGGCGACGGAATGTAGAACGTCTGCAGCACGAACGCCCGGACCAGCACGGCGACGAGGATCGCCACGCCCAGCAGGATGGGTAGCTCCCGCCAGAACGAGCTCCGCGGCTTCGGCTTGTCGGTCTGCTCGTCAATCACGGGAGGAGCCTACGACGCCGGGGACGGAACGATCGCCGAGAACGCGCGGTGACGAGCAGAGAGCCCATGATTGGCATAGCAATGGCCGCATCTCCCAACTGTGACGCACCGGGCCGAGCCTCGCCCAGCGCGGGCGCGGCGGTCGGCGTCGGCAGGTTCTCGAAGGTCTCCGGCACCGGCAGGGACGTCCAGTGGGACATCGGCCACACGATCACGAACGCGCGGCCGATGACGTTGTCGATCGGCACGGTGCCCTGGCAGCGGGCATCCTGCGACACCAGCCGGTGGTCACCCATCACGAAGAGCTGACCCGGTGGCACGAGGACCTCGTCGAACCGGCGGGAACGGCACTCGTCGCGGTTCGGCGGAACGTCCAGTGGGGAGTTCTCCCGCACGTACGGCTCGTCGAGCGGCACGCCGTTCACGGTGACCCGGCCCTGGTCGTCGCAGCACCGGACGCGGTCCCCGGGGAGCCCGATGACCCGCTTGATGAAATCCTTGTCGCCCGGGCGGCTCACCCCGACGAGGTCGCCGATGGTCCGGCCCAGCTTCGCGAGGAACCCCGGATCCGGATCCTCGGTGAGCTGCGGTGTCCACTCCGCGGTACCCCGGAAGACGACGATCTCACCCCGCGCCGGGTCCCGCAGGTCGTACACGATCTTGTTGACCAGAACCCGGTCCCCGATCAGCAGGGTGTCCTCCATGGACCCCGACGGGATGAAGAAGGCCTGCAGCAGGAAGGTGCGGATCAGGACGGCGAGGCAGAAGGCGACGACGAGCAGCAGGGGAAGCTCCTGCCAGAGCGGCATCTGCTTACGGGTACGGCGGGCTCGTCGGGGCCGACGACGCCGCCACGGCTCGACATCGTCCTCTTCGTCCACGCTACCTACCACGCTTCTCCCCGGTCCCGAGATACCGCGTCGTCACCGGACCACATCGACGACGGCGCACCGCGAGCGGTAGCGCGGGGGTGTGCCACGGCCCCGACTCCTGCCGGGGCCGTGAAGTCGCTGCTGCCCGTGTAGCCAGCGTAGTCGGCCCGGCCCCGAACGGCACCCCGTGATGCCGTACGCCGCCGCGCTGGCCACGTCCCCGCGATCGACGTCGACGCGGTGGCCGGGGATCAGCTGGCCCGCTTCTCGCGGCGCTCCTTGATCTTGGCCTTCTTGCCGCGCAGCTCACGGAGGTAGTAGAGCTTGGCCCGACGTACGTCGCCCCGCACCACCACCTCGATGCGGTCGATCGCCGGGCTGTTGATCGGGTAGGTCCGCTCCACGCCGACGCCAAAGCTGATCTTGCGGACGGTGAAGGTCTCGCGCAGGCCCGCGCCCTGGCGCCGGATGACGACGCCCTCGAAGACCTGGACCCGGGACCGGTTGCCCTCGACGACCCGGGCGTGCACCTTGACAGTGTCACCTGCCCGGAAGTCCGGGATATCGGTCCGCTGCGACTGAGCGTCAATGGCGTCCAGGATGTTCATCGCTGCATCCTCGAAGGCTCGCGGCGCACCGGTGTCGGCGCGCGGATGGGTGATTCTGATCTTCTGCCGGCCCCGGCGGGGGCCGGCGCGGGATCCTCGCAGCCGCCCGCGGGCACGGACGACTGCGGCAACCCCACTACTCTGCCATATCGCCGACCGGGGGCTGAAACCCGGCCCCGGCCAGGAGCTCCACGTCCTTTTTGTCCAGCTCGTCGGGTGCCAGCGCGGCCAACATGTCCGGCCGGCGGGCGGCCGTCCGGAGCAGTGCCTGGTCGCGCCGCCAGCGGGCGATCCGCCCGTGGTCCCCGGAGCGAAGGATCTCCGGAACGTCGTGCCCCCGCCAGGTCGGCGGCTTCGTGTAGACCGGTGCCTCCAGCAGGCCGTGGGCGTGCGACTCCTCGGCGAGCGAGTCGGCGTTGCCCAGCACACCGGGCAGGAGCCGGGTCACGGCCTCCATGATCGCCAAAACCGCGACCTCGCCGCCGAAGAGCACGTAGTCACCGAGCGAGACCTCCGTCACCGGCATCCGGGTGGCGGCGTGGTCCAACACCCGCTGGTCGATCCCCTCGTACCGCCCGCAGGCGAAGATCATCCAGGGCTCGGCGGCCAGCTCGTGCGCCATCGCCTGGGTGAACCGGACTCCGGCCGGGGTCGGCACCACCAATCGCGGCGCCGGCTCCGTCCCGACCGGGGCCAGCTCGTCCAGTGCCTCCCCCCACGGCTCCGGCCGCATCACCATCCCCGGCCCACCCCCGTACGGGGTGTCGTCGACCGTCCGGTGCACGTCGTGGGTCCAGCGCCGGAGGTCGTGCACGGCGACCTCCAGGACCCCCGCCGTCCGCGCGCGTCCGATCAGGGACAGCTCCAGCGGAGCCAGGTACTCCGGAAAGATCGAGACTACGTCGACCCGCATCCGCGGCACGGGGCCTCTCCTGTCGTCTCCGGTGGCTCGTCTCCGGCGGCGGACCGGCTCGGGTCGGCCGCCTCCGGCTCCCCGCTCACAGGTCCAGCAGCCCCCCGGGCGGGTCCACCACCACGCGACGACCGGGCAGGTCCACCTCGGGAACGATCGCCTTGACGAACGGGATCAACGCCGTACGCCCGCCCGGACGGCGCAGCACCAGCAGGTCGGAGGCGGGGGCGTGGTCGATCCGGGCAACCTCGCCGAGCGTCTCGCCGGTCGGGGTGACCGCGACGAGGCCGATGAGCTGGTGGTCGTTGAACTCGTCCGGGTCCTCCGGCGCCGGCAGCTCGGCGCTGTCGACCAGGAGCAGGGTGTCGCGTAGCGCCTCCGCCAGGTTGCGGTCGTAGATCCCCTCGAAGGTGACCAGCAGCCGCCCCTGGTGCCAGCGGGTCGCCTCCACGGTGAGCCGCTCGGGGACCCGGAACAGCTCGCCGTGGGGGGTCACCGGTGGCGCCCCGGCCGGACGCTCCGCCGGGTCGGTACGCAGCACCGACCCGGCGGCGAACCGCGCCTCGGGATCGTCGGTCCGCACCTCCACGGTGACCTCGCCGCGGATACCGTGCGGACGGCCGATCCGCCCGACGATGAGGAGCATGACCACCCGTCAGTACGAGTCGACGATGTCGACCCGGACGCCACGCCCACCGATCGAGCCGATCACCTGGCGCAGCGCCTTCGCGGTCCGGCCGGAGCGGCCGATCACCGTCCCCAGGTCATCGGGGTGGACGCGGACCTCCAGACGCTTGCCCCGGCGGGAGTCGACCAGCCGGACCCGTACGTCCTCCGGGTGGTCGACGATCCCCTTGACCAGGTGCTCGAGCGCCGGCCGGAGGGGCACGTCAGGCCTGCTCGCCGGAGTCCGCACCGGCCTGCTCCTCGGTCTTCGCCTCCTCGGCCTGCGCCGGCCGGGCCGCCTTCTTCGACGGCTTGGCGGCCGACGACTCGGCGAGCCCGGCGGCCGCCTTGGCCTCGGCCTCGTAGATTGCCTTACGGTCGGTCCGCTCGGGCGCCTTCAGCAGCGGCGGCGGGGGCGGGAGGCCCTTGAACTTCTGCCAGTCGCCGGTTTTCTCCAGCAGCCGCTGGACAGCCTCGCTCGGCTGGGCGCCGACGGAGAGCCAGTACTGCACCCGGTCCGACTTGACCTCGATGACCGAAGGGTCCTCCTTCGGCTGGTAAATCCCGACGAACTCGATCGCCCGACCATCGCGCTTCGTGCGCGAGTCGGCGACGACGATACGGTACTGCGGGTTGCGGATCTTACCCATCCGCAAAAGCCGGATCTTTACGGCCACAGTGTGTTCGCTCCTGTTGCGATGTCCACCATCCCGATGGCGGGCGGTGCGCGGGCGAGAGCCGACCGGCGCAGTGGGGTTGAGCCGGGGACTGCTCGACGGACTGGCGGCACGCCCGGGTAGAGGGCGCCGGACGTGCGCCGGATACCAGCGACCCATTGTGCCAGACGCGGCTGGGTTCCTTGCCACCGGACCAGGCAAACCCGCCGTGCCGGACCGGGCCGGGCCGGCACGGCGCCCCGCAGCGACCCGGGCGGGCACACCGGTCGCCGGGGTGTGCGTGGGCCCACCGTGACGGCGCCGACAGCGTGCGCCCGCGGCACCCCCGGTGGGCCCACCCGGGCGGGCGACGGCGGCGGGGCCGGCCCGCCGCCTCAGCCCTTCGTCGCACCGGCGGTCAGACCGCCGATGAGCTGGCGTTCGGCGACCGCGTAGAGCGCCAGCGCGGGGATCATCGCCACCACGACGTACGCGAGGATCCGCGCCGTGTCGCTGGCGTACTGGCCCTGGAACTGCTGCACGCCGAGCGGCAGGGTCCACCAGCTCTGGTCGTTGAAGATCACCAGGGGCAGCATGAAGTTGTTCCAGCTCGCCACGATGGCCAGCACCGAGACGGTCGCCAGCGCGGGCCGGGCCATCGGGAGCAGGATTTTCCAGAAGAAGCCGAAGGGACTACACCCGTCGACCGTCGCCGCCTCCTCGATCTCCCGGGGGATCTCCCGGAAGAAGCCCCGCAGGACGATGATCGTGACCGGTAGGCCGAAGGCAGCCTGCGGCAGGATCACCCCGAGCGGGTTGTCCAGCAACCCCATCGCCCGGAGCAGGACGAACAGCGGCAGGATCGCGACCGCGAACGGGAACATCAGCCCCATCGCGAAGAGCGTGAAGAAGAACTCGCGGCCCCGGAAGGCGAACCGGGCGAAGACGTACGCCGCCATCGCCGACACCCCGACCACCAGCACGGTGGTGGCCACCGCGATGAGCAGGCTGTTGCCCAGTTGCCGCCAGAACGACGCCGACACGAAGATGTCGGTGTAGTTGGAGGTCACCCAGGGATCGGGCAGCCCGAACGGGTTCTGGGCGAGCTGGCCGTTGTCCTTGAACCCGCCCAGCACGCCATAGATGATCGGCACCACGATGAAGGCGCCGATGGTGATGCAGGTCAGGTGCAGCAGCGCGGAGACGACCGGGCTGCGGCCCCGGCGCCCGGTCCGGCGGGCCGCCGCGTCACGTCGGGCGAGCGTACCCGGCCCGCTCATGATCGACCCTTTGCCACGGTGATCGCCCCCTCCATGTCGCGGCGCAGCACGAACCGCTGGTACAGCAGTGCGAAGACGAGACTGATGATGAACATCGCCATGCTGATCGCCGTGCCGTAGCCGACCTCGAAGCGGCGGAAGCCGTACTGGAACATGGTGATGGCCATCGTCTCGGACGCGTTCACCGGCCCGCCGCCGGTCAGGACCCAGACCGCGTCGAAGAGCTGGATCGTGCCGATGATCGACAGGAAGATCGCGATCCGGATGGTCGGGCCGAGCAGCGGCAGGGTCACGTGCCGGAAGACCCGCCAGGAGTCGGCGCCGTCCACGGAGGCCGCCTCGATGAGCTCCGCCGGGATGCCCTGCCGGGCGGCGAGGAACAGGATCATGTAGAAGCCGAAGTACTTCCACGTGATCACCACGAAGACCGCGTACAACACGGTGTCGGGGTCGGAGAGCCACTCGGCGGCCAGGTTGTCCATGCCGACGGCCCGGAGCACCTCGTTGGCGAGGCCGACCTCCGGGGAGAGCACCATCGTGAAGAGGACGGCCGTGATGACCTCGGAGAGGACGTACGGGGCGAAGAACATCACCCGGTACACCGCCCGGAACCGGATCTTCTGGTTGAGCAGCAGCGCGAGCGCCAGCGCGATCGGCAGTTGGACGCCGAGCGAGAGCACCACCAGGATGAAGCCCCGCCACAGGTCGCCGAGGAAGATCTCGTCGGCCAGCATCCGGCGGTAGTTGTCTAGGCCGATGAAGTCGGTCGGCAGTCCGCCGAAGCCGTTCCACTTGAACAGGCTGGTGTAGGCGGCGAGCACGATCGGGCCGAGCACGACCAGACAGAACAGCAGCAGTGCCGGCGCCAGGAAGACGACGATGGTCGGCCAGCCGCGATCCCGGAACACGGTGCGGAGTCGGGCCCGGCTCCGGCCCCGGGACCGGGGCCGGGGAGCGGACTGCTTCCCGACCCCGGGCCGCGCGGTCGCCGGCACCCCACGCGCGGACGGCGGGCGCTGGGTGCCGGTCGGGTGACTAACGCTTCGCGGCATTGGTGATGGACTCTGCGACCTGTTCGGGGCTCGCCTTCCCGGCGATCAGCTCCGTGACGCTGGCGTTGATCTGCTCGCCGATCGCCGGCGCCCACGCCTGGTCCAGGTAGAGCTGGAACCCGGTGGCCTCGGACACGGTCTTGGCGACCAACTTCTGGTTGGCGTCGGTGAGCGCCTCCTCGGCGCCCTTGGCGACCGGGATGATGGAGTTGGTGGCCGCACCCTTGCGCTGGCTCTCCAGGCTCAGCAGGAACTTGAGGAAGTCGACGGTCTGCTCGGGCGCGTCGTGGCCGATCGCGAAGCCGTTCCCGCCGCCGAAGACATCGGTGATCTTCCCCGCGCCCCCCTCGACCGCCGGGAACGGGAAGAACGCGATCTTGTCGCCCTGTCCCTTCTGGTCGGTCGAGTACGCCGCCTGCGTCGAGGGCGCCCACTGGCCCATCAGCTCCATCGCGGCCTTGCCGTTGCCCACCAGGGCCGCCTGGCCGTCCGGGTTCGGGTACGTCGCACCGAGGAAGCCCGGCTGGAACGGCTCGAGGTCGACCAACTCCTTCAGGCGCTGTCCGGCCTGGATGATCTCCGGGCGCCGGAAGTCCTTCGCGGCGTTCGCCGCCTCCAGCGCATCCGCGCCGCCGATGCGCAGCACCAGGTAGGAGAAGTAGAAGTGGGCCGGCCACTTCTCCTTGCCGCCGAGGGCGATGGGGATGGTGCCGGAGGCCTTGAGCTTACGGACCACCTCCAGGAACTCGCCCCAGGTCTGCGGCGGGGCCGCGATGCCGGCCTTGGCGAAGAGGTCCTTGTTGTACCAGAAGCCGACCATGCCGTTGTCGAACGGCAGGGCGTACTGCTTGCCGTCGACCTGGTAGTACTTCAGCGGCACCGGCGAGATGTTCTCGATGAAGCCCGGCATGGCACCGCTGATGTCCTTGACCAGGCCGGCCTCCACCTGCTGCTTGAGTACGCCGCCGCCCCAGGAGCTGAAGAGACTTGGCGCCTTGCCCGACTGGGTGACGGTGGTCAGCTTGGACTTGAAGGCCTGGTTCTCGAGCGGCGTGATGTTGATCTTCACGTCGGGGTGCTGCGCCATGTACGCGTTGGCCAGCTCGGCCCAGACGCTGAGCATCGGGTCGGTGTTGGAGATGTGCCACCACTCGATGGTGGCCTTGCCGTCGGCGCTGCCTCCGTCGTCATTGCCGCAGGCGCCGAGGAGCGCGGCACCCGCGCCGGCCCCGGCGAGGCCCAGTAGCGATCGACGAGTGATATGGGTGGTCATGCGCTGTCCCTTTCAACGGGCATGCAGGACGTACGGCCCGGCTGGGCCGTGGCGGTGGTTCCGAAACATCCGGGCTGAGTTCCGAGAATCAGGATCCGATGCGCCGCACGTTACGACCCCCCGTAGGCAAAGGTCAATACCTACGGCTCGACTGAAAGCCAATGGTTATCCGATCAAGACCGCCGCGCTACCCCGGCCGTGACTATCGGAAAACTACCGATAACTCCCCCTCCCGAGCCTGCCCGCGGGTCCGGCGGCTGGGGCTCGGAGTCCCAGGCTCACGCACGCCACCGGCCCGGTCGGCCCCGCCCGAGGTCCGCGATCCGCTCCTGCGGATCGCCGCACAGCGCCGCGAACCCGGGGGGACGCCCCGGCACCGCCGCGCTGCCGGCCGACGAGGCCATCCGGGGCGGCGCTCCGGACGCCGTACCGGCCGAGGCCCTCGGGGGAGGGGGAGGGAGTCCACGCAGGCCAGGACAGCCTTGGGAGAGGGAAGAAGCTTACGCGGGCCAAGGCAGCCCCGGAGAGGGAAGGAGGCAGGCAGGCAGACAGGCCGAGGCCCTCGCGGCACAGGAGAACCCCGACGGTCGGTGAGGCGAACCGAGGCGCCGGTCGTGAAGGAGCCGGCCCGACCCGCGCCCGGGCCGGGGCACCGGGGCGTGACCGTGGTGTGGCGGGCGAGCGACCGGTCCGCTGGACAGCCGGCGAGTGCGGGCCGAACCGGCGAGAGGTCAGCGCGCGGGTGGACGGTCCCAGCCCGCCGGCAGGGTCGGCACCGGCCAGTCGGGGTCCGGGACGAAGTCGGTCCAGGTGCCGTCGAACGGGAACTCCCCGGCCTCGGCCAGCTTGATCACCCGCTCGCCCTCGGCCCGCACCGCCGCCGGATCCGGCACCCAGTAGTCGTCCGGGTAGGCCAGCCGCTCGGCGAACTCGTCCTCGTCCTTCCAGGCCCAACTCCGGTCGGGTCGGATAACCACGTCGAGGTCCTGGTCGACCATGTCGACGCCGGCGACCTCGCCGTCGTCCCAGCGGACGGCGTGCTCCTCCAGGTTGACGTACCAGTTGGCGAACCGGTCGTCCTCGGTGCGGAAGAACCAGACCGAGTGGTTGGCCCCGGCGGGCAGGAACTTCAACACCGGCGGGCCTTCCCAGGTCGAGACGCTGAGCCGGTAGGAGTTGGTCAGCCACTCGGCAAACGACATGGCCCGCATTCCCCGGCCGTCCGCGGTGACCTCGTGGGCCACCGGCGTCTTCCGGGCGATCCAGAGCAGCAGGCCGCGCTCGTCGTCGCTGACCACGCGGCCCGGCCGCACCCAGCCGATCCGGCCCCGCCGGACGTTGCGGTGCAGGACGACCCGGCCCGGGGCGAAGCGTGACTCACCCACGGTCAGTAGGAGCGGGCCAGGATGGCCACCAGGTCCGGCTCGTCCTCCGAGTCCGGCACCGTCCCGTCGGCCCGACGCAGGCAGCGGACCGTGACGCCCTGGGCGTTCGCCTTCGCCTCGCCCTCGACCCCCACGACCGACCACGGCACCCGGGCCCAGCCGGTCGCCGCCGCCGCGATCGCGTCGTCCAGGGACTCCACGTCGGCCGTCCGGGACTCACGCATCGCCAGCGCCTCGTCGTACAGCGCCTGCTGGTCGGCGTCGAGGGCGGCGAGCACCGCCGCGACCACGTCCGGCACCGGGACGGTGGTCTTCGATCCGTTGGTACGCCGAACCAGCACCGCGTTGCCGGCGGCGAGATCGCGGGGACCGACCTCGATCCGTACCGGATAGCCCTTGAGCTCGGCGTCGACTGCCCGGCGGCCGAACGGGGTGTCGATCCGGTCGTCGAACCCGACCCGGACCCCGGCGTCGCGCAGCGCGTCGCGGAGCTTGACCGCGGCCTCGGTGACCCCGTCGCCCTCCTTGACCACCATGACGTAGGCCTGCACCGGCGCCAGCCGGGGCGGCACCCGCAGCCCGTTGTCGTCGCCGTGGCACATGATCAGTCCACCGAGCATCCGGGTGGAGCTGCCCCAGGAGGTGGTCCAGGCGTGCTCCACGGTGCGCGCGGCCGAGGTGTAGGTGATGTCGAACGCCTTCGCGAAGTTCTGCCCGAGCTCGTGCGAGGTGCCCATCTGCAGCGCCTTGCCGTCGCCCATCATGCCCTCGAGGGTGTAGGTGCGGATCGCGCCGGCGAACCGCTCCCGGGCGGTCTTCAGGCCGGTCAGCACCGGGATGCCGAGGACGCCGACCATGAAGTCCTCGTAGACCTCGTGCAGGATCTTGCGGGCGTACGCCCGGGCGTCGGCCTCGTCGGCGTGCGCGGTGTGACCCTCCTGCCAGAGGAACTCACTGGTCCGCAGGAAGACCCGGGGCCGCAGCTCCCAGCGGACAACGTTCGCCCACTGGTTGAGCAGCAGCGGCAGGTCCCGGTACGAGTCGACCCACTTGGCCATGAACTCGCCGATCACCGTCTCGCTGGTCGGCCGGACCACCACCGGCTCGGCGAGCTGCTTGCCGCCGCCATGGGTGACCACCGCCAGCTCCGGCGAGAAGCCCTCGACGTGCTCCGCCTCGCGACGCAGGTAGCTCTCGGGGATGAAGAGCGGGAAGTACGCGTTCTCCGCCCCGGCGGCCTTGATCCGGGCGTCCATCTCGGCCTGCATCCGTTCCCAGATGGCGTAGCCGGTCGGGCGGATGACCATCGTCCCGCGGACCGGCCCGTTGTCGGCGAGCTGCGCCTTGGCGATCAGGTCCTGGTACCAGCGGGGAAAGTCCTCCGCACGGGGAGTGAGCACGCGTGCCATGAGGGCACATCTTAGGCGTCCGCGCCGGGAACGCCGCGACCGGGCGAGGACCCGTGCGGCCCGGGTCCGCCGCTCCGGCGCCGCCGTCCGGCCGGTGGTGGCGCGGCCGGCCGGTCAGCGCACCACCCGGCCCCGCAGCACGATCCGGCGCGGAGCCTGCACCACCCGCAGGTCGGCCCGGGGGTCGGCATCGTAGACGACGAGGTCGGCGAGGCCGTCCTCGACGAGCCCGGGGAAGCCGAGCCACTCCCGTGCCCGCCAGGAGGCGGCGGCCAGCACGTCGACCGTCGACATCCCGGCCCGCTCGTGCAGCAGCAGCATCTCCCGGGCGGCGAGCCCGTGGTCGATGCCACCGCCCGCGTCGGTCCCGACGTAGATCGGCACCCCGGCCTCGTACGCCGCCCCGACCACCGAGGGGAAGTTGTCCCGCAGCGCGAGCATGTGCTTGGCGTACCCGGGGAACTTCTCCCGGGCCTGCTCGGCGATCCCTCCGAAGATCGTCTCGATGTTGATCATGGTAGGCACCAGGGCGGTCCCGCGCCGGGCCATCTCCTCGACCAGGTCGGCGCGGAGCCCGGTGCCGTGCTCCACCGAGTCCACCCCGGCACGGACCATGATCTCGACCGCCGCCTCGGAGAAGGTGTGCACCGCCGCCCGGGCGCCGGCGGCGTGCGCGGCCTCGACCGCGGCGGTCAGGGTCGCCTCGTCCCAGGACGGCGCCAGGTCACCCGTGCTCCGGTCGAGCCAGTCGCCGACGAGCTTGACCCAGCCGTTCCCGGCCCGGGCCTGCTCCGTCACCGTGGCGCGGACGTCGGCGGCCTCGACCTCCAGCGCGATGCCCCGCAGGTAGCGGCGGGGCGACGCGATGTGCCGCCCGGCCCGGGCCAGCCGGGGCAGGTCCGGCTCGTCCTCCAGCTCCGGGTACGGGTACGGCGAACCGGCGTCCCGGATCGCCAGCACCCCGGCGTCCCGGTCGATGGTGGCCAGCGCCCGTGCCTGGTCCAGCGAGGTGATCGGCACCGCCCCCGGGGCGATGCCGGGATGGCAGTGGGCGTCGACCAGACCAGGAAGCACGAACCCCCGGTCGGCGACGGTCTCGGCGCCCGGAACCGGGGTGAAGGTGACGCGGTCGCCGACCAGCCAGAGGTCACGGACCTCGTCGTCAGGGAGCACCACGCCCCGCACGTGCAACGCCATGCCTCAGTCCTACCGGATCACCGGATCATCTCGTCAGCCAGGGCTCCGGTCCAACCCTCGTCAGCCGGAGCTCCGCTTCGATCTCGGAAGCCGGGCTGCCGGGGTGCCCTCGCGGCAGACCCGTGTGTCGTCGTCACAGTCCTTGGGGACGGACGCGGTCACAATCCTTGGAGACGGGCGCGCGAGACCGCAGGCTCACCTGTCCCGGTCGTCCCGCTTGGTGAGCTTGCTGAAGTCGAGCTTCGGCAGCTTGAACCCGGGCGGCAGACCCTGGTTGCCGGCCAGGGCGGTCGGATCCAGGCCCGGCGGAAGCTGCGGCATCCCGGCGGCGGGGAAGCCGCCGGCGGGACCGCCGACCCGGGGGCGGCCACCGCCCTTGCCTCCCTTGCGCTTGTTCTTCGGCGACTTGGTCGCCTTGCGCCGGGCTCCGGGCAACCCCATCATGCCGCCCATCTGCTTCATCATCTTCTGTGCCTCGGCGAAGCGGTTGAGCAGCTGGTTGACGTCCATCACGGTGACCCCGGAGCCGTTGGCGATCCGGGCCCGCCGGGAACCGTTGATGATCTTCGGGTTGACCCGCTCGGCCGGCGTCATCGACCGGATGATCGCGGTGACCTTGTCGAAGTGCTTGTCGTCCAGCTCGGCGAGTTGCTCCTTCATCTGCCCCATCCCGGGCATCATCGCCAGGACGTTGGCGATCGGACCCATCCGGCGTACCGCGATGAGCTGGTCGAGGAAGTCCTCCAGGGTGAACTGTTCGCCGCCGAGGAGCTTGGCGGTCATCTTCTCCTTCTGCTCGGCGTCGAACGCCTGCTCCGCCTGCTCGATCAGGGTGAGCACGTCGCCCATGCCGAGGATCCGGCTGGCCATCCGGTCCGGGTGGAAGATGTCGAAGTCGGCGAGCTTCTCACCGGTGGAGGCGAAGAGGATCGGCTGGCCGGTGACGTGCCGGACCGACAGGGCCGCACCACCCCGGGCGTCACCGTCGAGCTTGGAGAGGACGACGCCGGTGATCCCGACCCCGTCCCGGAACGCCTCGGCGGTCCGGACCGCGTCCTGACCGACCATCGCGTCGATGACGAAGATGACCTCGTCCGGGTCGATCGCGTCCCGGATGGCGGCGGCCTGCGCCATCATCTCGGCGTCGATGCCGAGCCGGCCGGCGGTGTCGACGATGACGATGTCCCGGGCCGCCCGCCGGGCGTGTTCGATCGACGCCTTGGCGACCTGGACCGGGTCGCCGACCCCGTTGCCCGGCTCGGGTGCGAAGACCTCGACCCCGGCCCGGTCGCCGAGCACCTGGAGCTGGTTGACCGCGTTCGGGCGCTGGAGGTCGGCGGCGACCAGCAACGGCTGGTGGCCCTGGCCCTTGAGCCAGTTGGCCAGCTTGCCGGCCAGGGTGGTCTTACCGGAGCCCTGGAGACCGGCCAGCATGATCACCGTGGGGGGCTGCTTGGCGAACTGAAGCCGGCGGCTCTCGCCGCCCAGTACCGCGATGAGTTCCTCGTGGACGATCTTGATAACCTGCTGGGCCGGGTTCAGCGCCTGCGACACCTCGGCGCCCCGGGCCCGCTCCTTCACGGTGGCGATGAAGGACTTCACCACGGGCAGGGCGACGTCCGCCTCCAGCAGCGCCAGGCGGATCTCCCGCGCGGTGGCGTCGATGTCGGCGTCGGTGAGCCGACCCTTGCCCCGCAGCTTGCTGAAGATCCCGGAGAGGCGGTCACTCAAGGTGTCAAACACGGCACAACATCCCGTTTGTCGTATTCATCCGAGCAGGACGTGACCGGGACACGTGTGTCCGGCCACCGCAAGGGTAGCCGGACACCTCCGCCGATGTGGCCAGCCCGCCCCAGCCGGTCTCCGCTCCGGGACGTCCGCCGCCGGTGTTAGGAAGGGCCCCTTCTTCTACCAAAAGCGATAACAGGGGGCCCTTCCTTACACAGCGGCGAGGACCGCGGCCTCGATCCGGTCCCGCTCGGCCTGCCCCGGCCAGCTGCCGACCAGGTAGAACGCGTCGACCACGTCGCCACCGAGCGTGGATATCCGGGCGGCGCGGACCTGGGCGCCGGCCTCGTCGAGGGCGGTGGTGACCCGGTAGAGCAGGCCCCCGGAGTCGGCGGCGCGCAGTTCCAGCACCACCGCGTCGGTGGCGGCCGCGCGGTGCCAGACCACCCGTGGCGGGGAGCCGCCGCCCCGGGCGGCGAGGACGCGGCTGCGGAGGCGCTGGAGCAGCGAGACGTCACCGATGACCGCCCGGCGCAGGTCCGCGGCGAGGGCGACCGGGTCGGGCGGGGTGCCGTACCGGGGTTGGACGACGCACTCGACGAGGGCGCGGCCGTCGACGGTGGAGGCGTCGGCGGCAAGGACCTCGAGCCGGTGCAGGGCCAGGCACCCGGCCACCGCGGCGAGCAGGCCCCGCCGGTCGGCCGCGGCCACCGCCACCCGGTCCCCCTCCAGGTGTACGGCGGGCAGCGGCCCCGCCACCAGCGCCGGGTCCGGGGTCGGCGGATCGGGGAGCTGTCCGGTGTCGAGCCGGGTGTGCACCCGGCGGACCAGCTCGGCGATCAGCCGGCCCTTCCAGTCCGACCAGGCGGCCGGGCCGGTGGCGTGCGCGTCGGCTCGGGCCAGCGCGTGCAGCAGGCCCAGCGTCGTGGCGTCCCGTACCGCCTCGGCGACCCCCGCGACGGTCACCGGGTCACCGATGTCGCGCCGGGTCGCCACCTCCGGCAGCAGCAGGTGCAGCCGGACCAGCCGCTCGATCAGCGCCACCTCGGCGGGCGGCAGCCCGATCCGGGCGGCGATCCGGGCCGCGACCGGTGCCCCGACGACGCTGTGGTCAGCGGACCCACCGGGCCCCTCCGGCCGCTCGGACCGGGCCCCGGCGTCGCCGCCGTCGAGTCCCTTGCCGACGTCGTGCAGGAGGGCGGCGAGCAGCAGCAGGTCGGGCCGGTCCACCTCGCGGGCGTACGCGGTCGCCTCGGCGGCGGTCTGGACCAGGTGCCGGTCCAGCGTGTAGCGGTGCACCGGGTTGTGCTGCGGCAGGCTCCGCATCCGGGGCCACTCGGGGAACCAGCCGTCGACCAGGCCGTACCGGTCACAGGTCTCCCAGGTCGGCACCAGACCGGGACCGGCGCCGAGCAGGGTGAGCAGCGCGGCGCGGGCCGCCGGTGGCCAGGGGGTCGGCAGCGGCGGGCAGTACGCGGCGAGCCACTCGCACGTCGCGCGGGCGATCGGCAGTCGGGCGGTGGCCGCGGCGGCGGCGACCCGCAGCGACAGGCTCGGGTCGGGGCGGGCCCCGATCGCGGTCCGGGCCAGCACCAGTTCCCCGTCCTGGGCCACCACGTCCCGGGCGACCGGGCGGCGCAGCGGGCGGCCGTCGGCGCCGCGGCGCCGTCCCGAGCGGAGCCGGTCGGCGGCACGGAAGGCGTCGTCGAGGGCGTGGCGGACGGTCCGGGCGTCGCCGGCGACCCGGCGCAGCAGGGCGTCCCCGTCACCCGCGGCGGCGCCGGTGCCGGTGGAGGCGACCCGCAGCCCGAGCAGGCCGGCGACGGCGGCTCGTTCCTGGGCGAGCAGTCGGTCGACCCGCCGCCCGACCGACTGGTGCAGCGCGTCGCGGGTGTCGAGCAGGCGTACGTGGGCGGCCCGGACCGCCGGCCGGAGCGCGTCGGTGATTCCCGCGACGGCGATGGCGCGGAGCAGGCTGACGTCCCGCAGCCCGCCCGCGGCCTCCTTCAGATCTCCTTCGAGGAGGAACGCCAGCTCGCCGTGGGCCTGCCAGCGGGCGGCGGTGATCTCCCGCAGCCGCGGCAGCGCCCGGACCGCGGTGCGCCGCCACTGGTCGACGGCGGCGCCGACGAGCTGGGCGGTGAGCGTTCGATCCCCGGCGACGTGCCGGGCGTCGAGCAGCCCGAGCGCCACCCTCACGTCGTCGTGGGCCACCGAGAGCGCCTCGGGGATGGTCCGCACCGAGTGGTCGAGCCCGAACCGGGCGTCCCAGATCGGATACCAGAGGGCGGCGGCCAGGTCGTCCATGCCCGGCACCCCGGCATGGAGCAGGATCAGATCCAGGTCTCCGCACGGGGCGCACTGCCGACGCCCGAGGCCGCCGACCGCCACCAGGGCGATCCCCGGCACGTCGACGGTGTCGGTGCCGGCAGCCGGTCCGGCGCCCGTCCCGCCCCGCCCGGGGCCGGCCGGTCCCCCGCCGGTCCGGCCGACCCCGGTGGCGGCGAGGCCGGCGGTGAACAGCCCGGTCAGCCACGTGTCGAGCGCCGCCGCACGCTGCTCGCGTGCGGCGGCGCCGATGCCGACGACGAGCGGGGGTCGGAGGTCGAGGTGCCCGACGGTCGCCGATGCGGTTCCCCTGCTCATCTGGGTGGCGGTGATGGCCGTGCTACAGCGCGTCGAGGCCGCGTTCGCCGGTACGGACCCGGATGACGTCCTCGACGGCGGTCACCCACACCTTCCCGTCGCCGATCTTCCCGGTACGGGCGGCCGTGACGATCGCGTCGACGACCTTGTCGACGTCGATCTCGTCGGTCAGCACCTCCACCCGGATCTTCGGCAGGAACTCGACGGTGTACTCGGCGCCCCGGTACACCTCGGTGTGGCCCTTCTGCCGTCCGTACCCCTGGACCTCGCTGACGGTCAGGCCGGCCACGCCGAGGGCGTGCAGGGCCTCCTTCACCGCGTCCAGCTGGTACGGCTTGATGACCGCAGTCACCAGCTTCATGTCCAACCCCTCCATCGGAGAAACGCTAACCGGCGACCTTCTCGCTGACCGGAGCGGCGGACTCGCCCGCCGCCGTGTTGCTGCTGGAAGTACCGACTCCGGCGAGGGCGAACGCGCCCCCGCCGCTGCCCGAGGCCGTGGAGAGGTCGTAGCCGCTCTCGGCGTGCTCCGCGATGTCGATGCCGTCGACCTCGGCCTCCTTCGAGACCCGGAAGCCGATGCTCTTCTCGATGACGAAGGCGAGCACCCAGGCGATGGCGAAGGACCAGACGGTGACGATCAGGCCCGCGAGCGCCTGCCGGCCGAGCTGGGTGGCGCCGCCGCCGTAGAAGAGGCCGTCGGAGGCGCCGATCGCGTCGGTGATCGCGCTGTTGACGCTGCTGGTGGCGAAGAGGCCGAGCCAGAGCGAGCCGATCCAGCCGCCGACGAAGTGCACGCCGACCACGTCGAGCGAGTCGTCGTAGCCCAGCTTGTACTTCAGGCTCACCGCGAGGGCGCAGATCCCGCCGGCGACCAGGCCGAGCAGCACCGCGGCCCAGGGTGCGATGAAGCCGCAGGCCGGGGTGATGGCGACCAGGCCGGCGACGGCACCGGAGGAGGCGCCGACGAGGGTGGGCCGACCACCCTTGATCCACTCGACCGCGATCCAGCCGAGCACGGCGGCGGCGGTGGCGAGCTGGGTGTTGATGAAGGCCAGGCCGGTCACGGAGTCGACGGTGAGCTCCGAGCCGGCGTTGAAGCCGAACCAGCCGAACCACAGCAGGCCGGCGCCGAGCGCGACCAGCGGGACGTTGTGCGGCTTCATGGCCTCCTTGGGCCAGCCGAGCCGCCTGCCGAGGACCAGCGCCACGCCGAGCGCGGCCGCGCCGGCGTTCATGTGCACCGCGGTGCCCCCGGCGAAGTCCAGGGCCTTGATGTTCCCGTCGCCGCCGCCGATGAGGCCGCCGCCCCAGACCATGTGCGCGACCGGGAAGTAGACCAGGGTGGCCCAGCCGAGGGCGAAGAGCAGCCAGCCGGCGAACTTGGCCCGGTCGGAGATGGCGCCGCTGATCAGCGCGGTGGTGATCACCGCGAAGACCATCTGGAACGCCATAAACACGTAGAGCGGGACGCCGATCCCGCTCGGGCTGTCGGCCGTCGCGCCCCAGAGATCCGTCTCGGAGAGGAAGGTCTTGGTGCCGAGGTACTGCGAGATGTCGCCCCAGAAGCCGTTCACGTCCGAGCCGAAGGCGACGCTGAACCCGTAGAACCACCAGAGAACAGAGATGAGCCCGATCGCGGAGAAGCTCATCATCATCATGTTGAGCACGCCCTTGGACCGGTTCAGGCCGCCGTAGAACAGCGCCAGACCGGGCGTCATGAGCAACACGAGAGCCGTCGACACCAGCAGCCAGACGGTGTTGCCGGAGTCGATGGTCGGTGCTTCAGGCACGCTGGCCTCCTAAGGTTTGGTTACCCTCCTTCCCGGCCCACCGAGGCAGCATCGCCCGTACGCCGGTTGCGCGGAAGCTTCGTGGCTCGCTGTTTCACCCGAGGTGCCCACGCGGTTTCTTCCGGGTGACGCGTTGTTTCCAACGTGTGAAGAAGTCCGCACCATGGGTGGAACGGACGGGGCAAACCCCGCCGAATAGCCCACCGGACAGGTACGGACAGCGACGCGAGCTACCGCAGGGCGTACTCCAGGGTGTGCCGTTCGTAGTCGAGCAGCCGGAGGTCCCGCATCGGGCGCCGGAGGTGGCCCTTGTGCACGATCCGGACGAACGCCGGGTCGCCGGCCGCCGCCATCCGCCGGATCCCCTCGATGTGGTCCACGATCCGCTTCCGGATCGTCCGGACCAGCCGGTGCCGGTCCCGGGGGATCAGCCCGTACGCGTCGGCGAACAGCCGCAGCCGTCGGGGCCGGTTCGGGCGCTTCCAGCCGAGGGTGTACGAGTCCCGGTCGGAGAAGAGCGGCACCCAGGTCCAGGCCGCGTAGGCCACGTCGTAGATCCGGGCACCCGGCGACGCCAGGTCGAAGTCGATCAACGCCAGCGTGCCGTCCGGCCGCCAGATGACGTTGTGCGGGGCCGCGTCGTGATGGCAGATCACCTCGGTGTCCGGCGGCGGCGGACCGAACGACCGCCAGACCGCGTTCGGCGGCGGCTGGAAGCCGTACTGGGCGTCGTGGAACATCCGCAGCATGGTGGCGACCGTCACCAGGGCCTCGTCGGTGACCCAGTGGGGGGCGAGCGGGTACTCGCCACACTCGCCCTCCAGGTAGGACAGCACCTCACGGTTGCGTGAGTCCATCCCAAGGACCCGCGGCGATCCGGTGAAGCCGACGTATTCGAGGTGGCGCAGCAGGGCGTGCACCGCGGGCGTCCACGGCCCGGCGTTGCGCCGGACCGTGTCGCCCACTCGCACGACGGTGCTGACGTTTCCGCCGTGCAGCGGGATCTCCTGCGATGTCACGTACGTCTCTCCTGAGGAGCGGCGCTGGTTCATCTTCACCACGGTCGCGCCCGGGGGCGGGGCGCGGCAACCAGAGTCCCCCGAGACTACGCGTCGACGTTGAGCGGCTCGGTGCCGAGGAGCGCGTCAACAAATTGTGCCGGGTCGAACGGCGCGAGATCGTCCGGTCCCTCGCCGAGCCCGACGAGCTTGACCGGGATGCCGAGCTTGCGCTGGACGGCGATGACGATCCCGCCCTTGGCGGTCCCGTCGAGCTTGGTCAGGACCACGCCGGTGACGTCCACCACCTCGGTGAAGACCCGGGCCTGCTCCAGGCCGTTCTGCCCGGTGGTGGCGTCGAGCACCAGCAGCGTCTCGTCCACCGGCCCGTGCCGGGAGACCACCCGCTTGATCTTGCCCAGCTCGTCCATCAGGCCAACCTTGTTCTGCAGCCGGCCGGCGGTGTCGATCACCACGGTGTCGACCGACGTCTCGATGCCGCGCTGGACCGCGTCGAACGCCACACTGGCCGGGTCGGCCCCCTCCGGGCCCCGGACCACCTCGGCGCCGACCCGGCTGGCCCAGGTGGTGAGCTGCTCGGCGGCGGCGGCCCGGAACGTGTCGGCGGCACCGAGCAGCACGCTGCGCCCGTCGGCGATCAGCACGCGAGCGACCTTGCCGCAGGTGGTGGTCTTGCCGGTGCCGTTCACCCCGACGACCAGCAGCACCGCCGGGGTGCCGTCCTCCCGGGTCGCCCGCAGCGTCCGGTCCAGGGTCGGGTCGAGCACGCTGACCAGTTCCTCGGCGAGGAGCGCACGCAGTTCGGCGGCGGTCCTGGTGCCGAGCACCGCGACCCGCTCCCGCAACCGGTCCACGATCTCCCGGGTCGCCTCGACCCCGACGTCGGCACCGATCAGGCTGTCCTCGATCTCCTCCCAGACCTCCTCGTCGAGGTGGTCCCGGGAGAGCAGGCTCAGCAGTCCCCGGCCGAAGACGTTCTGCGACCGCGCCAGCCGGGCCCGCAGCCGGACCATCCGCCCGGCGGTCGGCTCCGGCCGCTCGCGCACCGGCGGGGCCGGCGGGGCCTCCACCGTGGGGACCTCGACCGGTGGGGCGGCCGGCGCCTCGACCGGTGGGGCGGCCGCCTCCCCCGCCTCCGGCGGTGCCGGCGGCACCGGCGGTGCCGGCGGGATCGGTGGCAGCGGCGGGGCGGCCCGCCGGCCCCGCCGGGTGACCACCACGCCGACCGTCAGGCCCACCGTGAGGAGCACCAGTACGGCGATCACGACCGACATGACCACGAGGTTGTCCATGCGGACGATCCTGTCAGACGGCGAACGTCCAGGCGCGGCGGCCGGACGTGTCCCGTGCCGATCCGGCCCGGGTAGGCTGCCCGGAGCGTGTTGCGCCCGACCACCCCACCGCTCGGAGATCGCGTGATGCCCACCCGGCCCGCCGCCCGGCTGCTGATCGGCCCGGTTCTGCGCCGGGTCGTCGAGACCCGGGCCACCGTCTGGGTGGAGACCAGCGCCCCGGCTGTCGTCCGGGTCCGCACCCCCGACGGCGCGGGCGGCGAGGCGGCCACGTTCCGCGCCTTCGGGCACCACTACGCCCTGGTGGTGGTGGACGGGCTTCGGCCCGGCGCGGTCACGCCCTACGAGGTCTTCCTGGACGACGAGCCGGTCTGGCCGGAGCCGGGGTCGTCGCTACCGCCGAGTGTGATCCGTACCCGCCGGGCGGATGATCCCACGGTCCGCCTCGTCTTCGGCTCCTGCCGGGAGACGACCCAGCGTGCCACGGCCCGCCGGCTGCCGCCGGACGCGCTCGACGCGTACGCCCGGCGGATGATGGCCGCGCCCGACCCGGCCCGGTGGCCGGATCTGCTGCTCCTGCTCGGGGACCAGGTGTACGCGGACCAGCCCTCGCCGACGGTGCGCACCCTGCTGCGGCGCCGACGCGACCGGAGCGTGGGCGCCCCACCCGACCAGGTGGTCAGCTTCGACGAGTACACGAAGCTGTACCTCGAGTCGTGGCGGGATCCCGAGATCCGCTGGTTGCTCTCCACCGTGCCGAGCGTGATGATCTTCGACGACCACGAGATCATCGACGACTGGAACACCTCGACGCCGTGGCGGCTCGAGGCACACCGGCAACCGTGGTGGTCGGAGCGGATCACCAGTGGGCTGGCGTCGTACTGGGTCTACCAGCACCTCGGCAACCTGGCCCCGGAGGAGCTGGCGACCGACCCGGTCTACACCGCGGTCCGGGCGGCCGGGGACGACGCCACCGAGGTGCTGCGCGCGTTCGGCCGCCGGGTCGACGCCGAGGCGGTCGGGTACGACGCGGCCCTCGGCCGGGGCGAGTCGCCGGACGCCGCGGCGGTCGCCGGACGCTACCAGTGGAGCTATGCCCTGGACGTGGGCCGGACCCGGGTGGTGGTGCTGGACAACCGGTGCAGCCGGGTGCTGGACCGGGCGCACCGGGCGATGCTGCCGCCGGCCGAGTGGGCCTGGTTCACCGACCAGGTGCGGGGAGACCACGACCACCTGGTGGTCGGGTCGTCGCTGCCCTGGCTGCTGCCGCCCGGCATCCACCACGTCGAGTCGTGGAACGAGCGGCTGGCCGGCTCGCCCCGACCCGGGGTGGCGGCGTTCTCGGAGCGACTGCGTCGGGCGCTCGATCTGGAGCACTGGGCCGCGTTCCGGCGTTCGTTCGACGCGCTCGCCGCCCTCTTCGTCCGGGTCGGCACCGGGGCGGTCGGGGGCGCCGACCCGGGTTGCCCACCGCCGGCGTCGATCAGCGTCCTCTCCGGCGACGTCCACCACTCGTACATCGCCCGGGCCCGGTTCCGGGGCACACCGGTGGCGACCGCGGTGCACCAGCTGACCTGCTCGCCGTTTCACAACCAGGTGCCGGCCCCGATGCGTCCGCTGCTCCGGGTCGGCTGGTGGCGACTACCGTCGGTGGCGGCTCGGGCGCTCGCCCGGACGGCCGGGGTGCGCCGGCCCCCGGTGCGGTGGCGCAAGCTCGCCGGGCCGTACTTCGGCAACGCGGTGGCCACCCTGCGCCACGAGGGTCGGACCGCCGAGGTGACGATCGAGGGCACCCGCCCCGACGGCACCCTGCACACCGTGGCCCGACGTACCCTCACCGGCTGACCGCGGCCCCGTTCCGGCCTCGGCGTCGGCTGACTCCACCGCGGCACCACGGGCCCCACCGGGGTGACACCGGGCGATATCGTGCTTCGTGGACGAGGGGAGGCGGCCGAATGTTGCAGGTGGACGCGGCCGAATTGCGGGCGACGGCGAAGCGGCTACGGGATGAGGTCGCGAACGGCGTCGGTGGGGCGTGCGAGGCTACCTCGGCCACCGAGGGCGGCGGCATACTGATCGGTTTCGACCAGTACGGCAGTCGCGACGGCTACCAGGCCGTCTCCCAGGCCTGGCGGGCGGAACTCGGCGCCTTCGCCGAGGCCATCCGACAGCTCGCCGACGCGTTGGAGAAGGCGGCCGACAACTACGACCGATCCGACCGGGACGCGGCCCGCCGGCTGGGCGGAGGTCACCGATAACCAGACAGTGGACGGCGACCCGGTCCGGGCTGCCCGCCCGGGCACCAGCGACGCGGGACGGAGGACCGGCATGAGCGACGACACCCCACTGCCCCGACTCAAGGAACTCCAGGGCGGCATCGCCGGCCAGAACGGCATGTGGAACTCGGGCGCGCTGCACTACTCGCTGCGTAACGCGATCCAGGTGTCCGGACCGAGCGGTTATCCGTCCGGTCTGGAATCACTCGCCGGCGACTACCGCCGGGCCGAGAAGGTTCTCGACGAGGCGTTGTTGGCGATCGGCGAGATCCGACGGCAGCGGCTGCCCAGGGTCTGGGCCGGCGATACCCAGGTCGCCGCCACCGACGCGCTCGCCGCCGCCGAACGTGGGCTGGAGCGTGGCGTCGGCGTACTGGGCCGAATCGCCAAGGAGCTGTTCCGGCTGGCCGACGCCGTGGGGGCCGCGCAGAAGCGGGACCGCGACGGGCTGACGCCACTGCATGAGGCGTACGGGCTGACCGAGGAGATCACCGCCGGCCCGTTCATCGACCCGCTGCACTACGACGGCGACAAGATGCACCGGGCGCACCAGCTGGCCATCGCCGGGATCGGTGACCGGGTCGACGCGCACAGCGCGCTCGCCGAGACGTCCCGCGAGGTCAGCAGCACCTTCCATGACCTCGCCTCGCAGGCCCGGTTGCAGCGGCTGGCCGACTCGCCGCTGTCCGCCCTGGACGAACTGCTGCTGATCGACGCCGGCAGCAGCGGCACCAGTGTGGACGGGGCGATTCTCACCGCCGCGATGGCCGACCGGGCGGCCGACCGCCTGGCCGCGATGAGTGAGGCGGACCGGGCCCGGATGGAACAGCTGCTGGCCGGGGCGGGCAGCCCGGAGCACCGGGCATACCTGATGCGCGCGCTGGCCGCCGGCTACGACATTGACAAGATCACCGAGTTCAACCGCCTCATCGCCCCGTACGGCGACGACCCGGCCTGGCTGTGCGCACACCTCAACCCGATCGGGGGCGACTCGGCGCCGAGCGGGCAGCAGCGGCCCACGACGTTCGACGGCGCCCAGTGGACCCAGGGGCAGTACCCGACCTGCGTGGCCTCCTCCACGGTCACCGCCCGGGCCATGGTCGACCCGCTGTACGCGCTCGAACTCACCACCGGCGGCCACCCCGGCGACCCGGCGTACGACAACGGCGAGGCCTTCGCCCGGCGGCTGCGGGACGAGCAGTTCCGGGTCTACGACGGCGGGCGCTCCTGGTACCAGAACCTGCCGTTGATCGGCACCGACGGGATGACCAACAACCAGTCGGCGACCGTCGCCGACCAGGAGATCGGCTCCCACACCGGCGCGGACTACGAGAACCGGAACGTCGGCAACGCGGACGAGCGCCGCGCGGTGCTGCCGGAGATCGAACGCGCGGTGGACGAGGGGCACCCGGTGCCGTTCTCCAGCCGGGACGGCAACGGCGGACACCAGATGCTGATCATCGGCCACGACGGCGACCGGCTCCAGATCTACAACCCGTGGGGGTACACGGTCTGGGTCGATGAGGACGACTTCGTCAACGGCCGCCTCGACTCGATCGGCAACGGTGTACCGAAAGAGTTCACCAGCGTCCGGCTGCCGAAGTGAGGAGGGGCGCGATGACCAATCGGCGAACCGACGAGGACGAGCTGCGGACCATCGACGTACCGGCGGGACTGGTGGCCGGACTCCGGTCGGGACGGGCCCCGGCCGGGGAGGTGACGGTCGCCGCGGCCCTGGCGGCCGACCGGCTCGGCACCCAGCCCCGCTCGCTGACCTTCCTGGCCGAGGTGGTCCGGCGCGGCGGCGTCGGGTACGCGGTCACCCTGCCGGAGCCGCTGCCCACGCCCGAGCAGGCGGCCCTCGCCGCGACCTGGCTCGGCGCGGCGGACTCGGTCACCGAGCGGGGTCCGGCGTACGACGAGACGGTGGCGCGCTGGCTGGAGAGCGTCGCCCTGGTCGTGGCAGCCCGCCGGCAGGCGGGAGCGGGCCGGCCGGGCTGAGCCTCCCGGAGACCGTCACCGTCCAGGCCCTCAGACGACCGGCAGGGCCTCAGGAGACGGTCACCGTCCAGGTGACCGTTGTCGACTCCGCCCTGGTCCGCTCGTCCCAGCAGCCCTGGAAACAGTTGGTCAGGGTGACGGTCACCTGTCCGGCGCGTTCCGCGTCGAACCGGAAGTAGTGTTTGCCGCCCCCACCCCCGATCGACGGCCCGAACAGCCGGTCGGACAGGCTGTTCGAGATCAGCTCGTCACCGACCAGCGTCACCACGCCGTCCGGCTCGGCCGTGGCCGACCACCTGTCCCCGACCGAGGGTCCACGGTCCGGCACCTTCAGTGAGAACCGGTCACCGACCTTTACGGTGACCGAGGGCGACGAGGCGTCCAGGACCGTGCCGTAGACGACGTGCCGCCGGATCAGCGCTCCACCCAGTGCGGCGGCGACAGCCAGCACCGCAACCACGACCACGATGGACACCACACGCCTGACGGAGATCACGGCCGACACGATATCTGCCGGGCGCCAGGTGCGAGTGCACTGGCCGCGCAACGATCGACTGCGGCGGTCAGAGTGCGAGCACCGCCCGGAGGTAGCGCAGATCGTCCGGTCCGTTCCACCGGTACGCCGACAGCCCGGCGACCCGGGCGCCGCGGATCGCCCGGTCCTCGTCGTCGACGAAGAGCACCCGGGACGGCGGGGCGCCGACCGCCACGCACGCGTGCTGGAAGTACTCCTTCGCCGGCTTGGGCACCCCCAGCGTCGAGGAGTTGACCACCACGTCGACCTCGTCGGTCAGGCCGAGGAGCTTCAGGTCGGCGTCGAGCAGGTCGGTGGCGTTGGTCGCCAGCCCGACCCGTACGCCGGCGGACCGGACCTGGCGGACGAAGGCCAGGACGTCCGGGTCGACGCTTCCCCGGTCCGCCTGCCACTCGTCCACCGCCGCCTGCGCGTTCTCCCGCCCGCCGGCCGCCTCGGCCACGGCGTCGACCACCGCCGCCATCCAGTCGGCGTGCCGGAGCTGCCCGGTGATCGCCGGTTGCAGCAACGACCAGGCGAACGCGGTGTCGCGCAACACCCCCGCCGGCAGGCCGTGCCGGCGTTCCGCCGCGGCGGCGGCCTCCGGATCCCACCGCCGCAGTACGCCGTCTAGGTCGATCAGGAGCGCGACCGGCCGTTCCCGGCGCATCAGGCGTCCTCGGTACGGAGCCGCTGGCTGATCACCTGGGTGATCCCGTTGCGCATCGTCACGCCGTACAAGGCGTCGGCCACCTCCATGGTCCGCTTCTGGTGGGTGATGATGATCAGCTGGCTCTTCGCCCGCAACTGGGTGAGGAGGGTGATCAGCCGGCCGAGGTTGACGTCGTCGAGCGCCGCCTCCACCTCGTCCATGATGTAGAACGGGCTGGGACGGGCCCGGAAGATCGCGACGAGCAGGGCGATGGCGGTGAGCGACCGCTCACCACCGGAGAGCAACGACAGTCGCTTGATCTTCTTGCCGGGTGGACGGGCCTCCACCTCGACGCCGGTGGTGAGCAGGTCGTCCGGGTCGGTGAGCACCAGCCGCCCCTCGCCGCCGGGGAAGAGCACGGTGAAGACCTCCTCGAACTCCTTCGCCGTGTCGGCGAAGGCGCTGGCGAAGATCTCCAGGATCCGGTCGTCGACGTCCTTGACGACGGTGAGCAGGTCCCGCCGGGTCGCCTTGAGGTCCTCGAGCTGCTCGGAGAGGAACTTGTACCGTTCCTCCAGCGCGGCGAACTCCTCCAGGGCGAGCGGGTTGACCTTGCCGAGCAGCGCCAGCTCCCGTTCCGCCTTCGCGGCCCGCTTCTCCTGCACCGCCCGCTCGTACGGCACCGGCTCCGGCACCGGCCGGCCCTCCCGCTCGGCGGCGGCGACCTCGGCCTGGGTCGGCGGTACCGGCTGCTGCGGGCCGTACTCGGCGATCAGCGTCTCCACGTCGAGCCCGAAGTCCTCGGCGGCCTTCGCCTCCAACTGCTCGATCCGCATCCGCTGCTCGGCGCGGGCCACCTCGTCGCGGTGCACCGCGCTGGTCAGCCGCTCCAGGTCCGCGCCGAGCCGCTTGGCCGCGCCGCGTACCTCCTGAAGCTCGGCCTCCCGGGCGGAGCGCACCTTCGCCACCTCGTCGCGGTGCTGCTCGGCGGCGGCGAGCGAGACCGCGAGCCGGGTCAGCGCCTCCCGGGCGCCGATCTCCACCGCCCGGGCGATCGCCGCGCCGCGGGCCCGGGCGGCCCGGCGGGCCGCGGCCCGCTCCCGGGCCGCCCGCTCCGCCGCGGCCTGGCGCAGCAGCGAGTCGGCGCGGCCGGCGATCGAGGCGACCCGCTCCTCCGCGGTACGGACGGCGAGCCGGACCTCCATCTCGTTCTGCCGGGCCTGCGGAAGGTACGCGGCGATCTCGTCGCGCTCCTCGGTCGAGGGTTCGGCGTCGATCGGAGTCGCCTCGGCGATCCGCAGCCGCTCCTCCAGCTCGGCGAGGGCGGCGAGGTCACGTTCCCGGGCCTGCTCGGCGCGGGCCCGCGCCTCGGCGAGCCGGTCCATCTCCGCCTTCGCCGACCGGGCGGCGGCGCCGAGTTCGGCGAGCCGGCGGGCGGCGGCGTTGCGGTGTCCCTCCGCCTCCCGCTTGACGGCCGCCGCGGCGGCGACCTCCGCCTTCCGCTCCGCCAGCTCCTCGCGGGCGGCGGCGAGCTGTTCGCGCAGCCCGGCGACGGTCTGCTCGGCGGCGAGCCGGTTGGCCCGGGCCTCCTCGACGGCGGCCTGCACCTCCAGGTAGCTGGGCGCCTTCGCCGAGCCGCCGGCCGCGGTGTACCCGCCGATCACGTCCCCGTCCGGGGTGACCGCGCGCAGTTCGGGGTTCTCCGTCACCAGCCGGGTGGCCGCCGCGAGGTCGTCGACCAGGACGACGTCCCGCAGTGCCCGGTGCACGGCCGGCCGGACCTCGTCGGGGCAGCCGACCAGGTCCGGCGCCCACCGCGCCCCGGGCGGCAGCGCCGGCCGCAGCGCGTCGGCGGAGCCGATCATGCCCGGTCCGGCCTGGCCGCCGACCAGGAACTCGGCGCGCCCGGCGTCGGAGATCCGCAGCCAGCGCATCGCCTCGGCCGCCTCGTCGACCCCGGCGACCGCGACCGCGTCGGCGAGCCCGCCGAGGGCGGCGGCCAGCGCCGCCTCGTGGCCCGGCGCGACGGTGAGCATCCCGGCCAGGCTGCCGAGCAGGCCGGGTATCGTCTCGGCCCGGGCCAGCAGCGCCCCGGCCCCGTCCTTGCGGCGCAGGCCCAGGGCCAGGGCCTCCTCCCGGGCCTTCCAGGTCGCCGCCTCCTTCTCCGCCGCCCGCTCCGCGTCCGAGAGGGAACGCACGGTCGCCGCCGCGGCCTCGTGGGCGGCGACCGCCTCGGCGTGCCGGGCGTCCAGCTCGGCGTTGTCCCGGTCCGCCTCGCTGGACTGCTCGGCCACCGCGTCGAGTTCGGCCTGCGCCGCCTCGGCCCGCAGCTGCGCCTCGGCGTGCGCGGCGGCGAGCCGTTCGATCTCCTCCGCCGCCGAGCTGGCCCGGGCCCGGGCGGAGTTGACCTGCCCGGTCAGCCTGGCGAGCCCCTCCCGCCGATCGGCGATCGCCTTCGCCGCCGCCACCAGCGCGCGCTCCGCCTCGGCGAGCTGCCGTTCGAGCTGCTGGCGGTGCTCCACCGCCTCGGCGAGCCGGACCTGGTCCTCGGTGAGCGCGGCGCGCAGCTCCTCCTCCTGCTCGCGGATGGCTTCGGCCTCGGCCTCCAGTTCCTCCGGATCGCGACCGGGTCGCTCGTCATCGGGGGTGGCGCTGAGGTGGCGCAGCCGCTCCCGGGCCAGCTGTTCGGTGGACCGGAAGCGTTCGGCGAGCGCGGAGAGCTGGTACCAGGTGTCCTGGGCCCGGGCGAGGAGCGGGGCGCTCTCGGCGAGCTCGGCCTCCAGCTCCGCCAGCCGGGTCTGCACCTCGGTGTACTCCCGTTCCACCTCCTCGCGCCGCTGCCGCAACGCCGCCTCGTCGGCGATCTCCTTCTCGAGGGTGGCGCGGAGCGTGGCCAGGTCGTCGGCGAGCAGTCGCAGCCGCGCGTCCCGGAGGTCGGCCTGGATCCCGGCGGCCCGGCGCGCCACCTCGGCCTGCTTGCCCAGCGGCTTGAGCTGGCGGCGCAGCTCCGCGGTCAGGTCGGTGAGCCGGTTCAGGTTGACCTGCATCGCGTCGAGCTTGCGCAGCGCCTTTTCCTTGCGCTTGCGGTGCTTGAGTACGCCGGCCGCCTCCTCGATGAACGCCCGGCGGTCCTCCGGTTTGGCGTGCAGGACGGCGTCCAACTGGCCCTGACCGACGATGACGTGCATCTCGCGCCCGATGCCGGAGTCGGAGAGCAGCTCCTGGATGTCGAGGAGCCGACAGGAGTCACCGTTGATCTCGTACTCGCTCTCGCCGGAGCGGAACATCCGGCGGGTGATCGACACCTCGGTGTACTCGATCGGCAGGGCGCCGTCGCTGTTGTCGATCGTGAGCGTCACCTCGGCCCGACCCAGCGGGGCCCGGCCGGCGGTGCCGGCGAAGATCACGTCCTCCATCTTGCCGCCGCGCAGCGCCTTGGCGCTGTGCTCTCCGAGCACCCAGGCGATGGCGTCGACGACGTTCGACTTGCCCGAGCCGTTCGGCCCCACCACGCAGGTGATCCCCGGCTCCAGCCGGAAGGTCGTGCTGGAGGCGAAGGACTTGAAGCCCTTCACCGTCAGGCTCTTGAGATACACGTTCGCATTCCTCGTCGACGTGCCGCACCCGGATGGTCGGCGTGCGGACCGTCGGGTGGATCCGCCGCTCTGGCGATCCGGCATGTGCCGGCCCGGCGGACCCGCCCCGCCTGGGTCGCCGACCCGGTCAGCCGCGTCCCTCTCGCCGGCTCGATGGCTCGCTCCCCGCGGTGGGAGCCTGGTCAACCCGCAGGGTAACCCGGGTGGGGGCCGACCACGACTCGCCGCGCGCCGACCAGCGTATCCGACACCCGGAATCACCCGCGTTCCGGCTGGTCGGGCGTCGACGGGAAACGACCGGCCGGACGGCCGCGTCGGTACCGGCCCGGCGGCGCGTCGACCGGTCGGCGAACGCGGTACGTCAGGGAACGCGACACACCCGGGGGTCTGGCGCGCGTGGGCCGGGTCCGGGGCGAGCACCCGGGCCAAACACCCAACACACAAAACTGCGCGCCGCCACGAATGTGTCGGCGCGCGATTTCTGGGTGCGATTCAGTTGTATCAGGCGGGGCGCCGGTGACCGACGCCGGAGATCAGGTGAGCGCGGGCTCGGCCAGCCGGAGCAGATCGTCCGCTTCGGCGACCGCTGCCGCGAGCCGGTCATTCTCGGCACGCAGCCGCGTCGTCTCGAACTCCAGTGCCTGGACCCTGGCACGCAGTCGGGTGACCTCGTCGAGCAGACGCCGGTCTGGCGCCGCGCCAACGTGGCCGTAGAGGGCCTTCGCCATATCGTCTCCTTGTAATGCGCTGCCGGAAAGGCCGGCCAACGCGCGCCCAACTCGTTCGCGACTCCCCGCCCGCAAGACAAACGCAGGCATGGTCGGGCGCGACTGGCGACACTTACATAGTGTGCCGATGTCCCGGCTCAGTCAAGTTTCGCCGGATCTGGACACCGGTGTGTCGTCAATCGGAAACCGAGGGCCGTCGCGAGATACGAACCAGGTCGCCGTTCGGACACCCCGAGTCTAGCTCCAGTCGATGTCCGACTCGGCATTGCCCCTGGCCAGACGCCTCGGACCCGCTGTCCGACCCGCCTTAGATCTTCCTTAGCCGCGTTGCCCCAGGCCAGAAGGCACGCGTAGCGTCCGCACGGCAGGACCGGTACGTCGTGGCGTCCGGCTCGACCAGCCGGAGCCCCGGCCGGCGAGACGTGGGAGGCGTGAAACGTGCACGGGTGGAACGACCCGGTCGACTGGAGCGGGGACGACGACCCCATCGGCGGAGACGGCACCGTCTCCCGGCCCGTCCCACCGACCCGGCACCCGTTTCCGGACGCCGGGCGACGAGGCGCACACGAGGGTCGCTCCCCGGCCGAGTCGGACTTCTTCGCACCCGGCCGGGGCGACGGACGCGGAGAGCGGGCGAGGGCCGGGGGCACCGGTCCGGACGACCGCCGCGATCTCCGCCGACCCGGCCGACACCGCCGCCGGCACCGCCGCCGGGGTCCGCTGCTGCTCGGGGTCGTGGTCACCGCCCTGCTCGGGGTCCTCGGCGTCGGCGCTGCCCTGCTGCCGCCCCGCCTGACCGCCGCGCCCGGCGATCCCGCTCCGGAGCAGCGGCCGGCACCGGGCGCGGCGGCGCCGGGACAGCCGGACGCGGCGCTGGCCTCCCCCGAGGCCCCCACCACCGTCGCCGCCGAGACGGTTCCGACCCCCACCGCGAGCACGGCCCGGCCGCGTCCACGACCGAGCGCCACCACCCGGGCCACGCCGACCCGGAAGACCACCGGCCCGGCGCCGCGCCGGACCACCGCCACGGCGCCGACCCGGTCGAGCGGGGGCGGGGACAGTCGGGAAGCCCAGGTACTCGAGATCGTCAACCGGGAACGGGTCGCGAACGGCTGCGACCCCGTCGTCATCAACAGCCGGCTCGCCGAGGCCGCCCGGCTGCACAGCCAGGATCAGGGCGAGCACACGACCATGTCGCACATCGGCAGCGACGGCAGCACGTTCGTGGAACGGGCCCGACGGGCCGGGTACGACGCGCCGATCGGCGAGAACGTGGCCATGGGCTACCCCACCGCCGCCGCCGTGATGGAGGGCTGGATGAACAGCCCGGGACACCGGGCCAACATCCTCAACTGCGAGGCCCGGGCGATGGGGGTCGGGGTGGCCACCGGGGCCGACGGCCGGCTCTACTGGACCCAGATGTTCGGCGCCACCCCCTGAGCCCGCCGCCCGGTGCGCGGCCGCGCGCACCGGAACCGGCCGTCGGCTCGTTGGCCCAGGGCGAGGGGGTGTGCGGCCGGTGACCACCGCGGCTCACTGACGTGCCGGGCCGGAGCGGTCGGGTCCGGCGGCCTGACGTACGCCGCCGACCACCACGCCCGGGCGGCGGCACCGGGCCGCTCCGGCGCGCCGTCGCCCTGTCCCTGACCCTCGCCCTGCTGCTGCCCGCCCCGGCGTGCCGGTTCCTGCCGACCCGGTCCGCCCCGGTGCCGCCCTGGCCGGGCGGCGCCACCCCGAGCTGGCAGTGGCAGCTCACCGACCCTCTCGACGCCAGCGTCGAGGCCCAGGTGTACGCGCTGGACGTCTTCCGTACCTCGCTGGAGGAGGCCCGCCGGCTACGGGCCGACGGCCGCCGGCTCATGTGCCACGTCGAGGTCGGGGTGTACCAGGAGTCGCGCCCCGACGCGGCGCGGTTCCCCGCCGCCGTACTCGGGGAGCCGGCCCGGGTGCCCGGACAGCCGGGCGGCGCCCCACGTGGCCGCTGGCTGGACATCCGACAGTGGTCCACGCTCGAACCGGTGCTCGCCGACCGGTTCCGGCTCTGCCGGGGCAAGGGCTTCGTCGCCCTGCTGGCGGTCGGGATGGACGGGTACCGGCAGCGGACCGGCTTCCCGTTGACCTTCGACGACCAGCTCACCTTCAACCGCCGGGTGGCCGCGCTGGCCCGGCAGACGCAGCTCGCGCCGGGGCTGACGAACGACCTCGACCAGGCGCTGGCCCTGGAGCCGTACTTCGACTTCGCGGTCACCGAGGAGTGCGTCCGGCACGCGCGGTGTCAGCGCCTGGTGCCGTTCGTGACCGCGGGCAAGACGGTCTTCCACGTCGAGTACGAGATGCCGCCGGACCGGTTCTGCCTGGTCAGCCTCGGCTTCGGCTTCACCTCGATCCGGAAGGAGCGGGACCTCGGCGCGTATCGGGAGACATGCCCGACCTGACGTCGCCGCCCGGGCCGCCCGTCAGCGGCCCGCCGGCCGGGCCGTACGGGGCCGGGGCTGGCACCGCGGGCAGCTGTACGACGACCGGTTCATGAACGGCTCGCGCCGGATCGGCGCGCCGCAGCGGCGGCAGGGCAGGCCCTCGCGGCCGTACACGTTCAGTTCCCGGGAGAAGTAGCCGCTCTCCCCGTTGACGTTGACATAGAGGGCGTCGAAGCTGGTCCCGCCCTGGGCGATCGCCTCGCGAAGGACGTCCCGGACGTGGCCGAGCAGTCGGGTGATCGCCGGTCCGGTGAGCGCCTCGGTCGGCCGGGCGCCGTGCAGCCGCGCCCGCCACAGCGCCTCGTCGGCGTAGATGTTGCCGACCCCGGAGATCAGGGTCTGGTCGAGCAGCGCCCGCTTGATCTCGGTGCGCCGGCGCCGGATCGCCGCCACGAAGTCGGCGTCGGAGAACTCCGGGTCCATCGGGTCCCGGGCGATGTGCGCGATCTCCGCGGGCAGGCTCGCGCCGCCCTCGGAGACCGAGAGGCCGCCGAAGGTGCGCTGATCCACGAAGCGCAGCTGCGACCCCCCGTCGTCGAAGGTGAACCGGACCCGTAGGTGGGTTTCGTCCGCGGCCGGCGGCGGCTGGACCAGCAACTGCCCGGACATGCCCAGGTGCCCGACGATCGCGTCGCCGCTGTCCAGCGGCAGCCAGAGGTACTTGCCGCGCCGCCGGGCGCCGACGATCGTCCGCCCGGTCAGCACCGCGGCGAAGTGCTCCGGGCCGGCGAGGTGCCGGCGGACGGCGCGCGGGTGCCGTACCTCGACGGTGGCGATCCGCCGACCGGTGACCCAGCGGGCCAGCCCGTCCCGGACGGTCTCCACCTCGGGTAGCTCAGGCATGCGTACGACCTCGATCAGCTCGCGGAGTGCTCGACGCTCTCGGCGCCGCCGCCAGGCTCGGCGCCGCCATCGCCGCCACCGGGCCCGGCGCCGCCGTCGGCCGCCGGCTCGGCGGGCTGCTCCGAGAGGGTACGCCAGGCCGCCTCGGCGGCCCGCTGCTCGGCCTCCTTCTTGCTCCGGCCGTCGGCGCCGCCGTAGGTGCGGCCGGCCACCACCACCCAGGCGGTGAAGGTCTTGGCGTGGTCCGGGCCCGCCTCGTCGATGCGGTACTCGGGGACACCGAGCCCGAGCGCCGCGGTCAGCTCCTGGAGGCTGGTCTTCCAGTCCAGTGCCGCCCCCCGCCCGGCCGACTCCGCCATCAGCGGATCGAAGAGCCGGTGGATGACGCGGGAGGCGGTGTCGAGCCCGTGCTGGAGGTAGATCGCCCCGAGCAGCGCCTCCAGGGTGTCGGCGAGGATGCTCGCCTTGTCCCGGCCCCCGGTGGCCTCCTCGCCCTTGCCCAGTAGGAGGTACGGCCCGAGACCGAGCGGGCCGAGCCGGCGGGCCACGTCGGCCAGGGCGCGCATGTTGACCACGCTCGCGCGGAGCTTGGCGAGCTGCCCCTCGGGCAGGTCGGGGTGGTTGTGGAAGAGCGCGGTGGTGATCACGACGCCCAGGACCGAGTCGCCGAGGAACTCCAGCCGCTCGTTGGTCGGCAGGCCCCCGTTCTCGTACGCGAACGAGCGGTGGGTCAGGGCCCGCTCCAGCAGTTCCGGATCCAGGGCGACCCCGAACGCCGCCTCCAGGTGCGAGATCGGCGGCCGCCGCCGCTTCTCCTTGGTCATGGCGTCTCCTCGCTCCGCTCGTCGCCGTGGCTCGGGCGACCGAGCCGGCTGGCTCGCGCGTCCCGTTCGCTCACGCGCTCACCTCGGTGTCGGTGGTGCGGTTGGCCCGTCCAGCTCGGCGAGCAGGGTCGCGACCGCCGGGATCACCCGGCGACGGTGCAGGTGGGCGGCGAGCGCGATACCCGAGGCGACGTCGTCGTGCCGGGCCGCGCCGTGGCAGACCACCACGGTCCCGGCGACCCCGAGCAGGGCGGCGGCGCGCGGGGCGCCACCGCCGGTCGGCGCTCCCCCGGCCAGCGCGTAGGCTCCCTCGATCCCCTTGAGCAGGACGTTTCCGGTGAATCCGTCGGTGACGACCACGTCGGCCCGCGCGCCGGAGGCGACCTCGTACCCCTCGACCAGCCCGACGTAGCGGGCGGCGGCCGGCAGCGCCTGCTCGGCGAGGAGCGGGGCGGCGGCCCGGCGGGCCCGGTCGCCCTTGCCGGGTTCGGTGCCGACGGAGAGGAGGCCCACCCGGGGCCGGGTCAGGTCGTGGGTGACCGCGGCGTACGCCGCGCCGAGGACGGCGTGCCGGGCCAGGGTCACCGGCCGGGCCTCCAGCGAGCCGCCGACGTCCAGCAGCGCCACCGGGCCGGCCAGGGCGGGCAGGGTGGCGACCAGCGCGGGACGGCGTACGCCGGGCCAGCGGCCGAATCCGAGGACGGCGGCGGTGACCGTGGCGGCGGTCGAGCCGGCCGAGACGACGGCGTCGGCGGCTCCCTCGACGACCGCGCGGACGGCGGCGCCCACGGTGCTCTCGGCCCTGCCGAGCGTGGCGGCGTCCCCGGTCATCGCCGCGGCGTCACGCACCGGCCGGACCGCGATCCGGTCGCGGTCGGCGGGGCGGAGCGCGGCGACCAGCCCGTCGGCCACCTCGGGAGGGCCGACGAGCAGGAGACACAGGTCGGGGTCGGCGCCGAACGCCCGCAGAGCGCCGTCAACCACGACGGCGGGAGCCTCGTCCCCGCCGAGGAGGTCGACGGCGATCCGCACGGTGCCCGGCTCCACGGGTACGCCGGCCGTCACGCGACGGTCGGCGCCGGTGGGAGCCGGCACACCGGGCAGTCGCCGGGGCGAATGCGCCGCCCGACCGGAGGTCGGGGGCGTCACACGCGTTCCGGGTCAGACCTCGATGACCTGACGGCCGTTGTAGGTGCCGCAGACGGTGCAGGCCGCGTGCGGCAGCTTCGGCGACTTGCACTGCGGGCAGGCCACGGTCGGGACCGCCGTGGTCTTCCACTGCGCCCGGCGGGACCGGGTGTTGCTGCGCGACATCTTGCGCTTGGGGACGGCCACGGTTTCTTCCTACTCCTCTTGACGGATCAGTTGCGACAGGCCTGCCCAGCGGGGGTCGAACTGCTGGTGGCTGTGGTCCGCCGGCAGCTCGTCCCGGTGCACCCCGCACTCGGGGCACAGTCCCGGGCAGTCCTGCCGGCACACCGGGTTGTTCGGCAGCGCGAGGACCACCGCGTCCCGGAGCGCCGGCTCCAGGTCGATCAGGTCGCCCTGCATCCGGCCCACCTCGAACTCGTCGGTGGTCTCGTCCGTGGTGCTGTGCTCGTAGGCGTACAGCTCCTGGATGGTGACGACCAGCGAGTCGGTGATCGGACGCAGACAGCGACCGCACTCGCCCTCGATGGGACCGGTGACGGTCCCGGAGACGAGGACGCCCTCAGACACCGACTCGAGCCTCAGGTCGAGGCTCAGGTCCGCGCCCTCCGGTACGCCGATCAGCTCCAGGCCGAGGTCCGCCGGTGCCGGCACCGTCCGTTCGACCGTACGCAGAACGCCAGGTCGGCGTGGCAGGTCCCTCGTGTCGAGGACCAACGGCGACCTGGGATCCAGGTGGGTCGGTAGATGCTTGGGCATAGTCAGACTCCGGCCTGTGCGAGGCCGACCTCACACGTTACCTGAGCAGCGGGCACAGCGTCGAACCGGGGCACCGGCACGTCCGGACGACCAGCCGGGTCTCTCCCGGCCGGCCACGCCGGTCGCGCTCCTCACCCGCACCCCGGACCTCGGTGGCACCGCCGGCAACCGGGAGGTCCCACCCGAGGGGATGATCCGGACAGGCGAGGTCAGAACGACAGGGGGCGTTCGTTCTCCTCTCCCTGGAACGAGCCGATCTCCCGCAGGGCGTGCATCTTGTCCCGACCGCGCTCGATCGAGGCGAGTGCCCTGGTCAGGAACTGTTCGAAGTTGGCCAACGCCGTGTCGACGTAGTCGTCGACCTCCTCGCGGAGCCGCTGGGCCTCGGCCCGGGCCTCCGCGATGATCCGGGCGCCCTCGTGCTCGGCGGAGACGGTGATCTCGTTGACCGAGACGAGCCGGGCGTGCTCCGCCTCGCCCTCGCTGATGATCCGGTCCGCCTCACGCTTGCCGGCCTCGACGATCTTGTCGCGTTCCTCCAGCAGCGCCGCCGCCCGGCGCAGTTCGACAGGCAGCTCGGCCCGCAGCTCCTCAAGAGCGCCGATCAGCTCGGCGCGGTCGATCATGGCGGTGTTACGGGACATCGGAACGGAACGCGCCGCCTCCACCATGCCGATGATCTCGTCTATGCGATCGAGCGGGTCCACAGGTACCTCACTCCCGTCGTTGCTTCGGTCGACCTACATGATGAGGCGTCGAACCGGGTTGCTGACCACCATGATGCGGTGCGGTCGCGAACCGGGGTCTGACCGGCCCGGGGCCGGCGCGTCGCAACGTCGGGATCGACGCGGGTCGACTCGGGCACCCGTTTCCGGCAAGGGGTCAGGAGCCGGGGCGGCGCAGCCGCTCCCGCAGTCGTTCCCGGACCACGTCCGGCACGTGCGGCGAGACGTCGCCGCCCCACTTCGCCACGTCCTTGACCAGACTGGACGAGAGGAACGAGTACGCCGGACTGGTCGGCATGAAGAGGGTCTCGACCCCGGCGAGCCCGATGTTCATCTGGGCCATCTGCAACTCGTAGTCGAAGTCGCTGACGGCGCGTAGCCCTCGGACCACCACCTTCGCCTGCTGGGCCCGGCAGAAGTCCACCAGGAGACCCCGGAACGAGGCGACCCGGACGTTGTCGTAGGAGCTGATCACCTCACGGAGCATGTCGAGCCGCTCGTCGATGGTGAACAGCCCACGCTTGGACTCGTTGATCAGGACACCGACGATCACCTCGTCGAAGAGCCGACTGGCCCGACCGATGATGTCGAGGTGTCCGTTGGTGACCGGATCGAACGAGCCGGGACAGACCGCGCGTCTCATGATCGGCGACCGTACCAAAGAGTGGTCTCACCGTAACGGCGACATCGCTGTGGAGTGAGCCCCCGCACCCACTCGACCGGGCCGGTACGGCTCGACCGCTCCAGCACCACGAGGGCGTCCTCGGCCAGCCAGCCGTTGCCGAGCAGCGCCTCCTGCAGCGCGACGAGTTCCGCCTCCGGCACCGCGTACGGCGGGTCGGCGAAGACGACGTCGTACGGGCCGTCCTCGGGCGCGGTGGCGAGGACCTGCTCGACCCGGGCGGTCACCAGCCGGGCGGTGCCGGGAACCGGGTCGGCCGTCGCCGACCGCAGCAGGGCGAGGTTCTCCCGGATCACCCGGGCCGCCCGAGGGTCGGACTCGACCAGCAGCACCTGGGCGGCCCCGCGGGAGAGCGCCTCCAGCCCGACGGCACCGGATCCGGCGTACAGGTCGGCGAAGCGGGCACCCTCGAGGTCGAGCGCTGACCCGATCGCGCTGAACAGCGCCTCCCGGACCCGGTCGCTGGTCGGCCGCGTCCGGGAGCCCGGCGGCGCGGCGATGCGTCGTCCGCCGAGCACGCCGGCGACGATCCGGGTCATGTCGCCGTCCTCCGCACGCCTCTGACGCTACGCGACGACACTGATCATCCTTCCGGCGGTGCGGTACCCACGCCCATCGCTCCGGCAGGGCCGTACCCGCACTCATCCTCCCGGCGGCGCCGTGTCAACGCGCCAGATTGGACCACTCGACCGAGTGAGGCGGACGGGTGCCCGGTCGGAACCGAAGGATCGGACAAAGAGACACACCGGGAGCACGGAGGGAAATACCACAGTTACTTGCCGTCTATCAATCGTCTCAGATTCACAACATCATCGTTAGAAGCGCCTGAGAGGTGTTTTCGTACCAGCGCAATCGATAAGGTCTGGCGCTGTGCCGGCAGCGGTTTGCCGGCCCAAGACGTCGGAAGGCGGTTATTCGCAGGGTCGAGCGCCATTACGACGCCCCCCCATTCCGCCGGTTCCACGTCTTACCGTGACGCCCTATCCCTCAGGAGCACGCGTGATCCGTCCAAAGTCTCCGATGCGGCGCGCCCTCGCCATCACGGCTGGCACGCTGATCGGCGCCGCCGGAGCGGTGGCCTTCTCCGCCCCGGCGTACGCCCACCACCCCGAGATCTACGGCACGTACTGCCAGGTCAAGGGGACCAACACCTACGAGTTCACCTGGACGGTCTACAACAGCGAGCGGGACATCACCGGCGAAATCACCAAGGTGCGGCCCGGGGACGTCGGCGACATCAAGGTCGGGGCCATTCTCCCGAAGAAGGGCGACGGCCCGCTGACCGGCACCGAGACGCGCACCATTGACCGGCCGGGGACCAACACCACCCTCACCGTCGGGGCGAAGTGGGTACGGGGCCGCACCATCATCACCGAGGAGCGCACCGTCAAGGCGGTGAGCAAGGGGAAGTGCCAGACCCCGCCGACCACCCCGCCTACGACCCCTCCGACCACGCCGCCGACGACGGAGCCGCCGGCGACCCCGCCCGCCACGGAGCCGCCGACGACCCCGCCGACCACTCCCCCGGTCACCGAGACCCCGGAGCCGACCCCGTCGGTGACGCCGAAGCCGGTCGAGCCGGTCCGGACCAACGAGTCGACCTGTGACGAGCTGATCATCTCGGTGGAGAACCCGACCGACAAGGCGATCAGCGTCGTCCTCACCCCGAACAAGGGCGAGGCGAAGACCCTGACCGTGGAGCCGGGCAAGACCGGCAGCGTCACCTTCCCGGCCTCCGAGGGCCTGACCGTCACGCCGAGCATCGACGGCACCGAGGGCGAGCCGATCGCGTACGAGCAGCCCAAGGACTGCACCTCGGGCGGTGGCGGCGGCGAGGGTAGCCTGCCGCTGACCGGTGCCGCCGCCGGTGGCATCGCGGCCGGCGCCGTGCTGCTGGTCGCCGCCGGTGTCGTGCTGTACATCGTGGCCCGCCGCCGTCGGGTGACCTTCACCGCCTGATCGGCAGCAGCCGCACCAGCTGAACCATCCGTCTGAGGGCGCGTCGGCCTACACGGTCGGCGCGCCCTCAGCCTTTCCCGGGGCGGCCTTTTCCGGGGCCGAGGACGGCGACGGCTGAGAAGACGACAAAGGTCCGGACCGCGGGGCGAACGTCGAATCGACACGTGGCCCACGCCACTCCCGTTTCCGGGGAATGGCGACACCCCGGCTCACCGTCACGGCAGCGACCAATCTCCCGCGGCGTACCACCGCCACCGCCCCGCCCGCGCCACCAGATCACGGTTCCCGGCACGGAAATGCCCGGAGTCATCCCCGGAACGCCCAATAATCCCGGCATCGGGGTGCGAGGAACGTCACCATCAACGTCACCATCAACGTCACCATCAACGTCACCATCGCGGCGACGCGGTGACGGCATTTCGCGACCGGTGCCACGGCGCCGCTTCCGCCGACCGGACACGAGTGTGTGTCGCCAATCCGACACGACCGTCCGGGTCTGACGAGTCCCCGCGACGCGCCGCGCGGCGCCGACCCGGGCCGCCATTTTGGCGCCCCACGCACCGGTGGTCGAACGTCGCCGCGGTCCATCCCGGGGGACGCGTAAACCATGGCGAAACCGGTCCATCACGAAATGGCCGGCCGCGCCACGTGCCTTCGCCGACCGGCACATCGGCCCGGACGCCTGCCCGTCCGCGCGGACGTGTCAGCCCTTCTCGAGGTATTCGGCGCGCTCGGCGTCGACCAGGGCGGCCACCGAGGCGGCCAACGCCGGATGCCGCGTGAGGTCCGGGTCCTCCTCGATCAGCGCGATCGCCTCGGCCCGGGCATCCCGGATCAGCTCGGCGTCACGGAGCAGCGACAGCAGCCGTAGGTGCGACCGCCGGCCGGACTGGGTCGCGCCGAGGACGTCCCCCTCCCGCCGCTGTTCCAGGTCGAGCTCGGCGAGCCGGAACCCGTCGGTGGTGGAGGCGACCGCGTCCAGCCGCTGTCGGGCCGGCGTACCCTCGACCGCCTCGGTGACCAGCAGACAGAGACCGGGCGCCGAGCCCCGGCCGACCCGACCACGGAGCTGGTGCAGTTGGGAGACGCCGAACCGGTCCGCGTCCAGCACGATCATCACCGTCGCGTTCGGGACGTCGACCCCGACCTCGATCACCGTGGTCGCGACCAGGACGTCGAGGTCTCCGGCGGCGAACGAACGCATCACCGCGTCCTTCTCGTCGGCCGGCAGCCGCCCGTGCAGCACCCCGATCCGCAGCCCGTGCAGCGGCCCGTCGGCGAGCAGCGGCGCCACCTCGGTCACCGCCAGCGGGGGACGCTTCCCGTCCTCGCCGGCGGCGCCCCCCACCTCCTCGGCGGTCGCCGCCTGGTCGCCGATCCGGGGGCAGACGACGTACGCCTGGTGGCCGGCGGCGACCTCCTCGCGCAACCGGCGCCAGGCCCGGTCCAGGTACGCCGGCTTCTCCGTCGCCGGTACGACGTGCGAGGCGATCGGCGAGCGCCCCCGCGGCAACTGGGCGAGGGTGGAGACCTCCAGGTCGCCGTAGACGGTCATCGCGACCGTCCGCGGGATCGGCGTCGCGGTCATCACCAGCACGTGCGGCGGCTGCTCGGCCTTGGCGCGCAGCGCGTCCCGCTGCTCGACGCCGAACCGGTGCTGCTCGTCGACGACCACCAGGCCGAGGTCGGCGAAGTCGACCCCCTCGTACAGCAGGGCGTGGGTGCCGACGACGATGCCCGCCTCCCCGGCCGCCACCGCCTCCAGGGCCCGTCGCCGGGCCGCCGCGCCGAGCGAGCCGGTGACCAGGGCGAGCCGGGTGCCGCGCGGGTCACCGTCCAGCTCGCCGGCCCGACCGAGCGGGCCGAGCAGGTCGAGCATGCCCCGGTAGTGCTGCGCCGCCAGCACCTCGGTCGGGGCGAGCAGCGCCGCCTGACCACCCGCGTCGACCACCTGGAGCATGGCGCGCAGCGCGCAGACCGTCTTGCCGGAGCCAACCTCGCCCTGGAGCAGCCGGTGCATCGGGTGCGGGGTGCCGAGGTCGGCGGCGATCTCCTCGCCGACGTCGCGCTGCCCCGCCGTCAGCTCGTACGGCAACCGGGCGTCGAAGGCGGCGAGCAGGCCGTCGTCGCGCCGGGGTCGGGGCCGGGCCGGCCAGGCCGCGGCCCGCCGCTTGCGCTGCGCCAGGGTGAGCTGTACGGCGAACGCCTCGTCCCACTTCAACCGTCGCCGGGCCCGGTACAGATCCTCCTTGCTCGCCGGGCGATGGATGTCGTGCAGCGCGGTGGCGAGCCCGACGAGGTTACGGGTCGCCCGCACCGTGGCCGGGAGCGGATCCTCCGGCAACGTGACGGTGTCCAGCACCACCCGTACGCACCGGGCGATCACCCAGGTCGGCACCGCCGCCGCGGCCGGATACACCGGGATCAGCGCCCCGGCGAACTCCTCGATCTCGTCACCGGTCACCGGACCGGCGGCGCCGCCACGGGCCGCCCCGCCGTCCGGGGTGTCCGCGGCCGTCGCGTCGTCCCCGTCGCCGCTTGGGGCGTCGGGGAGCAGGACGTACTCCGGCCCGTTGAGCTGGCGCCGGCCCCGGAACTCGGTCACCTTGCCGGCGAAGAGCCCCCAGCGGCCCGGTCGCAGGTCGCGCTCCCGCCACACCTGGTTGCCGAAGAAGGTGAGGGTGAGCAGCCCGCCGGAATCGTCGCCGACGGTCACCTCGAGCAGGTTCCCGCGCCGCTGCCGCATCGGCCGCACGGTCGTCTTCCGCACCTGGCCGAGTACGGTGACCTGCTCCCCCACCACGAGGGAGCGGATGTCGGTGTGCTGGCCCCGCTCGTCGTACCGGCGGGGGAAGTGGTAGAGCAGGTCGCCCGCGGTGTGCAGGTCGAGGTGGGTGGCGAGGGCCTTCGCCGTCTTGTCGCCGACCAGCCTCCGCAGCGGGGTCGCCAGCCCGGCCGGTTCCGCCGCGCCCGTCATCGCCGTCCTCCGTGCACCGTCTCGACTGTCACCGACGCCGCCGTCACTCGACGCCCACCAGCAAGGGATAGAACGGCTGACCGCCCACGTAGTGGTGCACCTCGACGAACGGCCACCGCCGGGCCAGGTGGGCCCGGAGCGCCTCGCCCAGCCCGGGCGGGGCGTCGGCGCCGAGCAGCAGGGTCACCAGTTCCCCACCGCCGCCGAGCATTCGGTCGAGCAGCTCCCGACAGGTCGTCTCCAGGTCACGGCCGATGAGGTGCACCTCGCCGTCCACCAGACCCAGGACGTCGCCCGGCTGGCAGCGGCCGGCCACGGTCAGCGCCTCCCGGTCGGCGGGGCAGACCTCGGCGTACCGGCAGGCGCCGGCCGCCTCCGCCATCGCGATCACGTCGTCGGCGAAGCGCCGGGACGGGTCACGGACCGCCAACGCGGCCAGCGCCTGCACCGGGGAGCGGGTGGGGACCACGCTGACCCGTACCCCGAGGGTCTCGGCCTCCTCCGCCGCGGCCCGGGCCGCCTGGGAGTCCCGGTCGGTGGGCAGCACCACCACCTCCCGAGCACCGGTCGACCGGATCGCGGCCAGCAGGCCGCCGGCGGACGGGTGCGGCGCCACCGCGGTGGCGCCCTCGGCGGCGAAGATCTCGGCCAGGCCGGAGCCGTCGGCCACCACCACCGCCGCCCGTTCCGCGGCGCCGGCCGCCGCTCCCGGCGCCGGCCGCCCGGCCGCCTCCGTCGCCGCCGGTGGCCGGGGTGATCCCGACGCATCGGCGGCCACCGTCGGGGCCCCGGGGCCCGGCCCGTCCGCGAACCGGGTCACCGAGATCTGGTACGGCCGGCCGGCCACCACACCGGCCTCGATCGCCGCCCCCACGTCGTTGACGTGCACGTGCACGTGCCAGGTGCCGACCTCGCCGGAAGCGCCGTCGCCGACCATCACGAGCGAGTCCCCGAGTCGGGCCAGATCCGTCCGGAGCCGGCCCACCGCGTCGGGCGTGGCGTCGAGGAGGTACTGCACCTCGTACGCGTACTCGGGCGAGCCGGTCTCCCGGACGGCGGTGGCGGGCGGGCCCGGGAGCACCGCGAACCGGACGGCCGGGGGCACGCCGGTAAGGGCCTCGACCAGGGCGTGGAGCAGGAGGCAGAATCCGCGTCCGCCGGCGTCGACGACCCCGGCGGAGGCCAGCTCCGGCAACTGCTCCGGCGTACGGGCCAGCGCCTGGTCGGCGGCGGTCGCGGCGGCCCGGGCCACCGTGGGAAGGTCGTCACTGTCGGCCCGCTCCGCGCCGGTCGCGGCCGCCGCGACGACGGTGAGCAGGGTCCCCTCGACCGGCGCGGCCACCGCCGCGTACGCGGCCGTGCTCGCGGCCCGCAGCCCGGCGGCGAGGGCCCGCCCCCGGACCACCGGCACGTCGGCGAGGGCGTCGGCGAGCCCGCGCAGGACCTGCGCGAGGATCACACCGGAGTTGCCCCGGGCGCCGAGCAGCGCGCCCCGGGCCAGTCGGCGCAGGACCCCGGCGTGCCCGGAACGTCCGCTCTCCACCTCGTCGTCCCCGGCCTCCCGGGCCGCACCGGCCTCGTCGATGGGGTCCGGGCCGCCGCCCGGATCCGGCGCCGACCCCAGCGCCTCCTGGGCCGCGGTCAGTGTGAGCAGCAGGTTGGTGCCGGTGTCCCCGTCCGGCACCGGGTAGACGTTGAGCCGGTTGATCTCGGCCTGGTGTCGGCGGAGCGCCCTCAGCCCACCCGCGCACCACCGGCGCAGGGCGACGGCGTCGAGGGTCTGCGGCACGGCGAGAAGCCTACTGGCGACCACCGACGCGACGCCCGGTCTGGCGTACGATCGGCCGCGGTCCCGCCGACCGGCGGAACCCCGGTTGGCCGGGTGAACCGGGCATCGGGTAACCTGAGCAGGTTGCCTGGCCAGTGCCCTGCCGGCAACCTGACGGACGATCAATTCCCAGGAGTATCCCGTGGCTAGCGTGTGCGACATCTGTGGCAAGGGGCCTGGCTTCGGCCACAACGTGTCCCACTCGCACCGGCGGACGAACCGCCGCTGGAACCCCAACATCCAGTCGGTGCGTACGCCCGCGGGCGGTGGCACGACCCGCAAGCTCCAGGTCTGCACCTCGTGCATCAAGGCCGGCAAGGTCGCCCGCGCCTGACCACGCCGTGACGCGCGGACAGCCGTCGGGGCACCGGCCCCGGCGGCTGTCCATATCTCGGCCCGTATGGCGGTCCGTATGCCGACGGCCGTCCGCCTCTCCGCCCTCGGCGTCCGGTCCCTGAGGGTCGGGGCCACGGACGGCGGTCACCGGGCATCGCCGGCCCGAAGTCACTGGCGCGACGCGGCCGGAGTCACCCGCACGACCGGGCCGAGGTCACAGCCAGCGGCCGAAGGAGAGCACGCTCGGCGAGCCACGGTAGTAGCCGAAGTCGGGGATCCGTTCGAAGCCGCTGCTCTGGTAGAGCGCGATCGCCTCGGGCTGTCGGTCGCCGCACTCCAGGATCAGCCGTCGCCGACCGTGTCGGCGGGCGGACTCCTCCACCGCGGCCAACACCGCCCGGGCGATCCCCCGGCCGCGGACCGCCGGGGAGACGTACAACCGCTTCAGTTCGGCGACCTCGCCGGTGTCGCCGTGCGAGCGCCAGCCGGCGCAGCCGACCGGCTCGCCGTCCAGGTACGCCACCAGGAAGGTCCCGGCCGGTGGTACGAACTCGTCGGCCGCGACCGGGGTCTCGTCGCCGCTGCCGCCGTACCGCGCCGCCAGGTCGGCCAGCGCGGCGCTGATCAGTCGCTGCGCCACCGCGGAGTCGTACCGCTCGTCCCGGATCTCCAGCCCACTCACGCGGTAAAGGGTAGGACCGATCCCGCGCCTTACCACAGCTCCGGTTTCCGGCGTGTGACGAAGGCCCCGGCGGGCGGCTCAGCGGAAGTGGTCCCAGCCGGCCGGCCCCGGGTACGGCCGCCCGTCCACGGTCACCCCGGACCCGTGCACCACGTGGCCGATCCGGCGCCAGCCGGCGGGGAGCGGCTGGTCCTCGGGGAAGGTGGCGGCGATGGCGTGGTCGTCGCCGCCTCCGAAGACCCAGGCGTACGGATCGACCCCGAGCGCGTGCGCCGCGTCCCGCATCTGGGTCGGGATCTCGAACGCCGAGCCGAGCAGGTCGATCCTGACCCGGCTCGCCGCCGCGATGTGGCCGAGGTCGGCGATCAGCCCGTCCGAGATGTCGATCATGGCCGTGGCACCGAGTCGGGCCGCCTGCGGCCCCGCCCCGTACGGCACCTCGGGACGCCGGTACGCCTCGACCAGCACCTTCGGGCTGCGGAACCCGCGGGACAGGATGGTGTGGCCGGCCGCGGCGTAGCCGAGCCGCCCGGCGAGCGCGACGACGTCCCCGGCCCGGGCCCCGCTCCGGACCACCGGGTCGCGACCGTCCAGGTCGCCGAGGGCGGTGACCGCGATGGTGAGGGTGGGACTCGCCGACATGTCGCCGCCGACCACGCTCGCCCCCACCTTGGCCGCCTCCGCGCCCAGACCGTCGGCGAGCCCTTCGGCCCACTGCACGTCGAGGTCCGGGGGCATGCAGAGCGCGACCAGCAGCGCCGTCGGCACCGCACCCATGGCGGCGATGTCGGCCAGGTTGGCCGCCGCCGCCCGATGGCCGACGTCGACCGCGCTCGCCCAGTCGCGCCGGAAGTGCCGCCCGTCGACCAGCACGTCGGTCGACGCGACCACTCGGGCGTCCGGGGCGTGCACGACCGCGGCGTCGTCCCCCGGCCCGAGCAGGGCGGCCGGTCCGCTCCCCAACCGTGCCGTCACCCGGGCGATCAACCCGAACTCGCCCGCCCGCGTGACGCTCACCCCAACCTCCCACCGCACCCGTCGAGCCGGCCGACTCGATTGCTCATCGTGTCTCCCTTGACCACCCATCGAGATCCGACCTGCTCCGTACGGTATTTTCACGGTCGAGCCGCTCAGCGGAGGACGGGAGGCCGGTCGTGGTCCAGGCGTACATCCTCATCCAGACTGAGGTCGGTAAGGCACGTGACGTGGCCGCACGGATCTCGGATATTCCGGGGGTCGTCCGCGTCGATGCGGTCACCGGACCGTACGACGTGGTGGTCCTCACCGAGGCACACACCGTGGACGAGTTGGGCAAGATGATAGTCAGCAAGGTGCAACTGGTGTCCGGCATCACCCGCACCGTGACCTGTTCCGTGGTGAGGCTGTAGATGACTTCCGTGGTGAGGCTGTAGATGACGCGGGTCACCGGGGCGGACCGGACGGACACGGAGGCAGCCGAGAACCGGACGGACCCGCCCGGGTCCACGCCGCGTGGCGACCGGACCACCCGCCAGGCGGCGCTCTGGGCCACGGTCATCGCGCTGCCGCTGACCCTGCTCGTCGGCATCCTCGCCGCCACAAGCCTCGCTCCCGACCCCGCCGTGGACAAGCCGACGCCCTCGCCGACCACCGCGGCCCGGCCGCAGTCGACGGCGCCGGTGGAGATGGCCGCACCCGTCCTCGCGGAGCGACCGGCCACCCTGTGCCGCGCGCTCCTCTCCCAGCTTCCGGCCACGCTCCGGGGTCTGGCCCAGCGGCCCGTCACCGCCGGTCCCGAGCAGAACGCCGCGTACGGCGACCCCGCGGTCACCCTCGCCTGCGGCGTGCCGGCCCCGACGTTCGCCCCGGAGGCGGAACTCTGGGTGGTGAACGGGGTCTGCTGGCTGCCCGAGCAGCGTTCCGACGGCCTGCTGCTGACCACGGTGGACCGTGCGGCGGCGATCCGACTCAGCATCCCGGCGGCGCAGTCTCCGACCCTGGAGTGGGCGGCCCCGGTCGCCGAGTCCATCGTCGCCGCGGTGCCGTCGGTGAAGAACCCGCCCTCCGGCTGCCTCTCCTGAGCCCACCCGGCGTCCCGCCGGCGAGCCCGGGCGGATGTCCCAGCCCGGGGGCGGACGTCGGAGCCGGGGTGGCTGTCCGCGGCGTACCGGCCGGGTGGGCGGATCCGCCCGGCCTCGCCGCCGTCAGTGCAGACCGGTGCCCCGCCGCAGCGCGGTCCGGATGAGACGGCTCACCAGCTTCGGGTACTCCAACCCGCTCGCCGCCCACATCTGGGGGAACATCGAGGTGGGGGTGAACCCGGGCATCGTGTTGATCTCGTTCAGGTAGACGTCCAGTTCCGGGGTGACGAAGAAGTCGACCCGGGCCAGCCCCGCGCAGTCCAGCGCGGTGAAGGTCCGGCAGGCGTACTCCTGAATCTGCCGGGTGACCCGTTCGGGCAGGTCGGCCGGAATGTCGTACTCGCAGCCGTCGTCGAGGTACTTGGCCTCGAAGTCGTAGAAGTCGTGCTCGGCTACCCGGATCTCGGCCAGCAGCGAGGGCTCCGGGCCGCCGCCGGCCTCCGCCTCCAGCACGCCGCACTCGATCTCCCGGCCGACGATCGCCGCCTCGACCAACACCTTCGGGTCGACCTGCCGGGCCGTGGCCACCGCCGCCTCCAGGTCGGCCCAGTCGGAGACCTTGGTGATCCCCACCGACGAGCCGGCCCGGGACGGCTTGACGAAGACGGGAAGCCCCAGCCGCTCCCTGTCCTCCTCGGTCAGACTGGCCCCGCTGCGCAACACGACGTACGGGCCGACCGGGATGCCCTCGGCGGCGGCGAGCTTCTTGGTGAACTCCTTGTCCATCGCGGCGGCCGAGGCGAAGACGTTGGCGCCGACGTACGGGATCCCGGCCATCTCCAGCAGCCCCTGGATGGTGCCGTCCTCGCCGTAGGCACCGTGCAGGACCGGAAAGACCACGTCCACGTCGGCGAGTGCCTGCGGCCCCGCGGCCGGATCCAGCACCATCAGCCCGTTGCCGGTGGGATCGGCGGGCAGCACGACCGCGGTCCCGGCGGCGGCGGTGATCTCGGGGAGACGGCGTTCCGTGATGGCGAGCGCGCTCGGGTCGCCGTCGGTCAGCACCCACTGGCCCGCCCGGGTGATGCCGACCGGGACCACGTCGTACTCGTCGGGGTCGAGCGCGGCGAGGATGCTGCCCGCGCTGACGCAGGAGATCGCGTGCTCCGGGCTGCGACCGCCGAAGACGACGGCCACGCGGGTCTTGCCTGGGGTGGTCATCGGTCACCTTTCCTTGCGTCGCCGTTCCTCGCGTCCGTCGCGGGCCGTTCGTCGGGCCACCGGTCGCCGTACCGCGGGGGCACCGGCACGGCCGCGTCTCGCCATCTTCGCGGGACCGCCCGCGCGCGGCGACGGCGGGATCCGCCACCGCCGCCCGGAGCCGGCCGCGCCCGCGCCGCGGCCGTTCGCGACGCGACGGCGGGGCTTACCCGCCGGGCTTCCGCCTACGCTCCCCGTACGCTCACCGGCTGACCCTACTCTGCGTGGCCACCGTCCGGGTCCACGCCCCGTTTCGGGGCGGGAAAACCTCTGTCCGGGTGGTATCTCCGGCACGATCCGTGACGAGCACCACCGGTGACGGCTGTGGCGCGCGGTGACTGCGGTGACGGGGCGTCGCCCGTGTGGCGGTCGCCGTCTAGGCTGCACGTCTTGTGAGTACCGATGCGGTTATCACCAGTCTGACCGCTGCCGTCGAGGCGAACCCAGACGACGTACCGCTGCGACTGCACCTGGCCGGGGTGCTGCTCGACGCGGGACGGTCGGGGGAGGCGATCGCGCACATCGGCCAGGCGCTCGCCCGGAACCCGCAGGATGGGGAGGCCCAGCGGCTCATGCAGCGGGCACTCGGCGGGGGCCCCACCCCGGCCGCGCCCGCGGCGGGCCCCACGGCCGGTCCGGAGCCCGCGACGCCGGCGTCCCCGGGGCCCGGTCCGGCGGAGCCGGCCGCGCCGGCGACGGGTACGCCGACGGGACCGCGACCAGCCGGAGGACGGCCGGAGGACGACCCGCTGGCCGCCTACGAGCAGGAGCTGGCCGACGTGGTGCCCCCGAGGTTCGCCTCGGCCAGTGACGAGCCGGAGCCGGTGACCGGCGACGACGACCGGATGTTCGACGTGGAGGTGTCCACGATCCGGCTCGCCGACGTCGGCGGGATGACCGACGTCAAGGAGCGCCTGGAGCTGGCCTTCCTCGGCCCGCTGCGCAACCCGGAGCTCCGCAAGCTGTACGGCAAGAGCCTGCGCGGTGGCCTGATGCTGTACGGCCCGCCGGGCTGCGGCAAGACCTTCCTGGCCCGGGCGATCGCCGGGGAGATGGGGGCGAAGTTCATCTCCCTGTCCATCGTGGACGTGCTGGACATGTGGATCGGTAACTCCGAGCGCAACCTGCACGAGCTGTTCCAGACCGCACGCCGGAGCGCCCCGTGCGTCCTCTTCCTCGACGAGGTGGACGCGCTCGGGCACAAGCGCTCCAAGGTCACCTCCAGCAACATGCGAACCCTCGGCAACCAGCTCCTCGCCGAGCTGGACGGCGTGGAGGGCAACAACGAGGGTGTCTTCGTTCTCGCCGCCACCAACACCCCCTGGGACGTCGACCCGGCGCTGCGCCGCCCCGGCCGGCTCGACCGGGTGCTGCTGGTCCTGCCCCCGGACGCCCCGGCCCGCGCCGCGATCCTGGAGTACCACCTCCGCGACCGGCCGATCGCCAACATCGACCTCCGGCGCATCGTGAACGCCACCGAGGACTTCTCCGGCGCGGACCTGGCCCACCTCTGCGAGTCCGCCGCCGAGTACGCGATGGCCGACTCGATCCGCCGGGGCGAGGTACGCATGATCGAGCAGCGCGACTTCGACCGGGCGTTGAAGGACATCCGTCCGTCCACCAAGCCGTGGTTCGCGACCGCCCGGAACGTGGCGATGTTCGCGAACGAGGGTGGCGCGTACGACGACCTGGTGGCGTACCTGAAGCGACGGAAGATGCTATGACGTTCCACGACACCGCCGCGACCGCACGATGACCGTCGAGACAGCCGGCACGGCCGGCGGAATTGACAACGATCCGGAACGCGCGGCACGGACCAAGCTCGTCGAGCGGGCGCTCCACCTCGCCGAGATCGGGCGGGTCCCCGAGGCGTACCCGCTGCTCGCCGAGGCGCTGCGCACCAACCCTGAGGACCCGTTCGTCCAGCTGGCGATCGCCCACTGTTACCAGTTGCAGGGCCGCTGGTCGAACATGCTCACCATGGTCGACCTCGCGGTGCGACGCGCCCCGATGGACCCCCAGGTCCACCGCAAGCGCTCCGTGGCGCTGCGCGAACTGGGGCGGATCCCGGAGGCGGTCGCCGCCGCCGAACAGGCCCGGACGCTCGACCCGGACGACGCCCGCAACGAGATCGTCCGCGCCGAGGCGCTCCTCCGGCAGACCGGCACCCGCGCCGTGCTGGCCGCGCTCGCCGCCACCACCCGGGCCCGTGAACTTGACCCGCAGAGCGTCTGGGCGCACCTCACCGAGGCCAGCGTGCAGCGTCGGATGGCCGAGTTCGGGCGGGCCCGGGCCGCGTACCGGGAGGCGCTCCGGCTCGCCCCGGACAACCCGACGGCGCTGCACGGCCTGGCCACCCTCGACAGCATGCGGGGCCGGGCGGTCCGGGCGGACCCGGCGCTGGGCGGGATGCTCCAAGTCGCCCCGACCGACCCCGCCGCGTTGCGGGCCGCGACGCGCGGCGCCCGTCAGGTGCTCTGGCTGCTCACCGACCTCGGGTGTCTGCTGCTCCTGCTCGCCGCGGTCGTGGTCGGGATCGCGCAGAGCCTCCCGACCCGCCTGGTGGCGGCGGCGGTCGGCCTGGGCGTGACCGGCGCGGCGACCCTCGGGGTGCTGGTGCTGCTGTGGTGGCGGATGCGGCGGCTCTCCGCCCCGATCCGCACCCTGATCCGCACGAACCTGCGCCGCCCGACCTTCGTCGCGGCACCGCTGCGGTTGGTGGCCCTGGTCCTCGCCATGCTGCTGATGAATCTCGGCCCGAACCCGCCGGAGGTGGTCGAGATCGTGGGTCCGGTCCTGGTCGCGACGCCGATGTTGACCCTGCTGGTCCGGTGGCGTACCCGGGCGCTGCGGGAGCTCGGCTGGTTCCTCCGCCGCTGGTGGTTCCGGCTTGCCGCGATGCGGTCCGGCGTGTCGGTCGGCACCGGTTCCGGCTGACCGCGTACCGGCCCGACCGGGCGGTCGGGCCGGTACGGCGGGTTCCACCTCACGGCTCGACGCGGCGGCGGCCGACGGCGAGCACCTTGACCCGCTGCCGCCCCGCCCGGACCATGCCGAGCGCGGCGAAGGCGGCGGCGATCCGCTCCGCGGCCTCACGACTCGTCGCGCCCACCACCTGCCGGCGCCGCTCCGGCTCGATCCGCTCGTCCCGGCCCTCCTTGGTCAGCGGTCGTACGTCGGTGAGGACGACGAGATACCGGGTCATCAGGGCGATCCCCACCACCGGGCCCGGCAGGGGGGCCAGCATCCACCACCGGGACGTCGGTCAGCCCGCACGGTGCGCCGCCTCGGGCTCGGCGGTCGTGGCGGCGAGTCCGCCCCCGCGGTCCCGGCACACGTAGGCCAGATCGGCGTGAATCCACGCTCCGTCGTTGTCCCGGAGCACGGGCTGGGCGCACCACCGGCACCGGGACACCCGGGGCCAACACCGGGTCACGGTCATCTGCTACCCCCAGGTCCGCAAGCCGCGGGAAGGGACACGGCGACCGGGTACGGGAAGCTCCGGTCGCCGTGCGCCTCATTCCCCTCTGATCACTCACAGCCACCGTCGACACGACCACTGGCAGTGAGGATGTGACAACAGATTGCCAGTTGTGAACGCGTGAATGCAACTCTCATCACCGTTCTCTCATGCACACATTCCCGTCTCCCTATGACAGGATCGATGCATGGCTCCGAAGTCCTTCCGGGCCCGCCGGCTCGGCATCGCCCTCCGCCACGCCCGCGAGGCCGCCGGGTTCACCCTCGAGCAGGCCGCCGACGAGATCAACAGCACCCGCAGCACGCTCTCCCGGTACGAGAACGCGCAGACCATCGTCAGCCCGGCCACGGTACGCGCGCTGCTGACCCTCTACCAGCGGCCGGAGAGCGAGATCGAGGACATGGTCCAGCTCGCCAAGGAGGCACGGAAACCGGGCTGGTGGGTCTCGTACTCGTACATCCTGGACCGCCGGACCATCGACTTCATCGCCGTCGAGGCCGAGGCGACGGCGATCGCCAACTTCGAGCCATCCGTCGTCCCCGGCCTACTCCAGACTCCGGAGTACATCCGGGCGATCATGCGGGGCGGCCCGCACACCCTCGCCGACGACGAGGTGGAGCAGCGAGTCCAGATCCGGCTCGGCCGTCAGGAGCGGCTGAAGGAGCCCGACCCACCCATCTTCGACGCCATCGTCGACGAGGGCGCGCTGCTCCGTCCCGTCGGCGGCGAGGCGGTGATGGCCGCGCAGCTCCGGAGCCTCCTCAAGACCTCGGAGCTGCCGAACGTCACCATCCAGGTCATCCCGCTGCGGGCCGGCTACCACCGGGGCACCCGCGGCTCACTGCACATCCTCGAGTTCGCCGACCCCGAGGACCCGATCCTCGCCTCCGTCGAGACGGTCGCCGGCCAACTGATCCTCGACCGGCCGCACGATCTGCGGACCTGCACGAAGATCATGGAGCATCTGCGGGCCGTCGCGCTGAGTCCCGCGGAGAGCCGCGACACCATCAACCGCCTGCTGAAAGGACTGTGAGATGTCACCGGAGACGACCGCGTCGCTGGCCGGCGCCAGGTGGCGGAAGAGCAGCCACAGCGGCGATCAGGGCGCCTGTGTCGAGTTCGCCCTGCTCGTCGACGGCACCGCCACACCCACCGTCGCGATCCGCGACTCCAAGGACACCACCGGCCCGGTCCTCCGCTTCACCCCGAGCGCCTGGACCGCATTCACCACCGCGCTGTCCGCCTCCCCAACGCGCCCCTGACCAGGGGGAGGTTGGCGGGTGTCCGGGCCACGTCCCCCCGGCAGCACTCGGCACCCGCCCCGGCGCGGGGCCCCCGCCCCCTGCCCCGCCGGTCCGGGCCGGCGGGCAGGGGGCGCGGCGGCAATCCGGCACAGCCGTCCGACCAGAACGGCCAGCAGCACCAGCTCGGTGCCGACCAGAAGGCGTTCCACCAGCCCCATCAGCACCCGGTCACCCGGGAAGGCGACGTAGTAGAGCGCGCCCAGACCCAGCACGCTCACCACCGCGAGGGCACGGAGCAGGGGTACGACACCGCACCAGCGGGGATCGGCGGCGAGGCGACGTACCGCCAGCAGGGTGGCGAGCGGCAGCGCCACGAAGGCCGCGACCGAGACGTACCGGTGGAGGTAGCCGGTGGGGCTCAGCTCGACCGTCCCGAGTGGATCGGTCGGGACCAGCGCCGCGGTGATCAGGCCCAGGCACCAGGCCAGCAGGAGCACCTCCACCAGCCGTCCCACCGTCGTCCGCGCGGCCCGCAGCGCCAGCGGCACGGCGAGCGAGGTGGCGCCGAGGAGGAAGATCGCGAGGTTCATCGGCCAGCCGCGGTCCGACACGGCGTAGTCGCTGATGGTCAGCGACACCGGGCTCAGCCCGGGTGCCGGTACGAGGTGGGCGACGATGCCGAGGACCGTCGTCAGAACCAGACCACCGGCCGCGACCACGGCGAGCGGCCGGGCACTCCGCGACGGAGGGAAGGGTACGACGCTCATGCACCCAGCCTGGTCCGCCGCCACCGCCCAAAGACTCCGGCGGGATCCCCGACCGTTCCCCGAGTTCCGGCACCCTGAGGCGGCTCAGGGTGAGGCTGGCCCTACCGGGAGCTCTCCCGCCGTCCACCCGTCGGCGTGGTGTCACCGTTCAGAAACGCCAGCGCGGCGATCGCGGAGCCGCGCGCACCGGCCATGTCGAGGTCGGGCACCAGCGCGAACCGGGCCCGCTCCTCCTGTTCGACCCGGAGCGTGGTGTGGGCGCGGACGGTGGCCAGGAACCACTCCCGGAACTGCGGCGGGGCCTCCACCACACCGCCGCCGACGAAGTACGCGTCCGGGTCGATGACGTTGGCCACGATGGTGAAGAGCCGGCCCAGCGCCATCGCCTGCTGCTCGAAGATCCGGATCGCCATCGGGTCGCCGTCCACACCGTACGACCGCACCCGGCGGGCCGCCTCGCCCGGCTCCAGTTCGCCGAGCGGGTGGCCGACAAACCGGGTCAGCCAGTACGGCAGCAGGTTGCGGCGGATCCCGGTGAGCGAGGCGACGCTCTCGGCGTCGCCGGCGAACCCGCAGTTGCAGAGCGGGGTCCGCTGCCCCTCGGCGAGCAGGCCGAACATCGGGATGTGCACGTGGCCCAGCTCGCCGGCCATCCCGGCCGTCCCGGTCACCACCTGCCCGCGTTCGATCACCCCGCCGCCGAGCCCGGTGCCGACGATCGCGGAGACCGAGGAGCGGTGCCCCGCGTCGTCCCCGAAGAAGGTGTGGTGGGCGTAGAGCGCGGCGGCGTTGCCGTCGTTGTGGTAGACGACCGGCAGGCCGAGCCGACGCTCCAGGGCGCTGCGGATGTCGTAGCCGCGCCAGGCCGGCTGGGAGAAGTTCGTCGAGCCCCTCGAGGAGATGACGCCGGTGGCGCTGGCCGGGCCGGGAGTGTCGAGGCCGACCGCCCGAACCTGGTCGCGACGGGTGCCGGTTTGGTCCAGAACCTTCTGCATCGCCTGGGCGAGTGCCTCGACCGCCGCCTCCGGCCCCTCCAGCACCTGACACGGGGTCTCCACCAGCGTGTCGACCAGGAACCGCCCGGTGACGTCGAGCACGGTCGCGTTGTTGCTGTGGCCGCCGTTGTCGAGCCCCACAACGACCGGTATGTCGGAGTTTGCCACTGTCCTGCCTCCCGGGTGCGGCGGTCGGCGAGGGCCGGAACCGGATTCGGCGGTGCCGGCCGAGCCCGTTGTCCATACCCTCCCGCACCAGCGGAATTCCCACATCCCCCGTTTGCGTGGCCCGGCGTCCACGCTCGCGCCCCGCCGCGGAGGCGGGGCCGGCCGGGAACGGCCCCTCCTACGGCTCCCCGGCGGCGTCGAGCGCGGCGGTCAGATCGGCGAGCAGGTCGGCGGTGTCCTCGATGCCGCAGGAGAAGCGCAGGAAGCCCGCGGGGACGTCGTCCCCCCACTGGGCACGCCGGTCGGCGGTGGTGTGCAGGCCGCCGAAGGAGGTCGCCGCGAAGACCAGCCTGCTCGCGGCGAGGAACCGGGCCACACGGTCGGCGCTGCCCAGGTCGAACGACACCACACCGGGGAAGCGCCGCATCTGCCGGCTCGCCACCGGGTACGCCGGGTCGTCGGGCAGGCCGGGCCATCGTACGCCGGTGACGTCGGTGCGGGCCCGCAGCGCCGCCGCGACCGCCGCGGCGTTGGCGCTCTGCCGGGTCAGCCGCAGGTCGAGGGTGGCGAGCGATCGGTGCGCCAGCCAGGCGTCGAAGGCCCCCGGGATCGCGCCGGTGGTGGTCCGCCAGGCCCGGATCGGTTCCAGCAGCTCGGCGGCGCGACTCGCGACGTACCCGAGCAGCAGGTCGGAGTGCCCGGTCAGCGCCTTCGTGCCGGAGGCGACCACCAGGTCGGCACCGAGGTCGAGCGGTCGCTGCCCGAGCGGGGTCGCGGTGGTGTTGTCGACCGCCAGCAGCGCGCCGGCCGCGTGCGCGCGCTCGGCGAGGTCGGTCACGTCGCAGACGTCCAGCCCCGGGTTGGCGGGCGTCTCGACCAGGATCAGCCGTACGCCGTCGAACGCCGGGTACGGCCCGGCGGTCGGTACGAACCGGACCTGCACCCCGAGGCTGGCCAGGGTCTCGGTGGCGAACGCCCGCACCGGGAAGTACCCGTCGGTGGGAAGCAGCACGGTGTCGCCGGGGCGCAGCAGCGGCAGCAGCACGGCGGTGAGCGCCGCCTGTCCACTGGCGAAGGCGAGCGCCTCGCCCCCCTCCAGCTCCCCGATCGCGGCCTCCAACCGCCGTCGGGTCGGGTTGTCCGGGCGGCCGTAGCCGTTCGGGGTCGCCTCCGGCCCGGCCGCCGGGTCCAGGTGGTACGGGGCGGCGAAGACCGGGCCGGGCAGGAACGGCTCGCCGGGTGTCGGTTCCGGCAGGCCGGCGTGCACGCACCGGGTGCCGTCACCGGGTGTCGATCGGTCGGACATCAGACCCCCCTCGGCTCGGTGCCGCTACTCGGGCCGCGGCTTACGGCTCATCAACACCGCCATCGCGTCCCGCGGGTCGGCGCCCTCGTGGCAGATCCGCTCGACCTGCTCGGTGATCGGCATCTCCACCCCGTTGGCCCGGGAGAGGTCGCGGATCGCCAGGCAGCTCTTGACCCCCTCGGTGGTCTGCCGGGTCGCCGACTGCGCCTGCTCCAGGTTCTCCCCCCGCCCGAGGTGTTCCCCGAAGGTCCGGTTGCGGGACAGCGGCGACGAGCAGGTGGCGACCAGGTCGCCCATGCCGGCCAGTCCGGCGAAGGTGAGCGGGTCGGCCCCGAGCGCGACGCCGAGCCGGGCGGTCTCGGCCAGACCCCGGGTGATCAGGGTCGCCCGGGTGTTGTCGCCGAGGCCCATCCCGGCCGCGATCCCGGCGGCCAACGCGATCACGTTCTTCACCGCGCCGCCCAGTTCGCAGCCGACCACGTCGTCGTTGGTGTAGGGCCGGAGGTACGGCGTGCTGATCGAGGACTGCACCAGCGTCGCCCGGTCCATGTCGGTGCAGGCGACCACCGTCGCGGCCGGCTGCTCGGCGGCGATCTCGGGGGCCAGGTTCGGCCCGGAGACCACCACCACCCGGCTCGGGTCGACCCCGGCGGTCTCGACGATGACCTCGCTCATCCGCTTGGTGGTGCCGAGCTCGATCCCCTTCATCAGCGAGACGAGCGTCGAGTCGGGCTCCAGGTACGGCACCCAGCCGGCCAGGTTGCCGCGCAGGGTCTGCGCCGGCACGGCCAGCACCACGAGGTCGGCGCCGGTGATGGCCTCGGCGGCGTCGGCGGTGGCCCGGACGGTGGGCGGCAGCCGCAGCCCGGGGAGGTAGTCGGGGTTGCTACCGGTGTTGCGGATCGCCTCGGCCACCGCCGGCCGGCGGGCCCAGAGCACCACCTTCCGGCCCGCGTCGGCGAGGACCTTGGCGAAGGCCGTACCCCAGGATCCGGCACCGAGCACGACGGCGTGACTCATGCCGCACCTCCGGCGGACTCTCCGGCGTGCTCGCCGGCCCGCCGTTTCGCCGGCGGGGACCAGAGCGGCGGTGGCGTCCCACCACGGATCTCGGCGAGCATGTCCCGCAGCCGCAGCATGATGGCGTCGGTCATCTCGTCCAGAACGGCCCGACTCGGCGTCGCACCGGCCCAGGGGCTCAGGTCGACCGGAGGACCGGCCACCACGGTGACCGGAATCCTCGGCCGGAGGCTGAGCTTCTTGGTCCGGGGGTCGAAGATCTTCTCCGGCCCCCACATCGCGACCGGGATCACCGGAGCGCCGGTGGCCAGCGCCAGCCGCGCCACGCCCGTCTTGCCCCGCATCGGCCAGAGGTCGGGCTCACGGGTCGTGGTCCCCTCGGGGTAGATCACCACCGCGCCGCCGTCCCGGACCGCCGCTTCCAGGGCCTCCAGGGACCGGGCCGCGTCGACGGTGCCCCGCTCCACCGGGATCTGCCTGCACCGGAGCAGGATCCGACCGACGACCGGCACCCGGAACACGCTCGCCTTGCCGAGAAACTGCGGCCAGCGGCCGGCGTCGTAGATGAAGTGCGCCGAGACCAGTGGGTCGGCGTGGGACAGGTGGTTCGGCACGATGATCACGCCGCCGGAGGCGGGTATGTGCTCCATGCCCCGCCAGGTTCGCCGTGTCCAGACGGTCAGCACGGGCTTCACCGTCACCACGACGAAACGCCGCCAGAACCCCAGCCTGCGCCGTGCCACTGCGCCTCCTCGTACTTCCCTGCCCTGGCCCGGCCGCCCGGGGCGTCGGGGCGGGACGTCGCCTCACCGCCCGCAGCGAAATCATGCCTGCTCGCCCTGGGTGCGGCCAGTGAGGGGTACGCCGCACGCGGTCCGGCGCCCGCCGGCGTACCGGGCGCGGCTGGCAGGATTGCCGTGTGCCTGAGCCGAACTGGACCGTGGTGATCCCGGTCAAGCGCCTGGCGCGGGCCAAGAGCCGGCTGCGGGGGGCGCTGGCCGGGGTACGGCACGAGTCGCTCGCCGTGGCCCTGGCCGCCGACACCGTCAGCGCCGTACTCGCCTGCGCACCGGTGACCGAGGTGCTGGTGGTGACCGACGACCCCGAGGCCGCCCGGGTGCTGGGCGGGCTCGGTGCCCGGATCGTGCCGGAGCCGTCGACCGCCGGGCTGAACGCGGCGTTCGCGCACGGCGCCGCCCAGGCCGTGAACGGGTGGGTGGCCGCACTCACCGCCGACCTGCCGGCCCTTCGACCGGCCGAGTTGGCCGAGGCGCTTCGGGCCGCCTCGGCCGGGTCGGGTGGCCCCGGCGACGAGGACGGAACCGCTGCCCGGGCCGGCACGACCGGTCCGCGCCGCACCGGTGACGACGCCGCCGCGGGCCACGGCATCGGTCCGGGCGGCGGTACCCCCCGGCCCCGGCCCGCCGGCGCCCCGGACGTACGCCGATTCGTCGCCGACGCCCCGGGCACCGGAACGGTGCTGCTCACCTCGGCCCCGGGGACCGCACTGGACCCCCGGTTCGGCCCCAACTCGGCGGCGGCGCACGCCAATTCGGGCGCCCGCCCGCTCACCGGCGCCTGGCCGACCCTGCGCCGGGACGTCGACACCCTGCCGGACCTGCGCGCCGCGATCGCCCTCGGCGTCGGACCGCACACCGCCGCGCTGACCGGTCCGGCGGGGCCGGCCCTGGGCCCGGACCCGGCGGCGGGCGCGGCCAGCCGGCTGGCCGGGGCCGACGCGTGAGCCGCCGCCCGCCACACCGGTGTACCGTGCTGGACATGCAGGGCACGGTGGCCCACTACGACCCGCAGACCCGCAGCGGCAGACTCCTGCTCGACGACGGCCGGGAGGTCGCCTTCCCGGCCGAGGCGTTCGACGCCTCCGGGCTGCGGCTGCTCCGCCTCGGCCAACGGGTACGGCTCGACTACGACGCGGACGGCACCCTGGTCCGGGTAACGTTGCCCACCTTCCCGTGATCCGGTACGGGCAAGTTCATCGTCCGTTCATCAGCCCGGGGCAATGATGATGGGGTGAGCACCCCGTCGTCCCGCCGTTCCGCCCGGTCCCGTGCCTCCCAGCGCTCCGCCCCGGCTACCGGGAGCGCCGGCCCGGGGCAGCCGGACGCGACCGCGCGGGCGAGGGCGGTCCGCACCGACGGCGCCCGGATCCGGGGCGCCCGGAGCGACCCGGCCGGAGCGGCCGACGATTTGGGCCGCACCGCCGACACGGAACGGATCCCGGAATCGGTCAGCGAGGGACCTTTTGGGCCGGGCCGGGCCCCGGTCGCGGAGCCGGGACGCAACCCGGTGGCGGAACGGCCCGGAATCTCCGCCGCCGGGCCGGGTAGCGCCGCGCCCGACGTCGGGATACCCGCGCGGAGCGGTGCCGCGCCGACCGGGGAGGCGCGGGCCGGGCACCCGGCCGAGCCCGGAAACAGGGCCGAGCCCGGTAACGGGGCCGAGGTTCCCCCACCACCGGACCGCTTCCTGAACCGGGAACTCTCCTGGCTGGACTTCAACGCCCGGGTGCTCGCCCTGGCCGAGGATCCGGCGACGCCGCTGCTGGAACGGGCAAAGTTCCTGGCGATCTTCGCGAACAACCTCGACGAGTTCTACATGGTCCGGGTCGCCGGGCTGAAGCGCCGGCTCCAGGCCGGACTCCCGGTCCGGGGCGGCGACCAGATGCCCCTCACCACCCAGTTGGAGCGGGTCTCCGAGACCGCCGCCGACCTGGTCGCCCGACACGCCGCCTGCTTCGTCAACGACGTGATGCCGAAGCTCGCCGCCGAGAACATCGGGCTGGTCCACTGGGACGGGCTGCCCGCTCCGGAGCGACAGCGGCTCAGCGCGTACTTCCGGGACCAGATCTTCCCGGTGCTGACCCCGCTCGCGGTGGATCCCGCGCACCCCTTCCCCTACATCTCCAGCCGCTCGCTCAACCTGGCGGTCGTGGTACGGGACCCCGACGGTGGGCCGGAACTCTTCGCCCGGGTCAAGGTGCCGAACAACGTACCCCGGTTCGTCCGCGTCGAGCGGGACGTGCCGGGAGGGCGGTTTCTCCCGGTGGAGGAGCTGATCGCGGCCCATCTCGACCAGCTCTTCTCCGGGATGGAGGTGGTGGAGTGCCACCTGTTCCGGGTCACCCGCAACGCCGAGGTGGAGGTCGACGAGGACCGCGACGAGGACCTGCTCCAGGCCCTGGAGCGGGAACTGGCCCGGCGCCGGTTCGGCCCACCGGTACGTCTCGAGGTGGCCGCCTCGGTCTCGGACCGCGTCCTCGACCTGCTGGTGCGGGAACTCGACATGGACAGCCACGACGTGCTGCGGGTGCCGGGCCTGCTCGACCTGACCGCGCTCTGGCAGGTCTACAACGAGTGCGACCGGCCCGACCTGAAGGATCCGCCCTTCGTGCCGGCCACCCACCCACGGCTGGTCGAGGGCGAGGTGCCGCGGAGCGTCTTCGCCACCCTGCGCGACGGGGACATCCTGGTGCACCATCCGTACCACTCGTTCGCCACCAGCGTGCAGCGGTTCATCGAGCAGGCCGCCGCCGACCCGAACGTGCTGGCCATCAAGCAGACGCTCTACCGCACCAGCGGCGACTCGCCGATCGTGGACGCCCTGATCGACGCCGCCGCGGCGGGCAAGCAGGTGGTGGTGCTGGTGGAGATCAAGGCGCGTTTCGACGAGGTGGCCAACATCGGCTGGGCCCGGATGCTGGAGCGGGCCGGCTGCCACGTGGTCTACGGCCTCGTCGGCTTGAAGACGCACTGCAAGATCGCCCTCGTGGTCCGGCAGGAGGGCAACCAGATCCGCCGGTACTGCCACATCGGCACCGGCAACTACCACCCGAAGACCGCCCGCCTCTACGAGGACTTCGGGATGCTGACCGCCGACCCCGAGGTGGGTGCCGACCTCACCGACCTGTTCAACGTCCTCACCGGCTACAGCCGGCAGACGTCGTACCGCCGGCTGCTCGTGGCCCCGCAGGGCATCCGGCGCGGCCTGGTGGAGCGGATCGAGCGGGAGATCGCGCAGGCCCGGCAGGGCCGGCCGGCCCTGGTGCAGTTCAAGGTCAACGCCCTGGTCGACGAGACGATCGTGGACGCGCTCTACCGGGCCTCGCAGGCCGGCGTCCAGGTCGACCTGCTGATCCGGGGGATGTGCACGCTCCGGCCCGGCGTACCGGGGCTGTCGGAGAACATCCGGGTGCGCTCGATCCTGGGCCGGTTCCTGGAGCACTCCCGGGTGTTCCGGTTCGGTCACCCCGGCAATGCCCGACCGGGCGGGGCGACCGGGGCCGCCGGTTCCGGCCGTGCCGCCGGAGGCGGTGGCCGAATCCCGCCGGAGGACGTCGAGTTCTGGATCGGCTCGGCGGACCTCATGCACCGCAACCTCGACCGTCGGGTGGAGGCGCTGGTGCGGGTGACCGACCCGGTCGCCCGGGCCGAACTGGACGACCTGCTGACCGCCGCGATGAGCGACGAGGTGGACGCCTTCGAGCTCGCCCCGGACGGCAGGTGGACCCGCCGGGCCGGCCGACCGGACGCGCCGCTGGTACACCTGCAGGAGGCACTGCTGCGCCGAATCGCCGGAAGCGGCACGTGACCGGCGGTGGTGGGGTTGCGATGACCGGAGAGACGGCACGTCGGCGACGGGTCCGGGCCGGACCGGGACGCGTACGGTGGCGGGGGTGAGGTGAGATGACGCCGGAGGAGACGGCCGCCGGGCGGCCGGTCCGGGCGGCCGGCGGCGTGGTCTGGCGGCGTCGCGGCGGCACCGTCGAGGTGGCGGTGGTGCATCGACCCCGGTACGACGACTGGTCACTGCCCAAGGGAAAGCTGGATCCGGGCGAGCACCCGCTGACCGCCGCCGTGCGCGAGGTGGCCGAGGAGGCGGACGTTCGCGGGGTGCCACAGGTACGGCTCCCCTCGGTCCGGTACCTGATGCGCAACGGTGTCCCGAAACTGGTCGAGTTCTGGTCGATGCGGATGGCGGAGACCGGCGGCTTCCAGCCGGGCACCGAGGTCGACGACGTACGGTGGCTGCCACCCGACGAGGCGGCCGGGCTGGTGAGCTACCCGCACGACGTCCGGGTGTTGCGGGACTTCGCCGCGCTGCCGCCGGTGACCGCGGTGCTGGGCGTGGTCCGGCACGCGTACGCCGGGAGGCGGGGCACCTGGTCGGGGCCGGACGAGGCCCGCCTTCTGGATTCCGACGGCTGGGCACAGGCTCGGACCCTGGCGGGGCTGCTCGCCCTGATCCGCCCGGTACGGCTGCTCTCGGCGGCGCCCCGGCGCTGCGTGCAGACGCTGCAACCCCTCGCCGATTTGCTCGACCGGCGGATCGAGGTCGACTCGGTCTTCGACGAACCCCGGCCGGGGCAGGCCGCGGCGGAGCGGGACCTGGCCGCCGCCGACCGGCTCCTGGCGGTGGCCGCCGCCGACACGTCGGCCGTGGTGTGTGGTCAGGGCACGGTGATTCCGCCGGTGTTGGCCCAGCTCGACCGCGTCTCCGGGGTTCGGGCGGGGCTCGGCACGGCGGCGGGTCGGGACGACACGGCCCAGCCCCGCGGGGCCGCCGCGGCCGGACCCCCGCCCCGACCCGCGCGGCCCAGGTCCGCGGAGGAGTTCCAGACCCGTCACGGCGACGGTTGGCTGCTCGCCTTCGCCGGCGACCGGCTCGTCGCGGTCAGCCGCCTCGACGGCACCGACGGCCTCGCCGGTGGGTCGCCCTGACCGCGCCGCGCCGTCGGGCATCCGCCGGGCGCCACCCGGCGACCACCGCACCGGCGTACGCGACGATTCCGGCCCCGGACAGCGTCGAGGGCGCCCTCCGGGCAAGCCGGACGAGCGCCCTCGGCGTACGTGGTCAGCGCTTGGCGGCCTTCTTCGCCGGCGCCTTCTTCGCCGGCGCCTTCTTCGCGGTGGTGGCCTTCTTCGTCGCCGCCTTGGCCGTGGTCTTCTTCGCCGCGGTGGCCTTCTTTGCCGGGGCAGTCTTCGCGGCCGTGGCCTTCTTGGCCGCCGCCTTGGCCGGCGCCGCCTTCTTGGCCGCCGCCTTCTTGGCGGCGGCCTTCGTCGCGGCGGCCGCGGTGGCGGCCTTCTTCGCCGCGACCGTGTTCTTCGGGGCCTTGCCGCTGGCGACCATCTCCTTGAACCCGGCGCCCGGCCGGAAGGCCGGAACGGATGTCTTCTTCACCTTCACCGACTCGCCTGTTCGGGGGTTGCGAGCTATTCGGGCCCCCCGGACGCGCTTTTCGAACACCCCAAACCCGGTGATGGCCACCCGATCCCCCTTGGTGACCGCCGCCTGAATCTCCGCGAGGACCGCGTCGAGCGCCGACGTCGCCGTCTTCCGGTCCCCCAGACGAGCGGCGAGAGCCTCGATGAGCTCGGCCTTGTTCACGACTTCCCTCCCAATGTGCAACTGGACTCAACGCGAGCCATTCTGCGCGCACGGTATGCCCTGTGCCACCGGGATACAAACATCTGCTGGAAAAAACCCATTGTGTCGCAACGGATTCGCCCCCGCCGGGCGAGCCGACGGGGGCGAAAACGACTGGGAGGGCTGGCGTTCCGGCTATGCCACCACGGGCCGGAAGGGTGATCTTTGGCGCTCGTACGCCGTGATCTCCGCCTCATACCGGAGGGTCAGTCCAATGTCGTCCAAGCCCTCCATCAGCCGCCACCGACTGAAGTCGTCGATGGGGAAAGACCAGGTGTGGCCGGCGGCCCGCACCTGCCGAGCCTCCAGGTCGACGGTGACCGGCGTGCTCGGCTCGGACTCCGCCAACCCCCACAACACTTCGACAGCATTCAATTCAAGCTCGACCGGAAGGAGACCTTCCTTGAGGGCGTTGCCGCGGAAGATGTCCCCGAAGCCGGGGGCGATGACAGCCCGGAACCCCCAGTCGCGCAACGCCCACACGGCATGCTCCCGGGACGACCCGGTGCCGAACTCCGGACCGGCGACGAGAATCGACGAACCGGAATATGAAGAATCGTTGAGAACGAATGACGGGTCCTCGCGCCAGGCGCTGAAGAGGCCGTCGGCGAAGCCGGTCCGGGTCACCCGCTTGAGGTACACGGCCGGGATGATCTGGTCGGTATCCACGTTGGACCGGCGCAGCGGGACCGCCGTACCGGTGTGCACGGTGAACTTCTCCATGTCAGGTCAGCCCCTTCACAGGTCGGCGGGAGCGGCGAGCCGGCCGACCACGGCGGTGGCGGCGGCGACCGGTGGCGAGACGAGGTGGGTACGTCCGCCCCGACCCTGCCGGCCCTCGAAGTTTCGGTTGGAGGTGGAGGCCGAGCGCTGCCCCGGGGAGAGCGTGTCCGGGTTCATCCCCAGACACATGGAGCAGCCGGCGAAACGCCACTCCGCACCGGCCTCGATGAAGATCTTGTCCAGGCCCTCCTGTTCGGCGGCCTCCCGGACGGCGGCCGAGCCGGGCACCACGAGCATCCGTACGCCGTCGGCCACCTTGCGCCCACGCAGCACGTCGGCGGCGGCCCGCAGGTCCTCCAGCCGGCCGTTCGTGCAGGAGCCGACGAAGACCACGTCCACCGGAACGTCCCGCAGCCGGGTGCCGGGCTTGAGGTCCATGTACTCCAGGGCGCGCCGGGCCGCGGCCCGCTCCGCCTCGGTGTCGAACTCCTCCGGGTCGGGCACGACCGAGTCCAGCGCGGTGCCCTGCCCCGGGTTGGTGCCCCAGGTGACGAACGGGCTGACCCGGCTGGCGTCCAGCACCACCTCGCTGTCGAAGGTGGCACCCGGGTCGGTGGCGAGGGTCCGCCAGTACGCCACCGCGGCGTCCCAGTCCGCCCCCTTGGGGGCGTGCGGACGGTCCTTGAGGTAGGCGAAGGTCGTCTCGTCCGGGGCGATCATGCCGGCCTTGGCGCCCCACTCGATGGACATGTTGGCGATGGTCATCCGGCCCTCCATGGAGAGCCGGCGGATCGCCTCGCCCCGGTACTCCACGATGTGGCCGCGCCCGCCGCCGGTACCGACCTGGGCGATCAGCGCCAGGATCAGGTCCTTGGCGGTGACGCCGGGAGCCAACTCGCCGGTCACGGTGACGGCCATCGTCTTGGGCCGCAGCTGCGGCAGCGTCTGGGTGGCGAGGACGTGCTCGACCTCGCTGGTCCCGATGCCGAAGGCCAGGGCGCCGAACGCGCCGTGCGTCGCGGTGTGTGAGTCGCCGCACACGATGGTCATGCCGGGCTGGGTGAGCCCGAGCTGCGGTCCGATCACGTGCACGATGCCCTGGTTGTCGTCACCGAGCGGGTGCAACCGGATGCCGAACTCGGCACAGTTGCGCCGCAGCGTCTCGATCTGGGTTCGTGACGTCGGGTCGGCGATGGTGAGCAGGTCACCACGCCGGAACCGGAACGACGGGTCGTCGTAGCCGGTCGGGGTGTTGTGGTCCTCGGTCGCGAGCGTGAGGTCGGGGCGGCGGACCCGGCGCCCGGCCAGTCGCAGGCCGTCAAAGGCCTGCGGGCTGGTGACCTCGTGCAGCAGGTGCAGGTCGATGTAGAGCAGGTCCGGCTCACCGTCAGCGGACCGCACCACATGAGCGTCCCAGACCTTCTCGGCCAAGGTCCTCGGCGAGGACGGCTCTGGAGTGACTCCCACCATCTGGACATCCTAAATTCTGGGAGGTAGGTTTCGGCTTGTGGGACACAGTATGAGCGGTGTCGGCGTTCTCGACAAGGCGGTGGTCATCCTCGCCGCCTGCGTCGACGGCGCCAGCCTGGCCGAACTCGTCGAGCGCACCAAGCTGCCCCGGGCGACGGCACATCGCCTGGCCCAGGCCCTGGAAATCCACCGGATGCTGGTACGCGACACCCAGGGCCGGTGGCGGCCCGGACCTCGCCTGGGGGAACTGGCCAACGCCGCCCCCGACGTGCTGCTGACCGCGGCGGAACCGCTGCTCGCCGCACTCCGCGACGCCACCGGCGAGAGCGCCCAGCTCTACCTGCGCCGGGCCGACGAGCGGATCTGCGTGGCGGCCGCCGAGCGGGCCAGCGGACTACGCGACACGGTGCCGGTCGGTTCCGTGCTGCCGATGACCGCCGGGTCGGCGGCCCAGATCCTCCTCGCCTGGGAGCCGCCGGAGGCGGTCATGCCCCTGCTGCCCCGGTGCAAGTTCACCGGCCGGACCCTGGCCGAGGTACGCCGGCGCGGCTGGGCGCAGAGCGTCGCCGAACGCGAGGCCGGCGTGGCCAGCGTGTCGGCGCCGATCCGCGACCGGACCGGTCGGGTCATCGCGGCGATCAGCATCTCCGGCCCCATCGAGCGGCTCGGCCGCCGGCCGGGCGACCGGCACGCGATGGCGGTGGTCCGGGCCGGTCAACGCCTCTCCGGCCTCTGACGCGTCGCCGGATCCTTCCCGGGCGCACTGGCCGCGACCGGCCCCGTCGGCCCGCCGCCCGAGGTCAGCCGGTCGGGGGGATCTCGGCATTCGACCACCGGTCCGGGGGCGGACGTGCGATGCTCGAACCGTTACCGGAGCGACACGAACCATCGTGACCGGACCACGCGGCGACGTGCGTGGCACCGGTACGCGGGAACCGGTCAACGGCGACCGGTGGGTAGGAACTCCATCGTCACGGCGGACGGTGCCGCCGGGACGACAACGGCCCGCGTCATCCATGGTGACGCGGGCCGTAACCGTAGCCCCGACCGGATTCGAACCGGCGCTACCGCCTTGAGAGGGCGGCGTCCTAGGCCGCTAGACGACGGGGCCAGGAACTTTCCCTCGTTGTTGACCTTGCGGCCAACGGTGCTGAACTCTATCAGAGCCAGCAACCGGCGCCCTTTCGGGCATCGGTTGGCTGGGGTACCAGGACTCGAACCTAGACTAACTGAGCCAGAATCAGTCGGGCTGCCAATTACCCCATACCCCATCGGTGCTTGCCGCACCGAAAGCGAACTTTACCCGACGCCGGGGTGGAGACCAAATCGGGTTCGGTGCCGGCGCGGAACGAGGCCCGCTCCGGCGCCCCACCTCAGTCCAGAGCCACCACCGGGTTCGACAGTTCGCCGATCCCTTCGATACTCACGGTGACCGTATCCCCCGCCGTGATCGGACTAACCCCCGCCGGCGTACCCGTCAGCACCACGTCGCCGGGAAGCAACGTCATCACGTGGGAGATGTAGGACACCAGGGTCGGAACGTCGAAGACCATGTCCTTGGTCCGGCCGAGCTGCCGTACCTCCATCTCGTCGGGTCGCCGCCCCACCTCGCAGCGGATCTCCAGGTCGCCGGCGTCGAGCCCGGTGGTGATCCAGGGACCGAGCGGGCAGAACGAGTCGAAGCCCTTGGCCCGGGTCCACTGCCCGTCCGAGCGCTGGAGGTCGCGGGCGGTCACGTCGTTGGCGCAGGTGTAGCCGAAGATCGCCCGCGCCGCCGCCTCCCGGTCGGCGCGGCGCGCCCCGGGCGGCCCGATCACGACCGCCAGCTCCGCCTCGTGCTCGACTCGCTTGGACTGCACCGGCAGCCGGATCGCGTCCCGGGTACCGATCACCGAGGTGGAGGGCTTGAGGAAGAGCAGTGGTTCGGTCGGCACCTCGGCACCGTGTTCCGCGGCGTGCTCGACGTAGTTGCGGCCGACGCAGACCACCTTGCTGGGCAGGATCGGCGAGAGGAGCCGGACGTCCGCCAGGGCCCACCGGGCGCCGGTGAAGCGGATCTGGCCGAACGGGTGGCCCTCGATCTCGGCCACGGTCAGCCCTTCCGGACCGGCCTGCGGGTCGCCCTCGACGACGCCGAACGACATTCCCTTGCCATGAGCGAAACGAGCGATACGCACCTGGCCAATCTATCCACCGCGCCGGCCCCGGCCCGGTGGTCGGCCTCCGCGTCGTGATGTGGCTCCGGCCCGCGGGTCGGGCCTCCGCGCCGTGGCTCCGGCCGCCCCGGATCCGCGACCGCGGGGGGCGCAAGATACCGCAGTCGGCCGCTCCGGTCAGCGGTTCACCCCTTCCGTGCCGACCCGCGCGACGGCGCGCCTAGCGTCGGGGCCGGGAGGAGTCTGTGATGCCTGCATCGACCCGACTACGCACCGCGGGGGCGGTGGTCGCCGGCTGTCTGCTGGCAACCGCGGCGCCGGGCGCGCCCGCCCAGGCGATCACCCCGCCGATCACCGTCACGATGTCCAGTTCTGGGGCAGGAACGCCCCGTTACGAGATCCGCATCCACAACGACACCGACGGGATCGTCAAGACCACGGTCCGCCAGGAGCTCCCCGCGGGAGCGATCCCGGCGAGCGTCAGCGAGGGCGGCCAGACGGTTCCGTCGTCCGACGGCCGGCCGAACACCGAGGTGGTCTGGCAGGTGCAGCTCGGCGGTCGGGCCACCGCCGTACTGAACACGACCCTGACCGGGCCACCTCCCGGCGCGACCACCGTCACCGCTCCCGCCTGCGCGTACGTCGCGAACGGCAGCACGCCGTACGACTGTGCCACCGCGACCTGGCCGCCCGGGGGCGGCGGGGGCGGCTCCGGGGCCGGAACCGCGGCCGGGGCGGCCGACTCTCCGCCCTGGTGGCGGGGTGGCCCGGTACGGGGCGCCGCCGCCGGCCTGCTGGTGCTCCTCGCCGTGGCCGGTGCGGTGCTCTGGGTTCGCCGACTGCGGCGCCGCCGGGTGGCCGCCGAGACGAACCGCCCCTCCCCCGCCGGGCCCCGCGACCCCGGGCCGGAGCGCCGGATCATCCGCAGGGTCGGCTGGCCGATCGTCCGCGCCACCGCCCGGGTCCGGGGTGACGCGAAGATCCCGGCACCGGCGAGCGTCCGGGCCGCCACGGGACACCGGAACAACGCCGGCCTCGGCCCCGACGGGCTCCCCGTCCCGGACGTCCGGCCGGGCGTGGCCGCCGCGCCGGACGGCGTACCCGGTCCCGCTGGCGGGACGGCCCCGGAGAGTGGCCTGGTCGGGATCGCCGGCGGTGCCCGGTACGTCGGACGTGCCCCGATACCGCCCCAGAATCCCGTTCCCGGCCTCGACACCGAGGCCGCGGACGAGCCGGACGAGGACGTTCCCGCCGCGCGGCCGGTCGAGGAATCAGCGGCGCCGTCCCCGGCGATCGGGCGCGCGCCGAAGCCGCGGACCTCGCCGCCGATCCGGGGCGTACGTCGACGCCGCCCGCCCGCCTGGGTCGCGGTCGGGACCGCCGCCCTGCTCGCCGTCGCCCTGGCCACCATCACGGCCTGGACCGGGACGAGCCAGGTGAACGCCATCAGCTCCCGCCAGCAGCCGTCGAGCGGGGCCTGGATCGGCCGGACCGTGGCCGGGCCGGTGGGGACCGCCCTGCGCGACAGCGCGTTCGAGTTCACCGTGTACCGGCTGACCTGTCCGCCCGGCCCCGTCGGATGCCAGGCGATCGTCGGGGTACGCAACATCACCGACAAGAGCCAGCAGTGGTACGGCCAACTCCAGCGGGCGTACCTGCCCGGGGGCGACTGGGTGACCGCCGACGTGCCGGCGACCCAGGTAGCCAACGCGGGTGAGGACCCGTTCGCCGCACCGGTGCCGGCCGGTCGACGGATGCTCGTCCCGTTGGTCTTCGCCCGGACGGGGTCGACGCCGCCGACCCGGATCGAACTGCGCAGCGCGGTCTTCTCGGCCGGCGTCAGCGTCGCCGTACCACGGTAGGGCCGGCCGAGCCACCGGCCGTACCCTGGACCGGTGACCGCCGCCCTCGACCACGCGCCCGACGTCGTCCTCGACGCGGCGCGGTGGCGTGCCCGGCGGCAGGCCCACGAGCACCGGGTCGAGCGGTGGATCGCGCCGCACCTGGCGCGCCGCCAGGCCGGGATCCGGCACCCGGTCGAGGACTTCCTCTTCACCTACTACTCGCACCGCCCGGCTCAGCTGCGGCGCTGGCACCCGGGCGCCGGGGTGGTGCTGCGCGACGCCGACCCGGCCGAATTCGGCCCCGCGTACCGGCGGGACCGGCGCGGACTCACCCTCGACACCGAGGCGGTACGGCGGCGCCGGGCCGACGCGATCGACTGGATCCGCACCCTGCTGGTCCGGACCGCCGAGCGGCCGGGGTTCTTCGGCTGCTTCGGCCTGCACGAGTGGGCGATGGTGTACCGGCAGACCCAGGCGGAGGTCCGACACAACGCCTGGCCGCTCCGGCTGGACCCGGAGCGGACCGCCGAGGTGGTGGAGAACGCGCGGATCCGGTGTAGCCACTTCGACGCCTACCGGTTCTTCACCCCGCCGGCCCGGCCGCTCAACCTGCTCACCCCGACCCGCGAGACCCAGCACGACCTCGAGCAGCCCGGCTGCCTGCACGCCAACATGGACCTCTACAAGTGGGCGTACAAGCTCTCCCCGCTGGTGCCGAGCGAGCTGGTCGCGGACTGCTTCGCGCTGGCCCGCGACATCCGCACCCTGGACATGCGGGCCAGCCCGTACGACCTCACCGACCTCGGCCACCCGCCGGTGCGGATCGAGACCCCCGAGGGCCGGGCCGAGTACGTCGCCGCGCAGCGCGGCTTCGCCGAGCGGGCCGCCCCACTGCGGGCCCGCCTGATCGCCGAGTGCGACCGGTTCTCGCGCCCGGCGGTCTGACCGGCGGGCGCCGGCCGACCCGCGGACCGGACGACCGGACGGCCTGACCGGAGGATCAGCCACCCCTCCCGGCACCGGTGCGCGCGGACCACGACGACGGCGTGGCGGCGGGCCGTCGCTACGCTGGGCGGATGGATCTGCGGCAGGCACAACAGCTGTGGAAACCGGAGCCGGGCTGGCTGAACACCGCGAGTTACGGCCTTCCGCCCCGGCCGGCCTGGGACGCGTTACAGGGCGCGCTCGATGACTGGCGGTCGGGGCGTACGTCGTGGGAGGGCTGGGACGCCTCGACCCAGCGTTCCCGGGTCGCCTTCGCCACCCTGCTCGGGGTGGCGGCGGCGGACGTCACGGTCGGGGCCACGGTCTCCCAGCTGCTCGCCCCGGTCGCGGCGGCGCTGCCGGCCGGCGCCACCGTGCTCGTCCCCGAGGTCGAGTTCACCTCCAACCTCTTCCCCTGGCTGGTCCAGAGCGACCGGGGAGTCCGGGTTCGGACCGTGCCGCTCGACGACCTCGCCGACGCGGTCGACGCCGACACCGACCTGGTGGCGTTCAGCCTGGTGCAGTCCGCCGACGGCCGGATCGCCCGGTACGCCGACGTCCTGGCCGCCGCCGAGGCGCACGACGTCCGGGTGGTGGTCGACGCGACCCAGGCCTGCGGCTGGCTCCCGTTCGAGGCGGGCCGCGCCGACGTGGTGGTGGCCGGGGCGTACAAGTGGCTGATGGCGCCGCGGGGCGCCGCCTTCGGCTACCTCTCCCCACGGATCCGCGAGCGGCTCGTCCCGCACGCCGCGAACTGGTACGCGGGCGCGGACCCGCACGCCTCCTACTACGGGCTGCCGCTGCGGCTCGCCGACGATGCCCGCCGGTTCGACATCTCCCCCGCCTGGTTCTGCTACGTCGGGGCGGCACCGGCGCTGGAGCTGCTCGTCGAGATCGGACTGCCGGCGATCCGCGACCACAACGTCCGGCTTGCCAACCGGTTCCGTACCGGGCTCGGTCAACCGCCCGGCGACAGCGCGATCGTCACGGTCGACGTGCCGGGTGCGGCGGAGAAGCTGACCCGTGCCGGGGTACGGGCGGCGGTCCGGGCCGGCCGCGTCCGCGCCTCGTTCCACCTCTACACCACGGAGGAGGACGTCGACCTGGCCCTGTCCGCCCTGCTCGACTAGCCCGGTCGGCGACGGGGCCCGGAACACGGCCCGGCGCCCCACCACCCGGCCCGGCGCCCCACCACCCGGCACGGCGCCCCACCACCCGGCCCGGCACCCACGAACCGGCCCGGCGCGCCCCACGAACCGGCCCGGCGCGCCCCACGAACCGGCCCGGCACCGTCGGGGCGGGCAGGACGGGTGCCGGGGCCTCAGTCCAGGTCGCGGCGGCGGAGCTGCTTGAGCTGGCTACGCCGCTTCTTCTCAGTGAGCCGCCGCTCCTTGGCGGCCCGGCTCGGCCGGGTCGGGCGGCGCGGTGGCGGTGGTGGCGCGACGGCGTCGGCGAGCAGCGCCGCCAACCGGGCCTGGGCCGCCTCCCGGTTGCGCAGCTGGGCGCGGTGCTCGGCGGCGGTGACGGTGAGGACGCCGTCGACGAGCCGACCGGCCAGGCGTTCCAGTGCCCGGGCCCGGAGTCGCTCCGGTAGCGCCGCCGAGCGGGCGACGTCGAAGGAGAGCTCGGCCCGGGAGTCGGTGGTGTTCACCCCCTGCCCGCCCGGGCCGCTCGACCGGGAGAACCGCCAGCGCAGCTCCGCGTCGGGGATGACGAGCCCCGGTCGGATGGTCACAGCCATGAGATCACCGTACGGCCGGTCAGCCGCCCTTGCCGATGATGGTGTCGGCGGTCTGCTGGACCTGCTCGATCGGGATGGCGAACCCGATCCCGATCGAGCCGCTGCCGTCGATGGTGGCGATCGCGGTGTTCACCCCGACCACCTCCCCTCGGGCGTTGACCAGCGGACCGCCGGAGTTGCCGGGGTTGATCGAGGCGTCCGTCTGCACCGCCGTGTGCCGGTTGTCGCCGAGCCGTACCTCGCGGTCCAGGGCGCTGACGATCCCGGCGGTGACCGTGCCGGAGAGCCCCAGTGGGGATCCGACCGCCAGCACCGGCTCGCCGACCCGGGTCGCCCCCGGCTTCGCCAACGCCAGGGGCGTGAGGTTGGCGGCCGGCGGGACCCGCAGGACCGCGATGTCGCTGCTGGAGTCGCGGCCGACGAGCCGGGCCGGGAACTGCCGCCCGTCCGGGGTCTCCACCATCACCGCGCCGCCGTTCTCCGCGCCGCCGCCCCGGGCCACGATGTGGTCGTTGGTGACGACGTGGTGCAGGTCGTCGAGGGCGAAGCCGGATCCGCCGGCGGACTTGCCGCCGCCGGCGACCATCACCGAGACCACTCCCGGCACCACCTGCGCGGCGGCGGCCACCAGGTCGGCCGGCACCGCGGCCTGGGCCGTCGCCTGCTCGGCCGGGATCTCGCGGCTGGCGACGTACCCGCCGGCCAGACCACCGGAGACGACGGCGAGGGTCACCACGGCGAGCGCGGCGAGCAGCCGCCGGCGTCGACCCACCGGGCCGGACGGGGGCGCCGGTACGTCGGAACCGCGGCCCACGCCCGGTTCGAGATCCGGTGAGATGAACCATGGGCCGCGGGGTTCACCGAGCCCGGTCTGCACTGCCATGACTCACTCCTCGTCAGCTCGCTCCTCGTCGGTTCAGCACCTCGGTGGTCCAGCACCTCGTCTCAGCACCTCGTCGATCAGGCCGCCACCCGTCGGCGGGTCGTCCGTCCGGCCGGGTACCCGCCGGCCCGGGGCGTTCCACCGGTGCGACCCTCGGCCCGACCGGCGGAGCGCGGCCCGATCAGGGCAGGCGGGAGAACCAGAGCATCGACCCGCCGGCCGCGGCCAGGGCCAGCACCAGCCCGAATCCGATGAACCGGGCGGAGATGTCCTGTTTCTCCAGGCGGTAGCCCACCGAGGTCCCGATGTCCTCGTAGACCGCGCGCAGTTCGTCGCTGCTCCCGGCCTCGTGGTAGCCGCCCTTGGTCTGCTCGGCGACCGCGCGCAGCGTCTGGCCGTCCACCGGGACCCGGATCGGTCGGCCGCCGCGGGCGACGTACCCGGACGGGGTGCCGAACGAGATGGTGTGGACCGGCACGCCGTCCTGCACCGCCTCCTCCGCCGCGCTGATCGGATCCCGCCCGGAGGTGTTCGCCCCGTCGGAGAGGAGCACGATCCGGGCTGGTGGCGGCTCCTGTGCCCCCGGTACGTCGAAGGTCCGGATCGCCTCCAGTGAGGTCCCGATCGCCTCGCCGATCGCGGTGCCCTGCACCCCGGTGCTCCCCTCGGCGAGACGCCGGATCCCGGCGTGCAACGCCGTGCGGTCGGTCCCGGGCGGCACCAGCACCGCCGCGCTGCCGGCGAAGGCGACCAGCCCGACGTTGAACTCGTCGGGCAGCGAGTCGACGAACCGGTGGGCCGCGGACTTCGCCGCCGCCAGCCGGTCGGGTTCCACGTCGCTGGCGAGCATCGAGGTCGAGACGTCCACCGCCAGAATCACGGTGGCGCGTTCCCGGGGCACCCGGACCTCGGCCTGCGGGCGGGCGAACCCGAGGACCAGGAGCGCCAGCATGGCCAGAAACAGGCCCGCCGGCAGGTGGCGACGCCAGCCCGGCCGGTCGGGCGCGACCCGGTCGAGCAGGCGCAGATTGGTGAACCGTACGGCGTACCGGCTGCGCCGGCGCTGGAGAAAGACGTACCAGACGGCGAGTCCGAGCACGCCGAGGAGCAGCAGAAGCCGCTCCGGCGACTCCCAGCTCATGACGCCTCACCTCCCACCCGCTCCGGGCCGACTCCGTCCGCCCCGGGCCACCCCGGTCGCCGGGCGGCGTACCGAGGTCTCCACCGGTCGGTCCACGTCCCGAACCCGGTCATGTCGTGCCTCCCCGTACCGTCCCGGCCGGCGGACGGTTCACCCCGGCCAGCCGGCGCTGAATGTGGACGTGTCGCACGATCTCGGTCGTCCAGTCCTGATCGGTCCGCAGTGCGAGGTGGGCGGCTCCGCTGCGGCGCAACGCCTGGCGGACCAGGTCACGCTGCCGGGCCGCCGCCTCGGCGTACCGTTCGCGCAGCCGGCGGTCCCCGGTCGCGACCTCCCGGCGCCGTCCGGTCTCCGGGTCCACCATCGTGATCACGCCGACGTCCGGCAGCTCCAGCTCACGCGGGTCGACGACCTCGACGGCGAGCACCTGGTGCCGGGCGGCGAGGCGTCGGATCGGTTGTTCCCAGTCGGGCGTCCCGGCCTCGTCGTCCGGGAGGCCGTCCAGGAAGTCGGAGACGACGACGGCGAGTCCCCGTTTCGGGGTGGCCCGGTGCAGCACCGTCACCGCCTCGGCGAGCGGCGGTGGCGTGGCACCGACCTCGCCCCGGGGCGCGGTGAGCATCGTGGTGAGCAGGCCGAGCAGGTGGGTCCGGCCGGTCCGGGCCGGCAGGCGGCGCAGCCCGGTCCCGTCCAGCAGGTACGCGCCGAGCCGGTTGCCGACCCCGGCGGTGAGGAAGCCGACCGCCGCCACGGCCGCCACCGCCAGCTCCCGCTTCTCCAACTCGGCGGTGCCGAAGTCCATGCTCGGCGTGGAGTCGACCAGCACCCAGGTGGTGAGTTCCCGGTCGGCGTCGACCTCCCTGACGTGCGGCACGGTGGTCCGAGCCGTCACCGCCCAGTCCATTCGGCGTACCTCGTCCTCGCCGGGCCGGTACTCCCGGCTGCCGGTGAACTCGCTCCCCGGCCCGGGCAGCAGCCCCAGGTGCTGGCCGTGGAGCAGCCCGTCGAGCCGACGGGTGACCAGCAGTTCCAGCCGGCGCAGCCGGTGTTCCGGGGCGAGCTGCCGCAGCGTCGGGTCGTCCGGCCGCCGCCCGGTCCGGTCGGCCGGGGACGCCCCCGGAGAGCTCACCGCACGTCGCCAGGACGGCGCCGCCGACCAGGCACGCGCCGCGGAACCCGGCCCCGACGGCTGAGCCGTGCCCGGCCAGGACGGCTGGGCCGTGCGCGGCCGTGCCCGGTCACCCGGACGGCGCAGCGCCGGGTCCCGGCCCGGGGCGTGTCGGCGGATCACGCGACCGCCAGGTTGGGCCGGTGGTGCCCGTCCCGGGTCGGGGCGATCCGGGGCGGCGGCACCGCGTCGACCAGCCGACGTACCACGTAGTCGGCCGGCACCCCGTCGGCGACCGCGTCGAAGGAGAGGACGAGCCGGTGCGCGATCACGTCCGGCGCCAGTTCCCGGATGTCGTCGGGGAGCACGTAGTCCCGATTGCGCAGCAGCGCCTGCGCCCGGGCGGCGGCGACCAGGCCGAGCGTGGCCCGGGGACTCGCGCCGTACGCCAGCAGCGGCGCCACCTCCGGCACGCCGAACCGCGCGGGATCCCGGGTGGCGAGGATCAGCCGTACGACGTACTCGGCGAGGGCGTGGTGGACGAACACCCGGGCGGCCCGCTCCTGGAGCCCCCGGAGCCGGTCCGGGTCGAGGACCTGGCGGGCCCGGGGACGTTCCGCGCTCATCCGGTAGAGGATCGCGAGTTCGTCGACGTCGCTCGGGTAGTCGACCAGCACCTTCATCAGGAACCGGTCGCGCTGGGCCTCCGGGAGCGGGTAGACGCCCTCGGACTCGATCGGGTTCTGGGTGGCCAGCACCAGGAACGGTGCCGGCACCGGATAGCTCCGGCCACCGATGGAGACCTGGCGTTCGGCCATCGCCTCCAGCAGCGCGGACTGCACCTTCGCCGGCGCCCGGTTGATCTCGTCGGCGAGCACCAGGTTCGCCATCACCGGTCCGAGTTCGACGTCGAAGGTCTCGGCCGACGCCCGGTAGATGCGGGTGCCGACGATGTCGGACGGCACCAGGTCCGGGGTGAACTGGATCCGGGAGAAGCTGCCACCGACCGCGGTGGCGAGGGTCTGCGCGGCCAGCGTCTTGGCGACGCCCGGCACTCCCTCCAGCAGGCAGTGCCCGTCGGCGAGCAGCGCGGTGAAGAGGCGCTCGACCAGCCGGTCCTGCCCGACGATGACGCGTTTGACCTCGAAGAGCGCTTGTTCGAGCTCCGGCCCGACCGCGTCGCTCTCGACCGGCCTGGGGCGGGTGGTCACGGTGTCTGACATGTCCGTCACGGTGCGGGCTTCCCGGCCTCGGCGGCGACAAACCTGCGAGTGCGGACGGCGGCCACGTGGCGGGACGCCACGGTACCGCGCCGCACGACCGTCCCCATAGAATCGAGCGCGGCAAAACCGTCACCAGGGGCGGGACGGGTCGAAACGGGGAGGCCGGGTGCGGTTTCGACGGTCGCTGGCGAACCTGCTGGTGGCGGCATCGATCGGGGTGGCGGGAGCGACCGGGGCCGACGTCGTCGGCGCCATCCCGGGTCGGCCCGGCTTCCTCCCGGGCGGGGCGGCCGCGGTCGCCGCGCCGGACACCGCGCCCGCGCCGCACTACGCCGGCATCCGGGTCGTCCGGGCGGTCCCGGGCGCGCCGAGCACTCCGCGGATCACCCTGCCTCCGGGCTACCGCCTGCTCGCCGGCGACCGGCACCGGGCGGCGAGCCGGAGTGAGTTCACCGCCTTCATCAGGGGGCCCCGCAGCGAGCGGGGCATCCCGGTCACCATCGACTGGCCCGAGGCGTCCGTCGGATCCGTGGTCGCCGCCGACACCCGGCTCGCGCTCCACCGGCACGCCGGCGCCCCACACCGGGTGACCGTGGTGGTCCCGGTCGTCTGGTCGTCACCCGACGCCAACCAGGCGACCCTCCAGGTCTGGAGCATGCTCAGCCGGTCGACGGCGAGTGGACTGCTCTGGCGGATCGAGCACAACGACCCGGACCGGGCGGTGGGCCCCTGGGCCGGCGGGCCGTGGCCGGCGGTGCAGGCCACCGCCGTCGTCAACTGGATGGTCGCCGCCGAGGCGGTGCTCCGGGATTCGGGACTGATCGCCGAGGCCCGGCGCCGGGGCCACTTCTTCTCGCTGATGGGCTTCGAGACGAACAACCCCCTGCACCCGGACAATCCGCCGCACTGGCATCTCGCCTACTATCCGGGCCGCGACCACGGCGCGCCGCGGGCCCAGGTCCCGCACTTCTGGGTCGACGAGCGCGGCGGCACGTTCTACAACGGCATGGACGTCCAGGGTGCGGGCCGGCGCGCCTTCCGGGCGGGCGAACCGGCCCGGATCCACGCCCCGGACGGCACCCTGCTGGTCACGCTCACCATCCGCGCCGACGGCGGGCTCGACATCGCGCCGGCGGTGGGTCCGCGTTACTCGATCACCGCCCCGGACGGGAACTTCGGGCACAGCGTCGACGTCGCCCGGGCCGGGGTGCCGTGGCGGTCGTTCGCCACCCGGGACGACGTGAAGATCGGCGTCCTGGTGGTGCAGGTCCGGGACGCCGGCTCGACGGCCCCACACCGCACCACGGTTTACCGGTACGACGCGCTGACCGGGGTGTTGAGCGGCAGCTGACCGCCGTCGACGCCGACCCGGTCGCTGCCGCGCCGGACGTACACGCTTCCGCCACACGTTCTCCACATCGGACGGCTAGCCTTCCGGCATGACCACCGCGGATCTTGTCCCCGGCCCAGTGGCCGATCCGGCGCCCCGGACGCGTCGGGCCCCGGCACGGTGGCTGACCGGACTCTGCTGGCTGCTGGTCGTACCGGGCCTGGCCTGGGCCGCGGTCCGGGTGGCCGGGCTGGAGCGGGGACCGGCCGTGCAACTGATCGCCTTCACCCCGTACGTGGCCGCCTGGGCCCTGCTGCCGCTCGGGCTCGCCCTCGCCCTGCGGCGCTGGTGGGCGGCGGGGGTGGCGGCGCTGACCGCGGTGACCCTGGTTGGTCTCGTCGCGCCGCGGGCCCTGCCCGATCCGCAGCCGGCCCCGGGCGGCCCGCCGTTGCGGGTGCTCACCGCGAACCTGCTCGCCGGGGCGGCGGATCCGGGGGCGCTGGTCGCCCTGGTCCGGAGCCACCGGGTCGACGTGCTGGCGGTGCAGGAGTTCACCCCGAACGCGGAGGCGGCACTCGACCGGATGGGCCTGGCAGCCCTGCTGCCGTACCGGCAGCTCAACCCGGAGCCGGGGACCACCGGATCGGCGCTCTACTCCCGGTTTCCGCTCAGCGACGGCGGGGTCCGGCGCAACGGCGGCGGCTTCACCCAGGCGTACGCGACGGTGTGGCCGGAGGGTGCCCCGCCGGTGCTGGTCGAGTCGGTGCACCCGCTCGCACCCTCGGCCCTGAGCACGCTCCCGGACTGGCGTGCCGACCTGGCGGCCCAGCCGCCTGCCTCGCCGGACGGCCCGCTGCGGATCCTGGCCGGGGACTTCAACGCCACCCTTGACCACGCACCGCTGCGGGACCTGCTCGACACGGGGTACGTCGACGCCGCCGCCGCGGTCGGGGCCGGGTTGACCGGCACCTGGGGCCCGTACGACGGCGACCTCATTCCGCCGGTGACCATCGACCACGTCCTGGTGGACCCGCGGATCGCGGTCACCCGGGTGGCGGTCCGGCCGCTGCCCGGTTCGGACCACCGTCCGGTGCTGGCCGAGCTGACCCTGCCCCGGAAGGGCTGAGCCGGCCCTGTCCAGGAGGGCTGAACCCCGGCCCTGCCCCGGACGTGCGGGGCTGGGCCCGCATCGGAAGGGCTGGGGCGTCCACGGCCCGGGCCGGGACGGGAGTCGGCCCCCGCCTCGGTGCGGAGGCGGAGGCCGACGTCGGGGAGGGCGTCAGGGCAGGAACACGGCGAGGTGGAAACTCCGGTTCGCCGGCTGGTTGGCGGCGTTCCAGGTCTGCACGAAGACCCCCTGGGCCAGGTTCGTCCGACCGACCACCGAGATCAGGCCGGATGGCGAGACCCCGACGCTGCCGGTCAGCCCGATCGTGCCGACGAACGCCCCGTTGTTGACGGGGGTGTTGAAGACCACCTGGTACTGGCCGAGGCCGAGGAGCGTCACCGAGACGGCTCCGTCGCCCCGGATCAGGCCGCCGTTGGCGCTGACGACCGCGAAGAGCGTTGCACTCGCCTGCTGGGGGCCGGCCTTCGCCGCCGCGGCCTTGGCCGCGTCGATGTCGGCCTGGGTGACCGGTGGCTGCTGGACCACCCTGCCGTCGACCCGGACCGCGCCGGGGTCGACGCCGGGGTCCGGAGCGGCGACGGCCACGCCGCCGCCCACGAGCGTCAGCGCGAGCGCCCCGACGGCGAGCAGGAGGGACTTGCGCCCGAAGATCTTGGCCATGACATCATCTCTTTCCTCTTGACCGAAATGGTGATGGTCGTGCCGGCGACGGCGTTGTCTGATGGCCGCTGGCGATACAACCCACGTCCCACCGGGTCGACATTGACGTCGGACCGCTTCAGCGGATGCGGAAGGGCCCACGCACGCCAGGTTTCGTCGGTAGAACGAGGGCTGAGCCCAATAGTCGGTGCAGGAATACGGTCGCTGGAAGACACATGATCGGCGCCGATCAGTGCTGCTTTTACCAGCTGATACTACTCAGAGTGGCCACTCGACAACTACGAGGAAACATAGCATTTGACAAAGGAGCAGGTCAATAGCGGTATCACCCGGTCGAGGACCGTAACCGGCGGTGACGGGCCGCAGCGTCACCACCGGGATAAGAACCGAAGAAATGCGATGAACAATTCGTCTTTCACATTTCCGGTTCACTTTTGACGTACCCCGCCGGCGCACGCGCCACAATGGTCCGACACGACGACGGCCCCGCCCCCGGGCGCTCGATGCGCCGGGAGGCGGGGCCGTCACACCACCGTGCGGTCCGGTCCGCCCTTCGCCGTCGGACGGTTCAGACCTCCGCCGCGGTCCGCGCGACGCCGTAGGTGAGGGCGTCGACGAGCGCGTGCCAGCTCGCCTCCACCACGTTCGGGTGGACGCCGACCGTGGTCCAGTCGCGGCCGTCACGGTCGGCGGTCTCCACCAGCACCCGGGTGACCGCGCCGGTGCCGTGGCTCCCCTCCAGGATGCGTACCTTGTAGTCGGCGAGTTCGAAGTTGCGCAGCTCGGGGTAGTGCCGGAGCAGCGCCACCCGCAGCGCCTCGTCCAGGGCGTTGACCGGGCCGTTCCCCTCGGCGGTGGCGATCACGCGCTCGCCGCGTACCCGGATCTTCACGGTCGCCTCCGAGACCACCGCGCCGTCCTCGCGGTGCTCGACCAGGACCCGGTACGACTCCAGCGCGAACGGCCGCGGGGCGCCCTGTCCGGGCAGCTCGCTGCGGACCAGCAGCTCGAACGACGCGTCAGCGGCCTCGAACGACCAGCCCCCCGCCTCCAGCTCCTTCACCCGCTTGGTCACCCGGGTGGCGGCGTCGGGATGGCCGGCCAGGTCCAGGCCGAGTTCCCGGCTCTTCAGCTCGATGCTGGCCCGGCCGGCCATCTCCGTCACCAGGATCCGCATGTCGTTCCCCACCACGCCGGGGTCCACGTGGTTGTAGAGCACCGGATCCACCTTGATCGCGCTCGCGTGCAGCCCCGCCTTGTGGGCGAAGGCGGCGGCCCCGACGTAGGCCTGGTGGGTGTCGGGGGCGATGTTGGCGATCTCCGCGATGGCGTGCGAGACCCGCACCATCTGCGCCAGGCAGCCCTCCGGTAGGACCGGCAGCCCGAGCTTGAGTTGCAGGTTGGCGACGACCGTGAAGAGGTCGGCGTTGCCGGCCCGCTCGCCGTAGCCGTTGGCGGTGCCCTGGAAGTGCCGCACTCCGGCCTCGACGGCGGCGATCGTGTTCGCGACCGCGCACCCGGTGTCGTTCTGGGTGTGGATGCCGAGCCGCTCCGGTGCGACGCCGATGCGCTCGATCAGCGCGCCGATGGCGGCGGTGACCTGGGAGGGCAGCATCCCGCCGTTGGTGTCGCACATGACCGCGACCTCGGCGCCGGCCGCCAGCGCCGTCTCGACCACCGCGGCCGTGTACCCCGGGTCGTACCGGAAGCCATCGAAGAAGTGCTCGCAGTCGAGGAAGACCCGCCGCCCCTCGGCGACGAAGAACGCCACGGTGTCCCGGACCATCGCCAGGTTCTCCCCGGCGGTGGTGCGCAACGCCCGCTCGACGTGCCGAAGATCGGACTTGGCGACCAGGCACACCGCCGGGGTCTCGGCGTCGAGCAGCGCGCGGACCTGCGGATCGGCGGCGACGTCGAGCCCGGCCTTGCGGGTCGAGCCGAACGCCACCAGGATCGCGTGCTTCAGGTCCAGCTCGGTCCGGGCCCGCCGGAAGAACTCGGTGTCCTTCGGCATCGCGCCCGGCCAGCCGCCCTCGATGAAGCCGACGCCGAACTCGTCGAGCAGCCGGGCCACCGCCAGCTTGTCGACGACCGAGTAGCTGATCCCCTCGCGCTGCGCACCGTCACGCAGCGTCGTGTCGTAGACCTGGTACGTCATCTGTTTCCCTTCGAGAGCGGCGCAGCCCCTGCTCCGGATCCCTCTCGCCCCACAAACAAAACGACCCCCCGCGGATGCGGGAGGTCTGCGCGCTCGGCGGAGAGGTTGCCGGCGCGCTAGCTGCCAATAATGAGTGCGGAGCAGGTCACGGACGGTACTCTGCCACCTTCGTCGGCGATGTGGGAGGGAAAGTCCACATGGCGGGACCGGTGGCGTCGCCGCCGTGGACTCCCCCGGCGATCCGTTCCGCCCGGGAGCCGGCGACCACCGCGCCGGCGCGCACCCGGGATCCTCCCCGCTCGGCCGACCGGCCCCGGGGCAGTACGGTGTTGCGGTGGACGTGGCACCGGCACCGGCGACGACCTTCACGACCCTCGTCAACTTCCGGGACGTGGGCGGGGTGCCCGGGCTGGACGGCCGGACGGTCCGCCGCGGTCGCCTCTACCGGTCAGACTCGCCGCACCGGATGGACGACGTCGACCAGGCCGCCTTCCGCGCGCTCGGCATCCGCACCGTCGTCGACCTGCGTCGCCCCTCCGAGGTGAGCCGGGACGGTCGAATTCCGGAGTACGCCGGACTGGTCTACCGACACATCCACCCGGAGCATCCGCTCTGGGAGGAGACGCCGTACACCGAGGATCTCGGGCTGGCCCGCTACCTGGCCGACCGGTACCACGACCTGGCCGAGATCGGCGCGGCCGGACTGGCCGCCGCGATCGAGGTGATCGCCGACGCCGCGGCCGCCCCGCTGCTGGTGCACTGCGTGGCCGGCAAGGACCGCACCGGCGTGGTCTGCGCGCTGACCCTGTCGCTGCTCGGCGTCGCCGACGACGCCATCGCCGCCGACTACGCGCTGAGCGCCGAGGCGTCGGCGCGGCTCAGCGAGTGGCTCGCGACCATCCTGCCCGACACGACCCCGGTCCCGGCCCCGTTCCTGGCCTGCCCGGCGGAGGCGATGCGGCTCTTCCTCACCGAGCTGCGCGACCGGCACGGCTCGGTCCAGCGGTACCTGCTCGGCGCCGGGCTCGACCCGAGCCGGATCGACGCGCTCCGCGCCCACCTCCTGAACTGAGCCCGGGCGGCCGCCGAACCGGGCCCGGACCGCCGGGGCATCGCTGCCGGGACGGCCCGAGGCCGGGTGGACCCGGCCTCGGGCCGAGCGGTCACGGAATCCGGTGGATCCAGCCGTTGACGTCCTCGATCCGGCCCCGCTGGATGTCCACCAGGGTCTGCCGCAACCCGGTGGTGATCTCACCGGGCGTGCCGTCGGCGATGGTGAACTCCCCGTCCGGGTAGCGCACGCGGCCGATCGGCGTGATCACCGCCGCGGTGCCGCAGGCGAAGACCTCGCGCAGTCGGCCGCTGGCGGCGTCGGCCCGCCACTCGTCGAACGCCACCGGCCGCTCGACCACGGTCCGACCCTGCTGACGGGCCAGGGTGATCAGGGCGTCGCGGGTGATGCCGGGCAGGATCGTCCCGCCGAGCGGCGGGGTCACCAGGCTGCCGTCGTCGTAGACGAAGAAGATGTTCATCCCGCCGAGTTCGTCGACGTACCGCCGCTGCACCGCGTCCAGGAAGACGACCTGGTCGCAGTCGTGCTCGATCGCCTCGGCCTGGGCCGCCAGCGAGGCGGCGTAGTTGCCGCCGCACTTGGCCGCGCCCGTGCCGCCCGGCGCCGCCCGGGTGTACGTCGGCGACACCCAGACCGTCACCGGCTGCACGCCCTTGGCGAAGTACGACCCGACCGGTGACGCGATCAGCAGGAAGAGGTACTCGTGCGCCGGGCGCACCCCGAGGAAGACCTCGTTGGCGAACATGAACGGACGCAGGTAGAGGCTGCTCTCCTCGGTGGTCGGCAGCCAGGCCCGGTCGATCTCGATCAGATGCCGGAGCGAGTCGAGGAATGCCTGCTTCGGCAGCGGCGGCATCGCCATCCGGCGGGCGGACTCGACGAACCGCGCCGCGTTGGCCTCCGGCCGGAACAGCGTCACCCCGCCGTCGGCCGCGTGGTACGCCTTCAGCCCCTCGAAGATCACCTGGGCGTAGTGCAGCACCGCGCTCGCCGGATCCATCGCGATCGGCGCCCGGGCCTCCACCCGGGCGTCGTACCAGCCCTTGCCCTCGACGTACCGGATCGTGACCATGTGGTCGGTGAAGATGCGGCCGAATCCCGGGTTGGACAGGAGCGCCTCGCGCTCGGCGGCGGCTACCGGCTGAGGATTCGGACGGATCTCGAATTCGAGCTTGTCACCACCGCTCATCGCACTGCCCTCCGTGGAAGGAACCGGCACCCGAAGTCGGGGGTGCCGGAGTGAAGTCGTGTCTGCAACTTACCCCGAACGGTCGTTCAACCTCGACCCTCCGGTCGGCCACGGCGCCACCCGCGCCTTCACCCAGAACCGGCGGTCCGGCCGGCCATCGGTGCCACGGATTCGCAGCCCATCGGTGCCGGACGGGCCCCGCCGCTCGCCCGCCGGGCCGGTCGTGCTCGCCCGGGGTGCCGGACTCGTCCGCCACCACGCGTCGACGCCGCGGCCCCGGCGCGGGCGGGGCCTGCGGCGACACCGCCCGGCTCGCGCGGTGAGCGTCGGGCCGGCCGGCTCCGGTGGAGTCTCCGGCCCGGTCTGGACCGACCACGTCTCGGCGGGCCCGCCCGGCAGCGGACGCGCCGGGGTCAGCCCGCCGCGTGCGCGGCGATCCGGTCGCCGATCTCGGCGGTCCGCCGCACCGAGTTGGGACCCCGGGACGCCAGCTCGGCGGCGACCGCCTCGGTTACTCGACGAGCCGCCTCGGGGTGGCCGAGGTGGTCGAGGAGCAGCGCGGCGGAGAGCACCGCCGCGACCGGGTCCGCCACGCCCTGGCCGGCGATGTCCGGGGCGGAGCCGTGCACCGGTTCGAACATGGACGGGTGGATCCGCTCCGGGTTGATGCTGCCGCTGGCGGCCAGGCCGATCCCGCCGGTGACGGCGGCGGCGATGTCGGTGAGGATGTCGCCGAACAGGTTGTCGGTGACCACCACGTCGTACCGCTGCGGCTGGGTGACCAGGAACATCGCGGCGGCGTCGACGTGCTGGTACTCGGTCTCGACATCCGGGTGCTCGGCCGCGACCGCGGCGAACGTCCGGGACCAGAGCGAGCCGGCGTGGGTCAGCACGTTGGTCTTGTGCACCAGGGTGACCTTGCGCCGCTCGCGCCGCGTGGCGCGGGCGAAGGCGTCCCGGATCACCCGCTCGACGCCGTGCCGGGTGTTCAGGCTCTCCTCCGTCGCCACCTCGGCCGGGCTGTCCCGGTGCAGCGTGCCACCGGCGCCGGCGTAGAGCCCCTCCGTGCCCTCCCGGACCACCACCAGGTCGATCTCACCGGGCTTCACGCTGGCCAGCGGACCGGTGACGCCGGGCCAGAGCCGGGCGGGACGGAGGTTGACGTACTGGTCGAAGTCGAAGCGGAGCCTGAGCAGCAAACCACGCTCCAGCACCCCGGGCGGCACACTGGGATCACCGACCGCCCCGAGCAGGATGGCGTCGTGCTGGGCCAACTCGGCGAGGACCGAGTCCGGCAGCACCTCACCGGTCCGGTGGTAGCGTGCCGCGCCGAGGTCGTACTCGGTGGCCTCGACACCGGGCAGCACCGCGTCGATCACCTTGCGGGCCTCGGCGACCACCTCCGGCCCGATGCCGTCACCAGCCACCACCGCGATTCGGGCCACCGCCACTGTCCAGCTCCTTTGCCGCCTCGTTCGTGTCTAGGGAACGTTAAGGGACCGTCCCGTTTCCCGGTACGTCTCTCCCGCTATTTGAGAACCCCGGGACATTCATGGGAACCCCGGACACTCAGGATCTTCTCAGGTGGCACTCATGGAGCAACCATCTTCGCTCCCTATGGTGTGCCGCAGGGGGCCGGAGGGGCGGCCGGGGAATCTGGATCCAGGGGGGAAGATGAGGTTCCAGGGGGCAGGCATGCGGGTCCCGGGGAACGGCCGGGGCCGCGGTCAGCGCCGCCGGGGCGGACTCCCGGCCCCCGCGGGCGGGCGAGGTCGGCCGGACCTGCGGCTGGGCGCCGGCCGGCGGCACGACCGACCGGGTACGAGCCTGGCCGACCGGGTGGTCGCCCGGCACACCGTACGGACCTCGATCGCCGAGTACACGATGATCCTCAACGGCGCGGGCACGCTCGGCCGGCGGGAGATCGGCGAGGCGTTGCGCGACGCGGTCGCCGAGTTGCGGGCGATCGACCTGACCTACAGCCCGGCCCGACCCGCCAGCCTGGTGTCGCGGCTGCGCCGGGGCGAGATCAGCGCCGACGCGTACCCACCGTTGGCCGACATCGTGGCCCGGTGCGCGGCGATGCGGGCCGCCACCGACGGCTGGTTCGACGCCTGGGCGGTCCCCGGCGGCTTCGACCCCGGTGGCCTGCTCGGAGGCTGGGCGGTCGAGCGGGCGGCGGCGCGGCTACGCGCCGCCGGGGTCGAGAACTACGCCGTCGTCTGCGGCGCCGACCTGACGGTACGCGGGCACGCGCCGCACGGCGGCCCGTGGCGGATCGCCGTACACCACCCGACCGACGGGCACCGCCCGCCGATGCTGCTGGAGCTGACCTCGGGGGCGATCGGCACCTCCGGGGTCGCCGGCCGTCGCGACCACGTCGTGGACCCGCACACCGGACAGCCGGCGAACCGGCTGGTCGCCGCGACGGTGATCGGCCCGGACCTCGCCGTCGCCGACGGCTACGCCACCGCGCTCTTCGCCGCCGGCCGGGCCGGACTCGACTGGTTCCCCACCGCGGACGGCTACCGGGTCCTCTTCGCCGCCGCGCGCTGACCGAACCGAGAGACGCCGCCCCCACCCGCGCCCGCGCTCGGGGAGCACCGCGCCGGTCCCGTCCGGGTGATCGGCCGAAGACACGCGATCGGCCCCCGCGGTCTCGGCAACGACCGCGGGGGCCGATCAGCGACGAGTGCGCGTGGCTCGCGCACACGGGGGTGCTGATGGCCCGGCCGGCGCGACGCCTCATCACCCGAAGACGAGTCCGCGCCCAGGAACTCGCCGGGTATCCGCGTCAACACGCTATCGACCGTACGTGATTCCTCGCAAGAGCCACAGTTCCGCGTGTCCACCGGGGCCGGTGGCGGTGTCCCCCGCGGGGCACCGCCGATCGCGCCGCCGTGAAACCCGCCCCTGCCGGTCAGACCTCGTCGCGCAGGTCGGCCGCGCTCGCCGCCACCGCGCCGATCGCGTCCGCCGCCGACCCGAGCAGGTCCGCGGCGACCGCCGAGTCGACGGTGAGGGTCATCAGCGCCTCACCGCCCGCCTCCCGCCGGGCCACCTGCATGGCGGCGATGTTGACGCCCGCCTCGCCGAGGATCGAGCCGACGGTGCCGACCACACCGGGACGGTCGGCGTAACGGAAGAAGAGCAGGATGCCGTCGGCGCCCAGCTCCAGGTCGAAACCGTCCACTTCGGTCAGCCTGATGGCGTCCCGGGTACCGCTGTGCACGACGGTGCCGCTGACCCGGACGGTGCGGCCGTCCGGCAGCGCCCCGTGCACGGTCACCAGGTTCGTGTGCTCGGTCGTCTCCGCGTGCGTGGTCAGCTCCACCGTGACCCCACGGTCGGCGGCCAGCAGCGGCGCGTTGACGTACGTCACCTGCTCCTCGACCACCGAGGCGAAGATCCCCTTGGTGGCGGCGAGCTTGAGCACCGAGACGTCGTTGGCGACGATCTCGCCCCGGACCTCGACGGTGACGCTGGCGGCAACCCCGCCGGCCACCGCCGTGAAGACCTTGCCCAGCTTCTCCGCCAACGGCAGCAGCGGTCGGACGTCCTCGGCAACCACCCCGCCGGCCTGCACGTTGACCGCGTCCGGCACGAACTCGCCCTGGAGGGCGAGCTTCACGCTGCGGGCCACCGCGAGCCCGGCCTTGTCCTGCGCCTCGACGGTCGAGGCGCCCAGGTGGGGCGTGGCGACGACGTTGTCGAAGGCGAAGAGGGGCGAGGCGGTGCAGGGCTCCTTGGCGTAGACGTCCAACCCGGCACCGGCGACCCGACCCTCGGCGATCGCGTTGGCCAGGGCCTGCTCGTCGATCAGACCGCCCCGCGCCGCGTTGATGATCCGGACCCCGGGCTTGACCAGAGCCAGCTCCTTCTCGCCGATCAGGCCGACCGTCTCCGGGGTCTTCGGCAGGTGGATCGAGATGAAGTCGCTCTCCCGCAGCAGCTCCTCCAGCCCGACCAGCCGGACGCCGAGCTGCGCCGCGCGGGCGGGCTGCACGTAGGGGTCGTACGCGATCAGCCGGGTCCCGAACGCCGCCATCCGCTGCGCGAAGAGGACCCCGATCCGGCCGAGGCCGACCACGCCGACCGTCTTGCCCTGGATCTCGACCCCGGTGTACTTCGACCGCTTCCACTCCCCCGCCTTGAGGGCGGCGCTGGCGCTCGCGGTGTTGCGGGCGACCGCGAGGAGCAGGGCGACGGCCTGCTCCGCGGCGGAGACGATGTTCGAGGTGGGGGCGTTGACCACCATCACGCCCCGGGCGGTGGCCGCCGCCACCTCGACGTTGTCCAGCCCCACGCCGGCCCGGGCGATCACCTTGAGCCGTGGTGCCGCGGCGATGGCCTCGGCGTCGACCTGGGTGGCGCTGCGCACGATGAGCGCGTCGGCCTCGGCGAGCGCGCTGAGCAGCGCGGGGCGGTCGGTGCCGTCGACGTGGCGTACGTCGAAGTCGTGCGCGAGCACGTCGAGGGCGGCGGGAGCGAGCTCTTCAGCGATCAGTACGACGGGAGTCATTGGTCCTCGAATGTGTCGTCCGGGCGAGGTCTGCGGCCACGTGGGCGCCGCGCTGCGTCCCGCGCTCCGCCAGTCGGTCGTCCTTACACGGTGCGGACGCACCTGTCTGCCGATCGTATGCGTCGGGCTGTCCGCCCGCGCCGGGGACCCACGTGAGTGCCCTCACAGCGAGACACGGATCGTTCCGCCCTCCGTGGTCGCCGAGGTCGCCGCGGCTCAGGCCGAGGTGACCACCTGCGGCTCCGCCAGGGACGGGCGCGGCCGTGGCCGGGCCACCAGCGTGGCGGAACCGAGCTGGCGGAAGGTGTCCGCCTCGTTCTCGAGGCTCTCCCGAAGCAGGTCGAGGGCGAGCGAGCCGACCGGTGGGTAGATCCGCTCCCGGGGCGGCTCCTCGCCCGGGGCGAGCGCGTTCTGGGCGGTCATGAAGTCGAGAATCGCCTGCCGGACCGGGGGCAGCGCGATCGGCGAGTGGTAGAGGACGTTCAGCGCCTGCATCCGCATGCCCTGGACGTGCTCCTCGCCCTTGTTGTCGTGGAAGTGCGGGTTGCGGGTCTCGATCTGCAGCACCGGCACCGAACTCGCCATGACCTCCGGATGTGCGGTGTCGAGCACGCCGCCGAACTGCTCGAACAGCTCCACGAACTCGAACGGCTCCACGGCGAACCCGCCGGCCAGCCGCATCCGCAGCCCCAGGTCGAGGCTGAGGGCGTGCTCGCCGGCGTTGCCGGTCGCGATCACCTCCGTGCCGAACCCGGAGTACTCCGCCACCAGGCGGTTGAGGAACTCGTTGGTGATCTCGGAGCTACGGCCGCGGCGGCTGAAGAAGAGCCGCCCGTCCCGGAGCTTCGGCTTGGAGTGCCAGGAGATCCGGACCATCGCGTACGGGTTGGCCGCCAGGTGCAGACCGGCGGCGTAGACCTTGACGTACTCGTGGACGGCGCCGGGGACGTAGTTGTCGGCGTCGATGTAGCCGAGGTAGGTGCGACCGGTCAGCGCGGCCACCGCCATGCCGATCAGCATCGCCTCGCCCTTGCCGGTGCGGACCAGACCGTCGTCGTCGATCAGTTCCGGCATGCCGGCCGCCTTGAACGCGGCGGCCACCCCCGGATCCCGCTGGTGCACGATGATCGCCGGCCGCTCGGCGGCCCGGCAGAACTGCTCCAGCGTCTGCGCCTCGATCTCGTACCGATCGACCGGCTGGCGAGCGCTGTTCGAGACGAGCACGATCAGACAGTCGTGCGGTATCCCCGAGAGCACGCCCTCGATTACTCTGCGTGTCTCATTCATGCAGGGAATGACGATGACCATCTGCCGCTCGATCGCGCGCATCGCGGCCTGCGTGACTATGCCGTCACCGGTTGCCCCGGTGGCATCACCCGAGTCCAACTGTATGACGCGCTGAAGTTCGTGGATGCGAACGGCGCCGAAACGCTCAGTACGGTGCGATAGCTCCAGTCGCATGCGGCGACCCTACCCGAGCCCGCGCGCTAACGGCCCGTAACCACCACGCATTTCCCGCCGCTGACGGTGACGGCGATCACCGGACACCGACCGGCAATGATCCGGTAACGTGCGCGACCCCGCCCCGGCGCCGGGGTACCGGTCGGCGCGCCCGCCGCGCTCCCTCCCCGCCCGGGCCAGGGTCGACGCGTGGAAAACCGGACCCGGCGGCGGGCACCGGGCCACGAACGCCGGCCGGAGCCGGGGCCGTGGCCCCGGCTCCGGCCGCACCCGTGACTCGGGCCGGAACGCCCGCGCTCAGGCGGTCTCGGTGATCGGGCGGTCCACCCAGCTCATCATGCCGCGCAGCTTCTTGCCGGTCTCCTCGATCGGGTGCGCCGCCGCCTCGGCCCGCCACTTGGTGAAGTTCGGCCGACCCGCGTCGTCCTCGGCGATCCACTCCCGGGCGAACTCACCCGACTGGACCTCGGCGAGGATCTTGCGCATCTCCTCCTTGACCCGCGCGTCCACCACCCGCGGGCCGCGCGAGTAGTCGCCGTACTCGGCGGTGTCGGAGACGCTGTACCGCATCCGGGCGATGCCGCCCTCGTACATCAGGTCGACGATCAGCTTCAGCTCGTGCAGGCACTCGAAGTAGGCGATCTCCGGCGCGTAGCCGGCCTCGGTGAGGACCTCGAAACCGGCCTGCACCAGCGCCGAGACCCCACCGCAGAGGACCGCCTGCTCGCCGAAGAGGTCGCTCTCGGTCTCGTCCTTGAAGGTGGTACGGATCGCGCCGGCACGGGTGCCGCCGATCGCCTTGGCGTACGCCAGCGCCAGCGGGAACGCCGTGCCGGTGGCGTCCTGCTCCACCGCGACCAGGCACGGGACGCCCTTGCCGTCGACGTACTGGCGGCGGACCAGGTGACCCGGGCCCTTCGGCGCGACCATCGCCACGTCCACCTCGGCGGGGGGCGTGATGAAGCCGTACCGGATGTTGAAGCCGTGGGCGAAGAACAGCGCCTTTCCCGCGGTCAGGTGCGGTGCGATCGCCTCCGCGTAGAGCGCGCGCTGCACGGTGTCCGGCGCCAGCAGCATGATCACATCAGCCTCGGCGGACGCCTCGGCCGGGGTCAGCACCCGCAGCCCCTGCTCCTCGGCCTTGGGCCGGCTCTTCGACCCCTCCGGGAGGCCGATCACGACCTCGACACCCGAGTCGCGCAGCGACAGCGCGTGGGCGTGGCCCTGGCTGCCGTAGCCGAGCACCGCGACCTTCTTGCCCTGGATGAGCGACAGGTCGGCGTCGTCGTCGTAGAACACCTCAACGGTCATGACTGTCCTTTCCTGCAGCGGCCTGACATGGTCCGCCGACGTTGATTGCGGTGTACGGCACCGGCCCGCTCAGGCCGCCCGCAGCGCCGCGCCGGTGGTGATCGACCGGGACCCCCGCCCGATGGCCACCAGGCCCGACTGCACCATTTCCTTGATTCCGAACGGTTCGAGATCGCGCAGCAGCGCGTCCAGCTTGTCAGCGGTACCGGTCGCCTCGATCGTGAGGGTGTCCGGTGCGACGTCGACCACCCGGGCGCGGAACAGGTTCACCGTCTCCAGCACCTGGGAGCGCTGCGTCCGGTCGGCCCGGACCTTGACCAGCAGCAGCTCCCGGGCGACCGAGACCGCCGGGTCCAGCTCGACGATCTTCAGCACGTTGACCAGCTTGTTGAGCTGCTTGGTCACCTGCTCCAACGGCGAGGTCTCGGCGTTGACCACGATGGTGATCCGGGAGATCTCCGGGATCTCGGTCTCCCCGACCGCGAGCGAGTCGATGTTGAACCCGCGGCGGGAGAAGAGACCACTCACCCGGGCCAGGACCCCGGGCTTGTTCTCCACCAGCACGGACAGGGTGTGCTTGCTCATCTCTTCGCAGCCCTCACAGCTCGTCGTCGTCGAAGGTCGGGCGGACCCCGCGGGCGAACATGATCTCGTCGTTGCTGGTGCCGGCGGCGACCATCGGCCAGACCATCGCGTCCTTGCCGACCACGAAGTCGACGACCACCGGCGCGTCGTTGATCTCCATCGCGGCCTTGATGGTCCGGTCCACGTCGGCCTTGCTCTCGCAACGCAGCCCGACGCAGCCCAGCGCCTCGGCCAGCTTCACGAAGTCCGGGATCCGGTGCTTGTGGGTGCCGAGTTCGGTGTTGGAGTAGCGCTCACCGTAGAAGAGCGTCTGCCACTGCCGGACCATGCCGAGGTTGCCGTTGTTGATCACGGCAACCTTGATCGGGATCCCCTCCAGGGCGCAGGTCGCCAGCTCCTGGTTGGTCATCTGGAAGCAGCCGTCGCCGTCGATCGCCCAGACCGTGGTCTCCGGCTTGCCGACCTTCGCGCCCATCGCCGCCGGCACGGCGTACCCCATGGTGCCGAGGCCGCCGGAGTTCAGCCAGGTGTACGGCTTCTCGTACGAGATGAACTGGGAGGCCCACATCTGGTGCTGGCCCACCCCGGCCACGTAGATCGCGTCCGGGCCGACGATCGCGCCCAGCCGCTCGATGACGTACTGCGGGGCGAGGGTGCCGTCGGTCGGCTCGTCGTACCCGAGCGGATAGCGTTTGCGCAGGTCGTTCAGTTGCGCCCACCACTCCGTACGGTCGGCGGTCCCGCCGGGCTGACCGCTGGTGGCCGCCCGGATCGCCTCGATCAGCTCGTCGATGACGTACCGGGCGTCGCCGACGATCGGCACGTCCGCCGCGCGGTTCTTGCCGATCTCGGCCGGGTCGATGTCGGCGTGCACCACCGCCGCCCCCGGGGCGAAGGAGTCGAGCCGGCCGGTGACCCGGTCGTCGAACCGGGCGCCGAGCGCCACGATCAGGTCCGCCTTCTGCAGCGCGTAGACCGCGGCCACGGTGCCGTGCATGCCCGGCATGCCGAGGTGCTGCGGGTGCGAGTCCGGGAAGGCGCCCCGGGCCATCAGGGTGGTGACCACCGGGATCCCGGTCAGCTCCGCCAGCTGGCGCAGCCCCTCGGTGGCGCCGGCCTTCAGCACACCACCGCCGACGTACAGCACCGGACGCCGGGCGGTGGTCATCAGCCGGGCCGCCTCCCGGATCTGCTTGCCGTGCGGGTGCAGGGTGGGCCGGTAGCCGGGCAGTTCGAGGGTCGGCGGCCAGCTGAAGGTGGTCTGCGCCTGGAGGACGTCCTTGGGGATGTCGACCAGCACCGGCCCGGGCCGGCCGGTCGCCGCCAGGTGGAACGCCTCGGCCAGGACCCGGGGGATCTCGTCCGCCGTCTGGATCAGGTAGTTGTGCTTGGTGATCGGCAGGGTGATCCCCTGGATGTCGGCCTCCTGGAAGGCGTCCGAGCCGATCATCGGCCTGGCGACCTGGCCGGTGATCGCCACGATCGGCACCGAGTCCATGTACGCGTCGGCGATCGGGGTCACGAGGTTGGTCGCGCCGGGCCCGGACGTGGCGATGCAGACCCCCACCTTGCCGGTCGCCTGGGCGTACCCGGTCGCGGCGTGTCCGGCGCCCTGCTCGTGACGGACCAGGATGTGCCGCATCGACGAGTCGTAGAGCGGGTCGTACGCCGGCAGGATGGCGCCGCCCGGGATACCGAACGCGACCTCGACCCCGAGCGCCTCCAGCGACTTCACCAGCGCGCCGGCGCCGGTGACCGCGACCGGCGCCACCGCCCGGCCGCCGACGGCGGAGGTGCGGGCCGGTGACTCGGCGAGCGGCGCGCCCGGGTCGCCGGCCGCGCCGGCCCGGGGTCGACGGTGATGCTGGTCGGAGGGATCACCCTCGACCACGGCGGGCCGGTGCCGGCGCACGCTGTTGGCCAGGGTCTCTGGTGTGGGTCTCGTCATGGCTATTCAGGCCTTCGGCTCGGAGCAGCGATCTTGAAGTCTGGTGGTCGGCGCGGGGCACGGCCGCGCGGGCGGACGTTCCGCCGGGGCGTGACTGGGCCGTCCGGTGGCAGGAGCGGTCCGCCACACGCGGTGGCCCGCCCTGCCAACGACGTAATTGGCCAACAAAAACGGCCCACGTGCTGATGCACGGGGCCTGCGCACTCTCGGATCCGAGAGTGCGCTCAGATAAGTACTCGGAAGGACCTGGTCGGCGACATGGGGTCAAGCCTGACGTATCTCACGCGCTGAGTCAACTGATCCCGCATTCTGGGCAGACGACGAGCCCGGGCCGGCGGGCGGGGCCGGGCTGTCCCCTGGGGTACGCGGCACCGGGATCCGGGCCCCCGGCGAGGTGGCCGCCTCCAGCATCGCCTCCAGGTGCTCGGCCGGTACGCCCCAGCCGAAGAGCTGCCCCTGCCCGAACCGGCAGCCGGCCTCCACCACGGCGGCCAGCTCCGTCGGGTTGGTCACCCCCTCGGCGATCACCTTCAGCCCGAGCTGGTGGCCGAGGCGGACCACCACGTCGACCATCGGGGCGACGAACCGGCCCTCCCCGTTCGGCACCCGGACCGGCTCCGGACCGGCGACCAGGCTGTGGTCGATCTTGAGAATATCGATCGGCAACCGCCGTAGCTGTCCCAGCGAGGAGTAGCCGGCGCCGAAGTCGTCCAGGGCGATCCGTACCCCGGTGGCCCGGAGCGCCGCGAGGCGGCGGATCAGCTCGTCCAGGTCGGTCGCCACCGCGTGCTCGGTGATCTCCAGCACCAACCGCTGCGGCGGGACCCGGTGCGCCCGCAGCGCCTGGGTGACCTGGCTGACGTACTCCCGGGCGTGCAGTTCCCGGGGCGAGACGTTGACCGACACCCAGACGTCGTGACCGTCGGCGAGCCAGATGGAGAGCTGGTGGCAGGCCTGGTGCAGCACCCAGGAACCGAGCTTGCCGATCATCCCGCACTCCTCGGCCAGCGGGATGAACTCGTCGGGGCGGACGTTGCCCAGCTCGGGGTGGCGCCAGCGCAGCAGCGCCTCCGCGCCGACCGGGCGAATCGAGGGAATCGCCACCACGGGCTGGAACGCCAGGCTCAGCTCGTCGCGCTCGATCGCGCCGCGCAGCTCGTGCTCCAGGATCGTCCGGCGGCGCAGCAGCCGGTCGTAGGCGACGTCGTACCGCTCGACGCGGTTCTTCCCCCGCTGCTTGGCGTAGCGCAGCGCCAGGTCGGCGTTGCGCAGCAGGGTCTCGACGTCCGCCGCGTCCGCGTGGTCGGCCACCCCGATGCTCACGGACAGGAAGACCTCCCCGGCGCTGTCGTGGTACGGCGCACCGACCACCCCGAGCAGCCGCTCGGCGACCCGCTCCGCCTCGGCCGGGCGGGCCTGCATCAGCACCGCGAACTCGTCCCCGCCGAGGCGGGCGGCCAGGTCGCCGGGGCGGAGGTTGCTGCGCAGTCGGCGCCCCACCTCGACCAGCACCGCGTCACCGACGTCGTGCCCCCGCACGTCGTTGATGTTCTTGAAACCGTCGAGATCGAGCCCGAGCAGCACGTAGGGAGTGTTGGTGGCCTGTTGCTGCTGCAACGCCCGCAGCAGCCCCCGGCGGTTGGCCAGCCTGGTCAGCGGGTCGGTGTGCGCCAGCTCCCGGAAGTGCGCCTCCCGCTCGGCGAGGCGGCCGGCGTAGCCGCGTACGTCGTTGAGCGCCAGGTACTGGCGGGTCACCAGGCCGAACCCCTCCACGATGCCGGCCACGACGGCGACGAGGGTGAACGTGCCGCCCACGACGAGGTGGTAGACGGCGGAGACGGCCATCGCGACCATCGGCAGGAAGGCGTACGCGGTCCCCCGTCGGATGACGTCCCCGTCCGGTCCGTCGTCCGACGGGTCCGGTGCCCGGCTGGCCAGGATCACCACCAGCAGACCGAACGGCAGGAGCGCGGCGCCGAAGACGGCGACCCCCGGCACCGAGCGGCAGACCCCGGCCGCCACGGTCAGGCCGCACCCGGTCACCAGGGTCACACCTCCGCCCGCCAGCACCAGGCCGTGCCGGGGCGACGAGGACCGCACCCCGACGATGAAGGTCAGCCCGGCCGCCACCGCCAGGGTCACCGTGGTCAGCACGATCGCCAGGCAACCCTCCGGCGTGTACGCCCCGAGCAGCCGGGTGGGCTCGGCCACCAGCACCCAGCCGACGAACCAGAGCGCCGCGCCGATGACGAGCCCGTCCAGCACCAGCCGCAGCGCGGCGGGGCCGTCGTGCGCCGCCCCCGGCAGCCGGAGCAGACCGGCGCAGAGCAGCAGCCCGCCGAGCGTCACGCCGACCGCGACCAGCGTGGCGAGGTCCGCGCGCGGGGCCGACGGATGGGCGTCGTGCGGGACGGTGAGGACGCCGACGAGCCCGACCACGGTGGCGGCGGCCACCAGCGTGCCGCCGGCCGCGAGCAGCCACTGCCCGACCCGGCGGGGTCCGGTGTGCCGTCGGGCGGTGGTCGCGAGCAGCACCGGGCCGCTGGCGGCGGCGAGACCGAGCACCACCGCGAGGACCGGGACATCGAAGGCGCCGTGCACAGCTTCACTCTGCCGGACCGTTCCCCTTCCGTGGGGAGGGCCCCGGGTGATCCTCGTCGTGGGGCGAAGAGCGCCGATTCGGGTGTCCGGGACGATCGGGTCGATCGGCGGCCCACCACCGTCGTCGACCTCGGCACAGTCGACCCCCCGCGTGGCCGGTCGCGGCCGAGACTCCCCATCCGACTGCCGAGACTTCCCACCCGGCCGGGCCACGGCCGGGGCGCCTCGCCCCGGCCGCCGAGGCTTCCCGCGCGGCCGGTCGCGGCTCGAGGTGCCTCCCGGCCGGTCGCGGCGGACGGTCCGCCGGAGCGCCGGTGCCCGCCCGGGACGCGGGTCCCCGGCCCGGAGCGCGCCGTCCCGCTGGCTGGACCGCGCCGGGCGCCGGGACGCGGGGCGGCGCCGATGGTGCCACACTTGTCGAATGCCAGACCTGCGGTCGAAGACCTCCACGCACGGCCGGACGATGGCCGGCGCCCGCGCCCTGTGGCGGGCCACCGGGATGACCGACGACGACTTCGGCAAGCCGATCGTCGCCATCGCGAACAGCTTCACCCAGTTCGTCCCCGGCCACGTACACCTCAAGGACCTCGGCGGACTCGTCGCCGAGGCGGTGGCCGAGGCCGGCGGGGTCGGCCGCGAGTTCAACACGATCGCGGTCGACGACGGCATCGCGATGGGGCACGGTGGCATGCTCTACTCGCTGCCCAGCCGCGAACTGATCGCCGACGCGGTGGAGTACATGGTGAACGCGCACTGCGCCGACGCCCTGGTCTGCATCTCCAACTGCGACAAGATCACCCCGGGCATGCTCCTGGCCGCACTGCGGCTGAACATCCCGACGGTCTTCGTCTCCGGCGGCCCGATGGAGGCCGGCAAGACGGTGGCGATCGAGGGGGTCGTCCACGACAAGATCGACCTGATCGACGCCATGATCGCCTCGTCCAACGAGACGGTCACCGACGGCCAGCTCGGCGCCATCGAGCGGTCCGCCTGCCCGACCTGCGGCTCCTGCTCCGGCATGTTCACCGCGAACTCGATGAACTGCCTGACCGAGGCGATCGGCCTGGCGCTGCCCGGCAACGGCTCGACGCTCGCCACCCACGCCGCCCGCAAGGCGCTCTTCACGCAGGCCGGCCGGCTGATCGTGGAGCTGGCCAACCGCTGGTACGGCGAGGACGACGCCTCCGTACTGCCCCGGTCGATCGCCTCCCGGGCCGCCTTCGAGAACGCGGTCGCCCTCGACGTGGCGATGGGCGGCTCCACCAACACGGTGCTGCACCTGCTCGCCGCCGCCCGCGAGGCGGAGCTGGACTTCCACGTCTGGGACATCGACGAGATCTCCCGTCGGGTGCCCTGCCTGACGAAGGTCGCGCCGAACTCCACCAAGTACCACATGGAGGACGTGCACCGGGCCGGCGGCATCCCGGCGATCCTCGGTGAGCTCGACCGGGCCGGCCTGCTGCGCCGGGACGTCCACGCCGTACACTCGCCGAACCTCGACACCTGGCTGGCCAACTGGGACATCCGGGGCGGCAAGGCGACCCGGGAGGCGATCGAACTCTTTCACGCCGCGCCGGGCGGGGTCCGCACCACCGAGCCGTTCTCCACCACCAACCGCTGGTCCAGCCTGGACACCGACCCGGTCGAGGGCTGCATCCGGGACCGGGCGCACGCGTACACCGCCGACGGCGGGCTGGCGATCCTGCGCGGCAACCTCGCCCCGGACGGTGCCGTGGTCAAGACGGCCGGGGTGCCGGAGGATCGCCACGTCTTCCGGGGGCCGGCGAAGGTCTTCGAGTCTCAGGAGGCGGCGGTCGAGGCGATCCTCGGCAACCGGATCGTCCCCGGGGACGTGGTCGTGATCCGGTACGAGGGCCCGAAGGGCGGGCCGGGGATGCAGGAGATGCTCTACCCCACCTCGTTCCTCAAGGGACGCGGCCTGGGGCGGGACTGTGCCCTGATCACCGACGGTCGCTTCTCCGGCGGCAGCTCCGGCGTCTCGGTCGGGCACATCTCCCCCGAGGCGGCCGGCGGCGGGCTGATCGCGCTGGTCGAGGACGGTGACGAGATCCTCATCGACATCCCGCAGCGGCGGCTCGAACTGCTCGTCGCGCCGGAGGTGCTGGAGGCCCGCCGGGTCGCCCAGGAGAAGCGGGACCGGCCGTACACCCCGGTCGACCGGGACCGGCCGGTCTCCGCCGCCCTGCGCGCGTACGCCTCGATGGCGACCTCGGCCAGCGACGGCGCCTACCGCCGCGTCCCCGAGATGTAAGGAAGGGCCCCCTGTTAACGCTTTTGGTGGTAGAGGGGGCCCTTCCTAACAGCTGCTCGTGGCGCCCGCGAGGAAGTCGGTCACCAGCGCGGCCAGCTCGGCCGGACGTTCGGCGACCATGGCGTGACTGGCGCCCGTGAGGTGGACGACCCGCAGCGACGGGTTGTCCACCGCCGCCAGCCGCTCCGCGAGGCCGCGCCGATACGCCGCGTACAGCTCGGCGAACGCCTCCTGCTCCGGCAGGTTCTCGGTGGCGAGCACCAGCAGCAGCGGGCACCGGACCTCGCGGTACGCCGGAAAGAGGTCCACCGTCTCCATCGCGACCCGTAGCTGCTCGGTCAGGGTGGGATCCGGCCGCAGCCGGCTGCCACCCTCGACCGGTACGAGGTTGCGCTCGAACGCCTCCACCCAGGGCTCCTCGGCGGAGCCGTACCGCTGGGCGAGGGCCCGTTGCCCGGCGAGCGCCGCCTCGACCTGCGCCGAGTCGAGCGGCTGGGCCAGCCCGGCCGCCATCGCCGTGAAGACCTCGTGGAGCCGGGCGAGTTCGGCGGCGGCCCGGTCCGGGGCCAGCCCGACAAGGTCCTCCGGCCGGGCCGGGGTGGGACTGCCGTCGAGGCTGACCGCGCCCGGGCACTCCGGGTGCCGTGCCGCCCAGAGCGCGGCGAGCATCCCGCCGAGGGAGTGCCCGACCACGGCGGGCCGGTCCAGTCCCAGGTCGTCGGCGACGGCGGCCAGGTCGTCGAGCGCCGCGTCCCAGCTCCACGGGCCGTCACCGGAGTGACCGTGCCCCCGCAGGTCCAGGGTGACCACCCGGTGCGCCGGCCGTAGCAGGTCGGCCAGTCCGGTCATTGTCGCCAGGTTGCCGCCGGCTCCGTGTAGGAGCAGCAGCGGGGTACCGGTGCCGCCATGGTCGCGGACCGCGATCGGCACCGATCCGGAGGTGACCACCCGGTCGGTTCGCGGTGCTGTCTCGGTGTGATTCTCAGCCACGGTGGGCTCGCCCTTCCGCACGTAAACGGTCACGGACGGAGGAGGGCAGGACCCCGCCCTCGGGGTGCCGGATCAGCTTTCCGCGGCTGACCAGGTCGTGCACGCCCTGCCGGGTGATCCCGAGCATGGCGCCGGCCACCGCGTACGAGACCGACGCCGCGGTGGGGTGCCCGACGCGCCGGGCAACGACCTGCCCGAGCGGGGTGCCCCACCAGTCGAGCGGCGGCTCGAAGGGGCCGTCTCCGGGGTAGAGGGTGGAGACAATCCGCATCACGGTGTTGACGGCTTCCTGGTCGTCCCCGCCGAGTAGTCGTTGGGCCCAGGTCTCGGCCCGGACGCGGACGAGCGTACGCAGCGCCGCAACGGCGTCGTCGCCGTCGAGCAGGATCTCCAACGGGTCGAGCAGCCGGATGTCGATCGTCCGAACGAGCTGGTCGACGACCTCGTGATGGCTGGGGGACACCACGCCTCCTCCGTTACTTGACGACAATCGTCAAGTACTTGACGCCAACTGTCAAGCAGACCGCGAATCCCGGCCCGGATCTCGCCCACCACGAACCCCGGCCCGGGGTCTCACCACGTGAGCCCGGGTCTCACCGTGAGCTCGGATCTCACCCCGTGAGTTCGACTCTCACCCCGTGAGTTCGACTCTCACCCCGTCAGCCCGGGTCTCATTCCCGCCCGGTGGGGTTGAGCAGGGCGGTGAGTACCTCGTCCACCCGGGCGAGCACCGACTCGACGGCCGTCTCCTCCGCGGCCGCACCCTCGGCAAACCACCCCTCGAGGACGCCGCGCAGGCCGTGCAGCAGGAAATCGACGGTGAACGCCGGATCCCGGACCGCCAGTTCCCCGGCCCGTACGCCGTCCTGGACCAGCTCGAGCAGGCTCTCCCTGATCGGCCCGAGTTCGTCGGGCTCCTCGATGCCGGCCTCGTGGAACAGCAGGGCCACCAGTCGGCGATTCGCCGCCCAAAACCCGATCATGCCGGTGACGAACCGGCGTATCCGGTCCAGCGCGCCCACCTCCGCGCCGGCGGCGACGGCGTCGGTGCCGGCGGCGAGGATCTGCTCGTTGCACCGCCGCCGTAGGGCGGTGAAGACCTGGGCCTTGGAGCTGAAGTACTCGTAGACCGTCCCCTTGCCGAGGCCGGCCTCGGCGGCGATGCCGTCGATGGTGGTGGCGTCGAGCCCGTGTCGGAGCAGGACCCGGGTCGCCGCGTCCAGGATCTGCCCTGGTCGCTCGCCCGGGGCCCGGGGCACACGGCGGCGCTTGACGCTCGGTCTGGTGGCGCTCATGCCGCCGGAGCCTAGTCGTCCCCTTGACAACCGACCACCGGTCGGTAGGTTCGGAACCATACCGACCGACCGTCGGTCAGTAATCGTTTCACCCGTTCACCGCCGTCATGACGGCCCGGAAGGACCCACCGATGCGCACCGCTGCCGACCTGCTCTTCCTCTCCGGCACCATCGCGGAGGTCGAGCCCCTCACCCACCGGATGCGTCGGATCCGACTCACCGGCGAGCGATTTCGGGGGCTCGACTGGCAACCCGGGCAGCACGTCCGGGTCAACGTCACCCCGACCCGGGACTGGCTCCGTCGCCCCGGCGACGCCCGGCGCAGCTACTCGATCTGGCACCTCGATCCCGACGCCGGCCGTTCGGCGCGATGTTGCGTGCTTTGCCCGCGACAGTTCCGGCGTACGGCGTGCTGGTGACCGACTCACCCGCGGGCGAACTTCCGCTGCCGGCGGACCGTGCGCTGACCTGGGTGCACCGGGGCACCGCCAACCCGGCCAACCCCGCACCGCTGCTCCGGGCGCTCCGCGCGCTCGACCTGCGCGACGCCGGGCCGGGGACCGCGTACCTGGCCGGCGAGGCCCGTACCTGTCAGGCGGTCCGGGACCACCTCGTCCGGGAACGCGGCTGGTCCCGCCGGAACATCCTGGTCAAGCCGTTCTGGGCGCCCGGACGGCGGGGACTCGACTGAGCGACCGAGGCGGACCCGATCCTAAGAACGGAGTGCCGGGAGGCCGCCGGCACACGCTGCCCTCCCCCGGGCCGCCTCGACACCCCCAGACCCCGGGGTCGATCAGTCCTGTTCCGCGTCGAGCCACGTCTGGAGCAGGAGCCGGTCGATGGAGTCCGGCCTGCCCAGCCGTCCGCGCGCCGCCCGACGGGCGCGCAGGTCCGCCCGGGAGAACCAGCGGGTTTCCACCAGTTCCTCGCCGTCGACCCGGGTGGCCTCGCCGCGGGCGCGGGCGACGAAGCCCACCATCAGCCCGGCGGGGAACGGCCACGGCTGGGACGCGACGTACCGCACCTGGTCGACGACGATCCCGGCCTCCTCGGCCGCCTCGCGCCGGACCGCGTCCTCCAGGCTCTCGCCGACCTCCACGAAGCCGGCCAGCAGCGCGAAGGCGTCGTCGTCCGCTCCCGCGTGCCGGGCCAGCAGGCAGCGAGCCGGCGTCCCGGGTGCCTCCACCAGCATGATCACCGCGGGGTTGATCCGGGGGAACAACTGCTGGCGGCACCCGGCACACTCCCGGGCCGCCCCACCCTCGACGGATCGGGTCCGCGCGCCGCAGGTGCCGCAGTAGCGCTGGTGGCGGTGCCAGTAACAGAGGCCCCTGGCGTACGCGAGGACGGCCGCCTCGGCCGGGTCGAGGTGCTGGACCAGCCGACGGAGGTCGACCGTCCGCTCCGCCCCGGTCGCGCGCAGCGCCTCCGCCTCCGGTACGCCGCTCAGGTCGACCGCGAACAGCGGCCGGTCGCCGTCGATGCCGAGGAAGACCGGATCACCGACGGTGGCCGGCAGCCAGGCCGAGTCCACGCCGCCGAGCCGCACGACCGTGTCGGCGGCGACGAGGCACCGGTCCCGCCACAGGGGAACGATCTGGGTCCGAGGTGTGGTGAGCGCCGCGTGCAGCCGTTCCGGCTCGCGACGGAGCCGGACCGCGCGGTCCAGGCGTCCACCGGCGTACCAGATGGCGGTCATGGTGTCGGTCACGTCCGCGCCGCCGTCCGGCCGCCGCGGCGGGGCCGGCGGTGACGTGCGGCGGGCAACCCGGACACGGCGGACATCCCGGACACGGTGGGCTGCGAAGGATGGGGGCACGACCTGGGCACCGGCACCCCCGCATGCTATGCGCCGTACGGCCTGCGGGACAGCGCCCCGCGTACGAGCAGCCAGTTTTCGTTGACACCACCAGTACGACACGTAACATAGACATGAATCGATTGATGGCGACGTGTCGGCTTCTACCCGGGAGGCACGCCCGCTCCACGTCTCGCGGCATCGTCACCCCACCACGGAGCACGTCTCCGTCGACCCGCGTCTTCGTCGACCCACCATCCCCGTTGGGAGGACCACACATGCGGCTCCATCGTTACCGGTCCCGGCTCTGGTCGGCCGTGACCGTGACCTCCCTGGTCGCCGTGAGCGGAGCGGCCGTGACGGTCGCCGCACACGCGGCCGCCGCCGGGTGCAGCGTCACGTACACCGTCGGCTCGCAATGGCAGGGCGGCTTCACCGCGACGGTGGCCGTCACGAATCTCGGCGACCCGCTCAGCTCGTGGACGCTGACCTGGAGCTACGCCGCCGGCCAGCGCGTCACCCAGGCATGGAACGCCACCGTGACGCAGAACGGCAGCGAGGTCAGCGCCCGCAACGCCAGCTACAACGGCAGTCTCGGCACCGGGGCGACCACCTCGTTCGGCTTCAACGGTTCCTGGACCGGGAGCAACCCCGCGCCCACCAGCTTCGCGCTGAACGGGACCGCCTGCACCGGCACGCCGGGTGAGAACCCCACCTCGCCGCCGTCGACGCCGCCCACGACGCCGCCGACGACCACGCCGCCCGAGAACCCGACCTGGGGTACGGCGCTGCCGCCGGCGAACGCGGCCACCAGTCGGGCGTACGACCTGATCACCGTCGCGAACGAGAAGGGGTACCTGCCCCGGGCGGGCGAGTGCTCGGTCGAGGTCCACGCCCGCTACTGGACGTACGGGCCGGACGGCAAGGTCTACCCGACCTGGCACCCGACCCGCGACCCCAGCGGCTGCACCTTCGGTCACGAGCACGGTGACGACCCGCGTACCTCGGACCTGTACAGCAGCGTCGGCTGGCCCGCCTTCGGCTACACCAGCGAGGTGATGCTGGAGAACATGCCCGAGGCCAGCCACCGGCACGAGGACCACGTCGGGCACAAGGTGCTCGCGGTGAACAACTCCAACGTGATCCAGGGCGACAACGGCACCAGCTTCTTCCCGCCACAGGGCCCGGTGATCGCGACCTGCGACGTCCTGCTCAAGTTCCACCAGGGCACCCACTCGCCGGACGCGTTCACCAACAACGTCCACGAGTTGCTCTTCAACCAGCGCTGCACCCAGACGAACGGCCAGGTCATCGAGGCCCGGTACAACGCGATGATTCCGCTCGGGCGCGCCGGCGGGTTCAGCCCCAGCGAGTGCCCGGGCTTCGGCGGACAGTTCATCACCGTGGGACCGCCGGTGCCGGCCGACTCGCCCTCGGAGACCCGGTCGCTGGGCCGGCTGATCACCGAGCCGGGCTGCATCCAGGCGATCCGGGAGGGCCGCACCCACTACGACCCGCTCTACCCCAACCCGGTGCCGTTCACCGTTTCCGACATGGACGACTTCTGGTTCTCCGACGTCCAGGTGACGGGTTCCGGGCTGAGCTTCCACCTCGCGCCGCTGTTCTACGTGGTCAACCCGTCGCGTTACTACGACCCGAGTAAGCCCAACAACCTGGGCCGGATCGTGGACCTGTGCTACACCGACCTCCGGGGCGGTAGCTACTGCGACGAGGCACGCCGGATCACCCAGCAGACCGGGCAGCAGCTCGCCTGGGACGACCCGCGCTCGCCGTTCAAGGGCACCCTGCGGGAGTTCCGGCCCGGCACCTTCTCGGTGCGGAACAGCGGCCCGACCACGGTCTACACCGACGTGTACGGCCGCAACGTGTCGACCAGCCCGTTCCCCGGATCGATCCAGCAGTACTTCTCCGGCAACCAGAGCAGCGAGATGTACGTCCGCGGCTCCACCAAGGACTACGCCGCCACCGGGGTCCACGCCCCGAACTGACGGTTCCACCACCGGGCTCGCGGCCGAGTGCCGGCCGCGAGCCCGGCTCCGTTCTGCCGTCCGGAGCTAGCCGTCGGCCTCCTCCGGCTTTCCCTCGAGCAGACCGCACCGGCGGGCGATGTCCACGGCGTCGCGCAGTTCGCCACGGCGAGCCAGCGTCAGCGCGACCTGTTCGGCCACCCGCCAGGCAGTCCAGACGTCCGGTGCCGCGTCGAGCATGGCGGCGAGCAGGCTGAGGTCGTCGGCCTGGCCGGCGACCGTTGCCACGTCGGCAATCTCGGAATCGTATTCACGACCGGCCACCGCCCGGGGCAGAACCGTACGCGCGTCGGCTGCCGACGGTGACATGAACGCACGCCAGTCCTCGATCCGGGGAAAGGCGGTGGTGACCAGGTCGCCGAACAGGTCGAGATCTCGGGCCGGCAGTCCGGTACGAAAAGCCAGATCGACCAGCCTCACCGCGACCCACGAGTACCCCTGAGCAGCCTTCGCGAACACCGGATCAAGCGCGGTGGGGTCGCCGGCTTCGACCAACACGACGCCGCGTACGGCGTCGATCAGCGCCGGCCAGTACGTCCGATCTGCCAACCGTTCCTGTAGCCGCGGCACGTGCACCTCGAGGATTTCGGCGCGTAGCTGCTCATCAGCCAGGGCGGAGGCGAGCCGCACGACGTCCAGCACGACATCGCCGAGTGATTCGGGGGAAATCCAGGGACCGACCAGCGCCTCCAGGATGGCGCGAAGCCGCTCCGGGGTTGCCGCCTCGCGCCGGGCGGCCAGCCACCGCACCAGCTCACGGGCGAGCGGGGCGGGTCCGTACTTCGAATCGCGTTTGCGGTGGCGCATCCGCCCCAGAACCGCCAACGCGTCATCGACCCGCTCCAGACCCAGGAACAGTCGCGCGAACCGGTGTTGGTAGGTCATTCGGCTGACCTCGCTGCGGCCGAGTCTGGGACACTTCCGGAACGCGGTCACGAGCGCCTTGGCCCGCGCCGGGGCGAGCCCGGGCACCGCCAGCGTCAGCAGCGCGCACTGCTGGTCATCCGGGTAGAGCCGGGCGGCCAGCGTGAGTGCGTCGTCGAACCGGTCCGCCGCGACGAAGGCCGCGATCAGCCGTTCGCCGTCAACATTCGCCTCGACGGTTCCGCAGCGTCGCTCGATCTCGGCCAGGCCGAGTGGTCCCAACAGGGCCGCCGCCGCGGCGAGGCGGGGCCGGTCACGCTCGCCCAGCAGTGCCGACCACCGGTCGAGGTACTCGGGCTCACCGACGTGCGCCTCGGCCAGCACCGAGATCACGTCCGAGATCCGCACCGCTCGACGGTCGAACACGCTGTCGTCGCTCGGCCGATCCTCCAGCACCTTCCGGAGCAGCGCCTCCTCCGCGTCAGGATCGCCGGCCACGAGTCGAGCCAGCGTCCCGGCGACCGGCGGCCCGGGGTTGGGGCTTCCTGGCAGGCTGCCGACGAAACGCCGGAAGGGTTGCTCGCCGTCGAGTGCGGCGTACGCGAGCCTCACGGCCTGCTCGCGGGTGAGCATGTCCGACACCGTGGCGAACCGCGGTGGCAGCGGGCCCTCCAGGCAGGCCGTCAGCTCCTCGATCGCCCGGGTGTGATCGCCACCGCGGTAGCAGGCGCATGCCCAGTCAATCCGCTGCTCCGGAATCACCCGCCAGTTCCGGGGCGGCGTGTCGAAGCGCGCGAGCACCGCGCGAGCGCGATCGGCAAGATCAGCGGTCGTGATCATGCGCGGACGGTAACACCGACCGCCGACACGGTTCAGGAATGCACCACCGTGCCGCGCTGCTGGTCCCTCGCCGGGTGGTCCGGCAGCGACGTGAACCGTTGCCGCTGCTCGTCGAGGACCATCAGCCGCCCGGTCGAGATGTCGAAGAAGAGCCCCTGGACGGAGACCGTCCCCGGGTCGACACCGCGCGTCGCCAGGAAGTCCCGGATGGCGGTGAGCTGGAGGGCGACGTTGACCATCGCCAACTGGTCGACCTCGGCACGGCCGTCCTCGGACGCCGCCCGCCCGATCGGGTGCCCGGCCCGCCACGCCTCCAGGCTCGGCCGTCCCCAGCGCAGCCAGCGCCCGAGGTGACTGTCCTGGCCGGCGAGCCCGCTGAGGAGCCCGTGCATGGCGCCGCAACCGGAGTGCCCGCAGACCAGCAGGGCGGGCACCCGAAGCACCTCGACGGCGTACGAGAGCGAGGCCGCGACCGAGGACTCGGCGTGGTGGTCGGCGGGGACCAGGTTGCCGATGTTGCGCACCGTGAAGAGGTCGCCCGGCCCGCTACTGGTGATCACGTTCGGCACGATCCGCGCGTCGGCGCAGGTCAGGAAGAGACTGTGCGGCCTGTGCCGGACGCCGAGCTCGACGAGGTGGGGCCGCAGGCGCGCGACCGAGCGACGGTGGTACTCGCGTACCCCGGCGTGCAGCGGACGCAGCGCCGCGTGGACGGCGCCCGGGTGGTCGTGGTCACCGCCGTCGCCCGCCCCCTCGAGGTGCCGCGCCTGCCAGCTCGACCACGGCGAGAACCAGCGGGGTGGCACGAGGGCGTGCACCCGGCGGGACGGCCGCGCGTGCCCGGCGCGCAGCGCCGCGGGCCCGACCTCGTCCAGGTGCACGATGCCGCCGGCGGCCTCGTGCTGGCGTATCCACCAGTCGAGGTGGTCGAAGGCCGCGTGGTCCAGGTAGTCGGTGGCGAGTTCGAGGTCGACCCGGCTGCCCGGCGGCACCCTGGCGAGGACGGCGGAGAGCCGGGGGATGGCGAGGAAGCTGAGGGTGCCCTCGACGAACACGGACCAGTGTTCGCGTCCGCCCGGCGCGATCCGCAGCCGCTCGGCGTGGACCTTCGCCCAGACGACGCGCCGGAGGATCAGCACCATCGCGAGGCCGAGACCGATGAGCACCCCCTCGAGCAGGTTGAACACCACCACCCCGAGAGCGGTGGCGACGTAGACGGCCAGCTCGCGGTGTCGGCGTACCCGCTGGATGTCGGAGATCTTCACCAGTTGCAGGCCCACCACGACGAGGAGCCCGGCGAGCGCGGCCATCGGGATCCGCTCGACGAGTACGACGAGCAGCACCGCGAACAGCAGGACCCAGATGCCGTGCAGGACGGCGGAGGCGCGGGTCCGGGCCCCGGCGTTGACGTTCGTCGAGCTGCGCACGATGACCCCGGCGACGGGAAGCCCGCCGAGCACCCCGGAGACCGTGTTGGCGAGGCCCTGGCCGACCAGCTCACGGTCGAGGTTGGTCGGCCACGTCGCACGCCCGCCCGGGGCGTCGGGCTCGACACGGTCACCGTGGGCGGCACGGGCCGCGCGGGCCGCGCGGGCCGCGCGGGCCGTCAACCGGTCGACCGCGGTGGCCGACAACAGGCTCTCCACGCTGGCGATCACGGCGACGGTCAGCACCGCGGCGGCCACGGCCAGCCAGTCTCCGTCGGGCAACGCCGGCAGGTGGACGGCCGCCAGCAGTGACCCGGGCATCTCGACCCGGGCCAGGTCGACGTCGTCCCACACGATGGCGACCAGGGTGGCGAGGAAGACGGCGACGAGGGGACCCGGCACCCGGCGGGCCGGTGCCGGCAGGCGGGGCCACAGCAGCAACAGTCCGACCACCATCAGCCCGATCAGCGCCGCGTGGTCGTGCCGGGTCGCCAACTGTGCGGGCAGCTCGACGAGGTTATGCAGCGGCGTACTGCCCGGTTCGCCGCCGAGCATGACGTGCAGCTGGGCGAGCGCGATGGTGATGCCGATGCCGGCGAGCATCCCGTGCACGATCGCCGGCGAGAGCGCCAGCGCGCCCCGGGCGACGCGGCTGAGTCCGAACCCGACCTGCACCACACCGGCGGCCACGGTGATCGCGCAGGTGACGGACCAGCCGAAGCGCTGCACCAGCTCGGCGACGACCACCGTCAGGCCGGCCGCCGGGCCGGAGACCTGGAGCACCGAGCCGCCGAACAGGCCCGCCACAACCCCGCCGATCACCGCGGCGATCAGCCCGGCGGCCACCGGCGCCTCGGAGGCGGCCGCGATCCCCAGCGACAGCGGCACCGCGACCAGGAAGACGACGAGCGACGCCGGTACGTCGTACCGCAGGTCCCTGCGGATCCAGTGACTGACCCGGGCCGTCGTTCCGGCCACGCTGATCGACGTGCGCACCATGCTGCCTCCTCCGGCTCCACGCCGTACGGCAACGGGAGCCCGTGCGCGGGGCGCGCCTGGAGCGTGTGCGGAGTCCCGGTTGCCAGCGGCTGGGGCGATAGAGGGGTGTTGGTCGCAATTGCCAGCATTCTAGCGTTACGCTGCGTCGATCCCAAGAGTACGGACGTCCCACGTTGGAGCGACCGACCTGCGCGGACGGCCACCGCGACACCGACAGGTGTCGAGATCACGATCGGTGGACGATGATCGCGGGCAGCGCGTACGGAGGCCGCCGCCGAGCCGCCCGGGCGGGTCACCGATCCGCGACCGGGTTCACCAACCGCTCGGCAAGAAACGGGCTGGGCCTACCGTTCCAGAAAACCGCCAGGCTGTCCCGGGCGCGGGTGGCGGCGACGAAGAGCAGCGAGCGATACCGTTGGCGTTCCCGCTGGTAGCGCTTGGGGTCAGTGTGCCGATAGCGGTCGATCGACTGTGCGGGCACCAGGCCGTCGCTGACCCCGGCGATGATGATCCGCTGATACTCCAGGCCCTTGAAGCGGTGCATCGTACCGACGTGCACGCCGTCGGTCCGGCTCGGCCCGTCCGGACCGATCTCCACCGCCGGAATTCCGGCCGCATCGAGCCGGGCAACGACCTCGCCCACCATCTCCCGGGTCGGTACCGCGATCGCCACCGAGCCGTCGGTCGGATTGCCCCACGCCGCCACCTGTTCGACGATCAGCTCCCGTTCGTCCCGCCACGAGGAAGCGCCCCGGAAGGTCGGTCGCTCCCCCGACAACAGCGACCGATAGCCGGCGAGGTCCTCCGCTCCCCCGTCGAGATCGTCATACGTCTCGCCGCTCATGATTTCCAACGCGGCGGCCAGGATCTGCCGGGTGGTGCGGTAGCTCAGCGTCAGACGGGCGGATCGTCCGCGGATGTGGATGCCGAGGCTGCCCAGCGTCACGTGGTTGTCGTAGATCCGCTGGTGGGTGTCGCCAACCAGGAACAGGTCGTCCGGGCCGGGCGCGACCATGGCGCGCAGCATCTTCCAGTGGGCGGCGCTGAGGTCCTGTGCCTCGTCGACCACGATGTGCCGGTAGCGGTGCCGCAGGAACCCGCCCGAATCCTCCGGCGGCAGGCCTTCGTTGCGGGCCGCCCGGTCCATCTCCAGCCGGGCCGCGCGTTCCGCCACCTGGCGCCAGGTCCACTTGCCCTGGTCGTCCAGCCACTTGGTGAACCGCTCGGTGAGCTGCCACACCTGGTCCCGCTGGGCCCGGCTGAGGGCACGGCCCCGGCCGGGGCGCCGGGCCCTGAAGTAGTCGGATCGGGAGCTCAGCACCTGGCCGAGGATCACCTGGGTCCATTCGGCGGCGAGGAACTCCGCGTCCCACTCCGTCTCGCCGATCTCCAGCAGAAAGTCCTGCCACAGCTCGGGCGCCCTGTTGTCGTCGACGATGCGCTTGCCCACCCCGGCCTTGGCCTCGGCGACAACCCGGCTGGCCAGCCGGTCGATGTTGACGATGTCGACCCGGGCGACCAGTTCCTGCCCGCCGAGGGCGATCAGTCGGGTCCGTAGATCCGCCGCGAGGTTGCGGTTGAAGGTGGTCAGCAGGATCGGCTTGTCCGTACCGGGAGGCAGCTTCCGGACCAGGTGGGCCACCCGGTGCAGGGCGACGATCGTTTTTCCGGTGCCGGGTCCACCCCCGACCCGGGCGGGCCCCTGGTACGACTTCTCGACCAGCGCGCGCTGGGCGGGGTGCAGGAAGATCTGCCACCGGGCGAAGGACTCGGCGAGCATCGCCCGCAACGCCTCGTCGTCCGAGGAGACCTGGGTGGCCGGGCGGCTGACAGCGGCCCGGTAGTCGTCGAGGTCGACCGGCTTCGTTTCGCGTACCGGCTCGGTGACGTGGGTCAGCACCTCGTCGTAGGACCGGCCGTCGTAGAGCGACAACAGCACGTCGGCGGTGAGCTGAGGGGCCCGGTCGACCAGCTCCAGCAGCGCGGTCTCACTGGCCAGCTCTCGGATCTGTGGCAACAATGGTTCAGCGACACCCAACTCGACGAGTTGGGCGTCGCTGAACGCCGCGAAGAGCGGCGTCGGCGACGTCGGCGACGTCGGCGGCGCCGTGACCGGCCCGGCCGGCGGCACCGGCGACTCCGGCGACAAGGCGGCCGGCGCGGCCGGCGGCACCACCCGGCCGACGATGCTGTCTCCGACCGGGGCCAAGTCGATCACCTCGATGCCGCCGGTCACCCGGTTGATCCGGTACGCGTAGCGATCAAGGTTGTCGTAGACCTCTTTGCGGTGCCGGATCGCGACGAGCAGGTAATCCTGGTCGGCGATGTGCAGCAGCAGCGCGCGGTAGTCCTGGTTGACGCGGGCTGACCAGAGGCGGGCGTCGCCGCTGAGCTGCTTGAGCCGTAGCCCCGGATTGTGCGGGTTGCGCCGGAACTTGTGCATGAACTCGTAGACGGCGCCGATGTCCGCCCGAGGGAGTTTCATGACCTCCCGGTCAGCCCGGTCCAGCATGCGCAGTGTCACGGCCTTGGCCATCACCGACGATCTCCCCCCGTTGGCTGTGCGGCACCGGGTGGCGGTGCGAGCTGGTCGATCAACTCGTCCGCCGACCACTCCTGGGCGGTCCGGGCACGCCAGCCGGCGGCGGCGTACGCCGTGTCCCGACCGATGATCTCGGGATCGTCAGGGGCGCCGGACAGCACCACCGCGATCCGCTGCTCGGGCCAGGCCAGCTCGGCTGGCCAGCCCTGGTCACCAAGTTCGTAGCCGACGACCGGCGCGGGCAACCCTCGCCGGATCAGGGTCCGCACCAACGCCTCCAGCGCCGACTCGTCGCGATCAATGTACTGGAGTACCTCCCGCCACGAGTGGTCGACGTCGATGGTCTCCTCCGCCGGTGGCGGCGCCGGCTCCGGAGAGCGACCGAGCCAGGCGGCGGTCTCGGGATCGATCGGCGTCGGCCGATGGGCCAGCCGTAGCCCGGTACCCTCGCACACCGCCATCGACATCGGGTCAAAGCCATCCAGTGCGGAAAATGTCAACTGCGCACCGTCGCCGCCGCCGGCGGCGAGGAACTGGAGGAGATTCCCCCAGCGCAACCATGCCGCCCAGCGGCGGCGGTGTCGCTGCTGGGCGTCCTCGCTCGCGGCTCCGACGGTTTCCGGCCGGTCATCGATGATCGCCAGCGCCGACCAGACCGGCACCCCATCGCGTCCGTCAACGATCAGGGTCACCGGGCAGTCATCGGCGTCGACCGCCCGGACCAGGCTGATCCGGCCCGGTGCGGGTGGCGGCAACGGCGCGCCGCGCAGCGAGGCGAGGATGCGCTCACCGATACCGCTGGAGTCGGCCCGGGTCGGCCTCTCCGTGGCCTGGCCCAACAGACCGGCGAGGGCCGCCTCCGTTCGCCGCCGCCACAGGTCCGGGTCCGGCTCGGCGAGGAAGCGCAACAGCAGCTCGACCGGATTGGTCCAGACGTACCGCTCCAGTTCGCCGGGGTCGGACTCTGGGGCCGTCTTCCGGTAGTGGTCGCGGGCCCGCTGCTTCGCCAGCCCGCCGTAGGGCTCCCAGCCGGCGGCAGCACCACCGTCGGCACCCTCGGCACCGGTCCGCCAGCCGTCGACGTCGTCCCAGGTGAGGCCGAAGACGTAGAAGTCGTGGGCGCGGAGCCTGTTGCGCTTCTCCGCGTCGTCGGCGAGCCGATTGTGCGCCGCGGACGCGTGGTACTTGAAGCCGTCGAGGTAGACGACGACGTCCGGTGCCGGTGCGTCCAGGCGCCGGAAGTGCACGTCCGGTCGGGTTCCCCGGATGGTGTTCTGGAGCTTCATCTGCCAGTGCGTGACATCGACACCGTTCGGCGCGGTGATCCACAGGTCGCGCAGGCGGGCGCCGTCGTGGTCGGTCCGTTTCTCGACGCGTACGCCCGAGTCGGGCTGGCCGGCCCAGGTCAGCAGCTTGGTGAGAAACCGTGCCTCAAGCTCGCTCTCCACCTGCTGGATCAGCGAGATGTCGTCGGTACGGATGCCGGAGCTCACCGCCCAGGTGTCGAGGAGCCGGCTCAGCATGCCGAGCGCCTCGGCCCGGCTCATCAGCGCGTACTCGTGGTCGCGGGCGTACCGCAGCAGGCAGCGGTGGCAGGCGACCCGGCCCTCGTGCTGACAGACGCAGGTGCCGATGATCTGCCGGGCCCGTTGGAGGATCCGGCGGAACTGTTCGGGGTCGGCGAGCCGGTGCAGGTAGCCGGTGCCCTGCGGCTGGGTGTCGTAGACGACGACGTAGTTGCGGGTCGCCGGGCTGGTGCGGTCCGGCATGGTGGCTTCGAGCTTCTGGATGTGCGCCGGGTCGCCGCCGTACTCGGCGGCGATGCCGAGTCGGATGGCGGCGGCGAACGACACCACGCGTTCCCGGACCAGAGCGGTGACCGCCGGGATGAGAATCCGCAGCGCCTCGGTACGCAGCTCGTGCGCGAGAATGATCGGCACGTGCCGGGCGGTGCCGGGCGACCGGCGGTGCGGGCACCAGGGCCGGTGGTGCTCGGCCTCCCTACTCACCGCCGACCCCGACAGGAGCGCCGCGACCTCCTGGCTCGGGGTGGGCTGCCCGTCGATGGTCGTCCCGCCGCAGGAGTCGCAGGTGTGGAACGGGTTGAGCCGCACCTCCTGACCACCGAAGTACTCGGTGGCCCGGTCGTAGCGCCGCGCCCCGAGGTTGTAGTGCCGGACGATGGCGTCCCGGGTGTAGTCGACGCCGAAGGTCTCCGTGGTGTGGCGCCAGGAGGAGTCGATCCGGTCCGGGTCGATGTCGACCGTGGCCGGGGTGACGTAGAAGCGGCGTTGCCGGTCGTCGCTGTCGTCCCGGATCCGCGCGTCGTCGCGCCGGTCCCGGCTGAAGACCCGGGTCGGGCGGAGGACGGTGAAGACCCGGCTCTGGTCGGCCAGCCCGGGATCCTCGCAGCGGGGGCAGGGTCGGGTGTCCTCCTGGGCCAGGTGGGTACGGGCGTAGCCGCACCGGGCACAGATCCGCCACCGCTCGTACGCCGGCCGGTTTACCGGACCAAGGTCCAGTCCGGAGATCTCGTGCTGGTAGCCCCGGACGTAGTAGATGTTGCCGGGGGCGAGTTCGACCAGCGCCGGCCGCGCCGGGCGGTCGTAATCGCGCAGCTCGGTGTGGAAGCGGCGGTTGCCGTCCGGCAGCTTGTCCTCCCAGGTGAGGGTGGCCTCCAGCATGGTGCGGTGGTCGATCAGCGCGTAGTTGGGCAGCAGACCGAGTTCGACCAGGGTGCCGTGGGCGGCGGCGCCGGCGAGGCGGTGCAGGAGCTTGCGGACCTCACGCGCCTCCGACCTCAGCATCCGCTGCTCGCGGGCCTGGTCGGGATCGCTGGTGACCAGCGTGGCGGCGACGGCCTCGATCCCGGCGAGCCGGCGCAGCAGGTCGTCCCGGCGGGCCTCCCAGTCGGCCCCGGCCCGCTTGACCCGGTCGATGAGGCCGGCGTCGGCGAACTGACGTAGCTGCTCGGCGGCGGGGCGGGAGACCTTGTCGCCGAAGAGTGCGAGGAACCTTCCGACGAGCCGCGCGGCGTCCCGCTGCCCGGCCTCGGCGAGGGTGGTGAGCCACCCGCCGGACCCGAAGAGCCGGTGGGCGCGGCGGGGCAGCGGCAGGACCCCGGGGAGCCGCCCCCGAGCGGCGAGATCGATCAGGTGCGCGAGGTACTGCCGGCGCAGAATCTCCACGGCGGAGAGGAAGCAGCCGGGCGGGACAATCTGCCCGGCGATCATGTTCGTCGGGTCGGTCAGGTAGTAGCGGTCCCGCTCGGTACGGCCGACCATTGTGAGCACCAGGGCGTTCCCGCTCCGGCGGCCGGCCCGGCCGGCCCGTTGTACGTAGTTGGCCGGCCCGGACGGCAGCGAGGCGAGCACCACCGCCGAGAGGTCGCCGATGTCGATCCCCATCTCCAGGGTCGGGGTGCAGGAGAGGACGTTCGGGTCGGTGTACCGCTCACCGGCCCGGAAGCGCTGTTCGACGGTTTCCCGCTGGGCCCGGGTGAGCATGCCGGTGTGCTCGCCGGTGACCACCCGGAACACCGGGCTGTCCAGGTAGAGCCGCCGGTAGTAGTCATCCGGGGCGCTCTCGTCGCGGACCGGCCGCAGCCGGCCGCCGCAGCGGCACTGCGGACACGGCTGGCCCACCCAGTCGACGATCCGGTCGGGATGCTCGGTCTGCTGCCAGTGGCAGGTGTCGCAGCCGATCCCGGCCTCGATCGCGGCGGCGTCGTCGAGCCGGGTCACCCGCAGGTGGCCGGGGAGCAGCCCATACACCCGGTTGCCGTCCTCGGTGTCCCCGACCGCGACGATCCCGGCCGCGGCCAGCGCCGGGAGCAGCCGATCGAGGTAGTGGCTGGCGGCCGGTGGGTCGAGCCCGAGGCATCGGCTGGTCCAGTCCTGGTACCAGTTGCCCTTGGTGCCGATCGCGTCGAACTCCGATCGCGCCTTCGGACGGGCCAGCAGGAACGCCGGCCCGGAGAGCCCGTGCGGAAACGCCGGCATCCCCGCCGGGCGTCCGCCCCAGATCTGCCAGCGGGTGCCGCCGCGTCGCAGGTACGGGACCAGCCACTCGTGGTAGATCGCCCCCCGGGCGCGCAGCCGTTCCAGCAGCCCGCGCAGGAAGGCGCGGTAGCGGGCGTCGTCGGGCAGCGGCCCGCCGCCAGCGCCGGGCCCGGTCAGGTGGACGTCCCGGCACAGCGCCGCCGCGCCGGCCGGGTCGTCGAGGCCGACCTCGACCGCGACGGTACGGGTCAGCTCCAGGGTCCGGCCCTGCCGGGCGCGCAGCCCGGTCTCCAGGATGGTGGCGAAGGCGAGCCGCTCGCCCACCAGCGTCCAGGTTCTCCGGTCACCGGTGTTCTCCCCGGCGAGCAAGCTGTCGACCCCGGGTTGGTCGTGCAGGTCGGGCGGGACGACGGTGGAAAGGATCTCCGGCTCGACGGCCGCAGCGATCATCTCGACGATCAGCTCGTCCAGCCCGACCGGCACCCCGGGACGAAGCTGTTGGGCCAGCAGCGTCCGCAGCGAGAACGCGTACGACCGGTTGGCGACGAACCCGGCCCGGTGGGCGGCGTCCTGCACCGAGTCGTTGAAGAGCAGGGTCTTGCGTTCGCCGGGGCCGAGTTCGCCGCCGGTGAAGAGCTGGGTGATCGCGACCGAGGCGAGGGTGGCCAGGCCGGCACCGAGGTAGCGGATACCGTGGTCGAGGCCGCAGGAGGGGCAGCGGTCCTTTTCGGCGGCGTCGACGCTGGTCAGGTCACCGAGGACGACCACGGACTCGTCGCCGAGCCGGCCGGCCCGGTCGGTCGCCGGGTCGAACGGGCGGACCCGGCGACCGTGTTCCAGGACCAGCAGGCCCCGGTCACGGTGCTGGATCTCGTCGGCGGTGACCGCGATGAAGGACCGGACCCGGCGCTTGTCCCGGCCGACCGAGGCCGAATAGATCCGGTCCGGATCGGTCTCCAGCTCGTGCGGGTCCCGCTCGGGTGAGAACGCCGCCCAACCGGAGCGCCCGCAGTGCCGGCAGTAGATGGCGGGCAGCAGCGGATGGTTACGGTCCGCCACCACCCGGTCAGCCTCCGGCGCGAACGGGTCAGCCTCCCGCTCCGGCTCGCCGTACCAGGCGAAGGTGACCTCCGAACCGACACCGCGCAACAACCGGGAGACCGACCGCACCCACAGGTGGGTTTCGATGTTGAGCAGCGGCCGGCGGGGATGCTCCGGGTTCGCCGCGGCGGCGAGCAGGCCGACGAACCGGGCCAGGGCCCGCGCGGTGATCTCGGGTCGGGTCTTCATCGCGCTGCCCCAGCCGATGGCGTTCTTGCGGGGCAGGACCTCGATGACCTCCTCGAAGGTGCGCGGTGCCGGGCCGAGCGCGTCGAGCAGCGCCTTGGTCAGCGGATGTGTGCGGAGCAGCTCACCGAGCCGGCCCCGGTCGGGCGGGATCTGGCCGAGCAGGAGTTCGGCGAGCCGGTCGTTCGCCTCGGCCGGATCCCGCGCGTCGACGGCGGCCAGGACCTCCGGATCGGGCAGGGGCAGCTCGTAGTCCTGCCGGGAGATGAACTCGGCCGGCTCGTACCGCTCCTCCTCGATGAGCGAGTCGGGCGGAAACGGCACCCCGAAGACCTGCTCGGCGACCTCGCGGATCGCGGTACCGCTGTCCCGGCCGCCGCCGGAGCCGAGGGTGGCCGAGGTGGCGACCGGACAGATCGGCCCGAGTGGGCGTTCGGGCGTGTCGAGGTTGAGGGCGGCGGCGAGGCGGCGCAGCAGGATCGCCACGTCGGTGCCCTGCGCGCCGTCGTAGGTGTGGAACTCGTCGAGTACGACGTACGCCGGAGCGGCCCCCTCCCACAGCGGCAGGTCGTCGACACGCTGGAGGAGCAGGTCGAGCATCTTGTAGTTCGTGATCAGAATGTCGGGCGGATTTCGGCGCATTTCTGAGCGCTTGGTCAGCACCCGGGGATACTCGACCGCGGCCACGTCGCCGATGTAGAGACCGGCGGTGACCTGGTGCAATTCGGCATTGTTGGTGAGGAGTTCGTCGATCCGCTTGGTCTGGTCGGCGGCAAGCGCGTTCATCGGGTAGAGCAAGATCGCCTTGATACCCGGCCCGTGCCGCAGCCGGGCCCGCCGGCAATGGTCGAGGATCGGGATCAGGAACGCTTCCGTCTTGCCGGACCCGGTGCCGGTGGTGATCAGGGTCGGCTCGGCCGCCTTGCCCACAGTGGAGAGCCGGGCGAACGCTTTCGCCTGGTGAAGCCAGGGTTCGAGGTCAGCCGGTGCCCAGTCCAGAGTGGAGCGCCAGGTGTCGGGAGCGGGCCGGAACGGCGTGCGGATCCGCAGGTACGGCCCCCGAAAGATGCCCTGCTCAGGGTGGGTGAAAAACGCCTCCAGCCCACGCCGTACCGGTTCGTCCGTCAGCCCAAATGTGGTGGTCAGATACTGGGTGAGCGTTCGGCGAAGGGTGTCGGCGGCGATCGTCGGCCTCATGAGCAACTCACCGCAGGCATGCTACTCCGCGCGATCAACACGCAATCTGTCGTGAATCTGTCTACTGAGACGCGCAAACCCCCACAGGTCGGTTGCGGTGCGCCAGCCGCGATCGCGACGGGCCAGTCGGCCGCGGCGGCGTTGGCCGCCCGGAGCACGCCTGGACCCAGTAGGCTCCCAGCGTGGCCGTCAAACGTCCGCCGTACCTGCTCAGGCTCAAGGTGAGCAATTTCCGGAGCCTCCGCGACGCGGAGGTACGGCTGGGCGCGCTCAACGTTCTGGTCGGCCCGAACGGCGCCGGGAAGTCCAGCCTGCTCGACGTCATCGCCTTCCTGGGCGACGCCATCCGGGAGGACCTGGCGCCGGCACTCGACCGCCGGGGCGGGTTCGATCGTGTCCTGTTCCGGGGCGCCGACGACGACAGGATCGGCATCGAAGTCGAGGCCGCAGCACGAGACACAGCAGCGCCCGGACGACGGACAGCTACTCGTTGACGTTCTCACCCGGGCCGCTTTCCGGGGTTGGGCGGGGCGCACGAAGTTCTCGCCCGCGGAGTCCTGTCCTGAGGCGCGCGGAGTCGTTCCTGTTCGAACGAGTGGCCGGTCCGGGTCGCCGGATCGAGATCAAGGGCAGCAAGATCATCTTTGACGTCGACGGCAAGGAAAGCAGTGCGAGCCTGCGGGAGGGCTCCCTCGGGCTGTCCACGTTGCCGAAGTTGAGCCCTGAAGACGGCGGCGAGCAGGTGGAGGCGCTGGCAAACCTGTTCGCCAGCTTCCGGGTCTTCGACGTCGACGTGGCCGCCGCCCGCCGCCCGTCCACGCAGCCGCTGAGCCCACGGTTCGACAACAACGCCGCCAACCTGGCAGCCTTTCTCGCCTACGTGGCGAACCATCACCCCGACCGATTCGCCGCCCTGGTGGCGGACGCCCGAAGGTTCATCCCCGGGCTGGAGGACCTGGACTTCGAGACGATCGGCGGAGCCGGTGAGGGGACGGTGCTCACCCTGATCGAACGTGGTCTCCCCGGCTCGACGACGCTACAGGAGGCGTCCTACGGCTCGATCCGGGCGCTCGCTCTCCTCGCCCTGCTCTACGATCCCGCGCCACCGCGCCTGACCTGCATCGAGGAAATCGACCACGGGCTGCACCCACACGTACTCGACCGACTGGTGGAACTGCTGCGAGAAGCGTCGGAGCGTACGCAGTTCCTGATCGCCACCCATTCCCCTCCGCTGGTCAACCGGCTGCGGCCTGCCGAGCCGATCGTCTGTGAACGCGGTGAGGACGCCGCCTCCCGCATTCCCGCCATCGAGCCCGAGCTTGTCCGGCAGATGGAGGCAGAGCTGCACGGGGAGATCGCGGAAGATCAAGCATCGCTACTCGTCGCTCCCATGGCCCGTCCACGCCGTCGTACCAGCGTGGGAGACCGAGACCTGGTGGTTTCTCTTCCCGCAGGCGGTGAAGGCGGTACGGCCTTCCTGGCGCCTACCCGACGACTACGCTGGCCGTGATGTTGGCAAGATCCGGAATGCCAAGGAGGCATTGAAGAGGGCGGTGCGCCCGCCGGGGGTCAAGCCGTCAGCCTTCAAGCCGTACAGCGAGGCCGACAGCGTGGAAATCGCGCGACACATCGTGGCGATGAAGCTGCTGTCACCCCGTGGTTCGCAAAGAGCGCGAGTTGGATGGTGTTCCTCGAGAAGGTGGCGAAGGCCTGACCTCCGTGGCCGACGGCCGCCTCGCCGCTCGTCCACGCGCCTGTCGTAGCGTCCTTGCAGTCGATCCACTTCGGTCAGTAGCATTCCATGCCTTCCACCGTGCCCACCCCCTGGAGAGACCTCCGCATGTCCTCACCTCGGACGCGTCGCGAAGTTCTGATCAACGGACGCCGGGTCCGCATCTCCGACCTGCTGGACGCCGGGCTACTCACCGACGGCCAGGAGCTGTTCTTCGAGCAGCGGCTCGGGATGACGCCCCACCGGTCGACGGTGGTCTCGCCGGGTCGGCTTCGGCTTCCGGACGGTCGGGAGTTCGCCACCCCGTCGGCGGCAGCCAGCGCGGCGAGCGGTCTGGGCACGGTGCCGGGCTGGGAGGCCTGGCGGGTCGGCCGCAACGGCCCCACCCTGCACGAGCTGCGTCGACAGCTCCTGGCCATGGTCGCCGCCGAGACGGCGACATCGGACGCGGAAAGCCGAGACCCGGCGGACTCGGCGGCGGCCCGGGACCGGCTCGCAAGGCTCGAGGCGGCACGGGAAAAGGCCAAGTCAGGTGAGCCCGAGGCGTTGACGGTGCGTCAACTCCTGGGCTGGTGGGGGTTCGAGGACCGCGACCGGGAGGTCATCCGGCAGATCGACGCCGATCTCGCAAACCATGGCCTCACCACGGTGCCCGATTTCCGCGCCGTCAGCCTCGACCGGACAGTCCGGCTCGTCACCCCGCCGGAGCCCGCCGAGCAGAGTCAGCCGGGCAGCCCGATCTCCGACGACTCCGGATCACTCCAGGCAGACCTGACCGAGGAGAGCGACGCCGAAATCGGGCTGACCCTCGGCAACCTGCTCTCTGGCGAGGACACCCTGGTGTCCATCCCGCCGACCGCCTCCCTGCAGGAGGCCATCACGATCATGCGGCTGAACGATTTCTCCCAGCTCGCGGTCCTGCCCAACCCGTACACGCTGCACGGGGCGGTGAGCTGGAAGTCGATCGCGCAGGCCCAGCACGCGGATCCGCGAGCGACGCTGCGGGACACCATCGTGCCGGCCCAGGTCTTCGACTACGACGTACGCCTGCTCCGGGTACTGGACACCATCCGCCGGGAGGGCTTCATCTTCGTCCGCGACTTCGACCGCAAGATCACCGGCATCATCACCGCCGCCGACGTGGTCGACAAGTACGACGAGACGGCAACCCCGTTCCTGCTGATCGGCGAGGTCGACCAGGAGCTGCGCCGGCTGATTCAGGGCACCTTCGACGCCGACACCGTCCGCGAAGCGTGTGACGCCGCCGGGCAGACGTTCCGCTCGTTCGAGACCATGACCATGGGCAACTACCAGGCCGTCCTGGACAATCCCAAGTGCTGGGCGCAGCTCGGCTGGCCGGTGGACCGCAAGATATTCATCAGCCGCCTCGACCATCTGCGCAGGGTGCGCAACGGCGTGATGCACTTCAATCCCGACCCGGTAAAGCCAGCCGACGTTGACAAGCTGCGCCTTTTCCTCGACCTGATCCGAACTTTCAACAAGTAAATCCAGCCACCCGCCCAGGTCGACATCGCTCGCCGAGGCCGGATCGAAAACCAAGCCGGAAATCACCCCCGCGTACGCGGGGAAGAGGGCTACCTCGACGCCGGCCGGTGGTCCGCCTGCGGATCACCCCCGCGTGCGCGGGGAGCACGCGAGGAACGAGCGACGCTCGCGACTGGATTGGGGATCACCCCCGCGTGCGCGGGGAGCACATCGCCTCGATCTGGTCGAGGATCGCCGACCGGGGATCACCCCCGCGTGCGCGGGGAGCACGGCGGTGGCGCGATGAGCCGCGGGCCCCTGTGGGGATCACCCCCGCGTGCGCGGGGAGCACTCCGCCCCCGGGGTTGGTAAAAGCACATTCGCGGGATCACCCCCGCGTGCGCGGGGAGCACGGCGTCAAGCGCCAAGCGACGCCGCACCTTCGGGGGATCACCCCCGCGTGCGCGGGGAGCACCCGACGACTGCCCGGATTTGTCGGCGGCGGCAGGGATCACCCCCGCGTGCGCGGGGAGCACACTTCTTGACCTGCGGCGCTAAAGATCAACTCGCCGAGTTTCCTTCACTTGATACCCCAAGATCACATCTTTCACTGTCGTATGAGGACCGATACGGTGACTTCCGGGTCCACCCTGGCAGGCGTACCTGTGCAAGCGCAAGGGGACGACCACTCTGGGGCAGGTCGGCAACCACGTGACCCCAGACCCTCACGTCAATGGGCGGGCGATGGCGAGCGACCGAACCGGAGCCGCACTATCCACAAAGCCGCACCCCCATCAGGAACAATCATCACGGTCCTCGAAGAATCCACCGAGTCTATCGAGTTCAAGGCAGCTCATACCGGTCAGCAGGATGACGCATCCGACAACCGAGCCATCGAGATGTCGAAGCGCACGACAGACCTCCCACTCAAGCCCCGGTCAGAGGCCGAGGGCGCCAAGGGCGGCCGGGAGGGTGGGCGCGGCGGCGAGTCGGCGTACGTGTGACCGAGCCATAGACAAGAATTCGCCACCGCGCCGTCACGCGCTTCGATGATGGCCCGCGCGACGTCGTCATGTCGGAATCGATCTCGCAAGAGCGTGACCAGCGAGGACAGCGCGTTCTGAGCAGGCTCGGCGAGGGATGTCGCCGCCCACGCCACCAGCGTCGGGACGGCGGCAATCATGATCAGATCTGCCATGGGGACGACCTCCTCGTCGATGCCCACGACGGTGCACCGTTACCCCAGCACAATCCAGGAATCTCGATGTTACTCTGTGTCAAACCCGCTCAGACAGTCACGGGAGATCGACCATGAGTCACTCGAGGTGGGAAGCTGATCCATCGGCGGCGCTCGTCCGCCGCTGGGGAAAGTCCCCGCACGAACTCGCCAACACCTCCGGCGATGGCAGCTGCCCCGACATCTGGGACTCGACAACGATGACGTGGCGGTGATTGGGCAGGACCTCACCACGGCCTACCAGTCCAGACTCCCGGAGGGAGTGTCGATCGACCCCGGCGAGCGACTGGTCGTCATTCCCCGGTCGACGATCCTGGCGGCGAAGGCGGATATCCCGGATGCATGATCTCTTCCAGGGGATCGCTGGCGAACGGCTTTCCCTGGCTGAATACTGGCCGGACTTCGAAAAGAACTTCTGGCAGACGACGGCGCCAGGATTCTGGAAGCTGGAAAGGCAACAGATTTTCCAGGAGCCCGACAACGCGAGCTGGAAGGCGTTCGCCGACGGCGACTGGGCCGGAGCGCTGCGCGTGCTCGACGAGCAGCGGGAGAGCTTCGCTGACTACTACCGCAGGATCGCCGCGCGTGGATTTCGCACCCGACGGGTCCGGGTGGTCGAGAAGCCGATGACGCCCTATCTGCAATGGGAACTGCACGTGCTGCGGCTACGCCACAAGTACGGCGGGCTCACCAGGGTCGTCGGGCCGGAACGAGTTGCCCCATACGAGACGACCGAGCCGCTGCCGGAGATTTACACGCTCGGCACGGCGGTGATGTACGAGGCGATCTACGACGCCGACGGCGTGCTGGCGGCGGCCAACCGCTGGACCGACCGGGATCTCATCGTTCATTGCCAGACCCTCATCGAGAACCTGTACCGGACCGGCGAGCCACTTGACGCGTTCTTCGCGCGGGAAGTCGCCACGGTCGCGCCGCCGGGCGGGCACTAAGTCGATGATCGGGGGTGGGAGCCAGTGATCGGCGGAGGAGCCGACGAGCGCCGGGAGTCCCACTCGCACGTCAACTACTCCGAGTTGTCCGGACCGGCCGATCTGGTGCAGGCCCGGGACGTACACGGTGGGGTGCACTTTCACGGCGGTGGGGCGCCATCCGCCGAGCCACCACCCCGGCAACTTCCGGGCGACGTACGAGGCTTCGTCAACCGACACCAGGAGTTGACGTTCCTCGACAGCCTGCTCGCCACCGATCAGGGTGACGGCCAGACCATCACCCTGACGGTCATCACCGGCACCGCCGGGGTCGGCAAGACGTCGCTCGCGCTGCGCTGGGCACACCGGGTCCGGCAGCACTTTCCCGACGGCCAGCTCTACGTGAACCTCAGGGGGTACGACCCCGGACAACCGGCGACGCCGGAACAGGTGCTCGACCGCTTCCTCCGGGCTCTCGGCGTCCCGGCGGCGGCAATCCCCGCCGATTCGGAGGACAGGGCGGCGCTCTACCGATCCCGCCTGGCTGACCGTCGGATGCTGGTGGTCCTGGACAATGCCGCAACGGTCAGCCAGGTGCGTCCGCTCCTGCCCGGCACCGGTGCCTGCCTGGTCATCGTCACGAGCCGGAGCCGGCTCTCCGGGCTCGTCGCCCGTGACGGTGGGCGCCGGCTCACCCTGGACATGCTGCCCGAGGACGACGCGATCGCCCTGCTCGACCGCATCATCTCCCCCTACCGGGCCGACGACGACCCCCACGAGGTGGCCGAGCTCGCGCGGCTCTGCGCCCGGCTCCCGCTCGCGCTCCGGATCGCCGCCGAGCGGGCGGCGAGCCGACCGTTGATGCCGCTCGATGAGCTGATCCAAGACCTACGTGACGAGTCGGCGCTCTGGGACGCGCTGAGCACCGGGGACGACGACGAAGCCGACGCGGTACGCACGGTGTTCGCCTGGTCGTACCGAGCCCTCGCCGAGGAGACGGCACGCGTGTTCCGGCTGCTGGGGCTGCATCCCGGCCCGGAGTTCAGCGCGGCGGCGGCAGCGGCGCTGGCCGGCGTACCCCGGCCACGGATACGGCAGCTCCTCGACGCGCTCGTCGGCGCCCACCTGCTGGAGCACCGCGCACCGGACCGGTACCAGCTTCACGATCTGCTCCGGGCCTACGCGCTCGACCAGGCACGCGCCCTGGAACCCGAGGAGCAGCGACAGAAGGTACTGCGACGCATTCTCGACTGGTATCTGCTGACCGCCGACGCCGCCCTGGCAAAGACGCTGCCGTTCGACCGACGCATCGAGCTGGAGCCGCCCGCCGATGTCGTACCCCTGAGCTTCGCCAGCGGTGCGGAGGCCGACGCCTGGTACGACGCCGAACGGGACAACCTGGTCGCTGCCACGCGAGCCGCCGCACGGGCCGGACTGCATCGCACCACCTGGCAGCTCGCCGCGGTGCTACGCAGCGTCTTCATGCACCGCAACGCCTTCGACGACTGGCAGACGACAGCGCAGCTCGGCCTCACGGCTGCCCGCGCCCTGTCCGACCGGTACGCCGAGGCGGAGCTGCTGGAGAGTCTTGGCAAGGCGGCTTTCCAGGCCCGGCGGTTGTCGGAGGCAGCCGAGCACCACCGGGCGGCGCTGGAGATCCGGCGACAGCTCGGCGACCGGTTCGGCGAGGCCGTCTCGGCCAACGCGCTCGGACTGCTCGGCCTACGACATCGTCGGCTCGACGACTCGCTGCGGCACTTTCACCAGGCACTGACGATCTTCGAAGAGATTGGCAACCGCCGATGGAAGGCGCTGCTTCTCTGCAACCTCGGCGAAACCTGCTATGAGCTGGCTCGCCTGCCGGAAGCCGCCGACCTGCTCCACCGCGCGCTCGCCATCCAGCGGGAGATCGGCGACCGTGGGCAGGAGGGCAACTCGCTCTTCTTCCTGAGCATGACCTGGCGCGAGTCAGGGCGGATGGCCGAGGCCCGCGAATCGATCGAAGCAGCGCTGACCATCGCCCGGGACGCCGGCAACCCGGTGTGGCGGGCACACTGGCTGGTGGAGCAGGCACGGGTGCTGCGGGCGATGGGAGAGCCGGCGGCGGCACTGGAGGCCGTACACACGGCCGCGACGCTGCAACGGCAGGTCGGCGACCGGAGCCGGGAGGCGATGGCGCTCGACGGGGCCGGCGAGGCGTACGTCGATCTCGGCCAGCCCGAGGAGGCGATCAGGTTTCACGTCCTAGCGGCAACCATCCATCGCCAACTCGACGACGCCTGGCAGTTGGCGCTCACCCTGGTGCATCTGGCGACCGCCCTGACCCAGGCGGGTCGGCCAGCAGAGGCGATTCCGCACCTGGTGGAGGCACACACCCTGGCGAGCCAGTTCCCCGACGCCCGCGCCGTCGCACTGTGCGAACGGATCGGCCCCGAACTCGACCACCTCGGGGACATCTAAATCGACTAGCGTCGAGATCTTTCCCGAATGTGCGAGACCGGAGCCGGGGTTTCGGGATCACCCCCGCATACGCGGGGAACAGGTGCTTCCTTGGCTGCGCGTCGCTGCCGTTCGCGGGATCACCCCCGCGTGCGCGGGGAAGAGCGGGTCGTGCCCGCGAGCCGGGCCACCAGATCGGGATCACCCCCGCGTGCGCGGGGAAGAGGCACGCCGAGTCACCCGAGACGAAGTTCGGCGAGGGATCACCCCCGCGTGCGCGGGGAAGAGGACCTGGCTGCCGTCCGGCGTGCGCTGCGGGCGGGATCACCCCCGCGTGCGCGGGGAAGAGAATCGCCGCGCTCCGCGGCGGCGCGGCCACGGGGGATCACCCCCGCGTGCGCGGGGAAGAGCTGATCATGCTCATGTCACTTTCCGTGCTGAATGGGATCACCCCCGCGTGCGCGGGGAAGAGGACCGCCGTGATCGCGTTGCTGGTCAGCTTCGGGGGATCACCCCCGCGTGCGCGGGGAAGAGGCGCCCCCTGTCAACTTGTGATCCGCGCCCCGTGGGATCACCCCCGCGTGCGCGGGGAAGAGGCCCCGATAGTCTCCTCGTCGAGGCTGCCCATCGGGATCACCCCCGCGTGCGCGGGGAAGAGTCGGCGGCCGGCACATGGTCGAGCACCTCGACGGGATCACCCCCGCGTGCGCGGGGAAGAGCCGACGCGTCGGCGGCCCCGCCGACAACACCGGGGATCACCCCCGCGTGCGCGGGGAAGAGGCTCGATGCTGGCGCACTCGATGGCGTGCGGGTGGGATCACCCCCGCGTGCGCGGGGAAGAGTGCCTGGCGCCGACCGACGGCGCCCCGCCGCTGGGATCACCCCCGCGTGCGCGGGGAAGAGTCGAACGAAATGACCATGTTCGGCGTGGCGCCGGGATCACCCCCGCGTGCGCGGGGAAGAGGAGCGAGAGCATGTGGCGGAACAGGTCCGCACGGGATCACCCCCGCGTGCGCGGGGAAGAGGCTACGACGTCGGAGGAGCGCGTGGACCCCGAAGGATCACCCCCGCGTGCGCGGGGAAGAGGGTGGTGCGGCGGGGCTGCTGCCGCCCCCGAGGGGATCACCCCCGCGTGCGCGGGGAAGAGCTTCTCCACCGGCTGCGCCACCCAGGGATTGTGGGATCACCCCCGCGTGCGCGGGGAAGAGCTCACCGAGCTGATCGGAACCCTGCTACCGCAGGGATCACCCCCGCGTGCGCGGGGAAGAGGACGACCCGTCCGGGCGCGCGGCTGTGACCTGGGGATCACCCCCGCGTGCGCGGGGAAGAGTCCAGATCGTCGCGAAGGTTGGTGGTGTGGGAGGGATCACCCCCGCGTGCGCGGGGAAGAGCGTAGGTGCCGTCGTGTGATGGTGTGACCTACCGGATCACCCCCGCGTGCGCGGGGAAGAGGGTGACCGACCGTACCGACGAAATTCGCCTCGACGGATCACCCCCGCGTGCGCGGGGAAGAGGCCATCGTACCGTCCGACCCCGTCGATGTCAGGGGATCACCCCCGCGTGCGCGGGGAAGAGGCCGTCGATCAGCGACATCAAGGCGACCTCGGCGGGATCACCCCCGCGTGCGCGGGGAAGAGGCTACTGGGCACGTCTGCGGAACCTCACCGGGGGGATCACCCCCGCGTGCGCGGGGAAGAGATCCAGCGCGGCGAGACCAGCGTTGCCGACGAGGGATCACCCCCGCGTGCGCGGGGAAGAGAGCAATTCGGCCGCCCACACCTCGGGGACAAAGGGATCACCCCCGCGTGCGCGGGGAAGAGATGTTCCTGATCGCATCATCGATGATGGTCAAGGGATCACCCCCGCGTGCGCGGGGAAGAGTGGCTCTCGAAGAGTCGCTTGTTGTCCCCGCCGTGGATCACCCCCGCGTGCGCGGGGAAGAGACTTTTTGACCTGCGGCACTAAAGATCAACTAGCGAGATTTCATTCACTTGCCGTCCCAAGATCACACCCCCCACCGTCCCATGAAGACCGAAGCGGAGCCGACATCACCGAGACCTGCCCCGCCAGACACATGCCCGCGCCATGGTAAGCCACAACCCCTACAAGGAGACAGAACCGTAATCGCGCACGCAGCGGACGCGACGGCTACCGCACGATGACAGCACGAAAAACACCGCCAACCCGATACAGCACAGCACAATCACGGCAATACCGCTGACCGTGGATCCACACCAACATGCTCAGCGCTAGATGACATCCCCCAGCTGTCGGCGACGGCTGAACTGTGACTCCTCAGCGTCGGGCGAATCGTGACCCCCTTCTCTTGGACCGTTGCTTGCGGTCAGTCGGTGATGCTGGCCGCCGGAGACGCGACCAAGGTCGCGGACGCGTAACCGATAGCCGCCGCCCTTGAGGGAGATGACCTCGACGGGGCGGACAAGACGGTCGCGCTAGGCACAACCATCGTGCCCGCAGGGACACCCCCGCGTACGCCGGAAACAGGCGGTGAACCTCACCGTCCCCGCCCGAACGACGGGATGCGCGGGGAACACATCGAGCGGGGCGACATCGCCCAGGCCGAGCGCGGATCACCCGCGCGTACGCGGGGAGCACTCCGGTTGTCAGCAGGATAACTACACAGGGGAATGGATCACCCCCCGCGTACGCGGGGAGCACTATAGCCCGACTCAGGAGCCCAATCCACCGCCGGGATCACCCCCGCGTACGCGGGGAACACAGCGCCCGGGCCTCGAGGATCGCTCCCTTGCCGGGATCACCCCCGCGTACGCGGGGAACACGCGACCGCATCCCACGGCGGGATCCGGTGCGGGGGATCACCCCCGCGTACGCGGGGAACACCCTCCTTCCCGGGGGTTGACAGCCAAGGTGCGAGGATCACCCCCGCGTACGCGGGGAACACCGAACTCACCCCCGAGCAGATCGACCGTGTGCGGGATCACCCCCGCGTACGCGGGGAACACCGCCAAATCATCGCCGACGCCGACCTGGAGCCGGGATCACCCCCGCGTACGCGGGGAACACGTCAGCCTCGGCGAGCGCGCCACCGGCGACCAGGGATCACCCCCGCGTACGCGGGGAACACCTGATGCGGGTCCTAGCCCTGGTCCACCGGTACGGGATCACCCCCGCGTACGCGGGGAACACGCGGATGCCAGCCGTGTCCGCGCTGGCGAAGGCGGGATCACCCCCGCGTACGCGGGGAACACCCAGGACGGGTCTGTCACTGGATCGGCAGACGCTGGATCACCCCCGCGTACGCGGGGAACACCCTCCGATCCTGTGGCGAGCACTCCGGCAGCGGGGATCACCCCCGCGTACGCGGGGAACACTTGTCACCGGACTTGGACTTGTCCGGCTTGACGGGATCACCCCCGCGTACGCGGGGAACACTCGACCCGACAACGCAAACCGTTGCGCACGATGGATCACCCCCGCGTACGCGGGGAACACACACGCTGTCTTCCAGGGCGGCGCCCCGACCGGGGATCACCCCCGCGTACGCGGGGAACACTCCACGTCGGCCGCCACACGAGCCCGTCCTGGAGGATCACCCCCGCGTACGCGGGGAACACGAGGTCCTCGCCGGCAATGCCGTCGTACAGCAGGGATCACCCCCGCGTA
>NZ_RJWA01000019.1 GCF_003762835.1 Micromonospora sp. HM5-17 | reverse complement strand
GGACCCGACGCTGCGGGGACAGCGGGACCAGATCGTCCTGGAGGGCGACGTGCCGTCGCCGGCGAACCCGCCGTCGGGTTGCCGGTTCCGGACCCGCTGCTGGAAGGCCCAGGAGATCTGCGCCGAGCAGGTGCCGACGCTGGTCGCGCGGGAGCATTCGGCGCATCCGAGCGCGTGCCACTTCGCGGAGGAGCGCAACGTGGTACACGCGGTCGAGTAGACCGGTCAGACGCCGGCGGCGGCCTGACCCGGCCGACCCTCGGTGAAGTAGAACGCCTCCTCACTGCCCGGGACGCGGGCCGCCATCCACGCGGCCGGCGTCCCGGGCCCGCGTCTGTCCCGAGCCGGTTCGGGGGCACGGGCCGATCCGGCCCGGAGTTCCCGGCGCCCGTGGCCACCGGAGCCGCGTTCAGAGCGGGCCGCGACCGGCGCGGAGCAGGAGCAGGGCGAGCTGGATGCCGTCCGCGCCCAGCTCCCGCCGGAAGCGTTCCAGGATCTCCCGCTCCCGGGAGAGCACGAGCCGGGTCCCGCCGGACGCCATCCGGGTCCGTCCCACCTCCTGCGAGATGGCGGCCCGCTCCTTCCAGAGCGCGATCAGCTCCCGGTCGATCTGGTCGATCCGCTCCCGCAACCCGGCGATGCGCTTGGCCGCGTCCGGTTCGTTGGTGCCGGTCTCGGGCCCGGTGCTGGGCGACCCGGGCGTGTCGGCGGACTGCTCGGCCAGTTCTGCGGTCATGGGGTCCTCCCTGCCGGTTGGCACCCCGGTGTCTGAATCCCGACGCGAAACGCCCCGGGCTCCAGGAGCCCGGGGCGTTTCGTAGGTCATTGTTCAGGCGCGACCCACGGCTGCCGGACTCCCGGAGCCGTAGTAAAAGTAAAAGTACGCCTGACGCATCACGCGTCGAGTATGCCCAGCCAGTGGTGCTTTGGCAAGCGGTTCGCCCGAAGGCGGGACCGGGCCGCCAGCGGCTGGCGGCGTGTCGTGGCGGGCCGGCCCGGGTCGGGCCGCCGGGCGTCGGGCCACCCGTCCACCCGGGGGACGTCCACCCTGGTCGGGTCGCGGCGGCACCGGTGTCCGCCCGGCGGCATAGACTCGCGGGGCGATGCATGCTCTCTTCGATCCTCCGCCGCCCGCCGCCCAGCCGGCCCCGGCCCGGCACCGTCCGGCCGGTCCCGACCCCGAGGCCATGCTGGCGGGGCTCAACGGTCCGCAACGGGACGCGGTGACCCATTCCGGCTCCCCGTTGCTCATCGTCGCGGGCGCCGGCTCGGGTAAGACCCGGGTGCTCACCCACCGGATCGCCTATCTGCTCGCCGCCCGGGACGTCCACCCCGGGGAGATCATCGCGATCACCTTCACCAACAAGGCGGCGGGGGAGATGAAGGACCGGGTCGCGGCGCTGGTCGGTCCGCGGGCCCGGCTGATGTGGGTGTCGACGTTCCACTCCGCCTGCGTACGCATCCTGCGCGCGGAGCACGAACACGCCGGACTGAGGTCGACCTTCTCCATCTACGACGCCGACGACTCCCGCCGGCTGATGCAGCTGGTGGCCCGGGAGCTCGACCTCGACCCGAAGCGGTACCCCGCCCGAGGGCTGGCCGCCCAAGTCTCCAACCTGAAGAACGAGCTGATCGACCCCGAGGAGTTCGCCGGCCGGGCCAAGGGGCCGAACGAGCGGGCGCTCGCCGAGGCGTACGCGCTCTACCAGCGTCGACTCACCGAGGCGCACGCGCTCGACTTCGACGACCTGATCATGACCACGGTGCACCTGCTCCAGTCGCACCCGCACGTCGCCGAGCGCTACCACCGTCGCTTCCGACACGTGCTGGTCGACGAGTACCAGGACACCAACCACGCGCAGTACGTCCTGGTCAAGGAACTGGTCGGCAGCGGCACCGACGGCGTCGAGCCGGCCGAGCTGTGTGTGGTCGGCGACGCCGACCAGTCGATCTACGCGTTCCGGGGCGCGACGATCCGCAACATCCTGGAGTTCGAGCGCGACTTCACCAACGCGCGAACCATCCTGCTGGAACAGAACTACCGCTCGACCCAGACCATCCTCAACGCCGCCAACGCCGTTATCGAGCGCAACACCTCCCGTAAGCCGAAACGACTCTGGAGTGAGCAGGGCCCGGGAGAGCCGATCGTCGGGTACGTCGCCGACACCGAGCACGCCGAGGCGGACTGGGTCGGCCGGGAGATCGACCGGCTCTGCGACGCCGGCCAGGCCCGCCCCGGCGACGTGGCGGTCTTCTACCGCACCAACGCCCAGTCCCGGGTCTTCGAGGAGGTCTTCATCCGGATCGGGCTGCCGTACAAGGTCGTCGGCGGGGTCCGGTTCTACGAGCGCAAGGAGGTCCGGGACGCGCTGGCGTACCTGCGGGCCGTGGTCAACGAGGACGACACGGTGAGCATCCGGCGGATCCTCAACACGCCTCGGCGCGGGATCGGCGACCGCGCCGAGGCGTGCGTGGAGGCGCTGGCCGTCCGCGACCGGATCTCCTTCGGCGCGGCGCTGCGCCGGGCGGCCGACGCTCCCGGCATCTCCACCCGGGCCGCCAACGCGATCGCCGAGTTCGTCGCCCTCCTCGACGAGCTGCGGGAACTGGCCGCCACCGCGCCACCGGAGGACGTGCTGGAGGCGGCGCTGACCCGCTCCGGGTACCTCGCCGAGCTGGAGGAGAGCCTCGACCCGCAGGATGCCGGCCGGGTGGAGAACCTCCAGGAACTGGTGAGCGTCGCCCGCGAGTACACCGAGCGGGCCGAGGCGCAGGCCGACGACGGCGGACCGGGCGCCACCCTGGCCGGCTTTCTGGAGCAGGTCGCGCTGGTCGCCGACGCCGACGAGGTGCCCGCCGACGACCCCGAGCACCAGGGCGTGGTCACGCTGATGACCCTGCACACGGCCAAGGGCCTGGAGTTTCCGGTGGTCTTCCTGACCGGCCTGGAGGACGGCGTCTTCCCGCACCTGCGCGCGCTCGGCGACAACCGGGAGCTGGAGGAGGAGCGGCGGCTGGCGTACGTCGGGATCACCCGGGCACGGCAGCGGCTCTACCTCTCGCGGGCGGTGACCCGGTCGGCGTGGGGCCAGCCGTCGTACAACCCGCCCTCCCGCTTCGTGGACGAGCTGCCGGCCGAGCTGATCCGCTGGGAGCGGACCGACGCGGGGTACACGTCGTGGTCCGGCACCGGCGGCGGGGTCGGTGGCCGCGCCGGGGCGGCGGAGCGCACCGGGTTCCGGTCCGGCGGCACCTTGGGTACGCCGAAGGCCGCGCAGCTCGCCCAGCGGCTGGGAATCGACGGCAGCCGGTTGAGCACCGCGAGCGAGCTGAAGTCGGCACCGAAGGTCGCCGTCGGGGACCGGGTCAACCACCAGCGGTACGGCCTCGGCCGGGTGCTGGCGGTCGAGGGGCACGGCCCCGGTGCCCGGGCCCAGATCGACTTCGGTGACCAGATCCTCTGGCTGGTGCTGCGGCACGCCCCGATCGAGAAGCTCTGACCGACCGGGGCGGCGGCGCGGGGGCCTACCGCTGACCCGACGGGGCCACCGGTCACGCCGCCGGCCGGACCGATGTCACGGTGGTCGCCGCGTCCGTTGCCGGCGGGCGTCGGGTCCGGGAGAAGTGCCGGTCCCGCGTGCTCCCTGGGGTCAGCAGCCGAGGTCCACGCCTCGGGCCCGCATCCAGGGAGCGGGGTCGACCTGGTTCCACAGCCCCTGGTGGACCTCGAAGTGCAGGTGCGGGCCGGTGGCGTCGCCGGTCGCACCCTCGTAGCCGATCACCTGGCCGGCGGTGACCTTCTGGCCCACCTGCACCACGGTCCGACTCTGGTGGGCGTAGTGGGTCAGCCAGCCGTTGCCGTGGTCGACGACCACCGAGATGCCGTACCCGGCGAAGGCCCAGCCGGCCTCGACCACCGTGCCGGCGCCGGCGGCGCGGATCGGGGTCTCCGCCGGCATCGCGAGGTCGATGCCGGCGTGCAGCACCCCCCAGCGCATCCCGTAGCAGGAGGTGACGGTCGCCCCCGGCATGGGGTTGACCCAGGCCGGCCGCTTCGGCTTGGCCGCGGTCGTCCGGGCGGCCGTCGCGGACTTCCGGGCGGGTGGGGAGGTGGTCGGATCCGCCGACGGGGTGGCGGTCGGGGTCGGCGTGGCGGCACCGGTGGAGGGGGTCGGCGCGGTGGTGGAGGGCGCCGCCCGGACCGCGCGGTCGGCGCGCTCCGCAGCGGCGGCGCGCGCCGCCTCGTCCCGGGCCACCGGCACCCGGTCGGGGGAGGGGGCGTCGCCCTGGAACGCCACCAACCCGCCGGCGACCGCAAGTCCGACCAGGGCCACCGCTCCGCCGATCCGGTACCGCAGCCGACCGGTGAGGGCGGCGTGACGCCGCCGGGCTTCCGGCGGGTTGGCGCCGGGGTACCCGGTGACGGTCGGGTCGGTGGTCGGCCCGGCCGGGTTCCGGTCGGTGGTCGTCTCGGGCGGGATCGGGTCGTTCTCCGGCACTGCGGGTCCCTTCACGGTCAGGCCATGGACCCGGTCATGGTGTCGGGACCCGCGGTGGACCCGCCGCCCTGGGTCGGGGTCGGCCCCCGTCGCGGGCCACCGGACGGCGGACGGATGCCGGAATTCGGGACCGCTGACCGGTACGACGGAGGTGGATCCCTGTGGTTTCGGTCACATTCGCCGGTGTGGTGGAGGATACTTTCGGGCGGCACAAGAAAGCCGCCCAACCCGGCAGGGTCGGGCGGCGAACCGGCGTGGCGGTCGGTCAGGAGGCGGTTACGTCGGCGTACGGGTCGTCAACCTGGAGCGCGATGTCCACTCCCTTCTCCTTCAGGAAGGGGATGGGATCCGTCGGCTTGCCGTTGACGTGCAGTTCGAGGTGGAGATGGGAGCCGTAGGAGTGGCCGGTGCTGCCAACCAGCCCCAGCTCGTCGCCGGCCTTGACCTCCTGGCCCTCGGTGACCAGCAGCTTCGACGAGTGGCCGTAGATCGATTCGGTGCCGTCCGGGTGTTCGACGATCACGCAGTATCCGTATCCACCGAACCAGCCGGCCTTGGTCACCGTGCCCGCGTGGACCGCGTAGTACGGCGTCCCCTCCGGGGCGGCCAGGTCGATGCCGGGGTGGAGCTTGTCCCACCGCATGCCGTAGGGAACGGTGAAGTCGTAGCCCTCGAGGGGGAGCCGCCAGACGTCGGGTGCCTCGGCGAGAGTGGAGGTCAGCCCGGTGCGCTCGCCGTCTCGTGAGGATCGGTCGGCTTCCTCGGCGCGGTCGCTGAGGTCCCGGCTGGTGGAGGTGGCCTTTTCGAGGTCCGCCAGGGCGGACGGACTGACTGCCTTGGCGTCCGGAAGTGCTCCCGCGCCGAGCGCGACGACACCGGCGCCGACGAAGGCGGTGGTGACGACAGCGGCGTAGCGGCTGCGCGGTGGGGTGGGGACGCGGCGTCGCCCTCGGTAGCGATCGGGCTCAGACAACAGGCGCTGGCGCACGCACACCCTCCGTTGTCGGATCTGTGTTGCGACCATCGCCGGGGTTCGGACAATGAGATGAACTCCGGCTGACCGCGTCGTCACCGGGCCGTAGACCTGATGACAACCGTGGGCCACGGTAACGAACCCCTCAGCGCGTCACAAGTCGCAGCGCCAAAATGGCGGGTCGCTTGTGCGGTTGTCCGTTCCGGAATGCCATATCTCGTAACCTTCTGAGAGTGGTCTCGTTAGTTGCGCTCGGTTACGCTCGATGTAGCTGAGGGTTATCGGCGTGGGTGGGCCGGGGGCGGGTCGGGAAGGATCCCCTGGGGAGTCGGCTGCTCGGATCCCGCGTCCGGACGACCGCGGGGCGACGGACCGGGCCGGGAGTTTCGGTGTTCCCGGTGGTCGGGTTACCGTTCGTTAAGGAAACGGGCGGTGGTCCTGGAAGCGGTGGTCCTGAAAGGTGTTGCGCTGATGAGTTCTCGGATCCGGGTCGTCGTCGCCAAGCCTGGCCTGGACGGGCATGACCGCGGAGCCAAGGTGGTGGCACGGGCGCTGCGGGACGCGGGTATGGAGGTCATCTACACCGGCCTGCACCAGACGCCCGAACAGATCGTCGAGACGGCGATCCAGGAGGACGCCGACGCGATCGGGCTGTCGGTGCTCTCGGGCGCGCACATGACCCTGTTCCGCCGGGTGCTGGAACTGCTTGCCGAGCGGGACGCCACCGATCTCGTGGTCTTCGGCGGCGGCATCATCCCGGACGCCGACATTCCGGAGCTGGAGCGACTCGGGGTGGCCAGGATCTTCACCCCGGGAGCGACGACCCAGTCGATCGTGGAGTGGGTCCGCGCCAACGTGGGTCAGCCCGCCGTCAGCTGACTGCCGGCCGGTGGTCGGTCGGGCAGGTGTCGGTCGGGCGGAAGGGGAGAGGCCGGACGCACCCCTCACACGTCCGGCCTCTCTATGCACGATGCCCCGCCGCCACCCCTCGACCGACAGGGCATCGGCCGCTTCCGTCGCCGCGCTCAGCGCGCCGACATCAGGCTCAACGACCGCCCCCACCTCGGGTTACGCCGGCCACGGGAAACTTTTGCCGGCCCGGCGGATCGACTGTGCGGTACCGCACACCGAGCACCCACGTGGATGCCCCCCGTGGTTGTCTCGCTAGGCTGCGCCAGATGGCCTGTTTGTACCGACAGGCAGGCGTCAAGTCATCAACACGCTGGCGGCGGTGCGAAGGCGCGCCGCGGAGACGGGACGGGACGCGCAATCGTGGACCTGTACGAATACCAGGGGCGTGAGCTGTTCGAGCGGCACGGGTTGCCCGTGCTCGCCGGCGGTGTCGCGACGACCCCCGAGGAGGCCCGCGCCATCGCCGAGCGCCTCGGCGGCCGGGTGGTTGTCAAGGCGCAGGTGAAGGTCGGCGGCCGGGGCAAGGCCGGCGGGGTCAAGCTCGCCGAGGGTGCCGACGAGGCGGTGGCCCGGGCCACCGACATCCTGGGCATGGAGATCAAGGGCCACACCGTCAACAAGGTCATGCTGACGGTGACCGCCGACATCGCGGAGGAGTACTACCTCTCCTACCTGCTCGACCGGGCGAACCGTACCTTCCTCTGCATCGCCAGCGTGGCGGGCGGCATGGACATCGAGCAGGTGGCCGCCGAGACGCCGGAGCGGGTGGCGAAGATCCCGATCGACGCGAACGTCGGGGTCGACGAGGCGAAGGCGCGGGAGATCGTCGCCGCCGCGAAGTTCCCCGCCGACGTCGTCGAGCAGGTGGTCCCGATCGCCGTCCGGCTGTGGCAGGCCTTCATCGCCGAGGACGCCACCCTCGTCGAGGTGAACCCGCTGGCCCGGACCACCGACGGTAGGGTGCTCTGCCTCGACGCCAAGGTCTCGCTCGACGACAACGCCGGCTTCCGCCACCCCGACCACGAGGCGCTGGTGGACAAGGCCGCGGTGGACCCGCTGGAGCAGCGGGCCAAGGAGAAGGACCTGAACTACGTCAAGCTCGACGGCGAGGTCGGGATCATCGGCAACGGGGCCGGCCTCGTCATGTCCACCCTCGACGTCGTCGCCTACGCCGGTGAGTCGTACGGCGGCGTCAAGCCGGCGAACTTCCTCGACATCGGCGGTGGCGCCAGCGCCGCGGTGATGGCCAACGGGCTGGAGATCGTCCTCTCCGACCCCTCCGTACGCAGCGTCTTCGTCAACGTCTTCGGCGGCATCACCGCCTGCGACGAGGTCGCCAACGGCATCGTGCAGGCGCTGGCCCTGCTGAAGGAGCGCGGCGAGACGGTCAACAAGCCGCTCGTCGTCCGGCTCGACGGCAACAACGCCGAGGCGGGACGGGCGATTCTCGACGCCGCCAACAACCCGCTGGTGGAGCGGGTCGACACCATGGATGGCGCGGCCCGGCGGGCCGCCGAGCTCGCGGCTGCGGGGGTCTGAGATGGCAATCTGGTTGACCAAGGACTCGAAGGTCATCGTCCAGGGGATGACCGGCTCGGAGGGCATGAAGCACACGAGGCGGATGCTCGCCGCGGGCACCACCATCGTGGGCGGGGTCAACCCGCGTAAGGCGGGCCAGACGGTCCGCTTCGACGACCTCAACCCCGCCACCGAGCTGCCCGTCTTCGCCAGCGTCGCGGACGCTATGGCGGAAACCGGCGCGGACGTCACCGTCATCTTCGTGCCGCCGCAGTTCACCAAGGGGGCGGTGATCGAGGCGATCGACGCGGGAATTCCGCTCGCCGTGGTGATCACCGAGGGCATCCCGGTGCACGACACCGCCGCGTTCTGGGCCTACAATGTCGCGCAGGGGGAGCGGACCCGCATCATCGGGCCGAACTGCCCGGGCATCGCCTCGCCGGGCGCCTCGAACGCCGGCATCATCCCCGCCGACATCACCGGCCCGGGCCGGATCGGGCTGGTCAGCAAGAGCGGGACCCTGACGTACCAGCTCATGTACGAGCTGCGCGACATCGGCTTCTCCACCTGCGTCGGGATCGGCGGCGACCCGGTCATCGGCACCACCCACATCGACGCGCTCGCGGCGTTCCAGGCCGACCCGGAGACCGACGCCATCGTCATGATCGGCGAGATCGGCGGCGATGCCGAGGAGCGGGCCGCCGAGTTCATCAAGGCCAATGTGACCAAGCCGGTCGTCGGGTACATCGCCGGGTTCACCGCGCCGCCCGGCAAGACGATGGGCCACGCGGGTGCGATCATCTCCGGCTCGGCCGGTACCGCCGAGGCGAAGAAGGCGGCCCTGGAGGCGGTTGGGGTGAAGGTCGGCAAGACGCCGACCGAGACCGCCCGCCTGATGCGGGAGATCATGTCCGGCAACTGAGCCACGTGGTGGATCGGGGTGGTCGGCGAGCCGGCCACCCCGACGCGTGTCTGGCCGCGGGCGTCGACCTCGTCGGCGTGTGCGGTGGGATCGGCCACCCCGACGCGTGTCTGGCCGCCCTCCGGCCCGGCCCTGTCCCGCCTCGGCCGGCGGAGGTGTCCGTCCCGAACCGCCGGCCGTGCCGGCCCCGCTCCACTCGTCGTGTCGGTCCGGCCCGGCGGACGTTCCACCGGCCGTGGCCGGCGGATGCGCTGGCCCGGCCGCATCCGTACCGTGGTGTCGTGACCAGGCCGTACCCGCGGCGTGCCAGAGTAGGCACCGATGCCACCCGCCTCCGCTGACCGGCCCCGCCGTTCCGACCTGCCGGACACCGCGCCGGAGACCGACCGCAGGACGCCGGTCGACGCCCGGGCGCCGGACTCTCGTGCCCCACGGCGGGCGCCCACCGAACCCGACGACCGGGGCGAGCCGCGCGCCGACCGGGTGGACCGGGAGCAGCCCGGCCCCGGGATGCGGGTGCCCGGCCCGCGGTCGGGCGGGGATGGCCGGCCGAGTCGGGCACCGCTGCCGGTTGCCGCCGCCGTGGCCACGCTCTGGGCGGCACTCGTCTCGTACCTGCCGGTCGCCGTCGTACTGGGCGCGGCCCAGTTCGCCGAGGACGCGGGGACGGTCGGCGGCGCGGCTCGGCTGGGCCTGGCGGGCTGGCTGCTCGGGCACGGGGTGCCGGTGCAGACCGATGCCGGGCCCCTCGGCCTGGCGCCGCTCGCCCTCGCCATGCTCGCGGTCTGGCGGCTGGTGCGGGCCGGCGTCCACGTCAGCCGTGTGGTCGGGGCCCGACGGAACCCGACGCTGGGCCGGGCGCTCGTCGTCGCGGTCGCCGTCGGGACCGGGTACGGCCTCCTGGGGGCCCTCGCCGCACTCGCGCTCGGCGACGCGGGGCCAACCGCCAACCCGCTACGCGCACTCCTCACGCTGGCCCTCGTCGGCGCGCTCGCCGCCCTCGTCGGCGCGGTGCGGGCCAGCGGCGCGCTGGGCTCGCTGGCCCGGCGTACCCCGCCGGTGCTCCGGGACGGGATCCGTACCGGGGTGGTCGCGACCTTTCTCCTGCTGGCGGCGGGTGCCGGGACCGCAGGACTCGCGGTCGCCACCGGTGGCGGCGAGGCCGGTGACATGATCGGCGCCTACCGGACCGGCGTGGTGGGCCAGGCGGGAATCACGGTGGTCAGCCTGGGGTACGCGCCGAACGCCGCCGTGTGGGCGGCGAGTTTCCTGCTCGGTCCGGGGTTCGCGGTCGGCACCGACACGGTGGTCCGGACCACCGAGGTCTCGATCGGGGCGCTGCCCGCCGTACCGCTGTTCGCCGGACTGCCCGAGGGGCCGCTCGGCGGCGTCGGTGGGGCGGTGCTCGCGGTGCCGGTGCTGGCGGGGATGGGCGCCGGGTGGCTGCTCGCCCGCCGGATGCTCTTCTCCGCCGCCGCGCGGCAGGCGCCGCCGCCCGGCTGGGCCGCCCTGCTCGGGGCGGCGGTGGTCGGCGGCCCGGTGGCCGGGCTGCTGCTGGGCGGGGCGGCTTTCCTCTCCGGCGGCCCGCTGGGCGGCGGGCGACTCGCGGAGATCGGCCCGAGCTACTGGCCGGTGACGGCGGGGGCCACCGTCGTCGTGCTGGTCGGCACCCTGATCGGTGCCGTCGCCGGCCGGGTCGTCACCCGACGGTGACCCGTCACGGGACGCCCCGCGGGAACGGAGCGTCCCGTGACCGGATCCGGGCCGGCAGAGTACGCGGACCCGCGGCCCGACGGGTCGGCGGTCGCGTGCCTCACGGCGTGAGCATGTACGAGCCGACGTCCAGGGCGACCACCAGCACGATCCAGATCACCCCGATGAGGATGCCGATGGCGCCGCAGATCACTCCGGCCAGGGCCTGACCGCCGTTGCTCGCCTCGCCCTGCTTGGCCTTGCTGCGGCCGAGGAGGCCGAGCACGATGGCGGCGATGCCGGGGAGGAAGCTCACCCACGTACAGCAGATCCCGAGGGGGATCGCGGCGATGCCGACGATCAGCGCGATCAGGCCGAGCGTGTTGTTCTGCTTGGGGTACCCGGGCGCCGCGCCGTACGGCTGCCCCGCCACGGGTGGCGGGGGAGCGTACGGGTCCTGGTACGGCGCCCCGGAACCGGGCTGCCCGGACGTCGGCTGCCCGTACGCCGGCTGGCCGGAGGTGGGTTGGCCGTACGCGGGCTGACCCGACGTGGGCTGCCCGTACGCGGGTTGCCCGTAGGCGGGCTGGCCCGACGACGGCTGGGCGTACGGGTCCTGGTACGGCTGGGGGGTCGGATTCGAGGGCGGCTGCGGCCCGTACGGGTCCTGGCCGGGTTGGCCGGGTTGCATGGTGGACTCCTAAACGACTGTCAGTAGGGCGTCGACGAGGCGGCGGTCACGCTGATGATGACCCAGATGACGCAGCAGATCAGGCACAGCGCGTACCACGAGATGCCGATGATCAGCGCCAGCTTCGACCACTTCTTGGAGTCTGCGGCGGCGGCCTGGGCCCCGGCGTAGTCGCCCTGCTGGAGCAGCGGGTTGACCTTCGACGCGGCCATGATGGCGGGGATCGCCAGCGGCCAGAAGAGGAAGAGCGAGATGATCGACATCGTCATGTTGTTATCGATCTGTTGTGGCGGCTGTGAGGGGTAGCCGGGGTAGCCAGGCTGCATCGAAGCTCGAACTCCTTGGACACTTCGCGTACCGCGACGTCGCGGTTACTAGGGGTTGACACCCTGCGGCCGATCGGCGCCGCAGGCGTCCGGCACTGTACCGAACCATGGCGACATCGGGTTGCCCGCCGCGCCTGGGGGGTCGGTAACGTTCTCTTCTTCACTGTGTCGCCGGGCGTCTTCACCGTGTCGCCGGACGATCCGGCCGCGCCCGCGCCACGACGACGCTGAGCTGCCCGATAGGGTGCGGGAGTGACTGAGCCCGTGTCGTCGGCCCGGATCGTCGTCCTCGCCTCCGGATCCGGGAGCAACCTGCAAGCGCTCCTCGACGCGTGTGCCGACCCCCGGTACGGCGCACAGGTGGTCGCCGTCGGCGCCGACCGGGACCAGATCGGCGCACTCGACCGCGCCGCAGCGGCCGGCGTCCCCACCTTCGTGGTGCCGGTTTCGGCGTACCCGGCCCGGGAGGACTGGGACCGGGCGCTCACCGCGCACGTTGCGGAGCACCGGCCGGACCTGGTCGTCTCCGCCGGATTCCTCAAGCTGGTCGGCGCGCACTTCCTGGCCGCGTTCGGCGACCGGTACGTCAACACCCACAACTCGCTGTTGCCCGCGTTCCCGGGCATCCACGGCCCGCGCGACGCCCTCGCCTACGGGGTGAAGGTTGCCGGGGCCACCCTGTTCTTCGTCGACGCCGGAGTGGACACCGGGCCGATCGTGGCCCAGGTGGCGGTGCCGGTGCTCGACGACGACGACGAGGAGTCCCTCACCGAGCGGATCAAGGAGGCCGAACGTCGGCAGCTCGTGACGTACGTCGGCCGGCTGGTCCGGGAGGGATGGACGATCACCGGAAGGAAGGTCACGATCGGAGTGAGCGACACGAGTTCCGCCGCCGAGGGCCGGCGCCCGATCCGGCGCGCCCTGGTCAGCGTCTACGACAAGACCGGGCTGACCGAACTGGCCCAGGCGCTGCACGCCGCCGGAGTGGAGATCGTCTCCACCGGCAGCACGGCGGCGACGATCGAGGCGGCCGGGGTGCCGGTCACCCCGGTCGAGGCGCTGACCGGGTTTCCGGAGACCCTGGACGGGCGGGTCAAGACGCTGCATCCGAAGGTGCACGCCGGGCTCCTGGCCGACCTGCGGTCCGACCGGCACGTCGCGCAGCTCGCCGAGCTCGGCATCGCGCCGTTCGACCTGCTGGTGTCGAACCTCTACCCGTTCGCCGAGACGGTCGCCTCCGGTGCCGACGTCGACCGGTGCGTCGAGCAGATCGACATCGGCGGTCCGGCGATGGTCCGGGCGGCGGCCAAGAACTACGCCTCGGTGGCGGTGGTGACCTCGGTGTCGGCGTACCCCTCGGTGCTGGCGGCCCTCGCCGACGGCGGCTTCACCCTCGCCCAGCGACGGGCGTTGGCCGCCCGGGCCTTCGCCGACATCGCCGAGTACGACGTGGCGGTGGCGAACTGGTTCGCCGCGCAGGCCCGGCCGGCGGACCAGCAGTGGCCGACGTTCGCCGGGCTCGCGCTGACGGTCGCCGCGCCGCTGCGGTACGGCGAGAACCCGCACCAGCGGGCGGCGCTCTACACCGACCCGTCGTCGCCGGCCGGGCTGGCCCAGGCTGAGCAGCTGCACGGCAAGGAGATGTCCTACAACAACTACGTCGACGCGGACGCGGCGTGGCGGGCCGCGAACGACTTCGCCGACGAGCCGGCGGTGGCGATCATCAAGCACGCCAACCCGTGCGGCATCGCGGTCGGCGCCGACGTGGCCGAGGCGCACCGCAAGGCGCACGCCTGCGACCCGGTCTCCGCGTTCGGCGGGGTGATCGCGGTCAACCGGCCGGTCTCGGTCGAGCTGGCCAAGCAGATCGCGGAGGTCTTCACCGAGGTCGTGGTGGCTCCGGACTACGAGCCCGGCGCGGTCGACGTCCTCAGCGCGAAGAAGAACATCCGGCTGCTCCGGGCGCCGGCCTGGGCGCCGCCGGCCGCCGAGTGGCGTCAGGTCAGCGGCGGTGTGCTCATGCAGCTGGCCGACCGGGTCGACGCTCCCGGGGACGACCCGGCCGGGTGGCGGCTGGTCACCGGCGAGCCGGCGGACGCCGCGACCCTGCGCGACCTCGCCTTCGCCTGGCGGGCCGTCCGCGCGGTGAAGAGCAACGCGATCCTGCTCGCCGCCGACGGCGCGACCGTCGGTATCGGGATGGGCCAGGTCAACCGGGTCGACTCGGCGTACCTCGCGGTGCGGAGGGCCGGCGCCGACCGGGCCCGGGGCGCGGTGGCGGCCTCGGACGCGTTCTTCCCCTTCCCGGACGGGCTGCAGGTACTGATCGACGCCGGGGTCCGGGCCGTGGTCCAGCCCGGGGGCTCGGTACGCGACGAGGAGGTCGTGGCGGCGGCCCAGGCGGCCGGAATCACCATGTACCTCACCGGTACCCGACACTTCTTCCACTGACCGGCGGAGCCCGTCGCCGGCCCGGCGCGGCGTCGCCCCACCGCCGGCCGGCGACGGTCCCGGCTGCCCGGGACCCGGATCACGGGCGCGGTGGCGGGGAACGCCGGGCGGGTCAGGCCACCCGCAGCGCGACGGTGCCGACCGTTCCGTCGGAGCGTTCGGCCCGTACCGTCCAGCAGCCCGGGGTGGGGAAGATCCATCCGGTGCCCCACTCGTCGCCGGGGCGTGTCCAGGTACTGCCGAGGTGCAGGTCAGGTCCCCAGAGCGGGTCGACGACGATCCCGTTTGGGCCGGTGGCCGTGATCTCGAAGGTGCCGGAGCCGGTCATTCGCCAGACGATCTTCGCCTCCGTACCGGAGCGGAGGGGTGTCTCGCGGAGGAAGAGCAGGCCCCAGAACGAGTCCCGCGGGTCGACGGTGATGCCGGGCAGTTCGGCGGGGGGCGGGTAGTCGGCGTCCGGCGGGCAACCGGCACCGGCGACGGTACCCTTGGGCGCCGCCGGTGTCGGCGGGCGTGCCGCCGGCTCCTCGCGACAGGCGGTCAGCAGGATCGACAGGAGCAGCGCCGTCAGGGCTGCGCCGAGCTTTCGGTGCCGGTACATGCCCGGCAGAGTCCTGGCGACCTCCCGAGGTTCCCGGTGCGTCGCGGCGCGGCGCGGTCGGGGCACCGCCCGGTCCGGCGGGCGCGGGACCGCTGCCCGAGCGTCGGGTGAGCGGACCGTGCGACCCGCGCCCTCCGCGGGGGTCGTGTTGTCGGTCGGTGGGCCATGTGCGAGGCGTCGGGCGACCGAGCCGTGCGACCCGTGCGACCCGTGCCCGGCGGCGCCGGACCGGTCCGACGTCGTGCACCTCAGCGGACGACGTGCTGCTTGCGTTCCGCGAAGTGGCAGGCGGAGAGGTGCGGATCGGCGGGGCGCGGCTCCAGCCGCGGCTCCTCGGCAGCGCAGATGTCCCGGGCCTTCCAGCAGCGGGTCCGGAACCGGCAACCCGACGGCGGGTTCGCCGGCGACGGCACGTCGCCGTCCAGCCGGATGATCTCCCGGTGGGCGCGGGCCTTCGGGTCT
>NZ_RJWA01000018.1 GCF_003762835.1 Micromonospora sp. HM5-17 | reverse complement strand
GCCTTACCGGACTCGTTATCGGCCTGACCCTCGGCTCCGGGCGGCCTGGCCGCCGGTGGACCGGGCCACCCCCCGTCACCCCATCGCAGCAGACGACAGGAGAGAGACCATGGCACGACCCATCACCCTCTTCACCGGCCAGTGGGCCGACCTGCCGTTCGAGGAAGTGTGCCGGCTCGCCTCCGAGTGGGGCTACGACGGACTCGAGATCGCCTGCTGGGGCGACCACTTCGAGGTCGACAAGGCGCTCGCCGACCCGTCGTACGTCGACCGGAAGCGGGAGACGCTGGCCAAGTACAACCTTCAGGTCTTCGCGATCTCGAACCACCTCGTCGGCCAGGCGGTCTGCGACCACCCCATCGACGAGCGGCACCAGGACATCCTGCCGGCCCGGATCTGGGGCGACGGCGAGCCGGAGGGGGTGCGCCAGCGGGCCGCCGAGGAGATCAAGAACACCGCCCGGGCAGCGGCGAAGCTCGGGGTGAGGACCGTCGTCGGCTTCACCGGTTCGTCGATCTGGCACACCCTGGCCATGTTCCCGCCCGTGCCGCCCTCGATGATCGAGAAGGGATACCAGGACTTCGCGGACCGCTGGAACCCGATCCTCGACGTCTTCGACGAGGTCGGGGTCAGGTTCGCCCACGAGGTGCACCCGAGTGAGATCGCGTACGACTACTGGACGACCAAGCGCGCCCTGGAGGCGATCGGTCACCGCCCGGCATTCGGGTTGAACTGGGACCCGTCCCACTTCGTCTGGCAGGACCTCGACCCGGTCAACTTCATCCTCGACTTCGCCGACCGGATCTACCACGTCGACTGCAAGGACGCGAAGGTGCGTACCGGTGACGGTCGACGCGGCCGGCTGTCGTCGCACCTGCCGTGGGCGGACCTGCGCCGCGGCTGGGACTTCGTCTCGACCGGCCACGGCGACGTGCCGTGGGAGGACTGCTTCCGGGCACTGAACGCCATCGGGTACGACGGCCCGATCTCCATCGAGTGGGAGGACGCCGGGATGGACCGGCTCGTCGGTGCGCCGGAGGCGCTGCAGTTCGTCCGGCGGCTGGCGTTCGACGCGCCGAGCGCCGCCTTCGACGCCGCGTTCAGCAGTCGGGACTGAGCCTCGGCCTCCGTGGGCCGGTGCCGGGGTCGGTGGGCCGGCGATGACGGTCTCGCCGTACCGATTGATCCGACACCGGTGACCCGCCGGCCGCAGCCGGCGGGTCACCGGTCTGTGGACGCCAGTCCGCGGCCTTGCCAGGGCACACCCACGTCGTCATCCCGGGCGCCTCGACCGCCGGCGAGATCGACGACCGGGACACGGCGATGGATCGTCCGTCAGCCGGGCCGGGATGGTCGGTCGGCGGTGGCCCTGGCCGGGGCGGTGTCAGACGGTTGTGCCGTTGGTGCCCGACCCCGACGATCCGGACCGCGCGTCCGAGGGCGAGCCGGAGGCCGACGCCGAGGCGCCTGACCCGGCCGACGACGAACCGCCCGACCCGCTGGCGGCGCCGGATCCCACGGACGTGCTGCCGTTGGCGCGGTTGCCCAGGCCGATCTTCTCGCCCAGCCTGGTCTGGCTGAGCCGGTCCTTGCCCTCGGCGTAGAGCCGGCTGGCCTGGGCCTGGGCGAGCCCGGCCGCCTCCTGCACCGTGGGGTGGTCGAGCACCTTGCGGCCCTGCAGCACCAGCTGCTCGTATCGCTCCCGGCCCGCGCGGGCGCCCAGCACGAAGCCCACGGCCAGCCCGCCGACGAACCACAGCTTTCCGCGCATGGCGACTCCTTCCATGTCGACGCGGTCCGTCCCCCGGGCGTCCCCCGGCGGTTGGAGGTGTCTCGCGCCTGCGTCGTCCGTCCCCAGGTCCGGTACCCATCCTCCACCGAAGTCATGCCTGGTTGGGGTCAGGCTGACGATTTGTCCGTTATCGGCGCTGGCGTGGGCATGGGTAACCCGCTGGACCACGACCCCCGATCGTCCTGTACTCTTGTCCCGTCGCACCGCGCCGGAGAGATCCAGTGCGGGACACCTGCGATCCCCCGTAGCTCAATTGGCAGAGCAGCCGGCTGTTAACCGGCAGGTTTTTGGTTCGAGTCCAAACGGGGGAGCTTCACCAAACGTCCTGCCCGTCGGCGTGGCCGGCGGGCATCGTCGTATCGGGGCCCGCCCGGTGGCCCGTCCATCCGGCGCCCACATCCGAGCGTCGGCCGTCAGTTCCTCCGGCGTCTCCGGCCCGGCAGTCCAAGAGGCGCGAAACGACGGTGGGGACGGCCGCATCGTGAGACCGTGCGGATCGTGACCGCGCTACCGACCGAGACCGACGTGGTGGTCGTCGGCGGCGGGCTGGCCGGCCTGGCCGCCGCCCGCCGGTTGCACCGGGCCGGTACGCCCTGGTTCCTGGTCGAGGCCGCCGACCGGCTCGGCGGACGGGTCGCCACCGACGCCGTGGACGGCTACCTCATCGACCGGGGGTTCCAGGTAGTGAACACCGCCTATCCCCGGCAGGCCGCGCTGGTCGACCTGGCCGCCCTGGAGCTGGGGCTCCTCACCCAGGGGGTGCTCGTCCGTCGGGGTGGGGCAGGGCACCGCATGGTCCATCCGCTGCGCGACCCGCTCGGCGTCGCCCGGACCATCGTTACCGGGCTCGCCGACGCCGCCCAGCTCGGGCGGCTGGGCCGCGCGCCGGGGCCGGTAGGGGATCTCAGCCGGGCCGCCGGAGCGGAGCGGATCAGCAGCGTGGGCCGCGCCTTCGACCGGATCCGGCTGGCCGGGCTGGCGGCCCGCTGCGCGACGTACCCGGTGCGGCGGCTCCTCGCGGCGCCCGAGCTGACCGCGGAGCTGGAACTGCGTCGGGCCGGACTCTCGGACCGGATCGTCGAGGAGCTGCTGCGGCCCTTTTTCTCCGGGGTCTTGGGCGAGCGGGAACTGTCGACGTCGAGCCGGGTCCTCGCCATGGTCATCCGTTCCTTCGCCCGCGGACGGGTCGGGCTGCCGGCCGCCGGAATGGCGGCTCTGCCGGCGGCGGTCGCGGCGCCGCTGCCCGCATCGCTGATCGCGCCCGGCGTGCCCGCCGTCTCGGTCCACGCCGGGCGGGTCGTCACCCCGGCCGGCACGATCCGCTGCCGGGCTGTCCTGGTCGCCACCGACCCGGGTACGGCGAGCCGGCTGCTGCCGGGTCTCGGCGAGGTACGGCTGAACCGGCTCACCACGTACTACCACTCGACGGTCGAGCCGCCGTTGGACGAGCCGATCCTGCTGCTCGACGGCGATCGGCGGGGGATCGTCGCCAACACCGTCGTGCTCAGCCGGGCGGCGCCGACGTACGCCCCGGCCGGGCGGCACCTCGTCGCGACCTCGGTCGCCGGTCCGGACGTACCGCCGGAACCGGTCGTCCGGGCCGAGCTCGCCCGGCTCTACGGCTGTCCGGTCCACGACTGGGAGCACCTGACCACGGTGTCCGTCGCCGGGGCGCTGCCCGCCACCCCGCCACCGCAGGGGCGCCTGCGTAAGCCGGTGGCGCTGGGGGCGGGGATCTTCGTCGCCGGCGACCACCGGGCCACCCCGTCCGCGCAGGGCGCGCTGGCCAGTGGCTGGCGCGCGGCCGGGGCGATCCTGCGGCACCTCGGATCGTGAGGGGCGCCGCGCCGACCCGGGACGCGAGCCGCGACGGACCGTTCGGTGACTCCGGATGTCGGTTGCGGTTGCTATTCTCGCCGTGCCGGGACCGCCGTCACCCTGGTCGGAGGCGCCCGGTGCTCCGTCGCCTGACCCGCCCTGCCCGGGTGCGCCGGATGTCGGTGGTCGGTCGGCGGGATGCCGGGATACGATCCCGGCGCCAACCAGGGGCGGTAGCTCAGCCGGTTAGAGCAGGGGACTCATAATCCCTCGGTCGCGGGTTCGAGTCCCGCCCGCCCCACAGGGGTTACCAGCGTGAACGCCCCGCCGGATCTTATCCGGCGGGGCGTTACTCGTTGTGTGGGGACAGTCTGGGGACAGGCTACTCGTCGTCGTCAGGCCGAAGTGCCTGGGCGAGACGGTCAATAGTGTGTGTCACGCCTGCCTTGTAGCTGTCGCAGGATCCGGCTACCGCCCGGACCACGAGCGCGCCTATGCACACGCACCCACCGAAGATGATCACGGCTGCCGCCCCGGCTCCGACCAAAGCGGCTGAGGCAGGGTCGGCTTTTGGAGGCCGAGCGGCTTGCCGATCGGCACCGGCACCGGCTACAACGCGGCCCTGCTGTCGCACCGGCTCGGCGACCGGCGTGTGACGAGCGTCGACATTGACCCGGGCCTGGTCGCGCAGGCGCGCGCCGCGCTGGCCCGGGTCGGCTACACGCCGCGTCTGGCCGCCGCCGACGGGCTGGCCGGCTACCCACCCAGCGCACCGTACGACCGGATCATCGCAACCTGCTCGGTCCGCCGGGTGCCGGCCGCGTGGCTGGCCCATACCCGGCCCGGGGGTGTCGTGATGGCGAACCTGTCAGACGGGGTGGTTCCACTGCGCATCGACGGGGACGGCATCGGCTACGGCAAGTTCCTCGGCCAGGTGTGCGCCTTCATCGAGGCCCGGCCGGCGGACAGCCCTGCGGGACCGACCACACAGCAGATCATCGACACCGCGATGGGTGGCACCGGACGCGCCCGCAGCGCCGGCCCGGAGGCCGACGGTTGGGCCGACCCGCGGTTCGAGTTCCTCTGACACCTGTTCGAACCTGGCGTCTACCAGTGCTCCCTGCTGCCGGACGGCGAACAGATTCACTGCCTGGTCGACGCCGACACCGGGTCGTGGGCGCGCGTGCATCAGCGGGCTCGGGAGGTCACGGTGGTGCAGGGTGGTGCGCGGCGGCTGTGGGACGACGTGGCCGACATCTACCAGCGGTGGATGGATGCCGGCCGTCCCGCTCACGACCAGCTCTGGTTGACGGTGTTCCCGGACGGTGGTCACGTGCTGTCCTGCGACCAGGACGGGTGGCGGCATAGCTGGCCGCTGCGATAGATAACCCCAACCCTCCACCTCGCTTCCAACCACGGCGGGGTGACGGCGTCTGAGCCGGCCGCGCCCACGCGCCGCCCCCTCGGCGCGGGCGAGGCGAAGTGGCCTGCCGACCACGCCGCCGGCGTACTGGCTGGGCCGCACCCGGGCCGTCGATTGTTCGGCGTAGACCTTGACCAGCTGCGGGGTCAGGTCACCGAGGTACCAGGCGTCCCAGACGCGGTAGGCGTCGTAGGCAGGCTGGTGAGCGGGTGGCGGCCAAGCGCCGCCAGTCGGGATCGGCACCGGCGTCTCCTCAATCGATACTCTCGTACCTTGTGGCTAGTACAAGATGTGTGTGGTGCGGGCGTTTCTCGCGTATGGCCCCACAGGCAACGGCGGCGTCGTACAAGCGTGCGGGCCTCTTCTGGGAGGTAATGGCCGCTTACCGGTGTGACCACTGCGGAAAGCTGCTCTTGGCCGCTGCGAACCTGCCCGAAGACCCTGGCCCCACCCCGAGCCAGGTCTTCAATGCAATCGACTACATCCTCGACACCGGTGCTCCGGTGACCTGGCTACCACGCAGCGGTGAGGCAAAAGCCTTCCCTGACGTCCCAGACCACATCGCTAGCGCCGCCTCAGAAGCCTACGAGTGCTTCTCTATCGGCGCGTACAGAGCTGCTATCAGCCTGTCCCGGGCGGTAGTCGAGGCCACCGCCAAGCATCTCGGCTTTGGTAGTGGATCTCTCTCCGAAAGGATCACGAACATGGTTGAAGGAACACACCTGCGATCCACCACTGGCGAGATGGCCCACGAAGTCCGCCACTGGGGTAACGACATGGCACATGGCGACTTCGCCGCTCCCATCGGCCACGACGAAGCTGAAGCTGTGCTGGCCCTGATGGATGAAGTCCTTCAGGAAACCTTCCAGGGTCCGGCGCGCCTTGAGCGTGTACGGCAGTTGAGGCGGGCCGCGGCAGAGGAGTCGCATGCCTGATCGCTCGGTCCTCGTCAGGCTGCGGGACTGCGGAGCAGGGGCCGCCACAGCACCTCGCTCGTCTTGATTGCGTACCTCGCGGCGTCGATCGAGTGATCGCCCGCCTTGATCGGGGCGTCCTCGCCCCGCTCGGCGGCCCTGTCATCCCATGAGTAGCCCGGAATCTCGTCGATGAGCCCCGTGCACCGCGCATGCACCCTGAGCCGGTCGTTGGCCAGCAGCGAGGACATCAGCCTGATGCCGTCGAGTACCGCGTTGTCGGCCAGGGCCGAGATCATCCCGTCTTCATGGAGCTGAAGGCGAAGCGACGCGGCAGCCGGGTCGATCACGACCCAATCCGGTCTCACTCCGGGCAGACCGGGTGCGCCGGGCACCTCCAACCGGTCGAGCCAGCCGCGGATCTCGCGGGACAGCGCCGCGTCGGTGAGCTGGCGCCGGGCGGTCGCCGGGTCGTGCCGCCACTCGTGGGTCAGGTACAGGCGGCCGTCCTCGCCGAGGCCGAGGAGCAGGGCTGCGGCCGCGTTGCGGGTGCCGTAGTCGATGCCGAGGCTGATTCACCGGGTGATCCGGGGTAGGTCGTCGACGACGTGGCGGTCCCCGTCCCACATGTTGAAGACCGCGCCCTCGGCCATGACCCACTGGCCGGCGACGAACCGGCGGTACCAGAGCCCGACGTACTCCCGTTTCAGGTTGGCGCCGTAGGCGCGGTCGAGGTGTGGGTTGTCGTCGAGCGTCGAGTGCCAGGTTCGAAGGTTTAGCTCACCGGCGCGCAGCAGGTACTTCTTGCGAAGCCAGTGCGCCGGCGAGTCCGGGTTGGTGGTGCCGAAGAGCTCCGTGCCGGGTACGGACAGCCGAGCCAGGACCTGGGCGAAGAAGGGCTCTGGTACGGGTCAGCTCGTCGTCGTAGGCCAGGCATAGCGTCATGCTGCGGACCTTCGGCTTGGCCTTCGAGTCGTTGGCGCCCAGGACGTCGACCTCGCGGCCGGGGATCGTGTCGGTTGCGGCGCCCGGGTTGTACTTGACCAGGCGGGCGAGAGGGCCGAACAGCGCCGGGTCGGTCACGACGGCGAAGATGTTGCGGTTGACGCTCTCTGGTTCTGCCGAACAGCAGCACCCGGCCCGAGCTGGGCGCGGCGGCGACGGCCATCAGAAACCGCAGCAGCGACGCGACGGTCTTTGCGCTGCGGACCGAGCCCTGCCAGATGTTGAGCCGGGCCGTCGACTCGACCACCGATCGGAGATAGATCGGGGAGAGCATCCGGGTGACGGCGTCGAGGTCAATCGCCATCGGTTCGGTTGAGCTGGTCGTACGCGGCGCCGAGCCCCTTCGCAAGGGCGCCGAGCATGCTTCTCGTGGCGTCGATGTCGGGGTCGGCATCGTACTCGTCGAGGCGGAGGCTGCGGTCGATCGCGGTGCCGATGGCCATCATCAGGTCCCGCTAGTCCCGGGGTGGCGGTTGGCTCACGATGCTGGTGTTGAGGTTGCCCTCCTTGTCGAACTGGTGCACCTCGTTGGGACGTGTCGGCGGGCTGGTCGACGTCGTCGAGGAGGGCCAAGGCGAGCACAGCCCGCCGGGCGCGGGCGTCCACCTTCTTGGCCTCGGCGGCGGCGCGGGTGCGCTCACGGTCGAAGCTGAGGCCCTCTGCTTCCGCGATGCGGCTGATGCTGCGGCCGGAGCGGCCGAGAGCCTTGCCGATGGCGTTGCGGCTCAGGCCTTGGGCGTGCAGCTCGCGGACGCGGGCGTAATCCTCCTGAGTGGCAGGCCGTCCCACGTGGGCTTACCTCGGTTGCACCGGGCGCGGCCATGCCGCGCTCGGTGTCGTAGCGGCGGCGCGCCGGTCCCGGGCGCGGCGAGCGGGGCCCGCGCCCGGGAAGCCTGCTCGGGGTGTGCGCGGCTGGGCCACTAGGTCCAGCCGCGCACGCATCCCCCGCCACCCACGCCGTCAGCCGGTCCGGAGACAACAAAGCCCGGGAGCTAGGCTCAAACGGCCTGCGGGCACACGCCACCTACGGCGTGAGTGAACAAATCATGCTGCGGCGACGGCCGCGTCAACCCGACGCGGCCGGCCGCGGCGAGAACGCCGTGCCGCCCGCTCGATCTCGGCGGTGCGGCTTAGAGCGGGTAGCGGACGGTCCGGCCATCTCGGTAGGCGGGTAGTCCGGCTCGCTCGGCCCAGCGTCGAATCGTGGCCGGGGTGACGTCGGGGCCGAGGACGGCGGCCAGCTCGGCCGCCGTCCCGTACTCCTCGCCCTCGACCCGGACTATCACCCGTCAAGCGTAGGTCAGGAAGCGTCCGGGTTGATCAGATCCTCGGTGGTCACTACCACGGGCGTAGCCTTGCCCAGCTTGCTCGCGGTCGTCTGCGGCGGCAGCGCCCGCACTCCTACCAAGTACACTCGAACGCCCGACATGTCGACGTAGGGGAAGGAGACGCCCTTGGACTCGTCAGTTGGGAACTGAAGCGGGCGACCTGAGACGTTGAAGATGACCAGGTACGCCACGTTCTTCTGATAGTCCTGGGCGTACTGGACAATCTGGTTGTACCCCTTGGCCAGGTAGCCCTTTCCGCGTGATCCAGCATCGAAGATCTTGCCATCGCAGATCAGGGCGTCGTCCGAATCGACCTCGCCGATGATGTCTGCCTCGCCGGAGGCCGAGCGCGGCTTGGCGTGGGTGACGTAGTTCCCCTCCAGGTACAGAAACCGCTGAAGGTCCAGGTTGTAGACCTCCTCGCCATTGCGGGTGTCCTGCTGGAATCGGGCATAAAGCTCTTCTCGATCAAACCACTCGACGCGGCGGACGTACCGCTCCAAGACGTAGAGCACACTGCTCTCGGCCCCTACCCGTTCACTGAGAAAGTCGAAGAAAGGGGAGAGCACCATCTCGGCGAACTGCCGCCACCCGTCGTTGAGGTTGCGAGCGAGGGTGGCGATGGCCATATACCGCGCGACCCGCCCGTTGGCGCCGTGTTTGATGTCATCGTCGGCGATGTGCTCCATGAGGCGCCATGCCAGCACGGCGCGACCCTCTTCCGTCTTGCTAGTCCAAGACAGCTTCCGGGCTTCCAGGCGGGAGAGGAAGGCGGCGAAGTCGAGATCTGGCTCGATCCGCTCGGCTTCGGCGAGAGCCGCACGCAAGGCAGGCTGATTCTTAACCCAGTCGACAACCAGCCGCACTTCGTGACCGGCGAGGTCATGTCGCTGGGTCAAGATCCGACGGAAGCGCTCGCGAAGCGCAACCTGCAAGTCTTGCTGGTGCCTCATCTTGTCAGGCCCTTCAACGCTTGATCGATCTGCCGTTCCAGGGTGTCACCCAAGGTTTGCATCGTTCCGTCGGAGTCGATGAGGTGTAGCCGGAGTCGGCAGCATGGACAGGTGACGGTGCACTGTGCGATGACCTCAGAAAAGCGGATCCAGACCGGGTAACCGCACTCAGGGCAGTCGACCTCGTGATCGCTGTGCAGGATCTGGCTGGCCAGGGACGGAGACACGCAGGCCATCATTCCTCAACGTTGCGGGTACCGGCCAATGCATCATCCGCTATAGGGAGGTGAGGTAGCAAAATTGATCGTTACGGTGCATGTCGATGCTCGGTCTATTCGGACATTCTGATCTGGTCGGTCCGGACGCACGTCATTGTCCACGCGCCGTCTTCGTCAGGTGTGGGCTCCAGCTCGTACCGGTGATCATGGTCTGGTGTCATCCCGGGCACTGTGTTCCGCTGTTCCAGCGTCCAGACCTTCGGGGGCCGTCCGTCAGGCTGCTCCGCGGAAGGCCCCGTACCGCGCCGTCGGCCAGCCTGCCCCGCAGGTGCCCCGTCACCGTGATCATCGGCTGATACTACGACCGGCGGTCGATCAGCTTGCCGATGTTCTTCTGCCCGTACAACGAGATGCCCCGGGCAGCGAGAGCGGAGACGATGAAGTCTCGATCGGTGACGCCGGCCGCCGCCAAGTCATCCAGGATGCGTCGGGCGTGTTGCTTGGCGAAGTTGTCTCCGTACCCGTTGTTGCCGTAGAAGACGAGACGGTCGAGGTGCGTAGCCACGGCCTCGTCCAGGCTCGCGGGTTTGCCGGTCAGGAGGTTGACGGCGCCGGTGACAGCCGCCCAGCCGGACAAGGGTTCGGCCTTGGTCTCGATGACGCATAGGGATGAGTTGCGGGCGAGATTGGCCGCGTACTCCAGCGTTGCCATGTCAGGTACGAACGCCAGAACGGGAACGCTACCGGGGCCCCTGCGGCCGCCCCTCGGCGTGACATGCTGGTCGGGGCGGGTGTAGCGGGCCAGCGGGGAGTTGTACGTGGCACCGTTGAAGGAGACGGTGACTAGTAGGACACGTTTGCTCTGCTCGCGAGCCTCATTCTCGATCCAGTCGATGGCAAGTTCGGCCGCGTCGTTCCAGTCTCGATGCGGGTCGTCGTCGGGTACCCATGCGGCGCGGTATGTGATGGACATTAGCAAGCCCTTACATTCAGTGATCTCAGCTTGTCTATCGTAGTCCGCAGATATGCCGCCCGTGCCGCCGCCGATCCCATCCAGATGTGCGCGGCACCCTCCACCTGCACGGGCATCCGGCAGCGGCAGCCCTGGCCGACGCAGCGGCAGCCGGCCCCGCACACGACGACACCGGAGTGCCGGCCGGTCGTCAGGAGTCGGAGGGGCCGGGCCCCGCAGACCGGGCACTCGGCGCCGGGGAGCAGCTCGCCGGCCGGGTCGAGTCGGAGGGCGCCGCGGATCCAGCGGTCTTCGTCCTGGAGGTGTCGCACGAGGACGGCGACTGTGCCAGGCTAGAGCCGGGGCAGCGTGGTCCGGGTGCGGGCGAGCGGGTCGGCGCCGGTCTGGTCGGCGAGCCACGTCAAGCGGCCGTCGAGGCGGTGGGCGAGGTCGGCCCAGGTCGCCTCCTGGGGCTCGTGCTGGGCGAGGAGGACGGTGGCGACTGGCTCTTCGTCGAGGACGCCCATGGCGGCGTAGAGCTGGTCGGCGGTGATCTGGTGCCGGTGCGCCTGGGCGATGTCTCGGGCCTGCTCGGCGTACTCGCGCGAGGCTAGGAGGTGTGTTGCTTGACGCCCTTGTGCCGCCAGACCACTCGCCAGGATGCGCAGCGCTGCTCGATCGATGCCACGACGGCGTGGCTATGTCCCCATACGGACAGAAACCAGCGGCGGCAGTGGGCTTCTTGGCGACTGAGCGTGCAATTCGCACATCGAATTTTGGGGCAAAATCGGACATCGCGAGGTGGGATTAGCCGACGGATCGGTGTCATAATCCCTCGGTTCCGGGTTCGAGTCCCGCCCGCCCACCAGGTCAACATCGCCGCCCGGTCGGGGCGGTCCGCCGCCTGGTTCGCCGCCGCCCGACACCAGCATGCCGGTCGAACAGCTGCTCCGAACCGAAACGGTGACCCGGCTCGGTCACTCGTGTCCGTGGCCCGCGGAGGAAACAGCTCCCTCCCGTTGGGTGCGGGCAGGGCGCTCGGGCTGAGCGTCGGGCGTCACCCGGACTCGCCGTGCCCACACAGGAGCCGCGAACACCCAGCGGGCACGAGCCTTGTCAGACCCAGAGGAAGCGCTCATCGCGGCGTACCGCGTTACATGCTCAGCAAAAACGTCCTCCGACATCAAGGCAAGATCAATAGCGTCGGCGACCTTCGGCAACGTCACCCATCCGAGACCCCGCAACTGGGCACCAACGAAGGTCAACGCCCAACCCCTGCTGCTACGCCGCCCCTTGTTCTTCCGCCGGTACGCAGCCCGAAGCTTTGCTGATCCCCGCGTGGCCTCAACCCACGCCCGAAGCTCGCCGCCCTTCGTCTGCCCGTACTCCAGACAGGCAGCCCACCCGGACTCCTCAAGCCGCTCAGCGAAGATACGGGCCGCCTGCGGTGCCGGTGACGGCTCGTGTACCTCCGACGGAGCGGGCTCGCCACCACCGTCCAGTGACGTCGCCGTACCCAGCAGCGTGCTGAACTCCTCGGGATACCTGCGACGCAGCGTCTCTCGCGCTGACATCACCGGCGGACCGGTCACCTCAGCGTGCCAGGCAACGATCGTCTGCCGGAACCGTCGAGCCAGAGTCTTCTGCTCCAGCCATCGCTGCTGGACGTGGGCAAGGAACCGAAGCTGCTTGATGCGCCGATAGGCGGCCCGCGAGTCCAATCCGGCAACCGTCAGGTCAACATCGGAGATGGCACCCATGGGCCGTTCAGGCAACCCCAACTGCGTCGCCGTCGACTGGGCGAGCCGACACAACGACTCACCCCACCGATCCAGCAGCAGAGGGTGACACAGGTCCGGCGTCTCCGGGTCGCGCCGTACATCGCGGGCGACAACCTGGTCAAACGCGTCGTCGGGCAGCCCCACCAGCCTGTCTACCTCGCCGCCGGGTGGAGGCATCGCCGGAACCGCGACGCCGAGGTTCAGCACCCACCGGGCCATGGTGGCGCAGTCACCCGTAGGGCGGCGGCGAACGTCAGCAGGCAGGCCTGCAGCGGCCAGCGCCTCGTCGATGAGCTGGTGGTACTCGTCCCGGTGAGCGACGGTCAAACCCCTCGTCGCCGCCCGAACAGCCGGCTTCTCCACCGGAACGTTCTGAACGTGGTGGTGCTCCCGATGCCGCGCCCGGGCCCGGACCTGGTGAAGTCGGGAGCGAACGCCGGCAAGGGCGTCGCTGTTGCGGATGGTTCGGTCCGCGTGGGGACCGTCTTCGTAGCGGGCGCGTAGGACCGCGATCTGGAGTGTGGCCTCGATGCCGAGGAGCGCGTCGATCCAGTCGTCGTGCCAGTCAGGCTGCCGTAGGACGCGGCGGAACGCTTTCGGAACCTTGCGTGTCGCCTCGGCGACGACACAGGCGCAGAACGTCTCGTAGTCCCGGGAGAGCAGGGCGGCGGCTTGTTCGTCGGTCGTGTCGCGGGGCAGTGCCGCGACGTCACGGGGGCGGAGTTTGGTCATGTCGGCGTCCTCAGCCTCTGGCTGGGTCGGTTGCTGGTCTGTCGAGTCGCGGAGGTCGAGGTCGGCGCGGGCGGCGGCGGCCAGCACCGTCAGCCAGTCATGGTGCCGAAGTTCGATGCAGAATCTGGGGGATAACACCGAAACGGTGCAGAATCTGCGGTCGACCGAACGGGTGACGTGCCGCAGGTCATGCCACATATCCCCGTGGGATCTGCGGGGTTTGCCCAAAGGTGCAGATTCTGCGGGCTGCCAGTGGCGTTCGCCTCGGCAAACAGCTCCACCAGCGGCGAATCGTGCGGGCGCCGTCGACCGGGTCGGGTCCGGGTGGCGGTGGCCCGACCCGGTCGACGGGTGCGGCCGGGCGTTACGGGCGGTCCTGGTCGGACGGCGGTTGGTTCACCGCGGCGGCGAGGTGGAGTGACAGTTCGCGTACCAGTTCGTCCATGCTCTGCCCGGCTTGGCTGCGAAGCAGGCCGAGGGCGAGCTCGGCGAGGAGGTAGAAGCCGAGGGTCCTCGCCTGCTCGGTGGGGAAGGACGCGAGAAGCGCCTCGGCGCCGGCGAGGTCGCCGCGATGTCGGGCGGCGATGACGCCGGCGGCTCTTTGCGCCGCGTCGGCGGCGGCCACGGCGGGGTGGTCCACCGTGTTCAGATCGTGGACGCCGTGGCTCGGGCGGCGTCGAACCGGGCGGCGACGTCGGTCCAGTTGACCAGGTTCCAGAGCTGGTCGACGTAGTCGGGCCGGACGTTGCGGTACTGCAGGTAGTAGGCGTGTTCCCAGGCGTCGAACACCAGGAGCGGGGTGGAGGCCTGTCCGACGTTGCCGTGGTGGTCGTAGACCTGTTCGACGATCAGCCTGCGGCTGAGCGGTTCCCAGGCCAGTACGCCCCAACCCGAGCCCTGGACGCCCGTCGTCGCGGCGGAGAGCTGCGCCGCGAAGGCGTCGAAGCTGCCGAAGTGTTCGTCGATGGCGGCGGCGAGCTCGCCGTCGGGGCGGTCGCCGCCGTCCGGGGAGAGGTTCTTCCAGAAGATCGAGTGCAGGATGTGGCCGGAGAGGTTGAAGGCGAAAGTCTTCTCCAGTCCGACCAGGGACGCGTAGTCGCCCTTGTCCCGGGCTTCGGCGAGCCGGTCGAGCGTGTCGTTGGCGCCCTTGACGTACGCGGCGTGGTGCTTGCTGTGGTGCAGTTCCAGGATCTCGCCGGACATGGCGGGTTCCAGCGCTCCGTAGTCGTAGGGCATGTCGGGGAGTGTGTAGACGGCCATCTGGGCTGGTCCTCTCTAGTTGCCATAGGCTTGCTTTTGCAAGTCTATGGCAATAAGAGGTGGCGTCGACGCGGCCGTCGGCCGTACGGGTCACGTCGCGGTGGCCGGCGCTACCGGATGGTCACGCTCGGCGATCGGGTCAGGTCGCTCTGGTCCACGGACGCCGGCACGCGCCCAGGCCGGCGTAGCACGACGATGGCGATGAGGACGGCGCCGATCAGGAGTGCGGCGCCGAGCGACATGCCGAGCCGGTACCCGTCGTTGACAGCCTCCAGCGAGGCCACGTCCCCGGTGCGATGCTCGGCGGCGGTGCTGAGGGCGGCCAGGCCGAACGAGGCGCCCACCTGGCGTGAGCTGTTGAGCAGGGCGGAGGCGGCACCGCTCTCGGTGGGATCGACACCGGCGGTGGCGGTGGAGACGACCGGCCCGAGGCAGAGGCCGAATCCGATGCTGGCGACGATCTCCGGGCCGAGGACGTCGGAGAGAAAGGAGCCGTGGACGCTCATCCCGCTGAACCAGGCGAACCCTGCCGCGGTCATCAGTCCGCCGCCGATCAGGAGAACCCGGGGAGCGACGCGGTACCCGAGCTTGATGGCTATCACGGAGCCGACCGCCACACCGAGCGCGAACGGCAGGAACTGCAGGCCGGTCAGGGCCGGGCCGTGTCCGAGCACGCCCTGCAGGTAGAGCGAGACGAAGAAGAAGGACGAGGCCATGGCGGCGCCGAGGAGGAAGTTGTAGCCGTTGGCTCCGGCGACCGCGCGGTTGGCGAACAGTCCGAGTCGGATCAGCGGGTCACGCGTGGTGGTCCGCTCGACGACGATGAACGCGGCCAGCAGCACGACGGCGACCGCGAGGGTGATCAGGGTACGCGCCGAGGACCACCCGTACCGGTCGGTGCGAACGACGCCGAACACGAGCAGGGTCATGCCCGCCGTGGCCAGAACGGCGCCCAGTACGTCGGGACGGCCCGCGGGCGCGCTGGGAACGTCGTGCGCGATGCCGCGCCAGGCCAGTGCGAACGCGACAGCGGACATCGGGGCACTGAGGAACATCACCCACTGCCAGCCGGCGTACTCGGTGAGGACGCCACCGATCAGGACGCCGAGGGCGCCACCGGCGGCGTTCATCGCCGCCCACACGCCGAAGGCCTTGACCCGGGCCTCGCCCGAGGGAAATGTCGAGGAGAGCAACGCCAGCGCGGCCGGAGCCAGCGCGGCGGCTCCGACGCCCTGCGCGGCGCGGGCGGCGACGAGTTGTCCGGGCTCCTGCGCGAAGCCGCCGGCGAGGGAGGCGACGAAGAACACGCCGAGTCCGATCAGCAGGATCCGTTTGCGACCGAATCGGTCGGCGAGCTTGCCTCCCAGCAGGAGGAGGCCGCCGAACGTCAGCGCGTAGGCGTGGATGACCCAGGTCAGACCCAGTGGGCTGAAGCCGAGCGCGACCGCGATCTTCGGGAGACCGACGTTCACGACCGACAGGTCCAGCGACACCATGAACTGCACGACGGCCACCGCGGCGAGGAGCAGGCCTGGTCGGGTGGCTCCGTCGCTGACTGATCTCTCGGTTGCTGACGCCCTGTTCGTCACCGTAGCTCGACCTCCCAACTTTTCGAACGCGTTCCTAAAGTAGCACCGCGCGGGCTGCCGCCGCGCGGCCACGGGGCGGGGCACCCTGGTTCGGAGAAGGGAAGGGCATGATGGGACGGTGGCGACATCCCGTTCCCCGAGCGGACGCACCGGCCGTCCACCTCTGACGTCCCGCAGGCAGATACTCGCGGCAGCGCGTCAGCTCATCGACGCACACGGATGGGAGAAGCTCAGCATCCGGCGGTTGGCCGCCGAGATGGGCATCGCGCCGACGACCCTGTACCACCACGTGAAGGACAAGGAGGACCTGCTACTCCTGCTGCTTCACGAGTACGCGGACCAGATGCCGCGTCCCGAACTACCCAGCGAACCACGGAATCGCATCATCGCCGCCGCCATCGCGATCCATGACGCCCTCAAGGACTGGACCTGGGCCGCCGAGATCCTCACCACCGACGGGTTCCTCGCCCGCCTCAGCGACTCGGCGCGGTGGTTGGTCGAGGCCATCGTCGCCGGAGCCATCGATTCCGGATGCAGCCCCAGCAGGGCCGTCTACGTCTTCCGCAGCATCTGGTACTACACGGTCGGCGAGATCCTCGTCCGCGCGCACTCCGCCGGCAAACAGTCCTTCGGCAACGACAGCGTCCCCGACGGACTCAGCGTGTCCCAGCTGCCACGCCTGGCCGCCATCGGCGATCAGTGGGCGCCGCTGGCCGCGCAGGACACCTACGCCGAGGGATTGCGTGCCTTCGTCGACGGGCTACTCGCGCAGGTCACGACGACATAGCGACCGTTGGGGGCGACGCGCGGCTGCCCGGTGTGAACGTGGACAAAGCGGCGCTGGTGACCACGTCCCTCGACGTGATCCTCCAAGCCGTCGTATCGGGCGAACCGCCCTGACCGTCGGCCAATCGCCTCGGCTGAGCCGGGTCAACCAGTGCCGGACCGGCGGGGTGCCCCGTGTCCAGGGATGCATCGGTACCTCGATGAGCTGGGATATCGGGCTTCTCGCTCCGAGGTCTGCCGGGCCACGGCCGATCCTGGCCAAGTAGATCCAAAACTTTCGCTTGAAAATCCGAGAATTTTCTGAAAATCTATCTCCATCTTTGTTAGCGCTAACAGTCGGGGTGCCGCTGAGCGGTCACGGACGTACCGGAGGTGCCCAGGCCGATCACCGCTCCGGTCTACCTCCGCGATCAGTCGCGGTTGGCCGGATGGCCGGACCAACAGCTCAACGGCGCTTGCCCGCAAGCCGGCTCAACCTCGTCCCGTCCCGCCTTGGAGGATTAGATGATCTCCAGGATCCGTCCCGCCGGGCGTCAACGTCGAACACCCTTGGCCGCCGGAGCGGCCGCGATCGCCGCGGTCGTGGTTGTGGCGCTGCTGCCCAGTCTCGCCGAAGCCGCGGAAACCACCCTCGGCGCAGCCGCCGCTCGGTCGGGCCGGTACTTCGGCACCGCGGTAGCGGCGAACAAGCTCTCCGACTCCACCTATGTCGGCATCCTCAACCGGGAGTTCAACTCGGTCACCGCCGAGAACGAGATGAAGATCGACGCGACCGAGCCGCAGCAGAACAACTTCACCTTCGGCAACGCGGACCGGATCGTCAACCACGCCCTCAGCCGAGGTTGGCAGGTACGCGGCCACACCCTCGCCTGGCACTCCCAGCAGCCGGGCTGGATGCAGGGCATGGAGGGTACCGCGCTGCGGCAGGCGATGCTCAACCACATCAACCGGGTCGTCACCTACTACCGCGGCAAGATCGCCTCCTGGGATGTCGTGAACGAGGCGTTCGAGGACGGCAACAGCGGCGCCCGTCGCAACAGCAACCTGCAGCGCACCGGTAACGACTGGATCGAGGCGGCGTTCCGTGCCGCGCGAAGCGCCGACCCCGACGCGAAGCTCTGCTACAACGACTACAACACGGACAACTGGACCTGGGCCAAGACCCAGGCCGTCTACGCCATGGTGCGGGACTTCAAGCAGCGTGGCGTTCCGATCGACTGCGTCGGTTTCCAGTCGCACTTCAACGCCAACTCGCCCTACCCGAGCAACTACCGCACCACGCTGCAGAACTTCGCCGCCCTCGGGGTTGACGTGCAGATCACCGAGCTGGACATCGAAGGCTCGGGCGCGACGCAGGCCAACACCTACCGCAACGTGGTCAACGACTGTCTCGCGGTGCCCCGCTGCACCGGTATCACCGTCTGGGGCATTCGGGACACCGACTCCTGGCGGTCCTACGGCACTCCGCTGCTCTTCGACGGCAACGGCAACAAGAAGCAGGCGTACGACGCCGTGCTCCAGGCGCTGAACAGTGCCGACCCCACGCCCACCCCGACGGCCACGCCGACGACGACCCCCACCACACCGCCCCCGGGAACGATCGACCCGAACGCCTGGTACGAGCTGGTGAACCGCAACAGTGGCAAGGCGCTGGACGTGTGCGGGGTGTCCACCGCCGACGGCGCCTGCGTCCAGCAGTACGCCCGACACGGCGGGCAGAACCAGCAGTGGCAGTTCGTCGAGTCGGGCGACGGCTACTACCGGATCCGGGCCCGGCACTCGGGCAAGGTGCTGGACGTCTACAACTGGTCGACCGCCAACGGCGCCGCGATCGTGCAGTGGTCGGACCACAACGGGGCCAACCAGCAGTTCCGGCTGGTCAACTCGGACGGCGGCTACGTCCGCCTGATCAATCGGAACAGCGGCAAGGCGGTGGAGGTCCAGGGCGCCTCGACCGCTGACGGCGGCGCCGTCGTGCAGTACGACGACTGGGGCGGCGCCAACCAGCAGTGGCAGCTCGTCCGCGTCGGTGGCGGGACCCCCACCACGGCACCGACGACGCCGCCAGGCGGCTCGTGTGCGCTTCCCTCCACGTACCGGTGGACGTCGACGGGCCCGCTGGCGCAGCCGAGGTCCGGGTGGGTGTCGCTGAAGGACTTCACCCATGCCCCGTACAACGGCCGGCACCTCGTCTACGCCACGACGCACGACACCGGGACCTCGTGGGGTTCGATGAACTTCGGCCTGTTCACCAACTGGTCGGACATGGCCTCGGCCAGCCAGAACCCGATGCCGTTCGCGGCCGTCGCGCCGACGCTGTTCTACTTCGCCCCGCGGAACATCTGGGTGCTGGCCTACCAGTGGGGCGGGCCGGCGTTCTCCTACCGGACGTCGACCGACCCGACCAACGTGAACAGCTGGTCGGCGCCGCAGACGCTCTTCTCCGGCAGCATCTCCGACTCCAGCACCGGGCCCATCGACCAGGCCCTCATCGGCGACGACACCACCATGTACCTGTTCTTCGCCGGGGACAACGGCCGGATCTACCGCGCGAGCATGCCGATCGGAAACTTCCCCGGAAGCTTCGGCTCGACCTCGACGGTCATCATGAGCGACTCGAGGAACAACCTGTTCGAAGGAGTCCAGGTCTACAAGCTGCAGGGCGAGAACCGGTACCTGATGCTCGTCGAGGCGATCGGCGCGCAGGGCCGCTACTTCCGCTCGTTCACCGCCACCAGCCTCGGTGGTACGTGGACCCCGCAGGCCGCCAGTGAGAGCAACCCCTTCGCCGGCAAGGCCAACAGCGGTGCCACCTGGACCAACGACATCAGCCACGGCGAGCTGATCCGCAGCAACCCCGACCAGACCATGACCGTCGACCCCTGCAACCTGCAACTGCTCTACCAGGGACGGTCCCCCGACTCGGGCGGCGACTACAACCTGTTGCCGTACCGGCCGGGTCTGCTGACCCTGCAACGCTGATCGCCTGACCCGGACGGTCTGTCCATCCGCGACTCACGATCGGGCAGAGGAGACGCGGTGGGCTCGGCGCGGCGAGCCCGCCGTGGTCCCACGGAAAGCTTCCCAGCACCCATCCGCCCGAGCGGCGTTCGCCCTCTACCGCGTACCGCGCGGGCGGTTGCCGGAAGGCGGGCCCGGCACCGCGTCGACCGGACCACCACCCGGCGGCGCGGTCCCGGGCCCGCACCCCACCACAGATAGGAGGTACCGACAGTGCGTCCAGACGTCCAGCACCTCCCGCCCCCGGGAGGCACCGACCGGATCGTCCCCGGCTCCCGAAGACGACTGCTCGCGCTCGCCGCAGCCGGAATCGCGCTCGTCCTCGGGCTGCTCACCACGGTGGTGACGACCGGGTCGGCCTCGGCTGCCGACAACCCGTACCAGCGGGGCCCCGACCCCACCCCGGCCAGCGTCGCGGCGGTGAACGGACCGTTCGCCACCGCCTCGGTCAGTGTCCCCGCCGGGTACGGCTTCGGCGGCGGCATGATCTACTACCCGACGGACACCAGTCAGGGGACGTTCGGCGGGATCGCGATCTCGCCTGGCTACACGGCCCTGTTCTCCGCCGAGCTGGCCTGGATGGGGCCCTGGCTGGCGTCCCACGGGTTCGTCGTGATCGGCATCGAAACCAACAGCCGGAACGACTTCGACGAGGCCCGGGGCACGCAGTTGCTCGCCGCGTTGGACTACCTCACCCAGCAGAGTCCGGTCCGCACCCGGGTCGATCCGAACCGGCTGGCGGTGTCCGGTCACTCCATGGGCGGCGGCGGCGCGTTGAACGCGGCCATTCGTCGGCCGTCGTTGAAGGCCGCGGTCGGACTCGCGCCGTTCCTGCCCTCGTCGAACCTGGCCAACGACCGGGTACCCACGATGGTCTTTGCGGGACAGCAGGACACGGTGGTCAGCCCGTCCTACGTCACCAACCTGTACAACAGCCTGCCGGCGACGACGGAGAGCGCGTACCTGGAGATCGCCGGAGGCGACCACGGGTTCCCGGTCGGACGGCCGAACCAGGTGATGATCCGGACGATGCTGCCGTTCGTCAAGATCTTCCTGGACAACGACACCCGGTACAGCCAGTTCCTGTGCCCGCTGATGGACTCCACCGGCGTGGTCACGTACCGCAGCACCTGCCCGTTGCTGCCGCCCGGCCTGCCGACGACGCCTCCGACCAGCACGTCATCGAACCCGACAGTCGGTCCGACCACTCCGTCGACCACCGCCCCGACGACGACCCCGGCACCGGGTGGCGCCTGTACCGCCACCTATCGGACGACCAACTCGTGGCCGGGTGGCTTCCAGGGCGAGGTGACGATCACCGCGGGCAGCTCGGCGATCAACGGCTGGACCGTACGGTGGACTCTCGGCAGCGGTCAGACCATCAGCCAGGTCTGGAACGGCGAGGTGAGTATCACGGGCTCGACCGTCTCGGTGCGCAACGCCCCGTACAACGGCTCGCTCCCGGCGTCCGGCTCGACCACGTTCGGTTTCCTCGGCGGCGGCAGCCCATCGTCACCGTCGCTGACCTGTACCAGCCCGTGATCACGGCGCCACCGTCCCCACCCGGCCCCGGAGGTGTCCCCCACCGTTGCGTCTCCGGATGCTCCGGAACCGGTCCGACCGCGACAGCCTCCCGCGGGCCCCGGGGTGCGGGAGGGTCCCGGGCGGCCGTCGTCGACAACCGCACCGGCGACGGCCGCCCGGACCCGGGCGCGGTGCGTCAGCGAGCTGACCTCGTGGCAGCGGCGAGCGCTGCCAGCCATGCGGTAAGCGAGGCGGCCGGTGGCCGCCTGCCTTCGGTTCAGCGGCGACTCGCGTGGCCGGATCGGTCAACCCTGGAGGCGGATGTCCGGGCCGCCCCGGCCGTCGCCAGCCGCTCGCGTGATCGCCCGGGGCGACGGGTGAGAGCATCAGGGGCGGTTTGGGTGACGGCGACCGTGAGCTCGGAGTGGGTGGTACGCGAGCCGTCGGCGGAGCGGATCGTCCAGCCCTCCCGGTCAAGAACGATTCTGTCTGTGCCCCGGGCGAGCCAGGGCTCGATCGCGATCGTCAGACCGGGGTGCAGCCGCAGGCCACGGTCCGGACGACCCTGGTTGGACACGTGAGGGCTCTCGTGCATGGTGCGGCCGACTCCGTGTCCGCCGAACTCGGTGTTGACCGGGTAGCCGTAGGCGGCGGCGACCGCGCCGATCGCGGCCTGAGGATGTGCGGGGGACGTGCCCGCCGGAGGGGCGGGGCTCGGGCCGGAGACGTTGGGCTCAGAGGGTGGCTGGCTCACCGACGAGGCGGGCGCTCTCGTCCCAGAGTCGGTCGCAGCGTGCGGGGTCGGTGGTGTGCGGTGCGGTGGCGACGGCCTTGCGCTTGACGAAGAACTGTCCGGTGACGCCGTCGAGTTCGGGCGCGGTTGCCAGCCAGGTTGGCGTGTCGGCGCCCGCCTCCGGGCCACCCGGCGAGACCAGCAGCTGCGAGATCGTCCCGAACGCCCACAGCAGACCGCGGTTGTGGCCGTGCCCGAGGTTGGTCCCTCGGATGACGCCGGGGTGCGCGCCGTTGACCGTGATCTTGGTGCCGCGGAGCCGGCGAGCGAGGGCATAGACCAACATGGCGTTCATGTTCTTGGTACGCCCGTAGACGACGAGCGGCTGGAGGCTGCGCGCCTTCCCGAGATCATGGGTGGCGTTCCGCGCCAGGTCGTCGACGTCGACCGGGAGCCGTGCCAGCGCCCGCGGTGAGGCGCCAACCACGACGAAACGCGCGGGACGGGATCCGATGGGCTCGATCAGGGAACGCAGGAGGAGATAGGGGGCGAGGTGGTTGGTCGCCAGGGTTGGGTGGTGCCCCTCGGCGGTGCGATCCCCGATGCCGGCGATGACCGCGGCGTTGCTGACCACGACGTCCGGGGGCGGGTCGGCCACCCGCTTGGCAAGGCTGCGGACCTCGCTGATCAGCGACAGGTCGGCGCGTTCCAGCCGCAGGTCGGCGTGTGGGACGTCGGCGAGGATACGGTGCCGAGCCTGGAGGAGCCGGTCGTCACTGCGGCCGACGAGGACGACCCGCATCCCCGCTGTCGCGAGGTTGCGAGCGATCGCCTCCCCGATGCCGGAGGTGGCTCCGGTAACCACGGCGTTCTTCGTGGACGGCATGTGTCACTTCCTTGCGCCTTGCCCAGGTCCGGACCTGTTAGGTTGATGCTGTCAACCTAACGTGCCTGGGTTGACAACGTCAACCTGGACGGTGCGATGACCAACACACGTGAGGCGCTGGTGGAGGCGGCCGCCCGGCTTCTGGACGAGGGCGGGGTCGAGGCCGTGACGCTGCGCGAGGTGGGTCGCCTGGCGGGCGTGTCACACAACGCGCCGTACAAGCACTTCGCGGGCAAGCAGGCCCTGTTGGCGGCGGTGGCCGCCCGGGAGCTGCGCGGGCTGCGCGCGGCGCTGCGCGAGTCGATCCGGCGCACCCGTACGCCCCAGACCGCGCTGCGCGCCGCGCTGCACGACTACCTCGACTGGGCGCTGCGGTATCCGGCACGATTCAAGCTCGTGTTCGGGCCATGGACCATCGAGTCGCAGGAGCTGGCCGATGCGGCGACGGTGGCGCAGACCACCTTCGTCGATCTCGTCGCCAGAGCCCAGGACGGTGGTGCCCTCCCGCCCGGCGACCCGGCCCGCCAAGCGGCGTTGCTCCGCGCGCTGGCGCATGGAGCCGCCGATCTCGCCTTCGCCGGGCACCTGACGGGAGCGGGCAAGGGAGGCGCCGAGCCGGGCGAGCTGGTCGACGATCTGCTCGGATTCCTGAGGGACGCGGCGGCTGCGGCCGGCTGAGGATGTCTCGACACTGCGCGGTGGCCACCGTCTCTGGGCGGGTGGTCACCAAAGGGTCCCGGGTTGCCGGCGCCTGATGACGCGACACCAGCGCCGCCCCGTAGCGCTCCGCCCGGTCCGACCTCGGGGAATCCGCCCCGGGCGGGTGCTATCATCCCGCCCTGTCGGAATCGTATCGGTTGGCGCCGTCTGGGCGACGGATGCCGCATGCCCCGCGACCCGTTCAGGCGTAGGGGTGATGTCGGGCCCATATTCTTGACTCATTCCAGAAAACTGACCAGACTTCGGGACGTGGCCCCGACCATGGACTTCCCGCAGCTGCTGCGCGGAGCCGCGTTGCGCGTGACCCGGCCCCGGGTGGCGGTGCTGGGCGCTGTCTACGCGCATCCGCACGCTGACACGGAGTCGATCATCGGTGCCGTGCGCAGGGAACTTCCCGAGGTGTCCCACCAGGCCGTCTACGACGCGCTGCGGGCGTTGACCGCGGCGGGCCTGGTACGTCGTATCCAGCCATCCGGCTCCGTGGCGCGCTACGAGTCGCGGGTCCGGGACAACCACCACCACGTCGTGTGCCGGAGCTGCGGTCGGATCGCCGACGTCGACTGTGCCGTCGGCGAGGCGCCATGCCTGACCGCGTCCGACGACCAGGGCTTTGTGATCGACGAGGCCGAGGTCATCTACTGGGGTCACTGCCCCGCGTGTTCCACCGCAAGCAACTCCCGATCCCTCTGATCCGTCACGTCACGGAAGGAATCTCGATGTCCGAGAACCACGACGCCGTCGTCCATGACGCGGAGGCCGGCAGCGAGTCCCGTTGCCCGGTCGCGCACGGACGCGCCCCGCATCCGACCGCGGGCGGTGGCAACCACGGCTGGTGGCCGAACCGGCTCAACCTCAAGATCCTCGCCAAGAACCCGGCCGTGGCCAACCCCCTCGGCGAGCAGTTCAACTACGCCGAGGCGTTCGAGAGCCTCGACCTCGCCGCCGTCAAGCGCGACATCGCCGAGGTGCTCACCACCCCCCAGGACTGGTGGCCGGCCGACTTCGGTCACTACGGTCCGCTCATCATCCGGATGGCCTGGCACAGCGCGGGGACGTACCGGATCAGCGACGGGCGCGGCGGCGCCGGCAGCGGACAGCAGCGTTTCGCGCCGCTGAACAGCTGGCCGGACAACGCGAACCTCGACAAGGCACGCCGCCTGCTGTGGCCGGTCAAGAAGAAGTACGGCCAGAAGATCTCCTGGGCCGACCTCATGATCCTCGCCGGGAACGTCGCCCTGGAGTCGATGGGCTTCAAGACCTTCGGGTTCGCCGGCGGCCGCGAGGACGTCTGGGAGCCGGAGGAGGACGTCTACTGGGGCCCCGAGACCACCTGGCTCGGCGACGCCCGCTACACCGGTGACCGCGAGCTGGAGCAGCCGCTCGCCGCGGTGCAGATGGGCCTCATCTACGTCAACCCGGAGGGCCCGAACGGCAACCCGGACCCGGTCGCGGCGGCCCGGGACATCCGCGAGACGTTCGGCCGGATGGGGATGAACGACGAGGAGACGGTCGCGCTGATCGCCGGCGGCCACACCTTCGGCAAGACCCACGGCGCGGGCCCGGCCCACCACGTCGGCCCCGAGCCCGAGGCGGCCCCGCTGGAGGAGCAGGGGCTGGGCTGGAAGAGCAGCTTCGGTACCGGCAAGGGCGCGGACACCATCACCAGCGGGCTCGAGGTCACCTGGACCTACCACCCGACCCGGTGGGACAACGAGTTCTTCCACATCCTCTTCGCGTACGAGTGGGAGCTGATGAAGTCGCCGGCCGGCGCGCACCAGTGGCGGCCGAAGAACGGCGCGGGCAGCGACATGGTGCCCGAGGCGCACGACCCGACGAAGCGGCGCGAGCCGCGGATGCTGACCACGGACCTCGCGCTGCGGTTCGACCCGGTCTACGAGAAGATCTCCCGGCGCTTCCTGGAGAACCCGGACCAGTTCGCGGACGCCTTCGCCCGCGCCTGGTTCAAGCTGACCCACCGCGACATGGGGCCGGTCACCCGCTACCTGGGCCCGGAGGTCCCGAGCGAGCAGCTGCTGTGGCAGGACCCGCTGCCGCCGCTGACCCACGAGCTCGTCGACGACAAGGACATCGCCGCGCTCAAGCAGCAGATCCTCGCCTCGGGGCTGACCGTGTCCCAGCTCGTCTCCACCGCCTGGGCCGCGGCGTCGACGTTCCGGGGCAGCGACAAGCGCGGTGGTGCCAACGGGGCGCGCATCCGGCTGGAGCCGCAGCGGAGCTGGGAGGTCAACAACCCGGACGAGCTGGCGAAGGTGCTCGGCACCCTGGAGGGAATTCAGGAGGCGTTCAACGCGTCCCAGACCGGCAACAAGCGCATCTCGCTCGCCGACCTGATCGTCCTCGCCGGCTCGGCGGCGGTCGAGCAGGCGGCCCGGAACGCCGGCTTCACCGTCGAGGTGCCCTTCACGCCGGGCCGCGTCGACGCGCTGCAGGAGCAGACCGACGTGGAGTCCTTCGCCGTGCTGGAGCCGACCGCGGACGGCTTCCGTAACTACTACGGCAAGGGCAACCGGCTCCCGGCCGAGTACGCGCTGATCGACAAGGCGAACCTGCTGACCCTCAGCGCGCCCGAGATGACGGTCCTGATCGGCGGCCTGCGCGTCCTGGGCGCGAACTACCAGCAGTCGCCGCTGGGCGTCTTCACCACCAACCCCGGGGCGCTGACCAACGACTTCTTCGTCAACCTGCTCGACATGGGTACGACGTGGAAGCCGACCTCCGAGGAGGCGACCACCTTCGAGGGCCGGGACTCCGCCACCGGCGAGCTCAGGTGGACGGCCAGCCGGGTCGACCTGGTCTTCGGGTCGAACTCGGAGCTGCGCGCGCTCGCCGAGGTCTACGCCAGTGACGACGCGCGGGAGAAGTTCGTGCACGACTTCGTCGCGGCGTGGGTCAAGGTGATGAACCTCGACCGGTTCGACCTCCGGCGCCGCCGGTGATCCCGGCATCCGTGTGATCCCGACGTCCACGTGACCGTCGAACGTCCGGGCCGGCCCACACACGGGCCGGCCCGGACGCTGTTCGGGCACCGATGGAACGCGGTCGCCGGGTCGGGGTCGGGCCGTCCGGTCAGTCCGCGCGTAGGCGAGGGCTCGTCTTACGGTCTGGCTTGCGGATCAGGTCGGTGTCGATCCCCTCCCGAGCCGGCACGTAGAAGAACCCTTCCTTCGTGTCCGGGTCGTAGTGGACGACCAGGCCGTCCCGCCTGAGCCGGTCGACGAAGTTGGCAAGTCGCTTCTCGTCGTGCGGGCGAAGCTGCTTACCCGCGCGGCGGCGTGCCTCGGCTCGGAGCATCTGGGCAGGAAAGAGCCAGCGGTGCTCATCCTTCATGCCCCAGGGAAGCAGGTCGTCATCCCTGTGGGTACGGCGCTGCAGGCCTCGTCGGCGACGGAAGTTTCCCCACATCGACGGGACCGTGTCGATGTCGTACTTGCGCTTGTACTCCGCGACCATCCACTGATAAGAACGTCCCTCCTCGAACCATCGGAGGACTTCCTGCTCGTTCACGATTTTCGACGCCGGCATGAGCCTGTTCCCTGAACTCGTTGCCTCATGAAATAGATGCAACTGTTCCTGCGGATCCGTGGATTGTCAATCGACAAGATCGTCCTGTTACGATGAGCTCGGTCACAGGAAGACAAGCCCGAATGCTGGGGGAACGTGTGGCGAAGCTGAACCTGACTGTTTGTGACATCTGTGGCGATCGATCGAAGGATGCCTCCCCATATACCATCAAGTCCAACGACGGCGCGGTGAGCGTGGACCTGTGTGACGACGACGCCAAGCCGATCGAGGATCTGTTGGCGAAAATCAGGAGCCGACCGGTCGTCCGCCGGCCCAACCGAATCCCGGTGGCCACCATGGAGCAGATAGAAAGGCTGAAGCAGCGCTGACATGGCGCCGCTCGCCACCTCGCCGATCGTCTGATTCTGACTCTTTCCGCTCCGCGTCACACCTCGATGAGGACAGCCGTTCCAGCGGACCGTGCCGGGGTCCATCAGGGCGTTCGTCGGCGAGGTCGCGCAGGTAGACGTATACCTCGTCGGGGTCGAGGCCGCGGCGCCGGCGACCGAAGGTCTTGGCGCGGACCTGATAGGACAGGATGCGCTGCCCGGAGCGGTAGATCACCGCGCACCGCCGTCCAGGTCGGCACCGGCGGCCAGCAGGGCGATCTGCGGTTCGGTGAGGCCGTGGGCGGCCAGGACCCGCTGGCCCCAGCGGTACAGCAGGCAGGGGTGCGCGGCCCAGTCACGCCGGCAGGGCGCACCCGGCGTCGCCGACGCGGGGGAGTGCAGGCGCAGCGCGCGTACGGCGTGGGCGATGTCCCGGGCGGTGACGTGCGGCGGCGACAGCTCGCCGAGGACCCGCGCGGTCGGAGGCGTCACGTCGATCCTTCCTGGCAGTAGCGGCGGCACCGAGGCGGGCGGGGGTCGCCCGTCGACCACCCGGGTAGTCGACGACCGGAGCCCAGCACCCGCCCCGGGCCCTTCTTCCGCTCCCGGCCGATCGCAGGGGGAAGGCCGGCCGGAAGACGCTCTAGCTGGCCGCGCCGGTCAGCCGATCGGTGTACGTCGCCAGCGCGGAGACCGCCCCGATCAGGGCGTCCGTCATCAGGCGGAGATCGTCGGCCGCGTGCGACCACTTCTCGGGGGCGGGGCCGGCGACCTCGTCCGCGCCGGTGGAGTCGCGGAGCTGCTGACCGGCGGCGCGGAGCCGCCCGGGGAAGCCGGCGACCCGCTCGGCCGCCTCGGCGAGGCGGGTACGCGACACGTCCAGCGCGCTGACCACCTCACCGACACTGGTCGCGGTGAGTTCGCCGAGCTGCTCGCGGACCTCGCGGATCCCCTCGTAGATCATGCCCTCGGCGTGGCTGGCCAGGCTGAGCGCGTCCTCGGCGCAGCGGTCGGCCCGGCGCAGCGCCGGGTGCGCCGACCCCTTGCCGGTCCGTTCGAGCAGGGCCGAGGCCGCGACGACCGCCAGGAACACCTTGCGCAGCTCGTCCGCGACGTCCTCCGCCGCGTACGCCGTGCGCGCCGCCTGCGGGGTCTCCGACGTCTCCGTCCCGTCTTTCGTTTCCGCCGGTGTCTCCTCGTCCTCCGTCGTCGCCGCTTCCGACACGGTCACGCCGATCTCCTCTCACGTGGGGTGTGGTTTGAGGTGCCGGGGCGGCCCGTCCCACCGGTGCAGGTTGCGGGGGACTGACCGGCGGCTCCGAGCCGCCCCGACACGTGCTCCGGGCCGTACAACCCGGGGGGACGGAACCCCAGCTGCCGAGCGAGGAGCTCCGTACGCCGCGTACGCTACACACGCAAGTTAACTAGGTCAACCTTGGTCTTGTGCGTGGGCTGCTTGTCGTGGTCAACTAGTTGTGCCGAGCGAGGAGTAGCACCTGATGACGACGAGACCACCTGACTATCTGCGCGTTGTGAACGGCATTACCGACCAGATCCGTTCCGGTGAGTTGGCGCCTGGCGACAAGCTGCCGACCTACGCTCAGCTCGCTGAGCAATACAAGGTCGGGATTTCGACAGCCCAGGCGGCATTGCGGATCCTCCGTGACCGTGGCCTTGTCGAGGGCCACCCGGGCAAGGGAACGTACGTGACCCAGGATCCGCCACTGTCGTAGCCCGGACGGCTCGGGAGACCGTCCCCCGCAGGGCGTCCTGCGCGAGCTGGACGAGGCCGTGCGGGGGCACGGTCTCATTCGTGCTGCCGTGGTTTGGAAACGGCCCGCCAATCCCTTCCTCGGCGGCCGGTTCGAGCAGCGCGGGTCGCGGGTCACTGACTGGTGGCTCCGAGCCGCCCCGACACGTTCGCTGGGCCGTACAACCCAGGAAAGATGCCCTGCTTACCGACGAAGGGCCACCCTGTCGAAATAACGGTGATCAGATGGTGGCGCCGACAAGGGAGTACCGCCGTGCCAATCACCCTGTTCTATCGGCGGATCGCTGACGAGATTCGCGAGCGGATCAAGTCCGGTGGCCTGAAGCCGGGCGACACTGTGCTCCTGGCGTCGAGAACGTTGGTGTCTACTACCACGACACCACGCTCCACAACTCGATTTTCGATTTTATGATGAAATGCATCGTTAATGCTCATCTGTTCGGTGCGCCTGCTGCCCACGCTCCTGTTTTCCACATCTGGAGGTTGTCGGGTGAGTTGTTCGACAACTACATGGCAAGCTTCAACCGGGTGCTCGGCTGGTCCCGTGCTGTCTGGCCAGAGGCTAATGGCATGCTAGGGTCATGGCTAGGATCGAGCACTACAACAACCCGGATGCCCCGAAGGCCAACAGTATCGTTGTCGCGGTTACAGTCTTCGTTGTTGACGATCAAGATCGGGTCCTGCTGATTCGGCGCACGGACAATGGGCTGTGGGCGCTCCCTGGCGGTGCACAAGACTTCGGCGAATACATCGCAGAAACAGCCGTGCGCGAGACACGGGAAGAAACCGGGGTTGACATCCGGGTCACCGGAATTGTGGGAATCTACACCAATCCGAATCATGTGATCGAGTACTCGAATGGTGAAGCTCGCCAGCAGTCTTCAATCTGCTTCCGTGCAGAATATCTGGGTGGCGAACCGAGGACAAGCGATGAGTCATCTGCGGTTCGATGGGTGGCCCGAGCCGAGCTCGACACATTGGACATCCATCCGTCCATGCGGCTAAGAATCGACCACGGTTACCAGTGGAACCGTGACCCCTATATCGGCTGACCGGCGAGGCGTTGTTGCGTACGGTGTACTACCTCCATTAGCGCCGGTTCCGCGTGTCGCCAGCACCGGGTGACGATGTGGTTTGGACCATACCGCCTCCGAATCTCTGCCAACCGCTCGACGACGGACATATCCTGGCCGTCGGGTCCGGTCGTCATGTCAGCGAACCACAGAGCGTCAGCCGTCGGAGAGATTTCTTGCGGAAACTCCTCGGCCAAGACACTTCCGAACCCGCGTTCGTTTGCTTCGTACAAAGCGCACGAGTGGTGGGCTACCAGGGCAGCAAGGCGAGTCGGGAAACCCTGCCGAACCAGCCAGCGAGCTCCATCAAGGGGGTGGAAGCCGGTGTCAACGATATCCGGCGCGTAGCCCACGTCATGGAG
>NZ_RJWA01000017.1 GCF_003762835.1 Micromonospora sp. HM5-17 | reverse complement strand
ATCAAGCTGGCGATTTCAGAATTTTCCATCAGCTTCTCGCTGATCTCGTTGACCCTCGCCGGGTCATGGTTTTCTTCGGTGACACCGTAGTCATTATCGGTGAAACTCCTTCTAGATCAGAGCCTCACACACAAACTTCCTGACACCCTCCAATCTGCGCGCACAGGCCTTTAACTGGGCTGTTTCTGCACGATACGGGCCTTCAGCACTGTGGTTTCTGCGTACTTCACGCTGAATTGACGATGCACTTCGCCCTAAACGGCGCCCAATCTCACGCAGCGGCACATCTTCGCGGAGAAGATCGGCGATAATGACGCGTTCTTCAAAGCAGATATAGCGATTACTGATGCGTTTATACGGATCCACCCCGCTAGGTAAGGCGGGAGGGGCAAGCCTTCCGGATTCGATGACATCATGGCGTTGGCGCAGCGCTTTCATAAGTCTGTTATACGTGCTGGCGTCTTCGCCGACGGGTATGAACTCTTCTCGTTGACCCTGGGATTTGGTAAGTCCTTTTTCAAAATCTAAAGACAATCGACGATCAATTCCTACTGCCGCGCCAGCATCACCACTAGGCAGGCTCGCCAGCCGAAGGCGCAAGTATTCCACTCTTAACTGCGTCTGGCGGACTTTCCGAGCATACTGACTTAACCGGATATGGCACCCAGCTTCCGTAGCTACGGCATAAGCCGCAGTCAGATGCATCCCACATCTTTTGGCGGCTTGGTGTACCGACAGTCCGCTTCGGACTAGCTCCACAAGCTGAAAAGCCTGGCTGCCGCGGCGATCAACTCGTTTGGCTTTAATCACGACTGGCAATCCAAAGGCATGGCAAAAATTCAAAGCATGCCCGTAATGACAACCAAGCTCACCAGCCGCCGAACGGACACTACGCCCACTGCCAACCAAGGCAACTAAGCCACGACGATCCGACTCAGACAACGAATAAAACGGGCCAACAACCCCAGACACAACAACACCCTCCTAAGGGAAAGTGTTGCAACGACCCTCTGAACTCAAGCTGAAGCTACGCGCAGAGCTGCCGTAGACAGTTGATGCCGCCTGCGTGGACTTTTGCGGGCAGAAGAAAGCCTCCCGCGACTTAGCCCTGTTGGGTTTGCCGCGGGAGGCTTGAGCGTAGTGCGCTAGAAGCTTGTAGTGCTCTTATTTCTCCCAGCCGATATCTTCCTTGGGGAGGATAGCGAAGCCGTTGGCGCCAAAGTTAGCTAGGCCCTTCTTTACACCGACCATCTGTGGGCCGTTGGCAAAGGGGAGGATTCCGTAGTGGCCAAAGGCTTCAGACTCGAGTTCATTGACGCGGTCAATTTGCTCCTCCTTGGTAGGAAGCTTCTGTAGCTCTTCAATCTTCTTATCGAATTCCTTGGTTCCAGTGCCGGACATATTCAGTGTGGAATCGCTGGCGTAGGTCTGGCCAAAGTAGGCGACTCCGAATGGGTCGGAGGAAGTAAAGGCGGACAAAAAGAGGTCGAAGTCTCGCTCAGAGGTTACCTTAGAGAACTCGGAGGATGGGCGCTCTTCAATCTTGAGATCAACGCCGACGTCCTTGAGCATCTTTTGGATTGCGGCGGCAAGGGACTTGGAGACCTCATCGTCACCAATGAGGATATAGCGCAGGGATAGCTTTTCCCCGTCTTTAGCATAGATTCCGTCGTCACCCTGTTGATATCCGGCGTCCTCCAGCAACTTCTTGGATTGCTCAGGATCGAACTTAATGACGTCCTTGATATTGTCCTTGTAGCCCTCCTGGGTGGAGTAGAGGGTGAGGGAGCCCGGCATCTCTTCTTCGTAGCCCAGGCCGTTATAGCGGATCTCGGCCAGCTGATCGCGGTCGATGGCGGAGAAGACGGCGTGGCGCACGTCCTCATCCTTGAGCTGTGGCGCCTTGGAATTGAGGGTGAGGATGACATTGGCAGGGCGTAATGCTGCGCGGATGTCGATGTCCTCGCCCATTTGTCCGGCAATGGTGAGGCTGTTCTTATCGGCCACGCCAGCCGCATCGATTTCCCCGGCCTGGAAGGCGTTGATGGTGGCCTGGGATTCCATGACGCGGAAGCTTACCTTCTTCAGCTTCGGTTTATCGCCCCACCACTTTTCGTTGGGCACGAGGGTGAGGGTGCCGCCCTTGAAGTCTACGTTTTCTACCTTGAATGGGCCGGCGCCGTATTGCGGGTTCAGTTTGCCCAGGTAGGCCTTGTCAAACTTCTCTGGGCTATCAATAGCGGGGTGGAGTACTTCGTTGAAGAGACCCTGCCACCACGGGTAGGGGCCATCGAAGGTGATGACCACGTCCTTGTCGGTAGCGCCCTTTTCCACGGAGGTGATGCGCTCGTATCCGTCGGTGGAGTTTACCTGGACGTCCTCGTCCTTGCCGTTGTTAAAGCGCCAGGTATTCTCGAAAGCCTTCCAGTCGATAGGCGTGCCGTCGTTGAAGGTGGCATCCTTGTTGATCTTATAGGTAACGACGGTGTTCTTGCCCTTCTTATCTTCCTTGGCCTCGTCGACGTAGTCGGGGTTTGGGGTGTAGTTTCCCTCGCCGTCGTAAAGCGCCAGCTGTGGGTTGTACCAACCCCATACCGTGCGGGTATCGGTGACCATATTGGCGTGGAAAGTATTTTGCTGCTCGGTCAGTTCGTCGATGGGGAGGGTGAGCTCACCATCGTCCTTGAGCTCGTCACGGGATTTCTCGTTATAATCGCCGGCTGGATTGACCTCGATGTCGAGACCGCCTACGGCCTTATTAGAGCCTCCGCCTGAGTTGGCGGCACAGCCGGTGAGCGCGAGGGCTGCGGCGGAAAGGGTGGCAACGGTAGCGATCCGGAAGCGAGTGAACTTGTGCATAATCGGGTTTCTCCTTGAGTGAGAGGAAGTGAAAGATGTGGCAGCGATTCAGCCGCCGCATCATTTCAGGTGTGAGGATAACTATATAGAACAGTAACTGTGTGGCGCGTCACTTTTGGGAAATTGGGGACGCATTGGCCGGACGGGGGTCGCGTCGCCTGCGAGCAGCCTCCGGATCCGGAATCGGAATGGCATCCAGGAGCTTCTTGGTGTAGTCCGCTTGGGGGTTTTCGAAGACCTCGTCGGTTGGCCCGGATTCCACAAATTTGCCCTTATACATGACAGCCAACCTATCGGAGAGGTGGCGCACCACCGAAAGGTCATGGGCCACGAAAAGGTAGGACAGCCCCAGCCTTCTCTTCAGATCTTCGAGCAAGTTGATGACGCCGGCTTGGATGGAGACGTCGAGCGCGGAGACGGGCTCGTCTAACACCAAAACCGAGGGGTTGGTAGCCAATGCGCGGGCAAGGCCGATGCGCTGGCGCTGTCCGCCGGAGAAGTGGCTAGGAAAGCGGTCAAGCTGGGAGGAATCTAGACCGACAAGGCCCATGAGCTCATTGATGCGGGCATCCACGTCGCCATCAAAACCGAGGGAATTGAGCGGTTCGGCAATGACCTCACGAACCGTAAGACGGGGGTTTAGCGAGCTCATCGGATCCTGGAAGACAATCTGGATGTCCTTGCGGGCCGCGCGGCGCTCGGAGTTGCTCATCCCGGCCGCGTCTTTCCCGTTGAGCACTACCGCGCCATGTTCGGGCTTGAGGTCCATGACTTCCAGCAGGGTGGTGGTCTTACCGCAGCCAGATTCGCCGACGATGGCCATGCATTCACCCTTGCGGATATCAAAGGTGAGACCGTCAACCGCCTTGACCGTTCCTACCCGGCGCTTTACTAATGCGCCCTTGGTGAGCGGGAATTCCTTGCGTAGATCCCGGACTTCCAGGGTGGTGGGGCGCTCATCGCGGGGCACACCGGCCATGACATCATCGGCCAGCTGCGGCGGTTTGAACATGAGGTCGCCGCCGATCTTGCGGTCGCGGATTTCGGGTGCGCGCAGGCAGGCGCTCTCGTGGCCCGAGGTATCGTCAAGCGGAATAAGCGGGGGCTCGCCGTCGGAGCAGGCGGGCTGCGCCACGGGGCAGCGCGGGGCAAATTGGCAGCGCTGCTTGAGGTCCACCAGTACTGGCGGGCTGCCCACGATGGGAGTGAGCGGTTCTTCGGCCGACACATCTGGGCGCGGCGTGGAGCCGAGCAAGCCCACGGTATAGGGCATGCGGGGCTGGGAGAAGATGGTATCCACATCACCGCGCTCCACGGGGCGGCCGGCGTACATGACCATGACATCATCGGCCGTTTCTGCTACCACGCCCATGTCATGGGTGATCATGATGGTTGCGGCGCCTGTTTCGCGCTGCGCGAGCTTAATGACGTCTAGAATCTGCGCCTGAATGGTCACATCCAGCGCGGTCGTGGGCTCATCCGCGATGAGCACGCGCGGATTATTGGCAATCGCGATGGCAATAACTACGCGCTGGCGCATGCCGCCCGAGAACTCGTGTGGGAAGGACTTCAACCGCAGGTGCGGATCGGGGATGCCCACGAGATCGAGCAATTCCGTGGCCTCTTTGAGCGCTTGCTTCTTGCCGACGTCCCTATGGGCCTGGATTGCCTCCACTAACTGCGATCCAATATCGAAAACCGGGGTGAGCGCGGAGAGCGGGTCTTGGAAGATCATTCCAATGCCGTTGCCGCGGATTTCGGACATCTGCTTATCGCTCAGGCCGAGCAGCTCGCGGCCTTCGAATTTCACGGATCCAGTGATCTTTGCGTAGTCTGGCAACAGGCCCATGATGGACATGGAGGTTACTGACTTACCGGATCCGGATTCACCCACGATGCCGAGCGTGCGGCCAGGGTAGAGATCAAAATCTACGCCGCGGACCGCGGAGACCGATCCGGCCTCGGACGGGAAGTTTACGCGCAGGTCTTTGACGGATAAGACGGGCGAGGTCATGCTTTGCCTCCGGAATTCGAGTTGGGGTCGAGCGCATCGCGCAGGCCATCGCCAATGAAAGCCATGGACACGGTGAGCAAGGTCAAGGTTGCGGCAGGGAAGTAGAACAGCCACGGGGAGGACTGCACAGCGGCGGTGCCGCCCTGCAGGAGGGTGCCGAGGGAGACGTCGGGAAGCTTGACGCCCAACCCCAGGAAGGACAAGGCCGTCTCGGAGCCCACGGTGCCCACCACGCCAAAGACGAATTGGATAATAAGAAGCGAGCCAATATTCGGGATGACGTGGCGCACGATGGTGCGCAACTTGGAAACGCCCATGTAACCAGCAGCGCGGACATAGTCTTGCTCGCGCACCGTAAGTGCTAGGGACCAAATCACGCGGGCCTGGTACATCCAGCCAAAGACGATGAGGACTACGATGAGTAGCTTCCAATCGCCACCGGAATCCGCTACCACCAGCGCAATGAGCAAGAAGGTAGGGATGGACAGCAAGAAGTGGATGACCGCCAGCACCGCCTTTTCGGCTACACCGCCCCACAATGCCGCGGCCGATCCGACAAAAGCGGAAATGACCAAGGTGGCCAGTGACACCACGATGGCGATGGTCAGTGACCTCCCCAAGCCGTGAATGGTCTGGGCATAGAGGTCATTGCCGGTATCATTCGTGCCGAACCAATGCTCGGGGCTCGGCGGCTCCGAGAGTGCGAGGAAGTCCGGCTCGGTATAGTCCCACTTGGCAAAAAAGCCGCCGAAGAGGGCTGCCAGCATCAAAAAGACCAGGATGATTAGGCCTATGGTAGCGAGCTTATTCCGGAAGAAGCGGCGCAGGTAGAGCTTATAACGCGAGGTGCCCCGCGGCATCTGCTCTAGGGTGGCTACTTGCTCGGCCTCGGCCGGGGAGAAGGGGTCCCCCGTTGCGACCTCGCTGTGCGCGGTGATTTCCCCGCGCGGTTCCTGCTTGAAATAGTTGCGGTCTTTAGATGGGGTCATTTAACTCACCCTCACTCGTGGATCTAGCGCAACGACGACCACGTCCGCCAATACCGCGGAAATGGCTGTCATGGCGGCGCCAAAGGCGGCGACGGCTGCTGCACCGTTGACGTCGTTCTTGCTAATGGTTTCGATGAAGTACTGGCCCATGCCGTTCCAGCCAAAGATGCGTTCAGTCATCACCGCACCGGTGAAAATACCCGGAATGGAAAAGGCCACCGAGGTAGCCACCGGAATGATGGAGGTGCGCAGAGCGTGCTTGCGAATCGCCTGCTGGCGAGTCAAGCCCTTAGCGCGAGCAGTGCGCACATAGTCTGCATCCAAGTTATCCAGCAGCAAGGTGCGCTGGGTCATGTGATAGCTAGCGTAGCTAATGAAAACCAGCGAAATAGTAGGAAGAACCAAGTGCTGCGCGGAGTCCATTAGCTTGGGAAAGAAACCTTCCACATCCAGCGAGTGGGAGCCGACGACATAGAAAATCTTCTTTCCGGTCAGCTCGTTGATTTTGAGCGCGCCCCACACCACAGCGATAGAAGCGACCACGACGTGGGTATTCATCGCAATGATGGAAATGCCCTGCCAGACGCGGTCGCCGGTCTTGTACTGGCGCGAAGCAGTATAAACACCCACGGCCACGCCGATGAGGATGGACAAAATGGTAGAAAGCAAAAGTAGCTGCGCGGAGACCCAGATACGGTAGCTAATTTCTGAGTTCACCACCTCGCCCACCGGCGATTGGCCCCAGTCCCATTTGGTGAGGATATTGGTTAGCCACGTCCACCAGCGTTGCACTAGCGGGGTATCGGGGCTGAGGTTATAGGGCTCGAGGAGGTTATTGATTTCCTCCGCCGAAAGCGGCGGGCGGCGGCCGATGTAATTGGACCGTGGGTCCAGGAAGTTGGCCGCCAAGAGATAGGCGAGGTTGGTAGCCAAAAAGATCATGAGTAACCAGCCCAAGGTCTTTTTGATCAGATATTTAGTCATAGAGATTCTCCGTGCGTGGTTAAGCAGGAAACGGGATGTAAATGTGGTTCCAACGAGCGAATCGTTGTATGTGACCAATTTAATAAGCTGTTGTGCGGGACACAATCGAATTAGCCCCGTGATATAAATCCCCTTTAACGTGATAGGTATTGGTGAGGGTGGCGAAGCGGGAAAATAGTGCAATAAAGTGCCGATGAACAGGGGATATGGCGTTCGCGATTGTTGAACACTTATAGTATTTATTTAATTGAATGAAATTAACTCCGGGGGTGAATATCTTCGCCCGCGCCCCGACCTCTTGCCTGACACCGGCGCTGGGTAGTCTTGGCGGATATGGATGACCCCACCCGCATCGATCCCACTCTTGAGTCCCTCCGCCGCGCCTGGGAGGGCCAGCCCGACCTCAGCCTTGCCACCTTCTTTGCCATGTTGGCCAATCGGGGTATCGGTTGGGGCGCGAGCGATGCGGAGCTGGTAGCGGAGTTGCAGCGCCAAGCGGCCGTGCACCCGCCGCTTTTGCCCTTGGACAACGGCCGCATTGCGGAAGGGGAGTGGCTCGTGCTTGCCGAAGCCCCCACTAACCGCATCACCGCTACCTCCACCCACATCATCGTGCGTCGCCCCGATACCCAGCCGGTGGTGTGGTCCTATGATTCCATTCGCCCGGCCGGGCCCGGCCGGCCCTTTACTATTCGTGATGCAGAGGGCTTCGAGCACCGCTTCGGCGTGGTCTCCAGCCTCATGCGGCTGAGTACGAAATGCCCAGATCTCAACGGCCTGAAGCGGCAGGACTTAGGCGATTTCGTCTTTGTTCTTCGCTTCTCCGGATCTATTGGCGTTCTTGACCATGGACTCCACCTATTTGCCAAGGAAAATCGCCGCGTTACCCGCCAGGATTTTTCTTGGCAGCGAATAGAAAAATGCCGCCCCGGAGAGGAACTAGAAATAATCCTCGGGGGCGGCGAATCGGCCCGTTTGGGGGCCATTGAAGAGGTCTTAGTGGCAGAGACCCCAAACCCGCTATTCGGATAGATCCTTCAGCGGGCCCACCTTGCTGAATTGCAGCTTGTAAATGGTGTCCAAGTCCGCGTCCGGAAAGGCCGCGCGGAAATCGCGTTCATTGGTCTCCACTGCGCCGGTAAGACGCTCCACCGGGGTGTCCGGATTAGCCGTCACCGTGTACTGCAGGGTGGGGCGGGCGCGGTCATAAGCCACGAGCCGCTCCACGTGCTCGACGCCCTTGACCCCATCTAGGTCCTGAGCCACGGCGCCGGCAATAGCATTCATCGACGTCGTGATAGATCCCTTGTCATTAGACGATGCAGACTCCACGTTATTAAAGCGACGGTGGCGCAGGTTAGCTACCACGAGCCACAGACCTACGATAAGCAGCAGCGCGGAGCCACCGGCCAACGCCCAGACCCACCAGTCATTGTCCGCCAATGTCTTCCACGCATCGTGGTCCACCCACAGGGCTAAATACTTGGCAAACTCCACGTTGAAGTGGATAAGGATGGGCCACACGCCCAAAGCGATGAGGATAATTCCCAGCAGGCCGAGCAGGATGCGGTCAAAAGTAGCAAGTTTTCTAGACATTGTTATCCAACTCCGGAATCTTCTCTACAGCTACGGTGACCTGCGGCGGATTCTTCAAGTGAGCCAGGCATTGCTTAACCGCGGTCTCTACTCGGGCCTGCAGCTCGGCATCGTCGGTATCACCATTGACGGTGACCTTGGCAGTCTTTTTATCCGCTGAGGTCTGGGCGGAGGCAACGCCCGGTACGCGGCGAGCAGTCGCCGAAGATAGGCGAGCGATATCTACCGGCCGCATCCACATAGACGCGGTATCGGAGGCCAGCTGCAGGTGCGTTGTACGGCGCGTCTTTAGTGTTGCAAACAGGAAGATAAGGCCGACGATGATGGATGCGATACCAGCCCAGATCATCCAGGTTTGCAGCTGCTCAGTGGCGATGAGATTAAGCACTGGCTGCACCCATGATTGAGCATCGGAACCGGAACCTACAAGCCACGTCTCGCGCACGCCGACGACGCCCGCGGCGAGCAGAAGCAGCCCTAGAATCACGGCCCATGTTCGCGCCGCTGGAGACGCCTTCGGCTGTTGCCCAAAGTGTTCAGGCATGTGCTGTTCAGCCATGGTTGCCTCCTTGTGGGCGGTAGGGGTTTATGGAAATGGCGCGCAACGGTTCCGGCCGCGGCGCATCCACATGCAGCGGGCGAGGGTTGGCCGGGGTGACCTCAATACGCTTGAGGGCTTGTGGTCGAGGGGCTTGTACCTTTCTCACCGGAGCGGACTTAGGGGCCTGCACACGGCGCGGTGACCATTCGTGGCGGATCTCGATATCACGCAGCGGCTGTGGCCGAGGAGTTGAAACCTGTATTTTTCGCGACAGCGGGCGAACCTGTCCACTGGGAGCCAGTTTGGCTGGGCGCGGCGCCGCCACGCTGTGAACGTGTACCGGCTTAGGCTCCTTTAGCGGCCGCAGCGTTTGCTCACCTGGGGAAGAGACTTCCCGTAATTGGTGGTCAGGGAGATCTGCAGAGATGCTGCGTACCTCGGCCTCGCGCGGAGTGCCTACGGACCGCACCGCGATGCCGGAGTCCGGGACAGTGACGCTGCGCACCGGTGTATTCTCCGGTGTGGCAATGCTGCGTACGTTGACCGATTCTGCAGTGACCGGCTGCCAGACTGGCGAGGGCGTGATGTGCGGCGCGACGGCAGCAGCAACCTGACGCTGCTCCACTTCTGCCGCTGTTACCCGCCTGCCTGGAACGGAACCGCCGACGGTGACATTAACGCGCGTCGTGGAATAACCGGTATGAGCCGCGATGGCTTCTGAAATGGCGGCGCGGGTATGTTCCGCCACCGTAGTAACCGGCGAGGGCCAAACCACGCCGATAGTGGCGTTGACCGCCGCTACCTCGCGCTCCGAGTCCATTTGGACCGAGACCCGTGGAAAACCGCGGCCGCCGATGCCCGCTAGCTTGGCCTCAATGGCCTTGGTGCCGGGCACGCTAGCAATCGCGGCGGTAACGATGCGTTCCATGGTCCGCAGCGAGATACGCGTGTGGCCCTGAGTGGAACTATCTGTCATTAACCTTGGCCTTTCTCCTTACCAATGAGGCCATTCCACACAGAGGTGAGATCGATACGGCCATCAAAGTGTGCTCCCACGATTCCGCCAATGGCAGCAAGGAGTACGGCGAGCAGGGTAGGACCCCAGCCTAGGTACAAAAAGAAGGCAAGAACAAGGCCGGAAATGATGCCCAAAGTGGTGTAATTTTTCATATCTATTCCTTCGATGGAGCAGCGGATAAGCCATCCACGGCGTCAGAAAACTCAACGTCGATGCGTTGCAGTTCGGGACATGCCCCACGTGCGGCGAACCGGATATCTTCTGCCAAGGCATAAAGGTCCGGCGCCGCGCTGATATCGACGCGGATATTGATCTGCAGGTGGCGATCATCGCGCGGATCGGGCCGCCGCATGCCGACGATGCGCTCGCCTGGGAGGTACAAACTCACCGAACCGAACGAACCGCCGTCGAGTGCAGCGACGCCGCGGACCTTCGTGACGGCCTCTGCAATAGCGCGGGCGTGGCTTACCTCGAGCTCGAAATGTGCTCGGGGCTCAGGCATTGGGCTTAGGCCTGACCCTGGTTCAAAGCAGCCTGGTCTTCAGACTCGGACTCTTCCTTAGGCAGCTTGACATCGTGAACAACAACGTTGACGCGCTCGACGCTCAGGCCGGTCATGCGCTCTACAGCATTCATGATGTTGCGGCGAATAGCCTCAGCGAGCTCGTGGATGGCCACGCCGTACTCAGCAGTGATTGCAATCTCGATGCGGGCGGTGCCCTCTGCTACCTCAACGTCTACGCCCTGGCGGACGTCCTCGGAAGCACCGAAGGACTCGCGAATATTGCCGATCATGCGGGCGCCGCCGCCACCCAGGGAATCCACGCCGGAAACCTCACGGGCTGCAATGCCGGCAATTTTAGAGACCACGACATCATCGATGGTGGTGGTGCCGTACTGGGTCTCCAGGTTGTTATTAACCTCGCGCTCCTCGGAAGCCGGAACCTGGTTATCGGTGTTTTGTGCAGGAGTCTTGTTTTCAGACATGGGCGAATGTGCCTTTCTTTATTGGATGATGCATGAACGGGATATTCAACTATCTAGGCAGGACAATTTGTCCATAGCCAATGACACCGAGCTTAGATACTTCTCCGACAATCGTGGGGCGCAGGGCAACAAAATTATTCAAAACGTGATTTTTGGCACGGTTTAGAACGCGGCTTGAAAAACCGCAGCCCAACATGCTTAAATACAAAGGTTGCTTTAACAGGGCAGCGAGAACCAAGACGTGATACAAGCGACGGACGTCGCTAAGCACGGCTTTGGGGAGACGCTGAGCTGGTAAAGCGAACATGACACCTTCGTTGTCGCCATGTTTCAGGGGAACTTGAAACATTGACTGGAAGGTCATCCGATCGGGCTAGGTCCGCGTTAGAGCAGTGACACCCCGAGAAGATGGACCGGAGAAGGGGCATGGCAAATAAACAGCGGCAGTAGACGAATTGGACACTCCCCACGTGTAATGCGTGAAAACCGTCCTCTTCACAATACTTTGACTACGGGTCTTGTACCCCGTCGAGAGCACTGCGTTCTGGCACTTGCCATGTACCGCAACTCTTGGTCGTCATGGCAGTCAGACCACTGGCGTTGTGTCAGGCCCCAAGCCCGGACAACGTTATAGAGAAATCGAGAAGCAATTTCCCACCGCTTCACGCCCCGGAAACGCCGGGAATGTGAAAGTGGGGAAGCGAGGAAGAGGATAAGCGTGGCGGGACAAAAAATCCGCATTCGGCTGAAGGCCTATGACCACGAGGCTATCGACGCTTCTGCAAAGAAGATCGTCGAGACCGTTACCCGTACCGGTGCTCGTGTAGTCGGCCCAGTGCCGCTCCCAACCGAGAAGAACGTATACGCAGTTATTCGTTCTCCGCACAAGTACAAGGACTCTCGCGAGCACTTCGAGATGCGCACTCACAAGCGCCTGATCGACATTCTCGACCCAACCCCGAAGACCGTTGATGCTCTTATGCGCATCGATCTTCCGGCAAGCGTCGACGTGAACATCCAGTAAGCGACTTTGGTGGAGAACAAATAATGAGTGAAAACGAGATCAAGGGCATTCTGGGCAAGAAGCTCGGCATGACCCAGGTCTTCGACGAGGACAACCGCGTTGTACCGGTTACCGTCGTCGAGGCAGGGCCATGCGTTGTCACCCAGATTCGCACCCCCGAAACCGATGGCTACAGCGCCATCCAGATCGCCTTTGGCGAAATCGACCCACGCAAGGCAAACAAGCCGGTTGGTGGTCACTTCAAGAAGGCTGGCGTAACCCCGCGCCGTCACGTTGCGGAAATCCGCATGGACGACACCTCTGCTTACGAGGTTGGCCAAGAGGTCAAGGTTGACATCTTCGAGGGCATCACCTTCGTTGACGTTACCGGCAAGACCAAGGGCCACGGCTACGCTGGTGCCATGAAGCGCCACGGCTTCGCAGGCCAGGGCGCAGCTCACGGTAACCAGGCCGCTCACCGCCGCGTTGGCGGTATCGGCGGCGCCGCTACCCCGGGCCGCGTCTTCAAGGGCAAGCGCATGGCTGGCCGTATGGGCCAGGACCGCGTGACCACCCAGAACCTGAAGATTCAGAAAATCGATGCCGAGTCCAACCTGCTGCTCATCAAGGGTGCTATCCCTGGTGCGCGCGGCGGCCTCGTCACCGTTAAGACCGCAGTGAAGGGCGGTGCACACGCATGAGCAACCTCAAGCTAGACGTCCACACTTCCGAGGGTAAGACCAACGGCTCTGTAGACCTGCCTGCTGAAATCTTTGACACCGAGGCATCCATTGCTCTGATGCACCAGGTTGTTAACGCTCAGCTTGCTGCTGCACGCCAGGGCACCCACGCAACCAAGACCCGCGGCGATGTCCGCGGTGGTGGTCGCAAGCCTTTCCGTCAGAAGGGCACCGGCCGTGCACGCCAGGGCTCCATCCGCGCACCGCACTACACCGGTGGCGGCACCGTCCACGGCCCACAGCCGCGCGACTACGCACAGCGCACCCCTAAGAAGATGATCAAGGCTGCTCTCTTCGGTGCACTGTCTGACCGTGCTCGCAACGAGCGCATCCACGTCATCGAAGAGCTCGTACCGGGCCAGAAGCCGTCCACCAAGTCGGCTAAGGCTTTCCTCGAGTCCCTGACCGAGCGCAAGAACGTGCTCCTGGTCATCGGCCGCGAGGACATCAATGCTCGTCGTAGCGCTAATAACCTGCCTAACGTTCAGATCCTGGACGCTGGCCAGCTCAACACCTACGACGTTCTCTACTCCGATGACGTTGTGTTCTCCGTTGAGGCGCTACACACCTTCATCAACCGCGCAACCGGCGCGGATAAGGAGGAGAACTAATGGCTAAGATTTCTAACCCACGCGATATCATCATCGCCCCGGTTGTATCCGAGAAGTCCTACGGTCTGATGGAGCAGAACGTGTACACGTTCTACGTCTCCACGGACTCCAATAAGTCCCAGATTAAAGATGCCGTAGAGCAGATCTTTGACGTCAAGGTCGACTCCGTGAACACCGTGAACCGTGCAGGTAAGCGTAAGCGCACCCGCACCGGTTACGGCCAGCGTAAGTCCACCAAGCGTGCATATGTGACGCTCCGTGAAGGCAGCGACTCCATCGACGTCTTCGGCGGCGGCGCTTAAGCGTCACCGGAGAGCCGAAAGGAAAAGGAAGAACTATGGCTATTCGTAAGTACAAGCCGACAACTCCGGGTCGCCGCGCATCCTCCGTTTCTGAGTTTGACGAGATCACTCGTTCTACTCCGGAGAAGTCCCTGCTGCGCCCGCTGAGCAAGACTGGTGGCCGTAACAACTACGGTCGCATCACCACCCGCCACATCGGTGGTGGCCACAAGCGCCGTTACCGTCTGATCGACTTCCGTCGTAACGACAAGGACGGCATCCCGGCAAAGGTCGCTCACATCGAGTACGACCCGAACCGCACCGCAAACATTGCACTGCTTCACTACGTTGATGGCGAGAAGCGTTACATCATCGCCCCGAAGGGCCTGAAGCAGGGCACCATCGTAGAGTCCGGCCCGAATGCAGATATCAAGGTTGGCAACAACCTGCCTCTGCGTAACATCCCGACCGGTTCTACCATCCACGCTGTTGAGCTCAAGCCGGGCGCTGGCGCTAAGCTGGCTCGCTCCGCTGGTGCTTCTATTCAGCTGCTGGGTAAGGAAGGCAAGTACGCAGTTCTGCGTATGCCGTCTTCCGAAATCCGCCGTGTGGACATCCGCTGCCGCGCCACCGTTGGTGAGGTTGGCAATGCCGAGCAGATGAACATCCGCTGGGGTAAGGCCGGCCGTATGCGTTGGAAGGGCGTTCGCCCGACCGTCCGCGGTGTCGTTATGAACCCGGTTGACCACCCACACGGTGGTGGTGAGGGTAAGACCTCGGGTGGTCGCCACCCTGTGTCCCCATGGGGTCACAAGGAGGGTCGCACCCGCAACCCGAACCGTTACTCCAACAACATGATCGTGCGCCGTCGTCGCCCGAACAAGAAGCGCTAAGAGGAGGTAAACAATGCCACGCAGCCTTAAGAAGGGCCCGTTCGTCGATGAGCACCTCCTCAACAAGGTGGATGCTCAGAACGATGCAGGCACCAAGCAGGTCATCAAGACCTGGTCTCGCCGCTCGACCATTCTCCCCGATTTCATCGGTCACACCTTCGCCGTCCACGACGGCCGTAAGCACGTGCCGGTTTTCATCGAGGACTCCATGGTCGGCCACAAGCTGGGCGAGTTTGCACCAACCAAGACCTTTAAGGGTCACGTCAAGGATGACAAGAAGGGACGTCGATAAGCGATGAGTGAGACCATCACCTCCGCATCCGCCACGGCCCGCTACGTCCGCGTCACCCCGATGAAGGCACGTCGCGTGCTCGATCTGGTCCGCGGCAAGTCCGTAAGCGAAGCCCTGGCTATCCTGAAGTACGCACCGCAGGGTGCTTCCAAGCCAGTTGCTAAGGTCGTTGCTTCTGCAGCCGCTAACGCTGAGAACAACTTCGGCCTCGACCCACGCACCCTGGTCATCTCCGAGGCTTATGCCAACGAGGGTCCGACCATGCGTCGTTTCCAGCCGCGTGCACAGGGTCGTGCATTCATGATTCGTAAGCGCACCAGCCACATCACCGTGGTGGTCGAAAGCCAGCAGGAAGGGGCCAAGTAATGGGCCAGAAGATCCATCCTCACGGCCTACGTTTGGGCATCACTTCCGACTGGAAGACCCACTGGTTCGCCGATAAGGACTACGCGAACTACGTAGCCGAAGACATCAAGATTCGTAACTACCTCAACAAGGGCCTCGAGCGCGCCGGCATTGCCGACGTCGTTATCGAGCGCACCCGCGACCGCGTCCGCGTTGACATTCACACCGCCCGCCCGGGCATCGTGATTGGCCGCCGCGGTGCTGAGGCTGACCGTATCCGCCGCGAGCTGGAAAAGCTCACCGGCAAGATGGTTGCCCTCAACATCCTCGAGGTCAAGCAGGTAGACGCAAACGCAACCCTGGTTGCTCACTCCATCGCGGAGCAGCTGGTTAACCGCGTCGCATTCCGTCGTGCAATGCGTAAGGCTATCCAGTCCGCTATGCGCCAGCCACAGGTCAAGGGCATCAAGATTCTGCTGTCCGGCCGCCTGGGTGGTGCTGAAATGTCCCGCGTTGAGCGCTACCACGAGGGTCGCGTTCCGCTGCACACTCTTCGCGCCGAAATCGATTACGGCACCGCAGAGGCCCACACCACCTTCGGCCGCATTGGCATCAAGGTGTGGATCTACAAGGGTGACGTCGTCGGTGGCGTACGCGAGTCAGAACTGAACGCTCCGGCACAGGGCCGTGGCCGTGACCGCAATGGTCGCTCCCGCCGCGGTGGCCAGCGCCGCCAGCGAGCACAGCAGAAGCAGGAGGGCTAATCCATGCTGATTCCTAAGCGTGTTAAGTACCGCCGTCAGCACCGCCCGAACCGTCGCGGCGTGTCCAAGGGCGGTAACCGCATCAACTTCGGCGATTACGCTATCCAGGCTCTCGAGCCGGCGTACATCACCAACCGTCAGATTGAGGCCGCACGTATTGCCATCAACCGCCACGTCAAGCGTGGTGGCAAGGTGTGGATCAACATCTTCCCGGACCGTCCGTTGACCCAGAAGCCGCTCGGCGTTCGTATGGGTTCCGGTAAGGGCCCGGTTGAGAAGTGGGTGGCTAACGTTAAGCCGGGCCGCGTACTTTTCGAGATGAGCTATCCGAACGATGCCGTTGCAATTGAGGCTCTGCGCCGTGCTGGCCAGAAGCTTCCTTGCAAGGTCCGTATCATCAAGAAGGAGGACCAGTTCTAATGGCAACCGGTACCCCCGCCCACGAGTTCCGTGAGCTCGACAACGCTGAGCTGCAGTCCCGCCTGAAGGATGCGAAGGAAGAGCTGTTCAACCTCCGCTTCCAGAAGGCCACCGGCCAGCTGACCAACAACCGCCGCATCGGCACGGTTAAGCGCGACATTGCCCGCATCTACACCGTTCTGCGCGAGCGCGAGCTGGGCCTGTCCGTTGCTCCGGGAGCTGAGGCTTAATCATGAGTGAGGCTAACGTGACTGATTCCAAGAAGGCACCTACTCCGAAGAAGGAGAAGGTCAAGGGCGCTCCTAAGGTTCGCACCGGCTATGTAGTATCCGACAAGATGTCCAAGACCATCGTTGTCGAGCTGGAAGACCGCAAGCAGCACGCCCTGTACGGCAAGATCATGCGTTCTAACAAGAAGGTTAAGGTGCATGACGAGGAAGAAACCGCAGGCATCGGCGATCTCGTACGTATCGCTGAGACCCGCCCGCTGTCCAAGGACAAGCACTTCCGTCTCGTTGAGATCATCGAGAAGGCTAAGTAAAAACTAGCCACAACAAAGCCCCCGCTACCGAACCTGGAGTTCGGAGCGGGGGCCTTCGCCGTTTTAGGGCTTCGCTACGGACGGGCCCTTCCATAAAACCAGTAGGGAACCCACGTGACGTCGGTGGTATTCAGGCCCCACTCATTCACCGCGAGGCCTCGTACGCTCTTTGCTAGCTCCCCCTCGCCGGAAGCCCACACGTACCCCGGCCCCGGCGCACAGGCATAGTCCGCTCTTAGAGCGGCTACGACAGCATCTGCCTCCTGACGCGGTTGGGTATGAATGATGCGCAGGCTGCGGACGCTGGTCTCCCACCGAGTTGCAAGGCCCGGCTCTACCTCGTCCTCGCTGGTAATCACGGCCAAAACATCGGTGGAGCGCAGCATCGCCGGGTTTTGTTCTTCCTGGTAGGCCAAAATATGCCGCAGCGCGGGCAGGGCGGAGGCGTCGGCGACTAGAAGTTGTGCTACCTCGGTTGGTCGCCACAGTTCGTTGCAGGTAAAAAATCCCGCTGTGTCGCCGGCTTGTGCCCGGCGAATCCACCGCGAACCAGGCCCTGAATCGCCGTGGGTGACCACATCGACATCGACTGTGGACTCCTCTGGGTGGAGCGCGCGGATGGTGTACCAGCGCAGATCCGGTCGCTTCTCCTCGGCAATTGCGGCTACCGCGGCACGGAGGTTTATGCCGTCGACGGGGAAGGGCGTAAATTCCTGTCCAGCCTGCGGCATGACGAGCCCAAAGAATTCATCGGGGCCGGAGAGGGTGTAGGTCCGGAAAGTCTCCGCATAAAACGTGAGGCGGTGCAGGCGCGGCCGGATCCGTTTGTTGGCGGTCAGGGTAACGGGGATGAGTTCGTGTTCAGGCCTCGGCGCCGATTGTTGGGAAGACGTCATGTGTCTAATATACTAGGTCAAAGCTAAGCCTTGCCTAACTAACCCTTTGCGGTATAGGGTAAGCAAGTTGATTTTCTTCCTTTATTGAAAGGTCTAGCCTCATGAATATTTTCGGGCGTCGAACCATGGGCGTAGTAGCAACGCTTTCCGTAGGAGCCGTAGCCTTAGGCGGTTGCTCGCGCGGTGAGGGCGATGAAACGGCTCAGGCGACTAACGCTGCCAGCGAGCAGCGCGTGGCTAGCCTGGGCCTGGGTGACGCCGATACGCTGCTTGCCCTGGGGATCACTCCCGTGACGGTGGCACCGTGGGGCGCTGAGGGGGATGGCGATCCCTCCGGCGTCGGCCCCTGGGCAGAGAAGCTATTGGGCGATGCACAGCCTGAGGTGATTTATAACACCGCAACCGGATTCACCGCGGATACCTTTGAGCAGGTAACCGCGGCAGACCCCACCCAGATCATTGCGGTGAACCAGGCCGTGGATGCGCGCACGAAGGAATCCCTGGAAGAGATCGCGCCTACCACCGTCAAGCCAGATGACTATGAGGACTGGCAGGTGCCCTGGGAAAAGCAGGTAGAGACCATTGCGGATGCGGTGGGTAAGGAAGGCGAAGGCGATAAGCTTATCGATGACACCGAAAAGGCCCTCGAGGATTTCCGCCGCGAGCACACGGAATTGCAGGGTAAGTCTGCGGCCATCGTCATGCCATATGACGGCAAAATTGGCTTGTACACCGAGGAGGACGGGCGCGGACAGTTCATCGAAGATCTTGGCATGGAGATCCCCGATGCGTTGCAGGGCGATGGCACCAGCTTTTTCGTAGACATTGCCCCAGAAAACTACGCGAAGCTGAGCCAGGTTGATTACCTCTTTGTCTTGGACTACAACGGCTCTTCCGATGCTTTGAAGAAAGATAAGACCTTCCAGGGCCTCGACATTGTCAAGGATGGTCGCGTGCGCTACCTGGATACGGATACCGGCAATGCCATGAGTATGCCGAACCCGGTGACCATCCCCTGGGCAGTAGATAAGTTTGAAGAGAAGCTGTAATTGTTAGCAACCACGAAGGACGGCGAAATAGTCCAGCCGCTTTCCATAGCAGATAGTTCTAGCACCACCGGCATCGCTACATCGGTAATGGCGCGGGCACAGGGGCGCAAGGTTCTCCTTGTCGCCCTCATCCTCGCCAGCCTGGTGTTGGCGGTGGCGTCCCTGGCGCTAGGATCCCGCTCGATTCCGCCCGGGGAGGTCATCGCTGCGCTGCGCGGAGCGGGGGAGCAGGATATCCACGATATCGTGTGGAACCTGCGCCTGCCGCGCACCTTCCTGGCTTATTTCGCCGGCGCGGCCCTTGCTGTGGCCGGTGTACTGGCGCAATCGTGGACCCGAAACCCGCTGGCGGATCCAGGGTTTATTGGCGTTACCGCGGGTGCGTCATTCTTTGTTGCCATAGGCACGGCCATCGGCATTGCTACCTCCACCGGTATGCGGACTACCCTCGCGCTCGCTGGCGCGGGTATTACCACGCTGCTGGTCTTAGCCGTATCGCGGCGGTTTCAGGATCCTCTGACGCTCATTCTGGTAGGTGCCGGAGTCTCCGCCGCCTTGGGATCGGGCGCGATGATCATCGGCCTTTATTCCACGGACGTCCTCGATAGCATGCGGCGGTGGACCATCGGCTCCACCTTTGGCCGCGGCCCAGAAGACGTCGCGATCGCGGGCATAGGGCTTGTTCTCGGCATAGCGTGCGCGGCGATGGTGGCCAGCCCCCTCGACCTTTTGGCCATGGGGGAGGAGTCCTCCCTCGCCTTGGGCGGATCACCCACCACCGCGCGGGTGGGCGCGGCGCTCAGCATCGTGGTGTTGGCCGGCAGCGCAACGGCAGCAACGGGCCCCATTGCCTTCGTCGGCTTTGCCATTCCCCACATCGTGCGGCGGGTGGTGAGCCCTAGCGTTGCTACCATGCTTTTGCCCTCCGCGCTCTTAGGCGGTTGTGCCGTGCTTGCTGCCGATATCATCGGGCGCCTCATTGTGGGTAACTCGGAGCTGGAGATGTCCATCGTCCTCGCGATAGTGGGTGCACCCTTCCTCATTTGGGGTGCTCACCGGGGCGTAGGCAGAGCATGGGGGCAATAACGCATGGCCGCAATCAGCACTATTTTACAAGCGCAGCAACGCCGCCGGCACGCGCACGTGCTCGCTTCCACGTTGGCATTTATCCTTATCGCCCTTATCGCGTACTTAGTATTGTTGGGGCAAGGTTCCGTGGAACTGAGCCCACGGCAAGTCATCGATGTTCTCACCGGCGGCGGCAGCGAGAGCCACATCAGGGTGGTGTGGGACTTGCGCCTGCCGGTTGCTATCGCCACCGTGGGCACCGCCCTCGGCCTGGCCGGTTCTTGGACGCAAACCATGGCCCGCAACCCGCTCGCCTCGCCGGATATTTTAGGCGTTACCGGCGGGGCATCGGTGCTGGTGGTCTTGGGAACCGTGCGTTCGCGCCCCAGTTTCGCTGAGGGCATCCCGGAGTTTTGGTGGCGGGCATGCTTGGCGACGATCGGCGCCCTCCTCGTTGTCATCCTCCTCGCCGCCCTTGGTGGCATCGGTACGAGCAACCGCATCGTCATCGTCGGTATTGCCTTATCTCTGATGTTTCAGGCCATCGTGGCGTATTTGATGCGCAGCGCCGAGATCCTGCGCGCTGCGGAGGCACAAACGTGGCTTGCGGGATCGACTGGGTTTGTGCGCATGGAGGTCATCTTCCCCCTCCTGGCAGCATTAGCGCCGTTTCTTACCATCGGCATCTGGTGCGCGCGGGAGTTGCCGCTGCTTGCCCATGATGACTCCTCCGCAATTACCCTGGGCGTGAATATTTCCCGCCAGCGTGCCCTACTGCTTATTGCGGCAACCGGTATCAGCGCCGTGGTGGTCTCGGTGGTGGGACCCATCGGGTTCATCGCGCTGCTAGCGCCGCACCTGGCGCGGATGGTGGCGCGCACCCCCACGCCATCGCCGCTGGCATCGGCGGCCGCTGGTGCGGCGCTGCTGACCGTGTGCGCTGTCATCGCTGGCGCTATCCCGGTAAATGCGCCGGTGGGTGCGGTTTCCTCGGTCATTGGTGGCTGCGCCTTGGTGATAGTGGTGTGGAATGCAGCTGGGCGCAGCTAAACGTTGTGCCGCGGTACAGCAGGGGACAGATAAGTACGGCGCCGGATGGTGCTAGACAGTCAGACGTGGATGAAGGAAAAGAAATGACGGATAATCGGCCTAATCAGCCTAAACAGACCGCGAGGCCGAAGCCTCGGTGCAGCCTCCGCGCCACCGGCATTCATGCGGGATATAAGGATGGCGGGGATATCCTTTCCTGCGTTGATCTGCACGCCCGCGCCGGCGAAGTCACGACGCTCATTGGGCCCAATGGCTGCGGCAAGTCCACGCTGCTGAAAACTCTCTCGAAAATCCTGGCCCCGCGGCAGGGCAGCGTCATGGTCGGGGAAGCTGACCTGCACGCTATGTCCGCGAAGGATGCCGCGCAGCAGGTGGCGCTGCTGCCACAGCACCCCGTGGCCCCCGATGGGCTGCGGGTGGGTGAGTTGGTCGCGCGTGGGCGTCATCCCTATCAGGGGAGGGTGCGCGGCCTTTCCGCGACGGATCGGGAGATTATCGCGCAGGCCTGCGAGGCTACCGACATTGTGGACTTCCTCGATCGTGATATCGCTTCGCTATCGGGCGGGCAGCGCCAGCGCGTCTGGCTGGCATTGGCACTGGCACAAGATACGCCCGTACTGCTTCTCGACGAACCCACGACCTTCCTCGACCCCGCCCACGCCATGCGCATGCTGGAATTGGCCCGCGCACAGGCGCAGGCGGGAAAAACAGTGGTTGTAGTCCTGCACGACCTCATGCTGGCGGGCCACTATTCTGATTCCATGGTGGTGATGAAAGCAGGCGATATCATCGCTCGCGGGGCTCCGAAACAAGCGCTGTCGCCGAAGGTATTGGCACAGGCCTATGGCATCGAGGCTGAGGCATGGGAGGATCCGCTTGGCGATGCCCCCATCATCGTTCCCCGCCGCGTCGTAGCGGCGCATTAGTGGAAACCCGCTAACTGTGGCTGTTGCCCAGTCGCTCTAGTTGACCTTTCTTTGTACATCTAGAAAGGAAATTGCCACTACAAAAAGATTGAGCACGCTTCCCGCGCCGAGCAAAAAGGTGCCGATTCGATAGGAGCCTGTGCCTACAGCGGCCATGTTGCCGTAGATATAGACCCAGATGCCCCAGCCGATGAGTAGAACGAGGCCGGCAAGTCCAGAGAGTAGGCGGAGGCTACGAGGGGAGGAGGGGGCGAAGAATTTATAGGCGGCGTCGACAAGCGTGCAAGCCGCAAGCCCCAGACTCAGCCCGCCGGTTAACCAGACCGGAAGTAGAGCGGAGGCGCCAAAGACTACGGGCAGGATAAACGCGAGAAACGCGAGAATAAAGAGCGCGGAGTGCAGCCACAGGGTGCGCTTGGTGTAGGTCATAGCGAAGACTCTACTTCCTCGCGCCGCGGTGGGTTGGCGCCCTTCCGGGAGACGGTGATTCCTGCAGCGGCCGCGGCGAAGGAAAGCAGTTCCTTCCACTCTGCAGCGTCCAGTTGGGCAAGCGCGGAGGAGTCGAGCCCCCGCTCGTCAATTTGGGTCAGCAATGCGGCCATGATGGTATCGCCGGCGCCGATGGTATCGGTCACGGGAACCTGTGCGGCCGGCACGTTTAGCTTGGTCTCACCGGCCTGCACGCTAAGCCCCTCCCCGCCGCGGGTAACTATTACAACGGGTACCTGGGAGATGAGATCGGGGCCGAGGAAATCCACCTCTTCATCAGAAAGTTTAAGCAAGGTGACGTGAGGGAGCAGGTCCGCCAGGAACGCGCGGTGCTCTGGGGTGGCGTAGAACGGCCGGATATTCGGATCCAGGGCGACCAACGTGCCTTGGACGGCAAAATCCTTGAGCAGTTGCGCATAGCGGGAGGCACCAGGTTCAAGGGCGAGGGAGACCGTGCCGAAGCACGCGATATCGGCCGGCACTAAACGTGGTTCGACCAAGCGGTCGGCCGTGCCCTCGATATAAAAGTTATAGGAGGCCGAGCCGTCCTCATGGATGGTGGTCACCGCCAAAGTAGTGGGCTCATCGCCGCGCTGCAGGTGCGTGGTGGTCACGCCCTCGGCCTCGAGGCGGGCGACGAGCTCCTGCCCAAAACCATCGGTGGAAATGCGGGATTGGAATTCCACATCGGCGCCCAGTCGCGCCGCCGCGATGGCCACGTTAAATGGCCCGCCGCCCAGCGCCGGCGTGTGGTCGTTCAAGCTGCCAGGGGCTACCGGAACGAGATCCACGAGCCCTTCACCGCACACATGAATAGTCATATTTTCATAGTATCGGTGATATGAACTACCGGCCCAATTTTCATCTTGCCCCGCCCCAAGGCCGCCTCAATGATCCCAATGGTGTCTTTGTAGACGGTGATACCTTGCATGTTTATTACCAACATGACCCTGCTTTTCCGCGCCAGCCCAAGCGCACCGGCTGGGGCCATGCGACCACTAGCGTTTCCGCGCCCACGCCATGGCAGCACCACCCGGATGCCTTATACCCGGATCTTTCCTATGACAAGGATGGCTGCTATTCCGGTGGCGCGGTGGTCGATGGCACCGATGTCTGGCTGTTTTATACAGGCAACCTGAAACAGGATGGCCGTCGCATCCCCTCGCAGAACCGCGTGCGCGCCCTCGACCCTTCGGGCCCTGAAGGTGGCATCTATCTTCGCGATGAGAATAACCCCCTCATCCCGGACTCCCCGACGGGCTATACGGGCCACTTCCGTGACCCGCAGATCACCCGCGACGCTGACGGTTGGAGGATGGTCATCGGCGCCCAAACCGAAGATGAACGCGGCACCATTGTTATGTACCGCTCCCAGGATTTAGCGCAGTGGGAATTTCAGGGCGAGATTGTTTTTGATGATCCTTCCCAGCTGCCGGGCGGATATATGTGGGAGTGCCCTAATCTCCTCACGCTAGGGGACAAGCAGGTACTCATCTTTTGCCCGCAAGCAGAAACGGACCGCTGCGGCTATGTCGTGGGCATGCTCAAAGGGCTGGATTTTCACATTGAGCGCGGCTTTACACTTTTGGATCACGGCACCCAGTTTTATGCGCCGCAGGCCACTGAGGACGGCATCCTACTGGGGTGGATGGGCATGCCCGCCCAGGATGACACCCCGACGCAAGGCTGGGTGCACACCTTGACCCTGCCACGCCGCATATGGCTGGAGGGTGACTACTTGCACCAAGAGCCACTGTGGTCCGCCTTGCCGGAGACCCACGGGCGTGAAGGCTTTGGCTCCACCATCGATATCAAGGGCGAAGGTTCCTTTGCTCTTATCGACGCCGCCGGGGATGAAGCCTTCCGCGTCACCCAACGCGACGGAACCATTTCCTTTAATGGCGGAGAACCCATCGACTGCCCGGATGGTGACATGCGCTTGATTGCCGATGGCTGCGCCGTTGAGGTCTATGCCGGGGGTGGTCGCATCGCTGCTTCGTTCGCGGTGTTTGGCGAGTCACCGTGGCAGGGGTGGGAATCGCGCGGGTAGGTGTACTTATCACCGGTGAAGTTGCCAACACTTCGCCCGAATGTGTGGACTTAGGCCCGAATTCCAGCTGTAATGGACATAAGTAGTCACGTCCGGTATTAGGATGTGAGCCATTACACTGAAGGGCTCTTCTATGGACCACAAGGAAGTAGCCGCCCGCACGCTTAAGGCGCTCGGCGGCGAAGACAACATCATCGCACTCGCGCACTGCGCCACGCGCCTGCGCATGGTGCTGCAAGATTCGGACAAGGTGGATACCGCCGCGCTGGATAATGACCCCGACCTCAAGGGAACCTTTGAGGCTGGCGGCATGTTTCAGGTCATCGTCGGCCCTGGTGACGTCAATATCGTCTTCCAAGAAATGACCAACCTTGTTTCCAAGGATGTGGCCGTATCCACCGACCGTCTGAAAGACATCGCTGCTGAATCCGGCAACTGGTTTAGCCGCGCGGTTAAAGTCTTGGCGGATATCTTCGTGCCGCTCATCCCCATCCTATTGGGCGGCGGTTTGCTTATGGCGCTCAATAACGTCTTGACGGCCGAGGGCCTGTTTGGCGATAAATCCGTCATCGAGATGTTCCCGGCGTGGGAAGGATTTGCCGGGCTAGTTAACTTGCTCGCCGCCGCGCCGTTCGCCTTCCTGCCCATTCTTGTCGGATTTACCGCGACGAAGCGCTTTGGTGGCAACGAGTTCCTTGGCGCCGGCATGGCTATGGCGATGGTCATGCCCGATTTGGTCAGCGGCTATAACGTGGCGGAAGCGATTGACAGCGGCGAGATGTCCTACTGGAATATCTTTGGCTTCGACGTCGCCCAGGCCGGCTACCAAGGTTCCATCCTTCCTATCTTGGTGATTTCGTGGATCCTCGCCACCCTGGAGAAATTCCTGCACAAGCATCTCAAGGGCACCGTGGACTTCATGCTCACCCCGCTGCTAACGCTGCTCATTACCGGTTTCTTAACCTTTATGGGCTTGGGGCCCATTCTGCGCACGGCCGGCGACTGGCTGGGCATGGGCTTGGCCAACCTCTATGACTTCGCCGGTCCAGTGGCCGGTTTCCTCTTCGGCCTCGTTTACTCGCCGATTGTGATTACCGGCCTGCACCAATCCTTCCCGCCGATCGAAACCATGTTGTGGAATGAGGGCGGCTCCTTTATTTTCCCGATCGCCTCCATGGCCAATATTGCCCAAGGTGGCGTCGCGCTCGCCGTGTACTTCCTGGCCCGCTCCGAAAAACTCAAGGGCTTGGCCGGTGCCTCCGGCATTTCTGCCCTGTTTGGTATTACTGAGCCCGCCATCTTCGGTGTAAACCTTCGCCTGCGCTGGCCGTTTTATATCGGCATGGCAGCTTCTGCAATTTCTTCTGCTTTCATCGCTATCTTTGGCGTGCTTGCCGACGCCCTCGGTGCCGCCGGCTTCATCGGGTTCGTCTCCGTTCCCCGTTTTGTCCCGACCTTCCTTCTGTGCGGCGTCATCTCTTTCGTGATTGCCTTTGTGGGTGCGTACCTCTACGGCCGTGTGCTCATTCGTAAGAATGGCTCCATTGACCCGGATGAGGTCAACCCTCCGGCAGCCGAAGCTCAGGCCGCCGCTGCCACCCCAGCCGCGGTAGCTGCCGACGATGCCTGCACCATCTTCTCCCCACTGGAGGGCACCGCCGTGCCACTATCTCAGGTCAGCGATCCTATGTTTGCCGGCGGCAAGCTAGGCCAGGGCGTGGCAATCGAGCCCACCGTGGGCAAGCTGGTTGCGCCTGCCGACGGCAAAATCACCGTCACCTTCCCCTCCCACCATGCCTACGCCATCCGCACCAAGGATCCGGCAGTGGGCAATATCGATATCCTCATGCATATCGGTTTCGATACGGTAAACCTCAAAGGCGAGCACTTCACCTCTCACGTAAACAAGGGCGATGAGGTCAAGCGGGGCGATGTCCTCGCCGAATTCGACATCGAGGCCATTAAGGCCGCCGGCCTTCCTGTGACCACCCCGGTGGTTGTCTCCAATTCAAAGAAGACCGGCCCGGTGATCCCTACCGAGGCCTTCCGCCCCGGCGAGCTCATTGGCTCCGGTACCGATATCTTCACCGTGGACCCCAAGCCCGCCGTAGTACCGGCACAGACAGCCTCGCCGGCTTCCGACTCCGCGTCTTAATACGCATCCTTTAAAGCCAACGGTGGGCTCTCGAGTCCATTTCATTAGGTCCATAGTGATCAGGCCGATCTGAGGAAAACTACTCCTCAGATCGGCCTTTTCTACCTCAATTAAGCCTGATCAGATCGGCCTTAACTCGGATGTGCCCTTGACTCGGTGTGACCGCAGTTTTAGTCAGGCATACAAAAAGCTGCGCCGGCCGGACCGTAGTCCAACCGGCGCAGCCAGTCTCTACTCAGTTTCCTACTTGGTAGGAAGGCTCTTTCTTAAGCGAAGAACTTGCGGCGTGCGGCGAATGCGCCAGCAGCAACCATCGCAGCTACAGCCAGTGCAGCCAGAGCCTGTGCAACGGAGTTGGAGCCGGTCTCAGCGGACATACCACGTGCGGAGTCTGCGGACTCGCCAGCAGCTGGTGCAGCTGGAGCGGAAGGAGCGTCAGCCTGAGCAGCGTCGCCCTCAGCGAGCTGACCGCCCTGGGCGATAACTTCGTCCTTGTTAGCGTTCAGCATCTGCTCGGAAGCAGCCTTCTCCTCAGCAGTTGGCTGCTGGTTCTTGCGTGCCTCGTCCTTGACGTAGGTCTTGCCGTCCTGGGACAGGTACCAGGTGATGCCACCGATGATCAGTGCAGCAGGCAGTGCCAACCAAGCCAGCTTCTTCTTGTCAAACTCAGGCTTTGCATCCTCAGACGGGAAGGCCTTTGCGTAAGCATCGCGCATCTCGTCGGTGATCTCTTCGTTCACCAGGGCCGGATCGTTGACGTAAACATTGGGATCCTTCAGGCTCTGGTACCACTCGTTGCCCTCGGCGTCCTTCTTGGTGGCTGGAGCGGGGATGCCTTCTGCTTCGGAGCCCTCGGAATCAGTGCCCTCGGCGTCAGCTGCGCCTTCAGTATCGGCTTCGGTTCCAGAGGTCTCAGAATCAGTGTTTTCACCAGCGTCGGACTGCTGACGCTCCCAGATAGCGCGAGCTTGATCCTCAGTGAGGGTAGGTACGGTGTCCTCGCCGGCTGGGTTCTCAAAGCGGTCGCGTGGTGCGTAGCTGCCGTCAGGCTGCTTGTCGTAGGTAATGCCATCGGATTCGATGGAAGCTGGGAGTGGCATCTGAGCCTGAGCAACAGCTGCGCCGCCAAAGGCGAGGGCGCCGGTCAGTACAGCAGCGGTCAGGGTCTGTGGCAAACGCTTCATGTGTTTCTCCTTCGGGGAATATTGAAAAGCGCAAAGAAAATGTCTTTCTCGACGTAGATAACAGTAGTCATAAACTTCACGGTTGTCACACGGAAATCAGAAGTTAACTGTAATTTTCCTGCGTCACGGCTGCGAGGGAATCTCGCTATTAAACCAGGTGTTCGACAGGATCTGTACCGAGGGGCATTAAAGTGTGATTTATATATGCAGAGTGCGACGAATTTTTCTATGCACCTGCACGTGTCGCTGTAATCGAAATAAGGATCCAGGGGGTAAGCGGGTGTACTGGCGAAAATAAATGTGGAGGTAGGGGGGCGTCGGCAAGCATTGAGCGGCGTTTTGGTATGGGCGCTGCCGTGTGGTTGAATGTATAGGTTGCAAAAGCTGGTCGGCCCGTAGTGGTGCGTTTCCGAACCGCCGGTCCGAGACCCTTCGGCATAGTCCGTTGTCAAGGCTTGAGCATCGCAAGTTTGTAGACCGCGTGCGGCAAGGACGGAAATCTTACCGCACATCAATCCAGGTCAGGAGACCCATAGTGATTCAGCAAGAATCGCGTCTGCGCGTCGCCGACAACTCTGGTGCACGTGAACTGCTGTGCATCCGCGTTCTCGGCGGCTCTGTCCGACGCTCCGCTGGCATCGGCGACGTTATCGTCGCGACTGTCAAGGACGCCGTTCCAGGCGGCAACGTCAAGGAAGGCGACGTAGTTAAGGCCGTTATCGTCCGCGCGAAGAAGGAGACCCGTCGTCCGGACGGCTCCTACATTCGCTTTGACGAGAACGCTGCAGTTGTTCTCAAGGGCGATAGCGAGCCCCGTGGTACCCGTATCTTCGGACCGGTTGCTCGCGAACTTCGTGACAAGCGTTTCATGAAGATCGTTTCTCTCGCACCGGAGGTGATCTAGTCTTATGAAGATCCATAAGGGAGATATGGTGATCGTCATTTCGGGCCCAGATAAGGGCGCGAAGGGCAAGGTTATCGAGGCATACCCAAAGCGCGACAAGGTCCTCGTTGAGGGCGTTAACCGCATCAAGAAGCACGTCGCAAACTCTGCTGCCGAGCGTGGCGCCGAGTCCGGCGGAATCGTTACCCAGGAAGCACCGATCCACGTGTCCAACGTTGCGATTGTTGACTCCGAAGGCAACCCGACCCGCGTGGGCTACCGTTTCGACGAGAACGGCAAGAAGGTCCGTATCGCGCGTAGCAACGGGAAGGACATCTAAAAATGAGCGAGAACTACACCCCGCGTCTGAAGACTCGCTACCGCGAGGAAATCCGCAAGACCCTGAATGACGAGTTCAAGTACGACAACGTCATGCAGATCCCTGGTGTCACCAAGGTTGTTGTCAACATGGGTGTTGGCGAAGCCGCACGTGACTCCAAGGTCATCAACGGCGCACTCGAGGACCTGACCGCTATTACCGGTCAGAAGCCGCAGCTGCGTCGCGCTAAGAAGTCCATCGCGAACTTTAAGCTTCGTGAGGGCATGCCCATCGGTGCACGCGTTACCCTGCGCGGCGACCGTATGTGGGAGTTCCTGGACCGCCTGCTGACCATCGCGCTGCCACGTATTCGTGACTTCCGCGGTCTGTCTGATCAGCAGTTCGACGGCCACGGCAACTACACCTTCGGCCTGTCCGAGCAGTCCATGTTCTACGAGATCGACATCGATAAGATCGATCGCCCTCGTGGTATGGACATCACCGTCGTTACCACCGCTACTAACGACGACGAGGGCCGCAAGCTCCTGCGCGAGCTCGGCTTCCCGTTCAAGTAGGCCATCCATTAGCCTAAAGCCCAGCCTTCCTAAGGAAGAGCTGGGCTTTAGCTATTTCACGCGTGAGTTGCAAGATTCTGCAACCCTTGCAAGCACATAGATTTCAAAGCGCGTAGAAGTTCCCCTTCTCTTTGCACAGCGCCGCTTGTGCCTGCACAAGGAGAAGCAATCCGAAGTGTGGCTAGGCGAATGGTCTAAGCGCCTGGTGCGTCTCTGTTTTATGAAGCTGTCGCTTCAGTGCGCGTGGTTCCCTCAAACTGCCAACCAACTACCGCATTTTTTACAGCCGGCTCGAGTAGGTTGGCCGGTTGGATACAACTAATAGTGAGCAAACGGCCGGGCATAGGGCCCTCACCCCAAATGCTGGTATCACTCGATAGTCCAGATTTTTGCGGGTCATGGAGATCTGTTGCGGTGTAAATGAGCCAGTTCTGCCCCGAAGTTTTGGTCCGGACATAAAGCTTATCTCCCAAGCTAACCTTGTGCTCATTGGCAGCACCATCGTAAAGGTTATTAAATACAGCCGGAACACCCGCGCCCGTATGTCCAGAAATGACCACAATATCGTTAGCATTTGTCCCGGGTAGAGAGTAGGGGCGGTCCTCAGCCGTATATGTACAGGCTTTGTCCATAGTATCTGGATTAATTGCGCCATCAACTACACGGCAGGAGCCAGCTTCAAATTCTGCATGAACATCGATAGCGGGAATGAAAAGTTCCACAGCGGCCGAAGGCTCAATCACTGGAGCGTTTTCAGCGGAAACTTCATTTTCCTCTAGACCTTCGGGGGGCTGTACAGCCTGATGAATGGTGCTAACCAAGATGACGGTGAGGACAATACCCAAAACTATCCGCAAAAGCCCAAAGCGTTTCCAAAGCTCCTTTAGCTTAGAGCCATGGCGTGGCTTTTTACGGTGGCGAGGAAGCGAGGTATCTTCAACGCGACGTGGCCGGTTGCGCCGCTCGGCGCGGCGAGCGCGATTTTCACTGCGGCGCCATTCTTGCTTAGCTGCTTTGCGGGAATGGCGAGTGGAGCGGCTTGAACTTGAAGTATTTTCCCAGGCGGAGAACTGCGTCGTCTCGGGGTGCTGTGTTGCCGGCGTGTTGCCACGGTAGCGGGAGCGCGATGAAGTCTCTTGCCGTCCCTCTACTGAGCGTCGATACGGCTCCCTGCGCGGAGAGTAGTGGGAATCCATGCGACCTCCGAAGAGAAATTAAGGGTTATAGGAAAGCTCTAGCTTACAACGCAGGGGCATGCATACCCGGAATTGACGCGGAATCAGGTGGTCAGGATAAGATTAGAAGGATTTAATTCTCTTTAATTAATGAGGTTGAAATGTCTCTCAATGATGCCGCCAAGGCGGCGGCCGTCAAGAAGGTCACCTTATTAGATGAATCCTTCGCTCGCTTTGCAGTTCGCGCTACCTTGGCAGGTGTGTACCTGTGCATCGGTACCGCCTTTGCCGGTGTGGTAGGCCAGGCCGTCAACGGCGTTGCACCGGGTTTGGGCTCCGTGGCTTTTGCCCTGTTTTTCGGCGTAGGCCTTTTCGCCATTCTGCTCCTGGGAGCCGATCTGGCCACCGGCAACATGATGTACATGGTCTATGCCGCCAGCAATAAGCATGTGGCGTGGGGCAAGGCCCTGTACCTGCTGCTCATCACCACCATTTTCAACCTGGTAGGCGCGATCATCTTTGCTGCGATTATGGCGATGTCTGCCAAGTTCGCCGACCTAGATCCCTCGCACCTTTTGGTGACGGTTTCTGAAGGCAAGCTCACCAAGTCCCCGCAGGGCATGTTGGTAGAGGCAATTGCCGCGAACTTCGTGGTCAATATGGGTATCGTGGGAGCCATTTTTGCCAAGGACGCGGCTTCGAAGTTCTTCGTGATTATCCCGATTATCGGTGCCTTCGTGGCATTGGGTCTGGAACACGTTATTGCGAACTTCTGCCTATTTAGCATCGCGCTCTTCGCTTCCGACCCAGTGCCGGCCACTCTGACTGTTGGCAACGTAGCGCTCAATTGGATCCTGGTGTGGATCGGCAACTTCATCGGCGGCGGCCTTTTGGTTGGCGGAGTGTACTCGTGGCTCAACCGTGGCCCAGAGGCCTACCGTGACTAGGCGAGCTCGCCGGAATACAAATTAAAGCGGTCGCCGCGAGCAAATCCCACGAGCGCCATGCCGGTCTCGCGAGCCGTTTCCACCGCTAGGGAAGAGGCGGCGCTGACGGCAACCAGCATTCCGAAGCCGGCCATTGCGGCCTTCTGGACGAGCTCAAAGCTGGCGCGCGAGCTCATTACCAAAATGAGATCGTCCGCAGGCAGACGATCTTCTAGCAGAAGGTGACCGATGACCTTATCGGCGGCATTGTGTCGGCCGATATCTTCGCGGATGACAACCGGTTCACCGGCCAAGGTGAAGGCACCGGCGGCGTGGATGCCGCCGGTCTTTTTAAATTGCTTCTGTTCGGCGCGAAGTGCTTCGGGCAGCTTGGATACGACATAGGGATCCACCGGCACGTGGGGAATCGGGTAACGCGTCTGCTTGGTTAATGCCTCGATAGAGGAGGTTCCGCAGACGCCGCAGGCAGAGGTTGTGGTGGTCAGGCGCAGATCGCTTAGGTCAAGCACATTCTTTTTCGCCAGGTCGACGTCGAGCAAGTTATAAGTATTCATTCCGTCGACGGTGGAGCCGGCGCAGTAGCGGGCTTCCGAGACATCGTTAAGCGAGGCAATATGGCCCTCCGAATGCAAGAAACCGTGCGCTAGCTCGATGTCATGGCCGGGAGTGCGCATGGTGGTAGTAATGGTCTGGCCGCCGACGCGGATTTCGAGGGGCTCTTCGCCCGCGACAGCATCGGCGCGGGTATCGATGTACAGGTCTTCTCCCAAACGGACCTTGGTGACGGCAAAGGTGGAATTCTTGCGACCGGCCATTACTGCAGCACCTGCTTTAGGGCGGCAATATTGCTACGCGCTTCGTCTACGTCACTAGAAGCGAGGCCGACGAGGAAGGCAGTAAGCGGGGCTGCCGGGCGGGAGCGATTATGTGCAACGTCTTTAGTTAAATCCAGGATTTCGCGGATGAGCGCGGTTGCCTCTTTTGGGTCGAGGTGAAGGTGACGGGCGGCTTCTTCCAGCCACTCGTGGGCGGATTGGATGGGGTCCTCGTGCGTTTGGGTCATAGCCATCTCCTTATTTACGTTCGTGCTGGTCTTGACTCTAATGATTGGGCGGAACTATTTGGAAAACCCCAGGTTATGGCGTAGCATAGTACCTCGTGCTTGCGCCGAGGTTCCGGCGTGCCTCAATCATTGCGAATTTTGGCGCGCTGAGCTGCAGAAAGCGCCGAGCCGATGCAAGAACTGAACATCAACTTTGTTGTAGGCCCCTCGCCGTAGATAGCGGACCGTTGTCTGAATCAAAGGGTGGCGAGCGCCTCACGGTACTGACCGTGGGGAGCGTGAGTAGCCCGAAATCACACGGAAAACGCTTTGGTGAGTACGGGAACCGCAACGAGAAAGGTACACGGTCACTCATATGACTATGACTGATCCTATTGCCGACATGCTGTCGCGCGTGCGCAACGCAAGTAATGCGCACCATGACACCGTGTCGATGCCTACCTCCAAGCTGAAGGCAAATATTGCTGACATCTTGAAGCAGGAAGGCTACATCGCTGACTACACCGTCGAGGGCCACACCCTGTCCCTCGAGCTGAAGTACAACAACCGCGAGCGCTCCCTGTCTGGCCTGCGTCGCGTGTCTAAGCCGGGTCTGCGTGTGTACGCAAAGTCCACCGAACTGCCACAGGTCTTGGGCGGCCTGGGCGTGGCTATCATTTCCACGTCCCACGGCGTGCTGACTGACCGTCAGGCTGAGGAGAAGGGCGTAGGCGGAGAAGTTCTCGCCTACGTCTGGTAAAGGGAGGTTTGACACATGTCTCGAGTCGGTCTAGCACCAATCGCCGTACCGAACGGCGTCGAAATCAAGATCAACGGCCAAGACGTTGAGGTTAAGGGCCCAAAGGGCACCCAGAGCGTTAACGTTCCAGAGCCTATCGCCATCAACCTGGAAGACGGCGTACTGTCCGTCTCCCGCCCTGATGACCACCGCAAGCACCGTGCTCTGCACGGTCTGTCCCGCTCCCTGCTGAACAACGCCGTTGTTGGCGTGACCGAGGGCTACACCATCAAGATGGAAATCTTCGGTGTCGGCTACCGTGTTCAGCAGAAGGGTAAGGACCTGGAATTCAGCCTGGGCTACTCCCACCCGATCCTCATCGAGGCTCCGGAGGGAATTACCTTCGCAGTGGACGGCGCAACCAAGCTGTCCATTACCGGTATTGACAAGCAACTAGTCGGACAGATCGCCGCTAATATCCGTCGTCTGCGTAAGGACGATCCTTACAAGGGCAAGGGTATTCGTTACGAGGGCGAGCAGATCCGTCGCAAGGTCGGAAAGACGGGTAAGTAAGCAATGGCAAACACTGAAAACACCAAGCGCACTCCAGTCGGCAAGGACATCTCCTCCCGTCGTCGCGAGGCACGCGCACGCCGTCACTTCCGTATCCGTAAGACCCTGCGTGGCACCCCTGAGGCACCGCGTCTGGTTCTTCACCGCTCCTCCCGTCACATGCACGTGCAGGTCATCGATGACCTGGCAGGCCACACCCTGGTCTCCGCATCCTCCATGGAGGCGGACGTTCGTGCACTCGAGGGCGATAAGAAGGCCAAGGCTGCCAAGGTAGGCGAGCTGGTTGCCGAGCGCGCTAAGGCCGCTGGCATCGAGCACGTCGTATTTGACCGCGCAGGCTACAAGTACCACGGCCGCGTCGCTGCGCTGGCTGACGCCGCACGTGAAGGTGGTCTGAAGTTCTAATGATCATCGTCAACGGAAACATCAACGGAAGGAACGCCTAATGTCGGACCGTGAACAGCGTGACGGCGGACGCTCCGCCGAGAACAACAAGAACAACCGCGGTGGCAACGGCCGCCGCAACGATCGTCGTAACCACCAGGACAACGAGCGCGATAAGTACATCGAGCGCGTTGTGACCATTAACCGCGTCTCTAAGACCGTTAAGGGTGGCCGCAACATGTCCTTCACTGCCCTCGTCGTCGTTGGTGACGGCCAGGGCCAGGTTGGCGTTGGCTACGGCAAGGCCAAGGAAGTCCCGGCCGCAATCCAGAAGGGCGCTGAAGAGGCTCGCAAGAACTTCTTCCGCGTTCCGATGATTGCCGGCACCATCACCCACCCGGTTGAGGGGCGCGACGCAGCTGGCATCGTCATGATGAAGCCTGCCGCACCTGGTACCGGTGTTATTGCCGGTGGTGCTGCTCGTCCAGTGCTTGAATGTGCTGGCGTGCAGGACATCCTGTCGAAGTCCCTGGGCTCCGACAATGCACTCAACGTCGTCCGCGCTACCGTGGACGGCCTCAAGCAGCTGGTCCGCCCTGAAGAGGTTGCCGCACGTCGTGGCAAGTCCATCGAAGAGGTCACCCCGGCCCGTATGCTGCGCAAGCGCGCAGGTCAGGAGGCATAAGCAATGGCTCTGAAGATTACACAGGTAAAGGGCCTGGTGGGCACCAAGCCGAACCACCGCAAGAACATTGAGGCTCTTGGCCTCAAGCGCATCGGTCAGTCCGTAGTTAAGCAGGACACCCCGATCGTTCGCGGTATGGTTCACAAGGTTCGCCACCTGGTCACCGTCGAAGAAGTGGCAGGGGAGTAAACCATGGCTGATATCATCAAGCTGCACGACCTGCGCCCAACCGCAGGAGCAAATAAGCCTAAGACCCGCGTTGGCCGCGGTGAGGCATCCAAGGGTAAGACCGCTGGTCGCGGTACCAAGGGCACCGGTGCTCGTAAGCAGGTTTCTGCTGCTTTCGAGGGTGGCCAGATGCCGATCCACATGCGTCTGCCTAAGTTGAAGGGCTTCAAGAACCCGAACCATGTTGAGTACCAGGTAGTTAACGTTGCTGACCTGGCCGAGAAGTTTGCAGATGGCGGCGACGTCACCGTTGCTGACATCGCAGCTGCTGGCTTGGTCCGCGCTAATAAGCCGGTTAAGGTTCTGGGTAACGGCGACATCAACGTTAAGTTGAACGTCACCGCTGACAAGTTCTCCAAGTCTGCTGTTGAGAAGATCGAGGCTGCTGGCGGTTCCGCCAACACCAAGTAATCTCCTCTAGGTAGATTTCATCCCCCTCTCCGCGCAAGTGAACTAGCCCCCGAAAGTTGGACTGGTTTAATTCTAGGCGGTTAGGGGCACAAGGGTCTGG
>NZ_RJWA01000016.1 GCF_003762835.1 Micromonospora sp. HM5-17 | reverse complement strand
CACGCGGGGGTGATCCCGCCTCGTCGATGATGTTCACGTCGCCGCTGAAGTGTTCCCCGCGCACGCGGGGGTGATCCCCCTTCCGGGAACCCTTCGCCGAACCCTTCCGGGTGTTCCCCGCGCACGCGGGGGTGATCCCTCGGGGTCGCGCTCGTATACCAGGATCCTACTGTGTTCCCCGCGCACGCGGGGGTGATCCCGGTACGAGCCACCTCGCGGGCGATGCCGCTACGTGTTCCCCGCGCACGCGGGGGTGATCCCCAGTCCCGGGCGAGCGGATGCCACCGTTCGTCGTGTTCCCCGCGCACGCGGGGGTGATCCCCCCGCCGATCGGCCTCTCTGGCCATCCGGTCGGTGTTCCCCGCGCACGCGGGGGTGATCCCACCGACAGCGGCGACCGCCACAGCGCCAGCTGGTGTTCCCCGCGCACGCGGGGGTGATCCCTGACCCGCCGGGGCATCCCCGCCGAACACGTCGTGTTCCCCGCGCACGCGGGGGTGATCCCGTTGGCGATCGTCGACCAGACCGCCAGCGTGTGTGTTCCCCGCGCACGCGGGGGTGATCCAACTCACCTGGATCGGCAGGTTGTAGGTGAAGACGGCGAGCACCACAACCAGATCCACGACCCAGGGGCGCTGCCGAAACCAGGACCTGGAAGCACCGGCCGCCAGGCGCCCGACGCCCAGGGCATCGTCGCTTGTACGCGCGCGGGCCGATGCTTCAGTCATCCGCCCACCACCTTACGGTGGCGACGCGGCGCAGGCCGCTAGTCCCGCGTCGAACGCGGCCAGGAAGTCCAGCAACTGACGCCGTGCCGCCTCGTCGCTTGTGTAGTGGTTCAGGAATGTCGACGTGACGCGGTGCGAGCGGTCCTCGACCACCGTGACCAGCTCGGCGAGTTGACGGCGAGCCTCGACCACCACGGCCGACCCCACCTGACGGCACCACGCCTCGATGAGGGCGGGATCGGTGGAGACGGCGTCGATGCCGCAGCACGCGCGGACACACTCGACCTCGCAGAAGATGATGCCCTCGCTCAGGGGCGCTGGTATGTCGACCGAGACCTCCCCCATCGACGCTCCTTCCGCGAGCCCGCACCGGTGACGGGTAGCCGATGCTAGCGCCGTCACCGGTGTCGCGGGCCTGGCCGGACAGTGGCGATCCGGCGACGTGCGGGGGTCGTCCCCTGGCACGGCATGGTTCGCCCGGGTGGTCCGGGGGGGCGGGTTGGTGTGCCGCACGTCCGTGGCGTACCCGGCGAGCTGGCCGCTTCGCAGGGTGCGGTCGACGCCCGTCGCGGTCGCAGGTCCTCGCGTGAGCGGTGTTGATCGAATACGCGCCGCGTCTCGTGCCGCCGGTCAGTGTGTTGTCGACGAGTCCTGCGGTCTCGGGATGCAGCGGTGCGTTGATGGCCACCACGTCGATTGCAGATGCGAGGGAAAACTGGCTAGGTTTGCCGGTGAATGCGAGCCGTTCGGGCACTTATACGTGGCAGTTGCGGCCAGCTACGGTGTCCGGGTGACGGTGTTTCGCCTCGGTGAGGCCGCCGAGCTGTTCGAGGTCAGCGTGGACACGGTCAGGCGTTGGGTCGAGCCGGGCACCTACCAGCCGTCCGGGACGGACACGGGCACCGGGTGATCGACGGGGGAGGAGCAGTCTGTGAGGGCACGACGATTCCGTACCACCCTGGCCGCACTCGCCACCGCGGCGGTGGTGGGGTTGTCCGGCTGTGGTGGTGACGACGCCGCCGAGCCGGGTTCGCGGGCCGGCGGCAGCTCGGGGGTTTCCGGGACGGTGACGGTGTTCGCGGCGGCGTCGCTGACCGAGTCGTTCACCCAGATCGGCAAGGACTTCGAGGCGGCGAATCCCGGGGTGAAGGTCACGTTCAGCTTCGCCGGCAGCTCCGCACTGGCGACCCAGATCAACGAGGGTGCTCCGGCCGACGTGTTCGCCTCCGCGGCGCCGGCGAACATGAGGGCCGTCACCGACGCCGGCAACGGCGACGGTGCCCCGATCACGTTCGTGCGCAACCAGCTCGTCATCGCCGTACCCAGGGGCAACCCGGACGGGGTGACCGGGCTGGCCGACCTGACGAAGCCCGACGTCAAGGTCGCGCTCTGCGCCGAGCAGGTGCCGTGCGGTGCGGCGGCGAGGAAGGCTCTCGACGCCGCCGGTGTGAAACTCACCCCGGTCACGCTCGAGCAGGACGTCAAGGCCGCCCTGTCGAAGGTGAGGCTCGGTGAGGTCGACGCATCGCTGGTCTACCGCACCGACGCGACGTCCGCCGCCGCCGACGTCGACGGGATCGAGTTTCCCGAATCCGCCGGGGCGATCAACGACTACCCGATCGTCGTCCTGAAGAATGCCCCCAACAGGACGGCCGCGCAGGCGTTCGTCGCCTACGTGCGCTCAGACGCCGGGATGCGCGTCCTCACCGAGGCCGGCTTCCAGGCCCCGTAAACCGGTGTTCCGTACCGACGACACGCGACCTGCGGCCCGACCGGACGAGGCCGGGTCGCCGCAGCGACGCCGGCGCGACGGTCGGATCCCGCTTGCGTTGCTCCTGCCAGCCGCGCTGGGCCTGCTCTTCCTGGTCCTACCGCTGCTGGGGCTGCTGGTACGCACACCCTGGACCACGTTGCCGCGGCGGCTCACCGAACCGGGCGTCCTCACCGCGTTGCGGCTGTCGCTGGAGACGGCGACCACGGCCACGCTGCTCTGCCTGGCCCTCGGGGTACCGCTGGCCTGGCTGCTCGCCCGGGTCGAGTTCCCGGGCCGCCGCCTCGTACGGGCCCTGGTCACCGTCCCACTCGTGCTGCCACCCGTGGTCGGCGGCGTCGCCCTGCTGCTCGTCTTCGGCCGCCGGGGACTGCTCGGCTCCTGGCTCGACTCGACGTTCGGCATCACGCTGCCGTTCACCACCACCGGGGTCGTCCTCGCCGAGGCGTTCGTCGCCATGCCGTTTCTGATCATCGCCGTCGAAGGCGCACTACGTGGCGCGGACACCCGCTACGAGGAGGCCGCCGCCACCCTCGGCGCCGGCCGGTGGACCACCTTCACCCACGTCACCCTGCCACTCGTCGCCCCTGGTGTCGCCGCCGGAGCCGTCTTGTGCTGGGCCCGCGCCCTCGGCGAGTTCGGTGCCACCATCACCTTCGCCGGCAACTTTCCCGGCCGTACCCAGACCATGCCCCTGGCGGTCTACCTTGCCCTGGAGACCGACCTGGAGGCCGCGATCGTGCTCAGCCTCATCCTGCTCACCGTCTCCGTCGCCATCCTCGCCAGCCTCCGCGACCGCTGGATCACCGGCCCATGACCGCCCTCACCGTCACCAGAGCCGAACCCGACACCGGTACGCCGATGCTCGACGCGCACCTCGTCGTCGTACGCGACAGCTTCCGGCTCGACGTGGCACTGCGGATCAATGCGGGCGAGGTCGTCGCACTTCTCGGTCCGAACGGCGCCGGCAAGACCACCGCGGTGCGTACCCTCGCCGGCCTGCTACCGCTGTCGGCCGGGCACATCACCCTCGCCGGTCAGGACCTCGACCGCCCCGCTGCCCGGCGGTGGACACCCACCGAGCGACGCCCGATCGGCGTCGTCTTCCAGGACTACCGGCTCTTTCCCCACCTGAGCGCCCTGGACAACGTCGCGTTCGGCCCCCGCCGGCGCGGACTGGACCGGCGACAGGCCCGCCAGCGCGCCGCGGAATGGCTCGACCGGATGGAGCTGGCCGACTACGGCCGCCACAAGCCACGGCAGCTCTCCGGCGGGCAGGCCCAACGGGTCGCGCTGGCCCGCGCCCTCGCCGTCGACCCGGCACTGCTGCTGCTCGACGAACCGCTCGCCGCCCTCGACGCCCGTACCCGCCTCGACACCCGCGCCCAACTGCAACGCCACCTCGCCGAACATCCCGGCGCGACCCTGCTGGTCACCCACGACCCGCTCGACGCCCTCGTCCTCGCCGACCGGCTCGTCATCGTCGAGCACGGTCGGATCGTGCAGGAGGGCGACGCCGGCACCATCACCGCGCAACCCCGCACCGACTACGTCGCCCGGCTCGTCGGGCTCAACCTGCACCGCGGTTGGGCCGACGGCCACACCGTACGCATCGGTGCCGACTTCGTCCTCACCATCGCCGACCGCCACGACGGAGACGTCTTCGTCGCCTTCCCACCATCCGCCGTCGCCCTCTACCCGCTCCGCCCCGACGGCAGCCCCCGCAACGTCTGGCCCGCGACCATTACCGGCATCCAACGCCACGGCGACAACCTGCGGATCCAACTCGCCGGCCCCGTCGACGTGGCTGCCGACATCACCCCGGCCGCCGCCGCCCACCTGCACCTCGCCCCGGGACAACCCCTCTGGGCCGCGGTCAAGGCCACCGAGACCCGCGTCTACCCGGCGGGAAGCCCCCGAACGGCCGGGACGGACTGACCGACAGGGACGGCAATCAACGCCTTCTCGCGACGACCGCTGCCGCCTGGCACAACGCGCCACCGGCCAACCGACCACCAGATCCCTTTTCCTCCACAGCCACTGACCAGGCGTCGGACGTACTCGTCCAGTCCGAGAGCCCGACGGTCGGGACAGCACCGATCCGGTCTGCCCCTGGTCCCGGGGCGATCACGAGGTCGAGGCGCGGACCCTGCGGCGCCCATCGCCACTTGGGCGGGAGATGTGCGGAGGGTGTGCGCCGGCCTGGCACCGTCTCTGCGGTTGCAGTACGCCCGTGCCAATGCAGCGAAGCGAAGTCTTGGGGGAGACGAGGTGACGACGATGTTGGCGGGTGCGTGTCCGCTGGTTGGGGACGGTCGCCGTTGAGCGGGAACGCGTTCGTCGGCTGTCTGGCGTATGCGTTGGGGGAGCGACGGATCGATCTGGCCACGTCGGCGGCAAACGGCAGGCTGCGGTCGGAGCCGCGGGACCTTGCCGAGGCCGGGTTCGCCGTGCACCACGTCTGCAATCCGACGACCTCCGCCTATGACCTCGCACGGGCGGCGACCGCCCGGATCGCGGCGGCCGGCGGGCTGCGCGACGTGGACGCGATCATCTACGCGACGGCGCTGCCGACGAACGGCACCGTCGGTGACCTGGACACCGCGCGTCGTACCCGCGACATCGCGCACCTGATGGACTTTCCGGGCAGCCGGCTGCAGGTGGACTTCGACCTCGACGGTGCGGTTGTCGTCGGTCTCAACCAGCAGGCGTGTACGGGTCTGCTCGGATCGCTGCACCTGGCCCGTGCCCTGTTGGCGATCGAGTCGGACTGGCGGCGGGTGCTGTGCGTGACCGCGGACCGTCTGCCCGACGGCGCGATGTACGAACAGGCGTACAACCTGATCTCCGACGGCGCCGCGGCGTGCGTGGTGAGCCGACAGCCGGCCGCGTTCCGCATCATCGCCGGTCACCAGATCACCAACGGTGGTCTCGGCCTTGCCGGTGCCGACGAGATCGTTGGGGCTTTCTTCACCTATACCCACCGGGTGGTCGTGGAGGCCTTGGAAAAGGCGGGACTCACGGCTGGGGACCTGGACTGGGTGGTCGCGCAGAACGCCAACCCGGCGGCGTGGGAGGTGTTCGCGCGGCTGCTGGGGGTGCCGGAGTCCCGGGTCTGGTTGCCGTCGGTCGCCCGGGCAGGCCACGTGGTCTCCGCCGACACGATCATCAATCTTCAGGCGTTGGTGGACTCGGGCCGGTTGCGTCCCGGCCACCGGTTGGCCCTGGTGGCGGCCGGACACGGGCTCAACTGGCAGTGCGCGATTCTGCAGGCCACGGAGGCGGTGTCATGACAAAGGCAGCAGCCGGGAGTGCGCTCAGCACAGCGCTGGCATCCATCGACGACACGGTGGCCAGACTGAGCCACCTGTCGCGGCGCTCGTACCAAAACCCGTACACCGCCCTGTCGGAGTGGCCGGAGACGGTGCGGCCGGACGAGGAGTGGTTCAGCAGCCCGGAGTATGTCAGCCTGTACGGAACGCGGATGTGGGACGAGCTGGACGAGCCGGCTCGGCGGCGGCTGGCATTCCAGGAGGCGGCCAACTTCTACAGCCTGAACATCCACGGCGAAAAGAGCCTGATGCGTGGACTCGCGGCTCGGCTCTACCGGCCGGACCTCCTGGGCGTCGCCGACTACCTGCACCACTTCCTCGACGAGGAAAACAAGCACAGCATCTACTTTGGTCAGTTCTGCCGGAAGTATGCGCGCATCTACCGCAGCCGCCAGATCGCCGGTACGGAGACACGTCCGCAGCACGTCGAGGACCTGCTGTTCTTCGCAAAGACGCTGATCTTCGAGGAAATCGTCGACTACTACAACCGGGTGCAGGCGCGCGATGGACGCCTTCACCCGGTGGCGCGGTTCATCAACCACAACCATCACTACGAGGAGGCGCGGCACCTGGTCTTCGGGCGCCGGCTGCTCGCCGTGCTCTGGGAGGTGTGCACAGCCGAGCTGACCGCCGAGCAGGTCGACGACGTGCGTGACTACCTCAGCCAGTTTTTCGTCATGACCTGGCGGGAGTTCTACAACCCGGACGTCTACGCCGAGGTGAATCTGCCCGAACCCTGGGAGCTCGCGGAGACCGCCTGGACGACACCGTACCAGCGTGACCTGCGGCGCCGGGTGTCTGCTGGATGCGTCAAGTTTCTTATCTCCACCGGGATCCTGAGCGAGGAGCCACACGATGCGTACTGAGGCCGAGACCCGGGCGGTTTTGCGGGACTGGGTGCTGAAAAAGGCGAGCGGGCTGGATCCCGAGCAACTGGCCGATTCGACGGCGTTGTTCGAGCAGCGCTACCTGCGATCGGTACACCTACCCGAACTCCTGCTGCTGCTCGAGCGGCTTCGCGGTGCGCCGATCGAGGTGGAGCACCTGAACCTCGACAACTTCGGAAGCCTGGACGCGATGGTCCGGTTCGTCTGCGTACCGGAGTCGGCCCCGTGAGTACGGCCGAGACGCGCACCGACGGGGTGACCACAGACGACACGTCGGCCGAGGGGCCCGGGGTGCCATGCCGGCTGGCCCAGATCGGTTTGCGCTGGCACGCGACACACGGGCAGGCAAGCCTCTTCGGCCCGCTGTGGAAGCTGGCCGAGGAGTGCGACCAGGCGTTCCGCCGCCTGGCTGACGTGTGGCATGCCGAGGACGAAAGCCATCCGGCCTTCCTGTCCGCCGAGTGCATCGCGCGACTGGACTATCTTCGCTCGTTTCCCCACCAGGCTACGTTCCCGGTGACGCTCGACAGCAGCGAGGCCAACGTCGAGGACTTTCTCAACGGACCGGTCGTGGACGACGCCGGGCACGTCGCCCCCACCCGACTGGCGCCCATCTCCGCGGTGCTCACCCCCGCCGCGTGCTACCACCTCTACCAGCATCACGAGGGTGAGCGGCTGACCCGGCCCCGCTACCTGACCACCCGAAACACCTGCTTCCGTCACGAGGAGTCGTACCGGCCGTTGCGGCGGCAGTGGAGCTTCACGATGCGCGAGGTGGTCTGCATCGGTACCCGGGCCGAGGTCGGTGAGTTCCTGGACCGGGCGCGGTGGGTGGTCAACCGGTTTACCCGACTTGTTGACCTACCGATCGCGTGGCAGCAGGCCACCGATCCATTCTTCCAGCCGATGCGCAACCCGAAGTACCTGATGCAACTCGTCCAGCCCGTGAAGCACGAGGCGACCTACGGTGCAGGGTTGGCCATCGCGTCGGTGAACCTGCACCACGACCACTTCGGTGAGCGCTTCGACCTGTCGCGCGACGGAAAGCCGGCGTACAGCGGCTGCCTGGCCTTCGGGCTCGAACGGTGGCTGTTTGCCATCACCGACCAGCACGGCTCCGATCCCGCCGACTGGCCAGATCTGGTGGCCGCCTCGCGGACCGTCGTGGCGGAGGCGTCCGTGGTCCGGCCGACCGTCGCCGCGTCCGGCGCGGGGAGGTCGGAGTGACCGGCGCGACGATGGTCACCGGCGCGGATGGCTATCTCGGTCGTCGGGTGGTGTCGACCCTGCTCGCCCGCACCGACGATCCGCTGGTGCTCGCCGTCCGCGCCGCCGACGACACGGAGCTCGCCACCAAGCGGGAGTGGGCGGCCACCGCGTTCGACGCAGCGCCGGGCCGGATCAGGGTCGTCGCGGCCGACCTGCGACAGCCGAAGCCGTTCGTCGACGTCGACCCCGCGACCGTACGCCGGATCGTGCACACCGCGGCGATCACCCGGTTCAACGTCGATCGGGACAGCGCGCGGCAGGTGAACCTGGAGGGTACCGCCGCCGTCTGCGACTTCGCCGCCACCTGCGTAAACCTCGACCGGTACCTGGTGCTCTCCACGCTGTACGTCTCCGGCCGGCACGAAGGCCCGGTCGCCGAACACCGGCTGGACGACCGCGGCTTCGTCAACCACTACGAGTGGTCCAAGTGGGCGGCCGAGGAGCGGGTCTTCGGCGAGTACGCCCACCTACCGGTGTCGGTGCTCCGGCTGCCGACGGTCATCGCCGACGACGACAGCGGGCGGGTGACCCAGTACAACGCCTTCCACCACACCCTCAGGCTGTTCTTCTACGGCCTGTTGGGCCTGGTCCCCGGTAACCCGGCGACGCCACTGAGCGTCACCACTGCGGCGTTCGTCTCCGACGCTGTGGCGCACCTGCTCGACGACCGGGCACCCCGCGGGGTCTTCCACGTCTGCGCCGATCCGGACGACACACCCGCGCTCGGTGCCGTCATCGACGCCGCGTTCGCCGTCTTCGAGAGCGACGACTGGTTTCGGCGGCGCCGGATTCTTCGCCCCATCTACTGCGATGAACCCGCGTTCGACCGACTCACCTCGGCCGCCCGCAGCATGCGACAGGCGGTGCTCAGCGACGTCCTCGGCACGGTCGCGCCATTCGGTGGGCAGCTCTACCGGCCCAAGACGTTCCAGACCGACGCGCTCCGCTCCGCGTGGCCGGGCTGTGCCGCACCGAAATCCATCCCGTTGGTCACATCCACCGTCTCCCACCTGGTTCGGACGAGGTGGGGCAAGACCCAGCAGGAGGCTCCATGACGCTGAGCGAGAACGACCTGTGGCTGCTCAGCTTCTACCGGTCGTCTGAGATCAGCGCCGCACTGTTCTTCGGGCACGTGTCCCGCTTCATCCGCGGCCCGCTGCAGAAGGACGTTACCCACCACTTTTCCGACGAGGCCAACCACTCCCGGCTCTGGACCGACTGCATCACGGAGCTGGGACACCGGCCGATCAAGCTCCACCGCGCGTACCAGGACAAGTACCTGGACGCGGTCGGCCTGCCGGCCAACGTCATGGAGGTGATGGCGGCCACCAACGTGCTGGAGAAGCGGGTCATCGGTCACTACCGCCAGCATCTGCGCATTCCGAACCTGAACCCGGTGGTGAAGGCGACCATCGAAAAGATCATGCTCGACGAGCGCTGGCACGTGCAGTACGTCCGGGACGAACTCCAGCGCCTGGCCGGCAAGTACGGCGAGGAAGAGGTCGCGCGAACGGTCCAGCGATACACCGAGGCCGATCGTGCCATCTACGCCGAGGGCCTCGCCGAGTACGCCGAGCGGTTCGCGCTGCTTCCCACCGACGGCGCGGACGAGCCGGCCGACATCGAGTTCTCCGCCCTGGCCGCCGGGAAGCAGGAAAGCCACTAGGAGGTACGTCGTGCCCGCAGTCACGTTCGAGCAGGTGGCCGAGCACATCCGGGCGACGGTCCCGGTCAGGGTCGCCGAGCTGACGCCCGAGACCACGATCCGGGATCTGGCCTTGGACAGCATGCTCCTCGTCGAAATGGTCGTCGACCTGCAGGAGGAGTTTGACGTCATGCTGTCGCAGGCCGAGCTCAGCCGGATCAACACGCTCGGCGAACTCGTTGAGGCGTTGCGGTCGCAGTAGCTCGGGAGCATGGCGATGCCGTTGATCACGGATTGGCTCACCGACCCCATCGACGGTCGGGGGGTTCATCTCGCCGACGGGCCGGATGGTGGCTGGCGGTACACCAGCTACTCGCAGCTCGCCTCGTCCGCCCTGCGGATCGCCGCCGCACTACGGGCCCGCGGCGTGACCGCCGACGACGTCGTGTGCGTCGGGATACCCGCTAGTCACACTTGCCTTGCGGTCCTCTTCGGGGCGTGGGCGTGCGGAGCCACCGTGTCGATCCTGCCGCCACCCACGCCGTTCCAGCCGGAGGCGCAGTACACGGCGCATACCGCCGCGATCCTGCGTCAGGCCGCACCGGTGGTGGTGGTCACCAGCCCGGAGCTGGCCGGCCCGGTCCGGCGCGCGGCCGTCGAGGCGGGGCTGCCGGACGTGCTGTGGACCCCCCGCCCGGCCGAGGAACCGGGCACCCTCCAGCCGCCCGGCACGACCGCGCTGCTCCAGTTCACCTCCGGCTCGACCGGCGTGCCCCGCGCCGTACGGGTCACCTGGTCCAACATCGACGCCAACCTCGGGTTCATCCAGCGACGGGTCGAGTGGAGCGACCACGACGGATGCGCGTCCTGGCTCCCGCTGCATCACGACATGGGCCTCATCGGCTGCCTCCTCGCGTCCGTGGCACGGCAGACCAACCTGTGGCTGATGCGGCCGGATCAGTTCATCCGCGACCCGGCCCGGTGGCTGGCACTGTTCGCGCCCGGGCAGGCCACCCTCTCCGCGGCCTCCTCCTTTGCCTTCGAGTATGCGGTCCGCCGGGTGCCGCAGGCCCGCCTGGCGACCCTGGACCTCTCCGGCATGCGGTCGACCGTGGTCGGCGCCGAGATGGTGGACGCCACCGTGCTGGACCGGTTCGCGCGCCACGCCGAGCCGGCCGGATTCACGCCGCGGGGGTTCACCCCCGCCTACGGCCTCGCCGAACACACCCTCGCGGTCTCCTTCGCCGCGCACGATGAGGCACCTCGGATGACGCGGGTGGACTGGAGCGGCCTGTCGTTCGGCGCCCCGGCCCCGGTTCTGGGCGCCGGCCGGCTGGGCGACGTACCGCTGGAGGAAACCGGCTGGCTCGTCGGCCACGGATACCCGCCGGAGAGCGAGGGCGTGCACATCCGGATCCTCGACGACGCCGGGGAACCGCTCCCGGTTGGTCATGTCGGCGAGATCGCGGTGAGCAGCCCGTCCGTCGCCGCCGGCTACCGCGGCGCCGACCACGAGGGGTCGACCCGGTTTGTGGGCCGCGAGCTCCGCACCGGCGATGCGGGCTTCGTTCACGACGGTGAGCTGTACGTCCTTGGTCGGATGGGCGACAGCCTGAAACTGCGTGGCCGGAACGTCTTCGTGGAGGACCTGGACGTCCGGGTGGCGGAGGCGACGGGCCTCCCCAAGAGCGGCGTCGCCGCGGTCAGCATGGTCCACAGCGGCGGACAGGGGGTCGCGCTGTTCGCCGAGGCCAAAGATCTGGACTGGGTACCGCGCGCGCGTCGGCTCCTCCGTGAGGAACTCGGCCCGGAGCCGCAGATCACCATCATCGTGGGCCGTCGAGGACTCGTCGCGCGTACCTCCAGTGGCAAACCGCGGCGCCGGTTCCTCTGGCAACAACTGCGGGCCGGCTCGCTGACCGACGTCACCATCGACCCCGACCTCGCACCGGCAGGTACGGCGACGTGACGCCCCACGCCGAGTTCGGCTGCGACGTGTGGTGGGGCAGCACCGACCTGCTCCGACCACACCACCTCGATCTGCTCGACGAAACCGAGCGCGCGAGGTACGCCGGCTACCGCCGTGGCGACGACCGCGACCGGTTCGTGCTTGGCGTGGTCCTTCTGCGCACCGCCGCCGCCGCGGTCCTGGACGCCACGCCCCGCGAGGTACGGATCGACCGTGCCTGTCGTCAGTGCGGGCAGCCGCACGGCAAGCCACGGATTCCCGGCTACCGGCTGCACGTGTCCGTGTCCCACTCGTCGCGGGTGGCGGCCGTCGTGGTGACGCGGGTCGGACCGGTGGGAATCGACGTCGAACGGGTGACCAGCATCGAGTACCAACGGATGCTGCGCTACATCTGCCCTGACCGCGAAGCCCGGTGGGTGCACTCGACCGAGGACTTCTTCCGCTGCTGGACGAGGAAGGAGTCGGTGGTGAAGGCCACCGGCGACGGCCTCGCCGCGCTGCGTGCGGTCACGCTCACGCCCCCGGACGCCCCGCCGCGCCTGCTGGCCTACGCCGGTCGCCCGCGGATCGCCGCCACGATCACCGACCTCACCCCGCCAGCCGGCTACCGGGCCGCGCTCACCGTCCTCACCGACCGCCCGCTGCCGGTTCGGGAGCGCCTCGCCACCGACCTGGTGGCCTCCTCGGATGCGTCCGCCCGGTCATCGGCGTACGAAGGGAGACAGCCATGAATTCGGCAGTCCTGCTGCTGATCCTGCTCGGTTTCAGTTCCATCGGCCTGCTGACGATCTGGTTCTTCCGCCGGGACGGCCGGTTCACCGCGCGCTGGTGGCTCACCAGTCTGCCGCTGTTCATCGGACCACTACTGGTGGTCGCCGGTTACGTGGCGGACGTGACGCCGATGGCTCCGGCGAGCTGGACCACGGCGCGGGATCTGGTGGCGGTGACGCTGGGTGTTGCCTCGATTGCGTTGATGTATCTCACCTGGGGAACCCACCGCATCCCGCTGGCCCGGTACCACCAGGACGACGACGTGCCGCAGCACGTCGTGACCCATGGCGCGTACCGGTACATCCGTCACCCCTTCTACTCCTCCTATCTCCTGCTCTACCTGTCGACCCTGGTGTTCTTCCCGCACTGGAGCACGCTCTTCCTGACCTGCTACATGTTCACGGCGCTGACCATTACCGCCGCTGGCGAAGAGCGGCGCCTCAGCGCGTCCGAATTCGGGCCGGACTACCAGCGGTACATGCGGCGCACCGGCCGGTTCATACCCCGACTGACCAGGTCGCGCGACATCGAGCCGGCAGCTGCGCCGCCGGCGGCCACCGACCCCGCCCTCGCCGAACCAGTGTCGCGGTAGAACAGCCCGCCCTGGCACCGAGTGAGGGAGAACATCTCATGTCGCCGCTACCCGCTGTGCTGATCACCGGCTGCTCGTCGGGGGTGGGCCGTGCCGCCGCGCTTCGCTTCCGGAGCGCCGGCTATCCGGTGTACGCGACGGCCCGACATCCGGACACCCTCGCCGACCTGGCCGCCGCCGGAGCCGTCACCCTCGGGTTGGACGTCACCGACGAGGAGTCGATGATGGCGGCGGTCAAGCGGGTCGAGCACGACCACGGCGCCGTGGGAATTCTCATCAACAACGCCGCCTACGGGCTCCAGGGCGCGATCGAGACGCTGTCGGTCGACCACATTCGCCACCAGTTCGAGACGAACCTGTTCGGGCTGGTACGACTGACCCAGCTCGTGCTGCCGGGCATGCGCGCGCGGGGCCGGGGACGCGTGGTCAACGTCTCGGCGATGGGCGCGTACTTCGTCCTGCCCGGAACCGGAGCGCTGCACGCGTCGAAGCACGCCGTACGGGCCGTCACCGACGCCCTGCGCATGGAGTTGCGCCCCTTCGGGATCACGGTCACCGCCGTCGAGCCCGGCCCGATCGCCACGCCGTTCTCCGACAAGGCCAACACCACGATCCCGGCCGGCAGCGATTCGGGGCCGTACGCCCGATTCCACGCCGACCTCCGTGCCCGGATGTCAGCCGCCTACCAGGACAGGCCCGGCACCTTCGTGCTCAGCCCCGACCGGGTTGCCCGGTGCATCGAGAAGGCGGCCCTGACACCTCGGCCCAGGGTCCACTACCCGGTCGGCGTCATGTGCCGCTTCGTCATCGCCACCCGACGCCTGCTCCCGGACGCGGTCGTCGACGCGATGGTGCGGCGGATGTTCCTGACACCCCGACCGTCCTGACCCGTCCACCATCCACGAGGGGGAACCCGGCCATGAGGCAGGCCCACTCGCCACCGGCTCCACAGGACGACTCGGGTGGCCTCGACGGCGCGATGGGAGGGCGAGGCACAGGGCGGCGGCGCCCAGGGCGCGTCGGCCGGGGTCCCGGACCTCGATCAGCTGCCCTATCTTGTTGACGATGTCGGCTCCCAGGACGAGGTGAGACCGATCCTGGGTCGGGATACCGACTGACCGACAGGGACGGCAGTCACGTTCGCTGCCCCTGGTCCCGGGGCGAACACACGACGTCGAGGGCGCGGACATTGCGGCGCCCATCGCCATTCGCGCAATAAATGTGCAGATGGTGTGCACTCGTCTGGCATCGTCTCTGCGGTTGCCGTACGCCCGTGCCACTGCGGCGAAGCGAAGTCTTGGGGGGAGACGGGATGACGTGGACGACGCTGGCGGGTGCGTGTCCGCTGACGCGCGATTCCACGCCGACCTCCGTGCCCGGACGTCAGCCGCCGACCAGGAGAGGCCCGGCACCGTCGTACTCAGCCCCGACCGGGTTGCCCGGCGCACCGAGCAGGCGGCCCTGACGCCTCGGCCCAGGGTCCACTACCCGGTCGGCGTCATGCCCACTCGCCACCGGATCCACCGGACGACTCGGTGGAATCGACGGTGCGATGGGAGGTCGAGGCGCAGGCCGGCGGCGCCCGGGGCGCGTCGGCCGGGGTCCCCGGACCCCGATCAGCTGCCCTATCTTGTTGACCATGTCGGCTCCCGGGACGAGGTGAGACCGATCCAGGGTCGGGACACCGAGCGTGCCGGCGTCACCATCCCCGGGACCGTCGGGAAGCCGTATGCCCTTGACACCAGGGTCTTCCCTGCCACGTCACAACTCATCGGAAGCGGAAACCATGTGGAGAGACGACCACGTCGACCTTGCCGGCCTGCGGGACCTCCAGCGCCAGGCTGAGGAACTCGCCGCCCAACTCTCCGCCGCGGCCGCCGCGGCCGAGGCGGAATTCGTGGGCGGTGACAGCGCCGGTGCGGTCGAGGTGACCATCGACGGCAGCGGAGCGCCGGTGCGGGTGCGTCTGGACCGGGACTGGCTGCGGATCACAGGAATGTCGGGTCTCGGCCCTGCCGTCATCGACGCCGTACAGGCGGCGACCAACGAGCGGCTGACGGCGTGGGCCACCGAAGCCTCGACGTTCGAGGGCGGGCCGGACACTCAGCAGCCGACAACGATTGACCGGCTGGAGCGGGCGGAGGTCGGTGACCCCTCCTCCCGGCAGTCCATGTATGCCATGCGGGATCTGCTCGACCTTGTCGATGGCGCTCTCGAGCATCTCGACCGCATGGCGGAGGCCGCCGAGAGTGCGGCCACGCGGAGCACGACGGCGACGAATCCCACCCGCACCGTGCGGGTGACCAGCGTCGGCGGTACCGTCACCGAGATCGACTTCGATGACGAGTGGCTACGGTCCGCTCACCACGAACGCATCGCCGACGCGATCCGGGACGCGCTGGCCGCCTCGTGGCGGGCGGTCGAGGAGGAGCGGCAACGCGTCTTCGAGACCGTGCCGGGGATGGAACGGATGCGGCGGCTGACCGCCTCCCCCGAGGCGCTCCTCCGCGAGGTCGGCCTCATTCGCTGAACACAGACGTCACAGGAAGGACACGGGGATGGGTACTCCGAGCAAGGACATGATCGACGCCTCGATCAAGGCGCTCTATACCGACGCGGGTACGTGGGCGGGTATGGCCGACCAGCTCGACGCGATGGAGCGGGTGGCCCGCGGACTCACCCTCAGCACGTTCGAGTTCAGCGGACTCGCCCACGCTGTTGGCCTTGACGAGGTGTACAACAACCTGCAGGAGCGCATGGCCAGCCTGCTCAAGGAGGGCAGCGCCAACTTCGACAGCATCGCCGGCGCGTTGCGTACCGCCGCTGATGGCTACGCGCGCGACGAGGAGAAGGCCGTGCACCGCATGAAGAAGATCTACTAGGGAAGGGGAATACCACAATGGTTGGGTTTGCGCCGACCGTGATGTCCGAGGGGGAGTTCCGCGCGAAGCTGACGAAGATGGAGAAGCTGAACAACGACGTCAGCAAGAATTGCACGACGTTGTTCAGCCGCTGCAATCGCGCCATAAGCATCCTGCCGCCTCCCTTGGCGCAGAAGCTGAACAACGCACTGAACAAGCTCAACGAGCTGATCAAGAAGTTCTTCGAGGAGATAGCCAAGATCTTCCTCAACCCGGGCTGGCCGTTCGGACTGATGTCGGCCGGCAATGACTGGACCGCGAAGGTCGGTGGTCCCGCCACCCAGCAGGCAGCCAAGATCAACGAAGAGCAGATGCGTATCGACAACCACTGGCAGGGCCCGGCGGCCGAGGCCTACTCCAAGGTGCTGCCCTCCCAGAAGGATGCGCTCAATGCGATCAAGACGGCGACGGACGCGATCGACAGCAATCTGCAGAAGACCGCGTACGGCATCTTCGGGCTCTGGGCCGCTATCGTCATCGCGGTGGCGATGTTCGTTGCCGAGTTGACGGCCGAGACGGCCGCCGCAGCCACCGTCGTCGGCGCGCCGCCCGCCGCCGCCGGCGCTGGCGCCTCGACAGCCAAGGTCGTCGGTCTGATTACCGCCATCGTCGCCGCCTTCGTCGCCTACGTCGGCACCCTGGTGGACAGCCTCACGTCCCTCCGGCAGACCCTGGCCTCCAGCGCCGCGTTCCCCGGTGGCAAGTGGCCGAAGTCCACCACCTCCGACTTCAGCGACGGCAGCATCAGCGACGGCGACACGACGGACTGGCGAATCAAGACCAATGATTGAGCACCAGGGCCCCACCCCGTACGCAGGGCACGTCGACGCGCAGTCTCGCCCGCTGCCGCCCGGTGGCGGGCGTCGGCTGCGGCGTGTGTACCTGACTCTTCTGCTGGTCGCCGTGGTCGCCCTCGCGATTCTTCTGCCCATCGGCTGGTTCCTGACGGTGGCGTCGATCGGCGACGACGACCTGCCGCTCGTGGTCGTGGGTGCCGCGGTGGCGACCGTCGCCGCCATCCTGCTGCTCGCTGCCCTGGTCACTGGTCGCGCGGCGATTCACGGCGACGTCGTCGCCACCGGGACGGCCCGCACCTCGGCGGGGTTTGCGCTCGCGGGGGGACTGACCGGGTGGATCGGGGCGGGGCTCGTTGTTCTGCTCGCGATCGTCCTGGCTCTGCTCCAGATCGATGTCGTTCTGGTCAAGGCCGTCCCGCTGACGATCGCGTCACTGCTCTCGGGAGTCCTCAGCGACCGGGCCCGACGGATCGCCACCACCGCGCTGTCCGCATAGGACGACGGTGCCACGTGACGTACCGTTCCGTTCCCGGTCACCGGCGGCGCACCCGGGCTGTCCGGGGGTCGGGGGTTACGGACGTGTGCCGCCATCCTGGGACGACCCCCGGTCGAGTACGTCTCCGCTCGGGGCGGGGCTGCGGATCTGGCGAAGGGTGTTGGCCGGAGCATCCGGCGACCCGCCGGACAGCCCTGCCCCGATCGCGGCGAGCGTGTCGACGACCGTCCGTACGGCCAGCCGTGCGTAACGGTCGGGCCGGGAGAGCGAACAGAGCGTTCGGTCCGACCGCACGCCGCGGAGCGGCCGCAACACCAGCCCTCGCCCGGGTTGCGTGGTGAACCTCGGCAACAGTGCCAGGCCGGCACCGCAGCGGACCAGCTCAGCGACGAGCTGATTGTCCTTGATTCGGACGAACCTCCGCAGGGATTCGCCATTGCTGCGCTCAACGGCCTGCAGAACCGTGTCGAAGGGGTATCCCTCGGGTACCCCGATCCACGTCGTGCCCCGCAGGAGTTCGGGGGTCACGTGGTCGTAGCGGCACAACGGGTGGTCCGAGGGCAGCGCCACATCGATCGGCTCGCGCGCGAGCACACGTCGGACCAGTCCCTCACTCCCGCTGGGGAACTCGGCGGTGAGACTGTGCGCGATGACGATGTCGAGGTCGAGCGTACGTGCGGCGTAGTCGACCTCGGCGAGGTCGAAGTCGTCCATCTCCAGCTCGATCTCGCTCGTCCGCAGCCGCTGGACCAGTGGGGGGAGGAGTGCGGCGCCGGCTGACGGGAGGCCACCGATCCGGACCGTTCCGCGCGGTTGGCCCGTGGCCGCGTCGAGGCGGGCGCGCACGCTGGCCAGAACCGCGCTGACCTCGTCCGCGCTGTCGGCCAGCAGTTCGCCCTCCGGGGTCAGCCGCAACCTGCGACCGACGCGTTCGACGAGCTTCACGCCGATCTCGCGCTCGGCGGTACGCAGCTGCTGGGACAGTGCCGAGGGGGTGCGATGGGTTGCGGCTGCCACCGCGGCCAGGCTGCCGCGGACCGACAGCTCCCGAAGCAGCTCCAGGTGGGCGGCGTTCATGAAGGAAGCCTAATCCGTCTGTGTAGAAACTATCGCTGGACTTAACGATGGGGGGCGGGGAGTCTCGAGGTCATGCCCGCTCGTCATGTCCTCCTGGCGGTGCTCACGTCGGTCATCTGGGGTCTCAACTTCATCGCCATCCACGCGTCGTTGGAGCACTTCCCGCCGCTGTTCCTGGCGGGTCTGCGGTTTCTCGTCGTCGCCATCCCGACCGTGCTGCTGGTGCCCCGCCCCGCCGTGGCGACACGCTGGCTGGTCGCCTACGGCCTCGGGTTCGGGACGGTGCAGTTCATCGGGCTCTATCTGGGTATGGCCGCCGGCCTGCCCGCCGGTCTCGCCTCGCTGGTTCTCCAGTCCTCCGCGCCGTTCAGCGTGGTGTTGGGAGCTCTCCTGCTCCGGGAGCGGATCACGCCAGGCCGGATCGTGGGTGTCGCGGTCGCGGTGCTCGGCCTCGCGCTCGTCGGCGTCTCCCGGGGCTCCGCCGGAGCCTGGGGCCCGTTCCTCCTGGTGGTGCTGGGTGGCCTCGGCTGGGCCGTCGGAAACCTGGCGAGCCGTCAAGCGGCGGCACCCAACCCCCTGCACCTCACCCTCTGGATGTCGGTGGTGCCGCCGCTGCCGCTGTTCACCATCTCGCTCGTCGCCGAGGGCCCGGGCCGAATCGGGGACGCCGTCGTGGGATCGTTCTCCGCCGCCGCGGTCCCTGCCTGGCTTGGTCTCGCCTACACCGTGCTGTTGGGGACGGTCCTCGGCACCGCGATCTGGGTGTGGCTCATGGCCCGTCACGCGGTCAGCACGGTTGCCCCGTTCTCCATGCTGGTCCCCGTCACCGGGCTGCTGGCGGGATGGGCGTTTCTCGGCGAGGTTCCGGCCTGGCTGGAACTCGTCGGCGGCGTCCTGGTGATCGGTGGGGTCCTCTGGGCCTCAACCCGCAGCGTCGGACCGCCACCTCGAACCGGCGCCGACGCGCGCAGTGTCGCCGTCCAGGGCGGGCCGCCGTCACCGGCATCGCGTACCTGACTGACAACGCTCGTCGCGGACCTGCGGCCGAAGGCCTCCGGTTGTGGCGCGGGCCGTCTGGGCACCACGCCAGCAACCGGAGGCCCTCGTGTCGTGTGCCAACGCCGTGCTATCGCCTCACGCGTTCTCGCCGCCGCTCGCCAACGGCGGCGGGCCGCCGGCACCCGGGCATCCCGTGCCGATCCGGCCGGTCTCGAAGTATCGGACCAGCTCGGCGCCGCAGGAAGGCTCGAACAGCACCGACCCGTGTACGTCATCCTCGACGGTGAACACGGTCCCGCCGATGAGTTTCTGGACCTCGACGGTCCACTCGTACGGGGAGATCATCTCGTAGCGGTGTCCGGACAGCACGAGTGACCCCGCGGCGCGGTGCAGCCGGACCTCCTGGACCGGCAGCGGCCAGCCGGCGCAGCGTACCGAGAAGTCGGTGGCCCGGCCGGTGACCGGGTTCTCGGCGAGCCGACGCTGGTAGGCGGCCCAGGCGGTGGCGAAGTCGGGTCGGCTGGAATCCTCGTTGCACATCACCGCCTGCTGCATCGTCGGGCTGAACCTGTCCGGTCGGCTGACGCCGGGTTCGGATGGCGACGACTGGCCACCGAAGATCTGCCGAACCGTCGGCGGAGCGGTCGGTCCGGTGGCGTCGCGCAACTCGGCCAGCGCCCGGGCGGCCGTTGGCCAGCCCCGGGAGTCCTGACTGGCCAGTTTGGCGATTATCGAGCCGTCCACGGGCATGGGCAGGTCGGTGAACGACCGGGGCTCGTCGTCGTACGACTGCCGGAGCGCCACCACCGCCGCCCGGACCTCGTCGGCGGACGTCCCGAAGTGGAGGACGTCATCGTGATCCGCCATCCACTCCGCCATCCGGCCGAAGTTGCGTTCGGCGGCGGCGGTCCGACGGTCGTCGAACATGTCGAACTGGTAGTGCGGCATCGCCACGCTGTCGAGGAACATCCGGTCCACCTTGCCGGGATAGAGGCTGCGGTAGACCATGCCGAGCCGGGTACCCCAGGACACGCCGAGGAAGCTCAGCCGCCGCTCGCCCAGCGCCTTCCTCAGCCGGTCGAGGTCGTGGGCGACGTTGGCGCTGGTGAGCTGGCCCAGGAACTCCGGATCGGAGCCGGCGCAGGAGACGTTGTGGCGTACCTGCGCGTCGTAGCGCTGCCGGGCGGCCTCCTCGGTCAACGGCCCGGCCTGCGGTGACCCGGCTGCCTCCGGTGGTGGACACTCGACGTTCGTGCTGTAGCCGACACCGCGGGGATCGAAGCCGATCAGGTCGTACCGCTCGTTGAGGCGGGCGTGCTCGGCGTGGGTCATCACGATGTCGATGGGCATGAGATAACCGGGCCCGCCCGGGCCGCCCGGGTTGAGCGCGATGCTGCCCAGGCGGCGCTTCTGGTCCGTGGCCTTGAGCCGGGTCAGCGCGATGCTGATCGTGCGCCCGGTCGGCCGGCGGTAGTCCAGCGGCACGGTGACGGTGCCGCACTCGGTGCGGGCCAGCAACGCCCGGAACTCGGGTATCCGATCGGCCCGTACGCCGCGGGCGCGGATCTCGTCATCCGAGTACTCGGGACAGGGCTGCCAGCGTACGGTCGGGACCGGGGAGGGCGGTGCCGCAGCGGTGGGCGCGCCCACGACCATCGTGGCGAGCCCCGCGACCGACACGACCAGCGTCGTCACCATCCGCCGGCCTGTCGGCGGGCGGGTGGATATCGGGAATTGCGTCATGCCGGACATCCTGGGAGAGAGCGGGTCACCTCTGCGTCACCGTTTTTGGTGACGCACGGGAAATGTCGTGTTTGCTGAGATCGGCTCCGTCACGGAATCCGTTCCGTCGCACGAGAGGAGAACAGCCGATGACAGCCGATCCGCAGGACCATCACGCCGCTGAGTCGCCTCGACACCGTCGGGTGGTCACGACCAGCCGGCGACGTCTACTGGCCGGAGCGGCGGCGCTCGTCGGTGGACTGGCCCTGTCGAGCTGGCCGACGGCCCGCCGGGCGGTCGCGGCGGCGGCCACGAAACGGTCCCAGGTACGGCTGACCCTGCCGGCGCCGACCGGGCCGTACCGGATCGGTACGGCGGCACTGCACCTCGTCGACCACGATCGGCAGGACCCGTACTGGACGACTCCGCATCCGCGGGAACTGATGGTCAACATCTGGTACCCCGCCCGGGGCGTCGGCCGGCTGGCGCCGTGGATGCCGCCGGGGGCGCTCACCTACTACCGCCCGGAGCTGGAGGAGTTCTTGTCGTCCTCCCCGGACACGCCGCCCGGCGAGGAGCCGATCGACGAGCCGGTGTCGCTGGCCGGCGTCGAGTTTCCGATCACCCACGCCGGTCAGGACGTCCCGGTCGCGCTGTCGGCCCGGCCGTACCCGGTGGTGCTCTTCTCCCCGGGCGCGGGGCAGAACCGTGAGGAGGGCACCACGCTGGTCGAGGAGCTGGCCAGTCACGGCTACGTCGTGGTCACGATCAGCCACACCTACCAGGCGCCGGAGGTCGAGTTCCCGGGCGGCCGGGTGGAACGTGGCCGGCGTGAGGGCCCGACCGTCGTACCCAACGAGGCGGTGGCGCTCCGTCGTGTCGATGTGCAGTTCGTGCTCGACAGCCTCACCGCGCTCGCGGCCGGAACCAACCCCGACGCCGGACGCCGCCGGCTGCCCGTCGGCCTGGCGGGCTGCTTCGACATGACCAAGGTCGGCATGTTCGGTCACTCGCTGGGTGGCGCCACCACCGCCCAGGCCATGGCCAACGACCCGCGGGTCATCGCCGGCATCAACCTCGACGGGAGCTTCTTCCCCGAGGACGTCAACCCGATCGGCGCGCAGCCCGGCGAGATCGAGCCGGCGCTGGAGAGGATCGCCGAGCGCATCGGCGAGCGACCCTTCATGATCATGGGTAGCATCGGCGTCAGCCCCGACGAATTCGGCATCATGACCAGCATCGTCTGGCACAACCTCCGCGGCTGGCGCCGATTCATCTCGCTGGTCGGCTCGTCGCACGGCAGTTACACCGACGGGCAGGTCATCTTCCCCCAGCTCGCGGCCGCCGGCATCATCCCCTCGGCCGACCCCTGGATGGGCACCATCGACCCCGACCGTTCGATCGCCGCCCAACGGGCCTACATCCGCGCGTTCTTCGACCGCACGCTCCTCGGCCGCGACTCGCACCTGCTCGACGGCCCGTCGGCCGCGTACCCGGAGGCCAACTTCTACATGTAGCACCGCCCCGGCAGCGGCTGGGCGCCCTCACCCGTCGCAGTCCATATGGTGAGGCCCCGTGGCAGCGGAGCCGCCGGATCTGCCGGTCGTCGACGGGCGGGCACGCGTGCCCGCCCGTCGACGAGTTGGATCAGGTACGCCCGGCCTCCGGTTCGTCACGGCGCCCGGGTGCGACGACCAGCCCGACCCCGAGCAGGAGGCCGTCTTCGCCGAGCTCACCGCCGGCTGGTCGGCCGAGGACGTGCGGCGCTTCCACGGGTACCTGCAACGCCTCCTCGACGCCCAGCGGAAACGCCGGTAGCCGGTCCGCGCTACCCCGGCTACTCGGGCCGGACGAGACCCGACTCGTACGCGATGATCACAAGCTGGATGCGGTCCCGGGCCTGCAACTTCGCGAGCAGCCGTGCCACGTGCGTCTTGGCGGTGGCCATGCTGATGTGCAGCTGATCGGCGATCTCGGCGTTGGACAACCCCCGCGCCACGAGGACGAGCACCTCGCGCTCCCGACCGGTGATGCTCGACAGCTCCGCCGGCTGTCGGCGGGCCGGCTCCGGCCGCTGGGCGAACTCGCGGATCAACCGACGGGTGATCCGCGGAGCGAGCAGGGCATCGCCGGCGGCCACCACCCGGATGGCGGCCAGCAGGTCGGCCGGTGGCGCGTCCTTGAGCAGGAATCCGCTGGCTCCGGCGCGTAGCGCCGCGTAGACGTACTCGTCCCGGTCGTAGGTGGTCAGGATCAGCACCTTGACCTCGGGTTGTCCGCGGTGATCCGCGCGGTCGCCTCGATCCCGTTGAGCAGCGGTATCCGGATGTCCATCAGGACCACGTCGGGCCGCTGTTGGCGGGCCACCTCGACCGCCTGGATCCCGTCGGCGGCCTCACCGACGACACTGAAGTCGTCGACGGTCTCGATGAGGAGGCGAAGCTCGCCCGAACCAGTGCCTGGTCGTCGACGACCACGACGGTGGTCATGCGGCCCGCTGACGATAGCCGCACCGTCCGTCCGGCACGTCGGTCTCTCGGCCGTCATCCTCGGGAACGACACCGGCGGCCGGTACCCGCTCGACATCGTCCGGCCGGCGGCGCGAAGATCCGGTCTGCGGGCCGACGCGCGTCACGGCCGGCGGCGACATGCTCGTCCCTCATGGAACCCCACACCATCGAGGTACGCGAGCTGACCAAGCGGTACGGAGCGACCACGGCGGTGGCCGGACTGTCGTTCGTCGTACGGCCGGGGCGGGTCACCGGCTTCCTCGGCCCGAACGGCGCCGGGAAATCCACCACGATGCGCATGATCCTCGGCCTGGACCGGCCGACCTCCGGCGCGGCCCTGGTCGGCGGCCGGCCGTACACCCAGGCACCGGTGCCGATGCGGTGCGCCGGCGCGCTGCTCGACGCGGCTGCCGTGCACCCCGGCCGGACCGCGTACCACCACCTGCTCGCGCTCGCCCGCAGCAACGGCATCGGCCGCCGCCGGGTCGACGAGGTGCTGGGGGTCGTCGGCCTGGCCGACGTCGCCGGTCGGCGGATCCGGGCCTTCTCGCTCGGTATGCGCCAGCGGTTGGGGATCGCCGCCGCCCTCCTCGGCGACCCGCCGGTGCTCATCCTCGACGAGCCGGTCAACGGCCTGGACCCCGAGGGGATCCGGTGGGTTCGAACCCTCGTGCGGTCACTGGCCGCCGAGGGACGGACCGTGCTGTTCTCCAGCCACCTGATGAGCGAGGTGGAGGACACCGCCGACCACCTGATCGTCATCGGGCGTGGCCGGCTGATCGCCGACACGACGATGGCCGACTTCCTGCGGTCCGGTCGCCAACACCACGTGCGGGTACGCAGTCCACAGTCGGCGCGGTTGGCGCGGGTGCTCCGTGACGCGGCCGCGACCGTCGACGTCCTCGACGACGACACCCTGTCGGTGTCCGGGCTGCCCAGCGAACGGATCGCGGACCTCGCCGCCGAGGCCGGCCTGCGGCTGTACGAACTCAGCGCCCAGCGCACGTCGCTGGAGTCCGCGTTCATGGAACTGACCCAGGAGGCGGTGCAGTACCGTGCCGCCGAACCCCTCGGAGAACAGCGATGAACCGATCCGCCCCGACCCCCGCCCCGATCACCCGGTCCGGTTTCGGGCACGCCGTCGCGGCCGAATGGACCAAACTGGTCTCGCTCACCTCCACCGCCTGGAGCCTGGCCGCGACCATGATCATCATGGTGGGTTCCGCGTTTCTCACCGCACGCGCCCTGCCCGGCTTCCAGCCGGCGGAGACGTACCCGCCCGCCGATGTCATCACCGCGGCGTTGCAGGGCGTCGTCTTCGGGCAACTCGCCGTCTGCGTCCTCGGCTCGATGGTCATCACCAGCGAGTACGGCACCGGCGCGATCCGGTCGAGCCTGGTCGTGGTCCCCGTCCGGGGCCGGCTGCTGGCGGCCAAGGCCGCCGTCGTCACGGCGCTGGCGCTGGTCGTCGGGGCGGCGGGTGCCGTGGCGTCGTTCGTCGTGGTACGGCTCCTCCTCAGCGACCGGGCAACTCACGTCGGACTGGACGACCCCGGCGTGTTCCGGGCACTCGCCGGCTGCGCCCTGTATCTGGCCACCCTGTCCTGCCTGGCCCTGGCCGTCGGCGTCGTCGTCCGACACAGCGCCATCGCCATCAGCACCCTGGCGGCGGGCGTGCTGATCGTGCCGATGGTGCTCACCCAGCTCGGTGACGCGGGCCGTACGGCCCTCCGGTGGTGGCCGACGGAGGCCGGCATCCAGCTACTGCGGATAGAACCCACGGGCCTGGCGCCGTGGCCGGGGTGCGCGGTCCTCGCGACGACCACCGCGGTCCTGCTCGCGATCGCGTACCTCCTGCTGAAGCGGCGGGACGCCTGACGTGGCGCGCCGCGTCGAACCGGCGCCGCACCGCCGGAGCGACGACGTGCCCGGGGTGACCCTCGGGCTGCGACCGGTGAGCCGACGGACCGGTCGACGGGTGGCACCATGCCCTGTCGAGCCGAGGTTTCCGCGTCAGGGACCTGTCGGTCAGGCGCGGCCGAAGGGGTTCGATCCCCTGACGTTCTGGTCCTGGGGTCTGGCGACCAACGGGCGATGCCCGGGCGGTCGGCTGGACAGCCGCCCGGAGACGTCGGCGTATCCCCACCGACCGGGAACACCGCCGAGCGCGATGGCGCCGACAGCCCCGGGCAGCGCCGCGTCGACGGTCAGCCGCCCGCCGATGGGTTCCATGCCGAGCAGGACACGCATGAGCAGCAGGATCGATCCGGCGGAACCCCCGTACGGGCTGCAGGCCGATGGGTACCGCACCGGAAAACTGGTCCGGGCCCGGTCGTAGCCGCCGAACGTTTCGGGTAGCCGCCCGTTGAAGTAGCGGGCGGCGTCGAACATGCCGACGGCGATTCGCCCGGCCTCCTCCGCGAAGCCGTACCGACGCAGTCCCCAGGCGATCAGCGAGTTGTCGGCGGGCCAGACCGAGCCGACGTGGTAACCGACCGGGTTGTACCGGGCCTGTCCCGCCGCGAGCGTACGCACACCCCACCCGGAGAACAGCTCGGGACCGAGCAGGCGCCGCGCCACGGCGGCGGCTCGCTGCTCGTCGACGATCCCGCTCCACAGGAGGTGGCCCATGTTGGACGCCAGGGCGTCGATCCTGGCCCCGTTACTGTCGAGGCCGAGCGCGTAGTACTCCCCGTCCTCGACCCAGAAGTCCCGGTTGAACCGTTGCTTGAGGTCGTACGCCTCGCGTTCCAGACGGTCGGCGTACTCCGGCTCACCCCAGAACAACCGGGCCAGCCGCGCACCCCGCATCTTGGCGTCGTACGCGTAGCCCTGGAGTTCGCAGGTTGCCCGGTACGGGCCGGGGAGTCTGCCGTCGGCGAACGACACGCCATCCGGCGATTCCTTCCAGCACTGGTTCACCGGCCCGTGGTGGGGGTTGCGCGGCTCGTACCGGACGTAGCCGTCGCCCAGCAGGTTGCCGTACGTGTCGATCCAGTCCAGTGCGCGCCGGGCCACGTGGCGCAGCTGCCGTACGAGGTCGGCGTCGCCCGTCCAGCGTTCGTACTCGTCGAGCAGCACCACGAACAGGGGTGTGGTGTCCGCGGCCCCGTAGGAGAGCGAGTGGGGCAGCTCGTCGAACGCCGACGACTCACCGTACCGTACCTGGTACAGGATCTTTCCCGGCTCCTCCTCGCGGAAGTCGTCGAGCCGGGTGCCCTGCACAGCCGCCAGCGCGCGCAGGGTCGGCCTGGTGAGGTCGGGGAGAAACGGCAGCGTCTGAAGGCAGGTTATGATGCCCTGCCGCCCGAACAGCGTCATGTAGTACGGCAGACCCGCGGCCGGCAGGTACTCCCCGCTGACCAGCCCCCGGTACCGCAGCGCCGCGAGGTCGATGACGCTGCGTTCGTACGCCTCGTTGAGAGCCTCGCTCCTCGACGTCAGCTGTGGCGCCCGGGCGATCCAGTCGTCGAGATCCGCCAGCGTCTGCGCCTTGGTCCGGTTCACCCGACTACTCAGACTGTCCCGGAGATCCCGGTCCTCTCCGCCCAGCATCAGGGTGTCCACCGTCAGGGTGCCGGTCCAGGACGAATGCGGAGCGATCCGGGGATGGAACGTCATGCCACCCGGGTCGACCGTCACGGGATCGCTGGCAGTGATCACGGTCTCTCGGAGGAAGCTCTCCCGGGCGTAGCTGATGCGGAGTTGGTTCTCACCCGTGGTGACCGATATGCGTCCCTTCTTGACCACGGGCTCCCCGATCTCGGAGAAGTCCGCGAAGTCATTCTCTATGTCGATTCGCACGGTCAGCTCCACCCACTCGGACCGGTGGTTGAGCACCGTCAGGTCCTCGTCGAACCTGCCCGCGATGGAGCGCCGCCGGATCACCGACAGCTGTGCGTCGATATAGTGGGTCGGCTCCCCGGGAGCCAGAAAGAATCGCGATTCGAAGTACTGCAGGTCGTCGACGGACAACGGATGGAGCCGCTCCCCGTTGATGGACAGGATCCAGGTCGACAGAAACCGGGTGTCAAACGAAAACAGGCCGGACGGAAAGTGGTATGACGAACAGATGTCACCGGCGTCGTCACTGACCACGAACCGGTTGCCGTCAAGCAGGGTGATGGGCTCCGCTTCCCTCATCGAGCCCGCCCCGCAACCCGTGGATCACGCGCGCTGGGTGCATCGGGAAAGAACTGCCGAAACGCCAGTATGAGGAGGAGGTTTCCCTGTACCCGCACCCGGTTACGCAGGATCGCCGCCACGATGGTCGTCGCTCCTGTCACCAGAAGGTCACACGTGTGGCGGTCCGTCTGCACCACGCTGTCGGCCGGATCCTTCCCGGTATGGGAGACCGAAATCCCATCGCTGTGGATGTCGACGTACCAGTGTTCCGTCCCGGTGTCCCGCGTCACGTCGAATCGCACCGTGCCCCGGGCCTCGCCCGGTAGGGCACCGTGACCGCGCTCCTCAAGCGTCTCGAAAAACTCCCCGGTCGGGTCCGCCACGCCACAACCTCTCCTCAGCTCAACCACCCGAGTCGAACCCGCCCGTACCTTCCCCGCCCCAACGGGTCAAAACCCGTGCCGCCGGCGCCCGGTTCCCGACCTCGGGCGCCGGCGGACTTTCTCCCACCGTTCGCGGCCCGCCCGCCGAGGGAGCGGTCGTGGCTGGCGCTCACCCGTTGAATGCGGCGCTGAACGTGAAGCCGTCGTGTGCCGTTCCTGTGCGCGCGGCATCGACGATCGGGACCAACCGCGGGCCGGCTGGCTCGCGATCCGCCGTCGTGGGGTGGCGGATTCGGTGTGGGATGGAGGTGTGATGCTGTGGCGAGGATGAGTCGTCGGGCAGCGTTGGGTATCGGCACGGTGGCCACGGCGGGGGCGGTGTTCGGGTTGGCGGGTCCGGCTGCGGCGGCGCCGGGTGGTGCGGCTGGGCGTAAGTCGGATGGCGACGCGCCCCGTCGTACCCCGGCGCAGCGGGTTGCCGACGTGTACCAGCAGGAGAAGACCCGGGCCGGGGGGAACTGGTACGCGTACGTGAGCGTGGTGGGGTCCGACGGCGCGCGTCAGGTCGCGGTGCAGGAAAATCCGGACACCGTGGTCGAGGCGTACAGCGTCAACAAGATCGCGGTTGCCACGGCGGTGCTGGACAAGATTGATCGGGGTCTGCTGACGCTCGACCAGCGGGTGGATGTGACCGCGGACATCGTGGTGCCCAATGGCGACGGTATTTTCAGTCTGGACGGCGCGTATCCCAGCTCGGTGACGTTGGGGCATGTGCTCGCGGCGTTGTTGACGGTGTCGGATGACACGGCGGTGCGGTTGTGCGGCCTGGTGTGTCCGGCCGCGGAGTTGAACCAGATTCTGGTGGACAAGGGTTTCCCGAACACGCAGGTGGAGCCGGTGGCGAACCCGAACCGGTTCTACCTGGGCACCAGTACCGCGCGGGAGACGCACGATCTGTTGCAGGCGTTGGTCGGGGGGACGTTGTTGTCGCCGGCGTCGACCGCGTTTCTGCTCGGTCTGTTGCGGTCGCCGATCGCGTTCACCGATGGGATCCGGCGGACGATGTCGTCCGATGAGCGGGCGCGGGTGGCGACGAAGGCGGGCTGGTTTGCCGACGCGCGGCATGAGGCGGGGGTGATGTTTGACCCGGCGGGTGCCGCGGTGTTGACGTACGTGCTGTTCGCGGATGGTCAGGCCGACGCGGACAACTTTGGCTCCACGCATCCGGCGGTGCGGGCCCGGGCCGTGATGGGTCCCCAGTTCCTCGCCGCCGTGAACGGGGTGACCAATCCCGCCGCGCCGGTCCACCAGCCCCGCCGGTACCAGCCCAGCAACGGCGGCTGAGCGGAATCGACATGGCGGGACCGCGCGGGACGAGGACCTTACCGGGCTCCGCCCCGGCGGCGGGCCGGTAACGGCGGCGTCCGGCGGGTGCCGCCGGTACGGCGTGACCGGTCCCGTCCGTGGACGGGACCGGTCCGGTCGGGTGTTGAGGAGGATGAGGACGATGGACGTACGCACCCCGGGGAAGCGCCGGGGAGCGGGACCGATCCGGGTGATCCGGGCCGCGGGTGCGGCGGCACTGCTGGCGCTGCTGGCCGGTTGTGGGACAGGCCCGGCGGCGACCGAGACGACGGCGGCGGCGCCGGACGTCTCCACCACGGCGGCGAGCTCCCTGCCGGCGTCCAAGCCGCTGGGGGTCAATCCGCCGCAGGGCAACTTCTATTCGTACGCGCCCACGATCGTCGAGCAGGGCAACACCCGCCACGTGTTCTACTGCGGCAACCGGGAGAGTGGCCGGGTCTACGACCACGTCATGCTCAGCGTGGGGAAACGGAACGGGAACACCTGGTCGTACAGCGCTCCCCGGGTGGCATTCGGCCCGGCCCAGGGTCCGGCGTGGGCCAACTACCACATGTGTGACCCCCAGGTGTTGCGTGGCCAGTTCCGGTGGAACGGCCACGTCTACCCGTGGGCGATCTTCTTCACGGCGTACGGCTGCAAGACGCAGGCGGCGCCGTGTCCACCCGAGCAGGAGTCGCCGAACCAGCTCGGTGTCGCCTTCAGTGACTCGCTCGACGCCGCGCCCAGCGGGTGGAAGGTCTACCCCACCCCGCTGATCTCCTACGACCGCGAGTTCGGCGGCCGGTGCCCGACCGGTCACTACTGCGTCGGCCAGCCCGCGGCGACCTCGGTCGACGGTGCCGGACGGATCCTGCTGTTCTACCAGGGCAACGGCGGCTTCGTACGCCGCGAGGTGAACCTCGCCGACATGGCCAACCCGGTCATCGGGCCCGCCGTGCCGCTGCCGGCCGCCGGCCTGCCGGACTGGCTGCACAACGCCTCCGTGGTCTACCGCCCGGACCGCGACCGGTTCTACATCTCCTACGACGCGGGCGTGTGGAACAGGAACCCGAACGGGCCGCCGGTGCAGACCGACACGGTGGTGGCCTCCATCGAGGGCTCCGCCATCTGGAGCGGCTCGGGCACCTGGCGGGTCGAGGAGCGGATCACCCCGGCGCACTCCGGGCACGCGTTCAACCACAACTCCGGACTCGTGCAGGGACCGTACGGGACGACACCGTCGAGCACCCTGGAGATCGTGCACACCGTCGCCGACGGCTGGACCTCATCCGGCGGGTGGGGCGTGTGGACGTACCGCCTGTGGTTCAACACCTATCCGATGCCCTGATCGGCGATCGCGCTCGCCGAACCCGGCCCGGCGCCGCCGGCCGGGCTGTCCGGTGGGCTCCGCCGGCGCCGGACCACGGGTGGTCCGGCGCCGGAGCGGTTACGGGGGCGGCCACCGACCGGTGGCCGCCCCCGCCTCTTCAGAGCCGGCCGCCCCGCGACACCCGGGTCGGGTCACCGGCGCGCCGGCCGGTGCCCTGCACCGACGCGCCGTCGTTCGCCCTGACCCCGGCGGCACTGGCCGTGCCGCCGAGCCGCACGATCATCGCGTCGGCGTCCCGGACCAGTACGTCCCGGACCTCCGCCTCGCCGACCAGCGCGGGGTCGGCGGCGAGCGCCTTGAACGCGGTGAGCTGCTGGATCGCCCGCCTGTCGTTGCCATTCGCCTCGGATTCGCGGACCGCGGCGAGCTTGTTCGACAACTTCCGGTGCGCCGTGGCCGAGAGCCACCCCGTCGCCCGGAACCGGTCCAGCAGGTGCCGCATGTCCCGGAACGACGTGGTGACGAAGAACCGTACGGTCGAGGTGGTGCTGTTGCCCGCCCGGTCCGTCGCGGTCACGGTCAGCTCGTGCAGGCCGAGCGACAGCTCGTACATGGCCTGCAACGTGTTCGGTTGGTACGGCCGGCCGTCCAGCGTGCCGACCGTCGCCCTGATCCCGGAGACCGGGTCGACCGCCGACCAGGTCACCCGCACGTCCTGGCTGTCCCCGTAGAGCTGGCCGTCGGCCAGCCCGGAGACCAACACGGTGGGCTTCGTGCCGTCGATGGACAACACCGCCGACTTGAGCGTCTCGACGTTGCCGGCGGCATCGGTGGCCCGGTACAGCAGTTCGTGCTGCCCGTCGCCGCTGACGGTCACCGGCTCGGTGTACCGCGTCCAGGGCCCGCCGTCCAGCGACCACTCCAGCGTGGTGACCCCGGATCCGGCGTCGGTCGAGCTGAGCGTCACCGGGACGGCCCCGCCGTGCCAGCCGTCGTCGGTCGGCGGCGCGAAGGCCGCGGTGCTGACCGGCGCGGTGGCGTCGATCCTCACCTGGACCGACCTCGTCTCCTCGACGTTGCCGGCCTTGTCCGTCGACCGGAACCGCAGTTCGTGGCTGCCGTCCCCGCTGACCGCGACCGGCTCGGTGTACCGGGTCCAGGTCGTGGCGTCGTCGAGCTGGTACTCGGTGCCGGCGACCCCGCTGCCGCCCTCGTTGTCGGTGGCGGTGAGGGTGACGGTGACCGGCCCGGTGTACCAGCCGGCGGTCGGGGTCCCCGAGACGTCGGCGGTGGTCACCGGGGCCACCTCGTCGACCGTCCCCGTGCGGAGCCGGAAGTAGTCGAACGAGACGGTCTTCGAGGCGGTCTGCGCGGCGCCGAGGCTGAACAGGCCGATCCGCGGGGTGTCACCCACGGCGGCGTTGGTCAGCGGCTCCAGCGTCGTCCAGGTCTGCCCGTCGGCCGAGTACGCCGCCGTGTAGGTGTCACCCGATTTCGCCAGCCGCAGGTGCCAGACCCCGCCGGTCAGGTTCGACGCGTTCGGCTGCGGGTCCTGGACCGTACCGGCGATCTCACTGCGGAACTCGATCCGCCGGACCAGCGGCTGCCCGGCCTGGTTGTCGACGATGTAGTCGAACTTCAGGTAGTTGTCGTCGTCGCCGTAGACCATCAGCCCGGCCTGCTGGTACTGCTCGGTGAACCGGCTGCCGTCGACCTTCGTCTCGATGACCCAGTCGCCCTCCGGGGCGGTCTGCAGGATGAAGTTCGTCGGGCCGGTGTTGCCGGTGCCGTAGATGTCGCCGTTCGGCACGTCGATGTGCAGCGCACCGTCGGCGACCCGGTACGCCGCCGGGTCCTCCCGGACGATGCCGTCCCACCGGCACGCGTCCAGCGCGTCCCCGGTGAACTCGTCGGACGGGTCCACCGGTCCGGCGGGCTCGTCCGGGCTGAGCCGGAACCAGTCGAACGCGGCGTCGATCACCGGGGCGGTGGTGCCGCCATTCAGCGCGAACAGCCCCACCTTCGGCTGGTCGATTCCGGCCAGCGGAGCCGGCCGCCCGACCGGGGTGAAGCTCTGCCCGTCGGCCGAGTACGCCGCGGACAGGTTCGTGCCGTCGCTGGTCAACCGCAGGTGGATCCACTCGGCCGCGGGGGCCGCCGTGGAGTCGTCAGCCTCGTTGCGCGGCGAACCGGCGGTCTCCCGGATGAACTCGATCCGGGGTGCTCCGGAGAAGAGCAGGTCCAGCTTGGCGTAGTTGTCGTCGTCGCCGTACACCAGCAGGCCGGCCTGCTGGTAGTCCGCCGCCACCGGCAGCCGGAGCCGGGTGGTGGCCTGCCACGCGCCGTCCGGCGCCGGTTGCAGCACCAGGTTGGTGGCGTCGTTGCGGGTGCCGTACAGGTCGCCGACCGAGGTGGGCAGGACCAGCGTGCCGTCCCGTACCGCCGGGAGCTGGTCACCCCGGACCACCGCCGACCACCGCGTCCGGTCCAACTCGGCGCCGGTGAAGTCGTCCGAGCGGGCGCCGAAGCAGGAGGTGTTCGGCGCCTCCACCCGTACCGTCACGGACGCCGACGCCTGGGCGCCGCGGGCGTCGGTGACGGTGAGGGTCGCCACGAACGTGCCCGGCGCGGTGTAGGTGTGGTTCACGTCGAGCGTGCTGGCCGTGCCGCCGTCGCCGAAGTCCCAGGCGTACGTCAGCGGGGTGTCGCCCTCGGCGTCGGTGGCGGTGCCGTCGAAGGCGACCGCGACCGGCGCGGTGCCGGTGGTGGGGTTGGCGCTGACCGACACCACCGGTGGGGCGTTCTCGGTGATGCCCCGGCCGAGGAAGTCGACCCAGTTGACGTTGAGGATCGCCCCGGTGCCGGTCGCCCCGACCGGGTTCTTCGCCACGAAGAAGAGCGGCCCGCTCGCCGTGCTCGGCGTGGTCAGCTCGGTCGTGACGCTGGTCCAGGTCTGCCAGCCGCCGGTGTGCGGCACGGTGGCGGTGGCCAGCACCGGGCCGTCCGCCGCGCCGGCGCGTACCTCGATCCGCGCCCCGCCGCCGGCCGAGGAGACCCGGAACCGCAGCCCGTCGATGCCGGTCAGGTTGGCCGGGGCGACGGTCCAGTAGTCGCCGTCCTCGATCCAGCCGATGTTCTCGAAGCCGCCCTCGGGGTCGCTGGTGGCCTCGGTCTGCACGCCCGGGTCACCGCCGCCGACCCCGTCCGGAGCCCGGCCGGTCGCCGCGAAGTACTCGGCCTGCTTCCGCTTGGGCTGCAACTGCTCGATCGCCCGGCCGGTCAGCGGCTTGGCGCCGCCGGCACCGCCGCCGTCGGTGTAGGTGGCCTCGAAGACCGCGAAGATGTCGGCATCCTCGCCGTGCCCGCCGGCCAGCGAGGTCTGCACCACGCCGGTGCAGCCGGTGTGCTCGTCCAGCGGGTGGGCGTGCTCGTCGTGGCCCAGGTAGTACTGCAGGGTCACCCGGTCGCAGTCGATCGTCCCGTCCTCCGGGTCGGTCACCGTGACCGTGTACCGCACCTGGTCACCCCAGTTGAAGAAGCCACCGTCCGGGGGAAACTCGATGGTCACCGTCGGAGCGGTGTTCCCCACGGTGATCGGGACGTTCGCCACCGCGGTCCGCCCGCTGTCGTTGGTGACGGTGAGCTGGGCGGTGTAGTTGCCCGGCTCGGTGTACGTGTGGGTCGGGTTCGGCTCGGTGGACTCGCCGCCGTCGCCGAACGTCCAGGCGTACGTGATCGGCCCACCGTCCGGGTCTCGGGAGCCCTCGCTGGAGAAGGCCACGGTGAGCGGCGACGGGCCGGAGGTCGGGTTGCCCGTGGCGACCGCGATCGGCGCCCGGTCCCCGGCGACGTACTCGATCCGGTAGACCCCCGAGTCGTCGTTGTTGCCGCCGAACCCGCTGCCCCACTCGATCAGGTAGAGCGCCCCGTCCGGGCCGAACTCGAAGTCCATCGGCCGGACGAACGTCATCCCGGCGAGCAGCTGGTTGATGTCCACCAGGGACCGGCCGTCGGCGCCGACCTGGAAGGCGTACATCTTCGACTGGTTCCACTCGCCGAACATCGCCTTGCCGTCGTAGTACGCCGGCCACTTGCGCTCCGAGGGGTTTTCCGGGTCGTACCGGTAGACCGGGCCGCCCATCGGGGCGCCGCCGCCACCGATCTCGGGGAAGCGCGGGTTGCCGCTGTAGTCGTAGTCGACGGTGGCCGGAATGGCCGGCGGCAGGTTGGTCAGCCCGGTGTTGTTCGGCGAGTCGTTCACCGGCGCCTCGCAGTCGAACTTCGGCCCGCTCGGCCCGGACGGGAACTGGTAGTCGTTGTACGCGTAGTTCGCGCCGTGGCAGTACGGCCAGCCGTAGTTGCCGGGCTGGCTGATGGCGTTCCACTCGACGGTCCCCTCCGGGCCGCGGTCCGGGTTCGCCGCCCCGGCGTCCGGGCCGTAGTCCGCCACGTACAGCGTGTCCGTCGCCGGGTCGATGCCGATCCGGAACGGGTTCCGGAAGCCCATCGCGTAGATCTCCGGCCGGGTCTTCTCGGTCCCCGGCGGGAACAGGTTCCCCTCCGGGATCGTGTAGGTCCCGTCCGGCTGCGGCGTGATCCGGATCACCTTGCCGCGCAGGTCGTTGGTGTTTCCGGAGGTACGCTGGGCGTCGTAGTCCTGCCGCCCCGGGCGTTCGTCGATCGGGGTGAACGAGTTGGACTCGAACGGGTTGGTGTTGTCCCCGGTGGCCAGGTAGAGGTTGCCGGCGCGGTCGAAGACCATGCTGCCACCCGCGTGACAGCAGGTGTTGCGCTGGGTGTCGACGGTCAGCACCACCTTCTCGCTGGCCAGGTCGAGGGTGTCGCCGACGACCGTGAACCGGGACAGGACGTTGCGCGGCACCCCATCGTTGGGCGCGTAGTAGAGGTAGACCCAGTTGGTGGTGGCGAAGTTCGGGTCGAGCCGGATGCCGATCAGCCCGTCCTCGTTACCGGTGAAGACGTCGAGGTCGGCGGCGGTGACCGTACGCCCGGTGTCCGGTTTGATGATCTGGACCCGGCCGTCACGCTCGATGTAGAACACCCGGCCGTCCGGCGCGACGTCCAACTCCATCGGGTTGTTGGTGTTGCTGTCCAGCGTCACCTTCTCGAAGCTGCTGGTCAGCGAGGCGCTACAGTCCGCGTCCACCACCCCGGCCGCGGTCTGGATGCCGCCGAGCAGGTGGGCCAGGAACTCCGGCTCGGAGTACGACTCCGGGGTGTGCCCGCCGGCCGTGTACCAGGCCCGGCCGCCGTCGTAGTCCTGGCACCAGGCGACCGGGTGGTCGTGGCCCATCGCGCCGGCTCCCGGCGAGTAGCTGGTCTCGTCGAGCGAGGCCAGGACGTGCACGCTGGCCCGGGGGTTCTCGCGGAAGTTGTACCACTCGTCGTACCGGGACCACCGGTCCGGGAGCGACGCGGTGGAGGGGTGCGCCGGGTCCTCGACCTTGATGCTCGCCTGCTGGTTGGCGGGGTGGGAGGCGAAGTACGCGCCGACCAGGTCGCCGTACCAGGGCCAGTCGTACTCGGTGTCCGAGGCGGCGTGCACCCCGGCGTACCCGCCGCCGGCCCGGATGTAGCGCTCGAACGCGGCCTGCTGCTCCGCGTTGAGGACGTCGCCGGTGGTGGAGAGCCAGACCACGGCCTGGTATCGGGCGAGGTTCTCGTCGGTGAACGCGGCGGCGTCCTCGGTCGCGTCGACGGTGAAGCCGTGCTCGGCCCCGAGCTGCCGGATGGCGGCGATGCCGGCCGGGATGGAGTCGTGCCGGAAGCCGGCGGTCTTGGAGAAGACCAGGACGGCGAAGGGGTCGGTCTCGGTCGGTGCCGGCGCCGCCAGCGGAGTGCCCGCGGGGGCCGCCGAGACGGGGGCGGCGGTCAGCGCGGTCGTGGCCAGGGCGAGCGCCGCGGTGGCGCCGAGCAGGGTACGGGTGAGCGGGACGCGGCGTGGGGTGGTGTGCTCGCCGCGTGGTGTCGTGGGGATGTCGCGGACACGGCGATGGCTCAACACAGAGGATCTCCTTCGTCCGATGAGGACGGTTGGGGGATCCCGGGTCGGCTCGCCGAAGGTCCGCCTCGGGGTACGGGGCCGTGTCGTGGCCCGCCGAGGCCACGACCGCCGAGTTCTGTCTTGTCGTTGAACAAAATTAGGGCCGCCGACCGGCGGACCGGAAGACGGAAGCGAGGGGAATTCCGGTAACGGTTAGGTAACGGACCGGAACCGTCTGACTACGCCGACGAGGCCCGCCCGTCGCGATGGTCAGGAGATCGGTACGGCGTGACCGGTGACCCGGACCCGAGGGTCGACCGGGTCGATCTCGACCACCAGCTCGCTCGGGCGGCCCAGGTCCTCGCCCTGCCGAATCAGCACCGGGACCTCGGGTGCCCGGCCGATCGTGCGCAGGTAGCCGCCGAAGGCCGCGGCCGCCGCTCCCGTCGCGGGGTCCTCCACGACTCCGCCGACCGGAAACGGGTCGCGGGCGTGGTAGAGGTCGTCCGACTCACGCCACACCAGATGCATGGTCGTCCAGCCGCGCCGGCGCATGAGTTCGGCGAGGCCGTCGAAGTCGTAGTCCAGCGCGGCCAGCCGGGCCCGGGAACGGGCGGCCAGGACGGGATGCTCGTTGCCGGCGTAGGACACGTGCGGAGGCAGGCTGGGGTCCAGGTCGTCCGGTGCCCAGCGCAGGGCGCGCAGCGCGGCGGCCAGCTCGGCCTCCTCGGCGGGGCGAGACCGGGTCGGGACACTGGTCAGGGTGGCGCGGGTGAGGCCGGCGTCGGTCGTCGTCACCAGGGGGATCTCGCCGGCGGGCGTGTCGAAGGTCAGCAGACCCGGGCCCAGGCGTTCGGCGAGCGCCACCGCGGTCGCGACCGTGGCGTGCCCGCAGAACGCCACCTCGGCGAGCGGGCTGAAGTAGCGGAGGCGGAACCGTCGCCGCTCGTCGTCGCGTACGGTGACGAAGGCGGTCTCGGAGTAACCCACCTCCCGGGCGATCGCCAGCATCGCCGCCTCGTCGAGCGCGGCGGCGTCGAGCACGATGCCGGCGGGGTTGCCTCCGGCCGGGTCGGCGGTGAAGGCCGAATAACGCAGGATCGCGGCGGCGGTGTTCACGGCCGCGATCGTGCCACAGGCCCCTCCGGGGGTCGACCGGGATCCGGCCGGCCAGCGCGGCCGGCGGCCGGGGCGGGCTCGTGGCTGCCGCCGTCCCGGTCGCCTCGGAACGCCGTCCCGCCGCCGGACGTCGACCGGCGGCACCCGGGGTCCCGCCCGGACCCGTCCGATCGCTCGGGCCGCGCGACGGCGGGTGGGGTGCCGGCCAGCGTCGGCACCCCACCCCCGCGATCAAGGGCGGTCAACCGGTCGCGCAACTCGCGGTCGGTGTGGTGTTGTTGCCGTTCTTGTAGAGCGTGATGCCGAAGTCGTTGCCGTTGCCGTTCGGGCGTGCCGTGAGGGTGCCGCTGGTGCCGCTGATCGTCGCGTTCCAGCTGTTCTGCAGGGTCTGGCCGCCACTCGTCTGGATGGTGACGACCCAGTTGTTGGTGCCGCTGACCGAGAACCTCGTGTTGAACCGGTCGCTCCACTCCTCGGCGCGGGTCACGCTGACCGTGCAACCGCCGTTACCGGGGTCGGTCGGGCCGGAGCCGCCGCCCCCGACCGTGATGTTCGCGCTACCGCTGCTCTGGTAGCCCTCGGTGGCCATGATCTGGTAGTAGTGGGTGCCGAGGTTCATGCCCAACCGGGCCCAGGCGTCGAAGTGGTTGCCGACGGTGATGGTGCCCCCCACCCGCTTCGACTGGCGGACGCTCCAGTACTGGTAGAACGTCGCGGTGCCGTCGATGGACGGTGCGTTGACCCGCTGCGTCCGATAGATGTCGTAGGTCCCGCCGTCGCTGGTGACCGTCCCAATGGGGCTCGCGCCCGGGGGCCGCCAGCTGCCCCAGCTGTCCACGATGTAGTACTCGATCAGCGGGTTTCTCGTCCAGCCGTAGAGGGTCAGGTACGAGTTGCCGTTCGGGTTGTAGCTGCCCGAGTAGGTCACGGTCCGACGCGTGCCGGGGTTCCAGCCCTTGCCGACGACGAAGTTGTTGACGTTGCTCCACTGGACGCTGTACTGGCCACCGTTACCCAGGGTCATGGTGACGTTGCCGCTGTCTTTCCAGAAGGAGTAGAAGTAGCCGCTGTGCGTTCCCTCCTGGTTCGTCGTGATGGTCTGGGCCTGGGCGGGACTCGCCAGGATCGCCATGGTCCCGGTCGTGACCAGCGCGATGGCGCAGGCGCCGCCGACGAGCATCCTGAGGCGTCCGCGTCTGCGGGGTGTCGGGGGGACGGGGGCGTCGTTCATGGACGTGCTTCCTCCTCGTGACGGCTGGCGGGAGGCCAGCAGCGTGGTGCGACCCCGCGCGGCTGTCGGTGACCACGGACGGCCATCGGACGTCGGGGTCGTACCACCCGGTGGTGGGTTGGCCGGTCGTCCCGGGTGACGACCGGAGGCGTGGGTGGCGGTGGGTGGCATCGATGCTCATTGAGCCACGTCGATGGCGACAGTATTGGCTGTGCCCGTCGACTTGTCAACAACTTTCGGAAACGTTGTGGAAACCCTGTCGGGCGCCGCATCTTCCCGCCGGGACATTGATCCTGGACAGCAGTGGCGCAGAATCGATCTTGAGGTCGGCGTGAACCCGGCGAGACTCTGGACGAATGATCGCTGTCCGAATCTGATTCCGAAAGTTCCGGAGATGTTCCGGACCGTGGCGCGGCGTACCGGCTGGCGACCCCAGGACGCCGGACGGACCGGTTCGACGGATCAGATCGGCGGCCCAGCCGACGGCCGGTCCGGCACCCGTGGAGCGGCCCGCTGGGCGTGGGGGTGCGGGCTCGACACGCCACCACCGCCCCGTTTAGCCACCAGCTGCCCGGGAACGCCGACCACGGCCTCGACCCGACGGGCGGCGGGCCGGTACGAGACGGGTTTTTCAGCTCCGGAAGGACGAGGGCGTGATCGGACCGGTGCAGCTCCTGGTGATCGGCTTCAGGGGGTCGGAGCCGCCGGACCAGATCACCCAGGACCTGCGGCGGCTCAGGTCCGGTCCCGTGGTGCGGATCATCGACGCCCTGCTCGTGAGGGTGGACCGGAGCCGTGCGGTCGAGCAGACCCCGATGCCCGACCTGATCGACGACTCGGTGGAGCACCCCGGCCGGTATCTCGAGGCGCTCTTCCGCCGCGCCAGTGCCGCGAACACGTTGGGGGAGAGCCGGAGCGAGGGCGTCGGATACCTCTTCCGGGGTGACGAGATCCCCCAGCTCGAACAGACGATCCCGCCCGGAAGCGGCGGTCTCGCGCTTCTGCTGGAACACCGCTGGGCCATTCCGCTCCGTGACTCGGTCGTGCAGGCGACGGTCCGTCCGCTCGCCGACGCCTGGATCGGTCGCGAAGGACTCCAGGAACTGGGGCTGATACCGCCGGACAACGGCTGACCCGATCCGCTCGGACGGGTCGGCCGAATCGGTGGATCCGGCGGGTGCCGGGTGCTTGCCGCGCCTGCCGACCCTGCTCGACGAGCCGGCACCCGGCACCCGAGAGCCGCGCGTCCCGCTCGCCGCGGTCGTACCGCACGATGCACGGTGACCCGGGCCGACCGGTCCGTCCGGTCCCGGGCCCGGCGGCGCCGG
>NZ_RJWA01000015.1 GCF_003762835.1 Micromonospora sp. HM5-17 | reverse complement strand
GATCATCTTGGCCATACGGCGTTGTCCTCCTGGACACTCACGGCCGCCAGAGTCTGTCGACTCCGACCTGCCGCCTGATTACGCACCTTCGGACGTCACTACGGCACTGGCGGACGGGGCCACCGGGCCGTCGAACCGGCCCGATCGGCTCCGTCGTCGGTGCGACGGTGGCGTCCGCTGGCCGGGCCGGACAGCCCGCGACGACCGGCCATGTGCCGCGAACCCATACGACGAACCCGCGGCCGTGGCCCTACCGCCCCGACCTCTGGCACTCACGACGCGCGAGTGCCAATGACTTGTTTAGCACTCTACCCAGGCGAGTGCAAGCGAACGGGTCGACCGAGGCCCCCGCTCCCGGTGGTTGACGAGGCCCGAAAACCCCGGTCGGGCGGACCCGACCCACCCGGATCACCCCTCCTCCGGAGGCGGTCACCGGCCGCCGGGCGACCGGCATCGGGACAACGTCGGGACAACGAACCGGCGGGCGGGGCGGCGGCCACGAGGCGGGGCACCGCGGGCCGTCAGGGGTGGGGGGAGGGGCGAGGGCCGGGCGGGATTCGGTCGGCGGCGAGCCCCGGCAACCAGGAAACGAGCCCGGGGAACCGGGAAACCGGCACGGGCGAGCCACGCACGCCGTACGCCGACGCACGAAATCGGCGTGGCCAGAGCCCGTGGGAAATCGGCCGAAGGATACGAGAGAGCCCGAATACGGACGTCAGGCACCGAGGCGGGATGAGTGACACGTGGCGGACCGCCTGATTCAGGTTGACCAGGACGGCCCGTCCGTGCTTCATCGACTCCTGACCCGGGTCGAACCGCGGGTCAGGGTCGACGGACCAAGCGGGGTGTGGGACCGCGGAACGGTTCGGACGTAGCCGGAGGACGGGGGGTTGGTGACCCGCCGGACCTCAGGCGATGACCCGAACCTTCTCCGCCTGCGGACCCTTCTGCCCCTGAGCGATTTCGAACTCGACGCGCTGACCGTCGTCAAGCGCCTTGTAGCCGTCCATCTGGATCGCGGAGAAGTGGACGAAGACGTCCTGCCCGCCGTCGACCGCGATGAAGCCGTAGCCCTTTTCGCTGTTGAACCACTTCACGGTGCCCTGCGCCACGGTGCACTTCCTTACTTCGCGCCGGGACTGACGAAGCCCGGCGTCGACGTACGCCTGCCGGGACCGCCGGATCTGCTGGTTCCCAGCGGGATCGAACAAATCAAGCGGCCGAATCCGCACCGTACACCAAGGTCGGCCAGCAGCGCACTAGTCCAAAACGGTCAGCGGACGGGGCACCGAACGGTCACGAGCCTCTGATCGACAATTGGCGCCCGTCGCTGCCCAGGTCATCGGCCTTCTGGCGTCGCCGGCGCCGACGCGACAACCCGGGAAAATCGTTGGGCCGCGACGTGCGACCATGACCGACGTGTCGGCTTCCGCCCCGGAAACCGCCGCCGGTCCGGGCGCCGGCGGCCCCACCGGCCTGCTCCCGCCGCTCTCCTCGGGCCCGCCGCGTCCCGGGCTGCCGCCGGTACGCCGAATCCGCGCCGAGGACACCGCCCGCTGGCGTGCGCTCCGGCTGGAAATGCTCGCCGACTCGCCACTGGCCTTCCTGGAGACGCTCGCCGACGCGGCCGCCCGGCCGCACTCCGAATACGCCCTCCGGACGGCGGCCATGGCGACCGGCTCCCGAACCGCCGCGTTCGTCGCCGAGGTCGGCGGCCGGTTCGTCGGACACGCGGGCGGCCAGGCGGCCCCGGGGCAACCCCACCGCACCGTCGTCTTCGCCGTCTACCTGACCCCGGCCTGGCGGGGCAGCGGGCTGCTCGCCGCGCTGGTCGAGGCGGTCGCCGCCTGGTCCCGGGCGGCCGGGCGGCCCGAGCTGATGCTCGAGGTCGTGGTCGGCAACGACCGCGCGGTCCGGGCGTACGAGCGGCTCGGCTTCGTCAGCTCGGGGGTTCGGGTGCCGCACCCGACCATTCCGGTCCTCCAGGAGCTACAGATGGTCCGGGCCGCCTGAGCGGCACCCGCCCGGCCGCCCGAGGCGGTACCCGTCGGGCGGGCCGTCCGAAGCGCCGCGTCGCTCCGGACGGCCTGGGCACTGCCGGTCAGCGACGCGACTGCACGACCCGGAACCGGCTGGCGACGTACGCACCGTCGGTGAGGGCGGCGTTCGCCGCCGGGTTGGCGCCGCTGCCGTGGAAGTCGGAGAACGCCGCCGACTGGTTGACGAAGACCCCGCCGGTGAGATTGCAGGACAGGTGCGTCCCGGTCTCGATCGCGGCGGTCTCGGCGGCCGCCAACACCGCCTCGTCGGTGGCGTAGACCGAGGCGGTCAGGGCACCGCGTTCGCCGACCGTCCGCCGGAACAGGGCCAGGCTGTGGTCGGTGGAGTCGGTCGTCACCACGAACGAGATCGGTCCGAACCACTCCCGCCCGTACGTCGCCACCGCCGCCGCGTCGAGCTTCACGATCAGCGGGGTCCGGACCACCGCTCGGGGGTAACTCGGGTGTGTGACCGTCCGGGACGGCAGCACCACCTCGCCGACACCGCCGGCCTCGTCGAGCCGGGCCAGGACGCCGTCGTTGACGATCGCGCCGGTCAGCTCGACCGCTCGAGCCGGGTCTCCGGTGAGCTTGCCGACCGCCGCGGCGATCCCCGCCACCACCTCGTCGACGCTCTTGTGCCCCTGGTCGGTCTGGATGCCGCCGGCCGGAACGAGGATGTTCTGCGGCGTGGTGCACATCTGTCCGCTGTAGAGGACCAGCGAAAACCCGATGTTGCGGCACATCCCGGCGAAGTCGTCGGTCGAGTCGATGATGACCGTGTTGACCCCGGCCTTCTCGGTGTAGACGACCGCCTGCCGGGCGTTCGCCTCCAGCCAGTCGCCGTACTCGGGGGAGCCGGTGAAGTCGACGATCCGCACCTCGGGCCGGAGCGCGAGGGTCGAGGCAAGCCCCTCCCCGGGCGCCTCGGCGGCGAGCAGCACCAGGTTCGGGTCGAAGCCCGCCTCGGCCAGCACCTCGCGGGCGTACCGGACGGTGATCGCCAGCGGGAGCACGGCGCGCGGGTGCGGCTTCACCACCACCGGGTTCCCGGTTACCAGCGACGCGAAGAGCCCGGGGTACGAGTTCCAGGTCGGGAAGGTGTTGCAGCCGATCGTCAACGCGACCCCGCGCGGCACCACGTGGAACGTCTTCGTCATCCGCAGCGGCTCGCCCTTGGCCGGCTTCTCCCAGGTCGCCGTCGCGGGATGCCGGGTCATCTCCCGGTACGCGTAGGCGAGCGCCTCCAGCGCCCTGTCCAGGGCGTGCGTGCCGCCGGCCTGGAAGGCCATCACGAAGGCCTGGCCGGTGGTCGCGTGCACCGCGTGGGCCAGTTCGAAGACGTGGGCGTGCAGCCGGGCGAGGATCTCCAGGCAGACACCCGTGCGGGTCTGCGGGCCGGCGTCCCGCCAGCCGGGCAGCGCGGTGGCGGCGGCGGCGAGCAGCGCCTCGGCGTCCGCGTGCGGGTACTGTACGCCGAGGTCGATCCCGAAGGGGCTCGCCTCGGTGGCGACCCAGTCCAGGGTGCCGGGCTGGTCGAGCGGGAACTTCCCGGCGAGGTACGACCGGAAGGCGGCCTCGCCCTCGGCGGCGGCAATCTCGCCGTACACCCGAGGGCTGGGCGATTCGGGATAGGCGGACCAGTAGCCGCGGTCGGCGATGGCGGTCAGCGCACGCTCCAGGGTGTCGGCGTGCCGGGTGAAGAGCGGGTGCGGGGTCTCCGTCATCCCGTCATCATGCCGCAGCCGTCGCCGCCGGCCCAGCCCGCGGTCCCGGGTCTCCGGCCGGCCGCGGACCAGCGACGATTGGCCCGGGGCGGCGCTACAGCGTCGCCTGCCAGCTGGTGAGGCCGGCGACCGCCCGGAACCCGATCGCCTCGTTGATCGAGATCATGTAGCTGTTCGACCTGGCGTTGTAGGTGTCGATGACCCGCAGCCCGGGCTCGTGCGCCATGACGTACCGAAGGTTCTCGATCTTGATGATCGTGCCCAGCCGGTGGCCGCGGTGCCCGGGCTCGACCAGGGTGATCTGCTGGAACGCGTGCCAGTCGTGGCTCTCGGACCGGGAGATCGTGGTCAGGGCGACGAGTCGGCCGGTGGCGTCGTGCCGGGCGCCGCAGCTGTACCAGCGCGTGCCCCACCGGGCCAGGGCCGCCTCCTCGCCCCGGATCCGCTCGGTGTCCGGCGCCGGCGGATCCCACGTGATGTCACCGAGCGGCGCGTCCGAGGCCAGCCGGCTGTCCAGGTAGGCCACGTCGGCGAGGTACTCCTCCGGGGTCGGCCCCTGCCAGGTGACCACCGAGTACCCCTCGGCGCGGCCCCGGCTCGCGGCGAGCAGGCGGTCGAGCTCCGGTTCGTCGAGCCGGGTCAGGTCGAGCCGGCGGCGGATGTCGGTGAGCGCGGCCTGCGCGCCCATCGCGGCGGCGAAGGCGGCGCCCGCGCCGCCGGCCGCCCCGGCCGGGTCCCTGGTGACCGTCTCGGCCAGAATACGCTTGCGTCCGAGCCCCCGGAGCTGCCGGACCATGTACTCGTGGAGCGCGCGGCCCACGCCCCGACGACGGCAGGCCGGACGTACCGTCAGGGTGATGCTGGCGTTCTCTCGGTTCTGCCGCTGTGGCAGCCGCAGCTGCAGGAAGCCGGCCGGGGTCCCATCGAGGTACGCCAGTGCCTGCCGCTGCTCGGTGTTGGGCATCGGGTGCCGGATCCCCCCGACGAAGCGCCGTCGGCACAACGGCACATCGGGTTGCTCGGCTGCCCAGACCTCGGCCTGAATCTCGTACGCCCGCTCGACAGCCGCGTCGTCGGCCGGGTCCAGGGCGGTGACCGCGATGTCCATACGGGCAAGGATTCCGGAGGGGCTGGTGGAACGCGAGCGAATATCCCGCCGGCACGCGTCACCCGGACCGGCTCACCGTCGTTGGATATCGCGGGCCGCCGGTCGGCGGGGGAAGCGGGTCGGCCGGGATAACCCTCACCGGCCGGAAGACATTGGTCGGGAGGGACGCCCGCACAACGCCTCCGGCGTTGGGTCGTAAGAGCTTTGAAAGTCTACGGCGGAGCGCCCTCCCGCACGGAGCATCTTGCGTCCTGCAGTTGCAGCAGTCAAGCCTTCGGCGGCGTGTTTTCATCACCTGCGGCAAAGCCGCAGCTACCCGCCGCAATCCCGGATCGGGACGCACCTGCAACCCGCAACCGCGGCGGATCGAGGGCGGGATCGACCGCGGCGCGCGGTCCGGGCGGGGCCCGGCGAGCGCGCCGACGGCTCGTGCGGAGTCAGCCGAGCAGCCCCGCGTCGCGCACCGCGCGCAGCGACGGCTTCACCCGGTACGTCGGACCGACCTGGTTTGCCACCGCATCCAGGGTCTTCAGCCCCTCACCGGTGTTGTAGACGACGGTCTCGGCCTCCGGGTTGAGCCGGCCGGTCGCCACCAGCTTCTTGAGCACCGCGACGGTGACCCCGCCGGCTGTCTCGGCGAAGATCCCGGTGGTCCGGGCCAGCAGTCGGATCCCCTCGCGGATCTCGTCGTCGTCGGCGTCATCCATCCAGCCGCCGGTCCGGCGCACCGCCTTGAGGGCGTACTGGCCGGCGGCCGGGTCGCCGATGTTGAGCGACTTGGCGATGCCGGTCGGCCGAACCGGGGTGATCACGTCGGTGCCGGCGTGGAGCGCGGCGACGATCGGGTTGCACCCGGCGGACTGGGCGCCGAAGACCTTCCAGCCGTTGACCGGCGCCTCGACCAGGCCGATCTCCACCATCTCGCTGAACGCCTTGTCGACCTTGGTCAGCAGCTCGCCGCTGGCCATCGGGATCACCACCTGCTCCGGGATCCGCCACCCAAGCTGCTCGACGACCTCGTAGCCGAGGGTCTTGGACCCCTCGGCGTAGTACGGCCGGACGTTGACGTTGACGAACGCGGTGTCCTCGAACTCGTCGGTCTCGACCAGTTCGCTGCAGAGCCGGTTGACGTCGTCGTACGAGCCGTCGATCGCGACCACGTCGCCGCCGTAGACGGCGGTGGTCACCACCTTGCCCTGCTCCAGGTCACCGGGGATGAAGACGATGGACGGCACGCCGGCCCGCGCGGCGTGCGCGGCGACCGAGTTCGCCAGGTTGCCGGTCGAGGCGCAGGCGAACCGGGTGAAGCCGAATCCACGGGCGGCGGTCAGGGCCACCGAGACGACCCGGTCCTTGAACGAGTGGGTGGGGTTGGCGCTGTCGTCCTTGATCCAGAGCGGGGCCCGGATCCCCAGCTCGGCGGCGAGCCGGTCGGCCGGGACCAGCGGGGTCATGCCGGGGTCGAGGGTGATCCGGGTCGCCGGGTCCTGGCCGGCCGGCAGCAGGGCGGCGTACCGCCAGAGGTTTCGTGGGCCGGCCTCGATGTCGGCGCGACTGACCCGGGCCAGCAGTGCCAGGTCGTAGCTGACCTCCAGCGGACCGAAACACTCGTAGCAGGCGTGTTGTGCGGCGAGCGGGTACTCGGCGCCACAGCCACGACAGACCAGGGCGCGGGCCGGGTTGGGGGGGATGGGGGTGGTCCGGGGGGTAGTCGTCGCGTCGTGGGTCGACGTCATGGCGAGGCCGTCCTCTCATCTTTCCCTACGCCGCACGATGCGACGGGGACGGAATTGGCACCTGCCGCGCCGCTACTCGCCGTCGAGACGGCGGGTGGTTGCCGGGGCGTCACCGGGCCGTGTCCCTCAGCCCCTCTGGATGAGGTATGAAGTTGTCCGCTCAGTTTACGGTTCGCCCAGTCTACGTACCCCGCCCTTCGCTGTCCCGGCTCGGGGGCTCGGTGTGAGCAATCTCCTGAGGTTCGCCGCCCGGCCCCTCCGGCGCGCCGAGACGCGGCGGGCGGCGACGGACGAGGAGCACCCCGGCCGCCACCACCCCGGGCAGCAACCCGATCCCGGGCAGCACCGCCGTGGGGGCATAGACCAGCGGCTCCAGCGGGCCACGGATCCGCGGCGGAAACCCGATATCGAACGTGTCGCCCGGACGATCGCGACAGGACAGCGACACCTCACCCGCCGAGTCGAGGTCGAAGGTGCCGAGCAGCATGGTGACGGCGCTGTCGCTGTTGTCGGTGAAGACCACCGCCGGCCTGGCCAGCGCCAGCGCGCGCCCGTCCGGGCCGGTCAGCTCGCAGGCGACCGCGGACATCGTGCCGCCGTAGCTCCGGTAGACGGCGTACCGGCCCGACGGCAGCCACACGGTCGCCCGCTCCCCACTGGCGGTGCTCGCCAGGCTGCCCCCGAACCGCGTGGTGGCGAGTTCGGCGCCCACCCGGACGAACTCGGGCGCCGTGAACAGCCCGACCGCACCGACCGCGACGACGAGCACCCACCAGCGCCACGTGCTGGCCGGCCGTCCGGCGTCCGTCGGGGCGGACCCGGTGACGCGGCGGCGTAGCAGCCCGACACCGAAGCCGAGCAGCGCGGCGAGCAGGGGGAACCCGAGGCCGGACACCACCAACCCGACCGGGGAGGTCCGGTTGTTGCGCAGGTCCGCGGGGAGCGGGACGACGTACCGGTAGAGGAGGTCGTTGGCCAGCAGGTGGAGCGCGGCCACCACCGCCGCCACGGCGAGCAGCACCGCTAGTCGCCGCGGCACGCCGGGCACGCCGCCCGGTTCCCGGGTACGGACCCCGTGGACGTACCCGAGCAGCAGCCCCGCGACGGCGGCGACCAGCGTCGCGGCGTTGATCAGCTCGGACGGATCCGGCCGGTATCCCTCGTACCTGCTCGCGTCGAGCGTGACCAGCGCCAGGGCCAGGCCCAACCCGATCCAGCCGGCGAGCAGGAAAGCGGCGCCCAGCAGGCGTACGACGCGGGCCACGGGCCAAGGCTAGGCGACCCGCCGCCGCGGTGGGAGTCGGGAACGGCGACGGGCCGGACCGCTTTTCACCGCGACCTGCCTCTCTGACCGCGGTACGTCGCATCCGTGCCGTGCAGGGCCCCGGCGGGCGAATCGACCCCGCCGGCGTGGCCCGGTCGCCGGCGACCGAGCCCGGGAAGCCCTCGGCCGAGCCAGCTGTTGTCGAACGTACAGCTCAGGGCTAGGGTGCTAGACATGTCTGGACAGGTCATCCGATTGAAACACCAGCGGATCGCCGACGAGTTGGCCGAGCAGATCCGGGCCGGCCAGTTCGCCCACGGGGCGCGACTGCCCGGGGAGCACGCGCTCGCGGCGCGGTTCGCGGTGAGCCGGACGACCGTCCGCCAGGCCCTCACCGAGCTCGGCCGGCGCGGGCTGATCTCCACCCACTCCGGCAAGGGCTCCTTCGTCACCTTCGACGGCCGGCCGCTCGACGACCGGCTCGGCTGGGCGCGGGCGCTGGCCGCGCAGGGGGTGCCGACGACCGTACGGGTGCTCCGCCTGGAGCGGGTGCACGAGCCCGAGCTGGCGGAACGGTTCGGCCTGCCCACGGCCGAGTACGTCGCCGTGGACCGGCTCCGGTCACTCGTCGACGGCCCGGCCATCTCGATCGAACGGAGCCGCATCCCGGCCACCGGCCGACTGCGCGACCTGCCCGACCGGGGCCTGACCGGCTCCCTCTACGCGGAGCTGCACGCCGCCGGCCTGGTGCCGGCGTACGGCGAGGAGTGGGTCGAGCTGACCGGGGTCGGCGAGGCCGACGCCGAGCTTCTCGGCTGCGTACCGGGCAAGCCGTACCTGCACACCCGCCGGCTCAGCCACGCCCCCAACGGCGACTTCGTCGAACACGTCGAGAGCCTGCTCGACCCTGAGCGGTTCCGGCTGCGTCTGCGGTTCGGGGAGTGGCCGGCATGAGCGCGCGGACCGGCACGTCGGTCGAGGCCCGGGCACTCGGCGCCCTCACCGGGCTCGCTGTCGGCGACGCCCTCGGCATGCCGACCCAGTCCCTGTCCCGCGACCTGATCCGCCGGCGGTACGGCCGACTCACCGGCTTCGAGCCGGGGCCGAGCGACCAGCCGATCGCCCCCGGCATGCCGGCCGGCGCGGTCACCGACGACACCGAGCAGGCAATGCTGCTGGGCCGGCTGCTGGTCGCCGGCGGTGGTCGCGTCGACGGGCACCGGCTGGCCCGGGAGCTGCTCGCCTGGGAGGAGGAGATGCGCCGCCGGGGGTCGCTGGACCTGCTCGGCCCGTCGACCCGGGCCGCGGTCGCCGCCGTGTCCGCCGGCCGCCCGATCGAGGAGGCCGGCCGCTTCGGCACCACCAACGGCGCCGCCATGCGGATCACGCCGGTCGGTGTCGCCGTACCCGTGGCCGACCTGGACCGGCTCGTGACGCGGGTCGTCGAGGCGAGCTGGGTCACCCACAACACCGGCGTCGCGCTGGCCGGGGCCGCCGCGGTCGCGGCCGCGGTCAGCGCCGGCCTGGACGGCGCCGACCCGACGACCGCGACCGGGACGGCGGTCCGCGCCGCGCGGATCGCCGCCACCCGCGGTCACTGGGTCGCCGCCGCGGACGTGGCGGACCGGATCGAGTGGGCCACCCGGCTGGTCGCCGGCCGAGCTCCGGACGAGGCCGGTGACCTGATCTACCGGCTGGTCGGCACGAGTGTGGCGACCCAGGAGTCGGTACCGGCCGCCTTCGCGGTCCTCGCCGTGCACCCCGACGACCCCTGGCAGGCGTGCCTGCTCGCCGCCGGCCTCGGCGGCGACTGCGACACCATCGCCGCGATGGTCGGCGCCATCGCCGGAGCCGGACACGGTGTCGACGGCTTCCCCGGCACCGCGCGGCACACCATCGACGCGGTGAACCACCTTCCACTGACCGAACTGGCGAACGACCTGCTCGCGCTTCGGCGGCGGTCGGGATGACGTCGAGGTCGCGGGACGCGACACCCGTAGGAGAACGCACAGGAGACACCGAGGGCAGCGCGCCCACAGGGAAAGGCAGGACAAGGATGTCCGCGACGGAACTGGCCGGAACCGCTCCGGTCGACAGCAACCGTGTCGGTGCCATCGAGACCCGAGGCATCGAGCCGGTACCTTCCGGCGAGCGCACCGGCGGGCCGGGCCAGCTCTTCTGGGTCTGGTTCGCGGCGAACATCTCCATCCTGGGGCTGCCTTTGGGCGCCACCCTGGTCGCGCTCCGTGGCATGAACATCTGGCAGGCGCTGCTCGTCGCCGCGATCGGCTCGTTCGGATCGTTCGCGCTGGTCGGGGTGATCAGCGTGGCCGGCAAGTGGGGCGGCGCGCCGAGCATGACCCTGTCCCGGGCGGTCTTCGGCCCGCGCGGCAACCACGGGCCGACGCTGGTCTCCTGGCTGTCCCGGGTGGGTTGGGAGACGGTCAACACCACGACCGCGGCGTACGCGCTGCTCGCGCTGCTCGACATCGTCGTCGGGGTACGGCCGAATCCGGTGCTGACCGTGCTCTGCCTGCTCGTCTTCGTGGTGTTGACCCTGGTGGTCTCCGGTCTGGGGCACGCCACCCTGGTCGTGGTCCAGCAGTGGGCGACGTACCTCTTCGGCGCGCTCAACGTCCTCGTCGCGGCCTTCCTGGTCACCCGGGTGGACTGGGACGCGGTGCTGCACGCCCCGGCCGCCCCGCTCAGCGTCGTCGTCGCCGGCATCGGCGTGATCGCCGCCGGCACCGGCATCGGCTGGGCGAACGCGGGCGCCGACATGGCCCGCTACCAGCGCCGACAGGTGCCGGGCGGACGGATCATCGCGGCCGCCTCGGTCGGCGCCGGCATCCCGCTGTTCCTCTTGATCGGGCTCGGCGGCCTCCTCTCGGCCGGCGACGACAGCCTCGCCTCGGCGAGCGACCCGGTCTCGGCGATCCAGGTGATGCTGCCGTCCTGGATGGCGGTGCCGTACCTGCTCGCCGCGTTCGGCGGGCTGCTGCTGTCGAACAACCTCTCGGTCTACTCCGCCGGCCTGACCATGATCACCCTCGGCATCCGGGCCCGCCGGGTGGTCGCCGTCGGGCTGGACATCGTCCTCACCCTCGTCGGCGGCATCTACTTCATGCTGATCGCCGAGAACTTCTACGGGCCGTTCATCACCTTCATCTCGCTGCTCGCCGTACCGATCACCGCCTGGGTCGCGGTCTTCCTGGTCGACATGCTGTTCCGCCGGGAGTACGACCCGCGTGGCCTGATGGACACCGGCCGGGGCAGCGTCTACTGGGCGCACGGCGGGGTCCGCTGGTCGGCGGCACTGCCCTGGCTCGCCGGTACCGTCGTCGGCCTGCTCTTCACCACGGCCTCCACCTCGGCGGACGACGTCTGGTTCGCCGGTCCGCTCGCGGACTCCTGGATGGGGCGCAACGGGCTCGGCTGGGTGGCCGCGTTCGCGGTGGCCGGCGGGCTGTACCTGCTGGCCGCCGCCGTCGACACCCGCCGGTCCGTCCCGTCGGCCCGGTCGGTCGCGGACGGCCTGGGCGGCGACGCGGTCGAACCGGCCGAGGTGCGGCCGTGACCGCGGGCCGGCTGGTGCACACCGGCAACGTCATCGTCGACGTGGTGATGTACCTGCCCCGACTGCCGGAACCCGGGGGTGACGTGCTGGCCTCGGAGAGCCACATCACCGTCGGGGGCGGGCTGAACGTGATGGTCGCCGCCGCGCGACAGGGCCTGCCGGTGTCGTACGCCGGAATGCACGGCACCGGCCCGTTCGGAGACCTGGCCCGGGCCCGGCTGGCCGAGGAGGGGATCGAGGTCGTGCAGCCCCGGCTGTCGGACCGGGACACCGGGTTCAGCGTGGTGATGGTCGAACCCAGCGGGGAGCGTACCTTCGCCACCAGCGCCGGTGCCGAGGCCGGGCTCGGCCCCGCGGACCTGGCCCGGATCGTCCCGCGCCCCGGCGACCAGGTCTACGTCACCGGCTACAGCCTCGCGTACGCGGTGAACGGGCCGGCGCTGGCCACGTGGCTCGGCATGCTCCCCCCGGAGGTCGCCGTCATCGTCGATCCCGGACCGCTGGTGGCGGAGATCCCGAGGCCGGTGCTGGACCCGGTGCTGGCCCGGGCCGACTGGTGGAGCTGCAACGAACGGGAGGCACGGCTGCTGACCGGCCTCGCCGAGCCGGCCGCCGCCGCGGCGGCGCTGGCGGCCCGGACCGGGCGGACCGGCGGCGTGGTGGTCCGGACCGGGCCGGACGGGGCGCTGCTGGCGGCGGGCGACCGGACGCCCGTGGTGGTACCGACCTTCCCGGTGGCCGTGGTGGACACCAACGGCGCGGGCGACGCGCACGTCGGCGCCTTCGCCGCCGCGCTGGCCCAGGGTCTCGATCCGGTCGCCGCGGTACGGCGGGCCAACGCCGCCGCCGCGCTCGCGGTCACCCGGCGCGGCCCGGCCACCGCCCCGACCGCGGACGAGGTCGACCGCCTGCTCGCCGCCCACGCCGACAGCCTCGGCTGAGGGACGCACCGGGCGGTGCGGGCCGGGGCGTGCGTCGTCAGCTTCGGCCGGGGTGGCGGGTGGTGAACATCGGGGCGTCGTCCTGTTCGTGGCGTCACGGCTGTTCGTGGCGTCACGGCTACTCGGGAAGCCGGGGCAGCAGCAGGTACGCGACGTCCAGCGCCCGGCTGGCCGGGGAGGGCGCGCCGGGCCGCCAGTCCTCGGCGGTCCAGACGTCCGACAGCACCGCCTGGACGAAACCCCAGGCGACGACCCGCTCGACCGGCATCGCCAGTTCGTCGGCGAGCTGCTCGACCCGGGCCGGCACCAACGCGGTCAGCGCCGGATCCCGGTCGTCCGGCTCGGGGTTGTAGAGCAGCGCCCCGACCTCGTAGCCGGGATCGCCGACGAACCCGTGCGGATCGATCGCCAGCCACGGCTCCCGGGTCGCCCGGAGGATGTTGTCGTGATGCAGGTCGCCGTGCAGCACCACGCGGGCCGGAGCCGAGGCGCAGAGTTCCCGCATCAGCCCGGCGGCCCGGACGACGAGGTCGCCCGGCAGCGGGCCGCCGTCGCCGTGGGCGGCGACGTACTGGTCCAGGCCACCGACCAGGGTCAGCAGGTCCGGCAGCGGACAGTCCGGCGGGGGCGGTACGGCGAGCTGGCGCATGATCGCCGCCGCGGCCGAGGTCGCCTCGGTGTCGTGGGTCGGCACCAGGTCGCGCAGCCGCCCGCCCGGCTCGGCCCGCTCCAGCAGCAGCGCGCCACGGTCGAGGTCGGCCCGGAGCAGGCGTACGGCGCACCGGCCGGCCCAGGCGTGCAGCGCCGGCGCCTCCGTCCGCAGCGAGTCACCGCTGGGCACCCCGAGCTTGAGGACGGCTGGAGTGCCGTCGGCGCAGGTCACCGCCGTGACGTAGTGGTACGACAGCTCGTACGCCCCGCCGTCGGGGGTCAGCTCCCAGTCCCGGACGGTCCGGGCCAGGGTCGCCGGCAGATTGGCGAGCCACCGCCGGCCGTCCTCGCCCCAGACCGTCACGACGTTCCGGGTCAGCCCGTCCAGAGCCATGGCGGCGACGATACGGCGCGGCGTGTGGGGCACGGGCGCCGGGCGCGCCTCCCGCCGTGGTCAGGAGGTGACGTCCTTGCGGGTGAAACGCCAGAAAGCGAGGCTCCAGAAGACGGTGGCGTAGCAGGTCGCCGAGATGGCCCCCTTGACGATGTCGTCGGTCTGCACCGGTGTGGACAGCAGCCCCAGCCACGCGCTGGCGTAGTGGGTCGGCAGGAGGCCGCGCAGCGCGCCGAGCGCGGTGATCTGGTCGAGGATGCTGGAGAGGATCCAGAGCAGCACGGCCCCACCGACCGCGCCGAGCGCGGCGTCGGTGGTCACCGAGAGCAGGAACGCCAGCCCGGCCACGGCCAGCAGCACCACCGCCAGGTAGCCGAGGATCCCGAGCAGCCGCAGCAGCCCCTCCCCGGGCGGGATCTGCGCGGCAACCGTGCTGCGCAGCGGCGACCAGCCGTACCGGAGGGTGCCGACCAGCAGGGCGGTGCCGGCCAGTAGCAGCAGCGCCAGCAGTGAGTACCCGAGCGCGACCACCAGTTTCACCGCCAGCAGCCGGGCCCGGGGCACCGGTACGGCCAGCAGGTACCGCAGGCTCCCCCAGCTCGCCTCACTCGCCACCGTGTCGCCGCAGAACAGCGCGACCACGACAACGAGCAGGAACGACGCGGACACGAAGATCGAGAAGAGGGCGAAGTTGAGCCCGCCCGAGGTGGCCATCTCGATCAGGCTGGCGAACTCGCCGCCGCCGTTGTCGTCGTCCCCGGCGCGGTCGAACTGGAACGCGACCAGGATGATCAGCGGCAGCAGCACCATGAACCCGAGCGCGAACCGGGTACGCCGCCGCGACGCCTGTCGACGCCACTCGGTGCCGACCGAGAGCGTCGCCCGGGGACGGTAGCCCCGCGCCCCGCCGGCCGCGTCCGGCGCGGTCTCGCGCCTGAGGTCCGTCATGGCCATCACCGGTCCCCGCTTCCCCGTGAGTTCTCGCCGACCAGGGCGAGGAACGCGTCCTCCAGGCGGCGCCGGGGCACCACCCGGTCGACCGCGATCCCGGCCCGGACCAGCTCGGCCACCACCTCGCTGCGCGCCGTGCCGTTGGTGTCCACCACCAGGGCGCCGTTGGTCCCGGGCAGCACCCGTACCCCGGACAACCGGTCCAGGACGGCCCGCGCCGCCTCCGGATCGGAGACGTCGAACTGGGTGCTCGGCGACTCGCCGACGATCTCCTCCACCGCCCCGGCGGCGACGATCTGGCCCTTGTGGACGACGACCGCGTGGGTACAGGTCTGCTCGACCTCGGCGAGCAGGTGGCTGGAGACCAGCACCGCGCGGCCGTCGGTGGCGTACCGGCGCAGCACCCGCCGCATCTCGGCGATCTGCGGCGGGTCGAGCCCGTCGGTCGGCTCGTCGAGCACCAGCAGTTCCGGGAGGCCGAGCATGGCCTGGGCGATCGCCAGCCGCTGTCGCATGCCGTGGCTGTACGTGCGAATCTTCCGGTGCACCGAGTCGCCGAGCCCGGCGATCTCCAGCGCCTCGTCGAGGTGGGCGTCCTCCCATGGCCGCCCGGTCGCCCGCCAGTACGCCCGCAGGTTCTCCAGCCCGCTCAGGTGCGGCAGGAATCCCGGCCCCTCCACCAGCGCGCCGATGCGGGAGAGCACCGGCGAGCCCGGGGTCAGCCGGTGCCCGAAGACGTAGATCTCCCCGGCGGTCGGCCGGGTCAGCCCCATCAGGACCCGCAGCGTGGTGGTCTTGCCGGCGCCGTTCGGCCCGAGCAGGCCGACCACCTGGCCCCGCCGTACCTCGAAGCCGATCCGGGAGACCGCGACGAAGCCGTCGGCGTACTCCTTGCGGAGGTCGCGGACGACCAGCGGGGTGTCGGCGTACTCGGCGACCACCGAGGTGTCCTGGCGGCGGTGCCGGCGGCGGAGGACGGCGACGAGCACGACGAGCCCGAGGACGATCGCGGCGAGCAGCCCGACCAGGACCCAGCGCCAGACCGCCGCCGAGGTGGCGATCGGCTCGCCCGCGACGGTCGGCAGCGAGACCTCGGCCCCGGTGAGCGGCGCGGGCGCCGCGGCGGCGCTGTTCCCGGGTGCGGCGCCGGCCGGCGCGGAATCACCGAGGGCGACGGTGTAGGTGACCGGCTCGGCCGGGGTGGCGTACGCCTGGTCGGCGGTGGCGACGACGATCCGCAGGCGGTGCCCGGCCTCGATCCGGCGGACGATCGCCGGCAGGGTCACCCCGACCGGCCGGGCGGCGGTGATGTCGGCGGGAAGGCCGGTGAGGCGTACCGGGGCGACCAGGCCGTTCGCGAGCGTCGCCGGCCCGTCCGGGTCGACGTCGTAGAGCTTGACGAAGAGGACGGCCTCGCCGGTCGGCGACGCGGCCCGGATCCGCACGGTCGGCGCGCCGACGACGTCGACCGCCTCGGTCAACGGCGCGGACTCGAACCGGGCGTGCTGCCCGGGCAGGTCCCCGGTCACCCGGTCGAGGAGCGCCGAGAGGTCGCCGGCGAACGGCAGCGCCGAGATCGCCGCCGGGTTGCCGTCGGGCGGGTTGGCGATCCGCTGCGCCGGGCCGGCGACCGGGACGCGGACGCGCGAGGTGCCGGTGATTCCCGGGTAGGCGGTGGTGGTGAAGCCGGAGGCGATTAGGCCCCGGTCGAGGGCGTCGAAGCCGGCGATCCGGGACCACGTGAAGCTGGTGGACGGCGCCGGGCCGGTCCCCTTGAGGTAGTGGTCGAGCCACTGGGCCGTCAGGTAGCGGATCCGGTCCTGGTCGCTCTGCGGTCCGTTGCCGCCGTCGTGCCCGCCGGTGAACCAGGCGACCCGGACCGGTGTGCCGTTCGCCGCGATCCCCCGGGCGTTGGCGTCCGCCTCGGAGAGCGGGAAGAGGGTGTCGGCCTCGCCCTGGATCAGCAGCGTCGGCGCGGTGATCCGGTCGAGGACCCCGGCCGGGCTGGAGCGCCGCAGCAGCGCCACCGCGTCGGCATCGGCCCGTCCGCTGGTCGCGATCCTGAGGTACGCCGCGCAGACGTCGGCGGCGAAGCGACCGCAGGCCGGGTCGCCGCCCGCGGCGCCGGGAGGTGTGCCGGCGCCCGGCTCCCGCTCCGCGGGGTCACCGGCCTCGGTGCCGTCCGGCCCGCTCCCGGGCCCGGTGGCGTCGCCGGGTGCGGTGAGTCCGCCGGGGCCGGTCATGCCGCCACTGCCGAAGAAGAGGCCGGCCCAACCCTTCTTGAAGACCCCGTCGACCGGGTCCCGGCCGGTCGACTCCGGCAGGAACGACCGGGCCAGGTCGTGCCAGGTGACCATGGGGACGATCGCGTCCACCCGGTGGTCGTGGGCGGCGAGCAGCAGGGCGAGACCGCCGCCGTACGAGCCGCCGACCACGCCGACCCGGGGGTCGCCGGAGGCGTCCGTCCGGATCTCCGGCCGCTGGGCGAGCCAGTCGAGCAGCCGGGAGGCGTCCCGTACCTCGTAGTCGGGATGGTCGAGGTGGATCTGCCCACCACTGCGCCCGAACCCCCGCGCGGTGTACGTCAGCACGGCGTACCCGAGGTCGGCCAGGTCCTCGGCGTCGGCGCGGACCGACTGCTTCGTACCGCCGAAGCCGTGCGCGAGCAGCACCGCCGGTACCGGATGCGCGGCGCTTGCCGCGTGTGGCAGAAAGAAGGTGGTGTCGAGCTGCACCGGTTCGGTGCCGTCTGGTCCGGAGTGGACGGTGATCACTGCGTCAGTGGCCGACCAGGAGGTCCGTTCGGGCCAGACCGCCCAGCCCACCGCCGCGGCGGCCAACCCGAGCGCGGTCGAGCCGGCGATCACCCGACGCCGGGTCAGGCGCCTTCGCCAGCGCCCGGCCCGGGCCACCGACCGCGCGCCGTCCGACCCGGCCGACGCACCCGACCCGGTGCGGACACCGTCCGGCCCACGGCCGGCGCCCGGACGCAGGGCACGGCGCAGCCGTGCCAGGAGGAGGGAGGGCATGAGCACACCGTACGACCCGGACGCTGAGGGCGGGCTGAGACCGGACTGACCGCGATGCCCCGGACGGGCCGGACCCGCCACGACCTGCCCACGGTCCGGCGGGCGCGGATCATCGGACCTCAGGTCCCGCTCGTCCCACCCAATACCCGAGATCGACTCTCGGTACGACATACCTTACTCATCGTGCTTGATCGGACGCTGGATCGCGCGATCCGACAGCGAGAGACTTGAGCCCGCGACAGTACGGCCGGGTGGCCTGCGGTTGGCCGGGAGGGTGAACGCGATGAGGGGCGAACTCGACGACGCGCTGGCCCGGATGGAGCGGCGTGAGGCGTTGCAGCGACGGCTGGCCCAGGAGGCGGCAGCCCGCACCGGATCACCCGTCGACGAGGTGACCGAGGCGGTGCAGCGCGTCGTCGCCCAGCATCCGGCGGTCGCCGTCACCATGTGGGTCGCCGACGGGCCGAAGATCTCCGCCGTGCACGTCGCCTGGGAGGACGGCGCGGTGACCGTCCGCCCGGCCGCGGAGCCGGCGTTGCCGGTCGCGGGACAACCGCCGCACTCCTGGCCGATGTCGGTGCGTACCGTGCCGGGTTGGACGGTCGCGGAGGAGCCGTCGCCCGCCGACGCCGCCGCCGCCCGGGTCGTCGAGATGATCCGGCGCGACCCGTCGCTGCTCGGCCCCGACGACGGTGGGCGGTGAGCGGGGAGCGACGAGACGGTGGCGGTACTCTCGGCCGGTGACGGCTCCGGATCTCACCCTCACCGCCAGTCTCCGGCCGGCGGCGCTGGACGCCCGCCGGGGCATCGTTCGGCTGCACCCCGAGGTGCTGGCCGCGCTCGGGCTGCGCCCGGGTGATCCGGTCCGGCTGACCGGCCGCCGGGTGACCGCCGGGATCGTCGCCCGAGCCGAGCCGACCGCGAGCCGCGCCCTGCTCTACGCCGACGATCTGATCCTCGGCAACCTGGGGGTCCGGGACGGCAGCCAGGTCGGCGTCGCCCCCGCCCCGGTGGTCGCCGCGCACCGGGTGCTGCTGACCGGCCCGGTCGAGATCGTCGCCGCCGTCTCGCCCGAGATGCTCCGGCTCGCGCTGCTCGGCAAGGTCGTGACCACGGGCGACGACGTCTCGCTGCTGCCGCAGGACGTCCTGCCGGACGCGGCGGTCCGGACCCTGGTCGAGGCGGCCCGACGCAGTCTCGCCAACACGGTCGGGTACGCCTGGACGAGCACGCTGCTCACCGTCACCGAGGCGGTTCCGGCCGACCGCCGCGAGCCGGCACCGGGCGCCGGGCCGGACGGTGGGACCCCGGGGCCGGAGGTACCCGAGCCGATCTCGGTGCTGGTCACGATGGACACGATCGTCGGCTGGCAGGGCGGCCAGGTCACCCACGGCGAGGGGCCGACCGGCGGGCTGGCGCGGACCGGGGTGGGTGAAGCGGCCGGGGTGGCGCGACCGGGCCCGGCGACCGGGCCGGCGACGGGAGCAGAGCCGACCACGGAACCCGAGCCCGCCGCCCCGACGCTGGACGACCTGCCCGGGTTGCGGACCCAGGCGGAGGAACTCACCGAACTGCTCGACCTCGGCTTCCACCACCGCGAGGTGCTCGGCCGGCTCGGTACCACGGTCTCGCTCGGCGTCCTGGTCACCGGACCGGCCGGGTCCGGCAAGTCGGCGCTGGTCCGGGCCGTCGCGGGCGCGGTCGGGGCCCGAGTGGTGGCGCTCTGGGCGCCCGAACTCGCCGCGTTGACCACCGATGCCGCCGCAGCGCGGCTCCGGGCGGCGTTCGCCTCGGTCCGGGACGGCACACCGGCCGTCCTGCTGGTCGCGGACGTCGAGGCGCTCGCCCCCCGGGACGCCCCGGGGCCGGTCACCACGGTGTTTCGGCAACTCCTCGGCACGGCCGTCCGGGCCGGTACGGCCGTGGTCTGCACCACCAGTCGCCCCGAGGCGGTGGACCCGGCACTGCGTGCCCCGGACCTGCTGTCGTTGGAGATCGCCGTACCGCTGCCGGACGCGGCGCTGCGCCGGGAGCAGTTGACGGTGCTGACCCGGGGAATGCCGCTCGCCGAGGACGTCCGGCTGGACGAGGTCGCCGCCCGGACACCGGGATTCGTCGCCGCCGACCTGGCCGCACTGGTACGCGAGGCCGGGGTACGCGCGGCGCTGCGCCAGAAGGAGGCGACGGCGCCGACCGTGGCGATGGCCGACTTCGCCGCCGCGCGGGAGGTGGTCCGGCCGACCTCGATGGCCGAGTCGTCGACGCTGGAACTGGCCGGGGTGACCCTGGACGACGTCGGGGACATGGCCGAGGTGAAGGAGGTGCTGACCGAGTCGGTCCTCTGGCCGCTGACCTATCCGGACACCTTCGCCCGACTCGGCATACAACCCCCGCGTGGGGTGCTGCTCTACGGCCCGCCCGGCTGTGGCAAGACGTACCTGGTCAGTGCGCTCGCCGGAAGTGGCCGGGCCAACGTGCTGTCGGTGAAGGGCGCCGAGTTGCTCTCCAAGTGGGTGGGCGAGAGCGAACGGGCGGTCCGGGAGCTGTTCCGGCGGGCCCGGGACGCCGCGCCGACGCTGGTGTTCCTCGACGAGGTGGACGCGCTGGCCCCGGTCCGCGGGCAGGCGACCGACGGCGGTACGACGGACCGGGTGGTCGCCGCCCTGCTGACCGAGTTGGACGGGGTGGAACCACTGCGGAACGTGGTGGTGGTCGGTGCGACGAACCGCCCGGACCTGGTGGATCCGGCGCTGCTGCGCCCGGGTCGGCTGGAACGGCTGGTGTACGTCCCACCGCCGGACGGCGCCGCGCGCGCCGAGATCCTCCGGGCGGTCGCCCGGTCGGTGCCGCTGGCCGACGAGGTGGACCTGGCGGCGCTCGGCGCCGAGTTGGAGGGCTTCTCCGCGGCCGACTGCGCGGCGCTGATCCGGGAGGCGGCGCTGGCCGCGATGCGCGAGTCGCTGGAGGCGACGACGGTACGGGCCGGGCACGTGGCGGCGGCCCGGGAGCGGGTCCGTCCGTCCCTGGACCCGGCCCAGGTCGCCTGGCTGGCCGGGTACGCCGCCCGGCACTGAGCCACGCGGGCGGCGACCCGGCAACCCGGCTGAGCCCAGCCGCTCCAACAGGCCCTCCCGGTCCCGCACGTCGGCCCGGCCCCGTCCGCGGGTTCGGCCCGCTCACCCGGCGTCGACCGCGTCCACGTCCTCGGTGACCCCGAGCCGGATCTCGGCGCGGACCGCCGCCCCGTCGGAGTCGAGCACCGCGCCGCACCGGCGCAGCAGGCTGACCGCCGGCAGGTTCTCCGACCGGGTGTCGGCGACCACCCGGCAGGCCCCGGCCTGGATCGCCTCGGCGAGCGCCAGACGCAACGCGATCAGCCCGATCCCCTGGCCCCGGGTCGACTTGCCCAGCCATAGTCCGGTCTCCAGCGTGTCGGGTTCGCCGCGCACCCGCCCCAGCCGGATCATGCCCACCACGTCGCCGTCCTGGACGATCGCGTACATCAGGTTGCCGGTCGGGCCGTCCAGCCCGCCGAAGTGCGCCCGGTAGAACTGCCGGAAGGCGTCCATCCGCGCCCGTGACCAGCCGGCGGGGGCGTCGACCGGCGGCATCACCTCATCCGGCTCGGCCTCGGCGACCGCCACCGAGAGCAGCGGTTCGAGCAGCTGCTCGTCGAGCGGCGTCAGCCGTACCTCGCGGGTCACGAGTCGATGCTTCTCGCCGGGGCCGGTCACGTCCACCGGTTCGCCCGGTCCGCTCCGTTCGGGCGACCCGGTTCGCGCCGGGCGTGCCACCGGCCGGTTGGCTGGTCGTGGCGGGCACGCCACCGGCCCGGCTGGTTTACCGCGGCAGGCGGCCGGTATCCGGGACGAACCTCAGCCAGCCGCGCCCACGGCCGCCGCCAGCTCCGCGGACAGCGGGTACGGCCGCTCGGGCGGCAGCAGGGCGGCCGCCGCCTCCCGGTCGCCGCGCTCCAGCGCGGCGTGGATCGCGTACGCGGTGGCGGTGACGTCGGTGATCGTGACGATCCACTCGTCGACGTACCGGGCGACGGCCTCGCCGCGCAGCCCCACCTGGATCGACCGGTGGTCCAACGGCCGCAGGTCCAGCGACCGTTCCGGATCCCACTGCACCCGTACCGGGCTCGTCTTGAGCCGCTCGGCCCAGGCGGACCGGCTGGGATACCGGTCCGGGTCGTAGTGGCTCAGGCAGGACCGGCCAAGGGCCCAGGCGAATCCGGCTCGGGTGATCTCGATCGCCAGCACCCGCTCCTGCCCAGGCTTACGGGCCCAGCCACAGCGGTACATCATCCAGCGGAACGACGGCTTGATCCAGGTCATTCGCTCCCGCCTGAACGGCGGCACGAACCTGCCGTGCGCGAGCGCCGCAACCGCGATCGATGGCGGGTACGCCTGATAGACCGTGATCGTCTCAGCGGTGTACGTGGCCCGGATCTGCCGGGAGGGGACGGACACGCCGCCCATCCTCGTGACCGACGTCGGCCAAGGCCACCGATTATCGCCGTACCGGGGCCGGGGCACCGGCCCTCGGCCACCCTGCGGGTCGCCGGCTGAATGGTCAGCGACCGCCACCGTCCGGCCCGACGCCGGCGACCGCCGCCGACGCGGACGGACCAGGCGGCGCGGCGCTCTCGTCGAACTCGCAGAGGACGGCGGTGGCGTCGTCATGCCGCTTGCCGCCGGCCCACCGTCGGCCGTCGTCGGCCTCGGCCAGCCGGACCCGGCGGATCAGCTCGCCCGGACCGGCGGACCCGAGCAGGTCGAGCAGACCGCGCCAGTCGAAGAGACCGAACCGCTCCACGGCCCGGGCGGCGCCGTCGGTGAGCAGCGCGGCCCGGCGTACCCGGTCCGGGCCGGTCAGCGGGCAGCTCCCGGTGAGGGCGTGTAGGGCGGCGTCGGGGTTGGCGGCGGCGACCCAGTAGCCGTGGGTCTGGTTCATCCGCGCCCGTTGCAGGGTCACCGCCCGGCGGAACCGGGTCGCCCGGTCGGCCTCCGCGCCCAGCTCCGCGTCGCTGTCCACCTGACGGCGCAGGTCGGCCATGGCCGCCGCGAGCCGGTCGTCCGAGATCACCTCGATCCGCTCGCCGAGGTCCAGCACGAGAGGACTGTCGCAGAGAACCAGGTAGTCGAGGTGGTCACCGCCGTAGCGGAGCAGGCAGACGGTGGCCGACGGGGTACCGGGATGGTCGAGGTCGCACCGCCCGCCGTGGTCGGCCCGGACCGCCAGGATGGCGGCGGCCAGGTTCCCGGTCAGCGCCGCAGCCGGCCGTTCGGCGGCGGCCATCCCGATCCGCGCGGCGAGCTGCCGGACGTACCAGGCCGGCCCGTGGACACAACCCGTGTCGAAGCCCTCGGGTACGGTCGCCCCGTCGAGGACGCCGATCAGGTCCCCGTACCGGAAGACGTGGTCCTCGTTCTCGGGGTTGCCCGGAGCGGGCGCCGAGGCCGAGCGGACACGCATCATGCCCTCTGTCTACCGTGCCGAATCGCCGCCGGGTAGCGGACCGGCTCAGTCGGTGCCCGGGAGACGGCGGCCCGGACGGCACCGCGGTCGTAGGCTCACGAACCACTCCTGGCGCGCCCCGCCACGGTGGGGGCGGCCCGTTCCACCACCACGGTCGTCGACTTGATCACCGCCACCGCCACCGAACCGACCTCCAGGCCGAGCTCGTCGACGGCCTCCCGGGTCATCAGCGACACGATCCGGAACGGCCCGGCCTGGATGTCGACCTGGGCCATGACGGTGTCCCTGGTGATCGCGGTGACGATCCCGCGCAGCCGGTTACGAGCCGAGGAGGCGTCGGACCGCTCGTCCGGCCCGGCGGCCTGGGCCCGGGCGAAGGCGGCGAGGTCGCGGCCTTCGATGACGCGGTGCCCCTGGTAGTCACGCTCGGCGGCGAGCCGGCCGGAGTCGATCCACCGCCGCACCGTGTCCGGGCTGACGCCGAGCAACTCGGCGGCCTCACCGATCCGAAACAGGCTCACCCGGAGACCATAACCCTCGCGGCTGCGCGGTGAACAGCAGAAAGGCATCGCATCTGCGTCGCGGTAGCGCTCTCAGCCTGGCAACTGCGATATGGATGGGCCGGCGGTGGGAGCCCACCGGCTCCGGTCTCGGCAAACCTGCCGGCCACAACCGGTCACGGACGGTAGCGTCGGTCGTAGGGGGTTAGCGCGAGGGGGATCGCGATGGTGGAGCACCTGCACAAGATGGGCCTGCGCGCCGAGCACATGTACCTGGCGGGAGTGGCCAGCATCGGGCTGTCGTTCCTGACCTGGCTGCTCTCGAAGCAGATGGAGAAGGCCGGCATCGACCGGGCCGACCGGTGGGGCATCTTCATCGGCGAGTGGGCGCCCACGTTCATCGCGCTCGGCAACGGGCTGCGGACGTACGAGAAGTGACCCGCACTCCGCCGGCGTGGTCCTCACCTCGCTGGGCCGGAGCAACGCGGGGCCTGCTCGGCCAGGGCGGTGCCGGGTGACCGCGAGGGTACTCAGCGGCCCCGACCGCGGCTGCGGGCCGCTCGGAGCCGACGCAGCCGGGCGACCAGCACCGGCTCGGCGGCGAGGGCGGCCGGATTGTCGAGGAGACCGTTGAGGATCTGGTAGTAGCGGGTCGCCGAGATGTCGAAGGCGTCCCGGATGGCCTGCTCCTTGGCCCCGGCATGGCGCCACCAGCGTCGCTCGAACGCCAGGATCTCCCGCTCCCGGTCGGTCAGCGTCGGCCCGGGACCCGCCGCCGACCGCCCCGGCTCGGAAGCCGACGCCTCGGGCAGGTCCGCCGGATCGCCCGGATCCGCTGGCGCGGCCGGCTCCGGCTCGGTGCGCGGCTGCGGGACGCGGATCGGCCGCTCCCGTCCGGCGGCATCGCCGGCCTCGTCGCCGGCGGGCGCGTCGGCATACCTCATGCGCTCCTCCGGGCGGGACACACACGACCTACGGACAGCTCCCCAGGGTAGCCATCACCGGTCGCCACCGCACCGGCCGCCGCGCCCCTACCCGGACGGCAGGGTCGGCCCGGGACCGCGCGGCGCGGCCCGGGCCGCGGGCTCGGCCCGGCGTACGGGGCTGGCTCGGGTGGCGGCCGCCGGGGCGGGACGGGCGGGACGCACCCCCCGGTCGTCCCACCTGTCCCGCCCCACCCCCGATCGGTCCGGGCTCGTCAGGTGATGTCCCGTTGGCGCATCGCCCAGGTCGCGCCGCCCAGCACCAGCACCACGGCGACGGCGAACAGGATCGCCGAGCGCTGCCAGGTGATGTCGAAGGTTTCCGGCTGGCACTCCCCGCCGTACGACACCTGGCAGACCTGCCAGTTCAGCAGCGTGACCTTCTTCTCCATCCAGGCCCGCACGTACGTCGGCAGCAGCCACGCATCGACGAATCTCGTACCCGCCAACGACAGCACCAGGGCCAGGCCGAACTGGCCCACCACCATCGCCCCGAGCGCCCCGCCGAGGGCGAGGGCGGTGTGCCGGCCCAGCGACGCGAGCCCGAAGCCGAGCGTCCCGGCGACCAGGACCAGCACCAATCCGCGCAGCTCGGTCAGGCCGAACGACTGCCAGGCGCCCGAGGTCATGTTCTCGGTCGTACCCCGGTAGGTGCCGATCGCCCAGAACGCCACCGTCCAGAGCGCGCTGGCGACCACCGCCAGCCCGGCCAACGCGGAGAGCAGCGCGGCCAGCTTGGTGAAGAGCACCCGGATCCGTTGCGGTCGCCAGAGCAGCAGGTTCATCATCCCGCCGCTGCTCCACTCCGCCCCGACGAAGGAGGCCCCGGCGATGAAGGCGACCAGGGCGAGCACGGCGGTGAGGGTGGTGAGGGTGACGCCGAACTCGTTACGGAAGTCGAACGTCGACGGCAGGAACCCCTCCGGATCGAACGACTCCCGGGACGCCGGTTCGATCTCCGCGCAGTCCTCGGGGAACTCGTCTCCCGCGGTCCCCGCCGCCCTGGCCGTCTCGCACTGGGCGCGGTACTGCTCGGTGAATGCGACGTGCTGCCGCCACTCCTGCTCCGCACGGCGCTCCGCCGCGGCGATCTGCTTCGGCCCGATCTTCTGGTTGGTGAGGAACATCCCGACCGTCACCGCAGCCAGCACCAGGAGTCCGCCGAGGGCCAGGTACCGGATGAAGCGGCGCTTACGCAGCCGACGCAGCTCGGTCCTGTAGAGGCTCACTCTCCCCACCCCCGAGCGGTCTGGTCGGACACGGCGGCACCGGCCTGGCCGCCGACCACGACGGACTGGTCGACCTGTCGGTGCCGCCCCGGAACCGGCGCGGTGGCGGTCAGCTCCAGGAAGACGCTCTCCAGGTCGGCCGTGACCGGGGCGAGTTCGCTGACGTACAGGTCGGCCTCGGCGAGGGCGCGGGTGACCGTGGCCGGCTTGTCGACGCCGAAGACCATCAGGTGGTCGTCGGCCGGGGTGACCTGGACACCGGCCCGCGTGAGCAGGTCGGCGGCGGTGGGCAGGTCGGTGACCGCCTCCAGCCGTACCCGCAGACCGCTGTTGGAGTGCTGGGCCAGCACCTCGGCGACCGGTCCGGCGGCGACCCGCCGGCCCAGCGAGATGATGGTGACCGAGTCGCAGATCTGCTGCACCTCGGCGAGGATGTGGCTGGAGAACACCACGGTCATTCCGCCGGACGCGAGGGTGCGGACCAGGGTCCGCATCTCCCGGATACCGCCCGGGTCGAGCCCGTTGGCCGGCTCGTCGAGGATCAGCAGCTTCGGGTCCTTCAGCAGGGCGGAGGCGACGGCGAGCCGCTGCTTCATGCCGAGCGAGTACGTCTTGACCCGCTCCCTGGCCCGCTCACGCAGACCGACCAGCTCCAGCACCTCCATCACCCGCCGCTGCGGCACCCCGCCGGCCCCGGCCAGCAGCGACAGCGTGTCCTCGGCCGAGAAGTGCGGGAAGAACTGCGGGCTCTCCACGATCGCGCCAACCTGGCGGGCGACCGTCGGTAGGGCCGCGGGCACCTCCTGGCCGAGGATCGCCATCCGGCCACCGTCGGGCCGAATCAGCCCGAGCAGCGTCCGCAGGGTGGTCGTCTTCCCCGAGCCGTTCGGACCGAGGAAGCCGTGCACCTGGCCCTCCTCGACCACCATGTCGAAACCGTCCAGGGCACGCCGCTCACCGCGGCGTCTACTCCGGTAGGTCTTTCGCAGACCCTCGATCTCCAGTACGGGAGCCATTGTGGCCTCTCTGCCGACGCCTGATGTCGATGTCGGAAACACCGTACCATCGCTTTGCGTACTACCCTGCTATGCGGGGTACCGGCGCGCCGCGAACCACCGGCGGACACGGGGCCGGAATGCCGGAGCAGGCACCGGAGCGCGCATGGCAACGACCGCCGGTGCGGGACGACCAGGGCGGCGAGCGTCGCGACGCCGGCGCCGTCGGGCGCGTTGTTCTTGTGGATGGCGTGCCCGCTGAACGATGGCCCGGCACCATCAGGCGGGATGGCCCGGCACCGTCAGGCGCGAACGACGCCAGTCGTCAGGCGCAGATGACCTGCACGCCGGCGTCCTGGAAGGACCGGACCGTCGCCGGGTCGGCGCCCGAGTCGGTGACCAGGGTCTCGATCCGCTCCACGGGGCAGATCCGGGCGAAGGCGTGGCCGCCCAGCTTGGACGAGTCGGCGATGATCACAACCCGCTTGGCCCGTGCCACCATGAGGTTGTTCATCGACGCCTCGCCCTCGTGGTGCGCCGCCGCCCCGAGCTGGACGTCGATGGCGTCCACCCCGAGCAGCGCGATGTCGAGGGTGACCTCCCGCAGCAGCGCCCCACCCAGCGGGCCGACCAGCTCGAACGACTGCGGCCGGACCACCCCGCCGGCCACCACGATCTTCATCCGGGATCGGACCAGCAGCTCGTTCGCGATGTTCAGGGCGTTCGTCACCACGGTGAGCTGGGCGCCGTCCGCGCTGCTGCTGTTCAGGTCGGGGCGGACGGCGAGGGCCCGGGCGACCTCGGTGGTGGTGGTGCCGCCGTTGAGCCCGACCACCATGCCGGGGGCGACGAGCGCGGCCGCGGCCGCGCCGATCCGCTGCTTCTCGGCGGAGTGCTTGGCCGTCTTGTAGCGCAGCGGCAGGTCGTACGAGACGCCGTTGGCGACCGCCCCACCCCGGGTACGCGTGATCATCTGCTGCTGCGCGAGCTGGTCGAAGTCGCGCCGGATGGTCGCCTGCGAGACCCCGAGCCGGGTGGCCGCGTCCTCGACCGTGACGCGACCGCTCTCGGTCAGCAGTTCGAGGAGCGCGTTCCACCTCGCGTAGCGGTCCACCGTGAACCTCCGGCTGCGTACGGCGTGACGACTGCGTGCACGATAGTGCGCGAAAGATGCGCCCGCAAAACCAAGTCTTGCGCGAAACTGCACGTGGTTGCGACCAACGAGAACCTTCGCGCAGAATGACGCTCGAAATACCAATGAACCGAGCCGTATTGCGCAGGAGCTGTCATGGGCCACGTCGATGCGGAGATCAACAGCCAGCCCGAGTGCTGGCGACAGGCCGCGGCCCTGGCCGCCAGCTCCGCCGCCGCGCTGCCCCGCCCCGGAGAGCGGGTCGCGGTGGTCGGCTGCGGCACCTCGTGGTTCATGGCCATGGCCTACGCCGTGCTGCGGGAACGGGCCGGGCACGGCGAGACCGACGCCTTCCAGGCCTCCGAGTTCCCCCTCGACCGGCCGTACGACCGGGTGGTCGCGATCACCCGGTCCGGCACCACCACCGAGGTCCTCAACGTCCTGACCGCGCTACGCGGGCGGCGGCCGACCACGGTGCTCGTCGGTGACCCCGGCTCCCCCGCCGTCGACCTCGCCGCCGACACGGTGGCGCTCCCCTTCGCCGACGAGCGCTCGGTGGTGCAGACCCGCTTCGCCACCAGCGCCCTCGCCCTGCTCCGGGCGCATCTCGGCACCGATGTTCCCGCGTTGGCCGCCGACGCCGAGGTCGCGGTCCGCGCCCCGCTGCCGTTCGACCCCGCCCGGGTCGAGCAGATCACCTTCCTCGGCCGCGGCTGGACGGTCGGTATCGCGTACGAGGCGGCGCTGAAGTGCCGGGAGGCGGCCACCTGCTGGGCCGAGGCGTACCCGGCGATGGACTACCGACACGGGCCGATCTCGATCGCCGCCCCCGGCCGCCTGGTCTGGGCCTTCGGCGAGGTCCCGGCCGGACTCGCCGAGGACATCGCCGCCACCGGCGCGGCGTTCATCCACAGCCGGACCAACGGTGCGTACGCGGTGGTCGGTGGCCGGCCGCCGCTGGACCCGATGGCGGACCTGATCCTCGCCCAGCGCTTCGCGGTCGCCATGGCGACCGGGCGCGGGCTCAACCCGGACACGCCCCGGCACCTCACCCGGTCCGTGGTGCTCACGTGACCGGCCCGGCCACCCCGGCGCCGTACCGGCCCACCGACGTCGTCGTCGCACTGGACGTCGGTGGCACCGGGATGAAGTGCGCCCTGGTCCGGCCCGATGGTGGCACCGTGCACGCCGAGCGGCACCGCACCGGAGCCGAGCGTGGGCCCTCCGCCGTGGTGGCGAGCATCCTCGACGTCGCCGAGGGCCTCGCCGCCAAGGCCCGGGCCGACGGCCTCACCCCGCTCGCGCTGGGCGTCGTGGTGCCCGGAGTGGTCGACGAGGCCACCGGTACGGCGGTCTGGTCAGCCAACCTCGGCTTCCGGGACGTACCCCTGCGCGCCCTGCTCGGCACGCGACTCGGCCTGCCCACCGCGCTCGGCCACGACGTCCGGGCCGGCGGGATCGCCGAGGCGCGGCTCGGTGCGGGGCGCGGTACCCGGCACGTGCTCTTCGTTGCCATCGGCACCGGCATCGCCGCCGCCCACGTGGTCGACGGGTCGGCCTTCGCCGGCGCACACGGCGCCGCCGGGGAGCTGGGCCACATCGTGGTACGCCCCGGCGGGCCGCGCTGCGGCTGCGGGGCGCTCGGCTGCCTGGAGGCGGTCGCCTCGGCCGCCGCGGTCGGCCGACGCTACACGGCCCTGACCGGTGCCGCGGCGACCGCCGCCGACGTGGTCGACCGGGCGGTCGGTGGCGAGGAGGCCGCCCGACAGGTGTGGCGGGAGACGGTCGAGGCCCTGGCCGACGGCCTGGCCATCGCCCAGGCGCTGTACGACGCCGAGGTCGTCGTCCTGGGCGGCGGGCTCGCCGAGGCCGGCGCCGACCTGCTCGACCCGCTCGGGACCGCGCTGCGACGACGACTCACCTTCCAGACGGTGCCCCGGTTGCGACGCGCGGCCCTCGGCGACGAGGCGGGCTGCCTGGGTGCCGCCCTGCTCGCCCTCGACGCCCTCGAAACCCTAGAAACCCGGTGACCGGGCGCGGCGGGGTCATCGGTCGACCCGCCCGGTACCGGCGACAACGAGCAAAGCGAGGAGACAACGTGACCGTCCGGGTCAGTGGCAAGGTGGTGACCCCGACCGGCGTCATCCGGCAGGGCTGTGTGGAACTCGACGGCGACCGGATCACCGCGGTCGCGGAGTACCCGTCGATCCGGGACGGGCACTGGATCGTCCCCGGCTTCGTGGACATCCACACCCACGGCGGCGGCGGGCACACCTTCACCACCGGAGACCCCGACTCGGCCCGGAGCGCGGCGGCGTTCCACCTGGCGCACGGCACCACCACGCTGCTGGCCAGCCTGGTCAGCTCGCCGTACGAACTGATGCGGGACGCCACCGCGGCCTTCGCGCCGCTGGTGGCCGAGGGGGTGCTGGCCGGCATCCACTACGAGGGGCCGTACGTGTCGACGGTACGGTGCGGCGCGCAGAACCCCGCCTTCCTCCGCGACCCGTCGCTCAGCGAACTCACCGACCTGCTCGACCTCGGCGGCGGGGCGGTCCGGATGGTCACCCTCGCCCCGGAGCTGCCGGGCGCGCTGGCCGCGATCGAGCTGTTGGTCTCCCGCCGGGTGGTGGCGGCGGTCGGGCACACCGACGCCACCTACGAGCAGACCGGCGCGGCGATCATCGCCGGGGCGACCGTCGCCACCCACCTGTTCAACGGGATGCGCGGACCACACCACCGCGAGCCCGGCCCGGTCTTCGCGCTGCTCGGCTCGCCGAACGTGGTCTGCGAGCTGATCGCGGACGGCATACACCTGCACCAGGGGACGCTCGCCTTCGCCGCCGGGGTCGCCGGCCCGGACCGCGCCGCGCTGGTCACCGACGCGATGGAGGCGGCCGGGATGCCGGACGGCACGTACGAGCTCGGCGGGCAGCCCGTCGTCGTCGCCGAGGGGACGGCCCGGCTGGCCACGTCCGACGGCACGCCGGGAGCGATCGCCGGCAGTGTCCTGACGATGGACGCGGCGCTACGCCAGGTGGTCGCGGCCGGGATCTCGATGGTCGACGCCTGCCGGATGGCCGCCACCACCCCGGCGCGGGCGATCGGGCTCGGCGAGCGGGTCGGAGCCCTGATGCCGGGGCTGCGCGCCGACCTGGTGGTGCTGGACGACAATCTGAACGTCGTCCGGGTGATGCGCGGCGGCACCTGGGTCGACTGAGCCGACCTCGTCGATCCGAAGGGCCACCCGACCCGGGACGCCATCACCCCTCGTCGGATCCATCCCCACCCGGCGACCCGTCCGGCGGTCCGGTTCGATCGGCGCCGGTCCGCTCCCGCCCGGGGTCGTACCGGGCCGAGCCGGGACGCTTGCTCCCCTATGCTGGGGGCCACGCCGAGATCGCAGGGCGACATGCCGGAGACGGCATTGGCTCGCTGGGATGGTGTGACACGAGTGCTCTCGGACCTGGGCATCGATCCCGCCGACGAGATCCTGTACCGGCTCCTGTTGCGCGAACCGCGCACGCAGGTGGCGGAGCTCGCCGCGCGGCTCGCGGAACCCGAGTCACAGATCGGCCAGCGGCTGGAGCGCATGGTGACGTTGGGCCTGCTGCGCCGGTCCCTACAGGACCAGAACCGCTTCGTCCCGGTGTCACCGGGCCGCGCGCTCGGGCCGCTGCTCGCCCGGGCCCGCGCCGAACTGCTGGCGCACCAGCAGCGCGTCGAGCGGGGCAGGGCCGCCGTCGACGCGCTGGCCGCCGAGTTTCCCGGCCTCGGCTCGTGGGAGGCGGACAACGTACAGCTGCATGAGGGCCCGGACGCCGCCTGGGCCTGTCTGGAACACATCGCGGTCACCGCCCGGATCTCGGTGCAGGTACTCGGCGCGTCGGGCGCACCGCCGGGGCTGGCAGACGACACCGACTACCGCCCGGCGGAGGAACTCGCGGTGCAGGTCGCCCGGCGGGGTGCCGCGGTACGACTGGTGCTGTTGGACAGCATCACCTTCCGCAAGCCCCTGCTCGACGGCGCGCGTCAGATGTGGGACCACGGCGTGCAGATCCGGACGGTGCCGGCGCTGCCGGTCTGGCTGTTCGTGGTCGACGACGACTATGTGGTGATCGCGCTCGACCCGGCCGACAACCGGGCCGGCGTGTTACAGGTCCGCAGCGCCGGTGCGGTGGCGGCCGCGCGCGACCTCTTCGACCGGTACTGGCGGGTGGCGACGCCGCTGGTCGACGCGGGAACGGCCGGGGACCGCGGTGAGCTGACGCCGATGCAGCGGCAGTTGCTGGCCCTGCTCGCCGACGGCGCGACCGACGCGGCGGCGGCGAAGAAGCTGAGCTGCTCGGAGCGGACGGTGGGCCGGATGGTCGCCGCCCTGCAGAACCAGGCGGGCGTCAAGAGCCGGCTGCAGCTCGGGGTACGCGCCGTCCAGCTCGGCTGGCTCGACCCGGACGAATAGCCCGGCGGCCAACCCACCCCGGAGCCCGGCGGCCGACCGCGGACCGTCCCGCTGGCGGGGTATCCAGGTACCCCGCCAGCGGGTCCCCCGCCCCCGGGGTCAGCGGACCATGCCCTGCTTCTTCATGGCGTCGCCGATGGTCGACTCCGTCTTGACCTTCTCGTCATGGCCGGCGACGAGGTTTCCGACGTTGGTGAGGAACTCCTCGCTCTGCCAGTACGTGCTGTGGCCGGATCCGTCGTAGCCGATGTCGATCGTCTTCACCCCTGGCAGGTACTCGACACCCGTGCCGTGGACGCCGGGCAGTCCGGCGGAGATCGTCGCATTGTCGGGGTGGGTGTAGGCGGCCTTGATCGGGTCGAGGTTCCCGACCATCGAGTAGATGTCGCCGTTGATCCGCAGCTTGTCGGGCGGCGGCATGTGCTTGTCGGGCGCCATGTCCACCCCGAACCCCGGGCCGGCGACCGAGATGACGTCGGCGTCCATGCCGGGCTTGATCAGCGCTGCCTCGCCGATGACCCGGGTGCCGTACGAGTGCCCGATCAGGGTGGTGTGCGGTGCGCCCCCCTGGTGGGTGACCGAGAGCCCGTCGACGAACGCCCGCAGTTCCGGCGCCCCCTGCTTGGCGTAGGACGGGCTCGCCGGGGTGTCGAGCCAGTTCGGCGCGTCGTAGTCGAGCCAGAGGATGGAGGCGACGCTCTCGTTGGTCTTGGCGGTGGCGACCTCGTGGTGTGCCTGGGTGCGGTACAGGTCCTCGTTGATGTTCCACAGCTCCGAGGTGGTCCCGGGCACGTAGACGGAGACGTGCTTCGCCGTGTCGGGGTTGCCCACGGAAAGGATGACCCTGCCGTCGCCGCTGCCGTCGAAGCCGAGCAGGTACAGCGGCGCCTCGCCGTTCGACCAGGAGGCGTACATCCGGTTCTTCAGTGAGTCGAGCGCCTCGAGCTTCTTGGTGATCTCGGCGATCTCCTTGCTCAGCTCGATCTGTTGCACCGCGGTCGGCTTGGCTCCTTCGAGCAGCTTCTTCTGCTCGATCAGCTTCTCCGACTGCAGCTCGAGGAGGATGAGGTTCGCGCGGTGTCGGGCGTCCGCCGGGATCCCGTCCAGCCCGCCGATCAGCTCGGGCCGCCACTGGACGAGCATCGACCGCTCGGCGTCGGTCAGGCTGTTCCACCACGCCAGTACCGTGCTCGCGGATGCCTTCGGGCCGGGCATGCCCTTCACCAGGGTGGAGAGTCCGGCCGGGGGCTGCAGGCCTGCCTGGCCGTGCTGCGACAGCGCGCGCTGCAGGTCCCCGTCGATGGTCTCGGCCTCGGCCAGCGCCGCCTTCGCCGCCGCGGTGAGCTCGGCGACGTCCCGGGGTGTTCCGGTGGCTCCGGCGGCCGGCGTGACGGTGCCGTCCGGGGCGAGCCGCAGCCCGAGGTCGGCGGCTTGCGTCTTCACCCGCCGCACCTTGCCCTGCACGACACGCCACCGGTTGCTGGCGTCGGTGAGCGCCCTGCTGATCGCCTCCGCGGCGTCCGCCGCGCGCTGCAGCGCCGACCGGTGACCGGCGAGCTCTGCCTGGGCGAAGTCGCTGGCGGTACCGCGCCAGGCCTCGGCAATCGGATCGATCGCCCGCTTGTTGAGTTCGATCGCGCAGTCCTCCAGTGCCTCCGCGATCGCCTGCCATGCCTTGGCGTCGGTCGCCATCGCCTCGGCATCGGGCTTGAGCACCAGGTCGACGTTCACTTGACCCCCACCTTCGACCAGTCCACGTCGCCGGTCTTGCCCAGGCTGGACAGCATCTGCCGGAAGCCGTTCGCGCTGGTGTTGTCGCTGGTGTCGTACGCCTCCGCCGCCTGCAGGATCCGAATGCCGTCCGACCGCACCAGTGCCGCAAACCGTTCGACCTGCTGCTCCCAACGCTGGGCCGCCGCGGTCAACGCGGGACCGGAGGCCAGCCCACCCAGGGAGGCGGCCGACGTGGCGAGTGCCTTTCCGCCTCCGACCGTGCTCGACAGCACGTGCCCGGCAGCCAGTGTGTGCGCCCCCGCCTGGCGAAGAGCAGCGGTGTCTACGGAAAGCTTCACTCCGCGTTCCTCCTTCGGTCGACGGAGAAACGCTAGAGCGCCGGCACCCGCCCGAGCCACGAATCGGGCTGTCCAGGAACAGCCATGGCGACTACCGGTCAGGCGGGGACCCGTCGGACACGCCGGCCGGAGGCAGCGCCGGCGCTCCGGTGACGCCGGCCGGCGACGGCGGAGCCGCGCCCGGAGCCGGTGCGGTGACCGCCGCGCCGGCCCGGGCCGCGTCGAGCCGGCGCATCCGGTGGTGCAGCAGGACGGCACCGGTGAAGACGACCGGTGCGACGATCGCGCGCAGCGGCGTGACCGGGAGACTGAGCAGAAGGGCACTGATCGCGCCGAACCCGATCACGCTGGCCCGGTGCCGCCAGACGGCCGACACCTGCGCCCGCGCCGACGTGACCCCGTGGTGGTGCAGCGGGATCGCCAGCATCAGCAGCCCGACGAGGAAGCCGTTGAACAGCGTCACCGCGCCGAGCGCCATGACCACGTTCAGTCCGGGGATCAGCAGGAGCGGAACGAGCAGCAGCCACCCGAACTGCACCACGAGTGTGACCAGGATCGCCTGCCGGACCGCGACGAGCCAGGAGCGCCACAGCGGCGGTGGGGCGACGGAGGGTGCCCCTCCGTCGGCGAGCGTTCGCTCCACCCGTCGGGCGAGCAGGACGTAGCAGGGCGCGGCGAGTACGACGCTCAGTGGCAGGACCAGATAGCCGAGGAGGATGTGGACGGCGAGTCGTACGCCCCAGAGCAGAATCCCGCCGAGCAGGTCGTGAATCCACCGTGGCCAACCGTCGGCGAACGACGTGGCCCAGCCGACGACCGCCGCGCCGGCCGCCTCCATACCGTGCGCGAGGCCGTACAGGGCCAACCCGAGCAGGACGAGCGGTGCGACGGCGTACGGCCACAGGACGGGGCTGGTCAGGAACCGCCACAGTCCACGAAGGAAGCAGCCGATCCCGGCGGCGAGGTTCACGATCGGTCGGGTGGCCCCGTGCGCGGCGGCGCGGGCGCCCCGGGTCGCGCCGGCCGCCGCCGCCCGCCCGACCTCCGCCGCGTGGGTGACCAGGACCCGCCCGGCCGCCCGGACCGGCTCGGCGTCCGGCGCGGACCGCTGTCGGGGCCACCGCCAGCGCGCCGGGGCGGCCGGCGGCACCGGTGCCACCGTTGGTGTGACCTGGCCCGGCACCGGTGGCGGCGTGACCTCCGGCGGCATCGGGGTCGGCCCGGCGGACGGGACGAACCCGGGGTGCCCGAACGACCGGGCCGGGTCGGGAGCGACGGTGGTCTCGCGGACAGTTTCCGGATCCGGCCTGGGCATCGGCGGTGATGACCTTTCCGTCTACGGAGCAGGCCCGACCGGGCGCGGGAACGGCCGGACCGACAGGGATGTGCCGGCACCGAGGGAGTGTAGTTCCACCGACGCCGATGCGTGGGGCGGCTTGGTGGGGGTGTCGATTTCGGTGCCGTCCGGTCCCGCGCCGGCGCGTCGGGGGTACGGCGTGGTCACCCGGATCGTGGCCGCCGTACTACGATCGGGTGTCTTACCCGTGCAGACAGGGCGAGGGCAGATGGCTTACCCGGATCCGCCGTACCAGCAGCCGCCCGGCCCGGCGTCGGGAGTTCCGTCGGCCCCCGGGCCCGTACCACCCCAACCCGGGTCCGCCCCGTCGCCGGCACCCACCCCGCCCGGGTACGGGCCACCGCCAACCGGGTACCCGCCCACCGGCTATCCCGCTCCGGTGCCGGGCTCCGGGCCGCCGGGGCAGCCGTACCCGGGTCATCCGGCGCCACCAGTCCCGGCGAAGGGCAACCGGACCGGCCCGCTGCTCGCGCTCGGGGGTGGGGTTCTCGCGCTGGTCCTCCTCGCCGTCTGCGGGATCGGCGGATTCGTCTGGTACCGGCACCGGGCCAACGAGGCCGACCTGTCGGCGCTGGTCAACTACCGTGAACAGGCACCGGGGGTACTCACCCAGGAGCACCGGGAAGGGAAGATCACCTACCCCATGACCCCGCCGGCCGGCGGTCCCCACCATCCCCGTTGGCAGAACTGCAACGGGGACGTCTACCCGGCGCCGATCGCCGACGGCAACGCCGTACACAGCCTGGAGCACGGCGCCGTCTGGATCACGTACCGGCCGGACCTCGCCGCGTCCGAGGTGGACAAGCTCGCTGCCCGGGTACGCGGCCAGGAGTACCTGATGCTCAGCCCGTACCCGGCCCAGAACGCGCCGATCTCGCTGCAGGCCTGGGGCTACCAGCTCGCGGTCCAGACCGCCGATGACCCGGCGATCGACGAGTTCGTCAGGCGCTACCGCATCACCGCGTCGCTCGAGCCCGGCGCGCCCTGCGGCGGCGGGGTCACCACGACGGTCGGCTGAACCGCGGGGGCCCGCGGCGCACCCGTGCCCGCGGTCGGCGGGCCGCTAGTCGGACACGAGCTGCCCCTCGGCGGCGAGGCGCGCGCGCCGTTGGCTGCCCCACTCGCCCAGCGGACGGAGCGCCTCGTTGAGCGACCTGCCGTGCACGGTGAGCGAGTACTCCACCCGGGGCGGGACCTCCCGGTACACCTCGCGGTGGACCAGGCCGTCCTCTTCCATCTCGCGGAGGTGCTGGATAAGCATCTTCTCGCTCACGCCGGGCAGGCCCCGCTTCAGCTCGCCGAACCTGCGCGTGCCGTGGGTGTCCAGTTCCCAGAGGATCAACGACTTCCACTTTCCCGACACCACGTCCATCGCGGCGTCAATGCCGCAGATGTACGGGCCGCGCCTGGCACTCGACGGCATCGCCGACCTCCCACTCGACCATGTCAACGCCAATACTTACCAAGTAGTAAGTATTGAACAAAATGGTGGGTACTTGTCAACAGGAAGGCACGTACCCAGGATGGTGCTCGGGCGCCCAACCACGTCCTTCTCAGCAACGGCAAGGAAGAGCGATGACCAGCACCACCACGTTTCTGGGACTCGGAGCGATGGGCAGCGCGCTCGCCGCGGCCGCGCTCGCCGCCGGGCGAGCACGGTCGTGTGGAACCGGACCCCGAACCGGGCGCAGCCCTTCGCCGCGCGCGGCGCCACGGTTGCCGGCAGCGTCGAGGAGGCGGTCGCCGACGCCGACGCGATCGTCGTCTGCCTGTTCGACCACCAGTCGGTGCACACCGTGCTCGACCCGATCGCGGTCCGGTTGTCCGGGCGAACCGTGATCAATCTGACCACCACGACCCCGAACGAGTCGCGCGAACTCGCCACCTGGGCCGCCGAGCACGGCATCACGTACCTCGACGGCGCGATCATGGCCGTCCCGGAGATGATCGGCGGCCCGGGTGCGGCGGTGTTCTACAGCGGCTCGGCCACCGCCTACGAGGAGCAGCGGACGCTGCGGGACCTGTGGGGCGAGAGCAGCTACTTCGGGTCGGACGCCGGCATGGCCTCGCTCTACGACATGGCGATGCTCGTCGGCATGTACACGATGTTCGCCGGCTTCATGCACGGCGCGGCGCTGGTCGGCTCCGGAGGCGTCTCGGCGACCGAGTTCGCGGCACGGCAGGCACCGTTCCTCGCCGCCATGACCAACGGCCTGGCCGGCTACGCCGCCACCATCGACGCCAAGGACTACACCGGCGAGGGCCAGCAGAGTCTCCGGTTCACCGAAGCCGCGCTCTCGTCGCTGATGCGGGCCAGCACGGAGCAGGGGGTCAACGTCGAGGTGCTGAAGCCCGTGTACGACATCGTCCGCCGACAGATCGCCGCCGGGTTCGGCGCGCAGGGCACCGCGCGGATCTTCGAGGAGCTGCGGAGCACCAGGTGAGCGCCACGGTGCTGGTGACGGCGTCGTAGGCCGGCCCAAGTGCGGCTCGACGGCCGGTCGCATGCCGAGGCGGCCGACCGCGAGCGCCGGGCGACCCCTCGTCGCCGCGGCGTCAGGCGTCGCCGCCGTGGACTCCCCGGCGGTCCGCTCCGCCGGGGAGCCGGGGCAGCGGCAGGTCGTCCCAGGGCACCCGGTCCAGCAGCCGACCGAGGAGCAGACCGAGGAACAGGCCGGCGATCGAGTCGGTGATCCAGTGCCAGCCGAGGTAGGTCGTGGTGCAGAAGACGATCGCCGGCGGTCCGACCCGGATCACCCGGTACAGCCCCGGCGGGGCGTCCGGCCGGCCGAGCGTCCGCAGCAGCGCGGCGACCAGCACCGCGATCGCCGCGTACCAGACGATCGAGTTCGCCACGTGACCCGACGGGTACGACATGTCGAACTCGCCGGGGGGCAGCGTGGCGAAGAGCCGTACCGACTCCTCGGGCGGCAGCGTGGAGCTCGGTGCCGCCCGGTCGGTCCAGAGTTTCACCGGGCCGATCACGAACGAGGTGAGGACGAAGGCCCCGACCCCGACCAGGAGCGGCCGGACCGATCGGGTCCGGTACGCGACCACCGCCCCCAGCCCGAACGTGATCGGCATCAGGAACCAGCCACCCTGGCCGAGCGAGTTGAGAATCCGGGCGACCCAGTACGCCGGCTCCGGCCGGTGCGCGTTGACCCACGACCGGACCGCGAGGTCGAGGTCGAGAAGCTGGTCGGCGGCCAGCGCGGTGGTCAACGCGGCCACCGCGGCGAGCAGCAGCCCGTCGAACCACCAGCCGGCCGGGTTGACCGGACGCGGTCGTACCGGCCGTCGTACCGTCGTGGTTTCCCGCATCCGACCACGCTACCGCCGACCCGCGACCCGAACCCGCCGCAGATCAGTGGAGGCGATGCCGCCGCCGGACCGGGCAGCGGCGGCGGTGTGTGTCCAACCACGTCGGGAGGCGACGGACGACACGGAGCGGCATGCTTGATACCCGTGCGGATCACTTCGGCCCTTGTCGACCCGGCGTTGCTCGACCTTCCCTGGTCGACCCCGCTGGAGCAGTGGCCCGCTGACCAGTTGGTGGCGCTGCCCCAGGGTATTTCCCGGCACGTCGTCCGGTTCGTACGGCTCGCCGGCACCGTCTACGCGGTCAAGGAGACCGCCGAACGGGTCGCCGAGCGCGAGTACGACCTGCTCCGCGCCCTCGAACGGATCGACTTCCCCGCCGTGCAGGCGGTGGCGATCGTCGCCGACCGGCAGACCCGGGACGGCGAACCCCTCGAACCGGTGCTGATCACGCGGCACCTCCAGTTCTCCCTCCCCTACCGGGCGCTCTTCTCGCACACGCTGCGGCCGGAGACGATGAACCGGCTGCTCGACGCGCTGGCCGCGCTGCTGGTCCGGATGCACCTGACCGGCTTCTTCTGGGGTGACTGCTCGCTGTCGAACACCCTGTTCCGCCGGGACGCCGGGGCCTTCGCGGCGTACCTGGTCGACGCCGAGACCGGCGCCCTGCACCGGCAGCTCTCCTCCGGGCAACGGGACGAGGATCTGGAGATCGCCCGGGTCAACATCTTCGGCGAGGCGCTGGACCTCCAGGCGGCGGGGCTGCTGCACGAGTCGATCGACCCCGAGGTGGTCTGCGAGGAGGTCGTCCAGCGCTACGAGCGGCTCTGGCACGAGATCACGTACGAGCAGCAGGTCGAGCGGGGGGAACGACACGACATCGAGCGCCGCATCCGCCGGCTCAACGAGCTCGGCTTCGACGTCGCCGAGGTGTCGATGTCGGTCGTGGACGGTGGGCGGTACCTGGTCCGGCCGAAGGTGGTCGACGCCGGCTACCACACCCGCCGGCTGCTCCGGCTCACCGGGCTGGACGCCGAGGAGAACCAGGCGCGGCGACTCCTCAACGACCTGGACACCTACCGGGCGGAGAGCGACCTCACCGACGAGCAGCAGGCGGCGCACCGGTGGCTGACCGAGGTCTTCGAGCCCGTGGTCCGGGCCGTGCCGACCCACCTGCGCGGCAAACTCGAACCGACCGAGCTGTTCGTGCAGATCATCGAGCACCGCTGGCGGCTCTCCGAGCAGGCCGGCCGGGACGTCGGCCTGGCGCCGGCCGTCCAGTCCTTCCTCTCCGACATCCTCGTGCACCGGCCGGACGAGCAGGCCGTCCTCGGCGTCACGGTCGGCTGATCCCGGGTCGCCGGCCGACGGTCGGGCGGGTCGGGTCGACGGACGCCGCTCCGCCGCGGCGGGCTCGACACCACGTCGACCAGCGGAAACACCCGCCCAACCCGGGCGCTGCGACGCTCAGCCGGACGGGTCGGCGCGGCGGACCGGCGCGGCGGGCGGCGTACGGCGGATGGTCCGGCGCGGCTCCGGCCGGCGAGTCTGTCGCGGTGTGCCACCCGAAACGGCCGGCGGAGGCGGTGCGGGCGGCGGAGGTGCACTCGCCTCGCGGAGCAGCCGGTTGAGCCCGGCGCGGCGGACCACCACGGTCAACCGGTCGCCGGGACGGAGCCGGTGATCCGGCCGGAACGACCACTCGATCCGAACCTGCCCGACCTGGGTCAGCGCGATCACCCGGATCCCCGGGGTCTCGTCGACCGAACGGAGTTCCCGGCCGGCGAGCGCCGAGCCGGCCGCGACCGGTACCTCCGCCACCAGCAGCGCGTGCCGGTCGACCGGAATCGTCGCGATCACCGCCCGGTTCAGCAACGCCGCGGCGAAGGAGGGCGCGGCGAGGTACGACACGCTGCGGGAGACGGCGATAGCGAAGGTCTTCTGGATCCGCTCGGCGAAGTCGCCGTCGTAGAGCCGGAGCACCACCCGCAGGTCGCCGTTGAGGGACCGGGCGTTCAGCGCCGCCTGGAGATTGCTGACGTCGTCGGTGGAGACCACCACCAGGGCCTGACAGCTCCCCACCGCCGCCGCCTCCAGGGTCTCCTCGCGGGCCGCGTCCCCGACGATCAGCGGTACGTTGAGCCGGCGGGCGAGCGCGGCGCCGCGCGCCTCCGGATCCTTGTCGATGGCGACCACCTCGACCCCGAGGTCGTGCAGCTGCCCCATCACCCGGGTGCCAACGTTGCCGAGGCCGACCACCACCACGTGCCCGCTCCGGTCGTCCGGGAGCAGGCCGGCGTCGAGGGCGAGCCGAGCCTTGACGATCCCGTCCACCACCGCGGCGGTGATCAGCGGGATCAACGCGAGTCCGGCGATGTTCAGCACCACCTGGAGGATCTGCGCCGCCGCGCTCTTCTCCACGTCCGGGTCGGCGCCGACCACGGTGGTCACCAGGGTCACGTAGAGCGCGTTGCCGATGCTCTGGTGCTCGATGTACCGGAGCAGGAAGCCGAGGACCAGGATCACTCCGAGAACGGTGAGGGTGGCGATCCCGATCTTGCGGGTGGCGAACGAGCGTACCGCCCGGAGCAGGACGGCGGCACGGCGCCGCCGCCGGCGCCGTGCCCGCCGCGACCGGTTCCGGTCGGCCAGGTCGGTGCTGCTCTGGCCGACCGCGGCGGCCAGCACGAGATCGGCGATGGCCGGGTCGGCCGGGGGCGCCGCCGGGTGGCTGGGATCGTACACGTCGGCCAACTCGCAGAGCACCTGGCTGGGGTGGACCTCCGCACGCGGGGCGACGTACAGGGTCCGACCGCCGTACCGGAAGTAGGTCGGGGCGACCTCGCCGAGCGCCGCCGCGACGAACGAGGGAGCCGCCATCGAGGCGTCGGAGAGGACCGCGGCGTCCGGGAAGAGCTGCCGGATCTTGTTGCCGAGGCCGGTGTTGAACATCCGCAGCACCAGCCGGAGGTTGGGCTCGACCTCCTGCGCGCAGAGCGCGGCGTCGATGTTGCCCACGTCGTCCTGGTGCAGCAGCGCCAGACCACTCGCCCCGACCAGCCCGGCGGCCCGGAAGGTCTCCTCGTCGAGCCGGTCCGCCCGGATCAGTCGTACGCCCCGCAGGGCGCGGATGTCCGGCCCGGCGTCGCGGCGGCGCTGGTAGGGCACGATCACCGTGACCCGGACCTGCGCGCCCTGCGGGTCGTTACCGAGCAGCTCCTGAACGAGCCGGACCGCGAGAGCGTCCTGACCACAGACGACGTAGTGCGGCCGGCTGTCTCCGTTCGACCGCAGACCGTCCCGGAGCCGGGTTTCGAACGCCCGCCGGGCCTTTGTCCGCCAGAGCTCCGCCATGTCCGGATCGTAGTCAACGAGATCACCGCTGGTGGCCCCGCGCCGGGCGGCGGAGACGCCGTCGCCGCCGGACATGGTGGCGGTCGGTGCGGGTAGTCCCTCGGGTGCAGACCTTCCTGCCGTACCCGGACTTTCGGCGCACCGCCCGGTGCCTGGACCAGCGGCGACTCGGCAAGCAACGGGTCGAGGCGCTGCAGGTGCTGCGCGCGCTGATCCGCCCCGGATACGGCTGGCGGCACCACCCGGCGGTGCGGATGTGGGCCGGGTACGAGGAGGCGCTGGTCCGCTACGGTCTCGACATCTGCGCCGAGTGGTGTGCGACCGGCCGGGCGGACACCTGCGCCGGCACCCTCGTCGCCGACCTCGCCGCCGGCTGCGGCGTGACCCGGGTACGGAGCCAGGACGACCTCGCCGAGGCCGGCGAGTTGCCGCCCTGGCTCGGCCGGGAGGACCTGCACCGGAGTCACCGCTCGTCGCTGCTACGCAAGGATCCGGCCCACTACGGGCCAATCTTCGGCGACGTGCCGCCCGACCTGCCGTACGTCTGGCCCGGCTCGGACCGGCCGCCGCGCTGCCGACCGGACGAGGCGGCGACGAACGCACCGTCCCCACCCCCGCCGCCGGAGTGACGCGGATGCCCGACGTGACGGTGCTCGTGGTGGGCGGCGGGGTCGCCGGGGTTTGCGCGGCGGTGGTACTCGCCGAACGCGGCGTGCCCGTCACCGTCCTGGAGGGACGGTCGACGCTCGGCGGCCGGCTCAACACCCGGGCCGTCACCCTGACCGATGGCAGCATCCAGCCGGTCGACCACGGCTTCCACGCGTTCTTCCGCCAGTACCACAACCTCCGGGCGGTGCTGCGCCGGATCGACCCGGCGCTCGACCTGCTCCGCCCGGTTCCCGGCTATCCGGTGCTGCACCGCGACTGGCCGGCCGAGGATTTCGGGCGGCTCCCGGCCGCCGCGCCGTGGAACCTGCTGGCCCTGCTGTTGCGCAGCCCGAGTATCCGGCTGCGGGACCTGCGCCGGATGGACGGCCGGGCGGCGCTACCGCTGCTCGCGTACCACCCGGAGCGGACGTACGCCGAGCTGGACGGCGTGACGGCGGCCGAGTTGCTCGACGCGCTACGGCTGCCGGACCGGGCCCGGGCCATGCTCTTCGAGGTCTTCTCCCACTCGTTCTTCAACCACGAGGCCGAGCTCTCCGCCGCCGAGCTGGTCGCCAACTTTCACTTCTACTTCCTCGGCAACGCGGAAGGGCTCGCGTTCGACGCGCCGACGGCGGACTACGAGTCGGCGATCTGGCGACCACTCGCCGGCTACCTGCGGCGACGCGGCGCGGAGATTCGATGCGGACGGACGGCGGCGTCGGTGGCTCCGGAGGGGGGCGGCTGGCGGGTGGAGACGGGCTCCGGCGCCGACCACCGTGCCCGGTACCTGGTGCTCGCCGTCGACCCGCCGGCCCTGGCGTCGCTGGTCCGGGCCTCACCGAGGCTGGCGGCCGCGGCGCCGGTCCTCGCCCGCCGGGTGGCCCGGTCCGGCACCGGCCCGCCGTACGCGGTCGCCCGGTACTGGTTGGCCGGGGACGTGGCGGCGCGGCGGCCGGTCTTCAGCGGAGTGTCCCGGCAGCCGACCCTGGACTCGGTGACCCTCTACCACCGGCTGGAGACGGCGGCCCGCTGCTGGGCCGGGCGCACCGGCGGGGCGGTGCTGGAGCTGCACGCGTACGCCTGTCCGGAGGGCGTGCCCGGGCCGGAGCTGGCCGAACGGATGCGCGCCGAGTTGGCCGGGCTCTGGCCCGAGGTAGCGGAGCTGCCGGTACGCGACCTGCACGCCCGGGTGGAACGGCAGGCCCCGGCGTTCCGTCCCGGCGACCACGCCGACCGGCCCGGCGTGGCGACCGACGCGGACGGGCTTTGGCTTGCCGGGGACGGGATCGGCACCGAGGTGCCGAGCGCGCTGCTGGAGCGGGCGGCAGTCACCGGGATCCAGGCCGCGAACCACATCCTGCGGCGAATCGGCGCGGCCCCCGAACCGGTCCGGGCGATCCGTCGGTACGGCCTGCTCGCCCGCCGTCGCTGACCGGTCGCCCCGCACTACCGGTCGCTGGCCGCGGCCCAACCCACGGCGGCGAGGCAGAGCAGCAGCACGATCCCACCCCGGCTGGTGGCGATCCGGGTCATCGCCCAAGCCGCGTCGCGCAGTCCCGGGAGGCTGGTCCGGGCCTTGTGGTAGTCGGCCCAGGCCCGGCGGGCGACCGCGTACGAGATGCCCGCGACGATACCGAGAGTCACCCCGAGTAGCAGGGCGGCGACAGGAAAGGGGCGTTCCACCAGGTCAGTGTCGTCCGAGCAGGCCGGCGATCACCATCACCCGATGTAGTGACGTAGCGGCATGGCTCACCGGGTCGGCAGCCGGGCGACGATGTGCCGGGCGATCTCGAACGCGCTGGTCGCCGCCGGGGACGGCGCGTTCAGGACGTGCACCTGCCGCTCCGCCTCGACGACGAGGAAGTCGTCCACCAGGCTGCCGTCCGGCCGGACCGCCTGGGCGCGTACCCCGGCGCCGGCCGGCGTGATGTCGGCCTGGGTCAGCGCGGGAACCAGCCGGGCGAGGCTGGCCGCGAACCGTGTCCGGGAGAGCGACCGGGCCACCTCGGTCAGGCCGTACCGGTGATGGCGGCGGGCGAGCGCCCACAGTCCCGGGTAGCGGAGCTGCTCCCAGACGTCGCGCGGGGCGAATCGTCGCCACGAGTAGCCCTCGCGGGCGGTGGCGAGGACGGCGTTCGGCCCGGCGTGCACGCTGCCGTCGATCATCCGGGTCAGGTGTACGCCGAGGAACGGGAACCGCGGGTCGGGAACGGGGTAGATCAGTCCCCGGACCAGGTTGCGGCGTTCCGGCACCAGCTCGTAGTACTCGCCCCTGAACGGCACGATCCGGGCCGGCGGCACGACCCCGGCCAGCCGGGCGACCCGGTCGGCGTGCAGTCCGGCGCAGTTGATCAGGACGTCCGCCGCCAGCTCGCCGGTGGTGGTCTCCACCCGCACCTCACCGCCGGCCATCCGCACCGCGGTGACCCGGGTGTCCAGCCGCAGCTCGGCGCCGCCCTCGGCGAGCAGCTCCGCCAGGCGACGGCAGACCGCGGCGAAGTCGACGATGCCGGTCGAGTCGACCCGCAGCGCGGCGACGGCGGCGACGTGCGGCTCGTACTCGGTCGCCTCGGCCGCGTCGAGCAGGCGGACCGGCAGCCCGTTGGCGACGGCCCGGCGATGCAGCTCGTGCAGCCGGGGCAGTTCGGCGTCCCCGGCGGCGACGATGAGCTTGCCGCAGATCTGGTACGGCAGTCCCTGCTCCTCGCAGAACCGGACCATCGAGGCGCTGCCGGCCCGACACAGGGCCGCCTTGAGGCTCCCCGGACGGTAGTAGACCCCGGCGTGGATCACCCCGGAGTTGTGTCCGGTCTGGTGCGCCGCCCAGCCGGACTCCTTCTCCAGCACGGTCACCTGGTCGCCGGGTCGGTCGGTCCGCAGCCGGTGCGCCACCGCCAGTCCGACGATGCCGCCGCCCACGACCACGAATCTGGTCACCCGCCACCCCTGCCATCGATGTCGGTCGGCGTCGATGGTAGTGCGTGCCGCGGGTCGGGCCGCTCGCCCGCCAACGCGCCGGTGCCGCCGTGCCGCCCGCTCCCTGATCCGGGTGTTGCGGCACGACGCCTCGTCGCGGGCGGACGTCCGCTGGTACGTCGACGCGCCGGTGACCGGTCAGGGACGGCCACACCCCGGATTCACGGCTGACCGGACGGTCGCGTCGCCTGGCCCTGCCGCAGGGTCTCGATCGCCGCCAGTTTCTCCTCCGACGACGCCGAGCTGTGCAGCACCGCATCGATCGGGTCACCACCCTGACGCAGCGCCCGGATGATGATGACCTTGAGGCTGTCCGGCCGGTCGAGCCCCAGCACCCAGTCGATGAGTTCGTCGGTCCGCCGCGACGGCGAGGGCTCCTCACCGGTCGCCAGGAAATGCTCGACCGCGCCCGGGTACCACCCGAGCGCCCTCTCGACCTTGCCGAGCGAAAACGACTTCACCCGGACGCCCGCCTCGACGTTGCGCCAGGTGACCGGACTCATTCCCGCGCGGGCTGCCGCCTCGTCGATCGTCTCCCCGGTCTGACGTCGCGCCAGCCGGACGAGTTGACCCAGGCGGCTCCGGCGGGTCGCCTCGTCGTCGGCCACTGACTCCTCGTTCCGTCCCATCCGCATCGATCCCGGTCGCCCAAGGCTACCCAAGAGCATTCGGTCAGGAACAGCAGGGAACAACGACTCTGAAGGTCCCACCGACTTTTACATCTAGAGATACAGATATATTCCAGATCTTGCCACCCCCTCGGAACACCATTTCCGGGATGTTGCTGTTGCTAGCTGTCGTCAGATGTCTCTAGACTGCGGAGCATGGCCAAGCCCAGAGCCCGGCCCGGCACCACGGTGCCGATCGACGGGGCCGAGTTGCGTCGCGCCCGGATCGACCGCGGGCTCGAGGTCGCCGACCTCGCCCGTCGGCTCCGCATCTCGCGGGCGTACCTGACAAAGCTGGAGCTGGGGCACTCCCCGCGCGCCAGCGTCACCGTCTACGCCGGCCTCGTCCGGCTCCTCCAACCCGCCGACGCCAATGCGTTTCGAGCCGACCGTGACGCATCAGCGGCTGACCGGGCGGACGTACGGCCACCGCACTGACTGATCCGTTGGTCAGAAACTGTCGTCTCCCCGACACATTCCGACACCGAACCCGCGCGGACCAGAGCCGCCCGACGACGAACAGGGTGAATGAGTGGCGCGGGGGCACCTCTCACCCGTTACCAATGGACGCCCCGACAGTTGCAGACAAAGATAGAGGACGTCGGCGACAGATCACGTCGCCCGATGACGACGCGGGCGACGTCCACGGGGGGCGTGAGGTGTCCTGGGGGCCCGTCTTTACACGGGCCCCCAGGACTGGGTCGGCTACCGCTCGCCGTTCCTTCCCGAGATGAAGATCGCGGCGAGTTGTAGCAGGTGAGCGATGGTCCTGGCTGCCAAAGCAGGACCATCGCGCTCACCCCTCTCCAGGATGTCCCCGATCAGGCTGAACGCGATGGCTGCCGCATTGGCCCGCCCCTCCCACGATGACGCCGCTGGCCGCGACGGCTGGTCGGGACTTTTTCCTTCGTCGGGGGGCTCTGCCCCTTTGTTATCAACCACGCGTGAGTCGACAACGCCGGTGCGCGCGTGCCCCGCCGAGCACAACGGTCAAGGGCTCGGCAGGAAACGTGCTCCGACCAAGAAGATGTGAACCCTGGTCCTGATACGGCGTGGTGCGTCGCAACTTCCACCGAACGATGCCCGGACAGGAACGTGCGACATCGCGGACGACCGGGGACACGCTGATCGGGAACGGCGGCCGACGATCGGGAACACCGCATTGTCCCGCCACCGCCACGGCGTGTACTCATGATCGACAATGGGTCTCGGCGCCCGTCGCCCACCCGCCCTCGTCGCGTACGGGGCTCGCCCGGCGTCGACGTCCGGTCGTTCGCCTCGTGCCGCCTCGCCGACTGGCTGCGCCCCCTCGAGGCCGATCACCCCGGGTCGGGTGGGGAGGAGTGAGAGCCCCCGGCCGGGCTCGAACCGGCGACATCTCGCTTACAAGGACTGTGCACCCTGTCCGGTGGTGCCTATCCCCGTACGTGACCTGGGGTGACGATCCGTACTTGGGCGCTGGTGGCTGTCGTCGTCCGGCCTGGTTGCTGTCGGCGTTGCTGTCGACAGCAACTGCCTAGCGCGGGCTACCCGCGCCGGACGATGGTCGCTATATGCGGACGGCTCGGCCCTCTGGGGCCTGCCGTCCGCTTAGCGTGCCTTGACGTAGGTGCCCTTCCCCGGCACCACGTAGACCAGACCCTCATCTACCAGCACCCGAATCGTGTGCAGGACGGTGCCACGCGCTAGGCCGTATTCCTGTTGGAGCCGGGCCACGCTCGGGATCGGCCGGTCAGGCGGCAGCTCCCCACGCTCGATCTGCCCGCGCAGGATCGCCGCTAGCTGCTCGTAGAGCGGCACTGGCCCTTCGGGGTCGATCACGTCTCGACCGTATGCGCATAGGGACGGCGCTGGTCAGGCTTGGCAGACCATGGACGACCATGTACCGGTTGGGGTACGGTGCGT
>NZ_RJWA01000014.1 GCF_003762835.1 Micromonospora sp. HM5-17 | reverse complement strand
CCGTCATCCCACTTACTGAGATGACGTCCGGGGCAACTGCTCCAGACTACCCGGTCGACTCCGCGCCGTCAAGGCTATCTGCCTGACTTCGCATCGCCCGAGATTTCCCCATGCCGACGCGCACTGGTTGACCAGTGGTCACTTCGTCAGGGATGAGACCGCAGACCGGCCGGCGACTCGTTGCCACGCTCCCGCCCGGCTCCTGCCAGCCTCGCGTACTTTACCCGGTTGGTCTCGCGAACTCAAGCTGAAACCATCAGCTGAGCGCACCACCCAGATGCCCGGTCTTGTACGGCATCTGATGCCCAAGCCCGGGGGCTCGCGGCCCGGCCTTCCGTCCGGCGTCCCGCTCGCACGTAGAAAGGTACGCTCCCCGTCCCCGAGACGCAAATCGGCGATCGTGAGCTCCCCTCCCGAAACATCTCCGGCTGCCCCAGCCGGTCCCGTGCCGGGTTTGGTGGTGCCGGATCCCGCCGGGCGTGCCACAGTGGCAGACATGGCGGCGTTACCGAGCGGAACCCACGTCCTGGCACAGGACAGCCTCTCCGCGCTCCTGCTGCCCTTCTGGCAACTCGTGATCGGTGGCTTCGTCCTGGTCGCCCTCGTCACCTCGGTCCGCCGCCTCGCCCGCCGGGGACGCTCCCGGATGACCACGGGGCTGCTGGTCACCGCCTCGGCGATCGTCGGCCTCGCCGTCCTCGGGGTGTTGTTGCAGTAGGCGCGGCCGGTTCAGAGCCGGCGGTTCGCCAGGCTGGGCAGCTCGGTACGGATCTGTCGCAGCCGGTCGAGGTCAAGGTCGACCACGACCGTGCCGACGGTGTCGGGAGCCTGCCCGAGTACGGTGCCCCACGGGTCGATCACCATGCTCCGCCCGAAGCAGGTGCGGTTCGGCTCATGATCACCGATCTGCCCCGCCGCCGCCACGTAGCACTGGTTCTCGATCGCCCGGGCCCGCAGCAGCACCTCCCAGTGGTCCCGGCCGGTGTGCAGCATGAAGGCGGCGGGCACCACCAGCAGCTGCGCCCCGCCCACCACGGCCAGGTGGCGGTAGAGCTCCGGGAACCGGAGATCGTAGCAGATCGAGAGGCCGACCCGGACCCCGTCGACCTCGACCACGACCGGCTCGGTGCCGGCGGCGACGGTCCGTGACTCCAGATACGAGACCCGGCCGGGGATCTCGACGTCGTACAGGTGGATCTTGCGATAGACCCCGGCGAGGCCGCCATCCCGGTCGAACAGCAACGAGGTGTTGTACGTGTGCGTGGGATCCGGCCCGATCTCGTGGAAGGAGCCGGCGTGCACCCACATCCGGTGTCGCCGTGCGATCCCGGCGAAGAACTCGGCGAACTCCCCGTCCGTCGGCTCCGGAGCGGGCATCCCCTCACCCGGACCGAGGTAGTCGACGTACTCGGGGAGGATGGCCAGGTCGGCACCGGCGGCCGCGGCTCTGTCGAGCAACCCGGCGGCGACGTCCAGATTGGCCTTCCGATCGTCGCGGGAGTTGAGCTGGCACACGGCGACGCGCATGCGCCGAGCCTACGGGGCGAACACGAAACCGGCCAGAGCGTGACGCCGATCCCGGCGACCCGCCCGGTCGGGGGCGAGCCCTCCCCGCGGCCTGCTCCTCAGGCCGACTTCTCCTCGCGCTCGCGCCGGGCCCGGCGCCCGGTGAACTCGCGCGGCACGATCGTCGGGTAGACGTTCTCCAGCACGACCTCCCGGGTGATCAGGACCCGCGCGGCGTTCGGGTTGCTCGGCACCTCGTACATCACCGAGAGGAGAACCTCCTCGAGAATGGCCCGGAGCCCACGGGCACCGGTGCCCCGCAGCATCGCCTGGTCGGCGATCGCCTCCAGGGCGGCCGGCTCGAACTCCAGCTCCACGCCGTCGAGCTCGAAGAGGCGCTGGTACTGCCGGACCAGGGCGTTGCGCGGTTCGGTGAGGATCCGCACCAGGGCCTCCCGGTTGAGGCTCCGCACGCTCGTGATCACCGGAAGTCGGCCGATGAACTCGGGGATCAGGCCGAACTTAAGCATGTCCTCCGGCATCACCTGGCTGAAGATGTCGTCGGTGGACCGTTCGGAGACCGAGCGCAGGCGGGCGCCGAAGCCGAGACCGCCCTGACCGATACGGGCCTCGATGATCTGGTCGAGGCCGGCGAAGGCCCCACCGCAGATGAAGAGGACGTTCGTGGTGTCGATCTGGATGAATTCCTGGTGCGGGTGCTTACGGCCGCCCTGTGGCGGCACGTTCGCGACCGTACCCTCCAGGATCTTGAGCAGCGCCTGCTGTACGCCCTCGCCCGAGACGTCCCGGGTGATCGACGGGTTCTCCGACTTCCGGGCGATCTTGTCGACCTCGTCGATGTAGATGATCCCGGTCTCGGCCCGCTTGATGTCGTAGTCGGCCGCCTGGATCAGCTTGAGGAGGATGTTCTCGACGTCTTCCCCGACGTAGCCGGCCTCGGTCAACGCGGTCGCGTCGGCGATGGCGAACGGGACGTTGAGCATCCGGGCCAGGGTCTGGGCGAGGTGTGTCTTGCCACACCCGGTGGGGCCGATCAGCAGGATGTTGGACTTGGCCAGTTCCACCGTCTCGCCGGAGCTGTGCCCGGCGGCCTCCGCCTGGATCCGCTTGTAGTGGTTGTAGACGGCGACCGACAGCGCCTTCTTGGCCTGCTCCTGCCCCACGACGTACTGGTCGAGGAACTGGCAGATCTCCATCGGCTTGGGAAGCTCTTCCCACTTCACCTCGCCGGACTCGGCCAGCTCCTCTTCGATGATCTCGTTGCAGAGGTCGATGCACTCGTCGCAGATGTACACCGCCGGCCCTGCGATGAGCTTCCTGACCTGCTTCTGCGACTTGCCGCAGAAGGAACATTTGAGTAGGTCGCCGCCGTCGCCGATCCGTGCCACCTACGTTCTCCCTGCGCTCATCGGCCGGCCCTGTGTAAGGCCCTGGCCTGCGGACGGTACGCCCCGTCGGTTGTCCTCGCCGGCCGGTCCCGACCGGCGATGGGCGGTGCAGAACCGACGTTACCCGCTCCACGAGGGTTCTCCGACCCCCAAAACGGGTGTGTCAGGGGCCGGCCGTGGCGTGAACCTCGGACCGGCCCCTGACCCAGGTTGATCAGCTCGCGGCGTTGGCCGCGAGCAGGCCCTTCTTACGGCTGGTCAGGATGGTGTCGACCAGCCCGTACTGCCGGGCCTCCTCGGCCGTCATGAACTTGTCACGGTCGATGTCCTTGCGGACCCGCTCGATCGGCTGGTTGGAGTGCCGCGCGATCATCTCCTCCAGCTGCGAGCGCATCCGCAGGATCTCGCGGGCCTGGATCTCGATGTCCGAGCCCTGACCGTAGCCGCCCTCGGTGGCCGGCTGGTGGATGATGATCCGGGAGCTCGGCAGCGCCATCCGCTTACCGGGCGTGCCGGCGGCGAGGAGCACCGCGGCCGCGCTGGCCGCCTGCCCGAGGCAGACGGTCTGGATGTCCGGGCGGACGTACTGCATCGTGTCGTAGATCGCCGTCATGGCGGTGAAGGAGCCGCCGGGCGAGTTGATGTACATGATGATGTCGCGGTCCGGATCGCTCCCCTCGAGCGTCAGCAGCTGGGCCATCACGTCGTTGGCCGACGCGTCGTCGATCTGGACGCCGAGGAAGATGATCCGGTCCTCGAAGAGCTTGTTGTACGGGTTCGACTCCTTGACGCCGTACGACGTGCGCTCGACGAAGGAGGGGAGCACGTACCGGTTGTGCACCGGCTGGAAGCCGGACGACAGCAGGGTCGGGTCGGTCATCGTCAAGCTCCTCAGTTCAGGGTCCCGGCGCCTTCCGGAACCTGCGCGGCCCCGGTGATCACCTTGTCGATGAAGCCGTAGTCGAGTGCCTCCTGCGCGGTGAACCACCGGTCCCGGTCGGAGTCGGCCTCGATCTGCTCCTGGGTCTGACCCGTGTGGAAGGCGACCCGCTCCTGGAACATCCGCTTCGTGTAGAGCATCTGCTCGGCCTGGATGGCGATGTCGGACGCCGTACCGCCCATACCGCCGGAGGGCTGGTGCATCATGATCCGGGCGTGCGGCAGCGCGTACCGCTTGCCCTTGGTGCCGGCGCAGAGCAGCAGCTGCCCCATGGAGGCCGCCATGCCCATCGCGACGGTCGAGACGTCGTTGTCGATGAACTGCATGGTGTCGTAGATCGCCATGCCCGAGTAGACCGAACCACCCGGCGAGTTGATCCACAGGTTGATGTCGCGGTCGGGGTCCTCCGCCGCGAGCAGCAGCAGCTGTGCGCAGATGCGGTTGGCGACCTGATCGGTCACCTCGCTGCCCAGGAAGATGATCCGCTCCTTGAGCAGGCGGTTGTAAACCGAGTCGTCAAGGTTGCCACCGAACGCGTCCCCCGTGCGGGCCTCGAGGATCCGCATGGGCATAGCTGAGAAGTCTGAACCAGTCATGGCAGCCCTTCGCTCTCCGTGCCGTCTTAGGCCCGACACTAACCGCTGACGAGGGTCAGAACGCCCCTGTCCCGGCACTGTTCGCTCTCAGCGCAGATGCCACGGCAGGCGTACGCCCGCAGACCGGCTGGTCGGATCCGGACCGGCAGAACCGCATCCGACCGGCCGCGTCAGCTTTCCTGGTCGTTGCCGCCGGTCGCCTTCCGGATCTCTTCCAGGCTGACGGGGTTCCCCGCCGAGTCGGTGATCTTGATCCGCTCCATGATCAGCGCCAGCGCCTTGCCCCGACGGACGTCGCCGTAGACGGCGACGGCGGTACCGGCGCGGACCAGCTGGTCGTAGTACTGCTGCGCCGGCATGGCGGCGTGCCGGGCCCGGTGGACGATCTCGTGGCCGAACTCGTCGTCGGTGACCTGCACCTCCTCGGCATCGGCCACAGTGTCCAGCAGCAGCTGGATCTTGACGCCCTGGGTCGCCGCCTCGGTCAGCTCGGCGTCGATCTGCTCCTCGGTCTTCCCCTCCGTGCTGAGGTACTCCTCCAGCGAGGTGCCGATCCGCTCGAGCTGGTCGACCATCGCCTGCTTGCGGTGCTTGACCTCGTCCCGGACGACCCCCTCGGGCGCCGGCACCTCGGCGGCCGCGACGAGCTGCTCCAGGGCCTTGTCCCGGGCCGCGTAGATCTGCTCGAGCCGCTTGGACCGGGTGATCCGCTCCCGTACGTCGTCGCGGAGCTCCTCCAGGGTGTCGAACTCGCTCGCGAGCTGGGCGAACTCGTCGTCCAGGGCCGGGAGCTCCTTCTCCTTGACGGTGCGGACCGTCACCGACACGTCGGCGTCCCGGCCGGCGAACTCTCCCCCGACCAGCTGGGTGACGAAGGTCTTCGACTCGCCGGCGGAGAGGCCGACCAGGACCTCGTCCAGCCCCGGCAGGAGCTGCTTGCTCCCGACCTCGTGCGAGATGTTGGTGGCCGAACCCCCCGGAACCGCCTCGCCGTCGACCGTCGCCGCCAGGTCGATCTGCACGTAGTCGCCCTCCCGGGCTGGCCGCTCGACCGTCTTCAGCGTGGCGAACCGCTCCCGCAGGTTGCTGACCTGGGTGTCGACCTCGCTGTCGTCGATCTGCAGCTCGTCGACGGTCACCTCGACCGTGGAGAGGTCGGGAACCGTGATCTGGGGGCGGACGTCGACCTCGGCGGTGAACTTGAGCGTGTCGCCGTCGCTGAACTCGGTGATCTCCACCTCGGGCCGGCCCAGGGTCTTGACGTCGTGCTCCCGGACCGCGGCCAGAAAGTTCTCCGGAATGGCGTTCTGGACTGCCTCGTTGAGCACCGTGCCGCGCCCGAGCCGCTGGTCGATCACGACGGCCGGCACCTTGCCGCGCCGGAAGCCGGGCACGTTGATCTGCTGGGCAATGTCCCGGTACGCCTTCTTGAGGCTCGGCTCGAGCTCGACGAACGGCACCTCGATGGCGAGCCGCACGCGCGTCGGGCTCAGAGTCTCGACGGTGCTCTTCACAGGCGTACTCCTCGACGGATCTCGATCTTGATTTCGGGCCGGATTCAGCCCATCGAGTGTAGGCGAGCCGGCATGGGTGCCCGGCGGCGCGGGGTGGGCATGCACGCCTCGCCGCCGAGCGACAGTCGGGGTGGCGGGATTTGAACCCACGGCCCCTCGCTCCCAAAGCGAGTGCGCTACCAAGCTGCGCCACACCCCGTGGCGTGGAAGAGTGTATGCCTCCGCGTCCGGGTCGCGCCCGCCCGGTCTCCGCCCGCCCGGTCCGTGTCGACCCGACCCGGCCGATCCTGGCGTACGCCGGGTCACGCCGTCCGTCGTACCGGAAAGTTGATCATGATTGGCGCCGGCCGCGTCCCACGGACGACCCCGTCCGCCGGCGGATCCCGGTACCCACCCGGCCGGGTGATTGGCTACGCTATCTGACGCGTCCCGGGGCGACCGGGGCGAGCGCGGGCGTAGCTCAATGGCAGAGCTTCAGTCTTCCAAACTGACGGTGCGGGTTCGATTCCCGTCGCCCGCTCTGGACCCCTCCGCCCAGGTCAGTGGCGTGATCGCCGCACCTGGGCCGCTCTGTCTCCGGCCTCGATCGATCTTGGGTGCCAGTCGCGTGCCGGCAGCGCGCGAAGTGCCACCCCGGGTCACCCTCCGGGTCTTCCCCTCCGCCGGGCCGCCGCCGGCAGCCCCACGACGGTGGTCGCCACCGCGCATCGGGGCGCGGGCGAGGACCCGGACGACACAGGCCGTCGGCACTTCAGCGTGTGATATCGGTCATAGTCCGACATTCGGTCACGGATTCTGCCCGGTGTGGCGCCGGTCGGTCAGGTCCCGGGCGTACGCCTCGAGCAGCGGGACGACCCGGGGCGAGACGTGGCGGCGCCACCGGGCCGAGCCGGCCCGCAGCGCCGCCCTGATCTCGGTGCCGGAGGTGACGCGTTCGGCCATGGTGCGCCGCCACAGCGTCTCGACCGAATAGCCGAGCGCCTCCAGTCTGCGCTTCTTCGTCTCTCCCCACTCGTCGTAGATGGTGACGAACACGGTCGCCTCGTCGGGTGGCGGCAGGTACTGGCCAAGGCGGTCGGGCTCGTTGACGGGTGCCGGGACGACGAGGTAGTCGCCGGGCGTCCAGCCCTCGTCCGCGCAGGCGGCCTCCACCATCATCGTCCGCTGGTAATAGGTGAAGGGGTTGTTCCACGCCATCGACCGGGCCGGGTCCTCGGCGGTCGCGCGCAGCGCGGCGAGATCCGGGTTGGTGATGCCGATGACGAGCCGGGTGCAGCGCCGCCGGGCCGCCCGCAGGTACTCGGCGTGGCCGAGGTGCACGGGCTGGAAGCGCCCCAGGACGATGCCGTACGGTCGCCGCACGCTCATGCGGTGCCGCCTCTCGGTCGCGGGATCCGGCCGTCCGACCGGACCCGGTGACTCGCCTTCGAACAGCTTCGATCCATCGTCCCAGGCGCCGAGCCGGCCTTCCACCCGCTCGGGTCGCGCCGTCCGGTCTCCCACCGGAGCCGTCGACCGGGGGCGCCGCGATCCGGCCGGGTCAACAGGCCGGGGTGGCGATCGACTTCCGCATCCGGACCAGCGGGACGGGGACGCCGCCGGCCGCGTCCGCGACGTGCGCGACCGGCTCGAATCCGGCGGCCTCGTAGAGGGGCCGGCCGGCAAGGGTCGCCATGAGTTCGACCGAGGTGAACCCCTCGGCGTGGGCGGCGGCCTCGCAGCGGGCGAGGATCAGCCGGCCGACGCCCCGGCGGGCGAACCGGGGGTGGGTGTACATCGCCCGGATCCGGGCCGGATCCCGGGCCGGGTCCAGCAGCGCGGGGTCCCGACCCCGGGAGTGGTCGCCACCGTACAGGGTGGCCCGGCGGCTCCAGCCACCGCAGCCGACGACGGTGCCGTCCCATTCGGCGACGTAGTAGGTCCCGTCCTCGATGAGCTGCGTGTCGATGCCCATGATGGCCCGACTCGCGGCGATCTGGGCCTCGTCGAGAAAGCCCTTCTGCAGCTCGGTGATGGCGGCGTCGATCAGCGGCAGCAGCACCGGTACGTCGTCGAGGCGGGCGAGCCGACTCGTCAGGGTCATGGCTCCTCCACAGCACCGCCCGGTGGCCGGGGACCCCGCTGGCCGGGGCACAGCGCGAGGATAGCGCCGGTACGCCCGGTAGGCGGTCCGGCCGACCGCCACGCCGCTCGGGCGTAGGGGCGGATCACGCTAGGACAACCCATGTCCGGGCGGGACCGGGCGCGTGCTCCACCACCGACAGTGCCCCTGGAAGGGCGCCCATCGCAGCACTTTCACGCCTTGACGTGCTCATCACCCGTCGTTAATGTGCCCAGGCAAAACAGAGGACGTCCCATGTCCTAATTCCTCGTCCGGTGGCGGCCGTCGCTCCACCCCACCCCGCCGGGCGAGCGGGGACGCCGGCCCCCACCGCGTCGACCCCGGCGGGACGTCGAACCCCCACCGAGAGAAGGTGTCATGTCCACACCGAAGACAACCCCGACCCGCGTGCTCCGCCCCGCGGTCGCCCTCGGCGGTGCCGCGCTGGTGGCGACCCTGGCCGCGGCGAACGCCCCGTCCGTCGCCGCCGAACCCGCCTCGACCGGCCGCCCCGCCCGGTGCACCAGCTCCGTCCCGTTCACCTCCGGTACCGAGGGCTACACCGGCTTCCGGATCCCGGCGGTGGTGGCCACCCGGTCCGGCACCCTGCTCGCCTTCGCCGAGGGCCGGCAGAGCGGACTCGGCGACGCCGGCAACATCGACACGGTGCTGAAGCGCTCCACCGACGGCGGCTGCACCTGGGGCCCGCTCCAGGTGGTGCACGACAGTGGAGCGAACACCTCCGGCAACCCGGCCCCGGTGGTCACCGCGACCGGCCGGGTGGTGTTGCTGACGACGTACAACGGTGGGACCGCCACCGAGAGCGCCATCATGCGCGGCGAGGTCCCGCCCGAGCAGAGCCGGCGGGTCTTCGTCCAGTACAGCGACGACGAGGGCGCGACCTGGACGGCGCCGCGCGAGATCACCGACTCGGCCAAGGCGGCGAACTGGCGCTGGTACGCCACCGGGCCCGGCCACGCCGTCCGGCTGACCCGGGGACCGCACCGCGGCCGGCTGGTGGTACCGGCCAACCACTCGATCGCCCCGCCCGCCGGCTCCCCCGACCTCGGCACCGAGGCGCGGTACTACGGCGGGCACAGCCTCTACAGCGACGACGACGGCCAGACCTGGCGGATCGGGTACGTCGACGACAACCCCGACGGGGTGGTGAACGTCAACGAGACCACGCTGACCGAGCTCCCGGACGGCCGGCTCTACCTCAACACCCGGGAACACAACGGCAGCGCGCCGGGCAACCGGGCGGACGCGTACAGCGTCGACGGCGGACAGAACCTGCAGCTGCCGTTCCGCCCGCAGGCCACCATCGTCGGACCGGTCGTCCAGGGCAGCGTGCTCCAGCTCGGCGGCGCCCCCGACGCGCCGCTGCTCTACTCGGGGCCGGCCGACCCGGCGGCCCGGGCCGCGCTGACGCTGCGGGTCAGCACCGACGAGGGCGCGACCTGGCGGCCGTCGCTGGCGCTCTCCGGCCTGCCGGCCGGCTACTCCGACCTCGTCCAGCTCGACCGCGACACGGTCGGGGTCCTCTACGAGACCGGCAACTTCGGCCCGTACGAGACCATCACCTTCCGGCGGGTGCCGGTCCGCGACCTGAGGTGAGGCGCCCCGGGTCGAGGTGACGGGCGCGGGTCCGCGCCGGGACTAGCCGGCCGGACCCGCGCCCGTACCCGTCCGGCGGGCCGCCCCCCGCCGGGGCGAGCCGTCAGCCGGCCGTCTCGGTACGGAGCACCGCGACACCCCGGGGCGGGAGCGTGACCTCGGTGACGGGCCGCTCCCGGTCGCCGAGCAGGTTCACCGCCGGTGTCGGCACCGGTACGGTCACCGCCTCGGCCCCGTGGTTGAGCAGGAACAGGTAGGCCCGGTCGGCGCCGTGGCGTACCACCGCCTGCACGTGGTCGGGGAGGCCGGGCAGCACCGGCGCCACCCCGGCCTCGGCGGCGGCCCGGTCCAGCAGCTCGCGCATCAGCGCCGGTTCCGGCCGGGTCGCCAGGTACCAGGCGACGCCGTCGCCGTACCGGTGGCGGGTCACCGCCGGCCGTCCCGCCAGCTCGGCGGCGAGCGGGTGGGTCGCCGGGCCGGCCGCGAAGGTGGCGACCACCTCGGCGCCCTCCACATCCAGCCACTCCGACCACACCGTCCCGGTCCACCGCCGTCCCGCGTGATCGAGCTCCACGGTCGCGCCCTCCGGCAGCGGCCAGAACTCGTCGATCCGCAGCCCCAGGACGTCGCGCAGCGGCGCGGGGTACCCGCCCGGGTGAACGCGGTCGTGCTCGTCGACGATGCCGGTGAAGAATGACACCACCAGGTGTCCCCCGGCCGAGACGTACCGGCGGAGCGCGTCGGCGGTGGCCGCGGACATCAGGTAGAGGTTCGGCACCACCACCAGTCGGTAGCCGGCGAGATCCGCCGTCGGAGGCACGACGTCGCAGGTCAGGCCCGCGTCGAACAGCGGCCAGTAGTGGACGAGGTGGGTCTCGAGCAGGTCCAGCGTCGCCGGATGGGCGTCGGACTCGAGCGCCCACCAGTTCTCCCAGTCGTGCAGCACCGCGACGTCGGCGCGGACCCGGGTGCCGGCGAGCTCGGCCGCCCCGGCCAGCTCGCGGCCGAGGGCCCGGATCTCCTGGTGGGTACGGGTCCGGGCGCCGCCGTGCGGCACCATCGCCGAGTGGAACTTCTCGGCGCCGCCGACCGACTGCCGCCACTGGAAGAAGAGCACCGCGTCGGCGCCCTGGGCCACCGCCTGCCAGCTCCACAGCCGCATCAGCCCGGGCGGCTTCGGCGCGTTGCGCTCCCGCCAGTTGACCGCGCTCGGTGCCTGCTCCATCAACAGCCACGGCTGCCCGGAGCGGGCGGACCGGACCAGGTCGTAGCCGAAGGCCGCGGCCACGTGCGCCCACGGCTCGAACGGGTCCGGATAGCTGTCCAGGCTGACCACGTCCTGCTCGGCCGCCCAGCGGAAGGAGTCGATCGGCTTGTGCGCCAGGCCGATGAAGTTCGTGGTGACCGGCACGTGCGGGGTGATCTGGCGCAGGATGTCGCGTTCGGCCAGGTAGCAGGCGCGGATCGCGGCGTCGCTGAACCGGGCGAAGTCCAGCTCCTGCGCCGGGTTGCCGAAGGTCGGGGCGGTACGCGGCGGCATGATCTCGTCCCAGTCGGCGTAGCGCTGCGACCAGAACGTCGTCGACCAGGCGGCGTTGAGCGTCTCGATGTCGCCGTAGCGCTCCTGGAGCCAGCGCCGGAAGTCCGCCGCCGACACGTCGCAGTAGCAGGCCCGGACGTGGCAGCCGTACTCGTTGCCGACGTGCCACAGCCGCAGCGCGGGGTGGTTGGCGTACCGGGTGGCGACCTGCTCGACCAGCCGCGTGGCGTACTCACGGTAGATCGGGCTGGACGGGCAGTAGTGCTGGCGGGCGCCGGGCCAGAGCCGGGTGCCGTCGGCGCGCTCCGGCAGCACCTCGGGGTGGCGTCGGGACAGCCACGGCGGCGGGGAGGCGGTCATGGTGGCGAGGCTGGCGCCGATCCCCGCCTCGGCCAGGTTGTCCATGACCCGGTCGAACCAGTCGAAGTCGTACTCCCCCGGGCGGGGCTCCACCCGCGACCAGGCGAAGATGCCGACCGAGACGAGGGAGACGCCGGCCTCGGTCATCAGCCTCATATCCTCGGCCCAGACCTCTTCGGGCCATTGCTCCGGGTTGTAATCCCCACCGAACATGATTCTCGGCATGGTCATGCGCCGACCGTCCTTTCCGGGATTGCGCGGGCGGTGGTTACCAACAGGGGCAAGTCGAACCATTAGGACATGGGACGTCCGCCGTGTGCGGGACCCTATGGCGGGGCTCGGATCGGCGTCAAGGTACGCCGCGCGGTAAATTCTCGGTGACCGCCTGACACCACGGCGGCGATGACATGGGATGTTATGGGCCGACGGACCATCGGAGCTGGAGGACCGATGCGCACACGTACCGGGGCGACGCTACAGGAACGGATCGTCGACCTGATCCACGAGCGTCGACTCGCGCCCGGCGCCGCCATGCCGACCGAGCCCCAGCTGATGGATCTGCTCGGGGCGAGCCGGAACAGCGTGCGGGAGGCGGTCCGGGCCCTCCAGGCGCTCGGCATCGTCGAGATCCGGCACGGCTACGGCACCTTCGTCGGACACGCGCCGCTCGACGTCCTCAGCCCGTCCCTGACCTTCCGGGTCCGCTCCCGCGCCGACCGGGGGGTGCGGGCCCTGCAGGACCTGGTGGAGGTCCGGGAGCTGCTGGAGGTGGGGCTGATCGGCGAGGTGGCGAAGACGGTCAGCGAACCCCGGCTCGCCGCGCTGGACGCCCTGGTCACCGCGATGGAGCGGGACCGGGAGGCCGACCGCGCCTTCCACTCGCTGCTCTACGAGTCCTGCGGCAACGAGCTGGTGCTCCAGCTCATCGGCCTGTTCTGGGACGTCTACCACGAGGTCGGGGCGGCCCTGGACCCCCCGGAGGGCCGGGCCGCGGACATCGTCGCCAACCACCGGCGGATCGTCGAGGCGCTGCGCGCCCGGGACAGCCGGGGCGCGCAGGAGGCGATGCGGCTGCACTTCCACGACGTCAAGGCGCGGATCGCCCGCGCGGACGCCGCGACCGACCCGCCGGCCGCAGACTGACGCCATACCTCCTACGTCCGACATAGGATGTCCGCCGCCGCCCGCGCTGGTACGGACGGTGTCGGAGAGCCCGCGCTCCACGTTCTCGGTTTCGAGGCGACAGGCCGGCTCGGACCCCGGCCCGGACCGGCACGCCCCCGCGATCGGTCTGGACATCCGCCGCCCGTCCGTGGGCTGCCCATCGACGAGAAGCGTGGACGCCGACCGCCGCCGAACGCCGTACGCTGAGCAGTCGACGCCGTGGCTTGATCATGCGATCGTCGCCGGAGGTTGGGTCGGGTGCCGACGCGTCCGGCGACCTCGGCTGAGCGACCGCGGGCGGCGACATCGACGACGAGGTCGAGAGCGAGAGTCAAGGGCAGCAGGGACGGCGGCGCCCGGACGGCGGCACCGGCGCGGCGCCGGAGGCCGGTCGGGCGACCATGCCGGATGCCACAGGGAAGGGAACGGGCATGCTTGTCGACTGGCCACTGGAGCGGTTGCGGGAATACCGTCCGGATCGAAACGAACCCGCCGACTTCGACGACTTCTGGGCCACCACGCTGCGGCAGGCGCGGGAGGCCGCCACCCCGGCACACTTCGTGCCGTACGACGCCGGACTCTCCACCGTGGAGGTCTACGACGTCACCTTCTCCGGGTACGCCGGCCAGCCGATCCGCGGCTGGTTCCTCCTCCCGGCGCACCGGGACGGCCGGCTCCCCTGCGTGGTGAACTACATCGGGTACGGCGGCGGCCGCGGCCTGCCGCACGAGTGGCTGACCTGGAGCGCCGCCGGCTACGCCCACCTGGTGATGGACACCCGGGGGCAGGGCAGCAACGGCTACCTGGTGGGCGACACCCCGGATCCGGACCCGGTCGGCGGGCCGCAGACCCCGGGCTTCATGACCCGGGGGATCACCGATCCGGAAACCTACTACTACCGGCGGGTCTTCACCGACGCGGTCCGGGCCGTCGACACTGCGCGGGCACACCCCCGGGTGGACCCGGACCGGGTGGTGGTGACCGGTGTCAGCCAGGGCGGCGGTATCACCCTCGCGGTCGCCGGTTTGGTGGACGGGCTCGCCGCCGTGCTGCCCGACGTACCGTTCCTCTGCCACTACCGGCGGGCCACCGAGATCACCGACGCCATGCCGTACCAGGAACTGGTGACGTACCTGAAGACGCACCGGGGCGACGTCGATCCGGTGTTCCGGACGCTGAGCTACTTCGACGGGGTCAACTTCGCCAGCCGGGCCACCGCCCCGGCGCTCTTCTCCGTCGCGCTGATGGACGCGGTCTGCCCGCCGTCGACGGTCTTCGCCGCCTACAACCACTACGCCGGCGCGGACAAGGACATCGTGGTGTGGCCGTACAACGGGCACGAGGGCGGCGCGGGGTGGCAGTTCCCCCGCCAGGCCGACCTGCTGCGCCGACTCCTCGGCTGAGCGGGCCCACCGGCCGCCGGGTCTGCGCCGGCCCGCGGCGCAGACCCGGCCGCCCTCAGAGCAGGCCCGCGGCGGCCAGATACTTGCCGACCTGCGCGATCTCCTCGGCGTTGAGCGGAGTCTGCGGTGCCGCCGTGGTCGGGTGATCGATGATCCCCCGCAGGTGGAGGGCGGCCTTGAAGGCACCCAACGCGGACGAGCTGCCGCCCATCCGGGTGCCGCCCACCCGGACGAACTCGAAGAGCCGGACCAGACGCTCCTGCTCGGCCCGGGCGGTCGGCCAGTCGCCGTTCGCCGCCGCCCGACACAGCCGCGTGTAGCCGTGCGGGTCGACGTTGCCGAGTCCCGGCACGACGCCGTCGGCCCCCATCCAGAGCGCGGAGTCCACCGTCAGCTCGCCGCCGGTCAGCACGGCGAACGAACGGTCGGCCAGCCGCTCCCGCCGACCGAGGATCACGCTACGCAGCCCGCCCTCGTCGCCGCTGGAGTCCTTCAGTCCGGTGAGGACACCCTCGGCGGCGAGTTCGAGCACCAGGTCGGCGCCGAGCTTACTGTGCACCGAGATCGGCAGGTCGTACGCGTACAGCGGCAGACCGGACCGCTGCGCGACCGTCCGGAAGTGCCCGGCGATCTCGACCGGGTGGGTGCGGGCGTAGAACGGCGCCGTCGCCACGATCCCGTCCACGCCGACCTCGGCCGCGACCCGGGCGTGCTCGAGGACCCGCAGCGTCGTCATGTCGATCACCCCGGCGAGCACCGGCACCTGGCCGGCCACGTGCCCGACCACGGTCTCCAACACGACCCGCCGATGCCCGTCCGGCAGGAACGCCACCTCGGAGGTGGAGCCGAGCACGAACAGCGCGTCCACCCCGCCGTCGAGCAGATGGTCCACGAGCCGGGTCAGCGAACCGGTGTCGACCTCGTAGTCGGGGGTCAGCGGAGTGCACACCGGTGGGATGACGCCACTCAGCGGGGCGAGGGTCATGAGCGCTCCTGGGCTTGACTGATGAGTTCCTGGTTGGTGACCCCGTCGCCGATCGGGTGATGGCAACGGAACAGATGGGCGGCGGTGGGGGCGGGATCCGCGCCGTCGCGGTCCGGACCGGCGGGCGCGTCAACCGGGACCGCCGGCGGCAGCTCCCGGGCGCAGACCTCGTCGGCCCGCCAGCACCGGGTGCGGAACGGGCAGCCGCTCGGCGGCCGGGTCGCCGAGGGCACCGGCCCGACCAGCGGGATCGGGTCGATCGGCGAGAGCAGGCCGGGGGTGGCGGAGAAGAGCGCCCGGGTGTACGGGTGCCGGGCCCGCCCCGGTACCGCGGCCGCCGGGATCTGCTCGACGATCCGGCCCAGGTACATGGTCACGACGCGGTCGCTCATCCGGCGGACGGTCTGGATGTCGTGCGACACGAAGACCAGGGCCAGGTTGAGCCGTTCCTTCAGGTCCAGCAGCAGGTTGAGGATCTGGGCCCGGACCGAGACGTCCAGCGCGCTGGTCGGCTCGTCGGCGACGAGCAGCTCCGGCTCCAGCGCCAGCGCCCGGGCGATCGCCACCCGCTGACGCTGGCCACCGGAGACCTGGCTGGGCAGCAGGTCGGCGACGCTGGCCGGCAGGCCGACCAGGGCCAACAGCTCGCGTACCCGCTGGTTGCGCGCGGCGGCGGTGCCGCGCCGGTGCACGTCGAGCGGATCACGCAGGATCTGCCGAATGGGCAGCCGACGGTTCAACGCGGTCGACGGGTCCTGGAAGACCATGCCGACGCGCGACCCGAGCAGCCCGCGCCGCCGGGAGGCCGGCATCGCCCAGAGATTCTCGCCCCGGAACGACACCACACCGGCGGTCGGGCGTTGCAGCCCGACCAGGACCCGGGCCAGGGTGGACTTGCCACACCCGGACTCTCCGACCACCCCGACGGTCTCACCGGCGGTGATGGTCAGGTCGGCCCCGGTGAGCGCGTACACCCGGTCCCGCCGGAAGAGCCCGCCGGAGCGGGCCCGGTGCACCACGTGCACGTCGTCGAGGCGGAGCAGACCGTCGCGCCCGGTCTCCCTGGCGGTCACCGCCACGTCGGTCGACACCATGTCAGCGCGCCTCCCTTCCGACGGCCGCCGGCGCGGCGATCTCCAGCGCCGGGTGGTGGCAGGCCACCGCGTGCCGGTGCACCTCGCCGACCAGGGCCGGCGTCTTGGTACGGCAGACCTCGCTCGCCATCGGGCAGCGGTCGGCGAAGCGGCATCCGGCCGGGAAGTCGGCCGGTGAGGGGACCACGCCCCGGATCTGGGTGAGCCGTGCCGCGCCGGCCTCCAGCGACAGCACCGACCCGAGCAGGCCCCGGGCGTAGTGGTGTGCCGGGGCGCCGACCAGGCTCGCGGTGACCCCGGTCTCGACAATCTGCCCGCCGTACATCACCACGACCCGGTCCGTGACGTCGGCGACCAGCGCCAGGTCGTGCGACACCAGGATCAGCGCGAAGCCCAGTTCGGCCCGCAGCCGCAGCAGCAGCTCGATCACCTGTGCCTGCACGGTGACGTCCAGTGCCGTGGTCGGCTCGTCGGCGACGATGAGCTTCGGATCCCGGGAGAGCGCCATCGCGATGAGCACCCGCTGCCGCTGCCCGCCGGAGAGTTCGTGGGGGTACGCCGACAGGGTGCGCCGCGGGTCCAGCCCGACCAGTTCCAGCAGCTCGGTGGCGCTGCGCCGCCCGCCCCGCCGCACCACCTGCTTGAGCTGGGCCCTGATCGTCATGGCCGGGTTGAGTGAGGAGAGCGCGTCCTGGTAGATCATCGCCATGTCGTGCCCGAGCAGCCGCCGCCGGGCCGACCGGGAGAGCGTGAGCAGGTCCTTGCCGTCGAACTCGATCTCGCCTCGGACCCGGGCGCCCCGGGGCTGGAGCCCCATGATGGTCAGCGCGGTGAGCGACTTGCCGCAGCCCGACTCTCCGACCAGCCCCAGGACCTCGCCGCGGCGTACGTCGAAGGAGATGCCGTCCACGATGTCGACCCCGTCGTGCCGGTCGTCGAAGCCGATGGCGAGGTTGCGCACGCTCAGCACGGGCGGGCCGTCCGGCACCGGGCGGGCCCGTTCGGCCAGCCGGCGGGCCGCCTCGGCCAGCCCCGGCAGTTCGGTGACCTCACCGGAGCCCGGCACCGCCTGCTCCCAGGCGTCGCCCTCGACCGCCTTCTTCGCCCCGACCGGGCGCCGGGCCGCCGGAGCCGCCCAGGCGTCGGAGATGCCCTCGGCGAGGATGTTGAGCGCCAGCACGGTCAGCAGGATCAGCAGACCGGGAAAGACGGTGGCCCACCAGCCGCCCAGCAGCACCATGTTCTTGCCGTCCGAGATGACGCTGCCCCAGGACGGGTCCGGGGGCCGCACCCCGGCGCCGATGAACGACAGCGACGCCTCGAAGACGATCGCGTCGGCGACCATCACCGTGCAGAACACCAGGATCGGCGCGGCGCAGTTGATCGCCACGTGCTTCGCCACGATGTACGGGGTGCGCGCGCCGATGATCTTTTCGGCCGCCACGTAGTCCTCGCCGTACTGGGCCAGGACGTTGGCCCGGACCACCCGGGCGACCGAGGGCATGTAGACGAAGCCGATCGCGGCGACCAGTACCGGGATCCCGCCTCCGAAGACCGCCACCAGCACGGCCGCCAGGGCGATGCCGGGGAACGCCATCACCACGTCGAGGACCCGCATGATGGTCTCGTCGACCCAGCGCCGGGAGGTGGCGGCGACGGCGCCGATCAGCGCCCCCGCCACCAGGGCCAGCCCGGTCGAGCCGAGCCCGATGATCAACGACCAGCGGGCGCCGTACAGCAGCCGGCTCAGGATGTCCCGGTTGGCGCTGTCCAGGCCCATCCAGTGCGCGGCCGACGGGCCGCCGCCGTGCAACTGCTGCTCGAGCGGCGAGTGTGGCGCGAGCACCGGCGCGAAGATGGCGCCCAGGGCGATCACGGTCAACAGCCCGAGCGCGACCCAGGACAGCGGTGGGAGCCGGCGGAACGTGATCCCGGGTCGGGACAGCCGGGTGGTGAGTCCTCGTCGCATCAGCCGGCACTCCTCAGCCTCGGGTTGAGCAGGAGATAGAGGATGTCGACGATCAGGTTGACCACCACGAATCCGGTCGCGATGGTGAGGACCACCCCCTGCACCACCGCCGGGTCACCGTTGGTCACCCCCTCGATCATCAACTTCCCCATGCCGGGCAGCGCGAAGATCGTCTCGATGACCACCGCGCCGCCGAGCAGGTAGCCGACCCGCAGGCCGAGTACGGTCAGCGGGTTGATCAACGCGTTACGCAGGACGTTCCGGCCCACCACCACGATCGGTGGCAGGCCGCTGCCGATCGCGGTCCGTACGTAGTCCTTGTCCAGCTCCTCCACCATCGAGGTCCGGATGATCCGGGTCAGCTGGGCGGCCACCGGCAGCGACAGCGCCAGCGCCGGCAGCGTCATCGAGCGGAGCCAGCCGCCGAACGAGTCGGCCGGGTTGATGTAGCCGCCGGTCGGGAAGAGCCCGTGCTTCACCGCGAGCCACTGGATCATCAGCAGCGCCAGCCAGAAGGAGGGCGAGGCGACCCCGGCCAGCGACACGACCCGGATCACCTGGTCCGGCCAGCGGTCCCGGAACAGTGCGGCGGTGACGCCGAACACCAGGGCGGTCACCACCCCGATCAGCAGCCCGAGGAAGGTGAGCTGCAGGGTCAGCGGCAACGCGGTCAGCACCGAGTCCAATACCGGGGCCTTGGTCAGCACGCTGGTGCCCATGTCGCCCTGGAGCAGGTCGCCGACGAACCGTACGTAGCGCACCGGCAGCGGATCCAGCAGGCCGTTCTCCTCCTGGAACTGGCGAATCTGCTCCGGGGTCGGGTTGGCGCCCTGGAAGTAGGCGTACTCCGGCTTGTTCTGCGAAAACCGCATGATGATGAAGACGAATGCGATCACGCCCAGCAGGAGCGGGATCAGGATGAGTATGCGGCGCACCAGCATTCTGGCGATGACTGCCACGGGTGGAACTCCTCGGCGTCGGGTTCCCGGCCGGGAAGGGATGGTCAGCAGGATGGCGGGCGGGGCCCGCCGGAACGCGACCGGCGGGCCCACCGGAGGCGGGGCGGGCACCGCCGGTCGGGGCCGGACGTGGCCGGCGCGGTGGCACCGGCCCCGACCGGCGGTTCAGAGCCGCTTCGCCTGGAGCAGGTTGATTCCGGGGTACGCCTGGGCGCGGATCCCGGAGAGCTTCTTCGGGTCCCAGGCGGTCATCAGTTCGGTGTGCACCACCGGGTAGAGCACCGCCTGCTCGGCGATTATGTCCAGGTACTGGTGGGTCAGCGCCAGCTTCTTCTGCGGGTCCGGCTCCCGGGTCGCCTGGTCCATCAGCGCGAAGAGGGACTTGGCGACCGGGCTGCCGTCCCACTTCGTGTACTTCATCCAGGTGCCGCCGGGCGTGTAGTTGTAGCGGAGGATGAGGTCGGCGTCGAGCCCGAACTGGTTCGGGTTGGAGGCGGCCGCCACCACCTGGTAGTCCTGGGACTGGTCCATCTTGGTGAACAGCGCGCTGGTGTCCTGCGGCTGGAGCGTGGTCTTCACGCCGATCGCGTTCCAGGAGTTCGCGATGGTCGGCAGGCAGTCGGCGATCCAGCTGACGTTGACCGCCATCAGCGTGATCGACAGGTTGGTCACGCCGGCCTCCGCGAGCAGCTGCTTCGCCTTCTCCGGGTTGTAGTCGTAGACGGTCTTCGCCCGGGCGTACGACGGGTTCTGCTCGTTCAGGAAGCTGCTGGCGGGCGTGCCGTGCCCCTTGAGCGCGACGTCGATCATCGTCTTGGTGTCGATCGCGTAGAGCAGGGCCTGGCGCACCCGGACGTCGTCGAACGGCTTGTTGGCGGTGTTGAACATCAGGAACATGTGGTTCATGCCCTTGCCGCCCTCGACGGTCAGCCCGGAGGACCGGAGCTGCTCGATGTTGGCGTACGGGATGTTGTCCGCGATCTGCGCCTCGGCGTGCTGGCCCGAGATCTTCGCGACCCGGGCCGCGGCGTCCACGATGGAGAGCCAGTTCATCCTCTTGAACTGCGCCGGCCGCGGTCCGTTGTAGTCGGCGAACGCCTCGAAGGTGTCGTTCGACTTCGGGTTGTGCGCGGTCAGCCGGTACGGCCCGGAGCCCACCGCCTTGCCCCCCTTCGCCGCGTCCCAGCCGCCCGGTACGCCGAAGACGTGCTTCGGCATGATCTTGGCGATGGAGAGACGCTGCAGCGCGTCCGGGAACGGGAAGTGGAAGACGAGCTCGACGCTGGTGTCGTCGACCTTCCGGACCTCCTTGAGCCAGGTCCGGAAGAAGGAGCTGACCAGCGTGGCCGGGTCGAGGACCCGCTGGAAGGTGAACAGGACGTCGTCGACGGTGACCGGCTGCCCGTCGTGCCACTTCGCGCCGGGCCGCAGGGTGAACCGCCAGCTGTCCGCGGCCGGGTCCGGTAGCGCCGTCGCGAGCGCCGGGTACGGCTCGCGGGTGATCGGGTCGGTCTCGACGAGCGCCTCGTAGATGTGGTTGATGGCCGCCATGGAGAAGGCCGAGGCGGTCATCGTCGGGTCCCAGCTCTGGTCGTTGCCGTAGCCGATGACGGCGGTGACCAGATCCTTGTCGTCGCCGGCACCGACCGAGCTGGTCGAGGCCGGACCCGTGCAGGCGGAGACGGCGGCCGCGATGGTCGCCGCCGCACTGATCGTGCCGCTGTAGCGCAGGAAATCGCGTCGGCTGAGGCCGGACCGGGATAGCGGGGCGCTCACGGTGCCTCCTACAGGCGTCGAAGTTGGCAGGGCGGTCGCCGCCGGACACACGGCGGACCGGTCCCGGGGATGTCGTGGGTCACAGCGATTCTCATGACCTTGGACGTACTACGTCCCACGTCCAGAGGCTAAGCTTGGAGGCTAGAGGCCGGGTCTGGCGTGGTCAAGAGAGGATGACGTGGAGATGTCAGCGATGTTTCGAGCGTCGGCCTCGAGGCGTCACCCGAGAAGGGATCGAACCAACGACGACCGTCGTAGGATGTGTGGCTTCGTCGGGTCCCCCGCCGGGGCCGGCGCACCGGGGACGACCGCGTGAGCGCCACCGGTTCCCGGCCGGAGCCGACCCGGGCCGCCGCCGACCGGCGTGGCACCCCTGCGGGCCGGACCACCACCTCCGACCGTCCCCGCGCCGGCCGAACCGACCCGGACCGGTCCACCGGCCCGCGTCCCAGCCGCGCCGCCGAGGTCCAGAGGGCGGTCAAGGAGATCATCCTGGCCCGCCGCCTCAACACCGGCGATCCACTGCCGACCGAGACCGAGCTGATGGAGCAGCTCGGGATCAGCCGTAACTCGATCCGGGAGGCGCTCAAGGCGCTCCAGGCGATCGGGATCGTGGAGATCCGCCACGGCTTCGGCATGTTCGTCGGCCGGATGTCCCTGACCGGGCTGGTCGACGAGCTCACCTTCCACAGTCGGATGAGCCTCCAGGAGGAGCGGAACCAGCTCGGCTACCTCATCGAGATCCGCGAGCTCCTGGAGGTCGGCCTGGTCGGCCAGCTCATCGACCGCGGCCCGGACCTCGACCTCTCCGCGGTCGAGGCCGTCCTGGAGCGGATGGAGGACGAGGCCCGGAGCGGCCAGGTCTCACCGGAGACCGACCGGCTCTTCCACGACGTGCTCTACCGGCCGCTCGGCAACCCGCTGGTCGGTCAGCTGCTCGGCGCGTTCTGGGACGTCTTCCACCAGCTCCGCGACGACCTGGGCCCGCCCAGTGAGAGCCCGGACGAGGTCGCCCGCCGGCACCGGGACATCCACACCGCGGTCGTCGGCGGCGACCGGGCGGCGGCCGCGGCCGCCGTCCGCGCGCACTTCGACGGTGTGCGCAACCGGCTCGCCCGGGCCCGCCGGCGGGCGTGACGGCCGGATCACGGCGGGTCAACGACGCATCCAGGGGGAGAACCAGCCCCGAATCACCCATAGGCCGTAAAATCCTCCGTGGTGACGGTAGCGCCGGCCCGCCGAGCCGGCCCTCGCGCCGTGGTTGGCGAGGGCTCCGCTGGGGTACCGTCCGGGATACCTCGCCCCCCGGTGACCCTTGGAGGCGTCATGACCGACGGTCCGTTGGACGGTCAACCGACGGACGGCCGGCACGCCGCCCTGCTGCGCATCCGCTTCGACTCCGAGCAGATCGCCCGGGTACGCCACCAGCTGGCCCGGTGCCTCTCCGCGAATGGGCTCGACGGCGACCGGCTCGACGACTTCGTCACGGCGATCAACGAGGCGATGACCAACGCGGTCCGGCATGGCGGCGGCCAGGGCTATCTCCGGCTCTGGCGTGACCGCGACCTGGTGTGCGAGGTCCGCGACCATGGCTTCGGGCTCGCCCCGGGGCTGCCGCTTCCCCGGACCCGTCCGCAGCCCTCGGCCAACGGTGGGATGGGCCTCTGGCTCGCCAGCGAACTCGCCGACTCGATGGAGCTCGAGAGCGGCCCGACCGGGGTCCGGGTCCGCCTACGCATGCGGATCCCGTCCCCCGGCCCGGCGGCCCGGACCGGCGCGCCGGCCCGTCCCGACACCGAACGGGCCGGCTGACCCACTGACGGACGGATACCCACCGGTCAGCGATTGTTTGTTGACCTTGATCGGATCTGACGAGAGGGTTCCGGTAGCCACCCTGTCGTCTGATCCGGAGGCACCGTTGCGATTGCGAACAGCCGTCCCGAGACTCCTCCGCCGGCCCCGTACCGCGTTGGCGTCGCTGGCGCTGGGCCTCACGCTCACTCTGGTCTCCGTCCCCGGCGCGAGCGCCGCGGCGAGCCCGGCCACCGGCACGAACCCGAGTGCCGCGACGGGCCCGGTGCACGACCCGGCCGTCGAGATGCTCGCGCCCGGCGTGACGTACCGCGAACTCACCCGCGACACGGCCGGCGGGACCGTCCGCGCGCACCTGGTCGAGGTCGACCTGCGCAACCCGCTGGTCTCGGTGGACCTGCTCACCGCCGGCGCCGTCGCCGCCCGGGCACCGATCTCGGCCCAGGCCGACCAGCGGCGGGCGATCGCGGCGGTCAACGGCGACTTCTTCAACATCAGCAACACCCAGCCGGGGGTCGAGGTGACCGGGGCGTCGGTCGGTCCGGCGATCGCCGGCGGCCGGGACCTGAAGGGTGCGGTCCCGACCGGCCAGCGGTTCGGGCCGGCGCTGCCGCCCGGCACCTCGACCGAGGATGTCATCGGCGTCGGGGTCGACCGGGTCGGCCGGCTGGCCCGGGTAACCCTGCAGGGCAAGGTCACCACCGGGCGCGGCGGCGGATTCGAGGTCGACGGCCTCAACCAGTACGCGTTGCCGGTCGACGGGATCGGCGTCTTCGACCACGCCTGGGGCAGCGCCTCGCGTCGGCGTCCCACCTGCGGCACCGACACCCAACGGAGCGCGCCGTGCAGCACCGAGACGTACGAGGTACGGATCCGTCGCGGCCGGGTGACGGCGACGGCGACCGAGCCGGGCAGCGGTGCGATCCCCCGGGACACCGTGGTGCTGGTCGGCCGGGAGCGGGGCGCGGCCACACTGCGGAACCTGGAGGTCGGTGACCGGGTACACGTCGGCTACCATCTGGCGCCCAACGTCCACGTCCCGTTCCGGTTCGCGGTCGGCGGGTTCCCGATCCTGCGGGCCGGCCAGCCACTGGACGGGCTCGATGCTCGGACCGCCGCCGTCCGCACCTCGGCCGGGGTCAGCGCCAACGGCCGCCGCCTCTACCTGCTGGCCGTCGACGGCGGCGGGGGCCCGGGACTCACCATCCTCGACCTGGCGCTGATGATGCGCGACCTCGGCGCGACCGACGCGGTGAACCTCGACGGCGGCGGCTCGACGACGCTGGTCACCCGACGGCTCGGCGCCCCGGCGGTCGAGGTCCGCAACCACCCGTCGGGCGGGGCCGAGCGGCCGGTACCGAACGGCATCGGGGTCTTCTCCCGACTGGGGTGAGCAATCCGAGCCCGTAGGGACGCGACCGGCTCCCTCCCGTCCCACCCCGGACCGGGCCGGGACGGGAGGGAACGGAGGCCACGGCGGCCGGACCGGAACGCCGCCCGAATGATCGGGCGGACCGGAACCGGCCGGACCCGTGGCCGGCGGCCACCGGCGCGGCGCCACCCGGTTGACCGGGCGGATCGCACCCGGCCCGCCCGGTCGACCTACCCGGCAGGCGTCGTCTCGGCGAGCCCCGCCGGCGCCGGGGCGTACCCGACCGGCCGGGTGGTGAAGGTCCCCCGGCCCTGGCTCCGGCTCCGTAGCCGGGTCGCGTACCCGAACAGCTCGGCCAGCGGCACGATCGCGGTGACCAGCACCATGCCGCCCCGGATGGTCGAGCCGACGATCCGGCCACGCCGGGCGACCAGGTCGCCGAGGACACCGCCGACGACGTCATCCGGCACGGTGACCGTGACCTCGACCACCGGCTCCAGCAGCGCCAGCTGGCAGGCCCGGAGCGCCTCCCGCAGCGCGAGCCGGCCCGCGGTCCGGAACGCGAGTTCCGAGGAGTCCTTCGGGTGGGTCGCGCCGTCGGTCAGGGTGACCCGCACCCCGGTCACCGGATGGCCGCCGAGCGGCCCCTCGGCGAGCGCGTCCCGGCAGCCGGCCTCCACCGCCCGGACGTACTCCTTCGGCACCCGGCCGCCGACGACGGTCGAGTCGAACGCGAAGCCCAGCCCGCCGCCGTCGTACTCCCGAATGCCGCCGGTGTCGTCGGCCAGCGGTGCCACGTCCAGGACGACGTGGGCGAACTGCCCGGCGCCGCCGTCCTGCTTGACGTGCCGGTACAGCACTCCGGAGACCCCGCGTACGACGGTCTCCCGGTACGCCACCTGCGGCCGTCCGACCCTGACCGCCAGCCCGTGGACGCGGCGGATCCGCTCCACCGCCACCTCCAGGTGCAGTTCACCGAGCCCGGAGAGCACCGTCTGGCCGGTCTCGGCGTCGGTCCGCAGTGCCAGCGACGGATCCTCCTCGACCAGCCGGGCCAGTGCCGAGGCCAGCCGCTCCGTCTCGGTGTTGTGGCGGGCCTCGACCGCCACCGAGACCACCGGCTCGGCCACGACCGGCGGCTCGAACACCAGCGGCGCGTCCGGGGCACAGAGCGTCGCCCCGGCCCGGGCGGCCTTTGGCCCGACCACGGCCACGATGTCCCCGGCCGTCGCCTGGTCGACCCCGGTGTGCCGGTCGGCCTGAACCCGCAGGATCCGGGCGATCCGTTCGGTCCGCCCCGAGCCGGCGTCCCGCACCGACTCTCCCCTCCGGACCGTGCCGGAGTAGACCCGCAGGTACGTCAGCCGTCCCGTCGGGGTGACGATGACCTTGAACACCAGGGCCGCGAAGGGCGCGGCCGGGTCGGCGGGGCGACGGAGTTCGGCCCCGTGCCAGCTGCCCCGCACCGCGGGCACGTCCACCGGCGACGGCAGGTACGCGACGACCGCGTCCAGCAGCGGCTCGATGCCCCGGTTGCGGTACGCGGAGCCGCAGAGGACCACCACTCCGGCATTGGTACGGGTCAGCTCGCGCAGCGCCTCGACCAGCGTCGGCGTGCTGACCTCGCCCCGGTCGCAGAACTCCTCCAGCGCGGCCGGGTGCAGTTCGGCCACCGCCTCCTCCAGCGCCCGGCGTCGCCGTACCGCCTCGGCCCACAGCTCCGCCGGCACCGGTCCCTCCTGACACGCCTCCTGGCCCTCGGGCCAGACCAGTGACCGGAGGCCGACCAGGTCCACCACCCCGGTGAACCCGTCCTCCCGGCCGATGGGTAGCTGCACCACCAGCGGGACGGCACCGAGCCGGTCCCGGATCGACCGGACCGCCGCGTCCAGGTCGGCGCCGGCCCGATCCAGCTTGTTGACGAACGCGATCCGGGGAACGCCGTGCCGGTCGGCCTGCCGCCACACCGACTCGCTCTGCGGTTCGACCCCGGCGACCCCGTCGAAGACGGCGATCGCCCCGTCGAGCACCCGCAGCGCCCGTTCGACCTCGTCGGCGAAGTCGACGTGGCCCGGGGTGTCGATCAGGTTGATCCGGTGGTCGTCCCAGGTACAACTGACGGCGGCGGCGAAGATGGTGATGCCCCGGCTGCGCTCCTGGGGGTCGAAGTCGGTGACCGTGGTGCCGTCGTGCACCTCGCCCCGCCGGTGGGTGGCGCCGGTGACGTACAGGATCCGTTCGGTGATCGTGGTCTTGCCGGCGTCGACGTGGGCGAGGATGCCGAGGTTGCGGGTACGGGTCAGGTGGTCGAGAGTGCTGCGGTGCGGGTTGGTACGCACGGTCGGGTGCCTTCCTGGACGATGACTTCGGGACGGCGCGATGGGCGACGAACCCGACCCACCCGGTCACCAGCGGGGTCCGACGTGGACGGACCGGCGCCTGGGCCAGGGCGATCGCGACCGGCGCCGTCCGACACACCGCCGCGCGGGCGCGCGTGTCCGGGCGGCGCGCGGGGGTGGTGGGCGGCGGCCGTGGGCTGTGGGGGCGACCGGTCAGCGGCGCGGGGACGTACCCGGATCGGTGTCGGCACCCGGAGCCGGGCGGGCGTTCCCGCCAGCGCGGTTCCGGGGGGTACGCGACCGGGCGTCCCGCCGGTCAGGGACCCAGCCCCGGCGGACGGTCGGTGTCAGTGGTTCGTCGCGAAAGCCGGGGTCAGCCGCGCGGGCCGACTCCGGACGCCGACGAAGACGCCAGAATCACCTCGTGCCGTGACGGAGGAATGACCACAGCGGTGCGGTACTGCACGGCCGGCTCCCCTCACTGGCATGGTGGCGCGGCCGGATCGTGGCCGCGCGTGGATCATTCCGACCATACCGGGTCCGGCGCGGGCCCCGGAAGCGACTTTCCCGCCCGGCGCCCCGCGCCGACCCGGCCGGCTCCCCCATCGGCCGGGGCAGCCACCGCACGCCCGGTGATCCGCGCTGCCCAGCCGGTCATCCACCTGCACGGTCACCGCACGGTCGGGGTGGTTACCGCACCGCGCCGGCGGTGAGGCCCTGGACCAGGAAGCGTTGCAGCAGCAGGAAGCCGGCCGCGACCGGGACGCTGACCACCAGGGAGGCGGCCATCACCTGGTTCCAGTAGACGCCCGCCTGGCTGGAGTACAGCTGCAGCCCGACCGGCAGGGTCCGGCTCTGCTCACTCGTCATGATCGAGGCGAACAGCACCTCGCTCCACGCGGTCACGAAGGCGTAGACCGCGACCGCCACCACGCCGGGAACGGCGACCGGCAGCACCACCCGGACCAGCGCGCCGACCGGGCCGGCGCCGTCGACCAGGGCGGCCTCGTCCAGTTCGCGGGGAATCGCGTTGAAGTAGCCGACGAGCATCCAGATCGAGAACGGCAGCGAGAAGGTCAGATAGGTGACGACCAGGCCGAGCCGGGAGCCGTACAGGGTGATGCCGGTGAGCCGGTCGAGGTTGACGTAGATGAGGAAGAGCGGGAGCAGGAACAGGATGCCCGGAAGCATCTGGGTGGAGAGCACGGTGACCGAGAAGAGACGGCGGCCGGGGAACCGGAACCGGCTGATCGCGTACGCCGCGACGATCGCGACCAGCACCGAGCAGATCGCGGCGGTGGTGGCGACCACCACGCTGTTGACGAAGTAGCGGCCGAGCGGGATCGTCCGCCAGATGTCGACGAACGGGCGCAGGGTCAGCTCGGACGGGATCCACCGGAAGGTGCCCTGCACGTCGCGCAGCGGCTTGACGGCCGAGGTCGCCATGACGTACAGCGGGAGCAGGACGAGGCCGGCGAAGCAGACCAGGCCCACCCGGCGGACCCAGCGGAACCAGCGGGGCTCAAAGAGCACGGCGGCGCCTCCCTGACGTCAACAGCAGGTACCCGACGGTGACCGCGAGCAGGAAGAGCAGCAGCAGCACGGACATCGCCGAGCCGAGCCCGAAGTTCCAGGTGACGAAGGAACTCTGGTAGATGTGGATCGAGATCAGGTCCGCCTGTTCCGGCGCCGCGGGTCCGAAGAGCACGTACGGCGTGCTGAAGTCGTTGAAGGTCCAAAGGAAGAGCACCAGGACCAGCACCAGGTTGACCGGCCGGAGCATCGGCAGGGTGACCCGGCGGATCTGCTGTGCCGGTCCGGCGCCGTCGATCGCCGCCGCCTCGTAGAGCTCGGTGGCGACGTTCTGCATCCCGGCCATGATGATCAGGAACGCGAACGGCCAGTGCCGCCAGATCGAGACCGCGACGACGGCGAGAAAGCTACGGTCACCGATCAGCCAGAACGGCCGGTCGTCGGTCAGGCCCAGGTTGTCCACGAGCAGGTGGTTGAGCATGCCGGTGTCGCGCTGGAACATGAAGCTCCAGGCGATCACCGCCGCGTAGGCGGGCAGCGCGTACGGGACCAGGAAGAGGGTGCGCAGCAGTCCCCGGACGCGCATCGGGCGCTGGAGCAGCAGGGCCGCCATGAAGCCGACCACGACCCGGCGACCACCAGCAGCGCGTACGCGACGGTGATCCCGAGCGAGCGGACCAGCGCGGCGCCGAGCGCCGAGTCGAGGTCGAGCGCCACCCGATAGTTACGCCACCCCGCGTACGGTGCCGCCGCCCAGTCACGGATGAAGAACTGCGTCAGTTCGCGGAAGCTCATCCAGATCCCGACCGCCATCGGTACGAGGTGGACGAGCAGTTCCAGGACGAGCGCCGGCGCCAGGAGCAGGTACGCCAGCCCGGGCCGGCGCCACCCCGCCCCGGCGCCGGCCGGCCGCCACCGGCCCCGAACGGCCCGGGCGAGCCGGGACCCCGGGACTCCGCTCGGGACCGTCCCACCGGCCCCCGTCCGTTCCGGGCCCGTCGGGCCGACGTCCGTGCCGCCAGGAGCCGGCCCGCCGGTGGGTGTCGCGGCCGGCCCGGAGCGGTCAGCCACCGGCACCCATCTCCTGCTGCGCCTTCAGCAGCGCCGCGTGGACCTCCGCCTCGCCGACCGGCTGCCCGCTCGCCACCCGGGCGAAGAGGTCCCGCATCGCGGTCCCCACGGTCGTCTCGAACTGGCTCTCCTGCGGCACCTGGGGCAGCGGCGCGGCGGTGGTGGCGAGCACCTCCTGGAAGACCTTGAGCTGTGGGGTCTGGAAGGCGGGGTCGGCGTACGCGTCCGTCACCACGGGCAGCGATCCGAACGCCTTGTTCAGGATCCGCTGCTCCTCGACGCTGGTCAGGAACCTCACCAGCTCCAGCGCACCCTCCCGGTTGTCGGTGTTCTTGAAGACCGAGATGTTGATCCCGGCCACGTGGCTGTTGACCCGCCGGCCCCCGGGAGGCAGCGGATCCGCGATCGGGGGCGGCGCCACGCCGTACTCGTCGGGGCTCATCCCGAGGGTGGCCAGGACGTTCAGCGCGCTGTTCTGCCAGAGCAGCATCGCCGCCTTGCCGTTGGCGAAGTCGCCGATCGGCTGGGGCGGCGTGGTGTACTCGGCGTTGCTCGGGTTGACGATCTTGTGGGTCGCCATGAAGTCGAGGTACTGCTTGACCGCCATGACGTGGTGGTGTTCGGCGAACCGCGGCCGGCCGAGGACGTCGAAGAAGTCCGCCCCGTGCTGCTGACCGAAGATGAACGCGTGGTGGGCGTTCTCGGTGTAGCTCGCGCCCTCGATCGCCAGACCCCACTGGTCGCCCCTGGTCAGCCGCTTGCCGACCTCGACGAACTCCGTCCAGTTCTTCGGTGGGGTGGTGATGCCGGCCTCGGCGAAGAGCCGCTTGTGGTAGAAGAGCCCGTACGCCAGGCCGTAGAGCGGAATCGAGGTGGGCGGTTGCCCCTCGGCGCCGGTGGCCGCGAAGCTCGGCCCGAGGAATCGTTCCCGCCCGCCGAGCGCGGCGATCTCTGCGTCGCCGAAGGGCAGGAAGGCGCCGGTGGCCTGGAGCGAGGCGGCCCAGGTGTTGCCGATGTTGAGTACGTCCGGCCCCTGGCCGGAGGTGGTGGCCGCCAGGATCCGGTTGAGCAGGTCGGGCCAACCGATCACCTCCAGCTCCACCCTGATCCCGGTCGCCCGCTCGAACTTGTCCAGCTCCGGGCGGAGGATCCGTCGGTCCTCGTCGAGGCTGGACGCCTGGTTGCTGGCCCAGTAGACCAGGGTGCGGTCGTCGCCCCCGCCGTCGTCGCCGCACGCAGCCACCGGACCGAGCAGCAGGGCCACCGCGGCGATCGCTCCGACCATCCGGAATCTCATGCCTACCCCCGACGCCTACACGGAAGCGATCGGCGGGTCCACCGATCGTCATCGATCCATCGAAATGTATCGAGTAACGGATGTCAAACGGTGGCCCTGCTCACCTCACCGCCGGGGATCGTGCCTCGACCCGGACCCTCAGCCCTGCGGAGTGTCAGCCTCCAGGGCGGCCCGGAGCAGGTCCCGGGTGGTCTCGTCGAAGGCGACCAGCCGGATCCGCTCCACGGTGGACGACGTGGCGCGCAGGGTCCCGACCGCGATCCGCGCCGCCCGCTCGGGCGGGAAGCCGTAGATTCCGGTGGCGATGGCCGGAAAGGCCACGCTGCGGGCGCCGATCTGGTCCGCGACCGCCAGGCAGCGGCGGTAGCAGGAGGCGAGCACCTCGGCCTCGCCGTGGCCTCCACCCCTCCACACCGGACCCACGGTGTGGATGACGTGCCGGACCGGCGGATCGAGGTCGAAGGCGGGCGTCGCCACCGCCTCGCCGGGCGGGCAGGGCCCGACGGCCGCGCCCGCCTCGGCCAACCGTGGTCCGGCGGCGCGGTGGATCGCGCCGTCCACCCCGCCACCACCCCGCAGCGACGGGTTCGCGGCGTTGACGATCGCGTCGACCTCTTCCCGGGTGATGTCTCCGAGTACGACCTCGATGGTGGTCATGGCGCGATGATGCCAGGCCGAACCCGCCCGGGTGGGCTCAGCCGGCGAACCGGACCGGCGGCTGGGGCCCGGTCCAGGCGCAGGACGGCCCCTCGGGGCAGAGCGGCTTCGGGCTCGGCGGCTCGACCTGGAGGGTCGCGTGGTCGATGCCGAACTCGTCGTGCAACCGTCGCCGGGCCGACGCCAGGACGTCGCCCACGTCGGCGGTGTCGGTGACGGCGAGGTGCGCGGAAACGACCTCCATGCCGGAGGTGAGGGTCCAGACGTGCAGATCGTGCAGGTCGGTGACGCCGTCGAGGGCCCGCAGCCGCTCCCGGACCCGCGCAACGTCGAGGTGCGCCGGCGCCGCCTGCACCAGCACCCGTCCGGCCGCCAACGCCAGCCGCCAGGTGCGGGGCAGGATGAGCAGTCCGACCGCGACGGCGACGAGCGGGTCTGCGTACCGCCAGCCGGTCGTCGCGATGACCACGGCGGCGACGATCACGCCGACCGAGCCGAGCAGGTCACCGAGGACCTCCAGGTAGGCGCCGCGCAGGTTGAGGCTCTCCCGGGCGCCGACCCGCAGCAGCAGAAGGGCGACCACGTTCGCGGCCAGGCCGCCGACCGCGACCGCCAGCATCGGGCCGGCCGCGACCTCGGGTGGCTCGCCGATCCGGCGTACCGCCTCCACCAGGACGACGAGCGCCACGCCGGAGAGGAGCACCGCGTTCGCCAGCGCGGCGAGCACCTCCAACCGGTACAGGCCGAACGTGCGCTGCGGATCCTTCGACGTCCGGCCGGCGGCGGTGATCGCCGCCAGCGCCATGCCGATGCCCAGCACGTCGGTGAACATGTGACCCGCGTCGGAGAGGAGCGCGAGGGAACCGGTCCACCAGGCGGCGGCGGCCTGCCCGACCATGGAGAGCGTCAGCACCCCGAACGCCCACCAGAGCCGCCGGCGGTGCCGCTGCCCTGCCCAGCTGAGCGGACTGGCGTGGTCGTGTCCGGCCCCCATCTGTCACCTCCGTCGTCCCACCGCCAGGACAACGTATGCGGACATCGCTATATATGCAAACTGGAAGTGGATATCAGAACGCGAACCGCCCCGCCACCGGGGGTGGCGGGGCGGTTCGGCGCCCGGGCTCGGGTCGCTACAACATCGACACGTGGACGTGGTCCGTGTGGTCACTCGCGCCGCTGTAGGACTTCCAGCCGGTCGCGGGGAACCAGATCTCCTTGTACCAGATCACGTAGAGGATGCCGAGCCGGTCCGCGTTACGGACCAGGAAGGCGGCGAGGTCGTTGCCGTACTTCATCTCGTCGTTGTTCGCGGCCCGGCGAAAGCCGGACTTGATCAACGACCAGTCACAGGCACGTCCCTTCGGGTGCTCGTACGGCCCGCCCGGCCGGTAGCAGCCGACGAACCGGTTGAACCCGGCCCGCCTGACCTCCTTGTACATGTGCAGCGTGCGGGCGGTGATGCAGCCGCTGGTGGTCGGATCGTCCTGGTTGCACGGCAACGGCGGAAAACCGTCCTCCATCCCGGGGCCGGGCCGGGCGACCGGGGAGGTGGCGTCGACCAGGCCCTTGTTCGGCCGACTGATGCCGCCGACCAGGGCCAGCGCCTTCTCGGCATCGGTCTTCTGCTTCTCGATGACCTTCTTGGCGGCCTTCTGCTTCTCGATCTCGGCGTCGACCGCCGCCTTGGCGGCGCTGACCTGCTGGCGTGCCTCGTTCAGCGCCCGCAGCTTCTGGTTGTTGATCAGGTTCAGCTCGTCCAGCGCGGCCATCCGCTGGAGGAAGGACTCCGAGGTGGCGCTGTTCAGCAGCATCGACACCGCGCTGAGCTTCCCGGTCCGGTACGACTCGGCAGCGATCTCAGTCGCCTCCGGGGCGAGCGCGTCGACCCGGGCCTGCGCCTCCTCGAGCTGCCTGGCGAGTTCCTTCTGCCGCTTCTCGGACTTCTTGAGCGCGGCCTTGGCCTCGGCGTACCGCTTGCCCGCGTCGGCGAGCACGTCACCGAGCAGCGGCGTCTCGACCTCTCCCTCCGGGCCCGGCTTCGGTGCCGCCGAGGCTGGAGACGGAGCGGCGATCAGCGATACCGCGGTGACCAGTGCCAGGGCAAGCGCCAGCCTGTGGCGTAGGGGTGCCCTCACATGTATCCCTTCCGTCGGCCGCCGACCGGGTTAGCTGACGGGTTCGGGATGGAAGTTGTCCCTACCGCTGTCGCGGATTCACCCCAGGAACCTGGGTCCCCGGCTCGCCACGCGGCGATTAGGCGGCGATCAGCGCCGGCACCAGCCGGTGCCCGGCGGCGATGAACGGCAGACAGCATACCCGGTGCCACTTCCGCAATGGCAAGGCCCGATTCACGGAAAAAATTGTTGCGAAGCAACGACTATCAGTAATCGCGACGCATAAATAGGATCGACAACACTCTCTACTCGTTTTCCATTCACCATCCGAGGTCGATCATTTACGAAGCGCGTACCCGCAGCGTGCGGGAGGCACCGACGTCCAGGATGGTCGGTCGTCGACCGTGACGACACGGCACCCGCGCCGGCGCCCACGACGCTGTGGACAACCACGCTGGGTCACGGTGTCCGGCCACCGTCGACCGCGGCCGGGTCGGTCGGATCACCGACGCCCGAGGTGCCCGGCCCGCCACGGCCGGCAGGCCGCCACCGCGGCGCCGGCCGCGATCGCCCCGGCGACCAGTGCCTCCCGGTGCTGGGACAGCCACACCTGCGGGCTGTGCCGGGTCGACCGCTCGTCGAAGGAACCGTGCGCGCCGTGGTCGGTCCCGTCGCGGCCGTCGACCGGGTGCCACAGGTTGACCGGCCGCCGCGGGTCCAGCGGCTCGTCCGTCTGCTGCGACCGATAGGCGGAGCGCGCCAGGTACCGGTCGAGCAGCCCGGGGACGAGGCGGTTGCCGACGATGGCGCCGACGGTCGAGCGGCCGACCCAGTACTCGCGCCGGCCGGGCCGCGCGGCGGCGTACAACACGGCTCGGGCGGCCACCTCGGGCTGGTAGATCGGCGGTACGGGCTGGGGCTGGTTGCGCAGCCGGGCGAGGACCCACCCGAACTGCGGCGTGTTCACCGCCGGCAGGTGCACCATGGTGACCCGTACGCCGCTACGGTCGTGCAGCAGTTCGGTGCGGAGCGCCGTGGTGAAGCCGACGATGGCGTGCTTGGCCCCGCAGTACGCGGACTGCAGCGGGATCGAGCGGTACGCCAGCGCCGATCCCACCTGCACGATGGTTCCCGAGCCGCGCGGCAGCATCCGGGCGAGTGCGGCCTGGGTGCCGTGGACGTAGCCCAGGTAGGTCACCTCGGTCACCCGGCGGAACTCCTCCGGCCGGGTCTCGGTGAAGGGCGCGAACACCGAGGCGAAGGCGGCGTTCACCCACAGGTCGATGGGGCCGAGTTCGCGGGTGGCGCGGTCCGCCGCCGCCTCGACCTGCCGGTGGTCCGACACGTCGGTCTCGATCGGCAGCGCCTCCCCGCCCCTGGCCCGGACATCCTCGGCGGCGCCGCGCAGCCCGGCCTCGCCCCGGGCCAGCAGGGCGATCCGAGTCCCCCGGGGCGCCAGCAGTTGGGCGACCGCCCGGCCCACTCCCGCGCTCGCTCCGGTGATCACCGCTACCCGCGGCGCAGGTCGGCCCCGCATCTGCGCTCCTCTGGTCCACCCTGGTCGCCCCGGGCGCCTCGGCCGAGGTGCCACACACTCTCCACCAGCGACGTACCCGCTACCCACTCCGTACGCCGGCAAACCGACGCGCTCCTCCGGTACTCCCCCCGGCTGCCGGAGCGTCCACGCCGTCACCCGTCCAGGTGAGGATGGCCGCGGCATTCCCGGGGTATCCGCCGGGACGGGGCGCGGGCGGGGACCGGCGACGGGATGGCGGGCGGAGGAACGGCGATGGGGTGGCGGGCGGAGGAACGAGTGCATGCACGCGCGGTACCGGCGACGACGCTCGGTGCCGCGCTAGCGGCGCAGGTCGCGCCCGCGGTGACCGCGCTGCCGGGCATCCGGCTGCGGTTCTTCCCCCGGCTCAGCGGTCGGGGCGTACCCGGCCACGTCGCGTTGACCTTCGACGACGGCCCGGACCCGGCGTCGACCCCGCACTTCCTGGAGACGCTCGCCGCCTACCGGACCCGCGCGACGTTCTTCCTCCTCGGCTCCATGCTGAACCGGGCGCCGGAACTCGGCCTCGACCTCGTCGCCGCCGGGCACGAGGTGGCGGTGCACGGCTGGTCCCACCACAACCTCCTGCTCCGCGGCCCGCACGCGACGTACCGCGACCTGGCCCGGACCCAGGAGCTGATCCGGGCGGTGACCGGCCGGCCGCCCCGGTTCTTCCGGCCGCCGTACGGCGTGTTCAGCGCCGCCGCGCTGATGGCGGCCCGCCGGCTCGGCCTGACCCCGGTGCTCTGGACCTGCTGGGGCCGGGACTGGACGAGAACGGCGACCCGCTCCTCGGTGCTGCGTACCCTTCGGTCCGGCCTGACCGACGGTGGCACCGTGCTGCTGCACGACTCCGACTGCACCTCCGCACCCGGCGCCTGGCGAGCCAGCCTGGCCGCCCTGCCCCACCTGCTCGACGAGTGCCGGCGTCGGGGGTGGCGGGTCGGCCCGCTCGGCGAGCACGGCGCGGGCCGGAGGGAGACACCGGCGCGGCGGGCACGGTCAGGCTTCCCCGGTCGCCTGGAGGCCAGCGGCTGAGCGACTGCCACGGCCGGGGTCGGCCGGCCGACCCGTGCTGCCGAGGATCGCGGTGGTGACGGCCGCGGCGGGACGGCGGGCGGGACGGGCACCGCGACCGCCGCGGCGGCGCGGGCGACGGCTCCGGTCACGGTCACGGTCGCGGGCGGGAGCGGGCGTCCGGGCCGGGACCGCCCGCCGACCGGCTCGGGCTCGACGCCGCCGTCTCCACCGGTCGGGTTCGGGACCGCGCGACCGGCGGCTGGACCGGCAGCGGCGGCCGGACCCGGGCCACCACGCCGACGTGCACCTGCCGGGCCGCGCGCAGCGCCGCGAACAGCCGGTACGCCCCACGGCCGACGAGCCGGTGCTTCAACCCGAGCGTGCCGCGCGGGGGCCGGTAGCCGCCCGGGGGCACGTGGCGGCGGTACCGGGTCACGATCTCGGCGAAGAACTCCCGGCGCCGGTGTGGCGGCACCCGGCGCGGGTGGCCGAGCACCTGGAGCAGGTGCCAGATCATCCGCTCGAAGATCAGCTGACGGAGTTCGCTCGACACCTCCGCGGCCGATCCGAGCCCGGCCATCACCCGGTCCCAGTGCGCGAAGACCTCGAAGTGGCGGTCGCTGACCGTGCAGGTGATCGCGCCCGAGGGACGCTGCCGGTACGCGTAGCAGCACCGGTCGAGCAGGCTGATCCGCGGCGCGGCCAGCATCAGCGGGAAGCTGAACGACACGTCCTCGTACCAGCCGGACCCGAAGGCCAGCCCCAGGTTGGTGAGGAAGCCCCGCCGAATCACCTTGTTGCAGGTGATGTGCAGCACCTGCAACAGGCCGGGAACGTCCCGCAGGGCGAAGACCTCGGGCGGCGGCGCGCCCCCGGCGACGCCCGAGAGCGGGCAGTGCCGGATGCGGCCGTCCGGGTAGTGCCGGGTGTACGCCGTGACCAACAGGTCCGGGCGGGTCCCGGTGAGCCGGTCGGCGACCGCCGGCAGCGTTCCCGCGGGCAGCCAGTCGTCGGCGTCGACGAACCACACGTACTCGCCGGTGGCCCGCGCCAGGCCGGCGTTGCGGGCCGCGCCCAGCCCACGGTTGACCGGGAAGGTCAGCACCACCATCCGGGGGTCACGGGCGGCGTACCCGGCCAGGATCTCGGCGCAGCCGTCGGTCGAGGCGTCGTCCACCGCGACCAGTTCGAGGTCGGAGAAGGGCTGACCGAGGATCGAGTCCAGGCAGTCCGCCAGGTAGTCCCGTACCTGGTAGACCGGGACGATCACGCTGAGCATGGTCACCGTCGACAACCTCCGGGGGAGGACGGAGACCGAATCGTAGCGCCGGGTAATCGGACGCCACGCGCTCAGTAACTATCGAGTGACCAAATCGTGACTTGTCACCCTGATCATCACCTGTCCGGTACGTGCGCTCAGCCCAGGCTGGCCACCCAGTTCCACAGGTCCACGACCCACTCCGTCTGGCGCAGGTACGCCACCCCGACCGCCACCAGGAAGACCCCGGTGACCAGGTGCGACGCCCGTGCCGTACGCCGGATCCGACCGAGCTGACGCTCCAGGACGACCCGGCCGACGAGCCGGGAGAGCGCGAAGAGCCCGACCGCGATGCCGAGGGTGAGCAGGAAGGTGACCACCGGGCTGGTCAGGTCGCCGCGCCCGGAGATGGCCCAGATCCCCCAACAGACGAAGGCGAAGAGGCCGCCGATCATGCTCCAGTGCGCCCCCAGGCGCAGTTGCCGCCAGTGATACCCAGGGGGCAGCTGCGGTCGCGGTTCGACACCCGGCCACTCCGGGCCGATCGGCTCGGTCGGCTCCGGCTCCGGACGGGGCCGGGGCACGCCCACCTGCGCCACCCCGCGCCGGAATCCCGGCGGCTCCGGCGGCATCTCGACGGTCCGCTCCGCCCACGGCGTCTGGTCTGACATCGATCCTCCCCATCGATGGCGCCCGCCGGGGTCTTCCATTGATCTGACTCCGGCGCCATCCGTGCCCGTATCCGAGGGTAGCCAGGCGACAAAGCGGTCGCCGAGGCGCGGGCCCGACAGACCACTCCGGTCGGTAACCGCCCCGACGAACGAACCCGAAACCGGCCTCCGACCCCGGCGAACGGACGGAGCCGGTCCGGGGACGCCGCTGCCGCGGAGGACGGTAGTGTCACCACATGACCGATTCCGAGCGTCGGCGACGACGGCTCCGGCACGATCCGAACGCCACGGCGGAGGAGGGCCGACGCGGGTCGGAACCCGGACCGGTCGGCGTTCCGGCCGGCGACGACCGCGACACCGAGCGGGGCCTGCGCGGCCTGGTCGGTTCGGGCGCCTCCCAGGTCAGTGTCCGCGCGGCCATGCGGGCCCGGGACGCCGCCCGTCCCACCGAGGCCGACCTCGCCGAGGCCGCCGAACGGCTGGTCCTGGTCCGGCGCAACTGGGTGCCCCGCGAGGAACTCCCCCGCCACCGGCGCTGACCCGGCGGGACGCAGCCCCCGGCCTCGACGCCGGCACGCCGGACACCGCGGCGGCGTATCCGCGAGGCCGGACGACCAGACCGACCGGTCAGGGGGTGGAGGGCAGGGCGGGCAGCACGTCGGTGCGCTCGTACTCCGCGACCTGCGCGATCCGGCGCGCGTGCCGCTCGGCCCCGGAGAACGGCGTACTGAGGAAGGCCTCGACGATCGCGGTCGCCTCGTCCAGGGTGTGCTGCCGGGCGCCGATCGCCACCACGTTCGCGTCATTGTGCTGGCGGGCGAGCTGGGCCGTCTCCAGGTTCCAGGCCAGTGCCGCCCGTACCCCGGCGACCTTGTTGGCGGCGATCTGCTCGCCGTTGCCGGAACCTCCGATCACCACGCCCAGGCTCCCCGGGTCCGCGACGACCCGGGCCCCGGTGTGCAGGCAGAAGACGGGGTAGTCGTCGTCCGGGTCGAAGACGGACGGCCCGACGTCCACCAGCTCGTACCCCTGCTTGGCCAGGTGGCTGACGAGGTGCACCTTCAGTTCGTAGCCGGCGTGGTCGGCTCCCAGATAGACGCGCATGTCCCGCAGTCTGTCAGCCCGGTCGGCGGCGCCGCCGGCGGGCACGGTGCCAGCCGGACAGATCACAACCCGACCCGGTGTGCCGACCGGTCGCGCGGCGTGTGCCGGCCGGCCCCGCCCGACCGGCGTCAGCAGCGCGCCCCGGCCCGGCCGGCATCGGCAGCGCCGCCCGCTACCGGGCGTCGTCGCGGTGCAGCTCCGCCAGGACCAGACCGGCCCGGGCCTTCGGCGTGAACCAGGTGCTCTTCCGGGGCATCTTCTGCCGGGCCAGGTTGACCGCCACGAAGTCGTCCACCGTCACCGGGGCGATCAGCACGGCGAGCTCCGCCCGACCGGCGTCGACCTCCCCCACCAGCCAGCTCGCCGGGTAGTCCCCACCGACGTACGTGATCCGCTTGTCCCCCGGGTCGAGCCCGAGCGCGTCCCGCAGCACCAGCCGCTCGACCAGCGCGTGATCCAGGTTCTCCACCCTGCCGCCGGACCCGGCGGGCAGCGTCACGGCGTACGCCTGTCCGGCCAGGTAGAGCAGCACGGTCCCGCCCGCTTCCGGTACGGCCGGCGGACCGGCCACCGGCTCGATCCGCGCCCCCGCCCCGCGCAGCCGGCCGAGCAGCTCCTCCGGGGCGCTGGTCAGCTCGCTCACCAGCCGGTTGTACGGCTGGATCGCCACCGAGCCGGGGGTGGTGATCACGGCGAGGAAGCGGGGCAGCTTCCCGAGCTGCGCCGCCAGGCTGCGGTGGTTGCCGTCCGCGACGACCAGCTCACCGGCACCGGCCAGCGCCAGCAGCTCGTCCTGCCGGGCGCCCGGCCCGACGACCCAGATCGCATGCGTACGGCCGGCCTGGTCGAGGTCGGTGGCGGCGGGCGCCCCGGCCGCCTCGGTCGCCTCGGCGAGCGCCCGGTGCAGGGCGTCGGCCGCGTCCGGCGGTGCGCCCCGCGGAGCCCGGTTGCCCGTCTGGAGCAGCAGCACCGGAGAGAGCAGGTGCCCGGTCGCCTCGGCCAACGCGACCCGCTCCCGGACCTTGGCGATGAAGACCTCCTCGTTCCGGATCACCAGCCCGGGCTCGTCCGCGCTGGTCGAGATCTGGTCCGTGTCGACCATGGCGAAGAGGCCGTAGGCGGGCTCGTCGCCGGGCGAGGTGATCCGGTAGAGGACCACCACCTCCTCGGCGGGGGTGTAGCTGCCGTCGGCCTTCGCGTCGGCGAGCCTGGCGACGGCGTCGGGCAGGGAGTCGGTGAACGAGCGGCCGAGACTCTCCGGCGCGCGGTGCGGCATCTCGATCGCGAGGGCGCTGTGCGGATTCGTCCGGATGATCTCGGTGATCTCGGCGTCGTCGGCGAACTCGTCGTAGTTCTGCGCGCCGGTGCCGCCAGTGGTGATCCAGGCCCGGCTGATCGGATGCACGACCGTCATGTGCCGTGACGCTACCGCCGGCCCCACACCCGCCACCCGCATACCCCGCCGGTGTCCATCCCATGGGCGGGTACGGGGTCGCCGGCGGCCCATCGGTGCGGACCGCCGGCGACCCGCCCGGTCGCGGGCTCAGTCGAAGCTCGGCTCCTCGGTACGGGTCCGCTTCAGCTCGTAGAAGCCGGGGGTGCCGGCGACCAGGAGCACCCCGTCCCAGAGCCGACCCGCCGCCTCGCCCTTCGGGGCCGGGGTCACCACCGGACCGAAGAACGCCATGGTCTGACCCGGCACCGGACCGGGGACGTGGATCACCGGGGTACCCACGTCCTGCCCGACCGGCTTCATCCCCGCGTCGTGGCTGGCGCGCAGCGCCTCGTCGTACTCGGTCGAGTCGGCGACCTCGGCGAGCGCCGGATCCAGGCCGACCTCGGCCAGCGCCGCGCGGTACAGCTCGGGGCCCCGCTCCTGCCGGGCGAGGTGGATCCGGTTCCCCAACGCGGTGTAGAGGTCGCGGACCGCCTGCGAGCCGTGCTGCTGCTCGACGGCGATGCAGATCCGCACCGGGCCCCACGCGGTGTCGAGGAGCTTCCGGTACTCCTCCGGCAGGTCCCGCCCCTCGTTGAGCACCGACAGGCTCATCACCCGGAACCGTACGTCGACCGGCCGAACCCGCTCCACCTCGAGAAGCCACCGGGAGGTGATCCAGGCCCAGGGGCACACCGGATCGAAGAACATGTCAACAGCCGCGCGCTCGGACACGCCGACTCCCTTCGTCGTCGAGTCGCCAGAAATGGCGACACGTTAAGGAATCTTCACCCCGGCGCCCCGACGACGGCACTGGGATGAGACCGTGACCTGGGGCACCCGGCCCGCCGCCGAGGCATGACAGACTCGGGCGGAAGCCGTGGCAATGGGCTCGACATGCTGTCAACGGGGACAGACGCGCTGTCAGCGGAGACAGCAGCGGTGAGATCGGATGGAGATTCACGTGCCAGGAGTGCGAAACCTGACCCAGGTCGAGGCGGCAGAGCGGGGGCGGCTGCTCGACGTCACCGGGTACGACATCCACCTCGACCTCTCGTCCGCCGGACAGGCTGCGGAGAACCGCACCTTCCGCTCGGTCACCGAGGTCCGGTTCCGCTGCGCCGAGCCGGGCGCGAGCACCTTCATCGAGGTGGCCGCCGACGCGATTCGGTCCGCCACCCTCAACGGTGAGCCGGTCGACGTCGGCGGCTGGTCAGCCGAGGCCGGCCTCACGCTGCGCGATCTGGCGGCCGAGAACGTCCTGGTCGTCGACGCCGACTTCCTCTACTCCTCCAGCGGCCAGGGGCTGCACCGCAGCGTCGACCCGGTCGACGGTGAGACGTACCTCTACAGCCAGTTCGAGACCGCCGACGCCCAACGGGTCTTCGCCTGCTTCGACCAGCCCGACCTGAAGAGCGTCTTCACCTGGCACGCGACCGTGCCGGCGCACTGGCGGGTGATCTCCAACATGCCGGTCCGGGCCGAGGAGCCGGCCGGCGAGGGCACCAAGACGGTCCACTTCGCCGAGTCGGTCCGGATGAGCACCTACATCACCGCGCTCTGCGCCGGGCCTTACCACGAGGTGCGGCGTACCCACGACGGCATCGACATGGGCTACTTCTGCCGGGCCAGCATGGCGCGGTACTTCGACCCCGACGACCTGCACCTGATCACCCGGCAGGGCTTCGACTTCTTCCACCGGCAGTTCGGGGTCCGCTACCCCCTGCCAAAGTACGACCAGGTCTGGGTCCCCGACTTCAACGCCGGTGCGATGGAGAACCTCGGCTGTGTCACCCACGCCGAGGCGCACTACATCTTCCGGTCCCAGGTCACCGACTTCGAGTACGAGCAGCGGGCCAACACGATCCTGCACGAGCTGGCCCACATGTGGTTCGGCGACCTGGTGACGATGCGCTGGTGGAACGACCTCTGGCTGAACGAGTCGTTCGCCGAGTGGGCCAGCCACTGGTGCAACACCAACGCGACCCGCTTCACCGACGCCTGGACCACCTTCCTCTCGGTCCGCAAGAACTGGGGCTACCGCCAGGACCAGCTCTCCTCCACCCACCCGGTCTACTGCGAGATGCCGGACCTGGAGGCGGTCGAGGTCAACTTCGACGGCATCACGTACGCCAAGGGCGCCAGCGTGCTCAAGCAGCTCGTCGCGTACGTCGGCGAGACGGCGTTCCTCGACGGTCTGCGCAGCTACTTCGGCAAGTACGCCTGGGGCAACGCCACCTTCGACGACCTGCTGACCGAGCTGGAGGCGGCCTCCGGTCGGGAGCTGCGCAAGTTCGCCGCCGAGTGGCTGGAGACCGCCCAGGTCAACACGTTGCGTCCGGAGGTGGAGATCGGGCCGGACGGCACGTACCGCGCGGTGGCGGTCCGGCAGGAGGCGCCGAGTGCGCACCCCACGCTCCGGACGCACCGGATCGGGGTGGGCCTCTACGACCTGGTCGACGGCCGGCTCGTCCGGCGGGACCGGATCGAGGTCGACGTCACCGGGGAGCGGACCGAGCTGCCCCAGCTCGTCGGGGTCGCCGCCCCGGACGTCCTGCTGCTCAACGACGACGACCTGACGTACGCCAAGCTCCGGCTCGACGACCGGTCGATGGCGACCGTGGTGGAGCACATCGCCGGCTTCGAATCCTCGCTGGCCCGGGGCCTCTGCTGGGCGGCGGCCTGGGACATGGTGCGCGACGCCGAGCTGGCGGCCCGCGACTACGTGGCGCTGGCGCTGGCCGGGCTGCCCGCCGAGACCGACATCAACCTGGTCACCGCGACCCTGCGGCAGGTGGCCGCCACCCTCACCTCGTACGCCGACCCGGACTGGGCGCCGACCGGCTGGGCGGCCCTCGCCCGGACCGCCCGGGCCGCGGTGACCACCGCCGCGCCGGGCAGCGGCCTGCAACTCGCCTGGGCCCGCACGTACGCCACGGCGGCCCGGAGCGACGACGAACTCGCCGTGCTGCGCGGCTGGCTCGACGGCGTCGAGCTGCCGGCGGGGCTGACCGTCGACACGGAGCTGCGCTGGACCGTGCTCCGGGCGCTGGTGGCGGGGGGTGCGGCCGGCCGGGAGGAGATCGACGCGGAACTGGCCGCCGACCGGACCGCCAGCGGCGAGCGGGAGGCGGCGCAGGCCTACGCGCTGGTGCCGACCCCCGAGAACAAGGCCGAGGTGTGGCGCGCCCTGACCGGGGACGAGCCGCTGCCGAACTGGCGCAACCGCGCGCTGCTGCAGGGCTTCCAGCACCCGGCCCAGGTCGAGCTGACCGCGCCGTACGCCGAGCGCTTCTTCGCCGACGTCGCCCGGGTCTGGGCCAACCGGGACAGCGAGCCGGCGCAGGAGTTCGTGCTCCTGGCCTACCCGGCGTACCAGATCAGCGAGGAGACGGTTCGGGCCACCGACGCGTGGCTGGCCGAGCCGGGACACCCGGCTCCGCTGCGTCGGCTGGTCGCCGAGGGCAAGGACGGGGTGCTCCGGGCGCTGAGGGCCCGGGCCCGGGACGCTGCCGCGGCCAGCGCCTGATCTCGGGTACGTCGATCGGGCGGGCCGGTTCTCCGGCCCGCCCGGCGGGTACGGTTGGCCGGCCCGACGGGCACGGCCGGTCGGCCCAGGCGCCGGTCTCGGCGAGGGCCGGACGACGATCAGGCGGCGCGGCCGGCCCGGGTGGCGAGCTGGTCGAGCCCGGTGACGATGCCTCCGGCCAGGTCACCGCCGCCGAACGCCGCCACCATCGAGAGGGCGGCCAGCTTGGCGTCCCGGTCCGGGATCCGCTTACGTGCCTCCGAGCCGGTCACCACCTCCAGCACCCGCTGGTTCGGCGACAGCGCGATCAGGACCGCGCGGGCCGGGTCGGCGATCGTGGCGTGCAGCCGCTGCGCGTGCTCGCGGACCGGCTCGTCCAGCGGACCGACGTAGACCGAGAAGATCAGCCCGGTCGACTGGTCGGCGATCCGCAGCGCGTCGTCGATACGCAGGAGCTGGCGGGTGGTGAACGGGCCGTCCAGCACGTCCGGCCGAGCGGCGGGGTGCTCGGTACGCGATTCGGGCACGTCGGTCGTCGCCACGCTCTTACCAGCGGTCACTTGCGCCCCCTGTCACGCCCGCGCGCTTCGGCGCGCTGATGGTTTCGATCTCGCCACTGGTCAGCGCCCTGGCCTCCGCGCCCTCCGGCAGGGCGGTGCGGGCGGCGTCGGTCAGATGCTTGGGCGAGGAGAGGAACCAGACCGGGGTGAACGTGAACGGCCGTCCCGGGCGGTACCGCTTGGAACCGGCGCCGCTGCCTCGACCGATCCGCGCCAGCACGGTGATCACCAGCACGGCGGCGAGTGGGATGGCGACGAAGATCAGCAACGTCTCGGAAACAGACAACCTCAACGCCCCCAGGCGACAACGGGATCATCGTGCCCGGCCAGGCGGCGTGACAGCCCGTCGGCCGCCCGATCCAGTCTTCGTTCACGGTAGCGGAAAGCGACACCCGCCTGATCTCGGGGTGCCGCATCCCGCCCCGCCCCACCCGAGGTGGCGCCCGGCTCCGGCGACCTCGGCCGGCTCCGCGACCTCGGCGGGGCCGGCGAGGGCTGACAGGTCCGGCGGGTCCGGTGGGGCCGGCGCACACCACCGACCCCACCGGACCGCGGTACGGCTACCCCCTCACCGGAGCGCGTAGGCCCGGATCACCGTCTGCCGGACGCTGGTGCCCGCCCGGTCGGTGGCGGTGGCCCGAAGCGAGACGAAGTCGGCCCCCTTCGGGTGGCGCAGCAGCACCACACCGGTCCCGCCAACCGCGACGACCGTGGCCCGGCGCCAGGTCCGGCCGTCGTCGTACGAGACCTCGACCGCCAGCGACCGGATGCGCGGGGCCGCGGATCCGGGCTGGCCGAGCACGGCGACCGGGATCGCGAACAGCCGTCCGGCCGGGGCGGCGTTCTCCTGGTCCAGCGGCGGGCTGAACCGGACCGTGGCCAGCGGCAGTCGTACCGGGTCGTCCCCGACGTACCCGGATCGGAAGGACCAGACCGCCTCCACCCGGGTGGAGACCGTGAAGGGGGCGCCCCGGGTCGCCGTCGCCTCGATCCGGTAGTCCGCGGTCTCGGCCGGCACGTCGAAGATCTCACCGAGCTGGTCGATCTCGCCGATCTTCGTGCCGTTGCGGTACAGGGCCAGCGACACCGACTCGGCGAGCGAGCCGCCGGGGCGGCCGGCGCCGTCGCCGAACATCGGCGGCGCCACGTAGAGCTGGTTGCCGACCCGGCTGACCCAGTCCTCCGGCGAGATGGGCTCGGCCAGGGTCGGGCCGAAGACACCCTGGTTCCACTGCTCCCGGGTCACCGTCCCGCGCCGGTACGTCACACCCGTTGCCTGCTGGAACGCGACGGTCTGTTCCCAGCCCTCCCCGTCCCGGACCCACTCCTCGAAGTAGCGGTCCCACCGGAGGCCGTCGTCGGTGTTGAAGTACTCCGTCCGGGCCAGCGGCGTGGTGAACGGGATCAGCAGCGACCAGCCCTCCTCGGAGATCCCGGGCAGGATTCCGAACTCGCTGGTCCAGGCGCCGGAGTCGGCGTCGGTGACGTGCCGGGCGTACCGCGACCGGACGGTGGCCAGCTCGGCCTCGCGGACGGCGCGGGTGAAGCCGGTGAGGATGGTGCCGGGCTGCGCCCAGGTCAGGTGGTAACGAAACGGGCTGTCGCTCGGCGAGCCCTCCGCGTCCAGTTTCGCCCAGATTCCCGCGACCCGGCTGAGGAACCCGTCGGTGGGCCGGTCGCCGAGCCGTCCGACATAGAGCCTGTTGCCGGGCCCACCGAGCAGGCTGAAGCCGGCGCTGGCCTCCGGCCGCTCCACGGTGACACTGACCTCGGCGAAGACCATCTCGGCGTCCGGCCGGGGCACGGTGACCGAGACCTCCCCGGCCTCGCGGGCGTCCACGGTCAGGGTTGTCGGCGCGGTGACCTCGATGGCGGGCTGCGCCAGCAGGCTGGTCTGGTACGCCGGCCGGATCGGATCCGGGTCCTCCGGCGGCGCCTCGGCGACGAAGCTCAGCAGCGCGTAACGGCCCTTGGGCAGCCGCAGCGTCGCGGTGCCGTCGTCAGAGAAGACGTCGTACGCGCCGAGGTTGTCGTCGGTGAAGAGCACGGTCCGGTGCTCGACCGTCGGGGCACCGGTGCGGTCCAGGTGTCGGACGGTGACGTCGTAGCTCTCCACCTCGCGGTCGATCGCCAGCGGCGTCCCCACCACCGCCGCGCCGTCGACGCTGCCGACCAGCCGGCCGGTGTAGTAGCCGTCCGGCGCGGAGACCCGGGTGTCGGCGGTGACGGTCACCTCGGCGGTGCCGCCGGCCGGCACCGTCACCGTCGCCGGGCTCACCGTGAACATTCCGGCCGGGGCCGGCGTCCCCGCCGGTCCGGTCACCGCGAACGAGAGGTCGAGCGTCACCGCGGTGGCGCCGCTGTTGGCGTACGTGATGGTCCGGCTCACCGGGGCGTCGTCGTGGTGCGGCCAGTACTGCCGGCCGAGGCTGACGCTCGGCGGGTCGGCGGCGACGGTCTGGGCGACCGCCCGGGCCACGTCGACCCGGCCGGCGCCCTGGGCGAACACGCTCAGCTCGGGGTTCGGCACCGCGGACGCCATCAGGGCGGCCTTCAGCGCCGGTCCCCGCCACCCCGGCTGTCGCTGGGCGAGGATCGCCGCCGCGCCGGTGACGTGCGGTGCCGCCATGGAGGTGCCGGAGGCGGCGACGTACGGGTCGGACTCGTCGGGGAAGGCGTCCGAGCTGCGGGCGGCGACGATACCCACCCCGGGGGCGGTGAGGTCCGGCTTGAGCCCGGCGTCGCCGACGCGCGGACCGCGGCTGGAGAAGTCGGCGAGGGTGTCGTCGCGGTCGACGGCGCCCACCGCGAGGGCGGCGTCGGCGCTGGCCGGAGACGAGATCGTGCCGTCCTCGCCGCTGTTGCCGGCGCTGATCACGAAGAGGGTGCCGTACCGGTCGGTGAGGCTCTCCACGGCGGCCTCGATCGGGTCCACCGCGGGCGTGTCCGGTCCGCCCAGACTCATGTTGACCACCGCGGCGCCCTGCTCGGCGGCCCACTGCATGCCGGCCAGAATCCACGACTCGGCGCAGCCGCGCACGAAGCAGACCTTGCCGTCCAGCAGTCTCGCGCCGGGCGCCACCCCCCGGTTCCGGCCGCCGGAGGCGGCCCCGGTGCCGGCGATGGTGGCGGCGACGTGGGTGCCGTGTCCAACCAGGTCCCGGTCGTCCTCGTTCCCCTCCGTGAAGTTCGCCCGGCCGACCACCTGGCCGGCGAGGTCCGGGTGGTCGGCGTCGATCCCGGTGTCCAGCACCGCGACCGTGACGCCGGTGCCGTCGTACCCGTCCTGCCACGCGGCGGGGGCGCCGATCTGCGGCACGCTGTGCTCCAGGGTCGGCTTCCGCAGACCGTCGAGCCAGACGCCGGTGAGGCCGCCGCGCAGGCCCGCGCTCCCCGCCCCGTCGGCGATGCTTCGCCACAGGTCGGCCAGGCGCGGCTTGGCGGCGCGGATCGCCGTCCCGCCGACGGCCGGCAGCTCCCGGACCACCTCGGCGCCCCGCGCCCGGGCGAGCGCGCTGCCCCGGGCCGCGCCGCCGGCCCCGGCGGTGAGGATCAACGGAAGGTCGCCTCGGCGGTCGTCGTAGCCGAACTCGAGCAGGGTGGTCACGTCGAAGAGCCGGGCGTCGACCCGGCCGGATCGCAGCAGGGGGGCGGCATCGGCCGGCACCACGTGCAGGTGCCCGTCGCGCCGCAGCACCTGCATCGGGACGCCGGCCCGGCCGGGGCCCGGCCGGACGAGGGCCTGGCCGTTGGCGCCGACCGTGATCCGGTCCCCGGTGACCAGCGTCACCGACCGGGTCGCCCCGGCGGGCGAGCGGGTCGGGTCGGCCGCCGCGGCGGTACCGGCGACCGTCCCGGGCGCCGCGCCCGCCGGTCCCGCCCCGGCCAGACCGCCGAGCGATACGAGAAGGGCGGCGGTCACCAGACCGCCGCCCCACCTTGCCGATCGTGTTGCCATGTGTCCTCCTGTACCGGTTCTGACGTTTCCCGGCCATATAGAAGACACTCTGTACCGACCGACCGTTGCATGCGACGACCGTCGATCAGTCGGCGTGTCGCGTCACCGTCACCGAGGGTGCCCGGCACCCGGTGTCCCGGGGCACGCCCTCGTTGCCGGAACCGGTGTCCCGCCCACCCGCGGGCGAACGCCGCGCCGGGTCTTCCCGCCCGTCGACCGTCAGCCCCGGCCGGTCTCCGCCACCAGGTCCGCCAGCGCGTCGACCGCCCGCCAGCAGTCGTGGTACGTCGAGTACAACGGCACCGGGGCCAGCCGGATCACGTCCGGCTCGCGGTCGTCGACCAGCACGCCGTACTCGTGGGCGAGGCGCTTGGTCAGCGCCGCCGCGCCGCCCGCGCCCACCCGGACCGAGAGCTGGCAGCCCCGGCGCTCCGGGTCGCGTGGGGTGAGCACGGTGAGCGGCCGGGTCGGGATGATCTCGTCGAGCAGCCGCTCGAGATACCCCGTCAGCCGGAGGCTCCGGGCCCGCAGCGCGGGCATCCCCACCTCGTCGAAGATCGCCAACGAGGTCCGGATCGGCGCCATCGCCAGCACGGGCGGGTTGGAGATCTGCCAGGCCTCCGCGGTGGCCGGAGGGCGGGAGACCGGCGCCATCTCGAACCGGGTCGCCTCGTCCGTGCCCCACCAGCCCTCGAAGCGGTTGATCGCCGGGTCGGCGAGGTGCCGTTCGTGGACGAACGCCCCGGCCAGCGCCCCGGGTCCGGAGTTGAGGTACTTGTACGTGCACCAGGCGGCGAAGTCGACGCCCCAGTCGTGCAACGCGAGCGGCACGTTGCCGACGGCGTGGGCGAGGTCCCAGCCGACCAGCGCGCCGGCCCGGTGCCCCGCCTCGGTGATCGCCGGGATGTCCAGCAGTTCCCCGGTGAGGTAGTTGATTCCGCCGAGCAGGACCAGCGCCACCCGGTGGCCCTCCCGTTCGAGGTACCCGACCACGTCCTCGGTACGCAGCGTCTCCTCGCCGGGACGGGGCCGCAGCCGCACCACGACCTCGTCCGGGTCGAGCCCGTGGTGGCGGGCCTGGCTGCGGACGGCGTAGCTGTCCGACGGGAACGCGGCGTCCTCGACCACGATCCGGTCCCGACCGGCCGTCGGCCGGTAGAACGAGACCATCAGCAGGTGCAGGTTGACCGTGAGCGAGTTCATCACCACGGTCTCCTCCGGCAGCGCCCCGACCAGCCGGGCGCTCGGCGCGGTCAGCAGGCGGACGTACGGCACCCAGGGGCGAGGGCCGGTGAAGTGCCCGGTGACCCCCTTGGTGGCCCAGGCGTCCAGCTCCGCCAGCAGGTCGGCGCGGACGGCCCGGGGCGGCAACCCGAGCGAGTTCCCGACCAGGTACGCCGCCTCGGCGTACCGGCCGCCCTCGGCCGGCGGCACGTGGAACAGGTGCCGGTGGCCGGGGTCCGCCTCGTCGAGCCGGCGCGCGGCCTCCTCGCCCGGAATGGTCATGCTCTCCTCGCCTCCGTTCCCTCGATCCCCGGCCCGGCCGCCCGACCCGTCACATCTCGGTCCGCGCCGCCCACAACTCCGGGAAGACCTCCCGGGCCATGCTGCGACGCAGCCAGGCCGCACCCGCCGATCCTCCCGTGCCGACCTTCTCGCCCATCGTCCGGCGGACCGCCCTCAGGTGTTGGTAGCGCCACTCGTCGAACCGGTCGGCGATGACGACCAGCGCCTCACCCAGCAGCCGGAGGTGGTTGTCCGGCCCGGCGTCGGCGTAGATCTCCACCCATGCGGCGGTCACCTCGGGGCTCGGCTCCGCCTCGACCGAGAAGTCGCGCTCCCGCACCTCGGCCGGAATGGGGTGGCCGCGGCGGGCCAGCAGCGCGATCACCTCGTCCCAGAGGCTCGGCTCGCGCAGCGTCTCGACGAGCTCGGCGTACACCTCCGGCTGCCGGCGGAACGGCCGGACCAGCGGCGCGGACTTGAGGCCGAGCAGGAACTCGAGCTGGCGGTACATCGCGGACTGGAACCCGGAGCCCTCGCCGAGCAGGTTGCGGAACTGGTTGAAGTCGGCCGGGGTCATCCAGCGCAGCCCGGACCAGGCGGCGGTGAGCCCCTCGAGGTGCAGTCCGGCGCGGCGCAGCGGCGCGAGGGCTCCCCAGACGTCGTCGGCGCGCAGCCGCAGCCGGGCCTGGCACAGTTCGAAGCAGGTCAGGCCGAAGTACAGCTCCATGATCTGGCTGACCACCAGGAACGACATCTCGCCGGGGTCGCGGCTCAGCGGTCGCTGGAGGCTGTGCAGGGTACTGGCCCGGACGTACGCGTCGTACGGGGTTTGCTCGGTGAACTCCAGGGTCGGCTCGCCACGGTTCGCCGCCGCGCGTGCGAGCCGCTGTTCCGGACTCGTGGGCCGTATCCGGGGCCGCCCGGCGCGTCGCCGTTGAATGGTCTCCATCGCCTTGCTTCCCTTCCCTGACCCGGACCGGGTGACCCGACCAGGTCATGATCTCTCCGCCGCCGCGTCGGACGGAATGTCGAACCAACGGCGATGGCGGCCTCGGCGTTACGGCTCCGACGGTGGTTCGGGCCGATCGCTTAACGTCTTTAAAGGTGGACGGCGGGCCCGGACCGCCGGCGGACCGAGGAGGTGCCCCGTGGACGACATGGACTGGTCCCTGCTCCGGGAGTTGCAGGCCGACGCGCGGCTCTCCTACAGCGAGCTGTCGCGCCGGGTCCACCTCTCACCGCCGGCGGTCGCCGAACGGGTACGCCGGCTGGAGGAGGCCGGGGTGATCACCGGATACCACGCCCACGTGGACCTGGCCCGGGCCGGCCGCACCGTGGTGGCGATGATCCGGATGTCCTGCTACGGGTCGCGCTGCATCCTCCGGGACCCGGAGGTGCCGGAGTGGCCGGAGGTCCTGGAGATCCACCGGATCACCGGGGACGCGTGCAGCCTGCTGAAGGTCGCGGCCGCCTCGATCGAGGCGTTTGAGCGGTTCATCGACCGGCTCGCCCCGTACGGGCAGCCCTCGAGCACGATGGTGCTCTCCAGCCCGCTCGCCTGGCACCCGGTGGAGCCGGTCCGCCCCGAACCGGACGTTCCCCCGTCTCCGGGCTCCGCACCGTCCTGACCCGGCGCCCCGTCCTGACCCGGCGCCCCGCGTGTGTCCGGCGCCCGGGTGGGAACACGGCTCAGGACACCACGGCCGACGCCGGACCCGCCGGGGACGACCTCGCGGGCACGGCCGGCTCGGCCGGCCGGGAGGGCCGTAGGGGGGAGTCATGCACGCTGCCAAGATCGTCGGTCGCACGATCGCCGCGGGCGCCGTCGCCACCGCTCTGGTCCCGGGACCGGTGGGCGGGAACGCCGCGCCGGCGTGGGCCGGGCCGAACACCTTCGTGGAGGTGACCCCGAGCACCGCCCAGGTGGGCACCCGGGTCACCATCCGGGCGAGCTGCGACAACGCCAACAACCAGCAGGCGACGGTGCTCTCCGACGCGTTCGGCCGGGTGATCGTCCGTCCCGACAACGGATTCCTGACCGGAGCGGTGACCATCCCGGGTAACAAGGCACCCGGCCCGTACGCGGTGAACCTGAACTGCCCGAACAACGAGCGGGCCACCACCACGCTCACCGTGGTGAACATGGGCCAGGGCAGCCAGGGCCCGGCCACCGGTGGCGGCGGCACCGCCAGCGGGATCGCCGGCCCGCTGATCCTCGCCGGCGGCCTCGGCGTCGTCGCGCTCGGGGTCGGCTTCGGGCTGTTCGGGCGGCAGCGTCGCCGGAACGAACTGGGTGGCTGAGCCCGACCGGCCGCACGGCCCGCACCCGGGAACCGGCCCGGACCGGCCAGCCCGCGCGCACCGGAAGCCCGGTCCGAACCGCCCGCCCGACCGGGGCGCCCGGCCTCGGGCCACGGAGCGCTCCGGCGCGGCCGACCGACTCGCATCGACTCGGAGCCAAGATGACCCGCTCTTCCACGGCCGATGGCACGTGGCGGGGCCGGGCCGCCGACTGGCGGAGCCGCACCGGCCGGTGGCGACGCCGGGCGGCGCGGGTGGTGGCCCGGACCGCCCGCCAGGCCACCGCGGCGAGCATCACCAGCCCGGATCCCCAGGACGGGACCCCGCCCGGGACCCTGGACGTGGCCCCGGCCCGGCCACGCCGGTGGGGCGTACGGACCGGACGGCACCTGCGCCGGCCCGGGCCGGTGCCCGTCCTCATGCTGCTGCTCGGGCTCCTGGTCACCGCGTTCGGGGTGCAGTACGTCACCGGGATCACCCTGCTCCCGAGCGGGATGCTCTTCGGTACGCAGCCGCCGCCCCGGAAGTTCCCGGTCCTGGCGTCGAGCCCGCCGGTCGAGATCGGCATCCGGGCGCTCGGACTCGACGCCCCGGTGCATCCGGTGGGGATCGCGCCGGACGGCACCATCGCGGTCCCGGCGTCCGACCGGCGCGACGAGGCGGGCTGGTACGACCGCAGCCCGACCCCGGGCCAGTACGGACCGTCGGTGATCGTCGGCCACGTCGACACCACCACCGGCCCGGCCGTCTTCCACGGGCTGAGCGGACTACGGCCGGGCAACAAGATCGAAATCGTCCGGGAGGACGGTACGGTGGCGATCTTCGAGGTCAACTCGGTCAAACGGTTCAACAAGTCGCAGCTGCCGGTGGACCGGGTCTACGGCGACTTCAGCCGTCCCGCGCTGCGACTGATCACCTGCGGCGGGCGCTGGGTGGGCGGCAGCGTCGGGTACGCCGACAACGTGGTCGTCTTCGCCTCCCTCGTCGGGGCTCGCCGCTCGTGACGTCGTACCCGGTACGCGGGGCAGCCGCCCGCAGACCAGCCCTGGGAGCAGCCGGCCACGGTTCCGCCGTGGGGTCAGCCGCCCCGCGCCGTACCAGCGGATCAGGCCGCCTCGGGCTCGCGCAGGTCCAGCCAGTCGGCCCAGCGCGGGTCGGGTGCGCGGTGCCCGAGCACCCGCCAGGCGATCCCCTTGGGCGCGGCGGGCACGGTCGGCAGCCGCCACCCCAGCTCGGCCGGGGTCTTGTCCCCCTTGGTGTGGTTGCACCGGGCGCAGGCCGCGACCACGTTCTCCCAGGCGTGCCGGCCACCCCGGCTGCGCGGGAAGACGTGGTCGATGGTCTCGGCCGGGCCACGGCAGTAGACGCAGCGCCAGTTGTCCCGGGCGAAGACGGCCCGGCGGGAGAGCCCGACGTGGGTCCGGTACGGCACCCGGACGAAGTGGGTCAGCCGGACCACCGACGGCACGGGCAGGGAGCTCCGGGCGCTGTGCAGCACCCCGTCCCCGTCCGCCACGCAGACGGCCTTCGCCGACAGGATCAGGATCGCGGCTCGACGCACTGAAACGACACACAGCGGCTCATAGGTCGCATTGAGCACCAACGCTCCGGAGCCCGCCGTGGGTCGTATGTCAGGCATCGCGCTCACCCTCTCGGTTGTCCTGTCCTCCGCTCCCGGTCGTCCACCGTGCCGCCCCGGCTCCCGCCGCCTGTTCACGGCCAGCGACGACCGGCAGACCGCCGGACCGGTCCGACGCCGAGGGATCACCGGCATCCGTGCGCCAATAGTCCCCGATAGGTGCCGCGAATGCACGCACTAATCGGGGGTCCCCGCAGAAAGCTTTCACGTCGCGTGGCAAGATGACCGGTTCCGTCCGATCACGTACGCCGACCGGGACCCGCGGTTCCCCCGTACCGCGGTCCCACCGCCCGGGGTGGCGCGGTGGGTGGCCGGCAGCCGGACCGGGATCGGCGCCACGGACGGGTGGGTCGGCCGAGACCACGGATCGGCCGTGCGGTACTAAGGCATCCGTGAACCTCACGACGATGGCCGCCCGCGTCCTCGGGATGCCCGCCGAGACGCCCGACCCGAAGCCGAGCTGCGTGGACGAACTCGTCTGCGGGCAGATCTGGCGGTGGACGAAGTCGGAGTGGTTCGCCGAGGGCAGCACCTACCTGGTGGTCAAGCCGGCCACCATCGTGCTGATCCTGCTGCTCGCCTTCCTGGCCCGGTACCTGCTGCACCGCACCATCAACCGGCTGGTCCGGAGCACCTCCGAGAGCAAGATCCCGACCGTCCTCAAGCCGCTGCGGGAGCGGGTTCCGACCGGCGCCGCGGACCCGGAGTCCATCTATCCGGAACGCCGCCGGCAGCGAGCCGAGGCGATCGGTTCGGTGCTGCGGAGCATGACCAGCGCCGCGATCTTCACCATCGCGGTGCTGCAGATCCTCAGCGAGTTCAGCTTCAACCTGGCCCCGCTGCTGGCCAGCGCCGGTATCGCCGGCATCGCCCTCGGCTTTGGCGCCCAGACGCTGGTCAAGGACCTGATCTCCGGTCTGTTCATGCTGCTGGAGGACCAGTACGGCGTCGGTGACGTCGTCGACCTCGGCGAGGCCACCGGGGTGGTCGAGGCGGTCGGGCTGCGGATCACCACGGTCCGGGACGCGCGTGGGGTGGTCTGGTACATCCGCAACGGCGAGATCATCCGCGTCGGCAACAAGAGCCAGGGGTGGGCGATGGTCATCGTCGACATGCCGATCGGCTTCGCCCGGACCGAGGAGGCCATCGCGGTGCTCCAGACCGCGGCGACGTCGGTCGCGACCGACCCGGACCTGGCGCCCGCACTCGTGGAGCCCCCCGAGGTCGTCGGCGTCGAACAGATCACCGTCGACGGCGCCGTCATCCGGACGGTCGCCAAGACCACGGCCGAGGGACAACTCGCCGTCTCCCGAGAGCTGCGCCGCCGCCTGACCGAGGCCCTGGAGAACTCCGGCATCACCGCCGGCATCGCGGCGACCCGGATGTTCCCGCGGCCCGCCACGCCGCCCTACGAGGGCGGTACGGGCCAGGGCGGCGCGACCTGACCGCCGCTCCGACGCGGGTACCCGACCGATCCCCGGACGCGGGACCTGACCGTCGCCCCGACACGCCACCCGTCCCGTCGGCACCCGTCACCGTGGCCGGCGCCGTCATCCACGGTCGGCCCGTGTAGCGGGCTGCCCACCCCGACGCGACGGCGCCGCCTGACCCACGAGGACCTGACCGGTCAGCACCGATCGCCCTCCGGACGCACGGGGTCGCGGAGCGTGCGGCCAGTCGAGTATGGTCCGTTCGACCAGTCGGGGATGTGACGATCCACCCGTTCGCCCTAGCCAGTTGTCGTACGATCGGGCAGAATCCAGGACGTGCTCCCCACCGGAGCGTAACCGAGAGCTCGCTGATCCGAACGTCTGACGTTCCCGGCAGCGCCATTCACATTGGTCAGCGGTCGAGAACGATGGAGGCCCATCGGTGTCCGACGAGACACACGCCCCTGAACGGCCGGCGACCTTCCGTGAGCTGTTCGCCATAGGCGAATACCGAGCGGTCTATCTGGCCCTCGTGCTGACCTGGGCGGGCGATTACATCGCCAAGGCCGCGGTCACCATGCTGGTCTATCAGGAGAGCGAGTCGGTCGCCCTCTCCGCCACCGCCTTCGCGACGAGCTACCTGCCGTGGTTGGTCGGCGGGCCGCTGCTCACCGCGCTCGCCGACCGGTACCCGTACCGGACGGTCATGGTGATCTGCGATCTCATCCGGATGCCGCTCTTCCTGGTCATCGCTCTCGTCGACCTGCCCGTCTGGGCGATCATCGCGCTGCTCTTCCTCTCCACCCTGGCCACCGCGCCGAGCCAGGCCGCCCGGTCCGCGATGCTGCCGCTCATCCTGCAGGGGGACCGACTCGTCGTCGCGCTGTCGCTGCACGGCAGCACCAACCAGGCGGCCCAGGTCGGCGGCTACGTCGCCGGGGCGTCGATCGCGCTGTACCACAGCCCGCAGCTCGCCCTGCTCCTCAACGCCGCCGCGTTCGGGCTCTCCGCGCTGGTCATCTGGTTCCGGGTTCGCCACCGGCCGGCGGTGGCGCTCGGGGAGCGCCGGCACCTGCTCCGCGAGACCGGCGACGGCTTCCGGCTGGTGTTCGGCACCCCGGTGCTCCGGGCGATCGCGATCCTGGTCTTCGCGGCGATGCTCTTCTCCATCGTGCCGGAGGGGCTCGCCGCCGCCTGGGCCAGCGAACTGGCCGACGAGGGGGCCAACCCCGAACCGATCCAGGGCCTGATCATGGCCTCCTCGCCGATCGGCTTCATCCTGGGCGGTCTGGCGATCGGCCGCGGCGTTCGGCCGAGCCGCCGGCAGGCGCTGATCCGGCCGTTCGCGGTCCTCGCGCCGCTGGCCCTGGTGCCGGCCCTGCTCAATCCGCCGGCGGTGGTCGTCGCACTGCTGACGGCCGTCTCCGGCTTCGCGGTCGCCGGGCTGATGCCGGTGACCAACGGGCTCTTCGTGCAGGCCCTGCCGAACGGCTACCGGGCCCGGGCGTTCGGGGTGATGAACACCGGCGTACAGGTCATGCAGGGCATCGCCGTGCTGACGACCGGCATGCTCGCCGACCGGTTCCCGATTCCCGGCGTCGTCGGGCTGTGGTGCGCCGCCGGGGTGCTGCTCATGCTGGTGCTCGCCACCCGGTGGCCGCAGCCGGAGCGGTTCGAGGCCGCGATCGCGCAGGCCCGGGAGGGCCAGGTGGTCGTACCGGGGGCCCGGCCCGCCCACCCCGTGAGCCCGCCGGTGGACGACCGGTCCCGACCGCCCTCCTCGGAGGCCGGGGTCGGCGCCGTCTGACCGACCGGCGGAGGCGCCTCGACGCGCCGTCCGCCGGTCTCGGCCGCCGGGCGGTCTGTCGGCGCCGGACCCCGAGGGCCGGTCCCGGGGTGGCACCGTGCCGACCGCCCGGCCCGGTGTGAGCGAGCCCGCACCCGGGATCCCGCTACGGCTCCGGCTGATCGCCGCGCCGGGTGGCAGGATGGGAGCCGTGAACCCCGCAGGCACCCACGCGCAGACCGATCCGGAACCCAGCTTCTACGAGCAGGTCGGCGGCGAGCCGACGTTCCGCCGGCTGGTCGACGAGTTCTACGCGGGCGTCGCCACCGACCCGATCCTCCGGCCGATGTACCCGGAGGCCGACCTGGGTCCGGCGGCCGAGCGACTCCGGCTCTTCCTGATCCAGTACTGGGGCGGCCCCACCACGTACTCGGCCCTGCGGGGGCACCCGCGGCTGCGGATGCGGCACGCCCCGTTCCGGATCGGGCCCGTCGAGCGCGACGCCTGGCTCCACCACATGCGCCGGGCGGTGGAGAGCCTGCACCTCGCGCCCGAGCACGAGGAGACGCTCTGGCAGTACCTGGAGCGGGCCGCCTACTTCATGGTCAACACGATGGACCCCGTGCACCCTGAACCGCACGGCGCGCAGACCCCGCGGGCGTCCCTGCGGACCGTGGGCCCGGACGGGCAGGCCAGGAAAGATTCGACGGAGGCCTCGGGGTCGGCCCGCTGAGCTACAGCAGGGCGCCCTCGTCGTGCAGCCAGTCGACGAACGTCGTCGCGACCGCCGCCCCGCAGTCCAGCATCTCCACCAGCAACGCGTCGTGGACGCCGGCGCTCAGCGGCACCTGCAGCTCCGCGTAGATGGGAAGCTGGCCGCGTTCCGTGGGATCCCCGACGTACGCCTTGCAGAACCGGCGGGTGTGGTTCCACTCGTTGACCGCGCGGTAGGCGCGGTCGGCCCAGTCCGGCGGCACCGTCGCGTGTGGACGAGTCCGCATGACGAGAATCTCGTCGTCCGGCCCCTCCAGGGCGAACAACACCGCGTGCCGCTCCCACATCGCCAGCAGGCTGCCGTCGCCGTCGGCCAGGTAGCGGATGTCGAGCCGGTCGAGCGCCTCCGCCACCCGGCGCAGCGTGACCGGAGCGATGACGGCGGACGCCTCCCGCAACGCGGCCCGGTCTCGCGGCCGGGAGTCGTGCTCCGGCTCCCGGGGCGCGGGTGGCCCGACCCGGACCGCTCCATCCGATGGGATCCTGCTTCGAGTCTCCGAATCACCGCCACTGGTGTGGCCCGGGCGCCATGACCACCACGACATCGCTGCGCACCTCGCTCCCCAGCGGATCCACATGCCTACGTTGCGTTGGACCCGAGGCCAGACGGTACCCGTATAGCCGGCTCGAAGCATCCCCCCACCGACACGCCCAACCTAAATGGACCATGCCGGATCATCCGTTCGGATGACCTCGGGTTGACCGAATCGCGAGCGGTCCCGCGTGGTGTAACCAGGCGACTCCGAACGGTGCCGCCAATCCCACCCATCTCGCGACGATCCGCACCTGTACGGCGTCCATTTCGGACGTTCCGGCCGGACCGAGAAAGCCCATCCGGACGATTCCCTGAACCAGTCGCTGGGGTATCTCGATCCGTCCACCGTCGAGTCCCGATCCCGCCGAGTCGGCGGACGGCGGAGTCGTCACCACCACCGCGACGTGGTCGAGCAAGGCGTCCCGCAACGCCCGCTGACCCACCGCCCGGCCCGCGACGCCCTCCGCCGCCGTCCGCAGCGTCCCGGCCGCCGCCTCGGCGATCCGCCGCAGGTCGGCCCCGGCGATCCGCTCCACCACCACGCCCGGCGACGGCGGCACCGGCCGACGCCAGTCCGCGTCCCGGCGGCGCGGCAGCACCGCCCCGCCCTGCTCGAGCTCGGCGAGCAGCTCGGCGGCGGAGACCGTGACGTCCCCGGGGCCGGGGCCGTCCACCACGCGGCCCACCAGGACCGCCCAGGGCAGCCAGGCCCAGAGCTGGGTCCGCTCCGCGGAGCCGGCCGGTCCGGCCGAGCGCAACCGGACCAGCGCAGCCGGATCGAGCCGGGTCAGCCGGGCCAGGAAGGCGCCGGCGTCCGCGAGGCCGACGAGCCCGTGCCGGTCAGGCACGGGCCCGTCCCGTCCCGCTCACCGCCTCGCCCGGCTCGACCAGGTACGACCGCAGGAACCGCTGCTCCGCGTCGGTCAGCCGGCGCGGCCGCTGCTCCCGCAGGTCGAACGGCACCAGGACGGAGCGGGCCCGGCTCGCCAGCACCTCGCCGTCGTACAGCTCGTACCCGATGGTGAACCGGGACTGGCGCAGGTCCTCGACCCACATCTCGATCCGCACCGTCGGCGCACCGTCCACACCGGGCCGCCGCAGCCGATAGCCGACCGGCTTCAGATAGTCAATCTCGTGCCGGGCGATCACCACACCCTCGGCGAACGTCCCGACCCCGGCCGCCGTCGCGTCGGCGAAGACCATCGCCACCCGGGCCTCCTCGTAGAGGGTGAGGAAGCGGGCGTTGTTGACGTGCCCGTACGCGTCCAGGTCGGACCAGCGCAGCGGGCACTCGTAGACGTACCGGGCACCCTGTCGGGTGGCCTCGACCTGGCTAGTCACGGGTCAGCTTGCGGTAGGTGACCCGGTGAGGCCGCGCCGCCTCCGCGCCGAGCCGCTCGATCTTGTTCTTCTCGTACGACTCGAAGTTGCCCTCGAACCAGAACCACTTCGCCGGGTTCTCCTCGTCGCCCTCCCAGGCCAGGATGTGGGTGGCGACCCGGTCCAGGAACATCCGGTCGTGCGAGATGACCACGGCACAGCCGGGGAACTCCAGCAGCGCGTTCTCCAGCGAGGAGAGGGTCTCCACGTCCAGGTCGTTGGTCGGCTCGTCCAGCAGGATGACGTTGCCGCCGATCTTGAGCGTGAGCGCCAGGTTGAGCCGGTTCCGCTCGCCACCGGAGAGGACCCTGGTCGGCTTCTGCTGGTCCGGGCCCTTGAAGCCGAAGGCGGCGACGTACGCCCGGGACGGCATCTCGACCTTGCCCACCATGATGTGGTCGAGCCCGTCGGAGACGACCTCCCAGACGGTCTTGTCGCCGTCCAGCCCTTCCCGGTTCTGGTCGACGTACGACAGCGACACCGTCTCGCCGATCTTGACGGTGCCGGCGGTCGGCTGCTCCAGCCCGACGATGGTCTTGAACAGCGTGGTCTTGCCGACGCCGTTCGGCCCGATGATCCCGACGATGCCGTTGCGGGGCAGCGAGAAGCTGAGGTTGTCGATCAGCACCCGATCGCCGAACGCCTTGCGCAGCCCGTTCACCTCGATGACGGTGTTGCCCAGCCGCGGGCCCGGCGGGATCTGGATCTCCTCGAAGTCGAGCTTGCGGGTCTTCTCCGCCTCGGCCGCCATCTCCTCGTACCGCTCCAGCCGGGCCTTGGACTTCGTCTGCCGGGCCTTGGCGTTGGAGCGGACCCACTCCAGTTCCTCGGCGAGCCGCTTCTTCAGCTTGGCGTCCCGGCGGCCCTCGACGGCGAGCCGGGCGGCCTTCTTCTCCAGGTAGGTGGAGTAGTTCCCCTCGTACGGGTAGGCCCGGCCGCGGTCCAGCTCCAGGATCCAGTTCGCCACGTTGTCGAGGAAGTACCGGTCGTGGGTGATCGCGATGACCGTACCGGCGTACTTGGCCAGGTGCTGCTCCAGCCACTGCACGCTCTCGGCGTCCAGGTGGTTGGTCGGCTCGTCCAGCAGCAGCAGGTCGGGCGCCTCCAGCAGCAGCTTGCAGAGCGCGACCCGGCGCCGCTCACCTCCGGAGAGCTTGGTGACGTCGGCGTCCGGCGGCGGGCAGCGCAGCGCGTCCATCGCCAGTTCGAGCTTGGAGTCGATGTCCCAGGCGTCGGCGTGGTCCAGCTCCTCCTGGAGCCGCCCCATCTCCTCCATCAGCTCGTCGGAGTAGTCGGTCGCCATCTGCTCGGCGATCTTGTTGAAGCGCTCCAGCTTCGCCTTGGTGTCGGCGACCGCCTCCTCGATGTTGCCGAGGACGGTCTTGGACTCGTTCAGCGGGGGCTCCTGGGCGAGCAGCCCGACGGTGAACCCGGGCATCAGCCGAGCCTCACCGTTGCTCGGCCGGTCGAGCCCTGCCATGATCTTGAGGAGGCTGGACTTACCGGCGCCGTTGGGGCCCACCACACCGATCTTGGCGCCCGGCAGGAAGTTCAGCGTCACATTGTCCAGCACGACCTTGTCGCCGTGCGCCTTGCGCGCCTTCTCCAGGACGTAGATGAACTGGGCCACGGTGCGGCCTACCTCCCAGGATGATGTGTCCCCTGCTGACCTGTTTCGACCCGACCGAGACGCCGGGCTTCCCGCCGGCTGCGGGGCCGGTTTCCACCGGCCACGGGGGCCGGCGACGCGAGGCTGGGCGAAACGCCACCGTCAATCCTGACAGGTCCACCCCGCCACGCCCACATCACCCCACGCGCGAGCCGCCCCGTGTCCATGATCACCGTTTCCCCACCCGGGCGACAGGGCAGGAGAGGCCCCGATCCCACGGGGCTGTGGTAGTGACCCGCGAGGCTCGGAGCCGCAGCTACGCTCAGTACGCTCAGCGGTGGGACCCGTCATCACCGGAGGTGCACTGATTGTGACCGTACGCAGCTCGTTCGTGGTCGTCGCCAATCGCCTGCCGGTGGATGAGGTGACCACGCCCGAGGGACGACAGTGGCGCCGGAGCCCGGGAGGTCTGGTCACCGCCCTCCACCCCGTGCTCGCCCAGCACAAGGGGACCTGGGTGGGCTGGGCCGGCGGCGTGGGCGCCGCCCCGGAACCCTTCGACCTGGAGGGTATCCGGCTGCACCCGGTGCCGCTCAGTGCGGAGGAACTCGAACGCTACTACGAAGGGCAGTCCAACGCCACGATCTGGCCCCTCTACCACGACGCCGTCGAGACGCCCGTCTACAAGCGGCGCTGGCGGGAGGCGTACCGGCTGGTCAACGCCCGGTTCGCCGAGGCCGCCGCGGAGGTGGCGGCGGAGGGGGCGACGGTCTGGGTCCAGGACTACCAGCTCCAGCTCGTGCCGGCGATGCTCCGCGAGATCCGCCCCGACCTGCGGATCGGCTTCTTCCTGCACATCCCCTTCCCCCCGATCGAGCTGTTCATGCAGATGCCGCTGCGCGCCGAGGTGCTGCGCGGTCTGCTCGGCGCCGACCTGGTCGGGTTCCAGCAGCGGCTCGCGGCGCAGAACTTCGTCCGGCTGGCCCGGCACCTGCTCGGCCTCCGGTACGAGGGACAAATGATCAAGGTGGACGGGCGGAACGTCAAGGCCGGCGCCTTCCCCATCTCGATCGACGTGGCCGAGATGGAACGGATGGCGCGCGACCCCGCCGTGCAGGCCCGGGCCAAGCAGATCCGCGCCGAGCTGGGCGACCCGAAGACCGTGATCCTGGGCGTGGACCGGCTCGACTACACCAAGGGGATCGAGCTCCGGCTCAAGGCCTTCCGCGAGTTGCTCGCTGACGGAAAGTTGACAGTTCCCGAGACGGTTATGGTGCAGGTTGCCACGCCGAGTCGGGAACGCGTGGAGCACTACCAGGCACTCCGGGTCAAGGTGGAACGCGAGGTTGGCCGGATTAACGGGGAATTCGGTCGAGTCGGTGTCCCGGCAGTTCACTACCTCCATCAGTCGTACAGTCGCAGTGAACTGGCCGCGCTCTACTGCGCGGCCGACGTGATGATGGTGACCCCGCTGCGAGACGGAATGAATCTGGTGGCCAAGGAGTACGTAGCTACGCGCGCCGACACGGGCGGCGCGCTCGTGCTCAGCGAGTTTGCCGGCGCCGCCACCGAGCTGCGCCAGGCGTTCCTGTGTAACCCCCACGACCCGGACGGTGTCAAGGACGCGCTGATGCGCGCGGTCCACGTCGACAAGGCCGAGGCCCGGCGCCGCATGCGCATCATGCAGCGCCACCTGCGGACCCACGACGTCGGCCACTGGGCCCGGTCGTTCCTCAACGAGCTGGGTGTCCCGGAAGCGGAGGCCGAGTGAAATCGTCGTCCTCGGTCCTCGACCCCGATCCCCGCACGCTCGACGCCATCGACCCCCAGCTGCGGGCCGCGATCGGGCGGATCGCCCGGGTGCCGCAGCTCCTGGTCGCCTGCGACTACGACGGCACGCTCGCGCCGATCGTGGAGGACCCCACCAAGGCCGTCCCGCTCCCCGAGTCGGTCGCCGCCGTCCGCGCGCTCGCCTCGCTGCCGCAGACCACCGTCGCGGTCGTCTCCGGCCGGGCGCTGCGGGACCTCGCCACGCTCTCCCGGCTCCCCAGCGAGGTACACCTGGTCGGCAGCCACGGCTCCGAGTTCGACATCGGATTCGTCGAGCGTCTCTCCCCCGAGCTGATCGAGATCCGTACCCGGCTCCGCAACGAGCTGCGCCGCATCGTCGCCGCCTGGCCACAGGTACGGCTGGAGAGCAAGCCGGCGAGCGTCGCGGTGCACACCCGGGGCACCACACCCGAGGTCGCGGCCCAGGTGGTCGCCGCCGTCGAGGCCGGGCCGGCGAGCTGGCCCGACGTCACGGTGACCCGGGGCAAGGAGGTCATCGAGATATCGGTGATCCCGACCAACAAGGGTACGGCCCTGGAGCAGCTGCGTACCCAGCTTTCGGCGAGCGCGGCGCTGTTCATCGGGGACGACGTCACGGACGAGAACGCGTTCGCCACGCTGCACGGGCCGGACGTGGGCATCAAGATCGGCCCCGGCGAGACGCGGGCGAACTTCCGGATCGCCGAGCCGGTCGACGCCGCCCGGGTCCTCGGCCTGCTGCTCGAGGTCCGCCGCACCTGGCTCTTCGGCGAACGCGCGGTGCCGATCGAGCGGCACTCGATGCTGTCGAACGGGCGTACCGTCGCGCTGGTCACGCCGGAGGCGAACATCACCTGGCTCTGCCACCCCAAGCCCGACTCGCCGGCGATCTTCGCCGACCTGGTCGGCGGCGCCCCGGCCGGGCACTTCAGCATCGCCCCGGAGCGGGGCGGGCTTCCCCTCGGGCAGCGCTACCGCCCCGGCACGATGACGGTGGAGACCCGCTGGTCGGGACTGACCGTCACCGACTGGCTGGACCGGCCCTCCAGTGTCGGCGTACCGAGCGGATCCGCCGTGATCAGCGGCGACTCCACGCTGATCCGGGTGGTCACCGGCACCGGCCGGGTCCGGCTGGTCTTCGCCCCCCGGCCGGAGTTCGGCCAGGTCGCCGTCCAGCTGCAGCCGCTCGGCGACGGGCTGCTGGTGCTCGGCTCCAACGAGCCGATCGCGCTCTACTCCCCCGGCGTCGAGTGGGAGATCTCCGACGACGGCGGCTACGAGACCGCCCGGGCGGTGGTCGACCTCGCCGCCGCCGGCGGTTCGATCACCTGCGAGCTGCGGTTCGGCTCGCACAGCCTGGCCCACCACCAGGTGTCGGTGCAGGAACGCCAGGCCCGGGCCGAGCAGCCGTGGCGGGACTGGCTCGCCACACTCCGGCTGCCGACCACCGCCCGCGATCTGGTCGCGCGCAGCGCGCTGACCCTGCGCGGCCTCTGTCACGAGGCCACGGGGTCGATTCTCGCCGCCGCGACCACCTCGCTGCCGGAGGAGCTGGGCGGGGTCCGCAACTGGGACTACCGCTACTGCTGGCTGCGCGACGCCGCGATGACCGCGCGGGCCCTGGTCGACCTCGGCTCGCTGGCCGAGGCCGAGGCGTTCCTGCGCTGGGTCGACGGCTGCATCGAACGCACCGGCGGACACCCGGAACGGCTGCACCCGCTCTACACGGTGGACGGCTACGAACTCGGCGCCGAGGCGGTCATCGACACCCTGCCCGGGTACGCCGGCTCCCGGCCGGTCCGGGTCGGTAACCTCGCCAACCACCAGCTCCAGCTCGACGTCTTCGGGCCGATCGCGGACCTGCTGGCCGCGGTCGCCGACCTGCGTGGCTCGGTCCGCGACACGGAGTGGCGGGTGCTGGAGAACATGGTCGAGGCGGTGGCCCGGCGCTGGCACGAGCCCGACCACGGGCTCTGGGAGGCCCGCCTGCCGCCCCGGCACCACGTCTACTCCAAGGTCATGTGCTGGATGACGGTGGACCGGGCGCTGCACCTGGTGCGCCGGCACGGTGACGGGGACCGGCCCGAGTGGGTCGAGCTGCGCGACCGGATCGGGCACAACGTGCTGGAGTTCGGCTGGCACGAGGGGGCCGGCGCGTACACGGTCGCGTACGGCGAGGAGGAGATGGACGCCTCCTCGCTGTGGATCGGCCTGTCCGGGCTGCTTCCCAACGACGACCCGCGGTTCCTGGCCACCGTGCTGAAGGTCGAGGCCGACCTGCGCAGCGGGCCGGTCGTCTACCGCTATCACTGGGACGACGGCCTGCCGGGCCGGGAGGGCGGTTTCCACATCTGCACGGCCTGGCTGATCGAGGCGTACCTGCGCACCGGCCGGCGCGGTGACGCGGAGGAGCTCTTCGCCCAGATGGTCGACACCGCCGGCCCGACCGGGCTGCTCCCCGAGCAGTACGACCCGATCTCCGAGCGGGGACTGGGCAACCACCCGCAGGCGTACAGCCACCTCGGTCTGATCCGCTGCGCCCTGCTGTTGGACGACATGCTCAAGGCCTGAGCGGGCGTCCACCGACGTTGATCATGGGGTTGCCGCCGCTCCCCCGCGGGGCTCCGGCGGCAACTCCGTGATCAACCGGACGAAGCAATCAACCGGACGAGAACGCGATCAACCGGACGACGGCACGGCGAGCGGTCCGGCCGCGCCGGCCAGGACGTCCACCACGGGTCCGACGACCACCACCGCCGGGGGCCGCATCCCGGCCGCCGGGGCCTCGTCCGCGACCGTCGCCAGCGTCGACCGGAGCACCCGCTGGGCGCCGGTCGTCCCCTCCTGCACCACCGCCGCCGGGGTCTCCGGTGGCCGCCCGTGCGCCCGCAGCGCGGCGGCGATCGCCGCCAGGTTGTGCAGCCCCATCAGCACGACCAGGGTGCCGCGTAGCCGGGCCAGCGCCGCCCAGTCGACCAGGGAGTCCGGGTGGTCGGGCGGCAGGTGGCCGGAGACGACGGTGAACTCGTGCGCCACCCCGCGGTGGGTGACCGGGATCCCGGCCGCCGCCGGGGCGGCGATCGGGCTGCTCACCCCGGGCACCACCGTCACCGGGATCCCCGCCGCGGCGCAGGCGAGCAGCTCCTCGCCGCCGCGTCCGAAGACGTACGGGTCGCCGCCCTTGAGGCGTACCACGGCGGCGCCGGCCAGCGCCCGTTCCACCAGGATCCGGTTGATCTCCTCCTGGGTGGCGGCCGGCCCGTGCGGGATCTTCGTGGCGTCCACCAGCTCCACCTCGGGCCGGAGTTCGTCGAGGAGCAGCCCCGGCACCAGCCGGTCCGCCACCACCACGTCCGCCTCGGCGAGCAGCCGCCGGCCGCGTACCGTGATCAGCTCGGGGTCGCCGGGACCGGCGCCGACCAGCGCGACCGTCCCGATCCGCCGGCCCGCCGGGCCAGGAGCGGCCGGAGCGGCCGGGGCCGGCCGGCCGTCGGGACCGGCCAGCCCGGGGGCAGCCGTCCCGGACCCAGCGGTCGGCTTCGGGCCGGTGCCGGGAAGGGTCCCCTCGGTCAGGCCCGTCCGGATCGCGTCCCGGAGCGCCACGGCGCGCCGCGGGTCGCCACCGCCGAGCACGGCGACCGTCAGCGGGCCGTGCCGGGCCACCGCCGGGGTCCAGGCGGTCGCGGCCTCCCGGTCGTCGGCGCGGACGCAGAAGATGCGGCGCTCGGCCGCTGCGGCACTGACCGCCGCGGCGGCGACCGGGTCGTCGACCGCGACGTGGACCAGCCAGGCACCGTCGAGATCCGCCGGCTCGAAGCGACGGGGGATCCAGCGCAGCCGGCCCGCGCCGGCCCGGTCCCGCAGGGCCGGGGTGAGGTCCGGCGACACCACGACCACCTCGGCACCCACCTCCAGCAGGGCCGGAATCCGCCGGGTCGCCACCGCCCCACCGCCGACCACGAGGACACGTCGTCCGGCAAGCCGCAGCGCCAGCGGATACAGGGTCATTTCTCCGAGACTCCCGCCGAGTCGAAGGTCGCCACCTCGTGGAGAACCCGGACGGCGCCAGCGACGACCGGGAAGGCGAGCAGGGCGCCGGTGCCCTCGCCGAGCCGTAGGCCCAGATCGATTATCGGCGGCAGCCCCAGCCGCTCCAAGCCGGCGGTCGCGCCCGGCTCGGCCGACCGGTGCCCGGCGACCAGCGCATGGACCGCGTCCGGGGCGAGCGCCACCGCGGTCAGGGCCGCCGCCACCGCGCTCACCCCGTCGAGCAGGACCGGGGTACGCCGCGCGGCGCCCCCGAGGATGAACCCGGCGAGCGCCGCGTGCTCCAGTCCGCCCACCGCCGCCAGGACGCCGAGCGGGTCGGCCGGATCCGGCCGGTGCCGGGCCAGCGCCCGCCGGACCACCTCGACCTTCCGGGCGTACGTCTCGTCGTCCACGCCGGTGCCCCGCCCGGTGACCTCGGCCGGGTCGGCCCCGGTGAAGACGGCGATCAGCGCCGCCGCCGGCGTGGTGTTGCCGATCCCCATGTCCCCGGTGACCAGGATCCCGGCTCCGGCGTCACACAGCTCGTCGGCCACCCGGATCCCGACCTCGACGGCGCGACGCGCCTCCGCCCGGGTCAGCGCCGGTTCCACGGTCATGTCCCGGCTGCCGGGGCGGACGGTGGCGGTGATCAACCGGGGCGCGTCGAGACCGGCCGGGACGGCACCCGGCTCCGGGCCGGCCGGGGTGTGCGGACGCGCCTCCCCGGGAGACGTCTGCGGTGCCAGGGGCGTCTGCCGTACCCCCACGTCGACGACGGTGACCGAGGCGCCGGTCTGCCGGGCGAAGGCGTTCACGACGGCACCGCCGGCCAGGAAGTTCGCCACCATCTGGGCGGTCACCTCCTGCGGCCAGGGGGTGACCCCCTGCGCGTGTACCCCGTGGTCGGCGGCGAAGATCGCTACGGCCGCCGGCTCGGGCAGCGGCGGCGGGCAGGCTCCGGCGAGGCCGGCCAGGCGTACCGAGAGCTCCTCCAGGGCGCCGAGCGAGCCGGCCGGCTTGGTGAGCCGGCTCTGCAGTGCACGGGCCGCCGCCATCGCGGACTCGTCGCACGGACCGATCGCCGCGAGGGTACGTTCCAGCATCAGACCTCCAGAATCTCGGCGAGCGTGGCCACGAACCGGTCGGTCGTGGCGGTGTCCCGGACCGCCACGCGCAGCCAGTCGGGGCCCAGCCCGGGGAAGGTGTCGCCCCGGCGTACCGCGTAGCCCCGCTCGCGCAGCGCCAGGCGGACCCGGGCGGCGCCGGGGATGTGGAGCAGGACGAAGGCGCTGGCCGGGGTGCCCGCGACGCGTACCGGGGCAAGCTCGCCGAGCCGGCGGACCAGGTGGGCGCGGTCGGCCGCGAGCCGCGCGGCGATCCGACGCTCGGCGGCGACGGCGACGGGGCTGGCGCAGGCGACGGCCGCGGCGAGGGCGGGGGTCGAGACGGCCCAGAGCGGTTGTACGGCGGCCAGGCGCGCGACCAGGTCCGCCGGGCCGAGGAGGTAGCCGATCCGCAGACCGGCGAGTCCCCAGGTCTTGGTGAGGCTGCGGACCACCACCAGCCCGGGCAGGTCACGGCGGGCCGCCAGCGACTCGGGCTCCCCGCGGTCAGGCCGGTCCGGCGCGAGGGTGGTGTCGGCGAAGGCCTCGTCGACGACCAGGACCCGGCCCGGCCGGGCCAGTGCCGCGACGGTCTCCGCCGGGTGCAGCACCGATGTCGGGTTCGTCGGATTGCCCAGGACGACCAGGTCCGCGTCGGGCGGCACGCGTGCCGGGTCCAGCCGGAAGCCGTCCCCCGCGGAAAGGATCACCCGGTCGACCCGGTGCCCGGCCGCGCGCAACGCCGCCTCGGGTTCGGTGAACTGGGGGTGGACGACCACCGGGCGGTACGCCCCGCGCAGCGCCTGGGCCAGCAGCACGAAGCCCTCGGCCGCCCCGGCGGTGAGCAGCACCTCGGCCTCGGGGCGGCGGTGCCGGGCGGCGACGGCGGCCCGGGCGGGTCGCGGGTCGGGGTAGGCCGCCAGGTTGTCCAGCGCGGCGACGATCGGGGTCCGCAGCCAGTCCGGCATCGGCTGGTGTTGGACGTTGACCGCGAGGTCCACCAGGCCGGGCGCCACCTCGGCGTCCCCGTGGTGCCCGAGATCGGGACCGTCGTCCGGCCGCGTCGCGCTCCGGTCCGGGTCCGCGACCCCGTCGGGATCGGCGTCGCTCGGGGTACGGGACGCGGTGGCGGGCGGCGGGCACATGAGCGAGATCCTGCCGAAGCCGGGGGACGGCGGCCAGTGGCGCCAACCCGAGGCATCGGGAGTCGTCGCACTCGCCGATCGGCCGACCGGCAGATTCGCGAATCTTTATCATGATTTTCCGGGCAATATCATAACTTGAGGTTGTGACCAACCCCACCCGCTCAGCACCTGGTCGACTCGTACCCCTCCTCCGCGCCGGACTCATCGGCGGCGTCGTCGTGGCCGCGGCATTGTTCCCCTTCGCCGCGGCCGGCGGCCTCGCCGCGAAGGCCGGCGCGGAGCTGGTCGACAAGACCCCGGCCGACCTGCTCGCCGCCGCGCCCGCGCAGACCAGCTACGTCTACGCCGCCGACGGCACCACCCTGATCACCACCTTCTACGAGGAGCACCGACGCTACGTCCCGCTCTCCCAGATCTCGCCCTGGATGCAGCAGGCGATCGTGGCGGCCGAGGACACCCGGTTCTACGAGCACAGCGGCGTCGACCCGAAGGGCATCATCCGGGCCTTCGTCGCCAACCAGCAGGCCGGCGGCGTCTCGCAGGGCGCCTCGACGCTCACCATGCAGTACGTCCGGATGGCGCTGCGGGACAGCGCGAAGACCCCGATGGAGGTGCGACAGGCCACCGAGCAGACCAGCCTGCGCAAGCTCCGGGAGATCCGCCTCGCCATCGACCTGGAGAAGGAGACGACCAAGGGCGAGATCCTGGAGCGCTACCTCAACTCGGCCTACTTCGGACACCGCGCCTACGGCATCTACTCCGCGTCCGAGATCTTCTTCTCGAAGCGTCCCAGCGACCTGACCCCGGTCGAGGCCGCCACCCTCGCCGGCCTGGTCAAGGCACCGACGGCGTACGACCCGGCCAGCTCGGACCAGAAGGCCGCCACCGACCGGCGCAACTACGTGCTGGAGCGCATGCGCGAGATGGGCTACCTCTCCGCGTCGCAGACGGCGACGGCCCAGGCCGAGCCGATCCGGCTCCGGCTGAGCAGCCCGCCCAACGACTGCATGTCGGTGCCGAAGCAGCACAACGGGTGGGGCTTCTTCTGCGACTACCTGAAGGCGTGGTGGGCGACCCAGCCCGCCTTCGGCCGGAACTCGCTGGAACGCCTCGACCGGCTGCGGCGGGGCGGCTACACGATCGTGACGAGCCTGGACCCGAAGTTCCAGGAGATCGCCGAACAGCAGATCCTGGCCGACGAGTCGGCGCGCAGCCCGTTCGCGCACGGCCTGGTGGCGGTCGAACCGGGCACCGGGTACGTCAGGTCCATGGCGGTCAACCGCGTCTACTCGCTGGACCAGAGCAACAACGGCCCGCACTCCGACCCGAGCAAGCGCGGCAAGATCAAGGGCAACTATCCGAACACGGTGGTCCCGCTCCTCGGCGGTGGGGATCTCCCCGGCTACCAGGCGGGGTCGACGTTCAAGATGTTCACCATGCTCGCCGCGCTCGACGCCGGGCTGCCGCTCTCCACGTCGTTCAACTCCCCACACCGGTTCGTCTCGATCTATCCCGACGGCAGCGGCGGCCCGACCGACTGCGGCGGCTACTGGTGCCCGTCGAACGCCAGCGGGGCGATGAGCGGCGTCCAGACCATGTGGTCCGGGTTCGGCAAGTCGGTCAACACCTACTTCGTCTGGCTGTTGCAGCAGGTCGGCGCGGAGAACGTCGTCCGGCTCGCCGAACGGCTGGGCCTCCAGTGGCGGACCGAGGTGGACAAGCGGCTCGCCTCCCCGGACCACGCCAACCGGTGGGGCGCGTTCACCCTCGGCACCTCGGACGTGACCCCGCTGGAGATGGCGAACGCGTACGCCGCGGTCGCGGCCGAGGGGCGGTTCTGCGAGGCGCTGCCGGTGCTCTCGATCACCAACCCGGACGGCACCCCGGCGACGTATCGGACCGGGTCGGGAATGGACCTGGAGATCGCCAGTCCCCGGTGTAGCCAGGAGGTGAGCCCGGACGCGGCCCGGGCCGCCACCGACGCCGCCCGCTGCCCTACCGGGGACACTCCGGCCCGCGGATCCTGCGGCGGCTGGTCCACCGCCGACTCCGTCCGGGGTACGGTCGGCCGGCCGGTCGCCGGCAAGACCGGTACCACCGACAGCGACCGGGCGGCCTGGTTCGTCGGGTACACCCCGGAACTGGCCGTGGCGAGCTTCCTCTCCGACCCGGACAGCCCGATGAACGCGGTCGGCGGGGGACAGTCGGACAAGCCGATCCACGCGGTCGCCGGCTTCCTCCGGGATGCGCTGAAGGACCAGCCGGTACGCCAGTTCACCCCGCCGTCCGACGAGATGGTCGGATGAGGCGATCGGCGGATGATGCGGATGGTCGGGTGATTCGGGTGGCCGGGTTCCGTCGTCGGCGGCGGTCGGGGCGTGCGGGTCGCCGGGTCAGCGGTGCAGGTCGGCGGCCACCAGCGACCAGACCTCCAGGTCGACCCGACCACTGTGGACGTACCCGGCGTTGCGTAGCAACCCCTCGTAGGTGAAGCCGGCCTTCTCGGCCACGCGTCGGGAGGCGATGTTGCCCGGCGCCACCCGCACCTCCAGCCGCTGGAAGCCGTGTTCGAGGATCAGCGCCACCGCCAGCGCGTCGACCGCCTCGGCGGCCAGGCCGAAGCCGCGCGCCTCCGGCGCCATCGCGTACGACACCTCGGTGATCCGGCCGCCCCAGTCGGTCCGTTTCGTCCAGAGGCAGCCGACGAGCCGGTCGTCCTCGCGCCGGATCACGCCGTAGTGGTCGCCGTTGCCGCTGTCCCGCCGTTCCTGGGCCATCTCGGTGCACCAGGCCAGCCCGTCGATCTGCCCCTGATCCCGTTGCAGGGGCAGCCAGCGCTGGGTCTGCTTGTCGGCGAAGATCGCCGAGACCGCCTCGGCGTCGTCGGCGCAGAGCGGTCGGACGTGTACCCGGGGCGTCGAGACGGTCAGGCTCGGGAACCGGCGTACCGCCACCTCGCCGCTCATTCCGCGGACCCGCTTTCATCCGACGGGTCGGCGGGCGGGGGTCCGGCGGGTGGCACCGCCGCCGGGGACACGGGCGGCACGTCCGGCGGCACGGCCGGGGGTACCGCCGCCGGGGCCGCCTGGGCCGGGGCGGCGGGCGAGACCGGTACGCCGCCCACCGGCCCGGCGGGCGAGACCGGGGCGGGTTTCCGGGACGGGGTGGGCGGGACCGGGGCGTCCCGCTCCGGCCCGGCGGCGCCCGCGGCGGGCGAGACGGGTGCCGCGGCGGGCTCACCCCGGCCGGGGCCGCCCGGCGACCCGGAGGTGACCGCTGGTCCGCCGTCGACCGGGGCTTTGGGTCGGGCCGCCTCCGCCCCGGACGGGGCGGGCCGCGCCGGCGCTCTCGGCCCGGCCGGCGGGACGGGGCCCGCCGGCGGAACCGGGGCGCTGGGCGCCGCACCGGCCGGCGTACCGGGCCGGGTAGTCGGACCAGCCGACGCGGGACCGGTCGGCGCGGCCGCACCGGCCGGCGAGACCGGACGCGCCGGCGCACCCACACCCGCCGGCGAGACCGGACGAGTCGGACCGGAACCGGGCGCTGCCGGAGCCGCGGACGGGGCGGGACCGGCGGTCCGGGCCGGCGGCCCGGCGAGCGCCGCCGCCACCAGACGCCGGGCGATGCCGGGACTGCTCGCCCAGTGCAGCATCAGCTGCGAGGCGTGGACCCGGCGCCAGACGAACCCCTCCGGCGGACCACCACCCCAGCTCCACGCGGGGGTCTGCCCCGCCCGCGGGTTGAGGACGCCCCGGTGCTGCTTGTAGCCGACGACCCGGGTGCCGACCCGGGCCACCGGCGAGTCGGCCCGGGCGGTCGCCTCCCGGTAGCCGACCACGGTCCGGTCCAGGCTCGTCCCGACCGCCGGCAGCACCCCGCACATCGGGCGGCCGTCGAACTCCCGGGCCAGCCAGAGCAGGCCCGCCCCCTCCGCGATGACCGGCCGGCCGGTCCGGGCCAGCTCCGCGACCGCGATGCAGAGCCGCCGGTTCGCCGACAGCTCCTCCCCGTACGTCTCGGGTAGCGCGCCGCCGATCACCAACGCGTCGGTCCCCGGCGGCAGCGCCTCGTCGCGGAGCGGATCGAGGGTCACCACCTCGGCACCCGCCGCCGTCAGGAGTTCCGCCGTCTCGGCGTACGAGTACGACAGCGCCGGGCCACCGGCCAGCGCGACCACGGGGCGCCGCCGGGGCTCGCCGCCCGGGCCGGGCTGGGCCTCGCCCACCTCCTGCGGCGCCGACCACGCCTCGACCGGCACCCGGGGCGCGGACCGGGCGAGCGCGAGGAGCCGGTCGAGGTCGAGCGCGCCCGCGACCGCCTCCCCGAGCCGGCGGATCCCCCGGTACGCCTCGACCCCGCGCTGCATCACCGGCACCACCCCGTGCTGCCGGGACGGGAGTACGGCGGGCAGGTCACGCCGCCGCAGCGCGCCGAAGACCGGTACGCCGATGTCGTCGAGCGCGTCCCGGAGCAGTTGCTCGTGCCGGTCCGAGGCGACCCGGTTCAGGATCACCCCGCCGAGCCAGAGCATCTCGTCGTACGCCCGGAAGCCGTGCGCGAGCGCGGCCACCGACTGCCCCATCGCGGCGACGTCGACGACGAGGACGACCGGCGCGCGTACCGCGGTCGCGATGGCCGCGGTCGACTCGGTCTCGGGCCGCCCGGCCAGGCTGTCGAAGAGTCCCATCGTCCCCTCGACGACCGCGATGTCGACGTCGGCGGCGCCGTGCGCGAAGAGCGGGGCGATCCGCTGCGGCCCGACCAGGCGGGGATCGAGGTTGCGGCCGAGGCGCCCGGCGGCCATCCCGAGGTAGGCCGCGTCGGTGTGGTCGGGCCCGACCTTGAACCCGGCGGCCTTCAGTCCGCGGTTGGCGAGGGCGGCGAGCAGGCCGACCGCGATCGCGGTCTTGCCGTGCCCGGACGACGGTGCGCTCACCACTACGCGCGGCACGGCGATCATGGTCGGCTCCTCGGGGCGCGGGCACCGGCCCGGTCCCCGGGCGGTGCGGACGGCGGCGGTACGGGGGGCGACACGGTCGGATCCGTCGATCGGACCGACCGGCCGTGAGGATACCCGTCGACCGCCCGTCGGCAGGGGCGCCGAGCCGGCCGCGTGGCGCCGTGCCGCGCCTCCGGTCACCATCCCGTCGTCGCCGGACCGGCGCTGCTCCGGCGCCCACCTGGTCGGCCGCGACGCCGGCCCGGGTAGCCTCGGGTCGTGTACCGGTTCCTGCTCACGCCCCGCTGGCTGGGCATTCTCGCGCTGACCCTGGCCGCCTCGGCGGTCATGGTGCTGCTCGGCACCTGGCAGCTGCACCGGTACCAGGAGCGGGCGGCGATCAACGACCGGATCGACGCCACCGCGCGCATGACGCCGGTGCCGCTGGACCAGGTCGTCCCGGCGCCGGACGGCGCGGCCGGGTCGGTGGGTGCGGCGCCGCCGGCCGACGCGGCCTGGACCCGGGTCACGGTCACCGGCCGGTACGACGACAGCCGGTCGATCCTGGTCCGCAACCGTACGGTGGAGAGCCGGGTCGGCTTCGAGGTGTTGACCCCGCTGGTGCTGGCGGACGGCACCGCGGTCCTGGTGGATCGGGGCTGGATCCCGCCGGTCCCGGGTGGTAACGCGACGGCCCGGCCGGAGGTGCCGGCGGCGCCCTCGGGCGAGGTGACCGTGATCGGCCGGGTGCACCTGTCCGAGAGCAAACCGGACGCGGTCGTTCCCCGGGACGGGCGACTGGAGACCCGGCGGATCGCCGTGCCGACGTTGGCGCGGGAGCTGCCGTACCCGCTCTACCACGGCTATCTGCTGCTGGACGAGCAGACGCCGCCCGCCGATCCGGCCTTCTCGCCGATCCCGATCGGCCACGAGAACGACTGGCAGAACGCCGGGTACGTCGTCCAGTGGTGGCTCTTCGCGCTGCTGGCCCTGGTCGGTTTCGGTTGGGCGGCCCGGCGCGAGGCCCGGGGCGAGACCGGCGGAGGTCCGGCCGACCGCACCGCCGACGCCCGCCGGTCGGACGGACGCCGGGCGCGGGCTCCCGAGCCGCTCGACCTGGCCGCCGCGCCGTCGCTGGACCGGGCCGCCACGGATCGGGCGGCCGCGGACCGGGCCGCCACGGACCGGGTCGGCTGACCGCCGGATCCGTCGCCGAAATCGGACTCCGGGGCGGATACCCGGCTGTCGGGCCGGCGCGCGGTCCCGCTAGGGTCTGCGAGACAGATTCGGGTGGCGTGGGGAAGGAGTCGAGATGAGCGTGGACCCGAACAATGCGGGGACGTCGGATCCTACGGCGCCGATAACCGGTGCGGCAGCGTCGGACCCCACGTCCTCGCCGACCGGTGCGGCGTCGGAGCTCACTCCCCCGCCGACCGACCCGTGGCCGACCGGAAACACGTCCTCGCCCGCGACGCCGCCACCGCCGCAGCCGCCGACGTACACGCTGCCGCCGCAGCCGCCCGCCTCGCCGGCGACTCCGGCACCGGCGTACCCGCCGGCGCCGGCCTATCCGGGCGGCGTGCCGCCGGTCAGCGTGCCCCCGGTCAGCGGATCGCCGGTCAGCGGATCGCCGGTCAGCACACCGCCGGGGAGCCTCGTCCCGGCCGGGGGCGGGCAGTGGCAGCAGCCCGGCCCGGTGGTGGCGCAGATCGGCGAGATCACGGTGACCTCGACGACGGTACGCACCCCGAGTGGCGAGATGCCGCTCGCCGGCTCGCAGTGGCACGTCGCGGACTTCTGGCAGTCCGAGCAGAAGACCCCGACCTGGGCGATCGTCCTCGCGATCGTGGGCTTCTGCGTGCTGACCGTGCTCAGCCTCCTCTTCCTGCTGGTCAAGGAGACCGTGTACCGCGGCGTGGTCCAGGTGACCGTGACCAACGGCAGCCGGCAGTACGTGGCCCGGATCCCGGTCACCAGCCAGCAGCAGGTCCACACCATTCACCAGCAGGTCAACTACGTCCGTTCGCTCGCCGCGGCCTGAGCGCGCGGCGCGTCCGCCCGGCGCGGCCACGTAACGAATCGGCGGCGCCGGGCGGCGAACGAGCTTGATCGCCGGAGACGGGCATCCGTCTCCGGGTGTGGTCGGGTGGCGGGATGCCGCACCGGCTACCCGGCGACCTCGGCGAAGAACCGGCGCAGGGCGTCCGCGACGAGTTCGGGTGCGGTCGACGTCACGAAGTGCGACTGCCCGGGCCAGCTGATCCGGCGCGCCCGGGGCATCGCCGGCGCGAGGGCGTCCAGTGTGCTCGGCATCGGCTCCCAGGTGTCGGCGCCCTGCATCAGCAGGGTCGGCACGGTGATGGCGGACCAGCGGGTCAGGTCCGTGCTGTCCGCGGCGAGCGCTTCGAGATCGTGCGGCCAGCCGACCGCCACGCGCCGTGCCTCGGCCGGGGCGGGCCGCCGGTCACCGGCCGCGGCGGCGAACGCCGCGACAATCTCCGCCGGAACCCGGGTCACCTCGTTGCGCACCGCGGCCATCGCCGGGGCGTCGTCCCGTTCGAGGGCGGCACGGTACCGGTCGAGCAGGGGCACGGTCTGCGGCCCGGCCGCGAACAGCGGCGGCTCGAAGATGGCGAGCGACCGCAGGTCGCGCGGGTCCGCCGCCGCGGTGTGCAGGGCCAGAATCGCGCCGTAGGAGGCGCCGACCAGGTGCACCGGCCGGCCCGAGGACTCCCGGGCCGCCTCGACGACCGCGTACGTCGGCGACCTCGTCGGGAAACGACGTGGGTCCGGACGGGACGTCGCTGGGGCCGTAGCCGCGCCGGGCCGGCATCCACAGCTCGTGGTCGTCGGCGTTGGCGGCTGCGGCTCGGGCGGAGCACGGGCGCCGGTCGGTGCCCCGGGCGAGGGCGGCACTCGTCGGGTCCGGCGGTGTCAGCGGTGTTTACTACGCTCGCCGACCATGACGCTGACGCTCGCGGCGGTGTACGCCGACGGTTGGGACGACGCGGTCGTCAACCCCCTGGCCCCCGCCGCCGCGCGGGCGCGGGACGCCGCCGGTGAGCCGTACAGTGTGGTGCTGCTCCGCACCGGCACCGGGGGAATGGCCACCGCCCCCGACGGCCGCCGGCCGTACGCCGTCCTCGACCTCGCCTGGGCCGACAACTACTGCCAGCTCGCGCGGTTCGACGCGGCCGGCCGGCGGATCTCCCGCCACGAGCTGCGCCGGACCCCGGACGGCGACCTGTTCCTGCGCGAGGTCCAGACCTGGTCCGGCCCGCCCGAGCTCGACGGGCCCGAGTTCCCGCGCGCCGCGGCCCGGCACACCACGACGTACCTGCTGGCCGGCGAGCGGACCGACATCGACGAGCCGCAGGGCGACCGGGGGCCCCGGGCGCGACTCCATTCGTCGCGAGCAGCCACCCCGACTGCCACGCCCGGACTTCGGTCGATGGCAGGCGCTGCTCGCGCTCGCCGGTGACGAGGGCTGCGAGATCGCCGAGGCGGGCGACCACGCGCTGCCGGTACGCCGCGCCGACGGTCCACCGTGGCAGCCGCCCCGGCCGCTGCGGCCAGACCAGGTCGCGGAGCTGTTCCGCGCCGGCACCGAACGCTCCATCAGGGATCGGCGGCTGCGGCTGTCCACCGCGCCCGCGGGAATGCTGCCGCTGCCGTCGGGCCGGCTGGTCGCCGCCGACCCGGCCTGGCTCCGATATGACAACGAGCCGTTCACCGTCACCGTCGCACCCGGGACGTACCCGGTGACCGTCAGCATCGCGACGTTCGTCGACGACCCCGAGCACCGCCGGATCGCCGCCGCCCGGCTCGACGTCACCGACCGTCGGGTCGTCTCGTGGGAGCTGGCGCTGCGCGACGGTCAGGATCCGCTCGACCTCGGCGCCGGGGAGTTCTTCGGCTTCGGGGTGGACGCCGGGATGGCCTGCTTCGTCGACGCCGAGGCGGCTGCCCGGCTGCCCGAACTGGATAGTGATCTCGAAACCTTCGACACCGACTCGTACGCCGTCGTCGGCGACGGCGCCGTGGTGGCCTGGGCGAGCGGTTGGGGCGACGGGGCGTACCCGACCTGGATCGGCCGGGACTCCTCCGGGGAGATCGCCTGCTTCGTCGCCGACATGCTGCTGTTTCCGCCCGCCGAGGCCGAATGACGAGGACGAGCAGTTTGACCTGCGAGCAGCGTCCCGCGCTGCTGCAGAATCACTCAGTCCAGTTCAGTGGATGGCACGGCAAGTAGGGGCGCGCTTACTCCTGCGATCTGGTCCATTCGCCGGGAATCGCACGTGTGGCCCTGTTGACGTCATCGGCCGTGCGACCGAAAGCCCACAGCCATACGTCGCCATCGTTGCGGATAAGGCAGTCGCGCATGCCGTACCAGCGAACAGGAGGCCCTTCGGGAAGCGGCCAGAAGACGTGCTCTGGAATTGCCAAGCGCGGCAAACTGTCGAGCTCGGGCGGCGCGCCTGATGCTAGTTCAGTTTGCAGGACGTTGGCTTCCGGCGAGAGCATCGCCTCATTGAACACCATCTCCAGTAAGTCAACCGAGAGTCGTTGTTGATACGAACACCACTCCGCACCAGCCTGCAAATCCTTCCAGATCACAGGAGGATCCAAATACCCTATCTCATCTACGCGGACCCCCCATTTCGCGCAGTGCTGGTTCTCCACGCGATAAACCAACACCCCCTGGTCGTCAATTTCCAGACATCGCGGGTGAACGAGGAAGTCCTGGCGCCCGATCACGTTATGACCCGCGCCCACATTCGTGAGCATCCAGCGTAGGGCCACGGGTAGCGCGAGACCGAGCCTATACTCAGCCTCGCGCACCTCATTCTCGGCCAACGAGAGGTCCAGGCCAGGTTGCGTCACGTTCCAGCTCTCGAGGAAGCTGGAGATAAGCTCACAGACCGCAGCCGCATCATCTGGCAACTCCACCAGATCGCCCGTAACGCTGAACACCTCTGTCTCACCTCACGACTAATGGGGCTGCAGCCCCACTAAATCATGACCCCTCTAAACACACATTACCCACAAACTCTATGAATCAGACACCCTCCGAGATCACCTCAAATAAAGCACCGACATCAGCGGGTGGCACAGCCAAGATGTTATCCAACCGACATCTAGTTCCTTTTGTTCATGTCGCCCCTTCGGCGTAAGAGACGGACAATACTCATTTAACCATTGCCGCTCGGCGGAATACAGTTTCTCCCAGCCACCAACAACCACATCTACGAGCGCACTTCGACGATTCGGCGTAGTCAAATGACGGGCCAAGTAGCCGATCGCCGCAAGATTCTCCGACTGAAGCGAAAGCGTTTTGAAGCTTAGACTGTTGGGGAATCTCGGAGGCGCCCCGCTCAACGCGACCTGAAGCAGCTCATACACCTGGGCCCAGCCACGATCATCACCCACGCAAGCGAGACATTTGAGTGCGTAGCGCTGGACCGACTCATTCTCGTCAGCCAAGCAGTTGACCAACACATCTGACGCTTCGACCCCGATCCTCTTACTCAGGGCGACCAGGCCGGCGCACCGCACGTCGACGTCCTCACGTTTCTCTTGTACGAGAGATCTGAGAACCGGGACCCCAAACGGCCCCTCAGCCTCACCCAACGCCGCGACGATCGTGACACGCCGTGCACGTCCAACCGCCAGCAGCGCCCGCGCCAATGCTTCGTCACCAGCGGCACCTCCGCGAACAGCTTCCGCTACACCGGCTTCGAATTCGTTAGCATCCGCTGCGTACCGCAGTTGCAACCCAATATGCGACATTCTCGCCCCTCGCGCCGACCAGTGCATCGCCTTGCTTCACCAGTTTCGTCGCCTGGCCGTCCGATGGGAACGCCACCTCGACCTCCACGAGGCACTCGTCAGCCTCGCCTGCGCCCTGATCTGCTGGATGCGTCTGATCAAGCAGATAACCTCAAGATCGTGCTAGGAGCTCTTAACAGCTACGGGAACGTCAACCTCGCCATCAAAACAGCGGGGGCTGCTCGACGAGAAAGGCATTCGTAGGTTCGCCCCATTCGCCGGCAATCACGTCGGCCAGCGCGTAACCCTCACTACGGGCCGATTGACGGAGGGCCACCGCATGATCCAGCGCCGTTGCGTCGTCCCACTGGGCGATCTTTTCGGCGTCTCGAACCTGACGCATGACATCAGCGTTCATCACAGGAGACGACCGTGACCGTCCCACCACCCGAAGTCACACCACCACGCCACCCACAACAACCCTTCCCAAACACTCACATGACGGAAACGGGGCTAGGCTCATGCTCCAGATCTTCCCGACTGTTCTCCCTCATGACCCTAGCGGACTGGACCAGCTGCTTGACCTGCGAGGCAGTGAGGAAGCTAGCGGCGGCGACCAGTTGGCCTGTCTCGAGGGTGGCACGGTACGGCCCTTGTGTAGCCGGTCCACAGTCCGGCGGCAAGCCCGCAATGACAAATAGGTCATCGACGTCCAGCTGAAGAACAGACGCAATATCCCTCAGGATCCGGGGCGTTGGCGAAAGTTTACTCATGAGC
>NZ_RJWA01000013.1 GCF_003762835.1 Micromonospora sp. HM5-17 | reverse complement strand
GCGGTGCTGGACGCGGGCGGTCCGGTCCAGTTCACCGGTTACACCGAGGTCTCCCGGGAGTCGGCGGTCCGGGCGCTGCTCGGCGCCGCCGGTCCGGTTGAGGTGGCCGGCGAGGGGGAGACCGTCGAGCTGGTGCTCGACGCGACCCCGTTCTACGCCGAGGGCGGTGGTCAGCAGCCCGACCTCGGGGTCATCACGGTCGGCGGTGGCCAGCTCGAGGTGCTCGACGTGCAGCAGCCGATCCCCGGGCTGATCGTGCACCGGGCCCGGGTGGTCCGGGGTGAGGTCCGCCGGGGCGAGGCCGGGCTGGCCGAGATCGACGTGACCCGGCGGCGGGCGATCTCCCGGTCGCACACCGCCACCCACCTGGTGCACCAGACGATGCGGAACTTCCTCGGTGAGTCGGCCACCCAGGCGGGCTCGCTGAACGCCCCGGGCCGGCTGCGGTTCGACTTCCACACCCCGACCGGCGTGGCGCCCAGCGTGCTGGCCGACGTCGAGCAGCAGATCAACGAGGTGCTCCTCGCCGACCTGGAGGTCCGGGCCTTCATCACCTCGCAGGAGGAGGCGCGCCGGCTCGGCGCGATGGCGCTGTTCGGCGAGAAGTACGGCGACGAGGTGCGGGTCGTCGAGGTCGGCGACTACGCCCGGGAGCTCTGCGGCGGTACCCACGTCGCCCGTTCGGCGCAGCTCGGTCTGGTGAAGATCCTCTCCGAGTCGTCGGTCGGGTCCGGGGTCCGCCGGGTCGAGGCGCTGGTCGGGCTCGACGCCTTCCGGTTCCTGGCCAAGGAGCACCTGCTGGTCTCCCGGCTGGCCGAGCTCTACCGGGTCCCCGGCGACCAGGTGGCGGACCGGGTGGAGCAGACCGTCGCCCAGCTGCGGGAGGCGGAGCGGGAGCTGGAGAAGCTTCGCGCCCAGTTGGTCCTCAGCGGGGCGGCGACGCTGGCCCAGCAGGCCCGGGACGTCCGGGGAATCGCCTACGTCGGCACGGAGGCGCCGGAGGGTGCGACCGGCAACGACGTCCGCACCCTCGCCCAGGAGATCCGGGGCAAGATCGACCCGGCGCGTCCGGCGGTGGTGGCGGTGGCAGCCCGGTCCGGCGGCAAGGCCTCCCTCGTGATCGCGGTGAACGGCGCCGCCAAGCAACGGGGTGCCTCGGCGGCCACCCTGGTCAAGGAGGCGCTCTCCGGTCGGGGCGGTGGCAACGCCGACCTGGCCCAGGGCGGTGGCCTGCCCGCCAGTGAGGCGCCCGCGCTCCTCGCCGCCGTCGAGAAGGCGCTGGCCGAACTCTGATGTGCGACGCCGAGGGCGAGGACTGGCCGTCGGGGCGCCGGCGCGCCCCGGCCGCGGATGCCCGGGGCCGGGCCGTTGTGGTTGAATCTCCCGCCACGACGGCCCGCCCGCGGCGCGGAGCCGGACTGCTGGCGGACGGGCCATGCGGAGGATCCAGATGACCGAGCGTCGCCGTGGGGTGCGGCTCGGCGTGGACGTCGGCCAGGCACGGGTGGGGATCGCGGTCTCGGACCCGGACGGCATCCTGGCCACCCCGCTGGTCACCCTGGCCCGGGACCTCACGACCGACCCCGAGAAGACACCGGCCGACATCGCGGAGATTGCCCGGCTCGTCGAACGTCATGAGGTGGCCACGGTGGTGGTCGGTCTGCCGGTGACCCTGGCCGGCGGGTACGGTCCCGCCGCGGCGCACGCGCAGGCGTACGCGCGGCGGCTGGCCGACGCGGTCGCCCCGGTTCCGGTCGAACTGGTGGATGAGAGGATGTCCACGGTTGTGGCTTCTCGTAGGCTGACCGAGCGGGGCGTCCGCGGACGACGCAAACGGGCGGTGGTCGATCAGGCGGCCGCGGTGGAGATTCTGCAGAGCTGGCTAGACAGGCAGCGGAGGCGGACAGAATGATCGACGATTTCGCGTTCGACGAGACCATGGAGAAGGGACGGCACCGGCGCAGCGCCCAGCGCAAGCGGAACAGGAAGCGCAAGGGGGGCCGGTCGCGGACGGTGGCCGCGCTCCTGATGACGTTCGTCCTGCTCGGCGTGCTCGGCGGCGTTGGTTGGTACGGCTTCGACCGGGTCCAGGGCTACTTCATCACCCCCGACTACGACGGTAACGGCACGGGCGAGGTGCAGGTCCAGGTCGAGGCCGGGCAGACCCTCGCCGACATCGCGAACACCCTGGTCGAGGCCGGTGTCATCAAGAGCACGAAGGCGTTCATCGAGGCGGCCGAGGAGAACTCCCGCAGTCAGAACATCCAGCCGGGCCTCTACAAGGTCCGCAAGCAGATGAGCGCCGCGGCGGCGCTGGCCCTCCTGCTCGATCCCAAGAGCAAGGTGACGAACCTGTTCACCATCCCGGAGGGGACCACCGCGAAGCGGATCTTCAGGCTTCTCTCCGAACGTACCAAGATCCCGGTCAAGGAGTTCGAGAAGGCGGCGAAGGACCCGGAGGAGCTCGGGGTACCGGACTGGTGGTTCAACCGTAAGGACAATCAGAAGGTCACCAAGTCGATCGAGGGATTCCTCTTCCCTTTCCCTGACAGCTACGAACTGCTGCCGAACGCCACGGCTGAGGAGATCCTCAAGCAGATGGTGCAGCGCTTCCTGGAGGTCACCGAGGAAATCGACTTCGTCAAGACGGTCGAGACCAAGCGCGGCGGCATCAGCCCGTACGAGGCGCTGATCGTGGCCTCGCTGGCCCAGGCGGAGGCGGGCAACAAGGACGACCTCGGCAAGATCGCCCGGGTGGCGTACAACCGGGCGTACGGCAACATGCTGTACTGCGAGAACGGCAACGGGCTGATGAACTGCCTGGAGTTCGACGTTGGGGTCAACTACTACTGGGAGCTGACCGGCAAGAAGACCAAGGCGTCGAAGGACATGACCCACGCCGACCTCTTCGACAAGAACAACCCGTACCGGATGCACGGCAAGGCCGGGCTCACCCCGACCCCGATCAACAACCCGGGCAAGGACGCGCTGAAGGGCGCGATGGACCCGCCGCCGGGGAAGTGGCTCTTCTTTGTGGCGGTCGACAAGGAGGGCCACTCGGAGTTCGCTGAGACGAACGAGGAGCACGAGCGGAACATCCAGAAGGCCCGAGAGAACGGCGTGCTCTGAGGTGGTGCGGGAACGTCGGGCGGCGGTGCTGGGAAAGCCGATCGCGCACTCGCTCTCCCCGGTGATCCACAACGCGGGCTACGCCGCCGCCGGGCTCACGGGATGGTCGTACACGGCGATCGAGTGCGCCGAGGCCGAGCTGGCGGACCGGGTGGCCGGTCTCGGCCCGGAGTGGGCCGGGCTGTCGTTGACCATGCCGTTGAAGGAGGCGGCGCTCGCGGTGGCCGGCGAGGTCTCGCCGGTCGCCGCCGCCGTCGGCGCGGCCAACACGCTGGTCCGGCGTCCCGACGGTTCCTGGGCCGCCGACAATACCGACGTGCCGGGGATGGTGGACGTGCTGACCGGCGCCGGCGTGCCGGAGGGGGCCGAGTTCGTGCTGCTCGGTGCGGGCGGCACCGCCCGGGCCGCGATCGCCGCCGCCGTCCGGCTGCGGGCCGGCCGGGTCACCTGTCGGGTACGCCGACGTGCCGCCGGGGAGGAGCTGGCCCGGTTGGCCGCCACGCTCGGGCTGCGGTGCGAGGTCGAGGACTGGAACGATCCGGCCGACCCCGGTCGGGCGGACGTGTTGATCTCGACGGTGCCGAAGGGCGCGGCCGACGTCTTCGGTCCGGCTGCCCGGTCCTGGCGACCCGAGATGGTGGTCTTCGACGTCGTCTACGACCCGTGGCCGACCCCGCTCGCGGCGGGCGCGGCCGCCGCGGGCTGCCGGGTCGTCTCCGGCCTCGACCTGCTGCTGGCCCAGGCGGTCGGCCAGTTCGAGCAGTTCACCGGCGTCACCGCCCCGGTGTCCGCGATGCGGTCGGCACTGGCTGCGGCACGGGCGGGCCGGTAGGGTCAACGGCCCGCGCCGCGCCACGGGTGAGGGTGAGCACCGCGACCGCCGACAGCGCGGTGGCGCCGAGCATGACGACCGCCATCGGCAGCGCGCTGTGGTCCGGTCCGATCGCGGCCAGCGGGGCGATCGCGGAGGCGATGGCCTGCTGCAGGGCGCCGAGCAGTGCGGCGGCGGTGCCGGCGCGCCGGGGGTGACGGTCCAGGGCCAGGGCGAGCCCGTTGGGCAGCGTCATGCCGATGCTGGAGACGAAGACGAAGAGGGCGATCGTGACGGCGGGCAGGCTGCCGGCGGCCGAGCCGGCGAGCAGGCCGGTGGCGGCGAGCAGGCCGACGAACAGGCCGACGGTGAGCAGCCGGCGGGTGGTGAACCGGTCGAGCAGCCGGGCGTTGAGCTGACCGAGCGCGGTCATCCCGGCCGCGTTGAGGCCGAAGATCAGGCTGAACCAGCCGGCGGAGACGGCGAAGACGTCCTGCAGGACGAAGGACGACCCGGAGATGTACGCGAACAGGGCGGTGAAGGCGAGGCCCTGGGTGACGACGTACCCGAGGTAGATCCGGTCGGTGAGGAGCCCTGCCATCGCCCGGACGGCGGCGCCCGGTCCGTCGGCGACGCGGCGTCCTGCGGGCAGGGTTTCGGGGAGCCCCCACGCCACCGCCGCGAGGAGGAGCACGCCGATGGCGGTCAGGGTGACGAAGACGATCCGCCAGGAGCCGAAGCGCAGCACGAGCGTGCCGAGGGCCGGCGCGGCGATCGGGGCGACCCCGAAGATCAGGATCAACCGGGAGAAGTAGCGGGCCGCGGCTGCTCCCGAATAGAGATCCCGGACGATGGCGCGGGCGACGACGACGCCCATCCCGCTGGCGACACCCTGGGCCAGCCGCAGCGCCGCGAGCGCGCCGGCCGAGGGCGCGAGGGCGCAGAGCAGGCTGCCCGCGGTGTACGCGGCGACGCCGACCAGCACCGGGCGGCGGCGGCCCCACCGATCGCTGAGCGGTCCGGTGACCAGTTGGCCGAGGGCGAGGCCGAACAGGAACGTGGTGAGGGAGAGCTGCACCTCGGCCGGGGTCGCGTCGAGCGCGCCGGTCATCGCGGGGAACGCCGGCAGGTACATGTCCAGGGACAGGGGGCCGACCGCGGTGAGCGTGCCGAGCAGGACCAGGAGTCCGGCGCGAGCGGCGCGCGTGGCCGGCGCCGCGGGGTGTGGGGCGTTCACAACCTCCCCCTAAGCTGAATCGACGACGACTATTGGCTCTGTTTGCAGAGATGTTGCGGTGTGAAGTAGACGATGTTGGGACGAGGAACGCAAGCCGACCGCGTCGCCGGACGGCGGGACGGGCTCGCGGGCACGGCGCCGCCCGCCGGACCCGGTGACGTGGCGTGGCCGGACGGCAAACGGGCACCCGGCGAACGGCCGGGGCGGACCGGCGGAGGAACGGAGATGACCGAGGACGCCACCCTCGCGGCGGTGGCGGCGCTCGGCACCGCCCTCGCCGACCTGTACCGGGTGCTGCGCCGGTCGACGACCCGGCGACTGGGCCGCCCCCCGCTGCCGGACGCCCAGGTGGAGGTGCTGCGCCTGGTCGAGCGCTGCCCCGGTATCAGCGTCAAGGAGGCGGCCGAGCGGCTGGGCAGCGCGGCCAACACGGTCAGCACCCTGGTCGGCGACCTGGCCGACGCCGGCCTGCTCGAGCGGAGCCGGGATCCGCGCAACCGGCGGATGGTCCGACTCCGGCTCACCCCGGCGGCGTACGACCGGATCGCCAAGGTCACCGCGGACCGGCGTGACCTGCTGCTCGCGGCGCTCGACCGGCTCGACGAACCCGCCCGGCAGGACCTCCTGCGGGCCGGTCCGCACCTGCGACGGCTGGTCGATCTCGTCGTCGAGCGCGAACGCGGTGAGGTGGCGCGGTCCGCAGAGCGGGACGGTACCGGCGGTGCCGAGGACCAACTCCCGGTCGTGCCAGACTTGACCGGCGGCCGGCCGGTCCGGCCCCGACGAGGAGAGGGTTAGGTTGGTGTTGCGCTGGTTGACCGCAGGAGAGTCCCATGGTCCAGCCCTCGTCGCGATCCTGGAGGGCGTACCCGCCGGGATCGAGTTGACCAGCGACGAGATCGCCCGGCAGCTGGCCCGGCGCCGGCTCGGCTACGGGCGCGGGGCCCGGATGTCCTTCGAACAGGACGAGGTGGAGGTCATCGGCGGCCTCCGCCACGGGGTCACCCTGGGCAGCCCGGTGGCGATCCGCGTCGGCAACTCCGAGTGGCCCAAGTGGCGGACGGTGATGGCCGCCGACCCGGTCGACCCGGAGGTGCTGGTTGGGCAGGCCCGCAACGCCCCACTGACCCGCCCCCGGCCCGGCCACGCCGACCTCGCCGGCATGCAGAAGTACGGCTACACCGACGCCCGGCCGATCCTGGAGCGGGCCAGCGCGCGGGAGACCGCCGCCCGGGTCGCGGTCGGGACCGTCGCCCGGGCGCTGCTCCGGCAGGCGTTCGGCATCGAGATCGTCTCGCACGTCGTCGAACTCGGCTCGGTGGCCGCCAAGCCCGGCCTGCGACCGCGCCCGGAGGACGCGGAGCGGATCGACGCCGACCCGCTGCGCTGCCTCGACCCGGAGGCGAGCGCCCGGATGGTCGCCGAGGTGGACGCGGCCAAGTCCGACGCCGACACGCTCGGTGGCATCGTCGAGGTCCTGGCGTACGGGGTGCCGCCGGGCCTGGGCAGCCACGTCCAGTGGGACCGCAAGCTCGACGCCCGGCTCGCCGCCGCGCTGATGTCGATCCAGGCGATCAAGGGTGTGGAGATCGGTGACGCCTGGCAGCAGGCCCGGTCCCGGGGCTCGGCCGCGCACGACGAGATCGTCCCGACCGCGACCGGAGTACGCCGGGTGACCGACCGGGCCGGCGGCCTGGAGGGCGGGATCACTACCGGCGAGCCGCTCCGGGTCCGGGCGGCGATGAAGCCGATCTCCTCGCTGAACCGCGCGCTCTCCACGGTGGACGTGGCGACCGGCGAGCCGGCGACCGCGATCAACCAGCGCTCCGACGTCTGCGCGGTACCGGCCGCCGCCGTGGTCGCGGAGACGATGGTGGGGTTGGTGCTGGCCGAGGCGGCGCTGGAGAAGTTCGGCGGCGACTCGGTCGCCGAGATCCGCCGCAACGTCGCCGGCTACCTCGACAACCTGGTGATCCGCTGATGGCCCCGGTCTGCGTTCTGGTGGGTCCCCCCGGAGCGGGCAAGACCAGCACCGGGTTGGCGGTCGCCAAGGAGCTCGGCGTCGACTTCCGGGACACAGACAGCGACATCGAGGCGACGGTCGGGAAGAGTATCCCCGAGATCTTCGTCGACGACGGTGAGGAGCACTTCCGGGCTCTCGAGCGCGCGGCGGTGGCGACGGCGCTGGGATCGTTCGACGGGGTGCTCGCGCTCGGCGGCGGTGCGATCCTGGCCGAGGAGACCCGTGCCGCGTTGGCCGGGCACCGCGTGATCTACCTGTCGGTGGAGCTTCCCGACGCGGTCCGCCGGGTCGGCCTCGGCACCGGCCGGCCGCTGCTGGCGCTCAATCCCCGGGCCACCCTGAAGCACCTGCTCGACCAGCGCCGCCCGCTCTACGCCGAGGTGGCCACCTGGACGGTGGTCACCGACGGCCGGACCCCGGAGCAGGTCGCCGAGGAGATCGTGGCCCGGTTGCGCGGCTCCGGCGCCTCCGCCGAGTGACGGCGAGTTCCGGAGAGTACGGCGACCGAGCAGGCCCCGGTCTCGTTCGTCGACACCGTTCCGGGTGGACAGCGGTGCACGCGGCGAGCCCGGCGTGCCCCGTGCCGGGCCGCCGAATTCGCCTCCGGGCCGGGAGGCCCGGCTCCGCGCACCTGTCTCGGAGCCGGGCCGGTGGGGCTCAGTCCTTGAGCGCCGCGGCGACGGCCTCGGCCAGCGGCGTGGTGGCGCGGCCAAGCAGACGCGGCAGGTCGTCGCTGTCGGTGTAGAGGTCTCCGCGGGACGCCCCGATGCTGGCGTCGGCGTAATACTCGGCCGCCGCCCTCGGCACACCGACGCCGGCGAGGAAGTCGACGTACTCCGCCTGCGACAGGTTGCGGAAGGCGATCGGGCGACCGGACTGGCGACTGGCTTCGGCGGCCAGTTCGGCCAGGGTGATGGCGGGCGCGCCGCCCAGTTCGTACACCCGGTTCTCGTGCCCCTCGGTGGTCAGCACGACGGCGGCCGCGGCGGCGAGGTCGGCGCGGGTGGCGGCGGAGATCCGGCCGTCGCCGGTGGCCTCGACGAGCGCGCCGTGTTCCACGGCCTGAGGCAGCGCCGCGGTGTAGACCTCCAGGTAGAAGGTGTTGCGGAGCAGGACGTACGGCACGCCCGAGTCGCGGATCATCGCCTCGGTCGCCCTGTGCTCGTCGGCCAGCCGGATGCCGGTGGTGTCGGCGTTGAGGATGCTGGTGTAGGCGATCAGCCGTACCCCCGCCGCCGTCGCGGCCTCGACGACGTTGCGGTGCTGGGGCACCCGCTGTCCGACCTCGCTGCCGGAGACGAAGAGCAGTTTCTCGGCTCCGGACAGGGCACTGGCGAGGCTCTCCGGGTCGGTGTAGTCGGCCCGGCGCACCTGGACGCCGCGGGCGGCCAGCGCGGTCGCCTTCTGCGGGTCGCGGGCGGCGGCGACGATCTGCCCGGCGGGAACGCCCCGCGCCAGCAGTTCCTCGATGGCCAACGGCCCGTAGTGGCCGGTCGCTCCGGTGACAACGATCATGACAGCTCCTCCGCGAACCAGCGATTACCAACCAGACTGTACTAACTTTTCCACAGCGCGGCGACAGAGTGAGCGTCATCACCTCGGGCTGTGGGCTGCGACCGCTACCGTTGAGGCCATGGCGAAGGAGGTCCCGGCCGACGGGTGTGACGGCGACGACGCGATGGTCGCGGATGTCTTCGCCCGCGACTGCGCCTCGCGTCGCATCGTGGAGAACATCGCCGGCAAGTGGGGCATACTCGCCCTGGCTGCCCTGCACGAGGGCGCCTACCGGTTCAACGCGCTCCGTCGCCGGGTCGACGGGGTCAGCGAGAAGATGCTCGCCCAGACCCTGCAGGCCCTGGAACGCGACGGGCTGGTACGCCGTGAGGTGTACACGACGATTCCGCCGCATGTGGAATACAGCCTGACGCCGTTCGGGGCGCGGGTGGCCGCGGCGATCGTCGACCTGATCGAGATGGTCGAGGCCGAGGTGAACGCCAACCGTCGGTGACGCGTCGGCAGGCGCAGACACCGCCCGCTACCGGCGGACACAAAGGATCATTATCTTTCGCCGGCCATTCTGGTTTTCGCTGTCGGCGCCCGGTAGTCTTCGATTCCGAATCGAAGGAGGTCTGGGTGTCAGATTTCCAGGTCGATCCCTCCACCCTTAAGGGCGCCGCCGCCACCATGCACGATCTCGCCCACGATCTACGCGTCGGCCAATTTCATCTCTTTCTGCTCGACTGGGCCGATGCGCCAGCCAGTCATCCCGACCTGGCCAAGGCGATGAGCACCTTCGGGCGCTTCGCCCACGACCAGTACCAGGACGTGCTGGCCCTCCTGTCGGCGCTTTCCAGTCGGGTCGACGCGGCGGCCGGCGGATACCAGAAGACCGATGCCGCCGCGGAGCAGAAGATGACGCAGTTCCTTGTCCATTCGACTCTCAAGACGGCGGAACAGCGGAAAGACTGAGTGGTCATGGCCTACCGAGACGCGGTCGAGTACATCGAGGAGATGAATCCTGCTCACGTCCGGGCGGTCGGCGAGGAATGTCTCCGTACGAAAGGGATCATCAAGTCCGCGCTGCCCACGCTCACCGGGCTGTCCGGAAAGGTGGAGTGGCGGTCCGATGCCCGGGACCTGTACGAGAGGCGGCTCAACGAGACAATCGACCTGGCCGAGGGACTCCACGACGGGTTCGACAAGGCCGGGGCGGCGATCATCGACTACGCCGAGGCTCAGGAACGGGCCAAACGGCGGGTGGCGGAGGGGATCGCCGCCGAGAAGTCGCTGGGAGACCTGATCGCACCGATCGTCGCCACCCAGTCGCTCGTGGTCCGCGTCGCCGATCCACTGCGCCAGTGGCACGACCTGCGGTCCACCACCGGGCCCAGCGACTTTCTGATCGAGCTCGGGCAGCGGGACGCGATCGACAAGGTTCGCCCCCAGGCCGACGCCCTGTGGAACGCCGCCACCACCGCGTACGACGACGCGATCCGGCTGGAGACCGAGGCGCGCAGGGACGCGCTGCCCCGGTTGAAGGCGGCCTACGAGATGCTTCCGGACTTTCTCGCCAACTCGAAGCTGAGTGGGGAGATCGTCGACAAGACGCCGGGGCTGGAGGACGTCGGCACGGGCAACAAGTACCACATCGGCCCGCCGACGAAACCGTCCCTGACCTTCGACAGCGACTTCCCGTACGATCCGAACGCGGAGCCGACCGCTGGTGACTACCTGAGCTGGAACAAGTGGCGGCTCATGCTCCGGGCGGCCCAGGCAGGCCGGCCGGATCTCGACGACGCGACCGACGCCTACGCCCACTACATGGACGGCACGGGCACCGATCTGCGTATCGACTACGAGGAGGCGTACACCGAGGACGCGAACGTGCGTAAGGCGGTCGACAACGAGATCGCGTTGGCGCGGAGGGAGGCGGAACGGATCTACCGAGAGACCGGACAGACCGCCTTCCAGATGACGGGGGACCCGACATCGGCGCGCAAGCTCGTCGGCGAGTATCCGGCCAGCACCGAGAACTGGCAGAAGACGTTGGGCGACCACACGGTGTACGGCACCTCGGACGTGGTGGTGAACGGCAACCAGGTGACCATGAAGATCAAGGTTCACGCCGAGGACGTGTACAACTTCAACGCCGATGCCAACGACATCGCCACCGGCGCCCCGGACAACGAGAACGGCCGCTTCTCCACCCTCGGGTGGGCGAAGGAGTTCCGCACGTACGGCGAGGTGGAGCGGACGGTGACGTGGACGATCGGTGACCCGGGCAGTGTCCAGGTGTCCGGCGACGGAGGCACGGACCGCAACGCGCCCGGCGAGGATCGGATGGACGGGCGGAACAGTGGTTGACCAGCGGTCTCTCGGCATCGTCCTCGTCGGCCTGGTGGCGTTCACCGGCCTGGTCGGCTGCACCGACCAGCCGGTCGCGACGCCACCGGTGTCCCGGGGCATGCAGGGGACACCAGCTACGGAAGGAAGCGGTATGTCCGCAGGAGCCGTCCGCACGGATCGGGAGCCGATCGCTCGTCGGTTTCCCCGGCTGGGAGACTTCAGCGAGGTGCACTGGCTGGGCTCGACGATCGGCGGTTCCGGCGTGCCCGGGCCGTCGGACGTGCTGATCCAGGGTCTGGTGGTGCTGCGGCCGGAGGACCTGGCGGCGGCGCGGGCGGGATACCGCTGGGAGGAGGCTCCCGCGGGCTGGGACGCGAAGCTGGCCGACGCGCTGCGCCCGCTCGCGCCGCCGGCCGGCGACTGGCGGTACAACGGGCAGTTCGAGTCGGAGGTCTGCACCGCCCGGTACAGCGGCGACGTCTACCTCGACCTCGCCAGCGGCACCGTCTACCTCAACGTCAACTCCCGGTAGCGTCGGCCGCTCCCGGTAGCGTCGGCCGCGACGCACGCCGGCGGGTTGCCTTCCGTCCGCGGGTCGACGCCGTACCCGGGTTCGTCACCGCGGCGTGGACGCGGGGACACGGGAATCCTCTAGGCTCATCAGGCGATGGACGAGCTGACCCGCATCGCCGTCGGCGGCGACCGGCCGTACGACGTACTCGTGGGGCGTGACCTGCTGGCCGCGCTGCCGCCGCTGCTGCCCGGTGCCGAGCGGGTCGCGGTGCTGCACGCCCCGCCGCTGAAGGCGCACGCCGACGACCTGGTCGAGCGGCTCGGTGCCGCCGGGATCCGCCCGCTGGCCCTCGAGGTGCCGGACGCCGAGGCCGGCAAGAGCATCGAGGTCGCCGCCCGGTGCTGGGAGCGGCTGGGCGCGGCGGGCTTCACCCGCACCGACGCGGTCGTCGGGGTTGGCGGGGGCGCCGCGACCGACCTCGCCGGCTTCGTCGCGGCCTGCTGGCTGCGCGGGGTCCGCTGGGTTCCGGTTCCGACCTCGCTGCTCGGCATGGTCGACGCCGCCGTCGGCGGCAAGACCGGCGTCAACACGGCGGCGGGCAAGAACCTGGTGGGGGCCTTCCACCCGCCGGTCGGGGTCCTCTGCGACCTGGCGATGCTGGGCTCGCTGCCGGCGGTCGACCTGACCGCGGGTCTGGCCGAGGTGGTCAAGTGCGGCTTCATCGCCGACCCGGCGATCCTCGACCTGATCGAGGACGACCCGGTGGCCGCCGTCGACCCGACCGGCCCGGTGGTGCGGGAACTGGTCGAGCGGGCGATCCGGGTGAAGGCCGAGGTGGTCTCCGGCGACCTCCGCGAGGCGGGCCGGCGGGAGATCCTCAACTACGGGCACACGCTCGGGCACGCCATCGAGAAGGCCGAGGGGTACCGCTGGCGGCACGGGCACGCCATCTCGGTTGGCATGGTCTACGCCGCCGCGTTGGCCCGCCGGACGGGACGGCTGGACGCCCCGACCGCGGTCCGGCACCGGAGCCTGCTCACCACGCTCGGGCTGCCCACCTCGTACCGGGCCGACGCCTGGCCGGAGCTGCTGGCCACGATGCGGGTGGACAAGAAGGCCCGGGGCGACCGGCTGCGCTTCGTCGTACTGGACGGGCTGGCCCGGACCGCCATTCTCGAGGGACCGGACGACGGGCTGCTCCGGGAGGCGTACGCGGAGGTGGCCGAGGGCGGTGAGGCGGCGTGAAGGTGTACGTCCTCAACGGGCCGAACCTGGGCCGGCTCGGCACCCGCCAGGTCGACGTGTACGGGGTGACCAGCTACGCCGAGCTGGTGGCCGACTGCGAGGCCACCGGCCGGGAACTCGGGCTCGACGTGGAGGTACGGCAGACCGACGCCGAGCACGAGATGCTCGGTTGGCTGCACGCCGCGGCGGACGAGGGGGCGGCGGTGGTGCTCAACCCCGGTGCCTGGTCGCACTACTCGTACGCGATCCGGGACGCCTGCGCGATGCTGCGCGGACCGCTGGTCGAGGTGCACATCTCCAACATCCACGCCCGTGAGGAGTTCCGGCACCACTCGGTGGTCTCCGCGGTCGCCACCGGGGTGATCTGCGGCCTCGGCGTGGACGGCTACCGGTTGGCCCTGCTGCACCTCGCGCGGCGCCGCGGCTGATCCCGGCACGCGACCCGACCACCCCGGAGGCACGGTTCCGGCGTCGAACGGGGCAAAACGGCACGTCCCGGGCCGGCCCACGCTCCCGTCGTGACCTGGTCAAGACCGGCCCCGCACTCCTAGTAGACTTGCCAGGTCTGTCCGCCGACCTGAAGATCAAGGCAGGAAATGGCCACCACCAACGACCTCAAGAACGGCCTGGTTCTCAACCTCGACGGCGAGCTCTGGACCGTCGTGGAGTTCCAGCACGTCAAGCCCGGCAAGGGCGGTGCGTTCGTCCGCACCACGCTCAAGAACGTGCTCTCCGGCAAGGTCGTCGACAAGACGTTCAACGCGGGCACCAAGGTCGACACGGCCACCGTCGACAAGCGCACGATGCAGTACCTCTACGCCGACGGTGAGGACTACGTCTTCATGGACCTGGAGACGTACGACCAGATCACCGTGCCCGGCGGCACGGTCGGCGAGGCAGCCAAGTACCTCCTGCCCGAGGCCGAGGTGATCGTCGCCACCCACGAGGGTGTGCCGCTCTACGTCGAGCTGCCCGCCAGCGTCGTGCTCGAGGTGACGTACACCGAGCCGGGCCTGCAGGGTGACCGGTCGACCGGCGGCACCAAGCCGGCGACCGTCGAGACCGGCGCGACCGTCCAGGTGCCGCTCTTCATCACCACGGGTGAGAAGATCAAGGTCGACACCCGCGACGGGCGCTACCTCGGCCGGGCCTGATGGCCGAGGGGCCCAAGCAGCAGATGCCGGCGCGCCGCAAGGCGCGCAAGCGGGCGCTGGACGTCCTCTACGAGGCGGACCTGCGGGCCCGCCCGGCGGTCGAGGTGCTGGCCAGCTATCTACAACGGCTCGAACAGCGGCCAGAGCACCTGAGCTACGCGATCGGGCTGGTCGAGGGCGTGGCGGCACACCAGAGCCGGATCGACGAGCTGATCGAGAGCTACGCCGAGGGCTGGACGCTGGATCGGATGCCGGTCGTCGACCGCAACCTCGCCCGGATCGCCATCTACGAGCTGCTCTACGTCGACGAGATCGACGACGCGGTGGCGATCAGCGAGGCCGTCGAGCTCGCTCGGCAGATGTCGACCGACGACTCACCCCGCTTCCTCAACGGCGTCCTGGGCCGGATCGCCGATTACGCCACCCGCTGACCCGGACGGGATCAGCGGGTGACGTGGCCCTTGCCGGGTGGCCGGGCCGGCGCCGACCGTGCTCAGCGGGTTTCCCGGTTGTCGAGGTGACGTGCCCCGAGCCGGCGAGCCGGCCGATGTGCTGCCGGGCAGCGCGCGTCCGGCCAGCCGGCCGGGCGCGGCAGTGGAGTCTGACCGGCCGCGGTGGTCGACATCACCCGTACCGGCCTGTGACATGGTCTGCCTCCCATGGTCGTGTTGGGCGGTGGCCGGCCATGGCGGGCAGTGATGATCGTCGGCGTCCGGAGCCCGGATGTTCCCGTCCGGCGGCCCGGGCACTCGCCAGGGTTCCGGTCCGGTGCTCCCGGACGACCAGCGGGGCCGGTGGACCCGGGCCCCGCTGGTCAGCGCGTTACCTCAGGAGGTGAAGAGCGCCCGAGGGTCGGCGACGAGTACGCCGTGTTCGGTGAGCCGCTCGATCAGACCGGAGGGGGAGGAGTCGTAGACGATCGCGAGCGCCCGCAGGTCGTCCGCGCGAATCGACAGTACCCGCCCGTTGTAGTCACCGCGCTGCTGCTGGATGGCCCGGGCGTAGCGCGCGACGTAGGCGAGTTCCTCGGAGGTGTCGTCGTAGAGCCGCTCCAGATCGAGAACGATCTTGCTGGTCGGCTCGTGACGAACGCCACTGCCGTCCGGCAGCAGCTCCGAGACGGGTACCCGGTAGAAGTCGGCGAGTTCGGCGAGACGCGACACCGTGACGGCTCGGTCGCCCCGCTCGTACGAGCCGACGACGACGGCTTTCCACCGCCCGTTGGACTTTTCCTCCACCCCCTGCAGGGACAGGCCCTGCTGCTGACGGATCGAGCGCAGGCGCGCGCCCAACGACTTGGCGTATTCAGAGGGCATTCGGCACTCCCAGTGCTGGTCGGGGATCTCCCCAGCGATCGCTACGGAGCGTGACGGTACGGGGATAACGACACGCGGTCAAGTGCTAGTTACCTACCTATTGCAAAGATCGGGTTCTGCCTGCCGTTTTGTCTCGGCTGACCGCTCGGTCAGCCACCGGTCGGGGTCGGCCCCGTGGCCAGTGGTAACGTGGCTGAAGCCCCGGTCCGGGCACGCCGCCAGGTGCCGGAGGTCCGACGTCCTTTAACGACCCGTCCCGTGAGGCGGGGAAGGAGGTCCGCCCGTGGCGTACCCGCAGGCTGCCCAGCCGCAGCCGGTACCACCACCGTCCGTGAAGGTGATCCTCACCAGCGCCGAGCTGGCCCGGATGGTGGACCGGATCGCCCACCAGATCCTGGAGAAGACCCAGGGTGCCGCCGACACCGTCCTGCTCGGCATCCCCACCCGGGGCGCCCCGCTGGCCCGCCGGCTGGCCGCCCGGATCAGCGCCTTCGAGGGGATCGAGGCGCCGGTCGGTGTGCTGGACATCACGCTCTACCGCGACGACCTCCGGCGTCACGCCGTTCGCGCGGTCGGGCCGACCGAGGTCCCCCGTGGGGGGATCGACGGCAAGCGGGTGATCCTCGTCGACGACGTGCTCTTCTCGGGCCGCACCGTCCGGGCCGCGCTGGACGCGCTGAACGACCTCGGCCGGCCCAGTTCGGTGCAGCTCGCCGTCCTGGTCGACCGCGGCCACCGCGAGCTGCCGATCCGCGCCGACTACGTGGGCAAGAACATCCCGACCGCGCTGTCCGAGAGCGTCAAGGTGACCCTCGCCGAGACCGACGGCAGCGACGAGGTCCGACTGATCGCAGGGCGGGCGCAGTCGTGAAACACCTCCTGTCCGGGGCCGACCTCGACGCGGCCACCGCCACCCTGATCCTGGACACCGCGGCCGAGATGGCCAACGTCGCCGGGCGCGAGGTGAAGAAGCTTCCCGCGCTGCGTGGCCGGACCGTGGTCAACCTCTTCTACGAGGACTCGACCCGGACCCGCATCTCGTTCGAGGCGGCCGCCAAGCGGCTCTCCGCCGATGTGATCAACTTCTCGGCCAAGGGCTCCAGCGTCTCCAAGGGCGAGAGCCTGAAGGACACCGCGTTGACGCTTCAGGCGATGGGGGCCGACGCGGTGGTGGTGCGCCACCCCGCCTCCGGGGCGCCGCACCGGCTGGCGAACTGGGTGGACGGCTCCGTCATCAACGCCGGGGACGGCATCCACGAACACCCCACCCAGGCGCTGCTCGACGCGTACACGATGCGGTCGCGGCTGGGCCGGATCGCCGGGCTGCACGTCGCGGTCGTCGGTGACGTGCTGCACAGCCGGGTCGCGCGCTCCAACGTGCTGCTGCTCGCCACCCTCGGCGCCAAGGTGACGCTGGTCGGGCCGCCGACGCTGATCCCGGTCGACATCGGCACCGCGCTGGCCCCCGGCACCGAGGTCTCGTACGACCTGGACGCCGTCCTCCCCACCGCCGACGTGGTGATGATGCTGCGGGTGCAGCGGGAGCGGATGGACGACTCCTACTTCCCGTCGGCCCGTGAGTACGCCCGGCGCTACGGCCTGGACGGGCCCCGGATGCGCCGGCTGCCGGACCACGCGATCGTCATGCACCCCGGACCGATGAACCGGGGTATGGAGATCGCCCCCGAGGTCGCCGACTCACCCCGCTCCACCATCGTCGAACAGGTCACCAACGGGGTCTCCGTCCGGATGGCCGTGCTGTATCTGCTGCTGGGGGGACTGACATGACCGAGTCGTACCTGATCCGGGGCGTCCGGGTGGTCGGCGCCGCGCCGACCGACCTGCTGCTGCGCGACGGCGTGGTGGCCGAGGCCGGGCACGGCCTGACCGCCCCGGGTGCGACCGTGGTCGACGCCGACGGGCTGGTCGCGCTCCCCGGCCTGGTCGACCTGCACACCCACCTGCGCGAGCCGGGGCGGGAGGACGCCGAGACGGTCGAGTCCGGCTCCCGCGCCGCCGCGCTCGGCGGCTACACCGCGGTGTGCGCGATGGCCAACACCTCCCCCGTCGCCGACACCGCCGGCGTGGTCGAGCAGGTGTGGCGGCTCGGTCGCGAGGCCGGCCTGGTCGACGTGCAGCCGATCGGCGCGGTCACCGTCGGGCTGGCCGGTGAGCACCTGGCCGAACTGGGTGCGATGGCCTCCTCGGCGGCCCGGGTCCGGATCTTCTCCGACGACGGGCACTGCGTCGCCGACCCCCGGCTCATGCGTCGGGCCCTGGAATACGTCAAGGCGTTCGACGGGATCATCGCCCAGCACGCCGAGGAGCCGCGGCTGACCGTCGGCGCCCAGATGCACGAGGGCGAGGTCGCGACGCGGCTCGGCCTGACCGGCTGGCCGGCGGTCGCCGAGGAGGCGATCATCGCCCGCGACGTCCTCCTCACCGAACACGTCGGCAGCCGGTTGCACGTCTGCCACGTCTCCACGGCCGGCAGCGTCGAGGTGCTCCGACACGCCAAGGCGCGCGGGGTCCGGGTCACCGCCGAGGTCACCCCGCACCACCTGCTCCTCACCGACGAGCTCGTGGCCGGGAGGGCGGTGCTGGGCACCCCCGAACTCGCGGGCACCTGGCGACCGACCACCAGCTACGACCCGGTCTTCAAGGTCAACCCCCCGCTGCGGACCGCCAGCGACGTGGCGGCGCTGCGCCAGGCACTCGTCGACGGGATCATCGACGTCGTCGCCACCGACCACGCACCGCACGCACTGGAGGACAAGGAGTGCGAGTGGGCGTACGCCCGGCCGGGAATGCTCGGCCTCGAGACGGCGCTGTCGGTGCTGCTCGCCGTCGTCGGCGAGCGTTGGGACCTGATCGCCGAGCGGATGTCCCGCACCCCGGCCCGGATCGCCGGGCTGACCGAGCACGGTCGTGACCCCGCGCCCGGGGTGCCGGCCAACCTGACCCTGGTGGACCCGGCCGCCCGGCGGACGGTGGATCCGGGCGAGCTGGCCAGCCGCAGCCGCAACACCCCGTACGCCGGGATGACGCTGCCCGGCCGGGTCGTCGCGACGTTCCTGCGCGGCGAGCCGACGGTGCTGGACGGAAAGGCCGTGAAGTGATCCGAACGAGGAGCGCGCGGTCCGGGGCGACGGGCGGCGGCGCCGAGCGTTCCCGGGCCGCCCGCGTGGGGCGCGGTGGCGCGGGAGTCGCCGGGGGTCGCCGTGGTCCGGCAGTCGTCGTGGGGCGCTGCCGTGCGGCAGACGTCGTGGGGTGCGGCGGAACGCGAGGAGGACGGCCTGCGAGTCCCGCAGTCCGGATCGGAGGGGCGCGGTGAGTAATCGGAGGAGGCCGGCGATCCTGGTCCTCGAGGACGGGCGCACCTTCCGCGGCGAGTCGTACGGCAGCGTGGGGGAGACCTTCGGCGAGGCGGTCTTCACCACGGCGATGACCGGGTACCAGGAGACGCTGACCGACCCGTCGTACCACCGGCAGGTGGTGGTGCAGACCGCGCCGCACATCGGCAACACCGGGGTGAACGACGAGGACGACGAGTCCGGCCGGATCTGGGTCGCCGGCTACGTCGTCCGGGACCCGGCCCGGATCGGCTCGAACTGGCGGGCCACCGGCGGCCTGGAGGACCGGCTCGCCACGGAGGGCGTCGTCGGGATCTGCGGGGTCGACACCCGGGCCCTGACCCGACACCTGCGGGAGCGGGGCGCGATGCGGGTCGGGGTCTCCAGCCTGACCGAGGATCCGGCGGAGCTGCTGGCCCGGGTCCGACAGACGCCGCGGATGGTCGGCGCGGACCTCTCGGCCGAGGTGACCACGGCGAAGCCGTACACGGTCGAGGCCGAGGGGGAGCACCGGTTCACCGTCGCCGCCCTCGACCTCGGGATCAAACGGAACGTGCCGCGCCGGCTTGCCGCCCGGGGCGTCACCACCCACGTCCTGCCGGCCCACTCGACCATCGACGACCTGCTCGCCACCGGGGCCGACGCCGTCTTCTTCTCGCCCGGCCCCGGCGACCCGGCCACCGCCGATCACCCGGTGGGGCTGGCCCGCGAGGTGATGCGGCGGCGGATCCCGCTCTTCGGCATCTGCTTCGGCAGCCAGATCCTCGGCCGGGCGCTCGGATTCGGCACCTACAAGCTGGGGTACGGCCACCACGGCGTCAACCAGCCGGTGCTGGACCGGGCCACCGGAAAGGTGGAGGTGACCAGCCACAACCACGGCTTCGCCGTCGACGCGCCGCTCGACCGGGTCGTCGACACCGACTTCGGCGCGGTCGAGGTGAGCCATGTCTGCCTCAACGACAACGTCGTCGAGGGGCTGCGGGCCAGGGACGTCCCGGCCTTCACCGTGCAGTACCACCCCGAGGCGGCGGCCGGCCCGCACGACGCGGACTACCTGTTCGACCGCTTCGCCGAGCTGATCGAAGGCGGCAAGCATGCCTAAGCGGAGCGATCTGCGGCACGTCCTGGTGATCGGGTCCGGCCCCATCGTCATCGGCCAGGCCTGCGAGTTCGACTACTCGGGCACCCAGGCGTGCCGGGTCCTGCGGAGCGAGGGGCTGCGGGTCAGCCTGGTCAACTCGAACCCGGCGACCATCATGACCGACCCGGAGTTCGCCGACGCGACGTACGTCGAGCCGATCACCCCGGAGTTCGTCGAACTGGTCATCGCCCGGGAACGTCCCGACGCGCTGCTGCCCACCCTCGGCGGGCAGACCGCGCTGAACACCGCCGTCGCGCTACACGACTCCGGCGTGCTCGCCAAGTACGGCGTGGAGCTGATCGGCGCCAACATCGACGCGATCCGCCGGGGCGAGGATCGGCAGCTCTTCAAGGAGATCGTCGCCAAGGCGGGCGGGGAGACCCCGCGCAGTCGGGTCTGCCACTCCATGGAGGAGGTCCGGGCGACCGTCGCCGAGCTCGGACTGCCGGTGGTGATCCGGCCGTCGTTCACCATGGGCGGGCTCGGCTCCGGGATGGCCCACACCGAGGAGGACCTGGAGCGGATCGCCGGGGCCGGCCTCGTCGCCAGCCCGGTGCACGAGGTCCTGATCGAGGAGAGCGTCCTCGGCTGGAAGGAGTACGAGCTCGAGCTGATGCGGGACCGCAACGACAACGTCGTGGTGGTCTGCTCGATCGAGAACCTCGACCCGATGGGCGTGCACACGGGTGACAGCATCACCGTCGCCCCGGCGATGACCCTCACCGACCGGGAGTACCAGCGGATGCGCGACGTCGGCATCGCGGTGCTCCGCGAGGTCGGGGTCGACACCGGGGGCTGCAACATCCAGTTCGCGGTCAACCCGCGTACCGGCCGGCTGGTCGTGATCGAGATGAACCCCCGGGTCTCCCGGTCGTCGGCGTTGGCCTCCAAGGCGACCGGCTTCCCGATCGCCAAGATCGCCGCGAAGCTCGCCATCGGCTACACCCTGGACGAGATCCCCAACGACATCACCCGGAAGACGCCGGCCGCGTTCGAGCCGACCCTCGACTACGTGGTGGTGAAGGTCCCCCGGTTCGCGTTCGAGAAGTTCCCGGCCGCCGACAAGGAGCTCACCACGACGATGAAGTCGGTGGGCGAGGCGATGAGCCTGGGCCGGAACTTCGCCGAGGCGCTGAACAAGGCGCTGCGCTCGACGGAGACGAAGCAGGCCGGATTCTGGACGGTCCCGGACCCGGAGGGGGCCACCCTGGAGTCCACCCTGGCGGCGCTCGCCACCCCGCACGACGGCCGGCTCTACACGATCGAGAGGGCCCTGCGGCTCGGCGCCTCGGTGGCCGAGGTCTCGGCCGCCACCGGCGGCATCGACCCCTGGTTCGTGGACCAGATCGCCAGCCTGGTCGAACTGCGGGCCGAGATCGTCGGTGCCGCGGTCCTCGACGAGGAGCTGCTGCGCCGGGCAAAGCGGGCCGGGATCTCCGACCGGCAGCTCGCCGCGCTGCGTCCGGAGCTGGCCGCCGAGGACGGGGTCCGCACCCTGCGGCACCGGCTCGGGGTACGTCCGGTCTACAAGACGGTCGACACCTGCGCCGCCGAGTTCGCCGCCGGTACGCCGTACCACTACAGCAGCTACGACGAGGAGTCCGAGGTCGTCGGGTCGGATCGGCCGAAGGTGCTGATCCTCGGCTCCGGACCGAACCGGATCGGCCAGGGCATCGAGTTCGACTACTCGTGCGTACACGCGGTCCAGGCGCTCCGCGCGGCCGGCTACGAGACCGTGATGGTCAACTGCAACCCGGAGACCGTCTCCACCGACTACGACACCGCCGACCGGCTCTACTTCGAGCCGCTGACCTTCGAGGACGTCCTGGAGGTATGGCACGCCGAGGACACCTCCGGCAAGGAGGCGGGCGGGCCCGGGGTGGTCGGGGTGATCGTCCAGCTCGGCGGGCAGACCCCGCTCGGACTCGCGCAGCGGCTCAAGGACGCCGGGGTGCCGATCGTCGGCACCTCGCCGGAGTCGATCCACCTGGCGGAGGACCGGGGCGCGTTCGGCGCCCTGCTCGACGCCGCCGGGCTGCGCTCCCCGGCGCACGGCAGCGCCACCTCGTACGACGAGGCGCGGACGATCGCCGAGGAGATCGGCTACCCGGTGCTGGTCCGGCCGTCGTACGTGCTCGGCGGCCGGGGGATGGAGATCGTCTACGACGACGCGACGCTGCGGGACTACATCACCCGGGCCACCGACATCTCCCCGGACCATCCGGTGCTGGTCGACCGGTTCCTCGACGACGCGATCGAGATCGACGTGGACGCCCTCTGCGACGCCGACGGCGAGGTCTACCTCGGCGGGGTGATGGAGCACATCGAGGAGGCCGGGATCCACTCCGGCGACTCCTCCTGCGCGTTGCCGCCGATCACCCTCGCCAGCTCGCACCTGGCGGCGGTCCGCCGGTACACCGAGGCGATCGCCCGGGGCATCGGGGTCCGGGGGCTGCTCAACGTCCAGTACGCGCTGAAGGACGACACCCTCTACGTGCTGGAGGCGAATCCCCGGGCCTCCCGGACCGTGCCGTTCGTCTCCAAGGCGACCGCGGTGCCGCTGGCCAAGGCGGCGGCCCGGATCATGCTCGGGGCCACCATCGCCGACCTGCGGGCCGAACGGCTGCTGCCGCCGAGCGGGGACGGCGGCACCCTGCCGGCGGACGCGCCGGTTGCGGTGAAGGAGGCGGTGCTGCCGTTCAAGCGGTTCCGTACCCCGACCGGCAAGGGTATCGACGCGCTGCTCGGCCCGGAGATGAAGTCGACCGGCGAGGTGATGGGGATCGACACCGCCTTCGGGCATGCCTTCGCCAAGTCGCAGGCCGCGGTCTACGGCTCGCTGCCGACCCGGGGCAAGGTCTTCGTCTCGGTCGCCAACCGCGACAAGCGCGGCATGATCTTTCCGGTCAAGCGCCTCGCCGACCTCGGCTTCGAGATCGTCGCCACGGTCGGCACCGGTGAGGTGCTGCGCCGCTACGGCATCTCCTGCGAACTGATCCGCAAGCACTACGAGGAGGACGGCGCGGGCCCCGACGCGGTGTCGCTGATCGAGGCGGGGGAGGTCGCACTGGTGATCAACACTCCGCAGGGGTCGGGGGCGAGCGCCCGCTCCGACGGGTACGAGATCCGTAGCGCGGCGGTCGGCGCGGACGTGCCGTGCATCACCACCGTGCCGGGTGCGGCGGCGGCGGTGATGGGGATCGAGGCGCTGATCCGGGGCGACATGGCGGTCCGCCCGCTTCAGGAGCTGCACGCCGCCCTCCGGGCGGGCGAGTGACCACCACCGCTCCCGGCCGGCCCGGCGCCGCGCCGACCCTCTTCGACCGGCTCGTCCGGCCGGCGCTGTTCCGGATCGGCGGCGGGGACGCCGAGACGGCGCACGAGTGGACGCTGCGTCGGCTTGCCGGGATCTCCCGGTGGCCGGCGCTGCTGGCCGTGTTGCGGGCCCGGTACGCGGTCTCCGCCCCCCGGACGGTCTTCGGTATCGACTTCCCCAACCCGGTCGGGCTGGCCGCCGGGATGGACAAGGACGGGCGGGCGCTGCCGGCCTGGCCGGCGCTCGGCTTCGGCTTCGTCGAGGTCGGCACGGTGACCGCGCACGCACAGCCCGGCAACCCCCGCCCCCGGCTGTTCCGGCTGCCCGCCAGCGAGGCCGTGATCAACCGGATGGGCTTCAACAACGCCGGCGCGGGGGCGCTGGCCGCCCGACTGGCGGCGCGACGGCGTCCGCTCGGCGTACCGCTCGGGATCTCCCTGGGCAAGTCGAAGGTCACCCCGCTGGACGAGGCGGTCGAGGACTACCTCGCGGCCTACCGGGCGCTGCTGCCGTACGGCGACTACTTCGCGGTCAACGTCTCGTCCCCGAACACTCCCGGGCTGCGGACGCTCCAGGACCGGGAGCACCTGGACGCGCTGCTGACCGCGCTGGTGGGGGAGAAGCCGATCCTCGTCAAGATCGCGCCGGACCTGACCGACGCGGCGATCGCCGAGGTGCTCCAGGTCTGCCTCGACCGGGGCGCGGCGGGGGTGATCGCCACCAACACCACGCTGGGCCGGGACGGTCTCGCCCCCGCGGACCTGCCCCGGGCCGCCGAGGCCGGGGGGCTCTCCGGCCGGCCGCTGGCCGCGCGGGCCCGGCAGGTGGTCGCGTTCGTGCACCGGGAGACCGGCGGGAAGCTGCCGGTGATCGGCGTCGGCGGGATCCTCGACCCGGCCGACGGCACCGCGCTGCTGGATGCCGGAGCCAGCCTGGTGCAGCTCTACACCGGCTTCGTCTACCGCGGGCCGGCCCTGGTCCGCGCGCTGGCCCGGGCGGCCCGGGGCTGACGCCGAGAGGAGGAGGCGATGCGCGCCGAGGCGGCCGTGTCCGGCCGGGAGGCCGGCCTGACGCCCGAGCAGATCGTCGCGGCCGACCGGGCGCACGTGTGGCACCCGTACGCCCCGATGTCGGCCCGGATCGACCCGTACGTGGTCGCCAGCGCCTCGGGGGTGCGGCTGCGCCTGGCCGACGGCCGGGAACTCGTCGACGGCATGTCGTCGTGGTGGGCGGCGATCCACGGGTACCGGCATCCGGTGCTGGACGCCGCGGTCACCGACCAGCTCGGCCGGATGAGCCACGTGATGTTCGGTGGTCTCACCCACGAGCCGGCCGTCCGGCTGGCCCGAACCCTGGTCGAGCTGACCCCGCCCGGTCTGGAGCACGTCTTCCTCTGCGACTCCGGCTCGGTCTCGGTGGAGGTGGCGGTGAAGATGGCCCTCCAGTACCAGCGCGGCCGGGGCCGTCCCGAGCGGCGCCGGCTCGCCACCTGGCGGGGCGGATACCACGGCGACACCTTCCATCCGATGAGCGTCTGCGATCCGGTCGGCGGCATGCACGCACTGTGGAGGGGCGTACTTCCCCGCCAGGTCTTCGCCGACGCGCCACCGTCCGGTTTCGCCGCCCCGCTCGACGAGGCGTACGCGGCGTCCCTGGTGGACGCGGTGCGCCGGCACGCGGACGAGGTCGCCGCGGTGATCGTCGAGCCGGTGGTCCAGGGTGCCGGCGGGATGCGCTTCCACAACCCGGGATACCTGCGGGTGCTCCGGGAGGTGACCCGGGAGCACGACATCGTGCTGATCTTCGACGAGATCGCCACCGGGTTCGGCCGGACCGGGGCGCTCTTCGCGGCCGAGCACGCCGGGGTCGCTCCGGACGTCATGTGCCTCGGCAAGGCGCTCACCGGAGGCTACCTCAGCCTGGCCGCCACCCTCTGTACGCCGGAGGTCGCCGAGGGCATCTCCGGGACGGGTGTGCTCGCCCACGGTCCGACGTTCATGGGAAACCCGCTCGCCTGTGCGGTCGCAAACGCCTCCATCGGGCTGCTGCGGGCCGGAAACTGGGCGGGGGAGGTGTCGAGACTGGAGGCGGGGCTGAAGGCCGGCCTGGCGCCGCTGCGGGGCGCCCCGGGGGTCGCCGACGTTCGGGTGCTGGGTGCGATCGGGGTGGTCCAGCTCGACCACGACGTCGATCTGGCGGCGGCGACCGCGGCCGCCGTCGCGCACGGCGTCTGGCTGCGGCCGTTCCGGGATCTCGTCTACACGATGCCGCCGTACGTCACCGACGACGCGGATCTGGCCCGGATCTGTACGGCGATCGCCGCCGCGGTGGCGGCCGGCTGATTCCCCGACGCGTTCCGGACGACCGCCCCGGCACGTTCTGGACGACTGCCCCGCACGTGTCGGGCGGCCACCCTCCGGCACGTTCCGCGGGGGCGCCACGGCGGGCGCGCCGGGCGTGTACCCGGTCGGCGCGGGATCGGGGTGGGTGCGGGAAACCGGCGGGCGCCGGGTTGGCGACGGGAGGTGTCGGGCCGCCACCGGCGGTCCGGAGAGGAGGAAGCGCATGGAGACCTTCGGCAGCCGGCTCAGCCGGGCCATGGCGGAGCGTGGCCCGCTCTGCGTGGGGATCGACCCCCACCCCGCCCTGCTGGTCCGGTGGGGCCTCTCCGACGACGTCGCCGGGCTGACGCGGTTCAGTCAGACCGTGGTCGAGGCGCTCGGCGACCGGGTCGCGGTGGTGAAGCCGCAGTCCGCCTTCTTCGAACGATTCGGGTCCCGAGGGCTCGCGGTGCTTGAGTCAATTATCCGACAGTTGCGGGCTGCCGGAGCGCTCGTCCTGCTGGACGTCAAGCGCGGCGACATCGGTTCCACCGCGGCGGCGTACGCGGACGCCTACCTTGATCCATCCAGCCCCATGTATGTCGACGCCGTCACCGCGAGCCCCTTCCTGGGGGTCGGCGCGCTCGCGCCGATGTTCGACATGGCGCGCTCGCACGGCGGCGGTGTCTTCGTCCTGGCACTCACCTCGAACCCCGAGGGGGCGAGCGTGCAGCGCGCCCGGTGCGTGGACGGGCGGACCGTCGCGCAGGCGATCATTGACGAGATTTCGCAGCTCAACGAGGGTGCGGAGCCGCTGGGAAGCATCGGGCTGGTGGTCGGGGCGACCGTCGGACCCACCGGGCACGACCTGTCCACACTGAACGGACCGCTCCTCGCTCCGGGGCTCGGCGCCCAGGGTGGACGCCCCGCCGACCTGCGCGCCGTCTTCGGCGACGCGCTCGGTGCGGTGCTTCCGTCGTACTCCCGGGAGGTGCTCGGCGCGGGCCCCGAACCGGCCGCGTTGCGGGCTGCGGCGGACCGTGCGCTCGCCGAGTGCCGGGCCGTGCTGACCACCGCTGGTCCGTGATCTCGCGGTCACCCTGACATGATCATGGCGCGCCCACGTTGCCGAAAGCTCCGTTGACCGCTAGTTTTCCCCGCGCTGGGAACCACATACCCCTTTGGTTCCCAGGCACACCACGTTTCACAGATGCGGCGGTGCGTTCCGCCCGCCGCGATAGGGACCTGAGGAGAACTGGTGCCGCTCCCCCAACTGAGCCCCGAGCAGCGCGCTGCCGCGCTGGAAAAGGCTGCGGAGATCCGCAAAGCCCGTGCCAAGCTCAAGGAAGAGCTGAAGCAGGGCAAGACCACCCTCGCCGCTGTCCTGGAGCGGGCTGAGGCGGACGACGTCGTCGGCAAGCTGAAGGTCTCCGCCGTCCTTCAAGCGATGCCGGGAATCGGCAAGATCCGGGCCACCCAGATCATGGAGAAGCTCAAGATCGCCGACAGCCGTCGCCTCCGTGGCCTCGGGGAGCAGCAGCGCAAGGCCCTGCTTGGGGAGTTCTCGGCGAACTAGTGCCACTCGCCGTGTAGAAACAAGCAGTGGCTACGCATGACGATGTCCGCCAGGCGGCTCGTCTCACGGTCCTTGCCGGCCCCTCCGGGGCCGGCAAGGACAGCGTGACAGCACTCGTCCGGGCCCGGTCGCCCGGGCTGTGGCGTGCGGTCCCGATGACCACCCGTCCCCGTCGGCACCACGAGGTCGACGGCGTGCACTACCGTTTCGTCGACCGGGCGGAATTCGCCCGACTCCTCGAGGCGGGACAGTTGCTGGAGTGGTCGGACATTGGCGCCTATCGTTATGGGACGCCGCGTGAGCCGGTGCGGAACTGGCTGTCGGCCGGTCGGCCGGTCCTGCTGACGATCGACCTCCGGGGGGCCCGCCAGGTGCGGGCGGCGATGCCGGAGGCCCGGCTGGTGTATCTCGCGCCGCCCGGCGACGACGGCCGGGCCGCGGGTCCGGAATTTGACGTCACAATCGTGAACGACGTCGTCGAGCGGGCCGCCGACGAACTGGTAGGCTTGCTCGGTTCGTCCTCCTTGACGCCGACCTGACGCAAGGCGGAACGAATCTCGAACGTCAGATCCGACTCCGACCTGACCGCCCTCGGCGGTCGCGCAGACACAGAGGTTCGCACCCGTGGGATCCATCGCCAGTCCCGAAGGCATCACCAACCCGCCGATCGACGAGCTGCTCGAGAAGACCTCGTCCAAGTACGCCCTGGTGATCTTCGCCGCCAAGCGGGCCCGCCAGGTCAACGCCTACTACAGCCAGCTCGGCGAGGGCCTGCTGGAGTACGTCGGCCCACTCGTGGAGACCACGCCGCAGGAGAAGCCGCTCTCGATCGCGCTGCGGGAGATCAACGCGGGTCTGCTCACCGCCGAGCCGACCGACCAGCCGTAGCGCCGGCCGTACGCCGTCCATGACCGCGGTCGTACTCGGCGTCGGCGGGGGGATCGCCGCCTACAAGGCCTGCGAACTGCTGCGCCTGTTCACCGAGTCGGGGCACCGGGTCCGGGTCGTCCCGACCGCCGCCGCGCTGCGGTTCGTCGGCGCTCCGACCTGGGCGGCCCTGAGTGGGCAGCCGGTCGCTGACGACGTCTGGGCCGACGTGCACGAGGTCCCGCACGTCCGGCTCGGCCAGGGCGCCGACCTGGTCGTCGTCGCGCCGGCCACCGCCGATCTGCTGGCCAAGGCGGCCCACGGCCTCGCCGACGATCTGCTGACCAACACCCTGCTGACCGCGCGGTGCCCGGTGCTGCTCGCGCCGGCGATGCACACGGAGATGTGGGAGCATCCGGCGACCGTGGAGAACGTCGCGACGCTGCGCCGCCGCGGGGTGCTGGTGCTCGATCCTGCGGTCGGCCGGCTGACCGGGCCCGACACCGGCAAGGGCCGGCTCCCCGACCCGGCCGAGATCTTCGCGGTCGCCCGCCGGGTCCTGGCCCGGGGCGTGGACGCTCCCCGCGACCTGGCCGGGCGGCGGGTCGTGGTCACCGCCGGCGGGACCCGGGAACCGCTCGACCCGGTGCGGTTCATCGGCAACCGCTCCTCCGGCAAGCAGGGCTACGCGTTCGCCCGCACCGCGGTGGCCCGGGGCGCCCGGGTCACCCTGATCGCGGCCAACGTGGCGCTGCCCGACCCGGCCGGGGTGGACCTGGTCCGGGTCTCGACCACCGAGGAGCTGCGCAAGGCCACGCTGGAGGCGGCCGAGTCGGCGGACGCGGTGGTGATGGCGGCCGCTCCCGCGGATTTCCGCCCGGCGACGTACGCCTCCGATAAGATCAAGAAGTCGGGACGCGGGGACACGCTCACGGTCGAGCTGGTCGCCAACCCCGACATCGCCGCCGAACTCGGCGAGCGCCGGCGGCCGGGACAGGTCCTGGTCGCCTTCGCCGCCGAGACCAGCGACGCCGAGGCCAACGCCCGGGCCAAGCTGGCCCGGAAGCGGGCCGACCTGATCGTCGTCAACGACGTCGGGCAGGGCCGGGTCTTCGGGGCCGACACAAACCGCGCCGTCGTCCTCGGTGCTGACGGTTCGTCGACAGCATTTTCCGAGCAATCCAAGGAAGATCTCGCCGAGGCCGTCTGGGATCTGGTAACAACGCGCTTAGCCGGATCGTCATCAGCCGGTGCGACCGTGTAGGGAACTGGACCAGGCGGTGGACGAACTAAACTGCCGCGAAACGCGTATTCGACACTTTTAGGAGCACCGTGGTACGCCGCTTGTTCACATCCGAGTCGGTCACGGAAGGCCACCCGGACAAGATCGCTGACCAGATCAGCGACGGGATCCTCGACGCGCTGTTGGACCAGGATCCGCGCAGTCGGGTCGCGGTCGAAACGCTCATCACGACCGGCCAGGTGCACGTCGCCGGTGAGGTGACCACGAAGGCGTACGCCGACATCCCGGCCATCGTCCGCGACACCATCCTCGGCATCGGCTACGACTCGTCGAAGAAGGGCTTCGACGGGGCCTCGTGCGGTGTCAGCGTGTCGATCGGTTCCCAGTCGCCCGACATCGCCCAGGGCGTGGACAGCGCGCTCGAACTGCGCTCCGGCGAGTCGGAGAGCGCGCTGGACGCGCAGGGCGCCGGTGACCAGGGCATGATGTTCGGCTTCGCCTGCTCCGAGACGCCGGAGCTGATGCCGCTGCCGATCGCCCTGGCGCACCGGCTGGCCCGTCGCCTGGCCGCCACCCGCAAGGACGGCACCATCCCGTACCTGCGGCCGGACGGCAAGACACAGGTCACCATCGAGTACGACGGCCTGCGGCCGGTTCGGTTGGACACCGTCGTCGTCTCCAGCCAGCACGCCGCCGACATCTCGCTCGAGTCGCTGCTCACCCCGGACATCCGCGAGCACGTCATCGAGCCGGAGCTGGAGGGGCTCGGCCTGGACGTCGACGGCTACCGGCTGCTGGTGAACCCGACCGGCCGGTTCGAGATCGGCGGGCCGATGGGTGACGCTGGGCTGACCGGCCGCAAGATCATCGTCGACACGTACGGCGGGTACGCCCGGCACGGCGGTGGCGCCTTCTCGGGCAAGGACCCCTCGAAGGTGGACCGCTCGGCCGCGTACGCGATGCGGTGGGTGGCGAAGAACGTGGTCGCGGCCGGGCTCGCCGAGCGCTGCGAGGTCCAGGTGGCGTACGCGATCGGCAAGGCGCACCCGGTCAGCCTCTTCATCGAGACCTTCGGCACCGAGAACGTACCGGTCGACCGCATCGAGCGCGCCGTCCGCGAGGTCTTCGACCTGCGGCCGGCCGCGATCATCCGGGACCTCAACCTGCTCCGCCCGATCTACCAGCAGACCGCGGCGTACGGCCACTTCGGCCGCGAGCTGCCGGACCTGACCTGGGAGAGCACCGACCGCGCCGCCGACCTCAAGTCGGCTGCGGGAGCCTGACCAGCGGTACGCGCAGCGACCGGCAGCCCGCGCCCGGGCTGCCGGTCGCTCGCGTCTGCGTGGATGTACCCCTGGCCCACCTGGACCGCCTCTTCGACTACCTCGTGCCCGCGGAGCTGGCCGAGCAGGCCCGGCCCGGCACCCGGGTGCGGGTGCGGTTCGCCAACCACCTGGTCGACGGGTGGCTCATCGAGCGGGTCGCGCTCTCCGAGCACGGCGGCCGGCTGAGCTACCTGGACCGGCTGGTGTCGCCCGAGCCGGTGCTGACCCCGGAGATCATCCGACTGGCCCGGGCGGTTGCCGACCGGTACGCCGGCAACCTCTCCGACGTGCTGCGGCTGGCCGTTCCGCCTCGACACGCCCGGGTCGAACGCGAGTCCGGGTCGGTCGGCGGACCCGCCAGCGGCACTCCCGGTGGCGGCCCGGCTCCGGCCGGAGGCGCCGGCGCGACGTCGGGCGGGGCCGGTGGCGCGGCGCCGGCTCCGGGCGACCCCGGGGCCTCGGCCGGGAGGGACGGCGGGGCGCCGGCGCTCGCCGGCGCCGCGGCTGCCCACGGGACGGACGGCGAGCCGCCGGTCGGGGGCGACGATCCGGCCGGGACCGGGTGGGCGCGGTATCCGGCCGGCCCGGGGTTCCTGCGTGCCCTCGCCGCCGGCCGGGCCCCCCGGGCGGTCTGGACGGCGTTGCCGGGCGAGGACTGGGCGGCCCGGTTCGCGGAGGCCGCCGCGGCGACCGTCCGCGGCGGACGCGGGGTCGTGGTGGTGGTCGCCGACGCCCGCGACCTCAACCGGCTCGACGCCGCGGTGACCCGCCGCCTGGGGAGTGGCCGGCACGTCGCGCTCTCGGCGGCGCTCGGACCGGCCCGGCGGTACCGGGCCTTCCTGGCCGCCGCCCGGGGGCAGGTGCCGGTGGTGATCGGCACCCGCGCGGCGATGTTCGCTCCGGTGGCGAACCTGGGTCTGGTCGCGATCTGGGACGACGGGGACGACCTGCACGCCGAGCCTCGGGCGCCGTACCCGCACGCCCGGGAGGTGCTGCTCACCCGGGCCCAGCTCGGTGGCGCCGCCGCGCTCGTGGCCGGGTACGCCCGCACGGTCGAGGGACAGCTGCTGGTGGAGACCGGGTGGGCGCGGGAGATCGTGGCCGACCGGGCCACGCTGCGGTCCCGAATGCCGCGGGTGATGCCGACTGGCGACGATCCGCAGCTCGCCCGTGATCCCGCGGCCGCGTCGGCGCGGCTGCCCAGCCTTGCCTGGGAGGCCGCCCGGGCGGCGTTGCGGGCGGAGGCGCCGGTGCTGGTCCAGGTGCCCCGCCGGGGTTACCTGCCGGCGGTGGCCTGTGCCGACTGCCGGGCCCGGGCCCGCTGCCCGCACTGCTCCGGTCCGCTCGGGCTGCGGTCGGCGACCGCCGCCCCCACCTGCCGCTGGTGCGCCCGGGTCGCCGCCGGATACGCCTGCCCGACCTGCGGTGGTCGCCGGCTGCGGGCCGCCGTCGTGGGGGCCCGCCGTACCGCCGAGGAGCTCGGGCGGGCGTTTCCCGGGGTGCCGGTGCGGACCTCGGGGCGGGACGAGGTGTTGGAACGCGTGCCGGGCGGCGCCGCGTTGGTGATCTCCACTCCCGGTGCCGAACCGGTCGCCACGGGCGGCTACGGCGCGGTGCTGCTCCTCGACTCGTGGGCCCTGCTCACCCGGGCCGACCTGCGGGCGGCGGAGGAGGCGCTGCGGCGCTGGCTGGCGGCGGCGGCGCTGGCCCGGCCGGCCTCGGCCGGCGGCCGGGTGGTGGTCGTCGCCGACGGTGGGCTGGCGCCGGTGCAGGCGCTGCTGCGCTGGGACCCGGCCTGGTTCGCCGGTCGGGAACTCGCGGAGCGGCGCGAGCTGGGGTTCCCACCGGCGGCGCGGATGGCGGGCGTGACCGGTACCGCGGCCGCCGTGGCGGAGCTGCTGGCGGCCGCGCGGCTGCCCGACGGCGCGGAGCTACTCGGCCCGGTGCCGGCCGGCGACGGGCAGGAACGGATGCTGGTGCGGGTCCCCCGGTCCCGGGCCGCCGCCCTCGCCGCCGCGCTGCATGCCGCGGCGGGGGTCCGGACCGCCCGCAAGGCGGCCCAGCCGGTCCGCCTCCAGATCGACCCGCTCGACATCCTGTGATCCCGCGTCACCCGTGATCCCGCGCTTCCCTCCGGGGTCCCCTCTCGGCCCGGTCGTACGGTTCCGGCCCGGCCCTCCTGTCCGCGTTTCCGGCCGACCCGTCGCTTTCCCGGTCGGACCCGTCCTTTCCGAGGCGGCGCCGCTGCCTGCTCACCCGTGGCGAGAGGGCTTGTACGTACCGTGGTTTTCCATCGGCCTCACCCGGGGTATCCAATAGGTGACGTACGTGGTGTCCGACCGGGTGGCCATGATCTGGGTGATACCATCGCCCCCTCATGCTTCACGGGTGGCGTAATGGTACGTAATTGCGCCGGTTCGGCGCTCATACTATTGATCTTGACAATTCCGGGATCAGGAGTGGGTAGGTCGTGACCGGTCGTCAGTCGATCGTCGTCAATGGCGATCTTGGTAGCGGCAAGAGCACCGTTTCGATCGAGCTCTCCAAGCGGTTGGGGCTGCGACGGGTCAGCGTCGGAGATCTCTACCGGGAGATGGCGCGGCAGCGGCAGATGACCGCGCTCCAGCTCAACCTGCACGCCGAGCTGGACCAGGCGGTCGACGGCTACGTCGACCAGCTCCAGCAGGACATCGCGGCCTCCGGTGAGCAACTGATCGTCGACAGTCGGCTGGCCTGGCACTTCTTCAAGGACGCCCTCAAGATCCATATGATCGCCGAGCCGACCGAGGCGGCGCGCCGGGTACTCGCCCGTCCCTCCGGTCCGGCCGAGAGCTACTCCTCGATCGAGGAGGCGAAGGCGAAGCTGCGGGAGCGCAGCGACAGCGAGCGGAACCGCTTCCTCGTCCGGTACGGCGTCGACAAGGCGAAACTGCGCAACTACGACTTGATCTGCGACAGCACCAGGGCCTCCGCCGACGAGGTGGTGGAGCACGTCATCGCCGCCTACCAGGGCTCGCTGGGGGCGGAGATCCTCCGCGACTCGCCGCCGCTGCTGCTGCTCGACCCGGCCCGGATCTACCCGACGGTGGAGATCCAGTCCCTGCGCGGCATGTGGGACTCCGACGACGTTGTCGCGCGCGTCGGTCAGGCCGGGCAACGGGGGCTCGAACCGCTCCAGATCGGGTACACCGGCGAGCGGTTCTTCGTGATCGACGGCCATCGGCGGCTCAGCGCCGCGTTGCGTAACGGCTTCCGGCTGGTTCCCGGTCGCCTGGTCGCCGAGGGTGACGAGCCGGTGGTCGGTGGTCTCAGCGCGATCGAGTTCTTCCGAGCCGAGGTCGGGTTGAGCACGATCTACGACTGGGACGCCGCGCACGGCACCCAGCTGCCCCTCCCCGAGCACATCCTGGATCGCACCGACACGGTGCTGGCCGGCGAGTCCGGCCGCCCCTCGGCGTAGTCGCCGTCCGCCCCGCCCGGGATCGTGCCGGCCACGCCCCGTCTGCCCGGCCGTCCGGCCCGGGTGGCGGCGTTCGCGCGACCAGGCGGCGTGGGCCGACCGTCAGCCGTCCCGCCCGACGGTCGCGCCGCCCGTACGCCCGTAGACTGGAACGGCACCGCTGATCCGATTGCCCGTGTGAAGGAGCCACCCCGCGTGACCGTCCAGCCCATCCGTCTGTTCGGCGACCCGGTGCTGCGCACCCCGGCCGAACCGGTCGTCGACTTCGACGCTGAGCTGCGCAAACTGGTCGCCGACCTGACCGACACCATGCGCGAGCAGAACGGCGTCGGCCTCGCCGCGCCGCAGCTCGGGGTCGGCCTGCGGGTCTTCACGTTCGACGTCGACGACGTGGTGGGGCACCTGGTCAACCCGGTGCTCGACTTTCCCGACGAGGAGGAGCAGGACGGCCAGGAGGGCTGCCTCTCGATCCCCGGCATCTACTTCGACACCAAGCGCCGGATGAACGTGGTCGCCAAGGGCTTCACCGCGCACGGCGATCCGATCCAGATCGTCGGTACCGGCCTGATGGCCCGCTGTTTCCAGCACGAGACGGACCACCTCGACGGGGTGCTCTTCATCGACCGGCTGGACCCCGAGGCGCGCAAGGCGGCGATGCGGGAGATCCGACAGGCCGACTGGTACGACGAGTCCGCCCCGCCGGTGATCAAGGTGAGCCCCCACGACTCTCCCGCCGGTCGGCGCCGGTCGGGCGCCAGCCGGCTCACGATCGGCGCCGACCGTTCGGCGGATCCGTTCGGTCTGGGCCGGTGATCTTTCGGTGCGCCTGATCTTCGCCGGCACGCCGGCCGTCGCCCTCCCCGCCCTGGACGCGATCGCCGCCTCGTCGCACGAGCTGCTGGCCGTGGTGACCCGGCCCGACGCGCCCGCGGGCCGGGGGAGAGGGCTGACCCGCTCCCCGGTCGGGGCCTGGGCCGACGAGCGGGGGATCGAGGTGCTGACCCCGGCCCGGCCCCGGGAGCCGGAGTTCCTCGACCGGCTGCGCGACCTCGCCCCGGACTGCGTACCGGTGGTCGCCTACGGCGCGCTGGTACCGCCGGCGGCGCTGGAGATCCCCGCGCACGGCTGGGTCAACCTGCACTTCTCGTTGCTGCCCGCCTGGCGGGGCGCCGCGCCCGTGCAGCACGCGGTCCTGCACGGCGACACCATCACCGGCGCCAGTGTCTTCCAGCTGGAGGAGGGGCTCGACACCGGCCCGGTCTTCGGCACGCTGACCGAGGAGATCCGCCCCACCGACACCTCGGGCGACCTGCTGGAGCGTCTCGCCACCGCCGGCGCGGGCCTCCTGGTTGCCGTCCTGGACGCGATCGAGCAGGGCACGGCCCGGGCCGTACCGCAGCCCAGCGAGGGCGTGTCACTGGCGCCCAAGCTGACGGTCGAGGACGGCCGGGTGCGGTGGTCGGAGCCGGCCTTCGCGGTGGACCGGCGGATCCGCGCGGCCACTCCGGCGCCGGGGGCCTGGACCGAGTTCCACGGTACCCGCGTCAAGCTCGGCCCGGTTCGGCCGGTCGCCGAGGGCCCCGCGCTGAAGCCGGGCGAGCTGCTGGTCGAGCGGGGCCGGGTGCTGGTCGGAACGGCGACCACCCCGGTAGTCCTCGGCGAGGTCCGGGCGGCGGGCAAGAAGGCGATGCCGGCGCCGGACTGGGCCCGGGGGGTCCGGGTAGCGGCCGGGGAGCGGTTCGAGTGACCGACGGCGGGGGCCGGGCCCCCGGCGACCGGGGCGGTCCCCACCGGAGCGACCGAGGCCACCCCGACCGGCCGGGTCGCGACCACGCCGGCGCCGAGGGCGACCGGACGGGTTCCGGCCGGAGCCGCTTGGCGCGGGCCGTCGGCGAGCGGCGTCGTCGTGCCCGGGGTGGGGCGGGTCGTGACCGCCCCGAGCGCACAACGGCGGACGCCGGCCGCACGCCCCGGGCCACCCGAGCCACGGTGGACCCGCCGCGGCTGGCGGCGTACGACGCGGTCGAGGCGGTGCACCGGAACGACGCGTACGCGAACCTGGTTCTTCCCGCCATTCTCCGGAACCGACGGTTGCAGGGCCGGGACGCGGCGTTCGCCACCGAGTTGACCTACGGCACCCTCCGGCTGCGCGGTACCCTCGACGCGATCCTCGCCGCCGCCGCGGGCCGGGACGTCGACCGGATCGACCCGCAGCCCCGGGACGCCCTGCGGTTGGGCGCCTATCAACTCCTCTACACCCGGGTGCCGGCGCACGCCGCGGTCTCCTCGACCGTCGACCTGGTACGCGCGCTGCGTCCGGGAGCGGCCGGGTTCGCCAACGCCGTGCTGCGCGGCGTCGCCGCCAAGGACGCGGACGCCTGGCTGGCGGAGCTCGCGCCGGCGTTCGACACCGACCCGATCGGGCACCTGGCGCTCACCCACAGCCACCCGGAGTGGATCGTGCGGGCCTTCGCGGAGGCGCTCGGCGGGGACCTGGCGGAGACCGCCCGCCTGTTGGTCGAGGACAACCAGCGTCCGCCCGTGCACCTCTGCGCCCGTCCGGGGCTGGCCGACCCCGTCGAGCTGGCCGACGAGGTCGCCGGCACCCCGGGTGCCTTCTCGCCGTACGCGGTCTACCTCTCCGGCGGCGCTCCCGGCGAGCTGGCTCCGGTGACCGAGGGCCGGGCCCACGTCCAGGACGAGGGGTCCCAGCTCGTCGCCGCCGCGCTGACCGCCGCCCGGCTGGACGGCACCGACACCCGCTGGCTCGACCTCTGCGCCGGCCCTGGTGGCAAGGCCGGGCTGCTCGGCGCGCTGGCCGCCCAGCGCGGTGCGACGCTGACCGCGGTGGAGGTGGCCGAGCATCGCGCCCGGTTGGTCGCCCAGGCGGTCCGCGGACTGCCGGTCACCGTGCTGACCACCGACGGGCGCGACGTCGGCCGCAACCCCGACCTGCCCGAGGGGTCCTTCGACCGGGTCCTGGTCGACGCGCCCTGCACCGGGCTGGGGGCGCTGCGGCGCCGGCCGGAGTCCCGGTGGCGCCGGCAGCCCTCCGATCTGCCGGCGCTGGCCCGACTGCAGCGGGAGCTGCTCGGCGCCGCGCTCCGGGCGGTCCGCCCCGGCGGGGTGGTCGGCTACGTCACCTGCTCGCCGCACGTGGTGGAGACCCACGTCTCGGTGACCGAGGCGGCCCGACGCTCCGGCATACCCGTTGACGTCGTCGACGCCCGACCGCTGCTGCCGCCCGGCATGCCGGGCCTGGGTGACGGCCCGACCGTGCAGCTGTGGCCGCACCGGCACGGTACCGACGCGATGTTCCTCGCCCTGCTCCGGCGGGGCTGACACCCGGACCCGGACGCACTCCACCGCCGCCGGGCACGCACCCGTCGCCGGTCCCGGCCGGTGGCCGGGACCTGCCCGTCCGGCCGGCGGTTCGGCCACGGAAACGGCGGGAACCGACCCCTCCCGGCGACAATCCGGATAGTTTGAGATGGAATGACCGGATCGAGGGGGGATGGGATGACTCTGCCGGCGCGGGCGATCGGCACCCCGCTGGACCGGCTCGACGGCCCGGAGAAGGTCACCGGCACCGCCCGGTACGCCTTCGAGCAGCCGGTCACGAATCCCGCGTACCTCTACCCGATCCAGTCCACCATCGCGGCCGGACGGATCGTCGACATCGACGACGGGGCCGCGGTGGCGCTGCCCGGGGTGCTGGCGGTGCTGACGTACCGGAACGCGGCCCGGGTCGCCTCCACCGACGACCCCGAGATCGCGATTCTGCAGACCGACCGGGTGACGTTCCGGGGGCAGTTCGTCGGGGCGGTCATCGCCGAGACCTCGGAGATCGCTCGGCACGCCGCCGCCCTGGTCCGGTTCGAGTACCGGTCGGTGCCGCACGACGTCGCGCTGCGCTTCGACCATCCCGACCGCTACGTGCCGGAGGTTACCAACGGCGGGTTCCCGCCGGAGACCGAGCGCGGCGACCCGGACGGGGCCCTGGCCGGCGCGGCGATCCGCCACGAGGCGGTCTACACCACCCCCCGCTATCACCACAATCCGATCGAGCCGCATTCGACGGTCGCGCTCTGGGAGGACGGCCGGCTGACCCTCCACGTCGGCAGCCAGGGGGTGCACCGGCTGCGTACCGCGATCGCCACCCTGTTCGGCATCGACCCGGAGCGGATCCGGGTCATCTCGCCGCACGTCGGTGGCGCCTTCGGCTCGAAGCTGCACGCGCACGCCGACACCAGTCTCGCGGTGCTGGCCGCGATGGCGGTCCCCGGCCGTCCGGTGAAGCTCGCCCTGACCCGGCAGCAGATGTTCTCCCAGGTCGGCTACCGCACCCCGACGATCCAGCGGATCCAGCTCGGCGCCGGTCCCGACGGCCGGCTCGTCGCGGTGACCCACGTGGCGGTGCAGCAGACCGCCCGGGACAAGGAGTTCACCGAGCAGACCGCGACCCCGACCCGGGTGATGTACGCGGCCCCGCACCGGCGGACCCGGCACTGGACGGTCCGGCTGGACGTCTCGACCCCGACGATCATGCGGGCCCCGGGTGAGACGCCCGGGATGTATGCGTTGGAGTCGGCGATGGACGAGATGGCGACCGCCTGCGGGCAGGATCCCGTCGAGTTCCGGATCGCCAACGAGCCCGAACTCGACCCCGAGCAGGACCGCCCGTTCTCCAGCCGCAACCTGGTCGCCTGCCTCCGCGAGGGCGCCCGGCGGTTCGGCTGGGCCGGACGCGACCCGACGCCCCGGGCCCGCCGCCGCGCCGGCTGGCTCGTCGGCACCGGGGTCGCCGCCTCGGTCTACCCGGTCTACCGGCTGCCGGGGTCGTCCGCCACCATTCGGCTCGGCGCGGATGGCCGGTACGAGGTCCTGATCGGAGCGGCGGACATGGGCACCGGCACCTGGACGGCGCTGGCCCAAATCGCCGCGGACGCGCTGGACGCGCCGATGGATCGGGTCACCCTGCGGATCGGGGACACCGCGCTGCCGGAGGCGGTCGCGGCCGGCGGCTCGACCGGGATGAACGCCTGGGGTTCCGCGGTGGTGGAGGCGGCCCGCCGGCTGAAGACCCGCCTCGCCGAGGAGTACGGCGGCACCGTCCCGGCCGCCGGGATCGAGGCGAGCGCCGAGATGCCGGACAACCCGGAGATGCGGCGCTTCTCGATGTACGCCTTCGGGGCCCAGTTCGCCGAGGTCCGGGTGCACGAGGACACCGGCGAGATCCGGGTGCCCCGGTTGCTCGGGGTCTTCGCCGCCGGACGGATCATCAATCCGAAGACCGGCCGGTCCCAACTGCTCGGTGGGATGACCCAGGGGCTCTCGATGGCGCTGTACGAGCGGGCGGTGGTCGACCCCCGCTTCGGGCACGTGGTCAACCACGACCTCGCGGAGTACCACATCGCCACCAACGCCGACGTCGGCTCGGTCGAGGTGCACCTGCTCCCCGAACACGACCCGTACGTCAACCCGATGGGCGCCAAGGGGATCGGCGAACTCGGCATCGTCGGCACCGCGGCGGCGATCGCCAACGCCGCGTACCACGCGACCGGGGTGCGGGTTCGCGACCTCCCGCTGACGCTGGAGCACTTCCTCGACGGGCCGTCCGGGCCGGTCTCCCCGGCCTGACCCAGCCGTACCCCCGTTCGTCGGTGACGGGACGATACCCCTGGGTGATGGACTCATCCGACGATCGCCGGGGGAGGGCGCGTTCGTACACTGGCGCCGTGAGCGTTCCCGCGCCGATCGTCGCACCCAGCATCCTCGCCGCCGACTTCGCCCGGCTGGCCGACGAGGTCCGCCTGGTCGAGTCCGTCGCGGACTGGCTGCACGTCGACGTCATGGACAACCACTTCGTGCCGAACCTCACCATCGGGTTGCCGGTGGTGCAGAGCCTGCTCGCCGCGACGACGCTGCCGTTCGACGTCCACCTGATGATCGAGGACCCACGACGGTGGGCGCCGAGCTACGCCGACGCCGGGGCGTACAACGTGACCTTCCATGCCGAGGCGTGCGACGACCCGGTCGCGCTGGCGAAGGACCTGCGGTCGGCCGGGGCGAAGGCGGGCTTGGCGATCGACCGGGACACTCCGATCGAACCGTACCTTGACCTGTTGCCCAGCTTCGATACATTGCTGATCATGACCATCAAGGCGGGTTTCGGGGGGCAGCGGTTCATCCCCGAACTGCTCGACAAGGTCCGCACCGCTCGCCGGCACGCCGATGCGGGGCACCTCGAGCTGCGGATCGAGGTCGACGGAGGAATCGCGGCGGAGACCATCGAACAGGCGGCCGAGGCCGGCGCGGACGCGTTCGTCGCCGGCACGGCGGTTTACGGCGCGGCGGATCCCGCCGCGGCGGTGACGCAGCTGCGGCGGCTGGCCGAGCGCGCCGCGCCACGGCCGTGAGCGTCGACGGGGCCGAGGACCGGCCCGACGTCATCCTGGTCGTGGACGACGACGAGGACATCGTCCGGTTCGTCTCGTTCAACCTTGAGCTGCACGGGTTCGAGGTCATGCAGGCCCGGGACGGCCAGGAGGCGCTCGAGGTGATCGACCAGCGCCGCCCCGACCTGGCCGTGATCGACCTGCGGATGCCTCGGATCGACGGGTTGGAGCTGACGCGTCGGCTCCGGGCCAATCCGATGACCTCCGCGCTGCCGGTGATCATGCTGACCGCCAAGGGGCTGACCGTGGACAAGGTCCACGGGCTCACCGCCGGCGCGGACGACTACCTGGTCAAGCCCTTCGACACCGCCGAACTCGTCGCCCGGATCAGCTCGACGCTGCGCCGCAACAAGGAGTTCCGCGAGGTCTCTCCGCTGACCGGCCTGCCGGGCAACACGCGGATCCGTCGCGAGATCACCGACCGGGTCCGCAGTGGCGTCGACTACGCGGTCGGATACATCGATATCGACCGATTCAAGAGTGTCAACGACCGCTACGGTTTCGTCCGGGGAGACGAGTTCATCACCGCCCTGGCCCGGAGCCTGCATCGGGCGGTCGTGTCGGTCGGGCTGCCCCCGGCCTTCCTCGGGCATGTCGGCGGCGACGACTTCGTGATCGTCTGCGCCCCGGAGCAGGTCCGGCCCCTCACCGAGCGGGCGGTGATCGACTTTGAGAAAACCGCCGACGAGCTGTACGACCCGGAGGACGCCAAGCGTGGCTACGTCGAGCTGAAGGACCGCCGGGGCAACATCCAGAAGGCTCACCTGGTCACCCTCTCCATCGGGGTCTCGCTGTCGGTGCCGGAACGCCGGTTCACCGACCCGCTCGAGGTGATCGCGGCGGCGTCGGAGATGAAGACGGTGGCCAAGAGCCAGCCCGGGTCGTTCGTGGCGATGGACCGGCGGCGCACCCGGAGGTGATCGGCCGTCACCCGGCACGGTGCGCCCGACGGGCGGGCGCGAGCCGCCTCTGCCGCCGCCGTGCCGGGCGGCTCCGCGGGGACCGCCGCCCTGGCGCGGCCGGGTCGGCGCCACCGCACCGGTGTGAGGTCGGTCGCCCCCTGGCCACCGCGCCCCGGATCCGTGTAAAACTCAACCCGTACCCACCACGCGCTGGCGGGACTCGGTGTAATTCCGAACCGGCGGTGATCCGGGGCGACAGCTCCCGGTGAGCCCGCGACCCGGTCGGCCGACAGGCCGCCCGGTGGACCCGGTGAGAATCCGGGGCCGACGGTTGAGCGCGGGTAGCGCCCACGCTCAGACAGTCCGGATGGGAGTTCAGCGCACGGGACGGACGGACCCGGGGCGGCCGGCATCGCCAGGCCGTGCCGTCGTGGTCCGCCGGGGCCGGCGGCTGCCGTCCCCGTTCCTCCGCCGCCGCACGCCCGTATCTCCCACTCCCGCCCGCGCCTGGCGACCGAGCGCGCGAGGGAGAGGGAGAACGATCGGCATGGGGAGTGTCTCCACCGACGAGGCGATGCGCCGCGCGATCGCGCTGGCGGCCCGCGGTCTGGGCACGACGAGTCCGAATCCCCTGGTCGGCTGTGTCCTGCTCGACGCACGGGGCGAGATCGTCGGGGAGGGCTTCCACGCGTACGCCGGCGGTCCGCATGCCGAGATCGTCGCGCTGGCCCAGGCCGGTGAACGCGCCCGGGGCGGCACCGCCGTGGTCACCCTGGAACCCTGCAACCACACCGGCCGGACCGGTCCCTGCACCCAGGCGCTGATCCGGGCCGGCGTCCGCCGGGTCGTGGTTGCCGTCACCGATCCCAACCCGGTCGCCGCCGGCGGCGCCGAGACGCTGCGGGACGCCGGTGTCGAGGTCGAGGTCGGGGTCCGGGCCGCCGAGGCGGAGGCTGGCAATCTTGCCTGGCTGACCGCCGTGCGGCGCGGCCGGCCGTACCTGATCTGGAAGTACGCGGCGACCCTGGACGGGCGGATCGCGGCCGCCGACGGCACCAGCATGTGGATCACGTCCGAGGCGTCCCGGATCGACGTCCACGCGCTGCGGGGCACCGTCGACGCGGTGATCGCCGGGGTCGGCACGGTGCTCGCCGACGACCCCCGGCTGACCGTCCGGAACCTGCGCGACGGCACCCTCGCGATCCGGCAGCCGCTGCGGGTCGTGGTGGACAGCGCCGGACGTACCCCGTCCGACGCCCGGGTCCGCGACGCCGCCGCCCCCACCTGGGTGGCGACCGCCGCCGAGGTCGGCGCCGGTCCGGACGGCCGGGTCGACCTCGTCGCGCTGCTGGCCGCGCTCTACCAGCGCGGGGTACGCGCGGCGCTGCTGGAGGGCGGACCCACCCTGGCCGGCGCCTTCCTCGCCGCCGGCCTGATCGACAAGGTCGTCGGCTACCTGGCGCCGAAGCTGCTCGGCGCGGGCCCGGCGGCGCTGGCCGATGCCGGCATCCGGACCATCTCCGAGGTCGTCGACCTGGAGTTCACCGACATCACGCCGGTCGGCCCCGATCTGCGGGTCACCGCGTTTCCCCGGAAGACGGAGGGCTGAGCGAATGTTCACCGGAATCGTGGAGGAGCTGGGCGAGCTGGTGCAGCGGGTCGAGACGGGCGGCGACTCGGCCCTGATCACGGTCCGTGGTCCTCTCGTCGCCTCGGATGCCCGGCACGGTGACTCGATCGCGGTCAACGGGGTCTGTCTGACCGTGGTCGACGTCGACGGCGACGTCTTCACCGCCGACGTGATGGGGGAGACCCTCCGGCGGACCGCGCTCGGCGCGCTCCGTCCCGGCGACCCGGTCAACCTGGAGCGGGCCGCCACCCTGGGCAGTCGGCTCGGTGGGCACCTGGTGCAGGGACACGTCGACGGGGTCGCCGAGATCGTCCGGCGGGAGCCGGCCGAACGGTGGGAGACGGTGACCTTCTCCCTTCCCGCCGGACTCGCCCGGTACGTCGTCGAGAAGGGCTCGGTCACCGTCGACGGGGTCTCGTTGACCGTCGCCGGGCTCGGAGCCCAGACGTTCACGGTCGGGCTGATCCCGACCACGCTGGCGGCGACCACGCTCGGCCGCAAGGGTGTCGGCGCGCCGGTGAACCTGGAGGTCGACGTGCTCGCCAAGTACGTGGAACGACTGCTCGCGACCGGTGGGCGACTGCCGGCCGAGGGACTGGAGGTCGTGGCATGACGACCGACAGCGGCGGTATCGGACAGGCGCTGGTCGACATCGCGGCGGGCCGGCCGGTCATCGTCGTCGACGACGCCGACCGGGAGAACGAGGGCGACCTGATCTTCGCCGCCGAACGGGCCACCCCCGAACTCGTCGCCTTCATGGTCCGGCACACCTCGGGCTACATCTGCGTTCCCCTCACCGAGGAGGAGGCGGACCGGCTCGAACTCCCGCCGATGTACCACACCAACCAGGACCGACGCGGGACGGCGTACACGGTGACGGTGGACGCCCGCGAGGGGGTGAGCACCGGCATCTCGGCCGCGGATCGGACCCGGACGATCCGGCTCCTCGCCGACCCGGCCACGGTGCCGTCCGACCTGGCCCGTCCGGGGCACGTCGTACCGCTGCGGGCGAAGCCGGGTGGGGTGCTGCGTCGGGCCGGGCACACCGAGGCCGCCGTCGACCTCGCCCGGCTCGCGGGGCTCCGCCCGGTCGGGGTGCTCTGCGAGCTGGTCAACGACGACGGCACCATGATGCGCCGGCCGGACCTGGAGAGGTTCGCCGCCGACCACGGGCTGACGCTGATCACCATCGCGGACCTGATCGCGTACCGGCGCCGGACCGAGCAGCAGGTCGAGCGGGTCGCGGAGGCGCGGCTGCCAACCAGGTACGGCGTGTTCCGCGCCATCGGATACCGCGCCGAGTACGACTCGGCCGAGCATGTCGCGCTGGTCTGCGGCGACCTCGGCGACGGACGGGATGTGCTGGTCCGGGTGCACTCCGAGTGCCTCACCGGCGACGTCTTCGGCTCGCTGCGGTGCGACTGCGGTCCCCAGCTCGACGCCGCCCTGGCCCGGATCGCCGCCGAGGGGCGGGGGGCCGTCCTCTACCTGCGCGGGCACGAGGGCCGGGGGATCGGGCTGCTGCACAAGCTGCGGGCGTACCAGTTGCAGGATCTGGGCCGGGACACCGTGGACGCGAACCTCGACCTCGGGCTCCCGGCGGACGCCCGCGACTACGGCAGCGGCGCCCAGATCCTCCACGACCTCGGCGTCCGGTCGATTCGGCTGCTCACCAACAACCCGGCAAAGCAGGCCGGCCTGGAGAGCCACGGGCTGACCGTGGTCGGCCGGGAGCCCATGCCGGTCCGGGCCACGCCGGAGAACGTCCGCTACCTGCGGACCAAGCGGGACCGGATGGGACATCTCCTGGACGGGCTGGACGGTCCGGTCGCCGTGGAGCACCCGGACGGAACGGCCGAGGGACCGGACGGGCCGGCCGGGGCGCTGCCGGCGGCCGAGGAGCTTGCCCGCCAGGTCGCGAGCTGACCCGGCCCGCGGGTGAGGTGGCGGGGCAGGGCGCCGGCTGCGCGGGCCGGCCGGATTCACCGACGTGACGGAGAGGGAGGGCTGACGATGGCGGGTTTCGGAGAGCCGGACGCGTCCCCGGTGGACGCGTCAGGGCTCACGGTTGGGGTGGTGGCGGCGCGCTGGCACGGCGAACTCACCGACCACATGCTCGATCGCGCGGTGACCGCGGCGAAGGCGTGCGGGGTGGACGACGTCCTGGTGGCCCGGGTCGCCGGCTCGGTGGAGCTGCCGGTGGTGGCCCAGGCGTTGGCCCGCCGCTGCGACGCGGTGGTGGCGCTCGGCGTGGTGGTTCGGGGTGCGACCGCGCACTTCGACTACGTCTGCCAGTCGGTGACCGAGGGGCTGACCCGGGTGGCGCTGGACACCTCCACGCCGGTCGGGCACGGCGTCCTCACGGTGAACACCCTGGAGCAGGCCCGGGACCGGGCCGGGCTGCCGGGCTCCGCCGAGGACAAGGGCTGGGCCGCCACCGTCGCGGCGCTGGAGGCCGCGGTGGCGATCCGGGACATCGGCGCCCGGCCGTAGCGGCCGGGCCGCGCCCGGGTCCGCGCCCGGGGCCCCCACCCGGCGCCGGGAAACCGGTCCCGGACGAAGCCTAGAGCCGGCCGGCCTCGACGATGCGGCGCAGGAACTGCCGGGTTCGCGGCTCGGTCGGCTCACCCAGCACCCGCTCCGGCGGCCCCTCCTCCAGGACCCGTCCGCCGTCCAGGAAGCAGACCCGGTCGGCGACCTCGCGGGCGAAGCCCATCTCGTGGGTGGCGAGGACCATGGTCATCCCCTCCGCCTTCAGGTCCCGGATCATCGTCAGGACCTCGCCGACCAGCTCCGGGTCGAGGGCCGAGGTCACCTCGTCGAGCAGGAGCAGCCGGGGCGAGTTGACCAGCGCCCGGACGATCGCCACCCGTTGCTGCTGTCCACCGGAGAGCCGGTCCGGGTAGTCCTCGGCCTTCTCCGCCAGCCCCACCCGCGCCAGCAGGTCCCGGGCCTGCGCCTCGGCCTCGGCACGGGGCCGCCGATGCACGCGTATCGGGGCGAGGGTGATGTTGTCCAGCACCCGCAGGTGCGGGAAGAGGTTGTACGCCTGGAAGACGATGCCCATCCGGCGGCGTACCAGATCGGGATCGACCCGCGGGTCGGTGATGTGGTCACCGTCGAGGTGGATGGTGCCGTCGTCGAGGTCCTCCAGCAGGTTGACGCAGCGCAGCAGTGTCGACTTGCCGGAGCCGGAGGCGCCGATCAGCGCCACCACCTCGTGCTCGGCGACGTCGAGGTCGAGATTGTCGAGGACGACCTGTCCGCCGTATGCCTTGCGCAGCGCGCGGCAGCGCAACACCGGCGGGGTCATCGGGCGGCCTGCCGGCGGGCGGCGCGCAGCGTCACCCAGTCGGTGACCGCGATCAACGGAATGGCGAGCAGCACGAAGAGCACCCCGGCGACGATGTACGGCGTGTAGTTGAAGGTCTCGGCGGTGGCGATCTGGGCCGCGCGTACCGCGTCGATCGGCCCGGCCAGCGAGACCAGCCCGACGTCCTTCTGGAGCGCGACGACGTCGTTGAGCAGCGGCGGGGCGACCCGGCGGATCGCCTGCGGCAGGACGACGTACCGCATGGTCTGCCGGTAGGTCAGCCCCAGCGACCGGGCGGCGGCGAGCTGGCTGGGGTGGACCGACTCGATGCCGGCCCGGAAGACCTCGGCGAGGTAGCCGCCGTAGACGAGGACCAGGGCGAGCCCGCCGAGCACCAGCACCGGAGGCGTGCCCTGGAGCCGCAGGCCGGGCACGCCGAGGGTGAAGACGTACAGGACGATGATCAGCGGCAGGCCCCGGAACGTGTACGTGTAGCCGGTGGCCAGGGCCCGGACCGGGAAGAACACCGGCCCGCGTAGGGTCCGCAGCAGCGACACCGCCAGCCCGACGGCGAGCGCGCCCAGGGCGCAGAAGACCAGCAGCCGGACGTTGAGCCAGAGCCCCGCGGCCACCTCCGGCAGCGCGGCGCGGGCGATGCCGGCGTCGAGAAAGGACTGCCGGACGCGGTGCCAGCCGGGCGCGCCGGTCACCGCGATCACCAGCAGGGTGCCGAGGACACCGGTCGAGGCGGCGGCGACCAGCACCGAGCGGACCGTCTGCCGTCGTCGGTAGGCGGCCCGCTGACGCGCGACCGGGGAGGGGTGGTGGTGAGTCGGCCTCACGTGAGCTCGGTGGCGCCGGCCACCTCGGCGAGCCAGGTCTTCTCCAGTTCGGCGAGGGTGCCGTTCTCCCGCAGGGCGTCGACGGCCATGCTGACGCAGCCGGTCAGCGGCGAGTCCTTGTCCAGGACGAGGCCGAACGCCTCCGGCAGCCCGACCTGGGGGAGCTGACCGACGACCGTCGTGTCCGTGAGCTCGCTGGTGATGGAGAAGGCGGTGGGCAGGTCCACCACCAGTCCGTCGAGCTGGCCGTTCTGCAGGGCCTTCTTGGCGTCGTCGTTGCTGTTGTAGACCTGCGGCTTGACCGTGGGCTGGATGATGTCGGTGATCGCCTGGTAGCTCGTGGTGCCCACCTGTGCGCCGAGCTTGGCGTCCTTCAGGGCGGCGAGCGTGGTCTTGCCGGCGATCTTCGAGTCCTTCCCGGCGACGACGGCCTGCCGCACGAGGTAGTACGGCGCGGAGAAGTCGACCACCCGCTGGCGCTCCTGCGTGATCGAGAACTGGTTGATGTCGAAGTCGAACTCCTTCGGCCCCGGCGCGATGGCGTTCTCGAACCGCACCCGGATCCACTGCACGTCGATCCGGGCGAACCCGAGCTGCTCCGCCACCTCGTACGCGACCGCCGACTCGAAGCCCTTGCCGCTGGCCGGCAGGTTGTCGCTGAACCATGGTTCGTACGCGGGCTCGTCGGTGGCGACGGTCAGTTTCCCGGGTGTCTTGGTCTTCAGCTTGTCCTTGGTGCAGGCGTTGTCCTGCACCGGCGTCGGGGCGGGCTGTTGGACGGGCGCGCAGCCGGCCAGGGCCGCGAGCAGAACGGTGGCGGTCGCGAGCGCGACCGACGTCGATCGACGAACCATGGTCGACAGCATAGGCACCCGTCGACGTCGGCCATAGATTTCCGTCGTGTGGATAGGGATTTTCGTCGGCCTGCGGCGATCCGTCGGGACGGTGGGGATTGGTCGGGTATCAGCCGGTCGAGTGGTGTCCGACCGTCGACGGCGGTACACCGGAGACGACGGACGCCGACCGGTACGCGGATCGGAGGCGGCGGCCGGTAAACCGGAGCCGGGGGTGGCGCGTCACCACTGCGTGACGACGCACCTGGTCTCCGACCCGCCCGGCGGGAGGACCATGACGTATCCGGAACCGCGGGAGTGGGCGGCGGACGAGGCGGTCACCCACCTCTTCGTCGCCCACTACCGACCGCTGGTGCGGCTCGCCACGCTGCTGCTGCACGACCAGGGCGCCGCCGAGGAGATCGTGCAGGACGGCTACGTCGCCCTGCACGGCCGCTGGGCGCGGCTGCGCGACGCCGACAAGGCGCTCTGCTACCTGCGGACCAGCGTGGTCAACCGGTGCCGGTCGGCGTTGCGGCACCGCCGGGTGGTCGAGGCGCATCTCGCGACGGCCCGGCCGCGAGCCGACGTACCGAGCGCGGAGATCGGCGCGCTCGACCTGCTCCGGCAGGACGCGGTGATCACCGCGCTGCGGGCGCTGCCGACCCGGCAACGGGAGGCGGTCGTGCTGCGGTACTACGCGGAGCTCTCCGAGGCCGAGACCGCCGCGCTGATGGGGGTCAGCCGGGGCGCGGTCAAGAGCCATACCTTCCGCGGCCTGGCCGCGCTGAAGCAGAGCCTGGAGGCGCAGCGATGAGCGACGAGTGGAACCCGCCGGTCGGCGACGCCACGATGAACCCTCCGAGGGGCGGTGATCGCACGGTGAACGCTCCGCGGGGCGGCGACCCGACGGCCGGCGCTCCGGCCGGCGCGGTCGGGGGAGGGCACGCCGGCGGTCGGCGGCCGGGCGGGGAGACACCACCGCCGACGGACGAGGACGTGCTGCGGCGGGTGCTCGCGGCGTACGCCGAGCGGATCGAACCCCGGCCGGACGCACTGCCGGAGATCCGGCGTCGCATCCGCGGTGGCACGAGAGCCACCAGGCGCCGGCGTGTGCCGCTGGCCGGGCGCTGGTGCGGCTGGTCGCCGGCGGCCGCCGGCCTGGTGACGGTCGCCGTGCTGACCGTGGCCGCCGTGGCGGTCGGGGTAGCCGGTGGCCCGCCCGCGCCGTCCGAGGTGGGTCCGCCCGCCGCCGACGCGCTGCCCTCGCCGGCGGTGAGCCCGTCCGACTCCGCCGGGCCGCGGGTGGTGCCCGCTCCGGCACCCTCGGTCGTGGCCCCCACCCGGCCCGGCGGCACCGGTGCCCCGGACCGCCGGGCCGACCTCGCCGTCTACTACCTCGGCGGCCCGGTTGGACGACCCCGGCTCTACCGCGAGTTCCATCGGCTCTGGCTGCATGACGGGTCCGCCGCGGACCGGATCACCGCGGCGGTACGGAACATGCTCGACGGCCCGACGGGGATGGATCCCGACTACCGCAGCTCCTGGCCGGTCGGGACCGAGCTGCGCGGGGTGAGCGTCAGCCGGGGCATCGCCACCATCGACCTCGGCGGGGTGACCCGCCACGACGTCGACGAGGTCGGGGCACGGCTCGCCGTTCAGCAGCTGGTCTGGACCGTCACCGCCGTCCCCGGCGTCTCCGGGGTCCGACTCCGGCTCGACGGTGCCCCGGCCGACCGGCTCTGGGACCGGGTGGAGGTCTCCGGAGTGCTCCGCCGGGCGCCGGCGGCGGAGGTGCTCGCCCCGGTCTGGCTCGTCTCGCCGCAGCACGGGGATACCGTGTCGGGCACCTTCGAGGTCCACGTGGCGGGGATCCTGCCCGAGGCGACCGCCCGGCTCCGGATCGCGCAGGGCGGCCGTACGGTGCGGGACCAGGTGGTCACGCTGTCGGTCGCCGGGCCGGCCCAGGGGGAGCGACGGCTGACCGTCACCCTGCCGCCCGGGCGGTACACGCTGACGGCGTACGCGATCTCGCCGGCCGACGGCGGCGAGCGGCACCTCGACGACCACCTCGTGACGGTGCGGTGATCCCCGCGACGTACGGACGGCGCCGAGTTGGCCCGCGGTCCACCTGGTGGGCGGCGTCCGGACCCGGCGCCCGGGACCGGGCCGGTGGCTTGCGACAATCCGATGTCGTGAAGACGTTCGAGGAGCTGTTCGCCGAGCTTCAGGCCAAGGCCGCGGCCGGTACCCCCGGTTCGGCGACGGTGGCCGCGCTGGAGCGTGGCGTGCACGCGATCGGCAAGAAGGTCGTCGAGGAGGCGGCCGAGGCGTGGATGGCCGCCGAGCACGAGGGGCCGGAACGGGCCGCCGAGGAGATCTCCCAGCTGCTCTACCAGGCGCAGGTGCTGATGCTCGCCACCGGCCTGGAGCTCAAGGACGTCTACCGACATCTGTGAGTGCCCCGCCGTGTCCCGTCCGCGACGCGGGCGTCAGGTTGATTCGCCGACCGTGGCCGAAACCGTTTGGCCGACAGTCCTGCCACTGACCGCGAGGAGCACTCAGCATGCTGCGTATCGCCATTCCCAACAAGGGCACCCTCTCCGGGCCGGCCGCCCAGATGCTGCGCGAGGCGGGCTACCGCCAGCGCGGCGACGACCGTGATCTGCTCTGCCGAGACGAGGCCAACGACGTCGAGTTCTTCTACCTCCGTCCCCGGGACATCGCCACCTACGTCGGCTCCGGTGACCTTGATCTCGGCATCACCGGCCGGGACCTGCTGGTCGACTCGGGCAGCCCGGCCGAGGAGGTCCTCGACCTCGACTTCGGGGCGGCGACGTTCCGGTTCGCCGCCCGGCCCGACACGGTGGCGACGGTGGACGAGATCGCCGGACGGCGGATCGCCACCGCGTACCCGGGCGTCGTCGAGCGGTACCTGGCCGAACACGGGATCTCCGCGACCGTGATCCGGCTCGACGGCGCGGTCGAGAACGCGGTACGCCTCGGCGTCGCCGACGTGGTCGCCGACGTCGTCTCCACCGGGGCCACGCTGCGGCAGGCCGGCCTGGCGATCGTCGGCGAACCGATCCTGTGCTCGTCCGCGCTGCTGATCCGGCGTACCGGCGCGCCGGGCAACGTCCAGGTCGACCAGCTCGTGCGGCGCCTACAGGGAGTGCTGGTCGCCCGCCGTTACGTGATGCTCGCCTACGACGTACGGGCGGACCTGCTGGAGAAGGCGACCGCGCTGACCCCGGGCATCGAGTCGCCGACCATCTCCCCGCTGCACCGGGAGGGCTGGGTCGCGGTGCAGGCGATGGTGCTGCGGCGCGACGTACACCGGATCATGGACGAGCTGTACGACGTCGGAGCCCGCGCCATCCTGGTCACCGACATCCACGCCTGCCGGCTCTGACCCCGACGGCAGCCTGCCGCCGTTCGGGCCGCCCGGGGTGTGACACCGGACGGCCCGGCGACGCTACCGAGGTGGCGGCCGGGACGGCGTATCCCTCGGTTCCCTATCGTCGAGGTCGGCGTCCCGGCTCGTCATCTCCGCAAAGAGACGACCGGGTCGGCGTACCCTGCCGGGGTGCGCATCGAGCTGGTGACCATCGTCGTCGACGAGTACGACCCGGCGATCGAGTTCTTCACCCGCGCGCTCGGCTTCGAGCTGGTGGAGGACTCGCCCTCGGTGACCAACGACGGCCGCCCGAAACGATGGGTCGTCCTTCGGCCGCCCGGCGCCCAGACCGGCATCCTGCTGGCCCGGGCTGACGGCGAACGGCAGGCGGCCAGCGTCGGTCGCCAGGTCGCCGACCGGGTCGGCTTCTTCCTGCGGGTGGACGACTTCGACGCCGCGTACCGGCGGATGCGCGAGTTCGGGGTCGAGTTCGTGAGCGCGCCGCGGACCGAGCCCTACGGGCGGGTCGTGGTCTTCCGTGACATCGCCGGCAACCGTTGGGACCTGCTCGGACCCCGCCTGACTCGACCCACCACGGGCCGTACCGGACCATCACCTGCGCCGCGCCGGGTCGCCGCCTCCCGGGCGTGGACCGGGGCGGTCAGGAGAGCCCGGCGCGCGCCCGCCGGTTGTACCGGTCGACGCCCGTCGCGGCGAGCAGTGGTCCCGTGACCAGGTAGGCGAGCCAGGTGAGGGGCAGCGTCACCAGGCCGACGGCCAGGAACACCAGCGCCAGGTTGATCCAGAACAGGACCCAGAACGACAGCATCAGCGTGAGCCCGGCGGCGATCCGGCCGGCGTAGAGGTTGCCGACGCCGAAGATGCCGAACAGCCCGAGGATCAGTTCCAGCAGCACCGCGGCGACAGTGGACTTCTGCGGTACGTCGACCCCGACCGGGACCGGCACCGGGTACGGGCCGGCGGGCGGGTACGGGCCGGCGGGCGGGTACGGCCCGGCGGGCGGGTAGGGACCAGCCGGGTACGTGCGGACCACCTCGGGCTCGGCCGAGACCGGCGCCGGCAGGTTCAGCGGAAGGGTGGGCGGCAGCTCCCGGTACGTCGTCTCGTCGGCGCCGTCCCACCGCGGTGGAGAGGGGTTCGTCACGGCCCCAGTGTGAGACCTGCCGCGTCCTCGCTGGTAACCGACCCCTCAGACCAGGGTGGAGCCACCGTCCTGCGGGGTCCGTCTCGGACCCGTGGTGCGGCGCGCGCCCGGCACCGGGAAACCGGCGTGCGTCCGTCCCGGTCGTGGCGACCGCCACTGCCCGCACCCCGGGGTCCGGTCTCGTGTGTGTTGTCGCCCGCCGCGGGTCATTCCGGGGGCGTAGCACCGGATCGCCCGACAGCGGGTGGAGGGCATGGCGAAGTGGTGGGTGTCAGACCGCGTCGGGCCGAGCCAGCGGCCGGTCGAGAGGTGCGGGGTAGGCGCTGCACAGTGCTCCATGTCACGATGAGCACGGCAGAGGGCTCGTTGATACGTCGTGACGGACGCCCGCCGACCATGGCGAGGCGACGGCCGCGTCGGGTGCGACAGGTCTGCGTCCGGCGTACGGGATCGGCGAGTCGGACGTGAGTACGATCACGACATAGAGCCGGTCCAGACCAGAGGGAGACGCCGTGGCGATGACCTGTGGCGCGTGCGGCACCGAGGACGACAGCGGCAGCGCGTACTGTCTCAACCCGGGATGTGGCGCCCGGCTGGCCCCGTCCGAGGAGCTGACGACCCCGCCCGACGCCGCTGCCGACGGCGAGACCGGGACCGTCGCGGCCCCGGCCGTTGCTGACTCGGCCGACGCGCAGACGCCCCCGGACACCGGCGCTGCGGCTGCCCCCGGATCATCGGCCGGTGCCCCGGCGCCAGCCGCCGAGGTCGGTGTCGAGCCGAAGCCTGGTGGGTCCCCGGCGGTACCGACCCGGAAGGCCGGGGAGACGAATCCCGTTACCGCGCCGGCCGCGACGTCCGTCACGACCTCCCCGGCCTCGGGCGGCGAGCGAGCGGCGCCGGCGCCCTCCTCGGCGCCAACGTCTGCGGCCACCTCCGCCTCCGATCCGGCGTCCGCCTCGGCGTCGACGTCCACCTCCACCTCGGCGTCGGGGTCCGCGGCCCCCGCCGCCGGCGTCGCGGCCGGTGGGCGCGCCCTGCTCCGTTCGCTTTCGTCCGCGCTCCGACCCGTCCGGGTCGTGCGCGGTCCCCGGGACGACGCCGACGCGAAGCCGCCCGCACACCCCGGCGCGGAGGCGGCCTCGTCGTCCACGTCGTCGCCTCCCGGCATCCGGTCCCGCTGGTTGCCGGTCGCGGCGGTGCTGGTTCTCATCGCCGCGGTCGGGGTCGCCGTGCCCTGGATGGTGGAGGACGACCCCGGGCGACCCGACCAGCCGGTGCAGGCGATGGTGCCGGCGCCGTCGCTCGCCCCGCTGCCGGCGCCGTCGGTCGCGCCGCTGCCGGCCACCCCCTCGGCGGCACCGACGACGCCCGGAAGGACGACGCCGAGCCGTACCAAGCCGAATCCGCCCGGCGACGCGGGCGCGCCGCGACGGCCGCAGTCGGCACCGCGGACCACGAAGCCCGCCTCGGCACCCCGGCGCACCACCGCGTCGCCCAAGCCCTCCCTGTCGGTTTCGACCAGCGGCAGCCACTGCACGGGCTGGCGCGCGGGTCACGGGTGGACGATCCACGTCGCCGTGACCGTCCACAACGGACGGGGCAGGTCCGCGACCGGAACCCACGGCTACGACCGGAACGTCGGCGGCACCGGGACCTACCGGCTCTCCGGCGGGGGTACGTCGTTCTCCGGCGAACTGCCGCCCGACCTGGGGGACAACCCCGAGCTGACCCAGGCGTCGGTGACCTGGAGCGTGACCGTGCAACTCGAGGGCGGCGGCACGCTCACCAAGTCGGGTACGGCCTACCGACCCTCCTCCTGCTGAGTTCGCGGCCGGGGCGGTCACCGCTCCGGCCGCGAACGGCCGGGCGTTCTACCGCAATCCGGACCGGATCCTTGCCATATCCATAGGCGCCTTCCTATTCTCGCAGTGGAAAGCGCTTTCCCCTCCGTCGTCCGGCGGAGGTGATCATCACTGGTGCCCGCGGCGACCCCGCCCGGGACCGCTCCCGATCCGGCGTGGGCGGGCGTTCACACCCGGGATGTCGAGGCGCCGCGGAACGAAGGGTGTCCGCCGTGACGAGCCGTCGGGCGGCCCGCCGCCGTTCCCGCGTCGCGGCTTCTCGTCGCTTCGCTCGCCCCGGTGTCCGGCCACTCCCACCGGCCTCGTCGGGCCTCGCCCGGCAGCACGGCCGGTGGAGCGGGGCGGAACGCGGTCACGGTGCACTGACCGTACGGCCGACGTGGGACGGGCACGGGCGGTGGCACCCCCGCCGACCCGATTCCGCCCGGCCGGCGCTCCCGAGCCGAGCGGCGACCGGTCCCGCCGGGACAGGCCGGCGGCGCGCCGGACCGCGGGACGACCACAACCGCGACGACATGCGCAGACGAAGGTGAGGCGAGGATGAGACGACCAATCGCGTGGGGACTCCCGGCGGCGCTGGTTACCGCGGCCGTGGCGGTCGCGGCCGGTGCGGTGCTGCCGACGTCCCGGGCGTCCGCAGCGTCCGGTAGCGCCACCGGCTACGCGACCCTCAACGGTGGGACCACCGGCGGTGCGGGCGGGCAGACGGTGCGGGCCACCACGGGAACCGCGATCCACGCGGCCCTGTGCAACCGGCCCAGCAGCAGTACCCCGATCATCATCGAGGTCGAGGGGACCATCAACCACGGCAACACCACCAAGGTGTCGGGCGCGAGCTGCAACACCGCCGCCGACAAGATCGAACTCAAGGAGATCAGCAACGTCACGATCATCGGGGTCGGCAGCGGGGCCGTCTTCGACCAGTTGGGCATCCACATCCGCGACGCCAGCAACATCATCATCCAGAACGTGACCGTCCGGAACGTCAAGAAGTCGGGCTCGCCCACCTCGAACGGCGGTGACGCCATCGGCATGGAGAGCAACGTCCGGAACGTCTGGGTCGACCACGTCACGCTGGAGGCCTCGGGTGGTGAGTCGGAGGGGTTCGACGGCCTGTTCGACCTGAAGAACAACACCCAGTACGTGACGCTGTCCTACAGCATCCTGCGAAACTCGGGTCGCGGTGGGCTGGTCGGGTCCAGCGAGAGCGACCTCTCGAACGGCTACATCACGTTCCACCACAACCTGTACGAGAACATCGACTCCCGTACGCCTCTCCTGCGCGGCGGCATCGCCCACATCTACAACAACCACTACGTGAGCCTCCACGAGTCCGGAATCAACTCCCGGGCCGGGGCCCGCGCCAAGGTGGAGAACAACTACTTCCGAAACTCCAAGGACGTCCTGGGCACCTTCTACACCGACGAGGCCGGCTACTGGGAGGTCAACGGCAACATCTTCGACAACGTGACCTGGTCCAGCCCCGGCAGCGAGAACAACCCCGCCGGCCCCAACCCGCGGTCCAACACCAGCGTCGGCATCCCGTACTCCTACCGGCTCGACGGGGCCGGTTGCGTGCCGGAGGTCGTCCGCCAGACGGCCGGCGCCAACACCGGGCTGCGGGTGTCGGACGGCAACTGCGCGCCGCAGACGCCGACGGCGACCCCGACCCGGCCCACGACAGGGCCGACGACCCCCACCCCGGGGCCGACCCAGCCCGGTGGAACCAACCTCAGCATCGGGGCCGGGGCCGACGGCTCCAGCAAGGCCAGCGGAACGAGCTATGGCAACGTCCGGGACGGCGACCTGAGCACCTACTGGTCGCCGGTCGGCTCGACCGGGGACATCTCGATCAAGTGGGGTTCCGCGACCACGGTGTCCCGGATCGTCATCCGGGAGGCGGCCGGGGCGGTAGGAAACATCGGCTCGTGGCAGGTCATCAACCACGACACGGGTGCGGTCCTGACCTCCGGTAGCGGGGCGGGCACCATCACCTTCGCCCCGGTCTCGCTCAGGAAGATCACCTTCAGGATCGGCAGCGCGACCGGCACCCCGCGGGTCGCCGAGTTCGAAACCTACGCCGGATAGCGGGAGGATCCGCCGCGGTGCGGGCGTAACCCGTCGACAGCGCGGCCACCCCCGGCCAACCGGCGGACGTCGTCCGGGATTCGGCTCCGCCGACCTCGCCCGCTCGACCGGTCGGCCGGACGAGGCCCGCGGGCGCGAGGGAGCGCGCCACGCGGGCCTCGTCGTCGGCGGGGACCCCGTCCGTCAGGGACTGGTGCAACTGGTCGCGGCCGGCGGTGTGTTGCTGCCCGTCCAGCTGGCGAGGAACCCGAAGGTCGTGGTGCCGTTCGCGGGCAGCGAGCCGTTGTAGGGCGCGTTCCGGACCGTCACGTCAGCGCCGGTGGTGGTGAGCGTGCCGTTCCAGAGCTGGCTGATCCGCTGGCCGGCCGGGAAGGTCCACCGGACGGTCCAGCCGTTGATCGGTGTGGGCCCGGCCCGTACCACCACCTCACCCTGGAAGCCGCCGGGCCACTCGCTCACCACCCGGTACGTCGCGTCGCAGGCACGGGCCGGAGAACTGGTCGGCGGTGTCGTGGGCGGTGTCGTCGCGGGTGGGGTCGTCGGAGGGGTGGTCGTGGGTGGGGTCGTCGGGGGCGTGGTGGGCGGCGTGGTCGGGGCGCCGGGGAGACCGAAGGCGTAGAACGTCGTGCTGGTCGGCCCGAGGCGTTCGTAGCCGTTGCCCCAGTACAGCCGCCCGTCGACGATGGCCGGTCCCGCGTTCGAGGCCCCGACGCCCTGGTACTCCCAGAGCAGCTCGCCGGTGGCGGCGTCGAACGCGTACATGTAGCCGTTCAGTGCGCCGTAGTAGACCACGCCGTTGGCCGTGGTGGCCGGACCCACCGCCTGGCCGCCGTGCGGTTCGGGCACCTGCCAGATGATCTCTCCGGTCGCGGCGTTGAGGGCGCCGAAAGAGCGGGGTGCGACGCGGGTGTCGGATCCGTGCGGTCGGCCCGGGTCGGGCGGATCAGGGTCGCTCGCCGACGCCGGTCGCGACCTCCGCCAGTCGCCCGCCGCCGGGCCGGGACGCCAGCGGGGCGGTCGGCAGACCGGCGGTCGCCCGGAGGCCGTCCAGAAACTCCTCGATCGCCTCGCGGGCGCTGTGCCGGGGCGACCAGCCCAACTCCCGCTCGGCCCGCGAGGTGTCCATCACCGGTATCCGGAACACCGCGTCGAGCAGGTGCGGGGCGGCGGGCACCAGGTGCAGGTGCCAGGCGGCGGCCAGGACGGCGCGGACCGGACCGGCGGGCAGCCGTACCGTTCGGGCCCGCAGGCAGTCGGCGAGCAGGCGGGCGTCGACGACCGGCTCCGCGGCGAGGTTGAAGGCGCCGCGGACGTCCCGTACCACCGCCAACCGGTACGCCTCCGCGGCGTCCGCCGCGTGCAGCGCCTGGAACCGCAGACCGGGGAGGTCCGGTACGACCGGCACGATTCCCGGTCGGACCAGCCGCCCGGGCAGCAGCGGACCGGCGAAGAGCCGTCGCTGCTGGCTGGCGGCCTCCCGCTTGAAGATGAACCCGGGGCGGAACCGGACCACCCGGACGTGCGGCTGCTGCTGTTCGAAGGCGTCGAGGGCCCGCTCCAGGTACGCCTTCTCCCGGGTGTAGCCGGCGACCGGCCAGCCGTCCGTCGGCCAACCCTCGTCCACCGGCCGGTCCTTCGGCCCCGGCGAGTACGCCCCGACGCTGGAGGCGTAGACGAACGCCCGTACTCCGGCGCGGGCGACCGCCGCGAAGACCCGCCGGCCGCCGACGACGTTCACCCGCCACGTGGTGAGCGGCTGGTGGGTCGGTTGGAAGAGCCAGGCGAGGTGGACCACGACGTCGGCCCCGTCGAAGATCTCCGCGAGGTCCGACTCCACGATGTCGGCCTCGATCCACTCGGTCTTCGGCACCCGCCAGCGCGGCCGTCGCCGGGCGACCCCGACGATCGTGCCGACCGCCGGATCACCACTCAGCGCCTCGACCAGGCTCGTCCCGACGTTGCCGGTCGCGCCGACCACCACGACCCGCAGACCCGAGCCGGTCCCGCCCACCGCGGTCACCGGTCCGCCCCGTCGTGCCGGTCGCGTCGACCCCGCGTCGTCCTCCGCGCGTCCATGGCGGTGGCCGTTCCCACAAAGCCGCCCGACAAACCGACCGGGACCGGCGTCCGGCCGCCTCGGCCCGGCGTACGCCGCCCGAAAACCACTTGCCGTGCCGGCCCGGGTGCGGCCAGGGTGGGGCCATGACGTTCTGACGGACGACATCCCAGTCCAGCCGAGGCCCCGGCAGCGCCGATCCGCGTCCGGGTGAGCCGTGGCACCCGTCCGTCCCCACCCCTCTACCGGAAAGAGCGTCGTTGTCGCAGCAACACTCTGGGCAGGCGTTCCTGCCCCGGGCCGTCCCCACCACCGGATCGGCCACCGTCACCATCTTTGCCTCCGCCCGTAGCTGGATCGAGTCCGACGCCGTCGCGCAGTGCCACCAGGTGGCGGCCCTCGACGGGATGATCCACGTCGCCGCCATGCCGGACCTGCACCCCGGCAAGGGGGCGCCCATCGGCGCCGCCATGGCGTCGACCGTGCTGTACCCGCACCTCGTGGGGTCCGACATCGGCTGTGGTATCGCCGTGTTTCCGGTCGCGCTCAAACGCGTCGTACCCGAGCAGCTCGCCGCCCGGTTCCCGGACCTCGACCGGGCCCTGGACCCCGAGCGGGACGCCGACGACCCGGCCTGGGCCGTGGTGGACGGCGACATCCCCGCCGGCCACACCGACGGGCTGGGGACGGTGGGCCGGGGCAACCACTTCGTGGAGCTGGCGAGGATCCAGAGCGTCCTCGACCCCGGCCACGCGGCCCGGCTCGGACTCGCCGCCCGGGACGTCGTTCTCATCGTGCACAGCGGCTCCCGGGGCCTGGGCGAACGCATCCTGCGGGAGCACACCGACCGGTACGGCGCCGGCCCGGCCGCCGACCCCGCGGCGTACCTGGCCAGACACGACGCCGCCGTGCGCTGGGGTTCGCTCAACCGGCGGCTGATCGCCGCCCGGGTGCTACACGCGCTCGGGGCCGAGCCCACCGAGCCGGTCGTTGACCGGTGCCACAACCTGGTCGAGATCCGCGACGGGAGGTACCTGCACCGCAAGGGTGCGGCACCCGGGGATGGCGGTGACGTCCTCGTCGCCGGAACCCGGGGGACGTGTTCCTACCTGGTGGCCGCCCACGCCGGGCCGGAGGCCAACTTCTCGGTCGCCCACGGTGCCGGCCGCAAGATGTCCCGCGCCGACGCCCTGCGCCGGGGCCGGGCCAAGCACACGGTCGAGGAGCTGCGGCGGACGCCGCTCGGCTCGATCGTGGTGTGCGGCGAGCGCCAGCTGCTGTTCGAGGAGGCGCCCATGGCGTACAAGCGGATCGAACAGGTGATCGCCGACCTCACCGACCACGGTCTGGCCACCCCGGTCGCCTCGACGGTCCCGCTCGTCACCTACAAGACGGCCGAGCGCGCCGGGGCCGGCTCCGGCGGTACCGGCCGGCGGGAGGCTCCGGCACGCCGCCGGAGCCGGGGGCGGTCGTGAGCGTGACCGGCGGCGAGCGTCACCTGCTCGTCTCGGCCGGGCGTGGCCCCCGGGAGTGCGCCTGGGCCGTCGCGCAGCTGGTGCGCCGGCTGGAGGCCGACGCCGGCCGGCGGGGGATCAGGACCCGCCGGGTCCAGACCGTTCCCGGCGACCGGCCGGGCACCTACCGCTCGGTCCTGCTGGGGATCTCCGGCGCCGGCGCCGAGGAGTTCGTGAGCTCGTGGACCGGGACACTGTGCTGGCAGGCACCCAGCCCCTACCGGGCGCGCGCCGGCCGCAAGAACTGGTACGTCGTCGCCCGGCCGTGCCAGGTCGACCCGCCACGCAGCGGATTCGACGAGGCGGACGTCGAGATCGTCCCGTGCCGGACCGGGGGACCCGGCGGACAGCACCGGAACAAGGTCAGCACCGCCGTCCGGGCGACGCACCGCCCCTCGGGGATCGTCGTCGTGGTCGACGCCGAACGGCGGTTCAGCCAGAACCGTCGCCTCGCGCTGGAGCTGCTGCGACAGCGGCTCGAGCGGAACGACCAGATCGCGAGGCGGGCCGCGGCGACCGCCCGTTGGCGGGTCCACGACGATCTTGTCCGCGGCGATCCCGTCCGGGTCGAACGACCGGGGCTCGGGCCCGGTGCGGCCCGGTCGGGGTAGGCCGGGGGCGTCGCACCCTCCGCGCCGCCGGAGTGTTCGTATACCGTACCGGCGGGCGGTCGTGCGGATAGCCGGGCCGCCGAGTGCACTGGGGGAGGGGACGCGGGATCATGCGTCTGCACGTGGGGTGCGCGATGTGGACGCACCGTTCCTGGCAGGGGCGCCTGGTGCCGCACCCGCTACCGGCGCACGAACGTCTGCGGGCCTACGCGGGGTGGTGCAACGCGGTCGAGGGCAACACCACCTTCTACGCGACACCGTCCCGGGACACCGTCGCCTCCTGGGCACGCCAGACCGATCCGGACTTCCGGTTCGTGATCAAGTTTCCGAAGCTCGTCACCCACGAGCGCCGGCTCGCCGACGTCGACGAGCCGTTGCGGGCCTTCCTGGACGCGATCGAGCCACTCGGTCCGCGGGCGCACGCCCTCTGGATCCAGATGCCGGGATCGTTCACCCCCGCCGAGCTGCCCGCGCTGGCCCGCTTTCTGCGCCGGCTGCCCGGATCCCACCGGTACGCCGTAGAAGTCCGGCACCCCGCGTTCTTCACGGATCCCCGGGCCGCGCGGCTGCTCGAGGGAGTCCTCGCCACGGCGACCGCGGAGTGGGTCCCGTTCGACACGACGGCGTTCTTCCGCAGCCCGCCGACCAGCGACGCCGAACGGGAGGCCTGGACCAGGAAGCCGCGGTTGCCGCTGCGGGCGGTCGCGCTGACCGACCGGCCGATCGTCCGGTACCTCGGCCGCGACGACCCCGCGCGGACGATCGAGGGCTGGCAGCCCTGGATCGAGGTGGTCGCCGGGTGGCTGTGTGAGGGTCGCTCGCCGACCGTGTTCATCCACACGCCGGACAACGCCGAGGCACCCGTGCTCGCCCGCCGCTTCCACGACGACGTCCGGGCCCGGGTGCCCGACCTCGCGGCACTGCCCGAGCCGGCTCCGGTCGAGCCCCTGACCCTCTTCTGACCGCTCGACGCGGCGCCGGCGGCGGCCACTCCACCACCGCGGTCACGGTGTCGAGGCGCCCCGTCGCCGCGTGACACGGTCGCCGCCGCCGACGACGAAGGGCACCCGAGGGGTGGCTCGGGTGCCCTTCGCGCTCGTGCGGTCAGCCGGCGGACCGGCCGGTTGTCACCCGCGGCCCGGCGACCTGACCGTGACGTCGTCCGGTACCACCGTGGTTCCGCGGACGATCGGGCTGGTCATCGTGCTGGTGACGGTGCCCGTACCGGGAAGCAGGCCCCGTACCTTGACGGTGTACGAGACGGAGCCACCCGGGACCGGGTCCGTGCTGGTGACCCGGAGGTCGCCGGTCGGCAGGGTGCCGGCGGGCAGCGAGGCGCCGCCGCTGCCGTCCGCGTTCTCCGCCCCGACCAGGTACGGCTGGTTGTTCGGGGTGGCCGGCAGCGCGGCCGGGTCGTAGGCGAAGACGATGTCCTGGGTACCGTTCAGCCCGATCCAGACCTGGAAGTGCCGGTTGGAGTTGGTGCCCCAGACGTTGACCTGCCACTCCACGACCAGCCAGCGTCGGGTGCCGTCAGTGAGCGTGGCGGCATAGATACCGGGGGCGCCGGTGCCGTCCAGGTCGGTCCAGAACGGCGCCAGGATGTTGTTCGGACGGGCCGGATCTGGCAGGGAACCGGGCAACTGGCAGCAGTTGTTGTCCTCGGCGGTGGCGGGCCCGACGACCAGGTAGCCGTTGGAGTCCACCGAGAGCGAGGTGTACCGCTCCCCGTTGAAGACGAACTCCGGCACGTTGAAGCTGAGCAGATCCTCGTCGCCGACCGCCTGCGGCGGGATGCCGAAGTCGGCGAGTGGGAGCCACTCACCGGCGATGGTGCCGGCACCGAGCGACGGGACCCCCGCCTTGCGGCCGGGGAGCGTGACGCCCTTCCGCTCCGCCTTCAGTGGGTTGGTGACCTTCGCCCCCGAGGCCGACACGATCGGCAGCCGGACCGTCGTGGTGGTGGTCAGGCTCGCCGTCGTCGCCGTGGACGAGTTGTTCTGGGCGGTCACCGTGCAGGTGCTGGTCCCGAGCCAGGACACCGGGTCCGGCGTGCAGGAGGTGGTGAGGCTGACGTCGCCCTGCCGGGGGACGAACGCCACCGGCAGGTGCAGGGTCGGCAGCTTCCTGGTCGCCGGCACCAGCCGGATCTCGCCGAAGTACTGCGCGGTCGGCGCGGTCGACGAGATCTCGATCCGGAGCTTCACCGACCTGCCCGGCTTGACGGTGAACGTACGCGGCGAGACGGTGATCCGGCTTCCGGCCGGCGAGGTGACCTTCACCGTGTACCGCTGGGTCTTGCCGCTGACGTTCGTCGCGGTGCGGACGGTGCTGATCCGGCCCGGCATCACCTTGGCGTCGACCGACGGCAGGTTCAGGTCGATCGCGCGGAGGGGGTCCGCGCCGAGCGCGAGCATCCGGTCGGCGGTCTCGTCGAAGGTCAGGCCGGGCTCGTCGGCCTTGGTCAGGTCGAGGCGACCGCTGCCGTAGTCCAGCGGGTCGGCCGGGGTGGTCTCGTCCTCCTTGACCACGTCGGTCGTCGCCGTGGTCATCATCGCCGACTTGATCTGGCCCGGGCTCCACTCCGGATGCAGCGCCGCCAGCAGCGCGGCGGCGCCGGCGATGTGCGGCGCGGACATCGAGGTGCCGGCGATGGCCTGGTAGTACTGGCCGGCCGGGCCGCCGTCGACCGCGTCCGGCGTCGGCGTGTTGCCGGCGAGGATCTGGACGCCCGGCGCGGTGATGTCCGGCTTGAGGACCAGACCGCCCGGCCCCCGCGACGAGAACGCCGCCATCACGTCACCCTTGCCGCTGTGCGTCTGGCCCGCGGTGAACGACCCGGTCACCTCGGAGTGTTCGGTCATGAAGGCCTTGAACCTGGTGCCGTCGGCCAGGTGCACCGCCGGCAGGAAGTGGTTGTCGGTCTCGACGTCCTGCAGGGTCGGGTTGTAGAGGATCATTCCGACCGCGCCGCCCTGCGCCACGTTGTAGCCCTTCTCGATCCGGCCGTTCACCCCGCGCTGGCACGCCACGATCTTGCCGGTGAACGTCCCGGCCGCCGCGGGGGTCTGGCAGATGGCGCCGCCGGAGTAGCCCGGAACCGACTCTGCCAGCACCACCGGGGTGGCGTCCGGCACGCCGGCGGTGATCGAGGCACCGGTCAGGGTCAGGGTGTCTCCGCCGCTGCGCAGCGTCAGTGTCGAGCTGAACTCGCGGGTCTGGGTGGAGGCCGCGACGGTCGTCACCCACGGAACGTAGTTGTCGACCGTTCCGGCGCCCGGGCCGGAGTTGCCGGCCGAGGCCGCGACGAAGACGCCGGCCGCGTACGCGTCCCAGAACGCCTGCATGCTCGGGTCCGTGGGGCCGCCGCCCCCGCCGCCGATGGAGTAGTTGAGGACGTCGACGCCGTCCTTCACCGCCTGCTGGATCGCGCTGACGATGTCGGAGGTGAAACCGCCCTGCGGGCCGAGCACCTTGTAGACCGAGAGCCAGGCTCCGGGAGCGATCCCGGCCACCGGGCCGCGCTCCACCCCGAAGACCTTCGCCGAGGAGACGACGTTGCCGACCGCGGTCGAGGCGGTGTGCGTGCCGTGACCGCCGCTGTCCCGAGCCGACCGGTAGACGTCGTCACCGGCGACCTGGTCGTACGTGTCGAGGAACCGGGCGCCGCCGATCAGCTTGTTGTTGCACCGGAAGACGTCCACGGCCGGGGTCAGCGGGTTGTCGCCGAAGTCGCAGGTGCGCGGCGTGCCGTCCGGCTTCGGCGGCGGCGCGCCGAGGTTGCCCTGGTCGGCGAAGGAGGGGTGCTCCGGCCAGGCGCCGGTGTCGATGATCCCGACGATGACCCCCTTGCCGGCGTTGCGGGTGCCGCCGAGCCGCGGGTAAACCGAGGTGGCACCGATGAACGCACCGCTGGAGTCGGTGAGAGGCTGGCGCAGGGTGTCCTGCTGGACGGCGACGACGCCGTCCATCTTCAGCAGTTCACCGATCTTGTTGGCCGGCAGGATGGCGGAGACCCCGCCGTACACCGTGCGCAGGCGGTGGCCGACCTTCGCCGTCGGGACCCGCCTGCTCAGGTCCTTGACAAACGCGTTCTCGCGGCTGACCAGGTAGTCGGTGTAGCGTTTCTCGGCCGGGGAGCCGGACAGCTTGCGGCCGGTCGTGCGAGGGCTGGTCGGGGCGTATCCGCTGACGCCGCCGGCGTAGCTGGCCACCGCGTCGTAGTCGAGCTTCACCAGGACCGGGATCGGCGTGGCGTCGGTACGGCCGAGCAGCGCCGGATCGGTGCGGGCGAGGCTGCTGCTCGGGGCCTTCGCACCGCTGACCTTCGCGACGGGGCTGAGCGCGGTGGCGGTGAACGACGGCGGCGGCTCCGCCAGACCCGGGCTGGCGGTGGCGACCAGTGTCAATGGCGGAACCAGGGCTGCCGCCAGTCCCGCACGGAGCCATAGAGGTCGTCTCATGGGGTTTCCTCTCGAGACCTGGGGGTCGAGGCGCATCGTTCCACGCAGTGGATCTCGACGCCAGGTCCGGAGGGACACCCGTCGGCGACGACCAGGCAGTCATTATGAGCGGTACAGAAACCCCGCTCGGCGGTGTGGAACCGGCCGCCGACGACCGGTCGTCGGCGGCCGGTTCGCGGCGGTGCGCTTACTCGCCGTGCGTCGCCAGGTGGACGATCGCGCTGGCCGTCTGGAAGTACTGGCTCCGACCGAGGTCACCGATCGTCTTGATGCCGAGGGCCTCCTTGAGGTGCGTCGCCGCGCGCTCGCTGATTCCGGCGAGGGCGGCGACCGGCGCGTCGACGAGCTCGGCCACGGTCTTGTCCTGGTAATCCTTGTCAACCAGCTTGGCGAGGTTGGCGGTAACCGGCACGAGAACTCCCCATGTCTCCCGGCTCGGCGGGATGCCGAGCGCGGCGTCAGTGTTCCATATTGGACTGACGTCGCCGAGCGCCGCCCGGTCTCCGTCCGGGCGTGCCGCCGCTCCGTCCGGACGCCGCGCCGGGGTCGGGTGTGCCACGTCCTCCCCGGGCCGACCCCGTACGGTTGCCGGGGCCGCCGCCGACGGGCGTTCCGCCCCGGTCGGATGGCCGTGCCGGGATGCCGGCCGACCCTGCGCCGGCCGCGCCCCGGGCGCCATGGCGCGATCTTGGTCACAGACAACCGCCGCCGGCGACGGTGGAGGTGGCACGGTGGATCGCGGGCCGGCCGAGCGGGGCCGCCCTCTGCGGGCGTGCGGACGGAGTGGAGCGGTGGGACGGGAGCCGGGGCGGCGGATGGGAAAGGTGTTGCCAGGCTGGCTGGCGATCGCGCTGACGGTCATCGGCGGCGTGGGCTCGGCCGCCCAGAACCTGGCCAACGCCGAGTTGGGGGAGCGAACCGGTCACCCGGTGGTGGGCGGGCTGGTGAACAACACCGGCGGGCTCCTGCTGGTTCTGGTCGGGCTGGTGGCCCTGCCCTCGATGCGGACCGGGCTGCGGGCGCTGTGGCGGGCTCGGCTGCCGTGGTGGACGTACCTGGGCGGGCTCTGCGGCACCTTCTTCATTGCCGCCGGCACGTACGTGGTACCGGTGCTCGGGGTCGCGGTCTTCACCATCGCCCAGGTCGCCGGGAACAGCGCCGGCGGGCTCGCGGTCGACCGGACCCGGCTCGCCCCGGCAGGCCGGCTCGGGCTGACCGGGCCCCGGCTCACCGGGGCGCTGCTCGGCATCGGCGCGGTGGCGTTGGCGCAGCTCGGGCGGCCGGTCGGCGACCTGGCACTGGGCCTGGTGCTGGTGGGCGTGGTCGGCGGGGCGCTGATCGCCGTTCAGGGGGCGTTGAACGGGCGGCTCTCGGCGACCGGCAACCCGGCCGCCGCCACCGCCACCAACTTCGTGGTCAGCGCCAGCTCGATGGCTGCCCTGGCCGCCGTCACCGGGGTACTGGGCCGGCTCGGCCGGGTTGACTGGCCCGCCGACTGGTACCTCTACGTCGGCGGCGCGCTCGGGGTGGGGATCACCGTCGTGGTGCTGCTCGGGATCCGCTCCGTGGGGCTGCTGCGTACCGGGCTGGCCCTGGTCGCCGGCCAGCTCGGCGGAGCGCTCCTGCTCGACCTACGGCCGGGCGGTCCGGGGGCGAGTCTGGCCGTGCTGGCCGGGGCACTTCTCACCCTCCTGGCCGTCGTGATCTCGGGTCGGGCCGCCCGCGGCGCCCCCGCCGCCACCTGAGCCGCATCCCCGCGGGGCGCCACCCGAGCCGCGGCGCCGCGTCCCGGCCGCCATCCGACCCGTGCCACCGCGGCGCCGCGCCCGCCCCGGTGAGGTGGCGCCGTCGCCAGGTGGCAGACTGGGCGTCGTGACCGACTCCGTCGTGGTCCGCGAGCCCGCCGTACGGGTCCGGCCGCACCGCATCCGGGTGCTCTGCTGGATCGCGGCGCCCGTGCTGGTGCTGCTGTTCACCCTGCTCAGCATCGGCCTGCACGGCTCGACCGGTTCGGGCCAGGCGACGTTTCAGCGGGGCGACCAGTTCGCCATGGCCGGGCTGGGTGTGCTCGGCGCCGCCGTCGTACTGATCTTCACCCGTCCCCGGGTCGAGGCGGACAGCCGTGGGATCCGGGTGCGCAACCTCGTCGGCGGCTATGAGCTGCCCTGGGACGCGGTGCGGGGGATCCGGTTCAACCGGGGCTCCGCCTGGGCCAGCGTGGAGCTGGACGACGATGAGCTGCTGCCGATTCTCGCTCTCCAGGTGGTGGACCGGGAGCGGGCCGTCAACGGGGTGCGCGCGCTCCGCGCGTTGCACGCCGCCCACCAGCGGTCGTCGGGCGGCTCCGCATAGGTCGCCCGAGCGGACCCGATCCGACCCGTCCGGTGGTCCGCGCCCCGGGCTGCCCGTTTTGGCATCGTGCGGGCTGACCTGCTAGTCTTCATCAGTCGACCACTGCTCTCGGGCTGCGCCCGTCGCCGAACGCGACAAACGCACCCGGGCAGTCATCAAGCGGAGCGCCTGCTCCCACCCGAGTCGCTGCGAGATGGCGGCCGGGTCCGGTCACCGGTTCGGTTCCGCCGGGCCGGAGCGTGGTTCTTCGGGATCACCCTGACCGGTCGAGCAGGCCCCGGCGGATGCCGGGGCCTTCTGCTTGTGGTCGACGCACGAAGGACCGGCCGCCGCTGACGCGGGGCCGGTGAAGGATCACCACGAGGAGGCCTCATCAGCGTCGAGCCACGCGTGAACGAGCAGATCCGGGCACGTGAGGTCCGACTGGTCGGCCCTGAGGGCGAGCAGGTGGGCATCGTCCCGCTCGAGCGCGCCCTGCAGCTGGCCGCGGACGTCGACCTGGACCTGGTCGAGGTTGCGCCCATGGCGCGCCCGCCGGTGTGCAAGCTCATGGACTTCGGCAAGTACAAGTACGAGAGCGCACTCAAGGCGCGCGAAGCGCGGCGTAACCAGCAACAGACCGTCATCAAGGAGATGAAGCTCCGCCCGAAGATCGACCCGCACGACTACGAGACCAAGAAGGGCCACGTGGTGCGGTTCCTCAAGGCGGGCGACAAGGTCAAGGTGACGATCATGTTCCGGGGTCGCGAGCAGAGTCGACCGGAGCTGGGCTATCGGCTCCTGCGCCGGCTCGAGTCCGAGATCTCGGACCTGGGGTACGTCGAGGCCGCTCCGAAACAGGACGGTCGTAACATGATCATGGTCCTGGCTCCGCATCGGGCCACCAAGGCCGCTGCTTCGGCGGCGAGGTCGGGTTCGGCGCGCGAGCGGGAGGCTGGTGCCGCCGAGGCACCGCCGGCCAAGGGCGCATCGCCAAACGCGGCCGGATCCGCCGGGACCGCCGGCGAGTAACAGGGGAGAGACGCACCACAATGCCGAAGATGAAGAGCCACACCGGGATGGGCAAGCGGGTCAAGGTGACCGGCCGTGGCAAGATCGTTGCCCAGCAGGTCGGGCTGCGCCACAACCTGGAGAAGAAGGCCTCCACCCGGACTCGCCGGCTCACCGGCACGGTCGAGGTGGCCAAGGCCGACTACAAGCGGATCAAGAAGCTGCTGGCCCGCTGACGCGCGCCTGATCTGAGAAGGAGTAGTTGAGATGGCACGCGTCAAGCGGGCAGTAAACGCTCAGAAGAAGCGCCGTACCGTGCTGGAGGCCGCCAGCGGTTACCGGGGCCAGCGCTCCCGGCTCTACCGCAAGGCCAAGGAGCAGGTGCTGCACTCGATGCAGTACGCCTACCGGGACCGGCGTGACCGCAAGGGCGACTTCCGGCAGCTGTGGATCACCCGGATCAACGCGGGCGCCCGGGCCAACGGGATGACCTACAACCGGCTCATCCAGGGCCTCAAGCTCGCCGGGGTGGAGGTCGACCGCAAGATCCTGGCCGACCTCGCGGTCAACGACCCGACCGCCTTCGCGGGCATCGTCAAGGTCGCCCGCGCCGCCGTGGCGGCCGAGGGCACCGGCGGCGCCTCGGCGCAGGCCGCCTGACCTTGCACCATCCGATCGAGGCGTCCCACGTGCCGGTCCATCCGCGGGTGGGGCGCCTCGACCGTGTCTGCACCAGGGAGCATTCGCTGTTCACCCCCCGTACCCCGCGGGTCGTCGCGGCCCGGCGGCTGCACCGTCGCCGGGAGCGGGACCAGACCGGCCGGTTTCTCGCCGAGGGGCCGCAGGCGATCCGGGAGGCGCTGGCCAGCCCCGGCGTGGTGGTCGAGCTCTTCGGCACCCCCACCGGCCTGGGCCGGTACGCCGACCTGGCGGCGACCGCCGCGGGCGCCGGGATCCCGGTCTCCGCGCTGACCGACGAGGCACTCGCCGGGCTCACCGAGACCGTCACCCCGCAGGGGATCGTCGCCGTCTGCCACCGGGTCGACGTCCCGCTCGCCGAGGCGGTACGCCGCCGACCCGAGCTGGTCGCCGTGCTCGCCGAGATCCGGGACCCGGGTAACGCCGGCACGGTGCTGCGGACCGCGGACGCGGCCGGGGCGCAGGCGGTCATCTTCGCCGGCGAGGCGGTCGACCCGTACAACGGCAAGTGCGTGCGCGCCTCCGCGGGGAGCCTGTTCCATCTCGACGTGGTCCGAGCCCCCGACCCGGCCGAGGTGGTGGCGGTGCTCCGCGCCGCCGGCCTCACCGTGCTGGCCGCCTCCGGCTACGGCGAGACCGACCTGGACGACCTCACCGACCGCGGAGGCCTGGCCGGCCCCACCGCCTGGCTCTTCGGCTCCGAGGCACACGGGCTGCCGGCCGAGCTGGCCGAGGCGGCCGACGCCCGGGTCCGGGTGCCGCTGCACGGGCGTGCCGAGAGCCTCAACCTGGCTGCCGCCGCGGCGGTTTGCCTGTACGCTTCCGCCAGAGCATTGCGTTCCGGGCGGCGCCCCGTCCCGGAGACGCGGACCACGACCGGGGAGATGTCGACCTGATGACCGGGTGCGGTGCGTCGGACGTGCGACACGCGCGACGCCACTCGTTTAGCCAGCCCGCCGGTGTCGGCGGGCGGCAGGGCTGACCCACACCTCCCTGCGGACCTTCCCACCGGCGGGCTGCGGCCGAGCCGCCCGTCCGTAGACTCTGATGGCCGCCCGTGAGGGCCGCCCACCGGCCTGTCCGTACCGTCGCCGCTGCCGGGTGTTCCGTACCGGCCGGGTCGCCGTGCCGCCGCGGCACCGTACCGCGTGACCCGGGGACCGGACCGGCCGCCGGGGCAGCCCGCAGGGGCATCCACCGCGACGCGGCCGGAGATCCGACGCGCCAGGCCGCGGGGACCGCCCGCGACGCAGAGGGAGTAGCTGCACGCCATGACCTATCGCAACGACCCGTACGACCCTAAACAGGTCGCCCTGCTCGCCCCGGAGGCGCTGGCGGCGGCGGTCACCGACGCGAAGGCCGCGTTCGACGCCGCGGCCGATCCCGAGGCCCTCGCCGAACTGCGCCGGCGGCATCTCGGCGACCGGGCACCGGTCTCGCTGGCCCGCCGGGAGATCGGCGCCCTGCCGCCGGCGGCCAGGGCCGACGCCGGCAGGCGGGTCAACGAGGCCCGCCGGGAGATCGAGGCCGCGTACGCCGAACGGCTCGCACTGGTGCAGGCGGCCCAGGCCGAGCGGATCCTCGCCGAGGAGCGGGTGGACGTCACCCTCCCGTACGACCGGCGGCCGCGCGGGGCCCGGCACCCGGTGAGTACGCTCGCCGAGCGCATCGGCGACCTCTTCGTCGGCATGGGGTACGAGATCGCCGAGGGTCCCGAGGTCGAGTTGGAGTGGACCAACTTCGACGCCCTGAACATCGGCCCGGACCACCCGGCCCGGGGCACCATGGACACCTTCTACCTGGACGTGCCGGGGATCGTGCTCCGTACCCACACCTCGCCGGTGCAGGCCCGGACGATGCTCGCCCGCAAGCCGCCGATCTACGTGGTCTGCCCGGGCCGGGTCTACCGCACCGACGAACTGGACGCCACCCACAGCCCGGTCTTCCACCAGGTGGAGGGGCTGGTCGTGGACGAGGGCATCACCATGGCCCACCTGCGCGGCACCCTGGATCACTTCGCCAAGGCACTGTTCGGGGCCGAGGCGCGGACCCGGTTCCGGCCGCACTACTTCCCGTTCACCGAGCCGTCCGCCGAGTTCGACATCTGGTTCCCCCAGCACCGCGACGGACCGCGCTGGGTCGAGTGGGGCGGCTGCGGCATGGTGAACCCCCGGGTGCTCACCGCCTGCGGCATCGACCCGGACGTCTACTCCGGGTTCGCCTTCGGCATCGGAATCGACCGGAGCCTGATGTTCCGGCACGGGATCGGCGACATGCGCGACATGGCCGAGGGGGACGTGCGGTTCACCCGTGCGTTCGGGGTCGAGGTGTAGCGGAGATGCGCGACGGCGTAACGGACGCGGTGGACGACGGAACGGATGCGGTGGTCTGAGTCATGCGAATTCCCCTTTCCTGGCTGCGGGAGTACGTCGAGCTCCCGGCCGAGCTGAGCATCGAGGAGCTGGACCGGGCACTGGTCAACCTCGGCATCGAGGTCGAGTCCATCGTGGACCTCCGGGAGACGGTCACCGGGTCGCTGGTGGTCGGCGAGGTTCTCGAGATCGAGGAGCTGACCGGGTTCAAGAAGCCGATCCGGTTCTGCCGGGTCGACGTCGGAGCCGCCAACGGCACCGGTGAACCGCAGGAGATCATCTGTGGGGCGACCAACTTCGCGCCCGGCGACCGGGTGGTGGTGATCCTTCCCGGTGGGGTTCTCCCGGGCGGCTTCGCGATCTCCGCCCGGAAGACGTACGGGCGGATCTCCCACGGGATGATCTGCTCGGCCCGGGAACTCGGCATCGGTGACGACCACTCCGGGATCCTGGTGCTGACCGAGGACGTCCCGGCCAAGCCGGGCGACGACGCGCGCCCGGTGATCGGGCTCGACGACGTGGTGGTCGAGGTCGAGATCACCCCGGACCGGGGGTACGCGATGTCGGTCCGCGGGCTGGCCCGGGAGCTGTCGCACGCCTTCGACGTACCGTTCCGTGATCCGGCCCAGCTGCCGGCGCCGGGGGCGACCGCCACGCCGGCGTACCCGGTGCGGGTGGTCGACACGGTCGGCTGCGACCGGTTCGCGGCCCGGGTGGTCCGGGGTATCGACCCGCTCGCCGAGTCTCCGCGGTGGATGCGGCAGCGGCTCACGGTCGCCGGCATCCGGAGCATCTCGCTCGCCGTCGACATCACCAACTACCTGATGCTGGAACTCGGTCAGCCGATGCACGCGTACGACCTGGACGCGCTCCGGGGCGAGCTGGTGGTGCGCCGCGCGGTGGCCGGGGAACGGCTGACCACGCTGGACGGGGTGGTACGGGAGCTGCATCCCGAGGACCTGGTCATCTGCGACGCCGGGCTGCCCGACTCGCTCGCCGGCCCCGACGGCGGGGTGCCGATCTCGCTCGCGGCGGTGATGGGGGGCGAGAGCAGCGAGGTCGTCGCCACCACCACGAACGTGCTCTTCGAGGCGGCGCACTGGGATCCGGTGACGGTCGGCCGGACCGCCCGGCGGCACCGGTTGTTCAGCGAGGCGGCGAAGCGCTGGGAACGGGGCGTCGACCCGGCGCTGCCGCTGGTCGCGCTGGAGCGTGCGGTGACGCTGATGACCACGTACGGCGGCGGCACCGTCGGGGACGAGGTGCTGGACATCGACCACACGACGCCCCCGGGTCGGATCGTGATCGACGCGGACCTACCGGCCCGACGGGTCGGCGTGGCGTACGAGCCGGAGCGGGTGGTCGAGCTGCTGGAACGGGTCGGGTGCGCGGTGTCCCGGACGGACGCGCGGAGTGCCGCCGCCAGCCTCGCCGGTGGGCGGCACGCCAGCGGGCCGCCGACCCTGGTGGTGACCCCACCGACCTGGCGGCCGGACCTCACCGACCCGGCCGACCTGATCGAGGAGGTCGTCCGGCTGGACGGCTACGACCGGGTACCGTCGGTCCTGCCGCTCGCCCCGCCCGGGCGCGGACTCACCCCGACGCAGCGGCGACGCCGCTCGGTCAGCCGCGCGCTGGCCGAGAACGGCTTCGTGGAGGTGCTGACGCACCCGTTCGTGGCGGCCGAGATCTTCGACCGGCTCGGCCTGCCGGCCGACGATCCGCGGCGTCGGACGATGCGGGTCGCCAACCCCCTCTCCGACACCGATCCGCTGATGCGGACCATGCTGCTCCCGACCCTGCTTGGCGCGCTGCGCCGCAACGTCAGCCGCGGCCAGCGGGATCTCGCGCTCTACGAGATCGGCCTCGTCTTCCTGCCCCGGCCGGAGGCGGGGGAGCCTCCGAAGATGGGGGTGGCCCACCGGCCGAGCGACGCCGAGTTCGCCGCCGCCGACTCGGTCCTGCCGGAGCAGCCCTGGCACGTCGCCGCCGTCCTCACCGGCGAGGTCGAGCCGACCGGGTGGTGGGGGCCGGGCCGGCCGGCGGGCTGGGCCGACGCGATCGAGGCGGGACGGGTGGTGCTCGCCACCGCCGGCATCCCCGAGCAGCGGATCGTCGTGCGCCAGGCCGCGTACGCCCCCTGGCATCCGGGCCGCTGCGCCGAGTTCCTCGTCGACGGCGTCACGGTCGGGTACGCCGGCGAGCTGCACCCGGCGGCGTTGTCGGCGCTGGAGCTGCCGGCCCGTACCAGCGCGATGGAGATCGACCTGGACGCGTTGCCCGTCGCGCCGGTGGTGCCGGCGCCCCAGATCTCCGGATATCCGCCGGCGCTGATCGACGTGGCGCTGGTCGTGGATGCGGGGGTCCCGGCGGACGAGGTTCGACGGGCTCTCACGGACGGCGCCGGCGAGCTGCTGGAATCGGTCCGGCTCTTCGACGTCTACGAGTCGGCGCAGCTGGGTGAGGGGCGGAAGTCGCTGGCGTACAAGCTGGTCTTCCGGGCCCCGGATCGCACCCTGACCGGCGAGGAGGCGGTCGCGGCCCGAGACGCCGCAGTGGCCGAGGCCGCCCGCCGCTGTGGCGCGGTCCTCCGCGGCGCCTGACGGCCGGCGCTCACCTGGGGCCGAGGGTCGGCCCGCGGGTCCGGGTACCGGCCACCGATTCCGCCGGGAACGGCGACGGCCGCCGCACACCTGTGCGGCGGCCGTCGCCGTCGAGCGTGCTATGCCGGTGTGACGTGGGTGCCGCCCGAGTGCCGTCGCCTGTCCGGTGTCTGGACCCGCCGACCGTCGGGCGCCCACCACGCGGCTGCCGGTTTGTGCGGTCATGATAGGAAGAACGATCATGAGTCCGCATCCACTTCGGATCTCCAGCCCGACGAGGTGGCTCCGGACCTGGGGGCCGGTAGCGGCGCTGCTGGTGGTCGTCGCGGTGGCCAGCATGATCATCGTCACCGGGCTGCGCTCGTCGCCCACCCCGCCGGCCCGGCCGCTCCTGGTCTCCAGCGGGGACTGGGCCCCGTTCGTCGGCCCGGAGCTGCCCGACGGAGGGCCGGTCACCAAGTTGGTCGTGGAGGTCCTGAGCCGGTCCGGCTATCGCCCCGAGATCTCGTACACCTCGTGGACGCTGGCGGAGGAACGGGTCCGGTCCGGCGCGTCGCTCGGCATGTTCCCGATGGTGGCCAGCGCATCCCGGCGTGCCGACCTGCTGCTCTCCGATCCCCTCATCGACTTCGAGTACGTGCTGTTCTACCACCGCCGTGCCGGTGCCCCGGCGGTCTCCACCCCGGCCGACCTCGCCGCACTGCGGGTCGGCGGTATCGCCGGCTACGACTACTGGGCGGAGCTGGACGCGGCGGTCGGCGAGCTCGTCGAGTTTCCGTCGACGGCCGACGGTTTCCAGGCCCTGGCCGACGGCCGCGTCGACCTCCTCGCCGAGGGGCTGCTCTCCGGCCGGGCGGCGCTGGCCGATCCGACGTTCGCGGGGGACGCCGCCGACTTCGGCTACCTGCCCGGCGACAACCCGCTGGTGCATTCCGTGCAGGGACTCCACTTCATGATGGCGGACACCCCCGAGGCCGCCATCGTGATGCGGAAGTTCAACCGGGCGCTGGCCGAGATGCGCCGGACGGACGAGTACGCGGACCTCGTCGCCGACCTGGTGCCCGCCGCGAGCCGAGAGGTCACCCTCACCCCGGTCGGCGACACCGGTCTGGTGGAGTTGCGGGACGCGGCGGGCCGGTTGGTGCTGCTCGCTCCGCGCGGCACCCGGGCCCAGGTGCTCGCCTGGCCGGACGCGTTCCTCGACGCGGCCAAGGAGCCGACCGGACGGATCCTCGTCCGGGTGAAGGTGTCCAACGGGCCGGCTCAGGGCCGGGTGCTGTACGTCGACGCCCGGGCGCTGCTGCTGACCGAGGAGGGATCGTGACCGGATCGGGTGGCATCCGCGACCGGTTCGGTCGGTCCGGCGGTGGCGGCGTCCGGGGTATCCGGGAGGTGGCGTGACGCAGCTTCGGATCCTCGCCCCGGTGGTGGTGGACTACTACGCCGTGCCGGGGGCGTCCCTGCGTGACCCGGTGTCCCACGCCCGCTTCTGGCGCGAACGGCAACCCGAGCTGGACGACCTGCTCCGACGGCTGGACCCCGCGACGACGGCGTCACCCGCCGAGGCACCGCCGGCCGGGGGACCGGGATCGGCGCCACCGCCCGACCCGGGACCGCCGCCCGCGATCGAGCTGAAGCACACCCGCCCCCGCAGTTCGCTGAACCTCTACCGAACGATCAGCTACCACGGGGACGAGCGGACCCTGCACGTGCTGACCGGCACGCTGCGCCCGGCACACCTGCCGGACGAGTTCACCGGGGCCACCGACGCGTTGCACACCGGCGTCACCGAGATCAGCTTCCGCCTCTACGACCACGGTCTGATGCTGCTGGAGATGCTGTCCGATGTCGACGGATGGCTCGCCGGGCACGCGGGGGAGCTGACCACCCGGCTCGACGAACTGCAGGCCGCGGCGGTGGCGATGGGTGAGCGGGTTGCCCGGGAGGTCGTCCGACGCTACCTGGATCCGGTGCTGGCCCTGCTTCGCGCCGCCGACCCGGACGAGCGGGTGCTGCTCGCGGCCACCCCCGCCGACGACCCGGTCCGGGCCGAGTTCGGCGAGGTGCTCTGGGTCACCCGCAGCCTGCTGGTGAATCCCGAGGCGCCGGACGCCGCCGAGATGATCCGGCACTGGGTCAAGGACGTGACGGTCAGGGACGGCGACCGGCCACCCGCCGAGCGGCTGATCGAGGGCGAACTGAGCCACCTCGTGCGCTGGCTGAACTACATCTTCCTCGACCGGACCGGCGCCGGGGGTCGGATGCTTCCCGGCGACCCGTTCCGCGACCAGTGGGAGGCACTGCGCTACGCCCAGGTGTTCTACGGGGTCCTGGAGCGGATCGACACCCGGCTGTCCACGATCCTCGCCGACACGGCCGCGGCGCGTTCCCGGTGGGAACTGGAGCAGCTGAGGGGAGAACTGACCCGGCTGAGCCAGCGTGCCGAGCTCATCATCATGGAGCGCCAGAACGTCTCGAAGTACCTCAAGCGCGGGGTACGGGTGGAGATGGACGCGATCCTCGACTTCTGGGACTGCGAGCGGCTGCTGGAGCAGCCGGTGCTGTTCAAGGTCGAGCTCTGCAGCCGGCGGCTGGCCGAGCTGGCCGCACGGCGTACCGCACGGTCGGCCATGTTCACCGACCTCATCCTGCTCGGTATCGCGATGACCTCGATCCTCGGCACCGCGTTGGCGGTGACCGAGTTCGGGCGGTCAGTGGCGACCGACCCGGAGATGTCCGTCTACGACCTGGGCCGCTCCTCCATCGTGGAGTGGGTCGCCGCGCAGCCGGCGGACGCGGTCGTGATCAGCTCCGGCGTGCTCTCCGTGCTGTTGGTCGTCATCTACCTCTTCTTCCGCCGGGACCGCAGCACGTGACGGGACGGCGCGACGGATGAGACAGGCGCTCCGTAGCCGATCCATCCGGGTCTTCACCCTCGCGCAGTTCCTGCTCGAGGTGCAGTTCTGGTTTCCGGTCTGGCTGATCTACCTCCGGGATCTGGGCTTTCCGCTCACCACGGCGGTGCTCGCCGACGCGGTGTTCCGGATCGTGGCGGTGGTCTGTGAGTTCCCCGCGGGGGTGGTGGCCGACCTGCTCGGCCGGCGCCGTACCTACCTGGTGCTGGCCGGCGGGTCGGTGCTGACGTTCGTCACCATCACCCAGATCCGCGGTGTCGGGCTCCTCTTCGCCGCCTGGGTGCTCTGGGGCGTGCTCTGGGCGTTCACCTCCGGCGCGGCGAGCACCTACCTCTACGAACTCTGCCAACAGGACGAACTGGAGATCAGTCCGGCCCGCGCCTTCGGGCTGGTCCGCGCGGTCGGCAGTGTCTCCGTGCTGCTCTCGCTGCTGGCCGCCGGATACCTGTACGAGGTGGATCCGCGGCTGCCGTTCGCGGTCACCGCCGGTCTGGCCGGGGTGGCCTTCCTGCTCGCGCTCACCCTGCCCGAGATCCGCGGATCCCGGGTGGTCTCCAGCCTCTCGGGGATCCTGCGCGACGTGCGGGGCGCGATCGCGGACATCCGGGTGCGCCGCGCGGTCTGGCTGGGGATCCTGCTGCTGCTCTTCGGCTGGAGCGCACGGATCCTGTTCCAGCCGCTGGCCCTGGAACTGGGGCTGTCCACCCGGGCCACCGGCTGGATGTACGGCGCGTTCGCGGCCGCCTCGGTGCTGGGCGGCCTGGCCGCCGGGTACGTCGGCCGGCGCCGCGGGGCGGCGTTGGCCACCGCGTTCGGCCTGATCCTCGGCTCCCTGGTCGCCGTCAGCCAGGTGGCCTGGCTCGGACCGTTCGTCTTCCTGCCGGTGATGGGCTTCGGGTACGCGCTCGGCACCACCGTCCTGGAGGTCCTGACCAACGAGGTCACCCCACGACCGGTGCGCGCCGCGATCGTCGGTGTGGTCACCTGCCTGGGCGGAATCGGCATCGCGGTCGCCCGGCCCGGGCTCGGGATGCTGGCGGACGTGCGGTCCACCCCGTTCGCGGCCGGGGTGTGGGCCGGGGTCGGGGTGGTCCTGGTCGGATTGGCGGTGCGGACGATCCGGCGGCTTCAGCCCGCCACGTCCGGCGGTCGGGCCGTTACGCTCGACTGAGCGGCGGTCGCGGCCGGTGCCGGGCAGCGGCGCCGGGGACCGCGCCGAAGGTCCGCACGGCGTCGGCGGGTCGGGAGTGCGGGTGGAGAGACGCGGAACGGTGCTCATCGACCTCGGTGAGGATCACGGTCGGTTGGCGGACGAGCCGGCGCCGTCGCCCGGATCGCGGCGGGTCGCCATCCGGTGGCGGGCCGGGGTCCTGGTCACCCTCCTGGTCCTGTTCTGCCTCACCGCGGCCGGTCCGCCGGACGGGCGGCTGCGCGCCACCGGCACTCTCGCCGTACCGGCCGGGAGCACGTTCTTCGTCGCCGGTGACCTGCTCCTGGTCTCCGTGGCTCGGGCCGGTCCGGGCGGGCGTACCGGCACGCTGACGGCGTACGAGCTCTATGGCGGTGCCCGGCGCTGGAGCGTGCCGGCGGAGCCGGCTGGCCGGTACTCCGCGGACCTGGTCGGAGACGTGCTCCTGATCGCCGAGGTCAGCACGGTGGGGCGGGGCACCGTCACCACCGCCCGGTCGGCGGCGACGGGTGCGGTGTGGTGGAGTCGGCCGGGGCGCGTGCTGCGGATGCCGGACAGCACCATCGGGCTCGGCGTCTGGGAGGTCCGCAGCCTCTCCGGGGCGGGACGGCGGTTGGAGGGCGCCGTCGAGGCGGTCGAGCTCGCCACCGGCGCGGTCCGTTGGCGGCTGCCGCTGTCGTCGACGGCGGTGGTGCAGCCGGTACCCGGCGATCCGCCCCGGGTTCTGGTCGTACACGACACCGTGGCGGCCGAGCTGTACGACCCGGCCACCGGTCGTGTCGTCGGCACCGGCCAGCTGCCGCCCGCGGACTACGCGCAGCACAATCCCCGGGTGATCGCCGGCCGGCTGGTGCTGCGGCACCCCGACCGGGCGGGCTTCTCGGTCACCGGGTACGACCTGCCGGACCTGACCCCGCGGTGGAGCCGTCCCGGCAGCGGGTCCGGTGAGGCGATCCGGGACTGCGGCGGTCTGGCCTGTCTGGACGGTGAGTCCCAGGTGGTCGCCCTCGACCCGGACACCGGCGCGGAGCGCTGGACCCGGAGCCGGCCCATCGGCTGGCACTCGATCGTCTGGTCGCCGGACATCCTGCTCCGGCCCGAGGCGTCCGGCGGGCGTACCCTGCTCGCCGTGGCCCGCGGCGCCTCGCTGGAGATCATCGGCGCCCTGCCCGCCGGCGTGGTGGACTGCCGGGCCGGCCTCACCGTCCTCGTCTGCCGGACCGCACCCGACCGGCTCGGCCTCTGGCGGTTCCGGGGCTGACGGACACCGCGGGGACGTGTCCCAGCACGGCGTCTCCTATCGCGGCGCCCAGGACAACGACGAGTAGAGGTCTGATAAAACCCGTTGCCGGTTTTGTGGTGATAATCTCCCACATCCGCTGCGTGACGTTGCGGCCCAAAACGAATGGTGATACCGTCCTCTGCATAGACATGCGGAGGTGGGCATGGGGTTTCGTGTCGCGGTGGCGGGGGCCAGCGGCTACGCGGGGGGCGAACTGCTCCGGTTGATCGCCGGACACCCGGAGTTCGACCTCGTCGCGGCCACGGCACACAGTCAGGCCGGCCAGCCGGTCGCCTCCGTGCATCCGCACCTCGCCGGACTGGATCTCCCGTTCGCTCCCACCGAGCCGGGCGTGCTGGCCGACGCGGACCTCGTCTTCCTTGCTCTGCCGCACGGCGAGTCGGCGGCCCTCGCCGCGCGTCTGCCGGAGTCGGTCCGGCTGGTGGACCTCGGCGCCGACCACCGGCTGACCGACCCCGGCGCCTGGACCCGCTACTACGGCGGCACGCACGCCGGCGCCTGGACGTACGGTCTGCCGGAACTTCCCGGGCAACGGGCGGCGATCGCGGGCGCGACCCGGGTCGCCAACACCGGCTGCTACGCGGTGGCCACGATCCTGGCGCTCGCGCCGCTGCTCGCGGCCGGGGTCGCGGCGCCCGACGACGTGGTGGTGGTCGCCGCCTCCGGCACGTCGGGCGCCGGTCGGGCCCCGAAGCCGCACCTGCTCGGCAGTGAGGTGATGGGGGACCTCGCGCCGTACAGGGTCGGCGCCCACCAGCACGTGCCCGAGATCAAGCAGGCCAGCGGCGCACGGAGCCTGTCCTTCACCCCGGTGCTGGCGCCGATGCCGCGCGGGATCCTGGCCACCGTCACCGCCGTGCCGGCGGCGGCCGGCGTCGACCCCCGCGCGGTGCTCGCCGAGGCGTACGCGGAGGCGCCGTTCGTGCACGTCCTCCCCGAGGGGCGCTGGCCGCACACCGCCGCCACCCTCGGCAGCAACTCCTGCCACCTGCAGGCGACCGTCGACGTCGACTCGGGTCGGCTGATCGTGGTCAGCGCCATCGACAACCTGGGCAAGGGAGCCGCCGGCCAGGCGGTGCAGTGCGCGAACCTGATGGTCGGGCTGCCGGAGACGACCGGCCTGTCGGCGTACGGCGTCGCGCCGTGACCAGCGCAACCGCGACCAGCGGACAGAGGAGACACGCATGAGCGTCACCGCGCCCCGCGGGTTCCGGGCGTCCGGAGTCGCCGCCGGGCTCAAGGCCAGCGGCGCGCCCGACGTCGCCGTGGTGCTCAACGACGGGCCGGCGACCGCGGCGGCCGGCGTCTTCACCACCAACCGGGTCAAGGCCGCCCCGGTGCTCTGGAGTCAGCAGGTGCTCCGCGGCGGGCGGGTCCGGGCCGTGGTCCTCAACTCCGGCGGCGCCAACGCGTGCACCGGTGCGCCGGGCTTCCAGGACACCCACCGTACGGCGGAGCATCTCGCCGCCGCGCTCACCCGGGCCGGCGGGCCGGAGCCGGTCGGCGCCGGTGAGGTGGCGGTCTGCTCCACCGGGTTGATCGGCGAGCGGCTGCCGATGGACCGGCTGCTGGCCGGAGTGGACGCGGCGGTCGCGGCGCTGGCCACCGACGGCGGTGCGGCGGCGGCCGAGGCGATCATGACCACCGACACCCGGCCGAAGACGACCACGGTCGCGGGCGCGGGCTGGACCGTCGGCGGCATGGCCAAGGGCGCCGGCATGCTGGCGCCGGCGCTCGCCACCATGCTCTGCGTCCTCACCACCGACGCGGTCGCCGAGCCGGAGGTGCTCGACGCAGCCCTCCGGGCCGCCTGCCGGGTCAGCTTCGACCGGATCGACTCCGACGGCTGTCTCTCCACCAACGACACGGTGCTGCTGCTGGCCAGCGGTGCCGCCGGGGTCACGCCGAGCAGCGCCGAGCTGACCGAGGCGGTCACCGCGGCCTGCCGCGATCTTGCCCGACAACTGGTCGCCGACGCCGAGGGCGCCACCAAGGACATCGCCATCGAGGTGACGGGCGCCGCCGACGAGGACGACGCGGTCGAGGTGGGGCGGGCGGTGGCCCGGAACAACCTGGTCAAGACGGCACTCTTCGGCAACGACCCGAACTGGGGTCGCATCCTGGCCGCCGTCGGCACCACCACCGCGGTCTTCGAGCCGGATGCCCTCGACGTCGCGATCAACGGCGTCTGGGTCTGCCGGGCGGGCGCCGCCGCCGAGGACCGGGCAAAGGTCGACCTCTCCGGCCGGGACGTGACCATCCGGATCGACCTGCACGCCGGTTCCGCCGCCGCGACCATCCTGACCAACGACCTGTCGCACGCGTACGTGCACGAGAACTCGGCGTACTCGACATGAACCTGACCCGTGACCTGACCGAGGCGCAGCGGAAGGCCGCCACGCTGATCGAGGCGCTGCCGTGGCTCGCCCGCTTCTCCGGCGCCACCGTCGTGGTGAAGTACGGCGGCAACGCGATGACCGATCCGGAGCTGCAGCGCGCCTTCGCCGCCGACATGGTCTTCCTGCGCTACGCCGGCCTGAAGCCGGTTGTCGTCCACGGCGGCGGCCCGCAGATCTCGGCGATGCTGAACCGCCTCGGCATCCCGAGCGAGTTCCGGGGCGGCCTGCGGGTGACGACGCCGGAGTCGATGGACGTGGTCCGGATGGTCCTGGTCGGCCAGGTCGGGCGGGAACTCGTCGGCCTGATCAACGAGCACGGCCCGTTCGCGGTCGGGCTCTCCGGCGAGGACGCCCGGCTCTTCACCGCCGTCCGCCGCCCGGCGTACGTGGACGGGAAACCGGTCGACGTCGGCCAGGTCGGTGACGTGGACCAGGTGAACGTCTCGGCGGTCGCCGACCTGATCACGGCCGGCCGGATCCCGGTGATCTCCACGGTGGCGCCGGACGCGGACGGGGTACTGCACAACCTCAACGCGGACACCGCCGCCGCCGCGCTGGCGGTGGCGCTCGGGGCCCGCAAGCTCGTCGTGCTGACCGACGTACCCGGGCTCTACGCCGACTGGCCGGACACGTCGAGTCTGATCTCGGAGATCACCGCCGACCAGCTCGCCGAGCTGCTGCCGACGCTGGAGTCGGGGATGGTGCCGAAGATGGAGGCCTGCCTGCGCGCGGTGCGGGGCGGGGTGCCGGCGGCGCACGTGGTGGACGGTCGGGTGGCGCACTCGACCCTGCTGGAAGTTTTCACGTCGGAAGGATTCGGCACGATGGTGGTTCCCGAGCCCGGAGCGGTTGAGTCATGAGCGAGTGGAGCGAGCGCGTCAGGTGGCTCGGTGCGGGTGCTTCGCGGGGCGGCGCGGAGCGGGGCGGAGTGCCGGCATGAGTTCCCTCCTGGACCGCTGGTCGCAGACCATGATGGAGAACTACGGGCCCCCGCAGCTGGCGCTGGTCCGGGGTCGTGGCGCGGTCGTCGTCGACGAGGCCGGCCGGGAGTACGTCGACCTGCTCGGCGGCATCGCGGTGAACGCGCTCGGGCACGCCCACCCGGCGGTGGTGGAGGCGGTCTCCACGCAGGTCGCGACCCTGGGGCACGTCTCCAACCTCTTCGTCGCCGAGCCCCCGGTGGCCCTCGCCGAGCTGTTGCTGGCGCTGGCCGGCCGGCCGGGGCGGGTCTTCTTCGCCAACTCGGGCGCGGAGGCGAACGAGGCCGCGTTCAAACTCTCCCGGCTCACCGGGCGGACCCGGATCGTCGCCGCCGAGGGCGGCTTCCACGGCCGCACCATGGGGGCGTTGGCCCTGACCGGGCAGCCGACCAAGGCGGACCCGTTCCGCCCGCTGCCCGGCGAGGTGACCCACGTCCCGTACGGTGACGTCGATGCGCTGGCCGCCGCGGTCGACGACGAGACCGCGATGGTGATCCTGGAGCCGATCCAGGGGGAGAACGGCGTGGTCGTGCCCCCGCCCGGCTACCTTCGCGAGGCCCGCCGGATCACCGCCGAGCACGGCGCGTTGCTGGTGCTCGACGAGGTCCAGACCGGGATCGGCCGGACCGGGCACTGGTTCGCCCACCAGGCCGAGGGCATCGAGCCGGACGTGATCACGCTGGCCAAGGGGCTCGGCGGAGGGCTGCCGATCGGCGCCTGCCTGGCCTTCGGCCGAGCGGCCGAGCTGATGCGTCCGGGTCTGCACGGCACCACCTTCGGCGGCAACCCGATCAGTTGCGCCGCCGGCCTCGCGGTGATCTCGACGATCGCCAACGAAGGGCTGATCGACCACGCCAAGCGGGTCGGCGAGCGGATCCGGCGGGGGATCGAGGCCCTCGACCACCCGCTGGTCGCCGGGGTACGCGGCGCCGGGCTGCTGCTCGGCATCGTCCTGCGCGCCCCGGCCTCCGGCGCGGTCGCCGGCCTGCTCCGGGACGCCGGCTTCCTGACCAATCCGGTGCAGCCGACCGTGGTCCGGCTGGCTCCGCCGCTCATCCTGACCATGGAGCAGGTCGACGCCTTCCTCGCCGCTCTTCCCGGGGCGCTGGACGGAGCCGACCCGGCGGGAGGCGGCGGACCGCCGGCCGTCCAGGCCGCCGCGTCCGTCGGACACGACCTCGCCGGCTCGTCGGGGGGTGGCCACTGATGGTCCGGCACTTCCTGCGCGACGACGACCTGACCCCCGCCGAGCAGGCGGCCGTCCTCGACCTGGCCGCCCAGATGAAGGCGGACCGGTTCGCCCACCGGCCGCTGGCCGGACCCCGTTCCGTCGCGGTGCTCTTCGACAAGCCGAGTCTGCGGACCCGGTTCTCGTTCGACGTCGGCATCGCCGAGCTCGGCGGCCACCCGGTGGTGGTCGACACCCAGGTGACGCACTTCGGCCGGGGCGAGTCGCTGGTCGACGCGGCCCGGGTGCTCTCCCGGTACGTCTCGGCCATCGTGGTGCGCACCTTCGGCGACGAGCGGCTCGCCGAGATCGCCGCCGGGTCGGACGTACCGGTGGTCAACGCGTTGACCGACGGCTTCCACCCCTGCCAGCTCCTGGCCGACCTGCTCACCGTCCGCGAGCGCTGCGGCGGCACCGCGGGCCGGACCCTGGCGTACGTCGGCGACGCGGCCAACAACATGGCCCACTCCTACCTGCTCGCCGGGGCCACCGCCGGGATGCACGTCCGGGTCGCCGGCCCGTCCGGCTTCGACCCGTCGGCGGCCGTGGTCAGCCGCGCCGCCGAGATCGCGGCCTGGACCGGCGGTTCGGTGCAGGTGCTGCGCGACCCGCTGGAGGCGGTGGACGCGGCCGACGTGGTCGCCACGGACACCTGGACCTCGATGGGGCAGGAGGACGACGGCCGGGACCGGGTCACGGTGTTCCAGCCGTACCAGGTGAACAAGACGCTGTTGGCCGCGGCCCGGCCGGATGTGGTGGTGCTGCACTGCCTGCCGGCGCACCGCGGGGAGGAGATCACCGACGAGGTCTTTGACGGGCCGCGCAGCGCGATCCTCGACCAGGCGGAGAACCGGCTGCACGTCCAGAAGGCGCTGCTGGCCTGGCTCCTGGCGCAGGAGCCGCGATGACGGCGCCGGTGACGCGTACCGCCCGGCACGCCCGGATCGTCGACCTGATCCGGACGCGCCCCATCCGGTCGCAGACCGAACTCGCGGAACTGCTCGCCGCCGACGGCGTGCAGGTCACCCAGGCCACCCTCTCCCGTGACCTGGAGGAGCTGGGCGCGGTCAAGGTGCGCGGCGGTGACGGGCCGGCGGTCTATGTCATCCCCGAGGACGGCCAGCGGCCGCTGCGGGACGCCGAGCAGGCCCCCGCCCGGCTGGTGCGGCTGCTCCGGGAACTCCTCACCGGGGTCGACTCGAGTGGCAACATCACCGTGCTGCGTACCCCACCCGGTGCGGCCCAGTATCTGGCCAGCGCGTTGGACCGGGCGGGCCTGCCGGAGGTCGTCGGCACCATCGCCGGTGACGACACCGTCCTGGTGGTGGCCCGGGAGGCCGTCGGTGGGGCGGTGCTGGGAGCGAAACTCTCCGCCTGGGCCGGTCGGGAAGAGCGCGGCGAGGGGAGGACGTCGTGACCGGGCCCACCGTCCCGGCGTACCTGGGGGCGGTCGAGGGGCCCGACGCCCGCGTGGAGTCCGTCACCGGCCCCGGCGAGTCAGCGAGGGACGCCCGGTTGGGAGGCTGCCCGACATGACCTTCACAATGGGCGGCGTGGACGACAAGAGCCTGACCGAGAACAGCGCCGGGACCAACCGTACGAGTCTGTGGGGCGGTCGGTTCGCCGGCGGTCCCGCGGAGGCGCTGGCCAGACTCTCGATCAGCGTCCAGTTCGACTGGCGGCTCGCCCCGTACGACCTGGCCGGCTCCCGGGCGCATGCCCGGGTGCTCGCCGCCGCGGGCCTGCTCGACCCCGACGAGCTGGGGCGGATGCTGGCCGCCCTCGACGACCTGGAGGCCGCGGTCCGGACCGGCACGTTCCGGCCGACGGTCGAGGATGAGGACGTGCACACCGCGCTGGAACGCGGCCTGCTGGAGCGGCTCGGCGCCCTGGGCGGCAAGCTGCGGGCCGGTCGGTCCCGCAACGACCAGGTCGCCACCGACCTGCGGCTCTACCTGCGGGACCACGCCCGTGGTCTGGCCGGGCGGATCGTCGGCCTGGCCGACGCCCTGATCGAGCAGGCGGCCCGCAACCTGGAGACGCCGGCTCCGGGGCTGACCCACGTGCAGCACGCGCAGCCGGTCACCTTCGGCCACTGGCTGCTGGCACACGTCCAGCCGCTGCTGCGGGACCTGGAGCGGCTGCGCGACTGGGACCACCGGGCCGCGGTCAGCCCGCTCGGCGCGGGTGCGCTGGCCGGCTCCGGGCTGCCGCTGGACCCGGTGGCGGTCTCCAAGGAGCTCGGCTTCCGGACCTCGTTCGCCAACTCGATGGACGCGGTCGCCGACCGGGACTTCGTCGCCGAGTTCCTCTTCGTCACCGCGCTGCTCGGCGTGCACCTGTCCCGGCTCGGCGAGGAGGTGGTGATGTGGACCTCGCAGGAGTTCGGCTGGGTCGAGCTGGACGACTCCTTCGCCACCGGCTCGTCGATCATGCCGCAGAAGAAGAACGCCGACGTCGCCGAGTTGGCCCGGGGCAAGTCCGGCCGGCTGATCGGCGGGCTGGTCAGCGTGCTGACCATGCTGAAGGGTCTGCCGCTGACGTACGACCGGGACATGCAGGAGGACAAGGAGCCGGTCTTCGACGCGATCGACACCCTCGACCTGGTGCTGCCCGCGTTGGCCGGGATGATCTCGACCATGACGGTCCGGGCGGACCGGCTCGCCGCCGCCGCCCCGGCCGGCTTCTCCCTCGCCACCGAGGTCGCGGACTGGCTGGTCCGCAAGGGTGTGCCGTTCCGGGAGGCGCACGAGGTGACCGGCCGGTTGGTGGCGCTCTGCGTGGCCCGGGAATGCGAACTCGACGAGGTCTCCGACGAGGACCTGCGGCTGGTCAGCGAGCACTTCGACCCGAGCGTCCGGGACGTGCTCTCGGTCCGCTCCGCGTTGGCCGCGCGGACCACGCCGGGCTCGACCGGTCCGGGACCGGTGGCCGAGCAGCTCGCCGCCGCCGCCGACCAGCTCGACAGCTGGCGGGAGTGGTCCACCGAGTCGGTGCTGCCCCGGTGACGGCCTCCGCCGGCCGCGGCCGGCCGGGTGGCGGAGCGACGCGCGGCTCCGGCGGGTCGGGTGCCGCCCCGGTCCGGCGCCCGACATCGCCGGAACGGCACGAGGGGTACGCCGCCCTCACCGATTGGCCGACCGTCGGTGTCCCCTCGCCCGCCCCGTCGCCGCGCCGTTCCCGTGGGACGTGCCGTTCCCGCGGGAGGCGCCGTTCCCGTCGGTCGTCGGCCCGCCGGGGAGCGCCGCGACCCTGACCAGCGCGTCCAGGTGCCCCAACGGGGAACCGTCCCGGGCCAGTCGCTGCCCGCTGATCCAGACCCACTCGTTGTCGTAGTACCGGGACAGGTCGAGGCGGACGAACTCCACCATGAGCCGCAGCCGCTGGTCGCCGTACCGCCAGTCATCCGCGCCGAGGTCGAGGACCGTCCCCGGCGGCAGGTGCGGCACCTCCCGCCCGTCGCTCATCGGAACCGCCGTGCCGGGGTGTTCCGGCGTACGCCGGCGGTGGCGCAGGCCGGGCAGCTCAGGCCGCCGCCACAGGTGGCGCACCAGCGGCGGGATGTCCGGTAGGTGCAGAGGCCGGCGACGAAGCCCAGGGTCATCCCGGCGACGGCTGCCGCGGTGACGTACATGGCAACCCTCCATTTCGGTGACTGCACGTAACCATCGCGTCGCCCGTGGGGAGCCGCAAGGCCGGCGACCGAGATCTCTCGCGAGTGAGTGACTGAACGGGTGGTGAATCACAGACTTCTGTGCATGGATCGCTGCTCCCCGCCGGACGGGCCCGCCGTCGTTCGTGATGTGCTTGACGCATGCCTCTGACCACCACGGAGTTCGCCGCGCTGCTGGCCGGGCCGGTGCTGCCCGCGGCCCGGGGACTGCTCGGCAGCACCCTCGCCGCGAACGGCGTCACGGTACGGATCACCGAGGTCGAGGCGTACGCGGGCAGCGGCGGCGATCCCGCCTCGCACGCGCACCGGGGACGGACCCCGCGCAACGCGGTGATGTTCGGCCCGGCCGGGTACGCCTACGCGTACTTCACCTACGGCATGCACTGGTGCATGAACGTCGTGACCGGGCCGGCGGGGGAGGCGTCGGCGGTCCTGCTCCGGGCGGGCGAGGTGGTCGACGGGATCGAGGTCGCCCGGGCGCGGCGGACCGCCGTACGTCGGGACGTGGACCTGGCCCGCGGACCCGCCCGGCTCTGCGCGGCGCTCGGGCTGGACGGGTCCGTCTACGGCCGTTACCTGCTCGGGGACGGGCCGGTACGGCTGCGCCCGCCGGCCAGCCCGGTGCCCCCGGCGGCGATCGCCGCCGGTCCCCGGGTCGGGGTGACCGGTGCCCACGACCGGCCGTGGCGGTTCTGGATCGCCGGAGACCCGACGGTGAGCGCCTACCGCCGGCACGTCCCACGCCGGCCGAAACCGACCGGCTCCGAGTGACGGGCGGACGCGGCGCGGTCCGCGTCCCGGCGCGGGGCCGGGGACGCGGACCCGAGACGTGTGCGGAAGGTGGTTCCGTCGTTACGGATACGTGGTCAGGTAGCGGACCTGGTTGGCGGTGTTGGCCGGCTCGCCGGCGTTGTTGATGATCCGGTTGATCGTGCCGACCCCACCCAGTGAGACGGTGACCATGTTGGTGAACCGGACGCCGGAGGTGACCGGGACCTCGAACGCCCGCTCGTTGACCACGGAGGGGTTGACGTTGAAGTAGCAGTAGCTACCCAGTCCCCAGGCCTCGTGGCTGGTCACCGGGTCGGCCACCTTGTACGCCGCGTACCCCCGGGTCGACCCGTTCATCCAGGCCGCCTGGTTCGGCGGGTCGTACGGCTTCTCGTTCTGGAAGAAGTACGTCCGTCCGCCGTTGCCGTTCCAGATCACCTCGTACTTCTGGTAGTGCTCGACGAAGAGGCCGTACATGGTGACGTTGTTGCCGTTCACCACCAGCCCGGTGTCGGCCGGGTTGACGGTCCAGCCGTAGGTGCCGGGGTCACCGTGGTCGGCCCGCCACAGCCACATGTGGTCGCCGATCACGTTGTGGCTGTTGATCCGCAGGGTGGTGGTGGCCTTGCCGGCGACGGCGCCGCCGATCCGGAAGAAGACGTCGTGCAGCGAGGTCGGGTTGGCGGCGTGGTTCGCCGACGACCCGGCCGGGCCCACCTCCAGCAGCACCGGGGAGTTGGTGACCCCGGCCTCGAACATGAGGCCGGCGATCTTGACGCCGTCCACGTCCGCGACGGTCATCGCGACGATGCCGTTCTGCGGCTCGAGGGTGGCCAGGCCCAGGCCGAGCACGACGGTGTCCGGCCGGGTGACCCGGATCGTCTCGTCGATGCGGTAGAGGCCCGGCGTGAAGAGCAGGTTCTTGCCCTGGGCCAGCGCCGCGTTGATGGTCGCCGCGGTGGTGCCCGGCCGGACGACGTAGAAGGTGCTCAGCGAGAGCGAGGAGCCGACCGGCGTCTTGTTGTACCAGCTGGTGCCGGCCGAGTTGGTACGCAGTCCGGGGACGAAGACCCGGTACTCGCCGTTGCCGGCGATGTACAGGAAGGGCTTCTCCCGGACCACCGGGGTCTGTGGGATCACCGTGTGCGAGGGGTTGGGGAAGTGCGGCGGCGGCGCCCCGGTCACCCCCTGGAACACCATGTTCCACACCGACCCGTTCCAGCTGCCGAACTCGCTGTTGCGCGAGTACCACTGCTGCTGCGAGCCGGAGACGACCATCCCGTCGATCTTGGTATCGGCCATCAGGCCGCCGCTGGACCAGCCGTCGCCGCCGTTCCAGAGCTGGATCTGGTTCTGCGCGCCGCGCAGGTGCATCCGGCGGTACGGCGCCGCCTGCGACACCGCCCAGCGCTCGACCGTCACGCCGGGGGGCAGGGTCACCGAGAGGTTCTCGGCCGCTCGCCAGAAGTTCTGGGTGGCGTTGCCGCCCATCCAGAACGCCTCGACCCGGACGTGCCCGTTCAGGTTGACGTCGTCCGGTGACATACCGAGCCCGGCGACCTGGGTGAAGAAGCCGAGGTTGACGTCGGCGGTGTAGGTGCCGGGCTTGAACAGCACCGCGTAGCGCCGGGGCGCGAACTGGGCCGTCTCCTGCTGCGCGAAGATCGAGTCGAGCCGGCTCTGTATCGCCGACGTCGGCGTCGAGGGGTCGAAGACGAAGGTGTTCGGGCCGAAGTTCGGGTTGAACGGGTCGGTGGGCTCGACCGTACCCGGGTCGCCGCCACCGGCGTACTCGCCGATGACCTGGAACTCCCAGAGTGAGTAGCCCCAGCCGGTGGCCCGGGTCGTGCCGTACATCCGGACGTACTGGCCGGTGCCGGAGACGGTCAGGGTCTGGACGCCGCCGGTGCCGGTGGTGGTGCTGTAGATGGTGGTCCAGCCACTGCCGTCGGCCGAGGTCTGGATCTGGAAGGCGCTTGCGTACGCGGTCTCCCAGTGCAGGACGACCTGGCTGATGGTGGCGGTGGCGCCGAGGTCGACCTGGAGCCACTGTGGATCACTGAAGGCGCTCGACCAGCGGGTTCCGGTGTCGCCGTCGACCGCCGCGGAGGCCGGGACGCCGGCGTGTTCGGTCGAGGAGGCGGTGGCCGGACGTCCCTGGGAGAGCAGGGTCGGCGCGGCCTGCGCGGCGGGCACCGGTCCGGCGAACGGGGTCAACGCGAGCAGGAGCGCGGTGGCGACGCCGAGGGCGACGCCCCGGCGTCGGGGTGCGGTCGGGCCGGCGAGCCGGCCAGGCGGAGACTGACGGGAAAAAGGATGAGAAATCATCACGGTACCTGTCCAGGAGGGCACGCCCGACGTGGCCTCGGCACGGGGGGAGAGAGAACCGCGCCGGTACGCCGGTGGCGGCTGCGGTGGGGTGAGACGGCCGGCGATGCGGCGGGGTGTTCCGGTCCGGACCGGGCGTGGGGGTGTGGTGGGGGTCGACTCCAGTGTCGGGTGTAGACGGTGAAGAGAGCGCTCTCTCGGGAACCCGAGTCTGGCGCCCGCCTTCCGTCGGCGTCAAGACATCAATCTATTACGACGTAATTTATCCCGGATGTCCGGGTGGGCCGGTCGCCGGGCACGAGCGGCGGGCCCCGGCGGCGCGGGTGCTGCCGGGGGTACGGGCAGCGGGAAATCCGGGGCCGCGGACGCGTTCCCCGGCCGGGCGGCGGACGCGTCCCGGTCAGGTGCGGGTACGGACGCCACCCGCGGCGAGCAGTTCGGCGATCGGCAGGGTCGCGGCGCCCAGGGCCACCGCGTCGACCCCGAGCTGCCCCAGTTCGATGCGGGCCTGCTCGTACGGCTGACGTAGCGCCTGGCCAGCCGCGGCCGACCGGATCGAGGGGAGCAACCGGGCACCGAGGGCCATTCCGGCCCATCCGCCCAGCACCACCCGTTCCGGGTTGAACAGGTTGATCAGATTCGCCACCCCCGCGCCGAGGTAGCCGGCCGTCTCCTCCAGCACCCGGCGGGCGGTGGCGGAGCGCTCGGCGTCCTCGAGCAGCGCGTTGAGCTGGGACTCCTCGTCGGCGCCGGGAACCTCCCGGCCGTGCCGGGCCTCGCGGTAGCGGTCGAGGATCCCCTCGGCGCCGACGTACGCCTCCAGGCAGCCCCGAGCCCCGCACCGGCAGGCGCGTCCGCCGTACACCAGGGTGGTGTGCCCCCACTCGCCGGCGCTGCTCGACGAACCCCGGTACATCACCCCGTTGGTCACCACGGCGGCGCCGACGCCGGAGCCGACCAGCGCGAAGACGGCGTGTCGGCTGCCCCGGCCGGCGCCGAACCACATCTCCGCCTGGCCCAGCGTCTTCGCGCCGTTGTCGATGTGCACCGGAAGGTCGATCTCGGCCCGGAGCAGCCGCTCCAGCGGCACCCCGTGCCAGCCGAGGGTCTGGGCGTGCACGATCGCCTCGTCGCCCTGGACCACCACGCCGGAGACGCCGATGCCGACGCCGAGGATGTCCGACCGGGCCACCCCGGCCTGCGTGGTGACGGCCTCGATCCCGGCCAGGATGTGCCGGACCACGGCCTCCGGCGCCGGCCCGTCCGCGTCGAGCGGGTAGTCCGCGCTGGCCAGCAGCGTCATGGCCAGGTCGAAGAGCTCGACCCGGACCCGGGTCTCCCCGACGTCGACCCCGGCCACCAGGGCGAACCGGGGCTCCACCCGGAGCATCATGCTGGGGCGCCCGCCGTCGGACTCCACCGCGCCGGCCTCGACCACCAGGCCGGCGCTGATCAGGTCGCCGACCACGTTGCTGACCGCCGGCTGGCTCAGGCCGGTGCTCCGGGCCAGGTCCTGCCGGGTCAGCGGCCCCTCGAGGAAGAGCTTCGACAGCAGGGCGGACCGGTTGCGTTGCCGCACGATCCGGTTCGTCGTCCGTTCCAGGTCCACCCACCGCCTCAGATAAACCCGGCGCTGCCGGGAGCCACTGTACGGCCAGTCCTTGACGGCCCGGCCGCCGCACACTTTAATAACGACGTTAATTAAGCCTTGATGGAACCCCCGGCAGGATCGTTCTGGCACCTCCGGGCAGATCGTGCCCCACCGCTCCACCACCTCCGGCCGTCCGGACCCCCGCCGCGGCGCATCCTGCCAACGGACTCCGGGCGGCCGCCGACGCAGAAGGGCAGACCGTGTCGAAGAGACACCTCGCAGTACTTGCCGCCGCCCTCGTGACGACCGCCTCGCTCGCCGCCTGCGGCGACTCGGGCGGATCCGCGGGCGAGGCCGCGAAGACGCTCACCTACTGGGCGAGCAACCAGGGCGCCAGCATCGAGTTCGACAAGCAGACGCTGCAGCCCGAACTCGACAAGTTCGAGAAGCAGACCGGCATCAAGGTCAGCCTTGAGGTGGTGCCCTGGTCGGACCTGCTCAACCGGCTGCTGGCCGCCGCCACCTCCGGCAAGGGCCCCGACGTGGTGAACATCGGCAACACCTGGTCGGCGTCGCTCCAGGCGACCGGCGCGTTCGTGCCGTTCGACGACGCGACCCTGGCCGCCGTCGGCGGCAAGGACCGGTTCGTGCCGGCCGCGCTTGCCGCCGCGGGAGCCCCGGGCAAGCCGCCGACCGCGGTGCCGCTGTACAGCCTCGCGTACGCGCTCTACTACAACAAGAAGATGTTCGCCGACGCCGGCATCACCAACCCGCCAGCCACCTGGGAGGAGCTGGTCGAGGTGGGCAAGAAGCTGACCAAGGGCGACCAGTGGGGGCTCGCGATCGAGGGTGCTAACCCCTCGGAGAACTCCCACCACGCCTTCACCTTCGGCCAGCAGTGGGGCGGCGAGTGGTTCGACTCGTCGGGCAGGCCGACCTTCGACACGCCGCAGAACGTCGCCGCCGTCAAGCGGTACATCGACCTGATGGCGGCAGACAAGATCGTCAACCCCAGCAACGCCGAGTACGCGCAGAACCAGTCCGTCGCCGACTTCGCCAACCGCAAGGCGGCGATGCTGCTCTGGCAGGCCGCCGGCAACAACTTCAAGGCCCAGGGGATGAGCCCCGACGAGTGGGGGGTCGCCCCGGTGCCGTTCCCGGCCACCACCCCGCCGGGTGGCAAGCGGATCAACAGCATGGTCGCCGGCATCAACATCGCGATCTTCAAGCACACCAAGAACAGGGACGGCGCGCTCCAGTTCGTCAAGTTCATGACCAGCGACGAGGAGCAGATCATCCTCAACAAGACCTACGGCTCGTTGCCGTCGGTCACCACGGCGGGCGCCGACCCGGCCTTCCAGGCCCCGGAGCAGAAGGTGCTCCGGGAGGTGCTCACCACCACGGCCGCGCCGTTGCCCCAGGTGCCGAACGAGAGTCAGTTCGAGACGCTGGTCGGCGCCGCGATGAAGGAGCTCTTCGCCGACGCCGCGAGCGGTAAACCCATCACCGAGGCGCTGGTCAGGGAGAAGCTCAGCGTGGCCCAGCAGAAGATGGGCAGCTGAGCCCGGACAGCCCCGACGGGCGCCGACCACCGGCGTCACGACACCGACGTGGACCGTGGAGGGGGACGACGCGCCACCCCTCCACGGTCCACCTTGACGGGACCGGTCGGACCGGCCGGCCGGTCCGGACCCAGACCGGCCGGTCGCGACCGGTCCGGATTCGAGAGGACCGGTCCGACGGCCGGTCCGGCTCCGAGAGGACCTGATGGCCACCACCACCGCACCCGGTCCGGTACGGCCCACCGGCCCGCCGGCCGTGCCCGCCGCGGCCGGCCGCCGTGCCCGTCGCCGTAAGAGCCGGCGACTTCTCCTGCCGTACCTGCTGCTCGTCCCGGCGCTCGTGCTCGAACTGGGCGTCCACATCGTCCCGATGCTCGTCGGGGTCTGGATGAGCCTGCTGGAGCTCACCCAGTTCCACATCCGGGACTGGTCCACCGCGCCCTTCACGGGCCTGGAGAACTACCGGGTCACCCTCGACCTCGACTCCGCCACGGGCAAGGACCTGGTCCACTCGTTCTGGGTGACCGTGGTCTACACGGTGGCCTCGGTCGGGCTCTCCTGGGTCCTCGGCCTCGCGGCGGCGGTCTTCCTGCAACGGCCGTTCCGAGGTCGGGCCCTGCTGCGGACCCTCTTCCTGACCCCGTACGCGTTGCCGGTCTACACCGCCGTGATCACCTGGAGCTTTCTGTTTCAGCGGGACACCGGCCTGGTCAACCACGTCCTGGCCCAGCTCGGGCTGGTGGACGAGCCACCCTTCTGGCTGATCGGCGGCAACAGTTTCTGGTCGCTGCTGGTCGTCTCGGTCTGGCGGTCCTGGCCGTTCGCCTTCCTCTGCATCATGGCCGGCCTGCAGAACGTCCCCGCCGACCTCTACGAGGCGGCTGCGATGGACGGCGCCGGATTCTGGCGGCGGCTGGGCAGCGTCACCCTGCCGCTGCTCCGCCCGGTCAACCAGGTCCTGTTGCTGGTCCTCTTCCTCTGGACCTTCAACGACTTCACCACCCCGTACGTCCTCTTCGGCGGCGCCGCGCCGCGAGAGGCCGACCTCATCTCGATCCACATCTACGAAAGCTCCTTCGTGACCTGGAACTTCGGGCTCGGGTCGGCGATGTCCGTGCTCCTGCTGCTCTTCCTGCTCGTGGTCACGGCCGTCTACCTGCTCGTCACGAACCGCAGGAGAGCGTATGCGTGAGACCACCGGTGAACGCTGGGCCCGTCGGATCGTGCTCAGCCTGCTGACTCTCTTCGTCGTCACGCCGCTGTACGTGATGGTCACCTCGGGTCTGAAGCCGCTACGCGACGTGCAGGGCGACTTCACCTGGCTGCCGACCCGGCCGACGATCCAGCCGTTCCTGGACATGTGGCGGACCGTGCCGCTCGGCCGGTACATGGTCAACAGCCTGCTCGTCGCCAGTGTCGCCGCGATCGTCTCGGTGGCGATCGCGATCTTCGCCGCCTTCGCGGTGAGCCGCTACCGGTTCCGAGGGAGGCAGCTCTTCTCGGTCACGGTGCTGTCGACGCAGATGTTCCCCGGCATCCTCTTCCTGCTGCCGCTCTTCCTCATCTACGTCAACCTCGGCACCCTCACCGGGATCGAGCTCTACGCGACCCGGCTCGGGCTGATCATCACGTACCTGACCTTCTCGCTGCCGTTCTCGATCTGGATGCTGGTCGGTTACTTCGACTCGATCCCGCGCGGGCTCGACGAGGCGGCCCAGGTCGACGGCGCCGGCCCGATGCGGACGCTGTTCCGGGTCATCCTGCCGACCGCGATCCCCGGCATCGTCGCCGTCACGGTGTACGCGTTCATGACGGCCTGGGGCGAGGTGCTCTTCGCCTCCGTGATGACCGACGAGAACAGCCGCACCCTCGCCGTCGGGCTCCAGGGATACGCCACCCAGTACAACGTCTTCTGGAACCAGGCCATGGCGGCCTCGGTGGTGGTGAGCATCCCGGTGGTCGTCGGCTTCCTGGCCCTGCAGCGGTACTTCGTCGCCGGCCTGACCGCCGGCGCGGTCAAGTAGCCGCCGTGTATCGCCCCGTCCCGCGTCCCGCCGCTCGCCGGCGCGTCCGCGATCCCACCCGGCGGCCCGTCCCGTCCCTCAGTCGTGCCACCGCCCGGTAGGGCCGGAGCGCGCCCCGAAGCGTCCGCAAGAACCAGGAGGAGAGTCGACCCGTGTCGGACCTGTCCAAGTTGCCGCCCAACTTCACCTGGGGCGTCGCCACCGCGGCGTACCAGATCGAGGGTGCCGTCGCCGAGGACGGCCGCAAGCCGTCCATCTGGGACACCTTCTGCCGGGTGCCCGGCGCCGTCGACAACGGCGACACCGGGGACGTGGCCTGCGACCACTACCACCGGTGGCCCGAGGACGTGGAGCTGATGCGCCGGCTCGGCGTCGGGGCGTACCGGTTCTCGGTGGCCTGGCCGCGGATCGTGCCGGACGGGACCGGTACGGTCAATCCGGCCGGGCTCGCCTTCTACGACCGGCTGGTCGACGCGCTGCTGGCGGCGGAGATCCGACCCCTGGTCACGCTCTACCACTGGGACCTGCCACAGGCGCTGCAGGATCGGGGCGGCTGGCCGGAGCGGGCCACCGCCGAGGCGTTCGCCGAGTACGCCGCCCTGGTCGCCGGCCGGCTGGGGGACCGGGTCACGGACTGGGTGACGGTGAACGAGCCGCTCTGCATCTCCTGGATCGGGCACCTGGAGGGGAGGATGGCCCCCGGCGAGCGGGACCTCACCCGGGCGGTCGCGACCTCACACCACGTCCTGCTCGGGCACGGCCTCGCCACCGCGGCGATCCGGGCGGCGGCGTCGCGGCCCGCCGCGGTCGGCATCGTGCTGAACCCCAGTCCGTGCCAGCCGGCCAGTGACCGGCCAGAGGACGTCGCGGCGGCGGTCCGCGCGGACGGGCACGTCAACCGGTGGTGGCTGGATCCCCTGTACGGCCGGGGCTACCCGGCCGACATGATCGCCACGTACGGCCAGGAGCCTCCGGTCCGCGCCGGTGACCTGGAGACGATCGCGACACCCACCGAGTTCCTCGGGCTGAACTACTACTTCCGGCAGCTGATCGTGGACGATCCGGACGGGCCGGTGCCATACGCCCGGCAGATTCCGGTGCCGGGCGCGGTGCAGACGGCGATGGGCTGGGAGGTCTACCCGTCGGGCCTGGAGGAACTGCTGGTCTCGGTGCACCAGACGTACGCCCCGCCCCGGATCATGGTCACCGAGAGCGGCTCGGCCTGGTACGACGAGGTCACCCCGGAGGGCGGGATCGAGGACAAGGAGCGGACCGCCTACCTGGAACAGCACATCGAGGCCTGCGCGGCGGCGGCCGCCCGGGGCGTGCCGATCGACGGCTACTTCGTCTGGTCCCTGCTGGACAACTTCGAGTGGGCGTACGGCTACGACAAGCGGTTCGGCCTGGTCCACGTCGACTACGCCACCCAGCGACGCACCATCAAGGCGAGCGGGCTGCGCTACGCCGAGTTGATCCGCGAGCACCAGCGGCGCGGCGGGCTGGCCGACCGGTCGGCGCGCTGACCGGAGTCGGCGTTGTCCCTGGGACGCCGCCGTGGATGCCTCGCACGGGTATCCACGGCGGCCGTTCTGTGGCTCCCGCCGTTCGCCGCCCCGGTGGGCACGGGGATGGCCCCGACCGCCCTCCGGCCGGGCGTGGGCGGGGCCGGCGGCTCGGCCACCGGACGGGGAACCACCGGCCAGGACCGGACCGGGCCGACGCGGGTACGGTGTGCAAAGCCCTTCGATGGGCGACCGTCCCGCCTACTCCCACGATCCACCGAGGAGTCCGAGATCAGATGAGTGATCGGGTCCAGGCCACCGAACAGCCGGGGTCGACGAGCCAGCGGCGGCCGACCAAGCAGGAGCGGCGGGCCGCCGCCGAGGCGGCCGCGGCACGCGCGGCGGCGATCCGGGCACGCCGGCAGCGTCGGGCCGGCGCCACCGCCGGGGCCGTACTGGTCGGGTTGGGGTTCGCCGCGCTCATCGTGCTCGGCGACGACCGCGACGACCGGTCGGAGCCGACGCCGGCGGCGGCCGGCACCCCGGCCGCGACGCCCAGCGCCGCGCCGACCGTACCCGCCCCGACACCGGCCGGGAACACCCCGACCCCCGGCGCCTCTCTCGACCCGCGGCTGTCCGAGCGGCCGGTCGTCGAGGCTGGTCGCGGGGAGCTGAGCACGCTCGAGGTCACCACGCTGATCGAGGGGACCGGGCCGGAGGTGCGCCGCGGTCAGACCATCGTGGTGAACTATGTCGGCGCTTATTACGGTAGCGGCGAGGAGTTCGACTCCTCCTGGCGTAGCGGTCAGCCCGCGCGGTTCCGGATCGGCGTCGGCGACGTCATTCCCGGCTGGGATCAGGGGCTGGTCGGGGTCAAGGTCGGCAGCCGGGTCCAGCTCGACATCCCGACCGACCTGGCGTACGGCCAGAACCCGCGCCAGGGCCAACCGGCCGGGCCGCTGCGCTTCGTCGTGGACGTCCTCGACGCGCGGTAGTCCGTGCCGCGGTCGGTGCCCCGGCCGGGGAGTGGTCGTAGCAGGGGCCGTCCGGTGCGGGAAGCGCACCGGACGGCCGCCCGACGGATCGAGGCGGTGAGGTGAACGCCGCCGGCCCGGGCACAGGCCCACGACCAGACTGGCCCCGGCGTGGGCGTCAGGCGACGATCGGGGTGGACGCGACCCCGCGCCCCTCGGCGTGGCTGGCGCTCTCGACCGCTTCCACGGTCTCGCGGTCCCGGTACGCCCGGTACTGCCAGATGCTGTACACCAGCGCGAGCGCCCAGATGAGGTAGAGGACGGCGTACACGGGGTAGCGGACGTTGTCGGGGGCGTCGATCCAGTCGCTGCGGAGCAGGGACCGAACGTTGGTGACGACGATGATGCCGCCGACCGCCGACCCGAGGATCCGCGGTGGGATGTGTCGAACCAGCCAGGCCGCGATCGGTGCGGCGACCACCCCGCCGAGGAGCAGCACCGCGACCCAGGCGAAGTTGATGTTCTCGCGGCCCAGCCCGGCCAGGAAGCCGATGCTCGCGGCCACCGCGATCAGGAACTCGCTGGTGTCGATGGAGCCGATGACCTTGCGTGGGGACATCCGCCCGCTGGCCAGGATCGCGGGCGTGCCGACCGGGCCCCACCCGCCGCCGCCGGTCGAGTCGACGAAGCCGGCGACCAGGCCGAGCGGGGCGAGGAACCGCTTGCGTAGCGGCCGCCCGAGCCGCTCCCGGGGGATGCCGGCGACGGTGAACCGGACCAGGATGTAGATCCCGAGGGCGAGCAGGATCAGCGCCATGACCGGAGCGGCGACCTCGGTGGAGAGGCGGGACAGGACGGTCGCGCCGGCGAACGCGCCGATCGCGCCCGGTACGCCGATCTTGGCCACCACCTTCCAGTCGACGTTGCCGAACCGCCAGTGCGCGGCGCCGGAGGCCAGCGTGGTGCCGATCTCGGCAAGGTGGACGGTGGCGGAGGCGGCCGCCGGGTTGGTGCCGATGGCCAGCAGCAGGGTGGTGGAGGTGACGCCGTAGGCCATGCCGAGGCTGCCGTCGACGAGTTGGGCACCGAGCCCTACCAGGGCGAGGAGCAGAAGTTTCCGCACGGGGATTCCTTCCCGAGATGGTCGAAGCCTGTCCGGCCGACGACGGAACAGGCGGGACGGGTACCGGCCGGCCGACGGTGACGGTCGCGGTATGGGCGGCGCTGGTGACGTACGGGATGGTGGCGCTCCGCTGCGCTATTCCCCACCTAACCCATAGGGATTGTCGATCAGGTGTCCCGGGGGAGTCAAGGCGTAATCCACGCTGCTGACGGAGCGGACCGGTCATCGCGGCGGCACCCCGTGGGCCGCGGTGCCGTGGTGGGTCGTCGCCTACCCGACCGACCCGGTTCGCCGACACCGGACCGGCCCGGTCACGGAGCCACCCCCGCTGATCCGGCTACCGCCCGGTGCCATCCGCGGCGAGGTGCAGCAGGACCAGTTCGCCCGGACGCAGCGGCGGCGCCTGCAGGCCGGCGGTGCCGAGGACCCGGCCGGAGAGGTGTACCCCGCCGTCGGTGAACCAGGCCGGCGCGGCGGCGAGCGTGGTCGTGGCCGGCTCGGGCGCGATCGGGCGCACGGTGTACCGGTATCCGGGGTCCAGCCCCGGCAGTCGGACTGCTCCGGGGCTGCTGACCGTCCCGGTCTCGACCCCGACCAGGGCGATGAGCGCGGCGCGCCGGTCCGGCGCGACGACCCCGTGCACCCACAGCGCCGGGTCGGGGTGGTCGGCCCGCACCACGGTGCCGCCGTGGATCAGGTCCCGATACCGCCGGTACAGCGCCACCCAGCCCGCCAGCTCCCGCTCCTCCTCGGGCGAGATCGTGGAGATGTCCCACTCGACGCCGAAACTGCCGAAGAGGGCCGTTCCGGCCCGGAACGCCAGGCTGTGGGTCCGCCCGGTGTGGTGCGACCGGGGCTTGCCGACGTGCGAACCGACCAGCTCGGGCGGCACCAGCAGTTGGGTCCAGCGCTGGATCGACTGCCGTTCCAGCGGGTCGAGGCAGTCGCTGCCCCAGATCCGGTCGGTCCGGGCCAGGATGCCGAGGTCGACCCGCCCGCCGCCGGAGGCGCACGACTCGATCTCCAGCCGCGGGTGGCGCTCCCGCACCGTGTCGAGCAGCCGGTAGACGGCCTGGGTCTGGGCGTGGACGCCCGGCCGCCCCGACGGCGGGAGTCCCGCGTCGAGGAGATCCCGGTTGTGGTCCCACTTCAGGTACGCGATGTCGTACTCGTTGAGCAGCGCGTCGAGCCGACCGAGGACGTACGCGTACGCCTCCGGGTTGGTCAGGTCGAGAACCTGCTGCCAGCGGGACGGACGGGGCAGCCGTCCACCGGTGCTGAGGAGCCAGTCCGGGTGGTTGCGGGCCAGCTCCGAGTCGGGGTTGACCATCTCCGGCTCGACCCAGAGCCCGAACTCCAGGCCGAGTCCGCGTACGTGGTCGACCAGCGGATGGAGCCCGGTGGGCCAGACGTCCGGGTCGACGTACCAGTCGCCGAGGCCGGCCCGGTCGTCCCGGCGGCCCCGGAACCACCCGTCGTCCAGCACGAACCGTTCCGCCCCGATCCGGGCGGCCGCGTCCGCGAGGGCCATCAACCGGTCCAGACGGTGATCGAAGTAGACGGCCTCCCAGGTGTTCACCACCACGGGACGAGGCCGGCGGCGCGGGCTCGCCATGCGGCGTAGGTGGGCGTGGAACCTCCCGGACATCTCGTCGAGTCCGCGCCCGTACGAGCCGTAGACCCACGGCGTGCGGTAACGCTCACCCGGCGCGAGGACCAGCTCGCCCGGGAGCAGCAGTTCGCCACCGCCCAGGACCGTCTCGCCCTCCGGCGTCCGCTCGACGAAACTGCGGTGGTTGCCGCTCCAGCCGACGTGCAGACCCCACACCTCGCCGGAGCGGAAGCCGAAGCCGGAGGTGCCGGCGACGAGCAGCAGGGTGGCGTCGAGACCAGACCGGCCGCGACGACCCTCACGCAGCCAGGTACCGACGGTGAGCGGACGGCGCTGCGGCGCCCGCTCCCGGCACCACCGACCGGTGAGGTCGAGCACCTCGGCGGCCTGGGACGGTACCGGCAGGCTCACCAGCAGCCCGTCAAGCTGGTACGGGTCGGCGGGCGCAAGGTTCCGTACCCCGGCGCGGAGCCGGACGAGTCCGGCCTGGTCGAGTTCGAGGGTGATCTCCAGCTCCAGGGCGGCGTGCTCGTCCCGGGCCGTCACCACCGCGCAGGCCGGCGCCGTCTCGACCTCGTCCACCACCCGCAGGTCGGTCCGGACGAACCGGGGCGACCAGGCGCGTCCGGCCCGGTGCCCGGTGAGGCCCGGCAGGCCGAACCACGCGTGCGTGTGCTCGGGCACGACGCCGACGGGTCGTCCGTCCGGTGCGCCGCGCCGGACCGGTCGCCGCAGCGCCGTGCCGAGGTCGGCGAGGTCGGGGTCGGTCAGCGGACCCAGATCGCCGCCCCAGTGGAGCACCACGGGCAGCCCTTCGTCGACGACCCCCAGGAGGAGGCTGACCCCGGCCCGGCGCAGGTGGACGAAACCGTCGGTGGTGCTACCCCGCGTCGCCGGGCGGGTCTGCTGGGGAACGGTCACGACGGATACCTCCGGGCGCGGGAGATCTGTCACCTCCGGTCCGGGTAGCGTGCCGCCGGCCCTCCTGTCCCGTCAACGGTCGGCTCGGGCGGCGACGGGTCCGCCGTCGCCGCCCGAGCCCCGGTGTTTCCGGCGCCCCGGCTCGCGCCGCCTCTGTCGAAAACCTCGGTGGGGGCCGCCCGCGGGCGATGCCGGGGAAGGCGATGGTGGAGAATCGGGACCGTGACGGATAGCAGCAGCCTTCCCCCCGCCATCCCCGGAAGCCGGGAGTCCGTGCTGGATGACCTGCGGTGGCGTGGCCTGATGTACGACTCCACCGGTTTCGACGAGCTGCGGGCGCACCTCGCGGCCGGCCCGGTGACGTTCTACGTCGGCTTCGACCCCACCGCTCCCAGCCTGCACATCGGTAACCTGCTGCAGGTCCTCACCGCGCGCCGACTGCAGCTCGCCGGGCACCGTCCGTTGCTGCTGGTCGGCGGCGCCACCGGCCTGATCGGCGACCCGAACGAACGGGGCGAGCGGACCCTGAACAGCCCGGAGGTGGTCGCCGGCTGGGTGGAGCGGATCCGCGACCAACTGGCGCCGTTCGTCTCGTACGAGGGGGAGAACGCGGCCCGGCCGGTCAACAACCTGGAGTGGACCGGCACGATGTCGGTGGCCGAGTTCCTCCGCGACGTGGGCAAGCACTTCCCGGTGAACCGGATGCTGGCCCGTGAGATCGTGAAGGCCCGCCTGGAGACGGGGATCAGCTACACCGAGTTCAGCTACCAGCTTCTGCAGGCCAACGACTTCTTCGAGCTGCACCGCCGGTACGGCTGCACGCTCCAGTTCGGCGGCTCCGACCAGTGGGGGAACATCACCGCGGGGGTGGACTACGTCCGACGCCGCGGCGGCGGGCCGGTGCACGCCTTCGTCACACCGCTGGTCACCAAGGCGGACGGCACCAAGTTCGGCAAGACCGAGAGCGGGGCGGTCTGGCTCGACCCGACGATGACCAGCCCGTACGCCTTCTACCAGTTCTGGGTCAACAGTGACGACCGGGACATCAGCCAACTCCTGAGGTACTACAGCTTCCGCAGCCACGAGGAGATCGAGGAGCTGGAGAAGGCGACGGCGGAGCGGCCCGCCGCCCGGGCCGCCCAGCGCGCGCTGGCCGAGGAGCTGACGACGCTGGTCCACGGCGCCGAGGAGGCGCGGCAGGCCGTGGCGGCGAGCCAGGCGCTCTTCGGTCGTGGATCGCTCGACGAGCTGGGTCCCGAGACGTTGCGCGCGGCGCTGGCCGAAGCCGGACTGGTCCGGCTGGACTCACTGCCGCCCGTCGCGGTGTTGTTCCGGGAGGCGGGCCTGGTGAGCAGCCTCAACGAGGCGCGCCGGGCGATCGCCGAGGGTGGCGCGTACGTCAACAACCAGCGGATCACCGATCCGGAGGCACCGATCGGTCCGGAGATGCTCCTGCACGGGCGGTTCCTGGTCCTCCGCCGAGGCAAGCGCACCTTCGCCGGAGTCGAGGTGGGCACGGTCGGGTGACGGCTGACCCGCACCGTTGATCGGCACCCGGGCCAGGGAGACGGTCGGGAATGCGCCGGTCGGATGGGGTGTTGTGCACCTGCGCGCGCACGATTCCGGCCCGTTCCCGCCGGACCGCGCAGTCCCGCGCATGAGCAACAGCCTGACCGAGCAGCGCGGACAACGCACCGCGGACGAGGTATGGGCCGTGGGTCCGGGGCGGCGTCCCGACGCCGTGTGCCTGGTCGGGCATGGTGACCGGCACCGCCCTGCGGCGATTTGGCGCCGCGTTCCCGACCGGGTAGAGTGGCGAGTCGGCAGTGCGCCGGGCGAGCGCGTGGGTGACTTCGCGAGCGGCCGGTCTGCCGAAATCCTCGGTCAATGGTTTCGGTTGTCGAACTGTGCCGTGATCGGGTGACCGTACGGGTCGATCGATTCGGTGAAAGCCGATTTGACGCGACGAAAACGGTCGGCTAACGTACGAAAGCGCCGGACGGGAGACGTGCGGCGAGGAACAGAAGCCCCGAGGGGTTGGTCTTCGGACTCATCGCT
>NZ_RJWA01000012.1 GCF_003762835.1 Micromonospora sp. HM5-17 | reverse complement strand
ACCGTTGCTGTCAGCGGCCGGATTCTCGATCATCGGGATCGGATCGGTGCTGGTGGTACCTAGTGGGCGCGGCAGGGTTCGAACCTGCGACCCCTCGCTTGTAAGGCGAGTGCTCTCCCGCTGAGCTACGCGCCCGGAGACACCCATGCGGACGACCGGCGGCGGCAAGCTTACCCTGCCGCCGTGCTCTCCCGTCGACGGAGTTTGACCGGATCGATCCCGCCGACGGGTGCTCAGGCCAGTGCCTCGGCCAGCGCCTTGCGCCAGGCTTCCTGGTTGCGCGGCTCGCCGGGCTGGTTAAGCTCTGCGAACCGAACCGTACCGGCCTTGTCGATCACGAAGGTGCCGCGGTTGGCGAAGCCGGTCTCCTCGTTGAAGACGCCGTACTTCCGGGCGACCTCCCCGTGCGGCCAGAAGTCGGCCAGGAGCGGGAACTGGAAACCCTCCCGCTCGGCCCACACCTTGTGCGCGAAGACCGAGTCGACGCTGACGGTCAGGACCTGGACGTCGTCGTTCTGGTACGCGTCGAGGTTGTCCCGCACCTCGGTCAGCTCGCCCTGGCAGATCCCCGTGAACGCCAACGGGTAGAAGACGAGCAGGACGGCACGCCGGCCCCGGAAATCGGCGAGCCGAACCTCCTGGTTGTTCTGGTCCTTCAGCACGAAGTCGGGCGCCTCGGCGCCCACCTCGATCGGCATGTTCTGCCTCCCTCCGGTCGCGGCCCGCCCTCGGTCGCGGCCCGCCGCGTTGATCATATGGGGGCCGCGGCCCGGCCGGATCGCGGCGTACCGCCTCCCCAGGATCCGTCGGCCGGCACGACCGGTGGGGAGGACGGCACCCTGCCGAGGCCCGCTACTTCTTGGCCTTGCCGCGGCGGAGGACCAGTCGCGCGGCGCTCCAGTCCCGGCCGGCGTTGACCGTCGACGTCTGCTGCAGGCCAGCGGTGGGCGCCGACTCGCTGATCTCGCTCGGCTCGACGTGTCCGTCCCGACCGGCCTTGGGGGTCAGCAGCCACACCACCCCGTTGTCGGCCAGCGGGCCAAGGGCGTCCGTGAGCAACTCGAACAGATCACCGTCGCCGTCCCGGTACCAGAGCAGCACCGCGTCGACAACCTCGTCGGTGTCCTCGTCCACCAACTCTCCGCAGCGATCGGTCAGGGCGTCGCGGAGGTCGTGGTCGACGTCGTCGTCGTACCCCATCTCCATGACGACCATCCCCGGCTCGATGCCGAACCGGTCCGCCAGACTCCGTACGCCGTCGGCGGCCTGACCAGCGGTCGCGCTCACTGTCACGTGCCTCCTCATCTCCCTGCCAGCGGCATCCTTGCGACGCCGATGACGCAAAGTCCACACAGTTGTCCGGCCGCGCGCAAGTGGCGCACCGAGTCGAAGGGAATTTACCGTGCCAGCAGCGTGCGGGCACCCTGGGTAATGGCCTCCTCGGAGACGAGAACCCGCTGGGCAGCCGGACCCAACGGGATAAAGGTGTCGATAGCAGCGATCCTACGGGCAGATCCGACAAATCCCGCATCAACCAGTGCCGCCACCACCCCCTCCCCGACTCCGCCGGATCGGCGTGTCTCGTCCACGACCAGCACCCGACCGGTCGCCGAGGCCTCCCGGATGATGTCCGCCACGGGCAGCGGCGCCAGCCACCGCAGGTCGACCACCCGGGTGCCGATCTCCTCCTCGGCGAGCCGGGCAGCGGCCCGGAGCGACATCCGAACCCCGTTACCGAACGTGATGATCGTGATGTCCTCGGCCGAGCCGACGCCGTAGACCCGGGCCCGGCCGATCGGCACGTGGCTCGCCGACCAACCGCCCGGGCCGACGTACGGCGCGAGCCACTCGCCGTCGCCCTCGACGTACAGGTCGCGGGTGTGGTAGAGCGCGATCGGCTCCAGGAACACGCAGACACTCCCGTCGACGGCCGCGCTGGCCAGGCACGTGCGGAGCATCGGCGCCGCGTCGTCGGCCCGGGCCGGCACCGCGAGCACCAGGCCGGGAATGTCCCGCAGCACGGCCAGGGAGTTGTCGTTGTGGAAGTGTCCGCCGAACCCCTCCTGGTACGCCAGGCCGGCGATCCGCACCACCATCGGGTTCCGGTACGCGCCCCGGGAGAAGAACTGCATCGTCGCCGCCTCGCCCCGCAACTGGTCCTCGGCGTTGTGCAGGTACGCCAGGTACTGGATCTCCGGTACCGGCAGCATCCCGCCGAGCCCGGCGCCGAGGCCGAGCCCGAGGATCGAGGTCTCGTCCAGCAGCGTGTCGAAGACCCGCGAGGCGCCGAACCGCTCGCGCAGCCCCTTGGTCACCCCGTACACCCCGCCCTTGGCCGCCACGTCCTCGCCGAAGACCGTCATCTGGGGATACTCGATCAACCCGTCGGCGAGCGCGGCGTTGATCGTCTGGGCGAGGGTGAGCGGCCCCGCGTTCTCCGGCAGCTTGCCGTCGAAGGCGGCGGCGCGGGCGGCGGCCCCCGGCCCGGCGGCCCGATTGGCGGCCTCGGTGATGGCCCGGGCGACCCGGACCGGACGCCGGGGGGCGAGCGGCGCGACGATGTCGGCGGCGTTGTCCAGCTTCGGCTCGCCGATCACCTCCTCGGCGACCTTGCGGATCTGCCAGCCGATCTCGTCGTACCGGGCGATCACCTCCTCCGGGGTGACCAGCCCCGCCTCCACGAGCACTCGGGCGGTCGCCACCACGGGGTCGCGTTCCAGGTCCCGGGCGATCTCGGCGGCGGTCCGGTACGCCACCTCCGCGTCGGCACCGGCGTGCCCCATCAGCCGTACGGTGGACAGGTGGAGCACCGCGGGCCGACGGTGCCGGCGTACCCAGGCCGCCGCCTCGACCGCCACGTCGTACGCCTCGACCGGGTCACACCCGTCGGCCGCGAAGTAGCGGATCCCCGGCTTGGCCCGCAACGTGTTCGCCACCCAGCCCTCCGGCGACCGCACGCTGATCCCCAGGCCGTTGTCCTCGCAGACGAAGAGCACCGGGATCCGCAGCCCGCTGTGGTCGCACCAGCCGGCGGTGTTGAACGCGGCCACCGCCGTGGCGTGGTTGACCGAGGCGTCCCCGAACGAGCAGAGCACGATCGCGTCGGCCGGCCAGGGCGACTCCGCGTCGGTCCGGGCCCGGCCCGGACCGGCCGCCGGACGTCGGGCCGACGTCCGGGCGTCGACCCGGCGGCGCTGCCGCTCGATGGCGAAGCCGAGCCCCACCGCCCGCGGCAGGTGTGAGGCGATGGTCGATGTGGTGGGCACGATCGAGAGCGCGGAGTTGCCGAAGACCTTGTGCCGGCCGCCCGCCACCGGCTCGTCGGCGGAGGCCACCACGCCCCGCAGGACGTCCCGGGCGGCGCTCAGCAGCGCGTCGGACGGCCCCTCCGGGTCGTCCGTGTCGGAGCCGGCGAGCCCGGCGCCGCCGCTGCTCTCCTGCCCGCGCATCGCCTGGGCGACGCGTTCCGCGATGCCGACCTGGTGAACGAGGCGACCGCCGTCCGGCCCGGACCCGGCGCCGTCCCGCGCGGCGGCCGCCTGGGAGGCGCGGGCACAGTAGAACCCGCCGGACCGGTAGTGCAGCAGTGCCGGGTCGGTCGGCCGGACCGCGAGCGCCACCGCGGCGTTCCCCTCGTGCCCGGACGAGCCGATGGTGTAGTACCCCTCCCCGAAGCTGCGTAGCCACCGGGCGGCCAGGTCCAGGTGCCGGCTGACCAGTTGGGCGTCGAACAGCGCCTGCGCCCGCACACCGTCGAGGGTGCCGCCGTCGCGCACCGGCTCCTCCGGTGCGCGGGCAGCGGTCGACGCCGTGAGGGCGCCGACCGCCTCCCGGAACCGTTCGTCGAGATCTTGGGGGGTGGTCACGTCGCACAGCATTACCGACCACGGCCACCGCTGACCACTCAGACACGGCACCACCACCGGGGTGTCGCGCACTTTCCGTTCATGGTCGACTCCGGACGGTCGTCGTCGGTGGCCGCCCGCCGGCCACCGATCCCGGCCACCCCGAGCGCGTCGGCCGGCGGTGCGCCGGGCGCGCCGGCCGGCGGTGTCCCGGTCGGCACCGGGGCGAAGCCGAGCCCGGCCTCCAGACTGTTCGCGCCTCCGGGCTACTCGCGCCAGCCGACCAGCTCGACCCCCTTCGCCAGCTCCACGCGCAGCCCGAAGACGATCTCCCGACTCGCCCCCGGCGCCAGCTCCAGCCGCCAGCGCAGCTCCCCCAGATCGCCTCGCTCCGTCGGCGCGGGGTCGAGCCGCAGCTCCCGTACGGTGATCCCCTCCGCCCGCGAGACGGGAAGCTGGTCAAGGACGGTCACCCGGGCCGGCCGGGGCGTGTGGTTCGCCACGGTGGTCCGGTACTCGACCTCCCGGCGCCGGGTCGAGCCCAGCGTCGCCTTCGTGTCCGTACGCCGGACCAGCTCGCGCTTCACCCGGATCCGGTCGTCGAGGCCGAGCGCCAGCTCGACCTCCTCGCCCGGTGCCCAGACCGGCAGCGGCGTGCTGCCGACGAAGTCGCCGCCGTGGAAGACCGAGGCCGGGCCGGGCAGCAGGGTGTGCGGGGAGCTGTTGACCACGGTCGCCCGGAGGTGGACGTCCGGGGTGCGGACCGGCGCGGTGAGGTAGTCGAGCGCGGCGGTGAGGTCGAGCACCGCGACCACGGCCCGGTGGGCCGCGCCGTCGGCCGGCACCGCCACCGGACGGGCCGGCCGGTAGGTCGCCGCCACCACGCCCTGCTCCAACGTGGCGGTGGGCTGCGCCACCGGTGCCGCGCGGTGCCGCGCCCCGGTCGGGGCGGGCGGCGGCGGACCGCCGGGGGCACCGGCCGCCGCGGCGGCGAGGACGCGTACCGGCCCGGCGCCCCGGGTCGCCTCCTCGGCCGCCCACACCGTCCGGTCGGCCTGGTCGAGGTACCAGGGCGTCAGCTCTGGCAGGGCCGTACCGGTGGTCGGGCGGGCCGTGGAGAGTTCCAGCTCGCACTCCGGCCAGTCCTCGCCGGTGCGCTGGCTGACCAGCCCGAACCAGGTGACCGTCAGCGTCTCGTCAACCAGTCGCAGGTCGTACGAGGAGGTCCAGCCCGCCCCGGCGACGACGTACGACAGGTCGAGCCGGACCGTTGCCCCCGGGTCGGCGGATTCGGGATCGGCCGGGGCGCCGGCGCTCTCCGGCTCCGTCCCGCCGTCGGCGTCGACCCGGACGACCACCTCGGCGGCCAGCCGATCCGGCTGCCGCTTGCCGGGCAGCGCCGCGAGCTCGCGTTCGACCGCGGCGAGACGCTCCTGCGTGTCGTCGCGACGCCGGTTCAGCTCGCGCCGCCGGGCCTGGGACGCCGCGGTCTGCTCCGCCACCGAGTCGAGGAATCCGCCGACGTCGGCCGGGGTTGCCTCCCCACTCGCGAGCGCCCGCGCGTAGGTGCCGCCCGCCCGCTGGGCGAGGAGCGTGAGGACCTCGGCCCGCTGGGTCTCGACCGCCTCGGCGTCGGCCAGCTCGACCAGTTCGGCGGCCAGGTCACGGCGCCGCTGTTCCAGCTCGGCGGCGGTCTGGTCGGAGGTGCGTGGCGACACCTCGGTCACGATGTCCACGCCAAGCACACTCGCCGGGCCCTGGCCGCTCACCCGTACCGAGTCCCGGTGCAGGCCGAGCGGCAGCGACCCGATCCGCAGTCGGTGCTCCCCGGGGGCCAGCCTGAGGTCGGCCCGGCGGGTCACCCGGGCCCGGTCCGGATAGACCGTCACGGCGACGATCGGCGCGTCAATCCGGGATGATGTCATCGCGCGAGGCTACCGGACGGCTGCCACCCCGGCCGGCCGCGCCGGCCCGCCCCGACGGTCACCCGGGTCAGCCTGCCTCGGCGGTCACCCGGATCAGCCTGCCTCGGCGGTCACCCGGATCAGCCCGCTTTGGTGGTCAGCCGGGCAGGAACGAGAACCGGACCTGGCGGGTGCTGTTGTCGCCGTTCGGGTCGACCAGGCAGATCGACTGCCAGGTGCCGAGCGCCAGCCGTCCGCCGAGCACCGGCAGTGTCGCGTACGGCGCCACGAAGGCGGGCAGCACGTGATCGCGCCCGTGCCCCGGGGATCCGTGCCGGTGCCGCCAGCGGTCGTCGGCGGGGAGCAGGTCGTCGAGCGCGGTCAGCAGGTCGTCGTCAGAGCCGGCGCCGGTCTCGATGATCGCCACGCCGGCGGTGGCGTGCGGGACGAAGACGTGCAGCAGCCCGTCGCCCTTGCCGGCGAGGAAGCGCTCGGCCTCGTGGGTGATGTCCCGGACGACCGGACGGGAGCCGGTCCGGATCGTGATCACCTCACTCTGCATGCCCCCAGTCTGCCCCAGCCGGCTCGGGCCCGTCGCAGCCGCCCCGCGACGCGCGGCCCGAGGCCCCGTCGCGGGCCGCCGGATGGGGGGCGGACCGCCCCGGAAGCGGGCCCGGGCCAGTCGGCGACGGCCGGTCCGGGAGGACCGGCCACCCCGCGCCGGGCCGGCCCGATTGTGCACGTCGTGGGAACATCCGGCCCGGCAACGCCGTGGTGCCGGAAAGTTACCACCTGGTACCTGTGTCGAGCATCGCCTCTGCCCGGTCTGGACGTGACGGCGGTGGCGCAAGGAGGCAGGATGGCGCTAGAGACCTATCCCACACACAACCTAGGGAACGCCTGTGGCCACGGAACGCAAGCGCCCGGTGATCAGCGACGGCCTGCCGAGCCAGCTTCCGGACATCGACCCCGAAGAAACCAGTGAATGGGTCGAGTCACTCGACGGTGTCATCGACGCACGCGGCGCCAAACGCGCACGGTACGTCATGCTGCGCCTGCTAGAGCGGGCCAGAGAGCGCCAGGTCGGCGTGCCCCCGCTGACCACCACCGACTACATCAACACGATTCCCCCGGAGCGGGAACCGTGGTTCCCCGGAGACGAGCACATCGAGCGGCGGATCCGGGCATACATCCGCTGGAACGCGGCGATGCTCGTGCACCGGGCGCAGCGGCCGGAGATCGGTGTCGGCGGGCACATCTCGACCTTCGCCAGCTCCGCCTCGCTCTACGAGGTGGGCTTCAACCACTTCTTCCGGGGCAAGAACCACCCCGGCGGTGGTGACCAGATCTTCTACCAGGGTCACGCCTCGCCGGGGATGTACGCCCGAGCCTTCCTGGAGGGGCGGCTGACCGAGAGCCAGCTCGACGGCTTCCGGCAGGAGCTCTCGCATCCCGGTGGCGGCCTGCCGTCGTACCCGCACCCGCGGCTGATGCCGGACTTCTGGGAGTTCCCCACCGTCTCCATGGGCCTCGGCGGGCTCAACGCGATCTACCAGGCCCGGTTCAACCGCTACCTGTACCACCGGGGCATCAAGGACACCTCGGACCAGCACGTCTGGGCGTTCCTCGGCGACGGTGAGTTGGACGAGCCGGAGACGCTCGGCGCGATCGGCGTGGCGGCCCGAGAGGAGCTGGACAACCTCACCTTCGTCGTCAACTGCAACCTGCAACGGCTGGACGGGCCGGTGCGGGGCAACGGCAAGGTGATCCAGGAGCTGGAGGCGTTCTTCCGGGGCGCCGGCTGGAACGTGATCAAGGTGATCTGGGGCCGGGAGTGGGACCCGCTGCTCGCGGCGGACACCGACGGCGCGCTGGTCAACCTGATGAACACGACCCCGGATGGCGACTTCCAGACCTACAAGGCGGAGTCCGGGGCGTACGTCCGGGAGCACTTCTTCGGCCGCGACCCGCGCACCCGCAAGCTCGTCGAGCACATGACCGACGAGGAGATCTGGAACCTCAAGCGCGGCGGGCACGACTACCGCAAGCTGTACGCGGCGTACAAGGCGGCGGTCGAGCACACCGGACAGCCGACGGTGATCCTGGCCAAGACGATCAAGGGCTGGACGCTCGGGTCGAGCTTCGAGGCGCGCAACGCCACGCACCAGATGAAGAAGCTGACACTCGAGGACCTGAAGCGTTTCCGCGACCGCCTCTACCTCGACATCCCGGACTCGGCGCTGGAGCGCAACCCCTACCTGCCGCCGTACTACCACCCGGGGGAGAAGTCCGAGGAGGTGGAGTACCTGCGGGAGCGGCGCCAGCAGCTCGGTGGCTACCTGCCGTCGCGTCGGACCACCCACATCCCGCTGCAGATCCCCGGCAAGGAGCGCTTCGCGGACATCAAGCGGGGGTCCGGCAAGCAGAAGGTCGCCACCACCATGGCCTTCGTCCGGCTGCTCAAGGACGTGCTGAAGGACCGGGAGTTCGGCAAGCGGTTCGTGCCGATCATTCCGGACGAGGCCCGCACCTTCGGCATGGACTCGCTCTTCCCGACGCAGAAGATCTACTCCCCGCACGGGCAGCGGTACACGTCGGTGGACCGGGAGCTGTTCCTGTCGTACAAGGAGGCCGTCAACGGGCAGATCCTGCACGAGGGGATCAACGAGGCCGGCTCGGTCGCCTCGTTCACGGCCGCCGGTACGTCGTACGCCACGCACGGCGAGCCGATGATCCCGCTGTACATCTTCTACTCGATGTTCGGGTTCCAGCGCACCGGCGACGGGTTCTGGGCCGCGGCCGACCAGATGGCCCGGGGCTTCGTGCTCGGCGCCACCGCCGGCCGGACCACGCTCAACGGTGAGGGCCTCCAGCACGAGGACGGCCACTCGCACCTGATCGCCGCGACCAACCCGGCCGTGGTGGCGTACGACCCGGCGTTCGCCTTCGAGATCGCGCACATCTTCGAGAGCGGCCTGCACCGGATGTACGGCGAGAAGCCGGAGAACGTCTTCTTCTACCTCACCGTCTACAACGAGCCGATCGTGCAGCCCGCGGAACCGGCCGGACTGGACGTCGAGGGGCTGTTGAAGGGGATCTACCGGTACGCGCCGGCGCCCGCCGTCGCCACGGGTGACGGTGACGCGGCACCGCGGGCCTCCATCCTCGCCTCCGGCACCGGCATGCAGTGGGCGCTCAAGGCACAGCGCCTGCTGGCCGAGGAGTGGGGCGTGGCGGCGGACGTCTGGTCGGTCACCTCCTGGACGGAGCTGCGGCGCGACGCCGTGGAGTGCGAGGAGTACAACCTCCTCCACCCGGGCGACGAGCCCCGCGTGCCGTACGTGCAGCGCAAGCTGGCCGAGGCCGAGGGGCCGTTCATCGCGGTCAGCGACTGGATGCGGGCGGTCCCCGACCTCATCGCGCGCTGGGTTCCGGGCGACTACACCTCGCTGGGCACCGACGGCTTCGGCCTCTCGGACACCCGGCACGCCCTACGCCGGCACTTCCACGTGGACGCCGAGTCGGTGACCGTCGCGACCCTGCGGCAGCTGGCGATGCGCGGCGCGGTACCGCCGTCGGTGCCGGCCGAGGCGGCGAAGAAGTACGCACTCGACGACGTGACGGCGGCCCCGGTGGGCGAGACCGGCGGGGACTCCTGAGATCCGTCGAGGGCGGAGACCGGAAAACCTGACGGCGGGGCGGATCGCGTACGGCGGTCCGCCCCGCGGTGTGCTCCGGGCGGTCTCCCGCCACGACCGCCTCCCGACGGTGGCTCCGGCATTCCCGGCGGCGACTCCGGCAGGACCGCCGGGAAGCGGGGCGGTCGGGTCGGCTCGCCGCCTCGCCGCTTCCCGGTCGGCCGGTCTCAGCCGACGGCGGCCAGGCAGCCGGTGAGCCGGGCGAGCGAGCCTTCCAGGTCGGCCCCGATCCGCCGCATCCCCCAGCGCAGCAGGGCGCCGCTCACCGGCCCCGCGGGCCAGCGGACCATGATCAGGCGGACCGTCGTGCCGTCCTCCTCGGGGGAGAGCTCGACGTAGATCTCCGTCCGTGCCTCGGCCCGGGCGCCCGCCCCCTCGGCCCGTTCTCGCCAGGCGATCAGCGTCGGCTCCTGATACGCGATCACCTCCGCGTCCAGCGCGCGCCGGGCGGCGTGCACCCGCTGCCGCCGGCCGACACCCTCGCCGGAGATCACCTCCGCCTGCCGCACCCCGGCCAGCCAATCCGGCAGGTGCTCCGCCCGCTGGACCAGGTCCCACACCGCCTCGATCGGCGCCGCCACCCGCGCGCTGCGTTCGATGAGCATCATCCTTGAGTCGCCTCCATTGCGGACAACCTGGTAACCATCGGCAGCTTATTCACGAATTCGGGCAAAATTGGAAGACTTGGCGATGACACGCCGAAACGAACTACCACGGTGTGGTTCCGACCCGGAGAATCCGAGCCGTCTCCCGGTCTCCGGCCCCTCCGCCACGCCCGGTCGCCGGGGCGCGGGACCGGAACCGAAACCTGGTGGCGAGCCGCCCCGGGCCGCTGCGTAGGCTTGGGCCGTGACGGTACGCGTACGCTTTGCCCCCTCCCCGACGGGAATGTTCCACGTCGGCGGTGCCCGCTCGGCCCTGCAGAACTGGATCTTCGCCAAGCAGCAGGGCGGCGTCTTCGTGTTGCGCATCGAGGACACCGACGCGGCCCGCAACCGCCCCGAGTGGACCGAGGGAATCCTCTCCGCGCTCGACTGGCTCGGGATCAAGCGGGGCACGTACGAGGGGCCGTACTTCCAGTCCGCCAACGCGGAGGAGCACCGCAGGGCCGCCGCCCGGCTGTACGCCGAGGGCCGGGCGTACTACTGCGACTGCACGCGGGAGTCGGTCCAGACCCGAACCGGGTCGCAGTACCAGGGCTACGACGGCTTCTGCCGGGACCGGGGCCTGGAGCCCGGCCCGGGCCGGGCGCTGCGGTTCCGCACCCCGGACGAGGGTGAGACCGTGGTGGTCGACCTGATCCGCGGCGAGCCGACCTTCGAGAACAGGCTGATCGAGGACTTCGTGATCGCCCGGGGCGACGGCTCTCCGGTCTTCCTGCTGGCCAACGTGATCGACGACCTCACCATGGGGATCACCCACGTCATCCGGGCCGAGGAGCACCTGCCGAACACCCCCAAACAGCAGTTGCTCTGGGAGGCGCTCGGGGTGAAGCCGCCGGTCTGGGCCCACGTGCCCGTGGTGGTCAACGAGAAGCGCCAGAAGCTCTCCAAGCGGCGTGACAAGGTCGCCCTGGAGGCGTACCGCGACGAGGGCTACCTGGCCGACGCGATGCGCAACTACCTGATGCTGCTCGGGTGGGCCCCCTCCGGCGACCGCGAGATCGTGCCCTGGTCGGTGATCGAGTCGGAGTTCCGGCTGTCCGACGTCAACCCCTCACCGGCGTTCTTCGACGAGAAGAAGCTGCGCGCCTTCAACGGCGAGTACATCCGCGCCCTGTCCACCGAGGAGTTCATCGCCGCCTGTCAGCCCTGGCTGACCGGCACCGAGACCATCGCGCCGCCGCCGTGGCGCCCCGAGGATTTCGACCCGGCGGCGTTCGCCGCGGTGGCGCCGCTGGCCCAGACCCGGATCGCGGTGCTCAGCGAGATCGTCCCGAACGTGGACTTCCTCTTCCTGGAGTCGCCGCTGATCGACGAGGCGGCCTGGGCGAAGGCGATGAAGGAGGGCGCGGCCGAGCTGCTCGACGACGCCATCGCCACCTTCGAGGCGCTGCCGACCTGGGAGGCGGAGCCGCTCAAGGCCGCCCTGGAGGAGGTCGGTACGCGGCGCGGGCTCAAGCTCGGCAAGGCACAGGCACCCGTCCGGGTGGCGGTGACCGGGCGGAGCGTCGGCCTGCCGCTGTTCGAGTCGCTGGCCGTACTCGGTCGGGACCGGACCCTGACGCGGCTCCGCGCCGCCCGGGTCCGACTGACCTGAGCCTTCGCCGGTTCGGGAGAGCTCCGGCTCGTCGTTGCCGGTGGACCGCCCCTCAGCGCGCCGGGTCCCGATCGGCCGATCCCGGGCGCCGGGTCGATCGGGCCCGCCACAGCAGCCCACCCACCAGCGCGGCGACCGCCACCGCCCCGGCACCGAGTGCCCAGGGCCACCACGTCGCGCCGTCCTCCGCGGCGGCCGGCCGTCCCGGCGCCGCCACCGGTTCCGCCGAGGCGACCGGTGACGCCGGGGCGGCGGCGGTCGGGGTCACGGGCGCACTCGTGGGTGCGCTGCTCGGCGTCGCGGGGACGGTGAGGGTGAACTCGATGTCCCCACGGATCGGGTGCCCGTCGCCGGAGGCGACCTCGTACCGGACGACGTACCGCCCGGCGGCGAGCGGTCGCACCGGCACCGTGACCCGGGACCCGGAGAACGTCGGCTCACCGGTCGTCACCGAGGCGTCGTCCGGCCCGGTCACCGTGACCCGGGTCGTGGCGGGGTCCAACCGGGCCAGGAAGCTCAACCGGACCTGCTTCGGCGGCGTGTCGATCCGGGCGCCGTCCCGCGGATCGCTGCCGGTCAGCGAATTGTGCGCGGCCGCGGGTCCGACCGGGACAAGAGTGCAGAGCGCCGCCGCGGCAACGCTCGCCACGAACGCCGTCCCAAATCGGGTGACCCGACGACTCATGATCGCCTCCGTCCGCTACGATTCGCCGTACTGATCAATGGTTCGTCTCCTTAGTCGACCCTAGATCGCAGATAGTTCCAATTACTGCTCGTTCAGGGTGCAACCGAGCGGCGTTCTGCGGAGTCTTTGTAGAGAGACGGCGGGACCGGTCCAACCCGGACACTGCCGCGCTCTCCGCTGACCAACCAGCGCGTGACCTGCACATCATGGCCACCATCGAGACGGGGCGAGGAGGTCAGCGATGGCCGGAAAGGTGAAGCGCCGGCTCATCGGCGTCGTCACACTGATGGCGGCGCTGAGCGGCTGGCTGGGCGCCGGAAGTAGCGCCGCCCAGGCCGGGCCCGCGCAGGCCAAGCCGGCGGCCAAGCCCACCTCGATCGTCATCACCAGCAAGGACCTCCCCAACCCGGTGGTCATCCGGGCGGACACCCAGCCGGACCTATTCGCCGCCGTGTTCGACCAGGTCAGCTGGCTCAAGGGCGACGGGCAGACCACCGCGCCGAAAGCCGCCGACCTGGGCCCGAAGTACACCGTCGTGGTGCACGTCAACGAGGTCGCCACGCGGACGTACGACCTCTACCCGCTCGCCAAGGGCGGCCCGCGGGCCTTCCGGCCGGCCAAGCAGCCGGACAAGAGCAAGCCCGGGGCGGCCTGGTTCTTCGGCCGGTTGACCATGGGCGAGACGCTGCGGGCCGCCGGCGCGCCCCTGCCCGAGCAGGCCGTCACGTTGCACGGTGGCGGGATCGGCGGTGGCGAGCGGGTGATCCCCGACGAGGCGATCGGCACGGAGGAGGACGTCGATCGGCTGCTCAACGAGCTCCAACGGCTGATGCTGCTCAACGGAGCCGTGCTGCTGTCGATCACCGTCGGGCTCGCCGGCATCGCCCTCCTGGTCCGGCGACGGACCCGCTGAGGCCGGTCGGCTGGCCGCCCTCACCGCCGGACCCGCCGGCACTCCACGGGTCCGGGCGGCGGCCACGGCCGACCCGCTCCGGCCTGGGTGACGGCCGGCCCCGGTGACGGCCGGCTCAGCACCAGCGGCGCGGGGGGCGGTCACGCGGGATGATCCGCCGGGCGGGACGTACCGCGCCGTGACGGTGGCCGCCGGCCCACCCCGGCCGGTTGGTGCGGCACTCCGACCAGTGGCGCTCGTCGGCTCCGGCACCACCCTGCCCCGGGCCGGCCGGCTCCGCGACGCCACCCGAACCGCACCGCGGCTCCGGATCTCTCTCGACCAGCCCGGTACGGGGGCCCTGCTCGCCGGACCGGGGCCGGGGAATCACCCGTGACCGTTCCGGGATCTGCGCCGGTGCCGTCGACGAGCCCGCCAGCCCCGGCCGCCCGTCCGGCTCCCCCGGCGCGCCGTCGGGCTCCCCGGAACCCACCGCCCGCCGGGCCGGCTCCCCGGCGGGACGTCCCTGCGCACCGTCCAGCGGGGCGGCCGGAAGCGGCACGCTCGCCCCGCAGACCCACCGGAGCCGGTTGACGGCCGGGCCGAAGGGGTGCGGCGGCTCGTGGCCACCGAGCAGCGCGTTCGGCTCGTCCTCGGCACAGCCGTACTCGGCGTCCTGCGCCATCCAGGCCTCCTCACGCTCGCCGCTCGGACGGTCCCGCCCCACGCGGCGGTGGTGCCGACGCTGCCGGCACCGAACCGGTCGGGCGTTCGCGTCGTCGGGACCATGCCACCGTACTGGTCCGAGGCGGCGGACTCGACGTCACCGTCGGCACACCAGCGGGATCTAACCCCTATGAGGTGAATGTCGTCCGGATCCGGCCACGCCGGACCCGGCAGCGCCATGCCGACGGCCGGGGCCCGCCGCACGCGGGCGGATCGACCGGAGCGGGTTCCGGTACGTCCTTCGGCGGATACATCCTTCGGCGGACCCGGTCCCGGGTCGGATCGTCACCGGGGCCGAGGGCCGGGGCACGACGGTGTGATGGGATCGGGACGTGACGACGTGGCGGATCCTGGATCGCGGCACCCTGTCGCGGGACCTGGTGCTGGCCTCCGCCACGTTCCTGGGCGGGCTGCTGATGCTGGCCCTCGACGCGTACCGGCCGCTCAACCCCGGCCTGCTGCCCGCCCCGCCGGTGGTCTTCGTCGGCACGCTCGCCGTCGCCTGCACGGCGGTGGCGCTCCGCCGGGTCGCGACCCGGACCGGTCTGGTCCTCGGCACCGTCGCGTTCCTCGTCGACCTGGCCTCGGGCTTCTCGCTCGCCACCGCCCTGGTCTACACCCAGGTGCTCTACGACTCCTGCGTGTACGGCCCACCCCGGTTGTGGCGCCTGCTGCTGCGGATCAGTCTCGCCCTCACCGGCGTGGCCGCCCTGCTCGGCGTGGTGCTCGTGACTCCGCCATCCTGGCAGGGTGTCGCGCTGGCCGTCCCGGTGGTGCTGGTCGGCGTACTGCCGGTGGTGACCGGCATCAGCGTCCGGCAGTACCGCGACCAGGCCGCGGCCGAGCGGGCTCGGGCCGAGCAGACGGCCCGGCTGGCCGAACTCGACCGCCGGCAGGCGGTGGCGGCGGAACGGAGTCGGATGGCCCGGGAACTGCACGACGTCGTCGCGAATCACCTGAGCGCGGTCGCCATCCACGCCACCGCCGCGCTCTCGATACCGAACCTGGACCGTGGGCAGGTGGAGCAGGCGCTGCGGGTGATCCGGGAGAACAGCGTGCAGGGGCTCAACGAGATGCGCCGGATGATCAGCCTGCTCCGGGAACCCGCCGAGGTCACCGCCGAGGCCGACGGCGTACCACCCGGCCTCGACGGCGCGGAGGGACCGCTGCGGGTCCGGCTGGCCGAGGTGGACCGGTTGATCGCGCAGGCACGGGCCGCGGGCCTGGCCGTACGGTTCGAGACCGTCGGCGAGGCCCGGCCGCTGCCGGTCGGGGTGGACCTGGCCGCGTACCGCGTCGTCCAGGAGTCGCTGACCAACGCGCTCAAACACGGCGCGGGTTCGGCGACGGTGACCGTCGACTACCGGCCCGGGTCGCTCCGGCTCACCATCACCAACCCGCTCCCCGGTCCCGACGCGGAGGAGGCCGGGAACCCGGCCCGCCCGTCGGCCGGGGCCGGACTCCCAGGCGCGAGGGCCGGCCTGATCGGGATGCGGGAACGGGTCACCCTGCTACACGGTCGGTTCACCGCCGGCCCGTGCGGGTCCGGATGGCGGGTACGGGCGGAGTTTCCGACCGAGGCGGAGACGACCTGGTCTGGAACAGCCGAGCGCGGAACCGCCGAGCACGCGACAGCCGAGCACGATTCGGCCGCGCCCGCGACGGCCGGATGGGAACCGTCGGAGCCGGGCGAGCCCGAGACCGGCGAGCGGGAGGTCGAGCCGGAGACGGCTCCGGCGGGCCCGGCCGCCGAAGATGGGCCGGAACCGGGGCCCGGAACCTCACGGCCGGGCGCCCCGGCGCGGGCGGCCTGAGCACCACGGCAGACCCGACCAGCAGCAATGGAGGACCCCATCAGCACCCGCCACGACTCTCCCGACCGGCCGGTTCGGGTGATCGTCGTCGACGACCAGGAGGCGGTACGCGCCGGCCTCGTCCTGATCCTGGCCGGGGCACCCGGCATCGAGGTGGTCGGGCAGGGCGCCGACGGCGAGGAGGCGCTGGCGCTGTGCCGTCGGCTCCGACCGGACGTCGCCGTGCTCGACGTCCGGATGCCGCGGCTCGACGGGGTCGGCGCGACCCGTGAGATCGTCGCCGAGGGTCTCGCCGACGTCCTGGTGCTGACCACCTTCGACCTCGACGAGTACGTCTTCGGCGCGTTACGGGCCGGTGCGGCCGGGTTCCTGCTCAAGGACACCGACGCCGAGGGGCTGGTCGAGGCGGTGCGGACCGTCGCCCGGGGCGAGGGGGTGATCGCCCCGGCGGTGACCCGGAGACTGATCACGGCCTTCGCCGCCACCGCGCCCGGCGCGCCGGCCGCGACCCGGGCGGCGGTGGCCGAGCTGACCCCCCGGGAACGGGACGTCCTGGCCTGCCTCGGGCTCGGCCTCTCCAATCAGGAGATCGCCGAGCGGCTGCGGATGGCGGAGAGCACCACCAAGACCCACGTCAGCCGTATCCTCGGCAAGCTCGGCCTGCGCAGCCGCGTCCAGGCAGCCATCCTCGCCCAGGAGCTGAACCTGCCGGCACCGTGAGGACCGCCCGGACGGGGCGCTCCCCGGCGCGGCCGGGGGCGGTCGGGTCAGGCCGCCGGCCCGGGACGGGAGCGGACGAGACGGTCACGGCCCTGCGGCACGCCCCCGGCGAGCAGCCGGGCCGTCGCCGGGACGACGGCCAGCGCCAGCAGCCAGCCCCCGAGGACGTCGGTCGGCCAGTGGACCACCAGGAACACCCGGGTCAGCCCGGCGAGGAGCGCGAAGGCGGCCGCGAGCCCGAGCGTCACGAGCCGAACCCGGCGGTTCGACCGCGGCCAGATCAGGTGGACGGCCACCAGGGCCGCCGCCGCCGCGTTGCTGGTGTGCCCGCTCGGGAACCCGTTGCTGGTCACCGTCACGAAGCCGTCCTCCGGCCGCGGGTGGTGCACCAGCCAGTGCATCAGCCCCCAGAGCAGCGGCACCAGTATCGTCACCGCGACGCAGAGCAGGGCGGGCCGGCGCTCGCCCCGGACGGCGAGCGCGGCGCCGACCACCAGGCCGGTGGCGACGAACGGCACGGTGGCGACGAAGTCGGTCGCCACCCGCACCACCGCGACAAGGCCCGAGCTGTGGTCGCCGTACGCCCGGAAGGCGTCGCTGACCGCGGCGTCGACGCGGTTCAGCGGCGTCCAGTCGACGATGGTGAGCGCCAGGAGGACCAGGAACCCGGCGGCCGCGCACACCGGCACGACCAGGGACGGGCGAGCAACCATCGCAGCATGATGCCACGGCCGGCTGGTAGGTGACCGGGTTGGCACGTGGCAGGCTGGGGCCGTGGTCAACGACGCGGGGGACGGCGAGCTGGCGGCGACGCTGCGCCAGATCGAGCGGGCGGCGGGGGCGCTCGCCTCGGCGAGCGTGGCCCGGATGGACGAGACGCTGCCGTGGTTCCGGGAGCTCCCGGCCGAGCAGCGCTCCTGGGTGATGCTGGTCGCCCAGTCCGGGGTCCGCTCGCTGGTCGAGTGGCTGCGGTCCCGGCCGGCGAGCGCCGAGGCGGGCGGCGTCGACGGTGCCGGCAACCCACAGGAGGTATCCGACGAGGTCTTCGCCACCGCGCCCCGGGAGCTGGCCCGGTCGATCAGCCTCCAGCAGACGGTGGCGCTGATCAAGGTCACCATCGACGTCGTCGAGGAGCAGGTCCCCCACCTCGCCGCGCCCGGCGAGGAGCGGCTGCTGCACGAGGCGGTACTCAAGTTCTCCCGGGAGATCGCCTTCGCCGCGGCCCGGGCGTACGCGCGGGCCGCCGAGTCGCGCGGCTCCTGGGACGCCCGGTTGCAGGCGCTGCTGGTGGACGCGCTGCTGCGCGGCGACTCCCCGGACGTGCTGGCCAGCCGCGCGGCGGCGCTGGGCTGGTCGGACGCGCCGCCGGTGGCGGTGGCGGTGGGCCGCTCCCCGGGCGGCGAGGTGGCCGCCGTGTTGCACACCATCTACCGGGTCACCCGCAGGCTGGGGCTGGAGATGATCGGCGGGGTGCACGGCGACCGGCTGGTGGTGGTGCTGGGCGGCGCCGCCGACCCGCTGGCCGCCACCAAGAAGCTCCTCGCCGGCTTCGGGTCGGGTCCGGTGGTGGTGGGGCCGGCGGTGCCGAGCCTGGACGCCGCGACCGACTCGGCGCGGGCCGCGCTGGCCGGCTTCCGGGCAGCCCCCGCCTGGCCGGCCGCGCCCCGCCCGGTGGCCGCCGCCGACCTGCTGCCGGAGCGGACCCTGGCCGGCGACCCGGAGGCGCGCCGGATACTGCGCCAGGACGTCTACGCCGCCCTGGTCCGGGCCGGCGGCGAGCTGTTGGAGACCCTGGACGCCTTCTTCGCCGCCGGCGGGGTGCTGGAGAGCGCGGCCCGGGCGCTGTTCGTGCACCCGAACACCGTCCGGTACCGGCTGCGTCGGGTGGCTGACGTGACCGGTTTCTCACCGCTGACCGCGCGGGACGCCTTCGCGCTGCGGATGGCGCTCACGATCGGACGTCTCGACCCATCCCCACCGGTCGGGCCCGGACACGGACATTGAGCACCCTTTCCGACAGACACCCCGACAAGTCCGTGATCGCCGTTGATTTTTGTAGGTACCCGACAAAGCTGGTAGTACGGATTGGTGCACCACGGCACCCACGCCGAGGCCGATGATCCCGCAGAGTCGTAACCGTGCTCGCTGTACTCTCCCCCGGCCAGGGCTCGCAGAAGCCGGGGTTCCTGACCCCGTGGCTTGACCTTCCCGGCGCCGAGGCGCGCCTGCGCTGGTTCTCCGCACTCGCCGGTGTTGACCTCGTCCGGCTCGGCACCGAGGGGGACGCCGACGAGATCCGGGACACCGCCCGGACCCAGCCGCTGCTGGTCGCCGCCGCGCTGTTGGCCGCCGAGCACCTGCCGATGCACGACGTGGCGGCCACCACCGGCCACAGCGTCGGGGAGCTGGCCGCCGCCGCCCTGGCCGGCGTGCTGAGCCCCGAGAGCGCGGTCACCCTCGCCGGCGTACGCGGCCGCGAGATGGCCGCCGCCTGCGCGCTCGAGCCGACCGGTATGTCGGCGGTCCTCGGCGGCGACGAGACCGAGGTGCTCGCCGCGGTCGAGTCCCACGGACTACACCCGGCGAACTTCAACGGTGCCGGTCAGATCGTGGTCGCCGGCCCCGTCGACCGGCTGGCGAAGCTCGCCGCCGAGCCGCCGGCCAAGAGCCGGATCATGGCGTTGCAGGTCGCGGGCGCCTTCCACACCCCCTACATGGCCCCCGCCGAGCAGGCGCTGGCGACGGTCGCCGCCGGCATCACCCCGGCCGACCCAACCCGGCTCCTCCTCTCCAACGCCGACGGCACGGCGGTACGCCACGGCCGGGAGATGGTGCAGCGGCTGGTACGTCAGGTGACCGCGCCGGTCCGCTGGGACCGCTGCATGCGTACCCTGGTCGACCTCGGCGTCACCGCCGTGATCGAGCTTCCCCCGGCGGGGACCCTCGCCGGACTGCTCAAGCGCGAGCTCAGGGGCAGCGGCGCCGTCCCGGAGATCGTCACCCTGAACACCCCGGACGACCTTCCCGCCGCCCGCGACCTGATCGCCCGGCACGGCGGCCCGGCCGGGTCCGCACCGGCCACCCGGTTCCGGGTGGTGGTCGCCACCGCCCCCGGCACCTTCACCCCCGCGGGGAACCTGACCGAGGGCGACGGGGTCACCGCCGGCCAGGTCGTCGGCCACCTCGCCACCCGCCGGGGCACCATCCCGGTCACCGCGCACGCCGCCGGGGTGCTCACCGCCTGGCTCGCCCACCACGACGACCCGGTCGCCCCGGGCCAGCCCCTCGCCCGCATCGGAGGACAGCTCTCATGACCGGTCAGCCCCAGAACCCGCGGACGGTGCTCCGGTGAGCCGGATCGTCGCCCTCGGGCACTACCAGCCGTCCCGGGTGGTCACCAACGACGAGCTGGCACAGATGGTGGAGACCAGCGACACCTGGATCCGGGAGCGGGTCGGCATCGTCACCCGCCGGATCGCCGACACCGAGACCGTCGCCGACATGGCCGCCGCCGCGGCCGACAAGGCCCTGGCCAATTCGGGCCTGACCGCCGCCGACATCGACCTGGTGGTCGTCGCCACCTGCAGCTCGGTGGACCGCAGCCCCAACGTCGCCTGCCGGGTCGCCGCCAAGCTCGGCATCAGTGCGCCGGGCGCGTACGACATCAACACCGCCTGCTCGGGCTTCTCGTACGCCCTCGGCACCGTCGACCACGCCCTTCAGGCCGGCGCGGCCCGCAACGCCATCGTGATCGGTGCGGAGAAGCTCTCCGACTTCACCGACTGGACCGACCGGTCGACCTGCATCCTCTTCGGCGACGCCGCGGGGGCGGCGGTGGTCACCGCCACCGGCCCGGACGAGCCGACCGGGATCGGCCCGGTGCTCTGGGGTTCGGTGCCGGAGCGCAGTGATTCGATCCGGATCGAGGGCTGGCGCCCGTACATCCAGCAGGAGGGGCAGGCGGTGTTCCGCTGGGCCACCACCGCGCTCGCCCCGCTCGCCCGGCAGGCCTGCGAACGGGCCGGCGTCGCGCCGGAGGAGATCGCCGCGTTCGTGCCGCACCAGGCCAACCTGCGGATCATCGAGGGGATCGCGAAGCGGCTCAACATGGCCAACGCGGTCATCGCCCGGGACATCGTCGAGTCCGGCAACACCTCGGCGGCGAGCGTGCCGCTGGCCCTGTCGAAGCTGGTCGAGCGGCGTGAGATACCCTCCGGCGCGCCGGTGCTGCTCTTCGGCTTCGGTGGCGGCCTCACCTACGCGGGCCAGGTCGTCCGCTGTCCCTGACCTTCCGGCGGCCGGGTCCCGGGACGTACCCGGACCCGGCGCCATCCTGGCGGATCCACCGCCGTCACCCATCCATCCATGGAGAGGAAACAACCGCAATGACCCGTGACGAGATCATCGCCGGCCTCGCCGAGATCCTCGAAGAGGTTGCCGGCGTGAGCCCGGACGACGTGGCCGAGGAGAAGTCCTTCACCGACGACCTCGACGTCGACTCGCTCTCGATGGTGGAGGTCGTGGTCGCCGCCGAGGAGAAGTTCGGGGTCAAGATCCCGGACAACGACGTGCAGAACCTGAAGACCGTCGGCGACGCGGTCTCGTACATCGAGGCGCAGTCCTGATCATGGGTCGTCCCGACGTCGTTGTCACCGGGCTCGGCGCGACGACCCCGCTCGGCGGAGACGTCGCGTCGACCTGGGAGGCAATGCTGGCGGGCCGCTCCGGGGTGCGGGCGCTCACCCAGGAGTGGGCCGCGCAACTGCCTGTCCGGATCGCCGCGGAACTCGCGGTCGAACCGAGCGAGAAGCTGGATCGGGTCAGGCTGCGCCGCCTGGACCGCTCGGAGGCGATCGCGCTGATCGCCACCCAGGAGGCGTGGGCCGACGCCGGGCTGGCCGAGGCCCCACCCGAGCCCGAGCGGATCGCCGTCAGCTTCGGTACGGGGATCGGCGGCGCCACCACCATGCTGGCCCAGGACGACATCCTGGAGACCTCCGGCCCGCGGCGGGTCTCCCCGCACACGGTGCCGATGCTGATGCCGAACGGGCCGGCCGCCTGGATCGGCCTCGAACTGGGCGCCCAGGCCGGGGTTCACTCGATGGCGAGCGCCTGCGCCACCGGGGCGGAGGCGGTCGCACTCGGTCTGGACCTGATCCGCTCCGGCCGGGCCGACGTGGTCCTGGCCGGCGGCACCGAGTCCGTCATCCACCCGCTGCCGATCGCCGGGTTCGCGTCGATGCGGGCGATGTCCACCCGCAACGACGAGCCAGAGCGGGCCTCCCGCCCCTGGGACAAGGCGCGCGACGGGTTCGTCCTGGGCGAGGGGGCCGGGGCGATCGTCCTGGAGCGGGCCGACCACGCCGCGGCGCGGGGCGCCCGGGTCTACTGCCGGCTGGCCGGCGCCGGGCTCACCTCCGACGGGTACGACATCGTGCAGCCGCACCCCGAGGGCCGGGGCGTGATCCGGGCGATCAACATGGCGATCGCCGACGCGGACATCGCCCGCTCGGACATCGTGCACGTCAACGCCCACGCCACCTCGACCCCGGTCGGCGACATGGCGGAGATCGTCGCGTTGCGGGCCGCCCTGGGCGACCACCCGGTGGTGACCGCGACCAAGTCGATGACCGGACACCTGCTCGGTGCCGCCGGCGCCCTGGAGTCGATCGCCACCATCCTGGCGATCCGGGACGGCGTGGTTCCGCCGACCATCAACCTCGACGACCCCGACGACGCGCTCGACCTCGACGTCGCGGCGCACAAGGCGCGGCAGATGGAGATCCCGGCGGCGTTGAACAACGGCTTCGGCTTCGGCGGCCACAACGCGGTCCTGGTCTTCGCCCGCGCCTGAGGTCCGGCGGAATACGGACGCCCGCGGGGGGTGTCCGGCCGTGCGACGGCCGTCCACAGGGGACGGGCGAGGCGGCGCTGGTCCGCCGGACAGCGGTCGCGGCGCCCAGGACAGCCAGCCGGACGAAGGTCGTGATGCGGACGGCCGCCGGGCGCTGCGCGCCCGGCGGCCGAACCGTACGGACGGGGGCCCTTCCCACGCGTGGGAAGGGCCCCGTCCCGTCAGCTAACGCCGGCGGAGGCCGCCTCGGCCGCCATCGTGACCGCCCCGAGCAGCGCCGCGTCGTCCGGGAAGTCGGAGAGGACCACCTCCGGCCGGTACGGCAGCACCTCGGTCAGCCGTTCGACGAGCAGCTCCCGCACCAGCGGGTTGCGGGCCACCCCGCCGACCAGCACCACCCGACCCGGGTCCAGCAGCAGACAACAGGTCGCCAGGTGACGGGCCAGCTCGTCGAGCCGGGACCGCAGCGCGTCCTGGGCGGGGCCGGGCCGCGCCGCCTCGGCGCAGAGCGCGGCGGCACCGCCGGTCAGGCCCGACCGGGCGGCGAGCCGGTCGAGTGCCTTGCCCGAGAAGACCTGCTCCAGCATCGACCGGTCGAACCAGGCGCCGCCGGTAACCGCGTACGCGATCTCCCCGGCCGCGCCGCGATGGCCGGCGAGCACCCGCCCGCCGACCGTGACCGCCGCCGCCACACCCGTGCCGAGCCCCACGACCAGGCCGGGGTCGACGTCCCGGAGCGCGCCGAGCCGCAGCTCGGCCAGGGCCGCGGCGTTGAGGTCGTTGGCGACCGGCACGACCGACACACCCAGCCGGTCGCGGACCGCGTCGGCCAGGCGTAGCCGGTCCCAGCCGGGCACGTTCGGCGCCAGGTCGATGCCGTCGTCCCGGATCACCCCGGGTGAGGCGATCCCGACCGCCGCCGGTGCCGCGGACACCTCGGCGAGCAGCCGGTCGGCCAGGTCGAGCGCTCGGTCGAGAGCCTGTTGCGCGCCCCGCTCCGGGTCGGTGGGTATCCGGTCGGCGACCAGCAGCCGTCCGGTGCGGTCGGCCACGCCGACGGCCATCTTGGTGCCGCCGAAATCGATGCCGAGCACCGGCCCGGACGGTGCCGCCGTGGCCGGCGCCGGATCGGTGAACCGCTGTTCGGTCGGAGCCGGATGGGCAGAGAGACTCACCGGCCGATCCACCCGTCGACGGCCTCGTCCAGCGCCCGCTCCGCCGCGTCGAGCCGCGCCCGCAGTCCGGCGGCCCGCGCCGCCGCCGCCTCGACGACCTTCCGCAGCGTCCCGACCTGGGCCCGTACCGCGGCGGTGCCCGGACCGTCCGCCTGCCTCCGCTCCCGTACCCGCTCCGGCTGCGCGGCGGCGGTGATCAGGTCCGCCGCCGCCGTCTCCGCCAGCGGCTCGGCGAGTCCGACGGTACGGGCGGCCGCCTGGACCTGCTCGACCGTCCAGGTGTCCGGGGTACCGGACCGGACCAGGACGCCGACCACCGAGTGAGCCGCCCGGAACGGCACCCCGTGCCGACTCAGCGCGTCGGCCGCGGCGGTGGTCGTCGCCCCGGATCGGACGATCTCCTCCCCGCTCGGCGGTGTCAGCGGCACGAGCCGGTCCAGGAAGCCACCGAGCAGCGCGAAGAAGCGTTCGGCCCGGTCGCAGCTCTCCCAGAGCCGCACCTGCACGTCCGTGGTGGCGTTGTTGGAGTCCTCCCACCACGCCGCGCCGACGTTGTTCAGCACCGACGCGGCGTCCGCGGCGGTCGCGCCCGCCATCGAGACGAGGTGTTCGAGCACCACCGGGTTGCGCTTCTGCGGCATGATGCTGCTGCCCTGGGTGAACTCCTCCGGCGTGGCCACCCAGTTCCAGCTGAGCCAGTCCATCAGGGTACGGGCCAGCCGCGCCCCGGTGGCGAGGGCCTGGGCGTTGAGGGTGGCGACCCGGACCAGGTGGTCGGCGCCCGCGACCGCCTCGTACGAGTTGGTCACCAGGCCGGCGAAGCCGAGCAGGTCGGCCACCCGGCTCGGGGAGATCTCCAGGTCGGTGCCGGCGAACGCGCAGGCGCCCAGCGGCGACCGGTTCAGCTCGTCCAGCAGGTCGGCGTAGTGGACCGCCTCGCCGGCCAGCGCCTCGGCGTAGCCGGCGAGGGCGTGGCCGATGGTGGTCGGTTGCGCGGGACGGCGGTGGGTGTAGCCGGTGATGACCACGTCGGCGTAGCGGTCCGCCTGGGTCAGCGTGGTCCGGGCGGCCTCCAGCACCCGGTCCAGCACGCCGAGCACCTGGCCCCGCAGCACCATCCGGAACACGCCCGCGTCCAGGTCGTTGCGGCTGCGGGCGAGCTGCACGTCGAGCTGGGCGGTGGGGATCCCACAGACCTCGGCGAGGCGTTTCTCCACCAGGAAGTAGACGTCCTCGACGCTGCCGTCGTACGGCGGCAGGTCGGAGCCCGCTCTGGCCAGGTCACGGAGCCCGCGCAGCAGCCGGGCCCCCCGCTCGGCGGGGATCAGGCCCTGCTCGACGAGCATCACCACGTGCGCCTGGCTGGCCCGCACCATCGGTCCGAAGAGGTAGGGCGCGTGGTGCTGGTAGGTCGGCCGCAGGTGGTGCTGCTGGTAGGTGGTCAGCGACGCTGTGCCTGTCATGAGTGTCCCTCGTGTCCTTCGTGGTTGCCGCCAGGCCGCGGTCCGCCCTGCTCGGGCTGTCGGTCATCCCTCCGTCAGCCGCAACAACCGTTTGGCGTTGCCGGCGAAGATCGCCCGGACGTCGCTGTCCGGCATCCCCATCTCCCGGCAGATCCGGAGCTGGTCGTCCAGGTAGCGCCGCACGTAGCCGCGGGGAAACCAGGACGAGTCGCTGCCGAAGACGATCCGCTCCGGGCCGATCGTCTCGTAGCAGCGCCGGAAAAGGTCCTCGAGCGTGAGCCGGTACGGCATCCACCGCACCCACTGGTTGGACCCGGAGGTGTCGACGTGGATGTTGGCGCAACTCCAGGCGGCGAAGAACAGGTCCTGTACGTGCTGCACCCCGAAGTGCGGCACCACGAACGCCAGCTCGGGAAAGCGGCGGGCGACCACCGCCAGGTGCCGGGGGTGGTCGTACGGGCTGGCCGAGTAGCCGCCGGCGCTGCCGTAGTGGCCGACGTGCACCAGCACCGGAACGCCGAGCCGCTGGGCGGTGGCCCAGCCGGGGTCGAGGACCGGGTCGTCCAGTGGGCCCCGCAGCAGCGGAGCGAAGATCTTCCACCCGCGCAGCCCCCGCTCGACGACCGCCCGCTCCAGCTCGGCGGCCGCGCCCGGCGCGAACGGGTCGTGGTGGGCGAACCCGAGAAACCGGTCGGGGTGTCGGGCGACCAGGTCGGCGACGGCGTCGTTGCCCCCACCGGTGACGAAGACCGCCCGACGGATGTCGTGCGCGCGTAGTTCCGCGGCCCACCGGTCGGCCTCGTCCTCCCACCGTGGCGCCGGGGGCTCGGGGTCGGGGAAGCCCCAGGCGCGCCGCCAGGCCGCCGCGTACGGCGCCGCGCCCGCGGCCCGGACCGCGCGTTCCCGCGCGCCGCCGGGATGCATCCCGACCGCCTCCTCGCAGTTCCGGATCGTCTGGTCCGCCCCGATCCGGAAGTGCAGGTGGAAGTCGACGATCTCCAGGCCCCGGTCAGCCGTCATCCTGCTCCTCCCCGCGGGTCGGGCGGGCGCCGGACGCAGCGCCGGACCGCGGCGCGGTGTCGGGTCCGTCCGGCGACGGGCCACCGTCGGTTTCGCCGGCCGGCGGCGCGGCCTCGACCCCACCGTCGGACGGCGGCGCGGTGCCGGGAGGCCCGGGCAGCGGGGCGGCGAGCCAGGCGTCGACGACGTCCCGCAGCCGGGCGGCGGCCAGCTCGCGGACCCGCCGGCCCGCCGACTCGCTGGCCATCGAGACGTGGCCGGACCAGCCCTGCCACGGGTCGGGCCGGGACTCGACCAGCACGTACGGGTGGCCGGTGGCCAGCCGGGGCCGCGGCGGCAGGTCGGTGGTGGCGTCGAGGCGTACCGCTTCGGGGTCGAACCCCAGCACCCCGGAGGTCTCGTACGCGCCGCCGTGCCCCCGGGCCGGCCGGTCGCCCCAGAGCGCCGCGGTCTCCTCGGGCGTGACGAGCTGGAACCAGTTGACCAGCAGCAGGCTGGCCCGGCGCCGCCCGGAGACCCACTCCATCGCGGCGCGGACCGTGGACATGTTGGCGTCGTGCCCGTTGACCAGAAGCAGCCGGGGAAAGCCCGCGGCGACGATCCCCTCGATCACGTCGCAGAGGTAGCCGACCGCCACCTCGGGGCGGATCGCCACCGTGCCCGGCCAGGGCCGGGTCTGGCCGGGACACGCCGCGTACGCCACGGGCGGGAAGAGCACACCGCGGTGGGCTCCGGCGCTCTCCCGGGCGAAGCCCTCGGCCAGGATCAGGTCGGTACCGAGCGGCAGGTGCGGGCCGTGCCACTCGACGGCGCCGACCGGCAGGACGGCGAAGTCGGCGGCGGCCGCCACCGCCGGCAGGCGTGAGCCGGGTACCCGGCTGGCCGGGATCAGGCCGCCGCCGGCCGGCCAGTCGTCGGCGGGGTCGGACGCGGCTGCCGCCGGCCGGTTCCCGGCGTCGCCGGTGTCGGTGGCCGGCCGGGCGGGGGCGGGCACCGCGGCGGCACCCGGGGTCAGTTCGTCCATCGGGTCGCCTCCCGGGCCGCCCGGCCGCCGCTCTCCAGCCGCCCGGAGAGCATCATGACGACGAAGATCAGGACCACCTGGAGCATGCCGTACGCGGCCGCGGTCCCGACCTCGAACGAGTACATCCGGTTGTTGATCTCCACCGAGATCGGCGCCGTGCTCGACGTGTAGATCAGCACCGAGGCGACGAACTCCCCGACGCCGTGGACGAAGGCGAGCAGCGCGCCGGCCAGCACACCGGGGAGCATCAGCCGCAGCGTGATCGTCAGGAACGCCCGCAGCCAGGAGGCACCCAGGTTGCGGGCGGCCTCCTCCAGCGCGGGGTCGAGCTGGGCGAGGGCGGCGGAGCTGGACCGGAAGACCAGCGGCAGGAAGCGCACGAAGTACGCCAACGGCATGATCCAGAAGGTGCCGGTCAGGACCTGCCCCAGGCTGAACGGGTTGCCGGTGCTGAACGCCGCGATCAGGTTGATCGCCACGACCGTACCGGGCAGGGCCCAGGCCAGCATGACCGCCACGTCGAGCAGGCCCCGGCCGACGAAGGTCAGCCGCCGGACGGCGTACGCGATCAGCACACCGACCACCACACAGCCGGCGGTCGCGAGCAGGCTCATCCGCAGCGAGTTGAGGATGGGCTGCAGGGCGCGGGGCTCGGCGAAGATCGTGACGAAGTTCTGCGTCGTGTAGTCGGTGGGCAGGACCTGGGTGGTCCACGATCCGTCGACGGAGAAGGCGACGAGCGCGATCGTGGCGACCGGGGCGAGCAGCACCACCGTGGCGAGAAGCGAGCCGATCAGGGCCAGCCAGCGCGCGACCGGGTTGCGGATCTCCCGCCGGTGCGTCGAGATTCCCTTCGACTGCGACCGGTAGCTGCGCCGTCCCTCGTACCAGCGCATGCCGAGCAGGAACAGCACCGAGACCACGCCGAGCACCGAGGCGTAGGTGGAGGCCATCGGCAGGTCACCGTTGGTGCGGTTGATGTAGATCTGCATCGTCATCGTCCGGTCCACCCCGAACAGCAGCGGGGCGGTGTACGAGGCGAGCGAGGTCATGAAGACCAGCAGCGAGGCGGAGACCAGCGCCGGGGTGAGCATCGGCAGCAGGACCGTCCGCCAGACCCGGAACCGGCCGGCGCCGAGGTTGTAGGCGGCCTCCTCCACCGACGGGTCCATCCCGGCGAGCGCCGCGGACGCCGCCAGATAGAAGAACGGGTACATGGTGAAGGTGTGCACCACCAGCACCCCGGCGATGCCGTTGAACGGCAGCACCGGCTCGGCCGTGCCGAGAAGCTGTTGCAGGCCGCGCGGCAGGATCCCGGTCTCGCTGTAGAGCAGTTGGAACGAGATCGCGCCGATCAGCGGGGGCAGCGCCGCCGGAACGAGGATGATCGCCTCGATGAGCCGGCGCCCGGGGAAGGCGAAGCGCTTGAGGAGAAAGGCCATCCCGACCCCGACCACCCCGCACGTCAGGACGCTGGCCGCGGAGATGCCGAGCGAGGTGAGCAGGGAGCTACGAGCGACCCCGGAGCCGGAGAGGAAGGCAAGGTAGTTGTCCGCGCCGTCTCCCTCGACGCTCTCCGCGAAGGTGGCCAGCATCGGCTGTACCACGTAGCCCCAGAGCACCAGGGCCAGCGGCACCGCCAGCAGGTAGGGGAACCAGCCGCCGCCCGCGCCGCCGCGCAGCCGGTCGGCGATCCGCCGGCGACGGTGGATCCGACCGGAGTCGCCGGCCAGGTCGGTTCTCGGCGCCTGCGGCGCGGTCGTCGTCGTGACGGTCACGGCCGGACCACCCACATCCGGGCGGCCGGCAGCCGCAGCCCGATCCGGTCCCCGACGGCCGGCTCGGCCGGCACCTCCACCGCGGCGACGGTCAGCTCCTGCCCGGCGACGTCGACGGTCAGGTTGGTGGTGATCCCGGTGAACTCGACGTCGGTGACCCGCCCCGGCAGCGCGTCCGGGTCCTCCGGACCGCAGAGGCCGATGTGCTCCGGCCGGATCGAGACCAGCGCCGTCGCGGTCTCCGTCAGACCGTGTCCGGAGGGGGCCGCCACGGTCCGGGTCGCGCCGTCGGGCAACCGGACCTCGACGCTCTGGACGTCGGCGGCGACCACCGGCAACGACAGCACGTTGCTACGGCCGATGAACCGGGCCACGAACGTCGTCGCGGGCCGGTGGTAGATCTCCTGTGGGGTGCCGATCTGCTGGACCCGGCCGCCCTCCATCACCGCGATCCGGTCCGACATCGCCATCGCCTCGGCCTGGTCGTGGGTGACGTAGATCGAGGTGATGCCGGCCTCGCGCTGGATCCGACGGATCTCCGCCCGGGTCTCCTCGCGCAGCTTCGCGTCGAGGTTGGACAGCGGCTCGTCCAGCAGCAGGGTACGCGGCCGGATCACCAGGGCCCGGGCCAGTGCGACGCGCTGCTGCTGGCCGCCGGAGAGCTGGTCGATGCGGCGGTCGCCGTACCCGTCGAGGTGCACCTGCCGGAGCGCCTCGTCGATCCGGCGCCGGGCCTCCGCCCCGCGGATCTTGCGGATCTTGAGCCCGTAGCCCACGTTTTGGGCGACCGACATGTGCGGGAAGAGCGCGTAGTTCTGGAAGACCATGCCGGTGTCCCGCTTGTTCGGCGGCTTCCGGGTGACGTCCTCGCTGCCGAAGCGGATCCGCCCGCTGGTGGGGAAGTAGAAGCCCGCGATCATCCGCAGCGTCGTGGTCTTCCCGCAGCCGCTCGGGCCGAGCAGCGTGAAGAACTCTCCCGCGTCGATGCTGATGTCGACGTTGTCCACGGCCGCCGCGCCACCAGCGCCCGGGAAGCGTTTGCTCACCGACTCCAGCGTGACGCCGATCATGATGTTCCTCCCCCGCGTCCGACCGGGACGCGCGTCGTGGTGGCTCTGGTGGTACGGCGCTGATCCGCCGTCAGCCGTTCCGGTTCCCCGGGCCGTACCGCCCGCGTTCGGGGTGGTACGGCCCGGGTGCCCGGGTGGTGCCGGCCCGGATAGGTGGACCGGGCCGACACCCCGGCGGGGCGTGACGCCCGAGGCCCGGACAGGGGGGACCGGGCGGTCGGGTCGTCAGCCCTTGTTCTTGATCTCCGCGTTCCAGTGGTTGATCCACTCGGTCTCGTGCTTGGCGATCACGTCCCAGTCGACGTTCATCGGCTTGAGACCGAGATTGGCCAGCCACTCCGGCTGCTGGCTGATCTGCACCGCCGGAATCTGGAAGTAGTCGCGGGCGAGCTCGGCGCGGAGCGCCTCGTCGTAGAGGAACTCGACGAACTTCTGCGCGCCCTCGGTGTTCTTGCCGCCCTTGATCACCGCGACCCCGTCGACCAGGACCGGCGCGCCCGAGGCCGGCATCACGTAGCCGAACGGCATGTTCGCCTGGTGGGCCTGGAGCAGGACGTCCTGGAGGTTCCAGAGGCTGACCAGCCCCTGCTGGCGGGAGAGCTTGAGGTAGAGGTCCGAGGGGTTGGCCGCGTAGTTGGTGGTGTTGGCGTCCAGCTTGCGCAGCCACTCGTAGCCGGGCTCCGGGTTGCTGCCGTCCGGCGAGAGCCGCTGGATCATCGCGGCGTAGATCGAGCGCATCGTGCCGGAGGCGGCGACGTCGCGAATGATGATCTTGTCTTTCCAGGCCGGCGTGATGAGGTCGTCCCAGTCCTTCGGCGCCTGCTCCGGGGTGAGCGCCTTGTTGTTGTACATGATGACCTCGGGCAGCAGGATCTCGCCGAACCAGCGGCCCTGCGGGTCCTTGTACGCGGCGTCCATCGAGGTGGCGAACGCCGGCTGCCAGGCGTTCAGCAGGTCCTCGGTGGCCCCGCTGGCCAACGCCTGCTGGGTGCCGCCCCACCAGACGTCACCCTGCGGGTTGGCCTTCTCGGCACGGACCCGTTCCAGGATCTCCTGCGCCCCGAGGGTGAGCACCTCGATCTTGCCGCGGTATTCGGGGTACTTCGCCGTGAACCGCTCGGTGACGAAGTCGGCGACCTTCTTGTCGCGGGCCGTGTAGATGACCAGCTTCTGCGCGCCGCCGTCCGCGGCGTCGTCGCCACCGCCACCACAGCCGGCCACGACGGTGACCATCGCGGCGAGCGCTCCGACGAGCGCCAAGCGACGTCTCATAGGACTACCTCCGGGGTGAAGGGATCTCTCGAGGGGGACATCAGGGTGAGCCGACCGGGAGGGGCGGAACGGCCGGGACCGCCGCGGCGAGCGCGTAGCTCACCGCGCCGTGCAGCACCGCCCGGTCGCCGAGAACCGCGCGCCGGACCTCGGTGGGGGCCGGTGCGGCCAGCGTGACGAGTGACTGGAGCCGGTCGAGGGCGGCGTCGTCCAGGTCCGCGGCGGCGCCGCTGAGCAGCACCCGGCCCGGATCGACGACGCAGACGCAGGAGACGATCAGCCGCGCCCAGGCGGCCAGCACCTCCCCCAGGTAGCTGGCGGCCGCCGGGTCGGTGCGACTCAGCTCGACGAGGTCACGGACCGGTGCCGAGGGGCGGTGCCCGGGACGCAGCGCGACGACCCGCTCGGCGATCGCGTTGGCCGACCAGCGCGCCTCGAACGGGCCGATCCCGTCGTGTCCGCGGTCCTCCGGGTCGAGCGGAAGGAAACCGACCTCGCCGGCCGCGCCCGCGGCGCCGTGCCGGACCCGGCCGCCGAGGATCAGGCCGGCACCGACGCCGTCCGCGACGTGCAGCAGCAGCAGGTCGCTGACGTCGCTGCCCGCCCCGGCGGCGTGCTCGCCGGCCGCCATCAGGTTCACGTCGTTGTCGACGACCACGGGCACCCCGAGCCGTTGCTGCACCGAGTCCCCGATCGGCTCCCCCTCCACCAACCCGACGGCGGGGGCGAGCCGAACGGCTCCACCCGAGGAGACGCCGGGGGCGGCGATGGCCACCCCACGCAGCGCGGGGAGGGCGTCGCCGACCAGCTCCGGCACGAAGCGGCAGATCGTCTCGACGATGTCCCGGTGCAGCCGCGCCGTACGGTGGGCGATCACCACACCGTCGCTGTCGGCGATCTCGCAACTGATCCGGGACGGCTCCAGGGAGACCGCGGCAACCAGCTCGGCCCGGGGGTTGAACTCCAGCATCGCCCGGGGCCGCCCGGTGCGGGAGGCGCCGGGGCCACGCTCGATGAGGTAGCCCTCGTCGATCAGCGCCCGGACCAGCGGCGTCAGGGTGGCCGGGCTGAGACCGGTGAGCTCGGTGAGCTCGGCGCGGGACAGGACCCGGGCCTGCCGGGCGGCGGCGATCACCGAGAGCCGCTTGATCTCCTTCGACCGCTTCCGGCTGACCGGGCTGGTTGGTGGAGTCACCACGTCGACCACACTTTCTTCCTACGGCGAACAAACTATTGGCGTCAAGTAACGAATCCGTCTCGCCCCTCGGACGAGCTGCTCATACAGCGACGATGCGGTCCCGTTGGGGCCGATGGCGACCCCGGTCGAGCAATACGGAGCATCGCGATCTAACCGGACAAACAGGGAGCAAGTTTGTTTCTTCTCCGAAAGAAAAACGTCGTGCCGGAGGTATTGACTCATCCCCTCGTGGATCTTTAGCGTCACCCGGCGAAGGCCTTCCGGCGGGTGCGACCATCCGTACTCGCCGTGCACCCCGGTGAGCCGGCGCCGCCCGGGCGTCCGCCGGTCACCCTCCACCCCGTCGGCCCGTCCACGCCGCCCCGGCGGCGTCACGCCGTCCACCCTGCCCTGCTCTCACCACGTGTCCGTCTCGCATGGTCCGAAGGGATCCACATGCTTGCACGAAGACTCCTGCTGCCCACCGTCACGGCCCTGGCGCTCCTCGTACCGCCGGCCGCCGCCTCCGCCCACCCGTCCGCCGGCTCGTCCGACGCCGTCGACCTCGACGTGCTGTTCGTCAGCGCCCACCCCGACGACGAGGCCGGCAGCCTCGCCACGCTCGGCCAGTGGAAGCAGAACTTCGGCGTCCGGGCCGGAGTCGTCACCATCACCCGGGGCGAGGGCGGCGGCAACGCCGTCGGCCTGGAGGAGGGTCCGCCCCTGGGCATCATCCGGGAACGCGAGGAGCGCACCGCGATCGGCAAGGCCGGCGTGGAGAACCTGTACAACCTGGACCGGGTCGACTTCTGGTACACCGCCTCGGCGCCGCTGAGCGCACAGATCTGGGGACACGACGACACGCTCGCCCAGATCGTCCGCGTGATCCGGCAGACCCGGCCCGAGATCATCATGACCATGAACCCCTCGCCGGTCGAGGGGAACCACGGCAACCACCAGCAGGCGGCCCGGTTCGCCGCGGAGGCGTTCACCGCCGCGGCCGACCCCACAGCGTTCCCAGAGCAGATCACCCGGGAGGGGCTCGCACCGTTCCGCCCGGCCAAGTTCCTCCGCACCGGCGGCACCGGCACCTCGTCGCCCGGTCCCGAGTGCGCCCGCTCGTTCACCCCGACCGTCCCCACCGACCAGGTCTTCGGCGTCTGGGAGGGCGCCGCGGGTCCGGGTGGGCGGACCTGGGCGGAGATCGAGGTGGAGGCCCGCCGCGAGTACGTGACCCAGGGCTGGGCGAACACCCCCGCCGCCCCGACCGACCCCGCCCAGATCCGGTGCGACTTCTACACGCTGATCGACAGCCGTGTGCCGTACGACGCCACCGACACCAGCCCGGAGGCGATCCTGCGGGGGGCGGTGCTGCCGCCGGCGCCCGGCGGGCTGCCGAAGGGCACCGAGCTCTACCTGACCACCGACCGCTTCGACGTGACGCCGGGCGGATCCGTCCAGGTCACCGCACACGTCCGGGCCGCCGCGGGTCACACCCTGCGCCAGCCGCGGATCGCGCTGCGCGTCCCGGACGGCTGGCAGGTCAGTGGCAGTGGCTCGCTCGGCACCCGCGTCGGTGACCGGGAGGCGCGGACGACCTTCACGGTCACCGTTCCGGAGGACGCGCCGACCAACCGGCAGCAGTTGATCGGCGCGACCCTTACCACCCATGGCCAGGGCAGCGGCAGCACCGACGAGCCGGTCCGGGTGGTGGCCGACGTCCGGGGCACCCTGGAGGCGCTGCCCGAGGTCGCCATCTTCCGCGACTGGGTCGCCGAGTCCGGCTACCCGCAGCTCGACACGCTGATCGCCCCGGTGCTCACCATCGGCTCCGGGGGCAGCCGGGATGTCCGGATCGACCTGCACAACCACGGCACCACGAGCCAGAGCGGAAGCGTCACCCTCGGCGTGCCGGCCGGCTTCGCGGTGGACCAGCCGACCCGGAGCTACGCCGATCTGCCCCCGGGCGGCACACGCGCGGTCACCTTCCGGGTCACCAACACCGACGCGACGCTCCCCACCGCGAACGAGGGCGGCGACTACCCGCTCACCATCACCACCAGCAGCGCGCGCGGCAGCACGGTCGAGACCGGCGCCCTGGAGATCGTGCCGACCACGGTGCTGCCCAGGGCCGGCGCGGGACACCAGGTGGACGGCGTGGCCGGCGACGGTGAGTACCCCGGGCCGGACCTCGACCTGTCCCGGATCTGGGAGGGACAGGCGACCACGCCGCAGGACGCCTCGGGAACGGCCCGGGTCGCCTTCACCGACGACGCGCTGAAGGTCATCGTGCAGGTGACGGACGACGTGCTCGGCCGGCGGGTGGTGCCGCAGGACTGCAAGCGGCATCGCCGCACCGACAGCGTCGAGATCATCGTGGACCCGAAGGGGAACTCCACCAACACCTCGACCGTCTTCAAGGCGGGCATCTTCCCGACCACCGACGACCCGGCGAACGGCAACCCGCCCTGCTTCCAGCGCGACGCCGACAACCGGCAGGGGCCGGGCGCGGTGACCGCTCCCGGGATGACCGTCGTCAGTCGGGTCAGCGAGCCGTACACCGGATACAGCATCGAGGCGAGCATCCCGTTCGCGGTGCTGCCCGACGCGGTCGACCCGCAGCGGATGGGGCTGAACATCCTCATCTACGACTCCGACACCCAGGACCTCACGTCGCAGTCGCGGCTGGGCTGGTCGACCTTCCAGGGTGTCCGGGCCGACCCGTACCGCTACGGGCTCGCCACGCTGCCCGGATACACCCCGCCGCAGCGGGAGCCGAGCGCGCCGGTCTTCCCGGACACCGCCGCGCGGAGCGTACACAGCCCGCAGACCATCGCGCAGGCGGCGTGGGACGGGGTCGCCCCGGCGGCGGTCCGCAAACTCCCGGCCCGGACCCTGCGGTTGAGCAACCCGAAGCGGGTGGACGGCGGCGTCCTGGTCACCGTCCGGGCCGATCGCCGGGGTACCGCGTACCTCTACTCGTGGAACGGCGACACCGCGCTGGGTAGCGAGACGGTCGAGCTGCGCCCCGGGCAGACCCGGCGGGTGTTCGTCCCGGTCTCCGACGGTCGGGCGGACGGGGTGCTGGCCGCCTTCGAGACCGCTGACGGCTCCGCGCTGGCCCGGCACCTCCCGGTCGGCCGCTGAGCGACGCACGTCCACGTCGGTCGCCCCGACCGGCTGACGGTGGTGGGTCCCTCCCCAGCGGAGGGACCCACGACCACGTATCCGGAGATCCACGCCGGTGACCGGCCCGGCCCCCCGTCCCACCAGACCGGTCACTAGGGTGGAGCCGACCCGCACCGTCGGCGGAGGCGCACGTGGAAGCGACCGAGGTCCGCAAGCTCGCCGCGCTTGAGGACACCCACTGGTGGTACCGCGAGCGCCGGGCGCTGTTGGCCCGGGCGCTGTGCCGGCTCGCCTCCGCCGGGCGCCGGCCGGACCGGGCGCTGGACATCGGCGCGGCCGGCGGCGGCAACACCCGGGTGCTCCGGGCGCACGGCTGGCGGTCGATCGCCCTGGAGTACAGCCCGGACGGAGCCCGGATCGCCCGGGAGCGGGGGCTCGACGTGATCCGGGCCGACGCCCGGCACCTGCCGCTCCCCTCGGGAAGTCTCGGGCTGGTGGTCGCCTTCGACATCCTCGAGCACGTCGACGAGGACCACCTGGCCGCGGCCGAGATCCGGCGTACGCTCGCGCCGGGCGGAACCGCGCTGATCGCCGTACCCTGCGACATGCGGCTCTGGTCGGCGCACGACGTCGCGGTCGGGCACGTCCGGCGCTACGACCGGGCGACCCTGACCGCGCTGGTCGAGAAGGCCGGCCTGGTCGTCGACGAGCTGTGGAGCTGGAACGTCCTGCTCCGGCCGGTCGCCGCGTGGCGCCGGCGCCGCTCGACCGGCAGCGACCTGGACGACCTGCCCGGCGCGGTCAACCTCGGCCTCCGGGCGGTGATCACCGCCGAGCGCTACCTGCCGGTGAAGTCGCTGCCCGGGGTCTCGCTGATGCTCCGCGCCCACCGGCCGGAGACCGGCTGACCACCCACCCCCGGAGCCGGCTGCCCGGCACCGGGACACCCCACCACCCCTCACCACGGCGAGGTTTGCGCATGACCGGACGACCGACCAACTGGGCGGGAAACATCACCTTCGACGCCGCCCGGCTGCACCGCCCCGGCTCCGTCGCCGACCTCCGCGCGATGGTCGCCGGAAGCGACCGGATCCGCGCACTCGGCACCGGACACTCCTTCAACCGGATCGCCGACACCACCGGCGACCTGGTCTCGGTCGCCGGCCTGCCGCCGGTCGTCGAGATCGACCACGACCGGGCCCAGGTCACCGTCTCGGCCGGACTCCGCTACGGCGAGGTCGCCGCCCGCCTGCACGAGGCCGGCCTCGCGCTGCACAACCTCGGCTCGCTGCCGCACATCTCGGTCGCCGGGGCGGTCGCCACCGGCACCCACGGCTCCGGGCTGGCCAATGGCAGCCTGGCGACCGCCGTCGCCGCGGTGGAGCTGGTCACCGCCGACGGCGAGCTGCGGACCCTGACCCGTGACACCGACCGGGACGACCTCCTCGGCGCCGTCGTCGGGCTCGGTGCGCTCGGTGTGGTCACCCGGCTCACCCTCGACCTCGTCCCGACCTTCGACGTCGCCCAGTACGTCTACGACGACCTGCCGTGGGCGCGGATCGCCACGGACCAGGCGGAGCTCTTCGGCGCCGGCTACAGCGTCAGCCTCTTCACCGACTGGGCCGGTCGACGGTTCAACCAGGTGTGGGTGAAGCGCCGGGTCGACGCCGGCGCGCCGGAGCCGGAGCCCCGGTGGCTCGACGCCACCCTGGCCGACGCGCCCCGGCACCCGGTGCCCGGGATGCCGGCGGTGCACTGCACGCCGCAGCTCGGCGTGCCGGGGCCGTGGCACACACGGCTGCCGCACTTCCGGCTGGAGTTCACGCCGAGCAGCGGTGCGGAGTTGCAGTCGGAGTACTTCGTCGCGCGGCACCACCTGGTCGAGGCGCTGGCCGCGCTGGAGGACATCGCCGACCGGATCGCCGCCGTGCTCCAGATCTCGGAGATCCGTACCGTCGCCGCCGACGAGCTGTGGCTCAGCCCGGCGTACCGGCGGGACAGCGCGGCGCTGCACTTCACCTGGGTGGCCGATGCCGAGGCGGTCCAGCCGGTGATCGCCGCGATCGAGGAGCGGCTGGCGCCGTACGCCGCCCGGCCGCACTGGGGGAAGCTCTTCGGCGTCCCGCCCGAGGCGCTGCGCGACCGCTACCCGCGGTACGCCGACTTCGCCGCCCTGACCCGCCGGTACGACCCGACCGGCAAGTTCCGCAACGACCTGCTGGACACCTACTTCCCGGCCTGACCGCACGCCCGGACCTTCCGGGCCGACCGCAGGCCCGGAGTCCTCCGGTTCGGCTGACCGTCCCGGCCCTCCGGTGGTCGGCCCGACAGCCGGACCGGGCCCGGGCTCCGGCCGTGCGAACAGGCGCCGCCGCGATCCGGATCCGGGCACGATCGCGCCGATCGGGTCCGGGTCCGGCCGGGCGGCCGTCAGGAGATCTGGTAGACGGCCATCCGGCCGTTGTCGTAGCGGAGCGTGGCGAGCCGCCGCAGCTCAGGCGACTCGTGACCCGCCTGGCGGTCCACCACCAGCCAGCGGACGCCGTACCGGTCGCGCAGCTCGCGCAGTCCCGCCTCGGTCGGATCGGTGAACACGGCGTCGTTGCGGCGCAGCAGCTCCTGGTCCCAGAACGGGGTGTACGGGCCGAGCGCCGCCACCCGGGGCGCGAAGGCCCAGCCCTCCACCAGGACCCGGCGTTCGGCGTACGCGCTGAGCCAGAACGAGCGCGCGTCACACCAGCCGTTCACCACCACCAGGCAGTGCGCGTTGGTCGCCAGCACGTCGCTCGGCGCGCTGTGCTCCCGGGTCCACCGGGCGGCGTCGACCCGCGACTTCGGCAGCGGAACGGTCGTGTACGCGCCACCGTTCGGGTTCCGCTGTGACTTCGCCATGTCCATCACCAGCCCCGGCGCGCCAACCACCAGGACGGCGGTGAGCAGCAGGACCGCGCCCTTGCCCCGCAGGGCCGGGATCCCCTGGGTCGCCGGACGCCAGAGCCCGGCGCCGAGCACCGCCAGCACGGCCAGCCCGCCGGACCACCAGAGCAGCGGGCGCAGCGAGTCGAACGGCCACCCGCCCGGCGCCGGGCCGGCGTACCGGAGCTGGACCGCCACCAGGACGACCGCGAGCGCGAGGGCTACCAGGCCGATCCCGGCCCGCGCCCGCCGGGTCAGGTCGGCCCGCTCGGCGACCAGCACGTAGCCCCACGCCGAGAGGACCACCGCGAAGGTGAACCCGGCCCGGAGGAAGTACTGGTTGCCGCCGCCGGACTGGGCCAACGCCAGGTAGAACACCAGCCCGGCCAGGGTGCCGCCGAGCAGGAGCCACTGCACCGGTGCGAGCCGGCCCCGGGTCAGCCACAGCAGCGGCAGCACGCCGGCGACCCGGAGCTGCATGTTGACCAGGAACACCCCGACGACGGCGAGTACGGCCAGCGGCCCGGCCCAGCTCGGCCGGTCGGGCGGCAACGTCCAGAACGGCTCCAGGCTGTGGAACGGCTCCACGGTGATGCCGTACGCCCGGAAGCGGTAGATCACCGCGGTGACGAAGAGCTGGGCGGCGCCGACGGCCAGCCCGGCCCAGACCACCGCCCACGGGATACGTCGGGTACGCACGAGCAGGGCGACCGCGGTGAACGCCAGCGCCAGCCCGACCACCGGCAGGGAGCTGGCCTTCGCCGCGCTGGAGGCGACCATCAGCATCGTCGCCAGGAGGAAGGCCCCGGCGAAGGGCAGCGGCGGGACCGGCCGGTCGGCGCGCCGGTCCACCACGTCCGCCAGCGCCGCGACCAGCGCGATCAGCAGGACCCAGCTGTAGATCATGGACATGCCGTGCCAGACCACGAAGGTTGCCTGGGTGCCGAACGGCATGGTGACCGGGTCGGTGAAGTTGGTCTCGCCGACCACGAAGAAGAGCGCGGCGGCGATCGCCCCGACGTACGGCCGGCCGCTGACGCGCCAGCCCAGCACGGCGGTGAGCACGATGGCGGCGGCGCAGAGCGCGGGAATGGCGAGCCGCAGCGCCACCACCGGCAGGTCGATCCGGCCGATCAGGCTGGTGGTGGCCATGTGCGCGTACCCGAACCAGTGGTAGTCCAGCGGCTCACCGGCGACCTGGGGGACATGCAGCGGAAAGTGGTGCTTCGCCTCCCCGGCCAGCGAGAGCTGGTAGGCGAGGTCGAGGTACTGCATGGTCCGGTCCGAGGTGGGCAGGATCGGGTTGCGTTCCAGGAACGTCACCGAGAGGTAGGTGGTGAAGAACGCCACCGCGCCCGCCACCGACCAGGACCAGCCGATCGGGGCACGGGCCGGGTAGTCCCGAACCCACCAGTGGCGCCGCAGCCGGGGCACGCCGAGGAAGAGCCCGACCACCACCGCCGGCCAGAGCCAGAGCCATCCCCCGACGCCGAGCGCCATCCAGACCGCCCAGGCCGCCAGCTCCAGCACCAGGCCGACCGCGGTCCCCATCGCGACGTCCTCGACCAGGGTGTGCGGGCGTCCCCGCAGCGCCCGGTAGACCAGGGTGCCGGGCAGGATCAGCGCCCAGAGCAGGTACGCCGCGTACCGGAGCAGGTCGAGCGGGGCGGTGTCGGCGACCAGCAACACCACGGCGACGTAGCCGACCGCCGCGCCGAGCGGCGCCCAGCGCAGCAGCACGCTGCCGGGCGCTGTCGGAGCGCGGCGGGTCGGGCCGGCCACTGCCGGAACGGTCGCGGTCACCGGGCCGCCCTCGTGCCGCCACGCTTGCGCCGGGCCGGCGCCCTGCCCCGCCCGGTTCCCGCGCCGCCACCGGTGGTCGCCACCGCCGGTCCGTCGGCGGTACGCGCCACCGCCCTCGGCGCGGTACGCTCCACAGCCTCCGCCGGCGGATCCCCGACCGGCTCCGCGGCCCCGACCGGATCACCCCCGGCGGTCGCCGCACCGTCGGGACTCCCCCGCCGCCCGGCGGTCGCCACCCGGCCGGCACTCGCGACGTCATCCGGGGTGTCGACGGTCTCCGCCAGGTCGGAGCCGTCCGCAGTGTCGAAGCTGACGAAGTAGCTGGGGCGACCCTGCACGGCGGCGTAGATCCGGGCGACGTACTCGCCGAGCAGGCCGAGGCAGAGCAGTTGGATCGCGCCGACGAAGAGGATCGCCACGTAGAGCGAGGCCCAGCCGGTGACGGTGGAGCCGCGCAGGTAGGCGACGAACGCGAAGACCACCATCAGGGCGCAGAGCAGCATGCCGCCGAGACCGAGCCAGGTCGCCACCCGTAGCGGCGTCGCGGAGAAGCTGGTGATGCTGTCGGTGGCCAGCCGGATCATCCGGGACAGCGAGTACTTGGTGCTGCCGGCGGCGCGCTGCTCGCGGACGTACGGCACCTCGGCACTCGGGAAACCGAGCCAGGGCACGACCAGCCGGAGCACCGGACGCCGCTCGGGCAGTTCGCGCAGCGCCTCCACGGTCGCACGGCTGAGCAGCCGGAAGTCCCCGGCCTGGGCCGGCACGGTGTTGCCGACCAGGCGACGCACGATCCGGTAGTAGAGGCCGGCCGTGGTGCGCTTGAACCGCGAGTCGGTGGAGCGGTCGCTGCGGACGCCGTAGACGATGTCGAGGGAGCGCGCCCGGGCCAGCGTCAGCATCTCCGGCAGCACCTCGGGCGGGTCCTGGAGGTCGGCGTCGATGCTGGCGACGTACCGGCCCCGGGCCCGGAACAGGCCGGCGAGCAGCGCAGCCTGGTGGCCGCTGTTGCGACGCAGCCGGACCACCCGCAACTCCGGCCAGCGCCGGCGCAGGCCGGCGAGGACGACCGGGGTGTGGTCGGTGCTGCCGTCGTCGACCGCCACCACCTCGTACGGCTCACCCAGGCCGTCGAGGACCGGACGCAGCCGGCGGACGAACAGCGGCAGGACGGCCTCCTCGTTGAAGATCGGCACGACCACGGAGAGGGTCGGCTCACGGCTCGTCACCGTCCGTACCCCCTCCGTCCCCGTTGATCTACCGGACAGCCGAACGCTACCAGCCGATCCCGTGACCGGAGTCACCAGCGGTGTCACCGTCACGCCTGCCGGGACCGCCACCGCGGTCCACCGGTCAGGCCGCCGGACAGGTGGAGCGCGGCAGTCCGGAGACCGCGACCGGGGCACGCCCGGTCGGCTTCGCCCGTCCGGCGAGCACGTCCGCGAGCGCCGACATCGAGGCCGGCGTCGACGAGTACGTCGCCAGCAGCACCCTCGACTTCGCCCGGCCGAGCAGGTACGGCGTGTCCATCCCCACCGTCACCTCGGCGTCGTCGCGGAGGTCGGCGACGCCGTCGCCGTACCCGACCAGGTGAACCACGGTGCCACCCGAGGGCACCACCTGGACCCCGGCCGCGGTCAGCGCCTCGATCAGCAGCTTGCGGGTCCGGTCCCGCCCGCCCGAGGAGGTCACCGTCACCGGGCCGGTCACCGGCGCCGGCCCGCAGGGGCCACGCAGCACCGTCACCGCGGCCGCCGCCACCCGGCGGGCCGCCTCCTGGTGCGCCGGGCTGTTCAGCGTCTCCAGCCCCGGCGTCGGACGGTCGGCCAGCCGGAACTTCAGCGTCAACACCCGGGTCACCGCCTCCAGCAGCCGGGACCGCGGCAGCGAACCATCCCGGAGGGCGGCCAGCAGCCCGTCGTACGCCTCGGTCACGTTCGGCGGCATCAGCACCAGGTCGTTGCCGGCGTTGATGGCCCGGACCACGGCCTGGCCGGTGGGCTGGTCGGTGACCGCGCTCATGTTCATGGCGTCCGTGACCACGACCCCGGTGAAGTTGAGCTGGTTGCGGAGCACGTCGACGAGGAGCTTCCGGGAGAACGTCGCCGGCACGCCGGGATCGATCGCGCGTACGTCGAGGTGCCCGCTCATCACCAGCCAGGCCCCGGCCTCGATGCCCGCCCGGAACGGCGGCAGGGCGTTGCTCTCCAGCTTTCCGCGGTCCTGGGTGACCACCGGCAGCTCCTGGTGCGAGTCCGCCTCGGTCTGGCCGTGCCCGGGGAAGTGCTTCAGTGTGGCGCCGACCCCGGCCCCCTGCAGGCCCCGGACCGCGGCGCTGACCTGTGCCGCCGCCGCCTTCGGGTCGGACCCGTACGACCGGGAGCCGATGACCTTGCTGTCCGCGCCGAGGACGTCGGCGCTCGGCGCGAAGTCGACGTTCACCCCGAGCGCGGCGAGTTCGGCCCCGGCGGCCCGCCAGGCCGCCTCGGTGAGGGACGGCTCACCGGCCGCGCCGAGCGCCATCGCGCTGGGCAGGTTGGTCACCCCCTCGGAGATCCGGGTGACGACGCCGAACTCCTGGTCGATGCCGATCAGCAGGGGCGCGGCGCCGGCCGCGAGCGTCCGGTTCGCCTCCTGGAGACCGCGGGTCAGCTCCCGCACCTGGGGCGGGCTGTCGACGTTCGTCGTCGGCTGGTTCGCGCCGGTCGGATCGTCGGCGGAGAAGCCGACCAGGATCAGCCCACCCAGCCGGTACCGGGTGACCATCTCGGCCGGGGTGTCCACGCCGGCCAGCTTCCGGTTGCCGGCCGCGGACCCGGCCGAGACCCTGGTCGCCGAGTCGCCGTACGCGTACGGCATCAGCACCTGGCCGACCAGGTCCTCGTCGCTCAGCCGGCCGACCAGCTCGGCGGCCCGCGCCGCCGGGTCGGCCGAGGTGACCGACGGTGACGGCGAGGGTGCGGACCCGGCCTGGTCGCGCGTACCGACGCATCCGGAGAGGAGCAGGGCGGCGACGGTGGTGAGCACGAGCGGTAGCTGTCTGCGGGACGCATTCGGCACGTCCGTTATCCCACCAGGTCACCACGAGCCGGGCAACTCGCCCCCCGGCACCCCGGGCTCCCCGGCCCCGCCGGCCACCGGTGTCGGACCGACTCGGGACCGGCCGCCTCCGGCTCAGCCGTCCCGGGCCGGTCGCCCGACTCAGCCGACCTGGGTCAGCAGCGTGACCGGCGCCCCGTCCCCGGCGTAGCGGTACGGCTCCAGCTCGGCGTCCCACGCCGTGCCCATCGCCTTCTCGAGCGCGTGCGCGAGCGCCTCCGGTCCCCGCGCCGACGCCATGATCGACCGGAGCCGGTCCTCACCGATCTGGATGTCGCCGGCCGCCCCGGTCGTGGCGCGGAAGAGTCCGCGTCCGGGAACGTACATGAAACGCTCGCCGTCGACCCCGGGACTCGGTTCCTCGGTGATCTCGAACCGGATCATGGGCCACTGTCTCAGCGCAGCCGCCAGTTCCGCGCCGGTCCCCGGCCGACCGGACCACCCGCACTCCGCCCGACGGGCGCCCGGATCAACCGGCTGTGCCGTCCAGTGCAGGGTGACCGGCGCGGTGAGGACGCGCGCGATCGCCCACTCGACGTGCTGGCACACGGCGAGTGGGGTCGAATGAACGTATACGACGCCACGCGTTGGCACGGTGACCTCCCGGAGAGCGAGGTGCGTCTTCCCCTACGACCTCGCGTCACCGAGCGATGCTGGAACACATGATGACGGTTGTGACGGATGGTACGCCAGGGATTCGGGAAACTGCTCCCGGGGAATAGCCGTACCGGTGTAGGTAGTTGGCCCCCATGTCAGCGGCGGTGACCGGGCCGGTCATGACCGCTGTCGTGTAAAATTTGCCCGGCGGCGTCTGCCGCCTAAGTTCGGCACGCACCCGGCCGGGCGGAAGTAGCTACATCCGGCGGCAGGCCCGCCGACTGTCCCCTCGGACTTCCCGTCCTCCCGTACGTCATGCAAGGAGTACCTCCGTGGCGAGCAACACCTCCAAGACCGCGCGCGCATCCGTCCGGGCCGGCCAGGCAGGCCAGAGTGGTGGCCTGAGCGTCCTTGGCGAGTTCAAGTACCTGATCCCGCTCAACAACGGCAAGCACGCCTACGTGCGGAACATGATCAGCGGCAAGACCACGCACCTGCGGACCGACTCCGAGGCGTTCATCGAGGAGATCCGGTCGCTCGCCAACGCGGGGCACGGTGCCAAGATCCGCGCCGAGCTGAACAGCCTCGCCGCCGCCCACCCGAGCCACGGCTGGGACGTCTGTGAGAAGCGCCTCGTCGAGGCGGGCGTCTTCGAGGCCTGAGCGCCGCGTTTCGTGCATCGCCGACGCCCTCGGCACGCTCCCGTGCCGAGGGCGTTTCGCGTCCGTCGTTCCGGTCCGGGGCCTCCGCGCGCTTGGGGACCGGGTCGACGTGCCGGTGCCGGCGTCGGTGGTGGGCCTGGCCGGCCTGGTTCACCCGTCGGAGCTACGGGTAGTCCGCGCCCGGTGACGTGTTTCGGCACCTGATGGAAAGCAGACAGACGCGCCGGCGGCGGCACCGCATCGGGCACGATTGGTACCCGTGGGTACGGTTTACCCCGGCTCGACGCGGAGGTGGCCATGCCCGACCCCATCGCGATACCCCTGACCGACGGCGTACGGCTGCACGGGACGAGCACCGGCCCCACCGACGCGCCCCTCACCGTCGTCCTGCTGCACGGCTGGACCCTGGACGGGCGGATCTGGCACCGCCAGGTAACCGCGCTCCGGGAGGCGTCCGGCACCCCGCTCCGGGTCGTCACCTACGACGCCCGGGGTCACGGCAGGTCCGGTCCGACCACGCTCCGCTCCGCCACCCTCGCCCGGCTCGGTGACGACCTCGCCGAGGTGCTCGCCCAGGTGGCCCCGCACGGGCCGGTGGTGCTCGCCGGGCACTCGATGGGCGGGATGACCATCCTGGAGTACGCCCACCGTCACCCTGACGACTTCGCCCGCCGCGTCGCCGGCCTGGTCCTCGTCTCCACCACCGCCGAGGGGCACACGCACACCTGTTACGGGGTGTCGCCGCGGCTCGCCCGCCTGATCCGGGTGGCCGAGACCACCGGTGCCGGGCTCCTGGCCCGGTGCGGCGGCCTGCGCACCCCGCGCCCGCTGCTGCACGCGCTCCGCCCGACGCTGCGCTGGCTGCTCTTCGGCGACGTCTGCCGGCCGGCCGACCTCCGGCTGACCACCGCCGCGGTGGCCCGTGCCTCGATGGTCTCGATCGGCGGATTCCGGCCGTCCATCGGGGCGCAACGTCGGTTGGAGACCCTCGCGGCGCTGGCCGACATCCCGGCCGCGATCCTCGTCGGCGACCGGGACCGGCTCACCCCGCCCCCCTGCGCGCTCTCGATCGTCGCGGCGCTGCCCTCGATCGCGCTGACCGTCTGCCCCGGTGCCGGCCACATGCTGATGCTGGAGCGTCCCGACGAGGTCACCGCCGCCCTCCGCGCGGTGACGGGCCAGGCCGCCGCGCGGACCGGCGCTGCGCGTGGGCGTGGCGGTGCCGACGCCACCGCCCCGCGCGCGGGTGCGGCCGTCCCGCGAACGGACCGGGCCGCCACCCGAGCCGGCGAGGGCATCACCCGAACCGGCGAGGCCGGGGCCGGGGCGGGCGTCGCGTCGCCGACGGCGCCGGCGAGCCGCCGCCGCGCGCCGGCGTGGGCCGGCCGGGCCGGGAACGCCATCGCCGTGCTGAGACTGCCACGACGCCGGGGAGGCCGGCCCACCAGGGCGGGCACGTGAACCGGGCCGGCCGGCTCGGGGACGCCGGCCGGGCCCGGCCTCGGCCTGGCGCGTGGCGGTCGCCCCGAACCGGCCGGGCGGACGGCGGGTACGGAGACGGCGGACCGGGACGGAGCGGGCAGGGCGTACCCTCGCAAGCTGGCATTCGCGCGGTCGGCGCGGTGCGGGCTCCGGTGACCCCCGGAACCGGCACCGTGCCCAGAGCTGATCTCCGGGGGCAGAAGCGGTGACAGACCAGACCACGCTGCGGCAGGAGATCGAGGCCGAACAGCGTCACCTCGACCGGGTGTACGCCCGGCTGGCGCAGCTGCGCCGCTCCGCCGCCCGCGCCGAGCGGGAGGGCTACCAGATCGCTCGGGTCGGCAACCTCGGCGCGCTCGTCGAGCGGGACGCGATGGTCTACCACGCGGCCCGGCTCCGGCACACCCTCGACGCCGAGCACGAGGGACTGGTCTTCGGCCGCCTCGACCTGCGGACCGGTCAGGTGCTGCACATCGGCCGGCTCGGGATCCGCGGTGAGCACGCCGAGCCGCTCGTGATCGACTGGCGGGCCCCGGCCGCCGCCGCCTTCTACCAGGCCACCGCGGCGGACCCGCGCGGCGTCGTGCGTCGTCGGGTGATCTCGTCGCGGGGCGAGCGGGTGACCCGGATCGAGGACGACCTGCTCGACCCGGCGGCGGCTCCGCCGGAGATGCGGGTGGTCGGCGACGGTGCGCTGCTCGCCTCCCTCTCCCGGAGCACCGGCCGGGGCATGCGGGACATCGTCGCCACGATCCAGCGGGAGCAGGACGAGGCGATCCGCTCCCCCGCCAACGGCGTCACGATCGTCTCGGGCGGGCCCGGGACCGGCAAGACCGCGGTCGCCCTGCACCGGGCCGCGTACCTGCTCTACTCCGACCGCAACCGGTTCGCCGGCGGCGGGGTGCTGGTGGTCGGCCCCTCCGCCGTCTTCGTCGACTACATCGCCTCCGTCCTCCCCGCGCTCGGCGAGAACTCCGCCACGCTCCACTCGCTCGGCTCCCTGTTCGACGGGGTGACCGCGACCCGGACCGATCCGGCTCCGGTCGCCGCGATCAAGGGGTCGCTGCGGATGCGCAGGGTGCTGCAACGGGCGGTCCGCGACCAGGTCCCGGACGCTCCCCAGGAGCTACGGCTGCTCTATCGGGGCGAACTGCTCCGGCTCACCGGTGCCGAGCTGGAACGGATCCGGCTGGCGGCGCTGCCGCCGGGTGCCCGGCGCAACGAGGTACGCCGGGCCGCCTTCGACGGCATCTTCGCGGCGCTGTGGGCGCAGGCCCAGGAGCTGCGGGTCGGCCGCCTGCCGGACCAGCCCGCGTTCGAGGACGAGATCGCCGAGCGTCCCGAGTTCCGGGACTTCCTCCGGGCCTGGTGGCCCCGGCTGCACCCGACCCACGTGCTGCGCTGGTTGGCCCGGCCGGAGCGGCTGCGCCGGTACGCCAGCGGCATCCTGTCGGACGCCGAGATCGGGATGCTGGTCGAGGCGTACCGGAGCCTGCCGGACGAGGGGCCGACCATCGCCGACGTGGCCCTGTTGGACGAGCTGGACGAGCTGCTCGGCCGGCCGCCCCAGCCACGCCGGAAGCAGCGGGACCCGTTCCAGGTGGCGGGCGGGATCCGCGAGGTCACGACGTACGCCGACCGGCAGCAGGCCGCCGCCCGGGCCGGGCGGGACGCCGAACGCCCGGCCGACTACCGGGAGTACGCGCACGTGGTGGTCGACGAGTCCCAGGACGTCTCGCCGATGCAGTGGCGGATGCTGGGCCGTCGGGGCAGACTCGCCTCCTGGACGATCGTCGGCGACCCGGCCCAGTCCGCCTGGACGGGTGACCCGGCGGAGTTGGCCCGGGCGCGGGACCAGGCGCTGGGCCGCCGGCCCCGGCACGAGTACGCCCTCACCACCAACTACCGCAACTCGGCGGAGATCTTCGCGGCGGCGGCCCGGGTGATCCGGGAGGTCTCCCCCGACCTGCCGCTGCCGGTCGCGGTCCGCCGCACCGGGGTCGAGCCGGTGGCGCTGACCGTGCCGCGTGCCGAGCTGGCGGACGCGGTCCGCGAGGCGACCGCGAAACTCCTGACCGAGGTGGAGGGGACGGTCGGGGTGATCGCGCCGGTCCCGCGCCGGGACGAGGTCGCGGCGTGGCTCTCGGCCGAGCCCGATCCGCGCCTCTCGGTGGTGGACAGCCTCCAGGCCAAGGGCATGGAGTACGACGGCGTGGTGCTGGTCGCTCCGGGCGAGATCCGGGCCGACTCGGCGGCCGGGGCGCGCACCCTCTACGTCGCGCTCTCCCGGGCCACCCAGCGACTCGTCACCATCGAGCCGGACGCCTGACCCCGGGCTGGTGCCGTCCGGCCGACGGCCGCGGCCCGGCCGCCCGCCACCGGTGTCGGGCGGATGATCGCCGCCGCCCTGGGCCGGTGATCGCCCCCGGGCGTTGGACGGCCAGCGGTGCCGCCCATTTCGCCACGGAACGGCCCGTGGGTCGTCCCGGCCCGGGATTCTTGACCCAGGGTCCGGGATCGGGTCCGTCAGAGCGGGAAAGGTGTGGATGTGGGGGCAGGACATGATCACGGCGGCGCGCTGACGCGCGCGACGGAACGGCACCGGGGTCGGTTGTGGGGCGCCTTCGCGCTGCTCGCCGCGCTGATGGTGGTCGAGGCGGTCGCCGCGCTCGCCACCGGCTCCCTCGCGCTGCTCTCCGACGCCGGACACATGTTCACCGACGTCCTCGGGATCGGGATGGCGCTCGCCGCGGTCACGGCGGCCCGGCGGGCGGCGAACGACGCCCAGCGGACCTTCGGGCTCTACCGGCTGGAGGTGCTCGCGGCGCTGGCCAACGCCGTGCTGCTGTTCGGGGTCGCGGTCTACGTGCTGGTCGAGGCGGTACGCCGGTTCGGCGACCCGCCCGAGGTGGCGGCCGGTCCGATGCTCGTGGTGGCGGCGCTCGGCCTGGCGGCGAACCTTGTCGCCTTCGGGCTGCTCCGTACCGGTGCCCGGGAGAGCATCACCCTACGCGGCGCCTACCTGGAGGTCCTGGGCGACCTGCTCAACTCGGCCGGCGTGATCGTGGCCGCGCTGGTGATCGTCACCACCGGCTGGCGCTGGGCCGACCCGATCGTGGCGCTGGCGGTCGGGCTCTTCATCCTGCCCCGGACCTGGCGGCTCGGCCGGACGGCGGTACGGATCCTGGTCCAGGCCGCCCCGGAGCACCTCGACGTGGCCGCGGTCCGGAACCGGCTCGCCGACGTACCCGGGGTCTGCGACGTCCATGACCTGCACGTGTGGACGCTCACCTCGGGGATGGAGGTCGCGTCGGCGCACCTCACCCTGGAGGCGGGGGCGGAGGTGGCCGGCGTGCTCGCCGCCGCGCGCTCGGCCCTGCGCGAGGACTTTCACATCTCCCACGCGACCCTTCAGGTGGAACCCCGCACCGCCCCCGGTGCCTGCGGTCCCACCGACTGGTAACCGGCCTGCCCGGCCCGGCCAAACCGGTAGCCGGGGGCACGATCGTCCCCGTCCGGTGCCGTGGTCCGGCCGTAGCTCGCCGGCCGACGAGCCGACGCGGGTGGAGCGACGGGGCCGCGTCTCGGCCCCGAGCCGCGGCTCGCCTACCGCCAGTAGTTAGCGGCACCTTAATTTTCGTCCGGCGTCCGGGCTTCTTGTCCGGTTACTTCCTGATGAATCCCAGCAATCTGGGCACCCGCCACGGCAACGGCACGTGTTTCCGGACGGCAACTGCCGGTAGGCTCAGCCCCGGTCTCCGCCAGGCGGCAGCTCACGCCGGCCCGGCGGAGCCGGCGCCTAATCGCCATGCGCGAGCCGGGGAACCAGGTTCCTGGGGTGAATCCGCGTCAGCGGTAGGGATCTTCCGTCCCGAACCCGTCAGCTAACCCGGTCGGCGATTGACGGAAGGACAGTGTCATGCCGTATCTGGCTTCTGCCAGGACAACCGAACGCCCGGCCGCCGGCCGGGCACACCCGACACCGGGCCACGGCTGGCGTAGCCGGTTGGCCGTCGTACTGACCACCCTCGTCTCCCTGGGCGTCGTCGTGGGACTCGGCGGTTCCCCCGCCACCGCGGCGCCCGCCCCGGTCGGGTACGCGCCCGGCGACCTCGACGAGGGAGGCACCGACGACCTCCGCGAGAAGCTCGAGGCGGCCAGCAAGGGGTACGTCGACGCCAAGGCCAAACTGGACCGCTCGGTCAAACGTCAGAAGGAACTGGCCGAGGAGCTCGCCCGGCTACGGACGGAGGTGGCGGCCCGGAGCGAACAGGTCGCCGAGCTGGCCGGGATGGCGTACCGGACCGGGCGGCTGGGCCAGGTCTCGGCCCTGTTGAACAGCGGCTCCCCGGCCAGCCTGCTGGACCGGGCCGCCGCGCTGGACAGGGTGGCCGCCAACGAGAACCGCGCGTTGCGCGACCTCCGCGCCACCCTCGACGCGGAGACCCGGGCAAAGGCCGCGCTCGACCGGGAGATCCGCGAGCAGCGCAAGCAGGTCGAGGTGATGGAGACCCGCAAGAGGCAGGCCGAACGGGCGCTCGCCGCGGCGAACAGCGGTGGGCCCAGTTCGGGGGTGAGCGGCCGCGCCGCCACGGCGAAGCCGGCGCCGCGCAACCCCGACGGCTCCTGGCCGCCCGAATCGTGCAGTGTGAACGACCCGACCCCCGCCGACGGCTGCATCACCCCGCGTACGCTGCACGCGCTCAACCAGGCCAAGGCGGCGGGCTTCACCCGGTACGTCTCCTGCTACCGCCCGGGTGGCAGTGGTGAGCACCCGAAGGGCCGGGCCTGCGACTTCGCCGCCCAGAAGAACGGCTTCGGCGGGGTCGCCACCGGTGGTGACCGGACGTACGGGAACAACCTGGCGGCGTTCTTCGTGAAGAACGCCGACCGGCTCGGCGTGCTGTACGTGATCTGGTTCAAGCAGATCTGGCTTCCGAGCAGTGGCTGGAAGGCGTACAACGGCGGCAACGGGGACCCGTCGAGCGACCACACCAACCACGTGCACCTGTCGGTGTACTGAGCACACTCCCCACAGGAGAACCCGCCGGCACCGCCCGCCACCCCTGGGCGGTGCCGGCGACTCGCGTCCGGCCGCCGTCGGACAGTTCGCCCGCGTGGTGGTAGGCCGGCCCGGGCCGGCGGGTCAGCAGCCGATCCGGGTCGAGCCCAGCGCCACGTCGTCGAACCAGAGCGTGTCGGCGCCCTCGCCGTAGCTCTCCCAGCCGAGCCGCAGGTCGGTCAGGTTCGGCCGCCAGGTGGCGCGGTTGTACCACTGTCCGTCGACGTCGTGGGTAGGGGTACCGTCGGCGGTCAGTCCGGTCACCGCCATGCCGTCGACCCAGGTCTGCAACCGGCCCTGCGTACCGTCCACCATGAACTCGACGCAGGTCCACCGGTTCACCGGCAACGGCAGGCTGAGCGCGACGCCGGTCGGGCTCTGCTCCGGCAGGGTGGCGTCGTCGGAGGCGCGGTTCCACTGCAGCGCACCGTTCTGGCCGCCCATCCGCAGGTCCCGGTTGCCGTCGTTGGCGTCCCGCATGGCCACGAAGGTCACGTGCTGGGTCGGCAACGCGGTGGTGTGCCGCAGCCAGAAGCGGCCGTACCGGACCGCGCCAAGGCCACCCAGGTCCCGGTTCGACCGGACGAAGACGTGGTTGCAGTAGCCGGCGGCGCCGTCGATCCGCACCGATCGGCTGCCCTGGTGTGCGACCGAGCTATCGATCGAGGCCGTACCGGTGCCCTGGCAGTCGGGATAGGTCACGCTCCAGTCGCCGGACGGCATGGTCCCCGACTGGTTCTCGAAGCCGTCACAGAGCGTTGCGCTGCCACAGCCGACCGGCGTCGGCTCGGTCGTGGACGGCGGCGTTGTCGGCGGTGCCGTGGTCGTGGGCGGCTCGGTCGGCGTGACCGTCGTCGGTGGGGTGGTGACTGGCGGCGGGGTCTGGCCCGCGTCGTTACACGCTTCGCCGTTCAGGGTGAACCCGGTCGGCGCGGCCGTGCTCGCGGCGTACGTCCCCTGCACGCCGAACTCGGTCGAGCCACCGGCGGGCAGTGTGCCGTTCCACGCCACGTTCCGGGCGGTTACGACCGCGCCGGCCTGGGTGACCTGGGCGTTCCAGGCGTTGGTGATCCGCTGGTCACCGCCGTAGGTCCAGGTGACGGTCCAACCGTTGACCGGGGTGGCGCCGGCGGTGACGTGGATGGTGGCGGTGAATCCGCCCGGCCACTCGTTCGCCCGGTAGTCCACCAGGCACCCGGCGGCGGCCCGGGCAGACGACCCGGGAAGCACGCCGAGCACGGCGACGGTACCGGCGGCGAGGGCGGTCGCCATGGCCACGGCCAGGAACGCCCGACGATACGGTGCGACGATCCTCATGGGGATTCCTCTCGGAGGCTGCCGGGCGCCGCGCGTGCGTCCCGGCGGATGCTGCGGCTTGGACGACGGTCGGCCCGGGTTGGGTACGGCCGTCCGACGCCCCTCCCGTGGTCGGCTCCCCACGATCCGGCGAACCCGCGCCCGGTGGACCTCCCGGTCAGCCCGAACCCGGCCGTCCCGCGCGGGGCCTGCCCCGTTGCCGGGGCCGGGGTCAGATTATAGATAAATATCAATAGATGCAACCAGGGTTCCCCCGGGTCCCACCGGCACAATGGCCGGTATGACGCTGGCCCGTTCCGTACTGCTGTTCCTGCTCGCCGCCCTCGCCGAGATCGGTGGCGCCTGGCTGATCTGGCAGGGCGTACGCGAACAGCGAGGGCTGCTCTTCGTCGCCGCGGGGATCCTCGCACTCGCCGGGTACGGCTTCGTCGCCGCGTTCCAGCCGGATCCGCACTTCGGACGGGTGCTCGCCGCGTACGGCGGCGTCTTCGTCGCCGGCTCGCTCGGCTGGGCCGTGCTGGTGGACCGGTTCCGGCCGGACCGCTACGACCTGGCCGGCGCGACCATCTGCCTGCTCGGCGTCGCCGTCATCATGTACGCCCCGCGCGGCTGACGCCGCCGCGGATACCTCGGGCGACGTACCCGCGGCATCCACGCCGGGCCGGGCGGGCGGCGGCAGGCTGGCCGCGACGCCCCGCACACCGCCGACGCAGGGCGGCTTCGGCCCGGCGGGGCGCATGCGGAGGGGGGCAGAGGGTATGTACCGGGTATGACCGGACATGTCATGGTCTTTGCCCCGGCACCGCAGCTCACCGTCACCATCGACCAGCCCGCCGGTGAGACAGAGATCCACCTGCATCCGGGAGGACAGGGGGTCTGGCAGGCCCGCATGATCACATGCCTCGGCACGCCGGTGGTGCTCTGCGCCGGGCTCGGCGGCGAGATCGGCCAGGTTCTCGAACCGCTCCTCGCCGGCGAGGGGGTCGAGCTACGGGTGATCCACCGGGAGTCCAGCAGCGGCGGGTACGTGCACGACCGCCGGGGCGGTACCCGAAACGAGATCGCCTTCGTGCCCGGACACCCGCTGACCCGCCACGAGCTGGACGAGCTCTACGATCTGGCGCTCGGCGAGGGGCTGGACAGCCCGGTCAGCGTCCTCAGCGGTCCCGGCCACCCGGCACTGGTGGCCCCGGAGATCTACCGCCGCCTCGCCGCGGACCTCGGCCGCAACGGCAGCCGGGTGGTCGCCGACCTCTCCGGCCCGCATCTCAGCGCCGTCCTCGACAGCGGCCTGTACTTCCTGAAGATCAGTCACGAGGAGTTGATCCGGGACGGCTGGGCGGCCGACGACAGCGAGCGCGAGCTGGTCCGGGTTCTCCGGGCCCTGCACGCCAACGGTGCCGAGTCGGTGGTGGTCAGCCGGGCCGAGAATCCGGCGCTGGTGCTGATCGACGGCGAGGTCTCCGAGCTCGACATGCCCCGGCTCCAGGTGGCCGACGCGCACGGCGCGGGCGACTCCCTGACCGCCGGGGTCGCCTCGACGCTGGCCCAGGGCGGTGATCTGGAACTCGCCGTCCGTACCGGCGCCGCCGCCGGGGCGCTCAACGTCACCCGGCACGGCCTCGGCACCGGCCGGCAGGACTCGATCGCGGGACTGGTCGACCGGGTACGGCTGGCGCCGGTCGGTACGGACCGGCAGGATCGGCTGACCCCGGACGAACTCGCCCACCGCACCACCACGTCATGACGCTCCGGGTCCTGGTCACGAACGACGACGGCATCGCCGCCCCGGGGCTGCGCTGGCTGGCCCGTACGGCGGTGGCCCGTGGTCTCGACGTGGTGGTGGCCGCACCCCGGGAGGAGGCGAGCGGCGCCAGCGCCGCGATGAGCGCGGTCGAGCGGGACGGCCGGGTGGTCGTGGAGGAGCACCACATCGAGGAGTTGCCCGGCATCCCGGCGTACGGCGTCGCCGGCTCCCCGGGCCTGATCACGCTGATCGCCCTGCACGGGGCGTTCGGCCCGGCGCCGGAGGTGGTGCTCTCCGGGATCAACCGGGGCGCCAACGTCGGCCGGGCGGTGCTGCACTCCGGCACGGTCGGGGCGGCCTTCACCGCCGCGGCGAACGGCTGCCACGGGATGGCCGTCTCGCTCGACGTCCTGGCCCCGCACGAGGCGACCGCCGGCAGCGGCGGGGCCGCCGTCGCCGTTCCGCACCCCGAACGGGACGAGCGCCGGCACTGGGCGACCGCCGCCCGGGTCGCGCTCGACCTTCTTCCCCGGCTGACCGCCGGGCCCCGGGAGAGCGTGCTGAACGTCAACAGCCCCGACCTGCCGTACGACCGGCTCCGCGGCGTACGCCGGGCGACGCTCGCCGGCTTCGGTCAGGTGCAGATGACCGTGGCGGAGGCGGGCCGAGGCTTCATCCGTACCGCGCTGGAGGAATCCGGCCAGCCAGTCGAGCCCGGCACCGACGTGGCCTGGCTTGCCGAGGGCTGCGCCTCGGTGACGGCGCTCCGCGCGATCACCGAGGCATCCGATGTGGACCTGTCCGGTCTGGATGGCCCTGTGCCGGGACCGGACGGTACGGGGTGAGGGACGGGCGCGAGGCGCGCGCCCCGGGGGGCGTGGTCAGACGCCGGGTACCTTGACCTCCTCCTCGGCGGACGAGGGACCTGCGAAGTAGGGCTCCGGTGCGCCGAAGAGGCCGAGGAGCCCGGTGACCCAAAGCTGCCGGTGGACGAACCGACTCGGCTCGGTGACCACGAGCTTGACGCCGCTGACCTCCGCGGTCTGGAAGCCGGCGACCATGGCGCTGATGCCGACAGAGTCGATGAAGCTGACCAGTCGCATGTTGAGCTCGATCCTGGACGGCCGCCCCTTGGTCAAGACCTCGGCAATCGCCTCCCGGACCTCGTACGCCGTATCGACGTCGATTTCTCCGCGAGGGGCGATCTCCACGACTCCACCGGGCAGGACCGACTTGACGATCGACAGGCTCACGCGAGCACCTCCACTCGCCCATGTCCGGGCGCCTAATCAGTACGCGGGCCGCGACCGAGAGTATTCCTCCTCCGGCCCCGATCGCCACCCTTCCGGCCGGGCAATCTATTCAACGAGCCGACAAACCTACCCGGTAACGGGGCAAAATGCGGCAAATTTTCCGGGCGTACCCGGGTCCGTACCACCAACCACGATCCCGAGCGTAGTCCTCCCCGGGCCGACGCGGTGCCACCCGCGGCCCGTGTCGGGGCCCCAACCGGGGCCGCGGGTGGCGCTCCGGCTCCACGTCCAGCCCAGGCCGCCGACGATCCCACCAAACCGGGGCATGACGTGACAGATCTCACAGCACAATCGGCCCTGGCGACGAACTCATCCCCCCACGCCCGACCTCCGAGGAGGACTCTCGTCCCTGATCGGTGAACGGACGCCGCCGAGCACCTACGATAGGGACACCTATCGATCAGACCGCCCCGCGCCACACCGCCATCTGGCTCGCCGAGGCGGGCCGGGCACGCCACCGGGCGGTCCCGGCGCCCGGGAGGGAACTGATGCTGAGGAAGCTGCTCGGACTGGCCGGGGTGGGTGCCCTGCTGACCCTGGTGCTGGCCTGCGGGTTCGCGGGCGCTGGCGGCGACGATGACGATGATGACGACGACGATGATTTCGCCCGGGCTGTCTCCGTTGTCCTGATCCGTTGACCGCGACCGCCGCATCGCGAGCCGGTTCCGCCCGTACCGCCCGCGGGAGCGGAGCGGTTACGGCAGACTTCGGGGCGTGATCCCGGGTTTGCCACGAAAGCCGCCGGCGCACCCGGACAGCGACCGCAACCGCGCCGAACAGACACCTCTGTCCGAAGTGGTCGCGGTGTTCGGCAACCGAGGAGGTCCACAGATGCGCGGAACCCACCTGCGGAAACCCCGGCGCACGCCCGAGCGGATCACCGACCAGGCGTGGGAGTACCTGATCAACGTGGTCAACCCGGTCGGTACGTCGGCGCGGCGCACCGCCCGCGGCACCACCCGTTCGGCGCGCCGGGCCGGCGGGCAGCTCAGCGGGCGGGCCGGGGCGCGGATCGTCGGTGTCGCCGACGAGGCGCGGCAGCGGGCCGGCCGGGCGTACGACGCCCTCACCGGCCGCCGCCCGGGCCTGCCCTGGAGCTGGCTCGCCGCGGCGGTGCTGGTCGGCGCCGCGGTGGCCTGGGCCGGCACCGCGTCCCGCACGGTGCTGGCCCGGTCCGGGAAGGAGCTGCCCGCCCGCGACCGGCTTGAACTCGTGGACGCCGACCGTTCCGCCTCGGCGGTCCGGCTCGACACCACCGCCTGATCCGCCGGGTGGCGGTCCGGCCCGGCACGGCATCCCCCCCCGCCGGGACCGGACCCTTCCCACGTCGTCAGCTCGGTACGCAGCTGACCGACGCCGGTACGTCGTTCGTGCCGGTCCACCTGGCGAGGAAGCCGGACGTGGTGGAGGCGCCGGGCGCCAGGTTGCCGTTGTACGGCGCGTTGCGCACCGAGACCGTCCCGCCGGTCTGGATGTGTAGGCCGCCCCAGATCTGAATGATCGACTGCCCGTTGGGGAACGTCCAGCCCACGGTCCAGCCGCTGAGCGCCGCGGTACCGGTGTTGCGAACCGTCACCTCCGCCTGGAAGCCGCCCTGCCAGGAGCCGGTCACCAGGTACGTCGCCGTGCACGCCCCCGCCGGGGCGGAGGTCGTCGGCGGCGTGGTCGGGGGACGCGTGGTCGGCGCGGTCGTCGGCGGGGCGGTCGTCGGTCCGCTGGTCGGCCCGCCGAGCCGGTCGGCCACCAGGATGCCCCGACCGTTGGTGCCCAGGTAGACCCGGCCGTAGACCCTCGGGTCACCGGTCAACGCCTCGCCCATGTTGCCGTACTGGTGCCGGTCGTCGTTGATCCGGACCCAGGTGGCACCGGCGTTGTCCGACCGGTAGACCCCGGTCACCCCGTCCACGGTGGCGACCGCGAAGACCGCCGGGTACGTCTGCCCCGGCGCCGCCCGGCCGAACCCGACGTTGACCGCCCAGGTGACGTTCGGCAGCCTGGTGAAGCTGGCGCCGGCGTCGGTGGAGCGGAGAATGCCGGTCTCCCCGGCCAGCCAGATCTCGCCCTCGACGCCCGGCACCGCCTTGATCTTCACCCCGCCGCTCGGCAGCCCCGTCGCGGTCGCGGTGAAGCTCTGCCCGCCGTTGGTGCTGACGTAGAACCGGCCGCCGGAGACGCCGTAGAAACTCATCGGGTTCACCCGGTCGGACTCGACCACGGCGTTGGCCGGGATACCGCTGGCGGCGGCCCAGGTGGTGCCGTACCCGACGGAGTAGACGACCGGCTGGCCCGCGTCGCCGGGTGCCCAGAGGAACCGGCTGCCGTCGGCCGCGGCGGCGACCGTCCCCCCACTGTTGATCCCGGACGGTTCGGCGCCCTGGAACCAGTTCGCGCCGCCGTCCGTGGAGAAGGCGACGTGGCTGTCGTTCGGCCGGTCGGCGTCGGTGAAGTTGCCGGCCCGGACCATGACGCTCGGGTTCCGCTCGGCGAAGTCCAGGCTGGTGGTGCTGGTGAAGGTGGGCTGGGTGAACATCATCGCCGGGACGGCGTCCAGGTTGGTGTGCCGGAACCCGCCCACGTCGCCGAGCGCGCTGACCAGCGGGGCACCGCTCGGTGGACTGATCAGGTCGAGGACGGCCGTCTCCTCCAGCCCACGCACCATGGGGCGGATGGTGACGGTGCCACCCCTGTCCCAGTCGCGCAGGTTGGTGGTGCCGTAGATCGTCGCGCCGGTCCCGTACAGCAACCGGTTGCCGTCGAACGGGTCGATCTCCAGTGACTCGTTCATCCAGCCGAGCTTCGGGGTCTCCTCCGGCGGGGCGGGGTTGGCGCCAAAGGTCAGCCAGGGCGCCGAGCTGATGTCCATGGTGTAGCGCTTGGTCCGGGTGGGGTAACCGGCCCAGTCCCAGGCCCGGGTCCAGGTCGCACCCCCGTCGGTGCTGCGGAAGAAGATCGCGTCCGGCCACCAGGAGATCTGGGTGGCGACCATGATCGTGTTGGGGTTCTGCCGGTCGATGGTCAGCCCGCTGTACCCGAAGTACGCGTCGGAGCTGCTGGACGGGATCGGGCTGATCTGGGTCCAGGCGCCGGTGGCCCGGTGGAACTTCCAGACGTCGCCCTTGCCGCCGTCGTACGGGCCGCCGGTGTCACTGGTGGCGATGTAGAGGTAGCCGCCGACGGGGTCGACCACGCCCTTGTGCGCGAGATAACCGGTCGGCTGGCCGGGGATCCGCTCCCAGCTCGTCCCGCCGTCGGTGCTCCGGTAGACCGGGTTCTGCTTGTCCGCGACCCCGACGTAGATCGTCCGGGTGGCGGTGCCCGGGGTGCCGGTGCTCTTGTCGAACGCCACCCAGGTCACGCCCTGGTTGTGGTTGAGGTAGCCGTTGGGGTCGTTCGGGTCCTGGGCGTAGTTGCCGGGGTTCGGGAAGCTGCTGACCTTCGCCCACGTCGCGCCGTAGTCGGTGCTGCGCCAGAGCCCGTTGCCGCCCTCGGCACCGAAGTAGACGATGCTGTTGCGGTTCGGGTCGACGGCGAGCCGCTCCCCCTGGCCCCGCCCCGGCATGTTGCCGCCGACCTTGAACGGCAGCTCGTACGCCTGCCAGCTGTTCCCCCTGTCGGTCGAGCGCAGGATGGCGCCGTTGTTCGGGTCCCAGTCGTTGGTGTACATCCCGACGGCCGCGTACACCCGGTTGGTCTGCACGGGATCGGTGGCGATGCTGAGCACACCGTTCCAGCCCCACCGGTCCCAGCCGACCCAGTCCAGCAGCGGGATCCAGGACTGGCTGGACTGCTCCCACCGGTAGGCACCGCCGATGTCGGTACGGGCGTAGATCAGGTTCCGTTCGGTGGGGTTGAAGACGATGCCGGGAACGAAGCCACCGCCGTCGATCCGGACGTTCTTCCAGGAGTACGGCTCGGCGGCGGCGGCCGAGGCTGGCGACGCGGAGGGGCTGACGGCGACCTGGGCGACCACCGCCGTCGTGCCGGCGGCCAGCGCGGCGGTGAGCGCGCTGGCGAGACTTCTACGCATGTGAGGGCTCCCTGTCGAAGAGCTCGCCGACGGCGTACGCGCCACCGCGTCCGCCGGACGAGGAGAGGACCGTCCGCACCGGCGGGAGCGGCCCGCCGGGGGGGCGGGCCGAGGGCGGACCAGGCCGGGGACGGGCCCGGTCGCCGCACGGGTACGCGGACGGGGAACAGGTGGTGAGGGAGCTGCCCTGGGGCTCCCGTGGCGTCGCTTCGGCTCCCGCGACGGCCTCGTGCGACACCGTCACACAGGCCGTCACGCACTGTCAATAGTTGTGCTCTTAAACTAAGTCACCCGAGGCGGAACACGACGTGACCACCGATCTCCTCGCGCGTGACCCCCAGCCCGTCCACCGGGCGGCTCAGCACGTCCTGCCAGGGAGAGCCGGGCAGGTACTCCGGCAGCACCACCACGGTACGGATGCCGAGGCCCCGCAGGTAGTCCACGCTGGCCCGGTCAGGGAAGCTGGTCGTGACCGCGTGGGTCCGGGCCTGGGACTCCGGGGTGAAGGAGGCCAACCCGTTGACGATCTTCGGGAAGCCGTCGGTGGACCAGAGCATCACGCTGAACTCGAGGGTGCCGCTCGCCGGCAGCACCAGCAGCGGACCCTCCGCGCCGCGCAGCGCCGCGGGTTGTGGGATGACCGGGGCGTGCGGGGTGGTGTTCACCCCCTCGAGGACGACCAGGGCGAGCGGTATCGCCGCCACCAGCCGGGCCAGCGTCCGGGCTCCCCGCCCGGCGGTCGGTCGAGGCTTCGCCACGGGCTCCGGCGGCACGGGGTAGCGCGCCGGACGCAGCACCGGCCGCCCCGGCCGGGGCGCCGGGGCCGGCGGCGGGGCTCCGGGAGTCGCCGACGGCTCGGCGGCGTCCCGCTTCGGCTCGCCGGCGGCATCCGCCCCCGCCCCGCTGACCGGGGCCGTGCCCTCGCCGACCGGGTCCGTCGCCGGCTGACGGGTCAGCGCGGTGAGCGCCCCGGCGGCCAGAATGCCGAGCAGCAGCGTGGTCCAGAGAACGAGCCGGCCCGGGGTCCGGATCGCGTCCCAGCCAGGCACGTACAGGACCAGGGTGGCGTACCCCGGGTTGCCGTCGCCGCCGAACGTCGTACCGCTGGCCAGAACCACGCTGACCAGCACGCCGACGGCGAGGACGACCCGGTGTCGGATCCGCCAGGCCGAAAAGAAGAGACCGGCGAAGGCGAGCCCGATCAGCACCACCCCTGGCAGCAGGGTCATCTCCCCGGCGAACGAGAGGGTCTGTCGGGCCGCGGCGTGCCGCTCGCCCCAGAGCCAGTTCTCGGGGGGCGCGGTCAGGAAGCCATGCCACGGCGGGGAGAACTGCGCGATCTGGGCAAGCGTCCGACGGCCGGCCGGGTGCCGCGCCACCACCTCCAGGTACGGCAGCGCCATGAAGCCGGTCACGCCGGCGAAGATCAGCCCTCCGACCAGGTCCGCGACGAACAGCCGTCGGCCGAAGAGCGGCCGGCGCCCCCGCCGCCACCAGGACCAGAGGTAGCAGACGCCGACGGCGACGCAGATCAGCGCCAGGACGTACCCGAACGGCAGGCCGATCCCGAAGCCGAGGGTGATCTGCCACGCCGCCACCAGCCAGCCGGCGAACGCCCAGCCGGGGCGGCTCCGGTCCGGTCGGTAGCCGTGCCGCAGCGACCAGCCGTGTCCCCGGGACAGCATGGCCAGGGCCAGGGCGATGCCGCCGACCGAGAGGACGTGCAGGTGTCCCGCCTGGGCGAGCCGCCACGGGGCGTACGCGAAGGCGACCCCGGCCACCGCGGCCCCGATCCGGCCCGCGCCGAGCTGCCGGGTCAGGGCGTACGCCCCGACAAAGGCGAGCGCGTGCACCAGCACGTACAGGATGTTGTAGCGGATGACCGCGGCGACCGGACCCTCGCCGATCATCCCGAACGGGGCGTAGCCGAGCAGAGTGTCCGAGTAGGCGTAGGTGTACGGCTCCGGATAGAACGTGTTCGAGTGCCAGAGCTGGAGCGGTTGGTGCAGGACGGCGTATCCGCCCCACGCGATCTGCCACGCCTGGAGGGTCGGGTCGCCGATGTCCTGGGGGATCGTCCAGGTGATGTCCCTCAGGGTCGGCCAGGTCAGGACGACGGCCAGGAGCAGTCCGCCGAGGCTGGCGAGCGTCCACTCGTGCCGGACCAGCCGGAGCACGAACGTTCGGGCCCGGCCGGGAGCAACACCCGTGCCCTCCGCGGCGGGCGCGTCGGGCCGCCCCGAGCCCGCGTCGTTCCGAGCGGTCGGCGCGGATCCGGTCTGCTCCGGGTCGGCCCCGACCCTCTGCTGCTCCGTCGTCATCCCTCGTCCCTCCGGCCGGGCCCGTCCCCGCACCCCATCGGCATCGATGATCCCTGATGGCCGTCGTCCCTGTCACTCCCGCTCCGGCCGGCGGTCGGCTCACCCGCTCAGGGCGAGGAGTCGTCACCCGGACGTGAGCCAGGGTCGGAACCGACGGTGGCGGGCGGAGCCTACCGCCCACCGCCCCGACCGGGACGAGACCCCGTCCGGTCCGTCCCGCGCCCCCGGATCCGAACGCGGGAGGAACGACCATGGCGACCCGGACGATGAGCCACAGCGACGAGGAGATCCAGCGCGACGTACTCGCGGAGCTGGCCTGGGAGCCCCGGGTGCAGCCCAACGAGATCGGGGTGATCGTGCGGGAGGGCGTCGTGACCCTGCGCGGCTGGGTGGACAGCTACGCCAAGAAGTGGTCGGCCGAACGGGCCGCGCACCGGGTGAGCCGGGTACGGGCGGTCGCCAACGACATCGAGGTACGACTGCCCGGTGCCGCGCAGCGGCCCGACCCGGAGCTGGCCGCCGCCGCGCTGCGGGCGTTGGAGTGGGACGCCTTCGTGCCCGTGGAGAACCTCGACGTGACCGTCGCCGACGCCTGGGTGGTGCTCCGCGGTGAGGTCGAGTGGGAGTACCAGCGGCGCGCCGCCGAGCAGGCGGTCCGCAGGTTGTCCGGCATCCGCGGGGTGACCAACGGCATCTCGGTACGGCCGCGCGAGGCACCGGCACCGGAGGAGATCTCGGAGCGTCTCCAGCACGCGCTGGTCCGGAGTGTGGAGACCGACGCCGAGCGGATCGGCATCCAGATCCGGGCCGGGGTCGTCGTCCTCTCCGGGACCGTCCGCTCGTGGCTGGAGCGGGAGGAGGCGGAGCGGGTCGCCTGGTCCGCCCCGGGCGTCACCGCCGTCGACAACCACATCACGGTCCGGCTGTGAGCCCTCGGCCGGCAGGTCCGGCCCGCGGGCGCTCACCCGCTTCGGGTGAGGAGCGCTCACCCCGCCCGGTGCGACCCTTCGGTCACCACACCGCGCTGTTTGCGCCGGGGCCATCGAGGAGCACCAGTGAGCACTCCCCTACAGGTCACGGTCAGCCGGCTCCGGGTGCCCGTCACCGAGGTCGACCACATCCGGGGCCCGGCGGACGCGCCGGTCACGCTCGTCCAGTACGGCGACTACCAGTGCATACACTGCGGGACCGCGCACGGCATCCTCCACGAGGTGCTGCGCCAGCGGCCGGAGACCGTACGGCTGGTCTTCCGGCACTTTCCGCTGGTCAACGTCCACCCGTACGCCGAGGACGCGGCGGAGGTCGCGGAGGCGGCGGCCGTCCGGGGCGGTTTCTGGGCGATGCACGACTGGCTCTTCGAGCACCAGGACCAGCTCGACCCGGTGCATCTCTCGCTCGGGATGCAGCAGCTCGGACTGCCGGCGGACGAGATCGGCGAGGAGGTCGGCCACCACGCCTACCTCGACCGGATCCGGGGTGACTTCGTCGGCGGGATCCGCTCCGGGGTCGCCGCCACACCGACGTTCTTCCTCAACGACCTGCCGCTCGACGGGTCGTACGCCGCCCCCGACCTGCTGGCCGCGATCGACAAGGCCGCCGGGGCGTGACGTCGGCGGCCCCGGTGTGCGTCGCCGACCGGCGCGGCACCCGCGGCGCGCGCCGACCACGCGATCCGTGGGCGCGGGCCGGCACCGCGCCCGGGCCGCCGCGGGCGTGAGTCCGGGGACGCGTCCCGCACGGCCGGCGTACCGGGTCACCGCGGAGGCAGCTCGCGCGCGCCGCGTACCGGGCCTCACAGCAGATGCAGCTCGCGCGCCCGGCGTACCGCGTCCCGGCGGCGGGTGGCGTCCAGCTTGCGGTAGATGTTCCGGATGTGGGTCTTGACGGTGTTGACCGACAGGGACAGCTCCGCCGCGATCTCCACGTTGGACAGGATGCTCTGGAGGTAGCGCAGCACGGTCAGCTCACGCTCGGTCAGCGGTTCGCCCAGCCGGGCCAGCGCCGGGGCCGGCCCCCCGGCGCCGTCGCTGGCCGCGATCAGGTCGCTGACCAGGGGCCAGTACCGGGTGCCCGAGTCCAGATGGGTGGTGAGCAGCTCCCGCACCGGCGGGTCCGCCCGGGTGAAGACCCGGCGGTAGCCGTCGGGTTCGGCGAGTTCCAGCACCCGCTCCACCGTCCGGGCGGCCCGACGCTGGTCGCCCGTCTGCCGGGCCGCCCCGGCGTCCAGCAGACCCGCCTCGAGCCGGGTCGGCAGCGGCCAGCCGGACGCCTCCGGCCCGTCCCAGTCCGGCAGGGTACGCAGCGCCGCGTGCGGGTCTCCGGCCCGCAGGTACGTGCGGGACAGGGCGACCGCCACCGGCGCGACCAGCGCGTACCCGTCGGATCGTGAACCGCCCGCCGCGACCGCCGGCGCGAGCAGTTCCCGGGCCGGTTCGAGGTCGCCGTGCGCGATCCGCACCTCGGCCTCGGCCGCCAGCAGCCAGTGTTCCAGCAGCCGCGCCCCCGGACGGTCAGCGGGCCGGTGGTGCCACGACCGGCCGTGCCATTCGTGGACGCTCGCGCTCTCCACGGGCTGGCGCGGGTCGGCCCCGGCACCGGACGGCGGCGGGCCGAGCTGGTCGCGGAGCCGGCGCCGCGTCGCGGCCAGGGCCTGGTGGGCGCCGGGCAGGTCGCCCCGGTCCCGCAACACCTGCGCCTCGATCAACCCGACCAGGACGACGACCATCGGCTCGGTGACGGACTCGGCGGCCTGGGCGGCGAGCGAGAGGTTGGCCTCGGCCTCGTCGGGACGGTCCCGGTGCAGCGCGACCAGCGCCCGGGCGAGGTGGGCGTGCACCCCGTCGGCCGGGCGGGCGGGTACCGCGTGCGGTGCAGCGCCGAGCGCCGCCCGAGCCGCCTCGTCCGCCTCCCGCAACCGTCCCCGGATGGCCCGGACCAGGGCCAGCCGCCCCTGACAGAGCCGGGTGGCCCGGGACAGTCCCGCCGCCTCGGCGTCGGCGAGTCCGTCGATGAGCTCCGCCTCCGCCCCGAGGTCGCCCCCGGCGAGCCGCAGTGCGGCCCGAAGCAGCCGGGCCACGGCGAGTTCGGCCCGGTCGACGGCGAGGCACGCCGGGTCGAGCCCCGGTACGTCGATCCCGTCGACGCCAATCGGGCCGGCGCCGGCGCGGACGGGATCGGCCCGGCCATCACCGATCTCGCCGGCGCCGGTCCCCTCGGGGCCGACCCGCCCGGCGTCTCCCCCGTCGGGGGCGATCCGGGTGGCGTCCGGGTGGGGGCCGGGCGGGCGGGCCGCGGCGGTCGACCGGTCCGGGTCGACCCGACCCAACTCCAGCAGGTCGGCGGTACCGGCCTCGACGGCCGCGACGTCACCGGTCAGCTGGGCCGCGGCGAGCCGCAGCGCGGCGCCGATCCGCCGCAGCCGGTATCGGTGGGTGTCGTCGCCGAGCGGCCCGGTGAGGTCGGCGGCGAGGTCCAGATAGCCCCTCGCCGAGGCCGGGTCCCGGGCGTCCAGCCGGTCGGCCGCACAGGCCAGCGCGAGTTCCGGGTGGGACCGGAGCACCTCGGGCGGGGGTGGGGGTGGCGTGGCGCGGGGCGGTCCGCTCTGCCCGTACGGGACCAGATCCGGCCAGTGCCGGAGCAGGATCGTCGCGGCGTACCGCCAGTCCGCCCCGGCGAGCGCGTGCCGAAGGGCCTCGCCGGGCAGGTCCCGCGCGGCGGACCACTCCGCCGTCCGGCGGTGCAGCTCGGCGAGCTGGTCGGCGGGACGCCGCGCTACCTCGGCCCGGAGCAGGTCGCCGAGCATCGGATGGAGCCGGTACGCGGGCGGGCGCCCGCCGAGCGGGATCACGAACCCGCCGTGCCGGTCAAGGTCGGTGACCAGCCGGTCGCCGTCTGCCCGACCGGTCACGGTGTCGACCAACTCGGCGGAGAAGGTCGCCGCGAGACAGACCCGGCACAGCGCCTCGCGGGTCTCGGCGGGAAGGCCGGCGAGCAGTTCCTCGGTCAGGTAGTCGGCGATCGCCGGATGCTCCCCGGTGATCTCGTCCAGGCACCGGGCCGCGTCGGGATGGCCCGCGCGCGCGAGCGCCGCGAACCGCAGTCCCGCCGCCCACCCCTCGGTCCGGCTCAACAGGCGACGGCCCTCGTCGGGCGAGAGCGGCAGGCCGTACGCGGCGAACAGGTCGGCCAGCTCGTCGGACCGGAACGCCAGGTCCACGGCGCGGATCTCGGTCAGCTCGCCGCTGAGCCGCCAGCGGCGCAGGGCGAGCCCGGGGTCGGTCCGGCCGGCGACCACCAGCCGCAGCCGCCCCGCCGTGTGCCGGAGCAGGAACTCCAGCCCCGCGACAACCTCGGGGTCGTCGGCCTGGTGCAGGTCGTCGAGGACCAGGGTGACCGGTTCCGGCCGTGCGGCGATCTCCTCGGCGAGATGGGCCAGGCCGTACCGGTGGTCGGGCTCGTCCCCGACGTCCGGTTCCGCGTCGGGTACGGCCGGACGCAGCGCCGCGGCGACGTACGCCCACAGCCGCCGTCCGTCGCCCGGCTCCACGGAGAGCCAGCCCAGCGTGTCCCCCATCCCCCGGTCGTCCGCACGGCGCGCCTCGTACCAGGAGCTCAACAGCATTGTCTTGCCCCAGCCGGCGGAGGCCGAGACCAGCGTCAGCGGGCCGGCCGTCCCCGCGTCGAGCTGCCGGAACAGCCGAGGACGGGGCAGCACCACGGCCCCGGACCGGGGCGCGGCCGCGAGCTTCGCACTGAGCAGGGGCTCCCGCGACACCGACCTCTACCTCCTCCCCTCCGGCGCGTCCGCCGGATCGTTCCGCGGCGCCGGTTACCCGGCCCGCCGCGGTTCACCCCTTGCGGACGAGCCCGGTTCACCCACCGCTGCCGGACGATGACGTCCCGACACGCGACGGCGCGCCGGGACGAGGAGGTACCGGGGTCACGCGAGCGCGAGGAGGGACGCCGGGAGGAGGGACGCCGGGTGTGGGGAACGGCGGGGCGGACGTGGCTCGCCGGCGTCGTCGCGGCGACCGTCGTGGCGGGTGCGGCAGCTCTACGCCGGTCCCGGCCGCCGGCGTACGCGGTGGTCGTCGACCGGCCCCCCGCCGAGCTGACCCCGGACGGCCGGCTCCCCGCACCGCTGGCCAGCCTGGGGCCGGGGGTGGCGGTCACCGTCCGACCCGCCCTCGGCGGACGGGGCACCGAGCTGGTGGTCCGGATCCGCGACCGCGAGCCCGCCCTGCTGGCCGCGCTGTCGAGGTGGCTCGCCGGCGAGAACCGGCGGACGGCGGTCCGGTCGGCCCTGTGGCAGACGAAGCGGCTCGCCGAGGCCGATGGCGTGCCGCCCCCGCCGTCCGGGGTGCCCGGCGAGTAGCCGACCGGGACGGCCGTGGAGCGACGGGGTCGGCGGGTGGGCCGGCGCGATCCTGCTGCTGAGCCGTCGCGCCGAGGGGCGCGGGTACCCGGGTCGGTGACCCGGCCCGACACACGCTCGGATCACCGACCGGGGCGCAACAAGCACGTAGAGTGTTTGAATGGGGTTTGTCCGGTTCAACCCATTGGCACCTGGGCGGGCACGCCGCCGCACCGGTTTCGGAGTGCTCGCCGTCCTCGCCGGCCTGCTCGTCGCCGCGCTGGTGGTCAACGGCGTACCCGAGCGGAGCCGGAACGCCCGGCCGCCGGCCGAGGCCAGCCCGCACCCGGCCGTCGCCACCGCGTCGCCCACCGAGGGTCCGACGCCGATCCCGGCACCGCGTCCGCCGAGGAACCTGCCGGTGGTCGACTACGGCCCCGCACCGGGTGGGTTTCCCCGGGACCCTGATCCGATGTCGACGGTCCGGCTCGGCGAGGGCCTACGGCCGATCCGGCGGGTCGCCGCCTACGACGCTCCCGGCGGCCGGCCCCGCGCCTACCTCGCCCCGACGATCAGTGGCGTCGAGGTGACGATGCCGATCGTCGCCCGCCGCTCCGGCTGGGTTGCCGTGCTCCTTCCGTCGGCGAACCGCACCATCGGCTGGGTCCCGCCCGGCCCCTGGACCACCGCGATCCTGCGCGACCTGGTCGTCGTCGACCGGGGTGCCCGCCGACTGCACTGGTACCGGGACGATCGGCGGGTCGCCTCCTGGCCGGTCAGCATCGGTACCCGGGCCACCCCGACGCCGCTCGGCCGCACCTTCGTCCTCGGCCGCTCGACCCTGCCCGGCCGGGTGTACGCGGACACCGAGGTCTTCGCGCTCGGCGCCGTACCGGACGATCCGGACGCGGTGCCAACCGGCCTGCGCGGCGCGCACATCGGACTACACGCCTGGTACCGCGACGCCGACCTGGGCCAACGCAACAGCAACGGCTGCATCCGGATCACCCGGGCCGCCCAGCGGCGCCTGCTCGCGGAGCTGGAGCCCGGGACCGAGGTGCTGGTGCTCGACCGGTTCGCCGCTCCGGCGCGGCTGCCCGGCCCGCCCCTGCCGGATCAGCCGGCGTGAGCCGAGGGCTCGCTGGCGTGATCGGAGGTGGGAGCGAACCGCACGGGTCTTCCTCTCGTGAGTGGCAGCGGGGGCGGCCCGCCCTGGAGGGCGTCGGACGGGCCGCCCCCGCTGCCACCGCGGCCCCCAGCGGGGTCGCGAAGCCCTTCCCTCCGCCACAGACACGTCATGGACAGCTAACGACAGCGGATGTAATGTGTCGAGGTGCATCGACATCTAGAGACAGATGTGGTCGCTTGCCAGGCGAGAGTCAGCCTTGCCAGTGACTTCTCAAACCGCGAGCAGAAGGAGAGGTGAGGCGGCCCCGACCGCCGGACCGACAACGACGGCGACGTCGCCGACGCCTCGGCCCGCGACATCGCGCCACCAGCGGATGTACGCTGACATCACAGCGACGATCCTCAATATCGAGTCCACGCATTCACCAATGAGGTGGGAGCCCTGCTCCGGGGCGTACCCGGACCAGGCCCGACGGACCGCCCGGCGTGCCCCGCCGCGCGCCCAACCCGTGAAGTGAGGTCGGTGTGAATGTCGCGCATTGAGGAACTCGCCACCGAACTGGGTGCGCTGACGACCGGGGTGGAGAGAGCGCAGGGCCAGGCGGTGGCGGCGGGCAGACAGGCGGACGAGGTGGCGCGGCAGGCTGCCGCGGCCGGCTTCGCAGCCGTGGCGACGGGGATGGCCGCGGTACGGCAGGCGATCACCGAGATCCACGGTGGCCTGCACGCTCTTGGGGGTCTACTGGGGGAGGCGGCCAGCGCGACGGCGAAGGTCCCGCAGGAGGGATCGGCACAGGAGACGATCGCCGGGTTGGCGCCGGTGCGGGAAAGGTTGGACGGTGCCCGGGATGCGCTGGGTGCCACGGTCGAGCAGGTCAACCGGACACAGCGGATGGTGGGTGCGACCCTGCAGGGCGGGCAGCCGGGTCCGCTGCTGTCGACGCTTCAGGGCATCACCCAGATCCTGGTGCCGTTGGCGCAGCGGGTGGGGAGCGCGAAGCAACTCGCCGAGGCGGCGATAGCCCAGGCCCGACAGTTGGGCTCACCGGGAAACTGACCAGGGCTGACAGGTTCACACCTGCCAGCCCCGCCCCCGCCGCCGCCACCGATGGATGGACCGCCGCGTCGAGCGAGACGGCTGCCGGCGGTCCGGGCAGGAACGCTCCCGGTACTCCATGGAGCCGGCAGCCCACCGGCACCCCGGGTCAGCCGCCAACCGGAAGGCCGACCAGGATTCGGCCCAACGTGGACGATGGCACCCGGCGCGGGCTGGAGTTGGAGAACGAGTGCGCCGACACGGTCGCGCGTAGCGGCTACCGGGTCCACCAGAATCCCACTCGCCAGGAAATCGCCGAGGCGCGACGGAATACGCGGGACACAGGAAGGCCAGACAGCGACCCGGACTATCTCATTGAGGGCCACGTTTTCGACTGCTACTCTCCCGCGTCCGCCACCACGGTCCGTGCTGTCTGGGCCCAGGTGCGCAAGAAGGTAACCAGGCAGCAAACCCAACGTGTCGTGCTGAATCTCCATGACTGGCACAACAACCTCGGGGATTTACAGAAGCAGTTTGATGATTGGCCAATATCTGGCCTCAAAGAGGTGGTAGCGGTGACCCGGAACGGTGCGATCGTCCAGATCGTACGGCGAGACTAAGGAAGTATGGATATGGCGATCGAGTACGAGTTGACTCTTGCGAGTGACGCCCCCTTAAGGGAGATAGCGGCTGTTGTGGCACCGGCAGCCGGTGAGGTCACGACATTATCGCAAGATGAACGATTGTTCACCGCCGACCTGCACGACCGTTATGGATATGGGGTGAGTGTCTTTGGGGGTCGCGACGGCTATTGTGAGGCCGAGGCCGACGACGGCTCCCGCTGGGAGTGGGAGCCGAACCCGTATGTTGACATCACTTTCCGGTTGAGCAAGGATCGACCGACGGACAAGGTGACACAGAACATGGTGGCGGCGGTGGCACGGGTGTTGGCCAGTCGGCCGGAAGATGCCGCCCTGGTGCTGAACGGCAACTGGTTGCTGTTGACACGAATGGGCGGCGTTCTCCGCAAGCACCGACGCACATGGTGGGAAACATACGGCGTTCAAGACCTGGTCTGAGCCGCCGATGAGGCCGGCAGTCGCCCCGTTCAGACCGAGACGGTCAACCGCCGCCACAGGAAGGTCAGCATCAGCGCCCACTGGAACGCCAACTGCGCGTTGTCGGCGGCGGCCCCGTGCCCGCCCTCGACGTTCTCGTAGTAGGAGACGTCGTAGCCGTACCGGCGCAGCAGGGCCACCATCTTCCGGGCGTGTCCGGGATGGACCCGGTCGTCCCGGGTCGAGGTGATCAGCAGCACCGGCGGGTAACGCCGCCCCGGCCGCACGTTGTGGTACGGCGAGTACTCCCGCAGGAACGCCCAGTCGGCGGCGTCGTCCGGATCGCCGTACTCGGCCATCCACGAGGCGCCGGCCAGCAGCCGGTGGTAGCGCCGCATGTCCAGCAGCGGGACCCGGGCCACCACCGCGCCGAACAGCTCCGGGTAGCGGGTCAGCATCACCCCCATCAGCAGCCCGCCGTTGCTGCCGCCCTCGATGCCGAGCCGCGCCGGCACGGTGACGCCGCGCGCCACCAGGTCGGTCGCGACGGCGGCGAAGTCCTCGTACGCCCGGAGCCGGTTCTCCCGCAGCGCGGCCCGGTGCCAACGCGGGCCGTACTCGCCGCCGCCTCGGATGTTCGCCACCACGTAGCAGCCGCCCCGGGCGAGCCAGCCCCGCCCGATGATCCCGCTGTAACCCGGCGTCCAGGGAATCTCGAAGCCGCCGTAACCGGTGAGCAGGGTGGGACCCCCCGCGTGCCCCGGCGGGGTGACCACGAAGTACGGCACCCGGGTTCCGTCGGCGGAGCGGGCGAAGAGCTGCCGGACCGTCATGCCGGCCGTGTCGAAGAAGGCGGGCTCCCGCTTCAGCAGCTCGACCTCCCCGCCGACCGTGCCGTAGTGCAGTGCCGTCGGCTGGACGAAGCCGGTGCTGGCCAGCAGGAACTCGTCGCTGTCGTCGGGGTTCGTGTCCAGGACGGCGACGTGCCGCCGCTCCCCCACCTCACCGGCGCCGGCCGACAGCGGCGTCGGGGCGGTGAGGCCGGGCAGTGGCCTCCGCCGCCACCCGTCCGGGCCGGGGGTGAGCACCTCGATCCGGCTGTGGACGTCGACCAGACTGCTCAGGATCAGGTGGTGGCGGGTCCAGGCGTGCCCGCTCAGCGCCGTGTGCGCGGTGGGCTCGAAAACCACGGTCAGGTCCCGTTCCCCGGCGAGGAACCGATCCAGCCGGGTGACCAGCACGGCACCGCCCGGGTACGTCCGCCCGGCCACCGTCCAGTCGGAGCGGAGCTGGATGAGCAGCCACTCCCGGTGGACGTCGGTCTCGGCGTCCTCGGGTACGTCGATCGGCACCAGCTCACCGTCGGCGGTGCGGAGAAACTCCCGGCGACGGAAGAAGTCGAGCCGACGCCCGAGGAAGTCCCGGACGAAGCCCGGGGTCGGGTCGTGCACCGCGTACACCGAGACGTCGTCGTCGTGCCCCTGGTAGACCACCTCGGCCTCGGCCAGCGGGGTGCCCCGACGCCACCGCTTCACCACGCGGGGGTAGCCGGAGGCGGTCAGCGAGCCGGGGCCGAAGTCGGTGCCGACGTAGATGTGATCCTCGTCGATCCAGCCGACGTCACTCTTCGCCTCCGGCAGGACGAAGCCGTCGGTGACGAAGGAGCGCCGCTCCAGGTCGAACTCCCGGACCACGTGGGCGTCGGCACCGCCTCGGGCGAGCCGGATCAGACAGCGTCGGTGGTCGGGGCGCCGGATGATCGCGCCCTGCCAGGTCCACGGTTCGCCCTCCGCCTCGGCCAGGGCGTCGACATCGAGCAGCACCTGCCACTCGGGATCCGCCCGCCGGTACTGGTCGAGCGTCGTCCGCCGCCACAGCCCGCGCGGATGGGCCTCGTCCTTCCACAGGTTGTAGAGGTGCGGCCCGCTCCAGTAGACGTACGGCACCCGGTCCGCGGCGTCGAGGACCTCGCGGAGTGAACCGCGTAGCGCGGCGAACGCGGCGTCGTCGGCGACGGTGCCGAGCGTCTCGGCGTTGCGAGACCGCACCCAGTCGGTCGCCTCAGCGCCGGAAACATCCTCAAGCCATCGAAACTCGTCATCGTCATTCGCGGGCACGGGCAGATTCCTACCATATGGCGAACAACGAAGTTACCGGTCAGTCGGAGAACGGATTGAACCTTTCCGGCCGGCTCATCGAACCATTCGAGGTGAAACACCGCCGGCTCGACCGCCCGACCGTCGTCGTACCTCCGCCCCGGACGGCGCCACCCACCGTACTCGGGGCGTCACCCGCCCGGGTCGTCACCTCGCCCGCCCGACCCACGGCGCCGCTCGCCGCGCAGGCGGTGCTGCTCGCCGGGCTCGTGGCGCTGTTCGCCGGGCTGGCGGTGCTGTTCGCTCCGGCGAGTCCGGCGGCGGCCCACGCCACGGTGGTCTCCACGGTGCCGCAGCAGGGTGCGGTGCTCGGCTACTCCCCCACCGAGGTCAGCATCACCTTCAGCGAACCGGTCGCCCTGCTCCCCGGCCGGACCCAGGTGCTGGCGCCGGACGGCACGCGGATCAACGCGGGCGAACCCCGCGTCCAGGGCGCGACGCTGCGGATCCCGATCCGGGTCGCCGACCGCCCACTCGGCACGTACGTCGTCAGCTACCGGGTGATCTCGGCCGACAGTCACCCCGTCGCGGGCAGCTGGACCTTCTCGGTCGGCGCCGCCTCCGCGACCCCGCCCGAGCCGGCCACCGTCGGGGTCGACCCCGTGGTCCGGGTCGCCGTCTCGGCCAGCCGATACCTCGGGTACGTCGGACTCGTGCTGGCCCTCGGCCCCGCCCCGGTGCTGGCGCGGCTCTGGCCCCGCCGGCTCTCCCGGCGCGGCGCGGTACGGCTGGTCCGGATCGGCCTCGGCCTGATCGCCGCCGGCGCCCTCGGCGGGCTCTGGGTCCAGGCGCCGTACGCCAGCGGCGCCGGACTCCTCGACGTCTCGACACCCGAGCTGGCCCAGGTCCTCGGCTCCGACTTCGGCCTGGTCCTGCTCGCCCGGCTCGGCATCCTGCTGCTGGTCGCCGTCCTGCTGCCACCGCTGCTGCGCGGTGCGCCGGCCCGGCGCCCGGCGGCGGGCGTGGTCGGCGGCCGGCCACGGCCGTCATCGAGGCCATGGTCCCGAGCCCGGCTCGCCCTCCTGCTCCTGCTCACCGTGGCCGGGCTGGCCACCTGGCCGCTGGCCGGGCACGCGGCCGCCGCGCCGGTGCCGGTCGCCAGTACCGCCGCGGACGTCATCCACCTGGCCGCCGCGTCGGTCTGGCTCGGTGGCCTGGTCGTCCTCTTCGGGTTCCTGCTGCGGACCGCCCACCCGCGCGCCCTCGGGGTGGTCCTGTCGGTCTGGTCCCGGTGGGCGGCGCTCGCCGTGCTGTGGCTCGTCGCCGGCGGCGCGGTGCAGGCGGTGATCGAGATTGGCGGCCTACGCCCGCTGGTCGGCACCGGCTACGGGCGACTGGTGCTGACGAAGCTGACCCTGCTGGTGGCGCTCCTGACGGTCGCCGGGTACGCGCGCCGGTCGATTCGCCGGTCGACCGCGGACCCGTCCGGTCCCGCCGGCGACGAGACGGCGCCCCGGCTCGGCCGGCTGCGGCGGGCGGTCGGGGTGGAGGTGGCGCTCGGGCTCGTCGTGCTCGGGGTCAGCGCGGTGCTGGTGCAGACCGCCCCGGCCCGGAGCGCCGGGATCGAGGCGACGGCGGTGACGTCGGACAGCTTCGCGCAGACCCTCCAGTCGCCGCTCTACACCCTCCAGTTCGACATCTACCCGGTACAGATCGGCGAGTACAACACCGTGCACGCATACGTCTACCGCCCGGACGGCACCCCGCTTCCGGTGGTGCAGTGGACGGTCACCACCGCGCTGCCCGCCCGGGGAATCGAGCCGACCAGCGTCCCGATGCTCGGCATCACGCCGCACCACGCGATCGGCTCCGTGGCCTTTCCCGTTCCCGGCGACTGGGAACTGCGGTTCACCATCCGGCTCTCCGAGATCGACCAGGCGACCGTCCGGACGGTCGTGCCGGTCCGCTGACCACGGCGGGCCTCGACCCACCTGTCGGCCCGGCGACGAGGCCGGTCAGGGTTCGACGAGGCCGGCCCGGATCGCGTACCGGGTGAGGTCGATCCGGTCCCGCATGCCGAGCTTCTGCAGGATGTTGGCCCGATGCCGGTCGACCGTCTTCACGCTGATCATCAGGGCCTCGGCGATCTCCTTGGTGGAGTTCCCCTCCGCGATCAGCTTGATGATCTCCTCTTCTCGGGGGGTCAGGATGCTCTCCGGCAGCCGTTCCCCCTGGCGGTCCCGGTGCAGGTAGTCCCGGATCAGCGCGGTGACCGCCCCCGGGTAGAGGAAGGGTTCGCCGCGCCTCGCGGCCCGGCACGCCTCGATCAGGTCCCGGTCCGCGACCGACTTGAGCACGTAGCCGGAGGCGCCGGCCCGCAGCGACTCGAAGAAGTACTGCTCGTTGTCGTGCATGGAGAGCATCAGGATCCGGACCCCGGGCGCACGGCGGGAGATTTCTCGGGCCGCCTGCAGGCCGGTCATCCGGGGCATGGCGATGTCCAGGATGGCCAGGTCGATCCCGGGTCGCTTCACCGCCTCCACCGCCTCGGCGCCGTCGGCCGCCTCCGCCACGACCGTCAGGTCGGGCTCGGCGTCGAGAATCAGCCGCAGCCCCCGGCGGACCAGCGCGTGGTCGTCCGCCAGCAGGATCCGGGTCTTGGGTACGGACACCAGGCTCACCTCCCTCCGCCCGGGACGGGTACGACCAGCCGTACGTCGGTGCCCACGCCGGGAACCGCCTCGATGTCCAGACGTGCGTTGATCAGCAGCGCGCGTTCCCGCATACCCCGAATTCCGGCTCCCTCCTCGCGTACCTCGCCGCGGCCGTCGTCGGCGACCCGGAGCACCACGGCGTCGGACTCGGCGTGCAGCGAGAGCTCGACCCGGCTCGCCCGGGCGTGCCGGGCGACGTTGGTGAGGCTCTCCTGGGCGATCCGATAGATCACCAGTTCCATCTCGGCGCTGAGCGCCGGCAGGTCCGACTTCAACCGGCGCTGCACCGGCACGCCGCTCACCTGGGAAAACTCGGTGGCCAGGGCGTTGAGGGCGCTGAGCAGTCCCAGATCCTCCAGCACGTCGGGACGGAGCCGGCGGGCGACCCGCCCCACGTCGTTGAGGCTCGACCGGAGCATCTCCTGGACGGCGTGCAGCTCCTCGCGGAGATCGTCCGGTGCCCGGTCGACCGCGCGCTTCAGCCCGAGCAGCACCACGGTCAGGCTCTGCCCGATCTCGTCGTGCAGCTCCCGGGCGATGCGCTGCCGCTCCCCCTCCTGGGCCGCGAGGGCGTGCGCGCTGTTGGTGTTCCGCTCGGTTTCGAGCCGGTCGAGCATCGCGTTGAACGACTCGATCAGGTTGGTCAGGTCGCCATTGCCGCTGTCGCGCAGCCGGTCGCCGGTACGCAGCAGGTGCACCCGCTGCATCAGCGTGGTCAGCGCGTCGAGCGGGGCCAGGCTGGCCCGGAGCAGCAGCGCGTTCACCGCGAGGATCAGCGCCAGGCCGACGGTCAGTACCGGAATCTCGGTGAGCAGCACCGGCGAGGAGACGGTGGCGGGCGAGAGGGCGAGGACGAGCGTGCCGACGGTGAAGACCAACCCGTTGAGCACGAAGAGCCGCCGGAACAGGGCCTGGGCCGGGGATCGGCCCCCGGACGTGGGCGAACCCGGGGTTTCGGCCCCCGCACCCCGGCTCGGCGACCAAGCCCACACGCCGAACCACCGCCGGGCGCCCTGGTCGGCGGTATCGGTCATGCTTTCCAGCCTCTCCGGTCCACGGTCGGATTGTCCATCCGGTCCGGCACCCATCCGACCACGATACGACCCACGCTGACCTGCTTCTTCGTGCATGTTCCACCCCCGCGCAAATGGGTGCTGAGCCCAATGGTCGGTCACCCGCGCGCTCGGAAGTCTTGACCGTGAGCCGGAGCCGTGACCGCCGAGTCGCACCGGGTGGTCGTGCCGGCACCGGTGCCCTTCCCACGCCCCACACCCGAGCGAGGAACAGTGGAGATCACTCGAACCACGGTCCCCGGCGCCGGTGTCGTGCATCATTTCCTGACCCGGGGCGGACAGCGCTTCGGCGTACTGGTGGACGGCGCCGGCCAGCGAGCGCTGCTGATCTACGGCGCGACGGACCCGGATGAACCGGAGCAGCGGATCGCGCTGGAACACGACGAGGCCGACCAGGTCGCCGAGGTGCTGCACAGCAGCTCGGTGGCCGACCGGCTGGCCCACCTCGAGCGACGGCTCGCCGAACTGCTCGGCGGGTCCACGTGACCGGCGCGAGCATGAGGACGGGGGCCCGGGCGGGCACATTCCGCAGCATCCGAGTCCTTTCTCGCGCAGGTCGTCATTTCGAAGCCCCGTGCCCGCAGTCTGTCCACAGCCGGACGCCGCGGTGGCCGTCCGTGCTCTGTTCGTCGTCGAATCGTTCGGGAACACCGGCGGGAGCCAGGCCGGATCCCAGGGGATGGTGTCATGCAAGCAGGACAAATCGCCGTGGATGTTCCGACGGTGACCGTCCAGGATTCCGTGGCGAGGGCGCTGCGCCTGATGGCACTCGGCCGGCTGCCGGGGCTGATCGTCGTCGGCGACCGGGGACAGCCGCGTACCGTCCTGCCCGGCACGCAGGTGCTCCGGCTCGCGGTTCCGGGAAGCTACCAGGAGGATCCCGCACTGGCCCGGACCATCGACGAGGCGCACGCCGACCTCTTCTGGGAGGAACTGGCCAGCCTGACCGTCGGGGACTGCCTGGTCCGGGAGTCCGGCCGGCCGGCGACGGTCGCACCGGACGCCACGCTGCTGGAGGTGGCCGCCCTGATGGCCCGGCAGCGCTGCCCGCTGGTGGCGGTGGTCGACGGCGCCGGAACACTCGTCGGAGCCATCACCCTGGAGCGGTTGCTCGGCAAGCTCGCCCTGCTCGCACCCGAGCTCTGAGGCAGGCCGGCACCGTCGTACCGGCCCGGCCGATGGCGGGGTGGGGCCGATGAGTGCCATCGCCGCGCTCGTCATCTTCGTCGTGGCGTTCGTCTTCATCGCCACGGAGAAGGTGAACAAGGTCAAGGTGGTGCTGATCGCGGCCGGGGCGATGCTCGTCCTCGGGCTGGCCCCCGGCGCCGAGGTGTACTTCTCCGAGCACGAGGGGATCGACTGGCGCGTCATCTTCCTGCTGCTCGGCATGATGATCATCGTTGGCGTCATCAAGCAGACCGGGGTCTTCGACTACCTCGCGATCTGGGCGGCCAAGCGCTCCGGCGGCCGGCCGTACCGGCTGATGGTGATGCTGATGGCGATCACCGCCGTCGCCTCGCCATTCCTGGACAACGTCACCACGATCATGCTGGTCGCCCCGGTCACCGTGGTGGTCTGCAACCGGCTGCACATCTCCGCCCGGCCGTACCTGATCGCCGAGGTGCTGGCCAGCAACATCGGTGGAGCGGCGACGTTGATCGGCGACCCGCCGAACGTCATCATCGGCAGCCGGGCCGGGCTGAGCTTCGGCGACTTCCTGGTGCACATGGCGCCGATCGTCGCGGCGATCTTCGCGGCCTTCGTGCTCCTCACCCGGGTGCTGTTCGCCCGTTCCTTCCGCTACCACCCGGAGCACGTCGCCGCGGTGATGGCGCTCCAGGAGCGCCGGGCCATCACCGACGTACGCCTGCTGGTCCGCTGCCTGGTCGTCCTCGGTCTGGTGGTGGTCGGCTTCGGACTGCACTCGGTGCTGCACGTCGACCCGTCGGTGGTGGCGATGGTCGGCGCCGGGGTGATGCTGCTGGTCGCCCGGCTGGACGTCTCCGAGGTGCTGGAGGAGGTGGAGTGGCCCACCCTGGTGTTCTTCATGGGTCTGTTCGTGATGGTCGGCGCGCTGGTGCACACCGGTGTCATCGGAAGCATCGGCGAGTGGGCGGTCGACGTCGTCGGTGACAACTTCATCGTGGCGGCGACCTCGCTGGTCTTCGGCTCCGCCATACTCGGCGCCTTCTTCGACAACATCCCGTACGTCGCCACGATGGCGCCGATCGTGGAAGGGCTGGTCGCCGAGGCGCCGGACCCGCAGACCGGGCAGGCGCTGTGGTGGGCCTTCGCCCTCGGCGCCGACTTCGGCGGCAACGGCACCGCGGTCGCGGCCAGCGCCAACGTGGTGGCCCTCGGCATCGCCGCCCGGACCGGACACCCGATCTCGTTCTGGCAGTTCACCAAGTACGGCATCGTGGTCACCCTGCTGACCTGCGTGCTCGCCTGGCTCTATGTCTGGCTCCGCTACTTCGTCTGAGACCAGCACGCCCATCGGCTCGCCGCCGACCGCCGACCTCCCCGCTCCGCCGCGGTCGCGGTCGCCGACCGTCTCCGGTCCGCTATCTCGGGTCGCCGAGGAGCCAGCCGCGCTCCTCGGCGATCCGGACCGCCTCGGCCCGGGTCCGCGCCCCGGTCTTGCCGATCGCGGCGGAGAGGTGGTTCCGGACCGTCCCCTCGGAGAGGTGCAGCCGACGGGCGAGGTCGGCGGCGGTGCCACCGCTGCGGGCCGCGCGGAGTACCTCGGTCTCCCGCTCGGTCAGCGGGCTCTCCCCACTGGCCAGGGTCTCGGCCGCCAGGGTCGGGTCGACGACCCGCAGCCCGGCGTGCACCCGCCGGACGGCGTCGGCGAGTTGACGGGCCGGGGTGTCCTTGACGACGAAGCCGCCGGCGCCCGCCTCCATCGCCCGGCGCAGGTAGCCCGGGCGGCCGAACGTCGTGACGACCAGCACCCGGCACTCCGGCAGTTCGGCCCGGAGCGCGGCGGTGACGGCGATCCCGTCCAGCCCGGGCATCTCGACGTCGAGCAGCGCGACGTCCGGGCGGGTCCGGCGGGCGGCGGGCAGCACCTCGTCCCCGCGGCCGACCTCGGCGACGACGGTCAGGTCCGGTTCGAGCGAGAGCAGCGCGGCCAGGGCGCCCCGGACCAGTGCCTGGTCGTCGGCGAGGAGGAGCCGGAGCTGCCCGGTCACCGTACGCCCTCGCGGTAGCTGACCAGCAGCCGGAAGCCCACGCCCCCGGGGCCCCGACCGACGACGAGCCGGGCGCCCGCCTGCTCCGCCCGCTCCCGGAGCCCGAGCAGGCCGTGGCCGGGTCGGGATCCCGCCGGCGCCACCGCCGCCGGGCCCCGGCCGTCGTCGCGTACCTCCAGCTCGTCCGGGGCGACCCGGATGAGGCAGTGCCGGGCACGGCTGTGCCGTACCACGTTGGTCACCCCCTCCCGGACCGCCCAGGCGAACAGCTCTCCCCGCCCCGGCGGCAGCGTGGGGACCGCCGCCGGCAGCTCGGCCTCGATCCCCGCGGCCCGCAGCGCCGTACGGGCGTTGGCCAGCTCGGCGGCGAGGTCCACCTCACGGTACGCCCCGACGGTCGACCGGACGTCGGCGAGGGCTCGCCGGGCCAGCCGCTCCAGGTCCGCCACCTCGGCGGCGGCCCGGGCCGGGTCGACCTCGATCAGCCGGCCGGCCAGTTCCGCCTTCACCGTGATGACGGTCAGCGAGTGGCCGAGGATGTCGTGCAGGTCCCGAGCGGTTCGGGCCCGCTCCTCGGCGACCGCCAGCCGCCGGATCTCCTGCTGCGCGTCGATCAGCCGGAGTTGCCGGTCCAGCAGCCGGGTGAAGCCGAAGACCGCGAACCCGGCCAGCAGCACGGAGAGCGCCACCCCGGTCTCCGGCTCCCAGGCGGGGATGAAGTGCGGCGTGATCAACGGAACCGCGGCCAGCGCCGCGACCACGAGCAGCGCGGGTCGGGCCGGCAGGGTCAGCACCGCGGAGGCCGAGAGGTAGACCAGGGTGACCAGCCAGTCCCCGCCAGCCGCCGGGATGGTGAGGGTGCCGATGGCGAACAGCCCGATGAGCGCCGCCGAGGCCCGCAGCGGCGGAATGCGCCGCCGCATCCAGACGGCCCGGCGAAGCCAGACGAAGAGGGCCACGTAGCCGGCCGCGAAGGCGCCGATCGCGGCGAGTCCGAGATCACGCGCCGGCCCGGGCGGGTGGGCCCAGACCGTGCCGAGGGGCTGCCCCAGGTAGATCAGCCACACCACCCCGATCAGCCAGCCGAGCCGGCCGCCCAGGCGCGGGCCGGTTTCGGCCGGGGTGCCGAACCAGGTCTCCGGGGCGGCGCTGGTGCCCTGCTCGCTCACACCGGCCACGCTATGCGGTGAGGCCGGTCTCGGTCTCCGAGGTCGGTGCTCATACCCGGGCGGTGTCCCGACGGAAGAGCCGGCCGGCGCCGAAGCCGAAGGCGGTGCTCCACAGCACCAGGTTGAGCAGCGCGCCACCGCTGACCCCGTCACCGGCCAGGGGCGCGCGGGCCAGCTCGCCGACCCCGTACACCGGGGTGAACCGGGCGATCTGCCGCATGACCTCCGGCAGCACCTCCAGCGGTACGAAGAGTCCGCCGAGCATCGCCAGGATGGCCAGGATCGGGCCGAGGAACTGCATGACGTTCTCGGCCGGGGCAAGGTAGCCGACGAAGAGACCGAAGGCGGCGAAGACCAGCGAGCCGAGCCAGGCCGCGAGCCCGGAGAAGAGCCAGACGTGTGCCGGTACGCGCACCCCGGTGACGGCGCCGACCACGAACTCGACCAGCACCGCGAGCAGGCCGAGCACCATCGCGGTGAGCACCTTGGTCGCGACGTACGCGGCCGGACGCAGCGGGGTCAACCGGAGCTGTCGGCTCCAGCCCTGGGCCCGCTCCACCGCCACCATCGCACCGCCGCTGGTGGTCGCGACCATCGCGCCGTACACGGCAAGGCTGATCATGATGTACGCGGTGACCTGTGCCCCGTTGTCCAGCGTCTGACCGCGGTTCGACAGGCCGAAGAGCAGGAAGAACGCCGGCGGCATGATCAGGATGAAGAACAGCGTACGGCGGTTGCGCAGGACCCGGCGGATCTCCAGGGTCAGGTTCGCGAGGGTGAACCCGCCGAACGCCGGACGCCGCCGGTCTACCGTCGTCGTGGTCATCGGATGCTTCCCTCCAGGTGGTTCGTGGCGACCGCGGCCGGCTCGGCGGTACGGGCGTCGGTGGTGAGTGCCAGGAAGACGTCCTCCAGGTTGCGCGCGGTGATCTCGACGTCCCGCGCCGGAGTCTGGGTCAGCAGGTACCGGGCGACCACGTCCGAGTCGCCGGCCTGGACGAGCACGGTGTCCCCGCGTACCTCGACCGAGTCGACCCCGGGCAGCCCGGCCAGGGCCACCTGGTCGGCGCCGGGCAGGGTGGCCCGGACCAGCCGGCCGGAGGCGAGGTTCTTCACCTGCGCGGTGGTGCCGTCGGCGACGACCCGCCCCTGTCGGATCAGCACGATCCGGTCGGCGTACGCGTCGGCCTCCTCCAGGTAGTGGGTGGCGAACAGGACGGTACGGCCGGCGCGGGCGTCCCGGCGGATCGCGGTCCAGAAGTCGCGGCGGCCCTCCACGTCCATGCCGGTGGTCGGCTCGTCCAGCACCATCAGGTCGGGATCGGGCAGCAACGCCATCGCGAAGCGCAGTCGCTGCTGCTGGCCGCCGGAGCACTTCCCCACCCGCCGCCCGGCGATGTCCGCGATGCCGGCCCGCTCGAGGACCTCCGAGACCGGCCGGGGGTTCGGGTAGACGTTGGCGGTCATCTGCACCGTCTCGGCGACGGTCATGTCCTTCAGAAGGCCACCGGTCTGCAGCACGGCGGCGACCCGGCCGAGGGCGACCGCGTCGGCCGGCTCCTGGCCGAAGATCCGGACGCTCCCGGCGGTGGGCCGGGCGAGCCCGAGCAGCATGTCGAGGGTGGTGGTCTTGCCGGCGCCGTTGGGGCCGAGGAAGGCGACCACCTCGCCGGGCTCGACGCGGAGGCTCAGCCCGTCAACGGCGGTCACCGCGCCGTACCTCTTGATCAATCCGGTCAGTTCAACCGCAGGGGTGGTTGTTGGCATACCGGCAATGGTTGGCGCCGGAAAGCCCACCCGACCGGCTCAGGCGTCACGTCCTGACCATGACATGTGTCATCGGTGGCTCCCCTGTCCCCTGCGGGCCGACCGACCCGGCCGACCCGCAGCGAGACCTGTTCTCCTTCGTCCTAGTAGCCCCGGGCCACCCACTCCGCCAGGTGGGGCGCCTCGGCCCCGATCGTGGTGTCCGCGCCGTGCCCGGTGTGCACCACCGTCCCGGGCGGCAGGGTCAGCAGCCGGTCCCGGATCGAGTCGATGATGGTGCCGAAGTCGCTGAACGACCGGCCGGTGGCGCCGGGGCCGCCCTGGAAGAGGGTGTCGCCGGTGAAGACCACCCCGAGGTCGGGGGCGTGGAACGAACACGCCCCGGGGCTGTGCCCGGGAGTGTGCAGGACCCGCAGCACCGTCCCGGCGACCTCGATCGACTGCCCGTCCCGCAACTCACCACCGGGCGGGGTCTCCGGGTGCACCAGGTCCCAGAGCACCCGGTCGGCGGGGTGCAGCAGCACCTCGGCCCCGGTCGCCTCGGCCAGTGCCGGCGCCACCCGTACATGGTCGTCGTGGGCGTGGGTCGCCAGGATGGCGCGGACCCGCCGGCCGCCGACCGTGGCGAGGATCGCGTCGACGTCGTGGGGCGCGTCGACGACCACGCACTCGCGGTCGTCGCCGACCACCCAGACGTTGTTGTCGACCTCGAAGGTCTGCCCGTCAAGCGAGAAGGTGCCCGAGGTGACGGCGTGGTCGATCCGGGCCACCATCAGAAGATCACCACAGAGCGCAGCACGTCACCGCGGTGCATCTTGGTGAACGCCTCCTCCACCTGGTCGAGGGCGATCTCCTCGGTGACGAAGGCGTCCAGGTCGAGCCGGCCCTGGAGATAGAGCGAGGTCAGCATCGGGAAGTCCCGGCTGGGCAGGCAGTCGCCGTACCAGCTCGACTTGAGTGCGCCGCCCCGTCCGAAGACGTCGAGCAGCGGCAGCTCCGGGACCTTCATCTCCGGGGTCGGCACCCCGACTAGGACGACGGTGCCGGCCAGATCCCGGGCGTAGAAGGCCTGTTTCCAGGTCTCGGGCCGGCCGACCGCCTCGATCACCACGTCGGCACCGAAACCGCCGGTCAGCTCCCGGATCGCCTCGACGGGATCGGTCTGGCTGGCGTCCACGGTGTGGGTGGCGCCGAACCGCCGTGCCCACTCCAGCTTCCGGGGATCGGTGTCGACGGCGATGATCGTGGTCGCCCCGGCGAGCGCCGCCCCGGCCACCGCGCCGTCGCCGACACCGCCGCAGCCGATGACCGCGACCGAGTCGCCCCGGCTCACCCCACCGGTGTTCATCGCCGCGCCGATCCCGGCCATCACGCCGCAGCCCAGCAGACCGACGGCGGCCGGCCTCGCCGCCGGGTCCACCCTGGTGCACTGTCCGGCGTGGACCAGGGTCTTCTCCACGAACGCGCCGATCCCCAGGGCCGGGGAGAGTACGGTGCCGTCGGTCAGGGTCATCTTCTGGGCGGCGTTGTGGGTGGCGAAGCAGTACCAGGGCCGGCCCCGCCGACAGGCCCGGCAGGTGCCGCAGACCGCCCGCCAGTTGAGAACGACGAAGTCGCCCGGCTCGACGTCGGTGACCCCCGCACCGACCTGCTCGACGATGCCGGCGGCCTCGTGGCCGAGCAGGAACGGGAAATCGTCGGTGATCCCGCCCTCTCGGTAGTGCAGGTCGGTGTGGCAGACGCCGCACGCCTGTACCCGAACGACTGCCTCGCCCGGCCCCGGATCGGGGACGACGACCGTGGTTACCTCGACCGGCACGCCCTTGGCCCGGGCAATGACCCCGCGTACTTCCTGGCTCACGCTGCCTCCTCGAGATCGGGGATCGGGATCCCGTCGTAACACGTCCATCGGCCCACGTCGAGAAGTCAGGGCTGCCGACCACGGGTCTGGCGGAAAACTGCCTCCGTGGGAAACCCGCTCCCGGGGTACGGCCGCCGGGGTCGTCCCCGCAGGGCCCCGGGGACGACCTGTCTCCGGGAGGCGCGCGTCACCCCTGTGCCGTCCTGTCCGGTTTGTGGGGGCTGGTTGGGTGGTCGGTCGGGGAACATCGGCCGGCCCGGCGGGGTTGTATCCCCGTGCGGGTGGCCAGCAGGACCACCCCCGGCAACCCCCAGCTCCGGGCCGCCCCCGTCTGAGAGCCGGCCCGTGCACCACGACATGTGTCCGGCCGCCGTCCGACTGTGACCCGCGTGGCCGCCTTGTCCACCTGTCATGCCCGTCCGGGTACGGGCGTGTGCAGTCCCCCGAGCATCGACGGAAGGCAGGGAACCATCATGACGTTCGTCACCCGATGGCTACCGGCCATCACCGACACCCCCATCCGCAAGACCGCACTCGCCGTGGCCGGCCTGGCCATCACCGGCGGCGCGATCGCCGGCCCCGTCGCCACCCTCGACACCGGCCCCGGCACCAGCCTGAACCTCGACCCCACCGCGGTCACCCAAACCATCAAGGACATCGAATCGCAGCACCCGGCCGCCAAACACCTCGACTACCAGTACCAACCCCAGTCCACGTACTACTACTGCGCACCGGCGGCGACCCGGATCGCCCTGTCCGCACAGGGCCACACCCCCAGCCAGGACGACGTGGCCACCAAACTCGGCACCACCGAGGCCGGCACCAACTCGGCCGAGGACACCACCCGCGTCCTCAACGACACCGGCGACACCAACTACCACACCGTGGAGATCCCGAACCCGACCGCCACCCCCACCGAGATGGACCGCCTCCAGGTCGACGTCGTCCAGGCCATCGACGCCGGACGACCGGTCGTGGCCAACATCAAGGGCACCGCGGTCGACACCGACGGTAACCCCCACTCCTACGAGGGCGGCCACTACCTGACCATCGTCGGCTACGACGACCACGGCCGCACCGTCACCATCGCCGACCCGGCCAACCCGAACCACAGCCAGTACCAGATGAGCACCATCACCCTGGCCAACTGGATCGCCGAACGCGGCTACTCCGCCTGACCCCAACACGACCCGAACAGGCAGGGCCGGCCCCCACCAGGGGGCCGGCCCTTCCACACACCCGAAGACCGGCGGCCAGACCTCACCCCTCGTCACGAGGCGGCGCCAAGTGTTCGGATCGTGCGTGCGTACTCGTCGCCGGGGTGGTCGTCCCCGCGCCTCGAGTGGGGTCGAGGGTCACGGAGCCGACGTCCCGTCCTACCGCGTTCGTGGTACGCGGCCAGCGGCACGGCTACCTACAGTTGCGAGCGTGCGGCGGTGGTGGACGGAGCACGTCAGCCGGTCGGGGCGGCCCGACCCCGGTCGACGGTGGACGGAGCACGTCGTCCGGCTCTGGCACGAGCACCTCAGCCAGCCGTGGCACGAGCACGTCGTCCGGCCAGGGCTGGCGGGCCTCGGCCGGTCGTGGCTGGTCGACGTCGGTGTCGTGACGCTGGCCGGCGCGGTGACGGCGTACCGGCTCGCGGTGGTGACGGTGGCCCCCGACGACCGCGCCCCGGACGGATGGGCGTACGCCCTGGGTCTGGCCATGGCGCTGCTGCTGTTCGCCCGACGGCGCTGGCCGACCGCGACGTTGACCACGGTCGGCGCGCTGTTCTTCGCGTACCACATCTGGCGGTACCCGGGCGGCGCTCCGGCCGCGCCGGTCTGGGTGGCGCTCTACTCGGTGGCGGTCGCGCCCCGACGGCGACTCGGCCTGGCCGTCGCCGGGCTCGTCATCCTCCTGGACCTGCGGAGCCGGATGATGGTGGCCGGGGTGGAGCCCCTGGACGCGACCCTGGACAGCTCGACCGTGGTCTTCGCCGCCGCGCTGCTGCTCGGCGAGACGGTGCGGAGCCGGCGGATCCGGGTGGCGCTGCTGGCCGCCGAGCGGGACCGGGCGGCGCGGCGGCGGGTGGTCGAGGAACGCCTCCGGATCGCCCGCGAGCTGCACGACGTCACCGCGCACACCCTGGCGGTGGTCGGCGTGCAGGCCGGAGTCGCCGCCGAGGTGCTGGAGGACGATCCGGCGCAGGCCCGGGCCGCGTTGGAGGCGGTGCGACGGGCCAGCCGGGAGGCGATGGTGGAGCTGCGCGCCGCGGTCGGCGTCCTCCGGGACGGCGTCCGGGACCTCGACCCGTCCGACACCCGAGAATCCGGTCCGGGCGATCCGACAGCCGGCCCGGAACCGCCGGCACCTGCGCTCGACCGGCTGCCCGCGCTGGCCGCCGCCACCGGTGCCGTGCTGCGGCAGGGCGGTGAGCCCCGCCCGCTGCCCCGCGCGGTGGAGGCGACGGCGTACCGGATCATCCAGGAGGCGGTGGCCAACGCCCTCCGGCACGCCGAGGCCGACCGGATCGAGGTACGACTCGACTACCGCCCCGACGGGCTGGCCCTGACCGTCCGCGACGACGGGCGGGGCCCCGCCGGACCCCCCGGTAACGGCCTGCGCGGCATGACCGAACGGGCGGTCGGACTCGGCGGATGGCTGCGAGCCGGCCCGGCCGAGGGCGGAGGTTTCCAGGTTCGGGGGTGGCTGCCGGGATGACGATCAAGGTTCTGCTCGCCGACGACCAGACACTGGTCCGGGCGGGCTTCCGGGTGCTGCTGGAGCGGGCACCGGATATCGAGGTGGTCGCCGAGGCCGCCGACGGCGACGAGGCGATCGCGCTGACCCGCGCCCACCGGCCCGACGTCGTCCTGATGGACATCCGGATGCCCGGCACCGACGGGCTCACCGCGACCCGGCGGATCCTCGCCGACGACCGGCTCCCCGGGGTACGGGTGGTGGTGTTGACCACCTTCGAACTCGACGAGTACGTCTACGCGGCGCTACACGCCGGCGCGAGCGGCTTCCTGCTCAAGAATCTGGAGCCCGACGAGCTACGCCGGGCGGTCCGGGTGGTCGCCGCCGGGGACGCGCTGCTTGCGCCGGAGGTGACCCGGCGGGTCATCGCGGCGTTCGCCAGCGGACCGGAGGTGCCGGGCCTGCACACGCTGACCGCCCGGGAGCGCGAGGTCGTGGGGCTGATCGCCGAGGGGCTGTCCAACCAGGAGGTGGCGGCGCGGCTCGGCATGAGCACCGCGACGGCAAAGACCCACGCCAACCGGGCGATGGCCAAGCTCGGCGCCCGGGACCGTGCCCAACTCGTGGTCTTCGCCTACCGCAGCGGGCTGGCCGGGGTACGACGCCCGCGGTAGTCCGCCGCCCGTCCGGAGCGGATTCGCCGCCGCATCGACGTCCATAGCGTCGGATCCATGTTCCTCATCCTCGGTCCAGTCCTGAACCTGCTCGCCACCCTGTTCTGGAAGTCCGACACCCAGGGCGCCACCGCCGGCACGCTCATCGCGATCTCCAGCGCCTGCTGGCTCATCGGCCTGATCGGGCTCTTCGACCGGCTGCGTGGCACCGCACCCCGGTACGTGGCGGCGGCGCTGCCGGTGGCGGTGTTCGCGACGGTCGGCGGGGTGTCGTTCGGCGTACAGGCCATCCACGAGACACTCTTCGCCACCACGCACGCCCACGCCGTCGACCTGCTGAACCAGTACCCGTTCCCGGCCATGACCCTCTTCTGGACCGCCGGTCCCCTCTTCCCGGCGACGTTCTTCGCACTGGGACTGGTGCTGACCTGGCGACGGGCGGCACCGCTGCCGGTCGGCATCCTGCTCTGCCTGGGTGCGATCGCCTTCCCGCTGAGCCGGATCACCCGCGAGGTGTCGATCGCGCTCGCCGCCGACATCCTGCTGGTGCTGCCCTTCCTCTACCTCGGGATCCGGGGGCTGCGGACGGCCCGCGGGTCCGCTGCCGGAGGGCGACGCGCGGCACCGGTCGAGGGCGCGCCGGACGCCTGACCCGGCTCCGTCCGCCTCGGCTCCGCCACCACCGGTCGTGGCGGAGCCGAGGTCTCCCTTCTGGCGAGCGCGGTACGCGGCCGGCCGCCCCGGTCGTACAGCGCGGTTGCCAGCCCGGCGCGCCGGTCGAGCCCGGCCACCGCGTCCGTGTGGACCCGGATGCGTCCGGCGGCGATCGATCCGCACCCCCGGGCCCGCGACACGCGCGATGGCCACCCGCGAGGGTGGATTATCGAGCCTGTGACGGCCGGTGCGCTCGAGTTCGACGTCGCTGCCCTGGTCGGCCTGAGCTTCGTCCTGGCCGGCCTGGTCGGATGGCGGGCACGTCCCCGCAATCGGGTCGGACCACTGCTGCTCGCGGTCGGGGTGCTGTGGGTGCTCGCGGCACTACCGGTTCCGGTGTCCCTGCCACGCGGCGTCGCGATGGTCCGCGCGGGCGCCTGGGCGGCGGTCTTCGTCCACCTGGTGGTGGCGTACCCGACCGGACGGCTCGACACCGCGCCCGCGCGGCTGGTCGTTGCCCTGGGGTATGTCAGCCTCGGCGTCGTCGGCGTGCTCACCACGCTGCGCCCCGACACGGCCGGAGCCGGTGGCGGGGCCGGCGCGGCGGCGGTCACCGGGGTCGTCGTCACCGGTTGCGCGGTGATCGCGCAGCAGTCCATCCGCTGGGTACGCGGCACCCCGTCCCGACGTCGCCAACTCAACCCGTTGCTCGGGGTCGCGGTGGTCACGGTGGCGCTGGTCGTCGCGGTGAAGCCGGCGACGATCGCCGGGCGGGACGCCTCCGGGCTGAACGTCGTACTCCAGGTGGCGCTCGCGGCGGTCCCGCTGGCGTACCTGGTCGGGCTGCTGCGGCGTCGGATCGACCGGGCCGGGGTCGCCGACCTGGTCGTCCGGCTGCACCGGAGCTCCCAGCCGGTACGCGTCGAGGTGGCGCTGGCCCGTACGCTGCACGATCCGACGCTGCGCATCGGCTACTGGGCAGCCGGGTCGGGCCGGTACGTCGACGCCGACGGCCAGCCCATCACCCCCGGGCCGGACCGGGCGGTCACCCGGATCGACGCGGACGGCGAGCCGGTGGCGATTCTGGACCATGACCGAGCGCTGCTGGAGGAACCGGAGCTGATCGAGGCGACGTGCGCGGCGCTGTCGCTGGCGCTGGAGCGGGAACGGTTGACCGCGGAACTCCGGTCCCGGCTCCGGGAACTCGCCGCGTCGCGCCGAAACCTCGTCCGGGCCGCCGAGGCGGAACGCCGACGGCTGGAGCGGGATCTGCACGACGGCGTACAGCAGCGGCTCCTCTCGATCCCGATGACGCTGAGTCTGGCCGAGGCGGTGCTGCCCGAGGATCCGGACCGGGTCCGCCCCCTGCTAGAGGAGGCGCGGAAGGCGATCCTGGCGGTCCTGGCCGACCTGCGCGCCCTCACGCAGGGACTGCATCCTCCGGTGCTCACCGAACGCGGGCTGGCCGGGGCGGTCCGGGAGCTGGCTACCCTGTCCCCGGTGCCGCTGCGGATCCTCGGCGACGTGCCGAGCGGGCTGCCGGCCGAGGTGGAGACGACGGCGTACTACGTCGTCGCGGAGGCGCTGGCGAACATTGCCAAGCACGCGGCGGCGGACGAGGCCGAGCTGCGGATCGACTCGCGCGGTGGACGGCTCACCGTCGAGGTCCGCGACGACGGCCGGGGCGGGGCCGATCCGGCGTCCGGGTCGGGACTACGCGGGCTGGCCGAGCGGGTGGCGGTCGAAGGAGGAGTGTTTCAGGTGGAGAGTCCACCCGGCAGGGGGACGCGGATCCGGGCGACGCTGCCGTGCGGGTAGTCGTCGCCGAGGACAACACGCTGCTGCGCGAGGGACTGGTCCGGCTGCTCGCGGAGGTCGGGTTCACCGTCGCGTCGAGCGTCGCCGACGCCACCGCGCTGCTCGCGGAGGTGGCCCGACACCGGCCGGACGTGGCCGTCGTCGACATCCGACTGCCGCCTACCCGGACCGACGAGGGGCTGCGGGCGGCCCGGGAGATCCGGCGGCGGCATCCGGAGACCGGGGTCCTCGTCCTGTCCCAGTACGTCCGGGCCAGCTACACCCTCGAGTTGCTCGACGGTGGCGCCCAGGGGGTCGGTTACCTGCTCAAGGACCGGGTTTCGGATCTGGCCGGGTTCGCGGCGGCGGTGCGGCAGGTCGGCAGCGGCGGCTCGGCGTTCGACCCCATCGTGATCGACCAGATGGTCGGGCGCCGGGACCGCCCAGACGATCCGCTGCGCGAGCTCAGCGAGCGCGAGCGGGCGGTGCTGGCGTTGATGGCCGAGGGCCGCACCAACCAGGCCATCGCCGCCCGGCTCGGCATCGCGGAGCGGACGGTGGAAAAGCACTGCACGGCGATCTTCGCCAAGCTTTCGCTACCCGCCCGGCCCGACGACCACCGCCGGGTGCTCGCCGTTCTCCGGTACCTCAACGGCTGAGTACGGGTCCGGTGCCGGGGCAACCCGTCCGGCGCCGGCGGGCCCACCCCACGGGTGCGGGTAGCCGCACCCGCGGGGTGCGGCAACCTCCCGACAGACCGGGAGCTGGCACGGTTTCCGGCCGTCGACCCCGCGCACAGACTCAGGGCAGAACCCGACAGCGGGTCGGGCGACGAGTGTGGGAGGGACACGGGTGGCCGAGTTGGTTCGTCGGCTGGATACGGTGCTGGTCGCGCGGCTGGTGGCGGCGGCGATCGCCGTCGTGATGGTGCACTACTTCGCGACCTCGAACGCGATCCGGGCGGACAATCCGTTCCTGGTACCCGACGCGTTCATCCTGCTCTCCGTCCTCGTGTCGCCGCTGCTGCCGCGCCGTGCCGCGGTGCCGGCGATGATCTTCGCGTTCGGGTGGTCCGCCGGGGTTCTCACCGTCTCGCTCTTCACGTACGTCGTCCGGGACGAGTTCCCGGTCGGCCACCTCTTCCTGATCGGGCCGTGCCTCATCCTGGCGGCGCTGCTCGGCCGGGTGGTGGCGCGCCAGCTGGTCGCGGAACGGCTGGCCGAACACCGGTCGGAGGTGCTGGGTCGGACGACCGTCGGCTGAGTGGCACCGGGTCGCCCGGCAGCCGGTCTCGCGGGCTGTCGGGCGGGACTCGGCTCCCCCGCTCCGGCCTCGCCATGATCCGTCGTGGCGAGGCCGTCGGCGTTCCGGCCGGACGTCGCGGGACCGACCGCGCGACCGGCCCGGCCGCCCTCGACACCTCCACGTGCCCCCACGAACGGATCACATTCCCTAGACTGGGGCGCCGGGCCGGGGGAGGGAGGACAGGGTGCCGATAGACCCGGAGGACTATCTCGCGGAGTGGGAGCGTCGGGTGGCGCAGCAGACAGCGCTCACCACCGAACTCAGCGAACGCATGAAACGCAACACGGCAACGGTCGAGTCGCGGGGCGGTGAGGCCGTGGTGACCGTGGACTCGTCGGGCGGCCTGGCCGGGTTGCGCCTCGACGAGCGGGCGATGCGCCTGTCGCCTGACGAGCTCGCCTCGATCATCCTGGATACCAGCCGGCGCGCCCAGGCGAAGGTGGCGCAGCAGGTGACGGAGATCGTCAACAGCATGTACGGCGCGAGTTCGGAGACGGCGTACTTCATCAGCAACGCCTACCACCAACAGTTCCCGGAGCCGCCGGAGGACGAGGAGCGTGACCGGCGATGACGGGTCCGGAGATCAGGCTCTCCACCGGCGAGGTCCGCCGCCACGCCCGGATGGTGGACGAGGCCGGCGCGATGGTGGAGGAGGCCAAGGCCGGGGCGAAGCACGTCAACCTGCATGACGAGGTGTACGGCGTGCTCTGTAGTCCGCTGTTCGTACCCCTGATCAATCCCCTGCAGGACTGGGCGGTGACGGAGATCCGGAACGGGGCGGAGGCCACGAAGCACCTGGCGGAGCTGCTGCGGGCGCTGGCCGACAACACCGACATCACCGACCAGGCGGCGGCGAACCGACTCCGGGCAGGTAAGTGATGGGTACCGAAGCGGCCATCTCCCGCCCGTCCATCATCGCCCCCGAGGGCGAGACCAAGTCGTACGAGGGCGCGGGCATCTTCGAGTCGGCCTGCGGCATCGTCGACGGCATCAAGAACGGGGACTGGTTGGGTGTCGGCGGCAACACGGTCGCCGCCGGCCTCTCCCTGATCGGCGCGGTCATGGATCCGTTGCAGGCCGTCTTCGCCGCCGGCGTCGGCTGGCTGATGGAGCACGTAAGCATCCTCCGTGAGCCGCTGGACAAGCTGGCCGGCGACCCGAAGGCGATCGAGGGGCACGCCAAGACCTGGTACAACATCGAGCGGCGCATCTACGAGGCCACCGACTTCTTCGTCGAGCAGGTCAACCAGAGCACCGCCGCGTGGACGTCGAAGGCGGCGGAGGCCTACCGGCAGCGCGCTCGGACCCACGCCGAGTCCCTCCAGGCCCTGGGCGCGATCGCCGACGCGATGAGCAAGGCGACCACGATCGTCGGCGCCATGGTCGGCGTCATTCGAAACACGATCCGGGACATCGTCGCCGAGGTCGTCGGCGCCTGCATCTCCAAGGCGCTCCAGGCCCTCACCGTGGTACTGATCCCCAAGGTCGCCGCCGAGGTCGCCATCCTGGTCGGCAAGACCAGCAGCAAGATCCTCAGCCTGCTCCGGCGGCTCTTCGAGGCGATCAAGCGGATTGGCGCGATTGTCAAGCAGTGCGACAGCATCCTCGCGCAGATTGGCCAGGCCAGCCGCAACACGCTGCGGCTGGAGGCGTTCCGGCTCCAGGCCGTCGGCGAGTTCGGGGGCAGCGGCCTCAGCGGCTTCAAGGGGGCGTTCAACACGATCGGACGGGGCCACACCGCGGTACACGGTACGGTCGACCAGGTGATCATCAACACCGCACGCAGCGCGAGCCAGACCAACAGCGCCCAGAACAGCGGGCAGGCGGGCGATACGCTCCGGGGTGACAACCCGGCCCCGAAGCGGATCGAGCTTCCACTCTGAGAGGGCGACGTCGTGGAACCGCGGGACGACCGGATCGCCAAGCGGCTGGCGGAGATCCGCGCGGAGGAGCGCGAGTGGGACCGCGCGGCCAGGGCACGGGACGCCGACGGCGCGGACCCGGAGGCCGCCGCGAGGGATGCCGACGTCGCCGCGGTACGTCGCCGGGGTGGCGCGCTCCGGTCGTTCCTGTTCCTCGCCGGGACGCTTGTCCTCGCCGCCAGCCTGTTCGGGGTGGCCGTCACCCTGAGCAGGCTGGCCGGCTCGGACATGGCGGATGCCACGCGCGAGGGCCAGGCCACGGTGACGTCGTGTCACGGGCACGGCCCGATCAGCAGCCGTGGCTTCGGCTCCTGGGAAAGCTGTGAGGTCGAGATCGTCTGGTCCGGTGGCGAGGTCGAGCATGCCACCGTCGGCGCGGTCTTCACCTCCGTCGACCTCGGCCGGAGCATCCGGGTCGGCGACCTGGGACGCCACCGCGGCGCCCGGAAGCTGGCCCGGGCCGACGTCGAGGCCCGGCCGTGGTTGCGGTGGTTGGGCTACGGCGTCGGCGCCCTCGCCCTCCCGCCGGCACTGGTGGGGGTGCTGCTGCTGCGCGAGACGGTACGCCTCCGGCGGAGGTAGCCCGACCGGCCCGGCGCAGAGCGTTCGTCGATCCGCCGCCCGGAGCAGGTGTGTGGTCGGGGCGGGGTCGCGGCGGGGATCGCGGAGGTCGCCTGGACGCCGCGGCCGACCGCCGTACACCCTCGGCGCGTGGCCCGACCCCTGATAGCTTTTTCCCAGGGAGTGCCCTTGGGGAGTTTCCACGTCGCGGTTCTGGGGCCGCTGCGGGTCGAGGTCGATGGCACGCACGTACGTCTCGGGCCGCGCCTGACCACGCTGCTGTCGATGCTGCTGGTCGTGAACGGCCAGGCGGTGCCGGCGAGCCGGCTGGTCCGGCTGCTCTGGGGCGACGAGGCGCCGGCCGCCGCCACCGTCACCCTGCGCAGCCACATCTCCCACCTGCGCCGTGCGCTGTCGTCCGGCCGCCCGGGGAACGCCGCCGGGATCCTGCGGACGGTCGGCAGTGGAGCGGGCACCGCGTACCGGCTGGACCTGCCGGACGACCACCTGGACGTACGCCGCTTCGAACGGGACTGCCTCGCCGGACAACGCCTGCTCGCCGGCGGCACCGCGGACCTCGTCGAACGGGCCGCCGTCCTGCTCGGCGAAGCGCTGGCCCTGTGGCGCGGCCCGGCGTACGCCGACGTCGCCGACCAGCCGTTCGCGGTGTCGGAGATCGCCCGGCTGGACGCGCTGCGTCGAACCGCACAGCGCCACCGCGTCGAGGCGCTGGCCCGGCTGGGCCGACACGCGGAGGTGCTCGGCGAGGTGATCCCGCTCGTCCACGCCGACCCGTACGACGAAGGGCTGCGCCGGCTCCTCGTCCTGGCGCTCTATCAGGAACAGCGGGTGGACGAGGCGCTGCGGGTGTCCCAGGAGGGGCTGCGGCTGCTCCACGACCGGGGTTTGGAGGCGCCACACCTGCAGGAGCTACACCAGGCGGTCCTGCGGCGGGCCGCGGCCGTACCCGGAAGCCCGGCGGCCCCGCGTACCCCGGTGCCGTCGCTGTTGCCGCCGGATCCGCCGCGCTTCGTCGGCCGGGTCGCGGAGCTCGCGCGGGCCCGGCGGGTCCTCGCCACCCAGGGCGCGGGACCCGCCCTGCTCCTCGTCACCGGGCCGGTCGGGATCGGCAAGACGAGTTTCGCGGTCCGGTTGGGACACCTCGTCGCGGACTGGTTCCCCGACGGGCAGCTCTACGTCAACCTCCGCGGCTTCGACCCGGCCGGCACCGCGATGCCGGTCGGGGAGGCCGTCCGCGTCTTCCTGGACGCCCTGGGCGTGCCCGTGCAGCGGATTCCGGCGACCGTCGAGGCCCAGGTCGCCCGCTACCGGGACCTCGTGGCCGGCCGGCGGATCCTGGTCATCCTCGACAACGCCCGCGACGTCGACCAGATCCGCCCGCTCCTGCCCGCCGCGCGCGGGTGCGCGGTGGTGGTGACCAGCCGCAACCAGATGCCGGGCCTGGTCGCCGCCGACGGCGCCCATCCCGTCGTCCTCGGGCAGCTCTCGGCCGCCGACGCGCGGGCGCTGCTGCACAGCCGGCTGGACGCGCCTCGCCTGGCGGCCGAACCGGCCGCGGTCGACGAGATCATCGACTCCTGCGCCCGGCTGCCCCTGGCCCTGGCGCTGGTCGCCGCGCGGGCCGCCACGCACCCGGACTTCCGGCTGGCGGAGCTGGCCCAGGAGCTGCGGGGCGCCCGGGGTGTGCTGGACGCGTTCAGCGGGACCGACGGGGCCACCGACCTCCGCCAGGCGCTGTCCGGGTCGTACCACGCCCTCCGTTCGGCGGCGGCCCGGCAGAGCTGGCGGGAGGCGCGGGACATCCTGGACGACCTCCAGCCCCCGGACGCCGACGACCTCCGGGCCAGGCTGCCCGAACGGTGATGCGACCTCCCGCGGGCGTCCTGCGGTGACTCGGTGCGAAGGCAGATCCCGACCGACGCGTCCCATCCGGACAGCGTGGTGGTGCCCCCGCCACGGGACGATGGCGGGGGCACCGACCCACCACTACCGGGCCGGATGGATCGTCGAGAACGGCAGACGGAGCCGAAGCTGCCCGGCGACGGGGGCGTTGTGCTCCCGGATCGCCCGCAGTTCCCCGGCGGTGAGGGCTCGACCGTAGATGCGGAACTCGTCCATGACGCCGCGGAACGGGTTGTTGAGCCCGTCGACGCGTCGGCCGAGGAAGACGCTGTGGATACCGAACTCCTTGCCGGTGGTCACCGAGCCCCGGGGGGCGGGCAGGTCGGCGACGGTGGCGCCGTCGATGAGGACCGTGACCCGGGTCGCCGTCCGTCGCATGGCGACGTGGTGCCATAGCCCGTCGTTGTAGGCGCCCGGGATGGTGATGTTCGCGTCACCCTGGCCGGTGCCGACGACACCCCGGATGCGGTTGCTCTCCGGTTCGGCCCGCAGCCAGATCTGCGCGGCTCCGGTACCGACCTGGTAGAACCACCAGATCACGATGTTGCCGGTGGTCTCGGTGTACCGGAACCACGTCATGATCGTGAACTCGTCGGCGCCGAGGTCGACGGCCGGGTTGTACGGCACCTCCACGTGGTCGTCCACGCCGTCGAGCACGAGCCCGGCACCGTACCGCCCCTTGCCCAGCCTCGCGTTGCCCCGGACGTAGGCGGTGTTGTCGTAGCGCGGTGCCGCGTCCGGCGTCGTCGGTCCCGGCTCCGGCGGCGGCGGCAGGCTCGGCGGCGAGCCGTTCGGCGTGTCGAGGTACGCCTCGTTGAACCTGACGAACTGGATCACCTCGTACAGGGCGGCCACCCCGGCCTCGTACAGCACCCCGGCCACCGGCCCCGCGACCGGATCGTTTTCGATCTTGACCAGGTCGGAGTACCCGCCCGGCCCCCAGCTGATGACCTTTCCTTCCTGCCAGGTCTCCCAGGTGCGGGCCTCGTCATAGGACGATCGGATCGTCAGGGCCTCGCGCTTGCCCGGGTTGGCGGGTCCGGAGAACAGGATGCGGTTACGCGCGTCGCCCTCGTCGGTGGCGGTGAGACGCAGCAGCGCGCCCTGTACGACCGGCATCGTCAGCTCGGGCACCATCTGGAACGGCGCGTCGTAGCTCTCGCCGCCGTCGCTGGAGATCGCGTACGCCCGCGTGCCCTCGGCCGTGCCGGCCTCCCGGACGTTGACGTAGATCCGTCCGTCGACCAGCTCGACCAGGGTCGACTCGTTGACGAAGATGTCGGCGGTGACCCCGCCGGCGTCGGCGCCGAGGTGCCAGGTCTCACCGCCGTCGTCGCTGTACCCGAGGTGGACGCCGGCGATGCGCTGCCCGTCGGGTCCGAAGGACTCGTGGTTGGCGCTCATCACCAGTCGCCCGGCGTGCGGGCCGCGCTTGAGCTGGATGGCGTGCACCGGGCCGGTGGCGTACCAGGCGGTCCACTCCGGCCGGATCAGCTCGGTCATCTCCCGCGGGGCGCTCCAGGTCGCGCCGTGGTCGTCGCTGACCTGGAGGAACGGCCGGCGGCCACCGCTTCCGGTGCCGGGGTTGTGGGTCGTGAACAGCAGGATCCGGCCGGTCCGTTCGTCCACGATCGGCATCGGGTTGCCGTGCGTGTCGCCGTTGCCGCGCGACACGACCTGCAGCGGCCCCCAGGTGCGGCCGCCGTCGTGAGACCGCTTCAGCACCAGGTCGATGTCGCCCCGGTCCTCACAGTTGTTGATCCGACCTTCGGCGAACGCCAACAGGTCTCCGTTGGTGGCCTTCACGATGGCCGGGATCCGGAAACAGAAGTACCCGTCGGTCTTCGCCGTGTAGACCGCCCGTTCCTCGCGGTACGGCTCGGCGGCGCGCGCCGGGCCGCCGGTGAGCAGGGCGGCGCCCATCGCCGCGACCACCGCGGTGGACACCAGTCGACGCCGTCGTTGCCCCGGTCTCTGTGTCGTCATGAAATGCGCTACCTCCGCTGGTCACCGCCGGAGCGGATCGTCTCGAACCGCGTGGAGCCGGAGAGCTGCCGGTCCCGCGGCTGTCGCGCTCGCGGACGTCGGCAGCTCCGCCCGTACCGCTGGTGGTCGGCGTCGCGACGCCAGCAGTCCGGTGCGCTGCTGAGACTCTCGTCACAGGTCGAGCACGCAGGCGGACATCCTACGTCCCATGTCACAGCCGCCACAAGCCCTGCGAGCAGGCGACGGAGGCGGGATGGCGACGAGTGTGCCACCCCAGGCGATTGGCCCGGTACTCGGCGCGGGCGGCCGAGCGAGCCCGCCTCACGCAGGCTCTCCGCCAAACCCCACCAGGTGAAGGACATCCGATGTCCACGACTGGGCGTGGGCACGCCGGACCAGCCGCGGACCCGCCGCCGGGCGGGCGCCTGACCACCGCGGCGGCTGCCGCGCCCAGGACGCTCCACCCATCGCCGGGACAACGCACGGGTGCCGGGGCCGCCGACCCGACCCGGAACTATTCGGCATCCGGGCACGACTATCTGTGCGACTGACGCGTCAGGACCGGTACCACGACGAAGGGAAGTTGATGGACCGTCGGGATGTTCTTCGGGCCACGGTCGCCGGTGCGGCGGTGGGCGGTGCGGTTGCGGCCGGTGCCGTACTGACGCCGGGAAGCGCCTCCGCGGCGCCGGCCTTCACCTCGGCGCGGCCGTTGCGGGTGCAGATCCTCACGTTCGCCGGCGTCGAGGAGATGGACATCATCGCCCCGATCGAGGTGTTCGGCCTGGCGAAGGCGCTGGGCGGGGCGATCACCACCAGCATGGTGACGGTGGACGGCGACGACCCGGTCGTCGCCGTCCACGGCAGTCGGGTCGGTCCGGTACGGCGGTGGGCGCCACGCGAGGCGGACCTGCTGCTCGTTCCCGGTGGTGGTTACCGTCGGGCCGACAGGCCGGGCGTGTCGTACGAGATCCAGCGGGGCGTCCTGCCGGCCGCGATCGCCGCCGCCCGGCGGCCCGGACTGACCATCGCGGCCGTCTGCACCGGCACCATGCTGCTCTCCGCGGCCGGCCTGACCGCGGGCCGGCCCTGCATCACCCACCACAGGGCGGTCGAGGACCTGCGCGCCCAGGGCGGTGTCATCACCGAGGCCCGGGTTGTCGACGACGGAGACCTGGTCACCGCCGGTGGCATCACCTCCGGGCTCGACCTGGCGCTCTGGCTCGTCGAGCGGTTCCTCGGCGCCGACCTCGCCGTCCAGGTCGAGCAGGTACTCGAGTACCAGCGGCGCGGCACCGTCTGGCGCCGATGACGCCGACCGCCGGCCGGCGATGGCGCGCACCATCGTCGGCCGGCGCCGGTGGTTTCCTGTGGCCGGACGTCAGGCGTACGGGTCGTACCGACCAAAGACGATCGAGCGGGCGGTCTGGTCGTACCAGGTGCTGGAGCTGCTGCTCCAGCGGTGTGCGACGATCTGGCCGGTGGTCCGGCTGGTGCGGACGAACATCCAGCCCATGCCGGCACCGGTGCCCTCGCGCCACTCGTGCGCGTCGGCGTCGTAGTAGTGCCGGGTGTCCGGGTACGCCGGGTCCTCCCCCGGGTCGCCGTGCGGACTGTTGGTGCTGTCCATGACCCGGATCGCCCACTCGCGATGGTTCGGGTGGGAGTCGTCGTACAGGTGGCTGCCCGGCCCGATGATCGCCATGTGCCCGCTGCCGGAGCCACCACTGGCGTACTTGATCGCCATGATGTCGCCGGGCTGTAGGTTCAGGCCGATCAGGAACGACGGGCTGAAGCCACGCATCTTCGGTACGTCGTTCGTGCCGTTCCGGTCGGCGGCGAGGGCGTCGTGGAAGAGCGCGCTGTTCGGGAACGACGCGCCGAACTCGGTGGTGAAGTACGACGAGGTCGCCCAGCTCGGGAAGACGTGCGTCAACAGCCGCCGGACGAACGTGGCGCACTGGGTCTCGTTGCGATACGTGGTCGGCTGCCCGGGGGTGCCGAAGACGATCGTGGTCGGTGCGCCGTTGGCCGGGTAGAAGTTGTAGGCGCTCTCGGCAGGCCATCCGATGTCGTTGAGTTCCTCGATCAGCTCGGTGGTGGCGTCGACGAGCGGTTCAGCGCGGTTGGCGACGCCGAACTCGGTACCGGCCGGCGTCGTGGCGGCTGCCGGTGTGCCGAGGCCGAGGGTGACGGCCACGGCGACGGTGATGGCGGTGCCGAGGATGGACCGCCCTGGGTGCGTGGTCATCGGTGTGCTTCCTGTCCGTGTGGTCCCGCGGGTACCGCGGGAACGCACCGGTGGGTGCGTCGCGGGCAGTATTGGGCGGCAGCCATCGTCACCGCCCGCGATTTTTCGCTCACCCAATGATCATCAACCGGCCTGACAGGAATCCGACAGCACCGGCTCTGACCTGCACAAACGTCCTCCACATCGGGCCGACGCCCGTCGGTCACACCGGTAGTCGATCTCGCCGACGTCGCCGGGCGATGTCGGAATCCCGACGCCGCGCCGTCGTCCGAGCCGAGTGGGCCGTCGGATCGGCCGCCGCCGGTTCCGGGTTCGACCGCCCCACCACCTGCGACCCCGCCGACACAGCGGTCGGCGGATCACCCGCCGAACGCACGGTCGAGGAGGTCGCGCAGCCCGTACCCGTCGTCGATGACGACATCGGGCACCCGCTCCGGCGCGGCCTCCGGCGACGCGACCTGCTCCGGCGTGGGTCGTTCCCGATCGGTGCGGGGGGATCGCATCAGCACGGCGGCACCGGCACCGGCGCGGCGGGCACAGCGGACGTCCCGGTCCACCGTGTCGCCGACGAACCAGCAGTCCTCGACCGGTACGCCGACGGCGGCCGCCGCACGCCACGCCAACTCCGGATTGGGCTTTCGCAGCCCGACCTCGTCGCTGTAGAGCTGGACCGCGAACATGTCGCCGAGCCCGGCAGCGGCGAGGAAGTCCCGGTGGGCGGCGCCGCAGAGCGCGTTGCTCACCACGGCGAGCGGCAGCCCGGCGGCGGCCGCGGCCCGCAGCGCCTCGGGTATTCCCGGTCGCACGGCCCAGTCGTCCCGCCACGACCAGGCGTAGCTCAGCGGGGTCGCCTCCCGGCGTACGGCCTCCCGGGCCGCCGGCGGCCAGTCGACCGCCACGACATCCCCCCACACCTGTTCGTGGCTCAGCTCGGTCGGCCGGGGATCGTTGCTGACCGTGTCGCGCCAACGGGCGTACCGGCGGGCGCCGTCGGCCAGGTCCCGCGCGATCTGCGCGACCGGCACCACGTCGCCGACCAGCACCTCCAGCCGCCGAAGCAGCTCGGGCGGCGCCGAGGAGGACGTGCTGCGGGAACGCGGAGACCCGTCGACGAGGACGCCGCCGAAGTCCACCAACAGCGCACGGGGTGGAGGAAGCACGCCGCCTATTCTCGCGCCACGTCCGGCCGGGGCCGCGGGTATCGGACTTCCCGGCACCGGGCACCCCGGACCGTTCGCCCGGCGGGTGTGACCTACAGTATCGAAACTCGATCGAGGAGACACCCGTGTCCGAGCCGCCACCCCGACCCGACGACCCGCCGGCCGAGGCCCGATCCACCGAGGCTCGGCCCGAGGCCCCACCCGTCGAGGCCGCGCACGCCGAGACCGTGTCGTCCGAAGCCCTCGACACCCCGTCATCCGGCACTCCCGCATCGACGACCTCTGGTGGCCTCCCCCACAATGCCGGGCCGTACCTGCTGGTGATGCCGCCCACCGACGGATCGATCCCGACCGTGGCGTGGCCCGGACGCGAGGGCGAGCCCGCCTGGGCGATTCCGGTGACGGTCCCGCCCGGCACCCGCGGCTACGCGCTGTTCGTGCCGATCGTGCAGCCGACCGAGCCGGACGCCACGCCGGCCAGTACGCGAACACCCACGCCCGTGACGGCGATGCCGCTGGCGGCTGCCGCCCGGCCAACAACCGCCACGCCAGCTGCCGCCAGGCCGCCGTCGGACGCGCCGCCAACGGACACGCCGCCAACGGACACGCCGCCAACGGACACGGCAACGGCCGCGCCGGCAGCAGCCGCCACCCCGCCTTCGGCACCCACCGCCCCGCCCGCGCCACCAGCAGCTGCCACTCCCCCGGCTGCCACAGCCACGGCCACGACCATGCCCCCGGCCGCGCCGCCGGGCGGCGACACCCGGCTGGCCGCCCCGCCCGGCCGTACCTCGACGCCGTCCTGGGGCGGCCCGGGGTTCGCGCCCGCGCCGCCACGCGTCGACTTCACGCCCCTACCACGCCCACCGTCGTTCCTGCAGACCCGGTGGCCGGGGCCGCAGGCGGGGCAGGGGTGGGCGGTGCCGGCGGCCGTCCTCGCCGGCGCCCTGGGCCTGGCGTTCTTCGTCCCGTTGAGCCGGACCGGTATCGGCTGGCTGCTCGGCTGGCTCGTCCTGACCGTCGGCGTGGTCGTCGCGGTCTGGCGGGCCGCCGCCACCCTGCCTCGCACCGAGCGGTGGATCCGCGCCGGCTGGGCAGCCGGCGCGCTGGCCCTGCTCTCGGTGCTCACCGTCCGCAACGCCTGGTGGCTGGTGACGTTCTGCGTCTTCGGTGCCCTCGGCTGCGCCACACTGGCCATCGTCGGCGGACGACTCGTCCGGTCGATCCTGTTCGGCCTGCTCGCCACACCGTTCGCGGCGCTTCGCGGGCTGCCGTGGGTACGGAAACACCTCCGGAACGGCTCCGGCGACGGCAGGACGGCCCGCCGGGTCACCGGAACGATCGCGGCCACCGTCGCCGTCCTGCTGGTCTTCGGTGCGCTGCTCTCCTCGGCCGACGCCGCCTTCTCCGTGCTCCTCGGCGAGATCGTGCCGGAGATCGGGGTCGGCACGGTGTTCCGGTGGATCTTCCTCGCGGTCGTCGGTGGGCTGACCGCGGTCGCCGCCGTCTACACGATCTCCGCCCCGCCCGACCTCTCCACCGTCGACAAGCCGGGTACCCGCCGATTCGGCGTACTCGAATGGGCGCCGCCGATCGCCGGGCTGACCCTGCTCTTCGGCGGCTTCGTCGCCGTGCAGTTCACCGTGCTCTTCGGCGGCCAGCGGCACGTCCTGCGCACCGCCGGCCTCAGCTACGCCGAGTACGCACGCAGCGGCTTCTGGCAGCTTCTCGCCGTCACCCTGCTGACGCTGGCCGTACTGGGCGGTGTGACCCGGTGGGCACGCCGGGAACGGCCCGTCGAGCGGATCCTGTTGCGGGTGTTCCTCGGCCTGCTCAGCGTGCTCACCCTGGTCATCGTGGCCTCGGCGCTGTCCCGGATGTACACGTACCAGAAGGTCTACAGCTTCACCGGAGAGCGGGTCTTCGTGATGGCGTTCGAGCTGCTGCTCGGCGTCGTGTTCCTGCTGATCCTGGTCGCCGGGATCCGCTGGCGGGGCGCCTGGATCCCGCGCGCGACCGTGGGGCTCGCCGTGGTGATGCTGCTCGGCCTGGCGGTGCTCAACCCCGAGGACTACGTGGCCCGCCGCAACATCGCCCGCTACCAGGAGACCGGCAAGATCGACGCCTGGTACCTGCGGGCGCTCTCCGCGGACGCGACCCCGGCCCTGGCCACGCTCCCCGATCCGGTACGCCGCTGCACGCTGAGTTGGATCGCCGACGACCTGGACGAGCCGGACCCCTGGTACGCCTGGAACCTCGGCCGGGCCCGGGCCCGGGACGTCCTCGACCGGCTCGGACCGGAGGCCATCGGCGGGCGGAAGGACTGCCGCAACGCCGACCGGTTCGACCTGCCGAAAACCCGGTCGCACCCCCGGTGAAGGCGTTCGGCCCGGACATGGCCTCGACGCCGTCCGGGCCGGCGTCCGCTCCTGTGACACATGTCGCCCACGGGCCCGGGGTGAGTCCGCTCACCCTGTCTGACGGACCACCACCGCCGATGGCACCGGTCGGGGGCGGCGACGGGTGACCGTCGCCCACCGGTGGCCGCACGCGAACCTGGCGACACGGGCGAAGCCGCCGCCGTGTCGTCGGCTCCGGCCGACGACACGGCGGCGGTGCCGTTGGCGCGCCGACTCCCCACCTTTTGGCCTCCTGATCTTCCTGTTAGCTTCTTGCCAAGAGTTTGCAACAGCCAAGAGATGCGTATAGGAGCGCCGTGCCGGCCACCACCCTGCTGGATGATCAACACGACCCGCTCGGGGTCGCGGCCCGGCGACGCCGGACCGAGGGCTGGCTGGTCGTGCTGACCGTCACGCTGATCGTGACCGGGATCAGCGCGGTCGGAGCCGGAGCGATCGGTATTCCGCCGCTGACGGTGGCCCGGATCATCGGTCACCACCTGGTCGGCCTGCCCGGCGAGGTGAGCTGGTCTCCTCCGCAGGACGCTATCGTCTGGCAGGTCCGGCTCCCCCGGGTGCTGCTCGGCATGCTCGTCGGCGCCGGGCTGGCCGTGTGCGGGGTGGCGTTACAGGCCATGGTCCGGAACGTGCTGGCCGACCCGTACCTGCTGGGTGTCAACTCCGGGGCCTCCAGCGGCGCCGCCGCGGCGATCCTGTTCGGGGCCGGGGCCGGCTTCGGGCAGTACGCGCTCTCCGCCAGCGCCTTCCTCGGCGCGTTCGGGGCGTCGCTGCTGGTCTTCCTGATCGCGCGCAGCGGTGGGCGGGTCACCGCGATCCGTCTGCTCCTGTCCGGGGTCGCGGTCGGGTACGCGCTGTACGCCACCACCAGCTTCCTGATCTTCGCCTCCAAATCCGCCGAGGGTTCGCGTTCGGTGATGTTCTGGCTCCTCGGCTCCCTCGGGCTGGCCCGATGGGACGCCCTGCTGGCGGTGACCGCGGTCGTGCTCGTCGGCGCCGCCGGCTACCTGACCATCACCGGCCGGCGGCTCGACGTGCTGGCCATCGGTGACGAGACCGCCCAGACCCTGGGGGTGGCGCCCGACCGGTTCCGGATCCGCCTGCTCGTGGTGGTCTCGCTCAGCGTCGGCGTGCTGGTCTCCGCCGCCGGCAGCATCGGGTTCGTCGGGCTCGTCGTCCCGCACCTGGCCCGGCGCCTCGTCGGAGCGCCGCACGTCCGCGTGGTACCGGTGGCCGCACTGCTCGGGGCCATCCTCCTGGTCTGGGCCGACGTGATCGCCCGGGTCCTGCTGGCGCCGCAGGAGATCCCGATCGGGATCATCACCTCCCTGCTCGGCGCTCCCTTCCTGCTGATCCTGATCCGCCGTCTACACGCCACCGCCGCGTGAGCATTCGAAGTGTCGAGGTGATTCGATGAAGGCCATCCGCCTTGCCGTCGCCGCCGCGACCTCCAGCGTCGTGCTGCTCGCCGCCGCCTGCGGCGGCGGGGTCGCCGACAGTTCGGCGGGCGGCCCGGGATACCCGGCCACCGTCACCAACTGCGGGGCGGAGGTGACCTTCGACGCCGCGCCCGAGCGGGTGGTCCTGCTCAAGAGCGCCGCCGTGCCGTACCTGCACGCGCTCGGGGTCATGGACCGCGTCATCGCCCGGGCCGGGCAGTACCCGAGGGAGTACTACGACGCGGCGACCCTCGCCGAGTTGGATCGGATCCCGCTGCTGACCGACAAGCTCGACCCCAGCGGCCACCTACAGATCTCGAAGGAGGTGGTGATCAGCCAGCAACCGGACCTGGTCCTCGGCCAGGTCGACAACCTGTCCCGCGACACCCTCGCCGCCGTGAACATCCCGCTGCTCGAGGAGCCGGCGCTGTGCCCCGGCGCCACCCAGGTGCCGAGCTTCGACGACATCTACCAGCAGATGCGGACCTACGGCCGGGTGTTCGGCCGGGAAGCCGAGGCCGAGGCCGCGGTCGCCGCGCTCCGGGAGCGGATGGCCGGCATCCAGGCGGCGGGTACGCCGTCCGGCCGTACGGCGGCGGTGCTCTACCCGACGATCGGCGGCGGCGTCACGTACGCCTACGGCACCGCGAGCATGGCCCACCCGCAGTTGGAGGCGGCCGGCTTCCGTAACGTGTTCGACGACGTACGGGAGCGGGTCTTCGAGGTCACCATCGAGGAGCTGCTCGGCCGCAACCCCGACGTGCTGGTCCTGCTGTACGGCGACGGCGACCCGGCGGCGGTCGAGCAGGCGCTCACCAGCCTGCCCGGCGCCGGGGACCTCAAGGCCGTGCGCGCCGGTACCGTCATGACCCAGTTGTTCAACTTCACCGAGCCGCCCACCCCACTGTCGATCGACGGGTTGGAGCGAATCGTCCGGCGTTTCGGGGGCGGCGCATGATCGAGGCGACCCGCGTCTCCTGGCGCTACGGCGAGAATCCCGTGATCGACGGGGTGAGCGTGACCGCGCGCCCCGGCCGGGTCCTCGGGCTGATCGGCCCGAACGGCAGCGGCAAGACCACGCTGCTCCGGCTGCTCTACGGCGCCCTGCGCAGCCCCACCGGACAGGTCGTCGTCGACGGGGACGGCCTGTCCACGCTGTCCGCCCGCGAGGCCGCGCGGCGGCTGGCGGTGGTCATCCAGGAGACCGGCGGCGAGACCGCCCTGACCGTGGCCGAGATGGTGTTGCTCGGCCGCGGTCCGCACCTGTCGGCGTTCCAGCGCACGAGCCGGGCCGATCACGAGATCGCGGCCCGCTGCCTGGCCCGGGTCGGCGCCGCCCACCTGGGCGCCCGGCCGTTCGCCCGCCTCTCCGGCGGCGAGCGCCAGCGGGTGCTCATCGCCCGCGCGCTGGCCCAGCAGGCAACCCACCTGCTGCTCGACGAACCGACCAACCACCTCGACATCCGGTACCAGCACGAGATCCTGCACCTGGTCCGTACCCTCGACACCTGCTCCATCGTGGTGCTGCACGATCTCAACCTCGCCGCCCGCTACTGCGACGACCTGGTGCTGCTCGGCGGCGGCGGGGTCGTCGCCGCCGGTCCCGCCGGCGAGGTCCTCGACCCGGCCGTCCTCGAACCGGTCTACGGCATCGGCATTCGACGGCTGGACCTGGATGGCGCCATCCACCTGCTGTTCCAGCCAACCGACCACGACACCGCCACCGAAAGGAGCGCCGCCGCGTGACGGCGCAGGACCGCATCAACACCTACTGGACCCACCGGGCACCCAGCTACGACGAGTACCAGCAGCGTCCCGAGCGCCTCGACGCCGACCGGCAGGCATGGTCGGCCATCTGGGCGCAGGCCCTGCCGGCAGCACCGCTGGACGTCCTCGACGTCGGCACCGGCACCGGTCAGGTCGCCATGGTGCTGGCCAGCCTCGGCCACCGGGTCACCGGAATCGACCTCGCCGAGGGCATGCTCGAACGGGCCCGTGCGCACGCCGCCACGATGGTGGGCGGCCCGGTGATCCAGCGCGGCGACGCCGTGAACCCGGACTTCCCGCCCGCCAGCTTCGACGCCGTGACCAGCCGCTATCTGATGTGGACGCTCCGCGAACCGGAGACCGCGGTGGCGAACTGGATTCGTCTGCTCCGTCCCGGCGGCACCATCGCGGTCGTCGACAGCGCCTGGTTTCCCGACGGTCTCGACAACGCCTCGGAGGACTTCGCCGGGCACTACGACGACGAGGTACTGGCCGTGTTGCCGCTGGCCACCGCGACCTCCATCGACCAGACCGCGGCGGTGCTGCGCCGGGCCGGCCTGAGGGACGTCACCGTCACGCCGCTGACGTCGATCTACGAGTTGGACCGCCGGTACGGGGTCGCGCCGAACCACGAGCTCCGGATGCAGTACATGATCACCGGCCGGGTCTGAGGCACGTCGACCTCGTCAGCCGTTTTCCGGGCCGGCTCCGGCAGCTCCGCGCGGTCGGCGAGAGACCCATCGTTGATGTCGCGTCGCACGACTCGGCGTTTCCTCCCCGGCCGCCGCCGTACTAGCCTGCTCCTCTGTGCTCACGCGGTGTCGATGCACAGACGGTGCGTCGATCGAGCGGATGGCCGGACTGCGGGACGGGAGGCGGGTACCGATGGGCTGCCCCGATGACCTGGACCGGCTCCTCGAACTCGACCATCAGCGTTACGGGGAAGGCCCGAAGAAGGGCACCCCCCGCGCACCAGGCAAGCCACCCGAGCAGGCCAAGGACGCCCCACAGAGCCAGACGTCAGGCGACCCGGCGCTTCAACCCGCGCTCGATGTGGCCTCTTCCGCCTTCCCGATGCCCTTTTCTCGATAAGGCGTCATAGTGAGCATTGGCGAGGAGACGAGAGACGAGTTCCGGCAGGTCACTGGAGACTTGGCCCAGGTCAGCTCCCGAGCAGGGAAGTTGGCGGATGGGCTGACATGCCTACTGGCTCTCGTGACCACCGTCACGCGAGGAAGTTCACACCCACTTGTACGACAAACTAAAGCACGCCTCCGAAGGGCTATAGAGTTACTCGGTCAGGCGGTGACATCCAGTGAGTCGGCAAGAACCGCGGTTGATGAATACATGTCACAAACCGGGATCGGCGACTCACCTACAGCAACTTCCAGCCCATCCACCGATAGCGGATTCTCTGCGCTTGTCGAACAGGCGCGTGTCACCCTGCCACCAGGCCGAGTCGGCTCACAAACCAGGGGAAGATGGATAGGAACGGATGGGGTAACGCAGGATCTACGCAGCGGTGACGGCGACGAGTGGTACGTAAAGGCACGCCAGCTCGCAGCAGGTTTCCCACCGCAACTACGCGCAGCATCGAGGCTGGCGGTGCACCTTGAGGTCAAGTTTGCGGTGAGGATGCGCGAAGAGGGACGTCAACGAGAGAAGATCGTCGTTGATCGGCAAGTGTGTGGCCAGCGACCATTTGACAGGACCGCCCCTTTCACCTGCGACAAATTTCTCGACCGTTTCCTTCCTCCCGGGGCGGTGCTGACCGTCGTGGAACCTGATGGGACTCGGCGGGTCTATCGAGGAAAGAGTGAATGATGAGCTTCCGTGCGGTATGGACAGTCCTTAATCCCGAAGGAGAACCCTCGGGCGGCGAGATGGTCGTCCGTGACCCAGCGGATATCGATCGACTGATCGCCGCGTTGAGTGAGCCTGGGGCGACAGCAGCCATGGTGCACCACAGCGGCCGCCCGAAGGTGTATGACGAGGACCTCGGCGAAGTTCCAGACCATGACATGACCATCGGCGTATGGCAGGGCTTCGGCTATCTCAGCTTCGCTGATCTCGACCACGACTTCGCGCACCTGGATGGCGTACCTGGGTCACCGGGCTTCGCGGCCGATTACGCGGAATACCCTGCTGGCTCAGGCGTCACCCTTCAAGAACTGCGCGCAGCCCTGGCCGAGTTCCTCGAATCAGCACAGCGCCCCACCCGGGTGAACTGGCGAGAGCCGATGTAACACGCCGGTACTCTGTCGGCCGCACCGTCAACTCCACGCAATCGCAGGGACGTAAGGAGCCGTTGACACCCTACAGGACTGGCACGGACAGCTCCCCGGCCCCCGCCGGGCCATCGAAGAATCGTGCAGCCTGGTCCGGCTCTCACAGGACTCCCTGCGCGGCTACCTGCGGACCATCGGGGCTCCATGAAACGGCCGCTCCTCAGCCATGAGGAAGGCTCGCCTTCTGGTGGCACGTCGTGGGACGGTCGTACTCTCGATCAACGACGCGCAAGGCGTCGACAGTCGTCTCTACCCCGCTTGTGGGCGATACAGCCTGTGGTGCCGCACGCGAACCATGTCGTTGTGAGTATGCCCCTGCCAGCGCGGGTTCTCCGCCATGTAGGTCCCCTTGCCCTGGTGGCCCTCGATGATGCCGCAATCACGAAGGAGGCGTAGGGCGTTCTGGGCTGTGTGTCACACTGACCTTGAACTGCTCGGCAAGCTGTGCGCCGTCCTCAGCGGCCTGCAACGCCTCAACGGCGGTTGGGGTTGCCCGGGCATGCCGAACGGGCCACCGCGCGCTGGCGCGGCGAGGCAGGTGGCGATGGCGACCGTGCGTAGCAGCAAAAGCAATCTTCAACATCACTTGGCTTCGCTTGGCGCGGCGTGAACACGAGGACAGCCACCGACTCCAATCCGTACGGCATGCGCCGCCCCACCGTGCGACGCTTCCGAGCTGAACGGTTGGGCCGGAGAGGTACTTGCACAAATCTGATCTTGCGAAGCTCTTGTCATTGAAGAGCTTCGGTAGAGTCAGCAGCATCAGCAATCCATGAAGGAGCGACATGCCCCGTGTGATCGTCCCGGTCGGCTTCAGCCTCGGGCCACAGCACAGGTACGTCCGGCCACCTGACCCCGAGCCCGAGACGTGGGAAATCCACCTCGGCGGCGACATCATCGATCTGACGCCTGACGAGGTGGGCGTCTACGGCGCTGCCTTCCTCGACGTCGAGGGCCACTCGAAGCTCCAGGTCGACCGTGCGCGGCTGGTCAGGTCGCTGCTGACCGCACCCAAGCCGGAGCCGAACGCGGAACGTCTGGTCGCAAGCCTCATCGAGCGAGGACTGCTGCTGGAATTCGATCCCGAGGGGCCACTCGAGCCGCTGTTCCGCCGGTACCGCCTCTTCCCCACCGCTGAGGGTATGGGCACCACCCCGGAGGAACCGGAATACCACCGCATGGGCCACCACAACCGGCCGCTCGTCGCCGTACACAACGACGCGTACGTCATGTGGGCTTTTTCGTTCCTGCATCCGAACCTGTGGGAGGCATGCGTCTACTATGCGCGGGCCGACGAGGAGGAGTTGGAGGCGGGCGAGGAGCCTATCGGGTTGACGCCCGAGGGTGTAGCCCGGGACGTCGCCGTCAACCTGCCCATGATGATCGCGACACAGTGCGCGTTCCTGGATCCCGTCGTGGTGCTGTGAGCAATTACCGACGGCGGGGTTATCGCGGCGGAAGCCGACCGGAGAACGGCTTCCTGCGGAACCTGCGCTATGAAGCACCCAAGGAGGGCTTGGGCAAGCTGCTGGAGAAGCTGAGCGAGTGGGGTGGCGCGTTCCTCGGCTTGGTCGCCGGAGCGACCGCCGCCCGACGTGGCCTCCCGCTGTCTACGGAACTGATTGCCGGAACAGGCGCCGTGCTGGGGGCGGCGGTCGGTGCGGGTGCGAAGGCCGCAGTGACGGCAGCCCTCGACACGATCAAGAACCGCCGGGCCAGTGCCCGCGACGTCAGCGTCGGCGACGTCTCCAGGGACATCGTGCAGATCATCGACATGCTCGACCGGAATCACCAGGCGCAGCTCAAGCTACTCGACCTGATCCGCGACAATCACGCCAGACTGGCGGCCCTGCTCGCCGGCGCGAGTCCTGGCCTCCTGCAACGGATCAACGGACAGTTCGCCGGCGCCCGCCGGGCCATCGAAGAATCGTGCAGCCTGGTCCGGCTCTCACAGGACTCCCTGCGCGGCTACCTGCGGACCATCGGAGCTACATGAACGGCCGATCCCGAGTCACGTAGGAGGTCCGCGTCCTGGCGGAACGTCACGGGACGGCCGTAGTCTGAAGCCGTGGCCGACATCCGTGAGCTCGCGGAACAGACGGCTCGGCGCCACCTGGCCGCGTCGCTACCCCGCCGTTGGACTCACGTCAAGGCGGTCGCTGCCAAGGCTCACCGTCTCAGATCAGTTGTCGTTCCGGTAGATCGGGACCTGTTGGCCGCTGCGGCTTGGCTCCATGACG
>NZ_RJWA01000011.1 GCF_003762835.1 Micromonospora sp. HM5-17 | reverse complement strand
ACGGATCAACCGGATGCAGGTCACATCCCCGCCGCTGGCACCGTGCGCGACATCGATCGCGGTGACCGTGCCGGCAGCTCCCAGCCGTTCGGCGAGGGCGGGCGAGGCGCCGCTCCGGGCGGCCGTGGTCGCCTCCCTCGCCAACGCCGCCCCGCTGAACAGCGCCTCCAGACAACCGACGTTGCCGCACGAACAGACCGGGCCGTGCGCGTCGACCTGGATGTGGCCGATGTCGCCAGCGCAGCCGTCGGTGCCGCGGTAGACCTCGCCGGAGAGGTAGATGCCGCACCCGATGCCGGTGCCGATCTTCACGAAGAGGAAGTCGTCGACCGAACGGGCCACGCCGCCGTGCCGTTCACCGATCGCCATGATGTTGACGTCGTTGTCCACCACCGCCGGGCAGCCGTGGTCCCGGGTCAGGACCTCACGGACCGGAAAGCGGTCCCAGCCGGGCATGATCGGCGGCGAGACCGGCACCCCGTCCCGGAAGCTCACCGGCCCCGGAACACCGATCCCGATCGCGTGTAGCCGCTCGTACGCCCCGTCCGCCCGCGCCTTGGCCAGCAGTTCGTTGACCCGGTGCAGGACCGCCTTCGGTCCGGACCGGATGTCGGCTTCCTCGGCGTACGCCACCACCGGCTCCAGCCGACCGTTCACCACCTCCACGTCGATCGAACTCGCACCCAGATCCACGGCGGCGAACCGCAGATGAGGGCTGATCTCCACCAACGTGGACCGGCGACCGCCCCGGGAGGCGGCGGGTCCCGCCTCGGCGACGTATCCGAGGCTGACCAGCCGCTCCAGCTCGGCGAGCAGGCGCGGCCGGGGCATCTGCAGCCGGTCGGCGAGCTCGGCCCGGGAGAGGGCCCCCTCGTCCCGCAGCAGCCGCAGCAGCCGGAGGTGGAGGGCTTCCGCAGCGCGCACTGAGGGCACCTCCGTCAGGCATGGGTGAACGGATCGCGACGCGGGCGCGTCGTGCCCGACACAGTAGGAGCCTTCCGAAGCGACTGTCCAGAGATTCAGCCAAGTTGGCGCCAACTTTTGTCTCAACAGACGAAAGGTGGCGAGCGATCAAGAAAACCCCGCTGGTTGACCCGGGATGCCGCGAAACGGGTAACGGCACGGTTCCGGGTCGGGCGGGTCAGGGGTCCCGGCGGCGTCTGCGGAGCGTGCGGTCGTCCCGGAGCGAGACGTACGGCTCTCGCGCCGCCGACCCGCCCAGTTGGATGGTCCGCTCCCGTTCCAGCTCCGCGCTCAGCTCCGCCCCGAGCAGGATCGCCACGTTCGACAACCAGAGCCAGACGAGGAAGACGATCACCGCCGCCAACGACCCGTACGTCTTGTTGTACGAGCCGAAGTTCGCCACATAGAACGCGAAACCCGCGGAAACGATCGCCCACGCCAGCACCGCGAAGAGCCCACCTGGGCTGACCCACCGGAAGCGCTGCCGGGCGTTCGGGGTCGCCCAGTAGAGCACCGCGAAGATCAGGCTGACCAGCACCACCAGGGCCGGCCACTTCGCGATGTCCCAGGCGGCCACCCCGGCCTCGCCGACCCCCAGCCGGCGACCCACCTGCTGGGAGAGCTTCCCGCTGAACACCAGCAGCACCAGGCTGACCAGCACCATCAGCCCGACCAGCGCGGTGATGCCGAGACGGAACGCCAGGGTCGTGGCGAGCGGACGCCCCTCCGGTACGTCGTAGATCACGTTCGCCGCCCGCATGAAGGCACCGACGTACCCCGAGGCGGTCCAGTACGCCCCGAGCAGGCCGAGGATCGCGACGAGGCTGGCCGTACCGGCGCTGCCCTGGACCTGGGAGACGCCGGTCAGCAGAATGTCCCGCGCCGACTGGGCGGGGACGACGTCCCGGATGACGTTCTGTACCCCACGGACCGCCGCGTCACCGACCAGGCCCAGCACCGAGACCAACACCAGCAGGGCCGGAAAGAGCGCCAGCACACCGTAGTAGGTCAGGGCCGCCGCCCAGTCGGTGATGTTGTCCGCCTGCGCCTCCCGCAGGGTCCGTCGCAACACGGACCGCCAGGCGACTCGGGAGAGCCGGTCCTGACGCCTGGCCCGTCGCTCCTCGGCCACCCCGCCCCCTTGGTCCGCGCCGTCCGGACGACCGGGATCACCCCGGCCCGTCAGCTACTGACGGTAGCCGGATGGCGAGATCGTCGAGGCCCAACCGGGTGTACTGCCCGGCTACTTGCAGAGCAGCCGCCCCATTCGCCGGCCGGCGACGACCAGACCGAACGCCAGCACCGCGACGAGGTAGAGCACGTCGACGAGTTGGCTGACGCCGGCCCCGGCGACGGTGATCCCACGGATCAGGTCCACCGCGCGGTAGAGCGGACTGGCCTCGACCACCCACCGCAGCACCGACGGGTAGGCCTCGGCGGGCACGAAGGTGCCGGAGAAGAGGAAGAGCGTGAACTGGACCGATCCGAGGAGGTCGAAGTCCTGCCAGCTCCGCATGAAGGTGGAGATCGTCATCCCCAGCCCGCCGAACGCGAAGCCGACGAGCACGGCCGCCGGCAGCGCGAGCAGCGCCCGCGACGGCGAGGTCAGATCCATCGCCACCATCACCGCGAGGAAGACCGCGGAGTAGAGCGTGCCGCGCAGCATCGCCCAGCCCAGCTCGCCCAGGGCGATCTCGAACGGCTGTACGGGGGTGGCCAGGATCCCGTCGTACAGCTTCATGTACTTCATCTTGCCGAAGAAGTTGAATGTCGTTTCGGCCAGCGCCCCGCTCATCGCCGAGGCGGCGAGCATCGCCGGCGCCACGAACGCCGCGTACGACACCACCCGGCCGCCCGGCAGGCTCAGGTCGCCGACCAGCGCCCCCACCCCGACCCCGATGGAGAGCAGGTAGAGCATCGGCTCGAAGAGGCCCGAAACCAGCACGATCCAGTACGCGGACCTGAGGGCGGCGACGTTCCGCTCGGCCACCGAGACCGAGCGGCGGACGGGCCCCCGAAGGCCGACCAGCCGGGGCAGGACGAAGCTGACCACGGATCTCCTTACGACACGTCACACGGATACGGAGGCCGGCGGGCGGGGTCAGACCACCAGACGCCGGCGAAAGCAGGCCCGGGCCAGCAGCCAGCCGCCCGCCGCCCAGGCGCCGAGGTAGAGCAGGTGGCCCGGCACCGACCAGTCCGGCGCGACACCGAGGGTGGCGGCCCGGCACAGGTCGACGCCGTGCCAGAGCGGCGACGCGTACGCCAGCCAGCGCAGCGCGGTCGGCAGCGACTCGACCGGAAAGAAGACCCCGGCGAAGAGCGACATCGGAATGACCGCGAACCGGAACAGCAGCGACAGGTAGCTGTCACTGCGCACCGAGGCACTGTACGCGAAGACCGGGGTCGCGACCGCGAGCCCGATCAGCAGCACCAGCAGCGGCGTGGTCAGCGCCCACGGCGAGTGCAGCGCGCCGAACAGCGCCGCCACCAGCAGGAAGGCGAGGCTGCTGGTGAGCACCCGGAACAGCACGAAGGCGACGTGCCCGCCGAGGATGTCGCCGGCCCGGAGCGGACTCGCCGCCTGCGCGAAGTAGACCTTGATCCACTCGAAGCTTCCCAGCACCGGCCAGGTCGACTCGCCGACCGCGACCTGGAGGGCCGTCGAGGCGATCAGCCCGGGAACGATGAAGTCCAGATAGGAGACACCGCCCACTCCGGACTCGACGTACGCCCCGACACCGATCCCGAACCCGACCATGGTGAGCAGGGGCAGCAGGAACGACGAGAACACCCCGGCCCGCCAGGTACGCCGGTAGGCGACGAGCTGGTACTCGAGAACCGCGAGCGCCGGGACGCGCCCGACCAGCCCGGCGCGGGGCGCCACCCCGGAATCGGCCTTCTCCAGCACGCTCATCTCAGTCCACCAACGTCCGGCCGGTCAGGTGCAGGAAGACGTCCTCCAGGCTGCTGCGCCGGACCAGCACACTGGCCGGGGCCAGCGCCCGGGCATGGACCTCGGCCACCGCCGCGTCGCCGTCGGCCACGTAGAGCAGGATCCGGTCGGGCAGCACCTCGGTCCGCTCCCCGATGCCGGCCAGCTTGCCGGCGAAGGTCTCCTGCCCCTCCGCGCCGAACCGCAGCTCGACCACCTCGCGGGTGGAGTAGCGCTCGATCAGCTCGCGCGGGGAGCCCTCGGCGACGATCCGGCCGCCGTCCATCACCACCAGCCGGTCGCAGAGCTGCTCCGCCTCGTCCATGTAGTGGGTGGTCAGCACCAGCGTGACGCCCTGTTGCTTCAGCCGGAAGAGCCGTTCCCACACCAGGTGCCGGGCCTGCGGGTCCAACCCCGTGGTCGGCTCGTCGAGGAGCACGATGTCCGGCTCGTTGACCAGCGCCCGCGCGATCGTCAGCCGGCGTTTCATGCCGCCGGAGAGCGGCTCCACCTTGCTGTTGGCCCGCTCCGCGAGCTGCACGAACTCCAGCAGCTCGGTGGCGCGCTCCCGGGCTGTCCGGCGCGGGATGCCGAAGTACCGCGCGTACGTGGTCAGGTTCTCCCGGACGGTCAGCTCGGGGTCGAGGTTGTCCAGCTGGGGGCAGACGCCGAGCCGGGCCCGGATCGCCGGCCCGTCCCGCCGGGGATCCATTCCCAGGATCTGCAGCTCACCCCCGCTCGGTGGGGAGACGCAGCCGATCATCCGCATGGTCGAACTCTTGCCGGCGCCGTTGGGGCCGAGAAATCCAAAGGCCTCCCCGGCCCGCACCTCGACGTCGATCCCGTCGACCGCCACGAAGTCCCCGAACCGTTTCACCAGCCCGCGGGCCCTGATCAACACCCCGTCCTTCGACACGGAACCGACCCTAGCCGGCGCCTCCGACACCTCCCATCGAGTTTCCCGGCAGGTCACACCCGTCCCCACGCCCGCGACGCGCCGGACCCGCCCGGCTGTCGGAGGGTCGGCGTGCCGTCGGGCCGAGGTCAGAGGTCAGGGTCGGTACCGGCCTGGGCCGCCGCGACGAGCTGGTCGGTCTCCGCGATCACCGCGTCGTCGTCGCTGGGCGTACCCGGATCGTAGCGGACGGTCCAGGTCAGGCCGTCGATCCCGGGAACTCGCCGGGCCACCACCCGGACGCCACCGCCCGGCAGCCGCCGATGCGCGGTGTACGCCACCGACCGGGTGACCCGGACCCGCACCTGGTGCGGCACGTTACCCGGATCGAGCAGCAGGTACGTCCGCGACGCCCCGTCGGCCAGCACCCGATAGCCGGCCCGCTCCTCGACCAGCTGCGCCGGGACGACCGTCAGCTCCCGCCCGGACCAGACCGCCTTGTGGATCTCGTGCCAGCCGAGCCGGCCATCCACCCCGGGGAGCCAGCCGACCTGTCCCTCCAGGTCCGGCAGCCACAGGCCACGGGTGGTGACCACCACCGCCCACTCGCCGCCGTCGCCCACCCGCGCCCAGTCGAGCACCCGCTCGTCGCGCTCCAGAGCGGGCCGGAGGGAGGCCGGCAACCGCCGGGTCCGGGAGAAGAGGCCGAACGGCGACATCGGCTACAGACCCCCCATCGCCTGCTCACGCAGGGCCCGCGCGTGCTGCTCCAACGAGAGCAGCTCACCGAAGAGCGTGAAGTACTCGTCCTTGTTCGCCGCCGGGTTGATCCGCTGCACCTTCGACTTCAGGTCCCGGATCCGGGCGGTGACCGCCCCCCACTCCAGCCGGGCCAGCGTGATCGAGACGTACCGGGGATCGGGCTCGGTGTCGATCCGCAGCGGCTCGACCGCCAGCTCGCTGACCAGCGCCGCCGCCGCCAGGTCGCCGCAGGCGTCCCGAACCGCCTCGATCCAGACCGCGCCACCGGCAGCGCCCGCCGCGCCCCCGGCCGCCGCCACCGCCGTACGCAGCACCCGGTGTACGGGGTGCTGGTACACCTCCGGCCCGAGCGCGTCGAACATGGGCCCGGCCAGCACCGGCACCTGGAGTGCCAGCTTCAGCGCCTCGCGTTCCACCACCACCTGCGGGTTGTCCACCGCCGGCTCAGGCCGGGCCGACGCCGAGCGGTCCGCCCGAACCGGCTCGCCCCGCAGCTCGGCCTCGGCGTTGCGGACCGCCCGCTGCACCGGCTCGATCTCCATGCCGAGGTCACCGGCGAGCTTGCGGACGTACTCGGGTCGCTTCTCCCGGTCCTTGAGCTTGGCCACCAGCGGCGCCGCCCGGCGCATCGCCTCGACCCGGCCGTCGACGGTGTCCAGGTCGTACCGGTTGAGTACCTGGCGCAGCGCGAAGTCGACCAGCGGCTCGCGGCGGGCGACGAGGTCCCGGACCGCCAGGTCCCCCTTGGCCAGCCGCAGCTCGCACGGGTCCATGTTGTCCGGGCTGACCGCGATGAAGGTCCGCCCGACGAAGCGCTGGTCCTCCTCGAAGGCGCGCAGCGCCGCCTTCTGCCCGGCGGCGTCGCCGTCGAAGGTGAAGATGATCTCACCGGCCACCGCGTCGGTGTCCATCAGCAGCCGGCGCAGGACCGCGATGTGGTCGGCGCCGAACGCGGTACCGCAGGTCGCCACGGCGGTCGGCACCCCGGCCAGGTGGCACGCCATGACGTCGGTGTACCCCTCGACGATCACCGCCCGCCCCTGCCGGGCGATCTCCCGCTTCGCCTGGAAGATGCCGTAGAGGACGTGCGACTTCTTGTAGATCGGCGTCTCCGGGGTGTTGAGGTACTTCGGGCCGTCGTCGTCGGCGAAGAGCTTGCGGGCACCGAACCCGATCACGTCGCCGGTCAGATCCCTGATCGGCCAGAGGAGCCGACGCCGGAACCGGTCGATCAGCGACCCGGAGCGGGCCGGCCGGGCCAGGCCGGCGGTGACCAGCTCCTGCGCGGTGAACCCCTTCTGCCGCAGGTGCTTCGTCAGCGCGTCCCAGGCATCGGGCGCGAAGCCGCAGCCGTACGTCTGCGCCGCCGCCTTGTCGAAGCCGCGCTGGGCGAGGAACTCGCGGGCCGGGCGGGCGGCGGCCGTACCGAGCTGGTCGGCGTAGAACTCGGCGGCGGCGGCGTGCGCGGCGACCAGCCGCTGCTTCTGCCCCTGCCGCGGCCGGACCGGCGCCGGCCCGGCCTCGACGTACCGAAGCTGGATGTTGGCCCGGTCGGCGAGCCGTTCCACGGCCTCGACGAAGGTCAGGTGCTCGGCGTCCATCAGAAACTTGATGGCGTCGCCACCCGCCCCACAACCGTGGCAGAAGTAGACGTTCCGGGCGGGAGACACCGTGAACGACGGGGTCTTCTCGTCGTGGAACGGGCAGAGGCCCTTCAGGTTGCCGCCGCCGGCGGACCGCAGCGTGACCGTCTCCGAGATGATGTCGGCGATCGAGGTGCGCTCCCGGACCAGCGCGATGTCCTCGTCCCGGATTCGCCCGGCCATGCACCCACCCCCTCCGGCGTACATCCTGCCCTGTCGGGGGGATCTCACCGGCGAAGGGGTGCCCCCGCGTGGCTACCGGCCCGCCTCGGCGGGCAGCAGGTGGCTCACCTCGGGCGCGCCCTCGATGTGGCGCAGCGCACGCAGCTCGGCAACCTGGTCGGCCTTGGTGAGCCGGCCGCCGTGCTGGCGCAGGTGCTCGTCCCAGGACGGCAGCTCGTAGACCTCGACGAAGCGGTCCGCCGTCTCACCCGAGCGGTAGAGCCCCCACCGTACCGCCCCGGTACGTTGCCGGGCGGACCGGACGTCCTCCATCGCCGTGACGAAGCCCTCCCGGTGCTCCTCGCGGACCGTGTAGGTGATGATCACCACCACCGGACCGACGCTCGGGTCCGGCTCGTACACCAGGTCGAGCTCCGGCCAGTGGGTCGCCGGGTCCCGCTCGACGGCCCGCAGGTCCGGCAGGGGCCAGATCCGGACCGTGAGGGCGCTGGCGACCATCAGCAACCCGGCCACGACGTGGGCGAGGAGCAGACTCGTCGCATCGGCGACCACGCCCCAGGCCAGCGCGCCGAGCGCCTGTCCGCCGGCGAAGACCACCTGGTAGACGGCGAGGCCGCGGGCGCGTACCCAGCCGGGGAGGAAGAGCTGCATCTCGGCGTTGAGGTTGGAGAGCACGGTCACCCAGGCCAGCCCGGCCGGCACCAGCGCGACCAGCACCACCTGCTCGATCGGGACGAACACCACGACCAGCAGGACCAGCCCGTACGCCAGCCCGGCCAGCAGCAGGAACTGGTTCGGGGAGAACCGCGAGCGGACCCGGGGCAGCACCAGGCCACCGATGACCGCGCCGACGCCGAGGGCGCCGAGCAGAATGCCGTACCCGCCGGAGCCGAGCCCGAGTTCCCGGTTGGCGACCAGCGGCAGCAGCGCCCAGAGGGCGCTGCCCGGGATCAGGAAGAGCAACGCGCGCAGCAGCAGCCGCTGCACGATGGGTGAGTGCCGGACATACCGGGCACCGGCGCGGAGCGCGGCGGTGAACCGCTCCGGCACCTCGACCGACCGGGCCCGGCCGGGCCGCCACCGGATCAGGGTCAGGGCGAAGAAGAGAAACGCCAGCGTGTTGATGGCGAAGACCAGTGGTACGCCGGTCCAGGCGATCAGCAGACCGGCCAGCGCCGGGCCGATGGAGCGGGCCGCGTTCACGCTGATCGAGCCGAGCCCGGAGGCGGACTGCAACAGGTTGCGGGGCACCAGGTCGGGGATGACCGCGGCCCAGGCGGGCAGGGTGAGCGCCTGCCCGACCCCGAAGGCGAAGGTGAGGGTCAGCAACAGCGCCGGCGGCATCCGGGCGGCGGCGGTGAGCAGGGTCAGCGCCAGCCCCACCCCGACGACGAAGAACTGGACGGCGATGAGCAGCCGCCGCCGGTCGAGCGTGTCGGCGAGCGCCCCGGCGGGGAGGGCGAGGAGCAGGATCGGCAGCATGCTCGCCGTCTGCACCAGGGAGACCAGGGTCGAGGCGTTCCGCTCGCTGATCAGCAGCCACTGCGCGCCGACGGTCTGCATCCAGGTGCCGATGTTGGCGACGAGCATCGCCACCCACAGGTTCCGGTACGCCGCCACCCGCAGCGGCGCGAGTGCCGAGGGTGGCGGCTCGGCGGAGGCCGGTCCCGCGCTGACCATCGCGCCCCGCTACCAGCGACCGTCGGCGCGGAGCACCTTCTGCCCGGAGACGTAGAGGTCGTCGGGGGTGAGCAGGAGCAGCCGGACGACCTCGGCAGCGACCTGCTCGGGCGCCGCGAAGACCGTGTCCAGGAACTCGGCACCCACCCGCTCCTGGAGTCGGGTGTGCATCGGCCCCGGACGAATCTCCATGACCTTGATGCTGTTGGTGCCCTGCGCCTCGGCGAGCGACTCGACCAGGCTGGTGCCGAAGCTCTTCGTCGCCCGGTACAGCGGGATTCCCGGTCGGGGGACCTCGGTGGCGAGCGCGCTGACGTAGACGACGTTGCCGTACCCCTGTTCGCGCATCCGGATCAGGACCTCGTGCAGCAGGATCGCGGTCCCGAGGACGTTGACCTCGACCGCCCGACGGATCATCTCCGGGGAGAGGTCCTCCAGGCGGCCCCCGGCCCACATCGCGGCGCAGTGCGCCAGGCCGTCGATCGGGCCGTACCGCTCGACGACCTCGGTCAGAGCGTCGTGGACCTGGTCGGCCCGGGAGATGTCGCAGACCAGGCCGTCGCAGCCGAGGTCGTTCCGGGCCCGGGACACCTCGTCCGGCACGTTGCCGAGGATCACCACCCGGTGGTCGGCCGCGAGGATCCGGGCCGCCTCCAGGCCGAGACCGCTGGTCCCGCCGTCCACCACGAAGGTCCTGGCGTTCATGGCCCACTCCAGCTTCCCGTCGACGACGCCGTCCTACCAAGGAGGGTTACACCTGGGGAGCGGACGTGCGGGCGTGATCGCCCAATCGGGGGCCGGTTCCGGTGCGGAGCCTGGGGACGAACACCGCCTGAACGGGACGCGCCCGGAACGAGGACGGCCGAACAGGCCGCGGCGGCACGACCCGGAGGAAACGCCCGGGACGGGCGGTCCAGCCCAGCCGACCCGTCCCCGGCCGGTCCGTCCGCCCACGCGCCGCGTGGTCCCGGGCACGAGCCGAACCCGTCCCGCGACGGCGTGCCGGCCGGCAACCCGACAGCGGAAGACGTGCGGTCGCCCGCGGGCTCAGCCAGCGGGATCAGCCGGCGGTGAGCCGCTGGTGCCAGGCGACCGCGGCCGGGTCGGTCAGCGAGGCGACCTGGTCGATCACCACCCGCAGCCGGGCGGCGTCGTCCGGCGCCACCTTCCACAGTGGAGCGAAGACCGGGTCGAGCGCCTCCGGAGCCCGGGCGGTCAGCGCCCCGACCAGCTCGGCCAGGATCTCCCGCTGGCGGGCGTACCAGCCCTCGGCGCCGGGGCGGCGCATGACGTACCGCAGCGCCATCCCCTTGAGCAGGGCGCACTCGGCGCGGATCCGGCGCGGCACCACCAGCTCGGCGGCGTACCGGCGCAGCGGGCCGGAACCGTACCGCTCCTCGGTGGCGGTCACCGCCGCCGCGACGAACCGCCCGGTGAGAGCGCTGGTGGTGCCCTTGAGCGCGGCCAGCGCCCGGTGGCTGCCGTCGTAGCCGTACAACGGCGCCAGCACCGGATCGTCGAGCAGCTCGGCCAGCACCCCGGAGAGGTAGTCGGCCGACTCGGCCGAGTAGCGTCCGGCCACGTCGGCGCAGAGCGCGGCCCGCTCGTCGGCGTCGGCCCGCAGTGGCGTCAGCCGCAGGTAGCCGCCGTGGATCCCGTCCTCGACGTCGTGCACCGAGTACGCCACGTCGTCCGCCCAGTCCATCACCTGCGCCTCCAGGCACCGGACGTCGCCGGCCGGGGCGCCCCGACGCAGCCACTCGAAGGTGTCCATGTCGTCCGGGTACACCCCGAACTTGCGCTCGCCCGGGCGGCGGGGCCAGGGGTACTTGCAGGTGGCGTCGAGCGCGGCCCGGGTCAGGTTGAGCCCGACGGAGGTGCCGTCCGGGGCGTACACCTTGGCCTCCAGCCGGGTCAGCACCCGCAGCGTCTGGGCGTTTCCCTCGAAACCTCCGCACGCCGCCGCCAGGGCGTCCAGCGCCGCCTCGCCGTTGTGCCCGAACGGCGGGTGTCCGAGATCGTGGGCGAGCCCGGCGACGTCGACGATGTCCGGGTCGCAGCCGAGCCGGCCCCCCATCTCCCGGGCGATCTGGGCAACCTCCAGGGAGTGGGTGAGCCGGGTCCGGAGAAAGTCGTCGGTCCCGGCGGTGTGTACCTGGGTCTTGGCGGCCAGCCGCCGGAACGCCGCCGAGTGCAGCACCCGGGCCCGGTCCCGCTGGTACGGGCTGCGCCCGTAGCCGACGTCCTTCGGCGGCTCGGGGGCCCGGCGTTCCGCGTCGGGCTGGCTGACCGCGCCGGCCGTCCTCACCAATTCCGCCGGTCAGCTCCGCGACGCCAGCACACAGAACTCGTTACCCTCCGGGTCGGCCAGCACGGTCCAGCTCTCGTCGGGGGACTGCCCGACGTCGACGTGCCGGGCCCCCATGTTGACCAGCCGTTCGACCTCGGCCTCCCGGTCGGTCGGGCGGAGGTCGATGTGCAGGCGGTTCTTCGTCTCCTTGGGCCCCGGGACCGGGACGAAGACCAGCCCGGGCAGCACGTCCGGCGCACGGCGGATCTCCACCTCGTTCGGCAGCTCGTTGACGATCTGGTAACCGAGCGCCTCAGCCCACCAGCGGGCGAGCCGGGCCGGGTCGGCGGCGTCGACCACCAGGTTCTCCCACACGCTGCCCATGCGCTCCACCTCCGTCACCTGCCAACAGAGTTCGCGTGCCGCTCAGGGTACGCCGGAGATCCGATCCGGGGGCGGCAATGGACCGGCCAGCACGTGTCCGCAATTGCGCGAGACGCCGAGCCCGCAACGGCCGAACAGCCGGGAGTTGCCAGACGATCGCCGATGGTCGCGGGACCCCGGTCGAACATGCCCCGGTGTAACGTGCCGGAGGCAAAAGGTCACCACCCCGCGACCACCGTCCGTCCGGCACCTCCGAAGCATCTCCGCACGTCCGTAGCCACCTCCACACGTCCCACCCGCGGCACAGACCGACGCCCGAAGGAGAGACCCCGTGAACACTGATGCCGCCCTGCTGGCCGAACTACACCGGCTGCGCCGCGCGGTGCCGGAGATGACCGGTGCCGTGCTGGCCGCCGTCGACGGTCTGCTGGTCGCCAGTGACCTGCCCACCGGCGACCCGCACCACGTCGCCGCGCTCTCCGCGGCCAGCCTCGGCATCGCCGGCCGGTTCGCCGGCCTCGCCGGGCACGGCCCGGTGCGCGAGTCGGTGGTCCGGGGCGCCGACGGGTACGTGGCGACCTACCCGGCCGGTGCCGAGGCCATCCTCACCGCGATCGCCGGCGCGGGGGCCGACCTGGCCAGGCTGCACGCCGAGGCCCGGTCGGCCGCCCAGCGGCTCGGCGCGCTCTGGGACGCCGCCCGGCAGCCGGACGTGGCCACCGCGATCCCCCCGACGACGGATCCGACGGCGCCGCTCACCACCCGTACGCCGATGGCCGCCCTGCCGACCGGGCTCTGGTCCGAGACGGACCGCTGGCGTTCCCCCGACCGGCGGTGATCCACCGACCGGCACCGGTCGCCGGCGACGCCGCGGTCCGGCCCGGCCGGCGTACCGGACCGCGGCGACACTCGTGCCCGGGCGACCGTGCGCCAGGGGTCCGGTCAGCGGCTGTCGGAGCCGGTCGAGGTGACCGCCGCCCGACCCGCCTCCAGCCGGGCCACCGGCACCCGGAACGGCGAGCAGGAGACGTAGTCCAGCCCGACCTCGTGGAAGAAGTGCACCGAGTCGGGGTCACCGCCGTGCTCGCCGCAGACCCCGAGCTTGAGCCCGGGCCGGGCGGCCCGCCCCTCGGCGGAGGCGATCCGGACCAGTCGGCCGACGCCCTCGGCGTCGATCGACTCGAACGGCGAGATACCGAAGATGCCCAACTCCAGGTAGCGCCAGAAGAACGCTCCCTCGACGTCGTCACGGGAGAAGCCCCAGCCCATCTGGGTCAGGTCGTTGGTGCCGAAGGAGAAGAACTCGGCCGCCTCGGCGATCTGCCCGGCGGTCAGTGCCGCCCGGGGCACCTCGATCATGGTGCCGATCAGCACCTCGACCGGCTGCTCCCGGGTCACCTCCTGGATGATCTTCTCGGCTTCGGCGCGGACCGTCTCCAGCTCCTGCACCGCACCGACCAGCGGCACCATGATCTCCGGCTTGGGGGTACCGCCGCCGCGGGCGCACTCCACGGCCGCCTCGACGATCGCCCGGACCTGCATGGCGAAGAGACCGGGGATGACCAGGCCTAGGCGGACGCCGCGCAGGCCCAGCATCGGGTTCTGTTCGTGCATCCGGCGTACCGCGCTGAGCAGTTGCTCGTCCCGGCCCGCGTCCTCACCGCGCTCGTGCGCCACCGCCACCTGCACCGCCAGCTCCTCCAGCGAGGGGAGGAACTCGTGCAGCGGCGGGTCGATCAACCGGACCGTGACCGGCTGCCCGTCCATCGCCCGGAAGATCTCGACGAAGTCGGCCCGCTGGAGCGGCAGCAGCTCGGCGAGGGCCGCCTCCCGTTCGGCCTCGGTGCTGGCCAGGATCAGCCGCTCGACCAGCTCACGCCGGTCCCCGAGGAACATGTGCTCCGTACGGCAGAGCCCGATCCCCTCCGCGCCGAACCGCCGGGCCCGGGCCGCGTCCTGGGCGGTGTCGGCGTTCGCCCGGACCCCCAGCCGCCGCCGGGCGTCGGCGTGCGACATGAGCCGGTGTACGGCCCGGACCAGCGGGTCGTCGGAGCGTTCCGGATCCAGCTCGCCCTCGAAGTAGCGCACCACCTCGGAGGGCTGGACCGGCACCTCGCCGAGGTAGATGTCGCCGGTGGTGCCGTCGATGGAGACCACGTCCCCCTCGCGCACCACCTGGCCGCCGACGGTGAACTGTCGCTGCCGGGTGTCGACGTCCAGCGCCTCGGCGCCGCAGACGCAGGTCTTGCCCATGCCCCGGGCCACCACCGCGGCGTGGCTGGTCTTGCCGCCGCGCGAGGTGAGGATGCCCCGGGCGGCGACCATGCCGGGCAGGTCGTCGGGGTGGGTCTCCCGGCGTACCAGGATGACCCGCTCCCCCTGCCCGGCCAGTTCCACCGCCCGCTGGCTGTCGAAGACCGCCCGGCCGACAGCGGCGCCGGGCGAGGCGGCGATGCCCCGGGCGACCGGCCGCAGGTCGCTGTCGTGCGTGAAGCGGGGAAACATGAGCTGGGCGAGCTGCGGGCCGGTGACCCGGGCCAGCGCCTCGTCGAGATCGATCAGGCCCTCGTCGACGAGCTGCGCGGCGATCACGAACGCGGCGGCGGCGGTCCGTTTTCCGACCCGGGTCTGCAACATCCAGAGCTTGCCGCGCTCGATGGTGAACTCGATGTCGCAGAGGTCCCGGTAGTGCTCCTCCAGCCGGGCCATGATGGCCAGCAGTTCGTCGTACGCCGGCCGGTTCAGCTCGGCGAGCTGTTGCAGCGGGACGGTGTTGCGGATTCCGGCGACCACGTCCTCGCCCTGGGCGTTGGCGAGGTAGTCCCCGTAGATGCCCTGCGCCCCGGTGGCGGGGTCGCGGGTGAAGGCGACGCCGGTGCCGGAGTCCGGGCCGAGGTTGCCGAAGACCATGCTGCAGACGTTGACGGCGGTGCCGAGGTCGGCGGGGATCCGCTCCTGGCGGCGGTAGACGACGGCCCGCTCGGAGTTCCAGGACTCGAAGACGGCGTTGATGGCGAGGTCGAGCTGCTCGGTGGGCTGCTGCGGGAACTCCCGGCCGGTGTGCGCGCGGAAGATCTCCTTGTACGTGCCGACCAGCGCGCGCAGGTCGTTCGCGTCGAGGTCGAGGTCGCTGGTGGTTCCCTTTGCCCGCTTGCACTCCTCGAGCGCCCGCTCGAACTCCTCACCCGGCACGTCACAGACCGTCTTGCCGAACATCTGGATGAGCCGGCGGTAGGAGTCCCAGGCGAACCGCTCGGCGTCCGCGGAGCCGGGCCGGTCGGCCGAGCCGGCGGCCTGTCGCGCGAGCCCATGCACGCTGGCGTCGGTGAGGCCGACGTTCAGCACGGTCTCCATCATCCCGGGCATCGAGAACTTGGCGCCGGAGCGGACCGAGACCAGCAGCGGGTCGTCCGGGTCGCCGAGCCGGCGGCCCATCGCCTCCTCGAGCGCCCGCAGGTGGTCGGCGATCTCCTCACTGAGCCCGGCCGGCCGGGATCCCGTGGCGAGGTACGCCCGGCAGGCCTCGGTGGTGATAGTGAAGCCGGGTGGTACGGGCAGCCCGAGATTGGTCATCTCGGCCAGGTTGGCGCCCTTGCCACCCAGTAGGTCCTTCAGGTCCTTGTTGCCCTCGAAGAAGTCGTACACGTACTTCTGTGTCGCAGTGTGCTGCGCTGCCACCGGAGCCTCCACGCGGGTCGTTCGACGCTGAACGATGAATCAGCCGCTCCCTACGTACCCCTCGGGCAGTCGTCCGTACCGGCCGGACCGGTCGCCCGTGACGGGTGAGACGAGGGGCCGCTGGTGGGCGAAGAGTAAGCGACTCCGGATCGACACGGGACCCATCGGTGACAATGCGCACAGATAGCCGTGCCGTACGTGTTCGTCGGGTTGTGTGGGAACGATCCCACGGACAGCATCGATCAGCCGGTGCTCAGCGCGCTGCCAACATCGAGCGCGCTGCCGACATCGACGGCACGGCCGACGGTGGACGCCGGATCGACGCCGGATCGGCCGGGGCGGCGCGCCGGCCGGGACGTCGGGGACGGGTGCGAGGTCGCGGTCGCGGCGAGGCCAGCGGCGATGACCGGCCGCCTCACCTCGGTCCCTATCCCGCTCTCGCCCCCGTCACCACCTCGTCCTCGTCTCGGCCCCGCCGCGACCTCCTCCTCGACTCGTCCCCGTCGCGACCTCGTCCCCGCCCTCGTCTCGTCCCCATTTCGTCCCCGTCCCGCCGGAGCCGACCAGCCGACGTGATCCCACGTCCCGTGCCACAGAGTGACCAGCCCTTGACACGACGCCAATTCGAACGTGCGTTTCATGAGATTTGCCCGGATCACTTGCGGCTACCCCCGGGAGAGACCTGCCGTGCGACCTGCCGCCTTCCCACCCCGGTCCGTCGAGGCCACCGTCCCCCAGACCCGCCTGCGCACCGTGCTGCCCGCGCCGCGACGGGTGGAACCGGCCGAGGGCGTCGAGTTCTTCCTCACCCCGGGCACCACCATCCGGACCACGCCGGTCCCCGAGGCCGTCGCGGTCGGCCGCTATCTGGCGGAGCTCCTGCGCCGCCCCACCGGCTACCCGCTGCCGGTCGTGCCCGTCGGTCGTTCCGACGCGCCGGGCGGGATCTCGCTGCTGCTCACCGACGACGGGGCTAGGCCCGCCTCCGGTCCGGGCACCGCCGGCGAAGGCTACCTGCTGGAGGCGACCGCGACCGGGGTGGTGATCCGGGCCCGGACCGCGGCCGGGCTCTTCTACGGCGTACAGACCCTGCGCCAGCTTCTACCCGCCAAGATCGAGTCCAACCGTCGGCAGACCGGCCCGTGGACCGTGCCCGGCGGGCGGATCGAGGACGCCCCTCGCTTCGCCTACCGGGGCGCGATGCTCGACGTCGCCCGGCACTTCTTCGCCGTCCCGCACGTGCTGCGCTTCATCGATCACCTCGCCCGATACAAGCTCAACCACCTCCACCTGCACCTCACCGACGACCAGGGCTGGCGGATCGCGGTGGACTCGTGGCCCCGGCTCGCCACGGTCGGCGGCGCGACCGAGGTCGGCGGCGGTCCGGGCGGCTACTACACCAAGGAGCAGTACGCCGAGATCGTCGCCTACGCCGCCGCCCGACACATCACGGTGGTGCCCGAGATCGACCTTCCGGGTCACACCAACGCGGCGCTGACCGCGTACGGCGAACTGGCTCCGGGCGGCACGCCGCCGCCCGAGTACACCGGCACCGACGTGGGGTTCAGCGCGGTCGACGTGACCAGCGAGCAAACGTACCGGTTCGTCGACGACGTGCTCGGCGAGGTGGCCGCGCTCACCCCGGGGCCGTACCTGCACATCGGCGGGGACGAGGCGTTCACCCTGGCGGCTCCCGACTACGCCGCGTTCATGAACCGGATCCAGCCGATCGTCACCCGGCACGGCAAGACCGTGCTCGGCTGGCACCAGCTCGCGGTCGCCGAGCACAGCCCGGGACGGGTGCTCCAGTACTGGGGCACCGCCACCGAGGACCCGGTGGTGGCCGACGCCGTCGCGCGGGGCGCCAAGCTGCTGCTCTCCCCCGGCAACCGCACCTACCTCGACATGAAGTACGCCGAGACCACCCCGCTGGGCAAGGACTGGGCCGGACTCATCGAGGTCCGCGACGCGTACGACTGGGATCCCGGCGCCTACCTCGCCGGCGTCCCCGCCGAGGCGGTGCTCGGCGTGGAGGCACCGCTGTGGACGGAGACCGTGGTCTCGGTCAGCGACGTCGAGTTCATGACCTTCCCCCGGCTCCCCGCCATCGCCGAACTCGGCTGGTCGCCGGCGGAGGCGCACGACTGGGCGGACTTCCGGCACCGGCTGGCGCAGCAGGGTGACCGGTGGAGCGCCGCCGGGATCACCTTCCACCGTTCGCCCGAGGTGCCGTGGTCGGGCACCCCGACCGTACCCGGGCCACGGTCGGCCGCACCGACCCGGGTCGCGAGACCGGCGGACGCCACGGCCGCCGGGACGGAGACGGAGGCACCTACCCGAGTCGTGCGACCGGCGGACGTCGCGGCCGCCGCCGGGGCCGAGGCCGGGGCACCGATCCGAGTCGTGCGACCGGCCGGCGACGCCGGTGCCGACGGGGCGGAGACGCCGCCCACGGGCGGTACCCCGACGCCCATCGTCTGACGTGTCGCGCCGGCGCCGTACCCGCCCGCTTCGCCCTTTGCGGCGGACGGCGTGCACGACGAGGGGACGGCACCTGTCCCGGTCAGGGTTTGTCCACCGGCGCGGAGCCACCGCTCAACGGTGAGCGGGCGCCCGGTGGCGTACGCGGCATCCGCGCCGGGCGACCCGCCTCGGCCGCGGGCTCCGGGCGGCCGAGGCGCGCAGTGTCGGACGGCCATCGCGCGCGGAAATGTCGCCCGGGTGGCGGACATGTACGCGGTGTGCGGGTGTTCGACCCGCCGCCCATCGTCCGAAGGAGCCGCCTTGGCACGTGCCGCACCCCACCCACCCGACGACGCCGCGAAATTCGAGGCGATGTACCGCGCCTGCTACCCGGACCTGCTCCGGTTTGCGCTACGTCGCACGGACCGGCCCGAGTCCGCCGCCGACGTGGTGGCGGAGACGTTCCTCATCGCCTGGCGCCGCCTTGCCGACATCCCGACCGACCAGGCGCGGCTCTGGCTCTTCGGCGTCGCGCGCAACGTACTCGCGAACCACCACCGGGCGGACCAACGCCGGCACGACCTGGCCATCAGGTTACGGGAGGAGCTCCGGCACACCGAGGTCGTCCAGCCCGAGGTCCCGGACGACATCCGCACGGCGTTTCACACCCTGCCCGAGGCGGATCAGGAACTGCTCCGGCTGGTGGCCTGGGAAGGGCTGACCGGTGAGGAACTGGCCGTCGTCCTGGGCTGCTCGGTGAACGCCGCCCGGATCCGCCTCCACCGCGCCCGGCGCCGATTCGCCGCCGCGCTTCGCGATCCCGCTCTCGCCCGATAGCTCGAGGACATCACCATGACCGATCTCAACGACCAGCCGGACCACCTGGTCCGACTGATGCTTCCCCAACACCGGCTTCTCGGAACGGCGGCGCAACCGGACGGGCCCGCCGCGGACGACCTGCTGCACGCCATCCTGCGGGCTCCCGACCCGGACCGCGCACCCGCCGGGATCCGCCGACGCCCCTGGTACCGGTTCTCCCGTCGCCGCCTGTTCATCGCGGTGCCGACGGCAACCGCCCTGGCCGCCGCGATCTTCGTGGTCAGCGCGGTGCTGCCGTCCACCGGTGGCGAGGGTCCACTCGGCCCCGCCCCGGCCCAGGCACAGGCACTCGAGATCACCGAGCAAGACGGTCACCTCGTCATCAAGATCCTGGACCCGGTCGCCGACCCGCCCCGGTACCAGGCCGAACTCAGGAAGCACGGCCTCAACATCGAGCTGTTCGTCAAGCCGGTCCGCCCCGAGCTGGTCGGACGGGTCATCTTCGTCGAGGAGAGTGCGAAGACCGACCCGGAGCTCGAGGTGATCGAGGCACCCGGCAACTGTAAGCCCGACGGCGGCTGTGCGGTCGGCATCCGCGTGCCGCTGGGTTACCAGGCCGCCGCCCGGGTCGGGATCGGGCGGGCCCCGGCCCCCGGCGAGTCCCTGGAACCGGAGCCGACCCGACCCTCGCCCAGCAGGTCCCGATAGGGCTCCGTCGCCAGGACCGGTTCCCCGGCCTCCCGCCGATCCGGCCCGCTCTGGCCGGCCGTACCGACAGCTCTCGGGCGGCCGGCCGGGGCGGGCCGCGCGCCGCCCGAGGTGCTGCTACTCACGGTCCCTCGGGCGGTCTCAGCCCCCGGAGTCGGCCAGCTCGGCGCCGGCGGGCACCTCGACGCTGTCCCGGTCGGCGAGCCAGCCGTCCGGCAGGAAGACCTTGCCCGGGGAGTTCGTCCGGCCGCGCGGCTGCCCGAGCGTGTGCACCGGGAACGGCTCCGCCGGATCGAGCTTGCCGAGCAGGTCGTCCAGCTCGGCCAGGCCGCTCACCATGGCGAGAGCCCGGCGCAGCTCGCCGCCGACCGGGAAGCCCTTGAGATACCAGGCCACGTGCTTACGAAAGTCGACACAGCCGTCCCGCTCGGCGTGAGGGTTCCGGCCGGCGTCGGCGTACCACTCCACCAGCAGCTCGGCGTGCCGGCGCATGGTCGCCGCCACCTGACCGAGGTTCGGCAGCCGCCGCTCGGCCCGACCGGCGAACGCCGCCGTCAGGTCGGCGAAGAGCCACGGCCGGCCCAGGCAGCCCCGACCGACGACCACCCCGTCCACCCCGGTGTGCGCGACCATCCGCAGCGCGTCGTCGGCCTCCCAGATGTCGCCGTTGCCCAGCACCGGTACGTCCAGCGCCTGCTTGAGCGCGGCGATGGCGTCCCAGTCGGCGGTGCCCGAGTAACGCTGCGCGGCCGTACGACCGTGCAGCGCGACCGCCGCCACCCCGGCATCCTGGGCGGCGAGCCCCGCCTCGACGTACGTCAGGTGATCGTCGTCGATACCCTTCCGCATCTTGACCGTCACCGGAACCCCGGCGGGCGCCGCCGCCTGCACGGCGGCCCGGACGATCCGGGCGAAGAGCCGACGCCGCCACGGCAGTGCCGCCCCGCCCCCCTTGCGGGTGACCTTCGGCACCGGGCAGCCGAAGTTGAGGTCGACGTGGTCGGCAAGGTCCTCCTCGACCGCCATCCGTACCGCCGCGGCGGTGACCTCCGGGTCGGTGCCGTAGAGCTGGAGGCTCCGGGGCCGCTCGTCGCCGCCGAACGCCACCATGCGCAGCGTCTTCGGATTCCGCTCGACCAGCGCCCGGGTCGTCACCATCTCGCAGACGTAGAGCCCGCCGCCCTGTTCCCGGCAAAGTCGCCGAAACGCGACATTGGTGATCCCGGCCATCGGCGCCAGCACCACCGGTGGCCACACCCGATGCCGCCCGAGGACCAGCGGCGGTAGCTCCCCACCCACGCGCTGAAGTGTAAGGAAGGGCCCCTTGTTATCGCTTTCGGTAGAGGAAGGGGCCCTTCCTAACAGCGCCCATAGCACACCCCTCGGCAGTTCAGCAGGCTGTCCACAGCGCGCCGGATTGTCCACAACGCCGGCCATCAGGGCTGGCGACAGACGTACCCGACCGTCAACCTCGCCTGGTGACCACGTCTTCTGCGGCACCGACGGGGCCGATCGCGCCGACGACCACCATCGAGGTCCTCGCGATCCAGCAACAGCACATCGTGACCCGTGCCCAACTCCTCTCCGTCGGCATCGACGACATGTACATGTACCGGCAGACGCGACGCGGTCGCTGGCAGCGGGTACTGCCGGCGACGTACGCGCTCCTCACGGGCACCCTCACGGACGAACAGCGACGCATCGCCGCCGCGCTCTACGTCGGGCGGTCCGCGCAGCTCACCGGTCTGGCGGCGCTCGGGTGGTATGGCTTCCGTTATGCCCCGAAAGGGGAGAAGTTACGGCTGATTGTCCCGCATCAGACGCGGCGCACCTCCGCGGGGTACGTTCTGGTGTCGCGGACGCTCGCCTTGGACGCGTACGCCCGTGACGCCGGCTTCTACCAGGTCGTTTCCCCGGCCCGGGCGGCCGTCGACGCCGGTCGCGAGCTGACTGATCTCCGTACCGTCCGGGCGATTCTCGCCGAGGCGATCCAGCGCGACCTCACCGACCTGCCAACCCTTGATCGAGAGGTGGTGCGTGCCGGACGTAGTCGTACCGCCCTGGTCCGGAAGGCGTTCGAGGAGATCGTTCGGGGCGTACGGTCGTCTCCGGAGGCGGAGCTGCGGGAGTGTCTGTCGGCGAGCCGCCTGCTGCCGGAGATCCTCTGGAATCCCCAGCTCCTCGGCGCGGACCGATCGCGCCTGCCCACCCCGGACGGTTATCTGCCCGACGCCGCGCTGGCTCTTGAGGTGGACTCCCAGGAGTTCCACTTCGCCGCCGCCGACTGGCGGCGCACGATCGACCGACACAACGAGCTGAGCAGGCACGGCGTGTTGATCCTCCACTTCACCCCCAGCCAGATTCGACGGGAGCCGGCCCGGGTGCGACGGATCGTCGAGGACGCGTACGAGTCCCGCCGGGAATCTGGCGTGCGATGTGGGGTGGTGGTGGTGGTTGGACGTTAGGAAGGGCCCCTTCCTATACAAAAAGCGTTAGGAAGGGGCCCTTCCTTACACCTCAGCAGCCGGGGAGGCGTTCGATCAGGTAGCGCTCCACCTGGTCCAGGGATACCCGCTCCTGGGCCATGGTGTCCCGGTCCCGGACCGTGACCGCGTTGTCCTCCAGGGTGTCGAAGTCGACCGTGACGCAGTACGGCGTACCGATCTCGTCCTGCCGGCGGTAGCGGCGGCCGATCGCCTGCGAGTCGTCGAACTCGACGTTCCAGCGCTTCCGCAGGTCGGCGGCGAGGTCTCGCGCCTTCGGCGAGAGGGCGGGGTTGCGGGAGAGCGGCAGCACGGCGACCTTGACCGGAGCCAGCCGGGGGTCGAAACGGAGCACGGTGCGCTTGTCGACGCCGCCCTTGGTGTTCGGCGCCTCGTCCTCGTCGTACGCCTCGAGCAGGAAGGCGAGGACGGCCCGGGTCAGACCGGCGGCGGGCTCGATGACGTACGGCACCCACCGCTCGCCCTTCTCCTGGTCGAAGTAGGACAGGTCGACGCCGGAGTGCTTGCTGTGCGTGGAGAGGTCGAAGTCGGTCCGGTTCGCGATCCCCTCCAGCTCGGAGAACTCGCTGCCGCCGAACTGGAAGCGGTACTCGATGTCGACGGTCCGCTTCGAGTAGTGCGAGAGCTTCTCCTGGGGGTGCTCGTAGAACCGGAGGTTCTGCTCGGAGAGGCCGAGGTCGACGTACCAGTTCCAGCGTTCCCGCAGCCAGTACTCGTGCCACTCCTCGTCGGTGCCCGGCTCGACGAAGAACTCCATCTCCATCTGCTCGAACTCCCGCGTACGGAAGATGAAGTTGCCCGGAGTGATCTCGTTGCGGAACGACTTGCCGACCTGGGCGATGCCGAACGGCGGCTTCTTGCGGGCCGAGGCGGCCACGTTGTTGTAGTTGATGAAGATGCCCTGCGCGGTCTCCGGTCGCAGGTAGTGCAGGCCCTCGTCGCTCTCGACCGGGCCGAGGAAGGTCTTCATCAGGCCGTTGAACATCCGCGGCTGGGTGAAGGTGCCCTTGTTGCCGCAGTTCGGGCAGTTCAGCTCGGCGAGCGAGGCCGGCGGGTGGCCGTGCTTCTCCGCGTACGTCTCCTCCAGGTGGTCGGCCCGGAACCGCTTGTGGCAGGACTGGCACTCCGTCAGCGGGTCGACGAACGCGTCGAGGTGGCCGGACGCGGCCCAGACCTCAGGGGCGAGGATGACCGCCGAGTCCAGGCCGACGATGTCCTCCCGCTGCTGGACCATGGCGCGCCACCACTGCCGGCGTACGTTCTCCTTCAGCTCGACGCCGAGTGGGCCGTAGTCCCAGGCTGACCGGGTGCCTCCGTAGATCTCGCTGGACGGGAAGACGAAGCCGCGGCGCTTCGCGAGACTGACGACGGCGTCGATTCGGTCGGCTGGCATGGCTACCTCCTACACCGGCTGGCGGCCGGCGGGGACTGGATTGGGACAATCGGCGGACTACGGTCGAAAACGGTGGGCAGATCGCCGGGCTGGTCGCGGTTGCGCCCGGATCGGCACCCGTTGGCCCTATGATGCGGCCCACCCTCCGCCCAAGCCCAGCAGATTACTCCACCGTCCGGCGGCGCGGGCCGGCACCGCCCGCCGCCGGCCGCCGCCTATCGGAAGCCCTGGCCGCCCCCTATCGGAAGCCGCAGATGGTCAGCCCGTCGGACGGGTCCTGTTCGAGAACGGCCTGCAACCGCTCCTGGCCGCCCTGGACGTAGGTGACGTCCACCGGCACGCTCAGCTCGTTCAGCATCAGGTCGCCGACCCGGTACGAGGCGATCTCCGGCTCGGCGCTGACCCGACGGGCGAACTCGCTCGGCGACTCCCGCTGCTTGGCCGCGTCGCAGAGCAGGTTGTACGCCCGCCCGAACTGGTCCTGCTCGATCGCCTCGAAGTAGTCGCCGACCACCGCCTTGGCCTGCTCGTTGATCGCCTGGGTACTGCTGATCAACAGACCGATCAGGGCAGCCCCGCCACCGCCGCAGACCAGTGTCACGGCGAGCGCGGCGACCCCGATCCCGAGCCACAGTCGCATCGTGCGGCCCTCGGTGGGCGGCGCGGCGAACGGCGGCACGGCCCCGGGCCCGGGCGGTGGCTCGGGCACCCCCGGCGAGGAGCCAGCAGGCGGCGTGCCACCCGGTGGAGACCCAGCCGGAGGTGTGTCCCCCGGCGGGGACCCGGGCGGAGGTGTACCGCCCGGCGGTACCGGCGGCATGCCGCCCGGCGCCGGCGCGGTCGGCGACGCGCCGCCGGACGGCACCGCCAGCATCGGCGTGGCGCCGGCGGGTACCACCGGCGTCGTGGAAGCCGCCGAAGACGCGGCGGAAGCCACTGAAGGCGTCGCGGAAGCGGCCGAGGGCGACGGGGACACCGCCGCCGGCGGCGTGGATGCCACCGGGGGCGCCACGCCGGTGGACGGGACGGCCGGCATCGACGGAGTGGGGCCGCCGGGCGGTCCGGGAAGGGTCATGCCGGCAAGCGTAGTGCCCGACCTCTCACCGTCCGGGGTCAGCGGCCCGGTCGCTGTGGACGATGTCGACCTCGCCGCCCGGTTCGGCCCTGGCGAGGGTTTCGTACGCCGAGGGCTCGTCGAGCGCCTCGGCGAGCAGCGGGGTGGCGTGGACCCGGACGTCGAAGGCGCCAAGCGCCCGCCGGTAGGTGCCGACCGACTCCCACTCGGTGACCAGGCACCAGTGCCGGGGGTCGTCGAGCGCCCGCACGAGTTCACCCCGGCGGTACCCGGGCCGGGCCGCGAGGACGGCCAGCGCGGCGTGTGCCCGCGCGGTGAAGGCGGCGGCATCCTCCTCCGCCACCACGAACCGGTTCGTGACCAGCACCTGTACGCCTCCTCGCCGGAGCCACCGACCGGGTGCGGCGGCGGTGTCGTCGGCGACAGCACGCCGGCCGGGGCATCGAGATCTCGTAGAGTCTGTGGGATGCAGCGTACGCAGCGTGTCCTGCTGGCCCGCCTCGCCCGGGTGAATCCGACCACCGCGTTCCTCGCCGCGCTGGTCCTGGTGCTGGTCGCGTTCTTCGCGCCGGGCGTCGTCGGCGGCCTGCTGCTGCTGGCCCTCGCCGGCCTGCTCGGCTTCCTGTTGGCGATGACCTGGACGGTGCAGACACCGGGAGCACGGGCGGTCCGGCTGGTGATCCTCACGGTGCTGGTCGCGGTCGCGCTGTTGAAGATCGTCTGAGCGGGGACGGGGACCAACGATGCCCACGACACCGACCGGGTCTTCCGGCCCGACACCGACCGGGGTTGCTGGCCCGGCGCCGGCCGGACCCGGCCAGCCGGCGCGGACGTGACACCTTCTCATGCAAGCATGCGTTTTTGACAATCATTCTCATTACGGCGGAGAGTGGGGAACATGCTGATCCACTCCGCTCCCCGTGCCGCCGCGCTCGTCGCGGGCGGCCTCCTTGCCCTGGCCACCGCCACCGCCTGCGCCGGTGACGGATCCGGCGGCGACGACCCTGACCAGGTCGACGTCGTCGCCGCCTTCTATCCCCTCCAGTTCGTCGCCGAGCGGGTCGGCGGCGACGCCGTCCGGGTGACCAACCTGGTCAAGCCCGGGGCCGAGCCGCATGACCTCGAACTCAACCCGGGCCAGGTCGGCCAGGTGAGCGAGGCGGAGCTGGTGGTCTACCTCGCCGGCTTCCAGCCGAGTGTCGACGAGGCGGTCCAGCAGCAGGCCGGCGACCGCGCCTTCGACGTGGCGAGCGTGCAGCCGCTCCTGGACGCCACCGCCGGCGGGCACGTCCACGACGGCGAGGGTGCGGGTGCGGGCGAGGAGCACGAGGAGGCGGCCACCGGCGGCAAGGACCCGCACGTCTGGCTGGACCCCACCCGGCTGGCCACGATCGGCGACCGGCTCGCCGAACGGCTCGGCACCGTCGACCCGGACCGGGCCACCGACTACGCCGACCGGGCCCGGGCGCTGCGCGCCGACCTGGAGACGCTGGACCGGGAGTTCGCCCAGGGCCTCCGGAACTGCCAGCGGCGGGAACTGGTGACCAGCCACGCCGCCTTCGCCTACCTGGCGCAGCGGTACCAGCTGGAGCAGATCGGGATCACCGGACTGACCCCGGAGGACGAGCCGGCCGCCGGGCGGCTCGCCGAGGTGGCGGCCGAGGCGCGGGAGCACGGCGCCACGACGATCTTCTTCGAGACCCTGGTCAGCCCGAAGGTCGCCGAGACCATCGCCCGGGAGGTCGGCGCCAAGACCGCCGTACTCGATCCGGTGGAGGGCCTCCAGCCGGGCAGCACCGGGGACTACCTTTCGGTGATGCGCGAGAACCTGGCGACCCTCAGGACCGCACTGGGCTGCGCATGATCGAACGCGGTAGCACGACGTCGCGCATGATTGAACCCGGCAGCACGACAGCCACGACCGGACGCGACGAGGAGCGACCGTGACCGAATCCGTCATCACCGTCGAGCACGGGGCGGTCGCCTACGACGACCGCCCCGTGCTCCGGGACGTCTCGGTCCGGATCACACCCGGCGAGGTGGTCGCGGTGCTCGGTGCCAACGGCTCCGGCAAGTCCACCCTCGTCCGGGCGATCCTCGGCCTGGTGCCGCTGAACGCCGGCCGGGTCACCCTCTTCGGCACACCGCAGCGTCGGTTCCGGCAGTGGTGGCGGATCGGGTACGTCCCGCAGCGGCTCGGCGCGGGCAGCGGCGTACCGGCGACCGTGGCGGAGGTGGTCGCCTCGGGCCGGTTGGCCCGTCGGGGCGTCCTCCGGCCGGCCGGCGGCGCCGACCGGCGGGCGGTCGCCGAGGCGCTCCAGGCCGTCGGGCTGACCGAGCGGGCCGGCGACCCGGTGGTCACCCTCTCCGGTGGCCAGCAGCAGCGGACCCTGATCGCCCGGGCCCTGGCCGGGCAGCCGGAGCTGCTGGTCCTCGACGAGCCCACCGCCGGGGTCGACTCGGCCAGCCAGGACGCGTTCGCCGAGGCGCTGCGGGGGTTCGTCGCCGGCGGCAGGACGGTGCTGCTGGTCGCCCACGAGCTCGGGCCGCTCGCCCCGCTGATCACCCGGGCGGTGGTCGTACACGAGGGGACGATCGCGCACGACGGCGCGGTGCCGGAACCGGCCGGGCACCATGCGACGCCCGGGCACGAGCACGTCCACCCGCACGCACCGGACGAGTCGTCGGGGTTGTGGGGCTCGTGAGCGGGCGGACGGGGGTGCCAGACGTGAGCGGGTGGAGCGAGGAGGTGGCATGAGCCTGTTCCAGTACGACTTCATGATCCGCGCCCTGGTCGGGGCGCTCGTGATCGGGCTCACCGCCCCGGCGCTCGGGATCTACCTGGTGCAGCGCCGCATGTCCCTGATCGGCGATGGCGTCGGGCACATCGCGCTGACCGGGGTCGGGATCGGGCTGCTGCTCGACCGCTCCCCGGTGCTGATGGCGGTGCTGGTCTCGGCGGTCGCGGCGGTCGCCATCGAGCTGATCCGGGAACGCGGCCGCACCCCCGGTGACGTCGCGCTGGCACTGATGTTCTACGGCGGCATCGCCGGCGGGGTGATGCTGGTCGGGCTCTCCGGCAGCCGCAGCAACGCCAATCTGATGGCGTACCTCTTCGGGTCGCTGACCACGACGTCGCCGCAGGACCTGACGGTGATCGTGGTGCTGGCGGTGCTGGTGCTGGGCACCATGCTGGTGCTGCGCCCGGCGCTCTTCGCGATCTCGCACGACGAGGAGTACGCCCGGGTCTCCGGTCTGCCGGTGCGGGCGCTCAACCTGCTGCTCGCGGTGACCACCGCGGTGACCGTGACCATCTCGATGCGGGCGGTCGGGCTCCTGCTGGTCAGTGCCCTGATGGTGGTGCCGGTCGCCACCGCGCAGCTCTTCTCCCGGGGCTTCCTCGCGACCATGCTGGCCGCGATGGGGATCGGGCTGGTCGCCGCCGGCTCCGGCGTGTGGCTGGCCGGGACCATCGACACCGCCCTCGGTGCGACCATCGTGATCCTGGCGATCGGGATCTTCCTGGTGGTGGCGGTCGGGGCGGCGGCGCGGCGCGCGCTGGTCCGGCGGCGGGCGGTGCCGGCGGGGACGGCCGCGGCGGTCGAGCCGTGCGACGTGGTGCTGGAACCGGCGCCGACCTCCCCCACGCCGGCTCTTGACCTTGATGGACCCGACCATGCGGCGGTGCCCCGGTAGAATTGGTTACCGTTACGGGGTGACGAGCACGAACGCCTACGAGGCCTACGCCGGCGCCGGAGAGCTGCTTCGTGCCCTGTCCGCTCCGATCCGGCTCGCCATCGTCAGCGAGCTGGCCAACGGGGAACGCTGCGTGCACGAACTGGTCGAGCAGCTCGGCGCACCACAACCGCTGGTCTCCCAGCATCTGCGGGTGCTGCGCGGCGCCGGGGTGGTACGCGGATCGCGTCGCGGTCGGGAAATCGCGTACTCCTTGGTCGACGAGCACATCGCGCATATCGTGGCGGACGCGGTCAGCCACTCCGGGGAGGCCTCGTGAGTGCGCGGAGCAGGCCGGGTTCGCGAGCCGCGTGGCGACGGGCGCCAGAGGGGCTCGCGACCACGGCTCGGAGTAGGCACGCGGTCCGGCGCAGTGGGAGGACGAGATGACGACGGCAGGGGGCGGCACCGCGATCCGCAACACCCGGCAGCGCAGCGCGGTCAGCGCGTTGCTCGCCGAGGTCGACGGCTTCCACAGTGCCCAGGACCTCTACGCGATGCTGCGTAGCCGTGGCGAGCGGGTCGGCCTGACCACCGTCTACCGCACCCTCCAGGGGCTCGCCGACGCGGGCGAGATCGACGTGATGCGCCCGCCGGGCGGCGAGCACCTCTACCGCCGGTGCAGCGAGGGGCACCACCACCATCTGGTCTGCCGGGCCTGCGGCCGGACCGTCGAGGTGGAGGGACCCGCGGTGGAGAGCTGGGCCGAACGGGTCGCCGCCAAGCACGGGTTCCAGGACGTCAGCCACACGCTGGAGATCTTCGGCACCTGCCCCGACTGCCACGGTCGCTGACGTCAGCCGGCACCGAAGCACTGCCACGGTCGGTGACGTCAGCCGGCGCCGAAGCACTGCCACGGTCGGTGTGACGTCAGCCGGCGCCGAAGCAGACGAAGGCCGCCGCCGTGGCCAGGCCGCCGCCGCTGCCGGTGGCGACGAGCCGCTGCCGCGCGGCGGCGAGCGCGACCGACGGTGGGACGCCGTCCGCCATCCGGCGGTGCAGGTCGACCATGAGTTCGGTGGTCAGCTCCGCCGGCACCGGCAGCACGGTCGCGATCAGACTGCGGGCCCCGGCGGCGAGCAGCACGGCGGTGAAGCCCATCACCTCGTCGCCCGGTCGCACCCCGGAGAGCCCGGAGTCGCACGCCGAGAGCACCACGCAGCCCGGGGGCCTTGACAACCGCTCCCACTCGTACGCGGTCAGCGGCCCGTCGGCCAGCTCCAGGGTGGAGAAGAGCGGGTTGTCCGCCCGGAACGTCCCGTGCGCCGCCACGTGCGCCAGGCGGGCCCCGTCGAGCGCCGCGGTCACCGCGTCAGCGGTGGCGCTCGCCCCGATCAGCGGTTTGGCGTCCGGCAGCACCTCGTTGAGCAGGCGTACCTCGGTCTCGGCCGCGGGCAGCCGCGGCCCGGCGGCCAGCACCGGCGGCCCGTCCGGGGCGGTACGCCGCACCGCGTGCAGCCAGGCCGTCGCCGACGGCGCCACCGTGACCGGCCGGTCGGCGCAGGTCGGCAGGCCTGCCCAGGCGACGGCGTGCAGCGCCCCGATCGGCACCACCACCAGGGCACGGTCAGCCAGCCGGGACCGCAGCGGGCCGAACAGCTGCCGGTCCAGCATCGCCGCCGCGTGCCGGACGCCGGTGCGGGCGGACGGCGAGTCGCCGGTGACCACCAGCCGGCGCAGGCCGAACCGATGCAGCCGGGTCGCGTGCAGCGCCTCCGCGAGTGGGCCGAGGTCGTGCAGGGTCGCCCGGCCGTCCCGGACCAGTACCGCCCGAAGCCGCTCCCCGTGGGCGACGAGTTCCACCAGGACGGCCGGCCCGAGCTGCTCGGCCAGCCGGCGCACGCTCGGCGGCGCGACCAGGGTCCCCCGCCCGGGTACGCCCCGCGCCAGTTCCCGGATCCGCTGTTCCAGCCCCGCCTGGCGGCGGCGCAGCGCGTGCACCGGCCGCCCGGCCAGGAGCGCCTCCTCGAGCGCGGCGCTGACCATGCGGAGCTCGGCGAGGGCCGCGGCCAGTTCCGGATCCTGCGGCGGCAGCACGGCGCGGGTCCGCAGGGCGTTGGCCCGCCACCGTTCGGTCCAGGCCAGCACCTCGGCCGGAGCATCGGACCGGATCGCGATGTCCAGGCCCTCGGCGGCCAGTTCCTGCCCGTGTGCGCCACTGTGCGCCCGCAGCTCCGTGGCGCCGAGCGCGGCCCGGTGACCGTCGAGTACCGCCAGTCCGCGGCGTAGCGCCCGGGCACCGCCCCGCTCGTCGCCGGCGAGCCGCCGGGCCAGGGCGAGGGCGTACCAGCCCTGGACACGCCGGGAGGCGGTGCCCCGGTGACGTGCCCGGGCGGCGACCGCCAACAGCGCGGTCGCCTGGGCGGTGCGGCCCAGCTCGGCGGCGAGCCGGGCCGCCTCGATCCGGCTGGTCAGCGCCGGGTCCGGCCAGCCGGCCGCGTCGAGCTGGTTGGCGGTGCGGATCAGCGCGGCGAGCAGCACCGGGGACCGGATGCCCCGGCGTACCGCCGCGCGGAGCTCGACGTGGCGGGCGAACGCGGCCCAGGTCCGGCGTCCCTGACGGCGGAACCGGACCCGGGCCTGCGCCGCGGTCGCGGAGGCGGTCTCCGGGTCACCGGCGAGCAGGGCCGCCCGGGCCCGGGCGAGCAGCGCCTCGGCGAGGTCGGAGGCCATGCCCCGGCGGCGCAGCTCCCGGACGGCGGTGGCGGCCACCTCGACCGCCTCCTCGACCAACGGCACCGAGAGCAGCAGCTCGAACCGGTCGAGCAGCAGGGCCGGCCGGGGCACGTTGAGCCGGGCGTACTCCTCGGCCACCGCGGCGAACCGCCGCAGCGCCCCCGGTACGTCGCCGCCGTGACCGGCGGCGATGCCGATGTTCCACCGGGCGTCGGCGGCGGCCAGGTCCAGGCCGAGCCGCGCGAAGATCGAGGCGGCCCGCTGGAGGTCGTCGTCGGCGCCCGGGGCCGCGCCCCGGTACGCGTGCAGCAGCCCCCGGTTGTTCCGGGCCCGGGCCTCCAGCAGGAGGTCACCCTCGCGCTGGGCGATCTCGACGGCGATCGTGTAGTCCCGGGCCGCCTCCTCGAACTGGCCCCGGTAGTGCAGCACCACGCCCCGCTGCATCCGGGCCCGCCCCGCGTCGGCGCCGGAGAGCTTCGGCAGTGCGGCGGTGACCGCGGCCAGCGCGGCGGAGGTACGGCCGAGGTTGGCGAGTACGTAGCCCAGGCTCATCCGGGCCAGGGCCGCCACCCGGGGCGAGTCGGCGGCCCGGAGCGCCCGGCGCAGGTGCCGCAGCGCACCCGGGAGGTCGTTGAGTTCCCGCAGGGCCAGCCCGATGGCTCGCTCGGCGGTGGAGCACTCGTCCGGGTCGGCGCTGGTGGCGAGCACCCGCCGTGCGACGGCGATGGCCTCCCGGGGATAGCGCTGCACCGCGTCCAGGGCGGCCTGGGCGGTGGGCGCGGCGGAATCGCCCACGCCGTCGCCCATGCCGGACAGAATCTCCGACGAATGGCTTTGGGTCAAAATCCCCCTATCTCACCCGACCGCGGAAATTGCCTTCCCACGTCAGGTCGACACCGTACCAGCCATTGACAATTTACTATCAACGGAAAACAATCGCGCCAGCGGGAATGCTCCCACGACCAGCGGGGCGGATCGACCGGTGCCGTCGAATCGTGCACCGGCGCTGGCGGGCCGCCCGGCCACGCGTCCGCTGTTCTCCCGTCCGCTGGCCGCAGTTCCACCGACCATGTGGAGGACCGGTGCCGCCACCCGACCGTCCCGTCGTCCCCCGTCAGGACTCACCCGGTCCCGACGGTCGGCTGACCCGTCGCCGCCTCCTGGTGTGGTCCGCGCTGGCGGCCGCGACCCCGCTCGGCGCCGGACTGTGGCCGGCCCGGGCCGTCGCCGAGAGCGACGGCGACGCGTACCAGAGGGCGTTCCAGCAGGCGGTGGCGGCGGACCAGGACGTCCGGTGGTACGCCGAGCCGGGCCGGGAGTTTCTCTACCGCCCCCGGCAGCTCCTGGTGGCGAACCCGGACACCACCCGGGTGCTCGTCCGGCTGCGCGAGCAGGGCCACCAGGCCACCCCGGCCGGCAGCTTCGCCGGCGTCACCCGGCTGCGATTCGGCCAGGAGACCGACGTACCGGCGGTGGTCTCGGCGCTGCGCGACCCGCGGCAGTGGCCGAACCAGCCGGTCCCCCGGGTGCAGCCACACCACGTGGTGGTGGGGTTCGGCAACATCATGGGCAACCCGGGCAGTCCGCCCCGCGACGCCACCCCGCTGGCGCCGCCGGCCCCGACCCGGGCCGGCGAGGGCGCCGGGGTGACGGTGGGGATCTGCGACACCGGGATCTGGCGGCTCGCCGCCGACCGCCATCCCCAGTGGCTCGGCGGCAGCTACCTGCCACAGCTCGACGACGAGGACCCGCTCTACCTCTCGGCCGACATCCTCGCCCTCCAGGGTGGACACGGCACGTTCGTCGCCGGGGTGGTCCGGCAGGCGGCCCCCGGGGTGCGGCTCGACCCCGAGCCAGCGTTGGCGCACACCGGCCTGGGCGACGAGGAGATGCTGGTGCGGGCGTTGGCCGCCCTCGCTCCGGAGGTGTCGGTGGTCAACCTCTCGCTGGGCTGCTTCACCCAGGACGACCAGCCGTCCCTGCCGCTGGCGCAGGCCCTCGCCGCCCGGCCGAGCGGGAGCGTCGTGGTGGCGGCGGCGGGCAACGCCGGGACCAGCCGGCCGGCCTGGCCGGCGGCGTTCCCCGACGTCCTGGCGGTGAGCGCGGTCAGCCCGGGGCAGTCAGGCCCGGTGCCGGCGCCGTACAGCGGATTCGGCAGCTGGGTGGACGCCTGCGCGGTGGGCGAGCGGACCAGCACGTACGTCGACGGACGGCTGGTGCTGCCCGGCCTCCCCACCCGGTTGTTCACCGGCTTCGCGGCCTGGGCCGGGACCTCGTTCGCCGCGGCGCACGTCTCCGGCCGACTGGCCGCGCTGATGACCACCGCCGGGCTGGACGCCGAGGCCGCCCGCGCGGCGCTGCTCGCCGCCCCCCGCTGGCATCCCGACTACGGGGTGCTCGTTGACTGAGCGTCCCGGGTGGGCGGTCGGACAGGACGGCGGGGCGGACCAACCGGACCGGCCGGTGGCCGTGCTCGTCTCCGCCGCCAGCCGCGGCGACGAGCACGCCTGGGCGGAGCTCGTCCGCCGCCACACGCCGCTGGTGCTGGCGGTGATCCGGGCACACCGTCTGGACCGCGCCGACGCCGCGGACGTCAACCAGACCGTCTGGCTGCGCCTGGTCGAGCACCTGGGCCGAGTCCGCGAACCGGCGGCCCTCGCCGCCTGGCTGATCACCACCACGCGGCGCGAGTGCTACCGGCTGCTGCGCGCCGGGCGGCGTACCCGGCCGTTCGACCCGCACGACGAGACGGTCGAGGCACACCGAGCGCTCTTCCGGTCGGCGGACGTCGCCGCCCCGGACGAGGACCTGCTGCGAACGGAACGTCGGCAGGCGCTGCGGGCGGGCTTCGCCCAGCTCCCGACGCGCTGCCGCGAGCTGCTCGCCCTGCTCGTCGCCGATCCCCCGCTCCGCTACCGGGAGATCGCCGAACGGCTCGGCATGCCGATCGGCAGCATCGGCCCGTCCCAGGCACGATGCCTGCGCAAGCTGCGCGAGTCGCCCGCGCTCGCGCCGTTCGTACGACCGGACCGGGACACTGTCGAGGGAAGCGGAGGTGACCGGGATGGGGCCGTGGCCGCCAACCGATGACGACGCCCTGCTCCGGGAGCTGGGCGTCGCGCTGCGGGAGGGGGAACCGCCGGTGGCGGAGCTCCTCGCCGCCGGGTACGCGGCGTTCAGCTGGCGGACCGTGGACGCCGAGCTGACCGTCGCGGAGCTGGTCTTCGACTCGGCCTGCGACGCCGCGCCCACCGGGCTCACCCGGTCCACCGACTCCGCCCGGACCCTGACCTTCCGGGCCGGCGAGGTCGTCGTCGAGATCGAGGTGACCGACGCGGGCGTCGTCGGCCAGCTCTCCCCGGCCCGGCGCGGCCGGGTGGTGGCCCGGAGCGCCCGCGGCGCGTACGCGGAGGCAGCCGCGGACGAGGTGGGCTTCTTCTCGTTGGGCGCGCCGCCGCCCGGCCCGGTGCGGCTGCACGCGTGGACCGAGGAGTACGCGGTGGCGACGGCCTGGGTCCCACTCCGCTGACCCCGTCCCGTCCCGGCCGCCTGACCTCGGGTCCCGTCCCGGCCACCGCCGTCCGCGGCCCCGGTCCCGCCACCGCCAACCGCCGGGCCGGGCCGCGCACGCCGCGCCCCGCCTGATCCGGTCGCGCGCACCGCGCCGGTCCTGGTCCGCGCGAGCGCACCCCGCCCGGTCCGATCGCGCACACCGGGCTGGTCTGACCGGGCGCGCCCGCTGCCTCGCCTCGGCGCGCCCGGGTCGCCGCACCGCCTTGTGACGACGCACAAGAGAATCGTCGGACCCGGTTGATACACGTGGCCGAGTCATTGTTGCGGCCCACGTTCCGCCGCATTCGTGAATTACTCCCTCCCCGGCAAACGGGGCACGATCGACAATCGAAAAAATCGCTCTCTTCATTGTCTCCGGCCGCCGACATACAGTGTTTTCGCCGGCCACGAAAACGCGCTCCGCCCATTCCGGCACCACGGTTTCCGTTAGCGAAGGGAACTCGATGACCAGCACAGCTCCCCGCCCGTGCCGTTCGGCCGCGCGGCTGTTCGTCGGCGCCGCGCAGGCGACGCCGATGACCGCCACACGGGCCCGGTCGTCGACCCGACGAGCGACATTTTCGTCACGCTGCGAAATCCAGATCTGTCCGGGCCGGGCTCACCACCGACACTCTCCGCGTTTACCACACCACGGTTGGTGGCCCGCGGAACGTCGGCGGTGAGCGCCACCATCACCTCGGCACAGCGCCAACGGGGGACGGCGGGCCGGGCGCGTGGGGGTGCCCGGCCCGCCGCTGTCCGGAACGGACCTCGCCCACCCGGCGTGGTACCCGGGCCGGACGCGAAACCATGTCATGCTCGTCGCGCGACGGCCCTCACCACCGTCGGCGATGACACGACACACCCCGAGGAGACGCGTGACCGACGTACCAGACACCCCCGGTAGCTTCCCGCGCCGACCGCTCGGCTCGACCGGCCTGCTGGTCACTCCGGTCTGTATCGGCGGCGGCCCACTCGGCAGCATGCCAGACCTCTTCGGGTACGACGTCAGCGCCGAACGCGGCACCGAGACGGCGCTCGCCGCGCTCACCGGCCCGTTCAACTTCCTCGACACCGCCGCCGGCTACAGCGACGGGGAGAGTGAACGGCGCATCGGCGCGGCGCTGCGGCGGATCGGCGGCGTACCGGAGGGCTTCGTCCTCGCCACCAAGGTGGACCGAGACCTGCGCACCGGCGACTTCTCCGGCGCGCAGATGCGCCGCTCCGTCGCCGGCAGCCTGGAACGGCTCGGCCTCGACCGGCTGCCGCTGGTCTATCTCCACGATCCCGAACACATCAGCTTCGAGGCGGGAATGGCGCCGGGCGGGCCGGTGGAGGCCCTGCTGGAGTTGCAGCGCGAGGGCGTGATCACACACCTCGGCGTGGCCGGCGGGCCGGTCGCGCTGATGGCCCGGTACCTGCGTACCGGACACTTCTCGGCGCTGATCACGCACAATCGCTGGACCCTCGTCGACCGCTCCGCGGGAGACCTGATCGACGAGGCGGTCTCGCTCGGCGTCGGCGTCGTCAACGCGGCGCCGTTCGGCAGCGGCATCCTGGCCAAGGGTCCCGACCGGTTCAGCAGGTACGCCTACCGCCAGGCCGACGAGGAGGTCCTGCGCCGGATCCGGGCCATGACGGAGGCGTGTGCCGCACACGGCGTACCGCTGGCCGCGGCGGCGCTCCAGTTCTCGCTCCGCGACCCGCGGATCACCTCCACCATCGTCGGGGTCTCCCGCCCGGAGCGGATCGCCGAGACCGCCCGGCTCGCCACCTGGGAGATTCCCGACGAGTTGTGGGAGACCCTCACCCCGCTCGCCGCGCCCCGACGGTTCTGGCTGTATTGAGCGGAACCCTGCGGGACGCCGGGGCTCAGGAGGCGGGCGGGACGCGGCGACGGACGTCCTCGGCGGTCGACGGGCCGGGCTGCCAGGTGGCTACCCAGGGTCGGTCGGCGGGCGGGGTGACGATGCCGTCCTCGAGGAAGGCGTACCGGCCGGCGAGGATCCGCGTCGCCGCCCGCCCGTCGACATGGTCGGTGTTCTCCCACAGCGCCCGGAACAGCGCGGTGACCCGCACCTCGGCCTGGCGGCAGAAGAGGTCGGCCAGCTCGACGCCCTCCGGCCGGCTCTGGCGTTCGGCGTGCGCCCGGACGCAGACCGCCGCCATGGCGAACAGCTCGGCGCCGATGTCGACCACCCGGCCGAGGAACGCCTGCTTCCGCTCCAGCCTCCCCTGCCACCGGGACATCCCGTAGAACGTCGAACGGGCCAGCCGGCGGCAGGCCCGTTCGACGTGGCGCAGGTGGCCGGCGAGCGGACCGTACTCGGCGTACCCGGCCGGGTTCTGGCCACGGCCGACCGTCAGGGTCGGCAGCCACCTCGCGTAGAAGGCGCCGGCCCGGGCCCCCGCCCGGACCTTGCGGCCCAGCTCCGCCGCCGGGTCGATGAGGTCGCCGGCGACCGAGAGGTGGGCGTCGACCGCCTCCCGGGCGATCAGCAGGTGCATGATCTCGGTCGAGCCCTCGAAGATCCGGTTGATCCGCAGATCCCGCAGGAGCTGCTCGACCGCGACCGGCCGCTCGCCCCGGGCCGCCAGCGACTCGGCGGTTTCGTAGCCGCGCCCGCCCCGGATCTGGATCAGCTCGTCCGCGATTCGCCAGGCCATCTCGCTGGCGTAGAGCTTGACCAGCGCCGCCTCGATCCGGATGTCGTTGCGGTCGTCGTCGGCGAGGAGGCAGCAGAGCTCGAGCATGGTCTCCATGCCGTACGTCGTGGCGGCGATGAAGGCGAGCTTGGTCGCCACCGCCTCGTGCTCGCCGACCGGCCGTCCCCACTGGACCCGCTCGGCCGCCCAGCCCCGGGCCACGTGCAGCGCCCACTTGCCGGCCCCGACGCACATCGCCGGTAGCGAGAGGCGGCCCGTGTTCAACGTGCTCAACGCGACCTTCAGACCGCGGCCCTCGCCGCGATGACGTTCTCCGCCGGGACGAAGACGTCGTGGAACCGGGTGACGCTGTTCTCCAGCCCACGCAGGCCGAGGAAGGCGTTGCGCCGCTCGACGGTGATCCCGGGTGAGTCGGCCTCGACCACGAAGGCGGTGATCCCGCCGCGCCGGTCGGCGCTCGTCGGGACCCGGGCCATCACCACCAGCAGGTTCGCCACGGTGCCGTTGGTGGCCCAGAGCTTGACGCCGTTGAGCCGGTAGCCGGTGCCGTCCTCGGTCGGCTCGGCGGTGCTGGCCAGGCGGGCAGGGTCGGAGCCGACGTCCGGTTCGGTGAGCAGGAACGCCGAGACCTCACCGGCGGCGAGCCGGGGTAGGAAGCGCCGCTTCTGCTCCTCGGTGCCGAACATCTTGAGCGGTTGCGGCACCCCGATCGACTGGTGCGCCGACAGCAGCGCCCCGATCGCGGGGTTCACCGAGCTGGCCAGCATCAGCGCCCGACAGTAGTGCAGGTTGGACAGCCCGAGGCCGCCGTACCGCTCGTCGATCTTCATCCCGAAGGCGCCGAGCCGGGCGAGCCCCTGGAACACCTCGTCGGGGATGCGGGCGTCCCGCTCGATCGCGGCACCGTCCACCTCGGTCCGGACGTACGCGTCGAGCCTCCCGAGGAACTCCTCGGCCCTGGCCGCCTGGTTCTGGTCGGGGCGCGGCCAGGGTGCGATCAGGTCGAGACGCAACCGGCCGAGGAACAGCTCCCTGCCGAAGCTCGGCTTTCCCCACTCGGCCTCCCGGGCCGCCTCGGCGACCTGCCGGGCCTCTCGCTCCGAGACCTGGCCGCCCTCGGCCGGCAGCGGGCCCACTCCGTCCGGTGTGTGCTCGGTCGTGGTCACGGCAACCCTCCTGGGATGTGCGGAGGGACCCTATGCCATCGCCGCGAGTGGCGGAGAGCCCCGCTCACTGCCGACAACCGGTAGGACGCGCGGCGCTCACCACCGGTAGGGCCAACGCTACTCCGCATTGTTACCCAGTGGTAGCCTCAGCGAGGCCCGGAGTCACCGACCGGCAGCCACGGGCACCGGCCCACCCCGGCCGCCGGACCGCGGAATCCTGCCCGGCCCGGGGTGGCGGCCCGAGCGGCCTCAGCCGAGAGCGGCCGAGGGGCACGCCGCCGTACCGGGCCGGAGCGACCGCGGAAGCGGTGCCGACGCCGACCGGTGCGGACCGGTGACGGGCTCGGGCCGGCCGATCAGCGATCCCTGCGCGAAGTCCACACCGTACGTCCGGAGCAGGTCGAGGGTGGCAGCGTCGCGGACGTGTCCGGCCGCGGTCCGGATCCCGAGTTCGCGGCAGATCTCCACGTACGACCGCACCAGGAGCTGGTGCGGTCGGGAGGAGGGAAGCCCGACGATGAGCCCGCCGTCGATCTTCACCAGATCCAGCGGCAGATAGGTGAGGAGGCTGAGCGGGGCCGGTCCGGCGCCGAAGTCGTCGAGCGCGAGGTGGCAACCGATCTTCCGCAGCCCGTACGCGAAGTTCACCGCCTCGGTCGGGTCGCCGGTCAGCGCGGTCTCGGTGATCTCGAAGGTGAGCTGGGCCGGGTCCACGTCGTACTCCCGAAGCCGGTGTTGCAGGTGTTCCAGCAGGTCCGCGTCGGCGAGGAAACGGGCCGAGAGGTTCACCTGGTAGTGCGACGTGCGGGCGCCCCGGGCGACCAGCTCGACGACGTGGTCGACGACCCGGCGGTCGACCAGCTCGTCGCCCTCCGGCATGCCGGGGTCACGGTGCTGCCCTCCGCAACCGTCGACCAGTCGGGGCAGGATCTCCTGCCGGGTGATCTGGTTCACCCGCAGGTCGAGGATCGGCTGGGTGTCCAGGGTGACGAGGTTGGTGCTCCGCCACTCGCGGGTCCGGCTCCGCCCGTCCGCCGGCGCCTCCCCGGTCCTGGCCGGCTCCTCCAGCACCACGCAGTCCAGGTCCGCGGCGCGGGCCCGCCGCCACGCGGTCTCGGCGTCGAGCAGCAGGTCGAACCCGGGGCGGCCACCCCGGCCGGGGTACCGGACCAGCCCCGCCCAGGCGTCGAGGCGGAGCCGGGTCCGGCCGAGCACGAACGGCTGGCGCCGGATGCCCGCGACGACCGTCTCGGCGATCGCCCGGGCCGCGCCGAGGGTGGTCCGGTGCAGCAGGATTCCGAACTCGCCGGGGGCGGTGACGCCGCAGACGTCCCCGTGCCGTACGGCCCGACGGACCACGGCGCCGACGGCGGCGACCAGCAGGTCGTGGTCCTCGACGCCGGCGCCGACGTGCCCGGTGGTGGCGATGCCGCCGAGCCGGCTGGTCAGCTCGCCGTCGCCCGGACCGTCCGCCCCGGGCCTGGCCGTGTCGGGGGCGGCCGACTCGACCGCCACCACCAGGAGTACGCCGGACCCGTCCCGCCGGGCGGCGTCGATCTCGTCGACGAAGCGGGGCCGGTCGAGCAGCCCGTTGACCGGCTCCCGTCCGGTGAGTCCGGTCTGGAGGGTCTCGCGGCGCCGGGACAGCCGGGCCCGCTCCTGCCGGGCCAGCTCCGCCTCGGTGACGTCCTGGCCGGTGGCGACGATCCCGCAGGGACGCTCGTTCCGGTCGACGACAACCTCGACGAGGCAGTGCACGAAGCGGATGGCGTTGTCCGGCCGGATCACCCGGACCGTCGTCTCCCGAACCGACTCCGCCCGCCAGGCGGACTCGACGGTCCGGCGGACCTCGGCGGCGTCGTCCGGGTGAACCAGCCGGGTGAGGAGCTCGAGCGACGGCCGGACGGTGCCGGGCGGGTACCCGAAGATCAGGGACATCTCGTCCGACCAGCGCAGTTCACCGGTCTCCCGGTTCCAGCGCAGCGTGCCCAGTTTGGCCAACTGGGCCGCCCGGCTGATCCGGGCCGCCTCGTCGAGGTCCCCGGCCAGCGGGTCGCGGACGTCGACGTCGCTGCTCACGTCGAGGCCCGCGGAGACGGCTCGCTGGTACTCCTGCTGCACCCGGCGGGTCGCCCGACGGGCGCGCGCCCGTTCCAGCTCGCTCAGGCCGCGGTCGGCGGCCAGGGCGAGCAGGTCGTCGAGGTTCATCCCCGTCCCCGCCCGACGCCCGGGTCCACCCCGTCCCGCCGCGCGAGTTCCTCGAGCCGGCGTCGCGCCTCATGCCGGTAGCTGCGCACCGTCTGGTACGCGATGCCGAGCACCCGGGCAATCTCGTGGTCGGACCAGCCGTCCAGCGCGAGGGTGAAGACCTCGGCCTGTCGGGGCGGCAATTGCCGCAGCCAGCCCCGGAGCAGGTGCCGGGCGGCCGCGGCGGTGACCGGCAGCTCGCCGCCCACGCCGGCGGGATGGCCGAGCCCGCCGCCCACCCCGGCCGGGTCGCCGAGCCCGCCGTCCGCCGCCGCGGCGCCGTGCCGGGTCGGTGTGGCGAGGCACGGCAGCGGCTCGTCCGGTTCGGACGCCGTCTCCGGCCGGCCCCGGTGCCGGGCCATCCACAGACGGTAGCGGGCGGTCTGGTACACCCAGGCCAGCGGCTTCTCGTAGCCGCGGATCTGCTCCCACCGCGCCCGGGCGGTGACGAACGCCTCCTGGACGGCGTCCTCGACCAGCCCGTGGTCCGGGCACTGGTGCAACAGGAAGCGCTCGACCAGGATGAAGTTTTGCTGGCAGAACTCCTCGAAGCTCGCGTCCAACCCCGCCTGTCCCCGGTCCCCCAGCCGGGTGCCGGCAGCGGCCCGCGCCGTCGCCTCGTCGCCGCCCCTCACGCTGTCCTACCCCCGTTGATGCCGAGCCCCGTGCCCCCGATCGGGCTCGCTACCGCTGCCGCCGGCCGCCCGGCGCGCAACCCCCCCTGCAGGTGATTCATCTTCGCCTCTCGCCTCGTGTCGGTGCCGTTCTCTGTATAACTCTCAGTCAATGACGACGACGTGGTGGGCGACGCGCGGAGGGCAGGATCGCGATGATCGAACAGACGTCGCCTAGCTGCGGCACATCGCATAAGCGGTCAATGTAGAAAGGCGGAACGGACGAAAGCAAATACTGTCCAGTATGGATCGCGGAGCGTAACAGTTTGGTCCCGGATTCGACGCCGGTCCGACGCGGGTTCGGGCAGGTCGGAGCCGGCGTCCGGACAGGTCGGATCCCGGTGGACGGCTCCGCGGGGCGACCGGGTCTGTCGGGACCGGCGGCGACTCGACGGATGGCCGGACCGACCGGTCCGGCGGGGGCGGACCGGTCTCGTGCCGCGACCGCTCAGGCACCCACGACCTCGTCCCGGCCCGGGAACCCGTCGTCGCCGTCGTCCTCCTCGGGCTCGCCCCAGTTGCGCCGCAGGAACGGCAGCCCGACCCAGAAGGTCAGGAACCAGGCCGCCGCCAGCGCGGTGAGCAGGAACGCCAGCGGACGCGGCAGGATGACATCGGTGATCAGCAGCACGGAGCTGACCATCGCGACCAGCATGAACGCCAGCCCTCCGGTGGCCATGGCGTGCGCGAACCGGACCAGCTCCGGCTTGCGGCCCCGCCGGAACAGCGCCCGGTGGAAGGCGACCGGCGAGATGATCAGCGCGGTCGCCGCCGCGGCGGCGAGCAGGGCAACGACGTACGTGTCCTTCTGGAACTGGCTGGCCCGGGAAAACCCACTGCTGAAGGGGAGGGTGAGCAGGAAGGCAAAGAGAATCTGCACCCCGGTCTGGGCCACCCGCAGTTCCTGGAGCAGGTCGGCGAAGTTGCGCTGCCAGCGTTGCTTCTCGGTCTCCGCGCTCACCCGCCACCTCCTGCTCCCGCCCGGGCCGTCAGCCGCCGGTGCGGAGCAGTGTGCCCCGCACCGGCGCGACCGAAACACGGGTTCGGCTCGGGAGCGTTCGTCCGTGACGTCCGCGTTCTTCCACGGGATCCGGTTCCTCGGCGGGGACGGCCCGGGGTAGCGTCCGGGCCGGTCCCGGCCGGCGGGTCACGACGATGACGTACGGGCTCGGCCTCCGCTGCCCGTCGGGGTCACGCCCCCCGCCGGATCCGTCCGGCGTACCGCTCCTCCAGCACCCTGTTGTGTTCGTCCCCGGCCGGGATGTTCGCGGAGAGGTAGACCGGCGGGGTCTCACCCGCCTCGATCATCCGGGCCACCACCTCGATGGTGATCTGCTGGGCGAGCAGCGCGGCGGTGATCGACGAGACGGCGCCGACCGCCCCGCCACCGGGCAGCGGCAGGGCCGCGTCGCCGTACGGGGCGCCGTTGTCGAGCACGACATCGGCGAGATCACTCAGCTTGCGTCCGGAGGGATGCCGGGACTCCACCCCGGCCGAGTGCTCCGCCGAGGTGATCGCGATCAGCGGGTGTCCGCGCTCCTTGACCAGCGTGGCGAACTCGACGATGGTGCCGTTGACCCCGGAGTTGGAGGCGATCACGAAGATGTCCGGCTCCCGCACCGGGGCCAGGTCCAGCAGCCGCCGAGCCACCGTCGGGTCGCGCTCCAGGGTCGGTCCGAGGATGTCGACCGGCTCCCCGCCGTACAGCACGAGGTCACGCAGGGCGATCCGGTTCGTCGGGACCAGTCCACCCGCCCGGCCGGCGATCTCCATCGAGAGCGCCTCGGAGTGGCCGGTGCCGAACGCGTGCACCACACCACCGGCCCGGAGCGCCGCGGTGACCAGATCGGCGGCCCGCCGTACGTTGTCCCGTTGGCTCGCCGCGACCCGTGCCATCGTCGCGGTCACGACTTCCAGGTAGTCCTCGGCGCTGGGTGTCACCTGTCCTCCGATCCCTCTCTGCGATCCGTCCGGCCCGCCGAGGATGCCACGGCCCTGGTCGGGACCGCCGGTCCCCGGCCCACGGTCAGGTCCCGGACGGTGATCCGCATGACCGAAGCCTAACCGTGGCTATCGGCCGGCGCTGATCCGGTGCTAGCGTTCGCGAAACAACTACACATCCGACAGGGGAGCGCACAGCGCTGAGAGTGCGGACGGACCTCCGCAGACCCTCGAACCTGATCTGGGTAATGCCAGCGCAGGGAGTTCGGTCGAGTCTCCAGCCGCGCCGCGGTCCGGGTACCAGCCCGGACGGCGGCGTGCGTTTCGCCCCTGGATCGCCCAGCGACTGGGAGGCACCTCATGAGTCAGTCCACCACCGCCCGATGGCGCACCGTCGACATCGTCGTCGCCTCGGTCGTCGCGGTCGCGTTCGGCGTCATCTTCTGGGCCTGGAACCTGGTCTGGAGCGCCACCGAAGGGCTGTTCACGTTCTTTCCGCCGGCCCAGGCGGTCATCTACGGCGTCTGGCTGCTGCCGGGCGTACTCGGCGGCCTCGTGATCCGCAAGCCGGGCGCGGCGTCGTACACCGAGTTCCTCGCCGCCCTCGTCTCGGTGCTGCTCGGCAGCCAGTGGGGCACGGTCGCGATCCTCCAGGGGCTCTGCCAGGGAGTCGGCGCCGAACTGGCCTTCCTGGCCACCGGCTACCGCGCCTTCCGGCTGCCGGTGGCGGTCCTCTCCGGCACCCTGGCCGGACTCGCCGCCGCCCTCTTCGACCAGTGGCGGTACTACTCCGAGTACGACCTCGCCTCGTTCCGGCTGCCGGTCCTCCTCCTCACGGTGGTCAGCTCGGCGGTCGTCGCCGGTGCCGGCGGGTGGGCGCTGACCCGGGCGCTGACCCAGACGGGTGTCCTGGACCGCTTCCCGGCCGGCCGCGAGCGGACCGCGATCTGAGCCTCGTCGACCCATGGAAGCGTCCGCCCGCACCGCCGGCCGGGTCGGTGACAACCCCGTGATCGACGCCGGGAGGGGGCGGGGATGAGCGCGGTCGAGCTGCGGGGGTTCGGGTGGCGGCACGCCGGTCGCCGGGCCTGGGCGCTCCGCGACGTCGACCTGCGGATCGAGCACGGCGAGCGGGTCCTGCTGCTCGGCGCCTCCGGGGCCGGGAAGAGCACCCTGCTGGCGGCGCTGGCCGGGCTTCTCGCCGAGGACTCCGGCGAACAGGCCGGCATCGTCGAGATCGACGGGCTGGACCCCCGCAAGGCCCGGGAACGGGTCGGCATCGTCTTCCAGGACCCCCAGACCCAGCTGGTGATGGCCCGGGCCGGGGACGACGTGGCGTTCGGACTCGAGAACCGGGGGGTGCCGGTGGCCGAGATCTGGCCCCGAGTCCGCGAGGCGCTGGCGCGGGTCGGCTTCCCGTACGACCTCCAACGACCCACCGCCGCCCTCTCCGGCGGCGAGCAGCAGCGGCTCGCCCTGGCCGGGGCGCTCGCGCTGCGGCCGGGCCTGCTGCTGCTCGACGAGCCGACCGCCAACCTCGACCCGGCCGGTGCGGCGCTGGTCCGGACGGCGATCCACGCCGCCGTGGACGCCGACACCACGCTGATCCTGGTCGAACACCGGGTCGCGGAGGCCCTGCCCCTGGTCGACCGGGTCGTCGTCCTCGAACCGGGGGGCGGGGTCCGGGCCGACGGCCCGCCCGCCACGGTCTTCGCCGTGCACGGCGCGGAGCTGGTCGACGCCGGGGTCTGGGTGCCGGGTCCGCCGCCGGCACCGCGCCGGGCGGCGTCGCCCCCGGGCGAGGTGCTGCTCACCGCCGACCGGCTCGGCCTGCCGCCCCGGCTGGCGCCGACGGACCTGACGGTACGCGCCGGCGAGGCACTCGCCGTCCTCGGACCGAACGGCGCCGGAAAGTCGACGCTGGCCCTGCTCCTCGGCGGCCTGCTCAGACCTGGTACCGGCCGGCTCGCCGCGACCCCGGCCCTGGCCGGCCGGCATGCGGAGCGGCCGCCACACCGGTGGCGGGCCCCGGTGCTGGCGCGGCGGATCGGCTCCGTCTTCCAGAACCCGGAACACCAGTTCGTCGCCGCCACGGTCCGGGCGGAGCTGGCGCTCGGTCCGGCCCGGACCGGCCGGAGCGCGGCCGAGATCGCCACCATCGTGGACGACCTGCTGGCGCGGCTCCGGCTCGACCGGTTGGCGGACGCCAACCCGTACACCCTCTCCGGCGGGCAGGCGCGGCGGCTCAGCGTGGCAACGGCGCTCGCCAGCGCACCCCGGCTGGTGATCCTGGACGAACCGACCTTCGGCCAGGACCGCCGCACCTGGTGGGAGCTGGTCGACCTGCTCGCCGGGCTGCGGGACGCCGGGCACGGGATCGTCACCGTCACCCACGACGCCGACTTCGTCGCCGCGCTCGCCGACCGGACGCTCTGGCTCGGCGGACGGCCGGACGGGGGGCCGGCGTGATCCCGTACGCCCCGGTCGCCGCGCCCGCCGCCCCGCTGGCCCGACGCAACCCGGTGGCCAAGCTCGCCGCCGCGCTGCTCTTCTCGCTGCCGCTGCTGGCCACCCTCGATCCGGTCGTACCGGCCCTGGCGATCGCGGTGGAGCTGGCGGTGGCGCCGCTCTTCGGCGTCCCGTACCGGCTGCTGGCCCGCCGGGCCTGGCCGCTGCTGCTCAGCGCGCTCGGCATCCTCGTCACCCTGACGCTCTTCGCCGCCGAGCGGACCGGCGATCCGCTGGTCGCGGCCGGACCGCTGGTGGTCACCACCGGGGTGCTCGGCACCGGCCTGGGACTGGGGCTCCGGCTGCTCGCGGTGGCGCTCCCCGGCGTCCTGGTCTTCGCCACCACCGACCCGACGGATCTCGCCGACGCGCTGGTGCAGAACGCGAAGGCGTCGCCCCGGTTCGCGATCGGGGCGCTGGCCGCGTTCCGGCTGGTGCCGCTGCTCGCCGAGGAGTGGCGAATGATCAGCATGGCGCGCCGGGCCCGGGGCGTCGACGCCGGACGACATCCCGTGGCCCGGCTGCGGATCTTCGGCTCGACGGCGTTCGCGCTCCTGGTCGGGGCGATCCGCCGGGGCACCCGGTTGGCCACCGCGATGGACGCCCGGGGCTTCGACTCCGGCGTCCCGCGCACCTCGGCCCGCCGGCAGCGCTTCACCCGGGCGGACACCGCCCTGCTCGTCGGGGCGGTGCTGGTGGCCGCCGGGATCCTCGTGACCAGCGTGGCCCTCGGCACCTACCGGCCGCTGATCCGCTGACCCGGCCGCGACACGACGAGCCCGCGCCGCGCGGACGCGGACACGACGAGCCCGCGCCGCGCGGACGCGGACACGACGAGGGAGCGCCACGCTGACCCGGCCGCGACGACGGAGCGCGCCCTGCCCGGCCTCAGGTCGGGCCAGCCGCCGTCCCGGCGACTCCTTGACCGCCGATGCATGACGGCTAGTGTTCAGCGGGTCAGGCATCGGAGGTTCGGCATGAAGCACGTCGTACTCGGGCTGCTCGCCGCCGGTCCGGCCCACGGCTACGAGCTGCACCGCCGGTACGACGAGCTGTTCGCCGAGGCCGGCGTCGAGGTCAACATCGGCCAGATCTACGTCACGCTCGGCCGGCTGGAGCGCGACGGTCTGGTCAGCCACAGCACCGAGTCGAGCGGCCCACGGCGCGATCGCAAGGTCTACCGACTGACCGAGGCCGGCGCCAAGCAGCTTCGGGAGTGGGTCACCGAGCCCTCGGAGACCCCGCTGGTGAAGCCGGACGTCCTGCTCCGCCTCGTCACCGCCCGGCTCGCCGCCGTCCTGCTCCCCGACCTCGATCCGCACACGGTCATCGCCGACCACCGTCAGCGCTGCCTGGAGGCGCTGCGGGATCTCGACCGGCAGGCGGCCCGGGCCACCCCCGCCAGCGTCGGCGGCCTGCTGGTGCAGGCGACCGCGCTGCACCTGCAGGCCGAACTCCGCTGGCTGGAGGCGTGTCAGCAACAGCTCACCCGACTCGAGCTGAGGACCTCGTGGAACGGAGAGCGCGATGAGTGACCCGGTGCTGCGCGCCACGGCGTTGACCCGGACCTACCACGACGGCGCCCGGCCCCGGCCCGCGCTGCGGGACGTCTCACTCGAGGTGGCCCGGGGTGACTGGGTCGCGGTCACCGGACCGAGCGGCTGCGGCAAGTCCACGCTGCTGCACCTGCTCGGAGGGCTGGACCGCCCGGACGGCGGCGAGGTGTGGCTCGCCGGCCGGCGGCTGGACGACCGCTCCGAGAGCGCCCGTGCGCGGCTGCGCCGCCGGCACGTGGGCGTCGTCTTCCAGTTTTTCAACCTCGTACCGACCATGACGGCGGTCGGGAACGTCGAACTCCCCCTGCTGCTCGCCGGCGTCGGGCGGCGCGAGGCCCGACGGCGGGCACTGGCGATCCTCGACGAGCTGGGCGTCGCCGAGATCGCGGACGCGACACCGTCGGGGCTCTCGGGCGGGCAACAGCAGCGGGTGGCGCTGGCCCGGGCCGTGGTGCACCGTCCCGACGTCCTCCTCGCCGACGAGCCCACCGGTGCCCTGGACTCGGGCTCCGCCGAGGTCGTACTCGACCTGCTCCGGCGCCGGCACGCCGCCGGGCAGACCATCGTCCTGGTCACCCACGACCACCGGGTGGCGGCCGCCGCCGACCGGGTCGTGACCATGCTGGACGGACAGCTCGTCGACGAACGGAGGCTCGGGGACCCGGCCCGGCGGCCGGCGACGTACGCCAACCTGCTCGGGCTGGAGGGGTGACCGGTGTTCGCCCTGCTCCGCCTCGCGCTGGCCGGGATCCGGGGCGGTAACCGCGCGGTCGCCCTGGCCACCGTCCTGGTGGCGGCGCTGGCCACCGCCGGTATCGTCGCCGGCCTCACGGTGCGGAGCCAGGCCGGCCCGCTGGTGGACCGGGCCTACCGGGAGGCGGGCCGGCCCGACCTGGTCGTCTACGGCGACCCGGACGTCCTGGAGCGGCTGCGCCGGGATCCGGCCTTCGTGGCCGCCTCGCCCGTCGTCCGGTACGTCGAGGCCACCGTGCCGCTGCGCGGGGAACCGGTCGAGGCCCGGGTCGACGCCCGGACCGGTGACGGCGCCACGCCCGGCCGACCGCTGCTCCGGGACGGCCGCTGGCCGACCCCGAACGCCCCGGACGAGGTCGTTTTCGATCAGGCCGCCGCAGCGGCGGCCGGGCTCCGGGTCGGCGACCGGGTGGACGTCCGGGTCGCGGGCCGGACGGCGACGCTGACCGTGGTCGGCATCGCCGTCGACCTGACCGACTGCTTCCACCCGGACTGCGATCCGATCCGGCTCCTGGTCGACCCCGCCGCGCTGGCCCGGCTGGCGCCGGATCCCGCCCGGTGGGACGCGCTGGTCGTCGGCCGGCTCGCCGAGCCGGCGGACGCCGACGGCGTGGCCGCCCGCCTTCTCGACACCGACGGCGTCGACACCGTCCAGACCTGGGGAGACACCCGGGACGACCTCCTGATCCGGGACCGGCTCTTCGGCGCCTCGCTGGCGGCGTTCGGCCTCGTCGTCCTGCTCGCCGCCGGGTTCGTGGCCGCCGGCACCGCCACCGCCCGGCTGCTCGCCCGACGGCGGGAGATCGCGCTGCTGGCCGCGGTCGGGTACACCGGCCGGCAGCTCGTCGCCGGCCTGGTCGGCGAGACCCTGCTCCTCGGTGCCGCCGGCGTCCTCGCCGGTGGGGTCGCCGGCAGCCTGCTCGCGCCGTACCTCCAGGTGGGGCTGGCCGACGGCCTGGGCCGGCCCGGCCCGCGGGTGGCGCCGGCGTTGCTGCTCGGTTCCGCCGCCGCGGTCGCGCTGATCCTCGCGGCGGCGACCCTGCTGCCGGCGTGGCGCGCGGTCCGGTACCCCGCCGTCGAGGCGCTGCGGGACCATCCACCCCGCGCCGTCACCCCGGCCCGGCTCGCCCGGCTCGTCGACCGGCTGCCGCTCGATCCCGCCCACCGGTACGGCCTCGGCGTCGTCCTCGCCCGCCCCGGCCGGTCGGCGCTCACCGTCGGCGCGCTCGCGGTCGCCGTCGCGGCGCTCGTCGTCGGCGCCGGGTTCGCCGTCACCCTGGCCGGGCTGACCGCCGATCCGGCCCGCACCGGCGAGCCGTACGACGCGGTCGTGGTGCCGACGCACGGCGCGGATCCGGCGGAGCTGGCGGCGGCGCTCTCCGCCGCACCCGAGGTGGCGGGCTGGTACAGCCGGATCGACCGGCCGGCCCGGCTCGGCGACCAGACGTTTCTGTCCCGGGCGGTCGGCGGCGACCCCGGGCACGCCCGATTCGTCATCCGGGAGGGGCGGGCCCTGCGCGCGGCCGGCGAGGCGATCGTCGGGTACGGCCTACTGCGCCGCCTCGACCTGCGGATCGGCGACACCGTGACGGTCCGGGCCGGCGACACCCCGCTCACCCTCACCGTCGTCGGCTGGTACCTGGAGACCGAGGACGCCGGCGAGCTGCTGCTGTACCGGGCGGAACAGCTTCCCGGGACGCCTCCCGACGCCTTCCTGGTCTCCGGCCACCCCGGCGGTACGCCCCGGGCGCTCGCCGCCGCGCTCCGCGACCGCCTCGGCACCTCCGCCACGGTACGCGCCCGGGAGACCGACCCCGACGACCTCCGCGCCTTCACCACGGCGATGCGGCTGATGACCGCGCTCGTCCTTGCCGTCGGCCTCGCCCACCTCGGTGCCGCGATGCTGAGCGGCGCCCGGGAACGGTCGCGGGCGCTCGGGGTGCTGCGGGCCGTCGGGTTCACCGTGCGACAGAGCGTCGTCCAGTCGGCCGCCGGGGGCGCCGCGCTCGGTCTGGTGGCCGGACTCGTCGGCCTGCCGGTGGGCCTGCTCGCCCACCGCGTGCTCGCCGACCGCGTCACGGTCGGCCTGGGCGTCGGGCCGGGTCTCGCCGAGACCCCGCCGGCCGCCCTGCTCGGTGCGATCGTCCCGGTCAGCGTCCTGGCCGGGGCGGTCGTCGGCGCCCTCGCCGCCGGCCGGCTCGCCCGGCGTCCCGCGTCCGAACTGGTACGCGGGGAGTGATCCGGGCGAGCCGGGCCGGGACCGTCAGCTCCGGCGGAAGGCGTAGTTGCGGATCGTCGGCGTCGCCTTACCCCGCCCCACACCGTTGAATCGGGCTCCGCCGCGCAGCGGCGGGTTGGCGACCGGCGTGGCCCGTCGCCCGCTCCCGGCGTCCGCCGGCAGCCCGACGCCGAACGCCGGGACGGCCACCGGTCCGCCGCCGGCCGGGGTCGCCGCGGCCGGGGTCGCCGCGGCCGGGCCGACTCCCTGCCCGCCCGTGCTCTGGTACGCCCCGGACGGGCCGCGTCGCGCCTTCCGATCCCCCGTGGACTTTCGCTTCTTGGCAGCCATGCCGTGCCTCCTCCTGCTCGAAGCCACGCCGCAGCGCGGCAGCGGCTGTCGCGGAAACGGACGATGCCCCGGGAGTCCCGGCACGATGGAACGCCGAATCGGGAGAACGTGACGGACGCCCGGAGCGCCAGACACCGCACGCGGACGCGGCGGGTCGGCTCGGATTCGACGGGCGTCAGTAGCGCATGGCGCGATCGTAATCACCCGGTGCCGGAACCCGCAGCCGAATTTGTCGTTCCGGCGATCCCGCGCTCCGGCACCGCCGGCCCGCCCGGGTACGGGCAGGAGCCGCGTCCGGGCGGGGTACGAGGCGACGAGCCGCACCACCGGGTCACGACACGGCGGCCCGGCCGGTCGGGGGCGACCCGGCGGGGCGACTCAGGAGTTGGCCGACTCCGGTGCGACCGGGTTGGGCAGCGCGCCCCCGAACCGGCGGTCCCGCTGCGCGTACAGCTCGCAGGCGTACCAGAGGTGCCGGCGGTCGAAGTCGGGCCAGAGCGTGTCCAGGAAGACCAACTCGGCGTACGCGCTCTGCCAGAGCATGAAGTTGGAGATCCGCTGCTCGCCGGAGGGGCGCAGGAACAGATCGACCTCGGGAACCTCCGGGTGGTAGAGGTACCGCGCGATCATCTTCTCGTTCACCTTCGCCGGGTCGACCCGGCCGGCGGCGACGTCCCGGGCGATCGCGGCGGCGGCGTCGGCGATCTCGGCCTGGCCGCCGTAGTTGACACAGAACTGGAGCGTCAGCGTCGAGTTGCCCCGGGACATCTCCTCGGCCGTCTGCAGCTCCGAGATCACGCTCTTCCAGAGCCGCCCGGCCCGGCCGGACCAGAGCACCCGGACCCCGAGCTCCACCAACTGGTCCCGGCGGCGCCGGATGACGTCCCGGTTGAACCCCATCAGGAAGCGCACCTCCTCCGGGGAACGCCGCCAGTTCTCGGTGGAGAAGGCGTACGCCGTCAGATAGGGGATCCCGATCTCGATCGCGCCCTCGATCGTGTCGAAGAGGGAGAACTCGCCCTGCTCGTGCCCCTTGGTCCGGGGCAGCCCCCGCTGCTTGGCCCACCGGCCGTTCCCGTCCATCACGATCGCCACGTGGCGGGGCAGCGCCTCGGGAGGCAGCGCGGGTGGCCGGGCACCGGACGGGTGCGGGCTTGGCGGGACGGGTTGTCGACGTACTCCCCTGGTCGTCGCTCGACTCACTGCGGTTCCTTCGCTGCTGCGTCCCTCGGGCCGGTCGTTCCTCTGTCAACCAGCGGCAACGAGCGTAACCCCCGCTCCAGATGCCACTGCAGGTGCGCCGCCACCAGGCCGCTGCACTCCCGACGGTGCGCCGGATCGGCCTGGTCGGCGGTGCGCCAGTCGCCCGAGACGAGCGCGGCCATCAGCTCCAGGGTGGCCGGCGCCGGGTGGGCCGCGCCGGGCGGCCGGCAGTCCGGACAGACACACCCCCCGGCGGGTACGGAGAAGGCCGCGTGCCGGCCCGGCGTACCGCAGACGGCACACGCGACCAGGGCGGGCGCCCAGCCGGCCAGCGCCATCCCACGCAGCAGGTACGCGTCGAGCACCAGGGTCGTGGCGTGCTCCCCCGCCGCGAGGGCGCGCAGCCCGCCCAGGGTGAGCTGGAACAGCCGCAGCGACGGCTCCCGCTCCACCGGGGTGAGCCGTTCCGCGGTCTCCGCGATCGCGCTGGCCGCCGTGTACCGGGGATAGTCGCCGACGAGCCGCTTCCCGTAGAGTGCGATGGCCTCGACCTGGCCGATGCTGTGCAGCGAACTGCCCTGCTGCCCCGTCGGATCGCCGGCGAGCTGGAGGTCGACGTGGCCGAACGGCTCCAGCCGGGCGCCGAACCGGGACGTGGTCCGCCGTACGCCCCGGGCCACCGCCCGGATCCGGCCGTGTCGCCGGGTCAGCAGGGTGATGATCCGATCGGACTCGCCGAGTTTCTGCACGCGGAGCACCACCGCGTCGTCGCGGTAGAGCTGGCGGCGGTACCCGGGCACCCGCCCATTCTTCCCTGCCGGCCGACACCCGCCACGCCGCGGTCGGTCCCCCGGCCGCACCGGCGCCGGCACCGATCGCGCTCCTCCATCGGGGTCGGCTCAGGGTGCTCCCCCGTCCCACAGGGGGGTTACCCCCGGATGTCGATCGCCCCGTACCACCGTAGCCTGCGGTCATGCCAACCAGCCGGACCTTCGTCGTTGCCGTCGCCGGGCTCGTCGCCCTCGCCGTGCTCACCGCCTGTGATCCCCTCGAGACCTTCGAGGAACGCCGCCTCGACTTCACCGACACCGAGCAGGACCAGATCACCGAGATCAGGCTCTCCCCGGGTGCCGGGGACCTGACCGTGCGGACCGGCACCGCGTCGGGGGTGGAGATCAAGCGAGTGGTCCGGTACCGGGGCGAGGGAAACCCGGACGAGGCGACCTACCGGATCGAGGGCACCACCCTCCACCTCGCCACCGACTGCGGCCCGCAGTGCAGCGTCTCGTACCAGGTCGTCGCCCCGAAGGGCGTGGCGGTCCGCGGCGAGAACGGTTCCGGCGACGTGTCGTTGACCGACGTCGCGGAGGTGGACCTGAGGGTCGGCGCCGGCGACATCAGGGTCTCCGGCGCCAGCGGGGCGGTCCGGGCCGAGACCGGTTCGGGCGACATCACCCTCAGCCGGATCTCGGGACCGGTCACCGCGCACGCCGACGCGGGCAACGTCGAGGGACGCGATCTCGGGAACGGAAAGGTGCAGGTGGAGACGGGGTCCGGCGACATCACCCTGACCCTGGCCACGGTCGGGTCGGTGGAGGCTCGGGCATCGAGCGGCTCGATCGAGCTCCGCGTCCCGGCCGGAAGCTACCGGGTACGGACCAGTCCGGACATCCCCGACTCCCAGATCGAGGTGCGCGACGACCCGACCGCGACCGAGGTGCTCGACGTCTGGGCCGACAGCGGCGACGTCACGATCCGGCAGATCTGACCGGGCGCGCCACCGCGCCGCAGGGTGGCTCCCGGCCATGCGACACACCAGGCACACCGCGCCCGGGGCGATCGCACCGGGCGGACAGGTCGACGGACCGGGTCAGGTCCCACCGGCCCACGGTGCGGTCGGTCACCGGCCAAGCCGCCGCCGGACCTTCTCCTTCAGCCTCTCGGGCGCGTCCGACTCCAGCAGGCGCGGCAGCAACTCGGGTTCGAGCGTCCAGGCCCGGAAGCCCTCCGCGACGGTCACCCCGTGCGCCGGCCGGTGCACCACCGTCACCTCGTCACCGGCCCGCACCTCGCCCGGCTCGACGACCCGCAGGTACGCCCCGGGCCGGGCCTCCCGGGTGAACCGCTTGATCCAGTGCGGCTCGGCCATCACGAGCTGGAACGTGGCGCACGGGATGCGGGCGAAGGTGACCTGGAGCACCAGCGTCGCGCCGATCCGCCAACGCTCGCCGAGGAGCGCCCCGTTGACGTCGACCCCGACCGTGGTGAGGTTGTCGCCGAAGACACCACCGGGCAGCGTCCGACCCAGCTCCCTCTCCCACCAGTCGTAGTCTTCCCGGGCGTACGCGTACACCGCCTGGTCGTCACCGCCGTGGTGCTCCACGTCGAAGATCTGGTCGCCGACCAGCCCGCTGCCCAGCCCGACCGTCTTCGGACCCGGGGCCCGGACCTGCACCGGGCCCTCCACCGGCCGCTTCAGGATGCCGGTGACCCCGACCGCCTTGGCGCTGTTCGGCATCGGTACGGCCAGGTGCACCGACAGGATGCTGCCCATCCGCTCCTCCCCCGGCGTCGGCGGCACCGTCCGTCTCAGAACCCGAGCTTGCGGAGCTGCTTCGGATCCCGTTGCCAGTCCTTGGCGACCCGGACATGCAGGTCGAGATAGATCCGGGTGCCGAGCAGCTCCTCGATCTGCTGCCGGGCCCGGGTGCCGACCTCCTTGAGCCGGCTGCCCCGGGCGCCGATCACGATCGCCTTCTGGCTCGGGCGTTCGACGTACACGTCGGCGTAGACCTTCGTCAGCCGCCCCTCCCGAATCATCTCCTCGACCACCACCGCGATCGAGTGCGGCAGCTCGTCCCGGACCCCCTCCAGCGCCGCCTCCCGGATCAGCTCGGCGACCAGGACCTGCTCCGGCTCGTCGGTGAGCATGTCGTCGGGGTAGAGCTGTGGCGAGGGCGGCAGGTACCGGGTCATCACGTCGACCAGGGTCTCGACCTGGTACCCGGAGACCGCGCTGACCGGGACGACCTCGGCGAAGTCGCCCAGCTTGCTGACCGCGAGCAGCTGCTCGGCCAGCCGCTTCCGGTCGACCAGGTCGGCCTTGGTCACCACCGCCAGCACCGTGGCCTTCGACCCGGCCAGCTCACCGCTGATGAACCGGTCGCCACGCCCGATCGCCTCGTCGGCCGGCAGGCAGAGGCCGATCACGTCGACCTCGCTCCAGGTGTGCCGGACCAGGTCGTTGAGGCGCTCGCCGAGCAGCGTACGGGGTCGGTGCAGGCCGGGCGTGTCCACCAGGACGAGCTGCGCGTTCGGACGGTGCAGGACGGCCCGGATCACGTGCCGGGTGGTCTGCGGCTTGTTCGAGGTGATGGCGATCTTCTGCCCGACGATCGCGTTGGTCAGCGTCGACTTGCCGGCGTTGGGGCGACCGACGAAGCAGGCGAACCCGGCCCGGTAGCCGTCCGCCTCGCGGCCCGCCGTCACTCGACCACCGTGCCGAGCACGGTGCCGTCCGGGGCGGCCACGTGGATCGGCGCGTCGGCCGACAGGTCCCGGACGGCGGCGTGCCCGGCCCCGTCCAGGGTCGACGCCTCGGTGACCACCGCCCCGGCCTCCAGGCGGGTGGCGCCGGCGGCGACCGCCGACGCGACCGCCAACTGGAGGGCGGTGATGGTCAGTGAGGGCAGCGAGACACTGGCGGCGGCGTAGGTACGGCCGTCCTGGTCGCGGACGGCCGCGCCCTCGACCGCGCCGATCCGCGCCCGCGCGCCGCGGGCCAGGACCACCAGCTTGGCGTCCTCGGCCGTCAGCTCGGCGGCCGCCGGGGCGGCGGGAGACAGCCCGGCCGGGGCAGCCGGGGCGGCAGCAGACGACTCAGGCATCAGCGGGTTGCCTCTCCTCGGACCGGGAGTGCTCCTCCCGGGTTGGCTGTTCGGCCCGGAACTCGGGCCCGGCCTCGCGGTCGGAGGCACGGACCGGGTCGTGGTCGTGGTCCCGCTCGCGCTGGTCGCGCTCGCGGTCACGCTGGTCCGCCGCGCTCACCCGGCGGACCAGCACGGAGTCGATGTGGTTGCGGCGGCCGGTGGTCCCCTCGGCGAGGAGTCGGAGCCCGTTCACCTCGGCCTCGGCCCCGGGGATGGGGACCCGGCCGAGCGCCTGGGCGAGCAGGCCGCCGACGGTCTCCACCTCGTCGGCCGGCAACTCCACGTCGAACAGCTCGCCGAGGGTCTCGACCGGCAGCCGGGCGGTGACCCGCACCTCGCCGTCGTCGAGCCGCTCCACCGGCGGCCGTTCGACGTCGTACTCGTCGGTGATCTCGCCGACGATCTCCTCGAGGATGTCCTCGATGGTAACCAGGCCACCGGTGCCGCCGTACTCGTCCACGACGATCACCATGTGGGTCCGGGCCGCCTGCATCTCGGAGAGGAGGTCGTCGACCGGCTTCGACTCGGGCACGAAGGTCGCCGTCCGCATCACCTCGGCCACCGCGCGGTCGTTGGCGTCCGGGTCGCCGCCCTGGGTCTGCCGGATGACGTCCTTGAGGTAGAGCACCCCGAGCACGTCGTCGACGCTCTCCCCGATGACCGGAATCCGGGAGAAACCGGAGCGGAGGAAGAGCGTCAGCGCCTGCGGCAGCCGCTTGTGCGCCTCGATCCAGACCATCTCGGTACGCGGCACCATGACCTCGCGGACGATGGTGTCGCCGAGCGCGAAGACCGAATGGATCATCTGTCGCTCGCCGTGCTCGACCACCCCGCGCTGCTCCGCCAGGTCGACCAGCTCCCGCAGCTCGATCTGGGTGGCGAACGGCCCCTCCCGGAAGCCACGCCCCGGCGTCACCGCGTTGCCGATCAGGATGAGCAGCGAGGCGAGCGGGTTGAGCACCCGCCCGAGCCAGCGGACCAGCGGAGCCGTGATCCGGCCGACCGCGTACGCGTGCTGCCGGCCGATGGTGCGCGGCGCGACCCCGACGACGACGAAGCTGACCACCGTCATCGCACCGGCGGTGATCAGCGCCGCCGTCACGCCGGCGCCGAAGGTGTCGACCGCGACCAGCGCGACGAGGACGGTGGCGGTCAGCTCGCAGAGCAGGCGGAGCAACAGCAGCAGATTGATGTGTCGGACCGCGTCCGCGGCGACGATCTGGAGGGTGCGGGCTCCACGGACGCCGTCGCGGGCGAGCTCGCCGGCCTGCGCCGGGGAGACGGCGCCGAGCGCCGCGTCCGCCATCGCGAAGATGCCGGCGAGGACGACCAGCGCGGCGGCGACGAGCAGCAGCTGGAGGTCGGGAAGGCCGGCCGTCGGGGCGCCCGCCGCCACCAGCGGTACGGGCGGCGCGGCCAGCACGGCTAAGTGACCGGGCATCAGTGCACCCGGCTCGCGCGCCAGCCGTCCAGGAGGCGGGCCTGTAGCGCGAACATCTCCCGCTCCTCCTCCGGCTCTGCATGGTCGTAGCCGAGCAGGTGCAGCACACCGTGCACGGTCAACAGGTGCAGCTCGTCGGCGGCCGAGTGCCCGGCGACCGCGGCCTGTCTGGCGGCCACCTCCGGGCAGAGCACGATGTCGCCGAGGAGCGCCGGCTCCCCGCCGTTCGCCTCGCCGGGGCCGTGGTCGACGCTTCCCTCGTCCATGGGGAAGGCGAGGACGTCGGTGGGCCCGTCGCCGCCCATCCAGCGGTGGTTGAGCTCGGACATGTAGTCGACGTCGACGAGCAGTATCGACAGCTCGGCGAGGGAGTTGACCCCCATCTCGTCGAGGGCGTACCGGGCGACGGCGAGCACCGCGTCGGTGTCGACCGTCGTACCCGACTCGTTGGCGATCTCTATGGACAACTGGTTCCCCTGATGTCAGCGGCGCCGGCCAGCCCGGCCGCCGTGAGCGGCACGGCCCGGCACGGCGTGCACGCCCTGGCCCTGCTGCTGTGACTCCCGCTCGGCGTCCCACCGCGCGTACGCGTCCACGATGTCGCTCACCAGCCGGTGCCGGACCACGTCGGAGCTGGAGAGCTGGGCGAAGTGCACGTCCTCGACGCCGGCCAGGATCTGCTGGATCGCGTGCAACCCGCTCGTCGTCCCGCCGGGCAGGTCGACCTGGGTGATGTCGCCGGTCACCACGATCTTGGAGCCGAAGCCCAGCCGGGTGAGGAACATCTTCATCTGCTCGGGCGTGGTGTTCTGCGCCTCGTCCAGGATGATGAACGCGTCGTTGAGCGTGTTGTGCGTGACCAGGAAGTCGTCGGTGACGTACAGCGAGTCCTCCGCCGCGACCTGGATGCACATCGTCTCCTGCACCCCGGCCGGAACGATCGAGTCGACGAAACGCCGGGGTCGGCCGCCCCCGTGCTGCTCGTACAGCCGACGCTTCTGGGACAGGCGGAACGGCGGGACACCGTCCGGCAGCCGGATGTCCAGCACGTGGGCGTCGGACGGAACCGGACGGCCGTCGACGAGGCGGGGCTCGCCTCCCTCGGCCTCCGGGGCCCGCTGGTAGGCGATGCCGCCGAGCGACTGGACCAGATAGACGACGTCGTCGCGCAGGCGGGTGGAGGTCGTCGTGAACCGCACCCGGCAGGTGCGCCCGACCTGGCGGGCCGAGCCCGCGTCCGTGTCCAGCAACCCCTGGAGAACGGCCAGCCGAACGTCAACACTGTTGCGCTGGTAGACCTCGGGCACGAACACCGTCCCGACCAGGTTCAGCTCACGCAGTGCGACCGTCGCCGGGTTCGCGACGAGCACCCCGCCCCGGTGACCGTCGCCGCGCCGGGGGCCGTCGACGGTGCTCGTACCGGCCAGCGCGAGGTCGGCGAACGCGTCCGCACCCGCACCGACACGTGCCAGATCCGCCGTGGCGACCTCCGGGATCCGCCCCGAGATGGCGCCGTTGCCGAGCAGCAGGCCGAGCGCGTACGGGTCGAGCGGAACCTCCGCCGGCTCCAGCTGGACCGGCGCCACGACCGGGAGTTCGTACCGGTGGGTGGGGCCCTGCCGCTCCAGGCCCATCATCTCCCGCGTCTCCAGCGTGCGTCGGCGCCCGCGCCGCCGGTCCTCGGGGGTCACGACGGTCCAGAGGTGCTCACCGCAGCAGACGGTGGACGCCCCGTCCTGGGTGGTGACCCGGTAGACCTGCTTGGGCCCCTGCGGGTAGATGCCGATCACCGGCGTGGGCGTCCCGTCCGAGCCGATGACCAGGTCGCCGATCCGGAGCGACCCGAACGGCTTGAACCCCTCCGGCGTCAGGACCCGCGCGTCGTACGGCTGCGCCCGCCCCCGCATGTACGCCAGCGGGGCGACCTCGATCGTCCCGGCGGCCATGAGCTTCGGGATGGACTCGGGGTCGAGCATGTCGTGCAGCGCGTCGTAGAGCGGACGCAGGTACGGGTCGATCTTCTCCGACAGCGTGCCGGGCAGGAAGCCGAGCCGCTCACCCGCCTCGACCGCCGGCCGGGTCAGGATGATCCGGTTGACCTGCTTGGCCTGGAGCGCCTGGACGGCCTTCGCCATCGCCAGGTACGTCTTTCCGGTACCGGCCGGCCCGATCCCGAAGATGATCGTGTTCTGGTCGATCGCGTCGACGTACCGCTTCTGACCCAGGGTCTTGGGTCGGATGGTCCGTCCGCGCCGAGACAGGATGTTGAGCGTCAACACCTCGGCCGGGCGCTCGGTGGCGCCCTGCTCGATCATGCCGAGGGTACGCCGGACGGCGTCGGTGGTCAGGGTCTCGCCTTTCTCGATCAACTCGAGCAGCTCGGTGAAGAGCCGCTCGGCGAACGCGTTGTCACCGGGGGCGCCGGTGAGGGTGATCTCATTGCCCCGGACGTGAACGTCACTGGTGATCGACCGCTCGATGAGTCGCAGGATCTCGTCGCCCGCGCCGAGCAGATTAACCATGATCTTGGGGTCCGGGACCGTGATCCTGGTCTGTGCCCGGGTCTGCCCGGGAGGTGGGGTACCGGTCATGGGTCGGGCCTGCGCCCTGTGCCACCTGCTCTCGATCTCAATGCCGCGCCGGGGTGACGCGGCGTGCGGACGTTGCCGTCATCGTATCCGTTCAACGCCGACGGTAGGCTGCCCATTTCCGCCGGTCTTCCCCGACCCGGTCGGGTACCCAAAACCGGTCAACGGGACGGCGAACTCCGTCCGACACCAGGAGAGGCGATCGGGAACACCTCCGGCGGGACCGGCCACGGCGCACCGGGAGATCCGCTCGCCCGAACGACGCGGGGCCGCTCAGCCCCGACGAAAGTCGAACCGGTCGAACGTCTCCTGGTGCCGGGTGAACCGGTACGTCGCCCAGTGCATCATGATCACGTTGCCCTGGTCGTCCCGGGTGAGCCGGAGGAGTTCCCCGGCCTCCCGGCCCGAGACGGTACGCAGCACGTCCGGGCGGTCCGGCAGCGGCACGAAGACCGCGGGCGGCCGCCCGACGGGGTCGCCGACGCCCCGGGCCCGCAGGGTTCCGTCCCGCCAGAAGAAGACATACTCGAACCCCTCGCCCCGCCAGTGGCCGAGCAGTCCCCGGTACGCCTCGGGCGCGGGCTCGCCCGGGGTCCAGGGCTCGATGTCGGCCGGGTCACCCTCGGCGGAGGCGGCAAGCAGCTGGTGGACCAGCTCGTGGACGGCGGTGCCGGTGCCGGAGGACCCGAGGACCGCGCAGCCCAGCGCCGCCGGGGTACCGGTGCCGCCCCGCCGGCCGTAGACGCTGGCGAGGAAGCCGGGCATCGCGCCGTCGTGCCCGACGTGCGTGATCCGCTCACCACCGGCCGTACGCGACCCGGTCGGCCCGGTCTGCGGCACCAGGATCAGGCCGAGCCCGAACCCGACGGACCAGAGCGCCTCGTCGGTGGTCGTCAGCGGCCAGCGCATCTCGTCCAGGGTCGCGGGACTCAGCACCGCGCCGTCCGGGTCCACCGTCGCCGGGTCGGCGAGGAAGGCCGCCCAGCGCGCCATGTCCGGCGCGGTGCTCCAGAGCTGGCCGGCCGGCCCGAGCGCGCCGAGGTCGGTGTTCGGCTCCGGCCGGGCGTGGTCGGAGTACGCGTCGACCAGGAACCCGGTCGCCGCGTCCGGCGGCGGGGTCGGGGTGGTGTCGGCGAGCCCGAGCGGACGGAGGATCCGGTCGGCGAGCACCTCGGCCCAGGTGCCGCCGCGGAGCCGGGCGACGGCCTGTCCGAGCAGCGCGACCCCGAGGTTCGAGTAGTGGAACCGGCGGGCCGGCGGCAGCACCCGCTCGGCCCGGGCCAGGTCGGCGAGGAATTCGGCCAGCTCCGGGGTGTGCAGGGTGTCCCAGACGTCGCCGTACGGCTCGCGTTGCAGGCCGGAGGTGTGCGACAGCAGCCGGCGGATCGTCGCCGTACCGTGCGCCGGGACGTCGAGGTGCGCCGAGATCGGGTCGTCGAGGTCGAGCAGGCCGTCGTCACGACACTGCAGGACGAGGACCGCGGTGAAGGTCTTGGTGACCGAGCCGATCCGGAAGGCGGTCCGCTCGGTGAGCGGGGCCGCGTTGCCGGTGGTGCCGACGGTGCAGGTCCAGAGCGGCCGGTCCGCCCGGTGCAGGGCGACGGAGACCGCCGGGATCCGGGACTCCGCCTGCGCCTGCCGGACCATCCGCTCGTACCGTCGGCTCATCTCGGTCATGTCCCGCCCCCTCGTCGTTCCTCGACCGCCATCGACCGCTCACCGGCCTCCGTTCGTCCCCTCGCCGCCGGCGGCGAGGGGACGGGCGCGTCAAGATCAGTGATGATATCGGGCTGCGGGCGCGGTCTCCGGCGGGACCTGCGTCGCCGTGGGCACGGGGTGCCGGCGACGTCTGCCCCGGCCGGCGAGGCGGCGGGTCCGCCCGCCGGGCGTCGGACTCAGCGGCGCCGGGTCAGCGGGCACGCATCGGCCCCAGCGGCTCGCCGCCCAGCACGTGCGCGTGCGCGTGGAAGACCTCCTGCCCGCCGTACGGACCGGTGTTGAAGATCAATCGGAAGCCGTCGGCGCGGAGCCCTTCGCTCTCCGCCACCGCCGCCGCCGTGCCGAGCACCTCACCGGCCAGCGCCGGGTTCGCCTGGGCCAGGGTCACGACGTCCGCATGGTGCTCCTTCGGAATCACCAGCACGTGCACCGGCGCCTGCGGGTTGATGTCCCGGAAGGCCAGGGTGGTGTCGGTTTCCCGGACCACGGTCGCCGGGATCTCCCCGGCGACGATCCGGCAGAACAGGCAGTCGCTTCCGCTCTCCATGCCCCGCATCGTAGGGGTGTCGCCCGGCCACGGCCGCACGCCCACCCGCGCCGCCGCCCGACCACCGACGACGCGGCCCCGGTCGAACCACCGCCGCGGCATTGGCTCTGTCTCCGCCCCGTAGGGCCCCCGATCATCGACCTCGTGACCGCCTTCGCCCCAAGCGCCATGACCACGCTGATCGACGCTCCGGTCCGCTACGACCTGGCCGAGAGCACCTGTCCGCCGCTCAGCGTCGGCGACCTCGCCGACGGCGCCGCGCTCGCACGGCTGAGGCTCGACTACGGCACCTCCCGGGGAGACGCCGAGCTGCGCGCGCTGATCGCCGCGGACGTCGGCGTCACGGCCGAGCAGGTGCTGGTGACGGTCGGCGCGATCGAGGCGATGTTCCTGCTGGCCCAGGTCACCTGCGTACCCGGCGACCGGGTGCTGGTGGCGACACCCTGCTTCCCGCCGGCCCGGAGCATTCCCGAGGGGCTCGGGATGCGGGTCGACGTGGTGCCGCTGGCGTTCGACGACGGATACCGGTTGCCGCTGGACCGGTTCGCCCAGGCCCTCACACCGCAGACCCGCCTGGTCTCCCTGGCGTCGCCGCAGAACCCGTCGGGGGTCCGGTTCACCGAGGCGGAACTCGCGGCGGTGCTCGCCGCGGTGGCGGAACGCGCGCCACGGGCGGTCGTCCTGGTCGACGAGACCTACCGGGCGTCCACCTACGGCGCCGCCCCGGTGCCGCGGTCGGCGGCGGCGATGTCGCCGCGGATCGCCACCTGCTCCTCCCTCTCCAAGGCGCACGGCGCCCCCGGGCTGCGGCTCGGGTGGTTGACCACGACCGACGCCGAGCTGTACGAGCAGCTCCGGGCGGCCAAGTTCCACAGCACGATCGCCTGCTCGACCGTTGACGAGTTCCTCGCCGCGCAGGTCCTCCGGCAGCAGGCCGAGATCCTCACCGCCCGCGCGCGACGGCTGGGGCAGGCCCTCGACGAGCTGCTGCGCTGGGCCCGGGAGCAGCCGGTGGAGATCGTCCCGCCGGACGGCGGCGCCATGTGCTGCCTGCGCCTGCCCGCCGCGCTGTTCTCCGACCACGCCGTCGCCGGCTTCTACGCCCGTCTCGCGGAGCGCGAGGTCCGCGTCGCGCCGGGCTCCTGGTTCGGCGAGGCCGACCGGGTGTTCCGACTCGGTTTCGGTCACCTCCCCGCCAACGACTTCAGTGCGGCGCTCGACCGCCTCGCCGACGCGCTCCGAGCCTGAGGCGCCGACCCCGGACTGGGGCATGATGATCACATGGCAGGACGTGCGGTACTGGTGACGGGGGCATCTCGAGGAATCGGGCGGGCGGTGGCGACCGCATTCGCCCGCAGCGGCGACCGGGTGGCGGTGCACCACCGGGACTCCGCACCGCTGGCCGAGCAGCTCGTCGCCACGCTGCCCGGTGACGGGCACATCGTCGTCCAGGCGGACCTCGCCGACCCGGCCGCGGTGCGGGCCATGGTGGACGAGGCAGCGACGCGGCTCGGCGGGCTCGACGTCCTCGTCAACAACGCCGGGGTCTTCGGCGGCCCGGACGACCCGCACCCGATCTTCGAGACCTCCTACGAGCAGTGGCAGCAGCAGTGGCGCCGGATCCTCGACGTCAACCTGCTCGGCGCGGCGAACGCCATCTGGTGCGCGGCGCCGTACCTGCGCGAGCGGCGCGGCCGGATCGTCAACGTCTCGTCCCGCGGAGCCTTCCGGGGCGAGCCGACCCAGCCGGCGTACGGCGCCAGCAAGGCGGCGCTGAACTCGCTCGGCCAGTCGCTGGCGGTGGCCCTCGCGCCGTACGGCATCGCGGTCGCCACCGTCGCGCCGGGCTTCGTCGAGACCGACATGACCAACGAGCACCTCAAGGCGCCGCGCGGCGACGCGATCCGGGCACAGAGCCCGTTCAACCGGGTGGCCCGGCCGGAGGAGATCGCGGCGGCGGTGCACTGGCTCGCCTCGCCGGAGGCGGAGTGGGCCTCCGGCGCGATCGTCGACCTCAACGGCGCCTCCTACCTGAGGACCTGAGAACCATCCATCGACTACGATCGAGGTCGTGCACCCTGTGACGCCCGAGGCGGCGATCGAGCGGGCGCTGGCCGCGCTGGACCTGGAGACGAAGGTACGCCTCCTCTCCGGGCAGGACTTCTGGACACTGCCGGCGATCCCCCGCGTCGGCCTCGGCTCGCTGGTGATGTCGGACGGCCCGATCGGCGTCCGCGGCGTCCGGTGGGCCCCGGAGCACCCGTCGGTCGCGCTGCCGAGCCCGACCGCGCTCGCCGCCACCTGGGATCCGGACCTGGCCCGCCGCGCCGGCCGGCTGCTCGCCGCCGAGTGCCGGCGCCGCGGCATCCACCTGCTGCTCGCCCCGACCGTCAACCTGCACCGCAGCCCGCTCGGCGGCCGGCACTTCGAGTGCTACTCCGAGGATCCGCTGCTCACCGCCGAGATCGGCGTGGGATACGTCACCGGGCTTCAGGAATCGGGCGTGGGAGCCACGGTGAAGCACCTGGTCGCCAACGACTCGGAGACCGACCGGCTCACCGTCGACGTCCGGGTCTCCGACCGGGCGCTTCGAGAGCTCTACCTCGTCCCGTTCGAACGGATCGTCGCCGCCGGCGTCTGGGCGGTGATGGCGGCGTACAACGGCGTCAACGGCGCGACGATGACGGAACATCGTCCGCTCCTGCACGACCTGCTGAAGGAGGAATGGGGCTTCGACGGAGTGGTCGTCTCCGACTGGACCGCCGCGCGGAGCACGGTGGCCAGCGCGAACGCCGGGCTCGACGTGGTGATGCCCGCGGCCGGCGACCCGTGGGGCGCGGCGCTGGTCGCCGCCGTCCGCGCCGGCGAGGTCGCCGAGGCGACCGTCGACGACAAGGTACGCCGGGTGCTCCGGCTCGCCGCCCGGGTCGGGTTGCTCGACGGCGTACCCCCGGCGGTGGACCCGGCCGCGGCGCCCACCCCGCCGGACGGCGCGGCGCTCGCCCGGGAGATCGCGACCCGCTCGTTCGTGCTCGCCCGCAACATCGACAATCTCCTGCCCCTGGACGCCGGGCGGCTGCGCCGGATCGCGGTCCTCGGCGCGCTCGCCGATGACGCGCGGATCCAGGGCGGCGGCAGCGCCCAGGTCCTGCCGCCGCACGTGGTGTCCCCGCTCGCCGGGCTGGCCGCCGCGCTGCCCGGGGTGGCGATCGAGTACGCCGTCGGCGCCGATCCCCGGCCCCGGCTGCGCCCGGCCGGCGGTCCCGGCTGGGGCCCGATCACCGCGACGCTGCGGACCGCCGACGGTCGGGTGTTGTACCAGGCGACGCTGGAGCGCGCCACGGTGCGGTGGATGGGGGACCTGCCCGTCGGAGTAGCCCCCGCCGAGCTGGCCCACGTCGAACTCACCGCCCGGTACACGCCGCGCCGAAGCGGACGGCACCGCTTCGCCATCACCGGTTTCGGCGACCTCACGCTCTCCGTCGGCGGCGCCGAGCTCTTCTCCGGCCCGTTGTACGACGAGGGCGACGACCCGACGACGATCTTCCTCACCACCGTCGAGCGCCGGTTCGAGGTGCCGCTCACCGCGGGTCGGCCGGTCGAGGTACGACTCACCCAGCGGATGGCGGACGGGCGACACGGCTTCGTGTCCCTCGGACTCGGCCACGCCGCGCCGGAGAGGACCGGCCCGGAGCAGGCCGCGGCGGGCGGAGCAGACCCGGAGCGGGCCGGGACGGACAGGATCGACCCTGACGAGGCGGCGGAGGCGCTGCTGGCCGAGGCGGTCCGGGTCGCGGCCGACGCCGACGTGGCGGTGGTGGTGGTCGGCACCACCGAGGAGGTGGAGTCGGAGGGCTTCGACCGGACGACGCTGAGCCTGCCCGGCCGGCAGGACGAGCTGGTCCGGCGCGTGGCGGCGGCCAACCCGCGTACGGTCGTGGTGGTGAACAGCGGCTCCCCGGTGCTGATGCCGTGGGTCGACGAGGTGGCGGCGATCCTGCTCACCTGGTTCCCCGGCCAGGAGGCGGGGCACGCCCTCGCCGACGTCCTGCTCGGCGTGGCCGAGCCCGGCGGGCGGCTTCCCACCACCTGGCCGCGCCGCCCCGAGGACTGCCCGGCGCTGGACGTCACCCCGGTCGACGGCGTCCTGCACTACGTCGACGACGTCTTCGTCGGCTACCGCGGGTGGCGGGCCGAACCGCTCTTCCCGTTCGGGCACGGATCCGGCTACACCGACTGGGAGTACCGCGCCCTCTCCGTCGAGGAGGAAGCTGGCGGACCGGTCGCGGTGGTCACCGTCGCCAACGTCGGCGCCCGGCCCGGTGCCGAGGTGGTGCAGGTGTACGTCGGCCCGGAGATCGCCGAGCCGGACCGTCCGGTACGCTGGCTCGCCGGTTTCGCCCGGGTCGTCGCCGAGCCGGGTCGGTCGGTCACCGTACGGGTGCCGCTGCCGGCTCGGACGGTGCAGGTCTGGACGCCCGAGGGCTGGCGTACCCGGCCCGGCCGGTATCGGGTCGAGGCGGCCCGCAGCGTCGCCGATCGCCGGCTGACCGCGTCACTGGTCGTCTGAGGGCGGCCCGACCGGGTCGCGGTCGGTGGGCGACGGGGGGTCGCGCGTCGGGGCGGGTGGGCGCCGCCCAGGGGCGCCTCACCAGGCGCCGCCCAGGGGCGCCTCACCAGCGGCCGAGCCGGGTCGAGAGGACGGCGAGCGCGGCGGTCCCGGCGGTGGAGGTCCGGAGCACCTCGGCGCCGAGCCGGACCGGCACCCCGCCGGCCTCGCGCAGCACGGCCAGCTCCTCCGGGGCGATCCCGCCCTCCGGGCCGACCACCAGCACGATCTCGCCGCCCGACGGCAGGTCCACGGCGGAGAGCCGCTCCTCGGCCTCCTCGTGCAGCACGAAGGCGGCAGCCGCCGCGCCGGTCCGGGCCGCCACGTCGGCCAGCGGTACCGCCGGCGCCGTCGTGGTCCCACCGATGGCCGGCAGCCAGGAGCGGCGGGCCTGCTTGGCCGCCTCGCGGGCCGTCGCGATCCAGCGGTCCCGGGCCCGCGCTCCGCGGTCGGCGCGCCACTGCACCACGGAGCGGGCCGCCGCCCAGGGGACGATCTCGTCCACCCCGACCTCGGTCATCGCCTGGACCGCCAGTTCGGCCCGATCGCCCTTGGGCAGGCCCTGGACCACGACGAGCCGCGGGTCGGGGGCGGCGACGTACCGCCGGTCGGTGATGGAGCAGGTCAGGGTGCCGCGGCCGACGCTGACGACGACGGCGGACGCGAGGCCGCCCCGGCCGTCGGCGAGCAGAAGCTTCTCGCCGGTACGGAGCCGTTGCACCGTCGCGGCGTGGTGCCCCTCCGGCCCGTCGAGCGTGACGACATCCCCCGGCGGAAGCGGCTCGACCAGGAACAGCGGCGCACTCACGCCGAGCAGGTTAGCCGACCGCCGGACGGTGACCGGAGCGCGCCGAGGGATCAGCCGTACGTGCCGGAATCAGCCGTGGCCGTTGAAGGCGTCGCGCATCCGGGAGAAGAAGCCGCCCTGCTTGGTGAGCTCGGCGACCTCCTCGCCCCGGCTCTTGGCGAACTCCCGCAGGAGCCGCTCCTGCTCGGCGTCGAGCTTCGTCGGGGTCCGAACGTCGAGGTGGACGAAGAGGTCACCCCGGCCGGTGCCGCGCAGGTGCGGTACGCCCCGACCGCGCAGCCGCAGCGTCGATCCGGGCTGGGTGCCCGGCTTGACGTCGACCGTTTCCTCGCTGTCCAGGGTCTTGATGGTGAGTCGGGTGCCGAGTGCCGCCGCGGTCATCGGGACCGTGACCCGGCAGTGCAGGTCGTCGCCCTTGCGGGAGTAGACGTCGTGCGGACGCTCGTGGATCTCCACGTACAGGTCGCCGGCGGTGCCGCCGCCGGGGCCGACCTCGCCCTGCTGGGCGAGCCGGATCCGCATGCCGTCCTCGACCCCCGCCGGGATCTTGACCGTCAGCGAGCGCCGGGTCCGAACCCGGCCGTCACCGGCGCAGGTCGGGCAGGGGTGCGGGATGATCGTGCCGTAGCCCTGGCAGACCGTGCAGGGCCGGGACGAGACCACCTGACCGAGGAAGGTGCGCTGCACCGACTGGACCTCGCCGCGGCCGCCGCACGCCTCGCAGGTGGCGAGGTGGGTGCCGGGCGCGGTCCCGGCGCCGGAACAGGTGGTGCAGAGGACCGCCGTGTCGACGGTGATCGGCGCCTCGACGCCGAACGCGGTCTCGTGGAGGTCCAGCTCGAGCCGGAGGATGGCGTCGGCACCGGGACGGGTCCGGGGTCGGGGCCCCCGGGAGCCGCCGGCGGCACCGAAGAACGCGTCCATGATGTCCTGAAAACCGACGAACGGCCCGCCGGCACCGCCCGGCCCCGGCGCGCCCCCGCCACCGGGTGCGAGCGGGTCACCACCAAGATCGACGATCTGCCGCTTCTGGGCGTCGGAGAGGACCTCGTACGCGGCGTTGATGTCCTTGAACTTCTCGTGTGCCTCCGGATCCGGATTGATGTCCGGGTGGTACTGCCGGGCCAGCTTGCGGTATGCGCGCTTGATCTCGTCCTCGGAGGCGTCCCGGCTGACACCGAGAATCCCGTAGTAGTCCCTGGCCACTGCGTTCCGTGTCCTCATGTCTGTCTCGCGTTACCGTCCGCCGGTCGTCGGATGAGCCTTGGTGGTCAGTTCAGCGCAAGGTGGGTTGGGTCAGTTCTGCGCGAGCACATCACCGACGTAGCGTGCCACGGCCCGTACCGTGGCGATGGTGCCCGGGTAGTCCATCCTGGTGGGCCCCAACACGCCGAGACCCCCGACAAGAGTGGACCCCGGACCGTAGCCGGTGCTGACCACCGAGGTGGACCGCAGGTTGTCGATCTCGTTCTCGTCGCCGATACGGACCTGGAGAGTGTTTGGCTCGACCTCACCGATCAGCTTGAGCAGGACGACCTCCTCCTCGAGCGCCTCGAGGATCGGCCGCAGCGAGCCCTGGAAGTCCAGCAGCCCGCCTCGGGCGAGATTGGCGGTCCCGGCCAGGGCGATCCGCTCCTCCGGACGCTCGACGAGCGTCTCGAGCAGCACCGTGGCCAGGGTCGCCATGGCGGAACTCAGTGGTGGCGGCGCCTCGTCGACCAGCGCCTGGACCAGCGGAGGGGTCTCGACGAGCTTCTTGCCGCCGAGCCGCTCGTTGACCAGACGACGCAGGTCGGTCACGTCGTCCGGCGTCGCCGGCGTGGGCAGCTCGACCAGACGCTGCTCCACCCGGCCGGTGTCGGCGATCATGACCAGCATCAACCGGGTGGTGGAGATCGGCACGAGTTCGAGGTGTCGTACCGAGGAGCGGGCCAGGCTCGGGTACTGCACGACGGCGACCTGCCGGGTCAGCTGCGCCAGGAGCCGGACCGTACGGTGCACCACGTCGTCCAGGTCGACCGCGCCGACCAGGAAGCGCTCGATCGCCCGACGCTCGGCCGGGCTGAGCGGCTTGACCCGGGAGAGCCGGTCGACGAAGAGCCGGTAACCCCGGTCGGTGGGCACCCGGCCGGCGCTGGTGTGGGGCTGGCGGATGTAGCCCTCCTCCTCCAGCACCGCCATGTCGTTACGGACCGTAGCGGGAGACACCCCGAGCTGGTGGCGCTCGACCAGTGCCTTGCTACCAACCGGCTCCTGGGTGGCGACGTAGTCCTCCACGATCGCGCGCAGCACCTCGAGCTTGCGGTCGTCGAGACCCATCCTCACCTCCCTGCGACGTCCGTCCCCGGAGGTCGGCACCACCCGGGCACGACGGATCAGGCCACGGATTCACCCTGGCACTCGACTCTATCGAGTGCCAGTCTACGACCAAGGCGCGAGGTGACGCGATGATCGTTTGGACGGTTATCTGATCCCCGACACCGTGCACGCTGATCCCCCACCAGCTTGTCTGCACACCCTACCCCGGCGGCACCAGCCGCCACGCCTCGACGATTGTCCGGTTTCGATCGTCGGGGGGCGAGTGGCGTCGTTTGCTCCGTACCCCTACCGTGACCTTCATGACCGAACCACCTCGTCCCCCCGGAGAGTACGGCTCGAGCAACCCGTACGACTCGCCGGGCACGCCGCCCACCTCCGGTGGCGGTGCCTACCCACCACCCACCTCGGGCGGCGGCGCGTACCCGCCTCCGGGTGGCTATCCCCCGCCCGGGGGCTACCCGCCTCCCGGTGGGTATCCACCTCCCGGTGGCTATCCGCCCCCCGGTGGGGCCTATCCCCCACCCGGCGCCCCCTACGGCGCGCCCGCCCCGGCGGGATACGCCACCAACGATGAGAAGACCTGGGCACTGATCGGCCACTTCGGCGCCATCATCGCGGGCTTCGTGGCCCCACTCGTCGCGATGCTCGCCAAGGGGAACGAATCGCCGACGGTCCGAGCCCACGCCGTCGAGGCGCTCAACTTCCAGATCACCTGGGGCATCGCCACCCTGGTCGCGGTGATCATCTCGGTGTGCAGCTTCGGCATCCTGTTCTTCCTGCCGTTCATCACCTGGATCATCGCGGTCGTCTTCGCGATCATCGGCGGTATGAAGGCCAACGAGGGCACGCTGTACCGCTACCCGATGAGCATCCGGATGGTGAAGTAGCGTCGCTCGTTCGCCGACCGGAGCCACGGTGGCCCGTGCCAGGACGGTCGACGGTCCGCGCCGTCGGGCCCGGGCACGGGCCATGAGGCACGGGCGACGCGGCGGCCGGGCCGGGACCGCGCCCCGACCGGCGGACCCGCGACCACCGGCGGGAGCCCGGGGCGCCGGGGTGACGCCGGGTGCTCAGGGCAGCAGGTCCCGCACGACCGCGTCGGCGAGGAGCCGCCCACGCAGGGTCAACACGGCCCGCCCCGTGTCGTACTCCGGCCGGCTGAGCAGCCCGGCGGCGAGCGCGTCGGCCGCGCCGGCCCGACCGGCCGCGTCGAGGACCGCCAACGGCAGACCGTCGGCGAGGCGGAGCCGCAGCATCACCTCTTCCACCCGCCGGTCCGCCGCCGACAGCACCTCCCGGCCCTGCCCGGGCGACTCCCCCGCGCCGAGCCGGGCGGCGTACGTCGCCGGGTGTTTCACGTTCCACCAGCGGACCCCGCCGACGTGGCTGTGCGCCCCCGGACCGAGCCCCCACCAGTCGCCGCCGGTCCAGTAGAGCAGGTTGTGCCGGCACCGCGCCGCCGTGCTCCGGGCCCAGTTGGAGATCTCGTACCAGGAGAAGCCGGCGGCGGAGAGCCGGGCCTCCGCCGCGAGGTAGCGGTCCGCGGCCACGTCGTCGTCCGGGTACGGCAGCTCACCGCGGCGCATCCGGGCCGCCAGCCGGGTGCCGTCCTCCACGATCAGGGCGTACGCGCTGACATGGTCGACCCCGGCGGCGATCGCCGCGTCCAGCGACGCCGCGAAGTCCTCCGCGCGCTCCCCCGGCGTCCCGTAGATCAGATCCAGGTTCACGTGCTCGAATCCGACCTCCCGGGCCTCCTCGGCCGCCGCCGTGGCCCGCCCGGCGGTGTGCCGCCGGTCCAGCACCGCGAGCACCCCGGGCGCGACCGACTGCATCCCCAGCGAGATCCGGGTGTACCCGCCCGCCCGGAGCGCCTTCAGCGACTCGCGTGTCACCGACTCCGGGTTCGCCTCCGTGGTGATCTCGGCGTCGCCGGCCAGCCCCCAGAGCCGGTCGATGCCGTCGAGGATCCGGGCGAGGTCGTCGGTGGGGAGCAGGGTCGGGGTGCCGCCGCCGACGAAGACCGTGTCGACCCGCGCCGGTGGGCTGTCGCCGAGCACCCGGCCGGCCAGCGCCAGTTCGGCAAGGACCTGATCGGCGTAGCCCTCCCGGCTCGCCCCGCCGCCCAGCTCCGCCGCCGTGTACGTGTTGAAGTCGCAGTAGCCGCAGCGGCTGGCGCAGAACGGCACGTGCACGTAGACCCCGAAGCCGCGCGTCCCCACCGCCGCCCGGGCGGAGTCGGGCAACGCCCCGTCGACGGGTACGGGTTCGCCATCTGGGAGAGCTCCGGGCATACGGCTAGTGTGCCGGCATGACCTCAGCCCCCGACCCGCTCGTCCGGGTCTCGACCGCACAGGGTGTGACGACACTCACCCTGGACAGTCCGCACAACCGTAACGCGCTCTCGACCCCGCTGATGACCCAGCTGCTCGACGCGCTGGCCGCCGCCGTGGCGGACGACGCCGTCCGGGTGATCGTCCTCTCCCACACCGGGCCCGTCTTCAGCTCCGGCGCGGACCTGAAGGAGACCGCCGCCGCGTACGAGGCCGGAACCGTTCCGGTGGCGATGCTCGGCGACGTCCTCGCGGCGATCTGGGAGTCCCCGAAACCGGTGGTGGCCCGGGTCGGCGGATCGGCCCGGGCGGGTGGCCTCGGGCTGATCGCCGCGGCCGACCTCGCGATCTGCGTCGAGGACGCGACCTTCGCCTTCACCGAGGTCCGACTCGGGGTGATCCCGGCGGTGATCTCGGCGACGGTCCTCCCCCGACTCGCGCCCCGGGCGGCCGCGGAGCTGTACCTGACCGGCGACACCTTCGACGGCCGCCGGGCCGCCGAGATCGGCCTGGTGACCACGGTCACCACCGCCGAGGCGCTGGACGAGACGGTCGCCTCCTACTGCCGCGCCCTGGTACGCGGTGCGCCCGCCGCGCTGGCCGGGGCAAAGGAGCTGCTGCGCCGGCCGCCCGCGGCCGACATCCGGGCCGAGCTGGCCGGGCTGCGCGAGCTGTCGGTGCGGTACTTCCACTCGGCGGAGGGGCGGGAGGGAGTGGCGGCGTTCCGGGAGAAGCGCACCCCTCGCTGGGTACCCGAGACCTGACGTTCCCGCACCGATCCCCCGGGGCCCAGCGTCCGCCCGGCGGCGGACGTCCGGCACCATGCGGGGCCGGACGGGCTGCCCGACATCCGGAACCGCCGGGTGCCGGAGCCGGACGGGCCGGCGGTGACCGACCTTCGGCAGGACCGGGGAGCGAGGCCACCTCCGGCTGGAACGGGCCGTGGCCCCGGGCCTGCCGGAGATTTGGGTGCCTGACGTAGTCTTTGTCCATTGTCGATCAGGGGGTGACGGTGCGGACTCGGGCGATGGTGGCAGCGGGAGTAGCCCTCGCGACGGTCGCCGGATTCGGTATCTACCTGGGCGCTCGCGAGTTCGAGCACCGGCTGCCGCTGCCCCGGTCGACCCGGGGCTGCGTCGTCGAGGCGGAGGGCCGGGTCACCCTGAACGCCGAGCAGATGGCGAACGCCGCCACGATCGCCGCGGTCGGCGTCCGCCGGAAGATGCCGGAGCGGGCGGTGGTGATCGCCCTCGCCACAGCTTTTCAGGAGTCGCGGCTGCGCAACCTCGCCGGCGGCGACCGGGACTCCGTGGGCCTGTTCCAGCAGCGGCCGAGCCAGGGCTGGGGCACCCCGGAACAGATCCGGAACCCCCGGTACGCGGCCACCAAGTTCTACAACGCCCTGCGCAAGGTACGCGGCTGGGAACAGATGGAGATCACCGACGCCGCCCAGAAGGTGCAGCGCTCGGCGTACCCGCGGGCGTACCAGCAGTGGGCGGACGAGGCGGAGGTGCTGACCCGGGCGCTGCTCGGCAACGCCACCGGGGCGGTCGCCTGTACGGTCGGCCGGAAGCCCTCCATCCGGGGTGCCGCCGCGGCGGCCGCGCTGAGCGCCGGGCTGACCGAGGACTGGGGCCGACTGGAGACCGTCTCGCCCGCCGAGCTGACCGGTCTGGCCGTGCCCGCCAGCGATTCCCGGGTCGGCTGGCGCTACGCGCACTGGCTGGTGTCGCACGCCAGCGCCCACGGGGTGAAGCGGGTGCGCTTCGGGAACCTCGAGTGGACCGCGGACGGCGGGAGTTGGTCGCCGGTGCGGGACGGCGCCCACAGCACCGACCGGGTCATCGCGGAGGTCTTCGACGACTGACAGCCCCGGACGCTCGCGCGTGGCGGCCCCAGACGCTCGCGCGGCGGGAAATCCTGCATCCCATAACCCGCAGTGGCTGCACGAACGGGCATTTTGGGACGTAACTCCCCAGCCTCGCCGCGCTCAGTAACGGGCGGTCAGGTCACCGCTTCCCTCCGTACGACCATCCCGGATCTTGACTGACACCCGCCGATGTCCGCGCGCGTACGCGACACCCCGGGCATTGCCCGCCGCGTTACGATCGGCAGCCTGTGTGCTCAGAAAGAGTTTCATCTCATGGGGAGGGGATGGACGCGGTGTTCGACTACGGCGGCCGGACCGGGTACGAGCCGATCAGCGACGCGGAGCGCAAGGAGTTCCACGAGCAGGGCTTCCTGCTCCTCCGCAACGTCCTGACCGAGGACCACCGGGCCGCGCTGGAAGAGGCGGTCGACCGGGTCTACGAGGAGGAGAAGGCGGCCGGACGGGTCAAGGAGGACGGCACCCTGCACCTGCTCGGCTTCATCAATCGCGACGAGCTCTTCGGCGACCTGCTCACCCACCCGATCACCTTCCCCTACATGTGGGGCCTGGCGGGCTGGAACATCTACACCCACCACAACCACCTGGACGTCACGCCGCCGGCGCGGGAGCCGGAGAAGCCGTACTGGGGCTGGCACCAGGACGGGTACCGGCAGAACTCCGACCCGGAGACGCTGGACCCGAGCGTCCCGCGGCCGATGTTCTCGCTGAAGGTCGCGTACGTCCTCTCGGACCTGTCCGAGAAGGGGCGGGGCGCAACCAAGATCATCCCCGGCAGCCACCTGTGGAACACGCTGCCGCGGCCGGCCGACCTGACGGTGCACAACCCGGACCCGGAGGGGACGGTCGAGATCACCGCCAACCCGGGCGACGCCTTCATCTTCGACCGGCGGCAGTGGCACTCCCGCTCCACCAACCTGTCCAACATCACCCGCAAGATGCTCTTCATCGGCTACACCTACCGGTGGATCCGGCCGCTCGACGAGCTGCACATCGACAAGAACAGCGAGTGGTGGGCCAACCGCACCCCGGTGCAGCGCCAGCTCTGCGGCGAGGGCACGCACACCGCCAACTACTGGGGCATCAACTGGGACGGGTACATCGACGACGAGATCCCGCTGCGCAAGGAGCTGAAGCAGCGCGGCCTGCTGGACCGCAACATCCCCTGGCTCCGCTGACCCAGGCCAAGGGCAGGAGCGTACGGCGCCGCCGACAGCTCCTCGACGTCATCTCCGTCGGCCCGGTCGGCCCCTCGTGGGCCGGCCGGGCCGACGCCTGTTGCCGTCACCCCCGGCCGGCGCGTGGCAGGACACGTCCCGACCCTCGGCCGGCGCGGGGGGCACGTCCCGACGGCACCGGGCCGGGACAGTGGCATCACGCCGGGTAGGGCCAACCACCGCCCACGAGGTGAATGAACGCCAGCACCAGAATTCGGGAAAGGCGGCTCCCACCGCCGTGGTGACCGTACGACGATCAGGTGTCGAACCGACAAGGGTGCGACGCGGTACGGAAAGATGAATCGCTTCCGTCCCGCTGTTCAGGTTTTCGCCGAATCGCCACGGCTCGACGTCGGCCTATTCCAGACGGCGGTTACGCCAGTTGGCCGGAATCCCGGTAGATGTCCACGAGCAGCTCCCAGAACTCGTTGTTCAACGGCTGGCCGTCCTCGTTTGTCAAACGGTGGGCGGGACACTTCATGGTGGGACTGTCGGGAGTGATACCGCTCGGCGGCACACTCGCGAACCGGATCCTCCGCGCCCCGTCCGCACCGACGACCCGGAACTTGTCGGGCGGGATGCGGAAGGCCCCGCCGAGGATGTCGGCGACGGTGAAGGTGGGGTGCTGGATCTCCCTCGGGTCACCCGTCAGGTAGCGCATCCGTGCCATCTCCTGCTCGTCGTGCAGGACGGATAGGCTGGCCAGCAGCGCCGTGCTCCGGCGCAGGGTCTCCTCCAGCTCGGCTCCGGTGAGCTGGAGGGTGCCCCGCCCGTAGACGAGCGCCGACTCCAGGCAGATCAGCGCCTCCAGGAGCGCGAGGCTGATGTTCCGCTTGAACTTGTGGCGCAGCGAGGCGGTCAGCTCGACGATGTCGGCCCCGGGCCGCGGCACCATCTGGTCCGTCCAGACCACCGCGTCCCGGTGTTCGGCGACCACCGCCAGGGCATGCTCCAGGACCGGGCCCCGCCGGTCGAACAGGTCGTCGACAACGGCACGGAAAAGCAGATCCAGACGTTCCAGATTCTTGAGAAGATCTCGGGTCGGCGCCGTCGCGCGCAATTCTGCCAGCGCGGTTGAGGCGCGCAGGGCGTGGAACCAGTGCTCGACCAGCGGCGTGTACGCCTCAAGGTACAGCACCGCCTTGGGGTGCCGGTACGAAAGCTGTTGGTGAAACACCCTCGTGCTTCCCGGGAGAGAGTCGGTGGACACATTACGGAAAGTAACAGATAAGATCATTTAAATCAAATGCGAATATGCGACCACCACTCTAGGCGACACCCGCCACCGAGCCGACGATCGGTCGATCACGATGGATTCCGCCTTTCCGCCGCGTTGATCAGCGAATCGGCGACCGCAGGACCGACCGAAACCACGAAACGATCGCCCGCGAAAGTCGGAAGGTCGACAATGGCCCGCCCGGGTCCCGGTGGGCTCGTCGCGGCCGGGGGAAGTATGTCATGCCCTCGGCGACCTGCCCGGCCGGGTCGGTGCCGGGCGGGGAATGGGCCGGGGCGGCGCCCGGCCGCGGGCTCCCTGGCAGACGCCGGCACTACGGATCGGCTGGCGCGGCGACCAGGTCTACGTCACCGGCTACGGCCGCCCGGTCCAACCGGGCGAAGGGCGCCGACCGGGCCGGCCGGCGCCCCGGGGTCCGCGGGGATCGATCAGGAGCGACTGATCCGGCGACGGCGACCGACGCCGGCCACCAGCGCCACGCCGACCGCGGCCAGCGCCACCTGGATCACCAGCTCGATCCAGTCGATCCCGGGAGTCACGGTCGCGATGCCGGCGGCCCGGACGATGACGGTACCGAGTAGCGCGGCAGCCACGCCGATGAGCATCGTCAGCCAGATCGGCATGTCCTGACGCCCCGGCACGACCAGCCGACCGAGTACGCCGACGATGAGCGCGCTGACGATGCCCCAGACGGTGAGTTCCACGACCGTCCTCCTTCGATAGCAGTCACACGTCGTCGTGTTGACTGCACGGTTCCCGAAGGCGGACAGGCCCAAACCGCGCTAGCGGCGCACGCGGTGTGCTGCCGCACGAACGGCCTGGTCCATCGTGGCGAAGGCCAGCGGAGGCGGATCGAACAGGGGAAACCAGCGCGACTCGGTCGCCTCGGCGGGATTGAGGACAATGGACTGATCGTCCAGCGTGGCCAGGAAGAAGACGTCGAGTACCGGAAGCACCTCGTCCTGGAACTCGTAACTGCCGATGAACATCCCCAGGCAGTCACCGAGCGTCAACTCGACACCCAGTTCCTCGCGGGCCTCCCGGACGGCCGCGTCCGCCGGGTGCTCCCACCCGTCGCAGAACCCGCCCGGGGTCTCCCACCGACCAATCATCGGTTCCGCCGCCCGGCGCAGCGCGAGGAAGCGCGGCCCGGAGTCGTCGACTCCCGACGGTCGCTCCGGGTCCCGGTCGAGCAGGACGAGCCCGGCGGTGGGGCGGGCGTTGACGAAGAGCTGGTACCCGCAGTCGCCGCAGGCCGTCGGAGGTGGGCCGGGCAGCGCCGCCGCGCACCGGGGGCAGAACGAGGCGCCCGGGCCGTACCCTCGGGGGGTCACCTCTTCCCGCCGGCCTTGCCGCCGTCCCCGGAGTCACCGGTGGAGAGCGCGGCGATGAAGGCCTCCTGGGGAACCTCGACCCGGCCGACCATCTTCATCCGCTTCTTGCCCTCCTTCTGCTTCTCCAGCAGCTTGCGCTTGCGGGTGATGTCACCGCCGTAGCACTTGGCGAGCACGTCCTTGCGGATGGCCCGGATGGTCTCCCGGGCGATCACCCGGTTGCCGATCGCCGCCTGGATCGGCACCTCGAACTGCTGCCGGGGAATCAGCTTCTGGAGCTTCGCCGCGATCGTGACGCCGTAGTTGTACGCCTTGTCCTTGTGCACGATGGCGCTGAACGCGTCGACCGGCTCGCCGTTGAGCAGGATGTCGACCTTGACCAGGTTGGCCGGCTGCTCGCCGGAGGGCTCGTAGTCCAGCGAGGCGTACCCCTTGGTCCGGCTCTTGAGCTGGTCGAAGAAGTCGAAGATGATCTCCGCGAGCGGCAGGGTGTAGCGCAGCTCCACCCGGTCGGCCGAGAGGTAGTCCATTCCCTGCAACGACCCGCGCCGGCCCTGGCACAGCTCCATCACCGCGCCGACGAAGTCGTTCGGCGTCAACACCGTGGCGCGGACGACCGGCTCGTACACCTCGGCGATCTTGCCGGACGGGTACTCGCTCGGGTTGGTCACCGTCACCTCGGTGCCGTCCTCCTTGACCACCCGGTAGACCACGTTCGGCGCGGTCGAGATCAGGTCGAGCCCGAACTCGCGTTCCAACCGCTCGGCGATGATCTCCAGGTGCAGCAGTCCGAGGAAGCCGCAGCGGAAACCGAAGCCGAGCGCGGCCGAGGTCTCCGGCTCGTAGCTCAGCGCGGCGTCGTTGAGCTTCAGCTTGTCGAGTGCGTCCCGCAGCGCCGGATAGTCGGAGCCGTCGATCGGGTAGAGACCGGAGTAGACCATCGGCTTCGGGTCCTTGTAGCCGCCGAGCGCCTCGGCCGCCGGCCGGGCGTTGATGGTCACGGTGTCACCGACCCGGGACTGCCGGACGTCCTTCACCCCGGTGATCAGGTATCCCACCTCGCCGACCCCGAGCGCGGTGGCCTTCTCCATCTCCGGGGAGATCACCCCGATCTCGAGCAGCTCGTGCACGGCGCCGGTGGACATCATCCTGATCTTGTCGCGGGCCTCGATCCGGCCGTCGACGACCCGGACGTACGTCACCACGCCGCGATACACGTCGTACACGGAGTCGAAGATCATGGCCCGAGCCGGGGCGTCGGGGTCGCCGACCGGCGGGGGGAACTGCCGGACGATCTCGTCGAGCAGGTGCGACACCCCCTCGCCGGTCTTACCCGAGACCCGGATGCAGTCGGCCGGGTCAACGCCGATCAGGTGCGCCAGTTCCTCGGCGTACCTGTCGGGTTGGGCGGCCGGCAGGTCGATCTTGTTGAGCACCGGGATGATGTGCAGATCGTTCTCCAGGGCCAGGTAGAGGTTGGCCAGGGTCTGGGCCTCGATCCCCTGCGCCGCGTCGACCAGGAGGATGGCTCCCTCGCAGGCGGCCAGCGACCGGGAGACCTCGTACGTGAAGTCCACGTGCCCCGGAGTGTCGATCATGTTGAGCACGGCCTGCTCGCCCTGTCGCTCGCCCTCGCGGACGGTCCAGGGCATCCGGACGGCCTGGCTCTTGATCGTGATGCCGCGCTCCCGTTCGATGTCCATCCGGTCGAGGTACTGGGCGCGCATCTGCCGCTCCTCGACCACGCCGGTGAGCTGAAGCATCCGGTCGGCCAACGTCGACTTGCCGTGGTCGATGTGGGCGATGATGCAGAAGTTCCTGATGCGGCGGGGGTCGGTGGCACCAGGGAGGTTCGCACCGGAGTCGGGCGTCGGTGGCACGTCGGTCCGTTCTGCTTGGCTGGCTACTGTCGGGCCTTCTATTTTCCCATGCCGCCCGGGGGCACCCGGCCGAGCCCGCCGGATCTTCACCCGCCCACCACCGGCCGGTGCGGCGCCACTCGTCTTACCGCCACGCCGGCGCCCGACCACCGATCCGGGGCGCCGCGCCGGGCCGCTCCGACAGCGACGCGCCCGGTGACCACGAGTCCGGGACCGCCCGTCCGACCAGGGCAGACTGGAGGTCATGGCCGTCATCTCGGTACCCCCGCGGCCGTACGACGCGACCGCCGTACGGCCCGGCTGGGCCGATCTTCCCGCCGACCTCCGCGCCGCCATCAACGCCCGACTGGGCTCCCGCGTCACCTGGGCCGCCACGGCGGGCGGCGGGTTCACCCGAGGGTTCGCCGGGGTGGTCCAGACGGCGGCCGGGGACCGGGTGTTCGTCAAGGCCGCCTCCCTGGTCGACCAGCGACACCTGAGCGACTGGTACGCCCGGGAGGTGGCGATCACCGCCGCGCTCCCGGCGGGGCTGCCCGTCGCCCGGCCGCGCTGGACGCTCACCGCCGCCGGTTACTTCGTGGTCTGTCTGGACGCCATCGAGGGACGGATGCCCGGACTCCCGTGGTCCCTCGGCGACCTGGAGGCGACCCTCGCGACGTACGCCACGGTCGCCGACGCGCTGCGCGACCCTCCGGCCGAACTCGTCGCCCTCGGCAGCCCGCGCCTCGCCGACCTGGCCCGGGCCGACCTCGCCTGGTGGGGCGAGCTGGCCACCGGTCGGGAGACGGTGCCGAACCTCCCCGCGGTCGCCCGGGACCGACTGCCCGAGCTGGCCGCACTGGAGGCCCGGCTTCCCGGGTACGCCGAGAGCACGTCGATGATCCACGGAGACCTACGGGTCGACAACGTGCTCGTCGACGCCACCGGCACCGCCTGGCTCTGCGACTGGACCTGGCTCTGCTTCGGGCCCGCCTGGTTCGACCTGGCCGGCCTGCTGGTCACCGCGTACGCGAGCGGGCTGCCGGCGGACCGACTTTTCGACCGTCACCCGGCGGCCCGGACCGCGCCCCACGACGGGCTGGACGCCGCTCTCGCCGCGCTCGCGGGGTACTGGCTCGTCCACGGGGCCAGTCCGAGTACGGGCTCGCCGCACCTACGCGCCCACCAGCGGTGGAGCGGTGAGATGGCGTTGGCCTGGCTCGCCGCCCGTCGCCGTTGGGGGTGACCGCGTTGAGGATGACCGCGTTGGGGTGGCTACGTTGGGGGTGACTGCCCGGCCCGCCCGGACGACTGGACGACCGACGGCGCCGGTCCGGCGACCACGATCCGACCTCCCCGGCGACCGGTCGGATGGCCCCGACCCGACGGGCTGGTACGGCCGGCCGGGACCGGCCGCCACGTTGGCCTGGGACGTGCTCAGCTGGTAATGTTGCTCTTCGCGCGTGCCGACACGGCAGCATCGTGGCGTGCGTCGTCGCCCGCGCGCATCGAAGCAACCGGAAACCCTAGCTACCAGACTGAAGCTAGCTACCCAGGACGAGGCTGTCGCGTGGCGAACATCAAGTCCCAGATCAAGCGCAACCGGCAGAACGAGAAGCGCCGGCTGCGCAACAAGTCGGTCAAGTCGTCGCTCAAGACTGCCATCCGCAAGTTCCACGAGGCGGCTGACAGCGGAGATACCGCCAAGGCCACCGAGCTGATGCGGGACGCCTCGCGCAAGCTTGACAAGGCGGTCAGCAAGGGCGTTATCCACCGGAACCAGGCGGCGAACCGCAAGTCGGCGATCGCCAAGCGGCTGCAGTCGCTTTCCGCCTGACGCATCCGTAGACACCTGACGATGGCCCCGTGGCCGGTCGGCTCGGGGCCATCGTGCTGTCCGCCGTAGCCGTCGCGGTCGTCCGTACCGGCGATGTGCGGCGCCTTCCCTGACCGGTGTGTGGCTCGTCCCCCGTCTACTCGTAGCGGCGGACGGCCGACTGGCGGGCGCTGTCGACCGGTCGGACGGTCCAACGGCGGGCCGGCCGTTCGACCCGGCGGTCGTTGCGCGGGCGGGCGGCGGTCGATGCGGGGTCCGCCCCGATCTGGCGGCGCGGCGGCTCAACCGTATCCGGCCACCCCACGCCCGAATCAGTGGCCTTCGGCGCCGCAGCGGCCCGCGCCGCGCTCCGCAGGGACGGGTGACGCCAGACGGGCAGGCCCGAGGCCATGCGGCTGACCGTCAGCGGCGACGGACCGGGCGCGCCGCCCCGGAGTCGTTCCGCGAGACCGAGATCCGGCCGGGGCTCCTGCTCCGGTTCCGGCCAGGGCCGCGCGCCCGCCTCGAGCCGGGCCCGAACCATCGCGGTCATGCTCAACGGGCGCCCCGCCGGAACGAGCCGGGCCACGAGCCGGCCGCCGATCTCCCGTACGCCAGACCCGAGGCCGCCGCTCCAGCCGGACCAGGCGAAGCGCCGGCCGGACCCCGTCCCCCGTCCGGACCCGACGGTCCACCGCCCCGACCCGGCCGAACGCCGGACAACGCCGCCCACCCCACCTGGGCGTACGGGAACGACGCCCGCGACGGGCACCGGGACGCCGGCCTGACCGGGCACGGGGACGGCGGAGCCCGACGAGACGTCGGCCCGGGTGGTGGCGGGGGCAGGCACCACGGCACGGGCTGGGCCGACCGGCACAGCGCGGGCCGGGCTCACTGGCGGGACACTGACCGGGCCGGCTGGCGGGATACTGGCCGGGTTTGTTGGCGACGCTGCGCCGAGGGCCGCTGGTGGCACCGCGCCCGAAGCCGCTGGCGACGCTGCTGGTGGCACCGTCCCCGAGGCCGCTGGTGGCGACGCCGCGACCGGGGCCGCACCTCGGGTGAGCGCGTCGGTCCGGGCGTGGAGAGCCGGGTCGACGAGCGACGCCCGGGGCACACTGGCCCGGCCGATCACGGGTTGCAACTCGCGGCGGAAGCGGTCACGCTCCTGCGCGGGCACCCGGGCGGCGGAGCGGGCCACCGCGGCGGCCACGAGGTCGTTGGCCTTCACCATGCCCGCCACGCATGCCGGCAGGAGCAGCACCTCCCACCAGCGCACCAGCTCGGCCAGGGCGAGAAGCAGCCCGAGCGACACCATGCCCTCGAAGTAGACGAAGCAGAGGACCCCGCCCGGGTCCACGTGGCGCAGCCGGAGCACGCGGGCGTAGAGCGGGCGTAACCGCTCCTCCTCGGCGGACAGGGCCACCGCCCCGGTCATCGTTGCCCGCTCGCTCTCCGGGCCGCCGCAACGGCGACCACGGCACGCTCAAGGGCGTAGCCCCGGTCCTCGGCACCGCCCTTGACCGCGGCGTTGCACTCGGCCGCGACGGACATCGCGTCGGCCAGGGCCTCCGGGGTCCAGCCGCGCCCCATCCGCTGTGCCTTCTCGATCTTCCATGCCGGCATGCCGAGGCTGCTCGCCAGCTGGTACGCGTTGCCCCGACCCGCGGCGCTGACCCGGGCCACGGTCCGGACTCCGTCGGCGATCGCGTCGGCGATCGGCACCGGGTCGACCCCGACGTGCAGGGCCCAGCGCAACGCCTCCAGCGCGCCCGGGACGTCCCCGGCCATCGCCGCGTCCGCCACCGTGAACCCGCTCACCTCGGCCCGGCCCCGGTAGTACCGCGCCACCGTGTCGACGCCGATCCGGCCGTCCGTATCGGCCAGGAGCTGGGAACACGCGGAGGCGAGGTCGCGCAGGTCGGTGCCGACGGCCGCGATCAGGGCCTCGGCCGCCTCCTCGGTGCACCGCCCGCCACCGTGGCGGATCTCGTCGCGGACGAACGCCACCCGTTCGCGGTGTCCCTTGAGCCTGGCCGCCGGTACGACCACCGCGCCCGCCGCCCGCAGGCCGTCGGCGAACGCCTTGCCCTTCGCCCCGCCCGCGTGCGCCACCACCAGGTGCACCTCGGGGTCGGGATTCTTCGCGTACGCCAGCAGCTCCGCCACCAGGTCCTTGCGGGCGTCCTGTCCGGACCGGACGATCAGCACCCGCCGGCCGCCGAACAGGGAGGGGCCGAGGAGCTCGGCGATCTCCCCGGGGCTCAACGCCCCTGCCTCGTGGTCGTGGACATCGACGTCCGGATCGGCGGCCCGGGCTGCCGCGACGGCACCGGTGATCGCGCGGGTGACGAGCAGTTCCTCGTCACCGAGGACGAGCAGGACGGGAGCGAGGTCGACGGCGGTCACGTGGTCATCGTCGCACGCGACGCGGGCGTGTCGGGCCTGGTCACCTGGCTGGCTGCGGCTGACCCCGCACTTAGCGCAAATCCAGACATTTATTTTAATTCAGTCATATCACCTTCCCGTCATCCCTGTCCGTGGCCTGCCCCGCCCGCCACCACGGCCGGCCGGATCGCGGCCCGCGCGGGTCGACGCCATGGTCCCCGGGCGGCCCGCCGTACCGGGATGCACTCCTCAGCGGTCTCCCCGGCCCTCGCCGGGCGGCAGGCCACGGACCGCCACCGCGAGCCGACCCCGTCCATCGCGCACCACCGCCAGGTCACCATCCCGGTCGGTCCGCAGCACCCGTACGCCGGCGCGGGCCAGCCGATCCAGCACCCCGGGGTTCGGGTGACCGTACCCGTTGCCGACGCCGACCGGAACCAGCGCCACGGCCGGATCCACCGCCCCGAGAAAGGACCACTCCTGGTACGCCGAGCCGTGGTGCGGCAGCTTCAGGACGTCGGCACGGAGTGACCCGGGTGGGACCCGGTCGAGCAGTGCCCGCTGCTCCTCGGTTTCCGCGTCGCCCGTCAGCAGGATGCCGACCCCGGCCACCTCGGCCCGGATGACCAGCGAGTTGTTGTTCGGGTCGGAGCGGGTGCCCCGCATCGGGTAGGGCGGGCCCAGGGCGGTCAGCAGCACCGCACCGGTGGTGTGGCTCCAACCGGGACCGATCTCCGTGACCGGTACCCGGTGCGCGGCGGCGGCCCGTTGGACGGCTTCGCGCGCCTCCGCCGGGTCCGGCCACGGCGGCACCAGCACGACCCCGACCGTCCGTTCTCGGAACACGCCGTCCAGGCCCCCGACGTGGTCGGCGTGGAAGTGGCTGACCACCAGCAACGGCACCGTACGGATCCCGAGCCGGCGCAGACAGCGGTCGACGGGGGTCGGATCGGGGCCGGCGTCCACCACGACCGCCCGCCCGGGGCCGACGGGCAGGACCAGGGTGTCGCCCTGACCCACCGCGCAGGCGACCACGACCCAGCCCGGCGGCGGCCAGCCGGTGGCGACCAGCCGCACCGGGAGCGCGCCGACGACCACGGCGGCGGTGACAACCGCGACGAGGCGACGGACGACCGGGTGCCGGCCGGCGACCAGCAGGACGACGGTCAGCGCGGCGAGCAGCACACCGCCGGCCACACCGTCCGGCCAGGGCAGGGTGCCGGCCGGCAACCGCGCGCCGTGGCGGGCCACCAGGACCAGCCACCAGGCGGGCCAGTGCCCCAGCCAGGCGATCGCCTGCGCGCCTGCCGGCCAGACCGGCGAGAGCACCGCGGCCACCACCCCGAGCACCGTGGCCGGGGCCACCGCCGGGACCGCCAGGAGGTTCGCCGGCACGGCCACGAGGCTGACCGTCCCCGAGAGCCCGGCCAGCACCGGCGCGCAGGCGAGCTGCGCCGCGGCCGGGATCGCCAACGCCTCGGCGAGGCCGGCCGGGACATGCCGGCGGCGCAACGCGTCCCGCCAGCGGGGAGCGAGCAGCAGCAGGCCGCCGGTGGCGAGCACCGATAGGGCGAATCCGGCGTCGCCGGCCAGCTCCGGGTCGATCACGACCAGCACCGTGACCGCCCCGGCCAGTGCCGGCAGCGCCGCTCGGGGACGTCCGACGGCCAGCGCGACCAGGCCGATCGCGCCCATCGTGCCGGCACGTACGACGCTCGGCGACGGCCTGGCCAGGATGACGAAACCGAGCAACGCCACCGCGCAGAGCAGCGCGGCGAGCCACGGCCCGGCCCGAGCCCAGCGGGCCAGCAGCAGCACGGCGCCGACGACGATCGCCACGTTGGAGCCGGACACCGCCGTCAGGTGGGTCATCCCGGTCGTCCGGAAGTCGGCCTCGACCGCCGGCTCCAACCGGCTGGTGTCCCCGACGACCAGCCCGGGGAGCAGGCCGCCCGGCTCCCGGGGCAACGGGGCGCAGGCCTGCTGCAACCCGGCGCGGAGCGTACCCGCCAGCCGTTGGGCCCAGGACGGCCGGCCCCGCAGCACCGGCGGGGTGTCGACCGTCAGCACGGCCGCGGTGAGATCCCCGCCGCGTGCCGCGCCGAGCCGACCGCTGGTGGTGAGCCGCTGCCCGGGCAGCAGGTGCCGCCACGCCGGATCGCCGGCCAGCACCAGGATCCGGGCCGGTACGTGGCGTCGTGTCTGGTCCGGACCCGCCAGCCAGCGGAGCCGGGCCGACAGCAGGTACCTCGCCGGTCGACCAGCCACTCCGGCGAGGGTCCGCGGGTCGTCCCGGACCACCAGTTCGGCGGTGACGCGGGACCGCGAGTCGGCCAGGTCACGAATCGGGCCGGCGTCCCGGACGCCGAGCTGCACGGCGGTGGCGACACTGCCGCAGAGGACCCCGAGCAGCACCGTGACCATGACCCGACCGGGCCCGGCCAGGGCGAACACCGGTCGCTGGACGAGCCGGTACCCGAGCACCGCCGCGGCCACGGCGGCGAGCGTCGCGACCAGCAGCACCACCCCGGTCGGAAGTCGGAGACCGGCCAACGCGGAAAGCCAGGCACCGACGGCCAGCCCCACCAGCCGCAGGTCGGGCGGGACCCGACGGTCACCGTCCGGGTCCTGCTCCACGCCCCGCCCGAAGCCCGCACCATGTCGGTCGGAGACCTCACCACCGCGGCCGGTGGCCTCACCCTCCCGGTCGGTGGCCTCAGCGTTCCATCCGGCGGCCCCGGCGGGCGAGGGCCGGTCGGAGAGGACACACCGTCGGTGCGAGGTGACCGCGGCCGGCGGTCCGGACCGGCCCGTCCGGAGTCGGGTGAGGAGGGAACCCAGCCGGTACGGGCGAAGCCGGTCGGTGTTCACACCGTCACCAGATCCTTCAGTTCCTCGTACCGGGCGTCGCCGATGCCGTTCACCTGCCGCAGGTCGCTCACCGAGCGGAAGCCGCCGATCCGTTCGCGGTGCTCGACGATGCGTTGGGCGAGCACCGGCCCCACCCCGGGCAGGGCATCGAGTTGGGCCACGGTGGCGGTGTTGAGGTTGACCTTTCCGCCGGTGCCTGGCGCGACGGTGCCGCCGCCGGCTGCGACGCCGGGCGGGGCCGCACCCGGCGGCGGGGTCACCCCGACCAGGATCAGTTCACCGTCGGTCACCTTGCGGGCCAGGTTCAGCAGCGCGACGTCGACGCCGGGCTGCGCGCCACCGGCGGCGGCGAGCGCGTCGGCGACCCGGGCGCCGGCGGGCAGCCGCACCAGTCCGGGGCGGCGTACCCGGCCGGCCACGGCGACCACCACCTCGGGTGAGCCCGTCCCGGCGCTGGGCGGGACCGAGGCGGGGACCACCGCCGACCCGCCCGCCGGTGGCTCCGGGAGGGGCTCGGCCCGGGGACGGGACAGCCAGGCCCAGGCCGCCGCGCCGAGCACCACGATGGCGGCCACCACGGCGAGAGCCCGAACGCCGCGGCGACCCGGGTCGAACGGACCCGGTCCGCCCAACCGGCCCGGCCCGCCGTCCTCCTCCGGTGGGCGCGTCCGCTCCGCCGACCCGGCCGCCGCCAACGGGCCGGGCTCCGCGGGCGACCCGACCTCCGTCAGCGGGCCGGACCTCGAAGGCGGTCCGGCCTCCCTCGGCCGCGGACGTGCCGCCGGCACCCGCCCCGACCCGGATCCGGCGGGTGGCAGGGTGGCCGGTCGTATCGGTGCGGTGCGGTCGTCCGGGCCGAGCAGCCGTACCAGACGTTCCCGCACCATCGCCTCGTCGTCGGACACGCGGCGACGCTAACCAGCCCGACCCCGGTTGCGGCGGCCCGGCCGACGCGACTGTGGAGAACCGGGACCCCTGTGGACAACGACCTGATCATGACCTCGTGTGGTACGGGGCCACCGGGTCCGGTCCGGGAGACGGGCCGGTACGCCGTCCGCCCCGGCCCTCAGTACGGGTTGCTGGCGTGGGTCAGGGTCTCCCAGGCCACGAAGAGGTAGTTTGTGCCGGCCGGCCGCTGCTGCGCGGTGAGCTGCCCGGTCCGGGTCATCGCCACCCCGCGCCGGAAGCTCAGCGCGTTGAAGGCGACCTCGGTGATCGGGCCGAGCCCACGGTTGACCGCGCCGCGGCAGAGCCAGGACGGCACCGGATCGCCCAACTCGTACCGGGAGTGGAAGCCGAGCGCGTGCCGCAACCGGTCCTGGATCTCCGGGTAGATGTCCTGTCCCTGGTGTCGCATGGTCTCGGCGATGTGCGAGATCGCCGCGATGCCGTACCCGGTGTGGGTGAAGTCGCGACAGGTCTCCTGGGCGAGGCCATCGACGAAGGTTGTCTGATTGTGCCAGTACGACACGATTTCGTCCCGGGTGTCGATGTGGCTGCCGACCGGTCCCCGCGGGTACGCGCCGTCACTGGTCAGGTAGATGAAGGCGGGCAACCGGTCCCGGAACCTGGCGACGGCCCGGTCGTAGACCGCCTGGTCCTCCAAAAAGACCGCGATTCCGAGTACCGCCTCCATCATGCTCAGTTCCCAGTTGCCGTTGCTCGTCAGGTTGCCGTTGATGATCTCCGGCAGGTAGACGGTGCGGAGCATGGTGGCGAAGCGGTTGATTCCGGTCGACGACCAGCCACCGTACGTGTAGCGGATGATCTCCGCCGCCCGAGGCCAGGTCGAGCCGGCCCAGGCGGTCTGCAGCGGCGCGTTGCTGTTGGTGTGGTCCTGGATCACGGCCGACCAGGCGTCCATGATCTCGATGGCCTTCTGCGCGTACCGGCTGTCCCGGGTGATGTACCAGGCCAACGCCATGGTGTACGCGGCCAGCGCGTCCTGCCGCTCGTCCGTGCAGCCGTTGTTGGGGTTGGAGTACGACCCACACTCCACGATCGCCCGTGGCTTCGGCGTCCGGGACAGCGAGGCGAACCCGCTCGCCATCATCTGGTCGAAGGCAGCGCGCCAGGGCTGTGCCCCGGCGTTGACCCGAGACCGGACGAAGTCGAGTTGTGGACGGCTGACCAGCACGCCAGGGTGGGCGAAGGTGGCGGGCGCCGCCTGCGCCGTGGACGTCGCACCCGGCCCGCCGTACGGAACGGCGACCGCGACCGCCGCCAGCATCGCGCCGAGGGCGACCAGCCCCGGCAGCCTGGCCGCGAGACGTGACCTGGACACAGCATCCTCCTGCTTCGAAGACCAACCGGACCGAGCCACCCAGAAGCGTTCTCTTAGGAAGCTTTACTATTAATTCGATCACACGGATCGATCGCAGTCAACCCGGTGCACGACCACGCAGGCCAGCCCCGGGCCGACGTGCGCGCCGATCACGGCACCGGCCTCGGTGACGTACCGGTTCCGCAGCCGGGGACCGAGCCGGGACTCCAGCGCCGCGGCGAGTTCGGCGGCCCGCCCGGGCGCCGCGAGGTGATGCAGCGCGATGTCGACCTCGCCGTCCCCGGCCTCCTCGATGGCGAGGTCGACCAGCCGGGCCAGACCCCGACCAGCGGTCCGAACCCGGTCACGCACCGCGATCCTCCCCTGCACCACGTGCAGGATCGGCTTGACCGACAACGCGGTGCCGAGCAGTGCCCCAGCCGCGGTGATCCGGCCACCGCGCCGCAGAAACTCCAGCGTGTCGAGATAGAACAGGGTGCTGGTCCGATCGACCGCCTCGACCGCGGCCCGCCGTACCTCGGCCGCCGCCGCTCCCCGCGCGGCCGCCGCCGCGGCGGCGAGGACCGGGAAGCCGAGGCCCATGCCGGTCGACCGGGCGTCGACCACGCTCACGTGGGGACCCACCTCGGCAGCGGCCAGCTGGGCCGCCGCCACGGTCCCGGAGAGCTCCGCCGACAGGTGGACCGAGACCACCGCCTCGGCGCCGCCGTCGAGCAGTCGACGGTACGTCTGGGCGAACTGCTCCGGTGCCGGGCGGGAGGTGCTCACCGCGCCGCGCCACCCGGCGAGCGCCCGGGCGGCGTGGGCCGGGGTGACCTCGACCCCCTCCAGGCCCGCGACCCCGTCGATGACGACGGTGAGCGGTACCACGCTGAGCCGGTACCGGTCGACCAGCTCGGACGGCAGGTATGCGGTGGAGTCGGTGACGACCGCGACGGACATTCCGGCACGGTAGCCGATCACCGCGGTGACGCGCTGCCATCCTCCCCGCCGGAGCGCCACGCGGCGACGGCGGGAGCCGCACCCCGGGACGGCGGGGCCGCAACCCGGCGGAGGCCGCAACCCGACCGCGGGCTCAGATGGCGGCAGGCGGTGGGTTCTGGGCGATCAGCCCGACGTTGTGACCCCGGAGCTGCCAGCCCCGGACCTCGTCGTGGCGTAGCTCCGTCCAGTGGCAGTTGTTCAGCGAACCGACGGCCCGGAGCACCACCGAGTCCCAGCCGAGCAGGTAGCCGCAGCCCTGCCGGGCGCCGCCGCCGTGCGTCGCCACCACGATGGTCCCACCCGGTACGGCGTCGGCCGCCTCCTGGAGCGCGGTCCCGACGCGCTTACCCAGTTCGTCGAGGCTCTCCACGGCACAGCCCGGATCCGGATCACCGGCCCGCCAGCGGGCGTGCTCGGTCGGGAACCGTCGGGCGACCTCGGTCATGGTGAGCCCCTGCCACTGCCCGTAGTACCGCTCCCGCAGCCGGGGATCGGTCCGGACCGGCAGGCCGGTCAACGCCGCCAGGGCGGCGGCGGTGTCGACGGCGCGGCTGAGGTCGCTGGCGACGATGGCGTCGGGCCGCAGCGCGGCCAGCAGCGGCGCGGCGGCCGCGGCCTGCTCCCGGCCGAGGTCGTTCAGTGGTACGTCGAGCTGTCCCTGCACGCGGTTGGCGGCGTTCCAGTCGGTGTTGCCGTGCCGCCAGACGATCAACCGGGTCATTCGGCGGCGCCCGCCTCGGCCTCCACCAGGGCCCGGTCCACGAACGGGATCGTCGGACAGTCCTTCCAGAGCCGGTCGAGCGCGTAGAATTCCCGCTCCTCGGTGTGCTGGACGTGCACCACCAGGTCGACGTAGTCGAGCAGCACCCAGCGACCGGCCCGCTCGCCCTCGCGCCGCACCGGCTTGGCCTTCTCGGGCAGGCCGACCAGCCGTTCCTCGATCGCGTCCACGATCGCGACCACCTGGCGTTCGTTGGGCGCTGAGGCGAGCAGGAACGCGTCGGTGATCACCAGCTGGTCCGATACGTCGATGATGACGATGTCCTGCGCCTTCTTGTCGGCCGCCGCCTGCGCGGCGGCCATCGCCAGCTCACGGGCGCGTGCGGAAGCTGCCACCGTTCTCCTTCGATCAGCCGTCGGACCCTCCTAGCCTCTCACACCAGGTCGGCCCGCGGTCGGGCGGTCAATGCCACCAGCGGCAGCGGGACAGCCGGGGCGAAACCTACCGGTAGAGGCGCGTTGGACCAGCTACCGGTAGAGGCCGCGTTTGGCGATGTACTGCACGACACCGTCCGGCACCATGTACCAGACCGGCCCGCCGGCGGCGACCCGGCGACGGCAGTCGGTCGAGGAGATGGCCATCGCCGGAACCTCCACCAGACTGACCGTGTCCGCCGGCAGATGCGCGTCGGAGAGTTCGAAGCCGGGCCGGGTCACCCCGATGAAGTGCGCCAGCTCGAACATCTGGTCGATGTCCTTCCAGGAGAGGATCTTCTCCAGCGCGTCGGCACCGGTGATGAAGAACAACTGCACCTTTGGGCCGTACACGGCGTGCAGGTCCCGCAACGTGTCGACGGTGTAGGTCGGCCCGCCCCGGTCGATGTCGACCCGGCTGACCTGGAAGCGCGGATTCGAGGCGGTTGCGATCACCGTCATCAGGTAGCGGTCCTCGGCCGGGCTCACCGGTTCGTTCGCCTTCTGCCACGGCTGTCCGGTGGGCACGAAGACCACCTCGTCCAACTCGAACCGGTCGGCCACCTCGTTGGCGGCGACCAGGTGCCCGTGATGGATCGGGTCGAACGTGCCCCCCATGATCCCTACTCGCCGGATCTTCTCCTCCACGCCTGTGATCGTAGGCGGGTCGGCCCGCCGGGCCGCCCAGGCATGAGACAGATCGCATCCCCGCCGTACCGGATCCGGGTCACGCTCCCCAACGGATCCGCGACCGGAGCGCCCGGCCCAGGTCGTCGTCGGCGTCGATTACCGCGCGGCGCAACCCGACGGGAAGGTCGGGCCGGGCCAGCAGCGCCGCCGCCAGCTCCCGGGTCCGCTCGGCGACGGCGTACCGGGGATAGGCGGCGACCGCGACCCGGTCGGCGACCCACGGGGTACGGTGACCCGCCGCCTCGACGACCTCGACGAAGTAGCGCTCCACGAAGGACGCGGTCAGGTCCACCTGCTCGGGCTGCCAGAAGCCGGTCGCGTTCGCCATCACCAGCCGGTTGGAGAGCGTGGTGTCCTTCATGACCGCCTGCCAGGCTCGGCTCTTCGCCTCCGGATCCGGCAGCGCGGCCCGGCACTCCGCCGCCCGCTCCGCGCCGGTCGCGCTCGGGTCCCGGGCCTGTTCCGCCGCGATCTCGGTCTCCCCCACCGCGCCGAGGACGGCGAGCCGGAGCAGCACCGACCAGCGCAGGTCGGCGTCGACCGCGAGCCCGGCCGGCACGTCGGCACCGGCCAGCCAGCCGGCCAGCCGCCCGGTGTCCCGGGTCGTCCCGATCAGGCCCCGGACCGCGGTGAGCTGCATCGAGCTGCCGGGCTCCGCCCCGGCCAGCAGCCGGTCACAGGCCCCCGCCAGCCTCACCAGGGCGGCCGCGCGGGCCTCCCGGTCGAGATAGCGGTCGATCAGGGACCGGGCCAGGGCCAGCACGTCCCGGACGACGATCACCTCGGTCTCGACCGGCAGTGCCGTCTCGACCAGCTCCACCAACGCCGAGACCGGCCGGTCCGCGTCGGTGACCGCGTCGAGCGTCTCGCCCCAGAGCACCGCCCGGGCCAGCGGGTCGGCCAGCCCGGGCAGCAGCTCCGGTACGGCGGCGACCGAGTCCGGGTCCAGCCTGATCTTGGCGAAGGTCAAGTCGCCGTCGTTCGGCAGCACCAGCCGGGCCGCCGGCTCCCCGGCCAGCCGGGTCAGGACGGTACGGCCCCGGTCGGCGGCCGGGTCGAGATCCACCTCGAACCGGTCCCGACGGCGTACCCCGGGTATCCGCCGCCCGGCGTCACCCGGGGTTACTCCACCCACGACCGGCCTACCGGGGGCCGTCTGATCCGCGACGGGCACCTCCGGGGTTGGCTCATCGGCCTCGGCCGCACCAGAAGCGTCGTAGAGCCCGATCCCGAAAGCGTCGTAGAGCCCGATCCCGATCCGGTGCGGACGCAGCACCGGGTACCCGGCCGGGGCGCTCTGCACGATCGCGACCTCGGCGTACCGGCCGTCGTCGTCGCGGCGTACCTCCACCCGGAGCGTGTTCACCTGCGGCTGTCGCAGCCAGACCTCGGCCCAACCGCCCAGGTCCCGCCCGCTCGCCCTGGCCAGCGCCGCGAGCAGGTCGGCGAGGGTCGCGTTGCCGAAGCGGTGGTCGGTGAAGAAGGTCCGCAGTCCGGCCAGAAACGCCTCGTCGCCGAGCCACGCGACGAGTTGGCGGAGCACCGCCGCCCCCTTCGCGTACGAGATGCCGTCGAGGTTGGTCAGCGCCTGGGCGGCGTCCGGAACCTCGGCCGGCGCCACCGGGTGGGTGGAGGGGCGCTGGTCGGCCGCGTAGCCCCAGGCCTTGCGACGCAGGCCGAAGGTGGTCCAGGCCCGGTCGAACCGGGTCGCCTCGGCGGTCACCCGGGTGCCGAAGTACTCGGCGAACGACTCGTTCAGCCACAGGTCGTCCCACCAGCGCAGGGTGACGAGGTCGCCGAACCACATGTGCGCCATCTCGTGCGCGATGACGGTGGCCCGCCGCTCCCGCTCGTCCTCGGTGACCGCCGACCGGAAGACGTAGTCGTCCCGGAGCGTGACCAGGCCGGGATTCTCCATCGCCCCCATGTTGAACTCCGGGACGAACGCCTGATCGTACGTGCCGAACGCGTACCGCACCCCAAACAGCTCGTGCAGCCGGTCCAGGCACTGCCGGGTCACGGTGAAGATCTCCTCGGCTTCCCGGTCGAGGTGCTCCGCCAGCGACCGGCGGCAGTAGAGGCCCAGGGGCACGCCGTCGTGCTCGGTCCGCAGGACGTGGTACGGACCCGCGACCAGGGTCACGACATACGTCGCCAGCGGTGGGGTCGGGGCGAACTCCCACCGTCCGGGCGCCGGCGTCGCGGCGAGTTCGCCGTTGCCCGCCACGATCCATCCGGCCGGCGCACTGACCGCCAGGGTCACCGGCGCCTTCAGGTCCGGCTGGTCGAAGCAGGCGAAAATCCGCTGCGCGTTGTCCACTGCGGACATCGCGTAGAGGTAGACGTTGCCGTCGGCCGGGTCCACGAACCGGTGCAGCCCCTCCCCGGTGTTCGAGTACGCCATCTCCGCCTCGACGACCAGGGTGTTCTCGGCGCGCAGCCCGGGCAGCGGGAAGTGGTTGTCGACCAGCGCGGCCGGGTCGAGTTCGACCCCGTTGAGCCGTACGCCGTACACCCGCTCGGGCCGGATCTCCACGAAGCTGGTGGCGCCCGGAGTCGCGCACCGGAACCGGATCTCGGTGGTGGAGCGGAACGTGGGCCCGGCGCCGGTCACGTCCAGATCGATGGCGTACGACTCGACGTCGAGCAATGCGGCGCGTTCGGCCGCTGCTACCCGGGTAAGACTTGGCATCCGCATATCCTGCACCATGGGCTCGCGGACAGTTCGGTTCCCGGGCAGACTCACCAGTGGAGGAACGGACGATGGCGCAGCATCCCAAGGGCGACTTCGATCTCTCGCGAGCCGTGTGGCAGCGTGCCGAGGGCGACGACTCGGAGGGCGCGGTCGAGATCGCCTTCGTCGACAACCTCATCGGCATGCGCAACTCCGCCGACCCTGACGGACCGGTTCTGGTCTTCACCCAGGCCGAGTGGGACGCCTTCGTCGCCGGAGCCCGGGACGGCGAGTTCGACCTCGACTGATCGTCCGACCAGCGACCACATCCGGCCCGGGCCGGTGACCCGGCGGGCGCACCGACATCGCCGCCACCGTCGACCGCACCGGTCACCGACATCGCCGTCCCTGTGGTCCGCGCCGGCGCTCTGTTACCGTGGAGGACATGCGGATGACGACGAACGGCTGGTGGGCGCCCTGACGGGCGGCCCGCGCATCCGCGTACCCGAGACGAGCCAAACGGCCGCCCCACCGGGGCGGCCGTTTCGCGTGTCTCACCCCGGCGGGCGGTCGCCGTACCCGGTAAGGAGTGACCACCATCATGACCCGGACCGCCCCGCTCACCGAGCCCACCGCGCCGCCCGCCCGGCCCACCACCGGGGGACGCCGGCTCACCGGGCTCCAGCCCACCGGCCGCCTCCACCTCGGCAACCTGCTGGGCGCCATCCGGCCGATCATCGCCGGCCAGTACCGCGCGGAGACGATCGTCTTCCTCGCCGACCTGCACGCCCTCACCGTGGCGCACCAGCCGAACGAGGTCCGGACGCGCACCCTGGAGCAGGCCACCACACTGCTCGCCGCCGGCCTCGACCCCGACCGGACGACGTTCTACGTGCAGTCGCAGGTGTCGGAGCACACCGAACTGCACTACCTGCTGGAGTGCACCGCCGGGTACGGCGAGGCACACCGGATGATCCAGTTCAAGGAGAAGTCCGCGGCCCAGGAGCACGTCCGGCTGAGCCTGCTCAGCTACCCCGTGCTGATGGCCGCCGACATCCTGCTCCACCAGGCCGACGAGGTGCCGGTCGGGGCTGACCAGAGCCAGCACCTCGAGCTGACCCGGACCGTCGCCCAGCGCTTCAACGCCCGCTACGGCCCGACCTTCGTGGTGCCCCGGGCGGTCTACCCGACCGTCTCCGCCCGGGTCATGGACCTCGCCGACCCGACCAGGAAGATGGGCAAGACGAACGGCACCGCTCTGGGGACGATCTTCCTGCTCGACCCGCCCGAGGTGATCCGCCGCAAGGTGACGCGTGCGGTGACGGACCCGGGCCGGAGCGTCGAGTACGACCCACGGGGCCGCCCCGGGGTGGCGAATCTCCTCGAGATCCTCGCCGCCGCCGTGGGAGCCGCCCCGACCACGCTCGCCGCCGACTACCGGTCGTACGCCCAGCTCAAGCACGCCGTGGTGGAGGCCCTCGACGGACTGCTCCGGCCGATCCGGCTCCGCCACGCCGAACTCGCCCGCGACCCCGGCTACGTCCGGCGGGTTCTCGCCGAGGGCGCGGAACGCGCTCGGGAGAACGCCGCGGAGACGGTGTACCGGGCGAAGCGGGCGATCGGCCTGCTTGACTGACCCGCCCCGCTGGTCCCGGTCGGCCGTCCCCGGTCGGTCAGGCCGGGACCAGCAGCCGCTTCTCGAAGCAGACGCTGGACGGGTTGCCGGCGTACGCGCCGTAGGCCGGGATCTCGGTGTACCCGGCGGAGACATACAGGCGGATGGTCCGGGGCAGGTGGCGGCCGGTCTCCAGCCGCAGCACGGTGTGGCCGGACCAGAGCGCCAGCTCCTCCAGTGCGCCCAGCAGCTGTCGGCCGAGGCCCTTTCCCCGGTGCGCGGGACGGACGTACATCCGTCGGATCTCGGCGACGTTCCGGTCCACGGCCTGGATCGCCCCGCAGGCGACCGCCCGCCCGGCCTGGACCCCGACCAGGTAGCGACCATCGTCGTCCGGGGTGACGTGCTGCCCGGGCGGCCCGGCGCCGATCTCCCGGAGCTCACGCTGCTGGGCCACGAGGAGAGCGACCAGCTCCGGATCCGACGACGGACGCGACTCGATCAGCACCTGCCGACGGTAACCACCCGCCGTTTCGGTGAGGTTTCGCCCGGGTAGCCCGGATTTTGAGGACCGGGGAACTACTCCCCGTCCTCGTCGGCCGCGTCGGTGACCTCGACCGCCTCGGGCTCCGCCTCCTCCGGTGGACGCTGTCGCCGGGCCTTCCGGGCGGCCAGCCGCTCCGCCGCCGTCGGTCGGCTCGGCTTCTCGACCAGCCGGTAGTCGGTACCCCGCGCACCCGGCACGAAGTCCATGCCGGCGTAGAGCGTCGGCTGCCAGTCGAACTCCCGGTCTCCGATCCGGACGAGGTCGCCCGGCTCGGCACCGAGCTTGGCGAGTTCCTCCTCCACGCCCAGCCGGGCCAGCCGGTCGGCCAGGTAGCCGACCGCCTCGTCGTTGTCGAAGTTGGTCTGTCGGACCCAGCGCTCGGGTCGGGGCCCCTTCACCACGTACGCCCCGTCGGGCGCCTGCTCGATGGTGAAGCCGGCGTCGTCGACGGCCGGCGGCCGGATGACGATCCGGGTCGGCTCCGGGGCGGGCGCCGCCGCCCTGGCCTGCTCCACCAGCTCGGCCAGCGCGTATGTCAGCTCGCGCAGCCCCTCCCGGGTCACCGCGGAGATCTCGAAGACCCGCAGCCCCCGGGCCTCGATGTCCGGACGGACGATCTCGGCGAGGTCCCGACCATCTGGTATGTCCACCTTGTTCAGGGCGACGATCCGGGGCCGGTCGGCCAGGCCGCCGTACGCGGCGAGCTCGGCCTCGATCGCGTCGATGTCGGCGAGCGGGTCGCGCCCGGGTTCCATGGTCGCCGCGTCGACGACGTGCACCAGCACCGCGCAGCGCTCGATGTGCCGCAGAAACTCCAGGCCCAACCCCTTGCCCGCCGCCGCTCCCGGAATCAGCCCCGGTACGTCGGCGACGGTGAAGGTGTACTCGTCGACCCGGACCACGCCGAGGTTCGGCACGAGGGTGGTGAACGGGTAGTCGGCGATCTTCGGCTTCGCCGCCGAAATGACCGAGATCAGCGAGGACTTGCCGGCCGACGGGAAGCCGACCAGCCCGACGTCGGCGACGCTCTTGAGTTCGAGGATGACGTCCCGCCGCTCCCCGGGCTCGCCCAGCTCCGCGAAGCCGGGGGCCTTCCGCCGGGTGTTGGCGAGCGCGGCGTTGCCCCGCCCGCCCCGGCCGCCCCGGGCCGCCTGGAAGGTGGTGCCGGCACCGACGAGGTCGGCGAGGACGGTTCCGTCCATCGCCTGCACGACCGTCCCGTTCGGGACCTTGAGCACCAGGTCGGCACCGTTCGCGCCGTCCCGGTTGGAGCCGGCCCCGCCCTTGCCGTTCTCCGCCTTGACGTGCGGCCGGAAGTGGAAGTCGAGCAGGGTGTGCACCTGCGGGTCGACGACCAGGGACACACTGCCACCGTGCCCGCCGTTGCCCCCGTCGGGCCCGCCGAACGGCTTGAACTTCTCCCGGCGGATCGAGACGCAACCGTGCCCGCCGTCCCCGGCCTGCAGGTGCAGTACGACCCGGTCAACGAACATCGTCACGCTGTCAATCCTTCCATCGGGGCCGACGTACCGGGGCCGGCACCCCGGGCCGGCGCCCCGGCGACGGCCCACCGGGCAGGTGTTCCGGGCCGGCGCCCGACGACGCCGGGCAGGTGTTCCGGGGCGGAGCTGCGGCGACGCCCGGACGCGAAACGGCGGAGCGGGCCGGGACACCAGGTCCGCGGCCCGCTCCGCTGGAAAAACTGCCGCTACCGCTCGGTCGGCACGATGCTGACGACCTTGCGACCGCGCTTGGTGCCGAACTGGACCGTACCGGCGGCCAGGGCGAAGAGCGTGTCGTCGCCGCCACGGCCGACCAGGTCACCGGGGTGGAACTTCGTGCCCCGCTGCCGGACCAGGATCTCGCCGGCGTTGACGAGCTGGCCACCGAACCGCTTGACGCCGAGTCGCTGCGCCGCGGAGTCGCGGCCGTTCCGCGAGCTGGACGCACCCTTTTTGTGAGCCATCTGAGGACGACCTAACTTTCCGCTGAACGCTTACTTGGTAATCCCGGTCACCTTGACCCGGGTCAACGGCTGCCGGTGACCCTGGCGCTTGTGGTAGCCGGTCTTGCTCTTGAACTTGTGGATCCGGATCTTCGGACCCTTGACGTGCGCGGCGATCTCGCCGGACACCGAGACGTTGGCCAGCCTCGCCGCGTCGGTCACCAGGTCGTCACCGTCGACCAGAAGCACGGCGGGCAGTGAGACCGCGTCACCGGGCTGTCCGGCCAGCTTCTCGACCTCGATCACGTCGCCCTCGGCGACCTTGTACTGCTTGCCGCCGGTCTTGACGATCGCGTACATCGGACGCGGACTCCCTGTCGTTGAGGCTGCGGGTGGTGTTCGCGAGGGCCCACCCACCGCAGCGGGTGCGGAGCGGGCACGCGAGAACATGGCGCGTCATGTGCGCCGCAGGCAAGCGTACGCCATGACCGCTTCGCGCCTCAAACCGGCCCCGCTCCCGCCCCGGATCCGGGACCCGGTCCGGCCGCTCAGGCCCCGCAGAGCTGGTCCAACCGCTGCTGCAGCTGGTCGAGCTTGGTCTCGTCGACGGACTCGACGCTGGCCTTCATCCTCGACACCTCGGTACCGATCTCGGCCAGTACCGCCTTCAGCCGCGCGTCGGTGGCCCGGACCGACTGTTCGCGCATGACGTTGCCCCACGTGCGCAACGCCTCCTCCGCCCTGCGCTGTGCGGCCTCGGCCGCGGCGGCGTCGTTCGCCGCCGCCGCCTGCAACGACTTGCCCAGCTCCTCGATGAAGGTGCGCACCGAGTCGGCGCTGGCCTTGGTGGCCGCCTCGCAGACCTCCTTGGCGTTGCCCCCGGCCGGACCGGTCTCCGCGGCGCCGGGCGAACCGGTCGGCCCCGAGCTCGGCTCCGGGGCCGCCGCGGAGGACGTACCGGTCGGGGCGCCGGTGCCGGCCGCCGGAAGGCCGTCCACACCGTCCCGCTCGCTGGAGCACGCCGCGGCCGTGACCAGGGCAGCGGCGAGGGCGGCGGTCACCAGCAGGCGTCGCATGTTTCGTCTCCTCCGAGCGGGATGGCCCGTCCTGGCCGGCCGGCGGGGCCGGGGCCGATCGACGATGGCGCAGGACGTGGTCAGCCTAGCCACATCCTCCGCAATCATCCCAGCCGTCACCGGACGCCGCCGGGTGAACCGGCCAGCCACCCATCGCGGCGCCGGGGGCACACCGGTCGCCGGGCCGGATCCGGGCCGCCGTCAGGGCCGGGTCCGCCGCCGGACACTGCCGCGCCGGATCCGCCGCCGCGCGCCGGGCTCCACCACGTCGGCGTCCGCGTCCAGGTCACCGTTCTCCGGGAGGGCGTCCGGATCCCCCGGGCCGGCCAGCCGCATCGGCTCCGCTGCCGGAGTCTCGGCGGCGTCCGGGGTCGAGGGCGACTCGGCCTCGTACCGGGACAGGTCGTACCCCATGGTGTCCTGGTAGTCCGAGGCCTCGACGACGACCCGTTCCGAGGCGGCCTTGCGGCCCCGGCGCCGGGTCGGCGCGACCGGTGCCGCCGCCGGTTCGGCCGACGCCGTCGGAGCGCTGGTCGCGGGAGCGTTGCCGGCCGGGGCGCTGGTCGCGGAGGCGTTGGTGGCCGGGGCACTGGTCGCGGGAGCGTTGGTGGCCGCCGAGGCCACCGCCTTGACCCTGTCGCCGGCGCCGGACCGGGGCTTCTCCGGCACCGGCTCGGTGTGGATGATCACACCGCGGCCCTTGCAACACTCGCAGGTCTCGCTGAACGCCTCCAGCAGGCCAGCGCCGATCCGCTTGCGAGTCATCTGCACCAGACCGAGCGAGGTGATCTCGGTGACCTGGTGCTTGGTGCGGTCCCGGCCCAGGCACTCGGTGAGCCGGCGCAACACCAGTTCGCGGTTCGACTCCAGGACCATGTCGATGAAGTCGATCACGATAATGCCGCCCAGGTCCCGCAGCCGGAGCTGGCGGACGATCTCCTCCGCCGCCTCCAGGTTGTTGCGGGTGACCGTCTCCTCCAGGTTGCCGCCCGCACCGGTGTACTTGCCGGTGTTGACGTCGATGACGGTCATCGCCTCGGTACGGTCGATCACCAGGTGGCCGCCCGAGGGCAGGAAGACCTTCCGGTCCAGGCCCTTGAGGATCTGCTCGTCGATCCGGCGCTCGGCAAAGACGTCGACGGTGCCGGTGTGTCGGCGCAGCCGGGGCACCAGGTCCGGCGAGACGTGCGAGAGGTACGACTCGACCATGTCGTACGCCTCGTCACCCTGCACGATGAGTTCACGGAAGTCCTCGTTGAAGAGGTCCCGGACCACCCGGATCACCAGGTCCGGCTCCTCGTAGAGGAGCATCGGGGCGCCCCCCGCGGCGGCCTTGGCCTGGATGTCCTCCCACTGCGCCTGGAGCCGCTTGACGTCCCGGGCCAGTTCGTCCTCGGTCGCCCCCTCGGCGGCGGTCCGGACGATGACGCCGGCCCCGTCCGGTACCAGCTTCTTGAGGATGTCACGGAGCCGCTTGCGTTCGGTGTCCGGCAGCTTACGGCTGATGCCGGAGGCGTTGCCGTGCGGAACGTAGACCAGATGCCGGCCGGAGAGGGCGATGTGGCTGGTCAGCCGTGCCCCCTTGTGCCCGATCGGGTCCTTGGTGACCTGCACCAGCACGGAGTCACCGGAGCGCAGCGCCTGCTCGATCGAGCGCGCCCGGCCCTCGAGGCCGGTGATGTCCCAGTTGACCTCCCCGGCGTACAGCACCGCGTTACGCCCACGCCCGACGTCGACGAAGGCCGCCTCCATGCTCGGCAGCACGTTCTGGACCTTGCCGAGGTAGACATTGCCGGCCATCGTGCCGGAGGACGCCCGGCTGACGTAGTGCTCGACCAGCACCCCGTCCTCGAGGACGGCGATCTGGGTCCGGTCGCCGCGCTGGCGGATCACCATCACCCGGTCGACCGCCTCCCGGCGGGCCAGGAACTCCGACTCGGTCAGGATCGGCGGCCGGGTACGCCGCTGCTCGCGCCCGTCCCGGCGGCGCTGCCGCTTGGCCTCCAGCCGGGTCGAACCGGAGACGCCCTGAACCTCGTCGACGGTCTTCCTCGGCTCGCGGATCTTGATGACCGTGGGTACGCCGTCCTCGGCGACGCTCTCGGTCTCCCCGGAGCCCTTGCGCCGCCGGCGCCGGCGCCGGCGCGTCACGCCGTCGACCGCGACCTCGGCCTCCTCGTCCTCGCCCTCACCGGGCACGGCCGGGACCTCGGTCTGACCGGACGGCGCCTCCTCGACCTCCTCGACGTCGTCGGGGGTGCCCTTGCCACGGCCACGGCCACGGCGACCGCGGCGGCGCCGACGGCGGCTGGTGACCGTCTCCTCGTCCTCGTCCCGTTCCGCCACCTCGGCGGGCTCCTCGCCCGCGACGACCGGCTCCGGCTCCGCCTCCGCCTCGATCTCGGGCTCGGCCGGCTCCGTGGTGCGGCGCCCGCGGCGACGACGGCGTACGGTCTCGGCTGGTTCGCCCGGTTCGGCCTCGTCGCCCTCCGGGCGGCCGGCGGCCGGCTCGGCCGCCCGCGAGGTCGGCGCCTCCGGCTCCGGAGCCATGAACAACACGGTCGGCGCGGAGAGCACCGCCCGGCGGCGCCGTGGCTCCTCCTCGCCGGTCCCGGCCGCACCGGTCCCCGTCTCGCGGACCACGGCCGGCTCGGTGCCGCTCCCGGTCGGCGCCGCGCCGGTGGGCGACGCACCGGTGGGCGACGCGGCGTCACCGCCGGTACCGGCGGCACCGGTGACACCCGGGGCCCCCCCTCCGGCCACCGGCGGCTCCGATCCCGTCTCCGGCTGCCCCGCGGGGGCGCCGTGCTCGCCGGACGCCGTCCCGACGCTGGACGCCGCGGGCGGCGCCGCCGGAGCAGCCGCCTTCTTACGTCGCGTACGGGTCACCTTGACCGGCGCAGCCGCCTCCCCGGCCGCCGTCTCCGCGGCACCACCGGCCGGCGCGGCCGGACCAGCCTGTTCCGCCTCGGCCGCACTCCCGGCCGCCGAGGGGCCGGTACCACCGTCCGGGGCGGAGCTGGCGCCGGTCGCCCCGTCGGGGACCCCGCCCCCGGCGGCGTCGGTATCACCTCCGGCGGCGGTCGCGTCGGCCGCGTCACCGGGACCGCCGGCCGCCGCACCCGACGCGCCGGTCGCGGCGGCCTCGGCCGACGCGGATGCGGCCCCCTTGTCGGCGGTGGTGGCCTTGCGACGGCGACGGGGCGCCTTCGCCGTGCTCTCGGTGTCCCCGGTGACCGGGGCGAGCACCTCGGCGTCGGCCGCCTCACCGCTGGTGGCGCGGACGGAGGTGGGTGCCTCGACCGGTACGCCGGTCGGGGCCGGCTCGCTCGGCGGTGCCGAGGTGCGGCGCCGCGTGGTACGGGTGCGCCGTGCCGGCGCCTCGCTACTGATCTCGTTGGCGGTCACGTTGCCCGGCTCTGCGCCGGTACGCTCCCCGCCCTCGGGCTCGTTCTCGAGCATGGGCGTTCTCCAGTTCTGGCCTCCCCGGGCGCGGGTGAGCGCTGCCACGCAGGGATGCCGCAAAGTATTTCCGGCGACGCGTCGAGGTGACCGGCCACCGAAGTCTGCCTGCCTGACCGCCGGCCGGACCTCCGGCTAGCGTTCGCCGATGGCTGCCCCGTCGCGATCCGCCTCCAACGGATCGACGATCTCCCCCTGCGCGGTCAGCGTGCCCTGCGCCAGGCGGGTCGCTCGAGGCGGCACCGGCGGCGCCAGGTCGGCCACCACGCGGAGGCCGGAAAGGACGTCATCGGGTCGTACGGACGGGGTGACCTGCCGCACGACCACCTCGAGTATCGCACACGGTACACCCTCGACCTCGGAAGGTGCCTCGGTCGTGGAGATCACATCGATGCTCACCACGGCGCCGCGCGCGTCGAAGACGCGTCGGCCCTGCTTCGTCATCCGCTCGACCGGCACCTCGGGAGCGGCCAGGAACGCCGACACCGCGTGGCGCAGGACGGCCGGGTCGACACCCGGCAGCTCGATCCGCCACCGCGACGCGTCGATCCGGTCGGCGAGGCTCCCGGGTCCGGCGACGACGGCGTCGAGGATGTCGAGGCCCGGCGACAGCGCGGCGTCGAGCGCGATCCGAAGTTCCGCCGGGTCCACCTCCTCGCAGAGCCCGATCTCCAGGTACTCCGCCTCGCTGGCGACCCCGGTCGGCGCCGCGCTGGCGTAGGAGATCTTGGGGTGCGGCGTGAAGCCCTGCGAGTACGCGACCGGCACGCCGGCCCGGCGCAGCGCCCGCTCGAACGCGCGGGCGAAGTCCCGGTGCGAGGTGAACCTCAGCGGCCCCCGCTTGGCGTACCTGATCCGGATCCGCTGTACGACCGGTGCCTGGCCGCCCTCGGGCTGTGGTTTGCTACTGATCGCTGCTCCTAGGGGTACATGGTGGTCCCGGCGTTCCGGTCATCGATGGCGCGGGCCGCCGGATCGGACCGAGTCGGGTCGAAACGGTCAGCGGGACGACGTCGCCGGCATACGCAGGCCCCGGACCGGGGTCAGCGGCAGCAGCTTCCGACCCGTCGGCCCGACCTGGATCTCGGTGTCCATCGAGGGGCAGACGCCGCAGTCGAAGCACGGCGTCCAGCGGCAGTCGTCCTGCTCGTACTCGGCCAACGCGTCCTGCCAGTCCTGCCAGAGCCAGTCCTTGTCCAGGCCGGAGTCGAGGTGGTCCCAGGGGAGTACCTCGGTCTGCTCGCGCTCCCGGACGGTGTACCAGTCGAGATCGACACCGAACTGCGGCAGGACCTCGGCGGCGGCCTCCACCCAGCGCTGGAAGGAGAAGTGCTCGCTCCAGCCGTCGAACCGGCCGCCGTTCTCCCAGACCTTCCGGATCACCGCGCCGACGCGGCGGTCGCCCCGGCTCAGCAGGCCCTCGATCAACGAGGGCTCGCCGTCGTGGTACCGGAAGCCGATCGCCCGGCCCAGCGACCGGTCGGCGTTGATCGCCTGCTTGAGCAGCTTGAGCCGGTTGTCGATCACCTCGGGGCGCTCCATCGCCGCCCACTGGAACGGAGTGTGCGGCTTGGGCACGAACGCGCCGATCGAGACCGTGCAGCGGATGTCCTTCGACCCGGTCGCCTCCCGGCCCGCCTTGATCACCTCGTGCGCGAGCCGGGCGATCTGCAGGACATCCTCGTCGGTCTCGGTCGGCAGGCCGCACATGAAGTAGAGCTTCACCTGGCGCCAGCCGTTGGTGTACGCGGTGACGACGGTACGGATGAGGTCCTCTTCCGACACCATCTTGTTGATCACGCGGCGGATCCGCTCCGAGCCGCCCTCCGGCGCGAAGGTGAGCCCGGTCCGCCGGCCGTTGCGGCTCAGCTCCTGGGCCAGCTCGATGTTGAACGCGTCCACCCGGGTGGAGGGCAGCGAGAGCGACACGTTCGTCCCCGCGTACCGCTCGGCCAGGCCGGAGCAGATGTCGCCGATCTCCGAGTGGTCCGCCGACGACAGCGACAGCAGCCCGACCTCGGAGAAGCCGGAGTATTCCAGCCCCTGCTGCACCATCTGCCCCACGGTCGTGATCGACCGCTCCCGGACCGGCCGGGTGATCATGCCCGCCTGGCAGAACCGGCAGCCCCGGGTGCAGCCCCGGAAGATCTCCACCGCGTACCGCTCGTGCACGGTCTCGGCGAGCGGCACGAGCGGCTTCTTCGGGTACGGCCAGGCGTCGAGGTCCATCGTCGTGCGCTTGTGCACCCGGAACGGGACGTCCGGCCGGTTCGGCGCCACCCGCCGGATCCGACCGTCGGGCAGGTAGTCGACGTCGTAGAAGCGCGGCACGTAGACGCTCTCGGTCCGGGCCAGCCGCAGCAGCAGCTCGTCCCGGCCCCCGGGGCGGCCCTCCTCCTTCCAGGCCCGGACGATGTCGGTGATCTCCAGGACGGCCTCCTCGCCGTCCCCGAGAACCGCCGCGTCGAGGAAGTCGGCGATCGGCTCCGGGTTGAACGCGGCGTGCCCGCCGGCCAGGACCACCGGGTGCGCCTCGGTCCGGTCGACCGCCAGCAGCGGGATCCCGGCCAGGTCGAGCGCGGTGAGCAGGTTGGTGTAGCCGAGTTCGGTGGCGAACGAGACACCGAGCAGGTCGAACGCCCCGACCGGCCGGTGTGCCTCGACGGTGAACTGCGGCACGCCGTGCGCCCGCATCAGCCGCTCCAGGTCCGGCCAGACCGCGTACGTCCGTTCGGCCAGCACGTCCGGCAGCTCGTTGAGCACCTCGTAGAGGATCTGCACGCCCTGGTTGGGCAGGCCCACCTCGTACGCGTCGGGGTACATCAGCGCCCAACGGACCGCCGCGGAATCCCAGTCCTTCACCACCGCGCCCAGTTCGCCGCCGACGTACTGGATCGGCTTGCTCACCTGGGGCAGCAGCGGTTCGAGTTGCGGCCAGACCGTCATCGCCGCTGACCTGCGCGCGGCAGCCGACGCGACGCTCATGAGACCTCCCGGAACCAAATCCACTGGGACACGACCAACCACCCAGGGTACGCGCGCACCCGGCGACCCGGTCGGGTAGGAACCCTAACCCGAGCCCTCGTCGTACCCGCCGTACGCGGCCGGGCCGCCCGTCCCACGACGGACCACGGGACCGCGACCGGACGAACTGGTACGACCGTACTAACCTCGGACCGGCGCGAGAGGAGATCCGCACGATGCTTCCGCCTCAGCCGGACGAGGGTCAGCCGGCGGGCCGAGCCACCTCACCCGGGCGGTCGGAGCCGGCCCAGCCGGCACCGGACGGTGGTCGCGACGATCGCGACCCCGCGGTCACCACCGTCCCCACCGAGGACGCCGCCCACCCCGACCCGTCCCGGGACGAGGCGGCGACCCGCCCGGACGGGGACGCGACCGAACGGCTCCCGGCCGACGACGGCGACGCGAGCCCGGCGAGCCCCGACGTCACGGAGCCGACCCTCCCCGCCCGGGCCGGCACGGCGCAGCCGGCGACGCCTCCCGAGGTCACCCAGGTGGCGCCGCCCCCGGACGTCACCGCCCCGGTGCCGTCGACCCGGCCCGACACGGCCGACGCCGCAGCGACGCGTACCGACGCCGACAACCCGGCCGGGGAGGCGGGACCACGTACCGGCGGGCCGGACCCGGTCACGGGCCCGGAGGCGGGGGCCGACCCCGAGCCGACCCGGGTCGCCGCGCCCCGCTGGACCGGTTCGGCGGCGGTGCCGCCACCGAGCCGGCGCAAGCGTCGGTGGCGCGGCGACGACGAGCCGCCCCCGCCACGCGTACCGGCGTCGGCCCCGGCGCGTCGCCCCGACCCGACCCTGCGGATGCCGGCGCTGGAGCCGGACGAGGCCGAGATGCCGACGCCGGTCGATCCCTGGGCCGGGGTCGCCAACGACCCGTGGGTCACACCGGCTGCGTTTCCGTCCCTGGACCCCGGGTCCCACCCGCCGGTCGACCACTCCGCATCCGCCGGGCTGGCGCACCCACCGGCCGAACCCGCGGGACCCTCCGGTCCGCCGCCCCGTCAGCTTCCGGCGACCCGACGCTTCCCGGCCCTGCCCGGGTCGCCCCCACCGGCGCCACAGCCCCGGCCCGGTTCCTCGGCCCGATCGTCGGTGGCACCGGAGCCGGCTCCGGCCGGGCGGGCGACACGCCGGGAACCACCACGACCGCCCACGGCGGCCGCCCCGCCGCCACCGGCGGCCCCACCCCGGCCGGTGACGCGAAAGCGGCCCTCGGCGCCCCCGCCACAGCCCGCACCGCCGAGCCCGCCGCCCGCTCCGGCACGACGACGGCGGCGCTGGCCCCGGGTCATGCTGACCCTGACCCTGCTCACCGTCGCCTGCTGCTGTGGCCTTCCCGGGTACTACCTCTGGCCAATCTGGACCCAGTACCCCGCCCGGCCGGCGGACCCACTCCCCGAGCAGGTCCTGGACCTCCGGCTCCAGGACGGCCAGGAGGACCAGCGGGTCACCAGCGACCTCAGGTCGGACCTGGAGATGCGGAACTGGTTCAGCAAGGAGACCTTCGCCGCCGTGTACCGCGACGGGCGCGGCAAGCGGGTCACCGTCTTCGGCACCACCGGCTTCCGCCTCGACCCCGAGGGCGCGGTGGACGAGGAGTTCAGCCAGTTCGAGAAGAAGTACGGCGTCACCGACACCCGCGACATCGACACGGGCGTCCGGGGTGAGTACCACCGCTGCGGCGTTGGCCGGGAGCGGGGCGAATCGGTGGTGGTCTGCACCGCGGCCGACCACGGCAGCCTCATCAGCGGGCTCTTCACGCTGCGCAACATCGACGACAGCGCGGAACTGCTGCTGGCGATGCGCGAGGAGATCGTCCTGCGGGACTGACCGGAGCCCGACACCGGGAACCGACCCGGAACCCGGCACCGACGGGCACCTCCGGACGCGGCGCCGACACCGACGACCAACGGGCTCGGCCGGATCGCTGACCTCGGCGCCGCCGGCGGCGGTCGCGCCGGACGGACGGGCCGGCGATTGGGGACCTGGGCCGACGGCGGCGGCACGCGGCAGGAGGCGGACAGCTCTCGACCCGCGCCGGAAGCACCCGGCGGGGAGAACGGATCAGGTGTCCGCCGGCGATGCCGCGCCACCGGGGGCGCCACGCACCGGAGCGTACCGGGGTACGTACTCCTGGCCGGTCAGCTTCTGGATCTCCATCATGATCTCGTCGGTGATCTCGCGCAGCGACGTCCGGTCCACCGGCCGGCCGGTGAAGTCGAGCGGCTTGCCGAACCGAATGATGATCTTGCCAGCGCCGAGCCGGGGCATCCGGGCACCGATCGGCTGCACCTTGTCCGTACCGAGTGTCCCCACCGGGATCACCGGCACCCCGGCGGCCAGGGCCAGCCGAGCCACGCCGGTCCGTCCTCGATAGAGCCGCCCGTCCGGCGACCGGGTCCCCTCCGGATAGAGCGCGACCAGGTCCCCGGCCCGCAGCACCGGAATGGCCCCGTCGAACGCGGAGAGGGCGGCCCGCCCACCGCTGCGCTCGACCCGGATCGCCCCCAGCCCCGTCACGAGCGACCTGGTCAGCCAGCCCCGCAACCCGGTGCCGGTGAAGTACTCCGCCTTGGCCCAGAACGCGAGGTGTCGCGGCACCACCGCGCCGAGGAAGATCTCGTCGGCGACCGACAGGTGGTTGCCCGCGAAGATCGCGCCACCGGTCTTCGGGACGTTCTCGAGCCCTTCGACGATGGGACGCCAGGCGAACCGCAGGACGGGGGCGACGGTGTACTGGCCGATGGTGTAGAGCAGCGGCACGGAACCTCCGGCAGTCGGGGTGGGTGGCGCTGTCACGGTAGCCGACGCCCGGCCGGGACGGTACGGGTGACCGGCGCGGTCACCCGTACCGCCACACACCGCTACCGTGCGCAGACATCCGTTGGGTCGGGGATGAAGGCCTCGTCCGGAAACCGGTCGTGGGGCGCCGGTCCGGGGACCGGTCCCGGCGAGGGTCAGCGGCGGCGCACCCGGATCGTGACCGGCTCGTTCTCGCCGACCTCGCCGGCGAAGCCGCCCGTCACCTGCTCCGGTGTCGTGTACTCGACCGACTCCGCCAGCACCTCTCGCGCCACGAAGTCGCGGTGCGCCTGAACCGCCGCGGTCACCTCCGGGCCGGCCCCGATCAGCAGGTCGATCCGGTCCGACACGTTCAGGCGCGCGTCCCGGCGGGCCTGTTGCACGACCCGGATCACGTCCCGGGCCAACCCCTCGGCGGCCAGCTCCGGCGTGACCGTGGTGTCCAGCACCACCACGCCCTCGCCGCCGGGCAGCGGCGCCGACTGCTCCGGATCGGCCGGAACCAGCTTCAGCTCGTACTCGCCGGGCTCCAGCCGGACCCCCGCGGCCTCCGGTACGCCGTCGACCAGCGACCAGTCCCCGGCCTTGACCGCCTTGATCACGGCCTGCACCTGCTTGCCGACCCGGGGGCCGAGCACCCGGGGCACCACGGTCAACACCTGCGCGCAGTAGCTGCTCAGCTCGGTGCTGAACTCGACCGACCGCACGTTCACCTCGTCCGCCACGAGGTCGGCGAAGGGCCGCAGGGTCGCCGCGGCCGGGGTCGCCACGGTCAGCGACGACAGCGGCAGCCGGACCCGGAGCCCCTTCGCCTTGCGCAGCGACAGCGCCGCCGAGACCACGCCGCGCGCGGCGTCCATCGCCGCCACCAGCTCGTGGTCGGCCGGGAACTCGGTCGCGTCCGGCCAGTCGGTCAGGTGGACCGAGCGCTCCCCGGTCAGCCCGCGCCACACCTCCTCGGCGGTGAGCGGGGCCAGCGGGGCGAGCACCCGGCTCACCGTCTCCAGCACGGTGTAGAGGGTGTCGAAGGCGTCCCGGTCACCGGCCCAGAAGCGATCCCGGGACCGCCGGACGTACCAGTTGGTCAGCGCGTCCAGGAACGACCGGACCGAGGCGCAGGCACCGGAGATGTCGTACGCGTCGAGCTCGGCCGTGACCGCCTCGATCAGCTCCCGGGTCTTGGCCAGGACGTACCGGTCCAGCAGGTCGCCGGCACCGCCGGCCGCCCCCGCGTCGGTCCTCCGCTTGGCCGTGTACCCCTCCGCGTTCGCGTAGAGCGAGAAGAAGTACCAGACGTTCCAGTACGGCAGCAGCACCTGGCGCACCGAGTCCCGGATCGCCGTCTCGCTGACCACCACGTCCCCGCCGCGCAGCACCGGCGACGCCATCAGCGTCCAGCGCATCGCGTCCGAGCCGTAGGTGTCGAACATCTCGTAGACGTCCGGGTAGTTGCGCAGGCTCTTGGACATCTTGCGCCCGTCGGAGCCGAGCACGATGCCGTGCACCACGGCGTTGCGGAACGCCGGCCGGTCGAAGAGCGCGGTCGCCAACACGTGCATGGTGTAGAACCAGCCCCGCACCTGCGGCTGGTACTCGACGATGAAGTCGCCCGGGTAGTGGTGCTCGAACCACTCGCGGTTCTCGAACGGGTAGTGCACCTGGGCGAACGGCATCGAGCCGGACTCGAACCAGCAGTCCAGCACCTCCGGCACCCGCCGCATCATGGACCGGCCGGTCGGGTCGTCCGGGTTCGGCCGGGTCAGCTCGTCGATGCCGGGCCGGTGTAGGTCGGTGACCCGTACCCCGAAGTCACGCTCCAGCTCCTCGAGCGAGCCGTAGACGTCGACCCGGGGGTAGTTCGGGTCGTCCGACTTCCAGACCGGGATCGGCGACCCCCAGAACCGGTTCCGGCTGATCGACCAGTCCCGGGCATTCGCCAGCCACTTTCCGAAGGAGCCGTCCCTGACGTGCCCCGGGGTCCAGTTGATCTGCTGGTTCAGCTCGACCATCCGGTCTTTGATCTTCGTCACCGCGACAAACCAGGAGGAGACCGCCTTGTAGACCAGCGGGGTGTCGCAGCGCCAGCAGTGCGGGTACGCGTGGGTGTAGGTGTCCTGCCGGAGCACCACGCCACGCTCCTTCAGCTCCCGGATCACCGACCGGTTGACGTCGAAGACCTGCTCCCCCTGGTACGGCGGCACCAGCGCGGTGAACCGGGTGTGGTCGTCGACGGTGACGATGGTGGGGATGCCCGCCGCGTTGCAGGCCTTCTGGTCGTCCTCACCGAACGCGGGCGCCAGGTGCACCACCCCGGTCCCGTCCTCGGTGGTCACGAAGTCGGCGCCGAGCACCTGGTACGCGTTCGGCCCGGCCCGCTCCACGAGGAAGTCGTACAGCGGCGTGTAGCGGCGGCCGACCAGGTCCCGACCGGTGACCGTGCCGACCCGGGTGAAGCCCTCCAGCTCCGTGGCGTACGCGCCGAGCCGCGCCGCCCCGATCACGTACCGCTCGCCGTCCCGCTCCAGGACCGCGTACTCGATCTCCGGCCCGACGGCGAGTGCCAGGTTCGACGGCAGGGTCCACGGTGTGGTGGTCCAGACCCCCACCCGGACCGGCCCGCGCACCGGCTCGGGGGCGTTCTCGTCCGGGGTGAGGCTGAACCAGACGGTCACCGTGGGGTCGTGCCGGTCCCGGTAGACGTCGTCCATCCGGGTCTCGGTGTTCGACAGCGGTGTCTCGCAGCGCCAGCAGTACGCCAGTACGTTGAACCCCTCGTAGATCAGCCCCTTGTCGTAGAGCTGCTTGAACGCCCACATGACGCTTTCCATGTAGCTCAGGTCCAGCGTCTTGTAGTCGTTGCCGAAGTCGACCCAGCGAGCCTGACGCGTGACGTACCGCTCCCACTCGTTGGTGTAGGCGAGCACGGAGGTGCGGCAGGCCTCGTTGAACCGGGCCACCCCGAGGTCGAGGATCTCCGCCTTGGTGGTGATGCCGAGCTGCTTCTCCGCCTCCACCTCGGCCGGCAGGCCGTGGCAGTCCCAGCCGAACCGCCGCTCGACGCGGCGGCCCCGCATCGTCTGGTAGCGCGGGATCACGTCCTTGGCGTAGCCGGTCAGCAGGTGGCCGTAGTGCGGCAGGCCGTTGGCGAACGGCGGGCCGTCGTAGAAGACGTACTCGTTGGCCCCGTTCGGTCCCGCGTCCCGGGACTCGACGCTCGCCTCGAAGGTCTTGTCCGCCGCCCATCCGTCGAGCACACGACGCTCGATCGCCGGCAGGTCCGGACTGGCCGGCACACCCGTGCCGGCGGGGGCGTTCTTCGGGTACGCCATCGCGGGTCGCTCTCCTCGGTGCAGCGCACTGCCTGTGATCTGCGAGGACGAGCCCGGGTACGCCCACCGACGCACCGCAGACCCGCGGTACCACCCCGCTTGGTGGTCGGGAGCCGACCACCCGCTCATTAGCCGGCTGTGACGGGCCGGTCCCGTCCGGTTCTACTCGGGCCACGCCGGGCGGGGCCCTTTCTTCCGGAGGCTCACCGGTGATGGCCGGGTCATCGCCTGTGGCTCTCCACGATACTCGACCCGGCCGGTCGGGCTCACTCCGATACCCGTGCCCCGGGCCGAGCCCCCGCGACCGGGCGGTCGGCCGAGCCCGACAGACCGCATCCCGACGGACAAAGACGCCGGACGGGACCGTCCGGGGCGGCCGTCGGGTACCCCGGCCGCTCGACGTGCCCCGCCAGCCCGGACACCCCGGCGGAGGCTGTCCGGAAGGCGGGGTCGGCCGGGTCGGCCGGACGTCGCGTCGGTTGGGCGCCGGCCGGACGCCCGGAGGGATCCGGGGCGGCCGGACCCCACCCGGAGGGATCCGAGGGGTGGTCCGGGCCCCGACGACGAACCTCCTCCATCGTCGGTCGTTCCATTCCCGCCGGATCCGGCCTAGCCTGACCGTAGGTAGGAGGTCCACTGTGGCAGATGATCGGCGACGCCAGGTTGCACCCGTACGGAAGCTCGTCGCCGCGGTGCTGGGCACCCTCGCCACCTTCGTCACGCTCTTCGGCGTCGGGATGCGCAGTTGGGCGATCGCCATGCTCGGCGTGGCCCTGCTCGCCCTCGCGGTCGGGCTGGTCGCGATCACCGCGGTCCGTACCGGCCCCCGGGCGTGGGTGACCGGCGTCGGCCACGTCCACAGCGTGACGGAGCCGCCGGCCTCGTCGGCCTTCGGCCGATGTGAGCTCCAGATCGTGATCGACGCTCCCGGGGTGCCGGCCCGCTCGGTGAAGATCCGCGACCCCAGGGTCCCGGTGTCGAAGTGGCCCGATCCGGGCGCGACGCTGCCGATCATGGTCGCCATCGACGACCAGCGACACGTCCGGATTCTCTGGGACGAGGTGCTGACCCACGCCGAGGCCGCGGCGAGCGGCGACCTTCCGCCGCCCTTCGAGGGCCCGGACCCACTCGGCGACGACATCCTGATCGAGCAGGAGGCGCCGCCGTGGGCGCGGCGCGAGCGGGACGACCCGTTCGCGGGCCCGCCGGTCGCGGAGACCGTCCCCGACGACCCCGTCGACGATCCGGACCGGTTCCGCGAGGATCCCGAACCGTTCCGCGACGAGCGGGACGACGATCGGGGTGCACCCCGCGACGAACCGGTGGTGGTGCGCCAGACGCCGGGCGGGACGATCGTCCTGGAGGGGACCCTGGTGGAGGCACCGGCCACCCCGCCGCTGCCCCGCCGTCCCCGGCCGGCCCCGACCAGCGAGGCCCGACGGCCGAGCCCCGGTCCGGCAGCCGAGACCGCCGCGCCGGCCGTCTCCACCGTGGTGACCGAGCCGACTCCGCCGGACACCTCCGGTCGGGAGCCGACCGCCGCCGCCCCGACACCTCCCGCCCCCCGTGCCGGTACGCCGGACAGCGAGATCGACATCGCCCTGGACAACCCGGCCTCGGACGCCGACGTCGAACCTGCCGCCGACCCCACGCTGACCTCCGACGACGAGGCGATCCTGGCCAACCTGCGGGCCACCCCGCCCCCGGCCCGGCTCGGCGAGTCAGGGCCGATCGCCGGAGTGGGGATCACCCTGCTCGTCACCGACCTGGAGCGCTCGGTCAGCTTCTACCGAGATCTCCTCGGCTTCTTCGAGATCGACGGCGGCAACGGGAACGCGGTCCTCGCCTCCGGCGCGACCCGCCTGGTGCTCCGCGCCATCCCCGAGGTCGCGCCGATCAACCGCCGGCTGGTGCACCTCAACCTTGAGGTCAACGACGTCAACGCCACCTACGAGGAGCTGGTCGCCAAGGGGGTGAAGTTCACCTACCCCCCGCGGGCGGTCAACCGTGGCGCGAAACTCGAGCTCTGGGCGGCCGCGTTCCGGGATCCGGACGGGCACGGCATCGCGCTGACCCAGTGGCGCGAACGTGACCCTGACTGACCGGGTGTGTGCCCGGCCGGGGTCAGCCGAGGATCGCCCGCCGTACGTGCAGGACGTACACCCAGACGGCGGCGAAGATGACGCCCAACACCCCCAGCGACCAGTGCAGGAACCCGGCGAGCATCAGGAGCGCCTGCAGCACGGTTCCGGCGTGCCAGGCCCAGCGCCGCCGCAGGCACCCGGCCACCAGGACCGCCGCCACCGCGAGCCCGACGACGGTGCCGATGGCGGCTCCACCGAGGTGGCCGCCGAGCAGGCGGATCGGCTGGATCGCCAGTAGCAGCGTGACGGTCTCGACGCTCAACGTCAGGGCGCCGAGACTCCGTACCGCCCGGTCCGGGTTTCGCAGCCCGGACCGCCGCTCGACCGGCCCTCCGGCGGGGTCCTCGGTGGCGCCGCTCATCGCTTCAACAGCCGTCGTGCGTCGGCGACCGTGACCACCGAACCCGTGACCAGCACGCCCACTCCGCTCAACTCCCCCGTCAGGTCCGACTCCGCCAGGGCCACCGCCGCCTCGATCGCGTCCGGCAGTGCCGGCGCCACCCGGACCCGTTCCGGTCCGAAGATCTCGGCGGCGATCCGGCCCAGCTCCGCGGCCGGCATCGCCCGGGGCGAGCTGTTCTGGGTGATCACCACGGCGTCCGCGACCGGCTCCAGCAGCTCCAGCAGACTCGTCGCGTCCTTGTCGGCGAGCACCCCGACCAGCGCGACGAGGCGGTTGAACGCGAACTCCTCCTGCAGCGCGGTGACCGTCGCCGCCATGCCGTGCGGGTTGTGCGCGCCGTCCAGCAGGATCGTCGGCGCCGACCGGACCCGTTCCAGCCGCCCGGGTGAGTCGGCGCTGGCAAAGCCCTGGCGTACGGTCTCGACGTCGAGCTGGCGGGACGCGCCGGCGCCGAGGAACGCCTCCACGGCGGCGAGCGCCACCGCGGCGTTCTGAGCCTGGTGTGCCCCGTGCAGCGGGACGAAGACGTCGTCGTAGACCCCGCCGAGCCCCTGCAGCGAGAGCACCTGTCCGCCGACGGCCAGCGTCCGCCGCAGGACGCCGAACTCGCTGCCCTCCCGGGCGACTGTGGCGTCCATCTCGACGCAGCGCTCCAGGATCGGCCGGACGGCCTCGTCCGGCTGGGTCGCCGAGATCACCGTGGCGCCCTTGTGGATGATGCCCGCCTTGGCCAGGGCTATGTCCTCGATCGTGTCGCCCAGCCACTCCGTGTGGTCGAGCCCGATCGGGGTGATCACGCAGACCCCGGCGCCGAGTACGTTCGTGGAGTCCTCCGCCCCGCCGAGGCCCACCTCGACGACCGCCACGTCGACCGGGGCGTCGGCGAAGGTGGCGAAGGCCAGCGCCGTGGTCAGGTCGAAGTACGTCAACGGCTCGTCCGCCCGCTCGTCGACGAGCCGGGCCAGCGGTGCGACCTCGCGGTACACCGAGACGAACCGCTCCTCGCTGACCGGTTCGCCGTCCAGGCTGATCCGCTCCCGCACGGTCTCCAGGTGCGGGCTGGTGTACCGGCCGGTGTGCAGCCCGAAGGCCCGGAGCAGCGCGTCGATCATGCGGGCGGTGGAGGTCTTGCCGTTCGTCCCGGTCACGTGGATCGACGGGTACGCCCGATGCGGGCTGCCCAACACGTCGAGCAACGTCTCGATCCGTCCGAGGTCGAAGACCATCCGGGTGAAGCCCCGTTCGGCCAGTTCCGCCTCGACCGCGGCGAACTCGGCCGTCCGCCCACTCCGCTCACTCACCACGATCCCGCCTGTTCCCCCCGGCTACCACGACTCCCGTACCGCCCGGCGGGCCACCACGCCGGGCTCCCCCGCCGGGCGGCTCCGCCGGGGACCGTCCCGGCAGGGCCGCCCGGGCGTCGGCGACCGGACCTCACCCGAGTGCCGCCAGAGCGGCGTCGATCCGCTGGAGGTCGGCCTCGGCCGCGGCGAGCCGGGCCCGGATCCTCTCCACCACCGGCGCGGGCGCCTTCTCGACGAAGGCGGGGTTGGCCAGCTTCGTCCGGGCCTGGACGAGCTCCTTCTCGGCCGCCGCCCGGTCCTTCTCCAGCCGGGCCCGCTCCGCGGCGAGGTCGATCGACCCCCGGGTGTCGAGCGCCACGGTCACCGCCCCGGTCACCGCCAGGGTGGCGCTGGCCTGGAAGTCCGGACCCGGCTCGTCGAGCCGGACGAGCGAGCGGACCAACGCCTCGTGACCGGCGAGCCCGGCCTCGGCCAGGCCGTCGAGCCGTGCCGCAACCCGCTGCGTCGGCCGCAGCCCCTGGTCGGAGCGGAACCGACGGATCTCGGTCACCACCCGCTGCAGCTCGGCGATCTCACGCTCCGCCGCCGTGTCGACCAGCTCCGGTACGGCCTCCGGCCAGGCCGCGACCATCACCGAGTCGACCGACCGCTCCGGCCCGGTGAGCGCGATCCAGAGTTCGTCGGTCACGAACGGGATGATCGGGTGCAGCAGCCGCAGCAGCTGGTCGAGCACGTGCCCCAGTACCCGTCGGGTCGCCTCGGCCCGCGCGCCGCCGGCGGCCAGCACCGGCTTGGCCAGCTCCACGTACCAGTCGCAGACATCGTCCCAGGCGAAGTGGTACAGCACGTCGCAGACCTTGGCGAACTCGTACGCCTCGAACTGCCGGTCCACCTCGGTGATGACCTGCTGCAACCGGGACAGAATCCACCGGTCGACGGTGGAGAGCCGGTCCGGTCCGGGCAGCTCGCCGGTGACGTGGGCGCCGTTCATCAGGGCGAACCGGGTAGCGTTCCAGAGCTTGTTGCAGAAGTTCCGGGAGCCCTGGCACCACTCGTCGCTGACCGGTACGTCCTGCCCGGGATTGGCGCCCCGGGCCAGCGTGAACCGGGTAGCGTCGGCGCCGTACCGGTTGATCCAGTCCAGCGGGTCGATGACGTTGCCGAACGACTTCGACATCTTCTTGCCGAACTGGTCGCGCACCATGCCGTGCAGCGCGATGACGTCGAAGGGCTGCCGGCCGTCCATCGCGTAGAGGCCGAACATCATCATCCGGGCGACCCAGAAGAAGAGGATGTCGTAGCCGGTCACCAGCACGCTGGTCGGGTAGAACTTGGCCAGGTCGGCGGTGTCCTCCGGCCAGCCGAGGGTCGAGAACGGCCACAGTGCGCTGGAGAACCAGGTGTCGAGGACGTCGGTGTCCTGGTGCCAGCCCTCGCCGGTCGGCGGCTCCTCGTCGGGGCCGACGCAGCGCATCTCGCCGTTGGGGCCGTACCAGACCGGGATCCGGTGGCCCCACCAGAGCTGCCGGGAGATGCACCAGTCGTGCATGTTGTCGACCCAGGCGAAGTAGCGCTTGGCCATGTCGGCCGGCTCGATCCGCACCCGTCCGTCCCGCACCGCGTCGCCGGCGGCCCGGGCCAGCGGGCCGGTGTTGACGAACCACTGGAGCGACAGTCGCGGCTCGACCGTCGTCCCGCACCGCGAGCAGTGCCCCACCGCGTGCACGTACGGCCGCTTCTCGGCGACGATCCGACCCTGCTCGCGCAGGGCGGCGACGACCGCCCGCCGTGCCTCGAAGCGGTCCAGTCCCTCGAAGGGGCCGGACGCGGTGATGACCCCCCGCTCGTCCATGATCGTCAGGGCGGGGAGGTTGTGTCGCTGGCCGATCTCGAAGTCGTTGGGGTCGTGCGCAGGGGTCACCTTGACCATGCCGGTACCGAAGGTCGGGTCGACGTGCGCGTCGCCGACGATCGGGATCCGTCGCCCGGTGAGCGGGAGCTCGACCTCGGTGCCGATCAGGTGCCGGTACCGCTCGTCGTCGGGGTGCACCGCAACCGCGGTGTCGCCGAGCATGGTCTCGGCCCGGGTAGTGGCGACCACGACGTCGTCGCTGTAGCGGATGGAGACCAGCTCTCCCTCGTCGTCGCTGTGCTCCACCTCGATGTCGGAGAGCGCGGTCAGACAACGCGGGCACCAGTTGATGATCCGCTCCGCACGGTAGATGAGGCCGTCGTCGTACAGCCGCTTGAAGATCGTCTGTACGGCGCGCGACAGCCCCTCGTCCATGGTGAAGCGCTCGCGGTCCCAGTCGACGGAGTCGCCGAGCCGGCGCATCTGGCCGAGGATCGCGCCGCCGGACTCGGCCTTCCACCGCCAGACCCGCTCGACGAACTTCTCCCGCCCGAGGTCGTGCCGGGACAGGCCCTCGCCGGCGAGCTGCCGCTCCACCACGTTCTGGGTGGCGATGCCGGCGTGGTCCATGCCGGGGAGCCAGAGCGCCTCGTAGCCCTGCATGCGCTTGCGACGAATCAGCGCGTCCTGCACGGTGTGGTCCAGGGCGTGGCCCATGTGCAGGGAGCCGGTGACGTTCGGCGGCGGGATGACGATGGTGAACGGCGGCTTGTCGCTGTCGGCCGAGGCCCGGAAGTGCCCGGCCGCCACCCATGCCTCGTACCGGCGGCCCTCTACCTCGCCCGGCTGGTACTGGGCGGGCAGGGGCGCGGCCGTGGTGCGGTGGGAGTCCAGAGTCTCGGTCACCCGGAAAGTCTACGGAGCGCTGCCAGGTCCGTCGTGCGCCGCCTCCCCCGTCGCGTACGGTGGCGGCTATGTCCGATGCTTCCCACCCCGATCGGCGTCCGTCGGTCGATGCCGCTCCCATAGAGCTGACGTCGGAACCGGTCGTCCTGGACCAGGCGGCGCCCCGGGATGGCGGCCCGACGGACTCGTCTGCCCCCTCGGGGTCGGAGGACCGATCCACCGCGCCCCGGTGGTCACGGCGGCGGACGATCGTCCTGGGTGCGATCCTGACGCTCGCCCTCGTCGCGGGCGTCGGGTTCGGTAGCGTCGGGTGGCGGATTCTCCAGGAGAAGGACGCCACCCTCAGCATCCCGCCGGAGATCGCGGGCCTGAGACAGGACACCAGCATGCGGGCCCGGGAGACCGCCGATTACCTCCGGATCGGCTTCACCGCGGACATCGTCGACACCGACGAGAGCATCGGGGTCGTGTACGCCGACCCCGACGCCCCGGACCGGAGTGTGCTGCTGTTCGGCGGGACAGGCCTGGTGTGGCAGCCGGAACGCGACCTGGACCGGCTCTTCGATCTCGTGTCGGAGGGCGAGGGGACGATCGGTGACCTGCGTACGGTGGACGCCGGTCCGCTCGGCGGCGTGATGAAGTGCGGCACGAGCCGCGGCGACGGCGGCGACATCGCCATCTGCGGCTGGGCCGACCACGGCAGCGTCGTGATGGCGATGTTCCCCGGACGCGATCTGGGCGAGGCCGCCGCCCTGCTCCGAACCATCCGCGCCGCCATCCAGCAGCGCGGCTGAGGGCGCGTTCGCCAACAGCCCGGCGTGCGGACCCACTCGCCGATGGTCCGCCGCCGTGCCCGGCTGCGGCCGTATACGCGACGGTTGCCAGATCGGTCGTGGCGACACGGTCAGCGGGTTGGCGCGGGCAGAGGTCGCTCGATGCCGAAAGGCACGGAATCGCGCCACCCACGAGCGACATGCCATGCCGGCGTGTTGGTTCGTGAAACAAAAGCCCAAATGAGCCGGACCAACATCCCAAACAGCCGCGGAAACAACAACAACAGCCGCCAAAACCCCCACGAA
>NZ_RJWA01000010.1 GCF_003762835.1 Micromonospora sp. HM5-17 | reverse complement strand
CGGATACTCGACAGCGCCGGGCCGACGGACTGGCGCGCCTACACCGACCTGACGACCGAATCCACCGTGGTGGCGCTCCTCGCCGACGGCGAGCCGGTGGCGGCGGCGTCCGAGGGCCAGATCGTGGCGGTGGTGCTCGACGTCACCCCGTTCTACGCCGAGTCCGGCGGGCAGGCCGCCGACGCCGGCCGCCTCACCGGTCCGGACGGGACGGCGGAGGTGATCGACGTGCAACGCCCGATCAAGGGCCTCGTCGTGCACCAGGTACGCGTCACCGGTGGTCAGCTCACCGTCGGGGCCCGCCTCACCGCCCAGGTCGACGCGCGGTGGCGGCTCGGCGCCCGGCAGGCCCACTCCGGCACCCACGTCCTGCACGCCGCCCTGCGGCAGGTCCTCGGCCCGACCGCGTTGCAGTCCGGCTCCTACAACCGGCCCGGCTACCTGCGGTTGGACTTCGCCTGGACCGGCAGCCTCTCCCCGGCGACACGCAGCGAGATCGAGGACGTCGCGAACCAGGCGCTCCGTGACGACCTGCCGGTCACCGCGCGGATCATGCCGCTGGCCCGGGCCCGGGAGATCGGCGCTCTGGCCCTTTTCGGGGAGACCTACGACGAGCAGGTCCGGGTGGTGGAGATCGGCGGGGCCTGGTCCCGGGAGCTGTGCGGCGGCACCCACGTGTCCCGCTCCAGCCAGATCGGTGTGCTCGCGCTGACCGGCGAGTCGTCCGTGGGCGCCGGTCACCGCCGCGTCGAGGCTGTCGTCGGCCTCGACGGGATGCGTTACCTCGCCCGGGAACGGGACCTCGTCACCCAGCTCGCCGCGCAGCTGCAGTCCTCGCGTGAGGACCTGCCCGCGCGCATCACCGCGCTGCTCGACCGCGCCAGGGCTGCGGAACGCCGCGCCGACCAGCTCGCCCGCGAGCTCGCCGCGCAGCGCGCCCGACGCCTCGCCGCCGACGCGGTGCGGGTCAACGGCACCCGCCACGTGGGCGTGGTGGCGGCCGGCGACGACAACCCCCGGCAGCTCGCCGAGCTGATCCGCGCCGCGCTGCCCGAGAACGAACCCGGCGTAGTGGCGGTCGCCGCGCCCGCCGATCGCGTCACCCGCCTGGTCGTCGCCACCACGGCGGCGACGCCGGCCACGCTCGGCGCCGTACACCTGGTGAAGACCGCCCTCGACGGACGCGGGGGCGGCACGGCGCGCCTGGCGCAGGGCGGTGCCCCGGGCCGTACCCCCGAGGAGGTTCTCGCGATCGTCGGCGGGGCCGTTCGCGCGGGCTGATCAGCCGGTCGTCCGCCATCGAGCCTGCCGCCGCCCGGGGGTACGCGGGTGGCTCGGTGCGGGGAACAGCACCGGCGCGGCCCAGACCAGCCCGGTCCGGCCCAGTCCGCCGCCGTCCTCGTGTAGCCGTCTCGCGACGTGACCGCACCTCGTGTGCGTCGTGGTCGTGTCGGCGTTCCGTGCGGGCACCGCCACGTCGTCAGGGACAGGCCGCCCCCAAGCAGGTTGTGGCGACGGTACCCGAGTCACCCGCCGTTCCTGTCCGAGCGGCCCGCACGGCGTCGCCACCACCGGAGATCCTGCCGAACCTGCGGCCGCTCACCAGGGCCTTCCGGACTGTGGACCGGCCGATCGTGTACGTCGTGCGCCTGTACGAGCCGGGTGGTGGCAACGCCGACCGGGTTCGGCGGACGTTGCTCGCCGGCGGGGCACGGATCGTGGCACCGGTACGCCGGGCAGGCAACTGGAGCGGGGTCTGGCACCGGAGACCTCCCGCTGCTGAACCACGTCCGGCTCCTCGCCGGTCAGGCGTGGGGCCCGGACCAGCGGAAGATGCATCTTCAAGCCACGGTGGGCCGCCCTCTACCGGACACCGCTGGCGGCGCTGCCGGACGACCGGGGAGTCGACACCCTCGCGCTGGTTGCAACCTGCCGCGCTGCCCGCGGGAAACGGAAGACGGCGGATGGTCGGGCGGCGAGGAAAGTAGGCACAGAGCCGTTGGTCAACGCGTTCCCGTGACAGACACGTCTTCGAGAAAGCTTCACGTGATGGCACCTGTCATGCCGCGCGAGGTGCCGAGACAGCTCGTGCGCTTCCTCGGCCGCACCTGATCGTGGTGATCGGCACCCGACCTCACCGAACCGGCTCGCCGAGACCACCCGTCGGTCAGGGTGAGACCGTCGACGCGCACAGTCCGGGTCCGTAGGCCGAGCGTGGACGGATCTGTCCCGGCGCTCACGGCCGGACGCGACCGGGCGCACCCGACCCACCGGCCCGGTCACGGGGACGGGGCGGCGAGGCGGGTGCGTCCGGCAGGGTGGTCAGTTGGCCGACCCGGGGTTCCGGCCGCTCTGCTGTCCGTGCTGCCGCTGGCAGTCCGCGGAGAGGGTCGTGCCCGATCCGGTCGGCCCGCAGTTGGTGGGCCGGTTCTTGGCGATGACGGTCTCGGGGTCCAGTTCCAGGCGGACATCCTTGGCGAAGAGGCCGCCGGGTTCCCTCGTGGAGCTGTTCTCGACGATCCGGCCTCGGACGAGGTTCAGCTGACCGGCTTCGGCGAGCACGCCGCCGCCCTTCGACTCGGGCCCGACCGCCCGGTTCCGGCTGACCTGGGTCCAGCGCACCGACGTGTTCGAGCGGACCGTGTAGAGGCCGCCGCCGTCGCCCCGGGTGGTGTTGCCCGTGACGGTGCTCCCGTTGAGCGCGAGCACTCCCTGGACGGTGGAGATCCCGCCGCCGTTCTCGGTCGCGGTGTTCTGCCGGACCTCGAGGTTGCGCAGGTCGAGGGTCGCGTCGTTGTTGGCGAGGCCGCCACCGACCCTGGCGGTGTTGCCGAGGGCCTTCGTGTCCCAGACCTTCGTTCGGGCCGAGAAGCTGGCCAGGCCGCCGCCGGCCCCGGCGTGGTTGTCGACGAACGTCGTCCCGCTGACGTCCGCGGCACCGCGGAAGTTGGCGAGGCCGCCGCCGATGCCGCCGGCGCTGTTCCGGACGAACGTGGTCCTCGCCACGGTGAGGACGCCGCCGTTGAGCAGACCCCCGCCCTGCCCCTCGGCGCCGGCCGCGGTGTTGTCCCGGAACGTGCTGTCGACGATGGTCATGTGGCCGTCGTTGAACACCGCGCCCCCGCCACCGTCCTTCTCCTTCAGGGCGGTGTTCCGGGTGAAGGTGGTCCGGTTCAGCACCGCGCTGCCGGCGTGCTCGACCCAGAGCGCGCCGCCCTGCTCCGCCCGTCCGTTGTCCAGCGTGACGTCGATCAGTTCCAGCTCACCGCCGTTCCGCACGGTGAAGAACCGGAAGTCACCGGCGTTCGGGGCGCGGGTGATCGTCGCGCCCCGTCCCTCGATGGTGATCGGGTGGAAGACCACCGGCAGCAGGTTCCTGTCGTCCGGCCGATTGACCTCCTGGCCTTCCCCCTGGCCGGTGGGCTCGCCGTCCGGGCCGCTGTCCGGGCCGCTGCCGGGACCGGTGCTCTCGTCCGGCTGCCCGGCGCCCCGTGCGTTCTCCTGGCCCTGCGCCGCACCCGGTGTCCTCCCCTGGCCCGACTGTCCCGTACCCGGGCGGGAGCTCGGTCCCGGCGTCGGCGCGGGGTGCTGGCCCGACTCACCGGCGGCCGGTCCGCCCTTGCCGCCGTCCTTGCCCGGCTCCCCCGTGCCGCCGTCCTTGGCGGCCCCGGGCACCGGTTGGGCCGGGCCCTTGCCGTCGCTCGATGCGTCCCTGCCGGCCTCCCTGCCAGACTCGCTCCTGTCCGACTCGCCCTTGCCGCCCTTCGTGCCGGTGCCCTCCTTGCCGCTGCCCGGCGCGGGCCGCGCCGCGTCCTGGCCGCCGCGCGGCCCCTTCGCTCCGCCGGTCTCGCCCGGCGACCGGCCGCCCGGCACGTGCCCGGCATCGGTTTCCCCGCCATGGTGCTCTCCGGGCGGGCCGAGCCGGTAGACGCACCTCGGTGCGAGCCGAAGGACCCCGCCACCCTCGGCGTCGGCCTTGACCAACGCGGCGATCAGCCTGGCCGGGTCGCAGGGCACCGAGGTCACCTCCCGGTGACCGCCGTACCCGTCGCCATCCGCTCCGTCCTCCGCCGCGGCGGAGACACCGGACAGGCCGGCTGCCCCGGCCACCAGGGCTCCCGCCACGAGACCGCCGGTCAGGAACCAGCGGGACGGACGCCTCCGTGAGCGCACCTTCCGCCAGTCCGGACTCCCGTGGCTGATCCCTCGAAACGTGGACATCAAGCCTCCCTGCATTTCTCGAGGACACGGCCGCACCAACCCGGGCGCGGAGGGCTACAGGTCGTCGCAGCACCGAAAATCACGGTACGGCGCTTAACGCAGCAAGGCTGGCTTATCCGAATTAAGCACGCGATTTGGCTGAGGCGACTGTGTCGGGAAAGACACGCGACAGCAGCACCGGATGGGCGGGAATCATATTGGTCGACAGGGACCAGACACCGTAGACAGGACGGGAATGCCCAGTCGTGTCAGGCCTTCGCCGAAGCGACCGGAGGGGGAGAAGGCTCCACAGAGCGCGGGGAACAGCCCCGGAAGGCCGGTTGGCCCGAGACCGCCAATTCGGTCGAGATAACGCATACCACCGAGGACACCATCGCAGAAAACGGTACGCCGGCGGCATTCCTCCTGCACGGCCCAGACCGGCCACTCCGGTCCGCCGTACTCCGCTTCGCACCATTCCGAACGCCCCGCCCAATGGTGCTCGGGACGCCGTGACCCCACGAATGCGGTACGGCTCTCCCCGACCGTGTCGGAACGCCGCGACCGGGCGGGTACCGGGCGAACGTGCCCCCGCGGCGTGGCTTCCCCGCGTCCGGCGGGTGGCGTTCGCGCCCCCCGCCGGCCGGGTGCGGCCGGCAGGGGGCGGTCGACGTGGTGCGCGGCCGCCTCCGATACCCCGCCGGACGAGGGCCCCGGGCGCGGCCGGGTCCTCGGCGGGCAGCCGGGGCGAAGGCGGCGTGCCGCGCCGCCCGTCAGAGGGTACGGGCCAGGCGGTCGGCGAGGATCCGGGTGAACCGGGCCGGATCGGCGAGTTCGCCGCCCTCGGCGAGCAGCGCCATGCCGTAGAGCAGCTCGGCGGTCTCGGCCAGAACCTCGTCGTCCTTCCGGTCGGCGTGGGCCGCCCGCAGGCCGCTGACCAGCGGATGGGTGGGGTTGAGTTCCAGGATGCGCTTGACCTGCGGGACCTCCTGGCCCATCGCTCGGTACATCTTCTCCAGGGTGGGGGTGATGTCGTGGGCGTCGCCGACGATGCAGGCCGGCGAGGTGGTGAGCCGCGACGAGAGCCGGACGTCCTTGACCTGGTCGGAGAGCTTCGTCTTGAGCCAGGAGAGCAGCTCGGCGAAGTCCTTCTCCCGCTGTTCCCGTTCCGCGCCGGAGCTCTTCTTCTCCTCCTCGGTGTCAAGGTCGACCTGGCCCTTGGCGATCGACTGGAATCGCTTGCCGTCGAAGTCCGGCACGGCGTCGACCCACATCTCGTCGACCGGGTCGGTGAGCAGCAGGACCTCGTAGCCCTTGGCCCGGAACGCCTCCATGTGCGGCGAGTTCTCGATCGTCGACCGCGTCTCGCCGGTCATGTAGTAGATCTCGGTCTGACCCTCCTTCATCCGCTGCACGTACTCGGCGAGCGTGGTGAGCTTCTCCGGGTCGTGGGTCGAGGCGAACGACGAGATCTCCAGGATGGTCTTCTGGTTGTCGAAGTCGTTGAGCAGGCCCTCCTTGACCGCCCGGCCGAACTCCCGCCAGAACGTCTGGTACCGCTCGGCGTCGTTGGTCTGCAGGTCCTTGATGGTGGAGAGGACCTTTTTCACCAGGCGGCGACGCATCAGCTGAATGTGCCGATCCTGCTGGAGGATCTCCCGGGAGATGTTCAGCGAGAGGTCCTGGGCATCGACGACACCCTTGACGAAGCGCAGGTACTCGGGCATGAGTTCCTGGCAGTCGTCCATGATGAAGACCCGCTTGACGTAGAGCTGCACCCCGCGCTTGGCGTTGCGCATGAAGAGGTCGTACGGCGCCCGGGACGGGATGAAGAGCAGGCTCTCGTACTCGAACGTCCCCTCGGCCCGCATGTGGATGACCTCCAGCGGGTCGGTCCAGTCGTGGCTGAGGTGCCGGTAGAACTCCTTGTACTCGTCCTCCTTGACCTCCTCCTTCGGCCGCGCCCAGAGCGCCTTCATCGAGTTGAGCGTCTGGATCTCGGTGGTGGTCTTGCCCTCGGCGTCGGTCTTTTCGACCTCCATCCGGATCGGCCAGGAGATGAAGTCGGAGTACCGCTTGACGATCTCGCGGATCTTCCACTCGGCCGTGTAGTCGAAGAGCTGGTCCTCCTCGTCCTTCGGCCGCAGGTGCAGGGTGACCGAGGTGCCCTGGGGCGCCTCGTCGATCGTCTCGACGACGTACGTCGCCCCGCCATCGGACTCCCATCGGGTGGCGGTGCTCTCCCCCGCCCGCCGGGTCACCAGGGTCACCTTGTCGGCCACCATGAAACTGGAGTAGAAACCGACGCCGAACTGGCCGATCAGTTCCTGCGACCCCGCCGCGTCCTTCGATTCCCGGAGTTTCTCGAGGAGTTCCGCGGTGCCGGATTTCGCGATGGTGCCGATAAGGACGATGACCTCGTCCCGGGACATGCCGATTCCGTTGTCCCGGACGGTGAGGGTACGCCGCTCCTTGTCGACCTCGATCTGAATGTGCAGATCGGAGGTGTCGACGTCGAGGTCCTTGTTGGCGTACGCCTCCAGCCGCAGCTTGTCCAGGGCGTCGGAGGCGTTGGAGATGAGCTCCCGCAGGAAGATGTCCTTGTTCGAATAGATGGAGTGCACCATCAACTGCAGGAGTTGCCGCGCCTCGGCCTGGAACTCGAAGGTCTCAACCCCGGTGCTCATGTGGATCTTCTCCCGAAGACAATTCTTCCCCGATGGCTCGTCGCCGATGGCGGGGCGGCCGTCGTGCCGGCGGCCGACGTTGCCCGGGCGTCATACTAATTGGGCTGACCAGCGGTCGGTCACGTGCCGGACCGGGACGCCGCGGCGCGGGCTGCCAGCCCCTGCGCGCACTGGCGGAGAAAGCGGTCGAGGACCCGTCGATAGAACCATCCGGTGCCGGGCACCCGCGCGACGAAGGAGGAGTGCCAGCGGATCAGCGTCCCCTCCCCGTCCGGGGTGAGGTCGATGTCCGCCCGATAGTCGCGCAGCGGCAGCCCGGAGACGAGTTCGTAGCTGAACCGGCGCCCCGGCACCCGCTCGACCACCCGCTCCCGACTGGTCACCCGCCCGGTTCGGAAGACCCGGATCGCGCCGATCCCCTCGGGCTCGTCCTCCCCGGGCCGCTCCAGTTCGAACGATCCGAGCGGTGACCAGCTCGGCCACCCCGCGCCGTCCACCAGCAACGCGTAGACGCTGGCCGGATCGGCTGTGGTCCGCACCTGGACATCGATGTACTGCCGCGCCATGCCATACCCTTCCGTCAATGTACCAACTGGTACATGTACCGTATGGTACATGGGATCGGAATCGCGGAGCCTGCTGCTCTCCCGTGCCGTCGCGCACATCGCGGCGCACGGCGTCAGTGGGCTGAGTCTGCGCGGCCTGGCGACGGCCATCGGCACCAGCCATCGGATGCTGATCTATCACTTCGGATCGATGGACGGGCTGCTCGTCGAGGTCGTCCGGCACGTCGAGGAACGCCAGCGCGCGGCGCTGGCCACCCTGACCCGCGACTCGGTCAGCTCCCCCGCCGAGGCGATCCGAAAGATGTGGGAACGGCTCGCCGATCCCGCCCTGTGGCCGGTGGAACGGCTCTTCTTCGAGCTGTACGGCCAGGCGTTGCAGGGCCGTCCGGGCACCGTCCGGGTGCTGGAGGGGGTCGTGGACAGCTGGGTCGACCTCACGGTCGAACTGGCCGCCGACTGGGGCGTACCGGCGGAGGTGGCGCGGACCCACGCCCGGCTCGGCGTCGCGGTGGTCCGTGGCCTGCTGCTCGACCTGCTCGCCACCGGGGACCGGGCCGGGGCCGACGCCGCCGTCGCGGCCTTCGCCGCAGCCTACGAGCAGGGCCTGCCCGGGGCTCCGCGGGCGACGCCCGCAGACCCCGGAGCGCTCCCCGGCTGACCCCGGTCCCGCGGTCCGGCCCGCGGACGGGACCGCGCCCCGGCACCGGCACCGGCACCGGCACCGGCACCGGCACCGGCACCGGCACCGGCACCGGCACCGGCACCGGCACCGGCACCGGCACCATAGGCTGGCAGCATGCCGAGAGCCATCTGGAACGGCCTGGTCATCGCCGACAGCCCGGACACGGTCGTGGTGGAGGGCAACCACTACTTCCCACGTGCCGCCCTGCGCGAGGACGTGCTCCGGGACTCCGACACGCACACCGTCTGCCCGTGGAAGGGCACGGCCTCCTACTACAGCCTCGAGCACGACGGCCGGCACAGCGCCGACGCCGTCTGGTACTACCCGGACCCGCTCCCCGCCGCCGAGCAGATCCGGGGCAGGGTCGCCTTCTGGAAGGACGTCCGGGTCGAGGAGTGAGGACCCGGCCGCACCGGACGGCGGCTCCGGGCGGGACGGACGCCGTCGTCTCAGCGGTCACACGGGGCGCCGACGGCACCATCGGTCCCGAGTTACGGCGTTGACCTGCGCGGCCAATCATCTCCGCCCGATCCTTGAGCCGTGCCGACGTACGACTACCGGTGCCCGCGGGACGGCACCTTCGCGCTGCGCTTTCCGATCGGCGAGGCCGCGCCCGGCGTCCGCTGTGTGACCTGCGGAGCCGAGGCGGTGCGGGTCTTCGCCCCGCCGATGCTGAACGCGCTGCCGCGTCCGCTGGTCGCGGCGCTCGACCGGACCGGGCGCAGCGCGGAGGCACCGGAGGTGGTGTCCCGGATCCCGGACGGTGGGCGGGGGCGACGCCGGACACCGCACCCCGGGCACGCCCGACTGCCCCGGCCTGACTGACAGCAGGAGGCTGCCATGCCCGAGGTCCTGTTCCCGCTCGACTCGACGAAGCGGTTCACCGAGCAGGAGATCATCGGCCACAACCGGTGGCACCCGGAGATTCCGCCGGTGGCCGAGGTCCGCCCCGGCCAGTCGTTCCGGGTGCACTGCCGGGAGTGGTTCGACGGTCACATCCACAACGACGACTCCGCGGACGACGTCCGGCACGCGCCGCTGGAGATCGTGCACGCGCTCAGCGGCCCGTTCGCGGTCCGCGGTGCGGAGCCCGGCGACCTGCTCGTCGTCGACATCCTGGACGTCGGCCCGATTCCGCAGGAGGACTCCGGACCGCTCGCCGGCCAGGGCTGGGGGTACACCGGCATCTTCTCCCGGACCAACGGCGGGGGCTTCCTCACCGACTTCTTCCCCGACGCGTACAAGGCGATCTGGGACTTCACCGGCCAGCGGGCGACGTCCCGGCACATTCCCGGGGTCAGCTTCACCGGGATGATCCACCCCGGACTGATGGGCACCGCCCCGTCGGCGAAGCTGCTGGCCCGGTGGAACGAGCGCGAGGCGGCGTTACGGGCCACCGACCCGGACCGGGTGCCGCCGCTGTCACTGCCGCCCCTGGCGGACGGCGCGATCCTCGGGTCGCTGCGCGGCGCGGACTTCGACCGGGTCGCGGCGGAGGCGGCCCGGACCGCCCCACCCCGCGAGAACGGCGGCAACCAGGACATCAAGAACCTGACCAAGGGGACCCGGGTCTTCTATCCCGTCTACGTGCCGGGTGCCAACCTCTCCGTCGGCGACCTGCACTTCTCGCAGGGCGACGGCGAGATCACCTTTTGCGGGGCGATCGAGATGGGCGGCTACATCGACCTGCGGGTGGACCTGATCAAGGACGGGATGGAGGCGTACGGGGTGTCGGAGAACGCGATCTTCCTTCCCGGCAACGTCGCCCCGCAGTACAGCGAGTGGCTCGCCTTCTCCGGCATCTCGGTCACCACCGACGGCGAGCAGCGCTACCTGGACTCGCAGCTCGCCTTCCAGCGGGCCTGCCTCCACGCGATCGACTACCTGACCCGCTTCGGATACAGCCCGGAGCAGGCGTACCTGATTCTCGGGGCGGCGCCGATCGAGGGGCGGTTCTCGGGGGTGGTGGACATCCCGAACTCCTGCGCCACCGTCTACCTCCCGACCGCGATCTTCGACTTCGACGTCCGTCCCTCGGCCGGTGGGCCGGCCCGGATCGACCCCGGCCGGGGCGTCCCGAAGACGGCCCGCTGACGCGGTGCCCGCCGCCGGTGGGACCCCGGGGGACTCCGCCACGACCGCATCAGCCGACGTCCTGAGCACGGGCCAGCAGATACAGGCCGAGCGGGGTGAGCCGGTGCACGACGGCGCGGCCCGCCCGGACGGTGTCGACCAGCCCGGCGGCACGCAACGCGGCGGTGTGCTCCGAGGCAGATGACACGCTGATCCCCACGTCGTCACCCAGGCTGGTCGTGGTGTGCCGGCCCGGCTCGCCGATCCGGCGCAACACCGCCGCCCGGGTACCGCCGAGGAGCCGGGTGAGCGGATCCACCCCGGAGGGTCGCGGGTGCACCGACGCCGGCAGCGCCGCCGGGTACACCAGCAGCACCGGCCGTCCCGGCTCGACCAATACCCGGGGTCGAGGGCCGGCCAGCGGGTCGGGCATCAGCAGCAGGCCGTGGCCGGTGCCGGGCAGGTCCGCGCTCCACCAGCTCCGGATCTCGAGTACGGGTCGACGCCACCGAATCGACGGGTGCAACCCGGCGAGCAGACCGTCCACCCCGGACAGCGCGTACGTCTGGGCGGCCCGGGCGACCCGGTGCCGGTGAGCCGCGGTCAGGTTCGTCCAGTCCGGGGCGAGCGCCGCGTCGAAGAACCGCCGCAGCGCCGCCGTCAGCACGTCGAGTACGTCCCGGTCGCCCGCGGCGAGCCGCCGTCGCCACGGGCTCGTCGGCATCCGCGCGTACACCTGGGCGAGTTCGGCGCGAATCCGCCGCCGGGGTGTCGCCCGGATCGCCTCGATTCCGACCTCCACCGAGTCGAGCCCGTCGTACGGGGTGAGGAAGTCGGGTAGGCGACCGCGGGCCGGCAGGAGATGCCACAGCGGCCGGAGCGCCGACGCCACCGACGCGCCACGGTCGGCGAGGGCGGGCAGCAGCGCGGCGACCGACGGGTCACGCAGCGCCTGGCAGGCCAGGACCGCGGCACCGACCGGGTGGGGACGCTCGACGAACCGCACCCGGGCCAGGTCCGCCGGAGCGAGCCGAACCGAGATCATGATTCTCAGACTGCCGCCATTCGGCGTACGCCGAAAGGGTTGACCCGGCAACGCTCCCGGTTCGAGGGTATGGGCGCCTCGAACCGGGAGGGGGTCAGGGTGCGTCGGATGATCGCCTGGGGCATCTCGCTGGGACTGCTCGGTGGGGTCGCCGCGTGCGGCGATGGCTCGCCCCCGTCCTCACCCGCCCCGTCGGCCAGCACGGTCAGCCAGGTGCCAGGGCCGGGACAGCACGAGTTGACCCTGGTCCACGACGGGACCACCCGCCACTACCGGCTGCACGCCCCGGCAGGCTACGACCCGAACCGGCCCAGCCCGTTGGTGATCGCGCTGCATCCGTATCCCGGCGACGGGCTGAGCCTGAGCCGGATGGTCGGCCTGGACGAGCTCGCCGCGCGGGAGAACTTCCTGGTCGCGTACCCGGACGGGATCAACCGCGGTTTCAACGCCCTCGTCTGCTGCGGTACGGCCGACGACGTCGGCTTCCTGACCGCGCTCACCGAGCATCTGATCCAAACCTGGCGGGTCGATCCGGACCGGGTCTACCTGACCGGCATCTCCAACGGCGGTGACCTGAGCTTCCGGGCGGCCGTCGAGGCGTCCGGCCGGTTCGCCGCGATCGGTGTGGTCAGCGGCGGGTTCATCGGGGACCGGGCGGCGGCAGACGACTACGCGCCCACCCGGCCGGTCTCGGTGATCACGTTCATCGGCGGCCAGGACCGGTACGCCGACGACTTCCGTACCGGGATCGGGACGTGGCAACGGCGGCTGCGCTGCACGCCGGTGACTCCGGCGCCACCACCACCGGCCACGGGGGTCGCGCACACTCGCGCCCGCTGCGCCGACGGCAGCGACGTCGAGGTCTACCTGATCGAGCAGATGGGGCACGCCTGGCCCGGGGCGACCGCCGGCGGCATGGCGGCGCCGGACGCCGGCGTGGTGGCTACCGACCTGATCTGGAGCTTCTTCGCCGCTCACCCGCGCCGTACCTGATCCCCCGCCTCGCCAACCGCCCCGTCGACGCCACCGTATCCGCGCAGGCCGACTGCTTCAGCGCCGCCGAAGCCTGGACGGCGACTACGAAGCCCGGCCTGACAGCTCCACCGTGATGATCACGATCGCCAGGTTCGACAACCTCACCAAACGCCTCATCCACGAGATCACCCACACCCGGCAAACACACGGACTCGCATTACCACGCAAGACCAATCAGTCACCCTCTTTGGGCGACGACCGACCCGCAGGGATCGGCAGATGACATATCAACCGACGCAGTTCTTCCGGGGCTTCTGCCAGGAAAGGCTCGACAGCCCGCCGCACCAATCGCGATGCCACAATTATTTCGACATCGGTGCCCTTGCCGAGGGCGTCAGACAAGATCTACAGGGGCGCAACGATAGACGATTCGACACACGCCGGCAGTGCATCGAGATATTCCGTGTCTTCAGTAAAGACCAAGTCCACAAGTTCTTGCGCGCGCGGACGAAGCATCGAAACATCGAGCTTGCGCAATTCTGCCTCGGCTTCTACCCAGTCTGGCAGCCACGAGGGCAGACCAGCTACACCCACAATCCCCCCATCCCCGATGACATTCGACAGCAAGCAGCTCTTGCGCTCATGGGGTGCACAAGAACGTCGAATCTCGGCACCGCGACGCCCTCCTGGGCATCATCGATCATCGGTCAGGCCGCGACGCCCGCGCCGTCTCGTGCTGGCCGACCGGCTCCACCAGGTGCAGGCGTCGGTCGGCCAGGCCGATGGTGAGCCGCTGTCCCCAGGCCAGGGTCAGGTGGTCCTGCTCGAGCCCGTCGGCGAAGACGACCAGCCGTTCCCGCTCGGCGACGAGCTCCAGGGTCTCACCCGGACCGAGCCGGCCGGCGGTCAGCGCGGCCCCGGTCGACGGGGACGGCCACGCCTCCCGGACGAACCAGCACAGCGCCGGCTCGTCGGGGGCCGGCAGCGCCGGCGCGGCGGCGCGTTCCCGGGCGATCGAGGCGCACCAGCCGGTGGCGCCGGTGCCGGTCCCCACCACCAGCCCGGAGGAGGACTGGCGCTCCCGCCGCCCGTCACCGGTGGAGAGCAGGTAGCGGGCCGACTGGTGGCTCGGGTGCCCGGCGTAGATCTCGTTGAGCCCCAGCAACTCCTGGCCGTCGTCCAGCACCGCTCGGACCATGGTCCGACACCGGATCGGCGCTCGACCGGCCGCCACCAGGGGGAGCAGCCGGGCGACCGCGGTCGGGGCGAACCGCACGAGGACACCGGCGTTGCGGCCCGGCTCCGGGTCGACGCCGATGACCGGCTGCCCGTCGAGGTACTTCGCCACGTTGGCCACCAGGCCGTCCTGCCCTACCGCGAGCACGATGTCCTCGGGGGCGAACGGAAACCGGGCCAGGTCGTCGCGATCGACGTACCCGCGCCGCCAGTCGGCGGGCACGGCCGCCTCCACCACGGTCAGCGCGGCCCGCACCGCGTCGTGGCGGGCCTCGATGTCGGCCAGGTCCCGCCCCCGCTGGCCGAGGTAGTAGCCGGCGGCCGCCCGGGTGCCGTGCTGGGCCAGCAGCTCGTCCCGCTCGCTGCGCCGGCTGACCACGACCACCCGGGGGGGCAAGGGTCGCGCTCATCGGGCGAGTCGGCCGAGCAGGCCGGTCAGGACATCCGGGGTGACGGTGAGCTGGCCGACGTCGGGAAGGTGTCCGGCCATCTCCCGCAGGGCCAGCGCCTGGAGCACCCCGGGTGGCAGATCCCGGTACGCGGCCAGCCGCGCCGCCTCCGCCTCGGCCTCGGCCAGCCCGACCGCACGTACCCCGTCGGCCTTGGCCTCGGCGAGGGTCCGTTCCTTCTCCGCCTCCGCGGCGCCCAGCACCCGGACGCGCTCCGCCGCCGCATTGGCCACCCGTTCCCGCTCGGCCTTGCCCTGCGTCGCCGCCAGCTCCGCCGCGGCCTCCAGCTCCACCTTGCGCCGCGCGTTGGCCCCGTGCTGCTCGACGAGTTGCTGTTCCCGCCGAGCCAGTTCGATCTTGTTCTGGAGTTCGTTCTCCGCGATCGCCCGCTCCTGCTCGACGGCCTGCGCCCGACGGGCGTAGGTGGCCCGGTCGGCCTCGACCTGCACCGCCTCCCGGGTCGGGGTCTGCAACGCCCGTTCCATCTCCGGTTCCGGCCGAACCGCGACCACCCGCGCGCTCACCACCGCCACGCCGATGTCGGTCAGCCGGGCCTCGTCGCGCAGTCCGGCCGAGACCGCCTCGCGCACCGCCGCGATGTCGGTCAGCGCCTCGGCCAGAGGGACCCGGGCCAGCAGGTCGAGCGCCGGCTGCTGGGCCAGCTCGGCGAGGAGCGTGGCGATCTGGTCGAGCGGCCGACCCCGGGCAGCCCCAGTCCGAGGGTCGATCGAGAAGTCCAGCCGGCTCGCCGCCAGCGCCGGGTCAGCGATCCGGTACGTCACCGTGGCCTGCACGGTGACGTCGGCGAAGTCGCTGGTCCGGGCGTGGAAGAGCAGCGGCAGCTCCCGGTCGTCGACCGGCACCGCGCTCAGCACCGCCACCAGTGGCCGATACCAGAACGACTGCCCGGTGCCCTCGTGCCTGACCCGGCCCCGGACATGGTGGCGCACCCAGGTGGTCGGCGTCCCCCGCAGGTGCCGCAGGAACAGCCGCCGCGTCACGTCGGTCATGGCGTCACACCCTCCCCTGTTTTCGTCATATCGACGATAAAAGGGGGGCAGTTTTCGTCAAGCTGGCGATAAATGCTGGCCGCCGTCCACTCACCACTGAACGAGACGCCCGCTGCTCACCACCCCAGGCGGCGTCCGACCGTCGGCGCCGGCGGACCGACGGCCGGATGTCACACCACTCACCCGCTCGGCCGCGGTGTCCGCTCACCCGGTTCAGTCGTTTCCGCTGCTCACCGACCCAGCCGCCGGCAACGGTCACCGGCTCCGCCCGCCGACAACGGTCACCGGCCCAGCCGCTGGTAACGGCGGATGGCCAACGGCGCGAAGACGGCGATCAGTACGAGCGGCCAACCGACCGCCAACAACAGCGGATGCTGTGCGGGCCACGAGTCCCCGCCGGCCCCCGGGTTGCCGAGCAGCTCCCGGGCGACGGCCACCGTGGCCGACAACGGGTTCCAGGCGGCGATCGCGCCGAGCCACCCTGGCATCAGCTCCGGGGCCACGAAGATGTTCGCCAGCGCGGTGAGGGGGAAGGCGAGCGGAAAGACGATCACGCCCACCGTGTCCGGGTTCGGCACCACCAGTCCGAGGAAGATCCCGACCCAGGTCAGGGCGAGCCGCAGCAGCAGGATCAACCCCAGCGCCGCCGCCGCGTCGACCAGGCCGTTGCGCCACCGCCAACCGACCAGCAGGCCGCAGACGACCAGGGTGGCGAGTTCCAGCAGCGCGCGGATCAGATCGGCGCCGGCCCGGCCGGTCAGCAGCGCGGACCGGGCCATCGGGATGGACCGGAACCGGTCCACCACACCCCGGTTGACGTCCATGGCGATCCCGCTCGCGGTCGCGCCGAGGCCGTACAGCATCGTCATCACGAAGACACCCGGCAGCAGGAACTCGCGGTAGCTACCCGCGCCGGGCACGGTCATCCCGTAGCCGAAGACGTAGCCGAAGACCAGCACGAACATGATCGGCAGCGAGAAGTAGATGAAGATCTCCTCCGGCGACCGGACCACATGCGCCATGTTGCGCCCGGTCATCGTCCAGCCGTCGACGACCGCCCAGCGCAGCCTGCTCACCGGGCCACCCCCGCCTCCCGGCGCGGCCCGCCGACCTCGGTCACCGGAACCGGCTCCCCGGCCCGGTCGGACCTGGCCACCGGTCGCGCCGAATGGCCGGTCAGGTGGAGGAACGCCTCGTCCAGGGTCGGTCGGCGCAGGGCGATGTCCTCGACCACCACCGCGGCGGCCTCCAGCGCCCGCATCACGTCGCCCAGCGCGGCGACCCGGTCGGCGACCGGTGCGCCGAGCTGCCGGATCTCGGCGTCGACCGTCACCGGCCCGGCCGCCAGCCGCTCCAGGATCTCGGCGGCGGTGGCCAGGTCGGCCACATCGCGGACCACCAGCTCGATCCGGTCCGCGCCGATCCGCGCCTTCAGCTCGCTCGACGTCCCCTCGGCCACCATCCGACCCGCGTCGATCACGCAGATCCGGTCGGCGAGTTGGTCCGCCTCCTCCAGGTACTGGGTGGTCAGCAGCACCGTCGTCCCGTTCGCGGCCAACTCCCGCACCACCGTCCACAACTGGTTCCGGCTACGCGGGTCGAGGCCGGTGGTCGGCTCGTCGAGGACGAGCAGACGCGGTGTCATGATCATGCTCGCGGCCAGGTCGAGGCGTCGCCGCATCCCGCCGGAGTACGTCCCCGCCGAGCGGTCCGCCACCTCGGCAAGCCCGAAGCGCTCCAACAGTTCGTCGGCCCGCCGCTGGGCGGCGCGGCGCGGCAGGTGGTGCAGCCGGCCGAAGAGGATCAGGTTCTGCCGTCCACTGAGGATCTCGTCGACCGCGGCGTACTGGCCGGTCAGCCCGATCACGTCGCGGACCCGGGCCGCCTGGCGAACCACGTCGTACCCGGCCACCCGGGCCCGGCCGGCGTCGAAGCGCAGCAGTGTGGTCAGGATCCGCACCGCGGTGGTCTTGCCGGCGCCGTTCGGCCCGAGCATCCCGTACACCGTGCCGGCCGGCACGGTCAGGTCGAGCCCGTCGAGGGCCCAGGTCGTCCCGTACCGCTTGCGCAGCCCCTCGGCGACGACCGCTGGTGTCTCGTTGGTCATGCCCCGACGGTCCCGGACGGCGCTGACCGGCCGCGCACCGCGCGCGCACCGCCCGGTCACGACGCCCGACCGGCCGGCGCCGGCCGTCAGGACCGGTTGATCAGCGCGATGGCCTCCGTCCGGGACAGCGCGGCGCCCTGGGCGAAGAGCCGCTCGTACGCCGCGTCGCCGAGCCGCTCGCGCACCGCGCCCGCCACCGGTGTGCCCGCGACGATGGCCGCCGAACCCGCCGCGCCCCGCACCGCCGTCACCGCCCCGAGCAGCAGACCCGCCCGCTCGGGATCGCCGTCGCGCAGCACCGGCCCGAGCCAGCCCTCGAGCGCGGTCCTCAGCGTGGCCTCCTCCCAGAGGCCCAGCGGGGCGACCAGCACCTGGCGGTACCGGGCCCGGGCCTCGCGCAGATCCCCGGCGGCCTCGGCGAGCTGCCCGAGCGTGACCAGGGCGGCCAGCCGCACCTCCTCGGCACCGAACCAGCCGGTCGGACACTCGGCGAGGCTCTGCTCGGCCAGCCGCCGGGCCAGGTCCCGGTCCCCCCGGATCCGGGCGATCTCCGCCCGCCCGCGGTAGGCCGCGGCGCGCAGCTCCGGCGCCCCGGCCCGCACGGCGAGGTCCGTCACCCGCCGGTAGTCGGCGTCCGCGCCGGCCGGGTCACCGACGCTGACCCGCCCGTCGGCCCGGGTCCGCAGCAACTCCGCCATGTCCAGGGTGGAGTCGAGTTCGTCCACCAGCCGCAGCGCCTCGGCCAGCAGCGGAGCCGGGTCGCGGTCGCCCCGACGGTACGCCAGCTCGATCATGCTGGTGAGCGTGAGCACCGTACCCCAGCGCTCGCCGAGGGCGCGGAATCGCCCCAGGGCCTGGTCGAACTGGTTCCACGCCTCGTCGTGACGGTGCGCGAACATCGCCATCATCCCGGCGCCGAGCGCCCCGAGCGCCAGGCTCCACGGTTCGGAGCCGACGATCGCAACCCACTGTGCGGGTGCGTCCCGCAGCGAGACCGGCAGGTCCACGGGTGGGCCGGTGGCGACACCGGACAGATAGAGCAGAAACGGGTGCCGGGGCGGGTGGCCGAGGCTCCACAGGATGCCGCCGACGTGGGCGACGTCGTGCGTCGCGGTACCGTGGCCGCCGAGTGAGGCCTGCAGGACGCAGAGCACGTACTCCTCGTCCAGTCCGGGCGGCGGTCCGGAGCCGAGCCGGGCGACGAGCTGGCCGGCGAGTGCCGCCCCCTCGCCCCGCAGGCCGCGCAGCCACCAGTAGAACGACAGGGCGGCGACCAGCCGCAACGCCGTCTCGACATCGCCGCCGGCGAGCGCGCGGCGCAGCGCGACGTGGAGGTTGTCGCGCTCGGCGTCCAGCCGCCGCAACCACGTCAGCTGGTCGGCCCCCCGCAGCCCGCGGTCCGCGGTCCGGGCCAGATCCAGGAAGTAGGCCGCGTGTGCCCTCCGCAGCGGTTCCGCCTCCCCGGCCTCCACCAGCCGCTCGGCGCAGAAGGCGCGGATGGTCTCCAGCATCCGGTACCGGCCGCCGACCGCCTCGACCAGGGACTTGTCCACCAGGCCGGTCAGCACGTCGAGCACGTCCGCGTCGTCGGACAGGCCGCAGACCCGCTCGATCGCGTCCAGGGTGCCGCCACCGGCGAAGACGGTCATCCGGCGCGCCAGCCGACGCTCGGTGTCGTCGAGCAGATCCCAGCTCCACCGCACCACGGCCCGGAGGGTCTGGTGCCGGGGCTCGGCGACCCGGCTGCCCCGGCTCAACAGCCGGAACCGGTCGTCGAGCCGGGCCGCGATCTCGGCGACCGGCAGCACCCGCAGCCGGGCCGCGGCGAGCTCGATGGCCAGGGGCAGGCCGTCGAGGGTACGGCAGATCCGCAGCACCGCGTCGACGTTGTCGTCGTCGACGTCGAAGCCCGGTACGACGTCCGCGGCGCGGTCGACGAAGAGCCGGACGGCCGCGTAGTCGCGGGCCCGCGCCGGGGTGACGTCCGTCGCCGGCAGCCGGAGACCGGAGACCGGGCACATCGCCTCACCGGTGATCCCGAGCGGTTCCCGACTGGTGGCGAGGATCCGCACCCCGGGACACGCACCGAGCAGCCGGGCGACGAGCCGGGCCGCCTCGGCGACCACGTGCTCGCAGTTGTCCAGCACCAGCAGCAGCCGCCGGTCGGCGAGCGCCGCGACCAGCCGGTCGGTGACGTCGGGCGGGCCGCCTGGTGCGCGCAGACCGGCGTCGCGGAGGTTGAGGGCGGCCAGCACCGCCTGCGCCACCTCCGCCCCGTCGGTCAGCGCCGCCAGTTCGACCAGCCGGACCTCCCCGGCGTGCTGGCCGGCCGCCTCGATCGCCAGCCGCGTCTTGCCGACGCCGCCCGGGCCGTGCAGCGTGACGAGCCGGGCCTCGTCGAGCAGCTTGCCGACCCGCCTCAGCTCGTCCTCCCGTCCGACGAAGCTGCTGAGCTGGGCGGGCAGTCCGGTGCCGGACGGCCTGCCACCGGGCGTGGGCGGCCGGGCAGCCGACGCCGGCGGATGAGCAGCCGACACCGGCGGACCGGCGTCCGGCGCCGGCCCATCCCGGAGGAGCGCCAGGTGCAGCGCGGCCAACTCCGGGGAGGGGTCGGTGCCAAGCTCCTCGGCGAGGAGACGCCGGCCCTCGGCGAAGACGGCGAGCGCCTCGGCCCGCCGGCCGGCCGCGTGCAGGGCCCGCATCAGCTGGCCGCGCAGCCGTTCCCGCAGCGGGTACGCGGCCACCAGGTCACGCAGCTCGCCGATGGCCGACCCCGATGCGCCGAGTCCCAGTTCCGCCTCGACCCGATCCTCGACCGCGCCGAGGCGCAGCTCGACCAGGCGCGCCACCTGCGCCGCCGCGAACGGCGCGTCGCGGACATCCGCCAACGGCTCGCCCCGCCACAGCTCGAGCGCCGCGCGCAGCAGTTCCGCGGCGGACCGCGGGTCGCCCGAGGCCAGCGCCCGCTGCCCCGCGCCGACCAGGCGGGTGAACCGGTGGACGTCGACCTCCTCCGGATCGACCGCGAGCCGATAGCCCGCCGGGTGGAACTCCAGCGACGGCCCCGCCCCGTCGGCCAGGAGCTGGCGCAGCCGGGAGACCTGGGACTGCAAGGCGTTTCCAGCCCGACCCGGTGGCCGGTCGCCGTAGAGTCCGTGGATCAGCCGGTCGGCGCCGACCACCCGGTCGGCGTCCAGCAGGAGCAGCACCAGCAGGGCGCGGAGCCGGGCACCGCCCACGGCCAGCCGGCGGCCGTCGGCGGCGTACACCTCGGTGGCGCCCAGGATGCGAAACCGCATGGCCCCGATTCTCCCGTAACCGGGACAGCCGACCGCCGGAATGCACCCGCGGCCAACCGGGGCCGTGGGCTCGTCGGCCGGACCGCGGTGACCGCCGATCCGCCACGGGCCGGGGTGAGAGCGTCCGCGAGGGCTTTGCCGTTTCCCGTCCGATCAGCCCGGTGATATGACTACTTTTGTAGGCATTCGCTCTGTTTGGCGGGGAAGGAGGCCGGAGCATGGACGTCGAGGTCACCCTCCGGGTCGACGGCGCGGAGCACCGGCTCACCGTCGACACCCGGACGACCCTGCTCGACGCCCTCCGGGAACGGCTGGGCAACACCAGCCCGAAGAAGGGCTGCGACCACGGTCAGTGCGGAGCCTGCACGATCCTGCTCGACGGCCGACGGGTCAACAGCTGCCTGGCGTTCGCCGTGGCCCACGACGGCGCCGAGATCGTCACCGCCGCCGGGCTCGCCGCCGACGGCGAGCTCCACCCGATGCAGCAGTGCTTCATCCGGTACGACGCCTTCCAGTGCGGCTACTGCACCCCGGGGCAGATCGTCTCCGCGGTTGCCATGCTCCGCGAGGCCGAGGCGGGCTGGCCGAGCGCGGTGACGATGGACAGTCCGGACGGGGATCCGGCGGACGGGCGTCCCATCCGCCTCGACGCGGACGAGATCCGGGAGCGGATGAGCGGCAACCTCTGCCGCTGCGCGGCGTACGCGAACATCGTGCCGGCGATCGAGGAACTCGCCCGGCGATGAGACCCTTCCGCTACACCCGCGCCGACGACGTCTCCGGCGCCGTCGCCCTCCTCGCCGAAACGCCGAACGCGGCCTTCCTCGGCGGCGGGACCAACCTGGTGGACCTGATGAAGCTCGACGTGGCCACGCCGGAGCTGCTCGTCGACGTACGCCGGCTCACCTCGACCCGGGTCGAGGAGCTGCCCGACGGTGGGCTCCGGATCGGCGCCGCCACCCCGAACAGCGACCTGGCCGCCGATCCGCTGGTCCGGCGCCGGTACCCGCTGCTCTCCCAGGCGCTGCTCTCCGGTGCCTCCGGCCAGCTGCGCAACCTGGCCACCGCCGGAGGGAACCTGCTGCAACGCACCCGCTGTGTCTACTTCCAGGACGTCACCACACCCTGCAACAAGCGCCAGCCCGGCACCGGCTGCTCGGCTATCGAGGGACACCACCGGGAACTGGCCATCCTCGGCATCTCCCCCGCCTGTGTCGCCACCCATCCCTCCGACTTCGCGGTCGCACTCGCCGCCCTGGACGCGGTGGTGCGGACCGTCGGCCCGGCCGGCGAGCGGAGCATCCCCCTGGTCGACCTGCACCGGCTGCCCGGGGACGAGCCGCAGCGGGACACGGTACTGGGGCACGGCGAGCTGATCACCGCCATCGACGTACCGCCGCTGCCCTTCGCCGGCCACTCGCGGTACCGGAAGGTGCGCGACCGGGCGTCGTACGCCTTCGCGCTGGTCTCGGTGGCAGCGGCGCTCGACGTGGCGGACGGCACGGTCCGGGACGTCCGCATCGCGCTCGGCGGGGTGGCCCACAAGCCGTGGCGGGCGCGCCTGGCCGAGGAGATGCTCCGGGGCCGCCCCGCGACCGAGGAGCGGTTCCGGCAGGCCGCCACGGCCGAACTCGCCGCCGCCACCCCACTGCCGGACAACGCGTTCAAGGTCCCGCTGGCCCGCAACACCCTGACCCGTACGCTGCTGGACCTGACAACCACGACGGGGTGATCGGTGTCACATCGACTGGCTCGACCCCGTCGACCCAGGTCACCCAGCCCCGGGCAGACAGAGTGTCCGGTCAATGTCCACCCGTCTTCCTGGTCTGCCAGCCGTACTGCTGAGATCGTCTATTCAGGACGACCACAAGGCGGTGGACCATCGACACGTCGACGGCGTCGCGGGCGGTACGGGACGTCGCGCTCACGGTAGCCGGGCCCGCAGACCCCCTGCCGAACGGCCACACCTCCACTCCGGCCGCGGCCGCTCCAGAACGCGGCGCGGCGCCCCGGTCCGACGCCGCGCCACCGCGGCCCGCCTCGGATACCCAGGGCGGCGAGCCCGGCATCTCGTTCGGCATCCTCGGGCCGCTCGAGGTGCACGGTCACGCCGGACCGGTGACGCCACGCGGGGCGCGCCAGCGGATCGTCCTCGCGGCCCTGCTGCTCCGGGCCAACACGGTGGTCACGGTCGACGACCTCATCGACTGTGCGTGGCCCGACCGGGCGCCGGCCACCGCCCGGGAACAGATACTGACGATCGTCTCCGGCGTACGACGCCTGCTCGGTGACTCCGAGCGCCCGCCGCACACGCGCCTGGTGGTCACCCGTAGCCCCGGTTACCTGCTGCGGGTCGGGCCGGGCCAGCTCGACGCACACCGGTTCGAGGGCCTGGTGATGGAGGCGGAGCGGGCGCTGGCCTGCGGGCGGGCGGCCGACGCCGCCACGTCACTGCGCGCCGCGCTGGCCCTCTGGCGGGGACGTGCGCTCGCGGACGTGGCCGGGCCGTTCGCCGCGAACGAGGCGCACCGGCTGACCGAACTACGGTTGAGCACGGTGGAGAAACTGGTCGAGGTGGAGTTCGGCCTCGGCCGGCACCTGGACATCCTGCCGGAGCTGGCCGGCATGGTCGCCGAGCACCCGCTGCGGGAACGGCTGCGCGGGCAGCTCATGATCGCGCTGCACGCCGTCGGGCGGACCGCGGAGGCACTGGCCATCTACCGGGCCGGCCGGCAGGTGATGGTCCGGGAACTCGGCCTGGAACCCGGCCCGGAGTTGCGCGCGATCGAACACGCGATTCTGGCGGAGGCCGGACCGGGCGGCCCGGCGGCGGGCGGCGCGGCCCCGCCCGGCGCTCGGGACACCACGAGCCGCACGTCGCCCAGCCCGGCCGCGGTCCACGCGGACCGGGCGGCCGGGGGGAGGAGCCCGCACCGCCCCGACGGTCCGCGCGGGCAGGGCTCGGTCGGCACCGGGTCCGGTGGCGCGGCGCCCGCCGCCTCCTCCGGCAGACCGATCTCCACCACCGGGCCCGGTGCCGGCACACCGGCCGGCACCGCCGATGGACCGCCCGGCCCCGGCTGGCAGGTGCCCCGGCAGCTTCCGGCCGACCTCACCGATTTCGTCGGCCGGCGGAACGAGATCGCCGGCATCCGACAGCACGTGGTATCCCACGCCACCGACCCGACCGGCACCGCACCGGCGGTGGTGGCGATCACCGGACAACCGGGAGTCGGCAAGAGCAGCCTGGCGGTACGGGTCGGACACCTGCTGCGGGGCGCATTTCCGGACGGGCAGTTGCACGTTCGCCTGGCCGGCACGGCGGGACCACCGGTCCGGCCCGCCGACGCCCTCGCCTCGATGATCGTGGCCCTCGGGGTTCCGGCCGGCGCGCTACCGCGGTCGGTGACGGACCGAGCGGCGCTCTACCGCACGCTGCTCGCCGATCGGCGGGTACTGGTGGTGCTCGACGACGCCGCCGACGCGGCGCAGGTCCGCCCGTTGCTGCCCGGTAGCCGGGGCTGCGCGGTGCTGATCACCGCCCGCCGGGACCTGGCCGACCTCGCCGGCGCGCACCACGTACGCCTCGGGGTGCTCCCCGGCCCGGACGCCACCGCGCTGCTGGCCGCCACCGCGGGTACGGACCGGATCGCCCTCGAACACGCGGCGGCGCGCCGGATCGTCGACCTCTGCGCCGGGCTGCCGCTGACGGTACGGATCGCTGGCGCCGTGCTGGCCGCCCGGCCCCATCGGTCGGTGGCGGAGCTGGCCGACCGGCTCGCCGACCCGCGGCGCCGCCTCGACGAACTGCGGATCGGCGACCTGGACGTACGAGCCGACCTGACCGCGACCCTGGACGCCCTGCCGCCGGAGCTGGCCGCGGCGGCCCGTCGGCTGGCCGCGCTGGACCCGCCCAGGTTCGGCATCCGGGAGGCCGCCGCCGCACTGAACGCGGCGCCCCCGGACGCCGAGACGCTGCTCGAGGACCTCATGCAGCGGCACCTGGTCGGCTACGCCGGCCGGGACAGCCGGGGCGAGTCGCGGTTCCGCCTCGCCGAACTGGTCCGGTGGTACCTGTGCGCGCCGAGGCACCCGACGGACCCGGTCGAGGCTCGGCCGGACGCGACACCGCAGCTCCCGACCCACCGGACACCAACCTGATCGTCGGCCGAACACGGCCCCGGGCGGCGACCGGTGTGGTCGCCGCCCGGGGCCGCGCCGGCTGGTGCCCCGGCGCCGGGGAGACTACTGCTCTCAGCCGCCGAGCGGCTGCGGTGCGTTCAGCCCCGGCTCCCAGCTCAACGTCGCCGGGCCCTGCAGCGCCCAGCCGAAGCCGGCGCTGTAGCCGCCGAAGTAGTAGAAGCCGTTGTTGTCGCTGCGCTGCCCGAAGCCGCCGTGCCCGCCCAGCAGCCCACGCGCCACGGTGACCGCGGCGAGCTGGCTACGCTGCTCGTCCACGGTGGCCGTGGAGTAGCCGATCGAGATGCCGCCGTAGCCCCGCGCGGCGCCGCCGATTTTCTGGAGCCACGGCAGCTTCCGCAACGGGCTGGGGTCACTGCCGCTGCTTATCCCGCCGGTGAGGGTCACGCTCCAGGTCCCGCCCTGCTGCCCGACGTTGATGCAGAACATCAGGCACAGCGACGCGCTGACGTACATGTGGTTGTAGAGATGGGACTGGGCGGCCGCGACCAGCGCACCGGACACCTTGAGCGCGGTACTGGCCGCCGAGACGGCCGTCGAGACGGCGGCACCGGTCTTCCGTGCCGCCCGGTGCGCCACGGAGGCGGTCTTCTTCGTCGCCGAGGAGACCTTCTTCGCGGTCCACCTGGCCGCCGAGACGACCTTGCGCTTCGCGGCCCTCACCACCGACCTCACCCGGTCGCGCACCGCCGTCGCTCTCCGTTTGTACTCCTTGATCACGGCGCGGGCCTTCTTCACCGCCCGCTTGAGGGCTGACTTGACCTTCTTGGCGACCTTCTTCGCCGCCGCCTTGACCCGCTTGACCGTCTTCTTGACGCTGCGGACGACCTTCTTGACCTTCTTCTTGACCTTCCGGACGACCTTCTTGACCTTCTTCTTGATCTTCTTGCCCAGCTTCTTGACCCACTTCGGCCAGCGTCCGTCGGCGTCGTTCGCGCTGATCGGGTTGTTGTTGGCGTACGAGTAGCCGTTCATCTGTTGCGGATCGCTGGCGTTGAGGACCGGGTCCACCGAGATGAACCGGCCGGTTCTCGGGTCGTACTCCCGGGCACCGAGGTGGATCAGGCCGGTCGACGGGTCGACCGTGCCGCCGACATAGCCGCGTTCGTTGGGCCAGGCCGTGACCCCGGGGCCGCGCGACTCGCCGAACGGCAGGTGGTAGCGGCGCTGCACGTCGGTCAGGTCGGCGGCGTTCACGGTGAGGTACGCGGTGCCGTGCTGGTCGGTGATCTGGAAGGAGAGTCCCTGGGCGGTACGCACCGCGGTGACGTCGCCGAGGTCGTACTGGCGGGTGACCGAGACCGTGGCGCCGGCGGTGTTCGGCACGGTCAGCTCGGTCTTGCCGAGGTAGAGGGTGGTGCCCTCCGGCGCCCGCCGGATCAGCCGGTTGCCGTCGGCGTCGTAGAGGTACTCGGTGGTCTTCCCGCCCTCGGTGACCGTGGCCAGGTGTCCCTCCGCATCCCAGCTCAGGGTCTGGGTGGACCCGTCGACCGTACGCCGGATGGTGTTGCCGGCCGCGTCGTAGGCGAAGCTGTCGGTCTGCCCGTCACCGGTGACCGAGTCCAGCGCGTGCGGCCGGGCCGACCCGGCGGTCGGGTACCGGTAGGTGCGCGTGGTCCGGGTGCCGCTGTTCGGCTGCACCACCGTCTCGGTGCGCCGGTTGCCCACCGTGTCGTAGCTCCACTGCCGCCAGTACGGCGCCGCACCACCGATCACCCCCGGGGTGGGCTCCCCCGCGCACCCGTCGGTGGCCGTCCACGCCTCGGTCAGCCGTTGCAGGTGGTCGTAGGTGAAGCACTGCACGTCGGCGGGGCGGCCGGCCGGCGTGTCCGCGATCCGGGTGATGTTGCCGGACGGGTCGTAGGTGTAGGCGATATCCGCCAGGCTGGGCTCGGTGGTGCTGCGGTCGGTCCGGCTGCGGATCAACCGGCGGGTGCCCTCCTCGTAGAAGTAGCTCTGCACCAGTTGCCGGCCGCTGCCCGTGGAGAGGGTGAGCTGGGACAGCTCGTCGTACTCGGTGTAGCTGGCGGCGGTGAGCATGGTGCCCAGGCCGCTCTGCGCGCTGGTCAGCCGCCCGTACCGGTCGTAGCCGTAGCGCACGGTCTCCTTGGGCAGCCCACCGGCCGCCGGGTAGGAGACCAGCAGCGGCAGCCCGGTCGGGGTGTAGCCGGTGTCCACCTGGTAGGTGCCGGCCAGCGCGCCCTCCACGGCCGGGATGGTGAACGTGCTGCCCAGCGAGCGGTACCGCCGGTCGTAGCCGTTGACCGCCGCGGTGTAGGCGTGGCCGTCGACGTACCGGGTGGCGGTGGCGAGCTGGCCCCGGACCACGGTGCCGTTGGCCAGCGTGTCGTAGGTCCACTCGGCCCGTTTCGGACCGGACAGCGAGCCCTCGTACAGCCCGGTGCGGCGGCCGAGCGCGTCGTACTCGTAGGCCAGGGTCACGCCCCGGGCGTCGGTGCTGGTGAGCAGCTGATCGGCGGCGTCGTAGGTGAAGGTGGTGACGCCCCGGTCCGGGTCCTCCTCCCTGATCTTGCGGCCCCGCACGTCGTAGGTGTAGCGCCAGGTGTTACCGGCCGGGTCGACCAGCTCGGTCAGCAGCCCGCCGGCACCGTACCGGTAGCGCGTGGCGTCGTACTCGCCGGTGGGCGACCGCCCGGCGTACTGCCGCAGCTCGACCATCTTCTCGTCGGCGTCGTAGATGGTGGTGGTCACGGTCTCGCCGGCCGGCGGGATGACGTGGACCCGGTCCCCGCCGTACGCGGTGGTGGTGCGCCACCTCTCGACGCCGTAGGAGAGGAAGATCTCCGCGATCGCCCGGTCGGCACCGTCGTACACGGTCACCGTCTGGCCGGGCACCGCGTTGTCGTTGACCACGAACAGCGTGCTGCCGGCGGTGCCGGAGGTCCAGTACTCGTCGTTCTCGCGCACCTGCAGTCCGCGCGAGTCGTAGAAGGTGTCGGTGATCAACCGACCGCCGTCGGGCGCCGGCGTCTGGGTCTGCCGGGGTCGCAACCGCCCGTCGAAGAACTCGTAGACGACGTCGTAGCTGCCGTCGTCGCGGATCTCCTCGGAGGTCACCACGTTCGGGGCGTCGGTGCGGATCAGGTAGGAGAACCGCTGGTTGGGGCTCTGCCCGTCCGCCCGGGACCGGTCCGGCTGCCACACCGCGGTCACCCGGCCCAGCGGGTCGTAGGTCATCTCGGTGCGTCGTCCGTTCGCGTCGGTCAGCATGACCGGCTCGCCCCAGGCCGGTTCCAGGGTGGTGGTGTCGACGTGGCCCAGCGGGTTGGTCATCGTGACCGCGGTGACCGGACCGCCGCTGGCCGGCGTGTACGCCATCGTGGTGCGCCGACCCAGCGCGTCGTACGACTCCAGCTCCCGGCCGTACTCGTCGTACACGGACCGCTCGACGAGCACGTAGGTGGGGGTGTTTCCGGTGTACGAGGCGACCTCCTGGGTCATGGTCACGTCGCCCCTGGTCGGTGCCGCACCCAGGGTGGTCGACCCGTCATAGAAGGTCAGCTCGTCGGAGACGACGTCCGCCGGATAGGAGGGGGTGGCCGAGCAGGGCACCTGCACGGTTTCCTCCCGCGCCTCGAACTCGATCAGCCAGAGTTCGGTGTTGCGGGCGTACGTGATCCGGGTGCACTGGTCGTCGTCGGGGTCCGCCAGGTCGCCGCGGTCGTCGATCTGGGTGGGCAGTCCGTAGCGGTCGTAGGTGGTCCGGGTCTCGGTACGCCGCAAGCCGCCGCCTTCGAGGACGGTGCGCTCCCGCTCCGCGGCCACCTCGACCACGTGCGCGGTGGTGCTGCCCCGGGTCGCGGTGGCGGGCGAGATCCACGGGTCGTAGATCGTGCCGGACAGTTCACTGCCGTCGACCTCGGTGTAGGTGATCTCCTCCCGGGCGAACCCGGCCAACGCCGCGTGATCAGGCAGCGGGATGCCCTCGGAGTCCGTCACCGACACCGACCGGGTGCCGGTGGGCAGCTTGTCGCCGTCCATGCCGCGGAAGTAGAGGACCTCGCTCAGCGAGCGCACCCCGCCCTCCGCGCCACCGATGGTGCGCACCCGGGCATAGCCGCGCCACTGGCTCCACGTCCGGTACTTCTCCGGCACCAGCGCGTTGTCGTCGTAGTGCCACGCGGCGCCGCCGAGATACTCGTAGTCGGTCTGCTCGATCCCGGCCACCCCGGCGACGTCGTCCTCCAGCACCTGGGTCACGACGTACTTGTGGAACCAGTCCAACACGGGCTTCGGCTCGCCCTCCGGCACCCAGTAGGCCGGGAAGCACCGCCGGGTGTTCGACTCCGGCGCCGGCAGGGTCGACCGGGTGCAGTCCTTCCCCGAGTAGTTCACCCGCACGTGCCCGCCCGACTCGTCGTACACGTCGGTGACCCGCCACTTGTACATCGGTGGGATACCCTCGGCGGCGTCCACCCGGTTCTCGAACTGCAACCCCTGGAACGTCACCGGCGGCATCGACGCGGTACCGCCGACGTGCCCGCGCCGCGTGACCGAGGCCAGCCAGAGCGACGGCGACGTCCCGTCCCCCGGGTCCCGGAACTGCCAGCCGAACGTCCAGGAGTCCACGTCCCGGTAGCCGCTGCCCGAGCGCAGCTTGGTGGTCACCGTGGCCAGCCGCTTGCGGGTCCAGAACGTCGGCGCGAACAGGCCCGTGCACGCCTTGCCGGCGTCGCAGTTCTGGTCGTACGGCACGTCCGGCCAGTTCTTGGCGGTGTCCTTGGTGATGGTGCCGGTGCCGCAGGTCGCGCCCTCGGCGCACCGCTCCTCCACGGTGAACTCCACCCGCATCGGCGCGGGGGCGGTGTACAGGCTGTCCGCCCGCTGGCCGTAGTCGATCCGCGTCAGGTAGCCGGCCCGGTGGTACGGGGTCCCCGCGCTCGCCGTGCGGTTGCGCCCGTAGCGGTTCGTCTCCGTCTGGTAGAAGTACGACGTGGCGTTCTCGTTCGGGTCCACCACGTAGTCCAGGTTCCACCGCCACGCCTGGGTGCAGTACGACGTGGCGAACGTCGAGCCGTGGCAGGGTTCTCCGGGGTCGTCGCCGAACACCGGAACCGTCCAGGTCGAGTTGGTCACCTCGCGGCCGGTGGACCAGCCCGGCAGCCGGTGCAGTCCGAAGAAGTACTGCGTGCCGTCGGGATCGGTGATCTTCCAGTACTCGCCGTCGTTGTCGCCGTTGGCCGCTCCGGTCAGTAGCTGCACCCGGGAGCCGTCGTCGTCCCGGGGTCGCCACGTCCCGGTCGCGGTGTCCCGGATCAGCTCCACAGACCGGCCGTTCAGCGCCAGGAAAGCGTTGTCGCTGTCCCAGCACAGGTCGTACGGCTTGGGCGAGAACGACACGTCGTCCGAGCACGACTTGTAGCGCCGCTCGATGTAGTCGGTGCCCAGGTCCCAGCCCTCGCCCACCCACGAGGTCTGGTTGTTCGTCGACACCGTCCGGCCGTCGATGGTGCCGGACGAGTACTCCAGCTCCAGCTCCGGCTCCGGGCCGCCCAGCCCGGGTGGCACGTCCAGCGGGTACGACCAGGCGAAATCACCGGACGAGCCACCGGCGCTCCACGACGACGACGCGGACAGCGGCGTCGCGGTGAAGTCTCCCGAACTGCCCGACGGCGCGGCGGTGACCGCCAGCACCTGGGTCGCACCGGACATCGGCACGTCGGCGCGCACCCGGCCCGCCCGCACGTCGTTGCGGCTCGGCAGCGCCTGCCCGGTCTGACACTCCGCGCGCTCCGGGGTGGACGCCGCACACGCCGGCAGCGCCACCAGACGCAGCCGGGCCGCCCAGTCGCCGCCGTAGGCGGACCGGAACCCCGAATAGTCCACCTCCACCGGGACCCGACCACCCGACGCACCGCCTGCCGAGGCCCGGCCGACGGTCGGGGTCACCGTCACCAGCAGCCCGCGCACCCCGGCGCGCTCCGCCGCCGCCTGGTCCAGCACCTCGATCCGGAGCCGGTCCGGCGCGCCGGTCCCGGTCGCCGCGCCCACCCGCACCGGCAGGTCGCCGGCCTGGGTCCACTGGACGACCGAACCATCGGTGCGGGCGTTGCGCCCCGGGCCCGCCGGTCCGGACGAGCCGGCCGGCACCGCGACCTCGGCGCTACCGGCCGCCGGCCAGGTGACCCGCGGCGCGCTCCGCAGGACCGAGTCGGCCGCCGGATCCGCCGGTCGGGCCCGGGGCACCAGGTCCCGCCCCGGCACCGGCCGGTCCTTCTGGCCAGTGGGCCGCCACCCGGGCGCCACGCCGGGCGCCGCGTTCGCGGGCACGCCGAGCCCGCCGACCGCCACCGCGCCGGCCACGACCGCCGCGACCACCCGGGCCGCCCGGCGCCGTGCCGGGCCCGACAGGTCCCAGCTGAACCGCCAGCGACGGCGGCGCCGCGCCGGCCTTCCGGTTGATGTGATCTGCATGCTGCTCCTCCTGGCACCGGGCGGGCGGACCTCCACCGGCGGTGGCGGGCCCCGGGGGGTCGGGGCCCGCCGACGACCGGCTGGGGGTCGGGCGCGGGTGGTGGGCGACCGGCGGTGGGGGTGCCCACCGGTCGGATCCGGGGTGGACGATCGGTTCGGGTGGCGGGCGGCGGTGCTGATCGACCGGCGCCGCCGCTAGCTGAAAATCACGTCGGCGAAGTAGTTGGCTCCGGCGGTGACTCCGGTGGGGAACGCCGGTGTGGCGGAGTAGGCGTAGACGCCGTTCGGTGCGGCCAGCGCGATCAGCGGTCCGGCGACGAACGGCGAACCGGTGAAGTACTTGCGCATCACGGTGAACCGGCCGGAGCTGGTGTGGTACGAGACCACGTAGGTGCGGCCGGGCTCCACCGGCACCGGCTCGTCGAGCCGTACCTCCTGCCAGCCGGACGCGGTCTCGGTGGTGGGGGTGACCCGGGCCAGCACCGCGCCCGTGCCGTCCCACAGGGTCAGGGTGTGCCGACCGGTGTCCCCGGCGCCCTTGAGGAACCGCAACCCGACGATGCTGCCCGCCCGTGAGGTGGTGAACCGCAGGCCCAGGTCGACCGGTTCCGTCTCCGGGACCACCTCGTGCCGCGGGATGACGTCGCCCGGCCAGAAGCTCGACTCGGTCGGCACCGGCACCGCGACGTCGGCGTACAGCCCGTAGATCTCCTGGTCGGTGAGCACGCCGGAGATCGCCTGCACCTCGTCGACCGCGCCACTGAACTCCTCGGGCGCGGTGCTGCCGGGCAGCCGGCCGGCGCCGAGGCGCAGCGGCCCGGTGGCGTTGACCACGCCGGTGTACGCGGCCTCGCCGGCGATCTGCCCGTCGACGTAGAGCCGGATCCGCTGGTCCTTCGCGTCGTACACCGCCGCCAGGTGGGTCCACACCCCGGTGGTGGGCGGGGCGAACAGGTCGACCGCGGTGACCACGGTGGCGGAGAGTGAGTCGGCCGTGGGTACCCGCACCGACCAGCGGTATCCGCCGGTGTCCGGGTCCAGCGAGTACCCGAGGTTGAAGCCGCTGACCTGGGTGCCGTCCTGGCTGACCGCCACCTCGTTGCGGCCCACCGGACCGGGGCGGAGCCAGGCCGCGACGGTGTAGCTGGAGTCGGTACGCACCACCGGGCCGGCGGTGACCGCGGTCCCGCCGGAGAACTGCAGCGCGTTGCCGCGCACGCCGGCGGTCCGGGCCACGCCGCCGGAGAGGGTCACCGGGTGTCGGCCGAGCGCGTCCGCACCGGTCGTGCCGGAGGTCTCGTCCAGCTCCCACCGTCCCTCCGGCCGGGACACCTGCTGGATCTCACCGGGCAGCAGGGGTCGGTCGTACACCGCGACCTCGTCGATCTGCCCCGGCCAGTACTCGCCGAAGACGCCGCCCACCTTGGACCGCCCGATCTGCAACGGACCGGTCGCGGCCCACGGTTGGGCGGTGAAGGCGGTCTCCCCCTGGAGCAGGCCGTTGACATAGAGCCGGATCTGCCCGGCCGCGGCGTCGTAGACCCCGATCAGGTGGGTCCAGACGCCCAGCACCGGCGCGCTGGTCGAGATGGCTCGTACGTACGTCGGTGAGTCGCCGTCCACGGTGGTCCGGTTGAAGATCCACCGGTTGTAGGAGGCGGAGTAGTAGAGGGTTATCGCGCTCGCCCGGTTGCCGACCTGGGCCAGCACCACGGAGTTGCGGGACCCGTCGATGAGCCGTACCCAGGCGCTCACCGACAGAGACCGGGTGGTGTCCAGCACCGGGCCGGCGGTCGCCGCGTACCCGTCGACGCCGTCGAGGTGCAGCGCGCCGCTGTACCGCCCGTCGCCCCAGCTCGCACCGCCGCTCAGCGGGGCGTGCCGGCCCGCCGGCGAGGAGTCCACCGCCACCGTGCCGTCCCCGGTCTCGTCCAGGCTCCACTCACCCACCGGTCCGGCGGGCGGGGCGGCGTAGAAGACCACGGTGGCGACCTCGGACCGGTTGCCCGCGGTGTTCACCGCCCGGACGTGGATCCAGTTGACGTACCGGTCCGGGACCAGGGCCACCGTCGCGGCGCCGCCGGTCTGCGCCGGCTGCGCGGTGCCGCTGAGCGAGGTCGCGTCGCCGTTGAGCACGTACTCGTACCGGGCCACGGTGTCCCCGCCGTTCGCGCCGAACGTCACGGAGACCGGGTCGCCCATCACCGCCGTACCGGAGCCGTTGTCCGGGAACGCCGCGGAGCTGACCGTGGGGATGGGTGGCCGACTGGTGTCGATCTGGAACTCGCACCAGTCACTCCAGGCGCTCATGTCCAGGCCGTCCTCGGCGCGTACCCGCCACCGGCCGATCGCGCCGTTCGCGAAATGCCCCTCCGGGATGGTGGCGGCCACCGTGGTCGGGGTGCCGCCGGCCACCGAGGGCGAGACGTACGTGCCGAGCGGCGCGGTCCCGTCCAGCGTCCACCATTCGAACCGGGCGGTCACCGCGTTGTCCGGGTCCTTGACCGTGGCCCGCAGCGTCGGGGTGGTCCGGCCGATGAGCAGTCGACCGTCACCGGTGGTGCAGACCGCCGAACCCTCGGTGGTCAGGTTGGTCGGCGTGCCCGGCGCGGAGTTGTACACGATGGTGAGGCTCGGGTTGTTTCGGAACTTCTTCCAGGACAGCGTGTCCTTGTTCTTCTCCGCGCTCTGCGACGCCCGCAGTCCCTGGGTGATCGAGTTCGCGCCGTTGGCGGCCGCCTTGGTGACGTGTGCCGTCACGTCGAACTCCACCCCGCCGGCCGGACAGCTCGACGAGTAGCCCTTCGCCACGCTGACGTACGCCAACCGGCTGATCCAGGCCGGCTGCGCCTTCCAGGTGGTGGACGACGAGATGTCGCCGGTCTCCCAGGCCTCCACCTGCCGGGCCGTGCAGGACCGGGACCACGTCTCGTACGTCTGCAGCGTGGCCTTGACGATCCGCTTGCCCTTGACACCGCTGGTGTCGAACCGGAAGAACGACCGGGTCTGCTTGCCGTCCGTGGCGTCGTACCCGACCCGGGCCACCTTCTCCGAGCTGCCCAGGTTGGCGCCGTTGTAGAAGGACGTGGTCGGGTAGTTGCTCCACACCTGGGTCCACGCGGTGCGCGCGCCGGTCCAGGCCGGCGGCTCGGCGAGCAGCGGGTAGGCGGCGTCCGGTGCGGTCAGCGTGGAGCGGTCCAGGGTGAGGGCGAGGCCGTCCGGCTCGATTCGGGCGCCGGAGACGACGACGCGCGACATCCGGTCCGATCCGGCCGGCCGGGCGAGCGCCGCCGCACCACGGTCCGCCGCCGGGTCCCGGTCGGCCGCCGCGGCCGCGCCGGCCGGGGCCACCGCCTGGAACACCGCCGTGCCGTCCGGGGCGAGGGCGGTGAGCCCGCCGGCCGGGGCGGCGCGCAGCACCAGACCGGTGGTACGGGCGACGAGGCGCAGCGTGCCCAGGGCCGGGTTCCGGGCCGCCTGCGCGGTGCGTACCACCAGCGCCGGGGCGAACCCCTCGACGTCGGCCCGCAGCGTCAGGTCCACCCCGGGCAGCACGTCCCGGTAGGTGGCCGTGTCCCCGGTCAGTGTCGGGGCGGGCAGTCGACCGGGCCAGGTCAGCGCCAACTCCCGGTCGCCGGAGCGCAGTCGGACCAGCGGGGCGGTCCCACCACCGGAGAAGGACATCTCCAGGCTCGCCGCCACCGGGGCGACCCGGCCGTCGGCGGTACGCCGCAACGTCGTGTCCACGCCTCGCCAGCCGTTCCGGTCACGCACCCGTACCGGCAGCGCGTGCACCTGGGCGGTGAACGTGCCGTCGGGGTTCGCGTACACCTGCCGGGTCGGCGTCGTCAGCGCACCGACCTCCACCCGCTGCCCGGACCGGACGGCGGCACGCCGCGCCGCCGACTCGTCCAGCCCCGCGGTGGGCGGCGCGGCCCACCCGGCGGGCGCCGCGGGGGCGATCGGCCCGACCAGGCCGGCCAGCAGGGTCGCCACGGCGACCAGCGGAATCCACCGCCGCCGGGGTACGGATGGGGTCGGAACTGGCATGGCGCACCCTCCCTCTGCCTCGATCGAGAAGGCTGCCGAAGTGGACGATCATCGAACTATCGATCTCCTATCGCCGCGCTACCCGGAATATTTCCGGCCGTGGCCCGACAGCCGCGGTCGATATTCCGGCGATCGTCCAGGGGTGGGCGCGCGGCGAACGGCGCGTGGACGAGGAACGACGAGGGATGACGAGGGGCCGAGTCGGCACAGCTCGGCGAGGGATCGCGGCGTCGACCGGGGACGGTGTCGTGCGGTTCGGCGCGCCCGCGCGGGCGCGCCGGACCCTCACTCGCCGTTGAACATCTGCTCGAACGACGCGGTGAGCGCGAACGGGTCGGCCGGTGCGGTCGGTTCGTGCCGGGCGACCTCCTCGGCCAGTTCCCGGCCCGCCCGCTGGATCCGCCCGCGCAGCGTGCCGTCGGCCGTACCGCCCGCCCAGTCCTCGGGCGCGGCGAAGACCGCGGTCGGCACGACGACCGCCCGCAGGTAGCTGAACATCGGCCGCAGCGTGTGGTCGAGGGCCAGCGAGTGCCGGGCGGTGCCGCCGGTGGCGGCGATCAGCACCGGACGGCCGGCCAGCGCGTCCTCGGGCAGCGCGTCGAAGAAGGACTTGAACAGCCCACTGTACGACGCGTTGAAGATCGGCGTCACCGCGATCAGGCCGTCGGCGCCGGCGACCGCGTCGAGCGCGGCCTTCAGCGGCTCCGACGAGTAGCCGGTCGAGAGGTGGTTCACCACGTCGTGGGCGTGGTCACGCACCTCCACGACCCGGAGGTCGACCTCGAACCCGCGCCGGGCCAGTTCCGCGCCGGTCGCCTCGGCGATCCGGTCGGCCAACAGCCGGGTGGACGACGGTACCCGGAGACCGCCGGAGACCACGGCGACACTCCGTCGGGTCATCGGTTGCCCACCCCCGCCGCGGCGCCATCGGTCTCGGCGGCCGGCCGGGCGCCCGACCCGGAGGCGGCGGCCGCCTCCCGTGCGGCCTTCAGGCTGGCGTGCGTCGGCGCGTCGGGGACGTGCGCCGGCCGGAGGGCGTCGAACTCCCGGCGCAGCACCGGAACCACCTCCTCACCGAGGATGTCCAACTGTTCGAGCACGGTCTTCAGGGGCAGGCCGGCGTGGTCGATCAGGAAGAGCTGCCGCTGGTAGTCACCGACGTACTCGCGGAAGGTCAGCGTGCGGTCGATCACCTGCTGCGGACTGCCGACGGTGAGCGGCGTCCGCGCGGTGTACTCCTCCAGCGACGGGCCGTGTCCGTAGACCGGGGCGTTGTCAAAGTACGGCCGGAACTCCCGCACGGCGTCCTGGGAGTTCTTCCGTATGAAGACCTGTCCGCCCAGCCCGACGATCGCCTGGTCGGCGGAGCCGTGACCGTAGTGCTCGAACCGCATCCGATAGAGGCCGACCATCCGCTGGGTGTGTTCCTTCGGCCAGAAGATGTGGTTGGCGAAGAACCCGTCACCGTAGTACGCGGCCTGCTCGGCGATCTCGGGGCTGCGGATCGAACCGTGCCACACGAACGGCGGTACGCCGTCCAGGGGCCGGGGCGTCGAGGTGAACCCCTGCAGTGGCGTGCGGAACCGCCCCTGCCAGTCGACCACGTCCTCCCGCCAGAGGCGGCGCAGCAGGTCGTAGTTGCTGAACGACAGCGGGATGGCGTTCCGGATGTCCTGCCCGAACCACGGGTACACCGGGCCGGTGTTCCCCCGGCCCAACATCAGGTCGACCCGGCCATCCGCCAGGTGCTGCAGCATGGCGTAGTCCTCGGCGATCTTCACCGGGTCGTTCGTCGTGATCAGGGTGGTCGCGGTCGAGAGGATCAGCCGGCTCGTCCGCGCCGCGATGTAGCCCAGCAGCGTGGTCGGCGAGGAGGGGACGAACGGCGGGTTGTGGTGCTCACCGGTGGCGAAGACGTCCAGGCCGACCTCCTCCGCCTTGAGCGCGATCGTGACCATCGCCTTGATCCGTTCGCCCTCGGACGGCACCCGCCCGGTGGTCGGGTCCGCGGTCACGTCACCGACGGTGAAGACCCCGAACTGCATGTCGACTCCTCGCTCGCACGCCTGCCCGGCGCATCCGCCCCGGGCACGCCCCGCACAACATACTTGCCGAGTCAACTATTCCGGAAACCACCCGTCCGCCCGATCCCCCGGTGCCGCCGGGGCACCTCCGGGGTTCCCCGACGGAATGCGCTATGCATGTCTGATGGGCACCGGGACCTCGACGCGCGATGCTGAGCCGCTGACCCGGCCATCCGGGGACGAACCAGCCGACGAGTGGCGCCGGCCGGCTCCGGACCCGGCGCAGCGCCGCCGGGATCGCTACCTCGGGCTCTCCATGGCCGCGATGGGCGTGCTCAGCGTCGTCCTCGCCAACAGCATGGGGCTGTTTCCGCTCGGCCCTCCGCCGGGCTGGTGGGAGCAGCTGACCTGGGCGGTGGCGCTTTCGCTGCCGCTGGTCTGGCGACGTACCCGGCCGGAGCTGGCCACGGTCGTGATCGCCGTGGTCTTCATCGCGGCCCAGGCCCGACGCAGCCCGGAGACGATGGTCTCCTCGGCCACCCTCTTCATCGCCCTGTACAGCCTCGGCGCCTGGGGTCGGAGTCGCCGCCTCGCGGCGGGGATCCGGATCGGCGTGATCGTCGTGATGTTCGCCTGGCTGGCCATCTCGGCACTGATCTCGATCCTTCCGGTCGCGCCGACGTTCGAGGGAACATCCGGCCCGCTGCCGCCGCTCCTCGCGCTCTCCCTGCACAGCATCCTGTTCAACCTGGCGTTCTTCCTCCTCGCGTACCTGCTCGGCAACAGCACCTGGACCTCCGCGCGCCGGCAGCACCTGCTGCAGGTGCAGGCCGAGGAGCTGCGACGGTCCCGGGCGGCCGAGGCGGAGCGCGCGGTGACCCGGGAACGGGTACGGATCGCCCGCGAGCTGCACGACGTGGTCGCGCACCACGTATCGGTGATGGGGGTCCAGGCCAGCGCCGGCCGCCGAGTTCTGGACAAGGACCCGGCGAAGGCCAAGGCCGCCCTCGCGGCGGTGGAGCAGAGCGCCCGGACCGCCGTCGACGAGCTGCGGCGGATGCTCGGGGTGCTCCGCAACGCCGGCGCCACCGACCTCGGCGGGCCGGGCACGGACGACCACACCGGCGGGTACGGGCTGGACCAGCTCGACACGGTGCTGCGGGGCGCCCGGGACGCCGGCCTCACCGTCGTGTACCAGACCTTCGGCACACCGGTGCCGGTGCCGGAGTCGATCTCGCTGGCCAGCTACCGGGTTGTCCAGGAGGCCCTGACGAATACGATCAAGCACGCCCGGGCCAGCACCGTCGATGTTCGGGTGCGGTACCTGCGCCGTGAGCTGGAGGTTGAGGTGAGTGACGACGGCCGCGCGGTACCCACCGGCTGGGGCCGCACCTCGGCGGGCGGCGGGCTCGGCCTGATCGGCATGCGGGAGCGGGTCGCCGCGCACGACGGCACCCTGGAGGCGGGCCCCCGCGCCGGAGGCGGCTTCCGGGTCCGTGCCCGGTTTCCGATCGCCCCGGCGGAGCCGGAGGTCGACGACGCCGCGACCCGAGCAGTCGAGCAGGGAGCGACGGCGTGACCGGAGAGAGTCCCCCCATTCGGGTCCTCCTCGCCGACGACCAGCACCTCGTCCGCGCCGGCTTGCGGATCATCCTCGAGACGGAGGACGACATCGAGGTGGTCGGCGAGGCGACGGACGGCCGACAGGCGGTCGAGCTGACCGCGGCGCACCGACCGGACGTGGTCCTGATGGACGTCGAGATGCCGCACCTGGACGGGCTGGAGGCGACCCGGCGCATCGTCGCCGCCCACGCGACCGGCGGCCCGGGCGTCCTGATCCTCACGACCTTCGACCGTGACGACTACCTCTTCGCCGCCCTCCAGGCCGGGGCCAGCGGCTTCCTGTTGAAGAACGGCACCCCGGAGGACCTGATCGACGCGGTCCGCATCGTCGCCCGGGGAGACGCGCTGCTCGCACCGCAGATCACCCGGCGGGTGATCGCCGCCTTCGCCGGGCCCGCCTCGACCGCACCGGGCCGGCCCGGGACCGGCGGGCCGAACGGCCCGGGCCAGCGCCGCCTGGCCGAACTCACCGAGCGCGAACGGGAGGTCCTGGTGCAGCTCGCCAGAGGGGCCTCGAACGCCGAGATCGCCCGGCGGCTGATGCTCGGCGAGGCGACGGTCAAGACGCACGTCTCCCGGGTGCTGATGAAACTCGGGCTGCGCGACCGCACCCAGGCGGTGATCTTCGCGTACGAGCACGGCGTCGTGACCCCGGGCAGCGCCGCGAACTGAGCCGTCCCGGCGGTCCACCCCCGGCTCCGACCAACCCGTCCGCGGCGCCCCGACCGGCCCCGACCAACCCGTCCCCCGTGCCCCGGTCACCCCGCCGTTCCCGCCGGCCGGGGCTCCGTCGCACGGTTCCATCGCGCGGCGGACGCCAGGACCGGTGGGCCGGACTACCGTCGGCTCCGCCGGGCGCGGGTGCCCCGGCGGCACGACTGGAGGAGGAGACGGGATGCTGCGGGTGTCCTCGGTGAACCGGACGTTCGGCGACCGAAGGGTGCTGGACGACATCTCCTTCGAGGTGGCACCGGGTCGGATGACCGGCTTCGTCGGCGCGAACGGCGCCGGCAAGACCACCTCGATGCGCATCATCCTCGGCCTGCTCACGGCCGACTCCGGCGAGGTGACCTGGCACGGCGGCCCCGTCACCCGGGCCGTCCGGCAGCGCTTCGGCTACATGCCGGAGGAGCGCGGGCTGTACCCGAAGATGAAGGTCCGCGAGCAGCTGATCTACCTCGGTCGGTTGTACGGACTGAGCGCGCCGGCCGCCCGGCGCAGCGTGGACGATCTGCTGGAACGCGTGGGCCTGACCGAGCGGGCTGACGACATGCTGGAGACGCTGTCGCTCGGCAACCAGCAGCGGGCACAGGTCGCCGCCGCGCTCGTCCACGACCCGGAACTGCTCATCCTCGACGAGCCGTTCTCCGGGCTCGACCCGATCGCGCTCGACGCGGTCGCCGCCGTACTCCGGGAGCGTGCCGCCGACGGCGTACCGGTGCTCTTCTCCAGCCACCAACTCGACGTGGTCGAACGGCTCTGCGACGACCTCGTCATCATCGCCAACGGCGCGGTCCGGGCCGCCGGCAGCCGTACGGAGCTGCGGACCCGGTACGCCAACCCCCGCTACGAACTCGTCGTCGACGGCGACGCCGGCTGGGTACGGGACCTGCCCGGCTTCACCGTCGTCGACCTCGACGGGCCACGGGTGGTGGTCGACCTCGCCGACCCCGCCGACGGTCAGCGGCTGTTGCGGGCGGCCCTGGACCGTGGCCCGGTCCGCACCTTCGCCCCCATCGTCCCCTCGCTCGCCGAGATCTTCCAGGAGGTCACCCAGTGACGACGACATTCGCTCCGGCCACCCGCCGATCCGCCGATCCCTCGTCGGACGGGCGGCAGGCCGCCAGGACCTCGTTCTGGGCGGCGACCCGGCTGGTCGCGGAACGGGAGATCACGGTACGGCTCCGCGACAAGACGTTCCTGTTCAGTACCGCCTTCTTCCTACTCATCGCCCTCGGCTCGACGATCCTGCCGGCGGTGCTCTCCGGCAAGGCCTCCACGGTGGCCGTGGTGGCACCCGCGGCTGCGGCACCCCTGCAGCAGGCGGGCCTGGAGGTGGTGTCGGCGCCCGACGTCGGGCGGGCCGAACACCTCGTGCGGGAGGGGGAGGTCGACGCCGCCGTCGTCCCGGCGGACGTACCCGGTGGGATCCGGATCCTCGCCCTCGACAAGGCGCCGGATGACCTGGTCACCGCGCTGAGCACCGCTCCGCCGATCGAGCTGCTGGACCCGGACGCGGTCAGTCCGGTCCTGGCCGTGCTGATCCCGATCTTCTTCGGGGCGGTCTTCTTCTTCGCCTCGTTCAGCTTCGGCGTCCAGATCGCCCAGAGTGTCACCGAGGAGAAGCAGACCCGGATCGTGGAGATCCTGGTCGCCGCCGTACCGGTCCGGGCGCTGCTCGCCGGGAAGGTCATCGGCAACGGCGCGCTGGCGCTGGCCCAGGTGGCCGCGATCGCACTGGTCTCGGTCCTCTCCCTGCGGCTGGTCGACACCGGCCCGCTGCTCGGCCTGCTGGGCCCGGCAATCGGCTGGTTCATCCCGTTCTTCGTGGTCGGCTTCGTGCTGCTGGCCTCGCTCTGGGCGGTCACCGGCGCCCTCGTCACCCGTCAGGAGGACATCTCCGGGGCCTCCGCGCCGGTGCAGGTGCTGGTGATGCTGCCGTTCTTCGCGGTGGTCTTCCTCAACGACAACCCGCTGGCGATGACCGTGCTGTCGTACGTGCCGTTCTCCGCCCCGACCGCGATGCCGCTGCGGCTCTTCGCCGGCGAGGCGGCGGGCTGGGAGCCGATCCTGGCGCTGCTGCTCCTGCTCGGTACGGCGGTGCTGTTCCTGGTGCTCGCCGCCCGGCTCTACGAGGGCGCGCTGCTGCGGACCAACGGCCGCACCTCGCTGCTGACCGCGTGGCGGGACCGCAGGAACCGGCCGGCCGAACTCTGAGGCGACGCTTTCGGGCCCGCCGGTGGAACCGGCCGACGGTCCGCTCCGGTGGCGCATCCGCCCGACCGGCGGGTGCGCCACCGGCGTACGGCCCCGGCCGCGGGGCGCCACGGTCCTCCGGTACGGCCCGCCCGTCGGGTACTCCGGCGCGGTCAGTTCCGGGCGGTCAGCCGGGCGAGCAGGTCGAGCTGGCGGGGGTCCTGCAACGCGGAACCGACGGCGACGACCCGACAGCCGGCGGCGAGGAAGTCGCCGGCGTTGTCGGCGTCCACACCGCCGGTCGCCACGAACCGGACCTGCGGGAACGGGGCGAGTTGGGCCCGGATCCAGTTGGTCCCGAGCTGGGCGGCGGGGAAGGCCTTGAGCCAGGTGTGGCCGGTCCGCAGCGCCTGACCGATCTCCGAGGCGGTGGCGACCCCCGGCAGGTGCGGCAGGCCGAGCGCGGCGCACTCCGCCGCCACCTGGGGGTCGTACCCCGGTGCGACGGTGAAGGCCACCCCTGCCTCGTGCACCCGCCGGACCTGCTCCGGGCTGACGACCGTGCCGGCGCCGACCGGCCGGCCGCGCTCCCGGCCGGCGGCGAGCGCGGCGCGCAGGGACGGCAGTGCGTCCGCGGTCTGTACCGGCACCTCCACCGCCTCGATGCCCACCTCCCAGGCCCGTTCGCAGAGCGCGACCGTCTGCGCGGGTGGGAAGCCACGCAGGATCGCCATCACGGGCCGGCCGGTGAAGAGCTCGTCGAAGAAGGGCGTGGAGTGGCGGTCCATGGTTGCTCCGTTCATGGTCGGTTGGCTCCTCGTGACCCCGTTCGTGGTCCGTCGGCTCCGGGCCAGCCGAGGTCCCGGGAGATCGCGGCACAGGTCTCGGTCAGGTCGGGCAGGCACCCGCGGAGCCGCTCCACGGGGGCGACGGCCCGCAGGGCGGTGATCGACACGGCGGCGACGACCTGCCCCCGGGCGTCCCGGACCGGGGCCGCCACACAGGTGACGAAGTCCTCGAACTCGCCGTCGTCCTCCGCCCAGCCGCGCTCGGCGATCCGGGCCAGCTCCGCCCGGAGCGCCTCGGGGCTGGTGATCGAGCTGGCGGTGTACGCCCGATAGGTGATCCGCTCCAGGAACCGCTCGCGGCTCGCGTCGTCCAGGTACGCGAGGATGGCCTTGCCGACGGCGGAGGTCTGCGGGTTCACCGTCCGCCCGACCCGGGACCCCATCCGCAGCGCCCCCCGGCCGTCCACCTTGGCGACGTAGACGATCTCGTCGTCGAGCAGTTGGGCGAGGTGCACCGTGTGGCCGTGGCGGTCACCGAGCCGGACGAGGTACGGGTGGGCGACCGGCAGCAGGTCGAGCTGGTCCAACGCCTGCTGGGCGAGTGCCACCAGGCGCAGGCCGACGGTGTAGCGCCCACCGACGGTCCGGGCGAAGCCACCGTCCTGGAGGGTCTGCAGCAGCCGCAGGGCGGTGGAGCGGTGCACCCCCAGGTGACCGGCGACCTCGCCGAGTGACCGGGGCCGCTCGGCGACGAACTCGATGATGCGCAGCGCGCGCTGCACGGTCTGGGACATCCGGTGCTCCCAGGGCTCAGGAGTCGGCCGGCGCCGGGGCCGGGCGGCGCCAGACGTCCGGTGGGATTCCGAGCACCGCGCAGATGGTCTCGACCGGGGGGAGGCTGGCGAAGTCCGAGACGGATCCCAGCGCCGCCCCGGCGACGAGGTGTCCGAGCCGGAGCCGCGCGGTGTGGTCGAGGCCGCGCAGGGCTCCGGAGAGCCAGCCGGCGGCGAAGGCGTCCCCGGCGCCGACCGGTTCCACCACCTCCGCCGGGCGGGCCGGTTCGACGGTGGCCCCGTCGTCGTGGAACGCGACGGCGTCCACGGCACCGTTCTTCACCACGAGTGTGCCGGGCGGGCCGATCAGGTCCCGGACCTGCTCCGGCGTACGGACGTCCCAGAGCCGCGCCGCCTCGTCGAGCCCGACGAAGACCACGTCGGCGAGGCGGGCCAGCCGGAGCAGGTCGGCGGCGGCGCCGGCGGCGTCGGCCCAGAGAGCGGGGCGGAAGTTGACGTCGAAGGAGACGAGACGCCGCCCGGCGGGACGGGCCACGATGAGCTCGTCGACCAGACTCCGGCAGCTCGCCGAGAGCGCCGGGGTGATGCCGCTCAGGTGCAGCACGGTCGCCGGGACCCCGGCCAGCCGGGCGGCGTACGCCGGGCCCATGCCGGCGGCCGCGGATCCGCGTCGGTAGTAGTAGACCCGGGTGCCGTCGGGCGTCGGGTCCTTCAGGTAGACCGCGGTCGGGCAGGTGGGGTCGACCTCGACCAGCGAGGTGTCGACGCCCGCCGCGCCGACCTGGTCGACCACGAGGTCACCGAGGGGGTCGGCACCGACCCGGCCGGCCCAGGCCACCCGGTGCCCGAGCGCGGCGAGGAACATCGCGACGTTGGACTCGGCGCCGCCGGCCCGGAGGACGAAGGTCGACTCGGCGTCGAGCCGTCCGCCCGGGGTGGGAGTCACCATCACCATCGTCTCGCCGACGCAGACCGCCTCGAATCCCGCCGACTCCCGACCGGTCGCCTCCGACGCGGTCACCGGAACCGCCTCCGTTGGTGCATATGTTGCAACCACCTACTCGTCATGTGCACACCCGTCTGCGGCCACCACCCTAGATCAGCCCGCGCCGGAACGCGACACGCCGGAGCGGGAACGACGCCGTGACGACGGCCACGGGAGAGCCCACCCGGCCGGGTCGTCCGCGGCGTCCGACGGCGAGGCGGTCCGGCACCGGCCGGTGGCGCGGGACGTCGCGCCCGGCGCTCGCGCCGGACCCGGGCGGTGCCAGCCGGGGTTCGGCGAGGGCCCGTCGACTCCCGGCACCGGCCGGCGCAGCCGCCACGGCCGTCGGCCACGCGTCGGCGGCGACCATCCGATCGAACCGTGGCGAGCCAGCGGTTCGGCACGTCCACTGTGAGTTGAGCTACCAATCGCCGAATGGGGAATGGCCGCGCCCGCCAATCGTTGGTCGCTGATGTGATCTTCGCTGTCCGGGACCGTGCGTCCCGGCGGCACCGAGTTGAAGGGAACCCATGACCGCCACCGGTGAGCACGTCGTGGCGTCCGCGCCACCCCGTACCCCAGGTGACCTGATGAGCCGCTCCCAGCGGCTCCGACTCATCCTCGTCCTCGGCTCGCTGATCGCCATCGGGCCGCTGACCATCGACATGTACCTCCCGGCGTTGCCGTCGATCGCCATCGACCTGGAGACCCCGTCGGCGGCGGTGCAGCTGACCCTCACCGGGACCCTCATCGGGCTCGCCGTCGGCCAGTTGCTGGTCGGTCCGCTCTCCGACGCGGTCGGCCGGCGGACGCCGCTGCTGGCCGGGCTCGCGCTGCACATCGTGGCCTCGGTGCTCTGCGTGGTCGCGCCGACCATCGCGCTCCTCGGCGCGCTGCGGGTGCTGCAGGGGCTCGGGGTCGCCGCCGCCTCGGTCGTCGCCACCGCCGTGGTCCGCGACCTGTTCCGCGGCGCCGCCTTCGCGAGGATCTTCTCCCGGCTCATGCTGGTGATGGGGGCGGCGCCGGTGCTGGCCCCCACCCTCGGCAGCGAACTGCTCCGCTGGACCCAGTGGCGCGGCATCTTCGTCGCGCTCGGCGTCTTCGGGCTGCTGCTGCTCACCATGGCGGCGTTCGGGCTCTCCGAGACCCTGCCCCCACACCGCAGGCGGCGCGGTGGCGTGCGGAACACCGCGCGGACGTACGTCGGACTGCTGCGGGACCGAACGTTCCTGGGGCTCGTCCTGGTCACCGGGCTGACGATGGCGGCGATGTTCGCGTACGTCTCGGGCTCGTCCTTCGTCTTGCAGAAGCAGTACGGGCTCACCGAGCAGGAGTTCGGGCTGGCCTTCGGTGCGGGCGCGGTGGGCCTGATCACGGCGACCCAGTTGAACGTCCGGCTGCTGCGCCGCTACTCGCCGCAGCGGATCCTGATCACCGCCCTGCTGGTCGGCAGCGTCGCCGGATGTGCCCTGGTCGCCTTCGCGGCCACCAGGCTCGGCGGCCTGCCCCTGCTCCTCGTCTCGCTCTGGGTGGTGCTGGCGGCCGCCGGGCTCGCCCTCCCGAACGCCCCGGCGCTGGCGCTCAACGGCCAGGGAGATGCGGCGGGCACGGCGGCGGCGCTGCTCGGCGCGGCGCAGTTCGGGCTGGGCGCGATCGCCGCGCCGCTGGTCGGGGTGCTCGGCAACGGCGGCGTGGCGATGGGAACCGTGGTGACCGGCGGGATGGTGCTGGCCCTGGCCGTGCTCCAGTTCGTGGTCCGGCCCGCCCGGCTCACCGCCGCCGAACCCGCCGTCGCCGCCGGCCTGCACTGACCACGGACACGCCGGGCCCGTTCCGCCGACGCCACACCACGTCGCCGGCGACGACCGGTCCGGTCCGGGCGGGCGCCGCGGCGGTCATCGACGCCTCCTACCCGGTCTCCCGCGCCCGCCGCGGCTCCCGCTGCGGGACCGCGACGGCGCGGGGGGCCGGGCCGGACCCGGCCCGCCCGAGGCCGACGCCGGCCAGTGGACGGGCCGGGACAGCGCCGGGGGCAGCCGGGTGCTGGCGTCGCCCCGGGCCGCGTCGAGCTGAGCCTGGACCAGGAAGATGGCGCCGGTGAGGTCGGCCCCGCGCAGATCAGCGCCGCGCAGGTCCGCGCCGGTCAGGTCGGCCCCGCGCAGGTCCACGCCGCGCAGATCCGCCCCGATCAGGTACGCCCCACGGAGGCTTGCCCCCCGCAGGTCGGCCCCGCGCAGATCAGCGCCGATCAGGTCCGCGCCCCGGTACTCCGCCCCGCCACCCAGCCCGGACCGGACCAGTTCGCTCGTCTGGCGTAGCAGGTCGTTGACGTACCGGCGGTGGCCAGCGACGTCCAGCGCGAGCAGCGCGTCCGGGGTGGCCTGGGTGAGCCGGGCGGTCTGGTTCTGGACGGCACGCAGCTCGTCGGCCCGCGGCCCGGGCGGGTGCAGCGCGATCGCCTCGGTCAGGTACCAGAGCAGCTCGTGCAGGTCCCGCATGACCGGGAAGACCGCGAACATCTGCGGTGCGAGCCGCGGCTCGGCCCGCCAGTTCCGCCCGCCGAAGGTCACCTGCGACACCTGCTGCCCGGCGCCGAAGCAGTCGAAGACGGTACACCCCGGAAACCCCCGGTCCCGCAGTGTCGCGTGGATGCCGCAGCGGAAGTCGTCGCGCAGGTGCGGGCAGGCCCGGCCGGCGGGCTTGTCGATCGCGAAGTCCGCCGAGGCGGCGAAGGCGGGAACCACACAGCAGAGCCCGAAGCAGCGGGCGCAGTCGGCCCGCAGCGCGGCCGCCGCGAGCGGGGCCGGCGCCGCGCCGCCCTCGACGCGTGCGGTCTCCCCAGACACGGCATCCCCCGGTTGGTCGGCGCGGTGCACCCGGCCGGACAACCCGAGCCGAGCGGGGTTCAGGGTACCGGCCGGTCAGCAGCGGTGCCGACCGCCGGGCCGGTCAGCCCGCCGGGCCGTCTCTGTGGTTCGCGGCCGGGGGTCGTTCTCGTCCGCGGCTCCTCGGCCACCGTGGCGGCCTCGGCCCGGGCCGTGCCGACGCCGGGGAGCTTCGGCGTGACGGTGCCAGGGGTACGACAGCCGCGCCGGCCCGGATCGCGCCGGTCGGCGCAGCACCCCGATCGGCGTGGTGGAAGGCTGACGGGTATGAGGTCCGACAGCGTACGCCCCGCCCCGGCGGAGGGCATCACCCCGAACGCCACCGACGAGGATCCCGGCACCTTCGCCGAGCTCGGGCTACGACCCGAACTCCTGGCGGCCCTGGGCGCCCTCGGCTACGAGGAGCCGACCGCGATCCAGCGGGAGGCGATCCCGCCGCTGCTCGCCGGGCGTGACCTGCTCGGGCAGGCAGCCACCGGAACCGGCAAGACGGCCGCGTTCGCCCTCCCGCTGTTGCAGCGGATGCCCGCCGACCGGCCGGGCGACCCGGTGGCACTGATCCTGGTGCCGACCCGGGAGCTGGCCGCGCAGGTCTCCGAGGCGATCCACCGGTACGGCCGCGACCTCGGCGTCCGGGTCCTGCCGATCTACGGCGGGCAGCCGATCGCCCGGCAACTGCGGGTGCTCGACGCCGGGGTCGACGTGGTGGTGGCGACCCCGGGGCGCGCACTGGACCACATCGCCCGCGGCACGCTGCGACTCGACGCGCTCGACACGGTGGTGCTGGACGAGGCGGACGAGATGCTCGACATGGGCTTCGCCGAGGACATCGAGGCGATCCTTCAACACGTGCCGGAGCAGCGGCAGACCGTGCTCTTCTCCGCCACCATGCCGAGCCGGATCGACGGGCTGGCCCGGCAGCACCTGCGCGATCCGGTTCGGATCGAGATCGCCCGGCAGCCCGCCCCCGCGGGAACGGCCCCGCTGGTCCGCCAGATCGCGTACGTCGTCGCGCGCGCCCACAAGCCGGCCGCGCTGGGCCGGGTCCTCGACGTCGAGTCGCCGACCGCGGCCATCGTCTTCTGCCGTAGCCGGGAGGAGGTCGACCGGCTCACCGAGACGATGAACGGCCGGGGATACCGGGCGGAGGCGCTGCACGGCGGGATGACGCAGGAGCAGCGGGACCGGGTGATGGGGCGGCTGCGGGCCGGTACGGCCGACCTCCTGGTCGCGACCGACGTCGCCGCCCGGGGGCTGGACATCGAGCAGCTCACCCACGTGGTCAACTACGACGTGCCGTCGGCGCCGGAGTCGTACGTGCACCGGATCGGTCGGGTCGGCCGCGCCGGGCGGCAGGGCGTGGCGATCACGCTGGCCGAGCCCCGGGAACACCGGATGTTGAAGACCATCGAGCGGACCACCGGCCAGCGGATCTCGATCGACAAGGTGCCGACCGTGGCCGACCTGCGGACCCGGCGGTTGGAGATCCTCCGGGCCGCGCTGCACGAGAGTCTGCTGGAGGACGACCTCGAACCGTACCGGGTGGTCGTGGAGACCCTGACCGACGATTTCGACGTGATGGAGGTGGCCCTCGCCGCGGTGAAGCTGGCCCACGAGTCGACCCGCGGGACCGTCGACGAGGAGGACATCCCGCAGGTCGCGTTCCGCACCGAGCGGGAGGGACGGGGCCGCCGGGACGATCGGCGCGGCGCCCGCCCGCGGCCCGGCGGGATGACCTGTCTGTTCATCGGGGTGGGGCGGCGCGCCGGCATCCGGCCGCAGGACCTGGTCGGGGCGATCACCGGTGAGACCCGGGTCACCGGCCGGGAGATCGGCGCGATCGAGATCGCTGACCGGTTCTCCCTGGTCGAGGTTCCGAAAACCGCCGCTGCCGAGGTCATCACGAAGCTGCGACAGACCACCATCAAGGGTCGCCGGGCGACGGTACGGCGGGACCGCGAGGGCAGCCGCGACTAGCCGACGGGGACGGGCCCACCATCGGAAAGCAGCACCGTGACCGGCCCCGGCCTCTGCCCAGGAGTACGTCGAGGCCGGCCGGATCAACCGGTGGGCCTGGATCGGCACCTGGCGCCACCAGTGCGGGGCCGGGCTCGGCGCGTACCACCGCCGCCCCGGCCGCCGCGATCGACGCACCCGCTCACCGGCTCCCGGCCGGGGCTGTGCCCGGTCGGACCACGGCCACCGGCACCGGGGCGTGGTACAGGGCCGCCTGACTCACCGAGCCGAGCAGCAGGTCGGCGAAGCCGCCGCGTCCCCGGGCGCCGACCACCAGCAGGTCGGCGCCGGACGCCTGCCGTACCAGCACCTCGGCCGGCCGCCCGGCGACGACAGCGCTTCGGACCGGCACGTCGGGATACCGTTCCCGCCAGCCGGCGAGCGCCTCGGTGAGAAGTCGCGCCTCGGCCTCGGCCAGGTCGGCGTCGCCGGCGCCCGGTCGGGTCACCCCCGGACCGCCCGGCCGACCGGGCCGCCCGGCGTGTACCGCCGCCACCCCGAGCCCGCGCCGGGAGGCGTACGCGAAGGCGAAGCCGACGGCGAGCCGCGAAGACTCCGAACCATCCACCCCGACCAGCACCTCGCCGGGCACGGGTCCGGGGGACCGCCGGTGGTCGCCGCCCCGGACCACCACGACCGGGCAGGCGGCGTGCGCGGTCACCTGGGCGCCGACCGAGCCGAGCAGCAACCCGGAGAAGCCGCCGAGGCCACGGCTGCCGACCACCACGAGGTCGGCACCGTGGGACGCCTCGATCAGCGCCGCCGCGGGGACACGCGCCGGAAGGTCGGTCGACACCGTCACCCCGGGCGCGGCCCGGCGGGCCCGATCGGCGGCGCTCTCGAGGATCCGCTGGGCCTCGTTGCGCAGCCCCGCCTCCGGCGGCGCCATCGGCGCCGGCCCGAGCGGAACCCCCAGCAACGGCCAGATGAACGCGTGGACGACCCGCAGCGGAGCGCCCCGGAGCCTCGCCTCCTCGGCCGCCCAGTCGACGGCGCGGAGACTCCCCTCCGACCCGTCGACTCCGACGATCACCGCGGCGGCTGGCGTGCTGGTCATGGACGGCCCCTTCCGGTGCTGAGCGCGCTGCGGTACGCCGGATCTGGCGGCCACGGCCGGCGCGTCGGGTCAGGGCGTGTGACGCCCGGGGCACGGCGGCGGAGCCCTCGGTCCCGGACCGACGGCGGCGTGGCGGTGCGTCCCGCACCCCGACCGATCCGGGGTGCGGCCCGGGCCGGTTCGGGCACGCACCCGGGACATCCCCCGCGCCGGGCCGGTCGGTCGGGGCCGGGCTACGACGTCGCTATCACTTCCGGGTGTCAAACGGTCGAACGGCGCCGGAGGTCACGAGCCGGAGCCGACCGGCCGGGGCCGGGGACGGCGTGGTCGGCCACCGCCCCGGCCCCCGCCTCGGGACGAGTTCCGTTCCGGGTCGTGGGCGGCGCCGATCCGTGCCCTGCCCGCCGACCACGCGTCGTGATCCAGGTCGGGTCCAGAAATGGCGGTGGGTCGGTCCCGGTGTGCCCGCTCGGCGACGGGAGGGAGGCCCGGGAGGGCGGTGCCGCGGCCTCAGCCCGCCGGTTCGGCCGGCCCCGCCGGGTCAGCCGACTCGGTCGGCTCCGCCGGGTCCGCCGCGTCGACGTACACGACGCCGAGCCGGTCCAGCAGCGGGCGGAGCTGGTACATGTCCAGGCCGAGCACTCCGGCGGCCAGACGCTGACGCTTCTCCTCCTCCGCGGCCCGCCGGGCGATCCCGGCGGCGGCCACCTCGGCGGCCCGCTCCCGCGGCACCACCACGACGCCGTCGTCGTCGGCCACGATGGCGTCGCCGGCCCGGATGTAGGCGCCACCGATGACAATGGGGACGTTCACCGAGCCGGGGCTCGCCTTGACCGTGCCCTGGGCGGAGACCACCCGGGACCAGACCGGGAAACGCAGCGCGGTCAGCTCCGCCACGTCCCGACAGCCGGCATCGATGACGACACCGAGTACGCCCCGGGCCCGCAGTGAGGTGGCGAGCAGTTCACCGAAGGCGCCGTCGGTGCAGGGCGAGCTGAAGGCGACGACCAGGATGTCGCCGGGTCGGGTCTGCTCCACCGCCGCGTGGATCATCAGGTTGTCTCCGGGCGGTGCGGAGACGGTGACCGCCCGGCCGGCGATCCGGGCACCGGGGTAGATCGGCCGCAGCCGGTGGCCGAGCAGCCCGGTCCGCCCCTGTGCCTCGTGTACGCAGGCGACACCGAGCTCGGCGAGGCGGGCGACGGCGTCGGCCGGGGGTGCGGCGTTGGTACGGACGATGCGGTGCCGGCTCAGCACAGCTCGTCACCCACGACCGGGAAGACCCGCTGGTACGCCTCGGCGTGGGTGATGGACCGGGCCCCGCCGTTGCGGACCGCCTGCACCCCGCGCCGAACCCCGAGGTCGGTGTAGTACGCGACGAGGTGGCTCTGCGCCCCCATGATCCGCATCGCCTCGACCTTGCGGTCGAAGACCTCGGTGATGTCGAGCAACAGGTTCGGTACGAAGCCGCACTGCTCCGGCTGGTGCGGCTCGAACTGGAGCACCTGGGGCGCGCCGATCGGCCGGCTGGACGGATCGTGCCCGGCGGCCTGGGCGACCATCCGGGACCGGAGCACGATCTCGTGGGTGAGCGCGTGGTCGAGGTTGTAGGGGTCCCGGGCCGCGTGCGTGAGGATCACCGCCGGGTTGGTCCGCCGGATGGTGGCGATGACCCGGTCGTAGAGCTCGTCGGTGGCGCGGAGCGGGTAGTCCCCGGCGTCCAGGAACTCGATCTCGGCGCCGAGCACCGCCGCCGCCCGGCTCGCCTCGTCCCGGCGTGCCTCCTTGACCCGGTCGAGGGTCATGCCCGGCTGTTTCCAGAGTCCCTGCGACTCACCCTTCTCGCCGAAGGTGAGGCAGAGGACGTGGACCGGTTGGCCGCGGGAGGCGCTCAGCGCGATGGCACCTCCGGCCCGCCAGACGAAGTCGGCGGCGTGCGCACTCACCACGAGCACGGGACCGCGCCCGGTCGCTGACGTGGTCATCGTCGTTCCCTCCCCGACGGCTCGGCAGACGCGCCGGACTGGTCATCGGGGGGTCGGCCGGCGCGTGTCGACAGGCAGGACGATCATAGACGGCGACACAATCATTGCCAATATTGTCAACAATTTCCGGCCGGTGTGGACGGCGTCAGACCTGGTCACGACCGGTTTCCGGCCGCGATGCCGCCTCGGGGCCAGGTCAGTCGACGCCGCCCCGGCGCCGGGTCAGCCGACCCGGCCGGCGGGAACCGTCGGCACGGACGTCCCGGCGGCCGGCGGGGTCTCCGTCCCGGCGACGGGTCCCGCGAACGGGATCTCCCCGCTCGCCGCCAGCGGCGCGCTGTCGTCCGGGTGCCGCCACAGTCCCCGGCGCCGCAGGATGGGCAGGACGCCCTCGCCGAACCAGTACGCCTCCTCGAGGTGCGGGTATCCGGAGAGGACGAACTCGGTGATGCCGAGGTCGTGATACTCGACGATCCGGTCCGCCACCTCGGCGTGGCTGCCGACCAGCGCGGTGCCCGCTCCGCCGCGGACCAGCCCGATTCCGGCCCAGAGGTTCGGCGAGACCTCCAGCCGATCCCGGGAGCCGCCGTGCAGCGCCAGCATCCGGCGCTGCCCCTCGGACTCGCTGAGCGCCAGTCCCGCCTGGACGGTCCGGATGTCGGAGTCGGTGATCCCGTCGAGCAGCCGCCGCGCCTGGGCCCAGGCCGCCTCCGCGGTGTCCCGGGTGATGACGTGCAGTCGGATGCCGAACCGGAGACTCCGTCCCGCCGTGGCGGCGAGCTCGCCGATCCAGGAGAGCTTCCCGGCCACCTGCTCCGGTGGCTCGCCCCAGGTCAGGTACACGTCGCTGTGACGCGCCGCCACCGGGCCGGCGGCGGCCGACGAGCCACCGAAGTAGACCGTGGGGACGGGCTCGGGAACGCGACTCAACCGAGCCTGCTCCACCCGCAGGTGCGCGCCGTGGAACGTGACGGTCTCACCGCGCCACAGGGCCCGGACGATCTGGAGGAACTCGTCGGTACGGGCGTACCGGGCGTCCTTGTCCAGGAAGTCGCCGTAGCCGCGCTGCTCGTGGGACTCGCCGCCGGTGACCACGTTCAGCAGGAGCCGTCCCCGGGACAGCCGCTGGAAGGTCGAGGCCATCTGTGCGGCCAGGGTCGGTGAGACGAGCCCCGGCCGGAACGCGACGAGGAACTTCAGCCGCTCGGTGACCTCGGTGAGCATCGCGGTGGTCAGCCAGGCGTCCTCGCACCACGCCCCGGTCGGGGTGAGCGCGCCGACGAAGCCGAGCTGCTCGGCGCTCCGGGCGATCTGCCCGAGGTACGCGATGGTGGCCGGCCGGGCACCACCGGCGACGCCCGGCGGCACGCCGTGTCCCCCGCCGACGACGTCCCGGCTGTCGCCGGAGGTGGGAAGGAACCAGTGGAAGGTGAGGGTCATGGCGTCTCCAGTTCCCGGGCTGTCCGCGCCGGCCCCGCGGCGCGGTGATCGACTTCGGCGACCCCACCATCCTATCCATAAAACCTATAGGTTTAGTAGTCTATTGCTCCCGGCCCGCCCGGGCCGGTCCCCGTTCGCGACAGGAGCAACCCATGCCCCACCCCGTCCGGCGTCTCCCCGGACGCCTCCGCCCGGCGACCCGCCGGCCTCGGCCGCCCCGGGTGCTGGTCGGCCTGGTCGCCCTCGTCCTGACCGCCACGGCGGCGGTCGCCGGCTGCGGGTCCGGATCCGACGCGGCGGACGACACCGGCCCGTTGCGCGTCGGCTACCAGCGGTTCGGCGGACTCAGCCTGGTCAAGGCCCGGGACGCCGCCCCCGACGTCGAATGGTCACTCTTCGAGAGCGGCCCGGCGCTGACCGAGGCACTGAAGGCCGGCGCGATCGACATCGGCCAGGTCGGCGAGGCACCGCCGATCTTCGCCGCCGCCGGGAAGGTCAGGTTTCGGATCATCGGCACCTCGGAGCCGGTGCCGCAGGGCGAGGCGGTGCTGATCAAGGAGGACCGCGGCTTCCGAAGCTTCGCCGACCTCAGAGGACGGACGATCGCCCTCAACAAGGGGTACAACGTGCACTGGTTGCTGGTCCGTCTCCTAAAGGCGCACGGGATGGCCCTGGCGGACGTCACCGTCAAGTACCTCAAGCCCGCCGAGGCGCGCGCCGCGTTCGACAACGACCAGGTCGACGCCTGGGTCATCTGGGACCCCTACTTCGCGCTCGCCGAACGTCCCGGCGTGGCGATCCTGGCCGACGCGACCGGGCTGGCCAGCAACCGGGAGTACATCCTGGTCTCCCCCGAGGCGCTGGAACGCCGGCCCGAGCAGATCCGGACGTTCCTGGAGACGTTTCGAGCCACCACCGACTGGGGCATCGCCCACCCGGAGGAACGGACCAGGATTCTCGCGCCCGAGCTGAAGATCGACGAGGCGACCACGGCTCGGGCACTGGCCCGGAGCGCCAAGCCCCTCGCCCCGGTCACCCCGGCGATCGACGCCGAACTCCAGGCCATCGCCGACGGATTCGCCGCGCTGGAGCTGATACCCGAGCGCGTCGACATCACCGGTCTGCTCGACGACCGCTACGCCGGAGTTCTCGGATGACGGCGGGCGTCGTCGGGACCGCCGACCCGACCCCCGCAGCGCCTCCGTCCGCGGCCCCGCGGAGCCGGAGTACCCGCGCCCGACACCGCTGGCGCCGGGCGGTCACCCCACTCACGCTCCTGCTGGGCTGGCAGGCCGCGTCGCGGGCCGGGCTGCTTCCGCCGGAGAAGCTCTCCGCGCCCAGCGAGGTGGCCCGTACGGCCTGGCGGCTGGCGGCAGACGGAACCCTCGGCCACCACCTGCGCGCTCTTCCTCGGTTTCCGGCTGGCCCTCGGTGCCGCCTGGCTGAGTCTCGTGGTGAGCGAGCAGGTCAACGCCCAGACCGGGATCGGTTTCCTCATGATGGAGGCCCGCGAGTTCAGTCAGACCGACGTCGTCGTCCTCGGCCTGCTCGTCTACGCGCTCCTCGGCCTCCTGTCCGACCTTGCGATCCGGACCGCGGAGAGGAGGGCCGTGGCATGGCGGCGCGGCCTGCGGGCGGTCTGACCGGGACGTCGCCCGGCCACCCGGCGGACGCCGACCCCCGACCGGTGGTCACCGCCTCCGGCGTACGGCGGGCCTTCGCGGGAACCGTGGTACTGGACGGCGTCGACCTCGTGATCGCACCGGGCGAGGTGGTCGCGCTGCTCGGCGCCAGCGGCTCCGGGAAGAGCACGCTGCTGCGCATCCTTGCCGGACTCGATCCCGACGCCACCGGCGAGATCTCCCAGGCCGGCAGTCAGGCGGTGGTCTTCCAGGAACACCGGCTCCTGCCGTGGAAACGGGTCGCCGACAACGTCGCCCTCGGCGTGTCGGGCCCGGACGTCCGGCGGCGGGTGGCCGCCGCGCTCGCCGAGGTCGGGCTCGCCGACCGGAGCCGAGCCTGGCCGGTCGAACTCTCGGGCGGCCAGGCCCAGCGGGTCGCCTTCGCCCGCGCGCTGGTCCGCGAACCGGCGCTGCTGCTGCTGGACGAGCCGTTCGGCGCGCTCGACGCGCTCACCCGGCTGCGGATGCAGGCCCTCTTCGGCCGGCTACACGCCGAACACGGCTTCGCGGCGCTGCTGGTCACCCACGACGTGGACGAGGCGTTGCTGCTGGCCGACCGGGTTCTCGTCCTCGAGGGCGGGCGGATCGCCGAGGAGACACGCGTGCCGCTGGACCGGCCGCGGGCGCCGGACGCGACCGGGTTCGGTCCCCTCCGGCGTCATCTGCTCGCCCGGCTCGGCGTACCCGTGGAGCCGGGCGGCACGACGGCGCCGGGAAGCTGACCCCGCCGGTGGTGGCGACCCGTCCACAAACGCCCGTGCCGGCCGTCGCGGACGGGTCGCCACCGGACGGGGTCAGGCCGACCCGACCAGGGCCGCCAGGTGGCCGGCGGGCAGGCCCGCGTCGGTGAGATCGGACTCGGCCAGCGCCAGGCCGGGCCGTACCGCGGCGCCGAGTTCGGCGAGCAGGCCGCGCAGGTGCCGTTCCGACTGGGCGGCCTGGGCCGCCGTCGCCGCGACCGTGACCGGTACGGCGGCCACCCCGGCCAGGCCCTGGTGCGGCAACCGATCCAGGAAGACCTTCAGTATGCCGGTGTAGCTGCCCTTGTACGTTGGTGTGCCGACCACCAGCACCCGGGCCGCCCGCGCCGCGGCCACCCCGCCGGCCACCTCCGGATCGTCGGGAACGAGCAACCGGGACCCGTACTCCGCCAGGTCGATCACGACCGGCGGCGCCGCGTTCTCCCGACGCGCGACCTCGACCCCGAGCGCGACGGCGAGCGCCCGGGTCCGCGAACCGGGCCGCGGATTGCCGGAGACGACGACGATCTCACCCATCTTTTCCTCCTCTCGGCCCTGCCCGACGCCGCGCCGTGTCGGGCAGGGCGGGCGGTTGGTGGCCGGCGACGGCCCGGTCCACGCGGTGCCGGGTGGCACGACCTCGTCGACGCGGTCCCGCACGGTCCGGGAGCGCGTCGCCTCGGCGGCGCCCAGCCGACAGGTCACTCCTCAGGGGACGGGCGTGAGTTCGGCGGCCCGCCGGTGGAGCCGGTCCGGCGGTCGGGGCAGGCCGTAGTGGTCCCGCAGCGTCGTGCCGGTGTACTCGGTCCGGAACAGGCCCCGACGACGCAGGATCGGCACCACGTGGTCGACGAACGCGGCGAGCCCGGAGGGAAGCACCGGGGGCATCACGTTGAACCCGTCGGCGGCGCCGTTGTTCCACCACTCCTCGATGGCGTCGGCGACCTGCTCCGGCGTACCGGCGAAGGTGCGGTGGCCACGCCCACCGCCGAGCCGGCCGATCAGCTGGCGTACGGTCAGCCGTTCCCGCCGGGCCAGGTTGACGATCAACGTACGGCGGCTCTTCGCCCCCTCGATCTGGTCCTCGTCCGGCAGGTCGTCCGGCAGTTCGCGGTCCAGGTCGAGGACGTCCGGCGACACGCCGAGGGTGGTCGCGAGCTGGCGCAGGGCGTACTCCGGTCGGATCAGCCGCTCGAGTTCGTCCTCCAGCGCACGGGCCTCGGCCTCGGTTCCGCCGAGCACCGGCACGATCCCCGGCAGGATCTTGATGCCGTCCGGGTCCCGGCCGAGGGCCCGGGCCCGGGCCTTCAGGTCGGCGTAGAACGCCTGCGCCTCCGGCAGCGTCTGCTGCGCCGTGAACACGGCCTCGGCGTAGCGGGCGGCCAGTTCCTTGCCGTCCTCCGAGGAGCCGGCCTGGACCAGCACCGGGTGGCCCTGCGGCGACCGCGGGACGTTGAGCGCGCCCGCCACCTTGAAGAACCGTCCGACGTGGTTGGCCGGGAAGATTCGGTCCTGGTCGCCCCAGACGCCCGCGGCCTTGTCCCCGAGCGCGGCGTCGTCGGCCCAGCTGTCCCAGAGCTTGCGCGAGACCTCGATGAACTCGGCGGCGCGTTCGTACCGGTCCCGGTGCGCGGGCAGCTCGTCGAGGTTGAAGTTGCGCGCCGCGTCCAGCCCAGCGGTGGTGACGACGTTCCAGCCGGCGCGGCCGCCGCTGATGTGGTCCAGCGAGGCGAACCGCCGGGCCAGGTTGAACGGCTCGTTGTACGTCGTCGAGGCGGTCGCGATCAGTCCGATCCGCTCGGTCACCCCGGCGAGGGCGGTGAGCAGCACGGTCGGCTCCAGCGCCCCGGAGGGGCGGCGGCCGACGTTGTTCCACAGCACCGGGCTGTCGGCCAGGAAGAGGGAGTCCATCGTGCCGCGTTCCGCGATCCGGGCCAGTTCCGTGTAGTGCCGGACGTCGACGTGGGCGAACGGGTCGCTCTCCGGCAGCCGCCAGGCCGCCTCGTGGTGCCCCACCCCCATCAGGAAGGCGTTGAGGTGCAGGGTGCCGGGTCGTTGGCTCATGAGGTCGCTCCTTCGGTGCGTGTGACGCCGAGCGCGGCGAGCAGCCGCTCCCGGTACCCCTGGAAGCCGGGGTGCCGGGGTGAACGGGGAGTCGGAAGGTCGATGGTGGTGTCGACGGTGATACGGCCGGCGTCGAGCACCAGCACCCGGTCGGCGAGGGTGACCGCCTCGTCGACGTCGTGGGTGACGAGCAGCACCGCCGGCCGGTGCCGCTGGCACAGTTCACGGAGCAGGCCGTGCATCCTGATCCGGGTCAGCGCGTCGAGCGCGCCGAACGGTTCGTCGGCCAACAGCAGCCGCGGTTCGCTCACCAGCGATCGGGCCAGGGCCACCCGCTGCTGCTCGCCGCCGGAGAGTTCGGCGGGCCAGGCCCGCTCCCGGCCCGCGAGTCCGACCTCGGCAAGCCGGGCCCGCCCCTGGTCGGCCGCACCCGGCCCGGTGAGGCCCAGGATGACGTTGGGCAGCACCCGCTGCCAGGGCAGCAGCCGAGCGTCCTGGAAGATCACCGAAAGCCGCTCCGGCACCTCGACCCGACCGGCGCCGTCCGCGTCGCGGTCCAGCCCGGCGAGAGCCCGCAGCAGGGTGCTCTTTCCCGATCCGCTGCGGCCGAGCAGGGCGACGAACTCGTTGTCGGCGATCTCCAGGTCGAGGTCCGCCAGGACGGTCCGTCCACCGAGTCGGCGGGTCAGGCCGCGTACCCGCACCGGTGGGCGGACGGGTTCGGCCGCGGCCTGCGGGAACGGGACGTCCGGGTCCGGCGTCGGCCGGTCGCCGGGGGTCGGCGAGGTCGAGGAGGCGGTCAGTCCGCCAGGGTGCGTCGCCATGACAGCGCCCTCCGCTGCGCGATCCGGACGGCACCGTCGGAGAGCAGCCCGAGCAGGCCGTAGAGGACGAGGCCGACGATGATGACGTCGGTTTGGCCGTACTGACGGGCCAGCTCCATCAGGTAGCCGATTCCGCTGGTCGAGTTGATCTGCTCCACCACCACCAGCGCGAGCCAGGCGTTGACGACCGCGAACCGCAGGCCGAGCAGGAACCCGGGCAGCGCACCCGGCAGGACCACCCGGCGGAGGAACCGGCCGGGGCTCAGCCGCAGCACCTCGGCCAGCTCGACGTACCGGTGGTCGATGGTGCGCAGACCGTTGTGGGTGTGGATGTAGACCGGCACGAAGACGCCGAGGGCGATGGTCACCACCTTCATCTGCTCGTCGATGCCGAACCAGAGGATGAGCAGCGGCAGCAGTGCCAGCGACGGAATCGCCCGCTTGATCTGCACCGGACCGTCGATGATCGCCTCGCCCCACCGGCTGAGCCCGGAGAGCAGGGCGAGCACGACGCCGACCAGCACGCCGAAGACCAGGCCGAGACCGGCCCGCTGGGTGGAGATCAGCAGGCTCTCCTGGAGGCGGCCGTTGGCGAGCAGCTCGCCGGCGGTGGCCACCACCGTCCAGGGCGCGGAGAGGGTCCGTTCGTCGAGCACGCCGGTCGCGGAACCGGCGGACCAGACGGCGAGCAGCAGCACCGGACCGATGGCCCCGCCGAGCGGGATCGGCCGGCCCGGGCCGAGCCGGCGACGGCGCCGGACGGACCCGCCGCGGGCGGTGTCGGTCGCGCCCGCCGCCTCCGGGGCCAGGGCGGTCGGGACCGCGCGGCGCGGCGCCCCCGGGTCCGGGACTCCCGTGCCCGGTACGGCGCTCGGGGTGACCGGATCCGGAGCGTTCGTGTCCACGACCGTCGGGTCCGGGGCTTCTCCGTCCGCGACTGCCGGATCCGTCGTCGGGCTCACCGGGGTCAGGTACGGCGCCGCCGTCGCCAGGCTGGCCGCCGTCTCGGGATCGAGCTGGGTGGTCACCGCACTACACCCCCGTGATCGCGTCGGCGGCCACCGACTCGTACCGCAGGTCGTATAGGTCCGCCGCCGGCAACGGTCGGTTTCCGGTCTCGGCGGCGAGCAGGTCGATGGTCTGCTGGTGCCGGGCGATGACCTCGGTCCAGTTCGCCGGAATGTCCGGTACGCCGGCGTTCTCCACCAGCCACTGTCCGTCCTCCCGGGTCAGCCCCTGGTCCTGGACGTAGTACCGCTCGATCCACTCGTCCGGGTTGTTCTCGATCCAGATCAGCGCCCGGGCCCAGTGCTGGACGTAGGCCCGGATCGCCGCGGCCTTGGCCGCGTCCTGTAGGACGGCGACCGGCGCGTACAGGTGGCCGGGGTCATCCCGCAGCCCGTGCGGGATGGTGCTTCCCCCGTCCCGGGCGTACTTCGCCTGATACCGCTTGACCTGGATGCCGCCGAGTGGTGCGACCTCCACCTGCCGGCTGGCCAGGGCGGTCACGTAGACGTCGCCGGTGCTGGCCAGTTCCACCAGCCGTACGTCGCGTTTGGTCAGCCCAGCCTGCCGCAACACCCGCAGCACCAGGGCGCCCTGGGCCTGGCCCGGGCTGTAGGCGATCGTCTTTCCGCGCAGGTCGGCCAGGCTCCGCACGGTGACCCCCGGCGCGATGCCGAGCTGGTAGATCGGGTGATTGACCGGATCCTGACGGAACCGGGAAGCGACGATCTTGACCGGAAGCCCGGTCCAGGTCGCGTGGATCGGCGGGATGTCGGCCACCGCCCCGAGGTCCAGGGCATCGGCCCGGAACGCCTCGATGGTCTGCGGGCCGCCGCTGAGGTTCGCCCAGGAGACCTCGAAGGTGAACCGGTCGATCTCGCCCGAGAACTCGATCGCCTTCTGGGTCTCCTTGTCACCGACCCGCAGCACCGTGCCGTCGGGCACCTCGACCGGCAGCGGCGCGTCGAGCGCGAGCCGCACCGTCGGCGCGTCCCGGCCGGCGCAGGCGGCGATTCCGGAGGCGGCGACACCGAACGCGGCCGCGAGGAGGGTACGCCGGCGGAGGGCCAGCGGCCCGGCGGCGGAGAACGGGGTGGACGGAGGGGGCATGGGCGCGCTCCTGAAGACAGACTCGACAGGCCGGCGTACGGGGCCGGCGGCCTGATACGGGAACCAGCGGACCGGAACGGCGGACCGGACCGACGGCGTGACCGGCGGCACGACCGCGGCCGGACGGTCTCAGCTGGCGGTGGGAAGTGCGGAGGTCAGCGACGCGTACCGGCCCATGTGGTAGAGCAGCGGCGTGACGTCCTCCGCGTGGTGGTGTCCGACCAGCGGCTCGGCCAGCACGATCGCGTGGTCGCCGGCGACGACCCGGTCGACGGTCCGACAGACCAGCCAGGCGATCGTCCCGTCCAGCAGCGGCACGCCGTACGGGCCGAGCCGCCACTGCGGGTACGCGGCGAACCGGTCGATGCCGCTGGTGGCGAAGATCCGGGCGATCTCGTGCTGGCCAGCCCCGAGCAGGTGGACGGCGACGTGTCCGGCACTCGCCACCGTCGGCCAGCTCGACGAGCCGCGGTCCAGGCAGAACGAGACCAGGGGCGGCCGCAGCGAGACCGAGGTGAACGAGGTGGCGGTGAATCCGGCCGGCGGTTCGCCCGCCGCGGTCACCACCGTCACCGTCGCCGCCTGCCGCCGCAAGAGCGTACGGAACCGCGCCGAATCGAGCCGGGGCGACTCGGAAATCGTCATGGCATCTCTCCTGTCCGTCGCATGGCCGTAGCCGCCAATGGCAAAGTCGTGGCGATCCGGAACGGGAACCCGACGGATGAACGGAGCCCCGAACCGGTGGGAGACGAGACACGAAAACGAATCCACCGGCACCTCGACGTGCGGCGGGAAGGGCAGGGTCAGCGGACGTCAGCCGGCCGGGTCAACCCCGGCGGCGGGCGCGGTCAGCGGGGACAGCCTGCGCTGGCGTGACGAGCCAGATCGATGTGCAGGCGGCTGACGAGGTGGAGGATGTATTGCCGCTGCATACATTGAATAATCCGTACCACTGCCGGGCACGGTCAACAGCGTTCCAAATTCCGAGAATGACAGGCGTATTTGCACCAGGCCCCGGAATGGAACCACGAAACATCCTGATAGCGATTCCGCAGATATAAGAGAACAGCAAGTCAACCAACTATTAACATCCGCACAGGAATGTCTGTGTCCGGGCGGTCGACCGGCGCCGCCGCACTCCGTACCCGTCGCGTGGCGGTCGAGGTCGCCGCCGGGTCCGGGATCGGCCGCGGACCGGAGGGCAGCGACGGAGAGTGCGGGCCGCCCCATCCGGTGCCACAGCACTCCCCCGGGTCCCCGGGGGGCACCCGCGTGACCCGGTCCGGCGTCCGGACCGGGGGCCGACGGGAGCGGCCCGGGGCGGGTGGGTGGCCGCCGTGCATGATCCACGAGAGCCGTGTACAGTAGTGCCCCGTGCGGCTCTGCGGGAGCAGATCGGGGAGTTCCTCGTTTGGTTGCTCGCGCTAGAGTGGCAGTGCACGTCCGGGTGGCGGAATGGCAGACGCGCTAGCTTGAGGTGCTAGTGCCCGTATAGGGCGTGGGGGTTCAAGTCCCCCCTCGGACACCAATCAGGGTACGAAGAAATTAGGCCGTTGACCTGGCAGAACTCGGGTCAGCGGCCTTGATCGTTTCTGGGTTCGCTGCCGCCACGGGAACATCCCGGGAACATCGTTCCCGGAGCCGTCCATCCGACGGGCTCGTGGGCGCGTTTTGCGCTCCAGCAGGATGTACGGCTACGGTCCCACTGCTGCGCATGTAGGTGCGCGCGGGCGGCATGGCTTTGAGGCGATCCGGCCGCCTGCTTCACGTGGAGGACCAGGAGCAGTGGCATCGATCGAGAAACGCACGTACAAGGACGGCAAGACGCATCGGTGGCGGGTGAAGTGGCGCATCGGCGGCACCGGCGACTGGGACGGCAGGCAGTTCGACACCCACACTGACGCCAAGCGCTTCAAGGCGCTCGTCGACGCGAACGGCGACCACATGCCGCCCACCGAGCAGCTGCACGAGCACGGCTTCGGCTACCTCGCACCCGCCGGTACCGGACCCGCTCCAGTCACGCCCGAGCCGGAGCGCCAGGTCACGTTCCGGGAGTACGCGCTCGACTGGCTGAGCACCCTCATCAAGCCGCACCCGGAGACGAAGCGGAAATACCTCGAGCGGCTGGAGAAGCACGTCTTCCCGCGGCTCGGCGACCGGCCGATCGCCGCGATCACCCGACGCGAGATGCGCGAGTGGCAGATCGCCCTGCTGGACGCCGGACTGTCCCCGAAGACGATCGCGAACATCCGAGGCGAGACGATCGTGCCGATCTTCCGGGCCGCCTGCCTGCCGGGCGAGGACGAGGAGCCAGCGCTGCGCACGTACAACCCGATGGACGGGCTACCGCTGCCCGAGGCGGCTCGGCATGAGCGGGACATCCTGGAAAGCCCCGACGAGGCGAGGATCTTCCTCGAGGCGGCGTACGAGGTCGACCCGGAGGCAGCGGACCTGCTGCTGACCAAGCTCGCCTCCGGCCTGCGGTGGGGCGAAGTGAGCGCGCTGCCGCCCCGGGCAGTCCGGCCCAGGCTCGGCACGATCGAGATCGTGCAGGTACTGCGGAAGGTCAACCGCAGGTGGGTGGTGGAGCCCAAGCCGAAGACGCAGCAGGGCTACCGGGAGGTGCCGCTGCCGCACCAGGTGATGCAGCTGGTCGCCGAACGCGCCGCGCAGCCAGGCCGCGAGTTCGTGTTCGTCGCCCCGCGCGGCAACCACTGGCGGTACGAGGACTTCTACGAGGGCCGGTGGGTGAAGATCCGCGACCTGGCGCGGGAGAAGGGACTGCCCCGCCGGATGACGATGCACGGGCTGCGCCACTCGATGCTGACGCTGCTCGCGACCGAGGGTGTGGACCTGGCAGCGCTCAAGACGATGGCCGGGCACAAGAGCGTCACGACGACGCTGAACGTGTACGTGCACGCCACCCGGAAGCACCACGAGCCGGTCCGCCGGATCGTTGGCGGCTTCCTCGGCGTCGACAAGCTGAGCACCGTGGGGGGTGCTGTCGGGTAGAGGGGGTGACCCGACAGCGGCGGGCGGCGAGCAGGCAGAGGCTCGCCGCCCGCTTGCTTCGCAGATGCCTCTGGCTCAGCGCCGCCGCGTGGTGGTCGGCAACGCCGGCGACCGGCGGTACGCGCTCGCCAGGTCCTCGTCGGTGAACCTGACCAGCCTGCCCAGCCGGTGACAGGAGATGCGGCCCTTGGACACCCAGCGCCTCAGCGTGCCCTCGGTGATGCGCAGCTTCTCCGCGGCCTCGGCGTAGGTGTAATCCCGCTCCACGACTCTCCCACCTTTCATGATCCACGCTGGCCGTGCGGTCACAGTAGACCATTGCGGCCCTACAGAGCTACGGCGATGCACGCCAAGCCACAAAGTGATCGAAAGGCGGCCTCCCTGCTCTCCCGGGCACGAGGCATACGGCTACGATCTGGCCGTGCGCGCATACCGCGCACCCGCGCTGGAAGTGCTGTTGGTGGCACGCCGCCGTTCCACGGCGGAGGCCCAGGTTCGAGCCCTGGCCGGCGCTCGACGCCGCCACGGGGGAAGGTGGTGACGCGTGTTCCACGGCTCCATCCCAGCCGACCTGCGCAGCATCATCTACGAGCACGCCGACTCGTGGCCCGACACCGACCTCTACGTCGGCTGCTCCGGCAACTTCACGATCGAGCGGACGCTGCACGCCCGCCCCGGCGAACACCGCACCATCCACGGCAACGACGTCCAGGCGTACTCATCGGCGTTGGGCTGGTGGCTCGCCGGCCGCCCCCTCGACTACCAGCTCAAGGAGGAGCACCGCGACCAGCTGGCCTGGCTGGAGCCGTACCTGACCACGCCGACGCACACGCTCGCCACGCTGATGCTCGGCACCCGGTTCCTCCAGTACGTCGGCCGGTCCGGGGTCTACTACGAGCGGATGGTGCGGGCCACCATCGGCCAGTTCCCGACCATGCACGCCAAGACGGTCGCCAAGCTGGAGGCGCTGACCCTGCGGCTCGGCTCGTACTACTGCGGCGACGTGCGGGACTACCTACGCGACGTGGTGCCGGCCGACGCCCCGGTGGCGATGTTCCCGCCGTTCTACTGCCTCGCACCCGACGAGCGGCTGCTGACCGAGGACCTGCGGTGGGTGCCGTGCGGCGAGCTGCGGCCCGGCGACCGGCTCCTCGCGTTCGACGAGTACCCACCTGACGGGATGCGGCTGCGGCGCTGGCGGCGGTCCGTCGTCACCCGGTCGGAGCCGGCAGTGAAGGAGTGCTTGCGGGTGCACCTCGCTGACGGCACCTCGATCGTCTGCACCGCCGACCACCCATGGCTGGCCGACCAGTACGACAGCAAGACAAGCGGCGGCAAACGCCGCTGGGTGCGGGCCGACCAGCTGCTGGAGAAGGCACCGTACGTGCTGCGGCTGCTCGACACCTGGGAGGAGGCCCGCACCTACGAGGCCGGGTGGCTGGCCGGCATGTTTGACGGCGAGGGCTCCATCCACATTGGGCAGGCGTCGAAGCTTCAGCTGTCGCAGCGGCCCGGACCGACGGCCGACAAGGTGATCGACCTGTTGAAGCGGCACGGCTTCGACGCCGGCGCGAAGCTGCGGCCGAGCGGAGTCCTGGGCATCGAGGTCGCCGGAGGCTTCCCGACGATCCTGCGGGCGCTCGGCACGCTGCGCCCCGAACGGCTGATCTCGCGCCTCGCGGCGCTCGACATCGAGCAGATGAGCGTCCGGTCGCGCGGCAACTGCCGGGTGCGGGTCGTGGCGGTGGAACCACTCGGCGAGCGACCCATCCAGTCGATCACGACGACGACCGGGACGTACATCGGCGAGGGCTTCGCCATGCACAACACCGGCGACTACGAGAGCCAGTTCGCGGCCATAGACCACTACTTCGACTGGCCGGCGCCGACGTACAACGAGCTGGACGAGGACGGCAAGGAGGAAATCATCGCCGCGGTCCTCGACCGGCCACACTGGATCCTCGGCCTGCACATCGCCCGGGACGAGCTGCGGCCGTGGCTGCGCGGCGTCGTGCAAACCAGCAACCGCGGCCTGCCGATCTACGTCTACGCCTCCTCCGGCCCGCGCCGGGTCGTCCGGCCCGCCCAGCAGGTCACACCGATCCTCATGCCGAAGATCGGGCCCAACGAGGACCTCGGCGACCGCATGGCCATCCACGTGCTCACCGGCGGCCAGTTCTCCGCCATCCGGAGCCAGTTCATGTCCAAGACGATCCTGCCGGGCTCTCCCCTGCTCGCCTGCGGCGTCAGCGTCGACGGGCGCATCATCGGCGCGTTCGCCTACCTGCCGCCCAAGTACGACCCGTCAACGGCGTACCTGATGAGCGACTTCCCGGTGTCGTGGACCCGATACCGCAGGCTGGCGAAGCTGATCGTCATGGCCGCCGCCTCCCGGGAGGCCCAACTGCTGCTCCAGCGCTCGCTCAGCAAGCGGCTCACCGCCTGGTCGACGACCGCGTTCACCAACAACCCGAACTCGGCGAAGTACGGGCGCGGCATCCCCGGCGTCAAGCTGCAGAAGCGCAGCGAGCCGGCCGCCGACGGCATCCACCGATACCAGCTCCAGTACGGCGGCCCGCTCGGCGGCTGGACCCTCGACGAGGCGCTGACGGAGTGGAAGCGCCGCCACGGAAAGGACACGCGATGAGCGACGACGAGGGACCGCTGAACCTGCGCCGCGAGACGGTCGACCCGCGCGAGCTCACGCTCGTCGAGGTGAACGCGCGGTTCATGCGCAAAGAGGTGTTCGACCGGCTCGTGGCCAACATACGCCGCGACGGGGCGCTCACCAGCACACCGCTAGTGTGGAACGACCAGGCCACCGGCCGGATGGTGGTGCTGTCCGGCAACCACCGGATCATGGCCGCCCGCGAGGTCGGCCTGGAGCAGGTCGACGTCATCGTGGTCGACCAGCCGCTGTCCCGCGCCCGGCAGGTCGCGCTGCAGCTGTCCCACAACGCGATCGAAGGCGAGGACGACCCGGCCACGCTGCGGCAGCTGTACGAGGAGCTGGACGACGTCGACTGGCGGGCCTACTCCGGCCTCGACGACAAGCAGCTCGACCTGCTCGCCCAGGTCGACCTGGAGGGCCTGAGCGAGGCCAACCTCGACTTCGCCACCGTCCAGCTCGTGTTCCTGCCCCACGAGCTGGACGCCGCCCGCGCCTCGTTCGACGAGGCCCGCAAGCTCGTCCAAGCCGACGCCCGCTGGCTCGCCGCCTACGCCGACTACGAGACCACCCTCGACGCCCTCGCAACCGCCCACGGCGCCCACAACGTCGGCAACGTAGCCACCGCCCTCGGCCTCATCCTGGCGGTGTTCGAGCGGCACCTCGACGAGCTGCGGGACGCCTGGCTCGACCCAGACACCAGCGAGCCCGTCGACGCTCGACGCCTCGTCCCCATCGAGACGATCCTCGGCACCCGCTCGATGCCGGCCGACGCCGGCGCCGTGCTCGCCCGGGCCGTCGACCGCATGGTCCGCAAGGGCGAGGTCCCCGCCGACCAGCGGTGGCGCGCCCTGGAACTGCTGGCCGCCGACTACCTGGCCAGCTGACCCACACCGGGCCCCGGCGGACCTGACCCACCAGTCAGCCCGCCGGTCCCGCACACCCCGCGCCAGCCGGCGCATGATCAAGACGGCCGCAATAAACCACCGCGACCGCACAGGAGGAGACCATGACCAGCACCGCCCCCGACAACGACCTGTACGCCGGCCTGGACGAGCGGCAGCGCGCCGAACTCGACCGACGCTGCGACTACCACCCACCCGCCGACCTGGCCACCGCCGAGCGGCACGCCCGGTGGCGGGCCGCGGTGAAGGTGCTCATGGCCGAGGCGATGCGCAGCCTGCCGCCCGGCCGCGAATCCTCGCTGGTGCTCACCGCCCTCGACGACGCCCTGATGTACGGCAACGCGGCGATCGCCCGACCCCCGATGCCCAGCGCCCGACCCGCAGGCCACTGAGAACGGATCGGCCCGACCCGACTTCCCCGCCGGCCGGGCCGACCGCACCACCGCACGCCAGCACAGCACGAGGAGGTGACCGTGACCGAGCAGGCGGTCCTCCCGTGGGACAGGCAGGACGACGAGCCCGAGAAGGCGTACTCGTACTTCGCCCTGTACCGGGACCTCGGTCGCACCCGCACCGTCGCGAAGGCCGCCGCCGAGGTCCACAAATCCCGGGACTACCTCCACAAGCTGGCGAGCACCTGGCGGTGGGTGCAGCGGGCGCAGGCGTGGGACCGCGAGCAGGACCGCCTCTACAGCGAGGGCCTGGCCGAGCGGCGCCGGGACATGGCCGAGCGGCACGCCCGCATCGCGTCCGCGCTGCAGGCGAAGATCGTCGCCCGGTTGCAGTCCCTCGACCCGGCGGCGCTGACGCCCAACGACATCGCGCGGTGGCTGGAAGTGGCGACCCGGGTCGAGCGGCTGGCCCTCGGGCTGCCGGACTCGACGACCGCGCACACCGGGCCCGACGGCGGCCCGATCCAGGCCGAGGTCAGCCAGATGAGTGAGGAGCAGCGGGCCGAGTTCTTCCGGGCGCTGATCGCCGAGGCGCAGTCCCGCGCCGGCCTGTCCAGCCCGGACAGCGGCGACGACGGGCCGGGCGACGCCGACGACACGGAGGAGGCGACCGATGGCGAGTCGGCGCCGCAGGAATGACGGGCAGGTGTGGATCGTGGTCGAGGTACGCGCCCCCCGGTGGGCGGTGTGGTGTGTGGCGGTGGGGTCGGTGCTGCTGGGCTTGGCCGCCGTCGGGTGCGTGTGGCTGGTGGCGGCCTGGTGAGCCGCGGTCCGAGGTCGGCCCGGCTGGTCGTCGGCCACGAGCGAGGCCGCGTGTATGGCACCCGGCGGCCTGAGCCGGCGGCGCCGGCCGTCGGCCGGTACGCGTGGCCCGAGGCCGACCAGGCGCCGACGCTGCCCTTGCCGCCGCCGCTCGTCGGCCCGCCGCCACCCTGGGCCCCGCTCACCACGGCGCAGCGGCGAGCTCTCCGCCGTCGGGTGTGGTCGTGGCGGCTGCTCCTCGGCGGCTGGCTCGCGGTGACGGTGCTGGTGCTGTACCTCGGCGTTCGGTGGCTCGGCGTCGCCTCGGCCTGCTGCCACCTGGTGACGGTGGCTGTCCTGTTCGGGCTGGCGTGGTGCGCGAGCGTCGACGTGCGCGAGCTGGAGCGCGATCTGCGGAACGGGCGGCGCTGACCGATGCTGCTGGCGTACCCGGATCCGGCGTTGATGTCCGACGCCGAGCTGGCCGCCTACCTGCGCGTGGTTTCGGAGGTGCAGGGCAACCTGCGCTACGACTGGCCCCGGCACGCCCGGCCAGAGCAGTTGGAGCCCGCCTGGTACCGGATCTGGATGCTGCTCGCCGGTCGCGGCTTCGGCAAGACCCGCACCGGCGCGGAGACGGTCCGGAAGTGGGCCGCCGCGCGGCCGGGCGGGCACTATGCGGTCGTCGCGAAGACGCACCGCGAGGTCTACAACGTCTGCTTCACCGCCCGGCGGGCCGGGCTCCTCGCGGTCATTCCGCCTCGCGAGGTGGCGACGTTCAACAAGTCGGAGCCCTACGTGATGCTCCGCAACGGGTCGATCATCCGCGGCTTCGGCGCGCAGGACCCCGACGTGCTGCGCGGCTACGACTTCGACGGCGTGTGGTGCGACGAGTACGCCGCCTGGCCGGTGCAGACGGCGCAGGGCGTGTTCGACATGCTCTGGTTCTGCATGCGCGAGGCCGAGAACCCGCGCATGGTCATCAGCACGACCCCGAAGCCGCTGCCGCACATCAAGAAGCTGCTGACGCGGGCGGCGAAACAGAAGGCCCGGTCCAGGCGCCCCCGGGTGGTCATCACGCGCGGCCGGACGCTGGACAACGCGGCGAACCTGAGCCCGGAGGCGCTGGAGGAGCTGCTGGAGCAGTACGGCGGCACCCGGCTCGGCCGGCAGGAGCTGGACGCCGAGCTGCTGACCGACGTCGAGGGCGCGCTGTGGAAGTCGGCATGGATCGAGGCCGGCCGGGTCGACAAGGACGACGTGCCGCCCCTGGTCCGGACCGTGGTGTCGGTCGACCCGGCCGACACGGTGTCGGAGACGAGCGACGAGACGGGCATCGTCGCGGTGGGCCGGGGCGAGGACGGCGACCACTACGTGCTGGCCGACCGGTCGATGAAGATCGCCGGCATGGCGGCCGGCCGCCGGATCTGGCAGTGCTACATCGATGTCGACGCCGACGTGGTGATCGTCGAGGGCTCGTCGGTGTGGATGCGGGACATCCTCGTCGACGCCTGGATCGCGATGCAGCGGGAGGGACTGCTGCCCGGCGGCGACCCGCCGATCGACGTGGTGCAGCCCCGGGCGAGCAAGCGGGTCCGGGCGGAGCCGGTCGCGGCCCGGTACGAGGTCGACCCGCCCCGGGTGCACCACGTCGGCGCGTTCCCGGCGCTAGAGGACCAGCTGACGACCTGGACGCCGGAGTCCGGGGACTCGCCGGACCGGCTGGACGCGCTCGTGCACGGGGTGACGTACCTGCGCAGCAAGGAAACTCGGCGGGCCGTCGTTGCGTCGCCACTCGGTCACCGGGCTCGCCTGCAGGCGGACGCGCGATGACAGGTAGATCAGGCGTTGGCCTCCCGAAGCACCTCAACCCCAGAGCTCCCGGCCCAGCGGCTTATCTCGGCATGCCAGCCCTGATGCCAGTAGGGAAGGCGGATTGCTCCCTCTGGGGTCACGCCTTCGGCCTCCGCTGCCCCGAACGCCTGGAACAGTTCGCTAGCGAGTCGGTGGGTTGCCGCTGCCAAACCTGCCCCTCCAGCGCTCAAGTCGTCGATGTCGGCGACGGTCTCGGCGACCGGCGGCTCGCTTACCAGTTCGCCGCCGACCGGCTCATTTCGCCAACCGACGTTGGAGACCAGCGAGACTGGAACCTCAGACGTGACCGGCCAGATGGTGGTCCTGACGGTGGCCAGACCGCCAGCTGCGGCTTGATCACGCGCATGGCGGGCGAGAAGGTTGAGGCCGGTGCCGATGGTAAGTGTGAGCCACAGGTTGTCAGCGAGCTTGACCTTCAGATCCTTGACATCTGGACGCGACTCGATCTTCGCGCAGCCGAACACGCCGCTGCCGGTCTCATGCAGCTCGCACGCAAGACGCGAGTACGGCTTGCTTCTCTCGAGCGATGCGGTGCCTACCAAGCAGCGTCGGCGCACTGTCGATCGGTGGAACTTGCCCACTGGGATACCGAAGGCGCCCACTTCACAGCTCGCGTTACGCATCTGGAACGCCTTCAGCGCGGCGCTGTTGATGGTGGCAGACCCTGGCAGGTCCGGGACGAGGGTGACGACGACGAACAGCTCGTCTGGTGCGAGGCGTTGAACGAAGTCCGCTTCGATCCGGGCTGCTTCCTCGATCCGGCTTGCGAAGCCGGCGAACCGTGCCCGGTACGCCTCGGCCACTTCGCTCTCCGACAACCAGGCAGTCTCAGTACCAATCCGTTTCGGGTACAGCATCGACTTGTTCTGAGCGACGTAGGCGTGTGGCGCCGTCGCCGACCGCGCGACCCAGATGACGAGGAAGCCAGTACCTGGACGATCGGGATCCTCGATGGGGAGGATGTCGAACGTCGGTGTCGGCTGGATGTTGCCGACGACTGTCTGTCGGAGCCGGCGCCGCTCGTCGTCGCTGATGACGACGCCGGTATCGGTTGCCGCGCGGCCTTGCTCGTCCTCGTCCATGCCGAGGACGAGGATGCCGCCGTTGGCGTTCGCGAGTGCGGCGACATCGGTGCACAGGGCCTTTCGGTCTCGGTCGCTGCTCGTGTAGGTGTCGCGCTTGAAGTCCAGGTCTGGGCCTTCGGCGGTGTGCGGGATGAGGCCCTTCACCTGCGCGTAGGTCAGCGTCTCGTCGATTGCTCCACCGAGGAGCTGTTCAAGCCGGCGGTTTCGGAGCGTAGGCATGCGGTCGATCGTGGACCGGGCTCCCGCAGGGACGCAACGTCTTTGACCTTCCATAATCAACTGGCGCAAATGATCTTGGATGATGCGATGTCTATGTACGGCGCAAGCCGCAGTGGCGTGGCTGGACCGGCTGGTTGAGGCCGGCTACACCCTGTCGGATGCCGAGGCTGCGGTACGCGCCGAGCTGCCCGCCGCCCCGGACGCCGGCAAGCAGGAGCAGGGAGACGAGTGAGCGAGAGCCGGCTGACTCGTCGCTCAGCCGAGGAGGCCCGCGCCTGGTTCGAGCAGGTGCGGGCCTCCGCTGAGGCGGACGGCCCGGTGCCCGCGGGCTCCGCGGCCGCGCGGTGGCGGCAGATGTCCCCCGATGCGCGGGAGGCGGCTGCCGTGGTGTTCGACGAGATGATGAAGGAGCGCACGATGACCAGCGGTGAGCGGCTGCTGCACGCCGCCTGCCCCGAATGCGACCGGTGGGTCGGCCAGGCCCACCGCGAGGACTGCGCCATCGCGCCGTGCCTGCTGACCGGCCTGGCGCGGCGCGGTTGCCGGGAGTTCGCCCGTGCAGAGCCGCACGACTGTGGCGAGGCGGTGTGGACCGGTGACTGGCCGGGCCACCCGGAGTGCCGCGAGTTCGGCTGGTATGTGCGGTGGGACCAGGCGGCCGGCTGGGTGCGGTGCGGTCCCGACGAGCCCGGGGCAGGGCCGGACCTGTCGCGGCTGTACGAGCAGGCCCGGTGGGATGTCGACCGGCAGCGGTGGGTGCAGCGCCGCGCCGTCCTGTTCAGCCGGGCGGGGCGCGGCCGGGCCGCCGTGGAGGAGGCGGCGCGGACGCTGCGGCGCTGGTGTGACACGGCCGGGTACGCGGTGGTCGCTGAGCACACCGGTCCCGGTGGCTGGTCTGCTGCGGTCGCCGACCTCGTTGAGGGCCGCGCCGACGTGATCGCGGTGCCGTCCGTGGAGCGGCTCGGCCACGGCCGGCAGGTGTTCGCGCGGATCACCGAGGTCCGCAAGGCCGGCGGCACGATCGTCGGCCCCGGGGTGCAGCTGGCCGGTACGAGCCTGCTCCTGTCGGCGACCCTGGCCGATTCGCCGGCCGGCGGAACGGCGGAGCGGCGCCGTGGTTGAGGTGACGCCGTCCGGCCGGCCGGTGACCTGCGACGGCTGCGGGGCACCGGTCGAGAAGGTAACCGCGGCGATGCGGCACCCGGTGCCGCCGGACACCGGGTTGACGCTGTACGGGCGGCCAGACCTGGAGTACATCGTGTGCGGCCCGCTGCCAGACGGCTCCCAGCCGTGCCTGGTGTTGGCGTGGTTGGCGGACGAGTTGTGGGACCGGGTGCGCTGCCGGCGGCCCGGCTGCGACGGCACTGAGTGCGGCGGCTAGTCCGCCTGGCGGACTAGCGAGAGGGGCGGGTCACGGCGATGCCGTGACCCGCCCCTTGCCGCCAGACACGCTGGTAGTTATGTGTTCGAGCATCGTCCCGGGCCGAGATTCGGCGAATGCCTACGGCTGGGCCAGGTATGGGCCGAGGAACCGCTCGCCGTTGAAGTGGATCATGTGCGTTGGGTTGTCGGCGCACCATACTTCGGTCTCCCACGAGATTTCCTGCAGGTACCTCCGCATCTCCTTGCGACTGGGAAAACAGGAGACGAAGACCAGTCCGGCCGTGGAGCCCGCGAAGAGAGTCTGCAACTCGGCATGGCGTTTGGCGTCGACGGGTCCGTGGCTGGACGCTGCCTCTAGAAGAACGAGCCAGTTCTTGTCTTCCATGTACACGACGAGGTCGGGCATCTTGCCGTGCTTGTCAACTGTGACGCCGAGCGCTTTGAGCGCATCGTTGTCGAAGAATGCCCACTTCTCATCGGCGTCACCGACGTATAGGGCAATCCCGCCCGGAGTGAAGTAGCTACAGAAGTCTTTGACTATGGCGTCGAGGAGTTCGTTTTGGCCGCCCGGGCTGAGGGTAATCTCTTGCCCTCCGGGGAGGGTTACCGGGATGCGTCGCATGGTCCTCTCCGCCGCGTAGGCTTCCAGCTGGCCTGGGAGATCGGCCAGGTACGCACGAAGCTCGTCGGCGAACCGGGGTGTGCCAAAGGTCCGAATTAGAGCGACAGCTCGGTCGGTGATCTGATAGCACCAGCGAGGAGAGTTGACAGGTCGGTCGGGCCGGTCGGGGTTTTGTAGAACCAGGCCGGCAGCGGCGAACTGGTGCAACGTCTGCCTGCGGATCGTCTCCCGCGTGTTGGGCTTGTAATCGCGGCCGTAGTGCTGCCGTAGGAAGTCCATGATCTCGACGGTGCGCAACATGGGGTTCTGAGCGGCTTCCCACGGCTGGTCGGGCAGTAGGTTGAGCAGGGCGCGCAGCACCAGCGCTGACCGCTCGTTGCTGCGCTCTGCGTCGAAGTTGAGCCGACCGAGCAACTGGCGGGCCTGCTGCACTGACTCTGCTACCTGGTCCTGCGGCACCGTGCCTCCCTGTTCCGTCGTGTCGGCCCCGCCAAGAACGTGCTGCAGCACAAGCGCGTCGATCTCATCTTGGCTTGGCCACTCGCCTGGTCGGACGTTCTCGCTGAGGCGGCGCAGCTGCGCGGCATCAGGGTAGCGAAGGTTTCTCAGATCGGTTGCATTGACCTGCGTGTGGCCGCTGAACTGGCGGAAGTGGGTGTCCAGCACGTTGGAGTTGAGCCAGATCGCCAGACCGACCGCAAGTGGCTCGTCCAAGCCGTTGCCATCACGATGGAAGACGTTGAGGTGGTTTTCGAACGCGACCCGATCTGCCGGGACGTCGGCGGGCCGATATACGGAGGCGACCACGCGCCTGGTTTCCTCCTTGGCCGAGAACCGCTTCACTAGGACGTAATAACCAGCGGGTAGCAACAGGCTGGCGGTCGATGCGTCGGCGACGATGGCGTTTGGCTTGCGGTACGCAGGCAGTGGCCAATTCACCCGACCGTTCTGTAAATGACCAGGATAGATCAACGGCACTGTGTCAGCAGTCGGCATGGCTCGCAGCGCATCCTTGACGCGGAAGTCGACGACCCGTCCGGTTGACACGTTGAGACCGAGATCGGCCAGCGTGGCAGGGAGTTCGGCGACGATATCGGCCGCTCGATCGTCCTCGACGTCTGTAGGGATATGGAGGAACGATTCGGGATCATCTGGCCGGATGATGTCCTCGTAGGTGACTAGCCGCTCGTGGGTTGGGTCAGCGTAGCCGCGTGAGGTGACAATGGTGACTTTCTCTGAGCGGCGAGCCCGCGTGCCTGTCAAGATGATGTTTTCTTGCAGCACCGATAGATCGGCGAACAGTGCGCCTCGTTCCTGGAAAACGTTGATACGGTCGACGCCCAGTAAGGAAAAGAACTGCTTGCGAAATTGCCGGAAGTATGTGCCATTAGCGAAACTACGAGGGGTGATGGCTACGAGTTGGCCACCCTCGGTGAGAAGGTGCACGCCGAGCGCGAGGAATGCCGCGTAGAGGTTCGGAACGTCTAATCCGACAGATTGAAGGTGACGGCGCACCGCCGAACTGCGAGCTACCTTCCGGTACGGGGGGTTCTGGATCACCAGGTCGAACCGTGGCTGCTCACCTACCAGGTCGAGCACGCCGGAGACCCGGGCGGCGGCCCATGGAATGAAATCCGCCGCGACGAGCTCGTAATTGAACTGGCCGCCAAGGGCGCGCGCAGTCTCCTGGCAGTCTTCCAAGGTCTGACGCAGCGTGTCATGCAGCCCCGATGCCAGTTCAACCGCAGTGACCCCTACCGTTAGAGCGGGCCGCTCTCGCAGCACCCGGGCAACCAACGCGGCCGACAACGATCCGGACCCGGCACCCGGATCCAGCACCCTGAGCACGCCACTTTTTGGCAGGCTCGGCTCTGCGGCGATGCGCTCGGCCACCACGCGAGGGGTGAAGAATTGGCCCAGGTCCCGCTGCTCGACGGGGTTAAGCAGTGCCATCGCCGCACCACGTCGGGCTTCGGTCCTTGCTAGAAGGCCATCGATCACTAGATCTCGCTGAGGGTCCGTCACCACGCCGGTGAGCATACTGGGCAGCCTGTTCCGCTTTGAGTCGCCATCCCCTAGCCGGCTTGCGCATTCGTGCTCTGTTGATCCTCAGCACATGGCCGATGCCCGTTGCATGTCCGGCCGCAGTGCCTCGGCTTATGCTCATACCTGTGGCGGCGATGATCGAGATCGTGGTGGTGCTATTCGTGGTCGCCCGGCTGACCCGGCTGGTCGCCGCCGACGAGATCACTCGCAGAGTCCGCGAGGCGGCGGTGCGGCGGCTGCCCGACGGCAGCTCGTTCGCGTACCTGCTGTTCTGCCGCTGGTGCCTGTCGGTGTGGGTCGCCTTCCCGGCCGCCGCCGCCTGGTGGGCGCTGTCGGCCGTGCCTCGCTGGTCCGGGCACTGGTGGGTCGACGTCCCCGCCGTCGCCCTGGCCTTGTCGCATGCGACCGGCCTGCTCGTGCGCGCCGAGCCGGAGGAGTAGCCGATGGCGTGGTGGGGCACGAAGCCGAACGCGAGCAGCGCGGTGGGTAAGGCGACCGCCGTGGTCGCCTCCGCGGCGAAGATGCGCTACGAGTCCAGCGGCACCATCCGGAAGGTCACTAAGCAGGAGTGGCAGGAGGAAGCCTGGCGGCACTACGAGGAGTGCGGCGAGCTGGCCTACGTCGTCGACCTAGTGGCCAAGGCGATGGGCCGCACCCGGCTGTACATCACGCAGATCGACGACGAGGGCCGCCCCGTCGAGTCCCCGAACGAGGCACCGGCCGGCGTCAACGACACGCTGCTCGGCGGGCCGGCGAAGCAGGCCGAGCTGCTGCACGACGCCGGGATCCAGCTCGGCGTGCCCGGCGAGTGCTACCTGATCGGTGAACTCGAGCGCGACGAGAACGGGAACGCCACCGACCGGGAGACCTGGTTCATCGCGTCGATCGACGAGCTGACGGAGAAGTCCGGAACGTACGTGCTCGACCAGGGCGCCGGGCCGCGCGAGCTCGTCCCGGAGGAGACGGTCATCGTACGGATCTGGGTGCCGAGCCCGCGGCGGCATGCGTTGCCGAGGTCGCAGGTGCAGGCGAACCGGCGGGTGCTGCGGCTGATCGAACGGCTGACCCAGTACGTGCAGTCGCAGATCGACTCCCGGCTCGCCGGGGCCGGGATTCTGCTGCTGCCCAACGAACTGTCATTCACGGCCGCCGAGCAGGAAGAGAACTCCGAGGATGGGGTGTCGTCGTTCCTGGCCACGCTGACCGAGGCGATGACCACCGCGGTGAAGGACCGCGACTCGGTGGCCGCCCTCGTGCCGATCGTCGTGCAGGGCCCCGCCGAGCACCTGGAGAAGGCCCGGCTGCTGTCGTTCGCCACCGAGCTGTCGGCGGCGGTTCCGTCGATGCTCGACGGGGCGATCCGGCGGCTCGCGCTCGGCCTCGACGCCCCGCCGGAGATGCTGCTCGGCATGACCCAGGCGAACCACTGGGGCGCCTGGATGACCGACGAGGCGACGATCAAGTACCACGTCGAGTCGAAGCTGGAACTGTTCTGCTCGGCGCTGACCCAGCAGATGCTGTGGCCGGCGCTGGAGGGCGTCGTCGACGACCCGAAGCGGTGGGTGGTCTGGTACGACACTAGCGAGCTGACGCAGACCCCGGACAAGGGCGCCGACGCGAAGGACCTGTACGCGGCCGGGGAGCTGTCCGGCGATGCGCTGCGCCGCGAGACCGGATTCGGTGACGAGGACAAGCCGACCGACGAGGAGCGGGAGCTGCGCCGGTTGCTGGAGATCGTGCGTACCGTGCCGGCCGCCGGCCCGCTGCTCGTGCAGCGGCTCCTACAGGTTGCCGGCGTGGCTGTCACGGTCGACCCGGCTGCTCTCGCCCCGGCGCCGCCGGCCACCCCACCCGCCGAGGAGGAGCCGCCCGTCAGCGAGCCGCCGGCCGGCGACACCGAGGACCGCGGCCCGCCCGAGCGGAACGCGATCGCCGCCTCGGCGGCCGAGCCGGGTGAGGCGTTCATCGCCGCGTGCGAGGCGCTGGTGCTGCGGGCGTTGGAGACGGCCGGGAAACGGGCGGTCGGCCGCCAGCGGTACCGGCACGACCACCTGGCGCCGTGGGAGCTGCACACCGTGCAGCAGGCGACGCCGGTGTCCGTGCCCCGGCTGCTCCAGGGCGCGTTCGCGACGGTGCCGCACGTCGCGTCGCGGCTCGGGGTCGACGCGGAGAAGCTGACCGCCGCCCTGACCGGGTACGTCGGCCGGCTGCTGGTGACCGGGGCGAAGCACGACCCGGCCGAGCTGCGCGAACACCTGATGGCCACGGTGTACGGAGAGCGGGTGCCGACATGACCGCCCCAACCGCGCCCGCCCCGGAGCTGGTGGCGCTTTCCGGGATGGCGTGCCAGCGGTCCGGGCGCGGCAAGGGCTGCACCCGGCTGCGGTGGCACGAGTGCCGCACCTGCGGCTGGTCGGGTGATCTGTGGGACGGCGACCAGCCGCCCGTGACCGACTTCGCGCACGTGTGCGACCCGGCCGACGTCGAGCGGCGCCGGCGGATTGTCGACGGGGGGTGACGGTGGCCGACGTCGACCCGTGGCTGCCGCTCCGCCTGGACCACGAGGCGCGGGTGGTGGCCGCCGAGAAGCGGATGGAGGTGGCCGCCAGGGCGGCGCTGCGGGCGTGGCTGCGTGCCGCGCGGGCCGTGACGCTGCCGGCGCCGGTCACCGCGGCCGCGCCGCCGCCGGACCCGTCCGCCCTCGCCGGTACCGGGCAGGCGTGGATGGAAGCCATGACGGTGCACCTGGTGCCCGAGGCCGCGCGCACGTTCGACGCCGGGGTGGTCGATGCGGGCGGGGACGTGGAGCTGCTGCGCGTCGCCCAGCTCAAGGACGAGTACCTGCAGGCGTTGCCGAACCGGCTGACCGGGGTGCCCGACAGCGCCTGGCAGCAGGTCACGGCCGTGGTGGCGGAGCTGACCGCCGAGGGTGCCAGCATCCCGCGGATCCGGGACGCGATCGAGGAGATCCTGGGCGAGCGGTCCTGGGCGGACCGGGCGGTGACGATCGCCCGGACGGAGACGGTCGGCGCGTACAACGCGGGCACGTTGACGGCGTGGCTAACCGCCGAGCAGGCGCTGGGCGAGCGACTGGACAAGGTGTGGGTGGCGACCCACGACGAGCGGACCCGCGACGACCACCGCGATGCGGACGGGCAGCGGGTCGCGCTGGACGGCGTGTTCATGGTCGGTGGGGTGCCGATGCGGTTCCCCGGCGACCCGGCGGCGCCGCCCGGCCAGGTCGTGAACTGCCGCTGCACGATGATCGAGGTGGAGGCTGACGAGCCGCTACCTGCGGTCCCTGAGCACCCCTGGCCCCGGCGTGACCGGTCCAGCGGGTTGGAGATCACGGTGACGGCGGCGGGAGCCGCGAAGGGTGGAGCCATGGCGACGTGGAAGGGCGTGCTGGCGCCGCTGGGTGCGAAGTCGGGTGACCGGCGCATCTTCGCGGCGGATGGCGAGTGGAGCTTCCGGGACATGCCGCTGCCGCTGCGGTGGGCGCGGCAGGATGCACCCGGGCATGAGGGCGCGGTGACGATCGGGCGGATCACGGCCGGCGAGGTGCAGAAGACGAAGCTGGTCGGCTCGGGTGACTTCATCGACGCGGTGCCGGAGTTGGCGGAGGCGCTGGAGCTGCTGCGCAACGGGGTGCTGTTCCCCAGCGTCGACCTCGACGACTTCGAGTTCGTGTACACGGACGAGAAGGGCCGCCCGATCGCGGACATGTCCGATGAGGAGTGGGAGGCGTTCGTCGAGTCGGGCGAGGAGCCGTACATCACGGTGACCAAGGGTCGGGTGATGGCGGTGACCCTCGTCGGGACGCAGGCGTTCACGGAGGCCCGGCTGGAGCTCGTCGACGACGAACCGGGCTCGGGCGAGCCCTCGGATGGGGTGGAGAAAGAGGAAGCGGCGGTGACGGCGGCCGGCACGGCAGCCGGGAAGAAGCAGCTCGCGCCGCTGTACCCGCCCCGGGCCTGGTTCGACGACCCGGGCCTGTCCGAGCTGACCCCGATCACGGTCACCGCGGACGGGCGGGTGTTTGGCCACCTCGCCGACCGGGACTGCCACCTGAGCTTCTTGACGCAGGGGCAGTGCGTGCTGCCTCCAGAGGAAGGCGGGTTCGACTGGTTCCACCGGCCGGAGATCATGTGCGAGGACGGCTCGCTGATCGCGGTCGGGCACATCACCGCCGGCACCGGGCACGCCGATCTATCGGCCAGCGCGGCGAGCGCCATCGCCCACTACGACAACACGGGCACGCAGGTGGCGGTGGTGCGGGCTGGCCGGGACGAGCACGGCACCTGGGTGGCCGGGTCGCTGGTGCCGGAGGCAACGGAGGAGCAGGTGCAGCTGCTGCGCCGGTCGCCGCTGTCCGGGGACTGGCGGTGGATCGGCGGCGCCCGGCAGCTCGTCGCGGCGCTGTGCGTCAACGTCGGCGGGTTCCCCGTGGTCAGGGGGCGGGCCTCGGGTGGGCGGGCGTACGCGATGGTCGCGTCTGGCTGGCGGGGCTGGCGGCCGTCGGTGCCGGCGGTCCGGCGCGGCGAGGCCGGATTCGTGTCGACGGCGGCGCTGGACGCGGCGATCCGCCGGGCCGTCGCGGCGTCGTTCGCGGCTGAGCGGCAGCGGGCTAGCACCGCGGCGGCGGCTGAGCGGATCGCCGCCAGCATCGGCCGGGACCGGTCCACGCTCGTCGCGGCGCTGTCCGCGCAGGTGCACGGCGAGTAGGGAGGGTTGATGGGCTGCAACTGCGGCGCGAGGAGCCGGAAGACGGTGTACGTGCTGTCCTACGAGGACGGCAGCGGCCGGAAGTCGAGCGAGCACCCAACGAGGGCGGCGGCGGAAGTCGCAGACGCCCGGCAGGGCGGCGGCGGGGTGATCCGGCCGGTCCAAAAGTAGGCACGCGGCCCGGCGGTGCGGATCTTGCCGCGCCGCCGGGCTACGCTGTGCCGGTACCGCCGATGCTGGCTGCGGGCCGGTCGGGATGAGATCCCTTCCGTGCTGAGGAGCCACCGGTGGACTTCGAGATCCCCGAGAGCCTGGACGGCCTCGACCTGGATGCCCTGTCCCAGCTGGAGACGGACGCTGTGGCGGCGTTCGACGCGCTCCGGGACGACCCGAACCTGGACGCCGCCGGTCTGGCGCGGCTGCGCGAGCTGGCGGCTTTCGTGCGGCAGGTACGCGACCAGCAGGCGGCCATCGAGCAGGCCGCAGCGCAGGTGGTCGCCGAGCTCGACGACTTGGACGCGGCCGTGCACGGCGGCGGTGACGACGAGGGCGACGACGCCCGTGACGGCGGTGAGCCGGCCGCCGCTGGTGAGGGTGAGCCGGCCGGCGACGGCGAGCCGGCCGAGGCGACCCCCACGGTTCAGCCGACGCCGGTGGTGGCGTCCCTGGCCCGCCGGGCGGCCCGGCGGCAGCCGAAGCCGCGCGTCGGCCGCAGCGCACGGTCGGCAGTGATCAAGGCGGCGGCGGACGTGCCGAACGTGCCGCACGGGCACGTGTTCAGCTCGGTGGCCGAGCTGGCGGCGGCGTTCGACGACAAGTGGGCCGGGTTCCCAGGCCCGGGCGCCCAGGTGCGGACCCGGATCAAGCAGGGCGTGGCGCGGGTGGAGTTGCCCGTCGACCAGGCGCTCGTCGCCGGCGGGGCGATGAGCGACTACGACGTGGTGGAGTACGCGGCGTCGGAGTCGCGGCTGTCCGGCGGCAACCTTGTCGCGGCCGGCGGCTGGGGCGCGCCCAGCGAGACGCTGTGGGACCTGTGCGAGGGCCTGGAGACCACCGAGGGGATCCTGGACTTGCCCAGCATCACGGTCCAGCGCGGCGGTCTGCGGTACCCGAACAACCTCGACTTCCGCGACTTCTACAGCGCGGTCGGGTTCGTGCAGACCGAGGCCGACAGCATCGCCGGCACGGACAAGCCGGCGTACCGGGTGCCGATCCCGACGTTCGCCGAGACGCGCCTCGAGGTCGACGGGGTGCAGATCGAGCACGACATCGTGCAGAACGCGGTGTGGCCGGAGCTGACCCGGGACGTGGTGCGCCGGGCGATGACGGCGCACGAGCACAAGATCAACGCGCGGATGATCGCCCGGATGGCGACAGCTCCAGCGCAGTCGACGGAGTTCACCCTGACGTTGGGTGGCGACGTCGACGGCGACGAGACGACCACCGCGGTTCTCGGCTCGGTGAGTCTCGCGGCGACCGACTACCGGTACCGGTACCGGATGAGCCGGCGGCGGCTGCTGGAGCTGGTCGCGCCGGCGTGGCTGATGGAGTGGATCCGCGCCGACATGGCCCGCCGCGCCGGGGTGAACTACTTCGACGTCACCGACGAGCAGATCAACGGCTGGTTCACCAGGCGGGGCCTGCGCCCGCAGTGGGTGGTGGACTGGCAGGACGGCTACGTCAACGCTGGCGGTGCCGGGTTCGGCGGTACGGCCCCGCCCGGCCAGTGGCCGGCGTCGGTCGACTTCCTGATCTACGCGCCCGGCACGTGGGTCAAGGGCTCCAAGCCGATCATCGACCTGTCGGCGGTGTACGACTCGACCCGGCTGCGGGACAACGAGTACATCGCCCTGTTCACCGAGCAGGCGACGCTGCTGGTGAAGCGCTGCTACGTGTCGTACAAGGTGACGGTGCCGCTGTGCCCGACCGGTGTGACCGGGCAGACCGTGGCGTTCGACTGCGCGGCCGCCTGAGCTACCCGTTGACGGGGCCGCGCCACGTCCCCGCTCGTGGCGCGGCCCTCCAGCCCATCCGGAGGTGACGGGTGACGCAGCCCCTCGTGTACGTCAGCGCGCCGGCCACGACGCCGTACAAGTACGGCCTGTTCTCGGCGGCGGCGGTGGTGGATCCGGTCGACCAGCGCGAGTTTCAGGCCGGCGTGGAGTGGGAGCCGGTGACGGTCGACGCCCCGGCGGCGGCGACCAGCTCGGCGGCGTCGGATCCGAACCGGCCGGCGAAGACGCTGACCGTCGGGGTGCAGCGGGTGACCGCCTCGCCGGTGCTGCGGCTGTACGCCGGCGTGGAGGCGGACCTGGCCGGCCGCGACGACCACCTGGAGCGGGCCCGCGCGGCGCTGGGCCTGGTCGAGCAGCAGTCGCTGGAGCACTACGTGTGGACCGGCGCTGCCGGGAACCGGCCGCGCCTGGCCGACCCGGGCACGCAGGTCCTCGCGGGTTCGGACGTGACGCCGGTGTCGCTGGCCACCGCGGTCGGGTTGCTGGAAGAGCACATCAGCGACCGGACCGGGGTGCTGGGTGTGGTGTGGGTGCCCCGCAGGCTGGCGGGACAGCTCGCGTCGGCGGACCTGACGCGGGTGGAGAACCCGCGGATGGTGGCGCCCCTGGGCACCCCGTACGTGTTCGCGCACACCAGCGGTGTCGGTCCCACCGGCGCCGCCCCGGCGGCCGGTGAGGCGTGGCTGTACGGGACGGGTCCGGTGATGGTGCGCCGGTCGCAGGTGACGATGCCGCGGCTGGTCGAGGCGCACGACCGGGCGACGAACGACGTGTTCGCGCTCGCCGAGCGGTTCTACACGGTCGGGTGGAGCGGGCCGGCCGCGGCGGTGAAGGTGAAGCTGCCGGCGGAGCCGGCGTAGGAGGTAGAGATGGCGCCCACGATTTACCCCACGGACCGGGCGGACGCGAAGGCGTTGGCGCGGCGGCTTCTGGACGCCGCCGGCGCGGAGCGGCACGACGAGGTGCGGACGGTGAGCGACGGCCCCCTCGGGCTCGGGTTCGACGTGCCGGAGGACCTGGCGGTGAAGGTGCTCGGCGTCGAGGGGTTCGACGTCGGCGAGGACGAGCCGGGTGCGGCCGGTGAGCGGCAGGCGGCGGAGGCCGCCGGGGAGAAGACGTCGGCCAGGGTCGGGGCCGGCGAGTCCGAGGCGAGCGCTGCCGGCGGTGGCTCCTCCGCGCCGTCGAAGGCGTCCCGGGCGCGTGCTGGCCGGAGCACGTGACTCGGAGACCCCGCGCGTCGGACCGCGCCGCCCCTGCTGGCTGCTTCCCGGGCCAGTAGGGGCGGCGTTGTCTGTGTGACCTGTTACACGGCCCCGTGGTGTACATATTTTGTGTACGGATGGCCTGCCCTCTGCATACAATGAATATGTACGCGATGTCTCCATCTACTGAGAAAGAGAGGGCAGAAATGGAACAGCGAGTGCGGGAACTCCTTGGCGAGTACCAGGTGCCGGTCGAGGTCGTCGACCCGAGCGACCTCGCCACCCAGCTGGCGATCCGGCTCGCCGAGGTCGAGCGGGCCGTGGAGGCCGCGGCCCGCGAGGTGCAGCGGGCGACGGAGCTGGCCGTCGCGTCGGCGAAGCAGGGCGACCTGCGGGCGATGACCCGGGGCTCCCTGATGGCCGCCGTGACGGACAAGGCGGCGGCGTTCGACGCGGCACTGATGCGCGTCGCGGAGCGCCGGGAGGCGCTGGCGCTGGTCGCCCACGACGTGCGGCAGAAGCGGGGAACCGCGAGCAACTGACGTCGACGAGTGCGCGCCGGCCGGGTTTCCGGCCGGCGCGCCGCCATTTCCAGAGGGAGGAAGGCATGAAGGTCACGAAGGACGACGCGAACGGGCTCGCGGCGCTGGTCGACGTCATCGGCGCGTACGGCACGGTGACCGAGGTCGACGACGCCCAGGAGCACATCACCTTTGAGCTGGCGGGCGTCGCGTACCGGTTCGTCGTGGAGGACGGCAACGCGCTCGGCGTCACCGAGCCGATGGTGATGCTCCTGTCAGTGCGAGGGCCGGACGCGAAGTGGCCGCCGTCGACGATCGTCGTCGAGGAGACGGCCGGGTTGTACGTGGTGCCGCCGAGGATCGCCGAGCGGATCGTGGCCCGGTTCCACGAGCACGGGTGGTGCCAGCAGTGCCGTGCCGGCTGGCACACCAGCTGCGAGCGGCAGGCGGGCGATGGGACCTGCCGGTGCCGGTGCCGGTGCGCGGTGGAGTGGGCGGTCAGCCGCGTAAAGGCGAGCCTCGGGCCGCTGCCGGAGCCGACGCCGACGCCGGCGGTGGCCGCGGCTCCGAGCGATGCGCAGACCGGCGTGCTGCTGCCCCGGCGTGCCCTGCGGCCTGGCTCGTGCGGGTGCGAGTGCGCGACCGGCGGCTACTGCGGCGGCTGCGGTCACGCGGGCTGCGCCTTCCGCAGCTGACCCACAAACCCGGAGCGCCCCCGCAGCCCGACGGCTGCGGGGGCGCCGCCATTCGAGCTGGAGGTACCGATGACAACGAAGACAGCGCGGCGGAAGGCCGTGCCAGAGAGTCCCCGGCAGCACGCCTGGAAGATCGCGGAGGCGGTCGACGAGGCATGGCACGGGAACTTCGGCGGCTCGCGGATCGAGATCCCGGTCAGCGTGGTCGCCGCATTGGCGCTCGTCGAGCAACGCGACCCGGACGGGCCGGACCTGGCGGAGCAGATGCTGTCGCTGGACCGGCACGGGTTCGTCGAGCTGCTGCGCAGCATCTGGAACCGGTTCGCGATCGGGCGGCCGGACCTGCTGCCCCGCACAAAGCCGCTGTGGGGGTGGCTGGACGACGACGACCTGGACGACCAGTTGCTCCGGTCGGTGCACGCCACCGGGCAGGCGGCGCTGAAGAAGGGCCAGCTGGAGCTCACCGGCGTGAGGTGGCGCCGCGAGGAGGTGGACCTGCTCGGCAGCGTGCTTCAGGCGATCCGGTCCCGGTCGGCGCGGGACGGCCTCGGCCAGTTCCTAACGCCCGTTGACGTGACGGACATGATGGGCGAGATAGTGGTGGCTGACCTGGGAATTGCGGCGTACGAGGTGGCCAACGACAGGCTGCCGCTGTCGGTGTTGGAGCCGTGCGCTGGCACGGGCACGATGCTGCTCGGGGCGGCGCGGGCTATACGCCGGCGGGGCGGCGACCCCGAGGCGGTCGAGTGGTGGGCCAACGACATCGACTGGCTCGCCGCGGCCTGCTGCGCGGTCAACGTGCACTGCTGGGGCTTGGGAATGCGGGTGGTCGTCGGGTGCGGCGACGGGCTGATGAACGACTGGATGCAGGCGGCGCTTGACGAGCGGCAGCGGGCGATCGACGAGGTGGCCAGGCTGTGGGAGCAGGCCCGGATGCTGGCGGCGGTCCGGCAGCTGTTCGGTCTGGACGCGCCGGAGGAGCCGCTGGTGCGGCACCTGCGCGAGTCGTTGCCGCCGGAGCCGAAGGCGGCGCCACCGCACTCGGCGACGTTCGACGCGGACGCGACCTACCGGCAGGGGCGGCTGTTCTAAGCCGTCTTGTGTGACCCGCTCCATAGCCCAGCCCGTACATAAATTCTGTACGCGCAGGAGGCTTGCCGTATACAATGTCTATGTACGCCACGCGCCCATCTACCTGGAGGAAGAGATGCCGGAGAAGGTGATTGAGCCCGACCTGTCGGCTGCGACTGACGAGTGTGGGCGGTTCAACTGCAACGACGAGATGGACTGCTGCTGGCACTGCGGTGCGCACTTCTCGGAGCCGCACGCGCCGGATTGCAAGCACGCGGACGAGCCGTTCGACGAGTGCGACGCCCGTCCGGCCGACCCGGAAGAACAGGCCGACCGGACGATCTGGACGGCCAGCTGGGGCGGCACCGGGAGCGGGTCGGTGAGACGGTCGAGGACCTGAAGGCATACCTGGTCCGCTCGCGGACGCCGCAGTGGTACGCGGACAAGATCGTGGCCTGGTTTGCGGGCGGCGCGACGCCGTCGCCGTACACCCTGCCGGCCTGGCACGGCGAGACCGAGTCGTGGTGGGTCGGGTCACTCGACGAGGCCCGGTCCTGAGCTGGTGACTGCGTAGACGGGACCGGCCGGGTGGCCGGCCCCGGTACGGAGTTCCCAGCCTGGGCCTCCGATCTATACGGCTACTGTTGATGATTGCGGCCGTACAGAAAAAGGTAACTGTTTAAGCAAGACCCCGTTCACGTGGAGGTAAACATGGGTCTTCGCGCGCTGCTCGGTGTCGAGGACGCCGGCGGCACGTACCGGGCGCGGTATGTCCACTACGACGGCTGCCCCACCGTGATCGTGCCCGCGCTGACCGCGCTGGTGCACAACGTGCTCGACCACGACCAGGCGGCGGCGGTCGACCATCTGCTGCGCTCCGACTGGCGGTCGCTCTACGCCCTGCCCGGCACCGGCATGGCCGGCGAGGTGGTCGGCGCGCCGATCCTCTGCGCCCCGGAGCCGGAGACGGGTCACATCGGCACGACCACCCCGGGCGACCGCGAGTGGGCTTACCTGTTCGGCGGCCACCGGTTGCACGTCTACCTGGCCGTCTGGCCGGAGCGCGGCGACAAGCAGTGGCAGCCGTGGGCGTGCTGGTCGGTCAACGAGCTTCCCAGCTTGTCGATGACCGAGCTGCTGGACGTGCAGAAGCGCGGCTTCGCGACGCAATGGCGGGCCGCTGATTTCCGGAAGTACATGGCGGCGGTCGCCGAGCGCTACGGGGAGGTTTGGCGATGACGGCACTGGTGGGGCGCTTCGCCCCCGGCGGCGACAGGTGGTACCGGGCGCGGCCGGTCGACCTGGAGGGCCAGCCGAGCTGGCTGCTCGGGCAGATGCACGCGATGTGGCGACGGAAGTTTTCGCGGGACACGGAGGAGATGGTCGCCGCGTTGCTCGACCGGGACTGGTGCTTCCTGGCCAACACCGAGTGGCCGCCGGCTGTGGTCGCCGACGAGGAGGGCCGGTGGGTGCACGTCACCGGCGTCGGCCGGGCGCACCCTCTCGGTGTCAGCGGGAGGGCGCTCGTCGGGCGGATGCCCGCCGATCCGCCCGGCGAGGGTGAGGAGTGGGCGTACCTGTGGGAGTACGCGTACGGCGCGCTGCACGTGTACGTGGCGGTGGCCGGGCGGTGGGAGCACATCGCGACGCTGCCGCTCGACGTGTGGGCCGGGCTGACCGACCAGCTGGTGCTGGACGTCCAGGCCCGGCGCGGCTGGATGGAGCGTGCGGCGTGACCGTGGAGAGTACGAGCCGGATGGGTCTGCCGATCCGGGTCGACGAACTGCGGCGCCGGGACCATGTGGTGTTCCTCGGCAATGTCGTCGAGGTCCTTGACGTGCACGGGCACCCGGACTTCGCGACGGCGTTGCAGGTGATGGTACGGCGGATGCCGGAGGGCAAGCCGGCGTCGGCGCTGCTGCCGAAGGGCCACATGGTGATCGGGCTGTACTTGCCGAGGCTGGTGCCCATGCACTGCGCCTTCTGCATCCGGGCGGTGACGGTCGAGGCGGACCTGGCGTTGGGCACCCCGAGGAAGGTGACGTGCCGGCGGTGCGCGAGCCCGCCGCCCGAAGGGACGGTGCCGATGCCGCCCGTTCAGCCGAGGAGGCTGACCTAGTTGGAGATGTTCCACCGGTGAGAGGATCGAGGGTCGTGCCTAGGGGCACGACCCTCGACCATCGGTGAGTCACCGCCCAGGCCGCGCTCGTGTCCAGGGTCGATCCGGCGCCGCCTGGGCTACCCTAGGCGGGTAGCGCCGCTGGCTGCGGGCCGGGCACAAGGATCTCCCGTTGAGGACGTGCCGATGCCTGCGGTGTGCGATGCCCCGGTCAAGGGGAAGATGCTGCGTGCCACGAAGCTCGACGCGTGCGGCAACCCGGTCATGGGGGCCGGGGGTTGGCCGGTGCACGTGGTCACGAAGGGCTTCATCTCGGTCGAGTACGCGCCCGAGTTCGACGAGGGCGAGGAGATCGACCAGAAGGACGCCAACGGCGACTCCGCCGTCTACGAGCCGGGCCGGCGGCGGATCAAGTTCTACAACGTCACCGTCAGCTGCTGCAAGGTCGACCCCGAGTTGTACACGATGTTCACCGGCCACCCTGTCGTCCTTGACGAGGACGGGGTGGCGACCGGGATGCGGGTCACCAGCGGGATCAACCTGGCGTCGTCGGTGGCGCTGGAGCTGTGGTCGGGCACGTCGCTGAAGAAGTGCGCCGGCGGGGCGACGCCACGGCCGCGGTTCGGGTACTTCCTGCTGCCGCAGATCATCGACGGGCACGTCACGGACTTCACGATCGAGAACGCGGCGGTGACGTTCACCCTGACCGGGAAGGCGATCGAGAACGAGGCGTGGGACGTCGGCCCGTACGACGTCTACCTGCGCTCGACCGGTGTCGGGAAGCTCCTCGACCCGATGGGTGAGAAGGACCTGCTGCACATCGACTGGACGACGCTGCCGCCGCCGGCGCCGACGTGCGGTATCACCGAGCGTCCGCCGGACGGTACCTTGGCCGAGGACGCCACGGACGCGACCGGCATGACGGCCGAGTTCACGGCGACGTACGTTCCGCCGGGTCCTCCGGTCCACACCTACACGGTGGATTGGGGTGACGGTGCGGTGTCGCCCGGCCCGGCCGAGGCGGCGAAGGTCAGTCACCAGTACGCATCGGCCGGCGTGTACCTGGTGACGGTCACCGACACGACGACCGGGGCGCAGCGCTTCAAGTCGGTCGCCGTGCCGTTCGCGCCGTAGGCGACCGCCGTGACGCAGCCGGTCCGGACCGGCCCGTGCGACTGGCCGCTGATCACGGCCGGCTGCGCGGGCTGGGCCGACGTGGACGCCGAGATCAAGGCGACGGCCACCAGTGTGGCGACGGAGGTGCTGTGGGCGCTGTCCGGTCGCCGCTTCGGCCTGTGCTCGTTGACGGTGCGGCCGTGCCGGCGCAGCTGCCCGGACGGATACGACTTCTGGCGGTTGCTGCCATACCTGCCGACGCTGCCGTACGGCTGGCTTGGGGTGTCGTGGTGCGGCTGCTCCGGGCCTGGCTGCTCGTGCTCGTCGCGGCTGTGCGAGGTGGGCCTGGCCGGTCCGGTGCACGGGGTGACGGAGGTCCGCGTCGACGGCGAGGTGGTGCCGCCGGCCGCGTACCTGGTGCACGACCGGCGGTGGCTGGTGCGGGTTGACGGGGACTGCTGGCCGGAGTGCCAGGACTTCACCGCGGCGGACACCGAGCCCGGCAGCTTCGTTGTGACCTATCAGCGTGGCATCCCGGTGCCGGTGGGCGGGCAGCTCGCGGCCGGGCAGTACGCGTGCGAGCTGGCGAAGGCGATTCTGGCCGACAGCACGTGCCGGCTGCCTCGGCGGGTGCAGTCAGTGGTGCGGCAGGGCGTGCAGCAGACGTTCCTCGACCCGGCGCAGCTCGCCAAGGACGGCATGACCGGGCTGCCCGAGGTCGACCAGTGGTTGCGGGTGGTCAACCCGAACCGGCTGCCCCGCGATTCGGTGGTGTGGTCGCCGGACCTGGCCGGCGGTCGCCGGAGGACGTCATGACCGCGCCCGTGGTGCCGGCCGACCCGGTGGCTTGGCCGGTCGCGGTGGCGCTGCGTGCCGCGGTGGCTGACGAGCTGGTCGCCGCGCTGGGTGGGACGCCGGCCACCACGGCGGTCGTGCCCGGCCGGGACGTGGCCATCGACGACTGCTGCAACGGGCAGGCGTGGGTGCGGATCGTGCGCGTGTTCCCGACACGGCCGGGCGAGTTCCCGCAGGGCCGGACGACGCCGATCGGCGACGGGTGTGACCCGGGGGTGTATTGGGCGGTGGAGCTGGGCGTCGGCACCGCGCGGTGCGCGCCGAGTCAGGACGACTTCGGGAACCCGCCCCCTGCGGAGGACCTGGAGCGGTCCGCGACGGTGCTCGCCGACGACGCCGGCCGGATTCGGCGGGCCGTCCTGAGCCGGCTGCCCGAGGTCGAAACGGTCGAAGAGGTGTTCGTCGGCGAGCAAACCAGCGTCGGCCCGTCCGGCGGCTGCGTCGGGCAGGAGCTGCTGGTGACGGTGATGACCACCCTGTGCGTCGGAGGGGATGAGGAGTGAGCGATGCCGAAACTCGGTGAGTTCGTGACGGTGCGGGCGCTGGTGAACATGCCGGGCGTCCAGGCCGGCGAGGTGCAGGTGCTGGAGTGGACGGCCCGGTTGGCGAAGCTGGTGCGGTTGGGCCGCTACGAGCTCGTCGAGCGGGAGGATCCGCCGACCCAGCCGCCGGCGCCGCCGGAGGGTGAAGCGACGGCGGCGGACGCCGTAGCCGCCGGCGTGGATGAGGCCGAGCCGGCCGGGGCGAAGCGGTCGCGTCGCCGTTGATGGCGCTGGTCATCAAGGCCCGCGTCGACCTGTTCCAGGGAGAGATGCGGCAGCTCCTCACCGGCCCGGTTGGGCCGGTGGTGTCGTTCGTCCGGTCGGTGGCCCGCCGGGTGCGGACCCGGGCGGTGCTGAAGTGCCCGGTCGACACGGGCCGGCTCCGGTCAGCACACCGCGAGGAGGTCGGCGTGCGCCTCGGCCAGGTGTACGGGTTCGTGGTCAACGACGTCGAGTACGCCGAGTACGTGCACGACGGCATCGGCCCGCACATCATCCGGCCCCGGCGACCGGGTGGCGTGCTGCGGTTCGAGACGGGCGGCGAGGTGGTGTTCACGACCTATGTGGACCACCCGGGCACGAGGCCGCAGCCGTGGCTGCGGGAGGCGATGGAAGAGGTGGCGGTTCCGGCGGGGTTCCGGATCGTCCGGTGATTGGGGAAGAGATGCGGGAGTTCACGACCAGCGCCAAGGCGGCGCAGAGCAGCGACGGCGGAAGGTTGCCCGACGTGCCGTTCAAGCTCGACGGCGTGGAGATGGTGTGCCGGGCGCCGAAGGACGCGCAGCTGGCGTACCTGCTGGCGGCGGCGTCGTCGAGCCGGGCGCAGGAGGACCAGGTGGCGGCGGTCCTCGACTTCTTCGAGCAGACGCTCGACCCGGCGGGTCTGCGGGTGTTCAAGAAGCGGCTGCTCAGCACCGACGACGAGTTCGACTTCTCGGACGCGATGCGGATCTTCGAGTACGTGTGCGAGGTGTGGTCCGGCCGCCCTACTGGGTCGGGCAGCGGCTCCTAGACCTGGCGGTCAACCGCTGGCCCGAGTTCCACGGCACGATGCTTCTCCGCACCGGGCGGGAGCCGCTGAGGCTGCCGCTACCGTCGCTGCTGGACGTGATCTACGCCTGGTGGGTGGAGGGGGCGACGGAGAAGGACATCGCGAAGTTCCATCGGCAGCTGACGACGCCGCCGGCCGGCGCCGAGCTGGAGGGCCGCGAGGAATGGTCGGACGAGGAGACGGACGACTCGTTCGAGCGGGCGTTGGGCAGCCTGCGCGGTGCGGCCCGTACGGCGTAGTCCCGGCGCGGTGGCATGAAGAAGGGCGACCCCGGGCGGGGGGTCGCCCTTCGCGGCTCGTTGGGGCTACCGCAGGTCCCGGTCGCCGCGGAAGGTGGTGCCGCGCGGCGGCTGGTACGGCGGAATCTGTCCCAGGTCGATCTGCGCGGCCTGGCTGGCGGCGGCCTGCTGCTTGAGCTGGTTGACCCGGGGCTTGATGAGGCCGAAGTAGACGAGTGCGTCGGCGATGGCCGCCACGGCGAGGGTGACTTCGGTGATGGCCTCCTCCGTGATCGGCACCCAGCCGAGCGCGGCAAGGGCGATGAGGATCGCCTTGATGGTGACGGAGAGGACGGCGCCTGCGCCGACAGGTTGGTGGCGGGCGTGCCCGGGTTGGTGCTCATGGGGTACCTCCGGTGAGTTGGCGGATCTGGGCCTTGAGGTGCGCGTTCTCGGCGAGGAGCCGGTCCCGCTCGGCGGCAACGTTGGCGCGGGCCGCGAGTTCGGCCCGCAACTGGTTGACCTCGCTGCGCAGCTCGGCGATGGTGGCGTTCGCGGTGGCCACCTGCCGCTCGGCGCTGGCGAGCTGGGCCTCCAGCCGGGTGAGGGTGCGTTCCGCGATCTGGTTGCTCAGGTCGGCGAGCGTGAGGTCCCGCGTCCGCCGCCCGAGCAGCCAGGTGAGAAACCGGTCGACGACGACGCCGGCGATGGACCCGCCACCGATGAGCGCGACGATCACCGCGGCATTCACTGTGCGGCTCCTACGTGACCGGGTTGTGGTAGGCGGCGTCCCAGGTCTGCCGGCCGAGGAGCCCGTCGACGAGCAGGTTCTGGTCCTTCTGGAAGGCGGTGATGAGCGCCTTGTACTCCGGCCCGTAGATGCCGTCGTTGCCGTACTTGGTGAGCCACCGCTCGCCCTTGCCGATGCTCCAGCCCCGCCGGCTGAGCTGGTTGGTCCATTCCTGGATCCACTGCCTGTCGGTGCGGCCTTTGAAGGTGCGCAGGTACTTGCCGGAGACGCTGTAGTCCGGTCCAGACGCCGGGCCGAAGTACCAGCCGGCCGGCAGCGGGAACGCGACGGCGGGGCCGGGCGCGGGCCGTCCCGGCTTCGGCGGGGCGGGTGTGGGGGTCGATCCGACGATGGGCAGGCCAGCGCGTAGCCAGCTGTAGATCTCGTCCCCGGGGCAGGCGGTGGCACCGCGGTCGCGGTGGCCGAGGAGGGCCAGCTTGGAGCCCTTTCGGCGGTTGGCTTCCTCGTACAGCCAGCGGAAGCTGCGCCGGGCGGCGTCGGAGACGTCCTGGCGGTTCGGGCGGTCCAGGCCGATGATGCAGACGCCGATGTTGGGCGTGTTGTGGCCGGCGCAGTGGGCGCCGAGAACGGTCCAGCCCCGGCCCTCGTAGATGTCGCCGTTCAGCGAGTTGATCAGGAAGTTGTACCCGACATCCGCCCAGTCTGACGTCCATGTGGAAGGCCTGGATCTGCCTGGGGCTTTGCGTCGCGCTCGCGGCGCTGTAGTGCCCCATGAAGCCTGTGCGCTTGGACCAGGGCACGGCCTCACGGCTGCGTGGTGGTCTGGCGCCCCATTCGGCGCGGCTGATGATGTGCAAGGAAAGCTCCTCCCGACAGCCATGCGTGCTGGTGGCTGCCGGGGGGCGGACGCCATTAACGGTAGCGGCCGAGGGTGACAGGCATCGGTCAGGGCCGGTTGGCGGGCGCGTCGCGCGGGTGCTCAGGGACGCGACGCGCCCGCCGGTTGCCCGGCGTCCGGCTACGGGGGAAGTCGGGACGCGCGGGCCCGGCCCGCCGGCCGCGGCGGCTCCGGTGCCGACGGCCGGCGGGGTCTCAGGTTAGGTGCGCCAGACGAAGGACACGTCGTCGGCGGTGGCCCCGACGAGGACCTTGACCAGCAGCATCTCCAGCACGGACTGCCGGTAGATGGAGGCGATCGCGGCGACGGTGGCGTGGCGCTCGGCGGCGAGCCACGTCATCGACTCGACGGGCTCGGCGAGCACCACGGCTGTGCGGCAGCCGAGCGGGCATTTGTAGGCACGCCGCTTGTCGCCGCGTGGCTCATGGGCCGGAGCCATGGGGATGTCGCACGGCCCGCACCAGACGAGGTTGCGCAGCAGGTAGGGGTCGGTGCTGGCGGCCATGGCCGGCCGGCCGGCGCCGGTCACCAGCGTGGCCCGCCGTTTGGGGTTGCCGGAGGGTGGGGCGCCGTCGGGTCGGCGCCCCACCCTCGCTCGGGCGCCGCAGGTCCCGCCTCGGAAGTTGCTGCGATCCCGGAGGCTGCCGGGGGGACCTGCGCACCCTGGGATGGAGGCGCGGCGTTGGCCTCGTCCTGCCGCGGACGTACCGACCGTTCGTGCCACGGGCGCGGTTTAGCGTCGGCGGCGGTCAATGAGGTGGGATCGACACCCGCGGCGTGGATAACGATGCTCGCGTTGTAACGGGCTCGACATCCCAGGTATCCGCAGGTGCAGCTGCCGCCCGGACCGGGCTGGTGTCGTAGGTAGACCTCGACACAGTGCTGGTACATCACGGACCCTTTGAGATTCGGGATCACGTTGGAGCGGAGTCGTGTCACCAGCGGCCGCCGTTTCCTCGCCGCCGCTGCTGGCCGCCTCGACCGGTCAGCGCTGCGGCGATGTGCCGGTGGATGATGTTTGGTCCGACCCAGGCGGGCGTGAGGCGCGGGCCGTCGAGCGGACCGCTCGACGGGGTGAAGTCCGGCGGGGGTACCTGGTGTGTCGAGGTCGACGAGCTGCGCTGGCGGAGGGGGCAGGCATGCCAGCGGGATCCGCAGGTGCACCAGTCGCCGCCGCGTGACCAGTCCTGCTCGTGGTCGAGTCCGATGGGCGCCTGTAGCGCGGGGGTCGTGATCACAGCGCCCGCCCGATTGCCGTCTTGACGTCGGCGCGGCGCGCCCACTCGGCCGCGGCGCAGGGCCACGGGTTGCGGCACCACACGCAGCGACGACGGATGGTCAGCGGCGGCCAGGCCAGCCTGAGCGTGAACAGGCCGCTGTCGGCCCGGTGGATGGTCAGCACGTACGCTGTGATGGTTTCGCGCTGCCCGGCGGTCAGGGCCAGACAACCGAACCCGGGGATGGGTTCCGTAGGGCACGGGTCGGGTACTTCGATCCCGTGTCCGCTAGTGGCCTGGCTGTGGGTGTTGGCTTTCGGATGGGTCTGACGCAAACCACTGACGACCACGACTAGCCCCCAGGTGATGTGTGCCCTCGTACCTCACGTCGCGCCACCGGCCGTGATCGCCCGATCACATTGCCGTGGCACGTGGTGACGGTAGGGAACGGGCCGCGTCGAAGGGGAGGATGTTGCACGAAGTTGCATCAACTCGCGTCGTCGAGGCTCCTGAGGGCGCTGGTGATCAGGCTCCGGGCGTCACGGCCGTAGACGGCGGACGACGCCAACCGCTCGAATGCTTTGGCGTAGACCGCGATGTCCCGCGGCTGCGTCAGTTTGATTTCGGCCGAGATCGTCTCGATGAGGACCGTCGTGTTGTCGAGTATCCAGAAGCCGTGTAGCGGCAGGAATTTGTGAGTGGCCCGAGTTGGGATGATTCCCATGTGAACACGTGGAAGAGTCGAAGCGGCCAGCAGGCGATCGAGTTGGCCAACCAAAACATCTGCTGGGGCGATGCCCAGTGTCAGGGCCGTTTCGCAGAAGACCATGTGAAACCGGTGCTCTCCCCGGTAGAGAATCTTCTGCCGCTCCATGCGAGCCTCCACGCCGTCGTCTACGTCATCCGGCAGGCCGTGGAAGTCGATGAAGCTGGTTAGCAGGGCCGCGGCGTACTCGGCAGTCTGAAGCAGCCCGGGTATGAACATCGGCTCGAAGGCGCGAAAGAACGTCGTCTCGGCCTCGAAGCGGACGCTTTCCTTCTGTCGCCGCTTGGTGCCGGATCTGAGCTGCCGGCGCCACTCGACGAACATTGTGTCGATGGAGCGGACGGCCGCGACCAGGTCTGGTATCTGGTCTTCGGCGTTGCAGATGCGGCACCACGTGCGTACGTCGTTCTCGGACGCGTTGATGACGCCGTGTTCCAGCTTGGAGACCTTGGTGTAGTGCCAGCCGGCGTTGGCGGCCAGCGCCCGGCCCGTCAGTCCGGCGTCATGCCGGATGTCCCTGAGCCTGACGCCCAACGCCTCGCGGGCCTGACGGGCCGGGGTGGACACTAGCCTGCTGGGTGGTACTCGGCGTACGGGATCGCACGCGCCCACACCTCGTCACGCACCGCCCGGTACTGGGCCACGAGCTGTGGGTCGTCCTCAGTGGCGTAGCCGCCGGAGCGTCCGTCTGGCTTGAACAGGCTCAAGACGAGCTGGTCGTCGTCAAACAGCCAGCAGTCCTCGGCGGGAAGGGTGATGTCGCTTGCCTGCGCGCGGGGCAAGTAGCGGATGTCTTCACCGGCCTTGGCGTTCTGGGGGTCCAGCTCTCGCTCCCAGCGTACGTAATCCGAATGGGGCTCTGTGACGATCCGCACTCGTTGAATCACCGTACCGGCTGAGGTGACGGCGCGGACGAAGGACAGCCACTCCTCGCGCCAGGAATAGTCGTCCGGCAGCCCTTGGATCCATCTCTGGAAAGGGACGTCTTCCTGTTCGACCCGGTAGACATCCCGCATCTCCAAGTGAAAGGCGCGGACGCCGGGGCGAAACAGGGATTCAAACTCTCTACTGGTGATCGGATTCATCAATGTTCTGTACCAGGTTCTGCATTTGCTCGGCGGGCACCTCGACGCAGGATTCGTGCGGCGGGATGTCCATCTGGGCGAGCGCGGCGGCGTCGGTCATCCGCGATCCTCGGATGATGTAGGTCCCCCGCTGGGTTACGTGGACGATCGGCGGCGCTATCCGCTTCACCTGCCCGTTCAGGCCGTTCTTGGCCAGGTGGGTCATGAGCCTGGCGGGTACCTCAACAACGGTCTCCTGATCTGTTTCTGAGCGGGCGAGGATGTCGGCGTCGCTGACGCGCCACCCCTGCACGACGTAGCTGTCACGGTCGGTCGCGTACAGGGTCGGGCTCTGCCCGCCTGTTGTCTCCTTGCCCAGGAACGTTAGCCGCATCTCCCAGCCTCTCTGGAACAAGTTGCACGGGGTTGCCTACCCCGACGATCGTCGGGCTCGACCGTGTGCAACGTCAAGGCGGGGTGTGAGGCACGAAAAGGCATACGGCCGCAATGAACGACAGCGGGCGTATAGGACCGCCTACGCTGATCATGTGGCACTCGGGCGCGCGTACATCGAGATCGTCGGCGACGTGAGGCGCTTCGGGCCCGACCTGCGGAAGGGCCTGCAAGCCGCCTTCAAGATCGGGTCGATCGGGACGATCGCCGCCTCGGCCACCACCCAGCTCGTCGGGCTGGCCGGCGCGATCGCCCAGGTCGGCGGCGCCGCTGTGGCAATCCCGGCCGCCATCGCCGTTGGCGCCGCCGCCATCGGCACCCTGCGCCTGGCTACCTCCGGCCTCGGCGACACCCTCACGGCAGCCGCAGAGGGCGATGCGGCGAAGTTCGCCGACGCGATCAAGAACCTGTCCCCGCAGGCACAGCGCCTCGCCCGGGAGTTCCAGGCCGTGTCGCCTCCGCTGCGGGAGATCCGCGCCGCCGCGCAGGACGCCTTCGCCGCCCCGATCGTCGGCCAGATCAGCGCCACCGCGGCCGTGCTGTCCGGGCCGCTCCGCACCGGCCTCGCGGACATCGCGGTGTACTACGGTCTCGCCGCCCGCCGGGCGCTGGAGTTCGCGCGGGAAGCGGCGACCGTTGACGCACTGCGCTCGGTGCTCGACACCACCCGGGTGTCGGTCGCCAACCTGACGGTGGCGACCGGGCCGCTGCTGGCCGGGTTCCGGGACATCGCGGTGATCGCGCTGCCCGCTGTCGAGCAGCTCTCGGCAGCCGCCGGCGATGCTGCCACCGGGTTCGGGCTCTGGCTGTCGTCGGTCGCCGCATCCGGTGAGGCGAGCGCCGTCCTCGAGCGCGCCCTGGGTGTGCTGTCACAGCTCGGCCAGATCGCCCGCAACGTCGCCGGGATCATCGGCTCCGTCCTCGGCGCCGCCGCCGGTGCGACAGGCAACGCGCTCCTGACCAACCTGGTCAACGCCACCACGGCGGCGCGGGAGTTCCTGGCCTCGGCAGAGGGCGGCACCGCCCTGACCGGGATCTTCACCGCGCTGGCCACCGTCGCGGCCGGGTTGTCCCCGGTGTTCGGGACGCTGGTCGGGATTATCAGCAGCTCGCTGGTGCCGGCGCTGCTGCCGATCGCGCAGGCGATCGTCCCCGCCTTGCAGGCCCTCGCCAACGGTCTCGCGCCAGCGATCTCCGCGCTCGGCGCGGCGCTCGGCCCCGTGTTCGCGGCCCTGTCGACCGGCGTGCAGGCCCTCGCGCCCGCGCTCGGGCCGGTCGGCCAGGTGATTGCGTCGATCGCGCTGGCCCTCGCTCCGCTGCTGCCTGTCGTCGGCCAGCTGGTAACCCTCCTTGTCGGGCCGCTGGCGCAGGCCCTCGCCGCCCTCAGGCCGCTGATCGGTCCGCTGGTATCCGCGCTAGCCCCGGTCCTGCTCCAGATCGGGCAGACGCTCACCGCGGTCCTCGCCCCCGCCGCCGGGCTACTCGCCAAGCTGTTCACCCAGCTGGGGCAGCCGCTCGGCCAGGTCGTCGCCGCGCTGGGCAGCGCCCTCGCGCCTGTGCTCAACGCCCTCGGCCCGCTGATCGTGCAGGTCGTCACCGCGCTGATGCCGCTGATCCCGGCGATCGTGTCGCTGCTGCCGCCGGTCGTCGCCATCGTGGTGGCGTTGACTCCCCTGATCGAGCTGGCGGCGCAGCTCGCCGGGGTGCTGGTGGCGCTGGCCGCGCCGCTGATCAAGGTCGCGGCGCTGCTGGTGTCGTTCCTGGCGTCGCGGGCGGTCGTCCCGTTGGTCCAGGCGATCGCCGGCGCGCTGGCGTGGCTGTTGTCGCCGCTGTCCGGGGTCGCCGACTGGCTCGGCAAGGTCGCCGGGTGGCTGAACACGATCGACTGGGCTGGTGTCGGGTCGGCGATCGGCGGCGCGTTCTCGTCGGCGTGGAACGCCGTCGTCGGGTTCTTCACCGCGGTCGGGACGTGGTTCGCCGAGCTGCCGGGCCGGATCGGCGCATTCCTGGCCAGCCTGCCGCAGATGCTGTGGAACCTGTTCACGTCGGCGGCGAGGATGGCGTTGGAGGCGCTGGGCGTCGGCATCGGACTGATCCTCTACGCGGTCACGCAGCTGCCGGGGCAGATCATCGCCGCGGTGCAGCAGCTCCCGGCCCTGCTGGGCAACCTGTTCACCCAGGCGTGGAACCTGGCCCGATCGCTGTTCCTGGCCGGCGTCAACGCCGTGGTCGGATTCGCGACGGCGTTGCCGGGCCGGATCCTGTCGGCGCTGTCCCGGCTCGGGAGCATCATCTCGTCGACGTTCACCGGCGCGGTCAACGCCGGCCGGACCGCGGCGGTGAACGGCTTCAACGCGATCGTGTCGTACATCGCGGGGATCCCGGGCCGCATCTCCGGGTACGCCAGCCGGTTCTTGTCTGCCGGCAGCGCGCTGATCGGCCGGCTGGTCGACGGGTTGCGGCGGGTGCCGTCGCTGGGCAGCATCGCCTCGGCGATCACCGGCACCATCCGGACCCAGCTCAACCGGATCATCGGCGCGATCAACTCCGGCATCAGCCGGGTCGACGCGCTGCTGCCCGGGTCGCTGCCCCGCATCCCGTACCTGGCCGACGGCGCGATCCTGCGCCGGCCGACGTTGTTCGTCGGCGGCGAGGCCGGCGACGAGGTGGTCATCCCGCTGACCCGGCCCCGCCGGGCGCGGGAGCTGGCCGAGGAGTCGGGGCTGCTGCGGATCCTCGCCGGCCAGCTCGGGCAGGGCGGCGGGACGCCGATCGTGTTCGGCCGGGGCGCGATCTCTGTGGTGTTCGAGGGTGTCATGCCGACCCGGCAGGAGGCGCTGGAGGCCGGCCGGGCGGTCGGCGAAGGCGTGTGGCAGACGTTGGCCCGGCGGGACGTGGCCACGACGGTGAGGACGATCTGAGTGGGGAACTACAACCCGGACTGGCCGTACGTCATCGGAATGCAGTGGGCGCCGCTCGTGGCTGACGCGGTGCTGCTCGACACCGCCAGCGAAGTCGGCTACACGTTCAAGGCCCGCCACGACTACAGCTCGTCGGAGGAGGGCCTGGGGCGGGTGCGGCTGTTCGCGACCGCGCCGCCGCCGGGTCGGCCGACCCGCAAGGAGCTGCTGGTCAACCTCTACCGGTCCGATGTGGTGGCAGGCACCGGCCCGATCCGCAAGCTGGTGATCGCCTGCACGGGGGGCGAACTGCTCGGCGGTGCGGCCCTGGCGGGCGGCGCCGCGCAGCCCAACGACGCCGTGCACAACCCATCCGACCCCCGGCACATCACGCTGACGGGCCCGAACGCGGCCTGCCGGTTCTGGTTCGACACCGGCTCGTCGCAGGTGCAGGGCGCGTTGCGGTACCGGCGGATCCTCGACGTGTCGGTGCTCTACGTGATGTCGGGCCCGTTCGCGGACCTGTCCCCGGCGGTGACGCTGGGCCTGGAACGACCGTCGGCCGGACTGAACTGGGTGATGGACGAGACGTTGACGGGGCCTGCCCTGCATACCGAGGTCACCACCCCGCGCCGGGCCCGCCTAGGCGAGCTGAACCCGTGGTGGAGCACGGCCGACACGCCCCTGACGACGAAGACCCGGCTGCCGTGGAAGTGGGCGGGCGGCCTGGCGCCGACGTCGGGGCTGATAGCGCTGTCCGGATCGGGTGGCACGAACGTCAACGTGCGGCTCCAGACCAGCGCGGCCGCCGCGGCGAGCGCCGTTTTCCAGGTGCACTACCTGGCCCTGGAGATCACGTACGGGGAGGAGAACCGTGTCGCGGGCGGCGGCCTGGACATCTCCGACGGCGCGGCCCTCATCGGCGGCTACTACTACGAGATCCCGCTCGTCGAGATGTACAACTTCGGGTACGACGTGCCCCTCCGCGCCGGGTACGAGTACGCGGTCACCGTGGGGCAGGCGTACTCGGGGCAGATGTCGGTGGCGTCGCCGGTGCCTGTGCCGGTCGACCGGCTGGGGTCGGTGGGGCCGTTCCCTGGCCACCGGGGGGTGCTGCTGCGCAAGACGCTGCGCGAGGGGTCGGTGCCGACCGTGGAGACGGTCAGCGAGATGCCGGCGATCGTCATGTACGCGGGTGCGAGCGCACCCGGCACCGCCGACATCAGCTCGCACGGGTACCTCGCGCAGGCGGTCGGCACGCTGTACGACCATTACGGGCCGGGCGCGACGATGCAGCGGCTGCTCAACGACGTCGCCGGTACGTACGTGTGGGCGAGGTTCTACGCCCGCCACCTGCCGGGCACGAAGGACCCGCTGGAGCTCTTCCAGGTCGACCCGGCCGATACGTGGGTGCGGCTCGGCCCGAGCGCCTCGATCACGGTCGACGAGTTCGACGCGCTGCCGGAGGTGGCCGGAGGTTGGAAGGAGGTCACGCTGCGGCTGGAGCCGCCGTACGTGGCGAGCGGCGCCGGCGGGACGACGTGTTGGGCGTTTTACAGCAGTGCCGACGGCGAGGTGCCGTGGCAGGTCCTCGGCGCCGACGCGGAACCCCACACCCTCCTGGGCTCCTCACCGTCCCAGCCCGGGTATGGGGACCTCGGCGGGTACGCAACGATCGACGGCAACAGCGACGTGTCCGTTGACCTGACGCTCATGCTGGCGCAGGAGATGGACGCGGTGACCGGCCTGGCGGTGCAGTCGGCGGTGCAGCCGCTGACCGTGGTCGACGAGAACTGCCAGCGGCCGGTGGGCGGCATCCCGACCGGCATCCACTACCACCAGCTGTCGTGGACGGCGATCAACACGGCGGTAGTCGCGGGGTGGGGCCACTACGAGGTGCAGCGCCAGGACGACACGATGCCGTCCGGCGAGTGGGAGACGATCGCGAAGGTCGTCGAGCCGAACGTCACCGCGGTCGACGACTACGAGGCCCGGGTGGGCGTCGAGTCGCGGTACCGGATCCGGATGGTGCACCGCACCGGCATCGCCGGCCCGTGGTCCGCGCCCGTCGCCGCCACCATCCCCGCGCCAGGTGTGACCGGCACCGGCGTCGACGTGGGGGTGCTGATCCTGACCAGCAACCGCAGCCCGGCCGCGAACCTGGCCTACGTCATGAGCTGGGAGCGCCAGAGCGCCGAGGAGTTCACGTTCCCGGAGGCGGGCCAGGTCGAGCTGCAGGCGATGTTCGACCGGGACTACCGCACGGCTTTCCGGCCGCTGGAGCGGGGCGGGGTGGAGTTCACCCGCACGGTGCTGGTCAACGCGGCGGCGGTGCCGCCGGGGACGATGGACAAGGGGTTCACGGATCTGCGGGACCTGGCGTGGGACACGTTGCCGTACGTGTGCGTGCGTGACGAGCTGGGCAACCGCTGGCTGGCGGCGCTGCTCGTGCCGTCCGCATCGGTGCGGCGGTCCCGCAAGCGGGGGCACCTGCACCTGGCGCAGCTGACCGTCGTCGAGGTCACCGACACGCCGGCGCCGCTGGACGGCGGGCCGGCGCCGTGTGAGGGCCTTCGCCCGGAGGGCACCGTCGACGCGGTGACCGCCGACGCGGACACGCCGCCCGGCCTGGACCCGATCGTGGTCGACGACAGCTTCACGCGGGATGTGCCGGCGGGTGGATTGGGTAGCACCGAGACGCCGGGCCTGCCGTGGACGATTGACATGGGCCCGCCGGAGGACGTGTCCGTGACGGGCGGCGCCGGCCGGATCAAGCTGGTGGAGTACCGCAACAGCAACCCGTTCTTCGAGACGACCGTGGCCGGGTGGACGACGTTCGGGTGCACGCTCGTCCGCTCGACGGCGCAGGCGCACGAGGGCGTCGCGTCGGGGTTGGTGACGCCGGACGGCGTGACCGCGCAGGTGCGGATCGAGTCGAACCAGGTGACCGGTGCGGCGGTGGGCGTGACCTGGCGGGCGGTGGCGTGGGTGCGGTGCGCGGTGGCCCGCAACGTCGTCCTGTCGATCAACTGGTTCGACGCGGCCAGCACCTACCTGAACACCTCGTCGAGCAGTCCCATCGCGGTGGCCGCGAACACGTGGACCCGACTGACGTTCAGCACGGCCCCGACGAACCCGGCGACGGCGAAGGCCAGTGTCAACGTGGTCATGGACGGCACGCCGCCGGCGAGCCACCTGCTCTACGTCGACGAGGTGGCGCTCGGGCCGTCCCCGGCCGGCAAGGGGATCGTCACCGGCCCCGACCGGCTCGACGTCGACATTCGGGCGCGGTTCCGTCTCGACACGGCGGCCCTCACCCAGCCGGTCAACGGCTACCTGCTCGGCAGGTACGTCGACGCCAACAACCACTACCTGGCCCGGCTCGCGTTCAACCCGGACGGGACCCTCGGCGTGGGCTTGGAGAAGCTGGTGGGTGGGACGCTGACCACGATCGCGCCGCTGGAGATCCAGGAAGACAGGAACTGGGACCCGGTGACCTGGGCGCCGGGGGACTGGATCTGGCTGCGGATGCAGGTACGCGGCTCGGTCGTGCGCGCCGGGGCATGGAAGGACGGCGGCGACTTCTACAACTACCCGGCGCAGGTCGTGGACTCCAGCCTGGCGGTGGCCGGCCGGACGGGTGTGCGGGGCGCGTTGACGGCCGGCAACACGAACGTGACCGCGACGATGGATGTCGACGACTTCCGCGTGCGCGAGCCGATGGCCGACTTCGACATCCGCGTGGAGCTGCGCACCTCGGCCGACCAGTGGGCCGTGGCAGTTGAGCATTACACCTCGGACCCGGACGGGTTTGTCTCCAACGGCTGGGACTTCATGGTTTCCGAGGTCGAGACGTGCGTCGAGGTGTTCGGCCAGGACGTCTTCTACCAGTGCGTCAGTACCGACGTGCTTCAGGTGGTGACCCGCCAGCGCCGGTGGGTCCGCGCCACGTACGAGCAGGACGCGGGCGGCGGCCTGGCGCGGATGGACCTGTACACGTCGCTGGACGGGGTGGCGTGGACGCTGGTGTACAGCGCGACCGACTACCCGGAGCCGCTGGACCTGGACCCCGGATTCTTCTCGCTGTGGGTGCGGGGCGGGGTCACGGTGTCGCGGGTGGAGGTACGCAACGGCATCGACGGCCCGATCATCACCGCGCCGGACTTCGAGGCGCTGCCGAAGGGCACCACGTCGTTCGTCGACGCGCAGGGCCTGAGGTGGGAGGTGAATGGGCTTGGCATCTGCGGCACCGCGTGACCTGCTCGATCTGCCCGACCACGTTGGGCAGCGGGCGGTGTCGTTCCGCTTCGACTTGATCGACGGCCGCACTGGGGTGCGGCGCGGGCCGCTGACTCCGCTACGCGGGACGACACCGAGCCTGAGCCACGATGTCACGGCGACGATCGTGCGGCGGGTGTCCGGGCTGACCCTCGGGGCGGTGGACGCCGAGCGGGTGAACCCGCTGACGGACCGGGTGGCGATCTCGATGGTGGTCGGCGACCGGCCGCCCAGCGTGTACCCGCTGGGCCGGTACATGATCGCCGACAGTGTGGAGGTGGTGCGCAGCGGCGGGTCGACGGCTCCGCTGACCCTGTTCGACGAGATGTTCATCGTCGACCAGGAGCTGGAGAGCGGGTTCGACGCGGGCGGGCAGCTCGTCGACCAGGCGGTGGCCCGGCTGCTGGATGGGTTGCCGATCGGCGAGGTGGCGATGGACTCGACCGAGCAGCGGTCGGTGAGCTCCTGGTCGCCGGGCACCTCCCGGGCTAGCGCCCTGCGGGACCTGGCGACGATGGGCGGGTACTTCAAGCCGTGGTTCGACCACCAGGGCCGGCTGCGGCTGCGGCGCGCGTTCGAGCCGGCTGGCCAGGCGCCGACGATCGACCTGGACGCGTCCCGGCGGGTGGTCCGCAACTCAATCTCGCGCGTGTCGGACCTGCTGACGGCGCCGAACCGGTTCGTCGTCGTCAGCAACGACCCAGGTTCGGACGCGGCCCCGCTGGTCGGCACGTACGACGTGCCGGCGTCGGCGCCGCACTCGATCGCCCGACGCGGGTTCGTGCTGCCGAGGGTGGTGGAGGCGCAGCTGCCATCGCAGGCGCTGGTGACGGTATACGCGCGGACGCTGGGCATACAGCAGACGATCTACGAGTCGGTGGAGCTGAGTACGCCGCCTGACCCGCGGCACGACGGCTACGACGTGGTGCGGTGGGACGGGCAGCTGTGGCTGGAGACCGGCTGGACGATGGCGCTCGCCCCGGGCGGGGAGATGCGGCACACGCTTCGCCGGGCGTATCCGACGACGGACGGGGATGATCCGGCGTGAGGGATCCGTATGGCCATCTGCCGGTGAAAGCGATCGCCGAGGCGGTGCTGGAGCGGGCGAGCCGGCTCGGGCTGATGTGGCGGCTGCGGCCCGCGACAGTGGTGAGCGTGGCGGCCGACGGGACGATCCGGGCTGTCTACGACGGCGACACGGTGCCGATTCGCGTCGTGTCCATGGTGGGGCCCGTCGCGGTCGGCGCCCGGGTCATGGTGGTGAAGTCGCCGCCGTCCGGGAACCACATTGTCGGCTGGGCGGGACCACCCGCCCCCGGTGTCGGCCCGGACGGGCTGGCGTGGGCGGAGAACAACTCGCCGGCCGTGACGGCCCAGACCGTGGTGTTGTCCGTGCCGATGGTGCTGCGGGCGCGGACGGCGTACCGGGTGGAGCTGGGCGGCGGCGTCAGCTCGTCGGCCGCCGGGGTGCAGCCGTTGTTCCGGCTGATGCGGGCTGGCTCCCCCGCGGTTCAGATCACCGAGTTCTACCGGTTCCGGACGGAGGGCGGCCCGGTGATGAACTGCGACGCGCTGCGGTACATCAAGCGGGACGCGGACACGGACCTGTCGACAACGATCCAGCTCACGCTGGAGGCGAACACGGGAACGGTCACGCACATCGGCGCGCCGGGACGGCCCCGCTACTTGCAGATCACGGCATGTGGCGAGGCGGTGAAGTTCCCGCACGCCGTCGCGGTGACGTAGCCGCCCCGGATAGCAAGGAGCCCCGGACCGTGGTCCGGGGCTCCTTGCGTTCACGTGGAGACACCAGCATAGCCGGCTGCGCGCAGGCCGAGCAAAGGATGTCCCGGACATACATACAATATTGACGTCGAGATGGCCTATCCTATACAATGTCTTTGTACGTCTCGTCTGCCATGAACAGGAGGGAAGATGGCCAAGATCTTGCCCAGTGCGGCGACGTCGGGCCTCGCGGCCGGACCGCTGCCCTGCGGTTCTGACCTCGGAGCCGCTGCGGCGCTGTGATCGATCCCGCGGGGTGGTGCCGTACATTCTCTCTGTACGGCGCCCGTCGTGGGAGGAGAGGAACGTGAAGGTGAGCAAGACCCAGTTGAGGGCGGCGGTCCGTTCGGTCGCCGACAACCTGATCGAAGAGGGGCCGATCTCCCCGCCGCCCGTCGTGGGCCTCAAGGAGATCGGCCGGATGTTCGACGTGAAGGACAACACGCCGTACCAGTGGCGGTCGAAGGGTGTGCTGCCCAAGGAGGACGGCGAGGTGAGCAACAACCCGGTCTGGAAGGTGCCGACCATCTACGCGTTCGCCGAGCGGACGAACCGGACGATCGTGTGGGATCCGTGGGGCATCAAGCGGGACCCGGGCGAGCCCGAGGCCGGGACGGCGTGAGGGTATGAGGATGCCCGGAGGCACTGCGGCCGTACACGTCGGGTGTAAGGTGCCGGAGAACGTCTCGGCCCCGCCAGGCGGTCATCTGGCGGGGCCGGTGGAGACGTACCCGGATCGGATAACGGGTCGCACGCGCATCGTACGCCAGTTCGGGGTGCGGTGCGCTGGCGGCGCTGCACAGAGAGGCCGCCTGCATGGTCGACCGGTGGACGGTCGAACGCGCGGTCAGGAGCAAGGAGTGCACGTTGGATCCTCCTGGCCGCCAGCTCGTCTTGACGCTGCTGACGTGGACGGACCACGCCACGGCCACGATCCCCGAGCGGTTCACGCCGAGCCTCACGGATCTGGTCAACGGAACCGGGCTCGCCCGGTCCACCGTGGCCGCGTGGCTCAACAAGCTGGAGAAGGAGGGCTGGGTGGTTCGGACCCGGCCCTCCGTGGCGGACGCGCGGTCGAAGAAGGCTCGGACGGTGTACCGGCTAACGGTGCCGTCTGGTCCGCTCACCGGACTAGTGGGGGACGAGACGCGTCCGCCACCCGGACCAGACGAGCGGGAAGAGACCCGCAGGGCTGGTCCGAGAGTCGGACCAGCAGCGTCCGATTCGCCCCGGCTTGCTGGTCCGGGAGACGGACCAGAGATGGCCGGTTCTAGTCCGGGTCGCGGACTAGAGCTAGTCCGCCTGGCGGACGGTTCTAGTCCGCCACGCGGACTCAATCCAAACGGGAAACAGGACCTACCGGTTGGCGGCGGCACGCTCGCCGACCACCGGTACGTCGAGGGGCCGAACGGCTACTGCGCCTTCCCTGGATGCAGGAGATCGGCCCCGCTGCACGGCCGCCACCTGGCGGTCGTACGGGAACACGGAAGGAGAGTGATCGGGAAGTGACTGTCCCCCTGCCGACAGTCGACGTCGCCCAGTGCGCCACCTGTGGCGGGCTGCTCGTTCCCGCAGGCGACGACTGGCGGCACGAGGCCGACACGGCCTGCACGGCGTTCGGTACGCCGGTCATCTGTCGGCACTCCGACTGCGGCTTCCCTGCCGCTGTCGGAGCACTGGCCTGCCAGGTCCACACCGGGCTTTCGCATGGCCTCGATCTATACGGCCGCAATCACGTTCAGTAGCCGTATAGCCTTTGTAAGTTCGTTCACGTGGAAAGGGACGAAGACGTGTCAAGGTTCAAGCCTGCGACGAGGAAGCAGGCGAAGGCACGGATCGCGCTCGCCGGGCCGTCCGGCTCCGGCAAGACGCTCACCAGCCTCAAGCTGCTCTACACGCTGACTGGCTGCCGGACGGTCGCTGACGGCATCGAGCGGATCGCCGTCGTCGACACCGAGCGGGACTCGGCCGACAAGTACGCCGCCAACCCGGAGCTGCCCGGAGTCCTGGACATGACGCCGGAGGAGGCCGGCGGGTACGGGTTCTCGAAGATCTCCCCGGTGAAGTACGACCCGCGGCAGCTGGTCGAGCTGATCGACGAGGCTGCCAACGAGGGCTTCGCCGGGTTCATGGTCGACAGCCTGTCGCACTACTGGTTCGGGCCTGGCGGCATCCTGGAGCTGGTCGACCTGTTCGCCCGCAACCACAGCGGCCGATCGATGGACGGCTGGAAGCAGGTCCGCCCGATCGAGCGGGCGTACATCGAGGCCCTGATGTCGTACCCGGGCCACGTCGCGGTCTGCCTGCGCTCTAAGCAACGGTACGAGCTGACCGAAGGTTCGGACGGCAAGGCGAAGGTCTCCAAGCTGGGCATGCAGCCCGACCAGCGCGATGGGATCGAGTACGAGTTCGACATCGTTGGCGACATCGACGCGGAGCACTTCCTGCGGATCACGAAGAGCCGGTGCGACGCCCTGGCTGACCAGGTGATCTACAAGCCGGGCGCCGACCTGGCGCACCAGCTGCTTGACTGGCTGGAGAACGGCGAGCCGCCGGCCGACGTCGACTGGCCGAAGGCGCTCGCCGCGTGCAGCTCCCGGGAGGACCTGGAGGTGCTGTGGCAGCGAGCACAGCGGCTCGGCATGACGCAGAAGCTGCGACCCGCGTTCAACGCGCGGGGCCAGGAGATCGCCGCCGCGCGAAAGACGTCGCTCGCCCAGGCCGCCGACATCGACGCCTCAGAGGAGGCCGGGGCGGAGATGGCTCGCCGGGCCGCCCGCATGGCCGGCGCGACGCCCAACGAGCCGCCGGGCCAGCCGCGCGGCGATGTGAAGACGGAACCAGCCGCCCAGGTGACCGAGCAGCCGCCAGCTGAGGCCAGCGGCCGGGCCGACCTGGCGGAGGTGACCCGGTGACCAGGCAGCAGCTCCCCGAGGTGGCGATGCGGGCCGCCGTGCTCAAGGCCCTCGCCGACGAGGTGAAGAAGGCGTACGACGCCGCCCGGCACGAGGCCGACAGCGGACTGATCGACCTGCACAACCAGCTCGGGGTGACGACGGTCGAGGTGCGGGTGCCCGGCTGCGGACGGGCGGTCGCCCAGCTCAGCCTGAGCACTCCTGAGCCCGGGTTCATCGTCGAGGAAGCCGGCTTCCTCGCCTGGTGCAAGCAGGAGCACCCGACCGAGGTGGAGGTCACGACGCCGGCACCGGTGGAGACGGTCCGGCCGGCGTGGCGTAAGGCGCTGCTGGCCCGGATGCGGGTCGAGCCGGATGGCACGGTCGTCGACGGCGAGACCGGCCGGGTACTCGACTTCGTTCGGGTCGCCGAGCCGGCCCCGCCGGCCACGCGGCTGACGTGGAAGACCGGCGGACGGAAGGAGGTGGCGGCGGCGTACCGGGACGGCCGGCTGGCGCTCGGTGAGCTCCTGGCACTGCCGTCCGTCGAGGAGGAGTGACCGGTGGGGCCGGGTCGAACAATGTTGATCTTCGACCCGGCCCCGTCCCACACTGAGGAAGCCTCGACCAGCGGAGAGGTGTGTGTGGTGGCCATCAGCACGGCACTGCTGCGCGACGGCACGGTGGACGTCGAGGCGTACGTCTCGGCGGTCGACGCCGGCCGTCCGGTCGGCGTGTGCGGCTGCGGTGGCCTGCTGGCCGGGTCGACGGAGCAGGGGCGCGGTCTGCTGTGGCTGACGACCTGGTGCCAGGCGTGCGGTGCGGAGACAACGTCGCCGGGCGGCCGGGTGCTGGCCCGGCCGGAGGCCGCGCGCCGGGCGCAGCCGGCGTGGTTGCTGGAGGCAGCGGCCGAGCTGGAGGCGCGCCGGTTCCCGGAGCGGGACGCGCCTGAGGGCTTCGCCCGCCCACAGCCTGTCTAAGCCTTCGTCCCGGCACCTCCTCACTTCCCGACCCGATCGAGGCCGTTCGGCGGTCTCCGTGGAGGGGCCTGCGGTGTCGGCGCCTGTGTGACCTGCTACACGGCCCAAGATATACATAAAACCTGTACGCCAAGATCGCTTTTTGCCTACAATGTTTATGTACGCACCGCTCCCCTTCTCCCCCTAACAAGGAGGAAGTCATGCCCACCCACCAGGACGTCATCGAGCAGGCCCTGCTGGGCGCCATGCAGGAGGCCGACCTGGAGCTGGCCGCCGGCGAGATCGGCGGGCACCTTGCGGTCCTGCACGACGCGGAGGGCGCCCCGGTCGAGATCGACGAGGTCCTGACGCTCTCCAGCGCCGGCTTCATGACCTCGAACAGCGGCGTCGTGCTGCGGCTGAGCGACGGCAGCGAGTTCACCGTCGAGATCAAGGCGTACCGCGCGCCGCGCGGCGGCTGGAACCACTGAGCACCCCGGCGGGCGCGCTCGAGGAGCGCGCCCGCCACCCCTTCCCGACCTCAACCCACCCACCCTGCCTGGAGGTACCGACCATGACCGCCCCGACCGCCCCCGTCCTGCTCTGCACCCAGCGCATCGAGATCCCGACCATGAACGCCGAGTTCGTGCCCGAGCAGGACGGCGGCCCGTGCACCGAGCGGGGCGTCGCCAAGCTGACGATCGAGCACGACGGCGACCGCTGCGGGCACGACGGGCTGTGCCTCCTCGACCCGGAGACCGGCGAGGACATCGAGCCGTGGACGGAAGAGCAGTGGCTCTGCCGCCAACACCTGTGGGAGTACGAGCGGGCGGTCGTCGCCAGCTCCGCCGACGCGGGGCGCGGGGCCGAAACGCTCACCCTGCTCTGACCACCGACCGGGGCCGCCCGGAGCACCCGGGCGGCCTGCAACGCATTGGAGGAGAACTGTGGAGGACCCGTTCGCTCTGCCGGAAGCGCCGGCAGCGGCCGAGACGGTGGTGATCAAGCTGGCGCTGCGCGCCCTGGTCGTCGACGACGGCGGCGAGTACGAGGGCGCGCCCGCCAGCTGGTGCCGCGGCTGCCTCGCGGACATGGGCGGCCAGCGGGCGGTGAAGCTGGCCGGGCGGTGGATGCACGAGGCCTACGCCCGCACACGGCTCGACCCGGCTTACCCACGCGACGCCTGGCTCGTCATCGCCGAGCACCTGGCGGCATCGCCGAAGCGGCACAGCACGGCGACGCTGCGGGCGGCGCTGACGGCGCTGGCGGCGATGGCCCGTGACAGCGGCAACGCCGCGCCGGCAGCCGGGTAGGTGCCGGCAGTGGTTCACGTGGGGAAGGTGGCGGTGCCCAGCCGGCCCGGCAGCGATGAGTGGGGCGTCGCCTGGGTGGCGTTCGTTGCCGGCATTGCCGCCTCGCTGGCCGCGAACATCGCGCACGCCGACGTCAGCCTCGGCGCCAAGGCGATTGCCGGCTGGGCGCCGCTCGCCCTGTTGCTCTGTGCCGAGGTCGTCATGCGGGTGCCGGCACCGCGGTCGTGGATCCTGAGGACGGTGCGGCTGCTCGCCACCCTCGCCGTTGCCGGGGTCGCCGCGCTGGCGAGCTACCGGCACATGCGGGACCTGGCTCTGGAGTACGGCGAGGACTGGCTGACCGCGGCTACCCTGCCGCTGTCGGCCGACGGCCTGATCATCGTCGCGTCGATCGCGCTGTTCACGCTCGCCCAGGAGCGGCGGCGGGCTATCGCTGCCGAGGCCCTGGCGCTCCAGGCGGCGCCTCCAGGCGCGCCGGTGCCGCCGGTCGACGAGCCGGTGCCGGACCGGGTGGCGACGCCGCCGGGGGCCGATCGGCCCGCCCCGGCCGCGCCTGCCGTTGCCGACCCGCCAGCCGACCCGGTGCCGATGCCGTTGCCGGAGCCGCTGCCGGAGCCGGACCGGATGCCGTTGCCGGCGCCCGACCCGGTGGCGGAGCCGGCGCCCGAACCCGTGCCGTTGCCGGTGCCGGACCCGGAGCCGCCCGCCGCTGTGGCAGAGGCGCTGCCGCTGCCGGAGCCGGAGCCCCGGCCGGACGACGACCAGCTGCCGTTCGGCTTCGAGCCGGTGCTCTCCCGGCTGGATGCCGCGACGCGGCAGCTGTACGTGCGGGCGTACCGGCGGTACCTCGACTCGGTCGCCGCCGGCAGCCCCTTGACCGGCGCCAAGCTCGGCCAGCACTGCGGTCGCGGGGAGCGGTGGGGTCGCGACCGGATCGCGGAAGTCAAGGCGGCGCAGCAACGCGCTGCAGAAGCTAAGGAGCTGGCGGCGTCCGCCGCCGGCGGGATGTGAGGAGGAGACATGGTGTCCATGGCAATGGTGCAGGCAGAGTGGGCTGCCCGGTTCCGCGAGCACCCCTACGCCTGGGTCATCACCCGCGACCGAGACCACGAGCTGCACGGCACGTCGGAGTCCTCGGTCGGGATCAGCGGGCCGTCGCAGGCGACCGAGGAGATGGTCAAGCGCGCTCGGACGCAGGGGCGGCGCTTCCGGCTGCTCGACGAGGGCGACATCGACGAGAGCGCGATCCTCGACGGGAAGCCTGTCGACCCGGCGGAGCGGGGCGTGGTGTACGAGGGCCAGATCTGGACGCAGGACGAGCCGGGGTCGGACTCCGACTTCGGGCCACTGCGTGACTACGGGGAGCCGAACTACGGATGCGTCTCGATTCAGTACCTCGAGCGCGGCCGGTGGGTTTCGCTGTAGTGGCGCACCATACGGCCGCAATGGTTGAATGAGACCGGACTGACCGGCCTGCGCCGGTCGGGCCGTGGGGCGGGCTTGGTGGCTGTCGGGGGACGGACGCCTGGCCCGCCCCGAATGCCAACCCGGACGAAACATGAGCCCGGCGCCCCTTACGGGGACGCCGGGCTCATGTCATTGCGGGTAAGGGACAGTGCTGCGCCAGTCGATTACAGGCGGTGAGGAGCTGTAAGGTTGCCGACCAGTTTCCGGAAGGGTTCATACCTACCGTATGAGCTAACGGCACAGTGAGAGGGACACTGTGTGAGCAGGTCACATGTAGGTGTAGGTGGCACGGTGCCATCGCCCACTGCTACCGTATAGATGGCCCTAAGTGGTGTAAACACTGCGTAAGGTATGACACTGTGCAGCACTGCAACCAGCCTTGGCACGGTAACCTCACAGGCTGCTGCCAACCGGGGGTTGCCGGCAGCGGTTGGTTGCAGAGCACGTTGACCAGGGATGGAGCGTCGATGAGCGCGACGTGGAGCCTCTGCGGAGGGGCGGGTAGTACGGCGACAGTCCGCGACTGCGCCGTTGCTGCGCCAGACTCGCGTCGGCTGTCGATCATCCGGGCGGACGGGGCCGCCATAGATCGACGCCGAACTAGGCGTCGTTGAGCTTGTCCGAAAGCAGAGGCACTGCCGTCGTGGACCCAGGGGTCGGAGATGCGTTGCTACGGGTATGACGAGACGGGACGGCAGATCGTCCCTCACGAGGCGGCAATCATCCAGGAAGTGGTGAAGCGGCTGCTCGCCGGCGAGAGCATGCGATCCATCGTCGCGGACCTGCGTGCGCGCAATGTCACCACGTCAGCCTCGCGTCCGTGGACCCAGCAGTCGCTCAGCCGGCTGCTGAAGAACCCGCGGCTCGCGGGGCTCAAGACGTACCGCGGGGACGTCGTCGGCCCAGGCGAATGGCCAGCGATCATTGACGAGGCCACGCACAGGAAGCTCCTAGAGCTGCTCGACGACCCGGCGCGGAAGCAGCCGTACGCGACCAACGTGCGCAAGTACCTGTTGTCGGGCGGATTCCTGGTGTGCGGATTCCCCCTGCCTGACGGACAGGGAGGCACACGCCCGTGCGGCAAGACGCTCTACACCCAGCCCAGCAATAGTGGCAAGCGTGGATACGTGTGCCGATCGGGCAGCCCGAGCTACGGGTGTGGTCGAATCCGCATCGCGGCGGAACGCCTTGAGGAGGAGGTCACCGTGCGGGCACTGGCCCGCCTGGCGTCGCCGAAGGTGCGCGCCCGCCTGGAGGCGGCGGTTGGCGCCGCGGCCTCCGGCACGGAGCACATCACTGCGGCAGTGGAAGCCATCGGAGAGCGGCTGAAGGAGGCGGGGCAGGCGTACGCGCAGCGGCAGATCAGCATCGACACGCTCAAGGCGATCGAGGCTGAGGCTCGGCGCGAGCGGAAAGCCCTGCAGGAGAGTCTGGCCCAGGCGGAGCGGCTGCGGTCGCTGCCCGCGACGACGCCGGATGCCCTTGCGGCGTGGTGGGTTGATGCTCCGCTCGAGAGGCGGCGGGACATGTTGGCGCTAGTCCTCGACCGGATCGTCGTCAAGCCCGCAACGCGCGCCGGAGTGGCCCGTTTGGACACTGACCGGTTGGAGTTCGTCTGGAAATAGAACCGAAAGCACTACCAGCGTTGACCCACCAGAGGATTTGATCTGTCGCGGGTAGTCGTCCCAGGTTTACCATCAGCCACGTCTTGGGGCGCGTTATAGCCCGGTCCGGCTGTGGGATCACAGTCGGACCGCTAACGCATCTATCGGAGGCGGAGCTGGTGGATCGCGGCAAGAAGATCGAGGTACTGAGACTGGCGCAGAGGATTGCAGCGGAGCTGGAGTCCGGAAGGGTGGACGACGTCGACATGGATGATGAGACGGTGGCCCGCGTGGCCGCGATGCTCGCCCCGAGAACACCGATCCTCTACCGGCCGCCCCAGCTCAGGATCCCATCTCGACTCGTCAACCGGAAGCGTGCCCAGCTCACGGCCTAACAAACTCGCCAAGCTGTACATAAAACATTGACCGCAAGATCGTTCCTGGCATACAATGAACATGTACGACACACGTACACCGTTCACAGTGGAGGAACGATCGTGGTTGCCAAGAAGCCAGCCCTGAGGAACATCCCGGTCAGCAAGATCGAGCCGGACCCGGACCAGCCTCGCAAGCAGTTCACCGAGGAGGAGCTGGCCGAGCTGGCGCAGTCGATGCAGAAGATCGGCCAGCTCCAGCCGGTCGCGGTGCGCAAGACGAAGACCCCCGGCCGGTACCGCCTGGTCGTCGGCGAGCGGCGCTGGCGGGCCGCCCAGCAGGGCGGTATCGACGAGTTGGCCGCCATGGTGTGGGAGATGGACGACGAGGCAGCGTTCATCGCGCAGGTCGCCGAGAACGTCAACCGGCAGGACATGACGCCGATGGAAGAGGCCAACGCGTACCAGCGCCTCGCGGCGGCCGGCTGGGAGGTCGAGGCGATCGCCGAGCTGTTCGGCAAGAGCCAGCCGTACATCGGGTGGCGGATCGACCTGCTCGGCCTCGTTGACGAGGCGCAGGAGCTGGTGGCGAAGAGCCAGCTGCAGGTGGGCGTCGCCTGGTACGTGTGCAAGCTGTCGCCCGACCAGCAGCGGCGCTTCCTGGTGAAGTGGGCGCGGGCCGAGTTCTCGTCGGCGCGAGACGCCGAGGCGTTCGCGAAGGCGTGCAAGGCGGCCGAGGAGCAGGGCGGGTTCTTTCGGCTTGACGAGTCGGAGCACGACGAGGAGGCGCAGGAGAAGGTCGTCGCGGAGCGGAAGAAGGTCGTAAGCAAAATCGACCGGCTGGCCACCGCCGGCGAGATCCTGCAGGAACTGTCGCAGCTGAACCCGGTGGACCTGGCGCGGCTGCTCGCGGGCGCCGACGGCGGAGTGGGCGCCTACCGGCAGCGGGTGGACCACCTCAAGACGCTGGCGGGCAAGGTGTCGGCGAAGCTGCGCAAGGCCCAGGCGATCGCGGCGTCGGCGACGGTGGAGATCGACCCGGCCGTGGTGGTGGAAATGCCGGCCGAGCTGATCGACCTGACTCCGATGCCGGCCGCAGCCGAGTAGCCGCCGGCCGCTCCCGTGCGCCCCGCGTGCCACCGCACGCGGGGCGCACCTGTTGGCGGGGTGTACGGGCGCAGTGGTAGTGCGTATGCTCCCGACCTGTGGAGCCTGTTCACGTGGCGAAAGAGCCGGCCAGCCGTCTGAAGCGGACGGTCTGATGCCGGTGTTGGGCCCGATCGACCTGCCGCCCTGCGGCGTGTGCCGGCGGGCGAAGGTGCGGGTACGCCGACGCGAGGCGGATCCGGTGGTGCTGTGCCTGGCGTGCGACGGCGGGCCGCTCGTCGACCAGGCCCGCGCGCAGCTCAGCGAGCGGCAGCGCCGGGCGCTGAATCTGTGACCCGCCGGAGTGTTCGAGTGGCCGCAGCGACAACCCTGCTGGCGGTGCGGGGGCGATATCGCGGTGGTTCGGACTGGACCGCACAGCTGCCTGGTCATCGACGCCGACCCGCACCCGACGGGAGACGTGCGACTTCGGCGCGAGCCAGACGGCTGGACGGCGCGGGTCATGACGCTTGAGCAGTGGTACGTCTGGGCGGACGTACGTCGCGCACAGCCGTACCTGCCGGCCCGGACAGGTTTCGTCGTGACCTCGGTGTGTACGGTCGCATTTGCATAGAGACGCAGATATGCATACAATGTTTATGTACAACCTGCGTCTCCTGGCGGCCATCTGGGCGCGCGGTGTCGTCACGCTCATCTAGACGTGGCCGATCCCGCGCACGCCGACGGCACTGATGGAGGCGAAGCGGCGGGCACAGGCCGAGCTGTACTGGCAGGCGCGGCTGTCGAACGCGGTCCCGCTCGGGCCGGCGACCTACCGGGTCGCTTCTCGGGCGGTGTTCGACGACTACGCCGGACCAGCGCTCGTCGCGGAAGTACAGGCAGCGTTGCTGCCGATGTAGGAGACGGAACGACCGGGGAGGGGGCAACAGTGCCCGCAAGGTGTACGGCCGCAATGACATGCTGCGGACTACTACGCGCGAGAGGGGGCGTGGGATGAGTAGCGAGGACGTCATCCGCGAAGAGCAGGTCCGGTGGCTGCGGACGCAGCTGCCGACCTTCCTCAGCACTCGGGACGTGGCGACCATCGCGGTCGCCGCGACGGCCGAGGAAATCGGCCTGGATTTGTCCGACCACGACGTGCGGGCGCTGGCGCTCGCCGTAGTCGACGCAATCGAGAAGGGCACCGAGCTGCGCGGCATCGAGTTCGCGTACAGCGTCATCGACCGGGAGGTCAACGACACCTACCGGCACCTCATCGCCCCGGCGACGGCGAAGACGGCCGCTGACCCGCACCACGCCCCGGTTCTCTACGCACACCAGCAGTACGTGAGCGGCATGGCGACACTGCGCCGCCGCATCGGCGACGTCCTGCTTCGCGCCGGCAAGCAGTGGCTCGGCGCCGAGCCGCCGATCGTCGAGGCCCCGCCCGTCGTGCCGCTGGCCGCCCCGGCCGGAGCCGTCGAGGCCCGCGAGCGGGCCGCAGCCCGGGTGGCGGCGGCATGACCGTCGACCTGGAGGAGACCGACGCCGACCGGGCGTTCGAGGCGCGGCCGGGCTGCTGCGCCGACTGCGACGAGATGCTGGCCGAGGCTGGCGACCTGTCGGAGTACGAGCGGGAGCTGGCCCGGCGGCGGCGGACCGCCTGGCGGCGGGCCGTCGCGGTCGCGCGGTGGGTCGCCGAGGCCCGCCGGGCTCGGCTGCGCGCCCTGCACGTCGACTACCGGCGGCGGCGTGCCCGGTGAGCAACCCGGACAGCGAGGAGGTGCGGGCGCGGGCTCTGGCCCGGGCCCGCGCCTCCCGGCGCGAGTCGGGCGGCGAGGCGCCGCCCAGCCGGGAGCGGCCGGCGCCGACCGGCCCGGTCCGCGACCCGGCTCCGGTGCATGACGGCGTGGCGAAGCTGGCCACCCGCTACCTGCTCGACGGCTACCGGCCGGACGAGGTGGCGGAACGGCTCGGTGTCGACCGCGGATGGTGCCGGCGGATCGCCCGCCGGCTCAGTGGAGGAGGTGACTGATGCCCGATGAGGTGGCGGCCGACCAGGAGCCGATCGGGTGCGAGGACTGCGGGCGTCCACTGCGGACACCGAAGTCCCGCGCGGAGCGGATCGGTCCAAAGTGCGGCCGGCGGCGCCGCGAGGCGGCCGGGACGGCGGTGACGGCATGAGCGCGATGATCCGCATCGGCCACGGCCTGTACACCGCGGTGGTGACCGCGCAGGCGCATCTGCCCCTGCCGGCGCCGCCCGACAGCGGATCCGACGAGGTGGTGCAGCTGGAGCTGCTGACCATCACCGCCCCGCCCCGGGTCGTCGCGGCGGCGATGGATGCGCTGGCCGACCACCTCGAAGACCTGCTGTCCACCATCGCCAAGCTCTACGACACCCAAGGAGGGTGAATGCAGCTGTTCACGAGCCGCTACCAGCGGTTCCGGCCCAGCCAGGGCGCCCCGGTCCGCACGACCGTCGGCGCCCCGCGCTTCCAGCTCAACTACGAGCTGGCCGGCGAGGCGCGACTCTTGATGCCGAGCTACGCGATGCTCAAGCTCGCCGAGGAGCCGTACCGGGCCATCTACCGGGAGCGGCTGGAGGCCGCCGGCGTCGACGCGATCCGGCGGCAGCTCAAAGCGATCGCCGTCGCGGCCCACACCGATCGCCTGGTCCTGCTCTGCTTCTGCGACCTGTCGGCGCCCGCCCCGGACGGCTGGTGCCACCGGCGGATGTTCGCGCAGTGGTGGCAGGAGCGCACCGGCGAGGCGGTCCCGGAGCTGGCCGAGCAACCCGACCCGACCCTGTTCGACTGACCGAAGGAGTTCACGTGGAATCGACTCTCAACGTCCCGGCGCCCCCGCGGCCGCCGGGCGACATCGCCGACCTGCCCGCCGACCTGCGGCCGGGCGACGCCGGAGTGTTCTCCGGCGATTGGTTCGCGTACGACCACGACGGCGGCACCCGGTACGCGGCGGCGTTCGCCGGCACCCTCGTCAGCCGGGTGACCGGCTGGGCAGTGTGGGAGTGCACCCAGGCCGTTGCCCAGGACATCCTGGGCGAGCAGGAGCGGATGCACTGGACGGAGTATGAGCGGCTACGCGCCGACGGCATGCCCGCCGAGACGGCGAAGGCGCGTGTCGACGCAGGGCTGGCTGTGCTGTCGTGGGACGGCCCGGTGCTGGTCGTCGACGAAACACGGCTCGGCGGCACGGTCACGCGGATCGCCCCGGACGAGCGCGGAATGTACGTCGTCATGGGCGGCGTATGGTGCTGGACCGAGGTCCCCGCGCACCTCGTCGACGTGATCCACGGCGACGGCTCGCGGGTCTCCTGGAACGACCTGGGCGAGGATGCGAAGCGGGCGCTGGAAGGCGTCGTCGGCCCCGTGGCAGACGGTACGCCCTGCGGCGGCTGACTGTAGCCGTACAGCTGGGGGTCGGCGCGCCGCGCCGGCCCCTTCGCTTGGCCTAAGATCATCGGTGTTCCCGGCGGGAACACGGGCGGGAACAGAGAGCCACAAGCGGCCACAACGGGCCACGACTGGACACACGCTGACCTGCGCTCGTAGGATCGGCCCAGGTCAGCGGCCCGGTTTCGCGGGGTTCAAGTCCCCCCTCGGACACGGTTTCCCGGCATATCCGCGCGATGTGACACGCCGGTGACGACGGGGCGTTGACCCACCGTCCTGATCTCCCTGACCTCCCGGCGGCTGGCCGCGCGGCGTACTCCCGAGTTGTCCAGCGCCGATGCGGAATGGCGGCGGCCGAGCGCGATGGCTGCCGCGCCCGGCGGTCGGACGTTCCCGCCACCGGTCTCCGTGCACCGCAGCCCTGGCACGCCGGCGGTGACCGTAGCGTCCCCGACCGGGGAGGCGTCTTCCGCCGGCGGCATCACCCGGCAGCGCGCCGCGTCCTCCGCGGCACCGCCGTGCGACACCACCCGGCCAGCAACCACGTCTCACTACGCGCGACCGCGACCGACACGGCCGGCACCACCGCCGGGCAGACCACCATCAGTGCCTACCGACTGCGATGAGCCGAGGCGGCCTGGGGTACGTCCCCCGACGGGTCGCCCAGCGAGCGGCCCGGATCGCGACCCCGGACGGTACCGGTCGCGCCGGGGAGGCGGCGTTCCCGACGCTGGCCATGTGCGAGAAATGTACGGCCCGCCGCCCACCCTTCCAGGCACAGGGATCATCGTGTCCGCACCGGTGACCGGTGTGGACCGGAGGGGAGGAAAGATGCCTCGGATCCTGGTCACGGCTCTGGCAGCCGTACTCGTCCTGGCAGCGGCGCCGACCGGGGGCGCCAGACCGGCGGTCGCCGCCGACGCCGTGCCGGAGGCCACGACCTCACTGCACTACACGAACAACATCGGGTTCGACCCGGCGCCGCGGGACGTCGGCTTCAACCTGTGGGACCTGGGCCCGTACCCGGAGGAGGTCAACGCGCTGCCGGCCGGTCACCGCGCTCTCATCTGGGTGGGCGGGGACTACAGCCAGTGCACCTCCGAGTACACCGACGCCGAGTTCAACGCCCTGGTCGACAGCCTCGCCGACAACCCCAAGGTCTTCGGCTGGTACCTCTGGGACGAGCCGGACCTGGCCCGGTGCCCGACGCTGCTCTCGCTGATCAGCAAGCGGGCCGCCTACATCCGTACCCGGACGGGCGGAGCGCAGAAGTCGTTCGTCGTGTCGGGAGGCGGGGACGGTGAGGCGGCGCCGGCCGCCCTCGCACCGGCCCGCTCCGGGGTGGACCTGATCGGGCTCGACCCCTACCCGTGCCGGATCGGTGAGGCCTGCGAGTACGGGCTGATCGACCAGGCGGTCCAGCAGACGCTCGCCAACGGTATCCCCCGCTCCGCGATCGTGCCGGTCTACCAGGTGTTCGGTCAGACCTGCGCGAGCGTGCCGACGACAAACCGCAAGTGGCGGCTCCCCACCGCCGCCGAGATGGACCAGATCTTCGCCCGGTGGGATGCCCTGGTGCCCAATCCGGTCTTCGACATCGCCTACAGCTGGGGCGTGCAGCCGGAGTGGGCCTGCCCCAGCCTCGCCGGCAGCACCACCCTGCAGAGCCGGTTCGCCCAGCGGTTCGCCTCCTGACCCGCGTACCGCAGCTGCGGACGCGGGGACGCCTCGGTCCCCGCGTCCGCGCGATCCGGTGTCACCGGGCCCGCCGTCTGGTCCCGCTCATGAGGAGCGACACACAGGACGACGCACAGAACGGTGCCCGGTGTCCCGGATACCGGAGCAGCCCGCTCACGCGTCGGTGTCGGGGTCGTCGCTCACCCGCTTCGCCGTCACCATCTGCGCGGAGTTCCAGATCGCCAACGAGTCACCGGAACACCGGTAGTCCAGCGACCCGTCCGTCTCCGGAAGGGACGCGTCGTTGACCACCTCGCCATCGACTCGGCCGATCAGACGGCCGCTGGCACGGACATCCCGAAGGGTGAGTGTGCCGTTCTCCGTCGTCGCGGTGCCCTCGATCCAGCCACTGACGACGACCTCGTACCCCCGACCCGACTCCTCGCCGGTCCAGGTCGTGCTGTCGCCGTAGTCGAGCATCACCCTGCCGGTTGGCCAGAACCGGTATACGACGCCGGGCCCCGTCCGCCGGACAGCCGGTCCCTCACCCCGACCCTCGAGCACACTGTGGGTCTCCTGCCAGGTGCCGATCAGGCAGGTGTCGATGGAGCGCGCCACCGTCCCAGTGCCGTCGCCCTCGTCGCCCGCCGAGCGGCCGTCGGGCGGGTCGCGCAGGAGCGGCAGCGCCACGACCGCCGCGCCGACAGCCAGAACCAGCCCACCGGAGATCGCGAGCCGCCGGCGCCAGACACGGATGTCGGGTCGGGCGGAGCCGGTCTGCCCCGTCTGTCCGGACGCCGGCGCCGGTGCGGAAGCCGGGGACGGTGACGGCTTGGGACTCTGGGGCACCGGTGCCGGCCCCGGCCTACCCCGGTCGGGCTCACCAACGTGCAGGCTGCCCTCGGCCACCACGAGTTGCGGCTGCTCCACCGTGACCGGCGGGATCCCCAGGCCGCGGTGCAACAGGGTGGTCACCAGGGGGATTCGGCTCGCTCCGCCGACCAGGTACAGCCCGACCAGGTCGACGGCCCGCACACCGGCGTCGCGCAGGACGGCGGAGGCGACCTCGACGGTCCGGGCGAGGATGGGCTCGGCCAGCTCCTCCAGCAGCTCGCGTCCGAACGGCACGTCGTCGTTGACGATCGGCACGTGCACCAGCACGCTGGTAGACCGGGACAGGATCTCCTTGCCGGCCCGTACGTCGTCCCAGAGAATCCGGCTCAGCCGCTGGGCTTCCGGATCCGCGGGCTGGCTCAACCGGGCCCAGGCCGCCGCATCCCGACCGGCGTAGATCGTCCCGAGGTACGCCACCATCGCGGCGTCGATGTCCAGTCCTCCGACGTCGGCGAGCCCACCGGTGGCGAGCACCTCGAAACCCCCGACCGTACGGCGTACCACCGAGACGTCGAGGGTGCCGGCGCCGAGGTCGTACACCATCAGGGACGCGCCGACCGGCACGGCACCACCCCGTACCGCCACGAAGTGGCTCGCGGCGGCGACCGGCTCGGGCACCAGCGACACCTCGGGAAAGACGGCACTGCCCGCGGCGAGCAGGATGTTCCGGCGGGCCGTTCCCCAGGCGGCCGGATAGGTCACCACGGCGGATGGAATCGGGGCGCCCGCCGTCCGCGCCGCCTCCTCCGCCACCCGGCCGAGCACCGCGGCGATCAGCTCCGGCACCGGCACGGCCGACGGCACACCTCCGGCGGATGCGGGACCGAACAGGACGGCAGCGTCGTCGATACACCGCTTCGGGTGCGGCTCGAAACGCTCCGGATGTGACCGGGCCGCGTGCACGGCCGGCTGCCCGACCGAGATGCGGCCGTCGGGCTCGACGAACACGGCCGAGGGCAGTAGCGGCGAACCGTCGAAGAGCAGGGGTCGGACCCGTCCGTCCGGCCAGCGGAGCGCCGCCACGGTGTTCGACGTGCCGAAGTCAACGCCCAACCGGAAGCCGCGCGAGACCACCCGGCCATGATAGGGAGGCATCACGGATGGCCGTCCCGGCCGCACGGCGTCGACCGAGACCGTACGACCGGGACGGACGGGTCAGACCCCCAACGAGCGGAGTCGGGGTAGGGCGGACACGGCGGCGGGACGGCTGGTGTTGCGGGTGGCGATGTGCTCGGCCTGGGCACGGGAGGGTTCGGCCGGGGCGACGACCCACGCGGACTCACCCCGGTCCCCGTTGTAGGCGACGCACTCCCACCACTTCTCCCGGGGAAAGCCCGGTTCCTTGGCGCCCCTCTTCACACACGTCGGGGTGAGTTTGGCGACGACCGCCTCGTAGCTGCGGATCTGGTCCTGGATGACCAGGTTGATGCCGTTGGTCAGGCCGGCGCGGCCGCGGGCGGCGACCACGATGGCGAACAGCGCGGGCAGGACGTGGCCGATGTTGTCGACCGCCTGTGGCGTCTGCACGGTGGTGACGTACGCGGTCGCCAGTGTGGCGCAACCGGTCGCGTCCCGCGCCCAGAGCTGCCGCACCGTGTTCGACATGTTCTCGATGTCGGCGACATCGATGGTGTGCTGGCGGGCGCAGGCCTGCACCTCGGCGCTGGCGATCAGTTCGGTGTGGGCGATGATGTCGGCCTTCGCGGCCTCGACGGCGGCGACGACCTGCTGGACGGCCTCCCGCAGCGAGGGGTCCTCGGAACTGCCGCCGCCCAGCAGGTGCCCGGCGACCGCGACCACGAGGCCGGTCCAGTCGAACGCCATCGCCGACGCCTGGCCGGTGCGCGGCGCGGCCTGGGCGGCGGTGGGGACCACCGTGACCACGACGGCGAGTCCGGCGGCGAGCAGGCAGGTACGCAGTCGGTGTCTCACGTCTCTCTCCTACTGTCCCTGTCCGGCGAGGATGCGTCTGGCCGCCGCCCAGCTGGAGTTTCTGGCGGCTTCGAGCTTGAGCTCTTCCAGGTTGACCGGGCCGCTGTGCCAGGTGTTGCCGACCATGTGGTCGATGCCGTAGGCCTTCTCTCCGTTGGCCGCCTCGCACTCGTAGCGGATGAAGATCTGGCCCGGAATGGGTTCGGGGTCGCTGAAGCTCCGGCAGGTCGGCTCCAGGTCGGCCACGATCGCCCGGTTGAGATCGCGGTACCTGGCCTCGATCTCGCTGAGGCCGCCGGTCCAGCCGGCGTCGGTACGCGCGGTCAGCGTGATCGGGTAGAGCACCTGCGCGGCGAGGCCGATCTGGTCCTTGGCCTTTCTCCCGACCACCTCGTACTTGCTGGCCGCGTTCTGGGCATAGTGACCGACGTCCAGGGCGAAGGTCTCCAGGAGGATCTCGTTGTCCCGGATGGCGTGGTAGTCGAGCATGTCGATCCTGACGGCCGCGGCCTGCCCCAGCACCTCGGCGGCCTCGATGCCGTCCACGTGCGCGATGACCTCGTTCTCGAGGCCGGTGAGCGCCCCGGTCACGATCCGGACGAACTCGACGATCTGCTCCGGCGTCGCGCCGCCCGACCGGTAGACGTTCCAGGCGATCAGGGCCGCGTCCACGATCGGATCGCTGATGCCGCCGTCGGTGTCGGCCCGCGCCGGCTGTGCCGCCCCGGGCAGCAGCATCGCGGACGCGACGGCGACCGCCGCGATGCCACGGACGAGCTTTCTCCCCATGGCGGGCAGTGTGGCGGGGCCGGACGAGGCGCGTCTTCGTGACGAGGACGCAAGTCTGCCGGGCCGTTTGTCAGTCTGCGTAGCGGTCCGCGGCGAGCGTCCGCGCGACGGCCGTACTCAGCAGCCGGACACCCACGGTCGAGCCGGGATCGATACCGGTGACCTCGCGCACGCGGCGCAGCCGGTAGTCCAGCGTGCGCGGGTGGATGTGCAGCGCGGCGGCGGTGCTCGTGCGGTTCATGTCGTTGGCGTAGTAGGCCCGCAGCGTCGCCACCAGGTCGGGACCGGTGGCCAGCGCCCGCGCGTAGCTGCGCAACCACCCGTCGACCGCCGGTGTACGCGCCACCGCCATCTCCACGAACAGGTCCGCGATCGCCGGTAACCGCTCCGGAGGATCCTGCGGCGGTGCCACCCGGCTCGCCTCGCGGGCCCACGTCAGCGTCCTGGCCAACCCGCCCACCGGTCCCTCCGCCGAGCCGACGCCGCAGGGCTGTCCGATCAGGGCCGTCGCACGCCGTACCCACCGCAGGATCTCCACCTCCGCCACATCGGCGGGCGCGAGCACGGCGACCTCGTCGGCGGCGAGCCAGGACACCGGGATCCGGTCCACGGCGAGCGCGGCGACCACCTCGGACCGCGTCTCCGGAGTCACCGGTCGTGCCGTGGTCAACACGACGATGCGGTACCGCCCGGTACGGCGCAGGTCGGCGACGAACGGCGCCACCGGCTCGTCGGCGAGCAGGGCGCGGGCCAGAATCTCCAGCCGCGTCGGCAACACCCGCGCGGCACCCACGCCGCAGGTGTAACCCCGCAGGTAGGCACTGCGGGCGCGGACACCCTGGGTACCGAGCCAGCCGACGATCCGCAGCAGGTCGGTGACGTCCTCGGGACGGGCCAGATCGTGCACCTCGCGCACCATCAGGGCGGTGTGCAGGCCGATCACCTGCTGCTGGGAGGAGACCGACAGTCCCACCTCGGCCCGCTGGCGGCCGACCGCGGCGATGTCGGCCAGGTCCTTCTCGGTCAGCGGCCGTCCGGCCAGGGCGAGATCGAGCGATCGGCGCCGGATGAGGACGGCGAAGTCGTACACCCCGATCTGCTCGTCGGTGCCGGGCGCCATCGCCTGGTACTCGCTGACCTCGTGGCGGTACGTCTCGACCGCGTGCCGCGCGTTGACCTCGACCCGCTCATGCAGGGCGTCGAACAGTGCACCCATCGTTGCGGTTCCTCCCCGTCGCGGACGCCTCGGGCGGTGACGGTTGGGGGATCGCCACGTCATCGACCGTAACAGATATCTCAGGTCACCCTGACGATGGAGGAAACCCTCCCGGCGGCTGGATCGGCGTCACCGAACCGGCCGCCACGACGAGCGGCTCTCGTGCCGCACGGAGCCGGGCGCGACGCGACCGTGGTCGTGCGTCCCCTCCGCCGAACCGTCAGTCGGACAGGATCTCGACGTACCCGTCGGTGCCGTGTACGCGGATCCGCTGTCCATCGGAGATCAGTCGCGTAGCGTTCACCACGCCGACGACGGCCGGCAGGCCGTACTCCCGTGCGATCACCGCCCCGTGGGTCATCATCCCTCCGGCCTCCGTCACCAGGCCTGAGGCGGTGACGAAGACGGGCGTCCAGCTGGGGTCCGTATACGCCGTCACGAGGATGTCACCGGGTTCGAGATCGGCCTGGGCCATGTCCAGGAGGACCCGGGCCCGCCCCTCGACGGTCCCGGCGGAGACCGGGAGGCCGATCAGCGCACCGGCCGGCACGCCGTCACGTCGGTACGCCCCGACGATGACCTCGCCCTCGGAGGTGAGCACCCGGGGCGGCGTGAGCGCCTGGTACGACCTGAACTCGTCCTTGCGTCGTTGGATGAGCTGGTTGTCGACGTGGTGGGTACGCACGACGTCGTGGAGCTCATCGAACCTGAGATAGAAGATGTCCTCCCTGTCGCGGAGCACGGCCGCCTGCACCAGGCGCTCGGCCTCCCCCAGCAGGGCCCGCTTGTAGACGAAGTACCGGCTGACCATGTGGTACTTCGGATACTCGCGGTAGCCGATGAAGGTCCGCAGTCGATCGATCATCCGCTTCGTCTCGTCGGCCTTCCGCTCGCCGTCCGGTAGGGCCCGCACGCGCGTCAGGAGCTCCTGTTCCTTCGTCCACGCCTCCTGCCGACGCTGCGCGAACAGCCGCTGACCGGCGCCGGGCTCGAAGCTCCTGATGGTGGTGAGGAGCGTCGGTACGAGCATGCGGGGGCGTTCGCTCCACCGCGGTCGCGTGATGTCGATCTCACCGACGCCGCGCATGCCGTACCGGTCGAGCCAGGCCCGGATGGCGTCGCGGGCTTCCCGCCCGCCCCGGAGCCTGGGCAGATCGTCGAGGAAGCCATCGTCCTCGACCTGCTCCAGGAAGGCCACCACCTCGGGATACGGACGGATCGCGTCGGCGACGTCCAGCAGCGCCAACCCCATCTCGGACGTGACGTTGTGGGGGGCGGACTGCGTGAGGGTGTCGGCCGGGTTCTTCTCGCCCAGCCACGCCCGCAGGTGATCGTTGAGCCACCAGGTGGCCTCTATCCCCGCCATGACCGCCTGGTGACTCAGCGGATCGAACAGGATGCGCCTCAGCTCCGCGATGTCCGCGCGGATGGTGTCGAGGAGCGCCGGTCCGGACATGGTCCGGGTGGTGGCTTCCAGGGCGGCGAGGGAAGCCTGGCTGCGCGCGACCAACTCGGCGACGATGGCCGGATCCGTCTCGATCGGGGCCGGAGCCTCGCCCGCCGGCGTGCCGGGACCGTCGTCGGGGAGCGACGGGACACCGTCGTCGCGTTCGAGGACGGTCCGCAACGCGTCGCCGATCAGCGGATCGGATCGTCCCAGGGTATCCAGGAGTTTCGCGCGGCGCGTGGGCGAGGCCAACATCGCGGTGACGTCGACGAACAGCCGCCCACCGGCCTCGCGCATCGGCGCGGGGGTCGTCAGCTGCCAGAGGGAGAGCCCCAGGGGCTTCATGGCGTCGGTCATCATCTGCTGATGACCGACGGAGACGTAGACGTGCTTCTCCTGGTCGTCGGCTTCCGGGATCGGAAACAGCGTGGTGATCGGTCGGCTCTGAACAATCTGGAAATCACCGTCGACCAGGCACCATTCGATGTCCTGGGGATGGTCGAAGTGCGCCTCGATCCGCCGGCCCAGCTGCACGAGCCGCACGACCTGCGCATCCGTCAGCGCGGGCCGCTCCTGCCGTTCCGGGGCGATCACGACGTCCCGCGTTCCGCCGTCGGGCAGGGCGTGCACGGCACGTTGCTTGGCGACGACGGTCCTGGCGATGACCGCGCCGTCGCGTACCGTGAACACGTCCGGGTTCACCAGACCGGAGACCAGGGCCTCGCCGAGGCCGAAGCTGGCCTCCACCACGGCGGTCCTGCGGTGGGACGTGACCGGGTCGGCCGTGAAGAGTACGCCGGCCGCCTCTGGAAAGACCATCTGCTGCACGACCACGGCCAGCTGCACCGTACGGTGGTCGATGCCGCTGCGCTGGCGGTAGGTAACGGCCCGCTCGGTGAACAGCGAGCCCCAACATCGGCGGACGTGGTCGAGGATCGATGCCGGCCCCACGACGTTCAGGTACGTGTCCTGCTGGCCGGCGAACGAGGCCGTCGGCGTGTCCTCCGCCGTCGCGCTGGATCGGACCGCGTAGGCGACGTGCTCGCCGAGCTGGGCGAGGGCGTGGGTGATCGCCGCCGCGAGGTCGTCGGGGACGGTGACTCCCTCGATGGTCCGGCGGATCTCCGCGCTGATCGTGCGGACCGCCTCGCGGTCATCCGTGGTCAGGCGCGACAGCTCGGTGAGCCGATCGTCGATCGACGGCGCCTCCGCCATGATTCGCCGGTAGGCGTGCGTCGTCACGCAGAAGCCGACCGGGACGCGAATCCCCTCGACCCGACACAGCTCCCCCAGATTCGCGCCCTTACCGCCGACGAGCGCGACCTGGGTCCTGTCGATCTCGTGAAGGCTCCGCACGTACGGCTCGGTCACTGCGACGCCTCCGGGGCGGCGGTGCTCCGCACCGCACCGGTCGGTTGCGGCACCGACCTCCCACGCCGAGTCGCACCGCTGGTCGGGCGCATTCGCATCGCATCGCCTCTCTCACTGAGGAGTCGCATCGCCTATCCCTCCGAGGCGTCGGCTGGCCGACGCCGGAACATCGGAACGCCTTCGGGAGGTCAGCTCCCACCGGAACAACACCGGGCGTCCGTCATCGCGGGGCAGGCCGATGCCGGCCATCCGGACACGTCGTGGCGAGGACGGTAGGGGTCCTCCACCTCAGCCGCCGCGTGGCGCCGGTCGCACCGTCCGGGGGATCACTCGACTACCGGCCAGGTCACGTCCCACCACGGATGCCGACCGCCCGGTTCCGCCACACCCTGCGCGACAAGCCGCGCGTCCGACTGCGCCGGCGGGCGCATCGACGGCCCGATCGCCCGCACCCACACCGCCGATCCCACCCCGAGTCACCGCGCCCCCTCCATCGACGACGACACATGCCGATCGTGCCCGCGTTTCCGCAGGCCGTGGCCTCGGCCGACGATTCTCCGGCACGACCGTGGCCTTGCCGCAAGCCCCGGGTTCTGGTATAGGTTGGGATTGGCGGGGAGTGATTTTCTTCCTCCTTGTGGCGCCCTTCCCTCGTCCTTTCCGCATCACCCTTCTCATGTCGCCCGTTGCGGGCCCGATCGGCGTCGGTGGCGGTGGGAACGCGTCAACCGGCGTGCGCGATGGCGATCTCCGCGGCTGACACGTGACCGTTGACCCCGGCGCGTGCAGTCAGTCTGACGTACCGTGCCCGCGTCGCGTCCCACTCGGCGACCTTCGTGGTGTCGTCACCCGCCCAGGTCGCCTCGGCGACGGTGGTGAAGGTGGAGCCGTCGGTGCTCACCGCGATCGTGTAGTCGGTGACGATGCCGTTGGCGTTGCCGTCCTGCCGCGGCTGGTACAGCAACGCGAGGGTGTCGTAGGTCGCGCCGAGGTCGAGCGTGATCGACTGCGGCGGAGGCGTGTACGGGCTCCACGACTGGTGCCACATCGTCGCACAGTCCCCGTCGATCGCCTTCCCCGCGTCGTATCCCGCCTGCTGGCTGGTCGCCGTCGCGGTCATCGTCGACGGCGGCACGAGATGCGGGAAACGCGGTACGGGGTTGGCCGGCGGCTCGCCCTCGCCGAGAGAGGGCAGCCGCGTCCGCGACACGGCGACCTCGGCCGCCATCGCGGCCGCCGGGCAGCCGCTGACCTCGGTCGCCTCCAGGCGCACGTACCTCGCACGGACCGGAACCGGCAGCGGTGCCGTCTTCGTGGCCGGGGTGTCCGCCCAGTGCCCACGCACCGCCTCCGTGAACTCCCGCCCGTCCCGGCTCGTGGACACGGTGTATCCGGTGATCCCGCCGGCCGTCGCGGTGACCGCCGGGGTGTAAGCGAGGCCGGCGACGGTGGTGACCTTCCCGAGGTCGAGGGTGAGCGCCTGCGGCAGCGGCGCGACCGGCGCCACCTGCGATCGCCAGCTCGACCACAGGTGGTCGTCGATCGCGTGCCGGGCGGGATAGTAGTGCCCGAAGTCGTTCGCCGTGTGTTCGCTGGTCGCCGTCGCGGTCATCGTCGAGTGCGGGATGAAGACCGGCCACGGCCCGGTCGGCACCACCCGCAGGTTGTCGAACTGGGCGCGCTGCCAGCCGCCCACCCGCAGTCCCACCTGCCCGGTGGTGTGGTCGGCGTCCGCCACGGTGGTCAGGACGGTCCCGTCCAGCAGCGCCGTGATCCGCTCGCCCCTGAACCGGAGGCCGAGCCGGTGCCAGGTGCCGGTCCCGAGCGTGGGTACCGCGCCGCTGGCCAGCGTTCGGGTGCGGCTCCGGACGTCCTCGGTGAACAGCGACCAGGTGCCGGTGTCGGCGACCCGCAGGTGGTAGCCGGCGGCGTTGTGCTGCTGGCTGTCCACCCGGCCGAGCAGCTCGACGTGCCCGGGCTGGTCGAGGAGGGCGTCGACGCTGACCTCGTAATCGCCCCACCACCGTGGATCACCGACCATGGTCGTCGGCGGCAGGTTCGTGTCGTGCCAGGCGAGTGGCGGCCGGGTGACCTGCTGTTCGTAACAGGTGCCGTCCCGGTCGCCGGCGCACGGCACCGCCTCGAACGCGCCGTGTACGTCGGCCACGTAGCGCGCGAGGCCGAATCGGGTACGCTCGAAGTCCTCGCGGTACGGAAGCGCGAGCTGGGTGCCCGGGTCGGCATCCGACGCGGCCGACCCCTTGGCCTGGCCGGTGGTCGTCGAGATCGTGTAGAGACGACCGGGCTCGACGGTGAGCTCATAGACTCCGTCGACCGGTGTGATGCTGCCCTGCCGGATGAAGTCGTCGTCGGTGCTCGCCGTCGTCAGGTCGGTGGTCCAGACCGACACCGGGCCGGTGGAGAGCCCGCCCGACACCTCGAACCGCATCGTCTCCGGCCCGACGGAGTCAAGAGTCTCGATCACGACGGTGTAGTCGCCGCTGGCCGGCGCCCTCAGAACGACGTGGCTCGCACCCGCGCCGCTGTACCCGCTCGCCCCGTCCAGGTATCGCCAACCCGGATCGGTGAACTGGGTGGTGTGCGCGTCGACCCAGACGCTCGGCCCCACCTCGTAGGAGCCCGACCACGGCCGCTCCGCCAGGATCAGGCCGGTGCCGCCGATCGGGAAGTTGTCGTACCAGGCCGAGATCAGCGCCCAGTTGAGGTTCCCGGTGATCCGCGCGTCGATGTAGTGCCGGTTCATGGCCCGGGCCAGCGGCTGCGCGCCCACGTCGTAGTCCTGCGTACTGTTCTCGCTGTCCCACAGTGGCTTGCCCGTGGCCAGCGCCGCCTCGCTCACGTGGCACGTCCGCTGCAGCGTCCGCCACTCGCACACGTCGTGCTCGCCGAGGATGTCGATCGCGGCGTCGAGTTCGGGGTCGGCGGCGATCTGCGGTGCCGCGAACCAGTAGTCCGGCGGGCTGTGGTTGTCCGTCGCCACGATCCGTACGTCCGCGAAGCCAGCCGCGTCCAGTGCCCGACGGAGCTCGACGGACACGTCGCGGTTGAAGCCGCTCTCGTTCGCCGCGCCGAGGTAGTCGATGTCGAAGCCGTTCTGTCGGGCGCATTCCAGCCATGTCAGGAGGTAGTCGACCCGGTCTGTGGACCAGTAGCCACCGTCGAACCAGCCCGGTGCTCCCCACGGCAGACCGTAGAACCTGATGGCGGGGTTGCGTTCCCGTGCCTCGGCCATCAGCCACCACTCGTAGCCGCGGTGGCAGTCAACCTCGTCGGGGGTCCGAAGGTGGCTGGGTTCGGCCCCCACCGTGGCGTCGACGTCGGCGCCGATCTCGACCTTGAGGATGTCGAGGGCGGCACCATAGTTCGGTCGGAAGAGGTAGTCGAGGATCTGCTCCCGTTCCGGCGCCGGGTAGTCGAGCAGCAGCCGGGAGGAGCCACCGGCACTGACCCCACCCACGCCGTCGAACGTCCGACCGGTGTCCGTACCGTCGACGCTGATCGTGTGGACGGCGGCGTCTGCGGTCGACGCCTCGGTCGGTGTCGGCGCCACCGGCGGGAGTGCCGCCACGGTGAGCGAGAGCGCGCCCGCCACCAGCCGGAGCCCGGTGGTACTCCCCATCGACCGGGTCAGGTGCACCGGTACCTCCTCATCGGATCGGTTCGCTCGCCGCTGGGCGAGGCCGCCGTCGTCGTATCACCACTCGGCGAAGCTGCCGTCGTCGTGCCGCCACACCGGTGAGTGCCAGGCGTGGCCGAGTTCGTCGGCTCTGCGCACCGCCCTCTCGTCGACCTCGATCCCGAGGCCGGGCCGGCGCGGGCGGGCCACCCGGCCGTCGACGAACCGGAAGACCGACGGGTCGACCAGATAGTCGAGCAGCTCGTTGCCGGCGTTGTAGTGGATGCCCAGGCTCTGCTCCTGGATCAGGAAGTTGGGGGTGGCGAAGGCGATCTGCAGGCTCGCGGCGAGGGCGATCGGCCCCAGCGGACAGTGCGGAGCCACGCTGACCCCGTACACCTCGGCCATGGCCGCGATCCGGCGCACCTCGGAGATGCCGCCGGCGTGGCTGATGTCCGGCTGCACGACGGCGAGCCCGGTGTCGAGCACCTCCCGGAAGTCCCACCGGGAGTACATCCGCTCGCCGGTGGCGAGCGGCACCGGGGAGGCGGCCACCACGTGCCGCAGCTGGTGCCGCTCCTCGGGCAGCAGCGGCTCCTCGACGAAGAGCGGGCGGTACGGCTCCAGCAGCGGCAGCAGCCGACGGGCGTTGGCCAGGCTGACCCGACCGTGGAAGTCGATCGCGACGTCCCGGGAGTCGCCCAGCACGTCCCGGACCGCGGCGACGCGCCGGACGACCGCCTCGATCTCGGCCGGGGTGGCGATAGGGCCGAGCCGGCCCGAGGCGTTCATCTTCACCGCGGTGAATCCCGCCTCGACCTGCGCCCGGACGGCGTCCTCCAGCTCGGCCGGCTCGTCGCCACCGACCCACGAGTAGACCCGGGTCCAGTCCCGCACCGGGCCGCCCAGCAGCTCGTGTACCGGCGCGCCCCGGACCTTGCCGGCGATGTCCCACAGCGCCTGGTCCAGCCCGGCGACGGCGCTGGAGAGGACCGGACCGCCGCGGTAGAAGCCACCCTTGCTGAGTACCTGCCAGTGGTCCTCGATGCGCAGCGGGTCGGTGCCGACGAGCAGTTTGGCCAGCTCGGTGACGGCGGTCCGGACCGTGGCCGCCCTGCCCTCGACGATCGGCTCGCCCCACCCGACGATCCCCTCGTCGGTGCCGATCCGGCAGAACAACCAGCGCGGCGGCACGAGGAAGGTCTCGACGGTGGTGATCTTCACTGCGGCTCCCGAGGCGGTGCCGAGGGACCGGAGGCCCGGGCCCTCTCGATGTCGAGCAGGCTCTTGGCGAGCAGCGCGGTGACGGCGGCGGCCGCACCCTCCGCGTCACGGGCGCGGATGGCGCTCAACACCGCGGCATGGGCGGGGGTGGGGTCGTCGTCCTGGACGGCACCATGCACCATCCGGTCCCGGGCGGCCAACCCGGTCTCCAGCACCACGTCCATGCTGACCAGCAGCTCGTTGTGGGTGGCGACGAGGAGGGCGCGGTGAAACGCGAGGTCGGCCTCGACCGCGTCGCCGTCGCCGCCCGCCGCGGCCGCCATCAGCTCCAGCGCCCGCTCCAGCGCGGCGATGTCGGAGTCGGTACGGCGCAACGCCGCCAGCCGGGCGCTCGCCGGTTCGAGGATGCCGCGCACCTCCGCGAAGTCGTCGAGGAACTGGCTGTCGGGCAGGCCCTCGAACCGCCAGCGCACCACGTCCGGGTCGAGCAGCCGCCACTCGCTGCGGGGCTGGACGAACGTGCCGCGCTTGGGTCGGGCGTCGACGAGCCCCTTGGCCTTGAGCACACGAAGCGCCTCGCGCAGTACCGTGCGGCTGACGTCCAGCTCGACCTCGATGCCCGGCACGTCGAGCGTCTCGCCCTCGGCAAGATCTCCGGTAAGGATGCGCCGGCCGAGCCGCTCCACCACCTCGCCGTGCAGGCCGCGGCCACGGTACGCGCCGGGCGCCCTTCTCCCGATCATTCCCGCCCCGTTCATGCCGAGTCCTTCACCACGCTCCATCCGCCGTCGATGACAAGACTGGCGCCGGTGATGAAGGACGCCTCGCCGGAGGCGAGGAACGCGATGCCGGCCGCCACCTCGGCAGGTTCACCGAACCGCCCGACCACCGTTGCCGCCGCGCTGCGCGACCGGTCGGCCTCGGAGACGCGGTCCCACGCCCGACTCATCACCGGCCCGGGCAGCACACTGTTCACGCGTACCGCCGGACCGTACTCGACGGCAAGCTGCCGGGTCAGCGCGGCGAGCCCGCCCTTGGCGGCGGCGTAGGCCGGGTGGCCGGGAACTCCGAACATCGCGTGCACCGAGGACACCACGACGACCGCGCCACCGCCGGGCGCCGCCGACCGCCTGAGACCGGGCAGGCAGGCCCGGAAGCCGAGGTACGTCGCGGAGAGGTTGACCGCGATCTGCCGGTCCCACGAGGCCGGGGTGAGCTCGCCGGCCGGTGCCACCTCCACCGTGAACGCGTTGCTCACCAGCACGTCCACCGGGCCGGTCCGTTCGGCGTGGGCGACGACCTCGGCCCAGCGCCGCTCGTCAGCCGCGTCGGCCAGCAGGGCCTCCGCCCGACCGCCGCCGGACCGGATGTCGTCGGCCACCCGCTCGACCCCGGGGTCGACGTCGGTCAGCACCACCGTGGCGCCCTCCGCGGCGAGCCGGCGGGCGGTGGCGGCCCCGATCCCGGAGGCGGCACCGGTCACCACCGCCACCCGTCCGGCGAACCGCGCACCGGGATACCTCACGTGCACACTCACCCTCCCCCTTCCCCCGTCGACCGACCCGGCGTTCACTGTAGATGAAAGCATTTTTTATGACTACATCTTGACAGAGACATAGCGATACATGAGCCTCCTGCCAGGCAGGCAGGGGCGCCTGAGGCTCCTGCCGGGCAGGCAGGGGCGCCCGGCAACGCTGAGCCGGACGGCTCAGCGGCGTGCCAAGCCCACCACGTCCACCCGCCACCGGGGGGTGGACCGCGAGTGAGGAGACAGGATGAGACGTACGCGCGGTCGCTGGCGGGGCCGAACCGCGTTGTTGTTCGGGCTGGTGCTCGCCGTGGTCATCGCCGGCTGCAGCTCGGGCTCGGACCCGGCGTCCACTGGAGAATCAGCTCGTAAGCCGGGTGAGAAGATCACCCTGACCTTCTGGTCCTGGGTGCCCGGCGTGGACAAGGCCGTCGACCTGTGGAACTCCGAGAACCCGGAGGTCCAGGTCAAGCTGGAGAAGATTCCGGCGGGCAACTCGGGCGGCTACGCGAAGATGTACTCCGCGCTGGAGGCCGGTACCGGCGCGCCCGACCTGGCCCAGATCGAGTACCAGGAGCTCCCCGGCTTCCTCCTCGAGGGTGGACTGGTCGACCTGGCGAAGTACGGCGCCAAGGACGATGCCGGCAAGTTCGTCGAGTGGCAGTGGCGGCAGGTCGCCTTCGGCGACGGGGTGTACGCCATTCCGCAGGCCTCCGGCCCCATGGCCTTCTTCTACCGCCAGGACCTGTTCAGCCGCTGGGGAATCGAGCCACCGAAGACGTGGGACGAGTTCCGACAGGCGGCGCAGACCATCCGCGCCAAGGATCCCAAGGCCTACATCTCGACGTTCCCACCGGGCAACGCCGGCTGGTTCGCCGGCCTGGCCTGGCAGGCCGGTGCCAAGTGGTTCGGCGTCGAAGGCGACACCTGGATCGTCAACATCAACAGCCCGGAGACCCGCAAGGTCGCCGAGTACTGGGACGGCCTGGTTCGGGACAAGCTCGTCAAGACCGATCCCGACTTCCAGAACGGGTGGTACAAGGACCTGCAGGAGGGCGCCATCGTCGGCTGGGTGAGCGCCCAGTGGGGTGACGCGATCCTCGCCGGCAACGCGCCGCAGACCGCCGGAAAGTGGCGGGTCGCGCCCATTCCGCAGTGGGACACCGGATCGTTCGTCTCCGCCAACTGGGGCGGTTCCACCACCGCCGTCCTCAAGGGAGCGAAGTACCCCAAGGAGGCGAAGGACTTCGCCGTCTGGCTGAACACCGACCCGGAGAGCGTCGACCTGCTGATCCAGGGCGGCTACGGCTGGCCCGCCGCGAAGGACGCGCTGTCCGGCTCGGCGCTGGACAAGCCGTACGACTTCTTCGGTGGGCAGAAGATCAACGACGTGTTCGCCGAGGCTGACAAGGCCATCGACCAGGACTGGACGTGGATCCCCACCACCGCGGCGACCTACCAGCACCTCGGCGACGGCTTCCAGAAGGCGATCGCCGGGCAGGGCACCTTCGTCGACGCCGTCGAGGCGGCGCAGGTCAAGACCGAGGCCGACCTGAAGGCGAAGGGCCTCAAGGTCAAGGCCGGCTGACCGGAGCCGGCGCCCGTCCGGTGGGCGGGCGCCGGCTCCGCGGTGCACACCCGACGCGTCCCATCACCACCCCGGGGGGAACCCATGCGCTCACGCCGATCGGACCGGGCCGCCGCGGCCGGGTTCCTGGCTCCCTTCCTCCTCCTGTTCACCGCCTTCTTCGCCCTGCCGATCGGCTACGCGGTGTACCAGAGCCTGCTTGCCGTGGAGCGGATCGGACCGCTCGGGCTCGGCGGGTCCAGGACAGTCTTCGCCGGTCTCTCGAACTACCGGGCCGCCCTCACCGACGATGCGTTCCTGGACAGCATCACCCGCGTGCTGCTGTACGCCGTGGTCCAGGTCCCCCTGATGATCGGCCTGGCCACGATACTGGCGCTGCTGCTCGACGCGGCCGCCGCGCGCGGCGTGCCCTTCTTCCGCAGCGCCTACTTCCTGCCGTACGGCGTGCCGGGCGTCATCGCCTCGATCCTCTGGGGATTCCTCTACGTCCCCGGCGTCAGCCCGATCATCGACCTGCTCGACGCGGCCGGACTGACCGTCAACCTACTCGACTCCGGCAGCGTGCTCTGGTCCATCGCCAACATCGTGACCTGGGAGTTCGCCGGCTACAACATGCTGGTCATCGTCGCCCAGCTCAAGGCGATCAACAGTGAGCTGTACGAGGCGGCCCGCATCGACGGCGCCGACGCCTGGCAGGTGATTCGCCACGTGAAGCTGCCCCTCATCCGGCCGGCGATCGTGCTCACCACGGTGTTCACCATCATCGGCACCCTCCAGCTGTTCGCCGAGCCGCTGGTGCTGCGTCCGACCTCGACCGCGATCAACACGTCCTACACACCCAACCTGGCCGCGTACACCCAGGCGTTTGTCAACAACAACTACAGCCTCGCCGCGGCGCAGTCGGTCATCCTCGCGGTGGCCGCGTGCGTGCTGTCGTTCGGCTTTCTCCGCCTCGTCGGACGCAGGGAGGACGACCGGTGACCACACTCGTCGAGCCACACGCGACGCGGTCCGGCGGATCGCCGGCCCCGGCCGAGGCGGCGCGGAGGCGCCGCCTCGGGCCGGAGCTGCACTGGCGGATTCTCGTCGTCGGCCTGCTCACGGTCTTCGCGGTGTACTTCCTGCTGCCGGTCTACTGGCTGGTCGTCGCCTCGACGAAGAGCACGGATCAGCTCTTCGGATCGTTCGGGCTGTGGTTCTCCGAGCCGCGCCTGATCGACAACCTGCGCAACGTCCTCACCCACGACGACGGGATCTACCTGCGGTGGGCCGTCAACAGCGTCCTCTACGCCGGTGTGGGCAGCGCGGTGGCGACCCTCATCTCCGCGATGGCGGGGTACGCGCTGGCAAAGTACCGCTTCCGGGGCCGGGAGGCGCTGTTCAACCTCATCCTCGCCGGCGTGCTGATCCCGGGTACCGCGCTCGCCCTCCCGCTCTACCTGATGATCAGCAAGGTCGGCATGGCGAACACCTACTGGGCCGTGCTCCTGCCCTCGATGGTCAGTCCGTTCGGCGTCTACCTGTGCCGCATGTACGCCGCGACCGCCGTCCCCGACTCGATACTGGAGTCGGCGCGGATGGACGGGGCCAGCGAGCGACGCATCTTCACCACCCTGGCGGTGCGCATCATGTCCCCGGCCCTGGTGACCGTCTTCCTGTTCCAGTTCGTCGGCATCTGGAACAACTACTTCCTGCCACTGGTCATGCTCTCCGACCCGGCGCTGTACCCCATCACCCTCGGCCTCACCTCCTGGCAGTCCTTCGCCGACCGTCAGCCCGAGCTCTACCAGTTGACCGTGGGCGGTGCGCTCCTCTCGGTGCTGCCGCTGATGGTCGCCATCGTCGTGCTCCAACGGTTCTGGCGAGGCGGGCTGACCGAGGGAAGCGTCAAGGCATGACCGTTCCGACACCCCTGGAGCCCGCATGACCCCACCCCTGCACGCCACCCGCCGTACCGTTCTGGCCGCCGCCTCGCTCACCGCGCTGACCGCCGCGCTACCCGGTGTGGCCTCCGCCGCCCCCGCCGTCGGCGGCCTGCCCACCCCGTCGGTGCCGCCACACGGTGACCGGGAACCGGCCGGGACCCGGATCGAACGCATCGACGGGACCGGTGTGGTCTTCCAGTACGGTCGGGTCGTTCCGGCCTTCGACGGCTGGGACCGACGCGAGCCGACCCGGGGATACCGCATGCTGGATGGACGCTGGCACTTCCGGTTCGACCCCGAGGACCGCGGACTCCGGGACGGCTGGGCACTGCCCGGCTTCGACACGACGGACTGGGACACCATCGACGTCCCCTCGTCCTGGGACCTCCACGACACCCCGGGCTTCGGCGGCTACGACGGCACGCACTTCGGCGAGGGAACCGCCTTCCAGGACGGCTATGCCTGGTACCGCACCACCGCGACGATCCCCGGCAGCTGGCGGGGACGGCAGGTACGGCTGACGTTCCTCGCGGTGAACTACCGCGCGGACGTCTGGGTGAACGGCAGGTTCGTCGGCGCGCACGAGGGTGGCCACACGCCGTTCGCCATTCCGGTCGGTGAGGTGGTCGCACCGGGGCAGCGGGCGGTCATCGCGGTACGGGTACACCGCCGCCCCTCGTACACCGACTACCGCACCGGGACCGGCCCGATCAGTGACCCGCTCGCGGTGCCGTGGAAGCCGGTCGACTACTGGCCGTACGCCGGCATCACCCGATCGGTGTGGCTGGAGGCCGTTCCCGAGGTGAGCATCCCGAAGGTCCTCGTCTCGGCCCGGGATGGTCGGTTCGAGGCCCGGGTCGTGGTGGAGAACCGCGGCGGTCGCCCGTTCACCGGGCACGTCGTCGTGTCGCCCGGCCGGGGCCCGCGGGCCGGCCGGACATCGGTGCCGGTGGCGGTTCCCGCCGGCCGTGTCGCGGTGGCACGGGTCCAGGTCGCGCTGCCCGACGCGCCGACGTGGAGCCCGGCCGAGCCGACCGTGCTGACCGCAACCGCGGAACTGCACGTCGGGCCGCCGGGCGCCGGGCGGCGGATCGACCAGCTACGGACGGACTACGGCATGCGCTCGGTGGAGGTCGTCGGGTCGACCCTGACGGTCAACGGTGCCCCGGTGTTCCTCAAGGGGATGAACTGGCACGAGGAAACGGCCGCGAGCGGTCGGTCGATGACCCGTGCGGAGTACGACCACGAGCTCGGCCTCGCGCGGGACGCCGGCGCGACCATGCTCCGCAACACGGTCTACAACCGGCACCCGTACGTCTACCAGTGGGCCGACCGGCACGGCGTCTTCGTCATGGACGACATCGACACGATGTGGCTGAACACCGACCAGGAGCGCGTGCAGACCACCACCTACGGGCTCTCCAGGGCGCTCGCGGCGATGATGGCCTGGAACCAGCACAACAACCCGTCGGTGATCCTCTGGTGCCTGCAGAACGAGTCGGAGATCGACCCGGACGGCGCTCCCGTCTACCGCGCCTGGCTCACGGACATGAAGGACGCCGTCAAGGCGGTGGACCTCCAGAACCGACCGGTGACCTGGGCATCGAACACGACGTTCGACCCGGCGTTCGACATCGCCGACGTGATCGGCTTCAACGAGTACTTCGGCTACTTCTACGGCCAGAACTCCGATCTCGGCCCGGCCATCGACGACGTACACACCCGGTACCCGGACAAGCCCATTCTGATCACCGAGAACGGGACCTGGTCGTTCCTCGGCCACCACGGCCCCGCGGACGAGCACGGCACCGAGGAGTGGCAGGCGGCCAGCTTCCGGTCGCACTGGGACCAGGTGTCGGCACGCGCGGCCTACGTCGCCGGATACACGTTCTGGGTGCTCAAGGACTACAAGCAACGGTGCGGTTACAACGAGGAGTACAACGGCATCTCCGTGATGGGGATGGTGGGCTTCGACTCCACCACCCGCCGTCTGGTGTACGACGCGTTCGAGAACGCGCGTTCACCACGGTGACGTCCCCCGACCCCGTTCCGAAAGGCTCCTGACCCGTGACGATCGTCCACCCCCACGGGGTTCCGGCACACCTACCGCCGCGGCTGACCATCACACTCTGGGACTTCAGCTGGTACACCCAGGCCACCGCCGGAGAGCCGTTCCACGACCTCGACACGGCCTTCGCCGAGGCCGTCGGGCGCGGCTACAACACGGTACGGATCTGCGCCATGCCGTACCTGCTCTTCGGGGACCACGGCATCGACACCTCGGCGCTGCGGTTCACGTCCATGGGTGGTGACGTTGGCCGACGCACCCGCTGGTACAACGTGGCGGGCGGCGCCGTCCTGGACGGGCGGCGACGCCTCCTCGCGCTCTTCGAGGCCGCCCGGCGACACGACTGCTACGTGATCCTGTCCTCCTGGGAGTACCAGCAGAGTCCGGCCTTCCTACAGGGGCGGGAGTGGTACGACGCGCTCATCTCGATCCCGCCGTCGGATCGGCACGTCACCATCGCCCGGGCGATGGCCGACCTCGTGGGTTTCGTCAAGGACGCCGGGCTGGCCGACCGGATCGCCTACGCCGAGCTGCACAACGAGGTCGACCTGAGCCGGCTGACCCAGGTCGACGGCGGGGACACGGACCCCTACTGGCCGCAGCGGCAGGCCGTCGCCGACGGCGTCGCGGTGCTGCGGGAGCGGCACCCCGACGTGCTCGCGACGACGTGCTACGGCATCCCGCCGTACCTCGACATGGCGGCCGTACCCGACAACGGGCAGGTCGCGCACTTCCACGTCTACGTCTACGGGGTCCTGGCCGCGTTGGAGAGGTGGGCGGGGGTACGCGTCCCGCCGCCGGAGTTCCCCACCCCGCGGCTACGGGCGCTGCTCCGGGAGGATGCGCCGCCGTTCGAGGCCTACGCCAAGCAGATCGAGCCGTGGCGGCTGGCGGCGACCGGCGTCTCGGCGAGCATGTTCTACAGCTACGACTGGGTCGACACCGCGAAGTGGGACCGCTGGCTGTACGAGAACTACGGTGACTACCGGATCGCGATGACGCAGGCGCTCGACGACCGGCTCTCGGTCATCGCCCGATGGGCCGACCGGCACGGGGTGCCGGCCGTCATCGGCGAGGGGTGGATCGGCTACACCCCGCTCCTCGCGGAGTTCGAGGACGGACCGGTCGGTCAGGGCCTGGCCGAGCACGCCCTGACGCGCTGCATGGAGTACGGCTTCTGGGGGGTCGTCCTGGGATCCAACTCGGCGCCGCACCACCCCGGCTGGCGCAACGTGGAGTGGCAGCGCCGGTGGACCAGCCGGTTCCGGTCCGGCCAGGGGATGAACGGCGGCCCGGGGCAGCACGCGGCGTCGCCGTCCGGGGAGGTCGCGGACGGACCCGGCACGGGGAATGGAGAGGTCTGACGATGAGCCGTCGTACCGGCCCGTCGCCGCGACGTCTTACCGGTCCGTCGCCGCGACCCGGGCACCCTCGGCGCCCGGGTCGCGCCCTGATCGCGCGACCGCCGATCAGCCGGAGGGCGGGGGGCTGGCGCGTCGCGGTCGCGGCGGCGGTGGTGGCGGCGCTGCTGCCGGTCGACGCGCCGGCAGCGGGGGCCGACACCGGGACCCTGGCACGACCGGAACCTGGCACTCACGCCACGCATCCGACCGGGCGAACCGCCGGACCGCAGGGCGAGGTGGCGAAGGGTCCATCGGGTACGGCGGACCGTGGGCGGGCCTGGGTCGGTACCTGGCAGACCACCGCCCAAGCGCCGATGGGACCGACCTGGCAGGGACCGAACTGGTCCCAGGAGGGATTCGACAACCACTCGCTTCGCCAGGTCGTACGGGTCAGCGTCGGCGGGCCGATGGTGCGGATCAGGGTTTCCAACGTGTACGGTCAACGGCCGCTCCGGCTGACCGGTGCGACGGTCGGCAAGGCCGCGCAGGGAGCGGCCGTGCAGCCCGGGACCCTGCGCCGGGTCCGGTTCGACCGCACGTCCTCCACCGTCGTTCCTCCGGGGCGCGAGAGGTTCAGCGACGCGGTGCCGCTGTCGGTGGCGCCACTGGACCGGCTGACGGTGACCCTGTACGTCGCCGAACCCACCGGACCCGCGACGTTCCACGAGTTCGCCGCGGCGACGACGTACCGCGCCACCGGGGACCACCTGTTCGACGAGACCGCCGCCGCCTACACGGAGACCGGCCGGTCCTGGTACTACCTGTCCGGCGTCGACGTCGCCCGGCAGCGGGGCCGCGCGGAGCACGCCGTGGTCATCGCCGGCGACTCGATCACCGACGGAGTGGGCGCGAGTAGCGACACCGACAACCGGTGGCCGGACGAGTTGGCCGAACGCCTCGCCGCAGCCCACCGGCCGGTTGGGGTCCTCAACGCAGGGCTGGCCGGCAACCGGCTGCTGACCGACTCCAACTGCTACGGCGAACGGCTGACGGCCCGCTTCGCCCGTGATGTTCTGGACCAGTCCGGGGTGAGAACCGTGGTGGTGCTGGAGGGCATCAACGACATCGGTGCCCCGCTGTGGGTCGACCCGTGCCTCGGCCCCCGCCCGGTCATCACCGCCGATCAGCTGATCGAGGGCTACCGGACGCTGATCCGGGCCGCCCACGCCCGAGGCATCACGATCATTGGCGCGACACTGCTTCCGTTCAAGGGTGGCGGCTACCACAGCGACCAGGGCGAGCAGACGCGGGTAACGGTCAACCAGTGGATGCGGACCAGCGGCGAGTTCGACGCAGTCGTCGACCTCGACCAGGCGGTCGCCGACCCGAGCGAACCGGCTCGGATGCGCGCGGACTACAACGCGGGTGACGGCATCCACCCGAACGACGCCGGCTACCGGGCGATGGCCGCAGCCTTCGACCTCGACGACCTGTAGTAGGCCGTACCGGGTGGACGCCCGGAGATCTGGTCGGCACGGGACCGTCGGCTCGGCGCGGCGACGTGGTCCCCACGTGGTCCCCACCCTCGGGCCGTCTAGATCCACCACGGCCGCTGTCCCGGAAACGTAAGAGAGGCCGTTGACCAGGGCGTACGCTCCGGTCGACGGCCTCTCTCGGTGCTGTCGGGACGGCCGGATTTGAACCGACGACCCCTTGACCCCCAGTCAAGTGCGCTACCAAGCTGCGCCACGTCCCGTTGCCACCGTGCAGGTCTCTCCTGAGGTGGCCGATACAGCTTAGCGCAGGATGATCCCGGACGCGCACACGCCCTCCCCCTGTCGCCGCGGTCCGGGGTCGGTGCCGGTCGACCACGGCACACCCCGTACACCATCCTAGGAGGATGGGTTGATGTGCGACCGCGCCGGCGGCTCGCGCCGACCGGGGTGCGGCAGTAGCCGACCGCACCCCGGTCGGCGGTCGCTAGCCGCGTGCCTTGCCGCGCCCGCCGGCCCCGGCCCTCTTCCGGGGACGGACGGAGACCTCCACCGGGGTGCCCTGGAAGCCGAACTCCTCCCGGAGCTTCCGCTCGATGAACCGCTGGTAGCCGGCGTCCAGCGGGCCGGTGGTGAAGAGGACGAACCGGGGTGGGCAGGTTCCGGCCTGGGTGGCGAAGAGCACCCGGGGTGCCCGACCACCGCGTACCGGGTGCGGGGTCGCCTGCACCAGCGCACTGAGCCACTGGTTGAGCTGCCCGGTCGGTACCCGGGTCTCCCAGCTCGCCAGGGCGGTCCGCAGCGCCGGGGCGAGCCGTTCCACCGCCCGTCCGGTCTTCGCCGAGAGGTTCACCCGGATCGCCCACGGGATTCGCCGCAGCTCCCGGTCGATTTCCCGGTCCAGGTAGTACCGCCGCTCGGCGTCGACCAGGTCCCACTTGTTGAACGCGATGACCAGCGCCCGCCCGGCCTCGGTGACCATGGTCAGGATCCGCTGGTCCTGCTCGCTGATCGGCTCGCTCGCGTCGAGGAGCACCACCGCCACCTCCGCGGCCTCGATGGCCGCGGCCGTACGCAGGCTGGCGTAGTACTCCGTCCCGCTGGCCCTGCCCACCCGCTTGCGCAGCCCGGCGGTGTCGACGAACCGCCAGACCTCTCCGCCGATCTCGACGAGGCTGTCGACCGGGTCGACGGTGGTGCCGGCGACCGCGTCCACCACCGCCCGCTCCTCCTTTGCCAGCCGGTTCAACAGGCTGGACTTCCCCACGTTGGGGCGGCCCACCAGCGCGACCCGGCGCGGGCCTCGCGGGCCCGCCCCCGAGACCGGAGGCGCCTCGGGCAGCGCCGCGAGGATCGCGTCGAGCAGGTCGCCGGAGCCCCGGCCGTGCAGCGCGGAGACGGGATGCGGCTCGCCGAGCCCGAGGGACCACAGCGACGTCGCGTCGAGCTCGATGGCGCTGTTGTCCGCCTTGTTCGCGACCAGCAGCACCGGCTTGGCGCTACGCCGCAGCATCCGTACCGCGGCCTCGTCCACGTCGGTGGCCCCCACCATGGCGTCGACCACGAACAGCACGACGTCGGCGGTCGCCACCGCCTGCTCGGCCTGGGCCGCGATCGCCGCCGCCCGGTCGCGGGCGTCCGGCTCCCACCCGCCGGTGTCGACCACGGTGAACTGCCGTCCGGCCCACTGGGCGTCGTAGGCCACCCGGTCCCGGGTCACCCCCGGGACGTCCTCCACAACCGCCTGCCGACGGCCGATGATCCGATTCACCAGCGTCGACTTGCCGACGTTGGGGCGCCCGACGACCGCCACCACCGGCACCGGGCCGGCCGGCGCCACCTCGTCGTCGACGTCCGGCTCCCGCAGCTTGACCCAACCGTCTCCGGTACTCACGACGCCTCCTCGCCCCGGCGGGCACCGTCCCGCCCCGCTTCACCACCCGTGCGCCCGATCCGGCGCGTCACCGGTCGGACCGCCGTCCGGTGAGCAGCTCCCGCAGCTGGGCAACCACCTCGTCGACGCCCAGCTCGGTGGTGTCCAGCACCACCGCGTCCGGAGCCTGCCGCAGCGGGTCGGCGGCGCGGGTGGAGTCGAGCCGGTCCCGCCGCGCCAGGTCGGCCGCGGTGGCCGCCAGGTCGGCCGCATTCTCCATGGAGCGGCGTTGCGCCCGCGCCTCGGGTGACGCGGTCAGGTAGACCTTCAGGTCGGCATCCGGCGCCACCACCGAGCCGATGTCCCGACCCTCGACCACGATCCGGCCAGCCGCCTCGATGATCGCCCGCTGCTGGGCGACGAGGATCTCCCGGACGGTGGGCACCGCCGCCACCGCGGAGACGGCCGCGGTCACCTCCGGGCCCCGGATCTCGCGGTCGACGGCGATTCCGTCCGCGGTCACGCTCGGGGCCTCCGGGTCGACGCCGATCCTCAGCTCGACCTCTCTCGCAACCTTCGTCACCGACTCGGCATCGGCCGGATCGACGCCGGAGCGCAGCACCGCCCAGGTCACCGCCCGATACATGGCACCGGTGTCCAGGTAGCGGGCGCCAAGGGCGCTCGCCAGCCGTCGGGAGACGGTGGACTTCCCCGAACCGGACGGGCCATCCACGGCGACCACACATCGCCCGGTCCGTACCTCTTCCGCCACCGTTCCTCCTTCACCCACTCGACACCGTCGGCCCACGGCCGGTCGGCGGCGGCGCACCGCGCCTCCGCGTTTCGCTGTCCATCATGCCCCGCGCCCCGACCCGGCCTGCGCCCGACGGTCATCGCACAGCGGCGGCTCCCCGACCAGGTCAGCCGCCGACGGCCTTGAACAGCGCGGCGATCTCGGCGTTGCTCAACACCCGGGTACGTCCGGGACGCAGGTTGCCCAGGCGGATCGGCCCGATCGCGGTACGGACCAGCCGGGAGACCGGGTGCCCGACCTCCTCCATCAGGCGCCGCACGATGTGTTTGCGCCCTTCGTGCAGGACGAGTTCCACCTGGGCAATCCGTCCCAGGGTGTCCACCACCCGAAACGCGTCAACCCGCGCCGGTCCGTCCTCCAGTTCGACCCCGGCCTTCAGCCGCCGCCCGACGTTGCGCGGCAACGGCCCCGCCACCTCGCAGAGGTACGTCTTCGGCACCCCGTACGACGGGTGCATCAGCCGGTGCGCGAGCGTCCCGTCGTTGGTGAGCAGCAGCAGGCCCTCACTGTCCGCGTCGAGCCGGCCGACGTGGTAGACCCGTTCCTCGACCCGGCCCAGGAAGTCCGAGATCGCGGTGCGGCCCTTCTCGTCGGCCATCGTCGACACCACGCCGCGCGGCTTGTTCAGCGCCAGGTAGACCAGGCGGGTGTCGGTCACCACCCGCTCACCGTCGACGTGGATGACGGCGGTGGTCGGGTCGACCTTGTCGCCGAGCTGCGCGACCCGCCCGTCCACGGTGACCCGGCGCCGAGCGATCAGGTCCTCGCAGGCGCGCCGGGAGCCGACACCGGCCGCCGCGAGCACCTTCTGGAGGCGTTCGACCCGCGGGGGTGGCTGGTCATCGTGGGGCATCGGTGATCTCTTCCACGTTGTCGGGCAGGAACGGGGCGAGCGGCGGCAACTGGTCGACGCTGTCCAGCCCGAGCTTCTCGAGGAACAGCGTCGTCGTCCGGTAGAGGTGGGCACCGGTCTCCGGTTCGGTGCCGCACTCCTCGACGAGGCCGCGTGAGACCAGGGTACGGATCACTCCGTCGCAGTTGACACCGCGGATGGCCGAGATCCGGGAGCGGGTCACCGGCTGCTTGTAGGCGACCACGGCGAGCGTCTCCAGCGCCGCCTGGGTCAGCCGTACCGACTGCCCGTCCAGGACGAACCGCTCGACGTACGCGGCGTACTCGGGACGGGTGTAGAGCCGCCATCCCCCGGCCGCCCGGCGCAGCTCGAAGCCGTGCCCGGCCTCGGTGTAGTCCCGGGCCAGCCGCTCGAGCATGCCGGCGATCCGCTCGGTCGGCTGCTCCAACACCTGGGCGAGGACGATCTCCGTGACCGGCTGGTCGACGACGAGCAGGATCGCCTCCAGGGCACCGCGCAGCTCGGCGTCGTCGATCAGGGCAAGGTTTCCGGCCCGCCGCCCCGCCTGGTCGGCGGCGGGCGCGGGCTCCGCCGCCTCGGTCGACGCGCCACCGCTCTCGCCCGGCCGCTCCTCGGCCCGGACGTCGGACGGCGTGGGGCCGGACTCTCCCGGCACCTCCCGCGCCGGAACCCCGGACGCGCCGCCGGAGTCGCCCGGCGAGGCCGAATCCGCGCTGACCGGCAACGCCGGTTCGGCGCCGCCGGACGGTCCCGGCTCGGCACCGCCGGACCCCGGTTCGACGGCACCGCGCGGACCCGGTTCGGGATCGCGCGGCGGCTGCGGTTCGGCGGTGTCGCGCGGCTGCGGTTCCGGGTTGTCCGGCGGCGTGGGCGAGTCGGTGGCGGGTGACCGCTTCCAGGGCGGCACCCAGGCCGCGGCCTGCTCGGCCAGGGACTCTGGCCGACCGTCGCTGGTCACCGTGGTTCCTCCTGTGTCTGCTCGGTATCGGTCGGTCCGCCCGCGGTCTCGTCGGCACCGGCCGGCGCGCCGTCGCCCGTCCCCGACGCGGGTCGCTCCCCCTCGGGGCGCCCGGCGGCCGGGGACCCGGCATACTCGTCGATGTCCAGCTCGGCACCACCGTCGGCCGGACCGGTCCACCGTACGGTCAGCTCCCCGAGCGCCTCCACCTGGGTGAAGCCGACCAGTCCCTCCCGGTACAACTCGAGCAGCGCCAGGAACCGGGCCACCACCTCGAGGGTGGACGTGCAGTCGGCGCAGAGAACCCGGAACGTGGCGCTGCCGGCCCGGCGCAGCCGGTCCCGCAGCAGCGCGGCGTGTTCCCGGACGCTGACCCGGACCATGTGCACGTGGTCGATCGAGACCACCGGGGGCGGCTTCGGCGTCATCGCCCTCACCGCCAACGCGGCGAGCCGGTCGGGGCCGATCCCCAGCACCAGGTCGGGCAGCGCCTCGGCGTACCGGGGTTCGAGGGTGACCGCCCGCGGGTAGCGCCGCGAGCCGACGGCCTCCAGCTCGGCGATGTGGGCGGCGGCCTCCTTGAAGGCCTTGTACTGCAGCAACCGGGCGAAAAGCAGGTCTCGCGCCTCCAGCAGGGCGAGATCCTCCTCGTCCTCCACCTCGGCGGCGGGAAGCAGCCGGGCCGCCTTGAGGTCGAGCAGGGTGGCGGCGACGACCAGGAACTCGCTCGCCTCGTCGAGGTCCCAGTCGTCGCCCATCGCCCGGATGTAGGCGAGGAACTCGTCCGTCACCTGGTGCAGGGCGACCTCGGTGACGTCGAGCTTGTGCTTGCCGATGAGTTGCAGCAGCAGGTCGAACGGGCCGGTGAAGTTCGCCAGCCGTACCGTGAAGCCGCTGCCCGACTCCGCCCCGCTCGACGCCTCCGCGGTCGGGCTCGCGGGCGACGACGCGGACGGGGCCGGATCGGGCGACGTCGGGGTGGCCTCGGCGTCGGGCGGCACCGGGTCGGATGGGGAACTCACCCGACGACCGTAGTCCACCGACTCCGAACCGTCGGCGAGCAGCCTCGTGCCGGTACCGTCACTCACCCGATGATCCTCGACACGGCGGGCGCCGGAGCGGGCCCGAAAAGGAACGAGAAGACGTCCGGCGCCGGCCGGCCCCGGACCTCGCACAGGTTACCGCTCGGCCTGCGCGGCGATCACCTCTCGGGCCAGCTGCCGATAGTTCCGGGCCCCGGAGGAGGCCGGGTCGAGGGTGGTGATCGGCGCGCCGGCGACCGTGGACTCGGGGAACTTCACGGTCTTGGTGATCACCGTCTGGTAGACCTTGTCCCCGAACGCCTCGACCACCCGTTGCAGCACCTGCCGGCAGTGCGTGGTGCGGCTGTCGTACATGGTGGCCAGGATGCCTTCCAGCTCCAGGTCGAAGTTGAGCCGTTCCCGCACCTTGTCGATGGTGTCCAGCAGCAGCGCAACGCCGCGGAGGCTGAAGAACTCGCACTCCAGCGGGATGAGGACGCCGTGTGACACGGTCAGGGCGTTGATCGCGAGCAGCCCCAGCGACGGCTGGCAGTCGATGAGGATGAAGTCGTACTCCTTGCGGATTCCCTTCAGCACCCGGGCCAGGGCCATCTCCCGGGCGACCTCGTTGACCAGCTGAATCTCGGCGGCGGAGAGGTCGATGTTGGCGGGAAGCAGGTGCAGCCCGGCCACGTCGGTCTTGATCAGGACGTCGTCGGGGGTGACGTCGTCCTGCATGAGGAGGTTGTAGATTGAGAGGTCGAGATTGTGCGGATTGACCCCGAGCCCCACCGAGAGCGCGCCCTGCGGGTCGAAGTCGACCAGCAACACCTTGCGGCCGTACTCGGCCAGGGCCGCACCCAGGTTGATCGTCGTGGTGGTCTTGCCGACGCCGCCCTTCTGGTTGGCCATCGCGATGATCCGCGCCGGGCCGTGCTGGTCGGGCGGCATCGGCTCGGGGATCGGCTTGCGCATCGTGTACGCGGCCGGGTCGGCGGGACCGAGTTCGGCGCCAAGATCCAGGGCGGACTGCTGCTCGCGTAGAGTCGAGGTCCACGCCTCGGCCCGGTCACCGTTATCAGCCATGTCCTCGTACGCCCCCTCCCGACGACTGCCCGGCGTCGGAGCCGAACGGCGTCCTGTGCGGCGCCGCCGCGAACCTCGATTGCCGCCTCACGAGGCCGCGCCGATGCCGACTGTACGCCACGTCGCAGCACCGTAGTGGGCACCGTCTCGGCGTGTCGACTCGGCGGAGGCACCGTGCGCACGGCCCAAACCTCCGCGCCGAGATTACCCAAGACGATTCAGCCGAGTGCCCGGGGATGCGCCGTGACGTACACCTCGCGGAGCCGGTCCACTGTCACCAGCGTGTAGACCTGGGTGGTGGTGACCGAGGCGTGTCCGAGCAGTTCCTGCACGACCCGGACGTCGGCCCCACCGTCGAGCAGGTGGGTGGCGTACGAGTGGCGCAGCGTGTGCGGCGAGACCGCACCCGGCCCCTCCACCGGCAGCCCGGCGCGCCGGGCCGCCCGGCGCAGGATGGCCCAGGCGCTCTGCCGGGACAGCGGCCCGCCGCGGGCGTTGAGGAAGACGGCCGGGGTGCCCCGGCCGCCGGCGGCGAGCGTCGGCCGGGAGCGGACGAGGTACGCCCGCAGCGCCTCCGCCGCGTACCCGCCGACCGGCACCAGCCGACTCCGACCACCCTTGCCCCGCAGCAGGACCACCCCCTCGACCAGGTCGAGGTCGTCGATCGCCGTACCGACCGCCTCGGAGATCCGCGCGCCGGTGCCGTACAGGAACTCCAGCAGTGCCCGGTCCCGCAGCGGGAGCGTCGCGGCCGGACCGGTCGCCCCGACCGGGCCGGCCGTCTCCAACAGCCGCAGCACGTCGGGGACCTCCAACGCCCGGGGCAGCCGGCGGGGCGGCACCGGAGGGCGGACGTCCCGGCTCGCGTCCTGCCTGACCAGGCCCTCCCGCACGGCAAACCGGTGCAGGCCGCGCACCGCGGAGGCGGCCCGGGCGGCGGAGGCGGCCGACAGCGGCGGATGCTCCGCGTCACCGGCCCGCAACCGCGCCACATGGCGGGCGATCTGCGCCGGCGAGACCGCGGCGAGGTCCTGGACCCCGTCGGCGGCCAGACTCGCCAGGTAGCGTTCCAGGTCCCGGCGGTACGACGCGAGTGTGTTCGTCGACAGCCCACGCTCGACGGTCAGGTGATCGAGGTAGTCGCGCACGACCCGCCGCAGCGCCGCGGAGGGCTCGGCTGACGGCCCGGCAGCCGGCGGGGCCGACGGGTCGGGGGCGTGCACCGGCGCGGCGGCGGCCGGGGACGGCCCGCCGTTCCCGGCCGGGTGCGGCCGCCCGGTCAGCGCACCGCCCCCGTTCGCCAGGCCGCGGCCGGGCTCATCCCAGGACCTCGGCCAGTGGCAGGGTCGACATCCCGTGCGCCTCCGCGACCGGACCGTAGGTGACGTGACCGGCATAGGTGTTGAGGCCGAGCGCGAGCGCCGGGTCCCGCCGCAGCGCCTCGCGCCAGCCGTGGTTGGCCAGCTCCAGCGCGTAGGGGAGGGTGACGTTGGTCAGGGCGTACGTGCTGGTGTGCGGGACCGCTCCGGGCATGTTCGCCACGCAGTAGAACAGCGAGTTGTGCACCGGGTAGACCGGGTCGTCGTGGGTGGTCGGGCGGGAGTCCTCGAAGCAGCCGCCCTGGTCGATCGAGATGTCGACCAGGACGCTGCCGGGCTTCATCTGGGAGACGAGTTCGTTGGTGATCAGCGTCGGCGCCTTGGCCCCGGGCACCAGCACGGCCCCGATCACCAGGTCGGCGTCGAGCACCGCCCGTTCGATCTCGTAGGTGTTCGACGCCACGGTCTGCAGGTGTCCCCGGTAGATGGCGTCGGCCTGGCGAAGCTGGCTGACCGCCCGGTCCAGCAGCAGCACCTCGGCCTGAAGACCAAGCGCGATCGCCGCCGCGTTCCGGCCGGCGACACCGGCGCCGATCACGACCGTCTTGGCCGCGTAGACCCCGGAGACGCCGCCCATCAGCACACCGCGCCCGCCGCCGCTGCGCATCAGGTGGTACGCCCCGACCTGCGGGGCGAGCCGGCCGGCGACCTCGGACATCGGGGCGAGCAGCGGCAGCGACCGGTCGGGCAGTTCGACGGTCTCGTACGCGATGCCGGTGACCTTCCGGTCCAACAGCGCATCGGTGCAGGCCTTGGAGGCGGCCAGGTGCAGGTAGGTGAAGAGCACCTGCCCCTCGCGCATCCGGTGGTACTCCTCGGCCACCGGCTCCTTCACCTTCAGGATCAGCTCGGCGGTGCCCCACACGTCGTCGGCGGTGGGCAGGATCGTGCCTCCGGCCGCGGCGAACTCCTCGTCGCTGATCGACGATCCGGCGCCGGCACCGGTCTCCACGAACACCTCGTGGCCGGCCCGGACGAACTCGTGCACTCCCGCCGGGGTGATCGCCACCCGGTACTCGCGGTTCTTGACCTCGCGCGGAATTCCGACCTTCACGATGCAGACACCCTCTCTCCGGGATCACCGGCCCGGCGGGGCGGCCCCGTTGCCGCCGCCGTCCAACCGTCCCGTGCGCGGAAGTCTAGGGCCGGGCCCCGATCCGGGCAGCCCGCATTGTGACAGGGGGTAACCACCAGTCTTGACGGTGTGTCAGCCGCTGTGGACGTGTCCCGTCGGCGGATGGCCCGGTGCCCAACCCGCCCTGTCGGAGGGTGGCCCGTCCCGGTGGCGGTGTCCCGAGCCGGGTCCCCACCGGGCGCCGCCGCGACAGCGGAGGGTCACCGCCCCCGGCCGGCGGGCCAGCGGTCAGGGCAACGGCGCGTCGGCGGGCCGCAACGGTGCCCAGCCCTGGTCCCGGGCCCGGGCGGCGGCGAGGACCCCGGAGACGCAGGCGACGTTCGTGATCTCGCCGGCCAGCACCATCGCCACCGCCTTGTCCAGGTCGACCCGGGCGACCTCCAGCTCGGCCTCCTCGTCGCGGCGTTCGTGTCGCGCCTCGGGCGGCACCTCGGAGAGGTCCCGGGCCAGGAAGATCCGGATCATCTCGTCCGAGTAGCCCGGCGAGGTGTGCACGTCCACCAGCAGGTCGAGCCGGGCCGCCTGGAGGTCCGCCTCCTCGGCAAGCTCGCGCAGCGCGCTGGCGGGCGGCGCCTCGCCGGCGACGTCGGCGAGACCGGCCGGCAGCTCCCAGAGGTCCCGGCGGAGCGGATGCCGGTACTGGCGGATCAGCACCACCCGCCCCTGGTCGTCCAGCGCGACCACGGCCACCGCGCCGACGTGCCGCACGTAGTCCCGGGACGCCACCCGGCCCCCGGGCATCTCCACCTCGTCGGTGACGACCGAGAAGACCCGGCCCCGGAACCGCTCCTGCCGGGACCGCACCTGGTAGCGGTGGCCGGCTGCCTCGCGGCGGTCCGCGGAGCCGTCGCGACCGGCGGCCTCGCCCCGGTCGGCAGCGCCGCCGGGGCGGGCCGTCTCGTCGCGGTCGACAGCGCCGTCACGGCCGGCCGTCTCGTCACGGCCGGGGTCGGCGACCGGGCCGGTCACGACGGGAAACTCGCGCGGACCGGCTGGACCCCACCGTCGACGCGGCCGTTCCGGTCGCCCGGCTCCGCCGCCGCGGATTCCCCGTTGGCGCCCGCCTCGCCCTCCGTCGTCCCGCCGGTGGCGGCCGATGCCGACGCCAGGTCGACCGGGAGCTGGTCCGCGGCCGAGTACGCGACGACCGCGCCGACGAAGGCGACGAAGAGCGGATGCGGTCGGGTGGGGCGGCTCTTCAACTCCGGATGCGCCTGGGTCGCCACGAAGAACGGGTGCAGCGAGCGGTCCAGCTCCACGAACTCGACCAGCCGGCCGTCCGGGGAGGTCCCGGAGACGTGCAGGCCGGCCTTCTCCAGCACGTCGCGGTAGGCGTTGTTCACCTCGTACCGGTGCCGGTGCCGCTCGCTGACCTCGGTGGTGCCGTACGCCTCGGCGACCAGCGACCCCTCGACCAGCTTCGCCGGGTACGCGCCCAGCCGCATCGTGCCGCCGAGGTCGCCCCTGCCCGCGACGATCTCCTGCTGATCCGCCATGGTGGCGATCACCGGATGCCGGGCCTTCTCGTCGAACTCGAGCGAGTTGGCGCCGTCCAGCCCGGCGAGGTGCCGGGCCACCTCGATGGTCATGCACTGGAGTCCGAGGCAGAGCCCGAGGATCGGGATGCGGTTCTCCCGGGCGTACCGGGCCGCACCGATCTTGCCCTCGATGCCGCGTACGCCGAACCCGCCCGGGATCACGATCCCGTCCACCCCGGCCAGCGCCGCGGCGGCGCCGGAGGTGGTCACGCACTCGTCGCTCGGCACCCACCGCAGCTCCACCCGGGCCCGGTGCCCGAACCCGGCCGCCCGGATCGCCTCGCTCACCGACAGGTACGCGTCGGGCAGGTCGACGTACTTGCCCACCACGGCCACCTGGACGGTGTGGTGCGGGTGGTGGACCCGGTCGAGCAGGTCGTCCCACCGGTCCCAGGCCACGTCCCGGAACGAGAGGCCGAGCCGGCGTACGACGTAGGCGTCCAGCCCTTCGCGGTGCAGCACCTTCGGGATGTCGTAGATGCTCGGCGCGTCGGGCGCGGCGATCACCGCCTCGCGGTCGACGTCGCAGTAGAGCGAGAGCTTGTGCTTGAGCTTGTCGGGGATCTCCCGATCGGAGCGGCAGACGATGGCGTCCGGCTGGATACCGATGTTGCGCAGGGCGGCGACCGAGTGCTGGGTGGGCTTGGTCTTCAGCTCGCCCGACGGCGCGAGGTACGGCACCAGCGAGACGTGCAGATAGAAACAGTTGTCCCGACCGAGGTCGTGGCGGACCTGGCGGATCGCCTCCAGGAAGGGAAGCGACTCGATGTCCCCGACCGTGCCGCCGACCTCGGTGATCACCACATCCGGGGTCCGGCCGTCCTCGTCCGGGTCCGCCATCGCCAGGATCCGGGCCTTGATCTCGTTCGTGATGTGCGGGATCACCTGGACGGTGTCGCCCAGGTACTCCCCGCGCCGCTCCTTGGCGATCACCTCCGAGTAGATCTGGCCGGTGGTGACGTTCGCCTTCCCGGAGAGCGAGCGGTCGAGGAAGCGCTCGTAGTGGCCCACGTCGAGATCGGTTTCGGCCCCGTCTTCGGTGACGAAGACCTCGCCGTGCTGGAACGGGTTCATCGTTCCCGGGTCGACGTTCAGGTACGGGTCGAGCTTCTGCATCACGACCCGCAGACCCCGGGCGGTGAGAAGGTTTCCAAGGCTGGACGCGGTCAGGCCCTTCCCGAGTGAGGAGGCAACGCCCCCGGTGACGAAGATGTGCCTGGTCGTCCGTGCTGAAGGGGCCAAGGCCTGCTCCCGTGGTCGTTCGTTGCGATCATGCAGACCGGGTCCGATCAGCCAAGTGATCCACGCGATCCACGGGATTCCACGGTAACACGGTCCCTGGCCGGGGCACTCGCCGCACCCGTTACCGGGCCGTCGACCCGACGGTCGCCCCGACGCAACCTCGCCGTCACCCCACCGGCGGTCCGGTGCGGGGTGGCCGCGGGGTCGGCATGCCGGCCCCGCGGCGCCACCGCACCGCCCGACCGGTCAGCGGACCGCCCGGCGCGGTCGCCGACCCGGTCGGCGCGCGGCGGGAGGTCATCGCACCGTCCGATCAGCGGGTCGACATGCCGGCCGGGTCCTCCGGCCACGGTACGGCCGGCGGCATGGTCCGGTCGGCGGCATGATCGAGGACCCGCAGGGCGGCCAGGGCCGCCATCGGCACCGCCAGGGCGGCCGCCGCTCCGGCCACGTTGAGCGCGGAGCCGCCGAGCACCCCGCCGAGCAGGGCGGCGACGGTGATCCCGACCATCCCGGCCCGGATCGCCGGGTAGATCCCGAAGAGGCGCTTCAGCCCGCCCCATGGCCGGAGCAGGGCGAACCACACCAGCACCGCACCGACCACGGCCAGCACGGTCAACGGACTGCCGACCAGCGCCGCCAGGTTGGCGGCACTGGACCGGTGCACGGCAAGGCCGCTGGTGCCGTCACCGAAGGCGGCGAGGAACCGTCCGATGCTGCCCCGCTGGTCCGGCGGCTGGCGCAGGTCGAGTACGGCGAACCCGATCGCCACCGCCAGACCGGCGACCGTGGCCGAGGCCAGCCGTCCCGGGGTGAGCCAACCGCCGGTGCTGATCGCGGCCGCGACGCTGACCCCGGCGGTCAACGCGATCGCGCCCACCGGATCGCCGCCCAGGTAGGGACTGCCGACGATGATCACCCCGACGGCACCGACCAGCACGACCACCGCCGGACGCCACTCCCGACGCACCCGCTGGGCGAGCCATCCGGCGGTGAGCAGGCTGCCCGCGACGAAGACGCCGAGCGCGACCACCCCGAGGCCCGCGTAGCGACCGCCCTCCAGGGCCGAATAGCCGATAACCCCGTTGAGCTGAAGCCGGGCGCCCGTGATCACGTCGACGGCGACGACGAGTGCGGCGAGCGCGGCCACGCTCCCCAGCGGCCAGAGGGTCCGCCCGTACGCCCGGGCCAGCCGGACCCCGGCGGTGGCCGCCGCGAGCAGAACGACCGTGACCAGCGCGAAGTAGACACCGGCGTGCTCGCCCCGCCACCACGGGACCACGTCGGCCACCAGGGCGGTGGGAATCGCGAGCGCCGCCGCGATGAGCAGCACCTCGACCGTCGCGACCACCCGCCGGGGCGCCGGGGCCGGACCGCCCGGCCCGGCGTGGCGACGCGCCCGGCGCAGCAGCGGCACCACCGCCACCGCGAGCAGGACCTGCAGGCCGGCCAGGAGCGTGAAGAACCAGCGGGCCACCCGCTGCTGCGCCCGGGCCTCCCGGTCGGCGTCCGACGGCACGGCGAGCGCCTCGGGCAGGTCGGCTGGCCGGCCCTCGACCACGATGGCCGGTCGGCCGGTGAAGAGCTGGTCCGGCGCCGGTCGTCCGAGCGCGGCCAGCGCGGTCGGCGCCAGGTCGACCAGTTGGAGGTAGCCCTCCCGCCCGGTGCTGCGCGAGGTCAGCCAACCCCGCTCCCAGCCGGGCCCGTCCGCCACCACGACGTGCAGCCGTGACGAGCGGTCGGTGTCGGCGATCCCGGCGACCAGCACCAGGGACCGCTCGGGCCGGGCCGCCAGCACCCGGGCGAGGGTGGCGTCGGCGCGCCGCGCGGCGGCCGCCCGGACGTCCGGGTCTTCGCCGGCGACGGTACCCAGGTCGATGATGCTGAGCACACAGGAGGCGAGAAGGTCGCGGGGGTCCGGGGGTAGCTCCTCCGCGTACCGGTCCACCCGCCCGAAGGGCCGCGCCGCGGCGACGGCGGCCCCCGGCCCGACCGCGACCGTGCAGCGGACCGACTCGGCCAGTGCCCCGGGCACCGTCCCCCATCGCAGCGTCACCTGGTTGTAACTGACCGTGGTCCGCTGATCGGGCAGGTTGGCGCTGATCGAATCCGGTCGTTCGATGGTGACGTCGAGGGGCGGGCACGTGGCCGGTACGGCCTCACCGTCCCAGGCCGCGAAGTTGCCGGCGCCGAGGGTCTGCCACCCGTCGATCGGACACGTCGGCTGGCGCGCCGACCGGACCGACAGGGAGCCGATCGCGCCGCCCTCGGCCAGCCGCCACAGCGTGGGCGTGGTCTCCGGGCTCACGTCCTCCCAGCGCAGTCCCGGTACACCGGCCAGGACGACGTAGTCGGCGGTCTTCTCGGGCGCGCCGGCGGCTGGTCGGACGACCAGGGCGGCGAACCCGAGGGCGGCCACCACCACGGTCAGCAGCACCGGGACCAGCCGGCCCAGCGTCGGCCCGAGGGTGGCGAGCCGGAACCGTCCGGGACGCCGGCGTGGCGGGCCGGACCCGCCGCGCCCCGCGCGCCCCCGGTGCGGCGACACCGCCACGCCGGCCAGCCAGCGTGGCACGGACCGCCGCAGCACGGACGCCAGCGCCGCGACCGGCGGCCAGGCCGACGACACCGGAAACGGCGCGGACGACGGCGCCGACGACAGCGGTACGGCGGCCCGTGCGGAGGACGACACCGGCGGGCCGGACCGGACGGGTTCGGAGGGCAGCATCAGGCCTGCCCCGCCGCCGGGTCGGTCGTCCCGCCACGGGTGGCGGAGTTGCCGGACGGCCCGCCCTTCCGGGCCGGGGCGAGTTCGGCGTAGAGCGCCGCCACGGCGGCCACGGTGTCCGCCTCGGTCGGCCACCGCGCCGCCTGCGCGACCGCGAGCCGGGCCAGCGCGGCGCGGCGGTCGGCGTCACCGAGGAGTGCGCGTACCGCCTCGTCGACCGCGGTCGCGTCGCCCGGCGGCACCAGCACCGCCGCCTCCCCCACCAGGTCGGGAAGCCCGCCGACAGCGGTCGCGACCAGCGGTACGCCGGCCCGCAGCGCCTCCTGGGCGAAGAGCTGCCGGGCCTCCCAGTCGCTGGTCACCACCGCGAGATCGGCCGCGCCGAGCAGGTCGGCCACGTCGGTGCGGTGCCCGAGCAGGGTGACCGGGGCCCGGGCGGTGGAGATCCGGGCGGCGAGCTCCCGGTAGCTCGGCCCACTGCCGGCGACGACCACCACCGGCACCGGGTCGAGGTCCCGCCAGCGTGCGGCGGCGTCGACCAGGATGTCGTACCGCTTCTGCGGATGCAGGCGGCCGACCGAGAGGATCAGTGGCTGTCCGGGCGCGACGCCGAACTCGGCCCGGACCGCGGCCCGGCTCCGCCGGGGCGGCGGCAGGGCCGGCGCGGCCACCGGGACGAGCCGGGCGTCCGGGGCGCCGACGGCGCGGGCCCGCGCGACCAGGTCGGCCGAGGCCCCCAGGGTGACCCGGGCCCGGCGGGCGACGACCCGCTCGACGAGTCGGGAGACCCGTCCGCGTAGGCCGGTGGCGAGTACCGAGTTGTGCCAGGTGACCACGACCGGTGGCGCCGGTCGGGCCAGCACCGCCACCAGCCCCGCCCGCAGGCCGTGCGCGTGCACCACGTCGACCGGCCCGGCGAGCACCCGGCGCAGCGCGGCGACGGCCCGGGCGTCGGCCGGGGTCGGGTTGGCCGGGATCTCGACCGGGACGAACAGGGCACCGGTGGCGGTGAAGTCGAACTGCTCCCCGGTGGCGGCCGGGCCGCAGACGGTGACCGAGGCGCCGCCGGCGACCAGCCCCCGGGCCAGCGAGACGATGTGCTGCCCGATGCCACCGGTGCTGGAGCCGGTCAGCAGGACGACCGAACCGGCCCAGTCAACGGCTGTTCCGGTGCTCACCGCGTCCCCCGTTCCCTCTCCTCGTCCTCCTCCGGATCCGTCGCGCCGGGCCGACCCCGGCGCGCCGACCCGAGCAGCCGACTCCGGACCGAGGCCAGCAGCGGGCGTACGTCGGACCGATCCAGCGGATACGCGATCGCGACGAAGACCACGCCGACGGCGACTCCGGACAGCATGCCCTGAAGCAGCGCGGCGGCTCTCGCCGGGGTGCCGTCGACGACACCGGCCAGCCCGTGCGCCAGCGCCGCACCGGCCGCCGCCGCGACCGACGCGGCGAGGAGGCCGGTCAGCGCCGCCCGGCCCAGTCCGGACAGCGCGGCGCGGCCCGCGGCGCGGGTCACGGCCACCACCAGCAGGACCCCTGTCACCAGCATGCCGAGCGAGTTCGCCAGGCCGACCGCGAGGACCCGGTACTCGACCGGGAGGACGGTGGCGAGCGCGACGGCGGCGAGCGGTACGAGGAGCCAACCGGTGACGGTGGCGAGGGTCGCCGGGCCGGCGGCGGTGCGGGCGTACAGGGCCCGGGTCAGGATCGCGAGCAGGCCGTACCCGAGCAGCCCCGGGGCGAAGCCGGCGACCGCCGCGGCGGCGGTCGGGCCGCTGCCGGGCCAGAAGAACCGGGCCACGGGCCCGGCGGTGCCGACCAGCGCGGCGGCACCGAGGCAGCTGAACAGCAGCACCCGGCGGGCGGTCGGGGCCAGGGTGTCGCGGTACGTGTCGACGTCGCCGGTGGCGGACGCGGCGGCGAGGGTGGGGTACGCCGCCACGGCCAGCGGCACCGCCAGCACCGCCCAGGGCAGCAGGTAGACCGTCTGGGCCAGGTTGAAGACGACCGGCGCACCGGTCGGGCCGCCGGTGACCTGGTGCAGACTCACCACCAGGGCGACCTGCTGGGCACCCACCGTGGCAGCCCCGGCCAGGGCGAGCCCACCGACCCTGGCCCGGGCGTCGGCCGGGAACCGCCAGCCGGGCCGGATCCGCAGCCGGAGCCGGCGCAGCGGGATGAGCAGCGACAGCGAGAGCACCATCACGCCGAGGGTGGTGCCGCCGGAGAGGATCAGCTCGCCACCCCGTCCGACCTCGGCGATCCGCGGATGCACCCCCTCGACGGCGGCGAACGCGAGGTAGACCCCGATCACCGTGACGCTGGAGAGCAGCGGGGCGATGACCGGCCAGGCGAACCGCCGGTACGACTGCAGCACGCCGGTCAGGACGATGCCGATCCCGTACAGCGGCAGCTGCGGTGCGAAGATCCGCAGCATCCGCGCCCCGGCCTCGACCTCGGCGGCGGAGCGCCCCTCGGAGACCAGTCCGATGATCGGCTCGGCGCCGAGCGCGACCACGACGGCGAGCGGGACCAGCAGGGCCAGCGTCCAGCCGAGCAGGGCGCCGGTGGTCGCCGAGACCGCCGCCCGGTCACCGGCCGCGACCGCGCCGGCCAGCAGCGGTACGACGAGACTGGCCAGCGCCCCGCCGGCGACGATCTCGAAGATGATGTTCGGGACGGTGTTCGCGACGACGTACATGCCGCCGAGGTCGCTGTTCTCCCCCATCACCCAGGTGAAGACGGCGGTACGCCCGAACCCGGCCAACCGGCTGGCCACGGTGAGGACGGCGATCAGCGCCGCGGCGCCGGCGACCCGACCGGCGCCGACGAGGGGGGCCGGCGTTGTCACGTCAGGAGTGTCGCCGACCCAGCGCGTCAAGCTCGCGCAGCCCCCGGGTCTGCTGGATCACCTGGGTGAAGCTGACCTTCTCGCTGGCGGCGGTGAGCGCGGCGATCCCGGTCAGCAGGGCGGCCCGCCCCACCGGCCCGGTCCGCGCGGCCAGCGCCACGCCGAGCAGGGCGCCGAGGGCGTTGGCCCCGCTGTCGCCGAGCATGACCCGCTCGTCGAGGTCGGCGGGGAGGAGCGCGGCGGCGGCGCCGAGGGGCCCGGCGGCGAGTCCACCGGCCGGACCGGGCAGCAGCGGGGCGCCGAGCAGAGCGCCGGCCTTCAGCGCCCGGCCCGGGCGCAGGTCGAGCAGGTTGACCAGGTTCGCGGTACCGGCGACGACCCCCGCGCCGAGCAGCACGTCGACGAGGCCGGCGGCGCGGCCGGCCCGGCGGCGCCGGGGATGGGCCCGGACGGCGGGATCACCGGCCAGCAGCGCGGCGGCGGCGAGCCCGGCCGCGCCAACACCGGCGATCTTGACGAGGCCGCTGGTGACCCGGCCCCGCCGCAGCGCCGCCAGGTGCCCGGCAAAGCCCTTCGCGGCCTTCTGCTCGGGCCGGGCGCCGACCACGTCGTCGTAGAGCCCGACGGCGCCGGCGGAGAGGCCGGCGACCAGGGCGGCGGCCGCGGTGCGACGGCTTGGCGCGCCGGCGGCGGCGCCGACCGCCGCGGCGGCGGAGAGGGCCGGTCCGGCGGCCAGGGTGACGGTACGGCCCCGGAAGTTCGTCCGCTCCAGCGCGGGGGCCCAGGGGCCGGCCGAGACCGCGCGCAGCGCCGCGCCGGCCACCGCCGCGCCGACACCGAAGGCACGCCGCCGCGCCGCCCTGTCCCGGGCGCTCACTCGGGGAGCTCCGGCAGCAGCGACTGGGCGCCCTCGCCGACCCCGTACGCCCCGGCCCGTTTGAGGGTGACCTGCTGCACCAGCGCCAGACCGGCGGCGAGCTGACCGGCGGGGTTGTTGGCGTTGTCGACCGTGGAGATCGTCTTGGACAGCGCGGGGTCGCGCCTGACCTCGGCCACGAGGTTGCCGCCGCTGCTGCCGCTGCCGGCGACCACGGTCAGCGCGGCCTTGTCGAACTGCTCGGTCAGCTTGACCACCGAGTCGTCCTTCTCGGCCGCGTCCCGGTCGACGTACGGCTGTCCGCTGACCACCACCACCGCCTCGGCCGAGGCGGTGACCCGCTCGGGCACGGTCAGGTAGCCCGCCTCGCTGTAGTCCTCCAGCACCGCCCGCCGGTCCACGTCGGTGACCGGCGAGCCCCCCTCGGGGCGGTCGATCAGGGCGCTGGTGAGCAGCGCCGCGGACTTCTCCACCCCGTGGCTGCTCGGCAGCTCCGTGTCCGGGATGGTGGGGCGGGCCGCCCGGGCCGCCATGCCGAGCAGGTCGACGTTCGCCGCCGGCTCGAGGAACCGGTCCTGGATGTCGATTCGTCCGGTGATCGTGGCACCGGTCTGGCGGATCATCTCGGTGACCCCGTCGACATGCTCCTGCCCGCTCGGCAGGACCAGCAGCAGCACCCGGCGGCCGGTGAGCGTGCCGCGCAGCAGGTGTGGCGCGGCCTCGGCGACGAAGTCCTCCTCGCGCTGGAGTTCGGCCTCCATGCTGTTGACCTGGTCCCGAAGCTGGTCGTTGCTCTTGCTCAACGCGTTGACCCGGTCCTTGAGCGAGTCGGCGACCGGCCCGTTGAGGGCCGCGGTGCCGACCACCAGACCGATGGCCAGAGCCAGGAACACCGCGGTGAGCGACACCACGTGGTACCGAAAGTTGATCACGACCAGCGCCTCTTGATCGATCGGGGCCCGACCGTCGCAGGCCGGGGGCTAGAAGAGCTGTCCAAGTTGGAACACCACATTGTTCCACCACTCCGAGGCCACGCCGAGGTACGCCTTGCCGACGGTGGAGACCGCCACGGCGGAGGCCATCGCCGCGAGCGCCGAGAGCACCAGCAGCAGCAGGGAGGACCCCGAGATGCTCTGCCGGTAGAGCCGGCTCACGCCCTTGGCGTCGACGAGCTTGCCGCCCACCTTGAGCCGGGTCAGGAAGGTGGAGGCCATCCCGCCCCGGCCCTTGTCGAGGAACTCGACGAGCGTGGCGTGGGTGCCGACCGCCACGATCAGCGAGGCCCCCTTGCCGTCGGCGAGCAACATCGCCAGGTCCTCGCTGGTGGCCGCGGCCGGGAAGGTCTGGGCGCTGACCCCGAGGCTGTTCACCCGGGCCAGCCCGGGGGCGCGCCCGTCCGGGTAGGCGTGCACGATCACCTCGGCGCCGCAGCGCAGCACGTCGTCGGTGACCGAGTCCATGTCGCCGATGATCAGGTCGGGGGTGTACCCCGCCTCGACCAGCGCGTCGGCCCCGCCGTCAACCCCGATCAGCACCGGCTTGAACTCCCGGATGTACGGGCGCAGCACGTCGAGGTCGGCCTTGTAGTCGTAGCCGCGGACCACGATCAGGCAGTGCCGCCCCCGGATCGGAGTCTCGATGTCCGGCACACCGACGCCGTCGAGCAGCAGGTCGCGTTCCTGCTTGAGGTACTCCATCGTGTTGGCGGCGAACGCCTCCAACTGCACCGACAGCCCCTCCCGGGCGTCGGCCATCGCCTTGGCCACCGACTCGGCGTCCTGTCGGGTGCCGTGCCCGATCGGCTCGTCGCCGACGAGCACGGTGTTGCCGTCGATCCGGACGGTGTCCCCCTCCCGGATCTGCTGGAAGATGCTCTCCCCGAGATCGTCGATGAGGGGGATGCCGGCCTTGATCAGCACCTCCGGCCCGAGGTTGGGGTAGCGGCCGGAGACCGAGGGCTTGGCGTTGAGTACGGCGGCGACGCCGACCGCCACCAGGGAGTCGGCCGCCACCCGGTCGAGGTCGACGTGGTCGATCACCGCGATGTCGCCAGGGCGCAACCGACCGACCAGGCGCTTCGTCCGGCGATCGAGGCGCGCGGTGCCGACTATGACGCCCGGTTCCGCGCTCCGGGCCCGGCGCAACGTGGGTAAACGCATCCTGACCATCCTGGCATGTGGGGCAGAGCTTTCTGTCGCGACATGCCTGAGCAGGGCCGCCACCCCAAGGGAACCACACTTACGCCGGGCCGGGTGTGGCCGACGTCACATTGCCTGTCCACTCGCCGGCCGCCCCCGGCTCACGCGCGGCGTTCGCGGGCCGCCACCGCCAGCAGCTCCTCCGCATGCGCGATACCCAGATCGGAGTCCGGCAAACCCGCGAGCATCCGGGCGAGCTCCCGGGCCCGCTCGGTGTCCTCGACCACCCGGACCCCGCTGGTCGTCACCGCACCCCCGGTGTCCTTCGCCACCACCAGGTGACGGTCGGCGAACGCGGCAACCTGCGGCAGGTGGGTCACCACGAGCACCTGGTGGCTGCGGGCCAGCCGGGCCAGCCGCCGCCCGATCTCCACCGCGGCCTGCCCACCGACGCCGGCGTCGACCTCGTCGAAGACCAGCGTCGGGGGACCGCCGGAACCGGCGAAGACGACCTCGATGGCGAGCATCACCCGGGACAGCTCGCCGCCCGAGGCGCCCCGTTGCAGCGGCAACGACGGCGCGCCCGGATGGGCCAGCAACCGCAGCTCGATCTCGTCCGCGCCGTCCGGCCCGATCCCGGCCTCGACACCATCGACGGTGAGGGTCGGCTCGCCCCGGCCGACCGGGCGGGGCAGCACCGCCACCTCGATCCGGGCGTGCGGCATCGCCAGCCCGGCGAGCTCGGCGGTGACCGCCTCGGCGAACCGGGTGGCCGCCTCCCGGCGGGCTGCGGAGAGCCGGGACGCCAGGTCGGCGACCTCTCCGGCCAGCCGGTCCCGCTCCCGCTCCAGCTCGTCGAGGAGCTCGTCGGAGCTGTCCAGCTCCGACAGCCGGGTACGGGCCCGCTCCGCCCAGGCGATCACCCCGTCGACGTCGTCGGCGTACTTGCGGGTGAGGCCGCGCAGCGCCGCCCGCCGCTCGTAGACCGCCTGCAACCGGGCCGGGTCGGCGTCGAGCCCGGCGAGGTAGCGCGACAGTTCCGCGGCGATGTCGCCGACCAGGGTCGAGACCTCCTCCAGCCGCCCGGCCAGGTCACCGAGGGTCCGGTCCACGCCGGCCTGGGCCTCCAGGGTCCGTCGGGCGTGCCCGAGCAGCGTGATCACGTCGGCCGCCTCGTCGGTCGGCTCGGCCGAGCCGGAGACGCAGTGCTGCGCGGTCTGGGCGGCGGTCCGCAGCCCCTCGGCGTGCTCCAGACGCTGCGCCTCCGCCCTGAGCTCCTCGTCCTCGCCCGGCTGCGGGTCGACCCGGCTGATCTCGTCCAGCCCCAGGCGCAGCAGATCCGCCTCCTGGTTACGCTCCCGGGCGTTGCGCCGCCGGTCGTCGAGATCGTCCGAGACCCGGCGCCAGCGGGCGTACGTCTCGCGCAGGCTCTCCAGCAGCTTCTCGTGCTCCGGCCCGCCGAACCGGTCCAGCGCGGCTCGCTGCTCGGCCGGGCGAAGCAGGCGCAGCTGGTCCGACTGGCCGTGCACCGCCAGCACCTGCTCACCGATCTCGGCCAGCATCGCCACCGGCATGCTCCGGCCCGCCACGTGCGCCCGGGACCGTCCCTCCACGGTGACCGTACGGCTGAGCAGTATGGAGCCGTCGTCGTCCGGCTCGCCCCCCGCCTCGGCGATCCGGGCGTGCACGGCGGTGGCGACGGGACCGGTGAGCCGAAGACGGCCCTCGACCACCGCCCGTCCGGGATCGGCCCGGACGCGCCCGGCGTCGGCGCGTCCCCCGAAGAGCAGCCCGAGACCGGTGACCACCATCGTCTTACCCGCGCCCGTCTCGCCCGTGATGACGTTCATGCCGCTGGTCAGCGGCAGCGTGGTGTCCTCGATGACACCCAACCCGGTGATGCGCAGCTCTTCCAGCACAGCCACCGACAGTAGTAGCGGTCCCCGACACTTGACCACCCGGCGTCCGCCGCGCGTGTGTCCGGCGACCGCCGCGGGCGGGCTACCGGCGGCTGCCGCGCCAGCCCTGGACGGGGAGACCGAACTTGGCGACGAGCCGGTCGGTGAAGTGCCGGGCGCGCAGCCGGACGATCCGGACCGGGAGCGCGCCGCGGTGCACCGTGACCCGGGCACCGGGGGGCAGGTCGTAGACCCGTCGGCCGTCGCAGCAGAGCACCGCCAGCGTGGTGTACGGGTTCACGGTGATGGTGAAGCTGGAGTTCGGCGCGGTGACGACCGGACGGCTGAACAGCGCGTGCGCGCTGATCGGCACCAGCAGCAGCGCCTCCACCTCCGGCCAGACCACGGGACCTCCGGCCGAGAACGCGTACGCCGTGGAGCCGGTCGGGGTGGCGCAGACGACGCCGTCGCAGCCGTACCGGGACAGCGGCCGCCCGTCGACGTCGACCAGAAGTTCGAGCATCTGCGCCCGCTCGCCCTTCTCCACGGTCACCTCGTTGAGCGCCCAGGACTCGATCACCGGGCCGCCCTCGAACTCCGCCCGAACGTCGAGGGTGAGCCGCTCGTCCACTGTGTAGTTGCGGTTCACCACGTCCCGGACGGCCTCGTCCAGGTCGTCGATCTCGGCCTCGGCGAGGAAGCCGACCCGGCCGAGATTGATCCCGAGCAACGGTGCCTTCGCCGGCCGCGCCAGGTCCGCGGCGCGGAGAAAGGTGCCGTCGCCACCCAGCGCGATGACGATCTCGGCACCGTCCGCGGCGCCGAGCAGGCTCACCGGCCGTACGTCGGGCAGGCCCAGGTCGTCGGCCTCCTCGGCCACGACCCGTACCTCGAAGCCGGCGGCCAGCAGGTCGGCCGCGACGGTACGGGCGTGCTCCGTGCTCCGGGGACGCCCGGTGTGGGTCACCAACAACGCCGTCCGGGTCATCGGGCTTCCTCCCGGATCGCGCCGGAGCCCGCCGGCCCGGCCGCCACCGCCGCCCGAATCCGTGCCTCGTCCGGGGCCGGAGCACCCGTCCGCAGCCAGACGAAGTACTCCACGTTGCCGCTCGGCCCGGGCAGCGGGCTGGCCACCACACCGGCCAGGCCGAGCCCCAGCCCGGCGGCGGCGCCGGTCACCGCGAGAACCGCCTCGGTCCGCAGTTCGGGATCGCGCACCACCCCGCCGCTGCCGACCCGCTCCCGGCCGACCTCGAACTGTGGTTTGACCATGAGCACCAGGTCCCCCTCCGGGTCGGTGCAGCCGCGCAGCGCCGGCAGGACCAGGCGCAGCGAGATGAACGACAGGTCGGCGACGGTGAGCGCCACCGTGCCGCCGACGGCCTCGGGGGTGAGGCCCCGCACGTTGGTGCGCTCGAAGACCCGCACCCGGGGATCCTCGCGGAGCGACCAGGCGAGCTGGCCGTACCCGACGTCCACCGCGACCACCTCCGCGGCGCCGGCCCGCAGCAGAACGTCGGTGAAGCCACCGGTCGACGCCCCGGCGTCCAGGCACCGCCGCCCGGCGACCCGGAGCCCGTCCGGGGTGAACGCGGCCAGCGCGCCGGCGAGCTTGTGTCCGCCCCGGGAGACGTACTCCGCCCCGGGGTCGTCGCCGAGCACCCGCACCGGGTCGGCCGGGTCGACCATGGCGGCCACCTTGCGGGCCGGCACCCCACGGACCTGGACCCGTCCGGCCTCAACCAGTGCGGCGGCCTGCTCGCGCGACCGGGCCAGGCCTCGGCGGACGAGTTCGGCGTCCAGCCGGGTACGACGTGCCATCGATGGTTCTCCGAGAGGGGCGGGGCTCACGCCTGGTCGATGGTGGCGAGGGTCTCGCGCAGCGTACGGTGCGCGGCCTCGTAATGGGCGATCTGGTCGGCCGGCGGGAGATTCGCCGCGTTGGCCAGGGCCTGGAGCACCGCGTCGACCGCCGGGTGGCCCGATCCGGCCGTCTCGGTGCCCTCCCGGTCCCCCAACCCGGTGGTCGCGGCGCCGGGGCGGCTCGTCCCGGGCGGGAACGGACCGCGCACGGACGCTGGCTGGGTCATGCCGCACCTCCGTCCCCGGCAGACGGGCGCCGGACGGTCGGAGCCTTCCGTGCGGACGTCTTCGTCACCGCGGGCGGGGTGCCGGTCGTGTCCGGACCGGACGGCGCCGCGGCCCCGCGGCCCGCGGTGGCCCGTTGCGCGGCCCCCTTCGTCGCCACCGCCCTGCCACCGGCCCGCTTCGCCACCGTCGTGGTACCGGTGCTCTTCTTCGCCACCGCCTTCCGGGCCGACGGTTGCTCGGCGAGGGTCTTCCCGGCGCCGGGCTTCTTCGCCACCGCCTTCTTCGCCACGGTCTTCTTGGCCACCGGCGTCGTGGTGGCCTTCCTCGGCCGGGCCGTCCCGGCGTCGGTCGCCGGCGTCGGCTCGGCCACCTCCTCGCCGGGGAGCCGGTCATCCGTGGTCGTGGCGCTGCCGCCCGGGGTGGTCGCAGCCCCCGCCGCCCGAACCGCCGCCAGCTCCCGCTCCAGACGCTGGACCCGCTCGCTCAACGCGGCGACCTCGTCGCTGGTCGCGAGCCCGAGGACACCAAGGGCCCGGTCAACCTCGGCCCGGACGAGCCGGGTGAGCGCCTCCCGGTTGGCCATCCCGGTCGAGATCAGCTCCTCCGCCATGGTCTGCAGTTGGGCTGCGGTGGCGCCGCTGGAGCCGACCAGCTTCCGCGCGGCCGCCTGGGCGCGCTTCCGCGACGCCTCCGTCAGCCCGAGGGCCAGCTCGAGATAGGCCCGCCACGCATCCTGCATACCCTCGTCCTTTCGCGGGTGCCGACTGTACAGGTTGTCACGCTACCGGGCGCCCAGCGCTGTCCCGTGCGGTACGGTGCCCGGGGACGGGTGTGGCGCGAGGCGAGGAGGGGCGGGCGATGGCCAGCGTTGACGAATGCCGGCAGGCGCTGCACGAACTGGCGGCCCGGATGGACGCCAACGCCGAGACGGTCCGTAAGCGCGTCGACCTGGACCGCACCCTCGCCTGCCGGATCACCGACCTCGGCGTCGCGTTCCACGGGCGGCTGACCGGCGGTCGCCTGTTCGACCTGGCGGACGGCGACGACCCGAAAGCGAAGATCGCCTTGAGCACGACCAGCGACGACCTGATCCGTCTGGTCAGGGGCGAGCTGGACATCCCGCGGGCGCTCGCGACGCGACAGATATCGATCAGTGCCAATCCATTTGATCTGCTGAAACTGCGCAAACTGCTCTGATCAACGGCCGGCGGACCGCTGGGGTACCGCGCGACCGACCGCCGGGGTCCGATCGGCCGGCCCCGTCCGTCGACTCCCACGCGGAGCCCGGCCGCCGCGGGACGGCCTCAGCCTGGTCCGGCCGATCCGAGCAGCCCCAGGGTCTCGAGCACGGCGCGGGCCTCCGCGTTCGCCGGTCGCACGGACCCGAGCGGCTCCGCGCTCGACCAGGCGGCGGCGCACAGGACGCCGAGCGCCTCGAGCGCCGACCCCGCGCCGGCGAGTACCCAGGCTGCCTCGTCCCGGATCATCCGCCAGCCGGGCTCCCGGAGCGCCCGCTCCGGGGCGGGGCCGGACAGCCGCGCCACCCGGGCCGGGTCGTGCAGGCCCCTCAGATCCTCGGCGACGTACGTCGGCCGGGCGGTGACCGGGGCGTGCAGCAGCTCCCACGGCGTACTCGCCCCGGTCAGGACAAGCAGGCTGTCCATGCCGGCCCGGACCGCGCCCTCGATGTCGGTGTCCAGCCGGTCGCCGACCACGAGCGGCCGGGCGGCACCGGTCCGTCGCGCCGCGGTCGTGAACAGCGCCGGGCCCGGCTTGCCGATCACCAGGTCCGGCTCCCGGTCCAGCGCGGTACGGAGCACCGCGACCAGCGCGCCGTTTCCCGGCACCGGGCCCCGTGGTGTGGGCAGGGTCCGGTCCGTGTTCGTGACGATCCACTCCGCGCCGCGGCGTACCGCCAGCGCCGCCTCGGCCAGGTCCGCCCACCCGACCTGCGGCCCGTAGCCCTGGACCACCGCGACCGGCTCGTCCTCGACTCGACCGACCGGTCGGAGCCCGACGGCGCGAACCTCGGCCCGCAATGCCTCCGCACCGACCACCAGCACGGGTGAGTCCGCCGGGAAACGCTCGGCGAGGATCTCCGCCGCCGCGGCCGCCGACGTGAGCACCTGGTCGGGCCGGGCGTCGAGCCCCATCTCGGAAAGCAGGGCGGCGACCTCGACGGACCGCCGGGAGGCGTTGTTCGTCGCGTACGCCAGCGGCTTGCCCTCGACACACAGCCGGTGGACCGCCGCGACGGCGGTCTCGATCGGCCGGTCGACCAGGTACACCACCCCGTCGAGGTCGAAGATCACCAGATCGTACGCGTCGACGAGCCGACCGTACGGCGCAGCGCCGGTCACGAGTCGCCCTGGTCCGGCGACCCGACGTCCTCGCTCCCCTGCCCTCCCGGATTCCGGTCCTCCGCTCCGCCGACGGTCTGGGCGGGGGTGGCGTCGGCCTTCGGTCCGCTGCTCCGGGTGGCGGTCTCGGTCGGCTCCGCCGCGGCCGGGCCCTCGTCCGGTGCCGTCATCGCCGTGTCGGCGGGGTCGCCGGCCCGGTCGACGACGTCGGACCGGAGATCCCTGTCGGACTCGTCGTCGGCGCCGGCGGGCACCTCGGCGTCGGGCTCACCGTCGGATCGGTCGGCGTCGGGCTCCGCGGGCCTACCGGGGGCCTCCCCGTCGGGCTGGTCACCGTCGAGCGCGGTCCGCTCGCCGGCGGGGCCGCTGCTCACGTCGCCGTTCGGGGTGGCCTCCCCACCGGCCTCGTCAGGATCCGGCTCGTCATCGAACTCGTCTTCCTCGAGAACGACACCATCCAGCTCCAGCAGCCGCTCCGCCGCGTCGGTATCGCCGAGCTCGTCGGCGTCCGCGGCGCGGGCGAACCACTCCCGTGCCTCCTCCTGCCGGCCGGTCGCGAGCAGCGCGTCGGCGTAGGCGTACCGGAGCCGTGCCACCCACGGCTCGGCCGAGGTCGCCGTCAGCTCACGGACCTGGAGCATCGCCACGGCCGCGTCCCGCTGGCCCAGGTCTGCGCGGGCCCCGGCAGCCACGATCAGCAACTCGATGGCCGCAGCCTTGTCCAGGGACGCGCTGTCGGCGCCACGGTAGAGGTCGATCGCCCGCTCCGGCCGGCCCAGCGCCCGCTCGCAGTCCGCCAACACCGCCAGGTGCGGCTGCCGTCCCGTCATCCGGTGGTACGTCCGCAACTCGGTAAGGGCGGTCTGCCACTCGCCCGCCCGGTACGCGGCCAGCCCGACCGCCTCACGCACCGCGGCGATCCTGGCTGCGAGGCGTCGTGCCGCGACCGCGTGCTCCAGCGCCAGGGCCGGGTCCTCGTCGATCAGCCGGCCCGTCGCGACAAGGTGCCGGGCAACCCGGTCCGCGACCGGCTTGGTCAGGGACAGCAGCTCGGCACGGACGGCACTGTCCAAATCCGTCGCGACGATCTCGTCGGGCAGGGCGGGGCCGGTTACCTTCTCCCGCCTCTCACGCCCCTGGGCGGCGTCAGCCGGGGCCCGGCCGGGATACTCCGCCCGGCCACGCCGCACCTCCTCGCGCGGCTGCGGGGTGGCGGCATCAGGGTGCCCGCCGTCGTCCCGCCGCGCACCGGTCCGACCCGGTCGCCCCTGATCGCCGTGGTCCCTCGGCGGGCGCGCCGTCGTCCGGTCGTCCCCACCAGCACCGTGCCGCGGGCGGTCACGCCGGTGGTCGTCCCGGCCCCCCACCCGGTCGGTCCGCCTCCGGTCCGGGCCGAAACCACGCTCCCGGTCCGCGACGGAGCGCTCGTCACCGGCTCGACCGGCTCCGTCCCGGACACCGCGGTGGTCACCGGCGCGCCGGTCGTCCCGGAAGAGGTCCGCTCGGCGGTCGCCCCGGAAACCACCATCCCGACGGTCCCGGGAGGAACCATCCCCGCGGCCGCCTCGATGATCGCGGTCCCGACGGCCGTCCCGGGGAAACCCGTCCCGGCGGAAGCCGGCGCCGCGCCGGTCGTCCCGGGAGAAGTCTCCGCGGCGGCCGCCCGCGGCGTCACGGGCGTCGCCGCCGCGGCTCCGGTAGCCGCCCCGGTCGGCGCTCCCCGCGCCGCGGGGATCGCCACCGGCCCAGCCCACGCCGCGGTAACCGTCGCCGAGGGCACCGTTCCCCCGAACGCCCCAGCCAGGACGCGCACCGCCGCCCTCGCCCGAGGGGCGCCGGTCCCCGTCGGCCCGCGCTCTCCACGCGCCCGAGCCCGCGTCACCCCACCGGTCGCCTCGCCCACCGGAGCGGCCGTCGCCGCGCGACTCACGACCAAACCACCCGTCGCGCCGATCGGCGCCACGGCCGTGGTCACGGTCCCGAAAACCACCGCCGTCTCGATATCCCGGCCGATCCCCACGATTCGGCCCCGGTCGCGGTCCATCGCGGAAGCCGCCCGCCGCGCGGTAGCTCCCGCGCGACGAACCGAACGATTCACGATTCTCCCGGTACGACGGGCGACCGTCCTCACGTCCGACGGCGTCACGACCACCCCGTCGATCCGGACGGTCGTCCTGACGGCGCGGCCGGTCTCCGCCATGCGGCCGTGAAGTCACGGGTACATCCTTCCTCATGGCGATATCGCCACAACATACAGTGC
>NZ_RJWA01000001.1 GCF_003762835.1 Micromonospora sp. HM5-17 | reverse complement strand
CCGGGGCATGTCCTGGCCGCGCACGGTGATCGAACCCGCGGTCGGCTTCTCCAGCCCCACCAGCAGCTTGGCCAGGGTGGACTTGCCGCACCCGGACTCCCCGACGATGCCGAGGGTCTCGCCCCGCCGCAGTTGCAGGTCGATACCATCCACCGCCTTCACGGCGCCGATCTGCCGCTTGAAGACGATGCCCTGGGTGATCGGGAAGTGCTTGACGAGACCCCGGGTCTCCAGCACGACCTCGTTACTTGACAGCTGGCTCATCGCCCGCCACCTCCGTCCAGAAATGGCACCGCGCGGTCCGGCCGGCTGCCACGTCGAACAGCTGCGGCGGCGGGTCGGCGCGGCAGACGCTTTGGGCATACCCGCAGCGCGGGTGGAACGCGCAGCCGGCCGGAATCCGGGTCAGATTCGGCGGCAGGCCCTTGATGACGTTGAGCTGCTGCCCCTTCAGGTCCAGTCGCGGAATCGACTCCAGGAGCGCCTTGGTGTACGGGTGCGCCGGCCGGGCGTAGATGTCCAGGACCGGCGCCTCCTCGACCACCCTTCCGGCGTACATCACGGAGATACGGTCCGCGACGTCCGCGACCACCCCCATGTCGTGGGTGATCAGGATGAGCCCCATGTTCCGTTCCCGTTGCAGCTCGGCGAGGAGGCTCATGATCTGGGCCTGGACGGTGACGTCCAGCGCGGTGGTCGGCTCGTCGGCGATCAGCACCTTGGGGTCCAGCGCCAGCGCCATCGCGATCATGACGCGCTGCCGCATACCGCCGGAGAACTGGTGCGGGTAGTCGTTGACGCGCTGCCGGGCGGCGGGGATCTTGACCATGTCGAGCAGCTCGATGGCACGCCGCTTCGCGTCCTGCCGGGACATGCCACGGTGCACCCGGAACAACTCACCGAGCTGGAACCCGACCGAGAAGACCGGGTTCAGCGCGGAGAGCGCGTCCTGGAAGATCATCGCAATGTGGTTGGCGCGGACCCGCCGCCGCTGTTCCTCGGGCAGCGTCAACAGGTCGACCCCGCGGTAGCGGATCGAGCCACCGGTGATGAAGCCGGGAGGTGAGTCGAGGATGCCCATGATCGCCTGCGCGGTGACGGACTTGCCGCACCCGGACTCGCCCAGGATGGCCAGGGTCTCGCCCGGGTCCAGATGCAGGTTGACCCCGTTGATCGCCTTCGCCACCCCGACCTGGGTGCGGAACTCGACCCGCAGGTCCTCGACCTCCAACAGCCGGGCGCTGGAGTCCAGGCCGGGGAGGACGTCGATCTCAGCCTTGATGTCGGTCATGGCTCCACTCACCGCAGCCTCGGGTCGAAGGCGTCGCGGATCGCGTCGCCCAGCATGATGAAGGCCAGTACGGTCGCCGCCAGGAACACCGACGGCCACACCAGCGGCGCCGCCGCCTCCCGGACGTACGGCGCGGCCGTCGAGATGTCGATGCCCCAGGAGATGGCGTTGCCCCGTAGCCCCACGCCGAGGAAGGTCAGCGTGGCCTCGGTGGCGATGTTGGCGCCGAGCAGGAGGGTCAGCACCACCACGAACGGTGCGGCGGCGTTGGGCAGGATGTGCCGGAACATCAGCCGGGCGTGGCCGGCGCCGAGCATCCGGGCCGCGGCCACGTAGTCCTGGCTCTTCGCCGAGATCACCGAGGAGCGCATGATCCGTGCCCCGGTGGTCCAGGTCAGCACCCCGAGGGTGATCACCACCGGCCAGAAGCCCGAGTCCTCCGAGTCGGAGAGCCGCCGGGCCAGCACGATCGCGGCCAGCAGGGTGGGGATACCCAGCACGATGTCGATGCCCCGGGCCAGCAACGCGTCGACCCAGCCGCCGAAGTAGCCGGCGGCCATCCCGATGATCAGGCCGATCGCACCGGAGATGATGGTGGCGAAGAGCCCGATCAGCACCGAGTTGCGGGCGCCGTAGATCGTCCGGGCGTAGACGTCGCACCCCTGGAAGTTGTAGCCGAAGATGGCGCCGCCGCTCGGGCCGGCGTGCTGCCGGGACAGCGAGCAGTACTCCGGGTCGGCCGAGGTGAACAGGCCCGGGAAGGCGGCCATCATCACCACCAGCACGACCAGCACGGATGCGGCCCAGAAGATCCAGTTGCGCTTCAGGTCGTTCCAGGCGTCCCCGGCCAGACTACGTGGCTTCTCGCTGCCACCGGCGCCGGCGGCAGCCGGGTCGGCGGCCGGGGCCTCGGCCTGTGTGACAGATTCGACGTTGCTCATCGGACGCCTCGCTCACCCGCGCCGCCCCGCCGCTCTCGACGCGGCCATGAGGCGCAGACACGGAACTGACTGGTTCGTTCGCTTCGCTCGCAGAGTCGGTTGCTGGGTCCGCCCCGCTCGCAGAGCCGGCTGGTTGGTTCGCCTCGCTCGCTCATGCCGTCGCCTCGCACCGCTCACTCATAGCGAATCCTCGGGTCGAGCACCGCGTACAACAGGTCGACCACCAGGTTCACGACGATGAAGACGATCACCAGGATGCTGACGAAGCCGACCACCAGCGGGCCGTCCTCCGTCCGGATGCCCCGGAACAGGTTGAAGCCGACCCCGGGGATGTTGAAGACCCCCTCGGTGACGATCGCACCGGCCATCAGGTTGCCGAGGTCGAGACCGATCAGCGTGATGACCGGGATCAGGGAGTTCCGCAGGACGTGCACGCCGATCACCCGGCGCTTCGACAGTCCCTTGGCCCGGGCCGTACGGACGTAGTCCGAGCGCAGGTTCTCCGCCACGCTGGCCCGGGTGACCCGGATCTCGGTGGCCATCACCAGGGTGGCCAGCACCGCCGCCGGGAGGAGGAGTTGATAGACCCCGGGATCAGCACCGGCGGTGGCCGGGAACCACTTGAGCTGCACGCCGAAGAAGAGCTGGGCCAGCGGTGCCAGCACGACGATCGGCAGGGCGAGCAGGATCAGCGTGATGATCAGCGTGACCGTGTCGAAGGGGCCGCCCCGGCGGATACCCGAGATGATGCCGGAGGTGACGGAGATCAGCACCGCGATGACGATCGCGAGGAGGGCGAGCCGGACGGTCACCGGCCAGGCCTGCTCCATCATCTCCTTGATCGACCGGTTGGTCAGCGAGATGCCGAAGTCGCCGGTGAGCAGGCCACGCATGTAGTGGCCATATTGGACGATAAACGGGTCGTCGAGGTGATACCTTTCGGTGAGCGCCTGTCGGACGTTCTCCGGCAGCGGCCGCTCACCCGCCAACGTCTGAAGTGGGTCGGTCTGGTTGGCGAACATCAGCGCGTACACGATGAAGGTGGCCCCGAAGAACGTCAGGACCCCCTGTAGCACGCGCCGTACGAAGTAGCGGAACATCTCCCAAGTCCTCTGCGAGTCGAGCATCGACGGCTGCCTGGACAGCCGGACCGTGATGCGCACGGGGCGACCACAGCCTCACCGGCCTCCGGGCCGGTGAGGCTTCGCACGAACGGTCCGGTCCGACCCGGACAGGCCAGGACTGGACCGGACCGTTCACCGCAGCGTGGTCAGGTCAGCTCGCGGGCTCGAGCTTCAGCAGTTCCACCTTCGTGTACTTGTCGACCTCGACGTTCTTCACCCGCTCGGAGTGACCGAAGACGTTCTGGCCGTGACGGAGCGGAATCACCGGCATGTCACGGGCGAGGATGTCCTCGGCCTGCTGCCAGATCTTGATGGCCTCCTCCGGGGTCTTCGCCGCCGAGCCCTGCTTGACCAGGTTGTCGAACTCCGGGTTGCTGTAACCGTAGTAGTTCGACGAGCCGCCGGTGCCGTACAGCGGACCCAGGTAGTTCTCCATCAGGGGGTAGTCCATGAGCCAGCCCATCCGGATCAGGCCGACGTCCTCCTTCTTCTCGACCTTGGTCAGCAGGTCCGCGAACTTCGGCTCGCCGACACCGACGCAGTCCACACCCAGGTTGGTCTTGAGCTGGTTGCAGGTCGCGTCGACCCACGCCTTGTGGCCACCGTCGACGTTGTACGTGATCTTGATCTGCTTCGGGCCACCCGCGGCTTCGTACATGGCCTTGGCCTTGGCAGGGTCGTACGTGCACGCCTCGCCGCAGCTGTTCTCGCGGTAGCCGGCCACCGCCGGGGAGACGAACGAGGTCGCCGGCGTCTGCGAACCACGGAAGATGCTGTCGGTGATCTCCTTGCGGTTGATCGCCATGGAGATCGCCTTACGCACCTCGACCTTCGAGTACTGCTCGAGGAAGGTCGGGAAGCCGACGAACTGGAAGACCGAGTTCGGGCTGGTCTTGAACCGGTCGCCCAGGTCGGTCGGGGCGCTCGCCAGGTTCTCGATCGGAATCTGGGTCACGATGTCCAGCGCACCGCTCGACAGGTCGGCGTACTGGGCCTGCTGGTCCTGGTAGATCTTGTAGAGAACGCCGTCGATCTTCGGCTTCTCGCCCGGGTACGCGTCGTACTTCTCGACCTCGATCTTCGAGTCGTGCTCCCACTTGCCCTTGATCTTGAACGGGCCGTTACCGATCGGAGCCTGCTCGAAGTCCTCCTTCAGCACGCCGTCCGAGGCCCACGCCGCGTTGGGCAGCGGGTAGAAGACGGTGTAGCCCATGACCGAGCGCCAGCCGGAGAACGGCTCCTTCAGCGTCACCGTGAAGGTCAGGTCGTCGACCTTCGCCAGACCCGACAGCTTGTTCGTCGGCGGGGTCGGGGGCTTCTGCGGGCCATCCTCGCCGTCCGGGTCCTTCGGGTTCAGCTCGTCGTAGCCCTGGATCCGCGCGAAGAAGTACGAACCGCCCATACCGTTCGGACCGTAGGCCGCGTGGTTCCAGGCGTTGATGTAGTTGTCGGCGGTCACCTTCTCGCCGTTGTGGAAGGTGTAGCCGTCCTTCAGCTTGATCGTCCAGACCTTGTTGTCCGGCGACTCGATCGACTCCGCGGCCACCAGGACCGGGTTGTTGTTGGCGTCGAAGTCGACCAGCGGCGTGTAGAGGGCAGCCAGCACCTCGGCACCGTTGGACTCGGTGGTGTTGGACGGGATCAGGTGCTGGGGCTCACCGATGCCGATCGAGACGACGAAGGCCTCGTCGCCGGCGTCGTCGCCGCCACCGCTGCAGCCTGCCGCCAACAACATTATGGCGGTCGCCCCGACCGCCATCTTTAACGGGAAATGCCCGCGCATGAGTAGAGCCTCCTCAGGGCGCTCACGAGGGACTGTGAGGTGACTGACACTGTGACACCAGGGCCCCTAGCGCGGAAAGGTGCCGTTATCAACCCGTTAGTTGTGCGGCAGCGTTCTGTCCGGTTGACGAGCATCGACAGCCACGACCGACACCGACACCGAGCAGCCCGAACATCAACAGGACAGTTACCCAGGCCGATGCCTGCCCGCCCGGATGTGACCTAGCCCGCGTCGACCACACCGCACGGGGACGTCAAGCGCGCACGCGTCGTACCACCATCTGTCGGCCGTCCGGCCCTGCCCGAGACGTCGGGATCCCACCGATGTGCGTACGGGTGACCACCCAGGATCGGTGGCGGCCGGCCAGGGCTCAGACGAGGCGCCGGTCCGCCGCCCAGCGAGACAGTTCGTAGCGGTTCGACATCTGGAGCTTGCGCAGCACGTTCGAGACGTGGGTCTCCACCGTCTTGATCGAGATAAACAGCTCCTTGGCGATCTCCTTGTAGGCGTACCCCCGGGCGAGCAGCCGGAGCACCTCGCGCTCGCGGTTGGTGAGCTGGTCCAGCTCCGGGTCGGCGACCGGCGCGTCCGGTCGGGCGGCGAAGGAGTCGAGGACGAACCCGGCCAGCCGGGGACTGAAGACGGCGTCACCGTCGGCGACCCGACGAATCGCGGTGGCCAGCTCCTCGGGCGAGATGGTCTTGGTGACGTACCCCCGGGCCCCCGCCCGGATCAGCCCGATCACGTCCTCGGCCGCGTCCGAGACGCTCAGCGCCAGGAACCGCACCTCCGGGTGAGCACGCCGGACCGCCTCCAGAACCGCCCGGCCGCCTCCGTCCGGCATGTGCACGTCCAGCAGCACCACGTCGGGCAGCGTGGCGGCGATCCGGCTGATCGCCTCGGTTACCGTGCTCGCCTCGCCGACCACCTCGACGTGGGCGCCCAACCTCCGCCCGTACCCCGGCCCGGAACATCGCGTGGTCGTCGACGAGGAAGACCCGCAGCCGCCGCGGCTCGGGCGTGCCCTCCCCGACCGGCGCCGTCGTCTCGACCATGATCGCTACCTGTCCTTCCCTGCTGTCGCGCTTTCCCGGGGCAACGGCAGGAACAGCCGCACCTCGGTTCCGTCTCCCGGCGCACTACGGATCTCCGCCCGCCCGCCGTGCCGCCGCATCCGCCCGATGATCGAACCGCGTACGCCGTGCCGGTGCTCCTCCACCGTAGACGGGTCGAACCCCGCCCCGCGATCGCGGACGAACACGCTGAGCTGCTCCGGCTCGACCTCGGCGTAGAGCGAGACCGTCTGCACCTTGGCGTGCCGGGCGGCGTTGACCAGTGCCTCACGGGCTGCGGCGACCAGGGCGCCGACCCGCTCGTCGGTCTCCCGGTCACCGACGACCACCGTCTCCACCGTGATCGCGTAGGTGTCCTCCACCTCGGCGGCCGCCTGCTCCAGCGCCGCCGCGAACCGCTCGGTCGGCGAGGCGGTGGGCTTGTACAACCAGTTCCGCAGCGAGCGCTCCTGGCCCCGGGCCAGCCGCTGCACCGTCTTGACATCGGCCGCGTTGCGCTGGATCAGGGCCAGGGTGTGCAGAACCTGGTCGTGCACCATGGCGGCGAGCTCGGCGCGTTCCTGCTCCCGGATCCGCCCCTCCCGCTCGGCCCGCAACTGGTTGTACGTCCGCCACAGCGCGGGCGCGGCGACCACGGCGACCCCGGCGAGCGCGACCAGCGCGAAGATCACACCATTGAGCACCGCGTCGAAGCTGCCCTGCGGGCGGTACACGGCCACGACACCGATCAGCCCGATCGCGACCAGCAGCCCGCCCCCGATGAACCGCAGGATGAAGGCGCGCCGGTCGCTCTCCTCCACCACCGCCTCGAGCCACGGCACGGGAAGCGACTCGCGCCACTGCCACCGGCGCTCCGGCGCGGACTGGTGCCAGATCACCCCGGCACCCACCGCGATGATCGCGACCAGCCAGCCGGCCGTCCCGGCGACGCCGTCCGACTTCAGCACCAGCGCCTCGATCAGGATCACCCCGAGCCCGATGGCCACGAACGGCAGCAGCTGGAAGACGTTGCGCCGCGGCGGCGGCTCGGCGCCGCCCGGGTGCGGCGGCACCACCGCCCAGAACGCCGCGTAGAGCAGCAGCCCGAGACCGCTGAAGCCGAGGAGCAGCACGAACACGATCCGGACCAGCACGACCGGGATACCGAGGTGCCCGGCGATGCCGGAGGCCACGCCGGCCACCATGCGGTGATGCCGGGCGCGGTAGAGGCGGGGTGGTTCGGCCGCGGTGCGGATCGGTCGCTCCTTTCGTGGTCGGCTGCGGGTCCGGCGCCCGTTTCCTGCCACTGCGTGCGTTTCTCGCCCCGGTGGGGTGGCGCTGGCCGGCGGGTGGGCGGAGACGGGAACCCCTGCCCGCCGCCGATTCGATGGTCACACGTCGGACCGGTCACCAGCCATCGGGACTCCCCGGACATCCCGGTGGGAGTTATCTCAGGGTGCGCTCAGGGTTGGCGCCTGAGGCCGTACGCCGGACGAAGGAGAAGGATTCGGAGCATGACCGACGACGCTGCCGCCGCCCACGGGACGCCGCGTCCAGCGGGTGGTCCCGCGCAACCGGACGACGCCGAGAGCACGCACCGAACGCCTCCGACCCCGGCGGAACACGGGCCGGGGGAGCAGAGCGTTCCCGGAGGGCGGACGGACAGCGGGCCCGGTCCCGCGGACCAGGGCACGCCCGGTGTCGGGGGGTCGGGCGCGCCCGGTGCCGCCGCCTCGGGGGCGGGCTGGCCGGGCGGGGGGCCGGGACGGACGCCACCGGAGCCCGGCGGGAGCGGGCCCGATGCCGCGTTCGCCTACCGGTACGGGCTCGTTCGCCCCCGCGAGGGCCGGTACCTGGCCGGCGTCTGCGCCGCGATCGGCCGGGCCACGGACAGCGATCCGATCCTGTGGCGGGTCCTGCTGGCCGTGCTCGGCTTCTTCGGCGGGATCGGCATCCTGGTGTACGTCGCCGCCTGGCTGATCATCCCGGCCGAGGGCGACACCGCCTCACCGGTCGAGTCGATGCTCGGACGAGGCCGGTCGAGCATGTCCCCGGTCACGGTGCTCGTCCTCGGCATCCTCGTCGCGGTGATGTTCGGCTTCATCGTGACCGACACGTACCGGGCCATGCTGCTCGGCGTGGCGGTCCTCATCGGCGGCGCGCTGCTGCTGAACCGGCAGTCGGACCGGACCACAGCCGGCCAGCGGTCGGCGGAGGGCGGAACGTACCCGCCGCCCGCCGGCTATCCGGGCCCGGGCTACCCACCCGCGGCGGCAGCCCCGGTCCCGCCGACGCCCGGGCCGGGCCAGCCCCCGGCCCCGGGAAGCTGGCCAACCCCGGCGCCACCGGGCGGAGGCTGGCCCGCGCCGGCGCCGACGGCGCCAGCCTGGTCCGCCGGCCACCGTCCCGCGCCGACCGCCCGGCCCGGCCCGACTCCGGCCGCCGGGTACCCGGGTCCCGCGCCAGCCTGGTCGACGACCTCCGGGGCGGCGCCGGGCCTCGGCACGCAGCCGCCGGCACCGGCGCCAGCCACGGGCTACCGGCCGACGTCCCCCGGCTACCCGCCGTCGTATGGCTACCGGCCGCCGTTCGCGCCGCACGGGCCGTACGCGGGCAGCCGTCCCAGGACCGAGCACGCCGCACCCCCGACCCCGCCCAAGCCGCCCCGGAAGCCCCGGGAACGGTCCCGGCTCGGCGCCGCGACCTTCTCGCTGATCTTCGTGGCGGTCGGGGTGGTCGCCATCCTGGACCTCACCAACGTCGTCGATGTGGGACCCTCCGCCTACTTCGCCGCCGCCCTGGTGACCATCGCGCTCGGACTGCTGGTCGGCGCGTGGTTCGGCCGCGCCCGCTGGCTGATCGCGCTCGGGCTGGTCGCCTCCTGCGCCCTCGGCGTCTCGACCGCCGGGGAGAACTACCAAGGCCTGCGCAGTGACCATCCGGTGGTCTGGGCTCCGACCAGCTACGACGCCCTGGCCGACCGGTACCAGGCCCATTTCGGCAGTTCGACGCTCGACCTGACCCGGGTCGACTTCACCGGCCGGAACGCCGAGATCCGGGTGGAGGTCAGCCTCGGTGAGGTGACGGTGCTGCTGCCACCCGAGGTCGACGTGACGGTACGGGCCGGGGTACACGCGGGCGACGCCGTCGTGCTGGGCCGGCATCTCCCTGGAAACAACAGCTCCGCCCGGGAGCTGACCGACGTCGGCGCCGACGGGCCGGGCGGCGGCACGCTCCGGCTCACCCTGAACGTCAACGTCGGCCACGCGGAGGTGATCCGGTGAAGGCGCACCGTACCGACTGGTTGTCCCTGGTCTTCGCCCTGGTCTTCCTCGCCATCACGGCCTGGTGGCTGCTCGCCCAACTGATGAACCTCGCGTTGCCGCAGGTCGGGTGGATCCTGGCCGTGGCGCTGATCGCGACCGGGACGCTCGGCCTGGTGGGCGCGCTGCGGTCGAGCCGCACTCCGGCGACACCGGCCGGGACGGCACCGGCGCCGGGCCTGGCGGCGTCGGCGGGGCCGGACCAGACCGCGGCGACGCGGACCCTGCCGGACCAGACCGCGGCGAGCCCGCTGGAGCAGACTCTTCCGGACCGAAGCCTGGCGGAGCCGGGGCGGAACCGGGTGCCGTGGACGGAGTCGCCGTGGGTCGATCCGGCACCCGGGGCCCCGCCCACCGGCCCCGCGCGGGACGAACCCACGGCGGAGCTCCGCCAGCGGTCCGACGAGGGCGGCGAGGCGCCGACCACGGAGCTTCCCGCCCCGCACCGGGACGGGGCGGACGGCGGCACCCAGCCGGCCGGGGAGGGCGGCGCCGGCGGATCGGCCGCGGAGGAGCGGCCGCGATGACGATCGGTGCGGCTCCGGGGGGGGCGATGCCTAGACTGACCGGCGAAGCTTTCCGCCTTCGCCGGCCGACGCCGGCGCGGGCGCCCGGACGTCGTCCGCCGCCCCGCGCCGATGTCGGGCCAGGCCCGTCCCGACCTCCCGAGGAGCCCTCCCGCATGACCCAGTCCCCCGCCGTACGCGGCACCGGCCCCGGCCGTCCCGTCCGCGTCGGCGAGCGCGCCGCCCGCGTCCTCACCACCGAACTGTCCCGGCACCAGGGGGCGAAGACCGCCCTGCTGGTCGGGGCCGCCCCCGACTCGTCCGTGCTGGCCGCGGCGATCGACGCGCTCCTGCCCGGCGACGCGCTCACCCTGGTGCCGGCGGAGACGTCCACACCGGATGAACTCCGGGAGCACGTCACGGCTCTCGGGCAGTGGATTGCCCAGCGGGTACGCGTGGTCGACTCGCTCGCCGAGGCGGAGCCGGCGGATGTGGTGATCGCCGCCGAACCGCTGGTCGGGAGCGCCGACGAGACCCGGACCACGGTGGACGGACTGGCGAAGTACCTGACCGACGGCGGCGTGCTGAGCGTCGCGGCGAGTGCCCTTCCGGGCCAGGCGCCCGGCGCGGCCGGCGAGCTCGAACGGCAGAGCGCACTGTTCGGCGTCGGCACCGACCTCGTCCTGGTGAACCGGCCCCCGGTACGGGTGCACCGGCTCCGGTTCACCCCGGCCGACGTTCGGGTGGCGGCCCGGTTGACCCCCGCCTACCGCACCTCGAGCGTCCCGCTGACCCGCGCCATGCACATCGACTCGAACGGGGTCGCCGCCGCGGGCATCGCGTTGGGGATCGCCGCCGTCGCCAAGATCGCCCGGCCGAAGTCCCGGCTCTGGCTGCTGCCCGCCCTCGCCGCCGCGCCGGTCGCCGCCTTCTTCCGCGATCCGGAGCGGGACATCCCCGAGGACCCCTCGGCGGTCGTCGCCGCCGCGGACGGGCAGGTGCTGTCGGTGCAGCGGCTGCGCGACGAGCGCTTCGGCGACGGCGAGTTCCTCCGGATCGCGGTCTTCCTCTCGGTGCTCGACGTGCACATCAACCGCGCCCCGGTAGCCGGGCGGGTGGTGGACTACTTCGTCGCCGACGGTGGGTTCGCCGCCGCGATGAAGCCGGATGCCGAGCACAACGTGGCCGCGTACACCGTGCTGGAGACCGAACACGGGACGGTGGTGGTGGCCCAGCGGACCGGCCTGCTCGCCCGGCGGATCGTGCAGCGAGCCCCGATCGGGTCGCTCCTCGCCCGGGGCGAGCGGTTCGGCCTGATCCGATTCGGCTCCCGGACCGACGTCTACCTCCCCGCCGACGCCGCCGAACCGCTGGTTGGACCGGGCGACCGGGTGGTCGGCGGATCGTCGGTGATCGCCCGCTGGCGCTGACCGCGCCCCGGCCGCCCTCGACCGGCGCGACGGCGACCCGGACGGCGTCGGGCCCGGCGGGACGTCCCGTCGGGCCCGGCGTGGTCGAGTGTCCGGAGCCGGCCCGCCGACCGCGAGATGCCGCCGCGGTCGGGCCGCGTGGCTGTCCGGGACCGACGCGGTGCCGTGGTCAGGCGGTACGGCGCTGCCGCAGCCAGAGCAGCGGCCCGCTGATCAGGTAGCCGACCACCACGAGTGCGAAGGTGAGCCGGACGTCGATCAGGGCACCGGTCACCGGGGCCAGCCACACCCACGGCGGCAGCCTGAGCAGCCGGGCCAGCTTGGCGTACGGGAAGCTGGAGACCATCGCGAAGGCGAGCAGCGCGACCCCGGCGACCTGGACCGTACCGGGCACGGGCGGGCCGATCAGCACTGCCAGGGCGAGCACGGCGGCCACCATGGTGGTCGGGACCCCGCAGAAGAACCGGCCGTCCTTGGGCGAGACGTTGAACCGGGCGAGCCGGATCGCGGCGCCGGCCGCGACGAGCACGCAGGCGACCATGGCGGCCGGGGTGGAGACCGAGCCGACGAGCGAGGCGTAGACCACGATCGGCGCCGCCAGGCCGAACGAGCACATGTCGGCCAGCGAGTCCAGCTGGGCGCCGAACGGGCTCGCCACCCCCAGCCGACGGGCCAGCGCCCCGTCGAGCCCGTCGAAGGCCACGCAGGCGATCAGGCAGTAGGCCGCGACCCGCACGTCACCCTGCATCGCCTGGAAGATCGCGAACAGGCCGAGGGTCAGGCTGGCGAGGGTGCAGGCGTTGACGACCGCGAACCTGAGGCGACGGGCCAGGGTCCGCTCGCCGGGCAGCAGCGGAATGGACATCGTCGGGCCGGTCGCGTCGACCGCGTCGGTCGGGCCGACCGCCGGACTGACCGGCGCCACGGACTCGAGGTCCTCGGCGTCCAGCCCCAACCCGTACGGCTCCTCGGGCCTGAGGTCCTCGGCGTACCGGGGTTCGGGCCGGGCCACGGCGCCCGCGCTCTCCACCTGGGGGTCACGGCGCCCTACCCGGACCAGCAGGACCTGGCGGGCGAACGTGCCGCTGCGGCGCAACCGCCCCGCCCAGCGGCGCCCTGCCGGGCGCGGGCTGTCCGACGTACGACGCCGACGCCATGGGGCTCTCGGCACGTCTCCTCCATCACGGATGAACTATGTCCGCCACGACGGCGGTCACCCGGCTCCTACGGACCGGGGGCTGCTCGGTCGGTCGACCGATTGCGGCCTACACCATTGCACAGACGGAGGGGATTCGCGATAGCCGTCTCGGGATATTCTTCGCAAACCTCGCGAGACACCTAAGACTTCCCAGCTCGGGACGTGTCGCCCGGTGGGTGCCGTACCGTCCTTTCCCCACTCTAGTCAAACCCGCCACACCACCCGATCAGCCGGGACTCTCCCCCCTGGCCAGGGCCAACGCGGCGTTGACCACCTCGGTACGGGGCAGCGCGGCGGCGTCGGAGAGCCGAAACCATCCGGCGTCGGCGGTCGATCCTCCGGCGGCCTCGGTCACCCGCGCCTCGGTCGGGGACTCGACCACGACACGATAGATCACCCGGACCCCGTGCCAGTCCAGCGGGCGCCCCTCGGGGCCGTACTCGGCCCGGCTGTGCCGGTGCGAGACATAGAGGAGGTCGCTGACCCGGCCCAGTTGACCCGTCTCCTCGACGAGTTCTCGGAGCAGCGCGGTGGCCGGCTGCTCACCGTGGTCGGTGCCGCCGCCGGGCAGGTGCCACCGGCCCGCCCCCGGGTAGCCGTCGGCGATCAGGGTCAGCAGGATCCGATCGTCCGGGTCGGTGACCAGTCCGTACGCCGCGAAGCGCTGGCGGCGGTCGACCGGCGGCTCCGCGGCCGCCACCGGCGGCGGCCCACCCTCGGGCAGCGCCCGCACCGGGCGACCGAGCAGTTCGGCGGTGAACGGCATCAGGGGAAGGCCGGTCAGGTCCTCCGGGGCGAACCAGGCCACCGCGTCGCTGCCGCCGGCCGCCTCGGGGCGGAGCGTGCCGCCGGTCACGGTGACGTCGTAGACGATCCGGTCGGTGTGTTCGGCGACCGGGCCGGCCGGGGCGGCCAGCCGGGCCACGTCGGCGACGGCGGCCCGGAGCCCGCTGGGGGTCACCGTCAGCCCGGTCTCCTCGTGGAACGCACGGAGCAGGGCGTCGGTCGGGTGCTCGCCGTGCGCCACGGTGCCCCCGGGAAGCTGCCAGTAACCGGGGAAGGGTGATGCCGGGGAGCCACGGACGAGCAGCACCCGCGCGCCGTCCCGGCACAGCCCGTACGCCCCGATTCGTCGTCGCCGATCCATGCCGCTCCCTTCCCACCGGCCCTGTCGATCATGCAGGTCCGGCCGGACCCGGCCGGAACCGGGGGCGGCGACATCGGCGGGGCGGACCAGCCCGGGCGCGAACTCCTCCGCCTCGTCGGCGGACGGTCCGGGGTGGCGGACGCCCGGTGCCGGTACGGCTGGCGAGGCGTTCCCGGCGAGGCCGAGGACGGCCGGGCGCGGAGCCGCATCGGGCCGCGCGTCCCCGGACGCCGGCGGTCAGCCCACGACGGCGGCGGGTTGTGGACGCCGTAGCCCGGCCGCCCGGACGGCCTCGGCGGTCACCTCGGTGAGCTGCTCCGGCGGCAGTTCCTCCAGCTCCTCGGGCCGGAACCAGCGGGCCTCGGCGGTGGAGCCGCCGACGTCCCGGACGACCGGTCGCACCGGCCGGTCGACCACGACCCGGTAGAACGCGCGTACGCCGTGCCAGTCGATCGGATAGCCCTCCGGGCCGAGCGAGGCGGCGTCCCGGTGGCTCGCCACACCGATCAGTTCGACCAGTCGGCCACGCTGACCGGTCTCCTCGACCAGTTCCCGGATCAGGGCCGCGCCCGGCTGTTCGCCGTAGTCGGTACCGCCGCCGGGCAGGTGCCAGCAGCCCGCCCCCGGATAGCCGTCGGCGATCCGGGTCAGCAGGACCCGGCCATCCGGGTCGGTGGCGACCGCGTACGCCGCGAAGCGCTGGGCTCGGTGCAGACCGTCCGGCCCCGGCACCGCGTGGAAGGAGGGAAACTCGGGAGCCTCCTCCGGGCGCAGGTCGAGGGGGACGCTCGGCAGCCCCAGCGCCCGGGCCGTGAACGGCCGCAGCGGCAGTTTCCGGGCCTCGTCCAGCGTGTGCCACCGGGCCAGGTCGGTCGGCTGGCCGACCCGGTCGGAGAGTGTCCCGCCCCGGACGGAGACCCGGTACAGCAGCCGGTCGGTGTGGATGGTGACGCCCCGGTGCGGCAACGACCTCATGTCGGCGAGGACGTCGTGCAGGCCGATGACGGACACGGAGAGGCCGGTCTCCGCGGCCGTCTCGCGTACCACCGTGTGGTTGGGGTCCTCGCCATGGTCGACGGCGCCGCCAGGCAGCGACCATACGCCGGGTGTTCCGGACCGGGACGAGGCCCGGACCAGCAACACTCGGCCGGTTGAATCGGTGCAAATCGCGTACGCCGCGATCCTGCGGATCGGTTCCAGCGCGGGGGTCACGGAACCGAATTCTCCCTTGATCATCTAAGCGCCCCGAGAAAAGAGTCGGATTCCTGACAGTAGGTCGCCACACCGGCCGGGACGCCACCGGCGGGACGGCGGGCGCCCCGGGATCAACCGCGGACGCACACCGGGGAGACCCTTCCCGGCACCCCGTCACGGGCCGCGCCCGAGGACCCTCAGGGGTTGGTCAGGGTCGAGATCCGGGCGGTCACGGAGGACGACGCCGCCCGACGGCCGGACCGTGGAGGTATGACACACCTGCCTCCCACCCAGCCTCCGTACAAGCAACTGCGCCGGCCGACCACGGACCGGATGGTCGCTGGTGTGGCCAGCGGGCTGGGGCGCTACTTCAACGTGGACCCGACCCTGGTGCGGGTGCTCTTCGCGGTGATCGTGATCTTCACCGGGGGTCTGGCCCTGCTGGCGTACCCGGTGCTGTGGTTCCTGATGCCGGAGGAGCCACCCGGCGCTCCCGCCTGGCCCCACCCGCCGGCCGGCGGCCCGGTCTGGCCGCCGAGCCCGCCCGGCACGCCTGTGTACCCCGACCCGGCGAGCGCACCCACCGCCCCTCCGGCGCCGCCCAGCCAGGCGACCCCACCTGGCGAGGCGTCGGCCAGCGGGCCGGGGACGTCGACGTCGGCCGGGGCCCCGGAGGCCGAGCCGCCGCGGCCGACCGCGACCGCGACACCGGCGGGCCCGCCGACCGGACCGTCACAGGACGGGTGAGGCGGCGCCGCGGACCGGGGCGGCCTGGCTCACTCCCACTCGATGGTGCCCGGGGGCTTGCTCGTCACGTCGAGCACCACCCGGTTGACCTCGGGCACCTCGTTGGTGATCCGGGTGGAGATCCGGGCGATCACGTCGTACGGCAGCCGCGACCAGTCGGCGGTCATCGCGTCGGAACTCGACACCGGGCGGAGCACGATCGGGTGCCCGTAGCTGCGCCCGTCGCCCTGCACGCCGACGCTGCGGACATCGGCGAGCAGCACCACCGGGAACTGCCAGACGTCCCGGTCCAGGCCGGCGGCGGTCAGCTCCTCCCGGGCGATCCGGTCGGCGGCACGGAGCAGGTCGAGCCGCTCCCGGGTCACCTCGCCGATGATCCGGATCGCCAGCCCCGGGCCCGGGAACGGGTGCCGCCAGACCATCGCCTCGGGCAGCCCCAGGGCCAGGCCGAGCTGGCGCACCTCGTCCTTGAAGAGGGTACGCAGCGGCTCGACCAGGGAGAACCTCAGATCCTCGGGCAGCCCGCCGACGTTGTGGTGGGACTTGATGTTGGCGGTGCCGGTGCCGCCGCCCGACTCGACCACGTCGGGGTAGAGCGTCCCCTGCACCAGGAACTCCACGTCCCCGGCGGCGGCGACCTCACGGGCCGCGGCCTCGAAGACCCGGATGAACTCCCGGCCGATGATCTTGCGTTTCTGCTCCGGGTCGGTCACCCCGGCCAGCGCGGCGAGGAACCGCTCCTCGGCGTCGACCACCCGCAGCCTGATCCCGGTGGCCGCGACGTAGTCCTTCTCCACCTGCTCGGCCTCGCCGGCCCGGAGCAGGCCGTGGTCGACGAAGACGCAGGTGAGCTGGTCACCGACGGCTCGGTGCACCAGTGCGGCGGCGACCGCGGAGTCGACCCCGCCGGAGAGGGCGCAGATGACCTCCTTGTCCCCGACGGTGGCCCGGATCCGCGCCACCTGCTCGTCGATGATGTTCTCGGGCGTCCAGGTCGGCTCGATCCCGGCGACGTCGTAGAGGAAGCGCTCCAGGATTCGCTGGCCGTACGCGGTGTGCTCCACCTCGGGATGGAACTGGGTGCCGGCCCGGCGGCCGGCGAGATCCTCGAACGCGGCGACCGGCGCCCCGGGCGACTCGGCGGTCACGGTGAACCCGCCAGGCGCCTCCGTCACACAGTCACCGTGGCTCATCCAGACCGAGATCTCGGCGGGCAGGTCCCGGAACAGGGCCGCCCCCTCGGGCCGGGTCCGCAGCGGGGTGCCGCCGTACTCCCGGCCGCCGGTGTGCGCCACCGTGCCGCCGAGCGCCTGGGCCATCGCCTGGAAGCCGTAGCAGATGCCGAAGATCGGCACACCCGCGTCGAAGAGCTTCGGGTCGACCTGCGGGGCGCCGGGCGCGTAGACGCTGGCCGGGCCGCCGGAAAGAATGATCGCCGCCGGGTCCCTGGCCAGCATCTCGGCCACCGGCATCGTGTGCGGGACGATCTCCGAATAGACCCGGGCCTCCCGCACCCGGCGGGCGATGAGCTGGGCGTACTGGGCTCCGAAGTCCACCACCAGGACCGGGCGCGGCGTGTTCATGTGAACGAAGCCTACCCAGGCGCCGGTCGGCCCTGGTAACGGCGGGCGGCACGCCCGGACGCCGCCCTACCGCCCGGGCCCGGAGGGGACGCGGCTCGGCAGCCGGACGTACGGCGCACCGAGCGGGGGCCTCGGGTCTGGTTCGTCCCGGTTCGGCCAGAACGACAGCGCCCGTTCCGCCTGCGCGGCGATGGTCAGCGCCGGATTCGCGCCGAGGTTCGCCGAGACCGCCGCCCCGTCGACGACGTGCAGGCCGGGATGCCCGAAGACCCGGTGGTACGGGTCGACCACACCCTCCTCCGGGGTGGCCCCGATCACCGCCCCGCCAAGCAGGTGCGCGGTGATCGACATGTCGAGCGGCTGGGTCAGCGGCGCGCCCGGCCGCCCACCGATCTCCTCGGCGAGCAACCGCGCCGCCTCGTTCGCGGCCGGAAGCCAGCTCGGGCTCGGCGCCCCCGGCCCCTCGCTGACGACCAGCCGTTCCCGGCCGAACCACCCCCGCCGGTGGTGCACCGTCACCGCGTTGTCCCGCGCCTGCATCGCCAGGACGATCACGGTCCGCCGGGACCAGTCCCGGACCGACCCCGGCGGCAGGTACGCGAACGGCCGACGTGCCAGCGCGGCGAGCCACCGGCGGCGTCGCCCCGGACCGCCGTCGACCAGCGCGGTGAGCAGCAGCGCCATCGCGTTGGCGCCGGGGCCGTACCGGACCGGCTCCAGGTGGGTCTCCGGATCGGGGTGGAAGGAACTGGTGATCGCCACCCCCTCGGTGAGGTCGACACCGCGCCGCCGGGCAGCCCGGAACGGCACGGCGGCGCCGACGATCGCCTCGGAGTTGGTCCGGGTGAGCGCACCGAGCCGGGACGAGAGGTGGGGCAGCGCCCCAACAGCCCGCATCCGGTGCAGCAGTCGCAGGGTCCCGATCGTCCCGGCCGCGAGGACCACCTGCCCGGCGTGGACCACCTGCCGGTGCCGCGGTGGCCAGGCGCCGGTCCGCACCGTCTCGACCCGGTAGCCCGCGCCGTCCGGCGCCGGCCGGACCGCGACCGCCGTGGTCAGCGGTCGCACCTCGACGCCGAGACGTTCGGCGAACCAGAGGTAGTTCTTCACCAGGCTGTTCTTGGCGCCATACCGGCAGCCGGTCATACAGGCCCCGCAGTGCAGGCAGCCGGTCCGCTCCGGGCCGGCGCCACCGAAGTACGGATCGGCGACCCGCTCCCCGGGACGTCCGAAATAGACACCGACCGGGGTCGGGTGGAAGGTCGCTCCCGCCCCCATCCGCTCGGCGACCGCCCGCATCGCCCGGTCCGCCGCCGTCTCACCCGGGTACGTCGTGACACCGAGCATCCGCCTCGCCTCCGCGTAGTACGGGGCGAGTTCGGCCCGCCAGTCGGTGATGTCCCTCCACTGCGGATCGGCGTAGAACGCGGGCAGCGGCTCGTAGAGGGTGTTGGCGTAGACCAGCGACCCGCCACCGACCCCGGCGCCGTGCAGCGCCAGCACGGTCGCCGGTGCGATGCCGGCCCGCCGCCCCACCGAGCGGAGCAGGGTGACCCGCTGGATGCCGTAACAGCCCAGCGCCGGGGCCCAGAGGTAGCGACGAAGCCGCCAGGAGGTCTCCGGCAGCTCGTGGTCGGCGAAGCGCCGCCCCGCCTCCAGCACGACGACCGAGTAGCCCTTCTCGGCCAGGCGCAGCGCCGCGACGCTGCCCCCGAAGCCGGAGCCGATCACCGCCACGTCGTACCGGTTGCCCATGCCCGCCATCATTGGTCAGCGGTCGTGGTCGCGCCAGGCGTCGGCGACCCCGTCCCGACGACTGTTCATCGGCCGGCGTGCAACGCCGACGCGGCGACGGCACGTCTACAGGAGCGGCGGGGCGAACCGCGGGCGCGGGAAGGGAGTGGGCGGGTGGCAGGCGACGGGGGCACCGGCGGCGAGCGCGGCTCCCGCCCGGCGGTGCGGCGACGCCGGGTCGCCGTGGCCGCGACGATCGTCGCGGTCGCGGTGCTGCTGGGCGGTGCGGCGTACGCGACGTACCAGCGGTGGGGCGGCGGCCCGGCCGCACCCCCGGCGGCCGGGCCGAGTGGCGTACCGACCCCGAGCCCGACCCCGTCGCCGACCCCGAGCCCGACCCCGGAACCCGGCGCCGACCTCACCGGCCCGCTCAACCTGCTGCTGGTCGGCGTCGACACCCGGGTCAGCGTGCCGGGCTGGGAGCCGCACGCCGACGCGGTGCTGATCCTGCACGTGACCGAGGCGCTGGACCGGGCCTACCTCTTCGCGCTCCCCCGCGACCTGGTGGTGGAGATCCCCGCCTTCCCGAAGGCGCGGTTCCCCGGTGACCGCACCAAGCTGACCCACGCGATGAGCTACGGCAGCCGGGGGCCGGGCCGGGAGAAGGAGCCGAGCACCGCCCAGGGCTACGAGCTGCTGGCCCGGACCGTGAGCGACTACACCGGCATCGAACGGTTCGACGCGGGCGCGGTGCTCACCTTCGGCGGCTTCAGCACCCTGGTGGACGCGCTCGGCGGGGTCGAGCTCTACATCGACCAGCGGGTCGTCTCCCGGCACCGGAAGCCGGACGGTACGCACCGGGAACTGCGTGGCGGCCGGTACGTCGGGCCGCAGATGGTCTACGAGAAGGGCACCCGGACGCTGAACGGCTGGCAGGCGCTGGACTACGCCCGGCAGCGCTACACCGCCGGCGGCGGCTACGCCCGACAACGGCACCAGCAGCAGCTCGTCAAGGCGCTCGTCGGAAAGATCCTCGACCAGAACCTGGCCCGGGACCCGGCCCGGCTCACCCAGGTGGTCGCCGCCCTGGACGACGCCCTCACCTTCCAGGGCAACGGGCGCGAGATCATCGAGTTCGGGTACGCCCTCAGCCGGCTCCGCCCCGAGGCGATCACCCTGGTGGACCTGCCGGGTGCCGGGATCGGCACCGGCAGCGCGTACCGGGGCGAGCAGCTCACCTCGACGAGCCGGAGGTTCATCGCCGAGCTGCGCGCCGGGCGGGCCGAGAAGTTCCTGGCCGAGCACCCGAAGCTGGTCATCCGCCGCTGACCCGGTCGGCGGGCGACTCTCGGGGCAGCGGCGGGGAACGTGCCCGTACCGGGTCGGCGGACGCGGGTCAGGGTCGCGGCGGCGCGGTGGTGCCGGTCAGCCAGGCGTCGAAGAACGCCGTCAGCGACCTGCCGGAGACCCGTTCCGCGAAGGCCACGAACTCGGCGGTGTCGACGGTGCCGTCGCGCCGCTGCGCCGCCCAGTCCCGCAGGATCCGGAAGAAGACGTCGTCCCCGACGGTACGCCGCAACGCGTGCACGGTCAGCGCGCCGCGCTGGTAGACCGCCCGGCCGAAGAGCGCCTCCCGGCCCGGATCCAGCGCCGGCTGGGACCAGTCGGTGGCGGCGTACTCCCGCTCGAACGCCTGCTGCGCCGACTCACCGCCCTCGTGCTCCGTCCACAGCCACTCCGCGTAGGTGGCGAAGCCCTCGTTGAGCCAGAGGTCGCGCCAGCTCCGGATCGAGAGGCTGTCCCCGAACCACTGGTGGGCCAGCTCGTGGGCCACCACCGTCGGGTTCGGACCGCGGGTGAAGAACGCCGGCCCGTACACCGGGCGGGTCTGGGTCTCCAGGGCGTACCCGATCCGCTCGTCGGCGACCGCGATCCCGCCGTACGCGGCGAACGGGTACGGCCCGAACCGGCTGGCCAGGAAGTCGGCGATCTCGCCGGTCCGGGCCAGCGAGCGTTCCGCGGCCCCGCCCGCCGGCAGGGTCGCCGCGACCGCGGTGACCAGCGGCCGACCGGCGTGACTGCCGGTGCTGACCCGGTAGTTCCCGATCACCAGCGTCGCCAGGTAGCTCGCCATCGGCGACGACTCGGACCAGCGCCACGTCGTCCAGCCGCCGGAGCGCTCGGTCCCCTCGGGAACGCCGTTGCTCAACGCGACCAGCCCGTCCGGGACGGTCACCTCGATCCGGTACGTCGCCTTGTCCCGGGGGTGGTCGTTGACCGGGAACCAGCTGCTCGCCGACTCGGGCTGGCCGAGCGCGATCGCCCCGTCGGCGGTGTGCAGCAGTCCGCCCGTGCCCAGGTCGGAGCTCTCGATCAGCGTCGGCGTGCCCGCGTAGCCGACCCGCACCCGGAACCGGCGGCCCTCGGCGATCCCGGCGGCCGGGGTGACCACCAGCTCGGCGCCGTCCCGGTGGTGCCTGGCCTCCGCGTCGTCGATCCGGACCGACGAGACCGTCAGCCCGGCCAGGTCGAGGTTGAACCGGGACAGGTTCTGGGTGGCGGTCGCCTCGATGGTGGCGTCGCCGGTGAGCTGGTCGGTCGCCGGGTCGTACCGGAGCCTGAGGTGGTAGCTGAGGACGTCGTAGCCCCCGTTCCCGGCGGTCGGCAGGTACGGGTCGCCGAGCCCGGCCGCGCCGGGCCGGAAACGGTCGGGGCCGTCGTCCCCGCGGCTGGCGATACAGCCGCCGGTCGACAGGGCCAGCGCCGTCACCAGCGCGGCGGCCAGGATGTGTCGTCGCGTCATCACCGGTTCAACGACCGTGCCGGCTACCGGTCGAGGACCAGCCCGACCCGCTGGAACTCCTTGAGGTCCCGGTAGCCACACTTCGCCATCGCCCGACGCAGCCCACCGAAGAGGTTGAGCTGCCCGTTCGGGTCGTCCGCCGGGCCGAACAGGAGCTGCTCCATCGAGCCCAACGGCTCGCCCGCCATCCCGTACGCCCCGCGCGGCAGCTTCGGGTGACTCGCCGCCGGATGCCACCAGGCACCCCCGGCCGGTGCCTCGACGCAGCGCGAGAGCGGCCTGCCGAGCATCACCGCGTCGGCGCCACAGCCGAGCGCCTTGGCGATGTCTCCGGAGGTCTGGATGTCCCCGTCGGCGATCAGGTGGACGTACCGGCCGCCGGTCTCGTCGAGGTAGTCCCGCCGGGCGGCGGCGGCGTCGGCGATCGCGGTCGCCATCGGCACCCGGATACCGAGCACCGACTCGGTGGTGGAGCAGCCGTCGCTGCCGAGCCCGACGATGATCCCGGCCGCCCCGGTCCGCATCAGGTGCAGCGCCGTCTTGTAGTCGGTGCAGCCGCCGGCGATGACCGGCAAATCGAGATCGGCGATGAACTCCTTGAGGTTGAGCGGTTCGTCGGTGGTCGAGACGTGTTCGGCCGAGATGATGGTGCCCTGGATGACCAGGATGTCGACCCCGGCGTCGAGGATCACCGGCGCGAGCGCCAGGGTGTGCTGCGGCGAGACCCGGACGGCGACGGTCACCCCGCCGTCCCGCATCTGCCGGACCCGCTCGGCGATCAGCTCCGGACGGATCGGCTCGGCGTACACCTCCTGCAGCCGCCGGGTGGCGGCCCGGCCCTCCTCCAGCCCGGAGAGCTCCTCGAGGATCTTGGTCGGGTCCTCGTACCGCGTCCAGAGTCCCTCGACGTTGAGCACGCCGAGACCGCCGAGCCGGCCCAGGGCTACCGCCGAGGAGGGGCTCATGGTCGCGTCCGACGGATGCCCCACGCAGGGGATCCCGAACTGGTACGCGTCGAGCTGCCAGGCCGTGGAGACATCGTCGACGTCCCGGGTACGGCGGCTCGGCACGATCGCGATGTCGTCCAGGTGGTAGCCGCGCTGTGCGGTCTTGCCCAGCCCGATCTCGACCACGTCACGCATGAGTCACTCCAGGGTAGAAGGGGGTGGTGGCGGTGGGGACGCGTGAGGTGTCAGCGGGTGTGGTAGTTCGGCGCCTCGACCGTCATCTGGATGTCGTGCGGGTGGCTCTCCTTGAGACCGGCCGCGGTGATCCGGATGAGCCGTCCACGGCGGTGCAGCTCGGGCACGGTCTCCGCGCCGACGTACCCCATCGCGAGCCGCAGGCCGCCGATGAGCTGGTGGGCGACCCGGGCCAGCGGGCCCCGGTACGGCACCTGGCCCTCGACGCCCTCCGGCACCAGCTTCTCCTCGCTGGTCACGTCGTCCTGGAAGTACCGGTCCTTGGAGTAGGAGCGGGCCTGGCCGCGGGACTGCATCGCGCCGAGCGAGCCCATCCCCCGGTACGCCTTGTACTGCTTACCGTTGATGAACATCAACTCGCCCGGGCTCTCCTCGGTGCCGGCGAACAGGCTGCCCAGCATCACCGTGTCGGCCCCGGCGACCAGGGCCTTCGCGATGTCGCCCGAGTACTGGATACCGCCGTCCCCGATCACCGGCACCCCGGCCGGGCGGCAGGCCCGGGCCGCCTCCATGATCGCGGTGATCTGCGGTACGCCGACCCCGGCGACGACCCGGGTGGTGCAGATGGCGCCCGGCCCGACCCCGACCTTGACCGCGTCGGCGCCGGCCTCGACCAGCGCCAGTGCCCCCGCGTACGTCGCCACGTTGCCGCCGATGACGTCGACCGGGGTGTCCTGCTTCAGCCGGCGGACCATGTCGAGCACGGCCCGCTGGTGCCCGTGCGCGGTGTCCACGACCAGCACGTCCACCCCGGCGTCGACCAGGGTCCGGGCCCGCTTGTACGCGTCCTCCCCGACCCCCACGGCGGCGGCGACCCGCAGCCGTCCGGCGTCGTCCTTGGTGGCGTTCGGGTACTGCTCGCTCTTGGCGAAGTCCTTGACGGTGATGAGTCCACGGAGCCGGTTGTCGGCGTCGACGATCGGGAGCTTCTCCACCTTGTGCCGGCGCAGTAGCGCCTGCGCCTCCTCCTTGGTCACCCCGACCGGCGCGCTGACCAGCGGCATCGGGGTCATGATCTCCCGCACCGGGGTGGCGCCGTCGGTGACGAACCGCATGTCCCGGTTGGTCACGATGCCGACCAGGGTCCCCTGGGCGTCGGTGACCGGCACCCCGGAGATCCGGTACCGGGCGCAGAGCGCCTCGACGTCCCGCAACGTGTCGTCCGGGCTGCAGGTGACCGGGTTCGTGACCATGCCGGCCTCGGAGCGCTTGACCAGGTCGACCTGGAGGGCCTGGTCCTCGATCGAGAGGTTGCGGTGCAGGACGCCGATGCCGCCCTGCCGGGCCATCGCGATGGCCATCCGGGCCTCGGTCACCGTGTCCATGGGGCTGGAAACCAGCGGGATCGCGAGGGTGACGGAGCGGCTGAGCCGGGTGGTGGTGTTGACCCGGCTCGGGATGATCTCGGACTCGGCGGGCTGCAACAGCACGTCGTCGAAGGTCAGCCCGAGCGGCACCACCCGGGCCGAGCCGGCCGGCAGTTCGGGAAGGTGCCCGGCGAGCTGCTCCGCGCCGGTGCCCAGCGGAAGGTCGTTGGTGGGTCCGTTCTCCACGATGTGTGTCCCCTGGCTGCTGTTGGTGTGGACGATCCTGGCCGACGGCGGGGCGTCGGCGTCGAACCGGTCGGACGGGCTCGTCGGCACCGTGGGCGCGTCAGCGGCTCGCCCGGGCTGGCGGCGCGATGGTTCATCGTACCCAGTGGGGTGCCCGGCGGCCGCAGGGCGCGGGCGGACCGGCGGTGCAGGCCACAACGGGTGACCACGCCGGGGGGTGTTGGGACTACGGTGGAGGGGTGCACGAGGAGCCGATCGACCCGTTCAAGGGTGACCCCGCCGATCCCTCCGCCGGCCTGAGCGACCCGGCCGAGGAGGTCGAACTCGACCCGCTCACCGAGGTCGAGCGGCAGGACGTGCTCGAAGACCTCGCCGACCTGGAAATCTACCAGGCACTCCTGGGTCCGGTCGGGGTGCGCGGCCTCGTCATCGAGTGCGAGGACTGCCGGGAACCGCACTATTTCGACTGGGATCTGCTCCGCGGCAATCTCCGGCACCTGCTGAACTCGGGCCGACCCCGGGTGCACGAACCGGCGTACGACCCCGACCCCGACCACTACGTCACCTGGGAGTACGCCCGGGGGTACGCCGACGGTGTCCACGACACCCTGACCGAGGCCGCCGAGGACAACGACGGCGACGGCGGGTCCTGACCGACCCGTCCCGCCCCGGCGAGTCCCCCCGCCCCGTCGGGCGCCGCGCGTCCCGGCGGGTCCGACCCCGGGCCGCCCCGGCCCACCGTGACGGTCCGGGGAGGCTCAGCTCACCAGCCCGGCACGGAAACCGGCGGCCACGGCGTGCGCCCGGTCGCGGGCGCCGAGCTTGCGGAACAGCCGACGGGCGTGGGTCTTGACGGTGTCCTCGGAGACGAAGAGTTCGCGGCCGATCTCCGCGTTGCTCTTGCCGTCGGCCATGCCGATGAGCACCTGCATCTCGCGCTCGGTCAGCAGCGGCCGCCGGGGTGGCCCAGCCCGCTCGGGTTCGGGCCGACTCTGGTCACCCGGGCCGCCCGTCCGGGAGTCACCGCCACGGGCCTCGGGACCGCGGCCCCGCGGGTCCGGCGCTGCCCGCCCGACCGGCTCCACCGGTACCCCGGTCGAGGTACCCTCGGACTCCGCCGGGTCGGCCGCGCCGTTCGGGTCGTCGCCGCGCTGCGCGGGCACCACCGCCGGACCGGTGAGCGCGTCCCCCGCCGTCGGGGCGCCCCGCACCCCCGGATCGTCGGCCCCGATCCGGTCCGCTCCGGCGCCGTCCCCGGGCGGTCCGACCGGGCCGGCGGAGCCGGGGCCGAGGTCCCCCGGTGCCCGCACCACGCTCCCCAACCGGTGGCCCACCGCCGGACCCCCGCCCTCGGCGAGATCGCCGGGCCGGACCTGGCCGGCCGCGCCGGGCATGGCGCCGCCGGCCGAGACCGCGCCGCCCGCCAGACTGGCCCCGGCGGCCGGTGAGCCTCCGGTCCGGCCGGACCGGCCGGCGGTGCCGAGCAACAGGATCGCCTTCGCCACCACGCTCACCAGGTCGTTGTCCCCGCCCTGGATCAGGCCACGGGCGCCGGCGGCGATCGCCGCCGCGGCCGCCGCCGGCTCCTCCGCGCCGAGCAGCAGGATCGCCGCCCCGGGCGAGCGGGCCAGGACCCGTCGGGTGAACCCGACGCTGTCCGGGCGGGTGAGGGCGGTATCGGCGAGTACCACGTCCGCGGGTCGCTCAGCCAGCCGCAGCATGGCCTCGGGATCGGACACCGCGGTACGGACCGCCGAGGCGACCCCGAGCCGGGCCGCCGCGGCCGCGACGCTCTGCGCGGCGAGCGGGGTCCGGACGCAGACAAGCACGGTACGCACGCTGCTCTCCTCCTCTCCGGAACGAGGAGACCACGGAGGGGAATGATCATGATGAGTTTCCACGGATGAAGAGCAAGTTTTTTGGACGATTCACCCCAGCGCACGCCTGGAGCGGAGGAACGTCGCGATCGGCGCGTGTGCGTCGACGGCGCGTGGGGTACCGGGAAACCCGAGGCCGGGGCGGTGCGCCGGCTCCGCCCGCCGCCCGCACTCCGACCCCCCGGCGGGTCGGCCACGGCGGTGCCGCGCGACGGGAGGGTGTTGATGTCGAACGTACGCAGGCTGCCTGGACCCATCGTCGAACTCTGGGACCGGCAGCGCCTCGGCGCCTGTCGGGGACGCGACACCGCCCGGTTCTTCCACCCGGACGGGGAGCGGGGGGCCTCCCGAAGGCGCCGGGAGGCGAGCGCCAGGGCGGTCTGCGCGACCTGTCCGGTCCGCGCCGAGTGCGCCGCCCACGCGCTGGCCGTACGCGAGCCGTACGGCGTGTGGGGCGGGTTCAGCGAGTCCGAGCGGCTCCGGCTGCTCGCCATCGGCTGGGAGGATCTGGCCGACCGCCGGCGCAGCCGGGTGGACGTGGCCCGGCTGGAGGCTCGGCTGGGCCGTCCGCACCGGTCGGCGGTGCCGGCGCAGCGCTCGGCGTACCCCTGCTCGGGGTCCGCGGGCGAGGCGCGTCCCCGCGCCGGGCGGCGCCAGCGGCGCGGATCCTCCTGACAGCGCGGATCCTCCTGACAGGGGGCGCGGGCGGCGGGTGACCGGTGCCCCGACACCGACGGCCCACACCGCCCCGGGAACACGAAGATCCGCGTGCCAGGGGGCTCGGACGCGACCGCGTCGGCGGCGCGCCGGAGCCGTGCCCCTGGGCACGCGGATCCCACGAGCGTTCCGGCCCGACGACCCGGGCCGGGGGTGACTCAGAAGCCGGGGCCGTGCTGGTGGCTGTGCCCGTGCCCGTGGCCGTGCCCGTTGGCGGCCGGCTCGGGCTTCTCCGGCTTCTCGACCACCAGGCTCTCGGTGGTCAGCAGCAGGCCGGCGATCGACGCCGCGTTGGCGACCGCGTTCCGGGTCACCTTCACCGGGTCGATGATGCCGGACTTGACCAGGTCGACGTACTCGCCGGTGGCGGCGTCCAGGCCGTGGCCCCACTTGCTCTCGGCGACCTGCCGCACGACCACGTAGCCGTCGTGCCCGGCGTTCTGCGCGATCCACCGCAGCGGCTCGGCGAGCGCGTTACGGACGATCGAGACCCCGATCTTCTCGTCGCCGGTGAAGCCCAGGTCACCGTCGAGCACGGAGGCGATCTGCGCCAGCGCCGCGCCGCCGCCCGGGATGGTGCCCTCCTCGACCGCGGCCTTGGTCGCCGCGATCGCGTCCTCGATACGGTGCTTGCGCTCCTTCATCTCGACCTCGGTCGCCGCACCGGCCTTGATCACGGCGACGCCGCCGGAGAGCTTCGCCAGCCGCTCCTGCAGCTTCTCCCGGTCCCAGTCGGAGTCCGACGCCTCGATCTCCTTGCGAATCTGCGCGATCCGCTCGGCGACGTCGCTGTCCCGGCCACGGCCGTCGACGATCGTGGTGCTGTCCTTGTCGACCACCACCCGCCGGGCGCTGCCCAGCACGTCGAGGCCGATCGACTCGAGCTTGTAGCCGAGTTCCGGCGCGACCACCTCACCGCCGGTGAGGATCGCCATGTCCTGGAGCATCGCCTTGCGGCGGTCGCCGAACCCGGGCGCCTTCACCGCGCAGACCTTGAGGGTCTTGCGGATCGAGTTGACCACCAGGGTGGAGAGGGCCTGCCCCTCGACGTCCTCGGCGATGATCAGCAGCGGCTTGCCCGTCTGGACGACCTTCTCCAGCAGCGGAAGCAGCTCCTCGATCGAGGAGAGCTTCTGGGTGGTGATCAGGATGTGCGGGTCGTCGAGAACCGCCTCCTGCGCCTCCGCGTCGGTGACGAAGTTCGGCGAGATGAAGCCCTTGTCGAACTGGAGACCCTCGGTGACCTCCAGCTCGGTGGCGAGGGTCGAGCCCTCCTCGACCGTGATCACGCCGTCACGGCCGACCTTCTCCATCGCCTCGGCGATCAGGTTGCCGATGGTGGCGTCCTGGGCGGAGATGGTGGCGACGTTCGCGACCGACTCCCGGCCGCCGACCTCGACCGCCTTCTCCAGCAGCGCGGTGGAGACCTTCTCGGCGGCCGCGTCGATGCCCCGCTTGAGGGCGGTCGGGTTCGTCCCCGCCGCCACGTTGCGCAGGCCCTCCCGGACCATCGCCTGGGCGAGCACGGTCGCGGTGGTGGTCCCGTCGCCGGCGACGTCGTTGGTCTTCGTCGCCACCTCCTTGACCAGCTGCGCGCCAAGGTTCTCGTACGGGTTGGTGAGCTCGATCTCCTTGGCGATGGTCACGCCATCGTTGGTGATCGTCGGAGCACCGAACTTCTTGTCGAGTACGACGTTGCGCCCGCGCGGGCCGAGAGTGACCTTGACTGTGTCCGCGAGCGTGTTGACACCGTGCTCGAGCTGGTGCCGGGCGTCATCCGAGAAGCTCAGAATCTTCGCCATTGGTTAACAGGGTCCCTTCACGCAGCGCTGCCCCGGCCCGGCAGGGCCGGTCCGGGGCAGCGTCACTGGATCAGTCAGATCACTTCTCGATGACGGCAAGGACGTCGCGGGCGGAGAGCACCAGGTACTCCTCGCCGGCGTACTTGACCTCGGTGCCGCCGTACTTCGAGTAGATGACCGTGTCGCCGACCTTGACGTCAACCGGGATCCGGTTGCCCTTGTCGTCGATGCGGCCCGGGCCGACAGCGAGGACCGTCCCCTCCTGCGGCTTCTCCTTGGCGGTGTCGGGGATCACGATGCCCGACGCCGTGGTCGTCTCAGCCTCGTTCGCCTGGACCAGGATCCGGTCCTCGAGCGGCTTGATCGCAACCTTGGTCGCGGTAGTCACGGGCATACCCTCCTGGGGTACATGGTTTCTGTGCCGGTCGCACGCCGACCGGCGTTGATCTGCCACATGCCACCTGGCGGGGCCGTCGTCGCGGGTGCCGGTCCGCCTGGCGTCTCAGCCTCCGGAGCTAGGCCCGGAAACTGGCACCCTCGACGCGAGAGTGCTAACCGCAGGTTATGTCGGCGGCTAGCACTCCGTCAAGGAGAGTGCCAACCCGACACGCCCCGGCTAGGGCGGACCGCCACAATGACCGGGTGAATCTCGACCAGCTCGCCGCCCTGCGTACCCCGGACGGAGCGGCCGCCCTGGCCATGGCGGCCGAGCTGGCCGACGGCGATCCCCTGGCCGCCGCCGCGGCGCTGCGCGGGGCCGGAACGCCCCCCGGCCTCGCCGCCGCCGCGCTGACCCAGGCCGAGCTGCGGCGCCGCGCCGCCGGCAAGTTCGGGCCGGACGCCGCGGGGATGTTCTTCACCCGGACCGGGCTGGAACAGGCCACCCGCGCCGAGGTCGCCCGACGCCGGGCGGCCCGGCTGCGCGCCGCCGGGGTCCGCACCCTGGTCGATCTTGGCTGCGGCCTCGGCGCGGACGCGATCGCCGCCGCCCGGGCCGGCATCCGGGTGTACGGCGTGGAGGCCGACCCGGTGACCGCGGCGATGGCCGCCGCGAACGCCGAGGCGACCGGGGTGGCTGACCGGTTCACGGTCCGCACCGCCGACGCGACCCGGACCGACGTCACCATGATCGACGGCGATCCGGTCGACGCCGTCTTCTGCGACCCGGCGCGCCGCCACGCCGGGACCGGCCGCCGCGTCTTCGACCCGGCCGCCTACTCCCCGCCCTGGGAGTTCGTGCTCGACCTGGTCGCGCGGGTCCCCCGGACGGTCCTCAAGGTCGCGCCCGGGATCCCCCACGCGATGCTGCCCGCCGGGGCCGAGACCGAATGGGTCAGCGTCGCCGGGGACCTGGTCGAGGCCACGGTCTGGGCCGGGCCGCTGGCCGAGGTACCGCGCCGGGCCACCCTGGTGCCCCGGGACCCCTCCGGGACGACCGACGAGTTGACCGGCACCGGGACCGCCCGCCCACCGGTCGGCCCGGTCCGGCGCTACCTGTACGACCCCGACGGCGCCGTGGTCCGGGCCCACCTGGTCGCCGAGTTCGCCGCCACGGTCGACGGCAGCCTCGCCGACCCGGAGATCGCGTACGTCTACGCCGACGCCCCCGCCCCGACCCCGTACGCCCGCTGCCTGGAGGTGCTCGACACCCTCCCGTTCTCGCTCAAGCGGCTGCGCGCCGCGCTGCGGGAGCGCGGCGTCGGCCGGGTGGAGATCCTCAAGCGCGGCTCCGCGCTGGAGCCGGAGCGACTCCGCCGTGACCTGCGGCTGAGCGGCCCGGAGTCGGCGAGCCTCGTGCTCACCCGGGTCGCCGGCGCGCCCACCGTGCTGGTCTGTCGTCCGGTCGCCTGACCCGCGGGTCGGGCGGTGACGGCGCGCTGTGCGTGCCTGTCGGCGACGCCGCGTCGGGCGGTGGCACGTGCTGGTGTCGGGCTCACCCGCCGCCGGTCACAGCAGGGGCTGGGGCAGCGGGCGGAAGTCGCGGCCGGCCCGGAGCATCCGCAGCCCGGCCAGCTCGGTCCAGTCCTCCCAGTCGCTGTTCACCGACACCTGCCCGGTCAGCTTCTGGAGCACGACCTCCTCGCCGTTGAACAGCAGCACCCCGTCGCCGGGATAGGTGTCGAAGAACGACAACACGGCTCGCATCATGAGCCCCACGTTGAGTTCCCGAACCTGCTCGGAGACCCGGTTGGAGAGGCGGAAGCTCGCGGTGACCCGGTGCGGAAAACCGAACACACTCGTCGCCACCCATGCCTCGTCACCGGTCTCGACCCGGTACGGGGTGACATCCAGTCCGTCACGGCGCACCCGGCCGTCGTCGCCAACCGTGCCACCCAGCTCCGCCGCCAGGAACGACACCAGTTGATCAGTTTCGAGATCAGCCGCCCCGTAAAGCCGGTACTCCACCGCCATACCGTCGTGCCGCCGGGTCACCGTAGGGGTTGGGGCAACGACCGGCGGTCGAGGCCGGCAACCACATGTGACATACCCGGCACCTCGGTCCAGTCCTCCCAGTCGCTGTCGATGACGACCGGCCCGTTCAGCGGTTGCAGAATTATTCGCGAGTCATCGTGCAGAAGCACCCCATCCGAGGGATAGCGCGTGAAGAACGACAGAACGGATCGGATCATCGCGCGGGTGGCCTCATCGCGCGCCTCGTCGGTGGCCCGGCTCGACAGCCGGTATGTCGCGGTCACCCGGTGCGTGAAGCCAAGCATGCCACCGATCGGCGCTTCATCACCCGGGTCGTCCCGATAGGCTGTGACCTCGAGCGCGTCGCGCCGCACGAAGGTGCCCACGATCTCACCACCGACAGCGTTGGCCATGAACGCGAGAATCTCCTCTGTGGCCACATCGGCGGATGCGTACAGGACATATTCCAATGCCACTCAATAGCACCTATCTCGTGAACGGATAGAAGGGAATTACCTTGCCGTCCTTGACTATGATAATCTCTTTCAACCCGTCAATCGGCTTCCGCCGCAAGACGCTCGCGATCTCGTCTGGCGAACGTGGACAGTCATCAAGGTTCAGAATTTTCCGCTCGGCTTCGGCAGCGGGTTCCGCTCGACGTCATACCCATGTCGGGCGAGGGCGTCTGCCGACTTGTTCTCACGTCGGAGGGGACCGGTCCTCGCTGATCTGCCGCCGGTACGGTACGTAGGCGCCGAGAATCACCGTGTCCCCCGCAGGCATACCGTGCTCCTGACACCGAGAGGAGACGACGTCGTCCGTTCATTCGACGGGACGGGCGCCTCCGACGCGACCGTCAAAGTAGGAGACGCGGAAGCGGGCCCCGACCTCATCCGCCAACCGCCTGGCGAGACGGTCGCCTCGATCGTAAAAGGCGTTCTCGGCGTCGCCGTCGACGAAGCCCGAGGCGGCCGGGTCACTGGTGTCGAGGGTGGCATCGTACTCCTCCGCCCACCCGGTCAGGGCGTCACGGAGTTCGGGCGAGATGTCGAGCGTCGCCGGATCGACGTTCCGCAGTCCCCGGCCGGAACGCAGCCAGAGCGGATAGCAGCCGTAGTCCGCCATGAGCTCAAGCATCGGTACGTCAGCGCCCAACGGGATTCGCCCCCACGATGAAGCCATTGTCTCCAACGGTGACCGCGACCCGGTAGATCCTGCCTTCGAAGACCACTTCGTATATCGGTCGCGTACGTTGCATTCCGACCACCTTCCCCTCGGTCACCGCCGAAAACACCAGGTTTGCGATCTTCTCTTCGGCAACCCCGACGTCGGCGAAGTCAGCGGCGTGCCGCTCTGTGATGTGGCGGAGGCCAGCACGGGAGTTGCCATTCTCCAGGAAAATTATCTTTCCCGTGCCGTCCTTGCCGATGAGCACGATGTCGTCTGGATTGTGCTTGATCCCCTGACGGCTCAGTTCCTCCAGCAACTCCTGCCGACTGGGGCCGTTCGGCCGCACCGGCCGACGGTTCCCGCCCCGCAGCCGATCGAGTATCCGCCTGAGCGCCTCGATCAGCTTGCCGAGGCGGCTGACGAAGGATGCGAACGTGCGCAGGCTGCTCAACAGGGCGCGCAGCCAGCGGGCGATCTTCGCGGCGCAGGAGCCGATGAGGGCGGTGACCTGTTCCAGCACCAGTGGCGCGGCGGCACCGGCCGTGCCCAGCAACTCGGCGGCGTAGACGACCAGGCGGGAGACCAGGGCGGCGATCGCGTCCCGGACCAGCATCCGCACGCCAGCGATCAGTTGACCGGCGCTCTCGGTGGCGACGGCCATGGTGTCGGCCGCCTTCGCCAACCCGCCGATGGCGTCCTGCTGGTCCTTCGCCCACGCCCGGTAGGCGTCCCCGGCGCTGCCCGTCCACTCGGCGACGTCCATCCGGACCTGCTGCGACAGGTCCGCGACGCTGTCCCGCAGCGCGCCGGCGACGTTGCGCCAGGTCTGGGCGTACGCGGCGATCTGCGCCGGGTCACCGGCCAGCCAGTCCAGCGCCTCGCTCAGCGGCTTGACATGCTCGATCAGCCAGGCGATGCCGTACTGGAGCAGCACTCCGGCCGGATCGGTGACCAGGGCGAGGGCGTCCAGGCCGGCGCTGACGCCACCGAGAACGCCGTCGATCCAGCTACCGTTCTCGATGCCCTGGATGAGCAGCTCGATATCCTCGGCGATCCAGATGCCCGACCACGGGCTCGGCGAGGCTTCCCTCGGGGTCGCCACCAGCGGGTTGGCGCTCATCCGGGGCTCCTGATCCGGTTGAACCTGGCCGAGCTGCCGTCGTCGCTCTCCCGGTAGTTGTCAGCCGCCGACCGCACCCGCGCGGCGGTGTCGCGTACCGAGTCCACCGCCGCCCCGATCCCCTCCACCAGCGTCGAGTGCAGGTGACCGAGGACCGACGGCACGATCACACAGAGCCGTCCGTACGCCTCGGGGCCCGGCCGGGTCGTCTCGCCCGCCTGCTTCGCCATCGCCAGGTCGCCCGCTATCTGGTCGAGATGCCCGGCATGCGCGACCAGGTCCGCGGCGGTGACCTGGAAGCTCTCACCGCCCGCCATCGTCGTCCCCGGAGCCGGCGGCCGGGATGCGGCTGGCGAAGGACGAGATCACCGCTCGGCCGGTCTCGCTCTGCGCGCCCACCGTCTCCTCGGTCACCTGGCCGACCCGGTCGGCCAGCTCCGCCATCGCCCGCCGCAGCGCCACGAGAATCTGCTCGGCGGTCCGCGTCGCGGGCTGGCGACGGATCCCCTCGTCCAGCCAGAGACCGGTGACCATGCCCGACGATCCGACCCGGACCTCCACCAGGCCGTCGGCGCTGCGGCCGATCGCGGTCAGCTCCGACACCCGTTGCGACAGCTCGCGTGCCTGCCGCAACCGCTCCTCGAGCTGCGTCTCCCAGGAGTCGACCCACCGCTCGGCTGCGGCGAGATCTCCCTCACCACCCAGCATCCGGTCCTCCGCCACTCGGGTGGCGCCTCCGCGATCACCGACAGCCACCGACTGATGACGATGAATCGATGCTGCCACGACCTGCCGGCACGCGGAAGTGCCGGCCACGCCGCTGTCCCGGGTCGCTCCACCGAGGCGGGCACGCGAACCGGCGATAGGGTACGGGCCGTGGCAGGCAAGGGAACTCCGGCGACCGCGCTGCTGACCCGGCAGCGGGTGCCGTACACCCTGCACCCGTACGACGTCGCGCCGGACACCCCGAACTACGGCGCCCAGGTGGCCGCCGCGCTCGGCGTACCGCCGGAGCGGGTCTTCAAGTCACTGGTCGCCGAGGTCGACGGCGAACTGGCGGTGGCGGTCGTACCGGTCACCGGCGATCTGGACCTCAAGGCGTTGGCGGCGGCACTCGGCGGTAAGCGGGCCGCGCTCGCCGACCGAACCCTGGCCGAGCGGACCACCGGGTACGTCCGGGGCGGGATCAGCCCGCTGGGTCAACGCAGGCGGCTGCGTACGGTGGTCGACGCCTCTGCCGAGCGCTTCCCGACGGTGTACGTCTCCGCCGGTCGCCGCGGCCTTCAGCTGGAGATCGCCCCGGCGGACCTGATCCGGCTCACCGCCGCCGTCACGGCCCCGCTCGCGACCGCCGCCTGAACCCGGCAGCCCTCGCACCACGCCGCGGCCGTCTGGGCCCGACACCCCCATCCCACGGCCGGCCCTCGCCGCGCCGGCCGCTCCCGAACGGCCCGACCGCATCCGGTCGGGCGGTGGCGAGGGATCGTCAGGGCGGCGCCCCTGCCCACCGGCACGTCGTCGGCGCCGGCTCGGTCATCGCCGCCGCCCCGGGTGGCCCCGCCCGCCTCGTGCCAGATATCCGGCGTGTTGCCGAATTGTTATCGCCAGCGCCGGATTCCATTGACCGTTTCCTTGCCCTGCTCCCCCCGCGCACAATACGTTGCCGGACACAACAAAAGTGACGCGGACCGGTCGCCACCACCGCCCAGGAGTGGCGCCGGTTCGCTCGGAGTACCACCGCACAGCCCGACCCGATACACCACACCCACCGCGAAAGGACCCGTGCAATGCGCAGAGGGATCCTCACCATCGCCGCCGTCGGCCTGCTGACCACGGGTGGCCTCGCCGCCTGTGGCGAGGATTCCGACAGCGGCGGTGGCACCACGACCCCGAAGATCGGCGTCATCCTGCCCGACAGCGCCTCCTCTGACCGCTGGGAGACCGCCGACCGCAAGTACCTGGAGGCGGCGTTCAAGGCCGCCGGCGTCGAGTACACGATCCAGAACGCCCAGAACGACAAGGCGCAGTTCCAGACGATCGCCGAGCAGATGATGACCGACGGCGTCAACGTACTCATGATCGTCAACCTCGACTCCGGTACCGGCAAGGCGGTCCTGGACAAGGCCAAGAGCCAGGGCGTGCTCACCATCGACTACGACCGGCTGACCCTGGGCGGCTCGGCGGAGTACTACGTCAGCTTCGACAACGAGCGGGTCGGCCGGCTCCAGGGCGAGGGCCTGGTCAAGTGCCTCACCGACAAGGGCGTGCAGAAGCCGGTCATCGCGACGCTGAACGGCTCGCAGACCGACAACAACGCCACCCTGTTCAAGAACGGCTACGACGGCGTGCTGAAGGCCAAGTACGACTCCGGCGAGTACGTCAAGGGCCCGGACCAGTGGGTCCCGGGCTGGGACAACACCCAGGCCGGCACCATCTTCGAGCAGATGCTGACCCAGCAGAGCGGCAAGATCGATGGTGTCCTCGCCGCGAACGACGGGCTGGGCAACGCGGTCATCTCGGTGCTGAAGAAGAACAAGCTCAACGGCAAGATCCCGGTCACCGGCCAGGACGCCACCGTGCAGGGCCTGCAGAACATCCTCGCCGGCGACCAGTGCATGACGGTCTACAAGGCGGTCAAGCAGGAGGCCGACGCCGCCGCCGAGCTGGCGATCGCGCTCGCCAGGGGTGAGCGGAAGCAGACCGGCCAGACGGTGAGGGACCCGGAGACCGGTCGGGACGTACCCTCGGTGCTGCTGGACCCGAAGGCGATCTACAAGGAGAACGTGAAGGACGTCGTCGCGGACGGCTACGTCACCAAGGACGAGCTCTGCGCCGGTTCCTTCGCCACCCTATGCGCCCAGGCCGGGATCAGCTGACCGACCCGCGTCGGCCCTCCCGGCCCGCCGACGAGCGGCGCCGACGGTGTGGATGACACACCGTCGGCGCCGCTCGGCCGGAACCGGACCCGATCGCACCCGCGGTCGGCGCCGGATCCGGACCCAGATCGATCCCTGGACCGGACCCGCCACCGGACCCCGCCCTCGGACACCCCGTGCGAAGGAGACCCACCGTGTCCGCGAAACCCCTGCTGGAACTGCGCGGGATCGACAAGAGTTTCGGTCCCGTCCAGGTCCTGCGCGACGTCGACTTCTCCGTCAACGCCGGAGAGGTGACCGCGCTCGTCGGCGACAACGGCGCCGGCAAGTCCACCCTGGTCAAGTGCATCAGTGGCATCTACTCGATCGACGCCGGAGAGATCATCTTCGACGGTCGACCGGTACACATCAACAGCCCCCGGGACGCCGCCACACTCGGTATCGAGGTCGTCTACCAGGATCTCGCGCTCTGCGACAACCTCGACATCGTGCAGAACATGTTCCTCGGTCGGGAGAAGCGCAGCGGCCTGGTCCTCGACGAGCCGACCATGGAGCAGATGGCCGCCGAGACCCTGGCCGGACTCTCCGTCCGGACGGTGACGTCGCTGCGCCAGCACGTCTCCAGCCTCTCCGGCGGCCAGCGGCAGACCGTGGCGATCGCCAAGGCGGTGCTCTGGAACAGCCGGGTGGTCATCCTCGACGAGCCGACCGCCGCCCTGGGCGTCGCGCAGACCGCGCAGGTTCTCGAACTGGTCCGCCGGCTGGCCGACAACGGGCTCGCGGTCGTCCTCATCTCGCACAACATGAACGACGTTTTCGCCGTCTCCGACCAGATCGCCATGCTCTACCTCGGCCAGATGGTCGCGCAGTTGCGCACCAACGACGTCACCCACGCCCAGGTGGTCGAGCTGATCACCGCCGGCCGCAGCGACGGGCTCGGCCTGACCGGAACCAACGGCGCCGGCCGGCACGACACCCCGCCCACCGAGACGACACCCACAGGAGCCGACAGATGAGCGCCCCCACCACGACTGCGGCGAAGCCGGTCGACGTGCCGGCCGCGCCGGTTCCGACCGTCGGCAGCCACGTCCGGGACTACCTCGCCCGGGTACGCGGCGGGGACATGGGCTCGCTGCCGGCCGTACTCGGGCTGATCGTGCTCTGTCTGGTCTTCTCCGCCCTACACGACAACTTCCTGACCGAGGGCAACTTCGCCAACCTCTTCACCCAGGGCGCCGCCGTCACGGTGATCGCCATGGGTCTGGTCTTCGTCCTGCTGCTCGGCGAGATCGACCTCTCCGCCGGCTTCGCCAGCGGGGTCTGCGCGGCGGTGCTGGCCCAGCTCGTCACGCTGAGGGGCCTCCCCTGGTACGTCGCCGTCCTCGCGGCGATCGCCACCGGCGTGCTGATCGGGCTCGTCCTCGGCTTCCTGGTGGCCAAGGTCGGCATCCCGTCCTTCGTGGTGACCCTCGCCGCGTTCCTCGCCTTCCAGGGCGTCGTGCTGCTGCTCATCAAGGGCGGCACCAACGTCTCGGTCCACGACGAGGTCATCCGGGCCATCGAGATCCGGAACATGCCGCCCTGGCTCGGCTGGACCATGGCGGTCGTCGGGATCGCCGGGTACGCCGCCGCGCAACTGCTGCGCCACCGCAACCGCACGGCGCGCGGGCTGGTCACGGAGCCGCTGGCCGTGGTGCTGTTCCGGATCGGCGGGCTGGCGCTGATCGTCGGCACCGCCGTCTACATCCTCAACCTGGAACGCGGCCACAACCGGCTGGTCTCGCTGCGGGGCGTCCCGATCGTGGTGCCGATCATCGTCCTGCTGCTGATCCTCTGGACCTTCGTGCTGAACCGCACCGCGTACGGACGGCACATCTACGCGGTCGGCGGCAACCGGGAGGCGGCCCGCCGGGCGGGCATCAACGTCGACCGGATCAGGATCTCCGCCTTCGTGATCTGTTCCTCGATGGCGGCGGTCGGCGGCATCATCGCGGCCAGCCGAGGCGGCTCGGTCGATGCCAACACCGGGGGCAGCAACGTTCTGCTCTACGCTGTCGGAGCGGCGGTGATCGGCGGCACCAGCCTGTTCGGTGGCAAGGGCCGGGTCGTCGACGCAGTGCTCGGCGGCGCGGTGATCGCGGTCATCGACAACGGCATGGCCCTGATGAACGCCAGCTCCGGTGTCAAGTTCGTCTTCACCGGACTGGTACTGCTGGCCGCCGCCAGCGTCGACGCGCTGTCCCGACGCCGCGCCACCGCGACCGGGAACCGATAAAGGGGCACGATGCGCGTGGGGCCGAGCCAGGAGGAGATTCGCCGACAGAATCTCGGCGCCCTGCTGCGCTACGTCCACGTGCACGGCGCCACCTCCCGGGCGGAGCTGACCTCCGCGCTCGGCCTGAACCGGAGCACGATCGGGGCACTCACCGCCGAACTCGCCGCCGCCCGGCTGGTGAGCGAGCGGGCACCGCGGGAGACCGGCCGGGCCGGACGACCGTCGCTGGTCGTCCGGCCCGAATCGGCCCGGGTCTTCGCGTACGCGTACAGCATCGAGACGGACCGGTTGCGGGCGGCCCGGATCGGGCTGGGCGGCGTGGTCCTCGACCGCCGGCAGGCGGCCCGACCGCCCGGCCTGCCGCCCGAGGAGTGCCTTCCGGTGCTGGCCGGCCTCCGCAAGGAGATGCACCGGTCGGTCGCGGAGGGGTCGGTCTACGTCGGCAGCGGCGTCGCCGTCTCCGGCCGGCCGCGCCACCCGGACGGCCCGGGCCGCCGCCGCGCCGAGGGCGCGGTGCCGCGCCAGCCGGACCGGGACGACCGCACCGGCGGCGGACCGGAACCGCCGCTGGAGAAGGCGCTGGGCGAGGTGCTCTCCCCGGACCGGCCGATCCTGGTCAGCAACGTCGCGGACGCGAGCGCGGTGGCGGAGCACGTCCGGGGCGCGGCGGCCGGCTACGACACCGTGATCTACCTGCACCGGGACGGCGGGGTCGAGGCCGGGATCATCGTCCGTGGCCAACGGCTGACCGGTTGCGGTGGGTACGCCGGCGAGGTCGGGCACATGGTGGTGCAGCCCGGCGGCCGGCCCTGTCGCTGCGGCTCGTACGGCTGCTGGGAGACGGTGATCGGCGAGCATGCCCTGTTGCAGGCGGCCGGCCGGGGCGACGCCGCCGGCCGGGACGCGGCGCTGCGGGTGGTGGACGCGGCGGCCCGGGGCGACGCCAGCGCGCAGGCCGCCGTGCGCCAGGTCGGCGACTGGCTCGGGTTCGGGGTGGCGAACCTGGTGAACATCTTCAACCCGGACATGGTCATCTTCGGCGGCACGCTCCGCGAGGTCTACCTGGCCGCCGCCGCCCGGGTCCGCAGTCGGCTCAACTCGATGGCCCTGCCCACCGCCCGCGAGCAGGTACGGCTCCGGACGCCCCAGCTCGGCGAGGACGCGGCGCTGATCGGCGCGGCCGAGCTGGCCTTCGAACACCTGCTCGCCGACCCGCTGGACCGGTAGACCACCCGGGCGTCGAGACCGGTTCGCCCGGGTGGCCGACCGGTCGGTGCTAGGCCCGCTCACGCTGGCCCTGGCGGGCCCGGTGGTTGGCGTACTTCCGGGCCGCGAACGTGTGCGCCTCGCGCAGCAGGTCCCGCACCTCGGGCAGGCTCGCCGCGCCCGGGTTCACCACGCAGACCCAGTACTGTGGCGCGTACTCCGGATGCGGCATCAGCACGTCCAGCGCGGCGTAGTCGGCCCCGGCCTCCCACACCCCCCGACCGTCACGGCGGGTCGGCGGCGCGCCGAACCGGGACAGGTACGTCGCCTTGGTCAGCCCGAGGTTGAGCCGGTAGGTGTTCGGCCGGGCCAGGTCGGAGACGCTGTCGTACCGGTCCCCGGTCACGATCGTGGCGAACGGCATCTGGCGTTCCGGCGGCAGGTCGTGGTGGGGGTCGTAGAGAAAGAACAGGTCGTCGAAGGCTTCCAGGACGCGGACGCCCTCGAACGTGTCGCGGATGTAGCGGGTCATCTCGTCGGCATTCATGCCGTCAAGCGTCTCATTGAACCAGCATTTTACACTTCTGCCCGATCTTGCCCTTGATTGCCCGGACAAACCCTCAACCTGCAGGTCAAGGACGAGGGATAACCCACCGCCCGTTGGGGAACGGTTCGCTCAGACCTCGCTGCCGATCCGGGTGGCCGGTACGTCCACGAGATGCTCCGCGATGAACCACACCTGGAGTTCGTTGGTGCGCAGGACGTCGCTCACCAGGATGTCGTTCGTCCCGGCGTCCCCGTTCTCGCTGGTCCTGTCCGCCGCGTCCCGGACCTTCGTGATCACGATCTCGTGTGCCTCCAGCAGCCGGGAGAGCATGGCCGGCACCTGCTCCACCCCGTTGGGAGGACGTGGGATCGTGGTCACCTCGGCCACGTGCCGGGGGTCGGCGATCGCCACGCCGCCGAGCGTCTGGACCCGTTCGGCCATCAGGTCGACGAGCTTGAGCTGTTCCTCGGCGTGCTTGTCGAGCAGCAGGTGGAGCTGGTAGAAGGTGTGCCCGCGCACCAGCCAGTGGTGCTTCTTGTACAGGTTGTACAGGATGATCGAGTCGGCCAGAATGTGGTTCAGCAGCTGGCAGCTCTGACTCCGGGCCTCGAAACTCAGGGCGATCGGGAACAGGCGTACGTCGCCGAATCGCTGCACCTCCGCCCCGTACTGGTGCAGCAGCGGCTGGCTGCCCCGCACCCGGCCGTCGCCCGTCTCCGGTGCGGTGAACGGATCAGCGTGCTGTGGGTTGGCCATGCCTCGTTCCCTCCCGATGCCGGCTTCCGACCGGTGCCGCGACTGGCCAGCGCTATACCCCGTCAGGCGCGACCATAACGTCCGGGACGAGTCGGATCTGCCCTGGTCAGGCACCCGGCGCCGGTGAGGACGCGGCCGGAGGCCGGCCGGCTCGGAGACCAGGGCCGGACGACCGAGGGATACGGGGTGTGGTCAGCGGTCGACCGGGGTGAAGTCCCAGTGGTGCGGCGGACGGGCGACCAGCCGCAACGGAGGCTCCGGCAACGGCAGGGGCTCGCCTCGCCACCGGGAGATGACCACGACCCGCTCGTCGGCGGAGGAGAAGACCTCGCTGGAGATGTGCAGCGGACTGTGCTCCACCTCCGGAAGCGCGGTGTCGCAGACCCAGGAGACCAGTTCGGCGGTGCGGCCCCGCTCGGCCCGGGCCTCCCACATCCGTACGATCACGTCGGTCAGCTCTCCCTCCCGCCTGTATCGCCGCCGGAACCCTACACGCTGACGGTCGTCAACGGCATCGCGGAGTCGGCCGGCAGGTCCAGCCGGCTCGGCGCCACCCCGGCGGCGACCAGGTGTGACCCGAGCGCCGCCACCATCGCCCCGTTGTCGGTGCAGAGCTTCGGCCGGGGCGTCCGTACCCGGATGCCGGCCCTCGCCGCCCGTTCCTCGGCCAGGGCCCGCAGCCGGGAGTTCGCCGCCACCCCGCCGCCGAGCACCAGCGTCTCGACCCCGTGGGTCCGGCACGCGTCGATCGCCTTGCTGGTCAACACGTCGCAGACCGCCTCCTGGAAGGACGCAGCCACGTCCGGGACCGGCACCGGCTCGCCGGCCCGTTCCCGCGCCTCGACCCAGCGGGCGACCGCGGTCTTCAGACCCGAGAACGAGAAGTCGAAGCGGTGCTCCGCCATGTCGCGGGGCGCCGTCAGACCGCGGGGGAAGGCGATCGCGTCCGGTGACCCGCCCCGGGCCTCCCGGTCGATCGGCGGGCCGCCCGGGAACGGCAACCCGAGCAGCCGGGCCACCTTGTCGAACGCTTCGCCGGCCGCGTCGTCGATGGTGGCGCCGAGCGGGGTCACGCTCGTCGCCAGGTCGTCGACCAGCAGCAGCGACGAGTGCCCGCCGGAGACCAGGAGCGCGATCGCCGGCTCGGGCAGCGGCCCGTGCTCCAGGGTGTCGACCGCGACGTGGGCGGCGAGGTGGTTGACCCCGTACACCGGCTTCTCGGCGGCGAGGGCGTAGCCCTTGGCGGCGGCGACCCCGACCAGCAGCGCGCCGGCCAGCCCGGGGCCGGCGGTCACCGCGATGGCGTCGACGTCGGCCAGGGTCACCCCGGCCTCGTCGAGCGCCCGCTGCATCGTCGGCACGATCGCCTCCAGGTGGGCCCGGCTGGCCACCTCCGGCACCACGCCGCCGAACCGGGCGTGTTCCGCCACACTGGACGCGAGCGCGTCCGCGAGGAGGGTGTGCCCACGGACGACACCGACACCGGTCTCGTCGCAGGAGGTCTCGATCCCGAGGACCAACGGTTCGTCAGCCATTCGCCTGCCCCAGTTCGGCCTGCATCACCAGCGCGTCGGTGTTGCTCGGTTGGTAGTAGCCCTTACGCACCACGACCGGCTCGAAGCCGTAGGTCGCGTAGAGCCGCTGTGCCGGCGCGTTGTCGACCGCCACCTCCAGCAGCACGCGGCGTACGCCCCGGCGGGTCGCCTCGGCCATCAGCTCGGTCAGCATCATCCGGCCGATGCCGCCGCGCTGCAGGTCCCGGCGTACCGCGACGTTCTGCACCCACGCCTCGTCCGGCGGGGCGACCGCGAGGCCGGCGTAGCCGACCAGCGCGTCCGAGTCGTCCAGCGCCGCCACGTAGTAGTGCCCGTTGGCCAACTCGTTCCAGAACATCGCCGCCGACCACCGCTCGGCGCCGAACAGGTCGTTCTCGATCGGCAGCGCGTCGGCGATGTGCCACCACCGGAACCGGCTCAACCTGGCCACCGGCGCCCCTACCGCAGCACCGGCTTGCGTCCGGTCGCCGCCACGGCGTCCGGACGGCGCAGGTAGAGCGGGGTCAGCCGGTCACCCGGCGCCCCCGCCCGGATCCGCTCGGCCGCCAGCTCCGCCAGGGCGTACGCCGGGGGGTGGTCCAGCCCGCCCCGGAGCGGCAGGCCGAGGACGTCGGCGTATCGTCGGGCGCCCTCGCCGACCGCGACCCGGACGCCCTGCTCGCGGGCCCGCTCCGCGACCACGGCGGGGACGTCGACCGCCGGCCCGACCAGCCGCCCACCGGCCGGGTCGTAGACCGCCCAGTAGACCTCGCGCCGCCGGGCATCGGTCGCGACCAGCACCGGGCCGGCCTCGGGCGCGGCGTCCGGGCCCGGACGGGTGGCGGCGTGGCCGAGGGCGTCGAGCGAGCCGACGGCGTACGTCGGGATGCCGAGCACCTGGCCCATGCTGGCGGCGGTGACGAGGCCGACCCGGAGCCCGGTGAACGGACCGGGGCCGACCCCGGCGACGACGGCGGCCAGCGCGGCCGGGCGGATCCCGACCTCGGCGAGCACCTCGGCCACCTGCGGGGCGAGGAGTTCGCCGTGGGCGCGGGCGTCGACCCTGCTCCGCTCGACACGCGGGACGACAGCGTCGGCGGTGATCTCCGCCAGTGCGGCGGTCACCGCCGGAGTCGACGAGTCGAGCACGAGTACGAGCACACAGGCACCCTAACCGGGCGGCCCGGACCGGCTCGCGGGACCCGCCCCGGCACGGCCGGCACCGACGTCAGCCGGCCGTCAGGTCCCAGTCGATGGTGGGGAGACCGGCGTCGGCCAGGGCCTTGTTGGCGGCGCTGAACGGGCGGCTGCCGAGGAAGCCCCGCGGGTTCATCGGGCTCGGGTGCCCCGCCTCCAGCACCACGTGCACCGGGTTGGTGACCAGCGCCGCCTTCTTCCGGGCGTACCCGCCCCAGAGCAGGAAGACCACCCGTTCCGCGCGGGCGTCGAGGGCCCGGATCGTGGCGTCGGTGAAGTCCTCCCAGCCCTTGTTGGCGTGCGAGCCCGGGCTGGCCTGCCGCACCGTCAGCACCGCGTTGAGCAGCAGGACTCCCTGGCGGGCCCAGGGGGTGAGGTTGCCGCTGCGGGAGACCGGCACTCCCAGGTCGTCGGCGAGTTCCTTGAAGACGTTGCGCAGCGACGGCGGGACCGGAACGCCGTCGCGGACGCTGAAGCTGAGGCCGTGTGCCTGGCCAGGCTTGTGGTACGGGTCCTAGCCAAGGATCAGCACCCGGGTCTGCTCCGGCCCGCAGAGCCGGTACGCGGCGAAGAGGTCCTCCAGGGGCGGGAATACGGTCTGGGTCTCGTACTCCCGGGCGACGAACTCGCCCAGCGCGGCGGTGGCGGCGGGGTCGAGATACGGCTCCAGCGCCGTACGCCAGGCCGGGGGCAGCAGGGCGGGAAGATCCAACGTCATGGGTAGCCTCTCGGAATCCGCGATCGTCCCCCGCACTCTAGAAGTCCGGTACGACACCCCGGATTCCCCCGTGCGGGCCCTGCCCTCAGAGCCCGGCGAGCCGCTCGGCCCAGTCACCGCCGACCGGGGTCAGCGTGACCCGTCGGGTGTCGTCGTCGCGCCGGTCGAGCCGGATCCGCAGATGCGCGTCGGCCAACTGCTCGACCATCCCCTCACCCCACTCGACCACGGTGACCGACTCCTCCACCGAGGCGTCCAGGTCGAGGTCGTCGATCTCGGCCCGCGGATCCGCCGCGTCCCCGAGCCGGTACGCGTCGGCGTGCACCAGCGTGACCCGGCCGCCCCGGGCGCGGTCCGGCCGGTGCACCCGGGCGATCACGAACGTCGGCGACGTCACGTCGCCGACAACCGCCAACCCGGCGGCGATTCCCTGCACCAGCACGGTCTTCCCGGCCCCCAGCGGCCCGGTCAGCACCAGCAGGTCGCCGGGGCGGAGCAGGTTGGCGAGGAGACGCCCGAACGCCCGGGTGTCCGCCACGGTGGGCAGGTCGCGGACCAGCGCCGCGTCGCGCAGGGCGTCAGTCATCCGAACCGACCGCCTTCGTCGCGCGTCCCGGCAACCGGTCGAGGAAGTCCAGCAACGCCGTGTTGACCTCGTCGGCGTGCTCCAGCATCACCACGTGCCCACTGTCGGGCACCTTGACGTACTCGGCGTCGGGAAGCCAGCGGAGGATCTCCTCGGAGTGGGTGACCGGTGTGATCATGTCCCGCTCACCGACGATGACCAGCGTGGGGGCGTTCCGGAGCGCGGCCAGGGCCGGGTAGCGGGCGTGCGAATAGAGGGTACGCAGGTAGCGGGCCACCGTCTCGGTGGAGGTCCGGGCGTTCATCCGCTCCACGTAGGAGACCAGCGCCGGGCTCGGTGACGGGCTGCCGAAGCCGTACCGGCGGGTGAGGAGCCAGGCGAGGTTGGCCGACGCCCGCCGGGCCCGGTCGAGCACGCTGCCGGTCAGCCGGGTGGCGTTGTCGACCACCGGCAACAGTGGGGCACCGGCCCGGGCGATGATCGCCGGCAGGCCGAACCTCGTCTCCGCGACCAGCCCGCCCGAGGTCGCCATCAACACCGTGCCGACCACCCGGTCGCCGAACATCTCCGGGTACCGCTCGGCGAACGCCATGATCGTCATACCGCCCATGGAGTGTCCGATCAGCACCAGCGGGCCGGTCGGCACGGTCCGGTCGATCACCGCGCGCAGCGTCTCGCCGAGGGCCGCGAGCTGGTACTCCCCCGACCTCAGCCGGCCGGAGCGGCCGTGTCCGGGCTGGTCGTAGAAGACCATCCGGTCCTCGCCCCGCTCGGTGAGGACCCGCCGCTGGAAGTGGAAGGTCCCCATGTCGAGGCAGAAGCCGTGCACGAAGACCAGGGTCGGCCGATCCGGTCCGGGGGGTGGGCCGACCAGCTCGACGTGGATGTCCGTGCCGTCCGCGGTCGTGATCGTGCACGACTCGTCGTACGGCAGCGCGCCGAAGGGCTCGTCCGCGTACGGGTCGTCGGGGGTGGCCCGGGAGCGCCGGACCACGGCCCGCTCGGCGGCGACTCCGGCGGCGATTCCGGCCGCCGCCACCCCGGCCGCCGCGCCGATGATGCCGGCGACCCGGAGCAGCCCGGAACGTCCCACGAAGCGACGCGCGGGCTGGCGCTGCGCCGGGATGAGCCCGGTCGCCGTCCGTCGAGCGCTCACCGGGGCCCGCCGTCCGGTCGTACCCACGACGCCCGCGGGCCCGGCCCGCTCGCGCTCACCCGGACCACCCGTCGTAGCTGCGGGTGACCCGGACCCCGCCGAACCGGGTGACGATCTCGTAGTTGATGGTGCCGACCGCCTCGGCCCAGTCGTCGGCGGTCGGCTCGCCGTCCGCCCCGCTGCCGAAGAACGTCGCCACGTCGCCCGGGGCGACCGGGTCGTCGCCGCAGTCCAGCACGATCTGGTCCATGCAGACCCGGCCGGCGATCCGGCGCACCCGCCCGCCGAGCTGGACCGGGCCGACGTTCGAGGCGTGCCGGGGCACCCCGTCGGCGTAGCCCAGCGGCACGACGGCCAGGGTCGTCTCCCGGTCGGTGACGTAGGTGTGTCCGTACGAGACACCGGCACCGGCCGGCACCCGTTTGGTCAGCATCACCCGGGCGCGGGCGGTCATCGCCGGCCGCAGCCCGAACCGCTCCCCCGGCACCGGCGAGAGCCCGTAGAGGGCGATACCCGGCCGGACCAGGTCGAAGTGGGTGTCGGGGCGGGTCAGCGTGGCCGCCGAGTTGGCCAGGTGCCGGTAGCGGGGCCGCAGGCCGGCCCGCTCCGCCATCGCCAGCCCTTCCTGAAAGACCGCCACCTGTCGGTCGATCGTCGGGTGGCCGGGGGCGTCGGCGTACGCCAGGTGGCTCCACACCCCGACCACCTCGATCACCCCGTCGGCCTGGGCCTTCGCGGCAGCGTCGAGCAGGTCGGGCCAGTCGTCCGGGGTCGCGCCGCCTCGGGAGAGGCCAGTGTCGATCTTCAGATGCACCCGGGTCGGGCGCCCGGCCCGCTCCCCGGCGGCGGCCAGCTCGGCGAGCTGCGCCACGCTCGCCCCGGCCAGATCCACCCCGGCCACGACCCCCTCGTGCAGCGGCAGCCCGGGAGAGAGGAGCCAGGCCAGCACCGGGGCGGTGATCCCCGCCCGGCGCAGGGTCAGCGCCTCGTCGAGCGTGCAGACACCGAGCCACGCCGCCCCGGCGTCGAGCGCGGCCCGGGCCGCCGGGACCATGCCGTGGCCGTACCCGTCGGCCTTGACCACGGCCATCAGCTCGGCGTTCGTCCCGGACCTCAGCCGGGCGACGTTGTCGCGGATCGCGTCGAGGTCGACGCGTACCTCGGCCTGCCACATGCGCTCAGCGTACTGCCCGGTAGATCGACGTCGCCGACGGTGGGGATTATCGGAGCAGCTCGGCGACGACCGGCCGCAGCGCGTCCACCACGTCGGACGCGCTCACCGGACCATGCCGGGCCGCCTCCCGGCCGGCCAGGCCGTGCAGGTACGCCGCCGCCAGCGCCGCCCGGTCGGCCGCAAGCCCGGCGGCCAGCAGCGAACCGAGCAGCCCGGCCAGCACGTCCCCGGTCCCGCCGGTGGCCAGCGCCGGAGTGCCGGTCGGGTTGACCGCCGCCCGCCCGTCCGGGGTGGCGACCACCGTCCGATCCCCCTTGAGCAGCACGACCGCGTTCATCCAGCTCGCCATCCGCAGCGCCGCCTCCACGCGGTCCGCGCCCGGCGCCTCGCCGGCCAGCCGGGCGTACTCCCGGTCGTGCGGGGTCACCACGGTCGGCGCCTTCCGCTGCCGCAGCCACTCCGCCATTGATCCGTCGACCAGCAGCGTCAGCGCGTCCGCGTCCAGCACCACCGGCACCGGGGCGGCGAGCACCGAACGCAGCTCGGCGGCCGCGGCCTCGTCGGTGCCGAGCCCGGAGCCGCAGACCCAGGCCTGCACCCGGCCGGCGTCGGCGACCCGGTCGGTGGCCACCACCGACGGGTACCGGCGCAGCACCTCGGCCCGGGCGCCGCCCGCGTACCGGATCATGCCGGTCGGCCCGGCGAGCGCGCCGCCGACCGAGAGCACCGCCGCCCCCGGGTACGTCCGTGAGCCGGTCGCCAGCCCCACCACGCCCCGGCTGTACTTCTCGGCCTCCGGCCCGAACCGGGGCCACCAGTCGACCACGTCGGACCACTCGGTGACCCGCAGCGCCGCAGCGGCGCGCAGCCACGGGCCGAGGCCGATGTCGACCAGCTCGACCCGGCCGGCGCGGGCGGCGGCCGGCCCGACGACCAGGGCCGGCTTGAGGCAGCCGAAGGTCACCGTGACATCCGCGGTGACCGCGGTCGGCAACCCGTCCCCCCGGGGTACGTCACCGGTGTCCACCGCGACCCCGCTCGGTACGTCGACGGCCACCACCGTGGCCCGCCTCCCGTCCCGGCCAGGCAGCCCGGGCAGCCCGGCCACCAGCCGAGCGGCGGGCTCGCGCAACCCGCCGGTGCCGCCGATCCCGACGATCCCGTCCAGAACCAGGTCGGCCCCGGACGGCAGCTCCGTCACCACCCGCCCGCCGGCAGCCCGGAACGCGGCCAGCCCGCCCCGGTGGGCCCGCTCGGGAGTGAGGAGCAGGGCCGCGACGGCGGCCCCCCGGCCGGCGAGCCGGGCCCCGGCGTAGAGGGCGTCGCCGCCGTTGTCGCCAGACCCGACCAGCAACAGCACCCGGGCGCCGTACACCCCGCCCCGCCCGGCGAGCAACCGTGCACAGTGTCCGGCCAGTCCAGCGGCGGCCCGCCGCATCAACGTTCCCGGCGGCAGGGTCGCCATCAGGGCCTGCTCCGCCGCGCGGACGTCCGCCACCCGCCAGACCGGCCTCATCCGGACCCCCCGCTCCCCGTCGGTGCCGTCGACCGACCCCACGACGTCGTCATCGCTCCGCCACCACCATCGCCGAGGCGATGCCGCCGTCGTGTGACAACGACAGGTGCCAGCGCTGGACCCCACGCGCGGCGGCGGCGGCCGCGACCGTGCCCGCGACGGTCAGCCCCGGCCGGCCGTCGGGGTCGGCGACGACCTCGCAGTCGTGCCAGCGCAGCCCGGCCGGGGCACCGAGCGCCTTGGCCACCGCCTCCTTGGCGGCGAACCGGGCGGCGAGCGACTCGGGCCGCCGGGGACGGCCCGCGGGGGTGACCCGTTCCGCCTCGGTGAAGAGCCGGTCGGCCAGCAGCGGCGTCCGGGCGAGCGCCCGGGCGAACCGGTCGACCCGTACGACGTCGATGCCGACTGCGACGATCACGCGCCTCACCCTACCGGCGTCCGCCGCACGCGGACGCCCGCTACTCCACGGTGACCGACTTGGCCAGGTTGCGCGGCTGGTCGACGTCGTGCCCGCGGGCGGCGGCGATCTCGCAGGCGAGCACCTGCAACGGGACCGTGGTGACCAGCGGGGCGAGCAGGGTCGGGGTCCGTGGCACGGGGATCAGGTGGTCGGCGTACGGCACCACGGTCCGGTCGCCCTCCTCGGCGATCACGATCGTCCGGGCGCCCCGGGCCCGGATCTCCTGGATGTTGGAGACGATCTTGTCGTGCAGCACCCCGCGACCGGCCGGGGAGGGCACGATGCAGACCACCGGGGTCCCCTGGTCGATCAGGGCGATCGGGCCGTGCTTCAGCTCACCGGCCGCGAACCCCTCGGCGTGCATGTAGGCCAGCTCCTTGAGCTTCAGCGCCCCCTCCAGCGCGACCGGGAACCCGACGTGCCGGCCGATGAAGAGCACCTGCGGTGCGTTTCGCAGCTCCCGGGCCAGCTCGCGGACCGGCTCGATCCCGGCCAGCAGCCGGCGCAGCTTCTCCGGCATCTCCTGGAGCTGCGCGACCACCGCGGCGACCTCGTCGGCGTACTTGATGCCGCGCACCTGCGCGAGGTGCAGGCCGATCAGGTAACAGGCGACGAGCTGGGTGAGGAACGCCTTGGTGGAGGCGACCGCGATCTCGGGGCCGCCGTGGGTGTAGAGGACGGCGTCCGACTCGCGTGGGATCGTGGCGCCGTTGGTGTTGCAGATCGCCAACACCCGGGCCTTCTGCTCCTTGGCGTGCCGCAGCGCCATCAGGGTGTCCATCGTCTCGCCGGACTGGGAGATCGCCACCACCAGGGTGGAGCGGTCCAGGACCGGGTCGCGGTAGCGGAACTCGCTGGCGAGTTCGACCTCGCAGGGGATCCGGGTCCAGTGCTCGATGGCGTACTTGGCGACCATGCCCGAGTGGTAGGCGGTGCCGCAGGCGACAATGAAGATCTTGTCGACGTCCCGCAGGTCCTGGTCGGTGAGGCGGACCTCGTCGAGCGCGATCTCGCCGCTCTCGGTGAGCCGGCCGAGCAGGGTGTCGGCGACCGCCTGCGGCTGCTCGGCGATCTCCTTGAGCATGAAGTAGTCGTAGCCGCCCTTCTCGGCGGCCGAGGCGTCCCAGCCAATGTGGAAGTCCTTACCGCTCGCCGGCCGGCCGGCGAAGTCGGTGATCTCGATGTCGTCCGCGGTGATCAGGACCACCTGGTCCTGTCCGAGTTCGACCGCGTCCCGCGTGTGCTCGATGAAGGCCGAGACGTCACTGGCCAGGTAGTTCTCGCCGACACCCCGACCCACCACCAGCGGCGAGTTACGCCGCGCGCCGACCACCGCGCCGGGGATCCCGGCGTCCACGGCGAGCAGGGTGAAGGCGCCCTCCAGCCGTTGACAGACCTGTCGCATCGCCGCGGCCAGCAGGTGCGGACCGTCCGGCTCGCCGGCGGCGCGGAGCCGGGCCAGCTCGCCGGCGAGCAGGTGCGCGGCGCACTCGGTGTCGGTGTCGCTGACGAACTCGACGCCCTGGCGCTCCAGTTCGGCCCGGAGCTTGGCGAAGTTCTCGATGATGCCGTTGTGGATCACGGCCACCCGGCCGTCGTGCGCGCGGTGCGGGTGGGCGTTGCGGTCGGTGGGGCCGCCGTGGGTGGCCCAGCGGGTGTGGCCGATCGCGGTGGTGCCGAGCGCGATTCCGGCGCCACCGTCGAGATCGGAGCCCGGCTCCACCGTCGACCGCTCGGACAGCGCCTTCTCCAGGTTGGCCAGCTTGCCGGCCTTCTTCTCGGTCAGCAGCTCGCCGTCGTGGACGACCGCCACCCCGGCCGAGTCGTAGCCGCGGTACTCCAACCGGCGCAACCCGTCCAGCACGATGCCCAGCGCCGGCCTGGCACCGGCATATCCCACGATTCCACACATGGACCGCAGCCTAACCTAGATTCGCTCATCGGACATGCGCGAAAGCCATTCGTTCGATCACCGCGCCTGCTCGATATGTCGGTGGCCGGGACCAGTCGGCGAGCACCCTGTCACCCACCGCGCCCGACCCTTACCGGTACCTCGCCACCAGCACGGACGCGGTACGGTGACTGGCGCATCGGCCTACATAGCCCTCGGGCACCACCTCGCCATACCCTTGCTGTCCGCAATCTGGAGCTAACCCCGATGACCGAGCCTCCTTCCTCCTACGACCCGTTGTCCGCGCCGGAGCCGCCGACCACCCGGTTCGGCCCGGCATCCGGGTCGGGATCCTCCGACGAGGAGAACGCACCGACCACGAAGTTCGCCCCGCCATCCCCGCCGGGCAGCGCCGAGGAGGAAAACGCCCCGACGACCCGCTTCAGCCCGCCCCAGCCGACGACGTACGGCCAGGGCGGGGTGGTCTCGCCCTACGCGCCGACCCCACCGCCGCCCAACCCGTACGGGCCGCCGGCCACCGGCGCCGGGGCCACTCCGCCGTACCCGACGGGCAGCCCGCCGGCCGCGGCCTACCCGACCAGTGGCACCCCGGCATCGCCATACCCCACCAGCGGCGCGCCGAACCCGGGCACCGGGGGGTACGGGCCGCCCCAGCCCTCGACGCCGCAACCGCCGGCCGCCGGCGGGCCGTACCAGCCGTACCAGCCCGGCGGTCCGGGTGCGCCCGGATACCCGTCCGGTCCCGGATACCCGCCGGGGCAACCCGGACAACCGGGCCAGCCCGCCGCCCCGGCCAAGAAGTCGAAGACCGGTCTGATCATCGCGCTCGTCGTGGTCCTGCTGCTCTGCTGCGTCGGCGGCCCCGTGGGCGGCTACTTCCTCTACCAGAACCTTTCGGGGGAGAGTTCGGCCGAGGGCACCGGTGGGACGGACGGGACCGGTGGGACGGCCGCTCCGGGGGATTCCGGAGGCGGCTCGGGCGACGGCCGGCTGGTCTACGAGATCGACGGCGAGGGGAGCGCCTTCATCAACTACCTGCCGAGTGAGAACGGCCGGACGCCCGTGGCAGCTGAGAAGGAGCTTCCCTTCCGCGTGGCGGTCGACGTGCCCTCGGGCGTGCCCCTCGCCACGCTCGTCGCCACCCGCCGCAGCGGTTCCGGGGAGATGACCTGCCGAATCATTTTCGACGGCAAGCAGGTCGACACCCGCTCGGGCCGCGGTTCGGTGGGCTGCAGCGCCAACCTCTTCTGACCCGGTCGGGCGCCCCGTGCCCGTCCGGGCCCCGCGTTCATGGAGCGGGCCCGACGGTGATCGCCACCATCGCGGTGGCGGTCACCGTCGCGGACAGCCTGCCTTCTGGCTCGCCTCCGCCATTCGCCTAGGGTGAATGGGTGACGACGAGCACCGATGACCCCTTGGTGCGCCGGATGCGCCCGTTCGGCACCACCATCTTCGCGGAGATGTCGGCGCTGGCGGCGCGTACCGGCGCCGTCAACCTCGGCCAGGGGTTCCCGGACACGGACGGCCCGGCGGAGATGCTGGCTGCGGCGGTCGATGCGCTGCGCAGTGGGCAGAACCAGTATCCGCCGGGCCCTGGCATCCCCGCGTTGCGCGCGGCGGTCGCCGCGCACCAGCGGCGGTTCTGGGGCCTGGAGTACGACCCCGACGGCGAGGTGCTGATCACCGCCGGTGCGACCGAGGCGGTCGCCGCGGCGATCCTCGGCCTGGCCGAGCCGGGCGACGAGGTGGTCTGCTTCGAGCCGTACTACGACTCGTACGCGGCGTCGATCGCGCTCGCCGGCGCGGTCCGCCGCCCGGTCACGCTCCGGCCCGGCGCCGACGGGCGGTACGGGTTCGATCCCGCCGACCTGCGGGCCGCGTTCGGCCCGCGAACCCGCCTGGTGCTGCTCAACTCGCCGCACAACCCGACCGGCAAGGTCTTCGGCGCCGACGAGCTGGCGCTGATCGCCGAGCTGTGCCAGGAGTACGACGCGTACGCGGTCACCGACGAGGTCTACGAGCACCTCGTCTTCACCGACGCCGGCAGCCCGCACCTCCCGTTGGCCGGCCTGCCCGGGATGCGGGAGCGCACCCTGCGGATCTCGTCGGCGGGCAAGACCTTCTCCTGCACCGGCTGGAAGATCGGCTGGGCCAGCGGGCCGGCTCCGCTGGTCGCCGCCACCCTGCGGGTGAAGCAGTTCCTCACCTTCGTGAACGGGGCGCCGCTGCAACCGGCGGTCGCGGTGGCGCTGGGCCTGCCGGACAGCTACTACCACGGGTTCCGGGCCGGCCTCCAGGCGCGCCGCGACCAGCTCGTCGCCGGACTGCGCGAGGCGGGGTTCGGGGTGCTGCCGCCGGAGGGGACGTACTTCGTCACCGCCGACATCAGTCCACTCGGCGGCCGGGACGGGGTGGAGTTCTGCCGTACGCTGCCGGAGCGCTGCGGGGTGGTGGCGGTGCCGACCCAGGTCTTCTACGACGACGTCGAGGCCGGCCGACGGCTGGTCCGGTTCGCCTTCTGCAAGCGGCCCGAGGTGCTGGCGGAGGCGGCCTCCCGGCTCCGCCGACTCACCTCCCACTGACCACGGAGTCGCCCCGAGGCCGGGCGGCTTCGGGGCGACGAGCCACGATCGGCGCGGAGGGCCGGGGCTACACCGGGCTGGCCGCGCGTACCTGGGCGGCGATCCGCTCCGCGACGCTCTGGGCGAGCTCCCGGGTCGGCGCCTCCACCATCACCCGGACCAGCGGTTCGGTACCGGACGGGCGGAGCAGCACCCGGCCGGTCTCGCCGAGTTCGGCCTCGGCCTCGGCGACCGCACCGAGCACCGCCGGCGCCCCGGCTCCCACGGTCCGGTCCCCGACCGGCACGTTGATCAACACCTGGGGCAGCTTCGTCACCACGGCCGCCAGCTCGGCGAGCGACCTGCCGGTCGACGCCACCCGGGACATCAGGTGCAGGCCGGTGAGGATGCCGTCGCCCGTGGTGGCGTACGCCGGCAGCACCAGGTGGCCGCTCTGCTCGCCGCCGAGCGCCAGCCCGGAGGACCGGAGTTCCTCCAGGACGTACCGGTCGCCGACCTTGGTCTCGACGAGCCGGATCCCGGCGGCGGACATGGCGAGCCGCAGGCCGAGGTTGCTCATCACCGTGGCAACCAGGGTGTCCTGGGTCAGTGTGCCGGCCTCCCGCATCGCGAGCGCGAGGATCGCCATGATCTGGTCGCCGTCGACCTCCGCACCGTCGGCGGTCATCGCCACGCACCGGTCCGCGTCGCCGTCGTGCGCGACGCCGAGGTCCGCACCATGCTCCAGCACGGCCGCGCGGAGCGCGTCGAGGTGCTGCGAGCCGCAGTCCTCGTTGATGTTGAGGCCATTGGGCTCGGCGTGGATCGCGATCACCTCGGCCCCGGCCTGCCGGTACGCCATCGGGGCGACCTCCGAGGCAGCGCCGTTCGCGCAGTCAACGACGATCCTGAGGCCGTCCAGCCGATGCGGGACCGTATCGACCAGGTGCTGCACGTAGTGCTCGGCCCCGTCCGGCAGGTCGTGGACTCGGCCGACGCCGGCCCCGGTCGGACGGGTCCAGCCCGCCGCCTCGTTCGCCTCGACGGCCGACTCGATCCGCAGCTCGACCTCGTCGGGCAGCTTGTGCCCGCCCGCGGCGAAGAGCTTGATCCCGTTGTCGGGCATGGGGTTGTGCGAGGCGGAGAGCATCACGCCGAAGTCCGCCTTGGTCTCGCCCACCAGGTACGCCACCCCGGGTGTCGGCAGCACCCCGACTCGGACCACGTTGGCGCCGGCGCTGGTGAGCCCGGCGACCACCGCCGCCTCCAGCATCTCGCCGCTGGCCCGGGTGTCCCGGCCGACCACCGCGAGGGGCGGGTGGCTGCGGTCGGACTCGGCGAGGGTGTGTGCCGCGGCGACCGCGATCGCCAGCGCCAGCTCAGGAGTCAGGTCGGCGTTCGCGCGTCCGCGTACGCCGTCAGTGCCGAACAGCCGCCCCATGTGCGGAAACCTCCGGAGAGCACACCGATGGAAACTCCAGGAAAGGGCCGAACGGCCGGCACCGCCACCGCAGGAGGGGGCGGTACCGGCCGTTCCGGTCGGACGTGCGCGTGGCCGCTGGGGTGCGGCGCACTCAGCGCTTCGAGTACTGCGGAGCCTTGCGAGCCTTCTTGAGGCCGTACTTCTTGCTCTCCTTGACCCGGGCGTCGCGGGTGAGAAAGCCGGCCTTCTTCAGGGCGGGGCGGTCATCGGGGTCGTTCGCGACCAGCGCCCGGGCGACCGCGAGGCGCAGCGCGCCGGCCTGGCCGGTGATGCCGCCACCACGGAGGTTGGCGATGACGTCGAAGGTCTCCGTCTTCTCGACGGTCACCAGCGGCTCCTTGATCATCTGCTGGTGGACCTTGCTGGGGAAGTACGCCTCCAGGTCCCGCCCGTTGCAGATGATCTTGCCGCTCCCGGGGACGATACGGACCCGGACGATCGCCTCCTTGCGGCGGCCCACGGTCTGGATCGGCCGGTCGCCGCGGGGAGCCCGGACGACCGGGGCGAGCACCGGAGCGTCGGCGGTCGCGATGGTGTCGGTCATGCTGTTTCCTTCGCCCGCGCTCACTGCGCGATCTGCTTGATCTCGAACGGCACCGGCTTCTGCGCGGCGTGCGGGTGCTCGGCACCGGCGTAGACCTTCAGCTTCTTGATCAGCTTACGGCCGAGCTTGTTGTGCGGGAGCATGCCCTTGACGGCAAGCTCGACGGCGCGCTCGGGGCGCTTCGCGAGCAGCTCGTCGTAGCCGATCCGCTTCAGTCCGCCCGGGTAGCCCGAGTGCCGGTAGGCGATCTTCTGCTGCCGCTTGTTGCCGGTCAGCGCCACCTTGCCCGCGTTGATGATGACAACGAAGTCGCCGGTGTCGACGTGCGGCGCGAAAGTCGGCTTGTGCTTGCCCCGCAGCAGCGTGGCGGCATGGGTGGCCAGTCGGCCCAGCACGACGTCAGAAGCGTCGATGACGTGCCACTGACGCTCAATTTCACCCGGCTTCGGGCTGTACGTACGCACAGGTCTACCTTGTCTCGTCGTCGGTCTGGGGTCACGCACCGGTCGCCAGGCGCGCACAAACGACCAAGCGTACCTGAGGCACGTCCGCACCTGAGGGCACGCTTTAGGCTGTCACGTGAAAACTTGGTTGTCACACAACAGCAGGCAACGATACCCGGTCCCCTCCGGCGGGGTCAAAACGGGCCCGGTCGTCCCGCCCCGACCCCGCCGCACCCGACGGCCTCCGGCACGGCGGCCCGGAGAGAGCCCGTCCGGGCGGGTAGGCCGGCCCCGGCCGGGAACCGATCCGGGCCGGGCGCCAGCCGCGGTCGGGGAAGCCGGTCGGGCACGTCTGCCGACACCGGTCCTTCAGAACCTACCGGCACAGAATAGGTAGAATCAGGAAGAAGCGTCACACCCCCGGCAGGGTGGTCCGCGACGGCCGCAGGTAGACCGCCCAGGTCACCAGAAAACAGACCGCATACCAGGCGATGAAGGCGAGGTAGGCGGCGTCGGCGCTGGCGTACGCGAGGAACGACTGGCGGAACGCGATGTTGACCAGTACCCCACCGAAGGCCCCGACCGCGCTGGCGATCCCGATCAGCGCCCCGGAGAGCCGCCACGCCCACCGCTGCGCCGTCTCGGCGTCGAGCTCCCCCGCCGCGACCGCCCGGGCCGCCCTGGCCCGGAAGATCGCCGGGATCATCTTGTACGTCGACCCGTTGCCGATCCCGGAAAAGACGAAGAGCCCGACGAACCCGGTCAGGTAGAGCGGAAGCGAGCGCTCACCCGAGGCGACGTAGACCAGCCCGGCACCGGCGGCCATCGCCGCGAAGTTCCAGAGGGTGACCCGGGCTCCGCCGAACCGGTCGGCCAGCCAGCCGCCGACCGGGCGGATCAGCGAGCCGACCAGCGGCCCGAGGAAGGTCAGGTACGCCGCGTCGACCGGCGTGGCGAACTGCTCCCGGAACTGCACCTGGAGTACCTGGCCGAACGCGAAGCCGAACCCGATGAACGACCCGAAGGTGCCGATGTAGAGCAACGACATGATCCAGGTGTGCGGGTCCCGGGTCGCCTCGCGCATCGCCCGCCTTTCGTTCCGGGCCCCGGTGATGTTGTCCATGTAGTGCGCCGAGGCGAGCGCGGCGGCCACGATCAACGGGATGTAGACCGCCGGCACCAGCCGCGGGTGCGCGGTGCCGGCCGTGGCCAACACGGCCAGCCCGACGAGCTGGACCGTCGCGACCCCGATGTTGCCGCCGCCCGCGTTCAGCCCGAGCGCCCAGCCCTTGCGGTGCTGGGGGTAGAAGAGGTTGATGTTCGCCATCGACGAGGCGAAGTTGCCGCCCCCGACCCCGGCGAGACACGCCAGCACCATCAGCGTGCCGTACGAGACTCCCGGCTCGATCAGGATCGCCATCGGCACCGTCGGCACGAGCAGCAGCAGCGCGCTGACGATCGTCCAGTTCCGGCCGCCGAAGCGGGCCACCGCGAGCGTGTACGGCAGCCGCAGGACCGAGCCGAGCGCGGTCGGCACGGCGGTGAGCAGGAACTTCCCGGCCGGGTCGATGCCGTACTCGGGACCGAGGAAGAGCACCATCACCGACCAGAGGCTCCACACCGAGAAGCCGACGTGCTCGGAGAAGACCGAGACGAGCAGGTTGCGCCGGGCGATCGGCGCCCCCGTGGTGCGCCAGAAGTCCGGGTCCTCCGGGCGCCAGTCGTCGAGCTGGTGCCGGCGACCCGACCGGCTGGCCCCGGCGCCGGCCGCCGAGACGGTGGCCGGACTGCCGGCGCGGTCGGGGACGGCCGTCGTGCCCGTACGGGCGGCGGTGTCAGTCATGCCGCCCGACCGTAGGAGCGGCGGGTTTCCCGGTCGTTCGCGCTCCGCGTCGGGCCGGCAACGGTCCGCGCACGACACGGGCGGTCAGGTCGTGAGGTGGTGCCGCTCGGGGCGTCGGCCGGCTGTGACGGGTCCAGCGCGTACCCCTGGCCCGGCCGCCGTGCGGCGGTGACCGGGGTGCTGGGGTCCGGCGGACGTACCGGTTTTGGGTGCGCGCCCGGAGATCTGGCCCGACGAGGTCCGGGCGGCGGGCCACACCGGTGCGCTGTCCGCGGGCCGCTCAAAGGTCCTGGAGCGCTCAGAGGTCCTGGAGGATGCGGAGTGCCCGGCTGACCCGGGACATGGTGTCGGAGTCGGCGACCCCGACACGTTCGGTGAACCACTTCTTCAGTGGTGACGAGAGCCGGTCCGGCATCACCACGTGCTCGCCCATGGCGACGGCGAGCGGCGAGTCCCGGAGCAGCTGTTCCTCGACCACCTCGGCGACGATCACGATGGGCACCTCGGTCGAGTTGTAGATGTCGGAGCTGATGACCAGGCCGAGGCGGCTCCGCGCCCCCTCGATCCGCCAGATCTCGCCCCTGCGCAGCAAGCCCACCCCCACGTGGCCGACCCGTCCCTGCCCAACCCTCCCGCCCGTCCGCGCTCCCGTGTCAGGCGGCGTCGCGCCGACCCAGGTACGCCGCGTTGACCAGCTCGGCCTCCTGGGCGTCGGCGAGGGCGGCGGCCTCGATGTCGAGGCCGGCCCGGTTGACCACCGCCGCGTGCTCGGCGAAAACCTCCCGCAGCGCCTTCTCCCGGGCGGCCTGGTCGATCCAGGCGGAAAGCGACATTCCTTCGCGTTTGGCGAACCGTCGCGCCGCTTCGATCGTCTCGTCCGAGAACGAGAGGGTCACCTTGGCAGTCATAGCGGCCAGCCTACTCCGGGTATGACCCACGGGGATGCCATCCGGTGGTAGGAGGCCGGGCCGGGCCGAACGTACGCCGGCCCCGCGCGGAACGCCTCAGTCCAGTTCCCGTCGACCGCCGAAGACCGCGAACCGCCACGACTTGTAGAAGCAGTCGACCCCGACGAAGCCGGCCTCGGTGAGCCAGCGACACTGGTCCGCCACCGGCGCCGGGCGGTCGTACGCCATCCGTTCCCGGGCGGCGGCGATCTCCGCCTCGGTGGCGCCGAGCGCGACGACCTGGGCCAGCCACACCTCGTCGTACCGGTGGTCCAGGTCCGGCGTCGGGCCGGCCACCTGCTCGGCGTTGACGAACACCCCACCCGGGCAGAGGATCTGCCGGATCCGCCGGTAGAGGTCGCGCTTGCCGGCGTCGTCGAGGTGGTGGATCGCCAGGGCCGAGACGACCGCGTCGTACGGGCCGCCGGGCAGGGCGTCGGTCAGGTCCGCGACGACCATCCGGTGCGGTATCCCACGCTGGGTGAGCAGCCTCTCGGCGACCGCGAGCATCGCCGGCGCCGCGTCCAGCAGGGTCGGGCAGGTCCCCGGTACGGCGACGGCGAGCAGCAGGGAGAGCAGTCCGGTGCCGGCGCCGAGGTCGAGCAGGGTCGGGGTACGCCCGAACGCGCGTGCTCGGCGTAGCGGCGGGGCGGCCACCTCGACCGCCGTGCCGTAGAAGTCGTCGAAGCAGGGCACCAGCCGGCGCCGGGACTCGTCGTATGACCCCGCGACGGCATCGAACAGGGAGGCCACCGCCATCGACAACTCCTGATATATGGAACCAGGATCTCATGATATAGACGGCGCGACCGGCTCGGCAAAGGGCCGCGACACGCCCGGGACCACCCGCCACGGCCCGCTCCGACGGCATCGACAGATCCGGATACCGGCCGACCGGCTGCCCCGAGCCTGTGTGAGCGGCTCTTGACAGGCCCGAAACACACGGGACCCGATGGTGAAACGGGCCGCCGGCACGCTTCGGACATGACAGACGGTGCACGAGCTGCGACGCATTCGGCGGATGTGTCCCAGGACGTCGCCACCCACTGCCCATACTGTGCGTTGCAGTGCGGCATGACGCTGCGCCGTACCGACTCCGGGGTTCGGGTGCTGCCCCGGCGGTTTCCGACCAACCGCGGCGGGCTCTGTCAGAAGGGCTGGACCGCCGCCGAGCTCCTCGACCACCCGAACCGGCTCACCACGCCCCTGCTGCGGGACCGACCCGACGGCGACCTGCGGCCGGCGAGCTGGACCGAGGCGCTGGACCGGGTCGAGGCCGGGATCCGACGGGTCCAGACGGCGTACGGCCGGGACGCGGTCGCGGTCTTCGGCGGCGGCGGCCTGACCAACGAGAAGGCGTACGCGCTCGGCAAGTTCGCCCGCGTCGTCCTCGGCACCCGCAACATCGACTACAACGGCCGGTTCTGCATGTCCTCGGCGGCGGCGGCCGGCAACCGCGCCTTCGGCGTCGACCGGGGCCTGCCCTTTCCACTGGCCGACCTCGCCACCGCCGACACCCTGCTACTGGTCGGCGCCAACGTCGCCGAGACCATGCCGCCCCTGGTCCGCTACCTGGTGGAGCAGCGGCAGCGCGGCGGCACCCTGATCGTCATCGACCCCCGGGTCACCGCCACCGCCCGGCAGGCCACCCTGCACCTGCAACCCACCCCCGGCACCGACCTCGCGGTCGCCAACGCGCTGCTGCACATCGCGCTCGCCGAGGGCTGGCTCGACAAGGACTACATCGCCGCCCGGACCACGGGGTTCACCGAGGTCCGGCGGGTGGTGGCGAGCTACTGGCCGGCCCGGGTCGAACAGCTCTCCGGGGTGCCGGTGGCCGACCTGGAGGCGGCGGCCCGGGCCCTCGGCACCGCCGAGCGGGCGATCATCCTCACCGCCCGCGGAGCCGAGCAGCACGCCAAGGGCGTCGACACGGTGACCGCGTTCATCAACCTCGCGCTGGCGCTCGGGCTCCCCGGCCGCCCCGGCTCCGGGTACGGCTGCCTCACCGGACAGGGCAACGGGCAGGGTGGCCGCGAGCACGGGCAGAAGGCCGACCAGCTCCCCGGCTACCGGCGGATCGACGACCCCGCCGCCCGCGCCCACGTCGCCGCGGTCTGGGGCGTACGTCCCGAGACGCTGCCCGGGCCGGGCCTCTCCGCGTACGAACTGCTCAGCGCCCTCGGCACCGCCGACGGTCCGAAGGCGCTGCTGGTCTTCGGCTCCAACCCGGTGGTCTCGGCGCCCCGGGCCGCCCGGGTCACCGCACGGCTGCGCGCCCTCGACCTGCTGGTCGTCGCCGACTTCGTCCGCTCCGAGACCGCGGAACTCGCCGACGTGGTCCTCCCCACCGCGCAGTGGGCCGAGGAGGACGGGACGATGACCAACCTGGAGGGACGGGTGCTGCGCCGCCGGGCGCTCCGCCCACCACCGGCCGGCGTTCGGACCGACTTGGAGATCCTCGCCGACCTGGCCGGGCGGCTCGCCCCGGTGACGGCGGCCGGCGCCGGTCTCCGCTTCCCGGTGGAGCCCCGCGAGGTCTTCGCCGAACTGCGGCACGCCTCGGCCGGCGGGATCGCCGACTACGCGGGGATCAGCTGGGAACGGATCGACGCCGAGGACGGGGTCTTCTGGCCGTGCCCGGAGCCAAACCTGCCGGGCTCGCCCCGAATGTTCACGGACCGGTTCCCCACCCCGGACGGACGTGCCCGCTTCGTTCCGGTGGAGTACCGCCCGGCCGACGAGGAGCCGACTCCCGACTACCCGCTCTACCTCACCACGGGTCGGGTGCTGGCGCAGTACCAGTCCGGGGCACAGACCCGGCGGATCGCGCCCCTGCGGACGGCCGCGCCGGGCGCCTTCGTGGAGCTCCACCCGGACCTGGCGGTCCGGCTCGGCATCGACGACGGCGACGAGGTTCGGGTGACCAGTCGCCGGGGCGAGATGCGGGCCCCCGCGCGGCTCAGCCCGGGCATCCGTCCCGACACCGTCTTCGCCCCGTTCCACTGGCCGGGTACGGCCCGGATCAACTCGGTGACCAGCGACGCTCTGGATCCGGTCTCTCGGATGCCGGAGTTCAAGGTCTGCGCGGTGCGGGTCGAGAAGGCGTGAGCCGGGTGGCAGCAACGTGCGTGAAGGAAGCGAGGTGACCGTGGGTACGTCAGGCAACCGGATCGTCATCGTCGGACACGGCATGGCCGGGGCCCGGTTGGCAGCCGAGCTACCGGCCCACTCGCCCGACGTCAAGGTGACGGTGCTCGGGGCCGAGCCGCACCGTGCCTACAACCGGATCATGCTCTCCAGCCTGCTCGCCGGCACGGTCGACGAGTCCGGTGTGGAACTGGCCGAGGCGGCGGGGCACGGGATCGCCGTCCGGCCCGGGGTCCGGGTCACCGCCGTCGACCCGGCGGCCCACACCGTCGCCACCGACCGGGGCGACATGCTCGGCTACGACCACCTGGTGCTCGCCACCGGCGGCCGGGCGCTGGTCCCGCCGGTGCGTGGGCTCGACCCGGAACGGCTGCCGGCGCGGGTGGCGGTCTTCCGGACCCTGGACGACTGCCGCCGGATCCTCGCCGTCGCGGCCCGGGCGCGCCGGGCGGTGGTGCTCGGCGGCGGGCTGCTCGGGCTGGAGGCGGCGCGGGGACTGGCGGCCCGGGGGCTGGACGTTCAGGTCGTGCATCCGGTCGGACACCTGATGGAACGGCAGCTCGACCCCGCCGCCGGCGCGGTGCTGGCCCGGACCCTGGCCGGGCTCGGCGTCACCACCCACCTGGAGGTAGCGGCGACCGCGGTCGACGCCGGGCCCGACGGGGTACGCCTGGCCCTCTCCGACGGACGGGAGCTGGAGACCGACCTGCTGGTCCTCTCCTGCGGGGTCCGCCCCGAGGTGACGCTCGCCCGCGCCGCCGGGCTGACCGTGAACCGGGGGGTGGTGGTCGACGACCGGCTGCGCACCAGCGACCCGGACATCTCGGCGCTCGGCGACTGCGCCGAGCACGACGGGGTGGTGACCGGGCTGGTCGCGCCGGCCTGGGAGCAGGCGCGGGTGCTGGCCCGGGTGCTGACCGGGGAGAACCCGCGGGAACGCTATCGTCCCCGGCCCCCGGTGACCCGGCTGAAGGCCGCCGGCATCGACCTGGCGGCGATGGGCGACCCGGAGGGCGGCGGCGATCCCGACGTCGAGGAGCTGAGCTTCTCCGACCCGGCCCGCGGGACGTACGCACGGCTGCGGATCGTCGGCGAACGGCTGACCGCGGCGATCATGCTTGGCGACAACCCGTCGGTCGGCACCGTCATCCAGCTCTTCGACCGCGGTGCCCCGGTGCCGCTGGACCGCCGGACCCTGCTGCTCGGCCGCAGCCGCGACGCGGCGGCCCCGACCACGACCGAGTCGCCGGCGCTGATGCCGGACGCGGCGACCGTCTGCCAGTGCAACACCGTGCGCAAGGGCGCGCTGGTGCGCTCCTGGCGCGCCGGAGCCCGGACCATGGACGACCTGGTAGCCGCCACCCGGGCGACCACCGGCTGCGGCAGCTGCCGGGACGCCGTCGAGGGGATCCTCGACTGGCTGTCCGCGGTAGACACACCCGACACGGCGGAAGAGGTGGCAGCCTGATGCGCAGCGAGAAAACGAGCGGACGACTCGTCGTCGTCGGCAACGGCATGGTGGGCCAGCGCTTCGTCGAGGCGCTACGCTCCCGGGACACCGCCGGCCGATGGCAGGTCACGGTCCTCGGTGAGGAGGCCCGGCCGGCGTACGACCGGGTCCGGCTGTCCGCCTTCTTCGACGGTGTCAGCGCGGAGGAACTCAACCTGCACCGCCCCGACGACGGGGTCGACCTGCGGCTCGGCGAGCCGGCCCTCGCCATCGACCGGGACCGCCGGGTGGTCCGCACCGGGGCCGGCGAGTACCGGTACGACGCGCTGGTGCTGGCGACCGGGTCGTACCCGTTCGTGCCGCCGATCGACGGCGTGTACGTCGACGCGGGACCGGACGCCCCCGGGCCGACCCCGCGGCTACGTCCGGGCGTCTTCGTCTACCGCACCCTGGACGACCTCGCGGCGATCCGCGACTTCGCCAAGGGCCGGCGGACCGGCGTGGTGATCGGAGGCGGTCTGCTGGGCCTGGAGGCGGCGAACGCGCTGCGGCTGCTCGGCCTCGGCACCCACGTGGTGGAGTTCGCGCCCCGGCTGATGCCGATGCAGGTCGACGAGGCGGGCGGGGCGATGCTGCGCCGCTACGTCGAGGAACTGGGCGTCACTCCACACCTCGGGGTCGCCACCACCGCCGTCCGGTCCCGGCCGGACGGTGGGCTGGCCGGGCTGACCCTCTCCGACGGTGGTTGGCTCCCGGCCGACCTGGTCGTGGTGGCGGCCGGAATCCGACCCCGGGACGAGCTGGCCCGGGCCGCCGGGCTGGAACTCGGCGAGCGTGGCGGTGTCCGGGTCGACACCACCTGCCGTAGCACGACCGACGAACGGATCTGGGCCGTCGGCGAGTGCGCCGCCGTCGAGGGGGTCTGCTACGGCCTGGTCGCGCCCGGCTACGCGATGGCCGAGGTGGTGGCCGACCGGCTGGTCGGCGGCACGGCGCGCTTCCCGGGCGCTGACACCTCGACCAAGCTCAAGCTGCTCGGGGTGGACGTCGCCTCCTTCGGCGACGCGCACGGCCGCAGCCCGGGCTCGCTCGACGTCACGTTCGTCGACCCGGCGACCCGGGTCTACGCCAAGCTGGTCCTCTCCGACGACGCCAAGACACTGCTCGGTGGGGTGCTGGTCGGCGACGTCACCGCCTATCCCACGCTGCGGGCCAGCGTCGGCGGCCCGCTGCCCGGCCCGCCGCTCGCCCTGCTCGCCCCGTCCGGCGACGGCACCGGGACCGGCGCCGGGATCGCCGCGCTGCCCGGCAGCGCCCAGGTCTGTTCCTGCAACGCGGTCACCAAGGACCAGCTCGTCGGGGCGATCGCCGAGGGGTGCCGCGACGTACCGGCGCTGAAGGAGTGCACCCGGGCCGGGACGAGCTGCGGGTCCTGCGTACCGATGCTGAAGCAGCTGCTCGCCGACTCCGGAGTGCCGCTCAGCAAGGCGCTCTGCGAGCACTTCGACCACAGCCGGCAGGAACTCTTCGACATCATCCGGGTCCGCGGTATCACCTCCTTCTCCCGGCTCGTCGCGGAGCACGGCCGGGGGCGGGGCTGCGACATCTGCAAGCCGGTGGTGGCGTCGATCCTCGCCTCGCTCGGTAACGGCTACGTGCTCGACGGCGAGCAGGCGTCGCTGCAGGACACCAACGACCACTTCCTGGCCAACATCCAGCGGGACGGGACGTACTCGGTGGTGCCGCGGATCCCGGGTGGGGAGATCACCCCGGAGAAGCTGATCGTCATCGGCGAGGTGGCCCGGGACTTCAACCTCTACACGAAGATCACCGGCGGGCAGCGGATCGACCTCTTCGGGGCCCGGGTCGAGCAGCTTCCGAAGATCTGGAAGCGGCTGGTCGACGCCGGCTTCGAGTCCGGCCACGCGTACGGCAAGGCGCTGCGCACCGTGAAGTCCTGCGTCGGCTCCACCTGGTGCCGGTACGGCGTACAGGACTCGGTCGGGCTCGCCATCGCCCTGGAACTGCGTTACCGGGGGCTTCGCGCACCCCACAAGATCAAGGCAGCGGTCTCCGGCTGCGCCCGGGAGTGCGCCGAGGCCCGGAGCAAGGACTTCGGCATCATCGCCACCGAGCGCGGCTGGAACCTCTACGTCGGCGGCAACGGCGGATTCCGGCCCCGACACGCCGAGCTCTTCGCCGCCGACCTCTCCACCGAGGAGCTGGTCCGCTACGTCGACCGGTTCCTGATGTTCTACATCCGCACCGCGGACCGGCTCCAGCGCACCGCCGCCTGGATCGAGGCGCTGGACGGCGGGCTGGACCACCTGCGGTCGGTCATCGTCGACGACGCGCTCGGGCTCTGCGCCGAACTGGACGCCGCGATGGCCCGACACGTCGAGTCGTACACCGACGAGTGGCGGGAGACCCTCGCCGACCCGGACCGGCTGCGCCGGTTCACGTCCTTCGTCAACGCGCCGGACGTACCGGACCCGTCGATCACGTTCGAGGTGGAACGGGGACAGCCCGTTCCGGCCCGTCCGGACCGCCGGCCGGTGGCGCTCGGCCTTCCGACCAGGATGGGGGTAACGAATTGACTCTGGACGCCACGATCACCGACGGCCTGCGGTGGACGGTTGTCTGCCCGTACCCCCGACTAGAGCCGGAGCGTGGCGTGGCCGCGCTGGTGGACGGCGAACAGGTCGCCCTGTTCCGCACCTACGACGGCGCGCTCTACGCCATCGGCCAGCGGGACCCGATCGCCGGCGCCTACGTGATGGCTCGGGGCATCGTCGGGACCCGGGGCGACATCCCGACGGTCGCCTCCCCGCTGCACAAGCAGGTCTACGACCTGCGCACCGGTGAGTGCCTCGACGTGCCCGGGGTGGCGGTGCCGACCTACCGGGTACGCTGCCGCGCCGGCCTGGTCGAGGTGGCCACCCCGGCCGTGTCCCGCCCGATGGCCGACGTCGGCGGAGCCCGCTGATGGCCGACGAGCTCTCCGGATTCACCATCGGGGTGACCGCGGACCGGCGCCGCGACGAACTCACCGCGATGCTGGAGCGGCGGGGAGCCCGGGTCGTGCTGGCCCCGGCCCTGCGCATCGTGCCGCTCGCCGACGACACCGAGCTGCGGGCGGCGACCCGGGCCTGCCTCGACAACCCGCCGGACATCCTGATGGCGAACACCGGCATCGGCATGCGCGGCTGGCTGGAGGCGGCCGAGGGCTGGGGGCTGGCCGAGGCGCTGCGCTCGGTGCTCTCCCGGGCCTACATCGTCAGCCGCGGGCCGAAGGCGCGGGGCGCCATCCGGGCCGCCGGCCTGCACGACGAGTGGTCGCCCGCGTCGGAGAGCTGCGACGAGGTGATCGACCACCTGCGGCGGCGTGGGGTACGTGGGCAGCTCATCGCCATGCAGCTGCACGGCGAACGACAGCCGGAGTGTACGGCCGCACTGGAGGCGGCCGGCGCCACGGTGATCGAGGTGCCGGTCTACCGCTGGGCGCCGCCGACCGATCCGGCACCGTTGCACCGGCTGATCGACCTCATCGCCGGAAGGCTGGTCGACGCCGTGACCTTCACCTCCGCGCCCGCCGTGACGGCGCTGCTCCGCGCCGCCGGGCCGAGTACCGACGCGGTGCTGGACGCGCTGCGTACCGATGTCCTCGCCGCCTGCGTCGGGCCGGTCACCGCGGCCCCGCTGCGCCGGCACGGCGTACCGGTGGCGATGCCGCACCGCGCCCGACTCGGCGCCCTGGTCCGAACCATCGTGGACGAGCTGCCGCAACGGGCGGTCAGTATCAAGGTGGCCGGTCACCTGCTGACCCTGCGCGGGCACGCGGCGATCCTGGACGGCGAGCTACGCCCGCTGGCGCCGGCGCCGATGGCGGTGCTACGGGCGCTGGCCGCCTCGCCCGGGCGGGTGATGTCCCGGGCCGCCCTGCTGCGGACGCTCCCGCGCGGCGCCGACGAACACGCGGTGGAGATGGCCGTGGCCCGGCTCCGGGCCGGGCTCCGTACCTCCGGGCTGGTACAGACCGTGGTCAAGCGCGGCTACCGCCTGTCGGTCGACTGACCGCCCGGACATCGCCGCCGCCCCGGACCAGCCGGCGGGCCGGGCCGCGACTTCCGGCGCAACGTGCGTCGGCCGGCGTGGCGGGGCCACGCCGGCCGACGCACGACGGTCAGCCGACCGGCGTGGGCTGCCCGCGGCCGTGCTCCGCCCGGAGCGTCGCCATCGCGTGCTGCACCACGTTGACCAGCACGTGCTTGACCGACTCGCGCTGCCGCGCGTCGCACATCACCAGCGGTACGGACGGCGCGATCGCCAACGCCTCCCGTACCTCCTCCGACTCGTACTGCGGGGCGCCGTCGAAGCAGTTCAACGCCACCACGTACGGCAACTTCCGGTTCTCGAAGTAGTCGAGCGGTGCGAACGCGTCGGTGATCCGCCGCGCATCGACCAGCACCGCCGCACCGACCGCGCCACGGATGATCTCGTCCCACATGAACCAGAACCGAGTCTGTCCCGGAGTACCGAACAGATAGAGGATCAGGTCCTGGGCCATCGTGATCCGGCCGAAGTCCATGGCGACCGTGGTGGTCTCCTTGCCCGGCACCTTGGAGGGATCGTCGATGCCCACCCCGGCGGCGGTCATCACGGCCTCCGTGGTCAGCGGGGTAATCTCGGAGACGGCGCCCACGAGCGTCGTCTTGCCCACCCCGAAGCCGCCGGCGATGACGATCTTGGCGGAGGTGATCCCTCCACCGCCACCGCTGCGGCGTGACCGGGCCGGGTCATAGCCTGCGAAGTCCACTTAGCACCCTCTCAAGCAGTTCCATCCGCTCCTCGTACGCCTCCGCCGGTGGAGCGGCACTGTGCAGCGTCAGCAGGCTCTCCGCCACCATGTCGGCGACCAACACCCGGGCGACACCCAACGGCAGCCGGGTGTACGCGGCGATCTCCGCCAGCGACTGCGCCCGGCCCTCGCAGATGGTGGCGATGCGGTGCTTGTCGTGACCGGCGAAGCGGGCTTCGACGACCGCAGCCGGGCTCGCCGAGAGTACCGCTTCGAGAGCGATCTCCTGACGGGGCTCGGTGCGGCCACGAGTGACCGCGTACGGCCGGACGAGGGCACCCCGCGGATCCTCACGTCGTCCCTCCATCTTGCGGTCACCTCCTCGTGGTCAGGGTTGCGGCTGCACCGGGTCCATCCTGCGACAGGACGCGCTACTGGCGTGTGACGGTCTCCCGTGGCAACGGGGACAGGGCCGCGCCCACCCGCTCTACGAGCAACGCCATCTCGTAGCCCACCTGGCCCACGTCGCAGTTCCGGGCGGCCAGAACGGCCATCGAGGAGCCGTCGCTGATGGACATCAAGAACAGGTAGCCACTGTCCATTTCGATGACGGTCTGCAGGACGCCGCCGGCGCTGAACATCCGCGCGGCGCCGTCGGTCAGGCTGACCACGCCGGAGGTGATGGCCGCGAGCTGGTCGGCCCGGTCCGGCGGCAGGTCACGTGAGGAGGCGAGGAGCAGACCGTCCGCCGAGACCGCCACCACGTGCGCGATCCCCGCGACGCTGTCGGCAAAGTTGGTGAGCAGCCAACTCATGTCCTGCATCGCTGCTGGCCTGTTCATCCGCTCGTCTCCTTGGTTGAGGTCATGCCGTACTGCTCTACGCCGGCCGTCCGGCCGCGCTGGACCCCGCGGTGGTAGGCCGACAGCAGACCGCGTACTTCATCCGGACTCCGCCGGGTCCGCTCCCGGGGCTTGACGTCGACGCCGCCGGGCACCAGCTGCGCCTGCGGCACCCGCTTTGGCAGACCGGACCGGGTGGTACCACCGGTGGTCGGCTGCGCGGCCCGGCTGGCCAGGGCCCAACCCTCGTCGGCAGCCGTCCGCCAGGCACCGGCGGGTGGCGTGGTGGGCTGTGCCGCCGGGGCCGGTGCGGCCGACGGAGTCGATGGTGGAGTGTACGGGGCCGGAGGCGGTGCCGACTGCCCCGGAGTACGGGTGGTCAACGGAGCCCGGCCCGGGGTCGCCGTGCCGGATGACGTCGGGGACGCCGCCGGTGCGGGGGGTTGCTGGTAGCCGTCGGCCGGAACGGTGAAGATCGCGGTGGCGTCCGACCCGTGCGAGCGGAACCAGACCGCCTCCATCTCCCGGAAGATCGGCGCCTCGCCGCTGTCCTCCACGCGGGGGGCGACGCTCGCCGGACTGGTGGCCGGCGAGCCCGCGACCGGCCCCGCCGGCAGGCTGGGACTCGACGTGGTCGCCGGGGTCAGGCTCTGCCCCGCGATCGGACCCGCCGTCCCGGGCGTGCGCTGCGGCAGCGAACCGACCGTCGGGTACGCCAGCGTCGGCGCGCTGACCCCGGATCCGGTGGAGAGGTCCGGCTGCGGCGTGTTCTGGCTCGGGAGCACGGTCTGGTACGTCGGCGTGGGCGTCCCGGACAGTTGTGTCGCGGTCAGCTGCGTCGCCGGCTGGGCGGGCGAGGGCCCGACGTTGACCGGCATCGGCCGCGACGGCTCCGGGGTGGCGGGGGTCTGCCGTTGCGCCGGTACCGCGCTGCGCCACTGGTCGGTCAGGGTCGGGGTACGGGAGGCGCTGGTCGTCGCCAGCTGGTCTGACCAGCCTCCGCTCGGGCTCGGGGCCGCCGTGGCGGCCGACGGCCCGGGTTCGACGGCGAGCGGTTGCCGCGGCCGGCCGAGGATCTGCTCCCGTCCCCGCGGCTTGGGCAGCACGATGACGCTGGACGGCAGGGTCACCTGGGCGACGGTGCCCCCCTCCACGTTGCGCCGCAGGTCGACCCGGATGCCGTGCCGGTGGGCGAGCCGACCGACCACCGCCAAACCCATCAGCCGGAAGGTCGCCACGTCGACGGCGGGCGGCTCGGCCAGCCGACGGTTGAGGGCGTCCATCTGCTCCTCGCTGAGCCCGAGGCCCCGGTCCTCCACCTGGATCAGCACGTAGTCGCGGATCCGCCGGGCGTCGGCGACCACGGTCGTGTGCGGCGGCGAGAAGCGGGTCGCGTTGTCGAGCAGCTCGGCGACGAGCCGGACGACGTCGTTGACGGCGTGCGCCGCGACCGAGATGTCGGGGTCGACCGTGCCGAACTCGATCCGGTTGTAGAGCTCCACCTCAGACTGCGCGGCGCGCAGCGTGTCGATCAGCAGCGCGTCCTCGCGACGGGGCGCGGTGGAGTCGGCACCGGCCAGCACCAGCAGGTTCTCGTCGTTGCGACGCATCCGGGTGGCCAGGTGGTCGAGTTCGAAGAGCTTCGCGAGCCGCTTCGGGTCCTCCTCGCCACGCTCGATCGCGTCCAGTTCGCCGATCATCCGGTCGACCAGCGTCTGGCTGCGGCGGGCCAGGCTGAGGAACATCGCCGAGACGCTGGTCCGCAGGGCCGCCTGCTCGGCCGCGATCCGTACCGCCTCCTTGTGCACGACGTTGAAGGCGAGCGCGACCTGGCCGATCTCGTCCTTGTTGGGCAGCCGGATCGGGTCCCGGACCTGCCGGACGATCTCCTCGACCCCGCCTTCGCCGATCGTGCCGACGTTCTGCAGCCGCTTGACCGCCTCCGGCAGGTCGTGGTTCGCCACCGACAGGGCGCCCTCGCGCAGCCGCCGCAGCGACTGGTTGAGCGAGCGGGCCAGCACGACGGCGAGCGCGATCGCGACGAGCAGGGTGATCAGCACGATCACCGACTCGACGATGGCCTGCTGGACGACCTCGGACCGGGCCTGGTCGGCCTGACGGAGCAGGTCCGCCTCGAGCTGGGTCTCCGCCCAGCGCATCAGGTCGTTGACCGAGCCGATCGCGATCGCGGCGGAGTTGGCGCTCATCGGCGCCCGCTGGCCGACGGACCGGGTCAGTTCCTGGGCGACCTGGTCGGCGAGGAGCACGGCGTCACCGGTGACGGCGCCGTCCAGGACCTCCCGCTGGCGGGCGCTCGCGGAGGCGCTGAAGGCCAGGAGCGCCTCCTGCTGGCCGGTCAGGGTCGCCACGAAGGCGGAGAACTGCTCCTCGTCGAGCTTGCCACCGGCCAGAGCGCTGTAGACCACCGCCTCCTCCTCGGCGACGGCCTCCTTGGCCTGGGCGAGCGCGGAGAGGGTACGGAGGCTGTCCCCGACGGGGCCCTCACCGGAGAGCTCGCCGAGGGCGTCGCCGTACGCGACGAGGGCGCTGACGATCACGCCGTACCGGAGTGCGGCCTCGGCCGGGGCCATCTGCCGCCGGTCCAGCACCTCCTGGCGGGTGCCGTTGAGGGTCGCGAGCCGGTCGTCGATGACGTCGAGCCGGGCCTCGACCGAGGCGGGAATGTCGCTCAGCTCGCCGCGCCGGTCGTTGTAGGCGGCGATCCGCTCGTCGGTGCGCCGAACGAAGGCGTTGTACGCGTCCGCGTTCGCCTTTGGATCGGCGAGCAGCCGCGCCGCCGCCATCCGTTCCTTGTGGATGTCTTGGGTGAGCGCCGAGACGTCGGTGGAGAGCTCGGTGAGCGAGCGCACCACCGTGGCCTCGTACGCGCCCTGTCCAATATCGACCAACCGGATCGATGCCAGCGCGATGACCGCCGCGACCGGCACGACGAGGATCAGCGCGAGTTTCGACCGGATTCGGGCATCCCGTAGCCGCGGGATCCACCGCCGTCGTGCGGTCCCCTCCCGCGGGCCTTTGGCGGGCAGGGTCGTAGGTCCGGTGCTCACGACATCGCCTCCGTCGTTTCTTTACGTGACCCTTCGACCGATGCCTGCTGCAGCGGATCGAGCCGCACGCGGCACGGCCGCGATTTCATCAGAAGAAGGCCGCTTTGGGAAGCGACGGTAGGGTAGCGAAGGTCGGGCATCCCGTGTCCACTACCCTCGGGCCCGACGGATCGAGGAAACAGCAAGTCTCTGATCAGGGCATATATCACGAGAGTGGTCGCTTGATTCTGGAAAGTTACGCTCCACCCGTACCCCCTCTTATCACTATGTGGGATCCATCGTCCCGAAACCGTCCGGGGCTATCCTGCGCTTGACCCAGACGCCCGGCATTGGCAAGGTTTTGCGGGTTTGAAGGCTTCGCGCGAACCGTACGCCAGAACCGCCTCCCGATCCATTGTGGAGGACGGCGTCGGCGACGCGGACAGGCCCCCCGCCGCGCCGCAAACATGGAGGACTGAGTTGAGGCCCATCCGCTCCGCGATACCCGCGTTGCTCGCGTCGGTCATCATGGCAACCTCGTTGACCGGTTGCCAGTTCGGCGACGCCGAACAGGAAACCGGCGAAATCCTGATTGGTGCCGATCTGGAACTTTCCGGCGCAGCGGCACAGGTCGGCAAGGCCTACCAGCGCGCACTGGAACTCAAGGTGGAGCAGGTCAACGAGTCCGGCGTGCTCGGCGGCCGCAAGCTTCGGCTGGACGTCCGGGACAATCGGTTCGACCAGAAGGTGTCCGAGAGCAACATCGGCGAGTTCACCAGCAACCCGGCGACCACCGCCATCATCATGGGCAGCTGCAACGAGTGCGCCATCAGCGCCGCGAAGACGGTGAACGACAAGCGGGTGCCGACCATCGCCCTGGCTCCGGCCAGCGACGTCGCCGCCCCCGCAGCCGAGCGACGGTACATGTTCAAGCTGGGTCCGAACGCCCGGGACAACGCCGCCGCCATCGTCACCGAACTCCGCACCCGCAAGGCGAAGAACGTCGCCCTTCTGCACACCGACGACAAGTACGGGCAGGAGGGTCTGCAGACCCTGACCGCCGAACTGAAAAAGGCAGAAATCGACCTCGTCGGCGCCCGTGCGGTCCAAGCGACCGACACCGACGTCAGCCAGGCGGTCCAGGCGCTGGTCGCGCTGGCGCCGGACACCGTCGTCGTCTGGGCCCCGGCCGAACAGGCCACGCTGGCGAGCGCCAGCCTCGCGGAAGAGGACTTCGAGGGCGACGTCTTCTTCGACGGCGTGGCCGCCGGTGACCTGTTCATCGGCGGCAACTCCCGGGCGGCGGAGAACACCACCATGGTCTTCACCCAGACCATGGCGATCGACGACGTCATCGCGACCACCCCGGCGAAGGCCGCCCGGAAGCAGTGGTTCATGGACTACACCGCCCGGTTTGGCGGCTACTACGGCTACTCGTCGTTCGCCGCCGACGCGGTGCAGCTGATCGTCGACGCGATCAACCGGGCCGAGGCGGAGGACGGCACGCCGGACCGGGACACCATCCGCGCGCTGCTGGAGACGGCGGAGACCGACGGCCTCTCCGGCCCGATCCGGATGACGCCCGAGAACCACTCCGGGCTGATGCCGCAGGCCCTGACCCTGCTGGTGGCCCGCGGCGGCCGCTGGCGGATGGCCGGCTGAGGTGACGGCCCGACCGTGGGGAGCGACGGGCGTTCCCGGCCCGTCCTCCCCACCGGCATCGACCGACGTACCCCGTGACCCGACCCCGGCGGCTCCGGCCGGTGTGCCCGGACGCGGTAGCCCTGCTCGCCGGCCAGGACGCCTCGGGATAGCCTGTCCCCCACTGTCGACGGTGACGAATGAGGTGACTGAGCGATGATCCGACTCACCGGAGTCTCCCGGACCTTCGGCGGTCGGTCCGGATCGGTGGAGGCGCTGCGCGGCATTGACCTGGAGGTCGCGGAGGGCGAGTTCGTCGCGGTGGTGGGCCGCTCCGGCTGCGGCAAGTCCACGATGCTACGGCTGATCGCCGGCCTGATTCCGGTCACGGCGGGCGAGGTACGGGTCGGGGGCACCGTGGTTACGAAGCCCCGCCGGGACATCGCCATGGTCTTCCAGCGTCCGGCCCTGCTGCCGTGGCGTTCGGTCCTGGACAACGTGCTGCTGCCGGTCGAGATCTTCGGCTGGTCCAAGTCCGAGCATCGGGACCGGGCGCGGCAACTGCTGGAAATGGTCGGGCTCAGCGGGTTCGAGAAGCGCCTGCCGCACGAACTCTCCGGCGGTATGCAGCAGCGGGTGTCGCTCTGCCGAGCGCTGATCCAGCAACCCAAGGTGCTGCTGATGGACGAGCCCTTCTCGGCGCTCGACGCCCTCACCCGGGAGGAACTCTCGGTCGAGTTGCAGCGGATCCACATGGAACACTCGGCGACGATCGTCTTCGTCACCCACTCGATCGACGAGGCGGTGCTCCTCGCCGACCGGGTCGTCGTGCTGAGCCCCCGGCCGGGGCGGATCCGCAAGGTACTCGACATCGACATCCCCCGGCCCCGCTCGCTTGGGCGCAACGCGCACTTCGAGGACGTCGCTCGGTGCAGTGCCGAGCTGCACGAACTGCTCCTCGACCACGAGCCCGCCCTGACCGCCTGAGGTCCGGGGTTGTCCCGGCCAAACCGGCCACCGGCCCGGCCGGGACAGCCCGGTCGGGTTCGCGGGGGCGGGCTGGCGCGCCGGTTCGCCGGCCCTACCCCGCACCGACCGACCGCGCCGGACCGGGACGCGGAGCTCGCTCAGGCTATCGGCAGGTAGAGCCGCCCGCCCGCGGCGACGAACTCGTCGGACTTCTCCCTCATCCCCCGCGCCGCGTACTCCTTCAGCTCCTGCGTGATCTTCATGGAGCAGAACTTCGGCCCGCACATCGAGCAGAAGTGCGCCGTCTTGGCGGGGGCGGCCGGCAGCGTCGCGTCGTGGTACGACCGCGCGGTCTCCGGGTCGAGCGAGAGGTTGAACTGGTCCTCCCAGCGGAACTCGAAGCGCGCCTTCGACAACGCGTCGTCCCACGCCTGAGCCCCGGGGTGTCCCTTCGCCAGGTCGGCCGCGTGCGCCGCGATCTTGTACGCGATCACCCCCGCCTTGACGTCGTTCCGGTCCGGCAGACCCAGGTGTTCCTTGGGCGTGACGTAGCAGAGCATCGCCGTGCCGTACATCGCGATCATGGCAGCGCCGATCGCCGAGGTGATGTGGTCGTACGCCGGGGCGATGTCGGTGGTGAGCGGGCCGAGGGTGTAGAACGGCGCCTCGTGGCAGACCTCCTGCTGGAGGTCGACGTTCTCCTTGATCTTGTGCATCGGCACGTGCCCCGGCCCCTCGATCATCACCTGGACGTCGTGCTCCCAGGCGACCGTGGTCAGCTCGCCGAGGGTGCGCAGCTCGGCGAACTGCGCCTCGTCGTTCGCGTCCGCGATCGAGCCCGGACGCAGGCCGTCGCCGAGTGAGAAGGTGACGTCGTACCGGGCGAAGATCTCGCAGAGCTCGGCGAAGTGGGTGTAGAGGAAGTTCTCCTCGTGGTGTGCCAGGCACCAGGCCGCCATGATGGAGCCGCCCCGGGAGACGATCCCGGTGACGCGGTTCACCGCCATCGGCACGTACGCCAGCCGCACCCCGGCATGCACCGTCATGTAGTCGACGCCCTGCTCCGCCTGCTCGACGACGGTGTCCCGGAACACCTCCCAGCTCAGCTTCGCCGGGTCGCCGCCGACCTTCTCCAGCGCCTGGTAGATCGGCACCGTGCCGATCGGCACCGGCGAGTTGCGGATGATCGCCTCCCGGGTCTCGTGGATCCGCTTGCCGGTGGAGAGGTCCATCACGGTGTCGGCGCCCCATCGGGTCGCCCAGGTCAGCTTCTCCACCTCCTCCTCGATCGACGAGCTGACGGCGGAGGTGCCGATGTTGGCGTTCACCTTCACCAGGAACCGCTTCCCGATGATCGCGGGCTCGCACTCGGGGTGGTTGACGTTGAGCGGCAGCACCGCCCGCCCGGCCGCGATCTCCGCCCGGACCACCTCGGCCGGCATCCCCTCCCGGATGGCGACGAACTCCATCTCGGGGGTGATGATCCCGGCCCGGGCGTACCGGAGCTGGGTCGGCCGGGCACCGTCGCGGCCGGCCAGCGGGGTCCCGGCGCCCCGGACCGGGGCGACGTCGCCCCGCTCCGCGATCCACGTACCCCGCAGCGGGGGCAGCCCCTCGGCAGGGTCGGATCCCGGACCCGACGTGTCGTAGAGCCGCACCGGCGGTTCGTCCCCGGTCAGCTCCACCTCGGCGAAGGGGACCCGCAGGTCCGGTCGGCTCCCCTCGACGTACACCTTGCGACGAGCCTTCACGCGTCCAACCTCCCTACTGAGGGACCCACCGGGTCCGCCTGGTCGTCCCCGCTGGACCACCCGTGGTGGTCCAGCGGTCCGTGGCCGCCGCCCAGGTCCCACCTGCGGGCCCCGCGCAACGCCCGGCTGACGTACTGCTTGGCGAAGGCGACGGCCGCCGGCACCGCGTCGCCGAGGGCGAGCCGGGCGGCGATCGCGGCCGAGAACGAGCACCCGGTGCCGTGGGTGTTCCGGGTCGCCACCCACGGCCCGCGCAGCAGTCGCACCTCGGTGCCGGTCCAGAAGGCGTCGACCGCGGCCTCAGGTTCCCGCCCGGTGTCGCCTGCCGCGGCATCGCCGCCGGTTACCACCACGTACCGGGGGCCCCGGTCCGCGAGCAGCCGGGCCGCCTCCGCCATCTCCGCCACCGTGGTGACCGGCCGACCGAGCAGCGCCGCGGCCTCCGCCCGGTTCGGGGTCGCCACCAGCGCGTACGGCAGCAGCCGGGCCACCGCGTCGGCCGCGCCGAGCCGGTGCCCGCTGGTCGAGACCAGCACCGGGTCGACCACGAGGTTCGGCAACAGGCCGGCCCGGGCGGCCTCGGCCACCGCCTCGGCGACCGCCACACCGCCGAGCATCCCGGTCTTCACCGCCACCGGCGGCAGGTCCTCGACGAGCGCGGTGAGCTGCTCGGTCACCATCTCGGCCGACACCGGCGAGACGGCGCGGACCGCGCGGGTGTTCTGCGCGGTGACCGCGGTCAGCACCGAGGTGCCGTAGACCCCGAGTGCGGCGAAGACCTTCAGGTCGGCCTGGATCCCCGCCCCCGCCCCGGAGTCCGAGCCGGCCACGGTGAGCACCACCGGCGGGGTCATCCGGCCCACCTCCCGTCAACCGTCGTCTCGGCCACCGCGGCGACGAGGCTCCGAACCAGCCCGGCCGGGTCGTCGGCCCGCATCACCGCCCCCATCACCGCCACGCCGGCCACCCCGGCGGCGTGACAGGCCGCGACCCGTTCCGGGGTGTCGACACCACCGAGGGCGAGCGCCGGCACCGGCGTACGGGTGACGAGCCGGGCCAGCCCGGCGGGCTCCAGCGGCGGGCCGTACCCGGGCTTGGACAGGGTCGGGAAGACGGGCGACAGGGTGACGTAGTCCTCGGTCGAGAGCCGGCGCAGCTCGGCCTCGTCGTGGCAGGAGCGGCCGACCAGCGGCAGCGCCGGCGGCGGGTACGGCCCGGCGGCGGCCAGATGCACGGCGTCGCCGTCCAGCGGGTCCGGCCCGGCGACCAGCAGCGTCCCACCGACCGGGGCGAGCAGTTCCCGCAGCCGCCGGGCCAGCGCCAGCCGTTCGGCGCGGGGCAGGTCCCGTTCGCGGAGCAGCACCCACCGCGCCCCACCCGCGACCGCGGCCCCGATCACCTCGGGCAGCGGCTGTCGCGCCTGCCGCCGGTCGGTGACCACCACGATCCCGCGCGGCGTACCCCCGTCGCCGCCGCGCGGGGCGTCCTCGTGGCTCCCGCCCCCGCCGGTCTCCCGGGTCGCGCCGGGAATTCCCGGACCGGCACCCCCGCCGGGAATCCCGAAGCCGGCGACCGCGTCCCTCCGGTCGACGGTGGCGGTCGTGCCGCGGGCGCCCCCGCCCCGCCGGCTCACAGCTCCGGCCGCCCTTCGTCCGGAGTGGACGCCAGGGCGTGGAACCGGCGCGGGATCCGACCCGCCCCGGCGGCGAGCCGTCCCGCCTCGACGGCGTGCCGCATCGCGGTCGCCATCCGTACCGGATCCGCCGCCCGGGTCACCGCGCTGGCCAACAGCACCGCGTCACACCCCAGCTCCATCGCCAGCGTCGCGTCGGAGGCGGTGCCGATACCGGCGTCCAGGATCACCGGTACGTCGACGCTCTGCCGCAGCAGCCGGAGCTGGTGTGGATCGGTGATGCCCAGCCCGGAGCCGATCGGCGCACCCGCCGGCATCACCGCGGCGCAGCCGAGGTCGGCGAGTCGCCGGGCCAGCACCGGGTCGACGGTGGTGTACGGCAGTACGGTGAACCCGTCGGCGACCAGCCGTTCGGCGGCGGCGACCAGCTCGACGGCGTCGGGGAGCAGGGTTCGGTCGTCGCCGATCACCTCAAGCTTCACCCACGACGTTCCGAACGCCTCCCGGGCGAGTCGCGCCGTCGTCACCGCCTCGGCGGCGGTACGGCAGCCGGCGGTGTTCGGCAGCAGCCGTACGCCGCACCGGGTGAGGACGTCCAGCAGGCCGCCGCCCATCGTCGCGGTGCTGTCCACCCGACGCAACGCCACCGTGACCAGCTCGGTCCCGCTGGCCCGGATCGCCTGCTCCAGCAGGTACGGGCTGCTCACCCCGCCGGTGCCGAGGATGAGCCGGGACCGGAACGTCTCCCCACCGAGGACGAACTCGTCGGCGGCCGTGGCGGGCGGCCGTTCCACCGTCGTCACCGCGCTCACCCGCCCTGGGCCGCGGTCAGCACCTCGACCCGGTCGCCGTCGCGCAGCACCCGGGCCGCCCAGCCGGCCCGTGGCACGACCTCGCCGTTCACCGCGACCGCCACCCCGCGACTGTCCGGGGTCAGCTCGGTGACCAGCTCTGCCAGGGTGGTGGCACCGGGCAGTTGGCGTCCGACTCCGTTCACGGTCAGCTCCATGGTTTCCTCCCGGCTCGGGACGACTCAGGTTCGGCACCCCCGCCGGCCCCGACCGGGTCGCAGGTCGAACCGGTCATGTCGAACCGGTCCGGGGCGAGCGGGGCGAGCAGCGGGTCGGCCACTCCGGTGGCCAGCAGGTCGGCGACCAGATCCGCGGTGAGCGGGGTCAGCACGATGCCGTTGCGGTAGTGCCCGGTCGCGACCAGCACGTCGGGCCGCCCCGGCAGCGGACCGACCAGCGGCGCGTTGTCCGGCGTGCCGGGACGCAGCCCGGCGCGGGCCTCCACCAGTGCGTACTCGTCCAGCTCCGGCAGCACGTCGGAGGCGGCGCGGAGCAGCTCGAGCACGGCGCCGGCGGTGACGTCGAGGTCGCCGCGCTCCTCGACGGTGGCCCCGACCACCACCTCCCCGTCGGTCCGGGGCACCAGGTAGACGGAGCGCCCGTCGGCGTAACCCCGGATGACGTGGCGGAATCCCGGTGCGGCGCCGCCGGGCGCCCGCAGCCGCAGGATCTGCCCCTTGACCGGCCGGACCGGTACGCCGGTGAGGGCGGCCGTGCCGCAGCCGGCGGCCACCACCACCCGGCCGGTCGCCGGTAGCTCGGCGAGCGCGGCGACGGGCTGGGTCACCATCCGGACCCCGGCCGCCTCGACCGCGGCCCGCAGCGCCGCCACCAGGCGACGCGGGTCCACCTGGTGGTCGTCGGGGGCGAGCGCGCCCCCGCGCAGCCGGGGCGCCAGCAACGGCTCCCGGGCCCGCAGCTCCGCCGGCCGCAGCGGTGTCACCGGCAGGCCGAGGTCCCGCTGGTACGTCCAGAGCCGCTCCGCCTCGGCGAGGTCGTCGCTGGTGAGGGCGACGAAGAGGGTGCCCTCGGTGCGGTAGCCGAGTTCCCTGCCGGTCTGGTCGGCCAGCTCGGCGGCGAAGTCGGGCCAGCGCGCGGCCGCGGCGACCAGCAGGGCGGTCAGCGTCCGCTCGCCGAAGTGCGCCTCGGTGACCGGGGCCAGCATGCCGGCCGCCACGTACGCGGCACCCGAGCCGGGGGCCGGGTCGTACAGCGTGACCTGCATGCCCCGGATGGCGCAGCGCCAGGCGACCGCCAACCCGATCGGGCCGGCGCCGACCACCGTGACGTCGGGTCGCCGGCGGCTCAGCATGCCGCCACCCCGGCGGAGTGCGCGCCAGCGCCTCCACCGGGTGGCGGACCGGGATCGGATCCGGTCGCGGCGACCGGAGCGGGATCGCCGCTCGGACGACCGGGGACGGCATCCAGCGCGGCGAGCAGCTCGGCGGTGGCCCGGGCCGGGTCGGCGGCCTGGGAGAGGGCGCCGACCACGGCCACGCCGTACGCTCCGGCCGCCCGCAGTGCCGGGACCCGGGCGGCGGTGATCCCACCGATCGCGATCACCGGGACGGAGACCGCCGACGCGACCCGGCGGACTCCCTCCGGGCCGATCGGTGCCGGGAGACCGTCCTTGGTGGCGGTGGCGTGGCAGGGCCCGACGCCGAGATAGCTGGCCCCGGCCGCCACCGCCGCGATCCCCGCCTCCCGGTCGCGGGCGGTCGCGCCGAGCACCGCCGCCGGGCCGAGCAGCCGCCGGGCGACGTCGACGGGCAGGTCCCGGGCGCCGACGTGCGCCCCGGCGGCCCCGACCGCGAGCGCCACGTCCAGCCGGTCGTTGACCAGGCAGGTCGCCCCGACCGGAGCGCAGAGCGCGAGGATCTCGCCGGCCAGCTCGTACGCCGTCCGGTCGTCGACGTCGTCCTCGACCCGGACCTGGACGACCAGTTCGGGGCCGGCCACCGCGAGTGCGGCCCGCACCGTCGAGAGTGGATCCCGACCGGGCCGGGTGTCGGTGATGAGATGAAGTCGGCCGAGAGACGGCATGGCAACGCTCCTCCCTGCGCCGGCATTACCCGGATCAGGTTCGACGGTCGGGGGCTCTAGCCCCCCTCTCAGCCCGGTACACCGGGCTCCCGTGGGTTACTTGTCGGCGACGATACGCGCTCGGTAACGCTGCCGTAAAGAGTCGTGACCCGACGCACACGCGACGGACGACGAGATCAGGGCCGGCGTGGGGGGCTCCCCTGGCCCGCACGGCTCGGGGCGCCCCCGGCCCTGCGGCGGGTCAGAGGAGGGCGCGCAGCGCGGCCAGGTCGTCGGGCGAGGGCCGCCAGCGGCCGGCCGCCGCGTTGGCGCGTACCTGCTCGGCGGTGGTGGCACCGGCGATCACCGAGGTCACCCCGGGCTGGGCGGCCAACCCGCCGATCGCCACGTCCAGCATGGACAGCCCGCGCTCGGCCGCGTACTTCTCGATGGCCTCGATGGTGTCCCACGGGGCGGAAGCCAGCCGCTGCACGTACCGCGGGGCCGTGCCGGCCAGCCGGCTGCCCTCGGGTGGTGCGGCGCCACGCTTGTACTTGCCGGTCAGCAACCCGTCGGCGAGTGGAAAGAACGGCAGCACACCCAGCCCGAAGCGCTGGGCCGCGGGTACGACCTCCGCCTCGACGTCCCGGTGCAGCAGGCTGTACTCGTTCTGAGCGCTGATGAAGGGCGCCCAGCCGTGGGTTCGGGCCGTCCAGGCCGCGTCGGCGATCTGCCAGCCGGCGAAGTTGGAGTTGCCGAGGTAGCGGACCTTGCCGGCCCGGACCAGGTCGTCGAGGGCGCTCAACGTCTCCTCGATCGGCGTACCCGGATCGGGTTGGTGCATCTGGTAGAGGTCGATCCAGTCGGTGCCGAGCCGGCGCAGCGACGCCTCCACCGCCCGGACGATGTACCGGCGGGCGCCCCGGGCGCCGTGGTCCGGCCCGTTCAGTCCGCCCATGTCCATGCCGAACTTGGTCGCCACCACCACGTCGTCGCGCCGGCCGCGCAGCGCGGCTCCGAGAAATTCCTCCGACCGGCCCTTCGGCTCGCCGTAGATGTCGGCGGTGTCGAAGAAGTTGATCCCGACGTCCAGCGCGGCGTCGACCACCGCCCGGGTCCCCGCGGCGTCGAGCTTCCGGCCGAAGTTGTTGCAGCCGACGCCGACCACGGACACCACGAGGCCGGAGTCGCCCAACCGGCGATAGGTCATCTCACTCATAAGATCAACTCTACGCGCGCCGCGAGTCGGACGGCCGCTTCCCGCCGTTTTCGACGGCGGATCAGCCCCGACGCGCCGACCACCGGCGGTCCGGCGACGCCGCGGACGTCCTCCCAGTATCCAGGCAGGAACGAGAGGTGCATCGCCCACCCGACGACAATTCACGTCACCACCCGTCGAGAATTGCCGGATACACCCTGACCGCCGTTCCGGCGCGCCCGGCGTGATGCCGTCGGCGGACGTGACCTGGACACGGGATCAAACGCGTCGAGAATCCCCGGACAGCCGTTCCGGCAATTCGTCGACACCATTTCCGAATCCGACTCGCGAAATCGCCTCACGACACGGCGAATCGCCGTACGGCGACGTGGCGAGCATTTTCCGGAGGCTGCTATATGGTGGGCACGAATGCGACGACCATTTGACTCCCTGCCCTTCCCCGATTGTTGCGGCGACGCTCGGAGGCGTGGGTTCCCATGGCGGTGACCGGCCGATTCGACCATTCCGGTGCGGACCTCCCGCGGGTCCCGGCGCAGCTTTCCCGGGACGACAGCCCGGGCCTCGACGTCACGGTCGTCCTGCCCTGCTACAACGAGCAGGCGCACGTTCTGGCGGAGGTGGAACGGATCACGGCGGCGTTGGACGCCAGCGGCCTCCGGTACGAACTGATCGCGATCGACGACGCGTCGACCGACGACACCCTGCGGATCCTGCGCGAGGCGAGCCCGCGCTTCCCGCACCTGCGGGTGCTGGCCTTCCACCGCAACGGCGGCTCCGGCACCGCCCGCCGGATCGGCACCCAGCAGGCCCGCGGCAACGTCGTGGTCTGGACCGACGCCGACATGACCTACCCGAACGAGCGGATCCCGGAACTCGTCCGACTCCTGCTCGCCCAGCCCCAGGTCGACCAGGTCGTCGGGGCGCGGACCAGCGAGCAGGGCAGCCACCGGCTCCTGCGGATCCCCGCGAAGTGGCTCATCCGGAAGATCGCCGAATGGCTCGCCGGCACCCGGATTCCCGACCTGAACTCGGGGCTACGGGCCTTCCGCCGGGACGTCTCGCTGCCGTACCTCCGGCTGCTGCCGCCCGGATTCTCCTGCGTCACGACGATCACGATGGCGTTCCTGCACAACCAGCACGAGGTGCAGTACGTCCCGATCGAGTACGCACGCCGGTCCGGGACGTCCAAGTTCCACCTCGTCCGGGACGCCTACCGCTACCTCCTGCAGGTGCTGCGCATGGTGATGTACTTCAACCCGCTCAAGGTGCTCATGCCGCCCGCGCTGTGGCTGCTCGCCATCGGCACCGCCAAGATCGGGTACGACCTGGTCGTGCACCCGGTCCGGATCGCGACCAACACGGTGCTGCTGCTCTGCGCCGGGCTGATCATCGCCGCGGTGGCGCTGCTCGCCGACCTCATCGTCCGGTCCAGGGTCGACTGGCCGAGCGGGAGTCGCCCGTGACCACCGCCGACACCGGCCCGGGGCCGGCCACCGGCACGCCGGCCAGCCCCGGCGCCACCGCGACCTCGCCACCGCCGGCCGGACCGAGCCGCGCGTCGGGCGCGGCCAGCCACGGCGAGCCCGGTTCCCGGCCCGGCCACGACGAGCCCGGCCCGCGGCGCCGGCGCGATGACCGACGCGGGTGGTACGCCGTCGCCGCCCTGACCGGCCTGGTCGCGCTGACCTGGCTGCCCCGCCTCGACGCGCCGTTCGGCGACGACCACCTGGGCCGGATCGTCGGGCGCTACGCCCTGCACCTGCGAAACGTCCAGGAGCGGGGCCTGCTCGGCTCGCACTTCGGCGCCGACTGGGAGCCGTACGCCCCACTGCCGTACGCCCACCATCCCCCGCTGCTGAACCTGCTCACCGTGCTCTCCGGGCTGCTCCCCGGAGACGGGGAGTACCAGGTGTGGCTACCGCCTTACCTGCTCGCCCTGCTGATCATCCCGTCCGGGGCCGCGCTGCTGCGCGGGTTCGGGATCCGGTGGAGCGCCGTCCTGCTCGCCCTCGGGCTGATGGTGGCCACGACCTTCTACTGGGTCTACGGCCCGCTGATGATCGACCTGGGCCCCATCCTGGCGCTCTCCGCCGGGATCGTCCGGCTCCGCCGGCAGCCCGAACCATCCCGCCGGCTGGTGGCCGCCACCTGTGTCGCCGCCCTGCTCAGCGCGCTCGTGTCCTGGCCCGGCGTCACGCTGGCGGCGCTGCTCGGCGGCTGGCTGCTCATCGCCCGGCGCCGCCTCGACCGGGTGGTGCTCCTGGTCGGCGTCAGCGTGCTGGTCGGAGTCGCGGTGAGCCTCGCGTTCGTCGTCGCGGTCACCGGGCTGACCCTGCTCAGCGACCAGGTCGAGCTGCGCAGCAGCGGCAGTGGTTACACACCGCGGCAGTTCCTCCACCAGCAGTGGCGGTACGCCCGCGGTCTGCTTCCGGTCTGGTACCTCATCGCGCTACCGCTCGGCGGACTCGTCGGGCTACGCGACCGACGCACCCGTGGCTACCTGGCGCTCGCCGTCGCCTTCACCGCCGCCTGGATCCTGGTGTTGCACAACGGCGCGTTCATCCACACGTACTGGTCGTACCCGGTCCTGGTGGTCGGCCTGGTGGGGATGGGCGTCCTGCTCGACCGGCTCGCCGCCGTACCCGCCGTGGCGGTCGCCGTCCGGAGGTGGATCCTGGCGCTCACCTGCGCCGGACTCGCGGCGTACCTCGGGATGCTGGTCCTCGGTCCGGTCGGGCAGCGGCTCGTCGCCGAACCCGCCCGGGCCGGTCGACTCGTCGCCGAGCACCAACCCCCGTCCGGCCAGCGGTACGCCTGGGTGGTCGGCAGTCGGCTGAACACTCCCCGCTGGCTCGCCTACTACTGGGACCTGCAGCCGAGGCTCCTCACCCGTGCGGAGCTGTTCGCCGCCACCGCCCGCCCCGACGAACTGGTGCTGATGGATTTGGCGAGCCGGCCAGCCTGGCTGCCGGAATCCGTCGCGGCGGACGCGGTGGCTCGGGACGGGCGCTACGCCCTGGTCCCGGTCGCCGCTGTCCGGGCCGCCGTGGGCGCGCGCTGAGCCGGGACGGTCAGAGGGCGACCGCCGCCGGCGCGCGGCGCCAGGGTTGCCGTGGTCGACCACGACCGGTTCCGGTGGGGGCGGGGTCACTCCGGGCGGGTGGCGACCGCGACCAGACCAGGCCCACGATCCGGTCGAATCCGCTGGAGCGCGGCGAACGGCGCCACGGCCAGCTGGATCACGCCGCCCGCGAGCTCGCCGCGCGGTTGGAGGAGGCGCCCGGACCGGGAGGTTCGCTCCTCGGCCGTACCGTCCGGGGCGTCGCCCCCGCGGCCGGCCCAGCGATTCCGCACCGCGTCGAGCAGGTAGCCGAGCGGCCACCCGTAGTGGACGATCCGGATCCGGGTGGCGCCGGCCTCGGCGAGCCGCTGCCGAAGCTGGTCGGCCGAGTACCGCCGGTGGTGCCCGACCAGGACGTCCCAGGAGCCGAATCGTTTCGGGTCGGCCGGTACGGAGAGCAGCAGCCTCCCGCCCGGCCGGACCAGCGGTAGCCATTCGGCCAGCGCCGCCGCGTCGTCGGCGAGGTGTTCCAGCACCTCGAACGCGCAGACCAGGTCGTACCGTCCCGGTGTCGGGGCCTGTCGGTGGTCCCCGTTGCACACCGTCCCGCCCAACGGGGCGATCCGTTGCCGCGCGACGTCGAAACTACGCGGGTCCGGTTCGACGGCGGTGTACGTCGCCATCCGGGCCAGCCGGGCGCCGATGGAGCCGAGACCGCAGCCCAGCTCCAGGATGGTCTCGGGCCGCTGTTCCGCGATGATCCGGCGGACGATCTTCCAGCGCAACGCCGCCCGGGGCGGCAACGGCGGATCACCCACCTGGCTCGACATCCGACGACCTCCTCTCGGCCCGGTGGTCAGCATGGTCCCGGCCGGCCCCCCAGGGTTGTCACGCCGCCCGGGGAGGCTGGGTCGGCTGGGGAGGCCGGGGCGCCCGGGAACATCTCGTCGCCCGAGGCGACCGCGCCGCCGGGGTACGGGCACGGCGGTGCCCCGGTGACGGCGAAGCGCTGCCGCAGCGGCGCGACGACGGTCGCCGGATAAAACCGGTCGAGGGCCCGGCGCCGGGCGGCCGCGCGGAGGTGGGCGACCCGGATCGGGTCGTCGGCGAGGGCCCGTAGTGCGGCGGCGAGCGCCTCCGGATCCCCCGGCGGGACGAACACCGCTGCGTCGCCCAGCGCCCGCCGCTGCGGTCCGGTGTCCGAGGTGACGATCGCGCATCCCGCCGCCGCGCCCTGGAAGACCTTGGTCGGCACCACCCGGAGCGCCTTGCCGCTGTCGCCGAAGATGCCGAGCGAGACCTGGTGTCGGGCGACACATCGGGGCAGCTCGGTGGCGGTGATCCAGTCGTACCAGGTGATCCGGGGATTGCCGGCGGCGGCCCGCCGGCAGGCCGAGAAGTCCTGGCCGGTGCCCACCATGGTCACCTCGATCCGCTCGTCGTCGGCGAGCCGGGCCAGCGCGGCGCCCACGGTCACCGTGCCGTGCAACGGCGTGAAGAGCCCGACGAAGATCACCCGCAGCCGCGCCGGTACCGGCCCGGGATCCCCGTCCCGGCGCCGGTCCCGACGGGGTTGGATCCGGTGACCCGCGACGGGATTGAGCCTGACCGCCCCGGGTGGGTCGCCGGGTCCCACCCTCACGCCCGGAGCTTCCGCGTCGTCCTCCCGGCCACCGGCGGAGCCAGCACGCCCACCCGCGGCGAACCACTCGGTTCCGGCGCCGACCGGCACCACCACCTCCCGGCCCCGGGCATGCGCCGGCAACGCGGCCGCCTGCTCCTCGGTGTCCACCACCACGACGTCGGCCCGCCGGAGCGCGGCGTCGTCGATCATCCGCATCAACCGGTCCCGGATCCCGCCGCGCTCGGCCAGGTTCCGGTCGCGCGCGGTACCGACCGCGGAGGCGAGATGGTCGAGCACGATCGGCGTCCGCCGGAACAGCCACCGGGCCAGGTGGACGTCGAAGTGCCCGAGGTAGCCGACCAGGACGCCGTGCACCGCCTCCGCGGAGCCGCGGCGGATCGCCCGTCTGTGGCGCCGCGATCGCAGGGCGAGCAGCAGCCAGCACCGGGCCAGTTGCCCGACCAGCAGGGGCAGCCGCCACGGCTGTCGGAGGACGGCGACCCGGCCGGCGGTGTCCAGCGGCAGCGGTACGTTCAGCTCGACGACCTGGTCACCGGCGGCCCGCAGACCCTGCACGAGTACGCCGATCCGGGGATGCCGGCGTACGTCGTAGCTGCCGAAGACCAGCCACCGCACGGCAGCAGGGTAGCCTATCGTGCTGCGGTCAGCACATTCCGTGGTCATTGCCGGCGAGTCACCCGCCCGCCGGCCAGGGCGTCCGCGGGCGCGCCAGGTCCACCGGCGACACCTCGGCGGCCGACTCCGGTGTCCCCGCCCGCTCCGGCCGACGCACCCGCTCCGCCAGCAGCGCCACCAGTGGACAGAGCAGGTCGACCACCGTCATCAGCAGCCGGGAGACGACGGCGGCGACCAGTGCCACCGGTACGGCGACGGCGCCGGCCAGGAGGAGCGGCAACGCGGCCTCCCGCGTCCCGACCCCGGCCGGCGCGACCGAGAGCAGGAACCCGAGGCACCACGAGCCGGCGAAGGCACCGACCGCGACCACCGGCAGCGCCGGTCCGGTCGCGCCGGCGTCGTACATCACGAGCCACAGGTGCACGCCGTAGGCCAGCCAGCTCAGCACCGACCAACCGAGGGCCGACCCGATGCCCCGGGCCGACAGCGGCTGCGGCATCGGCGGGCGACGGGCCACCCGCAGCAGCCAGGCGAGGAGGCGGTTCAGCACCGGTGGCCAGAGCGCGACCAGCACCGGCGACCCGACCCCCAGGGTCCACCAGACGGTGTCGACGGTCCGCCCACCGAGCACGGGCAGGGTGACGGCGGTGAGCAGCAGACCGGTGCCGAGGGTGATCAGCATGACCAGCAGAGCCGCCGCCGCCGACGCCCGCCCCGGCACCCCGTACGCCCGGCCGAGCCGGGTCTGGAGCAGAATCGGCCAGACCTTGCCCGGTAGGTACTTAGCCAGCTGCCCGACGAAGAAGATCCGTGCCGCGCCGGTGACCGGCATCCCGGCTCCGAGATCCGTCAGGATCGCCCGCCAGGCCAGGAAACCGCAGCCGTACGCCGCCACGGCGGCCAGTCCGGCGAGCGCCAGCGTGGCGGCCGACAGGTCGCCGAGGACCCCCCGGACCTCATCCCACCGGCCCGCCACCGCCCGGCCGAGATACCCGAGCAGGACGGCGGTGGCCACGACCTGAGCCGTCCGACGCAGTACGTTACCGCCGGCCGCACGGAGGGACATAGCACCGACGATAATCGAGCCAACACTCTCCGCGACTGCGCCACGCGCGACCGGACCGGCTCGTGGCCGGCCGGCCAGGCCACGTCCGGTCGGCGTCCGCCGGTCAGTCCACGTCCCAGACCGGTTCCGGCGTCTCGACCACCTCGCCGTCGCCGCGGAAGAGCAGGAACCGGTTGAAGGAGCGCGCGAACCAGCGATCGTGGGTCACCGCCAGCACGGTGCCCTCGAACGCCCGGAGCCCGGCCTCCAACGCCTCGGCCGAGGCCAGGTCCAGGTTGTCCGTCGGCTCGTCGAGCAGCAGCAGCGTCGCCCCCGACAGCTCCAACAGGAGCACGAGAAAGCGCGCCTGCTGCCCGCCGGAGAGGGTGCCGAACCGCTGGTCCCCCTGACCGGCCAGCTCGTACCGGTTCAGCGCCCGCATCGCGGCGTGCCGGTCCAGCCCGGGCCGGTGCTCGTCGCCGTGCCACAGCACGTCCACCAGCGTCCGGTCCATCAGGTCCGGCCGGTCGTGGGTCTGCGAGAAGTGGCCGGGCCGGACCCGGGCGCCGAGCCGGGCCACCCCGCCGTGCTTCACCGGCTCCAGGGCGGACAGGCCGCCGAGCGGCACGGTCGCGGGATCGGGGTCGGTGCCGCCCCGGGCCAGCAGGCGCAGGAAGTGGGACTTCCCCGTCCCGTTGGCGCCGAGGACGGCGACCCGGTCGCCGTACCAGACCTCCAGGTCGAACGGGAAGGTCAGATCCTCCAGCTCCAGTTGCTCACAGACGAGCACCCGCTTGCCGGTCCGGCCGCCGGTGAGGCGCATCCGGATGTCCTGTTCCTTCGGCGGCAGGGGTGGCGGGCCAGCCTCCTCGAACTTGCGCAGCCGGGTCTGCGCCGCCTGGTACCGCGAGGCCATGCCGTCGTTGTAGGTCGCCTTCTGCTTCAGCGTCGCCACCAGCTCGCGGAGCTTCTGGTGCTCCTCGTCCCACCGCCGGCGCTGTTCCTCCAACCGGTCGTGCCGGGCCATTCGGGCCGCGTGCCAGCTGTCGAAGCCACCCGGATGTACCCAGGCGCTGCCCCCCTCGACCGCCACCACCCGGTCCGCGGTCTGGGAGAGCAGTTCCCGGTCGTGCGAGACGTACAGCACCGACTTGGTCGACTCGCGCAGCCGGCGCTCCAACCACCGCTTCCCCGGTACGTCGAGGAAGTTGTCGGGCTCGTCGAGCAGCAGCACCTCGTCGGTGCCCCGGAGCAGCAGTTCCAACGCGAACCGCTTCTGCTGTCCACCGGAGAGGGTCCGCACCAGACGGGATCGGCTCTGCTCCCACGGCAGGTCCAGCACGATCGTGGCGACCGTGTCGAAGAGCACCTCGGCGTCGTAACCACCGACCTCGCCCCAGGCGGCCAGCGCCTCGGCGTACGCCAGTTGGGCCTTGCGCGCCGCCGTGCTGAACTTGCCGCGCGCCTCGGCCGCGTGCAACGCCGCCTCCGCCTCGGCCAGCGCCTTCCCCGCCGTTCGCACCGGCGGTGGCGCCAGGTCCTGCAGGGTCGTCTCGTCACCGATCATGCCGATGAACTGGCGCATCACGCCGAGCCCGCCGGAGCGGGAGATGGTGCCGGTCCGGACCGGGAGATCACCGGCGATCATCCGTAGCAGCGTCGTCTTGCCCGCACCGTTCGGCCCGACCAGCGCGATCTTCGCCCCCTCGCCGACCCGGAACGACACGTCGGCGAAGAGCTCCCGACCGTCGGGCAGGGTGTGCCTGACTCCGACGACGTCCACGTATCCCACGGCGGGATGGTGCCGAAGAGTCGGGCCACTGGCTACCGATTTTCTGCGGATAGTCCCGTTCGCGCGGCCGGTCCTGTCTCGCCCGGCGGGATCGTCCCCGCTGGTCCGGGCGTGACCGGTCGGCCCGGCCGCCCCGGACGGTGTCAGCGGGTGACCCGCAACACCCGGTAGCCCTTCTGGCTGGCATGCCGGCCGACCCGCCACCCGGCCTCGTCGAGCCAGCGTTGCAGCGAGTCACCCCCGAGATGCCGGGCCACGACCAGCCACGCCACGCCGTCGGGGGTCAGCCGGGGCAGCCACCGCCCCAGCATGTCGTGCAGGTCCGACTTCCCGATTCGGATCGGCGGGTTCGACCACAGCTCGGCGAAGGAGACGTCGGCGGGGACGTCGTCCGGGGCGCAGACCCGGATCCGGTCGGCGAGCCCGAGCCGGGCGGCGTTCTCGGCGGTCAGCTCGCGGGCCCGCGCGTTGACGTCGACCGCCCAGACGGTGGCGGCCACCGCGCGGGTGGCGAGCACGCAGGCGATCGGCCCGTACCCGCAGCCCAGGTCGAGCAGGGCACCGGTGGTCGCCGGCCCGGGCAGGTCGGCCTTACGCAGGAGTACGGCGGTGCCGGGGTCGAGCCGGTCCGCCGAGAAGACCCCGGAGGACGAGGTCAGGGTGTAAATCCGGCCCTCGACCGTGAACGTCACCTCGCGGCGGTGCGCCTCGGCGGTGGGCTCGGTGCTGAAATAGTGGTCCCCGGTCACGCCACGCATTCTTGCCTACCGGCCCGTACGCCCGGCCGATGGCCACCCCACCGACCGTGATCAGCTTTCGAGGCAGATGTCTCCTCTTTCACCAACCGTGATTCGTCGGCGGAGGCGGGCCTCCGGCGACGTCCGTTACCCTGTGCGACATGGTTTACGGGCACGGGCCTCGATCGGGCGACGGAGCGCCACGGTCACCACGGGATCCCGCCGCCCCCTCCCCGGCGGACCCGGCACCATCGTCCGTACGGGTCGGCCGGCGCCGAGCCCGCGACGACGAGACGCCAGCCGACACCGACTCCTCTCGGCTCTCCCTCGGTGAGCCCGGCCCGGTCTCCGCACCGTACGGCGGGCCGGTCGACGGACCCCGCCGTCCGCGGCACGGGGTGCCGGACGACCCCAGCCCGGCCAGCGGCTATCCGGGGATCGCCCACCGGGATCGGCAGCCGCGTTCCTCCGCCGGTGGGCGCCACCTGGCGAATCCTGGCGACCCGCGTCCGGAGGTCGGGGTGCCGTCCCGCCCCCGGCACAGCGCGGACGCCGAGGCCGGTCCCGGCCGTGGTGACGCCGTGCGCCGCGGCCGCCGCGCCGCCCCCGACGGCGACGGGCCCGTGGAGCGGTCTGTCCCAGCTGGACGTTCGGGGCCCCGCGGCCGGAGCACGCCCGAGGTCCACACCGGACCGGGCTGGCCGGTCGTCGACGCGGGACCGCAGGCCACCGGGGCCCCGGTGCTCCCCGGTGGACGGTCCCCGGCCGTCACGGACCGTTCACATGCCGCCGAGCCGCCGCGGGTACGGCGCGGCACCGGGTCGTTCGGCGGCGAGCCTCGACGCGGTGGCGGGCCGCTCGGTACCGCCGAGTCGTCTCGTGCCGCAGGGTCTCTCCGTGGCGCGGAAGCGGCCCGGGGCGGTGACGCGCCGCGTGTCGTGCCGGAGCCGCCCACGCCGACCGGCCGACACCACGCCCGACCCGATCCGGCCAGCCCCGCCGGACCGCCCGCCCACCCGGAGGTCCGGATTCCCGGGACTCCCGACGCCCGACCGGGTCTGATCCCACGGCAACGGCGCGCCCCCGCGGTGGAGTCCGTGGTGGGGCCCGCTCCCCGGCCCGGGCCCGCGCCGGTACCCACCGGCCGTCGCCGGACCGCCGACCGGACGACGCCGCCCCCGGTCTCCGGGCCCGTCCCCGGACGGCACGGTGCCGGTACCCCCCGGCCGGGACCGGCGCCCGAACGCCTGGGCGTACGTCCCGGGCCGACGGACGATCCCGGTCGTGGTGAGGCGGCCCGAGATCCCCTCACCGAACGCCGGCCCACCACCTCGGCACCGGCGGCCTCGCGCCACCCGACGTCGCCGGGCCGGCCCCACCCGGGAAGCCCGCGTCCCGCTGACCCGCTCCCCCCGGGAAGCCCGGTTCCGGGCGCGACACCGCGCCGCGACGGGGACACCGACCGCCGCGGCCAGGCACCACCCCGCGGACGGCAATCCGGCTCCTCCCGCGTGTCGGTGTCGGAGCGGAGGCCGGGCCCGGCCGGCGATGCGTCCCCCGCACCGCCCTCGGCACCGCCCGCCCCGGCCCGTCCCGGCCCCCGCACGGTCCCGCCCGCCAAGCCGCGCTCGGCCCCACCGGGCGGGCCCCACTCCGCTCCGCCCACCAGTTCGCCCCCGGCCGGGCCGCGCTCGACGCCACGTGCCGGGACGTCCGGCGGGTCGCGGCCCTCCACGCCGGACGAGGTCGGCGAGCCGCCCCGTCCGCCACACCGGTCCACCGCTGCGGTCTCCGCGGCCTCGGCTCCGTTATCCACCACGACCGACGCTGCGGCTCCGGCCGCCACCCCGGCGGCCTCCGACCCCGTCGCCACGGCCCGGAGCCGCTACCAGATGTCCAAGCGGACCTGGCAGTGGGTCATCGGTTCGCTCGGCGTCCTCGTGCTACTCGGCCTCTGCGGGCTCAGTTCCTACTTCGTCATCGCCGACCAGGGGTACGGCCAGGGCGCCCGCCCCGCCGACAGCGCGGTCGCCGCGAACGGCCCCCGGGACATCAGTTCCCGGACCGTCGACCCGACACCGCTCACCGTGGAGGAGGTCTTCCCCGGCAAGGAGATCGTCGTCGACGCCGATGACGCGCCGTACCCGATCCTCAAGACGCAGGCCTCGGAGGACTGCGCGCTCGTCGCCGACGGTGAGATCCGGGAGCTGCTGTTGAGCCTGGGCTGCAGCCAGTTCGTCCGGGCCACCGTGCTGTCGCCGCCGGAGACCTTCGTCGCCACCGCCGGCATCGTGAACCTCGCCGACGCGGCCGGCGCGTCGTCGGCCCACGAGAAGATCAAGCCGATCGTCAGCAGCGAGAAGGGTCGCTTCCTCGGCATGCCGGCCGGGCGGAACACCGACAGCATCGAGGCTCGGACCGCCCAGGTCGGCTGGCACGTCCGCGGGCACTACCTGATCTACTGCGTGGTGGCCAAGGTCGACGGAGGGAAGATCAGCAGCGAGGATCCGTTCGCCCGTCAGATCCTCTTCGACATGGTCGAGGTCTACCTGCGCGGCAAGGTGCTGGACCGGCGGGTGACGGCGACCGCCGATCCGGCGGCCAGCACCGACGCCGCATCGTCGGACTGAGAACCCCCGCTCAGGCGGTCGCCGGCAGCCGCAGGCGGCGGGTCTGCCGGGCCCGCTCCGCGTACTCGGCAGGATCCCGGGGGTAGCCGACCTCGACCAGGGTGAGCCCGTGCGGGGGCGCCACCGTCACCTCACTCGCCCGTTCACGGCGTTCGAGCAGCCCGCCCGGCCAGTCCACCGGGCGTCGGCCATCCCCGGCCGCCAGCATCGCGCCGACCAGGCTCCGCACCATCGCCTGACAGAACGCGTCGGCCTGCACGGTGGCGACCAGCAGGCCGTCCGGCTCCCGCCGCCAGTCCAGCCGGGTCACCTCCCGCACCGTCGTGGCGTGCTCCTTCCGGCGGCAGTACGCCGCGAAGTCGTGCTCGCCGACCAGCCCCGCCGCCGCCCGGTTCAGCGCCGCCAGGTCCAGCGGCCGGGGCCAGGCCAGGACCTCGTGCCGCCGCAGCGGATCGGCACCGTACGGGGCGTCCGTGACCCGGTACTCGTACCGTCGGAAGATCGCCGAGAATCGGGCGTCGAAGTCGGCCGGCACCTCGGTGATGGCGCGCACCCGGACGTCGGAGGGAAGCAGCCGGGCGAGCCGGTGCAGCAGACTCCCGGCGTGCCGCCGCCAGACCTCGGTCGGCACGTCGACGTGGCAGACCTGCCCGGTGGCGTGCACCCCGGCATCGGTACGTCCGGCCACGGTCAGCCCGGTCGCCCGGCCCGCGCCGAGGAGCGTCGCCAGCGCCTCGGTCAGCACCCCGGCGACCGTACGCCGACCGGGCTGGACGGCCCAGCCGGAGAAGCCGCTGCCGTCGTACGCGACATCCAGTCGCAGCCGGGTCTGTTCCGGTACCTCGTGCTCCACGGATCACCTCGTCTTCGCTGAGAAATGCCGCGGCCCGACACCCCCGAGGGAATGTCGGGCCGCGCCTGTCTCGTCGTCAGGACTTCGAGGTGTCCGCCTCGTCGGTGTCCTCGCGGGCCGCCGCGGTGTCGCCGGAGACCGACTCCGGCGCGTCGGCGTCCTGGTCGGCCGCGGACGCCGGGCGGGTCTCGGTCGACGTCGGAACCTCCTCCGCCGGAGCCAGCGCCTCGACCTTGTCCTGCTGCGCCGCCTTGCGGGCGGCCTTCCGGGTGGGCGCGGCCGGCGTCGTCGCCTGCTCCTCGACCAGCTCGATGATCGCCATCGGGGCGTTGTCACCCTTGCGGGGGACCGTCTTCACGATCCTGGTGTAGCCGCCGTTCCGGTTGGCGTACCGGGGGGCGATCTGGTCGAACAGCTGGAAGACCACGTCCTTGTCTCGCACCACGGTCAGCACCCGGCGACGGCTCGCCAGGTCGCCGCGCTTGGCCTTGGTGATCAGCTGCTCCGCGAGCGGGCGCAGCCGCTTGGCCTTGGCTTGGGTCGTGGTGATTCTGCCGTGCTGGAACAGCGCGGTGGCCAGGTTGGCCAGGATCATCCGCTCGTGCGCGGGGCTACCGCCGAGGCGGGGGCCCTTGGTGGGCGTGGGCATTCTTGGTGCTCCTCAGTAGTGGGCGGCCGGATCTCCAGCTAGCCCCGGATCAAAGCTGCTCGGTCTCGCGGTAGTCGTCGGTGTCGTAGTCGGCCTCGCCGAAGGTGTCCACGACGTGCGCCGGGTCGAAGTTGGGCGCCGAGTCCTTCAGACCCAGTCCCATACCGGCGAGCTTCATCTTGACCTCGTCGATCGACTTCTGACCGAAGTTCCGAATGTCGAGAAGATCAGCCTCGGTACGTCCGATCAGCTCACCGACGGTGTTGATGCCCTCGCGCTTGAGGCAGTTGTACGACCGGACGGTCAGGTCCAGCTCCTCGATGGGCAGCGCCAGGTCGGCGGCGAGCTGGGCGTCCTGCGGCGACGGGCCGATGTCGATACCCTCGGCGCTCTCGTCCAGCTCGCGGGCCAGCCCGAAGAGCTCGACCAGGGTGGAGCCGGCGGAGGCGAGCGCCGTACGCGGGCCGATCGACGGCTTGGTCTCCACGTCGATGATCAGCCGGTCGAAGTCGGTCCGCTGCTCGACCCGGGTCGCCTCGACGCGGTACGTCACCTTCAGCACCGGCGAGTAGATCGAGTCGACCGGGATCCGGCCGATCTCCGCACCGGCCTGCTTGTTCTGCGCCGCGGTGACGTAACCCCGCCCCCGCTCGACGGTCAGCTCCATGTCGAGCCGGCCCTTGCCGTTCAGGGTCGCCAGCTTCAGGTCGGGGTTGTGCACAATGACCCCGGCCGGTGGCTGGATGTCTCCGGCGGTCACGTCGCCCGGGCCCTGCTTGCGCAGGTACATGCTCACCGGCTCGTCGTGGTCGGAGCTGACGCAGAGTTCCTTGATGTTCATGACGAGCTCGACCACGTCCTCCTTGACACCGGGGATCGTGGTGAACTCGTGCAGCACACCGTCGATCTTGATAGAGGTCACCGCCGCGCCCGGAATGGACGACAGCAGCGTCCGACGCAGCGAGTTGCCCAGGGTGTAGCCGAAACCCGGCTCGAGCGGTTCGATGGTGAACCGGGAGCGGGTCTCGTTGATCGACTCCTCGGTGAGGGTCGGCCGCTGGGTGATGAGCACTTCTTTCTCCTTGGGTCGGGGCGCCCGCCATATGACGCCCGAACTGTGGGGCCCGGTGGTGGCCGGCGACGACCACCACCGGGGGTGTGCCCAGAAACTACTTCGAGTAGAGCTCGACGATCAGCTGTTCCTGGACCTGCGTGTCGATCACCGACCGCGTCGGCAGCGAGTGGACCAGCACCTTCAGCTGGCTGGGGATCGCCTCCAGCCAGGCCGGCACCGGCTTCGAGCCGGCCTCGGCCTGCGCGACGAGGAACGGGGTCAGCTGCTTGGACTTCTCCCGGACCTCGATGATGTCGTGCTCCTTGACCCGGTACGACGGGATGTCCACCTTCTTGCCGTTCACGGTCAGGTGGCCGTGCTTCACGAGCTGCCGCGCGTGGTCCCGGGACTTGGCCAGGCCGGCCCGGTACACGACGTTGTCGAGGCGCGACTCCAGGATCTGGAGGAGGATCTCGCCGGTCTTGCCCTTCTTGGCGACGGCCTCCTCGTAGTACCCGCGGAACTGCTTCTCCAGCACGCCGTACACCCGGCGGGCCTTCTGCTTCTCCCGAAGCTGGAGCAGGTACTCGGTCTCCTTGGTCCGGCCGCGGCCGTGCTGCCCGGGCGGGAAGGGCCGGGACTCGAACGGGCACTTCGGGCCATCGCACTTGCTGCCCTTGAGGAACAGCTTCATCTTCTCCCGCCGGCAGCGGCGGCAGTCGGGACCGGTGTAACGAGCCATCTGTGTCTACTACCTCTCAGACCCGGCGACGCTTCGGCGGACGGCATCCGTTGTGCGGCTGCGGCGTGACGTCGGCGATCTGGCCGACCTCCAGGCCTACGGCCTGCAGCGAACGGATGGCGGTCTCCCGGCCGGAGCCGGGACCCTTGACGAAGACGTCGACCTTCCGCATGCCGTGCTCCATCGCCCGCCGCGCGGCCGCCTCGGCGGCGAGCTGGGCGGCGAACGGAGTCGACTTGCGGGAACCCTTGAAGCCGACCTGGCCCGCGGAGGCCCAGGAGATGACGGCACCGGTCGGGTCCGTGATGGAGACGATGGTGTTGTTGAAGGTGCTCTTGATGTGCGCCTGCCCGTGGGCGACGTTCTTCCGTTCCTTGCGCCGGACCTTCTTGACGGCGGCCCCGGCGCGAGCCTTCGGTGGCATAAGTCTGTGCGCTCCTAGTTGATTTCCCGGTACAGGTACGAGCCCGGCCGACGGACGCCGACCTGTCGTCTGGCTCAGATCTACTTCTTGCCGGGCTTCTTCTTACCGGCGACGGTCCGCTTCGGGCCCTTCCGGGTCCGGGCGTTGGTACGAGTCCGCTGACCACGGACGGGCAGGCCCCGGCGGTGCCGGATGCCCTCGTAGCAGCCGATCTCGACCTTGCGGCGGATGTCGGCAGCGACCTCGCGGCGCAGGTCGCCCTCAACCTTGTAGTTCGCCTCGATGTGGTTCCGGAGCAGCACCAGCTCCTCGTCCGTGAGGTCCTTGGCGCGCTTGTCCGGTGAGATTCCGGTGGCGGCGAGCGTCTCCTTGGCCCGGGTCCGACCGACGCCGTAGATGTAGGTGAGCGCGATCTCCATCCGCTTGTCGCGGGGCAGATCGACACCGACTAGCCGTGCCATGTGCGGGCGTACTCCTCGTGGTTTCTCGCGGAGGTCTGGACCCGCCCCACCCCGCCTGCCCAAATCGGCGGGCCCCGGCCTCCGACCGGGGGTGAACCACGACTGCGGTCACGCTAGGTGATCTCGCTGCTCGCGGCTGGGACGAGCTTGTACTTGTGTGTTCGGATCTACGACCCGGGCCGTCACACGGCTCCGCCGGCGCACCTGCGCGGCCGGCGAATACGGTTCAGCCCTGGCGCTGCTTGTGGCGCGGGTCGGCGCAGATCACCATGACCCGCCCGTGCCGGCGGATCACCCGGCACTTGTTGCAGATCGTCTTGACGCTCGGCTTGACCTTCACGGTTGCCTTACTTCCCATCTGTACCCGGCAGCGTGACACCGCCGAGCCTCGAGGACGGACATGGATGTCCGGCCGTCGTCAGGCGAAGCCTCCGGACCGGCGAGCGGCCCGGCGACGTTCACTTGTAGCGGTAGACGATGCGCCCGCGGCTCAGGTCGTACGGCGAGAGCTCGACGACGACCCGGTCCTCAGGCAGGATGCGGATGTAGTGCTGCCGCATCTTGCCGCTGATGTGAGCCAGCACCTTGTGGCCGTTGGCGAGCTCGACCCGGAACATCGCGTTCGGGAGCGGCTCGATGACCCGGCCCTCCATCTCGATGGCTCCGTCTTTTTTCGGCATGTCCTCCGCTGTCCTGACGTCGGTTACTCCGGACGGCTCACAGCGTCTTTCCTGGGGGTCCCAGGCCAGCCGCGGGCTCCGACTCCCACCGAAGCGCGGATGGGCATGCCGGAGCGGACGCTGTGCGCCGATCAGCCAGTGTACGCCCGCCAGCGCAGCAGCGCCAACCCGAGGTGCCTCGGGTTGGCTGACCGGACGAAAACCGACTGTGTCGAACCCGACTGTATCAGGCAGGCTCCTCGGTACGGCCCTGCTCGATCTGGCGATGTGCGACCCGGTGATGATCGATCTGACGGTCCGTCCCCTTCGGGTCCGTCTGCCCGATCTTCCGCTTGCTCCGGCGCCGGTCCGCCCGCCGCGCCCGGTCGGCGGCCCGCCGCTGCGGCTCCCCGGCCAGCAGCCCCGTGACGGTCCGCACCAGCAGCACCACTCCCCAGAGCCCGGCGACCCACCCGGGCCAGAAGTAGAGCAGGTCCGCGGACATCACCGAGATGACGGCCCAGATCCCGACGACCGCCCCGACGGCGGAGAGGTAGGTGCCCCAGATCTCCCCGAGCCAGCCCCGGACCGCGCCCGGGTACGAGCCAGCGGCACCGGACCGCGCCGGAGTCGACTCCGCCCCGTCGACGGTAGCCAGCTCGGCCCGGCCGGGCGGCACGGTTCCCGGCAGGTCCGCCAGCAGCCCGTCCAGCTCGCCGTACGTCTTCGCGGCGTAGGCGCGCTGGAGCCGCTCGTCGTACTCGTGCAGGTCGAGCCGGCCTGCGTTCAGCGCGTCCCGAAGCTGCTCGGCCACCATTTCCCGGTCCGCGTCCGCAGCCCGCATCCGATCCCGCCGCTCCATGCCTCCGAGCATGCCACCGCCGGTCCACCCGCCGTTGGCTCGCGTGTCGGGAACCACGGCGAAGCCCTCACCGCCCGGATGGTTCAGCCCACGGCGACGGACCCGCCGCATCCCGCGCGGTTCAGTCGACGGCGGCGGTGCGGGCCGGCTCCCGGGCGGTCACCAGGTCACCGAGCCGTGCGCGGCCGCCGTCCGGCGCCGTCAGCACCCAGACCCCGTCCTCCAGCAGCGCCATCGAGTGCTCGACGTGGGCCGCGACCGACCCGTCCCGCGTGACCACGGTCCAGCCGTCCGCCAGCTCCACAGTCCGGGGCGAGCCCATCGTGATCATCGGCTCGATCGCCAGTGCCATTCCGGCGACCAGGCGGGGGCCACGGCCGGGTCGCCCGTGGTTGAGCACGTGCGGGTCCTGGTGCATCTCCGTGCCGATGCCGTGCCCGCCGTACCCCTCGACGATGCCGTACGGCCCGGCAGCTCGGACGGTCCGCTCCACCGCGTACGAGATGTCGGTCAGCCGGCCCCGGCGGCTCAGCATGCCACGGGCGGCCGCGGCGATCCCCGCCCACATCGCGTCCTCGGCGACCTCGGCCATCCGAAGCAGCTCCGGCCGGACCTCGCCGACCCCGACCGTGATCGCGGCGTCTCCGTGCCAGCCGTCGAGGATGGCCCCACAGTCGAGCGAGACCAGGTCACCCTCCCGGAGCACCTGCTCGGGCGAGGGGATCGCGTGAACGACCTGCTCGTTGACGGAGGAGCAGATCGTCGCCGGGTAGCCGTGGTAGCCCTTGAACGAGGGGACGGCGCCGGCCTCGCGGATCACCGACTCGGCGATCGCGTCGAGCTCGGCCGTGGTCACGCCGGGCGACACCGCCGCACGCATCTGGGCCAGTGCGGCCGCGACGACGAGCCCGGCGGCCCGCATCTTCTCGATCTGCTCCGGGGTCTTCAGCTGGATGTCCAGCTGGTGACGGCGCATACGACCAGCCTATCCGCCGTACGAGCGCAAGGCGTCGATGGCCCGGACCGTGACGTCCTCCACCGGGCCGGTCGCGTCGATACCGACGAGCTTGCCCTGCGCACCGTAGTAGTCGATCAGCGGCGCCGTCTTGCTCGCGTACTCCCGCAGCCGTTCGGCGATCGTCTCCGCCCGGTCGTCGTCGCGCTGGAACAGCTCCGAGCCGCAGCGGTCACAGATGCCGGCCACGGTGGGCGCGTCGAACTCGATGTGCCACACCTTGCCGCAGCCCCGGCAGGTACGCCGGCCGGAGAGCCGCCGGATCACCTCGTCGTCGTCGACGACCAGTTCCAGCACCAGATCCAGCGCGGTACCCAGATCGGCGAGGAGCTTGTCCAGCGCCGCCGCCTGCGGGGTGGTCCGGGGGAAGCCGTCGAGCAGGAACCCCTCGGCCGCGTCCGGCTCGGCGAGCCGGTCCCGCACCATGTTGATCGTCACCTCGTCGGGCACCAGCTTGCCGGCGTCCATGTACCGCTTCGCCTCGACGCCGAGCGGGGTGCCCTGGCTGACGTTCGCCCGGAAGATATCCCCGGTCGAGATCTTGGGCACGGCGAGGTGGGCGGCGATGAACTCGGCCTGGGTCCCCTTGCCCGCCCCGGGGGGACCGACCAGAACGAGTCGCATCTACCGCAGGAACCCTTCGTAGTTCCGCTGCATGAGCTGGCTCTCGATCTGCTTCACCGTCTCCAACCCAACGCCGACCAGGATCAGCACGGCGGTGCCGCCGAACGGGAAGTTCTGGAACTGCTGGTTGTCCAGCCAGATGAAGAAGAAGTTCGGCAGGACCGCGACCGCGCCCAGGTAGAGCGAGCCGGGGAGAGTGATCCGGCTCAGGATGAAGTCGAGGTAGTCCGCGGTGGGCTTGCCCGGCCGGATGCCCGGCACGAACCCGCCGTACTTCTTCATGTTGTCCGCGACCTCGGTCGGGTTGAACGTGATCGAGACGTAGAAGTAGGTGAAGAAGATGATCAGCAGGAAGTAGACGCTGATGTACGTCGGGCTGTCCGGCTGGACGAGGTGGTTCTGGATCCAGGTCTGCCAGTTGTTCAGGTTGTTCTGGTCGAAGAACTGGAGCAGCAGGGACGGCAGGTAGAGCAGGGACGAGGCGAAGATCACCGGGATCACGCCGGCCTGGTTCACCTTGAGCGGGATGTAGGTGGAGGTGCCGCCGTACATCCGCCGACCGATCATCCGCTTGGCGTACTGGACCGGGATCCGCCGCTGGGCCTGCTCGATGAAGACCACCAGGGTGATGACGACCAGCACCAGGACGAGAACCAGGGCGAACATCCCCCAGCCCTTGTTGTTCTTGATCGTCCAACCCTCGCTGGGGAGGCGCGCCGCGATCGAGGTGAAGATCAGCACCGACATCCCGTTGCCGACACCCCGGTCGGTGATCAGCTCACCCAGCCACATCACCACACCGGTGCCGGCGGTCATCGTGATGACCAGCACGGTCACGGTCAGCCAGGTCGGCAGCCCGGTGCCCTCGGGGATGATCGGGAACTCCTGGCACATGCCGTTGAAGAGCTGCCCGGAGCGAGCCAGCGCGACGAACGCCGAGGCCTGCAGGATGCCCAGGCCGAGCGTCAGGTAGCGGGTGTACTGCGTGATCTTCGCCGTACCGGCCTGACCCTCCTTGCGCAGCTGCTCCAGCCGCGGAATCACCACGGTGAGCAGCTGAAGGATGATCGAGGCGGTGATGTAGGGCATGATGCCCAACGCGAAGACCGACAGCGAGAGCAGCGCACCGCCGGAGAAGAGGTTGAGCAGGTTGAAGACCCCGTTGCCCTCCCCCGTCTCCATGGTCTGGAGGCACTTCTGCACGTTGCCGTACGAGACACCCGGGCTGGGCAAGGTCGCCCCGAGCCGGTAGATCGCGATGATGGCTACTGTGAACAGCAGCTTCTTGCGCAGGTCAGGCGTGCGGAACGCACTGAGAAAGGCGGAGAGCAACTTCTTCCTCCTGCGCGAGGCGGGCCGCCGCGGGTGCGTGGCGGGACGGGGTGTGGCTGTCGGGCGATCGACCCGATACCCATAGCTGGGATCGGACTCTAACAGTCCGGCGGGCTCTCGGGCAGATCCACCCGGGGAACATTCACCGGTTCCGATATTAACGGGGCAGCGGAGCCCCCCAGTAGACCAGGGCGCCCGCCCGTCGCGCGAGAACTGGGCGAGCGCCCCGACCTGCCGTCTTACAGCTCCGTGACCGAGCCGCCAGCAGCGGTGATCTTCTCCTTGGCCGACGCGCTGAACGCGTGCGCCGAAACCTGGAGGGCGACCCCGCCCAGATCCCCGTCGCCGAGGACCTTGACCGGCTGGCCCTTGCGGACGGCACCAGCCTGGGCCAGCTCCGCCGGGCCGACCTGCCCGCCCTGCGGGAAGAGCTCGGCGAGCCGGTCCAGGTTGACCACCTGGTACACGACCTTGAACTTGTTCTTGAAGCCCTTCAGCTTCGGCAGCCGCATGTGAATGGGCATCTGCCCACCCTCGAAGGCGGCCGGGATGTTCTTCCGGGCCTTGGAACCCTTGGTGCCTCGACCCGCGGTCTTCCCCTTCGAGCCCTCACCGCGACCCACCCGGGTCTTCTCGGTCCTGGCTCCGGGGGCCGGACGCAGGTGGTGGACCTTGATCGTCATCAGTCGACCTCCTCGACCTTCACGAGGTGGCTCACGGTGAAGATCATGCCCCGGATCTCGGGACGGTCCTCCTTGACCACCACGTCGTTGATCCGCTTCAGGCCGAGCGACCGCAGCGACTCACGCTGCTTGTGCTTGGCCCCGATGACGGACCGGACCTGGGTCACCTTCAGTCGTGCCATCAGGACGCCACCCCCGCCTGGGCCGCGAGCATCGCGGCCGGAGCCACGTCCTCGACCGGCAGACCGCGACGCTTCGCGATCGCCTCGGGCGACTCCAGCGCCTTCAGAGCCGCGACCGTGGCGTGCACGATGTTGATCGGGTTGGACGAGCCGAGGCTCTTGGAGAGCACGTCGTGGATCCCCGCGCACTCGAGGACGGCGCGCACCGGGCCACCCGCGATGACGCCCGTACCGGCGCTGGCCGGCTTGAGCAGGACGATGCCGGCGGCGTCCTCGCCCTGTACGGGGTGCGGGATCGTGGTGGCGATCCGCGGCACCTTGAAGAAGTGCTTCTTGGCCTCCTCGACGCCCTTGGCGATCGCCGCGGGCACCTCCTTGGCCTTCCCGTAGCCGACCCCGACCGTGCCGTCGCCGTCGCCGACGATCACCAGAGCGGTGAAGCTGAAGCGACGACCACCCTTGACGACCTTGGCGACACGGTTGATGGCGACGACCCGCTCCAGATGCGGCGTCTTCTCGGCGGGCGCGCTTCCACGACCGCCCTCACGGCGGTTGTCGCGGCGACCACCCTCGTTGCCACCGGACCCGCCGCCACGGCGCTGTTGACCTGGCATCAGCAGCCTTCCTCTCTTCTCGTGACGGGTCTAGAACTCGAGCCCGGCTTCGCGCGCGGCGTCGGCCAGGGCGGCGATCCGCCCCGCGTACTTGTTGCCACCGCGGTCGAAGACGACCTTGGAGATGCCGGCGGCCTTGGCCCGCTCGGCGATCAGGGCGCCTACCTTGGCCGCCTGGGCGCTCTTGTCGCCCTCCGTGCCCCGGATCGACGGGTCCATCGTCGACGCGGAGACCAGGGTGTGGCCCCGGCTGTCGTCGACGATCTGCGCCACCATGTGACGCAGCGACCGGGTGACGACCAGACGCGGACGCTCGGGCGTGCCGACGACCTTCTTGCGGACCCGGAAGTGCCGACGCGCCCGCCCGACGGCGCGCTGAGCGGCGACGCCGCGGCGGCGCTTGAGCAGCGTGGCGGTCACTTCTTACCTGCCTTTCTCCCAACCTCGCGGCCGGCGGATGACCTCGCCCTGGGCATCACGGTCACTTCTTGCCCGCCTTTCCGGCCTTGCGGCGGATGACCTCGCCCTGGTACTTGATGCCCTTGCCCTTGTACGGCTCCGGCGGACGGATCTTCCGGATGTTCGCGGCGACCTCGCCGACCCGCTGCTTGTCGATCCCGCTCACGTGGAACAGCGTGGGCCGCTCGACAGTGAAGGTAATCCCGTCCGGAGCCTTCACGTACACCGGGTGCGAGAACCCGAGCGCGAACTCCAGGTCACTGCCCTTGGCCGTGACCCGGTAACCCGTACCGGAGATCTCCAGGGTCTTACGGTAACCCTCGGTCACCCCGACGATCATGTTCGCCACCAGGGTACGGCTGAGGCCGTGCAGCTCCTTGGCCCGCCGCTCGTCGTTCGGCCGCGTGACGTGCAGCTGACCGTCCTCGCCCCGCTCCACCGAGATCGGCTCGGCCAGCGTGTGTGACAGCTCACCCTTCGGCCCCTTGACCTTGATGGTCGGGCCGTCGATCGTCACCTCGACACCGGCCGGTACCGGGATCGACTTACGTCCAATACGCGACATTATCGATCATTTCCTTCGCTCGCGACTGCGGGGCTCCGCTTCGCTGCGCTCCTCGCGCTCACGGCATGCCTCCGTTACCACACGAAGGCGAGGACTTCCCCGCCCACGCTCCGCTTGCGGGCCTGCTTGTCGGTCAGCAGCCCCTGGGACGTCGAAATGATCGCCACGCCCAGCCCGCCGAGCACCCGCGGGAGCGCGTCCGCCTTGGCGTACACCCGCAGGCCGGGCTTGGACACGCGCTTGATACCGGCCAGGCTCCGCTCCCGGTTCTGGCCGTACTTCAGCTCGACGACCAGCCGCTTGCCGACGCTGCCCTCCTCGGGCTCCTCGACCGACCAGGAGGCGATGTACCCCTCGGACTTGAGGACCTCGGCGATGTTCGCCTTGATCTTCGAGTAGGGCATCGTCACCCGGTCGTGGTACGCCTGGTTGGCGTTGCGCAGACGCGTCAGCATGTCTGCGATCGGGTCGGTCATCGTCATGGATCTCGTCAGCCTTTCTCGCCGGGGTTCCCGGGGCGTCGGCCCGGGCCTGCGGCGTTGCGATCCTCGTCCCGCTCACTCGGGACGCGGCTGGGCCCTACCAGGGCGCTCCACCGGGTTCGGACGGAGCGCAGCGTCACCAGGAAGCCTTCGACACACCGGGCAGCTCGCCCCGGTGCGCCATCTCCCGGATGCACACCCGGCAGAGACCGAACTTGCGGTAGACCGCCTTCGGCCGACCGCAGCGCTGGCAGCGGGTGTACGCGCGTACCGAGAACTTCGGCTTCGCGGCGGCCTTGAGGATCAGCGCCTTCTTGGCCATCTCAGTTCTCCTTGTTCAGATCCGTCACGGCGGCCTCAGTTCTCCTTGAACGGGAAGCCCAGCAGCTTGAGCAGGGCCCGGCCCTCGTCGTCGGTCTTGGCAGTGGTGACCACCGTGATGTCCATGCCTCGCACGCGATCGATCTTGTCCTGGTCGATCTCGTGGAACACCGACTGCTCGGTCAGCCCGAACGTGTAGTTGCCGTGCCCGTCCAGCTTGCGCCCGTCGAGGCCGCGGAAGTCCCGGATCCGGGGCAGCGCGATCGAGAGCAACCGGTCGAGGAACTCCCACATCCGGTCGCCCCGGAGGGTGACCTTCGCGCCGATCGGCATGCCCTCGCGGAGCTTGAACTGCGCGATCGACTTGCGGGCCCGCCGAATCTGCGGCTTCTGGCCGGAGATGGTCGCCAGGTCGCGGACGGCGCCCTCGATCAGCTTCGCGTCCCGTGCGGCCTCGCCCACGCCCATGTTGATGACGACCTTCACCAGGCCGGGCACCTGCATCGGGTTGCGGTAGCCGAACTGCTCGCGCAGCTGGGCCACGATCTCGTTGCGGTACCGCTCCTTGAGCCGCGGCATCGTCTTGGTCTCGGTTGCCGTCATCACAGGTCCTTACCGGTGCTGCGCGCGATGCGGACCTTCTGGCCGTTCTCGTCGATCCGGTACCCGACCCGGGTCGGGTTACCGTCGGAGTCCAGGACCATCACGTTCGAGACGTGGATGGGAGCCTCCTGGGTGACGATGCCACCGGTCTTCGCACCGCGCTGGGTGGTGCGGATGCGGGTGTGCTTCTTGATCCGGTTCACGCCCTCGACCAGGACCTTGTTCTGCCGCGGGTAGGCCGCGATGACCTTGCCCTTGGCGCCCTTGTCCTTGCCGGCGATGACGACGACCGTGTCGCCCTTCTTCACCTTCACGGCTACAACACCTCCGGCGCGAGCGAGATGATCTTCATGAACCGCTTGTCCCGCAGTTCACGGCCGACCGGGCCGAAGATACGGGTGCCGCGCGGGTCGCCGCCGTCCTTGATGATCACGGCCGCGTTCTCGTCGAACCGGATGTACGAGCCGTCCGGCCGCCGCTTCTCCTTCGTGGTACGGACGACGACAGCCTTGACGACGTCGCCCTTCTTCACGCCGCCGCCCGGGATCGCGTCCTTGACCGTGGCCACGATGACGTCGCCGATGCTCGCGTACCGCCGACCGGAGCCGCCGAGCACGCGGATGCACAGGATCTCCCGCGCACCCGTGTTGTCGGCGACCCGCAGTCGCGACTCCTGCTGAATCACGTCAATCTCCTATGTCTGCCAGTTCTCGGCCTCTGGCGCCCCGGCCGTCTCGCGGCCACGGTCCGTGCCGACCGAGCTTGGCGGAACTCTGAGAGCCTTGCGGTACGGCTCTTACTTGGCCTTCTCGAGGATCTCCACGACCCGCCACCGCTTGGTGGCGGACAGCGGACGGGTCTCCATGAGCAGCACCCGGTCGCCCACACCGCACGCGTTCTGCTCGTCGTGCGCCTTCAGCTTGCTGGTGCGGCGCATGACCTTGCCGTACAGCGCGTGCTTGACCCGGTCCTCGACCTCGACGACCACGGTCTTGTCCATCTTGTCGCTGACCACGTAGCCCTCGCGGACCTTACGCCGACCGCGCGGCTTCGCGGTGGTAGCGGTCTCGTCGCTCATGCCTTCCCCTCGCTGCGCTCGCTCATGATGCAGTCACCTCGTCCGGCGCGGCCGACAGCCCCAGCTCGCGCTCGCGCATGATCGTGTAGATCCGGGCGATCTCCCGACGGATGACCTGCAGCCGGCGGTTGTTGTCCAGCTGCCCGGTCGCTGCCTGGACCCGCAGGTTGAACAGCTCCGCCTTGGCCTCCCGCAGCCTGCTGACCAGCTCCTCATCGGAGAGCTCACGCAGCTCGCTGGCCTTCACGCCCGCGGCCATCAGCTTTCACCCACTTCGCGCGTCACAATGCGGCACTTCATCGGGAGCTTGTGGATCGCGCGACGCATCGCCTCCCGCGCGACCTGCTCGTTGGGGAAGGACATCTCGAAGAGCACCCGCCCCGGCTTCACATTGGTCACCCACCACTCGGGCGAGCCCTTACCGGAACCCATCCGGGTCTCGGCCGGCTTCTTGGTCAGGGCCTGGTCCGGGAAGACCGTGATCCAGACCTTGCCGCCACGCTTGATGTGCCGGGTCATCGCGATACGGGCGGATTCGATCTGCCGGTTGGTCACGTACGCGGGCTCGAGCGCCTGGATTCCGAAATCGCCGAACACGACGCGGTTGCCGCCCTTCGACACGCCACTGCGGCCGGGGTGGTGCGGCTTGCGGAAGCCCTTCGGGGGCTTACGCGGCATCAGCATCTGTCAGCCCTCCTGCGCTGAGCTGTCCGTTCCGGCGGAACCCGCCGGAGTCGCCGTGGCGACGGCCGCCGCGGCGCTGTCGTTCGTCGCCTCGGTGGACGCGCCGGAGATCTCCGCCGCCGCAGCCCGCCCGGCCTCGGTCCCGCCCGGGGTCGTGCCGGCGGAGCCGGAGCGTCCGCGACGCGGCCGCTCGGGACGGTCGCCGCGCTCGCGACGCGGACGCGCCGCGCCCGCCTCGGCCGGGGTCTCCCGGCCGGGCACGGCGTCGCCCTTGTAGATCCAGACCTTCACGCCGATCCGGCCGAAGGTGGTCCGGGCCTCGAAGAAGCCGTACTCGATGTTGGCCCGCAGCGTGTGCAGCGGCACCCGACCCTCGCGGTAGAACTCGGTGCGGCTCATCTCCGCACCGCCGAGCCGGCCGGAGACCTGCACCCGGATACCCCGCACGATCGGGTTCTTCATCGCCGACTGCATGGCCTTGCGCATCGCCCGCCGGAAGCTGACCCGGCTGGAGAGCTGCTCCGCCACGCCCTGCGCGACGAGCTGCGCGTCCGACTCCGGACTCTTCACCTCGAGGATGTTGAGCTGAACCTGCTTACCGGTCAGCTTCTCCAGCTCCGCGCGGATCCGGTCCGCCTCGGCCCCCTTGCGGCCGATGACGATGCCCGGGCGAGCGGTGTGGATGTCGACCCGTACCCGATCCCGGGTTCGCTCGATGTCGACCTTGGAAATGCCCGCGCGCTCCAGGCCCTTCGACATCATCCGACGGATCTTGACGTCCTCGGCGATGTAGTCCTTGTAGAGCTTGTCCGCGTACCAACGGGACTTCCAGTCGGTCGAGATGCCGAGCCGGAACCCGTGCGGGTGAACCTTCTGCCCCATTACTCGGCACCCTCCGTCTTGCTCTTCGATTCGGCGGCCCCGGTCTCGGCCGCCGGCGCGGCGGTAGCCGGCGTGGCCTTCTTCGTCGGCGCGGCCTTCTTCGCGGCCCGCCGGGCCGGCGCAACCGGCGCCACGGCCTCGACCGCGATGGTGATGTGGCTGGTGCGCTTGCGGATGCGGTACGCCCGGCCCTGCGCCCGGGGCCGGAAGCGCTTCATGGTTGGGCCCTCGTCGACGTACGCCTCGCTGACGAGCAGCGCGTCGGGGTCCAGCCGCTCGTTGTTCTCCGCATTGGCGATCGCGCTCGCGAGCACCTTGTAGACCTGCTCACTCGCCGCCTGTGGCGCGAACTGCAGCACCGTGAGCGCCTCTTTCGCGGGCAGACCGCGGACGAGGTTGACCACCCGACGCGCCTTGTTCGGCGAGATGCGCACGTATCGCGCAACCGCCCGCGCGCCCGGAAGCACCGGAGCGTCGCCCTTTACTGGCATCGCTGAAACCCCTTGATCCTTTATCCGTGGTCGGCGACTCAGCGCCGGCGGCTCTTCCGGTCGTCCTTCTCGTGACCCTTGAACGTGCGGGTCAGCGCAAACTCACCGAGCTTGTGCCCGACCATCGCCTCGGTGATGAACACCGGGACGTGCTTGCGCCCGTCGTGCACCGCGATCGTGTGCCCGAGCATCTCCGGGATGATCGTCGAGCGGCGCGACCAGGTCTTGATGACGTTCTTCGTGCCCTTCGCGTTCTGAGCTTCCACCTTCTTGAGCAGGTGGTCGTCGACGAACGGGCCCTTCTTCAGGCTGCGAGGCATGTCTACCCAACTCCCTTAGCCGCGCTTGCGGTTGGCGTAGCGACGGCGGACGATCAGGCGGTCGCTCGGCTTGCCCTTACGACGGGTGCGGCCCTCGGGCTTACCCTGCGGGTTCACCGGGTGACGACCACCGGAGGTCTTACCCTCACCACCACCGTGCGGGTGGTCGACCGGGTTCATCGCCACACCGCGCACGGTAGGGCGCCGGCCCTTCCACCGCATCCGGCCGGCCTTACCCCAGTTGATGTTGGACTGGTCGGCGTTGCCGATCTCGCCGATCGTCGCCCGGCACCGCACGTCGACCCGCCGGATCTCTCCGGACGGCATCCGCAGCGTGGCGTACGACCCCTCGCGGCCCAGCAGCTGGATGCCGACGCCGGCCGAGCGGGCCAGCTTGGCGCCGCCGCCCGGGCGCAGCTCCACGGCGTGGATGGTGGAACCGATCGGGATGTTGCGGAGCGGCAGGTTGTTGCCGGGCTTGATGTCGGCGGTGGGGCCGGACTCCACCGAGTCGCCCTGTCGGAGGTCCTTCGGCGCGATGATGTAGCGCTTCTCGCCGTCGGCGTAGTGCAGCAGAGCGATCCGGGCGGTGCGGTTCGGGTCGTACTCGATGTGCGCGACCTTCGCCGGCACGCCGTCCTTGTCGACCCGCTTGAAGTCGATCAGGCGGTACTGCCGCTTGTGCCCACCGCCGTGGTGCCGCGCGGTGATCCGGCCGTGGGCGTTGCGCCCGCCCTTCTTGGGCAGCGGGACCAGCAGCGACTTCTCCGGCGTCGACCGGGTGATCTCGGCGAAGTCGGCGACGCTGGCGCCACGCCGGCCCGGCGTCGTCGGCCTGTACTTACGGATAGCCATTGTCTATACCCCTCAGCTGACCGGGCCGCCGAAGGCCTCGATGCGGTCACCGTCGGCCAGCTTCACCATCGCCCGCTTGGTGTTCTTGCGCTTGCCCCACCCGGTCCGGGTCCGCTTGCGCTTGCCCTCGCGGTTGAGGGTGTTGACCGAGATGACCCGGACGTTGAAGATCTGCTGGATCGCGATCTTGATCGCCGTCTTGTTGGCGTCCGGGTGCACCAGGAAGGTGTACCAGTTCTTGTTGAGCTCGCTGTAGCTCTTCTCCGAGATGACCGGGGCGATGATGATGTCCCGCGGGTCGGCGATCGTGGTCACTTCTCGCTCTCCTCACCCTGCGCCCCACCGCGGCGGCCCAGGAACTCGTCCAGGGCCTCCCGGGTGAAGACCACGTCGTCGGCGACCAGCACGTCGTACGTGTTGAGCTGGCCGGCCTCCAGCAGATGCACACTCGGCTCGTTGCGCAGCGACAGCCAGTTCAGCTCGTCGGTGCCGCTCAGCACCACCAGCACCCGCTTGGCCTGGGTGACCTTGCGCAGGGTCGCGATGGCGGCCTTCGTCGAGGGCTTCTCGCCGGCGACGAAGGTCTCCACCACGTGCACCTGCCCGTTGCGGGCCCGGTCGGAGAGGGCGCCCCGGAGGGCGGCGGCCTTCATCTTCTTCGGGGTCCGCTGGCGGTAGTCCCGGGGAACCGGTCCGTGCACGACGCCACCGCCGGCGAACTGTGGGGCGCGGATCGAACCCTGCCGGGCCCGACCGGTGCCCTTCTGCTTGTACGGCTTCTTGCCGCCACCGGAGACCTCGCCCCGGGTCTTGGTCTTGTGCGTGCCCTGCCGCGCGGCGGCGAGCTGCGCGACCACGACCTGGTGCATCAACGCGATGTTGGCCTGGACGTCGAAGACCTCCGAGGGCAGCTCGACCGAGCCGCTCTTGGTGCCGTCGACGGCCAGCACGTCAACCGTGCTCACTTGGCACCGCCCTTCTTCGCGGCGGCCTTGGCCGCGGATCGGACCAGTACGAGTCCGTTCTTGGGACCGGGGATGGCGCCGCGCACCAGCAGCAGGTTGTTCTCGGGGTCCACCGCCTGGATGGTCAGGTTCTGCACGGTGTACCGCACGCCGCCCATCCGACCGGCCATCCGGACGCCCTTGAAGACCCGGCCCGGGGTGGCGCAGGCGCCGATCGAGCCGGGCGAGCGGTGCTTGCGCTCGACACCGTGGCTCGCACGCAGACCGCCGAAGCCGTGGCGCTTCATGACACCGGCGAAGCCCTTGCCCTTGGTCCGGCCAGTGACGTCGACCAGGGTGCCCGGGGTGAACGTCTCGACGGTCACCTCCTGGCCCAGCTCGTAGTCGGCGGCATCGGTGGTACGCAGCTCGACGATGTGCCGGCGGGGCGCGACGTTCGCCTTGGCGAAGTGGCCGCCGAGCGGCTTCTTGACCTTGCGCGGGTCGATCGCGCCGTACGCCAGCTGGACCGCGGAATAGCCGTCCTTCTCGGGGGTGCGGACCTGGGTCACGACGCACGGCCCCGCCTGCACCACCGTCACCGGGACAACGCGGTTGTTGTCCCAGACCTGGGTCATGCCGAGCTTGGCGCCCAGGATGCCCTTCACTTGCCTGTCCATTCGTCCGGTCCCTACAGCTTGATCTCGATGTCGACGCCAGCCGGCAGGTCGAGGCGCATGAGCGAGTCGACCGTCTTGGGGGTCGGGTCGATGATGTCGATCAGACGCTTGTGCGTGCGCATCTCGAAGTGCTCGCGCGAGTCCTTGTACTTGTGCGGCGAACGGATCACGCAGAAACGGTTGATCTCCGTGGGCAGCGGCACCGGGCCCGCGACCTGAGCCCCGGTACGCGTCACCGTCTCAACGATCTTGCGCGCCGAGGAGTCGACCACCTCGTGGTCGTACGCCTTGAGCCGGATGCGGATCTTCTGTCCCGCCATGGTGGCCTCTGTTCCTTCTCTCGCCTTGTCCGTCCCGCCCGGTTGCTGCCACGGAGCCCGCCCCCGGGAAGCGGGATGTTCCATGCCGGGCTCGGGCGCTGCCCTACTCCCGTGCTATCCGACCCCCGCGGTCGGGCGTGTCGCGCCCTGGAGCCAGACTCCACCCCGGACGACCGAGGCGGTCCCGCCCCGTGCGGGAAGTTCGAGGGCGCCGGGAGTGGATCGCCACACCCCGGACACCCAGCGAGGGTGGCTGACTGCCGGGCAGTCAGCCACCCCGCCGGTACGCAACCTGACCAGTATGCCGTACTACCGCACGGCAACGCCAATCGGGGTCACCAGGTCACTTGATGATCTTGGTGACCTGACCGGCACCAACCGTCCGGCCACCCTCGCGGATCGCGAACTTCAGACCCTGCTCCATCGCGATGGGCTGGATCAGCTTCACGGTCATCGAGGTGTTGTCGCCCGGCATGACCATCTCGGTGCCCTCAGGCAGCGTGACGACACCGGTGACGTCGGTGGTCCGGAAGTAGAACTGCGGCCGGTAGTTCTGGAAGAACGGCGTGTGCCGGCCACCCTCCTCCTTGGAGAGGATGTAGACCTGGGCCTCGAACTCCGTGTGCGGGGTGGTCGTGCCCGGCTTGACCACGACCATGCCGCGCTCGACCTCCTCGCGCTTGACACCCCGCAGCAGCAGACCGACGTTCTCGCCCGCGCGGGCCTCGTCGAGCAGCTTGCGGAACATCTCGATACCGGTGACGACCGTCTTCTGCGACTTGTCGCGGATACCGACGATCTCCACCTCCTCGTTCGGCTTGAGCACGCCACGCTCGACACGGCCGGTAACCACGGTGCCACGGCCGGTGATCGTGAAGACGTCCTCGATCGGCATGAGGAACGGCTTGTCGGTGTCCCGCTCCGGCTGCGGAATCGCGGTGTCGACCGCGTTCATCAGCTCCATGAGCTTCTCGGTCCACACCGGGTCGCCCTCGAGCGCCTTCAGCGCCGACACCCGTACGACCGGGAGCTCGTCGCCCGGGTAGTCCTGCGACGAGAGCAGCTCGCGGACCTCGAGCTCGACCAGCTCGAGAAGCTCCTCGTCGTCCACCATGTCGCTCTTGTTCAGGGCGACGACGATGTACGGCACGCCGACCTGGCGGGCCAGCAGCACGTGCTCGCGGGTCTGCGGCATCGGGCCGTCGGTCGCCGCGACCACCAGGATCGCGCCGTCCATCTGGGCGGCACCGGTGATCATGTTCTTGATGTAGTCGGCGTGACCGGGGCAGTCGACGTGCGCGTAGTGCCGCGCCTCGGTCTGGTACTCGACGTGCGCGATCGAAATCGTGATACCCCGGGCCTTCTCCTCCGGCGCCTTGTCGATCTCGTCGAACGGCGTGTACGGGTTCAGGTCCGGCATCTTGTCGTGCAGGACCTTGGTAATGGCCGCCGTCAGCGTCGTCTTACCGTGGTCGATGTGACCAATGGTGCCGATGTTGACGTGCGGCTTAGTCCGCTCGAACTTCGCCTTCGCCACTGGTGTCCTCCTGTGGACTTCTTGGTTCGTACGCCCGGCGCGCCATCCGGCGCTTAGGACTCTGTCGACAGCCTTTCCGGCCGGCCATTTCCGGTCGGGAAGTTGTTGATGGGTCTTGCGGCGGTGAAACCTTCAGGCCCGGTCTCGCAGCCCGGCCCGTGAACGCCGCGGGCGAGATTACTCGTCCGCGGCCTCCGCGGTATCACCGGCCCGGCGTCAGGCAGATCTCGCTTCCGCGATCACTCACCCGTCGCCTTCGCGATGATCTCCTTCGCCACGTTCGCGGGAACCTCGGCGTAGGAGTCGAACTGCATGCTGTAGCTAGCCCGGCCCTGGGTCTTCGACCGCAGGTCGCCGACATAGCCGAACATCTCCGACAGCGGCACCAGGGCGCGGACGACGCGGGCTCCCCCGCGCTCCTCCATCGCCTGGATGATGCCCCGGCGGGAGTTGAGGTCGCCGATCACGTCACCCATGTTCTCTTCAGGAGTGGTGACCTCGACGGACATCATCGGTTCGAGGAGCGTCGGGTCGGCCCGGCGGGCCGCCTCCTTGAGCACCATCGAACCAGCGATCTTGAACGCCATCTCGGACGAGTCGACCTCGTGGGCCTGCCCGTCCACCAGCGTCAGCTTCAGGCCGACCAGCGGGAAGCCGGCGAGCACGCCGTACTGCATCGCGTCCTGGGCGCCGGCGTCGACCGAGGGGATGAACTCCTTCGGCACCCGGCCACCGGTCACCACGTTGGCGAACTCGTAGGTCGGCGAGTCGTTGGAGAGGGGCAGCGGCTCGAGATCGACGATGACCCGGGCGTACTGGCCGGAACCACCGGTCTGCTTCTTGTGGGTGTACTCGACCCTCTCCACCTTGCGGCGGATCGTCTCCCGGTACGCCACCTGCGGCTTGCCGATGTTCGCCTCGACGTTGAACTCGCGGCGCATCCGGTCGACCAGGATGTCCAGGTGCAGCTCGCCCATACCGGAGATGACCGTCTGCCCGGTCTCGTTGTCGAGCTTGACCCGGAACGTCGGGTCCTCCTCGGCGAGCCGCTGGATGGCGTTGCTCAGCTTCTCCTGGTCCGCCTTGGTCTTCGGCTCGATCGCCACCTCGATGACCGGCTCGGGGAAGGTCATCGACTCCAGGATGACGGGGTTGGCCGGGTCGCAGAGGGTGTCACCGGTGGTGGTCTGCTTGAGACCCTGCACCGCGATGATGTCGCCAGCCTGGGCGGAGCTGCGCTCCTCCCGCTTGTTGGCGTGCATCTGGTAGATCTTGCCGATCCGCTCCTTGCGGTCCTTGGTCGAGTTGATGACCTGCGCACCAGACTCGACCTTGCCCGAGTAGACCCGCACGTAGGTCAGCTTGCCCAGGTGCTTGTCAGTCTGGATCTTGAAGGCCAGGGCGGCGAACGGCTCGCTGGCGTCCGGCTTGCGCTGCATCGGGGTCTCGCCGTCGGTCGCGGTGCCCTCGATCGCCGGGATGTCCATCGGCGACGGCAGGTAGTCCACGACCGCGTCCAGCATGGGCTGGATGCCCTTGTTCTTGAAGGCCGAGCCGCAGAGGACCGGGTTGACCTTGCCGGCGATGGTGGCGCGACGGATACCGGCCTTGATCGCCTCGATGGAGAGCTCCTCGCCCTCGAGGTACTTCTCCATCACCTCGTCGTCGACATCGGCCAGCGTCTCCAGCAGCTTGTCGCGCCACTCGGCGGCCTGGTCGGCAAGATCGGCCGGAATCTCCTCGACCGTGTAGTCCTCGCCCTTCTGGGTCTCGCCGCGCCAGGTCAGCGCACGCATCCCGATCAGGTCGACGACACCGATGAAGTCGGCCTCCGTGCCGATCGGGATCTGGAGGACCAGCGGGGTGGCGTTGAGCCGGTCGATCATCATCTGCACGCAGCGGAAGAAGTCCGCGCCGGTGCGGTCCAGCTTGTTGACGAAGCACATCCGGGGGACGTGGTACTTGTCGGCCTGGCGCCAGACGTTCTCCGTCTGCGGCTCCACGCCGGCGACCCCGTCGTAGACGGCCACCGCACCGTCGAGCACCCGCAGCGACCGCTCCACCTCGACGGTGAAGTCGACGTGCCCGGGGGTGTCGATGATCTGGATCGTGTGGCCCTTCCACTCACACTTGGTGGCGGCGGAGGTGATGGTGATCCCCCGCTCCTGCTCCTGCTCCATCCAGTCCATGACGGCGGCGCCCTCGTGGACCTCACCGATCTTGTACGTGATACCGGTGTAGAACAGGATCCGCTCGGTGGTCGTGGTCTTACCGGCATCGATGTGCGCCATGATGCCGATGTTGCGTACCTTGGCGAGCGCGTCTGCGGCGGCCACTTCAATCCCTACTTGTCGTCGTCTCGTCGGCGTAATCGCGACCTTCGCGGCCCCGGCGCGGCGAACCGCGCGGGACCCGCTCGGTCGTTACCAGCGGTAGTGCGCGAAGGCCTTGTTGGACTCAGCCATCTTGTGGGTGTCCTCACGCCGCTTGACGGCGGCGCCAAGACCGTTGCTTGCGTCGAGCAGCTCGTTCATCAGCCGCTCGACCATGGTCTTCTCCCGACGGGCACGGGCGTAGGTGACCAGCCAACGCAGCCCGAGCGTGGTGGCCCGGGGGGGACGCACCTCGACCGGCACCTGGTACGTCGCGCCACCGACGCGGCGGCTGCGGACCTCCAGGGTCGGCTTCACGTTGTCCATCGCGCGCTTCAGGATGACGACCGGGTCGGTACCGGACTTCTCCCGGCAGCCCTCGAGCGCCTGGTACACGATGCGCTCGGCGAGCTGACGCTTCCCGCGCAGCAGGATCTTGTTCACCAGCTGGGTGACCAGCGGGGAGTTGTACACCGGGTCCGGGGCGATCGGCCGGCGCGGAGCGGGGCCCTTACGCGGCATGTCAGCTCTTCTCCTTCTTCGCGCCGTAACGGCTACGCGCCTGCTTGCGGTTGCGGACGCCCTGGGTGTCGAGCGAGCCGCGAATGATCTTGTATCGCACGCCCGGGAGGTCCTTCACCCGGCCGCCCCGGACCAGCACGAGGGAGTGCTCCTGCAGGTTGTGCCCCACACCGGGGATGTACGCGGTCACCTCGATCTGGCTGCTGAGCTTCACACGAGCGACCTTGCGCAGCGCAGAGTTCGGCTTCTTCGGGGTGGTGGTGTACACGCGCGTGCACACGCCGCGTCGCTGGGGACTCCCCTTCAGCGCCGGCGTCTTGGTCTTGCTCGTCTTCGCCTGGCGGCCCTTGCGGACCAGCTGCTGGATCGTGGGCACCGGGTTTCTCCGCTCCCTTCGGTCACCTGTGGCGACCGCGCCGTGTCATAGCCGCCCTCGCGAGTGGCTCTCCTACATTCCAACCAGGGCCGTCTTGCGACGGTCCCGGCACCCGCGGTCGGGCGTGTCGCCCCCTCGCGGGCTCCGGCACCTCGATTCGGCGCCGGATTCCAGCTCGTCGGCACGCTGCCGCGTCCCGACCTGTTCGACGTTGCCGTGTCGCTACTCGGTGGCGGATGCCAGCCCGAGCGCACGCACGAGTTGCCCGGGCATGCCCGGGCACGAGAGGAAAGAGTACCTACCCTGGGTGGGCACGTCAAAACAGGTCCCCGATGGTTGTCAACCACCTCCGGTGGGGATCCGTCCGTCGTGTCGCTCCCGCGCAGGCACTACCACCGTCAGTGTACCGGCTGGGTCGGCGTCCCGGCTCGTCGGCCCGGCAACCGGGCCGGCCGTACGACCTGACCCGCACGCCACCGGCGGTCGCCCGTTCGCCGTGATCCCGGCGGCACTCGGACAGGGGCCCGGATCAGGCCTGGAGCAGCACCGCCACCGCAAGGGCCAGCAGGGTCAGCGCGAGGCCGACCCCGCCGCAGCTCATGCCGGCGATGGCCAGGCCCCGCCCGGTGAACCGGGCGGCGGACGACCCACGGGCGGGGTCCGCCGGGCCCGACGCCGGCCGAGCCGCCGGCTCCGGGCTCGGCCCCGCGCCCGCCGTCGAGAACGGCGCGCCGGTCACCGGGGACCCGGCCGGTCCGGTCGTGACGGGGACGGGTCCGGGCGGCGACGGTGGACCGGGACGCCGGGTCTGCCGCCGCCCGACCTCGCCGAGCGCCACCGCGGCGAGACCGAGCAGCCCGGCCAGCACCGCGAAGGCACCCGCCACCCAGCCACCCCACCCCGGTTCGGCCCCGGCCAGCCCGAAGCAGCCGACGACGAAGGCGACGAGGACCGAACCGATGCCGGTGCTCAACGCCGCGACGGCCGGCCCCGAGGTGATCGCGGGCACGTCCAGCTGGACCACACCGAAGGGCGTACCGGGAACCGGATCCACCCGGCGGGGAGGACGCCAGGACTCCCTGGGCGGCGCCGGCACCGCCGGCCGGCCCTGCCCCCACGGCGGGGCCGGCGGCGGTCCGACCGGTCCCGGGTACGCCGGCAGCCCGCTGCCCGACGGCACCGGGTATCCGGGGGAGTACGTCGTCACCGGGCCGGCCGACGATGCCGTCGGGTACGGCCCACCGGGTCCCGGCGGATACGGCCCGCCCGTCCCGAACGACGACGGGGCGCTTGAGGCGACCGGGGCGGACGACGGCGACGGTGCGGCGCCCGGCGTGAAAGGCGCAGGTGAGGAGGCCGGACCACCCGCGACGGACGGACCCGCCGGACGCGCCCACTCGCTGACCGGCGCGGCTGGCCACCCCGACTGTTCGCTCGGCAGGGTGTACGACGACCCGGGATGTCGCGGTTCGGGGCCGATGGACGGCGCGGCTCCCGCCGTACGGTCCGCAGCCGGCGGTTGTGCCTCGTCCGTCACGCCCATCCCCCCTGACCACCGGACCGGCTCGGAGCGTACCGCCCAGGGGCCGGTCCGTCACCGGCCGGACGCCCTCGCGTCTGCCAAGCGACAGGCTACCGTCAGCGGCCACCAATGGGGCGCGCGGCGAGCCGGCCCGCCGGACGCACGGCGTACGAACCGACACGTGGACCGCGTACGACGACGGACGCCGACTCACGCACCGGGTGGGCACCGCGCACCGGCCGGGACGGCGCGGCGGCTCCCCGACCGACACACGACACGAGCCGGTCGGGTGTCCGGCGACGGCTTCCTCCGGGCGGGGCGGGACCCGGGCGGCTGCCCTCAGTCGACGCCGGGTGCGAAGTCCTGGCCGGTCGGGGCCTCGGCGAGGTTCAGCACACCGATGACGGTCACCACCACCAGCGTGGTGAGTGCCAGCACCAGTCCGGCCCAGGCCAGCCGCTCACCACACCGCAGCCACGCGGCGCCGGTGAGGTAGCCGCCCGAGGCGTACGCCTCCCGGCGCGCCTGCCGGACGAGCAGCATCGCGACCGTGGCCGGCACGACACCACCGACGAACGGGCCGGTCAGCAGCGCCACCAGGCCGAGGGCGAAGACCGCGCGAGACTTGGTCGAGCGCACCGGGTCCGGGTCGAGCGGATGGCGCAGCGCCGGACCGGAGGCACCCACCGGCATCGTCGTCACGATCCCAGCCTACAAACCGGCCAGGCCTGCGCCAGACGCACGGCGCCCCGTACGTCGTCGGGTGACGACGTACGGGGCGCCCGAGGCGTTCCGTCAGCGGTACGACCCGAAGTCGAAGTCGTCCAGCGGCACCGCCTGGCCGCTGGCCGGCCCGAACCCGTAGTCGGTCTCCGGGTAGCCGGTCATCGAGTAGACCTTGGCCTTCGCCTCCTCGGTCGGCTCGACCCGGATGTTGCGGTACCTGCTGATGCCGGTACCGGCCGGGATGAGCTTACCGATGATCACGTTCTCCTTGAGACCGATGAGCGAGTCGCTGCGCGCGTTGATCGCCGCGTCGGTCAGCACCCGGGTGGTCTCCTGGAAGGAGGCCGCCGAGAGCCAGGAGTCGGTGGCCAGCGAGGCCTTGGTGATACCCATCAGCACCGGACGCCCGGCAGCGGGCTCGCCGCCCTCGGCCACGAGCCGGCGGTTCTCCGCCTCGAAGACCGCCCGGTCAACCAGCACACCGGGGAGGAACTCGGTGGAGCCCGAATCGATCACCGTCACGCGCTTGAGCATCTGCCGGATGATGATCTCGATGTGCTTGTCGTGGATGAGCACACCCTGCGACCGGTAGACCTCCTGCACCTCCTGGGTCAGGTGGACCTGGACCGCCCGCGGGCCGAGGATCCGCAGCAGCTCGTGCGGGTCGATCGTGCCCTCGGTGAGCTTCTCGCCGACCTCGACGTGATCCCCGTCGTGGACCCGCAGCCGAACCCGCTTGGAGATCTTGTCGTGGACGATCTCGTCGCTGCCGTCGTCCGGCACGATGATGATCTTCCGCGACCGCTCGCCGTCCTCGATCCGGATCCGGCCCGGGCTCTCGGCGATCGGCGCCTTGCCCTTCGGGACCCGGGCCTCGAAGATCTCCTGGACCCGGGGCAGACCCTGGGTGATGTCCTCACCCGCGACACCACCGGTGTGGAAGGTCCGCATCGTGAGCTGGGTACCCGGCTCACCGATCGACTGCGCGGCGATGATGCCAACCGCCTCGCCGACGTCCACGGTCTTGCCGGTCGGCAGCGAACGGCCGTAGCACGCGGCGCAGACGCCCAGCTTCGACTCGCAGGTCAGAACGCTGCGCACCCGGACCGTGTCGATGCCGGCGGCAATCATCTTGTCGACCAGGATCGAGTTGATGTCCGCACCCCGCTCCGCCACCAGGTTGCCGTCGGGGCCCTTGATGTCGTCGGCCAGGGTACGGGCGTGCACGCCGGTCTCCACGTGCTCGTGCACCACCAGCTTGCCGTCGACCTTCTGGGCGATCGGCATCGTGATCGCCCGGTCGGTGCCGCAGTCCTCCTCGCGGATGATGACGTCCTGCGACACGTCCACCAGACGGCGGGTCAGGTAACCCGAGTCGGCGGTCCGCAGCGCGGTGTCGGCAAGACCCTTCCGGGCACCGTGGGTGGAGATGAAGTACTCCAGCACGGAGAGGCCCTCCCGGTAGCTGGCCTTGATCGGCCGCGGGATGATCTCACCCTTGGGGTTGGCCACCAGGCCACGGATCGCCGCGATCTGGCGGAGCTGGAGCAGGTTACCGCGGGCACCCGAGTTGATCATCTTCCACAGCGGGTTCTCCTGCGGCAGCGCGCTCTCCATGTCCTTGGCGACCTCGGTGCTCGCCTTGGTCCAGATCTCGATGAGCTCGAGGCGGCGCTCCTCGAGCGTCATCAGACCGCGCTGGTACTGCTTGTCGATCCGCTCGGCTTCCTTCTCGTACCGCTCCAGGATCTCCCGCTTGCGCGGCGGCGCGATGACGTCCTCCATGCCGATCGTCACGCCGGACCAGGTGGCCCAGTGGAAACCGGACTCCTTGAGCCCGTCGAGCGTGGCGGCGAGGGCCACCTTCGGGTACCGCTCGGCGAGGTCGTTGACGATCGCGGAGAGCTGACCCTTGCGGATCTCGTAGTTCACGAAGCGGTAGCCCTGCGGCAGGGTCTCGTTGAACAGCACCCGACCCAGCGTGGTCTCCACCGTGATCGGATCGCCCGGGGTCCAGCCCTCCGGCGGCGTCCACCGGGGCGCGCCGGGCCCGTTGTCGACCTCGGTGATCCCCCGCAGCCGGATCTTCACCGGGGCCTGCAGGTGGAGTTCGCCGTTGTCGAAGGCCATCCGCGCCTCGGCGTCCGAGCTGAACACCCGACCCTCACCCACCTCACCCGGGGTCAGGTGGGTGAGGTAGTAGAGGCCGATGACCATGTCCTGGGTGGGCATGGTGACCGGCTTGCCGTCGGCCGGCTTGAGGATGTTGTTCGACGAGAGCATCAGGATCCGCGCCTCGGCCTGAGCCTCGGCCGACAGCGGCACGTGCACCGCCATCTGGTCGCCGTCGAAGTCCGCGTTGAACGCGGTGCAGACGAGCGGGTGGATCTGGATCGCCTTACCCTCGACCAGCTGCGGCTCGAACGCCTGGATGCCGAGCCGGTGCAGGGTCGGCGCCCGGTTCAGCAGCACCGGGTGCTCGCCGATGACCTCCTCCAGCACGTCCCAGACGACCGGCCGCTGCCGCTCGACCATCCGCTTCGCGGACTTGATGTTCTGCGCGTGGTTGAGGTCCACCAGCCGCTTCATCACGAACGGCTTGAACAGCTCCAGCGCCATCTGCTTGGGCAGACCGCACTGGTGCAGCTTCAGCTGCGGACCGACCACGATCACGGAACGGCCCGAGTAGTCGACCCGCTTGCCCAGCAGGTTCTGCCGGAACCGGCCCTGCTTGCCCTTGAGCATGTCCGAGAGCGACTTCAGCGGCCGGTTACCCGGGCCGGTGACCGGACGACCGCGGCGGCCGTTGTCGAACAGCGCGTCGACGGCCTCCTGGAGCATCCGCTTCTCGTTGTTGACGATGATCTCGGGCGCGCCGAGGTCGATCAGCCGCTTGAGCCGGTTGTTCCGGTTGATCACCCGGCGGTACAGGTCGTTCAGGTCGCTGGTCGCGAAGCGGCCACCGTCGAGCTGCACCATCGGGCGCAGGTCCGGCGGGATCACCGGTACGCAGTCCAGCACCATGCCGAGCGGCGAGTTACGGGTGTTGAGGAACGCCGCGACCACCTTCAGCCGCTTGAGCGCCCGGATCTTCCGCTGCCCCTTGCCGGTCCGGATGATCTCGCGGAGACCCTCCGCCTCCGCCTCCAGGTCCAGGTTCTGGACCAGCGCCTTGATCGCCTCGGCGCCCATCCCACCGGTGAAGTACTCGCCGAACCGGTCCCGCAGCTCCCGGTAGAGCAGCTCGTCGGTGATCAGCTGCTTCGGCTCCAGCTTGCGGAAGGTCTCCAGCACCTCGTCCAGACGGTCGATCTCGCGCTGCGCCCGGTCGCGGATCTGGCGCATCTCGCGCTCGCCGGCCTCCTTGACCTTGCGCCGGACGTCCGCCTTGGCACCCTCGGCCTCCAGCTCGGCCAGGTCGGCCTCGAGCTTGGCGGCCCGCTTCTCGATCTCGGAGTCGCGGCTGTTCTCGGCCTGCCGCTTCTCGGCCAGGATCTCGTTCTCGATGGTGGGCAGGTCGCGCTGCCGCGCCTCGGTGTCGACGCTGGTCACCACGTACGACGCGAAGTAAATGATCTTTTCGAGATCCTTCGGCGCCAGGTCGAGCAGGTAGCCGAGCCGGCTCGGCACGCCCTTGAAGTACCAGATGTGCGTCACCGGGGCCGCCAGCTCGATGTGCCCCATCCGCTCACGACGGACCTTGGAACGGGTCACCTCGACGCCGCAGCGCTCGCAGATGATGCCCTTGAACCGGACCCGCTTGTACTTACCGCAGTAGCACTCCCAGTCCCGCTGCGGACCGAAGATCTTCTCGCAGAAGAGCCCGTCCTTTTCCGGCTTGAGGGTGCGGTAGTTGATCGTCTCAGGCTTCTTGACCTCGCCGTGCGACCACTGCCGGATGTCGTCGGCGGTCGCGAGGCCAATCCGCAACTCGTCGAAGAAGTTGACGTCGAGCACGTTATATGTCCCTCGTGTCGTGTCGTTCTGCCGCTGCTAGCTCACCGGGGGCTGGAGGTCTGGGGCGGCGTGACCCGTACGGGGATCACGCCTGACCGCCCGGAGCGGGTCGCACCGCCCCAGACCCGCCACGCGCCTTACACCTCTTCGACCGAGCTCGGCTCGCGCCGGGACAGGTCGATACCGAGTTCCTCCGCAGCCCGGAAGACCTCGTCGTCGGTCTCGCGCATCTCCAGAGCCACACCGTCGCTGGAGAGCACCTCAACGTTGAGGCACAGCGACTGCAGCTCCTTGAGCAGCACCTTGAAGGACTCCGGGATGCCCGGTTCCGGGATGTTCTCGCCCTTGACGATCGCCTCGTAGACCTTGACCCGGCCCAACACGTCGTCGGACTTGATCGTCAACAGCTCCTGCAGGGCGTACGCGGCGCCGTACGCCTGCATCGCCCAGCACTCCATCTCGCCGAACCGCTGGCCACCGAACTGCGCCTTACCACCCAGCGGCTGCTGAGTGATCATCGAGTACGGGCCGGTCGACCGAGCGTGGATCTTGTCGTCGACCAGGTGGTTCAGCTTGAGGATGTAGATGTAGCCGACCGCGATCGGGTCCGGCAGCGGCTCGCCGGAACGGCCGTCGAAGAGCCGCGCCTTGCCGCTACGCCCGATCAACTGCTTGCCGTCGCGGTTGGGCAGCGTCGACTCGAGCAGACCGGCGATCTCCTCCTCGCGGGCGCCGTCGAAGACCGGCGTCGCCACGTTGGTGTCCGGTTCGGCCTCGTGGGCGTCGATCGCGCGCAGCGCTCGCTTCCAGTCCGCGTCGTCGCCCACGACCTTCCACCCGGTCTTGGCTACCCAACCGAGGTGGGTTTCCAGGACCTGGCCGATGTTCATCCGGCTCGGCACACCGAGCGGGTTGAGCACGATGTCGACCGGCGTGCCGTCCTCCAGGAACGGCATGTCCTCGACCGGCAGGATCTTGGAGATGACCCCCTTGTTGCCGTGCCGACCGGCGAGCTTGTCACCGTCCTGGATCTTCCGCTTCTGCGCCACGTAGACCCGGACCAGCTCGTTGACGCCCGGCGGCAGCTCGTCGCCGTCCTCCCGCGAGAAGGTCCGTACACCGATCACCGTGCCGGTCTCGCCGTGCGGCACCTTCAGCGAGGTGTCCCGGACCTCCCGGGCCTTCTCACCGAAGATCGCACGGAGCAGCCGTTCCTCCGGGGTCAGCTCGGTCTCACCCTTGGGGGTGACCTTGCCGACCAGGATGTCCCCGGTCACCACCTCGGCGCCGATCCGGATGATGCCGCGCTCGTCGAGGTCGGCGAGCATCTCCTCGCTGACGTTCGGGATGTCGCGGGTGATCTCCTCCGGCCCCAGCTTGGTGTCCCGCGCGTCGACCTCGTGCTCCTCGATGTGGATCGAGGTGAGGATGTCCTGCTGGACGAGGCGCTGCGACAGGATGATCGCGTCCTCGTAGTTGTGGCCCTCCCAGGGCATGAAGGCGACGAGCAGGTTCCGCCCGAGCGCCATCTCGCCCTTGTCGGTGCACGGCCCGTCCGCGATGACCTGGCCGGCCTCGACCCGGTCCCCCTCGAAGACGATCGGCTTCTGGTTGACGCAGGAGCCGGCGTTCGAACGACGGAACTTGTGCAGCAGGTACGTCCGCCGGTGGCCGTCGTCCTGGTGGATGGTGATGTAGTCGGCGCAGAGGTCCTCGACCACGCCACCGACCTCGGCCACCACCACGTCACCGGCGTCGACCGCGGCCCGGTACTCCATGCCGGTGCCGACCAGCGGCGCCTCGGCCTTGATCAGCGGGACCGCCTGGCGCTGCATGTTGGCGCCCATCAGGGCCCGGTTGGCGTCGTCGTGCTCCAGGAACGGAATCATGGCCGTCGCGACGGAGACCATCTGCCGCGGCGAGACGTCCATGTAGTCGACGGCGGACGGCGCGACGAAGTCGACCTCGCCGCCCTTCCGGCGGACCAGCACCCGGTCCTCGGCGAAGCGGCCGTCGCTGGTCAGCGGCGCGTTCGCCTGGGCCAGGACGTACCGGTCCTCCTCGTCCGCGGTCAGGTAGTCGATCTGGTCGGTGACCCGGCCGTCCACGACCTTCCGGTACGGCGTCTCGATGAAGCCGAACGGATTGACCCGGGCGAAGGTGGAGAGCGCACCGATCAGGCCGATGTTGGGGCCTTCCGGCGTCTCGATCGGGCACATCCGGCCGTAGTGCGACGGGTGCACGTCCCGGACCTCGAAGCCGGCCCGCTCCCGGGACAGACCGCCGGGGCCGAGCGCGCTCAGCCGGCGGCGGTGGGTGAGACCCGCCAGCGGGTTGGTCTGGTCCATGAACTGCGAGAGCTGCGACGTACCGAAGAACTCCTTGATCGCCGCCACCACCGGGCGGATGTTGATCAGGGTCTGCGGCGTGATCGCCTCGACGTCCTGGGTGGTCATCCGCTCGCGGACGACCCGCTCCATCCGGGAGAGGCCGACCCGGATCTGGTTCTGGATCAGCTCGCCCACGGTACGCAGCCGGCGGTTGCCGAAGTGGTCGATGTCGTCGGGCTCGTAGCCCTCCTCACCGGCGTGCAGCCGGCAGAGGTACTCGACCGTGGCGACGATGTCGTCCTCGGTCAGGATGCCGGTGGTGATCGGTACGTCGATCCCGAGCTTCTTGTTGAACTTGTAGCGCCCGACCTTGGCCAGGTCGTACCGCTTCGGGTTGAAGAAGAGGTTGTCGAGCAGCGTCTGGGCGTTCTCCCGCGTCGGTGGCTCGCCCGGCCGCAGCTTGCGGTAGATGTCGAGCAGCGCCTCGTCCGCCCCGGCGATGTGGTCCTTCTCCAGGGTCGTCATCATCAGCTCGGACCAGCCGAACCGCTCGCGGATCTGCTCGTTGGTCCAGCCGATCGCCTTGAGCAGGACGGTGACGGCCTGCCGGCGCTTGCGGTCGATACGGACACCGACGGTGTCGCGCTTGTCGATATCAAACTCCAGCCAGGCACCCCGGCTCGGGATGACCTTCACACTGGAGAGGTCGCGGTCGGAGGTCTTGTCCGGCTGCTTGTCGAAGTAGACGCCCGGGGACCGGACGAGCTGGCTGACCACGACGCGCTCGGTGCCGTTGATGATGAAGGTGCCCTTCGGCGTCATCATCGGGAAGTCACCCATGAACACCGTCTGGCTCTTGATCTCGCCGGTGGTGTTGTTGGTGAACTCCGCGGTCACGAAGAGCGGCGCGCAGTAGGTCAGGTCCTTCTCCTTGCACTCCTCGATCGAGGCCTTGACCTCGTCGAAGCGCGGCGAGGAGAACGAGAGCGACATCGTGCCGGAGAAGTCCTCAATGGGACTGATCTCGTCGAGAATCTCAGCGAGACCCGATCGAGCGTGCGGGTCGTCGGCCGACCGGCCCTGCCAAGCCTCGTTGCCGATCAGCCAGTCGAAGGACTCGTTCTGGATGGCAAGGAGGTTGGGGACCTCGAGGTGTTCGGTGATCCTGCCGAAGGAGATTCGGCGGGGCGCGAAAGCGCTCGACGTACGACTGGTCTTCGCAGGGCGGGAAGCTGCCAAGATGCGTCCTTCCGAGGACCGGTGCTGCTAGATGCGGCTGTTATGCGTGCACTCCAATGACCCCACTAGAAACGCCCAAAATGGGACATTCCGAGCAGGGGTCAAGTCGGAAGGCAGCGCAAACTAGCAGTGTAGCCGAGCGGCTAACCGCTGTCCAGGCCACCACGGCGGGGCGCCGGACAACGTGTCGCCAGCCCTCGGCCGGCTGCGCTCAACGGCGCTTACCCGTCCCGTACGCATCCCGCTAGGCCACAGTCAGCGGCCGGTGGTGCCGCCGCTCCTACCCAGGTGTCGGCCGTCGCAAGCGCGGAAGGTCTTGCTGTTGTCAGCGTGCCTGCCGCTTCGTGCCGCGTCAAGGGTTGATACCCGGGTCGGGCAACCTCTTTGGGCCCGCCGGTCCCATGACGCAGCGCCTCCGGGACCTTAGCCCCCGACCGCCGGTCTGGTCAAAGCGCTGATCATCGGTGGATGCCGGCCATCAACGGACGAAAACGGGCGGCGACCTGTTGCCAGATCGCCGCCCGTCGGCGCTGTGCTGTGTGTCAGCTCACTCGAACCGGCACGACCACCCTCCCGGCCTCGTGACGGCGGCCACGGCCCCGGTCGGCGGCGCCGGGACGCCACCACCGCGCGGGCCCGGGAGGACTCGACGGTCCGAGTTACTTGAGGGTGACCTTCGCGCCCTCGCCCTCGAGCTTCGCCTTGGCCTTGTCGGCGGTCTCCTTGTTGACCTTCTCCAGGACCGGCTTCGGAGCACCCTCGACCAGGTCCTTGGCCTCCTTCAGACCCAGGCCGGTCAGCTCGCGCACGACCTTGATGACCTGGATCTTCTTGCCACCGTCGGCCTCGAGGATGACGTCGAACTCGTCCTTCTCCGGCTCGGCCTCGGCGGCCGGGGCAGCCGGGCCGCCGCCGCCCTGGACCATCGCCACCGGCGCGGCGGCGGTGACCTCGAAGGTCTCCTCGAACTGCTTCACAAACTCCGAGAGCTCGATCAGCGTCATCTCCTTGAACGCGTCGAGCAGCTCCTGGGTGCTGAGCTTCGCCATGTCTGGCGTCCTTTCCTTACCTTGTCACACGAATATCGGGGTACGCCGAGGCCGGCCGTCTCAGGCCTGCCCCTCCTTCTCACGCTTCTCCTGCAGGGCAGCCGCCAGGCGGGCGGTCTTCGCCAGCGGCGCCTGGAACAGCGCGGCGGCCTTGCTCAGGTTGCCCTTCATCGCGCCGGCCAGCTTGGCCAGCAGCACCTCACGGGACTCGAGGTCGGCGAGTTTGTTGACGTCGTCCGCGGTGATCGCCCGGCCCTCGAAGATCCCGCCCTTGATGACGAGCTTCGGGTTGGCCTTCGCGAACTCCCGCAGACCCTTCGCCGCCTCGACCACGTCACCGGAGACGAAGGTCAGCGCGGTAGGACCGGTGAACAGCTCGTCGAGGCCGGTGATGCCCGCCTCCGCCGCGGCGCGCTTGGCCAGCGTGTTCTTCGCCACCGCGTAGGTGGTCTCCCGACCGAGCGAGCGACGCAACTGGGTCAGCTGGGCGACCGTCAACCCGCGGTACTCGGTCAGCACCGTCGCTTCCGCCTTGCGGAAGTGCTCGGTGAGTTCGGCGACGGCGGTGGCCTTGTCGGCCCGAACCGGCTTGTCCGCCATGTCCCTCCTCTCTCGTTGCTCCAGGCTGATCACCGTCGAGGCCGATCGGCCGTCCGGCGTGATCGGGCTTCGGGGTGTCGACAGCTCCGCCACAACGAGAAACGCCCCGGCGCAGGGCGCACGGGGCGAGAGGGATCACGCGAGCATGATCCGGCACGCTACCGTCTCTCCCTGCGCGGGCCGCCCGTGAAACGGGACCTTCGACCGTGCCGAGGCACGGTGACCAGCGGTCTCTGGGTGATGACTTCGGCCAAGCAGGCTTGGCCGAGGTTAAAGCCTACGGCACGGCCCGGGTGACGACCAAATCACCCCGGGTGCCCCACGTCACGCCCGCCGCCGCCGCAACCCGGCGTAACCCGCGATCGCCACCGCGCTCCAGAGCAGCGCGTGCCCGGTCAGCAGCGCGATCTCCGCCCCGGTCGGCCCGGCGGCGCTCGCCCGGGCGACCGCCAGCACCGGCGGCACCAGCCAGGGAACCACGGAGTCCCGCAGACCGAAGACGAAGACACCGACGACGCCGCAGACCAGGATCACCACCCCGTACAGCGGGCTGGTCACCGCCGCCCGGCTGGCCAGCGCGCCAAGCCCCACGGCCGCGGGCAGGGCGAGCAGGTGTGCCCACAGTCCGATCGCCAGCCCGACTCCCAGCTCACCCGCACGCACCGGAGCGGTCACCCCGCCGACCAGCCAGGGCACGGCGAGGGCGAGCGGGATCAACGCCACCCCGACCACGCCGGCGGCGAGCAGCCCGCCGACGAACTCCGACCGGCGCCCGGCCGCGACCGCCACGAGGCGACGCTGCGTGTCGGGCTCGGTGTCCAACAGGAGCTTGGTCTGCCAGGCCAGGATCGGGAAGAGGACCACCGCCGAGACGCCGTACGCCTCGGCCGCCTCCGCCCCGGCGCCGCCGTGCAGGACGACGAGGGCCACGAGTCCCGCGACCAGGGGCGGGACCGCCCGGGCGGTCCGCACGAAGCCGCCCAGCCGCATCCGGACCATCGCGATCACTGTGCCTCCCCAGTGCCGTTCCGGTCGCCGGACCCGACCAGCGGGGCGGACCCGGCCGGGCTCCCGCCCGCCACGCCGACCGGCGCGGCCGGCGTCGCCCCGCCAGCCGACACCACTCCGGCCGCCGGGGTCGCCCCGCCCGGAGCGGGCCCCGCGGTGTCGGCCGAGGCAGCCGGCGCCTCCGGCGTACCCGCCGGGCGCGTCCCGCCGGTTCCCGGCGCCCGGTCACCCGCCGACTCCGGGCGCGCGACCGGAGCGGCAGATACCGGCTCGGCGCGCGGAGCAGGGGTGGCCGGGGTCTCGACGGCTACGGGGGCACCGGATGTTGGGGCAGCCCCGGGTGGCGCGCCGGCGGCGGGTGCCCCGGACTCGGCCACCGCGGCCGGTCCCTCCCCTGATCCCACGTCCGGGCCGGGCGTCGTCTCGGCCGCCCCATCCGTCGGCTCGGGAGGTCGTACCCGCAGCACCTGGTGACCGGCGGCGCGCAGGTCCGCGACGACGCCCGCCACCCGGAAGGCCGGCACCGCCAGCTCGACCACCGAGATCCCCCCGGGGGCGACGCTCCCGGCGATCGTCGGAAACACCACCGAGACGGACCCGTCGGCGACCGTCCACTGCTCCGCGTCGGGCAACCGGACCGTCTCGCCCCGGTGGTCGCTGACCAGGACGGCGCCGCCGGCCTCGCGGACCTCCCGGATCAGTTCGGGCACCAACTCCCGGGTCGGGCCGTCCAGTCCCTCCCAGGGTTCGTCGAGGATGAGCAGATCCGGCGGCCGGAGCAGCGCCTGGGCGAGTCCGACCTTCTGCGCCGTCCCCTTGGAGAGGGCGGAGAGCCGTACGTCGAGGTACGCCGCCAGCCCCAGCCGTTCCGTCCAGTCCGCGACCGTCTGCGTCAGGGCCGAACCGGAGATCCCCCGGATGCTGCCCATCGCGGTGAGGTACTGACGGACGGTATGCGGCTGGTCCCCGGGAAACCGCTCGGGAACCCAGCCGACCGTGGCGGGTCGGTCCCGGACCGCCCCCCGGGTCGGGGTCAGCACCCCGGCAGCCAGCTGCAACAGCGTCGACTTCCCCACACCGTTACGCCCCAGCACCACCGCGCTGCGGCCGGGGCCGAGTTCCAGGTCGACGTCACGCAGTACCCATGGCGCGCGACGGCCGTACCGCAGCCAGACCCGATCGAGACGCACCAGTGGAGACTGCCACACCACGGGTCAAAAGGCGACGCGGGGCGCCCGCGTCCGTACGCCGGGCGCCCCGCGTCGTCGGGACGACTGCTCCGGTGCCGAGGCTCAGGCCTCGACCGCCTCCCGGAGGTTCTTCACCACGTTCGGGTCGACCGGAACGCCGGGCCCCATCGTGGTGGTCAGGGTGATCTTCTTGAGGTACTTCCCCTTCGCCGCGGACGGCTTGGAGCGCAGCACCTCCTCGAGCACCGCCGCGTAGTTGTCGATCAGCTGCGCCTCGGAGAACGAGGCCTTGCCGATGATCAGGTGCAGGTTGGCGTGCTTGTCCACCCGGAAGGTGATCTTACCGCCCTTGATGTCCGAGACGGCCTTGGCGACGTCCATGGTCACCGTGCCGGTCTTCGGGTTCGGCATCAGACCGCGCGGGCCCAGGATCCGCGCGATCCGGCCGATCTTGGCCATCTGGTCCGGCGTGGCGATCGCCGCGTCGAACTCCAACCACCCCTCCTGGATCCGGGCCACCAGATCGTCGGTGCCGACCTCGTCCGCACCGGCGGCGGTCGCCTCCTCCGCCTTCGCGCCGGCCGCGAAGACGATCACCCGAGCGGTCTTGCCCGTACCGTGCGGCAGGTTGACCGTGCCGCGGACCATCTGGTCGGCCTTACGGGGGTCGACGCCGAGCCGCATCGCGACCTCGACCGTGGCGTCGAACTTGACCGTGGTGGTCTGCTTGGCCAGCCGTACGGCCTCGAGCGGGGTGTAGAGCCGGCTCCGGTCGATGGCCTCGGCGGCCTTGCGGTAGTTCTTGCTGCGTTGCATCGGCGAACACTCCTGTGGTCTCTGTCGGGCCGCGAGCGCGGCCCTCCCACGATCAGCGGGGATGGGGTGGGGGAATCAGTCCTTGACCGTGATGCCCATCGACCGGGCGGTGCCGGCAATGATCTTCTCGGCCTGGTCGACGTCGTAGGCGTTGAGGTCGGCCATCTTCCGCTCGGCGATCTCGCGGAGCTGGGCACGGGTGATGGTGCCGACCTTCTGGCTCTGCGGGACGCCGGAGCCCTTCTGCACGCCGGCGGCCTTGAGCAGCAGCCGGGCGGCGGGCGGGGTCTTCAGCACGAAGGTGAAGGTCCGGTCCTCGTACACGCTGATCTCGGCAGGCACGATGTCGCCGCGCTGCGACTCGGTCTGCGCGTTGTACGACTTGCAGAACTCCATGATGTTGACGCCGTGCTGACCCAGCGCCGGACCGACCGGCGGCGCCGGGGTGGCCTGGCCCGCCGGGAGCTGAAGCGTGAACGTCTTGACGAGCTTCTTCTTCGGAGGCATGTCTCTTCCTGGGCGTGAACTGGAAAGGTGCACCTGCCGGCGCCGTCGGCGCGCACGGCCGAGCGCGCCTGCGGACAGGCGACGGTCAAGCCTAGCGCAGCGGGATGTCGGGCGATCCGTCGAGGTCGGTCCGGACCATCGGGCCGGGCGTGACGGGTGGGAATCCACACCGGTCCCGGGGCCGGCCCGATCCGGGGGCGGGGTCGCCCCCGGTGCGGCCCAGGGCCGACGGTCCGCAGCCAGCGGCAGCGGACCGCGGAAGGTTCACCCCGGCGGGTGCCCGGCCGTCAGATCTTGGCGACCTGGTTGAAGTTGAGTTCGACCGGGGTCTCCCGGCCGAAGATCGACACCAGGACCTTGAGCTTCTGCTGGTCGGCGTTGATCTCGCTGATCGTGGCCGGCAGCGAGGCGAAGGCACCGTCGGTGACCGTGACCGAGTCGCCGACCTCGAAGTCGAGGACCTTGACCTCGGGCTTGGCCTTCTTGGTCTCGGACTCCACCGCGGGCGCGAGCCACTTCACCACCTCGTCGAGCGAGAGTGGCGCCGGGCGGTCCGCCCGGTCGGTCGCGCCGACGAACCCGGTCACCCCGGGGGTGTTCCGCACGCAGGAGTACGACTCCGGGGTCAGCTCCATCCGGACCAGGATGTAGCCCGGAAAGACCTTCGCCTGGACCTGCGACCGCTTGCCGTTCTTGACCTCGACCTCTTCCCGGGTCGGCACCTCGACCTGGTAGATGTACTCCTCCATGTCGAGGCTGGTGATCCGGGTCTCCAGGTTCGCCTTGACCTTGTTCTCGTACCCGGCGTACGAGTGGACCACGTACCAGTCGCCCGGCGCGTACCGCAGCTTCTGCCGCAGCTCGGCAACGGGGTCGAACTCCTCGTCCGACTCGGTCGCGCCGAGCTCCGGTTCGTTGGCGGCCTCGACCGACTCGGCACCGCTCGCCGTCGCCACCGCAGACTGCTCGTCCGGGGTCTCGGCGGTCTCGTCGTACTCAGGCACGCTCGCTCACTTCCGTCACTATCAGGTGGGGCTCGGTGGTCAGCTGGAGCCGCCGAAGACCCACAACACGCCCTTGGCGAAGGCGTAGTCCAGCCCGGCCACGATCGTCAGCACCACGGCGACGAACACGACCACGACGGCGGTGTAGGTCAGCAGCTCCTTACGGGTCGGCCAGATGACCTTACGCAGTTCTGCCACTACCTCGCGGAAGAACCGGCCAAGCCGGCCGAATATTCCGACCCGGCCCGGCTCCGTCTTGGTCTTCCGGCTGTCCGCCGAGTCGGTCTTCGTCCGTTCCCGGGTGGCGGTACCACCCCGGGAAACCAGCTCGTCCGCGTCATCGTCGACGGCGTCGTCGAGCCTCTCGCTCTCGAGACGGCCGTTGTCGTCCTCGTCGCGCCGATCCTTCTCGGCCACTTCGCCCTCCGTCGCCGGGTGGTGGGTACGCGCGTCGGTGAACGCGCGCTGCGCTGGTCACGCCGGCCCCGGAGTCTCCGCCGCGGGCGCCGACCGCCCCCGACCGAACCCCCGACGACCGCCCCGGGACGGCCCGCGGCCGGCGGAACTCGGTGGACCGGACCGGAGCGGACGCTCCGCTCGGATCGGCCCCGCCGACACCACCAACACGGACCGGTCGCCAGTGGTGACGACGCCGATCCCGGGATCGGTCAGGCCGTAGGCGCAGGGGTGACAGGACTTGAACCTGCAGCCTGCGGTTTTGGAGACCGCTGCTCTGCCAATTGAGCTACACCCCTGTGGGGGCAGCCGAAACCTGACCAGGCATGCATGCCTGAGCAGGGGTCACTTGCCCCACGGCGGACCAGTGTACGGGTAGAGGCACGACTTTCCCAACCGGTCTGCCCACGCACGCCCGCGGCCGGCCTCAGCGCGACATCCGGACCAGCGCCCGGGCCTGGGCGAGCACCTTCTCGCCCTGGCAGGTGGCGGTGAGGTCGAGCCGGGTCAGCCCGTCCTCGGTGACCTCCCGGACCGTCGCCCTCACCTCGATCTCGGTCCCGTGGTCGTCGTCGGGCACGACCACGGGCCGGGTGAACCGGACACCGTACTCCACGACGGCGTCCGGGGAGCCGGCCCAGCCGGTCACCGCGCGACCGACCAGCGCCATGGTGAACATGCCGTGAGCGATCACCCCGGGCAGGCCGACCTTGGTGGCGATCCGGTCGCTCCAGTGGATCGGGTTGAAGTCACCCGAGGCCCCGGCGTAGCGGATCAGGTCCGCACGGGTGATCCGGAAGGTCTGCGGCGCGAGATCCATGATCAGCCCTCCCCGCGTACGACGAGCTTCGACCAGACGGTGACCACCGGCTCCCCGGCGACCGTACTGACGTCGGTGCGGGTGGTCAGGAAGCCGTGCCCGCCCCGATTCGTGATCTCCTCGACGGTGTTGACGCAGACCAACTCGTCCCCGGCCACCACCGGACGGTGGTACCGGAACCGCTGGTCGCCGTGGACGACGCGGCTGTAGTCGAGGCCGAGCGCCGGATCCTCGATGATCTGCCGGCTCGCCGTCATCGTGATCATGATCGGGAAGGTGGGCGGCGCCACGACGTCGGGGTGGCCGAGGGCCCGGGCGGCGTCCGGATCGTGGTACGCGGCGTCCGTGGCGCCGATCGCCGTGGCGAACTCTCGGATCTTCTCGCGCCCCACCTGGTACGGGGCGGTCGGCGGATACGTCCGGCCGACGAAGGACGGGTCCAGGGACATGCCGCCGAACCTACACGGCCGCGAGCGAGGTGCTGCTCCCCCGGTTCGGGTGGGCCGGGTCCGCCAGCCGGGGGCCACCGCCCCGGCCCGCGCGAGCGCGATCCCACTGGCGCCACCGCCGACCGGCGGACGCCGTGGTGCCCCGGCGGCCGGCGCGGGTCGAACCAACCCCTGCCGCCACACCCGCCCGACACCGGACGCGAATGGCGCCAGACGGGACGCGGACGACGTCAGACAACAAGCATCGCCGTCCCGGACGCGGACTCGAGCGGGCTCGCGGCACGCTCGGCCGGGTCGGAACGGCGATCCTACGAAGCTGCGGGGCCGACGCGGGTCGGCCCGGAGGTCAGCGGGTCTCGCGGTGCAGCGTGTGCCGGCCGTCCCGGGGGCAGAACTTCTTCAGCTCGAGGCGGTCCGGGTCATTGCGGCGGTTCTTGCGCGTGATGTAGTTGCGCTCCTTGCACTCCACGCACGCCAAAGTGATCTTGGGACGAATATCGGTCGCCTTGGCCACGGCGGGGCGCCTTCCTCGATAACGGACTCAATGACGAACGTACCAGCGTAGACGCCTGCCACGCGGACACGCAAAGTGGGCGCCGGAGCGCCCCTTGTCCCGGCTCCCCGGGTTTGCCCGGCAGCCGAAGCGTAGCGGTGGCCGGACTTGAACCGGCGACACAGCGATTATGAGCCGCTTGCTCTGCCAACTGAGCTACACCGCCGTAAACGGGTCCAGCTGAACCCTCTGAGCCCCCTTACGGAATCGAACCGTAGACCTTCTCCTTACCATGGAGACGCTCTGCCGACTGAGCTAAGGGGGCGCACGCGATCTTTCCCGTAGGCGCGCAGGGGTAAGAGTACACGGCATCCGGCGGGAGGTGAAATCAGATCCCCCGGTACCGGTCCGAGCGACCGATTCCGCGGGCCGCGGAGCCACTCAGGGAACGACGCGCAACCGTCGCGCGTCGCCGACGGCAGGGTGCGGCTCGGGCTCCGACCGCGCGGCGAACCAGGCCTCCAGCCGCTCGTACGGCAGTGGGCGGCTGAACAGGAAGCCCTGTCCGATCTGGCACCCGATGTCCTGAAGCAGCTCCAGGGTGAGTTCGCTCTCGACCCCCTCGGCGACCACCGCCAGGCCGAACTGTTGGGAAAGCGTCACGATCGCGTTGACGATCGCCAGGTCCACCGGGTCGGTCGCCATGCCCTGCACGAACGATCGGTCGACCTTGACCTCGTTGATCGGCAGCCGGCGCAGGGACGACAGCGAGGAGTGCCGGCTGCCGAAATCGTCGACGGAGAGCCGCACCCCGAGGTCGCGCAGCCGGCGCAGGGCCGGCACGGCGCGCTCGGTGCCGTCCAGCACGCCGGCCTCGGTGATCTCGAAGGTGAGCAGTTCGGGAGCGACGTCGTACTCGGTCAGCAGTTCCCGCACCCGAGCCGGGAACTGCGGGTCGGCGAGGGTACGCGGTGCCAGGTTCACCGCGACCGCCAACGGCCGGTCACCGTCGGCCCATTCCCGGCTGCGTCGCAGCGCCTCGCCGAGCACCAGCTCGGTCAGGTGTCCGAGCTGCCCGGTGTGCTCCGCCACCGCCACGAAGTCCTCCGGCGCGACCACGCCGTGGGCGGGATGCTCCCATCGGGCCAGGTACTCCACCCCGAGCAGCCGCCGGTCCGTCAGCGAGACCTTCGGCTGGTAGTAGACCTCGACCTCGGCGTTCTCCAGGGCGCGGCGTAGGTCGCTGGCGAGGCCGAGCCGGCGCGACGAGCGCGACTCGAGTCCCGGGCTGAACAGCTGGATCCCCTCCGGGGCCGCCTTGGCCTTGGTCACCGCGAGGTCGGCGCGTTGTAGCAGGGTGGCGGGGTCGTCGCCGTGGTCGGGGTGCACCGCCACCCCGACCACCGTGTCCACGTCCAGGACCAGCACGTCGAAGACCATCCGGTCCCGGATCTGCTCGCGCAGCTCGGCGGCGAGGACGAGGGCGGCGTCAACGCTCTCCATCCGGAGGGTCACCACGAACTCGTCGCTGCCGACCCGCCCCACCAGGGCGCCCGGCGGGGCCGAGGCGCGCAGCCGGGCCGCCACCTCGACCAGCACCTTGTCCCCGGCGGCGTGTCCGACCGACTCGTTGACCTGCCGGAGCCCGGTCACGTCGAAGAGCAGCAGCGCCACGACCTCGTCCGGCGCACGGACCCGCACCGCCTCCTCGAGCGCGCTGGTCACCCGACGACGGTTCGGCAGGTTGGTCAGCCCGTCGTGGTACGCGTCGTGTCGCAGGCGGTCGACCAGGCGGGAGTTCTCCAGGGCCACGGCGGCGTGCGCGGCGATCGTCTCGAGGATCGGTACGTCGGCCGGGGTGAAGTGGCCGATTGGCCGCCCGCCGATGCGGTTGACCACCTCCAGCGACCCGACCACGGCCTGGCCGGACCGCAGCGGTACGACGATGACGTCCTTGAGATGTGCGTCACGCAGCTCGTCCAGCAGCGCCGGCTCGCCGCCGAGCCCGGTGCCGACCGCGATCGTCCGGCCCTGCTCGTGGGCGCGCTGCCGGAGCGCCGCCGGGGTACGGGAGAGGTCGAGCAGTCCCGGATCGTCGACCCGGGCGGTCAGCAGCACCTCCGGGTGCCGTCCCTGCGCGGGTAGCCACAGGGTGGCGTACTCGGCCCGCATCAGCGCCCGGACCCGACCCAGCAGCGCGTCGGCCAGGGTGCCGTCCTGGCTGCTCGCACTCACCGCCTTGGTCAGCTCGTACACGTCGGCCAGTGCGCGGTGCTGCCGGAAGAACTCGCCGTAGGACCGGTAGATCAGAAACACCGCGATGCCGATGGCGAGCAGGGGCAGCACCGACCACCAGGTGGCGCGGATACAGATGGCGACGACGAGCCCGGCCGCCACGTTGAGGACGACGCCGACCAGGCCCGGCCCCGCGGTCCGCACCGTCTCCCAGCCGGCCTGTGCGCCGTTCATCGCCGCGAAGACCGCGGCCACCGCGGCGAGGGTGACCAGCGAGTGGATCCCGACGGTGGCGGCGAGGATCGCCCAGGTGCCGGGCCCGAACCCGCGCATCGGCGGGAGGGCGCGCAGTACGAGGCCGGCGACGGTGACCGCCACCGCCGCCCGGGCGACGTTGAACCAGAGCTGCGCGGGTACGTGCCGACGGCGCAGGCTGGTGATGAAGGCGCTCAGTGTGAAGACCGCCGACACGGTCAACGGTGGTAGCAGGTAGAACGCGAAGAGCAGGGAGACCTCGTTGAACGAGATGCTCATCGCCTGCCGGCGGATGACGATCTGCAGCACCTGGCGTTCGGCCAGGAGCACCAGCCCGAGCAGGCCGATCGCCAGGTGCCAGTTGCGAAGCGGATCGTCCTCCAGGACACCGAGCACGAGCGCGAGGACCACCGAGACCATCGCGAGCGGGCCGGTGACCAGCCAGGCACGGTCAGCAGACCGACGTGGTGATGCCGGGCGATCGGGCATGTCGCTCCCGATGTTCGAGGGCGCCTTCGGCAGCGTGAACTAGTGCCAGCTGAAGTCGCTCGTGAAATACGCCGGCTCGCTCGCGGACGTGCCGGCCACCGTCTCCGAATTTGCGGAGTCTGCGATCGCGAGCTGACCGGACTGCGTGGACCCGCCCGTGCTGGCGGCGTAGCTGCCAATGGCGAGCACCGCGAGCAACAGGAGAGAGCCTACGTGCCGGCCCAGCCTCCGTGCAGGCATTGGTTGCTCCCGTCGAGATGAGGTGGAGGAAGTAGACGTTCCATGATGGTGCCACAGTCCGCGGTCGCCGCAAAGGCGTCCACCATCCAACGGGCCGGGCGTCCGCCGTTTCCAACCGGTTGGTAGGGACTGCTCCGCCGGCCGGCCGCAAGCAGCTCGCCGGCAAATCGCCGACGTGATTCACTCCCCGCTCAATGCGACTCATCACCCGTACCCCACTGCCGTTAACAAAGCCCACTGATGAGGCAACGTACCTAAATAACTTCATCCACTTCAGTCCGGGTAATGCGGACGAAGTGCCGCAGCCGCGCGACGGAACCGAGCAATATGAGTCGGACATGTCCGATCCGAACCTCCATATCAGACCGTCGGCCGGAGCGGTCGCCGTCCGGACTGGCGACGCGGGCGGCTCGGTGTCGTCGCCGCGCCGCAGGTCGGGGTCGAGGCCGCGCCTCCACTCCGTGCAGACCGGTCAGGAGCCCATCGCCACGGACGTGTCGACGGTGAACGCCCCGGCCCGCGCGGCCGCCGCGGCGTCCCGGGCCGCCTGGTCGGCGAGCCGCGGGGTCGGCGTCGTCCCGAGCAGCACCAGCTCGTGGTAGAGCGGCGCGGTCGCCGCGACGAGCAGGCGATACGCGTCGACGTCGGCACGGATCTCACCCCGTGCCACGGCCCGCCGGACCACGGCCGCGCTGCGGGCGTACCGATCGGCCCAGAACGCGCGAAGGGCCTCGGCCGCCGGCGGCGACCGGAGCGCGGCGGTGATCAGTGCCGACGTGATCGGGGGATCGGCGGTCAACGCGGCGTACACCTCGTGGTTGAGCGCCCGGAGATCGTCCTTCGACGCTCCGGGAGTACCCAATGCCTTCCCAGCTCAGCCTGCATGCCGTCACCAAGTCGTACGGCGAACGGATCATCTTCGACGAGGTCAGCCACGCCATCGCCCCGGGCGAACGGACCGGGATCATCGGCGAGAACGGCTCCGGCAAGTCCACGCTGCTACGGCTTCTCGCCGGCCGGGAGCACCCGGACGAGGGGCGGGTGGTCGTGGTCGCCGAGGGCGGCCTCGGCTATCTCGGTCAGGACTCACCGCTGCCCGGACACCTGACCGTACGGCAGGTGATCGACAACGCCCTGGCCGAGCTACGCGAGATCGAGGCACGGCTACGGGCGCTGGAGCCGCGGCTGGCGGCCGGGGACGCGGGCGACCTGGCCGAGTACGCCGACCTGACGGCACGCTTCGAACTCCGGGGCGGGTACGACGCCGACGCCCGCGTGGCCCGGACGCTACACGGCCTCGGCCTGGCCGGGATCGACCAGGACCGCCGGCTCGACCACCTCTCCGGCGGCGAGCAGGCCCGGCTACACCTCGCGGCGGTGCTCTCCGCCGGTTCGGAGATCCTGCTCCTCGACGAACCGACCAATCACCTCGACGACGCCGCCCTCACCTGGCTGGCGGAGCACCTGCGGACCCGGGGCGGGACCAGCGTCGTCGTCTCGCACGACCGGATCTTTCTCGAGCAGGTCGCCACCACCCTGGTCGAGGTGGACGCCGACCGCCGTACCCTGCACCGCTACGGCGGCGGCTACCCCGGCTACCTCGCCGAGAAGGCCGCCGCCCGGCGACGGTGGGTCGAGGCGTACGAGCGCTGGCGGACCGAGGTCGAGCGGCTGCGCGAGGTCGCCTCGACCAGCGCCCGCGCCGTCGCGCCGGGCCGGATGATGAAGGACCGCAACAAGGTGGCGTACGACCGGCACGGCGGTCGGGTGCAGCAGTCGGTGGCGAGCCGGGTCCGCAACGCCGAGCAGCGGCTCCGCCGACTCCTCGACCGGCCCGTGCCGCCGCCACCGCAGCCGCTCCGGTTCGCGCTCCCGTCGAGCCTGTCGGCGGCGTCACCCGTGGCGTCGGCACCGTCGCCGACGGCGCCGCAGATGACGACGGCCGCGGCCCGGCCCTCGGCGACGACGTCGAGCGCGCGGGCGGAGTCGGCGTCGGTCGGCCCGGCGAAGTCGGTACCGACCGGGCCGACGACGGAGACGCCGACCGGGCACCCGGTCGCCGGTCCGCTGCTGGAAGCCGTGGCGGTCACGGTCGCTGATCGGCTCCACGAGGTCTCCCTGACCGTACGGGCCGGCGACCGGCTGCTGATCGACGGTGCGAACGGCGCGGGCAAGAGCACCCTGCTCGCCGTGCTCGCCGGTCACCTGTCCCCCGACGGTGGGCACGTACGACGGCGGGGACGGTGCGGTTACCTGCCGCAGGACCCCGTCGTCGCCGACCCACGGCAGAGCCTGCTCGCCGCGTACGCCCACGGGCTGCCCGGCCCGCCGGAGGAGCACCGTGACCGCCTCCTCGGCCTGGGGCTGTTCCACGGGGACCAGGTCACCGTCCCCGTGGGTGCGCTCTCCACCGGCCAGCGACAGCGGCTCGCGCTGGCCCGGCTACTCAGCGCGCCCGCCGACGTCCTGCTGCTGGACGAACCCACCAACCACCTCTCGCCCGGGCTGGTGGAGGAACTGGAGGCGGCCCTGGCCGACTTTCCCGGTGCGCTCGTCGTGGTCAGCCACGACCGCCAGCTCCGGCGACGCTGGCGCGGCGCGCGCCGCACCATGGCCGCCGGCCGACTCCACGCCGGAGCCGAGGTCGTGGCGTAGTCCGGAGCAGACGGTACGTGGGAACCCGACGATGAGCCACCGCACCACCGCCGCCGCGGGGCGACGGTCGTACCGCCGCTCGGCCCGTCGCGAGGCGACCTGAGCCGGCCATGCCGTCCTCGCACCACCGGGCCGGAGCCGTTCAGGTGGACGGCGGGTCCGGGGTGACGGACGGCAGCGTGGTTGCCAGAAGGGACTGCAACGCGTACGCGCGGGCCTCGATGACGCGGATCCGGGCGGCGTGTTCGCCGGGTTCGCGGTGGGCGAGTTGGCCGGTCATCTGGCCGGGCCACTTCCGGTAGAGCAGGCCGGGTTCGGCGATGAAGTAGCCGTCGGTGAGGACGTTGGCGGCGATGATCAGGCCCGTGTCCTCGCTGGCGGGGAGGGCCATCCAGCCGCCCAGGGCGACCAGCAGGTCTCGGCGCATGCACAGGGTGGCGGGGTGGACGGGCACCCGGTAGTCGTGGGCCTTCCAGAAGGCGAGGACGGAACCGCGGCTGATGGGGCCCTCGGGCGGGTCCTGGTCCCATTCCTGGGCGGTGCCGTCGGGAAGCAGGTCCAGGACCCGGGAGGTGGTCCAGCCGATGTGCGGGTTCTCGGTGAGGACCGCGATGTCCCGGGCGAGCGCGCCCGGGGTGAGCTGGTCGTCGGCGTCGAGGACCTTGACGATCTCGCCCTCGGCGCGGGCGAGGGCGAGCGTACGAGCGACGCCGGGGCCGCCGGGCCGACCGCTGCCGGGCACGATCCGGGGATCGTCGGGAAGGTGGTCGACCAGGAGCCCGTCCTGGCCGTCCTCCTGGACGAGCCACTGCCAGTCCCACCCGTCCGGCATCGTCTGTCCGGCCAGGGAGGCGTAGGCGTCGGCGAGGTAGCCGACGCTCGGCCAGTGAACCGGGGTGACGACCGAGACGAGACGCCTCACCGGTGCCACCGCCTCAGCGTGGTGGTGAAACAGAGCTCCGTCCGGTCGCCGGGGAAGACGATGTCCGCGACCTCGACCACCCGGTCGGTGGTGTCGTACGACGTCTTGCGCACGTCGAGGACGGCGACGCCGGGTTCGATGTCGAGGAGTTCCGCCTCGTCTGGCAGTGGAGGCCGGGCCCGGACGACCTCCTCGATCCGGTCCAGCTCGATCCCCACCGTGAACAGTTGGTGTTGCGTGCCCCCGGGCCAGGGTTCGTGGTCAGCCGACAGGAGTTGCGTGTTGGCCTTCACGTAGTCGTACGGCAGGTACGAGTACGACAGCGACAGCGGGGCGGTCTCGTGCCGGGAACTGGTCCAGTACGTCCGGCGCAGCAGCAGGGTGCCGACCGGCAGACCGAACGCCGCCGCCATGTCCTGGTCCGCCTCGACCTGCGAATACTCGGCGTGGAACGTGAGATCGTCGACGGTCAGGCCGGTGTCGTGCTCCGTCCCGCCGGTGCGACGCCGCTCGGCCTCGTCCCGCAGGACCCGATCCTTCTCCCACTGGTACCGCTCGGTGGTGCGCCGACGGATCCGCTGTCGAGGCTCCCGCACGTACGTGCCCCGGCCCGGTTCGGCCCGGACCAGGCCCCATTCCCGCAGCTGACGGATGGCGTTTCGGACACTGCTCCGCGACAGCCCGGACGACGCGGCCAGCTCCGTGTCGCCGGGCATGGCCGCTCCCGGAGGCAGTTCTCCGTTCACGATGCGTTCGCGCAGCTCCTCCGCCAGTCGCAGGTAGCGCGGACGCCCGTCACGGGAACTCACGCCGCCGACGCTACCGCCTCGGACGGTCGTCCCGGGCCTCACCAGGCCCACAGCGCGGGCCGATCCCGCGTGCCCGGTGGTGTGCCCGATGGACCGGACAACCAGGGGCGATCAAGGTCACCAAGCATCAGAAGGCGAAGAAGGCCCCTGACCAGGGTTATGGCTGGTCAGGGGCCTTCTCAGGCACCTGGTGGCGGGTCGAGGATTCGAACCTCGGTAGCTTTCGCGACGGATTTACAGTCCGCTCCCATTGGCCGCTCGGGCAACCCGCCTGGGCGTGCCGCCCCGTCGTGCGCGGCGACGGGAGCAAGGATAGCGGTTACATCGGGGGGCCGTGCAACCGGGTACGGTCGGCTTGTCGTGCCGCCGCCCGGGCGGCCCCGGCACACCGTCACGATGCATACAGCAGGAGCGGAGACCATGGCAGCCAACCCGTCGTTCGACATCGTCAGCAAGGTCGACCGGCAGGAGATCGACAACGCCCTCCGGCAAACCGAGAAGGAGCTTGGCAGCCGATTCGACTTCCGGGGCACCGGCGCCACCATCTCCTGGGCGGGCGACCAGGCGGTCACGCTGGAGGCGGAGACGGAGGAGCGGGTCAAGGCCGCCCTGGACGTGTTCAAGGAGAAGCTGGTCAAGCGGAACATCTCGCTCAAGTCGCTCGACGCCGGCGAACCACGCCAGTCGGGCAAGGTATACAAGATCGACTGCCGGATCATCCAGGGCATCGCGCCGGACAAGGCCAAGGCGATCAGCAAGAAGATCCGCGAGGATGGTCCGAAGGGGGTCCAGGCGCAGATCCAGGGCGACCAGCTGCGGGTCACCGGTAAGAAGAAGGACGACCTGCAGGCCGTGATCGCGATGCTCAAGGCCGAGGACTTCGGGATCGCGCTCCAGTTCACCAACTACCGCTGAGCTGCGCGATATCCAGGTGCACCGGGGCGGCCTCCGTGGAGGCCGCCCCGGTCTAGTCCTGGGCCGCCGTAGCCGCCGGCTCCCGGGTCTCCTCGATGATCCAGCGCAGGTAGTCCGGGTTGCCGTCGAGAATCGGCAGGGCGATCACACACGGCACCTCGTACGGGTGCTCCTGGTGGCTCCGCGCCACGATCTCCGGCACCAGCGCCCGGCGGGTGTGCAGCGCGACCCGGGCCTCGTCCTCGTCCTGGACGTTCCCCTCCCACCGGTAGATCGAGCGGATCACGGCGATGTTGTGCCCGCAGGCGGCGAGCCGGTCCGTGACGAGGCGGCGGGTGAACTCCGCCAGCCAGTCCGCGTCCGCCGCGGTGATGATCACCTCGCAGGTCTCCTCCATGCCAGGAGGCTACGATCCCGGCGCCGATTCCGACCATGGGGTGGGTGGCCCGGGACCGCCGGCACGGCGGGGAGACCCGCCTTCGGGACCGCCGGCGGGCCGGCGGCCGGCGCAGGCTAGCTCGGGTCGGTGGCGAGGGCGCGTTCGAGGCGTACCACGGCCATCGCCTCGGCCCGGGCGATCGAACCGGTCGGCAGCGCCGCGACCACCGCGGCGGCCGCGACCGCCAGCCCGGCGAAGACGAAGGCCCACGGTACGCCGACCAGGTCGACCAGGACCCCGGCCCCCGCACCACCGGCCGCGTTCGCCGCCACCGCCACGGTGACCATCCAGGTGTACGACTCGTTGAGCATGCTCGCCGGCGAGATCCGCCCGATCATGGTGTTCTCCACGGTCAGGGCCGGCGCGATCGTGGCGCCGCCAACCACCAGCGCCACCCCGAGCGCGACCGGGCCGGGCATCACGGCGAAGACCCCGAACGTCACCGCGAGCAGGGCGAGGAGCCGGGCGAACTGCCGGGTGGCGTTCCGGGCCGGCGGCCGGGTGCCGAACCAGAATCCACCGATCGCGCTTCCGGTGCCCCACATCGCGAGCAGGATCCCGGCCACGCTCTCCGCGTTGGGCGCGTCGTGCGCGCTGGCGTACGCCGGGACCGCCACTCCGGCGGCACCGAACGCGACACCGAGCCCGGCGACGCAGAAGAGCAGCGCCGGGAACCCACTGACCCGCAGCGGGCCGAGTCCCCTGGCGTGGGCCTCTCGCGGATGCGGGCGCCAGCTCCGCATCACCCGGCCGAGCGCGACGACGACGGTGCCGACCAGCGTCACCACCGCCACGCCGAGCAACGCGGCCCGGGCATCGGCGACCAGCACGAAGAGCGCGACGAGGGACGGACCGACCACGAAGACGAGCTCGAAGAGGGAGGTCTCCGCGGCGAGCGCCGTGTTGCGCAGGGCATAGCGGCCGGAGGCGGGGTCGGTCAGGTCGTGCCACGCACCCCGGATCGCGGCGGTCATCGGTGGGTACGTCGCTCCGGCGAACGCCGACGCAACGACGATCATCATGAGTGCGTCGGCTCCGGCGCGGCTGACGAGCAGCAGCCCGACCAGCGCCGCCGGGTGCGCCACGGCGGTGACCAGGAGTACCGGGCTGGGGCCGACCCGGTCCGCGATCCGGCCGGCGATCGGGCTGACCGCGGCGCCGGCGAGCGCGTACACCCCGCCGGCGACGGCGGCCAGCGAGTACCGGCCGGTGACCTGCTCGACGACCAGCAGCAGGGCCAGCGGCGTCATGCCGATGCCGAGCCGACCGACGATGCCGGCGATCAGCAGCATCGGCGCGCCGGGGATCCGCCACACCTCCAGGTACTGACGCAGCGCGGTCACCGGCAGGCACTCCTCGGTCGTGAAGGTGTAACGCGTGGATTCGGTTCCGACCATAACCAAAGCCCGCCTCGGGCTGAACCGGGTTACCACGCCCGCCGAGGCCCCACTCCGCCAGCACACCCCGCGGCTCGGCATCGGCGGAAAGCCATGGGATGAGGCTCACGCGCCACACCCGACCCGACCCACCCGGCCCGGTTCGGCCGTCGCCGGACGGCGCCGATCCCCGGCCCCGACCACGTCCGGACACCAGACGCGGGCCGGCCCCGGCTCCGTGGACAGGAGCCGGGGCCGAGGCCCGTGATGCGCGCTCTACACCGGTTACCGGGCGAAGCCGGTGTACGCCATCTGCTCCAGGCGGCGTACCCGCTCCTCCATGCTCGGGTGGGTGGAGAAGAGGGTCGCCAGCCCGCCGCCCCGGAACGGGTTGTCGATCATGAGGTGGGCGGTGCTGGTCAGCCGGTTGTCGGCCGGCAGCGGCAGCCGCTGGGTGCCGGCGTGGATCTTCCGCAGGGCGCTGGCCAGGGCCAGCGGGTCGCGGGTCAGGGCGGCACCGGAGGCGTCCGCCTGGAACTCCCGGTTCCGGCTGATCGCGAGCTGGATCAGGGTGGCCGCGATCGGGCCGAGAATGATCGTCAGCAGCAGGACGGCGGGGTTCGGCGCGTCCTCGTCGTCCCCGCCGCCGAGCGGGATGAACCAGGCGATGTTCGCCAGCATGGTGATGATGCCGGCCAGGCCGGCGGCCACGCTGGAGATCAGGATGTCCCGGTTGTAGACGTGCGACAGCTCGTGGCCGATCACGGCCCGCAGCTCCCGGTAGTCCAGGATCTGCGTGATGCCCTGGGTGACCGCGACAGCCGCGTGCCGCGGGTTACGTCCCGTGGCGAACGCGTTGGGCTGCATCGTCGGGCTGACGTACAGCCGGGGCATGGGCTGACCGGCCTCGGCGGCCAGTTCGCGGACCATCTGGTAGAGCGCCGGGAACTCGGCCTCGCTGACCGGCCGTGCCCGCATCGCGCTCAGGGCGAGCTTGTCGGACCAGAAGTAGCTGGCGGCGTTCATAGCCAGCGAGACGATCACAGCGATCACCAGACCGCTGCTGCCGCCGAACCAGTAACCGACGCCGAGGATCAGAGCGGTGAGCAGGCCAAGTAGCGCGGCTGTTTTGAGACCGTTGTGGTGGCTACGCACGATCACTCCTTCGGTGCGCGGGCCGGTGGGCCCGCCAACCGGTGCAACAATCGAGTCCCCACCAACAATCCGGATATGACTGTGAATTACCTGGGAAAACGCCGCACGGTCACTGGGCGGCGACGTCCAGGACGAGTTGCGGGGCGAAGCCGACGACGATCGCGACGACGGTGGCGGCGGCGAGCGCGGCGACAACCGCCCAGCCCGGGCGAAGGGCCGCCGGCCCGGACACCGGCGCTCCGCCCGCCGGGGCGGCCGGCGCCGCCGGGTCCGTCGGGGTGGGGGGCGCCGCGGCCTCGTCGCCGGCCCGGGTCACCGCCGGCTCCGGGGCGTAGAGCGTCGCGGCGACGCGTACGTAGTACGCGAGCCCGACCACCGCGTTCAGCGCGACCACCACGGCGAGCCAGCCGGCGTCCCCGGCCAGCAGCGACCGGACGACGACGACCTTGGCGAAGAGCCCGGCGAACCCGGGTGGCAGTCCGGCCAGCCCGACCAGGGCGAGCACGAACGCCGCGCCGACCCACGGCCGGCGCCGGGCCGCGCCGCGGTAGTCGGCGATCTCGCCACCGTCGGCGACCACCGGGCGCAGCGTCACCACCGCGGCGAACGCGGCGAGTTCCAGCAGGACGAAGAAGACGGTGTACGCGACCGCCGCGGCCACCGCGGCATCCAGCGCCTCCGGGGTCCGGCCGGCCGAGCCGGCAAGCGCGCCGAGCGGAGCGAGCACGTAGCCGGCCTGCGCCACCGACGACCAGGCCAGCAGCCGGACCATCCGACGCTGCCGCAGCGCCACCAGGTTGCCGACCGCCATGGTCAGCACCGCCACGACCGCCAACACCGGGCCGGTGACCTCGGTCGGCAGCGGGGTCGGTACGACGGGCGCCGCCGGCGGGGCGGTCGGCGCCGACGGGACCGCCGCCGGTCCGGGACCGGCGCCGACGACGGCGAGCAGCGCGACCACCCCGCCGAGCTTGGAGGCGGTGGAGAGGTATGCGGCGATCGGCACCGGTGCCCCGTCGTACGTCGCCGGGGCCCAGGCGTGGAACGGCACCGCCGCCACCTTGAAGACCAGTCCGAGCACCACCAGCGCCACCGCCACCACCGCCAGCGGCGGCTCCGGCGGTGTCGGCCCGGCCGCGAGGGCGGCGCCGAGCGCGCTCAGGTGCACCACCCCGGTGACCGCATAGAGCAGCGCCGCACCCAGCAGGGTCACCGCGGTCGCGACCACGCTGACCACGAAGAAGGTCAGCGCCGCCTCCGTTCCGGCAACGCTGCGCCGCCGGAGCCCGACCAGGACGTACAGCGGCAGGGTCAGCGTCTCCAGGGCCACGACCAGGGTGATCAGGTCGCCGGCCGCACCGAGCACCACGCCGCCGGTCATCGAGCAGGCGAGGAGGAAGCAGTACTCCCCGGACGGCGCCTCCCCGGCGCGCAGCAGCGGCGCCGACAGCGCCAGCACCGCGAGGGTGAGCAGGGCGAAGAGGCAGCCGACCAGGGCAGTCCGCCCGGTCGCCTGGTAGGAGCAGGCGGTGCCGACGCAGAACGTCCGCCGCGGGCCGTCGAGACCGACCAGGACGGCGCCGAGCCCGGTCGCGGCGGCTCCGGTCGCGACGACGGCCATCGTCACGCCCCGCCGGGCCACGAGCAGGTCGGCCAGGAGCACCAGTACGGCCGTACCGGCGGCCAGGTACGCCGGCACCAGCGCCACGTTGTCGACGGCCTGGGTCACGCCCACCACCCGCCCGCGCTCTCGCCGGTCACCCGCGTGCCCCGGTGCTCCGGCTCCACCGTGGCGACATCCGCGGAATCGAGACGGGTGGGAATCATCGGATCGCCTCCAGCAGGGCCGCGACCGGCGCCTCGGCGACCCCGAGCACCAGGGCCGGGGCGAGCCCGATCACGAGGGCGAGCAGCACCAGTGGTCCCCAGACGGCCACCTCCGCCCCGGCCAGGTTCGGGGCGAGGGCCAGCACCGCCGGGGCGGCCGGGCCGTGGGTGACCCGGCGCAGCAGCCGGAGCAGGTACGCCGCGGTGAGCGCCCCGCCGAGCGCCGCCAGCACGGCCAGGGTGGTCCAGAGCGCCCCTCCCCGCTGCCAGGCCGCGGCGACGGCGAACGCCTCGCCCCAGAAGCCGGCGAGGCCGGGCAGGCCGAGCGAGGCGATCGCCGCGAAGCCGAGCAGGCCGGCCAGCCGGGGGGTGGACTCGCGCAGCCCACCGAGTTCGGCCAGCGCCCCGGTGTGCGTACGGTCCTTGATCGCCCCCACCAGGAAGAAGAGCAGCCCCGTGATCACCCCGTGCGCGATGTTGCCGATCAGCGCCGCCTGGAAGCCGGTGGCGGTCAGCGTGGCGATGCCGAGCAGCACGAACCCCAGGTGTCCGACGCTGGAGTACGCGATCAGCCGTTTCAGCTCGCTCTGCGCCAGGCAGACCAGCGAGCCGACGACGATCGCCGCGACGGCGAGGATCCCGAGCACCGGGGCGGCCCACCGGGCGCCCTCCGGAGCGACGCCGACCGCCACCCGGATCAGCCCGTACGTCCCCATCTTCAGCAGCACCCCGGCGAGGATGACGCTGCCCACCGTCGGCGCCTGGGTGTGCGCGTCCGGCAGCCAGGTGTGCAACGGCCAGAGTGGACTCTTCACCGCGAACGCGATCGCCAGCAGGGTGAACGCGGCGAGCTGGGTGCCCCGGGACAGCCCGGTGCCGCCGGTCAGTGTCACCAGGTCGGCCGTGCCGGCGGCGGTGGTGACGGTGAGGACGCCGACCAGCAGCAGCACCGAGCCGAAGAGGGTGTAGAGAACGAACTTCCGGGCCGCCCGCCGCCGGTCCGCGTCCCCCCAGACCGCGATGACCGCGTACATCGGGAGCAGGACGACCTCGAAGAAGAGGAAGAAGAGGACGAGGTCGAGGGCGAGGAAGGTGCCGAGGATGCCGACCTCGACGACCAGCAGCAGCGCCACGAGGGTGCGGCCCCGTCCGGGGGCCGGCACCCGCCAGAGCAGGGAGCCGCAGCAGAGCAGGGTCAGCAGCGCGGTCAGCACGACGAGCGGGTACGAGACCCCGTCGACGCCGAGGTGGAACCGCAGGTCGAGACCGGGCACCCAGGGCAGGTCGAGATCGTGCCAGGGGCGCACCCCGGGGGCCCCGGCCGAGGATGGCAGGTAGGAGAACCAGTCGCCGGAGCCGCCGACGGCGAGCAGCGCGCCGACCACCAGGGTGGCGGCGGCGAACGCCGTACCGGTGACCCGGGCCGCCCGGTCGAGCCGGGCCGGGAACAGGGCGAGCACCAGCGCACCGAGCGCGGGCAGTCCGACGGTGGCGGCCAGCCCGACCCCGCCGAGGGTGAGGTCTCCGCCGCCGGTCACGTCGCACCGCCCCAGGCGAGCGCGGCGGCGCCGAGCAGCAGCGCGCCGGCCAGCACCGCGGCCGCGGCTCGGGGTACCCCGGCCCGATGCAGCAGCTCCAGTCCGCGGCCGAGCCCACTGGCACCCCGGCCGGTCCCCTCGACCGCCCCGTCCACCACCGTCTCGTCGGCACGCCGGGCGAACCGGCCGAGCGCCCGAACCGGCCGTACCACGAGGGTGTGCTGCACCTCGTCGAGCCAGAGGGCGCGGGCGAGGGCCGGGCGGAGCGGACCCAGCGCGGTCGCCGGATCGGTGGCGGGATCGGCCCGCCACCGCCACCAGGCGAGACCGGCGCCGAGGAGCAGCAGGGCCACCGGGATGATCACGAAGCCGTCCGGGTGCACCTCGGCCAGGTCGAGCGCGGACCGGAACGGTGCGACGAGGACGAGCAGGCCGAGCGCCACGGTCGGTACGGCGAGCAGAAGCATCGGCCAGCGCATCGTCGGGGGCGGATCGTGCGGGGACCCGGCGGTAGTCGGTGCGGGCGCGCTGGCCGGCGCGTCGATCGGCGCGGTGCCGAGGGTCCGGTCCGCCCCGGGGGTCGGGGCGTCCAGCGCCGCGGCCTCGGGCGTGTCGGTCGGCGCGCCGTCGATCGGGTGGGGGGTCGCCCGGGACGGGCCGAGGAACGTCCGCAGCAGCAGCCGGGTGGCGTACCAGGCGGTCAACGCCACCCCGACCAGGCCGGCGATCCAGACCAGCCAGCCGACCCAGGCGGCGGTCGGGCCGGCGTGGTGCCGGGCGACCCGCTCGGCGGCGACGAGGATGCCGTCCTTGCTCCAGAACCCGGACAGCGGCGGCGCCCCGGAGAGCGCGGCGAGGCCGAGCGCCGTACACCAGAAGGTGACCGGCATCGGACGGCGCAGTCCGCCCATCGCGGAGATCAGGTTGCTGCCGACGGCGTGGATCACCGCTCCGGCGGAGAGGAAGAGCAGCGCCTTGAAGGCGGCGTGGCTGAGCAGGTGGAACAGCGCGGCCGGGGGCGAGCCGACGGCGAGGGCGCCGGCCATGTAGCCGAGTTGCGAGACCGTCGACCAGGCGAGCACCCGCTTGATGTCGTCCTGGGCGGTCGCGGCGAGCGCGCCGAGCAGCAGGGTGACCGCGCCCATCACGCCGAGCACCGCCAGTGCGGCCGGTGCCCGTGTGAAGAGCGGGAAGAGCCGGGTCACGGCGTAGATCCCGGCCGCGACCATCGTCGCCGCGTGGATCAGCGCGGAGATCGGGGTCGGGCCGGCCATCGCGTCGGGCAGCCAGGTGTGCAGCGGGAACTGGGCACTCTTGCCGGCCACCCCGGCGAGCAGCAGCAGGCAGGCGGCGGTGAGCTGCCCGGCGGAGAAGTCGTGGGCGAGCACGTCGGCGATCCGGAAGCTGCCGGCGGCCACCCCGAGCACCACGATGCCGAGCAGGAAGCCGACGTCGCCGACCCGGGTCACCAGGAACGCCTTCACCGCCGCGGCCGGTGCCTCCGGCAACCGCCGGTCGTGACCGATCAGGAGGTACGAGCAGATGCCCATCACCTCCCAGCCGACCAGCAACAGGATCAGGTCGCCGGAGACCACCACCAGCAGCATCGCCGCGGTGAAGAGACTGACCTGCGCGGCGTACGGGGCGTACCGGTCATCGTCGCGCAGATAGCCGACCGAGTAGACCTGCACGGCCAGTGCCACGGCGGCGACGGCGACCGCGACCAGGGCGGCGGCCGGGTCCAGCCGGACGGCGAGGGCGACCGCGAGGCCGCCGACGTCGACCCACTCGGCGGCGGCCTCGGCGGCCCGGCCGTCCAGGGCGATCACCAGCGCGACCGCGACCGCGAGCGAGACCGCCGCGCCGGCGATGCCGAGGGCCGCCGCGCCGGTCCGGGACCGCTGCGGCAGCAGCAGCCCGAGCAGGGCCAGCCCGAACGGTACGGCCGGCAGCAGCACGCCCAGCGTCACCGGCCCGGTCATGTCTCGGCTCCCCGCGTCGCCGGTCCCGGAGCGGCGGGCGAGGCCGGTGACGCCACGGTCGCCTGCGGTCCGCGGTCCGGCGTGTGCGTGTCGAGGCGTACGTCGTCGACCGCGATCGTGCCGCGTAGCCGGTAGAGCTGGAGCACGATGGCCAGCCCCACCCCCACCTCGGCGGCGGCGATCACGATGACGAAGAGGGTGAACGCCTGCCCGGTGTACGGCAGGGCGGCGGCGGTCTCGGCGGCCGAAGACGGTTCCGGGGCGACCGGGGCCGGGGCGGGTCGACCGAGGGCCGTGGCCAGCGGGGCGGCGTTGGCGGTGACCAGCAGCAGGTTCACCGCGTTGAGCATCAGCTCCACCGACATCAGCACCAGGACGGCGTTGCGCCGGCGCAGGACGCCGTAGACGCCGAGCCCGAAGAGGAGCGCGGCGACGACGTACGGGATGACGGGTCTCACCGGCGCCGCCCGGGGATCCGTACGCTGACCGCGATCGCCCCGACCAGGGCGGAGAGGAGCAGGACGGAGAGGACCTCGAACGGCAGCACCCAGGAGCCGAAGATCTCGGTGCCGAGCCGTTCCGCCGTCCCCGGCTCCGGCAGTTCCACAGTGGACCACCGGTACGCGTCGACGAGCAGTACGGCCAGGCCCAGCCCGGTACCGCCGCCGACCAGTGTGGCCGGCCAGCCCGGCCGGTCGAGGTCGTCGGCGGCCCCGATCGGTGCCCGGGTCAGCATCACCGCGAAGAGCAGCAGGACCACCACCGCGCCGACGTAGATCAGCAGCTGTACCCAGGCGACGAGCTCGGCGGTGAGGACCAGGAAGATCCCGGCGACCGCGCCGAGGCTGACCACCAGGTAGAGGCCGGCCCGGACCAGGTGCCGGGTGGTCACCACCAGCGCACCCGCCCCGACCGCGACCGCGCCCAGGGCGAGCATCAGCACGTCGGCGGTGGTCACGTCGACTCCCTCCCGCCGGACGCCTCCGGATTCCCGGCCGACCCCGGGCCGGCCGGTGGGCGGCGGGCGGGGCGGCGTATCCGTACCTCCGGACCGGCTCCGCGCTGCCCGGCCGTGGCCGGGGCGGCGGCCTTCCTCGCGGCGGTCGCCTCCTCCTTCGACGGTTCACCGTTGGGGTCGTGCGCGGGCGGGGGTGGCACCGTGGCCACCCACTGGCCGAGGCGGGTCTTGTCGTGGAGCAGGTCCCTGATGTCGTACTCGGCGTACTCGAACTCGGGCGACCAGTAGAGCGCGTCGAAGGGACAGACCTCGACGCAGATGCCGCAGTACATGCAGAGCGAGAAGTCGATGTCGAAGCGGTCCAGGACGTTGCGCTGGCGGGGCCGGGCCGCGCCGGGCATCGCCACCTCCTCCTTGTGGGAGTCGATGTAGATGCACCAGTCGGGGCACTCCCGGGCGCAGAGCATGCAGACCGTGCAGTTCTCCTCCAGCAGCGCGATCACACCCCGGGAGCGGGGCGGCAGCTCGGGGGCGACATCCGGGTACTGCTGGGTGTGTGCGCGCCGGGTCATCGTCCTGAGGGTGACGGCCAGCCCCTTCGCCAGCCCTTCGCCGGGGAGGCCCGTGCGCTCACTCATGCGCCATATCCTGCCGTGTCGGCGCGTCCCGCGCGACCACCCGACCGTCCGGACGGACCCGGAGACGCGTGAGACCGTGGTGCGACCCCGCCGGGGGGCGCCGCCCCGGGCGTCCGCCCGCGGGTCCTCCGCGCCGGCGTGGGTCACGTCCGCCGGCGGAAACCGCGCCTTGGGCGGGTGTGGTCCGCCTCCGCCGGCGGCGCCGGGGCGACGGAGCCCGGGGTCGGAGCTCACGCGATGGCGAGCCGGACCCCGGCGGTGAGGACGAGCTGGCCGAGCGCCACCGGCACCAGCACCAGCCAGCAGAGCCGCTGCAGCTGGTCCTCACGGAGCCGGGGATAGCTCACCCGCAGCCAGATGATCACGAAGGAGACCAGGAACACCTTGATCAGGGTCCAGAGCCAGCCGAGGTAGGCGTCGCCGAACGGGCCCTGCCAGCCGCCGAGGAAGAGCACGGTGGTGAGGGCGGCGATCACCACGATGCCGACGTACTCGGCGAGGAGGAAGAAGGCGAACCGCAGGCCGGTGTACTCGGTCATGTACCCGAAGACTAGTTCGGAGTCGGCGACCGGCATGTCGAACGGTGGTCGCCGGATCTCGGCCAGCCCGGCGACGAAGAAGACCAGCATCGCCGGCGCCTGCCAGAGCAGCCACCACGGCCGCCACGCCTCGACGATGCCGGGGAGGCTGAGCGTGCCGGCGGCCATCGCCACGCTCGCCGCGGCCAGGACCAGCGGCAGTTCGTAGCCGAGCAGCTGGGCCGCGCCCCGGAGCCCGCCGAGCAGGCTGTACTTGTTCGCCGAGGCCCAGGCTGACATCAGCACCGCGACCACCCCGACCCCGACCACCGCGAGTACGAAGAACAGCCCGATGTCCAGGGGCTGCCCGACCAGGTCGTTCGGGCCGAGCGGGATGACCAGCAGGGCCAGCAGGTACGGCACCAGCGCCACCACCGGAGCGAGCCGGAACACCGCCCGGTCCGCCTCGCGCGGGGTGACGTCCTCCTTCTGCACGAACTTGACCCCGTCGGCGATGAGCTGGGCCCAGCCGTGGAAGCCGCCCGCGTACATCGGGCCGAGCCGGCCCTGCATGTGCGCCATCACCTTGTGCTCGGCCTGCCCGACGACCAGCGGCAGGACCAGGAACGCGGCGACCACCCCGACGACCCGGACCACCAGCTCCAGCCAGACCGGCATCACGCCTCCTCCCCACCGTCCCCCGACGTCCCGTCGGAGGTCGCCCGCCCCGGAGCCACCCCGCCCGGGGGCGTCGGTGCCTCCGATCCGGAGCCGGGACGACCGGCCACCGGCGGCCGGGACGGCGAGCCCGGGGTCCCGGTCGTGGGCCGGCGCCGGGCCGGTCGCCCCGGTGGACTCTCCGTCCCCGGTACGGCCGCCGCCGGTCCCCACTCCCCCGGAGCCGGTACGCCCGGTGGCCGGGCCGCCTGTCGGCGGGAGGTCCCGGCCTCGGACTCGCCGGGCTCCTTCGCCCCCGGCCAGGCCTTGGCGACCCGGGCGGCGAGCACGAATTCCTTGCGCAGCGGGTGCCCCTCGAACTCCGGCGGCAGCAGCAGCGGGGCGAGGTTGGGGTGACCGGCGAAGTCGATGCCGAACATCTCGTGGGTCTCCCGCTCGTGCCAGGCGGCCCCGGGGAAGAGGTCCACCACCGACGCCACCCTGGGCGCCTCCCGCGGCACCCGGGTCCGGAGCAGGACGCCGTGCCGGTGCCGGGTCGACCAGAGGTGCGCCACCACGTCGAACCCGGCGTCCAACTCGTCGACGGCGGAGAGCCAGTCGAAGAAGTCGCAGGCCAACTCGGTGTCGTCCCGGGCGGCCTGGAGTGCTGCCCGCCACCGGGCCGGCGGCACGTCGACGGTCGCCCGGGCGTACGCCTCGCCGCCGGAGCGGCCGACGGTGATCTCGGCGTCCGCGAGCAGCGCGCCCAACCGGTTCCCGACCTCTTCCGGCGTCATGCCCGCGATCCTATGGCCATCCGGCGCCGTCGTCGCCTGGCAGACGCCGCTCCCCGGGCCCGGGTTCGTGGCCGGTTTGGGCATACCGGACGCGTCCATTGGGAAGAATTGGCCAGGTGCGTGCGATTACCGTGATCCCGGGCCAGCCCGATTCGCTACGGCTGGTCGACGACCTGCCCGAGCCGGGTACCGACGAGGGCGCGGTGCTGGTGGAGGCGATCGCGGTCGGCGTCTGCGGCACCGACCACGAGGTCATCGAGGGGGGCCACGGCGAGCCCTCGCCCGGCTCGGCCGCCCTGGTGCTCGGGCACGAGTCACTCGGTCGGGTGATCGAGGACCCCACCGGTGCCCTGGCCCCGGGTGACCTGGTCGCCGGCATCGTCCGGCACCCCGACCCGGTGCCCTGTAGCAACTGTGCGGCCGGCGAGTGGGACATGTGCCGAAACGGCCGGTACACCGAGCACGGCATCAAGGGCCTGCCGGGCTTCGCCCGCGACCGCTGGCGGGTTCCGCCGAAGTTCGCCGTACGGCTCGACCCGAGCCTCGCCGAGCTGGGGGTGCTGCTGGAGCCGACCAGCATTCTCGCCAAGGCGTGGGAGCACATCGAGCGGATCGGTGTCCGGGCCGCCTGGGAACCGCAGACGGTGCTGGTCACCGGCGCCGGGCCGATCGGCCTGCTCGCCGCCCTGCTGGCCTGCCAGCGCGGGTTCGAGGTGCACGTGTTGAACCGCACGGAGAGCGGCGCCAAGCCAGGCCTGGTCCGGGCGCTCGGCGCCCGCTTCCACACCGGCAGCGTCGCCGAACTCCCGGGTGAGTTCGACATCGTCCTGGAGTGCACCGGCGCCCCGCCGGTGATCCTCGACGCGATGTGCAAGGCGGCGCCGAACGGCATCGTCTGCCTGACCGGCGTCTCCACGGGCGGCCGGACCATCGATTTCGACGCGGGGGCGCTCAACCGCTCGCTGGTGCTGGAGAACAACGTCGTCTTCGGCACCGTCAACGCCAACCGGCGGCACTGGGAACTCGCCGCCGAGGCACTGGCCGCCGCCGACAAGGGCTGGCTCCGGAGGATGATCACGCGCCGGGTGCCGGTGTCGGCGTACGCGGAGGCGTACCAGCGGCAGCCCGACGACATCAAGGTGGTCATCGACTTCCAGGCATGAGCCCGGACCACCGGCGTCCCGTCGGGCCGGCCGGAGTGGGCGGCGGCCGAACGGCCTCGGCTACCGCGCGGGCCGGACGACCGGTGGGGCGGTCAGTGACGCGACGCTGCGACCGGGGTTGGCCGTCCCCGGTACGTCGCCCGGTGCCGGCGCGGGAGTCTCGGCCGGCGAGGCCAGCGGGTCGGGTCGGGCGACGCCGCCGATCCCGGACTGCTCGCCGGCGATCTTCTCCTGGAGTCGCAGGATGCCGTGCAGCAGCGCCTCCGGCCGGGGCGGACAGCCGGGGACGTAGACATCGACCGGGATGATCTGGTCGACCCCCTTGGTCACCGAGTACGAGTCCCAGTAGGGTCCGCCGCAGTTCGAGCAGGCGCCGAACGAGATGACGTACTTCGGCTCCGGCATCTGGTCGTAGAGCCGCTTGATCGCCGGGGCCATCTTGTCGGTGACCGTGCCGGAGACCACCATCAGGTCGGCCTGGCGCGGTCCGTGCGCGAACGGGATCACCCCGAGTCGGATGAAGTCGTGCCGGCCCATGCTGGTGGCGATGAACTCGATGGCGCAGCAGGCGAGCCCGAAGTTGAAGACCCAGAGCGAGTAGCGGCGGCCCCAGTTCAGCACGAACCGGATCGGCTCGCCGAGTACCGCCGGTAGCCGCACCACGTACCCTCCTCTCCCGGTCCCTCTGCCAGTCAACCACAACCGCCCGGCCGGCCGGAGTGCCGGCCGGCGACGGGACCGGCGGTAGGGCAACCGGCGGTACGGTCGGCGCCGTTGCCGACCGCACCGCCGGAGGCGGTTCAGATCCGTTCCCAGAGCGCCGGGACGTTCGGCGGCTCCCAGCCGGGGAGGGCGGTGTGGGCCTGTCGGCAGCGGTACGTCAGCCCGCCGTAGGTCACCTGGCTGCCGACCTGGTACGTCGTACCGGCCCGCCAGGTCCCGCCGGCCGGGGGCGGGGTGGTGGGGGGCGCCGTGGTGGCCGGTGGGGGGGTGGGTGTCCGGGTCGGGGTGGGGGTCGGGTTCGGGTTGCCTCCGCCGCCGATCTGAAGGTCGACGCAGGCGTAGAAGGCGTTCGCCGTGTCGGCGATGTTCCAGATCGCGAGCAGCTTCTGTCGGCCGGTGAAGCCACCCAGATAGACGGTGTGCGACACGGTGGCCGGGGGCTGCCGCCCGCCGTCGTCGAAGACGGCGAGCCGGGTGTTGCCGATGTAGTACTCCCAGGTGCTGGTGGCGTGCCGGGCGGTGAGCACCCAGGTGAAGTTCACCGTGCTGCCCACCGAGGTGGCGGGCCAGTTGCGGCTGTCGTCGTTCAGCACGGCGAAGCGCGCGTTGTTGGCGTGGCAGTTCCGCAGGCCCTTCGGCCCCTCGACGCTCTGCGGCTCGTACTGGATCTGGCCGCAGTCGGGGACCACCCGCTGCGCGCAGAGTGCCTGCCGACTGGGCGGTGACGAGACGTAGCCGTGTGCCTGGGCGGCCGGGACGGCCACGAGCACGCTGGCGAGGACGGCGGCGGCCGTCGCCGTCGTCAGAACCACGGGTCTTCGCATCACGGGCTCCTCACGTCATGGGAAGGTCTCCTAACCATAAGAAAAGGATTGTTAACAGTAAATACGCCTGTGCGCCGTTTATCGATACCGACCGACGGCCACCGACCCGGTCGGCGGCCTCGTCCCCGTGATCACCCCGAACATCAGCACCACCTCCGGCCGTGAACCCCTGCCGCGCGAGCTGCGGATAACAGGTGACGATTCCCGGCTCCGCGAAAGGTCGTGCGGGAATCACCAGGACGAGTCGAGGCCATCGACGCCGGCGGGCTGACAGCAGCGGCGATCATCGCGCGCTCCGTCCACGATCCCGTGCGGGTACCTGGTGCGCCGGCCGTCGCCGTCGTCGACGAGGTCGGCCAGACGGGCTGACCGCCGACCCCGATGCGGCGGGGACCGGGATACGCGATGATCCGAGTGCGCGGTACGCAGACAAGGAGCGAGCCGGATGCGGATCCTGTTGGTCGAGGACGATGCCCGGGTGGCCGGCGCGATGGCCTCCGCGCTGTCCCGGCGCGGGTACGACGTCGAACGCGCGGCCACCGCCGCGGCCGCGCTCGCCGCCGCCCCCTGTGACCTGGTGCTGCTCGACCTCACCCTCCCGGACGGTGACGGGGTGGAGGTCTGCCGCACCCTGCGCCAGCGCAACGCACAGCTCGGGATCATCGCGGTGACCGCCCGAGGCGAGGAGCGGGACCGGATCGTCGGGCTACGAATGGGAGCCGACGACTACGTGGTCAAGCCCTTCTCCATGGCCGAGTTGGAGGCCCGGATCGTCGCCGTGCTCCGGCGGACCAACTCCGGTCTGCCCCGCCCGGAGACCATCGAGGTCGGCCCGGTCTGGATCGACGCCGCTGCGCGGCTGGTCACGGTGCACGGCCGGGCCGTCGCCCTGACCCGCAAGGAGTTCGACATCCTGCTGTCGCTGGCTCGGCAGGCCGGTGCGGTGGTGCCGCACGAACGCATCGTGCTGGACGTCTGGCCCACCACCGGGGCGGCCCGGCACACCGTCGAGGTGCACGTCGGATCGCTGCGGACCAAGATCGGCGACCCGGATCTGGTCCAGACCGTCCGCGGTGTGGGCTACCGGCTCCGCACCGAGTAGACCGGAGTCGACGTGCGCCGCCGCCTGGTCTTCAGCTACTCCCTGCTGATAATCCTGGTCCTGCTCGCCCTGGAGACACCGCTGGCGATCACCCTGGCCAACCGCGAGACCGAACGAATCCGGGCGGACCGGCTCGCCGACGCCAACCGGTTCGCCTCGCTCTCCGGTCCCGCACTCCGCAACGGGACGATCAGCGCCATCCGGGACGAGCTGCAGCGCTACCGTGAGCTGTACGGGATCACCGCCGCGCTCGTCGACCGGGAACGCCGGCCGGTGGTCGTGACCGGTGCCCCCGTCGGCACGGACCTCACCGACCCGGCGATCTTCGGTGCCCTGGCCGGACGACAGATGACCGTGCCGGACGTGGTCTGGCCCTGGCGGTCGGCGCCGCTGGTCGTGGCCGTACCGGTGAACGACGGCGGCGAGGTGATCGGCACCGTGGTCACCGTCTCCGCCACCCACCGGGTACGGCGGACCGTCACCGTCTGGTGGACGCTCCTCGCCACGATCGGGCTGCTCGCCGTCACCGCGGGGGTGATGATCGCGTTCCGGCTGGCCGGCTGGGTGCTACGCCCGGTGACCATCCTCGACGTGGTGACCCACGACATCGCCGCCGGTGACGGCACCGCCCGGGTGCCGACCCAGCAGGGCCCACCCGAGCTGCGCCGGCTCGCCGCCAGCTTCAACGAGATGGCGGACGCGGTCGCCGACGCGCTGGAGCGGCAACGGGCGTTCGTCGCCCACGCCAGCCATCAGCTCCGCAACCCGCTGACCGCGCTGCGGCTGCGCGTCGAGGAACTCGGTCCGAGCCTGGCGGACGACTACGGCCGCGCCGAGCACAAACTGGCGCTGGAGGAGACCGACCGGCTCGCCCACGTCCTCGACGGGCTGCTCACCCTGGCCCGCGCCGAGCGGGCCCAGCACACGATGGTCGTGGTCGACGCCGCCGCGGTCGCCGCCGCCCGGGTCGCCGCCTGGCAACCGCTGGCCACCCACCGGGACATCACGCTCACGCTACGCCCGACCGACGGTCCGCACCTGGCCCGGGCGGTCCACACCGGGATCGACCAGGTGCTCGACGCGCTGATCGACAACGCGGTGAAGTTCGGCCGGAGCGGCGGCCGGGTCGAGGTCTCGGTCGACCGGCGCGACGACGGCGTGGTCGTCCGGGTCAGCGACGACGGTCCGGGCATGACCGAGGCACAGCTCGCCTCGTCGACCGAACGGTTCTGGCGGGCCCCGGACACCCAGAACATCGAGGGGGCCGGGCTCGGACTCACCATCGTCGCCGTGCTGGTCGACGCCTCGGGCGGCCGGCTCACCATGCGGCCGGCCGTACCGACCGGCCTGGTCGCCGAGGCGTGGTTCCGGGGCGTCGAGCCGCCGCCCCGGTCCTGACCTCCCGATCAGGGCTTGTGGCTCTGGTAGTAGCGGGCCGCGCCGGGATGCAGGGCGAGCGGAGTGGTGGTGATCGCCGACTGCGGGTTCAGCCGCGCCGCCTCCGGATGGGCGTCGGCGAGCTCGTCCCGCCGCTGCATCAGCAGCCGGGTGACGTCGTAGACGAGCTGTTCGGGCAGGTCCGCGGCGACCACCAGGTAGTTCGGCACGGCCACCGTGGTCACCGGCTCGGTGCCGTAGGCCGAGGTGGGGATGTCGCGGCCGACGTACACCTCCCGGTAGGACCGGCGTAGCGGCTCGACCCACGCACCGAGGTCGACGAAGCGGGCCGGGACCTCGGCGGCGAAGTCGGCGACCGCCTTGACCGGCAGCCCACCCGAGAAGAAGAAGGCGTCGACCTGTCCGGCCCGCAGCGCCGCCACCGAGTCGTCGATACCGAGCCGGAGGGTGTCGGCCAGCTCGTCCGCCACGCCAGCGACCTCGAGCAGCCGGGTCGCGGTGACCGCCGTACCCGAACCCGGCGCGCCGATCGACACCCGGCGCCCCCGCAGGTCCTCCAGCCGGTGTATCGGCCCCTGGGCCCGGGTGACCAGGTGCAACAGGTCGTCGTAGATCCGCGCGATCGCGCTCAGCCCGGGACCGGGGGAGGCGTCGGCCGGCAGGATGTCCGCCTGGGTGAACCCGAGCTCGGCCTGGCCGCTGGAGACCAGCTCGACGTTCTCCGCCGACGCCGCCGTCACCAGCACGCTCGCGGACACGTCGGGAAGCTCGCGGTTGAGGATGGTGGCGAGGGACTGCCCGACCGCGTGGTAGACGGCGGTCGGGCTGCCGGTGGCGATCCGGAGCTGGCGTGCCTCGGTCCGAGGCTGCGTGCAGGCGGCGGACAGGAACGTGGTGGCCAGCAACGCCACGGAGGCGAGGGTGGCGATCCGCCGAGGGGTCGGTCTCCGGTCCGGGCGCTGGCCCGCCCATCTCCCGGCCACCCCACCACCACCCCGGCGACGCTCGTGCTCAACGCAAATTTTGCTCAAGCCTTGTGGCGATATCTACCACCCAGCGGCGTCAAAGGCCACCGTTAAGGTAGCTATCCGTCGCGAGCACGGGGGGCGGCAGAATGATCTGGAGCACCGGAACCCACCCCTCCGGGCGGCCGTCGGTACGGCCCGTCGGCGTCGGCCCCCTGGACCGAACCTCCCTCACCGACGCCTTCGAGGCGGGGTGTCTGATTCGGTGCACCCGGACGGTGAGCGTACGGCAGCCGGCCAGTCTCCTGGCCGAGTTCAGCTCGGCCGCCGCCGCCGCTCGCCTCGCGGAACTGCTGTCCCGGTTCGGCCCGCCACCCCGACCGGAACGGGTCGTCGCCGGAGTCCGGCGCCGCTACGAGCTGCACCGGCTGCACGCCGTCGACTCCGGCCAGTCGGCCCTGCTGGTCGGCGGCTGGCGCCAGGGCCGGTCCGTGCTGCTGGACCCCTCCGTCGCCGGTGCCACCGCGCCCCGGCACGCGCTGCGTCACGACCTCGCCGCCGCCGCGTGGCGGGCCGCCCTGCTGGCGGCCGGGCGCTACGTCCGCACCACCATCCTCGGGGTACGGATCACCGACACGGAACTCGCGGCGGTGCTGGTCCGCGGTGCCCATCTGCTCGGCTCGACGGCAACCGTGGCCCGCCGCTCGGGCTGCCTGCTGGTGACCGTGCCCGGTGGCGCCGACCGGGAGCGGATTCTCCGGCACGGCGTCCGTCCGGCCTCGCTGGCGAGCTGACGCGCGCCCCCACCTCACCCGCCCCCACGCGGCGAGGACCGGCGCTCGGAGACGACACCCCCGGTCAACGGGGCGGGGCCGCGGGGTCCTCCGGCCACCACGCCGCCGCCATGTCCACCCCGGCACCGCGCAGCGGGGCGCCCTCGGCGGCGAGCCGGGCCCGGGCCTCGGTCTCGTGGCCCGGCGGCAGCCGGCCGGCGGCGGTGACCACCCGGTGCCAGGGCACGCCCGCGCCGTACCGCGCCATGATCGAGCCGACCAGCCGGGACGACGAGCGGCCAGAGCGGTCGGCCAGGTAGTCGGCGATCGCGCCGTACGACATGACCCGGCCCGGCGGGATGCGTTCGACGAGCGCCAGCACCTCCTCGACGTACTCCTCTGGCGTCATGAACTGCCACGATATGGGAGCGCCGGGGCACCCGGAAGATCGCCTGGGAAGATGCCGGAGCACAATGGTGCGAGTGCGGGAAGCAGTAACCTCAGCGCGCCGGATCGTGGTCAAGGTCGGGTCGTCCTCGCTGACCACCGCCGCCGGCGGGCTGGACGCCGAACGGGTCGACGCGCTGACCGACGTTCTCGCCGGGTGGCTGGGCGGGCGACCGCCGGCGACCGGCACGGCCGGGCGCAAGCGGTCCGGCGCCGACCGCCGGGAACTCGTCCTGGTCTCCTCCGGCGCGATCGCGGCGGGTCTGGCGCCGCTCGGGCTCTCCCGCCGGCCCCGCGACCTGGCCACCCAGCAGGCCGCGGCGAGCGTCGGGCAGGGGCTGCTGATCGCCCACTACACCGCCGCCTTCGCCCGACACGGCCGCACCGTCGGCCAGGTGCTGCTCACCGTCGACGACGTCACGCGCCGGGCCCACTACCGCAACGCCTACCGGACGCTGCGGAAACTGCTCGACCTCGGCGCCGTGCCGATCGTGAACGAGAACGACACCGTCGCCACCGACGAGATCCGGTTCGGCGACAACGACCGGCTGGCCGCGCTGGTGGCCGCGCTGGTCCACGCCGACCTGCTGGTCCTGCTCTCCGACGTCGACGCGCTCTACACCGGCGACCCGGCCCGTCCCGGTGCGGTCCGGATCGCCGAGGTTCGGGACGAGCAGGACCTGGCCGGCGTGGCGATCGGCCGGGCCGGTCGTTCCGGTGTCGGCACCGGCGGCATGGTCACCAAGGTCGAGGCGGCCCGGATCGCGACCGGTTTCGGCATCCCGGTGGTGCTGACCGCCGCACCGCTGGCCACCGAGGCGCTCGCCGGCGAGCCGGTCGGGACGTTCTTCCACCGGGTACGCCAACGCCCCGCGGCCCGGCTCTTCTGGCTGGCCCACGCGACCTCGCCCCGTGGCCGGCTGCACCTGGACCCGGGCGCGGTGCGGGCCGTGGTGGCCGACCGGAAGTCCCTGCTGCCGGCCGGGATCACGGCGGTGGACGGCGCCTTCACCGCCGGCGACCCGGTCGACCTGGTCGACGACGCCGGTGCGGCGGTCGCCCGCGGGCTGGTCAACTACGACGCGGTCGAACTGCCCAGCCTGCTCGGCCGCTCCACCGCCGAACTCGCCGCCTCCCTCGGCCCGGAGTACGAGCGCGAGGTCGTGCACCGCGACGACCTGGTGCTGCTCGTCTGAGGCCACGCCCGGCCGCCCCGTGAGCGCACGGGGTCTGGCGGGTGGGCTTCGCACCGCGCGGAGGGGTTCACCCGGCCGTCAGGGTTCCGGCACCACCGCGCCACCGGCCGGCGTCGTCGTCGGGCCCCGGCGTCCGGCTGCACACCACGGTGATCGGGCCGACGGGCAAACGGTTCGGCCGCGCTGCCAGCACCAGCGGATCGCTACAGTATGGGGATGTCCACGCAGACATCCCCCAGCATCGGGACGGTGGAGGCGGCGAGGCGCGCCCGGGTGGCGGCGTCGGAGCTGGCCACCGCGACGCGGGCGGCCAAGGACGCGGCGCTGCACGCGATGGCGGACGCGCTGGTCGCCCGTACCCCGGAGATCCTGACCGCCAACGAGGCGGACCTGGCCGCCGGCCGCGAGGCCGGCCTGTCCGCGGCGATCCTGGACCGGCTCGCCCTCACCGAGGCCCGGGTCACGGCGATCGCCGACGCGCTGCGCCAGATGGCCGCGCTCGCCGACCCGGTCGGCGAGGTGGTCCGGGGCAGCACGCTGCCGAACGGGCTGGAGCTGCGGCAGATCCGGGTTCCGTTCGGGGTGGTCGGGATCATCTACGAGGGGCGACCGAACGTCACCGTGGACGCCGCCGGCATCTGTCTCAAGTCCGGCAACGCCGCCCTGCTGCGCGGCTCGTCCTCGGCCGTTCACTCCAACACGGCGCTGGTGGCGGTGCTCCGGGACGCGATCGCCGGGGCCGGGCTGCCGGCCGACGCCGTCCAGTTGCTGGACGCGTCGTCCCGGGACTCGGTCAAGGAGCTGATGCGGGCCCGGGGCCTGGTCGACGTCCTGATCCCGCGCGGCGGGGCATCGCTGATCCGCACCGTGGTCGAGGAGTCCACGGTGCCGGTGATCGAGACCGGGGTCGGCAACTGCCACGTCTACGTCGACGCCGCCGCCGACCTCGACAAGGCGCTGGCGATCGTGCTCAACTCCAAGACCCAGCGCCTGTCGACCTGCAACACCGCCGAGTCGCTGCTGGTGCACGCCGACATCGCCGACGCGTTCCTGCCCAGGGTGCTGGCCGCCCTGCACGAGGCCGGGGTGACGGTGCACGGCTCGCCGGAGGTGGCGGCGTACTCCCCCGACGTGGTCCCGGCCACCGAGGAGGACTACGGCACCGAGTACCTCTCCGCGGACATCTCCGCCGCCGTCGTCGACTCGCTCGACGCGGCGGTCGCGCACATCAACCGGTACGGCTCGCAGCACACCGAGGCGATCGTCACGGAGTCGATGGCGGCGGCCCGAGCCTTCGTCGCGCGGGTCGACGCGGCGGCGGTGATGGTCAACGCCAGCACCCGGTTCACCGACGGCGGGGAGTTCGGGTTCGGTGCCGAGATCGGCATCTCGACCCAGAAGCTGCACGCCCGGGGGCCGATGGGCCTGCCGGAGCTGACCTCCACCAAGTACGTCGTCACCGGCGACGGCCACCTGCGGGGCTGACCGCCCGAACGGCCATCCGGGTGACCCGCGACGGGATCACGCCTGACCGCCCCGAACGGGTCACCCGGCCCCACCCCAGAACCGTCTCCGGCCCGACGACGCCCCACTGCCTCCGGTCAGGCCACCACCTGATGGGTCGCGCCGATCCGGGGAAACGGCTCGGTGGAGAAGACGGCCTCCACCGGCACCTCGAAGAACCGGGCGATCCGCAGCGCCAGATACAGGCTCGGGTTGTACTCGCCACGCTCCAGGTAACCGATCGTCTGGTAGTGCACCCCGAGCGCCTCGGCCAGCTCCCGGCGCGAGATGCCCCGCTCGGCCCGCAGGACGGCGATGCGGTTGTAGATCGCCTCACTCATCAGGTGGTCCTCTGCATCGCCTTCTCCCTGCGGGCCGCCACGGCCGACCCGGACTCCCGCCGGGCCATCCGGCGCAGCACGACCGGCGCGATCAGCAGCCCGAGCACGGCCCAGGCGCCGAGCATGCCGAACGTCTCCAGGTGCCGCCAGGATCCGCCGATCTCGGCCGCCGCCAGTTCGTCCGGCAACAGCGCCGAACGCATACCGAGGCCAAGCCAGTAGATCGGAAACGCCTGTCCGATCCACTGCAACCAGGTCGGGAAGCCGTTGATCGGATAGAAGATCCCGGAGATGGCGACGAGGCCCATGATAGGCAGCGTGATCACTCCGAGGTTGCGCGGGTTCTCGAAGAGCGAGCCGAAGATGGCGCCGAGCGGCAGGCAGGCGACCAGGCCGAGCAGCACCACTCCGAGCAGGGTCAGCCCGGCAACCGGGCCGCCGGGCGCCAGCCCGTCCACCAGCAGCATCCCCGGGACCACCAGGACGACGGAGCTGACCACGGTCATCCCGGCCACCTGCACGACCTTGCCGATGAGGTAGCCAAGCATGCCGTGCGGGACCGCCTTGGCCCGGAGTAGCGTACCGTCCTCGCGCTCGAGGGCGAGCGTCATCATCATCGTCACCATGGCGCCGAACGCCACGCCCCCACCGAGCAGGCTCGGCAGGGTGCGGGCCCCGAGCGAGAAGGTGGTGCCGGGCACGGTCGCGTTCCGCATGAAGAACATGACGACCAGGAAGATCAGGTTGGGGAAGAGGTAGTTCCACAGGTCCTGCGCGTTGGTCAGGGTGTGCCGTACCTCGATCCCGCCACGTACCAGCCCGGCACGCGCCGCCGCCAGCATCGGGTTCACCGTTCCACCTTTCGCTCCCGGCCGTGCCACCCGCGGGCCGGCTCCCTGGTTCCTCTCCCCAGCCGCCCCGGCCGCGCCCGGTACGCGACCCCCGGGTGCCGACTCGCTCCTCGCGCTCACCGGTCCGCTCCGGAGAGCTCACGCAGTGCCGTGCCGCTGCGCCCGGACTCGACCTCACGGACCAGCGCCATGTAGGTGTCCTCCAGGGTGGCCCGCCGGATCTCCAGGTCCTCGAGGTCGTCGCCGTACTGGCGGAACAGGTCCCGGACGAAGCGGGTCGCGTCCGTGGTGGAGTGCACGAACCGCTCGCCGTGTCGGCTCCACCTCACCTCGGCCTTCGCCGATATCCGCCGGGCGAGCTGCTCGGCCGAGCCGTCAGCGATGATCGATCCGCCGGCCAGGATGAGGATCCGGTCGGCCAGCTTCTCCGCCTCGTCGAGGTCGTGGGTGGTGAGCAGGATGGTGGTCTGCTCCAGGTCGGCCAGGCGGTGCACCAGGTCGTGGAACTCCCGCCGGGCCTCGGGGTCGAAGCCGGCGGTGGGCTCGTCGAGGAAGAGCAGTTCGGGGCGGCCGACGATGCCGATCGCCACGTCGAGCCGGCGCCGCTGCCCGCCGGAGAGCTGGTTGACCCGCTTGTGCGCATGCGGGGTCAGGCCGACGGCGTCCACGAGGTCGTCGACATCCCACGGCCGGGACGCCTGTGGGGTCGAGTACGGCAGGTAGTACGAGCCGAGGTGGGCGAGGAGTTCCCGTACCCGCCACTTCGCGTGGTCCCGCCAGGACTGGAGCACCACGCCGAGGCGGGCCCGCCAGCGCTCGTCGCCGCGCGCCGGGTCCACCCCCAGCACCCGGACCTCACCGGCCGAGCGCATCCGGAAGCCTTCCAGGATCTCGATGGTGGTGGTCTTGCCCGCTCCGTTCGGGCCCAGCAGCGCCACCACCTCTCCGGGGTGGGCGGCGAAGGTGACCCCGGTCAGCACGTCGGTGCTGCCGTACCGCATCCGCAGATCGCGGACGTCGATCACGGGTTGGTCGTCCGGCGGGCCGACCGGCTCCGGCGGCGGGCTCGACTCTTCGAGCACGGTCATAGACCTGCCCCCTCTCGTCTAACACCTACGAGAAAAGATAGTACATCTACTACATCACGCGGCGATGTCACCGCTGTCACCCGGACACACCGCCGCCCAGCCCCACCGGCGGTCCGCACCCGCGGACAGGTCCGCGCCGGCCCCCGGACAGACGACAGGGGCGGCCGGCGGGTCTCCGCCGGCCGCCCCTGGGGTGAGACGCGTCAGTAGCTGGGCAGGGACGGGTCGATCTGCTTGACCCAGGCGAGCACGCCGCCCTGGACGTGCACCGCGTCTCGGAACCCGGCGGCCTTCACCGCGGCGAGCGCCTCGGCGGACCGTACGCCGGACTTGCAGTGCAGCACGATCTGCTTGTCCTGCGGCAGCCGGGCCAGGGCCGCCCCGGAGAGGATCTCGCCCTTCGGAATCAGGGTGGAGCCGGGGATCCGGACGATCTCGTACTCCGCCGGCTCCCGGACGTCGACCAGGAAGATGTCCTTACCGGCGTCCTGCCACTCCTTCAGCTCCCGCACCGAGATGGTCGAGTCGACCACCGCCGCCTCGGCGTCGGCCGAAACCGCGCCGCAGAAGTCCTCGTAGTCATCCAGCAGGGCGGTGAGCGTCGGGTTCCCGCCGCAGAGCACGCAGTTCGGGTCCTTGCGGACCTTGATCTTCCGGTACGTCATCTCCAGCGCGTCGTAGATCATCAGCGACCCGACCAGCGGCTCGCCGGTCCCGGTGAGCAGCTTGATCGCCTCGGTCACCTGGATCGCGCCGATCGAGGCGCAGAGCACACCGAGCACCCCGCCCTCCGCGCAGGACGGCACCATGCCGGGCGGCGGCGGCTCCGGGTAGAGGCAGCGGTAGCAGGGACCGTGCTCGGCCCAGAAGACCGACGCCTGGCCGTCGAAGCGGTAGATCGACCCCCAGACGTACGGCTTGCCAAGCAGCACCGCCGCGTCGTTGACCATGTACCGGGTGGCGAAGTTGTCCGTCCCGTCGACGATCAGGTCGTACTGGGCGAAGATGTCCAGGACGTTGTCCCGGTCCAGCGCGGTGTTGTGGATGACCACGTTGACCAGCGGGTTGATCTCCCGGATGCTGGCCGCGGCCGACTCGGCCTTCGGCCGGCCGACGTCGGAGACGCCGTGAATGATCTGCCGCTGCAGGTTCGACGCGTCGACGGTGTCGAAGTCGATGATCCCGAGCGTGCCGACCCCGGCGGCGGCCAGGTACAGCAGTGCGGGCGAGCCGAGCCCTCCGGCACCGACACAGAGCACCCGGGAGTTCTTCAGGCGCTTCTGCCCCTCGACCCCGACGTCAGGGATGATCAGGTGGCGCGAGTAACGACGGATCTCGTCAACGGTCAGCTCGGCGGCGGGTTCGACGAGCGGGGGCAGTGACACGGTGGACTCCCCGGTTCCGTTCCTCGCTCAGCCGGCGGCTGAGCGCATCGACACTGGCATGTCGAGCCATTGTCGCTCGCGGCGGGCAATATCGACCATGAGCTGAGACACCTGCCCGAAATCCGAGAGCGGGAACATCCTTGGGCGGCACCGAAGGCGGTACGCCCGCTCAGGGGATCGCCGGGCCCGTGTACCGTCGCCCGTCCACGTACGGCCAGCCGTTCGGCGCGCAGCCACGCAGCCCGTACGTCTGCTGCTGCATCACCGGGGCCGGGGCACCCGGGCGCGGACACGCCTGGTGTCCCTCCCCGAGTTCGTGCCCGACCTCATGGTTCAGCGCGTACGCCCGATAGACCTCGATCGGCGCGCCGTAGTCCGGTACCGCGGTCAGCCACCGGGCGACGTTCAGGATGACCTTCCCGGGGGTGTGGCACGAGCCGTACCGCTCGGTGTGCAGCCCGGCCTCCGCGCACATCCGCTCCGAGGTGCCCGGGGTGGCCAGGAAGATGGTGAAGCGCGCCGCCGCCGTCCTGCCGACCCGCTGGAACCGGACCCGTTCCGCGGCGGTCCACCCGCGCGGATCGCCGAGGATCGCGTCGACCTCGGCGGCGAACCCGTCGACGTCCTGGCCCATCCCGCGCTCCACCGCGACCCGGTACCGCCACAGCTCACCGCCGGAGCCGAGGGTTCGGCCACCGCCGGCGTACCCGAAGGTGCCGGAACCGGTGGTCGGATAGTCGGCGTCCGCCTCCGCCGCCGGCGACCCGGACGCGGCGCCGGCGGCGTCCGGGTCGCCGACCGTGGCCGCGGCGGCGCCCTCCCGGTCGGCCCCGGCGGCCGCCACTCCGGCCACGCCACCGGAGCCGACCGGCCAGCCGCGCGCCAACCCGACCAGGGCGATGACGGCGCTGGCGACGAGGAGGGCGACGGTCGCGACACGGCGGCGACGCCGCCGGGCCCGGGCCCGGGCCAGCCGCTGCCGTGTCGGCCCATCCCCGGGCCGCGGGGCACGCCCGGCGGCGGCACCGTCGGCCAGGGGATGGCCGGCGTGATCGGGGAGGGTCGGCCCGGCGACGGAGGCAGGGCCGGCGTCCGGCGCCCGCGTCTGTGCACCCTCCCACCCGGGGGTGCGCCCGGGTCGCACCCCGGGCGCGTGCCGGTCACCGAGGCGCCGCGCCTCGACGGAATCGGGATGCTGTGCCGGGACCGCCATCGCGGGGCTCAGGGTGCCACGCCGCCGATGTCGACACCAGTCGACTCACCGATCGACCAGATCCGCTGTCACAGTGGCGGGCCGGCGTACCGCTTGCCGTTCAGGTACGGCCACGGGTTCGCCGTACAGCCCCTGAGGAAGAGCGTCTGCTGCATCATCACCGGGGCCGGCCGGCCCGCGCGGGGGCAGCGTTCGTGTCGGTGGCCCAGTTCGTGCCCCACCTCGTGGTTGAGCACGTAGCTCCGGTACGTGTCCAGCGGCACCCTGGCCCGGACGAAGTGCGGCACCGAGAGCCGCCACCGGTCCAGGTTGATGATCACCCTTCCCGTGCCCCGACAGGAGGTGTAGGGCTTTCCGTCGACCCGGATGTCCACTCCGGACTCCGCACACATCCTCCGGGCCGTACGGGCGGTCACCAGGTAGATCGTGAAGTCGTGCCGGTCGTCGCCGGAGACCCGTTGCAACCGGAGCCGCCCGCTCCCGATCCAGCTCCGCTGGTCGGCCAACGTCTCGTCCACCTTCGTGACGAACTCGTCGAGGTCCTCGCCGGTGCCGCGCTCCAGGGCGACCCGGAACCTCCGCAGCGTGCCGGCACGTCCGAGCACCTCGCCCCGACCCCTGGCATAGCTGAAGGTTCCCGGTCCGGCGGACGGCACCGGCCCGGAGAGTTGCAGCACCGGCGGGGGCGTCACCGACGGTGTGGGGCTCGGGCTGGCCGTCGCACCCGGCGGTGCGGCGTACCCGGCGGCCCCGGCGGGGGGCGGTGTGTCGTCCGCCTCCGGCAGGTTGGTGGGCGGCGGCACCAGGATCCCCAGTACCGCGACCACACCGGCCACGCCGAGCAGCGCGACCGCGAGATAACGAAACCGGGGCGGCCGGGGTTTGACGCCGGCTGACTCTGTCTCGGGATCAGGGTTGGTCACGTCTTCTTGAGACGCGACCGAACCCGATCTTGTTGCCTCGCCTGATCCACCGGCTGCGGACCGGTCCCGCCCGCCCCGACGACACGACGACGCGTATTCCGAGGTCACCCGGGGGATGCGAGCCAGCGCGGTCACGCCGGGGATGCGGTCCGGCGCGCCTCGTTGAGCAGTGCGACCACCGCCCGGGCGACGGTCCGGGGCACCTCCAGCTGGGCGACGTGGCCGACGCCGTCAAGCATCAGCAGCCGGCTGTCCGGGATCGCCCGGGCCACCTGGGCCGGCACCCGGACGTCGACCAGGCGGTCCTGCCAACCACCGATCACCAGGGTCGGCGCGCTGATCATCCGGGCGATCCGCCACAGCGACCCGGCACCGGGCAGGTACGCCCGGACGAAGCTGCCGACCAGGCCGCGCAGCGTCCGCACGTACGCGCTGGCGTAGTGCGCCGTGGTGTAGCGGATTCTGATCTCCTCGATCGCCTCCCGGCGGCGCTGATCGCAGATCCGGCTCAGGTCCGCGACGCACGCCTCCATCACCTGGCGGGCCATCTCCTCCGGCGGTAGCTGGGTCAGCCAGCGGGCGGCGAGCCGCTCCGCCCCGGGCAGCGCCAGCAGCGGCAGCATCCGACTCTGCGCCGAGCGCCGCGGGTCGAGGAACGGCATGGCCGGCGAGATGAGGGTGAGGGTACGGACCAGGTCGGGACGGAGCCCGGCGACGCGTACCGCGATCGCGCCGCCGAGCGAGTTGCCGAAAAGGTGCACCGGCCCCCGGCCGGAGTGTTCGAGGTACCGGACGACCCGGTCGGCGAGGGCCGGGACCGTGTACCGGCGGCCCGGGTCGCTCAGGCCGAACCCGGGCAGGTCGATGGCCTGGCCGTCGAGCCGGTCGGCGAGCAGGCCGGCGAGGTCGGTCCAGTTCTGCGCCGAGCCACCCAGGCCGTGCACGTAGAGCGCCGGCTCGGCGTCGGGAGAGGTGGCGGGGGTGTCCCGGACGTGAGTGACGAGGCCGTCGATCCGTACCGTACGGCCGGGCCAGGGCGGCGGCACCTCGGTCCGGACGAGCAGCTCGTCCGCCTCCAGCAACGCACGCTTCATCGTCCAAGTGTGCCGCCCGGGCCGGGTCGGCGCCGGGCGCTCACGGGAAAACCGGCCGGCGTCGACGCGGGGAGGGCGGAGGTACGTCCCCCTCCCCCTCGCCGGTCGGCGCCGGCTTCCCCGTGCCGGCCCGACCCGCGCCCGGGGTGCCCGGGTGGCGGGGCCGGGGGCCGCGCGCCGATTCAGTGGACCGGACCCCGGCCGGGCCTCGACGGAGTGCCCGGCCGGCGGGATCGGTCAGGCCAGCAGCGCCTCCAGCCGGCGGTTGACCGCGGCGAGGGTGGCCCGGACGACGGCCTGCCGCGGGTCGCCCGCGACCAGCGCCGATCCGGCGAGCTGTTCGACCCATCCGTCGCAGACCAGCAGCACCACCACGGTCGCCACCTCGCAGCTGCCGAACGGCACGACGGCCGCGTGCTCGACGAAGCAGCGTCCCCGTTCGGTGACCCGGGTCGAGGAGCTGAGCAACTCGTCGATTGCCGCGGCCGCCGCGACGGCACAGAGTCGCAGCACGTACCCGTCGACCGCCGGACCGGTGGCCAGCCCGGCGGCCGGGCGGTCACCGGCGGCGAGCCGGACCTCGACCGTGGCGTCCAGGCCGAACGTACTGACCTGCACGTGATCGATGATCACCCGCGGCCCCGGCGGTGCCCCCGGGTTGAGTGGCCGGGACGGGGCCGTCTCGGTGGTCGTCACCGGGCTGCCCGAGTAGGCCCCGACGGTGGTGGGTCCCGCCCCACCGGGGCCAGCCGGGGCCCGGCCGGGTTCCGACGCCTCCTCCGGGTGCTCGCCCCCGGTCGGGCGGCTTCGGGGCGGACTCTGTCGGCGCCGGCGGGGCACCTCGGTCGGGGGCCCGTACGCCCCGGCGGCGGCGCCGGACGGCCCGCCCGGGGCGGAGCCACCCGGCCGGGACGCGCCCGCCGGCGCGTGCCGGGGCTGCCCGGCCCCGTGCGGTGCGCCCGGGGCACGGCCCCGGCCCGGCTCGCTCGACGCCGGAGCGGGCAGGTTCCGGGGCGCTGCCGCCAGCCCCATCCGTTCCTGGAGCAGCCGGGCCACCTGTCGGCTCACCTCGGCCGGGTCGGCGCCGTCCGCGAGGTCCAGCCGGAGGCTGTGCGCGCCGGCCGGGGTCGTCCGCACGGAGGCGTCCCGGACCCCCGGCACTCCCCGTACCGCCGCCACGATCGCGTCGACGTCGAATCCGTCAGGTCGCTCCCGGGGCTGCACCGGACCGTCCTCCCGGCGCAGGTGGGTGGCGATACGGGCAAGTTCCGGCGTCTCGGTGGGAGGCTCGACGGCGGGCGGCTCCGGCACGGTGGGAACGTCGGGCTCGGCGGGAATGCGCTGCGGCAGCGCATCGACGCCCTGCTCGGCCGGGCGGACCATCGGGGCCGACTCGCCGACCGGGCGCGGGTACCCCGTGCCGGGACCGCCCGACGCGGTCGGCAGGGCAAGCGCCTCGCGGCGGGCCGGGTATCCGCCGGGGTCGGCCGACGCGTAGCCGCCCGGGGCCGCCGGCGGGTGGCTCGGCTCCGCCGGCCCGTAACCGCCGGGAGACGCGGCCGGATATCCGTCACCGCCGGCGGCCGGGTAGCCCGACGACTCGGGGTGCCGTGCCGCGCCCGGCCCCGACGGATAGCCGAGACCGTCCGGCCCCGGCTGGGCCCCCGGGCCCGTGTGGTGGCCCGACGAGTCGGCGGGCGCGAGGCTGGTCAGACCAGTCGGGTACGCCGGCTGGTGGGGATGACCGTCTCGGTGTCCCGACTCGCGGGCACCACCATCCCGTGCCCCGGAACCCCCCGCCGACTCGGCGGGCTGCCGCTGCACGGGGAGACGCTGCACCGACTGCTCCGCCCAGCTCGGAGGCGACCAGGCGCCCCGGTCGGGGTGGGCTTCCGCGTCCCGGCGGTGTCCGCCGCCCCGGGCCTCGTCGGCCGGCTCGGCGCCGCCGACCGGGACACCGGGCGCGGGGTCGCCGTTCGGCGGAACGCCGGCCGGGCCGCTCGTCGGCGCCGGGCTCGGCGCGGCCCACCGCGGCGCCCAGCCCGACGACCAGGCGTGTCCGGGTGCGTGCGGCTCGGCCGGCCCTCCGGCGGCGCCGTTCGGGGCGCCCGGCCCACCGCCGGAGCCGCTCTCCGCCCCGCCGGGTCCACCCAGCATGGCCTCGGGGCCGGAGACCGCGGACGAGACTCGACTCGACTGGCGGGGAGGCGCGGGCAGCAGCGCGGTCCGCTCGCGCGCCCCGCGGTCGCCGCCGCTCGTGGCCGGGAACGACCGCTGCTCGCTGATCTCCGCCGTACCGGGCTCGTCGTACGGCGGCGCCGACGTCTGGGGCGGCGGTCCGGACACCGCGGCCGGTAGCCCGGAGGTCGGGCCGGGGTGTCCGTGGGCCGGCTCCCAGCGGGAGGCTGGGCGCGCCGTTCCGGACTCCTGCTCGGCGTACCCGTGTCGGGCCGGGTCACCCGCGTCCGCGTCGCCGCTCCCCGGGGACGGCGTCAGCGAGCCGGCGTAGTCCTCCGGGGTGGCCACCTCCGGCCCCGACGAGTGCCGGGGGTACGACTCCGCCTCCGGCGCGTACGGGTAGCCGGGCTCGCCCGGCGACGTCCGCCCGCCGGACCAGCTCCGCTCGGCGTCGCTCGCCTCACCCACGTGAACGCCGTTGACCGGCTGCCGCAGCTCCTGGGAACCGGCCGGCGCCCCGGGGAACGGGGACGGACCGTACGGTGTCGACCTGTCTGCCCAGCCCTGACCCGACGCCGGCTCCGCGGACTGCCGCCACTGCCGTCCGGCGGCGTCGGCCCCACCGTCCGCACCGGGCCAGCCCGCGTCGGCCGCCCAGCCATTCGCCGAACGCGCCGGGTCACCCTGCGGACCTGCCCCGTTACCGTTCTCTCCCGGTGTGGGGGCCCCGGGTTGCCCTGTTTCGTCCACCGTGCGCTCCTTGGTCGCCCCCGCTGAGGCTACCGTGTGGTGGCAGTGCCGATAAGTTACAGCGGCAGGCTAATTCCGCGCCCGGGTGCGTCGACCCGCGGCCCGGAACGATGATCGGAACGGGGGTCGGCGACGTGCGAGGCGAAACGGAGGTGACCGTGACCCAGGTGAGCGACGACGCGCAGACCGCCGGCCGACCGACTCGGCTGCCTCGCTCGGCGCGACGCAAGCAGCTGCTGGCGGCGGCGCAGGAGGTCTTCGTCGCCCAGGGGTACCACGCGGCGGCGATGGACGACATCGCCGAGCGGGCGGGCGTCTCCAAGCCGGTCCTGTACCAGCACTTCCCCGGCAAGCTGGAGCTCTACCTGGCGCTGCTGGACACCCACTGCGACGCCATCGTCGCCAAGGTCCGGGAGGCCATGGCGGCGACCACGGACAACAAGGAGCGGGTCAGCGGCGCGGTCCGGGCGTACTTCGACTTCGTCGACCACGAGAGCGGGGCGTTCCGGCTGGTCTTCGAGTCGGACCTGCGTAACGAGCCGGCCGTGCGGGAGCGGGTGGAACGGGTCGAGCAGGGCTGCATCGCGGCGATCACCGACACGATCATCTCGGACACCGGGGTGAGCCGCCCCCATGCCGAACTGCTCGCCTCCGGGCTGGTCGGCGCGGCCGAGACGGCGGCCCAGTTCTGGCTGGCGAACGGCCGGAAGGTGCCGAAGGAGGAGGCTGAGGCGCTGCTGACCGGTCTCACCTGGCGGGGGATCGCGAGCTTTCCGCTCCAGGGCGAGTCGGCCTGACCCTCCCCCGTGACGATCGGATAGCCTTGCCGGCGGCGGATCTCTCGCCCTGAATGAGGAGGCCCCGTGGAGGTCAAGATCGGCGTGCAGTACGCGCCGCGCGAGCTCGTCCTGGAGAGCGCGCAAACGCCGGCCGAGATCGAGCAGATCGTGACGGAAGCCCTCAGCGACACCGGCGGCAACACCCTGTGCCTGACCGACGAGAAGGGCCGGCGGGTCATCGTCCCCACCGACAAGGTGGCGTACGTCGAGATCGCCGAGGCGGCTCCGCGGGCGGTCGGGTTCGTCGTCCGCTGACCAGACTCCGTCGACCCGCTCCGGTCCGGGCGACCGGAGCACCCACCCGTCCGCCCGGACCGGTCAGTTGTTCAGCCCCACCGCCGACATCCGCGCGGTGTGGGCGGCGGTCAGGCGTTTGAACAGGTCCGGGACCCCGGACTGCCCGTCGCGGCCGACCCCGGTCAGCGCGGCCAACGCGCTCCGCTCGCCGGCCACCCGGACCGCCTGGGAGAGTCCCTCCCCGACCAGCCGCCGAGCCCACATCGAGAGCCGGTTCGCGACCTTCGGGTCGGCGGCGATGGCCCGCCGGATCTCCTCCGCGGCGAACTCGTCGTAGCGGGAGCTGTGTAGCACGTCGAGGACGAGCCGCCGGTCGGGTTCGCCGAGGAAGGCGGCCATCTCCCGGAAGAAGTCGTCGGCGATGCCGTCACCGACGTACGCCTTGGTCAGCGCCTCCAGCCAGTCCTTCGGCTCGGTCGAGTCGTGGTACGACCGCAGCGCGGCCACGAACGGCGACATCGCCTCCTCCGGGGCGATCCCGAGTTCGGTCAGGCGGTCGGCGAGGCGCCGGTAGTTGGTGATCTCCGCCGCCGCCATCTCGCTCAGCACCGCCCGTCGGGTCAGGTCGGGCGCGAGCCGGGCGTCGGCGGCCATCCGCTCGAAGGCGAGCAGTTCGCCGTACGCGACCAGGCCGAGCAGGTCGACGACGGCTTGGTGGGTGGGTGCCGGGGGCGGCTCCGGCTGGTCCGGGTCCGCGGCGGACCGGGCGACGCTCGCCGGAGCGGGAGCTGGCAAGCCGGCACCGAGTGAAGCCGGGGCCGGCGGAGCGGCGGTGCCCGGAGCCGGTGAACCGGCACCGAGCGGGGCCGGGGTCGGGGGATCGACGGACGCGGCGGGAACGGGTTCCACGGGGGCGGACACGCCCGCAGGTTACCGCCCATCGGTCTCCTCGGTGCCCGGAACCGGACGCGCCGGACCGTTCCTCCTGGCCGCGGCGATCATCCGGCGGTTCGGCCAGCCGGTGGCGCCCCCAGCGACCGCCCGGCCCTCGGCCGAAGACGGCGGAGGGTAACCACCGTCACAGCCGACCATCCCGGGTACCGCGTCTCCGCAGAGTAGCGACGACGTCTCGCCGGCTCAGGTAGCATGGCTCAGTTGCCGCAGACAGCAGAGTTCCACGGGGTCCCGACGGTTCCCGCTCACGGGCGCCGAGGTTCCCGCCGGAGTCCCTGACGTTCCCCGGAGATTCTGCCCCGCGCGGCGCGCGTGCGGCCCGGTCTCTTCCTCGGCGAAGCGCCGTCGACCGTGTGGCCCGCGCCACAGCAGACATCGCGCCCTTTGGACGAACGGGGCGCACCACGAGAGGGCACCCCCACAACCACATGAGCGATCACACCGACAACACCGCGGCCGGCCCGGCGCCGACAGCTACCGCACTGGTACGTCCCGGGGCTCCCACCTTCGCGGAGCTGGGCGCGCGCGAGGAGACCGTGGCGGCGCTCGCCGCGGTCGGCATCACCCGGGCCTTCGCGATCCAGGAGTACGCCCTGCCGATCGCGCTCCGGGGTTCGGACCTGATCGGCCAGGCGCCGACCGGGACCGGTAAGACCCTCGGCTTCGGCATTCCGCTGCTGGAGCGGGTCCTCGCCCCGGCCGAGGGCGGGGACGGGCTGCCCCAGGCGCTCGTCGTCGTACCGACGCGGGAGCTGGGCCTGCAGGTCGCGAAGGATATCGCCACGGCCGGCCAGACCCGGGGTGTCCGGGTGCTGCCGATCTACGGCGGTGTGGCGTACGAGCCACAGGTCGCCGCGCTGCGCAAGGGCGTCGAGATCCTGGTCGGCACGCCCGGCCGGCTGCTGGACCTGGCCAAGCAGAAGCAGCTCCGGCTGGACCGGGTCCGGGCGTTGGTGCTCGACGAGGCGGACCGGATGCTCGACCTGGGCTTCCTGGACGATGTCGAGAAAATCCTGGCGATGCTGCCGGAGAACCGGCAGACCATGCTCTTCTCCGCCACCATGCCCGATCCGATCGTGGCGCTGTCGCGGCGGTTCCTGCGGCAGCCGGTCACCATCCACGCCGGGCACATCGCTGAGACCGGACCGTCGCCGCAGACCCGCCAGGTGGTCTACCGCACGCACGCGCTGAACAAGATCGAGATCGTCGCCCGGATTCTCCAGGCCCGGGGTCGTGGCCTCACGATGATCTTCACCCGAACCAAGCGCGCCGCCGACCGGGTCGCCGACGACCTCGACTTCCGCGGGTTCGCGGTGGCCGCCGTCCACGGCGACCTGGGCCAGGGTGCCCGGGAACGCGCCCTGCGGGCGTTCCGATCCGGCAAGATCGACATTCTGGTCGCCACCGACGTGGCCGCGCGCGGGCTGGACGTCACCGGCGTCACCCACGTCATCAACTACGACTGCCCGGAAGACCAGGACACGTACACCCACCGGATCGGCCGGACCGGCCGGGCCGGCGCCACCGGCGTCGCGGTGACGTTCGTGGACTGGGACGACATGCCCCGGTGGCGGATCATCGACAAGACGCTCGGGCTGGACATGCCGGAGCCGCCGGAGACGTACCACACCTCCGCCCACCTCTACACCGACCTGGACATCCCCGAGGGGGCCCCGGGGACGCTGCCGTCGAGCGCGCGGACCCGTGCCGGGCTCGCGGCCGAGGCCGAGGAGGACCTCGGGGGCCGGTCGTCGCGGGGTCCGGGAGGCCGGCGCGGCCCGGGCCGGGCCGACGGTTCCGGCCGGTCCCGCCGGCGCCGGCGCGGCAGCGACACCGGACCGACCGACCAGACCGGACCGGACTCTCCTGAGTCGGAGGTTGGCGGCGACGAGGCGCCGCGACGGCGGCGTCGCCGCCGGCGCCGGGCGGGTGAGGTGATCGCCGGACCGACCACCGAGCCGGAGGCCACGGCCGGGACCGCCGGCGAGCCCGACGCCACCGACGCCGCGGCGGTCGAGTCCGGCACCGACCCCAAGCCGCGGCGTCGACGGCGACGCCGCCGTCGCTCCGGGGCCGGGGGCACCGAGGCCGAGGCCACCCCGGCCGCCGTCGGTGAAGCGCCCGCCGAGGACTGACGAGACGACGTACCGAGCCGGCGCCGGCATCCGCTGGCGGCGACGGCTCGCGGAGACCGGCCGACGGGAACGGGCCGGGCGCCGACCGGCGGGAGACGCCGGCGGCGGGGAGTGGAGAACATGCCCCAGGATCTCGGCGTCGCGCTCGCCGAAGTACGCGCGCTCCTGTTCGACCCAGGGCTGACCAGGGCCGTTGCCGCCGGGCGCCGCCGGGGTCAGACTCCGAGCGTGGTCCGCGCCGAGCTGCGCCCGGTGACGCTCAAGGCCGGCCCCCGGCTCCAGGTCGTCACCGACGACGGCGCACGGCCGTACACCCGCAACGTTCGGTTCGGTCCCGAGGCGGAGGCGGCGGTGGACGCCCTGTTGGCCGAGCCGTTCGGCAACTGGTACGTGGAGACGGCGACCAGCACCGTACAGCTCCGGGTGACCAAGCGCGGCGAGGCTCAGCTACACCGCGCCCCGGCGCGGCGCCCACAGCCCGACCGCGCCGAAGCGTCCGTCCGAGCCGCCGGGCCGGGCGGGGACGCGGAGGGTGACCCGCCCGCCGACCGTCCGGCCCGACCAGCCACGGGACACGACCGGGTCCGGAAGCACCTTCTCGATCCCGGCGACCCGCTCTTCGCGACGATCGGTGGCAGCGCCGCCAAGCGGCGACAGGTCGACGCCTTCCTCCGCGCCCTGGACGCCACCCTCCCGGCCGGGCTGACCGGCCCGCTGCGCGTGGTCGACCTCGGCTGCGGCAACGCGTACCTGACCTTCGCCGCGTACCGCTACCTGACCGGGCGCGGAATCGAGGTGGAGCTCGTCGGCGTCGACGTCCGTGAGGACCAGCGGCGCCGCAACACCGCGCTGGCCGACCAGCTCGGGTACGGCGACCGGGTCCGCTTCGTCGCCGGCACCATCCTCGACGCGGTGGTGGAGCCGGCCCCCGACCTGGTGCTGGCCCTGCACGCCTGCGACACCGCAACCGACGAGGCGCTGGCCCGGGCGGTGTGGTGGGGTGCCCGATGGGTGCTGGCCGCCCCGTGCTGCCACCACGACCTCGCCGCGCAGTTGCGGGCCCACCCGGCACCGGCGCCGTACGACCCGCTGGTCCGGCAGGGCATCCTGCGCGAGCGCTTCGCGGACGTCCTCACCGACGCTCTGCGGGCCGCCCTGCTCCGGCTGCACGGCTACCGGGTCGAGGTGGTGGAGTTCGTCGACTCCCAGCACACCCCGCGCAACCTGCTGCTGCGGGCCCGGCGCACCGGCGCCGCACCGACCGCGCGGCAGCGGGACGACTATGCCGGGCTGGTCAGCCAGTGGCGGGTCACCCCGCGCCTGGAGACCCTGCTCACGGCCCCTGGTCCGGCGCGGTCCTGAGTTCGGCGCGACCCGGGGCCTCCTGCCCGCGGCGGCCCCGGCGATCCCCAGCGGCCCCGCGACTCATCAGTCGACGGAACGGCCCCACGACTCAGTCGACGGTCATGGTGAACCCGGCGGTACGCACCACCCCGCCGACCTGAACATCGAGGTAGAGGCGGTAGCGCCCGGGGCTCGGCACGGTGATCCAGAACTTCACCGCCCCATCGACCAGCTCGGGCTCCGGATGGACGTGCAGGTACGCCAGGTCGCCCTCGCGCACCGCCACCAGGTGCCCGTACGCCCCGAGGTAGGGCTCGATCGCGGTGACCGGGTTCCCGCCGGCGAAGACCCGGAACAGCAGCGGCGCGCTGGCCCCGACCTGCCCCGTCCCCTCGTACGTCACGGTGAGCTCGCCGACCGTCGCCTCGCGGGCCGGGGCCGGCAGCGGACGCGGGACGTAGGCGCCCGCGACGACCAGATCGACCCCGAGCGTCAGCGGCACCTCGGCGCCACCGGCCTCGCGCACGGTGAAGTCGGCGTACGCCCGCCAGATCCCCGGGTCGGGCAGGGTGATCGGCACGCTCCAGGTGCCGTCCGGCGTCATCGTCGGGTGCAGGTGCTGGTAGCCGGTGAGGTCCCGACGGACGACGATCAGGTGCATCGGCTTCTCGTGCACCACCGCGAACCCGGTCACCGTCCGACGGTCCGGTCCCTGGATCCGGAAGGTGAGGTCGTCCCGGCGGCCCGCGGTGAACGACGTACCGGCCGGGACCAGGGTGTATCCGGCGGCGCTCAGCGTCAGTCCGCCCGCGTCGCCGCCGCCCGGGCCGGCGCCCGGGTGCGCGTGCGATGGCGTCCCCGCGGGGTGGGTGTGGTCGGCGGTGGCCGAGCCGGTGCCCGCGGCACCCGCGGATGCCGTGCCGGGGCCGGCGTTCGTCCGACCGAGCGCGAACCCGCCCAGCAGGGCCAGCAGCAGGCCGGCGATCGTCAGCGCCAGCCGGACCGTACCCCGGTCCGGTACGGCCGAGACTTCCGCCTCCGTCGCATCGGCTCGCTCCGACCGGTCGCCGGCAGGACGCGGGCCGGACCGCTCGGCGGTCTCCGGCCGCCCGGCGACCGGCCGCGTCCCGTCCCGGACCGACTGCTGCTGGGTCATGTCCGCAGGCTACCCGCCGGCCCGGTGCGCGCCGCCGAGAGCTGTCAGGCGGTGACGGCGAGGGCGAACGGCAGCACCGCGGGCGCGCCGGCCTGCCGCAGCAGCCGGGCGACGATGGTCATGGTCCAGCCGGTGTCCACCAGGTCGTCGACGAGCAGCACCGGCCCGGCCAGTCCGGCCAGCGCGGCCGTCACCGGTTCGGGCAGGACGAACGCGTCGTGCAGCGCGCGTACCCGTTGGGCACTGTTGCCCCGCGGGCCCGCGCCGGCCGACCCGCGGTGGGCCACCTCGCCGAGCAGCGGAAGGCGGCCCACCGCGGCGATCCGCTCGGCCAGGCCCCGGACCAGCCTCGGCCGCCGTCGGGACCCGACCGCGACCACGCCGACCGGCCGGGCCGGCCACGGGTCGTCGCCGTGTGCCCAGGCCTTCAGCACCTCGATGACCGCGTCCGCCACCTCGGGTGGCAGCTCGGCGTCGCCGGCCTCCGGGCCGACCAGGCCACGCAACCGCACGCCCCAGCCCAGGTCGGCCAGACGCCCGACCGCCCGGCCGGGCAACGCCTGCTCGGCCGGGCCGATCCGGCCCCGCAGCGGTACGCCGACCGCCTCCAGCCCGGCCGGCCAGAGCTTCTTCGGCGTGATCTCGACGCCGGGACGGCCCAGGAACGCCTGTGCCGCCGCGAGTCCCGGCGCCGACACCTCGACCGGAAACCGGGGGCCGACGCACCGGTCGCAGCGCCCGCAGGGCGCCGCCTGCGGGTCGTCCAGGCAGCGGCGCAGGAACTCCATCCGGCAGCCGTCGGTCGCGGCGTACTCCAGCATGGCCCGCTGCTCGGCGGCGCGGGCCTCGGCGACCCGGCGCAACCGGGCCGCGTCGTAGTGCCAGGGCTCACCGGTGGCGATCCAGCCGCCCCGAACCCGCCGGACCGCGCCGTCCACGTCGAGGACCTTCAGCATCAGTTCCAGCCGGGCGCGGCGCAGGTCCACGATCGGCTCCAGGGCCGGGGTGGAGAGCGGACGGTCCGGCGAGAGGGCGGCGAGCACCGCGCGGACCTGCTCCTCGGGTGGGAAGGCCAGCGAGGCGAAGTAGCGCCAGACCGCCACGTCCTCGGGGCCGGGCAGCAGCAGCACCTCGGCCTCCCCGACCGCCCGGCCGGCCCGGCCGACCTGCTGGTAGTAGGCGATCGGCGACGGCGGGGCGCCCAGGTGCACCACGAAACCCAGGTCCGGCTTGTCGAAGCCCATTCCCAGCGCCGAGGTCGCCACGAGTGCCTTGAGCTTGTTGTCCAACAGGTCCCGCTCGGCGGCGCGCCGCTGCGCGTCGTCGGACTGCCCGGTGTACGCCGCGACGGTGTACCCCCGGGTTCGCAGGAACTCGGCGGTCTCGCCGGCCGCCGCCACGGTGAGGGTGTAGATGATTCCCGAGCCGGGCAGCCGGTCCAGGTGATCGGCGAGCCAGCCGAGCCGGTGCGCCGGGCTCGGCAGGTCGAGTACGGCCAGCCGAAGCGACTCACGATCCAGCGGGCCGCGCAGCACCAGGGCGTCGCCGAGCTGCTCCGCCACGTCCTCGGTGACCCGGGCGTTGGCGGTGGCGGTGGTGGCCAGCACCGGCGTACCGGCGGGCAGCTCGGCCAGGAAGGTCCGGAGCCGGCGGTAGTCGGGGCGGAAGTCGTGCCCCCAGTCGGAGACGCAGTGCGCCTCGTCCACCACCAGCAGCCCGGTGGTGGCCGCCAGGCGGGGCAGCACGCCGTCCCGGAAGTCCGGGTTGTTCAGCCGTTCCGGGCTGATCAGCAGGACGTCGACCGTGCCGGCCGCGATCTCCGCGGTGATCTCGTCCCACTCGTCCGGGTTCGCCGAGTTGATGGTGCGGGCCTGGATCCCGGCCCGGGCCGCCGCCTCGACCTGGTTGCGCATCAACGCCAGCAGCGGCGAGACGATCACGGTCGGCCCGGCGCTCCGGCCGCCCGGACGCGCCTGGCGCAGCAGCGCGGTCGCCACGAAGTAGACCGCGGACTTGCCCCAGCCGGTGCGTTGCACGCAGAGCACCCGCCGCCGCTCGACCACCAGCGCCTCGATCGCCCGCCACTGGTCGTCCCGCAGCCGCGCCCGCTCGCCGGCAAGCCGGCGCAGCACCGCCTCGGCCCGCCCCCGCACCTCTGCCCGGTCGTCACCCATCCGGCATTTCTACCAGCGGCCGGCGCGGCCGTCTCGCCGAGCGGTGGGCGCCGCGCGGGGCGTCACCCGCCGCATGACCCCACGCACCGTCGTGTCGGCCGGCTCGCCTCCCAAGCCGGCCGCGACCGTCCGCGCCGATCCGGCCCCGCGTCCGCTGGCCGCCGTGCTCGCCGCGGTCGGCGTGCCGATGCTCATGGTCACCCTCGACAACCTCGTGGTGACCACGGCACTTCCGGTGATCAAGGCCGACCTCGGCGCGTCCCTGGCCGACCTGCAGTGGTTCGTCAACGCCTACACGCTGCCGTTCGCGGCGCTGCTGCTCACCGCCTCCGCCCTCGGCGACCGGCTCGGCCGGCGCCGGGTCTTCCTCGCCGGCATCGCGCTCTTCACCGCCGCCTCCGCCGCCTGCGCGCTCGCCACCGAGCCGTGGATGCTCACCGCCGCCCGGGCGGTGCAGGGCGTGGCCGGAGCCGCCGTACTGCCGCTGTCACTCACCCTGCTCGCCGGGGCGGTCCCCGAACGGCTCCGGGACGCCGCGATCGGCATCTGGGGCGGGATCAGCGGACTGGGCGTCGCGGTCGGCCCGGTGGTGGGCGGAGCCGTCGCCGACGGACTCGACTGGGCCTGGATCTTCTGGCTGAACGTGCCCGTCGGACTGATCGCCGTGGTGCTGGCGGCGGCCGTCCTGCGCGAGTCCCACGGCCCGGACGCCCGGCTCGATCCGGTCGGCCTGATCCTCTCCACGACCGGGCTGCTGGCGCTGATCTGGGGCATCGTCCGCGGCCAGGACCACGGCTGGACCTCGACGCCGGTGGTCGGCGCGCTGGCCGCCGGACTCTGTCTGCTGGGCGTGTTCCTCTGGTGGGAGCGGCGTGCGCCCGCCCCGATGCTGGCGCTGGGGCTGTTCCGCTCCCGCGCGTTCAGCCTGGTCAACGCGGTGGCGTTCATGTTCGCCGTCGGCGTCTTCGGCTCGGTGTTCCTGCTGGCCCAGTACTTCCAGGTGGCCCAGGGACTCAGTCCGCTCGCCGCCGGCATCCGTACGATGCCGTGGACCATGGCGCCGATGGTGGTCGCCCCGATCGCCGGGCTGCTGATGGGCCGCGTCGGAAGCCGCGTCCTGATCGCCACGGGGCAGGCGCTGCTCGCCGTCGCACTCGGCTGGATGGCGCTGGTCAGTGCCGCCGACACCGGCTACCCGACCCTGGTCGTGCCCATGGTCCTGGCCGGCGTCGGCATGGGCCTGACGTTCGCACCGGTCAGCACCGTCACCATGAGCAGCGTGCCGGTGTCGGCCCGGGGCATCGCCTCCGGCACCAACAACACGATCCGGGAACTCGGGGTGGCGGTCGGGGTGGCCGTCCTCGCCTCGGTCTTCGCCAGAAGTGGCGCGTACACCGACCCGGAGTCGTTCGTGGCCGGGCTGAGGCCGGCCGTGACCGTCGGGGCGGTGACGGTCGCCGCCGGAGCCGTCCTCGCGCTCGGACTGCCCGGCCGGAGCCAGGCCGCCAGCGCCGCCGAAACCCCGCCGCCGGCGCACTGACGGCGCCACGACGACAGCGCAGAACCGTCGACCGCGCCGTCGGCGGGCCCCGCGCCGGGCCCGCCGACGGCCGCGGCGCAGCCGGTCCGGGTGACCCTTGTCTCACGCGACCACACTGTGGTCATGTGACAGCCACCCACGGTCGTGGTCGGAGGTGCGCGATGGCGGAGCTGGCAGCCAGGAAGCAGCCGGCGACAGGCCGGGAACGTCTTCCGTCCGGTGGCTCGGAGTTCCTCGCGCTCCTGGCCGGTCTGCTCCGCCGCCCCCGGCGGGGCGAGCGACGCCTTCCGGTGATCTGGCTCGTCCGCGCCGGCGGGGCGCCCGACCTGATCGGTCTGCTCCACCGGCTCCTCGGCCGGGGACAGCGACGGCGGATCCCCCACGCCGTCCTCGACGTGTCGGCCCTCCCGGCGACGTCCGCCGCCGAGGGTGACCTCGCCGCCGTGCTGCGCGAGGTGTACCGCCACCTCTCCCTGGAGGCGTTCGGCGGAGAACGGCTCCGGTTCCGGCACTACCCGCTCGCGGACTGGCTGCTCCACCAGAGCTCGGCCGAGGAGGTGGACGCGGGCGACCGCCGCCGGACCCTGGCCCGGCGGCTCCGGGACCGGCGCGGGCGACCGGCCGTCGCCGACACCGCCGCCGGGGTGCCGAGCGGGGGCGAGGACGCCGTCACCACCGCGTACCAGTTCGCCTTCTGGCTGGTCCGGCGGGCGATCCCCAGCATCGTCTTCCGGGTCGCGGTCTCCGGGCGGGTGCCGCTGTTCGGCCGCCACTACCGGTGGTTCATGCGCCAGCAGTACCTCGCGCCCCGACAGTCGGTGACCTTCCTCGGCTTCGCCGAGCGCCTCGCCGCGGGGTGGCGCGACAACGAGCAGCCCGACCAGGTTCACAAGCTGCTCGTCCACGCCTTCCTGGAGGACCTGCGGCAGGCGTACCGGCGGCGGATCTGGCGGCCCGGGGAATGGCGACGCACGGCGTACCCGGTGCTGCTGCTCGACCGGGTCACCCCGGGCGACGCCGGACACACCCTGGCCCGGCTGATCAACGACGTCCGGAACGAGACCGGCCGCAACGACCCGCTGCTGGTCGTCGTCTCCGGCTCGGCCGCGCCACCCGAACTGCCCGACCCCCATCCCCTGGTCGACGCGGACGAGGCGTACGCCGAGTGGGCCGACGTGCTGCCGGAGACCCGGCGGCTGCGCCGGCCCGGTGCCTGGCTCCTCGTGTTGCTGGTCGGCGACCCCAGCGTCACCGGGGCCGAACCCCGGGGCGGCGCCCACGCCTTCACCCCGCCGAGCCCACCGTGGTGGTCGCGCCGGTTCCTGCCCGCCGCACTCTGCCTGCTCCTCGTCGGCTCCGGAGCGGTCTGGGCGGACCGCCGCTGGTCCCTGGACTGCCACCCGGTCGCGTCCCTGGAGGCCGCGGTGTCGGTCCGACTGATCGGCGGCGAGTGCGTCGGCTACAGCGACTCCGCCGCCCACGTCTTCAACCGGGACCCGGGGCAGGACCGGCTCCGGAGCATCCAGCGGTGGATCTTCGCCCAGAACGTCGCCGCCCGGCAGGTCTGGGAACGCAGCGACCGGCGCCGGCCGTTCCTCACCCTGGTCTACCTGGGCACACTGACCGGCAACCGCACCCGGGCCGACGAGGAGTCGTACGTCTCCGAACGCGAGGAGTTGGAGGGGATGGCGACCGCGCAGTACGCGCTGCTGCAGGAGTCGGCCGGCGCGGACGGCGCGGCGCTGCTCCGGACCGTCGTCGCCAACGGCGGGCGCCAGATGCGGCACGCCGGACCGGCGGTGGCGATGCTGGCGGAGCTGGCCCGAAAGGACCCGACCGTGCTCGGGGTGGTGGGTCTGGTCGACAGCCGCACCAGCACGGCGCTCGCGCTGCGCGAACTCAACCGGATCGGCCTGCCGGCCCTCGCGCCGACCCTCTCCGCGGACGACATGGACGCCAACTCCGACCTCTACCTCCAGATGTCCGCGCCCAACCGCGACCAGGTCGTGCTGATGGCCGAGTACGCCCGGCAGGTGCTGCGGGTCGACGAGGCGCGGGTGTACTACACCACGGGCGAGAACAGCTCGCTGACCGAGGACCTGTACGTCAGCACCCTGGTCGACGGCCTGCGACGACGCTTCGGCGACCGGCTCGACCGGGTCGACGAGTGGCGTACCGGTCAGCGGTTGACCGACGAGTGCGGCTATCCCGGGATGCTGATCTTCGCGGGACGCTGGTCCTAGTTCGACGGCTTCCTGCGGGCGCTGAAGGAGTGCGGCCCGAACCCGCCCCGGCACCTGGTCGCCGACGACTCCGTCAACCGCTACATGGCCAACCCGAGCCTACGGGTGAGCGCGCCGGGCAACCTCCCGGTGACGTACGTGTCGAAGGCCGCCCTGGCGACCTGCGCGAGGCTGCGGGCCGCCCGGGACCGTCGGGACGACGTACGAAGCAGCTTCCTGACCTGGATCCAGGCCGACGGGCTGCTCGACCAGCCCCGGTGTCGGGACGACGCCCCTGTTCAGGTCGGCGAGCGGGTCAGCCTGGCGTACGACGCGGCGACCATGATGATCCGCGCGGTGGAGGCGCTGGCGGCCCGGCTCCGGCACGCCAACCCGCGCCAGCGCTGGGACCCGCGGGCGCTCAACCCGCTCGGGGTGCACGTCGAGGTGCTGCGGCAGAACGCGGAGCAGGGCTTCCCGGGGGTGGCCGGGCCGATCCGCTTCGCACCCGACTCCGGCGAACCGGTGGCGAAACGCATCTCGCTGATGCGGGTGGTCCGGGTGCCCGACGTGGCGGCCGAGCCGGTCGAGGTCTTCCACTGCGGGGTGGCCGACGGCGAACCCGACCCGGGCTGCCGGCCCGCCTGAGCACCCACCGGTGACCGCGTACACTTTGGGATGAATCCGAATAGTTGTCCCGATGCTCGCCCCTGGCCGAATGACACTGGTCGCGTGACGGATCGGGGGATCCGGGTACGCCGCGTTCTGGGACATCCGGTCCGGAGCGTGCCCCTCGCCGCTATGGCGATCATCGCCATCGGGACCGCCGCGCTCCTGCTGCCGATCGCCAAGAGCGCTCCGGGCGCCACCCCATTCCTGGTCGCCCTCTTCACCGCGACCTCGGCGCTCTCCACCACCGGGCTCGCGCTGACCCACACGCCCGACTACTGGAGCCCGTTCGGCCACGTGGTCATCGCGCTGCTCACCCAGATCGGCGGGTTGGGGGTGATGACCGCCGCCATGCTGCTGGCACTGCTCGTGGCGAAACGACTCGGGCTGCGCAACCGCCTGCTCCTCCAGGCGGAGAGCCCTCGGGCGGACCTCGGCAACCCCCGGCGGCTGCTGCTCCAGATCGCCGGCATCGTGCTGCGCTGCGAGGCGGCGATCGCGCTGATCGTGGCCGGCCGCCTCTTCTTCGCCTACGACTACTCCGTCGGACGCGCCCTCTGGTACGGCGTCTTCCACGCGATCCAGGCCTTCAACAACTGCGGCTTCACGCTGTTCCCCGACAGCCTTCGGACATTCGTCGACGACTGGTGGATCTGCCTGCCGCTGACCATCGGAGTGATCATCGGCGCCACCGGCTTCCCGGTGCTGTCCGAACTCGCCCGCGGCTGGCGGACTCCGGACCGCTGGTCGGTGCACACCCGGATCACCGTCTTCGGCTCGCTCAGCCTGCTGGCGATCGGCTTCGTCACCGTGCTCGGCCTGGAGTGGCGCAACCCCGAGACCCTGGGACCACTCAGCCTGCCGAGCAAGGTGCTGGCGGCCTTCGTACAGGGAACGATTCCCCGGTCGGGCGGACCACAGAGCCTGGACTACGACGCGATGGCGGACGAGACGCTGGCGATCGTCATCGGCCTGATGTTCATCGGTGGCGGCAGCGCCTCCACCGCCGGCGGGATCAAGGTGACGACGTTCTTCCTGCTCGCCTTCGTCATCTGGGCACAGTTGCGGGGCGAGGCCGACGTGGTGGTCGGCCGACGTAGGATCGCCGGGAGCGCACAGCGGCAGGCGCTGACCGTCGCCCTGCTCGGGGTGGCCCTGGTCGTCGGCTCGTCCCTGGCGCTGCTCGGCTTCACCTCCGGGATACGGCAGTACAAGGTCGTGTTCGAGACGATCTCGGCGTTCTCCACCGCCGGTCTGAGCACCGGCATCACGCCCCACCTGCCGGCCGGGGCGCAGGTGGTGCTGATCCTGCTCATGTTCGTCGGCCGGGTCGGCACCCTGGTCGCGGGCTCCGCGCTCGCCCTGCACGCCCGGCACCGCCGGTACCGCTATCCCGAGGAGCGCCCCATTGTCGGTTAGGCGGAGGCGGTACGCCGCCGGCGCGGAGACGGTCCTGGTGATCGGGCTCGGCCGGTTCGGCGCCCAGGTCGCCGACTCGCTGACCCGACTCGGCCACGAGGTGCTCGCGGTCGACGACAACCCGGACACGGTCGAGCGGTGGTCGCACCGCTTCACCCACGTGGTCCAGGCCGACGCGACCGACGGCGAGGCGCTGCGCCAGCTCGGCGTGACGGACTTCCAGCGGGCCGTGGTGGCGATCGGCACCGCCGTCGAGCAGAGCGTGTTGAGCGTCCTGGCCCTCGCCGAACTCGGCCTGCCCGAGATCTGGGGCCGGGCCACCTCCGAGCAGCATGCGAAGATCCTCTCGGCGGTCGGCGCCCATCACGTGATCTTTCCCGAGGCGGCCGTCGCCGAGCGGGTGGCCAACCTCATCGTCAGCCAGCTCCTCGACTTCATCGAGATCGGCAACGACGTCGCCATCGCGAAGACCCGGGCACCGGCCTCGTTCTACGGCCGCCGGCTGGGCGAGATCGACGCGCGGGACGCGTACGGCGTGACGTTCCTCGCCGTGAGCCGCCCCGACGGTACGGTCCTGCCGATCGCGCCGGACATGGTGATCACCGAGGACTGTGCCCTCGTCCTCGAGGGATCGATCGACCAGGTCCGCCGGTTCGCCACGATGAGCTGAACCACGTGTGCCGCGCGGGCTAGGCGGTGGCCAGCAGTTGGTCGACCGGGGCGTACTCGTCGGTGAGGACCAGCGCGTCGTCGACGAAGTTGTCGAGGTCGGCACCGGACAGCAGGATGACCGGCTCCCGGGCCGTCGTGCTGAGCCGCTGGCGCAGCGGCTCCAGCGGCAGCGGCGCGGCCGAGGCGACGATGACGAAGTTCGCCCCCTGCTTCCCGGCGATGGCGGCCGGCGGCGCGATCAGCGCGACGTGCGGGAACTCGGCCGCCACCGTGGCCACCTCGGCCCGGATGAAGCGCAGCGGCGGGTGGTCGATGACGTTCTGCGCGTAGATCCCGCCCGGCCGCACCACCCGGCGGATCTCGGCGGCCATCTCCCGGGTCGCCAGATGCCACGGCACCACGAGGTGCCCGAAGGCGTCCCCGATCACCAGGTCCGCGCTCCGGTCCGGCCGTTCGCCGATCAGCATCCGCGCGTCGCCGATCCGGGCCCGCAGCTCCGGCCCGAGGCGTACGTCGAGTTCGCGGCGGCCGAGTTCGACCAGCTCACCGTCGATCTCGTACACCTCGTTGCGGGTGCCGGGACGGGTCGCGGTGAGGTAGCGCGGCATGGTGAAGCCGCCACCCCCGAGGTGGACGGCCTCCAGTGCCTGCCCGGCCGGGGCGAGCACGTCCGCCACCGCCCCGAGCCACTGGGTGTACGCGAACTCGAGGTGGGTCGGGTCGGCCAGGTCCACGTAGGAGTGCCACGCCGAGTTGAGCACCAGCAGCCGTCCGGTGGAGTTCGCCGGGTCCGGTTCCACCGAGGCGCAGTGGTACGCGGTCTCCACGTCGCACGGGGTCGGGGCGACCGCCGAGAGCGAGGCACCGGCGAGCCCCAGCACGGCCAGCGCGGCGGTGGCCCGGGACGCCCGGGGCAGCGTGGTGCGACGACGATGCAGGTAGCCGCCGACGGCCAGTCCGGTCAGCCCGAGCAGCACCGCCAGGCTGATGATGATGACGCTGCTGGGCAGGGCCGCGACCAGCACGAACCCGGTGACCAGGGTGGCGGTGATCCCGCCGAGGGTGCCGATGCTGGAGAGCCGGCCGACCACCTGGCCGGTCCGGCGCAGGTCGCCGAGCTGCAACGTGACCACCATCGGGGTGATCGCGGAGAGCAGCGCCGCCGGCAGGAAGATCGCCAGCGCGGTGAGCAGCAGGATGCCGACGGCGGCATCGCCACGCAGCACCTCCCCGGCGTACCGGACGATCGGCAGACTCAGCGCGGTGGTGATGCCGGCCAACAGCAGCGCCGGGGCGAGCAGCGTCCGCGGGTCGCGGCGGTCGGCGAGCCAACCACCGACCCAGGCACCGTACGCGATCGCGGCCAGCGCCACGCCGATCACCGAGCTGGTGACCTGGAGCGTGACCCCGACGTACGGGCCCACCAGCCGCAGCGACGCCGTCTCCAGCACGAGGACGGCGCCGCTGGAGAGGAAGACCAGCGCCGCGGCGAGTCCCGGCGGCAGGGCCCGGTCCGGGCCCTGCGCCGACTGTTTCGGCTGCGTACCCGGGTCGATCACCTCGGGCTGGGAAGCGTCCATCGCAGCGATGGTACGTAGTCGACGGCCGGATTCGGGCTACAACATCGACAGATGAACGTGGTTCGTGTGATCCGAGGCGGGATCGCCGTTCCCGTTGTACGCCCGCCACCCGGTCCCCGGCATCCAGATCTTCCGATACCAGATCACGTACATCACGCCCAGCCGGCTGGCGTTCTTGACGAAGAACGCCGCGACGGCGTCGCCGTAGCTCTTGTCGCCCCCGGTCGCGTCCCGGTTTTCGAACCCGCCGGCGGCGGCGGAGAAGTCGCAGGCCCGGCCCTTCGGGTGCTCGCCGCCACCGCCGCTGCGGTAGCAGGAGACGTGCCGGCGGTAGCCGTTCGCCTTGGCCTGGTTCAGCGCGTGCAGGGTGCGGGGCGTGATGCAGCCGGAGGTGGTCGGGTCGTCGACGCTGCACGACTCCCGCGGCCAGGAACCGTCCGAGTTGCGCGGCGCCGGCTTCGCCAGCGGGGAGTTCGCGCTGATCAGCCCACCTGCCGCTCCGCCGCCGACCGCGGCGAGGGCCCGCTCGGCGTCCCGCTTCTTCTTGGCGATGATCTCGACCTGCCGCTTCTGCTCCCGGACCTCGGCGTCGATCGCCTGCTTTGCCCGGGTGGCCCGATCGAGCGCCTCGCCGAGCAGCCGCAACTGCTTGTCGTTGCGCTGCGAGATCATCTCGAGCCGGGCGGCACGCTCCAGGAACGCCTCGGGCGAGGCGCTGTTCAGCAGCGCCGAGAAGGGGGTGAGCCGACCCCGCCGGTACGACTCGGCGGCGATCACCCCCACCTCCTCGGTGAGGGTGGCGATCTCGGCCTCGACCCGCTTCAGCTCCTCACCGAGTTGCTTCTGCCGCTTCCTGGAGTTCTCCAGCCTGTTGGTCGCCTCGACGTGCCCCTTTGTGGCCGCCTCCAGCGCGTCGCGCAGCTTCTTGGTGCCACCCTCGTCGCCGGGGCTGCTCGGCGCGGCGGCCGCGGGGCGGGCGGCCGGCGCCACCAGAAGAGTGGGTGCCACGGCGAGGAGTACGGCGGAGACCAGCCACGCCGTGACTCGGCGCGGCCCATGCAGCCGCGCGATGGCCGTCATGCGCACGAAAGCTATTCCTTCCGCGTCGGCCGCCGACCCCGCAGGATCCACAGTGACCGTTCGGCGGCGGCACCGCCCGGCGCCCAGACGGCGCCACCCGGCGGAGACCGCCGGTCAGCCTACCGGAAGTCGCGAGCGCTGTCGGCTCAGGCGACGACTGCGCCAAAACGGCCATACCGACCGGCCCGGACACGATGGAGCCGCCGGCGCGGCACCTCCGGGAGCCGCCGGTACCCCGGTTAATCCATCGATGGGTGGAGATCCAAGGCCTGTCCGCGGCTGGCTGACGGGCCCGGCTCGAACTCCACCGACCGGAATGGATCGGAGCGCGATTCAGTTTCCGAGGAGTGCGGCGTGGACGGTCCGCCAGATCTGTTCGTTGGCGGCGACCAGCAGCCCGGTTCGGCCGTCGGTCGGGTCGTACGCGCTGCCGTCGAACCGGCGCACCACGCCACCCGCCTCCCGCACGATCAGCGCCCCGGGGACGTGGTCCCAGGGCAGGGTCCGCCAGAAGAGGGCGAAGTGCTGACGCCCGGCGAGGATGTCGGCGTACTCCTGCCCCGCGCAGTGCAGCCCGGGAAGCAGCTCGCCGAGCCGGCGCCCGCCGGCGCGGATCCGCTCGCGCAGGTCGGACGGGAGGAACCGGGTCGGCACGGCACCCCGGAGCGCCTCCGGCTCGAGCACGTCCGGAGCGGTCCGGACCGCGAGCCCGTCCCGGTACGCCCCGGCGCCGGCACGGCCGACCAGCAGGGTGTCCGTGACCGGGTCGAGGATCCAGCCGATCCGGGTCACCCCGGCGCTCCGCAGCGCCACCATCACCGCGAACGGGCGCCGCCCGGCGGCGAAGTTCGCGGTCCCGTCCAGCGGATCGACCACCCACACCTCAGCGGGCCCACGAAGCCGGTCGAGCACGGCCGGGTCCGCCGCGACGCCCTCCTCGCCGACCACCAGCGAGCCGGGGCGGATCCGCCGCAGCCCGGCGTCGAGGATCTCCTCGGACCGGCGATCGGCGACCGTCACCAGCTCGCCGGGGGCCTTCTCCGTCACATCGGTGTCGCCGAGCTGACGAAACAGCGGCAGGATCGCGCGGGCGGCCGCCTCACGGAGCAGCGCCCCGACCTCGTCCACGACCGGGTCAACCACGCCGCGACAGCTTCACACGCACTCCCCGGCCGTCCCGCCGGGGCAGGTCCGGGTCGCGCAGGACCTCGATCGGGCTCCTGCCGTCCGCCGGCGCCGTCATCGGTCCCTCCTGTCGGTCCGCTCGGTCGTCACCAGTCTCCGTCATGTCGTCGGGACGCCGCGCCAACTCAGCGGAAGGGAGAGCGCGATCACCCTCCGGTCCGCTGCCGGCGGTTCGCGCCGGACCGGCGCGGCCGCCGTGGTCACCGCCGCCGGCGGGGTCGCGCGGGCGGCGGCGGAATTTCGTCACCGGCCTGTGGAATCGGTCTCGCATAATGGAACCAGATTCGTTCCCCGACCGACCGCACCGCCGACACCATTCCGTCCAGCCGACACCATTCCGTTCCGCCGGCTGCGCCGCCGGCACCGTCCCATCTCGACCCGTCGCCGTCCCATTCCTCGACCTGCGGCACCCGGCGGCGGACGGCGCCGACCTCCGGGCAGCGTGGCCCAGCCGGGAACCCTGATCACCCTGCCCTGTCCAGCGGAGGATGACGGTGCAGCCCAACCCGCGCGAAACGTCTACCCCACCCACCGGTCATCGACGGCTGATAACGAAGATTCTCATCAGTTTCGTCAGTTTCTGGGTGGCGTTCGGGATCTCCGAGCTGCTGCCCGACGACCAGCAGCCCGAAATGATCTGGAATATCGGGGCGTCGTTGTTCGTCGCGGGAGTGGTCTTCATCGCCCAGTACCTCGTCGAGGTGGAACGCAGACTCGAAGCGCTGATCCGGAGCTTCGACGACCACCAGGCCCGGATGCTCCGTCAGTTCAGCCGACACGCGACGGAGACCGAACGCCGGATGCGGGAGGGCTTTTCCAAGATCCACCTGGCCGAGGAACTGTTCGGGCTCCGCGAGGCCTCCCAACTGCAGCCCGAGGAGATCACCCAGATCGCGAAGCTGGTCCGCAACCGTACGAAGATCACTTCTGACGCCCCACGACTCATCCAGGACTTCGCGCAGGCGGAGATCACCCGGATGGCCGAGTACCTGAAGCAGATGGGCGACCGGAGCGACCTCACCTACGAGGGCGAGGATCGGGACTGGCTCCTCGGCCTGACCCGGGTCGCCCGGCACGAGATCCAGGCGACGAGCCTGAGCACGGTGGACGCCGGAGGGCGCGGCTTCATCGACGGCGGGCTCTGGTCCACGGACTTCGGCCAGCGCTACCTCGACGCCCAGCGGCACGCGATCCGGACCCGGGGCGTACGCGTGCAGCGCATCTTCATCCTCGACCGCAAGGGCCTGGACCCGCGGGAGCTGCACCACGTCCTGCGGATGCACCTCGGGATCGGGGTCGAGGTACGGATCCTCGACGCCACCATCGCCCCCGCCGCGCACGCCCGCCTGCACGACTTCGTGCTCTTCGACCGGATGCTCAGCTACCAGACGACCACCACGGCCTCCAACATGGACAGTCGGCTCAATCCGATCGTCGTCAACATCACCCTGGTCACCGATCCGGAGCGGGTGGAGCGACGGAGCAACGAGTTCGCCGACCTCTGGTCCGCGGAAGGCGTCCAGGCGGTCAGCGTGGACGAGCGGAACAACCTCGTCTTCCGGCCGGTGGCGACGGCCACCACCGCCCCGGTTCCGGACGCGCCGGACCCGAGCGCCCCGGACATGACGGACCCGACCGGCCCGGAGGCGGTGGCCGGGTGACCACCCATCGCCGCGGGGTCTGCTCCGGGACCTGCCGACTACTCCGAGCCCGACCGACCGGTCGCCACGATCATGCCGGCGTACCCGTCCCGGAGGGGGTCGCCGAGGTCGATCCGCTCGACACGTACGCCGTCCGCGACCGGCGCCAGCGCCGCGGTGACCTCGGCGTCATCGACGGCGACCGCGGGGAACCACTCCCCGCCGACGTGGTAGCCCTGGGACTCTGCCATGAAGGCGGCGGCGAAGGGCGCCCCCGGCTTGAGCGCCGTCACGAAGGCGTGCACCGCCCGCCGGAACTCGGCGAGGTCGGCCGACATCGAACAGGCGACGAAGAACATGGTGCCCAGATCCCACGTACGGGACGGAAGCGCGAAGACGCTGGCCCGGTGCACCTCGGCCCGGCTGGCGAAGATCGCCCGGGGATCGGCGACCGCCCGGTACGCCGGCTGTGCCCGGTAGACGTCCCAGAAGTCCAGCCAGTTGTCATCGAAGTGCGGGATCTGCCGACGGATCCACTCCACGTTGGCGCTGCCGAGCTCCCACAGGTCCAGATGTGCACAGAACGGCAGCATCGCCAGCGCCGGATAGAGGTTCGCCCCGGTGCCGACGTCGACCGCGCGGGACTCGGGCGCCAGGTCCTGGCCGGCGAAGAAGTCGCGCACGATGACCATGATCTGCCGGTCGTCGTCGCGGACCGCGCGGTAATTGTGCGCGACGTACGCCTCGGAGTCGAACCGGTCCCAGTTGACCTGGTTGTTGGAGGCCGACGGCTGGCGCGGGGACGCGCCCGGCTCGCCGTCGGACCGTTCCTGGCGCAGTTCCACCGCACTCATCTCGAACCGTCCCTGTTCCCCGGCGCCGACGACGGTGCCGACCTCGGAACCGGCACGCGGTGACGCGAAGCTGTCTCGACATCGTCTCGACCGGCGGTGGTGCGACCGGTCAGAGAGCGGTCACAGTATGTCAACCCAGAAGGCGGGGGGTACGCCATCCCCCCTTCGAGGGACGGCGGCCGACGATCTCCGGATGCGCGTGGGCCGGTGTGCTCAGCAGGGACAGCGCGCGGCCGTTCCGCTCGGTCCGAACGGGCACGTGGCCGGCCCGTTCACTGGAGACCGCTGAGCGACAGCACCTCGTCGGCGCAGCCCCAGGAGAGGGTCACCCCCGACCCACCGTGCCCGTAGTTGTGCAGCACCGGCACCCCGTCGACCGTGGCCCACTCCACCCGTACCCGGGACCGGGACGGACGCAGTCCGACCAGGATCCGCCGTACCCGGGCGTCTCGGAGCCGGGGCTCCACGGCGGCGCAGCGGTCCACGATGGCCCGGGCCGCGACGGGGTCCGGGTCCAGGCTCTCCGAGCCCGGTATTGCGCTGCCGCCGAGCACGACGTGGTCACCGTGCGGCAGGAAGTACGTCAGTTTCTCGTCCTCGACATGGTCCTGGAAGAAGTGGTCGATTCCGGGGTTGTCGACGACCACGAGCTGCCCCCGGGTCGGGTAGACCTGGTCGTCGGGGACGAGACTCCGGGCGCCCAGTCCGGTGCAGTTCACCAGCAGCCGGGCCAGGCCGCTCACCTCGCGGAAGGACGAGATCGGCGCTATCTCGATCGACACATTGGCCGATCGCAATCTGTTCACCAGGTAGTCCAGATATCGCGGCATGCTGACCAGCGGGATCGTGTACCGCCATCCGCAGGCGTATCCGGGCGGAAGTTCGTCGGGCGGACAGCTCTCGAAGTCGCTGATCCCCCGCATCCAGGATGGCGCCTCCACCGGCCGCGGGGACGCCTCGACGCCCCGGACGAGCCGTACCCCCGTGGCCGGGTCCTCGGAGAGCTTCTCGAGCGCCAGCCGGGTCTGCTCGCTCCAGAGCAACACCCGGGCATCACTGACCATGTACGGCCCCCAGCTCGCACCGGCCGCGGCGGAGGTCGTCTCCTGCGGCGGGCGGGCGGCCCGTACCCTGACCCTGAATCCCGCTTCCGCAAGGCGGATCGCCGTGGTCAGTCCGGACACCCCGGCGCCGATGACCAGCGCGTCCCACTCCCCAGAACTTCCCATTGGGCAATATTAACGGAGATCGAACGCGATCATAGTTTACGTATAATTCGAAGTATGCCTCCATTTCCCACAAGAGCGTCGCAATCCGCCCTCAACCTGCAATGACCATCAATTTTCCCATTCCGCTACGCGATCATCGTCCCGTGGGTCGGTGACAGGCCAACAAACCACATCGGACCGGCACGGTCGCAATGATTGATCTCTATATGTTTCCGCTCCCACGCGAGCGCGTCCGGCTTCCCGGCCCGTAGACCCGGATGGTGTCGGATTTCCGACGCAACCGGCGTCGGAGCACGCCGCCGGCCGCCGGCGGCTCCCCCACCGGGTGATACGCCGGCCGAATACGGCGGTTCCGGAAAATCTAGGACTGACAGCGCGGGCCGGGCCCGGGACCATGACACTCTCCGCCCGTCTCCCGACAACCAGCCCAGGCCACCACAGCCGACGCCGACCGCGGAACCGGCGGGTCCGACCCCCGAGGAGACAACACATGATCCGCAAGTACGGCAAGGCCCTCGCCGCCGTCGTCGGGGCGGCGCTCACCGTCGCGTACGGCGCCCTCTCCGGCGACCAGCACATCGCCCCGGAAGAGGGCGTCCAGATCGCCATCGCCACGGCCACGGCCGTCGGGGTCTACCTCGTGCCGCTCACGCCGCAGTACCGCTGGGCCAAGACCGCGGTCGCGGTGATCCTCAGCGTCCTCCAGGTCCTCGCCACGGTGATCCTCGGCGGCCTGGACGCGCACGAATGGATCGCGCTGCTCCTGGCCGGGTTGACCGTCGCGGGCGTCGGTGCCGCCCCGGCCGTCTCCAACAACGGGACCAGCAACCAGGCGCCCCGGTCAGCCCCCACCAGCCAGCCGGCCTGACCTTCTCCGGCGGCCGGCGCGACGGCGGATGACGAACGAGCCGGGGCAGCGGTCGGACCACCCGCCGATGTCGTTCTGACGAGCGCCCCCGCAGCAGGCCATCCTGGCATGGCTGGCCCACGATGGCCTACCGTCGACGCGCGTCGCAGGGCCTGGCACCGGGATGGTGCCGATCGAGCGGCCGTCCCCCGGATTGTCCGACGCAGGTCCGAGGACCTGTCGTCGCTACTTCCATCTGAAGTGGACGAACAACCGACCGAAGTTCTTGGAGTCCTTTTCGACGCGGTGGTAGAGCTGCCTGATCTCCTTCTGGTCGAGGAATCGCAGCACTCGTTTCTTGAGCTGGCCGGAGCCCTTGCCGGGAATGATCTCGACCAGGGTCGCCTTCTTCGCCACCGCCTCGTCCAGGATTCCGCGCAACGCCCGGTCGATGTCGTGCCCGCGGTTGAAGATGTCGTGCAGGTCGAGCTTGAGTTTCATCGCGCGCCCGCCGGCGCAGCAGGGTCCATGGTGAGCCATGGTAGGCCGGAGAGGGCCGCCACCGTCCCCACCGCCGCCACCGCACCCGTTCGGGGGCTCATCGCCGGCCGCTGATCCGGGTCTGCACCCGTTCGACGGCGGTCCGGTAGTCGTCGTTCTCCGCGTACATCGCGGCGGCGATCCGCAGGTGTCGCAGCGCCTCCACCGGCCGGCCGACCCGCTCCAGGGTCCGGCCCAGTACGTGGTGCGCGTAGTGGTCGCTCGGGTCGCGGTTCACCAGGGTCCGGAGCTGCTCCTCGGCACGGCCGAGCTGGGCCGTCTGGAAGTAGGCCCGGGCCAGCAGCTGTCGTACGGCGGTGTTCTCGGGTGCCGCCTCGACGATCGGTTCCAGTATCCGGACCGCCGCGGAGGGGTCTCCGGACTCGAAGTACATGGTCGCCCGCCGGTACTCGGCCAGAAGATCCATTCGCCTCACCTCCACCTGTCGCCACCCCTGCCCTGACGCTGGCACAACACCGCCAGCCGCGCGACTGTTCCCGATGCGGCGCCTACACGGCGGAACGGTGGCACATCACCGGCGACCGGGTCAGCTCCGGCGAATCGTCCAGGCGCGTACGCCGCCGACGATTCCGGCGCTGTTCGGTACGACCACCACGTCGTCGCCCATCCGGGCCAACTGCTCCGGGCGGATCAGCCGGGCGTTTCCGCCGCCGAGGTAGAGCCGGTCCCAGCGGAAGACCGGGCGCAGCCCCTCGACGACGGCTCGGACGCGACGCGACCAGAAGGTGTCACCGAGCCGGCGCCGTTCCGGCTCCCCGACATACGTGTCGTAGCTCATCCCCCACCGGACCGGGGCCTGGGAGAGCTCCAGGTGCGGGGCGAGCATCCCGCCGTCGAAGAGCGCGCAGCCCAGGCCGGTGCCGAGGGTCAGCACCAGCTCCAGCCCGGTCCCGGCAACCACCCCGGCTCCGTGTACCTCGGCGTCGTTCAGCACCAGCGTGGGCAGGCCGAACGCCTCGGCGAGCGCGCGCTGCGCGTCGAACCCGGACCACTCCGCGACCAGGGTGGGGTCCGGCTTGGTACGGGGACCGCCGCGGGTGACGTAGTGCGGGGTCGCCACCACCACGCCGTGTCGGATCATCCCCGGCATCCCCACGGTGACCCGGTCGGCGGCCGGGAGCTGCGCCGCAAGGTCGAGGAGCGTCTTGACGAAGAGGCTGGTCGGCAGGGGGTACGGCGTCGGCACCCGGAGCGGCCGGGCCCGCATGGTGCCGGCCTCGTCGAGAACCGACGCCTTGATCCCTCCGCCGCCGCAGTCGATTGCCAGCGTCGTCATCACCGCCACAGTCTGCGCGCTGACGGGCGGAACCGCCCAACCGGACACCGGGACTCCGGCGAGCCGACGGCACGGCGCGGGGACCCGCGGTTGCCGAACGGGCCCCGCACCCAGGCATGGGACGGATGATTTCGGGTAGCCCGGGCGCGGAGGTGGGCATGGTCGCGCAACTGCACAGGGCGCCCTCCGGAGACCGGTTGCGGGCGATCGACGAGTTCCTCGGTCGGGCGTACGCCGACCTGGTCAAGCACGACGACCGGCTGCGCGGGACCGCGGTGGAGGCCCGGTTCGACCGGGGGGTGGCGCACCTGACCGGCGAGGTCGCGGACGCCGACGAACTGCGGACGGTACGGACGCTCGTCGGCCGGCTCGACGGGGTCCTGGCGGTCTGGTCCCGGGTCCGGGTCGCCGGGCGGGACCCGGTCGTCGTCGACCTGGGCTGCGGCGCCGCCAAGCAGTACCCCGGGAACCTCGGTCTGGACCTGCGGATCGTGCCGGGGGTCGACGCCCAGGCCGACCTCTCCGCGTCCCTGCCGCTGGCCGACGACTCGGTCGACGTGATCTTCACGGTGCACATCCTGGAACACCTGATCGACTTCCTGACCCTGATCGACGAGTGTCACCGGGTGCTCCGGCCGGGTGGCGTCCTGCACGTGATGAGCCCCTGGTGGGGGCATGTGAACGCGGTCGCCGACCCGACCCACGTCCGGCTGCTGGACGTCCAGACGATCAAGCACATCTGCCAGCGCCACCCCGGCGCCCCGCGCTGGTACCCGCTGCACGCCGGCTGCGACGGCGCCTCGATCTTCGCCGACCTGACGCCACTCGGCCCGGACGATCCCGGCCCGGACCCGTCCCACCTCGCCCGCTTCTTCGACTGACCCGCCCCGCCACACCCGTGGTACGCATGCCGACAGGACCGGCGGGAACCCAGCGGGGTCGGATCGGACGAGACGCTGGGGAGGCGGGTCATGCGCGCGGTGATCGCGGAGTCGTACGGGGCGATGCCGGAGGTCCGGGATGTGCCGGAACCGTCGCCGGTCGGCGGGGACGTGAAGATCGAGGTGCAGGCGTCCTCCCTGAACGCGTACGACGCGAAGCTCGTCGGCGGCTTCCTCGACGGGGAGATCGAACACCAGTTCCCGGTGGTGCTCGGCCGGGACTTCGCCGGGATCATCACCGAGGTCGGTCCGGGAGTGTCGGGCTTCATGCCCGGGGAGAAGGTCTTCGGCGTCGTCGCCAAGCCCCGGCTCGGCGACGGGTCGTTCAGCGAGTACGTGGTCGTACCGGAGGAGATCGGTCTGGCCCCGCTGCCGGCCGGGATCGACTACCGGGCCGCCGGGGTGCTCGGCCTGGCCGGGGTCGCCGCCTTGGCCTGCGTGGACGCGGTGGCTCCCGGACACGGTGAACTGGTGCTGATCTCCGGCGCGACCGGCGGTGTCGGCCACTACGCCGTGCAGCTCGCCGCCGCCCGGGGCGCCTCGGTGATCGCCACCGCCCAACCGGGTCCGCAGTCGGACCTGATGTACGAGTTGGGGGCCGCGCACACCGTGGACCGCGGGGGCGACCTGGCGGCCCAGGTACGGCGGCTGGCGCCGGCCGGAGTCGACGCCGTCGTGCACCTGGCCGGCGACCCGGTGCAGCTCGCCGACCTGGTGGTGCCGGGGGGCCGGTTCGCCTCCAGCCTCGGCGTCGGTCCGGAGCAGCTCGGCGGCCGGGACCTGAGCGTCACCGCGATCGACGCGGTCCCGGACCGGATCGTCCTGGACCACCTGGCCACCGAGGTCGCCGCCGGCCGGTTGCGGCCGTCGATCGCCCGGACCTACCTGCTCGACGAGGTGCCGCAGGCGTTCGCGGACTTCAGCAACAGCGGAACGGTTGGCAAGATCGCCGTGGCGGTCGACTGAGGCCCGGTCTCGCGATCCGGCACCAGCGTCAGCCGCCCGCCGGTGGACTGCTCGCCCGCCGGCCACTGACCGGCGTCAGGGGCTGCTCGCCCGACCGCTGACGGGGGTCGGGGACCGCCCGGCCACTGGCGGGCGTCAGGGGTTGCTCGGCAGTGGTCGGCGGGACTTCGCGGCCTGGCATGCCCAGGTGAGCGCGTAGTCGGCCACCTCTTCCCAGCCGGCCTGCCCCAGGGTGTAGTGCGGCCGGCCGGGGAACTCCTTGTAGCCGGTGATCGCGGTCGACTTCCGGTACCGGCCGGCGGTCGCCTTGCTGATCGCCGGTGGCGCGACCCGGTCCGCGCCGTCGGCGATCAGCAGCAGCGGTGCCCGCCGATCGTTGCCGAAGTCGACCCGCAGCGCCGTACGCGGGTTGAGGTTCGCCAGCGCGGCCTCGAACAGCACGTTGCCGGCGGCCGGTACGGCGTACCGGTGGTAGATCCGCTCGGCCTCGTCCCGGGACATGGTGTTGGTGAACCGGTGGTGGAACTGGTCGAACGGCAGCGGCACGGCCCGGTGCCGGTTGATCGGGTTGCGGAGTACCGGGAGGCTCGCCTTCACCGTCGACATCGGCAACGGCAGCACGCCCTTGATCGGGGCGGTGTCGATGGCCACCCCCGCCGCGCCGAGCCCTCGGTCGAGCAGCAGCTGGGTGAAGGCACCCCCGAAGCAGTGGCCCATGATGATGGGTGGCTTGTCCAGGCTCCGGACGATCCCCTCGTAGTGGTCGACGATTTGGGTAATGTTCAGGTCGGCGAGCGCGGCCGGATCGCGCCGTACCTCCTCGACCTCCTCCTCCATCCCGGGCCAGGCCGGGGTGAGGACCCGGAACCCGGCATGCCGGTAACGGTCCGCCCACTGCTCCCAGCTGCGCGGCGTCAGCCACATCCCGTGGATCAGCACGATGCTGTCGGGCGGGGTGGGTTCGGCGGGGATGAGGGGCATGATGTCCTCTTCCGAGCGGTAGCGGCCGGTTGGGCCGTCGTGACGAGCCTGGACTGTCGGGCGGATACCCCGCCCCGGCGGCACCAATCCGCGCCGCCACGCTCGTGACCGGCGTGATCCGCCACTGGGACGAGCGGCGACATCTCGCCCGACGCGCGGGCACCCGGCGACGATTAACCGCGTACGATGTACAGAGTTATGTCCGCGGCGGCGCGGCCCATCGGACGGCGGACCGGCCGATTTCGGGGCGGTCGGGAGAATGACGGCGTGACGACGGAGTACAGCGGCACCGGCGACCCGAAGCGGAGCATGGAACTGCTCTGGGGCGGCCCCGAACGGCCCCGGCGCGGACCGAAGCCGAGGCTGACCGTGGCGCAGATCGCCCGGGCCGCAATCGAGATCGCCGACGCGGAGGGGCTCACCGGTCTCTCCATGCGGCGGGTCGCCGACCAGCTCGGGGTCACCGCGATGTCCCTCTACACGTACGTCCCCGGCAAGGCGGAACTGCTCGACCTCATGCTCGACACGGTGTACGGCGAGGAGCCCGAGCCGACCACGGCGGGAGCCCGAGCCACCGACCGCCGGACGACAGCCGGAGAGACGGCGGCCGAGGAGACGAGAGCCACGGAGGCGGGGGCCGGCGGGAGGGCCTCCGGCGGGAAGGTGACCGGCGCAGAGGACTGGCGGACCCGGCTCGAACGGCTGGCCCGGCAGAACTACGCCCGCTACCGACGTCACCCCTGGCTGCTCCAGGTCGCGACCAGCCGCCCGGTGCTCGGGCCCAACCTGATGGCCCGGTGGAACCAGGAACTCGCCGCGGTCGACGGGCTCGGCCTCACCGAGATCGAGATGGACCTCGTCGTCACCCTGCTCGGCGACTACGTGCACGGGGCGGCCCGCGCCGCGGTGGAGGCGGACCAGGCCGAGCAGCGTACCGGCATGACCGACGAGCAGTGGTGGTACGCGTACGCCCCCCTGCTGGAGCAGGTCTTCGACGTGGCGCGGTTCCCGGTGGCGGCCCGGGTCGGCGAGGTGGCCGGGGCCGAGTACCGGGCCGCCACCGATCCGGCCCGTTCCTTCGAGTTCGGACTTCCCCGGGTGCTGGACGGGATCGAGGCGTTCCTCCGGACCCGGCCGGCGACGGAGGAGGCGGCCCGGGACGCGGCGGAGAGCCCCTCCTAGCCACCCTGTGAACCGGACCACAGCCGGGAATTGAGTCGGGTCGGCTCAAGTTGTCATGGATGCCGGTCGAGACAACCGGTCAGATGGCAACTGAGGGAGATGCACCATGAGCACTCTGTCGCTGTGGACCCGGCGCGACCCGTTCGCGGAGTTCGACGCGCTGATCCGCGAGGCCTTCGGCACCGTCACGACCTGGCCGACCACCCGGCCGACCGGCTTCACTCCGGCCGCCGAGATCGTCCGGGATGGCGACGACGCGGTGGTCCGGCTCGAGCTTCCCGGCCTGGACGTGGAGAAGGACGTGACGGTCGAGGTCGACCGTGACCAGCTGGTTGTCCGCGGTGAGCGCCGCGACGAGCGGGCCGAGGATCGGGACGGTCGCAGCCTGCGCGAGGTCCGGTACGGCTCGTTCCACCGGTCGTTCCGGCTGCCGTCGCACGTCACGGCGGACGCGGTCAGCGCCTCGTACGACGCGGGCGTGCTGCAGGTCCGGGTGGCCGGCGCGTACGCGGGCACCGGAGCCCGGCGGATCGCCATCACCTCCGGCACGACGACCGCCCCGACGCTGGAGTCGGGTGACGGTACGGCCGAGGCGAAGGCCGCCTGAGCCACCGCGCACGAACGACAGATTCATCACCGAACACCGTTGAGCCCGCGGGCCCAGCCGCTTCCCCCCTCGGCCGGGCCCGCGCCGTCTTCCCGACCCGGGGACCGGCCGCCGCACGCCCACGCGGCGTCCCGGCACGTCGGCGACGAGCAGGTCCGGGCCGTCGCCAGAGCCGTCGCCGCGACACACCAGGCATTTCCATGCGTGGATCACCTCACCGTGGACGCTCCGCCCGTACGCGGTACGGCCCGGACGGGCGGGCCTCCCGTACCGTGATGGCGTGGGCGGCGCAGGCGCGAGACTCGGCATCGACCTCGGCACGTACCACACCGTGGCCGTGCTGGCTCTTCCCGGCCGGGAGCCCCGTCCGGTGTTGTTCGACGGATCCCCGCTGCTGCGCTCCGCGGTCTGCGCGGAGACCGGGAACCGACTCCTCGTCGGCCAGGACGCCCTGCACACCGGGCTGTCCTTTCCGGAGTCCCTCGAGCCGTACCCGAAACGGTGTGTGGACGACGGCACGGTGTTGCTCGGCGGCCGCGAGATCAGCGTGAGCGAGCTCTTCGGGGCGCCGCTCGGCCGGGTCGTCGCCGAGGTCCGGTTGATCACCGACCAACCGGTCACCGAGGCGGTGCTGACCTGCCCGGCCGCCTGGGGCGCGCGACGTCGCGCGACGCTGCTGGCCGCCGCCCGACGGGTGCTGCCGAGCGTACGCCTCGTACCCGAACCGGTCGCCGCCACGCACTACTTCGTCGAGGTAGCCGGGCGACGACTGCCGGTCGGCGGGTCCGCCCTCGTCTACGACCTCGGCGCCGGCGCCTTCGACGTGACCGTGGTACGCCGCACCGAGGCCGGGTTCGAGGTGTTGGCGACCGAGGGACTGGCCGACCATGGCGGGCTCGACATCGACGCGGCCGTCGTCAGCCGGCTCGGCGAGAGTGTCGGAGTCCGCGACGCCGCGCTCTGGCAGCGACTCACCGCTCCGGCCACCCCGGGCGACCGGCGGGCGAACCAGCAACTGTGGACGAACGTACGGGCCGGCAAGGAGATGCTGAGCCGGGCCAGCCGGACGATGGTCCACGTACCGCTGTTCGACCTTGACGTGCCGCTGGGACGAGAGGAGTTGGAGCAGGTCGCCGCGCCGGTGCTGGACCGGACCGTGCGGGTGGCCCGCGGGGTGCTGGATCGGGCCGGCACCCCGGACTCGCTCGCCGCCATCCTCCTCGTCGGCGGCGCCAGCCGGATGCCGGCGGTCGCCACCGCGCTGCACCGCGAGTTCGGGCTCGCCCCGAGCGTCGTCGACCAGCCGGAGCTGGTGGTGGCCGAGGGCAGCCTCCGGGTGCCGGAGACCGGCGTCGCACCGGTACCGGTGCCGGTGACGTCGACGACGCCGGCGGAGGCGACGACGCCGGGCTCGGCCGCGGCGACCGCCACGACCGTCGAACGGCCGACCACGGCGGTCGCCCCCGCGACGGCCCGGGCCCTGGCCGGGGCGCCGACGGCGCCCGGGGTGTCGGGACCGACGGGAGCCGCCGGGGCCGGTGTGGGACCCACCGACGGCGCCGGGACCGCCGGCGTCCCGAACGGCATGGGGACCGCGGGCGGGACCGTGGACGGCACGGAGCCTGCGGGCGGGGTCGCGACCGACGCGGCGGGCGGCCGGCCGGCCGCGGCCGGAAGCCGCTCAGCGGCCCGCCTCGCCGCCTGGTGGTCCCGATGGAGCCGGATGGCGAGTGTGGCCGGGGCGGCGATCGGGGTACTCGGCCTGATCGTCGCGACGGCCGTGGTTGTCAGCGCCCAGGGCGGCGACCGTGGAAACCTGGCGGGGTCGCCGGGCGAGGGACCGAGCGGGGCGACGCTCGGCAACGTCAGCCCGTCACCGACCCCGACCCCCACCCCGACGAGTGTCAACGGCGTCGACAGCTGCATGATCGGCACCTGGCGGTCGGTCGCGCAGCAGTCCTTCAACTACATCGACGGCCGCAAGGTGCAGTTCACCGGCAGGAAAGGGGTCGTCCAGACCTACACCCCGGACGGCAAGGTCAAACTCGACTTCGACAAGAGCACGGACTCGTATTCCACGGTAGGCGGCGTACGGTGGCGCTCCCGGATCCGGGGCACCGCCACGGCGAACGTCTACCACCGCGACGGATTCGAGTACATCAGCGGCGTCCGGGCCAAGGGGACGATGGACCTCTACCGCGGCAGCAGCCGCAACAACCGGGAACCGCTGCAACTGCTGCTGGAACCGATCGAGTACATCTGCGACGGCGACACGATGCGGATCTTCGGCAACGGCGTCACCGAGTACGAGCGGGTCCGCTGAGCACCTCGGTCGACCGTGGCGTCTCGGTGCGGAAGCTCTGCCCGAGTTCCGGACCGAGGCCGAAGTAGTGCCGGAAGTTGTAGATCAGCGGGTTCCAGGCCGCCGGGTCGATGTGCTGCGTACCGGGAACCACGATCCGCGGATCGGCGTGGACCCGCCGTACCTCTGCCTCGACGATGACGAACCCGCCGGCAGCGGCCGGCCGGACCGCCACCGCGTGACACTCCAGCTGGATCGGGCACTCGGCGACCCGGGGCGGCCTGACCAGCTCGGACGGCTCGGGGTGGAGCCCGGCGGCGGCGAACTTGGCCGGCTCGTACCGGAAGACGGCCCGCTTGTGCTCCGGCACCGGATACCGCCCGGTCAGCGGAGCCAGGCGCTCCACCGCCCGCCACTGTCGCGACGCGGGCAGGTTGATCACCAGCTCGGGTCGCGCGCACAGGTTCCACGCCGTCTGACCCTCCGACCCGAGCCCGAGTACGACGGTCTGCCCGAGCGCCCAGGTCGAGGAGATCGGGGCGAGGTTGGCGCTTCCGTCGTCGTTCTCGGTGCTGACCAACACCACCGGAGTGCCGAAGTACAGGATCCGGGGCCGGATGGTCAGGTGGCGGGCGGCGGCCGCCGAGGACGGATTGTCGCTGCTCACGGTGCTCATGCGGTGACGGTAGCCACCCGACGGTTCGTTGCCGGCCGAAGTTTCCGCCGGGCACCATTGCCACGATGACAGGCAGCACTGCGACGACGACCGGCAGCGTCGCCATGCCGAGCAGCCGGATCCCCGCCGGACCCGCCGCGTACGCCGGCCACGGTCGGCGCGCCGGCCGCCCGGCGCCGGAGTACGCCGCCGGGCTGGCCGCGCTCGCCGGCCTGCTCGCCGACCGCACCCGGGCGGCGTTCTGCCTGGCGCTGCTCGACGGCCGTGCCTGGACGGCGGTCGAACTGGCCCAACACGCCGGAGTGGCGCCGTCGACCGCGACCGCCCACCTGCACCGGTTGGTCGACGGCGGGCTGCTGGTCGAGGAACGCCAGGGCCGGCATCGTTACCTGCGGTTGGCCGGCCCCGAGATCGCCGAGCTGATCGAGACGCTGACCGCCGCCGTACCCGCCGAGACCATGCCGGTCCGGTCGCTGTCGACCGCCAACCGGCGCCGGGCGCTGGCCCGGGCCCGGACCTGCTACGACCACCTGGCCGGGGTGCTCGGGGTGGCGATCACCGACGCGATGACCGCGCAGGGGTTCCTCACCTGGGCCCACGGGTTGAGCCTGACCGACCGGGGCGTGGCGTGGCTGGCCCGCCTCGGCGTCGCCACGGAGCCACCCCCGGCCTCGCGGCGACCGCCGGTCCGCTCGTGCCTGGACTGGACCGAGCGCCGGCCGCATCTCGGCGGCACGGTCGGCGCCGGATTATGCCGGCACGCCTTCGAGGCGGGCTGAATCGTCCGGATCGGCACCGGACGGGCGGTCACGGTCACCGACGCGGGCCGGCGGGCACTCCGGGACGAGCTGCATCTGCCGGATCAGGTGCTCGACCCCGGCCGCTGACCGCCGCAGCTGCGACCGCCCGCACCCGGCGCCGCGGCGCCGGGTGCTCCCGGAGCGGGCGCGTGCCGTACCCGGGGCCGGAGGCCGGGACGGCAGCGGGAGGATCACCCGGCGAGCACGTCTGCCGCGGCAAGGAACTCGTCGGTGAACTGGAGCGCAGCGCGCCAGCGCTCCGGTATGGCGGCGAGCCCGTCCCGGATGCCGAGCAGCCCGCCCGCGATGGCGGCGTTGGTGTCGGTGTCGCCGCCGAGCCGGGCGACGTCGATCACCACCTCGGGCAGGGGCCGCGGGTCGAGCAGCGCCGCCACGCCGAGGCTGAGTGAATCGAGTACGAAACCCCGGCCGCCGTGTGGGAGCAGGCTCCGGCCGGTCGTCGCGGCCTCGGCGACGTCCAGCCGCCGGCCGTACGCGATCGAGTCCGCGACGTCGGCGCCGCCGAGCCGGAGGGCGACCTGGTGGCCCACCCCCACCGCCTCCTCCGGGGCCGCTCCCGCCAACAGCGCGGCGGCGATCTCGTTGTAGGCGGCGCAGGAGACGGTGCACCGCGGATCGTCATGGGTGATCGCCGAAATCTCCATCGACTCCCGGATCCGGCGTTCCGGGTCGGCGACGGCCAGCGCGGTCGGCAGGCAGCGCATCAGCGAACCGTTGCCGGCCTGGCCCTCCCCCGCCCCGGCACGGCGCGGATCCTCGGTCTGCTGGTACCGCCGCAGCCCGGTGATGGTCGCCCCGCCGGCGTCGCGGGGTCGGCTCCCCGGCTCCCGGCCCGGCCAGTCGCCGTGCCACCACCGCACCATGTTGTCGGCCGCGGCTCGGACCACGTCGCCGCCGGGCGAGAGGTACGCCAACAGTACGGCACGGGTCAGGTCCGTGTCGTCGGTGGCGTGCCCGGCCGGCCACCCGAGCTTGCCGCCGCCGATGATCTCCCTGACCCCCTGCGGGTAGATCGCGTGGATCTCGGCCCAGGACATGAACTCGGCGGTCGCGCCGAGCGAGTCGCCCGCGTGCACGCCGAGCAGCCCGCCGGCGATCCGGTCTCGCCGCCCTCGCTGGCCCAGGCCCGTGGTTGCCGTCGAGTGCTCACCCATCCTGTTGCTCACCTGTCCCGTACTCACCCATCCGGTCATCATGCCGAACCGCCGCCGGACTCCACCGTCCCAGGGCGAGCACGCCGGCCCGGCCGGCCCCCGAGGAGCAGGGGTGTCATCCGGACAGGGCGTCGCGGGTCCGCCGCGACCACGCCGCCACCGGCACCGCACGATGGTTGTCGCGCGTACGCGCTGTGCGCTGCGGCTGGTGACACGCGTCACCGACCCGGGTGATCGCCGATGCCGGTCGTCCCCGATACCGGACTCGGAGCAGTCGAGGTGCGAACCGCCGAGGGTGCCGCCGGCACTAAGCGCCCCCGCGGCTCCCTGCGGTACGCTGACAGCCGCCGCCACGTGGTGGTGATCGCCGCGCCCTCGTAGCTCAGGGGATAGAGCAACGGTTTCCTAAACCGTGTGTCGCAGGTTCGAATCCTGCCGGGGGCACCCCGAAGATCAGCGAAAACCCCGCCCGACCAGCGGAAACGCTCACCGGTCGAGGTGATCTCGTAGGCAGCCGATCGCCATCCGAAGCCGCCGTCTGCCGCCGTCCGTGCAAAATACGTGCAATGATCTTGAACCCTTTCCCGGGCGCGTTCGCGCAGGTCAGCGGCCACAAAAGCGGAGAGGCCGCAGCACCGGCCACGGCCCCTCGCACCCTACCCGTGATCATCACGCCGACAGCGCCGCCTCGATACGTTCGTTCATCCGACCCCGGTCACCGTCGATGCACTTCGCGTACACCCTGAGCAGCACGTCGACGGAGTGACCGGCCCGCTGCGCAACCTCCGGAGCCGGCAGGCCCGCGTTCAACCACAGCGACACCCCAGCATGCCGCAGGTCGTACGGCCGCCCCGCTGGCGGCGACGCCACCCGGTTCGGGGCGACGATCAACACGTCTTCTAAACAGGCGGTTTGTTCCACCCAGGCCACACATATGTACGCCATCTTGGTTGGATCAAGGCGCCGCGCAAGCACGGTGCAGGCCCGTCCGCGCTCGGCCTGCTGGCGGTCTCCGGCCGGCATCGGCTGGCGCGGCGGGCCGAGCGACCCCGGTCCCACACTCGAACGAACCAGAAACGCTACAGGGTGGACTGGTTCGTTTCCTCTGGCTTACCGACGAGGCGACGTAGGGTGGCGGCTGACGGGGAAAGCTGCATTCGGGCAGCGTTGACAAACGCAAGGCGCCGCTTTTCGACCTCATCGCGGAGCTGGCGCCAGCCGACCTCGTCGACGTTCTCTCGGATGCCAGCGCTGAAGCGCCAAAAGGCCGAGTCGAGCCCAAGGGCCGCTTCCACGATGCTCGGGGACCCCACCAACTGCACCCGGGCGAGAGCGGCGTTCCATCCCGCCCAGTCGACGCGCTCAAGCTCTTTGGACCGCCACCGCACGAGTGCCATGTAGGTCGTGGCCTGCTCCTGTAACAGAGCCGCGCACGCGTCGGCCAGCACCGAGCGTGACCATGCTCGACTCTGGCCACGATTGCTGATCCAGCCACCCACCGCGACGCCCAAGAGTGTTGCGAGAACACCAGCGGCGGTGGATATGACTGTCTCCCAACCCATCGAGCCTCCGTCCCACGCAGTGGCCATGGTCGATGGTGCCAGTCACGTACAAGGAGGCTTGGCGCCGCCCAGGCCGTGACGATCGCGCGGGTGGTCGGCCTCGGTCGACGACGGGGGCGATCGACGCCGCGCCGCTTCGCAACTTGCCGCCGGAGTACGCGACCCAGGCACGCGCTGCACCGGTGCCACGGCAACCGCCCCGGCCCGAAGGCTGGGGCGGAACGCCGTACGACGCCGGACGGCCGTACGCCGAGGCCGAGCGTGTGCCAGCCACGTGCCAGAAGCTGATGCCGTAGACGGTCACCAGTGGCAAGATCGGTTTCCGCCCACTGCTGACCGGACACCGGAGCGGGGCAATCACGACGATCTTCTAATCTGGCGGTTTGACGTTGCTATGGTGCGATCGTGCCGAAACACGTGACCGTTACCGCTCTGCCGCTTCCGCTGCTGGGCGGTTTCGACTCTCGGCGGAATCCTGCTGCGCTTCGAGCAGAGCGAACTGCTCGTCGCGGCCCTGGCCGACGAGTGGGTCTGCCAACCGGGCCCGATACCGGACGCGCTTCGCCGCCATGTGTCATTCCTAGGTTGGCTGAGCGCCCACGACCCGAGGCCAAAGGGGAGTGACGTCGGAGCCAAGGGCCTGCCGAAACAACAGGCATGCAGAATGACTGAAGGCGAGCACGTGACCACGACCCCACCAGCCATCCCCGCAGCCCACCGGGCCGACGTCGAATGCCTGTGGGCGTACCACCACATGAACCACGAGATCCGACCATGCGACGTGGGGATCGGACTCGGAAGCCATGACCTGGGCGTCGCGAAGATCGCCACCGACCTCTTCCACCGCAGGATGTACCCGCGCCTCGTCTTCACCGGAGCAAACGCGCCCACCACCATCGAGCGGGTTCCCCGAGGCGAGGCAGTCCACTACCGCGAGTACGCCATCGACCACGGCGTCCCGGCCGAGGCGATCCTTATCGAGACACAGGCCAGGAACACCGGCCAGAACATCGAATTCACCCGACGCCTACTCACCGAGCACCAGATCAGACCGCGTTCGGTCCTTCTGATGTCGCGGCCCTACCAACAGCGCCGCGCGTACGCCACCTGCAAAAAGCTGTGGCCGGAGGTTGACGTGGTCTGCGCGTCCCACCCTCTCTCGCTGGACGACTACGTGACCAGCATCGGTGACGTCGACAAAGTCATCAACATGCTCGTCGGCGACACCCAACGCATCGACACGTACGCCGAACTCGGCTTCGCCATCCCCCAGGACGTACCCACCGAGGTCCGACACGCCTACGACCGCCTCGTCGCCGCCGGCTACACCAGCAGACTCGTGCAGTAGAGCCAGTCGCCGAGCGCATAGCCTCGCCAGAGCGGCCAAGGACGGCGAGGTCACCCCGTCATCTGCTGGCTTGACCAGCTCACCACAGCGGGGAGACATGTCCTCGACTCCCTGCCGACTATTCAGCATTACCGGCCCGGATGCGAGGAAACCTCGGCAGACAGAGACGACCTTCCAAGCTGATGATCCGGGTCCGAGGGCCCCGCTGCCCGCCCGATTGTCTAGGACGGGCGTACCGCACCATCTCGCAACGCCGGCGGAAGCTCATCGCCGAGCAGCATGTACAGCAGCGACGCATGGTCAGACAACACGGCGCGGCACTGTTCCCGCTCTGGATGATCGTTGTCAGCGCCAAACAGCAGCACGGCACGCTCGTCCTCTGGGTCAACTGGCTGGGATAGCTCAGCGACGACGAGCAACAGATCGAGCAACCGGGACCGTGCCGGAATGTCCGGCTCGGCCGCGAGGCGAAGCAGAAACCGTAGCGCTACGGGCATCGCTGCGCTCAGATGGAAGGGGCTCGACATCAGCGTGTTGCTGAGCACCCGCGCAGCTTCAGGAGCCGCAGCCGGGTCGAGCAATCCGCGAAACAGGGCCGGAATCCCGGCGGGACACCCTGGGATCTCGGACCAAGGGATGTCGCTACATCCCTGCAGCGCGGGGTGCTCGTCGCCGGCCTGGTCCGTCTGGGGGTATCGCTGCAGAAACCTACTGACCTCGGCCTTCTTGGTCGCAGCGTCCAAGACGCACATCCGTCCACACCCCTTGAGTGTTGCGGCGCTGATCCGCAGAGCGTCCCAGCGTAACGACTGACTCACACAACGCCCTGCATGCAAGCGCATAAGGCTGAACCGGTGTCGCAGGTCGCCGCGACGGCTGGATCCGAAGCAGGCCGGCGCCGGTCCGCGTTCTCCGCCGACCGGCGCCGGCCGCGCCGGTCCGCTCATCGTCGGGCGTGTCGGGCCTCGGTCACCGCGAGGGCCGCCGCGAGCAGCGTTACCCCGGCACCGGCGACGAGCCCGGGCGCCGGGCCGCCCGGCACGGCACCGAGGTAGTCCAGGGCCGCCACGTCGTTCACGACCACGTACCACAGCGGCACGTAGACGGCCTGGAACAACCGCTGGGTACGGCTCACCACGCCGAGCGCGAGCGCCAACGAGGGCACGAACAGAGCGCCGGCGGCCCAGGCGGCCAGACCGGCGCCGTCGCCGGTCACCAGCATCCGGACGGCCAGGCCCGACCCGACCAGTACGGTGACGGCCAGTCCCGCCGCCCACTCGGCCAGCAGCCGGCGGCGCGCCGCCGGGTACGCGCCGAGCAGCGTCACCACGTCGTGCTCCACCGGCTGCGTGCCCAACCGGGACCAGATCAGGACCGGCCAGATCCCGGCCGCCAGGAGCGCCGCGGGAGGCGGCACCACGAGGCCCACGACCACGATGGCCGCCGCACCGAGCCACCACCAGGGGCTGACCGCCCGCACGAGGATGCGCAGTTCCCCGACGAACAGCCGCGGCGCAGGGTTGCCCCGCCGGACCGCTGTCTTCGGCAGGCCGACGTGACCCGCAGGCTGCGCGGGCAGCGACGCCGGGGCCGCCGCGCCGATGCCGTGGACGGAGTTGATCACCGCACCGACCCCCCGGCCGGAGTCGATCGCCGCTCCCGCGCGCCGGGCGGGGTCGAACCGGTGGAACCACAACGCCGGCAGTGCCGCCATGGCGATCGCGACGAGCACCAGGCAGGTCCGTTGGACGACCAGACCGGCGTCGACGTCCAGACCCGACCAGTCGAACGTCCGAAGTGGCTGGTCGACGTACATGAGGCCGAGGCCGAGTTCGGCATCCTTCAGCGGTAGGCCCTGGGCCGCCAGGTCGGCGCGGACCGAGTCGGCGAGGTATCCCACGCCGATGCCGCCCAGCAGCGCGGTCGAGCTCTGACTGGCGACGGCCAGCACCAGCCACCCGAAGAACCAGACGATGTTGCCGATCCCGCCACTGAGCAGGCGTACGCTGTCGAACAGCACCGCGACCGCCGCGGTGACCGCCAGCACCGGCAACGTGAGGAGCACGAACGGCTCCAGCACGGCGACCGGGTCCACGGCGCGGGACTCGCCGCGGGCCAGCTGCATCACCAGCGCGGTGCCGGCGAGTGCCCCGGCCATCGAGGCGAGCACCAGCAGGTTGCTGGCGAACTTCCCCAGCAGGTACGCGACACGGCTGATCGGGGCGGCGGCCAACAGCTGGCCGACGCCGGTACGCTCGTCCCGCCGGATCGCGTCCCGGACCGCGTAGAAGCCGCCGAGCATGAGCCACAGCGCGCCCGCGAGCGCGATCACGGCGGCGGTGTAGGCGCTGTCGTAGACGCCTCGGTAGCCGCCCAGGTTCAGGATCACCCAGCGCCCGTCGGCGCCGGGCGCCGCCAGGTAGCCCAGGCCGACGGCCCCGAGCACGATCGCCGCGTACGCCGGCCGGCGTACCCGGTCCCGGAAGTCCGCGAGCGCGAGCCCGGCGATCACCGCAGCCCGCCCGCGACTCGCTCGGGGTGCCCGGCCGCCCGGACGACGGCGAGGTACGCGTCCTCGAGGTCCGGGGGCACGCGCCGCGCGTCCGGTGCGGGTGGCGCCGCCGCCAGCAGCCGCACGCGTACGCCGGCCGCGGTGCGCACGATCCGGGTGACCGGGTACCGCTCCTGGATCCGGCTCGTCTCCGCCGGCTCGACGGTCACCTCCCACACCTGGCCGTCGACGTCCCGCAGCAGCGCGTCGGGGGTACCCCGGCGCAGCAGGCGGCCGTGCGCGACGATCGCGATGTCGTTCGCCACCGACTCCACGTCGGAGACGATGTGCGTGGAGAGCAGCACGATCCGGTCCGCCGACAGGTCGCTGAGCAGGTTGCGAAACCGTACCCGTTCCTCCGGGTCCAGGCCGGCGGTCGGCTCGTCGACGATCACCACCTCCGGGTCGCCGAGCAGTGCCTGCGCGATCCCGACCCGGCGGAGCATGCCGCCCGAGTACCTGCCGAGCGGGCGGTTGCCCGCCGCGCTGAGGTTGACCAGCTCCAGCAGCTCGCCGATGCGGGCCCGGGCGGAGCGGGCGGAGAGTCCCTTGGCGGCGGCCAGGTACGACAGGAACTCCCGCGCGGTCAGGTTGGGGTAGACCCCGAAGTCCTGGGGCAGGTAGCCGAGGACCCGGCGGAGTGCGTTGGGTTTGGCGACCACGTCGGTGCCCGCGTACCGGACGTGCCCCCGGGTGGGCCGGGTGACGGTCGCGGCGATCCGCATCAGCGACGACTTTCCGGCGCCGTTCGGGCCGAGCAGTCCCACGAGGCCGGTGCCGAGCCGGATGGTCAGCCCGTCCACGGCCACCTTCCCGCCCCGGTACACCTTCTGGATGTCGAGCAGTTCCAGCATCACTCCCCCTTCCGGACCCGGGCGGTGCCGTGGTCCGCGATCGCGGTGACCGTCCGGTCGCTGTTGGGATCGCTCCGCAGACCGCTGCCCCGGACCCGGTAGGTCTCCAACCCGGCGGGCAGCCGTACCTCGGCGTCGCCCGTCCGGGCGCGGGCCTCGACCCGTTTCGGTGGCGTGGCGAAGGTCAGCGTGACGTCCCGGTCCTCCGAGGTCGCGGTCACGTCCGTCGAGCGCGCCCCGGTCACCTCGACGGTCAACTCCGCGGTCAGCCGAAGCGTGCCGACGGGGTCCTCCACCCGCAGCCAGCCGTCCTCGACCGAGATGGTCAGGTCGCCGGGATGACCGGCGGACCGAACGGAGCCGCTGTGGCTGGTCAGCTGGACCGCCACCTCGGCGGGTACGGCGACGACGTGCGTACCTCCGCAGTCCGGGACGAAGCCGCTGCAGGTGACCCGGAGGTTCAGCGTGTCGCCGGTCAGCGACCACGAGGCGCCGCCGTCCGTCGTGGCCTTGCCGGTGAGGTGCCGGTCGACGGTCACGACACCACGGGCGCCGGGGATGAGGCGGACGTCGGTGCCGTCGCTCTGCACGGTCAACCGGTCGCCGGAGAACGGGAACTCCCGTCGGTCGTCCCGCTCGGAGTTGATCGCTCGCAGGTCCGCGCAGCCGGCGACACCGACCACCAGACCCGCCAGCACGGTCAGCAGGATGCGTGTCGAGTTCACCGTCGCAGCACATCACCAACGCCGCGGGCCGGCACTACGCCTGGACGCCGAAGTGGTGGTATGGCCAGGCATACCCCCTACCGGCGCCGGTCACCGAGCGCACATCCGCCACGTACACATCGTGGTCTCGTCCGGTGCGCGCTCGTCGGGTCCGCCGCCCTCGGACGTCACGGTGCGTCCGGCCCGATGGCGCCGGTCACGGGCGGGTGCCGTCCAGGCCGACGCCGGCCGGGCCGGCGCCCTGGTCGTCGCTGCGCAGGTACGCCAGGACCGCGAGAACACGGCGGTTGGTGTCCTCGGTCTGGGGAAGGTGGAGCTTGGTGAGGATGTTGCCGACGTGTTTCCCGACGGCGGCTTCGGATACGACCAGCTGCCGGGCGATGGCGGCGTTGGAGTGGCCCTCGGCCATGAGGGCGAGGACCTCCCGCTCGCGCGGGGACAGGGCGGACAGCGGGTCGCGGCGGCGGCGCAGCAGTCGGCTGATGACGTGGGGGTCCACGGCGGTCCCGCCGGCGACCACCCGGCGCAGGGCGGCGACGAAGTCCTCGACGTCGACCACCCGGTCCTTCAGCAGGTAGCCGACGCCCCGGCCGTCGCCGGAGTCGAGCAGGTCCGCCGCGTAGCGGTGTTGGACGTACTGGCTGAGCGCGATGACCGCCAGCCCGGGGTGAGCGCGTCGCAGCTCCACGGCGGCGCGCAGCCCCTCGTCGGTGTAGCTGGGTGGCATCCGGATGTCGGTGATGACCAGGTCGGGGGCGTGGGTGGCGACGGCGTTCCGGAGGGCCTCGGCGTCGCCCACGCTGGCCACGGTCTGGAAGCCGAACCGCTCGAGCAGGCCGGCGAGTCCCTCCCGGAGCAGGACCCCGTCTTCGGCGATGACTACTCGGATGATGGCTGGTTGCGATGGCACGGTAGCTCCACGCGCAGGACTGTCGGGCCGCCGTCCGGGCTGGACAGCAGCAGTCGGCCGCCGGCCACGGCCACCCGGTCGGCCAGACCGGTCAGGCCGCTGCCCCGGCTCGGGTCGGCGCCGCCGCGGCCGTTGTCGGCGATCTCGAGGGAGAGCACGGTACCGCGTTGCCGTACCGTCACCGTCGCGCTGGTGGCGCCGCTGTGTTTGGCGACGTTGGTCAGCGCCTCGGCGGCCACGAAGTACGCGGTGTGTTCCAGCTGGCTGGGCAGTCGGCCGGACAGGTCGGCGTCGACGGTCACCGGGACCGGGGACTGGTCGGCGAGTTCACCGAGCGCGGCGGGCAGGCCGAGGTCGGTCAGGATCTGCGGCCGGATGCCGTGAATGAGCTGGCGCAGCTCATTCATGAGCTGCTTGGCCTGCTCGTGGGCGGTGGCGACGCTCACCGCGGCGGGCGAGTCGGGTGGCAGGTCGAGGCGTGCGAGCCCCAGGTGCAGGGTGAGGCTGACCAGCTTCTGCTGGGCACCGTCGTGCAGGTCGCGCTCGATCCGGCGCCGCTCGGCCTCGAAGGCGTCCGCCAGCCGTAGGCGGGACTGTGCCACCTCGACCAGCTCGGCGCGTAACCGCTCGGTCTGGTCACCGGAGAGCAGGGCCCGCGCCACCGCCGCGTGCCCGCCGGCCGCCAGCGTCAGCAGGTAGGGGATCAGCGGGAGCGCCAGGATGCCGGCGATCGCGTACGGCACGGCCTCCGCCACGGTCTCCGCGCTGCCGAAGCCCAGCGCGACCGGCGCACCGCCCGGCGGCTGCGCCAGGATGAGGAACGGGCTGGCGAGGAAGGTGGCGAGCATGAGTACGACGAGCAGCACGGCCAGCGTCAGGGCGGGTGCCACGGTGCCCAGCAGCCAGGCGTAGGCGACCTCGCGCCAGGTGGCCGGACTCGTGTAGCGGACCCGCAGCCGGGACAGCGGCCGGTTGGGCTCGGATCCGGGCCGGGGAAACCCGACGCCCGGCCAGGTCGGGTCCTGATCATCGGTACCGGTCGGGCGGGTGTCGACCAGGCGCAGGCGGAGCCGCTCCAGCCGGGCCAGCGGCGGCGCCACCAACGGCCCGAACGCCGCGGTCATCGCGACTCCGAGCAGGACCAGCACCACGATGCCGCCGGGCTGGTAGTTGCCGGCCGCCAGCCGGGCCAGCAGCACCAGCCAGGGGATCGCGAGCACCACGAACGGGGGCACCGCCATCGGCAGGGTGGTGAGCAGGTATCCGGCCGACCGCCACGGCCAGCCGGAGACCGGCAGCCAGCGCAGGGAAAGCGCCTCCAGCGCCGTCCGTGGCCTGCCCCTACGCACCCTGGCCACGATAGCCGCCCGGCTGGGCCCGTCCGATAGGGCTGACGATAACCAGCGGGTATGCCTGGCCATACCCCCGGTCCGCTACCTGGTCGTAGTGACGGCCGCCCATCGGAGGTGGTTGCCTCACCGGGGGCGGCGCCCACCGTCGAGACACGGCAACCAACCGCACCCACCGCTACCCACCGCCCCGCGGCCGACCGCGCCCGCGGGGCTGCCGAATTCCCCGGAGTTCGGGCCCGTTGCCCGTACTCGGAGCAGGCACTGTGACCACGTGGATCGGGCCGTTCCGGGCCGGGGAATCGGCGGCTACCCAGTCAGGAGAAGACCCGATCATGAAACCAGCCGCCAGAGGCGTACTCGCGTTCCTGCTCATCTCCTTCGGTCTGGCCTGGGGAACCATTGCCGTCGCGCGAATCGTGCCCGGTATGTCGCTGGTCAACCCGCTGGTGCAGGTCCCGATAGCGTTCTCGCCGGCCATCGCGGCGCTGGTGGTACGGCGGTGGGTCACCCGGGAGGGCTTCGGCGACTCCGGCATCCGGCCGCGACTGCGCGCGGCGGCCCGCCACTACCTGCTGGCCTGGGCCGGTCCGGTGCTGGTACTCGCCGCGACCGTCGGCCTGGCCGCCGGGTTCGGGCTGTACCACCTCGACCTCACGCGGCTGCGCCAGGCTCTCCCGGGCACGGGACCGGCCGAGCCCGCCGCGCTGCTGCTGGCGCTCGCGGCGCCCCTGCTGCTGGCGCCCGTGTTCTGGGGCGAGGAGTTCGGCTGGCGGGCCTATCTGCAACGACGGGTGGGCGGCGGCCCGCTCCGCGCCGCGCTGGTCACCGGAGTCATCTGGTCCGTCTGGCACTACCCGCTCGTCCTGACCGACTACTCGAGCTACGGCAACCCGCTGGCCGGGATCGGCACCTGGACGCTGCTGATGGTGGCGCAGTCGGTCATCCTGGCCTGGTTGTTCCTGCGGTCCGGGAGTATCTGGGTGCCCTGCGTCGCCCACGCCGGCAACAACATGATCATCAGCGGGCTCTCCGCTCCGCTGCTGGTGGAGGGGGCCGGTCTGGATCCGTCGGTCGTCGATCTGGTGGCGTTGATCCCGCTCGGCGCGATCTGCGCCTGGATCCTGCTCAGCGGCCGTCTCCGGTCGGTCCCGGACGCCGGCCCGGCCGGGCCGGGAGCGGACAAACCGGCGGCGGACGGGCCGAAGCGAATCGTTTCACCATCACCGATGGTGGACTAATGTGGCAGACATGCTGCCCGCCGCGCGCCCGCTGACGGCAGGTCTGGTCGTGCTCGTCGCGCTCCTCGCCGGCTGCGGTGCCGATGACTCTCCTCCCGGAGCCGACCCGTCGGCCGCCGTACCGCCGGCGAGCGCGACCGCCACCGCCAGCGCGGCCGTGGACGCGACCTCGACGGAGGCCGCCCGGCAGCCGCACATCCTCGTGCTGACGGCGACCGGGAAGGCCACGATCGACAAGTTCACGTACGTGTTGGACGGTCGGGCCACCGAGGGCGGGCCGGTACGCCTGCCGTGGCGCCAGTCGGTGGACGTACCGGCCGACGGCCGGACCCACGAGTGGAGCCTGACAATCGAGTACCGCCGGGGCAACGTGGAACTCGTGGGCATGTTCAACGGCCAGGTGCTGACCAGGACCAACGGACGCAGCACGGGGACCGGCACCGTCAGCATCAGCGGTTCGGTTCTGGGCTGATCCCCGGGGCCGCCTCGGTGGCGCCCCGCCCGCCGCCGCCCCACCACGACGGCGCCACCCGGTCCAGGTTGGCTAACCGGCCAGCCCGCGTCACCCCGACGTACGGTCCGGGTCAGACGGGTCCGGCGTCGTGCCGCCACCAGTCGATCATCGCGGCCGGATCGCCGCCCTGGAAGGCGAACGCCCGGATGGCCACCTGGTCGGTGGTCCACTCCAGCCACCGGTTACCGGCGTCGTCCGTCCCGCAGCGCAGCCAGCCCGACATCCGGCCACGCCGGTACGGGGCTTCGCCGCGGAACGGCCGGGGCAGCGCCGTGCACTTCTTGTCGCTCGCCGGGTGGGTGCCGTAGCTGCGCCGCATCGCCGCGGCATCCGGGAACTGGTAGTAGAAGACGACCCGGGCGCCGCTGGTGGGACCGCATCCGACGGCGACCACCGGCTCCGAGCCGACGTTCCGCCACACCTGCTCGGCGGACGGGCGGAGACAGTTCACCCGGGACCGCTGCGGGATGTGCTCGAGGAGCGCGGCCTCCTCGGCGGTCGGGAACGGCGGTGTGGATCCCGCGTTGATCGCCCTGACGGTCTGCGCGATCGGCGGGCCGGAGTAGACACGCCACCAGGCGGACAGCCCGGCGGCGTCGGTGCCGACGGCCCGACCGGCCACCAACAGGGCTTCGGCACTCCACTCCATCACCAGGGTGCTCTGCTCGCCGGGACGGCACAGCACCACGCCCACCTCGACGCTGCGCAGGTCGTAGCGGCGGGAGCCGAGGAATCCGGGCGTGTCGTCGTCGCAGACGACGCCGGTGGGCGCCTCGGCCGCCGCGGCGTGGGCGTCCATCGCCGCCTGAAGGTCGGCCAGGGCCCCGAACCGGTAGTACGACACCGTCCGGGCCCCGACGCCCTGCGGCTTGCAGGACACCCCGGCGACCGCACCGGGAAAGTCGTCCAGCTCGGCGATTCCCACCCGCCGACAGTCGGTGGCGCCCAGCAGGTCGACCAACGACCGCTCCTCGGCGGTGGGGAACGCCGGCGCGGCGGTCCAGGCGAACCACGACTCGCGCAGCGCCCGCCCGGCGTCGGGGCCGGACGCCTCGATGCGGGTCAGGGTGTGGGTCCGGTCGTCGGTCCAGACGAGGCGGGTCGTCCCGGTTCCGTCGGTGACGCAGAGGACCCGACCAGCGGCCGGGCCCGTCGCCGGGTACCGGTGCTCCCCGACCGGGTCCGTGGCGCAGTCGCCCTCTCCGCGGGTGACCCCGGCCTCGCGGACCGCCTGCTCGTACGCGGACTCGACGGCGGCACGGTCGGCGAAGAGTCCGACCGACGCCGGCCGTCCCCGCGCGTCGCGGCACCGCAGCGTCCGGGTGGCGCCCCGCATGGCCGACTCGTCGTCGCGGCAGTCGGCACGCAGCGGCTCGGGTACGGCCGGAAACGCGTCCGGGGTGGCCGAACGTACCAGCTGATCGCCGCCGACCGCCGCCAACGCCCCGAGCACCACCGCCGTCACCAGTGCGACGCTGGTCAGCCGGCGAGACCCCGGTCGGGTGGTGAGGTCAGCCGCGATCGGGCTCGGCGGGTCGTCGGCCCGGATGCCGGACCGCGCCGACCCGGCGGTGGTGGCGACGGCGGGGCCCGGCGCACCGCCGACCGGCCCGGCGACCGCGGGACGCGGCGAACCGCCGGCTGGCGGTGCCGCGTCGGTGCGCCGCGCGCCCTCGGCGTCCGCGTCGGCACGCCGCGTGCCCTCGCCGCCCTCGCGGTGAAGCGCGGTCTCGGCGTACAGCGCGCCTTCGGCGACGACCAGCTCCGGCTGCTCGACCACGGTCGGCGCGACCCGGAGCCGCTGGTGTAGCAGGGCCGCGGCGAGCGGCATCCGGCTCGCTCCTCCAACCAGGAACAGTCCGGCAAGCTCCTTGGCCTCGACGCCCGCGTCGGCGAGCACCTGCCGGCTCGCCGCCACCGTGCGGTCCAGGATCGGTCGCGCCAGCCGCTCCAGGTGTTCGCGCCCCAACGGCGCCTCGTCGTCGAAGAGTGGCACGTGGACGGTGGTGTGGGCAGCCCGGGAGAGCAGCTCCTTGCCGGCGCGGACGTCGTCCCACAACGCCCGGGATGCCCGCCGGTCGGCCCGGTCCTGCGGCTCGACGAGACGCGTCCAGCGGGCCTCGTCCCGGGCACGGTAGGTGGCGCCGAGCGCGTCGACGATCGCCGCGTCGACGTCGAGGCCCCCGACGTCGCGCAGGCCGCGGACGGCGAGGATCTCGAATCCGCGTGCCGTACGGCGTACCACGGAGGCGTCGAACGTCCCGGCGCCCAGGTCGTACACCATCAGGCAGGACCCGGACCGCACCCGGCGGCCGGCGACGGCGACGAAGTAGGTCGCGGCGGCCACCGGCTCGGTCACCAGCACCACGTCGGCGAAGACGGCCCGGGCGGCGGCCTCCAGGACCCGTCGCCGTCGTGGCCCCCAGCCGGCCGGGCAGGTCAGCACCGCCTTCGGCAGCGGACCGCCGGTCACCCGCGACGCCTCCGCCGAGACCCGTCGGAGCACCGCCGCGACCAGGTCCGTCACCGGCACCTGGACCTGACCCAGCAGCACCGTGCCGTCGTCGACGCAGCGCTTCGGATGTGGCTCGAAACAGTCCGGCCGTGTCCGGGCGGCGTGGGTGGCGTCCCGACCGGTCAGCAGCCCGGCGGTCGGGTCGGCGTGTACCGCCGACGGCAGCAGCGGGGACCCGTCGAACAGCAGCGGCCGGACCCGCCCGTCAGGGAAGGCGAGCATGGCGACGGTGTTCGAGGTGCCGAAGTCGATCCCGAGCCGGAATCCCTCGCCCGCCACGGACGCCACCCTACGTCATTCTTGCCACGTACCGGGTCAACCCGGGCCCGACCGGACCCGGCAGCCATGGATCGACGCCGGGCACGGGACCGGGACGGCGACCGCGGCACGGCGGTTTCGGGGCGGCGGATGGGTCGGTCCGCACTCGGCGCGCGCCTCGAGACATCACGTGACCGATAGTTCCGGAAACTTTCGCCGGTCAGACCCATCGGCGAGCCGTGATGAATCCGGCCGACCTTATCCGAGCCGACCAGCCAGTTACGCGGAAGCGGCGAGCCACGGAAGCGCCGATCCAGCCCGGATGCCGTCTACATCGGACCCCGGCTGGTCGGGATCGGCGCCGTTGAGGTTTCGGAATTCTTTCGTTAGCATCCCGAAATCGAGTCGTGTCGATGAGGTCCGCGCGACGACGACCGGCAGCCGGGCACCGGCGCACGCGCGGTGGGGCTACCTCACGCCACCGTATTCGGACGCGGCCGCCCCGCCGCGCCCGTGTGCCGGCGTACGCCGCCTCGACCGACCCGCACCGCGCCATACCCCATCACCTCCGAGAGGCAAGAACCATGAGTGACGACATCACGCCGGCGGGCAGACGTCCGGAGACACGGCACGGCACCCGCGCGCTGCTGATCTCGGCCGCGGCCGCGCTGCTCGCCGCCGGCGCGGCGCTGACGTTTGCCGGCTCCGCGAACGCCGCGAGCACGCTGGGCGCCTCGGCGGCGGAGCGAGGCCGCTACTTCGGCACCGCCGTGGCCGCGAACAAGCTCAGCGACGGCGCCTACACCACGATCCTGAATCGTGAGTTCAACCAGGTCACGCCCGAGAACGAAATGAAGATCGACGCGACCGAGCCGCAGCAGAACCAGTTCACCTTCGCCAACGCGGACCGGATCGTGAACTACGCGCAGCAGCGCGGCATGAAGATCAAGGGCCACACCCTGGCCTGGCACTCGCAGCAACCGGGCTGGATGCAGCGGATGGAGGGCACCACGCTGCGCCAGGCGATGCTCAACCACGTCACCCAGGTCGTCACGTACTACCGGGGCAAGCTGGACTCCTGGGACGTGGTGAACGAGGCGTTTGCGGACGGCAACAGCGGCGCCCGACGCGACTCGAACCTCCAGCGCACCGGTAACGACTGGATCGAGGCGGCGTTCCGGGCCGCCCGGGCCGCCGATCCCAACGTCAAGCTCTGCTACAACGACTACAACATCGACAACTGGACCGCGGCGAAGACCCAGGCCGTCTACCGGATGGTGCAGGACTTCAAGCAGCGCGGCGTGCCGATCGACTGCGTCGGTCTCCAGTCGCACTTCACCGGCGGCTCCAGCTACCCGAGCAACTACCGCACCACGCTCTCCAGCTTCGCCGCCCTCGGCGTCGACGTGCAGATCACCGAGCTGGACATCACCAACGCCGACCCGAACCAGTACCGCAACGCCGTCGCCGACTGCATGGCCGTGCCACGCTGCACCGGTATCACGGTGTGGGGCATCCGCGACTCGGACTCGTGGCGTTCCGGCGAGCGGCCGCTGCTGTTCGACGGCAACGGCAACAAGAAGCAGGCGTACGACGCCGTCCTTCAGGCACTGAACGACGGCGTGACGCCGACCACCCCGCCGACAACGCCGCCGACCGGCGGCCCGACCACCCCGCCGACGACCCCGCCGACCCAGGGCCCGGGCGGCTGCTCCGCCACCGTCTCGGTGCAGTCCTGGACCGGTGGATTCGTGGCGACGGTACGGGTGACCGCCGGCTCCTCGGGCACGAACGGCTGGCGCGTCACCATGACCCTGCCATCCGGAGCCACCATCGTGAACACCTGGAACGCCCAGCCCAGCGGTACCAGCGGCACGGTCACGTTCTCCAACATGAGCTACAACGGCCGGCTCGGCGCCGGGCAGTCGACCGAGTTCGGCTTCCAGGGCAACGGCGTCGGCACGGGCATGACCCCGAGCTGCTCCGCCACCTGACCCGACCCACACCGGGAGCCGGTGCGGGGGACGGATCCCTCGCACCGGCTCCCGTCGTCGGGTCCGGTTTCGACCTCGGACTCTCGTCGGGACCCGGTCCCGTCAGCTCTCGTCGGGACCGGTTTCGACCTCAGGCTCGGCTGAGCCGCCCGGTCTCGGGTACGTCGAGGACGAAGCGGGCGCCGATGTCGCCCTCGTAGCCGAAGTCGGCGTTCTGCACCACCAACCGGGTCGGACTCGCCTCGACGATCCGGACCGCGATCGGGTCGGCGCGGTCGGGCAGCCGCAGGAGCCAGCGGTCGGCGAGGTAGCTCAGGCCGACCGAGTCCAGCACCTGCTCCGCGTCCTGCCGCGATGTCGGCGGGCCCAGCAGGTAGCCGAAGACGGTCGCCGGCCGGACCAGGCCGTCCGTCTCGGGTACCAGGTAGCCGACGAGCTCGCCATCCTCCTCGCGGTGGTACGGGATCCAGTCCTCGGGAATCACCGGCTCACCGTCCCGTGGCCGTTCGGGTCCGGCTGATGCCGATCCGTCGTGGCGAGAACCTGTCCACGCGCCCCCGTCCCGGCGGGCGGCGACACCGCGGCGACGGACCCGGGCGCGTACGGCGGTGTGATGTGCATCCGCGGAGTCTAGATGACGGATGTCGGGCTGATCCGGCCTCGGTCGGTCCCGGGCACGGGTGGTGGCGGTCGGCGCCGGGACCCCGCAGCGGGCCGGGCCCGGGAGGTACGGTCAGCCCTCCGCCCCGTTCGGGGTGACGAGCTGGCCGGCGTACTGGACCGGGCTCGTGTCGAGCACCTCCAACGCGACATTGGCCGCGGCCAGGATGAGCCGGCTCTCCTCGGCGGCGTGGTACGCCGCCCGCGCCACGACCCGGCTCGCACCGACGCTGACGATCAGCATGGCGCAGGTCCGGCACGGCTCCATGGAGCAGTAGAAGGTGCTGCCGACGAGCGAGATGCCGTGGCGCGCCGCCTGCGCGATCGCGTTCTGCTCCGCGTGGATCGTGCGTACGCAGTGCTGCCGGGTGATCCCGTCGGCGCCGGTGACATTCTTCAACAGGTGCCCGACATCGTCGCAGTGGTCGAGGCCGGGGGGCGACCCGACGTAGCCGGTGCAGAGGATCTGCTTGTCCCGCACGACGACACAGCCGGACCGGCCGCGGTCGCAGGTCGCGCGCCGGGCGACCTGGACGACCAGGTCCGTGAAGTATTCGTCCCAGCTTGGTCGCTTCTGCATGACTCTCACCTTCGCCGGCCGGCCCCGGCCAGCGTACACCGGGTCAGACGTCGTCCCCGGTCAGCGCCGATAGCCGAGGCGCGTTGATCTTTGGCCGGTATCGACCGTTTTGGCGCACCCCGACCGAAGGACGGCGGTGCGAGCCGCCGCCTCGGGCGCCGGGGCGGGGCGAGGTTCGAGCGCTCCGGAAAGGGGAAGGCGGCGGTGGGAGCCACGGGAGGAGCGAGAACCAAGGGAGGAGACCGCGATGAGCAAGAAGCACGGCCACGCCGACAACATCGTCTACGACCTGGTGTCGATCCAGTACCACGCTCTGAAGGGCGGCCAGGTCTACGAGCAGTACAAGAACGACGCCGAGGGGCACGACGACATCCGGCAGTTCATCGAACAGATCCAGCGCGAGGACATCGACCGGGCCCAGCGGGCGCAGGAGCTGCTGGCGAGCATCAGCAACGTCCCGGTCGGCGCCCGCTGACGCACCAACCGGTCGCGCCGAACCGGCGGTCAGCGACGCCGACGCCGGCGGCGGCGCACCACCCACCGGAGCAGCAGGACGGCGACCACCAGGGCGGCGAGGCCGGCGCCGGCCTCGCCGACGTGGGCCTGCACCCGTCGCCAGGAGGCGCCGGCCAGGTAGCCGAGCAGCACGACGGTGGCCGCCCAGGCGGCGCCGCCGAGGGCGTTGAAGAGCAGGAACCGCCGGTACGGCATCCGGTTCATCCCGGCCAGGGTCGGCACCAGGGTACGGAGTACCCCAACCCACCGGCCCAGCATCACCGCGAGCGGCCCGTGCCGGGCGACGAACCGCTCGGCACGGTTCCAGCGCTCCTCGCCCACCCACCGCCCGGCCCGGCTGCGGCGCAGCGGCGGACCACTCCACCGGCCGATCTCGTAGCCGACACTGTCCCCGGCGATGGCGCCGACCGTCGAGACGACCACCATCGCCGGCAGGCTGACCCTGCCGGTCGCCGCGAGCGCGCCGCCGAGCAGCAACGCGGTCTCGCCAGGCAGGAAGAGCCCGACGAACGCGGCCGACTCCCCAAAGGCGAGCCCACCGACCACCACGAGTGCGGGCCACCCGGAGAGCGCGGTGAGGGCCTCGACGACGCCATCCACGGGCGATGCCGATCACGTACGGCCGCCGCCACCAGGACCGACCCGGCGCTCGACTGCCGATCGGTCCCCACCCGCCGCGACAACCTCCACCCGCCCATCGTGCCCGAGAGGCTGGTCCGGAATGCCGCGAACGCGAATACCAATCGGCCCGGCCGGCGCCCGGCCGACGGCCGTCCGCCCTCCTGGCGACGGTCCGGGTCATCCGGCGGGCACGGTGGCGGGCCGTCGCCGCTGGGTGATGGCCAGGACCGCGCCGGCCAGGGCGAGGAGTGCGGCCACGCCGGCTGTCAGGTCGGCGGGTTCGCCGAGCCGGACTCCGTTGGAGGCGATCGTGCCGATCAGGGCCAGTCCCAGCGCGGAACCGACGTACCGGGCGGTGTTGCTGGCACCGGAGCCCATGGCGACGTCGTCGGGCGGCACGCTCTCCACGGCCAGCCGGGCCAGCGTCGCGTTGAGGATCCCGTAGCCGATCCCGCTCACCGCCAGCCCGGGGAGCGCCCGCAGCCACACCCCGGAGTCGACCAGGCCGAGCAGCGCCGCGTCGCCGACGGCGGTGAGCAGCAGTCCCACCCCGAGGAGCCCCGCCGAGGAGCGGCCGGCGGCGAACCGGCGCATCTGCAGTGCGGCCACGAACGCCATCCCGGACCAGACGGCGAAGATCACGGCCGTGAGCAGCGGTCCCAGCCCCATGGGGCGCTGGATCTGGGTCGGTAGGAAGCTCATCGGACCGAGCACGGCGAGCCCGGTGATGAGCCCGCCGAAGGCGGAGAGCCGGAAGAGCGGGACGCGGAACAGGGCGAGATCCACCATCGGCCACCGGCTGCGCCGCTCGACGACGACGAACGCCCCGAGCAGCAGGACACCCACCAGCAGCGGCAGCAGGACCGGCGTGCGGAGCCAGCCGTCGCGCGCGTCGGTCACCGCCACGAGCAGCAGGGCGAGTCCGGCCGCCAGGGTCGCGGTCCCGGCCCAGTCGACGGGCCGGGGGCGGGTCGAGCGGGACTCGCCGAGCAGCCGCGCGCCGACCGGGATGAGGACGGTGGTGACGACCGCCGCGGCCAGGTGGTAGGTCCGCCAGTCGGCGAGTTCGGCCAGCGCTCCGGCGACCAGCGGCCCGAGCGCGATACCGGCGCCGAGCGTGGCCCCCCACCGGGCGGTGGCTCCCGCCCGGTCCGGTCCGCTCGGGAAGGCGTGGCCGAGCAGGCCCAGGCCGGCCGAGATCACCGCCGCGCTCGCCACGCCCTGGAGCACCCGGCCGGCGATGAAGAGCAGCGGCTCCCCGGCGAGGCCGCAGCCCAGCGCGCCGACGCCGAGCAGGGCGGTGCCGACCAGGAAGACCCGGCGGCGGCCGACGGCGTCGGCGACGCTGCCGGAGACCAGCACGGTTGCCGCCAGGCCGAGCGTGATCCCGTTGATCATCCAGACCTGGGCGACCGGCCCGGCGTCGAGACCGGCCGCGGTCTGCGCCAGCACGGTGATCGGCGCGGTGTAGTCCATCAGGGCCAGCAGGGTGGCCAGGCAGACCACGGCCAGGGTCGGGCCCCCGCGACGGTCTCCGGGCCGGGTCGCGGCCCCGGGTGCGTCGAGTCGGCGCACCACCATCCTCACCTCCCGTACGCATGGTTCAGTGAATGAACCAGAAGGTTAGCAGGTGAGTTCATTGGGCGAACTGATGGGCGAGTATGCTGGTCGCGTGGCTCTGGGCAGGTACTACGAGGGGCAGGACTGCTCCCTCGCCCGGGCGTTGGAGCTGCTGGGCGAGCGGTGGACGATGCTGCTGGTCCGGGACGCCTTCTACGGCGTACGCCGCTACGCCGACTTCCTTGCCCACCTGGACATTCCCCGGGCGGTCCTCGCCGACCGGCTGCGAACCCTGACCGAGGCCGGGGTGCTGGCCCGGCGCCGCTACTCCGACTCCCCGCCCCGGGACGAGTACGTGTTGACCGACCGGGGGCGCGAGCTGTGGGCCCCCTTCTACCTGCTCAGCCAGTGGGGCGAACGCCACCTCTCGGCCGCCGGGCCCCGGCGGCTCTTCGCCCACGCCGACTGCGGCACGCTTCTCGACCCGACCGGCGCCTGCCCCCGCTGCGGGCGGCTCGCCCCACCGGAGGAGATCGAGATGCGCCCCGGCCCCGGCCAGCAGGACGATCACCGTACCGACCCGGTCAGCCAGGCGCTGCGGCGGCCGCGCCGGCTGCTCCAGCCGCTCCTACCCCACCACGAGCCCGGGTGAAAGACCCGGAAACGTCTCGAATCCGCTGATTACGCCCGCACGCGGCGATAGGCTCGCGGCGTGCGCGCGAGCCCCCGAGAGGATCCCCGGCTGCGCCCGGTGGCCAGCGCGAACCGGGTCTGGACGGGCGTCACCACCACGGGCGACGGCCGGGTCTTCGTCAGCTTCCCCTCCGCGGACGGCCCCGGCGTCCAGGTCGGCGAAATCGTCTCCGACGGCCGGGTCGTGCCGTACCCGAGCGAGCTCTGGAACGAGGTCCGGGACCGTCCGGACCCGCAGGGCGCGTTCGTGCACGTGAACGGGCTGCGGATCGGCCCGGACGGCAACCTGTGGATCGTCGACTCCGGCACCCCCGGGTTCGGGCTGCCGGTGGTCCCCGGGGGGCCGCGGCTGATCGTCGTCGACACCCGCGCCGCGGCCGTGGTCCGGGAGTACGACCTCGGCCCGGCGCTGTACGAGCGCAGCTACGTCGACGACGTCCGGTTCAACGGTCGGATGGCGTACCTGACCGACGCCGGCGCGCCGGGCCTGATCGTGCTCGACCTGACGACCGGGGAGACCCGCCGGGTCCTCGACGGCCACCCCAGCACCGTCGCCCGCCGCCCGATGCGGGCCGACGGGGAGATCCTGCGCGACCCGGACGGCAACGAACTGCGGATCCACGCCGACCAGCTCGAGGTCTCGCCGGACGGGGAGTACCTCTACTTCCAGCCGGCCTCGGGCCCGCTGTACCGGATCGAGACGCGCTGCCTCGACGACCCGGACGTCCCGCCGGAGGTGGTGGCCGACCACGTCGAGCCCTGGGTGGACACCCCGACCACCGGCGGCACCGCGATCGACGCCGCCGGCGTGATCTACCTGAGCGACGTGGACAACCGGCGAATCCTGACCGTCGGCCTCGACCGCCGGGTCGAGACGCTGCTCAGCGACCCACGCCTGGCCTGGGCCGACGCGATGTGGCTCGACGGTACGGGTCAGCTCTGGATCCCCGCGGCCCAGCTCAACCGGACCCCGGGCCTGGCCGGCGGACGCTCCGCGGTCGACTACCCGGTCTGGATCTACCGCCTGCCGGTCAACGCCGCGCCCCCCGCCAACGATCACGCCTGACCGGTACCCCGACGTCTCCTGGACCCGACCGCCCGCCGGCCAGGGCCGTCGCCAACGGTCCCGCCACCGACCCCGGTCGCCGGTGGGTCAGGTGTCGGCGGCCCCTCCACCGGGTAACCGGGACACCCGGGTCGACAGGAGGCGGAGATGGACAGGGCGGCCGATCGGTCGGACGGGCCTCCCGCGCGTCCCGGTCAGCCGCTCGACCGCCTTCCCTGGCTGCTCCGCTGGGCCGTGGTGGCCAGCCTCTGCCTCCTCGTCCTCACCGCCGGGGCGTACGTCCTCGCGTGGATCGCCGTCAAGCTCGCCCCGCTGACCATCGCACTCGCGGCCACCCTCTTCCTCGCCGGGCTGCTGGACCCGGTGGCCAGCCGACTGCGGCGACGCCGCTTCCCGCCCGCACTCGCCGCGCTCACCACCGTCCTGCTCCTGCTCGGGGTGCTGGTCGGCGCCCTCGTACTGGTATGGCGGCTCTCCGCCACCCAGTTCTCCGACCTGGCGCGGCAACTCGACCAGGGTCTGAACCGGACCCGGGACTTCCTGGTCTCCGCCCTGCCGGTCACCCCGGATCAGTTGGACGAGTGGACCCGGCGGCTGATCGCCGGGATACGGCGTTCCGCACCGGACCCGGTTACCGGGGCCGCCACGGTCGCGGAGGCCGCCGCGGCGGTCCTCCTCGTCCTGGTGCTGCTGTTTTTCCTGCTCAAGGACGGCCGCCCGATGTGGCGGTGGATCCTGAACCGGGTCCCGGAACGGGCACGGTCGATCGCCGCCGACGCGGGGCGGGCCGGCTGGCGGACGCTGGGGGCGTACACCCGGGGCACGATGATGATCGCCGCGATCGACGCGGTCGGTATCGGACTCGCCCTGGTCCTGCTCCGGGTGCCGCTCGCGTTGCCGCTCGCTGTGATCACGTTCCTCGGCGGCTTCGTGCCGATCATCGGGGCCACCGTGGCCGGGAGTATCGCGGTCCTGGTCGCGCTGGCCGCCAAGGGTCCCGTGACGGCGCTGCTGGTGCTGGCCGCGGTGATCGCCGTGCAGCAGACGGAGGGAAACCTCCTGGAGCCGCTGATCATGCGGCGCCAGGTGTGCCTGCACCCCGTGGTGGTGCTGCTCACGGTCACCGCCGGCACCCTGCTCGGCGGCATCGTGGGCGCGTTCGTCGCGGTGCCGATCGCCTCGGTCGTCTACAACGTGGTCAACACCGTCGCCATGCATCGCCGGAGCCGCCGGTGATCCGGCAGGTCACCGGGGACCGGGCCGGCGCAGGAGCGGTGGAGGCGCCCCGGCGATCCCGACGGTCGACTGCCGGGTCGGGCTGGTGGCGTTGCGGTCGGCGTGCCGGTGGCGTTGCCCTCCTCAGCGCTTCATGGCCCCCAGCGCTTCGTGGCCTGCTCAGCGCTTCGTGGGCCGGGCCCGGACGTGCAGCCGTTCGCCCTGCGGCCCGAAGAGGATGAGGAGCTCGGCGGTGTCCGGCCCAGGATTGGCCACGCAGTGCGGGACGCGGGTGTCGAACTCGGCGGCCTCGCCCGGGGTCAGCACGAGGTCGTGCTCGCCGAGCCACAGACGCAGGCGGCCGGAGAGGACGTACAGCCACTCGTAGCCCTCGTGGGTCTTCTGCCGCAGCTCGCCGGTGGGGGTGTTCGGCGGGAGGATCTGCTTGAACGCCTGGAGACCGACGGGATGGCGGGTCAGCGGAACGAACGTGGTCCCGCGCCGGACGATCGGGCGGGCGTGCACCCGGGGATCCCCGGTGACGGGCGCGCCCACCAGCTCGTCGAGCGCCACCCGGTACGCCCGGGCCAGCGGCAGCAACAGTTCGAGGGTCGGCTTGCGCCCGCCCGACTCGAGACGGGACAGGGTACTGACCGAGATGCCGGTGACCTCGGCGAGCTGCGCCAGCGTCATACCCCGCTGTGTGCGCAGCGCCCGCAGACGCGGGCCCACCGCGGCCAACACCCCGGAGAAGTCGACGCCCGCCAGCTCGTCTTTTGCCATAACGGCAACGTTACTTGTCGGAGCGGCAGACGTCGCCGCACCTTGGGCGCAGCGTCGAGCGAGAGAGGTACGGATGAACGAGACGTACGACGCGGTCGTGGTCGGCGGCGGAGCCGCCGGACTCGCCGGAGCACTCACGCTGGCCCGGGCCCGCCGATCGGTGCTGGTGGTCGACGCCGGCGAGCCCCGCAACGCCCGCGCCGGGCACGTACACAACTTCCTGACCCGGGAATGCACGTCCCCGACCGAGCTGCTGGAGATCGGGCGTGCGGAGGTGTCCCGGTACGGCGGTGAGTTCGTCACCGCCCGGGTCGAGGGCGCGACCCGCGAGGACGACGGCTTCGTGGTCGTCCTGGATGACCGGCGGCGCGTCCGGGCCCGCCGGCTGCTGGTGGCCACCGGACTCGTCGACGAGCTGCCCGACCTGCCGGGGTTGGCCGAGTGGTGGGGGCGCGGCGTGCTGCACTGCCCGTACTGCCACGGATGGGAGGTCCGGGACCGGCGAGTCGGGGTCCTGGCCACCAGCCCGTTCGCCCTGCAACAGGCGGAACTGTGGCGGCAGTGGAGCCCCAACGTCCTGCTCCTGCTGCACGGCGTACCGCGCCCGACGGACGAGGAGGCGGAACGGCTCGCCGCCCGCGGCATCGCCGTCGTGCCCGGACCGGCCGCCGCCGTCGAGGTCGCCAACGACACCCTGACCGGGGTCCGGCTCGCCTCGGGCGAGGTCGTCCCGCTCGACGTGATCGTCGTCGTGTCGCGGCTCACCGCCCGCTCGACGCTGCTGAAGCAGCTCGGGCTGAAGCCGGTCGACGTCGAGGTCGGTGGCCACGTCATCGGCAGCCAGGTGCCCGCCGACCCGAACGGGGCGACCGCGGTACCCGGGGTCTGGGTGGCCGGCAACGTGGCGGACGTCCGCGCCCAGGTGCTCACCGCCGCGGCGTCCGGGCTGACCGCCGCCGCGGCGATCAACGCGGACCTGGTCGCCGCCGACACCCGGGACGCCGTCGTGGAGCACCGCCGCCAGATGCAGACCCTGCTCGACGAGGCCGCCTGGGAGGAACGCTACCGGTCCCAGCCCGCGGTCTGGAGCGGGAATCCGAATCCCCAACTGGTGGCCGAGGCGGCCGGGCTGACCCCCGGCCGGGCACTCGACGTCGGCAGCGGCGAGGGCGCCGACGCGATCTGGCTCGCCGAGCGGGGCTGGCGGGTGACCGCCGTCGACGTCTCCGCGACCGCGCTGGCCCGGGGCGCGGCCCACGCCGAGGAGGTCGGGGCGGAGGTCGCGAGCCGGATCGAGTGGCTCCGGGCCGACCTCCGGGAGCATCCGCTCGCCGAGGAGGCGTACGACCTGGTGTCGTCGCAGTACCTGCACCTGCCCGGGGATGCGCGGCGGGCGTTGTTCGCCCGGCTGGCCGCCGCGGTGGCGCCGGGCGGCACGCTGCTGGTCGTCGGCCACGACCCCTCCGACCTGTGGATGACGTCGCACCGGATGCACTTCCCGGAGCTGATGTTCACCGCCGAGGAGGTGGCCGCCTGCCTCGACCCGGCGCGGTGGCGGGTGCTCGTCGCCGAGACCCGGCCCCGGGCGAAGGTCGATTCGGAGGGCCGGGACAGCACCTACCGCGACGCCGTCCTGGTCGCCCGGCGCACCGGCTGAGGCCACGGTCGCCGTCCCTGACGGTGACCGTGGCGCTGGACGACCCGCTGCCGATCGTCACCCATCCGGATCCGGGGCTCCCGAGCCGCCGGTACGCCGCGATCGTCGGGGCCGGCACACCACCCCGGCGACCGGAACAGACCGACGGGCCGCCAGTCGCCGCCCGGTCCCGCTCCGGGCGGCGACTGGCTTCCGGCCGGGCTGGCAGCCGGCCCGGCCGGACGGCTACGCGGCGGCGCACGCCACCGGACGGTCGAGCCCGGCGCGGGCGTCGTCGTGGCTCCAGCACTCGACGATCCGCTCTCCGTCGATCCGGATGATGTCGACGCCGGCGACGGCGTCGACCGGACCCGGCCCGTACCCGCCGGGGCGGAGGAACCCGACGCAGGTCCAGCGGCCGGCGATCAGGTCCGGCCCGATGATCGGGCCGACCTCGACGGTGAACCGCAGACCCGGGTGGGCGGCGTGCAGCGCCGAGACCCACGAGGCGAACTCCGCCCGTCCCCGCAGCCGGACCGGATTGCCGTCGGCCAGTGGGAGGTGGACGGCCAGGTCCGGCGCGACGACCTCCTCGACGAGCGACAGGTCGCCGTTGCGCAGGGCCATCCAGTTCGCCCAGAGCCTCGGCCGGGGGTCGACGGCGACCAGGACCGGGCTGTGGTTGGTATTGATGGTCATGGCGAGACTTCCTCCCCGTGGCGAGTGGCCGGCAGGGTCACCGGGTCGTTCGCGCTGGTCGCGCCGAACGCCGTCGGGAACCATTCTCGACCGGGACCGCGGCACCGCCCTGTCCGCTTTTCCGCACGACGTTGGCTGACCAGCGCGCTACGACCCGGCCATCCCGGGCAGGCTCAGCGGCACGGTCGGCTGGTCGAACCGGCTCCGCCAGGCGGCGCCGACCGACCGGGGCGGGGCGACCTCGTCGGTCGGGGCCGCCCGCCGCATCCGGTCGAGCCGAAAGCCGCGTACCTCCTGCCGGAGCCGACACCAGCCGACGAGGTACCACTGCTGGCCGGCGCCGAGCAGTTCCACCGGCTCGATGTGCCGGCGCGACGTCCGGCCGTGGCGGTCGACGTACTCGATCGCCAGGACGGTCCGGCGCACCACCGCGTCGCCCGCGGTCCGCAGGACCTGCCGGGCCGGCAGCGACGACCGGGGCGGGGCCGCCAGGTGGATCCGGTCCGCCACCTGCCGGGCAGCCTCCACGTCGGACGGTGACATGACGGCAAGGATCTTGCAGAGCGCGGACCGGGCGTCGTCGAGGAACGGGGTGTCGGCCATCGTCTCCAGGGCGACCGCGGCGGCGATGGCCTCGCGGGGCGTGATGTTGACCGGTGGCAGGGTGTAGGCGCGGTCGAGCACGTAGCCACCGCGCCGGCCCCGCTCCGCGTAGATCGGGACACCGGACTCCTGGAGGGCGCCGATGTCCCGGCGGATGGTGCGCGCGTCGACCTCGAACCGCTCGGCGAGCCAGCGCGCGCTGCGCGGTCGCGGCGCGACCGCGCGCAACTCCTCCACCAGGGCGTAGAGCCGGTCGGTACGGTTCACCCGCCGACCCTAGCGGCCTGGTACGACGCTTCCGCCCGGCTCCGGGACGCGGTTCGGTCCGCCACGACCCGGCCTCGGAGCGCGGCTCGGTTCGTCACGCCCGGCCGCTGGGTCGCGGCTCAGTCCCGGACGGCCTGGCCCGCCGCCTCGGCCCGCCGCCGCAGCCCGTCGGCGGCGGGATGCCGCAGCTCGGCGAGGATCTCGATGGCCCGACGCCAGGCGTCGGAGGCTGGCCCCCGCTCGCCCAGCGCCTGGTGGGCCTCGCCGAGGTGGACGAGGGTGTCCGCCTCGTGGTACCGGTCACCGGTCTCCCGGTACAGCGCCACGGCCTGCCGGTACGAGGCCACGGCCTCGCGGTGCCGGCCGAGCTTGTCCTGGGCGTAGCCCAGCGTGTCCATCGTGGACGCCAGGTCGTTCCGGCTGCCGATTCGGGTCTGTAACGCGAGCGCCCGGCGACAACAGGCCAGGGCCTGCGCGTGGTCGCCCAGCAGACAGTGGTACCAGCCCACCGCGTTGAGTGACCTCGCCTGCCCGGCCAGGTGCGCCGCGGCTCGGAACAGCCCGTACGCCCGCTGCGAGTGGCGCAGCGCCTCGTCGAGCCGGCCCTGGTGCTCCAGCAACAGGGAGAGGTTGAGGTGGCTGGCCGCCTCGGTGGCGTTGTCACCGACCAGCCGGGACAGCTCGATCGCCCGGTCCAGGTGGGTGCGGGCCGGTCTCAGCCGGCCGAGCCGGATGTAGGCCCGGGCGAGCCCTCGGCGGATGTGGGCCTGCCCGGTCGGGTCGGACAGTCGGCTCGCCGCCCGGAGCGCGATCCGGTGCACCGCGAGCAGATCGTGCCACTGGCCCCGCCAGTCGAGAAAGTCACCGAGCGCCCAGGTCAGTTGCCAGCTGTGCTCGGCAAATCCGGTGTCGGCGGCCTGCCGGACCGCCGCCAGCAGAACCACCTGCTCCGCCTCGAACCAGGCGCGGGCCCGGCCGCGGTCGGCCAACCGCTCCGGGGTGACCCCGGGGCTCGCCGGGACCAGGGTGATCGGGTCCCGGTACGGATACAGCAGCATCGCCGCGGCGTACGCGGTGTGCAGGTAGTGGTCCAGGCACCGGCGGGCCGCGGCTCGCCGGTCGTCCGCCGGGTCCATGCGGTACGCCTGCTCGGCGGCGAAGGCCCGGAGCAGGTCGTGGCTGGCGAAGCGGCCCGGGGCGGGTTCATCGAGCAGGTGTGCCCGGGTCAGTTCGGCCAGCGCCGGACGGACCTCGGCGGGGGCCACCCCGACCAGGCTGGCCGCCGCCGGGGCCGTCAGCTCCGGCCCGGGGTGGGCGCCGAGGCGCCGGAACAGGGTGGCGGCGGCCGGGCTGAGCCAGCGGTACGAGCAGGAGAAGGCGACCCGGGCGTCGGCCGTGCCGTCCCCGGCGGCGAACGGATCGAGGCTGTCCCGGGCCTGCCGCAGCTCGCCGGCGAGGGTGGCGAGCGGAAACCTGGGACGGGCGCTCGCGCGCGCGGCCACGATGGCCAGCGCCAGGGGCAGCCCGGCACAGCGACGGACGACCTCGGCCACGGTCTCCGGTTCGGCCGCGACCCGGCCCGCCCCGAGCCGCCGGACCAACAAATGGCGGGCCTCCTCGGCCGGTAGGAGGTCGAGGGCCAGCCGGTGTGCCCCCTCGACGACCAGACTGGACAGTTCGTCACGGCTGGTGACCACGGTCAGGCAGGTCGGCGATCCGGGTAGCAGCGGACGGACCTGCTCCGCGTCGCGGGCGTTGTCGAGCACGACCAGAACCCGCCGCCCGGCCAGCAGGCTGCGGTAGAGACCGACCTGTGCCGGTACGCCGACCGGAACCCGCTCGGCCGCCACGCCGAACGCGTCGAGGAACCCGCGGACCACCCGGGCCGGATCCAGCGGCGCACCGTCCGGGGCGTACCCCTGGAGGTTGACGTGCAACTGGCCGTCCGGAAAGTGCGCGGCGACCCGGTGCGCCCAGTGCACCGCCAGCGCCGTCTTGCCGATCCCGGCGGTGCCGGAGAGGACGACCACCACGCCGCCCGGGGCGGCTCCGTCGGATCGCAGCAGCGCGTCCAGCTCGGCGACCTGGGCGCTTCGCCCGACGAAGCGGACGCTGTCGGCCGGGAGCTGCCGGGGCACCGGCCAGTCGGGGACGCCGGAGGGCGGTGCGACCTCCAGCCGGCGCCGGTTCTCCTGCACCCGGTCGCGGGCGGTGGCCAGGGCCCCGCGCTCGGCGGGGGTCGCGTCGAGGAGCGCGACCAGCACGTCGAACCGGTCGGTCGGCGGCAGCGTCCGGCCCCCGAAGTAGCCGGCGATGATGCCGATCGACCAGCCGGTCCGGGCGGCGATCTCCCGGTAGGTGAGTTCGGCCCGGCCCCGCTGCCGCGCCTGGCGGCGCCGCAGGTGGCGCAGCAACTGGGCCAGCTCGTCGAGCTCGGTGACGTCGGACGCGCGGTCCACGACGGAAACCGACATCGACGGACTTGTCATACCGGCTCCCGCGGCATTTCAGGAACGAACCGTCGGCGACAGTTCGGCGATCCATTACCGAGCATCGTGGCGGATCGAGGTTACATTGCCGTTCATCGCTGTTCAACCATGTTCAGGATATGCCGCAACGAAGCACGGTCCGGGCAATCATGACAAACGCGAGGACCGGCGCCGGGTCGGCAACAATTTTTGACCAATATTTGTCACCCGTCGTTGATCCGGGTCAGCCGGGCTCGCCCGATTCCCAGCAGACGCGTCGTCCCCGTCCCAGAGGAGGAACCCGTGTCCATGCCATCCCGGCGGAACCCCGTACGGCGGGCCAGCCGGCTCCGACTCCCGATCGCAGCGCTGGTCAGCGCCGCTCTCCTGGTCACCGGCACGGCGCAGCCGGCGTACGCCGAGCCGGCCGACGCCGCGCCGGCGGCGGCGATCCCCAACGACGACGTCGTGATCGAGAGCCGGCTGCGGAACCTGCTGCACCCCATGCTGACCGTCGCCCAGGACACCCAGGTCCGGGCACTGGTCCGCAACGCGGTCAGCCGACAGTTCGACGGCGACACCAACGCCCTGCTCTCCACTGTGGTCAGCGAGGCGGAGGAATCGTTCATCGTCGACCCGAACGCCCCGGAATGGGTCGCCCTGAAGAACGGCATAGCGCAATTCCAAAACATCAACGGATATGCTTACGAGCCACAGATTTACATCCCAAACCAGGACGAGGGTGTCATCCCCCAGGACAACGTGGTGATGGCGGTCGCCCCGGCGGATGAGCAGGCGATCTCGACCACCGGATACACCCTGGACCCCAACGGGCAGATACGGGAGCTCGACACCCCGGTCACGGAGGCGTACGCCGAGACGTACGAACTGTGGGTGCTCTCGGTCAACGAGCAGATCGACACCGGCGGCGACACGGTGGTCACCACCACCCAGGTCGCCGACGCGGAGCAGGCCGCGGGGTCGGACGACGCCCGGAAGGAGGGCGGCGACGCCGGGGTGATGGCGGTGTGCAACCCGACCGGGCTGCGCAACAACCGGGGGCACGAGTACCTCCGGCAGTTCCGGGTCCCCGACCCCGGATCGTTCGGCGGGCTCTTCGAGGGCAAGCTGGAGATGAAGGTGATCGTCATCGGCAGCGGCGGCGCCATCATCCGGAGCGCGTACTTCGGCAAGATCAAGAAGAAGCACCTCCGCAACTGGCAGTACCCCGACCTGTTCCTGACCAGCTGGGACCGGGCGCAGCTCGGTGACGTCTGGGGCTACCTGTGGTACGAGGCCGACGGCGGCTCGACCATCAGCGTCACGCTGAACATCAAGGTCATCGGTTCGGTGACGGTGAGCTGGCAGAAGCGGGACGACTCGGCGGGCGACGCGCCGGTCTGGTTCACCGAGTCGACCTACCAGCAGTACGACACCGGCTCCGTCGAGTTCACCGTCTGCAGCACCGGCGGCGACGGCGGCACCGGCTACGACAACTTCGCCCGGACGGGCATCGCGTCCGCGTCGAGCACCTACCCGGGCTACTCCCCGGCCCGGGTCAACGACGGCTCGACCAACACCGGCCTGGGCGGCGAGCACAGTTGGGCGAACGACTGGGGCACCTACCCGCCGAACAACCCGGAGTGGGTCCAGGTGGACTTCGGCGTGGACAAGACGTTCCGCCGGGTCGTGGTCTACACCAGCCAGGGCTACCCGATCCGGGACTTCGACGTCCAGGTGTGGAACGGCGTCACCTTCGTGACCGTCGCCTCGGTCACGAACAACACGTCGCTCAGCGTGACCCTGACGTTCAGCGCCCGAACCGCCCGGCTGGTCCGGATCCTCGGCCGGAGCGGCCCGACGCACCAACCCGGGTACGTCCGGGTGAACGAGCTGGAGGTGTACGCGGTCTAGCCGCGACCCGGCCGGAGTGTGGCGTGCCGTCCGGCGACGGCACGCCACCACCGGGCCGGGACCGACGGGCTATCCGGCGCCGGTCAGCAGGCCGGGCGCGTCGGCGAGCCGCAGCACGATGGTGGCCAGCGCCGGGGTCCGGGTGTCCCGCGGATCGGCCAGCATCTCCGCCCAGAACCGGGCGTCGCGGGCGGCGTCGGGCCTTCCGAGCGCGTCGTACGCCCGGGCGAGCATGCTGAGCGTCGCCGCCTGCGCGGACGGCATCGCCATCTCCTCGAAGGTACGGGCGCACTCCCGCAGCACCTCGACCGCCGCCGCGGGCCGCCCGTCGCCGATCCAGCTCACCGCCAGGTCGCGGGCCAGTCCGGTCGCCCACGGCCGGTCCCCGAGCCGTACCGCCAGGTCGTGGCTCTGCTGGAGCCGGTGTACCGCCTCGGCCCGCCGGCCGAGGCAGAGCGCGGCCGAGGCGAGGTGCCGCAGCGAGGCCAGCAGGACGTACCGGTCACCGACGGCCCGCAGCAGTTCCACCGCCCGCTCCGCCGCCTCGTACGCCAGCGACGGCTCGTCGCGCAGCAGCTGGGTCACCGCCAGCGCGTTGAGGCAGCGCGCCATCACGATCTCCGGTGCTCCCAGCTCGCTGGCCTCGGCCACCGCCGCCTGGTCCACCGCCAACGCCGCGTCGAGCTGGCCCAGGCCCCGGTACGCCGCGGAGAGGACCGGGGCGGCCAGCACCGCACCGAGCGCGCGTCCCCCTCTTCCCGGAACAGTGTGATGGCCCGGGCCGCCGTACGGGCGGCGTCCTCGGCGCGGTTCTGGTAGTCGTACAGCACCGCGAGGTCGCTGAGCAGGCAGGCGAGGCCGTGCCGGTCGCCGAGCCGCGTGAACCGGGCCCTCCCCCGGCCGAGCCGTTCCGCGGCTCCGGCCAGGTCGCCCCGGGCCAGCCGCAGCACGCCACCGAGGAACTCGGTCCGCGCCAGCGCCCGCTCGTCGCCGATCCGCTCGGCCGCCCGACCGGCCAGCCGCTGCCCCCGCTCCAGTTCGGTCCAGTGGCCCTGCACCCACGAGAACGGCGCCAGCCGTTCGGCGAGCGCGATCGCCGCCCGCTCGGCACCGCAGCCCTCGGCCCGGCCGATCAGGCTCACCAGGAAGTCGAGTTCCGTACCGAGCCAGCCGAGCGGGTCGGCGTCGAGGGAGGCCGTCCCGGTCCGGGACCGCCAGGGCCCGACCGGCTCGTCCGGGCGGGCCCAGGTCAGGGTGCGCGGCAGTCGCCGGGCGGCGGTCCCGACCAGCGCCGCCGCGGCGGTGACCAGCCGGCGCAGCGCCGCCCGACGGTCCACCGTGGTCGGCCCCGGCGACCGTTCCGCGCGTCCCGGCGTCCGATCCGTCTCCTCCGGTCCGGCGCCGTCCCCGGCGACCGCGAGTTCCTCGGCGTAGACCCGGAGCAGGTCGTGCAGCCGGTACCGCGGCTCGGCGCCGCCGGCCGGGCAGGCCACCTCCAGCAGATTCGCCTCGACCAGCTCGTCCAGTACCCGCTCCGGGTCCGGCCGGTCCAGCAGCTCGGCGACCGCCCAACCGGCGAAGCTGACCGGCCCGAGCGAGCCGAGCAACGCGAACGCCTCCCGGGCCGCCGGGGAGAGCGCCCGGACGCTGAGGGCGAGGCTCGCCCGCACCTGCTGGTCACCGGCGGCCAGCTCGTCGAGGCGGCGGCGCTCGTCGTCGAGCCGGTCGGCGAGGACGGCCAGCGGCAGCGCCCGGGTCGCCAGCCGCGTCCCGGCGATCCGGACCGCGAGCGGCAGGTTGCCGCAGGCGACGCCGATCCGGGCGGCCGGCCCGGGCTCGCCGGCGACCCGCTCGGCGCCGACGACGTGGGCCAGCAGCTCCCGGGTCTCGTCGTCGGCCAGCGGCTCGACCGGGACGTGCCGGGCATCGATCAGGTCACTGAGCCGGCGCCGGCTGGTGGCCAGCACGGCGCTGCCGGGGGTTCCCGGCAACAGCGGCCGGACCTGGGCAGCGGTCGCCGCGTCGTCGAGAACGACCAGAACCCGGCGGTCCGCGAGCCGGGCCCGGTACGCGGCGGCCAGCGCGGTGAGGTTCCGCGGCACCGCGCCACCGGGCACGCCGAGGCCCCGGAGCAGGTCGGCCAGGACGGCGCCCGGGTCGCGGGGCGCGGCCGAGGCGCCGGCGAGGTGGACGAAGAGCTGCCCGTCCGGAAACCGGTCACGGAGCCGGTGCGCCACCGTCACCACCAGGGCGGTCTTCCCGACCCCGGGCTGCCCGGAGACCGCGACCACGGGCACCGTCCCGTCGCCGGCCTCCACCAGCCTCTCGATCTGGGCGATGCTGTCGGCCCGGCCGACGAATCCGGGCACCGCCGGCGGAAGCTGACACACCGGGAACGGCGCCCCGGCCGGGACCGGCCCCGGCCGCGGCAGCTCCTCCCCACGCAGGATCGCCTCGTGCAGCCGACGCAGCTCCGGGCCCGGCTCGATGCCGAGCTCGGTGACCAGAAGGTTGCGGGCCTGCCGGTAGACGGCGAGGGCGTCGGCCCGCCGGCCGGCCCGGCACAGCGCCACCATCATCTGGGCGTACGGCCGTTCCCGCAGCGGATGCTCGGCCACCACCCGGTGCAGGTCGGCGAGAACGGTGGTGAGGTCGGTACCGGCGGCCAGGTCGGCGTCGGCGCACTCCTCCTGCACGCCGACCCGTTCCAGTTCCCAGCGGGCGAGTTCCGGTTCCAGGATCGGCACCGACAGGTCGGCGAGCGGCCGGCCCCGCCACTGCTGCAACCCGCGGCGGAACCGACCCGCCGCGGTGGCCGGGTCGCCGGCCGCCATCGCGGCCCGGGCCAGCGCGACCTCGCGGCGGAACACCAGCACGTCCACGTCGGCCGGGTCGACCCGGAGCAGGTAGCCGTCACCGCTGTGCTCGATCGTCGCTCCGGGCAGCCGCTCGCGCAGCCGGGAGACGTACGTCTGGAGGTTGGAGGCGTACGACGCGGGTGGACGCTCGCCCCAGAGCGCCTCGACCAGCCGGTCGACCGTCACCACCTGGCCGGCCCCGACCAGCAGCGCGGCGAGCACCGTCCGCTGGTGCCGGCTGCGCAGCACCACCTCGGCGCCGCTCTCCCGGCAGACCCGCAGCGGCCCGAGGACCCCGAACTTCATTGGTCGTCTCCCAGAACCCGCCATCGGCCAGACCCGCCGACGACCGTACTACGGGCTGATCCGGGCCCCGGCCAGCGTCCGGCCGCCGGGTGGACACCCTGCTCGGTGCCCCCGGACGGGTCCGGCGGTGACCAGGCCCGGGGCGCGGATGTGTGGCGACTGTGTGGCCGGGCCGGCCAGGCTACTGGAGGCCCGTCGGGGGCGGGCCGGCCAACGGGGGCGGGCGGCCCGTTGGGGGGGCGGGCCGCCGGCGGCGGCCGGGCACGGAACGGGCCGCCCGGCCGCCTGTCCGGGTGCTTCCTTAGCCATCCACGAAGCGATTCTTAAGACTGGACTAAGCGGACCGTCCCGGCCGGCGCGAGCCGGTACATCTAGGTCGTGACACGTCGTCGGAACGTCGATACGGCCGAGCCGTTGACCGAGTGGGTGACCGGTTTGATGCCCCGGGTGTCGGACGACGACCTGTTCGATCCGCCGCCCCGCGCGTGGGACCGCAGAGACCCCGACCCGTACCCCGGCTACGAGCCGTATCCGACCCGGAGCGTCGGACCCCGACCGCGACGGGGGCGGCGCGGCGGCGCGGAGTGGCCGGACCCGGTCCGCGACCGCGAACCGAGGTCGTACGCCGAGACCGCGCCGGCCTGGCGCCCGGGGCCGACCGGCGGTCCGGAGGCCGCCCGGCACCGGGAGACCGCCGAGGTCGAGCCGTACGACCGCGGGGGCCGGCTCTTCTTCCACATCGTCTTCTGGGCGGCGCTGGCCACCACCGTCGAGCTGTGGTGGCTGAACACCCCGAAGGGGTCGATCACCACCACCGCCGACATCCTGATCGCCGCGGGCCGGCTCACCGGTCTGGTCGGCGGTTACCTGCTCCTCGCCCAGGTGCTGCTGATGAGCCGGGTCCGCTGGCTGGAGCGGTGGATCGGGGCGCACTCGCTGCTGATCTGGCACCGGGAGCTCGGCGCCTTCCTGCTGCTGGCGATCCTGGCCCACGCCGCGCTGATCGCGGTCGGGTACGCCGAACTGACCAATGCTCCCCTGGTCGACGGCACCTGGACCCTGGTGCGCACGTACGAGGACATGCTCAGCGCGGTCGGGGCGACCGCCATCCTCGTCGGGATCGCCCTGCTGGCGATCCGGGGTATCCGGCGGCGGATGAACTACGAACTCTGGTACTACCTGCACCTGAGCACGTACCTGGTGCTGCTGTTCAGCTACGGCCACCAGTTCGCCACCGGGCAGGAGTTCGTCAGGCCGGGCTTCGGCCGGTACTTCTGGGCCGGCCTCTACGTCTTCGTCATCTGGTCCGTCCTGTGGGGACGGATCATCACTCCGCTCCGGTTCAACCTCCGGCACCGGCTCCGGGTCGAGGACGTGGTCCCGGAGGGCGCCGACATGGTCTCGATCTACATCTCGGGCGAGCGGCTCGACGAACTGGACGCCCGGGCCGGGCAGTACTTCCGGTGGCGCTTCCTGACCCGGGGCTGCTGGTGGCAGGCGCACCCGTTCTCGCTCTCCGCCGCGCCGAACTCCCAGTGGCTGCGGCTCACCATCAAGATCGTCGGCGACCACACCGAGTCGCTCCAGTACCTCGAACCGGGGACCCGGATCTTCGCGGAGGGGCCCTCGGGGGTCTTCACCGCCGACCGGGCGATCCGGCCCCGGGCGCTGCTCATCGCGGGCGGGAGCGGCATCGCGCCGATCCGGGCGCTGCTGGAGGACCTGCCCGAGCACACCGTGGTGATCTACCGCTCCCGGACCGAGGAGGAGCTGCTCTTCCGCGACGAGCTGGACTGGCTCGCCCGCGCCCGCGAGGCGCAGGTCTGGTACGTCATCGGCTCCCGCGACGACCCAGCGCCCCGGCACCTCTTCACCGCCAAGGGGATGCGGGAACTCGTCCCGGACATCCGCCGGCGGGACATCTACCTCTGTGGGCCGCCCGGCCTGGTCGAGGTCTCGCTGCGTACCCTGCGCAAGCTCCGGGTTCCCCGGCGCCAGATCCACCTCGACCCGTTCGAGTTCTGACCCGTCCCGTACCGCTGTGGAGGAGAAAGACCCGTGCGTCGCGCCGCCTTCGCCGTCCTCGGCACCGCCATCGGCACCGCCCTGCTGATCGGCGCCAAACTCGGTACCCCGACTTCGGGCCCCGGCACCCAGGTAGCGCTCGACACCAGCGACGACGGCGCCGCGGCCGGTGAGGCTGGCGGCGCGGCCAGGGGCGAGCCGGGCCGGGAGGGCGCCACGGCAAGCCCGAAGCCCGCGCCGAGCAGCGCGCCCGCGACGAAGGCGTCGGCGAAGCCGCCGGCGTCGGGTGGACTCCGGGACGGTACCTTCGCCGGGGCGACCGCGAACTACGCGTACGGCGGGATCAAGGTCACCATCACCGTCTCCGGCGGCAAGATTTCCGACGTCTCCGCGACCTACCCGACGGACAACCCGACCAGCGCGAGCGTGAACGAGCGGGCGATCCCCAAGCTGCGGCAGGAGACCCTCACCGCGCAGAGCGCGAAGATCTCCACGGTCTCCGGAGCGAGCCTGACCAGCGAGGCGTACCAGACGTCGTTGCAGTCCGCGCTCGACAAGGCGAAGGCCTGAGCCGATGGGCACCACCGGGCTGCGCCGGGTCGAGCAGATCATGGGTACGCCGGTCAGCGTCCAGCTCGCCGACCCGCTGCCGCCCCGCCGGTTGGCGGCGCTGGCCGAGGAGGTCTTCAGCTGGCTGCGCGACGTCGACCGGCGGTTCAGCACGTACCGGCCCGACAGCGAGGTCAACCGCTTCGACCGGGGCGAACTGTCCATCGAGGACTGTTCGGCCGACCTCCGGTACGTGATCGAGGCCTGCGCCGACCTGTGGCGGGAGACCAACGGCTACTTCGACGCGTACGCGACCGGCCGGTTCGACCCGTCCGGATTCGTGAAGGGCTGGTCGGTGCAGGTCGCCTCGGACCGGCTGCTCGCCGCCGGCTGCGGCGCACACTGGATCAACGCCGGCGGCGACATCCGGGCCCGGGGCGGCCCCCGGCCCGGCGAGCCGTGGCGGATCGGGGTACGCCACCCGTGGCAGCCGGACAAGGTCTGCTGGGTCGTGGGCGGGACGGACCTTGCGATCGCCACCTCGGGGACGTACGAGCGGGGGTTCCACGTGATCGACCCTTACCGGGGCGAACCCGCCACCGCGCTCGCCTCGGTCACCGTGATCGGCCGGGACCTGGGCCGGGCCGACGCGTACGCCACCGCGGGGGTGGCGATGGGCACGGCCGGACTGCGCTGGCTCGCCGACCTCGACGACCACGAGGTCGGGATCATCACCGAGGACGAGCTCTGCTACCGATCGGAGGGCTTCCCCGTGCTGCCGGCCGAACCGGCGGCACCGGCGCCCCGGTCGGTACGCGCCGAACTCGCCGGCTGGCCGGCCTGGGCCGACCGGCCGGGGCCGGGCTGACCTCCGGCGGGTCGACGGTCAGACGGCACCCGCGGGCAACGAGGGCGCACCCGGCCGGAAGGCGGCGAGCAACCGCGCCCAGCGGCCGGGGCCGAGCAGTCCGCTGTCCTGGGCGAACCGGGGCATCAGGATCCGCAACGCGGGCGCGCCGTAGAGCGCGACCGCCATCCCGGGCTCGGCCTCCGGTCCGGTCGGGAACGGATACCGGCGTCGGGCGTCGCGGAGCAGGCGGGCACCGGCCGCGGTCTGCCGGGGCAGGAACAGGTTGGCGACGGCGGCGAAGGCGAGGACGACCAGGACGGCCGTGCCCCGGCTGAGCTGGTCGTCCGTGACGAGGCGGGCGACCAGCAACGGCGGCGCGACCACCAGCGTGGCCGGGAGCGCGAGCCGACGCCAGGCGGGTCGGAGCAGCCCCAGCCCGATCAGCTCCTCCCGTTGCCCGGCCAGGGCGCGCCGCACCTGGCGCTGGTTGGCCACCTCCCGGGGCGCCATCGTGCGGTCGAGCGCCCCGAATATCGCGCGCTCCAGTGGCTCCACACCGGCCGGCAACGCCCCGATCCGACGGAGGCCGCCGGGTCGCTCGGCCACCACCAGGCCCCGGGCGTGCAGCATCGCGAGACCGGTCCGCACCGCGGCGCGGGCGCCACCGATCAGGTAACCGAGGTCGGTGGCGGTGGCGGGCGGCGCGTACGTCATGTGCCCAGTATGAGCCGTCGACACACATCGGCGCTCGTCATGACGTACGGAGAGTGGTGGCGGTTACCGGCCACGCGGTCTCACCGCCGCCGCCCTGCCCGGCGGGCGGCGGCTACCGTCCGGCCGGCAGTCTGCCGCCGAACCACTCGGCCGCCTCCCGGGCCACCTGCTCCAGGGCTCCCGGCTCCTCGAACAGGTGGGTGGCGCCCGGGACGACCCGCAGGTCGGTCTCGGCCGCCAGTTCGGCCCGGGCCTGCTCGTTGAGCCGGAGCACCTCGGTGTCGAGCCCGCCGACCAGCAGCAGCGTGCTGGCCCGTACCCGGCGCAGGTCGGCACCGGCCAGGTCGGGACGGCCACCTCGAGAGACCACCGCGTACACCTGGTCGGGCCGGGCCGCGGCGGCGGCCAGCGCGGCGGCGGCACCGGTGCTGGCGCCGAAGAGCCCGATCGGCAGCGAACCCGCCGGCTCGCCGGTGTCCAGCCAGTCGACGATGCCGACCAGGCGTTCGGTGAGGAGCCCGATGTCGAACCGGAGCGCGCCGGTCCGGTCGTCGACCGGCTCCTCCTCGGGGGTCAGCAGGTCGACCAGGAGGGTGGCCAGGGCGTGCCGGTTGAGCACGTCGGCGACCAGCCGGTTGCGCGGGCTGTGCCGGGAACTGCCGCTGCCGTGGGCGAACAGGACGATCCCGCGCGCTCCGGCGGGAACGACCAGGTCGCCGGTCAGCTCGACCCCGGCGGTGGGAACCCTGGTCTCGGTCGTCCGGGCGTCCATCCGCTGCCTCCATGATCGCCGTCAGTCCTGCCCCAACCCGCCGGCTTTACCCGGCCGGACCGCCACCCAACCGCCCGCCCCCGGCCCCGCCGACCGGCCGGCGGGCGGAGGCTGGGCTGGGTCGCGCCGCCGCTCGGGACCGGCCGGGCCGAGCCGCAACCGAGGCCGCCCGGGTCGCGTCGCCGACCGAGGCCGGCCGGGTCACACCGCCACCGGGGCTGGCCGTTTGGGTGGCACGCAGTCGGGGAAGGCCGAGGCTGGCGCCGGTAGGCGCTGACGCGTACCCGACGATCGTGAGGAACGTCATGGCCCGCCAGAAGTCCGGCAAGTCCAAGTCCACCGCTCCGACCGGTGAGAAGGCCACCGAGGAGCGCCGCCCGGACCCGCGTACCTGGGCCGACGAGGCGGCGAAGGCGCGCAGTCTGGACGACCCGCGCCGGATGCCGCCCCGCGACGCGGCCGGGCTCCCCTCCAGCGGCGAGCGGTAGCGCACCGAGCCACCCGTTCGGTGGAAGTTTCCGGTCAACCCGTCGGTACGGCATGTCTGGCCGGCTGATCCGCTAAGCTGGCCCCGGTCTCGCCCGGTGGCGCACCCCTCCGCGCCGGCGTGACCACGCCGACTCGCCCGGTTGGAGGCGAGCCGGGCCCAGGTGAGGGGAGTCCGCGGTTGCGGCGGGAGCGTCCCGCTGTCCCGCACCCGTCAGCTGGCCCGGGCGGCGGCTGACGGAGGGGCTTGCATGACAGGATCCAGACGTCCGCGATTACCGCTCGCCGTGGCGTTGCTCGTCGCCGTCGGCGCGCTGGCCACGACGGCGGTCCGGCCCGGTGCGGCCTCGGCCGCGCTCGACCCGACCACCGCCCCGGCGGGAGACGAGGGCGGCACCCCGCTGCTCCGCGACGTGTTGGAGGCGACCGGTCGGAGCTACGTGCAGGCCCGCACCGCGCTGGTTAACGCACGGGCCCGGCAGGCGAGACTCGCGGACGAGATGCGCCGGATCGAGGCGCGGATCGCGGAGCTGGCTCCCGAGGTCGAGGAGGTCGCCCGGAACGCGTACCGTACCGGCCGGATCGGCCCGGTACTGGTGCTGCTGGGCAGCACGTCGGCCGAGGATTTCCTGGAGCGCGCCCGGGGCCTGGAGACCATGGCGCTGCGGGACAACGACCGGCTCCGCCGGCTCAACGAGGCCAGGCAGCGGGTCGCCCGGGCGAAGCGGGCCCTCGACGCCGAGGTTGCCGAGGAACGGCGACAGCTCGCGGTGATGCTACGGCAGAAGCAGGCGGCCGAGCGGGCGCTGGCGCTGGTCGGCGGTGTCTCGACCAAGGGATTCGTCGCCGCCAGCTCTCCGGTCGCCCGGCCGGCGCCGCGCAACGCCGATGGCTCGTGGCCGCGGCAGACGTGCAGCCGGCCCGACCCGACGACCAGCGGATGCGTCACCCCGCGCACCCTGCACGCGTACACCGAGGCCCGCCGGGCCGGCTTCACCCGCTTCACCTCGTGCTACCGACCGGGCGGCCCGTACGAGCACCCCAAGGGGCGGGCCTGCGACTTCTCGGCGCAGCGGCACGGCTTCGGCGGGGACGCCAGCGGCTCCGACCGGCTGTACGGCAACAACCTCGCCGCCTTCTTCGTCCGCAACGCCGACCGGCTGGGTGTGCTCTACGTGATCTGGTACCGGCAGATCTGGTTTCCGGCCACCGGGTGGCGGTCGTACGGCGACGCGCACGGCGACCCGTCCAGCGACCACACCAACCACGTCCACCTGTCGCTGCTGTAGACCGGCCACGGACACCCACCCGACGACACGGACCCACCCGGCGGCAGCGACCCACCCCCGGGCGGCACGGGCCGCCCCGCGACGACGGCCCGCCGCGCGACTACGGCTCGCGCTCGGTGGGGGTCCGGCGAATCGGGGCGCGCCCGGCGGGCTGCTCCGGCCGCGGCCCGGGCGGCTTCGGCGTCGGGATCGGCAGGGTCACCGGGTTCTCACCGGTCACCCGGACCAACTCGCCGTGGTGGGTCAGCTCCATCGCGGCGCCGGGGTGACCGCCCCGCAGCGCGTACGTCGCCTCGCGCTGCCGCACGTCCACCCGCAGGTACACGTCACGCCAGCGCAGCGAGAACTCCAGCCGGTTGATCCGGCTCGGCAGCCGGGGCTTGAAGCAGAGGACCTCGGTGTGGTCGCGCAGCCCGCCGAAGCCGGCGACCAGGGCGATCCAGGCCCCGGCCAGCGACGCCACGTGCACGCCGTCCCGGGTGTTCTGGTTGAGGTCGTGCAGGTCCATCAGGGCCGCCTCGCCCAGGTAGTCGTAGGCCAGCTCGAGGTGGCCGACCTCGGCCGCCAGTACCGCCTGGGTGCAGGCCGACAGCGACGAGTCCCGGACGCTACGCCGCTCGTAGTAGGCGAAGTTGTTCGCCTTCTGCTCGTCGGTGAACGCATCGCCCCGCCAGTGCATCGCCAGCACCAGGTCGGCCTGCTTCACCACCTGCTTCCGGTACAGGTCGAAGTACGGATAGTTGAGCAGCAGCGGATACTGCTCCGGCGGGGTGCCGACGAAGTCCCACTCCTGGAACCGGGTGAAGCCCTCCACCTGCGGGTGGACCTTCAGCTCGTCGTCCCACGGGATGTACATGTCCCGGGCGGCGTCCCGCCAGGCCGCGGTCTCCTCGTCGTCGACGCCGAGTCGCCAGGCCTCCTCGCCGTGGCGGCGGGCGGCGTCGGCGGCGACCAGCAGGTTCCGCTGCGCCATCAGGTTGGTGTAGACGTTGTCGTTCTTCACCGCCGTGTACTCGTCGGGGCCGGTGACCCCGTCGATGTGGAACCTGCCGTGCCGGTCGTGGTGCCCCAGCGACCGCCACAGCCGAGCGGTCTCCACCAGCAGTTCCAGCCCCACCTCACGCTCGAACTGCTCGTCGCCGGTGGCGAGGACGTACCGACGGACCGCGTCGGCGATGTCGGCGGCGATGTGGAACCCGGCGGTGCCGGCCGGCCAGTACGCGGAGGTCTCCTGCCCCCGGATGGTCCGCCACGGGAAGGCGGCGCCGCGCAGCCCGAGCGTTCTGGCCCGCTCCTGCGCGAGGTGCAGTGTGGAGTGTCGCCAGCGCAGCGCGGACGCGACCGCCGACGGCAGGGTGTACGTCAGCACCGGCAGCACGAAGGTCTCGGTGTCCCAGAAGGCGTGACCGTCGTACCCCGGTCCGGTCAGGCCCTTCGCCGCGATCGGCCGTAGCTCGGCCCGGGCACCCGCCTGGAGCACGTGGAAGAGGCCGAACCGGACCGCCTGCTGGACCTCCGGGTCCCCCTCCACCCGCACGTCCGAGTCGGCCCAGAAGGTGTCGAGGTAGTCGCGCTGTTCGGCGCAGAGCCCTTCCCACCCGGAGAAGCGGGCCCCGGCGATCGCCGCACCGACCTGGTCACGCAGGGCCGGCCGGGAGCGGCGGCTGGACCAGCCGTAGGCGATGTACTTGACGATCCGGAGCCGCTCGCCCGGGCGAAGCACGCAGGTGATGGTGGTGCGGGCCCAGTCCTCGAACGCCTCGGTGCCGACCAGCTTCCGCTCCGGCCCGTACACCTCGTGGCTCATCTGGGCGGCGAGCCGCAACCCGCTCGCCTTGGTGCGGTGGATCAGCAGGGCGCCGTCGCCGTGCACGAGCCGCTCCTCGGCCTGCAACGGCGACTCCAGCACCGCCGCCACCCGGGGGTCCCGGCTCTGTGCCGGCAGTTGCTCGTTGGCGACCAGCTCGGACTGCACGATCAGCCGCATCGGCCCGTCGACCGGCTCGACCCGGTACTCGATGGCGGCGACCGAGCGCTGGGTGAACGACACCAGCCGCGTGCTACAGATCCGGACGGTACGGCCGGCCGGGGACCGCCACTCGACGGAGCGTCGGAGGGTACCGGCCCGCAGGTCGAGGACGCGCTCGTGGTCGATCAGTTCGCCGTAGCGGACGTCGAACGGCTCGTCGTCGACGAGCAGCCGGATCGGCTTGCCGTTGGTGACGTTGACGATGGTCTGGCCGGACTCGGGGAAGCCGTACCCCGCTTCGGCGTACGGCAGCGGGCGCAGCTCGTAGAAGGAGTTGAGGTACGTCCCGGGCAGCCCGTGCGGCTCGCCCTCGTCGAGGTTGCCGCGCAGACCGATGTGGCCGTTGGAGAGGGCGAAGACCGACTCCGACTGGGCGAGGATGTCGAGGTCGAGCCGGATCTCCCGGATGTGCCACGGCTCGACGGGGTAGGCGCGCTCCCGGATCACCGACCCACCCCCGCGTGCACCGGTCCGCGCCGGCCGCCGGGCCCCAGGCCGACCCCGTCTCCGTGGGCCGCACGCCGGCGACCGCCCGTCACACCGATCCCGTGCGCGCTCACCGGGCCGCTCCGGTCACACCGTTGGTGGTGGCGTCGGGGGCACCCGGCGCGGGCTGGTCGAGCAGTTCGGTCAGGTCCCGGACGACGGTGTCGGCGCCGTGCCGGCGCAGCTCGTCGGCCTGGCCGACCCGGTCCACCCCGACCACGAAGCCGAAGCCGCCGGCCCGGCCCGCCGCCACCCCGGCCTGGGCGTCCTCGAAGACCGCGGCCTGCTCCGGCGCGACCCCGAGCAGCTCGGCGCCGGCGAGGAAGGTGTCCGGGTGCGGCTTGCCGCGCAGCCCCCGCTCGCGGGCGAGCACCCCGTCCACCCGCGCCTCGATCAGCGGCGCCAGCCCGGCCGCCACGACCACGTCGCCGGCGTTCGCGCTGGCCGAGACGACCCCCCGCCGCAACCCGGCGGCCCGCGCCGCCTCCAGGTAGGCGACCGATCCCTGGTACGCCTGCACGCCGTCCTCGTGGATCCGGCGGAGCAGGATGGCGTTCTTGCGGTTGCCGATGCCGTGGACCGTCTCGGCGGTCGGCGGGTCGTCCGGCTCGCCCTCGGGGAGCGTGATGTGCCGGGAGGCGAGGAAGGTCCGCACCCCGTCGGCCCGGGGACGGCCGTCGACGTACCGGTTGTAGTCCTCGCCCGGGTCGTACGGCCGGAATGGCTCGCCGGTGGCCTCCGCCCGCGCCCGCAGGTAGGCGTTGAACGTCTCCGCCCAGGCGGCGTTGTGCACCCGGGCGGTCTGGGTCAGTACGCCGTCCAGGTCGAAGAGGCAGGCGGTCACGTGAACGGGTAGGCCCAGCACGTCTTCCAACCTAATCCGGGTGCCCGCGGTCGGCACGACTTCCGACCGCGCGGTGCGGAAGGCCCCGGTCTCGGCGCGTCCGGGCCGGACGTGCCCGTTCCTCCTTCTGCGGTAGGCCGAAGGCCGATCGCGCGTATTCGACCAGCTTCACCAGCGCCGGTCCCGGGTTGGTGCCCCAGACCAGGGCCAGCAGCGCCGGGTCCTCGACGTCGTCGATCCGCAGGCTCCGCAGCCGCTCACCGTGGCCCCGCGCCATGGACTCGCTGAGGATCCCCACTCCGAGGCCCCGGGCGGCGAGGTCGGCCACCGCCTCCCCCGCACTGGCCTGGAGCGCGATCGACGGCGCGAGTCGGGCGGCGGCGCAGGCGCGGTCGAGCACGGTCCGGATGCCGGTGCCCGGCGGCAGACAGACCAGCGGGTACGCGGCGAGGTCGGCCAGGGTGACGCTCGGCAGCGCGCCGAGCGGATGGTCCGGCGGGACGAGGGCGACGAGCCGCTCGCTGACGATGGTCAGCGCCTCGAGCCCGGCGGGGGTGGCGTCGGCGGTGCCGACCAGGGCGAGGTCGAGTGCGCCGGAGCGGACCCCGGCGATGAGCCGGTCGGAGTTCTCCTCCTGCAGGGTCAGCTCGACGCCGGGATGCGCGCGGTGAAAGTCGGCGAGGGCCGCGAAGAACGGGGCGACGGTGCAGCCGATGACCATGCCGACGGTCAGCTCTCCCCGGAGGACGCCGGCCACCTCGCCGACGGCCTGCCGGACGGCCGCGACCCCGGCGAGGACGGCCCGGGCGGGTTCCAGCGCGGCCCGACCCGCGGCGGTGAGGGTGGCGGTCCGGGTGGAGCGGTCGATCAGGGTGGCGCCGAGTTCGCGTTCGAGCTGCCGGATCTGGGCACTGACCCCGGACTGGCTGATCCGGACCCGCTCGGCGGCCCGGGTGAAGTTGGCCTCCTCCGCGACCGCGACGAAGTACTCGAGCTGGCGCAGTTCCATAAGCATGGATTCTAGATCTCATCTGAACTAGCTGTTGGACTTCTGCTCATCGCTGCCGGACGCTGGAGGTGACCGGAGACGGCAACTCATGAGGAGGAAACGATGCCCGCGCGCGCCGCGGCGATGCAGCCCGAGGAGATGACCCGACTCTTCGTCGAACGTTCCAACGCCGGTGACGCCGAGGGGGTCGCCGCGCTCTACGAGGAGAACGCGGTGCTGGCGTACCCGCCGGGGAGCGTGACCGTCGGGCGGGCGGCGATCCAGGCGCTCTGGGAGCGGGTGCTGGCGAACCGTCCGCACTTCGAGCCGGAGGAGCCGCTTCCCACCCTGGTCAGCGGCGACCTCGCCCTCACCTCGACCATCCGGCGAGACGGTGCGGGCATCCGGACCCAGGTACTCCGTCGCCAGCCAGACGGCTCCTGGCTACGCGTCCTCGACCGGCCGGAATTCAACATGTAAGGAAGGGCCCCCTCCTATACCAAAAGCGATAAGAGGGGGCCCTTCCTTACATGTCAGCCGTGGGTGTGGCCCGTCGGGGGCCCGCCCGGCCGCTGGCCCGGCTCCACCACCACGAACTGGCCCATCATCCCCTGGTCCTCGTGGTAGAGCAGATGGCAGTGGTACATGTACGGCATGTTCGGGTCGGCGTAGTCGGCGAACCGGGCGATGATCCGGATCTCCTGCTTCGCCTCCAGGAGGATGGTGTCCTTCCAGCCGCGCAACTCCGGCGGTGGTTCTCGCCCGGCGATCGACAGGATCTGGAACTGCGCATCGTGGACGTGGAAGCTGTGCGGCGTACCGTCCTCCTTGGTGATCTCCCAGATCTCGGTGGTGTCCCGGGTGACCGCGAAGTCGAGCTGCCCGGGGTCCATCCGCCTGCCGTTGATGTGGTGCCCGGCGAGGTGGAACGTCCGGGCCTGGGCGGCCGACGCCGGGTCGAGCCGCTCCACCGGGACGAGGCGGGCGGGCACCTCGGGTGCCGGCTGGAGGGTTTCGGCGGCCCGGAGTTCGAGGACGTCGAACGCGTCGTCGCCGCCCGTGATCCGCCGGCTGACGAAGTCCATGTCCCGGCCGGGCGGATAGCTGCGCAGCACCGTTCGCTCACCGGGGCGCACCGTCACCACGATCTCGGCGCGCTCGCCCGGGGAGAGCTGGATCCGGGGGGTCTGGTACGGCACCTCCAGCAGCCCACCGTCGGTGCCGATCAGGGCGAAGTCCCGGTTGTCGGCGAATCCGAAGTCGTACGTCCGGGCGGTGGAGCCGTTGAGCAGCCGCAGCCGGACCCGTTCCGTGCGGACGTCGAGGTACGGCCCGACGGTACCGTTGACCAGCAGGGTGTCGCCGAGGATGCCGATCCCGCCGAGGAGCCCGCGTCCGTGGTCGAACTGCCCGTCGGAGTCGAAGTTCCGGTCCTGCACGATCAGCGGAATGTCGTCCACCCCGTACCGCCGGGGCAGTGCGAGCCCGGCCGAGGCGTCGTCGTCCAGGATGAACATCCCGGCCAGTCCCCGGTAGACGTGCTGCTCGGTCTGCCCGTGCAGGTGGGGGTGGTACCAGAGGGTGGCCGCCGGCTGGTCGACCCGCCAGTGCGGTGACCAGGTGGCGCCGGGACGGATCATCTGGTGCGGCCCACCGTCCATCGCGGCCGGGAGATGCATGCCGTGCCAGTGCACGGTGGTCGGCTCTCCGACGCCGTTGACGACGTTGACCACGACCTCCTCGCCGCGCTTCGCCCGCAGTGTCGGCCCCAGGTAGTCGCCGTTGTAGCCCCAGGTGAGGGTCGACCCACCCTGGCCGAAGTCGCGGTGGCCGGACTGGGCGCGCAGGTCGAAGACCCGGCGGCCGCGCGCGTCGATCCGGGACTCGGCCAGCGGCGGGATGGCGAGCCGGTTGACGAAGCTGACCTCGCCGGTCGTGTCGACGACGTACCTGGTCCAGGTCCAGGTGGCGAGCCCGGTGCCGACACCGCAGAGCAGCAGGACTCCCGAGAGCACTCCGACCAGCGCTGTCACCCATCGCCGTGCACCCGTGCCGGCCATTCACACCCTCCCATAGCAGTGATCGCTACATGTAGGGTGTCTTCCTATCTGGGCGGGTGTCGAGGTGCGCAAGGCAAGATCAGGGTCGGTTCAGGGAACCCCGTACGCCGCTGGGGTCCGTCCCGGACCACCCCGGGGGAGCGGGGAACGCCGAGGCCGACACGCCGGTGGCCGGGCTCGTCGCCGAGCCCGAGGCGCGCCGGGAGGACGGGGCTCGCCAGCAGTCCGGAACAGGACCCGGCAGCCCGAAGCGGACTTCAGCAGCCCGAAGCAGGCCCCGACGGCCCGAAGCGAACCCCGGCAGCCTGGAGTGGGGCTCACCGGCGGCCCGGAGGCGCCGAGCGGCGGACCAGGCGGCGCCGAGCGGCGGATCAGGCGGTGGCAAGCGGCGGACCAGGCGGCGCCGAGCAGCGGATCAGGCGGTGGCAAGCGGCTTCAGCGTCCAGAGCACGGTCATCTCGGTGGTCACGGCTCCGTCCTCGGTGCCGATCTCGACTCGTACCGGGAACTCCGGCCGGGTGCCGGCGTCGAGCTCGGCCACCACCGACTCGGCCGGCCGGTCGAGTCGGGCCGTCGCCCGCACCGTCCCCAGCGCCAGCCGGCGATAGTCGATCTCGGCGCGTACGGCGAGCGGCACGGCACGCGCGAAGAGCTGACCGAACGCGGCCAGGACCACCGCCCCGGAGGCGGTCTCGCCGAGGGTGAACAGGGCACCGGCGTGCGGACCACCGACGTGGTTACGGGTCGCCGCCGAGTCCGGCAGCCGGACGACGACCCGGGGGCCGCCCGCCTCGTCCACGGTCACCTCGACGAACTCGATACCGAGGGTCTGGGCGAAGGGCACCGAGCCGAGCATCTCGGCCGCGAGCCGTCGTACGTCGCGGGACATGGCCGCACCTTACCCGTGGGTAACTTGCCGGCGCCAGTCTCTGCGCGGCGCCGCCCGTACCCGCCGTGTCATCGCGCCCGGCGGTCACCCGCGTCGTCCGTGTCGCGCCGCCCGCCGCGCCGAGTCCGCCCTGCTCGGGCCCGGCCGGTTCGGGCATCGCGCGACGTCGCCGTCGGCCGGTGTCACCGCCAGCCGACGTCGATCCGGTCGCCGCGCTCGTCGAAGAAGTGCACGGCATCCATCCGTACCGAGACCGCCATCGAGTGACCGGGCGAGACCGCCGGGTACGGCGCCAGCCGCACCGCCAGCTCGGCGGGACGGCGGTGGTGCCGGCCCGGGTCGTTCAGTACGCTCTCCCGCGCCCCCTGCGCACCAGGTGTCACCGGCGCGGGCACCGCGGCGCTCGCCCGGCCGGTCAGCCGCTGTATCACCCGGCTGAGCCGGCGGATCCCTCGCCCCGTGCCGACGGGCCGCTCGCCGGGCATCGGCCCGCCGAGATCGTCGACGACGATCGCGGTCGCGCCGATGTCGAGAAACGCCAGCGACTCGTGTCCGTGGTGTTCCAGGTAGCGGATCCGCCCCTGTAACACGGCCCCCGGAGTGTCGGGCGCCACCGGGGTCAGCGCCTCGGCCCGCATCCCGACCACGATCCGCTCGCCGTGGTAGTGGGCCACCGCCCGGGCCCGGAGGTCGTCCCAGGGCAGGTGGAGCGCCTGCTCGCCGAGATTGAGCGTGACGTACCGGTCGAGGTGGACGTAAACCGTCGCCTCCAGCAGGTTCATCCGCGGACTGCCGAGAAACGCGGCGACGTAGAGGGTCGCCGGCCGACCGTACACCTGGGTCGGCGTGCCGACGTCCTGGAGTACGCCCTTGCGCATGATCGCCACCCGATCGGCCATGGTCAGCGCCTCGGCCTGGTCGTGGGTGACGTAGATGGTGCTCACCCCCAGCTCCCGGACCAGCCCGGAGATCTCCGCCCGCAACTCGGCCCGCAGTCCGCTGTCGAGATTGGACAGCGGTTCGTCCATCAGGAAGAGGCCGGGACGGCGAACGATGGCGCGGCCCATCGCGACTCGCTGGCGCTGGCCGCCGGAGAGTTGACTCGGCTTGCGTCCGAGCACGTCGCCGATGCCGAGCGCGTTCGCCACGTCCGCCACCCGCTCGTTGCGCGCCCGCTCCTCCACTCCGGAGAGCCGGAGTGGAAAGGCGATGTTGTTCCCGACGGACATGTGTGGATAGAGCGCGAAGTCCTGGAAAACCATGGCGACGCCGCGATCCCGGGGCGGCAGGTCGTTGGCGAGTTCCCCGTTCAGCAACACCGCCCCGCTGGTCGGGTCCTCCAGACCGGCGACCATCCGCAGCACAGTGGACTTTCCGCATCCGGAGGGGCCGAGCAACACCATGAACTCGCCGTCGTTGACGTCGAGACTGACGTTGTCCACCGCCACTGTCCCATCCGGGAAAACCTTCGTGACGTCCTTGAGCGCGACGGCTGTCACCGTCACCTCCCCGCAGCGTGATGGCCGACCCCGGAATGACTGTGACGAGGATCATGGCACAAGCCCATCGGGTAAACGTGCCATGTTCACGTTGTGACGTTGTGATTACCGAAATGGTCGTGGAAGTTTCATTCGGGTCAACGCCCCCCATCGGCGGTGGAAAGGCGGACCAGCCGCACTCCGCCCGGTCCGGTCACGACCCGGGTCGCATATCCGTCGAGCCACGGATAGCCGGTGACCGGTTCCAGTACCCAGTCCACCCCGTAACGCACGAACAGTTCCATGCGGCGGGCGGATTCGGTTCCGGGATCGAGCAGGGCGGCCTCGTCGGCCCGACGCCGCGCCTCGTCGGGCAGCATCGGACCGGGCCACGGCGGAGCGACCGCGCGGATCTCGTACGTCAGCAGGTCGCGGCCCACCGCCGGGTCGGCGGCCAGCAGCACCGCGCCGGGAGGGACGTGCCGGGCCACCCAGGCGTGGTCGGGCAGGCTGCTGGTCCCGAAAGTCGCCCGGCGTTCCGAGGTGAGATGGTCCCGGGGCAGCACCAGCAGCAGGTTGCCGGACTGGAGGACGAACCCGACCAGCACCGCGGCGGCGGCTCCGGCCGCCCAGACCCCGGTCACCGCGGTCCGGACCGCCCGGGCCCCGCCGCTGCGCCCGGCCCGCACCGCCCGGACAAGCTCGACCGCCGCCGCCACCTGGAGGCCCAGCAGCACCACCGGCCAGAGCCGGCCCAGGCCGTATGCCCCGGTCAGCCCACCGGCCAGCACCGGTGCCCCGGCCAGGCCGACGAGCAGCGCCAGCGGGTCGAGGCGGTCCCGCCACAGACGTACGGCCAGCGCCGGCAGCCCCACCACGAACGCGAAGCCGTACCGGGCCAGCGGGTCGAGGTAGAGCGGACGGTGGATGGCGTCGTAGTCCCGAGCCGCGCCGATCAGGTCGGTGACCCGGAAGTACGGCCAGGTCAGCACGACGGCCAGCGCCACGCCCACGCCGAGCGCGGCGCCCCGCGGGTCGGCCCGGGTCGGCCGACGGATCCGGGGCACGGCCAGCGCGAGCGCACCGAGCGCGGCGCCGAGCGCGGTGAACGGGTGGACCAGAACGAGCACCCCGCCGAGGAGACCGACCAGCGTCCAGCGCCGGGGCGTGGGGGCCGCCAGCGCCCGGGCCAGAGCCGCCCAGCCGATCAGCAGCAGCGCCAGCCCGAGGGTGCCCGGGTACGGCAGGATCAGCACCAGTCCGCGCAGGGTCGGAAAGCCGCTCCAGCGCAGGGCGTCGGTCCCCCAGAGCAGCGGCACGAAGACCAGGGACAGCACCGGAGCCCACCGGTCGGCACTGAACAGCGCCACGAAGCGGCGCAGTCCGTAGAGCAGCAGCGCCAGGTTGACCGGGGCGGCGGCGCTGAGCACGATCGCGGCCGGGACGCCGGTCAGCCGCACCACCAGCGCGAGCAGCACCGTGTACGGGGTGCTGTACGGCCCGCCCACGGTCGACTCGACCATCGGGTTCGCCGGATCGAGCAGGTTGTCGCGGAGCCGTCCGACCGCGGCGACGTGCAGCCCGAAGTCGGCACCCCACGGCCGGCGGAGGCTCAGCGCGACCGCCCCGAGCACCGCCAGCGCGGCGAACCCCAGGTACGGCGACGGCCGCCAGCCGGTCCCGGGCCGGCCGGCGGCGCTCCGGTCCGCCCGGCCGGCGAGGACCGGTGCCGGACGGTCAGCTCCGGTGGTGTTCGGCGACCCGGTCGCCATCCGATCCCCTCCGGGCTTCCTCCGTCACCGCGCCGGGTCCGGTGCCGACCTCGCCCATGCCGCCGGGTCCGGTGCCGACCTCGAACACGGCGCCGGGAGCAACGCCGGCCTGGTCCGCGCCGGTGAGCGCGGCGCCGATGCGGTCCGCACGGTGGGGCGCGGCGCCGGCCTGGTCTCCACCGTCGGGGGCGGTGCCGAACTCGGGGTGCCGGGGCAGGCCGGACCACTGCGTGCCGCCGCCTCGGAGGAAGTACTCCAGCCCCGGATCCCAGGTGTGTCCGGCGTGCCGCCGGTGATAGACGTACCCGAGGGGATGGGTACGGTAGACGAGCCCACCGGCCCGACGGACCCGGTCGATCAGGCCGCGGTCGACCGAGCGGGGTACCGGGCGCCAGCCACCCAGCTCTTCCAGGTCACCCCGGCTGATCAGCATGGTGCCGCCGGCAACGGCGGTGGTGTAGCTCTCCGGGGCGCCGGCGTCCCGCCGTACGGTGGTGTTCAGGGCCGCCAGGTGCACGAACTCGGCCGCCTTGCCGACCAGCGTCGCGCCGGAGTGGTACCGGGCGAGGACGAGGTCCCAGACGTGCTCCGGGCCATACGTGTCGTCATCGTCCACCTTGGTGACCAGGCTTCCCCGGGCCCGGGCGGTCGCCGTGCCCAGCGCGGCGCCGAAGCTCTGCGCGGCCGGCACCTCGTGGATCTGCACCGGGCGGGTGCAGCCGGCCAGCCGGGACCGCAACTCGGGGGTCGACGCCACCCCGTGCAGGCAGAGGACGATCTCCAGGGTCGGGTAGCTCTGCGCCTCGATGGCGGCGACCGCCGCGACGACGTGCGACAGCCGCCGGGTGACCAGGAGCACGGAGACCGACGGCAGCGTGGGTACCCCGGGAAAGGCCGGCGCGGCCAGCGCGGCCAGCCGAAACGCCCGGCCGTGTCCGCGGAGCACGGCCCGGCGCTGGCGTACCGCGCGGACCTCCCGGTCCAGCGGTGTGGCGTACCGGCCGGGCGGCTCGCTGGTGACCAGCGCGACGACCTCGTCGACCAGGTACGCCCGACAGGCCGGCGGCAGCTCCGGCGCGTACACCGGGAGGCCGGCCGCGATCAGGTGCAGCAGCAGCGTCACCTCCCGCGCCGGCTGCCGTCCGGGCACCAGCCGGCACTCGACCGAGCCGATCCCGGCCAGCGCCGCCTGCTCCTCCTCGGTCAGCCAGGGCCGCTCCAGCGTCCCGGTACGGTCCACCCCGCCGGGGCCGAGGATCCGCCAGTCCGGCTCCCCCGGCCCGGTGGCGAAGCGCAGCTCTGCCCGGGGCGTGTCCGGGCCGAACGGCCCGTACCGGCCGGCCGGCACGGCGTGCTCGACGTCGATCAACACCGGTGTGGTACGAGGCAGGGCCCGGGCCACCGCCACGGCGCCGGCCCGGTCGACGGCGAGGAGCGCCCGGTACGGCTCCTCGCCCGGAGCGGCCGGAGCCGCTGGTACCGGGTCGGTCGCGAGTGGCGACGGGTCGGCCGCGAACACCGGCTCGGCCCCGTCCGGGCGGAGCACCACGTCGTGGGGGCGGATGTCGGCGTCGCCGGGCAGCTCGCCGGCGACGGCGGCCTGGTTCGGCCCCGCGCCCAGCCAGTCGGGGAGGACGTCCTGGGCGGTCACGTCCGGGCTGGCCGGGGCGGGAAGCGGCCGTACCGGGGTGAGCAGTGGCAGCACGGCGGCGAGGACCGAACGGAGCGGGACCGACCACCGCAGGTCCAGGCCGATCCGGACCTGACCCTGGTCTCGCCGTGGCAGCCGGATCCGGTGCGCCAGCAGGTGTGGCACCGGTCCCAGCCGCCCGGACCAGCCACGCTGCGGGATCCGCCACTCGTCGACGACGATGTCGATCCGGCGTACCCGGGCCAGGGTGACCGGGTGGTCGAGCAGGTGTCGCAGCCAGCGCACCGACTCGGCGGCCACGACCATCCGACCGACGAAGACCCGATGCCACGGCCCGGCCGGACCGCGCCCCCCACCGGGCACCTCGGTCAGCCCGGAGCCCAGCGTGCCGACCGGCCACCGTCGCCGCCGTCGCCGGGCCGGGTCGCCGGCCACCACCCGCCAGCGGAGGTACTTCTCCGGGTTGTCCCTGGTCGGCAAGCCGACTCCCTCATCGACCGGTAACAGAGGCTCAACCTACGTGTAGCTATCGTGAGGCAACTTGTCGTGGTCGACACGCTGACCACGCTCGACAATGTCCGGCACGCGGCGGCGAATTATCAGCTCTCAGCAATCAGACAACTACACTGTGGCGCGTGCTCTCCCCCCGTCGGGCCGCTGCCCCGACCCGCGCCCCGGTCCGGGTCTTCCGCAACGACTGGAGCGCGCTCGACCCCCCGCCACTGGCGAACTGGCGGCCGAGCCGGTCGGTCTCGCTGGTCATCCCGGCCCACAACTGCCAACCGACCCTCGACCTGGTCCTGGCCGCCCTGCGCCACCAGACGTACCCGTCGGAGCTGTTCGAGGTGCTGGTGGTCGACGACGGCAGTGACCCACCGATCCGGCTGCCCGAGCTGCGGCCCACCCACTGCCGTCTCGTCCGGGTGGCCGACCACGCCGCCGGCTGGGGTCGCGCCACCGCGCTCCACGTGGGCGCCACCGTCAGCGACGGCGAGATCCTGCACTGGCTCGACGCGGACATGGTCGTCTTCCCGGAGCACGTCGCGGCCCAGGTCCGCTGGCACCATGTCAGCGACGAGGTGGTGACCCTCGGCTACAAGCGCTTCGTCGACCACGGCTGGACCATCACCCCGGAGGAGGTCGCGGAGCGCTGCGCCGCCGGAACGCTCGACCGGCTGTTCCCGCTCGCCGAGACCGCGCCGCACGAGTACGTCGAACGCCTGATCAACGACACCGACCACCTGCGCGGCGGCGACCACCTGAACTTCCGGGCCCACGTCGGCGCCACCGCGGCCCTCGCCCGCGCCCTGTACGAGGAGGCCGGCGGCCTCAACCCCGAGCTACGGCTCGGCGAGGACACCGAGTTCGGGTACCGGCTGGCCCAGGTCGGCGCGGTCTTCGTGCCCGAGCCGCGGGCGCGGAGCTGGCACCTCGGCCCCTCACACATGATGACCCGGGGTGACGCGCTACGCCGGTACAACCGCCCCTTCCTGGCCGACCTGATGCCCCAGCCCCGCTACCTGCGGCCGGCCGCAAACCGGATCTTCGCGGTGCCGCTGGTCGTGGCGGTGGTCCACGCGGACGGCCCCTACGAGCTGGTCCGTACCTGCGTGGACCGGCTGCTCGCCAGCGACCTGACCGACCTGCGGGTGGTCCTGGTCGCGAACTGGGCCGAACTCTCCGACGACCGGCGGTCGATCCTCGCCGATCCCCTGCTGGAGCGGCGCCTGCTCGCGGCGGCGTACCGGTCGGACCCCCGGGTGGCGCTGGCACCGTCCGCGCCGGACACCGCCTTTCCCGCCCCGTACCTGCTGGAACTCGCCCCGCACCACGGGGTCGACGCCGACACCGTACGGCGGCTGGTGGCGATCGCCGACGAGTGGCAGGCCGGGCTGGTCCGGGTCCTGCCGGCCGGGGCCACCACGCCGGAGGACGCGGTCTCGCTCTGGCGCACCGCCGCGCTGAGCCGGGCCCGCCGGGTACGCCGGCCGGACGAGCCGCTTGACCAGGTGGTCGCCGAGGTCGCCGGCCGGCGCTGGGTCAGCGGCGACGACCTCGGGGTGCTCGATCTGCGCACGCTTCCGGCGGAGCAGTGGACCTCGCCGCGCCCTCGGCTGGTGGTCCGGGCGGACCGGCGCGCCCGTCGGGACGCGCTGGCCGGGGTCGAGACGATCCCGGTGGGCGGGATCCGCTCCCTGGCCCACGCCACCCGGTTCGTCGCCCACCGGTACGCCGGGCTCGCCGCCGACCGGCTCCGGCAGCGCGTCCGGCCGCGGCGTCGGTCGACGGGCTGACGTCGTACACACGTTCCATCCACAGGCTGTGGATAGAACGTGTGTACGAATGCCCGAGTCATCGGCGCCGCGCCGCCGGTTCCGCGTCGAACATCTCCAGGTACCTGTCGACCAGCATGGTGCGGCCCTTGATCTCGGCGGCCACCTCCGGGCCCGCGACGCCCTCCGCCATCCCGGGCAGGAGTCCGGCACCCCCCTCGGGTCCGAGCGGCACGATGATGACCGGCGGCATCGGCTGGTACGCGGAGACGTCCCCCGCACCGGTGATCAGGCAGCGGAGGTTTGCCGCGACCAGCTCCGCCTGCGCGCCCGCCCGGGCGGCCATGTTGAGGTCCGCGGTCGAGAGGTCGCCGACGGCGAAGACCCGGTCCTGGCCGTCAACCCGCAGGTACTCGTCGACCCGCAGGTAGCCCCGCTCGTCGCGCGCCTGCGCGAGCGCGCCGACCACGTAGTCGGTGACCGGGGCGACCCCGAAGCAGCGGTACCAGATGTCGGCGGTCAGTTCCTCGCCGTCCTCGGTGGTCACCGCGACCGCGCCCCGGACGGCCGGTTCGGTGGTGGGCAGCCCGCGCAGCCGGGTGTCGAGCCGGAGGTCGACGCCGAGCTTGTCGAGCTGGCGGCGCAGTTCCTCGCGAAGTTCCTGGTCGTACGGGCCGGGCAGGATGTCCGGTCCGGCGTCGACGACGGTGACGTGCTTCTCCGGGAAGAACGTCTTGATCTCTCCGGCCAGCTCCAGCCCGGCCGCCCCCGCGCCGAGCAGCAGGACCCGGTCGGCCGCGAGCAGGTCGGCGTGCGCCCGCCGCAGTCGGGCCTGGGCGGTCGCCAGGTCGGGCTCGTCGATCTTGGCCGGGAACGGGTACGTCGAGCCGGTGGCCAGGACCAGGTAGTCCGGCTCCAGCCGCTCGCCGGAGGCGAGCGTGACCTGCCGACCGTCGACGGCCACCGCCCGGTCCCGAACGAACCGACCGTGCCGCAGCAGCCGGTCGTACGGGTGGAACATCCGCTCCACCCACTCGGGCGCGACCAGCGTCCGCCAGGCCGCCACGTTGTGGGTGAACGCCTCGGTCGGATCGACCAGGGTCACCGCGGCGACGTCGTCGAGCTTCTTCGCGACCGTGATCCCGGCGTACCCGCCGCCCACCACGACGACACTGGCGCGGTCCCGCCTCTGCTCGGTCATGCCTGTCCTCCCAGTCCGTTTTCGAAGTTGCAACGCTTATGATAGGGGCTTCGAAAATAAGAGTCCCAGTGACAAAGCTAGCATTGAGGTGTGCGAGCCGAGAGCCACGTCCCGGAGCCCTGCGTCCGCGCCGACGCGGCGTTGACCCGGGCCTTCACCCTGCTCGGCAAGCGCTGGACCGCGCTCGTGCTGGGCAGTCTCAGCGCCGGTCCGGCGGGTTTCCGCGAACTCTCCCGCGCCATCGAGGGCGTCAGCGACTCGATGCTCTCCGACCGGTTGTCCGAACTGACCGCGTACGGGCTCGTCGAGCGGATGGTCGATCCCGGCCCTCCGGTCGCGGTCACCTACGCGCTGACTCCCCGCGGGCAGGCCCTGATCCCCGCGCTGGAGCAGGTCTCCGCCTGGGCCCGGGAGCACCTGCCCGACTCGTGACCACTGGCCGGCCGCGCCGGTCCCCGTTCACCGGATCGGCCCGTCCGGCGACGCCGCCGGCTCCTGCGCCGGGGCCGGCGCGGCACCGGGTCCGGTCGGCACGACACCCGACCCGGGTGACCCCGCACCGGGTCCGGCCGACATGGCGCCAGGGCCGGTCGGCGCACCGACGGGCTCGTCGAGGAGGACGTGCCGGACGACCCGCTCGGCCGCCCGGCCGTCGTCGAGCGCGCAGTACCGGCGCCGGAACACCGTCCGGGCCCGCCGCGCCGCCGCGTCGTCCACGGCACCGGTCCGGAACAGGGCGAGCAGTTCCGGGAAGCTCGTCGCGGCCGCCCCCGGCGCCTCGGCCAGCACGTCCAGGTAGACGCCGCGTTCCCGGCGGTAGTCGGCCCAGTCCGGGGCGTAGATCACGATGGGCCGGTCCAGACATCCGTAGTCGAACATCGCCGAGGAGTAGTCGGTGATCAGAACGTCCGCCGCCAGGTAGAGATCCTCCACCACCGGATGGTCGGTCACGTCTCGGACCCGGGCCGCCCCGTCGGCCCAACCCGCCCCGTCAGCCTGGGCCACCCCGTCGACCTGGGCCGCTCCGTCGACCCGGGCCGGCGCCGTCCCGAGGGGTCGGACCGCTCCGTCGACCCCCACCGCTCCCGGCGCCCTGGCGACCCCGACCGCGGCGCCGGGGTCCAGGTAGTGGCCCCGGATCAGCAGCAGCCCGGACGCGCCGAGGACGTCGAGCAGGGCCGACGGGTCGAACGGCGGCCAGTAGCCGGGGCGGTGCTCGCGGTGGGTCGGGGCGTACAGGACCACCCGACTCCCGGGCGGGAGGCCAAGCCGCTCCCGTACCGCCGCGACCTCCTCCGGCGTGGCGTTCACCAGGCGGTCGTTGCGGGGATAGCCGGTCTCCAGGGTGACGTACTCCGCCGGGTAGGCCCGCTCCCACATCTGGGTCGAGAACCTGTTCGAGGTGATGCTGTAGTCCCAGCGGTCGATCCGGCGCAGCAGGCGCGAGAAGTCCAGCCCGACCGCACCGGCCGGATATCGCTGCTGGTCCAGGCCCATCACCTTCACCGGGGTGCCGTGGTGGGTCTGCACGTGGACCGCGCCGCGCCGCTTCACCACGTAGTCCGGGAAGTTGACGTTGTTGATCAGCCACCGCGCCCGGGCCAGGGCCCGAAAGTACGCCCGGGTCCCGGCCACGACGTACGGCACGCCGGGCGGCAGGCTTCCGACCCGGTCCCGACGGACCACCCAGACCCCCCGGATGTGCGGGGCGACCTCCCGGGCCTTGGCGTAGATGGCGGCCGGGTTGCAGGCGTACCCGCGGTACCAGTAGGCCGCGTAGAGGGCCAGCGTCGGGTCGAGCGGCCGGCGTAACTGGGCCTGGTAGTACGCGCGGAGCAGCCCGGCCCGGCCGAGCCACAGCACCGCCCGGCCGAGCCGGGCCAACCGGGCCGCCCCGGCCGATCCACCCGGCCCCGTCGCCCCCGACCATCCACCGGGCGCCCCCGACGGCTCGGGCGCCGCGGGTCCGGATGGTTCGCCCGCCGCCGGCGCCGACCATCCGGGCGCCGCGCCGACCAGCGCCACGAGGCGCTGTCCCGCCGACGGCCGGGGGACCGCCCGGCGGGCGCGCCGGGCGAGCGCGACCCGCGACCGGTGCAGCGCCCGCAGCAGCCGGTACGTCCACCAGTGGTCGCCGGCGACCAGCCGGTGCTTCACCCCCGCCATCCCGCCCGGCCGGGGATAGCCGCCGTCCGGGCACCACCGCCGGTAGTCGGCGACCACCCGCCGGAAGAAGTCTCGGCGCAGCTTCGGGGAGAGCCGGCGACCGTTGCCGAGCACGATCAGGTAGTGCCAGACCATCCGCTCGAAGATCAACGGACGGAGGTCGTCGTACGCCGGCCCCCAGCGCTCGAGCAGCGCGAAGACCCGCCCCCAGTGGGCGAAGACGTCGAAGTGCCGGTCGTCGCGGGTCTGGGTGATGGCGCCGGAGCGGCGCTGTCGGTAGTTGACGCAGATCCGGTCGAGGACGCTGATCCGCTTCGCGGCGAGCAGCACCGGGTAGCTGAACGACACGTCCTCGTACCAGCCGGGGCCGAACCGGAGCCCCAGATCGGTGAGAAAGCGGCGCCGGACCACCTTGTTCCAGGCGGTGTGCAGCAGCCCCAGCACCTCCGGCCGGTCTCGGACCGTGAAGACCCGGTCCCCGGAGTCCGGCACCGTCCGGGCCAGGTCACTGCCGGCCGCGCGGTTGTCCCAGTACGCCCGTACGTGGTCGACGATCAGCACCTCCGGCCGGACCCGGCGCAGTCGTTCCGTCACCGCCGGCAGGCAGCCGTCAACGAGCCAGTCGTCGCTGTCGAGGAACCAGACGTACTCGCCGGTGGCCCGGTCCAGCCCGACGTTGCGGGCCTCGCCGAGCCCGACGTTCCGGGCGAGGCTGACCAGCCGGACCCGGGGGTCCCGGGCGGCGTACTCCGCGATGATCTCGCGGCAGCCGTCCGGCGAGCAGTCGTCGACGGCGACGACCTCCAGGTCCGACACCGGCTGGCGGAGGATCGAGTCGAGGCAGTCCCGCAGGTAGCCCTGGACGCGGTAGGCCGGCACGACGAAGCTGAGCAACGTCATGGCCGGCGGGGCCGTTCGGCTGGCGGCGTCATCCGTCCCCTTCTCCGCCGCCAGCCGACCCGGCGCTGCTCAGCCGACCGGCGGCGTCACCCGTCCCGTTCCCGCTCGCCCACGCCGGCCCCGGCGATCGGATCCACCCCGGCGGGCGGGGTGGTCCCGGCCGGTGCCGCGGATCCGGACTGGACCGGCCGCCGGGGGGCGGGAATGCCACGCGGCGCCCAGCCCCGTACGGCGTTCACCGCGAAGATCACCGCGACGTAGCCGGCGAGCAGCAGCATCACCACCCGCGCCGCGGCCGGGCCCAGCAGCGCGGCTGCGGCGAGGACGACGATCCGGCCGTCCCAGCCGAGTCCGAGGGAGCGGAGCAGGGGCGCGCGCTCCCGCTTCTCCAGCCGGGCGGTGAGGTCGTAGTGACGCAGCGCCAATACGAACAGTAACGTGAACGTCACCGCTCCGAGGGCGTCGACCAGGACTCCGACCGCGATCACCAGGAGATACTCGACGGCCCGCAGTGCGGCGGGAACCAGCCAGTCCAGCGCGCCCCCGTGCGGCACCGCCGCCGGAACCCCGGCGACCAGCGCCACCAGCACCGCGGCCGGCACCGCCCAGCGGGCGGTCTCCGCACCGGCCCCGGCCAGCCCGACCCCGAGCAGCCCCAGGCCGGCCACCACCCCGAGCACGGCGAACGGCAGCGGCCCGGGCAACCCGGCACCCCGGTCCGGCCCGGCCAGCCACCGCGCCACCGGCCCGTCGTCGCGGTGCAGCATGGTGTCGACCCCGGTCAGCACGGCGACCCGCATCGACCGGGCTCGCAGGGTACGCAGCGCCAGCGTGTACGCCGCCGCGAGCCCGCCCCAGACCAGGACGGCGATCAGGCTGACCAGCGGGTCGAACAGCGCCACGGTCAGCGCGATCAGCGCCCAGCGCTCCCCGATCGGAAAGACCACGATCCGCTTCAGCCAGTACGACACCGAGCCGGTGTCCGCCTGCACCCGGTTGGAGGCGGCGCTGAGCCGGGCGCCGATGCCGCCGGACGCCTCGGCCGGGCGGGGGCGTTTCGCCGCCTCGTCGTGCAGCGCGCCGTACCAGGTGTCGGTCATGTGCCGAACGGTCTGGAGGGTGATCGCCGCGATGCCGAGCGCCCAGCCGTTGCCGAGCCCGGCCCGTTCCACCCCGACCGCGAGCCCGGCATAGACCAGGTACTCCTTGGCCCGGTCGGCGATGGTGTCCAGCCACCCGCCCCAGGGACTGAAGTTCCGGGTGTAGCGGGCGAGCTGCCCGTCCACGCAGTCGAGGACGAAGCCGAGGTAGAGCAGGATCGCGCCGGCGACCAGGGCGGGCCGGCCGCCGAACGCGAAGAGCAGCGCCGCGACGACGGCGAAGAGAACCGAGAACGCGGTCACCCCGGTCGGGGTGAGCCGCAGCCGGGCGCAGAGCTTCGTCACCCAGGGGGACCAGGTGCTGACGAAGAAGGTGGTGAAGAAGTCGTCCTTCTCCTTGACCGAGAGCCGCAGCTCCGCCCGGTCGGAGTCGACCGCCGCCACCGCCGCCTCGGCGGCGGCGACCTCGGCCGAGGTGTCGACCCGACGGGCGACGAGCAGGCGTACCCGGTGCGCGAAGATCGTCAGGCCGGGGACGGTCTCGGCGCCGCTCCGGGCCAGTTCGGCGAGGATCCGGTCCACCGCGGGCGCCCCCTCGTCGACCGCGGCGGCCGCCCGGGTGGCGGCGGCCAGCGCCGGCAGGTCGGCGACGGCGACCCGGACGGCGCCACCGAAGGCACCGGTCGGCGCGGATGCCCGGACCGCGACCGAGCCGGGGTCGGCGACACCGGGGCCGGTCACCCCCGGCCCGGCGGAACCCGCGTCGCCGGGGGCACCCGGCGGTACGGCGGCGACGACCTGGTTGCGCTCCTCCACCACGCCGAGCGGCCCGGCCGCCGGCTCCGGCAGTACCAGCGCCACGGTGCCGGGCAGCGGGCTGGTCGCGAGGTGCCGGAGTACGGCGGGGTGCGCGACCAGGTCGCCGGAACAGAGCAGGACGGGCTCCCGGGCGGTGTCGGCCAGCACCGCCACCTGGGCCAGGTCGTCGGTGAGGACGACGTCCCGGGCGCCCGCCGCCCGCAACTGATCGCGGAGCGTGGCGGCGAGCGGCGTGCCGTCGGTACGGGTCAGCGGCGGTCCGGGCCGGGTGGGGGTGAGCAGGATCGCCAGCATCAGGGCCTGACCACGTTGTGGTATGCGTCGAGCGCCTCGCGTATGGTGCCGTCCACCCGCAATCGTCCTCCGTCGAAGTAGAGTCCCCGGCTACAGAACCGGGTGAGGTCGTTTTCGTTGTGCGAGACCAGCATCACGGTCCGGCCCTCCGCGATCAGCCGGTCGATGGTGTCGTAGCACTTCTTCCGGAAGTCGGCGTCGCCGACCGCGGTCACCTCGTCCATCAGCAGGATCGGGTGCGGTAGCTGGGCGATCACCGAGAAGCCCAGCCGTACCTTCATCCCGGACGAGTAGTGCCGGACCGGGGTGTCGATGGCGTTGGCGATCTGCTCCCCCGCGAACGCGACGATCTCGTCGAAGTGCCGGCGCAGGAAGCTCGGGCTGAGCCCGTGCAGCGAACCGACCAGGTGAACGTTCTCCCGGCCGGTCAGGTCGTTGGAGAACCCGGCGGAGAGTTCCAGCAGCGGTGCCACCGCGCCGCGGACCCGGATCCGCCCCTCGTCGGGGATGAGCACCCCGGCGATCAGCCGGAGCAGGGTGCTCTTGCCGGTGCCGTTGCGGCCGATGATCCCCACCGTGTCGCCGGCCGCCACGGTGAAGGAGACGTTGCGTAGCGGCCAGAACATTCCGGCGGCGGGCTGCCGCCCGCCTCGATGGATGATCATCTCCCGGAGCCGGAGGTTGCGCCGTCGGTTGCGGACGAACTGGATGCCCAGGTTCTCCGCCTCGATCATCGGCTCGCCCACTAGAGCTCCTTGAGGACGGCGGGTTCGAGCCGGCGGAAGACGGCGGCGCCGACGAACAGGGTGAGGAGGCTGCCGCCGACCGAGAGGGCGAGCAGCCGGGCGTCGGGGAACTCGTCGGCGTACCAGATCGAGTGGTGCAGTTGGAAGATCCCGACCAGCGGGTTCACCTCGTACGCGATCTTCACCCACCCCGGCAGCCCGGAGTCCCGGACCAGGGCCAGGGGGTAGATGATCGGGGTCGCGTAGAAGAGCACCCGGGTGACCAGCCGCATCAGCCGCTCGATGTCGCGCATCAGGACGTTGAGCGAGGAGAGTAGCAGCGCGATGCCGATCAGCAGGATCGCCTGGAGCAGCACCGCGAGGGGCAGCGCCAGCAGCGAGACCCCGAGGTCGATCTTGCCGAGCGTGGCGTAGACCACCGCGATGGCGGCCAGGATCGGCAGGCCGGCGACGTACTCCGCGAACCGGCCGGCGACCCGACCGATCGGGAAGACCTCGCGCGGCAGGTTCATCGTGGTGATCAGCCGGGCCTGGCCGGTGAGGGCGTTGGTCGCCTCGCTGATCGCCGAGCTGGTCCACATCCAGGCGAAGATGCCGGTGATCAGGAAGAGCGGGTACGAGTCGGCCGCGTCCCCGAGGTGCCGGTGGGTCGCCGAGCGGTAGAGCAGGCCGAAGACGAAGAAGTAGATCGCGCCCATGCCGAGCGGCTCGATCAGCGACCAGAGGTAGCCGAGCACCGACTGCTGGTACTTCACCGCCAGGTCCCGACGGACGAGCAGCCGCAGCGTGGTGCGGTGCGACCACACCGCCACGACGCCAGACGTCACCGCCGCCTCCCGCTCGCCCGGCAGCACACGCAGCCGCGATGGGACTTAGGTTACCAGTCGGAGAAAAGACCCAAATGCGACTAACCCGGGCATACCCCGCCCCGGGACGACGCCACGGGTCCCCGACGACGTGCCAACGTTACCGGACCGATCCCCAACCGCCACCGCCGGAACGCGTCTGCGGGCAACCGTCGTCGACGCCCGGCCGGAGCCCGAACCCCGGCCGGAACCCGAACGCCGGCCCGGCCGGTCAGCACTCGATGACGTTGACCGCCAGCCCGCCCCGCGCGGTCTCCTTGTACGTGACCTTCATGTCCGCACCGGTCTCCCGCATCGTCTTGATGACCTTGTCCAGCGAGACCGTGTGCCGGCCGTCGCCGCGCAGCGCCAGCCGGGCCGCGGTGATCGCCTTGACGCTGGCCACCGCGTTCCGCTCGATGCACGGAATCTGCACCAGGCCGCCGACCGGATCGCAGGTCAGCCCGAGGTTGTGCTCCATGCCGATCTCGGCGGCGTTCTCCACCTGGGCGGGGGTGCCGCCGAGCACCTCGGCCAGCCCGGCCGCCGCCATCGAGCAGGCCGAGCCGACCTCGCCCTGGCAGCCCACCTCGGCCCCGGAGATCGATGCGTTCTCCTTGACCACCACCCCGATCGCCGCGGCCGCCAGCAGGAACCGGATCACGCCCTCCTCGGAGGCGCCCGGTACGAACCGGGTGTAGTAGTGGAGAACGGCCGGGATGATCCCGGCGGCGCCGTTGGTCGGCGCGGTGACGACCCGGCCGCCGGCGGCGTTCTCCTCGTTCACCGCGAGCGCGAAGAGCGTCACCCAGTCCATCACCCGCAGCGGGTCGGTCGCCCCCGGGTCCGCCTCCAGCGAGCGCCGCAGCTCCGCCGCCCGGCGGCGTACCCGCAGACCACCGGGGAGCACCCCGTCACGGGTGCTGCCCCGCTCCACGCACTCCCGCATCACCCGCCAGATCTCCAGCAGGCCGGCACGAATCTCCGCCTCGCTCCGCCAGGACCGCTCGTTGGCCAGCATGATCCCGCTGATCGGTAGGCCCGTCTCGGCGGTCCACGCCAGCAGCTCCGCGCCGGTCGCGAACGGGTACCGCACCTTCGTGGTGTCCGGCTTGATCCGGTCCGCGCCGGTCGCGGTCTCGTCCACCACGAACCCACCGCCGACGGAGTAGTAGGTCCGGGTCCGCAGTGGTTCGCCCACCGCGTCGTACGCGGTGAAGATCATGCCGTTCGGGTGGAACGGCAACGACCGGCGCCGGTGCAGCACCAGATCCCGGTCGACGTCGAAGTCGACCACGTGCGCCCCGAGTACGGCCAGCCGGCCGCTGGCCCGGACCTCCGCCACGGTGGCGGCGACGCCGTCGGGGTCGACGGTCTCCGGCGCCTCGCCCAGAAGCCCGAGCAGCACGGCCCGGTCGCTGCCGTGGCCGTGCCCGGTCGCGCCGAGCGAACCGAAGAGTTCGGCCTGCACCCGCGTGGTGACGGCGAGTAGGCCATCCGCCTTGAGCCCGGCGGCGAACGTCCGCGCGGCCCGCATCGGGCCGACGGTGTGCGAGCTGGACGGCCCGATCCCGACCGAGAACAGGTCGAACGCGCTGATCATCAGAACTCCTCCCGGGCCGGCCCCGTTGCCGACCCCAGGCCGGGAGCCGCTGCCTACGCCTCCAGCATGCCCCTGACCTGCCGGTCCGCGAGCCTACCCGGACCGGCCCCGACGACGGGCGGCGGCGTCGCACCGGCGGGACGGGTGCGTCCGGGGTTCCCCGGGTACGTCCCTAGGGGTCCGCGTCGCGCGGATCCGTCTGTGGACCGAGGGCGACACAGACGTCGCCGCCTACCGTGGAATCAGCCGCCCGTACCGCCGTCACCCAGGGAGACGACCATGAGTCGCACACTTTCCCGTCCCCGGGACAACCGCATGATCGCCGGCGTCTGCGCCGGGTTGGCCCGCCGCTTCGGCATGTCCGCCGGGATCATGCGGCTCCTCTTCGTCCTCTCCGTGCTGCTTCCCGGGCCACAGGTGGTCATCTACCTGGCGCTCTGGCTCATCATGCCGAACGAGGAGCGGAGCTACCGCGCCGCCCACTGACCGGTTGGCCGGGCGGGCGTGGCCCGGCCCGCCCAACCGGCCGACGGGATCGGCTCAGACGACCTTGATGCTGGCCTGCGCATCCAGCGGGCAGGGCAGGTTGGGGTCGAAGGTGAGCTGGACGGCACTGGCCACGAAGAACCCGCCGATGGTCTGGGCGGCGATCTCCGGCGGGATGCCCGGGGCGACCCGGTTCACGTCCTGGGCGAAGACGTAGACCTTCCACGTGCCGTACGGCTCCTGGCCGGCCTTCTTCAGCTCCGGCAACACGTCCTGGAGGTAGAGGCCGGCGGTGTAGGTGCCGTCGGCGGCGTGGTCGTCGAAGCCGGTGCCGTCGTCGGTCAACGGCACCACGAAGTAGAGCCCCTGCGGCGCCCGGAACAGCGCGAAGGCGTACAGGTCGGGCCCGCGGAACAGGGTCGAGTCGGGCCGTTTGAAGGTCGCCCGCGCCCAGAGCCGGTCCGAGAGGCCGACGGCGTCCGGGGTGACGACAGTGACCTCCTCGGTGACGTGAATGTTGGTCTGCTCCTCCTCCACCTCGTGGCGGTAGGTGTCGCCGGTGGTGATCCGCTCGTACGCCCATCGGACGTTTACCCGGTACGGCTTCCCGGCGTACGGCTCCTCGAGGAGCTTCCAGCGCGCCTCGACCCGCTCGGCGGTGGTCAGCTCGCCGGGGCGGGGCGGCGTCGCCGCCTGGCCGCGCCAGTGCGGGTCGGCGCTGTCGTCGAGCGCCACCACCAGGGCGACCGAGGCGACCACCCCGGCGACCCCGGCGATCGTGGTGCCACCCGTGACCGGGTCGCCCGGGGCCGGGGTACAGCACTCGGTGATCACCCCGGGATCGGTCTCGTCGAACATGCCCCTGATGCCGGGATGGAAGGTACCGCCACCGACCGCCGCCGCGATGATCCCGACCAGTGCGGCGATGACGAGGACGACCACCGCCAGCACCTTCCACCACGGATCCTGGAACGGCAGCTCGCCGTGGGTGCCGGCGTACGCGGGATTCGGCACCCAGACCATGGTCAGCCCGGTGGGGACGTACGGTCCGGGCCAGGGCTTCCGCTTGTCGTTGTCCGGCTTGTCCCCGGCCCACCAGCCGCCCTTGGCCGGCGGGATGACCGTGACCTTCGAGATGTCGAGCCGCCCCTCCGGGATCTGGATCGAGTAGGTGTCGGTGGTGGCGTCGTACCGGGTCTGCGAGACGAAGATCTGCCGGATCGAGCGGGCGGGGGTGTACCCGTCCGCTCGGGCGACGAAGCTGACCAGCGGCTTGCCCGGCGAGGCGTGCCGGAAGTCGGCGGCCCAGGAGACCAGCACCGAGGCGCCGGCCGGGATCGTCGCGAACGTGTACGTCTGACCGGTGACCACGATGCCCGGGTCGCCGACGCTCTCCAGGTAGATGGTCACGTTGGTCAGGTCGGTGGTCGAGGTGTTGGTGAAGTGGCAGGCGATCCGGAGCTTGTAGAGCGCGTTGTCGAAGATGCCGTCGGGGAGCATCACGTTCGTCAGCGGTTCCACGGCGAACGGCCGGGTCTGCACCGCCATCGGCGTACTGGTCACCTGCGTCCCTCCCCGACCACGGCGAACGAGATGCCGCCCAGCGTCTGCTTGTCCTGCGTCTCCAACACCTCGACGAGCTGGTACTGCCCGGCGCCCAGGTCGGCACCGCCGCGGATCGTCAGATAGACCGGGACGCTGCGCCCGGCCGGAACCTCCAGCTCCAGCTCCGGTACGCCGATGCCCTCCTTCGGATCGGTGATCGGCTTCTCCGCGAAGCCGACCTCGACCACAGGCTTCTCCACCGGCTTACTGTCGGTCAGGTCGAGCGTCTTCAGCGTCTCCCTGGGCAGTTCGCCGCCGATCTGGGCGCCGATCCGGACCCACTTCGACTCCCGGCGCGGCGCGGTGACGGTCAGGGTCAGCTTGAAGTCCTGTTTGCCGGCGCTGGCGAGGGTGAGGTTGCGCTGCGCCACGTTGGGGTAGCCCACCGGGTCGACGGCGTCCGGCAGCGGCGGGTCGCCCGGCGCGCTGGCGACGACCACCAGGCACTCGTGTCCGTTGTTGACGGTCACCACGTGCCACGGCACCAGGCAGAGAACATCCTGGGTGTCCCCGGCCGGGATGTCGGCGTAGGCGGTGCCGATCAGGTTGAGCGTGCTGTAGAACATCTGCACCGAGGGGTTGCCCCAGTAGAACCTCAGCTCGACGCCGAAGGCGTCCTGCCGGCCGGTGTTCTGCACCCGGGCCCAGACGTACGCGGTGTCGCCGGCCGCCGGGGTGCCGGGCGTACCGTTCGGGTCGGTGCCGGGCACCACCCAGATGTCCGGGCTGAGCCACCAGTGCGGCGACCCGTCCCGGATCAGCAGGTCGGCGCCGCCGGAGCGGAGCCGGGTACGGGCGCCCGGGCTCAGGGCCGCCGAACCGACCCCGTCGGCGACCGCGGGCTCCCCGCTGCCCGCCGCGCCACCGCCGCCCGCCGCGCCGCCGGTGCCGGCGCTGGCGCCCGCCGGTGTGGCGAGCGCGCCGAGCCCGACCGCGGCGGCCGTTCCGCCGGAGATCCGGATGATGTCGCGCCGGGACACCGGCACGTTCCTGAGTTGATCCGTCATTGTGTCCATCCCCTCGGAATCCGACGATATGTTGACGGATATCAATGGAGTTGGTCGTGCCGGTTCCCGGGATATCCACGAAATGTGGAAACGCAGCGACCAACGCCGCCGCTCTCGGTGGTATTTCCACCGTGAGCGGCGGCGTCAGTCTGGCACGCGGCGCACCGGGTCGATCCCAAACTGTCGGCGGTCGGACTCGTCGCGTGACGACACGACGACCCAACACCGCCGCCGACGCCGAATCGGGATGGCCGTCGGGCCGCGCGTCGAAGGGATCCGGGGGAGTTTCCCGGGCCGGACGGCGGATCAGGTGATCAGAAGATCAGGTCCTTGGCGCTGGCGGGCAGGCCCTCGGCGGAACCGATGGAGACCTGCTGCGACCACACGGCCGCCCTGACCGTGTGCACGACCCGCCCGGCCAGGTCGACCACCACGAGATGGTCCGGGTCGTCCGAGCCGGTCCGCTCGGCGTCGTCCACGTAACGCCGCATCAGCAGGTGACCGTCGTCGACCCAGCCGATCAGGCGTGAGCTGCCCAGGGTGAAGGTCGCGCGCCGGGCTCCGGTGTCGGCGTCGACGATGGTCACCGGTGAGTCGACGATCTCCGGGTGCGTGAGGGCCAGCATGCTCCCGTCCGGCGACACCCCGCCGGGGCTCAGCTCCGCGCCGGCCGGGATCGTCCGGACCAGCCGTCCGGTGAGATCGTAGAAGCGGATCTCGGTCACCACCGCCGGTGCGGTGTCGCCCTCGCGGTGGCTGGCGGTCATCGCGAGAAGGTCACCGTCCGGCATCCAGACCAGACCGCTACCTATCACATTGTCAGCGAGAAGATTCGGCACCCGCACAAACCGCGTCTGGAACGTCTCGGGATCCATCAACGTAAATCCATCGTTGTCGTGGTCATCCGGTACGCGCTTTGATGGTCCGCGCTGAAAGAGAATCTGCCGTCCGTCGGGCGACCATTCCCCCATACCGGGACCAATAGTGAGGCCCTCGTCGTCCGGCTCGCCGGGGAACCACCGCACCTCACCGCTCGTCGGGTCCAGGATCCCGGACCGCCTCGGATATGCCGGACTGTTGTCGCCCTCGCCGACCAGCACCCGGCTTCCGTCCGGTGACGGCAGCGCGACGTTGTACGGGATCCGGTCGTAGCGGCCCGTCTTCCGGTTCAACAGCAGGGAGTAGTCGAGCGCCGGGCCCACCACCCTGTCGTCATCGATACCGCTGTACGCGGTGACCACGGACCGGCGTACGTAGCCCGGGGCGGCCACCTGGTCCGCCCCGCCGCTCGGCGGGACGACGGCGCCGACCAGCCCGACCAGCGCGGCGCAGGCGGCGGCCGCCAGTCCACCGCCGACGGTCCGCCGGACGATCCGCTGCCGCCGGGCCCGCGCGAGCGTGATCCCGGCCAGGTTGGACGGCGGCGGGGCGGAGTCGGCGAGGTCCTCGAAGGCGTCTCGGAGGACGCCGGTGACATGTGGATTCATCGGCCCGCGGTCTCCTTCAGATGAACGATGTCGAGCTTGGAGCAGAGGTCGCGCAGCCGGGCCAGGGCCCGGGCGGCCTGGCTGCGTACGGTGGATTCGGCACAGCCGAGGACTTCGGCGATCTCGCTGTCCGGCCGGTCCTCGAAGTAGCGCAGGACGAGCACCGCGCGGTGTTTCGGGGCGAGCCGCGCCAGCGCCGCACGCAGCGCGAGTCGGAGGTCGACCGCGGTCGTGCCATCCGCGGTGGCGACCTCCGGCACCTGCTCGGCGCTCACCTCCCGGGCCCGGCGCAGCCGTCGCCACCAGCTCGTGTACTCGCGGTACAACGCCGTGCGCAGGTACGCCTCCGGTGCGGTGGCGCGGATTCGTGCCCAGTGCCGGACGCCCCGGGTCAGCACCGTCTGCAACAGGTCCTCGGCCTGTTGGCGATGGCCGGTCAGGGCCAGTGCGGTACGGAACAGCGCGTGCGACCGGGCCTCGACGAACTCGCTGTACTCGCGTTCGAGGTCAGCGTTCATGCCGGTACCTGTCAGTCATACCGGTGACAACGCGGGCTCGGTGCCATCCGCTGCCTGGCACACGAAGAAACGCCGGGAGCGGTACGGCTTCCCTGCGTACCGCTCCCGGCGTCGACCGCTCGGCCGGCCGGGCGGGCCTACGGCTGGACGTACGTGATGGTGACCTGCTCGTAGCCGAGCGAGCGGAGCATCTGGTCCAGCATCTTGCGGGTGTTCTCCTGGGCCCGCTCGCCGAGCCCGCTGCTGCGCGCCGACTCGGCGATCTTCTGCTCGGCCTTGAGGTAGACCTCGCGCTGCCGGTTCGGGTCGCCGCCGAAGACCTCCCCGAGCCGGTTGAGCACTCCCCGCTTCTCCGCGAAGACGTACGACCGCTCCAGGTTGAGGTTGACCTGCCCGAGTTGCGGTGCCGGCAGCTTCACCTCGACCGACGTCCGGTCCGGGGAGACGATGACGGCGTCCTCGCCCAACTGCCCGAAGTCGACGTACGCCTCGACGGTGCCGGCGCCGACGAAGAGGGTGCGCTCACCGAGCAGGAAGTCGGGGACGTACCGCCGGTTCTGCTCCAGGTCGACGACGACCTCGAAGTTGCCCTCGGCCGCGACGTAGCGGCTGAGATCCTGGATCGACTTCAGCAGCGGCGGCTGGCTGCGGTCGGTCTCCTCCCTGGTGAACGGGTTGCGCCAGTCGGGCAGGATCCCGCTGGCCTGCACGCCGAACACCAGGGCCACCGCCAGGCCGACGATCCCGGCCAGGATGAGGAGACCGCGCCCCCGGCCCCGCCCGCCGGTCGGCGGCGGCGAGTCGGAAGCGTCGGGGTGAGGGCGCTCGGCGGCGTCGAAGGGCTCGGTGCGCTCGGTGTCGGCCGCGCCCGCCCAGGGATCGGCCGGGGCGGGGGTCGCCTGCCCCTTCGCGTACTCGGGGAACTCGCGCGTGGGCTGGTGGACATCGCCAGGTCGGGACATCGCGCCCTCACCGTCCTCATCAGAGAAGTGTCTGACTACGACGGTACGGCCCCGGTACGACACCCGCGAATCGAGCCGTTCCGGCCTCCGGCCGACCCGCGTCTGCCCAGCTCAGGCGGGTTTACCGCGGGTTCACCGCCGACCGGCGAGGCCGGCGACGAAGGCCCGCCAGGCGTCCGGGGTGAAGGTCAACACCGGACCCTGCCGGTCCGTGCTGTCCCGGACCAGCACCCGGTCGGGCAGGTTGTCGGCGACCTCGACGCAGGTGTCACCGCCGTTGCCGGACCGGGTCGAGACCCGCCAGCGGGGTGCGGAAGGGGTGTTGTTCACAGTTCGCTCACCAGCTTCTCGATCAGCTCCACGGACGCCCGCTCGGACAACGCCTCGCCGAGCAGGATGTCCCACATACGTTTCACGATATCCACGGCGTCCGGCCGGTCCACCACGTGACCGAAGACCCCGTCGACGTGCACCGCCTCGTCGCCGTCCGGCAGGGTGGCGCGGACGAACCCGCCGGCCATCCCGGCGTGCGGCCCGGCGTCGGCCGGGATGACGTGCAGCCGGACGTGCGGCAGCCGGCTCAGCTCGACCAGGTGGGTGAGCTGGTCGCGCTGGACCTCCCGGCCGCCGACCACCCGGCGCAGCGCCACCTCGTCGACGATCGCGGTGAAGAGCTTCGGCCGCTCGCCCTTGATCAGCTCCTGCCGGGCCAGCCGACCGGCGAGCAGGTGCTCGACCTCCTCGGGCGTGTGCAGCCCGCTCCCGGTCAGCACCGCCCGGGCGTACGCCTCGGTCTGCACCAGGCCCGGCACCAGCATCGGTTGGAACGTGCGGAGCTGGACCGCCTGCTCCTCGACGGTGCGCCACGGGGCGAACCAGCTCGGCGACTCCTTGCGGTTCATCATGTCGAGCAGTTCGGCCAGCAGCCCGCCGGTGTCGAGCGCCGTGTCGCAGGCCGTCGCGAACTGCATCGTCGGCCGACGGCGACCGGTCTCGATCTGCGCGATCAGCGAGGTGCTGTAGTTGATCATTTCCGACAGCCGCTCCTGCGAGACGCCGGCACTGGCCCGGGCGGCCTTCAGCGCGCGGATCCACATCTGCATGTCCATGCTTTCACCCACCTTGTAAGTGTCTGGATGCGCTGAGTAGTGACTGCCGGCATTCTTTCGTGTTCCTGGCTTCTGGTCCAGATTGGATTCAGCGGGACCGCTCGGCACCATCACGACATAGCGGACGGGCGGAACCGCGCGGGGGCCGCCGGAGATCACTCCCTTCCCGAGGCGGCCCCCGCATCCAACTCCGGACCCGTGCGAGGGGGCCCATGAACCCGAACCAGCCTCGGCGGGACCGACCGGTGCACCGGCCGGTCCGGCGCCCGCGGTGGCGCCACCACCGCTGCGGACAGCCGGGGCACTGCCCGGCCCCGGTCAGCCCGCCGGCTCAGCCCGCGGCAGCGGGGTCGGTGCCCGACCGATGAGCGACACTCGGCGTACCGCCACGCCGCACCTGCCCCGGCGTCCGATCTGGCTCTGCCGGGCCTGCGTCCAGGAGTGGCCCTGCCCCACCGCCCGCACCGACCTCGTCACCGAGTACGTCGACGACACGGTCGCGCTCTACGTCTACCTCGCCGGCATGCTCTTCGACGCCATCACCGACCTGCACCGGCTCAACCCCGAGCCCGGTCCCAATCCGACCCGGATGTACGACCGCTTCCTCGGCTGGCCGGCGTCCCACCTCGCAATCGTCCGCCACACCAGGCGGGCGGAGAACGACCGGTAGCCGCACGCCCGTATGACGTGTTAGGAAGGGCCCCTTCATATACCAAATCCGATAACAGGGGGCCCTTCCTTACATCCGGTAGGTTGCGGCCATGGCCCGAGGTGGCTTCAGCGACGCCGAGGACTTCGCCCGGGCTCGTCTGGACGCCCTGCGACGGTTCGCGTACCTGATCAGCGGCAGTGCGGCCGAGGCCGACGACCTGGCCCAGATCGCGGTGGTCGAGGTCTGGCAGCGGTGGCGCAAGGCCCGGGACAATCCCGAGGCGTACGCCCGGCAGGTCATCGTGACCCGCAACGTGAGCCGCTGGCGCCGGTGGCGTCGCGAGGTCCTGAGCGACGAGGTGGAGCGCCGCCTCGACGATCCCGCCGGGACGGCGGTGAGCAACGGCGCGCTGTGGCAGGCCCTCCAGGAGCTCGGCAAGGCCGAACGTACCGTCGTGGTGCTGCACGTGCTGTACCGCTACACCTTCACCGAGATCGCCGGCATCTGCGGCGAGCCGCCGGGCACCGTCTCCAGCCGGTACGCGCGTGCCAAGCGCGCGCTGCGGGCGTACCTGGGGACCGCTCGGCCGACGATTCGGAGCGCACGTGGTTGACAAGGTTGGTCCCGAGGACGAGCGGCGGCTCGCCGAGGCACTCGCCGCCACCCTGGCGGAGGCGCAGGAGGCGCTGCCGGCGGCCGGTCCCGAGGCCGTCGCGGCGATCCGGCGACGCTACCGGCGTCGACGGCGGCGCCGGACCGGGCTGGCCAGTCTGGCGGCGGCGGTCCTGGTCCTCGTCGTGACGCTGGCCGGCGCCGGGCTGATTCCGGGCGGGGGCCGGTTCGCCACGCCGCCACCGGCGGGCGACGCGGCCACGCTGATCCGGGTCTGGGCGATCACGCCGCCGAGCCAGGACTCCGCGCTCCGGCGCCTGGTGCAGCGGTACAACAGCGGAACCTCCGGGATCCGGGTCGACCTCACCACCTTCGGCAACGAGGAGTACAAGGAGCGGCTGCGGTCCATCGGCGACGATCCGAACGCCCCCGATGTCTTCGTGAGCTGGGGCGGGGCGAGCCTGACCCGGCTCGCCCGAGCCGGCCGGCTGCTCGACCTGACCGAACCGCTGCGACAGTCGCCCGGGGTCGTGGAACGCTTCCTACCCACCGCGCTGGCCGGCGGCGCGGTCGACGGCCGCCAGTACGGGCTGCCGATGCGGGGTACGCACCCGGTGGTGCTCTTCTACCACCGGGGCGTCTTCGACCGGGCCGGGCTGCGCCCGCCGCGCAGCTACGCCGACCTGATCAGTCTGGTGGACCGGTTCTCCGCCGAGGGAATCGTGCCGATCGCCCTCGGTGGCGCGCAGGGCTGGACCGAGCTGATGTACGTGATGTACCTGGCCGAGCGGATCGGCGGACCCGGGGTGACGGCGGACATCGTCGCGGGCCGACCGGACGCCTGGACGAAACCGGCGGTCCTGGAGGCGTTGCGGCGGGCTCGGCAGCTCGCCGAGCGGGGCGCGTTCGGGGACGACTTCGCCTCGATCGGCTACGACGACGGCGGCGCGGGTCGGCTGCTGGCCACCGGCCGGGCGGCGATGCACCTGATGGGGACCTGGGAGTACCCGACCCAGCTCGCCCGGAACCCCGACCTCGTCCTCGACGGCGACCTCGGCTGGGTCCCGTTCCCGGTGGTCGAGGGAGGCGCCGGGAACCCGGCGGACCTGGTCGGCGTACCGACCCAGTACTTCTCGATCACCGCCGGCACCCGCCATCCGGAGGCGGCGATCGAGTTCGTCCTCGCGGTGGCCGGTGACGCGTACCTGGACGACCTGGTGGCCGAGGGAGAGGTGCCGCCGGTCACGGACGCGGCGCGGCGGCTGCGCGGCACCGCGCACGCGGAGTTCGCCACCTCGATCTCCGAACTGGTCGCCCGGGCGCCCTCCTACAGTCTGGCCTGGGACCAGGCACTGGATCCGGAGACCGCGACCGTCCTGAACGCCAACCTACGCCGGCTGTTCCGGTCGGAACTCACCGCCGAGCAGTTCGCCGCCGCGATGACACACCCCGACTGAGTCGGGCTGCCCGAGACGCGGGCGGTGAAGCCGGTGCGGCCGGGCACGACGTGCGCGGCCCAGGCGCCGCGCGGCATCGGGTCGCGCGGCCCCAGGCCGTGCGCCACCAGGCCGCGTCTCGGCCGCTCCACCGGCAGCTATTTACCATAGCCGATGAATTTGGACCAGATAGTGGCTGTCATCGATTTATGTCGGATCTCTGACAGCGCGCGGTGCAGCAAAAGCATCCCCGGGACGCGTTCGAGGGGAGATCGCGCACCCGTCCCGGTACGCGTGACGCGGGCCGGCCGCCCGGCGGTCGGCGCCAACACCATCCCTGGAGGTCCCCTCACATGAAGAAGCTCCGGATCATCATGGTCGGCGCGCTCGCCGCCGGCGCGCTCTACGTGGTCGGACCGTCGACCGCCACCGCCGCCCCGGCACCGCGGGCGCTCCCCGCCGCGCAGCCGAAGACCGGACCCGGCTGGCACTCGCCCACCCCCACCACCGATCTGCCGCTGCGGGTCCTAGCCCGCCGGCACGGCCTCGGCGTCGGTACGGCGATCAACGTGACCGCCCTGGCGAACGACACCGCCTACCGCGAACGCGCGGCCCGGGAGTTCTCCGCGGTCACCGCCGAGAACGTGATGAAGTGGGAGAGCCTGGAGCCCACGCGCGGCCAGTACAACTGGGGTCCCGCCGACGAGCTGGTCGCGTTCGCCCAGCGCAACGGCCAGAAGATCCACGGCCACACCCTGCTCTGGCACAACCAGCTCCCGGCCTGGCTGACGGAGGGGGTTGCCGACGGCTCGATCGACTCGGCGGAGCTGCGCAGGATCGTCAAGAACCACATCACCACCGTGGTGAAGCGGTACCGGGGCAAGGTCCGGTCCTGGGACGTGGTCAACGAGGCCTTCACCGACGACGCGAACCCGGTGCTGCGCGACACGATCTTCCGCCAGCACCTCGGCCCCGACTACATCGCCGACGCGCTGCGCTGGGCGCACGCCGCCGACCCGACGGCGAAGCTCTTCCTCAACGACTACGCGATCGACGGCATCAACCCGAAGAGCACCGCCTACTACGAGCTGGCCAAGGAGCTGCGCAAGCGGCGGGTGCCGCTGCACGGCATAGGCTTCCAGGGCCACCTCGACCTCCAGTACCCGCTGCCGATCGACGCCCCGCAGAACCTGGCCCGGTTCGACCGGCTCGGGCTGGAGACCGCGTTCACCGAGGTCGACGTCCGGTACTTCCTGCCGACCGACACCTACAAGGAGGCCGGCCAGGTCGGCAGCTTCAACACCCTGCTGTCGGCCTGCCTGCTCACCCCGAAGTGCGTGATGTTCACCGTCTGGGGCTTCACCGACAAGTACTCCTGGGTTCCCGAGTGGTTCGAGGGCCAGGGGGCGGCCACCCCGTTCGACGAGAACCTCCAGCCCAAGCCGGCGTACCGCGGCCTCCAGCAGGTCCTCGCCGTCGCCTCGGACCCGAACCGCAGGCGCGGCTTCTGACGGGTCGGCCGGAGCCGGGCGACGACCGGGGTCCGTTCCCGCCGCCCGGCCCGGCCACCCGGCCTGACCACCCGGCCCGACCGTCCAGCCCGACCGTCCGGGTCGGCGGACGGCTCCCGAAATCGCTGCGTACGGCGGTGGCGTCGGTCTCCCAGGCTTGACAGCAGCAATTTAGGGCAGGCTAACCTAAGGCCCGCGCCGGCCGCGTGCCACCGTGCCGCACGCCGGCCCCACCGCCCGACCCCGCGTTCGAGGGAGCCGTACGCCATGACCCGCAGTCCCCAGCTCACCCGCCGAAACGTCCTCCGGGCGGCCGGCGCGCTCGGCCTCGGCGCCCTGCTCAGCGCCTGCGGCGCGGACGAGGGCGGATCGGGCGGCGCGAAGGCGGCCGGCGACGGCGCCTGGAGCTTCACCGACGACCGGGGTCAGACGGTCACGACCCCCGGCCGGCCGCAGCGGGTCGTCGCGTTCGTCGGCACCGCCGCGGCGCTCTACGACTTCGGCGTGACCGACCAGATCGTCGGGGTCTTCGGCCCGACCACCCGACCCGACGGCAGCCCGGACGTGCAGGCCGGCAACCTGGACGTCAGCAAGGTCACCATCGTCGGTAACACCTGGGGCGAGTTCAACCTCGAGAAGTACGCGTCGCTGCGGCCCGACCTCCTGGTCACCCACCAGTACGAGGAGGGCTCGCTCTGGTACGTGCCGGACGAGAGCAAGGACAAGATCGCTCCGCTGGCGCCGAGCCTCGCCCTCGCCGCCTCCCGCGCCCCGCTGGACAAGGTGATCGCCCGACACGCCGACCTAGCCGCCGCGCTCGGCGCCGACCTGACCGCACCCCGGGTCGTCGAGGCCAAGGCGCGGTTCGAGGCCGCCGCCGAGAGCATCCGGCAGGCCGTGGCCGCCAACCCGGGGCTGAGGGTCCTCGCCTGCTCGGCCGCCGCCGACCTCTTCTACGCCTCCAACCCGCGCGTCAACTCCGACATCCTCTACTACACGTCCCTCGGGGTGGACGTCATCGTCCCCGACAAGCTCGACAACCTCGGCTACTTCGAGAGCCTGAGCTGGGAGAACGCCGACAAGTACCCGGCCGACATCCTGCTGCTCGACAACCGCAGCTCGACGCTGCAACCGAAGGACCTGACCAACAAGCCGACCTGGAACCAGCTCCCGGCGGTCCGGGCGAACCAGGTCGTCGGCTGGAACAGCGAGCCCCTGTTCTCGTACGCCAGCAGCGCCGCCGCCCTGGAGACCCTGGCCACCGCCATCCGCAACGCCAAGAAGGTGATCTGATCGGCGCGGTGCAGGCGGTCAGCCGGCGAAGGCGGAGTGGCCGGTGAGGCGCTGCCCGATCACCAGTTGGTGGATCTCCGAGGTCCCCTCGTAGGTCAGCACGCTCTCCAGGTTGTTGGCGTGCCGGAGCACCGGGTACTCCCCACTGATGCCGTTCGCGCCGAGAATCGTCCGGCACTGCCGGGCGATGGCGAGTGCCTCCCGGACGTTGTTGAGCTTGCCGACGCTGACCTGCTCCGGCCGGAGCCGGCCGGCGTCGGCGAGCCGCCCCAGGTGCAGCGCCAGCAGGTAGCCCTTCTGCAGCTCGACCGCCATGTCGGCCAGCTTGGCCTGGGTGAGCTGGAAGGCGGCGATCGGCCGGCCGAACTGCTCCCGGGTGGCGGCGTAGTCCAGCGCGGTGTGCAGGCAGTCCCGGGCCGCGCCGAGGGCGCCCCAGACGATGCCGTACCGGGCCTCGGTCAGGCAACTCAGCGGCGCCTTCAGCCCGACCGCCTCCGGCAGTCGCGCCTCGGCCGGTAGCCGGACCTCGTCCAGCGTGATCTCGCCGGTCGCGGAGGCGCGCAGCGACATCTTGTGCCGGATCTCCCGCACCGTCACCCCGGGCGTCGACATCGGTACGACGAAGCCGCGGATCCCGGCGTCGGTGCGGGCCCAGATCACCGCGACGTCCGCGACCGGGGCGTTCGTGATCCACATCTTGCCGCCGGTCAGCACCCAGTCGGTGCCGTCCTGGCGGGCTCGGGTCGTCATCGACGCCGGGTCGGAGCCGTGGTCCGGCTCGGTCAGCCCGAAGCAGCCGATCGTCTCGCCGGCCGCCATCGGCGGCAGCCACCGCTGTTTCTGCTCCTCGGAGCCGTATCGCCAGATGGCGTACATGGCCAGCGAGCCCTGCACCGAGACCAGCGACCGCACCCCCGAGTCGCCGGCCTCCAGCTCCAGGCAGGCCAGCCCGTACGCGACCGCGGAGGCGCCGGCGCAGCCGTACCCGGTCAGGTGCATGCCGAGCAGGCCCACCGCGCCGAACTCGACGGCCAGCTCCCGCACCGGTGCCCGGCCCTGCTCGTACCAGTCGGCGACGTGTGGGCGTACCCGGGTGGCGACCAGCTCGCGCACGACGTCGCGGATCCCGCGCTCCTCCTCGGTCAGCGCGCCGTCCAGGTCGAGCAGGTCCAGCGGGTACGTCCGGCCCCGCCCCCTCACGGCGTCTCCCCGTTCCACCCGGTCATGACGACGGCAGCACCAGGACCCGGGCGTGGATCTGGTTGCGCTGCTGGAGGGCGGCCCGGAGTGCCCGGTGCAGCCCGTCCTCCAGGTAGAGGCTGCCGCCCCACTCGACGACGTGCGGAAAGAGGTCGCCGTAGAACGTGGAGTCCTCGGCGAGAAGCTTGTCGAGCGCGAGTTCCCGCTTGGTCGTGATGAGCTGGTCGAGGCGCAGTGGGCGCGGTGGAATCTCCGCCCACTGCTTCAGCGTGAGCCCGTGGTCCGGGTACGGACGCCCCTCCCGGACCGCCTTGAAGATCACGACGGCACGCTCCTCCCCATGGCCGTGCTGGCCCGACCCCTTGCGCTCCCACTCGGCGGCCCGCCCTCACGTGCAAGCCGCGAATTGCAAATGACGTTCGCCAGCCTAGCGACCCGGCGCGACCTGGCGGTTTGTTCCCAGATGTCAGTTTCGTTACTACCGTTGGTGATCCTGCGGACCACTGCCGGACCCATCGCTCCGCCCCCACCGACCGTGGTGCACCACCTCCGACATCGGCCGCCGTCCGCGGCGCAGCGACGGCGAGCGGTGATCCGGCGCCGGGTACCCCACGGTGATCGCCCCGATCGGGGTGAACTCCTCCGGCACGCCGAACGCCTCCCGGTACGCCGACGTGCGCTCTGGCGGGATTCCGAAGAAGCAGGCGCCGAGCCCCTCGTCGACCGCGGTCAGCAGCATCAGCAGCGCGGCGAACCCGGTGTCGATGTACCAGTACGGCACCGGCCAGCGCGCCTCGTCCCGGTCGGTCCAGCCCTTGTCCGGCTCGGCGTACCGGTCGAGGTAGACGGCGCGGTTCGCGTGCGGCACGACGATCAGCGGCGCCCGGCGCATCCCGGTCAGCCATCGGCTGGCGCGGCCACCCGGATCGGCCGGGCGTCCCCGGCCGCCGCCGCCCGGACTGGTCACCGCCCAGAACCGCTCCCGGTCCGCCGGCTCCGTCAGAACCAGGAAGGACCAACCCTGGGAGAACCCGGCCGACGGCGCCCGGACGGCGTGGTCGAGCAGCCGTGTCACCACCTCGGGCGGGACGGGCCGGTCCGGATCGTAGTTGCGGACCATCCGACGGCGCCGCACGACCGTCGCGAACTCCACCCCGCGCCTCCCTCGTGCCGCCGCCCGCCCGACCCCGGGTTCAGGCCCCGGGGCGAATACCCCAGACCGCCCGCCAGGTCTGGCCCGGCTCCAGAACGATCACGTCCTTGCCGGAGCGGAACGCGTCCGGCGGACAGGTCATCGGCTCCACCGCCACCGACCGGCGGTGCCGCTCACCACTCAGCGTGTCACCCGTGAAGACCTGCCACCAACCGAACGAGGGGTCGGCCCAGATGCTCACCGACGCCGACGAGTCCGGGCTAACGAGCGTGACGCTGGAGCCGTTCTCGTCCACCTGGTCCGGGTCCAGGTCCCCGAAGGCGACGTCGAGTACGGCCGGGCCGATTCGGCGGGGGGTGGTGAAGTCGTACTCCCCGCCGGCGACCTTCACGGCGCCGATCGGCAGCAGCCGGCCGTCCAGCAGCAGCCGACTGCGGCCCGGTACCCGCAGCAACAGGTCGTCCACGGCCACCCCGGGAAGTTGCAGGTACGGGTGTACGGAAAACCCGAACGGACAGGGTTCCCGCCCCACGTTGGTCACCTGGTGCTCGGCCCGCAGCCCGTCCGCGCCGACCCGCCACTCGGCCTGGAACTCCAGCGGCCACGGGTAGCCAAGCTGCGCCGGCATCTCGCACCGGATCACCAGACTGTCCGAGCGCTGCGACACCAGCCGCCACGGCAGCCAGTTCACCAGCCCGTGGAGGGCGGTGTGCCGCTCCGGTTCGGTCAACGGCAGTTGCAGTGACCGGCCCCCGAAGGTGTACCGACCGTCCCGGATCCGGTTCGGCCAGGGCGCCAGGATCTGGCCCGCCGCTCCGGCCGGCAGCTCGTCCTCGCCGTACGCGTCGACGTAGTCGACCCCCTTCGCCCGGTACGCCCGCAGGCCGCCGCCGACCTCGACCACCACCGCCTCGTGGCCGTCGGCCGAAATCGTCCACTGTGCACCGGACAGCGGTCGCACCGCCGTTGTGACGTTCTCCATGCGCTGCTCCTCGCTCGGCCACGGTCGGCGACGGCCGCCGCGGCTCGGTCGCTGACCGGACGATAACCGTTACCCCGGGAAGCTGCCCGGCTGCCCGGGCGGCGTGCCCGACCGACCGGACGCCCTACCGGCCGTCACCGTCCCCGCCTCCGGCCGACCGGTCGCGGCCGCCGACCCCGTACCTGGTTCCGCGGCCGGCGCCGGATCTGGCTCCACCGCCGACCCCGCGCTGGTCTCCGCAGCCGGCGCCGGATCGGGCTCCGCGGCCGGTGCCGGATCGGGCTCCGCCGCCAGCCCCGCGCCGGTCTTCGCCGCCGGCCCGTCCGCCGAGCCGGTCGTGCCGGCCCCGTCCAGTTGCTCCTCGGTCGGGGCCCGGTAGCGCAGCAGCGCCGGGAAGAGGAGCCCGACCAGCACGGCGAGGATCGCCGCCAGCACCGAGCCGCCGACCCACGAGATCCCGGCGCCCCAGAACGAGGCCATCATGCCGGCCCGCAGGTCACCCAGTCGGGGTCCACCGGCCACCACGGCGATGTTCACGCCCTGGAGACGACCCCGCATCCGGTCCGGGGCGTACACCTGGAGCATCGACTGCCGGAGCACCGCGCTGACCAGGTCGGCGGAGCCGGCCAGGGCGAGCAGCCCGACCATCAGCCAGAGCTGCCTCGCCAGCCCGGCGGCGGCGATCGCCAGGCTCCACCCGACGACCGCGATCAGCAGCCCGAGGCCCTGGCGCCGGACCCGGCCGATCCAGCCGGAGGTGAGCCCACCGAGCATCGAGCCGATCCCGATCGCGCTGTACAGCCAGCCGATCGCCGCCCCGCCGCCGAAGCGTTCGGTCGCCACCTCGGGGAAGAGCGCCCGGGGCATCGCGAAGAGCATCGCGATGACGTCGACGGCGAAGGAGAGCAGCAGTACCGGCGCGGCGGCGAGGTAGCGGAACCCGTCCGCCACGCTGGCCAGCCCGAGTCGCCGGGGCTCCCGGGTGCCCTCGTCGAGGAGTGGGGGCATCGGGGGCAGCCGCCAGGTCGCCCAGAGCGAGACGGTGAACAGCAGTGCGTCGACGCCGTACGCCACCGGCAGGGCTCCCTCGACCGGCAGCGCCGAGAAGACCAGTCCGCTGGCGAGCGGTCCCAGGACCCCGCCGGCCGTCGAGGTGGTGAAGCCGAGGGTGTTCGCCGCCGGCAGCAACGGCGCGGGGACCAGCCGGGCGATGATCGCCACCCGGGTCGGGGAGCTGACCGCGAACGCGATCGTCTGGACGGCGACCAGTGCCAGGAGCAGAACCGGGCTGCCGACCCGGAGCAGCGCCTGGGCCAGGAGCCCCAGGGTGGACAGCCACATCAGCAGGGAGCTGGCGAGGAGCAGTCGACGTCGGTCCACGGCGTCCGCGACCGCACCGCCCCAGAGCCCGAAGATCAGCAACGGGACGAACCCGGCGACCCCGAGCAGCCCGACCCAGAGCGACTCGTCGGTCAGGGTGTACATCTCCACCGGTACGGCGACCGCGGTGAGCTGGAAGCCGAACATCGACACGCCGGTGCCGAGCCAGAGCCGCCGGTACGCCGGGACCTGCAGCGGTCGTACGTCGATCGCCAACCGGGTGAACCAGCCGCGCGTTCGACGACTTTCGGTCGTATTCCCGCCACTTTCAGTCACGGCGCCAGTCGTTCAATGATCCAATCCTGCGCACCGGTCCGACGGTAGCGCAGTCGATCGTGCAACCGGCTGGCCCGCCCCTGCCAGAACTCCACCGTCTCCGGTACGACCCGCAGGCCGCCCCAGTGCGGCGGCGGAGGCACCGGCGTCCCCTCCGGAAACCGCTCGGCGGCGGCCCGGAACCCCGCCTCCAGGGTGGCCCGGTCCGGCAGGACCCGGGACTGCGGACTGGCCCAGGCCCCGAGCTGGGACCCGCGGGGCCGGGTGGCGAAGTACGCCTCCGTCTCCGCCCGATCCACCGGGACCACCGTGCCGCAGATCACCACCTGCCGCTGCATCGGAAACCACGGCAGCAGCAGGCTCGCGTACGGGTTCGCCCGTATCTCGGTTCCCTTGCGCGACTCGTAGTTGGTGTAGAAGACCAGCCCGCGTTCGTCGTACCCCTTCAGCAGGACCGTCCGGGAGCTGGGCCGCCCCTGCGCGTCGGCGGTCGACACCACCATCGCGTTCGGCTCCGGCAGCCCGGCCGCGACCGCGTCGGCGAACCAGCGGTCGAACTGAACCCACCACTCGGCGGCCAGATCGGCGCGGGACAGCCCCTCGGTCGACGTGTACTCCCGGCGCAGCGCGGCCGGCGGCACGGTGTTCCCCGCCACGTCTCTCTCCTCGTCCTCGGCGTCCGTCACCCTGACGGCGGGCGACCGCATTGTCGCGTACGGCACAATCTCGCCCGCTCGCAAGTTAGTTGCGTAGCAGGCAAGATGGCACGAATACATCCCTGCGTTCGCCGGAGGCTCCTCCGGGCACACCGGAACGAGCCCCGAGGGCACGGACAACGATCCAGGAGCGCACATGTCCGACTTCAAACCGGGGCTGGAAGGTGTGATCGCCTTCGAGACCGAAATCGCCGAGCCCGACAAGGAAGGGGGGTCGCTGCGCTATCGGGGGGTCGACATCGAGGACCTGATCGGGCAGGTCTCCTTCGCCAACGTCTGGGCGCTGCTCGTCGACGGCCGGTTCGGTCCCGGTCTGCCGCCGGCCGAGCCGTTTCCGGTGCCGGTGCACTCGGGCGACATCCGGGTCGACGTGCAGTCCGCGGTCGCGATGCTCGCCCCGTACTGGGGGCTGAACCCGCTCCTCGACATCTCCGACGAGCAGGCCCGGGAGGATCTCGCCCGGGTCTCGGTCACCGCGCTCTCCTTCGTCGCCCAGTCGGCCCGGGGCCTCGGCCTGCCGGCGGTGCCGCAGAAGGAGATCGACAAGGCGGAGACCATCGTCGAACGCTTCATGAAGCGCTGGCGCGGCGATCCCGACCCTCGGCACGTCAAGGCCGTGGACGCGTACTTCATCGCCGCCGCCGAACACGGGCTGAACGCCTCCACCTTCACGGCCCGGATCGTCGCCTCGACCGGCGCGGACGCCGCGGCGTGCATCTCCTCTGGCATCGGCGCGCTCTCCGGCCCGTTGCACGGCGGCGCCCCGTCCCGGGTGCTGGAAATGATCGAGGCCGTCGAGCGCAGCGGCGACGCCGAGGGGTACGTCAAGAGCCTCCTCGACCGGGGTGACCGGCTGATGGGCTTCGGCCACCGGGTCTACCGGGCCGAGGACCCGCGCGCCCGGGTGCTCCGCCGGACCGCCAAGGAGCTCGGCGCCCCCCGGCTGGAGGTCGCCGAGGCGCTGGAGAAGGCCGCCCTGGCCGAACTCCAGGAGCGCAAGCCCGACCGGGTGCTCGCCACCAACGTCGAGTTCTGGTCGGCCGTGGTGCTCGACTTCGCCGAGGTGCCGGCGCACATGTTCACCTCGATGTTCACCTGCGCCCGGGTGGCCGGCTGGTCGGCGCACATCCTGGAGCAGAAGAGGTTCGGCCGGCTCATCCGTCCGTCGGCCCGGTACGTCGGCCACGGCCCCCGCAAGCCGCACGAGGTCGAGGGCTGGGACGCCATCCCGCACAATGCCTGAGATGTGTTAGGAAGGGCCCCTTCTTAGCGCTTTTGGTAGAGGAAGGGGCCCTTCCTTGCACCTGGGCTGCAATGTGGGGCACGCCTCAGTGAGCGGGGTGGGATAGCGGAACAGCCCGACCGAGGAGGGTGCGAGGATGGGTTGGCGGCAGCGTCGCCGGAATAACCGCTCTCGGCACCCGGGCTGGACAGCCCACCGGAAGGATCTTCGCAACCGTGGCTGACGTATCAACCATTCGGATTCCAGACGAGATCAAACCCGCCGACGGCCGATTCGGCTCCGGCCCGTCCAAGGTACGTCCGGCCGCGGTCTCCGCGCTGGCCGACGTCGCCACGACGTACCTCGGCACCTCGCACCGGCAGAAGACCGTACGCGACCAGGTCGCCCGGCTCCGCCGCGGCATCGCCGAGTTCTTCTCCCTGCCGGAGGGGTACGAGGTCGTTCTCGGCAACGGCGGCACCACCGCCTTCTGGGAGGTCGCCACCTTCGGGTTGATCCGCGACCGGGCCCAGTTCGCCAGCTTCGGCGAGTTCGGCGCCAAGTTCGCCAAGGCGGTCTCCGACGCTCCGTTCCTCGGCGATCCGACGATCCGCAAGGCCGACCCGGGCAGCGCCCCGGCCCTGGTCGCCGAGGCCGGCGTCGACGTCTACGCCACCCCGCACAACGAGACCTCGACCGGCGTCGCGGTGCCGGTCCGCCGGGTCGACGGCGCGGACGACGGCGCGCTGCTGCTGGTCGACGCGACCTCCGGCGCGGGCGGGTTGGAGGTCGACGTCCGGGAGTGCGACGTCTACTACTTCGCCCCGCAGAAGTGCTTCGGCTCCGACGGCGGGATCTGGCTGGCCCTGATGTCCCCGGCCGCGCTGGAGCGGGCCGCCGAGATCAAGGCGTCGGGTCGTTACATCCCGGCCTTCCTCGACCTGGTCACCGCGATCGACAACTCGCGGCTGGAGCAGACGTACAACACGCCGGCGCTGGCCACGATCTTCCTGGCCGCGGAGCAGACCGACTGGATGAACGCGCAGGGCGGGCTGGCCTGGGCGGCCAAGCGCACCGCCGAGAGCGCCGCCATCGTGTACGGCTGGGCCGAGCGTTCTTCGGTGGCGACCCCGTTCGTCACCGACCCGGCGCTGCGCTCCAACGTGGTGGCCACGATCGACTTCGCGGACGGGATCGACGCGACCGCGATCGCCAAGGCGCTGCGGGCGAACGGGATCGTCGACACCGAGCCGTACCGGAAGCTGGGCCGCAACCAGCTCCGGATCGCGCTCTTCCCGGCGATCGAGCCGGCCGACGTCGAGGCGCTGACCGCCTGCGTCGACTACGTGGTCGAACGGCTCTGACCGATCGGGTACCGGGTCGGGCCGGTCCGGCGGACGGCCCGACCCGTGCGGTTGGCGGCGCCCGACCCGAGTGATCAATCAGTCCAGCTCACCCGCGACATGCGGGCGTGGCTCCCCCCACCGGGTGACGGACCGGCGTACCGTGTCACAAGGACGCCCGGGTGGCTGACCTGTGGCGTGGGCCAGCGAGGCGGGACGGAGGCAACGCGATGCGGCCAGTACGCTTCGTCGCCCTCTCCGAGGACGGCCAAGCTATGGTGCTCACCGACGAGGTGGGGCGGCTTCTTGCCCTGCCGATCGACGAGCGGGTGACGACGGCGCTGCAGCGGGAACCGAACAGCCCGACCCTGACGGCGGTCGGCAGCGGCACCGAGCCGGTGCCGTCACTCTCGCCCCGGGACATCCAGGCTCGGATTCGGGCTGGCGAGTCGGCCGAGGACGTGGCGCGGATCGCCGGCGTGCCGGTCGACCGGGTGCTGCGGTACGCGGGGCCGGTGCTCCAGGAGCGGGCGATGCTCGCCCAGCACGCCCGGCGGACCCGGCTGAAGAACGCGGAGAACCCTGCCCCGCTCGCCGAGATCGTGGACGGCCGGCTCTCCCAGCACGGCATCGACACCGAGAAGATCTCCTGGGACGCCTACCGGCGGGACGACGGGACGTGGCGGATCGTCGCGACCTGGCCCTCCGGCAAGGCGACCGCCCACGCGGTCTGGGATCTCGACAAGACCCGCCAGGCGGTGACGCCGCACGACGACATGGCGCAGTACCTCTGCGCCGAGCGGCCCGCGCCGCTGCTCGGTCAGGAGCCGCCGGAGCGGGGCGGGCACGGCCTGCCCAGCCCGTCCCGGCTGGGTCCGAGCCGGGGTGGCCACGGCCTGCCGACCCCCAGCGACCTTCCCCGCCCCAGCCGGGACCCGATCCGCGCCGGTCGCGACGCGCTGCTCGCCTCGCTCGACCGGCCGCTCGGCTCCGGCACCGGTCGGGGTCTCGACGCGTCCGCCACGGCCACCTCCGAGACGCCCCGGCAGCGGCCGGTGGTGGGCGGCGCCACCGCACTGCTCGGTGGCGGCCCGGGCTCGGCGTTCGACGACGACTCGGACGCACCGAAGGAGGTCCCCGCCGTGCCGTCGCTGGCGGTGTTGCGGCCCCGGCGCACCTCCGGCCAGGGGGGCGCGGAGGGCGGCGAGACGGCGGGCAAGCCGCGCAAGCGGCTGCCGAGCTGGGACGACGTGCTCTTCGGCAGCGGGCCGGCGGCGCGGGAGAGTTCCTGAGCCATCCATGACGGGGGCGGCCTGCCCCACTCCCGCTCTGCGCGCCTGTCCCGCTCTGCGCGGTCAGGCGTGATCCTCCTCGCGTAACAGTTTTCCTCGGACGCGGCATCTCCGGTCTCGCCGACTGGTCCGGCGGCGAGCCACCAACCGCCGCGGGCCGTCCCCCACGAGGAGCCGCCGCCTCCGGTCGTGGGGCCGCATCGTCCGCCTTCCCGCCAGGCTGTGGGGCGCGCGCGTGGATCGGCGGTTCGACCAGGCCGGCTCGCCGGCAGCCACATCGCCCACGTCCCACCACGCCGCGGCTCACCCACGTCGTGCTCCGCGGCGGACGAGCCCGCCCTGCACTCCTGAGCCCGACGGAGATCAAGGTCGGCCCATGCTTGCGATCGCTGGATACCGTGTCGGTTGCTGACCGACTCAGAGGGCGGTGATCACGGACTGTGAGCGGATTCGAGGTCCAGATCAATCAGCTGAGGCAGGCGGCCAAGGCAGCGGGATCGGCTGCGGACCAGGCCAGGGCGGTGCAACCGGGCGCCGGCCTGGATGCGGTCGCCACAGCATTGCCAGGTGGAGTCGCGGCATCCCGCGCACCCACGCTGGCGTCGACGCTCAATGCGCGTGTGAAGGAATGGGCAGACGAGATCGACCGATGGAGCGAATCGGTCGCCTCGGCCGCGAAACGATACTCCGAAAGCGACGAGGCCGCCAAGAGGGCTTTTGGGTCATGACTGTCAGCTACGACGACGTCCGCAGATGGGACGCCAAGGCACTCGATGCCTCCGCCACCGACCTGCACCAGCGGAAGGACAAAATCATCGGGCTGCAGGACGAGCTCGACAACGCCAGGAAACTGCCCGCCTGGCACGGCACCGCGGGCGCGAATGCACGCAATTCGCTGGGCACCACGCGGAACAACGCCGAAATCCTGGTCGCGGAGCTGGCCGCCGTCGAGCGAGCCCTGCACAACGCCGCGGACGACGTACACGCCCTGAGGAACCGGGTCGCCAACAACGACTCTCTCGCCGAGACCTACCAGTTCCGCATCGCCGCCGACGGCTCGATCGTGGACACCAAGCCCCCGGATCCTCCGCCGAGGTCGCGGTTCGAGGCCGAAGACCGGGCCGAGACCGAACGGCACCGCGAAACCATCAGGCAGCGGCTGGTGCAGGAAACCAAGGCGATCCTCACCACGGCGAACAACATCGACGCAACCCTCGCCCGGGTGATGCAACTCGCGCAGGACCGCAAGATCAGCGACCGGGGCGCGACCACCCTGGCCGACGCCAGCAAGGGCGGGGATATCGAAGCCCGGGTGGTCGACATGGAGCAGGCGCTACGCGACGCCGGGCTGCTGACCGGGCCGCCCGTCTCCGGCTACTACCGACAGTGGCTGGAGAACGCCGTACGTCGAGGCGTCTCGATCGAGACCATCAAGAAGATCATCGCCGAGCACCACATCACCCCGGAGGACTTCAAGATCCTCGAGAGATTGGAAGAGATCCGCGAGGACGAAGACGGCGACGGGATCTACAAGTCGTACTTCCTGTTGCCGACCGACATCAGCGGGGAGGACGCGGCCAAGGCCGTGCGGATGACCTACCTCCTGAACGCGGGGACCGACTACGGCACCGAGGGCGAGAAGACCGACTTCAAACCGACTCCGTACGGGTCCGATGAACTGCGGCGAATTGCCGAACGGCAACAGGCGAATTCCTGGAGCTACGACCAGGACGTGGGATTCGTACACCGCAACGGTGGACGATTGGTGACCACCCCGAACGGCATGATGATGGGCCTGGGCGGGAACCTCATCCAGGACCAGTTCAGCCAGCGCGGCGGAACGACCTGGGGCGACACGTTCATGCTGAACATCGACGACCCGGATGATGCGGCGCAACAGCTGCGGCAGGTGGTGAGGTCGGGCCACGCGTGGTATGAAGGCGACAACGGCCCGTACCAGGGTGCTCTCGACGCCGACCGGCTGCTGCACCACGAGGAGCGCCACTCCCAGCAATGGGCGCGGGAAGGCTACACGGGCTTCATCGCCTCCTACCTGTGGGAACAGGTCACCGGCAGCAACGAGACCGAGAAGGACGCTGGGCTTGCCGATGGTGGATATGACAAGTAGACGCCTGAGCGTGGCCTGCGCTGGCCTACTGGCGGCGGCGACGATCGCCGCGTGTGACACCAGGTCGCAGTTCGAGCCGTCGCTGCCGCCAGCGGCCGGGTTCCGCGTCACCGACGGCGTACTGAAGTTGTGGACGGGCACCCCGTGCTCCGGCGTCATCCGCCTGACGTTGATCTTCGACGTCGGCACCCAGGAGAGTGCCGAGCAGGTGTGGACCGCACCGCAGCCAGGCGTGACGCTGGAACACATGGACCTGCTCACCACCTCCGGGGGATCCGCCCCGGACACCGGCGGGCCTCTGCACGTCCAGAAGCCGCTGCCCCCGGACTACGACTGGACAACGGCGCGTTGGATCAACTTTTCCGTTGACGGCCCGAAGGCGTTTGGCGCCAGGGTCGACGTCGCCCGGGTGCTGCGCGAATCGGCCGAGCACCCGTCCGGAAGCTACCTGTTCGGCGAGCGCGGCTGGATGGACGCATCGGACGTGCAACGCGAGAACCAGAAGTCCTTCCTGACGGTCTGCACTCCCGACCCGGGGTGATGCCGGCGCGATCGTGGAGCCAGACATGGACACGCCGAACGGCCCTTCCCGCAGCGGTTTCCCACGAGCAGCGCCCGTCGCGCACGGGTCGGCGCGGTTACCGGTCGGGGATCTGCTCCTCCGGCGTCTCCTCGGCGAGCGGCCAGGTCGCCAGCCGATCGTAGGTCGGCCGGGGACCGAGGTGGCTACGGACCAACACCAGCTCGGTCGCCGACCAGGACGGGCCGAGATAACCGTCGAGGGTACGCAGGTCCTCGTCGACGCTCTCCCGGTCGATCCGGTCACCGGGTCGGGCCAGGGTGAGGTGCGGCCGCAGCGGTCGGGAGTCGTACGGCAACCGAGCCCGGCGCAGTTCCCTCCGGCTGGCGTCGGCCAGTCGCCGCAGCGCCGCGACGTCCCCGAGCACACCAACCCAGAGCACGGTGAACCGGCCCCGACCGAACCGGCCACCGCCACCGAGCCGCAACCGGAGCGCGGTCGGCTCGGCAACGGTGGGCGACCCGAGATGCCGGGTCGGCCGGTCCCGACGGCGGGTGGGCCCACGGCGCCAGGTTCGTACGGCCCGGCCGAGCGCCGCTGTCACCTCCGGTGACCGGTCGTCCGGCACCTCGCCGAGGAAGGCGACCGTGACGTGCAGGTTCGCCCGGGCGGCCAGCCGTACGTTGACCCCGGCGTCGGCTGCCGCGCCGATCCGGAGCCGAGGCACCTGCGCCATCACGTCGTCCAGCGCCTCGGCGGGCGGGTAGATGGCGACAAACAGCCGCACGGGAGGCTGCTCCGGGACCGGTCAGCCGGCCGGTCGACGGGGATCGGCGTGCGGGGTCCGAAGGACCAGGCCGGCAGCCTCCAGCGCGCCCTCGACCCGTACCCGTTCGATCTCTCGGTCGAGGCCCTCCAGGTCGGCCAGATACTCCGCCACCCCGAGGCGCCGGCTGGCCAGCCGCAGCCGGTCGTCGTACGCCGCCAGTAGCGCGTCCCGCCCCGGGTGTGGCCGGCCGGCGAGCTGGCGCCGTCGTTCGCCCAGACGCCGCAGCTCGGCGGCGAGCTGCTCGATGCTCGGGCCGTCGCGGCGCCCCGGCCACGCGGCCTGGTCCACGAGTCGCGTCGGGCCGAGTCGGAGCGCCCGGTCGAGCTGCCGGAGCTGACGCCACCGCCCCTTGCCCGCGCGGCGGGTCACGATCCGGCGCCGCAGGCGGGCGGGCGGTTCGTCGGCGCAGATCAGCGCGGCCACCACGACCGGCAGGCAGACGGTGACGAGTAGTGCCAGCGGCAGCGCGAGAGCATGCACGGCGGACACATCCTTCGACGCTAGGTGGCGGCACCCCGTCCCGCCACCGGTTTGTAATCATCGACGGCTCAGCGTCGCCACGCCGAGCGCCGGCCGGGGCGCTCGACGGCCTTGCGGTCACCGCTCCACGTTACGTCGCCGTCGCCCGACCGTCGCCAGAGCCAGCACGGCAGCCGCTCCGGGTTCCCGGACCGCCGTGGCCGGCTCGGACGCGGCCAGGACCGGACGCGGCCGGACCGGGCGCGGCGTCCGGACCACCCGCGACCTCCACCCCACCGGCCCCAGCCGGACGAGCCAGTCCCGGCCGTGAGCCGAAGCGGGACCGGCGAGGTGGGCAGGACCTGGCGGTACGACAGGCACCGGCCCGTTGGTTGGTTCACAGGTCGGCGGAGTTGACCACGTAGAACCGGGGCAGGGGCAGGAGTCGCAGGCGGAGTCGGGCGCCGTCGCGGTGCAGCTGCCAGACCAGCGCGATCCCGGCGGCGGCCACCGAGATGAGCCCGCCGATCCAGATGCTCGCCCCGGCGCCGAAACGCTCGGCGATCCAGCCGACGATCGGCGCGCCGACCGGGTTGCTGCCGAGGAAGACCAGCACCCAGAGCGCCATGACCCGGCCCCGGAAGGCCGCGTCGACCCCGAGCTGCACCCGCTGGTTGGCGGCCTGGGCGAAGAAGACCATGAAGAACCCGGTCAGCGGCAGCAGCGCCACCACCAGCCAGTACGTCGGGGCCAACCCGACGAGGGTGCCGAAGATCCCGGTCCCGATCGCGGCGCCGAGCACCAGCCAGACCGACGGCCGGCTGCGCCGGCCGCTGCCGGCCAGCGCCCCGAAGAGCGCGCCGAGCGCGAGCGCGGTCGTGAAGAGGCCGAACGAGGCGGCCCCGGTGTTGAAGGTGGTCTTGGCCAGCGCGGAGAGGGTGAGCTGGAAGTTGAACAGCGCCAGCCCCATCACCGACATCAACACCATCGGCAGCAGCAGGTCGGAGCGGCGGGCGACGTACCGGAGCCCGTCGACGACCCGGGCCGCATCCCGCTCGGAGACCGGCGGCAGGTCGTCGCGGTGCAGCTCGCCGGCGCGCATCAACAGCACGCAGACCACCGGCGCGATCGAGCTGAACGCGCTGAACAGGAAGACCGGGCCGACGTCGAAGAGCGCGATCGCCACGCCGGCCACCGCCGGGCCGATGATCCGGGCCGAGTTGAACGTGGCGGCGGAGAGGGAGAGCGCGTTCGGCAGCAGCGTCGTGCCGACGAGTTCGGAGACGAATGACTGCCGTACCGGGGTCTCGACCGCGTTCGCCACCCCGAGCAGGGCGGCGAAGACGAAGACGTGCCAGAGCTGCACCAGGCCGGTGATGACCAGGACGCTCATCGCGAGCGAGAGGGCGCTCCACGCGCTGTTGGCGATGGCCAGCAGGATGCGCTTGTCGTACCGGTCGGCGAGGCGGCCGGAGAAGAGGGTGAGCAGGAGTACGGGGGTGAACTGCGCCGCGACCACGATGCCGAGCGCGGTGGCGTTGTTGTCCGAGAGGTTCAGGACGAGCCAGTCCTGGGTGGTGAACATGATCCACACCCCGATCAGCTTGATCAGCTGACCGATGGCGAAGAGCCGGTAGTTGCGAACCGTCAGGGACTGGAAGGTGGTGCTCAGCTTTGCCCGCACTCGGGGTGCGCCTCCTCGGGTCGTACGCGTCATCCGGGTACCCGGCAATCACGCCGGGTCACCTAACGGACGGAGCGGACCCGATGCCGCGCTACTCAGTCGCGAGCCACCTTCTGCAGGATCTCGGCGGCCCGTCGCAACACGTCGCGTTCCTCCGGGGTCAGCTCGGCGAGCCGACCGGCCAGCCACTCGTTGCGGGCCCGTTCGAACTGGGCGAGCATCCTGCGGCCGGGATCGGTCACGGCGAGGATGACCTGCCGACCGTCGGTCGGATGCGGGGTGCGCTGTACGAGGCCGCGCTCCTCCAGCTTCGCGACGATCTTGGTCATCGTCGGCGGCTGGACCCGTTCGGTGTCGGCCAGCTCCCGAGGGGTCAGCGCGCCGGCCAGTTCGAGGCTGGTCAGTGCGGAAAGCTGCGTCCCGGTGAGATCACCCACCGGGCGGGTCTGCCGTACCCGTCGGTTGAGTCGGGTGATCGCGTCACGCAGCACCGTGGCGAGCTGCGTCGCCGGCATCTGCCTCGCCATCACCGCCCACTCCGTCACGTTAGTTAGCCTAACTAATGAGCTTGGCTAACGACCACTCGTATGACCGATGTCACCGGCCCGCGGTGACTGGCCCCGAACTTTACCCGCGGTCCCGACATGGTGACCCACCGACGGTCTGGTGGCGGCCCACCAGGGGCTGGAGGCGGGCGAGCCCGGGCCGGTCAGCGGGGCGTCGTGTCGCCCAGTGCCGCGGCGCAGGCGGCGAGGTCCGCACGGAGCCGCTGCTGTTCCGCGACGCTCAGCGAACGGATCATGCGCCGTTCGATCTCGGCGACGACCGCGCTGGCCTCGGCGAGGACCCGGTGCCCCGCCTCGGTGAGTTCGGTTGGCAGGGCGCGCCCCCGGGTGGCGGTGGACGCCCTGGTCAGCAGCCCGCGTTCCTCGAGCCCGAGCAGCACGGCGTGCATCGACTGCCGGGTGACGAAGGCGCCGCGGGCGAGTTCGGCCGCCGACAGCCCGGGTCGCTGACGGAGCAGTTCGAGGCAGGCGTACTGCGGCACGGTCAGTCCCAGCGGCCGGAGCCCGGCGTCCATCGCCGTACGCAGCGCCGCCGCCGCCTGCTTCAGCGCGTACCCCACTGACAGGTTGAGATCTCCCACGCCTTGCGCCATGTCAACATCCTGACATACTCTCGGACATGTCAGGACTTTGACATACCCGTCGAAGGAGCCAGCCATGACCGTGACCGGGCCCGACTTCATCGCGCTACAGGTGCGGGACGTCGACGCCGCCGCCGAGTTCTACGAGACCCGCCTCGGGATGCGCCGCGCCCCGGCCAGCCCGCCCGGCGCGGTGGTGTTCGCGACGAGCCCGGTGCCGTTCGCCGTACGGACCCCGCTCCCCGGCCTCGACCTCGACACGGCCACCCCGCACCCCGGTGCCGGAGTGGCGCTGTGGTTGCGAGCCGACGACGCGCAGGCACTGCACGACGAGCTGGCGGCCGCCGGCGTGCCGATCCTCACCCCACCGGTCGACGGCCCCTTCGGCCGCACCTTCACCTTCCGCGATCCCGACGGCTACGCCGTCACCGTGCACGACCAGGGCTGAGGCGAGCCGACCATGCGCGAGCACACGACCGTGCGGACGGTGGCCGGCCCCTGGTCACTGGCCACCAGCCGCACCTTCTGGGAGGGCTTCGCCCCGGCGGCCCTCCCCACCCGACGCGACACGACCGACCTGCGGACCGTCTTCCTGGTGGACCGCGACTGGTCCCGCGCGAAGGCGACCGTGCACCAGGACGGCGCCACGGCCCGCATCACGGTGACCGGCGAGGGCGACCTCGACGCCGCCGCCACGCAGGCCGCCCGGTTTCTCGCGCTCGACGTCGACGGCCGGGGATGGCCCGCCGTCGGCGACCGCGACCCGGTCATCGGTGCGGCGCAGCGAAGCCTGCCGGGCCTCCGCCCGTGCGGCTTCCACTCGCCGTACGAGGCGGCCGCCTGGGCAGTGCTGTCGCAACGCGTCCGCATCGCACAGGCCGCCCACCTGCGTCGTGACCTCATCCGGCGGCACGGTCACGCCGGCGCGTTCCCCGAACCCGAGCGGCTACGGGCACTCGACCTCGACCTGCCCGGCCGCAAGCCCGAGTACCTGCGCGCCGTCGCCGAAGCCGCCCTCGACGGCCTGCTCGACGGCGGCCGCCTGCGGGACATGGACGCCGAGACCGCCGTCGCACAGGTGCGCCAGGTGAAGGGGCTGGGCCCGTTCGCCGCCGAACTCGTCGTCCTCCGCGGCGCCAACCACCCCGACGGCCTGCCGCGCCACGAGTCCCGCCTCGACGCCGAGATCGTGGCGCGGTACGGCGCCGGCACCACCCTGGCCCACGTCGCCGAGGCGTGGCGCCCCTACCGCACCTGGGCCGCGTTCCACCTTCGCGCCCTCCGCGAGCGACGCAGCTGTGCGTAGCCGCCCGGGTGGGTGGCCGCCCGCGGGTGCTCGCCGCGGCTGCGGGGCGGTACGTCGTGGCGTTCCCGCCGCGCCTACCGCGTCGGGGAGACCAGGATCGCTAGAACACCAGGCTCTCGATCGGGCCGCGCAGGAAGTGGAGCACGAAGAGCGCCGCCACCACATACAGCAGCGGGTGCACCTCCCGGACCTTGCCCCGGGCGGCCTTGAGCACGACGTACGAGATGACCCCGGCCCCGATTCCGTTGGAGATCGAGTAGGTGAACGGCATCAGCACGATGGTGAGGAATGCGGGGATCCCGATCTCGTAGTCACGCCAGTCGATCTCCTTGACCGCGGTCATCATCAGGAACCCGACGATCACCAGCGCGGTGGTCGCCGCCTCGAACGGCACCACGACGACCAGTGGCGTGAAGAACATCGCCAGCAGGAACAGGCCGCCGGTGACCAGGTTGGCCGCACCGGTCCGGGCGCCCTCCGCGACCCCGGCCGCGCTCTCGATGTACGACGTGTTGCTGGACGTGCTCGCCGCGCCGCCGGCCGCCGCCGCGATCGAGTCGACCAGCAGGATCTCCCGGGTACGCGGCGGCATCCGCTGCTCGTCGAGCAGGCCGGCCTCCTGGCCGACCGCCACCATCGTCCCCATGGTGTCGAAGAAGTCGGTCACCAGCAGGGTGAAGACGAACATGATCGCGACCAGCCAGCCGGCCCGCTGCCACGACCCGAGCAGGTTGAAGTGACCCAGCAGGGAGAGGTCCGGCAGGTCCACCACCTTCTCCGGCAGCCGCGGCACGTTCAGCGACCAGCCGGACGGGTTCGGCTGGCCGTTCACCACCGACGGACCGACCTTGGCGATCGCCTCGACGATGATCGCCAGCACGGTCGCGGCGAGGATGCCGAGCAGGATCGCACCCTTGACCCGGCGTACCACCAGCACCAGGGTCAGCAGCAGACCCAGCACGAAGACCAGCGCCGGCCAGGTGACCAACTTGCCGCCGATGCCGAGCCCGACCGGCACCGTGGTGTTCGCCGCGTCCGGGATCCGCCGGACGAAGCCGGCGTCGACCAGGCCGATGATGGTCAGGAAGAGCCCGATCCCCACCCCGGTCGCGGTCTTGAGCTGCGTCGGGAACGACCGGAACACCGCGGTACGCAGCCCGGTCAGCACCAGGACCGCGATGATCACACCCTCGATCACCACCAGACCCATGGCGTCGGCCCAGGTCATCTGCGGGGCGATCTCGTACGCGATCAGCGCGTTCACCCCGAGGCCGGCGGCCAGGGCCAGCGGGAAGCGGCCCACCACCCCCATCAGGATCGTCATCACCCCGGCGACCAGGGCCGTGGCGGCGGCGATCGCCGGGATCGCGAGCTTCGCCCCGTCCCCGTCCACGGCGCTGCCGAGGATCAGCGGGTTCAGCACCACGATGTAGGCCATCGTGAAGAAGGTGACGAGGCCGCCGCGGACCTCGCGGCCCAGCGTCGAACCGCGGGCGGAGATCTCAAAGAACCGGTCGAAGCGGTTGCGGGGTGCCGGACCGCCAGCGAGAGCGGTCGTACCGCCCGGGGCGGGGTTGCCGGCGGCCGTGCCACCGGACTCGGCGGCGGGGGTGGCCGCGGGGTCGTCCATCAGATCCTCGCAGGTGAGGGGTCATGTGCCGAACCGCATGGTGCCAGATCGTCGGGCGCGCCGGCAAAGACTTCCCGGTTGCTGTGCCTGCTCAGGGTGGCCGTACCCTGGTTTGCGTGCCCGACGAGCCGCGCCCTGCGCCACCCGCCTCCGGGGACGCGGCGCGGGTCGACACCGGGGGCGCGGCCCGGCCCGGCCTCGGGGATGCGGCCCGGCGCGCCCCGGGCGGGGCACCGATCGAGCCACTCGACCCGCCGATGGTGCCGTTCGCGGTCGCCGGCATCGTGGTCTGGGCCGTCGTCGGTCTGGTGCTGCTGATCTTCTTCCGCGACTGGCTCGCCGCGCACGACCACGAGAACTGGCTCTGGATCTGTCTCTCCGGCTTCCTCTCCGGCTTCGTCGGGCTTGCCGTGATGCTCCGGCACGACGCCAACCGCCGACGCCGCCGTGCCGGCCGCTGACCCGGCCCGCCCGGGTACGGCTACCCCGCGACACCCGGGTCCCCGGGCCGGGTACGCGACGCGGCCGGCGCGGCTGTGCCCGCGGCCGTACCGGAACCGGCTCAGCCGTGCCCGTACGGCTCCGGCGGCTCGCCCGACTCGACCGACCCGGGCGCCCGGCTCACCGTGATCGCCTCGACCTCGCTGTCGTCGTAGACCGTCGGGAGCTCGTCCACCGGAGCCTCGGAGGTCTCCACCAGCGTCTCCGAGTGGGCCCCGCACCCGTGGTCGGCGCTGACCACCCGCCCGTCGTCGGGCGCGTACAGGTTGCCGCAGACCCCGAACGCCTGGCGGAGCGCCCCGGACAGCGGGAGATAGAAGCCGCAGGTCCCGCACCGGGCGGTACGCGGCGCGGCGACCGAGATCGGCGCGCCGGGGCCATGGTCGCCGTCGTACCACCGCTGGGCGGTTTCGGTGCGGCCCTCCCGGGACATCACCCGGACCCGGCCGAGCCCCAGCTCCCAGGCGGTCTCCTCGACCGCGGGGTCGTCGGAGAGGAGGTAGCCGGGGGCGAGTCGCTCGTCGTCCGGCGGGGTGGGGAGCAGGTCGCCGACCCCGAGGTCGCCCGGCTGCAGCCGTTCCTGCCAGGGCAGCCAGCTCGGTGCGAGCAGGGCGTCCGGCCCCGGCAGCAGGGTCGTCTCACAGATGGTGACGTGCCGGCTGCGTGGCACGCGGGTCACGGTCACGGCCCACCGCCAGCCCCGGTATCCGGCCAGCCGGCACTCGAAGAAGTGCGTCACCAGCCGGTCGCCCTCGGCGATGGCACCCAGGTGCTCGCCGACGTCGGCAGGCTCGACCTCGGTGATGCCGGCACGCGCCACGTCGACGGCGTTGGCGCAGACCTGGTCGAGCCGAGGTGCGCGAGTGCTGGTCCTGGTCACCCGCCTATTCTTGCCTATCCTTGACGTCGGGTCGGCGGCACTCCCCGGCACCGTTCAGGCAGAGATTTCTCGGCACGAAACCGACGGTCACCGACCGAATGGGCGAGGATGGTGCTCATGCCGCTGTTCACCCGGTCCGGGGGGTTCCTCCTACGTGCCGTCGGCACGATCGTGCGCGCCGTCCGGCTGCTGCTGCGGGCCGGGTTCGGCAGCGTGCGCTGGACCGGTCGGCGGGTCGCCCGGGTCCGAGAGAAGGGCGCGGGCGGCGAGGCGGGCATGATCCGCCTCTTCGACCTGCACGCCGCCTCCTGCGCCGGCGACACCCTGATCGCGATCGGCCTGGCCGGGACGATCTTCTTCAACGCCCCCCTGGGCGAGGCGCGCAGCAAGGTGGCGCTCTACCTGCTGATCACGATGGTGCCGTTCGCGCTGCTCGCGCCGGTGGTCGGCCCACTGCTCGACCACTTCCGGCACGGCCGCCGGTACGCCCTGGCCGCGACCATGCTCGGCCGGGCCTTCCTGGCCTGGTTGATCTCCGACTACATCCACGGCTTCGGGCTCTACCCGGCGGCGTTCGGGGTGCTGGCGCTCTCCCGGGCGTACGGGGTGGCCCGGTCGGCGGCGGTGCCCCGGCTGCTGCCGGAGGGGATCGGGCTCTCCCAGGCCGGCGCCCGGGCGAGTGTGTACGGCTCGATCGCCGGCGGGGTGGTCATCCCGATCGGACTGGCGGCGTTCTGGTTCGGTCCACAGTGGCCACTCCGGGTCGCCTCGGTGATCTTCCTGGTCGGCATGGTGATCGCCCTGCGCCTGCCGCCCCGGGCCGACTCCGACCCGCCGGAGACCGTGCCCCGGGCCTTCCAGGCGTTCCAGCTCCGCCGCGGCGGGCGGGAGCGGGCGCTCAGCCGGGGCGGCCCCTCCGGGCGGCTGGTGATCGCCGCCCTGGTCGGCAGCGCCACGCTCCGCGCCCTGTACGGCTTCCTCCTGCTCTTCCTCGCCTTCGCCATCAAGGCCGGCCACCTGGACAGCACCCTCTTCGGTCGGGAACTCGGCGACGAACTCGCCCTCGGGGTGGTCGGCGCCGCGCTGGGCGTCGGCGGGTTCCTTGCCACCGCCCTCGGGACGCGGCTGCGGATCCGCCGCCCGGTCGCCCTCCAGGCCACCGGCCTGGTGTTGGCAGCCGGGAGCGGGGTGGTGGCCACGCTCTGGTTCTCGCTGGCGCTCGTCGCCCTGCTCTGCCTCCTCACATCCGCGGTGAGCGGCATCGCCAAGCTGGCCGGCGACGCCACCATCCAGGAGCGGGTCCCGGAACGGCTCCGGGCCACCGCGTTCGCCCACTCCGAGACGATCCTGATGCTGGCCTTCGTGGCCGGCGGCGCGCTCGGGCTGATCCCGATCGACGGCCGGATCGGGGTCGGGGTGTTGGCCGGTCTCGCGGTCGTCGCGGCGGGCTGGGCGATCGTCACCGCCGCGCGGCTGCGCGGCAACCGGCTCTCCGGCCGGGCGCTCGCCGACGCCGAGCAGCCCGACGAGGAGCAGCCCGAGGGCGAGAAGGGGCCCGCCGACGTGCGGACCGGCTCCGTACCGACCGGCCGGGCGGAGCGCACCGCCTCGGCGGGACGGGTCACCGACGGACACGCCGACCGGAACGGGTCCGCCGTGACCGGGCGGCCGGCGAACCGGCGTCAGCCCGGAGGTCCCCGGACCGGGGGCCCGGCCTCCCCCGTCGCGGCGGTCACCCCGTCGGTACGGGGCCGGGCCAGCGAGCCCCCGGACGACCGCGGTGCCGAGGACGAGTCGCTGGCACCGCCCGGCTACCACATCTACCGACCCTCCTCCGCCGTATCCGACCGCGGCGACGAGGACTCCCGCCGGCCGACCCGGGGAGGCCCGTAGTGCGCGGTCGGGTGCTGCTCGTCACCGCGGTCGAGGCCGAGGCGGAGGCGGTCCGGGCCGGCCTGGTCACCGACGCGGTGACGGTCGCGTCGGTCGGAGTCGGTCCGGCCGCGGCCGCCGCCGGTACGGCCCGGCTGATCGCGCTGGCCGAGGCGGGCGGGGAGCCGTACCGGGCGGTGATCAGTGCCGGGATCGGCGGTGGCTTCACCGGTCGGGTGTCGGTCGGCGGGACGGTGCTCGCCACCCGTAGCGTCGCCGCCGATCTCGGCGCCGAGTCGCCCGACGGCTTCCTCACCCTCGACGAGCTGGGTTTCGGCGCCACCACCGTCTCGGCCGACCCGGAGCTGCTGGCCCGGTTGAGGAGCGGTCTGCCGTACGCGGTCACCGGCACCGTGCTCACCCTCGGCACCGTGACCGGGACCGCCCAGACGGCCGCGGCGTTGCTCGACCGCTACCCCGACGCGGTGGCCGAGGCGATGGAGGGGTACGGCGTCGCCGTCGCCGCGACCACCGCCGGGCTTCCCTTTGCCGAGCTGAGGACCATCTCCAACCCGATCGGGCCGCGCGACCGGGCCGCCTGGCGGATCGACACCGCCTTCGCCGCCCTGACCAGCGCCGCCGCCGCACTCGGCAAGGAGCTGTCTGGCTGAGCGCCGGGGGCGGCGGGTGACACGCGGCGGGTGACACCGGCCGGGACACCCGAGGCGGGGCGTCCGGTGGGCGCCGGATGACCCGCGGTCGGCGGAGCGGAGCGCCGTCAGCGGCCGGCGAGCCCCGCGGCGGGACACGGGGCCGGGGATCAGGAACGGGTCCGACTCGTCGTCGTCTTCGACCGGGGCTCACCACTCGTCCACATCAGGGCCAGGTGACTCGCGACGATCAGCATGGGGGCGGTCCCCTGCACCACCCCCGGCGGTCCGGTCCACGGCAGATCGTCGATGCCCCAGGTCGGGGCCCCGGCGATGCTGAGTGCCAACAGCACGGCCAACAACAACGGCACGGCGCAGCCGGACGTCCGGCCCCAGACGATCGTCGCCACCGCGGACAGGGTCGCCGCCACCAGGCCGACGCCCGCCAGTACCACCGCCAATCCCTCGGCGTACGCGGCGCACCAGACGCCGACATCGACGTTGTTGGCCCGGGCCCAGTCCGCGAACTCGAAGTAGCTGACTGCCACCCGACGGTCGCCGAATCTCAGTTCGATCCACGGCTGCATCAGGAACCCGATCACCATGAGGAGCGCGGCTCCGGCGACGACCAGCAGACGCCAGATCTGGGAGATCGCGGCGATCTTCGGCGTCTCCGGCGGCCGCCCCGCCGGCCTCGGCGGCGGAGCCGGCGCCGGGACCGCCGGGGACTCCGGGGATGCCGCCTGCCCCGGCACCACCGGCACCGTCCCGGCCGGCGGCGGGGCGGGGGCGGGCGAAGGTGCTCCGGAGCCGGCGTCGTCCATGGTGGGCAGTGGGTCCACCACCGGGAGCTGCCACCCGTCCAGGGCTTGTGGTGTCCACCGAGTGCCGTCGAACCAGCGCAACGGTTGGCGGCCCGTCGGATCGGGATACCAGCCCGGGCCCATGTCCGCCTCCCGTCGCAGATCGGCCCGCCGGTGGCGTCGGGAACATCGGACCACGCACCGGGGCGTCCTCGCTGGACCGCGAGCCGCCACGCCCAGCCTAGTACCGCAACGGCACCGTCAGGGGGTGGCCGTATCGTCGGTGGTGGCACGGGCGGGCTGGTGTTGACACCGTCGGCGCCATATCGGCAGGTCGTCGCCCACCATCGACATCCGTCACGCGACACACAACGAACACGCGCACCGCTCGACACGCTCAGTGCCCACTCGCTTGCAGTGCTGTTGGTATATTCGTCGATTGACAACGCTTGGCGGGTGGCGTTGTCCGGATCGGTCTCTGCGGCCTGGGTGCGGGCGAGGGAGACGAGATGAGCCAACCGGTGCGGGTGCACGTGCCCGGGTTGCGGTCGCTGGGCGGCGAGATTGTCGGGCATGGCGCCGAGCTGATGCGGAATGTCAGGTCGGTCGAGGGGCGGTTGGCGGCATGCGGTGCGGTCGGCGGCTGGGCGGCCGCGGAAGCGGCTCAGCGGGCGGCCGATGGCTGGCAGACGTATCTGCGCGGGCTCGCCGGTCGGATCGAGGCGGCGGGGCAGGCACTGATCGACGCCGCGAACAACTACCAGGGCTCGGACGAACGGGCGGGCCAGCGACACGACCGGGTCCGGGCACGGTGAGGCGGCTGTCGGCCCGCCACGGCGTGTCGCGAGGGAGGACGGCGTGGGCGGGATCACTTTCGAGATGCTGCTGAACGCCGATCCGGAGGTGTGGCGGCGGGCGGCGGCAGCGTGGGACCAGTTGGGCCGGTCGACGGACGACCGGGCGGACGCTGTCACGCTGTCGGTGCGGAAGGTTCCGGACGTGTGGGAGTCGGGGCCGGCGGCGACGAAGGCGCAGGAGTACTGCGACGGGTTGCGCAGGGAGCTGGACGCCGTGTTTCCGCCGGTTGTGACCATCGCGCAGACCCTGGCACAGCACGCCAACGACGTGTCGGAGCTGCGCGGCCGGGCGCGGGAGCTGGTGGAGCAGGGCAGGCAGGCCCACGTCACGATCAATCCGGACGGGTCGATGACGGTGGACCCGGCGCACTCCAACGAGTGGACGGCCCGGTCGGTGTCCCAACTGGTGTGGCAGCGCGACGCCCTGCTGAGGGAGGCCGCCGAACTGGACGCGCGGGCTGCCCGGACGATCGCGGAGAACACCGCCACCGTTTCCGGGACGCCGATGGCGAGGGTGGACCGGTCACGCGTTCCGGCCGCGGGGACCGATCCGGCCGTGGTGAAGCGGTGGTGGGACTCGTTGACTCCCGCGCAGCGGCGGTATGTGATCGCGGAGTATCCGGAGCTGATCGGAGCCTTGGACGGGGTGCCGGTGGCGAGCCGGGACGTCGCCAACCGTATCGTGCTGGACCGGGAGCGGGACCGCCTCACCGCCCGACGCGACGAACTGGACGCCGCACCGCGGCCACCCCGCCGGCCCCGAGTCCACCCGCCGGGAGGCGTACCTTCGGTCGATGGTCGAGCAGGGTCGGGGCGCCGAGTTGTACCCGGGTGAGTCGAACAAGGTCGGTGCCGCGCTCGCCGAGCTGGACCGGATCCGGGAGGAACGGGAGCGGATCGACCGCACCCTGCGCGGGCTGAACGCGATCGACAGCAGGTTGGACGACCCGAACAAGCCCCGGGCGTATCTGGTCGGGCTGTCCACGGAGGACGATGGCAGGGCGATCGTCTCGGTCGGGAACCCGGACACGGCGGACAACGTGGTGACGTACGTGCCGGGGACCGGGGCGGAGTTGTCGAAGGTCGGCGGCGACATCAACCGGGCCGACCGTATGGCCGCCGACGCGTTGGAGACCGACCCGTCGGCGGAGACGGCCGCGATCATGTGGCTCGGCTACGACGCGCCGGACTCGGTCGTCTGGAACGCACCGTTCGACGGCTCGGCCGAGGGCGGTGCCGGGGAGTTGGACCGGTTCCAGGACGGGCTGCGGGTGACCCACGACGGTGAGCCGTCCCGCAACGTGGTGTTGGGCACAGCTATGGGTCGACGGTGATCGGACACACCGCGCAGCAGGGAGACGGCATCAACGCCGACGCCGTGATCTTCGTCGGCTCGCCCGGGGTGGACACCAACTCGGCGAGTGACCTCAAGGGGGTGCCGACCTCGGAGGTCTGGGCCACCCGAGCCGAGCACGACATCATCAGACGGGTGCCGGACTGGGACATCGCACACGGCAACGATCCAACCCGGGAGGACTTTGGCGGGCGGGTGTTCAGCAGCGACCCGGGCGATCCGGACGACGAGGGCAAGACCCACTCGGCGTACTGGAACGAGGGCAACCGGGCCCGCCGGAACATCGCGCTGATCGTCACCGGCCAGACGGACAAGGTGGCTTGATGGGCGGCAGGGGCTGGCGGAACGTGCTACTGGCGGTGGTCGCCGGGCTCGCCCTCACGGGGTGTCAGGAGGAACGGGGCATGCAACCGACGATCACCGCAGAGCAGGCGGCCCAGCGGGTGGAGGAGCTTCTCCAGGAGGCGTACGGGCAGCTTCCTCCCGGGGCCGAACTGGAGACTTTCGACGAGGGCCCGCTGCCGTGCGACGACCCGACAGACGGCGGCCCGGCCGGCCGGGTCTACTACGAGAAGCGGTACCAGGTGATCTTCCCCGCGGGCTGGCCTGCGGACCAGGCGCTGCCGAGGCTGGCTGAGTACTGGGGTCAGCGCGGTTACCGGACCATCGACGACCTGCGGGACCACCCTGATCCGCGGTTGGTCGTCGAGCGCCCCGACGACGGGTTCCGGGCCATCATCTCGGTGTGGAATCGGGACTCCGGTGCCATCGACATCTACCTCACGGGCAGCTCGCCCTGCGTCTGGGAGCATGGCACCCCCGACCCGCAGTGACGTGCTGAGCTGGCCACAGCCCAACCGGTGCGGTCCGGGGCGGTGTACCGGGGATGTCGAGGCCCTGGCCGCGCGGACGGAGGAGAGCCAACACGCCCCACCGCAGGAGGCACCCGCCTCCTGGCTCCGACACCACCTCGACCTCGTCACCCCACGACGCGACGTGATCGGGGTCACGACGAACACGAGCACCGCTCAACGCACTCCGTGCCGCTGTCGTACCAGTAGCGCCACCACGACGAGCCCGGCCGGTCGTATCCACCGCCGTGACCGGTTCGCCGTAGCGGTGCTGGTCCGCGCCTCCGGCGTACGGACGTGACGCGTACGGACGTGACGTGGCCCACCGGCGACGGGGCGGCCCGCGACGGCCGGCGGGAGGCGGGGACTACGGTGGCCTCGTGGCGCTCACCCTGGCGATCTCGCCCTGTCCCAACGACACCTTCGTGTTCCACGCCCTGGTGCACGGGCTGGTGCCCGGCGCGCCGCCGGTCGAGGTGACCTACGCCGACGTGGACGTCACCAACACCGCCGCCGAACGCGGGGCGTACGACCTGGTGAAGGTGAGCTACGCCGCGCTGCCCTGGCTGCTCGACGACTACCACCTGCTGCCCTGCGGCGGGGCGCTGGGGCGCGGCTGCGGGCCGCTGGTGCTGGTCCGGGACGAGCGTGCCAAAGATCCCGACCTGACCGGCGCCACCGTCGCGGTGCCGGGCGACCGGACCACGGCGTACCTGCTGTTCCGGCTCTGGTCGGCGCGGCGTCCCCCGGCGCGGATCGAGGTGGTGCCGTTCCACGAGATCATGCCGGGCGTGGCGGCCGGCCGGTACGACGCCGGGCTGGTGATCCACGAGGCGCGGTTCACGTACCCCCGGCACGGGCTGACCGCCCTGGTCGACCTCGGCGAGTGGTGGGAGGGCGACACGGGGCTGCCGATCCCGCTCGGGGCCATCCTGGCCCGCAAGGGCGTGGTCGACCCGGAGGCGGCGGCCGGATGGATCCGCGACTCGGTCCGCCGTGCCTGGGCCGAGCCGGCGGCAACCCGTGACTACGTCCTGGCGCACGCGCAGGAGATGGAGCCCGACGTGGTGGACCGGCACATCGGGCTCTACGTCAACGAGTTCACCGCCGAGTTGGGCGCCGAGGGCCGGGCAGCGGTCAACGCCCTGCTCGGCCGTGCCGCCGCGGCCGGCCTGACCCCGCCGGTGGCGAGTCCGCTCGGCTGACCCGCCACCGGTCACGAGCCGCGCGGGCCGGCGACCGCCCGCCACGAGCCCGCTCCGCTGACCGCCCGCCACGAGCCCGCCCGGCTGCCCCGCGGCCGTACCGGCGGCGCCGGCCTCGCCAGGCGGATCCGGTCGCCACCGCCGACCGGCGTCGGTGGCGAGCCTGGCTCAGATCTCCAACTCGCGGGCGACCGCGTGGACCAGTTGAGCCACGGTCTGCGCGGTCTTCTTGTCCGGGAAGCGACCCCGGGACAGCACCGGCTGCACCTTCGCCTCCAGCACCTTGATCATGTCCTCGATCAGGCCGTGCAGCTCCTCCGCCGGGCGCCGGCGAAGCTCCGCGATGGACGGTGGCGCCGCCAGCAGCTTCACACCGAGGGCCTGCGCGCCCCGGCGACTGTCCACCACACCGAACTCGACCCGCTGGCCGCTCTTGAGGTCGGTGACACCAGCAGGCAGCGCGCCCTTCGGCAGGAACACGTCGCCACCCTCGTCGCTGGTGACGAACCCGTATCCCTTGGTCGCGTCGTACCACTTCACTCGACCCGTGGGCACCTGTAGACCTCGACTCCCCTGAGATTGCTTTCTCACAAGGCTAGCCGCATCACCCGCGGTAGCGCCTGTGGGAATCCCGTAAGGTCGCCCAGCACCAGCTCCGCGCCAGCCGAACGCAGCTCCTCCGCGTCGCACGGTCCCGTGGTCACCCCGATCCCGGGTATACCCGCGGTACGCGCCGCAATCATGTCGCCGACGTGGTCGCCGACATAGAGTCGTACGCCGTGCGCGGTCAACGCGGTCGCCTTGCCCTCGGCGAAGAGGTCGCCGGCCAGATCGTCGACCTCCAGCCCGACGTGCTCCAGGTGCAGCCGGGCGAGCCGGCCAAGCTTCGACGTCACCACCACCACCCGCAGCCCGCGCTTCCGGACCTCCGCGACCGCCTCGGCAGCGCCGGGCAGCAGACGCGAGGTGGTGACGGCATACTCGGGGTAGAGCGCCCGGTACGTCCGGACCGCCTCCTCGACCCGATCCGGCGGAAACCAGCGGCGGATCTCCTCCCGCAGCGGCGGGCCGAGCCGGCTCACCACCGCCTCGGTGTCGACGTACACGCCGGTCACCTCGGTGAGCTTCCGGAACGCGGCGGCGATCCCGGGGCGGGTGTCGAGCAGTGTCATGTCGAGGTCGAACCCGACGGCGGCAGGGGTGTTCACCGGGCCATGGTGCCACGGCGCGATTCGGCCGGATCGGTGGCGGGGAACCGGGCGGGACCGCGGGCGACCGACCCGGGCCGGCGGCGCGGGCCTGGAGGACGGCGTCCCGCCCGGCGACTGGCAGGCCGCATCGACACCGGGCCGGATAGCGTGGGAAGACGATGACCACACTCGCCGACCACCTGCGGGCGCTGCCCGACGAGGCGCTCGCCGCCCTGTTCCGGCTACGTCCGGATCTCGTCGTGCCGGTACCAACCGATTTGTCCGCTCTCGCGGTCCGGGCCCAGTCCCGGGTGTCGGTCGCCCGTGCCCTGGACGGACTCGACGAGTTCACCCTGCAGATCCTCGACGCGGCCCGGCTGACCCGCCGACCCGACACGTCGTCTCCCGACCCGGGCGGGGGCGAACCCCGCGCCGCGACGGGCGAGACCTCGGTCGAGGAGATCGTGGCCTTCGCCGTCGGGAACGCCACCGGCGAGCGGCGGCGGAGCGGGGTGGCTGCCGTCCGGGCCGCGGTCGACCGGCTCCGCGCGCTCTTCCTGCTCTACGGGCCGGAGGATGCGCTGCGGGTCGCGGCCGGCGTGGACGAGGTCTGCTCGCCGTACCCGGCGGGGTTGGGGCGACCCGCGGCCGAGCTGGACCCGGAGGCGGCGGCCCTGGTCGCGGACCCGGCCCGGCTGCGCCGCACCCTGCTGGCCGCGCCGCCACCGGCCCGCGCGATCCTGGACCGGCTCGCCGCCGGACCTCCGGTCGGCACCCGCCCCGCCCCCGACGCGGAGTCCGCGGGCCCGGTCGCCTGGCTGGTCGAGCAGAAGCTGTTGGTCCCCGTCCCGGGGGCCGGTGGCTCCGGGCGGCCGGCCACCGTCGAGCTGCCTCGGGAGATCGGGCTGCTGCTGCGCCGCGACGCCGGCCCGCTCGGGCCGATGCGGCCGCAGCCCCCGGCGGTGACCGGCCCGGAACGGGAGCTGACGGTCGTCGACTCGGCCGGGGCGGGCCAGGCGATGGAGGCGGTACGGCACACCGAAGCGCTGCTGGAGCTGCTCGCCGCCGAGCCCGCCCCGCTGCTGCGCTCCGGCGGACTCGGCGTCCGGGACCTACGCCGGCTCGCCAAGACCACCGGGCTGGACGAGTCGACCGCCGCCCTGCTGCTGGAGGTGGCGTACGCCGCCGGCCTCCTCGGCGAGCTGGACCTGCCCGGCGCCACCACCCGTGCCGGCGCCGACCAACAGATCCTCCCCACTGTCGGGTACGAGGGCTGGCGGGACGCCGCGCTGGCCCACCGCTGGGAGCAGCTGGCCCGGGCCTGGCTGACCATGACCCGCCAGGTGGGCTTGATCGGGCAGCGGGACGACCGAGACCGAGTGATCACGCTCTTCTCTCCCGAGGCGGAGCGGGCCGGGGCTCCGGCGCTTCGGCGGGCCGTTCTCGGCGTCCTCAACGACCTGGCTCCGGGGACCGCGCCGGCCCCGGACGACGTGGTGGCGCTGCTCGCCTGGGCCACCCCGCGCCGCAGCCTCGGCCGGGAGGCGGGGCAGCGCGAGGTGCTGGCCGAGGCGGCGCTGCTCGGGGTGACCGGGCTCGGTGCCCTCACCTCGTACGGCAGGCTGCTGTTCGCGCAGTGGGTGGCCGGGGACACCCGGCTCGCCGAGTCCAGCGACGACCCCCTCGGGGTACGCGCCGACGCCGACGGGGCGGCTGGCGGCGGATCACCGGCGGTCCGGGCCCTGGACACGCTGCTCCCGGCCCCCGTCGACCACTTCCTGCTCCAGGCCGACCTGACCGTGGTCGTCCCCGGGCCGCCCGAGCCGGCCCTCGCCGCCGAGCTGGCCCTGGTCGCCGAACCGGAGTCGGCCGGCGGGGCCAGCGTGCACCGGGTCACCGCGGCGAGCGTGCGACGCGCCCTGGACGCCGGGTACGCCGGCGAGGACCTGCACGCCCTCTTCAAGCGGCGGTCCCGGACGCCGGTACCGCAGGGGCTGACGTACCTGATCGACGACATCGCCCGGCGGCACGGCGGGCTGCGAATCGGCCCGGCCGGGGCGTACCTGCGCAGCGACGACGAGGCGCTGCTGACCGAGGTGCTGGCCGACCGCCGGCTCGCCGCGCTGGGGCTGCGTCGGCTGGCGCCGACCGTGCTCACCACCCCGCACCTGGCAGGGCGACTGCTGACCGCGCTCCGCGAGGCCGGGTACGCGCCGGTCTCCGAGGACGCCAGCGGAGCCACCGTGCTGACCCGGCCGAAGGTACGCCGGGCGCCGGCGCGCGGCTCGGTGGCGAACCGGGCGACGGACCCGCTCGCCACACCCCGGCTGACCACGCCTCGGTTGCTCGGCATCGTCGAGCAGGTCCGCCGGGGCGACGCCGCTGCCCGGGCCGCCCGGCGGGCGCCGATCCCGGTCCGAGGCGGCGGGAAGCTCGACGGCGGCCCGGCGATGCCGCACACCCAGGCGCTGACCGTGCTCCAGCAGGCCGTCCGGGACCGGGCGCGGGTCTGGGTGGGCTACGTCGACGCGCACGGCGCGACCGCGTCCCGGCTGGTCCGGCCGGTCTCGATCGGTGCCGGCTACCTCCGGGCCGAGGACGAGCGGACCGAGATGCTGCACACCTTCGCCCTGCACCGGATCACCGCCGCGGTGCGGGACGAGTAGCGACCCGGCCGGGCGACGGTGTCGGGCGAGGCGGCCCGTCGCGGTGGCCGGGCGACGTCCCGCGCGGCCCGGCCGCGGCGGCGCGAGACACCGCGGCGGCGGGGAGGCGCGGCTCCGCTGCGGCCGCCGCGCTCAGTCGCGGCGGCTGCGGCGTACGGTGCCGACGACCGAGACGATCAGCAGCAGCGTGAACGCGGCTCCGAGCCCCTCGCCGAGGGACTCGACGAAGCCCTGCCGCTGCACCAGCCAGCCGAAGAGCACCCAGATCACCAGAAGCACCGCGACGGTGGCGTACGCCAGCACGGTGGCCCGGGAGACCGGCTCGGCGGGCGCCGGCGCGGGCCCGCCCCGGGAGGCGGCCGACCGGGCCGCTGCGGCGTCGGCCGGAAGAGCGGCCGGGGGATCTGTCTCGGGTCGCATCTCGCCGACCGCCATCTGCCAACCTCCCGCCACGCTACCCCGCCTCTAGACTCGCATCTGCTCGCCGCTTACGACAGGTCGCAGCGCCCATTTGTCCGCGGCGAGGTGCCGCAGATGCCGACGGCGCCGGGCGCCGGCGATGGGGACGCCGGAGCGGACGACGTCCCGAGCCCGCCGACGCGCTGGTCATGGCGACGACGCCGGCGGAGGCGCGGTCAGGTGCCGGGGCGGCGGCCGAAGACGTGCACCCGGGTGCCGACCGTGCCGAGGCTCCAGAGCCGGCGGGCGTCGGCCGGCAGCAGGTTGACGCAGCCGTGCGAGCCGATCGACCCGTCGTGCAGGTAGGTCGTGGTCTGGTGGAACCCGATCCCGCCGACGAAGCGCTGCCAGTACGGCAGCCACACCTCGTACGGGTCGGACCACTCCTTCACGTTCCGGAAGTTGATTGTGTACGTCCCCGCCGGCGTCGCGTACCCCCGCATGCCGGTGCGGGTGACGGTCGGCGGCATGACCACTCGCCCGTTTCGGACCGCCCAGACGGTCTGCCGGGTCAGGTCGACGCAGAACGTCGTACCGGAGCCGGCCCGGCACCGGTCGGTGTCGGTCTCGGCCAGGCGGCGGGCGACGGCGGCGGTGAGCGGGCCAGCCCGGCCGTGGGCGGGCCGGATGTCGTACCGGCGCTGGAACCTCTTGATCGCCTCGCAGTCGGCGGCCGACTGCCGGCCGTCGACGGTGATCGTGCCGAAGCCACCGAGCCGGGCGAGGTACCCCTCGACCTCGCGCTGCCGCTCGCCCTGCGGGCAGCCGGCCGGCTTCCGGGTGGGGGTCGGCTTCGGCGAGGTGCGTCGGGCGGGCTCACCGGCCGGACTGGCGGTCGGCGTCGACGTCGGTCGGGTCTTCGTCGGCGACGGACGGGCGCGGTTGTCCCGTTGCGGCGTGGGCGACGCACTCGCCCCCGTTGTCTCCTCCGTGTCGCCGACCGGCCGGAGTCCCCCCGCGTCCGACGAGCCGGTCGACGATTCGAGCGCGCACGCACCGACGCCGAACAGGGTGACCGCCACCAGAGCGACGAGACGGGTGCCGAAACGTGCGGATACCATCTGGTCCTCCCCAGGAGCCGTCGCCTGCTATAGACGCCCAAGAGTGCCGGTCGGGTTGCGTCTGGTGAAGAAATTTTCCGCCTCGTTATCCGGGTGCGACACTTGGGGGTCGGCGCGCAACCGGCTGACCAGGAACGGAAGGGCGTGGGTGTGAGCGGCGGACCACTGATTGTGCAATCGGACAAAACCCTGCTGTTGGAGGTCGACCACCCCGACGCGCAGGCGTGCCGGATGGCGATCGCGCCGTTCGCCGAGCTGGAACGCTCGCCAGAGCACGTGCACACGTACCGGCTCACCCCGCTCGGCCTGTGGAACGCCCGGGCGGCCGGGCACGACGCCGAGAGCGTGGTCGACGCGCTGCTGCGGTTCTCCCGCTACCCGGTGCCGCACGCGCTGCTGGTCGACGTCGCCGAGACCATGGACCGGTACGGCCGACTCCAGCTCGTCGCCCACCCCACCCACGGCCTGGTGCTGCGGGCTCTGGACCGGATGGTCCTGATCGAGGTCGCCAAGAGCAAGAAGCTCGCCGGGATGCTGGGCGCCCGGATCGACGACGACACCGTCGTCGTGCACCCGTCCGAGCGGGGCCGGCTCAAGCAGGCGCTGCTCAGGCTCGGCTGGCCGGCCGAGGACCTGGCCGGGTACGTCGACGGCGAGGCGCACCCGATCGAGCTCCGCACCGACGGGTCCGACGGCCGGCCCGCGTGGGAGCTGCGGTCGTACCAGCGGGAGGCGGTGGAGCAGTTCTGGGCTGGCGGGTCGGGCGTGGTGGTCCTACCCTGCGGCGCCGGCAAGACCCTGGTCGGGGCGGCGGCGATGGCGCGGGCGAAGGCGACCACGCTGATCCTGGTGACCAACACCGTCGCCGGGCGGCAGTGGAAGCGGGAGCTGGTCGCCCGCACCTCGCTGACCGAGGACGAGATCGGCGAGTACTCCGGGGAGCGTAAGGAGATCCGGCCGGTCACCATCGCGACGTACCAGGTGCTGACGGCGCGGCGCGGCGGTGCCTTCACCCACCTGGACCTCTTCAACGCCCGTGACTGGGGCCTGATCATCTACGACGAGGTGCACCTGCTGCCGGCGCCGATCTTCCGGTTCACCGCCGACCTCCAGGCCCGACGCCGGCTCGGCCTCACCGCGACGCTGGTGCGGGAGGACGGCCGGGAGGGCGACGTCTTCTCGCTGATCGGCCCGAAGCGGTACGACGCGCCGTGGAAGGACATCGAGGCCCAGGGCTGGATCGCCCCGGCCGAGTGCGTCGAGGTCCGGGTCACCCTGACCGACGCCGAACGGATGACGTACGCGGTCGCGGAGCCGGAGGAGCGCTATCGGGTGGCGGCGACCGCCCGGACCAAGTTGCCGGTGGTCCGGGCGCTGGTGCAGCGGCACGCGGGCGAGCAGGTGCTGGTGATCGGCGGCTACATCGACCAACTGCACGAGCTGGGCGAGACCCTCGACGCGCCGATCGTGCAGGGCTCGACGACGAACCGGGAGCGGGAACGGCTCTTCGACGCGTTCCGCGCCGGTGAGCTGCGGACGCTGGTCATCTCGAAGGTGGGCAACTTCTCCATCGACCTGCCGGAGGCGGCGGTGGCGATCCAGGTCTCCGGCACCTTCGGCTCCCGTCAGGAGGAGGCGCAGCGGCTCGGCCGGGTGCTCCGGCCGAAGGCCGACCGCCGGCAGGCGCACTTCTACACCGTGGTCTCCCGGGACACCATCGACACCGAGTACGCCGCACACCGGCAGCGCTTCCTCGCCGAGCAGGGGTACGCGTACACGATCGTCGACGCCGACGACGTCCTCGGCCCGCCGGTTCCCCGGGTGGAGTGACGCGGGTGGCTTGAGGGCCGCCGGGCACCTCGGGACCGGCCGGGGCGTCTCAGGACCGGGTGGGCAGCTCCGGGCCGGGCTGGAGCAGCGGGGCGAGGAGGTCGCCGTACTCCTCGACCCGGTCCAGCACCTCGGTGGCGGGGAACTGACGGACGGCGCCGGCCTCACCATCGGCCGCCGCCTCCACCTCGGCCCAGGTCAGCGGCGTGGAGACCGAGGGGATCGGCTGGGCCCGCAGCGAGTACGGCGCGACCGTGGTCTTGGCCGCGTTGTTCTGACTCCAGTCGATGAAGACCTTGCCGGGGCGGAGCCGCTTCGCCATCTGCGCGGTGATCGACTTCGGCACCTCGCGGGCCAGTTCCGCGGCGACCCGGCGGGCGTAGCCGGAGACGACGTCGGCGGACTGCCGGCCGGAGACCGGGCAGCAGAGCTGCATCCCCTTCTTGCCGGAGGTCTTCGGATAGCTGGCCACGCCGTCCCCGGCCAGCCGTTCCCGCAGCAGCAGCGCGACCCCGCAGCACTCGGCCAGGCCGGCCGGGGCGCCCGGGTCGAGGTCCATCACCATCAGGTCGGGGTGGGCCCCGATCTTCCACTGCGGAGTGTGCAGTTCCAGGGCGGCAAGGTTGGCCAGCCAGACCAGGGTCGGCAGGTCGTCACAGACGACGTAGTCGAGCATCTCCCGGCCCTTCGACGAACCGGGCGCGGGCAGGGTCTCCAGGCGTACCCACTCCGGAGTGCCGGCCGGGGCGTTCTTCTCGAAGAATGAGTTCGCCTCGACCCCGTTGGGATAGCGGATCCGGGTCACCGGCCGGTCGCGCAGGTGCGGCAGCAGGACGCCGGAGATCCGGGTGTAGTAGTCGATCACCTCACCCTTGGTGAACCCGGCGGCCGGGTAGAGCACCTTGTCCAGGTTGGACAGCTCCAGGTCGCGGCCCTCGACCTCGACCCGTACCCGCTGCTCGGCCGGCATGCTCCACTCCCTCCTCGCTCCCGGCGGGCGATCCCGCCGACGGGCGCCGCCCACGCCGTCGCCGTGGGCCGCGACCGGCGCGCCTCGATCGGCCCGTCCACCGGGCCGCCGCGACCCGGCCCCTCGCTCGGCCCGCCGCGCCGACGCCTCCGGCGGCCCGGCCCACCGGTCAGCCCGCCTCGCCGACGTTCGCGGCGGCCCGGCTTACCAGTCAGCCCGCCTCGCCGACCTCCGCGGCGGTCCGGTCCGGCCGCAGCCGGCGGATCCGGGGAAAGCGCAGCCGGCCATCCGGCGTGCGCTGGCCGTACTTCACCTCCACCACGATCTCGGGACGTACCCAGATCGCGCCCCGGGCATCCTCCCGGGGCACCGGGTCGACGAACGGCGACGCCGCGACCCGACGCGGCTCCAGGACCGCGAGCAGCTCCCGCTCGATCGCCGCGCCGATGCCGCCACCCACCCGGCCGCGGTAGACCAGGCCGGGCCCGCCGCCCGGTGCCGGCACCCCGACCAGGAGGCCACCGATCCGGCGTACGCCGGGGCGCCACCCGCCGACCACGAAGTCATCGGTCACCTCCCGCTTCACCTTGACCCAGTCCGGCGACCGGACCCCCGGCCGGTAGACCGAGTCGAGCCGCTTGGCGACCACCCCCTCCAACCCGTGCTCGCCGGCGGCCTCGTACGTGGCGACCCCGTCGGCGAAGACCGGCGGCACCGCCCAGCGTGGTCCGGCCAGCCCGAGCGCCTCCAGCGCCTCCCGCCGCCGCCGGTACGGCCAGCCGGTCAGATCCGCACCGTCCCGGCGCAGCAGGTCGAAGATCATGTACGTCACCGGCAGGCTGGCCGCCAGCCGGGCCGCCCGATGGGGCTGACGGACGTGCATCCGCTCGGCCAGCGCGGTGAACGACGGCTGCCCGCTCTCGGTCAGCACCACCACCTCGCCGTCGAGCACCGCGTGGGCCAGTCCGCGCGCGACGAGCTGCGCGCCGAGCGGGGCGAGCTCGGGATAGGCGACCGTGATCTCCACCCCGGAACGGGCGTAGAGCCGCAGCGCGCCCCCCGCGACATCGGCGATCGCGCGTACCCCGTCCCACTTGAACTCATGCCCCCAGCCGGGGCCTGTGGGCAGTTCCCCGGTGCTGGCGAGCATCGGCTTGACCGGCGGGCCGGGCACGACCTCACTCTAGGACCGCGCGAAACGCTCGCGGAGGGATTCGATCCGATGCGATCCTGGTCCACACCGGTGGTGTTCGGTACGGCGTCGGAGGGTAGTACCGGCTGGTCAAGGGGGTTCTTTCACTCGGCGGGGTGAATTCGACGCCCGGATGGGGAAGGTGCGGGTCATGCGGGCTATCTGGCGCGGCGCCGTCTCGTTCGGCCTGGTCTCGATCGGGGTCCGGGTCTACTCAGCAACCGAGGAGAAGGACATCCGCTTCCACCAGGTGCACCGCACCGACGGCGGTCGGATCCGGTACAAGCGGGTCTGCTCGCTCGACGGCGAGGAGGTGCCCTACGAGGACATTGCCAAGGGATACGACCTCGGCGGTGGCGAGATGGTGATCCTCACCGACGAGGACTTCGCCGAGCTGCCGCTGAGTACGTCGCACGCGATCGACGTGCTGGAGTTCGTACCCGCGGAGCAGATCGACCCGATCCTCTACAACAAGGCGTACTACCTGGAGCCGGACAACGCGGCGACCAAGCCGTACGTGCTGCTGCGGGACGCGCTGACCGACTCGGAGCGGGTGGCGGTCGTCAAGGTGGCGCTGCGGCAGCGGGAGCAGCTCGCCACGCTGCGGGTCCGGGAGGGGGTGCTGGTGCTCAACACCATGCTCTGGCCGGACGAGATCCGCCGGCCGGACTTCGCCTTCCTGGACGAGAAGATCACCGTACGCCCGCCGGAGCTGGCGATGGCGAGTTCCCTGATCGACTCGATGGCCGGGGACTTCGAGCCCGACGTCTTCACCGACGACTACCGGGCCGCGTTGCAGGAGGTCATCGATGCCAAGGTGGAGGGGCGGCAGGTGGTGCAGCCGGAGGAGGTCGAGGAGGCCCCGGCCGCGGCGATCGACCTGATGGCCGCGCTGCGCGCCTCGGTGGAGCGGGCCCGGGCCGCTCGGGGCGAGGCCCCGAGCGGTGCCGGGGTTGGCCAGCCCACGCCGATCTCGGCGGCGAAGTCGGCCAAGCAGGCCGCCGCGAAGAAGGCCGGGGAGAAGAAGGCCGCGGCGAAGAAGGCGGTCGGCGAGGCCGGTGGCGGGCAGGCGAAGAAGACCACGGTGAAGAAGGCCGGAGAGAAGAAGGGCGCGGCGAAGGCGGGTGGTACGAAGAAGGCCACCCCGGCCAAGAAGACCCCGGCGAAGAAGACCACCCGCAGGTCCGCCTGAGGTGTCCCGAGGTACGCCGCGCCGCATCCGGTGGAACCACGCGTACCACCGACTCGCCCCGGTCGGGGCCTCAGTACGCCGGAGGAACGCCGAACGGGTACGCCGCCGGGGGCGGATCGGCGTGGTGGGCCGCGCAGTGCGCCGCGCGCGCCTCCGGCCCGGTGAACGGCGGTACGTAGCTGGTCAGCGCCGCCAGACCGGCAGCGGTCGCCGCTGCACTCGACTCGATGTCGGCTTCCACCAGCGCCCGGGCGAACGGGGTGGGCGCGGTGGCCAGCCGTACCGCGTTCCGCCAGGCCTGCTCGCGCCAGGCGACGATCAGCTCCAGGACCATCGCCGGTGCGATCCCGACGTCGAAGCCGGCCGGGTCGTATCGGGCGACCAGCTCGGCGAACAGCGGATCCACGAGCCCGGCCAGGATCTCGTTGACCCGGTCGTGGTCGGGCTTGCGGCTGCTGCCGTCCGGCGCGGTCAGCCCAACCCGTTCCAGGACGTACGGCAGGTCCCGGTTGATGTGGGCGTTCATGCCGAGCATCAGGTCGCCGGCGCCGGTGAGCCGGCGGTCGCGGGCCGCGTCGAGGGCGGCGAGCCAGGCCAGCGGCACCGCGGAGCGACGACCGGCGGCCCAGTCGTCGTACGCCCGGTAGTAGTACTCGGCGAAGAGCGCGCCCTCCCGGTTGACCCACCGGGGGTCGGCGAAGAAGCCGTCTTGGTCCCGGCTCCACCTGTAGCCCTGAGTCGTCCGCAGGTAGGCGAGGGCGAAGGTGGCGTGGTGCCCGCAGGCCCGGCCGAGCGCGCCGAAGCGCGCGGTCAGCTCGGCGATGGTGCCGTCCACGCACTCGTTCCCGCCCTCCGGGCAGGTTTCCGGCACCTCGGCCGCCCGGGTCGCGTCCGTGGTCTCTGGTGCCCCGCCGGCCGCACCCCGCGCGGCACCGGAGACCACGGTGGAGCCCGGGTCCGCCGCGCCGCCGGGCACTCCGGCCGGGGCCGGCGGGGCCGCGGCGGCCGGTGAAGCGCACACCAGCACGCAGGCCGCCCCCAGCAGGATCGCGAGCGCTGATCGAATTCTGAGCTGTCCGCGCATCTCAGCCCCCCCCTACGAGCAATGATCGACGTCGATGTCGAGCATCATTCCGAAGCTGAGTGACGAATCATTAACGCCGGTCCGGTACCCGACTCGCCGGATCCGGCACGGGCGGCCCGCGCCACGGTGGCCGACCGCGCGGCGCCGGGTACGCGCGTCGTCGGGGTCGGCGCCGAGACCGGTGGCACGACGGGGCCCCGGCGCCACGCCGGGCGGCGCCGGGGCCCGTCCAGCCCGGTCAGCGGTTGCCGAGCACCTTCACCTCGGCCAGACCGGCCCGGGCGTACGGCAGGTCGGGCAGGTCGGTGACGGTGACCCGGACGTACCGGCCGAGCCCGGTGAAGAGGGCGCGCTGGGTGGCGTCGGTCCGGTCGTTGGTCGACCGGTCCAGCACCCGGACCCAGTGCTCGCCGTCGGTGGAGGTCTCCACGACGTAGCCGTACCGGAACTCGCCGCCGTGGACGTCGCCGACCGGCACGTCGGCGCACTGCCCGGTGGCCGGTCCGGCGACCCGGTTCGTCGCGCCGTCCCGGACCGGGGCGGGCGCGTTCTCCCGACAGGTCAGCGGGCCGGCGACGGTGTTGGCCGAGACCACGACCGGGACGTCCCCGGTCCGGTTGCCGATCAGGCTGACCGGGCCGCCCACCTGGTTGCCCGAGAAGACCAGCCGGCCGGTGGTGCCGGCGACCGAGACCGGGCCGGCGATCCGGGTGCCGGTCACCTGCACCGCCCGGGCACCGAGCGCGGCGAGCGGTCCGGTGATGGTGGCGTCGGTGGCGGCCAGCGCGGACCCCGGCAGCACGGTGACCGGGCCGGTGACGGTGCTCCCGGCGGCCAGGCAGGTCACCCCGGCCGAGACCGTCAGCGGACCGGTGTGCCGGCCGGCCACGGTACGGGTGCAGGCGGCCCGGAGGTCGGTCGCCGGGAGGGTGAGCTCGATCCCGGTCAGCGTGTACCAGCGGCCCAGGTCCACCTGCCAGCTCTGGCCGGTGCCGGCCGAGGCGGCCCACCAGGCGGTGGTCGGGTCGCCGTCGTTGCCGTGCTCGGCCGGGTGGCCGGGCAGTGCTCCGCTGGCCCGCGCCGGGCGGGCCGCGGAGAGGGTGACCGGGCTGTCCCCGGCCGTGTAGCGGGTGTAGTTGTAGAGGCGCTTGGCCTGGGGCAGCGGGCGTCCGGTCACCTTGGCGGCCAGGTCGCAGGGGCCGTTGCTCTTGATCGTCACGGAGCTGCCCTGGACGTACTCGATGACCTCCTCCTTGTCGTCACCGCAGAAGTCCGCGTGCCACAGCCGGGCGGCGGAGTCCAGGACGCTGATCACGTCCCCGGCGCCGTTCATGATCGTGGTCGGCTCGCCGCAGCCCCGGTTCCACACCATGATCAGGTCGCTGTAGTCGCCGGTCCAGTTGTGGATCGGCTCCGGGATCGAGCCCCAGCAGCCCCGCGTCTCACGGGCCTCCTTCCAGACCATGTTCCCGGCGACGTCCAGGAGGAAGAGGCCGTCGTAGCCGTTGGCCGTACGGTCGATCCGGTCCAGGCCCAGGGACTCCAGGCCCGGCAGGTCGGGCAGGTAGTCGCCGGTCATGATGTTCTGGGTCTCGACGATGTCGCTGTTGCGCCAGATCTCCTCGCCGGTACGCCCGTTGAACGCGATCGCGGCGTCGCCGCCGAGCATCAGTTCGAGTTCCTCGTTGCCGGTGATGTCGGCCATCCACATCGTGTCGGCGTGCCCGGTGCCGTCATGCCGCCAGAGCAGCTCGCCGTCCGGGCTGAGCATGTCGTAGCCGACCATGATCTCCTGGCGTCCGTCTCCGGTGAAGTCGTACGGCCAGGGGTAGTGTCCGGTGTTCCCCCTGTGGGTCCAGAGCAGCTCGCCCTGGTTGTTCAGCGCCCAGACGGTGTCGTACCGGTCCTTGAGGATGATCTCGCGGGCCGTGTTCCCGCCGCTGAGGTTGGCGAAGATGATCGCGTCGTGCGCCTGCGGGTGCGGCAGGGCGAAGTCCCGGACGAGTTGGCCGGTGCGCCCGTCGAAGATCATGAAACGTCCCTCGGCGGAGGTGTCGCCGTCGGGGTGCATGATCGCCACGACCTCGTTGTCCCCGTCGCCGTCGACGTCGTGCACCTGGGCGGGGATGTCGCTGCCGTTGTTGCGGCCCCGCGGGTCCACCCGGCCGGCCTGCCAGAGCAGGGTGCCGTCGAGGTCGTACGCGGTGAGGGCGGCGACGAGCGCGCCCTCGTACCGGTCGTCGGCGATGTAGTGCGGCTGCATCATCACCACGTCGAGCCGGCCGTCACCGGTGACGTCCCCGAGCAGCGGTCGGGCCCCACCTCCGGCGGCACTGGTGTCGAAGCGGGTCACCACGGTCGGTTCGACCTGGGCCGCCCGGCTCGCCGTCCCGGCGGCGGAGCCGTCCCCGTCGGGGATGGTCCCGGTCGTGGCGGCGGCCGGATCGGGCGGGCCGGCCAGGGTCAGCAGCAGGGCGAACGCGGCGCCGGCACCGAGCCGGCGGGCACGTCTCGTCGATGAGCTCCGGGACATCGGGGACCTCCGGATTCGACCAGGCGGTATGAACCGTTTCAAAAACGTGAACGCAAGATATCGGCGCCGCTACATCTCCGTCAATAGCTCGAGCATTCGCCCCTGGTGACAGCCGGCGTCCACGATGGACGGTTCACCCCGAGACCCGCGCCGATCCCGGAGATCGTTTCAATCGTCGGGTGGCACGCGGATGTCGGGTGGGACGTGGATGACGCCCGCCGCCTGAGCCGGCCGGCCGGATTGTGGACCGGGGCAGGCCGGGGCCGAGCCAGCGTGACACGGAAGCCGGACCAGCGTGACGCGGGGCCGAGCCAACGTGACGCGGGGCCACGGTCGGGTCGGGGCCGGGGGCCGGGTCAGGCGCGGCGAAGCGTGAAGACCTCGTGTCGGCCGTTGCCGCAGACGTCCTGCATGATCTGTACGCCGTCCCGGGTCATCCCCTGGTAGACCCCGATGCAGAGGTTGCTCCCACCGGCGACGGAACGCATCCGGTAGCCGCTCGCCGGCGAACCGACCGGCTCCAGCCGGAACTGCTGGTCGCTCCGGCTGCTTCCGCAGCTCACGCCGGCCACCAGCAGCCCGGCCCCCCGACCGCCGTAGTCGACGGTGGCGCACCGGGCGCCACTGGAGTACTGGAGCTTGATGCGGTACACGTTCCCGCTGACGTGCTCCAGCACCGTCGCCGGCCGCGCCGAGGCGCAGGAGTGCTGACCGAGGACGATCCGCCGGGTGTTCTTGAAGAGTTCGGGTCCCTCGCCGAGACACATCCCGGTGTGTGCGGGACGGATCTGGTAGCGGCCGGAGAAGACCGTCGTCCCGGAACCGTCGCCGGAGCTCCGGTCACTGTCACCACTGTCACCACCACTGTCACCGCTGTCACCGCCGCCTCCGGAGGAGGACCGGGTCAGAGTACGGCCCGGGGAGGTCGGATCCGGCGCGGACCGGCCGGGCGACCTGGTGCTGGCCGTGGCGGTGGGGGTGCCGGACGTCGCCGTGGTGGGGGTGCCGGACGTCGCCGTGGTGGGGGTCGGACCGGCGCTCGACGGTGCGGCGGAGGGCGTGGCGACGGAGACCGGCGCGGGGAGTCCTCCGGCCCGCACGTCGGCCTCGTCCTCGGGCCGCTGCGTCAACCACACGATCGCGCCGACCGCGAGCAGTGCGGTGACCACGCCGCCAACCAGCGCGAGGTTCCGGGCTCGGGGGCCCGTCCCTCCGGTCGGCTCGGCCGGGTCGGTCGCCGCCGTCGCCGTGGCGGACGTACCCGCCGGGGCCGCCGACGATCTGGTCGGGGCCGCCGAAGCGGCCGTCCTCGTCGACCCGGCCGCGGTCCGGGCCGGTGCCCTGGTCGCCGAGTCCGCGCCGCGGTCCGGGCTGGTCTGAGCGATGGTGCGGGGAGCCGCGCTCGGGGCTCCCGGCGCGGCGGGGGCCGGCGCGGTCGCCCCGACCGGCCCGGTCGGCTCGGTGGTCCCGGCCGCCGGCGCGGTGGTTGCCGGCGTCCGCCCGGACGTGCCGGCCGCCATCGGCGCTCCCGACGCCGCCGCGGGTTCGGCCACCGGCGCGGCCGCCTCGACCGACCGCTCGGGCGCGGCATGCTTGGCCGGCGGGGCGGACGCGGCCGGCTCGGCCGGCTGGGCCGCCGCGGCGCGGTCCGCCCCCTGTCCGGATCCGGCGGTCGCCGGCGACGCGACGGCGGAGGTGGTCGGGATGCCGCGTGCCGCCGCGGTGGAGGGTCTGCCCGGCTTCACCGCGTGCCGCCCACCCTGCTGGCGGCGCGCGCCCCGACGCCGGCCGGCCCGATGAGCCGGACCGGACGGTGCCGGAGGAGGCGACGACTCCGCCGGGGCGGGGCCGGACGATGCGGTCACGGCGGGATCGGGCGACTCCGGACCGGGCAGGCGCTGTCCACAGCCTGGACCGAGGCAGTACGCGGCGGCCTCGTCGTTCTCCTGCCCACAGTGCACGCAGACGACCATCGCACCCTTCCGTTCATCGACAAATGACCCCGGTTTCAACCGGGGCGGACCGGTGGTCCAGCAGACGTGGCGACCCTCCGTGTCGGATCCCGCCGTGGTGACCTGCGTCGCGGACCGAAGCGACCGTCCGCAGTGGAGACAATGGCTGACGCCCGCCGGGGTGGCCGGGAACGGCCGTCGGCTCACCGGACTCTATCGAACCGTGGCGCCAACGGGAATGGACGATGTGCCGTCACATCGTCCGCCGATCCGGTCGCTCGGTGGCCCCGCGACCGGCGTCTCCCATCGGTCCGGATACCGCGTCAGGGCCACGAGCCGGGCCGAAAAACGGCAGGATGGAGGCGTGGTGGATGCGGTGATCTTCGACCTGGACGGCGTGCTGGTGGACTCCGAACCGGTGTGGGAGCGGGTCCGGCGGCGGTACGTCGATGCCCGGGGCGGCCGGTGGCAGGCCGACACCCAGCACCGACTGATGGGAATGAGCACCGGCGAATGGTCGCGCTACCTGCACGACGAGCTCGGCGTGCCGGAGCCGCCGGAACGGATCGCCGCCGACGTGATCGGGGAGATGGCCGACGAGTACGCGCGCCAGCTCCCGCTCATCGACACCGCCGCCGAGGTGGTACGACGGCTCGCCCGGCGCTGGCCGCTCGGGCTCGCCAGCTCGTCGCCGCGCCGGCTGATCGAGGTGGCGCTGGAGGCCACCGCACTCACCGACGTGTTCCGGGCGACGCTCTCGACCGAGGAGGTGGCCCGGGGCAAGCCGGCGCCGGACGCCTACCTCGCGGTCGCGGAGCGGATGGGGGTGCCGGCCGGCCGTTGCGTCGCCGTCGAGGACTCGACCAACGGCGTACGCGCGGCAGCCGCGGCCGGGATGCGGGTGGTGGCGGTGCCGCGCCGGTCGTACCCGCTGACGCCGGACGCCGAGCAGCTCGCCGCAGTGATCCTGACCGACATCACCGAGCTGACCGAGGAGACCGTGCCCCCGGCCCGGTCACCGCGGATCGTGGAGATCTCCCGGGGCCGGATGGTCGTCGACGGGATCGGCGAGGGCAAGGACTTCAAGCTCTACCCGGGCGGCGGTCGGCCCTGGGACTGGACCGAGACCGGGACCCGGCACGACCCGGGGATCCAGCCGGCCGACGTGACCGAACTGCTCGGCAACGGCGCGACCCGGGTGGTGCTCGCCGAGGGCTTCGACGGGCAGTTACGGGTCGACCCGGCCACCGTACGCTTCCTCGAGGAGCGGGGGGTCGAGGTGCACGTCGCCCGGACCGACCGGGCCGTCGAGCTCTACAACAGCCTCGCGGTACGGGAGGCGGTCGGGGCACTCATCCACTCCACCTGTTGACGTCACTCCACCTGGTGAACGGCGGGGCGGGCCGACGGCGTGGCCCGGCGCTCAGGCCGGCAGCAGCAGGATCTTCCCGGTGGTCCGCCGCCCCTCCAGGTCGGCATGCGCCCGGGGCGCGTCGGTCAGCGGGTACGTCCCGCCGACCCGAACCGTCAGCTGCCCCTCGGAGATCCAGCCGAACAGGTCGGCGGCGCGCTTCAGCAGCTCGTCCCGGGTGGCGATGTGGGCCGGGAGGCTGGGCCGGGTCAGGTAGAGCGACCCGCCCGCGGCGAGCCGGCCGGTGTCGAAGGGCGGGATGTCCCCGCTGGAGGCGCCGTAGAGGACCAGCAGCCCGCGGCGGCGCAGCGCGGCCAGACTGTCGTCGAAGGTGGCTCGGCCGACGCCGTCGTACACCACCGCCGCTCCGGCACCGCCGGTCACCTCGCGGACCACGTCAAGGAAGGTGTCGTACCGGGCGACGTGGTCGGCGCCGGCCTGCCGGGCCAGCTCCGCCTTCACCTCCGACGAGGTGGTCCCGATGACGGTGCCGCCGCGGAGCTTGACCAACTGGGTCAGCATCAGCCCGACCCCACCGGCCGCGGCATGCACCACGACGGGTTCACCGGAGGCGACCGGGTGCGTGGTGTGCGACAGGTAGTGCGCGGTCATCCCCTGGAGCAGCACCGCCGCCGCGATCCGCAGGTCAACCCGCTCCGGTACGGGCACGGCCCGGGCGGCCGGCACCGCGACCCGGGCGGCGTAGCTGCCGGGTACGCCGGTCCAGGCGACCCGATCTCCCTCGACGAACCCCTCCACGTCCGGGCCGACCGCCGCCACCGTGCCGGCGCCCTCCTGACCCGGCACCGCCGGCAGCTCGGGGGCGTACGGCGGAATGCCCCGGCGCTGGTAGACGTCCGCGTAGTTCACCCCGGCGGCGACCACGTCGACGAGGAGCTGGCCCGCCGCGGGCCGCGGATCGGGGGCGTCCACCACCTCCAGGACCTCCGGTCCGCCGTGTCGCCGCATCAGCACCGCCCGCATGGGTCCATCGTCGCCCCGCCGACTCCTCGCTTTCCCGGTTTCCGGAGAGCGGCACCGAATCAGGGGCCGCGCGCAGCCGGAGCCCCGGCGGAGGAGGGAAGCCCCGGTCGCGGGTGTCGGCTTTCCGTCAGCGCCGACCCGGCCCGCCCGCCGGACCGCGGCGCGTCGCCCCGGGGCGGGACCGACCCCGGCCCGCCGACCCCCCGGTCGGGCTGCCCCGCCGCCCGGTGGCCGGGCCCGCGACCGGGCCCGCAGCGGCCCGGTGGCCGGGCCCGGCACCTCCCGACACGTCGGCTACTGACGACGTACGGCTAATCCGAGACATATCCGCATATCGCGTCCGTCGACCACAAATCTGTTGCTCTAGGTATCTATCTGCTTACCATGCGGTCGGAACAGACTGCCCGCCCAAGGAGGTGGCCAACGACCGCGACCGGTCGACGATCCACCCACCACTGCCCGGATGAACAGCGAGAACGGTCCACGGTATGTCAACTCTCCGATCGACACTCCGCCGCGCTTTCCACCAGTCGGGCGCGCACCACGTCCGGCGAGCCGCCCACAGGCTCGCGCTCCGCACCCGAGCCGGCGCGTTCCGCAACGAGATCGGCGTCATCCTGCACGCCGACCACACCGACATCCGCGGCACCGAACTGGCCGTCTACAAGGGGAATCTCGACCGCAACGCGGTGGCCGCCTGGCGTCGGCTGGTGACCGAGGTCCGGCCCACGGTCGCCATCGACGTCGGCGCCAACTACGGCGAGGTCGCCTTCTGCACGTCCTACTACGGCCTCCGGGAGCTGCACCTCGTCGAGCCGAACCCCGCCGTACTCCCCTGGCTGCGCAAGACCGTCGCGCTGGCCGCCGCCGACTACCCCGGCACCGTGCTGCACGCCGGCGCGGCCAGCGATCGGTCCGGGACCGCCCGGCTCTACCTGCACGAGCACACCGGCGTCGCGTCGCTGCGGGTGCCGAACAGCCGGTGCGTGGAGGTGGAGTGCTTCCGTCTGGACGAGCGGATCCGGCTCCGGGCCGACGACGTCGTGCTCTTCAAGATCGATGTGGAGGGGCACGAGCAGGCCGCCCTGGAGGGGATGCGCGGACTGCTGTGCAATCGCCAGGCCGTCGGGATCTGCGAGATCCTGCACGCCGACGACGACCTGCTGACGTACCTCTGCGCCAACTTCGTCGTGGCCCTCCAGTACGCCGGCACCGAGCGGCCGGTGGACGAGAGGGGCCTCCGCGACGCCGTGACCCGGGCCCGCGAGACCGGCTGGGGTGACCTCGGCAAGGACGTGATCCTTCGGTCGCGGTGACGGTCCACGCCGCAGCGTCGTCCGGCGCTGCCGGGCCGACGACTCGGCACCGCCGGCCGACGGGCGCGGCGCTTGCTCAGGCCGACGGGCGCGGCGCCGTCACCCAGGCCAACGGGCCCGGCGCCACCGCTCAGTTCGCGCAGACGAAGCGGGGATCCGCCCAGACCCCGACAGCGCCCCCGGAGGGGCTGCTGGTTACCAGGTCGACGTAGCTGGCCTGGGCCACGTTGACCTCGATCCGCTGGGCGTGGTCCGCTCGGCTGCGAATCCCGGAGTCGAAGACGGTCACGTCGTCGACCCGGACCGCGAAGGCGACCTGGGCGTCGTCGGCGCCGACGTCGATGACCGCCTGGAGGCGCTCACAACCCGCCGGCGGCTGCACCCGTAGCCGGCTGGGGGCGGCGGTCAGCACGGCCCGGGGGTACACCTCACCGTGCAGGGTCACGACGCCCGGAGTCGCGCCGGCCGGCCCCACCGTGGTGGGCGCCAGTGGCTCCGCAGCGTCCCCGTCCACCAGGATCGGCAGGTCCGACAGGGCGTAGGTGACCTCCTGGCGGACCGGCTGTCGGATGCGGGTCGTCACTCCGGGCCAGAGGTTGACCGCCATCAGGCCGAGGCCGGCGGCGAGCACACCCACGGTCGTGACCATGGCCCGGTGCCAGCGGACGGCCGGGACGACGGGCCGCCGGACAGGAGCCGATTCGGGACCATCCGGAGCCGGACCGACCGGAGCGGGCGTGGCGGCCCGGATCGGGGCCGGGCCGGTCGGCCGAGGCCGGGCCGGGCTCACCCGGGCCGGGACCACGGACGGCCGACGCCGGGCCGCCAGGTCCTCGATCCAGCCGAACAACGCCACCGCCACGCCGACCAGTACCCAGACCACGGCCAGCCGGAGGACGATGTTCGTCATCCATCCGCCGGAGGCGGCTACCGGCGCGATCAGCGATCCGGCGAGCACCCCGGCAGGCAGGTGCCACAGGTAGATCGTCACCGCCCGGGCGTTCAGCAGCTCCACGGCCCGGTCGAGCGGGCGGATCCGACCCAGCCAGTCGAGCCGGGGCCGGAACCGGAAGACCGTGGCGACGAACACCAGCGACCAGAGCGTGTTGGCGCCCTGCATCCGGTTCAGGTCGTAGTTACCGGTCGACCAGCCGAGATAGAGCACCCAGGCCGCGCCGGCCAGGGCGAGCCCGATCACCACGAGTGCGAACCGCCGGGCGGAGATCCGGCGGAGCAGCCCGTCGTGGTGCGCGAAGCCCAGCAGCCAGCAGGCGAGGTACGAGGCGACGTTGGTCACCTGCTCGGTGAAGTAGCCGCCGGCGTTCACGACCTCGTACCGGAAGGCGATCGGCAGTGCGGCCGCCACCGCGAGGCTCTGCCACGGCCAACGCCGGAACGCGGGCCGCAGCAGCGGGGAGAGCAGCACCAGCCACAGGTACGTGACGATGTACCAGAGCACGGTGTTGCAGGCCCAGGCCCAGGACTGGCTACCGACAGGTGGCGTCCGGGCGGGGAAGACCCACCAGATCAGTTCCCCCCAGCCGAGCCGGGCGGCCGGGGCGGCACCCCACCCCGTCAGCAGCAGCGCCGTCACCACCACCGCGCCGAAGCCCCAGAGCGGCGGCAGCAGCCGACGCAGCCGGCGGCGCACCGCGCTGGACCCGGTCCGGTCCAGCGATCTGGCCATCAGCGATCCGGCCAGGGCGAACATCAGGCCCATCGCCGGGAACAGCACGGTCAGCCAGATCCAGCCGAGAACGTGGTACGTCACCACCCGGACGAGCGCGGTGGCCCGCCACAGGTCGAGATAGCGATCGCGGCCGGCCCCGGCGGGGGGCGACGGCGGCGTGTCGCCCGCGGCCACGGAGCCGGCCAAAGCCGCGACCGTGGAGTCAGGTGACGCTGCCATCGTCCTCTCTCCCCGCCTACGGGCGCTTCGCCCGGAACAGACCCTTGCCCCTCAGTCCTACCCGACAAACCTGAACATTCCCTGACCGGGTCCGGGCCGGGTTTTTCGGGTCGCTCTCGGGCCCCGCCAGGAGCAAGATGGGGACCGCACCCTCCGGCGACGGGGCCCGACGGCCGGCCCGGAGGACGAGCAGCGAGGAGGTGACCGGGGTTGGCAGCACCGGACGGGACATCGCGCATGACAGCGGCCGTCTACCGGCGCACCGGCGACCCGTCGGTGCTTGAGGTGGTCGACCGGCCCGTACCCGAGCCCGGGCCGGGCGAGGTCCTGGTCCGGGTCGCCGTCTCCGGGGTGAACCCCACGGACTGGAAGTCCCGACAGGGGGACGGGTCCGGAGCGCCCCCGAAGGAGGGCTGGCAGATTCCGCACCAGGACGGCGCGGGAGTCATCGAGGCGGTCGGCACCGGCGTCGACGCGAAGCTGCTCGGCGAGCGGGTGTGGATCTGGGAGGCCGCCTGGCAGCGGCCCTGGGGGACCGCGGCGGAGTACACCGTGGTCCCGGTCCGGCAGGTCGTCCGGCTCGGCTCGGCCTCCTTCGACCTGGGCGCCAGCCTCGGCATTCCATTCCTGACCGCGCACCGCTGCCTCACCGTCGGGGAGACCATGCCCGACCGCCTCGACGTCGGCGCGCTCAGCGGGCGGACGGTGCTGGTCCAGGGTGGCGCGGGCGCGGTCGGCAACGCGGCCATCCAACTCGCCCGCTGGGCCGACGCCACCGTCGTCGCCACGGTCAGCAGCGCCGAGAAGGCCCAGCTCGCGGCGGCGGCCGGCGCCACCCACGTCATCAACTACCGGGACGAGGACGTGGTGGCCGAGGTTCGCAAGATCGTGCCGGCCGGGGTGGACGCGATCGTCGAGGTCGCCGCCGCACGCAACGCCGAGATCGACCGCCAGGTGATCGGCCCCGCCGGGACGGTCGCGGTCTACGCCGACGACGGCGGCGAGTCGCTCGCGATCCCCATCCGACCGATGATGATCTCGAACGTACGCTGGCAGTTCGTCCTGGTCTACACGCTACCGCCGGTGGCGAAGGCACACGCGGTCGAGGACGTGGCGGCCGCCGCCGCGTCCGGCGTGCTCCGGGTCGGTGTCGAGGCGGGCCTCCCGCTGCACTACTACCCACTGACCGAGATCGCCGAGGCGCACCGGGCGGTGCAGAACCGCGCGGTCGGGAAGGTGCTGGTGGTCACCAGCGCCCAGTAGTCACGGCAGGGCTCCGCCGCCGGAACATCCGGCTGTCCCGCGAGCGGTCCGGCGAGGAACACCAGCAGGAGGCGAGGAACACCAGCAGGAAGTGCGGGCCACCGGGAACCGCGTCACGGCACGAGAACGACCTTGCCGCGCAGCCCACCCGCCTCCACCAGCCGGTGGGCGTCCGCCGCCTCCGCCAGCGGCAGCGTGACCGCCACCCGGGTCCGGAGCCGCCCCTCGGCCACCGCCGCCATCAGCCCGGCCAGCATCGACGGGTCGAGCCGGACCATGACGACGTGCTGACGTACCCGGCGGGCCGGATCCACCGACGGCGTGGGACGGGTCGTCACCAGCGTGCCGCCGTCGGCGACCGCGGCGGCCGGCGTACCGACCGGCACCGCGTCCAGGACGGCCGGCACCGGCCCGACGGTGGCCAGGTCGGCGGTCCGGGGCAGCACCTCGGCGGCACCGAGCCCCCGGACCCACTCCTCGTCGTCCCGGCCGGCACCCGCGATCACCCGGAGCCCGGCCTGCGCGGCGAGCTGGACCGCGAAGCCACCCACCCCGCCGCTCGCGCCGGTGACCAGCAGCGGGGTACCAGGCTCCGCGGCGATCAGCTCCAGGGCCTGCCGCGCGGTCGACGCGTTCAGCGCCACGGTGGCGGCGGCGGCCAGGTCGAGGTCGTCGGGGATCGGGACGACCCAGTCCCGCTCGGCCGAGACGAGTTCGGCGTACGCGCCGGAGTCGCCCCGGGTCAGATACCACGGCACCATCCCGGCGACCCGGGTTCCGGGCCGGAGATCGGTGACCCCGTCTCCGACGGTCACCACCTCCCCGGCGAAGTCCCAGCCGAGCACGAACGGCGGCGGCACCGGGCCACCGGGGACGAGTCCCCGCCGGGCGCCCAGGTCGGCCGGGTTGACGCTGACGGCCCGAACCCGGACCAGGACCTTGCCCGGCCCCGCGACCGGGTCGGGGCGTTCCACCACTCGCAGCACCTCGGGCCCGCCCACCGCTGTCGCCGCCACCGCACGCACGTGATCGCCCCCTCGTCGGATGGTCCCCATCCTCACGCCCGCTTCGGGCGGTCCCCATCCTCACGCTCGGCACGCGGGCTGGCAACGCCCCGTCAGTCCGGCCGGCCGCCGGGGCCGGCGGGCTCGCACGGAGCGGGAGCGCCGAGCGGCCGAGGAACGGCGAGGCGTCGCCGGCAGCCGGCGGCCCGACCGGGTCGCGCGGGCGGCCGGGCCGGACCACACAGCGGCCGGGCCGGGGCACGCCGTTTCCCGGTTACGGGAAGAATCGACGGCGGAGAGCCGTTCGCGCGAACGTGGTCTCGGACCGCGCCAACCACCAGAGCGGGGAGTCGCCGATGAGCAGCATTTCCTGGGCGGAGTCGTACCTCGGGCAACTTCGGGCACTCGCCGGGGACCGGACGCTGCTCTTCGTCGGCGCCCGGGCCGTGGTCCGGAACACCGCCGGTCAGGTGCTGCTGATCGAACGCGCGGACAACGGCTACTGGGCTCTGCCGGCCGGGGCGATGGAGCTGGGCGAGTCGATCGCGCAGTGCGCGATCCGGGAGGTCTGGGAGGAGACCGGCCTGACCGTCACCGCGGTCACCCCGTTCGCCATGTACACCGGCCCGGACCACACCTTCACCAACATGTACGGCGACACGTACCAGCTCTTCGTCGTCGCCTTCCGCGTCGACACCTGGGAGGGCGACCTGCTGCCCAGCACCGACGAGACCACCGACGCCGGCTTCTTCCCGGCCGAGGCGCCGCCGGCACCGCTGTCGTCCACGGTGCCCGAGACACTCGACGACCTCGCCACCTTCGAACGCACCGGCCAGATCGTCCTCAAGTAGCCCGCGGGGGTCCACCGTCAGATCATCGTCTGGGCGTTGGCCTCCATCGAGGTGGCCGCGTCGCCCCGGCCCTCCCTGGTCAGGGCCTCGTTCGAGGTGGTCGGCGGGGCACCCCGCAGCTCCCGGTTCGGCACCGCCAGGGTCACCGCCACCGCCAGGATCGCGATCAGCCCGGCGACCAGGAAGACGGTGTGCAGCGCACCGACGAACGACTCCTGGATGGCGGTACGGACCGGGTCGGGCAGGGCCAGGATCCGCGCCGGCTCGTTGATCGAGATCTCGTGCCCGGCACCCGCGAACTGGGGCTGCTGTGCCGGCGGCAGTTGGGCGATCGCCCCCGGCAGCCGTTCACCGAGCTCGGTGGAGAGCCGGGCCGACAGCACCGCACCGAGGATCGCCACGCCGAAGGAACCGCCCAGCGAGCGGAAGAAGGTGGCTGCCGACGTACCGGCACCGAGGTCGCGGACCTCGACCGCGTTCTGGACGGCGAGGATCAGGGGCTGCATGCAGAGACCCAGCCCGATGCCGATGACCACCATGTAGACGAACGCGACAAAGAGCGGCGAGTCAACCTGCAACTGGGTGAAGAGCAGCATGCCGAGCACCAGGACGGCCGTCCCGGCGAACGGGAACCACTTGTAGCGGCCGATCCGGCTGATCGCCCGCCCCGAGAGGACCGAGGTGACGATGACCCCGGCCATCATCGGCAGCATCAGCAGACCGCTGTCGGTCGGCGAGGCGCCCTTGACGATCTGCAGGTAGAGCGGGATGAAGATGATCGACCCGAACATCACCAGGCCGAGGACGAATCCCGCGGCGTTGGCGAGCGCGAAGGTGGGCCGACGGAACAGTGTGAGCGGCAGGATCGGCTCGGCGACCCGCGCCTCCTGCACGAGGAAGAGTACGGCGAGCACGGCGCCGGCCACGAAGAGCCCGACGATGACACCGGAGCCCCAGGCGTACTCGGTGCCACCCCAGCTCAACGCCAGCAGCACCGCGCTGACCCCGGCCACCAGCAACCCCGCCCCGAGCCAGTCGATCGCGTGCCGCCGACGCCGGAACGGAACCAGCCGCATGACGCGGTAGCAGACGATGATGGCCACGATCGCCAGGGGCACGTTCAGATAGAAGATCCACCGCCAGTTGTGCTCGGCGAAGTAGCCGCCCACGAGCGGCCCGGCCACCGAGGAGAGGCCGAAGACCGCCCCGAAGAGTCCCTGGTAACGCCCCCGCTCTCGCGGGGTCACGACGTCGGAGATGATCGTGAAGGCCAGGGTCATCAGGCCGCCGGCGCCGAGGCCCTGAATGCCCCGGGTCACGATCAGCTGGGTCATGTTCTGGGAGAGCCCGGCCAGCAGCGAGCCGACCAGGAACGTACCGATCGAGAAGAGGAAGACCGGACGGCGGCCGAGCAGGTCGGCCATCTTGCCGTAGAGCGGGGTCGAGGCGGTCGAGGCCAGCAGGTACGCGGTGACCACCCACGAGTAGTGGTTGATCCCGCCCAGCTCCCCGACGATGGTCGGGAGCGCCGTTCCGACGATGGTCTGATCCAGGGCGGCCAGCAGCATGCCGGTCATCAGCCCGGTCATCAGCAGCAGGATCTGCCGGTGGCTCAACCTCGGGCGGGCGTCCGCAGCGGTGGTCATAGTGCCTTCTCCCCCGGTCAGCCCGAAAGATGCCTCGGCCCCCCGCACTCGCCGCCGCCCGTGCCACCACCGACGCCGACACGGCCGGGGGTGGACCTTGCCCCGCCCCTCTACCGTCGACGCTCCCGGACCGGTACGCCGCGCCGTCAGCGACGGCCTGGCAGGGAGCGCATCAGCGGTCCGAGGTACGGACCGGTGCCGAAGGAGGCCACGTGGACAGCGGGAGAGTCGCGTTCCTCACGGTCGCGGCGGTCGCCCTCACCCTCACGGCGGGCGGATGCGGAAGACAAGATCCCGCCGACGCCTACCGGGACAAGCTCACCAAGGCGGGCTTCACCTCGGTGACGGTGCACGCCGACGAGGAGACGACGGGTAGCCGGAAGAAGCGGAAGAAGCGGATCGTCGCATACGACTTCGACTGGGTCGTCAACAGCGACGGCGACCCGGCCACCTGCACGGTCGAGCTGGAACACCCCGGAGACTCCGGGAAACTGCGTGGCCGGCACTGGCACATCGACGAGGTGAACGGCCAGGAGGTGACCGGCTGGGGCACCAACAGCCCAGATCCGGACACGGTGCGCCGTCTGCTCCAGGAACACCACTTCGACTGCTGAGCGGTGGATCTCGGTCGTTACCGGGACGTCGGGGGTGAAACGCCCCGCCGCCCGGATCGGTGGGGTCCGACCCGGGCGGCGAGGTTTGGCCCGGGCGGCATCGGGGACGTGCCGCACATGGCAAGAGACGCAGCGGAGCAGCGGCGCCTGGCCGCGGTCGTGGAGAGCTGGCTCGGGCGCGGCGTGTTGGTGGTCGGCGACGCGATGCTCGACGAGTGGCGGTTCGCCGAGTCCGACCGGCTCTGTCGGGAGGCGCCGGCGCCGGTCCTCACCCTGCGCCGCCGGCTCTGCGCCGCCGGTGGCGCCGCGAACGCCGCGGTCAACCTGACCGCGCTCGGCGGTCGGGCCGCCCTGGTCGCCCCGGTCGGCGCGGACGTCGCCGGCGACGAGCTGCACGACTGCCTCGACCGGGCGGGGGTCTGGGACCGGACGATCAGCCAGCCGGGCCGGCCGACCCCGGTGAAGCGGCGGCTGCTCGCCGCCGACCAGATCCTGCTCCGGGAGGACGAGGGCGAGGCCGACGAGACGCTGCCGGAGGACGGCGTGCGGCGGATGCTGCAGGCGCTGGCCCACGCCACCGAGGAACTGCGCGCCGACCGGGACGGCCAGGCGCCGACGCTGGTGGTCTGCGACTACGGCCTCGGCGCGCTCCCCGAGCCGGTCCGGAGCTGGCTGGTCGAGAACCGCCACCGCTACGCGACGGTGGCGCTGGACGCCCACGACCTGGCGTACTGGCGGGGTCTGGCGCCGACCGTGGTGACCCCGAGCTTCGCCGAGGCGACCCGGCTGCTCAGCAACCCGGCCCCGGCGGGCTCCGAGTCGGCGCCGACGGCGGTCGCCGGTACCCGGGTCAGCGTCGCCGAGGACGGGAGCACCACCGCCACCCGGGGCCGGGCCGGGACACCGGCGACGCGATCCGGCCCGGCGATCGTCGCCAGCGGCGCCGCCGACTCCGACGGGGACGGGGCGGCCCCGACCGACGGGGGAAGCGCCAGCCCGGCCGACGAGGGCGGCGGCCCGGCCGGCGGTGACGGCATCACGGTGACCAGCGACGAGATCGGGGTCTCCGGGGACGACATCGTGGTGGCCGGCGACGAGACGGCCAGCGCCGCCGGACGTCCGGTCGCCCCCGGTGGGACCAGCCGGGCGCTCGTCGCCCAGGCCCGCCTCGCCGAGCTGCGGGAACGTACCGGCGCCGACGTCGTCGCCGTCACCCTCGACGCCGAGGGTGCGGTGGTCGGCGGCGCCGACGGGCGGCCCCGACGCAGCCACGCCACGCCGGTGCCGGCCAGCTACGCGGTCGGCGCCGGGGACGCGTACCTGGCGGCGATGACGCTGGCGCTGGCCGCCGGCGCGCCGCTGCCGACGGCGGCCCAGCTCGCCCAGCTCGCCGCCGCCACCACCGTCTCGGACACCGGCACCTGCGTCTGCCGCCGGGAGGACCTGCTCGCCGCGCTCAGCGGCACCGACGACGAACCGGCCCGGATCGTGCTCGACCGGGACGCGCTGCTGGAGGTCGTCGGCCGGCACCGCGCGCAGGGGCACAGCATCGTCTTCACCAACGGGTGCTTCGACGTCCTGCACCACGGGCACGTCCGCTATCTGGACGAGGCCCGGCGCCTCGGCGACCTGCTGGTGGTGGCGGTCAACTCGGACGACAGCGTACGGCGGCTCAAGGGCCCCGACCGCCCGGTGAACCCGGTCGAGGACCGGGTGGCCGTGCTCGCCGCCCTCTCCTGCGTCGACCACGTGGTGGTCTTCGAGGAGGACTCGCCGGCCGCGCTCATCGAGGCGGTCCGCCCGGACGTGTACGTCAAGGGCGGCGACTATCCGCCGGAGATGGTGCCCGAGGCGCCCCTGGTCCGGCGCCTCGGCGGGCAGGTGCGGACCCTGGGCTTCGTACCGGACCGGTCCACCTCGGCGGTGATCGAGCGGATCCGGTCGTACGGCCACCACCGGTCCGAGACGACCGAGGAGGTCACCGGGACCGTCTCCGCCCCGAGCCACCCGGCGTGAGCCCGTCAGCCCGTTTCCCCCGCCCGCTCGACGAGGGCGACCCGGCCGGGTTCCGTCGGCCCCGGCTGCTCGACGTACTGATCCCGACCCGCAACCGCCCCGCCGCGCTCGCGGTCACCCTCGCCGGGCTCGCCGCCCAGCAGCCCGACCGGGCACCGGACCGACAGCCGGTCGGGCCGGACCGGACCCGGCGGCCGACCCGGGGCGCGGCGGAGCCGGAGGCGGCGGAGCGATTCGGGGTGGTGGTCAGCGACCAGTCGGACGGCGGGCCCGGCTGGGCCGATCCGGCGGCGGCGGCGATGGTCCGGGTCCTCCGGCACCGGGGTCACCCGGTGCTGCTCACCCGGCGGCTGCCCCGGCGTGGGCTGGCCGAGCACCGGGCGTACCTGCTCGACGCGTCGGCCGCCCGGTACGTCCTCTTCCTCGACGACGACGTCTGGCTCGAACCGGGCACCGTGGACCGGCTGCTCACCGCGATCCAGGAGCTGGACTGCGGCTTCGTCGGCAACGCCGTCCACGGACTGTCCTATTTGGACGACGTACGGCCGGAGACCCACCGGCACTACGTCGAGTGGGCGGGACGGCCGGTGCCGGAACGGCTCCGCCCCGGCACCCCCGAGTGGGACCGTGCCCAGATCCACTCGGCCGCCAACCTCCTGCACGTCACCGCGGCCCGCCGGTTGCCGCCCGGGCAGTGGCGGGCGTACAAGGTCTCCTGGATCGGCGGCTGCGTCCTCTACCACCGCGAGCGGCTCCGCGCGGCCGGCGGTTTCGACTTCTGGCGGGAGCTGGACCCGGGGCACCAGGGCGAGGACGTCGCCGCGCAACTCGCGGTGATGAGCCGGTACGCGGGTGCCGGGGTGCTGCCCAGCGGGGCGTACCACCTGGAGGCGCCGACGACGGTGACCGAACGGACCATGGAGGCCTGGGAGGTCGTGCTCACCGATCCGGCGGCGCCGTCGTGACCCGCTCGGCCGTCTCGGTGCCGAGCAGGTCGGTCACCGCCTCCAGCACCTCCACCACCGGTACGTCGGTCACGAACGAACTGCGGTGCGGGCAGGTCCCGGCACCCTCGCGGGCCGGGTAGATGTCCCGGGAACAGTCGATCCCGCACTCCGGGCAGTGGATGGTCCAGGAGGCGATCGGGCGGTGCCGGGCCCGCAGCGGCACGGCGCAGTTGATCAGGTTGCCGACCCAGAAGATGCCGACGGTCGGGGTGTCGACGGCGGCGGCGACGTGCACCGGACCGGTGTCGTTGGCGACCACCACCCGACAGTCGTGGTAGCAGCCGATCAGGCCGCCCAGCGACAGCTCGCCGACCAGCGACCGAACCGGGGCGCGGGCCGCCCGGACCACCCGCTCGGCGAGATCGCGCTCGTCGGGTGTGCCGGTGACCAGCACCTCGTACCCCTGGCCGGCGAGGTGGTCGGCGACCTGCGCGAACCGCTCCGGCGGCCAGCGCCGCCGGGGGTCGCTCGCCCCCGGGTGCAGGGCGATCCGGGGCCGGTCGGGCGGGCCGACCACCGACCGCGCCTCGGCCAGGTCCGCCTCGGTGACCGCCAGCCGGGGCACCAGGCTGGTCGGGTTGGCCCCGACCAGGCCGGCGACCTCCAGGTAGCGAACGATCTCCGGCTGGTAGTAGACGTACCGGAGCCACCGGTCCAGCGGCGGAGCGTTCTCGGCCCGCAGCCCGGCGGTGACCCGGGCACCGAGCGCGGCGACCAGCGGGTTCGAGTTCGCCCCACCGCCGTGCATCTGGAGTGCCAGGTCGAACCGCTCCCGCCGGGCGTCGGTCAGGAACCGCGCCATGGAGTCCGGGCGCTCGTCGGGGCCGGCGGTCCGAATCCCGGGGGCCGGCGGCACCACGAGCACCCGGTCGACCGGACCGGGCCGGTCTCGGAGCAGCCGGTCGTGCCAGGGGGCGCCGAGCAGCACCAGCTCGGCGTGGGGATAGCAGGCCCGCAGCGCCTCCAGGGCCGGCAGGGCGAAGATGAAGTCGCCGAGCGCGTTGGCCCGGAGTACGGCGATCCGTTCGACGTCGTCGACCAGATCCCGGACTGTGCCGATCATCGCCCGGCCACCCGTGGCCGGTCAGGCGGTGAACCGCGGTGTCGGGGTGCCGAGCGCGGTGTCCGGTTGGTGCAGCTCCCGGTCGGCGGCCGGATCGACGACCGCGGCGGGGGTGCCGGGGCGGGTCGTGCCTCGCCCGGCTCGCCGGCCCGGGTCGTACCGGCGGCTGCCGATGGTGATGGTCCGGCGGGTCGGCCGGGGCGCCCGGGGCAGGGTGACGGTGAGCAGCCCGTGGTCCATCACCGCGTCGATCTGGTCCGCGTCGACCGGTGCCGGCAGCCGGACCCGATGCGCGAGCGCGCGGGTCCGGGACGCCTCCCCGGGTACGTCGAGATCGCGGTTGACCTCGGCCTCGGAGCGGGCCCGGATGCAGAGGTCGCGGTCGTCGAGTTCGAGCGCCACCTCCTCGGGCGCGACGCCGGGAAGCCGGGCGATCACCGTCCAGCCGCCGTCGGTCTGGCGCAGCTCCACGTCGGGGCTGCCGCCCCGGCCGGCCAGCGCCGAGTCGATCAGCCGGCTCAGCTCCGTCCGGAGCGTCTGCAACCGCTCCACCGGGTCCCAGCCTCGGTCGGGGCCGGCCCGTCCCGCGTCACGTCCTGACTCACCCATGTGCCGTGTCACCTCCTCCTGCGGGCTCCCGGCGTACCTCCGGATTCCCGGCGGGGGTTCAGCGGACGTCGCCGAGGTGGCCGTCCGCCGGATGGGGGCGGAGCGAGCTGGGGGCGTTCAGGTCCGCGTCCGGGTCCACCCCGACGCCGAGCCGGTCCACCAGCTCGCCGCCGAACCACGCGCCGAGCGCGGCCCCGGCGATCGCGACGATCTCGATCGCGACCAGCGCGCCGCCGGCGCCCCGCCCGTCGGCGGCCATCCGCACCGCCCAGATCGCCGCGAAGAGCAGCAGGACCGCCAGGTTCGTGCTGGCGTGCGCGACGCCGACGCGCTTTGCCCGGGTGCCGGCCGGGACGGCCAGCAGGTCGATCAGGCCCGCGACCGCCGCCAGGACGCCGCCGATCAGGCCGACCAGGATGTTCCAGTACGCCAACTCCCCGAGAAAGCCGGGGCCACCGGCGACGTCGACGACGTCGAAGATCACCGCGGCCACGAAGAGCGCGATCGGGAACATCACCAGCATCGGGTGTACCGGGTGTCCCAGCACCTTGGCCCGACTCTCCATCATGGTCGTCTCCCAGCTCGGCCCATCATGGTCGCCTCCCAGCTCGGCGGAGACCGGTACGAGCCGCGCCCCACCGCGTCGACGCTGTGGAGGGCGGTACCCGAACGGTGCGGCGGCAAACCTCGGCGGCCCCGGCGTACGGCCGCGCCCCGGAGCGCTCACGATCACAATGATCAGGCAGCCACCGTCAGTCACGTCGGTGCACCGGGGCTACCGTCGTCGCATGGCTGACGTTGTCGTGATCCCTGGCGGGATGTTCGGGCCGGCTGCTCCACTCCCGATGTACGCCGGCGACGTGGCGGAACGGCGAGGGGCGACGGTGCATCGGCACTCGTGGTCCACGGAGTGCCCACACCCCAACGAGCCAGAGGTCGAAAGCTGGGTTCGCGGCGAAATCACGCCGGTGCTCGACGCCATTGGCGGCCGCCCGCTGCTGATCGGCAAGTCTCGCGGTACGAATGCGGCGGCGATCGCCGCCGAGAGGTCCCTGCCCGCCGTGTGGCTCACGCCCTTGCTCCGCATGCCCTGGGTGGCCGAGGCGTTGCGTCGGGCGACCGCACCGTTCCTGCTCGTGGGTGGTACGGCCGACGTCGTGTGGGGCGGTGACCTCGCCCGCCGGTTGACACCCCACGTGCTGGAGGTGGAGGGCGCGGATCACGGCATGTACGTGCCGGGCCCGCTCACCGAGTCGATCGCGGTCCTCAGCCGGGTCGTGGTCGCCGTGGAGGAGTTCCTCGACGCGATCGACTGGCCGGGTTAGACGCCGGACCACCGCCGGACCGCTTGGGGCACTCCGCGCCACCCCGGCGGGCCGGGGCGTCACCCGGCGCGGGTGACCTGGACGCGGTTGCCCACCTGCGGAACGGGCGATCGCGGCGCGGAGTCTGGACCGGCGCTCCCGGCGGCGCGGTGGATCTCGGAAAGCGGCAGAGGCCCAGATCTCTGACCTGGGCCTCTGGGCTGAGCCGCCTCGGGGAATCGAACCCCGGACCTACGCATTACGAGTGCGTCGCTCTGACCGACTGAGCTAAGGCGGCAACGTCGGCAAGTGTACGACACGCCTCGCCCGGCCGCTGCGGGGGTTTCCCGACCGGCGGTCGGCGGTCTGTTCGTGGACAGCTGCCCCGTGCCCGGTCCGGCTAGGCTTCCATCGATGAGCGAGCACGCCCCCCGGCCGACCGCTCCGTCCGGCCGGCCCGCCGACATCCCGATCCGATCACCCCGGCCGGATCCGGTCGAGCCCGTGACCGCACGCCGCCCGCGCACCCTGGATCCCCGGGAACTCGGCTTCACCCCGCAGCGTCCGGTCCCCTGGCTGGCGCCACTGCTGCTGGTCAGCACCGGGCTACGGACGCTGTTCGCCCTACTCTTCGGGGCATACCTGGACAAACGAGAGCTACAGAGCGCGCTTCCCAGCCGGATCCACCGACAGGTCGGCCCGGACGGGGACCTCTGGCTCGACTTCGTCGCCGACCTCGGCGACGGCTTCCACGCCACGTACTCGGTCGCCTGGCTGCTCTCCCGCGCGGAACTGGAGGTCGACGGGGAACGGCTGCCCCGGGGACAGGTACTCCTGATGGGCGGCGACCAGGTCTACCCGACCGCCAGCGGCGAGGCGTACGAGAACCGGTGCAAGGGGCCGTACCAGGCGGCGCTGCCGCAGCCGCCGGCCGAGGGGCCCGCCCCGGTGCTCTACGCCGTACCCGGCAACCACGACTGGTACGACGGCCTCACCGCCTTCCTCCGGGTCTTCGCCGCCTCCCGGGACGCCGCGATCGGCGGCTGGCAGACCCAGCAGCGCCGGTCGTACTTCGCGGTCGAGCTGCCGGCGGGCTGGTGGCTCTACGGCCTGGACGGCCAGTCCGGGGCGTACCTCGACGATCCGCAGTTGCGCTACTTCGAGGAGGCCGCCACCCGGCTCACCCCCGAGTCGCGGGTGATCATCGCGGTGCCGGAGCCGTCCTGGGTCAAGGCCGTCGACCGACCCGGCGCGTACGACAGCGTCGACTACTTCATCCGTACCGTGGTCGCGCCGACCGGTGCCCAGGTGAAGCTGCTGCTCTCCGGCGACCTGCACCACTACGCCCGCTACTCCGGCCCCGGCCGCGAGTTGGTCACCTGTGGCGGCGGGGGTGCCTACCTCTATCCCACGCACAAGCTGCCCAGGCGGATCGAGGTGCCGCCCCGGGACACGCTGATGCGCCGGGCCAGCCACAGCCAGCCGTACGACCTGGTCGCCCGCTATCCGGACCCGGCCCGGTCCCGCCGGTACGCCTGGGGCATCTTCGGCCGGCTGCCGCTGCGCAACCCCGGCTTCGCCACCCTGCTCGGCATCCTGCACACGATGTTGATGCTGACCATGGCCGGGGTGGCGCTGCCCAGCATCGAGCCGACCGCGCAGCGGCTGTTCAGCATCCCACTGGTGGCGATGCTGACCGTGACGATGCTCGGGGCGGCGGTCTTCGCCAAGCCGCCGAGCGCCGGCGGCAAACGGCACGTCCGGCACTGGCTGCTCGGCATCAGCCACGGCCTCGCCCACCTCGGGCTGGCCGCCGCCGGCGCCTGGACCTGGTTGCAGCTCCCGTTCTGGGACGCGCAGTGGCCACAGCCGGCGGTCGCCGCCGCCGTGGGGTACGGGCCGGTCGCCGGCCTCGCCGCGAGCCTGCTGGTCGCGCTCTACCTGCTGGTCGCCGGAGAGTTCGGGGTCAACCTCAACGAGCTGTACGCGGCCCAGGGCATCGAGGACGCGAAGAGCTTCCTCCGACTGCACATCGCCAGCGACGGCACCCTGACCTGCTACCCACTGGCGGTGGACCGAATCTGCCGGCGCTGGCGACCCGAACCGGACGCCCCGCCAGACGCCGCCTGGCTGGGCCCCGAGCAGCCGCTACGGGTACGCCTCGCCGAGCCGCCGTTCACCCTCCGCTGAGCCGTGCGGTGCACCGCGGGCCGGAGGGCGGGTCGGCGCCGCTCCACGGTGCGCGGACACGCGATTCCGCGGGACGCCGCGGAGCCCGCCACCCGGCACAGCCGGTTGGCGGGCTCCGATGCCGTCACCTCCTCGTCGGGTTCAGCGTGCGTACGACTCGGCCGCGATCTCACTCGCCACGGTGACCGGCGGTGCCTGTGCCTGGCTGGCGCCGGCGCGGTTGGCGGCGGTCACCTGGCAGGTCAGCGCACTGGTGGCGTGCGCGGCGGTCGGGACGAAGGTCGGCTCGTCGGCCCCCTCGATCGGGGTGGGGATGGCGAACGGACCAACGCGGGTGACCGTGGCCCAGCCGTACGAGATGTGGTCGGGCATGCCTCCCCGCCAGATGTCCCACGTCGGCGCGACGCACCGCAGCCGTTTCCCCACCTGCGCAATTCCCGCGATTCTCGGCTGCCGCGCCGGATACGGCTCCAACGCCGGCGTCGGCTGATGAGCCCACGCGCGAAATCTGGGCACCGTGGCGAATGCCACCGGCTGCGGCGTGTCCGCACAGGGCTTCCCGGCCGTCTCGCCGCCGAAGCTCATCACACCGACGAGCACCGGCCCGTCGTCGTGGTATTGCACGATCGGGCTACCGCTGTCCTGGTAGCAGACGTTCACGCCGGTCTGATAGTCCTCCGCGCAGGTCACCGATTCGGCGTCGACGGTCGCCGGGGTCTGCGCCTGACAGGTCGCGTGATCGATGACGGTCAGGTCGCCGCGGTGCAAGACGTCGTTGCGGAAATCCGGCCCGGATGAGCCGGTGCTGCCGTGGGAGAACAGCGACACCGACGCACCCGGCTGCGGCGCCACAGCTGCCACCGGGATCGGTGGCACCGAGGTCACCGCCCGATCCAGCACGACTATCGCCAGGTCGTTGCGGGCACTGGCCAGATTGGCGTCGGTCGGGTCCACCGGCGACGGCAGCACCTCGTATCCGGGCAACACCGACACGCCGGCGACGCGCCGGACCACGCCACGTTCCTCCGACAGCACGCGGGCATTGATGTGCACTTCCAGACCGCTGGGATCGACGCGGTCCAGGCAGTGAGCCGCGGTGAGCACCCGGGTCGGCGTGATCAACGCACCACCGCAGGTCGCCCGTTGCAGGAGCGGGGCAGTGTCAGGAACAAGCGCACTGCCGTTCGCGAACGCCAGCGTGGCCACCCACGGTGCGGCCGTCGGATCGTCGACGGGTTGCCCATTGGTCATCGCATGCGCTGGCACGGCCACAGCGGGGGCGAGTATCGCGGCCATGGCCGCCAGCACGCAATGTCGAATGTATCGCACGCCGCCGACCGTACGAGCCGACCGCATCTCACGAATCTACCTACCGGAGGATCTGTGATGCCTCATCCCCCAGGGGATTCCCCCTACGTACCGATTGCGTTCCACGATTCGGTTGCCAGACAGGGCGGTCGTCTGCGCAGGTCACGGCAAATGTGAACAGCGTGTTCGCGTTTGCTTGAGCGCCATTTCCCAGGTAAAGATGAGTCGTCTTCGCCCGTCGTCGCGACGGGCGCAAATCGCTACCGCGCCGCGTCCACGACGCGCGGTTCGGCATGCACGCGAAAGCCCATCGCGCACGCTGAGGAGGAGGCATGACAATTTTGGTGACCGGTGCCACCGGGACCGTGGGACGGCTGGTGGTCGAGCTCCTGGTGAAGGCGGGCGAACGGGTACGCGCGATGACCCGTGACCCGCGGTCGGCCCGGTTTCCGGACGGCGTCGAGGTGGTGCCGGGCGACTTGACGAAGCCCGCGGGGATGACGGCTGCCCTCACCGGTGTGGAGCGCATGTACCTCTTCCCGGTCGCCCAGACGGCACGCGAGGTGGTCGAACGGGCGAGGCAGGCGGGCGTCCGACGTGTCGTGGTGCTCTCCTCCGGTGCCGTCACGGGCGGCTTCGACATCGACTTCCACCCTCCGGTGGAGCGGGCGGTGGAGGAGTCCGGTCTGGAGTGGACACACGTACGTCCGGGCGAGTTCATGGCCAACCGGCTCTGGATCTGGGGGCCGTCGATCCGGGCGGAGAGCGTGGTCCGCGAACCCTTTCCCGACGTGGCGTGGTGCCCGGTGCACGAGCGTGACATCGCCGAGGTCGCCGCCGCCGCGCTGCTGGAGGACGGGCACCACGGCAGGGCGTACGACCTGAACGGGCCGGAGCTGATCAGCCGTCGGGAACAGGTGCGGGCCATCGCCGAGGCGATCGGGCGGGACGTACGGCTGGAGGTGGTGACCCCGGAGCGGGCGCGGGAACTCTACCGGCAGCAGGGCGGGTTCGCGGCGGACAACGCCGACTTCCTCCTCGGCTTCACCGACTACGCGGGCAACGAGTCCGACCCGACGTCGATCGAGAACCTGAATCTCGGGGAGCGCGGGCCGTTGCCCACCGCGCAGGACGTGACCGGGCGCCCCGCGCGGACGTTCGCGCAGTGGGCGCGCGACCACGCCGACGACTTCCGCTGACCATCGATCGGATGACCGCCGATCGAACCCGCCACGCGGCAGGCTTGTCACGACCGTCGAGGCCCCGGCGGCGCCGTCGGTGTCGACCGGGGCTCTCGACGCAGACGCGCGACTCAGCCGTGCTGCCTGACCAGGTTGAGGAAGTGCCGCCACGCCACCGGCCCGAAGGCCAACACCGGACCGGACGGATCCTTACTGTCCCGGACGAAAACACGGCCGGGACGGTCGGCAACCTCGACGCAGTTTCCGCCGTTGGAGCCGCTGCGGCTGGACTTCCGCCAACTCAACTCACCTGTGCTCATGGACCAACCTACCGATCAGTTCCCGGGTCTGCTCGATGGGCAACGCCCGCCCGGACAGGGCCTCCCAGGTCCACTCTAGGGTGGCGAGGTCGTCGGCGTCCGCAACCACCCGGCCGCGTAGCTGGTCATCCAGGTAGCCGACCGGTCGGCGCCCCGCCAGGGTCGCCACCGCGAAGGCACCGGTCAGACCCGGGTGGATGCCGGCCGAGAAGGGGATCACCCGGATGCCGACGCCGGGTCGCTCGCCAAGCTTCAGCAGGTGGTTGAGCTGACCACGAAGCAGGACCGGATCACCGTACCGGAGCGCGGGTTCACCCACGATCGCCGACAGCGTCACCGGAGGGTCGCGGTCCAGGGTGGCGGCCTGCCGAGCCAGCCGCTTGGCGGTCATCTCGTCGACCTGAGCGGGGGTGTGCGGGCCGACGCCGAGCACGGCGCGGGCGTACGCCTCGGTCTGGAGCAGGCCCGGTATCAGCGTCGGTTCCCACGTACGGATCATCGTGGCCTGCTGCTCGTGATCCGTCCAGGGACGCAGCCAGGGCGCCATCGCGTCCTCTCGCGCGGCGTTGGCCGCGTCGATGATCGCCCCATCCGCCTCCAGCACCGAGTCGAGCCGCTCGGCGGTGTCCGGCTGCGGCACCAGCCGCCCGTTCTCGATCGAGGCGACAAGTGAGGCACTGACGCGAATCGCTTTCGCGAGTTGCCCTTGCGTCAGGCCACGCTCGGTGCGTCGCTGTTTGACGAGTTTCCGTAGATCGTGCACGCCGTATCACCGCCGCATGAAGGTCGATCACAATACATCCGGTCTATTTCACGGCCTCCAATATTCCGCTTCGCCGCAATGACGTCCAGGGTGGATTGAGGCCGGGGCGGGTGACCCGACGCGCGGATGGCCCCAACCCCTCTCCCCCGCGTGACTCGTCCCGGCCGCCCAGACGGGATCGGGTCAGGGCACGACCGGTCCCCGTTCTCCGGATTCCGCGACAGGCGAAGGGGTGACCCGATGGGACCTCGCAGGCGACACATCCGACGGCACGGCCGGGACTGGTGCTGGCTGTGGCTGCGGTGCCGGTGCCGACGCTGGTGGCGCTGCCCCGGCGACGTGTCGATGCTGGATCTGCCGTACTCGACGGCACCGGGCGCTGCGGTGCTTGCCGTGCCCACGTGGCTCGCCACGACGCCCCTGGCCGGGGCGCGCCCCCGGCCGGCCCTGGGCTCCCCGCCGCCGGCCCGGCCCCGGCTCACCGCGAACCAGTCACCTGCCCGGAACACCGCCACCGCGAACCAGTCACCTGCCTGGAACGCCGCCACCGGTCACCACGCGGGCCGAGCCGGCCGGCTCACCCCCGCCCAGATCTCCCGCGCCGGCGCGGGGCGGTGACGGTGGGCGTCGTCGTGCTGCGAAACATGGCCGCGCCAACCGGCCGAGACCCCGAACACACCCCGCGCCGACCACTGTGGACGTGCCGGGCATGCCATCTCGACTGGCCCTGCGAGACGGCACGAGCGGCGCTCTGCGAGGAGTACCGCCTCGACCCTCTGGCGCTGTTCGTGTACCTCGGACTCATGGTGCAGGAGGCAACGCGCGAACTGTACACACTCCATCCGAACCCGGGGCCGGACCCCGCCGCACTGTACGAACGGTTCATCGCCTGGGTTCCGGTGACCCGAATGATTCGCCGGGCACTCCTGATCCGAGAATTCCAGGACGGAATCGTCGGTTCCCCTCGGTCGAATCGACCCGCCACGAACAGCGGCCCATAGCGTGCGCTGGCCCCGCCAATCCGGGCATTTCTGCGGAGTGGAGGCCGGGGAAGCGTCAGGACCGGTCCTCGTAGGCGCGGCGTGATCCGCAGACCTCGGAGAGGGCGCACCGCTTGACGGCGCCGTCGGAGAGCTGCCGCACGGTGACCGTCTCGCTCGGGGGGTGCCGGGACACGACCTTCGCCGGCCCGTCCGGCGTCTGGACCCGCTGACCGGCCGCCGGGTAGGTGGCGCTTCCGGCGTAGAGCGGGTGCTCGTACTTCAGGCAGCACATCAGCCGGCCACAGGCCCCGGAGATCCGCAGCGGGTTCAGCGGCAGGTCCTGGTCCTTCGCCATCCGGATGGTCACCGGCTCGAAGTCGGTCAGGAACGTGGCGCAGCAGAGGTCCCGCCCGCAGGAACCGATGCCGCCCTGCACCCGGGCCGAGTCCCGGGCGGAGAGCTGGCGCAGCTCGACCCGGCAGTGGAGCGTCGCGCCAAGGTCACGGACCAGGGAGCGGAAGTCGACCCGGTGGGGCGCGGTGAAGTAGATGGTGGTCCTCGGCCCGTTCGAACCGGACGACGAGGAGTCGAGGACGTGGTCGACGGCGACCACCTTCATGGGCAGCCCGTGCTCCCGGATCAGCCGCTTCGCCGCCACCTTCGCCTCGGCCTTACGCCGGCGCAACAGCTCGTCGCGGCGCAGATCGGCCTCGGTGGCCATCCCGGCCAGCCGGGGGAAGCCGCTGGTGTCCTCGTCGACCCACTGCGCGGCCCAGACGCACTCCGCGACCTCGGGGCCGTCGTCGGTCGGGACCAACACCCAGTCGCCGACCCGGGGACGCAGGTCACCCGGATCGAGGTAGTAGAGGCGGCCGTAACGGTTGAAGCTGACCGCGCACAGCATGCCCATGCGCCCCACCCTACGACGGATCCCACCCGCCGCCGAGGCCCCGTCGGGGAGATCGTCAGCGCGGGCGGCGGCGCGGCTCGGTCAGACCACGACCGGGCCGGCGCCCGGGCCGAGCGGCGGGTCCGCCCCGTCCGACGGCCGGTGGACCGCCTCGACCAGCTCCGGCGCCCACCGGCGCGGCAGCGCCTCCGCCGCGTCGTACGCCTCGGCGACCGTGGCCAGCACCCGGGCGCCGATCTCGGCGGCGGCCGGTACGACGGCGTTCGGCTCGGCGTCCCGCGTCGTCACCACCGCGACCGCCTCGGCCGAGCCGAGCACGTCGGCGAGGGTACGGGCCAGCGCGGTACGGGTCCGGCCGATCCAGTCGGCGACCGCCTCGGCGTACCCGGCGGTGGCCCCCATCCGCCCGGCCAGGCCCTCCGGGCCCTCCCCCAGGTACGTCGCGAGCGAGCGGCGCCGCGCGGCGTACGCCTCGGCGGCCGCCCCCTGCCACGAGCCGCCATCCGCGAGGACGGCCCGCGCCTCGTCGTACGCCCGGCAGGCCGTCCGGGCGGTGGAGGCGGCGGCGAGCAGCGGCCCGGGTCGACAGGCAAGCACCGCCCGCAGGACGTCCCCGGGCAGCGCCCGGAGCTGGCGAAGCAGCGGCCAGATCCGGTGCCCGTCGGGCGCTCCGGCGGCGGTGAGGAGCCGGTCGACCCGGTCGAGCAGCTCGCCCGCCGGGCCGGCGAGCTGGTCGAGGGCATCGTGCGCGAGACCACCACGGCCGAGGGCATCGTGCGCGGAGCCGCCACGACCGGAGGCGTCGTGCGCGAACCCACCACGACCGGAGGCGCCGCGGCCGACGACGCCCCGGTCGGAAGCACCGCGGGGCGGGCCGCCCATCACGCCTCCCCGGCGAGTCGGCGCCGTACGGCATCGTCGGCGTCGGCGTACTCCCGGGCCGCGCTCCGCAACGCTGCGGCGGTGTCGGCCAGCCGGTCGGCGGCGGCGCTCAGCTCCCGGATCCGGTCGTCGAGCGCGGTCAGCCACTGCCGGTGCAGGAGCCGGCCGATCTCTCCCGGCCGACCGGGGCTGGTCGGGTCGAGGGCGGCCTCCGGCGGCCCGGCGTACGGCAGCCGGCGGGCAAGCCGGGCCAGGGTCTCGCCCGCGTCGTCGAGCCGGCCGGCGAGGTCGTGCAGGGCGTCCACTCAGGCCTCCGTGAGCCGGCGGTACTCGCCGAAAACTTCGGTGCGCAGCTTCTCCCGGGCCCACCGGGCGGCGTCCTCGCCAGCGGAGAGGGCGCTCAGCACGGACCGGGCGACCTCGGCGCCACCACGGACCTGCAACGACCCCAGGAAGCGGAGGTCGCTGATCGTCCCGTCGGCGGTCACGACCAGCTCGACCAGGCCGTCCGGAGACCGCACGGTGACCTCGGCCCGGCGGACGGCCCGCTCGAATTCGGCCTGGAGCGCCTCGATTCGGCGATAGCGCTCGATCGCCTCCTCGACCCAGGCCTCGTCGATCTCCCGCCCCATCGGCCGGCCCTCTCCCATCGCCCGGATGCCCGTCGGCCGCCACCGCGCCCGGCCGGGCGAGGGGCGTCGACACACGGAATGCGCTGACGTCGATGCGTTACGGCACTGGACCGTACCGGGTCCACCAGACGAAACGGAAGAGCCGCTTGTTATCGCCATTTGGATAGTTGTTATCGCCTTTTGGACAGGACGAGCCCCAGGTCGGTCCACGGCACCGCACGGCCGGGTCGTGCCCCAGCCGCGGGAGTCAGCCGCGCCAGAGGGCGAGCATCATCGCCTCGACGGCGATCCGCGGCTTGACGTTGGTCTCGATCGCCGTCCGACAGGTGAGGACGGCCTCAAGGCGGCGGAGGGTGCTCTCGGCGGTCCACCGCTCGGCAGCGGCGGCGGCGATCGCCGCCAGGTCGGAGTGCACCGGCGCGACCGGGGCGCGCATCGCGACCGTCAACACGTCCCGGTAGAAGCCGGCCAGGTCCACCAGCGCCCGGTCCAGCGCGTCCCGCTGGGCGCGGGTCGCCCGGGACTTCTGCCGCCGTTCGAGCTCCTTGAGCTGCCCGGCCGCGCCGCGGATCGCCCCGGCCGCCCCGCGCCCGGTGCCCCCGGCTCCCAGGGCGGTCTCCAACGCCGCCCGCTCGGCCGCATCCGCCTCCGCGACGGCCGCCGCTGCCTCGGCCTCGGCCGCCTCGATGAGGACGGAGGCGGCGTCGAAACAGGCACCGACGCCGGTCAGCCGGCGCGGCAGTGCCAGCACCGCCTCCCGCCGCTTCCGGGCCTCCGGGTCCCGGGCCAGACGGCGGGCCCGTTCGACGTCCCCCTGGGCCGCCGCCGCGGCCCAGGCCGCCACGTCCGGCGCGACGCCGTCCTGGTCCCGCAGCACCGCCGCCACCGCCTCCGGCGACGGCTGAACCAACGCCACCACCCGGCACCGGGACCGGATCGTCACCGAGATGTCGTCCGGGTGGGTCGAGGGAGTGCAGAGCAGGAAGACGGTACGCGGCGGCGGCTCCTCGATCGCCTTCAGCAGGGCGTTGCCGGCCGCCTCGGTGAGCCGGTCGGCGTCGGCGATCACCAGCACCTGCCACCGGCCCCCGCTCGGGGTGCTCGCCGCGCGCAGCACCAGCTCCCGCATCTCGGAGACGCCGATCGACAGCCCCTCGGGGATCACGAAGCGGACGTCGGCGTGGGTGCCGGCAAGGGTGGTGTGGCAGCCGGCGCACTCCCCGCAGCCGGTGCCCCGCAGGCACTGGAGCGCCGCCGCGAACGCCCGGGCCGCCACCTCCCGTCCGGAGCCGGGTGGCCCGGTGAAGATCCAGGCGTGGGTCATCGCGCTCCCGGCACCCGGCCCCTCCGACCGGGCGCGCGTCGGCTCCGACGCCGAATCCGCCGCGTCCCGGCCGGCGCTACCGCCCGGACCGGCCTGCTCCGCGGCCGCCCGGACCGTCTCGGCCGCGGCGAGGGCGGCCCGGCGCAGGGTCTCGACCGCCTCCGGCTGACCAATCAGTTCGGCGAAGACGTCCGGCATCAGGCCCGCCGTTCGAGCTCGACTCCACCCAGGACGCCGCCGGCGGAGCGGTTCTCCGCCACCGGTCGCCGCTGGCCGTCCGGGTCGCCCGACCCGGGGTGGACCGACCGCGGGTGGTCCGATTCGGCGTCGGTCCTTCCGGCGGGGTCCGCGTCGGCGTGATCCGAATCGGCGTGGTCTGGCGGCTCGGCGCCGGCGAGCAGGTCGGTGACCCGCGCGGCGACCAGCGCGGCGATCTCGTCAGCCGGCCGGGAGGCGTCGAGCACCAGGTACCGCTTGGGATCGCTCGAGGCGAGGTCGAGGAAGGCGTACCGGACCCGCTCGTGGAAGTCGATCGACTCGCTCTCCAGCAGGTCCGCCTCGCCGCCCCGGGACGCCACCCGACGCAGGCCGATCCGGGGCTCGATGTCGAGCAGGACGACGAGGTCGGGCTTGAGCCCGCCGGTGGCCCAGGACGACAGCCAGGAGATCTCCTCCACCGGGAGGGTCCGGCCCGCCCCCTGGTACGCGAGCGAGGAGTCGACGTACCGGTCGCTGATCACCACCGCGCCCCGGGTCAGCGCCGGCCGGACCACCGTGGCGACGTGCTGCGCCCGGTCGGCCGCGTACAGCAGCGCCTCTGCCCGGGGCGCCAGGGCCTCCTGGCCGGTCGCCCGGTCCAGCACCAGCCGGCGGATCCGCTCCCCGGCCGGGGTCGCCCCGGGTTCCCGGGTCACCACCACCTCCCGGTGCTGGCGCCGCAGCGCCTCGGCCAGCCGGGTGACCTGGGTCGACTTGCCGGCCCCGTCGCCGCCCTCGAAGACCACGAAGAAGCCGGCGGTGGGGTGCGGCTCGGCCGGGACCAGCGGCCGGCCCCGAATCGACCCCCAGAGGTCGGCAAGCACCGGTACGCCCGGCTTGTCGTCCATCTGGCGAAACGCCTTGACGCCGGTGGCGATGCCGGCCAACCCCGCCACCAGCAGCAGCAGGCGGGTCGAGGAGACCGAGATCTCCAGATCGGCGACGCGCAGCCGCCACGAGCCGCCGAGGCCGACCAGCAGGCTGCTGAGCGAGATGGCCAGGATCAGCACCAACCGGGTGCCGGTCTGCACCACGGCGAAGACCCGGCCGCGTACCTCGTCGGCGATCTCCCCGCCGAGCAGCGTGGTGCCGGCGAGGAAGGCCATCCCGGCCCCGGCGCCGACCAGCAGCGCACCGAGGATCGCCATCGACAGGTGGATCGAGCCGGCCAACACCAGCACCGAGGCGCTGGCCAGCACGATGCTCAGACCGAACCAGCGGCGCCGGGACATCTCCCGGACGATCATCGGCCCGAGCCCGATGCCGAGCGACAGGCCCAGGAAGATCGCACCGAAGAGCAGGGAGAACGCCGCCTCGCCGGCGGCGAGCGACTTGGTGAAGAAGTTGGCGGTGCCGATCACCACCCCGCCGCCGGCGAACGCGCCGAAGATGCCGAGGACCAGCCCCCGGACCAGCGGGGTCGTACCGATGAACCGCCACCCCTCGACGAACTGCCGCAGCGCGCTCTGCTCGAACTGCCCGAGGCGTTCCCGCACCCCGCCCCGGCCGCTGATCTCCCGGATCCCGAAGAAGACCACCAGCGCGGTGGCCAGCCGGGTGAGCGAGTTGACGTAGAGGGCGAGCTGGGCCGGCTCGGCCCAGCTCGGCGGCGGACCACCGGCGGCGGACCGGATGCTGCGGTCCAACACCGCGGCGACGATCGCGGCCAGCACGGGGGTGAGCCCGTAGGTGGTGATCAGCGTGAGCTGGTTGGCGGTCTCGAGCCGGCTGCGCGGGATGAGGTTGGGAACCGCGGCCTCCTTGGCCGGGATCCAGATCAGGGTGATCGCCTCGATGAGGAAGGTGGCGACCGCCGCCCAGCCGACCACCAGGCCGCCGCCGACGTCCAGTAGGGCGGCGAGCGGGATCGACGCGAAGAGCACGAACCGCAGCAGGTCGCAGATGACCATCGTGTAGCGCCGGTCGAACCGGTCGGCCAACACCCCGGCGACCGGTCCGAGCACCAGCGCCGGCAGCAGCCGGACCGCGATCACCCCGCCGAAGGCGAGGCCCTTGGCGGTGTCGCCGGTCACCTGCGCGGCGGCGAAGAGCGAGGTGGCGAGCAGGCCGAGCCAGTCACCGAACGAGGCCGCGCCGAGCACCAGCCAGAGCCGGCGGAACGGCCTGATCCGCAGAACCGAGCGAAGCGCCTGGTAGCCGGTCCGGTCAACCGGGCCGGCCGGGGGCGGGGCGGCCACGCCGGGTGGCGGGACCGTCCCGGGCGGCGTGGACGTTCCGGAGGACGCGACCGCGTCGGGCGGCGTGGGCGGACCCGACGGCCCGGATGGTGCGGGTGTGTCGGACGGCGCGGGCGTCCCGGAGCCGGCTCCGGCGTCGCGTTCCGCACCACTGTGGTTCGTGTCGATGGCCGTCCCCTCCGCATGCCGGCCCGTCGCTGGGCTTCCCCGCAGCACACTCTAGTCGGGGCGCTGATCGACGCTGACCCTGACATTTCCCGGAGCCGCCGACGCCCCCCGGGCCCGCAATGTCCCGGCCTGCTGACCTCGGCCGGCGTGGGCGCCCGATGCCGGTCTCGGGGATGCCCGATGCCGGTCCGCGTGGGCGCCCGGTGCGGGTCCCGGCCCGGCCGCGGCACACCAAGGACGCGAGGTAGTTTCGCATCGGTCGCCAACCCGCTACCGTGCTCGAATGGTCACCGACCGCGACGATCTGCGCCGGCGCCTCGACCGGGCGACCGCGCACCTGGAACCGCCCTTCGCGGTGGTCGATCTTGACGCGTTCGACGCCAACGCCGCCGCGCTCGCCCGGCGGGCGGCCGGCAAGCCGATCCGGATCGCCAGCAAGTCCCTGCGGTGCCGGCCGCTGCTGCGGCGGGCTCTCGGCCGCCCGGGCTGGCGGGGCGTGATGGCGTACACCGCGGCCGAGGCGATCTGGCTGGTCCGCGCCGGCGTGACCGACGACGTCCTGCTGGGGTACCCCACCACCGACCGGGCGGCACTGGCGGAGGTGGCCGCCGACCCCGACCTGGCCGCCACGATCTGCCTCATGGTCGACAGCATCGCCCACCTCGACCTCGTCGACACGGTCGCGGCGCCGGGTCGCCGCGCGGAGCTGCGGGTCTGCCTCGACCTCGACGCATCCTGGCGTCCCCTGCCCGGCCGCCTCGGTTCCCGGATGCACGTCGGCGCCTACCGGTCCCCGGTGCACTCGGCCGCCGCCGCCGGCGCACTGGCCGCCGCCATCGCCGGGCGGCCGGGCTTCCGGCTGGTCGGCCTGATGTCGTACGAGGCGCAGATCGCCGGGCTCGGCGACGCCCCGCCCGGCCAGGCGGTCCGCGGCGCCGCCATCCGGCTGTTGCAGCGTCGCTCGTACCGCGAACTGCTGCGGCGCCGGGCGGCGGCGGTGGCCGCGGTACGCGAGCACGCCGACCTGGAGTTCGTCAACGGCGGCGGCACCGGCAGCCTCGCCCTGACCGCGGCCGACCCGGCGGTCACCGAGCTCACCGCCGGGTCGGGCCTGTACGGACCCGTGCTCTTCGACGCCTACCGCGCCTGGCGGCCCACCCCGGCCGCGTTCTTCGCGCTGCCGGTGGTACGCCGACCCGGCGCCGGGGTGGCGACCCTGCTCGGCGGGGGCTGGATCGCCTCCGGGCCGGCCGAGCGCAGCCGTCTCCCCCGGCCGTGGCTGCCGCCGGGACTGCGGTTGACCCGGACCGAGGGTGCCGGCGAGGTGCAGACCCCGGTGACCGGAGCGGCCGCCGACGCGCTCCGCGTGGGCGACCGCGTCTGGTTCCGGCACGCCAAGGCCGGCGAGCTGGCCGAGCACGTCGAGGAGATTCACCTGGTCGCGGGGGACCGGGTGGTGGAGACCGTGCCGACGTACCGCGGCGAGGGCGGTAGCTTCCTCTGAGCCGCCGGCTCAGTCGGCGGACTGGGCCGCCGCGTCGACGTGCCGGTGCAGGTACTCCCGAATCAACGCGGTCGCCTCGGCCAGGACCTCCTCGTCGCCCTCGGGCGCCCGCCGGAACGCGAGCTTGATCAGCGCGTCGGCGGCCTCCACCGCGATCTCCAGCGCGAAGCGGAGCCGGGGCGCGTCCGTGGTGCCGAACTGCTCGACGAGCACCCGGGCGAGCTGCTCGGCGATCACCCCGTTGTTGTCCCGGTTCTCGTCGAGCAGGTGGACGTCGACCACGTCGCCGAAGTGCAGGGTACGGAAACCGGGAACCTCCCGGTGCATGGTGACGTACTCGTCGATCGCGGCGTCGACGCCGTCCCACCAGTGGGTCAGATCGCCCCGGGAAAAGCGCTCGGCCAGGCGCTCCAGATACGCCTCCATGTTGCGCAGGGTCAGCGCCTGCACGATCGCTCGCTTGTCGGGGAAGAACTGGTACACCGACCCGATGGCCACACCGGCACGCTCGGCGAGCAGGGTGGTGGTCAACCCTTCGTAGCCGACCTCATCGACTATCTCCGCGCAGGCGTCGAGCATTCGCTGGACTCGAGCGACGCTACGGCCCTGCACCGGTACGCGGCGCAGTGGACCAGATGTGGCGGTTGACGTGGACACTCGTCGCCACTCCCTTTCGACGGGATGAAGGTTGCTAGGCGTCGCGGTTTTCGAAACGCTACCGGGACTAACGAGCCAGGCGAAATGTGGTATTTACTCGCCGTGACGATCCTGCTTTACTTCCCGTCAACCAGATTGACGCGACGGTAGCTTGCATTCGTCCCGGCACCGCCGTGCCGTACGGAGGTCCGATGTCCGGCCGTACCACCCCTTCCGCCGCCGTCCCCGCCGCCTGGTCGAACTGGGCGGGCAACCAGCGCACCAGCGGTACCGCGCTGCGGCCGTCGACCGTGGCGGAGGTCGTCGACGCGGTCCGGGCCACCCGCGCCGCCGGCCGACGGCTGAAGCCGGTCGGGAGCGGACACTCCTTCACCTCGATCGCCCGCGCCGACGACCAGTGGCTCGACCTCACGGCGCTGGCCGGACCGGTCCGGGTCGACCCCGCGCACCGGCTGGTCACGGTCCCCGCCGGGATGTCGCTGCGTGCCCTCAACGACCTCCTGGCCGCGCACGGGCTGGCGCTGGCCAACCTCGGCGACATCGACGTGCAGACCGTGGCCGGAGCGATCTCCACAGGTACGCACGGCACCGGCGCCGGCTACGGCTGCCTGTCCACCTTCGTCGAGGCGCTGACCCTGGTGACCGGCACCGGCGAGCTGCTGACCTGCTCCGCGACGGTCGAGCCCGAGGTCTTCGCCGCGGCCCGGGTCGGCCTCGGGGCGCTCGGGGTCATCGTCGAGATCACACTCCGCTGCGTCGACGCCTTCGTGCTCCGGGCCGAGGAACGCCCCGCATCCCTCACCGCGACCCTCGCCGACCTCGCCACCCTGGTGGGGGAGAACGACCACTTCGAGTTCTACTGGTTCCCGTACACCGACCGGGTACAGGTGAAGCTCAACAATCGGGTACCGGCCGACGACCGACCGCTGCCCCGGTTCCGGGGCTGGCTGGACGACGAGTTCCTGGCCAACTCGGTCTTCGGCGGTGCCTGCCGGCTCGGCCGGGCCGCCCCCGCGCTGGTCCCGACCATCCAGGCGATCTCCGCCCGGGCGTTGACCGCCCGCACCTACACCGCCCGCTCCGACCGCGTCTTCTGCACGCCACGCCGGGTGCGGTTCGAGGAGATGGAGTACGCGCTGCCCCGGGCCGCCCTGCCGGAGGCGCTGGCCGGGCTGCGTCGGGTGATCGAGGGGCTGCCGTTCAAGGTGCTCTTCCCGGTCGAGGTCCGGTTCACCGCCCCGGACGACATCTGGCTCTCCCACGGCTATCGGCGCGAGTCGGCGTACATCGCCATCCACCAGTACGTCGGGGCCCCGAGCGAGCCGTACTTCCGGGCGTTCGAGCAAGTGGCGACGGAGCTGGGCGGCCGGCCGCACTGGGGCAAGCGGCACTACCGGAACGCGGAGTCGCTCGCCCCGGCGTACCCGCGGTTCGCGGACTTCCTGGCGGTCCGCGACCGGCTCGACCCGGACCGGATCTTCGCCAACTCCTACACCCGACGGGTCCTCGGCCCCTGACCCCGGCCCCGCCCCGGCCGGCTCGGGTGGGCGGGGTCGCGCGGCCTCCGACGCGGGGAATTCGGTGCCGCCGGCCCGAGGCAACCGTTACGCTGCCGCCCCGTGCCCCTTCTCGACCCGACCTCCAACGTCCCGCGTCCCCGCCCCTACACCGACGCAGACCTGCCCCGCCTGACCGCGACCGTCGCGGCCTGGATCGCCGAGGCCGGCCGCTGCGGGTACGACCACATCGGCGAACTGCCGCACCGGATCTACGAGAACCTGCGCGGCCGCCGCCCCGTCGGCGACCTCGTCCAGCTCTGGGAGACCGGCGACGAGATCGTCGGGCTCACCATCAGCCTGCGGTTCGGCGCCGCGTTCGACGTCTTCACCGCCCCCGCGCTCCGCGGCGGCGCGGCCGAGGTGGCGATGCTGCGCCACGCGTACGAGACAACCGCCCGACACCTCGCCGACGACGAGGAGTTCGTCCTCACCGACGTGTTCGACCGCGACACCACCCGGATCCGGCTCCTCACCGAACTCGGCTTCACCCGCTTCCGCACCTGGGACGAGGTCACCGAGCGTGACCTGACCGACCCACTCCCCGAGCCCTCCGTACCCGAGGGTTTCGTGCTGCGCGGCGCCCGGCTGGCCGACGCGGACCGGCTCGCCGAGGCCCGCAACCACTCCTTCGACACCGACTGGACCGGCGCGCTGTACCGCTCGGCCGTGATGACGAAGCCGGGATACCACCCGGAGCGGGAGATCGTCGTCGAGGCGCCCGACGGCCGGATCGCCACCTTCGTCGTCTACTGGGTCGACGGACGCAACCGGGCCGGCCACGTCGAGCCGGTCGGCACGCACCGGGACTTCCAGCGGCGGGGCCTCGCCCGGGCGGCGATGCTGGAGGCGATGCGCCGGATGCGGGCGCTCGGCCTGACCACGGTCAGTGTCAACCACAACGCCGAGAACCTGCCGGCTCGACGGCTCTACGCCTCGCTCGGCTTCCGTCGGCAGTACGAGACGTACGGTTACCGCCGGCCCCGCCCGGAGCGGACGGGGCACCCTGTCCCGCGCCGGGATCAGGCCTGACCCCGGGGCGGGACGGTCGCCCCCGGGCACGGCGCCGGCGCCACCCCGCACCCGGGACACGAGGCCGGCGTGGATCTAGCCGGCCGTCGCCTTCTTCGCCAGCGCCGGCTTCGCCGCCGTGGCCTTCTTCCCCGTGGTCGTCTTCTTCGCCGCCGTGGCCTTCTTCGCCGCGGTCGTCTTCTTCGCGGCCGTCCCCGCCTCGCTGTCGGCCGCCGCCTTGGCCGAGGCCTTCTTCGCGGCCGCCTTCCTCGTCGCCTTCTTCCGGGGCGTCGGCCCCTTGGCCCGCTTCTCGGCCAGCATCTCCGACGCCTCCTCCAGGGTCAGCGCCTCCGGGGTCTGGCCGCGCCGCAGCGACACGTTCGTCTCGCCATCGGTGACGTACGGCCCGAAGCGACCGTCCTTGATCACCAGCGGCTTCTCGGTCCGCGGGTCCGGCCCCAGCTCGCGCAGCGGCGGGGCCGCCGCCCGACGCTGCCGGGTCTTCGGCGCCGCCAGCAGCGCCAGCGCCTCGTCGAGGGTGATGGTGAAGAGCTGCTCCTCGGACTCCAGCGACCGGAACTCGGTGCCGCGCTTGACGTACGGGCCGTAGGGACCGTTCGCTGCGACCACCTCGGCCCCCTCCGGGTCGACGCCCACCACCCGGGGCAGCGACAGCAGACGCAGCGCGTCCGCCATGGTCAGCGTCTCCGGAGACTGTGAGCGCAGCAGCGACGAGGTCCGCTCGCCACTGGAGACGTACGGGCCGTACCGGCCGGACCTCAGGACGATCGGCTCGCCGGTCTCCGGGTGCTCGCCGAGCTTGCGCTCCCCGCCACCGCCGAGGAAGAGTTCGTGCACCTTCTCCGGGGTCAGCTCGTCCGGAGCGATGCCGTCCGGGATCGGCGCCCGGTCGCCGGCCGCGCCGCCGTCCTCACCCTCGGCGTGCGGCGCCGGCTCCGCACCGGGCAGGCTGCGTTGCAGGTACGGCCCGTACCGGCCGACCCGGACCACGACCTCGCGCCCCTCCTCGTCGGTGAAGAGCGGAATGGAGTTGACGCTACGGGCGTCGATCTCGCTGAGGTTCTCGGTGACCATCTTCTTCAGCCCGCCGGCCCGGGCGATCGACTTGTCGCCGCCGTTCGGGCTGCCGAAGTAGAACGAGGTCAGGAAGTCGACCGCCGCGTGGTCCCCGGCGGCGATCTCGTCCAGCTCGTTCTCCATCGCCGCGGTGAAGTCGTAGTCGACCAGCCGGGGGTAGTGCCGCTCCAGCAGCCCCACCACGGCGAAGGCGAGGAAGGAGGGGATCAGCGCCTGGCCGCGCTTGAAGACGTACCCGCGGTCCTGGATGGTCTGCATGATCGACGCGTACGTCGACGGCCGACCGATGCCCAACTCCTCCAGCGCCTTGACCAGGGACGCCTCGGTGTAGCGCGCCGGCGGCTGGGTGTGGTGGCCGGTGGCCGCCAGCTCCTCGGCGGTCAGCGGCTGGTCCTTGACCAGGTTCGGCAGCCGCCGCTCGGCGTCCTCGGCCTCGGCGTTCTCGTCGTCGGAGGACTCCACGTACGCCCGCAGGAAGCCCGGCTCGGTGATGGTCTTGCCGGTGGCACCGAAGTCGGCCTCCTCGCCGGCGCTGGAGACCGCCCGGATCCGCACCGACACGCTGGAGCCGACCGCGTCGGTCATCTGCGAGGCGATGGTCCGCCGCCAGATCAGCTCGTAGAGCTTGAACTCCTCGGCGGAGAGTTCGTTGGCCACCTCGCCCGGGGTGCGGAAGTTGTCACCCGCGGGCCGGATCGCCTCGTGCGCCTCCTGGGCGTTCTTGACCTTGCCGGTGTAGCGGCGCGGCTCCGGTGGCACGTTCCGCTCGCCGTACAGCTCGACGATCTGGCGCCGGGCGGCGGCGATCGCCGTCTCCGACAGGTTCACCGAGTCGGTCCGCATGTAGGTGATGTAGCCGTTCTCGTACAGCCGCTGCGCGGTGCGCATGGTCTGCTGGGACGAGAACCGGAGCTTGCGCGCCGCCTCCTGCTGGAGCGTCGAGGTGATGAACGGCGGGTACGGCCGCCGCCGGTAGGGCTTCTCGTCGACCCGGGTGACAGTGAAAGGCCGCCCGTCGAGCCGGGCGGCCAGTCCTCGCGCGCCGTCCGCGTCGAGGTGCAGGACGCCGGCTTCAGGGCGCACCCGCCCGGTGGTGGGCTCGAAATCCTTGCCGGTGGCGATCCGATCCCCGTTCAGTGCGACGAGGGTGGCGTGGAAGGTACGCGGGCCCTCCCCGCCGTCGCGTACGGCCAGGGTGGCGAGGATGTCCCAGTACTCGGCGGTGCGGAACGCCATCCGCTGCCGCTCGCGCTCCACCACGATCCGGGTCGCCACCGACTGCACCCGACCGGCGGAGAGCTTCGGCATGACCTTCTTCCACAGCACGGGGGAGACCTCGTAGCCGTACAGGCGGTCCAGGATTCGCCGGGCCTCCTGGGCGTCGACCAGGTCGCGGTCGATATCCCTCGGGTTGGCGACCGCCGCCTGGATGGCCTGCCGGGTGATCTCGTGGAAGACCATCCGCTTGACCGGCACCTCGGGCTTGAGCGTCTCGACCAGGTGCCAGGCGATCGCCTCACCCTCGCGGTCCTCGTCGGTGGCGAGGAGGACCTCGTCGACCTTCTTGGTGAGCTTGCTCAGCTTGTCGATCTGCTGCTTACGGTCCGGCGAGACGACGTAGAGCGCGGCGAAGCCGTTGTCGACGTCGACGCCGAGCCGGGCCCAGGGCTCCCCCTTGTACTCCGCCGGCACGTCGGCGGCGCTGCGCGGCAGGTCACGGACGTGCCCCAGGCTCGCCTCCACGACGTACCCCGGGCCGAGATAGCCCGAGATCGTCTTGGCCTTCGCCGGTGACTCGACGATGACCAGACGGGTACTCCTGGCGTTGCTCGGCACTTCTCCCCTGCCCTCACTCACAATCTTCGCGCCGCGGACCGCCCTGTCCACGTTGTGGCCCCGGCGTCGGATTCCACCCCGCCGGTAGCCAGACGTCCAACGTAACGCGCCCCCCGGCTCGGGGGTTGCGCGGGCGCCGAAGTGCCCGCCACGCCGTGGTGACCTGGGTGCAACACCGCCGAGACGCCGGGTAATGCCGGACGGCGACACCGTACACCCACGGTTGATCCCCGCGGGACCAACCGGATGGATCCACGCTGGCGGGGCCCGGCCGGAGTCGGGCTATCCGGCCAAACCTGGCATCCGCTGTCCGGGATACGACAGCCGTCGATCCCCAGCGTACGTCGACTCCGGCCGCCGGTCGACCAAATAGTGCCTGAAAGTGAATGAAACGTCCGGAGTGGTCCGGTGCCCTCCGGGCGCAAGCCCGCCGCCGGGCCGACCGGTCGCCGGGGCGCGGTCGGGGCTCAGGTCACACCGTTCGCGGTCCTGCCGCTCCGGCCGACCTGCCGCCGCCCGGCAACCGGTCGGGTCAAATCACGCCGCGCCGCCCGGCCACTGCTCGGGTGGGGCCGCCGGGGGCCGCTCCCCGACCAGTTCCGCCAGCCGGCCCAGCCGACGCCGCCCGCTGATCCGGTACGCCGGGCCGCCGGTCCCCGCGTCGAGCAGCACCGCCGGCAGCCCGACCGCCGCCAGCGCCGCGCCGACCGGCTCCCAGCAGCTCTCGTCGGCAGCGCCGAGCCGGAGCAGGAAACCGGACGGCTCGGGCTGACCCGCCGCCGCCACCCAGAGCCGCAGCCGGGGGCCGGTGAGGAAGAATCCCGGCGGAGGCCGCTTCGTCGTACCCCGCAGCCAGGCCGCCGCCAACGGGGCGAGCCGGGTGCTGTACGAGGTCCGCACCCCGTGCTGCTCCGCCACCCGACCGATCCAGCTGGCGGTCAGCCCGCGCCGGGCCAGCTCCGCCACCAGCACGTGGACCCGCCAGGCCGCGTCCACCACGATCGAGACCCGGGCGGTGCCCCCCATCCGGCCCACCTCGCCGGGGCCGGCGAGGAGCCCGGCGAGATCTCCGGGCGCGGGCTCGGTGGCCTCGACACCGAAGAGGGAGAGCTGCCGGCCGGGTCGCTGGTGATCGTCGACGGGCGGCTGCCGCGCGGCGGGCGCGGGTTTGCCGGCGGCCTGGGGCACGTGCCGGTCCGGTGCGTCGGGCGGCGTCGGCGACACTCCCACACCTCCCGTCAGCGACACTCCGGAACCTCGTCGAAGGCCTGCTGGAGTTCCACCGAGTCCAGTTCGCTGGTGTCGAGGGAACTGGCGCTGTACTCCTTGTTGAGAGTGTCGACCGCGGCCCGGACCCCCTGGTAGAACTCGGCCGGTCGCGTGGTGTCGAGTTGCTCGATCGCGGCGCTGGCCCGGCCGTAGGCGTCCCGGACCGCGGTCAGCGACGCGAGGAAAGCCTGGGAGATCGCCTCGCCCTTCTCGGTGTCCGGCACGCCGGCGGCCTCCACCTTCCTGCGGGCGGTCTCACTCGCCGCCTCCGCGCCCCGCAGCAGGCGGACGAGGTTCTCCTTCGCCTGCGCCGGGCTGGTCTGCGCCGTCATCTGCTGTTGGGTGCTACGGGTCAGGGTGCCGATCTCGGCCCGCCACGGGGCCAGCGCCGTGCAGACCGCCGCCGCCCAGGCCTGTGGGGTGGGGCCTCCGCCGCAGGCCCCGAGGAGCAGAACGGCGATGGTGCACAGGACCACCGTGAAGCGTCCGGCGGCTGCCGCGCGGGGCATACGCATGCGTTGCAGCGTACGGCGTTTGGCCGACGTCGTGCGGCGGGCGTTGTGCCGCCGGTCGGTCCGGGAGCGCGCCGACGGCGACGGGCCGCGGCTGACCGGGCCGTACCCGATCGCAGTGATCTCACCGATCGCTACCTCGTCGGCATCCCCGCCGAGGCGCGCCGGGCGGCGGAGCGTACCGGCGGGTGTACCGGTGCGCACCGGCCCCGGCCCGACGCGGGGGGGTCGGACCGGGGCCGGTGCGTCGCCCACGGGCGTGGTGTGGTCGCCCGGCTCAGGCCTGGGCCGGCTCCGGCTTCTTGTCCGGGCTGGCCGCGCCGGTGTCGTCCGAACCCGAGCCGGACATCGCCACCGGCTTGCGCTTGCTGAACAGCACCGCGGCGACGACGATCAGGGCCGCGACCACCGCGACCACGACCCGCAGCGGGGTGTTCTGGTCCTCGCCCACGCTCCACGCCACCACGGCCGGCGCGATGAGCAGGGAGACCAGGTTCATCACCTTGATCAGCGGGTTGATCGCCGGCCCGGCGGTGTCCTTGAACGGGTCACCGACGGTGTCGCCGATCACCGTGGCCGCGTGCGCGTCCGAGCCCTTGCCGCCGAACGCGCCGTCCTCGACCAGCTTCTTGCCGTTGTCCCAGGCGCCTCCGGAGTTCGCCAGGAAGACCGCCATCAGGGTGCCGGCGCCGATCGCCCCGGCCAGGTACGCGGCCAGCGCACCCGCGCCGAGCCCGAAGCCGACCGCGATCGGCGCCATGATCGCGAGCAGGCCGGGGGTCATCAGCTCCCGCTGGGCGTCCCGGGTGCAGATGTCGACGACCTTGCCGTACTCGGGCCGCTGGCTGCCGTCCATGATTCCGGGCAGGTCGCGGAACTGCCGGCGTACCTCCAGCACCACGGCGCCGGCCGAGCGGGAGACCGCGTTGATGGCCAGACCGGAGAAGAGGAAGACCACCGCGGCGCCGACCATCAGGCCGACCAGGTTGCGCGGGTTGGCGACGTTGAGCAGCTCGTCGATCGCCAGATCCGAGCCCGCGTCGCGGAGCGCGGCGCCCAGCGTGTCGGTGTACGACCCGAACAGCGCGGTGGCGGCGAGCACCGCCGTGGCGATCGCGATGCCCTTGGTGATCGCCTTGGTGGTGTTGCCGACCGCGTCCAGCTCGGTGAGCGTCCGCGCGCCCTGCTCGTCGATGTCGCCGGACATCTCGGCGATGCCCTGCGCGTTGTCGGAGATCGGGCCGAAGGTGTCCATGGCGACGATGACGCCGACCGTGGTGAGCAGACCCGTGCCGGCGAGCGCCACCGCGAACAGCGACAGCGTGATGGAGCTGCCCCCGAGGAGGAACGCGCCGAAGACGCCGGCGCCGATCAGCAGCGCCGAGTAGACCGCCGACTCCAGGCCGACGCTGATGCCGGCGAGCACCACCGTCGCCGGGCCGGTCAGCGAGGACTTGCCGATGTCCTTCACCGGCCGCCGGTTGGTCTCGGTGAAGTAGCCGGTCAACGCCTGGATGGCGGCGGCCAGCACGATGCCGATCACCACGGCGCCGATGGCGACGATCCGCGGGTCGATCGGCTCGGCGGCGTCGGCCGCCAGGCCGAGCCGGTCGCGCCAGTCGTCGCCGAGCAGCTCGGCCCAGGTCCCCGGCAGGAAGACGTACGACATCAGCGCGACCAGGATCGCGGAGATCACCGCCGAGGCGTAGAAGGCCCGGTTGATCGCGGTCAGTCCGGACCGGTCGCTGGCGCGCAGCCGGGTGATGAAGACCCCGAGGATGGCGATCAGCACGCCGATGGTGGAGACGATCAGCGGGAAGACCAGGCCCTGCTCCCCGAAGGCCGCACGGCCGAGGATCAGCGCGGCGACCAGGGTCACGGCGTACGACTCGAAGAGGTCCGCCGCCATGCCGGCGCAGTCGCCGACGTTGTCGCCCACGTTGTCGGCGATCGTCGCCGCGTTGCGCGGGTCGTCCTCCGGGATGCCCTGCTCGACCTTGCCGACCAGGTCGGCGCCGACGTCCGCCGCCTTGGTGAAGATGCCGCCGCCGACCCGCATGAACATCGCGAGCAGCGCGGCGCCGAAGCCAAAGCCCTCCAGCACGGTCGGCGCGTCGCCCCGGAAGATGAGGACGACCGCGGCCGCCCCGACCAGGCCCAGGCCGACGGTGAGGAAGCCGACGACGCCACCGGTCCGGAAGGCGATCTGCATCGCCCTCTCCCGGCCCCCCTCGTGGTCCCGGGCCGCCGCCGCGACCCGGAGGTTGGCCCGGGTGGCCAGCGCCATGCCGGCCCCACCGATGAACGCGCTGAAGGCGGCGCCGACGACGAAGAAGGCGGAGCGACCGATCTTCACCAGCGTCTCACTGCCGTCGGTGTCGTGCACCGGCAGCAGGAAGAGCAGCACCACGGCGAGTACGACGAACACGCCGAGGGTCCTGAACTGGCGAAGCAGGTACGCCGTGGCGCCCTCCTGGACGGCCCCCGCGATCTGCTGCATCTTGGTGGTGCCCTTGTTGCTCGACAGCACGGCTCTGGTCAGCGCGCCGGCGAAGCCGAGCGCCACCAGTGCGATGACCGCGGCGACGACGACGTACGACAGGTTCTCGCCGTCAAGGGACAGCCCACCACCGTCGGCGGCCAAGACTTTGGACATCTATGTCCTCCTGTACCGAACACTCGCGCCGGCCGGCGGACAAACCGGCCAGACGACTCCACGCGTGGAGCGACAACGCGCAAGTCCGCCACCGCCCGGGACGGTCGGGGCAGTCGCCCCCTCCGCACGGGCAGGACCAGCACACTTGCTAATAACCCCGGGTACTCTAGTCCTCTGCCGTGTTGGAGGTCACACATAGGACCCGCCCGGTCACGATGATCTTCGTCGCTGTGCTAGCGGCGAAACTCTGCTAATGTGCGCCACGCACGAGTGCGGAGGAGCGGCCGGGAGCACTGATCGCGATGTCCCGGCTCGCGTCGATGCCGCGCGCCATCCATCAGGGGCAACAGAACCGTGGGGCGGAGAATCCCGCCCCGACCACCCCGTGCCCCGACCACCCGAACGGCGGCGGGCTACGTCCGCCGGAACCGCCCGGACACTGCTCGGCCGGCGCCCGACGCCGGGCTCTCGGGATGCCTGGCCGGCGGCCACCGGCTCGATCGACGCGCGCCGACAGCCCGACCCGCGGCGGCACGACCGGTGACCGGGTCGGGGCGACCCGGGCTAGCGGCTGATCGGCCAGGCCATCCGGACCTCGGTGCCGATCCCGTCGTCCGCCGGCCGCACCTGCAAATCATCCACGAAACCGGCAAGAAGGGCGAATCCCACCCCAACCGTCAGCGCCTCGTCGGTCAGCGCCTCGTTGGCCAGCTCGTCCGGGGGCAGCGCGGCAAGCCCCACCCCCGCCTCGATCGGAGCCCGGTCGATCACCCGGACCGTGTACGCCGGACCGTCGGACATCTCCACCAGCACCAGGTCGGCGAGCCCGTACTGGCGGTGCAGCGCGACCGCCCGCGCACACGCCTCCCCGATGGCCAGCCGCACCTCGTCGAGAAGTTCCTCGGCGACCCCGGCCCGGCGAGCCACCGCGACCCCCACCAGCCGGGCGGTGCGGACGTGCACCGGCGCCGGGGTGAACGACAGTCTGACCTTCGCCATCACGCGCCGACCGTCGCCGCTACGCACCGGGATCCGAGGTGTCCGCGGCGATCGCGGCGTCGAGGGTGGGGTGGATCGGGAAGACCTGGTCGAGCGCGGTGATCCGGAAGATCTTGAGGAGCGGCTCCTTGTCGCAGACCAGCGCGAGGGTGCCCGAGACGGTACGCAGCCGCTTCAGCGCCCCGATCAGCACACCGAGGCCGGTCGAATCGAGGAAGTCGACCCGTCCCAGGTCCACCACGACCCTGTGTGCCCCGCCGTCGATCAGCTCGACAAGACGCTCCCGCAGCCGGGTCGCGGTATAGACGTCCACCTCGCCGCCGACCTCCAACACCGTGTACGCGCCGGTGCTGCGGGTCGTCAGCGACAGCTCCATCAGTCCTCCTCTGACCACCAGGAACGCTCCTGGCATCTAACCACCGACCAGCGGGGCCCGCACCGACGGCGACCCCGGCGGACGTGGACCGGCCCGCCCGGGTCACGTCGGCCGCGGCGGTGGCGTGCGCCGGCGTCCGCCGTCTCGCGACCGGATCGACCCCGGAGTGACGGCCTCCGGTCGGGCCCGAGCGGCCCCGGTTGCCCGGTACCCATCCGATGGTGCGAGAGTGCAGGGCGTGACATCTCCCGCAACAGTATCGGCCGGTCCGGGGGGCGTCCGGCCACGGCCAGCCGGGCCGGGTGACCCAGGCGAACTGTTGCGACGCCTGCGCGCCCGGACGTCGGGGGGTCCCGGCGACGACCCGGTCACCCACGTCGAACGGCTGCCCGCCCGCGCCGGCGAGGCCGCGCCGTGGCCGGACTGGGTGCCGGAGGAGCTGCGGACCGCGCTGGCCCGGCAGGGGGTCGTCGCGCCCTGGCGGCACCAGGCCGAGGCGGCCGACCACGCGTACCACGGACGGCACGTGGTGATCGCCACCGGCACGGCCTCGGGAAAGTCGCTCGCGTACCAGCTGCCCGCGCTGGCCACCCTGCTCGCCGACCCTCGGGCGACAGTGCTCTACCTGGCTCCGACCAAGGCGCTCGCCGCCGACCAGTTGCGCGCCGTCGCCAGCCTCGATCTTCCCGGGGTACGACCGGCCTGTTACGACGGCGACACCCCGCGCGCAGAACGGGACTGGATCAGGCAGCACTCCCGGTTCGTTCTCACCAACCCGGACATGCTGCACCACGGCATCCTGCCCGGCCACGCGAAGTGGGCCCCGTTCCTGCGGCGCCTGGCGTTCGTGGTGGTCGACGAATGTCACACGTACCGGGGCGTCTTCGGCTCGCACGTGGCCCACGTACTGCGCCGGCTACGCCGACAGGTGGCCCGCTACCCCGGTACGCCCGGCCGCGGCCTCGCCGGCGTGCCGACCGCGCGGCGCCCGACAGACCGCCGGACGACCAGCGGCCCGGTGGGTACCGCCGACGGGCCGGTCTTCGTCCTCGCCTCCGCCACCTCGGGTGATCCGGCGACCGTCGCCGAACGTCTCACCGGCCTGCCCGTCATCGCCGTCACCGAGGACGCCTCGCCACGCGGTGGCCTGACCTTCGCCCTCTGGGAGCCGCCGCTGCTGCCGTCGTCCCCGTCGGCGGCCGACCCCACGGACGCGTCCCGCCCCGCCGACGACGATCCGGGCGACCCGCCCGGGTCCGGCACCCGGGACGCCGCGCCGGTACGCCGGTCCGCGCTGCGCGAGACCGCCGACCTGCTCGGCGACGCGGTGGCGGCCGGGGTGCGGACCCTGGCCTTCGTCCGCTCCCGGCGCGGGGCGGAGGTGATCGCCACCACCGCCCGCCGGGCGTTGGACGCGGCGGTGCCGGGCCTGGGTGCTCGGGTGGCCGCGTACCGGGCCGGCTACCTGCGGGAGGAGCGACGGGCCCTGGAACAGGCGCTGCTGAGCGGAGAGCTGCTCGGGCTCGCCTCGACCAGCGCGCTCGAACTCGGGGTCGACCTGGTGGGCCTGGACGCGGTGCTGATCTGCGGCTACCCCGGCACCCGCGCGTCGCTGTGGCAGCAGGCCGGCCGAGCCGGGCGCTCGGGGCAGGAGGCGCTCGCCGTGCTGGTGGCCCGGGACGACCCGCTGGACACCTATCTGGTGCACCACCCGGAGGCGCTCTTCGGCCGCCCCGTCGAGGCCACCGTCCTCGATCCCGCCAACCCGTACGTCCTGGGGCCGCAACTGTGCTGCGCGGCGGCCGAGTCCCCGCTGACCCCGGCGGACCTGGAGCTCTTCGGACCCGGCGCGAAGGAGACGGTGGAGGAGCTGGTGGCGGCGGGCGCGCTGCGGCAGCGTCCGACCGGGTGGTACTGGCGGCATCCCGAGCGGCCCGAGGTGGACCTACGGGGCACCGGCGGCTCCCCGGTCGACGTGGTGGAGGCGGCGACCGGACGGCTGCTCGGCACCGTGGATCCGGGCTCGGCGCACTTCCTGGTCCATCCGGGCGCGGTCTACCTGCACCAGGGGGTGTCGTACCTGGTGGACGACCTGGACCTGGCCGACGGCTGCGCCCTGGTGCACGCCGAGGAGCCGGACTGGTCGACCCACCCCCGGGACGTCACCTCGCTCTCGGTCGTCTCGGTCCGCTCCTACCTGGACGCGGGACCGGTCGGGCTCTTCCTCGGCGAGGTCGACGTGACCAACCAGGTCGTGTCGTACCAGCGGCGGCGGCTCTCCTCCGGCGAGGTGTTGGACACCCGACCGCTGGACCTGCCGGCCCGGGAACTGCGCACGGTCGCGGTGTGGTTCACCGTCTCTCCGGAGGCACTGGCGGCGGCGGGGGTGGAGACGGCCGACGTACCGGGGGCACTGCACGCCGCCGAGCACGCCGCGATCGGGCTGCTGCCGCTCATCGCCACCTGCGACCGCTGGGACATCGGCGGGCTCTCCACCGCGAACCACCCGGACACCGAGGCGCCGACCGTCTTCGTCTACGACGGACACCCGGGCGGGGCCGGGTTCGCCGAACGGGCGTACGGGGTCGCCTCGGCCTGGCTGTCCGCGACCCGGGACGCGATCGCCGAGTGCGGATGTGAGACCGGCTGTCCGTCCTGCGTCCAGTCTCCGAAGTGCGGCAACGGCAACAACCCGCTGGCCAAGGCGGAGGCGGTACGGGTGTTGGACGTGGTGCTGGCGAACCTGGCGACGACCGCTTCGGCGGGGTCGGACGATCCCGGATCACGATAGTCGGTATTCGCAGACATAAATCTATGACGATCTAATTACGTTAGTCTGGGAGCGCTTCCACGAATCCGCCCGAGGAGGACGTCGTGGCCGATACCATCGCCGAGACCGTCGAGCTCCTGTACACCATCGACCAAGCCCATCTCACCGTCGATCAGCAGATCGCGCTCTCCCAGGCGTACGCGGCCCTGGCCCAGGCCGAACGCCTGGACCAGATCCACCAGATGCTCTACAACATCCACCAGGTGCTGAACACCTGGGTGGCCCGCCGACTGACCGAGGGTGGCACGCGCTGAGCGCTCGCACCATCCGCTCCGACCCGGCGGTGCCGGCGAGAGCGGTCGGGCTGTCAGCCGGAGACCGAGAAGCTGTTGGTGACGAAGTCGCGGCCACCGGCGGACGAGGTGATCTCGTAGCCGAACTGGACGTCGCCGACCGTCACGTCACCGAACCAGCCGCGGTTACGGATCCAGGTCACGATGGCCCGCACGTCGATCGTTCCCGAGTGGGTGTGAGAGGTCCGGAGGAACGAGTAGACCTGATTCGACCCGTTCGAGCCGCGGTAGATGTTCCAGGTGTGCCCGCCGACCGTCGCGGTCACCTGGAAGGTGCCGAGCGGTCCGACCGGGCCGTACCAGTTCATCCAGAGCATGATCTCGTGGGCGTGGTCGGCCGACCAGATGTCGTACGTGGTGGCGAAGGCGACGCCGCTGGTCGGGACGGTGACGGCGAAGCTGCTGGTGACCGGTCCGATGGCACTGACCCGGCGTCCGATGTATCGAGTCGCGTTCGGGTACGACTTGACGCCGCCGGTGTTGGGGTGGTCGGCCCAGACTCCCCAGTTGCTCGGTGAGTTGGCCCAGATGGTCTGCGGTCCGTACCCGGATCCCCAGACGTTGTTGTAGAGCGTGTAGCCACCGCTGGACCAGGTGCCCCAGCGGTCGCTGGAGCTCCAGACCGCGGCGTGGACCGGAGCGGGAGCGACGGTGAGGGTCATGACGACGGCGAGCACGAGGGCGCCGAGGGTGACCCGGGCGGTACGCGGCACGATGACCTCCTTGTCGACCCGGCGGGACGGCCGGGCTGTCGACCTGGGTGGATGGCGCGCGACATGACCTCAGGAGACAAGTTAGTTTGACAACAAAACTAAGTCAATAGACGATAGACGATCTGATTTGTCGTCATCGGTCCGATCCCGTGCGGCTGCCCGGGCCGCCGCCGACCGGATCACCGCCTTCGCCGGCACCGCCGCCGTCGGGCCCGGTCCCGGCGTGTCCGCCGGGACCGCGCCGTCAGCCCGGGCCGGCACGCCGCAACATCAAGGTCCGGTCCGGTAAGGCGAGTCGCATGACCGGAGACCGCCCCGTCAGCCCCGGACCGGGCCGGCACGGGCGGTCGCGGTGGCGATCCGGCGCAGGCCGGGTAGGGGTTCGACCGGCACCTCAACCGTGAGCTGAAGGTCGAGCCCGTCGAGCGCGCACCTCCCGACCCGGGCGCTGTTCGCCGCCGCGATCGCCGCGGCCCGCGCACAGGCTGCTCCCGCCCCGTCCAGGGCGTGCGCCGCCCCGGCGAGCGCGCCGAGGTCTGCCGCGACCCGCGCCTGGTGCCGGGCGACCCGGGCGGACCCGACCGCCGCCGCGCCGAGGCTGAACACCACCAGCGCGAGCCCCACCGCCAGCAACCACAGGCTCGCGCTCCCGCGCTCCGGCCGGCGGCTCCAGTCGAGGCCCCTGCCCTGGCGGCGCCCGCCTCGCCGCCGCCCCGGGCCGGACCGGCCGCCACCCGCCACCGGGCCGATCCGGCGCGATCGCACCGCCCGGGCGGCCGACCCCGCGGTCGGGCCGGACACCGACCCGGGGCGATCCGATTCGGGTCCTGGACGGTCCACGCCCGGACGATCCAACCCAGACGCCGCCCGCTTGAGGCCCCGCCCGACGCGATCGGACGCCGTCGGCTGCGCGCTCAGCCCCGACCTGGGGACGCCGGGCCTCACGGCGCCGGCTCCGGAGCGCCGGGCTCCACCGCCGCGACCGCCGTCGCGCTCACCGTCAGCCGGGGAAGCCCAGCGCCAAGCGCCCGAACCGGCGCGCGCACGGTGGCGACCACCCGGTCGCCCTGCACGGCGACCGAGACGACCGCGCCGCGCGGCGCGACGGCGGCTCCGGCCGACATCCCGGGGGCACCGCGGGAGGCGGCCAGCGCCGCCTCCCGCGCCGCGTCCACGCACTGGCCCTTGGTCGTCACCGCGCCGACGGCGGTGAGCCCGGCGAGCAGCAACAGCAGCAGCGCCGGCAGGCCGGCCGCCAATTCGGCGGTGAAGGAGCCCCGGTCGCGGTCGACCAGCCGGCGCCCGGTCACCGCAGCGCCCGCTCGATCACGGCGGCCAGCGCGGCCTGCACGTCACCGGAGGTCAGGACCTTCAGCAGGAGCCCGGCGAAGGCGACCGCCGCCAGTGTGCCCACGGCGTACTCCGCCGTGTTCATCCCGGCGTCGCCCCGCAGCCGGGCGGTCAGTTTGCGCAGCATGGATGCGATCCTTTCTGTTGATGCTGGTCAAAGCACGTCACCGAGCACGGCGACGATCACCGGCACCAGGCCGGCGAGAATGAAGGCCGGCAGGAAACACAGACCCAGCGGCAGCACGATCAGCACGCCGGCCCGACGCGCCGCCGCTTCCGCGGCGGTGGCCCGGTCGCCACGCAGGTCGTCCGCCAGTCGGGTCAGCGCTCCGGCGAGCGCGGCTCCGCTCGCCGCCGACCGGATGGCCGCCCGCGCCAATCGGTCGGCACCGGCGACCCCGGCGAGCTGGCTCCAGGCCTCATCCGGATCACCGCCGAGCCGCAGGATCCGGCCGACCTGAAGCAGTCGCGCTCCGAGCGGACCGCCGAGCGTCTCGGCGACGGCCGAGATCGCGTGGTCGACCGGTGCACCGGTCCGGAGCACCGCCGCCAGCAGGTCGGCGGCGAGCGGAAGGTCCTCGGCCTCACGAAGCCGCCGTCGCCGGGCCGCCGCCGGTTCCAGCCGCCGCAGCGCCCGGTCCAGGAGGACCGCGGTCGCCACCCCGGCCGGTACGGCGAGCCACCCGCCGAGCAGCGTTCCGGTGGTCAGTCCGGTGAGCGCGGCGACGAGCCGGATCCGGTCGATCCCGAGCCGTCGTCTCCCTGCCGGTGTCGGGGCGCCGGCCGCACCCCCGCTCGCCCGTGCTCCCACCGTGGCCGTCCGCCACGGCGCCCCCGGCCCGGCACCCCGACGTCGGGGAACGGTGCGCTGCCCGGGCCGGACCACCGTTCTCCGCCCCGCCGCGGCGCCGACCAGGGACAACTCGCCCGAGTCTGCCGGCGCTCCGCCCTGGTCGAGTACGGCCAGGCGACGCCGGGACGATCGCCGGGACGACCGGCCGGGGATCACCACCAGCAGAGCCACGCCGGCCAACGCCACGAGACCGGCGGCCTGGGCCGGGGTCATCCCGCCACCCGGGTGCTACCGAGCCGCTCCGCCCAGGCGAGGCCGGCGAGTTGTAGCACGATCGCGCCGACCGCACAGGCCGCACCGACCGGGGTGTGCAGCAGGACCCGGAGCGGATCGGCGCCGATGCCGTACCCCAGGGCGATGCCGCCCAGCGGCAGCAGGGCGAGCAGTCCTGCGGTCGCCCTGGCTCCGGCCGCCTGGGCGTCGGCCGCGGCCAGACCCCGATCCATCGCCCGTGCGTCCGCCTCGATCCGCTCCAACAGCTCGGCCAACGGCGCGCCGGTCTGCTCCGCGAGGCGGACGGCCGCCCGGGTCAGCTCGGCGAGCCGGACGGACGACGGGGCGGGGTCGACTCCGGCAGGTGCGGACAGGAGCGCCGACGGCGGCAGCCCAGCACGCAGGTCGGCGGCGAGCGCGGCCAAGCCGTCGAGCTGAACGCGACGCATCCGGCGGGCGAGGCGACCGGCACGACGGCGGCATCCGACGCGCGCGGCGAGCCCCGCGTAGGTGGCGAGGACGAGCGCGGCGACCGGCCCGGCGAGCACGGCCCCCGCCACAGCCCCGCACGCCGCCGCGATCAGGACGACCCGCCGGGCCGGTACCGCGTCGAGGAGTCGGTCCAGGCCCGATCCCCACCGGCATCCTCGCTCTGGCGGCCCATCCGCCATTCCGCCGCCATCCCTGGCGGAGCGTCGGCTGCCGCGCCGCCTGGCGTGAAGAGATCGGTGTCGGGATCGGACCCGGCCTCCCGAGCCGACGACGACCAGGGCGACCGCGGTCAGGAAGGCGATGACTGCCCAGCCCTCGGTCACGCGGCCCCCTGGGTGATCCCACGTCGCCCCGTCGCCGCCCCCGTGCCGGCGGCGGTGGCGAGCAGCGGCGGCACCGGCACGCCCCGCTCGGCGATCAGTGCGGCCAGTGCCGGCGCGGCTGGTCCCGAACCCCGCTCCCGGGTCCAGGCCGGTACCGCCGTGACGAGTCGCTCGGGGCCCGACGGCAGAAGCAGGCAGACCGATTCCAGCACCCGGTCACCGCCGGCCCGCCGGACCTGGAGCAGCACCTGCAACGCGGCGGCGACCTGGGCGTGCAGCGCCGGCCGGGGCAGCCCACCAAGCAGGCCGAGCGCCTCCAGCCGGGCCGGTACGTCACCCGGTGTGTTGGCGTGCAGGGTGCCCGCGCCGCCCTCGTGCCCGGTGTTCAGCGCGCAGAGCAGGTCGACGATCTCGGCTCCCCGGCACTCGCCGACGACCAGCCGGTCGGGACGCATCCGCAGCGCCTGGCGGACCAGGTCACTCAGCCCGACCGCCCCGGCGCCCTCCACGTTGGACGTGCGGGCCTGGAGGCCGACGACGTGCGGATGCACCGGTCGCAGCTCGGCGGCGTCCTCGACCAGTACGATCCGCTCGGTTGGCGGCACGAGGCCGAGCAGGGTGTTCAGCAGGGTCGTCTTGCCGGAGCCGGTGCCGCCGATCACCAGGTAGGCGAGCCGGGCAGCGACGACCGCCGCGAGCAGCGCGGCGACGGGGCGGGTCATGGTGCCGTGCCGGACCAGCTCGTCGAGGGTGAACGGGCGCTGCCGGAAGGTACGCAGGGACAGGTACGGCCCGTCGGTGGCGACCGGGGGTAGGACGGCGTGTAGCCGGGTCCCGTCCGGCAGCCGGGCGTCGACGTACGGGCTGGCCTCGTCCAGCCGGCGCCCGCAGGCGGCGGCGAGTCGCCGCGCGAGCCGACGTACCTCGTCCGGCCCGCCGAGCGGCACCTGGACCGGGCAGAGGCCACAGCCCCGGTCGACCCAGACCGTGGAGCCGTTGACCAGCACGTCGGTGACCGCCGGGTCGGCGAGCAGCGGAGCCAGCGGCCCGGCCCCGATCAGGTCCTGGTGCACCCGGGTCGCCATCCGTAACACGGTGGTGTCGCCCAGCACCGCGGCACCGGGCTCGGCGCGGACCGCCGCGACGACGGCGGCGGGGGTGACGCTCGTGCCGTCCGCGGCGAACCGCCGGCGGACCCGGGCCGCGAGATCCGCCCGGCCGTTCATCGGGCACCCGCCCCGGCCTCGACCGTGCCGGTGAGGTCGGCGATGATCCGCTGGCAGAGCGACGCCAGCGGCCCCCGCCCGTCGGCCGTCGGCGCCTCGCCCCGCTCCAGGCTCCGGCACAGCCCGGGCTCGGGGCGGAGGGTGCCGACCAGCGGCAGGTCGAGCGCCCGCGCCACCTCCCGGGGCTTGAGCCGACCGGGCGCCGGGCCACGGACGATGAGCGAGAGGTTGGCGCAGTGCAGCCCCGCGACCGCGACCACGCGGGCCGCGGCGGCGGTGGCCCGCAGCTCTGCCGGAACCAGGACGAAGGCCTGGTCGGCGGCCTGGAGCGCGATCACGGCCGGGTCGTCGAGGTGACGCGGCAGGTCGACGACGACGATGTCGCGGCCCCGCCGTCCGGCGTCCAGGGTGGCGGCCATCGCCTCGACCGGCAGGGCGAGCGGGTCGCCCCGGTCCCAGGAGAGCATGACCAGGTCACCTCGGCTGGGGAGTGCGCGCACCAGCGCGGGCGGGTCGACCCGGCCGTCCGCCTCGGTCAGCGCCGGCCACCGCAGCCCCTCCAACTGCTCCCAGCCGAGGACCAGGTCCAGCCCGCCGCCGAGCGGGTCGGCGTCGACCAGCAGCGTCCGCAGTCCCAGCCGGGCTGCGGTGACCGCGAGACCGCCCGCCAGCACGCTCGCCCCGGCGCCGCCCCGCCCGCCGATCACCGCGATCACCCGGGCCGGACCGCCGATGCCGGCCGCACTGGCCAGCGGACTCTCGCCGAGCCGGTCCACGAGCCACGGCTCCGCCGCCGGCAGCAACGCGACGTGCTCGGCACCGATCAACTCGGCGACGTCCCACCCGCTCTCCGTCTGCCCGGACCGGCCGACCAGGACGACCCGCGGTCGTCGGGGCAGCCGGGCCCGCAGGCAGGCCTGGGCCTGGTCGGCGCCGACCACGACCAGCGGCGCGGCCGCCCAGCGGGAACGGGCCGCCGCCGGATCCGCCGCCACCTCCACCTCGGTCCCGCCGGCCGCGGCGAGTCGGAGCAGGTCGTCGAGCAGCTCGTTGTCCGAGGTCACGACCAGGGGTAGACGCGGTCCGGGACGGACCGGGGTACGGGACGGCATCGGATCCTCCTGCGGTGACGTGCGGTTACCCGGACACCATGGCCGCCCGCCCGGCCTCCGCGAATGCCCCGAAGGCGCCGTTGTGGACAACCCGCCCTGCTGTGGAAAACCACCCAGACCCACCGTTGATCTGATATGGGAATCGGGCATAGCCGGAGGAATCAGTAGGTCGGCGGGCTTTGGAGACGTACCGCGCCCACGGTCGGCCCGGGCGGATGGGGCAACCGCCCGCCCCGGCCCATATCCGTGCCCGGGTCGGGTACCCGAGCAGCGCACCGAGTCGCTACCGCGGCCGACGCGTGGGGAGGAGGAGCCGACATGGCCCAGTCCGTGAGCACGGTGGTGCTGGAACCGGCGGCACAGGAGGTTGTCCGGATGACCGCCAACCCGCCGTTCCTGTACCAGCTCGGCCCCGAGCAGGGCCGGGCAAAACTGGCGGAGTTGCAGTCGACCGACGTTCCCCGCCCCAAGGTCGACATCGAGGACATCACCGTGCCCGGCGGGCCGTCGGGGCACGTTCCGGTCCGGATCGTCCGGCCGGAGGGCACCGCCGGAATCGCGGGCGACGGGATCGGTGGAAAGCTCCGCGACCGGATTCGGGCGGCCGCCCAGGAGATCATGACACCCAGGGGGACCGGCGGGATGCTCCCGGTGGTGCTCTACATCCACGGGGCAGGATGGGTCTTCGGTGACTCCCACACCCACGACCGGCTCATCCGGGAACTGGCCGTCCAGTCAGGCTCGGCCGTCGTCTTTCCCGAGTACAGTCGGTCACCCGAGGCCCGCTACCCGGTCGCCGTCGAGGAGTGCTACGCGGTGGCGCAGTGGATCGTCTCGCAGGGCGCCGACTACAGCCTCGACCCGACCCGGATCGCGGTCGCCGGCGACTCGGTCGGCGGCAACATGGCGACGGCGCTGACCATGCTGAGCATGCAACGCAACGGTCCCCGGTTCACCGCCCAGGTGCTCCTCTACCCGGTCACCGACGCCAGCTTCGACACCGCGTCCTACCGGGAGTTCGGCAGCGGCTACTACCTGAGCCGAGAGGCCATGATGTGGTACTGGGACCAGTACCTACCGAACCAGGCCGAACGGGCGAACCCGCTCGCCACCCCGTTGAACGCCAGCCCCGATCAGCTCCGGGGGATGCCACGCACGCTCATCACCACGAACGAGGCGGACGTGCTGCGAGACGAGGGCGAGGCGTACGCGTCGAAGCTGCGCCAGGCGGGCGTACCGGTCACCAACGTGCGTTACCAGGGAGCGATCCACGACGTGGCCATGCTCGACGCGCTGGCCGGTACGCAGGCCGCGCAGGCGATGACCGCCCAGGCCGCCGCGACCCTCGGCCAGGCCCTGCACCATCGCTGAGCTCCTTGTCCTGGTACGACCTGCGGACGGTCCGACAGCCCATCCCCACGATGGGCGGAAGCGGCATAGGGTGGGCCCGGTTGATCGACTTCCGGGAGCTCCCATGCTGGACCTGTCCATAGTCATATCCCTCGGCGCGCTGGTGCCGGAGCTCGCCGTCCTCGTCGGCGGCCCGATCCTGCTGGTCGTCTGGCGGCGACAGCTGCCCGGACGCGCCGTCGCCTTCGCCGTCGCCGGCTGTGTCCTCATGCTGCTGTCGACCGTCTTCACCGTGGTGTGGGGATTGCTGTTTCCCACGATCGTCACCCAGTACGACGTCTCCTACCGGACGATCGGAGTCGCGGCGTCGGCGCTCGCCGGCGTGACGAAGATCTGCGGCGCCATCGCGGTCGGCCTGCTGATCGCCGCGATCGCCTCGTGCCGCCGGAACCGTCCCGCCCCGTCCGACCTGCCCGCCGACGGGGCGTACGGTCAGCCCTCCGGCACGGCGTCGTTCCCGGTGCCGTCCGGCTCGACCGGGGCCTCCGGCGAGGCGCGATAGGGCTCGGCGGCCGGGTCCTCGTCATCCGGCGGCTCGCCCACGCGGTACGGCTCCCCGTCGTCCGGCGGCTCGTCACACCGCCACCCCTCGCTCTCGCGGAGGACGTCGGCGCAGCCCGCACAGAGGTCGAGTTCGCCGTCGTCCGTGGTGACCGTACAGACGGTGTCGGCGTCTCCGCACACCTCGCACCCACCCACCGGCACCACCCCCTGTCCGCCCGGCCCCGGGTCCCGCCGGCGTCGCCCGGTGCGAGCCGGCCAGCCGCCGACCCGGCCACTCCCGACGAGGCAGGAGGCCCGACACCCGACGGCGTCCGTCCACTCAGGATGCCCGATCCGGGCACGCCCGACCCGTCACCGCAGCCGTGGCCACCGCTGCTCGGTCCAGGCCCGCAACAGCCACTCCATCGGCCCGTAGCGGAACCGGCTCATCCATGCCATGCTGACGACGACCTGCACGCCGTAGATCGTGAGCGCGATGAGCAGGACGACCAGGGGTGGGACGGTACCGGCGAGACCCATCCCGACGCCGGTGAAGACCAGTACGCAGAGGAGCGACTGGCCCAGGTAGTTCGACAGCGACATCCGCCCGGCCGGCGCGAGTACGGCCGCGACCCGCCGTCCCCGGTCGGTCTGGAAGAACCGGATCACGGTGGCGGCGTACGCGGCGGCGAGCAGCGGCGCGGTGAGTACCCCGGCGGCCAGACCGGTCAGGTTGGCGGTGCCGCCGCCCACGGTGAAGACCACGGCGCCGGCCAGACCGACCGGGTAGCCCACCTTCTGTACCCGGCGCAGCAGGTCCCGGTTGCCGTCCGGGTCGGCGAGCAGCCGGCGCCGCCCCGCCGCGTAGCCGAACAGGAAGGCCGACAGGGCGAGCGGCCCCTGCACGAGGAGCGCGCCGTACATCGCCGGCAGTTGGCGCACGTGTTCGACGATCAGCGAGCCGAGCCCGCCCTGGAGGGCTTCGGTGGAGCGCTGCCCCGCCGCCAGCGCCTCCGCCGGATCGGACGCGAGTTGGGCGCCACCCGCGGCGGCGAGCGCGAGTACGAACCCGATGCCGCCGGTGAGCAGCACCGCGACGCGCAGCGCCGTGCTCACCCGGGCATTCCGCATGGCGAGCAGGACCAGACCGAGCAGCGCGTACGTCGTCAGGATGTCGCCCTGGAAGAGCAGCACCGCGTGCAGAACGCCGAGTACGAAGAGCCCGGCCAGCCGCCGCCGGAACCGGCGGACGATATCGACGCCGCGTCGGGCGGCGGAGTCGAGCTGAAGGGTGAAGCTGTAGCCGAACAGGAAGGAGAAAATCAGGTACGCCTTCATGGCGAAGAACAGCTCGACCAGCGACACGACCGTGTGGTCGAGCCACGAGTCGTGCGCGGGGTCCGCCACCAGGTGGAAGGGGTAGCCGCTGGCGAAGTAGGCGATGTTGACAATCAGGATGAGGAGCAGCGCCACGGCGCGCAGCCCATCCACGTTTACGAGCCGGGCTTCCGTCTGGCGCGACGGTTTGGTCAGGTCGGCCGACGGTTCCAGGGTCGACGGCATGGAGCAGCCTCCGAAATCGGACAGAAAATCATGGATGGCTATGAGCGAGCCTATGGAGCGGTCCGAGCGGCCGACAGCCGGTGAACGGGAGGTTCGTCGGTAGGGCAGGCCCTACGCTCCCCGAGGAGCAGGCGCCGATGGGCGCGAATATTCGGGCCCGTCATCCATTGGGTCCGGCCCACGATCAGACTCCGAGCCCGGTGGCCCGAGGGGACGGTATGGAGCAGGAGACGGTACGCCGAAACGGGTCCCGTCACGGACGCATCGTGCCGGTCGCGCTGGTCTCGCTGTGCTCGCGTCGTGTGCCGCCCCGCTGGTGACCTGGCGCGCCCACACCATGTGCGATGTCGGCGTGAACGCGACAGCGAACATGTTCGGGCTCATCCTCGTGGTGCCGGTGATGCTTCTCGCCCACGCACGCTGAACCCGCCCCCCTGCCCTACCACCTGGCCGCATGACCGGTCTCCGGACGAGCCCTCGTCAGACACGCCATGACCTGCGTGAATGCGCTTTTCCGAGAAAGGCGACGACCCCCGTCGGGGGGAGACGGGGGTCGTCTGGGGGTTCGGCTCCGGGGGGGTCGAGCCGAACCCGCTCGACGGCCGCGGGGGGTGCGGACCGCCGAGGTCTACGAGCACTGAGGATATGAAAGTGTGTCGTAAATACAAGCATGCCTGAGTCGACTTGTATACGTCGAGTGGTGTCTACTTCCACTCCGCGCGAAAGTCGACTCGGGCGGTGTGAGCGTGATCACCTACGGTACTGATCGACCGATCAGGTAGTAACCGGTCGAGAGCGGCCAAAGGTGACCCCGCGCACCCGGTGACGATAGACCATCAGACTAGACTTGCGCGCCGTGGGCCGAAGCGCCGCTTTCTTTGATCTGGACAAGACCGTCATCGCCAAGTCGAGCGCCTTGGCGTTCGGCCGGCCTTTCTACCGAGATGGGCTGATCAGCCGCCGCGACGTGGTGAAGTCGGCGTACGCGCAGCTCATGTTCCGGCTGGGCGGCACCGACGAGCAGGCGATGGCACGTACCCGGGACTATCTCGCGGCGCTGTGCAAGGGCTGGCAGGTCGACCAGGTCCGGCAGATCGTGGCCGAGACGCTGCACGAGCTGATCAACCCGTACGTGTACGCCGAGGCCGCCGCCCTGATCGAGGAGCACCAGGCGGCCGGCCGGGACGTCGTCCTCGTCTCCGCCTCCGGTGAGGAGATCGTCCGACCGATCGGCGAGCTGCTCGGGGTCGCCGACGTGATCGCCACCCGGATGGCGGTCGTCGACGGGCGGTACAGCGGCGAGGTCGAGTTCTACGCGGCCGGCCCGGCCAAGGTCGAGGCGGTCCGCAAGCTGGCTGCCGAGCGCGGTTACGACCTGGCCGAGTCGTACGCCTACTCCGACTCGATCACCGACCGGCCCCTGCTGGAGTGCGTCGGCCACCCGACGGCGGTCAACCCGGACCGGGGGCTGCGCAAGCTGGCCACCGAGCAGGGCTGGCCGATCCTGGAGTTCCGCCACCCCGTGCCACTCGGCCGCCGGCTACGGGAGCGTCCGGCCGTCCCGGTCGCCGCCGCGGCGATCGGCGTCGGGGTCGGGGTCGCGATCGGCATCGCCTGGTACGGCCGGCACCGCCGCGCCCGCGCCGGCACCACCTGAGCGGGGCACGTCGACAGACCGGGACACGCCCGACCCGAGGCGGACCTGTGCCGACCGGACGGGCCGATGCGACACCCGCTCCGCGGGGGGATCTCAGCCGAGCACGTCGTCGGCGATCTCGACCATCCGCTCGGCGCCGATCTCGACCGCCGTCATGTAGTGGCGCAGCCAGGACCGGACGCCGTCCGGGGTGCCGGTGGCGAAGGCGTTCGCCGCGCCGACGTACTCGGGTTCACGTTCCCGGTGCCCGAGGTCGACGGCGACCAGGCCCCGCGGGTCGAAGCCGCCGGCGAGCAGGGTGAGCCGGCCGGCGGCCCGGGCCACCACCCCGGCCGGCCCGGCGAACGGCCGCAGCGCCAACAGTTCCCCGTGCACCACGGCGGCGAGGAGGACCTGCGGCACCCGGGTCCCGCCGGTGACCAGCCCGGCGAGGATGTCCAGTCGGGCGGCGACCAACGGTGTCGATCCCTCGGCCGCGCCGGCGACCGGTCGACCCAGCGCCTCCGGTGGCACGGTCCCGGCGGCCGCCAGGGTGTGCAGCCGGGCCAGCACCTGGCGGGGTGCCCGCGGCCACCGGTCGGCAAGGGCGGGCAGCGCCTCGGCGACCCGCAGCGCCCCCTGGAGCACCGGGTCGGTGACGACGCCGGCCCGGACCGCCTCGCGCTCGTGGACGTGCCCCTCCAGGGCGGCGCTGGCGATGGCGGACCGCAGGCTGACCTCGGCCGCGACCCGGCCACCCTGCCGGCGCAGCGCGCGGTGCCGCAGTGCCGCGTCGACCCGCTCGCGGGCCCGCTCCACGGCGGGCGCGACATCGGCGAGGCTGAGCAGCGGTACGAGCGGATCGGCGGCCACGCTGCCACGGTAGTGCCCCGGCCACCGGCGGAACCGGCGGGCGCCGGGACGGGGCCGTTCGGCGCGGATCGGCGCCGAAGCCCGCCTCGACCCTCGCACCAGGCAGGACGCCACGACTAACCTCCTACCGAACGCCCGTTACGTGACGCCTGAGGAGCCACCCACCATGAGCGAGACTCTGGCCAACCTGTTGCAGGAGACCCGGCAGTTTCCGCCGCCGGCCGAGCTTGCCGCCGCTGCCAACCTGACCGCGGAGGCCTACGACGAGGCCGCGGCCGACCGGCTGGCGTTCTGGGAGCGGCAGGCACGCCGCCTGCACTGGTCGAAGGAGTGGGACCAGGTCCTCGACTGGTCCAACCCACCGTTCGCCAAGTGGTTCGTCGGCGGACAGCTCAACGTCGCCTACAACTGCCTCGACCGGCACGTCGAGGCCGGGTACGGCGACCGGGTCGCGATTCACTGGGAGGGCGAGCCGGGCGACACCCGCACCATCACGTACGCGGAGCTGCTGGCCCTGACCTGCCAGGCGGCGAACGCGCTGACCGCGCTCGGCGTGACCGCTGGTGACCGGGTGGCGATCTACCTGCCGATGATCCCGGAGGCGGTGGTGGCGATGCTCGCCTGCGCCCGGATCGGCGCCACCCACAGCGTGGTCTTCGGTGGCTTCTCGACGGACGCGTTGACCAACCGGATCCAGGACGCCAACGCCAAGCTTGTGATCACCGCGGACGGCGGCTACCGCCGGGGCAAGGCGACCGCGCTCAAGGCGACGGTCGACGAGGCGGTGAGCCGGTGCCCGAGCGTGGAGCGCGTCCTGGTGGTACGCCGCACCGGGCAGGAGGTCTCCTGGTCGGAGCGGGACGTCTGGTGGCACGACACGGTGGAGACCGCGTCCACCGAGCACACCGCCGAGGCGTTCGACGCCGAGCACCCGCTCTACATCCTCTACACCAGCGGCACCACGGCCAAGCCGAAGGGCATCCTGCACACCTCCGGGGGCTACCTCACCCAGGTCGCCTTCACCCACCACGCGGTCTTCGACCTCAAGCCGGAGACCGACGTCTACTGGTGCACCGCCGACATCGGCTGGGTCACCGGGCACTCGTACATCGTGTACGGCCCGCTGGCCAACGGTGCCACCCAGCTCATGTACGAGGGCACCCCGGACACCCCCCACCGCGGCCGCTTCTGGGAGCTGGTGCAGAAGTACAAGGTCACCATCCTCTACACCGCCCCGACGCTGATCCGCACCATGATGAAGTGGGGCGAGGACATCCCGAAGGGGTACGACCTCTCGTCGCTGCGCCTGCTCGGCAGCGTCGGCGAGCCGATCAACCCGGAGGCCTGGATCTGGTACCGGGAGAACATCGGTCGGGGCAGGTGCCCAATCGTCGACACCTGGTGGCAGACCGAGACCGGCGCCATCATGATCTCCCCACTGCCCGGGGTGACCGCCACGAAGCCGGGCAGCGCGATGCGGCCGCTGCCGGGGGTCAGTGCCGAGGTGGTCGACGACCAGGCAAACCCGGTGCCGAACGGCGGCGGCGGTTTCCTGGTGCTGACCGAGCCCTGGCCGTCGATGCTGCGGACGATCTGGGGCGACGACCAGCGCTTCATCGACACGTACTGGTCCCGCTTCGACGGTCTCTACTTCGCCGGCGACGGCGCCAAGAAGGACGACGACGGTGACGTGTGGCTGCTGGGCCGGGTCGACGACGTGATGCTGGTGTCGGGGCACAACATCTCGACCACCGAGGTGGAGTCGGCGCTGGTCTCGCACCCGTCGGTGGCCGAGGCAGCGGTGGTCGGGGCGACCGACCCGACCACCGGGCAGGCGATCGTCGCCTTCACGATCCCGCGCGGCCACGTCGACACCTCCGGCGACGCCGGTACCGCGCTGATCGCCGAGCTGCGCGAGCACGTCTCCAAGACCCTGGGTCCGATCGCCAAGCCGCGGCAGATCATGCTGGTGCCGGAACTGCCGAAGACCCGATCCGGCAAGATCATGCGCCGGCTGCTGCGCGACGTCGCCGAGAACCGCTCGCTGGGTGACGTCACCACACTGCAGGACTCCTCGGTGATGGAGCTGATCTCGGCCGGCATGCGGGCCGGCAAGTCCGACGAGGACTGACCTCACCACTCCCGGATCGAGTCGTCTCGAGACCACCGCGGCGGGCGGTCCGACCTCGGCCCGCCCGCCGTCATGTCTTTCGGCCACGCCCTGCCCGCCCGGACCGATCTCCTTGACCGGCTCCGGACATGGTTCAGGACGCCAATTGACGTACGGCCCGACGCTCGGGTTCCACTGTTTCCCAATCGTGATATTTATCAGCGAAAACGTGGGCGCCTGTTAGAGCGTTTTCGCCCTGGTTAGGCGTAGATCCAGGCCGCCCAGCCGTGCCCGGCCGACCCGTGACAGCGATCCATTCATCTGCAAAGGTTGTCATCGCGTGTGATGACAGCGCCGACCAAGAGCAGGCCTGTCTCTGTAACACACTTCCACAAAGGAGGAGGACCTTTGAGGAGACGAGTCACAGCCGGCCTGGCGGGCGCCGCGGCCGCGCTGTTGGCCGCCAGTGCGGTCGCCGCGCCGTCGGCGTCCGCCGCTCCGGCGGCGCCTGCCCCCGCGGACCGGGAGCCGAAGGGGGCCGCCCACCGGGCGGACAACCTGGTCGACCCGGTCGCCGAGCAGCACCAGCAGGTCCGCAAGGAGGCCATCTCCGCCCTGCTCGACGGCAAGGCCAAGCTGCAGACCCGTAACGGGTCGAAGGTCATCCAGATCAAGGCCGACCGGTTCGTCGAGTACCAGCAGCCTCCGAAGGTCGACCCGATCTTCACGATCCTGGTCGAGTTCGGCGACCAGAAGGACCCGCGTACCGGCGGGACCGACGGGCCGGTGCACAACCAGATCCCGGAGCCCGACCGGATCTACGACGGCAGCCCGACCGACGACAACAGCACCATCTGGAAGCCGAACTTCGACCGGAAGTCGTACCTCGACCTGTTCTACGCCAAGAACAAGGAATCGATGGCCGACTTCTACCTCAAGCAGTCGGGCGGCCGGTACACCGTCGGCGGGGACGTCACCGACTGGGTGAAGGTCCCGTTCAACGAGGCCCGGTACGGCAGCAACAACATTCCGGAGTCCGACGGCTACTGGAACTTCATCAAGGACACCGCCAACGCCTGGTACGACTCCCAGATCGCGGCCGGAAAGACCCCGGAGCAGATCAAGCAGTACCTGAGCCAGTTCGACGTCTGGGACCGGTACGACTACGACGGCGACGGCGACTTCAACGAGCCGGACGGCTACATCGACCACTTCCAGGCCGTGCACGCCGGTGAGGGCGAGGAGGCCGGCGGCGGTGCCCAGGGCGAGGACGCGATCTGGTCGCACCGCTGGGCCGCCTTCTGGAACCTCCAGGGCAGCGCCGGCCCGGACTTCAACAAGGCGGGCGGCGTCCAGATCGGTGACACCGGCTTCTGGATCCGCGACTACACGACCGAGCCGGAGAACGGCGGCCTCGGCGTCTTCGTCCACGAGTACGGCCACGACCTCGGCCTGCCCGACCTGTACGACACCCAGGGCGGCGACAACGGCGTCGGCTTCTGGAGCGTCATGGCGTCCGGCTCGTGGCTCAACCACGGCAAGCAGGACATCGGGTCCACCCCGGGCTACATGGACCCGTGGTCGAAGCTCTACCTCGGCTGGCTGAACTACTCCGAGGTGGAGTGGAACAGCGGCACGACGTACGCGACCCTCGGGGCGGCCGGTGACACCGACGGCTTCGCCCAGGCGGTCGTGGTGAACCTGCCCGACCGGGAGGTCACCACCGAGGTGAACACCCCGTTCGAGGGCGAGTACGAGTGGTGGGGCGGCCGTGGCGACAACCTGAACAACACCCTGACCCGTACGCTCGACCTCACCGGGGCGACCACCGCCGCCATCACGGCCAAGGCGCAGTGGGAGATCGAGGAGGACTACGACTACCTCATCGCCGAGGTGTCGGACGACAACGGCTCCACCTGGACGCCGCTGCGGAACGACCTCGTCGAGGAGGGTGAGGACGGCGTCGACGGCTCCACCAACGGCGAGTGGGTGGACCTCGGCTACGACCTCTCGGCGTACGCCGGCAAGACGGTGCAGTTCCGCTACCGGTACCAGACCGACATCGGGACCTCCTTCGAGGGTCCGTTCCTGGACAACATCTCGCTGGTGGTCAACGGCACCCCGGCCTGGACCGACACCGCCGAGACGGCCGACTCGGCCTGGGCGGCCCGGGGCTTCAGCCGGTTCACCGGTACCCTCACCCAGCTCGTGCCGCACTTCTACATCGCCGAGTACCGGACCTACTACGGCTACGACAAGGTCCTGAAGACCGGCCCGTACAACTTCGGCTGGCAGAACACGAAGCCGGACTGGGTCGAGCGGTTCTCGAACCACCAGGGTCTGCTGATCTGGTACGTCAACTACGCGTACGAGGACAACGACACGATCGTGCACCCGGGCTACGGCCTGAACCTGCCCGTCGACGTCCGCCCCGGCCCGATCACGGTGCCCGGCGTCGGCAACATCACCAACCGGCGGAGCAGCTACGACGCCACCTTCAGCAGGTTCACCAAGCCGGCCCAGACGTTCCACCTGAACGGCAAGCCGGTGACGGTGCCGAAGCTGAAGCCGGTGACGACGTTCAACGACTCGAACCCGGACCGCTACTGGTCGCCGGAGAACCCGATGAACTCGGTCAAGGTCGCCGGCACCGGCACCAAGATCGAGCTGATTCTGGAGAACCGGCTCATCACCGACCTGGCGATCATCAAGATCACCAACTGATCCGGTCTCACGGATCGGTAGCCGGGGGTCGGGAGCAGGTGCTCCCGACCCCCGGCCCCGTCAGCAGGACGTCAGATCCACCCATCCGTACCGGTGCTCGCACGGTGGCCCGGCCGCGATGCCGAGCCGCCGGTCGTCCAGGTCGAGCAGCACCGAGTAGACCGTCTCGGCGCGTTCGGCCGGCGGGTACCGGTCATCCACGTGCCGGCAGATGCTCTGCGGCCAACTGGCGTGATCCCGGAACAGCGCGGCGAGGTCGCTCTCGCCGAGCGGCCCCGCCGCCAGCCGGGCCGCCAGCAGCCGCCGGGCCCGCGCCGACCGGAACAGCGACGAGCCGCCCCAGTCCTTGATGGTGTCGTACACCGGCAGCCCGGTCTCCAGGTGGTTGGCGTGGGTGACCAGCCCGTCGACCGGATGCAGCCAGCCGACGTCCCCGGGCACCAACTCCAGGTCGACGATCTCGCCGCCGCCCTCCGCCGCCTGCCCGAGCAACAGGTTGATCGAACTGTTCCGGGTGCCCCGACAGGCCGCCTTCAACGCCTCGGCCAGACTGTCGCCCTCCAACGCGGCCCGCAGCAGCACGTGGTACGGCACGCCCGGGGCGGTGCCGTCCGCGGGCAGCCCGTCCCGGTCGCAGCCGAGCATGTTCACACAGACCCCGACCCCGGCCGAGTTCAGCCCGGTCTTGGCGAGCATCCCCGCCTCGGTCAGGGTCAGCACGGTCAGCCCGCGCTCGTCCCGGGTGGCGAGCAGCAGCATCACCGAGCGCTGGTCAGGGTGCCAGTCCCAGTTCTGACCGAGCAGCAGGTGGCCGTTGGTGGTGTGGGTGCCGAGGACGCCGACCGAGGTGCAGCCGCCGGTCTCCGCCTCCGCCGCGGCCGGCGTCCCGGGCGTCCGCTGGCGGCCATAGATCAGCTCGGTCCGCGCGTTCAGGGCATAGATCTCGTCGGCCCGGACGCCAGCCCCCTCGGCCACGCCGTCGAGCTGCTCGGCGACCCGGGGATGGTGTCGGGCCGTCACCTCGCGGAACGCCGCTCCGGCGGCGCGTACCGCCGCCGCGTCCAGCCCGGCCTCGTTCCGGAACCGGCGCAGATAGAAGTCGAGGTTGGCCTCGATCAGGTCGCGGGCCACGGTGCCGTACCCGATGCCGCACTCCGCCGGCGGCCCCTGCACCCGGACCATCGGCACGGGCAGGTCGGGATGATCGGTGCGACGGGCGGCAGCCATAGCAGCACCGTAGTCAACCCGATCTCGGACGTCACCCGCGTTCCTGACGGTCCGGTCAGGTTGGGACGGGTTGCCCGGGTTGTGGCCACGCTCCGGTCCGGGGTGGCCGCACCGTGGAGCCCGCCGCGCCGGTGCCGTACCGAGCCGGAACAGCCCGGCTGACCTGGGGTGAAATCCCCGACGCTTCCCTGATCCGGCCGTCGCGGCGGATGCATTCGCCGAGCTTGGGCCTAGGCTGTGAAACATGAGGGAGCGGAGCACGGGCGGCCGGAAGCCGCTGGTCGACGAGTCCTACGTCCTGACGGAAGGGCCCTGGACCCACCGCTTCGTCGGGGCGAACGGCAGCCGATTCCACGTGGTCGAGGCGGGCAGTGGCCCGCTGGTGCTGTTCCTGCACGGCTTTCCGGAGTACTGGTGGGCGTGGCACCGGATGCTGCCGGCGGTCGCCGACGCCGGCTACCGCGCCGTCGCGGTCGACCTGCGGGGGTACGGCGCGAGCGACAAGCCGCCCCGGGGGTACGACGGCTACACGCTCGCCGCGGACGTCGCCGGACTGATCCGCGCCCTCGGCGAACGGTCGGCCGTCCTGGTCGGCTCGGGGGCCGGCGGCATGATCGCCTGGACCGCCGCCGCCTTCCACCCGCGCCTGGTCCGCCGGCTGGTGGTGCTCGCCGCACCGCACCCGCTGCGGCTGCGTGCCGGGATCTTTGCCGATCCGCGCGGCCAGTTCGCCGCCGCCACCCCGACGCTGAAGTTCCAGATCCCCCGCTACGAGCACGTACTGACCCGGCACGACGCGGCACTGATCGGCTACTTCCTTCGCCGCTGGGGCGGCCCGCGTTGGGTGGCCAGCCCCGACTTCGCGGAGTACGCCACCCGCTGCCGAAAGGCGATGCAGATTCCGCAGGCGGCGTTCTGCGCTATGGAGGGCTACCGGTGGGCGTTCCGCTCGGTGCTCCGGCTCCACGGCTACCGGTTCGTCAAGCTGATGCAGAAGCCGCTGGTCACCCCGACCCTGCAACTGCACGGCGCACTCGACCAAGCGTCCCTGCCCCGGACCGCCCAGGGCTCCGGCCGGTACGTCTCCGCCGCGTACGAGTGGCGGCTCCTCGACGACGTCGGGCACTTCCCGCACGTCGAGGCGACCGACCTGGTCCTCGGCGAGGTGCTCCGCTGGGTCAAGTCCTGACCGGGCGACCGCCCGGGATCAGATCCGGTGCTCGCGCAGGTCGGTCACCTCGGTGACCGGAGCCCAACCCTGGTAGACGCCGAAGTCGAACGCCTCCAACCCCAGCGCCTCGGCGACGGGCCACCGGCCGCCGGTGTACTCGACGCGCAGCCAGTTGTCGTGCCGGGCGAGCACGATGAACGGCTGGCCCTTCCAGGAGCACCGGGTGCGGACGTACGCCAGGTCGTTGACCTCGGCGGCGGGGACGGCCCGGACATAGCGCCCGGGTCGGACCTCGGAGAAGCCCTCGCCCGGCTCGGTCTGGTAGAGCCGGACGTGGTCACCGTCGGGGCTCGCCTCGTACTCCCGACCCCGCCACTGGGCGACGTAGCCGTCCCGCATCAGTCCTCCTCCACGCGGCGCCAGACGGGCACGTCGCAGTCGAGGGTGGCGACGAGCCGTTCGCTGCCATCGGCGCCGATCCGCCAGAGCTGGGCCCCGTGCGGCAGCCGGATGCTGTCCACCTTGAACTCGGCGACGACGTCGCTGCTCTCCCCGGGCGCGAACCCGTTGCCCCGGAACGGAGGCCGTTCGATCACCCAACCCTCCATCGCCCGCATCGCCGCCTCGTTCTGGCCGCCGTAGGGAATCCGGTAGAGGCTGGGCCGGTACGCCGGCCAGCGCAGGACGTACACCTCGTCGGCGTCGCGGGAGAAGGGCGAGTTCGGGTAGTTCAGGCCGAGAGCCGCGTACAGCTTCGCCGGGGTACGCAGGTGCGCGACCTCGGACGCCCGGTGCACGAAGCCGGAGACCCGGTCGTAGCCCCGCTCCAGGTAGTAGGAGACCTGGCTCGGGGCGACCGTCTTCTGCATCATCGTCGGCCGCCCCGGTTCCTCCCGGGGTGGGGCGTACGTCGACCGTGGCGCCTCCTCCTCGGTGGGGGCCGCCGGCGCCGGTTCGGTGCCCTCGGGGTCGTCGCCGAGCCCCACCTCGGCAGCCCAGTTCGCCAGGGCGACGATCTCGCTCCCGGGCAGCTTGGCGCCGACCGGTGTCCCCGGGTTGACCGCGAACGACCAGGCGTCGTCCGGCCACCGTCGGATGAGCTGCACGAACTTCACCTCGACGGTCTCCACGGACGTCGGCAGATGGTCGGCCAGCCGTTCCGGGGAGGTGAAGACCACCACGTACCGGTCGCCGTCGAGGAGTTCGGTCCGCCACTCGAAGCCGTCGTCACCGGGCCGGCTACCGGCGGCCGAACCGGGAGCGACCGGCAGCAACACCTGGGCGAGCAGGAGGGTGGAGAGGAAGCTGTCGGTGCTCCCGCTCTCGGCCGCCTCCAGCAGGCTCCGCTCGACGTCGGTGGCGGGGACGAAGTCGACGGGACGCTGCCGGGACTCGGCGGTCGTTCGGGAGGTGGGGGTCGACGACGCGTCCATTCCGCGCCCGCCGTGCCCCGGGGCCGGCTCCGCGGGGGCGCTGTCCGCCGGGGCGGGATGTGCCGTCGAGGTCGCCGGGCCGCCGTACGGCCCCGGGCTGCCGGCCTCGCCGCTCGGGCCGCCGGCCTCGGCCGTCTCGCCGCTCGGGCCGGCGACCTCGGCCGTCGCGGCGGACGAGCTGGCGGACGGGGCGACTGTCCAGGCCACCGTCGCCTGTTCGCTGCCGGGCGCCGACCAGGCGACGGTGGTCTGCGCGTCGACCTCCGACGGAGACGCCGTCGCCGGCTCGGCATCGGCGTGGACGGAGCGCCGGGAGGCCGGCTCGAAGAGCGACACCTCGGACCTCGGCGCCCCGGAGACCGGCGCCGAGGACTCGGCCTGTCCCGGCGCGGCCGAGGGCGACGACCGCGCGTCCGGTCCGGGGGCGGCCGACGGCTCGGTCCAGCTCGGTGGCGGGGGGAGGACGGAGGATGGTGCGGCGGAGGCCTCCGTCCCGGGAGCCGCCGGCGTGCCGTTCATCGGTGCCGGCGGCCGGCGGCGCGGCGTCATCCAGCCGACCGTCGGCTCACTGTCCTGGCTGCTGCCCCACCCGCCGTGCCCGCCCACGGTGGCCGTGCCGGAGTCACCCACCCGAGACCTGTCGGCGGTGGACGGCTGATCCACCGGCGGAAACCAGCTGGCCGCCGGCCGCGATGTCGCCGGCGTTCCGGTCGGCGGCGTTCCGGTCGGCGGCGCTGACGGGGACGGCGTCGGTGGGGACGACGGTGGCGGGGACGACGGTGGTGAGTGGAACGGCAGGCCCGGCCCGGAGGTCGGCACCGCCGGATTCACCCCGCCCGACGGCACGCGTCGGGGCACCGTGGCGGTGGCCCGGGCCCGGGTCACCCGCTCGACCTGCTCCAGCCGGGCCCGAGTCCGGCCCGGCAGCCGGACGTCGCCTCGGCCGAGCTGGGAGACGAACCAGGCGGGCAGGTAGCCCTCGATCGGCAGACCGGGATTGACCGCGAGCCACCACTCCGGATTCGGCCAGCCCGCGGCCAGCTCCGGATAGGCCGTACGCCGGGAGGAGCCGGCGCTCTCGGCGAGGCATGCCTGCAGCGCGGTGGCCGAGGTGAAGGCCAGCACGTGGGTTCGCCCACCGGTGGTCCAGGTGCCCCAACCCATCGGGGCCCGGCCGGCAAGCGCCTCGGCCGAGACCGGCAGCAGCAGGTCGGCGCGGGACAGGATGCGGAAGTAGAGTTCTTGGTCACCTGCCCGGAGCGCGTCCCGCATCGCGGCCTCGGTCTCGGTGGCCGGTTCCCATTCGGTCACGGCCACCTCCACTCCGCCGTACAGGGCATAAGCATCGCGTACAACCTACAAGGTAGGGCCAGGATCACAATGGCTGCCTGGCGGTGGATCCCGCGCTCGGCGGTCCACCGATAGCATCCGGTGGGCGGACCCGACGGCAAACCGACCCCATGGCGGACCAGACCGATTCGGAGGCAAGTGATGCCTGGCCGGAGAATACGACTCACCCTGGTGGGCGCCATCATCGCGGTGTCGGTGCCGCTGGTCGCCACCGGGCCGGCCGTCGCCGCTCCGCTGTCGCTGCCGGTGGCCCAGCGCGCCCTTCCCGGCTGCGACAGCACCGACGAGCCGCCCAAGCCGCTGAAACCGGTCCCCTGGCCCCAGCAGCGGTACGCTCCGGACCGACTGGCTCCCCTGGCCACCGGCAAGCAGGTGACCGTGGCGGTCATCGACTCCGGCGTCGACAAGACGCACCCGCAGATGCGGGGCAAGGTGCTGCCGGGGCGCGACTACCTGGACCCGGGCCTGAACGGCAGCCGGGACTGTGCCCGGCACGGCACCGGTGTGGCGAGCATCATCGTCGCCTCACCGGTCGACGGCGTCGGTTTCCGCGGACTCGCCCCGGACGCCGGGATCCTGCCGGTCCGGGTCAGCGAGCAGAAGCAGGTCGACGGGAAGGAACAGGGGCGGACGGTCGGGGTCGCCACCTTCGCCGCCTCGATCCGGTGGGCGGTGGACCAGGGCGCCGATGTGATCAACCTCTCGGTCGTCTACTACCAGGACAGCCCCGCGCTCCGCTCCGCCATCGAGTACGCGGTCGCGCACGACGTGGTGGTGGTGGCCGCCGCCGGCAACAAGAACGAAGACGGGAACCCGCGGCCGTACCCCGCCTCGTACGACGGCGTGATCGGTGTCGGCTCCGTCAACGAGGACGGCACGGTCTCGCCCTTCTCCCAGCGGGGTGACTGGGTCGACGTCGTCGCCCCCGGCGCCGCGGTGACGGTCGCCGTGCCGGAACGAGGCCACGTCATCGACAACGGCACCAGCTACGCCACCCCCTTCGTGTCCGCCACCGCGGCGCTGATTCGGCAGTACTGGCCGGACCTGACCGCCCAACAGGTGGCCGAGCGGATCAAGGCGACGGCGGATCCGGCGGCCGGCGACGCCAACGCCGTCGGGGCCGGGGTGCTCAACCCGTACCGGGCGGTCACCGACACCGCCGCGCCGGCCCGCCAGCCCGCGGCCGGTGGTCTGCCGGCGCCGCACGAGGACCCGGCGGCGGTGGCCCGCGCCGAGCGGCGTTCCGTCGCGCAGGAACGGGCGCTCTGGGTCGCGGGTCTGGCCGGCACGGTGGCCGGGGTGGCCCTGCTGCTGGCGGTCGTGGTGCCGCGCGGCATGCGCCGCGGTTGGCGTCCGGCCGGCCCGGCGTGACCACGACCGGCGGTGACGCACGGCCCCGCTCGGTGGCCGTCGGCCACCGAGCGGGGCCGAAACACCAGGATGCCCCGGGGCGCGCGGCGCGGCGGTCGCGCGACGCCCCAGGGCATCCCTGGTCGTACGGCAGCGCTGTCCCTACTGGAACAGGCTGGTGTTCTTCTTCTCGGTGCTCAGGTAGTCCTGCGCGGACTCGTCCAGCGCCTGCTTGATGGCCCGCAGCATGTTCGACAGCTCCTGCTGCGACTGGCGCCACCGGGCCTGACGCACCGCGTACGCCTGCTGCGCCTCGCCCTCCCAGGTCTGGACGAGCGGCGCCGCGTCACGCTCGAGCTGGTCCAGCTGCGAGTCGAGCGTGTTCAGCGCCTTCTGGATGTCCGCGCTCGCCTGCTGCAGCGCGGGAAACTGGACGACAAGGAGGCCGTCACTCATCGGAATCTTCCCTCCCCAGAAAAGATCAGAGCGGCAGGTTGATGTGCTGGTTGGTCGCCGCCATCCGGCTCGACGCCTCGGTGTCGGAGGCGTCGTACTGCTGGCCGGCGGTGCGGATCGCGCTCGCGGTCTCGCGGAGCGCCTGGTGCATCTTCTCCTGGCTCTGCGCCCACTGCTGCTTGACCTGCTCGAACGAGCGGCCACCAGCACCCTGCCACGCGGACCGCAGCACCTCGAGCTCGTTCATCAGGCTGCTGAGCATGCTCTGCAGCCCCTGGTCGACCTGCTCGAACTTGGTGGCGGTCTGCTGCATCACTGCGGCTTCTGCCTGCGTCCGGGACACCCCTGACGTCACCCCGCTCCCTCTACTCGTTTCCGTTTCCTGGGGAGCCCACTGTGGACACCCCGCTTCGTGACCGCCCCGCTCGGACCACGACGGCACGAGGCGGAATTCACGTCCGTAGCCGACGGTAGCGGTCGAGGGCAACCCTTGGGTACCCCCCTCTGCCCGTCTGATGGACCAATCGAGATGGCCGCACCAGTCAGGCCCGCCACCGCCATGGTCAAGGACAGCTTATTCAAACATCACCCGTCACTGCTGCCCCACCGCGTTCCGGGCCGCCTCCGGATCCAGCGCCGGCCCGCCCGGAATCAGTGACACCAGGTTCGCCGGCATCCGCTTCGGCCGGACGCCCCCGTACCCCAGCGCGCCGAGCAGATCGGCGCTGACCACCGCGTGCCGCCGCCCGAGGTCGGTGACGATCGAGATGGCGCCGCCGGTCGCCCCCGGCGCGGCGGCCGCCTCCACCAGCACTCCCCGGCCGGGGGTGACGAGGACGCGGTCGGCGAGCCCCGCGCCCTCGGGCGACCGCGCGGTGGTCTGCGGCACATTCGTGAGGTCCGGCAGCTCGGCGCCGACCCGCACGGTCCGCACCCCGCTGTCGTCCGGGACGTCGGCGCAGACCACGCTGCTCTCGGACGCGACGATCTTCGGGATGGTGGCCGGCGGCGCCGCCTCGTCCGGCGGCAGCAGGTCGTTGGCCTTGCGGGTGTTCGCGTAGGTGCCCTGCGGAATCTCCTCCGGCTTGTTCTGCTGCCCGAGGTCGGTGACCAGGAGGTTCGCCTGGAGTTCGGTGATGTTCGCCAGGCCGTCCTGCTTGAGCACCGCGTACTGCCGGACCCCGCCCTGCGGCTCGACGAAGTAGACGTCCCCGATTTGGGCGTCCGGCAGCAACTGGGACGGCTGACCCGCGCCGCTGATCGGCACCCGGGCCAGGTCCGCACCGGAGGGCAGCGCGTTGAGCAGAGCCGGGGCTACCGCCACCTGCCGCTGGCCGCTCCACCCCAGCGCGTTGATCACCAGCTCCCGGTCCCGGATCAGGTGCCGGCGGTTGTGCCAGATCAGGTAGAGGGATCCGTTGGGGTGGGTGGCGAGCAGGGCCTCCTCCCGCATCGTGGTGCCACCCCGCGCCTCGCCACCGATCAGCAGGGCCGACTGGGGCGGCGGGGAGCCGCTGCCGGAGCGCGGGGAGGAGCAGATGGTCCACCCGCCGTTGATGAGCCGGTTGGCCGGAGCCAACGAGTCCGGCGCGTCCGGGATGCCGATCGGCACGCCCCGGGGCACGTTCTCCAGCGACTTGCGCGACACCGAGACGGTCTTGGGCTGCGTGCTTCCGCCGCCGGCGACGAGGACCGCCGAGGTGTAGTTGAGGACGGGCCGCAGCTTCTCGTCGAGGTAGACGTACTGTGCTCCGGACTCCTTCTCGACGATGACCACGTTGGGGTCTTTCCACTTGGTGGCGCCGCCGCCGACGAAGAGGCCGTACACCACCGAGCCACCGATGGCGATCAGCGCGACGAGCACGCTGGCCATGGTCGCGCCCGCAGCCCGCCGGAACGGTGACTGCGCGGGATCGGTCTCCCGCATCACCAACGCACCCACCACCCGCTGCACCATGAACTGATACGAGTGCAACTGGTCCTGTCGCGACGGCATGCGGGCCCCCTCTCCCCTTGTCCGGCCCATACGATAGGCCCCTGAGCGAATTGCGGGGGGCACGCCCATGGGCGGGGCCCATCCAGGGGAGGCTATCGCGGTGACGGTTACTGCGACAGACAACAGGACCCGGCCCGCCGGTACCAGCGGAAACCGGCTGGACCGGTCGGCACCGGCACCGCTGCCGGCGGCGTCCACTCCGGCCCGTTCCGGCCCGCTCGGCGTTCGGGCGGGGCAGATCGTGACCCTCCAGGTCGCCGTGGCCCTCGTCCTCGCCACCCTCGGGCAGAACCCGCTGCTGATCGCCGGTGCCGCCCTGGTCGGCGTCGCGCTCGTGCTGCTGAGCTGGATCCGGCTGCGCCGCCGCTGGCTGTTCGAGTGGATCGGTATCGGTCTGCGGTACTCCACCCGCCAGCGCACACTGCGGTCGGCCGCGCCGCCGGAGGCGCTGCTCGACCTCGTCGACCCCGGCGCCACGATCATCCCCGCCGAGCTGGCCGGGGATGCCGCCGCCATCGTCAGCGACGCCTACGGCCTCACCGCCGTCCTGGAGCTCGGCGACCAGGTCGGGATGTTGACCGACACCCCGCAGGTCCTGCTCTCCCCGGCCAGCCTGCTGCCGGCGGCCAGCCCGGAGACCCCGCCCACCCGGATCCAGCTCCTGATCGCGGGTGCCCCGGCGCCCACGCTCAGCGCCGGCGGCGGCACGCCGGCGACGTCGTACCGGCAGCTCACCGACGGTCGACTCCTCGGGTACGAGCGGGTGCTGCTCGCCGTCCGGGTGCTTCGGGCCGACGGCTGGTCGGAGGATGACCTCGTCCGGGCGCTCTCCAGTGCCGTCCGTAAGGTGAGCCGACGGCTCAAGCCGGTGCCGAGCCGCGTGCTCGGCGAGCGGGCCGCGCTCGGCGTACTCGCGGAACTGGCCCACCACGACGGCGTGCAGCCGGGCCGGGAGAGCTGGCTGGGGGTGCAGCTCGGCGGGCTGGTGCAGACCACCTTCCGGCTGCGCCGCTGGCCGGACCTGCGGACCGAGACCGGGCGTCGGCTGATCCCTCGGCTGCTGGCGCTGCCGGCCACCGCCACCACGGTCTCGCTCAGCGCGGGCCCGTGGGTGGGCAGCGGCTCCGAGGCAGTCCGGGTGGACCTGACGGTACGCCTCGCCGCCACCACCGCCCCCGCCCTGGCCACCGCGGTCCAGGCGTTGCGCCGACTGCTCGCGGCCGAGCACGCGGTCGCCCGCCGGCTGGACGGTGAACAGCTCGACGGGGTCGCCGCGACCCTGCCGCTCGGGGTGCTCGGCGCCGGTCCGACCGCGACGACCCCGAACACCACGATGGCCGCCTCCGCGGTGGACGCCCTGAACCTGCCGATCGGGCTGGCGGGGCTGATGATCGGGACCAACCGGCACGGCTCGGCGGTGCTCGCCCGGCTGTTCCGCGCCGAGACCACCCGGGCGGTGCTCATCGGCGGGGTCCGGGCCGCGCAGCTCATCGCGCTGCGCGCGATGGCACTCGGCGCCCGGATCGTGGTGCAGACCGCCCGGCCGCGCGTCTGGGAGCCGTTCGTCCGGGGGGCCAGTGCCCCGAGTTCCCCGATCGCGGTCATCCCGCCCGGCCGGCCGGTCGGGGGTCCGCCCGGCAGCCAGCTCCAGCCGCTGCTGGTCGTGGTCGACGTCGGGCCGGTGGCCGCCGACACCCAGCCCGGCCCGGGCTGGCAGGCGAGCCTGGTGGTCCGCGACGAGCTGGCGCCGGTCGACGTCGACGCGGTCTCCCGCGCCGACCTGGTGGTGCTGCAGCCGCTTCGGCCGCACGAGGCCCAGTTGGCCGGTCTGGCACTCGGCCTCGGCGACTCGGCGGACTGGCTGACCCGGATCCGGGCCGACATGGTCGGGGTGATCAACCGCCGGGTGCTGCGCTGGGCGCTCCTCTCGGCCACGCCGATCGAGCAGCAGCTGATCGGGTCGCCCGCCCGGTTCTGATTCGCCGCGTCACCGGGCGGGCCCCGAGGGGTCGGGCGCGACCGGCATCAGCACGTCCGTGCCGGCCAGGTGCCAGGTACGGACCTCGTGCAGCTCTCCGGCGCGCAGCAGCCAGGCGCTGGCGATCTCCATCCGCTCGCAGTCCGGCAGCCCGCACGGGCGACAGCCGCCCCTCGGCCGCGCCCGGTGCGCCAGGTACACCTGTCGAGCCACCGCGGTCACCGGATCCCGACCACCCGGAGGAAGCTGGTCGTCGGCGACCACCAGCCACAGCGCCCACTCCGCCGCCGGGCACCACCCGTCCCGGCAGGACGGGCAGGTCTGTCCCGCGGCGTGGCCGGTGATCAGCTCGTACGCCACCCCGACCGCCGGGCCGGGCGGCGCGGGACTCCCGCTCACGAGGCGACCGCCCGGGCCAGGACGTCCACTCGCACCATCAGTTGCCGGCACGGCGGGTGCCGTTCGACGTGCGCCCAGCCGCAGGCGGGGTGCTCGTGGCCGACCACCCAGACCCACAACCCGGCCTCGTCCCGCCGGACCACGTTCCGGTGTACCCGGGACACCGTCACGTCGAGCCGGCTCCCTGCGGGTACCGCATGGCAGTGGGACCACTCTCCGGGCGCCAACCGCAGCAGCGTGCCGGTCGGGACGTCCGGGATCGCCGGCCCGGTGAGGTGTGGCGGCCGTTCCCTCATCGCCGGCTCCGGTTCCGGCACCGGCACCAGACCCGGCTCACCATCAGACGGCCCGCCCGGTGCCGTACCGGCACCGCTGCCCGTATGTCAACAGCGGTAGCCCGTTGATTCGGGTCGGCCCGTTCCAGCCATACTCGGCCCGCTCGGCAGCGTCGTCGTGCCGCTCGCGACACCCCAGTTCCACTCGCTCGATCGCCCGCCTGGTCTCCTCGGCGTCGTCCTCCCGAGCCGCCGCGAGCACTTCAGCCGCATGGCGCTCGAACAACGCCGCCGTCCGACGGCGTTGCCACCATTCCCGAATTCCCACCACATCCCCTTCCGTTACCGGTGGCCGGCCCGGGTGTGATGGGCGGATCGGAACCCGGGCCGGCGGGCGCTCGGGTACGGCTGGCCGCACGGCCAGCCGCGCGCCCGTAGCCGGAACGCTACGGAGAGCGGTGAGGAACTCTATTACCGTCGGTTATGCGTCGATATCGAATTGGCGGGCAAGCGTACGAAGGCCGTGCGGCACAGACCGGCGATGGGCTCGACGGATCAACATCACGACCGTGTCCCGGGCGAGCGGGTTGAGCCGGAACTGCACGGGAGCAGACCGCTCCGCCCGCAGGAGCGCGCCCAGCGCCTCACCGTCTCGCCGACCGGAGTGGGCCAGAGCTCGGCCGAGGTCCAACCAGTACGACTGATGCCGAATCGCAGCCGACAGGGCGTCTGGCCGCACCTTACGCGCAAGCTCGATCACTCGCCCGTACTCACCGCGCTCGACGGCTATTGACATCCGCCAGAGCGCGACGTTGGTGGGGCCGAAGCCGCACTGGTTGAACCCCGCACCGTCCGCCGGGTCACCGAGGCTGTCGGCCTCCCTGGTCGCCTCGGCCAGGTGCGCCGCCGAATCGTCGTCGCGGCCGGCGACCGCAGCGGTGAAACTCGCGGAGAGATGCAGTTGGCCGAGAATCTGCCGTACCTCGGGCACGGCCGCGGCGGCTTGCAGGTCGGCAACGGACCGAGCGGCGGCGCGAGACGCGATCTCGGCCGTCTCGATCGGCAACGATTGCGCGTACGCAAAACGGGCCGCTCCGATCCACTCGGGCGCTTCCGACTCCTCCGCCGCCGAGACCGCGATCCTGGCCGCCGTCTGTGCCAGGTGTCGATAGCCGAGATGCCGAAGGCACGTCGCGGTGTGATAGCTGACCTGTGCGAGCGTCCGAGGGTTGTGCGCCGCGTCGAACAACAGGTTCGGCAGCAGTCCGGCCATGCGTGCGTAGTCGGCGCGGTTACGCAACTCAATGCTGTGGTCGATGGCGGCAGACAACTGCTCGCGGGTACGGGCCGGTGGGCGACGCTCACCTTCCTCGATCTCCACCAGTGCTGCCCAGATCGCAGGTACGGCGTCGGCCGCACCAGCCTTCACGGGGTCGGTGGGGTCACCGGGCTGACCGAGCAGGTCGGCCACCGTCACCTGCAACGCGGAGGCGATAGCGACCAGCGTCGCGCGTCGTTCGATGCTCTTGTGTCCCGCTTCCACCTGCGAGATGTACGGCTGCGAAACCCCGGCAAGACCGGCCAGCACCGCCTGTGTCATGCCGCGACGACGGAGTCGCCAGTAGCGGATCCGTGCGCCTATCGTCTCCGTCTCGACCACACTGATCAACTCCCCTGAAGGGCTGGGGTGGCTGGCGAGGCCCGGGCGGGTCCACCACTTCGGACCGTACACCGGAAGACCCGGCAGGATCGCCCGCGAGACTGACCGATGTCGTCACCATCCGACGCCCGGATCCGGCGGTCAAACGTCTCCGCCCCGGCCCGGGGGCTTTTCTGGTTTGCCACACCGGCACACGATCGGCCGGTACCCCTATTGCACGAGGCCCACCTTGACGGCGAGGTCGTGGGCTCGACGGCGATGCGGAACGGGACCGTCAAGCAGTTCTCGCACCATCGAGCGGGCAAACCCGTTGTAGCGAATCGTTTCCGGAGCTGTCTGGTACGCCCGGTCGAGGTTCACCAACATCGCTTCCTTGTCGTTACGAAGCTGGTGACCCCGAGCTACCTCGATCAGATGACGGGCTCGCCGGGGACGGGACGGAATAGCATCCGGAGCCGAACGTTCCGCGTGTCGGAGTGCGTGGCCACCCTTGCGCAATTCGACCTCTACGGTGACCGCATGAGGCCCCATAATGGCCTTGCCGAAGCTGGACCACGTCTGGTGGTAGTCATCCGGAAGCCGCTTCGCAACATCTGCCGCGATGTCCAGATGACGCCATGCCTTCCCGGCCTCACCGGCACGCGCAGCAGTGTGCGCGGCCTCCACCTGTAGAGCGCCCCACATCGCAAGCAAGTCGTTGGAGGCGTCCGGCAACACAGGTTCGATCGCTCGAACCGTATCCAGGACGACTGTCATGGCGGTGTCCCAGTCACCGGTCTCACAATGCGCCGCCGCCGCGAACCACGTCGCGCCGGCCAAGGCAAGCGGGTCAGCGGACTCCTGAGCCGCAAGCATCGCCCGGTCGACGGTCCGCCACACCAGGTCCGCAGCCGGCTGGTATGCCAGAAACATCTGGGTCAGGCCGAGCACATTGGCGAGCACGGCATACGCCCGACGTTGCTGATCGCCGCTGCTGGTCCACGTCGCGCGCTGGGCGTCACGGATCAGTTTCGGGAGGAGCGCGCCAACGACGGTCCGGTGGTCGGGAGCAGCGTGCCGCGCCCGCCACGCGGCCTCCAGCCGGACACAGATGTGGTCGAGTGGTTCTGGTTCGGCATCAAGGCGGATAGGCCACCGGTTCAACGCCTCACGAACGGCCGGAAGTTGCGGGTGGCCCGGTCCTACAGCTACCGAGACCGCTTCATCTGAACCAATCAGTGCCGAGAGATCCACCCGCAGTGCCTTGGCGATCTGGCCAAGCATAGGAAGTCGTGGCGGCAGTAGGCGGCCGGTTTCCACAGCCTTGACCCACTCGGCCGACCGACCCACGAGCCCACCGAGCACAGCCCGGGTCTTCCCTACGCGTTCGCGGTGCAGCTTGATCCGTTGCCCGACCGTCAGAGTCGGCAGATCACCGGAATCCATCGACCTGCTCCCATAGAGTGCCGGGGTGGCTGGCGAGGCCCGGGCGGGTCCACCACTTCGGACCGTACACCGGACGACCCGGCAGGATCTCCCGCGAGACTGACCGATGTCGTCACCATCCGACGCCCGGATCCGGCGGTCAAACGTCTCCGCCCCGGCCCGGGGCTTCCCTGGTTTGCCGCACCGTGACACGATCGGCCGGGTGGAGTTTCTGAAGGGTCCTCTCATCCGGCTCGTCAGCACCGCCGTGGCGTTCTGGCTCGCCACGCTCATCATCCCGGGCATCACCCTGAGCGCCGACTCGGCGCTCGGCGCGGTCGGGACGCTGCTGGTGGTGGCGGCCATCTTCGGCCTGGTCAACGCGGTGCTCCAGCCGATCATCAAGATCCTCGGCTGCGGGCTCTACGTGCTGACCCTCGGCCTGATCGCACTCGTGGTGAACGCCCTGCTGTTCCTGCTCACCGGCGCGATCGCCGGGCAGCTCGGCCTGCCCTTCGACGTCGACGGGTTCTGGCCGGCGGCGATGCTGGGGGCGATCTTCGTCGGCCTGGTCACCTGGTTGCTGGGTCTGGTGCTGGACCGCGACTGAGCCGCGCGTCGACGGCAGGAGGCCACCGCCCAGGAATTGGCCGGTGGCGGGCCGCCAGGCCGGGGATACGGTCACGGCGTGCTGAACCTGACCCGCGAGGACGGATACGAACTCTCCACCGACCCAGGCCGGCTCGACCTGGACCGGGTACACCACTGGCTCTCCACCGACGCGTACTGGGCGCTGGGCCGGCCCCGAGACGTGCTGCTCCGTGCGATCGAGGGCTCGACGGCGTACGGGGTGTACTGCCCCGGGGATGGCGCCCAGGTGGCCTTCGGCCGGGTGGTCACGGACCGGGCCACCTTCGCCTGGGTCTGCGACGTCTACGTCGACCGGGCGGAACGCGGCCGTGGGTTGGCCCGCTGGCTGGTCGGCACCGCCTGTGACGAGCTGGCCGGGCTGGGCCTACGCCGGATCATGCTCGTCACCCGCGACGCGCACGGCCTCTACGCGCCGCTCGGGTTCCACCCGTTGCCTGATCCCGGCATGTGGATGGAGTGGACGCCGCAGCAGGTGAGACCGCTCACGGGAAAGGGGTCTGACCCCATGCAGCCACTTACAGTGGCACCGTGAACCAGGCGCGTGTCGGATATCTGTGCGGGCTCGGAGCGTACACCCTGTGGGGGTTCTTTCCGCTCTACATCCGGCTGCTCGAACCGGCCGGACCGATCGAGATCCTGGCGCACCGGGTGGTCTGGGCGGCGGTCTTCGTCGCGCTGCTGCTGGCCGTGGCCCGCAACTGGCGATTCCTGCGTGACCTGCGCCACCAGCCGGCCAAACTCGCCAGGGTGGCCCTGGCCGCCGCGCTGATCGCCGTCAACTGGGGCACCTACATCTACGGCGTCAACTCCGAGCGGGTGGTGGAGACCGCTCTGGGCTACTTCATCAACCCGCTGGTCGTGGTGCTGCTCGGCGTCACCGTGCTTCGCGAACGGCTCCGGGTGGCCCAGTGGGCGGCACTCGGCATCAGCGGCATCGCGGTGGCGGTGCTGACCATCGACTACGGTCGGCCACCGTACATCGCGCTCACCCTGGCACTGAGCTTCGGTGGGTACAGCCTGGTCAAGAAGCAGCTCGGGTTGCCCGCCGCCGAGGGGATGTTCGTCGAGTCGGCGGCGCTGGCGCTGCCGGCGCTCGGCTACCTGGCCTGGCTCACCGCACGCGGCGACTCGACCTTCGGCCACGTCTCGGCCTGGCACACCGTGCTGCTGATCCTGGCCGGTGCGGCGACCGCCACCCCCCTGATGCTCTTCGCCGGTGCGGCGAACCGGCTCAGCCTGACCGCGTTGGGGATGCTGCAGTACCTCGCCCCGATCCTCCAACTCGGCGTCGGCGTTCTGATCTTCCACGAGCCGATGCCGCCGGCCCGGCTCGTCGGGTTCACCCTGGTCTGGCTCGCGCTGATCGTCTTCTCCGCGGACGGGATCCGACAGGTCCGGCGTACCCGGGCCGCAGCGCTGGGCACCGCCACCGAACCGACGCCGGCCGCCACCGTCCGCTGACAACCAGACGGGCCGGCCGCCCGCGCTCATCAGGCCTCGTCGAACCAGCCTGCCCCCGCCCTGCGCGCCCGCCCGGCCCGCCAGAACGCGGCCACGGCGATCGCGAGGAACGCGACCCCCACGATGATCACAAAGAGGATCGCGCCGTCCTGGCTCTCGAGGTATGCCGGCACGGCGCGGATCAGCGCGTAACCGCCCAGACCAGCGAAGACGAGACCATACACCAACAAATTGATCACCGTGGCGGGAGCCCAGAACATAAATCGATCCTCCCGGTTGCGGCCTCGGCTTGTCGATGTCGGAGCGACGACGGCATCGCGGGCAGGGCTGGCGGTCACCAGGGAGTCGCCAGTGGATGGCGGGGTCGCCACCGGAGTACGGAGGGCTACCGCAACGGCGGGTGGACCATCCAGACGTTCGGTTCCCAGTACGACCCCAGGTCGGCCTCCCGGTCGATGTGCACCGGGGCGAGGCCCTCGGGGAAGACGTACTCCCCGGACTCGGGGAAGACCAGACCGGTCCACGACTCCCAGTCGGCGACCGGGGCGGTGATCCGGAACGAGCGCGGCAGCGGTCCCGCGACCCGGGCGCCGAGCCGCTCGTGCACCCGCATCCACGGGTCGAACAGCAGGCCGTCGGGGCGCCGCCACTGGACGTACCGCTCGATCGGGGTGAGCGGGTAGCGCTCCTTCCAGGAGGGCCGGACCGGCGCGACCAGGTGGGTGAACCCGTGCCGGTCGGCGATGCTCCGCATCGCGCGCAGAATCTCGGTGGCCAGCCCCCGGCTGCGGTTGGCGCGCGGGATCTCGGCCGCCAGCGCGCAGAGCGTGTTGACCGGCGCACCCGACCGGCGCTGCTCGAAGATCAGTTCGAGCGCCGGGTCGAAGCCGTCCGGCAGGTGGGCGTCCACGCCGTCCCAGCCGAACGGGCCGGTGTGGCCCTCGGCCACCACCTCGTCGGTCTCGTCGTCGTAGAGGACGAACTGGAAGTCGGCGAGTTCCACGTCGAGCAGGTTCCAGTACCGGCCAGCCACGTCGCCGTGCATGTTGTACTCCGGCCACACCAGCTTGGAGTCGATCTTCCGAGCCCAGAGGTCGGGCCGCTCGACCGCGGTGTACGTCCTGATCACTGTCGTCCCCTGCTTTCGTTCCCGTGGCGCCGTCCGGCATCCGGCCGACGGCGAACCTCTGGGACCCTAGCCCGGGCCGAAGGGCGGATGACAGCTGATTATCGGCAGCTCAGCCCGGTACGGTGCCGACCCGCAGCCTGTCGTACAGCTCCTCGAGGCGGCGGGACTGGGTGGCCAGGTCGAAGTGGGCCGCCACGTGCCGTCGCGCCCGGTCACCGAGGCGGACGCGCAGGTCGTCGTCGGTGAGCAGCCGCCGGAGGTTCGCGGCTAGCGCCGCGCGGTCCCCCTCGGCGCCGAGCAGCCCTGTCTCGCCGTGCCGCACCGCCTCCGGGATCCCGCTGTGGTACGTCGACACCGTCGGCACGCCGACGGTCGCCGCCTCCAGGATCGTCGTCGGCAGCCCTTCCGATTCCCCGTTCGCGGCGGTCTTGGAGGGCGAGACGAAGACCTTCGCCTCGGTCATGTACCGGCGGACCGCCGCCGGCTCCTGGGCGCCGAGGAAGGTGGCGTCCAGCCCGAGCGCGGCGGCCCGCCGCCGGACCGGTTCCCACAGCGGCCCGTCGCCGACGAAGAGGACCCGGGGTCGGAGCCCGTCGAGCCGGCCGACGGCCTCGACGAGGTCGTCGACTCCCTTCTTCTCGACGAATCGGCCGACGAAGAGCAGGTCCCAGCGTTTCGGTGTGGCGTCCGGCAGCGGCGGGACCGGAACACCCGTGTAGTGGACCCGGACCTTGGCCGGATCCGCGCCCAGCGCCACCGCCCGGTCTCGGATGAACTCGGAGACCGCGAGGACGACGCTGGCCCGGTCGAAGACCTGGCGTAGGTTGCGCCGGTAGCGGGCGCCCCGCCAGCCGGGTACGCCGGGCAGCCGGGTCACGTCGTACCCGTGCAGGGTGACGACCAGCGGTACGCCGAGCCGGGCCGCCGCGTGGCTGACCAGCCAGCCGTCGTTGCCGAAGTGGGCGTGCACCACCGCCGGTCGCAGCTCGGCCAGCCGGGCCCGCAGCCGCGGTGAGGAGCCGGTCACCCGAAGCCGGAGAAAATCGGCCCGGCCCCGGAGGCTCCCCGGATAGACGATGACGTCGCCGTCGGCGGCGATGGCGGAGTTGACCTTGACCGCACCCAGGTAGACCGGTCGCCACCGGGCCAGCGCGGCTCCGTGGTTCCGGACGAAGGTCTCGGATCCGGCGAGCAGGTGGCTGCGCCAGATCACCACCGTCCTACCGTCGCGCGTCATGGTCGGCCGTGGCGGCACCGGTGGCCGGGACAGCGGACGCCTCGACACCCCGCCGGACGGCGGATTCCGCGGCGCCCCGGCGGCGCCGGAGCACCCGGTCGCGCAGGGTGCGGCGAAGCTGTGGCGGGATCAGCCAGATCTGGAGGAAGGTCAGGTAGTCGATCGGCCCGGGACGGCCGTGCCGGCGGGCCTCGCGGAGCAGGGTGCGGAACGCCGTCAGGCTGCGGGTCGGTGCCGCCATGGAGGCGAGCACGCTCATGGTGAGCGCGGCGTACGCCCGGGGCGTCAGGAGCGGACGGCTCCGCCGCAGCCACTCCAGCTGGTGTTCCCAGGCGAGTCCGTCGCTGATCCGCGGCCGGTCCTCGTCCTGGTACCAGACCACGAGCGGCTCGGGAGCGATGACCAGGCCGACGTCCTCGTGGTGCAGTGCCCGCAGCGTCCAGTCGAGTTCCTGGAGGCGGCGCAGGCCCACGGTGAACGGCACCCGGCGGAGCAGTTCGGTCGGGGCGAGAATCGTCGAGGTCTGGATGAAGCCGTCGCCGTGAAACAGGCCACGCCGGACGGTGAGGTACTCGCTCAACGGCTCGCCGGGGGCCGGCAGCCGTCGGGGGATGACGAAATCGGCGCGCGGCGTACGGTTGACCAGCCGGCTGGCAACGATCGGCATCGGCACCCGCGCGCCCTTGGCGAGTTTGAGCTGGACGGCGAGCTTGTCGGGAAGCCACTCGTCGTCATCGTCGAGCAGCGCCGTCCAGGGCGCCCGCGCCTCCCGGACGCCGACATTGCGGGCGTTCGGGGCACCACCCGACTCGGGTAGGGCGATCACCCGCAGCCGGGGGTCGCCCACCGCGGTGAGCGCGCTCCGGGTCAGGTCGTCAGGTCCGTCAATCACGACGATGACCTCGAGGTCGTCGACGGTCTGCGCCAGGACGCTCCGGACCGCGCGAGTCACCAGCTCGGGGCGACCCCGGGTGGGGATCACGACACTGACATTGGGTGTCGCGGACATGAAGACCTGCCAACTCCGACATGAATTCGAGGGCACGGTTCGCCATCACGCCCGGGTATCCGTCGGGCGTGGGCCGATCGCATGGCGAGGGGCGTGCGTCAGGCGCCGAACACTATTGGCCGGCCGCGACGTGAAGGTTGACGCCGAATGGCGAATAGGCGTACATCCCGGAAGCAGAATTCGTCCGGCAGGTGTCGTACGGGTATACGAACCGGCGCTGAGCTGGGCAGACCAGGGACTATACGTATATCAGCGATGTGCGGGACGGCGGCGGATACGTCAGATCGAGGCCTCGGAAGCGGCCACGGACGCCGATCCACGTCCGGCCGGCTCGGCAATAGGGTGCCGTACACTCGCCGATGATTTCGGTCGGGTGCCGGAGAATCGGAGAGTCATGGGTCGCAATGACGGTACGGCGGCGAGCCGCGCTGCCCGTGGCCGCGTCGTCATGCTCGTCGACAACGGCGTCGAGGGAGACTCCCGGGTTCAGAAGAGCGCCCGCTCGATGGCCGAGGCCGGCTGGGACGTGACGCTGCTGGGTTGCTCGCCAACCGGCGAGGAGCAGCGGTGGCGGCTCGGCCCCGCGCTGGTCCGGCTGCTCCCGCTGCCGGAGGGCCGGCCACGCCCCGATGCCGCCGGGGCCGTCTCCGGCGCAGTGGCCCCTCGACGGGCCTCCGACCCGGCCGGCGTGAAAGACCCGACCGTCGGACCCGGCGCGGGAGGCCCGGATGCCGGAGCCGGCGCGAAAGGCCCGGATGCCGGACCCGGCGCGGGCGACGCGGAAGCCCGGATCGGCGGGCGAGTCGGGGCGGGTGCCCGCGCCCCGGGCGGTGGCAGACTACGGCAGTGGTTGCTCGCTCGTGGCGGTCTGCCGCTGCGGGCCGCGCGGCTGGCCCGTCGCCCCGTGGAGCACGCCCAGGTGTGGTTCTGGCGGGCCGTCAAGGGCGACCAGGCCTGGCGGTGGCTGGAACCGGGGCTGTGGAACTACGAACGGGCCTTCGGCCCGGTGATCGACGAGCTGGCGCCGGACCTCATCCACGCCCACGACTTCCGGATGCTCGGGGTCGGCGCCCGGGCCCGGCAGCGCGCCCGGGCCGCCGGCCGTCCGGTACGCCTGCTCTGGGACGCGCACGAGTTCCTGCCCGGGGCCCGGCCCCGCCGGGACAACGCCCGTTGGCTGCCGGCCCACCTCGGCTACGAGCGCGAGTACGCGCCGTACGCCGACGCGGTGGTCACCGTCTCCGACGCCCTCGCCGAGCTGCTGCACCGGGAGTACGGGTTGGCCGCCCGCCCCACCGTCGTGCTCAACGCCCCGGTCGTCGCCCCGGTCGACGACGGCATCGCGGCCGACGGCGACGCCGCCCGAGCGGAGCCGGCTCCAGGCCACGGCAGCGGTGCCGCGTCCCGGCCGCCGGCGCTGCGCACGCTCTGCGGCGTCGACTCGAAGACGCCGCTGCTGGTCTACGCCGGCTCGGCGGCGGTCCAGCGGGGCCTGGACACCGTGGTCGCGGCGCTGCCGCGGCTCCCCGGGGTGCACCTGGCCCTGGTGGTGGCCGACCCGCAGGCGCCGTACGTCCGCCAGCTCGGCGCCGACGCCGCCCGGCTCGGGGTGGCGGAACGGGTGCACGCGCTCCGGTACGTGTCGCCGTGGCAGGTGGTGGAGTTCCTCTCCGGCGCGGACGTCGGGGTCATCCCGCTCCACCACTGGCCCAACCACGAGATCGCCCTGATCACCAAGTTCTTCGAGTACGCGCACGCGCGGCTGCCGATCGTGGTCAGCGACGTGCGGACGATGGCGGAGACGGTCCGGGCCACCGGCCAGGGCGAGGTGTTCCGGGCCAGGGACGTGGCCGACTTCGTCCGCGCGGTGCGGACGGTCCTCGCCGACCCGGCGCGCTACCGGGCGGCGTACGACGGGCCGGACTCACCGCTGCCCGGCTGGACCTGGGAGGCGCAGGCCGAACGGCTCGACGAGATCTACCAGAGGTTGCTGGCACCGCGCGGGACGGCGGAGGCACCCGCCGAGTCCGCGACGTCCACAGTGAAGGCGAACGTTCCGTGAGCACCCCGGACGTCAGCGTGGTGCTGGCGGTCTACAACACGATGCCGTACCTGACCCGGTGTCTGACGTCGCTGGTCGGGCAGACGATCGGCCTGTCACGGTTGCAGATCGTGGCGGTGGACGACGGATCGACCGACCGCAGCGGTCGGACACTCGACCGGTTCGCCGCCCGCTACCCGGGGGTTTTCACCGTCATCCACCAGGCCAACTCCGGTGGCCCGGCCCGCCCGTTCAACCGGGGTCTCGACGCCGCCACCGGCCGGTACGTCTTCTTCGTCGGCGCCGACGACTACCTGGGCCGGGAGGCGCTGGAGCGCCTCGTCACCGCTGCCGACACGTACGGCTCGGACGTCGTCCTCGGCAAGGTGGTCGGGGTCAACAGTCGCCACATCTACCAGGACATCTTCGCCCGCACCGAACCCGACCTCAGCCTCTTCGACTCACCACTGCCGCGCTCGCTGGCCAACACGAAACTGTTCCGGAAGGAGCTGCTGGACCGGCACGGCATCCGCTACCGGGAGGACCTGCGGATCGCCAGCGACCTGCCGTTCACCCTGGAGGCCTGCTACCGGGCGCGCCGGATCTCGGTGCTGGCCGACTACGAGTACTACTACGCCGTACGCCGGTTGGGTGCCACCAACATCACCTACCAGAGCCGGCACCAGGAACGGCTGCGGACCATCGAGACCATCATGGCGTTCATCGCCGACCTGATCGCGCCGGGCCGGCAACGGGACGCGGTGATGGCACGCCGCTTCGACCACGAGATCGCCAAGCTGGTCGAGGACGACCTGCTTCGCCTCGACCGCGACACGCAGCAGGCGATCCACGACGGGGTCGGGCGGATGGTGTCGGCGTATCTCACCGACGACATCGCCGCCCAACTCGGGGCGGAGACCCGAATCCGGCTGGCGCTGACCCGGGACGGCCGGCTCGACGACCTCCTCGCCGTGATCCGGCAGGACGCCGAGGTCGGGGTGCCGGCGACGGTGGTCGAGGGGCAGCGCCGCTACGCCGCGTACCCCGGATTCCGCGACCCGGGACGGCGGCTTCCGGACTCCTGCTTCGAGGTCACCACTCTGCCGGAGTGGTCGGCGAAGCTCGACGTCACCGAGGCGACCTGGGAGACCGACGAGCAGGGCGAACGGGTGCTGACGCTGGACGCGTCCTCACCGGTGCCCGACCTGGCCGCACGCGGCGCCGCGCCGATCGTGGTCAGCGCGGAGGAGGTCCCGGCGCAGACCCTGATCACCGCCCAGGGCCCGGCCGGTACCCGGCTCCGGATCCGGTTCCGCGTCGCCGACCTGCTGGTCGGCAGCGGCGCGACCGGCCGCCGTCGCATCGTCTCGGCCCAGGTCGGGGCCTTCGATCCGGCACGGGCCCTCGGGGCGCACCGCGCCAACGGAGCCGGTGGTGCCGTGGCGCTGCGGGCGCCCCGGCTCACCGGCGCGGTGCCGCTGGTCCGGCGGCACGGCGCCCGGCTCTCCGTGGTGACCCCGGTCCGGGACGCCTCCGGCCGGCTGATGATCTCCGTGGTGCCGGTGACCCCGGGCCGGATCGCCGCCCGGCTGCGGCAGACGCTCCGCCGCCGCTGACCCGCGGCGTGGCCCGCCCCACCGGACGGTGCACGGCGAACGACGCGTCAGCGACGTACCGGAAACGGGTACGGAGGGACCACCCCGGTCGCGTCCGGGACCATCCCGGCCGCGGCTCCTCCGACAAGGGGTGGTGGATCGCTACCGGACGTCGTACACCAGCAGCGGAGTGTTGTCGTAGCGGAGGAGTTCCAGCCGGGTCAGCTCGGATCGGGTGAAACGGGTGACCCCGGTGAAGGTGGCCTCGTCGCCGGGGGCGGCAAGCCAGGAGCCCACCTGCTCCGTCTCGCCGTTCGGGCCGTGCGCCACCAGCCGGAAGGTGTACGCCTTCGTGTAGTCGGCGGTTTCGGCGTACTGGCAGCGCATGGTCACCACCGTGCCCCACCGCGTCCCGTCGAAGCCGATCTCGGCCGTGACCGGGACCGCGCCGCCCTGCACCGGCTCCATGGCGACCATCCGCACCTCGACATCGGTGCCGGAGTCGGCACGGGTCAGCGGCCAGGCCAGCCCGACCCCGGCGACCGCGGCCAGTCCGGCGGCGACCAGCGCCACCCCGACGGTACGCAGCCGATCGACCCGACGCTCTCGGCGCCGACGCGCCCGGGCCGCGTCGAGCAGCTTCGGCAGCCGTTCCTCGACACCGACCGGCGGGGTGATCCGCTCCAGGTCGGCCGGTGCGAGCCGTCCGAGCAGTCCAGGCAGGACGGCGATCTCGGCGACCGCGTCGCGGCAGTCCGCGCAGGTGGCGAGGTGCCGCTCGTACGCGCTCCGCTCGGCAGGGGAGAGGGCACCGAGCACGTACGCGCCATCATCGTGGGCGTATTCGCACCGCCTCACCCCGTCACCCCCATCTCCGCCAGTATCAACCGTAGGGATCGCAGGGCGTAGTGCGTACGGGACTTCACCGTGCCGGGCGGAATGCCCAGCCTGGCGGCGGCCTCGGTCACCGACCGGCCCTGGTAGAAGCACTCCACCAGCACCTCCCGGTGCGACGCCGAGAGCCGGTTGAGCGCCTCGGCGACCGTCCACGCCTCCACCGCCCGGTCCGCCTCGTCGACCGTCTGCGGCGGCTCGGGTAGTTCGTCGGTCACCACCTCACCCACCCGCGAACCGCGCTTGCGCCAGGCGTCGATGGCGAGGTTGCGGGCGATGGTGAAGAGCCAGGCCCGTACCGATCCCCGGTCGGGGTCGAGGGCCTCCGGGTGTCGCCAGGCCCGCAGCAACGTCTCCTGCACCAGATCCTCGGCCCGCTGCCGGTCGCCCCGCATCAGGCGCAGCGCGTGACCGAACAACGCCTCGGCGTGCTCGTCATGCAAGGCGCGTAGCAGTTCGGCGTCCTGGTCGCTGATAGTGTCACCTCGCCTCCGCCCGCACGGCCGTCGTATCCGTGCCTCGTGTCGCACGGTACGCGGCGCACCCCGCACCCCTTCCCACGGAACCGACGGCCGACCGGTTCAACGCCGAACGGCTGAACCTGCGGCTCAGGCGAGTTTGTTCACGTCCGCTTCACCCGGGAGCTGACCGTCGATCACGACGCGCTCCTAGCGTCCGGCAGGGATCCGCCGGCCAGGTACGGCCAGGCGGCCACCACGACCAGCAGAGAGGCTTCTTCTGGCGATGAGCGAGCGACCCCGGCTGCTCCCCCTGCTCGGCCCGGCGGGCCACGGTGGGCGGAGCGCCATGACCTGCATGTACCGCTGCGGCAACGCCTGTGACCACCCCGTACCGAACGAGTCGGACAACGCGTACTTCGGTGACGTCGTCACCGCCGAGGTCACCCGGCGCGGCGTGGTCCGGGCCGGCGCGGTCGGCGCCTTGGTGCTCGGCTTCGGCGGAGCGGTGGCCGGCACGCTGGCCGGCTCACCGGCGCTGGCCGCCTCGGGCGGCGGCTCGACTCCGGTGGTGCCGGAGGCCGACCGCGTCACTTCGACCGGGCACCAGGCCGGCGCCGGTGCCCTGACCTTCAAGCCGATCCCGCCGAACAAACTCGACTCACTGGTGGTACCGAACGGGTACGACCACGCGGTGGTGATCCGCTGGGGCGACCCGGTGCTGCCCGACGCGCCCCGGTTCGACGTACATCGGCAGACCGCGGCCCGGCAGTCGCGGCAGTTCGGCTACAACAACGACTTCGTCGGAGTACTGCCCCTGGACCGCCGGGGCACGCGCGCCCTGCTCGTGGTCAACCACGAGTACACCAACGAGGAGCTGATGTTCCCGGGCTTCACCAGCCTGGACGCGCTCAGTGTCGAGCAGCTCCGGGTCGCGATGGCGGCACACGGACTCAGCGTGGTCGAGATCGAGCGGGTCGGCGACACCGGTCAGTGGAAGCCGGTCCGCAAGGGGCGGCTGCCGTACAACCGGCGGATCACCGCGCTGTCGACGAGGTTCGAGTTCACCGGTCCGGCGGCCGGGTCGACCTGGCTGAGGACCACGGCAGACCCGCGGGGTCGTACCGTCGTCGGCACCCTGAACAACTGCGCCGGCGGCGTCACCCCGTGGGGCACGGTCCTCTCCGGCGAGGAAAACTTCAACCAGTACTTCGTCGGCGGCGACGGCGCGCCCGAGGCGCTCAAGCCGAAGCTCGCCCGGTACGGCATCAGCACCACCGCCCGCTACCCCTCGGGCAGCCGGAAGTGGGACCGGGCCGACGAGCGGTTCGACCTGGCCAAGCACCCCAACGAGGCACACCGGTTCGGCTGGATCGTCGAGGTCGACCCGTTCGACCCGGAGAGCAGACCGCGCAAGCACACCGCGCTCGGCCGGTTCAAGCACGAGGGCGCGAACGTCATCATCGCCCGCAACGGTCACGCCGTGGCGTACATGGGCGACGACGAGCGGTTCGACTACCTCTACAAGTTCGTCTCGGAGAAGAAGTTCGTCAAGGGTGACTCCTGGGCCGCCCGGAAGCACAACCTGAGCCTGCTCGAGTCCGGCACCCTGTACGTCGCGAAGTTCGAGTTCACCAGCGCCGACGAGATCGACGGTTCGGGGAAGGTCCCGAGCGACGGCGCCTTCAACGGCCGGGGCCGGTGGATCAAGCTGGTCCGCGGCACCACGTCGTACGTCCCGGGGATGACCGCCGCGGAGGTCCTCACCTTCACCCGGCTCGCTGGCGACGCGGTCGGGGCGACCAAGATGGACCGTCCCGAGGATGTGGAGCCGAGCCACCGGACCGGCAAGGTGTACGTGGCGCTGACCAACAACACGAACCGGGGTGTCGGCAGCAACCCGGCGCCCGACGAGGCGAACCCGCGGACCAACAACAAGCACGGGCACGTGCTGGAGCTGGTCGAGGACGGGAACGACAACACCTCGGAGACCTTCTCCTGGTCGGTGCTGATCGTCTGCGGCGACCCGACGGACCCGTCGACGTTCTTCGCCGGCTACGACAAGACCAAGGTCTCCCCGATCTCCTGCCCAGACAACGTCGCCTTCGACGGCGCCGGCAACCTCTGGATCTCCACCGACGGCAACGCGCTGGGCAGCAACGACGGCCTTTTCGCCACCGCCGTCGAGGGGCCGGAGCGCGGCCACCTCAAGCAGTTCCTCACCGTGCCGGTCGGCGCCGAGACCTGCGGTCCGTTCATCACCACGGACAACCGTTCACTCTTCGTCGCTGTCCAGCACCCGGGCGAGATCAGCGGCGCCTCGGTGGAGAACCCGGCCTCGAACTGGCCGGACGGCGACTTCGCCAAGCCGGGCGTGGTGGTCACCTGGCGACTCGACGGCGGCGTCGTCGGCAGCTGAGCCGCCACCCCGCCGCACGTCGACGGGTAACCCCACGTTGAAGGTCAGCAACACGTGAAGCCGCGGCGAAGGTCAGCGGGTGAAGCCGCGGCGGAGGCGCGGCGGAGGTCGGCGGGTGAACCCGCACCACCGCCAGACGCCAGCGGGTAACCCCGCGGCGGAAATCGGCGGGTGAACCCGTACCGGTGGAGGTCACCGTGGCCCCCGGTCATCCCGGCAGCGCCGGGCAGCCGGGGGCCACGTCGTCTCAGGACTCGGCGGCGAGGCTGTCGGCGATGGCGTGGGCCACCGCCAGCAGCTTGGCCCGGACCACCCGCGCCGAGGTCATCATCTCGGCCGCCGGGAGCGCGCAGGCGAGCACCGTCCGCCGCTCCATGTCCTTGTCCGGCGTCACCAGGACGGCCGCACAGGCGACGCCCTGCCGGAACTGTCCCAGCTCCAACTGCATCCCACGCCGCTCCCCGGCCGCCAGGTCGGCCTCGAAGGCGTCGGCCGCGACCAGGGTCTGCGGGGTGAACGGCCGCATGCCGTACTCCCGCAGGTAGCGGAACCGCTGTTCGGGGGTGAGCGTGGCGAGCAGGGCCTTGCCGAGCGCGGTGGCGTGCGCCCCCTCGTCGAAGCCGGGGACCAGGTCCTCCAGGTACGGCGACCGGGGCCCCTCGGCGACCGCGGTGACCGCCACCTGGCCGCCGACGAACCGGCCCAGGTAGTGACTGTACCCGGTTTCCGAGGCGGCCCGGCGCAGCGTCTCGCCGATCGACGGCGGCCCGCGGAACGCGGTTACGAGTTCCCGGTACCGGTCGGCCACCTCCAACCCGACGATGTACGTGCCGTCCTCGCGCCTGATCACGTAGCCCTCGTAGGCGAGCGTGCGCACCAGGTGGTACGTGGTGGCCACCGTCAACTCGCAACGCCGGGCAATCTGCTTCACGGTCAGACCCTTCGGTGCCCGTCCGACCGCTTCAAGCACGCGCAGGGCACGCGACACGCTGCGGATCAGGTCAGAAGGTTCCGCCAAGGGGTCGCGCACAACCACCTCCGCCGCCGGGGACTTACAGAATATGAAAAACCGGGCGCCTGGAAAATGCCCGTTCGGATCGAGGATGCCAGATTCCCGGGCACCGTGTGTGCACCTGCCGACACGAACGGTTCATACGAGTGGGTCGCGTAGGCTCGTCGCAAATGGCCGAATTCAACGTTTCTCCCCCGCACCCCGTAACCCTTTCCCGCCCCAGTCGTACCGTCCTGAGCGCCGCGGCCACCACCGTCGCCTGCGTACTCCCGGTCTTCCTGGTCGGCGGGCTCGCGGTGCAGCTCGGCGACGAGCTGCGCTTCTCCCCCGCCGGGCTGGGCCTGGCGGTCTCCGTCTACTTCGGCGTCAGCGCGCTCGCCTCGATCCCGTCGGGCGCCCTCGTCGAGCGGTACGGGCCGGTCGTCGTCGCCCGAGCCGGAATCCTGCTCTCCGCCGCGACCACCCTGGCCGTCGCCCTCCTGGCCCACTCCTACCTGGCCCTGGTCGGGCTGCTGGCGATCGGCGCCGGCGCCAACGCGCTCGGACAGCTCGCCAGCAACACCTCGCTGGCCCGTGGCGTCCCGCCCGGCCGGCAGGGCCTCTCCTTCGGGATCAAGCAGTCCGCCATCCCCACCGCGACCCTGCTCGCCGGAGCCGCCGTACCGGCCGTGGCGCTCACCGTCGGCTGGCGGTGGGCGTTCATCCTCGCCACCGGGCTGGCCCTGGCCGCCCTCCCGCTCGTCCCGGCGAGCCCGCGCCCGGTCGCCCGAACGGCCCGACAGCGGAGCGGGCACGCCACCGGAGCCCTGGCGGTCCTCGGCGTCGCCGCCGCCCTGGCGGCCGCCGCCGCGAACGCCCTCGGCACCTTCCTGGTCGACTCGGCGGTGGCCCGCGGTCTCTCGCCGGGGCTCGCCGGCCTGGTGCTGACCCTTGGCAGCGCCCTCTGCCTGCTCGGCCGGCTCGGCACCGGCTGGTGGGCCGACCACCGCGCCGGGGGACACGTCGCGACCATCGCCGGGATGCTCACCGTCGGCGCCGCCGGGCTGGCCCTGCTCACCGTCGCCGGGCCGGTCGCGCTGGCCGTCGGGGTGGCGCTCGGCTTCGGCATCGGCTGGGCCTGGCCCGGGCTGCTGAACTTCGCCGTGGTGCAGCTTCACCCGCAGGCCCCGGCCGCCGCCACCTCGATCACCCAGACCGGGGTGTACGCGGGCGGCAGTCTCGGCCCGCTCGGACTGGGCGCGATCGCCGGACACCTCGGCTACCCGATGATGTGGCTCACCGCCGCCGGGGCGATGCTGCTCGCCGCTGCCCTCATGCTGACCGGACGCCGGATGCTGCTCGGTGGCCGCCCGGCTGCCGCCCGGAACGGTTAGGAAGGGGCCCTTGTACGACAGAAAGCGATAAAAAGGGGCCCTTCCTTACACCTCAGCCGGTGCGGTCGGCGATGAAGTCGCAGAGCGCCTCCAAGGCGCGCCGCGGTGCGGCGTCCGGCAGCGGGCTCAGCTGCGCCCGCGCCTCCTCGGCGTAGCTGCGCACCGTCTCCCGGGCCCGCTTCAGCGCCGGAGACTCCCGGAGCAGGCCGAGCGCCTCGGCGTGCAGGGCGTCGTCGGTGACCGGCCCCTGGGCGAGGATCTCCCGCAGCCGCATCGAGGCGGCGTCACGGTCGTCGGAGGCCAGCGCGTACAGCACCGGCAGGGTGGGGACCCCCTCCCGCAGGTCGGTGCCGGGGGTCTTGCCGGACTGCACGGACTCGGAGGCGATGTCGAGCAGGTCGTCCGAGAGCTGGAACGCCATGCCGATGGTCTCGCCGTACCCGGCCAGGGCCTCGGTGTACGCGGCCGGGGCGCCGCCGAACATCCCGCCGAACCGGGCGGACGTGGCGATCAGCGAGCCGGTCTTCTCGGCGATGACGTCCAGGTAGTGCGCGACCGGGTCGACGTCGCCGCGCGGGCCGACCGTCTCGGCGATCTGGCCGTGCACCAGCCGGGAGAACGTGCGGGCCTGCAACCGGACCGCCTCGGTGCCCAGGTCGGCGGCGATGTCCGCGGCCCGGGCGAAGAGGTAGTCCCCGACCAGGATCGCCACCGAGTTGCTCCACCGGGAGTTGGCGCTGGGCGTTCCCCGCCGCACCGGCGCCTCGTCCATCACGTCGTCGTGGTAGAGCGTGGCCAGGTGGGTGAGCTCCATCACCACCGCCGCCGGCACCACCTGGGGAGCCTCCGGGTCACCGAACTGGGCGCCGAGGGCGACGAGCAGCGGTCGGAACCGCTTGCCGCCCGCCTCCAGCAGGTGCCGCGCGGCCTCCGTCACCAGCGGATCGGCGCTGACGACGTTGCGTCGCAGCTCGGACTCCACCTCGGCGAGCACCCGGGAGACCGAGGCCTCGACCCGCTCGTCCGCGAAGTCGAGCCCGATCGCCGCAATTGCGTCAGCCGTTCCCCCCACGCCTTCAACCATGCCACACCCAACCGGAAATACCTGGTGGGGGGCGGTCGGGGGCGAAGGCCGGGGGGACGCGGTCATCGTCCGACGAACTCGGCGGCACCGTTGGCCAGGTCGAGCAGCGGCGTTGGGACGACCCCGAGCACCAGGGTGGCCGCCACGCCGATCATCAGCGCGGCGGCGGTCAGCCCGCCCGGCAGCGAGACGCTCGGCGTGCTCTCACCCGGCTCGGAGAGCCACATCATCACCACCACCCGCAGGTACGGGAAGGCGAGGATCATGCTGGTCAGCACGCCGGCGATCACCAGGTAGGACTGCCCGGCGTCCAGCGCCGCCCCGAAGACCGCGAACTTGCTGGTGAAGCCGCTGGTCAGCGGGATGCCGGCGAAGGCCAGCAGCACGAAGGTGAACAGACCGGCGTAGAGCGGGGAGCGCCGCCCGAGCCCGGCCCACCGGGAGAGGTGGGTCGCCTCGCCGTCGGCGTCGCGGACCAGGGTCACCACCCCGAACGCGGCGAGCACCGAGAAGCCGTACGCCACCAGGTAGAACATCGTGCTGGAGAGCCCGTCCCGGGACAGCGCCAGGACGCCGACCAGCAGGTAACCGGCGTTCGCCACGGACGAGTACGCCAGCAGCCGCTTGATGTCGGTCTGGGTGACCGCGAGGACCGCCCCGACCAGCATCGTCAGGACGGCGACCACGCCGAGGACCGGCTTGAAGTCCCAGCTCGCCCCGAAGAACGCGACGTAGAGCACCCGGAGCAGACCGCCGAACGCGGCGACCTTGGTGCAGGCCGCCATGAAGCCGGTGATCGGGGTCGGCGCCCCCTGGTAAACGTCCGGGGTCCAGACGTGGAACGGCGCCGCGGCGATCTTGAACAGCAGGCCGATGGCGAGCAGCGCCAGACCGGCGAGGAGCAGGATCGAACTGGCCGACGAGTTGCCGACCGCGTCCCGGATGGTCAGGAAGTCCACCCCGCCGCCCTGGTCGCCCGCGCCGACCGTGAAGCCGTAGACCAGCGCCATGCCGAACAGGAAGAACGCCGAGGCGTACGAGCCGAGCAGGAAGTACTTCAGCGCCGCCTCCTGGCTGAGCAGCCGCCGGCGCCGGGCCAGCGCGCAGAGCAGGTAGAGCGGCAGCGAGAACGCCTCCAGCGCGATGAACATCGTCAGCAGGTCGTTCGCGGCGACGAAGAGCAGCATGCCGGAGACGGCGAAGAGGGTCAGCGGGTAGACCTCGGTCAGCCCGCCCTCCTTCTCCGCCTGCCGGGCGTCCTCCGGCGAGCCGACGGTCACCGCGGCGTGCGCCACGAAGGCCCCGCCGCGCTGGACCGCGCGCTCCCCGATCAGCAGCAGCGAGATCCCGGCCAGGACCAGGATCGCGCCCTGGAGGAACAGTGCCGGCCCGTCGATCGCGATCGCGGTGGCGGCGGTGACCAGCCGGTTGTCGGCGTTCAGTACCACCATCACCAGCGCGGCGACGACGGCGAGCAGGCTGAGGACGAGCTGCACCGGGTGCCGGCGGGCCCGCGGGAGGAACGCCTCGACGAGGACGCCGAGGAGCGACGCCCCGAACAGGATCAGGATCGGCGCAAGTGCCGCGTAGTCGAGCGTCGGGAGCTTGAGATCCGTCATCGGACCTTCCTTACGTTCGCGGCTGAGAGCCGTACGTTCGCGACGGGGAGCCGGCTCACCGGTGTGCCTCCTGGACGGTGCCCACGGTCGGGGCCGGGTCGTGCCGGCCGAGGTCCTGCTCCATGGTGGCCTGGACGGCCGGGTTGATGACGTCGGTGACCGGCTTCGGGTAGAAGCCGAGCAGCAGCAGGAGCGCGATCAGCGGGGCGACCACGACCCGCTCCCGCACCGACAGGTCCCGCCGCATCCCCTCGACGCCGGACAGCGCCGGGTTCAGGGTGCCCTGGGTGGTGCGCTGCACCATCCACAGCACGTACGCGGCGGCCAGAATGATGCCGGCGGTGGCGACGATCGCGACCGGCTTGTTCACCGTGTACGTCCCGATCAGCACCAGGAACTCGGAGACGAACGGCGCCGTGCCGGGCAGGGCCAGCGAGGCGAGACCCGCGAAGAAGAGCACTCCGGCCAGCACCGGGACCAGCTTGCTCGCGCCGCCGAAGTCGCTGATCAACGCGGAGCCGCGCCGGGCCACCAGCATGCCGACCACCAGGAAGAGCAGGCCGGTCGCCAGGCCGTGGTTGACCATGTAGAGCACCGCGCCGGTGCCCGCCTGGGTGGTGAAGGCGAAGATGCCGACCCCGATGAAGCCGAAATGGGCGATCGAGGTGTACGACACCAGCCGCTTCAGGTCGTTCTGCCCGACCGCCAGCAGCGCCGCGTAGATGATCCCGATCAGCGCCAGCGCGATCGCCCACGGGGCGAACCACTTCGACGCGTCCGGGAACAGCGGCAGGCAGTACCGCAGGATGCCGAAGGTGCCGACCTTGTCCAGCACGCCGACCAGCAGCGCGGCGGCGCCGGCCGGGGCGGCGCCACCGGCGTCCGGCAGCCAGGTGTGGAACGGGAAGAACGGCGCCTTGATCGCGAAGGCGAGGAAGAAGCCGAGGAAGAGCCATCGCTCGGCACCGGTGGAGAGGTCCGCCTGGGTCAGCGCCTCCCAGTCGAAGGTCTTCCCGCCCAGCGCCCACAGCCCGATCACCGCGGCCAGCATGAACAGACCGCCGACCAGGGAGTAGAGGAAGAACTTCACCGCCGCGTACTGCCGCTGGTGGCCGCCGTAGCTGCCGATGAGGAAGTACATCGGCACCAGCATGACCTCGAAGAACACGTAGAAGAGGAAGACGTCGGCGGCGGCGAAGACGCCGATCATCGTGCTCTCGAGGAAGAGCAGCAGGCCGAAGTAGACCGGCACCGACCGCTTCAGGTTGTCCGCGTCGTGCCACGACGCGAGGATCACCACCGGGACGAGCAGCGCGATCAGCATCAGCATGACCAGCGCGATCCCGTCGGCCGCGAAGGTGAAGTTCACCCCCCAGGCCGGGATCCACGAGTACGACTCGCGCAGCTGGAGCCGGTCGCCGCCGGCGTCGAACGCGACCCACATGGCGATCGCGAGCGCCAGGACGGCCAGCGACCAGCCGAACGCGACCCGCTTCGCCAGCTCACCCCTGCTGGCGGGGAGGAACGCCACCAGCAGGCCGCCGACCAGCGGTGCGACGGTGAGCACCGAGAGGAAGGGGAAGTCGGACATTATTCGGCCTTACCTCCGTCGTCAGCACCCGGCCGGATGGGTTCGGCCGGCCGGATCGGCGCGGCCGGTCGATTCAGGTGGGTCACGCGAACCACCCCGCCTGGACCGCCAGGAACGCCGCCACCACCAGCACGGCGCCGGTCAGCATGGACATCGCGTACGACCGGACGAAGCCGGTCTGGAGCCGCCGCAGCCGGCCGGAGCCACCGCCCACCGCGGCGGCGAGCGCGTTGACCAGCCCGTCGACGCCGCGGTTGTCGAGGAAGACGAGCGCCCGGGTGAGGAAGATGCCCGGCTTCTCGAAGACCGCCTCGTTGAACGCGTCGGTGTAGAGGTTGCGCCGCGCGGCCCGGACCAGCGGGCCGGCCGGCTGCTCCTCGAGGGCGGTGCCGTTGCGGAACAGCAGCCAGGCCAGGCCGGCGCCGAGCACGGTCAGGGTGAGCGAGAGCACCGTGATCATGGTGTGGGAGAGCACCGGGTGGTGCTCGCCCTCGCCGTGGCCGCCGAGGACCGGGGTCAGCCAGTCGGCGACCGGGGTCGCCATCAGCCAACCGGCGACCACCGAGCCGAGACCGAGCAGGATCAGCGGGATCGTCATGATCGGCGGGGACTCGTGCGGGTGGTCGATGTCCTCGGTCCACCGCTTCGGACCGTGGAAGGTGAGCACGAAGAGCCGGGTCATGTAGAAGGCGGTCAGGCCGGCGCCGAGCAACGCCGCGCCGCCGTACAGCCAGGCGGTCCAGTCGTCGCGCTCGAAGGCGGCCACGATGATCGGTTCCTTGGTGAAGTAGCCGGAGAACGGCCACATACCGATGATCGCCAGCCAGCCGAGGCCGAAGGTGATCCAGGTGATCCGCATGTGCTTCGCCAGCCCGCCGAAGCGGCGGATGTTGACCTGGTCCTTCATGCCGTGCATCACCGAGCCGGCACCGAGGAACATGTTGGCCTTGAAGAAGCCGTGCGCCAGCAGGTGGATGATGGCCAGCGCGTACGCCCCGCCGCCGAGCCCGACGCCGAGGAACATGTAGCCGATCTGGCTCACCGTCGACCAGGCCAGGACCCGCTTGATGTCGTCCTTGGCCGCGCCGATGATGCAGCCCATCAGCAGGGTCAGCGCACCGACGCTGACCACCACGGTCTGCAGCGTCGGGTCGAGCGAGAAGATCGGGTTGGAGCGCGCGATCAGGTAGACGCCGGCGGTCACCATCGTGGCGGCGTGGATCAGCGCGGAGACCGGGGTCGGGCCCTCCATCGCGTCCGGCAGCCAGGCCTGGAGCGGGAACTGGCCGGACTTACCGGTCGCACCGAGGAGGAGCAGCAGCCCCATCGCCAGCACGGTGCCGCTCGCCAGGGCGCCCGCCCCGTTGAAGACGTCCGCGTACTGGGTGCTGCCCAGGGTGGCGAACATGATGAAGATCGCGATCGCCAGGCCGGCGTCACCGACCCGGTTCATCAGGAACGCCTTCTTGCCCGCGGTCGCCGCGCTCGGCCGGTTCTGCCAGAACGAGATCAGCAGGTACGACGCGACGCCCACGCCCTCCCAGCCGACGTAGAGCATCACGTAGTTGTTGCCGAGCACCAGGAGCAGCATCGCGGCGACGAACAGGTTGAAGAACCCAAAGAAGCGCCGCCGTCCGGGGTCGTGCGCCATGTAGCCGACCGCGTACACGTGGATCAGGAAGCCCACGCCGGTGATCAGCAGGACGAAGACCGCGGCCAGCGGGTCGAAGAGCAGGCCGAAGTCGACGTGCAGGTTGCCGACGGCGATGAACTCCCAGAGGCTGCGCTCGACCGAGCGGTTCTCCAGGTCGCGCAGCTGGAAGAAGTAGGTCAGGCCGAGGACGAAGGCGACGCCGACGCTGGCGACACCGAGCCAGTGCCCCCACCGGTCGGCCCGTCGGCCGAGCAGCAGAAGGATCGCGGCGCTGACCGCCGGGACGGCCACCAGCAGCCACACGCTGCCCAGCAACCCCGTGGCCTGGGCGTACTCCACAGTATGTTCCACTGGTGGGCCCCTCTTAGTACTTCAGCAGGTTGGCGTCGTCGACGCTCGCCGAGCGCCGGGTACGGAAGATCGTCATGATGATGGCCAGCCCGACCACGACCTCCGCCGCGGCCACCACCATGACGAAGAACGCCATGATCTGACCGTTCAGGTCGCCGTTGATCCGGCTGAACGTGACCAGTGCGAGGTTGGCCGCGTTGAGCATCAGCTCGATGCACATGAAGAGGACGATCGCGTTACGCCGGATCAGCACCCCGACCGCGCCGATGGTGAAGAGCACCGCGGCGAGGATCAGGTAGTGGTTCGGCGTCACCGAGAAGAAATCCGACATCTTACTTCTCCGTCCCCTTCACCGCGATCTCCTCGGGCGCCAGTTCGCGCTGCGGCAGGATCTGCGGCACGCTCCGCTCGGTCAGCCTGCCGTCCGGCAGTCGCGCCGGGGTGGCGACCGAGGTGGAGGTGGCGTAGACACCGGGACCGGGCTTCGGACCGGGGTAGTTGCCGGGCCGGAACCGGGCCTTCATCGTCGCCACCTGGTCCATCCGGTTCTGCCGACGCCGCTCGATGTGCGCCAGCACCATCGCGCCGACCGCGGCGGTGATCAGCAGCGCCGAGGTGACCTCGAAGGCGAAGACGTACTTGGTGAAGAGCAGCTTGGCGATCCCCTGGACGTTCCCGTCCGCGTTCGCCTGCTCCAGCCCGGCGGCGTCGACCCGGCCGAGTGCCCGCCAGAGACCGGTGGCGACCAGCAGGCCGAAGCCGAGGCCGAGCGTGATCGCGGCGACCCGCTGCCCACGGAGCGTCTCGATCAGCGAGTCCGAGGCGTCCCGGCCGACCAGCATCAGCACGAACAGGAAGAGCATCATGATCGCGCCGGTGTAGACGATGATCTGCACCATGCCGATGAACGGGCCGGACTGGAGCACGTAGAAGGCGCCGAGGCAGAGCATCGTCAGCACCAGCCAGAGCGCCGAGTGCACCGCGTTACGCGCCCAGACCATGCCGAGCCCGCCAATCAGGGCCAGCGGGGCGAGGATCCAGAACGCGATCTCCTCCCCGCCGCCGACCCCGCCGGCCGCGGCGATGACCGTCATGACTTCTCTCCCGTCGTACCGGAGTCGTCGACCGTCTGCGTCTCCGACCTGGGCGCCCGCTCGGCGCCCACCGAGGTCCCCGGGTTCGTCAACGCACCGACGTAGTAGTCCTGCTCGGTGTCACCGAGCCGCATCGGGTGCGGCGGCTTCTCCATCCCGGGCAGCAGCGGCGCCAGCAGCTGCTCCTTGGTGAAGATCAGGTCCTGCCGGTCGTCCCGGGCCAGCTCGTACTCGTTGCTCATGGTGAGCGACCGGGTCGGGCAGGCCTCGATGCAGAGCCCGCAGAAGATGCAGCGGGCGTAGTTGATCTGGTACGTCTTGGCGTACCGCTCACCCGGGGAGAAGCGCTGCTCCTCGGTGTTGTCGCCACCCTCGACGTAGATCGCGTCCGCCGGGCAGGCCCAGGCGCACAGCTCGCAGCCGATGCACTTCTCCAGCCCGTCCGGGTGCCGGTTCAGGATGTGCCGCCCGTGGTAGCGCGGTGCGGCCACCGGCGGCTTGAACGGGTAGTCGGTGGTGACGACCTTCTTGAACATGTGCGAGAAGGTGACCCCGAAACCCTTGAACGTCCCGGTGATCGCGCCCACGTCACACCTCCTTCTCGTCGTGACCGGCACCGGTGCCACCCGGCTGACCGGCGCCCACGTTGGCCGGTTCGCCGGCACCCACACCGGCCCCCACGTTGGCGGGCTCGCGCTCGGCGACCGCCCGCTTCGTCCGGGGGCTCGGCGGAACCTGGAGATCCATCGGCGGCAGCGGGAAGCTGCCCGGCGGCCGCCGGTCCACCTGCTCCTGGAGGCTCCGCTTCGGCGGCTGCTTCTTGCTGGGCCACAGCAGCGTGACCAGCAGGACCACCAGCACCGCCCCGGCGATGATCAGGTACCGGTTGGTGTCGCTGAGGTCCTCCTTCTGGAGGGTGCGGATGCCCGACAGCACCAGGATCCAGACCAGGTTGATCGGGAGCAGCACCTTCCAGCCGAGCCGCATGAACTGGTCGTACCGGAACCGGGGCAGGGTGCCCCGCAGCCAGATGAAGACGAAGACCAGCAGGATGACCTTGCCCATGAACCAGAGCAGCGGCCACCAGCCGGAGTTGGCGCCCTCCCAGAGGGTGATCGGCCACGGGGCCCGCCAGCCGCCGAGGAAGAGCGTCGTGGTGACCGCCGACATGGTCACCATGGCGACGTACTCGGAGAGCATGAAGAGCGCGAACTTCAGCGAGCTGTACTCGGTCATGAAGCCCGCGACCAGCTCCGACTCGGCCTCCGGGAGGTCGAACGGCGCCCGGTTCGTCTCACCGACGGTGGAGATGAAGAAGATGACGAAGCTCGGCAGCAGCAGGATCGCGTACCAGCCGGGGGCGGGCAGGTCCACCGCGCCGAAGAGGCTCAGTCGGGTGCCGTCGCCCTGGGCCGCGACAATGCCGCTGGTCGACATCGTTCCGGCGGTCATGAAGACCGCGACGATGCTCAGGCCCATCGCGACCTCGTACGAGATCATCTGCGCGCTCGACCGAAGACCACCCAGCAGCGGGTACGTCGAGCCGGAGGCCCAGCCGCCGAGGACGATGCCGTAGACGCCCATCGAGGAGCAGGCCAGCAGCACCAGCACCGCCACCGAGACGTCGGTGACCTGCAGTGGCGTCCGCTCCCCGAAGATGCTCACCATCGGGCCGAACGGCACCACCGACAGCGCGGTGACCGCACTGATCACCGAGATGGTCGGGGCGAAGAAGTAGACGACCTTGTCCGCCGCCCTCGGCAGGATGTCCTCCTTGAAGGCCATCTTCAGACCGTCGGCGAGGGTCTGGAGCAGACCGAACGGACCGATCTGGTTCAGACCGGGGCGCTGGGCCATCCGGGCCACCACGCGCCGCTCGAACCAGACGCCGAGCAGGGTCGCCAGGACCGCGAAGACGAACGCCCCGACGATCTTGATCAGGACCAGCCACCAGGGGTCCTTGCCGAAGTCCTGCAGCGTCGGATCCTGGGCGAGGTACGTCAGGCCGCTCACCGGATCCTCCCTTCGTTCGCGACCGCGGGGCTCACTGGATGCCTCCGGCACTGTTCAGCAGCGGTCCCGGCGCGCCGGCCGCGTCGGCGGCCACCGGCGCGGCGCCGGCGGTCAGCCGGACCAGCGCGCCGGCCGGGACGCCGAGGCTACGCCGGACCGTCGCGCCGGGCGAGTTGGTGGGGAGCCAGACCACGCCGTCCGGCATGTCGGTGATCGCCACCGGCAGGGTGATCGCGCCCCGGTCGGTGCCGACCGTCACCGCCTCGCCCTCGGCGACCCCGAGCGCCTCGGCGGTGCCCTTGCCGAGCCGGACCACCGGCGGGCGGGCCGTACCGCCGAGGTGCGGGTCGCCCTCGATCAGCGTGCCGTTGTCGATCAGCTGGTGCCAGGTGGCGAGGATCGCCTCACCCGGGCCGGGCTGGGCCGGCTCGGCCGGGGCCACGGCCGGGGCGGGGGTCCGGCTGGCGCGGGTCGTCGGCAGCGACCCGAGTTCGCGGCGGATGCTGGGCACGTCGCCGGTGCCGAGCCGGACGTCGAGCTGCGCGGCGATCGCGTCCAGCACCCGGGCGTCGGTCATCGCCGCGGTGTTCAGCACCGCCTCGAAGGTGCGCAGCCGTCCCTCCCAGTCGAGGAAGCTGCCGGCCTTCTCCACCACCGGTGCGACCGGGAGGACCACGTCGGCGCGGCGGGTGACCGCGCTGTGCCGCACCTCCAGGCTGACCAGGAAGGGGACCTTCTCCAGCGCCTCGGTGGCGAGCTGCGGGTCGGCCAGGTCGGCCGGGTCGACCCCGGCCACCACCAGCGCGCCCAGCGAGCCCGCGACGGCGGCGGCGAGGATGCCGTCGGTGTCCCGACCCGGCGCACTCGGGATGACCCCGGCCGCCAGGTCCCAGAGTTCGGCCAGTTCGGCCCGGGCCGCCGGGTCGCTCACCGGCCGGCCGGCCGGGAGCAGGTTCGGCAGGCAGCCGGTGTCGACCGCGCCCCGGTCTCCGGCCCGACGCGGCACCCAGGCCAGCTTGGCCCCGGTCGAGTCGGCCAGCGCGGCGGCGGCCGAGAGCCCGCCCGGCACACCGCCCAGGCGCTCACCGACCAGCAGGATCGCGCCCGGCTGGCGCAGCGCCTCGGCGATGGTGGCGTCCTCGGCCAGCAGCCGCGCCTCGTCGCCCGGAACGGTGGTAAGCACGGTGGCGCCGAGCTTGGTCAGGCCCCGGCTGGCGAACGGCGCCAGCGCCAGCACCCGGAGCTTGCGCCTGGTGTACGCCTTGCGCAGCCGCAGGAAGAGGATCGGGCACTCCTCCTCCGGCTCCAGTCCGGCAATCACCACCGCCGGCGCCTTCTCGACGTCGGCGTAGGTCACGGCGGTGCTGCCCGCGACCGTGCTGGCCAGGAACTGCGCCTCCTCGGCGGAGACCGGCCGGGCCCGGAAGTCGATGTCGTTGGTGCGCAGCGCCACCCGGGCGAACTTCGCGTAGGCGTAGGCGTCCTCGACGGTGAGCCGGCCGCCGGTCAACACGCCGACACCGGAACCCGCGTCCCGGGCCTCCCGCAGCCGCTCGGCGGTGTGGGCCAGCGCCTCGCTCCAGGACGCCTCCCGGAGCTCACCGGTCCGGGCGTCCCGCAGCAGCGGCGTGGTGATCCGCTCGGTCGCGGTGGCGTACCGGAAGCCCCAGCGTCCCTTGTCGCAGTTCCACTCCTCGTTCACCGCCGGGTCGTCGCCGGCGAGCCGACGCAGCACCTTGCCGCGCCGGTGGTCCGTCCGCTGGGCGCAGCCGGCGGCGCAGTGCTCGCAGACGCTCGGGGTGGAGACCAGGTCGAACGGCCGGGCCCGGAACCGGTACTGGGCACCGGTCAGCGCGCCGACCGGGCAGATCTGCACGGTGTTGCCGGAGAAGTACGAGTTGAACGGGACGTCACCCGTCTCGCTCTCCGCGCCGCCGTAGACCTCGTCCCGGTAGACGTTGATCTCCTCGGCGCTCGACCGGTTCATCAGGTCGATGAACTTGTCGCCGGCGATCTCCTCGGAGAACCGGGTGCAGCGCTGGCAGAGGACGCAGCGCTCGCGGTCGAGCAGGATCTGGGTGGAGATGGGGAGCGGCTTCGGGTACTCCCGCTTGTGTTCGCGGAACCGGGTGTCGGTCCGGCCGGTCGACATCGCCTGGTTCTGGAGCGGGCACTCGCCGCCCTTGTCGCACATCGGGCAGTCGAGCGGGTGGTTGATCAGCAGCAGCTCCATGACCCCCTGCTGCGCCATCTTGGCGACCGGGGACGTGAGCTGGGTACGGACCACCATGCCCTCGGCGACGGTCTGGGTGCAGGAGGCGACCGGCTTGCGCTGCCCCTCCACCTCGACCAGGCACTGCCGGCAGGCACCGGCCGGCGCCAGCAGCGGGTGGTCGCAGAACCGCGGGATCTCGATGCCCAGCTGTTCGGCGACCCGGATCAGCAGCGCCCCCTTTGGCGCGGTGACCTCGATGCCGTCGATGGTGAGCGTGACGGTGTCGGCCTTCTTCGCGACGTCAGTCATGATTGTCCCTCCGCTCGCGACCGCGGGGCTCGTCCGTCGCGGCCCACCTGCGGCCCACGCGCCGCTCCGCTCTCCCCGTGCTCCGGCCCGGCCGCGCCTCGCGCGGGCCACACCCGAACACTCGCTCCTCGCACTCGCACTAGTGCGCTCCTACCAGGGTCTTCTCGGACAGCTTCGGCGGCTTCCGCCCCTCGATGTAGTCGAGGTAGTCCTGCTTGAAGTACTTGAGCGAGGAGGTCACCGAACTGGTCGCGCCGTCACCGAGACCGCAGAACGAGCGGCCGAGGATGTTGTCGCAGGTGTCCAGCAGGGTGTCCAGGTCCTCGTAGGTGCCCTGGCCGGCGAGGATCCGCCGGTAGGTGCGGACCATCCAGTAGTTGCCCTCCCGACACGGCGTGCACTTCCCGCACGACTCGTGGTGGTAGAACTCCAGCCACCGGTAGGTGGCGTAGACCGGGCAGTCCTGGTCGGAGAAGATTTGGGTCGCGGTGGTGCCGAGGATCGAACCGGCCGCCGCCACCCCCTCGAAGTCCAGCGGCACGTCGAGGTGATCCGCGGTCAGCATCGGGGTCGAGGAGCCGCCCGGGGTCCAGAACCGCAGGTTGTGACCGGGCTGCATACCGCCGGCCAGCTCGATCAGCTCCCGCAGGGTGATCCCCATCGAGCACTCGTACTGGCCCGGGTGGACGATCCGGCCGGAGAGCGAGTAGATCATCGGCCCGGAGGACTTCTCCGTACCCATGCTCTTCCACCAGGCCGCCCCGCCGAGCACGATGTACGGCACGCTGGCGATCGTCCCGACGTTGTTGACCACGGTCGGGGAGGCGTACAGGCCGTGCGTCGCCGGGAACGGCGGGCGCAGCCGGGGCTGGCCCCGGAAGCCCTCCAGCGAGTCCAGCAGCGCCGTCTCCTCGCCGCAGATGTACGCCCCGGCGCCGCTGTGCACGACCAGGTCCAGGTCGAAACCGGAGCCGAGAATGTTGCGCCCGAGGTAGCCGGCCCGGTACGCCTCCTGGACGGCGTTGCGCAGTCGCCGGGCGGCGTGCACCGCCTCGCCCCGGATGTAGATGAAGGCGCGGTTCGCCCGGATCGCGTACGCCGCGATGATGACCCCCTCGACCAGCGAGTGCGGGTCGTGGGTCATCAGCGGCAGGTCCTTGCAGGTTCCGGGCTCGCCCTCGTCGGCGTTGACCACGAGGTAGTGCGGCCTGCCGTCGTTCTGCGGGATGAAGCCCCACTTCAGGCCGGTCGGGAAGCCGGCGCCGCCCCGCCCGCGCAGACCGGAGTCCTTGATGAGCTGGATCAGGTCGTCCGGGTGTACGGCGAGCGCCTTGCGCAGCGCGGCGTACCCGTCGAGCTGCTCGTAGACGTCGATCCGCCAGGCGTCCGGCGACAGCCAGCGCTTGGTGAGGACCGGGGTCAGCTTCTCCAGCGTCTCCCGGCGCGGCGTGGTGCTCATTTGGCCTCCTTGAGCGCCTGCTCCTGGGGCTTGGCCGCGTCACCGGCCGGCTTGCGGTCGCTGGCCGGCGTGTTCGCCGCGGCCCCGGCCGCCTCGGCCGCGGGCGCGCCGCTCCCCGACGCCGTGATCGGGGTGTTCGGGTCGAAGCCCGCCACCGAGATGCCGTGCTGCTGCGCCAGGCGCAGGCCGCGCAGCGTCGGTTCGCCGGGCACCCCGTCGGCGACCGCCTCGGGGCGTGGGTCCGGGAAGCCGGCGAGCTGCACCGATATCTCCTTGAGCGTGCAGAGCCGGCCGCCGCGGGACGGCTTCGGCCGGTTGCCGGCCCGCAGCTCGTTGACCAGGGCGACCGCGGTGTCCGGGTCGACCTGGTCGAAGAAGTCGTAGTTGACGGTCATCACCGGGCCGTAGTCGCAGGCGGCCAGGCACTCGGCGTGCTCCAGGGTGATCTTCCCGTCCGGGGTGGTCTCCTCGTGCCCGATCCCGAGGTGCTCGCTGAGCGCGTCGTAGACCTGCTGGCCGCCGAGGACGTTGCACATCGTGTTGGTGCAGACGCTGACCAGCCAGTCACCGGTGGGGCGGCGCTTGTACATCGTGTAGAAGCTCGCCACCGCCCCGACCTGGGCCTTGTTCAGACCGAGCATCTGGGCGCAGAACTCGATGCCGGCCGGGGAGACGTACCCCTCCTCGGACTGTACGAGGTGCAGCAGCGGGAGCAGGGCGGAGCGGGACCGGTCGGCCGGGTAGCGGGCGATGATCTCCCGGGCCCGGTCGGTCAGCTTCGCCGCCAGGTCGGCGGCGCGGGTCGTACCGCCGCGCTGCGCCGGCACGGGGCCGGGGCCGGAGGAGCCGTTGAGCTGAGTCTCGGTCATTTAGCGATCACACCCACCCATCACCGGGTCCAGGGACGCGCCGCCAGCGATCACGTCCGCGATCAGGCCACCCTCGGAGATCGCCGGCAGGGCCTGGAGGTTGACGAAGCTCGGCTCGCGGTAGTGCACCCGGTACGGCCGGGTGCCGCCGTCGGAGACCGCGTGGACGCCCAGCTCGCCACGGGGCGACTCGATCGCGACGTACGCCTGACCCGCGGGAACCCGGAAGCCCTCGGTAACCAGCTTGAAGTGGTGGATCAGCGACTCCATCGACTGACCCATGATCTTGGCGACGTGCTCCAGCGAGTTGCCCATGCCGTCGAGACCGATGGCGAGCTGTGCCGGCCAGGCGATCTTCTTGTCCGACACCATGACCGGACCGGGGCGGAGCCGGTCGACCGCCTGCTCGATGATCTTCAGCGACTCGCGCATCTCGGCCATCCGCACCAGGTAGCGGCCCCAGACGTCGCCGCTCTCGGTGGTCGGCACGTCGAACTCGTACGTCTCGTAGCCGCAGTACGGCATGGTCTTGCGCAGGTCCCAGGCGAGACCGGCGGAGCGCAGCACCGGGCCGGTCACGCCGAGCGCGACGCAGCCGGTGACGTCCAGCACCGCCACGTTCTGGGTCCGCTCCAGCCAGATCGGCTGCTCCGAGAGCATCGCCTCGTACTCGTCCAGGCGCTTCGGCAGCAGCTTGATGAACTCGCGGATCTTGACGATCGCCTCGTCCGGCACGTCCTGGGCGACCCCACCCGGCCGGATGTACGCCATGTTCATCCGCAGGCCGGTGATCAGCTCGAAGATCTCCAGGATGTACTCGCGCTCCCGGAAGCCGTAGAGCATGATGTTGATCGCGCCCAGCTCCATCGCCGTGGTGGCGACCCAGACCAGGTGCGACGAGATCCGGTTGAGCTCCATCATCAGCACCCGGATCGTGGTGGCCCGGTCGGGCACCTCGTCGGAGATGCCGAGCAGCTTCTCCACCGCCAGCGCGTACGCCGTCTCGTTGAACAGCGGTGAGAGGTAGTCCATCCGGGTGACGAAGGTGCTGCCCTGCACCCAGGTGCGGTACTCGAGGTTCTTCTCGATGCCGGTGTGCAGGTAGCCGACCACCGCCCGCGCCTCGCGGACGGTCTCGCCCTCCAGCTCCAGGATCAGCCGGAGCACGCCGTGCGTGGACGGGTGCTGCGGCCCCATGTTGACGACGATTCGCTCGTCGTTGATCGGGTCGTGTCCGTTGACCACCGTGTCCCAGTCGCCACCGGTGACGGTGAAGACCCGGCCCTCGGTGGTCTCCCGGGACGTGGCGTAGCTCGGGTTCGTCGAGGTGCTCACTGGTACGACCTCCGCTGGTCCGGCGGTGGGATCTGGGCGCCCTTGTACTCGACCGGGACGCCGCCGAGCGGGTAGTCCTTGCGCTGGGGGTGACCCTCCCAGTCGTCCGGCATCAGGATCCGGGTCAGGCCGGGGTGACCGTCGAATATCACGCCGAACATGTCGTACGTCTCCCGCTCCTGCCAGTCGGCGGTGGGGTAGACGGAGGTGACGCTCGGCACGTGCGGGTCCTCGGCGGTGACCGCGACCTCCAGCCGGACCCGCCGGCGGTAGGTCATCGAGGTCAGGTGGTAGACGACGTGCAGCCGCCGCGGGTCGCTGCCGAGGTAGTCGACACCGGAGACGGAGGAGCAGAGCTCGAACCGGAGGCTGGGGTCGTCCCGCATCACCTGGCAGACCTCGACGATCCGCTCCGGGCGGACGTGGATGGTCAGCTCGCCCCGGTCGACCACGACCTTCTCGACCGCGTCCGAGAAGGCCGGGTACGCCTCCTCCAGGGCGTCCCGGATCTCGTCGAAGTAGCCACCGTAGGGCCGAGGGCTGTCGACGACGGCGACCCGCTGCCGGACCAGCCCGCCGAAGCCGGAGGTGTCGCCGGAGCCCCGGACGCCGAACATGCCGCGTCCGGCCGGGCTGGACGACGGCTGTTCGGCGGGGGCGCCGCTGGTCGCGCCGGCCGGTGGGCGGGCCACCGGTACGCCGCCCCCGGACTCCTCGCTGGGTCGGTTCGGCGTCGCGCCGTTCGTGTTCTCGGCACTCATCGGCCGCTCCCCCTTACGAGGTGGTTCTGCGCCTTCATCCAGTTCTCGATCCGCAGCTGCTCCTCACGGCCCTCGGCGACCGCCTTGGTCCACTCGGCCCGGCGGGCCTTGTCGTTGCGGTACGACGAGGGCATCGAGCCGGGCGGGACCACCGGGACGTCGCCCCGCGCCCGGCGCGCCTCGAGCATCTTGCGGCCGTTCGGGCCGAGCGGCTCGTGGCCGATCTTCTCGCGCAGCTTGAGAATGGCGTCGATCAGCATCTCGGGCCGGGGCGGGCAGCCGGGAAGGTACATGTCCACCGGCACGATGTGGTCGACGCCCTGCACGATCGCGTAGTTGTTGAACATGCCGCCGCTGCTGGCGCAGACGCCCATCGACAGCACCCAGCGCGGCTCGGCCATCTGGTCGTAGATCTGCCGCAGCACCGGCGCCATCTTCTGGCTCACCCGACCGGCGACGATCATCAGGTCCGCCTGCCGGGGCGAGGCGCGGAAGACCTCCATGCCCCAGCGCCCGAGGTCATAGTGCGGCGCACCGGCGGCCATCATCTCGATGGCACAGCAGGCCAGTCCGAAGGTGGCTCCCCAGAACGACGACTTACGGGACCAGTTGACCAGCTTCTCCACCGAGGTCAGCAGGATGCCGGCCGGGAGTTTTTCCTCGATACCCATCAGACGACCTCCCTCAGTCCCAGTCCAGGCCGCCACGGCGCCACACGTAGGCGTACGCGACGAAGACCGCGACGATGAACAGCACCATCTCCACGAAGGCGAAGGTCCCCAGCAGGTTGAAGGAGACCGCCCACGGATACAGGAAGATGATCTCGATGTCGAAGACGATGAACAGCATCGCCGTCAGGTAGAACTTGATCGGGAACCGACCACCCCCGACCGGCGTGGGGCTGGGCTCGATGCCGCACTCGTACGCCTCGAGCTTGGCCTTGTTGTAGCGCCGGGGTCCGGCGAGGCGCGCGGCGGCGACGGAGAACAGCGCGAATGCCGCAGCGAGGGCGAACAGCCCAATGATGGGTACGTACGGCGAGAGCGACATCGTTTTCCCCTGCTCGTCCTTCCCGGCCCTCGATTAATGCCAAATTCACACTATTCACAAGCTCCGGGCCACGCCGCCCGGGGGGTGTCCCGACGCCCGCTCCGGCGGGCCACGCCACGGTCTACACGGCCGGAGCCACCCTCGTCATTGCGTTGATAACTCGGTCCATGGCGTCCCCGCCACGTGGGTCGGTGAGGTTCGCCATCAGCTTCAGCACGAACCGCATCAGGGTGGGGTGCGGCATCCCGTGCCGGGTGGCGATCCGCATCACATGCGGATTGCCGATCAGCCTCACGAAGATGTTGCCGAGCCGGTAGTAGCCGCCGTACCGCTGCTTCAGCTCGGCGGGGTACGCGGCCAGCGCACGCTCCCGCTCCGCCCCCGCCGGTCGGGCCAGCGCCTGCACCATCACCTCGGCGGCGAGTTCACCGGACTCCATCGCGTACGCGATCCCCTCGCCGTTGAAGGGGTTGACCATGCCGCCGGAGTCGCCGACCAGCAGCACACCCCGGGTGTAGTGCGGCACCCGGTTGAAGCCCATCGGCAGGGCGGCACCGAGGATCGGTCCGTCCGCGTTCGCCTCGTCCGCGAAGCCCCAGTCGGCCGGCGTGTTGCGGAGCCAGTCACGCAGCAGCTGGCGGTAGTTGGTCTTGCCGAAGGTGGGGGAGGAGTTCAGCGCCCCGAGCCCGACGTTGACCCGGCCGTCGCCCATCCCGAAGATCCAGCCGTACCCGGGGAGCAGCTTGTCGGGGTGTTCCCTGCTCCGCAGCTCCAGCCACGACTCGAGGTAGTCGTCCCGGTGCCGGGCCGGCGAGCGGTAGTAGCGACGGACCGCGACGCCCATCGGCCGGTCGTCGCGCTTGGTCAGGCCCAGCGCCAGGGGCAGCCGCCCGGAGACACCGTCGGCGGCGACCACCAGCGGCGCGTGGAAGGTGGCGGGGGCCTTCTCCGGGCCGACCTCGGCGGTGACTCCGATCACCCGACCGGTGTCGTCGAGGACGGGGCCGGTGACGGTGGCCCCGGTGCGCAGCGTCGCGCCGGCCTCGACCGCGCGCCGGGCGAGCAGGTCGTCGAGGTCGAGCCGGGGCCGGACCAGGCCGTAGTTGGGGAAGCTGGCCAGGTCGGGCCAGTCGAGTTCGAGCCGGACGCCGCCGCCGATGACCCGCAGGCCGCGGTTGCGCACCCAGCCGGCCTCGGGCGAGGTGTCGACCCCGAGCTTGACGAGTTGCTTGACCGCACGGGGGGTCAGCCCGTCGCCGCAGACCTTCTCCCGGGGGAACTCGGTCTTCTCGAGCAGCAGCACCCGGACGCCGTGCCGCGCCAGGTGGTAGGCGGTGGTGGAGCCGCCCGGACCGGCGCCGACGACGATGACGTCGGCGTCGGGCTCGACTGCGGTCATCTGCGCCTCCCCTGCGATCGCTCGTGAAATGCTTCACAAGCTGCTGTCGGGGAGGAGTCTAAGACTGCGACGAGGCCGACAACGGGTTAGGTGACCCTAACTTGCCGAGGTAGGCGTGGTGGTTACCCCTCCGGTGCCGGCCCGCCGGGATCAGGTGCGGTCCTCGCCGTCCCGCTGCTGGGGCCGGCCGCGTTGCGTCGGGCTCCGCCGGAGGGGTCCGGGGGTGACCGGCCCCGGCTCCGCCGGGTGCGGGTCCGTCGGATGCGGCTCGACCGGATGCGGGTCGGTCGGCCGCGGCTCGGCCGGATGGGGGTCGGCGGGGTGAGGCTCGCCCGGATGCGGCTCGGCCGGCTCGGGACGCCCGGGGTGGGGCTCGCGGGGGTGGGGTTCGACCGGGTGCGGCGACGGTGGGTACGGCGTGACCGGGTGCGGCTCCACCGGGTGGCCGTTGGTGACCCCGGCCCGGCCCGCCGGCTCGCCCTCGGCGGTGTGCCGCCCGGTCGGGGAATCCCGCCCCGGCTGCTCCGGCGGCGGCTCGCGCAGCAGCTCGTCGTCGTACGGCAGTTGTTCCCGCAGGGCACCGCCGCTGACCCGGTCCAGCGCGGCCAGGACGTCGGCGACCACGGTCCGCACCGTGGCCGGGTCCGGCCCGGCCAACTGTCGGAGCTGGGCGATCAGCTCGGCGGCCTCCGTGGCCGGATCAGGCTCGGCGCCGGTGGCCTCCCGCTCGGCCGGATCAGGCTCGGCACCGGACGCCGCCCGCCCGGCCGGATCGGGTCCGACGCCGGATGTGTCCCGGTCGCGCGCGGTCCACCCGGCGTCCGCGGTGCCCTGGTCGAATCGCCCTTCATCGTCGGCCTGCCGGTCTGCCCCCGTCATGGGCGCAGCCTACGGGGTCAAAACGGGCTATGCGGATTGAACGGGCTAAAGACATTTACGACAAGAAAATTCACGAACGAATCGCGCGATGCAGCGCCACGACTCCGCCGGTCAGGTTCCGCCAGGCCACCCGCTCCCATCCCGCGCTGGCGATCCGCGCCGCCAGTCCGGCCTGGTCCGGCCAGGCGCGGATCGACTCGGCGAGGTAGACGTACGCGTCGGGGTTGCTGGCCACCATCCGGGCCACGGCCGGCAACGACCGCATCAGGTAGGAGAGGTAGACGGTCCGGAAGAGCGGGTTGGTCGGCGTACTGAACTCGCAGACCACGAGCCGGCCGCCGGGGCGGGTCACCCGGGCCATCTCCCGCAGCGCCGCCACCGGGTCGACCACGTTCCGCAGCGCGAACGAGATCGTGACCGCGTCGAAGCTCTCGTCCGGGAACGGCAGGCGCAGCGCGTCACCCGCCAGCAACGGCACGTCGGGGCGTACCCGGCGGCCGGCCCGGAGCATGCCGATGGAGAGGTCCACCCCGACCGCGTACGCCCCGGAGGTGGCCAGCTCCGCGGTGGAGACGCCGGTGCCGGCCCCCACGTCCAGGACGCGGTCGCCCGGGTTCGGCTCCAGGGCGGCCATGGTGGACCGCCGCCAGCGCCGGTCCTGACCGAACGAGATGACGGTGTTGGTCAGGTCGTACCGGGACGCCACCTCGTCGAACATCGCCGCAACCTCGTGCGGCTGCTTGTCCAGGCTGGCACGGCGTCCGGATGGGGTGCGGGTCACGCCCGACAAGTCTGCCAGCCGCCGCGCCGGTGAGCCGGGCCGGGGCCACGAGCGGGCACGCAGGTTCGGGGCGGCGCCGAGGGTCTGATTGGTCGCCGGACCGTGGACACACCGCGGGCGGGGTGGCGTACCACCCCGCCCGCGATGCCGTGCGTTATGTGAACGGTCCGCATGGACCGATAGAGGACGACCATCACCGGTCGACATCCCGCCGCCGTCTCGACCGGTCGGGACGTTCGCCGGGGACGTTATCGGGTTCGCGTCGGCAAGCCCGCTTCGTTGATCCAACCGTTATGACGACGAAACCAGAATGTGCACCCAGGATGTCCCGATTAATCCCGCTTTTCCGGGGCGTACCTGCCGGTAACTCGCCGATTCGCCACCGACAACCGGCCGCTCGCCCATTCCGAGTGGACCGAACGGAGGATCATCCGGCGGGCCCGGCGACCCCGCCCGGCGGGATGCGGCGCGAGCCGGCGGACCTGGCCGGAGTCGTGCCCGGCGAACCTCGGCCGAGCCCGGCTCAGCGGGCCTCGACCAGAGGCAGCGGTCGACCCACCCCGCCGCCCGGCAGCGCGATCGACGAGAAGTGCGACACCACCCGGTCGTCGGTCGGGTCGTCGGCCGGGGTGCGGTGCACCCGGAGGTGGCGGTAAAGGGTGTCACGCTGTGCCGGGACCCGGTCGGCGGAGCGGATCATCCAGATCAGCTCGTGCAGGTTGGCGCGGTGCCGCGCGCCGGCCGAGGAGATGACGTTCTCCTCCAGCATGATCGACCCGAGGTCGTCCACCCCCATGTGCAGGGCGAGCTGACCGACCTCCTTGCCCGTGGTCAGCCACGACGCCTGGAGGTGCGGAACGGTGTCGAAGAAGAGCCGGGCCACCGCGATGAGCCGCAGGTACTCCATCGTGGTCGCCTGGGTCCGCCCCTTGAGGTGGTTGTTCTCCGGCTGGTACGTCCAGGGGATGAAGGCCCGGAAGCCCCGGGTGCGGTCCTGCACGTCCCGGATCATGCGCATGTGCTCGATCCGCTCGGCGTTGGTCTCGCCGGTCCCCATCATCATGGTGGCGGTCGACTCGATCCCCTGCCGGTGGGCGAGCTCCATCACCTCCAGCCAGCGGGCGCCGGACTCCTTCAGCGGGGCGATCGCCTTGCGCGGCCGGTCCGGCAGCATCTCGGCGCCGGCCCCGGCGATCGAGTCCAGCCCGGCGGCCTTGATCCGGCGGATCGCCTCCTCGAGGCTGACGCCGGAGACCTTCGCCATGTGCAGGATCTCGCTCGGCCCGATCGAGTGGATCGCGAGCTGCGGGTACGCCCGCTTGACCGCGGAGAAGAGCTCCTCGTAGTACTCGACGCCGTAGTCGGGGTGGTGGCCGCCCTGGAGCATCACCTGGGTGGCGCCCAGCTCGACCGCCTCACCGCAGCGCCGAAGGATCTCCTCGGTCGGGTGGGTCCAGCCCTCCTTGTGCTTCGGCGGCCGGTAGAAGGCGCAGAACCTGCACGCGGTGACGCAGACGTTGGTGTAGTTGATGTTGCGGTCGATCAGGTACGTGACGATGTTGTCCGGGTAGCGGCGTCGCCGTACCGCGTCGGCCGCCTCGCCGAGCGCGTGGAAGGGCGCCTCGGTGTAGAGCAGCAGCGCCTCCTCGGGCGTGATCCGCCCGCCGTCCGCGCCGCGTTGCAGGATGTCGTCGATGTCCCGGCTCGCCGTCACGCCCCCGAGCCTACGCCGCGCCCCGGCGGCGCAGCAGGGCCCGCCCTCGGCTGTCGGCCACACCACCCTCCGATCGCTCCGACCGCCCCCGGTCAGGTGGTGCAGCTGCCGTTGTCGGGGTTGACGCACTTGGCCCGGCTCCACAGCGTCTCGAAGTTGGCGTGGAAGTCGTTCCAGACCGTCGGGTGCTCGATCTTGACCAGTGTCTCGTCGTGGTCGTGCAGCGCCGGCTCGGTGATGTTGTGCGAGCCGGTGAAGACGATGCTGCGGCCGGGGACCCCGGCGAAGGTGCCGCGGATGATGACGTTCTTCGAGTGGACGGTGACCACCCGACCGTCGTAGTTGCTGGCCTCGGCGTCGTGGTACTTCTTCAGCGAGATGTTCGGCTGCCCGTTCAGCGTGGCGTACGTGGTGCCGCCCATCGAGCCGTACACCACCCGCACCCGGCAGCCCATCCGGCCGATCCGGCGCAGTTGGGCGGCGACCTCGGGGCGGGCGTCGGTGATCTGCGCGTGGGCCACGTCCACCGAGCAGCCGGGCTCGTACGCCGTCACCTCGGCCAGCCGGTTCGCCAGCGTGTCGCTGTCGGCCCTTGGCGAGTGGTAGACGGTGACACCGGTGTTCGGGGACTTGTAGTAGCCGTTGGCGGAGTTGAAGTAGTCGTTGTTCTTCCGCTGCGCGCGCAGGTCGTTGAAGTACGCCGTGAAGTGGTCGTACAGGTCGTAGTCCTCGTGCACGATCAGCGCGCTGTTGAAGTAGTTGTTCTGGCTGAACGTCAGGTTCTGCGAACTGATGACGACGACGCGCTTCATCGTGCCGCTGGTCGAGAACGTGAAGATCTTGTTGTGGTTGATCGAGTTGCTCCGGTTGCCGATGCACGCGGTCGAGCCGGCGACCGCCGCCGCGGTCTTACCGCAGATCACCAGGTCGTCCAGGTTCGCCGAGCGGAGCACCTGGAGTGCCGCGTTGTCCGCACGGGTGTTGACCCCGCCGCCGGTCTCGTCGAGCACGACCCGTACGACGGCGCCCCGGGCCGCCGCCCGGGCCAGCGCCTCGGCGACCACCGGCGAGCTCCAGCTGAACATGACGGCCCGGATGTAGGAGCCGGCCGGTACGCCGTCCGCGAGCCGGACCAGCTCGTCCTCGATCGCCCGGTCCCGGGTGCCGTCCTCGGCCGGGATGTTGAACCGGGTGTACGCCGGGAACGGGTCGGCGGCCGCCGGCGCCCCGGCCGCCGGTGCCGCCGCCAGGGCCACGGCGGCGGGCGACCCGGGCAGACCCGCACCCGTCACCCCCACCGCCAGGCAGGCCGCCAGCACGACTCGGACCGGGGTACGGCGCGGGAGCAGTCGCATGCGCTCTTACTAGTGGGAATACTTCGATCACACAAGGGCCACGCTCCGCTCCGGCGCGGCACTCTCACGCGTCGTAGTCGAGCTCCAGGGTCTCGCTCACCGGGCTGGCCTGGCAGGTGAGGACGTACCCGGCGGCCACCTCGTCCGGCTCCAGTGCGTAGTTCCGAGCCATCGTCACCTCGCCGGCAACCAGCTTCGCCCGGCACGTCGAGCAGACCCCGCCCTTGCAGGCGTACGGCAACTCGCCGCGGACCCTGAGCGCCGCGTCCAGCACCCGCTCGTCGCGCCCCATCCGGAAGCGCGACGTCCGGCCGTCCAGCCGGACCGTCACCTCGCTCCCGCCCGCCGCCCCGGTCGGACGCGCCGGCGGCGCGGGCGGCGCGTCGACGTGGAACAGCTCCGCGTGGACGGCGTCCGCCGGTACGCCCCGGTCGGCGAGCACCGCCCGGGCGTCGACCACCATGCCGTACGGCCCACAGAGGAACCACTCGTCGACCCGGTCGACCGGGACGATGGTGTCGAGAATCCGCCCGAGCCGGTCGGCGTCGATCCGGCCGGAGAGCAGCGGCGCCTCACCCGGCTCCCGGGAGAGGACGTGCAGCAGTTGCAGCCGCTCCGGATACCGGTCCTTCAGGTCCGCCAGTTCCTCGGCGAACATCACGGTACGGGCGTACCGGTTGCCGTAGAGCAGGGTGACGCTGCTCGCCGGCTCGACCGCGAGCGCGGTGGCGACCAGCGAGAGCACCGGGGTGATGCCGGAGCCGGCGGCGATCGCGGCGTAGCGCCGGACCCGGTCCGGCGCGAAGTCCGTGGTGAAGTGCCCGAGCGGCGGCAGCACCTCGACCGTGTCGCCGGCCCGGAGCGAGGTGACCGCGAACCGGGAGAAGGCGCCGCCCGGCACCTCACGGACGCCGATCCGCAGCCGACCCGCCGCGGCCAGCTCGGCCGGGGTCGAGCAGATCGAGTACGAGCGCCGTACCTCCGCGCCGTCCTCGCCGACCCGGCGCACGGTGAGATGCTGGCCGGCCCGGAACGCGAACGTGTCGCGCAGCTCCGGCGGCACCGCGAAGGTGACCGCGACCGCGTCCTCGGTGAGCCGGTCGACGGCGCGGACCGGCAGCGGGTGGAAGACCGGCCGACGGCGTACCGGCCGGGTGATCGTCACACTCACAGCGCCCTCAGGTGGTCGAAGGGTTCCCGGCAGGCCCGGCAGCGCCACAGCGCCTTGCAGGCCGTCGAGCCGAAGCGGCTGACCTGCTCGGTGTCGGCGGCCCCGCAGTGCGGGCAGCGTACGGTCAGGGTCAGCGGGACCGACCGGCCGGAGCCGGCGGGACCCGGTGGGGCGATGCCGGCGGCGGCGAGCTTCGCCCGGCCGGACGCGGAGATCCAGTCGGTGCTCCAGGCCGGGGCGTAGACCGTGACGACCTCGGCGTCCGGGTGCCCGGCGGCGGCCAGGGCGCGCCGGATGTCGGCACGGATGACGTCCATCGCCGGGCAGCCGGTGTAGGTCGGGGTGATGGTCACGGTGACCCGCCCGCTCGTCGGGTCCTCCGCCACGTCCCGGAGGATGCCGAGCTCCTCGATGGTCACCACCCGCAGCTCCGGGTCGACCACCGCCGCCACCACGTCGCGGAGCCGGTCGGCGCTCATCGGGCCGACCCTCCGGCCGGGACCGCGGAGCCGGGTCGCCACGCGTCGGCACCTCGCGTTCGGGTGTGGCCGCCTCCCACGCGAACCAGCCCGGATCGGGCACCTCTCGCGCTCACCAGCGCGCTCCGGGGTGGGCGCGGTGCAGCACCTGCATCTCGGCGAGCAGGTAGGAGAGGTGCTCGGTGTGCAGTCCCCGCCGGCCGCCCTCCGGCGCCCAGTCGTCGGCCGGACGCTCCAGCGTCGCCTCGGCGAGCACCGGCTCGACGATGGCCAGGAACTCGGCGCGGAGTCCGGCCGGATCGACCGGCGCGGTCGGGTCGGGCAGGAAGAGCTCGTGGGTGTACGGCCAGATCTCGTCGACCGCCGCCTGCATCCGCCGGTGCGATTCGGCGGTGCCGTCGCCGAGCCGCACCGTCCACAGCCGGGCGTGGTCGAGGTGGTAGGCGACCTCCTTGCGCGCCTTGCTGGCGATCGCGGCGAGGCGTTCGTCCGCGCATCCACTGAGCGCGGTGTAGAGCGTGAGCTGGTACGCCGCCAGGAAGAGCAGTTTCGCCATGGTGACCGCGAAGTCGCCGTTCGGCAGCTCGACCAGCAGACAGTTGCGGAACTCGCGGTCGTCGCGCAGGTACGCCAGCGCGTCCTCGTCCCGACCGGCGCCCTCCAGTTCCCCCGCGTACGTCAGCAGCAGCCGGGCGGCGCCGAGCTGGTCCAGCGCGATGTTGGCGAGCGCGACGTCCTCCTCCAGCTCGGGGGCGGCCGCGACCCACTCCCCGAGCCGCTGCGCGGCGATGAGCGCGTCGTCGCCGAGCGCCAGCAGGTGGTCCACGGTGGTCTTCACAGGTGGGCCGCCCCCTCCGGCACCTCGTAGAAGGTCGGGTGCCGGTAGACCTTGTCGGCGGCCGGGGCGAAGAAGGCGTCCTTTTCGTCCGGGCTGGAGGCGGTGATCGCGGCGGCCGGGACGACCCAGATGGAGACCCCCTCCTGCCGGCGTGTGTACAGGTCGCGGGCGTTGCGGAGCGCCAGTTCGGCGTCCGGGGCGTGCAGGCTGCCGACGTGGTGGTGCGCCAGCCCGCGCCGGGGGCGGACGAAGACCTCCCAGAGTGGCCAGCCGGACCGGTCGGCCGTCTTGGCCGGCGCGCCGCCGCCGGTCCGGGTCCGCGGGTCGTCGCTCACGCCGCCACCTCCGTCGGGGCCGTCGCCCGGGCCGCCCGCTTGGCGGCGTACGCCGCGGCGGCCTCCCGGACCCAGGCACCCTCGGCGTGGGCGCGACGCCGGCGCGCCATTCGCTGCCGGTTGCACGGTCCGTCACCGGAGATCACCCGCATCAGCTCGGCGTAGTCCGGCGGGGTGAAGTCGTACGACTGCCGCTCGGGGTTCCAGCGGAGTTCCGGGTCGGGGATCCGCAGGCCGAGGATCTCGGCCTGCGGCACGCACATGTCGACGAAGCGCTGCCGGAGCTCGTCGTTGGAGAACCGCTTGATCTTCCACGCCATCGACTGCTCGGAGTGGGTGGAGTCGCGGTCCGGCGGGCCGAACATCGCCAGTGAGGGGTACCACCACCGGTTCACCGCGTCCTGGGCCATCTCCCGCTGCGCGGGCGTGCCGTGCGCCAGGGTGTAGAGGATCTCGTATCCCTGCCGCTGGTGGAAGGACTCCTCCTTGCAGATCCGGATCATCGCCCGCGCGTACGGCCCGTAGGAGCAGCGGCAGAGCGGCACCTGGTTGACGATCGCCGCGCCGTCCACCAGCCAGCCGATGGCACCGACGTCCGCCCAGGTCAGGGTCGGATAGTTGAAGATCGAGCTGTACTTCTGCCGCCCCGCCAGCAGCAGCTCGACCAGTTCGTCCCGGCTCACCCCGAGGGTCTCGGCGGCGGCGTACAGGTAGAGGCCGTGTCCGGCCTCGTCCTGGACCTTGGCCAGCAGGATCGCCTTGCGTTTGAGCGAGGGTGCGCGGGTGATCCAGTTCCCCTCCGGTTGCATACCGATGATCTCGGAATGCGCGTGCTGCGCGATCTGCCGGATGAGCGTCCGCCGGTAGGCGTCCGGCATCCAGTCCCGAGGCTCGATCTTCTGGTCGGCCTCGATCAACGCGGTGAAGTACTCCTGCGGGTCGGTGTCGCCGGCCGCGCCGTCCGGGGCACCGGGCCGGCCACGCTCGGCGGCGGCCCGCAGCGCCGCCTCGGCCGCCTCGACCTGACCGAGCAGGCCGCTGGCGGGACCGTCACCCGGCTCCGGAAAGTGATGTCCGTGCACGGAGCAAGTGTTACAGCCCGACATGCAGATAACCAAGATGTGTAACAGAATTGCGGCCTGGTACCCCCGGCCACCTGATCGACGCCGAGTAGCCACCGACTCCCGCCCGACGGCCGTGACCCTGGTCACACTGCACCGAATATTCGGGATATAGCACGAGATGGCGACGTATTTCCCGGCACGAGATCCCGGCTCGCCGGGTCGGCGGTCTGGCGAACCGGGCCACGGCACGTAGACTTGCCCCGTTCCGTTCCGCCGTCCCCCGGCGGGACGGGAGGCGCGGCGCACCCGCCGGTGTGGGGCGAGGGACCGCGCTGACAACGTCACAAGACCCCCTGTGCCTCGGACAACGCGGCCCCCCGGCCCTCACGCTTGGAGCCTTCTCCTCATGCGCTCCCGCCTGCCCCTGGTGCTCGCCATCGCCGCAATCGTGCTTGGCGGGCTGCTGCTCGTGCCCACCGCCTACGCGAAGCTCGTCGGCCCAGGTTCGGGCGACTCGTCGTCGCCGGACGAGGAGGCCGGAATCATCCCGGCGGCACCGCCGGCGCCGACACTCGCCGCCGCGCCGGTGACCGTCCGCGGGGTTGACGGCTTCGTCTCCTGGGCGCTGCTGGACCGGAAGACCGGCAAGATCTCCGGCGCCAAGAACATGACGGCGACCAACTCCACCGAATCGATGATCAAGGTCTGGATCGTCGCGGACTATCTCCGCCGCCTCGGTGACGCGGAACCGTCGCCCACACGCCGCCGGCAGGCCAGCACGGCGATCCGGGACAGCAACGACGACGCCGCCGAGGCGCTCTTCAACGCGGGCGGCCGGGGCGCGGTGATCGACCGGCTGATCGAGATGTGCGGTCTCACCGAGACCCGGAAGGTAATTCCGCCCGGGAAGAGCACCGTCTGGTGGAGTTACACCCAAATGTCCGCTCGGGACGCCGTCCGGATGGGAGAGTGCATCAAGGACGGCACCGCCGCCGGGCCGAAGTGGACGAAGTGGGTGCTGGAGGAGATGACCAAGGTGCGGGGCACCACCGCCGCGAAGGACCAGCAGCTCCGCCAGGGCGGCGGTCGCTGGGGCATCATCGACGGCCTGCCAAAGGAGATCGTGTCGCAGGGCGTGGGAATCAAGAACGGCTGGACCCCGATCTGGGCCGACGGGATGTGGCACCTGAACTGCCTGGCCGTCGCCGACGACTGGGTGCTGTCGGTGCTGACCCGGTACCCGGTGCGTAATGGTCTCGACTTCGGGGCCAGGATCTGCGCCAGCGTGGCCAGCCAACTCGTCACGCCGCGCCCCGGTGCCGCGATGAAGGTGCCGAAGCCGATCACCGACTCGTCGGCCGACCCCGACTCGTCGGCCAACCCGGGCGGAGGAACGTTCTGATGGCACGCCGGCGAGATTCCGCTCGGGGCACCGGCTCCGACTCCACCCGCGCGACGGCGCTCCGGCTGAGCCTGATCACCGGTGTCCTGCTCGTACTGGTGTTGGTCGGCCTCCGGCTCCTGCCCGGTTCCCCGTTCGCCAGCACCGCCGCCGCCAGGTGGGGCGAACCGGCGGGTTCGGGCGACTCGGCCACGACCGGTGGGACTCCGGGCCGGACGACCCCCACCCCGACGCCGAGCCCGACGCTGCCGCCGCTGCCGGTCGCTCCGACCAACGTGACGGTCGACACCGACGGCTGGTGGAACTGGGCCCTCATGGACACCCGTACGGGCAAGATCTCCGGGTCGGGCAACATGGACGAGACCAACCCGACCGCCTCGATGATCAAGGCCTGGATCGGCGCCGACTACCTGCGCCGCGCCGCCGAGAAGGGCCAGACCCCGAGCGACGCTCGACTTCACCAGGTCTCGATCATGATCCGGGACAGCGACAACGCCGCCGCCCAGACTCTCTACGAACTCAACGGGGGTACGGCGTCGATCAAGCGGCTGATCGACATCTGCGAGCTGACCGACAGCAGCCCGTCCGCGGACGGCGGGTGGAGCCGGACCGCCCTCTCCGCCCGGGACGCCGCCCGGATGGGCGCCTGCATCGCCGACGGCCGGGCCGCCGGGCCGAAGTGGACGGAGTGGCTCCTGGACGAGATGCGCGCGGTCCGCGGGGTCGGCAACTTCGGCATCCGCAAGGCCTTCCCGGCCTCCGTCCAGAAGACCATCGCGATCAAGAACGGCTGGGTGGACCGCACCCGCGAACAGAAGTACACGGTCAACTGCCTGGCGATCGGCGACGGCTGGACCATGGCGGTCGAGACCCGGTACGCGATCAACCTCGGTTACACGCACGGCGCCAAGATCTGCGAGGACGTGGCGCGTCAGCTCCGTACCGACTGAGATCGCACGGACCGGCGACGGCAGCACCCGGCACGGCAGGCGCTTCCACCGACGTCCGCGGGCCCTCCGGCAGGGCCGGCGGACGTCCGGTTGACCGGGGTGACGGTGACGCCGTCAGCCGGTGAAGAACGCCGGGCCTCCGGCCGGCAGCGCCGGAAGGTCGGCCAGCGGCGCGGCCCGGCGGGCGAACTCCCGTAGCCCCGCCACCTGCCGCTCGCCGAGCGAGAAGTCGAGCGCCCGGAAGTACGTCGCCAGCGTCGCCGCGTCGAACGGCTCCCACCGGGCCCCCGCCTCCGCCACCTCGTCCAGCTCGGCCAGGCAGAGGTCCCGGGACCGCAGGAACGCCTCGTGCACGTCCTTGACCTGCCCCGGATGGTCGGCGGCGAAGTCCCGTCGTACGGCCCAGACGGCGAAGACCATCGGCAGGCCGGTCCACTCCCGCCACGCCTGCCCCAGGTCGGTGACCTCCAGCCCGCGCCGCGGCGCCTCGTACAGGGCCCGTAGCGCCACATCACCGATCAGCACCCCGGCCGCCGCCTCCAGCAGCATCGTGGTCAGGTCCGGCGGGCAGCGGAAGTACTCGGGCTCGACCCCGTAGCGCTCGGCGAGCAGTAGCCGGGCGAGCGTCACCCCGGTTCGGGAGGTGGAGCCGAGCGCGACCCTGACCCCGTCCAGCTCGGCGAGCGGGCGGGTGGAGACGAGGTTCACCGAGAGCACCGGCCCGTCACTGCCGACCGCGAGGTCGGGCAGCAGGAGCAGCTCGTCGGCGTGCCGGAGGTACTCGACCAGCGAGATCGGCCCGATGTCCAGGTCGCCGGCGACCAGGGCGGTGCTCAGCCGATCCGGGGTGTCCTTGTGCAGCTCGACGTCGATCAGCGCGCCGGAACGCATCAGCCCCCAGTAGATCGGCAGGCAGTTGAGGAACTGGATGTGGCCCACCCGGGGTCGCCGCAGCTCGGTCATGATCCGACCGTACCCGGCGAACCCGGCGCCCCTTCCGCCGACCGCTCGGGAAGTGGCCGCTGCGACGGTGCCCACCACCGGCGTTGCCCTCGCGCGACGCCCCACCCGCCTCGGTGGCGGACGGACATCGCCGGACACACAGGTCAAAAATCGGTAGAGCGGCACGGCGACGGGGCGTATCCTGATTCGCCCTGCCGACGGCCGCGGTGAGCACGCACCGTAGCGGACGTCCCGCGCCGGGGCTGGCCATCCAGCCTGACGGATACGCGAGCAGGATCTCAATCTTTCGAGGACCTTCGATGATCGTGCCTGCATTCGACCTCGCCACCGATCCGCCGTCCCGGCCGACCACCCACGCCGGGGACCACCTCGCCGCCGAGCTCGCCGCCGAACGTGCCCACCTGGCTGCCTCCCGGGCGGCCCTGCGCCGGATGCGGGAGCACGCCGAGGGGCTGTTCCGCTCCGGCGCGGAGACCGCCGGCGACGGTTTCACCGCCGAAACCCTCGGCACCACCCTCTCCCGGCGGGTCGCCGAACTAGCCGATGACCCCAGCACCCCACTCTTCTTCGGCCGTCTCGACTTCGCCGACGGCACGTACCACATCGGGCGGCGGCACGTCACCGACAAGGCCGGCGAACCGATGGTGCTGGACTGGCGGGCACCGGTCTCCCGGTCGTTCTACCGGGCGAGCGCCCGCGACCCGCAGGGGGTCCGTACCCGCCGCCGCTTCGGCTTCAACCAGGGTGAGCTGACCAGCTTCGAGGACGAACACCTCGACCGGGGCGAGGAGTACGGCACCGCGAGCCGGATCCTCACCGCCGAGATCGAACGTCCCCGGGTCGGGCCGATGCGCGACATCGTCGCCACCATCCAGCCCGAGCAGGACGAGCTGGTCCGGGCCGACCTGGCCGACTCGGTCTGCGTCCAGGGGGCGCCCGGGACGGGGAAGACCGCGGTCGGGCTGCACCGGGCCGCGTACCTGCTCTACCTGCACCGGGAACGGCTGCGCCGCTCCGGTGTGCTGATCGTCGGGCCGAACCGGGCGTTCCTGTCGTACATCTCCGCGGTGTTGCCGGCCCTCGGCGAGGTGGAGGTGACCCAGGCAACCGTCGAGGACCTGGTGACGTCGGCGGCGTACCGGCCGGACGGCACCCCCACCGGGGGCGTCTCCCTCGCCGTCCGGGGAACGGACCCGCCGGAGACCGCCGCGGTGAAGCACGATCCCCGGATGGCCGAGGTGCTCCGGCGGGCGCTGGCCGGGCTCATCCGAGAGCCGGAGGAGCCGATCACCGTCTCCGACGGGTCGTACCGGTGGCGGATCACCGCGGAGGCGCTGCGCCGGGTAATCGAGGAGGTCCGGCAGGAGAGACTGCCGTACGGCACCGCCCGGGAACGGGTCCGCGCCCGGGTGGTCGCCCTCCTCCAACGCCAGGTCGAGGCGCGGCGAGGGGACTCCCCCGGCGACGCCTGGCTGCGCCGGATGGGCCGCTCGAAACCCGTCACCGAGTTCCTCGACCGTTGCTGGCCGGCGGTCACGCCCGACGGGCTGGTGCACCGGTTGCTCGCCGACCCACAGGCCCTGGCCGAAGCCGCCGACGGCGTCCTCACCGAGGCGGAGCAGGCGCTGCTGGTCTGGGCGAAGCCGCCCCGAACGCCGAAGGCGGCGAGGTGGAGCGCGGCCGACGCCGTCCTGGTCGACGAGGCCGCCGGGCTGATCGTACGGCTGCCCAGCTTCGGGCACGTGGTGGTCGACGAGGCGCAGGACCTCTCCCCGATGCAGTGCCGGGCGATCGCGCGGCGCACCGAGCACGGTTCGCTGACCCTCCTCGGCGACCTGGCGCAGGGCACCGCACCGTGGGCCGCGACCGACTGGCGGGAGACGTTGCGCCACCTCGGCAAGCCGGACGCGACGGTGGTGCCGTTGACCATGGGCTTCCGGGTGCCGGCCGCCGTTGTCGCCCTCGCCAACCGGCTGCTGCCGGCGCTGGCGGTCGACGTACCGCCGGCCGAGTCGCTGCGGCGCGACGGCACGCTGGACGTCCGCGCCGTCGGCGACCTGACGACCGCGACGGTGGCCGAGGTCCGGGCGGCGCTGGGGCACGAGGGGTCGATCGCGGTGATCGCCGCCGACGCCGACATCGAGCCACTCCGCGCGGCGCTCGCCGGGGCCGGGATCGCGACCGCGGCCGCCGACGAGGTCGAGGCCGCGGCGCGGGTCTCGGTCGTCCCCGCCACGGTCGCCAAGGGCCTGGAGTACGACCACGTGATCGTCGTCGAGCCGGCCCGGATCGTGGCGGCGGAGCCGCGCGGCCTGCACCGGCTCTACGTGGTCCTGACCCGGGCCGTCTCCCGGCTCACCGTGCTGCACACCGCGCCGTTGCCCGAGGCGCTGGCCGCCTGAGGAGGGTGCCCCGGCGGAACCGAGACGCCTACCGGCGCGAATCTCCGTCGCCTTCCCGGCGGATCTGCCCGCCTTGCTGCTTCCCGGCCGACCTGGCCGCCGCGGCCGGAGGGCATTACGTCCGGTTCCCTCCGGTCGCGGCGGCTCCCGGCGGTTCCCTCCGGTCGCGGCGGCTCCCCCAGCGATGACAACCGGGCAAACTGGTTGGCAACGTCGTGGACTTTGTGCCGTAAAGTAGTTTGCATGACTGGGAGTAACGCCAGCGCGTCCTTTGACGACCCGGACGAGCGGCCCCCCGCCGATCCCGCGACCGCGCTGCGCATGATCGCCGAGCAGCAGGCCGAGGCCGCGCGTCGCCTCACCCCGAACATGCTGCTCTACTACTGGCCCTGGGGACTGGCCTGGCTCATCGGGTTCGGCCTCTTCTTCCTGCGCTTCGGGCCGGACGGCCGGGTCCTCGTGGCGCTTCCGGCGTGGCTGCCGCTGACCACGCTGCTCGGGCTGCTCGCGGTGGCGGCGCTGCTCACCGGCCTCGTCAGTGCCCGCGCCTACGGACAGGTCACCGGTGAATCCGCCCGCCGGGGCGCCTGGTACGGCATCTCCTGGGGCCTCGGCTTCGCCACGATGACGACCGTACTGGCCCAGGTCAGCGACCGCCTGCCCGACGAGCTCAGCACCCTGCTCTGGTCCGGCGTGATGGTCGGGCTGACCGGCGCCCTTCACATGGCCGGCGGTGCGATCTGGCTCGACCGGAACCTCTTCACCCTCGGCGCCTGGATCAGCGTCACCAACGTCGTCGGCATCGTCACCGGACCGGGCTGGCACGCGCTGGTGGTCGCGATCGCCGGTGGCGGCGGCATGGTGGTGGTCGGCGGCCTGGTCGAACTCCGGCGCCGGAGGCCGACCCCGGCGCTCCCGGAACGGGGAACGCGGTGACCACGGCACCGCCGCCGGAACTCGACCCGGTGATCCACGCGCAGGCCCGGCTGCGGGTGATGGCCACCCTGGCGACCCTGTCCGACCGCGACCGGATCACCTTCCCCCGGCTCCAGGAGATCCTGCGGATGACGGCCGGGAACCTCTCCGTCCACCTGCGCAAGCTCGAAGAGGCGAAGTACGTCGAGATCGTCAAGACGCACCAGGGACGTACCCCGGTCACCCTCGTCGGGCTGACCCGACGCGGCCGGCTCGCCTTCGAGGAGTACACCGCCGCGGTGCGTGCCCTGCTCGACCCGACCCCCCGATCCCCCTCGACCGAGGAGAAGTCATGATCGTAGCCCGCGCCGTCCAGGTCACCCGCCGGTACGGCGAGATCACCGCACTCGATCGGGTCAACCTCGACCTGCACTCCGGTGAGCTGGTCGGGCTGCTCGGTCCCAACGGGGCCGGCAAGAGCACCCTGCTGAACCTCCTCGTCGGGCTCCGCCGCGTCACCACCGGCCGGGTCGAGCTGTTCGGCGGCGACCCGCGGGATCCGGCGTCGCGACGCCGGCTCGGGATGACCCCGCAGGAGACCGGTCTGCCGCCGACGCTGCGGGTCGGCGAGGTGGTCGACCTCGTCTCGGCGCACTACCCCGACCCGATGCCCCGAGCCGAACTGCTCGACCGGTTCGGCCTCACCGACCTGGTCCGGCGGCAGACCGGTGGCCTCTCCGGCGGGCAGAGGCGACGACTCGCCGTCGCCCTGGCCTTCGTCGGCCGTCCCCGCCTCGTCGTCCTCGACGAGCCGACCACCGGTCTGGACGTCACCGCCCGCCGTGACCTGTGGGACGGCATCCGGCAGTTCCACGCCGAGGGCGGCACGGTGCTGCTCAGCAGCCACTACCTGGAGGAGATCGAGGAACTGGCCCAGCGGGTGGTGGTACTCGGCCGCGGCCGGGTGCTCGCGGACGACACCGTCGACGCGATCCGGGGCCTGAGCCGGGTACGCCGGGTCAACCTGGTCGCGCCGGATCTGCCGGACCTGCCGGGCGTACGCGGCGTGGAGCGGGTCGACGGGGTGACCCGGCTGCTCACCACCGACTCCGACCAGTTCGTCCGGGACCTGGTACGCAGCGGCGTCGCCTTCTCGGACCTGGAGATCCGGCCCACCTCGCTGGAGGACGCCTTCCTGGCGATCACCAGCGCCACCACTCCCACCACCGCCCCGCCCGTCACCGCCGAGACCGCCGACGCCTGAGGAGCCCGACCGTGCGCCTTGCCCTCGTCCACACCAGATACCAGCTCCTGGAGACCGTCCGGATCCCGATCGCGGTGATCGGTAGCACGTTCTTCCCGACGGTGTCGATGCTGTTCTTCGTCGTGCCGTTCAGCGGCGACGACCCGGTGGTCGCGACGTACGCCACCGCCTCGATGGTCACCTTCGCGGTGATGAGCACCAACATCTTCCAGTACGGCATCGGGGTCGCCGAGGACCGCGCCCAGCCCTGGGACCCGTACCTGCGTACGCTTCCCGCCGGGGCCGCACCACGGTTCGCCGGACGGATCGCCGCCGGCCTGGCGATGACCCTGCTGTCGCTGATCCCGGTGGTGCTCGTGGCCGCCCTGGCGACCGAGGCCCGGGTCAGCGGGCCGGCGTTCCTGGCCGCGCTCGGCACGGTCGTCCTCATCGCGGTGCCGTTCACCCTGATGGGGCTCGCGATCGGCTACGCGCTGCCGAGCAAGGCCGCGACCGTGGTGGCCCAGGTCATCTTCTTCCCGCTGGCCGTCGGCGGCGGTCTGCTGTTCCCGCCGGGCGACGCGCCGGGCTTCATCACGGCGATCGCTCCGTACCTGCCGACCCGGGGCGCGGTCGAACTGATGTGGGCGGCGGTCGGCGACTTCCGGGTCAACCCGACCTCGCTGGTGATGCTGGGCGTCTGGATCGTGGTGCTGGCCGCCGTCGCCGGCTGGGCCTACCGGCGCGACGAGGGACGTCGGTTCAGCTAGGTCGGTCGACGAGGGGCACCGCGACCGACCAGAAGCGCCGGTTCCGCGAGGTGACCGGCCTCAGCCGGGGCGGTCGGCGCGGCGTCCCGTCGCCCGGACGGGGACGACCAGCGGACCGTGGTCGCCGTCGATCACCCGAACCCGCGCCTGGTAGTGCGTCGCCAGCAGCTCCTCGACGAGCACCTCCCGGGGCGGCCCGTCGGCGACGACCCGGCCGCCCGCCATCAGCACCAGGCGGTCGGCGTACTCGCCGGCGACCGACAGGTCGTGCATGGTGGCGAGCACGGTCAGGCCGTCGTCGCGGCGCAACTGGTCGACCAGCTCCAGCACCTCCTGCTGGTGTCCGATGTCCAGTGCGCTGGTCGGCTCGTCGAGCAGCAGCAGGGGCGCCCCCTGGGCCAGGGCCCGGGCCAGGAAGACCCGCTGCCGCTCGCCGCCGGAGAGTGTCGCGAGCGGCCGGGACGCGAACCGGGTCAGTTCCAGCCGGTCGAGGACGTCGGCAACCACCGCCAGGTCTGCCGCCGACTCCCGCCCGAACGGGGGGATGTACGGGGTGCGTCCGAGCAGCACGTAGTCGACGACCGCCATCCCGGCCGGTACGACCGGGGACTGGGCCACCGCCGCCACGACCCGGGCCCGTTCCCGCCGGCTCAACCGGGTCGACGGCGTACCGAAGAGGCGGATGGAGCCGGCGTCGGCCGGCAGCAACCCGGCGACCGCGCGGAGCAGCGTGGACTTGCCGGCACCGTTCGGGCCGATCACCGTCACCCACTCCCCGGCCGACACCGACAGACCGACCCCGGCCAGGATCGGGGTCCCGCCGAGCGTGACCCGCAGCCCGGTCACCTCGACGGCCGGGAGATCCGCCTCCGCCCCGACGGCGGTGCGCACGTCCTCGCTCACGTCTCCACCCGCTTCGTCGTCCGCAGCACGAGGGCGAAGAAGGGGCCGCCGAGGATCGCGGTGACCACCCCGATCGGGATCTCGGCCGGGGCGGCGACGGTCCGGGCAATCAGGTCGGTCAGGGCGAGGAAGGCACCGCCGAAGAGGACGGAGAGGGGCAGGATCGCCCGGTAGCTCGCCCCGGCGAGCATCCGTACGGTGTGCGGAACGATGATCCCGACGAACCCGATCAGCCCGGAGACCGACACGGCGGCGGCGGTGCCGAGCGAGGCGGCGGCGACCAGCAGCAGCCGGGACCGCTGCGGGTGCAGGCCGAGGCTGCTCGCCTCGTCGTCCCCGATGGTGAGGACGTCGAGCTCCCGGCGGTGCAGCAGCAGCACGCCGGCGGTGACCACCGCGTACGGCAGCACGATCAGGACGTCGTGCCACCCGGCGGTGGTGAGCCGGCCGAGCATCCACGAGTAGACCTCCTGGATGCTCTCCGCGTTGTTCTGCAACAGGTACGTCTGCCCGGCGGAGAGGAAGGCGGAGACGGCGACCCCGGCCAGGATCAGGGTGGCCGGGGAGCGGTCTCGGCCACCGGCGGCACCGAGCAGATAGGTGAGCAGGACCGCACCCAGCGCCCCGACGAACGCGGCCAGCGGCACCGTGACGGGCAGGCCGACGGTGATGTCCGCGCCGGTCACGCCGCGCATCACGATCACCGCGGTGACCGCCAGCCCGGCCCCGGCCGCCACCCCGAGCAGGTGCGGGTCGGCCAGCGGGTTGCGGAAGACGCCCTGGTAGCAGCCGCCGGCCAGGGCGAGCGTCCCGCCGACGAGCAGCCCGAGTACCACCCGGGGCAGGCGCAGGTCGGTGACGATGGCGATCTCGCGCTCGTTCAGCCCGCTCTGAAGGTGCACCCCGGGTACGAGGTTGAGCAGTTCCGCCGCGACGCTGCCCGGCGGCAGGCTGACCGGCCCGTACGCGATGCCGGCGACCGCGGCGACCGCGACGGCGACGATGCCGGCGACCAGCCAGCGCCGCCGCAGCCCGGCGGGCCGGGCGGGGAACGGATCCCTCACGTCCCGGGCCCGCCGGGCGCCCCGGCCGGATGGGGCCGGGGCACCGGAGCTCACCGGAGTTTCCGCCATGCTCAGGCGGGAACCCTGGCCACCGCGTCCACGATGGCCCGGAGCAGGTCGACGACGCGAGGACCCCAGCGGGAGGCGATGTCGTCGTCGAGGGCGACGATCTGGTTGTTCTTGACCGCCGTGATCCCGGCCCAGCCCTTGCGAGCCCTGACCGTCTCGGCGGACTGCTGACAGCACCGGGTGTCGGCCAGGAAGATCAGGTCCGGGTTGGCCTGGATGATCGACTCCTCGCCGAGCTGCGGGTAGCCGCCCTTCCCGCCGTCGGGGTCGGCCGGGTCGGCGATGTTCTCCAGCCCGACCAGGCTGAACAGCGAGCCGACGAAGGTCGCGCTGGTCACCGAGTGGTACTCCGGCCCGAGTTCGTAGTAGTAGGTGAGCTTCCGCGACCGCTGCGGCAGGTCGGCGGTGAGCTTGGTGATCTCGTCCTTCATCCGCCGGACCAGGTCGGCCGCCTCGTCCGGGTGCCCGGTCAGCGTCCCGAGCTCGGTGAGCTGCCGGTACGTGTCGTCCAGCGTCCGTGCGGCCGGCGCAAGGTAGTGCGGGATCTTGAGCTGACCGAGCTGGTCGACGATCTTGTTCTGGTCGTTGGTCAGCACCACCAGGTCGGGCTGCCGGGCGGCGATCGCCTCGGCGTTCGGGGTGAACGCGGAGAGGTCGGTCCGCGGCGCCTCGGGCGGGTAGTTGGAGTTGTCGTCGACGGCGGTGACCTGCGGGCCGGCACCGATCGCGTAGAGCATCTCGGTGGCGGTGGGCCCGAGTACGACGATCTTTTCCGGCCGCTTGTCGAGCGTGAGGTTCCCCACCGTCACCGGGTAGCTGGCGGCGGAACCGCTCGCTCCGGTGCTCGGCTGCTCGGCGCTCCGGTCGGCACAGGCCCCGAGGGCGAGCGCCATGGTGGCCAGCAGCGCGGCGATCATTCTGGGCGTACGTCTGCTCATCGGTCCTCCTGTCGGTCGAGGTACTGGTGCTCCGCCGACAGGGACCGGTCGGCCCCGTCCGCGGGGCGCCCTTCCTCGAAGGCGCAGTCCGCGACCAGACCCGCAGGCGACCTGGCTCATCCCCGCCGCGCCGCGGCCCAGGGCCGGGCGGCACGGGAGGCATCACAGTTGCGGGACAGCGCCGGTTTCGCACCGGCTTCGCTGCGGGGTGGTCGGGGCAACCGTAGCGCATCGAGACGGTCACCCCTCATCGACCGTCCCGCCAGCGCATCCGCATTCCCGCTGATCACCGCATCGCGCGCCGGCCGGGTCTCCGCCACCGCACCGGTGCCGCCCGAACGCGCCGTCCAGCCGCCGCGTCCATCGCCGACGGTGACCGATGGCCTGAGGTTCCGCCGCGGGCGCCGCGCCGCTACCGTCCTCCCATGCGGATGAACGGGCACGGCGTCATCGGGATCGGCGCGGCGACCGGCGCCGCCATCTCCTGGGCGATCGGACTGGCCCTGCTCCAGCCGTGGACCGAGCCGACCGGCCCACAGGCGTACGCGGAGAACAACACCTACTGGGTACGCGACCTGCGGGTCACCGCAATCATCGCGGCCGTGCTCGGACTCCTGGTGGCACTCGACGGCGCCCGGCCGGCAGTCACCCGGGTCGCCGTCCTCGGCGGGCTCTGGCTCGCCGCCGACCTGGCGCTGGACCGGGCCGACATCTCCGGCCCGGTGCCGGCCGTCATCCTGGCGCTGGTCGCCTCCGCCGTCGTGACGGCGACCGCACTGCTGCTCGCGCGCCGGCCGAACCATGCCGGACCGCCCGCCAGGCGCTCCGCGCTGGTCGTGGTCGGGGCGGTCGCCGCCGCGCTGACGCCGTGGGCCGCCGGCGTGGAGTCACCGACCGACACGGAGCCGGCGCTGAACCCGGCCGCGGTGGTGCTCGGCCTCCTCCTGGTCGCGACCTGCGCCGGCGCCGCCCAAGGCGCCGCGCGGGCCGCCGGGCAGGGCGCCGCGCGAGCTGGTTTCGCCGTCCGCCGGGCCGCACCGGGGCTGCTCGCCGTCGTCGGCGGAGCCGGGGTGCTCCTCCTCCGGGGCATCGACCCATACCACCGCAGCGGGCCGATGATGCTGCTCGGGATGCTGCTACTCGCCGGGGTCGTGCTGCTGGCGTCGTACCGGTCCGGCGGATGGTCCCGGCTGGCTGCCCTGGGCGTCGCCCTGCTCGCCTATCCGGTGCTGATGATGGTCATCGCGGTCCTGCTCACCTTCACGGTGCCGGTCGGGGCCTGGCTCACCGCGCTCGCCGGCAGCGTCCCGGTCAACGCGGCCGACTCCGACACCCTCTACGCCCTGGTGGGCCTGATCACCGGTCTGATGCTCGGTCCGCTGGTGGCGGCGGTCGCGGCCGGGCGGCACCCGGCACCGGCGGCGGCGAACTCCTGACGGGCCCGGCCCGGGATCCGGAACACCGGTGGGACGGTGCTGATCCGCCAGGTGTGCACTACTGCCCAGACCATCAAACCTATTAAACCTATAGGTTTACGGTGACCATCGGTCGCCCCGAACTCCGAGCGTCCGCCTCCCCAACTCCCGGGGGCGGGCGCTCGGCCGTCTCCGGCCGGCCGCCACCCCGATTCGGCAGCTCCGGCACCGTCGCCACCCGCGGTACCGTGAACCGGCGTCAACGGCCGCCGACGGGAGTGACGATGTTCGACCACATATCGATCCAGGTTGGAGACGTCTCCGCGAGCACGGCGTTCTACGACGCCGTACTCGCGCCACTCGGCGGTCGGCGGCTGATGGAGATCGACGGTGCCATCGCGTACGGCACGACGCGGCCGGTGCTCTGGCTGGGGCCGGCGACCACCGGCGGTACGCCCCGGGAGACACACCTCGCGTTCACCGCCGACACCCGGGCCGCCGTCGTCGCGTTCCACGACGCCGCCGTGGCGGCCGGCGCGGAGGTCCTGCACGCCCCTCGTCTCTGGCCGGAGTACCACCCGACGTACTTCGGTGCCTTCGTCCGGGACCCGGACGGCAACAACGTCGAGGCGGTCTGCCACGCACCGGAGTGACGGGCGCTCCGGCAGATCGTCGCGTCGCCGTCCCCACGATCGCGCACCATCTGGGAAACGGCGCCCTCCGCCCGCCCCGGACACCGCAACTTCCCGACAGTTGCGGACGCGGTTCAGAAGAACACCCGCCAAGAGCGGGCGACGGGTAAGGTTCCGAGGATCGGGGTGGGCGGCTACGGGCGACGGGCGATCGCGGTGACGAAGGCCTGCCACGAGACGGGAGCAAATCTCAACACACCGCCCGTCCGGTCCTTACTGTCCCGGACCAGCACCCACCCCGGCAAATTGTCCGCGACCTCGACGCAGTCACCGTGGTCAGCGCTGCGGCTACTCTTCCGCCACCGGAGCTCGTACATCAGAGTTCTCCCATCAGCTTCTCGATGATCGCGAGGGAGATCTGCTCCGGCATCGCCCGCCCGAGCAGGGAGTCCCACTTGCGCTGCATCATATCGACCGTCTCCGGTCGGTCCATTAGCTCGCCAACGGCAGCATTCTCCAGGTAGACCACCACGTCCCCCTCCGGCATCGTCGCCAGAATGAAGCCACCGCCAATCCCGGGATAGGCCCCCGCATCGGCCGGGATGACGTGCAGCGTGACGTTCGGCCGTTGGGCCATGTCGAGCAGGTGCCGGAGCTGTTCCTCCGCAACCTCCCGGCCCCCGATGATCCGGCGCAGAGCCAACTCGTCGAGGACCGCGATGAGGCGCTTCGGGCGCTCTCCGGTGAGCATGGTTTGTCGTTCGAGCCGCTCCGCGATCAACTCCTCTTCCTCGTCCGGCTCGTACTGACCGCCGGCTGAGAAGAGTGCCCGCGCGTACGCCTCGGTCTGCAACAGCCCTGGGACCAGACCGGGATGGGAGGTTCGCAGCCAGGTCGCCTCGCGCTCGGCCTTCAGCCACGGCGCGAACCAGGTTGGCGGGTGCTGTGAATTCGCCTGCTTCAGCAGGTGGGCGAGGAGACCGTCGGTCTGAAGCGCGGCGTCGGCGGCGATCGCGAGCGCCATGGTCGGGCGGCGGCGGCCGGTATCGATCTGAGCAATCAGCGACGTGCTGTAGTTGATCATCTCGGCCAACTTCTCCTGCGAGACGCCGGCACCGGCTCGGGCGGACTTCAAAGCCCGGATCCACATTTCCATGGTCATTTGCTTACCCCTTCTGTAAGCACGCAAATGCTCCTCGTAACATGCTTCGGGCATTGTGCCGCCGTACGACCGGAGGATCCAGATTGGCAGGCGGCAGAAACCACACGATCCGGGTCCCAACCAGCGGATTGGCCGGCCGAGACCCGGATCGGTACGTCCGTCAGGAGGCGGTGACGGTCACGTTGTCGATCGCCGCCTCGACCAGGCTCGCCCCGGAGGCGTCGGCGGCCTGGACCAGCAGCCGGATCGACTGTCCGGCATACGCCGACAGGTCGACACCGGCGGTCGCCCAGGCGCCGTTACGGTTGCTCGCCGCACCCGCCTGGTGGAACACCTGGGTCGTGCCGCCGCTGTGCACCACACTGACCCGCAGGTAGTCCGCGGACGACGAGTTCGAGCCGTGCGCGAGATACCAGGCGAAGGAGAGGGTCAGCGTGCCGCTGGCCGGGAGCGTGATCGCCGGGGACTGGGCGCTGGTCACGCCGCCGTCCACGTCGTGGTCCCCGGCCCCGCTGCCGGCGAGCCGGCCGGTGACCAGGTCGTTGCTGCCGGCGTACGGGGTGAGTTGCTTGGCCCCGCTGGAGGTGGTCGCCTGGGCGGCACCCCGCTCCCAGGCCCCGGAGGTGGCGGTGTCCGTACCGGACGGGTTGGTCGTCCAGCCGGTCTCGGTCTCGAAGGTGTCCTGCCAGACCGTGGTGCCGCCGCCCGTCCCGCAGTACTGGGCCTGCTTGCCGATCGCCCGGTACGGGCAGTCGGCGTACTCGGCCAGGATCAGCACCGCCTCCCGGTTGCGGGAGGTCTCCCGTGCGATCACCTCGTCCGGCGGGTAGAACCCGCCGCCCAGGGCCGACCGGGGGTACATCTCGAAGGTGTACGCGAAGATGTTGTGCGTCGCCCACATCCAGTCGAGGCTGTCCCCGTCGGTGATGTAGAGGTCGCTGGACTGTTCCGGGGTGTAGCCGTTGGTGGCGGCCATCTGCCGGCCGATGGTCCGGAACGTCGCCTCCTGGTCGGCGTTCAGCCCCGGCGCGGTGTTCGCGGTCGTGTAGCCGTACGGCCAGAGCACCAGCTCCGAGTAGGTGTGGAAGTCGATGTTCACGGTGATCTGCTGGACGCCGTCGACCACCCGGCTGTTGACGAAGTCGCGGAGCCGCTGCGTCTCGGGGGCGGAGAACGCCGACGGGCCCCGGTAGGTCTCCGAGGAGGGCGAGCCGGAGGAGCCACCGCAGCAGCCCCAGTTGTAGCCCCAGTTCCGGTTCAGGTCGGTGCCGACGGCCGACGAGCCGCTGTTCGGCTGCCGGTTCTTCCGCCAGGACCGGTACGAGCCGGTGGCGATGTCGTACTCGCTGCCGTCCGGGTTGACGGTCGGGACGATCCAGATCTCCCGGGTGTTGACGATGGTGGTGATCCGCGAGTCGGAGCCGTACGAGTCGGTGAAGAGGTTGATGAGGTAGATCGCCATCTCGACGGTCAGGTGCTCGCGGGCGTGCTGCTGCGCGTTGAAGAGGATCTCCGGTTCGTCCTCGTCCACGGCGACGTTGTCGGAGATCTTGATGATCGGCAGGTCGCGCCCCTCGTAGGAGGTCCCGATGCTCGAGCGGCGCGCGATGTTCGGGTGGTCGGCGACCACCTGGTTGAGCACCGCGTTCAGCTCGGCGTAGTTGTGGTAGCTGGAGTCGGCCGGCGGGAAGTCGAAGAGGCCGACGGTCCCATCGGCCGCGCCGCGGTCGGGCGGCGCCGGCACGGCCTCCACCTCAAAGCCGAGCGCGGTGATCGCCTTCACCTCGGCCGGGGTGGCGGTGACGTGCAGCACGCCGTGCTCGATGTCATCGATCGAGGCGCCGGTCCGCGCGACGGCGTCGCGGTCTGCCCAGGTGCGGGGGCCGAGTACCCGGTACTCGGCCGCGGCCGGCTCCGCGCCGGCGGGTTCGGGCCCGGCGCCGGCCGGTACCGGCCCGGTCAACGCGGCGGCGAGCCCGAGGACGACCACGCCGGTGAACAGGGCGGTCCGGCGTCGCCGTGCGGCGGCGCGGGCGGAGGCACCGAGGCCGGCGCGGCGGGCGGGAGTCCGGGGCGGGATCGACGGCCCGGGGGTCGGGGTGCGGGAGGACATGCACACCTCCTGGGGGTGCGGAGGAATCCGCTGGGTAGTCCACACTGCACCATCCGTCTATGATCAACTCAATATCGACCGCGATGATTTCCATCCCAACCCGACCCTCATGCCGGCAAAGATTTTCCTGCAATCAGGCTCTGGCGAAAGTTGTCAACGGACGGGATAGTGACCACAGGACGCGACCTTCGTACCCCCGCGGAGCATCGATGGCCATTGCCCACACCCCCATCAGCCGGCGCGCCCTCACCGTCGCCGGCCTCAGCAGCCTCGCCCTGCTCGGCACCGCCGCCCCGGCCCGGGCCGGCACCACCACGCACCGCCGACGGCCGGTCCGACACGACGAGCAGATCAGCTTCCAGGAGTGGTCCAGCTACCCGGACTGGCGCCGCGGCACCCACCACGGCACCGTCGCCATCCCCGGGGTCCGACCCGCGATCACGATCAAGCGTCCGGTCGGCACCGTGGACTACACCGACCCGCACACCGGGATCACCCGGACCTGGTCGTACGCCACCTGGACCTCCCCGCTGACCCCGATCGGCTTCGACGCCAGCGAACTCGTCGCGTCGTGGAACGCCGACACCCCGGCCGGCACCTGGATCCAGGTCGAGCTCCAGGGCACCTACAACACCGGCGTGCGGACCCCGTGGTACGTCATGGGCCGGTGGGCCTACGGCGACCAGGACATCCGCCGGACCAGCGTGAACCGGCAGGGCGACCCCTGGTCGACGATCTTCACCGACACGTTCGCGATCGACGACGTCGCGAACGGGGTTCTGCTGCGGGCGTACCAGCTCCGGCTCACCCTCTACCGCGCGCCGGATGCCCGGCGCTCGCCCCGGGTGTGGCTGCTCGGTGCGATGTGCTCGATGGTGCCGGACCGCTTCACCGTCACCCCGAGCGCCGGCCGGATCGCCTGGGGGCGGGAACTCGCCGTCCCCACCTACTCGCAGAACATCCACGCCGGCCACTATCCGGAGTACGACGGCGGGGGCCAGGCCTGGTGCTCGCCGACCTCGACGGAGATGGTGATCGAGTACTGGGGTCGGCGCCCGAGCGCCGAGGAGACCGCCTGGGTCAACCCGGACTACCCCGACCCGACGGTCAACCACGCCGCCCGGATGACCTACGACTACGCGTACGAAGGCTGCGGAAACTGGCCCTTCAACACCGCGTACGCCGCCAGCTTCGGCCTGGAGGCGAAGGTGACCCGGCTGCACTCGCTGGACGAGGTGGAGCACTTCATCGCCGCGGGCATCCCGGTGATCACCAGCCAGTCGTTCCTCGCCAGCGAGCTCGACGGCGCGAACTACGGCACCGCCGGGCACCTCTTCGTGGTGGTCGGCTTCACCGCCAAGGGCGACGTCGTGGTCAACGACCCCGCCTCGGCCAGCAACGACGTGGTCCGCAACGTCTACCGCCGCGACCAGTTCGAGCAGGTCTGGCTGCGGACGAAGCGGATCAACGCCAGCGGCGGCGTCTCCAGCGGGTCGGGCGGTATCGCGTACCTGATCAAGCCGCTCGGCCGGCCGTGGCCACGGGTGGCGGGTTCGACGAACTGGTAGCCCCCACCCCTGAGACCTCCTGGGGAGGATGGCGGCCCCGTATCCGGTCAACGGCGCCCGGGTACGGGGTCGCGCGGCTCAGCGCGGGTCGGCGGACCCGTCGGTCGGCTTCTGCTCCACCGGCTTCTGCCCCGCCGGCCCGTCGCCGCCGGTGACGCCGTCCTCGCCGGCCAGTGCGGCGCGCAGCCGATCCTTCTCCGCCCTGCGCCGCTCCGCCGCGTCGGCGAGTTGCCGCGCCATCTCGTCGCGCCAGCCCCGAAGCAGGAAGAACGACAGCGCGGCGGAGAACGCCAGGGCGAGGATGAGCTTGAGGAAGACGTTCATCTCGACCGGCCAGAGCGGCAGGAACACCGCCACGAAGAGCCCGATCCGGCCCAGCGTGTACTTCACCGCAGGACTCATCCCCGCCCCACCCCGACAGCCCGTCCGGTTGGCGAGCCACCGGACGCCGACAAACCAGATCAACCCGTACGCCATGGCGAAGACAGCGGCGGCCAGCCCGCCCGAGACCAGCGGCGGCGCCCCGGCGGCCAGCCCGGCCGCCAACAGTCCGGCGCTGATCCCCACGGCGGCGGCCACCAGCGCGGCGGCGACCCGGGCCGCGCCGAACCTCCAGGCCCGAAACTCCTCGACGAAGACCCAGGCCGGCAGGACCACGGCCAACCAGCCGCTCGCCCGACCGGCGTCGCCCAGGCCGAGGAGCGCGAAGCTCCAGTCGAAGACCAGCAGGGCCACGACACCGACGACGACCCCGGCCAACGTGAGCCCGAGCAGGTCGGCGAGCACGACGATCCGCCCCTCCTCGTCCCGGCGAGGAAAGGACGGCGTCCGCTCGGGTCGCTCAGTCATGACCAGTCGAGGGTACGTGAGCCGGGGCGGGAACCCCACCACGGTCGGGCCGACAGGCTGGTGGACGGGTCGACCGGCCCGGATCAGGGCGCCCGGGTACGGGTGACCCGCGTCGAGTCCGCCGCGGTCAGGACCAGATGTGCTGCGGCTCGGCCCGGCGCTGCGCCAGCGGGACCGGGGCGTCGTACTCGCGCAGCACCGCGTACCGGGCGTCCCGTTCCACGGGGCGAAAACCGGCGTCCCAGATCAGGTTCAGCAGCTCGTCCCGGGACGGGGCGGTGCTCTGCGAGTCCGCCACGTCGGCCAGCGAGTCCATCCGGTCGGCCGGTGAACCGGCCAGGTCGTCCACGCCGAAGCTCAGCGCGAGCTGGGCGACCGGGAGCCCGTCCGTGGCCCAGGAGCACCGCAGATGCGGCACGTTGTCGAGGAGCAGCCGGGAGATGGCGACGGTCTTCAGCGACTCCGCCGGCGAGGCCGCCCGGGGCGGGTTTCCGGCGCCGGTCCCGCCCGCGCCCCCCGGACCGGTGGCCGGGTGCTCGTGGCGTATCGGTACGAAGACCTGGAATCCCCCCGTCTCGTCCTGAAGCTCCCGCAACCGGAGCAGGTGGTCGATCCGGTGCCGAGATTCCTCACCCTGGCCGTAGCGCATCGTCGCCGACGTCCGGAGCCCCCGGGCGTGTGCGAGGCGATGGATACGTGCCCAGTCCGCCCAGTCGATCGGCGTGCCGGCGGCCCGCGACCGGACCTCGGGGTCGAAGATCCCCGCGTCGCCGCCGGCCAGCGACGCCAGCCCGGCGGCGGCGAGTTCGTCGAGAAGTTCCTCGGCGGGCCGCCCGGTGGCCGCCTCGAACCGCCGGATGTCGGTGGCGGTGACCACGTCCGGCACGCCGCCCGGCGTCGCGGCGAGGTGGCGCAGCAGCTCCGGATAGTCGTGCCCGGACGACAGCGGCTCCCCGCCGCCGACCTCGAACGTCACCCGGTCGCCGTGCGCCTCCGTACGGCGGTGGTGGGCCAGCCGACCGAGCCAGACCAGGTCGTCGCTCGCGTAGAGCGCCTCGCCGTCGGCGCGGCTCAGTCGCTCCCCGCCGTACACCTTCTGTTCCAGCTCACGCTTGCGTCCGGCGTCCATCGCAGCCACGTCTCCTCCCGCCGATCCGGGGACGAGCCTACGTGGCGGGCGCGGGGCGTCCTCGCCGGACCGTCACCGAACGCGACCTGGTTCACCGCCTTCTCAGCGTCTCGTTACCTGCTCCGGATCGACATCACCGGCACATTCCGGTAAGACGAAGTGGGACGGGACACAGCACCAAGGCGGGCCGACGGCGCGCACGGGCGACCGTACGGTACGCCGGAACGGGGAAGCGGCATGGCGAACAGCGGGCGCGGACAGGCGGAGCGGACGGACGGCACGGTGTCGCCGGTGCTCCGCCCGTTGGTGTGGTCCGCCCTGGTCGGCGCGATCGTCGCCGGGGTGCTCGCGACTCCGGTCTGGGCCGAACCCGCCACACCCAACACCGTTCCCGATCCGGGTGTCCGGCCGGTGCCGGCCGGGGCGCCCCCGAGCCCCGGATCCTCCCCCTCGGTGCCACCCAATCTCCAGATCCCCACGGTGACCGGTCCACTGGCGAGCCAGATCTACGCGCTCGAGGTCGAGGTCGCCACCCTCGGCGAGGAGCTCCTGAAGCTGCGCCAGACGCGGGACGAGAAGGCGGCCGCCGTGACGGCCGCCAACACCGCCCTCGCCACGGCCCGCGCCGAGCTGGAGCAGGCGCGGGCGATCGCGGACAGTGCGGCGGCCGAGGCGCTCAAGGACGCCGCCGGCCTGCCGCCCGGCGCGTTCGGGTCCGATCTGCACGGTCTGGAGCTGCTGAAGCGGATCCAGCGCGGCGAGGAGCGGAGCCCCCGGGACACGAGCCTCGCCGCCGCCGAGGTGAACCGCGCGCTGGCCGCGCAGCAGCAGGCCGAGGCCGCGTACCAGAAGGCGGTGGCGGAGAGCCAGCAGGCGGCCGCCGCCTTCACCGAGGCGGAGAAGAAGTACAAGGAGCGCTCCGCCGCGCTGCTCAAGCTGAAGCGCGAGAACGCGGAGAAGCTCGCGGAGATCGAACGCGAACGGGAGGCGGCAGAGCAGCGGATCGGCAACGAGATCGGGCTGGACAGCGTCAACGGTCTGGTCGCCAACCCGAAGGCGCTCGGCGCGGTGAAATACGCCCTCGCCCAGCGGGGCGACCCGTACCAGTGGGGCGCCGAGGGGCCGGACCGGTTCGACTGCTCCGGCCTGGTCTGGGCCGCCTACCGGTCCCAGGGCAAGACGCTGCCCCGCGTGTCGCGGGACCAGTACAACGGCACCCGGAGCCAGACGGTGGCCCGGGAGGCGCTGCTCCCCGGTGACCTGCTCTTCTTCGCCTCCGGCAGCAGCTGGACCTCCATCCACCACGTCGGGATGTACATCGGCGACGGCAAGATGGTGCACGCGCCGACCACCGGCGACGTGGTGAAGGTCTCCACGGTCTGGTGGTCGCGGTTCTACGCCGCGACCCGGGTCTTCCCGGCGGTGCCGGCACCGACCACCAGCCCCACCACCCGGCCGCCGACGACGCCGTCGCCGCGTCCGACGCCGTCCAAGACGACGAAGCCACCGACGACCACGCCGCCGACCACCAAGCCGCCCACCAGCATGCCGACCGTCACGCCGACGACGCCGACGACCATCCCGACGCCACCGACGACCGCGCCGACGACGGAGCCGACGACCACCCCGACAGGTGGTTCGTCGAGCAACGCGCCGAGCGCCACCGGCTCGACGCCGACCGCCGGCGGTAGCCCCAGCGATGACTGACGGCACCGGCCGTCGGCCGACTGGGCGGCCATGCTGAGATATGGCACGGTGACGGTTGACGTACTTCCGGCCCGGCCGACCGGCCCGGGCGTGGGCGCGGGAGGCAGCAATGGACGCATCGCAGGCAAAGCCGCACGCTGGAGACGTAGCGCCGGCTCCTGACGCCCCGAGCGACGCCGACCCGACCGCCCTGGACCAGAGCGGCGAGCTGCCCCCGCTGCCCCCACCGCCGCCGGTCGGCACCGCATTGCCGGAGACCACCGCCGAGGAGGAGCTTCCCGAGGCGTACGAGCCGCCTCCGCCGCCCCCACCTGGTGCACTGTGGACGGATCCGCCGGCGGTGCCGGCCGACCAGCCCACGGCGAGGGCGGAGGCGGCACCGGCCGGGGACGGAACGCCGGCCACCGACACCGCACCGGCCACCGACACCGCCTCGGCCAAGCCGGCCGACGCCGGCTCGCCCGACGCCGGCTCGCCCGACGCCGGGTCTGCCGACGCCGAGTCGACCGAGCCGACCGACGCTGACGCGGCCGACACCCCGGACGACCAGGACGCCGCTGACCAGAGCGCGGCCCCGGCCGACTCGGGCGGGGCCGAGGTTGGCAACGCACCGCGGAAGCAGGCCGACGACAACCCGCACACCTCGACCTCCTCGGCAGACGAACCCGCCGCTCCGGGTGGTCCGTCCGTCGCGCGGGGCCGGGCGATGCCGCTGACGACCGCCATCCCGACCCCGGCCGACATCGCCGCCATGCCAGCCAACGTTTCGGTCAGCCGGACGTACCGCGCCGGGGAGCTCGGCCGCCCCGCCGACTCGCCGGCCCCTCGGGCCGCGGCGGACCCGGCCCCGACCCCCGCCACCGGCGGCGCGGCGCCCGCCTCGGCGGTCGCCAGCTCCGTCCCCGGCGCGGCGACGCCCCCGGCGTCACCGTTGCAGCAGCGGCGGCCCCAGCCTCCGCTGCTCGACTCGTGGCCGGCCTTTGCCAACGCCGTCAAGTCCCCGGCCACGTCCACGGCGGCCGGGGGATCCGCCCCGACGGCGCCACCGTCCGCCCCGCCGTCCACCGCGTCCACGCCACCGCCGTCGCCCGGCGGCACGTCCACGCCACCACCCGCCGGCTCGACGGCGCCGTCCGCCGTACTGTCGTCCGCGCCTCCCGTCGCCGCTGCGGCGCCGGTGGCCGCCGCGGCGCCGGTCGGCACGTCGTCCTCTGTCGCCGCGCTGGCCAATCCCACCGGACCCGATCCGGGCCGTCCACCGGCGACGTACACCGTGCCGTCGCCGCGCAGCGCCCCGTACAGCGGCGGCTCCGGCACGACCCGGGCCAGCGCGTCGGTACCGGGGCTGGCCCGGGTGCTGCCGGCCGAGGCCGCCGCCGTGGCGGCGGCGCCGTCCCAGGCGAAGGTCTACCGGGCGAGCGAGCCCACTCCCGCCACCCCACCGGAACCTCCGCAGCCGCCGGAGCCGGTACGGCCGCCCGAGCCGGCACAACCGCCGGACCCGGCGCTGCCGGAGCCGCCCCGCCCGAGTCCGTTCCCGGCTCCCGTCCCACCGGCACCGAACCCGCCCGGCCCGGATCCGGTACCGGCCGGCCCACCGCCGACGCCGTACCCGCCGGACCCCGGCCCCGTGCCGCCGAACTCGCCCTACCCGCCGCCCACCGCGACCAGCAGTACCGTGACGGCCCGGGCGAGCGTGGCGGTGGACGAGCGACCGGCGGGGGCGGCCCCGGCGGTCGTACCGGCGCCCGCGCTGCCGAGCTGGCCCCCGCCGACGAACCCGACGGCTCCGGGCGGCTACCCACCCGCCGCGCCCTCCGGATACTCACTGCCACCGGCCGATCCCGGGCCCTCCCATCCGCCGGTCGACCCCGCACCGGCGCCCGGGACCGGATCCGGCCGCCCCTCGGCGACCCACCCACACCGGTTCGCCCCGGCACCCGACGCCGGCTTCCCACCCTCGTCGGAGCCGGAGGAGGCGCCCGGTGCGTGGCAGGTTCCCGGCGCCGGCGGCGTCGGCCTCTCCGGCCACCCGTCGCAGTCCGCCCTGGACCAGGTCGAGAACTCCGGCTCGCTGACCGGCCACATCCTGGCCCAGGGCCGGCCGGACACTCCGACGCAGCAGGCCGATACGACCCGGACGGTGATCGTGCTCGTCGTCGGACTCGGCATCCTGGTCGCGGTCGGCCTCCTCGTCGTCCTGCTCGCCGGAGACGCCTTCGACAGTCTCTTCAGCGGAATGCTGAGCAGCTGACCCGACCGTCTCGGGCTGCCGGGTCTCGCGAACCGGCGCCCGGCACGGGGATCGGACACCCCGGACGGTGCCCCCGGCCCGCGGGGGCGGAGCGGCGGACGCCGAACCGATCCCGGTATCGATCCACGAGGTGAGCCTGCCCACTGCCGGGGCCGGCGACGTGGCGATGGCCGCGACTCGCCGTACACTCGTACCAATTGTTGATCTGGCGCGGTACGCGCCCATGGGCGATCTTGCGGGCGAATCGACGGCGACTCCGGTCGCGGCGGGCCATCGCGGAGATGCGCCCCGCGTGAGAGGTTTTCTTTGACAAGCTTCGCTGACCCCAGCACGTTTCCGTCCGTTTTCGACAGGCAATCCGATTCCCTCGACCTGGCCGATTCGGGCGAGCCCATTCCCGCCGCGCAATCCCCGGTATCGGAAAACGCCGACGGTGGCGATTTCATCCAGGCCGACGGAACCGGATCCGACGAGGTTTCCGAGATCGTCGACTTCGCCGCGCTCGGCCTCCCCCGGCCGCTGGTCCGGGCGCTCGGCCGGGAGGGCATCACCACCCCGTTCGAGATCCAGCGCGCCACGCTTCCCGACGCACTGGCCGGCCGGGACGTCCTGGGCCGGGGGCAGACCGGCTCCGGCAAGACCCTCGCGTTCGGGCTGCCCGTCCTGGCCCGGATGGCGGCCGGGGCCAAGGCCCGACCACACCGCCCCCGGGCGCTGATCCTGGTGCCGACCCGGGAACTCGCGATGCAGGTCAACGACGCGCTGATGCCACTCGGCCGGGCGGTGGGGGTGTTCCTCAAGACCGCCGTCGGCGGCGTGCCGTACGACCGGCAGGTCGACGCGCTGCGCCGGGGTGTGGAGATCCTGGTCGCCACCCCGGGACGGCTGGGCGACCTGATCGACCGCGGCGTGTGCCACCTCGACGACGTCGAGGTCACCGTCCTCGACGAGGCCGACCGGATGGCCGACATGGGCTTCCTGCCCGGCGTCACGGAACTGCTCGCCAAGACTCCGGCGAACGCACAGCGGCTGCTCTTCTCCGCCACCCTGGACGACGACGTGGACGCCCTCGTCCAGCGGTTCATGTCCGATCCGGTCACCCACTCGACCGCGCCACCGACCGCCGCGGTCTCCACGATGGACCACCACCTGCTGCTGGTCCCGCCGCACGACAAGTTCGCGGTGGCGGCGTCGATCGCGGCCCGGCCGGGGCGAACCATGATGTTCGCGCGGACGCAGCTGGGGGTGGACCGGCTGGTCGCCCAACTGGCCCAGGTCGGCGTCCGGGCCGGCGCGCTCCACGGCGGCAAGACCCAGCGGATGCGGACCCGCACCCTCGCCGAGTTCCGCGAGGGCCGGATGAACGTCCTGGTCGCCACCGACGTGGCCGCCCGTGGCATCCACGTCGACGGCGTCTCACTGGTGGTACACGTCGACCCTCCGACGGACCCGAAGGACTACCTACACCGGGCCGGTCGTACCGCCCGGGCCGGCGAGTCCGGGGCGGTGGCCACCCTGGTCCTGCCGAAGCAGCGCCGCGCCACGCTCGCGATGCTGCAGAAGGCCGGGGTGGAGCCGGCGCAGACCCGCGTCCGCTACGGCGATCCGATCCTGGCCGAGGTGACCGGGGCGCGGCAGCCCAGCGGCATACCGGTGGTCGACGAGCCTCCGGCGCCGCGCCGCGGCTCCGACCGCCGCCCGGGCGGGCGGGCGCACGGCGAGCACCGTAGTGGCGACCGGCCGCACCGCGGCGACCGCCGCTACGGCGGCGACCGGCGGTATGGCGGGGACCGCCAGCCAGCGGACCGCCGCTACGGCGGGGACCGCCCGTACGGCGACCGCCGCCAGGACGGAGAGCGCCAGCCGGGCAGCCGCCGGCACGGCGAACGGCACTCCGGCAGCCGCCCGTACGGTGATCGCCCCTACGGCGAACGGCGGTACGGCGGCCAGCCGTCCGACGCGCACCGGCCGGACGAGCGGCACGGACCGCGCGACCGCTGGTCTGACGGGCACCGGCGCCCGGCTCCGGCCCGCTGAGTCGGCCGCGGCCGGTACGCCGGCGCGTCCGGCGCACCGGCCGCTTTCCGGCATCGGCCACCGACAACCGGCACCGGCGGTAGCGTCCGAAGGTATGTCGCCCACGCCGAAGTCGCTGTACTGGGTCCGCACCGACGTGCCGGGTGCCGACCACGCGATCGTCGACGACCGCCGCGGATTCGACGCCCGGGGCACCATCCTCGCCGTCGACCCGATCCCCTTCACCTGCCGGTACGAGCTCCACACCGACGCGGACTGGGCGACCGAGGGGCTCGACGTCAGCTGCGAGGGGGCGGGCTGGCTCCGCACGCTCCACCTGACCCGGGCGGCCGGCCGCTGGCGGGCCAGCACGGCGGAGCGGGGCGACCTGGATGCGGTGCTGGCCGAGGCGGGGCATCCGACCGCCGGACCGCCCGGCACGGACGAGCCGCACCGGCTCGCCGAGGCGCGCGACGTCGACCTGGGTGGCTCTCCGCTCTTCAACACCCCGCCGGTACGACGGCTGGGGCTCGGCACCGCCCCGCCGGGGACCAGCCGCACCGTGACCGTGGCCTGGGTGCTGGTGCCGAGCCTGCGGGTCATGCCGGTCGAGCAGACGTACACCACCCTGGACCGACACGTCGTCCGCTTCGACAGCGCGGGTTTCACGGCCGACATCGCCCTCGACCCGGAGGACTACGTGCTGCACTACCCGGGGCTGGCCCAGCGTCGGGGCTGACGACCGGCGGCCGGAAGCGACGGTGGGGACAGCCGGGACGGAGGTCGCGGTGGGCCCCGCGTCAGTCGGGCCAGGCGCCGGTGCGGAGAAAGCGCGCGATCGTGTCGAGGTACGGCGCCAGGTCCAGGCCCCGGTCGGCGACCCAGGCGTCGGAGTAGTACGTGTCGGTGTACCGCTCGCCGCCGTCGCAGAGCAGCGTCACCACGGATCCGGTCCGGCCCTCGGCCCGCATCTGCGCGATCAGTCCGAAGGCACCCCACAGGTTGGTGCCGGTGGAGCCGCCGACCCGACGGCCGAGCACCTCGCTGGCGGCGCGCATCGCCGCCAGCGAGGCCGCGTCCGGGACCCGGATCATCCGATCGACCACGGTCGGCTGGAACGACGCCTCCACCCGGGGGCGGCCGATCCCCTCGATCCGGGAGGCGCCGTCGGTGGTGACGGACCAGTCGCCCGACGTCCAGGCCGGATAGAACGCCGAGTTTTCCGGGTCGACCACGCAGAGCCGGGTGGCGAGCCGGCGGTACCGCAGGTACCGCCCGATGGTCGCGCTGGTGCCGCCGGTGCCGGCCCCGACCACGATCCAGTCCGGTACGGGGTGCCGCTCCAGCGCCATCTGCGCGTAGATCGACTCGGCGATGTTGTTGTTACCCCGCCAGTCGGTCGCGCGTTCGGCGTACGTGAACTGGTCCATGAAGTGCCCACCCAGGTCCTCGGCGAGCCACCGTGCCTCGACCACGACGGCGGCCGGATCGTCGACCAGATGGCACCGTCCACCCTGGAACTCGATGAGCGCGATCTTCTCCGGCGACGTGGTGGCCGGCATCACCGCGATGAACGGCAGCCCGAGCATCCGGGCGAAATACGCCTCGGAAACCGCCGTGGAGCCCGACGATGCCTCCACAATGGTGGTTCGCGGACCGATCCAGCCGTTGCAGAGTCCATAGAGGAACAGCGACCGCGCCAGCCGGTGTTTGAGCGACCCGGTGGGGTGCACCGACTCGTCCTTGAGGTACAGGTCGATCCCCCACTCCCGGGGCAGCGGAAAGGTGAGCAGGTGCGTGTCGGCGGACCGGTTCGCGTCGGCCTCCACCGCGGCGACCGCCGCCGTCACCCACGCCCGCTCCGCGTCGTCGAACCGGTCCAGCTGCTCCATGGCCAGCAACGTAGCAAGCCCTTCCGGCAGGGTTCCGGGCCCGCACCGGCGCGGTCCGCCGCCCGCCACGGCCCGGGACGCGCGGACCGCCTGGCCGCATCGGAATCGGCCGGCCGCGCCGACGCTCAGGTGCCGGCGGGGCGGCGTGGGGTCACCGGCTGCGGCCGGTTCTCCCACTTCGTCGAGAGCGCCACGGCGGTACGGGTCGAGGCGACCCCGGCGGTCCGGTTCAGGCGCAGGATCAGTTGTTCCAGCTCGGCAATTGTCCCCACTCGGGCCTTCAACAGGAACGACTCGACCCCGGCCATGAAGTAGCAGGACTCGATTTCCGGCATGTCCCGAATCGCCTCAAGTACGTCGTCTGTGTCGCCTCCGGAGTCTTGCACGATTCCGATGAGCGCCGTCACGCCGAGCCCGATCGCCTCCGGGGCCACGTCGGCGCGGTAGCCCCGGATGACGCCGTTGGCCTCGAGCTTGCCCACCCGCTCGTGCACGGCCGGAGCGGAGAGGCCCACCTGGCGGGCCAACTCGGCGTACGACAGCCGGGCGTTGCCCCGCAACAGCTCGACGAGCGTCAGGTCGATGGAGTCCACGGTGAGACCCTAGTCGGGGTCCGCGGCGGCGCGACGGGCGGCAGCGACATTGTTGCCGACAAAGGCCCGTGAATGACGTAAAACAGCCCCGGTCAACCTGACAGACAGTACGTTTTCGCGTTTGCCGGACACGACACTCCGGCGGTGTTGTAATTGCCGTACGTCCCTAAACGAAGGCTCTGGCAAGCACGTGTTACGGGGACGGTCCTACCAGTCCGGGGGCTTCGTAGACGCGAGGAGGGGGCTGTGGACACAGGAGATCGTCTGCTGACGCCGGGCGAGGTGGCAGCACTCTTCCGCGTCGATCCCAAGACCGTCACACGCTGGGCCGCGGCCGGGCGTATCGGCAGCATCCGTACACCGGGCGGGCACCGCCGGTTCCGCGAGTCGGAGGTACGGGCACTGCTGGAGGGCGAGGGGATGCTCGACGAGGTCGACCAGGACATCGCCAACCGGCCCCGTAACGAGGGACCCGCCACCCCGAGTGGCCCCGGTTCGAGCGGCGCCGGCACCCCGGGGATGCCCTGACCCGACCTCGGGTGCCGGGGCGGGTGCCGTGGTCGCGGCCGCGGCGTGCCGACCCAGGCCCGGACAGGTGACGGCCGGGACAGCAGGGACAACAGGGACAGCAGGGATCCGGGAAGGGTTGACGGCCGGGACAGTCGGTGACGGTCGGGACGGTCAGGAGGCCAGCCGGGACGGGAGCGGCCGGAGCCGCGAGCGACCGAGACCCGACGGTGACGACCGGGAGCCGGCACGACCGCTCGGTCGGTGGACGCGACGACGCGGCCGGCTCAGGATCGCTCGGCGTTCAGTTCCCCGGACCAGCGCCGGAACAGGGTGTGCGGCACGCCCAGCGCGTCCAGGATCTTTCCGGCCACGAAGTCGACCAGCTGGGCCGCGGTGGCGGAGGCGCCGGCACCGTAGAAGCCGGGGCTGGCCGGCAGGACCACCGCCCCGGCGTCGTGCAGCGCGATGAGGTGCTCGAGGTGGCTCCGGGTGACCGGTGTCTCCCTCGGCACCACCACCACGGGACGCCGCTCCTTCAGGTTCACCTCGGCCGCCCGTTGCAGCAGGTCCTTGGAGAGGCCGATCGCGATGCCGGCGCACGCCGCCGTACTCGCCGGCACCACGACCATCCCCTTCACGGGGTACGAGCCACTGCTCGGCCCGGCCGCGAGATCCCCCGCCGGCCAGTACGTCACGTCGGCGTCGACCAGGTCACGGCCGAGCCAGGCGCCGAGGTCGTCCTTCCAGTGCGCGTCCCGGAACGGCCGGCCGGTCTCGTCGAGGATCGTCAGCCGGGCCGCCCGGGAGACGACCAGGTCCACCGCCTCCCCGGCGTCGAGGAGCGCGTTGAGCACCGCCGCCGGGTACGGCGTACCCGAGGCCCCGGAGACTCCGATCACCCACGGCCGTCGCATGCCTCCAGCCTGCCCCAGCCGCCCGCCGGACCACCAACCGGCCCTGGGCGGACGGTGCCCGAAGAGCCGATCATCACCAAGTGCAAAACGCGACAGGCGTAACAGGCGCCCTCGGGTCGACCGAAACTGGAAGCCTACTCAGGTACCTATCGATCGATATCGAGCGAAGGAGTCTGGATGGCCGCGACCCCCTCCTGGGTTGCCGAACTCGCCTGTCCGATCCCCGCGCGCATCTCCCCGCACGCCGACGCGGTGCAGGAGTGGCTGCTCGACTGGGTGGTACGGGTCGCCGGACCCCTCGACCCGGAGGCCCGCAAGCGGCTCGCCAGCAGCCGGACCGCCCGGTACGCCGGCCGGCTGTATCCGGAGGCGACCGAACCCGACCTGCGGGTGCTCGCCGCCCTCTTCCTCTGGTTCTTCCTCCTCGACGACGCCTGCGACGGCACCGGCACCCCGCAGCCCAACCGGGTCGCGGCGCTCTGCGGCGAGGCGCTTCGGCTGCTGCGCGACGAGCCGCCGCCACGTCCCGGGGCGCTCGACGAGCGGCTGCGTCGGATGCTGACCGAGGCCTGGCAGGTCCCACGTCGCCGGATGTCCGCCGCCTGGCGGCGCCGCTTCGTCGACGCGGTCGCGCACCACTTCGACGGCGTGACGACCGAGGCGACCAACAAGGCGACCGGGCAGCCGCCCGACGTCGCCACGTACGTCACCCTGCGCCGGGCCACCTCCGCCGCGTACGTCTCATACGCGCTGATCGAGTTTGCCACCGGGCGTCCCGTACCGGACGCGATCTACCACCACCCGGCGGTCCGCGCCGTCGCCGACACCGCCAACGACCTGCTCTCGTGGTTCAACGACCTGCTCTCGCTGGAGCGGGACGCGGTGACCTCCGGCGGGCACAACCTGGTGTTGGCGGTGGCCCGGGAGGAGGGGATCCCGCGCGACGCGGCGGTCCGGGTGGTCGTCGGCCGCTGGCAGGAGTCGATGACCCGCTTCGTCGAGCTCCGCGAGGCCGTCCCGTCCTTCGGGGGCGGCCACGACGAGGCGCTCGCCCTCTACCTGGACGGGCTGGCGAACTCGGTACGCGGCACCCTGGACTGGTCGCTGGAGAGCGCCCGCTACGCCGGGCTCGCCGCCGCCCGCTGAACCGGATCCGGCGGCGACCCGCGCCCGACCCACCACCCCGGCCGCGGCGGCCGCTCCGGCCAGTACGCCGGTCAGGCGCCCAGGTGGGACCGGACCAGCAGATCGAGCAGGGCGAAGACGAAGAGCACGATCCCGACGAACCCGTTGGCGGTGAAGAACGCCCGGTTGACCCGGGACAGGTCGGTCGGGGTCACCACCACGTGCTGGTACCCGAACGCGAGCGCGGCCAGCGCCAACCCCACCCACCAGAGCCAGCCCAGCCCCACCAGCACCCCGAACCAGATGAACAGCGCGAACACCACCACGTGCGACAGCGTCGAGGCGTGCAGCGCGAACCGCAGGCCGTACCGGGCGGGGACGCTGCGGACCCCGATCCGCCGGTCGATCTCGGCGTCCTGGCAGGCGTAGATCAGGTCGAAGCCGCCGATCCAGAGCCCGACCGCGGCGCCGAGCAGCCAGGCCGGACCGGAGCCGTCGAAGGTCCCGGTCACCGCGAGCCAGGCACCGACCGGGCCGACCGCCTGGGCCAGCGCCAGGATCGCGTGCGGCCAGTCCGTGAACCGCTTGCCGTACGGGTAGATCACCAGCGGCACCGCGGCGAGCGGGGCGAGGACCAGGCAGAGCGGGTTGAGCGCGGCGGCGGCGGCGAGGAAGACGACCAGGGCGACGATCGCGCCGGTCCAGGCCGTCCGGACGCTCACCGCCCCGGTGACCAACTCCCGCCCGGCGGTACGCGGGTTGCGCGCGTCGATGTGCCGGTCGATGATCCGGTTCGCCGCCATCGCGAAGGTACGCGCGCCCACCATGGCGATCGTCACCAGGACCAGATCGGCCCAGCGGATCCTCCCGCCCTCGCGGGCCATCACGGTCAGCGCCGACAGGTACGCGAACGGCAGCGCGAAGACCGAGTGCTCGATCGCCACCAGCCGGAGAAAGGAGCGGACCCGTCCGGGTGCCTCCGCGACCGCGGTCATGAGATGCCGTACTCCTTCCAGCGCTTGTCGACCAGGGCCCGGATCTCGGGCGACATGGTCATCTCCTCCGGCCAGCCGCGGGTGTAGCCCTCGGTGGGGAGCTTACGGGTGGCGTCGATGCCGGCCTTGCCGCCCCAGAACTGCTGGTACGACGCGTGGTCGAGGTGGTCCACCGGGCCCTCGGTGACCAGCAGGTCCCGGGCGTAGTCGACGTTGCCGAACGCCCGCCAGGCGACCTCGGCGTAGTCGTGCACGTCGCAGTCCTCGTCGACCACCACGATCAGCTTGGTCAGCGACATCAGGTGGGCGCCCCAGATCGCGTTCATCACCTTCTGCGCGTGCTTCGGGTAGCGCTTCCGGATCGAGACGATCACACAGTTGTGGAAGACGCCGGCGGCCGGCATGTCGTAGTCGACGATGTCGGGGATCAGCATCCTGAGCAGGGGCAGGAAGATCCGCTCGGTGGCCTTGCCGAGGCCGTGGTCCTCCTGCGGTGGCTTGGACGTGATGATCGAGTGATAGATCGGGTCGCGCTGCATGGTCATCGCCTCGACGTGCAGCACCGGAAAGGGCTCGACCGGCGTGTAGAAGCCGGTGTGGTCGCCGAACGGCCCCTCGGGCAACCGTTCCCCCGGCTCCAGGTACCCCTCCAGCACGATCTGGGCGTGCGCCGGCACCTGGAGCGGCACGGTCAGGCAGTCGACCATCTCCACCCGCTCACCCCGCAGGAAGCCGGCGAACAGGTACTCGTCGATGTCGCTGGGCAGCGGCGCCGAGGCGGCGTAGCACACCACCGGGTCGCAACCGATGGCGATCGCCACCGGGAGCCGCTGGCCGAGCCGTTCCGCCACCGCGTGGTGCGCCGTCGAGTCCTTGTGGATCTGCCAGTGCATCCCGAGCGTGTTGTGCGAGTGCTGTTGCAGCCGGTAGAGCCCGAGGTTGCGCTTGCCGGTCTCGGGGTGCTTGGTGTGGGTCAGCCCGAAGTTGTGGAAGATCCCGCCGTCACCGGGCCAGACCTGCAGGCCGGGGAGCCGGTTCAGGTCCACGTCGTCGCCCCGGTAGACCACCTGCTGGCAGGGGGCGGTCTTGACCTTCTTCGGCGGCAGCGACTTCAGTTGCAGCACCTTGCCCAGGCCCTCGCGGATGCCGGACCAGCCGACCGGGAGTTCCGGCTTGATCAGCGCCCCGATGCGGTCGCCGACCTCGTCGAGCCGGTCGACCCCGAGGGCCATCGCCATCCGGCGCTCGGTGCCGAAGAGGTTGATCGCCACCGGCATCTCGCCCCGGGTGGGCTGCTCGAAGAGCAGCGCGGGGCCGTTCGCCCGGACGGTCCGGGTCACCACCTCGCTGATCTCCAGCGTCGGATCGACCGGCACCGACACCCGGCGTAGTTCGCCCGCGCCCTCCAGCGCGCCGAGGAACGCTCGGAGGTCGTCGTACGGGAAGCCACGCGCTGCCATGGCGGTAAGTCTGGCGCACCGTCCGGCGTACCGCCCGACCCGGGTCCCCTCCGGGTGGCCCGATCCGATCCCGGCCGGGACGCAGCCCGGCACCGACGCGCGGGGCGGTGATGCCGCTACAGCAGACCGATGCCGAGCAGCAGCGTGGCCGCGGTCAGGCTGGCCCCACCGAGCACGGTGAGCCAGATCAGCCTGTTGGGCCGGGTGTCGGCGGGACGGACGACCGAGAGGAAGAAGCCGAGGGGCATCAGGATCGGCGCGGCGACGAGGAGGACCCGGATCAGCGTCGCCGTGCCGGTGCCGTACCCGGCGTGGTCGAGGTAGAGCAGGGCGACGAGGGCGAAGAGCACCAGGATCCCGGCGTGGGCGTGTCCGGCGGTCCACAGGGCCCGCCGGACCGGGTTGTCGAGGTAGCCGGGTATCCGGCGGACGAGGTGCGTCAGCAGGGACAGGCCGCCGAACGCGATCGTCGAAACGGTGATCAGCAGGATGCCGGCGGTGGTCTGGGTGGCGGACGACATGCGGGCTCCCAGGTGGTTCGACGATGACTTGACACTGTCAAGATGTCCCCAGACGAGGGATCTTGTCAATAGCTAGATTCCGCCACTCCCGGCCGAGATCGCGGTGCCGGTGAACCCGTCGAGCACACGGCGCGCCCGACGGCGAGTCAGCAGCCGTCGGGCGCGGTGCAGGAACCTCGACGCGGATGTCCCGTCAGTCGAGGCCGCCGTACGCGTGCAGGCCCTCGAAGAAGATGTTCACGCCGTACAGGTTCATCTGCATGGTCAGGAAGCCGACCACGGCGATCCAGGTCGCCACCGGCCGCTTCACGCTCGGGGTGGCCCGGGCGTGCAGGTAGCCGGCGTAAACCACCCAGGAGATGAACGCCCAGGTCTCCTTCGGGTCCCAACCCCAGTACCGACCCCAGGCCGCCTCGGCCCAGACCGCGCCGGCCATCACCGCGAAGGTCCAGATCGGGAAGGCGAAGGCGTGCAGCCGGAAGGTCAGCCGCTCCAGGGTGGCGGCGGCCGGCACCCGAGCCCCCAGGGTGTACGGGAAGCTGCGCTTGCCCCGGTCGTACCCGTCGCGGATCAGGTACATCACCGCCGGTACGGCGCCGAGCAGCAGCAGCCCCGAGGAGAGCGCCGCGGCCGAGACGTGGACGATGAACCAGTACGAGTTGAGCGCCGGCAGCAGCGGCACGATCGGCACGTAGAGCACCAGGCCCGCGACGGCGAGCAGGAGCACCATGGCGAGGGCGACGAAGAGCCCGAGATGCCGGATCGACGTGCGCCGGGAGACCAGCCAGAGCCAGCCGACGCTGCCGACGAAGGTCACCGCCAAGACGTACTCGTACATGTTGCCCCACGGCATCCGCTCGGCGGCGATCCCGCGGGTGACCAGGACGGCGAGGTGGACCGCGGCGGCGATCGCGAAGAGCCCGACGGCCACCCCCCCGGCGAGCGCCGCCTTCGAGGCCGATTCGCCGCCGCCGGCCGCGGGCCGCGGCGTGGCGTCGCCGTCCGGTCGCTCGGCGGCACCGTCCGACAGCGTGGGCTCGACCTCGGCCGCCGGCCCGTCGAGCACCGGACCGGCGGCGGCTCCGGCACCGACCAGCGCCAGCTCACGCTCCGGCCGGACCGCCGCCCGGCCGACCAGGCTCCGGGTGCCGAACGCGTACTCGGCGGCGTGGCAGATCATCGCCAGCAGGTAGCCCAGGATCGCGACCACCAGAAGCTGGTCGGAGAGCGCAGCCATCAGTCGGTCTCCTCTTCCGTCACCGTCCCGCCACGCCGAGCCGCGGCAACGAGCTGGTCGAACTCCTCGGCAAAGCCGGAGTAGTCGGTACGGGGCAACCCGCCGACCTCCACCAAACTACTACGACTCGTCGTGGACGTGTCGGCGGGGGCGGGAACCACCCGGAACCACACCCGACGGCGCCGGACGAACAGCGCCGGGGTCAGCCCGACGAGCAGCAGTGCCGCGCTGGCCAACACGATCTTCTCGCCGGGGTCGTACCGGACCGAGAGGGTGATGTACTCCCGGGTGCCGAGGAACTCCAGCCTCGTACCGTCGTCGAGGGTCCACGTCTCGCCCGGCCGCAGCAGCTTCCCGTCACCGATCTCCTTGAGCCGGCCGTTGGCCACCTGGCGCTGGTCGATGGAGTAGACCGACCCGGGGATCCCCGCGTCCATCCCGAGGTTGCCCCGGTACGCCCGCAGGAACAGCCCGGGTGCCCGCTCCGCCGGGTACACCGAACGGACCGCCGGCCCGTCCTCCGGCGTGGTCGGGAAGTAGAGGCCCTCGAACGCGACCTGGAGGTTCGGGTCACGCCTGCCGGTGGCCGGGTCGACGTTGACGTCCGGGAAGAAGGCCGCGCCCTCGCTGGTCAGGTTGCCATCGATGCTGAGGAACGCCTGCTCGCTGACCAGCGACTTCCCGTAGCGGTCGGTGTAGCGCAGGATCGGCGCGTAGCCGTGCCCGAGCAGGTAGACGTTCGCCCCGTCCAGTCGCAGCGGATCGTTCACCGAGAAGCTCGCCGCGTACGGCGTCCGCCCCCACGGCTCGACCCGGACGTGGGCCCGGAACGACTCCGGCTGCCCGGAGGGGAGGAACGTCGCGTCGAAGTCGGTCAGTTCCAGGCAGAACCGCGGCAGGTCGCCGTCGTCGACCCGCTGACCGAGCTTCGACTCGCTGAACTGCTGCACCGTGTTGCAGAACGCGTGGTCCGGCCCGGCGATGAGCAACCGGTTGCCGTGCCAGCCGTACCAGGAGCCGAGGGCGACCCCGAAGAGCACCGCGACCAGCGAGAAGTGGAAGAGCAGGTTGCCGGTCTCCTTGAGGTAGCCCTTCTCCGCCGCCACCTCGCCGTCCCGGACCACCACCCGCCAGCGCCGCCTCCGCAGCATCGCCGCGATCGCGCTCAGGTCGCCGTCGTGGTCGGAGAGCACCGCGTGCCGGGGCAGCCGGTCCAACCGCTTCGGCGCCGCCGGCGGTACGGCACGCAGCGCCCGGACGTGGTCGCGCAGCCGCGGCACGATGCAGCCGACCAGCGAGGTGAAGAGGAGGACGTAGATCGCCGAGAACCACGGCGAGGCGTACACGTCGAAGCCGCCGAGCCGGTCCAGGATCGGGAAGAGATCCGGGTGCTCCCGCTGGAAGTCGCCGACCTTCTCGATGTTGACGTTGCGCTGCGGCAGCAGCGACCCCGGAATCGCGGCGAGGGCGAGCAGGAAGAGCAGGATCAGCGCGGTACGCATGCTGGTGAGCTGCCGCCAGGAGTTACGCAGCAGGGCCAGCGGTGCGGGCGTACGGCGTACCGGCCGGGTCGGCTCGTCGACCTCCCGGGGCGGACCGGTGGCGGCCCGGTCGTCAAGCTTCGCCATCAGATACTCACCTCGCCCACCCCGACGGTGGTCTGGAGCCAGATGACCACCTGTTGCCAGCCACCGGTGACCAGGGCGAGCCCGATCACGATCAGCAGGGCGCCGCCGACCCGGGTCACCCATCGGCTGTTGCGACGGACCGTCCGGAAGAGCCCGAGCAACCGGTGGAAGCCGAGCCCGAAGACGACGAAGGGCAGCCCCAGGCCGAGGCAGTACGCGACGGCGAGCACCGCCGCCCGGTCGGCTTGCCCGCTCGCCGTACCCATGCCGAGGACCGCGCCCAGGGTCGGGCCGACGCAGGGCACCCAGGAGAGCGCGAAGACGGCCCCGAAGACCGGGGCGCCGAGCAGGCCGGCGGCCGGTAGCCGCTGGATCCGGAACTCGCGCTGCATCCCCGGGATCAGCCCGAGATAGGCGAGGCCGAGCAGGACGATCACCGCGCCGATGACGATCTCCAGTGGCCGCTTCTGCGCGAAGAGCGCCTGGCCGAGCGCGGTGACCAGCACGGCGGTGAGGGTGAAGACGGCGGTGAAGCCGGCGATGAACAGCAGCGTGCCGGCGAGAACCCGGCCCCAGATGACCGGCCGGGCCACCACCGCCACGCCGCCGGTGCCCCCACCCGGGCCGCCGGCCGGGGCCGCCCCGGAGGAGACCCGCCCGGCCGCGCCACGCCGCTCCAGGTCGCTGCCGGCCAGCCCGGTGACGTACGACAGATAGCCGGGGACCAGCGGCAGGACGCACGGGGAGAGGAAGCTCACCAGACCGGCGAGCGCCGCCGCGCCGATCGCCAGAAGCAGCGGACCGTTCCGGGCAAGGTCGGCGAAGGTCTCCCCCATCAGTCCGCCCCGCCCGGTGCCGGCTGCTCCGCCGCGATCCGGCTGACGATCGGCTGCAGTGTCTCCTGCTTCGTCGAGCCCCGGATCACCACCGCGATCCGGTTCTCCCGGTCCAGCACGATGGTGGCCGGGATCGAGTTCGGCGGCACCTCGAAGGCGAGCGCCAGCCGGCTCGGAGGATCGAAGAGGCTCGGGTAGCTGACCTTGAACGCCTCCTCGAAGGCCCGGGCCTTGTCCCGGCCGTCCTGGATGTTGATGCCGAGGAACCGGACGCCCTGGTCCTTCGTCGCCTGGTACGTCGCCTCCAGGTCATCCGCCTCCGCCCGACAGGGCGCGCACCAGGAGCCCCAGAAGTTCACCACCACCACCTGGCCGCGTTCCCGGGCCAGGTCGTAGCTCTCGCCGGTGAGCAGCTCACCGGCGATGGCCGGCGCCGGCGGGCGGTGTTCCGGCGCGCACTCGATCACGCCGTTCGTGGTGGTGCAGTCGTCCTGCCAGTCCCGTCCGCCGTCGCCCGAGCAGCCGGCCAGGGCCAGCGTCGCGGCGGCGACGAGCAGGACACCGAGGCCGGCACGCCAGGAGGGGCTCATCTCAGGCCCCCTTGGCCGTCCGGGCGCTCGGCGACATCGCCACCAGATGCGCCGCCGGCTCGCTGTAGCCGATCCCGACGACCTTGGCACCTTCGAAGTGGAAGGAGGTCAGGCTCGCCAACCCGCACTGCCGCTTGCGCGGGTCGTGCCAGAGCCGCTTGCGTTCGACGTACCGGCGCAGCGTCCAGATCGGCAGCTGGTGTGAGACGCAGACCGCCTCCCGCCCCTCGGCCGCCATCCGGGCGGCGTGCAGCGCCGCGAACATCCGCTCGGCGATCGACCGGTACGCCTCACCCCAGGACGGGGTGATGGGGTCCCGCAGCACCCACCAGTTGCGCGGGTCCCGGAACGAGCCGTCGCCCGGCGAGACCCGCTTGCCCTCGAACCAGTTCGTGCTCTCGATCAGCCGCTCGTCGACCGCGACCGGGAGCCCGAACTGGGCGGCGATCGGCTCGGCGGTCTGCTGGGCGCGCTCCAGCGGGCTCGCCACCACGTGCACGATGTCGCGGTCGGCGAGCGCCTGCGCGGCCGCCTTCGCCATCTGGACGCCCAGCTCGGAGAGGCGGAAGCCGGGGAGCCGGCCATAGAGGATCTTGTCCGGGTTGTACACCTCGCCGTGCCGGACCACGTGCACCACGGTCTTGCTCATGCCGGCCCTCTACCCCCCGTGCCCCGCCGCCGCGGCAGCCCGCGCCGCGGCCGGTAGCGCCGCCGCGTACTGCTCCAGGGCGGCATCGTCCCACGCCGTCGACACGAACCACGCCTCGAACGCGCTGGGCGGCAGGTAGACCCCGCCGGCCAGCATCGCGTGGAAGAACGCCTTGAATGCGGCGACATCCTGACCGCGCGCGGTCGCGTAGTCCACCACCTCCGCGTCGGTGAAGAAGATCGAGAACATGTTGCCGGCGTACGAGAGCCGGTGCGGCACCCCGGCGGCGGTCAGCGCCTCGCTGGCCAGTCGGCCCACCGTGGCCGCGGTCTCGTCGAGCCGCCGGTACACCGCGTCGTCCGCCAGGCGCAGCGTGGTCAGCCCGGCGGCGCAGGCGAGCGGGTTCCCCGACAGCGTCCCCGCCTGGTAGACCGGGCCGGCCGGCGCGAGCCGCGCCATGATCTCGGCCCGGCCGCCGAACGCCGCGGCGGGGAGCCCGCCGCCCATCACCTTGCCGAAGGTGAAGAGATCGGCCTCGACCGGGTCGAGCCCGGCCCAGCCGCTCCGGGAGACCCGGAAACCGGTCATCACCTCGTCGACGATCAGCAGCGCGCCGTGCGCGTGGGCGATCCGGGCCAGCGCGGCGTTGAAGCCGTCCCGTGGCGCCACCACACCCATGTTGCCGGGCGCGGCCTCGGTGATGATCGCGGCGATCTCCGGCCCGGCGGCGGCAAACGCCGCCTCGACCGCGGCCACGTCGTTGTACGGCAGCACGATCGTCTCGCCGGCGGCCGCGCCGGTGACCCCGGGCGAATCGGGCAGGGCGAGGGTGGCGACCCCGGAACCGGCCGAGGCGAGCAGGGCGTCGACGTGGCCGTGGTAGCAGCCGGCGAACTTGACGATCTTGCTACGCCCGGTGTAGCCGCGGGCGAGTCGGATCGCCGACATCGTCGCTTCGGTGCCGGAGTTGACCAGGCGGACCTGTTCCACCGAGGTTCGGGCGACGATCTCGGCGGCCAGCTCGACCTCGCCCTCGGTGGGGGTGCCGAAGCTGGTGCCGAGGGCGGCGGCGGCCTGCACCGCCGCGACCACCTCGGGATGGGCGTGCCCGAGGATCAGCGGGCCCCACGAGCAAACCAGGTCGACGTAGCGCCGGCCGTCGGCGTCGAAGAGCCAGGGGCCGCTGCCCCGGACCATGAACCGGGGGGTGCCGCCGACGGCGCGAAAGGCGCGGACAGGCGAATTGACCCCGCCCGGCACGAGGGCGCGGGCGCGGTCGAACAGGGCCTGGGAGGCCGGGGCGTCGGCCGGATAGCGGCCGGAGCCGGCGGGGTACGTCTCGCTCACGGTGCCGCCATTCTGTCAGCGCCACCTGACCGGTCGGCAGCCACCCCTGGACCGGTCGCCCTGGTCACTCCGGCGGAGCCGGCCGGGGCGTGACCCGGCTCGCGAGCCGGGCTCGCCGGGGTGGCGGTGGGGGCCGGGTCGATCCGCGTACGGACGTTCCGGCACCCGACACCGACTCGTCCGGCCCGCCTGCCAGAACGGGCCGTAGCGGCCACGTCGACTCCACGTCACCGACAGGCCGGTTCGGCTAGATCGCGATAGGCTGATCGGGTGACTCGTGCGGAGCTGACCATCGCGGTCGAGCGAAACGCCGACGAGGTGACCCTCCGCCTCACCGGCGAGATCGACATGCTGACCGCTGGCAAGCTGTCCAGCATCGTCAACGAGGTGCTCACCGGTGCACCGTCCCGAATCGTTCTCGACCTGGCCGACGTCACCTTCTGTGACTCGCAGGGGCTCGGCACCCTGGTGGTGCTGAGCCGCAAGGCGAGTCACGCCCAGAGCCTGCTGGTGCTGACCAACGTCGGCGACTTCCTGCTCCGGGTACTCGACATCACCGGGCTCCGCTCCGCCCTGATGATTAGGAACGAGCAGCGCGCGAGCTGACCGCCACGGTCGCCGGGCCGACGCTCGCAGCCCGACCAGGTCGGGTTGGGGCCGGATCGCCCGCGACGAGATCAAGCCTGACCGCCCAGAGCGGGTGATCCGGCCCCAACCTCCACCCCGCTCCGGGCACTCCGACCCCGTCCCACCAGCACCACGACGGGAGCGCGGTCACCCCCACCCCGGTCCGGGCCGGCGACGACCGCCCCGACGTACCCGGCCCGTCAGGCCGCGGCGCCCCACCGCGCCTGCTCCAGCACCTGCACCGCGCGGTGCCGGGCCGCCGGATCGTCCGACCGCAGCAGCGTCACCGCCTCGTCGACCGCCTCGGTCAGCCCCCGCCACTGGGCGTCCCGCTCCCGGACCAGCGCGGACTGCGCCGCGAGCTGTCGGGTCTTCACCCACAGGTCGACAAAGACCGATACCTTCGCCCGCAACACCCATGGGTCGAAGGGCTTCGTCAGGTAGTCGACGGCGCCAACCGCGTACCCCCGGAGCGCGAGCTGGGCGTCTCGGTCGGCGGCGGTGAGGAAGATGATCGGCACGTGCCGGGTACGCTCCCGCCGCTTGATGTGGCTGGCGGTCTCGAAGCCGTCCATCTCGGGCATCTGGGCATCCAGCAGGATGACGGCGAAGTCCTCCACCAGCAGCTGCTTGAGCGCGGCCTCCCCGCTCTCCACCGTCACCGGCTGGACCGGCAGGCCCTGAAGGATCGCCTCGAGCGCCATGAGATTCTCCCGCCGGTCATCGACCAGCAGGGCCTTGGCCACCTCACTCACTGCGCGTCCCCCCGTCGCCCCCATCCACGGTCCGGCCCTCCCCGTGGACCCAGGCCGCCATCAACTCGATCAGCTCGTCCAGGTCGACCGGCTTGGTGATGTAGTCGCTCGCCCCGGCGGCCAGCGCCGACTCCCGGTCTCCGGGCATCGCCTTGGCGGTCAGGAACACCACCGGCAGGTCGGTGAACCGGTGGTTGCGGCGGATCGCCCGGGTCGTCTCGTACCCGTCCTGGTCGGGCATCATCGCGTCCATCAGCACGATGTCCACCTCCGGATGCTCCGCCAACAGCCGTACCCCGTCGACCCCGTTGTCCGAGTAGAGCACGGTCATGCCGTGCAGTTCCAACGCGCTGGTCAGCGCGAAGACGTTGCGGACGTCGTCATCGACGATCAGGACGGTGGCGCCGTCGAGCTGCCGGGCCGCCGCCGAGACCTGACGGTCGGGCTCGGTGGGGATCCGCAGCATCGGCGGAGCCGCGTTACCCCGGCCGGCCGGCAGCGGTGCCGGCGTCGGGTTGACCATCGTGTCCAGCGCCAGAACGTCCGGGACGAACAGGGTGAACGTCGAGCCCTGGCCGGGCGCGGACGAGACGGTGATGGTGCCGCCGATCAGGCGGGCCAGGTCCCGGCTGATCGACAGCCCGAGCCCGGTGCCGCCGTACCGCCGGCTGGTGGTCCCGTCGGCCTGCTGGAACGCCTCGAAGATCAGCCCGAGCTTGTCGTCGGAGATCCCGATCCCGGTGTCGATGACGGTGAACGCCACCACCTGCCGGGCGGCGGCCAGCGCCGGTACGTCGGCGAACGCGCCCTCGGGCGCCGAGGCCGGGCCGATCCGCAGCGTCACCGCGCCGTTGTCGGTGAACTTGACCGCGTTGGAGAGCAGGTTCCGCAGGATCTGCTGGAGGCGCTGGGGGTCGGTGATCAGGGTCGGCGGTAGGTCCTTGGAGATGCGGACCTGGAAGTCCAGGCCCTTCTCCTCCGCCTGCGGCGCGAACGCCTGCTCCACGTAGCTGCGGATCTCGGAAAACCGCACCTCGGCCGGGGAGACGTCCATGCGACCCGCCTCGATCTTCGACAGGTCGAGGATGTCGTCGATCAGCGCGAGCAGGTCGGAGCCGGCGCTGTAGATGGTCCGGGCAAACTCGATCTGCTTCTCGGTGAGGTTCTGCTCCGAGTTGTCGGCGAGCAGCCGGGCCAGCAGCAGCAGCGAGTTGAGCGGCGTACGCAGCTCGTGGCTCATGTTCGCCAGGAACTCGGACTTGTACGCCGAGGCCCGGGCCAACTGCTGTGCCTTGTCCTCCAGGCCGATCCGGGCCAGCTCGATCTCCCGGTTCTTGATCTCGATGTTGCCCTTCTGCTCCGACAGCAGCTTCGCCTTCTCCTCCAGTTCGGCGTTGGTGCGCTGCAGTTCGGCGGACTGTTCCTGCAGCTCGTGGGCGAGCCGCTGGGACTGGGCGAGGAGTTCCTCGGTCCGCCGGTTGGCCTGGATGGTGTTCAGCGCGATGCCGATGGTGGAGACCAGCCGCTCCAGGAACGACAGGTGCAGGTCGGAGAAGGGCGAGACGCTGGCGAACTCGATCACGCCGAGAAGTTCGCCCTCGAAGAGGATCGGCAGGACCACGAGGTCGGCCGGGGGTGTGGCGGCCAGTCCGGAGCGGATGACCAGGTTGCCGTCCCGGGGTGCGCCCACCCGGATCGTCCGCCGGCTCAGGGCCACCTGCCCGACCAGCCCCTCGCCGGGTCCGAAGGTGACGTCGTGGTTGCGCGCGACGTAGCCGTACGACGCGGAGAGCCGGAGCCGCATCGCGGCCTCGTCGCTCGTGTCGGCGAGGAAGAAGGCGCCGAGCTGGGCGTCGACCAACGGGGTGACCTCGGTCATGATCATCCGGCAGACCTCGCCGGGGTCCCGCTGCCCCTGGAGCAGACCGCCGATCCGGGCGAGGTTCGAGTCGAGCCAGCCCTGCTCGGCGTTCTTCTTGGTCGTCTCGCGCAGCGTGACGATCATCTGGTTGATGTTGTCCTTCAGCTCGGCGATCTCGCCCTCGGCGTCGACGGTGATCTTCTGGGTCAGGTCGCCCCGGGTGACCGCCGTGGAGACCTGGGCGATCGCCCGAAGCTGGGTGGTGAGGGTGGAGGCGAGCTGGTTGACGTTCTCGGTGAGGTCGCGCCAGGTCCCGGAGACCCCCTTCACCTCGGCCTGACCACCCAGCTTGCCCTCGATGCCGACCTCCCGGGCCACCCGGGTCACCTCGTCCGCGAACGACGACAGCTGATCCACCATCGTGTTCACGGTGTCCTTGAGCTCGGCGATCTCGCCCTGCGCGTCAACGGTGATCTTCTGCGACAGATCACCCTTCGCCACCGCCGTGGTGACCTGGGCAATGTTGCGGACCTGGGCGGTCAGGTTCGACGCCATCGAGTTCACGTTGTCGGTCAGCGCCCGCCAGGTCCCGGAGACCCCCTTCACCTCAGCCTGACCACCCAGCTTGCCCTCGGTCCCCACCTCCCGGGCCACCCGGGTCACCTCGTCCGCGAACGACGACAGCTGATCCACCATCGTGTTCACGGTGTCCTTCAGCTCGGCGATCTCACCCTGGGCCGCCACCGTGATCTTCTGCGACAGATCACCCTTCGCCACCGCCGTCGAGACCTGAGCGATGTTCCGCACCTGCGCCGTCAGGTTCGACGCCATCGAGTTCACGTTGTCGGTCAGATCCCGCCACGTACCGGCCACGCCTCGGACCTGGGCCTGGCCGCCCAGCTTGCCCTCGGTCCCCACCTCCCGGGCCACCCGGGTCACCTCGTCCGCGAACGACGACAGCTGATCCACCATCGTGTTCACGGTGTTCTTCAGCTCCAGAATCTCGCCCCGGGCGTCGACAGTGATCTTCTGCGACAGATCACCCTTCGCCACCGCCGTGGTGACCTGGGCAATGTTGCGGACCTGGGCGGTCAGGTTCGACGCCATCGAGTTCACGTTGTCGGTCAGTGCCCGCCAGGTCCCGGAGACCCCCTTCACCTCGGCCTGACCACCCAGCTTGCCCTCGGTCCCCACCTCCCGGGCCACCCGGGTCACCTCGTCCGCGAACGACGACAGCTGATCCACCATCGTGTTCACGGTGTTCTTCAGCTCCAGAATCTCGCCCCGGGCGTCGACAGTGATCTTCTGCGACAGGTCGCCCCGGGCCACCGCCGTCGAGACCTGGGAGATGTTCCGCACCTGTGAGGTGAGGTTGCCGGCGAGCTGGTTGACGTTCTCGGTCAGCGCCCGCCAGGTGCCGGAGACACCACGAACCTGGGCCTGGCCACCGAGCTTGCCCTCGATGCCGACCTCCCGGGCCACCCGGGTCACCTCGTCCGCGAACGACGACAGCTGATCCACCATCGTGTTCACGGTGTCCTTCAGCTCGGCGATCTCACCCTGGGCCGCCACCGTGATCTTCTGCGACAGATCGCCCTTCGCCACCGCCGTCGAGACCTGAGCGATGTTCCGCACCTGCGCCGTCAGGTTCGACGCCATCGAGTTGACGCTGTCGGTGAGGTCCTTCCAGGTGCCCGCGACGTTCGGCACCTCGGCCTGGCCGCCCAGCTTGCCCTCGGTCCCCACCTCCCGGGCCACCCGGGTCACCTGCTCGGCGAAGAGTCGCAGCGTGTCGGTCAGGCCGTTGATCGTGTGGGCCAGCTCCGCGACCTCGCCCTTGGCGGAGACGGTGATCTTCTGCGACAGGTCGCCCCGGGCCACCGCGGTCGCCACCTGGGAGATCGACCGGACCTGGTGGGTCAGGTTGGAGGCCATGGTGTTGACCGAGTCGGTGAGGTCCTTCCAGGTGCCGGCGACGCCGCGGACGTCCGCCTGGCCGCCCAGCTTGCCCTCGGTCCCCACCTCGCGGGCCACCCGGGTCACCTCGTCCGCGAACGACGAGAGCTGGTCGACCATGGTGTTCACGGTGCGCCCGATCCGGAGGAACTCGCCGCGCAGTGGCCGGCCGTCCATTTCCAGCGCCATGTGCTGGGAGAGGTCGCCCTCGGCGACGGCGACGATGACCCGGGCGATCTCGGTGGTCGGCCGGCCGAGGTCGTCGATGAGGGAGTTGACCGCCCGGTAGCTCTCCGCCCAGGCGCCCTCCAGCCCCTCCTCCTCCAGCCGCTCGGTGAGCCGACCGTCCCGGCCGACGATCCGGCTGATCCGGCGGAGATCGAGATGCTGCCGTTCCTGCAACGACACGACCTCGTTGAAGGCGTCGGCGACCTCGCCCGCCGCACCGATCCGGCGCGGCAGCCGTACCTTGAGGTCACCACGGCGGACCCGCCGCAGCGCGTCCGCAAGTTCGCTGAGCAGCGCCGCGTCCTCGGCGGGCCGCTGCTCGGCCGACAGGTGATTCGCCGTGGTCATCGTCCCTCGCTCGGATGTGGTGGCAGGCGGGCGGCCCGGGCGACCCCGCGCCCACCAGGTGGTCCCGGCCGCGTCGCCAGGGCGCCCGCGGTTCCCGCCCCGGCGCGACACCTCATCATGGTGCCTTTCACCCGGAAACTGCCACCCCTCGCCGCAGCCCGCTCATCGATGCCAACCTGCGGAAGGACCACGGCAGGACCACGGCAGGACCGCGGCAGGACCGCGACGGAAACCGACATCATGCGCGAGTCAGGCAGACTTCGACTCGGAGAGGAGGGATCTCGCCGGCCCGCGCCGCAACCGGGCCAGATAGTCGTGTCGCCCGGATAGTGTTACTTGGATCTCGAATTTGAGGCGGTGGAGGAGTCAGAGGGTGTCGACGGCGACGGACGGGGCGGTGCCGGGCAGGGCCGACGGGCAGGTACGCCGGGTCCGTCTCCCGGCCGACCGGCGCACCCCCGCAGCCGCCCGCGCCCTGGTCCGGTCGGTGTTGACCGAGGTGGGGCTGGAAGAACTCCTCAACGAGGCGTTGCTGCTCACCACCGAGCTCTCCACCAACGCCATCGAGCACGCCCGTACCGAACTGGACATCGAGGTCGTGGCCGACCGCTCCGGCCTCACCGTCACCGTCTCCGACTTCGCGGCCGGGCCGATCGACGACGTGACCGCCCGCCCCCGCAACGACCTGACCGACATCTCGCAGGTCTCGGAACGCGGCCGCGGCCTGCTCCTCGTCGACCACTTCGCCAGTCGCTGGGGCACCACCCACCAGGCCACCGGCAAGGGTGTCTGGTTCCGGCTGGACCGCAAGGGGCACGCCCGGGGCGACAACCGGCCGGACGACCCGGTGCCACCCGGGGTCCCGAGCGCCGGCTCCGCCAGCTCCCCAGGGCCGGCCCCCTCCGCGCCGACCGCCGGCGCGATGAGCGCGTTGATGCAGACCTCCCCGGACCCGTACGCCGACGACCCGCTCCCCACCTTCGCCGCCGACCTCCTGGTGCGGGTCGGGGACATGGTGGGCGCGGCCGGCGGCGCGATCCGGCTCGACCGGGGCGACGGGGCGGGCTGGCAGCTCCTCGCCCGGTACGGCCGGCAGCCCCGCCCCGGCGACGAACTGCTCCGGGTGCCGCTGACCGTGCACCGGCCGTACGCGGGGGAACTCGAACTGGACGCTGCCCCCTCCGGGTACGCCCGTCCGCTCGCCGCGCTGGTCGCCGAACGCCTCTCCCTGCACCTGGAGAACGACCGGCTGCGCCGGGCCGACATCCGTCGCCAGACCTGGCTCACCTTCCTCGCCGAGGCGAGCGAGCTGCTCGCCCAGTCGCTCGACGTCGACCTGACCATGGCGCTGATCCCCCAGCTCGTGGTCCCCCGGCTCGGCCAGTGGTGCGCGGTGCACACCATCGACGAGTGGGGGCGGCTGCGGCTGGCGGCCGCGATCCACGCCGACGAGACGATGCTGCCCGAGCTGCACAAGATGCTCCGGGAGGAGGGACCCGACTCGGTGCAGGCCCGGTTGCGCGAGGCGGGCCGCGGCCCGGGCCAGGTGCCGATCGGGGCGCCGCTGGATGGCATCGCCGTACCCCTGATCGCCCGGGGGCAGCGGCTCGGCACCCTCTCGGTCGGCCGTCACCAGCGGCACCGGCACGACCCCGACGAGATCGCCGTGCTGGAGGACGTGGCCCGCCGCTCCGCGCTGGCGATCGAGAACGCCCGGATCCACGACGAGCGGCGCAAGGTCGCCCAGACTCTCCAGCAGTCGCTGTTGCCACCGGTCCTCCCGGTCGTCGACGGCATCGGCCTCGGCGCCGAGTACGTCCCGACCGGCGACGCCGCGGACGTTGGCGGCGACTTCTACGACGTCGTGCCGCTGGCTGACGACCGCTGGCTGGTGGTGATCGGCGACGTCTCCGGCAAGGGCGTGCAGGCGGCGGCCGTGACCGGCCTGGTCCGGGACGTGATCCGGGTGCTGGTCGGCGATGGCCGGCCGCTGCCGGACGCGCTGACCCGGCTCAACGAGACGCTGGTCGAACGGGGCCATGGCCGGTACTGCACGCTGGCGCTCGCCGCCGTGCAGCGCGACCCGAGTGGACACTTGCACGTCACGCTGCACCTGGCCGGGCACGACCGGCCGCTGCTGCTCCGCAGCGACGGGCGCGCCTCGTTCGTCGGCACCGGCGGTACGGCGCTCGGCCTGCTCGACTCGGTCACCTCCCCGGCGACGGAGCTGCGGTTGGATCCGGGTGACGCGCTGATCTTCTTCACCGACGGGGTCACCGAGCGGCGGCGCGGCCGGGAACTCTTCGGCCTCGACCGGCTCCGGGCCGCGGCGGTTCCGCTGGCCGGCTACTCGGCCGAGGTGGTGGCGGCGCGTCTTCGGTCGGCGGTGATCGGCTTCTCCGTCGAGTCGCCGCGGGACGACATCGCGATCCTGGTGCTCCGCAACGACACGGCCGGCTGAGCCGGACCCGGCGCCGGTCGCCGGCGCCACCGCCTCGGCTCGGACGGCACCGCTCCCAGGGGGACCGAATCGCGGCCCGTGCCGGGGCGCGACCGGGTGCCGCTCCGGGCGGTAACGTGACCGGGTGAACACTGAGAGGACCGCCGCCCCGGTCGCCAAGCGGGTGCCGACCGAGCGCACCCACCACGGCGACACGGTGATCGACGAGTACGCCTGGCTCGCCGCGAAGGACGACCCGGAGACCATCGCGTACCTGACCGCCGAAAACGCCTACACCGAGCAGCGGACGGCCGAGCTGGCCACGCTGCGGGAAACCCTGTTCACCGAGACGAAGACCCGCACCCAGGAGACCGACCTCTCGGTGCCCACCCGCAAGGGCGGGTACTGGTACTACACCCGCACGGTCGAGGGACAGCAGTACGGCATCCACTGCCGGCGCGCGGTCCGAGACGGGGAGACGGACCCGCCGATGCCGGCCGACGGCGCGCCGCTGGAGGGTGAGGAGATCCTGCTCGACGGCAACCAGCTCGCCGAGGGGCACGACTTCTTCGCCCTGGGGACCTTCGACGTCAGCCCGGACGGCCGGTGGCTCGCGTACTCCACGGACTTCGCCGGCAACGAGCGGTTCACGCTGCGGGTGAAGGACCTGCGGACCGGCGAGGTACTCGCCGACGAGGTGCCGGAGACGTTCTACGGCAGCGCCTGGTCCGCCGACGGCTCGACGCTGTTCTACCTGACCGTCGACGACGCCTGGCGGCCGTACCGGGTGTGGCGGCACGTGGTCGGCACCCCGGCGTCGGACGACCAGATCGTCTACGAGGAGCGCGACGAGCGCTTCTGGGTCGGCGTCGGGCTGACCCGCTCCGAGCGGTTCGTCGTCATCGACTCCCACAGCAAGATCACCAGCGAGGTGCGGGTCATCCCGGCGGACAACCCGACCGCCGAACCGGCGGTCATCGCGCCGCGCCGGCAGGGCGTCGAATACTCGATCGAGCACCACGGCCACCGGTTCCTGATCCTGCACAACGACGGCGCCGAGGACTTCGCGCTCGCGTACACCTCGGCGGACCACCCCGGGGACTGGGTGCCGCTGATACCGCACTCTCCCGGCACCCGGCTGGAGGCGGTGGACGCCTTCGCCAACCACATCGTCGTGTCGCTGCGAACCGGCGGGTTGACCGGGATCCGGGTGCTGCCGGACGGCACCGGCGACTCCTACGACATCGACTTCCCCGAGCCGCTCTACAGCGTCGGGCTGGACAGCAACCCGGAGTACCACACCAGCACGATCCGGCTGCACTACGCCTCGATGGTCACCCCGGACTCCGTCTACGACTACGACCTGGTGACCCGGCAGATGGTGCTGCGCAAGCGCAAGCCGGTGCTCGGCGGCTTCGACCCGGCCCGGTACGAGCAGCACCGGGACTGGGCGGTCGCCGACGACGGCACCCGGGTGCCGATCTCGCTGGTCTGCCGGGCCGGCACCCCCCGGGACGGCTCGGCCCCCTGTGTGCTCTACGGCTACGGCTCGTACGAGGCCAGCATGGACCCCTGGTTCTCGATCCCCCGGCTCTCCCTGCTGGACCGGGGCGTGGTCTTCGCGATCGCGCACGTCCGGGGCGGCGGCGAGCTGGGACGCCGGTGGTACGAGACCGGCAAGCTGCTGGCCAAGAAGAACACCTTCACCGATTTCGTCGCCGCCGCCCGACACCTCGCGAAGGCGGGCTGGACGTCGGCGGACCGGCTCGTCGCCCGGGGCGGCTCGGCCGGTGGGCTCCTGATGGGGGCGGTGGCGAACCTGGCGCCGGACGCCTTCTGCGGGATCGTCGCCCAGGTGCCGTTCGTCGACCCGCTCACCTCGATCCTCGACCCGTCACTGCCGCTCACCGTCACGGAGTGGGAGGAGTGGGGCAACCCGCTGGAGGATCCCGAGGTGTACGCGTACATGAAGTCGTACTCGCCGTACGAGAACGTCACCGCGCAGGACTACCCGGCGATCCTCGCGGTGACCAGCCTCAACGACACCCGCGTCCTGTACCACGAGCCGGCCAAGTGGATCGCGCGGCTGCGCGCCGTCGCTCCGGACGGCGACTACCTGCTGAAGACCGAGATGGGCGCCGGGCACGGCGGCCCGAGCGGCCGGTACGACTCCTGGAAGGAGGAGGCGTTCATCACCGCCTGGATCCTCGACCGCTTCGGAATCCGGGAGTGATCGTCAGGGGGCCGGGCGGACGGGACCCGACCCGCGCGGCCCCCTGACGCCGCTCACCTCACCAGGCCCGGCTCGGCGAGTTCGGTCAGCCGCACGGTGCAGAGCCCGCCGCGTTCGGTCAGCACGTCCGTGACGGTGAGCTGGGTGCCGGGCGCGAGGATGTACTCCTCCTCGTCGGTGAACGCGGAGAACTGCCGGATTCCCACGGCCCGTACGGGACGTACCTCGAAGAGGGTCCGTCGGCCGCGACGGCCGAGGAACGCCTTGGCCACGCTCAACTTTGAGGTGCACGAGGAGACGCCCCACCAGGTCACGGTCCGGCCGACCGGGTACTGCGACCGCAGGTCGAGCGACACCCCGCGCCAGAGCGGCTCGGTGCGGACCGGCAGCCGCGACACGGCCGAGAAGAGCAGCCGCAGGTACGGCAGGTACGGCACCACCTTGCCGCGGTCGGGGTCCCGCAGGGTGGCGTTGAGCTGCCGGTAGAACGCCGACTCGCAGGTGTAGAGGTAGAGCGCGGCGATCTCGTCGGCGGAGAGGCCGACGGTGGTCTCTTCCGCCCGCCTCGTGGCGAACTCGTGCGACTCCGTGACGTACCAGTCGAGACCGGAGAGCACCTTCGTCACCGGGGCGATCGCCTCCCGGAAGTTCATCAGCGGGGTGTCGAAGACACCGGTGATCGCCGGGAGGACCAGACCCTCGTCCTTGACGCTGGCGAGCCGTTCCAGGTAGAGCTGGTGCAGCTCCATTGTGGAGGCGATGAACGCCCCCATCCGGTTGGCCGTCTCCACGTCCGGCCCGCCGGCCTGCGCCGCGGCCTCGCTCCACCCCACGCTGGGCAGCCAGTCGATCTCGTCGGCGCCGAGCGCCGCGAGCGCCGCGTTCACCATCGCGAAGTGGTCGCCGTCGCAGAAGATGTCGCCCTGTGCCGCCGGGTTGGCGTGGTCGAGGTGCCGGACCCGCACCCCGGGGTACTTCTTCTGGAGCCTGGCCACGACGCTCTTCAGGCCGCGGGCGTGCGCGCCCCACCAGGCGAACACCACACCCCGGTCCGGCTCGTCGGCGTCCTGCTTGGCCTTCAGGATCTCCTCGATCACGGCTTCGACGACCGGCCGCCAGAACGCGGTGTGCGCGTCGGTGGCCATCGCCCCGTCGCTGCTGGCGGTGAGGGCCGCGTTCAGCAGCAGGACGCCCTGGGTGAGCATCGCCTGGAACCACTCCGGCGGCTGCACGGTGTTGTGCTCGCGCAGCAGGGCCCGGATGTCGGCGATCGGCGTCTTCTTGGGGATGCCGTACTTCCACATCGCCGCCGCCTTGATGATGCAGCGGATGCTGACGACCCGGCCGAACTGGCTGTCGTCCCAGTGGTGGAAGGTGTTGTCGAACATCGCGATACCCGTGGCGCTCTCCGGCCGCGGGTACGGGTTCTGGCCGAAGACGACGACCTTCCACCTGTGCGGTGGGTGGGGCTTGAGCGCCTGGAAGGTCAGCTCCCGGACGGGGACGACCTGCGGGCTGCGGTTCGGGCCGATGAACGTCTCCGCCGCCGGCTGTGCCTCGATGACCGGCTTCAGCAGCGGAAGCCACGGCTCCCCGCCACCCGCGAAGAGTGGGGCGAGGTCCAGCGGGTCGTTCGGGTCGGACGGGGTGGTTGCGGTGTTGTCGCTCATCACAGACTCCCGGCTGGGCTGTCGGCGGTCGTCGCGTTGTCGGACGTCGGCGCGAACGCTGGGTGGGTGATCGTCGCGACGCACGGCCGGATGGCCGACCCGTCGCCGATCGGGGTCGCCGGGAAAGATAGGGCACCCCTCCGACCACATCCGGGTGTCGGGGCGCCCTGGTAGCTTCCGTGGCCGCTGGAAGCACGCATCCCCGCGAGCCGGAGTGAGTCATGACCAACAGGCAACAAGCTGAGGCGACGAGCGACACGCAGCAGACTGAGCCGATGACCGACAGGCAGGTGAAGCCGCAGCTCAAGGTGGTGCTGACCGACATCAACCCGCGGGTGGTGGAGGCGTGGCGTTCGGCGTTCGCCGACACTCCCGAGGTCGAGATCCACCAGGGGTCCATTCTCGACCAGCACGTCGACGCCTGGGTCAGCCCGACGAACTCGCGCGGCCGGATGGACGGCGGGGTCGACGCGGTTATCAAGCGGTACCTCGGGCCGGGAATTCAGCTCCGGGTGCAGCGGGCGATCCGTGACCGGTTCGGTGGGTCGCTGCCGGTGGGCAGCGCGGTCTGCGTACCGTCCGGGGCGGCCAACCCGAAGTTCGTGATCTCGACGCCGACGATGGTGCGGCCGGCCCAGGACGTGAGCGCGACGCTGAACGTGGCGCTGGCCTGCGCCGCCGCGTTCCAGGCGATCCATTTGCAGAACGAGACGGAGCCGGACAGCATCCGGTCGGTGGCACTGGTCGGCCTGGGTGCGGCGACCGGCCGGGTGCCGGCGCAGGTCTGCGCCAACCTGATGTGGAGCGGCTACACCCTGTTCCACGACCACCGCTTCCACGACTACGACGAGTTGCGGCAGACGATCCGCGCACAGCTCGACGACATCGAGCGCCAGCCGACGCAGCGGGTACGGATCAGGCCACCCCGGCCGCGTCGCTGACCGGTGGGGATACGTCGATCCGCCCCGGCCCTCTCTCGTCTGTCCGGTGGGACGCGCGGCCCGGTGGGAGGTGGCGGTACGGCGGAGGCCTCCCCGCCGTACCGCGGTCGGCCCCGCTCCGCCGTGGTGTCGGCCCACCTCGACGATTCCGGCCGGCAAGGTCGGCCGAGACGCCAGCGACGCCGTACCGCAGGTTTTAGTTAAGAAGACCGAGGTTTTCAGTTAGGAACCTTGTCAGAAATCGGGCGGTGATATACAACCATCTACATGCGTGTGCGACGACCCCCCCTGGTCCTGGCCCTGCTGGGCATGGGCCTGGCCGCGACGCTGGTGGCCACCCCGACCAGCCCGGCCAGCGCGGAACCCGGCGCGCTCGTCTGGAGTGACGAGTTCAACGCCCCGGCGGGCACCCCGCCGGACCCGAACAAGTGGCGGCACGACATCGGCGGCGGCGGCTGGGGAAACAACGAGCGGCAGTACTACACCGACAGCACCAGCAACGCCGCGCACGACGGCAACGGCAACCTGGTGATCACCGCCCGCCGGGAGAACCCGGCCAACTACCAATGTCACTACGGCCGCTGCGAGTACACCTCGGCGCGGCTGCTCACCGCCAACACCTTCACCCAGACGTACGGCCGGTTCGAGGCACGGATCAAGATTCCGCGCGGGCAGGGGATCTGGCCGGCGTTCTGGATGCTCGGTGGCCTGCCGTGGCCGGACCGCGGCGAGATCGACATCATGGAGAACATCGGCCGTGAGCCAAACCGGGTGTACGGCACGCTACACGGCCCCGGCTACTCCGGCGGCAACGCGATCAGCAGCTCCTACACGCTGCCGAGCGGGAACTTCGCCGACGCCTTCCACACCTTCGCGGTCGACTGGGCGCCGGACTCGGTCACCTGGTACGTCGACGGCATTCAGTACGCCCGCAAGACCCCGGCGGACCTGCGTGGCAACCCCTGGGTCTTCGACCACCCGTTCTTCATGATCATGAACGTCGCGGTCGGCGGTAACTGGCCCGGCTACCCGGACGCCACCACCACGTTCCCGCAGCAGATGCTGGTCGACTACGTCCGGGTCTGGGCCTGGAACACGGGTGGCGGCAACCCCGGCACCACCGGCGCGATCATCGGGTACGCCAACAAGTGCATCGACATCCCCGGGGCGAACCCGGCCGACGGCACCCAGTTGCAGATCTGGGACTGCAACGGCGCCGTCGCCCAGCAGTGGACGTTCGCCACCGACGGCACGGTACGGGCGATGGGCAAGTGCATGGACGTGGCCTGGGGTTCGACCGCGAACGGCGCCAACATCCAGATCGTCGGCTGCAACGGCAACCCGGCCCAGCAGTTCGTGCTCAGCGCCGCCGGTGACCTGGTGAACCCACAGGCGAACAAGTGCGTCGACGTACGGGACTGGAACTCGGCCAACGGCGCCAAGCTCCAGCTCTGGGAGTGCACCGGCGGGGCGAACCAGAAGTGGCGACGCGGCTGAGGCCGGCCGCTCCCTCCTCCGGCCCCACGCTCGTCGCCGACCGACCACACCCCGTCCGACCACACCCCGGGCGGCGCCGCGCCGGATCCGCGGCGCCGCCCGTCGAGGCCGGCGTCGTACCGGCGCGGGCCAACTCACCGCCCGGGACCGCGTCACGCCGGTCCGGGCCGACTCACCGCCCGGCACACCGTCAGGCCGGCTCGGGCCGGGTCACCGCCGCGACGAGCACGGCCGGGTCGACGTTCCCGCCGCTGACGACCGCCACCGTACGGCCGGCGGGCAGCTCGGCGGCGTGGAACATCCGGGCCGCCGTCGCGACCGCACCGCTCGGCTCGACGACCAGCCGGACGTGCCGGACCAGCCGGGCGGTGGCCGCGGCAATCTCGTCCTCGCTCACCGTGACGATGCCGTCCAGCCGTTCCCGCAGGTGGGCGAGGGTCAACGCGGAGAGGTTGGTCCGCAGCCCGTCGGCGCTCGTCCGGTAGGTCCGGGCCGGCTCCCAGATCCGTAGCTCCCCGGCGGTCAGCGAGTCCCGGGCGTCGGCCGCCAGTTCCGGCTCGACCCCGATCACCGCGGTCGTCGGACACAGCGCCTTGACCGCGGTGGCGACTCCGGAGGCGAGCCCGCCACCGCCGACCGGGACCAGCACCACGTCGACCTCGGGCAGGTCCTCGACGATCTCGACCCCGATGGTGCCCTGACCGGCGATGATCCGGCGGTCGTCGAAGGGCGGGATCAGCGTCCGCCCCTGCTCCGCGGCGATCCGCTCGGCGGCGGCCAGCCGCTCGGCCGGTGGGACCATCCGGACCTCGGCGCCGAGCGCCCGTACCCGTTCGATCTTGATCTCCGGAGCGCCCTCCGGGATCACCACGGTGCACGGCACGCCGTGCACCCGGGCGGCGTACGCCAGGGCCTGTCCGTGGTTCCCCGAGGAGTGCGTGACCACGCCCCTGGCCCGCCGCGCGGGGTCGAGCCGGGCCACCGCGTGGGTCGCACCGCGGAGCTTGAACGAGCCGACCGGTTGCAGGCTCTCCGGCTTGACCCAGAGCCGTTCGTCCCAGGGACAGCGCAGCAGCGGGGTACGTACCGCGACGCCGACCAGGTCGTCCGCCGCCTGCTGGACGTCGCCGAGGGTCACGAGATCCACGCCGCCATCCTGCCACCGGCGGCGCCGCCACTTCGTCGCCGCCGGTGGTCCGAATGACGATCCCTACCGGGACTATTCCGACCAAAGCCTAATATCTTCTCAAGGCGTACCGACGACACGGGGACCGCGATGACCAGGCCCGAGCAGTCCGGCGAGGATCCGCACCAGCCCGGTGCCGGGTCCGACGGACCGTCGGACGGTGGCAGAGCCGCCGGGTTCCCGGAGCCCGGCAGGCAGCCCGACGAGCACGGCGACGGACCGGCCGGCGAGCCGAGCCCCGCACGGGCTGCCGGCCCCGGCGCCAAGGCGGCCCCCGAACCGGGCGTCCCACCCGACGCCGGGCGGAGCGCGGTGCCCAACCGCGAACCCGACGCCGGGCCGGGCGGGGAGCGACGGCCCGGCCAGCCGGCCACACCGCCCGGCGAGCCGGGACCGGAGCCGGGCGTCCGCTCGTGGGAGTGGGCGATCGACCCGGCGCCGCCGGAGGGGCCGGACCAGGAGCCGGTGGCCGACCCCCTGGCGGGACGGTCGGTGGACGCCCCGGACTGGTCCACCCCGGAAACACCGGCCAGCACGCCGCCGCTGAGCGGATATCCGCACCCCGTGTCCTGGCCGGCGCACACCGCGGGGCAGGGAAACCCGCCGAATCCGCCCCGGGAGAGACCCAGGCCGGGCACCGTCGTACCGGAGTTCGGCCAGCCGGGCGACCGTCGGTGGTGGTTCCTGCTCGGCATCGTCGCGGCACTGCTCTCCTGCTGCTGCGTCGCTGCCGGACTGATCGCCCTGGCCTGGGGCCCAGAACTCTACGGCGGGCTGCACGGGCGGGACCACCGGATGGTCCGTCTCGACGAACCACCCGAAGCGGCGAACCCGGGTCCCGGGTGTGTCAGATCCGGTACGGCCACGCCCGTGGGTGACCGGTCGTGCGGAGCGTCGCCGCGGACCGGTGCGTAGCCCGGCTGGAGCAGGTACGCCGAGGGCACGAGGTGACCGGGCCGGGCGACGGGCGGTCACGCCGTCTCCCCGCGAGCCCGCCGTTGGTCGAGGGTGCGTCGCGGACCGGATGGGAGTACGTTCGACCGATATCCCAGCAGGAGGTCCCACATGTCCCTGACCGTGCACACCGAAGAGCGTGCCGACGTGGTCGTCGTATTGGTCGCGGGCGAACTCGACATGGCCACCGCGCCGGGGCTCCAGGACCAGATCACGGATCTGCTCGACAAGGGGAAGAACCGGCTGGTCTTCGACCTGACCGACCTCACGTTCTGTGACTCGACCGGCCTCTCCGTCTTCGTCCGCGCCCGCACCGACGCCGACGAGGCCGGCGGTGTCGTGCGCTTGGCCGCCCCGCGCCGGAGCGTACTGCGGATTCTCGAGGTCAGCGGCCTGGTGGAGGTGCTACAGACCTACCCCTCGGTCGAGGAGGCGGTGGCCGGGGGCACTCCGATCCGCGCCTGACCGACGCTCCGCGAGCGGCCGGGGCTGGGTACGGCCCGGGACCAGGAGCCGGCGCACCGGCCCGGGCGCCCGCCGCGGGGGTGGACGTCCGGGCCGGTCGCGATGGTCCGCGAGCCGGCGAGGCCGGTCAGCGTACGGGTCGTCGGGGTCGACGGGTCAGACCGAAGCCGACGACACCGGCGATCGCGGCCAACACGCCGCCGGCGGAGGTCCAGATCCAGCGGGACGAGAAGCCGTCGAACCATCCCTCGAACCAGCCGTCGAACCAGCCATCGTCGTCGTCCTCGCCGGCGGCCAGCTCCGGCCGGCCCGAGGCGCCCGGCGCGGGGGTGGCGTCCGGCGTGGCGCCCGTCAGGACCTTCCCCGGCTCGGTCGCCGGTACCAGTGGCGCCTTCAGGTCGCCGTCCTCGAGCGGGGTGTCCGTGTCGTCGATCGTGCTGACCAGCAGCTCCACCCGAACCGGCAGGCCCAGGTCCTCCTCCGGCAGATCCGTGACGGAGAGCCGTACGTAGTAGGTGCCGGGCAGCGGGTCGCCGGACCACGGTTCGGCCCAGGGCCGGACCGTCCGCAGCCTGCACCCGAGGGTCACCTGTGCGTCGTTGGGTCCGGCGGTCGGGGTCTGGGCTCCCGCGGTACAGGCCTGGCGACGCCGCAGCCCGTCGAAGACGTCGACCGTCCAGGTGGCGGCACCGTGCCGGCTGCTGCCGGGGGGTAGGGCCACCGTGATCGCGACCTCGTTGGTCTCCCCGGCCGAGCCCGGGAACGACCAGTACAGGTAGTCGCCGAGGGAGGCGGGGACCTTGACCGGCTGTCCAAGCCCGATCGCGGTCGCGGTCAGGAACGAGGTGCCGGCCTTGGTGACCGTCACGGCTCCGGGCGAGGGGGTGGGTGTCGTCGGGGCGGCGGTGGCCGGTACGGCCGGCAGCAGCACGGAGGCGGCGACGGCCAGGATCGACGGGGCGGCCCGGCGCAGCAGGCCACGGCCCATCCTCGATCGGCTCACCCTCGTGCGGTCCATCCTCGGTCGCCCTCCCCTCGATCGTCCCGTCCGCGATCGGCTCGTCGTCCGGAGGCTCATCGGTTCTCCCTCCAGGTGGCCACCCACCAGCGGGTCAGCCAACCGGCCAGCAGTCCGGTGACCAGCCCGGCCACGGTCAGCACGCCGAGCAGCAGCCAGCCCCGGCCGAGACCGGGACTGTTCGGCGCGGGCGAGCGCTCGACCACGTCGATGGTCAGCTCGATCGGCATACCCGGTGCCTGGGCGGAGACCGATCCCGGCGCGGAGAAGGAGTTGCTCACCACCAGGCAGACGGTCAGAACGGGATCGGGCGCGTCCTCGTCGTCGGCGTCCTCCTCGTCGTCATCCTCCTCACGCAGCGCCTCGTCCGGCTCGGTGGCCGACCAGCGGAGCCCGGCGGAGAGGACGTCCGTCCGGCCGCTGCCGGCGTCCGTACCGCGGACGAGTTCGCGCCCGTCGGGAGCGACGGCGCGGAGCAGCACCCCGTAATCCCGGTTGAGCGGCCGGTCCAGCCCGATGCTGACCGAGGCCCGCAGTTCCTGGTCGGGCCGGACCGTCACCCGGTACCAGCGGTGCTCGGAGAACCGCTCGCGGTCGGTGTAGACGCCGGGGGTGAGCAACGGCGCCTTGGCGCAGTCGCCGGAGCCGGCGACGATGGCCGGGGTGCGGGTGTAGGTGTCCTTGGCCCGGTCCACCAACTGCTTGAGCCGGTCGGTCAGCTGTTCCACGCTCTGGGCGGCGGTGTACGTCCCGCCGGTGGCGGCGGCGATGCAGACAAGCTGCCGACGTACCTTCTCGTCGGGGGCCAGGCCGAGGGTGTCGATGACCAGGCGGATGCCCTGCGCCGCCAGTTCCCGCGCCACATCACAGGGGTCGGGCGGGGCGCAGGTGTCCTCGCCGTCGGTGATGAGCACGATCCGTCGGGTCGTACCCCCGGTGCCCAGATCCTCGGCCGCGGCGCGCAGCGCGAGACCGACCGGGGTGAAGCCGGTCGGGCGCAGCCCGGCGATGGCATTCTTGGCCTTTACCCGGTCGACCGGGCCGACCGGCACGATCTGCTGGGTGTCCTGGCAGCCCTTCTTTTTGTCGTTGCCCGGGTAGGTGGCGCCCAGTACCCGAATACCGAGGTGCGTTTCGTCCGGCAGCGCGTCCACCACCTCGCCGAATGCCTGTTGGGCGACCGAGATCCGGCTGCGACCGCCGATGTCGTTGGCCCGCATCGAACCGCTGACGTCGAGGACGAGCTCTACTTTGGGCGGCTCTCCCTCAGGCACGTCTGCCCTGGCCGGCGAGATGCCAGGCAGGACAAGGGCAGCCGTCAGTCCTAAGAGGACTCCGATGGATCGTTGAAGAATGATCACGCCGGAGCATCCTAATCAGACGGTTATTCCGCACCGGTCGCGACCGACGAATGTGACGAGCCGGGCCGCGCCGCCGACGAAGCCGATCGTGGGGCCGACGCCGCGCCTCACGCGGTGACGACCGGATGATCCGCCGAGCCGGCCGGCACATAGGTTGTCCGTCGACATCGGCAACCCCAACGGAGAGACGGATGCTCAAGGGTTTCAGAGACTTCATCATGCGCGGCAACGTCGTCGATCTGGCGGTCGGCGTCGTCATCGGAGCGGCGTTCACCGGCATGGTCACCGCGTTCACCAACTCGTTTCTCAAGCCGCTGATCAGTCTGGTCGGTAGCGGTGAGGGCATCAGGGCGGGCGCCTGGAAACTCCCCAACGGCGTCCTCGTCGACTGGGCCGGCTTCGTCAACGCGGTGATCACCTTCTTCATGACCGCGGCCGTCCTCTACTTCCTTGTGGTCTTCCCGATGAACAAGCTCACCGAGCGGCTGCGCCGGGGCGAGGTGGCGCCGCCACCCGTACCGAGCGAGGAGATCAAGCTGCTGACCGAGATCCGGGACGCGCTGGTCGCCGCCAACCGGGCGGCCGGGCAACGGCCGGGCGGGACCCCCGGGACGGCACCGGGAGCCGGGTACCGCGCCGACGACCCGTACGGCCACCTGCCGGCCGCGCGCCGCCCCTGAGCCGGACGACGGGGGTGGGCGGTCGGGGAGTGCCGGCCGGCAGCCCACCTCCGGACCCGGGTTCCACCCGTCAGGGGAGTTTCACAACCCGACAACCAAATCGAACGTACGTTCGATAAGGTCTCGAGCATGGAGCAGCGAAAGCACTGGTGGAACGGCCAGTGGGGGCGCCTGGCACGACGTGACGTCTACCTGCGGACCGACGCCGACCGGTGGCACGTGGAGCAGCGGACCGGCGGTGCCGAGGGCGTCTCCCGGTTCTACGAGTTCGACAGCGAGGAGGCCGCGTACGAGGCGATCCGGGCCCTGCTGGTCGGCTCGGACACCTGGCGCGAACTCTCCCCCCGGCTGCCCGGCGGCTGGCAGTGAACCTGTCGGTGGCCCCGGCACCCGTACCGCCGGGGTCACCGCAGCCCACCGCACCGGCGGTGGTCAGCGCGCCGGCGCCTCCAGCAGGGCGATCGTGCTCAGCGTGACCTGGTCGCGGATCCGGGTGACCGAGGTCTGCCACTGTCGGGTGAAACCGGGCCGGTGTTCGAGGTCGCGCCAGACCGGCAGCACCGACTCGTCGAGCCGGGCCGCCGGCATCCACAGGTGCAGCAGGCAGTCGATCGCCGGCCGAAGCCGGTCGATCTTCTGCGCCCGGGTCCCGGGCCCGGTGAGGCTGAACTCCATCAGCGAGAGCAGCGTGGTCAGCAGCCAGTCGTGCAGGGCCAGGTCCTCACAGAGTTCGACCAACGCCGACACGTCGTCGTGTGGCGCCGTCAACTCCAGGGTTCGCAGCGTGTCGGACTCCACGCGGAAGGTCCCCCGGGGCTCCGCGGTGGCGTCCGGTGCCGGCCGGATCGCCCAGCGCAGCCGGGTCCGCTTGGTCCGAAACGGCGGGCGCCGGTCCAGCCGCGGCGAACTCTGCACCACGTCCATCAGCCGGGCGCTGACCGCGCCGAGGTTGAGCGTCTGCGGCTGCGGCGCCGGCGAGAGGAACCCCTGCGCGACGTCCGAGAAGTCGACCTTGCCGATCGTCTCCACCCGGCCCGGCCGGGACAGGTAGTGCGACCAGATCAACCGCCGGTTGCTCGCGGCCCGGTCGAGCCGGGTGTACGTCGAGCCCTGCACCACGTGCCCGCCGGTCACCGCGGCGTGTGACACCACCGTGCCGACGCCTCGGGTGACCCGGCCCGAGGCGGTGGGGAGGCGGCAGTCGACCCCGGTGAGCTGGTCGGGCGAGACCGCGTACGCGATCGGCCGCTCCGACCGGCGGACCCGCTGGCCGACCAGGAGATCGAGAAGCTGGGTGGTGTGGTCCAGCGACAGGGCGGTGGAGTTCTGCAGCAGTCCGGTATGGACCTCGCCCAGAGTCAGCATGGAACCCTCCACAGGCTCGCGGGTCACCGTGACCGGGGCGCACGAGGCCGATCGGTCGATGGCAATTTCATCATGATTCGATCCCGCAAACCGTCGCCGACCGGGTCGGCTTGCCGACCGTTGCTACGTTTGCCTCACGTGCCGCTCTCGCCCCCAAGGAGCCGCCGTGACCAAGGTCTATGTGTCGGCCACGTTTCGGGATCTCCAGGAGTGCCGGGCCGCGGTCCAACTCGCGCTCCGCCGGCTGCGGGTCGAGGACATGGCGATGGAGTCGTACGTGGCCGAGGACCGGCGCCCCCTGGAGAGGTGTCTGGCCGATGTCGCCAACTGCGACGTCTACGTCGGCATCTTCGCCTGGCGGTACGGCTTCATCCCGGTCGGGTACGACCGCTCGATCACGGAGTTGGAGTACCGCGAGGCACTCGCGCACGGCAAGCCCTGTCTGATCTTCCTCCTCGACGAGGAGGCGCCCTGGCCGCGTACCTTCATCGACCGGGGGGCCGACGCGGACAAGATCGAAGCGCTTCGCGCCGAGCTGGCGGAGCGGCACATGTGCAGCACGTTCCGCTCCTCCGCCGAGCTGGCCGCGATGGTCACCGCCGCCGTGGCCAACTGTCTCACCGACGCCGGCTTCACCAGCGGGGGTGGCATGCCGGCGTTGAGCCGGGACACCCTCCGGCAGTACTTCCTCCGGCTGCGTCAGCACTACGGGGTGCTGGACCTGGACGCGTTGACCCCGGAGCAGCAGACCGAGGACTACCTGCGCATCAGCCTGACGTCGATCTTCGTCGAGCAGTGGGTCCGCAAGGATCCGCCACCGGGCGAGCTGCCCCGGGCGTGGCCGCGCCCGCTCCGTTCGGCGGGGCGGCCCGGGGTCGACGACGGGCCGGCGGCGCCGGACCAACCAGACCTGACGGAGCCGCCGGAGTCGTACGACGCGAAGCCGCTGCGGCGGCTCCTCGACGTCCTCGGCGAGCCGGAGGAACGGGCGATCGTGCTGCTCGGCGACCCCGGCTCGGGCAAGTCGACGGCCGCCCGCTACGTGGCGCTGAGCCTCGCCGGTGGCCCGGCCGACGAGCGACTGAGCACGCTCGCCGGCCACCTGCCGCTCCTGATCGAGCTGCGGTCGTACGTCACCCTGATGGCCGAGGGCCGGTGCGAGAGCTTCATCGACTACCTGGACCACCGGGCCGGAATCGACGGGCTCGGCATCGAGCGCGCCGCGCTGCTCCGGCACCTCGGCGAGGACGGCCGGGCGGTGATGATCCTGGACGGGCTGGACGAGATCTTCGACCGACCCCGCCGCGAGGAGGTGGCGCGGCAGATCGCCAACTTCGCCGCCAACCACCCGAAGGTGCGGCTGATCGTCACCTCCCGGATCATCGGCTACTCCCGTCGGATCCTGACCAGCGCCGGATTCAGCCACTACACCCTCCAGGACCTGGACGAGGAGCAGACGGCCGAGTTCCTGTCGAACTGGTACCGGCTGGCGACCCGGGACCGTCCGGAAGACGCCGTCGCGCAACGCGCCCGGCTCCTGGCGGCGATGCGGCACTCGCACGCGATGCGGGAGCTGGCCGGAAACCCGCTGCTGCTGACCATCCTGGCGATCGTCGGCAAGCACCAGGTGCTGCCCCGGGAGCGATGGAAGCTGTACGACCACGCCGCGACCGTGCTGGTGCAGCAGTGGGACGTCGACCGGCACCTGCACGACCGCTCCGAGGTCGGTGACTTCCTCGACATCGAGGACAAGAAGGAACTGCTGCGCCGGCTGGCGTACCGGATGCAGGCGGTCGACCGCGGGCTGGCCGCGAACTCGATCGACCGGGCCGAGCTCTGCGAGGTCTTCGAGCGGTACCTGGTCGAACGCTACCGTCGCGATCCCCCGGCGGCCCGCGCCATCGCCCGGGCCATGATCGACCAGTTCCGGGAGCGCAACTTCATCCTCGGCCGGTACGACCCGCGGGTGTACGGGTTCGTACACCGCACCTTTCTGGAGTTCTTCTGCGCCGACGCGATCCTGGCGAAGTTCCAACACGACCAGGTCCTCTCCTTCGACGAGCTCAAGGAGCTGTTCCGCCGGCACTGGGCCGACCTCTCCTGGCGGGAGGTCCTGCGGCTGCTCGCCGGCGCGCTGCACGAGAACCACACCGCGGCGCTGATCCAGGTGCTGACCCGCGAGGTCAACCAGACCTGGCCGCCGGGCGCGTTCGACCCACCACCGTGGAACCTCGCCCTCGCGGTGCAGTGCCTGGCCGAGGTCCGGGCCCCGCACGCCGCCGTCGCCCGACCCGCCGAGGACCTGCTTCGCCGCCTCGTCCTCCTCCTCGAACACGGCGTCTCGATCGACGACCGGGAGACGGCCCGGCTCATCGAGGAGGAGATCCTTCCCGCCGCCCGGGCGGTCGGCCCGAACTGGCCCGGTCGCCAGGTCTACCTCTCCTGGTACCGCCGCCGTGGCGTCCGGGTCGTCTGGAGCCCGGTGTCGACGCACGCCGCCCGGTTGGCCGCGGTCCTCTCCACTCCGGCCGAGCGCATCGACGACCTCTTCGACGACATGCTCGGCCGGCTCGGCGAGAGCGCCGCCTCGTACGCCTCGGTCGCCGGCTTGGCCGAGGTCGCCCAGCTCGCCACGGCGGCCCGGGAGAGCCCGGCGCACCAGGCCGCCACGGCCCGGGCCCGGGCCCGACTGATCGCCCGAGCCCGCGACGACCGACACGCCGGGGTACGGCTCGCCGCCGTCCAGGCCCTCGGCGAGCGATTCGGCGCCGATCCCGAGGCCCGTGACCTCCTGATCGACCGCGTCCGCGCCGACGGCTACGCCGGGGTGCGACTCGCCGCCGTCCAGGCCCTCGGCGAACGGTTCCACGACGAGCCCCAGGTCCGCGACCTTCTCCGGGAGCGTGCCCGCGCCGACGAGCACGCCAGCGTCCGCCGGGCCGCGGTGCAGACCATCGGCGACCGGTACGGCGGCGACGAGGAACTGCGGGACGTCGTGCTCGGCTGCCTGCGCACCGACGGCGACGCCGAGGTGACCCGGGCCGCCGCCCAGGTGTTGATCGAGCGCTTCGGCGCCACCCGACAGGTCCGCACGCTGCTCACCAGCCGCGCCCACGACGACACCGACCCGGTCATCCGGCGCACCTCCGTCCGGATTCTCGGCGACCGGCTCGCCACCGACCACCAGGTCCGCACGCTGCTGGTCAACCGGATCCGGGCCGACCACGATCCCGGCGTGCTCCGGGCCGCCGCCCGGGCCGTGTTGGACGAGCGTGGGTCGGACGGCGCCATCGTGCGCGATCTGCTGGTCAGTCGCGCCCACGCCGACCCCGACGAGATCGTCCGCCGCACCGCCCTCCAGCTGCTGGTCGAGTCCTTCGACCACGACCGGGGTCTGCTCGACCTGCTGGTCGCGACCGCCCGGCAGGACAAGGACGGTGATGTCCGGCTGCTCGCCACCCGGACGCTGGCCGACGAGATCGGCACCGACGCGACCGTCGGCGCCGCGCTCGGGGAGCTGGCGCTCGGCGACAGCGACGCCCGGATCCGGCTCACCGCGGCGCAGGCCCTGGTCGAGCGGGTCGGGATGGACACCGCGGTCTGCGACGTGCTCGCCGGGCTCGCCCGCGACGACCGCGACGCCTCGGTACGGCTCGCCGCGGTCAACGCCCTTGCCGACATCGTCGGGCGCGACCTCAAGTGCCGGGACGTGGTGCTGGAGCGGGCCCGGGCCGACAGCGACGCCCGGGTCCGGGAGGCCGCGTTGCGGGCCCTGACCCGGCACCCGCAGGGCTCCGACGAGATCCAGGAGGTCCTGGTCGACCGGGCGCACCACGACCCGGACGCCACGGTCTTCGCCCTGGCCGCGACGGCGGTGATCCAGCACGGCGGGCCCCGGCCCGAGGTGTACGCCCTGCTGACCACCCGGGTACGCGGCGACGGCAACCCCCGGGTCCGGCTCGCCTCGGTACGGCTGCTGATCCAGAGCTTCGGCATCGACGCGGAGGTCCGCGAGGTGCTGCTGGAGCGGATCCGGCTGGACCCGGACCCGGACCTGGTCCGGGAGGCGGCGATCCAGCTCGCCGCACAGCTCGGCACCGACGTCGAGCAGTGCGAGGTGCTGATGACCCGCGCCGTCGGCGAGGACCCGCCGGTGCGGATCGTGGCGGGTCGGATCCTCGGGGAACAGTTCGGCGCCGACCGTACGGTCCGCGAGCTGTTGATCGAGCGGGCCGGTAACGATCCGGAGGTACAGGTCCGCCGCGAGGTGCTGCACGTCCTCGCCGAGCGGCTGGCCGAGTTTCCCGAGGTACGGACGCTCCTCGTCGAACGGCTCCGCGACCACGACTGGTCGGTCCGGGCCACCAGCCTGCTGGCGCTCGCCACCCACTTCGGCACCGACGGACAGATCCGGGCGCTCCTGGTCAACCTCGCCCGCGACGATCCGGACCCGGGCTTCCGGCGCCGGGCCGGTCAGGTCCTCACCTGGCTGCCGGATGCCGACCCCGACGACCTGCCGGACGCCTGATGCCCGCTTACGCCCCGACCCCGGCGGCCGGACCGCCGTCCCGACCCAACCGTGCCCCTGTGCGGTCAGTCGCCGATGAAGACGTACTCGACCCGCTCGACGAGGTCCTTCGGCAGATCGATGTGCTCGTTACGGCTGCGCGTCTGGATCTGGTCGAGGACGGCTGGGCTGATCGAGACCTGGCTGAGGATCGTCCGGACGGCGTGCTCGACCGACAGGAAGCGGGAGCCGAGTACCGAGAAGGTGCGGTACGCGCTGAACGGCGCCGCGTGCGGGTTCAGTTTCACCACCGCCGGCATGTCGTCCCAGTCGTCCGGCCAGTCGTCGAGCTGGTACGGGTTGGTCACCCCCTCGCCCTCGTGCCGGAGCAGGCCCATCCGCATCAGTTGCCAGACGGCGGCGAGGAACGGGCAGGACCAGCGTCTCCGTCCGTCCTCCTCGTAGTCCCAGAGTTCGACGTCCAGGAAGATCGAGTGCCGGTTCGCCGCGTTCTGCACCGGAGGCTGCCAGGGTCGGCCGGCGCTCATCGCCTGGCCCGGCCCCGAGGAGGGCGACCGCTTGCCGTTGCAGAGCCAGCCCGTCTCGGAGGTGGGCGGTCGGTCGCCGGTGGTCTCCGGGACCGGGTCCGAGACGAGCTGGGTGAGGACCAGCTCGGCGAGGGGGATGTCGTCCGCCTGGGCGCACCCGGCCTCACGGGCGAAGTAATCGATCACCAACCCGGTGTCCTGGGCGGCCTGGCGTACCTGTTCCATGACGAAGCGGGGGGTGCTGAACCGGGTGAAGTAGTCGTCGATGAGGAAGCAGGTGCTGATCCGGGGCTTCCCGGTCGGCGTACGGTCCAGGCAGGCCTGCCGGGCCGCCGCGACCCACGGTACGACCCGGGCGAAGTGCCGGCGAAGCTGCTCGGCGCCGCCGGCGAACTCCTCGATGTAGAGGTGCCCGAGCTCGATGGAGAGGTGCGACAGCGGCACGGACTCGACGCTGCGTCGGGCGGTGCTCTCCTCGAATCTGACGTCCGGTCCCATCACAGCATCTCCCAGGCCGAGTCGTCGACGATGAGCTTCGCCAGCAGCGAGAAGGCCTCGACCGTCTCCAGGTTGGCGATCTTGCGAGCGTGCACGTCATTGTCGGAGATGAGCTGCTCACGCCATTGCAGCACGGGGTCGAGCGGCACCGAGCCGATCAGCATCGTCCGGCCGACCCGACTGACGCTGGCCAGTTCCAGCAGGTCCTGGTTGCACTCCCGCAGCCAGGCGACCTGTGCGGGCTTGAGCCCCTCCAGCTCGGGCGAGTCCGGATCGACCACGGCGGTACGGACGAACCGCAGCGAGTTGAGCAGTTCGTCGTAGTCGTGCCCGGCCCGGGTGCCGATGTCGAGGATGCCCCGCGGGCCGTAGACCAGCCCCGAGGCCGCCAGCACGTGCTGCCGCGTCCAGCGGTGGAAGACCAGCCACCGGCACCGGACCGAACGCAGCTTCGGCATCGCGGTGGCGGCGAGGACCATCTGGGTCGCCCAGGAGCGTCCGGCGCTGAGGTCGACGAGGCTCAGGTCGAACTCCTCCTCCAGCCGGAGGAAGAGGTCGGCGCAGCGTTCGACGTGCTCGCGCGTGGCCGGGAACTCCCCGCCGCCGGCGTCCCCGGGGAGCAGGACGAGCCGCCCGGCACCCGGCGGCCGCTCGCGCAGGCTCGCTCGGTCGGACTCCGCCCAGACCTCGATCCGCTGCGGCTCGGCCAGCGCGCCGTCGAGGTATTCGTGCAGGCCGCCCCGGGTGGTGCCGTGGGCGACGGCCGCGATGTTGAAGATGGCGCCCGCGGTCGGCGACCCGAAGTCGAAGTCGAGGTAGCAGACATCGCTACCCTGCAACGCACTCCGGTAGAGAATGTTGCTGCTGGTCACCGAGCGGCCGGTGCCGCCCTTGTCCGAGGTTGCGAAGATCAGCATCAGCCCGCCTCCGCGACGTCCTTGCGGGCGGCGTTGAGCTCGTCCAGCGAGAGCAGCGCGGTGGCGGCGAGGGACGCGGCGGTGCCGGGACGCTCGTGCACGATCTCCCGGGCCCGCCGGAGGCTGAGCCGGACGACCTGCAGGGTCTGCCGGATCTTCGGCCCGCCCTCCGCCGTACCGCTGAGCAGTTCCATGTCGTAGAGGTGCTCGGCCTCGTTCAGCAGATCCAGCGCGTACTCGGTCAACCGCTCACTCCGCAGCGGTGGCCGGCGCAGGACCTTGACGGTGGTGACCAGGGACTGCACCACCCGTTCGGTGTAGTACCACGAGGGTGCGTCGTAGTAGGTGTCGAGCTGGCGGAACGCCCGCGCCGGCTGGTCCCAGAGGCTGCGCGCCGGCCCGCGGTCGAGCCGGCGGATGATCAGGTGGTCCCAGACCCGGTCGGCCAGGTCCAGCAGCCGTGCCCGCGCGTCGGCGTCGCTGAGCAGGCCGGCGATGTACGCGGTGCGCTGGAGGAGCAGTGCCGAGAACTCGCTCACCGTCCAGCGCAGGGTGGGCCCGCCGAGCAGCTCGCTGCGCTGCAACCTCAGCTCGACGCCGGGGGCGTGCAGGTGCAGCGCCGGATCCTGGTCGAACGGACGCCGGGTGATCCGAGCGCGATTGGCCAGCTCCTCCAGGATCGCGCCGATCCGGCTGAGCTCCGCGTCGGCGCCCCGCTCCTGTACGAGGCCCTTGACCGCCAGCGAGGTCACCAGCAGCGTGTAGTAGTCCGACGCCTCGCGGTCGGTGGTCCGCCACGGGATGTCCTCCAGCGGCCACCGGTGACCGTCGCCGAAGGTGGCGACCGTCGCCCAGTAGGTCCGGGTCAGGTCCCAGCGCAGTTGCAGCGCCCGGGCCAGCCGCTGCTGCTCGTCGTTGAGCAGGCCGAGGATGCGGGTCCGCTCGGTGAACAGCTCCTCGATCGCGTCGATCGCGATGACCGTGAAGTAGAGGTACGGCTCCTCCGGCGCCACCCCGGCCGGCTGGCTCCCGATCGGCTCGGTCGTCTCGACCTCCGGGGCGTCCCGGACGATCCCCCAGGACCAGCCGCACTCGAAGAGCCGGTTGGGACTGTCCAGGTCGGCCACCTGGCCGGAACCGATCAGGATCTCGCGGAAGCTGGCGATCGTCTGACGCAGCCGGCGGCGCAGTTGGGCGACGACCTGCCGCTGCGGCAGGTCGCCCTGGTTGATCATGGAGCAGAGCGCCTGGCCCTCGGGCGAGTCGATGTCGAAGACGTTGACCGCGAAGCTGCGCAGCAGCCCCACCATCGCGGCGGTGAGCCGCGCGCTCGCCATCGCCTCAAGTTCGTCGATCTCACGCAGGACCTCGTCACGGCGTACCGCCGTCCGAAAGACCCGGGCGAAACCGATGGCCGCCAGGGACAGGGTGATCGACATCGCGAACGAGTCGACGATGTCGAGGTCGAGTTGCTGCTCGGTCGGTTCCGCGCCGTCAGTCTGGAAATACGTCCGTCCGGAGAAGATCGGCGTCCCGGATGTGTCGGTGTACCGCTGGTAATACTCGGTCAGGAGCTGGACCAACACCCGGGGAATCTGGGTGGCGGTGCCGAGCGGCCGCAACGCCTTGATCATTTCGTCGGCGGTTTCGTCCGGACGGTCCAGGCTGAAGTCCGCCTGCGTGGCCGGCAGGAGAATACAGAGCAACTGCTCGGCGTCGCTGATCGAATTGGGACCGTCCCGGCCGCCCCACTGCCACTTGCCGTCCTGCCAGCTCGTTCGGACGGTGGCTCCCCAGATTTCCAAGAGCTCCTGACGGGGCTGGATCCTCATCTGTCGTGCACCACCATCCGCGAATCAACCGGTCAGGTCGTCAATGCGCTCATGTTATGGCGCGTCGCGCTTCGCCGCGGCCCCGTACCGCGCCGGATGATCCGTCGATCCCGACGCGTCCCGGCACTCCCGACCCGCGACCCCGTCGTGAATCACAAGAAAATGCTGGTCAACGCCGGACTGCTCGACCTATCCACAGTGGCGCCACGTTTCATGGCCACCATCCCCTTCGCACTCCGGGCCTATCTACCAATGATGGCGCACACGTCAAGTGAGGCGGAAACACCGGCGACCCGGATGAACGGATCTCGCTATCCCGGCCGGTCAGCTCGGCCGACCCACCCCGGTACCTCCGGCCGGTCCGCGCGGGCCAGCGCCGTCGGTCCGGCGCCGCCCTCGATCGTCAGCAGCTCCATCAACCGGTACGGGTTGCCGCCGGTCCGCCGCCAGACGGCCGCCACCAGGTCGTCCGACACCTCGGCCGGATCGGGGTAGACCTGGCCGAGCACCTCCGCGACGTCCGCCGGGGTCAGCGGGCCCAGGCGCTGCCGGACGGCGCCGGGCGCCCCGGCCAGCCGGGCGAGGGGGGCCGCGACGATCCGCCGGGACACCGCCATCTTCGGCGGCCGGCTCGCCACCACCAGCGGGGCCGGAAGATCGGGCGCCGCGGCGAGAGGGCAAACTCGGCCAACTCACCGGCGCGCCCCACCATCGACACCGGCATCATGGCGTCCGCCCTACGTGGTACTGCCTAGAGACCCGCGTGGCTGACGCGGCAAGCTCAGAGGATGAGCGTCATCCTGCGCAGCCTGGCCCCTCAGCGACCCTGGTCTGCTCCGGGCCAACAACGAGGACGTGGCCTTCGCCGGCACCCGGCTGATCGCGGTCGCCGACGGCATGGGCGGAGCGCCCGCCGGCGAGGTCGCCAGCGAGATCGTGATCAGCGCCCTGGCGCCGGTGGAGCAGCTCACGGCCGGGCAGGCGCCGCGGGACGCCCTGGTCGCGGCGCTCCGCACCGCCAGCCAGCGGATCGCGGAGGTGACCAGGGCCGACCCGCAGACGCAGGGCATGGGGAGCACGGTCACCGCGATGCTGCTGCACGGCACGAGCCTGACCATCGCGCACATCGGCGACTCGCGTGGCTATTTGCTGCGCGACGGCGTGTTGCGGCAGGTGACCCGGGACGACACCTTCGTCCAGGAGCTCGTCGACCACGGCGGGCTGACCCCGGAGGAAGCGCGGCGGCACCCGCAGCGGTCGCTGGTGACCCGCGCGGTGCAGGGCGTGCCGATCGATCCGGCCACGACCGTCCTGCGGGTGACCCCGGACGACCGGCTGTTGCTGTGCAGCGACGGGCTCTCCGACGTGGTGGAGGACGAGCTGATCGGGCAGGTGCTGGGGACGTACCCGGACCGGGAGGGGTGCGCGCGCCAGCTGGTCAAGCTGGCGCACCAGGCCGGCGCCCCGGACAACGTCACGCTGGTCGTGGCGGACGTCGCCGAGACGGGCTGAGCCGTCCGGCCCGGCAGGCGCGTCCCGATGATGGCCGGTATCCCGGCGGACGAGCCGCAGCCCGGGCGCTGGCCGTCGACGGTGCCGCCCCGGCCGCCGCGCCGCCACTGCGCGAGATCCTCCCGCAGCCCTCGTGACGTCGCCGGCCGGCAGGTGGTCACGGGCCGGGTGTCACCAGACCGTCACCTCGCGGCCAGCCACTCTCCGCCGCGTGCCGCCACCCGGCCGAGCAGCACCACCAGGACGAGGCTCGGCACGATCATGAAGAGGTGGTCGACCCGGAACACGTCGTCCCGGACGATGTGGGTGCACAGGGAGACGGTGAGGACCGCCGCCGCCCACGCGAAGGCAAAGATCATCCCCGGCACCGCCGCCCGGCGCGGCAGCATCGGCGTCACGAGGGCGAACAGCAGGACGAGCGCATCGGGCACCAGGAACGGGTTGTCGGATCGGATCGCGCCCGAGGTCAGGAAGTAGACCACCATCACGACGACGATCGCCGCCGCCGCGAGCCGCGCGACCAGCACGGTGTCCAACCGACGAACAGTCCCAGACACCCTCGTTCCTCCCGAGTTCGCCGTCCCGACCCGGTGTCGGGACCCCGCACCGAGTCTGGGGCGGGCCTCGCCGGCCGCCAACCGTGCCAACCCTCAGCCGCCCGCAGGGTCGCCGCACCGGGCCGGTACGGCTACCCGCACCACCGCCCGACCGTCGCCCGCGCTCGGCGGCCCACCCGCGGCGCGAGATCGGCCCACCCGCGGCTCGAGATCGGGCCGGCCGGGGCGCGAGATCGGGCCGGCCGGGGCGGGCCCGAGCCGCTCAGCCGTTGAGGTAGCGGAGTACGGCGAGCACCCGGCGGTGGTCGTCGGGCCGGGAGGGCAGCGAGAGCTTGGCGAAGATGGCCGTACAGTGCTTCTCCACCGTCCGCTCGGCGATGCCGAGCCTGGCGGCGATCGCCTGGTTGGTGCGGCCCTCGGCCATCAGGGCCAGCACCGCCCGCTCCCGTTCGCTCAGGTCACGCAGCGGGTCGTCCGGGCGGTCCCGGCGCCCGACGAGCTGGTCGATCACGACCGGGTCGAACGCCGACCCGCCGTTGCCGACCTGCCGTACCGCCGTTGCGAACTCGGTCAGGTCCGACACCCGGTCCTTGAGCAGGTAGCCGACCCCCCGGGCGCCGCCGTCGAGCAGCTCGACCGCGTAGCTGGCCCGGACGTACTGGGACAGGACGAGGATGCCCGTCTCCGGGTGTCGCCGCCGAATCTCCCGGGCCGCCCGCAGCCCCTCGTCGGTGCGGGTCGGCGGCAGCCGGATGTCGACGATGGCCACCTCCGGCCGGTGCCGGGCGACCTCGGCGAGCAGCGCGGCGGCGTCCGCGACACTCGCCGCGACAGTGAACCCGACCTCCGCGAGGAGCCGAACCAGCCCCTCGCGCAGCAGCGTGTTGTCCTCGGCGACAACTACCCGCACGGCAGTGTTGCCCGTACCCGCGTCCCCCTGCCGGGCGGACTCTCCACCTGGAACACTCCTCCCTCGACCGCCACCCGCTCGGCCAGCCCGCGCAGTCCCGACCCGGACGCCGGATCGGCTCCGCCCCGGCCGTCGTCGCGGACCTCCAGCGTGAGCTGCCCGGCGCGCAGCCCGATGCGCAGCTCGGCCTCGTCCGCCGCGGCATGCTTGGCGATGTTCGCCAGTGCCTCCGCGACGACGTAGTACGCCGTCGTCTCCACCTCGGCCGGCAGTCCGGCCGGCACGTCGTCCGGAATCCGCAGCGGCACCGGCGACAGCGTAGCCAGTTCCCGGATCGCGCCGGCCAGCCCGCGTTCGGTCAGCATCGGCGGGTGCAGGCCCTGGGTCAGGGCGCGCACGTCGTCCAGGACCGCCAAACCGGCCTCCCGGGCCTCGCGGAGCAGCGACCGGGCCCGCTCCGGATCGTCCGGCAGCACCGCCTCGGCCAGGCTCAGCGCCATCGGGATCGAGAGGAGCCGCTGCTGTACGCCGTCGTGCAGGTCCCGCTCCAGTCGTCGGCGTTCCGCCTCGGCGGCCCGGACGAGGTGCCGACGGGACTCGGCGAGTTCCCGGAGCCGGGACCGAAGCTCGGCGGTCAGGCGTTCGTTCTCCAGCACCAGGCCCAGGGCCGCGCAGGCCGCCTCGATCAGATCCGGTTCCTCCAGCAGCGCCCGGTCGTGGACCACGATCGCGATCGGCTTGCCGTCCCGGTCGATGCGGGTGACCGCCCGATCCGGCTCATCCGGCGAGGGAGGCGTGACCGGATGTCCGCCGGTGTCGACGTACCGGCCGGAATCGGCCACCCAGTAGCCGATGCGCAACGTCGGGTCGTGCAGCGTGCGGGCCAGTACGATCTCCGGGCGCACCGGACGGTCCGCCCGGTGCAGCCGGACGACCAGGTCGGCGACGCCGGCCCGGTCGATCCGGCGACGCAGCAGGCCGGCCAGGTAGGCCAGCGGGATCGTCGTCAGCGCCACCTGGAGTACGGCGTTCAGCCCGGCGACGTCCCGCCCGGCGATGGTGGCCGGCTTCACCGCGACGACCAGCGCCGCCGCGATCACCGCCACCCCGAGCAGCGGACTGAGCTGGCGGCGGCGGGGCCCGGTGCTGCGTACCCAGCGGACGGTCAGGTGCACGACCACGGCGGCGCCGGGAACGACGACCCCGACGATCGCGACCACACCGGCGCCGCCGCGGCCCGGCCCGGCGCCGGGCCACAGTGCGGTGAGCGTGCCGACGACGGTGAGACTGAGATATCCCAGTGCGACGACCAGCCGCGACGCCACCGTGCCGAGCCGCCCGGCCGGAAACGCCACCACCAGGTGGACGAACATCGCCGCCCAGGCGCCGGCGCGGACCACCGCGACGCCGTCCGGCAGCGCCACCGCAGCCGGCAGTTTCGCCAGCACCCACAGCACGCCGACGGCGAGCAGCAGTGGCCCGACCCGATTGCGAGGGCGGGCTCGCCAGCCGACCAGGCCGGCCAGGACGAAACTCAGGCCGACCAGGCACGCGACCCCGAGATCGAACGCACCGGCCGTCACAGGCTCGATCATCCACGTCCGTCCCGGTCGCGCAAAGGTGCGTGACCCGTGCGCGACAGGTGCGCGACGGCGGCGAACCCGACACGCACGCACCGGACGTCACCCGGCCGCCGGGCGGTGGCGGTTACCGGCGTCGCCGGGCTCCCGAGTCGCGGCGATGGCCGAGGTCACCCCCAGCCCGAGGTCACCGCTGTTCCGGCGCGGTGAGCGTCACGTGGTGCCGGTAGCGGGCACCGGCACCGGTGTCCCCGCTGCCGACCTGTTCCAGAATCGGCTCGATGACCTCGGCGATGTGCGCCACCGCCTCCTCCTCGGAGGCCCACTCGGAGAGCAGGAACACGCTCGTTCCGTCGACGCTGATGTGGAAGTTGGCGGCGATGGCGCCGGGGTAGGCCCGCTCCTTGCCCTCCGCCGCCTCCTCCGAGGCCAGCAGGCCATCGACCCAGTTGCGGGCCGCCGTCTCGTTCTCCATCTTGAAGATGGCGGCCGGGAAGCACTGTGGCACCGGAGCCGGGTCGGTGATCGCACCGCCCCGCACCACCCGGTACAGCTTGTACTGCCGGGGTTCGGGGGACTCGACGCCGGGTATCCCCCAGCCCGGCACGCCGCGGGAGATGCCGCCCTCGTCTCGTAGCGAGGCGGCCAGCGCCTGGTCGGAGGACCACTGGGCGTAGGTCAGCACCAACTCGCCGTCGGTGCTGACGAAGCAGGTCAGCGACACGAGGCCGGCAGACCAGGAACAGGACCGCCAGTGGGCCACGATCGCGTCCGCCACGGCCCGTTGCCGCCCGGGGCCACCGGCAACGATCTCGGCGACGAGCACTGAGGTGACGTCTGGCCGGTCGATGACCGGCGGTACGTGGGACATGCGCGACTCTCCTCGGGGTGCGGTGGTCAGCGGTCCTTGTGCCCGATGACCAGGACGTCGTCCGGCATGCCGGCCGGCGCGACCGTTTCCGGGCGGAAGCCCACCTTGGTCAACCAGCCGTGGCACTCCTCCACCGAGTACTCGCTCCCGCCCGCCGACCAGACCAGCATGCTCAGGCTCGCCAGCACGGCGTTGAACGGTGGGTTCGCGCCGTCGACCATCGGGTCGTAGACGAGGACGGCGCCACCGGGGCGGACCGCCTGGTACGCGTTCTGGAGCAGCTTGATCCGGTGTTCCTCACTCCAGTTGTGCAGGATGTGGCCGAAGATCAGCACATCGGCCTCGGGAAGGGGGTCGGTGAAGAAGTCGCCACCCACGAACGAGACCGCGTCGGTGCCGCCGAGGGCGGCCATGTGCCGGGTGAAGGCCGACTCCAGCTGGGGCAGGTCGAACACGATCGCGGTCAGGTGAGGATTCCTGGTCACCAGGGTGTGTGCGAGGTTGCCCCGCGCGCCGCCGACGTCGACCACGCTGCTGTACGGGCTCCAGTCGAGGCTGCTGACGTGCAGCCCGATCGGCGTGTTGAACATGTCCATGCTGTCCAGGAACGCCTCGGTGGCCGCCTCGTCCCGGTACAGCGAGTCGTACGGGTTGCCCTCGATCGCGGCGCGGTTCTGCGGTTGGCCGGTGCGGAGCGCCACGGCGAGGCCGTCCCAGGCCGGGTTCAGCTCGCGCGCGCAGAACTGCAGATAGCCGCCGATGTACTGGGGCCGGCCCCGGACCAGGAACTGCTCGGCCGTGGCCGAGTTGCGCAGTCTCCCATCGTGGGACTCGAGCAGCCCCAGGCCGACCAGGGCCAGGAAGAAACCCTTGGCGCCGGGCATCCGGTAGCCCAGGCGCTCGCTCAGCTCGGGGATGGTCGCGGAGGAGCCGGAGAGGTTGGTGAACAGGTCCGCCTCCACCGCGGTCACCAGGATCTTGGTCTGCCAGTGCCCGGTGGCGATCGCCATGATCGCTCCGAGGTCAGGATCTGCGGGGGGCTCGGGGTGTGCGGAGTTCATGTCGGTCGCCTCCTCGAAACGGGGCCGGTCGCCCGTACGCGGTGCGCCTCGCGCCGGGGCTACCAGCGGTACGGTGTGCCGTCGTAGTTGAAGAACCGGCCGGTGACGCCGTCGTCGTTGTGCAGCGCCAGCCGGACGACGCCGGCGGCGCCCTCGGCGGGATCACCGGCGCCGGGGGGCGGCGATCCACCGCCGAAGCCCGTGGCCCGCAGGCCAGGACAGATCGCGTTGACGGTGATCCGGGTGTCCCGCAGCTCGGTCGCGTACAGCACGGTGACGGCGTTGAGCGCCGCCTTGGACGACCGGTAGGCCAGCGGCGTGAGATCGGCCCAGCGAGCCGTCGGATCCGTGAGCAGGTGCATCGCTCCCAGGACACTGGTGACGTTCACGATGCGGGCCGCTGGGGAACGCCGCAGCAGCGGCAGCATCGCGTTGGTGGTGGCGATGACGCCGAACACGTTGGTCTCGTAGGTGGCCCGTACCTCGTCCAGGCTCGCCTGCGACGGCGGTGCGAAGCCGGCCGCGATCCCCGCGTTGTTGACCAGAATGTCCAGCCGTCCCGGGTCGGCTTCGATCGCCTTGGCCGCCGCCGCCACCGAGGCCGCGTCGGTCACGTCCAGTTGGACCAGGTGAACGTCGAGCCCGTCGGCGGCCAGGGCCGCCACGGCGGCCCGCCCGCGGTCAAGATCCCGCGCCCCGAGCAGAACGTGCACCCCCGCCTCGGCAAGCTGCCGGGCGACGTGGTAGCCGATCCCCCGGTTGCCACCGGTGACCAGGGCGACCTTTGCCGTCTCGGTCATTCCCTCCGCCTCCGTCGTCGCTCACCCGCGCCGCCCGGGTGGCCGGTGCCACCCGGGCGGCGCGTCGCCGGCTACCACCGCACCGGCAACTCGTCGACCGCACGCATGACCCGGTTGGTCCGGAAGACCACCTCGTCGGCAGGGACCGCGAGCCGGAGCCCGGGCAGCCGCCGGACCAGCGTCCCGAGCGCGACCTGGAGTTCCAGCCGCGCGAGCGGAGCGCCGACACAGTGGTGCACGCCGTGTCCGAAAGCCATGTGCGGGTTCTCGGTACGCGTGAAGTCGATCTCGTCAGGACGGGCGAACACGGTGGCGTCCCGGTTGGCCGAGGCCAGTTGGACGATGACCGCCTCGCCGGCACGGACCGTCCGCCCGCCCAGCTCGATGTCCTCGGTCGCGATCCGGGCGAAGAAGCCGACGGTCGCCTCCAGCGGGGTGAACCGCAGCAGTTCCTCGACCGCGCTCGGCACCAGCTCCGGCTCGGCGACCAGGCGGTCCCACCGCTCCCGCTGACTGAGCAGCAGGTAGACGAAGTTTCCGATCTGGTTGGCGGTGGTCTCGTGGCCGGCGACGAGCAGCGTGACCCCGAAGGCGACCAGCTCCTCCTCGCTGAGTTTGTCGCCCTGGTCGCGGGCGGCGACGAGGGCACCGAACAGGTCGTCGGTCGGCTGTGCCCGGCGCTGCGCCATCAACCCGGCCAGGTACGAGTCGAGGCTCTCCCGGGCGGAGAGGATGACCTGCGGATCGTCGGCGGAGAGTGCGACCAACTGGTCGGTCCAGGTGCGGAACGTGTCCCGGTCGTCGACCGGCACCCCGAGCATCTCGCAGATGACGGTGATCGGCAGTGGCCAGGCCAGGGCGGCGGTCAGGTCGGCCGGCGGACCCGCCGCGATCATCTGATCCAGCAGGTCGTCCACCAGGGCCTGCACCCGCGGGCGCAGGTCACTGACCCGACGGCTGGTGAACGCCTTCGCGACGAGCCGACGCAACCGCGTGTGCTCCGGCGGATCCATCCCCAGCAGCGAGCCGCCCTGCTGGTCCACGGGGGTGATCCGGGGCGCCGCGGTACCCACCGCGGCAGCCCGGCTGAACCGGGGGTCGGCGAGCACCGTCCGCACGTCCTCGTAGCGGGTGGCGAGCCAGGCGTCGCCGCCGTAGGGCATGGTGACCCGGGAGAGAGGCTCCTCCCGCAGAGCGGCGTAGCGCGGATCGAGATCGAGGCGTTCCGCGACGAAGTCGCTGGCGGGGCGGGGGGTGGGCGGGGCCTGCCGGGAGTCCACCTGGGGGGAGTTCATGGGCTGAGCGCCTCCTCGGGGAATGGTGGCGGCCGCGGATCGACCAAGGGCCGGGCGAAAATCTTCCAAATTGACTGACATAAATTGTCAATTGATCGCGCGGCGCCTTTCATAGTAGGCGTGTCGCGGACCGTTTCAATCAGGCGGACCTCAAGCTATCGTCAATTCTTCGTCAAGTCCTCACCCCGCCCGGCCCCTGCCGCCGGCGATGCCCGGACGTCAGCCCGTCCCCAGATCTCGCCGCCTCGGACGACCATTCAACGGGACAGCATCTTCTCGGTGAGGGTGTGCAGCCGAAGCGCGTCGTCGCGATCGAACGCAGGACCGTCCACGCTGATTCGTCGCCCTTCCACGAAGGCGCTCAGCGGCTCGTCCGGTGGCGTGTCCAGCAGCGTGAGAATCGGAGCAACGCTCTGCTCGACCGGCTTCCCGAACCGCTTCATCGACTCGATGTGGGCGGCGGTCGGCGGGTCGTACTCCCCGGCGAAACTGGTCGCGGTGCTGCCGGGATTCACCAGGACGTACCGGATTCGGCTTTCCGGGTGGACGGCAGGGAAGGCCGCCCCGAGCAGATCGTTCAGCCTGCCGCCCTGCATGAGGGCGGTGACGCCATCGTAGTTGCGGGCGAGCCCGAGGTCGTCCCAGTGGATGTCGGTCGGGTTCGGGCCGGGGCCGGCGACGTTGACGACGACAGGTTGCTGGGCCCGCTCCATCGCGTCGGCGAGCCCGTGCCCGAGCAGGAACCGACTCAGGTAGAACAGGGCCAGGTTGTGCTCGAACCCCTCCGCGGTCACCGCGTGCCTGCTGCGGAAGAACCGGGCGCAGAGCACCAGCGCGTCCACGGTCGGAAAGCGAACCTTGATCTCCTTGACGACCCGCTCGTTCTCGCTGACCAGGCTCAGATCCGCCCGGACGACCATCGCCTCGGCGACGGCTCCCCCTTTCCTCGCGGCGTCGACGAGCGCCGCGCCCTTCGCCTGGTCCCGGCCGACGATGACGACAGTGTCGCCCCGACGCAGGCAGGCCAGCGCGAGCCCGGCGCCGATCCCGTCGGTTCCGCCCGAAATCACAATGGTCTTCACGAACTGACTCCTTCATCGACCCGGGTTGCGCCTGGCATCGACGTGGGCACGTCAGAGCTCATCGGGCCGTCGTCCGGGCCACATCATACCGATTGGTCCGTCATACTGTACCTGCCAGTTCAAGTTGTTGGACGACCGTACCGGCTCGAAGCTACGGCTGACAGCTCTCGTGCAGGTGGTAGCGGGTGAAGCCGATGGGGCGTACGCCCGGCGTGGTGGTACTGATCCGCAGAGCGGTGGCCCGGGTCGAACCGGCGAGAAACGTTTCGTGCGCCTCGTCCGTGGTCCACTCCGCGTAGTTGAGCACCCGGCTCCCGTCCACACTGACGTGGAAGTTGGCGGCGAGCAGCCCAGGCTGGCCGTCCGGTGGTGCCTGTTCGATGGCGTCGACGATGGCGTCGACGATGTGCGCCTGCCGGTCCGGCCCGTCGACGTCGAAGGTCGCGACGACCACACACCCGGGCGCCCCGTCGGCGCACACCACGCAGCGCCGCAACCGGTACTCCACCGCTCCGACCTGCACCGCGCCCGGGGTGGACCGCATCGCCCGACGGTAGCCCGCCGGGTCGGCGCACTGGACGTACGCCAGGATCGTGTCTCCGGCGACGCTGACGAAGGAGCTGGCAGAGACGATTCCCGCTCCGCCGGCCGGGTCGCGCCACTGCCGGCCCAGCCCGCCGAGCAGGCGCGACCGGCTCTCCGGGTCCGGGACGTACCAGGTGCTGACGAAGACGGCCGTCGCGTCGGTGCGGCGTACGTCTGGCATGGTCTTCACGGTCGCCGTGGTCATCAGGTCTCCTGTCACCGTGGTTCTCCAATCTGGCGGTACGACACCTCGGTGCCTCAGCGGCGGTACGGCCGGACCGCCCGCGCCGTCCGCAACGCCTCCGCCCACCAACAGAGCTGGTCGAGCAGGGCCTTCGCAGCGGCCTCGGCCTCCCCGGCGGGTGCCGGGACCCCACGCTCGTCAAAGCGGGTCCAGGCGTTGTGAAAGCTGACCGTCTCGCGGACGGTCACGGCGTGCAGTTCGGCGAAGACCTGACGCAGGTGCTCGACCGCGCGCAGGCCCCCGGCGAGCCCGCCGTAGGAGACGAAACCGACCGGCTTGGCCGCCCACTCGTCGAGGAACCAGTCGAGTACGTTCTTCAGCGGCGCGGGGAAGCTGTGGTTGTACTCCGGTGTCACGACGATGAAGGCGTCGGCCGCGGCCAGCCGGGCGCCCAGCCGGGCGCGTACCTCGGCGGCCTCGGCGGACGGCGGATGTTCGGGGGACGGCAACGCCAGCGGCAGCGGATGGTCGAGCAGGTCGATCCGGTCGACGGCCAGGTCCGGCCGCTCACTGGCCCGGCCGACCAGCCAGTCGGCAACGGTGGGGCCGAGCCGCCCGGCACGGACGCTGGCGATGATGACGGCGAGTCTGATCGGGTGGTCCGGCAACTGACTCACTCCTCGACGGCTCGGTGGGTCGGAATCCGCTGGCCCTCCGCCGCCTCGGCCCGCGGTCGTTGCCCGGCTCGGTCGGCGGCCGGTCCGCGCGTCAGCCCGATCAGCGCGGTGACCAGCCCGACGGCGGCGGCCGACGTGGTCAGCGCCAGCGCCGCACGGTGACCGCCGGCTGCCGCCGCCAGGATCACCAGCGGCAACAGCAGCGCGGCACCGAACTGGACGGCCGTCTGGTACAGCGCCACCGCGACGCCCCGCCGAGGCACCGGGATCTCGGCGGTGGCCTGCATGTTCAGCGCCGCGAACGCGAACACGAACCCCGCCTCGACCAGCAACAGCGCCGGCAGGGCAGTGGTCGGATACGGCTCGGCCGCCGGACGCCACAGGTAGTACGCCTGGCCGAGAAACGCCGCGAAGGCACCAACGGCTATCAGCCGGGCCGTGCCGAACCGGGCCACCATCGCGGCCGCGAAGGGAACGGTGAGCACCAGCGGGACACAGGCTGGCAGCAGCGCGAGCACGGTCTGCCAGGGACGCCAGCCGATCCCGCCGGCCTGGAAGGTGAAGAGCACCAGCAGGCTCTGGTACGTGCCGTTGAGCGTGGCGGCGCCGAGTGCGGAGCGGACCAGCGCGCCACGCGGGAGCCCGCGGAGCCGCGGTGCGGCGGATCGGGGTGGGTCGGGGGGAAGCAGGCGCAGCCCGGACACGAGCAGCAGCAGCGCCACCGGGGCAGGGAACAGGAAGACCCCGTGCCAGTCCACCTCCACCAGCCCGGCGGAGAGCAGTAGCCCGAGGGTGAAACCCACCGCGCCGACCCAGGCGTAGACCGAGACGGCCCGCCGCTGGGGCGTCCCGCCGGGGAACGTGCTCACGATGATGGCGAGCCCGGCCGGGGCGGTCAGTGCGGCACAGCAGCCCTTGACCACCCGGGTGGCGACGAGCACCGCGATGTCATCGGAGAGGCCGCCGACCAGCGAGGCGAGCGCGAACCCGGCCATCGCCGCGAGGTAGAGGCGGCGGGTGCCCCAGCGGGCGGTGATCCGGCCCCCGGCGAGCAGCAACACGCCGAAGCCGACCGCGAAGCCGCTCATCAGCCACTGCGCGCCCCACGGCGAGAGGCCGAGGTCGGCGCCGATGGTCGGTAACGCGACCAGCACCACCGACACCTCGACGGAGTCCAGCGCCATGTTGCCGGAGAGGACCAGCAGCAGCGCCCAGAGCCGGGGCTCCCATCGGGTCACCGGCGTCCGGCGGGCCGCGGTCCCGGCCGTCCTCGCGGATCCCCCATTGGCGTGGTGGACAGGCGTCATCGCGGCTCCACCACTGACACGGTGGGCAGTTCCGCCGGTGGGGCGGCGGACGGGCCAGTCGGCGCGGCCATGGTCGCCACCGCGCCGGCAGCCTCCGGTGCGGACCCCACGGCGGTCGCCTTTCGGGCCGGTGCCACGACGGTACCGCGGCGCGGGTGGCTCCAGCGCCGCATGATCGGCCGCTCGACACCCACGTAGAGCATCCATCCGGCCAGCAGGTTGGCCAGGAACAGCCCGGCGATCACGGCGGTGGCCTCGGGCACGTCGAAGACCCGCTCCGGACCGAGTAGCCATCGACCGTAGAACAGGACGATCCCCTGGCAGATGTAGAGCCCGAAGGACACCTCGCCCAGCCAGCGCATGACCCGCCCCCGCAGCACCGACGGGGCACCCCGGTGGTCAGCCGCCGCCGCGGCACAGATGAGCGCCCCGATCGGCAGGATCGTGGCCACGGTGAACTTGAACAGGAACGGAACGACCTGCACCGCCGCGTACCCGAGCAGCATCAGACCGGCTGCCGGGGCGATGCCGAGCGGCAGCCACCGCCCGGAGAGCACGATTCGCGCCAGCACCATGCCGAGCACGAACTCGAACAGGCGCGGCACCGGGAAGAAGTAGCCGAACCAGAACTGCGCCACCGACGCCGGGCTTCCCTGGTACGAGGGCTGGTCCGGCAGCAGGAGGTAGCCCACGACCGGGACCAGGGCCATGCCGACGACCAGCACGCCGGCCCACGTCCAGAGCCGGTTTTGGGGTATCCGCCGGACCGGACGGACGATCAGCGGGAACAGCAGGTAAAACAGCAGCTCGCAGCTGAGCGTCCAGGATGGCACGTTGACGGTGAGAAAGAACTCCGGCGACGGGAAGAACGCGTGCACCAGCAACAGGTTCGGCAGCCATCGGGATGGCGGGGTGAGCACCGCGGCGAACAGCACCATGGCCAGCGCCCAGGTGACGAGGTGGTTCGGAAAGATCTTCAGGATCCGCCGGCGCAGGAAGGCCCTGGCCGGCTCACCGGGTCGGAGGGACCAGGTGAGCACGAACCCACTCAGGACGAAGAAGAACGACACCCCGATGAAGCCGAACGTGCCGAATGCCCAGGTCAGGGCGGCGGCCAGGTCGGGGTCGGCGTACGGGTTGATCGGCGTGTACGGCGGTATGTACGAGCCGGCGAGGGTCGCGTGGCACAGGAAGACCAGCAGCGCGGCAACGAATCGCAGCCCGGTCAGCGAGTGCAGCGGGCCGGGACGGTCGGCGGGGCCGGCCCGACCCGAGGGCGGGGTGGGTGTACTCATCTCGGTGGCGTCTCCGTCGACCATCACCACTCCAGCCGCCGCCCGGTCGGCGTTCCGTCCTCGGTGAGGAAGGCGGCCGTGGGCCCGTCGTCGCCGAGGGTCGCCAGCAGCACCGGGATGCGGGCGCCCTGTTCCGGGGTGAGGACGCCCCGGTGGTCGTTGATGTCGGTGGCGACGAAGCCCGGAGAGACCGCGTTGACCAGGATTCCGGTGTCGCGCAGCTCGTTCGCGTAGGTGACGGTGATCGCGTTGAGCGCCGCCTTCGACGTGTTGTAGTCCAGGACCGCCGGGAACACCCCGGGCGGGAAGACCCCGGTCGGATCGGTCCGGTCGGCGGCGTGCCGCAGCGACCCGAGCAGGCTGCTGACGTTCACGATCCGGCCGGCAGCCGAGCGCCGCAGCAGCGGCATCATGGTGTTGGTCACGGTGATCACGCCGAACACGTTCGTTTCGAACGTGCGCCGCACCTGCTCGATCGGGGTCTGGCTGGGCGGCAGGGGCGGCCCGCCGATGCCGGCGTTGTTGACCAGCGAGTCGAGCCGCCCCACCTCCTCCTCGATGCGTTTCGCGGCGAGCGTCACCGAGAACTCGTCGGTCACGTCGAGGCGTATGAAGTGGACGTCGAGGCCCTCGGCGCGCAGCTCGCGCTCGGCGGCGCGGCCCCGGCCCTCGTCACGCGCTCCCAGGTAGACGTGGCAACCACGTTTGCCGAGCCCGCGCGCGATGGCCCGACCGATGCCCCTGTTGGCGCCGGTCACCAGGGCGACGCGGGTACTGTCGGAGATCATGCCGTCTCCTCGTCGAGTCGGTGCCCGGTTCACTGCCCGAGCAGGGTGCCGCCGCTGGCGTCGATGAACGCCCCGGTGATCCAGCGGGCGTCGTCGCTGGCGAGGAAGGCGACCACGTCCGCGACGTCCGCGGCCTCGCCGACACGCCGGAACGCCGACAGCCGCGCCATTTCGACCACGATCTCCGGCACGTCGAAGACCGGGTTGCCGTTGTTGGTGATGCCGGGTGCCACCGTGTTCACGGTGATCCCGCGCGGCCCGAGGTACCGGGCGAAGTGCAGGGTGATCTGTTCGATCGCCCCCTTGGTCATCGCGTAGACCACCTGATCGGGGTTGGCGCAGCGGGTGAGCCCGGAGGAGATGTTGATGATGCGCCCGCCCTCGGGGATCAGGTCCAGTGCCCGTTGGACGATGAAGAAGGGTGCCTTGGCGTTGATCGCGACGTACCGGTCGAACTGCTCCGGCGTGACGTCAGCCGGCGGGATGCCGGTCGGCGAGGTCTCCGCCGCGTTGTTGACCAGGATGTGGAGCGTCGTGTCCCCGGTGCGTTCCTTCAGCCCCTGCTCCAGACCGAGGAAGAGTTCGTGTACGTCACCGGGGACGCCCAGCTCGGCGCGGACCGGGAAGGCGCGACCGCCATCCTTCTCGATCAGCTCGACGGTTTCCCGCGCCGCCTCCTCGTTCGTCGCGTAGTGCACGGCGACCAGGGCACCCTCCCTGGCCAGCCGCTGCGCGGTGGCCCGGCCGATGCCCCGGCTGGAGCCGGTGACCAAAGCTGTCCTGCCGGTGAGTTTTTCCATTTTGGCGCTCCTGTCGGGTGCGGCGGAACGGGTTCGGTGGCCCTGCGTCGCCGGGGACGCCGGCTCGCCGGCGCCGGCGGTCACGGTCGTCTCCGGTACGTCGAGGCCGCTGATCATCCGGGCGAGGTGGTCCCGGACCACGTCGATGGAGAGCAGCTCGGCGAACGTGGCACGCAGCGCGTCGACGTCGGCGCCGAACAGCAGGTGGGCCTGGGCCCTGATGTTGGTGAGGGTGCGTGCGCCGACCGGGTGCCGACCAGCGTGGTACGCGTCGAGGACGGCCTCGTCGGCCGCACCCGTGACCCGGGCGGCGAGTTTGCTCCCGAGGTCGATCGCGTCCTGGATGCCGAGGTTGAGCGCCTGCCCGCCGATCGGCATCTGCACGTGTGCGGCGTCGCCGGCGAGCAGGACCCGCCCGATCCGGTACCGGGTCGCCTGGAGGCAGGCATCGTCGAACCGGTTGACCCAGCGAGGCACACCGTGGCCGATGTCCTCGCCGGTCACCTCGGCCCAAAGCGCCACCACCTCGGCGAAGTCGGGCGCTGGCTGCCCGGTCCGGGGCGGCCGCCCATACCGGTGCACCATCAACCGGGTCGTGCCGTCGGCCCGGCGGTACGCGGTGGCGACACCATTGGGCAGACGTTGCAGCCGCCGGTTCGGGATGTCGATCCCGACCACGTCGGCTCGGAGCATCTGCCGGGTGGCGCCGGCACCGGCCAGGTCGATGCCGGCCAACCGGCGCACCGTGCTGTCCTCGCCGTCGCAGCCGACCACGTACGCCGCGCTCAGCCGGCGGATCCCGTCGGCGTCGGGCGTGCGTACGTCGACCTCGACCCGGTCGGGGTGCTGGCGCAGTCCGGTCACCAGGTGGCCACGCCGGACGTCGGCGCCCAGGTCGGCGACCCACTCCCCGAGCACCACCTCCAGCCGGGCCTGCGGGCACTCCCACTGGCCGGCGAAGGGATGCCCGGGGGCAGCGGCGGCCAGGTCCAGCCGGATGCCGCCGAAGTGACCGGGTCCGCCCTCGGGAACCGGGCCCAGCCAGTCGAGCACCCCCCGTTCGGCGAACAGGCTCATGGTCCGGGCGTGCAGGATCGAGGCCCGGGACTCGCCGGTCGGCTCGGGCAGCCGTTCCAGCGTGATGGCGCGAACGCCGTTGAGACGCAGTTCGCCGGTGAGCACGAGCCCGACCGGTCCCGCCCCGACGACGATCACGTCGGTGTCTAGGCGGCCGGTCACCGGTCAGCGCCTCGCTTCCGCGTACTCCTTGGCGTGCCGGAGCGTCGCGCGGCTGTTGTTGCCGAGGGCCTCCCGAATGAACGACCGGGCCTCGGTCACCCCGGCCCCCGGCCCGAGCACCTGGGTGATCTTCTCGCTGTCGATCATCACTGTGTGCTGCGAGGTGGCTGTGGTCCAGCCCTGGTCGTCCTCGGTGAACTCCCAGTACCCGGTGTGCAGGGTCATCAGGGCCGGAAGCGTGGTCTGCTTGTACGCGATCCGCCGGTGCGGGAAGCAGACCCGGATCGACTCGGTGGTGTGCGTTGCCCCGTCGCGGGTGCGGGTGTCCATGTTGAGCACCTGCAGGCCCGGGGTGGTCTCGGTGAGACGGACCCGGGCGACGTGGGGCAACCGTTCCGCCCACAGCTGGGCCTCGTTGACGAAGTCGTAGACGTCCTTGGCGGCACCGTTGACCCGGATGCTGTCGGTGAACGAGAGGAGCCGCTCCTCTGCGCCGGCGGCGAGTTCCAGGTTGGTCTTCAGCGCGCCCAGCTCGGCGCGGCTGTTGCTGTCGACCGCCTGCTCGATCCAGGCCAGTCCGTCCGGGTCGTCGCCGACGGCCCGGTACCGGTGCAGCAGGCGCAGCAGGGTCTCGTCGGGACCCTGTGGCTCGATGATCCAGGTACCGCTCATCTCCGCCACCGGAGGCGCGGAGACCTCCTGCCGGAACTCGATGCGCAGCGCCTCCGGGTCAAGCCGCCGGCGCGAGGCCCAGCTCTTGACGTCGCCGTTGGCGGTGGCCCAGATCCTGATCCGTTCCTCGTTCCCGTTCCGCTCCAGGTAGTCGACGTACACCGAGGGTGGGAAGAGCCGTGGCCAGTTCTCCACCTCGGCCAGCAGCCGGTAGACCTCGGTGCCGGGGGCGTGCACGGTGATGGTGTGCTCCACCTCACGCGGCTCGTGCTGGGTCATGCTCTCTCCTCTCGTCGCCGGCCAGGGCGGACACGTGGGTGGCGGGTGGGCCGGCTCGGACGGTCGGTGTTCCGGTTCGAAGGCGCAGTCAGAAGTTGCCGAGGCCGCCGCAGACGTTGAGCGCCTGCGAGGTGATCGACGCCGCGGTGTCCGAGGCGAGATAGCCGACCAGACCGGCGACCTCCTCCGGCGTCGCGTAACGGCCAAGCGGGATCTTGGCTGTGAAGCGACGCAGAATCTCCTCCTCGGAGGTGCCGTACGCCGCGGCGTACCCCTGCCGGACCCGCTGCGCCATCGGTGTCTCGACGTACCCGGGGCAGACCGCGTTGACGGTGATGCCGGTCGGCGCCAGTTCGTTGCCGAGCGCCTTGGTGAAGCCGACCACCCCGTGCTTGGAGGCCGAGTACGGTGCACCCAAGACGACGCCCTGCTTGCCGGCGGTAGAGGCGATGTTGATGATTCGACCCCACCGCTTGGCCCGCATTCCCCCGGCGGTGAGGACCTCGCGGGTCACCAGGAAGACACTGTTCAGATTCGTGTTGATCACGTCGAACCAGAGTTCGTCGGTGATCTCCGCGGTCACTCCGCCGCCGCTGCGGCCGGCGTTGTTGACGAGGATGTCGATCGGTCCGTACCGGTCCACCGCGGCCCGTACCACGGCGCGGACGTCCTCCGGGGAGCTGACGTCCCCGGGAACGCCGTCGACGTCGTACCCCTCGCCCTGCAGATCCTTCACCGTGCCGGCCACCCGCTCGGCGGTCCGGGCGCAGATGAACACCCGGTGCCCGGCCGCGGCGAGCTGCCGCGTCACGGCCAGTCCGATCCCACTGGTGGCGCCGGTGACCAGCGCGACCCTCGACGGTTCTGTGGTCATCTCACTCCTCGTGTCTCGTTCCGGTGGTTCGGCCGGTGACTCCGCCGGCACCCCTCAGCTCGGCCGGGCCGCGAGCCGCTGCTGCACCAGGTCGATCAGTTCGCGGGGAGTGCGGACGCCGGAGACGGCGTCGTCTTCGAGCGTGATCTGGTACTCGCGTTCGATCCGGCTGCCGGTCTCCAGCAGTGCCAGCGAGTCGTAGCCCAGTTCCTCGAACGTGCTGTCGAGGATGTCGCCGTCGAGGTCGACGCTCTCGTCGGAGCCGGCGCCCTCGCGCAGGATGCGCCTGAGATCGTCGTCGGTGAACGAGCCCGTCTGGGCCGTGCTCATCTCCGTCCTTCCTTTCTGTCAGGCTCCGTCAGGGGGTGGTGTGTGCCGGCGCGGGGTTCAGGTCGGGGCGCGCACCACCATCGCCGAGTTGAATCCGCCGTAGCCGCGGGCCAGCACCAGTGCCGCCCGCACCGGGGCGGTGCGTGGCGCGTTCCGTACCAGGTCGATCTCGTACCGGTCGGCGAGCCGGACGTGCGTGGTCGGCGGGATGATCCCGTCCCGGATGCTCAGCAACGCCGCGGCCAGGTCCAGCGGGGCGGCACCGGAGTACAGCCGACCCGTCATCGTCTTGGGTGCGGTCACCGGAACCCCGCCGGGCCCGAAGACGCCGGTGATCGCGGTCGCCTCGACCTGATCAAGTTCCGGTGTCGCCGCAGCGTCGGCGAAGACCACGTCGATTCCGTCCGGTGGGATCTCCGCGTCCCGCAGCGCCTGCTCGATGGCCCGGCGCAGGCCGCTGTCCCGGCCGCTGCCGGGCCGCGGGTCGAACGTCGCGGCGTACCCGGCGATCTCGCCGTACACCTGGGGTGCCTCGCGCCGCCGGGCGTGGTCGGCCTCCTCGATGATCAGCAGGGCGCCGCCCTCGCCCGGGACGTATCCGCAGGCCTCGGCATCGAACGGCAGGTACGCCCGGTCGGGCGCCTCGCTGACGCTGATCCGGCCGCACGCGATTTGCGCCACCCAGCCCCAGGGGCAGATCGAGGAATCCATCGCCCCGGCGACCATCAGCGGGATGCCCTTGCGGATCTGCCGGCGGGCCTGGGCGACCGCGTCCAACCCACCCGCCTGGTCGCTGACCACCACGCTGCTCGGGCCCCGCATTCCGTTCCGGATGGAGATCTGGCCGCTGTTGACCGCGTAGAACCAGGCGAAGGACTGGTAGGCGCTGACGTACTGGCCACCTCTGCTCCACAGTGCCTTCAGCTCGTTCTGGCCGAACTCGAACCCTCCGGCGTGACTCGCCGTGGCCACTCCCATGTCGAACTCGGGCAGCTCCTGTGGCCGTATCCCGGCGTCGGCGAACGCCCAGTCCGCGCCGACCAGCGCGAACCGGGTCATCCGGTCGGTCTGGGGCAGCAGCCGGCTCGGCAGGAGCTCCTCGGCCGCGAACCCGGACACCTCACCGGCGAGCCGGGCCGGGTACGGCGTGGGGTCGAAGCGGGTGATCCGGCCGATGCCGCTGCGGCCGGCGAGCGTCGCGGCCCAGTACGCGTCGCGCCCGATGCCGTTGGACGCGACGATGCCGAGCCCGGTGACGACGGCCCGTGCGGTCATCGCCGATCCCGGTCCGGTCGGGCGAGCACCATCGCGCTCTGGAATCCACCGAACCCGCTGCCCACCGACAGGACCGCGTCGGTCCGCCAGTCACGGGCCACCAGCGGCACATAGTCGAGGTCACACTCGGGGTCCGGATTGTGCAGGTTGGCGGTGGGCGGCACGACGTGGTGCGTCATCGCCAGTACGGAGGCGGCGATCTCGATCGATCCGATGGCGCCGAGCGAGTGACCGATCATCGACTTGATCGAGCTGACCGGCACCCGCCACGCGTGCTCGCCGAGGCTGCGCTTGAACGCGGCGGTCTCGTGCCGGTCGTTCTGCTTGGTGCCGGAGCCGTGCGCGTTGACGTAGTCGATGTCCTCCGGATCGAGCCTGGCCTCGGCCAGCGCGACCCGGATCGCCTCGGCCATCTCCCGGCCGTCCGGACGCAGCCCGGTCATGTGGAACGCGTTCGAGCGGGTGGCGTACCCCGCCACCTCGGCGTAGATCGTCGCTCCCCGGGCCCGGGCCACGCTCAACTCCTCGAGCACGAAGACCGCGGCCCCCTCGCCGAGGACGAACCCGTTGCGGCTGGCGTCGAAGGGCCGGGAGGCGTGCTCGGGATCGTCGTTGCGCGGTGTGGTCGCCTTGATCGCGTCGAAGCAGGCGACCGTGATCGGAGAGATGGGAGCGTCGGTCGCCCCCGCCACCATCACGTCGGCCGTGCCCTCCCGGATCACCTCGGCCGCGTACCCGACCGCGTCGAGCCCGGAGGTGCAGCCGGTCGACACCACGCTGACCGGCCCCTCGGCCCCCACCGCCCAGGCCACCTCGGCCGCGAACGAGCTGGGCACCAGGTAGTTGTAGAGGTGCGGCACCGCGTACCGGTGGTCGACGAGATCGAGCCGGCCGCCGTCGCTGACCGTGCGGTACTCCTGGTCCAGCCCCATCGTGGCGCCGACCGCACTGCCGATGGTCACGCCGGTGCGCAGCGGATCGAGGGCGTCGAACTCGAGCCCACTGTCGCGCACCGCCTGTCGGGCGGTCACCACCGCGAACTGTGCCGCCCGATCCATCCGGCGGATCTCCTGCGGGCGCAGTCCGTGCAGCTCGGGATCGAAGTCGACCTCGGCCGCCACCTGCGAGCGGAACGGCGACGGGTCGAAGAACGAGATCCGCCGGGTCGCGGTCCGCCCATCGGTGAGGAGCTGCCAGAAGTCCTTCACCCCCACCCCGCCCGGCGCGATGACGCCGATGCCCGTGATCACGACCCGACGGTCACCGGCCGCGGTCACGATGCGCTCCAGTGGTAGAACCGCCGCGCCATGGCGTCGGCCGGCGAGCGCCAGGTGGCCGGGTCGTACGCGGTGATGTACGGCTTGAGGTCGGCGCTCACCTGGATGAAGGCGGGCTGGGTCTTCGCCTCCTCGATCCGTTCGCGGCCGGTGTCGTCGTCGAAGTCCTGCAGGTGGAAGTAGAGGCCACGGTAGCTGAAGAGCTGCCGCCGCCGGGTTCCCATGAGGTGCGGCGTGGGGGTCTCGTCGAACCCGGCGAAGATCCGGGCGACCTCCTCTGCCGACTCCGGCGCCATCCTCGCCACGATCAACGTGCTGTGCATGGTGTCCTCTCGCAAGACGTCAGCGGGCAGGCCCGAACCAGCGGTTCAGGGCCATGGGCAGGTCGTGGTGGCTGCCGGGTGCCAGCCACGCGACGTGGCCGTCTGGTCGCAGCAGCACCGCGGTGATCCCGGCAAGCGGGCTGTCCGACGGCAGCTCCGGGGCGACCGCGGTGACGATGTCGACCCGGTGCCGCCAGGGCCGCGCCCGGGTCCGCACCCGGTCGTTGTCTGCCAGGTCGAGCAGCACTCCGCGGCCTGCCCGCAGCAGCCGGGTGGTGCTGGTCTCGCGGGTGCCGACCCGGAGCTCCAGGTGCGGCATGCGCGCGCCGAGCAGCGGGTGGCCGCGCCCGACGTCGTACCGGATGTCCAGGCCGCTGACCTTCGCGGCCAGGTGCCGGGCCACCTCCTCGTACCCGATCAGCTCAGACAGGACGTCACGCAGCGGCTGCACCTCGCTGCCGCCGAGAATGAGCTGGCCCTGGGCCTGGGCGTTGATCAGCAACTGCCGGCCCACCTCGTGCCGCTCGGTGTGGTACGTGTCGAGCAGCGACTCCGGCGCGCCGCCGATGACGGCGGCCAGCTTCCAGCCCAGATTCACCGCGTCCTGGATGCCGGTGTTCATTCCCTGTCCACCGGCCGGCAGGTGGACGTGGGCGGCGTCGCCAGCGAGCAGCACTTGGCCCCGCCGGTACTCGGTAACCAGGTGGGCGGCGTCGCCGAAGGCGCTCACCCAGACCGGCTCGGCGTGCGAGATGTCCTCCCCGGTGAGGCGCTTCCAGGCGTCCGCGACCTCCTCGAAACGAGGCGGGCTGTTCCGCCGCTGCGGTGGAGCGCCGCGCTCGCCGACGATGATGCGGTGGGTGCCGTCCGGCAGCCGGGCGACCATCACCATGCCGCCGGCCACCTGCTGACCGATCATGCGCGGTTCGAGCTCGACGCCGCGCAGGTCGGCCAGGAACAGCTCGGTGGTGGCCGCGGTGCCGGGAAAGTCGAAGCCGGCGGCACGCCGGACGGTGCTCCGGCCGCCGTCGCAGCCAACCAGGTAGCGGGCACGCAGGGTGTGCTCGCCGTCGGCGTTGCGGACCCGCACCGAAACCTCGGTGCCGCTGTCGGTCAGCCCAATGACCTCGTGTCCGCGCCGGATGTCCGCGCCGAGTTCCGTCGCCCAGTTCTCCAGCACCCGCTCGGTCTCGGACTGGGGCACCGTCCGGGCGGCGTGGTGTCTCGTCCCAAGGACGGCGAGGTCAAGCGGAAGTCCGCCGAAGTGGGCGAGCGTGGTGGTCTGAAAGGCGCCGAACCGGCGCAGCAGGTCGCGCTGGTCAAAGACCTCCATGGTCCGGACGGTGAAACCGATTCCGCGCGATTCACCGGTACGCCGGGGCAGGCGCTCCAGGACGGTGACGTCGACTCCGGCCAGCCGAAGTTCGCCGGCCAGCATTAGTCCGGTCGGTCCCGCACCAACAATGATGACAGAAGCATCCATGAGCTTCTCCCGGCTCGCCTGGTCGTCCAATGTGCAGTCTTTTGACATGTGTCGGAGGCAGGTGAGGTCGCGATTTCGCGCGCACCACCGTCGGTGCGGAACAGGAAGATGCAAATGATTGATTCTGGTCTGATCCTGTGACATGCCGGTGTCACCCGCAAGCGGGCGACCGCAAAACCATGCGCAGAAAATCGTCAGAGTATTGTCAACCCGACCGGCGGCCGACGAGGCGAACGCAGCTGCGGGATTGGAACCGGGGCGAGACGTCGGCACGCGGGCCCGGCGACCCGAGCCGGCGCCACCCGGACCGCGGACGCCGGGTGGCGCCGCGCCGGCACGCGCCACCCGCTGGCGCCGGGAGGCTCCCGGGGACGCACGCCGATTCCCGCCCGCGACACCCGCGCCGCCGGCCGGGAATCCACGGCCCGCGGCGCGGGTCGGGCTCGGGTGGTGCGGCCGGGCGGCTCAGCCGGACGCCCACCTCCCGCGCCCGATCCGTCTCGGCCGCAGGGGCGGCCGAGACGGAGGTCCGGGCCTGCTGGTGGGGAGGATCACCTCGCCCGGCCGGGTGCAACCATCACGACGTCCGGCGAAGGGTCAGGTGGTCTGGTCTGCCACACCGAACTGAAAGCCGACGCCCCGCACGGTACGGATCCACTTGCTACCGATCTTGCTGCGGATCGAGCTGACGTGGGTGTCGATGGTGCGGCTGGCCCGTGCGGTGCGGGTGTGCGCGGTCGAGTCGCCCCACACCTCGGCCATCAGCCGTTCGCGGCTGAGCACGCTGCCGGAGTTGCTTGCCAGGTGATACAGCAGGTCGAACTCCTTGCGGGTCAGGTCGACCGGCTGCCCGTGCATCCGGACGTCTCGTGCTTCCGCGTTGATGCAGAGCCCGCCGATCGAGAGGCTTCTCATCTGCCGACACCGATCGTGGGAAGCACGGAACCGGCGCGTCACGGCGTCGATGCGGGCCAGCAACTCCCGCAACTCGTACGGCTTGTTGAGGCAGTCGTCGGCGCCTGCGTGAAGCACCAGGACGCGGTCGACGCCGGCGGTGGCCTCGGTCAACGCGATTATCGGCGTCTGGCTGTGTGCTCGGATGCGGCGGCACACCTCCAGCCCGTCGATGTCCGCCAGGTCGACATCGAGCAGCACCAGATCCACGTCACCGTACGCGGCGAGGACGGCGCCACCGGTGTCAGCGGTGATGACCCGGTATCCGTTGCGTGCCAGGGCATCGCCGAGTGGCTGGGGTGTCCGCGCTCGGTCTTCAGCAACGAGGATACGCATGGAAACCCCCGTTCGACGTCCGTTGCTCGCAGGCGTGGTCCACCTCGGCGAAGATCGACACCTGCACGGAGTTGAGCAGCGGGGCAGGCGACTCCCCACAGGGGATACCCGGCGTTTCCGAAACAGGTCTAGATCTTGCCAGTTGATTTATACACGTCTTTGAAGCAAAGTAGCAAGTTATTTGTGGAAAGAGTTACGTATGTAACGACATTGAGTTCGTGCATTCGGCTTGTTGTGGCACGAATCAGGCACCGGACACCGAATAGCGGCAGTAATGGTGACGCGGGTCACGCCGCCGATACGGCGGCCTCGGTAGGGCGGTCGCCCGCCGAGAGGTGTCACCAGATCACCCGAAGACGGACGGCCCAGTCGAGAACAGCGACCAAGGACACGAGACATCCGAAACTCGGCAATCGTCGGCCTGCGTTCAGCAACGCGCCGAGCCGCCTGCCGACAAGATCATGTTGTGGATTCGGCCAACTGGCCGGGGATGGCACGTTGCAGGGCGGCCAACCCCGCCCCGTCCGGCTCACCGCCTTGTTCGTCGCTGTCCACTCGGGACACCGGGCTCGGGGTCGGCCTGCCCCACCGCGATCCGCGCGAAGACTCAGTGCGCCGTCGTCGGCACGGCCGCCGGGTCGGCCGGGTCCGCCGGGGTCGCCGCGGCCTCCTCGGGCCGCCCCGGCAGCAGGGCGCTGCCGGCCAGGATGACGAGGACGGTCGCGAAGACCCACCAGTAGACTCCGTGGAAGCCCCGCATCGGGTCGTCCTGTCCAGCGACGTCGACGATGACCGCCACCACCGCGATCCCGATCGAGGCGCCGAGCTGATTGAGCATGTAGAGCACGGAACTGCCCTGCGGCACCAGGTGCCCGGGCAGGGTGCGGTACAGCGAACCCATCGTCGGAGCTCCGACGAAGCCCAGGCCGCCGCCGATGACGAACGCCGCCAGCCCCGACCAGACCGGGTGGGTGTCCGCATCGATCCGGGTGAAGGCGAGGGCACTCAGCGCGGCCACCACCGCCCCACCCAGGGCGAGACCGCGGGCACCGAGCCGGTCACTGAGCCGCCCGGCCACCGGCATGGCGAGCACGGAGCCGAGCCCCATCGGAGCCACCAGCAACCCGGCGACGAACGCGCCGTCACCGGCTCCCTGCATCTGCTGGTAGTAGAGCGGCAGCACGAAGAGGATCGAGAACGAGGCCACCCCGACCAGCCCCTGCACCGTCACGCTGGCGGAGAAGCTTCTGCTGCGGAACAGCCGGACGTCGATCAGCGGTGGCACGTCCCGCACCCGGAGTGCGTGCACGACGTAGGCGACCAGCAGAGCGGCGCCGAGAACGAGCGGGAGGAGCACCGGCCCGGCCAGGAACCTGCCGGTCTGCGCGACCTGGGTCAGGGCCAGGATCAGCGCCGCCGCCCCGGGGCCGCTCAGCGCCAGGCCGAGCACGTCGAGACGGCTCTGGGGCTGCTCCTCCGCCGGCGAATCGACCGGCACGACGCGCAGGGCGAGCAGAAACGCGACCGCCCCGATCGGAAGGTTGACCAGGAACATCCAGCGCCAGTTCAGAGTGTCTAGGACGATCCCGCCGACGACCGGACCGAGCACCGGACCGAGCGGCAGGACCGCTCCCATCAGGCCCATCACCCGTCCCGCGCGGGCTGGTCCGGCGGCTCGGGCGAGCAGGGTCAACACGAGTGGGTCGAGGATGCCCGCCCCGACGCCCTGTGCGAGCCGGAACACGATCAGGCTGGCGACGTTCCAGGCGAGTCCGGACGCCAGCGAGCCGGACAGGAACAACAGCAGACCGAACAGCCAGAGCCGACGGGCCCCGAAACGGTCCACCGCCCACGTGGTCACGGGGATCGTCGCGGTGAGGGCGAGCAGGTAGCCGGTGGAGACCCAGCCGATCGTGCTCACCGCGGTGTCGAACCTGGCGGTGAGGGTGTCGACCGCGACGGCCACCATCGTGCCGTCAAGGATGCCCATGATCCCGCCCAGCAGCACCACGCCCACCAGTCGCAGCAGTGCGGGATCGAGCCTGTCGTCACGCGCTTGCGTCATCGGTGTCTCCACATCAACGGACGCGCACTTGAACCAGTAGGTTCAAGTTAGTGCTCGCTCGGGTACTACGCAAGCGAGTTCAGACAATTGAACCCGTTTGTTTCTGATCTGTTGCAGCGCGATAGGCTCACAGGTTGTGAGCGACGTACGGGTCCTGTCGGCTACCGGGCGCAAGCCCCAACGTGGGCGCATCGACAAGCGGCGAGCGATTCTGAACGCCGCTTTCGCGGTCTTCTCGCGTCAGGGTTACGCGCAGGCGTGCGTCAACGAGATCGCCGCCGAGGCAGGCGTGGCGAAGCCCACGGTGTACAACCACCTCACCGACAAGGCGAACCTGTTCCGGCACGCGATCGAGGCGGCGGCCGCGACATTGACGGCCGAGATTATGGCCGCGATCGAGCGGATGGCCGATCGCGGCGACGACCTGCGCGCGATGCTGGAGGCTGTGGGGCACGAGCTGCTTCGCTGCTACTGCGACGAGCGCTCCTGGGCGATGCGGCGCCTGCTCTACGCCGAGGTCACCCGTTTTCCCGACCTGCTCGACGTGCTGCCGGTGGATGGACCGGGCGTCACCAAGGCGCTGGCCGACCGGCTCGCCCGGCTCTGCATCGCCGGTCACATCCGTCCCACCGATCCGGATCAGGCCGCCGAACAGTTCATCAGCCTGCTCACCGGACCGGTCGAGTCACGCTCCCGGTTCGGCACCCGTCCCGTCGCGGAGGAGGAACTCCGCGACATCGCGCGCGCCGCCGTCGACACCTTCATGCGCGCCTACGCCGCCTCACCCCAGCACGGCTAGGGCCCCCGCACCGGGCCCCGGCCGCACCCGTCCCGCGCCCCGGGGAGGGCCGCACGAGGCGCCCGCTGCGGGAGACACTCGGCCACGGTGTGTTGCCCACGCGGTACCACGAGCGGGGAGCCCGGGTGTCTCGTGGCCGGCCTGCTTCCCCGGCGGCTTCCTCGATCCGGCCGGTGGCCGCGACGACGGTGGGCGCCGGTGGCGCGCGAGCGTACCCCGTTGCAGATGCACCGGGCATCGTGCCTGATCCAGTCCGGACACGTCGCGGACGGGCTCCGGTACGCCGCCGACGTCCTCGACGAGCTGCCCGCCGACCAGCACAACGCCCTGTTGTACGAGGTCGCCCGTCGAGTTGTCGCGGTCCGGAGACGGAGCGACGCCGAGCCGAGGCCGGCGATCTGCGAGACCGGTTGGCGGTACTGCCCGCTCGGTAGGCTGCTGGCCATGGCCGACCTGAAGTACGACCTGCTCGACGCCGACCAGGCGCGCGCGCTCGCCGGCGAGATGCAGGAGCTGTACGCCGAGGTGTACGCGGAGCCACCGTACGAGGAGGGGCCGGAGCACGTCGCCCAGTTTCGGCGCCGGTTCCGCGACCAGCTCCGACAGTCCGGTTTCAGCCTGGCCCGGGCGGTGGACGCTGACGCTGGTCGGCTGGTCGGCGCGGCTTACGGCCACACGATGCCGGCTGGAGAGTGGATGGAGCCGCGGGTCGGCGAGCCGCCGGCAGACCTGCTCGACGTACCGAAGCTGATGATTCCAGAGTGGATGGTCCGGAAGCCGTACCGCGGCCGGGGCGTCGGCCGCCGGCTGCTGGGGATGCTGCTCGACGGCCGGCCGGAGCCGTACGCGATCTTGGCAAGTAATCCGGCGGCACCGGCCCGACGCATCTACGAGCGGATGGGGTGGCAGCAGTGCGGCACGATCGCCCCGAAGCTGATTCCGCCGATGGACGTCCTGGTGCTGCCGCTACCGAGGTCGAGCTGAGTTCCGGCGAAGGGTGGGACCGCCACTTCGGACGCTACTCTGCGGGCACGCCAGCGCCGGGGGCGGTCGGCGCGCCGCCGAGGGCCAGCGCCTGCTCGAGGTCGGTCGTTGCCGCCGCCCGGAGCTGTTCGTCCGGCCAGGCGGCATCGGCCGCGCCGAGGTCGTCACCCACGTTGCCACGGGGCTGTGTGCCCAGGCGGCCCGCAGGTGCCGGGACAGCTCCGCTCCGCCTACGTCGCAAGGAAGTGGCTGAGGTCTGCGGCGAGGCGGGTCATCTCCTCCCCTGCCTCCAGGACGAACACGGCCCGTGCGGACCAGGCGCTGTTCCCCAGGTCGAGGCCCGGTGCCCGAAGCGTCACGCCGAGCGACACGTAGCCCCGCCCCGTCGTGGCGAGCATCGAGGGCAAGATGGTCCTCCAACGACGTCCAGACGCGGACTCCGTCCCAACCCCGCCAATCCGCCGCCAGCGCCCGCTACGAAGCTCGGCAGCCTCGTAACGCGAGGGTCGACGATGATCCCGTCGATGTTGGCAACCGTCGACGCTGTCATGCCGTCCTCATGCAGTTCCGTGGCAACGGTGAAGACGTAGCCGTCGCCATACGGGTCTTGGGGCGGATGAACCACCCATCGGGCTCCGCCGGGCCTGCTGAGGACGAATGGATCGCTCATCGTGCCTGGGAGTATGCCGTTACCTCCGCTGGCTCCGCCTCTCCGTTTCCTACCGCCGCCGCCCCGCCCAGCCGACCGTGCCGGCGGCACCGCCCAGGGAAAAGCAGAGGCAGGCGGGCCACGGCCCCGACCAAGGGGTACGGCGAAAGGCTCAAGGTCCTGCCGGCCGACGTCGAGCGGGCCGCGATGGACGCTGCCGCCGCACGTCTGTTCGACGATCCACCGGCTACGTGTCGGCGCTGGCTGTACGGATGGTGGTACCAGCCCACCACGACGACAGCCCAGGTTTCGGCATAACGCCTGTGACCCGGGCTTTTGTCCGTGGGCCGCCAGGGACTCGAACCCTGAACCCGCTGATTAAAAGTCAGCTGCTCTGCCAATTGAGCTAGCAGCCCGCCAGCGCGTACAGCGTACCGGACGTCGCCCGGCGTACGCGGCGGTGATTCGCGCCCGCGCCGACCTGGCCGGATCCGCGAAACCGGGTCCGGTCGGTACGCCGAGCCGAGATGATTACCGCCTGTGAGCTGGAGCCGGGACGACGCGGACACCGGCCGTACGCCGGGAGCGCGCCGCCGACGCGCCACGACACGGCGGCGACGCGCCGTCACGCGGCGCCGGGGCGACCCCGATCGCCCGCGGCGGCGGCTCGGGCCCCGGCCCTGGCTCGCCGCCCGCTGGGGACTCGATCCGTCCGCCCTCCCGGCCGCCGAGGGCGAGGAGCGGCACGCGAGTTGGCTGGAGCTCTTCTTCGACCTCGTCTTCGTGCTGGCGCTCCTCGCCGTACAGAACCGGCTGCACGGCTCCACCCCCAGCTACGGCGAGATCCTCCAGGCCGCCGGGCTGTACGCCGTGGTCTGGGGGTCGTGGGCCGGACAGGCGTTCTACGACACCCGGTTCGATCCCGACGACGCCGCGCACCGGCTGGCCGTCCTCGTCGGCATGCTCGGCGCCGCGGGCATGGCGATCGGCGCCGAGGAGGCTCCGGACACCCTGCTCCTGCCGCTCGGTTACCTCGTCGTACGCGGTACCCTGCTCGCGCTCTACCTCCGGGTTCGGGGTATCAGCCCGAACGCCCGGCGGCTCACCACCGTCTACCTCACCGGGTTCGGACTCGGCTCGCTGCTCTGGGCCGTGTCACTGGCTCTTCCCGTACCCCTCCGGCCGGTGCTCTGGATCGTCGGACTCGTCATCGAGTTGCTGACACCCTGGGTCGGCCAGCGCTGGCTGGTCCGACATCCGGTCCACCCGCTGCACCTGCCCGAGCGGATCGGGCAGTTCACGATCATCCTCCTCGGGGTGAGCCTGACCGACGTGCTCGACGCGGTACCCGCCCGGCCGTCGATGGCGGACGTCGGCGTCGCGATCGCCGCCTTTGCCATTCCGGCCTCGGTCTGGTGGGTCTACACCACCTTGATCACCGTCGGCCTGAGCGTCCGCCGGCTCCACGCCGGGGCCGGTTACTCGGCGGTGCACGGGCCCTTCGGCGCGGCCCTGCTCCTGCTCGGCTGGGCTCTCGGGCAGATCGTCCGGGAGATCGAGGCTCATTCGCCCGAACTGCCCGGAGTCCTGCGGCTCCTCGTCGCCGCCTCGCTCGGCATCTGGATGCTCTGCGGCCTGGCCCTGCAACGGATCTCCCTCGGTCACCTGCCGCCGTCCCGGATCGCCGCCACGGCGGTCGGGGTCGCGCTGGTCGTCCTGGTTCCGGCCGCCACCCCGTCGCCGACCCTGATCCTGCCGCTCCTCGCCGTCGCCGTGATCTGCCACGCGGTCGTCGTCGCTCAAATGATCATGCGGTTGGGTGCGGAACGACCCTCGACCGTGCGGGCGCCTCCGGCCGGCGGGTGAGCAACCGTCCAGGCCGGGGGGTGAGCGATCGCCCAGGCCGGCGGGTGGTGGCGCCCCCGGCGGTGGAGACGTGGCCCGGACGGCCGGAGGGCCGGCCCCGGTGAGTCCGAGCGAGCGAGACGGACATCATGCCCGCCGGCCGCCCATCGCCGTCTCGTCGGCGAAGGGCGAGGTCTGACCGGTCTTTGGGTATGGGGAAGGGCCGGTCCCCCGGGTGGGGGCCGGCCCTGTCCGTTGGTGGTGTGTGGGGGGTGTCAGGCGGAGTAGCCGCGTTCGGCGATCCAGTTGGCCAGGGTGATGGTGCTCATCTGGTACTGGCTGTGGTTCGGGTCGGCCGGGTCGGCGATGGTGACGGTCCGGCCGTGGTCGTCGTAGCCGACGATGGTCAGGTAGTGGCCGCCCTCGTAGGAGTGGGGGTTGCCGTCGGTGTCGACCGCGGTGCCCTTGATGTTGGCCACGACCGGTCGTCCGGCGTCGATGGCCTGGACGACGTCGATCTGGAGGCGGTCCATCTCGGCGGGGATGGGGGTCGGGTTCGGGATCTCCACCGTGTGGTAGCCGGTGCCGCCGGTGTCGTTGAGGACCCGGGTGGTGTCCTCGGCCGAGTTGGTGCCGGCCTCGGTGGTGCCGAGTTTGGCGGCCACGTCGTCCTGGCTGGGGGTGTGGCCCTGCGCGGACAGGGCGATACGGGTCGCGGCGGGCGCGCAGTAGAAGTACGTCGACTGGGGCTGGTACTGGTAGTTCAGGTGTTTGGCCGCCGGACGCTGCGATTCGATGTCCTTGATGGTGTGGGTGACCGCGGCGGGGTCGAGGTTCAGGCTGGTGCCGGGGCCGGTGTCGAGGGTGGCGACGGGGCCGGCGATCGCGCCGCCGGCGATGGCCAGGCCGGCCACGGCGAGTGCGGTCTTTCGGACGGGGGTGTCGGTGATGGCCGGTAGCCATCGGGTGACGAACGTCATGATGGTTCCTGCCTTCCGTTGCTGGCTTGGGGGAGATGCACACACCCGTGCCCGGTGGGCACGAACACACGTGGGAGACCGGCCGCCCGGAAACAACCGGTCGGCGACGGAAACAACCGGTCGGCGACCGGACTAGCCTGACCGAGCTGGGACTGGACCTTCGCCGGTCAGGGACGAGCGGCCCGAAGCTGAGGGCCGGGTGGTCCTGCTGGCCACCCGCACGGGGGATACAACCCCGCCCGGCCGGCCGATGTTCCCCGACCGGCCACCCACCAACACCCACAAACCGGACAACGGACCCGACAGGTCAGGCAGGGCTCCATCTCCGCCCATCCGCGGCGATGTCGGGAGGCTTTGACCAGCCTACGACGGCTCTCAGGACACCGCGGCGGCCATCCGCCGGACCGCCTCGGTGATGATCTCCGGGGAGGTCGCCAGGTTGAGCCGGGCGTGGCCGGCTCCGCCGGTGCCGAAGGTCGGCCCGGAGACCAGCGCGACCCGTCCCCGGTCGAGGAAGACCTCGGCCGGGTCACCGGGCAGTGCCAGGTCCCGGCAGTCGAGCCAGGCCAGGTAGGTGCCCTCCGGCGGCTGGTACCGGACCTGTGGCAGGTGTTCGGTGAGCAGCTTGCCAAGGAGATGGCGGTTGTGATCGAGGCCGGCGAGCAGGTCGTCCAGCCACGGCTCGCCGTACCGGAGGGCGGCGCTGTGGGCGATCACGCCGAAGTGGCTCGCCCCGTCCGCAACCACCGTCGGCATCCGGGCCAGGTCGGCGGCGGCCTCCGCCCCGGCGACCGCCACCGCGGCCTTCATCCCGGCCAGGTTCCACGCCTTCGAGGCGGAGAGCAGCACGAAGCCGCGTTCACTGCCGGGCAGCGAGAGGTACGGCCGGAACGTCGTCCCCGGGTAGACCAGCGGGGCATGGATCTCGTCCACCACGACCCGGACGCCGTATCGGTCGGCCAGCTCGGTGACGGTGGCCAGCTCGTCCGGGTGGTGCACTGTGCCGCTGGGGTTGTGCGGGTTGCAGAGCAGGTACGCGGCTCGCCGGCCGCCCGCCACCGCCGCGGCGAACGCCCGCTCCAGCGCCTCGGGGTCGAGCCGGTGCGCCGCGGTCAAGGGCGCCTCGACCACCCGGCGGTCGGCCGCGGCGACGAAGTCGTAGAACGGCGGGTAGACCGGCGGGCTGATCACCACTGCGTCACCGGGGTCGGTGACCAGCTTCAGCACCTCGACGATGCCGAGCATCACGTCGGGGACGAGTCGGGCGTGGTCGGCTTTGATGGTCCAGCCCCAGCGCCGGGCGGCGAACCCGGCGAGCGCCTCGACGTACTCGGCACCCATTGGATAACCGGTGTCGCCGCGCGCGACCGCCTCGGTGAGTGCCCGGGCGACGGGCTCGGCCAGCGACACGTCCATTTCGGCGACCCAGAGCGGGAGAACGTCCGGTGGGTACCGCCGCCACTTCTCGCTGGTCCGGGTTCGGAGTTCCGCGAGGGTGAGGCGCTGCAAGGGGTTTTCCATGTCGGCACACCTTACGCCGACCGCCGCTGGCCCGGAGGTGTCGGCGCTCCCGTCCGGCCGCCGGGCCGGCGGACCCACCGGTGCCGGGGCCTCGCCCGCCCTGGCGGAGGTCACCCGCGTGCCGGCCCTTCCGAACAGCCGGTGAGCCCGACCCGGACGGGGTGGCGCGCCCGACCGCCGGCGGCCGGTGGCTCCGGCGCGGCTCAGCCGCCGACCCGGGCCACCGGCCGAGCCTGCTCGGTCCGGGCCGGCAGCCGGACGGCGAAACTGGCGCCCTGGCCGGGGCGGCCCCGGGCCTCGATCGTGCCGCCGTGGCCGGTGACGACCTCGCGGAGCAGCGCCAGCCCGAGGCCCGTATGTCGTCCAGCCCTGCCGCTGTGGAACGGGTCGAAGATCCGGTCGGCGGGATCGAAGCCGGTCCCGGTGTCGGTGACGACCAGTTCGACGACGTGGCCGTCACGGCGTACGACCACCTCGATCTGCCCGCCGGCGGGCGTGTGCGTCAGGGCGTTGGCCAGCAGTTCGCTGGCCACCCGGCGTAGCGCGGAGCCGACGCCGAGCACCGGCAGCGGGACGTCGGGTCGGCTCAGCGTGACCGTCACCCCGTGCTCGGCAGCGCGGTCCGTCTCGGCGACGACCGCCGCCTCGGCAAGAGCGGCGAGATCCACCAGGTCGGCCACCGGCCGGTTGTCCGGCAGGGCCGCCAGCCGGGCGGAGAGCAGCAGGTCGTCGACGACCTCGCCGAGCCGCCGCGTGGTGCCGATCAGCCGGTCCAGTTCGGCGCGGTAGTCGGCCGGCACGCCGGCGTTCCCGGCCCGGCGGGCGAGCACCTGGGCCCGGGTGTGCACCTGGGCGATGGGCGTCCGCAGTTCATGGCTGACCTCGGCGACGAACCGGCGCTGCCGGGCGAGCGCCTCGGCGAGCGGCGCGACGGCGCGCCGGCCCAGGGCCATGCCGCTGGAGACCGCGACGAGCAGCCCGGCCGCCTCGGCGACGGCGAGAGCGAGAAGCAGGTGGCGCCGGTCGGCGAGCTGGTAGCGGGCGTCGAAGATGGCCTGCACCACGTCCTCGCCGCGAGGCCGGGTCAGGACGACGTAGACGGTGCCGTTGCGCTCGACGGTGGTCACGTGGGTGGTCCGGGTGGCGGCGGTCGCGGTCAACACGTCGGTCAGCGGGAAGCCGGCCGGCACAGGGATCCGGCCGGTGACCAGCTCTCCCTCGTGAAGGACGACGAGCCAGGTGCAGCCGGGCGGGCCGGACGGGTCACCGTGCTCGGCGGCGTAGGCCAGTTCCCGCTGGATCTGGCGTTCCTGGCCGCGTACCAGCATCCCGTAGGCGACACCGCCGACCGCCGTCACCAGCACCGTCACCGCGACCCCGACCAGCAGCCCGATCCGTCGTCGGGCCCGCGCGACCACCGCGCGTTCGGCGGCGGCCCAGGAGATCCCGGTCCGTGACGGCGCCGGCCGGTCAGCTCTCACAGCTCACCCAGCCGATAGCCGAGGCCGTGCACGGTCCGCACCGCGGCCCGGCCGAGCTTACGGCGCAGGTAGTACACGTACGTATCCACAATGGACGGGGATGCCGCCTCGTCGAACACCCGGCGGCGCAGCTCGGCCCGGGAGTGCACCATCCGGGGGCGGACGGCGAGCACCCGGAGCAGTTCGAACTCCCGGGCCGAGAGTGCCACCCGGGACCCGTCGGGCAGCACGACGTCGCGCAGGGCGAGGTCGAGCTGGCCGGCCCCGATCGGGAGCGCGTCGGCGCCGTCCGAGGTGCGCCGGCACAGTGCCCGCAGCCGCGCGCTCAGCTCGTCCAGGTCGAAGGGTTTGATCAGGTAGTCGTCGGCTCCCGCGTCCAGCCCGGCGACCCGGTCGTCGACCGCACCGAGGGCGGTGAGCATCAGGGCCCGGGCGCCGACCGCGCGGGACCGCAGCCGGGCCAGCAGGTTGAGCCCGTCGAGCGCCGGCAGCAGCCGGTCGATCACCATGACGTCGTATGGCCGCGTGAGCCCGAGGTGCAGGGCGCGCTGTCCGTCCCGGGCCACGTCGACGAGGTACCCCTCGTCGGTCAGCACCTCGCTGAGCATGTCCGCGAGTTCCACGTCGTCCTCGACCAGAAGCAGCCGGGGCACGACGGGTGACTGACCGCTTGCCTTCAGCACACGTCGAGGATCGCACACCACCCCACATATATCGATAGTGATAGATGTCCCTATGTCCTGTCGGCGGTCGATTGAACCGCTAGCATCGGATCTTTCGTGTTCAGCAGACCGGGACTTCTCGCCTCACGCCGCGCGATCCAGCGCAACACCGGGGTGGTCATCAGCGTCGTGACGAGCGCGACCAGCACCAGAGCCGTGAAGAGCGTCGCGTTGACGATCCCCGCCGCCATGCCCACGTTGATCGCGATGAGCTGCATCAGCCCGCGGGCGTTCATCAGGGCGCCGATCCGCAGCGCCACGCTCTTCGGCTCGCCCCGCATCCGGGCCACCGACCAGCAGGCACCGAACTTGCCGACGACGGCGAGCGCGACGCAGGCCAGCGCGAAGAACAGCACCGACGGCTGGCCGAGCAGCCCGAACTCGGTGTGCAGGCCCGAGTAGGTGAAGAAGAGCGGTAGGAAGGCGATCTGGCAGACCGGGGTGATGGTGGCGACCATCCGGTCGGTGCGGGGGTGGTGCCGCATGATCGCGCCGACCGAGAAGGCGCCGAAGACCGCGTACAGGCCGACCTCGTCGGTGAACCACGCAGCCGCGAAGAGGAGCACGACCAGGCCGAGCAGCCGGGCCTGGTCGCCGAGCCGGTCACTGCCGATCAGCACGGCGACCAGCCGACGACCGACGAACCAGAGCAGTACCCCGAACAGCACCGCGCCGCCGACCGTCACCAGCGCCGGGCCGGGGCGGCCGGAGGCGGTGGCGAGGACCCCGGCGAGCAGGATCCAGGCGACCACGTCGTCGATCGCGCCACTGGCCAGGGCCAGCGAGCCGTACCGGGTGCCGGCGTGCCCGCCCTCGGTGATGATCCGGGCGAGCATCGGGAAGGCGGTGATGGCCAGGGCGACCCCGACGAACGCGGCGGTGACCCCGAGGGGGGCGCCCTCCGCCACGACGGGCGCGTGCGCGGCGGTGGCGAGCACCAGCAGCACGCCGAGGCCGAGCGGCACGAAGATCCCGGCCAGTGACACCGCGCCGGCGGTACCGGCCAGCCCGGTGATCGGATGCGCGGTGAACGCGTACCCGGCCTGGAACATGAAGATGACCAGACCGACCTGTCCGACGACGTAGAGCACCGGGTAGAGCGGCTCCGGGAACAGCGCGTCCTGGACGCCAGGCGCCACCAGACCGAGCAGGGACGGCCCGAGCAGAACGCCGGCCACCATCTCACTCACCACCGCCGGCTGGCCGACCCGGCCGAGCAACCACGCCATCAGCCGGCAGAAGAGCAGGATCACCGCGACGGCGAAGAAGAAGCGGGGTGCCAGCTCCACCGGGCTCATGTCGCCCCGCCTCCCGCCCTGACCGCCGCCACCGAACCGGACGTAATCATTTGCGTACCTCCTCGAAGTAGGTCGCGCACAACCGTTGGCGTCGCGCGTCGAGCACCATCCAGGTGCCGAGCACGAGCTGGACGAGGCTGCGCCAGACGTCGGCCCAGCGGTCGCGCAGCCGCATCGCCCACAGGCGGATCCGCCCCGGGGGCCGTACCCCAGCCGGGACGAGGAAGCAGGGTCCCCGGTTCGGCAGCGACCGGGTGTGCCGGACGCTGGAGACCAGGGTGTACCAGCGCAACACCTCGCGGGCGACCGCGCGCATCATCACCGGGGCCACCCCGCGGGCCGGGCAGGCCCGGTTGGCGGTGACCCCGAACGGGATGAAGTGGGCGTCGCCGCGCGCCAGCCTCCGCCAGCGGGACGGGTCGAAGGTGTCGTCGGCGGCCACCCCGGTGCGCTGGAAGGCGAGGTAGTTGAAGAGCAGCACCGACCCGGCCGGGATGGTGACCTTGGCGTCGACCTCGATCGGACCCGTGGTGATCCGGTGCGCCACGCCGAAGAGCGGGTACACCCGCAGCGTCTCGTCGATCACCCGGTCGAGTGCGCGATCCCCCTCGCCGTCGACGTCGTCGAGGGTGGCCAGCAGCTCGCGCCGCGTCGGCGGATGCTGCGCGATGGCGAGCAGCAGGTGCGCCATCGCCTCCGACATCTGGACGACGGCGGTGTTGAAGTAGGTCCCCTGGAGGTACCAGACCGTCTCCTCGGCGGTGAACGGCGCCGGGAGGGTCACCGGCGCGGTGCCGGCGTCGACCCGGGCCCGCAGGTAGCGGGTGAGCCGGTCCCGGCGGTCCAGGTGGCGCAGCCCGCAGCACTTGAGCGCGGTGACCACGTCGTCGGCGTTGGCCACGATCAGCGCCCGGGCCTCGGGCGGGCACGGCTCGGCGAAGACGAGTTCGTAATAGACCTCGGCCCAGAGTGGCATCATCAGGTCGCGTAGCCGGACGTGACAGGGACGGTCGGCCGGCAGCCGAGCGAGGACGCGGCGGGCCGCCGCCCCGGCCAGCTCGGCCGCCCGCCGGTGCGGCACGGCGAGCACCCGTCGGGTCGTCCGGGCGACGATGCGGTAGCGCTCGCCCGGTTCCAGGTGCTCCTGGTGCATCTGCGGGCCGGGTGCCAGCCAGTACCAGAACAGGTCGGAGAGGCCGGCGCCCCGGCTCCGCCCGTTGGCCGCGAGGTGCGCATAGACGCGGATGAAGTGCTCGGGGCCGACCAGCGGCCCCGGGATCGGGATGCCCTCAGCGCCGTTCACCCGCACGAAGATCCACTCACGCAGTCGGACCACTGCCGGAGGTAGCCAGCGCGGCAGGAGCCACCCCGCCGCCACCACGGCCACCAGGGCCCACAGCAATACGGGCAGCGTCCTCATCCGGCCGCCCCCGGCAGGATCAGGTCCGGGGTGAGGTCGGCGGGCCGGACCGCCCCGGCGAGGGTCATGGCCCGGGCGAGGTCCGCCCGCAGCCAGTCGAACACCTGCCGTACCCCGGCCTCGCCCCGCGCGGCGAGGCCCCAGACCACCGGCCGCCCGACCCCGACCGCGACGGCGCCGAAGGCCAGGGCGGTGAGGATGTCGGTTCCCCGGCGGACACCGCCGTCGAGTAGGACCGGAACACGCCCCTCGACGGCGTCGACCACCGCCGGCAGCGCGTCGATGCTCGCCGGTACGCCGTCCAGTTGCCGCCCGCCGTGGTTGGAGACCAGGACGGCGTCGACCCCGTGCTCGACCGCCAGCCGGGCGTCGGCCGGATGCAGGACGCCCTTCAACACGACCGGCAGCCGGGTGATCTCGCGCAGCCAGTCGATCCGAGCCCAGTCGAGGCGGTCGTCCATCACGATGTTCCGCACCGTCCCGGTCTGGGGATCCCGCATGTTCTCGCACCACAGGCCGGACGGCAGGTCGAGAAAACCGTTACGCAGGTCGCGTTCGCGCCACCCGAACACCGGTGAGTCGCCGGTCACCACCAGGGCCTGGCAGCCGGCGGCCTCGGCCCGCCGGATCACCGACTCGGTGAAGCCGAGATCCGGCTGCGGATAGAGCTGAAACCACAGCCGGGCCCGCCGCCTTTCGGCGTCCGTCGCCGCGGCGACCGCCTCGATCGGCGTGGTGGCCGCCATGCTCACCACCATCACGGTGCCGGCGGCGGCGACCGCGCGGGCGCAGGCGAGTTCCCCGTCCGGGTGCGCCAGCCGGTGGAAGGCCGTCGGAGAGGCCAGCACCGGCAGGGCGAGCTCGTCCCCGAACAGGGTGATCCGCAGGTCGCGCGCACCCCCGCCGCGCAGCACCCGGGGCAGGATCCGGTACGCGTCGAAGGCGGTCTCGTTGGCCCGCAGGGTGCGCTCGTCACCGGCCCCGCCGGCGAAGAAGTCTCGGTGCACCGGGTCGAGCCGACGCTCGGCCTCGGTCCTCAGGTCGTCGAGGTTCACCAGGGGGCTCGCACCGGCCGTGGGTGTGCGGCGCGAGCCCACCCGGTCCGCCACCGGGGGCACGGCTCACCCCACGGCGCCGTCGAGGCAGCGGTCCAGGAAGGCGACCAGTGGCGCCCGGTGCACGTCCGGCCGGTTCCACCGGTTCTCCAGGTTCTCCGTTAGGTGGTGGACCGCGACCACCCGGCCGTCGCGGTGGTGCCGGACCACCGGGTGCAGGTACGCGGCGGCGTGCGCCTGGCCGACCGCGTCCTGGACGACCCGACGCACCGAGATGTCGAACGGGTCGACCCGGTCATGCTCCGGGCCGTACTCGAGGGTGACGAAGAAGGCGTGTTCGACCGGATGGTCCGCCGTGGCCAGCCCGATCCGGGTGGCGTACTCGACCGGAACCTCCTCGTGGTACCGGGCGTTCGCCCCGGCCACCGTCACCACGTCGGCGAGCACCCCGAACTGCTGCCACAGCCCGGAACTGCGGTTGACCCGCTCGATGATCGCGTCGGCAATCGGCTCGGCGTCGGCGTCGAGCTTCTCGGCGGGCCATGGCTCGTCGTGGTACCGCCGTTCCAGGATGTGGTGCAGCGCACGCACGCCGTACCGGAAGCCGTGGATGAATCCGCTGGTCGAGCGCTTGAAGTCCCGCTCCTGGGAGAGCGTGCCGGCGAAGAACAGGTTCGGGACGCTCACCGACTCCCACTCGGCCGTCTGGGCCGGGAAGCGGTCGTCGATGGTCAGCGCCGGCCGGCAATCGTCGTCGAAGATCGACGCGTCGAACCGGAAGCCGGTGCAGAGCAGCACCCGGTCGTAGCGCAGCTCCTTGGTGACCTCGTCGGCGCGGGAGAAGCTGAACACCACCCGGTAGCCGTCCGCGTCGCGGGCGATCTCGCGGACGTGCCCGTCGAGGATCGCGTTCGCCGACTTGAGCTGGTACGTGTCGAGGAAGTTGTTGTTCACCGCCCGGAGGTGGCCGACGTAATGGGTCCGCCAGGCCATCCGGACCGGGCCCGGGCCGGCGACGTGGATCAGGGTGGTGGTCTCCATCAGGTTGTCGGCGGTCTCGAACGCCGAGTTGCCCTTGCCGATGACGAGGACCCGCTGGTCGACGAAGTCCCGGGGATCGACCGACATCTCGGTGTAGAGCTCGGCGTGCTCGACACCGGGAATCGGCGGGACGTACGGCTGGGAGACCCCGGTCGCCACCACGACCCGGCGGGCCCGGTGCACCGTACCGGTCTGGTCACTGACCGCGAAGCCGCCGTCCGGGGCCCGGGAGACCCGGGTGACCCGGCTGCCGTACCGGACGCGGACCCCGGTCGCCGCCGCGAAGTCCGCCAGGTAGCGGACCATGACGTCGGCGTGCGGGAAGTACCGCTCGGTGTACCGGGTGAAGCGCAGCGCCGGATCGTCGCTGAGCAGCGAGTTCCAGTCCAGCCGCAGGTTCAGCTCCGGGTCGTCGGAGCCGGTGTGCGGCTTGTTGATCGAGATCAGCCGCCGGTGCCGTGGAAACCGGGTGAAGAACGCGCCGGGGGCGGCGGCGGACTCCAGCACCAGGTAATCCCGGCGGCCGTCTCGCTCGAGAAGCGCCGCGAGCTGGAGTCCGGCCGGACCCGCCCCGATGATCAGATAGTCGAGCATCTCTGCGGTCACGCCGCAGACCGTACGAGGGAGAACTCAGAGAAAACTCAGGCCGACGAGGTGACCATCTGGGCGCACGCGGCGGTGCCCGACATCCGGCTGCGGGCCGCGCCCGTTCACCGGCGCCGGCTACGCGCCCTCACCGGCCTGGCCGCGGTCGTTCCACCGGAGGGCGGTTCGGCCCTCGAACCGCATCGGGAGGCCGAACAGCGGAAACAGCCGCTCCACGTCGAGGAAGTTGGTGATCTCCCGGATCCGCCCCTCGGAGATGTCCAGGACGACGAGCGCCCACGGCCCGGTCGGGCGGTACTGGCCGAACGCCGGCATCCCGTTCGCCACCGTGGGCACCAGCCGGGAGCCACGACACCCGCTGCCGGTGCCGAGCATCCAGTCGCGGATGTCGGCGTGCCCGCGCAGCCACAGCGGCAGCGGCGGCATGTTCAGCGTGACGTCCTCGTGCAGCAGCGACGCGAGCGCGTCCATGTCGTATTCCTGAAACGCCGTGACGTAGCGTTCCAGCAGTTCGGACTGGGCCGCGTCCATGGGGCGCAGGGTGTCGCCGCCGAGGTCGGCGTCGGCCAGCGCGGCCCGGGCCCGCTGAAGGGCGCTGTTGACGGAGGCGACCGACGTGTCGAGTAGCTCGGCCGCCTCGGCAGCCGACCAGGAGAGCACATCCCGCAGGATCAGCACCGCCCGCTGCCGCGGCGGCAGGTGCTGGAGCGCCGCGACGAAGGCGAGCCGGATCGACTCCCGTCCCACCGCGACCTCGGCCGGGTCGCCGGCGGCGACCAGCGCGTCCGGGATCGGGCTGACCCACACGTCCTCCGGCAGCGGCTCGCCGGGCGCCGACCGGGCGGTGCCGGCCGGGCCGAGATCCATCGGGCGGGCGCGCCGCTGGGCGCTGCCCAGCATGGTGAGACAGACGTTGGTCGCGATCCGGTACAGCCACGACCGCAACGCCGCCCGGCCCTCGAACCGGTCCAGGCCCCGCCAGGCCCGGATCATCGTGTCCTGCACGGCGTCCTCGGCCTCGAACACCGAGCCGAGCATCCGATAGCAGTAGCCGATCAACTCGCCCCGGAACGCCTCCAGGCGCAGCTCAGCGGGCTCGACCGTGGTTCCCTCGCTCACCGGCACAACGTACCTCGACCCCCCGTCAGCGGCGGCTCGGCCGACCATGGGGAGCCGGCAGCCACGACGCCCGACACCGGCGAGAAAAAGATTTCTGGCGGATCACCGATGAGTTCCGGACGGCCCCACGGTCTGACCCGGTGACAGCCACATACCGGCAACGAGGAGTAACACCATGACAGCGTGGAGCAACGACACCCAGGGCACGGGCCGGTACGCGGAGGTCAACGACGTCAACCTGTACTACGAGACCCACGGTTCCGGCCGCCCCATGCTCCTGCTGCACGGCGGGCTCGGCTCCGGCGACATGTTCGGCCCGATCCTGCCCACGCTGGCTGAGCGTCACCAGGTCATCACCGTCGACTTTCAGGGGCACGGGCGGACCGCGGACGTCGACCGGCCGTTGGACCCGGACTTCCTGGCGGACGACATCGCGGCGCTGATCGACCACCTCGGACTGGACCGGCCGGACGTCGTCGGCTACTCGCTCGGCGGCGGAGTGGCGCTCCGCGTCGCGGTGCGACACCCGAACACGGTCGGCCGGATCGTCGCGGCCTCGGCGTTCATCCGGTCGGACGCCGTCTACCCGGAGATCCGGGCGCAGCAGGGCCAGGTGGGCGCCGCCACCGCCGAGATGATGAAGGACACCCCGATGTACCAGCTGTACCAGCGGGTCGCGCCACGCCCGGAGGACTTCCCGCGGCTGCTGGACAAGATCGGGGCGGCGATGTCGAAGGACTTCGACCTCACCGAGGAGGTTCGGGGGCTCCAGGTGCCCACGCTGATCGTGGCCGGTGACGCGGACATGGCTCCGCCGAGCCACTTCGTCGAGGTCTTCGCACTGCTCGACGGCGGACAGCGGGACGGCGGCTGGATGGGCGAGGGCCGGCCGAAGGGCGGCCACGCGCTCGCCATCCTGCCCGGCTGTACCCACTACACCATCTTCATGTCGCCGCTGTTCGCCGCGGCCACCCTCGCCTTCCTCGACGATCAGCGGAACTGAACCAGCCCCGGTCGCCGGCGGCCCGCCTGTTCGTCCGTACCCCGACGGGATCAGGCGATCGACCCGGTCAATCGGTCGAGCAGCTCGGCGGCGCGGACGACGTCCGCGTCCAGCGGCCGATCCGGGTCGATCGCCGGTACGGTCTCGGCCAGTCGCGCGAACGCGGCGGCACAGCCGGGTGCGGTGGGGGTCCGCGCGCCGACGTACCCGGCCTGCCGCAGCCCGACGGCCAGCGCACCGCAGAGCAGCCGGAGCAGCCCGGCCTGGTCCACGGCTCGCAGTGCCGCCTGGGTGCCGAACGGCACGACGTCCTGGTTGTGCAGGTTCGTCGGCAGGCTCTGGGTGCTCGCCGGGGTGGCGGCGCGACGGAGCTCGGCGACGATCGCGGTCGCGGCCAGCTGCACGCCCTGCAACCCGTGCTGGCGTCCCGGCCCCGCCGCCAGCATCGGCGGCAGGCCGCCGTTGCGTGTCGGGTCGACCAGCAGGTCGAGCTGGCGCTCGACGAGGTTGCCGAGCTGGGCGGTGACCAACGCCAGTACGTCGGCGGCGAAGGCGGCCGGCTGGCCGAAGAAGTTGCCGCCGTGCAGTACCAGGTCGGCGTCGGGGAAGAGGAGCGGGTTGTCACTCACACTGCCCAGGTCCGCCGCCACCACGCCGTCGACGTACCGCAGCGCCTCCTCGGCCGCGCCCAGCAACTGGGGGGTGCAGCGGATGCTGTACGCCTCCTGCAGCGGCCGGTCGCCGGAGGGCACCGCGCCGGCGAGCAGCGTCCGCATCTGCGCGGCGACATCGGCGGCGGCCGGGTGGCCGTACGCAGCCAGCAGGCGGGGGTGGAGGAACTGGTCGGGGTCGCAGCCGAGCAGGTCGACGAGGAGACAGGTCAGCAGCTGGGCCGCCCGGTGGGAGGCCCGGACGCTCTCCAGGGCGAGTGCGGTGGCGGCGGTGGTCAGCGACGTGCCGTTGACCAGAGCCAGGGCGTCGCGACCGTCCAGGACGAGCGGAGTCAGGCCGACACGGTCCAGCGCCTCGGCCGCCGGCAGCCGCACCCCGTCCAGGTAGGCCCAGCCCCGCCCGCGCAGCGACTGCGCGGCGTAGGCGAGCGGGATCAGATCGCCGCTGGCCCCGACCGAGCCGAGCCGTGGCATCGCCGGCACGAACGACGTCCCCAGCATCGCGGCGAGGCCGTCGACGACCCCGACCGAGACGCCGGAGTGGCCCTGGGCGAGCGACCAGACCCGGACCAGCATCGTGGCCCGGACCACGGCCGGGTCGAGCTGCGGACCCTGACCCGCCCCGAGGTGGGCAAGGGTGTTGTCGCACTGGTCGGCCCCGTCGTCCCGGCCGGCGAAGCCGACGAGCGCACCGAACCCGGTGGTGGCGCCGTACACCGGGCGGTCGTCGCCGAGGACGGCCCGCAGGTGCGCCCGGGACCGCCGGACCCGGTCGCGGACCTCACCGGTGACCTCGACGCGCAGCGGCTCTGCCGCCCGCCGCAGGTCCAGTGGTCGCAGCGGACGGGCCAGATCGACGGTGTGGGCGGTGGCGGTCCCGGGCTGGGTCATCACCGGGCCGACCGTAGCGGGGAAATCTCAGAACGATCTGAGTAATCTCTGATGACCGAACGCTACGGTCCGGCCGCATGACGCACGAACGCCTGACCACGCACGATTACCTGATCATCGGCGCCGGCCCGGCGGGCCTCCAACTGGCCGCCCTGCTGGAACGCGACGGCCGCGACTACGTCGTGCTGGAGGCCGGCACCGCGCCGGGCACCTTCTTCGCCACCTACCCGCGACACCGCAGGCTGATCTCCATCAACAAGGTGTACACCGGCTCCGACGACCCCGAGTTCAACCTGCGGATGGACTGGAACTCGCTGCTCAGCGACGATCCGGCCCTCCGGTTCGGCCGGTACAGCCGCCGCTACTTCCCGGCCGCCGACGACCTGCGGCGCTACCTCGCCGACTTCGCCTCGGCGACCGGGGTCCGGGTGGTCTACCAGACCCGGGTGGTCCGGGTCAGCCGCGACACCGACGGGTTCGCCGCCGTCGACGCCGACGGCCGGACCTGGCGGGCTCGCCGGCTGGTGGTCGCGACCGGCGTCTCCCGGCTCTACGTGCCGCCGATCCCCGGGATCGAGCACGCCGAACGGTACGACACGGTCACCGTCGACCCGGAGGACTTCGTCGACCAGCGCGTCATGATCATCGGCAAGGGAAACTCCGGATTTGAGACCGCCGACAACCTGGTGGAGACCGCCGCGGTCGTCCACGTGGCCGGGCCGCACTCGATCCGGTTCGCCTGGCAGTCGCACTACGTCGGCCACCTGCGGGCGGTGAACAACAACTTCCTCGACACGTACCAGCTCAAGTCGCAGAACGCGGTCCTCGACGGCACGGTGGAGAGCATCGAGCGCCGCGCCGACGGCGGCTACCGGGTCCGGTTCCGGTACGCCCGCACGGTGGAGGCGATCCGGGAGATCGAGTACGACCGGGTCATCGTCTGCACCGGCTTCCGCTTCGACGCCGACATCTTCGACGACACCTGCCGGCCGCGCCTGGTCATCAACGACCGGTTCCCGGAACAGACCCCGGCGTACGAGTCAACCACCGTCCCCGACCTGTACTTCGCCGGCACCCTCACCCAGCAGCGTGACTTCAAGAGGTCGACCAGCGGCTTCATCCACGGCTTCCGGTACGGCGTCCGGGCGCTGCACCGCATCCTCAACGCCCGCTACCACGGGATCGGGTGGCCGGCCACCCCGATCGAGCCGACCCCGGAGGCGATCGCCGACGCCATCATCGCCCGGGTCAACCGCTCCTCGGCGCTGTGGCAGCAGTTCGGCGTCCTCGGCGACGTGGTGGCGCTCCGCGGCGGCACCGCCGCCTACCACGAGGAGGTGCCGGTGGCGTACCTCGCCGAGGGCGGGCTCGGCGGGGGTTCCGCGCTCGTCGTCACCCTGGAGTACGGCGCCAACCACGACATGGTGGACCCGTTCGACATCTCGGTCCCCCGGCCCCGGGAGAACGACGCGAGCGCCGCACACGAGGCCAGCTACCTGCACCCGGTGGTCCGCCACTACCGGGACGGGACGGTGGTTGCGGTACACCACCTGGCGGAGAACCTGGAGAACCAGTGGAACCTGCCCACGGTCCACCAGCAGCCGCTGGCGGCCTTCGTCAAGGAGCGCCTGGCCGATGTCGGGTGCTGAGCCGGATCCGCGTCCCGTCCTCCCCCTCGCCGGGCCGGCGCCGGGCAGCGCCGGCCCCGGACGGCACCCGGCCCGTCCACATAGGATTCCGGCGCGGCCGGCCGGGCCGGGCTACCCGCAGGCCATCCTCGACCTGCTCGCCGCGGGTCGGGACCGCCCCGTCTTCGAGCACGGCCCGCGCATCGTCGGGGCCGACGAGATGCGGGATCTGATCGGCCGGATCGCCACCGGGCTGCGGGATGCCGGGATCGGCCCCGGCGACGGGGTGGCCCTGGTCCTCGGGGTGACGCCGGAGGCGTTCGCCGCCACCATCGCGGCGCAGGTCGTCGGCGCCCGGGTCGCCGGCGTCCGGCCCGGGCTCACCCCCGGCCAGCTCCGACACATCCTCGGCCACCGGATCGCGGCGGTGCTCGTCGACCCCTCGACCGCGACCCCGCCGCTGCGGTCGGCGGCGGCCGGGCTGCGGCTGCTGGCGGTCGGCCCGGTCGACGGGACACCCGACCTGACCGCGACTCCGGCGCCGCCATCCCCGCCGGTCCCGGCCGGCCGCCCCGACGACATCGCCCGGGTCGTCTACACCAGCGGCAGCACCGGCGACCCGAAGGGCTGCCTCCAGACGTACGCCGCGCTCGGCCGCGCCTGGGCACCGTACCCGGACCGGTGGCCGCCGGCGGTCCGCGACCTCGCCGGCAACCTCGACCGGTACCTGGTCTTCGGCTCGCTGAGCAGCCAGGTGATGCTGGAGTACGGCATCCTCACCCTCGCGGCCGGTGGCACCATGGTCGTGGCCGACCCGCCCCGGGGGCCGGAACCCTTCTTCCCGGCGGCGATCGCCCGGCATCGCGCCACCGCCAGCGTGATCACCGTGCCTCGGCTGGCGAAGCTGGTGGCGGTCCAGCGGAACACTCCGGCCGACCTCGGCTCGCTGCGCGCCCTGCTGGTCTCCGGCTCGCCACTCGACCCGGGCCGGCTCGCCGAGGCGATGGCGGTCCTCGGGCCGGTCATCTATCACGGCTACGGACAGACCGAGACCGGCATGATCTCGATGGTGACCCCGGCCGAGCTGAGCGCCGCCCTGGCCGGCCGTCGGCCGACCGTCCACGGTCCCTCGACCCATCCGCCGGCCAGCCCCGCCCCGCTCGGCGGCCGGCCGGACGGCCCTGGTGTGACGGGCGGCCCGTCGCACGACCCCGGCGGGCGGGTCGGATCGTCGGACATCCTCGCCTCGGTGGGCCGCCCACCGGACGCGGTCGAGGTGCAGGTCCGGGACGCCGACGGCCGGCCGGTGCCGGTGGGCACCGCGGGTGAGCTGTTCGTCCGTACCCCGGCCCAGGCGAGCGGCTACTGGGCCGATCCGGCGGAGACCGCCGAGGTCTTCGTGGACGGCTGGGTCCGCACCCGCGATCTCGCCCGGCTGGACGCCGACGGGTACCTGTACCTACTGGGCCGGACCCGGGACGTCATCATCGTCAACGCCGACCTCCGGTACGCCGGCCCGATCGAGCGCACGCTGGCCAGCCACCCGGACGTGGCCGAGGCGTACGTGGTGGCGGCTCCGGACGAGGAGACCGGCGAGGCGGTGCACGCCTTCGTCGTACCGGCCGAGGGCCGGCGCCCCGACCCGGCGGTGCTCCGGACACTGGTTCGGGAGCGGCTCGGGGCGGCGAGCGTACCCCGGGTCGTCACCGTCATCGGTGAGGTGCCCGTCTCCCCCGCCGGCAAACCCGACAAGCGGCGCCTCCTGGCCGGCGGGTGAGACGGGGCACCACATCGAGTGAAGCCGAATCGAAGGATTGTCGCGCCGCCGTACCCGGATACGAACACCGGGGGGTGCCGAAAGGCCGACAACGCCTGGAGCAGACTGGCCCCCATGGTCAAGACGGTACGACCGCGCAACTACAGTGAGGTGTGCTACGTCGGGCACTACTTCTGCCAGGGCTACCCGGTGGTCATGGACCTGACGGGCCTGTCCAACGATGAGGCTCTCCACCTCGTTGACTTCGCCGCCGGCCTGGTGGTGGGCCGGGACGGCGCGATGGAACGGGTGGCGCCCAAGGTGTTCCTGCTCCAGCCCCGACCGGTGGCCCGGCAGGACGCGCCGATGCGGCCGGTGGCCCGGCGGGGCGCACCGATGCAGCCGGTGGGTTGACCGGGCAGACCGGGGCGCCGTACGCCGGCCGGAGAGCTGGGGGAATCGACGTACTTCCCGCCGTGTGAGCCGGGGCAGTACAGTCGCGCTGTGGACGGGCCACGACGCGTGGTGGTCGTCGGCTATCCCGATGCGGAGCTGCTGGACATCGCCTGTCTGACCACCGCCTTCGACTACGCGAACCGGGCCGGCCCGCTCTACGACCTCCTGGTCGCGTCGCCGGCCGGGCGGCCGATCACCTGCCAGTCCGGGCTCGTCCTGAACGCCCAGGCTGCCGTGGAACGGCTGCGTGGTCCGCTCGACACTTTGATCGTGTCCGGCGGGGAGGGGCACCTGGCCGCCGCCGAGGACGCCCGGCTCGTCGCACACGTTCGGCGGCTGGCCCGGGAGAGCCGGCGGGTCGCCTCGGTCTGCACCGGCGCGTCGGTGCTCGCCGCCGCGGGGCTGCTCGACGGGCGCCGTGCCACCACGCACTGGCTCTACGCCGACCAGCTCGCCGCCCGCTACCCGGCCGTCGAGGTGGACCCCCGGCCGATCTACATCCGGGACCGGGGCGTCACCACCGCCGCCGGGGTCACCAGCGCGCTGGACCTGGCGCTGGCGTTCATCGAGGAGGACCACGGCGCCGAGCTGACCCGGCACGTCGCCCGCGCGCTGGTGACGTATCTCCAGCGGCCGGGAAACCAGGCCCAGATGAGCATGTTCGTCGCCGCACCGGCGCCGGACGACGACCTGGTCCGCGAGCTGGTCCGGCTGATCCGTACCGCACCGGACGCCGACCTCAGCCCCGCCGCGCTGGCCGCCCGGGCCGCGGTCAGCGAACGTCACCTCACCCGGCTCTTCGTCGCCCAGCTCGGCCAGTCCCCGGCCCGGTACGTCCGCGCCGTACGGACCGAGGCCGCCGCCCAGTTGCTCGGGTCGAGCCGGCTGCCGCTGGCCCGGATCGCCGCCCGCTGTGGCTTCCCCTCGGCCGAGGCGCTCCGCCAGGCCTTCGTCGACCGGTACGGCGCCACGCCCTCGCACTACCGGGCCCACTTCGCCACCACCCGCGGCCGGGCCTCGGCCGGGTCGGGTCAGCCGACCGCGGCCAGGACGAGGAAGCCCAGGCCGAGCGGCAGGTCCAGCAGCATGCAGGCTTCCGCCAGTGACCGGGGCACGACCCGGGCGCGCCGGTAGTGGATCGCGTCCCAGCCGGCGTGTGCCGCGAGGACGAGGCCGACCAGCACCAGGCCGGCCTGGGGGGCGAGGTGGAGCGCGGCCACGGCGAGGCCGCCGTACCCCAGCGCCGCCCCGCCCTGCGCGGCGAGATCCCGGTACGAGACGCGGCCGAGCAGCCCGACCCCGACCAGGACGAGCGCGGCGACGCCGGTGACGACCCACCAGGGACGATCGAGAAGGTCGCTGGCGACGATCACCACGCCGAAGCCGGGGACCAGCGCCCAGGCGACCCAGGGCCGGGCCAGCGCGGCAGCGCCGAGGTAGCAGAGCGTCGCGGCGCAGACGACGATCGACAGCGTCTCCCGGTCCGCGCCGGTGGCCAGGACGGCGACGGCGGCGGCCAGCCCGAGCACGCTCGGCCAGCGGTGCAGGATCGCGTGCCACCGGCGTACGCCGACCCCGACGGGCAGGGACGTGGTGGCGTTCGGTCCAGGCGTGTTCATGCTCCTGACGGTGCCGCCCGGCGGGGCGCGAGGGCGAGACCGGGCCGCGAACCGGTCCGGATTTCCGGGATGCCGGTCCGCCAACCCGGGTTCCGGCCCCGTCGGTCCGTGAGGAGTCTCTGCGCCGTCAGTCCGTGAGGAGTTTCCGTGCCGTGCGGAGGCCGGGATCGCGGCCGGCGGAGAGGTCCGCCGAGGTGAGCGGCACATGGTGGTCGGGGGCGACGCCGATGGTGTCGATCACCTCCCGGTTCGCCGCGATCTCGTGGTACCGGGGCAGGCTGAGCAGGCTTCCGTCGTCGAGCGGGTACAGCTCGCCGGGCCCCGCCACGGCACCCGCGGTACGGGTGCCGACCAGCGTGCCCAGTCCGAGATCCTTGACCGCGCTGCTGAAGGAGTCGCAGGCCGAGGCGCAGCCGCGGTCGGTGAGGACGGCGAGCGGCAGGTCCAGCGCCGCCACCCCCTCGTCGCCGCGGTTGGGGATGCAGTGGTCCCGCACGTCGCACCAGTAGCTGAAGATCCTGCCGGGGGCGAGCGCGCCGAGCAGGCGCGAGACCTCCCGGGGACTGCCACCGCCGTTGCCGCGCAGGTCGAGGACGATCCCTCGCAGGTCCGCCGTCTTCCGCAGGTCGGCGATGGCCTCGAGTACCTGGTCGGCGAGTCCGGGGGCGAAGGCCGGCAGCCGGACGTACCCGAGGCCGTCGTCCAGCGGCCGGGCCTCGACGCGGGGACGGGGCGCGGGCTCCGTCGCCCGGGCGGTGACCGTGGTGGTGACGGTGGCGCCGGTGGCGGGCCGCCGCAGTTCGAGCGTCAGCCGGGTGCCCTCGGGGCTGCTGGTGATCCAGTCGAGGGCGCCTTCCGCCAGCACCCCGTTCACGTACGGCGGCACGCCGTTGACCGCGAGTACCTCGTCGCCCGGCCTGACGTGGGCTCGGTCCGCCGGACTGTCCGGCGCGACCCGGGTGACGAAGAGCGGCGGCGTCGCGGTCGGGTCGACGTGGCCGGGACCGGTGTGGGCGGAGACCTCGATGCCGGTCGTGTTCCTCCGCGGCGACCGCCGCCAGGTGGCGTGGTTGTCGTCGAGGCTCTCCACCATGGCCCGGAGGGTCGCCTCCGCGACGGCCTGCCGGACCGCCGCGTCCGGGGGCAGCCGGTCGGTGATCTGGTCGTACACCTGGCGGAACGCGGCCCAGTCCTGGTCCTTCCCACCGGTCAGCGCCGGCAGCGCGGCCTGCGGCTGGTCCAGCCCGCGGCGCTGGAGTTCCTGGGTCAGCGCGGCGAAGGCCGGCACCAGTAACGAGCGGCTGTCCAGGAGCGGTCCGCGGTAGTAGCTGTCGAGAATGCAGTAGTACGCCTGCCCGATGGTGGTGACCGTCGTCGGCTTCAGCTCATGCGGCCGTGGCTCCGCGGGCTCTCCGGCCGGAGCCGGCCGTCCGGACTCCTCGGCCGGACGGTGTTGCCCGGAATCTTCGCGCGGCGTTCGCTCCGGAACCCGGTCGCTCGGTGACGGGCTTGTGCACCCCGCGGCCGGCCGGGCGGCGGGCTCGCCGGCCGTCGGGTCGGTCGCGGACAGGCGGGGGTAGGCGAGCAGGCCGGCGGCCACCAGCACGGCGACCGCACCGCCGGCGAGCAGGCGCCTCCGGACACGGGTACGCCGATCGCGCCGTACCGGCGAGGGACGCGGATCCCGCTCGGCGCTCGGGCCGTTGTCGCTCATACCACCTCCGTGCGACGGATGGGTCGGCTGCCGGGCCTCGGCGCCGGCCAGCACCGCGTCGGTTGCGCGCCCGGGCGGGGCCCCTGTGCTCCACATCGGACGCGACTGCCGGCCCCGATGTTCCGGGGCACGCGGCGGCCCTCGCCGCACCGCTCCCGGGGCCGGGACCGGCCGGCGATCGCCGTACGGGGGCTGGCTCAGTCGTCGGTGGTCGGTGGCGGGGCTCCGGGGTCGGCCGGTACCGGGGCGACGGGAGCCCGCACCGCAGCGACAACGGCGCAGGTCGCGGCGATGTGCCTCATGACATCGTCCACGATAGCGCCAATACGACCGTAGCGATACTTATGTCCGATTAACTCGCATCGTCCGTACGCTCCCGGCGGGCCCGGGCTTCGGTCACGGCATCTGGACCGGATACGCCCCGGGGCCGTACGGCATCGAGCTGGGCTGCACCGGAAGGGTGTCGCGCCGCTCGGCCTGGACGAACCCGGCCGACCGGTACGGCACCTGCGGCCAACCACCGGCCTCGTGGAAGAGCCGCAGCGCGGTCGCCACGACCTCGGCGAGCGGCTCGTTCGCCTCGATCTCGATCGTGGCGCCCGGCGTGTCGATGCGGACCTTCGTCTGGTGCGAGTCCTTGTCGTCCGACGTCGCCGACCGCGTCTCGTCGCGCGACGTCGCCTCCGCCGACTCGGCGGAGGTCGATCCGGTCGACGTCGCCCCGGCGGACGTCGACGCCGGGGCCGGCGTGGACGACGGACCAGCCGGAGCGGGCGTGGCCGGCGCCTCCGGCGAGGCCGGGACCTCCTCGGGCCCGGTCGGCGGCTCCGGGGACGGCGCCGTCTCCGGCGGGGCGGGCTGGGCGGGGAGCGACCCGGAGAGTGACTGCTCAGGCTGCTCGGGACGGGGTGGCTGGCTTGTCACGGGGACCATTCTGCGACCCCCACACCCCGACCCGCCACGTCCGGTGCCCTCGCCCGCCGTACCGGCCGTCACTCCGGGTGATCGACAGCCGGCGGCGAGGTGGACGGGCCGGGTGACCCGCGACGGGATCACGCCTGACCGCCCAGAGCGGGTCGCCCGGCCCCACTCTGGTGCCGACCCGCCGTCGCGCGCCGCGCCGGCCCGCCGAGAACGACGGCCGGCGGCGGCGCGTCAGGGCACGTCAGGCCGCGGCGAGCGCCGGGCCGTCGACCCTGCCGAGGTCACCGAGGTCGTCGGCCGGCCGCAGGGCCAGCGCGAGAACGTCGGCGACGTCGGAGAGGGTGTGCACGGTCAGCGCCTCCCGGACCTCAGCCGGCAGGTCGTCCAGGTCGGGCTCGTTGCGGGCCGGGATGATCACCTCGGTCAGGCCCGCCCGGTGCGCGGCGAGCAGCTTCTGCTTCACCCCGCCGATCGGCAGCACCCGGCCGGAGAGGGTCACCTCACCGGTCATCCCGAACTCGGGGCGTACCGGCCGCCCGGAGGCGAGCGACGCCAGCGCGGTGACCATGGTGATGCCGGCGCTCGGGCCGTCCTTCGGCACCGCGCCCGCCGGGACGTGCAGGTGGATCCGCCGCCCGGCCAGGGCGTTCGGGTCGAGCCCCAGCTTCCGCCCGTTGGAGCGGAGGTAGGAGAGGGCGATCTGCGCCGACTCCTTCATCACGTCGCCGAGCTGGCCGGTCAGGGTCAGCCCCGGCTCCCCCTCCATGCTGGTCGCCTCGATGAACAGCACGTCACCGCCGGCACCGGTCACCGCCAGGCCGGTCGCCACCCCGGGCACCGCCGTCCGCTCCGCCGACTCCGGGGTGAACTTCGGCCGCCCCAGGTACTCGGTCAGGTCGCCGCGGTCGACCCGGATCGGCCCCTCGGTCGACGCCAGCTTGACCGCGACCTTGCGGAGGATCTTCGCCAGGGCGCGTTCGAGCTGCCGTACGCCGGCCTCCCGGGTGTACTCGCCGGCGATCGTCACCAGGGCCGCGTCGGAGACGCTCACCTCCTCGGCGGTCAGCCCGGCCCGTTCGATCTGCCTCGGCAGCAGGTGGTCCCGGGCGATGGCGACCTTCTCCTCCTCCGTGTAGCCGTCCAGGGTGACCAGCTCCATCCGGTCCAGCAGCGGGCCGGGGATCGCCTCCATCACGTTCGCGGTGGCCAGGAAGAGCACGTCGGACAGGTCGAGATCGACCTCCAGGTAGTGGTCCCGGAAGGTGTGGTTCTGCGCGGGGTCGAGCACCTCCAGCAGGGCAGCGGCGGGGTCACCGGCGTACCCGACGGAGAGCTTGTCGACCTCGTCGAGGAGCACCACCGGGTTCATCGAGCCCGCCTCGCGCAGCGCCCGGACGATCCGGCCGGGGAGCGCGCCGACGTACGTCCGGCGGTGGCCCCGGATCTCGGCCTCGTCCCGGACACCGCCGAGCGAGACCCGGACGAACCTCCGACCGAGCGCGCGAGCGACGGACTCGCCGAGGCTGGTCTTGCCGACGCCGGGCGGGCCGGCCAGGGCGAGCACGGCGCCGGAGCCGCGACCTCCGACGACCTGGAGGTTGCGGGCCGCGCGCCGGTTACGCACCGCCAGGTACTCCAGGATCCGGTCCTTCACGTCGGTGAGGCCGGCGTGGTCGGCGTCCAGCACCGCCCGGGCCTGGGCCAGGTCGGTGTTGTCCTCGGTGCGAATGTTCCAGGGCATCTCCAGCACGGTGTCCAGCCAGGTACGGATCCAGCCCGCCTCCGGGGAGGCGTCGCTGGCCCGCTCCAGCTTCCCCACCTCGCGCAGGGCCGCCTCGCGAACCTTCTCCGGCAGGTCGGCGGCCTCAACCCGGGACCGGTAGTCGGCCGAGCCGTCCGGTTCGTCCTCGCCCAGCTCCTTGCGGATCGCGGCGAGCTGCTGACGGAGCAGGAACTCGCGCTGCGACTTCTCCAGCCCCTCGCGGACGTCGTTGTTGATCCGTTCGGCGACCTCCTGCTCGGCCAGGTACTCCTTCACCCAGCCGACCAGCAGTTCGAGCCGGGCGGTGACGTCCGGCGCGGTGAGCAGTTCGATCTTCTGCGCGACGGTGAGCCACGGCGCGTAGCCGGCGGAGTCGGCCAGCTCCGACAGGTCGGTCATCCGTTCGATGGCGTCGATTGTCTGCCAGGCGCCCCGCTGCTGGAGCAGGGAGGTGAGCAGCGCCCGGTACTCCCGGGCGAGTTCCCGTGCCTTGCCGGCCGGGGCGGGCTCGGTGAGTTCGGTCGCCTCGACCCAGAGTGCCGCCCCGGGACCGGGTACGCCGGACCCGATCCGGGCCCGGGCCAGGCCACGGACCACGGCAGCCGGTTCGCCGCTGGGCAGCCGGCCGACCTTCTCGATCGTGGCGATGACGCCGGTGGAGCCGTACTCCCCGTCGACCCGGGGCACGGCGAGGAGCTTCCTGTCACCCGTGGCCCGGGCGGCGTCGACCGCGGACTGGGTGGTCGCGTCGAGGGTCACCGGAATGACCATGCCGGGCAGTAGGACAGCATCGGTCAGCGGAAGAACCGGAAGAGTTGCCATCGAACACCTGCCATCGTTAGTTGAGCCTGTACGACTCAAGTAACAAACGGTGTCCCATGTTCCGTGATGTGACCCACGCCACCGCCACGGGCAGATCCCGGCCGGATCGACCGACTAGCCTCCCGTCACGCAGGGCGAGTCGTTCAGGACAAATCGGGTCGGTGTCGGGGCGGGCGCGGTGGTGACGTAGTTGATGAAGTGCGTCTCCCCGGGGAGAATCACCCGGTCGTCGGCGGGGTGCCGGACCGTCAGGGTCCCGCCGCCGCGCCGGACCAGCTCGGCGCCCCAGAGGGCGAGCAGCGGCTGGCTGTCCGGGAAGGCCCAGGTCAACGTCCAGCCGTCGATCGCGACCGAACCGATGGCGCGGATTGTCAGCTGCGCCAGGAGGCCGGTCGTCCACTCCGCGGCGACCCGGTACCCGACGCTGCAGATCGAAGCCGACGGGGTGGTCACGGTCACCGGCGCGGACAGTGCCGAGTAGTTGCCGGCCTCGTCCCGGGCACGAACCGCGAAGGTGTACGTCGTACCGGCGGTCAACCGGGTCACCCGGACCGCGGTGCTGGGATTGGCGGGCGGCATCAACCAGACAGTCGCCACCACGGTGGTCCCGGACGGGCTGATCGACAGCACCTCGTAGCCCGCGAGCTGGACGTTGTCGGTGGAGGCGTCCCAGGCCAGGTCCACCGCCGTCTCGGCCACCCCCGTCACCCGCAACCCGCCCGGCACGCTCGGCGGCACGTCGTCGCCGGGCGGCATGATCAGGCGCAGCGTCCGGGACGAGGGCGACGAGTTGCCGGCCGCGTCCACGGCCCGGACGCCGAACGCGTACGTCCGGGAGGGTCGGAGACCGGTGAGCCGGAGACCGGTCGCGGTCGTCCGGTGCAGCACCACGACGTCGGTGAAGAACTGCGACACCTCGTATCGGTCCACCCCCACGTTGTCCGTGGCGGGCGTCCAGGTGAGCAGCACGCTGGTGGTGGTGATCTCGGCGACGGTGATCGGACCGGGGGCACTCGGCGGCTCGGTGTCGGTGGCAGCGTACGCCGGGACGGCACCCGCCGCGATCAGGACGGCCGTCAGGACACAGAGGAGCAGACCGCGGACCCCCGGGTACGGCGTCCGGGACGGACGGTCGGGCACGATGATCCCTCGCTCTCGACTGCCGGCGTCGGCCCGTCCGACGCTGGACATTCATCATGAGCGATGGACTGTGTCGCGCAGAATCCGCTTTCCGGCCGGTACCGGGCGTCCCTCCCCGCCACCGTCTCGGCCCCGGAACCCGCCGGGCGGCCGGTCAGGGCACATCCGCCGGGCGGCCGGTCAGGACCGCGGCTCGGGTCCGGGCACCAGGTCCCGCAGCTCCGTGGTCGTGTGGGCTCGGATGTCGGACAACCGGGCGGCGCCGTACCGGCCGGCCACGGCCCGCACGTACTCCTGGGCGGGTACGGCGAGGCCGTCGTAGACCGCGGCGAACACCTCCCGGGCGGCCTGCCGGGGCCAGCCCGCCGGCATCAACCGGAGCGGCAGCAGTGGGTCCAGGGTCGGGAAGCGCCGGTACGCCTCCATGACCTCGGTACGGGCGCGTACCGCCGCGGCGCCGGTGACGGCTCCCGCATGGACGCGGGGCAGCAGCGCGCTCCAGCTCTGGATGAAGTCGTCGTACTGCCGGGCGAGGGCCGCGGTGTCCCAGGCGTCGACCGGCTTCTGGCTGGCGATGGCCTCGATCTCCACGTGCCTGGCCCGGAACACGCTCGTGGCGCCGGGCGCGATCTTCGAGAGCTCTGCCGTGACCGTCTCGTTCAGGTCGTGCGGCGACACCCACAGCCCGTCGTACAGCGGCGCGTAGCCCTGCCAGCGAAGCTGCCCGCGCAGGGCGCGGCGCTCCGCGCTCGCCTGCTGTGGCAGCGAGAACGCGATCAGGGTCCACCAGCCGTCCCACGACTCGGCCTCCACGGCGAACCTCGCGATCTGCCGTCCACCGTGGACGAGGTTGTCCGCCGCGGGCCGGGTCAGGCGGTACGAACTATGCCGTCCGTGCCGACGGCTCTCGATCACCCCCCGCCGGGTCAGCCGGCTGATGGCGGTACGGCCACCCGTCGTGGTGACACCGGACTCCGCGAGCAGCGCCACGATGGCGGCCGATGGCAACCAGGCACGGGTCCGCAGCGTGTAGTCGGCCAGCAGCGTCACCGCCAGGCTCTGCGGCGAGCCACGCGATTGCCTGCGGGGCAACCGGACGGAGCCGGTCACGACGTCCGGAAAGATCTCCTCGATGTCGAACGGGCTGACCACATGACGCTCCGGCGCGGATCGAGACAGACATCGATTTTGATCGCAGGGCTCGATTATCGCAGTCACCCGGCCGGGCACCGCCCGGTCCGCGTCGTCACCGTCCACGGGACCCCGACGCGGCGCGCCCCGGGTGTCGCCCCACACCCATCCATCGCGATACATCGATTGACAGTATTAGCGACTGCGGGGACGCTAGATGCGACACGTTCGCCGTCGCGGGAGCCAGCAGGGCCAACGGGCAACCGGTCGACCCCGTCCGGGCAGGGGTCACCCGGCGAGCCGGGCCGGCATGAACGCCCCTGACCGGCGATCCACCACGGCCGGGCCGGGTCCCAGCCGGGCCGGGGCGACCGCCGGGTCCAAGACAGTCAGGAACCGTCGGCGAACGAGCCGACGGGCGACGGCGCGCCGCGCGTACCGCGGCGCCAAGGGAGTGACAGACACGTGAAACTCACCCGAAAGCTGGTGACCGGCTTGGTCGCGTCCCTCGCGCTGGCCGGTGCGGTGGTGCTGGTACCGGGCCTGACCAGGCCAGCCACCGCGGCGTCGTTGGTCGAGGTGACCGCCTTCGGCGACAACCCGGGCGGGATGCGGATGCACGTCTACGTCCCCGACAACCGGCCGGCCAACCCGGCGATCGTGGTCGCCATGCACGGCTGTGGTGGCTCCGGTCCGGGCTTCTACTCGAGCAGCGAGTTCGCCTCGCTGGCCAACCAGTACGGCTTCATCGTCATCTATCCGACCGCGACCCAGCAGGCCGGGTTCGGCAACTGCTTCGACACCTGGTCGGACGCGGCCAAGCGCCGTGGTGGCGGCAGCGATCCCGTCTCGATCATGTCGATGATCACCTACGTCCAGCGCCAGTACGGCGGTGACCCTGATCGCGTCTACGCCACGGGAAGCTCGTCCGGCGGCATGATGACCAACCAGATGCTCGCCCTCTACCCGGACGTCTTCCGGGCCGGAGCCGCGTTCATGGGCGTGCCCTTCGCCTGCTTCGCCAACGCGGCCGACTTCCCACCCGGGACCAGCCGGTGTACCGGCGGAAGCATGGACCGCACCCCTCAGCAGTGGGGTGACGCGGTCCGCCAGGCGTACCCCGGCTACACCGGCCCTCGGCCCCGGGTGCAGCTCTGGCACGGCACCAACGACACCCTCGTGCCGTACCAGCTGCTCCAGGAGGAGATCGAGCAGTGGACCAACGTCTTCGGTCTCAGCCAGACCCCGACGTCCACGGACACTCCGCAGCCCGGCTGGAATCGTCGCCGCTACGCCGACGCGTCCGGCACGGTCCAGGTCGAGGCGTACAGCATCCAGGGGGCCGGGCACAGCCTCCCGGCCGGCGGGATGGCCGCGGCGGCGGTCGCCTTCTTCGGCCTCACCGACCGGCCAACGACCCCACCCACCTCGACCCCACCCACCTCGACCCCACCCACCTCGACCCCACCCACCTCGACCCCACCGACGTCGACCCCGCCGGTCGGGGGCGCCTGCTCGGCCAGCTACCGGCAGGTCAACTCCTGGCCGGGTGGCTTCCAGGGCGAGGTCACGGTCCGTGCCGGGACCTCCGCGATCAACGGGTGGACCGTCGGCATCAGCGTCCCCGGCGGGATCAGCATCAGCCAACTGTGGAACGGCGTGCTCTCCGGTAGTGGATCGAGCTACACCGTACGGAACGCCTCCTGGAACGGGTCGCTCGCTGCCAACGGTTCGACCGTCTTCGGGTTCATCGCGAGCGGAACTCCCGCGACTCCGACCCTCACCTGCACCAGCCCCTAGTCGTACCTGCGCCGCTCCCTCGTCGGCGGGCCGGTACGCGAGACATCGCGGACCGGCCCGTCCGTGGTCGGGGGAACCGCTCGACACGGCGGCGGACGGCGCGCGACGAACCGGGGACACACCGCCGTGGACCGGGGCGGCTTGACCGAAAAGTCTAGGGTCGGCGGCATGCGAGAGATTCGATATCCGCTGCTGGTCGTGATCATCGGGGCACTGCTCGTGGGCTGCGGCACCGACGGGTCGTCCGGCACGGCGTCGCCGCAGGTGGTGTCGTCGTCGGCCACGTTGTCGCCGACCGGCGCCGACGCCACGCCCGTGGCGACCCCGGCCGGACCATCTCCGTCGAGCACGGCGCCGGAGACCTCACCACTGACCCGGGAGAAGCAGGCCGCCCTCGAGGCCGCCTTCGCCAAGCACTCCGAGCCCGACCTGGACAAGTGCACCGGGAGCACGCCGCTGACCAACCGAGCCTGCGGCCGGGAGCTCACCACCGCCAGCAAGGTCGCCAACGAGACCGTACGGCGGCTGCGAGCGTCGCAGCCGGAACACGCCACGCTGCTCTACGGTCCGATCTTCACCACCGCCACCCAACTACAGCAGGACATGCAGCGGTTACGTGACCCGATCCCCTGCTACGGCCTCAGCAAGGCACCACAACCCCCGCCGCAACTGGCGGCGGAGGCGCAGGCCATCTGCGCCGAGGCCGCCGACATTTTCAAGACCCGGTACCGGATCTTCATCACCCAGGTTCTCGCCTGACCGCGGAGGCGGTACGGGGCCGACGGCGGGAGCCGCCCGGGCCGGTCCGGCCCGATTCAGAGCCGGTACAGTTCGTCGGTCTCGTCGAGTTCACGCAGCAGAGCCGCCCGGCCGAACTCCGGACGGACCGTCCGGCGGAAGGCGGCCGGCACCGGCCGACCGGTCGCGGCGTAGAGGCGCTTGATCGCCGCGCCGGTCCCGCGGAGGTCCTCCAGCAGCCCCGGTTCGATCCGCTCGAACTCGGCCTCGATCAGCTCCGTGAGAGCCTCCACCACGCTCTGGTTGCGGTAGTCGGCGAGCATGACCAACAGTTCGTACAGCTCTCCGTCGACCACCACCGCCTGGGTGGCGCTGGCATCGTCCATAACCTCACGCTAGGGCGACCGGCGCCGGCACAGGCCCGGATCGGCACAGGTCGGGACCGCCGGGACCGGTGAGGCTGCCGGGATCGCCGTGGCGGGGCGGACGTGCCGGGAACCGCGTGCTGCATGATGCTCGGGTGACCGCGACCCAGGCGCAGGCCCCCGCCGCCGGACGCCGCCCCGGCACCGTGGTGCTGGAGGCGGTGCTGGAGCGGATCACCTACGCCAACGAGGAGACCGGCTACACCATCGCCCGGTTCGCCACCGAGCGCAGCGGCAGCGATCTGCTCACCGTCGTCGGCTCCCTGCTCGGGGTTCAGCCCGGGGAGAGCGTACGGCTGGTCGGGCGCTGGGGGTCACACCCGAGGTACGGGCGGCAGTTCGAGGTCGAGTCGTACACGACGGTGCTGCCGGCGACGATCCAGGGCATCGAGCGGTACCTCGGGTCCGGGCTCATCAAGGGCATCGGACCGAAGATGGCGACGCGGATCGTCGACCACTTCGGCGTCGACACCCTGCGGGTCATCGAGGAGGAGCCCGGCCGGCTCGTGGAGGTCCCCGGGCTCGGCCCGAAGCGCACGAAGATGATCGCCACCGCCTGGGCGGAGCAGCAGTCCATCAAGGAGGTGATGGTCTTCCTCCAGGGGGTCGGGGTCTCCACCTCGCTCGCGGTACGCATCTACAAGACGTACGGCGACGGCTCGATCTCGGTGGTCCGCAACGAGCCGTACCGGCTCGCCGCCGACGTCTGGGGCATCGGCTTCAAGACCGCCGACACCATCGCCCGGGGCGTCGGCATCCCGCACGACAGCCCGCAGCGGGTCAAGGCCGGCATCCAGTACACCCTCTCCGAGGCCGCCGACGCGGGCCACTGCTACCTGCCGGAGCCGAACCTCGTCGCGGACGCCGCCGAGATCCTCGGGGTGGGGCCGGAGCTGGTCCGCCGGTGTCTCGACGAGCTGGCCGCCGACGAGGGCGTGGTCCGGGAGGCGGTGCCGAACCCGACCGTCGAGGGCGGGAGCATACCGGCGGTCTACCTGGTGCCGTTCCACCGGGCCGAGACCGCGCTGGCGAACGGCCTGCTCCGGCTGCTGCGTACCTCGGCCGACCGGATGCCGGCCTTCGCCACCGTCGACTGGGACCGGGCGCTGGCCTGGCTACGTACCCGGACCGGGGCCGAGTTGGCGCCGGAGCAGGAGACCGCGGTACGGCTCGCGCTGACCTCGAAGGTCGCGGTGCTGACCGGCGGTCCGGGCTGCGGCAAGTCGTTCACGGTCTCGTCGGTCATCCAGCTCGCCGCCGCCAAGAAGGCGAAGATCGTCCTTGCCGCGCCCACCGGCCGGGCCGCGAAGCGGATGACCGAGCTGACCGGCCACCCGGCCGCCACCGTGCACCGGCTGCTGCAACTGCGGCCGGGCGGCGACCCGACCCACGACCGGGACAACCCGATCGACGCCGACCTGATCGTGGTCGACGAGGCGTCCATGCTGGACCTGATCCTGGCGAACAAGCTGATCAAGGCCGTACCGCCGGGAGCACACCTGCTGCTGGTCGGTGACGTCGACCAGCTTCCCTCGGTCGGGGCGGGCGAGGTGCTGCGGGACATCCTGGCCGCCGAGGCGGTGCCCCGGGTACGGCTGACGAAGATCTTCCGCCAGGCGCAGGAGTCCGGGGTGGTGGTGAACGCCCACCGGATCAACGCCGGGCAGTCGCCGATCCTCGGGGCGTACCCGGACTTCTTCCTCTTCCCGGTCGACGAGCCGGAGGCCACCGCCGAGCTGGTGGTCGACCTCGTGGCCCGCCGGATCCCCCGGAAGTTCGGCCTGCACCCGCGGGACATCCAGGTACTGACCCCGATGCACCGGGGGCCGGCCGGGGCCGGCAACCTGAACGTCGCGTTGCAGCAGGCGCTCGCCCCGTACCGGGAGGGACAGCCGGAGCGGCGACACGGTGCCCGGGTCTTCCGCGTCGGCGACAAGGTCATCCAGATCCGGAACAACTACGACAAGGGCGCGGCCGGGGTCTTCAACGGCACCGTGGGGGTGGTCACCGGGATCTCGGTCGAGCAGCGGCAGCTCACGGTCCGCACCGACGAGAACGAGGAGATCGAGTACGACTTCGACGAGCTCGACGAGTTGCAGCACGCGTACGCCATCACGGTGCACCGGTCGCAGGGGAGCGAGTACCCGGCGGTGGTCGTACCGGTGACCATCAGCTCCTACACGATGCTGCAACGGAACCTGCTCTACACGGCGGTGACCCGGGCCCGGAAACTGGTGGTGCTGGCCGGGTCACGCAGGGCGCTCGCCATCGCCGTCCGAACCGCCGGCACCGGACGCCGGCACACCGCCCTCACCCACCGGCTCGACACGCCCTGACCCCGCCGCGCCCACCGGTCCGGGCGCGATCGCCGACAGCGGTGGCGATGCTGGTCGACCGCTGCCACGCATTCGGTCGGCGCGTGACCGGCCGGTCGGGTCGGGCGGCGGGTGGCCGGGTCAGTCGGTCGACTCCTCGTCCCCGGGGTTCACCAGCATCACCCGGCGGCGCCGGGACAGGAAGACCAGCACGCCACCGACCAGCAGCACCCCGGTGCCGATCCCGGCGATCAGCCCCGCCTGGACGCCGGTCACCGGCAGCCCCTCGCCCGCACCGCCTCCGCCACCGTTCGGCGGCCCGGCCAGGTACGCCACGAACCCGTCCACGTTGTCCGCCGGGTCGGCGTCCTCGACCTCCCGGGCCGAGACCGCCCGGACGTTCTCCGGCAGGGCCGGCCCCCGGCCGCGCCTGCGGAGGGCGGGATCCGGATCGTCCATGGTGCCGAGTGCGGCGGCGTACAGCTCGCCCCCCTTCGCGACCAGCGGCCCGGGAGCGTCCTCCGCGACCCGGACCGGAAAGTAGACCCCGATGACCGCGGGAGGCGCGCCCGGTTCGGCGCCCCGACGCACCGGAACCAGAAGAAGCTGCTGGTAGTCACAGGTGACGGTGCGCCTGTCGGCGGTGTAGTCACAGCCGGGCTCGGCCTCGGCGAAGGTGACGTACCGCGGCAGCGTGACCCGGACCCGGAGGCCGTCGGCGACGGTGTCGCCGAGGTTGCCGACGATTCCGACCATCATGCTCTCGCCGCCCGGCGGCACCGGCGCGTCGGTTGGCTCGCCCGCCGCGGTCACCTGGTGGATGTCGTCGGCCTGGACCACCAGGTCGACCCCGACCGCCGGCGCCTCGACCTCGAAGCGGCCCGCGTTGTTGGCCGGGACCGGATCGCCCTCGGCGACGACGGTGACGGTGACCGAACCCGCCGGGCCGTGCCGGCCGGCGACCTTCGTCAGTGAGAACGGCAGCGGCCCGCGCCAGCGGTGCCCCGCGCCCAGTGCCGTCTCCCCGGGGCAGACGAGGCGCTCGCCGCCCAGCCGGCACCCGGGACCGAACCTGTCGCCAACCGTCACCACCTCGTCGTCGAGGCCACCGAGGTCGTACTCGACGTGCCAGCCGCCCGCCGGGCCCGGGCCGTGGTTCGTCACCACGACCTCGACATCGCGAAATGGTTCACCGAGGCTGACCCGCGATGCGGAGAGCGCCAACTCCAGGTCGCCGGGCTCGTCGGCGTGGGCGGCACCGCCGACCGCGATCATCGCGCCGGTGGTCAGCGTCGCGAGCAGGGCAACACCGGTACGCGTCCAGGCGCGCCGGGTACGCAGAATCATCGTGCCCCCGATGAGTAGGGAGTCGGAGTGGAATGACCCGCCGTACCGTACCGGCGATCGCCATTCTTCGCGACCCCGCCGCCAACGGTTTTCGGCGTATCCGCGAATCACCGAATTAGTCGACTGTGGACAGCGTGTCGATCACGGGATCGCGGGATGCTCCGGCGCGACGTCGGGCGATCGGATTGGTCGGCCGACCACTGTTCACGCGACGACGAGGATCATTTGGGAGGCCGGTTCTCGGCCGGAACGACATCGGTGGCCCGAGGACCGAAATCGCAAGGATCGTGTCGACAAGTCGACAGGAGGATGTCGCACGGGATGATACCCGCCGGCGCCCACGATCCCCCCGGTACGATCCGCGTGCCTCAACCCGCCGCGAGAACGAGTCCGCCGAGGACGCCGAGGATCAGGAACGGGCCGAAGGGCAGGTGGTCCCGCCAGGCAACCCGCCGGGCGGCGAGCAGCACCAGTCCGTAGAGTCCCGATCCGACGAAGGCCAGGACCAGCCCCGACACCACCACCGGCCACCCGAACCAGCCGAGCACGGCGACCGCGCCGAGCGCCAGCTTCGCGTCGCCGAGCCCGAAACCGCGCGCGCCGAACAGCACGGTGGTCAGGGCGAACAGCCCGGCCGCGCCGGCCCCGGCGAGCAGCGCCCGCCACCAGGCCGCGACCTCACCGCCCAGCAGCGCCGCGAGGCCGAACAGGGCCAGCGTGCCAGCCGCCGCGGCGTACGTGAGCCGGTCCGGCAGGCGGCGCACGGCCACGTCGACGAAGAACAGCGGTACGGCGCAGCCCACGAACCAGACGAGCGCCGCCGTCTCCGGCCACGGGCGCCCCGCCGCCGCCACGGCTGCCAGGGCAAGGAGCAGCACCACCTCCACGGCCAGCGGGGGCGGGCCGACCCGGCACCCGCAACCCGCGCAGCGGGCCAGCGGGGAGACCGCCCGGAGTGGACCGGCCGGGCCGATCGGCGTACCGCAGGTGTCGCAGCCGGATCGGCGGGGTTGGCCGAAGGGGACCGAATCCGCCACCGCCAGCCAGCGCAGCAGCGGGGCCCCGGTCAGGAGCAGCATCGGCCAACGCCGGATCCGCCGGGAGCGTTGGTTACGAAGCGTAACTACATGATCGCCAATAACGGATCTTCGCTCCCCCGCCGGATCCGGTCCGGGGTCCGGCCGAGGGGCGCGCGAGCGCGGCGCCACGGGGCCGGCACCGGCCACGGCCGGCCGCTCGGACCCGAGTACGGAAGCTGTCAGATCATCGTCATCCATGGCAATTCACCCCGAGGCGCCGGCACAATCGAACCCGAGACAACCGCGATCACCTGAGGTCGCCACTTTATCGATCACAGGCGACATATCGACTTCCGTCATACCGATCTGACTTTGATCAACAATGAAGATCGTAACCGTGGGTATTGTCTTGTCCCGCCTCTGTTGCATCGCCGTCGGCCAGCCTATGCTCGCCCCTTGAACGACGGACAACCGCCAGCGAAACCACTTCCAGATCAATCGGCGCAGCCCGACGGAAAAGCAAGATCGATTTAATCGACAGTGGACGCCCGTTGTGAGCCCGACCGAGCGCCCCGGGTCGGGCCGGCGGACGCCACATTCCGGTCGAGCCGTCGAAGGCCCGACACCGAATGGGCGGCCGGCACCGTCCCGGCCGGACGGAGCAGGAGGAGGAGAGACCGTTGCGGACCCGGCGATCGGCCACACTCCCGACCATCCTGCTCGCGATCGCCGCGTTGGCCCTCGACGCGGGCTGCGGCGACCGTGCCGGTTCCGCCGCCCCACCGGCCGACACCCGGGCGGCGGCGAGCCCGGATCCCCGGGTCGTCGAGGCCGAGCGCACCGCCCTCGCCGTCTACGCCGGCTACCTCGAAGCCCTGCGCAAGGCGGAGTCGGCCAGCGACCCCCACGATCCACGGTTGGCGAAGTACCTGGCTGATCCCCTGCTCACCCGGGTCAGGCTCACCATTCGCGACGCGAAGGAGCATGGCGCGATGCGTACCGGAAAACTCGTCTCCGACCCGACGGTGACCGAGGTCAGCCTCGACACCGTACCGCCCACCGTCTCGATCCAGGACTGCCTCGACTCCACCGGATACCGCCTCGTCTACCGCGCCGACCGGTCCGTGGTCCCAGGTTCCGAGGGCGGCCGGTACGTCGCCACCGTCACCGTGACCCGCTACCCCGACGGACAGTGGCTGATCAACGAGGGTGCCGTCCACAAGGGGCAGCCGTGCTGACCCGGCGGGCCCGGGGCACCCGGGCCGCGACGCTGCTGGCGCCGGCCGCCACGCTGGTACTGGTGCTGGCCGCCACGCTGGCGGTGACCGCCGGCCCGGCCGTCGCCGAACCCGACGCCGAGTGCCCACCCGGTCAGCACAACTGCAACGTCTGGGACAACGAGGACGGCAACGCGGGCGGGGACGGTGGCGGCGGCAGCCCGGGCGGATCGAACGGCGGCAGCGGCGGCAACCGGGTCTGTAAGAAGGACGACGGCACGGTCGTTCCCTGCTACGACGACCTCCGCGGCTGGTTCAACAGCGCCGACGACTGCTACTACAAGCTCGCCGACAGGCAGCCGCCGGAGACCCCGGCCGGGATGAGCGCGTACATCCGGACGTGCAGCAACGGCCCGGCCAGCTCAGAGATGGTCTTTCTGGCGGACCCGCCGCCTGGCTTCGACCCGCCCGACCCCCGGCAGCTGGCCCTCGACCTGCTGGCCTCGGTGCCGCTGGCCGCGCCGGCCATCCGGACCGCGCCCGACGACGCGCCCGGCCTGGTCGGCGTTCCGGTCTGGCTGTACGACGCGTCGTCCTGGGAGCCGGTGCCGGCGAGCGACTCCGAGGGCGGGGTCAGCGTCTGGATCGAGGTCGTCCCGACGTCGATCGTCTGGACCATGGGCGACGGCGAGACCCTGACCTGCGAGTCTCCGGGAGTCCGGTTCCGGGCCGGCGTCCACGACCCGCGGCGTCCGCCGCGCGACGCCTGCACCCACACCTACGCCCGACCGAGCGACGACGAGGCCGGCGGCACGTACGAGATCACTGCGGTCAAGCACTTCACCGTCCGGTGGGGCAGCAGCATCGGCGGCGACGAGGAGCCGCTCGCCGCGCGGTCGGCGGTGGCCGAGGACTCGATCCAGATCGACGAACTTCAGGTGGTGACGCGGTGACGGTGGCGACCACGACCAGCACGGGCGGGCCGGTCGACGCGCCGGTCACCCCGCCCCGGATCGTCCGACAGCGCCGGATGCGGCCGGGCCTGCTCGGCCTCGCCGTCCTGCTGATCGCGCTCGGCGGGCTCGGCTCGGCGTTCGCGGTCACCTCGGTCCGCGCCACCGGCGCCTACCTGGCGGTCGCGCGTACCGTACCGGTCGGCACCGCACTAAGCGCCGACGACCTGGTGACCGTACAGGTCGCCGGCGGCCAGGGGCTCGACCCGGTGCCGGCGGACCGGATCGGCGAGGTGCTCGGCAAGCGGGCGCTGGTGACGCTGGTCCCCGGCACCCTGCTGACGATGGCGCAGGTCACCGACAAGCCGCTGCTCGAACCCGGGCAGCAGCAGATCTCCCTCGGCCTCGCGCCGAGCGAGGTGCCGGCGAAACGGCTCCGCCCGGGCGACAGGGTGCTGCTGCTCAGCACGCCGGGACGGAACGGCGACCCGGACGCCCCGCCGACCCGCTTCCAGGCCACGGTCATCGACATGGCCACCCCCACGAACAACTCCGTGGTGCTCTACCTCGCGCTGGCGGCCCGGGACGTGCCGGCGGTGGTGGCGCTGGCCAGCAGTGATCGGCTCGCGGTCGTCCTCAACGCGGCAGCCTGACCATGGCCATCATCGCCCTCGTCTCGGCCAAGGGGTCACCGGGGGTCACCACGACCGCCCTCGCCTGCACCCTGAGCTGGCACCACCGGGTGGTGCTCGCCGAGTGCGACCCCGCCGGCGGCTCGATCATGGCCGGCTACCTCGCCGGGGCGCTGCCCGGGCCGCGCGGCCTCGGTGAGCTGGCCGTCGGTGAGTTGCGCGACGGCAACCTGGAGGAGACGTTCTGGTCGCAGCTCGTCGACCTCGACGCGCCCAAACGGGAACGGCTGCTGCTCCCCGGCGTCGTCGACCCGGCCCAGGCCGGCAGCGTGATCCCGCTCTGGCAGCGCTTCGCCGACTTCTTCGCCGCGCTCGGCAGGGGCCGACCGGCCTACGACGTGATCGTCGACTGCGGGCGTCTGCACGTCGTCGGCACCCCCTGGCCGATCCTGCGCGCCGCCGACGTCGTCCTGATCGTCACCGCCGCCCGGCTGCCCAGCCTCTCCAGCAGCCAGGCGACGATCCGGGCGATCGAGCGGGACTTCGCCGAGCACCGGGTCCCGGCCGGCTCGCTGCGACTGCTGCTGGTCGGCGACGGACACAGCCGCGGCGAGGTCAGCAAGGCGCTGCGGCTGCCGGTGATCGAGCACCTGCCGCACGATCCGCGTACCGCCGAGGTGCTCAGCCACGGCGGCACCGTCCGCAGCGGACGTCCGCTGATGCGCGCGGCCGGCGCCCTGGAGGTACCGGTCCGGGCGCTGCTCGACCGCCGGCGGGCGCGGCTGGGCTGGCCCGCCGCCCAGGAGGTGCCCGATGCGGTGTGACCTGGTCTCCCCGGAGGTGCCGGATGCGGTTTGAGCCGGTCTTCCACGATCCCCGTCCCCGGGACCCGGCCGCCGGGCCGACCTGGCAGACGGTGCCGCACAACGGCCACCCGCACCCGGGAACCGTCACCGCCGGCACCCCGCCGTACGTCGTGGTGCCGCACCTGCCGGCGCCGCAGCCGGCCCCGGCGCCGGCGGCACCGCCCCGACAGGTCGACTTCACGGTGGTCCGCGAGCTGCGCCGGGAGCTGAGCGAGCGGCTCGCCGCCTGGCAGCGCGGTCGGGAGTTCACCACCGAGGACGAGGACCGGGAGCGGAACCGGATCGCCGCGGCAGTGGTCGCCGAGTACGCCGACTCCGTCCGTCGGGCCGGCACCCCGATGTCGGCGGCCGAGGAGCGGCTGCTGCTCGACCAGGTCAACGCCGAACTGGTCGGGCTGGGCCGGTTGCAGAGCCTGCTCGTCGACGACTCGATCGAGGAGGTGCACATCCTCGGCTGTGACCTGGTGCGGATCACCCGACGCGGCGGCGCCGTCGACTGGGGCGATCCGATCGCCGACAGCGACGAGGAGATGGTCGAGATCCTCCAGGCGGCGGCCCGGCGGGCCGGCGCCACCGAACGCTCCCTCTCCACCTCGAAGCCGACCCTCGACCTGCAGCTGCCGGACGGCAGCCGGCTCGCCGCGGTCTACCTGGTCAGCCACCGCCCGTACGCGGTGATCCGCCGGCACAACACCCTCGAGGTCTCCCTCGACGACATCGCGGGCGGGCGGGCCGACCTGGACGAGATGATCGACGTCCTGATCCGGGACTTCCTGCGGGCCGCGATGCGGGCGGGGCTGAACATCATGGTGGCCGGGCTCGCCGGCGCGGGGAAGACCACGGTGATCCGGGCCCTGATGGACGAGATTCCGCCCGACGAGCCGTACGTGCTGCTGGAGGAGAGCCGGGAACTGCTGCCCGCCCGACGCCGGCACCGGCACCGGGCGGTGATGAGCTTCGAGTCCCGGGAGGGGCACGGCGACCGGGGTCCCGACGGACGGCCCGCCGGCGAGGTGACCATCGCCGACCTGATCCCGCTGGCGCTGCGGATGGGCGTGCTCCGGATCATCGTCGGCGAGGTCCGCTCCCGGGAGATCGTGCCGATGCTCCAGGCGATGACGACCAGCCGGGGCTCGATGTGCACCATCCACGCCCGTACCCCGGCCGGGGTCAGCGAGCGGATCATCGAGCTGGCCCTGTCGCACGGCCGGGAGATGACCGTCGAGCAGGCCCGACGGATGGCCGGCAACGCGCTCGACCTGATCGTCTACGTCACCATCGAGGACGAGACCGCGATCGGTGGTCGCAAACACCGCTTCGTCTCACACGTCGAGGAGGTGATCGGCGTTGGCGAGGGCAGCCGGATCACCACCACCACGGTCTTCGGGCCGGGGCCGGACGGACGGGCGATCCCCCGGCACCTGCCGGAGCGGATCCGCGACCAGTTGCTCCGGGTCGGGTACGACGCCCGGTTGCTGACCCGGTACATCGAGGCCGGTACCGGCGCCTGGCGTCGTCCCCGGCACAGTCTTCTGGGCCGGCAGCGATGACCGCACCCGTTTTCCCCGCTCCGGCTCCCACCTCCCTCGTCGGGCCGGGGGTCGCCCGGCCGGAAGGGCCGGAAGGCGCTGCCCGGGGGCGGCACCGCCATGGCCGACGGAGTCGGAGGGGAAGACCGTGACCCTGCCGTCGAACGTCGAGCTGATCGCCGTCGGATCCGGCGCCGCCTGCGTCGCCGGGCTGGTCCTTGCCGTGGTCGCGATCGTCGGGACCACCCGGCCGGCCCGCCCGGGTCCCGGCCCCGGACTGCGGCGGCTCTGGCAGGGCAGCGGCACCACCGCGCGGGAACGTCGGGCGTACCAGAGCCTCCTCGTCGGCGCGCTCCTGGCCGGCGCGGTGGCGTTCCTGCTCACCGGGCTGCCCGTGGTCGGCCTGCTGGTCGCGATCGCGGTACCCGGAGCGCCGTGGCTGTTCACCACGGGTCGGGCCGAACGGCGGGCGATCAACCGGATCGAGGCGATCGGCGAGTGGACCCGCCGGCTCCGGGACGTCTCCGGCACCGGGCAGGGGCTGCAACAGGCGATCATCGGGACCGCCGCCACCGCGCCGGAGCAGATCGACGAGGAGGTACGCCTGCTCGCCGCCCGCCTGGCGGCCGGCTGGCACGGCCGGACCGCGCTGCTCGCCTTCGCCGACGAGATCGGCGACCCGGTCTGCGACCAGGTCGTGGCGGCGCTGATCCTGCACCTGACCGACCGGGGCGAGCGGCTCGGCGACGTCCTCGGGGCGATCGCGAACGCGGCGGCCGCCGAGGTGATCACGCGGCGCGAGGTGGAGGCGAAGCGGGCGCAACCGCGCTTCGCGGTCCGCTTCCTGACCGGGATGACCCTGCTGGTGCTCGCGTACGGGCTGGTCAACGCCGACTACATGCGCCCGTACGGCACCCCGACCGGCCAGCTGGTGATGGTGCTGCTCGGTACCGCGTTCGTCGGCCTGCTCGCCTGGGCCCGGGCGATGAGCCTGCCCCCGCGGCCCGCACGGTTCCTCGCCCCGCCCAGCGGCGAGGAGGTCGCCACGGAAGGCAGGGCCGGATGAGCACGCCGGACGAGCGGGGCCGGCCGAGCGAGCCCGGAGCGCGCGGCGGACGGCACCCGTCGCACGAGCCGCATCGGCGGGCCGCGAGGTCCGGAGTGGAGGGAGGAGCCACGTGATCCTCAACGGGCATCTCGCGGTCAGTGTGCTCGGCGGCGGGGCGGTCGGGCTCGGCGTGTTCCTGCTGGTCCGGGAGGCGATGCCGGCCACCCCCGCCCTCGGTCCCGCGCTGCGCCGGCTGCACCCGCCCACGGGGCTGACCCGGCCCGGGTCCAAGGGGCGCGACCTGGAGTGGCTAAGCGGGCTCACCCGCTGGGTACGTCCACCCCAGCGGCAGCTCGCCCTGCTCGGCCAGACCCCGGAGCAGTACACGCTGTCCCTGGTGCTGTCCGCCCTGGTCGGTCTGGCCGCCCCCGCCGTGTCGACCGCGATCCTCGTCGCGGCCGGCATCCGGCCACCGATCGCGGTGCCGACCGTCGGGGCACTCGGCTTCGCCCTCGTCGCCGTCCTGCTGGCGCACCGCAGCGTGTTGACGCGGGCCGAGCGGGCCCGCCGCGAGTTTCGGCAGGCCGTCTGCGCCTACCTGGACCTGGTGGCGTTGCAGCTCGCCGCAGCGCACGGGCCGGTGCAGGCGCTGGAGCGGGCCGCCGAGGTCTGCGACGGTTGGGTCTTCGAACGGATCCGCGAGGCCCTGCGGATCGCACAGTTGCAGATGCACTCCCCCTGGGCGGAGCTGCGCGAGCTCGCCGAACGGATCGGGGTCCCGGAACTCGGTGACGTCGGCGCCATCATGCAGTCCTCCGGGACCGAGGGCGCCCAGGTACACGACTCGTTGCGAGGCCGCGCCGACTCGCTGCGGGACCAGATCCGTACCGACAACCTGGCCCGGGCCGAGGCGGTGACCAGCCGGCTCGACATCCCGGGCGCCCTGCTCGTCTTCGTCCTGATCGGCTTCATGATCTATCCCTTCATGGCCCGCCTGTGACCCGCCACACATCCAACCCGAGAAGGTGCCACATGATCGCCATCGTCTACCTGCACACCGCGTGGAAGGCGCGTCTCGCCGCATTGCGCCGGTACGGGGACCGGGGCGACAGCCCGGTGCCCACCGCCGTCATCATCTTCGGGCTGGTCGCCGTGGCCATGGCGGTCACCGCCCTGGCCCTGGGCGTGGCCGAGGACTGGATGGACCAGATCCCCGAGCCCACCGACCCGGGCGCGGGCGACGAGGCCGGAGTCGAGTGACCCGTGCCGCGCCCGCCCAGCCGCCGACTCCCGCGCCGCGGCCCGGCCGGACCGGTCCCGGGCCGGCGTCCGCGCGCGGGGGTCGGGGACCGGATCGGAGGTGCGCGGCGGGACCGGGGAGCGAATCCGGTCGAGCTCGCCGTCCTGATGCCGGCCATCCTCGTCCTGCTCTTCGCCTCCATCCAGACCGCCGCCTGGTTCATCGCCCGGGCCACGGCGTTGCACGCGGCCCAGGCCGCGGTCAGCGCCCAACGGACCTACCGGGCGGAGGAGGGTGCCGGTGTCGAGCGCGCGGAGGACTTCCTGAACCGCGCCGGGGACTGGCTGGCCAGCTGGGAGGTGACGGTGACCGGCCCGGGGCCGGGCGGCGAGCGGGTGAGTGCCACCGTGACCGGCCATCCGCTGCGGGTGGTGCCGCTGGTGCCGCTGCCCGGGATCAGCGAGACGGCCTTCGGCACGGTCGAGCGGTTCACCGAGGCGGGATCGCCGTGACCGGCGGGTCGAGCCGGGGGCGGCGTCGGGTGGACCGTGGCTCGGTCTCGATCGAGGTGGCGGTCCTCGCCCCGGCCTTCCTGGCCCTCATCGTGCTCGCCGGCGTGGCCGGCCGGACCGCCGTGGCGGACGAGGCGATCGAGGCCGTGGCGCACGACGCCGCCCGGGCCGCGTCGATCTCCCGGACCGCCGACGCCGCCCGGACGGCGGCCGAGGAGGCCGTCCGGGCCGGGCTCCGGTGGCGGGGACTCTCCTGCGCCGAGCCACCGCTGCCCACCCTCACCGGTACGGTCGACGGCACACCCACCAGCCTCGACGAGGCGTTCGCCACCGCCCCCGGCACGGACGCCGCGGTCGTCGTGACCGTCTCCTGCGACGTGGACGTCCGGGACCTGTGGCTGCCGCAGCTCTCGCCGATGCCGGCGTACACCACGGTCGAGGCGACGTTCGTCTCCCCACTGGACCGCTACCGCGCTCGGGAGACGCCATGACCGGCCGCCTCGACCGGGACGCGGGACGGGTGAGCCTCTTCCTGGTGATCGCCATGATCGGCGTACTGGCGATCATCGCGCTGGCGTACGACGGCGCGGGCCAACTTCGGACGATGCAGCGCGCCGACAACCTGGCGGCCGAGGCCGCACGCGCCGGCGGTCAGGCCGTCGACCTCCAACAACTGCTCGAGGACGGGAGCACGGTCCTGGAGGAGGACGCGGCCCGGGCCGCGGTCGACAGCTACCTGCGTGGCGTGGACGACGTCACGGAGTGGGACGTCCAGATCGAGACGGTCGATGGCGTCCCCCGGCTGACGGTGGAACTCGCGATCACCTATGACCGGGCCTTCCTGGACCTCTTCAGCTTCGCCGACACCGTCTCGGTTCCCGGCACCGCCACCGCGACACTCCTCACCACGTCAAACCGCTGAATAGGGGGCACTGCCATGCCTGGATCGCGGACGGCCCACCGGGCCGGTCGACTGGCCGCCGGCCTCGGCGCGTTGATCATCCTGGTCGGACTCCTGGCGGGTGCGCCGATCGCCCTGCTGACCTTCGCCGGCAACCCGCTCCCCGACCACGTGCCCACCCTCGGCGAACTCGGCACCGTGCTGACGAGCCGGGACGACGGACAGCTCTTCCTGCGGGCGCTGGCCCTCGTCGGCTGGGCAGGGTGGGCGACCTTCGCGCTCTCCGTACTCGTGGAGGTGCCGGCCCGGATCCTTCGCCGACCCGCGATCCGGCTGCCTGGGTTGGGCCGTCAGCAGCGCTGGGCCGCGGCGTTGGTCGGCTCGGTCGCCCTGGCCCTGGTCGCGAGCCCGGCGGCGGCCGTCACCGCGACGGCGGCCGGGCCCGCGGTGACGACGAGCGCCCCGCCGTCGACCGGGCCGGCGGCCACACCGGCCAGCACGGCGACCACACCGGTGAGCCCCGGCGTCACACCGTCCGGTCCGGCACCACACTGGCTCGCCCCCCGACCCTCCGGACCGGCACCGCACTGGCTCGCCGCCCCGGCCACCCCGGCCGAGCGGTCCGGCCGGCCAGAGCCGGTCTACCGGGTCGAGAAGGGGGACTACCTCGGGCACATCGCCGATCGGTACCTCGGTGACTTCGACCGGTACCCGGAGCTGGCCCGGCTCAACAAGATCCGTAACCCGGACCGCATCCATCCGGGCCAGATGCTGCGCCTCCCCGAGTCAGCCGAGGACCGGGGCGTACGCGAGCACGCCACCGGGCTGGTCGCGACCCCGCCGGCGCCCGGCGGCCCGGAGGAGGACAGCAGGCGCCGCAGCCAGCCGAACCCGGACCAGCCGGAGCAGAAGGGCGGGGAGTCACGCACCGACGGTGTCCGGCCAGACGTGACGCCACCGGCGAAGGGCTCCGGGCCCGGTCAGTGGCAGCCGTCGGCCCCGGCTCACGCCCCGTCCGCGGCCCCGACGCCCGGCCCGCACTCCGGCACCGGTGGCGACGACCGCACCACGTACGTGGCCGGTGCCCCGGCCGAGGACGCGACGGACGAGGTCAACCGACCGCTCGCGGTCTCGGCGGTGCTCGCGGTGGCGGGCATGGTCGGCGCGCAGCTCGGCACGGTCTTCGGGCTGCGCGGCCGGTCGGCCCGGCGCCCCACCGCCACCAGCGGCCGGCACCGCCTCCGCGACTGAGCCCCGGCCAGCGCCGTCCTCAGCCCGACGCCCGCTCCGGCCCGGGCTCGTCGCGCACGGGCACAGCCTCCCCCGGTGCGTCGCCCGGTGGTGCCAGGAGACCGGCCAGGAGCGTACGGGTCAGGGAGGCCGCGAAGCTCCTCCGGGCGTCCTCGTCGTCCGGCCGGTCGACGAAGTGACAGAGGAAGGCCCGCTGGAAGCAGGCGCCGAGCAGGAGCGCCGCGGCGGCCTGCGGGTCGGCATCGGGCCGGATGCCGCCCTGGTGCTGCTCCGCGACGAGGTAGTCGGCCAGGGTGTCCACGACGTGCTGCGGACCGATGCCGTACCGGCGCAGCGCCTCGCGGTGCGCGGCGAGCAGCTCCGGTTCGGAGAAGAGCGACGCCCCGATCGGGAAGGTGTGGTGGTAGAAATCGACGGCCGCCCGGGCGACCTCCTCCAGCGTCTCCCGCAGCAGGCCCCGCCCGACCCGCTGGCGCAACCCGTCGAACATCGCCACGGGGCTGTTCGGGGTGCGTTCCGACAGCACGGCGAGAAACAGGTCGGCCTTGTCCCGGAAGTACTTGTACAGCGCGGCCTCGGAGCAGCCGGCCGCCCTGGCGATCTCCTTGGTGGTCGTGCGGGCGAGACCCCGGGTCCGCATCACGTGCGCGGCCGCGTCGAGTATCCGGTCGCGGGTGCTCATCGACACCTCCGGGCGCGGGTAGGCGAGCGCGCCCAGTATAGTGAGTGATCATTTACTCAACGTGGGCGAGAAGACCCCACGGGCGCGGGCCGGTCGCGGCGTGAGCCGAGGCGAGCCGGGGTCCGGGCCGGTCAGGGCAGGCGGACCTGAAGGACCCCGCCGACCACCCGGGTGGGCAACGCCTGCTGGTCGGTGCCGGCCGGGCCGCGCACCACCTCGCCCCCGTCAAGCCGGAAGGTGCTGCCGTGCCACGGGCACGTCACGCAGGCATGGCCGTCCACCGTCACCAGTTCCCCCTCACCGAGCGGGCCGCTCTGGTGGGAACACCGCTCGAGCAGGACGCTGACCCGATCGCCCTCCCGGTAGACCAGTACCGGCACGTCGTCGATCCGGCGGGTCAGCAGCGTCCGTTCCGGGAGCGCGGCCAGGTCCGCCACCGGGTGCCAGCCGTCGGACATCAGACGCAGGTCGGGAACGCCGTGGTTGACCTGCGCCGCCTGCCGGTACGCCAGGTGCCCGCCGAGAAACCCGCCGCCGCCGGCCGCGGCCAGGCCGGCGAAGCCGAGGCTACGACCGATGCCGTGCCGGCCGGTGAGCCGGGCGGCGAGCGAGCCGGCGTAGCACAGCAGACCGACGGCGTTCGCGGCGGCGTGCACCAGGCCGACCCGGCGCTGTTCCCGGGCGAGCGCCGCCCAGTCGTTCGCGCCGGCGACGGCGGCGGGCAGCGCGGACGCCGTACCGATCGCGACGAGGGTGGTGGCGGCACGGCGCTGACCGGGCAGCAGGTCGAGGACGGCCGCGCTGATCCAGGCGCCGAGCGGTACCTGCACCAGGGCCGGGTGCAGCGGATGACCCAGCCACACCCCGTGCAGGACGTCCCGGACCCGCTGCGGGCGCAGCACGGCGAGCACCCCGCGCTGGAGTCGGTCGCCGATCCGGTCCAGTTCGGCAGCCTGTTCGAGTCGGGTCAGTAGTGCACGCACCCGACCGCGTTACCCGCCGCGACGACCGGCAAACCTCGCGGGCTTCGACAGCACAGGTCGGACCGGTACACTTCGGGCGCGTCGCCGGCATGTCGCCGGGCGGGCCGGGTAGAACGACAGGCATGCGGATCGCGATCACCGGGGCCACCGGCAACGTCGGCACCGCGCTGCTGCGCCGACTCTCCGCGGAGCCGGACATCGAGGTGATCGGCATCGTCCGACGCCGCCCACAACCGGACGCGGGGCCGCCGTACGACGGGGTGGAGTGGCACGCCGCCGACCTGTCCGATCCGGCCTGCCTGCACCCGCTCGCCGACCGCCTCGCCGGGCTTGATGCGGTGGTGCACCTGGCCTGGCAGTTCCATCCCGGTCGCCAGCCGACACCGCCACGGCGTACCAACCTCAACAGCCTCCGACACGTCCTCAACGCGATGCTCGCCGCCGACGTACCGAGGCTGGTGTACGCGTCGTCGGTCGCGGCCTACGCGCCCGGGCCGAAGGACCGGCGTGTCGACGAGAGCTGGCCGACGGCCGGGATCGGCCGGCGCTCCGGCTACAGCGTCGACAAGGCGGCGGCCGAGGCGATGCTCGACGCCGCCGAGCGGGACTACCCGAGCCTGCGGGTGGTACGGCTCCGCCTGCCCCTGGTCGTCCAGCGCGAGGCCGGTGCCGAGGTGGCCCGGCAGTTTCTCGGTCGACTCGTCCCGATCCCCCTGGTCCGGAACGGTCGGATCCCGGTGGTGCCCCGCCACCGCCTGCTCCGGGCCCAGGTCGTGCACGCCGACGACGCCGCGGAGGCGTTTCTGCGGGTGCTGCGCAGCGACCGCACCGGAGCCTTCAACATCGCCGCCGAACCGGTCCTCGACGGGCGGCTGATCGCCGCCGAGTTCGGCGGCCTGGCTGCGCCGCTGCCGCTGCCCCTGCTCCGGCTGCTGGCGCGGACCGCCGGGCGGAGCCGCCTGGTCCCCGCCGGCGAGAGCTGGCTGGAACTGAGCGCCGCCGTTCCCCTGCTGGACTGTTCCCGGGCCGAACGCGAGTTGGGCTGGCGGGCCCGGCACGACGCCCGGGACGCCCTGCGTGACCTGCTCGCCGGCATCGCCGCCGGGTCCGGCGCCGACAGCCCGCCGATGCGGCCCCGGCAGCAGGCCGCCTAGTGCCGCAGCGGTACGGCCCAACCATCCTGCTCGCCCACGCACACCCTGGAGAGAACATGGACCGGACCCACGTGGCGGACTGGATCGCCGGGTACCAGCGGGCGTGGCGTACGGCCGGCACCGCACCGCTGGCCTCGCTCTTCACCGAGGACGCCCGCTACCTACAGGGGCCGTACCGGGAGCCGGTGGTGGGCCTGCCGGCGATCGCCCGGATGTGGAAGGCGGAACGGGAGGGCCCCGACGAGGACTTCACCATGACGTACGAGATCGTCGCGGTGGACAACGATGTCGCGGTGGCCCGGGTCGAGGTCCACTACGGCGAGCGGCCCGGCCGGGAGGAGTTCCGCGACCTCTGGATCATGCGGTTCGCCGGCGACGGCCGCTGCAGCGCGTTCGAGGAGTGGCCCTTCGCGCCGGAGCGCTGACCGGGTCGCGAAAGGGGGCCGCGGGACCCGGTCGCGGAAAGGCGCGCGGGACCCGGGCCGCGGAAGGGGGACGGGATCCGGTCACGCGTCCCCGCCGCTTTGGGGGCGCAGCCAACGACGCGGCTCATGGTGCGCGGCTCTCCGGGGACCTACCCACCGGGCGGTCGCGTCGACGCTGGTAACGTCGGCCGCCGGCTCGACGAACGGAGTGCCAGTGGCGGAACACAAGGATCCCGGGCCGCGGCTCGCGTCGGGCAGCGCGGTGACGGTACGCCTGGTCAAGGCCCCCCGGGCGGACAAGTCGTACCCGGCGTTGGTGCTCACCGACGACGGCGTCCGCGTCGTGGTCCGGGCTCCCTGGACCGGCCCGGAGCGGGATTTCGGCTTCGTCCGGTTCGCCCCCGGCGACGTCTTGGTGGAGCACTACTGGCGGGACCGCTGGTACGCGGTGAAGGAGGTCCGTGACGCGACCGGCGCGCTCAAGGGCTGGTACTGCGACGTGACCCGGCCGACGCAGGTCCGCGACGGCGTCCTGGAAGTACGGGATCTGGAGCTCGACCTGTGGGTCCCGGCCGACCGGAGCCAGGCGGTCCGCCTCGACGAGGACGAGTTCGTCGCCAGCGGCCTGCCCGAGCGGGATCCGGCGGCGGCGAAACGAGCCCGCCACGCGCTCGACGAACTGGTCGCCCTGGCCGACGCCGGCTTCCCCGGGCTCGCCCTGGACCCACCGCCGGCCTAGCGGCCGCACCGGTCCGCCCTCGGCGCCCGCGCCACCGCCGGTGAGGTCGGCCCGGGCCGGGCCGCCCCGATACCTCCGACCGGTTTGGCGCCGGCGGCCGGGGGTCGGTGCGGCTCCTCCACACGTCACCGACGCGCCACGGCTCCACCATCCGGCCGGGCTGCCCGACGGACGGCGAGGCAGACCGGCCGCTGCGCCGGTTGGGGGGTGCGGCGTGGGGGACGGGGCAGGCATGCTGGATCGATGGGCGTACGGGTGGAGGGAAACGGTCCGGTTCGGACGGTCGTCCTGTCCCGGCCAGAGCGCCGGAACGCGGTGGACGGGGCGACCGCCCGGGCGCTGGCCGACGCGTTCCGGGCCTTCGACGGCGACGACAGCGCGGCGGTGGCGGTGCTCTGGGGCGAGGGCGGGAGCTTCTGCTCCGGCGCCGACCTCACGGCGATCGGCACGCCGAGCGGCAACCGGGTGGAGCCGGACGGGGACGGACCGATGGGCCCGACCCGGATGGTGCTCGGCAAGCCGGTGATCGCCGCCGTCTCCGGGTACGCCGTCGCGGGCGGCCTGGAGCTGGCGCTCTGGTGCGACCTGCGGGTCGCCGAGACCGACGCGGTCTTCGGGGTCTTCAACCGTCGCTGGGGGGTACCACTGATCGACGGTGGGACGGTACGGCTGGCCCGGCTGATCGGCGAGAGCCGGGCGATGGACCTGATCCTCACCGGCCGCCCGGTCCCGGCGACCGAGGCGTACGAGATGGGACTGGTGAACCGCCTGGTGCCGCCGGGCGAGGCGCGGGCGGCCGCGGAGAGGCTGGCCGCCGAGATCGCGTCGTTTCCGCAGCGCTGCCTGCGCAACGACCGGCTGGCCCTGCTGGCCGGTGCGGGGCGGCCGGAGGTGGAGGCGCTCCGGGCCGAGCTGGCGTACGGGATGGACTCGCTCACGGACGCACTGGACGGGGTCGCCCGGTTCCGCGCGGGTGAGGGCCGACACGGGACGTACGACCCCACTCCGCGTCCCCGGCGTGGCCCGGCAAGCCGGCCGGCGCGCGCGACCGACGACGCCGGATCGCCGGGGCAACCCGAGTAGCGGCACCCGCCCGCGGGCCGAACCGCCGGGATATTCCGGCGGTCCGGCGGGCCGGGCGCCCGCGCCCCGCGGCCCGCGGGCGTGGAAGGTTCAGCCCGTCGCGAGCCAGACCGCGGTGTCCGGCGGCAGCAGACTTCCCTCGACGGGCCGGCTGGTCAGCAGCCGGGCCCGGTGCGCCGGGATCGGAACCGGGTCGGCGGAGAGGTTCACCACGCAGGCGAAGCCCGGGTCCCGGGCGAAGGCCAGGACACCCTCGGGGGCGTCCAGCCAGCGCAGTGCCCCGTCGCCGAGCGCCGGTAGCTCGCGGCGGAGCCGGATCGCCGTCCGGTACAGCTCCAGCATGGAGTGTGGGTCGCCGGTCTGCGCCTGCACCGTCCGGTCCTTCCAGGTCGCCGGTTGGGGCAGCCAGGGGGCGCTGCTGGCCCCCTCGGGGCTGAACCCGAACGGCGCCGCGTCGCCCGACCAGGGCAGTGGTACCCGGCAGCCGTCCCGGCCCGGGTCGACGTAGCCGGAGCGCGGGTACATCGGGTCCTGTCGCAGCTCGGGCGGAATGTCCTCAACCTCCCAGAGCCCGAGTTCCTCACCCTGGTAGACGTAGGCGGCGCCGGGCAGCGACAGCGACAGCAGCGCGGCGGCCCGGGCCCGGATGGTGCCGAGTTCCAGGTCGGTCGGGATGCCCTCCCGTTTGCTGGCGAAGCTGAACGTGGTGTCGGCGCGGCCGTAGCGGGTGACGACCCGGGTCACGTCGTGGTTGGAGAGGACCCAGGTGGCCGGGGCGCCGATCGGGACGTGTTCGGCCAGGGTGCCGTCGATGCTGTCCCGCAGCTTCGCCGCGTCCCACGCGCAGGTGAGGAAGTCGAAGTTGAAGGCGGTGTGCAGCTCGTCCGGGCGCAGGTAGTTGGCGAACCGCTGCCGGTCCGGCAGCCAGACCTCGCCGATCAGGGCCCGGGGTGGGGTGTAGCCGTCGGCGATCCGCCGCCAGCTCCGGTAGATGTCGTGCACGCCGTCCAGGTCGTGGAACGGGTGCGGCCGGTCCGGGTGCACCTCGGGGAGCGTGGGGTCCTTCATCAGCAGGGCGGCCGAGTCGATCCGGATCCCGTCGACGCCTCGGTCGAGCCAGAACCGCAGGATCTCCTCGAACTCGGCGCGCACCCGCGGGTGGTCCCAGTTGAAGTCCGGCTGCTGGGGCGTGAAGAGGTGCAGGTACCAGTCGCCCGGGGTGCCGTCCGGGTTGGTGGTCCGGGTCCAGGTGCCGCCGCCGAACTCCCCGACCCAGTCGGTCGGGGGCAGCTCGCCGCCGGGGCCCCGCCCGGGGCGGAACCAGAAGAGCTCCCGTTCCGGCGCGCCGGGTCCGCCGGCGAGCGCCGCCTGGAACCAGGGGTGCTGGTCGGAGCAGTGGTTCGGCACCAGGTCGATGATGATCCGCAGACCCCGGTCGTGCGCCTCGGCGATCAGCGCCGACACCTCGTCCAGGGTGCCGAACACCGGGTCGATGGCCCGGAAGTCGGAGACGTCGTACCCGGCGTCGGCCATCGGCGACGGGTACCACGGCCCGAACCAGATCGCGTCGACGCCGAGGCCGGCCAGGTAGTCGAGCCGTTGCCGGATGCCGGCGATGTCGCCGATGCCGTCACCGTTGGCGTCCGCGAAGCTGCGCGGATAGACCTGGTAGATCACCGCGTCTCGCCACCACTGGCGACTGTCTGCTGTGGACACGAGCACCTGCTCTCTGGATCGGTCCGGGGCCGCTGCGGCCGGCATCCGCGCGCCCGCCACCCTCCCGGACGGTGGGGGACGGGAGCGTGGCGGAGACCTGGTACGCCTGGTTTCGTGTCGACGACCATACAAACCCGGCCGAGCGATTGCAATAAGCCGACAGAAGTTTGAAAGATGGCGACTGCGACTGCCCAGGCACTCGCGGGGCCGGCCGCCAGCGTGTGCGGGATCGGTCCGGCACCACGCCGCGACACGGCATCCAGACCCGGGCGGTGGCGGTGGCGAGGGGCCGGTGGCACACCGCCGGGCACGCACCCGTCGCCGGACACCGCACGGGCGGCACGGGTGGCAGACCCGGCTGGCGGGAGGAGACTGCGCCGATCAGTGGCCGGGCGCCGGCGCGGTCGACCCGCGTACCACCAGTTCCGGTTCGAAGAGCAGCTCGTCGGTGAGCACCCCGTGACCCTCGATCTGGTTGACCAGGAGGTCCACCGCGGCCTGGCCCATCATCTCGATGGGCTGCCGGATCGTGGTGAGCGGCGGATCGGTGCAGGTCATCAGCGCCGAGTCGTCGAAGCCGACCACCGAGATGTCGGCCGGGACCGCCCGGCCCAGTCGACGGGCGGCCCGGATGGTGCCCAGCGCCATCACGTCGCTGGCGCAGATCACCCCGGTCACGCCACGCTCGATCAGCTTGGTCGCCGCGACCCGGGCACCCTCCATGGAGAAGCTGGAGCGCTCCACGCACTCCTCGCCCTCGGCCCAGCCGGCGACGTTCGCCAGCGCGGCCAACTTCCGCCGGGACGGTACGTGGTCTGCGGGTCCCAGCACGAGACCGATCCGCTCGTGCCCGAGCGACCGCAGGTGTCCGTACGCCTGCTCGACCGCCACCGCGTCGTCGGTCGACACGCGTGGGAAGGCCAGTTCGTCGACGCCCGCGTTGACGAGCACCACGGGCAGCCTCCGCTCGGTGAGCCGCCGGTAGTGGTCGTGCGGGGCGTCGGCCAGCGCGTACGAGCCCCCGGCGAAGATCACCCCGGAGACCTGGTGGTCCAGCAGCATCTCCACGTAGTCCGCCTCGGAGATCCCGCCGATGGTCCGGGCGCAGAGTGCCGGGGTGAGCCCGCGTTGGGCGAGTGACCCGGTAACCACCTCGGCGAGCGCCGGAAAGATCGGGTTCTGCAGCTCGGGAAGGACCAGCCCGACCAGGCGGGCGCGTTCGCCCCGCAGTTTGCTGGGCCGCTCGTAGCCGAGCACGTCCAGCGCGGTGAGCACGGCCACCCGGGTGCTCTCCGAGACCCCGCCCCGGCCGTTGAGCACCCGGCTCACCGTGGCCTCGCTGACCCCGGCCTTCCGGGCCACCTCGGTGAGTCTTCTCGTCACGCCGCGATCGTACGACAGGAACGTGCAAAAACCGAACCAAAGTTCGCCGTGCCACTGCAACAAACCGTCACAGCACTGCCTCAAGCGTCAGCCAACGACTGGCTCAGACCTGGCGGGGGCGGCGTATCCGCGGGTCATCCGGGACGCACGCGGCCGCCGCCGACCGGTGGAACGCCGCGACGCCGCCCGCCACCCAGACAGGCTCGGCGGGCGGGCTGACGCGGGTGCCGACCGACCTCGGCGAATCCGGTCAGAGGTGAGGTTTCCGGCGCGTAGCTCGTTCTTGTCATTGTCTGCCGTAATCAAGTCGTGTCTTTTCATCTCGCGATTCAGATCTTGCGGGAAAGAGTTCACGTCGCTACAGTGACCCCACTCACACACACTGACGCCACCCAGCTTCAGGGGCCCGGCCACATGGCGGACAGCTCGGCGGCCCAGCCATGGCGACGATCCGGCGGACCGGCAGCGGCCCTGGAGACTCCCGTTCCCGAAGGGATGGAACATGTCCGTACCGCAGTACCGGAAGGCCGCGGCGTTGGCGCTCGTGGCCGGCCTGGGGCTCAGCCTCACGGCATGCTCCACAAAGAGCGACGACGGCGGCAGCGCCGACGGCAAGGTCACCATCACGATCGACTGCCAGCCGGTCGGCGCCCAGAAGGAGCTGTTGCAGAACTGGAACGACGACGTCGCCGAGTTCCAGCGGCAGAACCCCGACATCATCATCAAGAGCGTCAGCGTCGGCGAGCAGTGCAACAACCCGCCGGACTTCACCGCCCGGCTGGCCGGCGGCACCATGACCGACGTCTTCTACGGCTACATGACCGACCTGCAGCAGGTGCTGGACTCCGGTCAGGCGATGGACATCACCGAGTACGTCAACACGGAGACCATCCCGACCTGGGACAGCGTCGACCCGGCGCTCAAGGAGGTCTTCAGCGACGGTGGCAAGCTCTACGCCATCCCGGTGAAGAACTACTCGATGGGCCTGGTCTACAACAAGGTCCTGTTCCAGCGGGCGGGGCTTGACCCGAACAACCCGCCGAAGACGTGGCCCGAGGTCCGGGAGGCCGCCAAGAAGATCGCCGCGCTCGGCGACGGCATCGCCGGCTATGCCGAGTACAGCGCCGGCAACACCGGAGGCTGGCACTTCACCGCCCTGCTCTACTCGCAGGGCGGCCAGATCCTGACCCCGGACGGCACGAAGGCCGACTTCAACAACCCACTGGGTCGGCAGGTCCTGCAGAACCTCAAGGACATGCGGTACGGCGACAACAGCATGGGCAGCCGCCAGCTGCTGCAGTGGGGTGATCTGCTGACCAACGCCGCCGCGGGCAAGGTGGGCATGTTCATCGGCGCGCCGGACACCACCCAGGCGATCGTCAGCCAGTTCCAGGGCAGGTTCCAGGACTGGGCGATGGGTCCGATGCCCGGTCAGGACGGCCCGGCCAAGGCGACACTCGGTGGCGGCGAGGGCTACTTCTTCAAGAAGGGCCTCACCCCCGAGCAGGTCCGGGCCGGCCTGAAGTGGATCGCGTTCCAGAAGCTGACGCCGGGCAAGGGCCAGTTCGACTACGTCCGGGCCAAGCCGCAGAACTACCCGGTGGGTCTGCCCCAGCCGCTGCTCTTCGCCAACGGCACCGAGGCGCAGAAGCAGGAGCTGGAGCTGCGCAAGGCGAACGCGAACGTCGACACCGCGAACTTCGCGGCCTTCGAGGCGAACCCGGTCCCGATCAAGGGCGAGCCACGGAACGCGCAGGCGATCTACGCGATCCTCGACGCCGCGATGTCCGGGGTGCTGACGAACCCGAACGCGGACATCGACGCGCTGCTCAAGACGGCCGAGGACAAGGTCAACCAGCTCCTGGCCGCCGAGCGCTGACTCGGCGTACCCGTTTCCACCCGGACGGTGGCGCCGACGCCCCGACCCCGGCCCGAAGCCACGACGGCCGCGGGGGAGGTCGCCGAACACGCGCCGGTGTGGGGGCTGCGGGCCGGTCCCCACACCGTCCGGGCCGCACCGCCCACCCCACGACGTCCGCGGGAGTTGCCTTGGCGATCACCACCGTCCCGGGTACCACCAGACCCGATCGCCCGGCGTCGCCGATTCCGGCGAGGCCGCGCCGACGGAGCCTCCGCCGCGCGCTGGTCGACAACCTCACCGGGCACGCGTTCCTGATCGGCGCGGTGCTCTGCTTCGCGGTCTTCTCCTGGTACCCGATGATCCGCGGCATCGTCATGAGCTTCCAGCGCACCCGCCGCGGCGAGACCACCTGGGTGGGTTGGGACAACTATGCCCGCATCCTCGACGACCCGAGCTTCTGGACCGCATGGAAGAACACGATCTACTTCACGGTCCTCGCGCTCGTCCTCGGGTACGCGGTGCCGTTCCTCGTGGCGATCCTGCTCAACGAGTTCCGCCACTTCAGGGGCTACCTGCGGATCCTGGTCTACCTGCCGGTGATGCTGCCGCCGGCCTCGGCGCTCTTCCTCTTCAAGTACTACGCGTACGACCCCAGCGAGGCGGGACTCTTCAACGCCATCCTCGCGGCGTTACACCTGCCGACCTCGGAGTGGATGCAGTCCCCCGAGATGACGATGCCGGCGATGGTGATCGCGTCGACCTGGATGAACATGGGCAGCGCCGTGCTGATCTACCTGGCGGCGTTGCAGAACATCCCCGGCGAGCTCTACGAGGCGGCCGAACTCGACGGCGCCGGAATCTGGCGGCGGATCCTCACCGTGACGATCCCCCAGACCCGGCTGATCCTCCTGCTCATGGCGATGATGCAGATCGTCGCCACGATGCAGCTCTTCATCGAGCCGCTGATCCTCGCCAACGGCGCGGGCGCGGAGGACTCCGCGACCTCGGTGGCGTACCTCATCTACCAGCACGGCTTCTTCCAGAACGACCTCAACGGCGCGGCGGCGCTCGGCGTGATCATGCTCGTGGTGCTCGCCGGATTCTCCGCCGTCTACGCGCGGCTGACCTCGAGACAGGACTAGGACGGGCGGACCATGGCACGCGACTCCGGCACCCGGACCCTCATCTCCCACGCCCAGCTCCGGCGCGGGCGCGGCAAGGTCGTCTACTGGACGCTGCTCACCGTCGTCGTGGTGGTCTTCACGCTCGTCTTCCTCGGGCCGCTCTACTGGATGGTCACCGGCGCGCTCAAGTCCGGCCAGGAGATCGCCCAGACCCCGCCGACGCTGTTTCCCAAGGATCCGCAGCCGCAGAACTACGTCGACGCCTGGAACAACCTCGACCTGGCCAAGCTGCTCTTCAACACGTTCTACTACGCGGCCGGGGCGCTGTTCTTCCAGCTCGTTCTCGACACCGCGGCGGCGTACTCGCTGTCGAAGCTCCGTCCGGTGCTCGGCAACGTGATCCTCAGCCTGATGCTGGCCACGCTGATGATCCCGGCCATGGTCCTCATCGTCCCGCAGTACGTGACCGTGATCGACCTGCCGATTCTGCACATCAACCTGCTCGACTCGCCGTTCGCCATCTGGCTGCCCCTGGTCGCGAACGCGTTCAACATCTTCCTGCTGAAGCGGTTCTTCGACTCGATCCCCGAGGAGCTGATGGCGGCGGCCGTGATGGACGGGGCGACGCCGCTGCGTACGCTGTGGTCGATCATCCTGCCGATGTCCCGGCCGATCCTCGGGGTCGTCTCGATCTTCGCCGTGACGGCCGTCTGGAAGGACTTCCTCTGGCCGAAGCTGGTGATGCCGTCACCCGAGACCCGGACGATCAGCGTCGGCATCTACGCCTTCTCCGGCGGGACGCCCATGAACGTCGTGGTCGCCGCGTCGGTCATCGCGGCGATCCCGACCGTCATCATCTTCCTGATCTTCCAGCGGAACATCATGTCCGGGCTGACCACCGGCAGCATCAAGGGATGACCGGCGAGGCCGCGCGGACGCGGGCCGCCACCGCCGGCCGGGAACCGACCGGTGGGTACCCGGCCCGGGCGTCCGGTGCGGCGTCCTACTCCAGCACCTGGCGTACCGCGGTCTCGATCGCCCGGTGGAACGTCGGGTAGGCGTACATCATCCCGGCCAGCGTCCGGACCGGAACCTCGCCGTGCACCGCCACCACCAGCGCGCTCAGCACCTCGCCGCCGTCCGGTCCCACCGAGCTGGCACCGACCAGCACGCCGCGGTCGGCGTCGGCGACCAGCTTGACGAAGCCGGAGTCCCCGACCCGGTGGATCCAGCCCCGGGTGGAGTCGGAGAGCGGCGTGAAGCCGACCCGGACGTTCAGGCCCCGCTCCCGGGCCTGCCGCTCGGTCAGCCCGACCGCGCCGACCTCCGGATCGGTGAAGGTGACCCGGGGCAGGGCCCGGTAGTCCGCGCGCAGCGGACCGGGTGGGGTGGTCCCGACGGCGACGCCGGTCCGGGCGGCCTGCTGGAGGATGTCGCGGACCGCGATACCGGCCTGGTACATCGCCACGTGGGTGAAGGCGCCGCGTCCGGTCACGTCGCCGACCGCCCAGATCCCGTCCGCCGCCCGCATCCGGTCGTCGGTCTCCAGGAAGCGCCGGCCCGGGTCCAGCCCGACCCGTTCCAGTCCGAGCCCGTCGAGGACGGCCCGGCGACCGGTGGTGACCAGCAGCCGCTCGGCCCGGACCGGCCCCCGGCCGGCGAGCCAGACCGTGAAACCCTCGTCCTCGTCGTACGCCACCCGTTCGGCGGTCACCCCGACGTGTACGCCCACCCCGTCGGCGCGCAGCGCCGCCGCCACCTGGGTCGACGCCTCCGGCTCCTCCATCGCCAGCAGCCGGTCGGCCGCCTCCAGCACGGTGACCCGTACGCCGAACCGGGCGAAGACCTGCGCCAGCTCCACCCCGATCGCGCCACCGCCGAGGATCATCAGCGACTCGGGGAGCTCGGCCAGCGCGACCGCCTCGCGGTTGGTCCAGTACGGCGTGCCGGCGAGCCCGGGCACCGGCGGAACGGTCGGGACGGTCCCGGTGCCGAGGACGATTCCGACCCGGGCCCGGTACGTGTCGTCGCCGACCCGGACCAGCCGCTCGCCCGCCAGCCGGCCGTGCCCCCGGACCAGCCGGCCGCCGTTGCCGGTGAACCGCCGCGCCGCGGCGTCGTCGGTCCAGCCCGCCGTCGCCTCCTCGCGGATCCGCCGGGCGACCGTCGCCCAGTCGGCCTCCACCCGCGCCCGGCCGGCGAGCCCGTCCACCCGACGCGTCTCGGCCAACGCGTTCGCGGCCCTGATCATGATCTTGCTGGGCACGCAACCCCAGTACGGGCACTCGCCGCCGACCAGGTTCCGTTCGACTCCGACGACCGAGAGACCGGCCCGGGCGAGTTGGTTCGCCACCTCCTCGCCGCCGACCCCCATCCCGATGACGACGACGTCCACGTCCAGGTCGACGCCCCCGTCCGGGTCGGTGACGCTCCCCCTCCCGCCGCCGGCCGGCTCCGCCTCGTGGCCCTCTCCCGCTGGCCCGACCTCGCCGCCCGGCCCTTCCCGTTCGTCCATGTCGTTCAGCTAACCGCATCGACCATCGTCCCGGCCAATCGCACCGGTGACCGACGCGGCGCCCCCGGGACGACCACCGGCGCGCCGGGCGGGGTCAGCAGGGACCGGGCCACGACGGCGGCGCGGCGGTGCCCCGGCACCACGGCCCGGCGGGCGAAGACGTCGTAGCCGGCCGCGACCACCTCGTCGAGAATCCCGCCGTAGAGGACGTACGCGGCCCGGATGCAGGCCTGGGAGCGGGGGGCGAGCAGGGCGATCCCCGGTGCGGCGGCGGCGTAGTGCGCCCGGGCGCGCGCCACCTCGTACGCGATCAGCCGCCGGATCGGCGGGGTGGCCGCCCGACGGGACGCGGCCTCGACCAGGTCGGCACGGGTGACGCCGAACTCCGCCAGGTCGGCGGCGGGCAGGTAGACCCGTCCCCGGCCCAGGTCCTCGGCGACGTCCCGGATGAAGTTGGTCAGCTGGAAGGCGAAGCCGAGCTGCCGGGCCGGTTCCCGGGCGGCGGCCGGGTCGGTGCTGCCGAGGATCGGCAGCATCATGGTGCCGATCGCCGCCGCCGAGCCCGCCATGTAGTCGAGCAGGTCCGCGTAGCTCGGATAGTCGGTGACGGTGAGATCCATCGCCATGCTGCGCAGGAACGCGGCGAAGTCCTCCCGGTCGAGGTCGAAGACCGCGATGGTGTGCAGGACGGCCGGCAGCAGCGGGTCGTCCACCGGGTCGCCGGCCAGGCCGGCCAGGAACCGCTCGGACCAGTCGGCCAGTCGGGCGGCCCGGGCGGCCGGCGGAAGCTCCTCGGTGCGGTCGACGATCTCGTCCGCGTAGCGGGTGAAACCGTAGAGGGCGTGCACGTGTCGCTGTTTCCACGCCGGCAGCAGCCGGGTCGCGAGATAGTAGGTCCGACCGTGCCGTCTGTGCAGCTCGCGACAGCGCTGGTAGGACACAGCGAGGCTGTCGTCCACCGACCCTCCAGGAAATCAACCATAAATCGATGCAACTCGTGACATCAGGGTACGCTCAGCGTCGGGTCCGACGACGTGGTTCACTCGCCGGGTGACGTCGGGCGCGGCCGGGCAGCACGTCCGCGACCAGCGGCGGCGGTTCCGGTCGGCGGCAGACGGTGACGGCGTGGCGGAGGTGACGGGTGCGAACCGTACGGGGACGGACCGACCGTGTGGTGGTCGTCGGAGCCGGCCTCGGCGGGCTGGCCTGTGCGCTGCACCTGGCCGCCGCCGGGCGGGAGGTCACCGTGCTGGAGCGCGAGGCGCAACCGGGCGGTCGGGCGGGCCGGCTCACGCTGGACGGGTACGAGTTCGACACCGGTCCGACCGTACTGACCATGCCGGAGCTGCTCGCCGAGGCGCTCGGCGCGGTCGGTGAGGAGCTCTCCGACTGGCTCGACCTCGTGCCGCTCGACCCGGCGTACCGGGCGCACTATCCGGACGGCTCCACACTGGATGTCGTCGCCGACACCGCCCGGATGGCCGCGGAGATCTCCCGGGTCTGCGGCCCCCGCGAGGCCGACGGCTACCTGCGGTTCGTCGACTACGTCCGGCACCTCTGGCGGCTCGAACGCGCCGACTTCATCGAGCGCAACCTGGACGGGCCGGCCGACCTGCTCACCGTCAACCTGCTGCGGCTGCTCGTCGCGGGCGCGTTCCGTCGGCTCCAGACCAAGGTCAACCAGTTCCTCACCGATCCCCGCACCCGGCGGATCTTCTCCTTCCAGGCCATGTACGCGGGGCTCGCCCCGCACGACGCGCTCGCCATCTACACGGTGATCTCCTACCTCGACACGGTGGCCGGGGTCTGGTTCCCGCGCGGCGGCATCCACGCGGTCGCCCGGGCACTCGCCGGCGCGGCCGAGAAGCACGGGGTGCGGATCCGGTACGGCGCTCGGGTCGTCCAGGTCGAGACCTCGGAGGATCGGGCGACCGGGGTGGTCACCGCGGACGGCGAGCGGGTCCCGGCCGACGTGGTCGTCCTCAACCCCGACCTGCCGGTGGCGTACCGCGACCTGGTGCCCCCGGCGCCACTCCGGCACCGCCGGCTGCGCCACTCGCCCTCCTGCGTGGTGCTGCACCTGGGCGCCCGGCAGGGCTACCGGAGGATAGCCCACCACAACATCCACTTCGGCCGTGCCTGGCGGACGACCTTCGACGAGGTGATCCGGCAGGGCCGGTTGATGTCGGACCCGTCGCTGCTCGTCACCAACCCCAGCCGGACCGACCCGTCGATGGCGCCGGCCGGTCGACACAGCTACTACGTCCTGGCCCCGGTCCCCAACCTCGACCGCGGTGGCGGCCTCGACTGGCGGGGCGGCCTGGCCCGGCGGTACGCCGACGACCTGCTGGCGACCCTGGAGCGACGCGGCTACCGGGGACTGACCGAGAGCGTGGAGGTCCGTCGCGTCGTCACCCCCGCCGACTGGGCCGACTCCGGGATGGCCGCCGGCACCCCGTTCGCCGTTGCCCACACTTTGTGGCAGACCGGCCCGTTCCGTCCCGGTAATCTCCACCACACATTGTCCAATGTGGTTTTCGTCGGCTCCGGTACCCAGCCGGGAGTGGGCGTGCCCATGGTGCTGATCTCCGGGAAGCTCGCCGCTGCCCGGGTGACGGGAGGTAACGGATGACGTCGGGTCGCGAGGCGCTCCTGGTCGAGCTCGTCGACGAGTCGGGTACGGCAATCGGGACACGTACGGTCGACGAGGCACACCAGCCGCCCGGCCTGCTGCACCGGGCCTTCTCCGTGCTGCTGGTCGACCCGGAGGGGCGCGTCCTGCTCCAGCGGCGGGCCGCCGCCAAGACCCGCTTCCCGCTGCGCTGGGCGAACAGCTGCTGCGGGCACCCGGCTCCCGGCCAGTCGCCGGGTGACGCCGCCCGGGTCCGGTTGCACGAGGAGCTCGGCATCGACCCGGTGCCGCTGACCGAGGTCGGGGTGTATCTCTACCGGGCCGAGGACCCGAGCACCGGCCGCGTCGAGTACGAGTACGACCACGTGCTGCGCGGCGAGTTCAGCCCTTCCACGTCGGTCCTGCCCGACCCGGACGAGGTCGCCGACCTGCGCTGGATGCACCCGGAGGAGCTGCGGGCCCGGATGGCGACCGACCCGGACGCGTACGCGCCATGGCTGGCCGGGGTGCTGCAACGCTTCACGGCCACGGCCAACGGGGCGGCCGGAGCCGGCGCCACCACCCAGCCGGCCGGAGCCGGCACCGCCACCCCGGCGGCCGGGAACGGTCGGGTCGCTGGGAGGCGCGGAACGGGCCCGGAGGCGGTCGACGCGGGCGCCGACGGCACCGAGCCCGAGCCGGTGGCGGAGCGGCCGGGTGGCGGCCGATGACGGCCTGAGCGCCGGGCCGGCGCCACGCCGGCCCGGATCTCGCCCGCGCCGGCGAGGAACAGCGCAGTCCGCCGCCGGGGAGGGCTGGCCGCCGGGTTGGCCGAGGTCGGGGGACGCGTACCGGCCGACCCCTGTCCTCGTATAGACGCTTTCGCGATGAATGGTGGGTTTAGCCTAGATTAGGAAGCGCCGGATACCGGTTTGGTCGGGCGGCTCGGCATCACGTATGCTTTCGGAGCCTCCGGCGGGGCCGGATGGGAGCACAGCCGTCAGAGTTGTCATGTGCAATGATGGCGGGGCCGCCCTCATCGTCTAGCGGCCCAGGACGCCGCCCTTTCAAGGCGGTAGCACGGGTTCGAATCCCGTTGGGGGCACGATCCCCGGCCTCGGCCGGGGGCATGGCATGGTCCTGTGGAGCAGTCGGAGTGCTCGCCGCCCTGTCAAGGCGGAGGTCGCGGGTTCAAGTCCCGTCAGGACCGCCAACGCCGACCGCCGTGCGTCCGTACGCGCGGCGTTCTGCGTATCGGCCCGGGTCACCCAGGCGGCGGAGATCCTGTCGTCCGGGTAACATGGGCCGAGCGGCCTGGCCAGGTAGCTCAGTTGGTACGAGCGTCCGACTGAAAATCGGAAGGTCGGCGGTTCGATCCCGCCCCTGGCCACCAGCCCTGACAGGGGAGACGCCCCGCCGGAGGAGATCCGGTGGGGCGTTACTCGTTGTGTGGGGACAGTCTGGGGACAGGCCTACTCGTCGTCGCCAGGCCGAAGCGCTTGGGCGAGCCGGTCGATGGTCAGGGCCACGCCGTGCCGGAACCCGTCGCGGGCGCCAGTCACCGCCCGGACCACGAGCGCTCCGATGCACATGCAGCCACCAGGATGATCACGGCTGTCGCGGCGGCGCCGACCAGAGCAGCCGTCATCCTGGCGTGGCGGCCTACCAACTCACGATGCCCAGGGTGCCGAGCATCAGCACGCCGATCAGGCCAGTGAGTCCAGCATGATCCACACCCTTGTGGAGTTCATACCCTCGTCCGCTTTCCTTCGGGGTTTGCCGTTCTTGCAGCCGGCGAACGGCCGCCGAGGGAATGGATGGAACTCCGCAGCTCGCGGCCCCTGGTACCGGGATATCAATCATGATCCGGTCATGCGGTCCGATACTGCCCGACAATCGGTGCCGCCTGGATCATGGCGGCGCAACACCGACAGTGAAGTTCGTCAAGGACGAGAGCTTGACTCACGTCAAGACGTTCCTGCCCACTTGTGCAAATAGCGACAGGTTCAGTATCACGAGAGCAGTTGCCTACCCGTCAAGATCGTAGATCTTGACGAATCTCACGCCGCGACCTACTCCGTACTCCTGCTGGAGGCGCCCCTCGTAGGGGAGGAGCTGGCCGGGTCCGATCCGCCCAGAGGTGATCTCGGCGCGCAGCAGGTCGGCGAGCTGCCGGTAGGCAGCGTCTCTGCCTGACCTGATGATCATATGTGGACGGTAGGCGGGCGACGAAGGTTAGGTATCCCGGAGCCCTTCGGACCATATGGCCCTATGTGCCGTCCGAAGGGCGGTCACCGCGGCGAGCCCGTCAACCGGCTGGACCGTGTACCGTCCGAAGTGGCAGCCCGGGGTAGGGCCTGGGCCGCCACCACCCCCAGCCCTACCTGGGAGGTCCGATGCCACGCCCCGTGGCCGTCGATCCGCACTTCCGCGCCGAGCTGCGCCGCCTACGCGAGCAACAAGGGCTATCCGTCCGCGACCTGGCCAGGATCGCCCCGGTCAGCAAGAGCCAGATTCACGACCTCGAGACCGGGCGGCGGCAGCCGACCGAGGAGACCGCCAGCGTGCTCGATCATGCCCTCGGCGCCGGCGGCCGGCTCGCCGCCATGGTCCGCCCCGCCGGGCCGCCGCCGGAGGCCGCCGAGCGGCTCGACTACGTGGCCGTTCACCCGCGCCGGGTCGACCCGGCCACCCTCGACGCCCTGACCGACCTTCTCGCCGCCCAACGCCGCCTGGAGGACTCCATCGGGTCAGCCGCGATCCTCGGCCCGGTCCACGCCCAACTCGGCCTGGTGGCATCGCTCGTCGCCGAGGCCGGCGGCGACCTCCGGCCCCGGCTCGTCGACCTCGCGTCGCAGTGGGCACAGTTCGCCGGCTGGCTGCTCGCGGCCAGCGGCCGGCCTGCCGACGCCAGCCGACAGTACGTCCAGGCTCTCGAATGGGCGACGGAGGTCGGCCGGCGCGACATGGTCGCCACCGCCCTGTCGATGCGTGGGCATCTGGCGTGGATGGCACGCCGCCCCGGGCCGGTCGTCGGCCTGTCGTCGGCCGCGCGTCGGGAGGCGACCAGCCCTGGTGTGCGGGCGCTCGCCGCGCAGCAGGAGGCGCGCGGGCACGCCCTGGCCGGTGACGTGTCGTCCGTGGACCCGCTGCTCGATTTCGCCGAGGAGTTGGCGGCGGCGGACGATCCGTGCCGCCCGGAGTGGCTCTATTTCTACGGCGGCCGGTACCTGACGATGCAGCGCGGCCTGGCGTACCGCCTGGTGGGGCGGCACGCTGCGGCGGTCGAGCAGCTCGCCGCCGGCCTCGGTGACCGGCCGTACGGCGGTTGGCCGGAGTGGGTCGGCCCGTACCTGGTGCACTTGGCGGCGTCACTGCGGGAGGTCGGCGAGCGCGGCCGGGCTGACTGGGTGCTGCACGAGGCGGAGGAGCTGGCGGCGGCGACCGGGTCGGCGCGTGTCCGCGCCGCTGTCCGCAGCCTGTCCGCACGGCGGTAGCGCGGACGCGCGGACGCTGGACCTCACGCGTAGCAGCCGAGACGCTACGTACAGGGCGTCCGGTGGTACCCGACGAGTTCGGACGCCCCGGCCGGTCCGGGTGGCCCGCGAAGTCCACACCCCGGGCCGGCCATCCGATCAGGTGGAGAGCCCCGCTTCGTGACCTGGGGTCCGGGGCGGGGTGACCGGTGGGAGGTGACGGTGGGTATCAGGGCGTGGTGGGAGAGCCGCCGACGGCGGCGTACCGTCGAGGTCGAGCACGCGGCGCGGGAGCAGGACATGGTTGAGGTGGAGGCCGCCCGGCAGCGGGTCATCGAGCTGGCCCGCCAACAGCGTGAGGAGCGCGACCGGCAGCAGATGGCGTGGACCGGGCCGACCCGGATCGACGGGCTGCCGCTGGTGACGTACGGGCAGGCCCGCCAGTACCGAACCGGGGGCGGCCGATGCTGACCTGGATCTGGACCCGGCTACGGCGCGACGCCGTCCGGGACTACCGGCTCACCGGCGGCCCCCAACCGGTCGCCGGCTGGACTGCCGTGCCAGACCGGCCCCGCCGCGGCGCGCGCCGCTGGCTGCGCGTCCCGGGAGCGGACCGGTGACCGACGAGAAGCCGACCTGCCTGCCGTGCTACCTCGCCGACTACCACGGCGACGGAGCACATGACTGCAACGGTGAGATGAAGGTCTGGGACGGCCTCCAGTTCGTGACGGTCACCTGCTCGTGCCCGCGTCCGGACGACCATCCGCCGAAGACCACCACTCCCACCCTGGACCCGAACCGGGGTGACGGCGGCTGAGCCGGCCGCGCCCCCGCGCCGCCCCTCCCAGCACGGACGAGGCGAAGCCTCCGGGATGGGCAGGCCCGACCCATGCCCCGGAGGCAGGCACAGCGGGCCCCGACTCCACCGGCAAGGAGTCGGGGCCCGCACCACATCCCGATCACGGGTCTCACCGACACCCACGGATCCCGCTCACCAATTCCGGTGAGCGGCGTCGTTCGGTGTCGGTTCCTCCGGCAGCGGCTGCACGCGGGTGTTCTGGAACGAGGTCTGCAACCACACTCCGTGCCGTTTGCGCAGCACGTTGTGTTCCGGGAGAGGGAGCCCGAGCTTGCACTCCTGCTGCCCTTCTTGATGATGCAGCTCGGCCGGACGATGAACGCGAGGTCCGGTCCGACGAACCGGACGTGCTCCCCAAGCCGCGGAGTCATCCGGCCCTGCTCCCGGCCGTCCAGAGCGGTGCCGGCCGAGCCCGCCGAGCGGTTTCTGCGGGTACGTCCGGGTCGCCTTCCGACTCCGGCGCCACCGTCGACGCGGCCCGGTCCAAGCAGCGGAAATACCGCTCGGCGCACGGATCGACCGTCCACCGCGCATCAGGTGCACGGCCAGAATCCAGCCGGTATCGTCCGGGCCTATGGGACAAGAGGCCACGAACACCGCCGACGTCCGGCAGGAGTCGAAGGCGTACTCGGTGCGCAGCAGCCTGCACGTCCCGGGTCCGGCTGACCGAGCCTTCCGCGTCTTCACCCGGCGGCTCTCCGACTGGTGGGTGAAGGAGTACACGTGGTCGGGGCCGGAGGCGCTCACGGCGATCGGCATCGAGCCCGGCGTCGGCGGCATGGCGTACGAGATCGGCCCCCACGGGTTCCGCACCGACTGGGGACGGGTGCTGGACTGGCGGCCACCGCGACGCCTGGTCTTCACCTGGCAGATCGGGCCGGACCGCGCCCCGGTCCCCGACCCTGCCCGATGCAGCGTGGTGGAGGTGCGGTTCGACCCGAAGGCCGACGGCACCACCCTGGTCGAGGTGGAGCACCGCGACTTCGACCGGCACGGCGAGGCCGCGGAGGGCTACCGTACGGCCCTCACCGCCGGCTGGCACGAGCTGCTCACCCGGTACGCCGCGACGGTCCGGGCCAGCGCTCGGGACTGATCACCGCCCCCGGCGGGCCGGCAACCGCCCCGGACGGGTGGACCATCGCCCAGGGTGCCAGCCGCCGTGCGCCGCGTCAGCGGCCCCGGGTGCCGGGATCGTCGTCGAGAAGCTGGATCCGGTCCAGGCTGCCGGCGGCGTAGGTCAGCCATGCCGCGACGTCCACCAGGTTCAACGCGGCCGACCGGGGCTCACCCGCGCACGCCACCGCCTGCACCCACCGCGCGACGTCGTCCGGCGGCGGCGCGCCCGGTACGCGCCGGTACAGGCGGTCGGTGGACAACTGCTGCGCGAGATCGACGTAGTCCCGGCGTACCCGCCGGGCGTACTCGGTGAGCTCGCCGGCCGCGCCGGCCGTCCCGGTCAGCCGCGCGGCAGGCCCGCGCCGCAGCCGGGCAAGCGCGCCGGCGTGCAGGAAGTGCGCGGTGCTCAACGCCGCCGACCAGTCGACCGACGGCAGTCCCCGGTTGTGCCGCTCGGCCCGGTAGACCAGGAACGACGCGTCGGCGAGCACCATCCGGTGCCACGCCGTTCCCCTCGCGTCGGCGCCGGCTGGCCGCCCCGCCAGCGCCCTGACCACCTCCTCGGCCACCACCGCGCTCGCTTCGAGGTACTGGACAACGGAGCGGCGGAGTTCCCCGCCGCCGCCCCGTGGCCAGAGCAGTGCCCCGGCGGCCACCCCGATGGCCGCACCGAGCGCGACGTCCAGCAGCCGCGTGCCGGCGAGCTGGGGGTCCGCCGGGCCGACCTGCGCGAACACCAGGACGAACAGCACCGTGAAGAGCGCCTGACCCCAGGTCTGGTGGAGCAGGGGGCCGACCGAGAACGTCAACACCATGACAATCGGCAGGATGGCCAGCTCGATCGGCCGGACGCCCGTGATCAACAGGAGGGTGCCGGCAGCGGCGCCGAGCACCGTGCCGAGCAGGACGGGCCGGAGTGCCCGGCTCGTGTCGGCGGCGGAGGTCCGCATCAGGGTGAGGATCGCCAGCAGCACCCAGAAGCCGTGGTTCAGGTGCAGGAAGCCGGCGACGATCCGGGCGGCGGTCAGCGCCAGCGCGACCCGCACCGCGCCCTGGAAGAAGACCGAGCGGGTGGTCAGGTGCGGCCGGAACTGCTGCCAGTAGAGCGCGGGCCAGGACTGGTGGGCGTACCCGAACTGGTCGCACCCGCGCTCCCCGGCCGGCGGCGCTCCGGCGCGGCCGGCGGCGATCCGGGCGGCGATGCCGAACGCGTGGGCGTTCTCGGCCAGCCGCAGGGCGATCGCCACGACGCGGAGGTACGCCGCGTCCCCGGCCGCGTCGTCCGGTCCGGGCGGGGGCTCGCCAAACACCCGCCGAATCTGGGCCTCGAACCCGGCCAGCTCGTCGGCTCCGATCGGCGCCGGCGCGCCGATGAGGGTCCGGCCGGCGGCGCCGAGGACGGCGGCCGTTCGGCGCAGTAGCCGGGCGAGTTCGTCGTCCGGCCGGTCGGCGACCAGGTCGGTCACCTGGCTCACCTCGTCCGACAGCTGCCGGAGCAGGAGGGCGGCGTGCCGCAGCGCCCGGTCCCGACGGCCGGCCGAGACCGGGCGCTCGGTCGGGGCGAGCCGCGCCATCGAGGTGGCCTCCACCGCCGCGTGGGCGTCCGCCCGCCGCCGGTCCAGCGCCGCGCGGTCGACCCGCCGGCCGGACGGCAGATCCGCGAGGAGGTGGAGGTGTCGGGCCAGCGCGATGGCGCCCTCGCCGAGCCGGTCGCGGTAGCGGGGCGGCGCCGGCTCCGGCCAGAGCAGCCGATTCGTGACGGCGAGCAGCCCGATCCCGAGCGTCACCCCGCCGAGTCGGGACGGCAGGCTCGCCGGCTGGTACGGCGGGAAGGACGCCGCGATGAAGAAGAGCTGGAGTCCGGTGGCGAGCCCGAGGATCCGGGGACCACCGACCCGGGCGAACGCGACGGTGAAGCCGACCACCAGTATCCCGACCGCCGCCGCCCAGGTGTTCACGGCCAGGAGACTGCCGAGGGTGACCAGGAACAGCGCCAGTGGCAGCGCGGCGAGCAGGGCGCGGGCCCGCTCGGTGGGGCCGCCGGGCAGGGTCGAGACGTATCCGGTGGCGATCGCGCCGAAGAGCGTGTAGAGCCCCAGCACGGGGTCGTCGAGCCCGTAGGTGCCGCCGAAGAGTCCGGCCGCGGCGATCACGCTGAGCCGGAGCCCGCGACGGAGGACGGTGTACCCCGGATCCCGTCGGTGCAGCCAGCGCCCGACGCCGGTCCTGGTCATGGCTCCCCTGCTGCTCCCGCCACGCTCGGCCTCCGTACGAGGAAGGCCAGATCCGGGCGGCGGCGTCACCGGTTGCGGCAGACCGCCCGACATCACACCCTCTCACTCCGGCCGCCCGCGGGGCGGGACTTTGCGGCGACCGGGCGCCACCGAGGCGGCCCCACCGGGGACGGCGCCGCGGCCACGACCGCTCTCGACGGCGATATGAAATGATGCACGTCGATGACGGGGTACTCTTGGACGTTCAACGCGGCCCGCTGCTCGGGCGGGCCGGTGGACCGGCAACCCGGCCGGCTACCGGGCGCGGTGACGCAGTGTGGCGACGGCGGAGCCGGCAAGGGTGAGCAGGCACTCCGGCAACTGCCCGTCGGCGATCGCCGCGCCGAAGAGCGCCTCGCCGGTGTCAACGTCGGCGTTGGCGTACGCGCTCACGAACCAGGCCACCCAGCGGGCGTCGTACCGCGCCTCGTCGATGCCGGGGAAGTCGAGCGTCCAGGTGCCCTGGGGGACACCGTCCCCGACCATCGTCGCGGCCAGGCACCAGGCCACCTCGTACGCCCCGGCGACCCCGGCCCGGTCGACCACCGCGTCGAACGTGCCGACCACGCCGTCGCTGTCCCCTGCCAGCGCGGACTTCAGCACCGCGGCGGCGTCGTCGAGCGTCTGGCGCGGTACGTCCGTCACGTGCGGAAGAGTATGCCGCCCGGTCAAGCCGCGTCCGACGAATCCCTCGCCCACCATCTGGCCCGGATGGTATTACCCATCGGTAGACGACGGCGGTTCGCCCGCCACCTACGTCTCCTACCAGGGCGCGCTAAGGTGCGCAACGGATCTCCGGGGAGGAAGGACGACCCGATGCTGGTATCACGCGGCCCGCGGCCCGTCGCGCTGACCGTCACCGCCTGCGCCGCGCTGCTGCTGGCCGGCTGCGGATCGGGCGACGAGGGCCCGGCCGGGGAGGCCACGCCGACCCAGGTCCACCTGTACGGCTCCGACGGCAACATGCAGAACTCCTTCGCCAAGGAGTTCGGGGACCAGGCCGGGCTGCTCAGGGGCATGAAGGGCACGACACCGTTGACCCGGCTCTCCGAGGACTTCAAGCAGCGGCTGCACCGCATCGACCCGAAACTCTCCGACTACGTGTACGCCGCGGAGTCGTACGACGCGGTCGCGATCACCGCGATCGCCGCCCAGCTCGCCGGCACCACGGAGCCGACCGAGATCGCCAAGCACATCGTCGGCGTCACCAACGGCGGCGAGCGCTGCGACTCGATCGCGCGGTGCCTGGAGTTGGCCCGGGACGGGGTGGACGTCGCCTACCGGGGTGCCTCGCTGACCCGAGCCGGCTTCACCGACGCCGGGGAGCCCTCCACCGCCAGCTACGCCACCCTGCACTTCGGGATGGACAGCCAGCTCGACGAGGGCAAGACCGAGTTTCTCGGCGCCGGCGACGAGTCCGCCGCCAGCGTCCAGAAGCCGCCGGCGCCGAAGCGGCAGACCCCGCAGGTCGTACGGACCAGCGGAGCCCCACTGAAGCTCGGCGGTCTGCTGCCCCGGACCGGTGACCTGGCGTTGGCGTACCCGCCGATGGCGGCCGCCGTGAAGCTCGCCCTGAAGGACGTCAACGACGCCGGCGGGGTGCTCGGCAAGGACGTGGTCTGGATCGACGGTGACGACGGGACGAACCCGGCCATCGCGAAGGCGACGGTCGCCCGGCACGTCGACGACGGCGTGCACGTCATCATCGGCGCCGGTGGCTCCGGCATCTCCCGGGCGGTGCTGCCCGACATCGTCCGCGCCGGGGTGGTGCTCTTCTCCCCGAGCAACACCGACGCGGGGCTCAGCACGGTCGAGGACAAGGGTCTCTACTTCCGTACCGCACCCTCGGACATCCTGCAGGGCCGGGCGCTCGCGGACATGATCCTCCGGGACGGTGCCCGCAAGATCGCCGTGGTGGCCCGGAAGGACTCCTACGGCGAGGGCCTGCAGGCCCACGTCCGGGCCGAGCTGGAGCGCGCCGGGCACGGTGGCCCGGACCAGCTCAAGCTCTTCACGTACGAGCCGCCGGCGGGCCAGGATGCCCCACCGGTCGACTTCACGGCCGGGGCGCAGGAGATCAAGCAGTTCGGCGCCGACGCCGTCCTGGTCATCGGCTACGGCGAGTCGGCGAGGGTGATCCAGGCGCTCGCCGCCGCCGGGATGAGCATCGACCAGTAACGACCACCCCCGGGCGCCCGATCCGGTGGCCCGCAGCCCCGCTGCCCGGCGTCGGCAGCTCGGCGGCCCGGCACGGGTAGTCCCGCGACCCCGCGGCGGCGGTCCGGCGTCAGCGGCCTGTGCTGCCCCCAGAGCCGGCGACCAGCGACGGTCGGTCCTGGGCAGACGCTCCGCCGGCCGGCACCGGGCGGACTGGCACACTTCCGGGAGTCGTCGTCGCGGCCGTCGGCCTAGCCTGACTGCCATGCCCGGTGGAACGCCGGAGCGCAGTCGATACGGGGAGGAACGGCATGAGTTTCGACGGTGACCCCACGATGCTGGGTGACGACCTTGCTGGGCAGGAGCTGCCCGTCAACGGGACCGAGGGTCTCGGCGCGGCAGATCTCACGCCGGACCCGCTGGCCGACCTGCTGTCCGACGGGTCGGAGCCGGCCGAGCCGCCGGCGGTGACCTCCGTGGAGACGCACTACGCCGACGGTTCCACCCGGCTGGACACCGACCTCGACGGCGACGGCTACGTCGACCAGGTGCAGGTCGACGCCAACGGCGACGGGACCGCCGACGTCAGCTACCGGGACACCGACTGGGACGGCCGGATCGACACCGTCGAGCGCGACACCAACTTCGACGGTCGGGTCGACCAGGTGCTCGAGGACACCAACGACGACGGCCGGATCGACTCGGTCACCCTGGACCGCAACCACGACGGCGTGGTGGACCAGGTGGTCCTGGACAGCGACCACGACGGCCAGGCGGACGTGTGGGCCTCGGACGAGAACTACGACGGGCGCCCTGACACCGTCCGGATCGACCTCGACGAGGACGGGCAGAGCGACCGGCTCCTGGTCGACACCGACCAGGACGGCACCATCGACCAGGTCAGCTTCCAGGACCAGGACGCCAATCCGTACGTCACCAGCTGACCGGGGTGCCCGCCGATCCCGGCGGGACCACGTCGGGGAGTGCGGGATGGCACAGTCGGTACTCGGGTCCGAGAGCTGCCGGACGAGTCCGGTCGGCGCGGAGACCGAGTGTTCGGGCCTGGGCCGAACGCCATCCGACGGAAGGGCAGCAGATGAGCGAGACGCAGGAGACCGTGGACACCCGCGGTGACGAACGGATCGAACTACTCCAGGCGGACGCGAACCAGGACGGTCGGACCGACGTCTGGGTCGTCGACACCGACGGCGACGGCAAGGCCGACCTGTTCCAGTTCGACACCGACGGCGACGGCAGGGTCGACATCACCATGGTCGACGCCGACGAGGACAGTCGGCCGGAGACGGTGGTGGACGGAGACGGGGGCCATCCACCGACCGCCTGACCGGCGCCGCCGGCCAGCCGTGGCAGCGGCTCCTCCCCTGGGGCCGCTGCCACGGCGCTGTGTGTGCCACCCGCCGCCTGTCTCGAAACGCCCCGCCGGGCCGTCGCGCCCGGGCGGCGGTGGCCACGCCGCGACGACGGGTACGCCGGCCGCCCGGCCGGCGGTTGCGACCGCGCAACGATTCGGTATCGACCGAGGCTGCAGAAGGTCACAAATCCGGTACGACTGACGGATCAGATCCACAGCCCGCCAACCTTTTCGGCCACCTCGCGCGCCCAGCACCCATGAGGGGCGGTCATCCGGCGCCCCCTGGTCGGCGGGGAGCAGCGACACGATGCGGCTGGTGTTTCGGCGCGCCCGAGGGGCGACAGGTCTCCTCCTCGCCGCGACCGGGGCGACCCTGATCGCCACCGCCCTGCTCACCGGGCTCGCGAGCTACGGCCGGACCGTCGTCGACTCGGGCGCCCGGAGCGCCGTCGCGGCGGCGAGCCAGGAGGAGCGGTCGATCCTGATCCGCGGCTCGGCCGGCGGGACCGAGGCCGCGCTGACCGAGCGGGACGCGGCGATGCGGGCACGGTTCGCGGACGGACTCGCCGGGGTACCGACCAGCGTCTCGACCGCCGGCCTGGCCGCCGGCCGCCAGCTCTCCGGCCCCACCGGCACGGCCGTACCCGACGACGACGGGGTCGTCTTCGCCTCGGTGGTCTTTCTCGACGACCTCGCCACGCACGCCGACCTCGTCGCCGGGGCCTGGCCCCAACCGGACGGCCGGCCGGTGCAGGCCGCGCTCGCCGAGCCGGTCGCGCGGATCCTCCGCGTCGGCGTCGGCGACCAGATCCCGATCACCGACCGGGTCACCCGGCAGGTGACCCGGGTGACCGTCGTCGGGGTCTGGGCGCCGCGCGACGCCCGGGACCCGTACTGGCGGCTGGTGCCGGACGTTCTGACGGGGGTGACGCCGGGGTCGGCGACCTACGGCCCGCTGGTCGTGGACCGGGCCGACTTCCTGACCCACTTCGTCGCCAATGCCTCGGTGGCCTGGCTGCTCGAACCGGACCTGACCCGGGCCACGGTGGCGACCCTGGACCGGCTGGCCACGGCGGCCCAGGAGCTCGGGACGAAGCTGCCGGAGGAGGTCGGGCTCGGCAGTTCCGGGCTCGCCACCGCCCGGATCGACCGGCTGGCGGAACGACTCGCCCGGGCCGACCTCGTCGGTCGCTCGGCCCTGGTCACGCCGATGTTGCTGGTCGTGGTCCTCGGCGGGTACGCGCTGCTGCTCGTGGCGCTCCTCCTCACCGAGCAGCGGCGGGGCGAGACCGCACTGCTCCGGGCCCGCGGCGCCGGACGGGGGCAGCTCGCCGGCCTGGCCGTCCGGGAGGCGCTGCTGGTGGTGCTACCGGCCGCCGCCCTCGCGCCGCCGCTCGCCGCGCTGCTCACCCGGCTCGCCGACCAGATGCCGGTGCTGACCGGTGCCGCCCTGCACCTGCGGCCCCGGCTCGACCCGGTGACCTGGCTGATCGCCGGGCTCGCCGCGGCGGGCTGCCTGCTGGCGATGCTCGGCCCGGCCCTACGCCGCGGCGGCACGTACGTCGGCGAGCTTGCCGCCCGATCCCGGCCGAGTCGGCGGACGGTCGCGCAACGGGCCGGGGTCGACGTGGCGCTGGTCGCGCTGGCGATGCTCGGCTGGTTCCAGCTGCGCCAGTACTCCTCGCCACTGGCTGCCGGCGGCGCGGGCACGCTCGCCATCGACCCCCTGTTGGCGACGGCGCCGACCGCCGGGGTGCTGGCCGGCGCGGTGCTCGCGCTGCGCGGGCTGCCGCCGCTGGCCCGGCTCGTCGAACGGGTCGCCGACCGTCGCTCGTGGACCGCCACCACGTTCGGGATGTGGCAGGCGGGACGTCGCCCGCACGCCGGCCCGGTGCTGCTGCTCGCCCTGGCGGTCGCGGTCAGCACCCTCGCCTGGTGCCTGGCCGCCACCTCGGCGGAGTCCCTGGCCGACCAGGCCGACCACCAGGTCGGTACCGACCTGCGGCTGGTCGAGGCGAGCGGCGAGGCGCCGCCGGAGCGGGCGGACCAGCTCGCCGGGCTGCCCGAGCCGGCGCGGATTCTGCCGGCCTGGCGGGACGAACTGCGGCTCGGCGCCGACGGCGAACCGACCGAGATGCTCGCCCTGACCGCGGCCGCCGCCGGGCCGGTCGTCCGGTACCGGGCCGACCTCGCGGACGGTGATCCCGGCCGGCTCTTCACCAACCTGGCCGCGGCCGCGGTCACCGCGCCACTGACCGGGCTGCCGGCCGACGCCCGGCGGCTGACCGGCCGGATCACCACCGCGTCGGCCTCCGACGGCCTGGAGTTCCCGGTACGCAGCGTCGCCGTCGTGGTCGACGCGGTCGGGGCGTACCGGCGGGTCCCGCTCGGCGAGAGTGGCAACGGGACGCCGCTGCGTTTCGACGTGGAGCTGCCGGCGCGCGGCGGACCGCTACGGCTGGCCGGCTTCCTGGTCGAGGGCGTCGCGCCGCCGAACTTCAAGCTCGACTGGCACCTCGCCGATCTCGGGACCCGCGCCGAGGGGCAGGCCGCTGTCCGGCTGCCGCTGCGCGACCCTGGCTCGTGGCGCGTGGTCACCCGCGGCGGCGCGGCGGACCCCGCGACGGCCGGCGACGGCACGCTCCGCGCCCGGTACGCCCCACCGCCGGCGACCACGAGTTGGCTGCGCAGCACGCTGCCGCTGTCGTTCGCGATCGTGCCGGCCGCCGCCCCGGGCCCGGTGCCGGTGGTGGCGACCGCGGACGCGCTGGCCGCGCTCGGCATGACGGTCGGCGGCGAGACGACCCTGACCCTCGCCGGTGCCGCCGTCCCGGTCCGCGTCGTCGGCCGTACGGCGGCGGTGCCGGGGGTGCCGACGAGCGCCGCGCTCCTGGTCGACCTCCCCTCGCTGGGTACCCGGCTCTTCCACGAGCACGGGCTGCTCCGGGCGCCCCAGGAGTGGTGGGTGGCGACCGGGCCCGACGATGCGGCGGCCACCGCCCGGCAGGCGGCGACGTTCGACGGGCTGCGGGTTCTGGATCGCTCGGCCGTCGCCGCCCAGGCGCGCAGTGACCCGTACGGGGTCGGGGCCCGGGTCGCCCTCTTCGGGGCGGCGCTCGGCGCGATCCTGCTCGCCACGGTCGGGATCGGGGTCGACATCCGGGCCACCGCCCGCCGTCGGATCACCGAACTCGCGGTGTTGCGGACCCTCGGCGCCGGGTTCCGGACGCTGACCCGCGCCCTCCTCGTCGAGCAGGGCTTCCTCGCCGGTCTGGGCGTACTGGTCGGGCTGGTGGTCGGAATCGGCGTCGCCGCCGCCATGGCGCCGCTGACCATCCTCACCCCGTCGGCCCAGCGGCCCGTGCCGGCCCCACTGCTGGAGATCGCCTGGCTGCCGGTCGGCGGCACCGCGCTGCTCCTGCTGCTCGTCGCGCTGGGCCTGAGCGGGCTGACCGCCGTCACCCTGCCCGGTCGGCTGTCGGCTGCCCAGGCGCGGATCGGAGAGGACCGTTGAGCGTGCGGGAGCCGGTGGCAACCCCGCCGGCGACGAAAGGAGAGCGCCGGTGACCCGACGTTCCGTACCGCGGCTCCCCGGGCCGCTGCGCCGGATCCGGGCCTTCGCCGGGCACCTGGGACTGCTCGCCGCGCTCGGGCTGGTCGCGGCGCTGCTGGCCACCGGCGCGCCGCGACTGGCCAACCGGTACGCCGACCAGGGGTTGAGCCAGGACGTCGACCGGCTGCCGTACCAGTCCCGGGACCTGATCTTCACCCGTACCCCGGATCCGCACGAGCCGATCGATCCGGCGGCCGCCGCGGCCCGACTCGACCCGATCCGGGACGGGCTCACGGCGCCGCTGCCCGGGTTGGTTCACCGGCAGTGGTTCTCCGGTCAGATCGGGCCGGACGACCTGCGCGCGCTGGGCGACTCCCCGGCCCTCTCCGGAGGCTGCCGGGCGAGCCTGCCGCTGCGGGCGCAGCCGGGCCTCGACCACGTCGCGACCATGGTGGCGGGGCGGTGGCCGGTCTCCGACGGTTCGACGGTCGAGGCGGTGATCTCCCGGGACGCCGCCGAGGTCCTGCGACTCGGGGTGGACAGCCAGGTCACCCTGACCGGCCGGGGGTTCGGCGCCGGCACGGTGCCGGTACGGATCGTCGGGATCTACCAGCCGGTCGATCCGGCGGCACCGGACTGGGACGGAATCCGACTCGCGGACGTCCCGTGCGAGGACCCGACCGCCGGGACGACCTGGCGGGTGCCGCTGCTGACCGACCTGTCCGGCCTGGCCGACGTCGCGCGGCGGCTGCCGACCGTGACCTACACCTGGCGGTACCGGGTCGACGAGCAGCGGCTCAGTACGACACACCTTCCCGGCCTGATGGCCGCGATCGGAGAGGTCCGACGCGCGGCGACCGGTGACGGCCCACGGCTGACGACCAGCCTGGACGCCGCGCTGTCCACCTTCGACGCCCAGCTTCGCTCGGTGCGGGCGCTGGTCGCCGTCGTCCAGGCCGGCATCCTCGCCACCGTGCTCGGGCTGATCGCCCTCGCCGCCGGGCTCGTGGTGGAGCGGCGCCGCGCGGAGCTGACCCTGCTCCGGGCCCGGGGTGCCTCGGCCTCCGAGGTCGGCGGTTGGTTCCTGCGGGAGACCGCGCTGGTGCTGCCGGTCGCCGTACTGGCGGGCTGGGCGCTCGGCCGGCTCGCCCCCGGCCGGCCAGCCGAGGTGGAACTGCCGCTGGTGGCGGCGCTGGTCGTCGGCACCACGCTCGCCGTACCGCTGCTGGCGATGGTCGGCCAGCGTCGGACGAGCGTCGTCGGGCAGCGGCGGGACCTGGTCCGGCACCGTCCCTCCCTGCGCCGGCTCACCGCCGAGGCGGTGGTGCTGCTGCTCGCCGTCCTCGGCGTGGTGCTGCTCCGGCAACGCGAGCTGGGCCAGACCGGCGAGGTCGATCCGTACCTCGCGTCGGTGCCGGTCCTGCTCGCCTCGGCCGCCGCGCTGGTCGCGCTCCGGATCGTGCCGTGGCCGCTGCGAGGGTTGCTGTGGGTCGCCGCCCGGGCCCGCACGGCGGTGCCGTTCCTCGGGTTGGCCCGAGCCGGCCGCGGCGCCCCGGTGACGGTCCTCCCCATGGCGGTGCTTGTGGTGGCGGTGGCGACCGGGATCTTCACCAGCGTGGTGACCAGCACCGTCGCCGAGGCACGGGACCAGGTCAGCGATCGGGAGGTGGCGGCCGACGCCCGGATCGTCAGCGTCACCTACCTCGAGCCGGAGACCGGCGACCGGCTCGCCGCGCTGCCCGGGGTGACCGCGGTGAGCGGGGTGGCCACCGAGCCGGGCCAGCGGCTGCGTTCCCGTAACCCGGACGGGTCGGGCGGACCGTCGCTGGGCCAGGCCCAGGTGATGGTGATGGACGGCCCATCCCTGGCCAAGGTGTTGGCGCACAGCGGAATCGACATCCCGCTGCCGCCCGCGTTCACCCGGCCGGGCCGCCTCGACGGCCCGGTGCCGGCGGTGGTCTCGCCCGAGGTCGCCGAGGATCTCGGCCCGGGGGTGTTCCTGACCGAGGTGCAGGGCCGCCAGTACGCCTTCACCGTCGACACCGTCGCGTCGACGTTCCCGGGGCTGGCGGCCGATGCGCGCCGCTTCGTCGTCCTGCCCTGGCAGGCTCTGCCGGTTCCGGACTTCCAACCGGTCCGGCCCGACCAGTTCCTCGTCGCCGGAGCGGGCCTGTCGCCGGCCGCCCTGACGGCGGCGGCCGAGGCCGGGCAGCGGGCGTACCTGGCGACGGTGCTCGGGAAGCCGATCGAGGAGGTACGGACGTTGCCGGTCACGGTCACGACCTGGGAGGAGCACCGGCGGACCCTGGAACGCAGCGGGGTGAACCGGCTGCTGAGCTTCACCTTCCACACCGGAGTGGCCGGGGCGGTCGCCCTGGCGCTGCTGGCGGTCGGGTTCGCCGTCCTGGCCGAGGCGCCCGCGCGGGGTCGGGTGCTCTCCCGGCTGCGCACCATGGGGCTCTCCAGGCGGCAGGGACGCGGCCTGCTCCTCTACGAGCTGGTGCCGCTGGTCGGGATCGCCGTGCTGGCCGGTGGGCTGGTCGGGGTGGCGCTGCCCCGGCTGCTCGGCCCCGCGCTCGACCTCACCAGATTCACCGGCGGTCTGCCGGCGCCGGTTCACGTCGACCCGTTCCTGGTCGCCGGGGTGCCGCTGCTCGTGGTGGTGACGCTGCTCGCGGCCCTCGGGGTCGAGAGCCTGGTCAACCGCCGGACGCGCCTCGGCGAGGTGCTCCGGCTCGGAGAGGAGGACTGATGGTGGCTCCGACGGGCAGCGCCGTACCCGATCTCGCCCTCCTGCAGCAGCGGGCCATCGAACGGGCGGCGGCCCGGGCCGGCGGGGCGGACCGGTTGCGCGGACACATCGTCTGCGAGGGCCTGGTCCGGATCTTCAAGACCGACGGGGTCGAGGTGGTCGCCCTCCAGGGGTTGGATCTGGTGGTCGACCGCGGCGAGCTGCTCGCCATCGTCGGCGCCTCGGGGTCGGGCAAGTCGACGGTGTTGAACATCCTCTCCGGGCTGGACGTTCCGACCGCGGGGGTCGTCCGGGTCGGCGACTTCGACCTGCTGAACATGTCGCAGAGGCGGCGGCTGCAGTACCGCCGGCACGCCGTCGGCTTCGTCTGGCAGCAGACCTCCCGCAACCTGCTGCCGTACCTGACCGCGCGGGAGAACGTGGAACTGCCGATGCGGCTGGCCCGCGGTCCGCGGGGCCGGGCGGCCCGCCAGCGGGCGACCGAGCTGCTGGAGATGGTCGGGGTCGCCCACTGCGCCGACCGACGGCCGGGGCAGATGAGCGGCGGTGAGCAGCAGCGCTGCGCGCTGGCGGTCGCGGTCGCCAACGATCCGGAGGTGCTCTTCGCCGACGAGCCGACCGGTGAGCTGGACGAGGCCACCGGGGCCGAGGTCTTCGCCGCGCTGCGGACCATCAACGCCGAGCTCGGGGTGACCGTCGTGGTGGTGACCCACGACCCGACCGTGGCCACCCAGGTCCGCCGGACGGTCGCGATCCGCGACGGCCGGACCGCCTCCGAGGTACGCCGCTCCGCCCGGGTCGGCGCCGACGGGGTCGAGGAGGTCGTCACCGAGGAATATGCGGTGCTGGACCGTTCGGGCCGGATGCAGCTCCCGGCGGCGTTCGTCACCGCGTTGCGCCTGCGGGACCGGGTTCGGCTCACCCTGCAACCGGACCACGTCGAGGTGCGCCCGGGCGACGTCGAGGCGGACGGTGGTGGCGAGGCCAGCAGCGCGAAGCCGACCACGAAGAACGGCCGCGGGGTCGACGACGATCGGACGATGCGGTGAGCCGGGTCGGGGGCGGCGGACGGCCACGGCGCGACGGCGGCGCGGCCGGCGAGGAAGGAGGCCCGATGGGCGAGGAGCTGGTCCGGGTTGAGGGAGTGGGGCGCGACTACCGCGACGGCGACCAGGTGGTGCACGCGCTCCGGGAGGTCTCGTTCCGCGTCGGCCGGGGCGAACTGGTGGTGGTCCGGGGCCGGTCCGGCGCGGGCAAGACCACGTTGCTGAACCTGGTCGGCGGACTGGACCGGCCCACCACCGGCCGGATCCACGTGGCGGGGCGCGACGTCACCGCCGCCGGCGCGCGGGAGCTGCTGGACCTGCACCGGTCGATGATCGGGTTCGTCTTCCAGTCCTTCGGGCTGATCCCGATCCTCTCGGCGGCGGAGAACGTGGGCGTACCGCTGCGGCTGGTCAGGCGGCCCCGGGCCGAGCGCGAGGCGCGCGTGGCGATGCTGCTGGAACTGGTCGGGCTGGGTGCCCAGGCGGCGCAGCGCCCGTACGAGCTCTCGGGCGGGCAGCAGCAGCGGGTGGCGCTGGCCCGGGCCCTGGCGAACGACCCGCCGTTGTTGATCGCGGACGAGCCGACCGGGCAGCTCGACTCGGAGACCGGCCAGGAGATCATGGACCTGCTCCGGGCGCTGGTCCGGGCGCGAGGGATGACCGCGCTGGTGGCGACCCATGACCCGAACCTGGTGGAGCTGGCCGACCGGGTGCTGACGCTGCGGGACGGGCGGCTGGTGGGGGCGGCGGAGTCCGCGGCCGCTCCGTCCTCCGCCGCGGGTTGATCCGCCCCGCTGGCGGGGCCGCTCGCCTCACGGGACCGGACGACCGGGCCCGCCGGTCGCCATCCGGCGCCACGGCGGACACGGTTCAGGGGTGGGTTGGTACGGCGTACCAGCCCCACCCCTGAAGCGACGTCGATCTGTGAGCCGCGTCCTCAGTCGCCCTGGCGCTGCTGGGGAATCTGCCCCTGCAGCAGGGCGCGAACCTCCGACTCGCGGTAGCGGCGGTGCCCACCCAGGGTGCGAATCGCGCTGAGCTTTCCCGCCTTCGCCCACCGGGTCACGGTCTTCGGGTCGACACGGAACATCGACGCGACCTCTGCCGGCGTGAGCAGCGGCTCAGGTTCATGCGTACGCGATGCCATCGGTCACTCCTCCACAGGTGCCTATAGACATCGGCCGGGGTCCCGCCGGCCGACGCGTCTCCCATGGTCCGGCTAGTCCCCGATGTCCGACATGGGCCGAACGGCCGAAGGTCCTTGGATGGACGGATGAGCAATGACCGAAATATGGCCATTTTTTGCACCAGAAAAAGACTTAACCGGACGGCTGATTGCCGGACGTGACATCAATATTACGAGCAGCACTCACCTGTGCGCGCTCCCAACGCGCACCGAGTCGCGATGGTCACTAGTTGCAACGTTCCAAGAGTTGAATCGCCCGCCAGCGCGCCACGAGTTTCTCGTACGCCGCGGTGGCGGCCTCCCCGTCGCCCCGGGAGAGCGCGGCGAGCCCCGCCGCCACCAGTTCCGGCGAGTCGTCGGCGGCCAGCGCCTCGTCCGACAGCAGGTCAACCAGGCCGCCGTAGTCGAGTTCCACCACCGACCGCGGGTGGAACTCCTCCAGCCACCGGGCACCCTCCTCGACCGCCTCGGTGATCGGCGCGTCCCCCACCGACTTGCGGAGCACCGACAGGGCCCGCGACGCCCGCCGCCGTGCCTTGGAGATCTCCGTGCGGTACCGGAGCACCCGCCGATCCGGCCGGATCGTCAGCTCGCGCTCCTCGGGCTCCACGAAGACGAACCAGCGCAGCGGCACGCCCCAGGTGGAGATCTGCTCGTGCAGCCGGGGCACACCGTGCTCCAGCACCCGGGCGCCGCTGCGCCAGTCCTCCACCACGGCCTTCGCCTGGCCGGCCAGCACCGGCGGGACGAAGGCGTCGGCCAGCACCGGCGGCACGCCGTCCCGGGCGCTCAGCGCCGCCTCGGCGATCCGCACCCGCAGGTTCCAGGGGCAGATCAGCAGCGTGTCGTCGGCCTCCAGGACGTACGCCTCCTCGGGCAGGTCCGGCAGACGGGTCCAGCCCACCCCCAGCGCCTCGATCACGGCGGTACGCTGCCGGACCGGCCCGTCCACCGGGGCCACCGCTCTGCCCTCCTGGACGTACCGGCGCCAGAAGAGCTGCCGGTCCCGGTCGAAGGCGGTCAACGGCTCGTACACGCGCAGGTAGGAAGCGAAGAGCGACGGCACGGCGCGATCCTCCCACGAAACGGAACGTCCCTGTCGTCAGCATCTCCGATCGACTCCACGGGACAGCACGGGACGCGCCGCACCGGCCCACGGACACGGGCCAAACCGCCGCACGGGCCGGTGGCGGCGGCGGTACCGGGACGCCCCGGTGACCAGCATTCGGACGCACCGGAGCCACTCCTCCGGGCCCCACGATCACCATTACGCTCACAGGTGAGACCGGCACCATCCCGCGCCGGTCCGCCGGGCAACCCCCGCCCGCGACGTCCCACGAGGACGTCCAGTCTCACCAGGAGCGAGCCATGGACGTATTCGCCAGCACCGACGGCCAGGAATCCGACGGCCACGAGCAGGTCGTGTTCTGCCAGGACAAGCAGACCGGACTCAGGGCGATCATCGCCATCTACTCGACCGCGCTCGGCCCCGCGCTCGGCGGCACGCGGTTCTACCCGTACGCCTCCGAGGCCGAGGCGCTGCGTGACGTGCTGGAGCTGTCGCGCGGCATGGCGTACAAGAACGCCCTGGCCGGGCTCGACCACGGCGGCGGCAAGGCCGTGATCTGGGGTGACCCGGAGCGGATCAAGTCCGAGCCCCTGCTGCGGGCGTACGGCCGGTTCGTCGACTCGCTGCACGGCCGCTACTACACCGCCTGCGACGTCGGCACGTACGTCGCGGACATGGACGTGATCGCCCGGGAGACCCGCTACGTCACCGGCCGCAGCGTCGAGCACGGCGGCGCCGGCGACTCGTCCGTCCTGACCGCCTGGGGCGTCTTCCAGGGCATGCGCGCCGCGGCCGAGCACGTCTGGGGCAGCCCGACGCTCGCCGGTCGGCGCGTCGGCGTCGCCGGCCTCGGCAAGGTCGGCAAGCACCTCACCGCCCACCTGCTGGACGACGGGGCCTCCGTGGTGGCGACGGACGTGGACGAGCGGGCCCTGGAGTGGGCCCGCCGGACGTACCCGCAGGTCGACCTCGTCACCGACACGGAGGCGTTGATCACCTCCGACATCGACGTGTACGCGCCCTGCGCGCTCGGCGGGGCGCTCAACGACGCCACGGTGCCGGCGCTGCGGGCCAGGGTGGTGGTCGGGGCGGCGAACAACCAGCTCGCCCACCCCGGCATCGAGAAGCTGCTCGCCGACCGCGGCATCCTCTACGCCCCCGACTACGTGGTCAACGCGGGTGGCGTGATCCAGGTCGCCGACGAGATCGAGGGCTTCAACTTCGAGCGTGCCAAGCTACGGGCGACCCGGATCTACGACACCACCCGGGACATCCTCCGGCTCGCCGACGCCGAGGGTGTGCCGCCGGCGATCGCGGCCGACCGTCTGGCCGAGCGTCGGATGGCCGAGGTCGGCCGGCTCCGGACGATCTACCTGGGCTGAGGCTCCGCGTGGGTCCCGCGCCTGACCGGCCGGGGCCCACCGCCCCGGCACCGGCCCCCGCCCACAGCCCGCCCGGCCGACGACCGGCGGGCCGGCCCGGGTGGGCGACCGCCCGACGAACCGGGACGATCCGGACGAGCAACGCCACCTCGCCGTTTTGCCGCCCCGAGACGGTGACATGAGACCGGGGCGTACCAGCCGGCCCGGCGGGGGACGAAGGTCACGACCGGTAACTGACCGACCCCTTACCTGGCGGTATCGGGCGGCGGGTCGGCGTCCCCGCGACGCGCGGGCACGGACGGTGGCAACCCGAGGTGCCGAACCTGGGCATCCCCATGTACCGTAAGAGCCACGAGAGATGCCTGACGTCATCGGGGCCCGCCTTCGGGCTGCCCCGAATTCTGTGCGAGGGGGTCGAGCCATGGGGCGCGGCCGTGCTAAGGCCAAGCAGACAAAGGTGGCCCGGAGGCTGAAGTACCACTCCCCGAACACCGACCTCGCCGCCTTGCAGCGAGAACTCGGCGGCAGCCGCAAGTCGGACCACGACTTCGACGACGACTACAAAGAGTACGTCGACGACGATGACGAGGATTTCGACGCGGACGACGACCCGGACAACTGGGCTCCAATTCGCCGCTGACCGCTGGTCACATCTGAGCACGCGGTAACCCCGCGTGCTCACGCGTGTCGGAGACGGCGAAGAGCCCGGTGTCGGCGTACCGGCTGGCGGGAGCCCCAGTGCGGTGCTCCCGGGATCGGACACCACGCCGGTACGGACCTGCCGCGTCGGAGCACGGCTCCGACCGGTGGCGGGTTCCGTCCGCGTTCTTCCAGGTTCCGGCCGCCGCTGCCGGGTGGTGGTCGGGGAGGACCAGGGGCGGCGGCGGGGTGGCGCCGCGTACCCGCATCGGGGGCGCGACGACTCCGCCGGCCGCGTACCGTCGGCGTGACGCCCGCAACGTCGGCTGGCCGGGCCACCGGCGCGAACCGGGCGATCAGCGCGGCCGGTTGTTCCAGTTGTAGAACGTCGGAATGTTCTCGAAGTGGTTCCAGGCGCAGACGGCGCCGCCGTCCCCGGCCGCGGCCGCCGCCTCGGCCCGGAGCCGCCGCGCCTCCGCCGCCTCCTGAAGTAGCAGGGTCAGGCCCGCCCGGGCGTCCCGGACCCGGAGGGCCACCGGGTCACCGACCCCCGCCTCGGTCCGCTCAGGCCGGCGTCGGCCCGTGGTGTCGGGCATGATCCAACACTCCCTCTAGTAGACGGATCTTGCTATTTCGGCAGTGGTCGGTCTCCGTACCATCGAAACGCCCGTGTTCGAAGTAACGGTTGGCGGCATGTCCACCTCCGCAGAACCCGAAGTACGGGCACTGGGCACGGCAGGACTCGACCCCGGCGAGGAACTCGGCCACCCAGCGGGTCCGATCGGCCGCGGCCAGAAGGTCCGGCAGCGGGGTCTCCATGACGTTTCCGCTGGTGAAGTCGCCGTAGTCCGGATCTGAGAAGCCGGCGAGTTCCGGAGAGAACAGCACCACCGAGCCGTCGTACGCGATGGTCGGGATGGGGTCGAGCTGCCGGGGCAGCACGTCGTCCTCCACGCCGTCGAGGACCGCCGCCGCGTACCGCAGCGACCACTCGACCTCGCGTAGGTGGATCCGGGGCGCCCGGCGCCAGGCGGCGACAAGTTCGGCCCAGAAGCCGCTGACCTGCTCAGGCCGGTGCGCGTTGCTCCGGGTGTTGACCCCCTCCGTCTCCTCGATGTTGATGCCCAGCACGTCGCAGCCGAGCTCCAGGAAGAAGTCGTACAGCTCGGCGGCGAGCCCGGGCTCGGGCCGGCTCACCACGCAGAGCGCGGAGAACGGGATGCCGTGCCGGCGCAGTGCCGCGATCCCGGCCATGATCCGGTCGTACGCGGGCCGCCCGCCCCGGCTCACCCGTTCGAGGTTCCGTTCCCGCGGCCCGTCGACGCTGACGCTGACCCGGATCCGGTGTTCGGTGAAGAACTCGCACCAGGCGTCGTCGATCAGGGTCGCGTTCGTCTGGACGTGGTGCTCCACGGTCGGGTCGAAGGGGGCCAGCAGCGCGCCGAGGTGCCCGCGACCGGCGGCCAGCGGCTCGCCGCCGTGCCACACGACCGAGAACCGGCCCTGGCGGGCCCAGCCGTTCACCGGAGCGGCGACCGCCTCCGCCACCGCCACCGGCATCCGCCGGTCCACCGCCCGAGCCGGGAGGTAGCAGTACCCACAGTCGAGATTGCAGAGCGTGGTCGGCTGCATGACGACGTAGCTGGGGACCGGGGCGATCCCCCGCATTCCGGAGAACTCCGGTCGCCGGACGGTCATGCTCCCTCCTACCGCGCCTGAGGTGCCCCCAGGCTAGGTGGCGGGGACCACTCCGGTGAAGTCCTGAGCGGGTATGCCAAGAATCACGGAGGTTGGAGGCAACGCTCCGAGGATGTGGGATTTGTGCTTTTCTCGGAACCGTCAGTTACCGGGTGTACGGCCCGATCGGCACCCGGTTCGTCACCGAGCGTAGTGCGGACCGGGATGCGGACCTCAGCCCCGGGTGTGCTGGCCGATCATCTGCACCTCGCCGGTACCCTCGATGATCTCGCCGGCCTGCCACGCCTCGACCCCGCGCCCGGCCAGGCAGGCCAGGGCCCGGTCGGCGTCCTCGGCCGAGACGATGGCGAACATCCCCACCCCCATGTTGAAGGTGGCCTCCATCTCCTGGTCCTCGATCCGGCCCTTCGACTGCACCAGGTCGAAGATCGGCTGAGGCCGCCAGGTGGCCCGGTTGACCACCGCGTCGACGTGGTCGGGCAGGACCCGCACCAGGTTGCCGGGAATCCCGCCACCGGTGATGTGCGCCAACGCCCGCACGTCGGCCTCGGCGATCAGCTTGAGGCAGTCCTGTGCGTAGATCTTGGTCGGGGTCAGCAGCTCCTCGCCCAGGGTGCGCTGCCGGCCGAAGTCCTCGATCACCGTGTCCAGCCGCATCCGACCGGCGCCGAGCAGGACGTGCCGGACCAGCGAGTAGCCGTTCGAGTGCAGTCCGGACGAGCCCATCGCGATGAGCACGTCGCCGACCTCGACCCGCTCCGGACGCAGGATCTCGCTCTCCTCGACCACGCCGACCCCGGTGGCCGAGATGTCGTACTCGTCGGGCCGCAGCACGCCCGGGTGCTCCGCGGTCTCGCCGCCGAGCAACGCGCAACCGGCGTACCGGCAGCCGTCGGCGATGCCGGCACCGATCTCGGCGACCTTCTCCGGCACCACCTCCCCGGTGGCGATGTAGTCGAGCAGGAAGAGGGGCTCCGCGCCGCAGGCGACGAGGTCGTCGACGACCATGGCGACCAGGTCGATGCCGACCGTGTCGTGGATGTCCATCTGCTGCGCGATGACCAGCTTGGTTCCGACCCCGTCGGTGGAGGAGGCCAGGATCGGGTTGCGGTACTTCCGGGTGTCGAGCCGGAACAGCCCGGCGAACCCACCGATGTCGCCGATCACCTCGGGGCGCCGGGTGCCCTGCACCTTCGGTCGCAGCAGTTCGACCGCGCGTTCGCCCGCCTCGATCGAGACACCGGCGTCCGCGTACGACAGCGTGCGTTTGCGGCCGGCGCGCCCCATCCCCGCCGTCCAGGGCTGATGGGTGCCAGCCGGCCCGCTTCCTGCACCACTGCGCTCGGTCACGTGCGTCACGGTTCTCCCCTTGTGGTTGTCGCGGCTGGCCGCGTCGGTCGCGGTCGAGGATCGCTCGACTTGGTGTTGCTGCCCGGTCTGGATCTCCTCGGCCGGGCCGGTCTGCGCGCCGGTCGGACCTCGTCAGTCGCGACCGACGTGGTGCTCACGCATGTGACGGCACATCGCCGCCACCCGTACTGTGCACGAACGGATGACCGGTCGCGCCGCGGGCGGCGGACGAGACCGGACGCTCACGCTCCGCCTCCTCCGAACCCACGGCGGAGACCCGACGGTCGACTCCTTCGAGTACGTGCTTGCCGATCAGGTTCCCGGCGGGGAGCTCGATCGGGTACTCACCGTCGAAACAGGCCCGACAGAGCCGGGACTTTGGTTGTTCGGTCGCCGCGACGAGGCCCTCCAGCGAGACGTACCCGAGGGTGTCGGCGCCGATCGAGCGCCGGATGCCCTCGTTGTCCAGCCCGCTGGCCAGCAGCTCGGCACGGGTCGCGAAGTCGATGCCGTAGAAGCACGGCCAGCTCACCGGCGGCGAGGAGATGCGGACGTGTACCTCCAGCGCGCCGGCCTCCCGCAACATCCGGACGATCGCCCGTTGGGTGTTGCCCCGCACGATCGAGTCGTCCACGACGACCAGCCGCTTGCCCCGGACGTTCTCCCGTACCGGGTTGAGCTTGAGTCGGATGCCGAGCTGGCGAAGGGTCTGCGACGGCTGGATGAAGGTACGGCCGACGTAGGGGTTCTTCATCAGGCCGGCGCCGTACGTGATGCCGGACTCCGCGGCGTACCCGATCGCCGCCGGGGTGCCCGACTCGGGGACCGGGATCACGAGGTCGGCGTCGACCGGGTGTTCCCGGGCGAGCTGCCGACCGATGGCGACCCGGGCGGCGTGGATGGTACGGCCGGCGATGGTGGTGTCCGGCCGGGCGATGTAGACGTACTCGAAGAGGCAGCCCTTCGGGTCCGGCGCCGCGAACCGGGCCGAACGGAGCCCGTGCTCGTCGATGGCGATCAGCTCGCCCGGCTCGATCTCCCGGACGACGCCGGCGCCGACGATGTCCAACGCGGCCGTCTCGCTCGCCACCACCCAGCCCCGCTCGAGCCGGCCGAGGACCAGTGGCCGTACGCCGTACGCGTCCCGGGCGGCGTAGAGGGTGGTCTCGTCCATGAAGACGAGGCTGAACGCGCCCCGGAGGGTGGGAAGGACCTCGAGCGCGGCCGCCTCGACCGAGAGGTCCGGCCGGCTGGCCAGGAGCATGGTCACCAGGGCGGTGTCGGAGGTCGACCCGTCCGGGTCCACGCCGCGCTCGGCGACCTGCCGGGCCAGTTCGGCGGTGTTGACGAGGTTGCCGTTGTGGGCCAGGGCGATGGTGGTGCCGGCGCTGGTGGCCCGGATGGTCGGCTGGGCGTTCTCCCAGGTGGAGCCACCGGTGGTGGAGTAGCGGGTGTGCCCGATCGCGAGGTGACCGCGGAGGCTGGCGAGGGTCGGCTCGTCGAAGACCTGGGCGACCAACCCGAGGTCCTTGTAGACCACCACGCCCGAGCCATCGCTGACGGCGATTCCGGCCGCTTCCTGGCCGCGGTGCTGAAGTGCGTAGAGACCGAAATACGTGAGCTTCGCCACCTCCTCCCCCGGTGCCCAGACACCGAAGACACCGCACGCGTCCTGGGGGCCGGGTCGTTGGGGGTCGAGGTCATGGCTCAACCGGCCGTCGCCTCGGGGCACCTGCTGCTCCCTTTGCTGATTTCGCTCGGACTCGCCTGTCGCCCGGGTGATCGGAGTTTCGTCGCCAACAGTGTACGCGACCCGCCTTCAATACAGAGAGCCACGTATCGACTCTCCTCAGTAACGGTTAATACTGAGCGAATAGTGCTAAATCGGCAGAAAACCAGAGATATCCGCACGAATACCGCTGGTCGTCACCCGACCATCCGCCACCGCTGCCGCCCAGCTCAGCCGGCCGGTGGCCAGGAGAATCCAGGTCGTCGGCGCCATCTCGACCACGTTCGGCGGCGTACCCCGGGTGTGTCGCGGACCGGCGCAGCACTGGATCGCACCATAGGGTGGCACGCGTACCTCGACCGCCCGGCCAGGCGCACGTTTCGCCAGGTCGGACAGGAGAAGACGGACGGCGTCCCGTAGGGTGACGCGGTCCGGCGTCCGCCCGGCCTCCAGGTCCGCCAGTACGGTCGAGACGGCCGGGGACATATTGTGTTCGGAGGACACACCGGGACGATACGGCCCGACTTCGCGGCATTTCCCGGCGCCCCTGGGTCGCGCTCGTCCCATTGGACAAGGCATAGTTGCCGACGGTGTAGTCGTATGGGTTAATCCTCAGCCGGCGACGGGTCGGCGACAGGTGAACCGGAAGGCGGTGGACGTGACAGCACACCGACGAGCCTGGATACCGCGAGCCGGTGTGGTCGTGGCGCTGGCAGCCAGCGCAATCTTCGCTACCCCCGCCACACCAGCTTTGGCCGAAGACCCCACGGTGACCATCACCAGCGTCAACGCCAGTCTGAACTCCGGCCAGACCACGACACTGACGTTCTCCGTCAGGAACAACAACGGTCTCTTGTCTGGCACCCCCTCCGCCAACATCCGGGTCAGCTCCTCGTTCGGCGAGCTGCGGTGCACGAACAACTGCGACTTCACCGACACGATCCCGGCGGGCGACACGAAGAGCTACAGCGCCACCCTGAAGGCCGGGAACGTCGCGGCGGGGCAGGAGCGGTCCGGCTCGATCCAGATCACCGTGCAGATCGGCGACGACAGCGGCAGCGCGAGCCGGAGCATCACCGTCAGGGGCCCGGAGATACCGGAGGTCCAGACGGTCGCCGAGGTCTCGGGGAAGGTCGTCAACGGGACGACCGGCGAGGCGGTCAGTGGTGCCTCGGTCCGGCTGCGCGACTCCCAGGGCCACACGTACACCAAGAGCACGAGCAGCAGCGGCACCTTCCGGTTCACCGGTTCGGAGAGCAACCCCATCACACCCGGCTCGCTCGAACTCCGGGCCACCAAGGATGGTGTGACCGAGACCCTGACGGTGAACGGCGCCAACGGCCAGCGGGTCACCGGCCGCAACATCAGCCTCGCGCTCGCCGCCGCCGAACCGAGCGCCTCGGCCACGCCGGCCGAGGAGGCGACCGAGGACCCGGACGCCGAAGAGGAGGAGGCGACCGAGGATGAGCCGACGGAGGCGGCCGCCGACGGCGACCAGAACCCCGCGAGCAACGAGTCTGACGGCGGGGGCACCGGTTCCCTGCTGTTGATCCTCGCCGGCGGTCTGCTGGTCGCCCTCGGCGTCGGTGCCATCGTGCTGCTGCTGATGCGGCGCAAGGAAGAGGGTGACGAGGACGGGCCCGACGGCCCGCGGGCCGGGTCGGCGGCGGCCGGCCGGGGCTACTCCGACGAGCCGACCCGGGTCACCAACCGGGCCGCGGGCGGCGCCTCGGACGCCACCATGGTCACCGGGCCGTCCCTGGCGGACGCCCCGACGATGATGCACAACGCCCCGCTGGTCGATGACGAGTTTCCGGACCCGTACGGCGCGCCGCTGCCGAACCCGCAGTCGGGTCCGCCCGGCTACGGCGGTGGCGGGCCGCAGCGGGGCTGGGACGAGGACGGCGGCTACGGCGGCCGGCCCGGCTCCGGTGCCGGGGCGTACGGGGCGGCTCCCGGATCGGGCGCGGGCGGCTACGGTGCCGCCCCGGCCTCCGGCCCCGGGTACGGCAACGCGCCCGGTTCCGGTGCGGGTGCCGGCTACGGCGCTCCGGTCTCGGGTGGGGGCTACCGGTCGGGCGGGGACGGCTACGACGACCGGTACGACGAGCCGACCGGGCGCTACACCGGCCGCGACGACGACTACGGGCCGCCGGCCGACCCGTACGACTCCGGTGGCTACGGTCCCACCTCGGGCGCGGGTGGCTACGACGCGACCCAGCGCTACGACCAGGGCGGCGGCTACGACGACGGTACGACCCACGGCGGCGGTCGCGGCGGCTACGACGACCAGGGCGGCTACGGCCGGGGCGACGACGGCTACGGTGACGACTACCAGACCCGGGCCGGCGGATACGGCCAGCAGGGTTACGACGACCGCGGCGGGTACGACCAGCCGACCACCGGCGCCGGTTACGACCAGCGGGGCCGGGGCGGCTACGACGACCAGGGCGGTTACGACGACCGCGGCTACGACCAGCAGGGCGGCTACTACGACGACTCGTCCCGGGCCGGCGGGCACAGCCGTTCCGGTGTGCCGCACCAGGGTGGCCGTGGGGAGCGCCGTTCCCTGGACTGGCTGGACGACTGAGCAGCACAGCCGTGTCGACGGCGTGAAAAGGGGCCGGATCCGCGTTGCCGGATCCGGCCCCTTCCGTTCGTTCGCGCCCCGCCCGTCGGCTGGACCTCTGCCGCGTGCTCGTCGGACCCGCCGGTCGGCTGCGTCGGGACGACGAAGCTTTCGCCCGCCGCCTCCGGCGTGCCGGTCCTGTCCCCCGCCGCCGCCGGATCCGGGCCGGTCGGGCCTCCGACCGGCGCCGACCCGGCCGCGGTCACCGTGGGGTGGGATCCGACCCGGGCTCGGTCGCCGCCGGCTCGGCGGTACCCGGCTCAGGCCCGGCCGCCGCGGGCACCGCCTCGACCACCGGCACGGGGGTGCTCACCGGGTCCGCCGCCGGCTCGACCACCGGCACGGCAGCCTCCGCCTCGGCCGTCGGGGCGGCAGCCGCCGGACCGGTCGGCAGCGGCTCGGCGGAGGGTTGCTCCGGCGCCGGCGGCGGGGTCGGCGGGGCAGGGGCGTCGAAGAGGGCCGGCAGGGTGCCGGAATACGCGGCCCGCAGCTCGTCGAGACCGATGGTGAACTGGCCGCGTACCTCCAGTTCGCCGCCGGCGGCGTCGGTCACCCCGATCAGGGTCCACGGCACGCCCCGCTCGGCGCAGAGCGCGGTGAACGCCTTCTCGTGCCCGAGCGGCACCGCGACCATCGCCCGGCCGGCCGACTCGCTGAACAGGAAGACGAACGGCATCGACCCGGTGGTGAAGCCCTCCGGCACCGCGATCCGCGCCCCGACGTTGTACCGCAGCATCGACTCGACGAGCGCCTGGGCCAGCCCGCCGTCGGAGAGGTCGTGCGCCGACCGCAGGTGCCCGACCCGGGCCGCCTCGGCGATGAGTTCGGCGAGGGCACGCTCGGCCGCCAGGTCCACCCGAGGCGGCACCCCACCGAGGTGGCCGTGGGTCACCCAGGCCCACTCGGAGCCGGACAGTTCCAGCCGGGTCTCGCCAAGCAGGAAGATCAGGTCGTGGTCCGTGCCCGTGGTCCGGGCGAAGCCCATCGGCACCCGCTGGCTGACGTCCTCGAGCACGCCGAGCACGCCGACGACCGGGGTGGGATGGATCGCCGCCGCGCCGGTCTGGTTGTAGAAGCTGACGTTGCCGCCGGTGACCGGGATGCCCAGCTCGGCGCAGCCGTCCGCCAGCCCGCGCACGGCCTCGGCGAACTGCCACATCACCGCCGGGTCCTCGGGCGAGCCGAAGTTGAGGCAGTCGGTCACCGCGACCGGCTTCGCGCCGGTCACCGCCACGTTCCGGTACGCCTCGGCGAGCGCCAGCTTGGCACCGTGGTACGGGTCGAGCCGGGTGTACCGGCCGTTGCCGTCGACCGAGATCGCCACGCCGAGTCCGGTCTCCTCGTCGATCCGGATCACCCCGGCGTCCTCGGGCTGCGCCAGCACGGTGTTGCCGAGGACGTAGCGGTCGTACTGCTCGGTGATCCAGGTCTTGTCGCAGAGGTTGGGCGACGCGATCATCCGCAGCACGGTCTCGCGGAGCGCCTCCGGGGTCGACGGGCGGGGCAGGGTCTCGGCCCGGTCCGCCTGGAGCAGGATCAGGTCGGCGGGCTCACGCATCGGACGGGCGTACACCGGGCCGTCGTCCACAAGCGACGCCGGCGGTACGTCGACCACGGTGTGGCCGTACCAGGTGATGACCAGCCGACCCGCCGCGGCGCCCGCCTCGGGGCCGGTGACCTCGCCGATCGCGCTGGCCGGCACGCCCCACTTCTCGGCGATCCGCAGCACCGCGTCGAGGTTGTCCGGGGCGACGATCAGCAGCATCCGCTCCTGCGACTCGCTGGCGAGGATCTCGTGCGGCTCCATCGACGCCTCGCGCAGCGGCACGCGCTCCAGCCAGACCCGCATGCCGGTGCCGGCCGCGGCGGCCGTCTCGGTCAGGGCACAGGTCAGGCCGGCGCCGCCGAGATCCTGGATGCCGACGACGAGCCCGGCGTCGTACAGCTCCAGGCACGCCTCGATGAGAAGCTTCTCCATGAACGGGTCGCCGACCTGCACGGACGGGCGACGCTGCGCGCTGGCGTCGTCGAACGTGGCGCTGGCGAGGACGGAGACGCCGCCGATGCCGTCCCGCCCGGTCTTGGCGCCGAGCAGGACGACGACGTTGCCGGGCCCGGCCGCGGCCTTGTTCTGCAACCGCTCCACCGGCAGGACGCCCACGCAGAGCGCGTTCACCAGCGGGTTGCCCTGGTAGCAGGGGTCGAAGACCACCTCGCCGCCGATGTTCGGCAGGCCGAGGCAATTGCCGTACGTGCCGATCCCGGCGACGACGCCGGGGAGCACCCGGGCGGTGTCGGGGTGGTCGGCGGCGCCGAAGCGCAGCGGATCCATCACCGCGACGGGTCGGGCGCCCATCGCCAGGATGTCCCGGACGATGCCGCCGACCCCGGTCGCCGCGCCCTGGTGCGGCTCGACGAAGCTCGGGTGGTTGTGGGACTCGACCTTGAAGGTCACCGCGAGCCGGTCGGAGACCCGGACCACGCCCGCGTTCTCGCCGATCCCGGCCAGCAGTCGGTCGCTGCGCGGCGCCTTCTCGGCGAACTGTCGCAAATGGACCTTGCTGGACTTGTAGGAGCAGTGCTCGCTCCACATGATCGAGTACATCGCCAGCTCGGACTGGGTCGGTCGCCGGCCCAGGATCTGGCGGATCCGGTCGTACTCGTCGTCGCGGAGGCCCAGCTCGGTGTAGGGCTGGAGGTCTCCGGGGGTCGCCGCGGCCTGGGCGACGGTGTCCGGGACGTTCACCGGCGGCGAGGGGGGTACGGCGAGGGCGGGTCCGGACTGTCCCGGGACCCCACTCCGGTCGATCATGCCGGCGCTCCCAGCAGGTGCTTGAGGATCGAGGTGAAGAAGCCGAGCCCGTCGAGGGAGGGGCCGGTCAACGCCTCCACGGCGTGCTCCGGGTGCGGCATCAGCCCCACCACGTTACCGGCCTCGTTGGTGATGCCGGCGATGTCCCGCTGCGACCCGTTCGGGTTGCCGTACACGTACCGGACGACGACCCGACCGGTCGCCTCCAGTTCGTCGAGGGTGCGCTGGTCGGCGACGTAGCGTCCCTCGCCGTTCTTCACCGGGACGAGGATCTCCTGTCCCGGCTGGAACGCGTTGGTCCAGGCGGTGCCGGCGGACTCGACGCGCAGCCACTGGTCGCGGTTGCGGAAGTGCAGGTGCTGGTTGCGGGTCAACGCCCCGGGCAACAGGTGCGCCTCGCAGAGGATCTGGAACCCGTTGCAGATGCCGAGCACCGGCAGGCCGTCCCGGGCCCCGGCTGCGATCGTCTCCATCACGGGGGCGAACCGGGCGATGGCGCCGCATCGCAGGTAGTCGCCGTAGGAGAAGCCGCCGGGCAGCACGACGGCGTCGACACCGTGCAGGTTCGGGTCGTCGTGCCAGAGCGGCACCGCCTCGGCGCCGGCGATCCGCACCGCGCGCGCGGCGTCCCGGTCGTCGAGGGAGCCGGGGAACGTCACCACACCGATCCGGGCGGTCATGGAGTGCTCTCCTCCGCGTCCGCGAGGCGGACCGTGTAGTCCTCGATCACCGGGTTGGCCAGCAGCTTGTCCGCGATCTCCCGGGCGCGATCCAGGTCCGGCTGCCCGGAGAACTCGATCTCGATCCGCCGGCCGATGCGCACGGAGGACACGTCCGTGACTCCGAGCCTCGGCAGCGCGTTCGCGACGGCCTGGCCCTGAGGATCGAGAATCTCCGGCTTGAGCATGACGTCGACGACGACGCGAGGCACTGGGCACTCCTGACTGTGTACGCAGTTGGGTGCCGGCCCACGATGGGGCGAGCGCAGCCAGCGTACCCGGCAGACCAGGCAGTTGACGCACGGGCCGGCCGGTGGGAGGGCCGAGACGGGCTCGCGTGGCCGTGCGATCCGGGCATCGGGGCGGTGCGGTCCGAAATCGACCCCAGAGGTTCACCCTTGTGAATAGGTGACGAACGGCCTAGCGTGTGGCGTCAAACGTCCGGTCTCCCGAGCCGAACGTTGACGGTCCAGATCCGTACGGCGGACATCCCCCCGCCGGCGGCGGCTCAACCGACCCGGTGAACCCGGGTGTACCCCCCGGAAGGAGCCCAACCATGCGTCTTCGTCGTACTGTGGTGATGCTCGCCACCGCCCTGGTCGGCGTGCTCGTCGCACCGACCGCCGCCTCCGCCGCGCCCGCACCGATCATCGGCGGCGGCACGGTCTCCTCGGCCCCCTGGGCGGCGGCCGTCTTCAGCAACGGCTCGTTCACCTGCTCCGGCACGATCATCGCGCCGCGCTGGGTCCTCACCGCCCGGCACTGTGTCAGCGGCACGATGTCGGTGCGGGTGGGGAGCGTCTACCGATCCTCCGGCGGCGTCACCAGCGGCGTGTCAGCCAGCTACGCCCGGTACGACCTCGCCCTGCTCTACCTCTCCACGTCGATCAACACCACGTACGTCACCCTCTCCAGCAGCTACCCGCCGGTCGGTTCGACCAACTCGATCTACGGCTGGGGCATGACCTGCTACAGCGGCTGCTCGGCGTCCAGCCAGCTCAAGACGGCCACCGTACAGGTGACCAGCACCACCGTCACCGACGCGTACGGCGGGCGGGCGATCCGGAGCACCCGGATCAGCGGCAACGCCTGGCGGGGTGACTCCGGCGGGCCGCAGTTCTACAACGGCGCCCAGGTCGGGGTGGCCTCCACCGCTGACGGCGTGAGCATCCAGAACTACGGCAGCGTCGCCTACAACCGGTCCTGGATCGCCTCGGTGGCCGGGGTCTAGCCAACGGCCTCCTCCGCACCCTCCTCAGGGGTACGGCGCGGACGTTCCCGGCCCTCCGGCCGGGGGCGTCCGCGCCACGCCGTTCGTCGCCCTGCGGTCCGTTCCCGCCCCGGTCGTTCCGGCCGGTCCGGCCGCTCGTCGCCGCGTCTGCGCGCTTTACCCGGGAACCCGTGGGCTACGGCCAGACTGGGCGGGTTACCGGTCGACGGGACCGTTACCGCAGGTCCGTGCCGTTCCAGGCGGCCGGGACACTCCCGGCCGCGACCGGTGCCTTTCGGTGCCGCCGGCCCGTTTCGCAGAGTGCGGCGATGTGAACCAGCTTCGCAAACCGCTCTGGCCCGCTCTGCCAGCATCAGGCTGTGCTGATCGTGACGACGGATCACCTACCGGGGTACGAGATCCGCGCAGTACTCGGCGAAGTCGTTTCGTGTCAGGCCCGCACCCGCAACCCGTACCGCGAGGGAGTGAAGAGCCTCCGGGGTGGCGCCTACGACCCCAAAGCCCCCGAAAACCTGACCCGTTGGCGGACCGACGCCGTACAGCAGTTGGGCGAGGAGGCGACCCGGCTCGGCGCCAACGCCGTGATCGGGATGCGGTTCGACCACCGTGACGTCGGCGAGCTGTGGATGGAACTCTGCGCGTACGGCACCGCGGTGGTCGCCGTCCGACAGCCGGTGGAGAACCCGCCGACCGACCAGCCGAAGGTGGCCGCGGAGACCGCCCACCGGGCCGAGCCGCTCGACTCCGGCGCCATCGCGGAGCCGCCGAGCGCGCCGGACCTCGGCAGCGCCGCCGGCACCCCGACCCCGCGCGACTGAGCCGGCCCGGGCCGACGCCGCCGCCGTGCCCGTCCCGGGGTGTACCGGGTGTCAGAGGAGCGTCAGAGGATCGGTGCCGGGTCGTAGGCGGCCGCCTCGGGGTGCGCCGCCACCACCGCGGCGACCCGGTCGGCGACGGCCCGGACCTGCGCCGCGGCCGCCCCGGTGAAGGCGGCCCGGTCGGCGACCAGTTCGTCGATCTCGACCCGGCTGAGCCCCAGTCGGCCGTCGGCGGCGAGCCGGTCGAAGAGGTCGTTCTCGGCGATCCCCTTCTCCCGCATGGCCAGCGCCACCGCGACCGCGTGCTCCTTGATCACTTCGTGCGCGGTCTCCCGGCCGACCCCGCGGCGCACCGCCGCGACGAGGATCTTGGTGGTGGCCAGGAACGGCAGGTAGCGGTCGAGTTCCCGGGCGATCACCGCCGGGTACGCGCCGAACTCGTCCAGCACGGTGAGGAAGGTCTGGAAGAGCCCGTCGGCGGCGAAGAACGCGTCCGGCAGCGCCACCCGGCGAACCACCGAACAGGAGACGTCCCCCTCGTTCCACTGGTCGCCGGCGAGTTCGCCGACCATCGAGAGGTAACCCCGGATGATCACCGCGAAGCCGTTGATCCGCTCGCTGGAGCGGGTGTTCATCTTGTGCGGCATCGCACTGGAGCCGACCTGTCCGGGACGGAACCCCTCGGTGGCCAGTTCCTGGCCGACCATCAGCCGGATCGTCGTCGCCAGCGAGGACGGCGCCGCCGCGGTCTGGACCAGGGCGGAGAGGACGTCGAAGTCCAGCGAGCGCGGGTAGACCTGTCCAACGCTGTCCCACACCCGGGTGAAGCCGAGGTGCTCGGCGACCCGGCGCTCCAGCTCCGCCACCTTCCCGGCGTCGCCGTCGAAGAGGTCGAGCTGGTCGGCGGCGGTGCCGACCGGCCCCTTGATGCCGCGCAGCGGATACCGCCCGATCAGGTCGTCCAGCCGCTCGTACGCGACCAGCAGCTCCTCGGCCGCCGACGCGAACCGCTTGCCGAGCGTGGTGGCCTGCGCGGCGACGTTGTGCGACCGGCCGGTCAGCACGAGGTCGGAGTGTTCGACCGCGAGCCGGGCCAGCCGGGCCAGGGCGGCGACCACCCGGTCCCGGATCAGCTCCAGCGACCGGCGTATCTGGAGCTGCTCGACGTTCTCGGTGAGGTCGCGGGAGGTCATCCCCTTGTGCACGTGCTCGTGCCCGGCCAGCGCGCAGAACTCCTCGATCCGGGCCTTGACGTCGTGCCGGGTGATCCGCTCGCGGGCTGCGATCGAGGCGAGGTCGACCTGGTCCAGCACCCGCTCGTACGCCTCGACCACGCCGTCCGGCACCGGCACGCCGAGATCCCGCTGCGCCCGGAGTACGGCCAGCCAGAGCCGCCGCTCCATCCGGATCTTCTCCTCCGGAGACCAGAGGGCGACGAGTTCCGCCGAGGCGTACCGGTGGGCGAGGACGTTCGAAATGCTGGTCACCCCGCTATTCTCGACCACCCGCCGGCCGCGTCCCCACCGGACCGCCCGCGGACGGATCGGGCCCGGCGGACGATGCTGTCGGAGTTGGTCTCCGTGTCGTCTTCCCCACCGACCCCGACGGCACGCTACGGTGCCGCGATGAGACTCCGCCAGGGCTGGGTGGGCACCCGTCTCGGGCCCTACCGCCCGTGTGACGGCACCTACTCGACCTACCCCGTCGACAGCCTGCCGCCGCTGCCGACCCACCGGTTCGACGGCACCTTCGGCTGACTCTCCGAGCCGCGCGCGGTCGGCCCGGCCGGCAACGAGGTCGGCATGTCGATGGAGTTCATGCGGCCGATCGACGCGGCCGGCACGCTGGCCCGGCTCGGCCCCGACCTGCCGGCGTCGTTCACCACGTTCCTGAGCCGACCGGAGCTGCTGGCTGCCGTACCCACGTGTACCGCCTGTTGGTGGGACCTGGCGCAGACCGCCGTGCCGAGTCCGCTGGGCGACGGCGCCCGGCTGCTCCGCTTCCTGAACGACCAACAGGGCTGCTGCTACTGGTACCTTCTCCTGCTTGCCGACGGCGGACACCGGGTGGTCTGCGGCGAATACCGGTACGACCGGTACGAGGTCAGCGCCGACGAGGCCGCCGACGACCTGCTCGTCGTCGCGCCCGACTTCGAGTCGTTCGTCTACCGGTTCTGGGTGGAGAATCTCGCCTGGTACGAGGTGGCCCACGCCAAGCGCGCCTGGCACGACCTGTCCGAGCCGGTACGGGAATACCTCGCGGCCTACCGGGCGTCCGGGGCCTTCGCGCCCTGACAGCTGGTGGCCGGCGCCAGGACCCGCCCGGGGCCGGCCGGTCACGCGGATTCAGCGCTCCAGGATCGCCACCACGCCCTGACCGCCGGCCGTACAGATCGAGATCAGGCCGCGCCCCGAACCGCGCTCGGCGAGCAGCTTCGCCAGCGTCGCCACGATCCGGCTGCCGGTCGCCGCGAACGGGTGACCGGCGGCCAGCGACGAGCCGGTGACGTTCAGCTTCGCCGGGTCGATCGAACCGAGCGGGGCGTCCAGGCCGAGCCGGTCCCGACAGAACTCCGGTGACTCCCAGGCCGCCAGGGTGGCCAGCACCTGCGAGGCGAACGCCTCGTGGATCTCGAAGAAGTCGAAGTCGGCGAGGGTGAGGCCGGTCCGGGCCAGCAGCCGGGGCACGGCGTACGCCGGAGCCATCAGCAGCCCCTCGTCGCCGTGCACGAAGTCGACGGCGGCGGTCTCGACGGCACCGAACCAGGCCAGCACCGGCAGGTGGTGCGCCGCCGCCCACTCCTCGGAGGCGAGCAGCACCGTCGCGGCACCGTCGGTCAGCGGCGACGAGTTCCCGGCGGTCATGGTCGCCTGGTCGGCCTCCGGACCCCGGGTGCCGAAGACCGGGGGCAGCATCGCCAGCTTCTCCACGCTGGTGTCCGGGCGGAGGTTCTGGTCGCGGGTCAGTCCGAGGTACGGCGTGATGAGGTCGTCGAAGAACCCCCGCTCGTACGCGGCGGCGAGCCGGTGGTGCGAGCGGACCGCCAGCTCGTCCTGGGCCCGCCGGTCGATCTTCCAGCGTCGGGCGGTGATCGCGGCGTGCTCGCCCATCGAGAGCCCGGTTCGGGGCTCGGCGTTGCGTGGGATCTCCGGCCGGAACGGCTGGGTCGGGCGCAGGCGCGTGGCGGCCCGCAGCCGGCCGCCGAGGGTGCGGGCGGCGTTGATCTCCAGCAGCGTCCGCCGCAGCTCCTCGTTCACCGCCAGCGGCGCGTCGGAGGTGGTGTCCACCCCGCCGGCGATCCCGACCTCGATCTGCCCGAGGGCGATCTTGTTGGCGACCAGGATCGCCGCCTCCAGGCCGGTGCCGCAGGCCTGTTGCAGGTCGTACGCCGGAGTGCGCGGGTCGAGCCGGGAGCCGAGCACCACCTCCCGGGTCAGGTTGAAGTCCCGGGAGTGCTTCAGCACCGCGCCGGCGACCACCTCGCCGAGCCGCTCGCCGGCCAGCCCGAACCGGGCGACCAGCCCGTTCAGGGCGGCGGAGAGCAGATCCTGGTTGGATGCCTTCGCATACGGTCCGTTGGAGCGGGCGAACGGAATGCGATTGCCGCCGAGGATCGCCACACGACGCACAGTGGACACGGCATCGCCTCTCGACAATGGGTTGCCACTACCTTACTCGTGAGTAGGCTACCCGCATGAGCGACAGGTACGCGAGCTTCGCCCACACCGGACCCGGCCGGGCGCTGGTCAGGCGTCTCGGCCTGCCCGACCCGCCCCGGCTGCGTCGCCACCGGCCCGGCGACCCCCTGATCCACGGTCCGGTCCGGCTCGACGCCGCCCGCGGCGGTCGCCTGGCGCAACCGGTCCACGCGCTCCTGGCCGCCGCCGGTGTCGAGGTCTCCGACCCGTCCGTCGCGACGACCGACCCGAACGACGGCGCGCCCGGGCAGGTCGGGACGTACGGGGCGCTCGTCTACGACGCCACCGGCATCACCGACTCGACCGGACTGCGCGCGCTCTTCGACTTCTTCCACCCGCTGGCCCGGGCACTGCGCCCGTCCGGGCGGGTGATCGTCCTCGGCACCGCGCCGGAGTCGTGCGGCGGCCCCCGGGAGGCGACCGCCCAGCGGGCCTTGGAAGGGCTGGTCCGCAGCATCGGCAAGGAGTTCGGCCGGGGCAGCACCGCCCAGCTCGTCTACGTCGCCCCGGGTGCCGAGCACGCCATCGAGTCGACGCTGCGCTTCCTCCTCTCCGGCCGTTCCGCGTACGTCTCCGGGCAGGTCATCCGGATCACCCCGGCCGAGGTGCCGGAGGTCGACTGGGACCGGCCGCTCGCCGGCCGCGTCGCCCTGGTCACCGGCGCCGCACGGGGAATCGGGGCGACGATCGCCGAGGTGCTGGCCGCCGAGGGCGCCCGGGTGGTGGCGCTGGACGTGCCGGCCGCCGGGGACGCGCTCGCCGAGGTGGCGAACGCGGCCGGCGGCACGGCGCTCCAGCTCGACCTGACCGCGCCGGACGCGCCCACCCGGCTCGCCGACCACCTCGCCGAGCGGCACGGCAGGGTCGACGTGGTGGTGCACAACGCCGGTATCACCCGGGACCGCACGATCGGCCGGATGAACCCGGATTGGTGGGACTCGGTGCTGGAGGTCAACCTCTCCAGTCAGGAGCGGATCAACGACGTCCTGCTGGAGCGGGAGCTGGTTCCGGCCGGTGGCCGCCTGATCGGGGTCTCCTCGATCGCCGGGATCGCCGGCAACCGCGGCCAGACCAACTACGCCACCTCCAAGGCGGGGGTGATCGGGCTGGTGCAGGCGCTGGCGCCGCAGCTCGCCCCGCGCGGCATCACCGTGAACGCGGTCGCCCCGGGCTTCGTCGAGACCCGGATGACCGCGCGGATGCCGGTGCTGCTGCGCGAGGCGGGGCGCCGGATGAACAGCATGGCCCAGGGGGGCCTGCCGGTCGACGTGGCGCAGACGGTCGCCTGGTTCGCCTCGCCGGGGTCGGCCGGGATCACCGGCAACGTGATCCGGGTCTGCGGTCAGAGTCTGCTGGGGGCGTGATGACCGAGCCTGTCGAGGCCGTACGGGACGTCGAGCTGCCCGGGGTCCCGCCCACCGGGCCGTCGTACCGGCAGGCGGCGATCGGGCTGGCCCCCGGGATCGGGTCGGCCCGCCGCGCCGGGCGGCTCCCCGACGTCCGGCTGGTGGTCCGGGGGGTCACCGTCGGCCGGGACCACCTGGCGGCGTACGACCGGGTCTGCGGGTTCGGGCTGGCCGACGTCCTGCCGCCGACCTATCCGCACGTGCTGGCCTTCCCGCTCGCACTACGGCTGATGAGCGCGCCGGAGTTCCCGGTGCCGCTGGTCGGGCTGGTGCACGTGGCGAACCGGATCACCGTGCACCGCCCGCTCGACGCGGCCGAACCCCTGGACCTCTCGGTCCACGCCGTCGCGCTGCGACCGCACGACCGGGGGCGCCAGTTCGACGTGGTCTGCACCGCCTCGGTCGGGACCGAGGTGGTCTGGCAGGGCGTCTCGACGTACCTGCGGCGGGAGCGTCCGGCGCCGGAGCGTGCCCGGCGCGAGCCGGCCGACCGCCCCGAGACGCCGGCCCCGACCGCCCGCTGGCGGGTCGGCACCGAGGTCGGCCGCGGCTACGCCCGGGTGTCGGGGGACCACAATCCGATCCACACCTCGCGGCTCGCAGCCCGGCTGTTCGGCTTCCCGCGCCCGATCGCGCACGGCATGTGGAGCAAGGCCCGGTGCCTGGCCGCGCTGGAGAACCGGCTCCCCGAGGCGTACGTCGTAAACGTGGTCTTCCGGCGACCGCTGCCGCTGCCCGCCACGGTGGCGTTCCGCGCCACGCCGGCCTGGAGCTTCGGGCTCCATGATCCGCGGAGTGACCAGCCACACCTCCTCGGCACGGTCACGCCGATCCACGGTTGACCGCCAGCCGCTGGTCGGGCTGACCGGCCCCCGGCTCGGTCACCGTGTACGTCGCCGAGTCGAAGTCGGCGAAGCCGCCGTCGCCGCCCAGGTCCTGCACCCAGAGCCCGACGAAGGCACCGGTGAACCCCCATGCCGTCGGTTCCCCATCCACCGTCTCCGCGGCATGCTCGTCGGAGAGGATCGTCGCATCCAGTTCGAGGGGCAGGTCTCGCCAGTCGTCGGCGGACGGTGTCGGCCGCCCCGTCGGGCAGAACGCGTAGCCGAAGCGCACGATCGGCCCGTCGAACTCCACGCGCAGTCGGATCCGGTCGGCCGCCGTGGCATCGACCCGGCAGGCGGTGTGCTGGACCCGTCGGCCGCGGTCGGACGACATCACCTCGAGCACCCGACGGCCCTCGTCGTCGAGGGTGAGGTACGCGTAGTGCCAGTTGCGGGTGTTGTAGTACGCGGTGACGCCGGCGAGCTGCCGGAACGTTCGCGGGTGGAACTCCATCGTCGCCTCGAGCCGACAGTGCCGGGCCGTCACCCGTCGGGCCACCAGGCTGGGGCGCTGCCGTCCGACCGGCGACTGACCGCCGTAGATGCGCGCATACGACGGTCTGACCGACAGCCGTACCCAGTCGGGCGTGGCGGGGCGGCGCAGCGTCGACCACTCGGGACCGAGCGTGGCGCCGTCGAAGTCGTCGTGGTCGCTCGCGGGCTCGACCGGGCCGGAGCCGGTCGGGGCCTCGGGTGCCGGTACGGTCTCGGCCGGGATCCCACCGTCGATCCGCGGCCAGCCGGCCGAGTCCCAGGTCACCCGCTGGATCGCCGTCTCCCGGCCGAGCACGCACGGCCCGAGTGGGGAGTACGGGCGCGCCACCAGGTGCGCCAGATACCACCGCCCTTCCGGCGTACAGACGAGGCTGCCGTGACCGGCCTTCTGAAGCGCCAGGTCGGGGCGGCCGGCCGAGGTGAGCAGCGGCCCGCCCGGCGCCACCTGGTAGGGGCCGAGCAGCGTCCGTGACCGGGCGACGGTGACCTGGTGCGGCCAGCTCGTGCCGCCCTCGGCGGTGAACAGGTAATACCAGCCGTCCCGGCGGTAGAGACGCGGCCCTTCGGTCATCCCGGCCGGGGTGCCCTCGAAGATCAGTCGCTCCGGGCCGACCAGGGTACGGGTTGCCCGGTCGTACTCCTGGATCAGGATGCCGGCGAACCGGTTCCGTCCGGTCCGCCAGTCGGCGTTCATGGACAGCAGCCAGCTCCTGCCGTCCTCGTCATGGAACAGCGACGGATCGAAGCCGCGGGCGTGCAACGGCACCGGGTCGGACCACGGGCCCGCCAGGTCGCGAGCCGTCACCAGGTAGTTCTGTGAGTCCCAGTAGCCGCTGCCGAAGCTGGCCACGTCGGTGTAGACGAGGTGGAACTCGCCGTCTACATAGGACAGATCGGGGGCCCAGACGCCACCGGAGTCCACGACGCCCCGCAGGTCGAGCAGTCGGCACTCGGTGAGGATGCCGCCGAGCGGATGCCAACGGACCAGGTCCGTGGAGTGGTGCAGGCGTACGCCCGGATACCACTCGAAGGTCGAGGTGGCGATGTAGTAGTCGGTGCCGACGCGCAGGATGCAGGGATCGGGATGGAAGCCCGGTAGCACCGGGTTGTGGATGAACCCGCCCGCGCGCAGCGCCCGTTCCTCCTCACCTGCCGTGAATGCCATGACAACCCTTCCGGTGCTCGACGTCGTCGCCGCGTCGGGCGGACGCCGCGCGGAGACGCGGGTGCGGGCGCGGTGCCAGCGGCCAGGATCGCCCTGGTTCTCCGCCCCCCGATCCCGTGTTACCAGTGAAATACGCTGTGGGGGAAACACTAGCCGGACCGGACGTGCCCGCGCAACGAGTAAAATGCGTTTTGATGGAAACAGCAGGTGACGTCACGCGAATGCGGATCGTCGGCGGCAACCTCGCGCTCGACTTCGTCAACACGCGCAGCGGTCCCCCGGACGGTCCGCCAGACGACGACATCCTGCACCGGTACGACGACGTGATCGCGTGGGCGCGGTGGATCGGCCTGCTCACCGACACCGCCGCGGCCCAGCTGCGCCGACAGGGGCAGGCCGACGCCATCGCCGCACAGGCCGCCTACCGCCGCGCCCTGGACGTCCGGGACCGCCTCGACGAGCTCTTCCGGTCGGTGGCCACCGGCCACACGCCCACCGGCCGGCTCCTGGCAGCCTTCCGCGACGATGCCGCGGAGGCACTGGCCCACGCCGAGATCCGCGCCGACGACGGCGGCTTCCGGTGGCACTGGGCCGACCACCGGGACCTCAGGCAACCGCTCTGGCCGATCGTGCACACCGCCGCGACGCTGTTGACCACCGGCCCGTTGGACCGGCTCAAGGGGTGCGCCGGATGCCGTTTCCTGTTCCTCGACGAGAGCAAGAACCGCAGCCGGCGCTGGTGCAGCATGGAGGACTGCGGAACGGCTGCCAAGATCCACCGGTACGTCGCCCGGCGAGCCTCCGCCCGCGCCCGTACCGCCGCGTCCTGATCGGCCGGAACCGCACCGGGCGAACCTCACCCAGACATCGCTGCTCGTTGACAGCCGACAGTTACATCGATAGTCTTCGACTTCATAGGAAAGCGCTTTCCAACATCAATCCACACCGGCCGGTCCTCCGGCCGTACCCGTCCCGCCACCGCTGGCGGCGTCCGCGTCCCACCCGCGACTCGGCCGCCGGGGTGCACAACTTCCGCTCGGAGGTTCCCCCGTGACCAGCACCGACACCACCACAGGCACCCGTGTCCGCCGGCTGGGCCGGATGCCGCTGTTCGCGGCGACGACCGCCGCCGTCCTCGCCGCGACCTCACTCGCGGGCATGCCCGCCGCCTCGGCCGCCTCGTTCAACCTGGAGGGTTGGGCGACCCAGTGCGGCGGCACCACCGGCGGCGGCAACGCCTCGCCGGTGACCGTCACCGACGCGGCCGGGCTGATCAGCAACATGCAGGCCAGCGGCGCCCGGGTGATCCGCGTCTCCGGCACCATCACGCTCAGCGGCATGCAGAAGGTCGCGTCAAACAAGACCATCATCGGCGTCGGCAGCGGCGCCACCATCACCGGCGGCGGACTCAACGTCGCCAACGCCAGCAACGTCATCATCCGGAACATCAACTTCCGGGACTGGAGCGACGACGCGATCAACGTCCAGTACTCGACCCGGGTCTGGATCGACCACAACAACTTCAGCAACGGCAACGACGGCGCGGTCGACATCAAGCGCAGCTCCGACTGCGCCACGGTTTCGTGGAACCGGGTCTTCAACCACGACAAGTCGTTCCTGCTCGGCCACTCCGACAGCAACGCCAGCGAGGATGTCGGGCGGCTGCGGGTGTCGTACCACCACAACTGGTTCGACGGCTCGAACCAGCGCCACCCCCGGGTCCGGTTCGGCAACCCGGTGCACGTCTACAACAACTACTACCGCAACGTCGACGGCTACGGCGTCGCCTCGACCTGCAACGCGGGTGTCCTGGTGGAGGGGAACTACTTCGAGAACGTCGAGGACCCGTACCACCGGGGCGAGGGCAGCTCGCCCGACGGCAACCTGGTCGCCCGGAACAACCATTTCGTCAACTCGGGCTCCGGTGAGACCGGCGGCAGCGTCGCCAGCATCCCGTACGGCTACACGCTCGACCCCGCCACCAACGTCAAGTCCATCGTGACCAGCGGCGCCGGTACCGGCCGGATCTAGTCCGGCCCCGGGGACCCCTCCGGTGGCGGAGGGGTCCCCGACTGCCGCCCGGCCGGCACGCGGCGCGGCCGGGTACGGCTCACCCCGACACGGCGCCACCCGCCTTCGGACGGGTCGCGACCATGAGGTAGCCGCCGAGGCCGAGCCGGACCAGCCCGAGGAGGGCCGCGCCGAGGACCACGGCGATGGCCGCGTGGCCGAGGTCCGGCGCGAAGAGCAGTACCTGGGCCAGCCCGGCGCCGTCCCAGAGGGCGGGGAGTCCCCATCCCGTACCGAGGGCGAGCGCCGCACAGCCGGCCACCCAGGCCAGCGTGCCGGTGGCGGTACGGCCCCGGGGCGGCGCCGCCCCGGCGCGCCGGCCCCAGACCACCGCGACCAGGCGGACCGCCCGGACCAGCGACCAGGCCACCAGCGCCAGCAGCAGGGCGAGCACGGCGAGCAGCCCGCCGAGAACCCAGGTGAACGTCGGGTCGGCCTCCGCCGCCACCGGGGACCCGCCGCGCAAAATCCGGGCCACGTTGAACCCCGCCGCGACCAGCGGCCCGTCCAGGGCCAGGCTGTAGCTGTTGGCGAGCACCACCACGGCCAGCTCCGAGTCGGGCAGCACCAGCAGGTGGCCGAAGAAGTTGGCGGTCGCCCCGGCGTGCCAGACGACGCGGTCGCCGAGCCCGGAGAGGACGTCGTCCCGCCACCCCAGCGCGTACCGGCCGGTGCCACCGGTGGCGACCTGGCCGGCGTGGAGCTGGGCGACACCCGCCGCCGAGAGGACCTGACGGTCGCCGTACCGGCCGCCGTTGAGCTGGGCGATCAGGTAGTGCGTCAGGTCGGCGGGACTCGCCGCGAGGAAGCCGTCCGAGATCCCGGAGCCGTCGAACGGTGGGTCGAACCGGCGCGGGCGGCCGAGGTAGTAGCGGTGACCGGCGGGGATGCCGCCGATCGCCCTCGCCTCGGCCTCGGTGGCGGCGGACCGGGTCATCCGCAGCGGATCCAGCACGTTCCGGCGCAGGTACTCCGCGTACGTCTGGCCGGTCACCTCCTCGACGAGCACGCCGAGAATCTGGTAGTTGGCGTCGCTGTACTGGTGTGTCGCGCCCGGTTCGGCGGTCGGACGGACCGCCGCGAGGTCCCGGACCGAGCGGGCCAGCGCGCCGGGCGTGTTGTCGTAGCGGTCGGTGAGGCCGAGCGCCGCGACCTGGGGCAGCCCGCTGGTCTGGATCAGCAGCTGACGGACGGTGATGCGGGCGGCGGCCGACTCGTCGGCCAGCCGGAACCAGGGCACGTACCGGCGGACCGGGGCGTCGAGCTCGACCTGGCCCGCCTCGACGAGCTGCATCACCGCGAGCGCGGTGAACGACTTGCTCACCGAGCCGAGCACGAACGGCGTCTCGACGGTGAGCGGCGCCCCGTCACCGTCGACCCCCCAGGCGCCCTGGTCGACGACCCGGTCGCCGTGCACGACCGCGTACGCCAACCCGGGGATCCGCAGCGCGGACATGTGCCGCCGCAGATAGTCCCGGGCCCGGCCGACCCGGTCACCGAGCTGCCCACCGGCGAGATCACCCTCGGCCGGCACGGCCCTGGACGAGGCCGCCGGGCCAGGGCCGGGGATGGCCGGCGTGGCGGAGGGAGGCGCGCCGGTCGACGGCGTGGAGGGTGCGGCCGACGGCGCGGCCAGAGCCGGGCCGGGCAGGGTCGAGACCGCCAGGACGAGGGCGGCGACGGCGGCGGACGCGGCGAGCCCGAGCGGGCCGCGTCGGACCCGTCCAGCCGCTCCCCGCCCCCGCGGCATGTGCCGAACGGGCATGTCCACCGCCCTCACCCGATCTGGCTGAGCAGGCGTTCCAGACCGGCGAGGCGTTCCTTGACCTCCGCGAGCTCCTCTCGGACCGCCTGAACGTCCACGCGCAGGCCCTTGAGCTCGGTCAGGGTCGCCTCGGTACCCTGCGCGATCCGCGCCTCGGTCTCCGTGGTCCGCGCCAGCAGCTCGTGGTACCGCGTCTGGCCGTCGGAGGAGCGTCGGGTCCGATAGAAGCCGAGCGCGACGAACGCCACGACGGCGGTCAGCACGACCACCATCACCGTCCAGGCGATCACCGAGGTCTGCGCGATCTCGGGCTGCGCGATCGGTGTGTGCGGTACGGCCGCGACGGGCGTACCGGATGCTCCGCTCACCTGTCTTCAGTCCTTTCCCGAGCCGTCCGGGCCCGATCCGTCCCACGCCAGCGTCTGGGCCGCCGTCCGGATCACCTCCGGAGTGAGGCCGAGCGCGAACGGCACGACCTCGAAGTACTTCACCGAGCTGCCGTCCTGGGCGGTCTCGAGAGTCCCGACCACGAGGCCGGCCGCCTCCAGACGCTGGAGGTGCATGTAGAGCAGCGGCCGGTTCATCCGCAGTCGCCGCGCCAGTTGGCTGACGTACGCGCGTCCCTCCACGAGGGCCGCGATGATCCGCAGCCGGTGCGGGCTCGCCAGCGCGGTGAGCACCCGCAGCAGCTCGTCGCCCGAGGACGGGCCCTGGTCCATGCGCCACGTTCCCTTCCTGGGTGTCAGCTTTGACTGATACCCCCTGTCAGATGAGACTGACATCCCTCGCCCCGACTCGTCAAGCCGCCGAGTGGTGGGGAGCGGACGAGGGGTCGCGGCGCCGGAGGAAGCGGGAGGGATCGCGGCGCCAGAGGGAGCGGACGAGGGATCGCGGCGCCGGAGGGAGGAACGGCAGAAGCGGAGCCAGGACGAGCGACGGAACCGGCAGCGGGCAACCGCGTCGCGCATGCCGCCCCCGTACGGCCCCAGAGCAGCCGCGTGACGGCACAGGTGGTGGCTCCCTTGCGGGCCTACCTACTCGCGCGTAAGGTTACGCACCGGTAACCAAATGTCCTGTCTGGAAGGCCACCTCCATGACTGACTTCGATCCGGCGACCTTCGCCTCGGTCGAGCCCAAGCAATTCGCCCAGATCGTCAAGTCCACCCCGGACGCCAAGCTCGCCGAGGTGATGCAGGGCGAGCTGCGCGGCAGCGTCCTCGACGCGGTCTTCTCCCGGATGCCGTCGCTGTTCCGCGCCGACCGCGCCGGCTCGACCAACGCGGTCGTCCACTGGACCGTCACCGGGGGGCCGGACGGGGCCAGCGACACCTACGAGGTGGTCATCGAGAACGGGACCTGCCAGGTCTCCGAGACGCCGGGCCGCGATCCGAAGCTCTCGCTCACCATGGGTCCGGTCGAGTTCCTCAGGATCGTCTCCGGCGGGGCCAACCCGGTGATGATGTTCATGACCGGCAAGCTGAAGGCCAAGGGCGACCTGGGGCTGGCGGCCAACATCGCCAACCTTTTCGACATCCCCAAGGCCTGATCCGCTCCCGCACTCCAGGCCCGCCGAGGAGCTGGCGATGGTGGAGTTCTCGCTCGACCTGAACGAGGACCAACGAGAGCTGCGCGACTGGGTGCACGGCTTCGCCGCCGAGGTCGTACGCCCGGCCGCGGCCGAGTGGGACGCCCGGGAGGAGACACCCTGGCCGGTGATCCAGGAGGCGGCGAAGGTCGGCCTGTACGGGTTCGAGCTTCTCGCCACCTGCTGGGCCGACCCGACCGGGCTCTCCCTGCCGATCGCCAACGAAGAGCTCTTCTGGGGCGACGCCGGGATCGGCCTGTCGATCTTCGGCACCTCGCTGGCGGTCGCCGCGATCTACGGCTCCGGTACGCCGGAGCAGCTCCTGGAGTGGGTGCCGCAGTGCTACGGCACCGTCGACGAGCCAGCACTCGGCGCCTTCTGCAGCACCGAGCCGGAGGCGGGCTCCGACGTGGCGGCGATGCGCACCCGGGCCCGGTACGACGAGACGACCGACGAGTGGGTGCTGACCGGGCAGAAGGCGTACGCCACCAACGGCGGAATCGCCGCCGTGCACGTGGTGACCGCCTCGGTGGAGCCCGAACTCGGCGCCCGCGGCCAGGCCGCCTTCGTCGTACCGCCCGGCACCCCGGGCCTGACCGCCACCAGGAAGCTGAGGAAGCTGGGGCTGCGTGCCTCGCACACCGCCGACGTCTTCCTGGACGAGGTACGGGTCCCGGGGCGCTGCCTGCTGGGCGGGCGGGAGGCGCTTCTCGAACGGCTGGACCGGGCCCGCGCGGGGCGGCGCGGCACGAGCCAGGCGGCGATGCGGACCTTCGAACTGTCCCGACCGACGGTGGGGGCCCAGGCGATCGGGGTGGCCCGGGCGGCGTACGAGTACGCCCTGGCGTACGCGCAGGAGCGGGTGCAGTTCGGCCGCCCGATCATCGAGAACCAGGCGGTGGCGTTCGCCCTCGCGGACATGCGGATGGAGATCGACGCCGCCCGCCTGCTGGTCTGGCGGGCTGCCTGGATGGGCCGGAACAACCGCCCGTTCGAGGCCGGCGAGGGCTCGATGGCGAAGCTGAAGGCCGGCGAGGTGGCGGTGGCGGTGACCGAGAAGGCGGTGCAGATCCTCGGCGGTGCGGGCTACCTGCGCGAGCATCCGGTGGAGCGCTGGTACCGGGACGCCAAGATCTACACGATCTTCGAGGGAACCTCGGAGATCCAGCGCCTGGTGATCTCCCGCGCCATCTCCGGCCGGCAGCTCCGCTGACGCGCGGCGGGCGGGACGGGGCCCGGCGCCCGGGACGGCGGTCGGTGGCTCAGCGGGGCAGCGCGATCCGGCCCGCGGCGGCCGCCTCGGCGATGTCCCGCCGATGGTGCGAACCGGCCAGCCCGACGCCGGAGACCAGGGCGTACGCGGCGTCGCGGGCAGCGGCGAGGTCGACGCCGAGCCCGGTACCGGAGAGGACCCGGCCGCCCGCGGAGAGTAGAGCACCGTCGGCCCGGCGTGTGGTGCCGGCGTGGATGATCCCCGGGCGATCCGCCCCCGTGATCACGTCGCCGGTCCGGGCCGTACCCGGGTAGCCGGCGGCGGCAACGACCACGGTGACCGCCGCTCCGGGCCGCCAGCGCAGCGGCGGATGCGCGGCCAGCGTCCCGGTCGCGGCCGCGTGCAGCAGTCCGCCGAGCGGCGTCTCCAGCAGCGCGAGGACGACCTGGGTCTCCGGATCGCCGAACCGCGCGTTGAACTCGATCACCCGGGGACCGTGCCGGGTGATCGCGAGCCCGACGTAGAGCAGCCCGCTGAACGGGGTGCCGCGCCGACGCAGCTCGGCCAGGGTCGGCTCGACCACGCGCGCCATCACCTCGTCGACGGTCCCGTCGGGCAGCCACGGCAGCGGCGCGTACGCCCCCATGCCGCCGGTGTTCGGCCCGGTGTCCCCGTCCCCGACCCGCTTGAAGTCCTGGGCGGGCAGGAGCGGCACCGCGGTCTCGCCGTCGGTGACGACGAAGAGCGAGACCTCGGGACCGTCGAGATACTCCTCGACGACGACCCGACCGCAGGCGGCGGCGTGCGCCAGCGCCGCGTCCCGGTCGTCGGTGACCACCACGCCCTTGCCGGCGGCCAGCCCGTCGTTCTTCACCACGTACGGCGCACCGAACTCGTCGAGCGCCTGGGCGACGAGCGCGGTGCCGATCGGGGTGCCGGTGCCGTCGACCACCCGGGACCGGGCGGTCGGGACCCCGGCCGCCGACATCACGTCCTTGGCGAACGCCTTCGACCCCTCGATCCGCGCCGCGGCGGCGGAGGGTCCGAAACAGGGAATGCCCTTGGCCCGTACCGCGTCGGCGACCCCGGCGACCAGCGGCGCCTCCGGGCCGATCACGACCAGATCGGCCGCGGTCTCCACGGCGAGCGCGGCGACCGCCGCGGAGTCGGTGATCTCCACGGGCCGCAGTTCCGCGACGGCCGCGATGCCGGGGTTACCCGGCGCGGCGACCAGGTGGTCGACGGCGGGGTCGGCGGCCAGCCCGAGCGCGAGTGCGTGCTCCCGCCCGCCGCCACCGATCAGAAGGACGCGCACGACGAGGCATCCTACCCACCGCCGTCCGCGCGGCCTCGGTCCGTCGGGGCGATGGCCTGCTCGAGCAGGTCCTGGAGGAGACGCTGCCGCTGTGGGGTGAGGCCGCCCAGCGGTGAGTCCTGGGCGAGGAGGGCGAGGAGCCGCTCCCGGAGGGCGGTGCCCTGCGGGGTGAGGACGAGATGCCGGGCGCGACGGTCGGTGGGATGGGCCCGCCGTTCGATCAGCCCCTGCTTCTCGAGCCTGTCGACCACGAAGGTGGCGTTGGAGGGCTCGCAGCTCATCCGGTCGGCGAGTTCCCGCATGGTCATCGGCCCGCTCAGCTCCCGCAGGGCGGTCGCCTGTGCCGCGGTGAGGCCGAGGGTCGCGGCGCGTTCACGCAAATGGTCGGAGATCTTCTGGGCCAGCCCGCTCACCAGTCCGCACAGCTGTCGCTCCGCGCTGGCCGGCGGCTCCGGTGACGTCGTCATGCCGCCATCCTAGCGAATCCATCAATCCATAACATTTCAGTCTTTAACAATTAAAGCTTGATGCTTATGCTCGCGACGTCGCCGCCCGTTGGCGGTGGCACCCGACGCACCCAGAAGGCGAGGAGCTATGGCAGACGACGTTGCGGAGCAGAGCGAACGACTGCGGCGGCCGCCGGGCATCCGCGCGATACGGCTCGGCGACACCCGGGTGTCCTTCGTGCCGGACGGGGTGGTTCCCCTCGCACCGCGCGGATGGCTCCCTGACACCACCGAGGAGTTCTGGGCCGCCCACCCGGAGTATCTGGACGAGTCCGGCAACCTCGTGGCGAGCATCGGCGGACTCCTGGTGGAACACGGTGAGCGGGCCCTTCTCATCGACGCGGGGTTCGGCCCGCGCACGCAACCAGCCGAACCGGGCGAGGCGCACGGCGACATCCACGGCGGCGCGTTGCTGAAGAACCTGGCCGATCTCGGTCGGAGCCCCGAGGACATCGAGGCGGTCGCCTTCACCCACCTGCACGTCGACCACATCGGCTGGGCCTGGCACCCGGCTCCCGGCGGCGACCAGCCGGTGTTCCCGCACGCCGACTATCTGGTGGCCGCGCCGGAGTGGGCCCAGCGCGAGCTGCTGGAGTCGGAGGGCACGACCAAGGAGATCGCCGCCGCGCTGGCACCGCGCGTCCGTACCGTCGACGACGGTCAGGAGATCTTCCCCGGCGTACGCGTGCAGACCACCGGCGGCCACACCGCCGGACACGCACAGTACGTGATCACGGCAGGTGGCACCCGCCTGATCGCCTTCGGCGACGCCCTGCACTCGCCGATCCAGGTCGACCACCCCGAATGGTCCGCCGGCAACGACCACGACCGGGCCTGGTCGGCCGAACACCGTCGCCGCCTCGTCGCCGAGCTCGCGAAGCCCGACACCATCGGCTTCGGCATCCACTTCGCCGACGTGGTGTTCGGGCGGGTCCGACCCGGTGGTGACGGCCCCGCCTGGCGTCCCCTGGACGCCTGACCTCGTCGGCGGCCAACCATGCGCGCGACGAGCAGCCACGCTCCCACCCGCCGGCCCGTGCGGTACTGGCCCGGGGTGGTCGCGGTGGCGCTGACCGCGACGGTCACGGTGATGCCCGGCTTCGCCGTGGGCGCCCTCGCTCCGGCCATCGAGGCGGAGCTGGGCATCTCCCGAACCACCGTGGGGTTGATGATCAGTGGCTTCTACGCCGCCACGGCGCTGGGCTCGCCCCTCGCCAAGCGGGTGGCCGTACGGCTGCCCGCCCCCCTGTCGTTCGCCGTCGCGGCGGTGGCCGCCAGCGTCGTGCTGCTCGCCACCTCCCAGGCCGACCGCCCGATCACGATGGCGGCGGCGCTGCTGCCCGGCGGGCTGAGCAACGGGCTCGTCCAGCCCGTGGCGGGCCGGCTGATCGCCGTACGCGTCCCGGAACACCGACGGTCGCTGGCCGCCGGTGTCGTCGGCGCCGCACTGGGCGCGGCCACGTTTCTCCCCGGGCTGCTCGTCTCCCTGGTCCTTCCGGCTCACGGCTGGCGCACGGCCCTACTGGCCGCCGGTGTCATCACCCTCGTTCCGGTCGCCGTCGCCCCGCTGGCCCGGGTCCCGCCCGGTCCGACTCCCACTCGGACCGGGCGGGACCCGGCCACGTACGGCGTCACCGGCGTGCTGGTGCTGTGGGCACTGGCCGCCGCGCTGTCGGCGACCGGCAACAACGCCGTTGCCACGTACTTCGTCCCGCTCGGCACGCACGCCGGCCTGTCGGCCACCGTCACCGGCAACCTGCTGTCGCTCAGCGCCCTGCTCGCCATCGCCGTCCGGCTCGCCGCCGGCGCCCTCACGGACCGCGCCCCGCACCGCAACCCCGCCGTGATCACCGGGATGATGCTCGCCGGAGGACTCGGGCTCGCGCTCGTCGCGATCAGCACGCCGGTGACGTTCGTGCTCGGCGCCGTGCTGGCCTTCACCGCCGGCTGGGGCTGGACGGGACTGCTGCTCGCCACCGCGCTCCGACTGGTCGCGGGACGGGCCGAGAACGCCGGCCACACCGTACAGACCGGCATCTACACCGGCGCCAGCATCGCCCCGTACGCCTTCGCCATGCTCTCCCACACGGTCGGGCTCTCCGGTGCCGCGCTCGTCGCGGCCGCCGCGGCCCTCGGCGCCGCGACGGCGATGGCCGCCGGAGCGCGGGCCGCAGCGAGTCGGACCGTCAGCGGGGCGGCAGCAGCTCGTGCCGGACGATGTTCTCGTCCCGCCCCGGGCCCACACCGACGACGCTGATCCGGGCCCGGCACAGCTCCTCCAGCCGGGCCAGGTAGCGGCGGGCGTTGATCGGCAGCTCCTCCTCGGAACGGGCCTTGGAGATGTCCTCCGACCAGCCGTCGAGCTCCTCGTAGATCGGCGTGGCGTGGTGGATCGCGGTCTGGGTCATCGGCATGGCCTCGTACCGCTTACCGTCGATCTCGTAGCCGACGCAGATCCGTACCTTCTCCAGTCCGGAGAGGACGTCGAGCTTGGTCACCACCAGGTCGGTGATGCCGTTGAGCCGGACGGCGTACCGCACCACGACCGCGTCGAACCAGCCGCACCGGCGCTCCCGGCCGGTCGTGGTGCCGTACTCCGCGCCGACCTTGCGCAGGTGGGCGCCGTCGTCGTCGAAGAGCTCGGTCGGGAACGGGCCGGAGCCCACCCGGGTGGTGTACGCCTTCGTCACGCCGATCACCTGCGTGATCGCGGTCGGCGGGATGCCGGAGCCGACACAGGCCCCGCCGACCGTCGGGTTGGACGAGGTGACGAACGGGTAGGTGCCGTGGTCCAGGTCGAGCATGGTCGCCTGGGCACCCTCCAGCAGGACGGTCTCGCCCCGGTCCAACGCGTCCCAGAGGATCGCCCGGGTCTCCGCGATGTACGGCCGCAGCCGCTCCGCGTAGCGGAGGTACTCCTCGGTCACCGCGTCGACGTCCAGCGCCTTGCGGTTGTAGACCTTGACCAGGATCTGGTTCTTCTCCCGCAGGACGAGTTCCAGCTTCTTGCGCAGGATGCCCGGGTCGAGCAGGTCCTGCACCCGGATGCCGGTCCGGGCCACCTTGTCGCCGTACGTCGGGCCGATGCCGCGTCCCGTGGTGCCGATCCGGGCGGAGCCGAGGTAGCGCTCGACGACCCGGTCCAGCGCCCGGTGGTGCGGCATGATCAGGTGCGCGTCGCCGGAGATGCGCAGCCGGGAGACGTCGACCCCGCGCTCGGCGAGCCCGTCGATCTCGGTCAGCAGCACCTTCGGGTCGACCACGACGCCGTTGCCGATCACGATGACCGCGTTCGGGGAGAGCGCGCCCGACGGCATCAGGTGCAGCGCGTACTTCTGCCCGTCCGGGGTGACCACCGTGTGTCCGGCGTTGTTACCGCCGGAGTACCGGACGACGTAGTCGACCCGGTCACCCAGCAGGTCGGTAACCTTGCCCTTACCCTCGTCGCCCCACTGCGCCCCGATGAGCACGATCGCCGGCATCTCTGTAACCCGCCTCCAGGGGGGCTCGGGCGCCAGGTGGCGACCGCGTGGCGAGCCCGAGGTGTCAGGCTAACAAAAAGTGACGACCCGGCCAGCAGAGGCCAGGGCTGACGGCGGGAGGCGACTCCGGTGTACGACGTGGTACTGCTCACCCTGGCCCCGGGTGAGGACGACGCGGCGGGCTGCGGCGCGGGCGGGGAATGCTGCTCCGTCGGCGGGGCCACCGGCCGGACCGGCTGCGGCGACAGTCCCCGCGTACCGGTGTTGAGCTGTGCCGACGCCCTCACCGCCCGCGGTGCCCGGGTCGAGACGGTGACCGCCCGATCGAACGCGGAGATCGACGAGGTGCTGGCCCGGCTCGACGGCCCGCCCCGCCCGGACGGGCTCGACTGGCCGGACGCCGACGGCAAGACCCGACTCATCGTCGCTACGGCCAGTGACGCTCAGTTACGCGCCGTCATCCGCCGGATGGTCCGCCGGTACGCCCCGCCACCCAGCCGGCGCCCCGCCGATCTGGCCGACAACCGGACCCTGCCGGACCTGCCGCCGGTCGGAATACTCCCGCTGGAGCCGACCCGCCCTGCCCCGGCGCCGGACCGCCCGCGCGACCTGGCCGGACAGCTCGGGTTGCCGCGGGAGCCGGAGGCGGTCGCGGCGGCGGTCCTCGACGGTCGGGTCCGCCGCCTCGACCTGCTCCGCACCGACGGCGGATCGGTGACGCTGGACGGCGCGCTGCTCGGTGCCGCCAACGAGGCCGGCCAGCCGTTGGCCTGGCGCGGCCGGGTGGAGGTTGACGACACCGTTCTCTCCACCGGTGACGAACCCCTGCTCGCCTGTGTCATCGGCAACGCGGGTGGGTACGCCGAGCTGCCCGACCTGCGACTGCTGTCCACGCCGGACCCGACCGACGGCCGGGTCGAGGTCGCCGTCGCGGTACCCGTGGTGGTCCGATCCCGCTGGGGCCGGCGGAAGGCCCGGCTGGAGGTGCGACGGACCCGCGGCCGCGCCGTCGCGGTCAACCCCCGGGACCCCGAGGTCCCGTTCCTGGACGACGGCGTCACCGCGACCCTCACCCGCAAACGATCATGGTGGATCGAGCCGGGGGCATGGGCGGTGTACGACGGCTGATCCCCTGTGGAAGGCTATAGGTGGGGACCTCCGTGTCCAGCCGGTAACGACCGATCGGACATATCCTCGGGCAAACCGACGTGCCCTGAACCAACGTGCCTCCGGGCGGCCGGGACCGCGGCGGCGCACGGAGACAGCCTCGGGCAGGCGGACCCGCCACCGGCAGGCGGAGGGAGGTAGGCAGACAGTGGTGGACAACCACGCGGACGGGGCGTACGCGCCGGGCCAGGTGCCTGTGGCACCTCGGGCCGACGAGCCGCTGTGGCCGCCAGACGAGATCGTCGCCGAGCCGCGCGACGAGGGCAACCCCGTCTCGAGCTGGACGCCTCCGCCACTCACGGACATCGCCCCCGCGCCGGACGGACTGGCCGGGGTGCCGCAGCCCGTCTCCAACCAGCCCTTCCCGTCGCCGGTGGTGCCTCCGACGGCGGCCACCCCGCCGGGGCCCGCCGGTGGACCCGCGGTACCCCCGCCACCGGTGCCCCCGGCGCCGGCGACGTACCCCGCGCCGCCCGGGCCAGCTGCCCCGCCCGGAACGGTTCCGCCGGTCCCCGCCGTCGCACCACCGGTCCCCGCCGTCGCGCCGCCGGGGCCGCACGGTGCCGGGGCGGCGGCACCGGCGCCCCACGGTCCGCTGGCCCCCGCCTCGTCGATTGATCCGCCGACCCACGTCTGGCCGACCGTCCGTCCTGGGCAGGGCCGCGCGACCGTCAACACGGGCGACGGTCGCCAGCCCACGGTGCCCGAGCAGCGCCCGGCGTCGGAGCCGGCCGACCAGTCGCCCGACCGCGGGGCGGCCGCTGTGGCGAGTGCCCCCCGGCCCGCCGAGCCACGGGCTGCCGGCAAGGCCAGCGTCGTCCCCAGCGCCGGCACGTCCGCGGGCACCCCGGCCGCCGGCAAGGCGGCCGTCGCTCCGGCGACCGGCAAGGCCAGCGTCACCAACACCGGCTCGCCCGGTGCCACCGTGACCGCGCCCGGCGCCACCGTCACCGCGCCCGGCACCGACGGGGCCCCGGCCGCGCCGCCCGGCGAGTCGGCCCCGGTCTCCGCAGCACCGACCTCTGCGGCGCCGGTGTCCGCGGCGCCAACCTCCGGCGCGGCGTCGGGCGCGGCCGCACCTACCGGAGTGACGACCGAGCCACCACAGCCCGGTACGGCGGCGCCGGAGGCCGCCGGACGGGCCGCCCCGGTACGCGGGCGCGCCACCCTGCCCGGGTCCACCCGGCCGGGCGGGCCGGAGACCGGTGCGCCGCCCCGGCCGGGTGAGTCGCCGTGGGCACAACCACCGCAGCGACCGACCTCCGCACCGGCCGCCCCGGCCCAGCCGGATCCCTCCCCGCAGGGCGGTCCGGCGCAGCCGGATGGTCCGGCACCACCGCCGGGTGCTCCCGCTCCACCCGCCGCCGGCGCGGCCACTCCGGGCGCCAGAGACGCCGAGCCTCCGACGGCGCCGGTCGGGCCGTACCCGCCGACCATGGGAGGCACCACGTACCCGGCGGCCGCCCGCCCGGTGTCGGGGTACCCGGCACCGGGTGGACCGCCGGTGCCCCCGCCGCCGACGGCACCGGGCACCCCGGCGACCTATCCGGCGCCCGGGACCCCCACGACGTACCCGGCCGCCCCGGGGTACGCCCCGCCGCCCGGCTACCCGACGTATCCGCCGGCTCCGCCGGTGCCCGCGCCCCCGGTGGCGGCCACCCCGTCGGGGTGGCCGCCACCGGGGGCGCCCGGACCGGTCCCCCCTCCGCCGCACCATCCCGGGGTCACCCCGGTGCCGACGCAGCCGTACCCGGAGGCACCCGGCGTGCACCGGGTGCCGCCGCCCCCGGCACCCAGCTACTCCGATCCGCTCTGGACGCCGGACAGCGGGACGCCGACCGCGGAGGAGTTCGCCCAGCGACGGGCCGTCCGCCCGCCCGAACCGGTCGCCCAGATGGGGGTCCGGGCCGCGCTGAACAAGACCACTCTGGGCCTGGTCAAGCTTCCTCCCGGTCGCCACGAACAGGAGCTGAAGCAGGACATCGAGACGATCCGCCGCAACTTCGGCGGGCTGCGGCAGGTGACCGTGGTCAACCCGAAGGGCGGTGCCGGCAAGACGGTGGCCATCCTGCTGCTGGCGATGACGTTCGGGCAGAAGCGCGGCGGCTACGTCCTGGCCTGGGACAACAACGAGACCCAGGGCACCCTTGGCATGCGGGCGCAGCAGGACTTCCACTCCCGTACGGTCCGGGACCTGCTCCGCGACCTCCACCAGTTCAAGGGCGCGCACGGCCGGGTCGGCGACCTCTCCCAGTACGTCCGATCCCAGGGCGAGGGGATGTTCGACGTCCTCGCCTCGGACGAGTCGGCGACCGGTGGCGAGATGCTGACCGCGGCCGCGTTCGCGGAGATTCGTGAGGTGGTGAGCCGGTTCTACAAGTTGATCTTCGTGGACACCGGCAACAACGTCCGGGCACAGAACTGGCAGGCGGCGATCGACGCCACCGACCAGCTCGTGGTCACGATGTCCGCCCGTAACGACTCCGCCGAGACGGCGGCCCGGATGCTGGACCACCTGGAGCAGAGCGGCCGGCAGCGGCTCGTCCGGCAGGCGGTGACGGTGGTCTCCATGCCGCCGTCCCGCAAGGAGATCGACCTGCCCCCGATCCAGCGGCACTTCGCGGCCCGGACCCGGGCGGTGCTGCTGGCCCCGTACGAACGGCTGATCGACACCGGCGAACCCATCCGGTACGCCCAGCTCTCGTCCGCGACCCGGGAGGCCTGGCTGAAGATCGCCGCCGCGGTCGCCGAGGGACTCTAGGCGCGTCCGACGGGTCCCCGAGCGGCCACCGGCCCACCCGAACGGGCAGAGGTCACCGGCCCGGCGGGGACCGCACCGGGCGGCCCGGGGCGCGGACCCGGCCGCGCGTCAGCCACGTGGTGGCGAGCGGGTCGCGCGGCGGGCGGCGCGAGGCCGGGCGGCGGCGCGCCGGCCGCCGCGCGGGACACCACGGGTCCGCCCGCCCACCGAGCGTCCGCTCAGCTGCCGGCGAGGGCGTCCCCGGCCGCCGGGTCGCAGTCCCGGAGGAACTGGGCGCACCGGGCCGCCTCGTCGGCCTCGCCGATCTCGCCGGCCGCCCGCGAAAGCAGGTGCAGGGAGCGCAGGAATCCCCGGTTCGGCAGGTGCGACCAGGGCACGGGGCCGTGTCCCTTCCAGCCGTTGCGGCGGAGCTGGTCCAGCCCCCGGTGGTAACCGGTCCGGGCGTAGGCGTACGCGGCGACCACCTGGCCGGAGTCCAGGGCACGCGCCGCCAGCGCCGCCCAGGCCGCGCTGTACGCCGGGTGCTGTGCGGCGGCCGACGCGTACGCCTCGTCGGTGTCCGCCTGCTGAGCGGCCACGACCGCCGCCTCGGCGTCGTCGTCCCCGGGCAGCAGCGTCGCCGGCGGTTCGGGCAAGAGGTTCTGCATCGGTCTATTCAACCCGGCCAGGGCGGGTGCTGGCGAGGCGACCTCTGTCACGTCGTTGGCTGAACGGCTGAGGGTTTCGTCACGCGTGCGGCCGGTGCGGACGGCAGCGCCCTCGACTACAAATGGAGGTCCGGAGCCTCCCCAGGACCCGGTAACCGAGAGCCCGGTGGCCCACGTCACCGGGCTCTCGCCGTGCCGCACCGCTCGGCCGGTTGTCCGGCGGCGGCAAGATTGCGGTGTGCCCACACCACCCCCCGCCGACATCCTCGAACCACACGACGACACCGCGGACGAGATCGAGTCCCGCGCCGAACTCGACCGTCACCTCCGGCGCGGCAGCCTCGCCGGCCTGACCATCCAGGGGCTCCGGCTCGATCTCGACCCCGTCCCGGACCTGACCACCGTCGACCTGACCGACACCCTCTTCGTCGGCTGCCGCTTCGTCTCCCGGGACGTCGAGGCGGAGGTGGTGCGCCGGGGGGCGCACGTCGTACCCGCGTTCGCCGCGCTGCCGTACCCGATCCACCCGCCCCGGCTCTACACCCCGGACGACCTGGCAGCCGGCTTCGCCGAGCACGGGTTCGCCGGGATGTACGACACCGTGGTCTACGAGCACTTCCGGGCGCACGGCGGCGCCGTGCCCGACCTCCGGGAGGCACTCGCCCAGCGGCTGCACGACCACGCCATCGACAACGCGCTCACCGACGCCACCCGGTCCTGGCTGGCCCGGCACGGGCCGGGCTCGGTGGTCGGGGTGATGGGCGGACACGCGGTGCCGCGCGGCACCTCGGCGTACCGGCTCGCCGCCACGCTCGGCTGGGAACTGGCCCGGGCCGGCCGCCTGGTGGTGACCGGCGGAGGTCCGGGGGTGATGGAGGCGGCGAATCTCGGCGCCCTCCTCGCCGACCGGTCGGCGGAGGAGCTCACCGCGGCGATCGACCTCCTCGCGACCGCCCCGGACTTCACCGACCACGAGCCCTACACGGCGGCCGCGCTCCAGGTCCGGGCGCGGTTCGCACCGGCGGTGCCCCGGGCCCGGACGGCGGCCGCCGACGGCGCCGAGCCCGTTGGCTGGGCTCGACAGGGCGGCCTGGCGATCCCGACCTGGCTCTACGGGCACGAGCCGGCGAACCTCTTCGCGGGCCGGATCGCCAAGTACTTCTCGAACGCGATCCGCGAGGACACGATCCTGCGGCTGGCCCGGGGCGGGATCGTCTTCGCCGCCGGCCGGGCCGGCACCGTTCAGGAGGTGTTCCAGGCGGCGACCAAGACCTTCTACGGCACCGACGGCGCCAGCGGCCCGTACGTCTTTCTGGACCGCGCCTTCTGGACCGAGACCCTGCCGGTGGAGGCGCTGCTGCGCCCGCTGCTGAGCCTCTCCCCGGCCGGCGATCTCGCCAGGCTGATCCACGTCACCGACGACGTGCACGAGGCGGTGCGGCTGCTCACCGGCGCCGCCTGAGCGCCCGCCCGCCGACGGCCCGACCCGCTGGCCGGCTCCCGGATCCGTCCGGGAAGCCGGCCCGTCGAGGGTCGTCCGGGCGCTGGCCGGTGCCGGCGCTGCCGACCGCGCCGGCACCGGCCGGGTGCGTCTCCGGGACGGGTACGCCCGTCACCCACGTGCCGATCGCCGCCCGGCGAGGCGATCGGCGTCGCCTACTTGGCGAGGGTGGTGCCGGTGGAGCGCAGGTGCTCGCACGCCTCGACGACGCGCTGGGCCATCCCGGCCTCGGCCTGCTTGCCCCAGACCCGCGGGTCGTACATCTTCTTGTTGCCGACCTCGCCGTCGACCTTCAGCACCCCGTCGTAGTTGCGGAACATGTGGTCCGCCACCGGCCGGGTGAAGCAGTACTGCGTGTCGGTGTCGATGTTCATCTTCACCACGCCGTAGTCGAGCGCCTCCCGGATCTCCGACAGCAGCGAGCCGGAGCCGCCGTGGAAGACCAGGCTGAGCGGCTTGTCACCCTTGCCGTACTTGGCGCCGACGGCCTGCTGGATCTCGTTGAGGATCTCCGGCCGGAGCTTGACGTTGCCCGGCTTGTAGACGCCGTGCACGTTGCCGAAGGTCAGCGCCGCCATGTAGCGGCCCTTCTCGCCGAGGCCGAGTGCGTCGACCATCGCGATGCCGTCCTCGACCGTGGTGTAGAGCTTCTCGTTGATCGCGTTCTCGACGCCGTCCTCCTCGCCGCCGACGACGCCGACCTCGATCTCCAGGACGACGTGCGCGAGCGCCGCCTCGTCGAGCAGCTGGGCGGCGATCTCCAGGTTCTCCGCCACCGGCACCGCCGAGCCGTCCCACATGTGGGACTGGAACAGCGGCTCCTCGCCCCGGGCCACCCGCTCCTTCGACATCGCCATCAGCGGCCGGACGAACTTGTCGAGCTTTTCCTTCGGGCAGTGGTCGGTGTGCAGCGCGATGTTCACCGGGTAGTTCTTGGCCACCTCGCGGGCGTACGCCGCGAAGGCCACCGCGCCGGTCACCATGTCCTTGATCGTGGGGCCGGAGAGGTACTCGGCGCCACCGGTGGAGATCTGGATGATCCCGTCGCTCTCCGCGTCGGCGAAGCCGCGCAGCGCCGCGTTCAGGGTCTGCGAGGACGTGACGTTGATCGCGGGGTACGCGTAGCGGCCCGCTTTCGCGCGGTCCAGCATCTCCGCATAGACCTCTGGGGAAGCGATGGGCATGTCACACGCTCCTTTGGTAACGCTTTCGGCCTCGATGGCCGCTGTCTGCATGGCTGCGCCGGACCGCGCTGTCCTCCGCCGGAAGTATCCCGCAGGCCGATCGCCGCACCACAACCCACCCTTCCCGCGGCTCAGCGCTCGGACCGGTCCGGTACGACGACGCCGAGCAGCCAGCCCACAACCGCCATCACGATGGCGCCCCAGAACGCCGGCCAGAAGCCGTCGATGGAGAACGGCAGGTCGAAGAGTCCGGCGATCCAGTCGGTGAGGAGGAAGAGCAGCGCGTTGACCACCAGCGCGAAGAGTCCCAGGGTCAGCACGTAGAAGACGCAGCCGACGACGTGGATGATCGGTTTCAGCACCGCGTTGACGACGCCGAAGATGAACGCCACGACCAGCACCGTCACCGCGTTCTCCCAGCCAGACCGGCCGGTCAGCTCGATTCCGGGCACCACCAGACTGGTGACCCACAGCGCGACCGCGCTGATCACCAATCTGAGCAGGAAACCCACGCGCCCATCCTGGCACGGGTCCCTGATTCGGGGGGCGATTACGCGACCCGGACGACACCGGTTTATCCCGGTCCCGGACCGGGCACTCCTCTCGGCTCCGGACGGGCACCGTCTCGGCAGACGGGCGGCGGAAGAGCCCGTACGGTGGGAGAGTAGTGCCAGTGGCAGGAGACGAGATGACCCAGCCCGACGAGATGGCCCAACCCGACGAGGACTTCGCTCCCGGCGCTCGTCTCACCCCGGACGAGCGCGACCTGGAGGCGCCCGACGCCGACGCCGCCGAGCAGGCGACCGTCGCGGACCCGACGGTCGAGGACCAGGTGGAGATCCGGCCCGGCCTGGAGGTCGACGAGTACGACGCGTTCGAACAGTCCCGGATCGTCGGCTACGAGGACGACGACTACCGGTGACCGTGGGCGTCGCCCCGACGCCGGTCATGCCCAGAGAACCCGGCCGGGCGGGCCGGCCCACATGACCCGTCGCCAGGTGAACGGGACCCCACCATCGTCTCCCGGACGAGATCCCGGCCCAGGTGCGATCGCCGCTGCTCGCGCCCGGCGTGGCCGGCTTCGTACTCGCCCGACGTCGTCGGACCCGCTTCGTGGCCCGAGTCGGGCCAGCCGGCCGCCGCGAGGCGCACCGGCTGACGGCACCCCGCCGCTGGCACCGCCGGCGGCGGGGTGCCGTCGTCTGGGGTGCCGCCGGCCAGGGTGCCGCCGTTACCGCCCCGGAAATCGGGGCGGCGATAACGGGGCCCGGCTGTCAGCATGGTCACGTGCTCATCACCGTGACCACCACCCACCGGCCCGCCACCGACCTGGGTTACCTCCTCGTCAAGCATCCGGACCGGGTTCAGTCGTTCCGGGTGCCCACCGGTACGGCGTACGTGCTGTACCCGGAGGCCACCACAGAACGGTGCACCGCGGCGCTGGTGCTCGACATGGATCCACCGGCCGTCGGCGGCAGCCGGGGCGGGGGCGGCACACCCGAGGACTTCACCCTCGGCCAGTACGTCAACGACCGCCCGTACGCGGCCTCCAGCCTGCTCGCCTCGGCGCTCGGTACGGTCTTCCGATCGGCGCTGCGCGGGGTCTCGAAGGACCGGCCGGAACTGGCCGCGACCCCGATCCCGCTGGAGCTGCGGGTGCCGGCGCTGCGCTGCCGCGGCGGGGCGGAGCTGGCCGGTCGCCTCTTCGCGCCTCTGGGCTGGACGGTGCAGGCGGTTCCGGTCCCGCTCGACCCGGCGTTTCCCGACTGGGGCGACAGCCGGTACGTCGACCTGACGCTGACCGGCACGCTCCGACTCGCCGACGCCCTCAACCACCTCTACGTCCTGATGCCCGTGCTCGACGACGCCAAGCACTACTGGGTGGCGCCCGACGAGATCGACAAGCTGCTCCGGGCCGGCGAGGGCTGGCTGGCCCGGCATCCCGAACGGGGCCTGATCACCCGGCGATACCTGGCCCACCGGCGGGCGCTGGCCGAGACCGCGCTCATCCGGCTCGCCGAACTCCGGCTGGCGGACGACCCGGGTGATCCCGACACCATCGTCGAGGTCGCCGAACCCGGTACCGACGAGGAGGCGCAGCTCCCCGCCACGGTCGACCGGAAGCCGCTCGCGGCGCAACGCCGGGCGGCCGTCGTCGCGGCGTTGCGCTCCTCCGGCGCGACCCGGGTGCTGGACCTCGGCTGCGGCGACGGGGCGCTCCTGGCTGAGCTGATCAAGGATCGCCGCTACACCGAGATCGTCGGTACCGACGTCTCGTCCCGGGCGCTGACGCTGGCCGAGCGACGTTTGCGCCTGGACCGGCTGCCGCCCCGGCAGCGCGACCGGATCAAACTCTGGCAGTCGGCGCTGACCTACCGTGACGACCGGCTCCGGGGCTTCGACGCCGCCGTGCTGATGGAGGTGGTCGAGCACCTCGACCCGCCCCGACTGCCCGCGCTGGAGGCCGCGGTGTTCGGGCACGCACAACCGGGGACGGTCGTGGTCACCACCCCGAACGTCGAGTACAACGTGCGCTACGCCGGGCTCGCCGCCGGCGCCCTGCGGCACACCGACCACCGCTTCGAGTGGAGCCGTGCGGAGTTCGCCGACTGGGCGGCCCGGGTCGGCAAGACGTACGGCTACACGGTCTCGATCAGCGGCGTCGGTGACGAGGACCCCGAGGTCGGCGCCCCCACCCAACTCGCCGTCTTCACCCGGACCACCCCGCCGACCGGCTCGGGCGACGCCGAACCGGCGACCGGCACCGGACGGCCGACCGCCGGACCGCCCACCACCGCCCCACCGGCCACCGACGCATCCCCGACCGTCGACCGGGCCACGACCACCGCCCCGAAGGAGGCCCCGTGACCACGCTGGACATCCCCGAGCTGGCCCTGGTGGTCCTGGTCGGCATCTCCGGCTCGGGCAAGTCGACCTTCGCCCGCCGTCACTTCGCGCCGACCCAGATCCTTTCCTCCGACGCGTTCCGGGCGATGGTCGCCGACGACGAGAACGACCAGTCAGCCTCGTCGGACGCCTTCGACGTGCTGCACTACGTCGCCGGGAAGCGGCTGCGGGCGGGTCGGCTGACGGTGGTCGACGCGACGAACCTCCAGCAGCACGCCCGGGCGGGGCTGGTCGCGGTCGCCCGCGAGCACGACGTACTCCCGGTGGCGATCGTCCTCGACGTACCCGAACCGCTCTGCTGGGAGCGGACGCAGGCCCGGCCGGACCGCGCCTTCGGGCGCCAGGTGCTCACCCGGATGCAGCGCGACCTCCGGCGCAGTCTCGGACGGCTGGAGCGCGAGGGGTTCCGCAAGGTGCACGTGCTCCGCGGCGTCGAGGAGATCGAGAACGCCGAGATCCGCTACGAGAAGCTCTTCAACGACCGGAAGGAGCTGACCGGGCCGTTCGACATCATCGGCGACGTCCACGGCTGCCGGGCCGAGTTGGAGACGCTCCTCGAGCGGCTCGGCTGGACCCTGCACCGGGACGCCGACGGCCGCCCGGTGAACGCCACCCACCCGGAGGGCCGGACCGCCATCTTCCTCGGCGACCTGGTGGACCGGGGACCGGACTCGCCCGGCGTGCTCCGGCTGGTGATGGGGATGGTCGCCGCCGGCACCGCGCTCTGCGTCCCCGGCAACCACGAGCAGAAGCTGCTCCGTAAGCTGCGGGGCCGCAACGTCACGGTCTCGCACGGCCTGGCCGAGACGCTGGCGCAGCTCGACGGCGAGGACGAGGTGTTCGTCGCCCAGGTGTCGGCGTTCCTCGACGGCCTGGTCAGCCACTATGTCCTGGATGGGGGCCGACTCGTGGTCGCACACGCCGGGCTGAAGGAGGAGTACCAGGGCCGCGCCTCCGGCCGGGTCCGCGCCTTCGCGCTCTTCGGCGAGACCACCGGCGAGACGGACGAGTACGGCCTTCCGGTCCGCTACCCGTGGGCCCGCGACTACCGGGGCGCGGCGACCGTTGTCTACGGCCACACCCCGACGCCGACACCCGAGTGGATCAACAACACCATCTGCATCGACACCGGCTGTGTCTTCGGCGGGGCGCTGACGGCGCTCCGCTACCCGTCTCGGGAACTGGTCTCGGTCGCCGCGGCGAAGGAGTACTACCCCCCGGTCCGGCCGCTGCACGCCGGAACCGTCGCGCCGGGGACGAGCGGCGGTCCCGAGGAGCGGGCCGCGGACGACCTCGGCCTCGACCTACGCGACGTCACCGGGCGCCGGCACATCGACTACGGCTTCGGCAGCGTCACCGTCTCGGCCGAGAACGCCGCGGCCGCGCTGGAGGTGATGAGCCGCTTCGCGGTCGACCCGCGCTGGTTGCCCTGGCTGCCGCCGACGATGGCGCCCTGCTCGACCTCCCCGCTCGACGGCTTCCTGGAGCACCCCGCGCAGGCGTTCGCCGACTACCGGGCCGCCGGGGTGGACCGGGTCGTCTGCGAGGAGAAGCACATGGGCTCCCGGGCCGTGGTGCTGGTCTGTCGCGAGGACGGCACGCGGACCTCCGGCCCGACCCGCTTCGGCCCCGGGGCCGGGGTGGTCTACACCCGGACCGGACGGCCGTTCTTCGGGGACCCACTCGACCGGGCGCTGCTGGAGCGGGTACGCGCCGCCGTCACCGCCGCCGGGCTCTGGGCCGAGCTGAAAACCGACTGGCTGCTGCTCGACTGCGAACTGCTGCCCTGGTCGGCGAAGGCGGACGGCCTGATCCGGGAGCAGTACGCCGCCGTCGGGGCGGCGGGCCGGGCCGCGCTGCCAGCCGTCCTGGAGACGCTGGACCGGGCGGCCGGCCGCGGCCTGCCGGTCGCCGAACTCCGGGACCGGATGGCCCGACGCGCGGCCGACCTGGCCCGCTACACCGCCGCCTACCGGGCGTACGTCCGGCCGACCGACGGGCTCGCCGGGGTGACCCTCGCACCCTTCGCGGTGCTCGCCAGCGAGGGACGGTCGCACGGCGATCGCGACCACGGGTGGCACCTGGCGCTCGCCGACCGGCTGCACGACGCCGACCCCGAGTTCTTCACCCCGACCCGACGCCGGGTCGTCGACCTCGCCGACGAGGCGGCCGTGGCCGAGGCGACGGACTGGTGGCTGGAGCTGACCGCGGCGGGCGGCGAGGGGATGGTGGTCAAGCCGTACGCCGGGCTGGCCGCCCGGGACCGACGGGGACGTCTGCTACAGCCGGGCATCAAGTGCCGCGGCCGGGACTACCTGCGGATCATCTACGGCCCGGAGTACGCCGAACCGGAGCGCCTCGCCGCGCTACGGCAGCGTTCGCTCGGGCGGAAGCGGAGCCTCGCCCTGCGCGAGCACGGGCTCGGCCTCGCGGCGTTGGAGCTGCTGGCCGAGGGCGCCCCGCTGTGGCGTCGGCACGAGTTGGTCTTCGCCATCCTCGCCAGCGAGTCGGAACCGGTCGACCCCCGCCTGTGACCGGCGTCCCCAGCCCGACCCGTAACCGCACCGACGGCAGGGACCATCGTCCACGACCCATCCGAGGCCCCGATCCCGCGTCGGCCGGCCCCCTGGCATCGCTCGGCGGCGCCATATCGGCTCCGCCTAGACTGCTGGGGGTAGCCGCCGTCACAATCGCGGACCCCTCGTCACGCCCCGCAGACACCTTCCGGAGGTCTCCTCGTGCCGACGCCCACCACCACGCTGGCCCTGGGGCCGGACTTCCTGGATCCGGAATGGCTGATCTCCACGTTCGGACTGCTCGGCATCCTCGCCATCGTCTTCGCCGAGTCGGGCCTACTGATCGGCTTCTTTCTTCCCGGCGACTCGCTGCTCTTCACCGCCGGCCTGCTCACCGCCGACGGGGAGTACATCACCTATCCGCTCTGGCTGGTCTGCCTGCTGGTCACGATCGCGGCGATCGCCGGTGACCAGGTCGGGTACGCGTTCGGTAAGAAGGTCGGCCCGGCACTGTTCCGCCGCCCGAACTCCCGGCTGTTCAAGCAGGAGAACCTGGTCAAGGCGCACGAGTTCTTCGAGAAGTACGGCGCCCGGTCGGTGGTCCTGGCGCGGTTCGTGCCGATCGTTCGTACCTTCACCCCGATCGTCGCCGGGGTCAGCGCCATGCGCTACCGCACCTTCGTGGTCTACAACATCATCGGCGGATTCCTCTGGGGCACCGGGGTCACCGTGCTCGGCTACTTCCTCGGCCAGATCCCCATCGTGAAGGACCACATCGAGCTGATCCTGGTCGGCATCGTCGCGCTCTCGGTGATCCCGATCGTCATCGAGCTGCTTCGGAACCGGAGCGCCGCCAAGCGGGGCACGACGCCGGAGACGGCGACCGCCCTGGAGCACGCCGCCCAGGAGGTCCAGCAGCACCGGCACCACTACTGAACGCCGACACCCCTGATGACCGTCAGGCGCTCACCGGCGAGGTTCGCCCGGACGTCGCCGGTGAGCGCCTGACGATCGCGATGCCGCCCGCGGGTTCGCCCACGACAGGCGCGACAGCCGCCGGTGAGCCGTACGAGGACAGCACGACATGGGGCGGGGTACCCGCCCCGAACCCCGTACCGTCCGGAATCCGCACCCGCCCGACGGGGTACGGGTCGAGCCGGTCCGGCCAGGTGCCGCGGTCACCCGTTCGGCGACGGGACGAGAGCCCGCCTCCCCGCCACGCCACCGGACCGGCCCGGCGACGTCCCGCCCGGCGTAACCGAACCGTGCGCGCGGGTCGCCGCGGGGGCAGGCCGCGACGCCGCCCGCGGCAGGCCCCGCCGCGTCGCCAACGGTCGGGCCGTCTGGCGCCGTCCCGGCAAGGGCGGCCGCCAGACGGACCAGACCCTGGCTCAGCGGGCCTTCTTGGTGGCCCGCTTGCGCGGCGGGGTCAGCAGGTCGGCGATCGTCGCGATCGCGGTCGGCACCAGGCGGTAGTACGCCCACACGCCCCGCTTCTCCCGCTCCAGCAAGCCGGCCTCGGTGAGGATGCGGAGGTGGTGGCTCACCGTCGGCTGGGAGAGGCCGAGCGGCGCGGTGAGGTCACACACGCACGCTTCACCCTCCGGCGCCGACTGGATCAGGCTGAGCAGCCGCAGCCGGGCGGGGTCGGCGAGGGCCTTGAGAACCCCCGCGAGCCGCTCGGCGTCGGCGCGCTCGATCGGCTCGCCGGCTAGCGGCGAGATCTGAGGCATAGTCATTTCGGCCAACGCAGTTCCCACGTATTCCATCCTTCCACCAGCAGCATCGACCCGCCTGCATATCAGCAGATCCGAATCGGCAAACTTTTAGGCCACAAGGCCGAGGTCAGCCAACGTATAGGCTGCCCGGTATGGCAATCCGGCGGCTCGTACGGCGTCGCCCGCACCTCGATCAACAATAACCGCAACGCCCACGACCACTGCCCCGGCCTCCTGCAATGCCTCCACCGCAGTCAGCACGCTACTGCCCGTGGTAGAGGTGTCCTCCACAGCCACCACCCGACGACCCCTGACGTCCGGCCCCTCGATCCGGCGCTGCAGACCATGCGTCTTCTCGGCCTTGCGCACCACGAACGCGTCCAGCCGACGCTGCCGCGCCGCGGCGGCGTACAGCATCGAGAGGGCGACCGGGTCCGCGCCCAACGTCAGGCCGCCGACCGCGTCGAAGTCCCAGTCCGCGGTGAGGTCGAGCATGATCCGACCGACCAACGGTGCCGCCGCGTGATGGAGCGTCACGCGCCGCAAGTCGACGTACCAGTCCGCCTCGCGACCCGAGGACAGCACCACGCGTCCATGGACGACGGCGAGGTCAGTGATGAATTTACGCAGGTCGTCGTGGTCCCCCATGGCCGGTAAGGGTACTGCGCCCAGGTGGGAGCCGAACGGCCGACCCAGCGCGGGGGCCGGTCGTACGGCGAGAACAGGTGGTCGGAGAGGCCGAGAATCCGCTACTCTCCGCACTGAATCTTGCCCGCTTCCGGGTCGCTGTCGGTCAGCCCGCCCGACATCACCGTGCCCGCGTCGCCGGCTCAGCCCGTCGCCGGCTCAGCCCTCCGTGCGGCCGATCCGCCCCCGGCTGTCCCGGGCCAGCGCGCGCCACAGCCGGGACGGGGCGTGCCGCAGCACGAGGACGGCCACCTTGTAGCGCCAGTCCGGCACGCTCACCATTCGGCCCCGCCGCAGGTCACGGAGGGCGTCCCGAACCACGTCGTCGGCCCGCAGCCAGACCCAGGACGGCGTCCTCGACATGTCGATGCCGGCCCGCTCGTGAAACTCCGTCCGGGTGTAGCCGGGGCAGAGCGCCATCACCCGTACGCCGTACCGGCGCACCGACTGCGCCACCGACTGGCTGAAGTTCGTCACCCAGGCCTTGCTCGCCGAGTACGTCGAGCCCGGCATCACCGGTCCGAAGCCGGCGACGGAAGAGACATTTATCACTGCGCCGTGGCCGCGTTCGGTCATCCCGGGCAGCGCGGCGAGGGTCAGCCGTAGGACCGCGTGCACGTTCAGCCGGAGCAGCCGGGTCTCGTCGGCGACCGTCGAGCGGAGGAACGACCGGTTGAGGCTGATCCCGGCGTTGTTGACGAGCAGGTCGACCGGCTCGACCGGATCTCGGAGCCGTTCCTCGACGGTGCCGCAACCCTCGTCGGTGCTCAGGTCCGCGACCAGCACCTCGACCCGGCCGCCGTGGCGGCCGGTCAGCTCGGCCGCGAGGTCGGCGAGCCGCTGCCCGTCCCGCGCGACCAGCACCAGGTCGTGGCCCTCGGCGGCGAGCCGTCGCGCGAAGGCGGCCCCGATCCCGGCGGTGGCGCCGGTGACCAGCGCCCGGGGCGGCCGGCCCCGATCCGGGCCCGCCGGCGGTCGGCCGGCGGAGGGACGTCCACGAGGGGAGGAGGCTGCGACCACGGACGATTCCTCGATCGGCGGCGGTACGGGTGCCGCGGCCCGCCCGGGGCCCCGGGCGGAGCGCTCAGCTCGACGGCGGCTGGTACGGCGGCTGACCGGGCTGACCAGGACCGGGCTGACCGGGCTGCGGCGGCTGGCCGGGCTGACCCTGACCCGGCTGCCACGGCTGGCCGGGCTGACCGGCCTGCGGCGTGCTCGGATACGGCGGGTACGCCGGCTCACCGCCCGGGTACGGCTGCCCCGGGTACGGCGTGCCGGGCACCGGCGGCTCCCAGGCCGCCTGCCGAGGCCGGAAGTACGCGTTGGAGGCGGGGAGGACGAGCAGCACGACCACGGCCAGCAGCGCCAGCAGCGCCACGATCGCACTCACCAGGTTGACCGGCTCGGTCCACGACGGCACGGCGGCCTCGACCCTCCGCTGGACCTCCTGCGGGTCCGGGATGTTGGCGCCGCCGGACGGGGCGCCGGCGCCCATGCCGCTGAAGGCGCTGCCACCGAGGCCGAGGCCGGCACAGCAGACGCCGAGACCGCCGACCACCCAGGTGATGATCCGCGAGACGTTGTTGCCGCGGTTGTTGAGCAGGCCCAGCACCACCAGACCAGCGGCGATCAGGAGGTACACCACCGCAGTCGCCACCAGGACGGCAACGGCGACCGTCTCGGCTCCCTCGACGTCGGTGCCGGCGTACACGTCCTTGAGCGCGTCGGAGACGGCTCCGATGGTGGCCAGCCCGGCAACCGCCTGGACGACGAACATCAATGCCGCGAGAAACAGCAGGTAGCCGGCGACCGTGACGATGGCCGGGCGGGGCCGGGCGGCTGGCGCCGCCGGTTGCGCGGGTACCGACACGACTCTCCTTCCCCGGATCGGGCTCCGCTGATCGGACGGTCCAGATCAGAACCCCACCGTATCGGTCAGCTGAACGATGCGCTACCGGTCACCGGCGGGCCCCGCGAGCCCTCGGCTCGGGGTGCCCGCCGGACCGTGCTCAGGCTCGGGTGACCGTCAGGCTCTCCGTGCCGTCGGCCACGTCGACCCGGACCGTGTCGCCGTCGCGGACCTCGCCGGCCAGCAGCGCCTTCGCCAGCCGGTCGCCGATCGCCGACTGGACCAGACGGCGCAGCGGCCGGGCGCCGTAGATCGGGTCGTATCCGTGCTCGGCCAGCCAGCCCCGGGCCTCCTCGGTGACCACGAGGTCCAGCCGCCGCTCCGCCAGCCGGCGCCGCAGCCGGTCGAGCTGGATGTCGACGATCCCGCGCAGGTCCTGACCGGTGAGCCCGGCGAAGATCACGATGTCGTCCAGCCGGTTGAGGAACTCCGGCTTGAAGTGCGACCGGACCACCGCCAGCACCGCCTCCCGGCGCTCCTCCGCACCGCGGGTCAGGTCGGAGACGACCGCCGAGCCCAGGTTCGAGGTGAGGATCAGGATCGCGTTGCGGAAGTCGACCGTACGCCCCTGGCCGTCGGTGAGCCGGCCGTCGTCGAGCACCTGGAGCAGGATGTCGAAGACGTCGGGGTGCGCCTTCTCCACCTCGTCCAGCAGGATCACCGAGTACGGCCGGCGGCGCACCGCCTCGGTGAGCTGCCCGCCCTCCTCGTAACCGACGTAGCCGGGCGGGGCACCCACCAGGCGGGCGACGGAGTGCTTCTCGCCGTACTCGCTCATGTCGATCCGGACCATGGCCCGCTCGTCGTCGAAGAGGAACTCGGCGAGCGCCTTGGCGAGCTCGGTCTTGCCGACACCCGTCGGGCCCAGGAAGAGGAAGCTGCCGGTGGGGCGGTCGGGGTCCGCGACGCCGGCACGGGCCCGGCGGACCGCGTCGGAGACCGCCGTGACGGCCTCGCTCTGGCCGACCACCCGGGCGGCGAGCGACTCCTCCATCCGCAGCAGCTTGGTCGTCTCGCCCTCCAGCAGCCGGCCGGCCGGGATGCCGGTCCAGGAGGCGACCACCGCGGCGATGTCGTCGGCGCCGACCTCTTCCTTGAGCATCGCGCCGTCGGCCTGGAGCTTGGCGAGTTCCGCCTCGGCCCTCGCCAGTTCGGCCTTGAGCGCCGGGATCCGGCCGTAGCGCAGCTCGGCGGCGCGCTCCAGCTCGCCGTCCCGCTCGGCCCGCTCGGCCTCGCCGCCGAGCCGTTCCAGCTCCTCCTTGGCGGTGGAGATCCGGGTGATGTGCTCCTTCTCGAGCTTCCACCGGTCGCTGAGCGCGGTGAGCTGCTCGCGCTTGTCCGCCAACTCCCTACGGAGCCGTTCGAGGCGCTCGGCGGAGGCCGGGTCGGGCTCCTTGGCCAGCGCCATCTCCTCGATCTCCAGCCGGCGTACCGCCCGCTCGATCTCGTCGACCTCGACCGGCCGAGAGTCGATCTCCATCCGGAGCCGGGAGGCGGACTCGTCGACCAGGTCGATCGCCTTGTCCGGCAGGAACCGATCGGTGATGTAGCGGTCGGAGAGCGTCGCGGCGGCGACGAGCGCGGCGTCGGTGATCCGTACGCCGTGGTGCACCTCGTAGCGCTCCTTGAGGCCGCGCAGGATGCCGATGGTGTCCTCGACGGTCGGCTCACCGACCAGCACCGGCTGGAACCGCCGCTCCAGCGCCGGGTCCTTCTCGATGTGCTCGCGGTACTCGTCGAGGGTTGTCGCGCCGACCATCCGCAGCTCGCCCCGGGCCAGCATGGGCTTGAGCATGTTGCCGGCGTCCATCGAGCCCTCGCCCTTGCCGGCACCGACCACGGTGTGCAGCTCGTCGAGGAAGGTGATGACCTGGCCGTCGGAGTTCTTGATCTCCTCCAGCACCGACTTCAGCCGTTCCTCGAACTGGCCACGGTACTGCGCGCCGGCGACCATCGCGCCGAGGTCGAGCGAGACGAGCTTCTTGTCCCGCAGCGACTCGGGGACGTCCCCGGCGACGATCCGCTGCGCCAGCCCCTCGACGATCGCGGTCTTGCCGACGCCGGGCTCGCCGATCAGCACCGGGTTGTTCTTGGTACGCCGGGACAACACCTGGACGACCCGGCGGATCTCGGCGTCCCGGCCGATCACCGGGTCGATCTTGCCCTCGCGGGCGCGCTCGGTCAGGTCGACGCCGTACTTCTGGAGCGCCTGGTACGTCTGCTCCGGATCGGCGGTGGTGACCCGCCGGTTTCCACCGCGCACCGCCGGGAAGGCGGCGACCAGGTTCTCCTCGGTGGCACCGGCGTCCTTCAGCAGCCGGGACACCGCACCGCCGACCCGGGCCAGCCCGGCCAGCAGGTGCTCGGTGGAGGTGTACTCGTCGCCGAGCGGGCGGGCGATCTGCTCGGCCGCGCCGATCGCGTTGACGAACTCGCGGGACAGGCTCGGCTCGGCGACGCTGGACCCCCGGGCCGCCGGTTGGGTCTCCACGGCCCGGACGGCGGCCCGCCGGATGTCGGCCGGGTTGGCCCCGACCGCGCGCAACAGCCCGGCCGCGGTTGACCCGCCGGTGTCCAGCAGGGACAGCAGCAGGTGCCACGGTTCGACGGTGGCGTGGCCGCGCTGGTTCGCCGTCGCGACCGCGCCGGTGATGACTTCACGGCTCTTCGTGGTGAGACGTTCGGCGTTCATGAGCTCCCAATCACGGACCCGCCGGCCGTGGGCACGGGCCGGCACGACAGCGTGGCCGTACGCCGCCGGAGCGGGCGGGGGACGACCGTCACTACTGACGACACAACCAGAGTTGAGTGTATTCCGCTCAACTCTGGTCTGGTGATGTCGATCACCGGGCTGTTGCCCCTCGGGTCCACCGGCCGCGGGGTGTCGCATCCCCGGCGGCGCCGACGTCCGCGCCCTGGCCTGTGGCTTCCCATCTCTCGCGCCGGTACGGGCCCCAGCCGCCGAAGGCCGGCGCGGTACCGTTGCCCGCGTGCGAGTACGTGTGGAACAGACGGCGCTACCCGGGATTGGCGTACGCCACGACGTGGTGACCGCCTCCGGACGCCGGCTCGGCGTGGTCACACACCGCAACGGCCGGCGCGACCTGGTGCTCTACGATCCGGACGATCCGGATTCGTGTACGGCCGACATCCCCCTGACGGACGACGAGGCGGAGGCGCTCGCCGACATCCTCGGCGCCTCGCTGATGCTGGGCCAGCTCTCCGGGCTGCGCCAGCAGGCCGCCGGGCTGCTCACCGAGCAGATCGCGATCCCGGCCGGTTCACGGTACGTCGGCCGCCGCCTCGGCGACACGCAGGCCCGCACCCGTACCGGGGCGTCCATCGTCGCGGTACTCCGGGAGCGCGAGGTCATCGCCTCCCCGGGCCCGAGCTTCCGGTTCGAGGCCGGCGACGTGGTGGTCGTGGTCGGTACCCGTGAAGGGCTCGATGGCGTCACCGCGATCCTCGCCGAAGCCGATCCGGACGGCTGACGCGTATGCACGACACCACGGTCCTGCTCATCGAAGTCGGCGCGCTGCTCCTCGTTCTCGGGTTACTCGGCCGGCTCAGCCGGCGGATCGGGCTCTCCCCGATCCCCCTCTACCTCCTCGCCGGGCTCGCCTTCGGGCACGGCGGGGTGCTGCCACTCTCCGCCAGTGAGGAGTTCTTCCAGGTCGGTGCCGAGATCGGCGTGATCCTGCTGCTGGTCATGCTCGGCCTGGAGTACTCGGCCAACGAACTGGTCGGGAACCTCCGGGCCGCCGCCCCGGCCGGTCTGGTCGACGGCCTGCTCAACGCCCTGCCGGGGCTCGCCTTCGGCTTCCTGCTCGGCTGGGGCTGGGTCGGCGCCGTCGTCCTGGCCGGCGTCACCTGGGTCTCCTCCTCCGGGGTCATCGCCAAGGTCCTGGCCGACCTGGGCCGGCTCGGTAACCGGGAAACCCCGGTCGTGCTCTCGGTTCTCGTGATCGAGGACCTTGCCATGGCGCTCTACCTGCCACTGGTGACGGCCATTCTCAGCGGACAGGGCCTGCTCGGCGCCGCCATCGCGCTCGCCATCGCGGTCGCCACCGTCGTCGTGGTCCTGGTGGTGGCGATCCGGTTCGGCAACGTCATCTCCCGGATCGTCTCCGCCCAGGATCCGGAGGCGCTGCTGCTCGGCGTCCTCGGGCTCACCCTGCTGGTCGCCGGCGTCGCCGCCAGGCTACAGGTCTCGGCCGCGGTAGGGGCGTTCCTGGTCGGGATCGCGCTCTCCGGGCCGGTGGCGCACCACGCCACCGAACTGCTCTCCCCGCTCCGGGATCTGTTCGCCGCCGTCTTCTTCGTCTTCTTCGGACTCCACACCGACCCGCGGGACATCCCGCCGGTGCTGCTGCCGGCGATCGGGCTCGCCGTGGTCACGATGGCGACGAAGGTGCTCACCGGGTACATCGCGGCGAAGCGGGTGGGGATCGCCCTGCCGGGTCGATGGCGGGCCGGGCTCGCCCTGGTGCCCCGGGGCGAGTTCTCGATCGTCATCGCCGGACTGGCCGTCGGCGCCGCCGTGGTCAACCCGGAGATCGGGCCGCTCGCCACGGCGTACGTGCTGGTCACCGTCGTGACCGGACCGATGCTGGCCCGGCTGCCCGACTTCGGCTGGTTCAAACGGTGGCTACGGCGGGAGGCGGCCAGCGGACGGCCGGCGGTACCGGCAACGGAGTAGTCCGCCACCTCCACGGCGTCGCGGCGGCGCCAGGACCGGGGTCCGGCCGGCCCTGCCGGCCGTGCCCCGTCCCGAGGGACCGGCGCCGCCAAGACCCGGCCGTCCGCGGGCCATTACGCCGAGGCCGTCCGACAGCGGATCGCGGTTCGGTACGGGATCCGGACAGGTAACGGGTTGGTGAAATCGCACGTGACCGGCCTTACGGAGCGCCGCGACAGCGCGTTACCGTGTCGCCGCGGTAGCTGCTCGGCGTGCTGACGCCGGTCAGCGGCCGGCGGTTGCGCGAACGAAAGGCGACCCGTTGAGCGTGCAGGACCCGACGTTCCGAGGCTTCGCCAATCCGGTGGACCCGTCGCCCGCCGAGTTGCGGGCCTGGGCGTACGAGCCGGACTCCGTGCCGCTGGAGACCATGCCCCCGGACTGGGACCTGCTCGTCTCCGGAGATCACCTGATCACGACCCTCTTCGACCTGGCGATGGACCCGTCCTGCCCGGCCCGCCGGTTCGCGCTGCACTGCCTCTACATCTACGCCGCGGACGGCATCCGGACGAAGTTCCGGGCCCACTCGAGGCGGCGGCTGCGCAAGCTGGTCGAGCAGGCCGAACGGAACGGCGACGAGCCGATGCTGATCTGGGCGCACAACACCCGTGTGCTCCAGTCGCGTCCGGAACTGTTCGACTACCACGACTGGTGCGAAGGCGGCCTGGTCCGGCAGAGCCGGCGTCTCTAGACGGGCGCCTTCGCGGCTGACCCCGGGTCAGCGAGCGCGCCGAGCGCGCGGCCGGTCATCCGGTGCCGCGACGCGGCGTGGGCCGGGACCCCCCGTGAGTCCCGGCCCATCAGCGACGTGTCGACGTCGAGGCCCGTGACGATCTGCGGCGAGACGTGCCGCGGAAGACCGACGTGCAGCGCCGGCACCATCGGTCAGGTTACTCACCGGGCACGGGAGCCGCAGGCGAATAAGCCGGTACCGATCTCGCGCGGCGGCGGCCGACAGCCGGGGAGGTGAGACCGGTCAGGCCTCGGAACCGGCGGACCGCCGCGGACGCCAGACGACCAGGGCGGTCGAGATCTGGCTGGTCGGGACCAGGTCACGCCGGGCCAACCCGCCGAGTGACTCCAGCTCCGCCACCCGCCGGTACGCGGCCTCGAGTTCCGCCTCCAGCTGCGCCATCCGCTGCTGGAGCTCCTCGACCAGCTGCTCCAGGGCGATGATCCGCTTGATGCCGGCGAGGTTGACGCCGTCCTCCTGGCTGAGCCGCTGCACCTCGCGCAGCAGCGCCACGTCGCGCACGCTGTACCGGCGTCCACCACCGGGCGCCCGGCCGGGCTGGACCAGACCGAGCCGGTCGTACTGGCGGAGGGTCTGGGGGTGCATGCCGGCCATCCGGGCCGCCACCGAGATCATCAACACCTTGGCGTCGGACGCCTGCTCGATGGGGGCCACGAACTCCTCAGCCACCGTCGTTCACCTCCGCGCTGCGAAACCGGTCAGTTGGATCGACGCAACCGAGCGTCGAGATGTTCCCGTGCCGCCGGCGGGGTCTGGGCGGCGAACTCCTTCAACGCCTTTCGGGCCTCGGCGGAGAGCTTCTCCGGCACCGTGATCTCCAGGGTGACCAGCAGGTCGCCGGCCTGGCCGTCGCGACGGACCACGCCACGGCCCCGGGCCCGTAGCTTACGGCCGCTCGGCGTCCCGGGCGGCACCCGCAGGGTCACCGCGCCATCCAGGGTCGGCACCCGCAGGTCCGTACCGAGGACCGCCTCCGCGATGGTGATCGGCACGGTCAGGGTCAGGTCGTCGCCGTCGCGCCCGAAGAGCTCATCGGGGCGGACCCTGACCAGAACGTACAGGTCACCCGCCGAACCGCCCCGCTCGCCCGGCTCGCCGCGACCGGACAGCCGGATCCGCTGCCCGTCGGCGACCCCGGGCGGGAAGCGGACGTTGATGGTCCGGGACTTGGTCACCCCGCCGGTCCCCCGGCACTCCGGGCACCGCTCGTCGACGACCGTGCCGACCCCCTGGCACTCCCGGCACGGCTCCGAGAAGCTAAACGCCCCCTGGTTGCGGGTCACCATGCCGGTCCCGCGGCACCGCGGGCAGGTCCGGGGCAGGGTGCCCGGCTTCGCGCCGCTGCCCCGACAGGTGTCGCAGACTCCGGGCGAGCGGACCGTCAGCGGCATGGTGACGCCCCGGACCGCCTCCTCGAAGTCCAGCACCACCTCGGCCTCGACGTCCCGGCCCCGGGCCGGTCCGCGCGGGCGGGTCGGCCCACCGGAGAAGATCGAGCTGAACAGGTCGGAGAAGCCCGGACCGCCGAACCGGCGGTCGCCCGGCTGGCCCATCCCGCCGAACAGGTCCGAGATGTCGAACGGGTACCCGCCGCCCGGCCCGCCGGCCCGCGCACTCCGGCGGAACGCGCCCGAGCCGAAGAGTGAGCGCATCTCGTCGTACTCCTGGCGCTTGCGCGGGTCGGAGAGGACGTCGTACGCCTCGGAGACCGCCTTGAACCGCTCCTCGGCCTGCCCGTCGCCGGGATTCCGGTCAGGGTGCAGCTCCCGGGCCAGCCTGCGGTAGGACTTCTTGATCTCGTCCACGGAGGCGGACTTGTCCACCCCCAGTACGGCGTAGAAGTCCTTCTCCAGCCAGTCCTTGGAACTCATCGGTCGTCCACCCCCGTCCTCCGCCGCGTGGTCGAGGTCCCACCCAGGCGCCTCCGTTCGGGAGGCGTCCGGGCGGCACCCCGACCACGACGCGCCGGACTACTCAACGTCTGACCCTGGCCGTTTACTTCCGGGTCCGCGGCAGCGCCCCTCGGACTACTCCGGGTCGGCCACCGCCACCAGGGCGGCCCGGAGCACCTTGTCGCCGAACTGGTAGCCGCGACGCATCACGTCCACGCAGGTCGGCTTGGTGACCTCGGCCGAGGTCTGGTGGGCGACCGCCTCGTGCCGGTTCGGGTCGAACGGGTCCCCCTTCTCGCCGAACGGGGTGAGCCCCAGCTTCGTGAGCGTGGTGATCAGCTGCTCCGCCACCGCGCCGAAGGGCCCGACCAGGTCGCCGTGCTCCCGGGCCCGGTCCAGGTCGTCCAGGACCGGCAGCAGCGCGGTCAGCACCGCGCCGGTGGTCTCCTTCGCCACCCGGCCCCGGTCCCGCTCGACCCGCTTGCGGTAGTTGGCGTACTCCGCCGTCACCCGCTGTAGGTCCCGGGTCCGCTCGTCCAGCTCGGCCCGGAGCGCCTCCAGCTCGGCACCGAGCGCCGTTGGCTGCTCCTCCGCCAGGGTGGCGCCGGGGCTGACCGGCTCGGCCGGGGCGTCCACCACCGGCCCCTCGGTCCCGGAGGGCTCCAGGGCCTCGGCGACCTCGGCGTCGTCGATCGCCGACGTGGCCGGCTCGCTCGTCGCCTCGGTCGGCTCGGTGGTCGCCCCGTCCGCCGGCTCGGTGGTCGCCCCGTCCGCCGGCTCGCTCGTCGCCTCGGTCGGCTCGGTGACCGCCTCCGCATCGGTCGCCGGCTCGGCGCCGCCGTCGGTGGTCACCGAGTCGGCCACCTCCGGACCGCTGTCAGCCGACTTCGCGTCGTCGACCGCCGCGGCCGCCGCCGTCGACTCGGTGTCGTCGACCTCGCCGGTGGCGACGACCGGCTCCGCGTCGACCGCCGACGGCTCCGGGTCCGGGTTCGGGTCCTTGACGACCGGCTTTCCGCCATTGGCGGCGTCGGTCCCGGTCTCGGTCGCACCCGTCACGTCACCCGCTCCGGCCTCGCCGGCCGGGTTCCCGGCAAGATTGATCTTCCGATTGTCCCGGATGACGATGCGCTCGCCGGCCGCACCGGCGGGCGCGGAGCCACCCGGCGCCGCCCCGGTGGTATCCGGGTCGGCGGCTCGTGGCTGGTCCGTCATGCGACTACCTCGATCCGTCGTGCGTAGGGCCAACGCGCGTGCGGTGGTGCCGCGTCACTTCTTGTCGTCCTCGACGATCTCCGCGTCCACCACGTCGTCGGCACCGCCCTTCGCCCCGCCGGTCGCTCCAGCAGCGCCCGCGCCCGCCTGCTGCCCCTGCTCGGCCTGCTGCGCGTAGAGCAGCGAGCCGGCCTGCTGAGAGACCTGGGCCAGCTTCTCGTGCGCCGACCTGACCTTCTCCAGGTCGGTCCCGCCGAGCGCGGCGCGCAGCTCGCCCAGGGCCTCGTTGAGCTTGTCCCGGGACTCGCTCGGCAGCTTGTCACCGCTCTCGGCGAGGAACTTCTCAGTCTGCCACTGGAGTTGCTCGGCCTGGTTGCGGGTCTCCGCCTCCTCGCGCCGCCGCTTGTCCTCCTCGGCGTGCTCCTGGGCGTCCCGCATCATCCGCTCGATGTCCTCCTTCGGCAGCGCCGAGCCGCCGGTGATGGTCATCGACTGTTCCTTGCCGGTGCCGAGGTCCTTCGCGCTGACGTGCACGATGCCGTTCGCGTCGATGTCGAAGGTGACCTCGATCTGCGGCACGCCGCGCGGCGCCGGCGGCAGGCCGGTCAGCTCGAAGGTGCCGAGCTTCTTGTTGTACGCGGCGATGTCGCGCTCGCCCTGGAAGACCTGGATCAGCACCGAGGGCTGGTTGTCGTCGGCGGTGGTGAAGACCTCCGACCGCTTGGTCGGGATGGTGGTGTTCCGCTCGATCAGCTTGGTGAAGATGCCGCCCTTGGTCTCGATGCCCAGGCTGAGCGGGGTCACGTCGAGCAGCAGGACGTCCTTGACCTCGCCCTTGAGCACACCGGCCTGGAGCGCGGCGCCGACCGCGACGACCTCGTCCGGGTTGACGCCCTTGTTCGGCTCCTTGCCGGTGAGCTGCTTGACCAGCTCCGAGACGGCCGGCATCCGGGTCGAGCCGCCGACCAGGATCACGTGGTCGACGTCCGAGACCTTGATCCCGGCGTCCTTGATCGCCTGCTCGAACGGGCCCTTGCAGCGGTCCAGCAGGTCCTGCGTCATCCGCTGGAACTCGGCCCGGGTCAGCGTCACGTCGAGGTGCAGCGGCGCGGACGGGGTGCCGTCCGGGCCCGCCGGCCCGGCCGTGATGTACGGCAGGTTGATGTTGGTGGTGGTGGCGGCGGAGAGCTCGACCTTGGCCTTCTCGGCCGCCTCGCGGAGCCGCTGCATCGCCATCTTGTCCTGGGACAGGTCGACGCCGTGCTGGCCGCGGAAGGTCTTGATCAGGTGGTCGATGATCCGCTGGTCCCAGTCGTCGCCACCGAGGTGGTTGTCACCGCTGGTGGCCTTCACCTCGATGACGCCCTCGCCGATCTCCAGCAGGGACACGTCGAAGGTGCCACCACCCAGGTCGAAGACCAGGACGGTCTGCTCCTTGGAGCCCTTGTCCAGCCCGTACGCCAGTGCCGCCGCGGTCGGCTCGTTCACGATCCGCAGCACGTTGAAGCCGGCGATCTCCCCGGCCTCCTTGGTGGCCTGCCGCTGGGCGTCGTTGAAGTACGCCGGAACGGTGATCACGGCGTCGGTGATCCGCTCGCCCAGGTACGCCTCGGCGTCCCGCTTGAGCTTCATCAGGGTGCGAGCGGAGATCTCCTGGGGCGTGTACTTCTTACCGTCGATGTCGATCGTCCAGTTGGTGCCGATCTCCCGCTTGACCGACCGGATGGTCCGGTCCGGGTTGGTCACCGCCTGACGCTTGGCGACCTCACCGACGAGCACCTCGCCGTTGCGGGCAAACGCGACGATCGACGGAGTCGTCCGCGAGCCCTCGGCGTTCGCGATGACGGTGGGCTCACCACCCTCGAGAACGCTGACGCAGGAGTTCGTCGTGCCGAGGTCGATTCCGACCGCACGTGCCATCTTCGCTTCCTCGCTTCGTTACACGGCAGGTGACGGGCACCGCCCGCAACGCACCCACCACAAGTTGAGTGGACCGGACTCAATAGTGCCACGCCCACGGACACCGTCAAAGTCAGACTTGAGTCACATCGACGCAACCGCATCCGGGATCCGTACCCGGGTGACGAAGCGGGCGAGACCCGGCATCGACCACGGTCAGGGCAGGCCGGCGGAGCCGATCCTGACCGCCCGGGATGTGGCGCTGATCCGCCGGCAAAGCGCGCCGGTTGTCTGTGTTGCAGCGATCGGGCAGTCTTTACGCGTGACGACCCATGGCGATTCGGCCACCGGCCTCAACATGCCCATGGTCGGCACAGCGGGGTACGGACGTGACGCCGGCCCCGGACCGGACGGGTACGCGCCGCCGGACCTCACGGGTCACGGAACGGACGCCCCCGGGGGCCTGTCCGACCTGCACCGGGCCCTGGTCCACCTGCGGGCCGCCATCGCCGCCACGACGTATCCGCTGGCCCTGCCCGGCGTGGACGAGGCCCGCCAGGTCGGTGCCGCGCTCGTCAGCCAGCTCGACGACTACCTGTTGCCCCGGCTCGCCCGGCTCGACGCGCCGTTGCTGGTGGTCGTCGGCGGCTCCACCGGCGCCGGGAAGTCGACGCTGGTCAACAGCCTCGTCCAGGCCCGGGTCAGCAGCGTCGGGGTGCTCCGGCCCACCACCAGGGCCCCGGTCCTGGTCTGCAGCCCGCTCGACTCGGCGTGGTTCCGGCAGGGCGAGCTGCTGCCCGGGCTGACCCGGACCACCGGGCCGACCGACCGCCCCGACACCCTGCAGCTGGTCTCCGCCCCCGCGCTGCCGGCCGGGGTGGCCTTCCTGGACGCACCGGACATCGACTCCGTGGTCGATGCCAACCGCGCCCTCGCCGCCCAACTGCTCGCCGCGGCCGACCTCTGGCTCTTCGTCACCACCGCCGCCCGGTACGCCGACGCCGTCCCCTGGGAGCTGCTGCACACGGCGCGGCTGCGTGGGACCGTGATCGCGCTGGTCCTCGATCGGGTCCCGCCGGCGGCCGCCGCCGAGGTGTCCGCGCACCTGATGGAGATGCTGGCCAGCCACGGGCTCGCCGACGCGCCGCTGTTCGTGGTCCCGGAGACGGTCGTCGACGGGCAGGGGCTGCTGCCGGACCGGCTCACCGAGCCGCTGCGGACCTGGTTCAACCGGCTCGCCGCGGACGCGGGCGCCCGGTCCGCGGTGATCCGGCAGACCCTCGACGGCGCGGTCGCCGCGCTCGTCCCCGCGGTGGAGGGCCTGGCCGCCGCCGCCGACCAGCAGGTCACCGCCGCACAGGCCCTCGACGAGCATGTCCGGGCGGCGTATCGGAGCGCCCGGCGCTCGATCGAGCAGAGCCTCCATGACGGTCGGCTGCTCCGCGGCGAGGTACTGGCCCGCTGGCAGGAGTTCGTCGGCACCGGCGAGTTGTTCCGCAGCCTCGAGGCGCGGGTCGGCCGGATCCGGGACCGGCTCGTCGCGGCGGCGACCGGACGTCCGGTCTCGAACGCCCAGCTCCGGACCGCGATCGAGTCCCAGCTCGTCACGCTGCTACGGGAGGCGGCCGCCACCGCGGCCGAGCAGAGCCACGCGGCCTGGCAGACGCACCCGGCGGGGAAGGCGCTGCTCAGCTCCGACCTCGCCCAGCCCGGAGCCGACCTGACCGAGCGGGCGGAACGCCTGGTCCGCGACTGGCAGCGGGAGGTGGTCGAGCTGGTCCGGAGCCAGGGCGGAGGCAAGCGGTTCGTGGCGCGCGGTGCGGCGTACGCGGTCAACGCCACCGGGCTCGCCGTCATGATCGCGGTCTTCGCCTCCACCGCGTTCATCCCGACCGGGCTGGAGGTGGCGACGGCCGGCGGCACCACGGTGGCGGCGCAGAAGGTGCTCGAAGCGATCTTCGGCGACCAGGCGATCCGTACCCTGGCGACCCGGGCCCGGACCCGGCTGCTGGCCATGGTCGACAATCTCCTCGCCGAGGAGGCCGCGCGCTACCTGGCCCGGACGGCGGCGGTCGGCATCGAGACCGGCCCTGGCGAGCGGCTCCGGACGGCGGCCCGGATCGTCGGTGCCGCCCGCGCCCGGACCGGACTGACGACCGCCGCCGGGCCGACGAGTCCGCCCGGCGTGAGGACAGGCCCATGACCCCGTCACCACCGCAGACCGAGCCGATGACCCCGTACGACGGCCAGGCCGAACAGATGCCGATCAACCCGTACGCTCCGGAGGCCGGCCGATGACGGAGATGCTCGGCAAAGTTCACGACGACCTCCGCTCCGACCGGCGGGCCGACGTCGACCGGCTGGTCGAGCGGCTGTCGGCGGTGCAGCGCTTCCTCGCCGCCGTCGACGGTCACCTGCCCGACGACCAGCTCGTCGCGGCGCACACCCTGGTCGAACGGGCCGGCGCCCGGCTCTCCCTCTCCCGGTACCACACCGTGGTCGCGCTGGCCGGCGCCACCGGAAGCGGCAAGTCCAGCCTCTTCAACTCGCTGGCCCGGTTCGAGATGTCGCCGGTTGGGGTCCGGCGGCCGACGACCGGGGTGACCCACGCCTGTGTCTGGGGGCCGCTGGACGGCGCCATGCAGCTCCTCGACTGGGTCGGCGTGCTGCCCCGGCACCGGTTCGTCCGGGAGAGCCCGCTCGACGGCGCCGACGAGGCCGCCCTGCACGGGCTGGTCCTGCTCGACCTCCCCGACTTCGACTCGGTGGAACGGTCCCACCGGCTGGAGGTGGACCGGCTGCTCGGCCTGGTCGACCTCGTGGTCTGGGTGGTCGACCCGCAGAAGTACGCCGACCGCGTGCTGCATCGCAGCTACCTGCGGGAGTTCCACCGGCACCGGGACGTCACGGTGGTGGCCCTCAACCAGGCGGACAGGCTGTCGTCCGCCGAGGTGTCCCGGGTCGTGGATGACCTACGCCGGCTCCTCGACGCCGACGACCTCGCCGGGGTTCCGGTCCTCGCCACCTCGGCGCTCACCGACGCGGGCACCGCGCCGCTGCGGGAGATCCTGGAACGGACCGTGGGCGAACGCCAGGCGGCGCTGCACCGGCTCGCCGGCGACCTGGACGCGGTCGTCGAGGGGCTCACCGGACTGGTCGGGTCCGATCCGGTCAGTGATGACGTCGACCGGCCCACGATGCGGCGGCTGATCGACGCGCTCGCCGCCGCGGCCGGCGTACCGGCGGTGGCCGAGGCGACCGAGCAGGCGTACCGGCACCGGGCCGTCGCGGCGACCAGCTGGCCGCTGGCCCGCGCCTGGCGACGGCTGCGACCGGATCCGCTGCGCCGGTTGCACCTGGCCGGGTCGGACGGCGACGCGGGCCGGAGACACGAGGACGAGGACGGGCGGCCGCCGGTCCCGGCGACCTCGGCGCCGGAGCCGACCGCGGCGCACCTCGCCGCCGTCGGCCTGGCCGTCCGGGCGGTCGCCGAACGGGCCGGTTCCGCCCTCCCCGCCACCTGGTCGGCGGCGGTGAGCGCGGCGGCGCGGTCCCGGCTCGCCGACCTGCCCGACGCCCTGGATCGGGCCGTCGCCGTCACCGACACCGGTCCGACCCGCCGGCCCACCTGGTGGCGGGCGGTCAACGCGGTGCAGTGGCTGGTCACGGTCGCCGCGCTGGTGGGGCTGGGCTGGCTGCTCTTCGGGTCCGTGGTACGCGCACTCGGCTTCCCGCCCCTGGAGTACCCGAGCCTCGGCATCGCGTCGCTCCCCACCGTGCTGCTCCTCGGCGGGCTGCTGCTCGGGGTGCTCGTCGGGCTGCTGGTGAAGCCCGTCATCGGCTGGGCGGCACGCCGGGCACGGTGGCGAGCCGAGGGGCGGATGCACGACGCGGTGGCCGAGGCCGCCCAGGGGTACGTCATCGTGCCGGTCCGCGCGGTGCTGCGGGCGTACGCCGAGGCGCGGTCCGCCCTCGCCGCCGCCTCCCGGTGACGCCCCGACGGCGATCGACCCGGGCCGCCGCGGCGCCCGCCTCGGGAGCGCCCACGTCGCCTGCGTCGGGAGGTCGATCGGCGTCGACCTCTGGCCGGCGGGACGGCGTCTCCGTCCGATGTGCTGCTCGCGGCGTGCTGCTGGTGCTGGACCAGCGGCTCCGGGCGTAGGGTCGGCCTCATGGCCCCGCCACAGAACCCCTTCGATGCCGTTCTGCACGCCGCCCGTGACGTCGCCAAGCTCGACTGCGCGCTGGACGCGGAGATGCTCGGCACCGCGCTGCTGGGCAGTGTCTACGCGATCGCCGACGAGGACCGGCGGAACGCGGTCCGCGCCTTCGTCGGCGACTTTCTCTCGGCGACCGCCCGCCGGCGTACCGCCGCCGCGACCACGATCCGGTCCGTCTTCGCCACCCTGGTGCCGGACGCCGCCGGCGCCGACGCGGTCCGACCCGGGGCCCAGGCGCCGTCCTGGTCGAACCAGCTCGGGAAGGTACGCCTCACCGGCAGCTACGCCTACGGCGACGTGTACGGCGACCAGACCTCGTATCTCGCCACCTTCGCCTATGAGGACAGTGTCGCGGGCGGCCCGGAACACGCGGTGGTCGCGCTCGTCGACCACAACATCGGCATCACCAAGGACGTCTTCGTCGGCGGCCCGGCGCACCGGATCCTGGAGCAGGTCCGGCAGATGTGCGCCGACGACGCGCTGACCTGGTTCCGGGAGGAGGACCCGTCCCGGCTGCGCCACGAGGTCGTCCGGCACCTGGACGTCACCGACGAGCTCGGCGCGCTGCCCCAGGAGGGTTCGCTCGCCACCGACCGGACGCTGGTCGGGGCCCGGTTGGCGCTGCTGCCCGCGCCCGCCCACGCCGTCGACACCCCCGCGCCCGCGCCGCCCTCCACCGCCGAACGGAACCGGTTGGTCCGCGCCTTCCTCGGCTCTCCGGAGGCGGCCCGGCTCGGTCTGGACCGGCTGCCGGAGTCGGATCTCGCCTCGCTGTACTTCTGCCTGAGCCTGGTACTGGACCACTCCGCGTCCCTTCCGGACGCCGACCCGCTGCGCTGGAGCCCGGCGGTGGCCGGCCTCTTCCTGCTCGACTGGGTGCACCGGCGGGCGGTGCTGGACATGGACGACGCGGCGCTGCTGCCCCGGGTGGTCCGGGGCTGGGCCGGGTACGCCGCCCGGCTGCGGGGCCTGCCGACGGAGGCCGCGGTCCAGACGGACGAGGCGATCGAGGAGATGGTGCCGGAGTTCGTCCGGCTCTACACCACGGGGGAGCGGCGTAGCCCGGCCACCGCCGCGGTGGCGCAGCTCATCGCCGACGGGATCGACCCGGACGACCCGGTGGCACTGGACGCCTGGATCGAGGCGAACCGCCAGCACCTCGACGACGATCCGGCGTAGCCCCGAGACGGTGGACCGGGGTCGGCACCCGGACCGGATTCGACCGCCTCCGGACGCGTACGCGAACGGGAGGCGGCTCCACCGACCCTCGCCCGCCCACACCGCCTCCCGTCGGATCCCGGGCTTGCCGGGCGCCGTCGAGGGAGGTCAGGATAGCCAGACGTCACTGCCGAACGGTCCGCCCCGCCGAGCGGGCCTCCTGGACGGTGGGGGGTGCCCACCCCGCCGGGGCCGCGGTGGCCGTTCCTGGTGCGGGTCGGCGATCCCGGGTCCGTCGTGCGCCGCCTCGCCGGGCCGCCCGAGGTGGGGCGGATGCCATGCCCCGCCGGATGCCGCGCCCCGGCGGGTGGCGGAGCCGGCGGCCGCGGCCCGGGGGAGCGGGCCGGGCGCGCCGGAGCCGCGACGAACCGGACTGGCCCCCCGCCAGCCGATCCGGGTGGCGGCGCCGGCCCTTGCGGACCGACGCCGCCGAGAAGGCCGCCGTTGCCGGTCGACGGCCCACTCCGAGTGCCGGGGTCGGCACACCCCGTTTCTCGTCTTATTGACGATAACCGCTGTGATAGCTTCTCGTCAAGATGGTGATAAATCCGATGGCCGAGTACCCGCCGTTCGCCGTGACCGTGGACCTGGTGGTCCTCACCGTGCGTGCGGACGAACTCTGCGCCCTGCTGGTCCGGCGCGGCGTGCCGCCGTACCAGGACCGCTGGGCGTTGCCGGGCGGGTTCGTCGGCATCCACGAGGATCTGTCGGACGCCGCCGCCCGGGAACTGACCGAGGAGACCGGGATTCCCGAGCCGGTGGGGCACCTGGAACAGCTCGGCACGTACGGCGACCCGGAGCGCGACCCGCGCGGGCGGGTGGTGACCGTCGCGTACCTGGCCCTGCTGCCGGACCTGCCGGCCCCGGTGGCCGGCACCGACGCGGCTGCCGCGGACTGGATCCCGGTCTCCCGGGTCGCCGACGCACACCTCGCGTTCGACCACGACGTGATCCTGGCGGACGGGCTGGAGCGGGCCCGCGCCAAGCTCGAGTACACCCCGCTGGCCACCGCGTTCTGCCCACCGGAATTCACCATCGCCCGACTCCGGACGGTCTACGAGACGGTGTGGGGGACCCGACTCGATCCCCGCAACTTCCACCGCAAGGTCACCACCACGCCCGGCTTCGTCGAGCCGGTCGGCCGGGTCACCGCGGGGGACCGGGGCCGGCCCGCCCGGCTCTACCGCCGCGGCTCGGCCGAGCTGCTGCATCCGCCGATGCTCCGCCCGTCGGCCGGCGCCTGACCTCCAGCCGTACCGCTACCGGGTCGGCGACGACGACCCTCTCGGCTCCGGCTCAGGAGCCGGCTCAGGCTCGGGCGACGGTGAGGGTGAGGGTGAGGGTGAGGGTGAGGGTTCCCCGGTCGCCCCGGGCGAGGTGGAGGGCTCCCCGGTCGGCGAGGGCGAGGGGGGCGGCTCCGGCGCGGGTGAGGGTGAGGGTGAGAGCGAGGCGGACGGCGACGGGTCCGGTGTCGCCGACGGCGATCCCGGGTCGGTCGGCTCGGGCGTCGGTTCGGGCGTCGGTTCGGGTGTCGGGCCGGTGGGACCGGTCGTCGGATCGGTCGGCTCCGGCCCGGGGTCGCTCGGTCCGGGGGTCGGCTCGGTGGGCGACGGTCCCGGTGTCGACGGTCCCGGTGCGGGCGGGGTGGCCGGCTCCTGCGACGCCGGCCGGGTTGGCGCCGGATGCGGCGCCTCCGGAAGTGTCGGGCGGTACGGCGGTGTCGCGTTCTCCGGATCGGGTCCATCCGACCGCGCTCCCGGGTCAAGGAGTCGGCGCCAACCGGCCGGACCGGTGGAGGTCGGGCCGTCCTGCGGCGGCGTGGGCAGCGGTACGACCAGCCCGCCGGTCGCCGGCGGGACGAACGGCGCGCTGCCCGCGGGCGGCGTCCCGTCGTTGACCGTCGCCGACCCGCTGCCGATGGCGGCGAGGATCGGCAGCGACGACGTGCCGGCGAGCATCGCGACGGTGAAGAGGTAACGCCGGGTGGGGCCGGCGAGGCCCTCGGCCCGGTGTACCCCGGTCACCCGGCGGTACCGCACGTGGGCGCCTCCGGACCGGCGATGGCGGGCCAGCAGTCGGGGCGCGGGGTCGTCGTGGCCGTTCTTCGGCACGGGAACACTCCTCGTCGTCGGCGGCGGTCGGCCAGCGGCGGCCGGGCGCCAAAACGCCGCTACGCTGTGAAAACTCGCGGCGCTCCCGGCGGTGTCGCCGTTCCTCACCATGGCGTAGTAACGCAGAGTTGGCCATCCTTACGGAGCGTGTCTAACGCTGTCTTTTGGACAGATTCGAGCGACGTACACGAACAAATCGCCACATGTGTGGCGAAGCCGGCGGCCATCCAAGATCCGCGCGAGGCTGATCTGTAACTCTGCGGGTCTGCTCTGCAAATATGGACCCGACGGCAACGCGGCCTCGACCTTCGTGCACCCCGCGACCGGCAGGACGCGGCGCCGACGCTCGGTGGATCAGGCTCGGCCAGAATCTGGTCCACGCCGCGCGGCAACCCCCACCGGGGCAAGGCGCGGCAGCCATCACCGGTCCGGCACCGCCAGACCGGCGTACGAGTTGCGCGGTCGGGACACCCCCGCTGCCGACGCACAAACGACAGGAGATAGGGATGGCGAAGGGCGATACCGCGGGCAAGGCCCGCGGCAAGCGGGCCACACCCCGGTCTGGGAAGCCTGCCGGGAAGACCCCGAACACGGGGGACCTCGTACAACTGCTCACCCCGGACGGCGACCGGATCGACAAGGTCACCTGGATCGACGGTACGGAGTACCGCGTCGACTTCACCGACGAGGAGTATCGCGGCCTCTACCGGGACCTCGTCCTGGTACGGCGGTTGGACGCCGAGGCGACCGCACTGCAACGGCAGGGCGAGCTCGGCATCTGGGCCAGCCTGCTCGGTCAGGAGGCGGCGCAGGTCGGTTCCGGTCGGGCGCTGCGACCGCAGGACATGGCCTTCCCGACATACCGGGAGCACGGCGTGCTCTACTGCCGGGGCATCGACCCGATCATGCCGTTCGGGCTCTTCCGCGGCGTGGATCTCGGCGGCTGGGACCCGAACGAGTTCAAGTTCAACATGTACACGATCGTCATCGGGGCCCAGACACTGCACGCCACCGGCTACGCCATGGGCGTCGCCATGGACGGCCGGACCGGCGGCGACGACGGCGAGGCGGTGATCGCGTACTTCGGCGACGGCGCCTCCGCCCAGGGCGACGTGAACGAGGCGTTCATCTGGTCGGCCGTCTTCAACGCCCCGATCGTCTTCTTCTGCCAGAACAACCAGTACGCCATCTCCGAACCCCTGGAGCGGCAGACCCGCATCCCGCTCTACCAGCGGGCCGCCGGCTTCGGCTTCCCGGGCGTACGGGTGGACGGCAACGACGTGCTGGCCACCTACGCGGTGACCCGGGCGGCCCTCGACAACGCCCGCCACGGTCAGGGCCCCACCCTGGTCGAGGCGTTCACGTACCGGATGGGCGCGCACACCACCACCGACGACCCGACCCGCTACCGCATCGCCAGCGAGGTCGAGGCGTGGCAGGCCAAGGACCCGATCGCCCGGGTCAAGGCGTTCCTCACCAAGCAGCGGATCGCCGACGACGCCTTCTTCGCCGAGGTGGACGAGCAGGCGAAGCAGGAGGCGCTGCGACTGCGCGAGCGGGTCCTGGAGATGCCGGACCCGAAGCCGTTGAGCCTCTTCGACCACGTGTATCCGCACGGCTCCCCCGAGATCGACGCCCAGCGCGACTTCATGGCCCGGTACCTGGACTCGTTCGAGGGGAGCGTGCACTGATGGCCACCGAGACCCTCACCCTGGGCAAGGCAATCAACCGTGGCCTGCGCCGCGCCCTGGAGCACGACCCCAAGGTCGTCATCATGGGCGAGGACGTCGGCAAGCTCGGCGGCGTCTTCCGGATCACCGACGGCCTGCAGAAGGACTTCGGCGAGAACCGGGTGATCGACACCCCGCTCGCCGAGTCCGGCATCATCGGGACCGCGGTCGGCCTCGCGATCCGCGGCTACCGACCGATCTGCGAGATCCAGTTCGACGGCTTCGTCTACCCGGCCTACGACCAGATCGTGTCGCAGGTGGCGAAGATGCACTTCCGCTCGCAGGGCAAGGTCACCGTCCCGATCGTCATCCGGATCCCCTTCGGCGGCGGCATCGGCGCGGTCGAGCACCACTCGGAGTCTCCGGAGGCGTACTTCGCGCACACCGCCGGGCTCAAGGTGGTCTCCTGCTCGAACCCGCAGGACGCGTACACCATGATCCAGCAGGCGGTCATCTCGGACGACCCGGTGATCTTCTTCGAGCCGAAGCGGCGGTACCACGAGAAGGGCACCGTGGAGGTGGACGCACCGCTGGACGAGGCGTACCCGCTGCACGCCTCCCGGGTGGTCCGACCCGGCCGGGACGCCACCCTGCTGGCGTACGGACCGATGGTGCGGACCGCGCTCGACGCGGCGACCGCGGCCGAGGAGGACGGGCGCGACCTCGAGGTGATCGACCTGCGCACCCTCTCCCCGCTGGACCTCGCCCCGGTGTACGAGTCGGTGCGGCGGACCGGCCGGTGCGTGGTGGTGCACGAGGCACCGGGCAACGTCGGGCTCGGCGCCGAGATCGCCGCGCGGATCACCGAGAACTGCTTCTACTCCCTGGAGTCCCCGGTCCTGCGGGTCACCGGCTTTGACACGCCGTACCCGGCGGCGCGGCTGGAGGAGGATTACCTGCCCAACCTCGACCGGGTGCTCGAGGCCGTCGACCGTACCTTCGGGTGGTGAGGCCGATGTCGCGCGTCCGGGAATTCCCCCTGCCCGACCTCGGTGAGGGACTGACCGAGGGCGAGATTCTCAGGTGGTTGGTGCAGGTCGGCGACGTCGTCGAGCTGAACCAGCCGGTCGTCGAGGTCGAGACCGCCAAGGCGGCGGTCGAGATCCCGGCGAAGTGGGCCGGTCGCATCACCGCGATCTTCCATCCGGAGGGCACGGTGGTCGACGTCGGTACCCCGATCTTCGCGGTCGACACCGACCCCGACGCCGGTGACCTGCCGGAGCCCTCGGCGGCCTCGCTCGCCGCGGTCGAGCGGGCACCCGAGGAGGGCGCCGTCGAGCCCGGGCTGATCGGCGGGCCCGCGCCGGGTGGCCGGACGGCCGTCCTGGTCGGGTACGGCCCGAAGACCGGCGCCGCGAAGCGACGGCCGCGGAAGGCCACGTCGGTGCCGCCCGCCCCGGCGGCCCCGCCCTCCGCGCCGGTACGTCCCGCGGCCCCCGCCGCGTCGCCGGCCCCCGCCCCGGTCACGTCCGCCACGCCGGCGGTCGCCGCGCCGACCGCGCCGGCCGGCGGTCGCAACGCGCTCGTCCTGGCGAAGCCGCCGGTTCGCAAGCTCGCCAAGGATCTCGGGGTGGACCTGAGCACCGTCACCGGGACCGGGCCGCTCGGATCGATCACCCGGGACGACGTACAGCGGGCGGCGACGGCGGCCCATCCGGCGCCCGCGGCGGCGACCAGCGCCGGGCCGGTCTTCGGACCGGACCGGGAGCAGCGCATCCCGGTCAAGGGCGTCCGGAAGCTGACCGCGCAGAACATGGTGGCCTCGGCGTTCACCGCGCCGCACGTCACCGAGTTCCTGACGGTCGACATGACCCGCTCGATGAAGGCGCTCGACCGGTTGCGCCAACGGCGGGAGTGGCAGGACGTCCGGCTCTCGCCGCTGCTGCTGGTGGCGAAGGCGGTGCTCCTGGCGATCCGTCGGCACCCGATGATCAACTCGACCTGGGCCGGCGACGAGATCGTGGTCAAGGAGTACGTCAACCTCGGCATCGCCGCCGCCACCGAGCGGGGCCTCATCGTGCCGAACATTCCCGACGCCGGTCGGCTCACCCTGCGCGAGCTGGCCGACGCGCTGGCCGAGCTGGTCCAGACCGCGAAGGCGGGCCGGACGACCCCGGCGCAGATGTCCGGGGGGACGTTCACCATCACCAACGTCGGCGTCTTCGGCGTCGACACCGGTACGCCGATCCTGCCGCCGGGCGAGTCGGCGATCCTGGCCTTCGGTGCGGTCCGGAAGATGCCCTGGGTGCACAAGGGCAAGGTCCGGCCCCGGCAGGTGACCACCCTCGGTCTCTCCTTCGACCACCGGATCATCGACGGCGAGCTGGGCTCGAAGTTCCTGCGCGACGTCGGTGACTTCCTCACCGATCCGGAGGCGGCGCTGCTCGACTGGACCTGACGCGCCGTCCCCGCCGGACGGTACGCCGTCCGGCCCGCTCACCGGACAGCCGGTGTGCTCCGGGCAACCCGGACGCACACCGGCTGTTTCCATTCGACCACGAAGAAACATCGCCGTGACCGGGCTTACACCTTTGATTCTTCGGCCAGTGTCCAAGCTCACCGAATAATCATTGGCAGCCGCCCCTGTGACGCGGTTGAATGGACTCGTCAGACGCGAGGACAACCGAATAGCAGGGGGCACATCACCATGAGCATGATCAAGCGACTCCGCGAGCGCCGGAACAACGCGCGCCGGGCGCGGGCGATCGAGCGTGCGCTGCGGGCCACCGACTCGCCCGCCGTGCGCGACGAGATCCTGATCGCCGCGCAGCGGTTCTACAGCTGATCGCGCCAGACTCCTCTCATCTCCTCACCAGGTCGACGGCCCGTCCGGCTCCATCCCGGGCGGGCCATCGGTGTTCAACGGCCGGCGACACCCTGGCCACCACCCGCCCCGACCAGTGGTCGATGGTGTCACCCGCCGACCGCCGGCCGGTCCATTTCCGAGCCAACTCCCCGGGTTTTCTAACCCAGAGTCAGCGAATGACGACCATGAGTGGCACTCGACGGGCGACCGGGATTCCGTCCCCGACACGCCGCCCGGTACGGTGGGGCCTGGTCGTCGCCCGACCGGCCGCCCGGGGCGCTCGGGCGGACCGTGACAGCTTGATGCGCTCGTTCGACCGGCGCCGGCGGCCGGCGCTGCTCGATCGGCACCGGTCTCGACCGGCTACGGTGCGAGAAGCTTGCCCAGCCGGTTCGCGCCGGTCCTCTCCGGCCACGGGCCGGAGAGACGGCGCGCGAGACCGGTGCGGCCGACATGTGATTGAGGAGGCGCGCGCATGACGTCCGAGGATCCGCAGCACCCCGGCCGCTGGCCGGACGAGGCTGCGCCGGGCGCCGCAGGCCCAGCCCCGTACGACAGCAACGCACCACATGACGACCGGTTCCCGCCCCAGGGCGCCGGCTCCCCGTCGCCCGACTTCGGTTGGGCACCCCCACCACCCTCGGCCGGCACCGCCGGCGGTCCGGCCCCCTGGGACAATCCCGCCGCTGGTCAGCCCGGCACGCCCGGGTGGGGCGCCCCCGGCGCCGCACCCAGTGACCCCCAACCCGAGAACGCCGTGGGAACGGGTCCCGGTGCCCCGACCCGCCCCGACGGCGACGCGGGGTTCCCGCCCGAGTGGGGCACCCCGGCTCCCGGCGGTTCCCCCGGCCCGACCGGGTGGGCGGGATCGGCCGCGCCGCAGGCCGGCCCGGCCGGTCCCACACCCGGCTCTCCGTCGTACCCGCCACCGGCCGGCACCGCCGGTGACCCTTCGAACCAGCCGCTGCCGCAGCGGTCCGCCACGAGCCCGGAGCCGTGGCCGGCGAGCGAGGTGTGGGGCCCGGCCGCGTCCTCGCCCGAGCCGGCCGACCCGCCGGCGTCGTCCACGCCCCGGACCGCCGAGGCGGACCCGTCGGTCGGAGGCTTCCCGCCGCCCTCCGCCTGGGCGCCGCAGCCGCCGGCCTGGTCACCACCGCCCCCGGCCGCGGGCGGTGCCCCGGCCGGCGGTCTCGGACCATCCGCCTTCGAGCCGTCCCGCCCCGAGTCCGACCGGAACACGCCGGGGGACCAGGGCGGCTCGCCCGGCGGATACCAGCCCGGACCGGCACCGGGGATCAACCCGGCGAACGTCGTACCGCTTCCGCCGCAGGAGACCCGGATTCCGGGGGCGAGTCTGGCCGCCGACCCCCCGGCCGACTTCGCACCGCCGGCCGACCCCGCCGGGCCTCGTGGGCCGGGCGGGTGGGCGCCGGGCGGCTTCCCGCCGGGCGCGGCCGAGGCAGCTCCTCCGGCACCCGCACCGCACGTACCCCAGCCCCGCCCGCCGGCCGAGTCGGTCGCCGCCCGGGTCGCCGTACCCGGGTTGGAGCGTCCGGAGCCGGAGCCGGCCCGCACCGCCTCCGGCAGCGCGGCCGCACCCCCCGGCAGCCGCATCGCACCGCCGGCCGACCCCGCCGCCGCGGCGATGGTGCCGGCTCCGCAGTCCCGGGTGTACGGCCGCCCCATCAACCCGGACGAGGCTGAGCAAGCCGACGAGGCCGAGCGGGGCTGGGAACCGGGGCGTCCCGCGGGAGCGGAACCTGGGCTCCCGCCCGGCGGCGGCATCTACGGCACGCCGCCCGCGCAGCCTGGCCCGGAAGCCGCGCCCGCCCCCTTCCCCGGCCCGGCCACCGGATCGGCCCGGGCGGCGGTGCCGGGCGCCGGGGCCCCGGCGCCGGACGTGCCGCATCAGCGTCCCGGTGACGGCGGGCCGAGCGCCTTCGCCGGCCCTGGTGACGCCTTTGGCGGCGGCCCCGGGGTGCGGCCTCCCGCGCAGGACGACCCCTACGGTCTGGGACCGGGCAACCGGCCCGGCACCGAGGGCGGCTTCGGGGCGGACGGCGGGTTCGGCCCGAGCCACGGGGCGGACCCGGGTTTCGGTGATCGTCCCCGGCCCGGTGGTCCCTTCGACGCCGGCGACCCCGCCGGAGCCGGTGGCCCCTTCGGGCCGGGCAACCCGCCGGGACCGGGCAGCCCACCCGGATCAGGCAGCCCCTTCGGCGGACCCGGTAACAACCCTCCCGGACCGGGCAGTCCCTTCGGCGGACCGGGCAACCCTCCCGGATCGGACAGCCCCTTCGGCGGACCGGGCAACCCGCCGGGAGCAGGTGACCCCTTCGGGGGACCGGGCGACCCCTTCGGCCCCGACCGTGGCCGTGGATTCGGTCCCGACGGCGGGTCCGGCCCCGACGGTGGCTTCGGCTCCGGCGGCCGAGACCCCTTCGCGGTGGGCAGCGATCCTCGAGGTGGACCGTCCGGGCCGGGCGGACCCTCCTTCGGAGACCTGGCCCATCCCGGCGGGCCGGCTGGCCCGTCCCCGAACGGCGCCGCCGGGCCGCACGGCGGGGTGGACATCACCGACCGATTCGGCCCGCCACCGCCCTTCGGGTCGGCTCCCGGGGCACCGACGCCGGCGTTCGCGCCTCCTCCGGCGCCGGGCGGGGCGTACGGACCGGGGGCCCCGGCCGGCGCGGGCTGGGGCGCCCCGGACGACGCCGAGCAGGCCAGGTTCGACTCCTTCAAGGCAGCGGAGCCGACGTCGGAACCCACGTCGGAGTCGACGCCCGAGCCGCCGACACCGCAGGTACGCAACGGCAGGGTACTGCTCATGGTGCTGACCGCCGCGGTGTTGCTGCTCGCCATCCCGCTCGGCACGCTCTGGGCACTGGGCAAGATGGGCGGCTCGGACCCGTCGTCCGGGTTCACCCCCGCGGTCGGCGCCTGCGTGAAGAACTCGGACAACAAGCCGATCCCCGCCGACTGCGGCGAGGAGGAGGCCTTCAAGGTCGTCTCCAAGGTCGACAACGCGCAGAAGTGCGAGGATCCGACCCAGCCGACGATCACGCTGCCCGACAAGAAGGAGGTGCTCTGCCTCAAGCCGGCCAAGTCGGACGCCGCCGGCTGACCGGAGTATCTACCCGGCGCGCCCCCGCCGCCCGGCCTCGGTCGGGTGGCGGGGGCGCCGTCATGTCGACCGGGGGCGGGCGCCGTCATGTCGACCGGGAGCGGGGACCGGAACGGGCCTCTGGCCGGAGGACCCGTCCGCGGCTCGCTCCGAGCCCCGGCTCCGGCCCGAGCCCAGCTCCCGGCGTCCGTGCCACCACCGGGCCGGATCCGCAGGCCACCCCCGGCGCCGCGCCCGGCCCGCGGGCTGGGTCAACCGGCAGGTCAGGCAGGATATGGGCATGACTGCACGGGTACGGGCACCGGAGTTCCGCGGCCGGGGCTGGCTCAACACGGGCGGCCGGACACTGACCCTCGCCGACGTACGCGGCAAGATCGTCATCCTGGACTTCTGGACGTTCTGCTGCATCAACTGCCTGCACGTGTTGGACGAGCTGCGCCCGCTCGAGGAGAAGTACGGCGACGTCCTGGTGGTGATCGGGGTCCACTCGCCGAAGTTCGAACACGAGCGCGACCCGGACGCGTTGGCCGCCGCCGTCGAACGCTACGGTGTGCACCACCCGGTGCTCGACGACCCCGAGCTGATCACCTGGCAGCAGTACGCCGCGAAGGCGTGGCCGACGCTGAGCGTCATCGATCCTGAGGGGTACGTCGTCGCCTCGATGGCCGGGGAGGGGCACGCCGAGGGGCTCTCCCGGCTCATCGACGAGCTGATCGCCACCCACGAGGCGAAGGGCACCCTGCGCCGGGGTGACGGCCCGTACGTCCCACCCGCCGAACCCACCACCGCACTGCGCTTTCCCGGCAAGGCCCTGCCGCTGGGGGGTGGCACGGTGCTCGTCTCCGACTCGGCGCGGCACTCCCTGGTCGAGCTGGCCGCCGACGGCGAGACGGTGGTGCGCCGGATCGGCAGCGGCGAGCGGGGCCGGGCCGACGGTTCGGCCGCGACGGCCCGGTTCTCCGAGCCGCAGGGGCTCTGCCGCCTCCCGACGCACGTCGCGGAGATCGCCGGGTACGACGTCGTGGTCGCCGACACCGTCAACCACCTGCTTCGGGGCGTACGGCTGGCGACCGGCGAGGTGACGACCGTGGCCGGCTCCGGTCGGCAGTGGCGCTCGACGGTCGACGACCGTCCACACGACGCCCTCGCCGTCGACCTCTCCTCCCCCTGGGACCTGGCCTGGTACGACGACCGGGTGATCGTCGCGATGGCCGGCATCCACCAGCTCTGGTGGTTCGACCCGGTGAAGCGGACCGCCGGGGTCTACGCCGGCACCACGGTCGAGGCGCTGCGAGACGGGCCGCTGCCGGACGTCTGGCTGGCCCAGCCCTCCGGCCTGTCGGTCTCGACCGACGGCCGCCGGCTCTGGGTCGCGGACAGCGAGACCAGCGCCCTGCGGTACGTCGAGGACCACGTGCTGCACACCGCCGTCGGGCAGGGGCTCTTTGACTTCGGCCACGTGGACGGGCCGGCCGACCAGGCGCTCTTCCAGCATCCGCTGGGGGTGTGCGCGCTGCCGGACGGCTCGGTGCTGGTCGCCGACACGTACAACGGTGCGGTCCGGCGGTACGACCCGGCAACGGCGCTGGTCTCCACGGTGGTCGACGGGCTGGCGGAGCCGAGCGACGTGGTCCGCACCGACGACGGCGGGGTGCTGGTGGTCGAGTCGGCGGCGCACCGGGTGACCCGGCTGGCTCCGGGGGCGCTGTCGGCGGCCGGGGCGAGCACCGTCAACGGAACCCGGCACCGGACCGAACGGCCACCAACCGACCTCGCCGCCGGCGAGCTGACCCTCGATGTGATCTTCGAGCCGCCGCCCGGGCAGAAGCTCGACTCCTCGTTCGGCCCGCCCACCCGGCTGGAGGTCTCGGCGTCCCCGCCGGAGCTGCTCCTCGACGGGGCGGGCGTCGGCCCGGAGCTCTCCCGACGACTGGTGCTGAGCGACCAGGTGACCACGGGGGTGCTCCAGGTCGTCGCGCAGGCGGCCACCTGCGACGCGGAGGCCGAACACCCCGCCTGCCACCTGACCCGGCAGGACTGGGGGGTGCCGGTCCGGATCACCCCGAACGGGGTACGCCGGCTGCCGCTGGTGCTACGCGGCCTGGACCGCTGAGCCCGACCCGGACCGCTGGCCGCGTGACCGCTCGCGTCCGAATCGCGGGGTGACCGACAGCACTACTGTCAAGTAACCTACGGTGCCGTAGCATATCGGGTGTGACTACCTCCACCCAGGTCCGGCTGCGCCCCACCGATCTCGGCAAGCCGCGGATGCGCGGCTGGCTGCACGCGTACGCGTTCCTCGTCGCGCTCGTCGCCGGGGCGGTCCTCTGCGCGGTCGCCACCACCCGTCCCGGGTGGACACCGCTGCTCAGCTGTGCCCTCTACAGCGTCACGGTCTGCGGCCTCTTCGGCACCAGCGCCCTGTACCACCGCCGGGTCTGGTCCGAGCGGGGCTACCGGCTGATGCGGCGGTTGGACCACTCGATGATCTTCGTCTTCATCGCCGGCACCTACACGCCGTTCTGCCTGCTGGTGCTCACGGCGCCGAAGGCGACGACCCTGCTGCTGACCGTGTGGGCCGGTGCGGTGGCCGGGGTGGCGGTCACGCTGGTCTGGCCGGGTGCGCCCCGCTGGGTCTCCGCGCCGCTCTACCTCGCGCTGGGCTGGGTCGCGGTGGCGGTCCTACCGGACCTCCTCCACCGCGGCGGCCTCACGGTGCTGGTACTGCTGATCGCGGGCGGCGTGGCGTACAGCGTCGGCGCGGTCTGCTACGCCCTACGCCGGCCCAACCCGTGGCCCACCGTCTTCGGCCACCACGAGTTCTTCCATGCCTGCACCCTGGTCGCGGCGATCTGTCATCACGTGGCGGTGTACGTCGCGCTCTTCGGCTGAAGACCCCTCGCCCGAACCCCACACGCCCGTACCGGACGGGTCGGAGCGAGACGGCCGGAACACGACGTACCCCAGCGACCCGCCGCCACATCAGGCAAGCTGGGGACAGCCGGGCGAGCCGGCCGGGACGTCGCCCCGCGCCGTTGGGCCGCCGCCGGCGCCGCCCGTACGACCGAAAGGTGTGAGCCCGTGACAGACGACCAACCGTCCGAGGCGCGGGTCAGCGGCGGTGCGGGGGCGGTACCGGTACGCCACCTCGTGCTGCTCCGGCACGCGAAGGCCGAGCCGGCGGCCGGCACGGCAGACGCCGACCGACCGCTGACCACCCGGGGTCACGCCGACGCGGCGGCGGCCGGGGCCTGGCTGCGGTACGAGGGTTACGTGCCGACGACGGTCATCTGCTCACCCGCGAAGCGCACCCGGCAGACCTGGCACGATGCCGCGCTCGGCATGGCGGCACCGCCCACGACGCCGTTGCCGGCCGAACCGGGCGGCCGGACGTCCGGGATGAACGCCCCGACCATCCGGTACGAGCCCCGGGTCTACCGCGGTCGCGCCGAGGACCTGCTCGACCTCGTCCGCGCCACCGACCCGACCGCACAGACGGTGCTGCTGGTCGGACACAACCCCAGCATCTCGGATCTGTCCACTCTGCTCGATCCCGTACACGCCGAACCGGACGGGCTCCGTACCTGCGGCATCGTGATTCACCGGATCGACGGCGGATGGCCGGACGTACGGGAGCGGTCCGCCCCAATCGTCAAGTGGCACACCGCGCGGGGCTGAGTCCGGCGCCGACCGTCAGGTCGGTGGCGCACTCGGCGGCGGTGGATCGGGCGGCGGCGGCATCATCGCGGTCGGGTGCGACAGCCGGTTCTCCTCGACGATCAGCGTGCGGGCCCTCTTTCTCCGGTCCTGCCAGTACCAGAGGGTGGTGAACAGGACGGCGACGCCGGCCGTGATGAGGACCCAACCGACGGCACGCAGGTCCAGCCACCAGATGTTCGCCCGTACCGCGAACGTCAGGATGGCGCCCAGTGCGATGAGGAAAATTCCCGTACCGATGCCCATGTCCGCTGCACTCCCCCGTGCGATGGGTCGTGGGCTTTCATAACGAATCCGGCTTTTGTGACAAGTCCGGGCAAAGTTCTCTGGCTCCGCCTCCACCATAGCGCGGCGGCCGGCGAGCAGTCCGCTCGCCGGCCGCCGGGGTGTACCGCTGTGCAGTAGGTGCCCAGCCGGTCAGAAGGCCTCCTCGGGGAGGTCCATCAGCTCGAGGTCGGCGGCCTGCACGATCCGCCGGTCGGCGCCGATCCGGGGCAGCACCTCGCGGGCGAAGAACCGCGCCGCGGCCACCTTTCCGGTGTAGAACGCCTTGTCCGAGTCGGAGACCTCGCCGCTGAGCGCCCGCAGCGCGACCTCCGCCTGCCGCTGCAACAGCCAGCCGACCACCAGGTCGCCCGCCGCGAGCAGGAACCGCCGGGTGCTCAGCCCGACCTTGTAGAGCGCCCGCGGGTCCCCGCCCTGCGCCTCGCCGAGCCACCCGGTCATCGCGCCCACCATGGCCTGGACCTCGCTCAGCGCCCGACCCAGCGCCTGACGCTCCTCCTTCAACCGGCCGTCGCCCTTGTCGGCGGAAGCCGCCGAGTCCGCTCCGGACTCCACAAACGCCTGAATCTCCCCGGCCACCGCCAACAGGCTCTGACCGTTGTCCCGAACGATCTTCCGGAAGAAGAAGTCGAGACTCTGGATCGCGGTGGTTCCCTCGTAGAGGGTGTCGATCTTCGCGTCCCGGACGTACTGCTCCAGCGGGTAGTCCTGGAGGAAACCGGAGCCACCGAGCGTCTGCAGCGACTCGTGCCCGAGCAGCTCGTACGCCCGCTCCGAGCCGACCCCCTTGACCAGCGGCAGCAACAGGTCGTTGATGCCCTTGGCGCGCTTCGCCGCCGACTCGTCGCCGGCCGCCTCGGCGAGGATGATCCGGTCCTGCCAGGTGGCCGTGTAGCAGACCAGGGCGCGCAGCCCCTCGGCGTACGCCTTCTGCAGCATCAGCGAACGGCGGACGTCCGGGTGGCGGGTGATCGTCACCCGCGGCGCGGTCTTGTCGGTCATCTGGAGCAGATCGGCGCCCTGCACCCGGTTCTTCGCGTACTCGAGGGCGTTGAGGTAGCCGGTGGAGAGGGTCGCGATCGCCTTGGTGCCGACCATCATCCGGGCGTACTCGATGATCAGGAACATCTGCCGGATGCCGTCGTGGATGTCGCCGAGCAGCCATCCCTTGGCCGGTATGCCATGCTCGCCGAAGGTCAGCTCGCAGGTGTTCGAGACCTTCAACCCCATCTTGTGCTCGACGTTCGTGGCGAAGACGCCGTTGCGCTCGCGCAGCTCGCCGGTCTCCTCGTCGAAGTGGAACTTCGGCACGATGAAGAGCGACAGCCCCTTGGTGCCCGGGCCGCCGGCGCCCTCGACACCCACCGGCCGGGCCAGGACGTAGTGGATGATGTTGTCGGTCAGGTCGTGCTCACCGCTGGTGATGAAGCGCTTGACGCCCTCGATGTGCCAGGAACCGTCGGGCTGCGGGATGGCCCGGGTCCGACCGGCGCCCACGTCGGAACCGGCGTCCGGCTCGGTGAGCACCATGGTGGCACCCCACCGCTTCTCGACGAAGAGCTTGGCCCACTTCTTCTGCCGTTCGGTCCCCTCGCGGTAGAGGGTGTGCGCGAACGAGGGGCCGCCCGCGTACATCCACAGTGGTGCGTTGGCGCCGAGGATCAGCTCGGCCGCCGACCACCAGAGGGCGCGGGGAGCCGGGGTGCCGTCCAGCTCGGCGGGAAGATCCATCCGCCAGAACTCCGACTCCATCAACGCCCGATACGACCTCTTGAACTCCTCCGGCAGCGGGGCGGTGTGCGTCGCCGGATCGAAGACCGGTGGGTTGCGGTCGCTGGAGGCGTAGCTCGCCGCCAGCTCCTCCCGAGCCAACCGGTCCACCTCGGCGAGGACCGTGCGGGCGGTGTCGGCGTCCAGTTCGGAGTACGGGCCCTGGCCGAACGCCTGATCCGGACCGAAGACCTCGAAGAGGTTGAATTCAAGATCGCGCAGGTTGCTCTTGTAGTGGGTCATGACGCTTGGCCCCCCGGCTTCCGAACACGTGTTACCCGACAGTAACCGGAGTTATATTACTCGCGGGTAAAGATTCTCGGTTCGCCCGTTCGGGTGACGGCCGCCACACCACCGGCTGCCCGCGGCGGAATCGCCCCCGCGGCCGGCACGGCTCGCCGCCCCCGGCCGCTCGGCACCTCGGCAGCCGGCCCGCGACGCTCGGCACCTCGGCAGCCGGCCCGCGGCGCTCGGCGCCTCGGCGGCCGGCCCGGGGACGGTCAGCCGTCCGCGGCGCCGACCTCCCAGCTTGGGACGGCGACGGTGGTCGCCGGGCGGGGTCCCGGATACTCCAGCAGCACCAACGCGATGTCGTCGTCGAGCCGGCCCCGCACCCACTCGATCAACGCGCTCTCGAGCGACACCAACCCGTCGGCGACCGTCCCATGGCCGAGCAGCTGCCAGGCCCGGTCGACGGTGGGAAAGAACTCCCCGTCCCGCCGCGCCTCGCCCAGTCCGTCGGTGAAGAGCAACAGCCGGTCGCCCGGCTCGAGGCGCTCGACCCGAGGTCGGACCACCGGCATGAAGCCCAGCGGCGGCGCCGGAGCCGGCGGATCCATCGGGATGACCTGGCCGCGGCGCAGCAGCAACGGCGGCGGATGGCCGCAGTTCACGATCGTCAACGTGCCACCCCGCTCCTCGACCAACGCGGCGGTCACGAAGTCCTCGTCCCCGACGTTACGGGCCACCGCACGGTCGAGGTCCGTGACGATGGCCCGCAGGTCCGCCCGCTCGTAGGCGACATGCCGATAGGAACCGAGGACGATGCTGGCCAGCCGTACCGCGTCCAGCCCCTTGCCTCGGACGTCGCCGATGAGAATGCGGACGCCGTACGGGGTGTCGACCGCCTCGTACAGGTCGCCGCCGATGTCCGCCGCCGCGGTGGCCGAGATGTAGTGGCCGGCGACCGCCAGACTGCCGACCCGCGGGCCGATCGGACGGAGCACGGCCTGCTGGGCCACGGAGGCGAGCTTGGACAGCTCCGCGATCCGGTCGGCCTGTCGTTGCCGGATCACCGAGAACAGCACGGCGGTCGCGGTCGCCACGACGACGCCAACGGTGTCGACCGCGGTCCCGAGCGGCGGGACCACCCCGCAGACGGCCAACGAGACCGCGAGTGCGACCGCGGCCACCCCGACCGCGAGTACGATCTGCCAGGACGCGAACACGGCGGCGAGGAAGGGCGCCGCCACCCCCAGCCCGACATAGCTGATCGTGGATTCGTCCGAGAGCTCGACGACGGCGATGAGCACAAGCAGCACGAGGGCCGCGCCGAGACCGGCGCGGGAACCAGGGCTCAGGGGGCACGCGCCCGAGGGCATCAGTCGCATGGGTACGCGGAACAGCATGCCTGATCGACGCGGGCGATTGTATGGACTTGGCTCCTCGTCCGATCGGGTTCTGACCACTGGCGCATCCAACCGTCGCGGTTTCGCCGGACTTTGTCGGGCGGTCAGCCAACGGGTGCGATTCACCGGAACATTCCGTTCCGCGGCGACCGGAGCGGGTCGCCCACCCGCACCGGGAGGGAGGCCTCAGCCGAGGATCTCGTACCGCACGGTGAGCGCGCCGACGCTCAGCGGAGCGATCGCCTCGAACGCCGCTCGGGAGAGGTCGAGGCACCGGCCCTCGACGAAGGGCCCACGATCGTTGATCCGTACCACCACGGACCGGTTGTTCTCGGGGTTGGTGACCCGGACCCTGGTGTTGAACGGCAGGGTCTTGTGCGCCGCGGTGAGGGCGTTCGGGTCGAACGCCTCACCGTTCGCGGTGACCTGCCCCTGGTCGTAGTAGGAGGCACCGCAGGAGCCGGACCCGACGACCTGCTCACCCTTCGGGCTCGCCGTCGGCTTCGTCGTCGCCCTCTTCGCCGCGCTCGAGCGGGCCCCGGCGAGAGAGTGGGACGGGGTCGGCCGCGGGCTCGACCGCGAGGCCCGCTCCGGCGACCGGGACGGTGTGGCGGTGGCCGGGGCCGGGGTGGCCGTGGTTGCGGTCGGGGTCGGGAGGCTCGACGCGGCCGGGGTGGCCGCATCGACCATGGGCGGGACGGCCGGAGGATCCTCTCCGACGCCGAACTGCACCGCGCCGGCCGCACCCGCCCCCAGCAGGGCCAGCGCGACCGCGCCGGATGCCACCAGGCCGGTCCGTGACCTGAACCGAACTCGCGCGTGCCTTCCCGCCACCGGCTCGTCCTCTCGTACGACGGCAGAGATCGGGTCGGACCGTAACGAGAGGGGTACGTCGGAAGTCAATGTGATCACGGTGCTATGCCCGGTAATGAGGTGAAACGTGTGGCCGATCATCCGACCCCGACTGGGCCGGACGGGTCGGGGCGGGACAATGGCCGGGATGGGGACCGAACTCAGGAGACGCCTGATCGAGACGTTCCGCTGGACCGATCCGGGACCGGAGAGCGATCTCCTGGTCAGCGACGTCTCCGGCTGGTGGCGGGACCCGGCGGTCCTCGGTGCCCTCGGCCCGGCGCTGGCCCAGCCGTACCGGGCGGCCCGGCCCACCGTCGTGATCGCTCCCGAGGTCACCGGTTACCTGCTCGGCCCGCTGGTGGCCGGCGCGCTCGGCGTCGGGTTCGTACCGGCCCACAAGCACAGCGGCGACCGGCGCATCGCCGAGCCCACCACGTGGGCCTGGACCGGGATCGACTCCCGGGGGCGGCGGCTGGCGCTCGGCGTACGCGACCGGCACCTCGGACCGGGCGACCGGGTGCTGGTGGTCGACGACTGGGTGGCCAGCGGCGCCCAGCTCCGCGCCCTCTACGAGGTCGTCGCGGCGCGCGGCGGCACCGTGCTCGGGGCGAGCGCCATCGTCGCGGACTGTCCGCCGGAGACGGCCCGCGAGCTTCGGCTCGTCAGCCTGCTCACCGCCGACGACCTCGGCGACCAGCCCTCGCCGGCCTGACCCGCCGGCTCGCTACGCCGGTCGCCGACCCCGACGGGGCGCAACGCCGCGGTGACCACGGTGACCGGCGGCGTTGGCCCCGGTGGCCCGCGCCGCCGCGCCGACCCCGCCGACAAGGGGAAGCCGACCCCGCCGACAAAGGGAACCGGCGCACCGGCCGGCCCTCGCCACCGCGGCCGTGTACGTGAGCGTCCACGTTCTCCACAGATTGTTCACAACGCCAGCCACGATTACTCACGCCCGCTTCCTACAGTCGGGGCATGCAGCAACGCCGGATCCTGGTCGTGGAGGACGAACGCACCATCGCTGAGTCGGTCGCGGCTCGGCTCCGCGCCGAGGGCTTCCTGGTGGAGATCGCCCGAGACGGGCCGAGCGCGGTCGAGACGGTCCGGAGCTACCGGCCCGAGCTGGTCGTCCTCGACGTGATGCTGCCCGGCTTCGACGGGCTGGAGGTGTGCCGTCGGATCCAGGCCGACCGGCCGATTCCGGTCCTGATGCTGACCGCCCGGGACGACGAGACCGACCTGCTGATCGGGCTCGCGGTCGGCGCGGACGACTACCTGACCAAGCCGTTCTCGCTCCGGGAGCTGGCCGCCCGGGTGCACGCGCTGCTGCGCCGCGTCGACCGGGCGGCCGACGCCGTCCGGCATGGGCGGGAGGTTCTCCGGGTCGGCGACCTGGAGATCAACCAGGCGGAGCGCCGGGTCCGGCGGGACGGGGTCAAGGCGCACCTGACCCCGACCGAGTTCGACCTGTTGGTCCACTTCGCCAGCCGGCCCCGCACCGTACTGCCCCGGGAACGGCTCCTGGCCGAGGTCTGGGGCTGGGCGGACGGTTCCGGCACCCGGACCGTCGACAGCCACGTCAAGGCACTGCGCCGCAAGCTCGGCGCGGACCTGATCCGCACCGTGCACGGCGTCGGGTACGCCCTGGAGGTGCCGGCGTGAAGGCGCTGCTGGCCGGCTTCAACCGGGCGATGGACGTCCTGCCCCGGCCGTTGGACCCGATCCGGTCGATCAAACTGAAGCTCGGCATCCTGCTGGTCGGTTCGGGCGCCGCCGGGCTCTGCGTGTTTCGGATCGGCATCGGCTGGCTGCCGAAGTGGACGACGATCACGGCGATCGGCGTCGCCCTGTTGACCTCGCAGATCCTGGCCCACGGGGTGACCTCTCCCCTGCGGGAGATGACGGCGGCGGCCCGTGCGATGGCCCGCGGTGACTACACCCGACGGGTCCGCGCCACGTCGCGGGACGAGGTCGGCGAGTTGGCCGCGGCGTTCAACCAGATGGCCAGCGACCTGGCCGAGGCCGACCGGCGCCGCCGGGAGCTCATCGCGAACGTGTCGCACGAGCTGCGTACCCCGATCACCGCCCTCCAGGGCGTCCTGGAGAACATCGTCGACGGGGTCGCGACGCCGGACCAGGCCACGCTGCGGGGCGCACTCGCCCAGACCGAGCGCCTCGGCCTGCTCGTCGCCGACCTGCTCGACCTGTCCCGGCTCGACGCCGGGGTGCTGCCGCTGCAGCGGGAAGAGATCGACGTCGCGGAGTTCCTGGCCGACGTCGTCCAGCAGGCGTCGATGACCGCGGTCGGCTCGGGCCGCGACGTCCGGATCGAGGTACGCCTGCAGTCGTCCCCGCTGCGCATCGAGGCCGATCCCCGTCGTCTGCACCAGGTCTTCGCCAACCTGCTCGACAACGCGGCCCGGCACAGCCCGCCCGGCGGGACCGTGCTGGTGAGCGCCGAGCGGGTGGGCGACCAGTTGTGCTTCGAGGTCGTCGACGAGGGGGAGGGGATTCCGGAGCAGCTTCGCTCGGCGGTCTTCGAGCGTTTCACCCGGGGCGAGCGCCCGAGCGGCGGCGGAACCGGCCTGGGCCTGGCCATCGCGCGCTGGGTCGTGGAGCTGCACGGCGGCAGCATCGGCGTCGTCGACCCGCCCGCCGCGCCGGACCGCCCGACCGGCTGCCGGATCCGGGTGAGTCTCCCCCTCGTCGCCAGCCCCGACCTCCCCCAGCCAACCCTGGAGCCACGATGAGCAGCACAGACCCGACCAGCTGACTCTGCTGGTGGTCGGTGCCGCCAGCTGGTGGGCGCCCCGGGACGCGCGGGCCGACCGGGTGCTGATCCGGGTACTGCTCGGCACGCTGACGCTGCTCAGCGTGGTGATCGTCGCCTCCGCGCTGTACCGGATGGACGTCTACGCCGACGCGTACGGCGCCACCCGGCTGCGCCTGTTGGTCGCGGTCTGCGAGCTCTGGATCGGGCTGCTCTTCGTACTCGTCGCGGTCGCCGGGATACGACTCTCCGGCGCCTGGCTGCCCCGGGTCGCCCTCGGTACGGCGGTGCTCGCCCTGCTCGGCCTCGCCGTCGCCAACCCGGACCGGCTGATCGCGGAGCACAACGTCGCCCGGTACGACCGGACCGGCCGGATCGACGTGTGGTACCTGTCCCGGCTCTCCGCCGACGCGGTGCCGGCGCTGGACCGGCTACCCGACCCGCTGCGCCGCTGCGCGCTGGCCTGGATCGCCTACGAGCTGCCCGCGACGGACGACTGGCGGGAGACCAACCTCGGCCGGATCGCCGCCCGGCGCATCCTCGCCGAGCGTCCGGTGTCGGCGTCGACACCGCCCTTCGACGAGCACGCCTCGGCGAGCTGCGACTGACCGCGGCACGGGTCACCCCGGGGCGCCCCGGGGTGACCGGTCGGGCCGCCCGGCCCGGGCGAATCCGCTCGACCTACCGGACGAACGTCCGGCCCTGGCCGCGCACCCTTGACATTCGTGGCGAGCGGGCGAAACTGCCGGAATGGCCACCCCCGTCGACCCACCACGGGATCCCGGTCCGTCGGAGGCGCCGCCCCGCCGGACCCGGGTGGTGCTGGCCGAGGTGGCACGACGGCGGACCGGGGCGGAGCGGACCCGGGCGGAGCTGGCCCAACAGACCCAGGTGGGCGAGGCACTGGTCCGCGGGCTGGTCCGGGCACAGCTCGCCCTCGCGCTGCGGCTGTCGCTGGTGGTGGGGATCGGGCTCGGCGGGCTGCCGCTGCTCTTCGCCATCGCCCCCGAGGTGGGCACGGCGAAGCTCTTCGGGATCAACCTGCCCTGGCTGCTGCTCGGGGTTGCCGCCTTCCCGTTCCTGGTCGCGGTCGGCTGGGCGTACGTGCACCTGGCCGAACGCAACGAGCAGGACTTCACGGACGTGGTCCAGCGACCGGAGCGCTGAGCCGTGGACAACCCGTACACCGTTCCGGCGATGATCGCGGTCACCCTGGCCACGGTGGTGATCGGCTTCTACGGGCTGACCCTGGCCCGGACCACCTCCGACTTCCTGGTCGCCTCCCGGATGGTCAGCCCGACCTGGAACGCGGCGGCGATCGGCGGGGAGTACCTCTCCGCCGCCTCCTTCCTCGGCGTCGCCGGCCTGATCCTCAAGTACGGCGTCGACGTGCTCTGGTACCCGGTCGGCTTCGCCGCCGGCTACCTGGCGCTGCTGCTCTTCGTGGCCGCGCCGCTGCGCCGCTCCGGCGCGTTCACCCTGCCCGACTTCTGCGAGCTGCGGCTCGGTTCCCGCCGGCTGCGCACGCTCGCCACCGTCTTCGTCGCCTTCATCGGGTGGCTCTACCTCGTCCCGCAGTTGCAGGGGGCCGGACTCACCCTGAGCACGGTCACCGGCAGCCCGTACCCGCTCGGCGCGCTGCTGGTCGGGGCGGTGGTGACCGGGAACGTGGCGCTGGGCGGGATGCGGGCGGTCACCTTCGTGCAGGCGTTCCAGTACTGGCTGAAGCTGACCGCGCTCGCCGTACCGGCGATCTTTCTCGTGTTGCAGTGGCAGTCGGACGGGCGGCCGGCGGTGACCCCGGAGGCCGGAGCCGTCTTCCCGGCCGCGACCACCGTCGTGGTCGAGCAGGCGGCGACGCTCACCCTGGCCGACGGCACGACCCGGGAGGTACGCCCCGGCGAGGAGCTCAGCTTCGCCGCCGGTGAACCCGTACCGGAGATCTCCAGCACCGACACGGTCAACGGAGCCGACTGGCTGTTGCCGAGTACGGCCGGCGACGACGACCGGGGGCTCTTCGCCACGTACTCGCTGATCCTGGCGACGTTCCTCGGCACCATGGGACTGCCCCACGTCCTCGTCCGCTTCTACACCAACCCCGACGGCGCCGCCGCCCGCCGGACCACGCTGGTCGTGCTGGCCCTGGTCGGCACCTTCTACCTCTTTCCCACCCTGTACGGCGTCCTCGGCCGGATCTACACCCCGCAGCTGCTCCTGACCGGACGGAGCGACGCGGTGGTGGTGCTGCTCCCCAGCGCGGCCCTCGGCAACGGCCTGACCGGGCAACTCCTGGCCGCGCTGGTCGCCGCCGGGGCGTTCGCCGCCTTCCTCTCCACCTCCTCCGGCCTGCTCACCAGCGTGGCCGGGGTGCTCTCCACCGACCTGCTCGGCCACGGCTCGGTACGCGACTTCCGGTTCGCCACGGTCGTCGCCGGGCTGGTCCCGACGGTGCTCGCGCTGTACGTCTCCGGACTGGACGTCTCCCAGGTCGTCGGGCTGGCGTTCGCGGTCGCCGCCTCCAGCTTCTGCCCCCTGCTGGTGCTCGGCATCTGGTGGCGGGGCCTCACCGACGCCGGGGCGGCGGCCGGGATCCTGGTCGGCGGCGGGGCGGCGGTCGGGGCGGTGCTCTTCACCGTCGTCGGGCCGGAGCTGACCGGGTGGCCGGCCGTCCTGATCGCCCAGCCGGCGGCCTGGACCGTCCCGCTCGCCTTCACCGTCATGGTCGCCGCGTCCTGGGTCACCCGACGCCGGACGCCGCCCGACGTCGCCGCGACGATGCTCCGGCTGCACGCCCCCGACGCCCTCCGGCTGTAAGGAAGGGCCCCTTCCTATCGTTTTTTGTATAAGAAGGGGCCCTTCCTCACACCTCTCAAGCGGGGTGGATCAGGCTGTCCGGAGTTCCTCCACCGCGGTGCTGGTCCGCAGCAGGAGCAGGCTGACCAGCAGCAGGGTGAGTACGACCGCCAGGGCGACGCCGACGAACCCGGCAAGATCGCCGAGGGGCAGTGGCGCGGTGCGTACTATGGGCGGCAGTACGACGCAGTCGGTCGTCGAAGCCCCACACACGGTGCCCCAGTTGCTGCGGACCTCCCCACCGTAGAGGCTGCGTTGCAGGGTGATGCCGGTGACAGCCGCCAGCACGATGCCGGCCACCGCCGGGGTCAGGGTCTGCCAGGCCAGCGCCCGGCCCAGGACGGCGCGGGGCACGCCGGTGGCGACCAGTGCGGCCAGCTCCCGGCGCCGGCTCACGATCGACTCGGCCAACGCGACCAGCAGACCACCGGCGGCGATCACCAGGGCGACGGTGAGCGCGAGGTAGACCAGGTCGTGCGCTCCCTCGTAGAACGTGGTGTCCTGGGGTATGTACGGCTCACCCGTCCGTTCGGCGTCCCGCCGCCAGTACTCGGCATCCGCCGCGAACTCGGTGCTCATCCTGATCCGTACCCCGGAGGCGATCGCAGCGAAGAGTACGGCCGCCAGCAGCGCGGCGAGGGTACGGCTGCCGGTCCACGGATCGGCCATCAGCCGGCGCGCGGCGAGCAGCCCGGCGGGCCGGCGGGCGAACCGGTGCAGCAGTCGCCCGGTGACGTGGGCGATCCAGCCGGTGCCGGTGATAGTTCCGACGGTGACCGCCAGCGCCGCGACGAGGACGGCAAGTCCGAACAGGTCGTACGGCAGGCTGCGCCCGCTGCGGAGCAGGTACCTGGTCAGCGGTGCGAGCAGTGCGGCCGTCCCGAGCCCGCCGAGGATCAGCAGACCCGCCCAGGGACGTGGCGGCCGGGTCCGTACCCGGCGCACCACCCCGTACGGGGTCAGCACGACCCGGCGCAGCAGCAGCATCGCGATCAGCCCGGCCAGTACCGGAATGCCGGCCACCACGACGGCGAGTTGCCAGACAGGTGGCAGTACGTCGGTTGGCAGCGCGAGTTTGCCGTCCGGTCCCGGTGAGCCGAGGACCTGGCGACCGACCAGGTAGATCCCGAGCCCGGCGAGCGCGCCGAGGCCGCTGGCCAGGGCCGCCTCGGTGGCGGCGATCACGACCGCCTGCCGGGGCCCGGCGCCGGCCATCCGGAACGCCGCGAGTCGGCGGTCCCGGGCCGGTGCCCCGAATCGGGCGCACTGGCCGGCCAGGACCAGGACCGGAATGGTCAGCAGGACCAGCGTGGCCGCCACCCCGACCCGCAGTCCGGCCTCGGCGATCAGCGGGTTGCGGTACTGCGGCGAGACGTTTCTGCCGCCGTCGAGGACGGTCGGGATCGCGAGCACGGTCAGCGCGGCGAGGACCGCCAGGGTGGCGAGCGCGGCGCTCAGCCCGGTCAGCACCACCCGGATGGTGTCGGTTCGGCTACCGGCCAGGGCGAACCGGAGCAGCACGCCTGGCCTCACCGCCGTACCGCCGCGATGCCCAGGCCGGTCGGATCGACGACGCCGTCGCGCAGCGTCACCTCGCGGTCGGCGTACCCGGCGACCCGCGCGTCGTGGGTGACCAGTACGACGGTGGTCCGCTGCTCGCGGGCGAGCCGGACCAGCTGGCCAAGGACCTGCTCTCCGGCGAGGGTGTCGAGCGCACCGGTCGGTTCGTCGGCGAAGAGCACCCGGGGTTCGGTGACCAGGGCCCGGGCCAGCGCGCAGCGCTGCTGCTGGCCGCCGGACATCGTGCCGGGCCGCTGGTCGGCGAGGTCGGCGACGCCGAGCCGGTCCAACCAGGCCAGCGCCGCGGTCCGGGCGTCTCGGCGCCGGGCACCGGCGAGCAGCAGCGGCAGTGCCACGTTCTCGGCGGCGGTCAGCTCGGCGACGAGTTGACCGAACTGGAACAGCACCCCGAATTCGGTACGCCGCAGTCGGGCGCGTTCCTCCTCGGAGGTGGTGTCGATCCGCCGGCCCCGGTAGAACACCTCGCCGGCGTCGACCGGCATGATTCCGGCCAGGCAGTGCAGCAGGGTGGACTTGCCGCAACCGGACGGGCCGGTCACGGCGAGGATCTCGCCCTCGGCGACGTCGACGGTGACGCCGCGCAGGGCCGGGGTCGGGCCGTACGACTTCACCGCCGCCCGGGTGCCCAGGAAACTCATCGGGCCGTCACCTCCCGGTGCAGGTCGACGACCCGGTCCAGGGTGGTACGCAGCCACCGCAGGTCGGCGTCGAGATGGTTGATGCCGTAGTCGGCGGCGATCACGTCGGCGACCGACGCGGTCGGGTCGGTCTTGACGGCGGTGAGTTCCCGCAGTCGGGCGGCGTGCGCCTGCCGCTGTCGACTCAGGTAGTCGCGGGCCCGGCTGAGGTCAGCGACCAGCAGCGTGATGATCACCTTGGCCAGCAGCACGCTGTTCAGGTGTGGGAGTGGGGGTTCGACCGCACTGAGCCAGGTGTCCAGGGCGGCCTGTCCGGACGGGGTGATCGCGTACGACGTCCGGTCGGGTCCGGCCTCGCGGTCCTGGCCGGCCCGGACCACCAGGCCGTCCCGTTCCAGTCGGCCGAGGGTGGCGTAGACCTGCCCGTACGGCAGCGGTTTGGCCTTGGGCAGCCGCAGGTCGTAGTCGCGTTTGAGGTCGTAGCCGTGTTTCGGCCCGATCGCGAGCAGCCCGAGCAGTACGTGCGGAGTGGACATGCGGGCCACTATTCACTCAGTGAATAGTGGCCGTCAAGACCGGCCGGTGCCGGATGACGCGGTCGCGCGCCGTACCGGACCGGTGGGCGGCGCGGCGTGCCGGATTGGTGGGCCGCGCGGCCCGTCGGGCCGGGCCGGGCGGCACAATGGACAGCGTGCACCGAGCCGAGCCGCCGGGTGGGCAGATCCACCACACCGATCCGTTCGCCACTCCGGAGGGGCAACGGTCACCGATCCGGCGGTTCCGGGGCAGGCTGGCCGCACCGGTGACCCTGTGGACGGCGTACGCCCGACCGGCGGCCGGGGAGACCGCCCCGCCGGCGGCTACGCAGACCGCCCGAGCGGCCGGGCAGACCGCCCTGTTGACGGCTGGGCAGGCCGCCTCAGCGGCCGGGGAGACCGCCTCGCCGGCGGCCGGGGAACCGGCGGACCCGGCCGGGCTGACCGTCTCGTCGACGCTGGTCGCCGACGGGGATCCGCCCCGGCTGCTCGGCCTCGTCGACGAGGAGTCGGACCTGTGGGCGGCCGCCTCGGCCAGCGGCCGTTTCGCCGTCGCCCTGCTCGGGCCGGCGCACCGGCGGCTCGCGGACCGCTTCGCCGGGCTCTTCCCGGCCCCCGGTGGCCTCTTCGCCACCGGCGAGTGGACCCGGACACCGTACGGCCCGGTGCCGGCCGACGCCGGGGGCTGGGCCGGCTGCCGACTCGACGGGTTCCGGGCGTACGGCTGGGCGCTGCTGGTCGAGGCGACGATCGAGACGGTCGAGCTGACCGGGGATGCGGTCCCCCTGCTGCACCACCGGGGGCGCTACCGCGAACTCGCCGGCTGACGCCGCCGGAGGGCACCGCACCATCCGCGGTACGGCGACACCGGCGTCGCCCAGCGGCGTGACCGGCGTCACTGGGCGCAGCGACAGGTCCATTCGGCGCAGCCGCCGACCGGCCTGGCCGATCACCGTTCTCCGATGTCCGGAGCGCTTCATACCGTGCGCGAAACTCCGGACCCCTGTGAAGGTGGTGAGCCAGGATGTCCACGGACACGCCCGCGCCGGCGAGCGCCCCGCCCGACCGGTACGTCGCCATACAGCGATCGGACGAGTTCTCCGACCTGCGTAGGGCACTGCGCCGGTTCGTCTTTCCGATGACCGCGGCGTTCTTCCTCTGGTACGCCCTCTACGTGATCCTCTCCGCGTACGCGCGGGACTTCATGGGCACCAAGATCGTCGGTGCCATCAACGTCGCCCTCGTCTTCGGCCTGCTCCAGTTCGTCTCCACCTTCCTCATCGCGTGGCTGTACTCCCGCTACGCGGACCGGAAGCTGGATCCGCTCGCCAACCGGATCCGCGAGGACCTGGACGGCCCGGCGCAGCGGGACGGCGCGGAGAGCGAGGTGACCCGATGAGCGACCTGTTCCTGGCGGCGGAGGCGAGCGACACCACCGCCCGTACCCTGACCATCACGCTCTTCCTGGTCTTCGTCGCGGTGACCCTGGGGATCACCATCTGGGCCAGCCGGCAGACCAGGACGGCCACCGACTTCTACGCCGGCGGCCGGTCGTTCTCCGGTTTCCAGAACGGCATGGCGATCGGCGGCGACTACATGTCGGCGGCCTCCTTCCTCGGCATCGCCGGCCTCATCGCGCTCTACGGGTACGACGGCTTCCTCTACTCGATCGGCTTCCTGGTCGCCTGGCTGGTGGCGCTGCTCCTCGTCGCCGAGCTGCTGCGCAACTCGGGCCGGTACACGATGGCGGACGTCCTCGCGTTCCGGATGCGGCAGAAGCCGGTCCGGACGGCGGCGGCCGTCTCCACGATCACCGTCTCGATCTTCTACCTGCTCGCCCAGATGGTCGGGGCGGGCGCGCTGGTCGCGCTGCTGCTCGGTATCCGGCCCGGCACGACGTTCCTCGGCATGGACGCGGACGCGGCAAAGATCGCGACCATCATCCTGGTCGGCGCCCTGATGATCATCTACGTCACCGTGGGCGGGATGAAGGGCACCACCTACGTACAGATCGTCAAGGCGTTCCTGCTGATGAGCGGTGCGCTGGTCATGACGATCCTGGTGCTGGCGCACTACAGGTTCAACCTCTCCACCCTGCTCGGGGACGCCGCGGACGCCTCGGGCAAGGGCAGCGCCTTCCTCGAGCCGGGGCTACGGTACGGCGTGGAGGTCGCCGGTGACTCGGCGAAGACCTTCTACAACAAGATGGACCTGCTCTCGCTCGGCATCGCGCTCGTCCTCGGCACGGCCGGGCTGCCGCACATCCTGATCCGCTTCTACACCGTGCCGTCCGCCAGGGCCGCCCGGAAGAGCGTGCTCTGGGCGATCGGGATCATCGGCACCTTCTACCTGTTCACCCTGGCGCTGGGCTTCGGCGCGGCGGCCCTGGTCGGGCAGGAGGCGATCCGGGCCCAGGACACGACCGGCAACACGGCCGCACCGCAGCTCGCCCAGGCGCTCGGCGTCGACTTCCTCGGCGGCGACGTCGGTGGGGCGGCGCTGCTCGCGATCATCGCCGCGGTCGCCTTCGCCACCATCCTCGCGGTGGTCGCCGGGCTCACCCTCGCCTCGTCGTCCAGCCTCGCGCACGACTTCTACGCGAACGTGGTCAAGGACGGGCAGGCGTCCGAGCGGCAGGAGGTCAACGTCGCCCGGATCGCGGCGCTGGTGATCGGTGCGATCTCGATCGCGCTGTCGATCTTCGCGCAGGACCTGAACGTGGCCTTCCTGGTCGCCCTCGCCTTCGCGGTGGCGGCCTCCGGGAACCTGCCGGCAATCCTCTACACCCTCTTCTGGCGGCGGTTCAACACCTCTGGCGCGGTGTGGGCGATCTACGGCGGTCTGGTCAGCGCGGTCGGGTTGGTCTTCTTCTCCCCGGTGGTCTCCGGGGCGCCGAGCGCGATGTTCCCGAACCACGACTGGCAGTGGTTCCCGCTGTCGAACCCGGGCATCATCTCGATCCCGGTCGGCTTCCTCTGCGGCTGGCTCGGCACCCTCCTCTCGAAGGAATCGGACACCGAGAAGTACGCCGAACTCGAGGTCCGGGCCCTCACCGGCTCGGGATCGCACTGACCGTACGTCATTGTCTGGTAACGGGTGGTGTCGGGTGCGGCGATCACCCGGCACCACCCGCCACGCCCGGTCGCGCCGGCGTTTCCACGCCCGTCGAACCGGATCGCCGGGCTCCGCCGGAGGCGCTCCCTCGCCCCTGTCAGAGATCAGCATGGTGGGTAGGCTGGCGCCATGGTGGTAGCCCAGCGCTTCGGAGCAGAACACCGGATCCTCGTCACCGGCGGCGCCGGATTCGTTCCATCGCACCTGGTCGACGCCCTGATCGCGCGTGGCTGCACGGTGGTGGCGGTGGACAACTTCGTCACCGGGTCGAAGGAGAACGTCGCCCACCTGGTCGACCACCCACGCTTCACCCTCATCGAGGCCGATGTCTCGGACGGGCTGCCCGGCCATCATCCGGCGATCGCCGAGCGGTTCGACGCGATCATGCACCTCGCCTCGCCGGCGAGTCCCACCGACTTCACCACGCTGCCGATCGAGATCCTCCGGGTCGGCTCACTCGCCACCCTGCACCTGCTCGACCGGGCCGTCGCCGACCGGGCCCGGTTCATCCTCGCCTCCACCTCCGAGGCGTACGGCGACCCGCAGGTGCACCCGCAGCCCGAGACGTACTGGGGCAACGTCAACCCGGTCGGCATCCGCAGCGTGTACGACGAGGCCAAGCGCTTCGCCGAGGCCGCCACCATGGCGTACCACCGCTACCACGGGCTCGACGTCGGCATCGTCCGGATCTTCAACACGTACGGCCCCCGGATGCGCCCCGACGACGGCCGGGCGATCCCCACCTTCATCACCCAGGCGCTGCGCGGCGAGCCGCTGACCGTGCACGGCACCGGGGCCCAGACCCGCTCGATCTGCTACGTCGACGATCTGGTCCGGGGCATCCTGCTGCTCCTCGACTCGACCGAGACCGGTCCGATCAACTGCGGCACCGAGCACGAGGTGTCGATGCGGGAGCTGGCCGAGACGATCGTGGCCCTCACCGGAAGTGAGTCGAGGATCACGTACGTCGCCCGGACCGCGGACGACCCGGAGATGCGCCGGCCGGATCTGACCCTGGCCCGGACCCGGCTCGGCTACGAGCCCACGGTCTCGCCGCGGGAAGGGCTGCGTCGCACCATCGCGCATTTCGCCCAACGGCTGAGCTGACGGACAGCACGGTCACCGGCCGAACCGACCAGACCGCGACATCCGCGGGGTCGATCCGCACCGCGGGCGACTGGAAAGGGGCGCGGGATCGTACCAGATTCGCGCCATCCCCGGACGTGGCGCCCAGGGAATTCTTGGTTTCGCTCCGTACCCTGGGCTCATGTTCGCGAGCCATCCCCCGAACGGGTCCGCCTCCGGCTACCGGATGACGGCCGCCGGATCCGCCGGCCGGGCGTCGGTGCCCGGCTCCGGCACGGCCAACCCGAGCCGGATCTCGGGCCGTGCCCCGGTCGGGATACCGGACCAGGCCCGTCCCGGGTACGACAGCCCCGGCGGCCCGATCGGTCCCGGCGGTCCCGGCGGTCCCGGTGGCCCCGGCGGCCCGGGAATGCCCGGCGGTCCCGCCCGGCGTGGCCCCCGGCCCCACTGGAAGCGGATCGCCCTCGTCGCCGGCATCGCGGTGCTGGTGCTGGGCCTGCTCGCCGGTGGCGGCCTCTGGGCGTACGTCAGGGGCCTCGACAACGACCTGAAGCGGACCGACCCCTTCGCCGAGCTGGCCGGCGGCCGCCCCAAGTCGGTCAGCGGCGCGCTGAACATCCTGTTGGTCGGAAGCGACTCGCGGGACCCGGACGCCCCGGTCGACCGGGCCAGCAAGTGGCGGGCCGACACGATCATCGTGATGCACATCCCCGCCAGCCACGACAAGGCGTACCTGGTCTCGATCCCGCGTGACCTCTACGTACCCATCCCGGAGAGCGCCGGGGCCGACTGCGGCAGCGGCGAGCGCCACAAGATCAACGCCGCCTTCGCGTTCGGTGGTCTTCCGCTGGCGGTCCGCACCGTGGAGTGCTTCACCGACGTCCGGATCGACCACGTCGTGGCGATCGACTTCGCCGGCTTCAAGGAGGTGACCGACGCGCTCGGCGGGGTCGAGCTGACCGTCGAACGCGACATCACCTCGATCCACAAGCCGTACCGGAAGTTCAAGAAGGGCGTCAACCACATGAACGGGGCCGAGGCGCTGGACTGGATCCGGCAGCGCAAGCAGTTCCCGGACGGTGACTTCGCCCGGATGCGGCACCAGCAGGAGTTCCTGCGTGCCCTGATGGACAAGGCGGTCAGCACGGGCACGCTGACCAACCCGGCCAAGCTGAACGCGTTCCTGAGGTCGGTGACGAACGCGGTGACCGTGGACGAGGACTTCTCCCTGGTTGACATGGCGATCCAGTTCCGGGGCCTGCGCAGCGAGAACCTGCACTTCCTCACCAGCCCGCACCTCGGCAGCCAGATGGTCAACGGCGAGTCGGTGGTGGTCTCCGACCGGGAGAAGGCGCTCGCCATGTACCAGGCGATGGCGAACGACACCATGGACGCGTGGGTCCAGGCGAACCCGACCAAGGGCCCGGCCAACGGCGGGTAGCGCGCGCCGGACGAAACGGGACGCTCGGTCCGGCGGCGCCCGAATTTGGCGCGGCGGTGTCGGCGGGTCCGCCGGCCGGTCGTCTCCGGCGGGTGCCGCCGACCGCACACCACCGTCGAAAACCGCAAAAGCCACGAGACAACCAAACCGGGCCTTTAGCCTGAGGTGAGAAAGCTTCACCGAGCCGGTCCGGGGAGGGGTCACGTTCAGGTTCAGACGGTCGACTCCGGGTGAGCCCGAGTGGCCACGACGCGATGCCACCGCCGGCTCCGGCCCCCGGGAGGAGGACGCCGAGCCGGCCCGACCGCGCCGTACACCGGCCTGGGCCAAGCTGGCGCTCGGATGCGGAGTGGTCCTGGTGCTGATCTCCGGCATCGGCGGCGTGGGCCTGCGGGTGCTGGCCAGCCGCTACGACAACGCGGTGATCAAGGAGTTGCTCCTCGATCCGACCGCCCGGCAGGAACGCGGAGACATCTCCGGGCCGCTCAACTACCTGCTGGTCGGCTCGGACGAGCGGGTGAACGCCGCGCCGGGGACGGACCAACGCTCCGACACGATCATGATCGCCCACCTGCCGGCCGGGCTGGACCGGGCGTACCTGATCTCCGTACCCCGGGATCTGCTGGTCGACATCCCACCGGCACCGGCCGGCGGCTGGCCCGGCGGCGCAGACAAGATCAACGCGGCGTTCCAGTACGGCGGCGGCGGGCAGGGCGGCACGCGGCTGCTCTCGGCAACCCTGAGCCGGCTCACCGGGATCCGGTTCGACGGCGCCGCCCTGGTCAACTTCGCCGGCTTCCAGCGCGCGATCGACCTCCTCGGCGGGGTCCGGATCTGCGTCGACACCGAGGTCCGCTCGATCCACACCCGGGCTGTCTTCACCCCCGGCTGCCACGAGATGACCGGCGCCCAGGCACTCGACTTCGCGCGTCAGCGCTACGACCTGCCCAACGGCGACTTCGACCGGCAGCGACACCAGCAGCAGGTACTCCGGGCGATGATGGAGAAGGCGACCACGACCGACATGCTGCGCAATCCGCTCCGCCTGGATCAGGTGATCCGGGCGATCGGCTCCTCCTTCACCGTCGACACCAACGGCATGGCGCTGGATGATCTGGTCTTCGGGATGCGCCGGATGCGCGCCGATCAGCTGCGCGGAATCCAGTTGCCGTCACACGCCGACACGATCGACGAGGTCTCGTACGTGCTGATGGACGAGTCGGCGAACAGTCTCTTCGCCTCGGTCCGCAACGCCGACCTGGACGACTGGGCCCGCGCCAACCCGAGGTGGGTCAATCGGCTCTAGACCGGCAACCGGCTCCAGACCCCGGCGGCCGGCGCGGCGAGCGTCGTCGACACCCCACCGTCGGACGCGACAGCCGGCGGCGGTGGGTGCCAACCACGGGCGTCTACGCTTGGTAACCGTGTTCGCAGCCAACATTCCCGCGGTGGCTCCGGCCGAGGTGCCCGCCGACGCCTACCTGCTCGACGTCCGGGAGCCGGACGAGTGGGCGGCCGGGCATGCCCCCGGTGCCCATCACCTGCCGATGATGGAGATTCCCGCACGGCTGTCCGAGATCCCCACCGAGGGCGAGGTCGTGGTGGTCTGCCGCTCCGGCGGCCGCTCCGCCCAGGTGGTGGGCTACCTGATGAGCAACGGATGGGACAACGTCCGCAATCTCGACGGTGGAATGCGCGGGTGGGCCGCGGCCGGCCACCCGTTGCAGAGCGAGGACGGCCGGCCCGCGCGGGTCATCTGAGCGCGGCACCCCGGCGAGCGCGAGGAGCACGCCGGGCCCGCGTCGGCGCTGAACGCGGCGGGTAACCGGGTCTACGTGTGGACCGTCAACGACGAGACGGCGGTCGACCCCGCGGTGGCCCGCGGGGTCGACGGGATCATCACCGGCCGGCCATGGTCCTCGGCCGGCTGGGGCGCCGACGCACCCGGTACTGCCCAACGTTCGACGGACCGGGCAGACTTCGGGGCATGCCGGAACACCCCGACTACCCCGCCCTCGTCGCCGGCTGCACCGCCGTCCTGGAGGCGATCAACTCTGGCGAGCAGGGCCTCTCCATCCTCGACCGCCTGCTCCGGTCCGCGGCACAGACGCTCGACACTCCGGGTCTCGCCTTCGTCGAGTACGGCCCCAGTGGTGGACGGGTCGTCGCCGCCATCGGCGCCGCCGGCTGGGCGATCGGTCATCCCCTACCACCCGCCGACCAGGTCGCCGCCCCGCTGCTCACCGGGCCGCCGGTGCAGGCGCTGGAGGTCGAGGTGCTTCCCGCGGAGCTGGCCCACCAGTTGGACGGGGCCGGCCTGCGGCACGTTCTCGCCGCCCGGGTGGAGATCTCCGGCCTGACCATCGGCGCGCTCTACGCGTTCTACCCGGACGCGACGCGGCTGGACTGCGCCGAGCACCGGGCCGTACTGGGCTTCCTGGCCGCCGGCGCCGCGCACCTCTACCGCGACCAGGCCGGGCTGCCGGTGCACGGCGACGGCAGCGTGGTGGCCGCGCTCGCCGACGGCCTGGCGATCGTCAACCGGGACGGCATCGTCCAGCTCTGGAATCCGGCGGCGGAGCGGGTGACCGGGCTGCGCGCCGCCGAGGTGCTCGACCAGCCGCTGCCGATCCCGGTGCCGCCGCCCGGCCAGGTCCTCGACCATCGGCTCCCCGACGGACGCTGGTTGACAATCACGGCGGGCGACCTGCCCGGCGCGACCGGCGCCCGGGTCGTCACCTTCTCCGACAGCAGCGACCAGCAGCTCCGCGACCACGACCGGGACCTCTTCGTCGCGGTGACCAGCCACGAACTCCGTACCCCGGTCACCGTGATCAAGGGGTACGCCGACACCCTGACCACCCACTGGGACTCGCTGTCGGAGTCGGACCGCCGCCAGGCGGCCGGGGTGATCGGCCAGCGTGCCGGCGAGCTGGCCCGACTGGTGGACCGGCTCCTGGCCAGCACCAACGACGCCGGCAGGGTCGGCGGATCACCGCCGATGCCCTTCGACCTGGTGGAGGCGCTGCGCGCGGCCGCCGACAACCTCCCGACGGAGCTGCGTCACCGGCTGGTCGTCCGCCTCCCGGAACAGTTGCCGAAGGCGCTCGGCGACCGGGCCAGCCTCGACACGGTGCTGACCGAGCTGGTCACCAACGCCGGCAAGTACTCGCCGGAGGGCACGCCGGTGGAGTTGACCGCCGAGGCGGACCGACGGACCGTGGCGTTCCGGGTGAGCGACCGGGGCATCGGGGTCCGTCCAGACCACGTGGAGCGGGCGTTCGAACGGTTCTGGCAGGCCGACTCGGGGGACCGGCGCCGCTACCCGGGCGCCGGGCTCGGGCTCTACCTCGTCCGCCGGATCGTCGAACGGCAGAACGGATGGGTTTCGCTGCGGCCCCGCGACGGGGGCGGTACCGTCGCGGAGGTGCGGCTGCCCCGAGGGTGACCCGCGTCGCCTGACCCGCGCCACGGAGGAGGGTCCGCCGGGTCGTCGATCCGGTCCGGTGGCGCGGTCCCCGACCGTCTCGCCGCGTTCCGACCGACCGTCCGGACCCGGACACCGCCGCACCACGCCCGGCGGCGGACCGCCCGACACCGGTTCCACGCCGCGCTCCGGTCGCCCCGGGGATCCGGGGCGACCCATGGGCAGGTCGGGCGCGGGATGCGCCGCCGGGTACGCGAGCCCGTCCGGATACGCCTAGGCTGTCTCGCCGTGGGCAAGCGTCGAAAGAGTCACCGGTCCGCCGCCGCGGACGCCACGGCCACCGGAAACCAGGCGAGCAGGTCCGAGAAGCGGCAGAAGATCCGGGATGTCTTCGTACCCCGACCCTTCGAGGGGCTGACCGACGAGGTGGAGTGGATCGCCCTCCGGGAGCTGGTCCCGGCCGCCTCCGCTCCGCTCACCCTCCGCCCGGAGCTGGTCGAGGAGTACGGCGACCGCCCGGTCACCCTCGCCACCGTCCTGCCGATGGCGATGCCGGCGATCGCCAAGCCGGACGGGCGGATCTTCCTCGGGTTGCAGCGGCACGTGCAGTCCGGCGACGTCTCCCGGGACCTGGCCGAGGCGCTGCTCTGCGCACTGCGTACCGAGCCCGGCGGGACGGTCTCGGTGCCGGCGCTCCCCGGTGAGGGGCCCCGGCTGCAGGACGTCCTGGTCGACGGGCCGCTCGACATCACCATGCACGACGGCTTCGAGTTCTGGCTCGATCCGGGTGCCGACGAGGACCCGAACGTGAAGGCGTCGCTGGAGCGGGCGAACGCCTCGATCTACCCGACCGCCCGGCTCACCGCCGCACCCGCCGCCTACTGGTGTCAGGTCAGCGACAAGAGCCACGTCCGCTGGGTGCTGCCGGACGACGAGGACGCGGCGCTCGCCGCGCTGTCCCGGCTCTCCGCCGCCGGCGAGCTGACGCTGGGCGACCAGACGAGGTTCGCCGGGATGTTCCGGGCACACGGCCGGCTCGTACCGGTCTGGGATCTTCCCCGCGATCCGGGCCCGGAGCGGTGGGAGGAACCGGTGGCGGAGTTCGCCAAACGGTACGCGGCCGCGCTCGCCGACCCGTCCGAACTCGACGCCGCCGCGCGCCGGGCACGGCAGGGACTGCTCGGACGGCAGCTCACACTCCGGTGAGCTGACCGACCCGGTCGACCCGGCTGAACGTCACCGGACGCAGCGGATCCCGGACCAGCGGGCAGGACATGCAGCGTGGTCCGCCCCGTCCCGACCCGAGCTCGGAGCCGGCGATCCGGATCACCTCGATGCCGGCCCGCTCCAGTTGCGCGTTGGTCTCGACGTTCCGCTCGTACGCCACGCAGAGCCGGGGTGCGATCGCCAGGGTGTTGTTGCCGTCGTCCCACTGCTCCCGTTCCGCGGTGACCGGATCCAGCCCGGTGTCGATCACCCGCAGGGTGTCCAGATCCATCGCGTCCGCCGCGGCGCGCAGGAACGGCGCCGGTCCGTCGAGCTGGAGTTCGCCGTCGGCGCCGGCGATCACCGTGTACGCCGACAGCGTCTCCGCCACCTGTGGATACATCAGCACGGCGTCGACGTCGACCATCGTGCAGACGGTGTCCAGGTGCATGGTGGCGCGCTCCTGCGCGATCGGCACGACCAGGACGGTGTGCGCCAGGCCGGCGGCGAAGACCCGCCGGGCGAGGCGCTCGGCCCCGGCGGGGGTGGTCCGCTCGCCGACTCCGACCGCCACCACCCCGGGCGCCAGCAGCAGGACGTCGCCGCCCTCCAGCGGCTCCAGCTCCGGCTCGTAGACGAGGGAGGTCCCGGCGAAGCGCGGATGGTACCGGTAGATCGCGTCGGTCAGGCTGGTCTCACGGCGGCGGGCCGGCATGGCGAGGCTGGTCACCGCGGCGTGGTCGCCGATCCAGGTGGACGAGTCCCGGGTGAAGAGGAGGTTCGGTAGCGGGTCGATGACGAAGTCCTGGCGGTGCATCAGCCGGTACACCAGCCCACCGCCGCGGTCCCAGCCGAGCCGCAGCTCCTCGTGGGCCAGCCCGGCGATCAGCACCCCGGCCAACGCCACGGGGTCGAGGTACGACAGGTGCTCGGCGACGCGGCGACGCAGCGTGTCGCCGAGCCGTGGATCGGCGAGGACGCGCTCGGTGAGTTCGGCCCGGGCCTCCGGCACGGCCAGCGTCTCGGCGAGCAGGGTGTCGAGGTAGAGCACCTCGACCCCGCGCCGGCCCAGCGCGGCGGCGAACGCGTCGTGCTCCTCCTGTGCCCGCCCGACCCACGGGATGGCGTCGAAGAGGAGTGAGTCGGTGTTCCGGGGCGTGAGTCGGGCGAGTTCCGGTCCGGGGCGGTGCAGCAGGACCGTACGCAGCCGGCCCACCTCGCTGTCCACGAAATGGGTCATCCTCGCAGCGTAGGGCAGGAGTTGGCACTATCCGGGAAAAAGGGCTTCGGATGAATAGGGCATTCATCCACACTCACTCCGGCGCTGCGACTTGCCGACCCCCAGGTGTCGCCACGTACCGTAGTGAGAAGATAACTTCGAGGGGACCTTTTGCCGGAGGTCACGATGACTGTCTTCTCTGCACGCTCGGTGCCCTCCCCCCGGGCGCTACCTGCCAGTCCCGCCAGCCCGCTCCCACCGTTGGAGGCCGTCCGGCCGACCCCGTTGGAGTGGGCCCGTCGGCGCCGGGCCGAGCGGGCAGAGCGACGCATCGAGGCGGCGGGGGCCCGAGCGCTCAGCAGGTTGGAGCATCTCGGTCCATCGTGGCACGTCGTCGACTGGCCGCGGACCGAGCTGACCGAGAGCAGTCTCCTCGACCTGGACTACCGGCCCCGGGACGACCGGGCCGGGTTCCTCGCGATCGGCCCCAGTGGCCTCTTCGCGGTCACCGTGGCGGACCACGGACGGGCCCGGGTGTTGATCGCGGGAGACGTCGTACAGATCAACGGAAAGCGGCCGGCCTACGTCAGCGAGGCGCGCCGGGACGCGAAGCGCGCCAGCAAGGCCCTCTCCAACGCCGTCGGCCTCACCATCCCCGTGACGCCGGTGTTGACCTTCGTCGGCTCCGGCGTGATCAGCGTGTACGGGTTGCCGAAGGACTGTCTGGTCGCGACCCATCGGGAGCTGGACCGGCTGCTCGTGGCGGGCGGCAACCGGATCAGCGCGGCGACCGCCGAGAAGCTCTCCCGGATCGCCCAGAGCCCCTCCACCTGGCTGAACGCTCCCTATCGGTCGGCCGCGGACTACCGGTGGTACGGGGAGGGCCAAACGGCGGCTGACAAGCGGGCCGCCCGGAGGTAGCGTCACCAGCCAAGGCCCGCCACCGAACGGCGGCCCGAGGCTGGCGCGTACGTCAGCGCAGGTCGGCGAAGGGTCACCGTTCGACGGCGGGGCACGGCGGCGGACCAGGTCGCCTGGCTCCGCGCCGGGATGTCGCCGCTCCCGGCGCGGACCGGCTAGCGTGGGGTATGCGGTTGGTGGAACAGGAGGCGCGGGTGGCCCACGTCGAACTCTCGATCTCGGAGGCGTTCACGCCGTCACCGACCCCGACGCGCGGGCAGCATCGCGCCGGGTTCCTCGGAGCGGAGGGTGGGGCCGAGGTCGACGGCTTCGACCGCTGGGCGGACACCGTCGCGACCGCCGCCGAACCCTGCCTGCTCATCACCCGGGACTCGACCATCGCGGCCGTCTCGCCCGCCGGCTGCCAGCTCCTCGGCTTCGGCACCCCGATCGCCGTCTTCGGGCAGCCCCTGTTGGACACCCTGCGGCTGCTCGACTTCACCGCGGCCAGGGGCGAGTTGACCGAGCAGGACGTCGAGAAGATCCCTCCGCTGCTCGCCGTCAGCTCGCAGCGGCTCGCCCGCGGCCTGCTCCGGGTGGAGGGCTCCGGCCCGAACGGGGCCGACACCACCGTCGACGCCATCGCCACCCCGATCCTCGGGCCGGACGGGGCCGTGGTCGGCTCCCTGACCTTCTTCTCCCCGGTCTGATCGGGCCTTGGGTCTCGTCTCACCGGTCTGAGCGGGCCCGGGTTCTCGGGCCCCGCTCTCCGATCCTCGCGCGTCGGATCCTGCCCCGGCCGCCGGCACCCGCGGCGGTCACGTCCTACCATGGGCCGGAAGATCTCGCCGACAGCACCACGGCGCCCGCCTACGCCCGAGGATCCGGCCGTGCCCAGTTCCCCGTCCCGCGCCGCGGCCCGTCGTACGAGCGTCCGCGTACGGCTCGCCGCCGGCCTCGCTCTGGTCGGCTGCCTGGCGACGGCGGCCTGCGGGGTACCGCCCGACCTGGAGACGCCCCGCGCGGCCACCCCACCCCGGCCCAGCCCGACCCCGACGACCGGCGCTGTGCCGACCTCCAGCCCCACCCCGATGGCCACGGTGACCGCCACGCCGAGCGGGGACGGCTCGACCGCGACGGACTGCGCGGGGCGGCCCAGCCGGGAGCAGATCATCGCCCTGCTCCGCCGTACGAACGTCCTGCCGCGCAGCGCCCGGACCACCTTCCGGACCGGGCCGCTCTGCGCCGCCGGATGGCAGTTCAGCGTGATCGAGGTGCCGGACCGGGATCTCCTCCAGGTGGTGTCGACCGGTTCCCCCGCCTCGCTCCGGCTGGTCACGGCCGGCAACGACGTCTGCACCATCCGGGTCCGCGTCGAGGCGCCGGCCGGGATCCGTACCCTCGCCTGCGACTGACCGCCGCCGCGACTCCCGCCCGGCCGGCACCGGCCGTTACGTAGGCTGGACGCCATGCCCGGAACACCACCGACCCGCTTCGTCTACCTCGGTCCGGAGGGGACCTTCGCCGAGCAGGCGCTGCGGACCATCCCCGCCGCCGAACGGGGGACCCGGATCCCGGCGCGCAGCGTCCCCGAGGCCCTGGACGCGGTCCGGGCCGGGGAGGCCGACGCCGCCCTGGTGCCCCTGGAGAACTCGATCGGCGGAGCCGTCGCGGTCACACTGGACGAGATGGTGGAGGGCGCGCCGCTGATGATCACCCGTGAGGTGGTCCTGCCGGTCGAGTTCGTCCTCGCCGCCCGGCCGGGCCGGAGCCTGGCCGAGATCCGCACGGTGGCGGCCCACCCGCAGGCGTCGACCCAGTGCCGGCGCTGGCTCCGGGAGCATCTGCCGGACGCGGTCGTGGTGGACGTCCTCTCCAACGCCGCCGCGGCCGCCGCGGTGGTCGATGGCGCGCAGGATGCGGCGATCTGCGCGCCGTTCGGCGCGGAACGGCACCGGCTGGCCGTACTGGCCGACAAGATCGCCGACCACGACGACGCGGTGACGCGGTTCGTCCTGCTCACCCGGCCCGGGCCGCCCCCGCCCCGAACCGGGGACGACCTGACCTCGCTCGTCGTCTACATCGCGCACGACCGGGTGGGCGCGCTGCTCGCCGTCCTGATGGAACTGGCGGTACGGGGGGTCAACCTCACCCGGATCGAGTCGCGACCGACCGGCGAGGCGCTCGGCCGGTACGCGTTCTTCCTCGACTGCACCGGGCACGTGGCCGACGACCGGGTCGGTGAGGCGTTGCAGGGGCTCTACCGGATCTGCGCCCGGGTGCGGTTCCTCGGGTCGTACCCCCGGCACCGGCGGGTGGCCGGGGTGGCGGACCGGCCGGTTCCCGCCCCCGCCGGCCTCTCCGACGACGACTACGCCAACGCCGCGGCCTGGCTGGCCCGGCTCCGTGCCGGTGACCTCACCTGAGTCGGCGGGGCCTGCCGCGGCTCGGCGCGCAGGGCCGGGGTCCGACGCCACCGCCCGGACGGAAGGGGCTCAGTCGTCCAGCAGACCGCTGAGGAATCCGCCCCCGCCGCCGCGGTGATCGTCGCCGCCCAGGATCGGCTGCTCCTCCGAGGGCTGCACGATCACGAAGCCCTGGCCGGCCAGGCTCATCGTGAAGGCCTCGCCGGTACGCCGGCCGAACAGCGTACCGATACCCAGCTGCTCGGCCCGGTGGTAGCCGGTCTGGAGGCTCGCCGACCAGCAGACCGCCGCCTGCGGGTCGACGTACGTCGGGGCGTCGACGGTGAGCACCACCGGGGTCCCCTCGGTGGTGATGGCGATCCGGCCGTATCCGGTGAAGACACAGTTGAAGAGGCCGGCCGAGGACAACATCCCGGCCCCGCCGACCAGCCGGATGTCGTACTGGAGGGTGGGCTCGAAGGCGAGGACGTTCGATCCGTTGATCGACAGCGCGTCCCCGGGCTCCAGGTCGATGATGTGGACGTCCTTCGCGGCGTCGGCGAGGAAGACGTCGCCCTGGCCGGTCAGCCTCATCAGCGGGACGCCCTCGCCGGTGAGCTTCTGCTTGATGAACCTGCCGAGCCCGCCGGAGCCGAGCGCCTGGAACTGCACGTGTCCCTGGTACGCCACCATCGAGCCAACCCGGGCCATCGCCTCGCCGTTGAGTTCGATCTTCAACATCTTCGAGTTCTGCAGCCGCATGCCGGGCTGGTGGGACTCCTTCTCCAGGTTCTCCGACGAGAACAGCGCGCTCCGCATCACGTTCCTCCTGAGGGTGGCTGAGGCGAGGGTAGGTAACCGACGCAAGCGGGCGGCGCCGGCCGACCCCGGGAGGCGCGCCCGCGCTCCGGCCGCTCAGGCCCAGCCGAGTTCGTGCAGCCGGTCGTCGTCGATGCCGAAGTGGTGGGCGATCTCGTGTACGACGGTGATCGCCACCTCGTCGACGACGTCGTCCTCGGTGTCGCAGATCCGCAGGATCGGGTTGCGGAAGATCAGGATCCGGTCTGGCAGCACCCCGGCGTAGTCCCAGCCCCGGGTGGTCAGCGCGTGTCCCTCGTAGAGGCCGAGCAGCTCCGGCTCGCCCTCCGGCGACTCGTCCTCGACCAGGATGACCACGTTGTTCATCAGGCGGAGCAGTTCCTCGGGCACCTCGTCGAGAGCCTCGGCGACCAGCTCCTCGAAGCGCTCGCGGCTCATCTCGACGGGCACGGGCCCATTCTGCCGTACCGACGGTCACGGGAGCAGCGGCGAGCCGGGGACGAGCCCGGGGCCACGGAGCACGAGCGGCACGTCCACGCGCGTCGGCGGTCGCGGTGACCGGTGATCCGGCAGCGCTCGCCGAAGAGCTGCCGGTCACCGCGACCGGACACCAGACGTGTCGGTCAGGCGGAGAGGCGGGCGGTGAGGGAGATCTCGGCACCCGGCGAGAGCAGCCGGGAGATCGGGCAGTTGGCCTTTGCGGTCTCGGCGAGCTTGGTGAACTCGGCCTCGTCGATGCCGGGCACCTCGCCCACGGTGTCGAGGTCGATCCGGGTCACGGTCATCCCGGCGTCGGTCTTGTCCAGGTGCACCTTGGCGGTGGTCTCCACCGAGGTCGGGGTGAACCCGGCGTCGGCGAGGGCCTTGGACAGCGCCATCGAGAAACAGCCGGCGTGGGCCGCCCCGATCAGCTCCTCGGGGTTGGTCCCCTCGCCCTCCTCAAAGCGCGACTTGAACGAGTAGGCCCCCTCGAGCCCGCCCTTGCCGGTGCGGATCGTGCCGGAGCCCTCGGTGAGATTGCCCTGCCAGCGGGCGGATGCGGTGCGGATAGGCATGGTCACGACGCTAACCCAAAGTGCGGGGTGACGCGACGGTGTCGGTCACAGCGGTGGCCGGTGTCGACCGGGACGCTGTGCCATCATCGACGGCAGGAGCGCGCCGTGTGAGGGGTCAGGCATGTCCCAGGACTTCCCCATTCCCCGGCAGGACGGATTTCCCCGGCCAGACGGGCCGAGCGACCCTGCGGCACCGGCGGCGGACGCCGGTCCGGTTTCGGCGGCCACACCGGACGGTACGGTCGGCGTCGTCTCCCTGGGCGGACGGGCCGGCGGCGGGTGGACCGGGCGTGCCCTCAGCCGGCTCCACCGCGACGGCCGGCCGGTGCCGGTGGCCGCGGCGCTCGGTGCACTCGCGATCTTCGGCTCGCTCGTCGAGGACTGGACGGTCATCCACCTCCCCACCGAGAGCGGCACCGACCCCGACGCGCGGGGCGAGGTCGCCAGCGGCGTCGCGGAGCTGCTCACCTTCGGTCCGGCGTACCTGCTTGGGATCCTCGTGGTGACCGCCTGTCTCGCCCTGGTCCTCTTCGGCTCGCCCGGGATCCGGCACAACGCCCGGGTGGCCGGCCTGGCGGCCGCCGGCGTGGTGCTCGGCTTCCTGATCGCCACCGCCGCCTTCCTCAGCGACACCGCCAGCCGCCGCTGGGAGGGCTACGGCCAGCTCGAAGGGCTGACCACGGAGCACGGCCGCGGTCTGGTCCTGGCGTTCGTCGGCACCGGCCTCTTCGGTCTCGCCCTGCTGCTCGCCGGACCCTTCGTCCGGGCGGCCGGGGCCGCCACCCCGCCACCGACCGCCGGGGCGGGTACGACCGACGCGGCGCCGGCGCCGGACTGGCCGTGGTACCGGCCCCCGCGGAGCCGGCGCGCGGAGCCGGACGACGACGATCGGGAGGCGCCGATCGACCTCACGGTCACCCCGACCAAGCCCTTCGTGCGCTAGCCGCCCTGGGGCGTCCTGGCCCGGACGAGGCCCCCGCTCCGGGCGCGGCCATATGTCGATGCACCTCCGCCCCCGCCCCCGGTAGGCTCGGTTCCCGTGATTGACCTGCGCCTGCTCCGCGACGACCCGGACACCGTACGTGCCAGCCAGCGTGCCCGTGGAGAGTCCGAATCCGCGGTCGACGACCTGCTCCGCGCCGACGAGGAGCGACGGGCGGCGGTCCAGCGCTTCGAGGCGCTCCGCGCCGAGCAGAAGCAGCTCGGCAAGCGAATGCCGAAGGCCGACCCGGCGGAGAAGGCCGAACTGCTGGCCCGGACGAAGGCCCTCGCCGCCGAGGTGAAGGCGGCCGAGGCCGCGGTCGACGAGGCCGAGGCGGCGCTGCGCCGGGCGCAGTACGCGATCCCGAACATCGTCGAGGAGGGGACGCCTCCCGGCGGCGAGGACGACTACGTGGTGCTGCGTGAGGTCGGCACCCGGCCCGAGATCGCGAACCCCCGCGACCACCTGGAGCTGGGGGAGAGGCTGGGGGCCATCGACGTCGAACGCGGGGCGAAGACGTCGGGCAGCCGCTTCTACTTCCTGACCGGGGTCGGTGCGCTGCTCCAGCTCGGTCTGCTCCAGCTCGCCATGAACCAGGCGGTGGAGTACGGCTTCATTCCCAGCATCACTCCGACGCTGGTCAAGCCGGAGTCGATGGAGGGGACCGGCTTCCTCGGCGCGCACGCCAGCGAGGTGTACCGGCTGGAGGCCGACGACCTCTACCTGGTCGGCACGAGCGAGGTGTCGCTCGCCGCGTACCACGGGGGGGAGATCCTCGACCTGACCGAGCCGATCCGGTACGCCGGCTGGTCGTCGTGCTTCCGGCGCGAGGCCGGGTCGTACGGCCGGGACACCCGGGGCATCATGCGGGTGCATCAGTTCGACAAGGTCGAGATGTTCTCCTACTGCCGACCGGAGCAGGCACACGACGAGCACCTGCGACTGCTGGCGTGGGAGGAGGAGATGCTGGCCAAGGTCGAGATCCCGTACCGGGTGATCGACGTGGCCGCCGGCGACCTCGGCACCAGCGCCGCCCGCAAGTACGACTGCGAGGCCTGGGTGCCGTCGCAGGGCCGCTACCGGGAGGTCACCTCCACCTCGAACTGCACCACGTTCCAGGCACGGCGGCTGAACGTGCGGTACCGGGACGAACAGGGCCGCCCGCAGGTCGCCGCTACCCTCAACGGGACCCTCGCCACCACCCGCTGGCTGGTGCCGATCCTGGAAAACCACCAGCAGCCGGACGGCTCGGTCCGGGTCCCGAAGGCGCTCCAGCCGTACGTCGGGGGACGGGACGTGCTCGAACCGAAGTGACCCGGGGAGGTCGGCGACGCTTCACGCAAAAGTCATGGTTGGGCTGCGGAAGGTGAGATACGGTTGCTGCCCCGCCATCGCCGGCTGACCCGGTGAGACCGCGTCTCCGCTCGTCACGGGCGGCCGGTGGGTGGCAGGGCGGAAGGAGGAGCCATGCCGCGACCCGGGCTGCCGAAGCTGATCGCCACCGACCTCGACGGGACCCTGGTCCGCAGCGACGACACCGTCTCGGCGTACACCCACGAGGTGCTGGACCGGGTGCGGGCCGCCGGCATCCCGGTGGTCGGCGCCACCGGACGCGGCCCGCGGCTGGCCGAACTGACCCGCAACGACATCCGGGCCGCCGACTTCCTGGTGATGGCGGGCGGCGGCCGGGTGATCGACCAGAGCGACCCGCGCGGGCCGATCGTCCTCCGGGACGAGCGGCTGCCCGGTCCGGCCCTGGCCGACCTGCTGCACGCGATCGAGGCCGAGGTCGGCCCGCTCACCGTGATGGTCGAGGCGCTGGATGAACCGAACGCCCCGCTCTGGGGTGATTTCGACGTGACCTGGCCGTACCAGGACCGCTTCGAGCCCCGACCCCGGCTCGACTGCCTGACCGGTGACGTGATCAAGGCGTTCGCCCGGGCACCCGGGCACGACGTGGACGAGCTGCTCACCATCGCCCAGCGGATCGTGCCGCCGGAGCAGGCGGCGATCACCCAGGCCGGACTCGGCTTCATCGAGATCTGCCCGCCCGGCGTGGACAAGGCGACCGGTCTCGCGGTGGTCGCCGAAGCCCTCGGTGTCGACCCCGCCGAGGTCCTGGTCTTCGGCGACATGCCCAACGACCTGCCGATGTTCGAGTGGGCGGGCTGGGCGCGGGTGGCGGTCTCCAACGCCCACCCGCTGGTCCGCCGGGCCGCCGACGAGGTGACCCTGCGCAACGACGACGACGGGGTAGCGATCTATCTTGATCGACTACTGTCCCGCTGACGAGCGCACTGCCCCGGCTGGTGGTCACCTGGAGCGCCTGTTCCGGTTCGGCGGCCTCGAGGCCGGCGACCGGCCGCCAGAGCCCCGGCGACCGGCCGTTAGCCCCGGCGCAGCGCGGCGTCGACCGGTGGGATGCCGGTGCCGACCGGCCGCGTACCGGTGCCCGCGCCGACGGGTGACGGTCTGGGCCACAGCGGCGGACCGCCCTGCCGCTTGTAGGTGCGGGTGAAGATCGTGGTGCTGGCCCCGGTGACCGCGGAGAGCGCCCCGACCGTGTCGATCAGGTGGGTGTAGACGGCCGACGGGTCGGGCAGCAGCAGGCTCGCCGCGAGCGGGACCGGGCCGCTGGTCGCGGCGGCGAACGAGACGTCGGGGTGCCCGGCGAGGGCGTCACCGACCTCGGCGAGCGCGGAGGGTGGGACGGTCAGCCAGAGCATCGCCTCGGTCCGCAGGCCGACGGCGCGTGGATCGAAGTCGACCTCGAACCGGACGACGCCGGTCTCCCGGAGTGCCCGCAGACGGCGGCGAGCCGCCGACTCGGAGACGCCCGCCCGGGCGGCGAGGTCGCTGACCGGGGTGCGGCCGTCGACCCCCAACTCCGCCAGGAGGCGACGGTCGACGGCGCTCACCTCCGGGCGGCGCCCGCCTGCCCGCTCCGGACGGCGTGACGTCGGCTCGTCGGGTGCGAGCAGGGCGACCCGGTCCGGGCCGAGCGGGGAGGGCCAGCCGCGCCACGGCGCCCGGCCGGCCCCGAAGCGGTGCAGAACGCAGTAGGCGGCGACGCTGACCACCCGGGGCGTCCGGTCCAGGCTAACCAGCAGCTGTTCCTCCTCCCCCGGGGTCGCCGCGCGCAGGCCACAGACGATCTCGCCGCCCCCGGAGGTCCGTACCCAGGTGGTGGCGGACCGCGCGGCGAGCGCCCGCGCGATGCGGTCGGCCCGGTCCGGGGCGCACCGGATCCGCAGCAGCCACGGCGTGGCGCCGAGCGCCCAGTACGGACTCCACCCCACCACCCGCACCGTCCCCTCGGCGCGCAACCGCTGGTACCGGCGGGCCACCATCTGCGCGGGCAGTCCGACGGCCCGGCCGATCCGCTCGAACGACGCCCGGCCGTCGACCTGGAGGGCCTGGATGATCCACTGATCGCGCTCGTCCATGACGCTTTCCACCTGTTTAGTCTTGCCGGATCCTGATTTCCACCGAATCAGCCGGCGGGACGAGCCGTTCCCGCCGGAGCGGCCGCAGAGTGGGAGACCGGCGGGTATCGGATCGGCACGGAGCGTTCCCATGCGAAGGTGGTGGCCACTGGTCGCGGTCGGGCTGGGCGCGTTCATGCTGTTGGTCGACGTCACCATCGTCAACGTCGCGCTGCCGGCGATGGCGGACGAGCTCGGTACGTCCTTCGCCGGTCTCCAGTGGGTCGTGGACGGTTACGCCCTGGCCCTGGCCGCGCTGCTGCTCGGCACCGGCACGCTGGCGGACCGGCTCGGCCACCGGCGGGTCTACGTCGGCGGGCTCGGGCTCTTCGGTCTCGCCTCGCTGGGCTGCGCCCTGGCCCCGTCGACCGGGATGCTGATCACGGGTCGGCTGCTCCAGGGAGCCGGGGCGGCGGCGATGTTCGCCACCACGCTGGCGCTGCTCGGCACGACGTACCACGGACGGGACCGGGCGGTCGCGTTCGGGGTCTGGGGCGCGGTCAACGGGGGCGCCGCCGCGGCCGGCCCGGTCGTCGGCGGACTGCTCACCGAGCACCTGAGTTGGCGGTGGATCTTCGCGGTGAACGTGCCGGTGGCGGCGCTGGCCGTCGCGATCACGCTGTGGACCGTCGCCGGTGGCACCGGGGCGGGTCGGCGCCGGCTCGACCCGCTCGGGATCGTCACGTTCACGATCGCCGCGGCGGCGACGACGTACGGGCTGATCCGCGGAGGCGAGCAGGGCTGGACCGGGCCCGACTCCTGGGCACCCCTGCTGGTGGCGGCGGTGGCGCTGGTGGGCTTCGTCGCTGTCGCGCGTCGGGTGGCCGAGCCGATGCTGGATCTCGGGTTGTTCCGGCACCGGGCCTTCGTCGGGCTGCTCGGTGCCGGCGCGCTGCTGTCGCTGTCGGCGTGGGCGATGCTTCCGTACGCCTCGCTCTGGATGCAGCATCGGCTCGGCCTCGGTCCGGTCGCCGCCGGCCTGGTCATCCTGCCGATGAGCCTCGTCTCGTTCGTGGTGCCCCTGGTGATGGGGCGGTTCGGGCACGGTGTCCCGGCCCGGTGGTCGGTGGCGGGCGGGCTGCTGTTGGTCGGCGTGGGAGATGTCCTACAGGCGCGAATCCAGGCCGGCTCGGGCGCGGGGGTGCTCGTTCCGGGAATGGTCTGCGTCGGCCTCGGCGCGGGGCTGGCGCTGCCCCCGCTGTCGTCGGCGCTGCTCGGCACGGTGCCCCGGGAACGGGCCGGGATGGCCGGAGGTGCGCTGAACGCGGCCCGCCAGCTCGGGCTGGCGCTCGGGGTGGCGGTACTGGGTGGGATCGTCTCGGCGGTGGCGCCCGGCGGGCCGGCCGGGCCGGCCGCCGAGGTCGCCGAGGTCGCCGAGGTCGCCGCCGCGCTCACCACGAGCTACCTGGTGGCGGGCGGGGCGGGGCTGGTGGGCGCCGTCCTGACCGTCGTGCTCGTGGGTGCCACGGCACCGAGCCGGGCTGACGCACCGACCCGGACCGGCGCCGCGGCGGCGGGCGGTCGGACGCCGCGCCCTGGTGAGGCCGGGGCGGAGGAGGTCGCCGCCGGCGGGGCGGAGGCCCGACGGCCGGCCGGCACACCGCTCGGCCGTTCCTGAGCCGTCCGGGCCGGGTGGGAGGCTGCGGCCGGGACCAGCCCAGCCGGGACGGTACACGGTGGCCGGTCGGGAGTCAGGCGCACGGTGGCCGGTCGGGAGTGTCAGAGGTACTGGCCGGTGCCGTGGCCCTCGCTCCGTTCACCGGGGCCTCCGGGCACTCCCGGCGCGGTGCCACCCGGCCCCATCGGCAGCGCCGGCCGACCGGAGCGCATCTGCTCCAGCTGCATCCGGGCCGCCATCTGCTGCGCGACCAGGGCCGCCTGGATGCCGTGGAAGAGCCCCTCCAACCAGCCGACGAGCTGGGCCTGGGCGATTCGCAGTTCGGCCTCGCTCGGCGTGGCGTCCTCACCGAACGGCAGCGAAAGCCGCTCCAGCTCCTCCCGCAGCTCCGGGGCGAGCCCGTCCTCCAGTTCGACGATCGACCGCTGGTGGATCTCGCGGAGTCGGTTGCGGCTGGCATCATCCAGCGGCGCGGCCTTGACCTCCTCCAGCAGCTGCTTGATCATGCTGCCGATCCGCATCACCTTCGCCGGCTGCTCGATCAACCGGCCCGGGTCCTCGCCCGACGTCTCGCCATCAGTCGGCATGGTGCCAACCGGACGCCCGTCCGGGCCGACCACCAGCACCGCCCCACCGGGTCGGTCACCCGGCTTGCTCGACTCGTCCTTGCCTTCCGGGGAACGTGGCACGTCGGTCATGCTCCCATCTTTGCGCAACCCGCCGCCCCGCCGCGCATCGGCGCCACGTGGTCGGAACCACGGCCGTGGGCGGGAGCGACCCGCCGGAGCGGGTCTGGTCACACCGCCCCGATGGTCGCGGCCGGTACCGTCCGGCCATGGTCGACAGCCCAGCCGCCGCCGCGGGAGATGCCGGGGTCCCGTCCGACGACCCACGCTCGGTCCTCGACCGACCGGCGCCGCCGCCCGACGCCCAGGTCCGGTACGGCGACCATCCCGACCAGGTCGCCGACCTGCGTACGCCGGCTCCCGGTCCGCCCCGGCCGCTGGTGGTGGTGATCCACGGTGGCTTCTGGCGGGCCGAGTACGACCGCCGGCACACCGGTCCGCTCGCCGCTGACCTGGCCGCCCGGGGCTACCCGGTCGCCCAGCTGGAATACCGGCGGACCGGTCAACCGGGCGGCGGCTGGCCGGGCACCCTCGACGACGTCGCGCACGGGGTGACCGCCGTGCCCGCCCTGGCCCGGGCGGCGCTTCCCGCCGACCGGGTCGCTCCGGGTCCGCCGATCCTGCTCGGGCACTCCGCGGGCGGGCACCTCGCGCTCTGGTACGCCACCCGGGCGGGGGCCGACCTCCGCGGGGTGCTCGCCCTGGCCCCGGTGGCCGACCTGACCGAGGCGTACCGGCGGGACCTGGACGGCGGCGCGGTGGCGGCGCTGCTCGGCGGCGGCCCCGACGACGTGCCGGAGCGGTACGCGGCGGCGGACCCGGCCCGCCGTCCCCCGCCCGCCGTGCCGGTACGGATCGTGCACGGGCGACGGGACCAACAGGTGCCGGTGGAGCTGAGCGTCGGGTACGCGTCCCTGGCCCGACGTGCCGGTGCCGACCTGCGGCTGGTCGAACTGCCCGACTGCGAGCACTTCGGCCTGATTGATCCCCTGTCCGCCGCCTGGACTGCGGTGATAGCCGGGTTACATTCGCTCACCGAGTAACCACACACCATTGACGCAGCGTCGCGTACCCGGTAGAACGCCGGAGGGGCTGCGATCCAGGCGCACCTCCGGGAGGGTTTCGTGTCGCAGATGGACCGCAGACAGGCGCTCAGGGTGCTGGGTGCCCTGGGTGCTACCGGCCTGACCGCGGCCTGCAGCCGGTGGGTCGGTGACGACGCCGGGGAGCCGAGCAGCGACGAGCCGGTCCGGATCGGCATGGTCGCCGCCCAGTCCGGCGCCTTCAAGCCGATCGGCGACGAACTCATCCGGGGTTTCCAGCTCTATCTCGACCTGAACGACCAGCGGTTGGGCGGGCACCCGGTGGAGCTCGTCGTCGCCGACGAGGGCGAGACGCCCGACTCCGGCAAGGCCGCGGTGGAGGGGCTGATCAAGCAGGGGGTCGTGGCGCTCACCGGGGTGGTCAGCTCGGCGGTGATGTCCGCGATCCGGGACACCGTGGAGCAGTCGAAGGTCCCCCTGATCAGCTCCAACGCCTCGCCGGCGACGTTGCAGAGCGTCGTCTACATCTGGCGCACCTCGTACGTGAACGACGAGGCGGGGCGGGCCCTCGCCCCGTACGTGGCCCAGCGGGTCCCGGCCGGCGGTCGGGTCGCGATCGTCGCCCCCGACTACGACGCCGGGTTCGACGCGGTCCAGGGGTTCCGCCAGAGCTTCGGGGAGTCCGACGACCGGATCGCCGACCCGGTGATCTGGACGAGGTACGTCAAGGGCAAGCCCGGCCGCAACACGTACGCCGCGGCGATCAACGAGATCATGTCCCGGAAGCCGGACGCCCTCTACTGCTTCTTCTCCGGCGAGGCCGCCGTCGTGTTCCTGAAGCGGCTGCACGAGGCCGGCTTCCGCAAGCAGATCTACGCGCCGGGCTTCCTCACCGAGGGGACCGTGCTCGAACAGCTCAAGGTCTCCGAGGCCGAGGGGATCCTGACCTCGCTGAACTACTCGGCGGACCTCAACAACGCGGCCAACCGCCGGTTCGCCTCCGCCTTCCGCAAGGCGCACGGCTCGACGCCGACCACCTACGCGGTGGCGTCGTACGACGCGGCGCAGGTGCTGGACAAGGGAATCCGGCTCGCCGGTCGCGACCTCAGCCCGCTCAACCTGAACCTGGCGCTCGGCCGGGTCGGTCAGATCGACAGCCCGCGCGGGCCGTGGCAGTTCAACCAGCCGCGTACCCCGCAGCAGAAGTGGTACCTGCGCCGGGTGCAACGGGACGGGCAGGTCCTCTCCAACGTCCTCATCAGCGAGTTGGCGACCCTGGGCTGACCGCCTCCGTACCGCCGCGTCGCTGTTTCGGTCCCCCCGGCCTGGGTAAGAACCGGACGAGGGGGGTGGCATGGCCCGGGAATGGCGCAACTGGTCGGGCAGCCTCCGCTTCGTTCCGGGCGAGTACGCGGAGCCGGCCAGCGAGGACGAGGTCCGGGGGCTGGTCGAACGGGCCCGGGCCACCGGCCGGACCCTGCGACCGGTCGGTTCCGGGCACTCCTCCAGCCCGCTGGTCCGCACCGACGGGATCCTGATCGACCTGCGCCGACTCGACGGCCTGCTGCACCAGGACCAGCAGCGCCGGCAGGCCACCGTCGGCGCCGGCAGCCGGCTGCGGGACCTCGGCGAGCAGCTCTACGACGCCGGGTTGGCGATGGACAACCTCGGCGACATCGACCTGCAGACGATCGCGGGCGCCACCGCCACGGGTACGCACGGCACCGGGCTGCGGTTCGGCAATCTCTCCACGCAGATCGTGGCGGTCCGGTTGGTCACCGGGACCGGTGACGTGCTGGACGTCTCCGCCACCGACCACCCCGACCTGCTGCCGGCGGTCCGGCTCTCCCTGGGCGCGCTCGGCGTCCTCACCCGGATCACCCTGCAACTGAGTCAGGTGTACAAGCTGCACCGGCGCACCTGGTGCAGCCACGTGGACTGGACCCTCGACAACCTGGAACAGCTCCAGCGGGAGAACCGGAACATGGACTTCTACTGGTACCCGCGCAGCGATCAGACCCAGATCCGGACACTGAACCCGATCGGGCACGAGCCGGAGCTGCGGCCGCCGACGCCGTACCGGGAGAGCCTCGCCGAGGCGAGCCACCTCAGCATTCCCCGCCACCGCGAGCTGCGGTTCGACGAGATCGAGTACCTGATCCCCTCCGCGGCCTTCCCCGACTGTTTCGCCGAACTGCGGCGGCGGATCAGGGACCGCCACCGGCGGGAGGTGGGCTGGCGGATCCTGGTCCGTACGGTGGCGGCGGACGACATCTACCTCAGCGGCGCGTACGGCCGGCCGACCACCACCATCGCCTGCCTCCAGAACACCTCCCTGCCGCACGACGCGTACTTCGCCGACGTCGAGGAGGTGTTTCTGCAGTACGGCGGACGACCGCACTGGGGGAAGAAGCACTCGCTCACCGCCCGGGAGCTGCGTCCGCTCTATCCCGCGTGGGACGCCTTCGCCGAGGTCCGTCGCACCCTCGACCCGGACGGCGTCTTCCTCACCCCGGACCTGGCCCGCCTGCTGGAGCAGCCGTGACCCGGGAACTGGGGCACCGGGTGTGGGTGGTCCCCGCCGGCCGGATCCCGTTCCCGAGCAACGGGCCCGAGCCGGCCTTCACCAGCTTCGACGAGGTCTGCGTGCTGAACGCGGGAGACGAACCCGCCGACCTGGTCCTGACCATCTACTACGAGGACCAGGAGCCGGTGGGCCCGTATCCGGTGCAGGTGCCGGCCCGCCGGGTCCGGCACATCCGGTTCAACGACCTGATCGACCCGGAGGCGCTGCGGCTGGACCGGCCGTTCGGGTGTGTGCTGCACTCCAGCGTGCCGGTGGTCGTGCAGTTCGGCCGCCAGGACACCCGGCTGCCCGGGGCGCTGGGCATCGCGACCGCTCTGGCGCACCCGGCGGACCTGCCGGACGGATAGCGGCTGGCGGCGCCCTCGGCCACGGCCGGAGCCTCGACCACGGCCGGAGCCTCGACCACGGCCGGAGCCGGCGCCGCGCCGGGGTCGGGTCGGGGTCGGGCTACGCCCGGAGCTCGGCGACGCAGCACTTCACGCTGCCGCCGCCCTTCTTCAGTTCGGACAGCTCCACCGGCACCGGCAGGTAGCCGGCCGCCTTGACCTTGGCCGCCATCCCGGTCGCCTCGCTGCTCAGGACGACGTGCCGGCCGTCGCTGACCAGGTTCAGCCCGAACGCGACCGCGTCGGCCTCGTCGGCCAGGACCGCGTCGGGGAAGAGCTGGGCCAGGACCCGCTGGGAGGCGGCCGAGAACGCCCCGGGGTAGTAGGCGATCGTCCGGTCGTCGAGCGGGGCCAGCGCCGTGTCCAGGTGGTAGAAGCGGGGGTCGACGAGCCGCAGGGACACCACCGGCCGGCCCAGTACCTCCTGCGCCTCGGTGTGCGCGGCGGCGGTGGTGCGGAAGCCGTACCCGGCGAGGATCAGGCCGCCGTGCGCCTCGGGGAGGTACGTGAAGTCTCCCTCGCCCTCGTTCGTCTCGGTGGGCGCGACGTACGGCCAGCCGTACGCCTCGTAGAACGCCCGGTGGGCGTCGGACTCGGCCGCCCGCTGCCGGTGCCGGAACCGGGCACCGTAGCTGGTGCCGTCGACGGTGAACGCGCCGTTCGCCGCGTAGACCATGTCCGGCAGCCCCGGCTCGGGGGTGAGTTCGTGCACCGTGTGGCCGAGGTCGAGCAGGGTCTCACGCAGCCGGTGCCACTGCTTGACCGCGAGTTCGCGGTCGACCGGGGTGGCGGTGTCCATCCACGGGTTGATGACGTACTCCACCGCGAAGTACTCCGGCGGACAGAGAAGATATGTCCGCTTTCTTGGCATCCTCGGCTGGCTCACGGGTCCAAGGGTAGGTACGGTGCAGGTTTACTAACAGCCGGAACCGTTGCCTACGAGAGGCGGAACGTTGCAGATCGACGACGTTGACCAGCGAATCATTGCGTCGCTGGTGGCGGACGCCCGGGCGTCGTACGCGGAGATCGGGGCCCGGGTCTCCCTCTCCGCGCCCGCCGTCAAGCGGCGGGTCGACCGGCTCCGGGCCGCCGGGGTGATCCGGGGATTCACCAGCGTCATCGACCCGGCCGCCGTGGGGTGGAGCACCGAGGCCTTCGTCGAGCTCTTCTGCACCGGCCGGACCACCCCGGCCCAGATCGCGGTCGCGACCCGACGGCACCCGGAGGTGGTGGCCGCGTACACGGTCTCCGGCGAGGCGGACGCCCTGGTGCACCTGCGCGCGGCCGACATCGCCCACCTGGAACAGGCGTTGGAGCGGCTCCGCGCCGAACCCTTCATCACCTCGACCCGAAGCATGATCGTGCTCTCCCGGCTGGTCGAGGCGCCGACGGTGATCGCCGCCCCGGAATGACCCGGGCGACGCACTCCCACACCCTGACCGCGACCGAGAGATCCTTCGGCGCTGCGGTGCCCCCGGCCCGGATGGGGCGGGTGCCGGGGTGACCGGTCCGTCCCGACGTGCCGCGGGAACGGTGAGCCGGGTCCCCGCGTCTGACCGGGCATGAGCTCCGATCGCGGAACCCGCGCCGCCACTCCCGGCACCGCGCTGATCGCGGGGCTGACACTGCTCGCCGGCACCCTGCTCGCCGGCTGCACCGCCGAGCCCGAACCGACGCCGACCGCCCCGGTCCGCGACCCCGGCGTACCCGCCGGCGGGTTCCGGCTCGTCTCCTTCGACTCCTGCACCGACGCGCTGGAGGGGCTCCGGGCCGCCACCGTGGCCGCGGTCGGGCCGTACGGGCTCGTCGGCGACGGGTGGTTCCGGGCGGAGCCGGCGCTGGAGGGCGCCGAAACCGACAACCGGGCCGCCACGGAGCAGGGCGTGCCCGACGGTCCCGGCGGCCCCGGCCACTCCGGCACGAACACGCACGAGGCCGGGGTGGACGAGCCCGACCTCGTCAAGACCGACGGCCGGCGGATCGTCACGGTCAGCCGGGGCACGCTCCGGGTGGTCGACCCGGCGGGCCGGCGGCTCGCCGGCAGCCTCGACCTCGATCCCGGTACGGACCGGGACGGCTGGGCCGAGGCGGAGCTGCTGCTGCACGGCGACCGGGCCCTGGTGCTGGTCCGGCAGTACGGGATCGACCTGTCCCACCCCGTGGGTCGGCCGGGCGGAGCGGAGGTACCGCCGGCCGACGACACCCCCGTCGTCGGCCCCCGACTGATCCTGGTCGACCTGGCCGGCGCGCCGCGGATCCTCGGCGAGTACCGGTTCGACGGTGAGCTGGTGGATGCCCGGCAGGTGGGCGCGACCGTCCGGGTCGTGGTGCGCTCCAGGCCCCGGTTCGCCTTCCCGACGCACCGGGGATCGGGGCCGGTCGACGAGCGGAAGAGCCTCGCCACGAACCGGAAGATCGTCGAGAAGGCTCCGATCGAGGCCTGGCTGCCCCGGTACGAGACGACCACCGCCGGCCGGACCACCACCGGTCGGGTCGGCTGCGACCGGCTGAGCCGGCCGGCGGAGTACTCCGGCACCTCACTGCTCTCGGTGCTCAGCTTCGACCTCGGGGCGACCAGCCTCGGCGACGGCGATCCGGTCACCGTGGTGGCCGACGGCGACACCGTCTACAGCAACGGATCCCGGCTCTACGTCACCAGCGACCAGCGCTGGCGGATGTCGGTGTTCCGTGCCGACGGCGGGGTGACCACGCCCGACCCGAAGAACGAGCGGACCGAGATCTACCAGTTCGACGTGACGGGTAGCGGCCGGCCGCGCTACGTCACCGCCGCCGCCGTCCCGGGCTGGCTGATCAACCAGTACGCCCTCTCCGAGTGGAACGGCCACCTGCGGGTCGCCACCACCAGCGGCGAGTCCCGGCGCGACGCCGCGGCGTCGAGTTCGGCGGTGTACGTGCTGCGGGCGGACGGGCGGACGCTGACCGAGACCGGCCGGGTCACCGGGCTGGGCAGGGGTGAACGGATCTACAGTGTCCGGTTCGTCGACGGCACCGGGTACGTGGTCACCTTCCGGCAGACCGATCCGCTCTACACCCTGGACCTGCGCGATCCGTCGGCGCCGAAGGTCACCGGCGAACTCAAGATCACCGGATACTCGGCGTACCTGCACCCGGTCGGGGCGGGCCGGTTGATCGGGATCGGCCAGGAGGCGGACGGTCAGGGGCGTACCCAGGGCTGCCAGGTCTCGCTCTTCGACGTCTCGGACCTGAGCCAACCGACCCGGATCGCCCAGCACCACGTCCGGTACGGCCACTCCGAGGCCGAGTTCGACCCGCACGCGTTCCTCTACTGGCCGGCCACGGGCACCCTCGTGGTACCGCTGACGACGTACCAGCCGCAGGGCGGCGCCCCGGGCGGTGGGGCGCTGGTGCTGCGGGTGGGCGACCGCAGTCTGGCCGAGGCCGGCCTGGTGGACCACGCCGAGTTGGCGAGCCCGGAGACCGGCGGGATGATTCGCCGGTCCCTGGTGGTCGGCTCCGTGCTCTGGACCGTCTCCGACGGCGGACTCAAGGCGACCGACCTGAACAGCCTCGCCACCCTCGGCACCGTACGGCTCTGAGTGGCGGCGCCGGGAGGACGGGCTAGAGGTACATCCCGGTGCGGTGCTCGCCCTCCCGCTGCGCCGGCTTGTCGCCCTCGACGAAGAACCGCCGGCCGCCGAACTCGCCGTGCAGCCGGTCGTCGAGTTCGTCCGCCAGGCCGGTCATCACCTGGACGGCCAGCATCAGGTGGGTGGGCTGGAAGTTGCGGCCGAAGACGGGGATCGAGGCCCAGACGGTGTCGTTGGTGCAGTAGAGGCGGCCGATCGGCATCCGGTTGGTCAGCTCGGAGAGCTTGACGTACAGCTGCTCGGTCGGCTCGACCTCGGTCAGCACGGGAGAGAAGACGTCGACGAGTGGCGGGTTGTCCCGGACCCGGACGAAGACCATCGCGGAACCGGCCCGGATCCCGATGTCGCCGTCGGAGTCGACCTGGAGCTGGTCCACCGGTGACTTCAGCATCGCCGAGATCACCGTCCGGACCCGCTCGTTCAGGGCCAGCGACTCGTCGCCGATCTGGCCGGCCCGGGCCGCGACGAGCGCCTCCTCGCGCTCGAGTTCGAGGCGGGGGTTGGTCGCCGTCTCGGGCCGGGCGGTGCCGAGGGGTTCCACCGGGATCGGCTCGTCGTCCGCGTCGTGCACGAGGAAGACGAGGAAGGCGGGGTGCGGTGCGCCGTACACGTCGCGCAGGGTGCGCGAGACCACGGTGGCGAGCCGGCCCGCCTCGGCCGCGGTGGCCCGCATCCCGAAGTGCTCGCCGGAGCCCTCGATGACGCCGGGGGGTGACCAGCCGAGCGCGACCATGCTGGCGACCGCGGACCGGTCCAGCCGGTATCCCTGCGGCAGCGCGGCGTTGCCGACCGCCCGGAGGTCGATCTGGCCCTCCTCACCCACCTCGATGCTGACCGAGTAGATCGCGTCCCCGGTGCCGGAGGCCGTGGGGTCGAGGGTCAGGACGACCTGTGCCCCGGCCGGCAGGCTGCGCAGCTGACTCGCCAACGCCCGGGCGAAGTCCTGCCACGCCTCGGTCACCTTGACCCGCAGGTCGGCGGTGGTGGGATCGTCGAGCAGGATCGGTTCGTACTGGTCGGCGGAGTTCGCCGAGGCCACCCCGCCGCCCGGCGGTGCCGCGTTGTCAGCCGTCATGATCGCCTCCGTCCGTCAGGGCATCGCACACCCTACCCAGCGGACCGGAGGGGCGGGATACTGGCGACCCCCATCGGACAATCGAACGCTGTCATTATTACTCACAGTGTCGACTGTTACACCCCTCGGCGGCCACCGTCCTGACCGCCGCTCGCGGGCGACGGCGTCACGGGCGTACGGGGACGCCCGTCGACGGTCACGGGCGCCGGCCAGCGGTCACGGGCGTCGCGTGTGGGCGGTGAAGAACTCCCACATGGCCTGGCTCGCGTCGACGGCCCAGTCCGCCGTCGACGTCGGCCAGGCGTGCCCCATGCCGTTCAGGGTGTAGTCGACCACCTCGCTGCCGTCGGCACAGCGGCTGACCGTGCGGTTCACGGTCTTCTCCCGGTCGACCCAGACCGGCTTCCCGACCTGGCAGCCGAGGTTCTTCTGCCACCGCGCCAGGCCCGCGTAGATTCGGGCCGAACCGCGGTCCTGGCTGCCGACAAAGGTGATCACCGCTACCGGCCGGGAGGGCTTGTAGGTGGGGTCGGCCTCGGCGGGACCTCCGGCGAAGGCACCGCTGACCGGGGCGATCGCGGCGAAGACGTCGGCGGCCTCCACTCCGAGCGCGTACGTCATCCGGGCGCCGGAGGAGAAGCCGGTCGCGTAGACCCGGGCCGGGTCGACCGACCACCTGGTCACCAGGTGGTCGACGAGTGCCCGGACGAACGTGACGTCGTCGCCCTGGTCGGCCAGCCTGCTGAACTCCCGGCCGAGTGCCTTCGGGTACGCGACCAGGAAGCCCTCCCGGTCGGCGACCGCGTCCAGTCCACTGGTTTCTCGCAGCGTCGCCACGCTCTGGTCGGTGCCGTGCAGGGCGACCACCAACGGAACCGGCGTACCCGGCCGGTAGGTGGGCGGGGCATGCAGATCCCAGGTCCGCTCGACACCGCCCGAGTCGATCGTCAGGCTGTGGTCACCGGGTGCCGGCGCGACCTCCGGGCGCTCCGCACGGGACGGACTCGGCGCGCCTCCCGCGCTCGTCCCGCCCTCGCTCCCACAACCGGCCGCGCCGAGCATCGCCGTCACCGCGACCGCCGCCAGAATCCCGTGTCCGAGCCTCCGTGCCATGAGCTTCCCCCGTTCGATCCATCACGTCAGTGCCGGGGCACTATGTCAAAACTGACATAGCTAGGCTGAAGCCGGGAGGCACCGGGAGGTAACAGTTTGGCCACTGTCAGCCCACTGGGCTATGCCCTGCTCTGCACGCTGCATCGCGGTCCGCTGACCGGCTACGAGATCGTCCGCCGGATGCGCAAGCCCATCGGGTACTACTGGACGGCGCAGCAGAGCCAGATCTATCCCGAGCTGGCCCGACTGTCGGCAGCCGGGCTGATCACCCACGATGCCGAGGCCGGTCCGGGACCGCGGCAGCGCAAGACCCACCGGCTCACCGACGCCGGCCGCGCGGCGCTGGCCGCCTGGCTGGTCGAGCCCCCCGCGCCCCGCGCCCCGCGCGACGAGGCGGTGCTGAAGACGTACGCCCTCGCGGCGGCCGACCCGGCGCGGATGCGGGAGTTCTACCTCGCCGAGGCCGAGGCGTACGAGCGGCGCCACGAGGACTTCCGGGCGCAGCACGCCGACCTCGTCTCCCGGAACGCGGACGACGTCCAGCACCCGCAGTTCGGGGCGTACGCCACCCTGGAGCTGGCCCTGGCGACCGGACCGGTCCGGATCGCCTGGTACCGCTGGCTGGCGGAGAAGATGGCCGAGCTGGCCGAGCGGGGCGGCCCGCCGCAGCCGGCCGGTGCCCCGCCCGGCTCCGCCACCCCGGCGGAGGACAATGCCGCAGACCCGGCGGAGGGCGAGCCCGGCGGCCCCACCGGGACGGCCGTGCCGGGCGCGGACGAGCCGGACTCGGCGTACGGCCGCCGGTCAGGCCGGGGCCACCGCGCCGGAGTCCGGCGACCCCGTACCGGCGGCACCGGCGCCTGACGGCCTAGGTGCTCCCGACTCGGCCGCCCCGGACTCGGCGTCCGCCCAGCTGGTGGCGAGACGGGCCAGGCCGGCGGCGGCGGTGGCCGGATCCGCGCCCCGGCCGACCGCTATCCCGAGCAGGTACGCCGTCACCGGTGCGCCGGGCCGAAGCACGTGATGGGCGACGTCGCGGGCCAGGTCCAGTACCACCCGCACGTCGACCTCGGCCGGCGTCAGGCCGAGTTCGGCGCAGGCCGCCGCCACCCAGTCGTCCATCCTGCTCATCGTGTCCACTCCTCCGCCCGGCGTAGGTCCTCGTCAGTGTCGCAGTCGAACCAGGGCGGGGGCCCCAGACCGAGCCACGACACCTCGGCGACGGTCAACTCGGCCATCAGCGCGCGCACCGACGTACCGGTGAGGCCGCCGTGCCGGGCGGCCAGCCGGTCCAGCGCCCGCCGTAGCGCCGCCGGCCGCCAGACCCCGCAGAGCCACTGCGGGTGGCCGGCGTCGTCGACGTAGACGGCGCCGTCAGCCGTGCTTCGGTCCAACGCGGCCCGGAGGCCGTGCACGGCGGCGGCGGTCAGCAGCGGCAGGTCGCCGGCGAGCACGGCGACGCAGTCGACGGGTGCGCGTCGGGTCTCACCGTCGCCGTCGGCGCCGTCGGGCCCCGGGCCGTCGTGCGCCGTGTCGGGCCCGGGGCTGGCGTGCCCCGCGTCGGTCCCGTCGAGCAGCGCCAGGCCGGCGGCGAGCGCCGCGACCGGACCGCCACCGGCCGGTTGCTCCCGAACGTCAAGGACGTCCGGCGGCAGGTCGTCCGCCGGGCCGACGACGATCCGGGGCCGCGCGGCGGCGACCGCCGCCAGCACGCGGTCCCGCATCCGGCTGCCGCCCACCGGCAGCGCCGGCTTGTCCACGCCGCCCATCCGGCGTGCGGCCCCGCCGGTCAACACCACCGCCGCGAAGCCGGCCGGTTTCACCTGCCCGGTCACAAGGTCAACGGTATCCGGATCGCGGTCCGGTCGGCAGTCGTTGCCCGCCGACCGAAGGAACCCGGACGGGCGCGGCGGCTCCGGATGACCCGTGCGGCGCGGGTTCGGGGCCCCGAGGGCGCCCGGCACCTCATCAGTCGTCCGACCGGTCGCACGCCGACCGCGCCACCTCGGCCCAGTCGTCCAGGATGGACGGTGGTATCCCGACCCGCAGGGCCTCGGCGAGCAGCAGTGCCATCGAGTAGTCGGGCTGCGCCTCCAGCGCCCGATCCACCGCCACGCTCGCCAGCGCTCCCTGGCCCGCACACCACGCGGCGAACGCCAACAGGCTGGCCGGCGCCGCACCCAGGTCTGGTTCGGCCCGACGGAGCACGTCCGTCCACAGTGTCAGGTGCCACTCCTCACCGCCGGTCCACCGCCAGGCGTCGTCCCGGGTCGGCAGGTGCACCAGCAGCAGGCTGAGCCAGGCCACCTCGTCGTCGGTGAGCTGCCCTCCGTCGCGGTGTCGCCGCAGCGCCAGCCGTACCGCCGCACGGCCCGCGCGCCACACCGTCCGCTGGTTCAGCGCGTCGGCCGCCGGTGCCCGGCCCAGCAGGTCCCGGAGTCGGACCTCCGCCTTTCGGGTCGCCTCGCGCATCGCCCGGCGGGCCGAGCCGCCGACCGGGGCGATCTGGCGGACGAGCGTGTCGCGGTCGGGGAGCGCCACCTGGCCGGCGAAGGTCGCCGCCGCGGCGAACTGGCTGGTCGAGGCGTCGAACGGCGTACCCTCGGGTGGACAGCCGACGGGGTCCCCGCAGACGTGCGACCAGTAGCGGTCACCGGTCACCCGCAGCGCCTCCAGGACGGGCAGGTCCACCTCACCGAGGGCGACGATCAGCGCGTCGATCATCGGCGTGGTCCGGGCCGCCGGACCGTACCCGACGACCATGGTCGCGTGGACGCCCTGTCGGGCGACGACCGCCGCGAGCTCCGCGGCGGCCTCGCCGAGCCCGTCCCCGGGCGGCTCCGACGCGGCCGGGAGACCCGGCAGGTCGCCCCGGGCCAGGAAGACGATGCGTGTGCCACGCAGCGCGACCACCACCACGCTGTCGGCGGGATGGAAGCCCAACAGGTACGGCACGGCGGCGAGCAGGTCCGCGGTGGATCGGACCACGAGGGACACGTGAACGGTCGAGGTCATGCCCGGCAGCGTGGCGGGACGCATCGATGATCGGAAGTGCACCGAGATCTGGCTGTGGACGACACGCCGGGTTATCCACAGTTACCGAGCGTAGTTTGCCTGCTCAGGGCCGAACCTCGGCCCGCCGGTAACGCCGAAAAAAGTTCGGGGCGGGTGGCCGGGAGGGCCGGGACGCGGTCAGGTGACCCGCCATTCGTGCGGGGGCGGGCGCTCCCCGGCTGGTTCCTCCCGGTCAGCGGCGACAGCCGCCGCCCGTGTGCGGGGCGGACGGCACCGGCGCTCAGGCCCGGGCCGCCTCCAGCAGGCGGGCGAGGTGCGCCAGGTCGTCGGGGCGTACGTCGCCGTCCAGCCCCTTCAACGCGGCGGTCCGCGCGCCCGCCGCCCGTCCGGCCCGCAGCCCCACCTCGGTGTCCTCGACGACCAGGCACCGCGCCGGCGGGACGCCGAGCAGCGCGGCGGCGCGCAGGTAGCCCTCCGGATCCGGCTTTCCCGCGCTGACGTCCTCGACGGTCACGAGCACCGGCGGGGTGATGCCGGCGGCGGCCAGCCGGGCCTTGGCGAGCCGGGCGTCCGCGCTGGTCACCACCGCCCAGGGCAGGCCGAGCCGGGCCAGCGTCGACAGCAGGTGGGTGGCGCCCCGGGTGGGTACGACGTCGGCGAGGTCGTCGTACTGCAACGCCAGTTGGCGGGCGGCGGCCGCCGCCACCCCCGCCTCGTCCAGCTCGGGCAGCAGCCGGCGCACCGTGTGGTCCGCCGGGCTGCCATGCGCGATCGCCAGCGCCTGGCCGGGGTCGACGCCGTACTCCGTCGCCCAGCGACGCCAGGCGCGCTCGACGGCGGCGTCCGAGTCCACCAGGGTGCCGTCCATGTCCAGCAGCACCGCGTCGACCTCGATCCTCTCCACCACAACCCCCTAATATGCTCGTCCTACGAGCATAAGGTGGTGACGCCGAGCATGCCACGAAACCCTGACCAGGGGCGGGCCGCCACGCTCCGCTGGCACACCGCGGCACAGGTGCTGGCCACGCTGCGCCGGGTCCCGGGGATCACCCGCGCCGCGCTGGCCCGGGAACTGGGGCTGACCAGTGGGCTGGCCACCGAGATCGTCGCCCGGCTGCGCGACCTGCGGCTGCTGACCGAGGCGCCGGCGCCGGTGGTCGGCCGTGGCCGGCCCACCACCGTGCTGCGACCGCACCCGGAGGGGCCGGTCGTGTTGGCGCTCGCCCTCCGTCAGGAGGACTGGCGGGCCGCAGTGGCCACCGTCGACGGGCGGTTGATCGAGCCACGACGCCGCCGCCACCCGAGCCGCGAGCCCGACGCCGTCCTGGCCACCCTGCGCCGCGCCGTCGACCGGGCCCGGGACCGGTACGGCCACCGGCTACGCGCGGTCTCCCTCGCGGTGGCCGGGGCCATCTACGACGACCACCTCGTTCAGGCGGCCACCCTCGGCTGGGGCGCCGTCGACCTGCGTGCCGTCGCCCGCGACACGTCCCTGCCGCTGCTGCTCGGCAACGACGCCACGCTCGCCGGGGTCGCCGAGGCCCGGGCCGGCGCCGCCACCACCGCCGGAACGGCGCTGCACCTCATCGTCGAGGTCGGGGTCGGCGGGACGCTCACCATCGACGGCCGCCCGGTCACCGGTGCCCACGGCGCGGCCGGCGAGTACGGCCATCTCCCGTTCGGCGACCGCGCCCTCCGCTGCCCCTGCGGAGCCCGAGGATGCTGGGATCTCGCCGTCGACGGCCGCGCGCTGGCCCGTCACCTCGGCGAACCCCCGCCCGTCGACGCCCTCAGCTACGCGTGGGAGGTGATCCGCCGCGCCACCGGCGCCCCGCACCCCGGCCCGGACCCCGATCCCCGCTCCGGCCGGCGGGTTCCGGCGCGCGACGGCGGCGACCCGGCGGCCCGACGGGCGGTCGACGCCGTCGCGGCGGCCCTCGGCGACGGCATCGCCGCCCTGGTCAACCTCCACGACCCGGACCTGGTCACCCTCGGCGGGCTCGGTCCGGCGCTCCGCCGCGTCGCCGGCCCGGCGTTCGACGACGCGTACGCCGCCGGCCTGATGTCCGTCCACCGGGCCCAGCCCCCGCCGGTCGTGGCCGCCGCCTTCGGCGACGAGGGACCCCTGCACGGTGCCGCCGTGCTCGGCCTCGACCACATCACCGGGGAGAGTGCCCTCGCCGAGTGGGCTGCGCACCTCCGCTCGGCGGACTGACCGGCGGCGGACCCGCGACACCCGCCCGGCACGGCCGGAGCCGGGGACCCCCGTCGAGGCCAGAGCCCGGGACTCCCGCCGAGGCCGGGGTCCGGGACTCCCGACGTCCGACACCCGACACCGGCGCGCCGGCGAGCGGTTACCGTTCCCGCATGGACCTGGCGTACCTCCGGACCCACCCGAGGCAGCTTCCGCTCTTCCTCACCCACCAGCGGATCCGAGAGACGCCGGTCTCCGGCGGAGACATCTGCGCCGCGAACCGGCTCACCCTCGACGACGGCAGCTCGCTCTTCGCCAAGAGCTGGCCCGAGGGGTCGGACGCCGACATGCCCGAGGGCTTCTTCGCCAGTGAGGCGGCCGGGCTGCGGTGGCTGCGGGAGGCGAACGCGGTGCCGGTGCCCGAGGTGGTCGTGGCGCTGCCGGAGCTGCTCGCGCTGGAGTGGGTGGAACCGGGCGAGCCGACGCCGGAGGCGGCCCGGCGGTTCGGCGCCGAGCTGGCGGCGCTGCACCGGGCCGGCGCCCCCTCGTTCGGCGCCGAGTGGCCCGGCTTCATCGGGTCGCTGCCCCAGGACAACACCCCGAGCGACGAGGACTGGCCCACCTGGTTCGCGCACCGCCGGCTCACCCCGTACCTGCGGCGCTCGGTCGACAACGGCGCGCTCTCCGCGACCGAGGTCGCCCTGGTCGAGCGGCTGATCTCCCGGATCGACGGGTACGGCGGGGCCGAGCCGCCCGCCCGGATCCACGGCGACCTGTGGCCGGGGAACGTGCTGTGGGGCGCCGACGGCCGGGCCTGGCTGGTCGATCCCGCCGCGCACGGTGGACACCGGGAGACCGACCTGGCCCAGCTCACCCTCTTCGGGGGCGCCCCGCACCTGGACCTGATCCTCGACGCCTACCAGGAGGTGTGGCCGCTGGCCGACGGCTGGCGGGAACGGATCCCACTGCACCAGCTCCACCTGCTGCTGGTGCACACCGCGCTCTTCGGCGCCACGTACCGGAACGCGGTGGCCGCGGCGGCGCGCGCCGCGCTGTCAGCGTGACGCGCTACCGTCGAGCGATGACCATCTCCGGTTCCCGGCCGGAGGTGCCCGGCCTCGTCGACCGGTACGGCCGGGTGGCCACCGACCTCCGGGTCTCGCTGACCGACCGGTGCAACCTGCGCTGCACGTACTGCATGCCGGCCGAGGGGCTGCCGTGGCTGCCGAAGTCGGAGGTGCTGACCGACGACGAGGTGGTGCGGCTGGTCGGCGTGGCGGTACGTCTGCTCGGCGTGACCGAGGTGCGCTTCACCGGCGGCGAGCCGCTGATCCGGCCCGGGCTGCTGGGGATCGTCGCCGCCGTCGCCGCGCTCACCCCACGACCGGTCCTCTCCCTGACCACCAACGGGATCGGGCTCGACCGGCTCGCGGGCCCGCTGCGCGCGGCCGGGCTCGACCGGGTCAACGTCTCGCTGGACAGTCTCGATCCCGACCGGTTCACCGCGCTGACCCGGCGACCGCGGCTGCGGGCCGTTCTGGACGGGCTGGCCGGGGCGGTCGCCGCCGGCCTGGCCCCGGTCAAAATCAACGCGGTGCTGATGCGCGGCGTCAACGACGGCGAGGCGCCGGCGCTGCTGCGCTTCGCCCTGGAACACGGCTACGAGCTGCGCTTCATCGAGCAGATGCCGCTGGACGCCCAGCACAGCTGGGACCGGTCGACGATGGTGACGGCCGAGGAGGTCCTCGCCGCGCTGCGGGCCGAGTTCACGCTGCTGCCGGATCCGGCCGAGCGGGGCGGGGCACCGGCCGAGACGTGGTTGGTGGAGGGCTGGACCACGCCGGACGGTCGGCCGGCCCGGGTCGGGGTGATCGCCAGTGTGACGCGGCCGTTCTGCGGGGACTGCGACCGGACCCGGCTCACCGCGGACGGGCAGGTCCGGAACTGCCTCTTCGCGCTGGAGGAGTCGGATCTGCGTACCGCCCTGCGTGGCGGTGCCGACGACGAGGAGCTGGCCCGCCGGTGGCGGGTGGCGATGTGGGGCAAGCGGGCCGGGCACGGCATCGACGATCCGAGCTTTCTCCAGCCGGTACGCCCGATGTCCGCGATCGGGGGTTGAGAGTGGAGACCACGCACACGGAACCCACCCTGGTCGTACGCTATTTCGCGGCGGCCCGGGCCGCCGCCGGGGTCGCCGAGGAGTCGGTGCCCGGCGGTCGCAGCCTCGACGAGCTCGCCGACGACCTTGCCCGGCGACACGGCGAACGGCTCGCCCGGGTGCTCGGGGTGGCGAGTTTTCTGGTGAACGGCGTCGCCTGCCATGATCGTCAGGCCCCCATCCCGGCGGGGGCGACGGTCGACGTGCTGCCGCCGTTCGCGGGCGGCTGAGGAGGGGCAGGTGTTCGGGGTCCTGGGGTTCGTCGGGGTCATGGTGCTGGTCACCGGCCTGATCCACCTCTACCTCTGGAAGCGCCTGGTCCGGGACACCACCACGCCGGGGCGGTGGCGTCGGGTCGGGACGGTGGCCGCGCTCGTGCTGGCCCTGCTCACCCCGGCCACGATGATCGGCACCCGGGAGGGGCTGTACTGGCTCGCCTGGCCGGGCTACCTCTGGCTCGCCGTGATGTTCTACCTGCTGGTGGTGCTGGCGGTCCTGGAACCGCCGATGCTGGTGACCCGGCTCGTGCTGGCCCGGCGGTCTCGTCGCGCCGCCGCGAAGGCCCCGGAGACGGTGGCCGTACCGGCGGGGGCCGGGGCGACGACGGTGGCCGAGCCGCCGGCCGGGGCGACGACGGTGGCCGAGCCGCCGGCCGGGGCGACGACGGTGGCCGAGCCGCCGGCCGACGCCGTACCGCCGGTGGACACCCCGCCGGTCGAGCCGGATCACGACCCCGACCGGCGGCGGCTCCTGGCCCGGGGAGCGGCGATCTTCGCCGGGCTCACCGCCACCGGGATCGTCGGGTACGGCGTCCGCACCGCGCTGGGGCCGCCGCGGCTGGACCGGGTGCAGATCCCGCTCGCCAAGCTGCCCCGGAGCATGGACGGGCTGCGGATCGCCACCGTCTCCGACATCCACATCGGACCGCTGGCCGGCCGGGCCCACACCGAGCGGGTGGTGGCCGCCATCAACCGGCTCGACGCGGACCTGGTGGCCGTGGTCGGCGACCTGGTCGACGGGACGGTCGCCGAACTGGGCGACGCCGCCGCCCCGCTGCGCGACCTCCGGTCCCGGTACGGCGCCTTCTTCGTCACCGGCAACCACGAGTACTACTCCGGGGTCGAGGAGTGGGTGGTCGAGATCGAACGGCTCGGGCTGCGGGTGCTCCAGAACGAGCGGCAGGAGATCCTGGCCCGGGGTGGGGCGCTCGACCTGGCCGGCGTGAACGACCCGGCGGGGGAAGGGCTCGGGTTCGCCCAGGGCCCGGACTTCGACGCGGCGCTCGGCGGCCGGGATCCGAGCCGGCCCGTGGTGCTCCTGGCCCACCAGCCGATCAACGTGCACGAGGCGGCCAAGCGCGGCGTGGACCTGCAGCTCTCCGGGCACACCCACGGCGGCCAGATCGTGCCGTTCAACCTGGCGGTGGCGCTCCAGCAGCCGGTCGTCTCGGGTCACGCCACCATCGACGGCACCCAGATCTACGTCACCAACGGCGCCGGTTTCTGGGGCCCGCCGGTCCGGGTCGGCGCCCCGCCCCAGGTGACCCTGGTCGAGCTGCGCTCGGCGTAGGCGCCGCCGGCCGAGCCGCGCTCGTGGGCGGGGACGGCGGCGCGTTCGCCCCGGTGGCGCCGTGGCCCGGTACGCCGATCGTGCTCAGGACGCCCCGTCGGCCCGCCGCTCGGGGCACCCGTCGTCGGCGGGTACGCCGAGGGCGGTGAGCGCGGCGGCGAGGGTCGGTGCCGTGGCCAGCCGGCGGGGTACGCCGTACTCGTGCAGGTGGACGGTGCAGCCGGCCCGGTCGAGACGTACCGTGACCGGGGTGCCGGCGTAATGTCGGCCGAGCCGCGCGACGAGCCGGCCCGGGTCGGCGGCCGGCGCGGCCGGGTTGGCGACGGGTGCCGGTGTCGGCGGCGGCACCGGGGTCTGCGGCACCGGGATCGGCCGGTCCGGCTCGGCGGGGGCCGTCGCCGCCAGCGCCACCTCCAGGTACGTCACGCAGTTCGACACCGCCGCGGCGAGGCTCGGCTGGGTCGGCAGGTCGGTGAACGGGGCGGCCGGGTCGGCGGGTAGCACCTCCACCGCCCAGCGTTCGCCGTGGATCCGCCGCGGGTCGTCGGCGTTGGGCCGGTGGTCCTGCACGGTGATCGCGATCGCGAGGTGCAGGCCGAGGGCGATCCGGATCAGCTCGATCAGCGGCGGCGCCTCCGGTGGGCGGGCCGCCAGCAGCAGCCGGCCGCCGGGTCGGCCCCGGGTGGCGCGGGCGAGCTGCGCGGCGAGCGGGTGGGTGTCCGGGTGGTCCAGCGTCACGACCCCGTCCCGCAGGTCCTGGCAGACCGTGTGCCCGAGGTCGAGTTCGGTGAGGTCGGTCGGTGCCTGGTCGAGCCGGGTGGCCAGCCGGGCAAGCCGGTACCGTTCGGGCAGGTGGACCACGGGCTTCCCGCCGGGCTGGGTGGCGACCAGCGGCGCGGTCACCGGCGCCATCGGCCAGTTCTCGTGGACGACCCGACCGGCGAGGTCGGTGACGCTGATGACGGCGCCCCGGTAGACGCGCCGACTGTCGCCGCAGGTGTGGCAGGGCAGGTGCTCGACGTGGACGCCGGTCCCGCCGCAGGCGGCACAACCGGGGTCGGTCGGACGGCCGCCGAGCCGACACCAGCAGGCCCGGAGCCGGCTGTGGGGGTCGCAGTCGGGGCAGTCGTCGTACGGGATCGGGGCACCCCACCAGTCGGGAGCGGGCGGCTCCCACCTCCGGGTCAGGATGGTGGTGACCCGGCGCGTCACCTGTCCGGTCGGTTCCTCGTGGAGCGTCTCGACGGTCCGGCCGACCCGGAGCGAGGTGTGCCACCACCGGCCGTTCCGCCAGATCGCCTGGGCGCCGGGCCGGTCCTCGGCGTCCCGGAGCACCCGCCGCTCGACCTGGTCGAGGTCGATCGGCTCGGGCCGGTCGGGCGGGCCGGCACCGGGCCGGAGGAAGTACGCCGGGGCGTCGAGGTTGCGGGGCTCGAACCCGTCGAAGGCGTCGACGATCGTGGTGGCGGCGACGGCGGCCGGCAGGTCGTCGCCCTGTACGCGGGGTCGGGTCGGCACGCTGCCGCCTGGCAGCTCGTAGCGGACGTCCCAGGCCGACCCGCCCCACTCCGGGTGCCGTACCTCGACCACCAGGTCGAGGTGGAGCTGGTCGGCGAGCCGGCAGAGCTGGGTGAGCCGGGTGCCCGGGTCGAGGGGTGGCGGTGCGACGGCTCGCCCCTGGTAGACCCGCCACGGGTTGTGGGCATGGTCGGCGAGGACCGTCGCGACCAGGGCGTCCCGCTGGTCGGTGGGAAGGTCGGGGCGCCATTCGGCGGGCAGGATCAGCTCCTCGTCGCCGAGCGGCTGGCCGCCGCCGGTCAGCTCGACCAGCGCGGTGGCCGACACGGCGGCGGCCAGCTCGAGGATCAGCGGGGTGAGGGCGAGCACCCAACGGCCGTCCCGGGGTCGGGGTTCGACGGCGCCCGGGGTGACGCTGGCCGACGCGACGGCCCCGGTGTCGGCGTTGACCACGGTGAGGACGAGTTGGGCGCGCCGCCGGCCCCGCTGGCCGCACCGGTGGCAGCCGCTGGCGACCGTGCCGGTGCCCTGGCAGAGCTGGCAGTCCTGGTACGCCTCGCCGCTCCGGACCGGCGGCAGTTCGTCGTCGACCAGGAACCGGTCGCCGTGCCAGGTGCAGCGACAGGGGTCGAGGGTGAAGGTCAGTCCCGCGCAGGCGGAACAGGTGACGACGGGTGGGACGGTCACCGGGGCACCTGCGGGGCACACTCGGACTGGTGTTCGGCCCGGAGCGCGCAGCGCCGGCCGTCCGCCAGCAGCCGATCGCAGAAGACCCGGTGGTGGACACCCTGGTTGTCCTCCTCGGAGACGGTCGTCTCCCGGGCGTCGACGGCGAGGAACGACAGCGCCCGGGCGGCGGTCCGGGCCAGGATGCGAGCATGGCGCAGGTCGGTGGCGACGACCGGCACGTGGATGACGTACCGGTTCACGTCCTCGCTCATCGCCGAGCCAGGTCCCGCATGCTCGGCGCCTGACTGGACTGCCAGCGGCGCAGCGCGTCCTTGATCCGCCGGTTCTCGTCGTCGCTGACGGCCAGCCGGGCGTAGAGGCTGTCGAGGTCGTGCGCCACCCGGTCGAGGAAGGCGGCGACCTCGGCGGGGTCCAGCCCGCGCCGGGTGATCGTGAAGTGCCGGCCCCGCACCTGCCAGGGCCGCAACGGGGCGTACGTCGCCGTGCGGTACGCGCCAGTCGTCACCAGGCGCGGCTGCGGCCCGCGCCGGGCCGGCCGTAGCCAGCGGAGGAATCTGCGCACGTCAAGGGCTCCTTTCACACCGTCGGGAATGGACGGGGTGGTCCGGACCGCCCGGGTCCGGCCCGGACCACCCCACCCCGCCACCGCAGCCTCCGTTGGCAGTACGGCACCGGGGTCGCTCCTCTTTCGGTTCGCACCTGGCCCCGGGCAGAACTGATGAACGGAGGGGCGCCCACCAGCACTCCGACCCAGGTGATTTCCGGCGGGTGCCCTGACCTGCGCGAAAGGTGCCAACCGACCGCACCCGCCCGACAACCGCCATCGATGACGCTAGCCAACCTCTTTCACCTACGTCAAGTAAGGAAGACGCACAAGCTATGTCTTCGCTGGTAGCTGCGTTGCCTACGTCGAGAACGGTGATCAATACTGGAGAGGCCAACCGACCGCAAGGGGCGAGCCATGCCTATCCCGCCGACGATGGATGAGTTGATCGAGGATCTTGTCAGGCGCATCGACGAAGGCATCTACCCGCCTGGCACCAAGATCCCCTCGACCAAGGAGTTGTCCGACTACTACGACGTCTCCATGTCAACCGTCTCTCGCGCCGTCGCGAAGCTTCGGCAGCGCGGGATCTTGGTCGGCCGACCCGGCCGTGGTGTCTTCGTCGCCGAGACGCCAGAGAGTTAGCGAGCCGAGAGTCAGGCGGTACCCCGCATTGAGGTCACCCGATAGTGTTTGTCGCAGGTGGACCTACCGAGGCAGCGAGGGTGAGTCGACCATGATCGAGGCGCGATGAGTGTCGGTGAGGCGAAGGCCACCATCAAACGGGGCCTACAGTCAGCCGAGCACAGCCGAAGGGCGATCCAGGCAGTCATGAGGGAGGCTGCCGAGGCAAGGGCTCTCGCTGCCCAAACCCTGCACGACAGCAGGCATGAGGAGGTCAAACAGGGTCTCGCGTGCCTGAAAGCTGCCGAGCACGAGCTGGAGTTGACAGCACGCCGCCTGAAGGCGACTGTCGACGCCGCGACCTCCTACCTGTCGGCGCTCGGATGACCAGCATCGGCGAGGTGGTAGCGCGCCTCCTGCAAGCTGTAGAGGCCATCGACCGGTCCGCTATCAACGCCGATGGAGCCAGGAACGAGTCCGAGCTGTCACATAAATCCTTTGTGGAGGCCGGGCGAGGAACTGCCGATCCGAGAATGCGAGCCGCCATCACGGAGAGCCGAACGGCCAGTGAGAAGGCGGGCAAGGTCGCGCGTCTGCTCAGTGAGGCGGCAGGCCACTTCTCCGCTTACATCAACATCATCGCGCCGGGCGCTACTCCCAGTAGAGACGCCGCCTCTGATGTCATGCCCGACGGCGAGCGCTTGGTGAGCGAGGCGGCCGACCGAGAGGCTAGGCTGGCGAGGTTTCATCGGAGAACGGTTCAATTCCTCGCCGACCGAGAGGGCGACATCAAGAATGTCGAACAGCTCTCGCGCGAATCGGTAGCCGCGTTCCGGGACAGACTTCGTCCGGGTGACGGGCAGGCGTCGGTAGGGACGCCCAGCCAGCCACCTCCAGCTCAGCCGATGGCCAGCAACAGTCAACCTCCAGCTACGGACATTTTGCTTGCAGCCGCAAGTTTGACGCTGGCGGTGAGAGCTGGCATCGAAAAAGTTAGGGAAATTCGCAAGAGGAGACGGCAACGTGACGACGAATCCGAAGCTGATTGAGTTCCTACGCACGTTCGTACGCGATGAGGCAGACGCGAACGATCGCCTGGAAAAGGAGTTGGACGAGGAAGGTTGGGGCAACTATGCCCTGCTCCTTAACGCAGCCTTCTTCCTAGCGGTCGATCGGTACTTCGACGGACGGCGTGACGACGCCGCCATCATCCAGTTCGTCGCCGGGATGAGATCGCAACTTGATGTCGGCGGTAGCTCCATAGACCCTACCGCCGCTGAAGCGCTGATCACGAGCGTCTTCGACCCTGACACTCCCTTGAATATTGAGCCGGGCATGATGGGCAAAATTCAAACTCACGCGCTACACAAGGCCCTTAACGACAGGCCCATTTCCGACGACGACCTCGCCAACCTTCTCAACGAAGCAGCGTCGATCGCATCGTCGCAGGGGTAGCTCGCACCGCACACCATGATGTCATGCGTTTCAATGCCTAACGAGTTGAAGGGACAGCGACTTCAGCGCCAACGAGGCTCGCCGAGCACACGGCTCAAGGAATCTTCACGACCGGTACGCTAATTCAGCACGGTCCGACGCATCTAGGGGGTTGCGGCGTTTTGGCCGCTTCTCTAACGACGCGTTGGACCAATCGTGCAGCCGTCGCTGGATCCTCATGTTCCCAGATCCGAATCACAGTCCACCCAGCGTCGGTAAGCAGCTGATCAGTTTCACGGTCACGAGCACGATTACCTTCAATCTTGTTCCGCCAGAATTCGTTGTTCACTCGAGCGGGACGATAGTGCTCCGGGCAGCCATGCCAATAGCATCCGTCAACGAAGACCGCAACGCGAACGGCGGAGAAGACCACATCGGCGGTGCGGCGTAGAGTCGGCAGTGGTTTCGCGTTAACTCTGTAACGCAGGCCAGCCTTGTGTAGTAATGACCGTAGTCTCCGTTCAGGACCAGTGTCCCGTGCCTTGTTGGCACGCATCACCGCTCTGACTGCCGGGCTCTTCGCCCACGACGTCCGCACCGTCTCGGGCGGAACGACGAGACCTTGGGCGAAGGCCAGGCGCCAACCCTCGGCAAGATTCTCCGCGCGGGTGGCGTGATGCACCTCTCCGAGATAGCGAGTCGGTGAGTGCCCCTTATCCGACCAGCGCAGGTAGGCGCGGATCCGGCGTGTTCGTGGCAGTAGTTTGAGGTCAACGGACGCTCGTGCTCGGCGGCCATCCCCCAGGTCAACCCACCGTCGGTCGGCCCCGCCGGCAGCGGCGTCCTGTTCAGCCGCAGCCGCTCGTCGACTGCGGCCTTTCCGCCCTTTCCACGCCTTCGGGTCCGGGGACTTCTCAGCCCACCGATGATCGGGCTCCGCCGTTGGGGTAGTCACCGTCGACTCTCAGCCTCGTCCAGTGCGGCGTAAATCTTCCTAGCGAAGAACTCACCAAGGGCCACGGGAACCGCATTGCCCAGTTGCCGCATCTGCTCACCACGTGGACCAGCAAGCTTCCAATCATCCGGAAAAGTCATAACGCGCGCTGTTTCACGTACGGTCATGTACCGATGCCGGTATGGGTAAGGCGAATCCTGCGGCTGTTCTGGCCAGAGTTCGTCAGTCAACAAAACAGACTCTCCGCCAGGTACCCCGTGCACTCCCGCCTTCACTGTCTTCGCGGGGCGGTCAAGTTCGTTAGGCGTATGACCCGGATAGATTCGGGCGCCGGGCCAGCCAATGTGGTCTGTAAAGCCGCCGAGGTGATGCTCCTGTCGATCGAGCCATTCCCATGGCACCGGCGGAAGCGCGGGCTGACTATCAGTGCCGTGGAGGGCGTCTCGCAACGTTCGCCATGGCAACTTTCCATCATCCAAGGGCAAGGTATTCGATATCCGGGACATAACCCGTTTGCGCACATGGCCAGGAACATTGGGGTGCCGATCCCAATAGGATCCGTCCAGCATTGAACGAATAAGCGCTGCCTCCGAGTGACTTGGCTGCACTTCGCGCTCAAATCGCTGGATGTCGACTTCGAGGTCAGCGCGGAACGCTACGAGAATAATCCTGTTTCGGATTTGCGGAACCCCGTAATCAGCAGCGTTCACTCTTGTCGTAAGCACGACATAGCGTCGCTTCGGGTCAGTAGGATCTTTCGATAGCTCGCTGCGCAATACTTCATCATGCTCGCGCCAGGTGATATCCTCGCCGCGCTCATCAAACGGCAAGCTCATCGCTCGTTCAATGTATTCAAAGTAGGGCCTAAACGATGGGCGCAACAAGCCCTGGACGTTCTCGCAGATGACCGCCTTTGGTTGAATCTCCCGAACGGCCCGAATCATCTCCGGAAACATGTTGCGCTTATCCTCATCGCCCCTAGCGACACCCCCGAGGCTAAAAGGCTGACAAGGGGGGCCTCCCGCCAGCAGATCGACCTGACCCCACAGATACTCAAACCTGACGTCGCGTACGTCGCCCTCGATCAACGGCCAGCGCTCGCCAGGCCCAGGGACTCGCTCCCGCTCACCTCGCGGCTCGGCAGCGTTGATCTTAAGTGTCTCGCACGCGTACTTGACGATCTCGTTGACCAAGAGAGGACGAAAGCCAGCCCTATGGACCGCCATCGCCAGCCCACCCCCGCCAGCGAACAACTCCACCGACGTGCGATCCCGGGTTGGCTCCAGCTGCGGCTCAGGCATTGCGAAATCATACCGCGGAGTTTCCGATCTTGGAAACCCACACGCGGTGTGCGATGCTCACTCTCGCCGTGAGCCGCCCGTGCGAGCCCGGGCGCGGCGAGTCGTCCCGGCCCGATCGGACCCGAAGCCACGCCAGCGCCCACCTCCATCCATACGCCCACCGACCTACTTGGACACGAGGAGGATCCATGGCCACATGGCAGCTCGGACCATTTGACAACGACGACGCGGTTGACTGGTGCGGAACCCTGAAAGGGACGAATACCCCCGAGCGCCTCAGCCTGGTTCGCCGAACCCTTGAGCGCGCCGCCCAAGCCGGTCCCGCGCTCGGCACGGAGGACGCGGCCCGTGCGATCGCGGCAGCGGCGACGGTATCGCAGGCGCTTACCGGCACGCCCCCGTCGGACTCGGCCTACGCACCGCGTTTCCTTGGCCCTCGCGACATCCCGGTTAGCCCGTCGCTTTTGGACCTGGCCGGACGAGCGCTCGACGCGGTGCTAGCCGAAGGGTCAGCATGGCGCCAGCAATGGGTCGGACACATTGAGGAGGAAGAAGCCGTCAGCGTCGTAGAACGGCTACGAGCGGGGCTCGCTCCAATCGAATCGGAAACCGAAGTCGTCCCGACTCCAACCCACGATAATCTCTAGCGACACACAGACCCTTCGGCACTTTACGCCCGGCGGGCCGGATGGTCCATCCGCACGAGAGGGACCAAAAAGCTAAGCTATGTTTCAATCTCTTCGTTCCCGTTGTCACGAGAGCCTTCGTCGTCCTCATCCGGCTCCTCAACGATGTCCGTAGCCGGAGCGAATAAGGCAGGTCCTGGGGTCTCGATAACTTCCGAGCCGGAACGCCTCCACCAGCACTGAGCACTGTTGTAGCTGGTGTTCTCGTAGTAAAGGATTAGATAGCCAGGAAGAGCAGTACCCTGCCATCCCTCGGGAAGTGCGCCCACGACCAGCTGGAGCGCCGCCCGCACGGTCATGGGGTGGGACGGGACTTCTACATTAAGCTTGTAGTCGTGACGTGCCCGGGTACTGTTCTTGGGCTGCTCGAAGCGAAGATTGTACGGCAGGTTATCCTTTAGCTCGGTCAGCACCTTGCCGACCGGCCTCACGCCTGCGGTAAGCCAATCGATCGTCAGATCGAGGTTGACCGGATACAGAGCGTCGAAATGGTTGGCCGCGACTTCGCTGGTATCGCGCCTCCGTCCCGGGTCGTTGTTCCCGAACCCGTTGTTGTTCCAGGGCAGCTTCTGCGCTGGCTCACCGTCAGCGCGCTCGTACTTGCCCTCGTACTTGCCGAGTAGCATCTTCTCTGGCGCTGACGCCTCTAGATCTTCCTCAAGATAGAGGCAGACAAAGGAAACCTCTCCGGTGATAGGGCGACCCGACAGCTTTCGATAGTGCTTGCGGAGCCTTGTGGGCAACGACTTGCTCGCCTTGCCGACGTACACGGGCTGACCGTCGAGGTATAGCTGGTAGACGCCAGGACCCTTGGGAAGCACGTCAATCACCTCGGCGGTCAAGGGAGCCGGGGTCAGCTTCTTCAAAGCGGCTGAAAGCTGGTCAGCCAGCGCCTTGGTGATCGACAGCTTAAACTCAGCGTGATGGTTCGTGTTTGACACGTGAGGGAGCGTACTGGCAAGCACGGCACCTAGCCACGGGGAGACCTCCACTGTCGATGCCAATGCCCCCGGACCTCGCCTTTAGAGCTTGCGGTCCCTCAATCGTGTTCGGCCTCGTCCCGGCTGACAGGCGCCGTACGGTCATTGACGTACGCGGTCAGGGCCTCACGGATGATGCCGGGTCGGCGGGCTGTGGCCTGCTCGGCGAGCTGGTCGAGGCGTCCGACGAGCGGCACCGGCAGTTGGGTGTTGACCAGCGTCATGGGTGTCTCGGGCGCGGCCCCGGATGCTGGCACGGGACGCATCGTTCTGATGATCGGGGCCAGTCCGCTGGGGCAGGACGTGGGTAAGACGGCGGTGGCCTCGACCCTGGGCGGCACCGCCGGGGCAGGCAGAACCGCCCGCTACCGCAGCGCCGGCCACCGGCCGCGCCCGTCGCGGCCGGTCCGACGGCGGCGAGCAGCCGTCGCTCGGGCAGCCGTCGCTCAGGCGGGAGCGTGTCGTGGCCTCGGGGACGCCGCCGGAGTCAGCAGCTCCACGCCGTTCGCGGCGAGCGCATCCCGCAGATCGGGCGGCGGCATCGAGTCAGTGACAAGGTAGTCGGCACTGGCCAGCTCTGACACCTGCGCGAAGAGCCGACGGCCGAACTTCGAGGAGTCGGCGAGGATCGCCACCCGCGCCGCCCGCGAGATCATGTCCCGCATCATCGCCGCCTCGGCGAGATTGCTCGTCGTGTAGCCGGCGTCCGCGGAGACCGCCCCGACGCCGATCAGCGCCAGGTCGCAGCGGATGTCCAGCTCGTCGCCGCCGGAGGTACGGAAGCTGACCGGGCCGATCGTGGCCAGGGTGAGCGAGCGGACCGCCCCGCCGAAGACGTAGATGTCCCGGATCGCCGAGGGCGGCAGCGCCGCCGGCACCAGCAGGTTGTTCGTCGCCACGGTGAGGTCGCGGTGCTGGCGCAGGTTACGGGCGAGCGCCAGGGTTGTCGTCCCACCGTTGATCATGATGGTGGAACCGTCCTGGACCAGCGTCGCGGCCAACGCCGCGATCTTCTCCTTCTCCCGCTCCTGGATGGTGAGCCGCTGGTCGACGGTGCGGTCGGTGCGGAAGGCCGTCGCCAGGCTCACGGCGCCGCCGTACGTCCGCACCAGCACCCCGTCGGCGCTGAGCTGATCAAGATCGCGCCGGACGGTGTCGATGGAGACGCCGAAGCGTTCGGCCAGCGCAGCCACGGTCACCTGCCCGGCCTCGGCGACGTACGCGGCCAGTTGGGCCTTGCGTCCCGCGGGCAGGCGGCGCTGTCGGTCGTCCTTCTCAGGGCTCACGTGTTCCCCCTCGCTAGTGCGGCAGTATGCCACAACCGGGCGCCGGCGAGCCGAACCGCCGCACAGAGCGGCGAAGTGCGGCACACTCGCGCACCACCCGTAGCCATCTCATCTCTACCTGCCCGTTCCTCAGGTCAACGCGCTACCGTTGACGCCCCCGCTCTGCCGCATCTCGCAAGAGTATGCAGTACTTAGCCGAGTCTTGCCGTTCTTGCTCTTGTCCCCAGCTCTAACACGCTGCTAGCGTGGCGACAACCCGGCAGAGAACAGAAAGATCTCCCCGGCATAGAGCAAGAAGATCTCCATGGAAGGAGTTCGCCATGGCGGTACGCGCAGCCCGGCTGAAGCGACTGGGAGCAGTGACGGCGGCCGTGGCGGTCGCGTTGGCGGCGGGAGCCTGCGGCTCCGGCGACTCGGGCGACGCGAGCTCGGACGGGACGGTGACGCTGGAGTTCGCGCAGTGGTGGGCCCCTGAGCTGCCGGAGGGTTCCTTCGACAAGCTCATCGCCGACTTCACGGCGCAGAACCCCAACATCAAGGTCAAGCTGTTGAGCGCGCCCTACGCCTCCACCAAGCAGCAACTGGTGACCGGGGCGGCGTCGAGAACCCTGCCCGACGTGGTCGGCCTGGACGGCGCCTGGGTCAACGACTTCGCCAAGCAGGGCGCGATCGCCGACCTGACCCCGCTGATGAGGGAGGCGAACTACGACGCCAGCCAGCTCGCCAGCCAGGTGCAGGTCAACGGGAAGACGTACATGATCCCGGTGGTCAACTTCGTCTACCCGCTCTTCGTCAACCAGGACCTGCTCTCCAAGGCGGGGGTCTCGGCGGTGCCCAGCACCCGCTCCGAGTTCCTGGACGCGGCCAAGAAGATCAGCGCCACCGGCGGCAACGTCAAGGGCTGGGCCCTGCCGCTCGACACGGCCGTCCCGAACGGTGTCCAGAACGACGTGATGTCCTGGCTGTGGGCCTCCGGCGGCAGCATGCTCGCCGACGGCAAGCCCAACCTGACCAGCGCGCCGGTCAAGAGCACGATCGAGTTCATCAAGAGCCTGAACGACGCCGGGGTCATCGTGCCCGGCTCGCTCACGATGAAGGAACAGGACAAGGTCGAGAAGTTCACCACCGGCCAGGTCGGCATGGTGATCGACTCGCTCGCGCACATCAACCTGATCAAGAAGAACAACCCGGACCTGAAGTTCACGGTGGCGGCCCTGCCGGCCGAGGACGGCTACACCGGTCAGCGCGGCATGCCGTACGCGTCGTGGGGGATCGGGATCGCCAACTCCTCGAAGCACAAGGCCGAGGCGTTCAAGCTCGTCCAGTTCCTGCTCAGCCAGCAGACCAACGCCCAGTTGAGCACGCTGGCGAACGGGTTCCCCGGCAACAAGACCGCCGTACCGGACTTCAGCCAGAGCGACCCGCTGTTCAAGACCGCCTTCGACATCTACTCCCAGGGCTACCCGGCCAACGAGTTCGTGGGCCTGCCAAAGTCCGAGGACCTGATGCGCAGCTTCGCCGAACAGCTCCAGCTCGTGCTGACCGGCAAGCAGAGCGTCGACGACGCCCTCGCCAGGTCGCAGGAGGCCTGGTCCTCGCAGATGTGAGGACCGTCGGCCCGGGTGCCGCGCCGGTGGACCGGCGCGGCACCCGACCAAGGAGACAGCGATGACATCCGCGCACGTCGACCACCCCATGCTCGCGCCGGAGGCCGCCCCGCCGGCCCTCCAACCGGTCACCCCCCGCCGCGCCCGGCCCGCCGCCGTTGCCCGGCGCCTGGTGCCGTACGCCTACCTGTCCCCCACGGCGCTGCTGATCGCGGTCCTGATGGTGGTCCCCATCGTCATGGTGATCAGCTACTCGTTCCGGGACAACGTGATCGTGCAGGAGAACCCGGTCTTCGTCGGGTTCGCCAACTACACCAGGGTCCTGACCGATCCGGAGTTCCTGACCGCGCTGAAGAACACGTTCGTCTTCATCACGGTCAGCACGGTCGCCCACCTGGTTCTCGGCCTGGCCTTCGCGATGATGCTCAACACGCCGCTGCTCAGCGGGGTCACCAAGGCCATCTTCCGGATCGTCTACATCCTGCCCTGGCTGTTCACGATCGCGGTGATCGCCGTCATCTGGCGCCTCCTGCTCGACCCGGCCGGCGTGGTGAACTACGTGCTGGGCACGCTGGGCCTCATCCACGACGGGGTGAACTGGTTCGGTGACCCGGGCAAGGCGCTCTGGGTCCTGACGTTCGTCAACATCTGGTCCGGCTACCCGTTCTTCATGATCAGCCTGCTCGCCGCGCTCCAGGGCATCCCCGCCGACCTCTACGAGGCCGCCGCGGTGGACGGAGCGAACCCGGTCCAGCGGTTCCTCAGCGTGACGCTCCCGCAGTTGCGTCCGGTCATCGTCAGCATGGCGGTGCTCGACCTGATCTGGACCTCGCAGCAGTTCGCGCTGATCTGGATGACGACCGGCGGCGGGCCACTGAACGCCACCGAAATGCTCAGCACCTACACCTACAAGCAGGCATTCAGCGAGTACGAGTTCGCCACCGCCTCCGCCAGCGCGGTGATCGTCCTCCTGCTCACGATGATTCTGGCCTTCTTCTACGTCCGCCAGCAGAGGGAGCGGTGAGATGCGCGGACGCACCTCCAGGGCACGGCGGACCGCCGCCAAGGTCGGCGTTCTCACCGGACTGGTTCTCGGCGCGGCATTCGCCGGGCTCCCCGTCCTGTGGATGCTCTCCACCTCGTTCAAGAGCAACGGCGAGGTCTTCGCGACACCGCCGAAGCTGATCACCGAGAACTTCTCGTTCGACGCCTACCGCGAAATCCTCGGCAACACCGCGCAACTGCGGTTCTTCGTCAACAGCTACGTCGTCGCCCTCGCGGTGACCATTCTGACGCTCGTGGTGGCGACCCTGGCCGGGTACGCGTTCAGCCGATTCCGCTTCCCACTCCAGCGACTCATCAACGCCGTGATCGTCAGCGTCCAGGCGGTGCCGCCGATCACGCTCGTCATTCCGTACTTCGGGCTCGTCGTCGCGCTCGGCCTCTACAACACCTATCCGGGGCTGATCCTCACCCACATGGTGTTCACCCTGCCGTACGCGATCATCATGATCACGGCGTACTTCAACACGCTGCCGCGCGAACTGGACGAGTCCGTCAAGGTCGACGGCGGCAACGGCTGGACCGCGCTCTGGCGCGTCCTCGTACCCGTCTCGGTCCCCGGGCTGGTCGCGGTCGGGGTCTACACCTTCATGATCTCGTGGAACGAGTACCTGTTCGCGCTCACCCTCACCCGTACCGACAACATGCGCACGGTCCCCATCGGCATTCAACTGCTCATGGGCCAACACTCGTACGAATGGAACCAGATGATGGCGATGAGCATCCTCGGGTCGATTCCCGTGCTCCTCCTCTTCCTCCTCTTCCAACGACGGTTCGTCGGCGGCCTCGCCTCCGGCGCCGTCAAGGCCTGACATCCCATCCCAAAAGGAGACCACCAACATGCTGACGACCGGCAAGGCGATTCTCGACGTCGCGAACGAGCACAACTTCGCCGTGCCCGCGTTCAACATCAGCGACTGGGCCATGTTCAACGGAATCGTGGAGATCAGCGAGGAGAAGAACGCGCCACTGATTCTCGGTATCCACCCCGACGAGGTACGGCACGTGGGCGCCGACATGATCGCGGCGGTGATCCAGCGGGCCAACCGCTCCAGCGTCCCCATCGCGATCCACTGGGACCACGGCGCCACCTACGAGCAGATCCTGACCGCGATCCGCATCGGCTTCACGTCCGTGATGATCGACGGCTCGATGCTGCCGTTCGAGGAGAACATCGCGCTGTCGAAGCGGGTCGTCGAGACCGCGCACGCGGTGGGCCTGTCGGTCGAGGCCGAGCTGGGCACCATCGGGGCCACCGACGGCGAGGCCGAGGAGGGCGCCGAGGGCATCATCTACACCGACCCCGACGACGCCGCCACCTTCGTCCGGAAGACCGGGGTGGACAGCCTCGCCGTGGCGATCGGCACCTACCACGGCATCTACCCGCCGGACCTCAAGCCGGAGCTGAAGCTCGACCTGCTCAAGGAGATCAAGGACCGGGTACGGATCCCGCTCGTGCTGCACGGCGGCTCCAACAACCCCGACGAGGAGATCGCCGAGGCGGCCCGGCTCGGCATCAACAAGATCAATATCTCCAGCGACATCAAGGTCGCGTACCACAACAAGATGCGCGAGGTGCTGGCCGACCCGAAGCTGCGGGAACCCCTCAGCATCCAGCCTCCCTGCGTCGCGGCGATGAAGGAGGTCGCCGCGCAGAAGATCGACCTGTTCGGCAGCACCGGCAAGGCCGCGCTCTACTGAGATGGCCGCCCGTGTCGTCCTCGGGCTGGGCGGGTGCGTCGACTACGAGCTGAAGCTCACCGGCCCGGCCCTGCAACAGCTCGCCGCCGACTACGCCGTCGGCGCCGCGGACCTGGCGTCGCCGGGCGCGGTGACCAGCGAGCGCGATCTCGTGGTGTCGATCCTCGGGTACGTCGCCCGGGGCGGAGGAGGCGAGCACTTCGTCGCCTCCGCCCCGGCGCTGGAGACCTTCGCCCGCCGGTTTCCCCACCGCACCACCCTGGGCGGCACCTCGGTACGGGCGGCGATCGTGCTGGACCGGCTGGGCGTCCCGTCCACCCTGCACCTGGTCAGCGTCAACGACACCGTCCGTCGGTTGCTCCCGGCAACCTGCGACTACGTCTCCAGCGGCGACACGGACACCTACTACCCCCACCTGATCGTCCAGTACGACCGCGGCCTGCGGGTCCGGACCGGCGACCTCGACATCACCGCGCCGCTCCCGAACCGCCTGATCTACGTCAACGATCCGGCCAACAGCAGCATGGCGCTCGCCGACGACCTGGGCGCCCGGTTGCGCGACGCGGACGTCTTCCTGATCTCGGGCTTCAACGCCATGCGCGACGAACGCCTGCTCGACGAGCGGCTTGCCGCGCTCCGCGCGCACATGCGGCACCTGCCACCCGGGGCGGTCACCTACTACGAGGACGCGGCGTTCCACGAGCCCGCCCTCAGCCAGCGGGTCCGCGACGCGCTCCTCGACGTGATCGACGTGTACGGGCTGAACGAGGACGAGATGCAGACCTACCTGGGGCACCCGGTCGACCTGCTCTCCGTGGACGAGGTCCGGCGCGCGCTCACCGCGGTGCACGCGCTCATCCCCGTACCCACCCTGGTGCTGCACACCAGGTTCTGGTCGGCCGCGGTCGGGGAGCGGGCCGGTGACCTCGCCGCCGCCCTCGACCTCGGCACCCTGATGGCCGCCACCCGGTACAGCCACGGCGACGACGTCACCGACCGGGACATCGACCTCATGCGCCGGCGCCCGCGCCGGCCCGAGGCCCGCGCGTTCGCGGCGGCGCTGGAGGAGCGGATGGGCGGCACGGTCCGCTGCGTACCCGGCTTCGCCCTCAACGTCGACAACCCCACCACGGTCGGGCTCGGCGACACCTTCGTCGGCGGCTTCCTCGCCGCCGTCGCCCGGTCGACCTCCCCCGCCGCGCCACACCGACCGGTCCCGGGCCAGGTCACGCGGCGCCCGCCGGTCGTCTCGCCAGGTGTCGCCGGTCTCGCGTCACAGAGGGAGCATCCGTGACCGTCGAAGTACTACCCGCCAACCAACCCGAGACCTTCTACCGCGGCGCGGGCCGCATCGCCGAGTTCCGCAACCTGCCGGCGCTGGCCGACCGGCCCGAGGACTGGGTCGGCTCGACGACCAGCCGGTTCGGTCTGGCCCCGGCCGGCCTCTCCACCCTGCGGGACGGCCGCCTGCTGGCCGAGGCGATCGCCGCCGAGCCGCGCTACTGGCTCGGGCCGGACCGCACCGAGCCGGGCATCCTGGTGAAGCTCCTCGACGCCGGGCAGCGGCTCCCGCTCCACGTACACCCGGACCGTCGCTTCGCCACCGCCCACCTGGCCTCGCCGTACGGCAAGACCGAGGCCTGGGTGATCGTGTCCGCCAGGCCGGACGCGTACGTCCACCTCGGGTTCTCCCGTGACGTGGACGCCGACGAGCTGGCCGCGTGGGTCGCCGGGCAGCAGATCGAGCAGATGCTCGCCGCCACCAACCGGATTCCGGTCGCCGCCGGCGACGCCATCCTCTGCCCGGCCGGCCTGCCCCACGCGATCGGCGACGGCATCCTGCTGGTCGAGGTCCAGGAGCCGACCGACTTCTCGGTGCTGCTGGAGTACGAGGGCTTCGGCCTGGCCGAGGGCCACCTGGGCCTCGGCTACGACCTGGCCCTACAGTGTGTCGACCGCGGCGCGTGGTCGCCGGCCCGCCTCGAGACGCTGCGCGGCGTGAATCGGCTGCTGCCCGAGGCCGCGGACGAGTTCTTCACCGCCGAACGCCGACACGGCGGCGACCGCCTGGACCAGGGGTTCAGCGTCCTCGTCGTGGTGGCCGGCGCCGGCACCCTGAGCGGCGAGCACGACAACCTGGCGGTCCGGCGGGGCGACACGCTGCTGATCCCGTACGCGGCCGGCCCGCTGCGACTGGACGGCCAGGTGGAGGCGATTCGCCTCGCCCCGAGTCGGGCGCACCGCTGAGGTCGGTGCCCCGACACCGGCACCGACGACGGCGGCCCGGGCAGCCGCGCCGCGTCGCGAACCGCGTCCAGCACCGGCACGACGACGGCGCGGCCGGCAACCACCGTCGATGCGTCACGGGCCCACGCCGACTTCGGGTGAACGCGCGTCTGATCGGTTGCGCGGACGGACCCGGTACCGGCACGATCATCAGCGGGCGTCCACAGTGCCTGTCTGAGACCACCCTGGTGGTTCACGGCTCGGCCGTTCGTCCAGGCCAACGTTGCTCGCCCAGGCCCGGAGTTGACAACGCCAGGCCCGCTCACTCCGGCAGAACCCGCTCGCTGAAACCTGACGATGCCCGCCAGTACCGACGGACGCGACATCGGCGGACCGTCCGGCGGCGTGAAGGTGAGGATCCCGTGACGTGTCCGGCGTGTGGAGAGGTCGCCGAACCCGGGGCGACGTACTGCCTGCGGCCCGAGTGCGGGGCCCGGCTGGACCCGGGTGACCCCGTCGAGACGCCGCCTGACCCAGCCACCGCGACAGGCCCGGCCACCGCGACAGGCCGGGCCGGCCCGACGAAACCGACGGACTCGGCGATGTCGGGCAACCCGGCGGTGTCGGGCAACCCGGCCGACAAGGAGGGTTCGCCCCGGCCGGCGGGTGCCGCCGTGGCGGCGGTGGCCGACACACCGCCGGTGACCGCCCGGGCGAACGGCCCCGGTCCGGCCCGCAACTGGCTCGCCGCCGCTGCCGCCGCCGCGGTCGGGCTGGCACTGGCCGGCGCGGTTACGGTGACGGTCCGCGGCGGCGGACCGGAGCAGCAGCGGCAGCTGGCCGAGTCGGTGCCCGTCCCCACCGCCCGGCCCGTACCCACCGGTGTGCTGCCCTCGCTGCCGGCCACCCCGACCGGTGCGGCGGAGACCGGTCGCCCCGGAGACGGTCGCGACTCGACCGGCGGCAGCAGCGGGAACGACGACCGCCAACCGGCGGGCGGCCAGGGGGCGACCGACCCCGACCGGCGGTCGTCCGGGGGCCAGGGATCCACCCCGACCAGGACGACGGCGCCGGCCACGACCAAGCCGCCGGCCACGACGAAACCGCCGGCCACGACCAAGCCACCGACCGCGACCAGGTCGCCGACGAAATCGCCGACCAGGTCGGCGCCGGCCTCCATCAGCGCCTCCGCGTCGGCGGTCTGCTACAGCGACGGGCGGTGGGCCGTCCGGATCACCGGTCGGATCGTCAACGGCAGCGCGTCCGACGTGTGGGGCTACACGCAGAGCGACACCTGGGCGTACACCGGGTTCCAGATCGGCCGCGGCACCTCGTTCTCCGGTGTCATCGACCCGACCTGGGGCACCGGCGAGTTGCGCAGCCGGACGTCGACCCAGTGGTACGTCAGCGCGGTCGTCAACGGACGAGAGATCATCTCTCCGACGTACACGGTCAGCAAGAGCTGCTGACCCGGCCCGTGGGAGCGCGCACGGGCCGGTCGCCGGCCCCGTGGCGCCCGCAGCGAGAAATCACACTCGCGCGTGGCGACACGCGGGGCGGCACCGGTCCGTGACAGGATGCGGCGTGTCTCCGTTGCGCGCCGCCACCGCTGACGGCTCTCCCAGCGTCGCCGTGCCCTTCGTCGCGGACCTGCACATCCACTCGAAGTATTCACGCGCCTGTAGCCGTGACCTCACCCTGCCGAACCTGACGTGGTGGGCGCGGCGCAAGGGCATCAGCCTCCTCGGCACCGGCGACTTCACCCATCCCGCCTGGTACGACCACCTGCGCGAGTCGCTGCGCCCGGCCGAACCCGGGCTCTACCGGCTCAGCCCCGACGCCGAACGGGAGGTCAACCGGAAGTTGCCGCCCCGGCTGGCCAGTGCGGCCGAGGCTGCCCCGATGCGGTTCATGCTCAGCGTCGAGATCTCCACCATCTACAAGCGAGGTGACCGGACCCGGAAGGTACACCACCTGATCTACCTGCCGGATCTGGACGCGGTCGCCCGGTTCAACGCCGCGCTCGGCCGGATCGGCAACCTCGGCTCGGACGGCCGCCCGATCCTCGGCCTCGACTCCCGCGACCTGCTGGAGATCACCCTGGAGGCCAGCCCCGACGGCTACCTCGTGCCGGCGCACATCTGGACCCCGTGGTTCTCGGCGCTCGGCTCGAAGTCCGGCTTCGACGCGATCGCGGACTGCTACGCCGACCTCGCCCCGCACATCTTCGCCGTCGAGACCGGGCTCTCCTCCGACCCGTCGATGAACTGGCGGGTGTCGGGTTTGGACGCGTACCGGCTGGTGTCCAACTCGGACGCGCACTCCCCGGCCGCGCTGGCCCGGGAGGCGACCCTCTTCGCCACCGACCTCGACTACTTCGCCGTCCGGGAGGCGCTCCGCACCGGGAACGGCCTGCACGGCACGATCGAGTTCTTCCCGGAGGAGGGGAAGTACCACGCCGACGGGCACCGGCTCTGCGGGGTCAACTGGCCGCCCCAGCGGACCCGCGAGGCCGGCGGACGCTGCCCCGAGTGCGGCAAGCCGCTCACCGTCGGCGTGCTGAGCCGGGTCGAGGACCTCGCCGACCGGCCGGAGGGGTACGTCCCGGCGAACGCCCCCCGGGTCATCCACCTGATCCAGCTCGCCGAGATCCTTGGCGAGGTCAACAGGGTCGGGCCGAAGTCGAAGACGGTCGAGGGGCAGCTCAACACCCTGGTCGCGGAACTCGGCGCGGAGCTCGACATCCTCACCGTCACCCCGCTCGACGACATCCGCCGGGTCGGCGGCGAACTCGTCGCCGAGGCGATCGACCGGCTGCGCCAGGGCCGGGTCCGCCGGGTGCCGGGCTACGACGGCGAGTACGGCGTCATCACGCTCTTCGAGCCGGGCGAACTGGCCGGTGCCCGGGGCGGCCAGCAGGCCGACACCCTCTTCGCGGACGCGCTCTTCGACGTACCGGCGCCACAGCCGCGACCACCGGCCGAGCCGAAACCGACGCCCCGGGCGAAGAGCACGGCGGCGGCCGCGTCGACCGAACCGGCCCCCCGACGCCGGTCGAAGGCGGCTCCGGCCGAGCCGGTCCCACCGCTGCCCCCGGCACCGTCCCCACACGAGCCGTTCGAGCCGATGCTCGCCGGCATGGAGGAGGTCGGCACCGGGCTGCTGGACCGGCTCGACGCGATGCAGCGGGTCGCCGCCTCGGCCCCGGGCGGACCGCTGCTGATCGTCGCCGGGCCGGGAACCGGCAAGACCCGCACCCTGACCCACCGGATCGCGTACCTCTGCGCCGAGCTGAACGTCTATCCGGAACACTGCCTGGCGATCACCTTCACCCGGCGGGCCGCCGAGGAGCTGCGGCAGCGCCTCGACGGGCTGCTCGGCCCGGTCGCCGAGGACGTCACCGTCGGCACCTTCCACTCGCTCGGCCTGACCATCCTGCGGGAGAACGCCGCGCTGGCCGGGCTGCCGACCGACTTCCGGATCGCCGACGACACCGAGCGGGCGACCGCCCGCGCCGAGGCCGGCGACGACGACGCGACGTACGTCAAGCTGCTCCGGGCCGCCGACCTGGTCGATCTGGACGAGCTGGTCAGCCTGCCGGTGTCGCTGCTGCGCGAGCACCCGGAGCTGGTGGAGCGCTACCGCGACCGGTGGCGTTGGATCTTCGTCGACGAGTACCAGGACGTCGACGCCACCCAGTACGAACTGCTCCGGCTGCTCAGCCCCGCCGACGGCAACCTCTGCGCGATCGGCGACCCGGACCAGGCGATCTACTCGTTCCGGGGTGCCGACGTGACGTACTTCCTGCGGTTCTCGCAGGACTTCGTCGACGCCCGGCTGGTCCGGCTGACCCGCAACTACCGCTCGTCGGCGCCGATCCTGGCCGCCGCCGTCCAGGCGATCGCGCCCTCCACCCTGGTCCGGGGCCGGCGGCTCGACCCGGCCCGGCTGGACCCGGAGGCGCCCCTGGTCGGTCGCTACCCCGCGGCCTCGGTCGCGGACGAGGCCACCTTCGTGGTCCGCACCATCGACGAACTCGTCGGCGGCCTGTCCCACCGGTCGCTGGACTCGGGACGGATCGACGGGCGTACCTCGAATGTCTCCTTCTCCGACATCGCGGTGCTCTACCGGACCGACGCGCAGGCGGCGCCGATCCTGGACGCGCTGGCGCGGGCGAACATCCCGGTGCAGAAGCGGTCGCACAACCGGCTCCGCGACCGGCCGGGCGTGGCGGCGATCGCCCGCGAGCTGCGGCACGCCGACGGGCTCGGCGGCTCGGTCGCCGCCCGGGTCCGGCTCGCCGGCCAGGTCCTCGCGCAGCGGTACGCCACCCCGACCCTCGACGCGACCGGTGCGATCAGCCCGGAGGACATCTGGTCGGCCGTGGAGGTGCTGACCCCGCTCGCCCAGCGCTGCGGCGACGACGTGGCGTCGTTCCTCGCCCAACTCGCCGCCGGCGCCGAGGTCGACGCCCTCGACCCCCGCGCCGAGGCGGTCACCCTGCTGACCCTGCACGCCGCCAAGGGGCTGGAGTTCCCGGTGGTCTTCCTGGTCGGCTGTGAGGACGGACTGCTCCCCCTGCGGCTGCCGGGTACGACGCCGACCGAGGAGGAGGTGGCGGAGGAGCGACGGCTCTTCTTCGTCGGGCTGACCCGGGCGCAGGACCGGCTCTACGTGAGCCACGTACGGCGGCGGTTGCGGCACGGCCAGGAGCGGGAGTGCGTACCGTCACCGTTCCTCGACGCGATCGACCCCGGGCTCTTCGAACGGCTCGGCGACAGCGCACCGCGCCGGCCGAAGGACCGGCAGCTCCGCCTGCTGTGAACATCGGCACGGATGTCTCGGCCGACCGGGTGGCGGCGGCCGTCGGGAGCGTCCCCTCCCGACGGCCGCCGCCACCCGTCATCCGAGGCAGAAGGCGTCCGGCGCGCTGGTTGGCGCGATTCCGGGAGGTGAGCTCATCAGGGGGTCACGCTACGGTGACCACAGCAGGCACGTGACCAGCGGGTGACGCGCCTTCAGGACGGTGGAGCAGGAGGATCCTCGATGGCGAACTACGGACCGCCGGGCGGCCCGTATCCCGGCTCGTCGCCGGAGCCCTGGCCACGACAGGACCGGGAGTCCGCCGACGAGTACGGCCAGCCCGCCGACCCGTGGAGCGGCAGCGACCAGCTCGGCGGGGACGACCGCTGGGGTGGCGCGCCGCCCTCGGTCACTCCTGCCGCGCCCGGTTCGCCGGCCGGCCACGCGTATCCGGCCGCGTCCGGCTACCCCGGCTCCACACCGGGCTATCCCGAACCGGGCGCCGGCTATCCACCGCACCGCCGGCCCGACGTGGGCTACGGCGCACCGCGGCACCCGGGCGGTCCCGTCTCGCCGCCGCCCGGCTGGACCCCGCGCGAGCCGGAGCCGATGTGGGGCTCGTCCATGGCGGACTCCACCTGGTCGACGCCGGAGCCGCTGCCGGCGCCCAGGCGCAGCGTCGGCCGGGTCGTCGCGATGGTCGCCGCCGCGTTGGTGGTCCTGGCGGCCGGTGGGGTCGCGGTCGGGTTCTACCTCGTCGGGCGGGAGAAGCCGACGACCCCGACCGTCCTGCCGAGCACCGATCCGACAAAGGACGGGGTGCCCGCGGAGGAGTCCCCCGATCCCGACCTGCCGACGCCGAGCGCCCCGGCCGCGGCACCCACCACCGACGCCCGGTTCGTCAAGACGGGGCAGTGCGTCGCGAACGAGGGCACCGCGCGACGGCCCGTGTTGGTCATCACCGAGTGCGCACCGAGGACGTACGAGGTCCTGGCCCGGTTCGACGAGCCGACGACCGGCGAGGAGGACGCGAAGGCCAAGTGCGCGGATGTGAAAAATTACACCAACTATTACTTCTTTAACAGCGACCTGGATGACCTGGACTTTGTCCTGTGTCTCAGGCAAAGATAACGGCCGCGCACCGCTCGACAGCATCGCCCACAATGTGGTGCGGAGGTCGAGGGTAGCCGCCCGTGCCGCGGGGCGCCCCGCAACTCCCTACCAACCACCCCAGGTCCCGCGTCCCAGTCGGAACGCGTGGCCGTGACCCTGGAGCATCATGTCGATCTACGGCTCCCCGAGCTCTGGCCAGCCCGAAGACCCCTACCAGCCCCCTGCTTCGGCGAGTCCGCCGGCCGGTGGCTACCCGCCACCGCCCCCCGGCAGCTACCCCACGCCGCCGGGTGGTGGCGCAGGCTACCCACCGCCGGGCGGTGGTGGCTACCCACCACCGCCGAGCAGCGGTTACCCGCCTCCGCCCAGCACCGGCTACCCGCCACCGCCCGGCGGCGCCCACCCCTCCCCGCCGGCGGGGACCGAGTGGGGCCAGCCGCCCACCAGCGGCGGTCCACAGCCGACCAGTGGCGGTCCGCAGCCGCCGACCAGCGGTGGTCCGACGCCGCCGACGTACGGCACTCCCGCCGCGCCCGGCGCGGGGCCGGGATACGGGGCCCCCGGTACGCCCGGCGCCCCCGGGACGCCCGGCGCTCCGTCCGGCGCCCCGGCTCCCCAGAAGGGCCGTGGTCTGAAGATCGGCCTCATCATCGGCGCGGTCGTCCTCGTGCTGCTCTGCGCCTGTGGGATCGGCGGCGTCGTCTGGGCCATCAACCAGTCCGACGACGGCGACCCGGAGGCGGCGCCGACCACCTCGACGTCGGCCAGCCCGTCCGCCGAGCCGAGCCCGTCGGAGGACTCCGGCTCGGACTCCGGATCGGACGACTCGGGCTCGGACGAGACCGACTTCAAGGAGGGCGACTGCCTGGTGAACGACGGCACCGACGACGATCCCGAGCTGCGGAAGGTGCCGTGCGGGCCGAACACGTACGAGGTGCTGTCGCGGATCCCGTTCACCACGGACGGCGACCGGTGCATCGAGGACCCGATCTTTGGTGACCCGGACACCGACGTGAACTACGTGTACGACGACTCGATGGACATCGGCGACTTCGTGCTCTGCCTGAAGAAGCGTTGAGTCACGCCACCCACGCAGGCCGTGACCCGTGTGCCGGGCGGAGCGCCGCGGCCGCTCCCCACGACCGGCACCCCCACGGTGCCGGGTACGGCCGGTCCGAGGTCACCAGCGGAAACTAGGGCTGTCTAGTCTGGATGCTAGACAGCCCTAGTTTTTGCTCGATGTACCCCTCGACGTACGCCGGCGCGCCGACCACGACACGCGTGGCGCGATCTACCCGTTTCTAGCCGGAGGGCTAGACGGATCGATACGGTGCGAGACGTGGATCCCGTCCGCAACCCGTACGCCCCGGGCGCCGGCCAGCGCCCGCCCGAACTCGCCGGGCGGGGCCGCGAGCTCGAGGTCTTCGACATCGTGCTGGAGCGCATCGCCCGAGGCCGCCCGGAACGCAGCCTGATGCTCACCGGGCTCCGCGGCGTCGGCAAGACCGTCCTGCTCAACACGCTCCGGTCCCAGGCCATCGGCCGGCTCTGGGGCACCGGCAAGATCGAGGCCCGGCCGGACCAGTCGATCCGCCGCCCGGTCGCCGCCGCCCTGCACATGGCGATCCGGGAGCTGGCCCCCCGGCACCGCGCCCCGGACCGGATCGACGGCTTCCTCGGCGTGCTGAAGGCGTTCGCGCTGCGCTCCGCCCCGGCGGGCCGGAGCTCCGGCGGCGCCCGGCTGCGCGACCGCTGGCAGCCGGGGATCGACGTACCGGCGGCGAGCGGACGCGCGGACTCCGGCGACATCGAGATCGACCTGGTGGAACTCTTCACCGACGCGGCGGAGGTCGCCGCGGACGTCGGCACCGGCGTCGCCCTCTTCATCGACGAGATGCAGGATCTCGGTCCGGAGGACGTCTCCGGGCTCTGTGCCGCCTGCCACGAGCTGTCCCAACTGGGTGCGCCGCTGATCGTGGTCGGTGCCGGGCTGCCGCACCTGCCGGCCGTACTCTCGGCGGCGAAGTCGTACTCGGAACGGCTCTTCCGCTACCAGCGCATCGACCGGCTGGACCGGATCGCCGCCGACCAGGCGCTCTGCGCCCCGGCCGCCCGGGAGGGCGTCGAGTACGAGCAGAAGGCCCTCGACCTGCTCTACGAGAAGTCCGGCGGCTACCCGTACTTCGTCCAGGCGTACGGCAAGGCCACCTGGGACCACGCGCCGCGCTCGCCGATCACCCCCGCCGACGTCCGGGTCGCCGCGCCGGAGGCGGAGGCCGAACTCGCGGTCGGTTTCTTCGGCTCCCGGTACGAGCGGGCGACCCCGGCGGAGCGGGAGTACATGCGGGCGATGGCCGCGCTCTCCCGGGTGGCGGGCGGCGACGGGACGGCGCCCGGCGACGACATGGATGTGGCCGTCTCCACCGCCGAGATCGCCCGGTCGCTGGGCCGCAGGCCGGCGAGCCTCTCCCCGGCCCGGGACGCCCTGATCAAGAAGGGGCTGATCTACTCCGGCGAACGCGGAACGGTGGCCTTCACCGTCCCGCACTTCGGCCGTTACCTGCGCACCCAGCCGTCCTGACCGCGACGGCGGTACACCCTCAGACCTGGGACCACGGTGGCGGATAGGCCACCTCGCCGCTCGGCACCACCGGTCGCGAGCCGTCCACCGAGGGCAGCACCAGGACCTGCCACGGATCGCCGAGCCCCGACCACGGGCCGGTCAGACCGAACCGGGCCGCGGGGATGAAGCCGAAGCGCCGGTAGTACGCGGGGTTGCCGAGCACCACCACCAGACGCTCGCCGAGTTCGGCGGCGGCGTCGAGCGCGGCCTGCACGACGTCCCGGCCGTAGCCGCGGCGCTGCCGGCCGGGGAGGACCGCCACCGGCCCGAGGGCCAGCGCGGGGATCCGGCCCGGCTGCACCCAGACCCGGCTGAGCAGGGCGTAGCCGACCACCTCGCCGTCGACCTCGGCCACCATGGACAGCTCGGGAAGCCAGGCGTCACTGCCGCGCAGCGCCTCGACGAGCCGGACCTCCGGCGGCGACCCGCCGTCCGACCGGGCGAACGCCTGGGCCACCAACCGGCGAATGTCAGGATGGTCGGCCGGCCCCTCCGGTCGCAGCCGCACAGTGGTCACACCTCGCGACGGTACCGCCACCGTGCCATCCAGTCCGTCCCTTCGCCGGGTGAAATGTGGGGCGAGCGGGTAAGACTGAACCCATGAGACCTGTCCGGGCCATCGCCCGCGCCCTGTTGAGCTCGATCTTCGTGGTCGGTGGCGCCCGTACGTTCCGCGACCCCGATTCGGTGGTCGGCCGGGCGCAGAAGGTGGCGGAACGGGTCGGCCCGGTCCTGTCCCGCGTGCACGCCGGCATCCCGACCGACGCCCGGCGCCTGGTCCGGCTCAACGCCGCCGTCCAGGTCGTCGGCGGGGTCCTGCTGGCCACCGGCCGCCTCAGCCGGCCGGCTGCCGCGGTCCTGGCCGGTTCCCTGGTGCCGACCACGCTCGCCGGGCATCCGTACTGGACGTTCGAGGATCCCGCGGAGCGCCGTGGCCATCGGATCCACTTCATGAAGAACCTCGGCCTGATCGGCGGGCTGCTGCTCGCCGCGGCCGACACCCGGGGCCGCCCGAGCCTGGGCTGGCGCACCAGCCACGCGGTGGGAAGCGGACGCCGCACGGTACGCCGGGCGGTGCGGACGGCGCGCCGGGACGCCCGGATCGCCGTCCGGGCCGCCGCGGCGGCTCGCCGGATGCCGGGCTAGTCTGTCTCGCCAGCTGTCTCCTCCGCCGCCCGACGCGGGCCCTCTTCCGCCGCTACGCGGGCCGCCGCACCGGGAGCGACGGCAGGTCCCGCCGGATCCGGAGGGATAGAGCTGCGCCGAATCACCCGATGCCGCATGCCAGACATATGCTATTTTCTCCTGACTGAGCGGCCGTGAATCACCTGAACCGCACTCCCTGCGTTAACGCGGTGGAAATGTCGCGAACCAGTGTGGGATCGGACACGGTCGCATAACGCAGGAGGCACTCGAGTGACCCACCGTTCTAGGCTCCCTGGAGGACCTGGGCGGAAGACCGACATCGGTACGGGGGTGGCCACGCCATGCCGGCGACCGTCGCGAGACGGCTAGGCCGCCTCGCCCCAGTCCGTCGCTTCGCTCGGGGGATCGACCGTCGGACGGTCGTACGGATCGGCATCGTCGCCGCCGCCTGCTACGCCTCGTGGCTCGCCATCGCTACGTTCGGACGGCCGTACACCTTCTTCGACATGGCGATCTACCACGGCGCGATGGTCTGGTGGGCGAGCGGACACGACCTTTACGCGTTCGTCGCACCCAGGACCACCCTCGGCTTCACCTACCCGCCCTTCGCCGGCCTCGTCATGCTGCCGATGGCGAAGATACCGCTCAGCCTGGCCGGCTGGCTCAACGCGATCGCCAGCGTCGCCGCGCTCACCGCCGTCCTCGCCGCGCTGCTCAGGCCGATCACCGACCGACTCGGGTGGTCGCTCGGCCTCACCCTCGGCATCGCCGTGCCGGCCGCGGTGGCGATCGAGCCGGTCCGGGAGACCCTCGGGTACGGCCAGGTCAACCTCCTGCTCTTCGGCCTCGTGATGGCCGACCTGGTGGCGTTGCGCTGGCAGAGCCGGCGGGGCGCCCGGATCCGTCCCAGCGACGGCCCGCTGCGGCGACTCTTCTTCAGCGGCGCCTGGGCCGGTGTCGGGATCGGCCTGGCCTCCTCGGTCAAGCTCACCCCGGCGCTGTTCATCGTCTACCTTGTGCTGACACGGCAGTGGCGGGCCGCGATGACGGCGATCGGCACCGCCATCGGCGTCACGGTCGGGACGTTCGCGGTCGCCAGCCGGGAGTCGACCGCCTACTTCACCTCGGTGCTCTGGCAGACCGAGCGCGTCGGCGCGGCGGACATGACGCCGAACCAGTCGCTGTCCGGCGTACTCGCCCGGCTCTACGACTCGATCGAAACGCCGACGCTGCTCTGGTTCTCGTTCGCGATGCTGCTGCTCGCCCTCGGGCTCTCCCGCGCGGCGAACGCGCACGCCGACGGCGACGAGTTGACCGCCTTCACCCTGGTCGGGCTCACCACGAACGTGATCAGCCCGATCTCCTGGTCGCATCACCTGGTCTGGGTGGTCCCGGCGATCCTGGTGCTCGCCGACACGGCGATCCGGCGCCGCTCGGCCAGCCGACTTCCGACGCACCGGCCGTCGCTCTCGGCGGCCGGCCCGGGGCTGGCCGCCGTCGGCGGGCTCCGTTCCCCGATCTGGTTCCCGGCCCTGGTCGGGCTCCGGCACGGGCTCGCCGCGGTCGGGCTCTACCTGCTCTTCCTGATCTCGCCGATCTGGCCGTACGAGCACCAGCTGCCCGAGGTCTCGCACTACCAGGACGGCTTCTTCGGCGTCCTGATGGAGAACTCCCTCGCGCTGGCGATCATCGTGCTGCTCGCCGCCCTGCCATGGCGGCCCGGCGCGGAGCCGACGTTCTACGCCGAGCAGGTCCGCTTCGAACGGCGGCTCGTCGGCCAGCCGTGACCGGCGGCGACGCGCGACGGCCCGACCGGTCGACCCGACCGCCCGCAGCGGACTGTCGACGGGGTTCGGTGGACGGGACGGCCGGACCACGACGGCCCGGACGGTGCGGGCGGGCAGCCGCGGCTCGCCGCGGGCCACGGCGAACGGTCAGGCGCAGTTGACCCACTCCTCGGTACCGTCGGCGAAGAGCTGCCGCTTCCAGACCGGCAACCGGGCCTTCACCTCGTCCACCAGTCGTGCGCAGGCCGCGAACGCGGCCGCCCGGTGCGCGGTGCTCACCGCCGCCACCAGGGCGACGTCGCCGACCTCCAGCATGCCGAGCCGGTGCGACACCGCGACCGCGTAGACGTCCGGATCGGCGGCGATCTCGGTGGCCACCTCCCGCAGCACGTCGGCGGCGCTCGGGTGCCCCTCGTACTCCAGCCGGGTCACCGCGCGCCCGTGGTCGTGGTCGCGGACCACCCCCTGGAACGAGACGACCGCGCCGGCGGCGGGGTCGGCGACCAACGCCTCGTGGGAGGCGACGTCCAGCGGCTCGACGACGACCGCGGCGTGCACCCGGAGCCCGGGTGCGGCGCCGGGGTCGGTGACCTGCTCGGCGTCGACGCTCATCGTGGTCCTCTCTGGACGCGCTCGTCCGGCAGCAGGGGCAGCGGCACGACGGGCACCCGGTTCCCGGGCTCGCCGCGGGTGCCGGGGGCGATCACGGCGAACCCGTCGGCCTGGGCGAGCCCCCGCAGCATCGCCGAGCCGACGTGCCGGACCGGATGGGCGGTGCGCTGGACCGGGTCGACCCGGACCAGGGCCAGGTGGGTGTACTCACCGCGCCCCGGCACCGGCTCGGCCAGCGTCGCCCGGGGTAGCTCGGGCATCGATCGGCCGCGCAGCCCGGCGAGAAGCGGGGCGACCAGCGAGACGATCGCGACGATCGCCGACTGCGGGTTCCCGGGCAGGCCGGCGACGAACCGGGTACGCCCGTCCGCCCCGGTCACCCGCGCCAGCAGCATCGGAAACCCCGGCCGGACGGCGACGGTGTTGACGACGTACGCGGCGCCGAGTTCGGCGAGCGCCGGATGGAGGTGATCCACCGGACCGTGCATGGTGCCCCCGGTGGTGCAGACCAGATCGGCCTGCTCCAGTGCCTGGCGCAGCGCGGCGACGTGCGCGTCGAGGGTGTCGGCCACCGGGCCGACGACGTCCGCGGCGGTGCAGACGCAGCCGTAGCGGCGTAGCCAGCCGGGAACGGCCGGGCCGAGTGCGTCGCGGACCCGGCCCGCGCCGGGGCGGCCGGCGGTCAGCAGCTCGTCACCGAAGACGATCAGCGCGGCCCGGGGCGCGCGGCGCACCCGCAGCGTGTCGTAGCCGCAGGAGGCGGCGAGCCCGATCACCCCGGGGTCGACCGGGGTCCCGGCGGGGAGAAGTTCCTCTCCGGCGTACGCCTCCTCGCCTGGGCTGCGCCACTCCGGGGTGGCCCGCAGCGTCCCGGTCACCAGCCCGTCGGCGGTCCGGGTCGACTCCTCGACCCGGAGCACCCCGGTCGCGCCCGCCGGAACCATCGCACCGGTGGCGATCTCGACGGTCGTGCCGTCCTCGGTCAGCGGTGGCGGGGTGCCGCCGGCCAGGACCCGGCCGACGATCCGCCATGGACCGGCGCCCCGGACGGCCCAACCGTCCACGCTGGAGGTGGGGAAGGCCGGCAGGTCGGTGAGGGTGGTCAGCGGCTCGGCCAGGGTCTGACCGTCGGCCTCGGCCAGCGGCACCTCCACCGGCTCGCCGGCGGCGGCGCGACCGGCGTCGTACGCCCGGGCGCGGGCTTCCGTCCAGGCCAGCGTGACCGGCGCGGCCTGCGGGTCGGCGGTGACGGCGGCGTCCGTGCTCATGCCGGCCCTTCGGTCCTCTCGTCCAGACACCTCACGTTCACCGTCCGAGCCTATCCTCGGGGGACGACCGCCGGCGGGTGAGTTCGGTTCAGTCAGTCCGGGGATGGTCACCGCCGCGCAGTTGGTCGATGGCGTGCTCGAGGATCGGGCCGAGGACGGCGAGCCCGTCGCGGGCTCCGCCGGTCGAGCCGGGAAGGTTGACCACCAGGGTCCGGCCGAGCACTCCGGCCACGCCCCGGGAGAGGACGGCGGTCGGCACCCTGTCCCGGCTGTGCGCCCGGATCGCCTCGGCGATGCCGGGAATCTCGTAGTCGAGGAGGGCGCGGGTGACGTCGGGGGTACGGTCGTTCGGGTTGATGCCGGTGCCGCCGCTGGTCAGCACCACGTCGACCCCGTCCGCCGCGGCCCGGCGCAGCTCCTCGCCGACCGGGTCGCCGTCCGGCACCACGACCGGCGGGTCGACCTGGCAGCCGAGTTCGGTCAGGCCGGCGACCAGCAGCGGGCCGCTGGTGTCGGCGTACACCCCGGCGGCCGCCCGGTTGGAGGCCACCACGACCCGGGCCCGGATCACGGCCGGTCCGCCGGTCGGGTCCAGTCGCCGCTCTTGCCGCCTTCCTTGCGCAGCACGCGTACCCCCTCGATCGAGGCCGCCGGGTCGACGGCCTTCACCATGTCGACCAGTGCGAGCCCGGCGGTGGCGACGGCGGTCAGCGCCTCCATCTCGACGCCGGTCCGGTCCGCGGTCCGGACCGTCGCGGTGATCTCGACGGTGTCGGTGCCGAGTTCCAGGTCGACGGTGACGCCGTGCAGGGCGATCGGGTGGCAGAGCGGGATCAGGTCGGGGGTGCGCTTGGCGCCCATGATGCCGGCGAGCCGGGCGACGGCGAGTGCGTCGCCCTTCGGCAGCCCGTCCCGACGCAACAGCTCGACCACCTCGGCGGTGGTACACAGTCGACCGGCGGCGACGGCGCGGCGCGCCGAGACCGACTTGGCGGAGACGTCCACCATCCGGGCGGCGCCACCGGCGTCGACGTGGGTGAGACGCGCGGGCTCGGTCACGCCCGCGAGCCTACCGACCGGCGGGTGTCGACCGGTGGGGTGCCCGGTGGCTGGTCGATGGTGTGGCCGGCCGCCGACGTGCCGCCAGGGTCGGCTGGTGCCGTTCCCGCCCGGGGCCGGCCGGTGGAACGCCGGCCGATGCCGTGCCCGCTCGGCCGCTCGGTGGGGTGCCGGCCCGATGTCGGAAAAGGCACGCAGGTCGTGGTGCGGGGCAGCGTACGGGCGCGATGGCATTGGAGTCGGGGCACCGGGAGTCAGATCGTGATGATCAAATAATCAAGAGTCCCGGTGTCGCCCCGGGCGGCACGCCGGATCGGACCCGCGATGTTGACCGACCACGAGACACATGCATTTACTGACGTCATTATCTCGTCATGGTGGACAACATCACGCCAAGCTGCAACTTCTGCCACCATCTCCCGAAACATCATGCTTTGCCAGCAGCGACCCACGCACCGTCACTCGATCGACACGGGACGAGTTCTGGCAGGTCATCCGATGGCGTTCACCCGGCGGTCACCCCGACACTCACGCAATCCGAGTGGAGTACATCACATCGCAGACGACACCGCGAACGCCCGGCGCTTCATCCGATGGAATCCCTCGCGGAAGGAGATCAGTCTTCCGGAGCGGCCCCCGAGCGAGTATCCCGGAGTGAAGCCCCTCCACGCCCCCAACCGCATGGGGAAGACCGTGATCACCGCACTGAGTCCCCATTTATGGACAGAGGGTAACGAATCAGTCGGTAGTTGACTAATACTGCGCATACCGACATTTATTGTCGCCAAGCATGCCGTACTTCCCCTACGATTCCCTCATCGCCCACGCGATAGACAGCTAAGGATCATTCCCGTCATTCCGGAAGAGAAAAGTTCTCGGCAAATCGAGAGGAGAAAGCGGCCATGCGGTCCAACGACTGGCACTGAGGTTTATGGGTCACCACACTCCGCGTTCGAGTTGCTACCGTTACGGACCACAAGGGTTCAGTGACGTTGAGGAACCGACGTGAGACAGCGAAACGACAACGAGACCGATCAGCGGCTGGTGCCGCTCCTCGGTCTCGTCGCTGTTTCTGCGGCGATCGCCGCCGTGCTGTCCGTGCTGGCCACTCCCCAACCACCCGACTCGCCCGGGGAGCTGGGGCTGCTGGTGGCGCTGGTCGTGTCGATCGCGGTGAGCGCCAGCGTGCGGGCTCCGATCCGGATCCGGTCGACAACCCACGCCATCACCTGGAACGACACGGCGATCGTGATCGGCGTCGCCGTGGCACCCACCTCCTGGGTGGTGCTCTGCACCGGGGTCAGTCTGGCCATCTCGAGCCGGATACACCGGTCGCCGCTCAACAAGACGGTATTCAACATCAGCAAGAACATGCTCGTCGCCGCCGCGGCGGGGACCACCCTGACCGCCGTCGCCCCGGCGTGGCCACCCGACGGGCTCGGCCCGATGATCGGCCCGGTCGCCCTGGCCTTCACCGTCGCGGCGCTGGTCGACGAGATCGTCGCGATCCCGGTGATCGCGATAGCGAGCCGGCAGAAGGTCCGCCGGCAGTTCACCGCCCACTGGGATCTCCGGCTCGTCGGTTATCTGGTGCGGTTCGTCGTCGCGGTCCTCACCCTGATGCTGGTCCAGCACGACCCGCGGCTGCTCGTGGCGGTGCCCCCGCTGGCGCTGAGTCTGCACCTCGCGTACTCGACGCGGGTCCGGGCACGCGCCGAACGTGAGGCCTGGCAGCGACTCGCCCACACCACCGACGCGCTCAACGTCGTCGACCTCGACACCGTCCTGCACACCGCCGTGGCCGAGGCCGCGAACCTCTTCTCGGCCGACGAGGTCGAGGTGGAGCTGCAGGAGACCGGACGCACGGTACGCGGCACCAGCGAGACCATCACGTACGACGGCACCGACCGGCGTCCCTCGAGCACCACCGGCACCGTCATCCCGGTGCCCCTCAAGGGGTACGACGACAGCGCCGTCGGGACGCTACGGCTCCGCTTCGACGGGCCGGTGAGGCTCTCCGAACGAGAGCAGTACACCCTGCGTACCTTCGCCTCGGCACTCTGCACCGCGGTCCGCAACGCCTCGGCGTACGCCGAACTCAACCGGGCCGCGGAGGAACACGCCCACGCGGCCCGGCACGACGCGCTGACCGGCCTGGCCAACCGACGCCACCTGCTCGACCGCGGTACGGAGCAGCTCGGCCAGCGCCGTACCGAGGGGGTCATCGCCCTCCTGCTGATCGACCTCAACCACTTCAAGGAGGTCAACGACACCCTCGGCCACACCGCCGGCGACCGGGTCCTGGTCCAGGTCGCCGAACGGCTGCGTGGAGCGGTCCGCGGCGAGGACCTGGTGGCCCGGCTCGGCGGTGACGAGTTCGCCGTCCTCTTCCACGCGCTCCCGGCTCCGGCGGTCGCGGCGCACCGCGCCGAGGCCCTGCTCAACGCCCTACACGAGCCGATCGAGCTGGACGGCATGCGGATCAACGTCGAGGCCAGCGGCGGCATCGCGGTCGCCCCGAGCAGTGGTGGGATGACCGAGCTGCTACGCCGCGCCGACGTCGCGATGTACCAGGCCAAACGGACCGGACGTCGGATCGCCACGTACACGGCGGCCCGGGACACCGCCGACCTCGGGCGGCTGGCGCTCGGCGGCGACCTGCGCCGGGCGGTCGCCGAGCACGAGTTCACGGTCACGTTCCAACCCATCGTGGACCTCGGCACCGGCGAGGTGCTGGCGGCCGAGGCGCTGGCCCGGTGGAAGCACCCCGCGCGGGGCACCATCGACCCGTTCCGGTTCCTGGAGACGGTCGAACGCTCCGGCCTGCTGCCGGCGTTCGCCGAGGCGGTCCTCGACCAGTCACTGCTCGCCGTCCGGACCTGGCGGGAAGCCGGTTTCGACCTGCCGGTCGCGGTCAACGTCTCACCGCGCAGCCTGCTCGACGCCCGGTTCCCGGGATCCGTACTCGCCCGGCTGCGCGCCCACGACCTCCCCCCGCACCGGCTCGTCCTGGAACTCACCGAGACGCTGGCCCTCAGCCAGCTCGAGGTGGTCGACCAGGTGCTCGGTCAACTCCGGGACGCGGGAATCCGCCTCGCCCTCGACGACTTCGGCACCGGCTACTCGTCGCTGTCGGTGCTGTCCCGGATTCCCGTCCACGAACTGAAGATCGACCGGGGATTCGTCGCCGCCATGGAGACCTCGACGGAGGCCGCGGCCGTGATCCGGTCCACCGTCGACCTCGGCCGCAGCCTCGACCTGATGGTGGTGGCCGAGGGGGTGGAGAGCGAACCACAACGGCGCGCGCTGTGGGAGCTCGGCTGCGCGGCCGGCCAGGGCCACCTCTTCGCCCGGCCGATGTCCGCCAGCCGGCTCCTCTCCGCGCTCCAGCAGGGCGCCGAGGGGCGCCCCGGCACGCTGGCGCCCGCCCTGCACGACGCCGGGGCCGTCGTCCGGCTGTCTCCCGGACGTCGACCGGGGCCACGGCGCGCGGAACGTCTGCCACACTTGCCCGCGTGAGCGCTGGCGACAATTCAGGACCCGCCGCCCGACGCCGGGCGGTCGCATCCGGACGAGAGTCCGCCCGACCGGAGGCCACCGGAGGAGGGGCCACCCCGCCGGAGACCGCCGCACGAGAGTCCACCTCACCGGCCAAGCCGCCGACCGGGGCGGGCCGGCTCTGGCGGCGGGCCGACGAGGCCGCCGGCGGGCTCGCCGCCGACCTCGTGCTCTACGCGCTCTCCACCGCGTTCGCGGCCGTCACCGCCGCCACCTCCACGCTGCTGCCGCACCGGGCCTGGGGATCCGTCGCCGCCGTCGGCTACCTCGTCGCCACGGTCGCGGTCCTCGGCCAGCTCCTCGTCCGGCGCCGCCGCCCCGACTCCCCGCTGGCCGGCGTCACCGGCCGGGCCGTCCTGGTCGCGCTCACCTGGGCCGGCACCGCGCTGCTGCCGCTGGTGTGGCAGGCGGTCGAACGGGCCGGAGGCCGGCTCGACCGGGCCCAGGAGGAGGTCGTGGTGGTCGAGCACGCCGGCGCCCGGCTCCTCGAGCATGGCACGCCGTACCTCGGGCGGGACGCGATCGCGGCGCTGCCGGTCGACGAACGACTGCTCGGGTACACGCCGTACCAGCCGGGAATGGCGATCTTCGGCCTGCCCCGGGCCGTCGCCGGCGACGCCTGGTGGACCGACGCGCGGGTCTGGTTCGCGGTCGGCACCGCCGCCGCCCTGGTCGGCGCCGTCCTCCTCCTGCGCCGGCCGCCCCGGTCCACGGCACCCGAGCCGTCCGTCGCACTCCCGGCCGGCGCCCTGGTCCGGGCGGTGCAGCTGGCGACCGTACTCCCGGTCTGCGCCCTGACCCTGGCGACCGGCGGCGACGACCTGCCGGTACTCGCCCTCTGCCTGCTCGCCCTCGCCTGCGCCGCCCGGGACCGGTACCTCGGCGCGGGGCTGGCCGTCGGCCTGGCCGCCGCGTTGAAGCTCTTCGCCTGGCCGGTGATGCTGGTGCTCCTCGTCCACGCGGTCGTCCGGAGCCGACCCCAACCCGGCCGGCCCGCGCGCTGGTCGGTCGGGCCGCAGTTCGCCGTCGCCGCGCTCGGTCTGCCGGTCCTCGCGCTGGTTCCGGCCCAACTGGTCGACTCGGCGGCGCTGGTCGAGAACGTCCTGCGCTTCCCCCTCGGCGACGGGCTCGTCACCAGCCCCGCCCAGTCGCCGTTCCCCGGCTACCTGATCGCCCAGGCGCTCCCCGGCGGCCGCGGCATCGCCACCGCGCTGCTGGTCGGGGCCGGACTGCTGATCGCCGTCGTGCTCGTCCGCCGTCCGCCCCGCACCGCCGCCTCCGTCGCGCTCTTCTGCGGGTACGGCCTGCTCACCGCGATCCTGCTGATGCCCGCCACCCGCTTCGGCTACCTGCTCTACCCGGTCGCGTTCCTGGCCTGGGCACCCGCCCTGCGTACCCCCGACCCGCGACCCACCTCCGGCACGGCGGCCACCGCCCTGGCCACCGCCTCGTGACCCCGAACCGGCCCGGCGGGCCGGAGCCGTCGCCCGGCACCGAGCCCCACGTACCCGTACCGCCACCCGGCACCGAGCCCGTCGCGGCGCGGCCACCGGCCGGCACCGGCGGCACGTCCGGCCGGCCCCGCTGGGACGTGGTCGCGGTCGTCGCCCTCGGCGGGGCACTCGGCTCCACCGCCCGGTACGGCCTCGCCGTCGCCTGGCCGCACACCCCCACCGGTTTCCCCTGGGCGACCCTGGTCACCAACCTCTCCGGATGCGTCCTGATCGGGGTGCTGATGCAGGTCATCGCCACCCGGATCACCCCGCACCGGCTGGTCCGCCCGTTCCTCGGCACCGGGGTGCTCGGCGGCTTCACCACCTTCTCGACGTACGCCGTCGAGACCCGGGGACTCCTCGCGGCGGGCCGCCCCGGGCTCGCCCTCGGCTACCTCCTCGGCACGCTCGCCGGGGCGCTCGCCGCGGTACGGCTCGGGATGTGGGCGGTGGATCGGGTCCGGTCATGCTGACCTGGCTGCTGGTGGCGCTCGGCGGGGCGGCCGGGGCGGCCTGCCGGTTCGGGATCACCTGGCTGGTCGAGGTTCGTTCCCGGCCCACGCCGTGGGGCACGTTCGTGGCCAACCTGGCCGGGTCGTTCCTGCTCGGCCTGCTCGGCGGGCTGGGCGCCGCCCTGCCCGGCTGGGTCGCCGCGCTCCTCGGCATCGGCTTCTGCGGCGCCCTGACCACCTGGTCGACCTTCGCCCACGAGTCCGTACGGCTGGCCCGCACCGGCCCCGGCGGGGCGGCTCGGGCACTGCTCATCATCGCGGCCACCCTCGCCCTCGGCCTCGGCGCCGCCGCCCTGGGCTGGCTCCTCGGCGAACGGCTCTGACTGATTCCGGCCGCGTCCCTTTCTCCGCCGTCCGCCAGCACGCCGGCCTGACAGGGCGTAAACCTGAGACGTGGACACCACGTACCGGGACCGGGCCGAGGCCGGAGCCACCCTCGCCGATCGCCTGGGATCCCTCGCCAACCGGTCCGACGTCATCGTCCTCGGGCTGGTTCGCGGCGGCGTACCGGTGGCGGCGGCCGTGGCGGAACGCCTCGCCGCCCCGCTCGACGTCCTCGTCGTCCGGAAGCTCGGGGTACCGATGGCGCCGGAGCTGGCGTTCGGGGCCGTCGGACCGGGCGGGGTCCGGGTGCTCAACGAGGAGATCGCCGAGCGGCTGGAACCCGACGAGGTGGAGGAGGTGGTCCGGGCGGAGACCGCCGAGCTGCGACGCCGCGAGGAGCGGTACCGGGGCGGTCGGCCACCGCTGCGGCTCGATGATCGGATCGCCGTCGTCGTCGATGACGGGCTCGCCACCGGTGCCACCGCTCGGGCCGCGGTGGGGGTCGCCCGGAAGCTCGGCGCCCGACGGGTCGTGGTCGCCGTGCCGGTCGGCGCGCCCGAGTCGTACGACCTGCTCGCCCGGACCGCCGACGAGGTGGTCTGCCCGCTCCGGCCGGCCGAGTTCGGCGCGGTGAGCCGCTACTACGAGGACTTCCACGAGGTGTCGGACGACGAGGTGGTGGCGGCGCTGACCGGCTCGGGGTGACCCGACCGGGTACCGTCGAGTGATGCAGCTGACCTGTCCGAAGTGTCGTGGCGAGATGCGGCAGTACGAGCGCAGCGGCGTCACGATCGACCAGTGCACCGAGTGCCGTGGCATTTTCCTGGACCGAGGCGAGCTGGAAAAGCTCTTCGAGGCTGAGGCCAACTGGCACCAGCAGCAGGCTTCCCGGCCGCCCCAGCCCTCGCACGTACCGCCCGCGCCCGGCGGGGGCTACGTCCCGCCACCGCCGCCGGCACCGCACCAGTCCGGTTACACGGCGCCGAGCCACGTCCCGCCGCCGCCACCGCCCGCACATGGCTACCCGGCGCCAGCCTACGGTCACCCGTACGGCTACCACGGACACCACCGGCCCAAGCGTCGCAAGAGCTTCTTTGAGGAGCTCTTCGACTGATCGGCCGCCGACCGGTCCCGCCGCCCGACCGGCCGCGAGCCCCCGTGAGCGGAAGCGCGCCCACGCGTCACCGACGCCCGAGCGCCGCCCGGTCACGGGGCCGGCTCCGGCCGGTTTCGGCCGGGGGTAGGGTACCCCCGGCCGGGCGGCGGGGCTGGGAGGAGGTGCGAGTGAGCAGACGGAACGGGCCCGACGGCGGGCGCTCCGGCACGGGGTCGGCAGAGCGGGTACGCCACCACGGCGCGCTCGCGCGGACGTACGCGGCGATCACGGCGACGGTGGACGGCCTCGCCGACGCCGACCTGCTGCGGCCGACCCGCTGCCAGGGGTGGTTCGTCGTCGACCTCCTCTTCCACCTCACCCTCGACGCCCAGCGGGCCCTGGTCGCGCTGGCGACCCCGGCGGACGGGCCGCCCGACGTCGACTCGGTCAGCTACTGGCGCCACTCCGGCGGCGGGGACGCCAGCAGCCGGCACGCCGCCTGGGTACGTCGCTGCGCCGCCGCCTTTGACCGACCGAGCGGGGTCGTCCGACTCTGGTCCGACACCGCCCCGGCGGCGGTCCGGGCGGCCGGAGCCGCCGACCCGGCCGGGCACGTCGCCACCCAGGGTCACGTGCTGACGGTGCCGGACTTCGTCGCCACCCTGGTCACCGAGGCGGTGGTGCACCAGCTCGACCTGACCGTGGCGCTGCCGGACGCCCCGGCGCCCGATCCCGCCGCGGTTCAGGTCGCCGTCGCGACCCTCGACGGGCTGCTCAGCGACGACGCGGTACGCCCGCCGGACTGGTCCGACGTCGACTACCTGCTGAAGGCGACCGGCCGGCTGCCGCTGACCGGGCACGACCGGCTGGTCCTCGGCGAGGCGGCGGGCTGGTTTCCGTTGCTCGGCTGAGCGGCGGTCCACGCCCGCCCGCCGTCCGCCCCACCGCGGGGACACGCAACCCCTCGGGGCCGCCGGTCCACCGTTCCGGCTCCGCCGTACCCGGGGAGGCCGACGCCGGTCCGGATTCAGACGACCGCCATGTCGACGAAGCGGGACAGGTGGAGCTGAGCGGCCACGGTGATGGTGTCCGTGGGGCCGTTACGGTGTTTCGCGACGATGAAGTCCGCCTCGCCGGCCCGGGGCGACTCCTTGTCGTAGTAGTCGTCGCGATGCAGCAGGATCACCACGTCCGCGTCCTGCTCGATAGATCCACTTTCCCGGAGGTCCGACAGTTGGGGCCGCTTGTCGGTCCGCTGTTCCGGGCCGCGGTTCAGCTGGCTGACCGCGATCACCGGGCACTCGACCTCCTTGGCCAGCAGCTTGAGACCCCGGGACAGCTCCGCGACCTCCTGCTGCCTACTCTCGACCCGCTTCGGCGAGGTCATCAGTTGGAGATAGTCGACGACGATCATCTTGAGGTCGTGCCGCTGCTTGAGCCGTCGCGCCTTCGCCCGGATCTCCATCAGGTTCATGTTCGGGGTGTCGTCGACGAAGAGCGGCGCCTCGCTGATCTCGCCCATCCGGCGGGCGAGCTTGGTCCAGTCGTCGTCGGAGAGCTGCCCACTGCGCAGCACGTGCAGCGGCACCCGAGCCTCGGCCGAGAGCAGCCGCATCACGATCTCGACCTTGCTCATCTCCAGCGAGAAGATCGCGCTGGCGCAGTTGTAGCGGATGGCGGCGTTCCGGGCGAAGTCCATCGACGCGGTCGAGTTGTGGGTCGGGACCATCCCGCGACCGGCCAGGTAGAGATGGTCGGGGTTGTCGACCGTCACGCAGCGGACCGGCACGCTCGGCACCGGGCGGACCGCCACGATGTGCCGGACCCCGGTCCGGGCGGCGTCCTCCGGGCGGCAGCGCTCCCGGTGCGCCGCGCGCTTGTGCTCGAGGCGGAAGACCACGTCCGCCGTGCCGAAGGTCAGGATGTACGCCGTCGACGCCTCCGCGGGCCGCCCCGACACCCGCTCCTCGGTCATCGCGCAGCCGTAGCCGAGGCTGACCACGAGTTCCCGTACGTCGCACGCGAGCCGGCGCGACCTCGTGGTGAACCGGAGGTCACCGGAGGGCGCCACGGTCCCGCCGCGGTCCATCAGGCCGGCGAGCAGCGCCCGCCGTTGGGATTCGGCGGCACGCAGGTACGCGGCGGGGATGTGCCGGTCATCCAGGACACCCAGCGATCCGAGCAGGGCCAGCCATTCCGAGCCGGCGGGGCACTCCGGGCAGCGGTGGCCGGTGGACGTTCCGGCCTGGCCGGGGGTCGCCGGCGCGCACGAGGCGCAGCCGGAGCCCGACGGGCCGTCGCCGAGCCACAGGCCGAGGGTGTACGGGGGGACCGGCAGCTCGCGTACGGGCAGGTCCAACGGCGCGCAGTTCCGCACGGCGTGGTTGAACCGGTGGTCGTCGGTCCACAGGGTCGCCCGGATCTGTTCCGTGGTGACGACACCGTCCTCGGTCGCGTCGGCGGCGGTCACCGGACGTTCCGCCACGGCGAGCCCGCCCGTGGTCGGCAAAGGACCGTCGTGGGCCGGCGCCGCCCACCCGACGCGGGGCCTGCCGACCGACGCCGCGGCGTGGAGTGTCCGATCTGGACCGGACGTCCCACGTCGCTGCGGGTGACTCGCCTCGGTGGTCGTCTTCCACAGGTGCTCCGCGTCGGCGACGATCACCGAACCGTCCGAGAACTCCACCTCGTAGCAGGGGCGGCCGTACCGCACCTCGAAGGCGGCGGTGACGGTCGTCGGCCGGCCGTCGGCGCCGAGCAGGCGGTCACCGACCCTGACCTCGCCCATCGTCGTCCAGCCGTCCGGAGTGGGCAGTGGGGTGTCCAGGGCGAGCGCCTTGCCGAGGCCGGGTCGACCCGCGACGACGATCAACTGGCCGGGGTGCAGGCCGTTGAGCAGCCGGTCGAGATCGGTGAAGCCCGTCGGTACGCCGGACATCACCCCGCCCTGCGCGCCGACCGCCTCGATCTCGTCCAGCGTCGGCTGGAGCATGTCGGCGAGGACCGCGAAGTCCTCGCTGACCCGCCGTTCGGTGACGTCGTAGATCGCCTGCTGGGCCAGGTCGACGATGTCGTCGACGTCCCGGCCGCCACCGTTGGCCGCTCCGTAGCCGAGCTGGACGATCCGGGTGCCGGCCTCGACCAGGCGGCGCAGCACCGCCCGCTCGCCGACGATCCGCGCGTAGTACGCGGCGTTCGCCGCGGTCGGCACGCTCGCGATCAGCGTGTGCAGGTAGGGGGCGCCGCCGACCCGGGCCAGGTCGCCGGAGTCGGCCAGCGCGGCGGCCACGGTGATCGCGTCGGCCGGCTCGCCCCGCCCGTACAGGTCGAGAATCGCGTCGAAGATGGTCGCGTGCGCCGGACGGTAGAAGTCACTGGACTTCAGGATCTCCACGACGTCCGCGATGGCGTCCTTGGAGAGGAGCATGCCGCCCAGGACGCACTGCTCGGCGGCGATGTCCTGGGGTGGGGTCTTGTCGAACTGACCGTCGCGGGGAGCGGGAACGTCGGGTGGCGGCGAGGTGGACCGTGACCCGCCGCGGACATCGTCGGTGATCGACACCGGACTCTCCCCCCTTCCGCCTGCCCGGCCCGGTCCCTCGCGGACCACCGCCGTACCACAGTCTCCGGACCCGACGCCTCGGGCCCCGGACCGACCCCGTCGCGGGCGGCCCTGGCACCGGTCGAGCCGGCGCCGTCCAGGCGGCCCCGGCGGTCCGCGACCGGGGGAAGTCGGGGCGACATGCGAGGCCAGGGCGCAACGATACGTAAGCCGAGGTCAGCCGCTCAATAGCGGCGGTGGACGGAGTTCGGGACAACCTGTGGACGGCCGACGGCGGGATGTGCACAGCCCTGTGCACAGGTTGTGGAAAACTATTGGGGAAGATCATCCACAGCCGCCCTGACCTGCGAAAACTCGGTCCCCATCGTGTGGAGGAAAGAAACCTGCTCATTCGGGGTCAGCCGTACGGCGTATCATCAGGCACCGACTATCTTCCGGACGGCTACTCGCGATCGACTTATCAGAAGGGTCACGCTGCGGCCGTGGACCATCGGAACCGGGGGCGGGGTGAACTCGCCCGACACGAGCGGCAGGAGGGTGCCGGCTGGGGCGACCCCCTCACCGGCCAGCCGGCGGAGCCCTATTCACGTCCCGAGGGCAGTTACCGCACGCCGAGCCGGCGCCTTGCCCGAGACCGTGGTGCCCCGGAACCGACCGACACCTACACCCCGTCCTGGGCGCTGACGACCGAGGAATCCGGGCCGGAACCGACCGCGCCGAGCACGTCCGGCGAATACTGGCGTGCCTTCGGATCCTGGCGCGCCGACGCGTGGCCGGACGACGCCGACGCTCCGGCGTCGGAGTCGGGCCGGCACCACCGCACCGAGTCCGCCCCGGGGAACGGCATCGCCGGATCGACGTCGAAGACGGCGTACGGCTGGGGTGCCGAGACCCCTGGGAGTCGCCGCCGGGTCCGGACGGCCGACGGATGGCGCGACAGCGACGCCACACCCGACGAGGACGTGGCACTGGGCGTGGACGGGTGGCGACCGAGTGTCCGCACCGGGAACGACCCCGGGCCTGCATCGGGCGGCCTCGACCGGTACGCGGAGCGCACCGCCCCGGCCGGGGGCGGCCGGCACGCGGAGGACGCCCTCGACCGCTGGCGCCGGGTCGACCGGGCCGGGGACGGCGAAACCGAGGACGGCTACCTCGACGACCGGCCACGGACGGTACGACGCCACCGTGGGTCGGGCTCGGCGACCGAGAGCACAGCTGGCGACCGCGATGACGAGGGCGGATTCCCGGCACCGAGCCGGGCGGACACCTCGGCAGGTGACGACCGGGCCGCCGTGGACCGGTCGACCACGCGGGGCGGGTCGACCAGGCTGGCCGTCCGCTGGATGCGGTCGCCCGACGAGATCGACCCCGTCGACCGGAGCAGACGCCTCGCGGGCGGGGTGGACGCCACCGCCAGCCGGCGTCGCCATCGCGCTCCCGACGCCGAGCCGATACGCCGGCACCGCGACGACGCGTCGGGCGGCCGGCACAGCGATCCCGACCCTATGGGCCGGGCGGGCGTCGACCGGGGCGGACGGGGCCGGCACGCCTACTCCGACTCCGGCCGAGGCGACGCCGGTGACCGGTACGCCGACGCCGGGCTGGTGCCCCGGCACGGCGCACACCGGGACTGGTCGGCTGACACCATCCCCTGGGACCGGTTCAGCGACACCCACACCGGGATCCTGGAACGGGTAACCGACGACGACGAACCACGCGGCGGGCGCCACGCCCGGGACCGGGCGTCCGACGCCGAGGGTTCGGGGTCCGGCGGAATCCGGAGCGCCGACACCGGCTGGAGCGGCGGTGGTACCCGTACCGGCAGCACCGTCGGCGCTCGGAGGACCGGTCGCTGGGAGCGCGATGGTGAGTCCGACCGTTGGGACGGGTTCACCGACACCGGCCAGTGGGACCGGCTCACCGACACGACCGAGTGGCGCCCGGGAGAGCTGTTCGGCTCGGCGCGGGACGCCGGGAGCAGTTCGGCGCGGCACGGCAGGGACGGCGCGTCCCGGGACGCCGGGACTCGCCCGGGGCGGCACAGCGCAGACCCGGACGTCCTCGGGTCCGACGAGGACGGGGGCGGGATCTTCTGGTCCGGCACGCGGCTGGCCGAGGACGATCCGCGGTGGGTTGGCATCCCCGAGTCGGCGCCGAAGTCCCCGCCGGTCAACTATTCGACGTCGGTCGGCACCGCGTCCCGGCGCTCCCGCGGCACGGCGTCCCGACGCTCCGCCGAGCCGCCGCGGCTTCCCCGGCAGCGGAGCACCTCGGCGAGTCGGCGCCGCGACCGGACCACGACCACCACCGGGCGGGCCACGCGCTCGGCGACCTCACGCGCCGGAGATCCGCCCCGACGGTTCGCCTCGGAAGCCGCCCGGCGTCGCGCCGCGCCACTGAGTCGGCGTCTCGAGGACGACCTCCTCGATCCCCGGCCCAGTAGCCCGCTCACCGCCGCCCTGTACGCCGCCGCCTGGTACGCCGTACCGGTGCTGGCGCTGCTGGTGTGGGTGCTGACGCTCGACGCCGGGGTGCCGGTCAGTTGCATACCCGAACTCGCCGGGCCCTGCGAGTCCGAACGAGGTCGGGCCATGTCGGCGCTGCTCGACGCCCTGCCCCAGTTCGGGGTGGCCCTGGCGACCAGCCTGGTACTGGCCGTCCTGCTCCGCTGGGTGAACCGGAGCTGGGGGATGGTGTCGATCGGCCTCGCCGCCGCCGTGGTCGGTGGGGGGCTCTCCACGGTGCTGCTCAGTGCCATCAGTGGCGAACCGCTGGGCTGAACCCGCGCCACCGCACCGGGCCGGTCGCCATCGCCCGTGCCCGCCCGTCCACCGCCATGCCCGGCCGCCCGCGTTCAGGCCGGGCCGGACCCGACCCGCGCACTCCCCACGGGGCGAAAAGACTCAGGGGTGTCGGCCCGACGGGCCGACACCCCTGAACACGCCGGTACTACTTGCTGGCGACGACCTTCAGGTCGAAGGTGGCGGTCACCTCGGGGTGCAGCTTGACCCGCACCTTGTGGCTGCCGACCGACTTGATGGTGCCCGGCAGTTCGAGCCGGCGCCGGTCCAGCGTCGGCCCACCGGCCGCCTTGACCGCCTCGACCACGTCAGCCGGGGTGACGGAGCCGAAGAGCCGGCCGCCGTTGCCGGCGCGCGCGGCCAGGTTGACCTTGAGGCTCTCGAGCTGGGCCTTGACCTCGTTGGCGTGGCCGAGGTCCCGGATCTCGCGGGCCTCACGCGCCCGGCGAATGATCGTGACCTGCTTCTCCGCACCCTTGGTCCAGGCGATCGCGAAGCCCTGCGGCAGCAGGTAGTTACGGCCGTAGCCGTCCTTCACCTCGACGATGTCACCCGGGCCGCCGAGACCGGACACCTCCTGAGTCAAGATGATCTTCATAGGGGTGCCTCCTCTCAGCGGGCGCTGGCCGTGTAGGGCAGAAGCGCCATCTCGCGGGCGTTCTTGACCGCACGGGCGATCTGGCGCTGCTGCTGGGAGGTGACCCCGGTCACCCGCCGAGCGCGGATCTTGCCGCGGTCGGAGATGAACTTCCGCAGCAGCGCGGTGTCCTTGTAGTCGATGTAGGTGATCCCGTCCTTGTCGAGCGGGTTCACCTTCTTCTTCGGCTTGCGCAGTGCCGCAGCCTTTGCCATTGCTCTTGCTCCTGGTTAGCGATCTCGGGCGTTCGGGCCCGGTCAGAACGGGGGCTCGTCGTCGAAGTCTCCGCCCGGACCAGACGAACGCGAGGAGGCCGGGGCTGCGGTGGCCCACGGGTCGTCGAAGCTGCCTCCGCCCTGGCCGCCACCGGAGGAGCCAAAGCCGCCGCCGGAGCGCGACATCTTCTGCACCTTCGCCGTGGCGTACCGCAGCGACGGGCCGATCTCGTCGACCTCCAGCTCGATGACGGTGCGCTTCTCGCCCTCGCGGGTCTCGTACGTCCGCTGCCGCAGCCGCCCCGACACGATCACCCGGGTACCGCGCTGCAGCGACTCGGCGACGTGCTCGGCGGCCTGCCGCCAGACGGTGCACGAGAGAAACAGCGGCTCGCCGTCCTTCCACTCGCCGGAGGCCCGGTCCATGTACCGGGGCGTCGAGGCGACCCGGAACTTGGCGACGGCAGCACCGGACGGGGTGAAACGCAGTTCGGGGTCATCGGTCAGGTTGCCGATGACCGTGATGGTGGTGTCTCCTGCCATGACCATCTCCTCGCGCACTCATCCGTCCGGTCCAGGCTGCCAGAGCCGTACGACAGGACAGGTGAGGCTGATCCGGGCGTGCCGGAAACGCGTCAGTGCGTATCCGGCCGGATGACCTTGGTGCGCAGCACCGACTCGTTGAGCCGGAGCTGCCGGTCCAGCTCGGCCACCGCCGCGGGCGTCGCCTGCAGGTCGATGACGGCGTAGATCCCCTCGGCCTTCTTCTTGATCTCGTACGCGAGGCGCCGACGGCCCCACACGTCGAGCTTCTCCACCGAGCCACCCGCGTTCCGGATCACGTTGAGGTACGTGTCGAGCGATGGGGCGACGGTGCGCTCCTCGAGGCTGGGATCGAGGATGACCATGATTTCGTAGTGACGCAAGACGTGCTCACCTCCTCTGGGCTAGCGGCCACGGTCCTTCCGTGGCAGGAGGTCGTGCGTCGTTGCCGGACGGTTCGGGCGGGAACCCGCAGCGCCGCGGGCAACCCGAGCAGAATACCCGGTGTGCTGGTCCGGGGCCCACGCGGTCTCCGGCGCCGCGCCGGAGCTCCGGTCGACCGCCCCGCGCCGAGGGGCGCCGCCCGGCGGACCCGGCCCGGATGGCCCGAGGTGGCCGTCCGGAGCCGGTCCCCCGACCCCGGACGTCGTCCCGGCGGCGTACGCGGACACGAGGCGGACCCCGGCCGGGCGTCGTGGCCAGCCGGGGTCCGCTCTCGCGAAGCCGCGGGGCGCGCCCCGTCCGCATTCTCTGGGTGGGACCTGGGGAGGAACGACCACACCGACGACTTGGACGGGAAGCGCCCCGCGGAGCCTATTGTGTTGTCAGCTTAAGCGAAGAGCGTCCTTGTTGCAGGGAAAAGAGTAAATAGCCCGAATTGATCGACCGGCCGTTCCACAGGGCGGGGACGCGGCCCCGCCGAGTCGACCAGACCGCGGAGCACCACCGGCACCGTGTTCGGCGACACCCGGTGATCCTGAAGCCGGCCGCATCGGGACCAGGCGGCAACGGCTCCGTCTCGACGCGTACGGCCGACTCGGCGGGGAAGACCGGGACCGCCGCTCCGGGCCCCGACGACCGACGGCGCGCCAGCGAGCGCGGCACCGGCTCGACGACGTCGGGGCGACAGGGTCACGGACGGCTTCCTCTCTGGCGCGGATGCGGTCTCCACCGACGCCCGGACCTCGGGAATCAGGGATCTCACCGGGAGAAACGAGCCAGGACGCGGCCGGTGACGGTGCCCGGCAGCGCCGCCACCCACCTCGGCCGAGCCCGGATGCGTCGGCCCGCCGCTCCCCAACCGGTCGCCCCGGCGACGTAGGCTCGCCCTCATGCGTATCGGAGCCCATGTCGATGCCACGAATCCGTTGGACGAGGCTGCCCTACGGAAGGCGGACGCGGTCCAGTTCTTTCTCGCCGATCCGCAGAAGGACTGGAAGGCTCCCCGGCCCCGGCCCGACGCGGCGCTGCTGCGCGCCTCCGACGTGGACATCTACATCCACGCGCCCTATGTGATCAACCTGGCCACGACCAACAACCGGATCCGCATCCCGAGCCGGAAGCTCCTGCTCGGCCATGCGAGCGCGGCCGCCGCGCTGGGGGCGAAGGGGCTCGTCGTGCACGGTGGACACGTCAACGCGGGCGACGACCTCGCGGTGGGCTTCGACAACTGGCGCAAGGCGTTCGCCCAGGCCGCCGAGGTGGGCGGGTACGCCACCCCGATCCTCATCGAGAACACCGCCGGCGGCGACAACGCCTGTGCCCGGCGCTTCGACAACCTGGCGCGGCTCTGGGACGCCATCGGGGAGTACGACGTCGGCTTCTGCCTGGACACCTGCCACGCGTACGCGGGCGGCGAGGAGCTGCTCGGCATCGTCGACCGGGTCATGGCGATCACCGGTCGGATCGACCTGATCCACGCCAACGGTTCCAAGGGGGGCTTCAACTCCGGCCAGGACCGCCACGACAACCTCGGCAGCGGCGCGATCGATCCCGAGCTGGTGGTCGAGGTGATTCGCGCGGCCGGTGCGCCGGCGATCGTCGAGACGCCGGGCGGCGTCGACGGACAGGCCGCGGACATCGCGTACCTCCGCGACCGCCTGGGTCGGTAAGGGGCGGGAATGTCGACGGAGCAGTCCGGGCTGACGGAGCAGACGAGCGAGCCGACCGTGTCCCGGCCGGACGGACCGGACGCGGCGGCGGCGGAACCGTCCACGCCGCCGACGGGGTCGGAGCGGACCGAACGCCCCGGGACGACCACGGCCGGCGCGGAAGCACCCGGCGGAGGTGAGCCGCGAACCGCCGCCGAGCCGGACAAGGCCGGTAGGTCGGACCCGAACGGTGAGCCGGACAAACCTGGTAAGTCGGACCTGAATGGCGGGCCGGACAGGGCCGATACGCCAGACGCACGTGGTGAACCGGACAAGGTCGGTGCACCCGACCCCGGTGGTGCGCCCGACCCCGGTGGTGCGTCGGACACGGCCGCCGCCGGCTCCACGGCACCGGACGCCACCACGCCGGCCACGCCCGACACGGCGCCGGAGACCGCGAAAGCGGCCGACCCGAACGCGCCCGCGGGATCGGCAGCGCAGCCCGAGGCGGACGGACCGCCGGATCCGTTCGCCGCGTTCGGGCCGGCTCCCGAACCGGTGCCGGGCCGGTTCCGTCGGTTCGCCCGCGCGGTGGGGCGGGTGCTGGGGCACGAGTGGACCCTGGCAGCGCTGGCGAGTCTGGTCCTCGCCGTGCTGACGAACTGGCGGACGTTGCAGTACCCGCTGTACAAGCTGCCGCAGGACACCTGGGACCCGGCCCTCCAGGCCTGGCAGGTCGCCTGGGCCGGGCACATCCTGCTGACCAACCCGAACCAGCTCTGGCAGAGCAACACGTTCTTCCCCGAGAACTGGAGCTTCGCCTTCTCGGTCCCCCTGCTCGGGTACGCGCCCGCCGGCATGATCGGCCACGGGCCAGAGGCCGCGATCCTGCGATACAACATCCTCTTCCTGCTGGCCCACGCGCTCGCCACGTTCGGGGCGTACGCGCTGGTCCGGCAGCTCGGCGCGGGCCGGATCGGCGCCGCCGTGGCCGGGGTCGCCTACACGTACGCCCCGTGGCTGCTGGCGCAGGCCGGCCACCTGCACGTCATCTCCCACGGCGGCATCCCGCTCGCCCTGGCGATGCTGGCGCGCGGACACGGATGGTCGCTGCGCTCCGGCTACCGGCCGGACCGGCGCCGGCCCGGGTGGGTCTTCGCGGGGTGGCTGGTGGCCGCCTGGCAGCTCAGCCTCGGCTTCGGCATCGGCCTCGTCTTCGCGTACGTCCTGGCCCTGATCTCCGTGGTGGTGGTGTTCGGCTGGCTGCTGCGGCGCATACTGCGCCGACCGCGCCAGCCGGTCGGGTTCCGGATGGTGCTGGTCGACCTCCTCGGCGGCGGCATCTTCACGGCGGCCGGCATCCTGCTGGCGATTCCCCACTACAAGGTCGCCGAGCTGCATCCCGAGGCTCGGCGGACCGCCGCCGACCTCCAGGCGTACTCCCCACCGCCGAGCGGCTTCGTCACCGCACCCAAGGAGTCGCTGATCTGGGGATCGCTGCACGAGAACGTCCGGAACGGGCTCTCCTGGCCGCCGGAGATGACCCTGCTGCCGGGCTTCGTCCTCTACGCGCTCGCCCTCGCCGGGCTCGTCTTCTCGCTCTGGACCGTACGCCAGCGGCTGCTGCTGCTCGCCGGGGTCCTGGTCAGCGGCATCCTGGCCATGGGCACCGCGTTCTTCGGCGGCACCTGGACCTATCTGCCGCTCTTCGAGTACCTGCCCGGCTGGGACGGGCTGCGTACGCCGGGCCGGATCATGATCTGGACCACGCTGCTGCTGGGCATCCTCGCCGCGGGTGCGGTCGGCGCCTTCGCCGAACGCGCACGGCTGATCTCGGCGGCCGAGCGGGTGCCGCCGCGTCCGGGTCCGTTCCTCCGGTTGGTCACCCTGCTACCGCTGCTCCTCGTCGTGGTGGAGGGCCTCAACGCCACACCGCACGAGACGGTGCCGCCGCAGCCGGCGGCGATGCGGGTCGCGACCGGCCCGATCCTGGTGCTCCCGTCGAACCAGAACAGCGACCAGCAGGTGATGCTCTGGTCGACGAGCCGGTTCCAGGACATCGTCAACGGTGGCAGCGGTTTCATTCCGAACCGGCTGGCCGAGGTACGGCAGGTCACCGCGAACTTCCCGGACGCGGCGAGCGTCGATTACCTGCGCCGGATGGGGGTTCGAACCGTGGTGGTGCTCCGGGACCGGATCGCCGGAACGCCGCTGGAGGCCAGCGTCGACCTGCCGGTCGACGGGCTCGGTATTCAGCGGGAGGAGATGGGCGACACGGTGGTCTACCGGCTCTGAGCGTCACCGGGCGGACGGGCCAACCCGCGGGTCAGACGCGGACGGGTGCCGGTTCGGCCGGGCTGCGCAACCGGCGCAGCCAGCCCGCGTCCGGGGCGCCGTCGAGGACGCCGCCGTCGGGATCATCCGCGTAGGTGGCCCGGACCGGGTCGCGCTCCGGGTGCAGGATGTCCCGGATGATCAGTCCGCAGAGGACGGCGACGGTGATCAGCCGAAGGCTGGCGGCGAGGACGAAGACGCCCTCCGGGAAGACCGGCTTGCCGGAGGCGCCGAGAAGTTCCCCGTAGAACGCGACGAAGTAGCCGACCTCGGCGAACTGCCAGGCCAGGAAGGCGCCCCAGCGCGGCCGGGCCAGGACCACGAGCGGCAGCAGCCAGAGTGTGAACTGCTGGGACCAGACCTTGCTGAAGATCAGGAAGGCCGCGACCATCAGGAAGACCAGCGCGGCCAACCGGGGGCGGCGCGGCGCGAACAACGCCAGGGCGCCGATCCCGAGGAACGCCACCGTGATCAGGGCGTACGACAGCGTGTTCAGCGTGGGGATGTGGTTGCTCAGCCACTGGAACGGCCCCTGGTCACCCGGGGCGCCGCTGTTCCACTTTCCGTCGAGGTAGCGGCCGATGTACCAGAACGTCCCCCAGTCGATCGCCCGTTCGCTGTTGAGGTCGAAGAAGCGCCGCCAGTTCTCCGGATAGAGGATCGCCACCGGCAGGTTCACCGCGAGGATGGTGCCGACCGCCGTGCCGATGGTCGCCAGGGCCTGCTGGATCCGGAGGGTCCGCAGGGCGAGCAGGGCCAGCGGCCAGAGCACGAAGAGCGGCCAGAGCTTCGCGGAGGCCGCCAACCCGAGCAGGACACCGGCGACCACGGGTCGTCGTCTCGCCCAGGCGTACAGGCCGAGCGCGGCGAGCCCGATGACGAGGAGGTCCCAGTTGACGGTGGCGGTCAGCACCAGCGCCGGGGAGAGCGCGAACATCGCGGCATCCCAGGGTCGGCGGCGGCGCAGCGCGAGGATCATCGCCACGGTCGCCACCGCGAGAGAGCTGAGCACCAGGGCGTTCAGGTTGTAGAACCAGCGGGCCTGGTTGATCTCCGGGCGCTCCTCGCCGATGTCGTGCACGGGAAGACCGAGGACGCCCATGAAGAAGCCGGTGACGACGGGGTACTCGACCGGGTGGTCCCGGTACGGCACCTTCCCCTCGTGCAGCCCTTCCGCGTAGTAGAGCGCCAGGACGTCGGTGTAGCAGAACCGGGTGTACTGCATGTTGTTCTGCCAGGCGCCGGTCTGACAGGGGGACTTCTGCACCCAGTGCAGGGCCAGGGTCAGGCAGGTCAGGGCCAGCACGATCCGGGCCGCGGTCCGGAACCGGGCGCCCCACTGGGAGCCCCGCCGCTCGAACCCGGTCGCGTGCTCGCCGATCGGCCCACCGATCGCCTCGGAGAGCCCGCGGACGAACCCGTCCGACCGGGACGGGTGGTCGATTGTCTCGGGTTCGTCCATGCCAGCCGTCGACTGAGCGCTCATGAACAGGCATCCTGCCGTACCGGGGCGGGTTCCGTCCGACCCGGTCCGACCGTGTCGACGAATGGAGCCGAAAACGTCGTCAGCGGCCGGGTACGCCCGACCGCTGACGACGTTCACGATCCCTACCGGCCCGGTGCCGGTGGTTGGCGGCTAGCCGCCGGCACCGCCTCGGCCGTTGTTGTTGCCCGGCGGTGGGACGACCGTACCCGGATCACCCGGGTCGTCGCCCGGGCAGAGCAGCGGGTTGGTGCAGGTGCCCGGATTGCCGGGTCCGGTGGGTCCACCGGGTCCGGTGGGCCCGCCGGGTCCGGTGGGCCCGCCCGGGTTGGTCGGCGTGGGCGGTGGCGGCGGTTGCTCCCCGTTGCCGGCGTCCTTGTCGCCGATGTGCTTGGCGTCCGGCAGCGCGACGGGGGTCTCGCCCTTGAGCGCCTCCTTCATGAACCGGTTCCAGATGCTGGCCGGCAGACCGGCACCGCTGATGTTGTTGCCGTTCTTGTCCTTGATCTCCGGCCGCTTGGGGTCCTTGCTCCCGACCCAGACCGCGGTGGCGAGCTGGGGCGTGTAGCCGACCATCCAGGCGTGCGCGTTGTATTTGGTCTGGTTGTACTCCCAGGTACCGGTCTTACCCGCCGCCTCGCGGCCACCGAGTTGGACGGTCGGAAGCTGCTTCAGCACCCCGGTGACCTCGTCGGCCACCTCCTTCCTGATCCGCCGCTTCGGCTCGCGCTTCTCGCCGTTGACCTTCTTGAACGCGCCGGTGTCCCGGTCCTGCTGCTCGATCTTGATGATGAAGTGGGCCTTGTTGTAGACACCGCCGTTGGCCAGCGTGGCCAACCCGTTGGCATGGTCGAGCACGGTGATCGGGTACTGACCGTACGCGACCACGTTGAAGAACGGGTCCGGCGCCAGATCCTCCGGGTCCTCCTTGGTCAGGTCGTAGGACTTCGGCGGGTTGTTCTTGGTGTCCCACATCCGGGTGACGCCGGCCGCCTTCGCCATCGCGACGACCTTGTCCGCGCCGATCTTCTCGGTCAGGTGGTAGAAGGGCACGTTGTACGACTGGATCGTCGAGTACTCGAGGGTGCACCAGTTCTTGCACCGAGCGGTACGGCCGGCGTTGACCACCTTGATCTCGGTCCCCGGCACCTTGTAGTCCTCGGTCTTCCAGTGCGAGTCGATGGAGATACCCGCCTCGATCGCCGCGGCGAGCGTGTAGACCTTGAAGCTCGACCCCGGGGGGTGGCCACCGGTGAGCACACCACCGACGGTGTTCTGCCCGGCGTAGTCGATGTCCGTCCCGCTGTCCCCGCCGTAGTAGGCCAGCACCCGCCCGTTCTCGGGATCGATCGCGACCAGCGCGGCCATCAGGTTCGACGGCTGGCCCTTGATCTCCGAGCCGGCCTTGCGCTGGGCGGCGTTCTCCGCCGCCATCTGCATCTCCCAGTCGATGGTGGTCTGGATTCGGTAACCACCGTCGCGGAGGGCGTCGTTGCAGTCCGGCTTGCCGTTCGGGTCGGCCGTGCCGAGGGTGCAGATGCCCATCGCGGCCATCTCGGCCTTGACGTAGTTGATCACGTTACCGCGGGGCGTCGCGACGCCGAACGCCTCGTTGGCGTTCTTCTTCGGCTTCACCTTCGGGTACTGGAGCGTGGCCTTCTCCGCCTCCGAGAGCCAGCCCTTCTCCACCATGCCGTTGAGGACGTACATCCACCGGTCCTTGGCCGCCTCCGGGTTGTCCGCCGGGTCGTAGCCCTTGTGCCCGGTGTTCTTGTCCGGCTCCGGCTGCTTGATCAGCGCGGCCAGCACCGCCCCCTCGGCCACCGTCAGGTCCTTCGCGGACTTCCCGAAATACGTCTGCGCGGCGACCTCGATCCCGTAGGCGCCGCGACCGAAGTAGACGATGTTGAGGTAGTGCTGGAGGATCTCCTCCTTGCTGAACTGGTCGTTCAGCTTCGAGGCGAGGATCGCCTCCTTGACCTTGCGGTGGTAGCTGTCGTCGTCCAGGTTGCTGTACGCGTTGCGGGCGTACTGCTGGGTGATCGTCGACGCGCCCTGCTTGCTCCCGCCGGTGAAGTTGTTCCACGCGGCCCGCATGATGCCGACGTAGTCCACACCCTCGTGGTCGTAGAACTTCCGGTCCTCGGCCGAGACCACGGCGTGCTGAACGTGTTCGGGGATCTGCTTGATGGTGACGATCTGCCGTGCCTCGTTACCCAGCTTCGCGATGATGTTCTTGTTGTTGGAGGCGTAGACCGTCGTCGCCAGCGGCACCGGAAGCTCGTCCGGCATCACCATCTTGGTCGAGTACCAGGTCGCCCCGACCACGCCGCCACCGGTCAGGATGATGAAGACCGCGAAGGCGGCGATGATGATGTTCATCCGCTTGCGCTTCTTCGCCCGCCGTACCGCGGCCGGATCCGGTTCCCCGCCATTTCGCCGTCCTCGGCGACCGGGGCCGGTCGGGCCGCCGGGACCACCGGGACCGTCGGATCCGCGCGGCCCGGCCGGGGAGACCGGGACGGCCGCCCGGCCGACCGTCGCCCGGCCCGCGGCTCCGCCGGCGCCCGCGCCGCTCACCGAGGCCGCGCCGACGCTCGCCCGGCCGGCGGAGGCCCGCCCGGTGGAACGGCCCGCGCCGGATCCGCCGGAGCTCGGCGCGTCGGGCACGGCGGCGCTGCCGACTCCGGCCCGTCCGCCAACCCGGGCGCGGCCCGAGGATGCCGAACCGACGGAGGCGGAACCGACCGACGCTGAGCCAACGGAGGCCGAACCAACGGAGGCTGAGCCGGAGCCGGGCGAAACGGGGGCCGCCCGGCCCACTCCGCCGGCCCGCCCCCCAGGTGTGGCGCGGCCCGTCGAGGCACGGCCGCTCACACTGGCCCGGGCCGAGGCGGCCGGAGCCCGGCCGCCGTTCGCGGCCCATCCGTCGCCGTCCCGGGCGGCGGAGCGGCGGCTCGGCGCCTGGTCGTCCCATGACGGGCGCTGGTATGGATCGTCCGCTGCTCCGTGGTCACCGTTCGCGCCGGGGCCCGAGCCCCAGCCGCGCGCGGAACGAGGATCGCCGTACGGGTTCATTCGTCACACCCTGCCGGTCGCGGTGCGGGGCGTCTCCGCCCCCACCGGGTTGCCGTGAGCTAGAACACGCCACATCCAGGATCGGTCACCCCGACGCGTGGGTGGCGCAACATAGGAAATAGCCGGACTTATCCGGTTTGCCGCGTGGTACTCGCCCCGACCGAGCCAGAGGTTCGCCAGATCGGCGAGACGAGTCATCGTCACCGCCCCGCCTCACGCCTTCGCCGGACGGTCGAGCCGTCGGCCGTCATCGCCGAGGCCGCCTCACCGGGCACGCCCGCCTCGTCGGCCGGCAGGCCGTCCCGGCCGAGCAGGTACTGCTCGACGAGATGGTTCCAGTCGCAGCCGCGGCACACCTCCACCACGTACACCTGGAACTCACGCAGAGTCATGGCCAGCACCGACAACTCCGCCCGGGTGCGGGCCTGACCAGCCGACTGTTTGAGTTCATCACCGTAAATGTAGTGCACGTGGGTGAGGTTCTCGCGGCGGCAGATCGGACAAAGCGTATCGGTCGGCTCGCCGTGGAACCGGGCAGCGTTCTTGAGGTACGGCGAGGCGTCGCACACCTCGTACATGCCGACGCGGCCTGAATGCACCTCACGCAGCAGCGCCCGCCTCTGGAGCGAGTAATCGACGACCTGCCGCTGGGTGCGCATGCGGAAGAGAGTACGCGGTCCGGCCGAGAGAGGCGACCGCCGTAACCGAGAGTAACGAAGCTCGTGCCGCGTGGAGGGTTTGCCTCCCCGGCCCGAAAGGTTTACGGTGCGATGTATCGGCGCGATACATCGGGCCGACAACACGGGCCGGAACGACGGTCACCGGGATCCTGCGAGGGCGAGAAGGGGTGTGCGCATGCTCGAGCTCGCCATCCTCGGCCTGCTGCAGGAGTCCCCGATGCACGGCTACGAGCTCCGCAAGGAGCTGACCGCCAAACTCGGGGCGATCCGGGCGGCCATCAGTTACGGCTCGCTGTATCCGACGCTGCGGCGACTGCAGGCGGCTGGCTTGATCACCGAGGCGGCGGAGACGCCGGCGACCGCCGAGGAGGTCCCGGCGCTGACCAGTCGACGCGGCCGGGTCGTGTACAAGATCACCGCCGAAGGCAAGGAACGCTTCGCCGAGCTGATCGCCCAGACCGGCCCGGAGAGCTACGAGGACACCGGGTTCGGGGTCCACTTCGCGTTCTTCGCCCGCACCGACCGGGCGACGCGGCTCCGCATCCTCGAGGGCCGCCGTCGCAAGGTCGAGGAGCGCCGCGAGGGACTGCGCGACGTGTTGAGCCGTGCGGCCGAACGGCTCGACGCGTACACGCTCGAACTTCAGCGCCATGGCCTCGAGGCCTGTGAGCGCGAGGTGCGCTGGCTGGAGGAGCTCATCGCCAACGAGCGCTCCGGCCGGGCCCCGGCGGTGTCCACCCCGGGCACCGACCCGGGCTCCCCGGGCGACGTCCCGGGTCACCCGGGCATCGACCCGGGGTCGTCAGAAGAGAACATCCCGCCTCCGCCTGGGCAGTCCAGGGATGAGCCGGAGCGGCCGTGATGAACAACAGAGGAGGCAAACGCGATGGGCTCCGTCCGCGTCGCCATCGTCGGTGTGGGTAACTGCGCGTCGTCCCTGGTCCAGGGCGTCGAGTACTACCGCAATGCCGACCCCAACGACCGCGTCCCGGGTCTCATGCACGTGACCTTCGGCGACTACCACGTCTCGGACGTGAAGTTCGTCGCGGCGTTCGACGTCGACGCCAAGAAGGTCGGCATGGACCTCGCGGAGGCGATCGTCGCCAGCGAGAACAACAGCATCAAGCTCTGCGACGTGCCGCCGACCGGCGTCATCGTGCAGCGCGGCCCAACCTTGGACGGGCTGGGCCAGTATTACCGGGAGATCGTCGAGGAGTCCGACCGCGAACCCGTCGACGTGGCGCAGGCACTCCGCGACGCCAAGGTCGACGTCGTGGTGTCGTACCTGCCGGTCGGTTCCGAGGAGGCCGACAAGTTCTACGCCCAGGCGGCGATCGACGCCGGCTGCGCCTTCGTGAACGCGCTGCCGGTCTTCATCGCCTCCGACCCGGTCTGGGCGCAGAAGTTCACCGACGCCGGGCTGCCGATCGTGGGCGACGACATCAAGAGCCAGGTCGGTGCGACGATCGTGCACCGGGCGCTGGCCAAGCTGTTCGAGGACCGGGGGGTCGAGCTGCTGCGCACGTACCAGCTCAACTTCGGCGGCAACATGGACTTCATGAACATGCTGGAGCGGAGCCGGCTGGTCTCGAAGAAGATCTCGAAGACCCAGTCGGTCACCTCCCAGGTGCCGCACGAGATGGCCAAGAGCGACGTACACATCGGCCCGTCCGACCACGTGCCGTGGCTGGACGACCGCAAGTGGGCGTACATCCGGCTGGAGGGGCGCGCCTTCGGCGACGTGCCGCTGAACGCGGAGCTGAAGCTCGAGGTCTGGGACTCGCCCAACTCGGCCGGCGTCATCATCGACGCGATCCGGGCCGCGAAGATCGCGCTGGACCGGAAGATCGGCGGGCCGATCCTCTCCGCGTCGAGCTACTTCATGAAGTCGCCGCCGCAGCAGTACAACGACCACGACGCCCGCCAGGCCGTCGAGGACTTCATCGCCGGCAAGGTCGAGCGCTGAGCCGACCGCGCGTACGGCGAGGGCTGGCCCACAATCGGGCCAGCCCTCGCCTGTCTTGGTCGTGACCTGTGCGAAGGTGCTGACATGTCCGACGCGTTCGCGGAACACGGCCCGGCGAGTTCCCAGCCGCTGACCGTTCGGGCGGCCTACATCGAGCGGCTCGGACCACCCGAGGAGATCCGGTACGGCGACCTGACCATCGCCGGGCCGGGCTTCGGTGACGTGCTCGTCGAGGTCGAGGCCACCACGGTGAACCGGGTGGACACGTTCATCCGGTCGGGCGCCTACCGCACACCGCTGCCGTTCCCGTTCGTCGTCGGTCGTGACCTGGCCGGCACCGTTGTCACGGCCGGTCCGGGCGCGCTCGGCTTCTCCCCGGGACAGCGGGTGTGGTGCAACAGCCTCGGACACGCCGGCCGGCAGGGCGCCGCGGCCGACCGCGCGGTGGTGCCGGCCGACCGGCTCTACCACCTCCCGCCCGGGGTGTCGCCGATCGACGCGGTGGCCGTGGCCCACTCCGCCGCCACCGCCTACCTGGCGCTGTTCACCCACGGCCGGCTGCGGCCCGGCCAGACGGTGGTGGTGGTCGGTGGCGCCGGCAACGTGGGAAGTGCGCTGGTGGTGATGGCCGCCGACGCCGGCGCCCGGGTGGTCGCCCTCGCCCGGCCGGCCGCCGAGGACTACTGCCGGTCCCTGGGCGCGGCCGAGGTGGTCGACTATCGCGACGACCGGTGGCCGGATCGGGTACGCCGCCTCTGCCCGGACGGCGTCGACCTCTATCTCGACACCTCCGGCAGCAACGAGCTGGGCACGGCCGTCGGCCTGCTCCGGCAGCGGGGCCGGATCGTGCTGCTCGCCGGCCGGGAGAGCCGCCCGGTGCTTCCGGCCTGGGACGTCTACACGAAGGACGCCACCGTCACCGGCTTCGTCATCTCCCAGGCGACCACCGCCGAACTCGCCGAGGCGGCCCGGGCGGTCAACCACCTGCTCGCGGCCGGGTGGCTGCGACCGCGACGGACCGAAGTCCTGCCCCTGGCGCAGACGGCCGAGGCGCATCGCCGGATGGAGGCGGGTACGCTGCGCAGCCTCCGACTCGTCCTGACGCCCTGACCGTCGTCGGCCACCATCGGCCCGTCGTCGACCGCCTCCGGCGGCCGGCGTCGAGAAGGCGGCCGCCACCTGGGCGGTCGCCGGGTCAGCGCCAGGCGCGCTGGAGGGCGACCCCGGCCTCCAGTTCCAGCAGGTGCCGCTTGCGGGGCAGACCGCCGCCGAAGCCGACCAACTTGCCACCCGCCCCGACGATCCGGTGGCACGGCACGATCACCGGGATCGGGTTGCGGTTGCACGCCACGCCGACCGCGCGCGCCGCTCCCTGGTCGCCCACCGCCGCCGCCACCTCGCCGTACGTCCGGGTCTCGCCGTACGGGATCGTCGACATCTCGGCCCAGACGGCGCGCTCGAACTCCGAGCCCTCGCGTACGTGCAGCGGCACGGTGAACTCGGTCAGCTCCCCGGCGAAGTACGCCCGTAGCTCGGCGACCGCCGCGGCCAGCAGCGGGTCGTCCGCCGTGGGCGACGGGTTTTCCGTCGCCGCCTCGACCGGCCCGAAGCGCACGCGGCAGACGCCCACCTCGTCGGCTCCGACGGAGAGGGCGCCGATCGGCGTGTCAAGGACCGTCCAGCGCACCCGCCCATTCTCCACCCCGCCCCCACGAGGGTTCCGCAGCGTTACCCAGCTCACAATCTGACCGATCGGTCAAGGACTGACCGTTCGGTCAGGCATCCTGGGCGACGGAGGTGTCGGAGATGGCGCGTAGCAAGACCCGGGACGAGATTCTGGCCGTGGCGGCGCGGCGGTTCAGCCACGCCGGCTTCAAGGGCACATCGCTGCACGACATCGCGGTCGAGGTCGGCTGCTCGAAGGCGACCCTGCTCTACCACTTCGACAGCAAGGAGGCGATCCTCCTCGAACTGGTCGCCCCCGCCGCCCGGGACCTGGCCACACTGGACGCCCGGATCAGCGGGCTGGATGCCGACGCCGCGCGAGAGGTCGCCATCGAGGGCTTCGTGGACCTCGTGCTGACGTACCGGCGCGAGGTCGCGCTCATCTACAACGACCTTTCGCAGCTGCTCGAACACCCCGCCTTCGCCGACCTGTACCCGGCCACCGCCCGGCTGATCGACGCCTTCACCGGCGGATCGGCCGACCCGGCGGCCCGGATCGCCGCGCAGGTGCTGCTCGCCGGGATCACCGCGGTCGTGATCGACTGCCCCGACGACCCGGCCGAACTCCGCTCGGCCCTGATCCAGGTCGCGCGGCGCGCACTCGCTTCCGGCGCCTGACCCGGCACCGATCCCCACCGACCCCCACCCCGGCGCAGTCCCCACCGCCCCCACCCCCGACAAGCCGCTCGATCACTCGACAAGGAAGCGACCGACATGGCGACACTCCTCTACCAGCTCGGCCGGGCCTCGTTCCGCCGCCGCCGGCTCGTCGTGGTCCTCTGGCTCGTCGCGCTGGCCGCGCTCGGCGGCGCCGCGTACGCGTTCATGGGCCCCACCGCCTCGAACTTCTCCATTCCCGGGACCGAGTCACAACGCGCGATCGACGCGCTGAAGCGGGAGTTTCCCGAGGCGAGTGGCGCGACCGGCACCATCGCGATCGCCGCGCCGGAGGGGCAGCAGCTGACCACCCCGGACCGGCGGGCCGTGGTGGCCGACCTGGTCCGGGAGGCGTCGACGCTGCCTGGGGCACTGGGCGCGATCGACCCGTACACCGCGGGCGCGGTCTCGCCGGACGGCCGGTACGCCCTGATCCAGGTCCAGTTCGCCGCGCAGGCCGACGAGGTCACCGACGCGCAGCGCGAGGCGTACACGAAGACCGGCGCGGCCGCGACGGCCGCCGGGCTACGGGTCGAGCACGGTGGGGAGATGATGGCCAGCGTCCCGGAGGTCGGCAGCTCCGAGGGCATCGGCGTGGTGATCGCCCTGGTGGTCCTCGTGGTGACCCTCGGGTCGCTGGTCGCGGCCGGGATGACCATGCTCAACGCGCTGCTCGGGGTCGGCGCCGGCATGGCCGGCCTCTACGCGGTGAGCAGCGTCGTCGAGCTGACCAGCGTGGCGCCGGTGCTCGCCCTGATGCTCGGCCTCGCGGTCGGGATCGACTACTCCCTCTTCATCACCTCGCGCTACCGGCAGAACGCGCTGGACGGGCTGGAGCCGGAGGAGGCGGTCGGGCGGGCCATCGGCACCGCCGGCTCCGCCGTCCTCTTCGCCGGGCTCACCGTGGTGATCGCGCTGGCCGGCCTCGCCGTGGTGGACATCCCGTTCCTGACCGTCATGGGGCTGGCCGCCGCCGGCACCGTCGCGGTGGCCGTACTCGTCGCGTTGACCCTGCTCCCGGCGCTGCTCGGCTTCGCCGGCCGGCGGGTCCTGCCCCGCCGGCTCCGCCGCGCCGACGGCGGCGGGGACGCCGCGGGGCGGGAGGGCTTCGGGTTCCGCTGGGCCCGGCTGGTGATCCGGCTGCGCGTACCGGTGATCCTGGTCGTGCTGCTCGGGCTCGGGGCGCTCGCCCTTCCCGCCGCCGACATGCGGGTCGCGCTCCCGGACCACGGCAGCGCCCCGAAGGGCACGCCGCAGCGCGAGGCGGCCGACCTGATCACCGAGGGCTTCGGCCCCGGCTTCAACAACCGGCTGGTGCTGGTCGTCTCCGGCGACTCGGCCAAACGGACCGGTGCCGCCGCCCAGGAGGTGATGGCGGCGGTGCAGGGTACCCCGAACCTGCTCGCGGTCGCCCCGCCGCAGCAGAGCCGAGACCAGCGCACCGCGGTGCTGCCGGTCATCCCGACCACCGGGCCGACCGACCCGGCGACCGAGACACTGGTGCACGACCTCCGGGCGAAGGTCGCCGCCATCGACGAGGCGGACGGGGTCGAGGTGGCGCTCACCGGCCAGACCGCGGTCGGGATCGACGCCTCGGAGAAGCTCTCCGACGCCATGCCGTGGTACCTGCTGCTCGTCGTCGGGCTGTCGGTACTGCTGCTGATGCTGGTCTTCCGGTCGGTGCTGGTGCCGCTGAAGGCGGCGCTCGGCTTCCTGCTGACCGTCGGCGCCACCTTCGGCCTCACCGTGCTGATCTTCCAACAGGGCCACCTGGCCGACCTGGTCGGCGTGGACACCCCCCGCCCGCTGGTCAGCTTCCTGCCGATCCTGCTGATCGGCATCCTGTTCGGGCTGGCGATGGACTACGAGGTGTTCCTGGTCTCGCGGATGCGGGAGGACTTCGTCCACGGCGACACCCCGACCCAGGCCACGGTCAACGGCACGGGCCACGGCGCCCGGGTCGTGACGGCGGCCGCGCTGATCATGACCTCGGTCTTCGGCGGCTTCGTCATGATGGACGATCCGATCATCAAGTCGATGGGCTTCGCCCTCGCCATCGGGGTGGTGATCGACGCCTTCGTGGTCCGGATGACCATCGTGCCGGCGGTGATGTCACTGCTCGGCCGGGCCGCCTGGTGGCTGCCGCGCTGGCTCGCCAGGATCCTGCCCAGCGTCGACATCGAGGGGGAGCGGTTGCGCCACCACCTCGCGGCGGCCCAGCCGGAGCAGGAGCTCACCCGGGTCTGACCCGGGTCTGACCCGGCCGGCGGCCGGGGTCCGGGGCACGTCCGGGTCCCGGCCGCCCACAGGCCGGCGGCCGCTCCGGCTCGTACGGGGCGGCCCGCCGCTCGGGCGGATTCGGTCAAGTGAGGCAAAGCTTCGTCCGCCCCACGCGTCTGCTCTGGAGGAGGTGGGTCGTGGGACGGACGGCCGAGCAGGAATTCACCCGATTCGTGCATGAACGGGGTGATGCGTTGCTCCGGGTCGCCCAGGCGCTCGCCGGCGACCCGCACACCGCCGAGGACCTGCTGCAGAACGCGCTGGCCAAGGCGTACGCCCGCTGGCCGCGGATCCGGGGCGACGCGGAGCCGTACGTCCGGCAGATCCTCTACCACGACCAGATCTCGCTCTGGCGCCGCCGCAGCCGACGCGCCGAGGTCACCGTCGCCGAGGTGCCGGAGCGACAGTCCGTCGCCGACGCGCAGCTCGACCACGACACCGCGGTCCGGATGCTGCTCCGTGACGCGCTGCGGGCGCTGCCGCCCCGGCAACGGGCCGTGCTGGTGCTCCGCTACCTGGAGGACCAGACGGTCGAGCAGACCGCCGCGATGCTCGGCTGCCGGCCGGGCACGGTGGCCAGCCAGGCGTCCCGGGCGCTGGTCAAGCTCCGCGAACTCGTTCCGGAACTCGCCGAGGCGGCCAGGTCGGCGGGGCGCGACACCGGCCGGCAGCGGCCAGGGCGGACCGCGGCGGCGGAGCGGACCGGCGAGACCGCGCGAGCCGGTGGGGCGAACCGACCGGTCGGCGCCGACCCGGCCGCGCCGACCTGGCGACCGGGCCTGGTGAGACCGCGGCAGCGGACCGAAGGGGCAGGGCTGCCTCGTCGACGGACGGAACTCGCGGAACGGGCCGAACTCGCGGAACGGGCGGAGGTGTGCGGATGAACGGGAACGAGGAGCGGTTGCTCCGGGCGGCCATACAGGACCTGGCCGGCGACCCTCACCAGCCGCCGAACCTGGTCAGCATCGTGATCAGCCGGGGTCGGCGCATCCGCCGCCGGCGCCGGGTCGCTGCCACCGCCGCCGCGCTGGTCGCGGTCGCGGCCATCGCCGCGCCGTACGTCTGGTTACGCCCGGTGGAACGGTCGCCCGCACCGGTCGCCGCCGCGCCGAGCACCGGGACCGATCCGGAACCGGCGGTCACCGCCACGCCGACCGTCGACCCGACCGTGCCGCCGGTCGCGGAGAACTGGCAGGACGGACCGCTCCGGCTGCCCGGTGGCTGGCTCCTGGCCGGCCTCTCGCCCCGGGTGATCCCCGCCGCCTGGGCGTACGACCGCGTCGCCGGCCGCTACGTCGAACTCGGCAGGCAGTACAAGCGGGTCTGGGTTGCCCCGCAGGGGAGCATGGTCGCGGTGCAGCGCTCCCTCACCGCCCCGGAGATCGGCGTGCTCGACCACGCCACCCGACAGCTCCGCTGGACCGTGCTCGACGGCCAGGTGCACGACGCGCAGTGGTCGCCGGACGGCACCCGGCTGCTGATCAACTTCGTCAGCCCGAAGCCGCCGTACCCCCAGTTCGGGATCCTCGACACGAGGAACAACAGCCTCCGTCAGTACCCGCTGCGCACGTTCCCGGTCACCTGCGCCGATCCCTGCCGCTTCTCCTGGCTGCCCAACGGCCGGGAAATCGCCGTACCGCTGCTCGATCGCGGTCAGTCCCCGGCCGCGCAGGACACGGCCGACAGGCGCTCGCCGACTCCGCCGTCGCCCGGGCTCCAGATCTACACCGCCGACGACGGTACGCCGAGCCGGACGCTGCCGGTGCCGGGGACCGTCCGGGGCCCGGGCGCCTGGTCTCCGGACGGTCGACTGGTGGTGGTGCAGGCGAAGGCGTCGGCCCAGCTCGTCGAGGTCGCCACCGGGACGGTGGTCCGGAAGCTGCCCAGCGCCGACGTCACCTGGGTTCGGGACGACCGGCTGCTCTACCTCGCGAATTACCCGGACGACTGCGCGGCGGTGCTGATCGACCCGGAGGGCACCGAGATCCAGCGACTCCCGCTGCCGAAGCCGTTCTTCCGGGCCGAGATCGTCGTCGCGCCGAACTGAGTCCGTAGAAACTTTTCCTACCCATCGTCATCGACAAAGGTTATTGTCATGGCGACCCGTGGGAGGAATGTCATGCGCAAGCCGATTCTGGCCGCCCTGCTCGTGGGGGCGGTCGGCGCCACCACCCTGGTCGGCGCCACCGCGCTGGTCGGCACCGCCGGTCCGGCCGTCGCGGCCGACAACTACTACCTGGCCACGACCGAGCAGGTCAGCAACCGGGTGCTGGTGTGGAACCGCAACGTGGCGTGGACGGAAGGGAACCTCTACTGGCAGTTCAGCCCCGGCACCACCAGCGGGGCCTGGCAGAACCTGTCCGACGTCCGGATCCGCGCCACCGCCGCCTTCGGCACCGTCGCCCTGGTCACCGCCTCCGGCGGCCGCGCCGCGATCATCGACGTGAAGAGTGGCAAGCCGCGGGCCACCACCGCGGACATCCTGTGGCAGGCCACCCCAGGCGGCAACCCGCACGCCATCGAGCGGATCACCGACAACGGGTCCATCGTGGTGGCGAGTTCCGCCGGCACCCTCAAGCTGTACGCGCCCACCAAGATCAGCGACCCGAGCACCCTCGCCCTGGTGCAGACCATCTCCCTGCCCGGGGCGCACGGCGTCCTCTACGACCCGACGTACAAGTACATCTGGGCGATCGGCCAGGGCAAGCTGGTGTCGTACGCCGTCACTGGGACGTACCGGAACACCCGGCTGGTAGCGACCGGATCCCCGATCAACCTCGGCACCTACACCAACTCCGACGGCGTCGTGACCCCGAACCTCGGGCACGACCTGCAACCGTCGTACACCGACCCGCACACCCTCTTCATCACCCACACCACCGGGGTCTTCTCGGTCGACACGACCACCCGGACGCTCACCCGGATCTCCAGCACGACCCGGGTGAAGGCGTACGTCAACCAGGCGCCCTCCGGCGAGCGGGCCTGGGTACGCGGCGACAACACCGGCTCGCGCACCTGGGGCAGCCCGACCGTGCAGTTCTTCGACGCCAACGGCAACCCCACCGAGGCGAAGACCGTCTCCGGTGCGGAGTTCTACAAGGTACGCACCTGGACCACCGCCTTCGAGTGACCCCCGGAGCAACCCCGGCCGCCGCGTCGACGCGGCGGCCGGGGTTGCCGCTCCCGGTTACCGTGCAAGCGTGGCAACGGGGACCTGGGTTTTCCTCACCATCGGCGGCGCAAGCGTCGCGGTACTCGCGCTGGCCCTCCTTGGCACCGAAATCGCACACCTCGGCAACCCGGACGTCGACGGACCGATCGGCCTGGAGGCGGTGGCCGGGTTCGCCGGCGTCCTCGGCTTCGGCGGCGCCATCGCCAACGAACTGCTCGGCGGCCGTACACCCGGCCAGATCGCCGCGGCCGGCGGCCTGGGCGCCCTGGCGGCGCTTCCGGCCGGCTGGCTGGCGGCCCGGCTCTCGCGGGCGGCCCGCGACATGCCCACCGACCCCACGCTGACCCGCAACGACCTGGTCGGGGCGCTCGGCGTCGTGGTGACCCCGATCCCCAGCGACGGCTACGGCGAGGTCCGGATCCAGGTCGCTGGCCAACCGATGAAGCTCAACGCGCGGGCCGAGCGCCCGATCGCCACCGGCGTCCAGATCTTCGTCATCGAGGCACTGAGCGAGACCAGCGTCCTCGTCGAGACCTACTGACGCCGGGGCCGCCGGCCCCCCGCCCCCACGACATCCGTTGCCACCCCACCCGGCTGCTGACCCTCATCTCGGAACGGACGGTGCCCTGATGATTTTCGCCGCCATCGGCGGAGCGGTACTGCTCGCCTTCATTCTCATCCTCTTCGTGCTCTCCCGGATCAAGGTCGCCGGGCCGAACGAGGCGTTCATCGTGACCGGCCGCAAGGGACGTACGACGCGGAGCGCCGACGGCACCCGGGTGACGGACATGTCGGGGCAGAAGGTCGTCCTCGGCGCCTCGGTCTTCGTCCTGCCGGTGGTGCAGAAGCTCCAGTCCATCGACCTCTCCAGCCGGCGGATCGACGTCAGCATCAAGGGCGCGGTGAGCAAGCAGGGGATCCGGACCGAGCTGCACGGCGTCGCGATCGTCAAGGTCGGTGGGACCGAGGACGCGATCCGGGCGGCGGCGCAGCGCTTCCTGCACCAGCAGGACGAGATCGAGTCCTTCACCCGTGAGGTGCTGGCTGGTGCGCTGCGCTCGATCGTCGGCCGGCTCACCATCGAGGAGATCATCCGGGACCGCGCGGCCTTCGCCAGCGCGGTCGCCGAGGAGGCCGAGCACTCGATGACCAACCAGGGCCTGGTGCTCGACACCTTCCAGCTCCAGGACATCCTGGCCGAGGGGTCGTACCTTCAGGACCTCGGCCGGCCGGAGGCGGCCCGGGTGCTCAAGGACGCGGCGATCGCCGAGGCCCGCGCCCGGCAGGCGGCGGAGCAGGAGCGGCTGCTCGCCGAGGAGGCGATCGCCGAGGCGAACCGGAATCTCGCCCTGAAGCAGGCCGCGATCCAGGCCGAGATCGACGCCGCAAAGGCGAGGTCGGCCGCCGCCGGCCCGCTGGCCCAGGCCGAGCGGGACCAGGCGATCCTCTCCGAGCAGCAGAAGGTCGCCGAGCGGAACGCCGAGCTCAAGCAGCGGCAGCTCGACACCGAGGTCCGCAAGCCGGCCGACGCGGCCCGGTACAAGGTGGAGCAGGAGGCCGAGGCGGCGCGCAACGCGGCGGTGCTCCGCGCCGACGCCGAGCGGCAGGCCACCATCGCCGCCGCCCAGGCCGCCGCCGAGCAGGCCCGCCTGATGGGTGAGGGCGAGCGGGCCCGCCGGGCGGCGCTCGCCGAGGCGAACGCGATCGAGGGTGCCAAGGAGGGCGAGGCGGAGCAGCGCCGGCGTACCGCGATCGCGGAGGCGATCGAGCGGGAGGGGCAGGCGGAGGCCGCGGCGATCCTGGCCAAGGGCCGGGCCGAGGCCGAGGCGATGGCCCTCAAGGCCGAGGCGTTCGCGGCGTACGGCGAGGCGGCCGTGCTCGACCTGCTGCTCAAGGTCCTGCCGCAGGTGGTGGAGGCGGCGAGCGCCCCGATGCGCGCGATCGACAAGCTGACGGTCATCTCCACCGACGGCGCCACCTCGCTGACCAAGTCGGTCGCGGCCAACGTGGCCCAGGGACTGCAACTCGGCAGCGACCTGACCGGTGTGGACCTGGCCGCGTTGCTCGCCCGACTCGGCGCCCTCCGCGCCGGCGGAGGTCAAACCGGGGGTGCGCCGGCGAACAGCGGTACGACGACAGCCACGATCGAGCAGAGCTGACTGCACCTCGTGCGGCCCGGCACCGGTTGCGGTGTCGGGCCGTCGTCGTGCCGGAGCCCTCGCCGTGGGCCGCGCGGGCGGCACCGCCGACCGGCATGCCCGCGCCGCCGCATGCTCTGCCGCGCCATCGTCGTGCCGGGGCGGCCGGGCCGCGGCGCCGCAGCGCCGGTCAGCCGTCGATGACGCCCTGTTCGCGGGCCCAGCGCAGCAGCTCCGCCTCGGCCTCCTCCCGGCTCAGCGGCCCCCGCTCCAGCCGCAGCTCCTTCAGGTGCCGCCAGGCGCGGCCGACGATCGGGCCCGGCGGTATGCCGAGCAACTCCATGATCGCGTTGCCGTCGAGGTCGGGCCGGACCCGGGCCAGGTCCTCCTCCGCCTGCAGGCGGGCGATCCGGGCCTCCAACGCGTCGTAGTCGGCGGCGAGCTGCGCCGCCTTCCGCCGATTGCGGGTCGTGCAGTCGGAGCGGGTGAGCTTGTGCAGCCGGGGCAGCAGGTCGCCCGCGTCGGTGACGTAGCGGCGTACCGCGGAGTCGGTCCACTCGCCCCGGCCGTACCCGTAGAACCGCAGGTGCAGCCCGACCAGCGTGGTGACCTGGCTGATCACGTCCTTGGGGTAGCGCAGCGCCTTCATCCGCTGCTTGGTCAGCCGGGCGCCGACCACCTCGTGGTGGTGGAAGCTGACCCGGCCGTCCGGCCCGACCGCCTTGGTCGCCGGCTTGCCGACGTCGTGCATCAGCGCGGCCATCCGGAGCACGAAGTCGCAGCCGGAGTCCCCCTCCAACCGGATCGCGTTGTTCACCACGGTCAGGGTGTGCTCGTAGACGTCCTTGTGCTGCGCGTGCTCGTCGATCTCCAGCCGCAGGCCGGAGAGTTCCGGCAGGAACCGGTCGGCCAGCCCGGTCTCGACCAGCAGGCGCAGCCCGGTCACCGGATCGGCGCCGCAGAGCAGCTTGGTGAACTCGTCGCGGATCCGCTCGGCGGTGATCCGGTCCAGGTCCGCGGCCATCTCCCGCATCGCGTCCTTCACCGCCGGGTGGACGGTGAACCCCAGCTGCGCCGCGAACCGGGCGGCCCGGAGCATCCGCAGCGGATCATCGCCGAAGGACTCGGCCGGGGTACCGGGGGTTCGGATCACCCGCTCGGCGAGGTCGTCGAGTCCGCCGTACGGGTCGGTGAACTCGTGCCCGGGGAGGCTGACCGCCATCGCGTTCACCGTGAAGTCGCGGCGCCGCAGGTCGTCGACGAGGCTCGTGCCGTACTCGACGACGGGGTTACGGCTCACGTGGTCGTACGACTCGGCGCGGAACGTCGTGATCTCCAGCCGGAGTCCGCCGCGCTGGGCCCCGATGGTGCCGAACTCGCGGCCGGTCTCCCAGGTCGCCTCCGCCCAGCCCTTGAGCAGCCGCAGCGTCTGGTCGGGATGCGCGTCGGTGGCGAAGTCGAGGTCCTCGCCGAGCCGGCCGAGCAGCGCGTCCCGGACCGAGCCACCGACCAGGTGCAGCTCGTGGCCGGCGCGGGCGAACCGGCGCCCGAGTTCGTCGGCGACCGGCGAGACCCGGAGCAGTTCGGCCACGGCGTTGCGTTGCGCGGCGCTCAGCCGGCTCGCGGCCGACCCGCGGCCCGGCGCCGCGCCACCCCGGCCCGAGGCCCCCGCTCCCCGGCCCACGGCCGCGGCGTCGCGGCCCGGCGCTGCCGCCTTCCGGCCGCCGGACGCACCGGCCGACCTCGCCCGGGAACCGGCGGGCGAGGAGGCGGACGGGGAACCGGCCGACCGGCTGGCGGACGGCGCGGAACGGGCTGCCTGCGGAACGGATGCGTCGGACATGGAATCGCCAGCCTAGCGGGCCGACCTGCACCTGCCGGCGGCGGGCACACCGCTCGGCGACGACACGCTTCGGCAGCCCCGGTCCCGGTTGACTAAGGTCTCCAGGAGTGCTGGCGGGTACCCTGCCCGCCATACCCCCTGGGAGGCTGACATGGCAGGCGGGCTGTACCGCAGCGCGAACGCCATGCCCGACGGGGTTCCACCGCCCCGGGACGGTGCCACGCTGATCTCGACCAGCCCGATCATCGAGAGCACCAACCCGCCGCCGGAGACGGCGGAGGGCAGCGCGGCCAGCAACAGCGCGATCATGGCGATCGGCAGTCTGGTCAGCCGGGGCACCGGTTTCCTCCGTACGTTGATGGTCGTCGCCGCACTCGGCAACTTCGCCGTCAACGACGCGTACGCCACGGCTCTGATCATCCCGCAGATGGTCTACGAATTCCTGCTCGGCGGGGTTCTGACCAGCGTGGTGGTGCCGGTGCTGGTCCGGCGCCGCAAGCTCGACCCCGACGGCGGCCAGGCGTACGCCCAGCGTCTGCTCACCCTGGCCGGGCTCGCTCTCGGCATCGCGTCGGTGCTGGCCATCCTCCTGGCCGGGGTGCTGAGTGAGATCTACGCCGGCGGGCGCGGCGAGGACTACCAGGAGCTCGTCACCGACCTCTCCCGGCTGCTGCTGCCGATCATCTTCTTCTCCGGCCTCAGCGCGCTGATCGCCGCGGTGCTGAACACCCGGGGCCACTTCGCGGCGCCGATGTGGGCGCCGATCCTCAACAACCTGGTGATCATCGCCGCCTGCGCGCTCTACATCGCCATCTACGGCGCAAAGGTCATCGAACCGGGCGAGATGAGCCGGGGCCAGATCCTGCTGCTCGGCGGCGGCACCCTGCTCGGCATCGTGGTCCAGGTCGCCGGCCTGCTACCGGCGTTGCGCCGGGTCGGGTTCCGCTGGCGGCCACGCTTCGACTTCCGGGAGCTCGGGCTCCGCGAGCTGGGCCGGCTCGGCGCCTGGATGTTCTGCTACGTCGCGGTCAACTCGCTCGGCCTGATCGTCCTGTTCAACCTGCTCAACCAGGTGGGGCACGACTCCGCGGGGCCGGCGATCTACAACAACGTCTTCCTGCTGCTGATGATGGCGCACGGCATCATCGCGGTCTCGATCATCACCGCGCTGATGCCCCGGATGAGCGCCGCCGCGGCCGACGGCCGGTTCGCCGACATGGCGGCGGACCTCTCCCGGACCGTCCGGACCGTCGCGGCCGTGCTCGCCCCGATCGCCGTCTGCTACGCCGTACTCGCCGAACCGATCGCGGTGGTCCTCTTCAACTACGGAGCCGGCGCGGGCGACGCCGGCGCCATCTCCCCGGTGCTGCTGGTCGCCGCGCTGGCGCTGGTGCCGTTCGCGATCAGCCAGGTCTTCACCTTCGCGTTCTGGGCGCTGCCGGACACCCGGACCCCCGCTCTGATCAACATTCCGGTCGTCGTGCTGCGGATCGTCGTCCAGGTGCTCGTCTTCGCCGTACTCCCGTTGTCGTTCCTCGCCTCCGGGATGATGATCGGCAACGGAGTGTCGTACGTGGCCGCGGCGGTGATCTCGGCCTCGCTGCTCCGGTCCCGGATCGGCCGCCTCGGGTTCGGCACGATCGCCAGCACCCTCGGCCGGGTCCTGGTCGCGGCCCTCGGCGCGACACTCGTCGGGCTGCTCGTCGTGGTGCTCCTCCCCGGCGAGGCGTTGTCGAGCCGCTGGCTCGGCTTCGTCGAGGTGGCCCTCGGCGGTGCGGCGATCGGCGGGACGTACCTCGGGCTCGCCCTGGTGCTGGGGATCCGGGAGATCACCGACGTCGTCGACATGGTCCGGCGCCGGCTCGGCCGCTGAGTCGGCTATCCCCAACTCCGACGCGGCTGGGGATATCGCTGTGGATAACCGGGTCGCCTGAGGACGAAGCCCAGGTGGAATGCTGTGGATAACTCCCAGTCAGGATCAACTGACCGATCGTCAGGGCGGCTGTCCTCAATTGACTCGCGGGTGGCATACTTCCGGCCCGGGCGGGAAGAGGCCCGGTACGGCGGTCCGGGCGACACGATCGCGGGCCGCGGAGGTCGAAGACAGATTGACCTACCCCGAAATGACATAAAAATCACCTTTAGATTGCTAAATGCCCATGTCGTCCAGCCGGATGAGAGCGGTTGTTCAGGTGCTCTTCCCGACATCTGCGGCAGCTGGTGGCCTATGGCCCAAGATGACGTGTCGGGGATCAGTCAGACCCAGGTAAGGTCGCTCTCGACGGATGCGGCGAGCGCCTAGGCTAGAAGAGCCGGTGGCCGCCCGGGTCCCTGCAAAGGCGGAACGGAAGCCAGATGCCCAGCAGCACGGGTCCAGCGATCGACACGATCACCGAGGGAGGACGGGTGACCCAGGTCGGCGAAGGTCAGGAGGCGGACGAGGTCACTCCGCCGGTGATGACCTTCGGTGCCCCCGCCGCCGGTGAGATCCTGGCCGAGCGGTACGAGCTTGCCGAACACATCAACGACGACAGCGCCGGCCGTCAGGTCTGGCGCGGTGTCGACGTCGTGCTACGCCGACCTGTCGCCGTCGTGCTGCGCTACCCCGGTGGCGAGTCCGCAAAGGAGATGCTCCAGGCCGCCGTGGCGGCAAGCCGCGTCATCCACCCCAACCTCGTCGGCGTCTACGACGCGATCGACGAAGAGGAGCGCGCCTACGTCGTCCGCGAGTGGGTCGACGGCCGGTCGCTGCGCGAGGTGGTCGCGGAGGGCGTCCTCGACCCGGCCCGGGCCACCGCCGTCGCCCACGCCGTCGCCGGGGCGATCGCCGCGATCCACGCCACCGGGATGGTCCACGGCAACCTGCACCCCGGCACCGTGATGATCGCCGATGACGGGCGGGTCGTCCTGGCCGACGCCCGTACCGACGGCGCGGAGAGCCCCGAAACCGACGTACGGGCCGTCGGCGGCATCCTCTACTACGCGCTGACCGGGCACTGGCCGCACGTCGAGGCGACCCTCGGCGGCACCGCCGACCGGCATGCCCGCGCCGCCGTCCCGGACGCGGTCCGGGACGCCAGCGGAGCGCTCGCCGCGCCCCGGCAGGTTCGGGCCGGCATCCCCACGTACCTCGACGACCTGATCATGGACCTGCTGGACCCCCAGCTCACGGTCCCCTCCGCCGACGTCCTCGCCGCCGAACTCGGCCGGCTGGACGCCGCCGCGGAGGAGCAGTACCTCGACAGCGGTCCGCTCCGGTTCACCACCGCCGACAACACTCCCGACATCCCGACCACCGGTGGCCGGAAGACCCTGATCGGGGTGGCCGCCCTGCTGGCGGTCGCGCTCATCGGGCTCCTGGTCGGGATCAACGTGCTCTCCAACGACCCCGCCGGTCCCGAGGCGGCACCGACCCCTTCCGCCACGGTGCCGGCCCAGGCGGGCGCCGCGGGCGAGCCCGACCCGCCGCTCAGCAAGCCGGTCAAGCTCGACCTCCGGGCCGACCAGCTCCGGGTGATCGACCCCGAGGGCGACCGGACCGAGCTGGACGGCGTCGAGAAGGTGGTCAACGGCGACCCCAACGACGGTTGGGAGACCGACAGCTACAACCGGTCGACCTTCGGAAACCTCAAGGACGGCATGGGGATCCTGATCAACCTCGGCGAGCCGAGGGAGGTCACCAGCGTCAAGGCGGAGTTCTCCGCTCCCGGCTTCTCCGCCGAGCTGCGGTGGGGCACCCGGGACTACCCGTCGACCAGTTCCGGCGACCGGCAGCTGGTCGACACGTACCAGCGGATCGGGAACCCGTTCGAGAAGGCTGACGGCTCCACCATCACCTTCAGCGACTTCGTCCCGGGCCAGAAGTACCAGTACCTCCTGCTCTGGATCACCTCCCTGCCCCAGAGCGAGCCGTACCGCTACAAGATCGGCGTTCAGGAGATCACGGTCCAGGCTCGGTGAGCGACCGGACGCCCCGGTGGAGACGACAGTCGGTATCGTGCGGCCATGACCGGCGCACGGAGTTCGGACGCGGCCGGCCAGACCCGCTCGTCGGCCACCGGTCCGTGGCCGGGCGCAGAGCCGGTCCGGTCGGCCGGCGACGACGCCGGACCCGCGGAGCAGCCGGAGCCGGCCGGCGCGGCCGTTCCCCGGCCCACCTCGCCGGACCCGCACGCCGTTCCCGAACCCACGTCTGTCGGCCCGGAGCCGGACGGTGAGGAGGTCGCCGGGTCCGAGCCGAGCGACGTCGCGCTGCTGCGGGCCCACGCGGACGGCGACCCGGGCGCCTTCGCGGCTCTCTTCCACCGCCACCGGGACCGCCTCTGGGCCGTCGCGCTCCGCACCCTCGGCGATCGGGAGGAGGCGGCGGACGCCCTCCAGGACGCGCTGCTCTCCGCACACCGGGCGGCGGCGCGGTTCCGCGGCGATGCGGCCGTCACCACCTGGCTACACCGGATCGTGGTGAACGCCTGCCTCGACCGGATCCGCCGCCGACAGTCGCATCCGACCGTGCCGTTGCCCGACAGCTCCGGGCCGGACGAGAGCGGGCGCTGGGTCGGCGGCCTCGAGCCGGCCGCGCCGGCCGTCGACCACGACACCGCGCTCGTCGTCCGGCAGGCGCTCGCCGCGCTCCCCGTCGAGCAGCGGGCCGCTCTCGTCCTGGTGGACCTCCAGGGCTATCCGGTCGCCGAGGTCGCCGAGATCCTCGGTGTGGCGGAGGGCACGGTGAAGAGCCGGTGCGCGCGGGGGCGGGCCCGGCTCGCCGTTCTCCTCGGCCACCTGCGCGCCCCCGAGCCGCGCACCGGCGCGGCGGACGAGGAGGAGGCAGCGGCTCGGGCGGCCAGTGGCGGCACCGCCCCGCATACCGGCCCCGGGGTCGGCATGCCGTCGGCCACCAGGGGGAACCGCGGCTTCGGCTCAGACGTCCGACCTACGTCAACCCGGTCGGGACCCGACCGGTCGGCCCGGTCCGGGGCCGAACAGCGGCCGGTGGGACCCGACCGGCGGCCCTCACCCGGCCAGGAGCAGGAGGAATCGTGACCGGCGGCCAGTTCAGGGAGGTCGACTTCGACCTGCTGGCCGACTATGTCGGCGGCGCGCTGGACGGCCCGGACGAGGCCGAGGTCGCCCGGCTGATCGCCGAGGACCCGGCCTGGGCGGAGGCGTACGCGGCGTTGACGGCTGGCGTCGACGCCGTCCGGCGCGATCTGGCGGCGCTGGCGGCGAAGTCGGAACCGATGCCGCCCGCGGTGGTCGACCGACTCGACGCGGCCCTGACCCGGCCGGCCCTGACCGGTGCCGCCGGCCCGAGTTCCGCCGGGCCGGACGAGAGCGCGGAACGGGAGACGCCCAGGGCCCCGCGCCGCCCCGGACGTCCGCCCACCGGCGTACCGACCCAGCCCCGGACCGCCCCGGCCTCCACCTCCCGGGGTCCCGGCCGGCGGCGACGCTGGGCGCGTCGGGTCGCCGGTCCGGTCCTGGTCGCCACCGTGGTGGCCGGCTTCGGCGCGTTCGCGGTGAGCCGCTTCGGCGCGGATGACGCCGCGGACCAGGCCGGCGGCTCGGCGTACACCGCCGGCAGCGCCCCCGAGCAGGCCCCGCTCCTCGACTCCGGGTCGCCCCGCCCGGTGCCGCGGCCCCCCGTGGAGCGGGTGCTGGCCACCGGCACCGACTACACCCCCCGAACCCTGGCCGGCACCGTCACCACCCTCACCAGCCGCGCTCCGACCGCACCGCAGGACCCGTCCGAAACCCGGGTCACCGACGAGCGGGTGACCGCCGGTCCGGCCGGGCAGCCGGACCGACACCGTACCGGCGGCCCCGACCTGCCGGAGACCGCCTCCCCGGGCGTCGCACCACAGCGGGTACCCGGGCTGGAGCGGCTCGCCGACCCGGCCGTCCTCGCCCGGTGCCTGGAGGCGATCGCGGCGGCGCACGGCCGAGGGCCGATCACGGTCGAGCTGGTCGACTTCGCGTCGTTCGAGGGCAGGGCCGCGCTGGTCGTCGTCTTCGCCGACTCCACGGGTACCCGCTGGGCCTGGGCGACCGGGCCGGGTTGCGGTACGTCGCCCACGGGCGCGGACGTCACCTATCAGACCCGGGTAGGGTGAAACAACGCCTCAGCGGCCGTTTCGACGGGGCAGTGACATGACCCACCGGATGACCGGCTCGGGAATCCCCGGTTCGTACGATGACGTTCTGGCTTGCAGATGTCGGTTCGCCGTCGGCGGCCGGCACTCGGACCGCCGTCGGCGCAGCGCGCTGGGGGCGCAGAGACACATCGGGAGACGGCAGTGGACGAGGTCCGCAACCTGATCATCATCGGCTCAGGGCCGGCCGGCTACACCGCGGCGATCTACGCTGCCCGCGCCAATCTCGCGCCACTGGTCATCGAGGGCGTGGAGTCGGGTGGCGCGCTGATGACCACCACCGAGGTCGAGAACTTCCCGGGCTTCGCGGACGGCATCATGGGCCCGGAGCTGATGGACGCGATGCGCAAGCAGGCCGAGCGGTTCGGTGCCGAGTTCGTCACTGACGACGTCACCCGGGTCGAGCTGGTGGACACCGGCGTGCCGGGTTCGGGCGCGCTGCACACCGTGTACGTCGGCGAGACGGCGTACCGGGCCAAGGCGGTGATCCTGAGCACCGGTTCGGCGTGGCGTCCGCTGGGCGTACCGGGTGAGCAGGAGTACCTCGGCCACGGCGTCTCCTCCTGCGCAACCTGTGACGGCTTCTTCTTCCGCGGCCAGGAGATCGTGGTGGTCGGTGGCGGCGACTCGGCGATGGAGGAGGCCGTCTTCCTCACCAAGTTCGCCAGCAAGGTCACGATCGTCCACCGGCGGGACGAGTTCCGCGCCAGCAAGATCATGGCGGACCGCGCCCTGGCGAACGAGAAGATCCAGGTCGAGTGGAACAGCGTGGTCGAGGAGATTCTTGGGGCCGACGGCAAGGTCTCCGGGGTGCGGCTGCGCAACGTGCACACCGGTGAGACCAAGACGCTGGAGGTGGCGGGCGTCTTCGTGGCGATCGGCCACGACCCGCGCAGCACGCTCTTCCGGGGTCAGGTCGACCTGGACGAGAACGGCTACGTGAAGGTGCAGTCGCCGAGCACCCGGACCAACATTCCCGGCGTCTTCGCCGCCGGCGACCTCGTCGACCACACCTACCGACAGGCGATCACCGCTGCGGGTTCGGGCTGCGCGGCCGCCCTCGACGCCGAGCGGTTCCTCGCGACGTTGACCGAAGACTGACACACCCGGAGGAGGGTCTCGTGGGAGCAACGAGCGTCGTCACCGACGCGAACTTCGTCAGTGACGTGCTGCAGTCCGACAAGCCGGTGCTGGTCGACTTCTGGGCGGAGTGGTGCGCGCCGTGCCGCAAGGTCGACATCCTGCTGGAGGAGATCGCCAGCGAGATGGGCGACAAGGTCCGCATCGTCAAGCTGAACATCGACGACAACCCGGAGACGACCCGGGCGTACCGGGTGATGTCGGCGCCGACCCTCACCGTCTTCAAGGGTGGTGAGCCGATCCAGTCCATCGTCGGCGCCCGCCCCAAGAGCGACCTGGTCAAGCTCATCGAGACGGCGCTGTAGGGCGTCACCCGATCCGTCCCGTGCCCGCATCCGTCACCGGCGGATGCGGGCACGGCCCGTTCGGCCCGTGGCTGGCCCGGCGCCCGGTCCGACGGCCGCGCGGACCCCGGCGGCAGGCTGGCCCCGCGTTGTTTGACTCCTCCCGCCACCGGGCAACAGCGGGCGGCGGGGGAGAACCCACGATACGCTCCGGAAGCGCTCGTACTCAGGTCCTTGGGGCAGGTGGCTGACACGCAGGCATGCAGAGGAGGTCGTCCGTGCGTCCGATCCGACGTGGTGATCGCGGACCCGCGGTGACGGAGATCCGCGCCGTGTTGGTCGGTCTGAACCTGCTGCCAGCCGGGGGCCCGCCGGGCGTCGACGAGTTCGACGCGGAGACCGAGCACGCGGTGCGGACCTTCCAGCAGGACCGGGGGCTGAGCGTCGACGGGCAGGTCGGCCCGGAGACCTGGCGGGCCCTGGACGCCGCCCGGTGGCGTCTCGGCGCCCGGACGCTCTATCAGGCGATTCCCGACCCGCTCATCGGCGAGGACGTCCGGGCCCTGCAGGAGCGGCTCCTGGAGATGGGCTACGACGTCGGCCGGGCCGACGGGGTCTACGGCGCCCGGACGGCGCGGGCGGTGGCCCAGTTCCAGCGCGAGGTCGGGCTGGTGCCGGACGGCGCCTGCGGACCACAGACCATGAACGCGCTCCGCCGGCTGGGCCGCAAGGTCGTCGGCGGTCGCCCGCAGTGGCTCCGGGAGTCGGACGCGTTCCGACAGTCCGGGCCGAACCTCGTCGGCAAGGTCATCGTGATCGACCCCGGCCACGACCCCTTCGACCCGGGTTTCGTGGTGACCGAGGGTGGCCACCAGTGGACCGAGGCGGAACTCGTGTACGACCTCGCCGCCCGACTGGAGGGTCGGTTCGCCGCGGTCGGCGTCCGGGTCCACCTCACCCGGGGTCCGGCGCCCGCCGCACCCCTGTCCGACCTGGCCCGCGCCGAACTGGCGAACGAGCTCGGCGGAGACCTGTTGATCTCGCTCCACGTCGACGGTCACGCGAACCCGGCGGCGGAGGGCGTCGCGACGTACCACTACGGGACCGCGAACGGGGTGACCTCCACGGTCGGCGAGCGCCTGGCTGGCCTGGTGCAACGGGAGATCGTGGCCCGGACCGGGCTGCGCGACTGCCGTACCCACGCGAAGTCGTGGGAGCTGCTCCGGTTGACCCGGATGCCCGCGGTCCGGGTCGACGTCGGCTACCTCACCTCGCCGGACGACCGGGCCCGGCTGACCGACCCGCGGTTCCGGGACCGGGTGGTGGACGCCATCGTCGCCGCGGTGCAGCGGATGTACTACCCGATCGAGCAGGACGTGCCGACCGGGTCGATCGACGTCGGCGAGTTGCGGGCGATGGTCGCCGCCGGCTCGAGGTCGCTCGACTGAACGCGCCCCGACGCCGGACGACCGCGGAACCGGCAACGGCACCAGGGTCGCCGAAACCGGCACCCGGACAGCCGGCAGCCGTCGGACCAGGCCGGGATCAGCCGACGGCGGAGGGGCCGACGGGCGCCGTCGCCGACCGGGTGGCGGGGCGGACCGGGCGGAGCAGTCCCTCCGGGCTCATCGAGCCGAGGAGCTTCTCCAGGGCGTACTCGACGTCGGACTTCCAGGACAACGCGGTCCGCAACTCCAGCCGAAGCCGGGGATAGCGCGGATGGGGACGTACCGTCTTGAAGCCGACCGAGAGGAAATAGTCGGCCGGGGCGACGCAGCGGCCACTGCCCTCGCCGGCGTCACCGAACTTCGCGTCGCCGAACGCCTCGATCGCCTTGATCCCGCGCTTCGTGAGATCCCGGGCGACTCCCTGGACGAGCATCCGACCCAGCCCGCCCCCGGCGAAGGCGGTGACGACGTGCGCGGTCATCAGGAGCGCGGCGTCCGCGGAGACCGGCGAGGTCGGGAACGCCATCGACCGAGGAACGTAGGCCGGCGGCGCATACATCACGAACCCCGCGGGCATACCGTCGACGTAGACCAGCTTGCCGCAGGAACCCCACTCGAGCAGCGTCTGGGAGACCCATGCCTCCTTCTCCAGGCCCGGATCGCCCGCCGCGCAGGCGCGCTCGGCCGCCACCGGATCCAACTCCCAGTACACGCACTGGCGACAGGGCCGGGGCAGGTCTTCGAGAGTGTCGAGGGTCAGATTGACCAGCCGTCGCGACATCGGCGTATCCCCCACAATCCTCTCGGAGGTCCAAAGACCGCAAATATCGCCATCCCCGGGTCACTATCCCCAACGAGCGATCGTACGCCCGGAGCCTTCTCCCGGGGGAGAGGACGGCCCGGACGGGGCGGCGACCGGCCGGAAGGCTCCGTCCTCCCTGACCGGTCGGCTTCCGACCCGCTCGGACACCGCTACCCGCGCCTCGACCGGTCCGGTATGTGGACCATCCGCCGAGGTGAGGACCGGACTGCGTGAGCGGGATTACGATCGACCGACAAGTGCCGACCGGCGGAGCTGCCAACCCCCGGACGGCGAGGAAACGTTCATCGCGGTGGCGGTGAGCCCGGACGTCCGGCGGGCCGGAGATCCCCGGCGATCGCGGTGCCGACGTCACCGAGGTGGGCGGGACGACGGCGGGCCGACATTCTTGACCATGGCAACAGCGAGCGAGCGAGGAGAGGGCATGACCGGCACGACGCTCGACGACTACACGGACCGCTACGCCCGACGGGTACGCGGCATGACGGCCTCGGAGATCCGGGCACTCTTCGCCGTGGCCAGTCGGCCCGAAGTCGTCTCGCTCGCCGGTGGTGCCCCCTACATCGCCGCGCTGCCCCTCGACGCGGTCGGCGAGATGCTCAACGAGCTGGGCGCCCGGCAGGGTGCCTCGACCCTGCAGTACGGCATCGGCCAGGGCACCCTCGAACTGCGGGAACGGATCTGCGAGGTGATGTCCCTCTCCGGGATCGACGTCGGCTGCGGCGCCTCCCCGGAGGACGTGGTGGTGACCGTCGGCGGCCAGCAGGCGCTCGACCTCGTCGCCCGGCTCTTCCTCGATCCCGGCGATGTCGTCCTCGCCGAGGGTCCGACGTACGTCGGCGCGCTCGGCGTCTTCCAGAGCGCCCAGGCCCAGGTGGTACACGTGCCGATGGACGCCGACGGGCTGATCCCCGAGGCGCTGGAGGCGGCGATCGCCGACGTCGCCCACTCCGGTCGGCGGGCGAAGTTCCTCTACACCATCCCGACGTTCCAGAACCCGGCCGGGGTGACCCTCTCCGAGGAGCGGCGGGAGCGCGTCCTCGACATCTGCGAGCGCGCCGGCCTGCTCGTCGTCGAGGACGACCCGTACGGCCAGCTCTGGTTCGACCGTGAGGCGCCGGCGCCGCTGCGGGCCCGCCGTCGCGACGGCGTCTTCTACCTCAGCACGTTCTCCAAGACCTTCGCGCCGGGGCTGCGGGTCGGCTGGATCCTGGCGCCGCACGCGGTGCGGGACAAGCTGGTGATCGCCTCCGAGGCGCAGATCCTCTGCCCCAGCGCCTTCGCCCAGGCCGCCGTCACCACGTACCTCACCACGATGCCCTGGCGGCAGCAGCTCAAGGTCTACCGCGAGATCTACCGGGAGCGCCGGGACGCGCTGCTCGACGCGCTGGCCGACTACATGCCGGCCGGTACGAGCTGGACCCGGCCGGGTGGCGGGCTCTTCGTCTGGGCGACGCTTCCGGACGGCCTCGACGCCAAGGCGATGGTGCCGCGCGCCATCGCCGCCCGGGTCGCCTACGTCCCCGGCACCGGCTTCTACGCCGACGGCACCGGGGCCGGCCACATGCGACTCAACTTCTCGTTCCCCGCGCCGGAGCGGATCCGTGAGGGGGTACGCCGGCTCGCCATGGTGATGGAGCAGGAGGCCGCGATGCGGCAGGTCTTCGGCGCCGTTGGCCGAGGGCCGGTCCGCCGCCGGGGCCAGGCCGGCGCCGACGTGCCAGGTCCCGACTTGGCATGATCTCCGGCATGGGTACAGACTCCCCAGCCGAACCGCCCCGTGCCGCCGACTGGCCGGCCCCGCCGCCTCGCGAGGCCACCGCGGACCTGCGCGTCCTCGTGCTGGCCGGCGGCCTCTCCTACGAGCGGGAGGTCTCGCTGAAGTCCGGCCGCCGCGTGCTCGACGCGCTGCGGTCGGTCGGGGTGGAGGCGGAACTCCGGGACGCCGACGCCACGTTGCTCCCCATCCTGACCGAGGATCCGCCGGACGCGGTGGTGATCGCCCTGCACGGGGCGACCGGGGAGGACGGCTCGCTGCGCGGCGTCCTCGACCTCTGCGACATCCCGTACGTCGGGTGCGACGCCCGGGCGTCCCGGCTGGCCTGGGACAAGCCGTCCGCGAAGGCGGTACTCCGCGAGGCGGGCATCCCGACCCCCGACTGGGTGGCCCTGCCGCACGACCGCTTCTCCGAACTCGGTGCGACGGCCGTGCTGGACCGGATCGTCGACCGGCTCGGCCTGCCGCTCATGGTCAAGCCGGCGCAGGGCGGCTCGGGCCTCGGCGCCGCCGTGGTCCGCGAGCTGTCCGCGCTGCCGGCGGCGATGGTCGGCTGCTTCGGGTACGACTCGACCGCCCTGGTCGAACGCTACGTGCCCGGCATGGACGTCGCGGTGTCGGTCGTCGACCTGGGCGAGGGCCCACGGGCGCTCCCCGCGGTCGAGATCGTTCCCCGTAACGGCGTCTACGACTACGCCGCGCGGTACACCGCCGGCCTGACGACCTGGCACGCGCCGGCCCGACTCTCGGCCCGGGCCGCCGCCCGGGTGGCCGAGACCGCTCTGGCGGCACACACCGCGCTCGGGCTGCGGGACCTCTCCCGGGTGGATTTGATCGTCGACGAGGACGGCCAGCCGCACGTCCTGGAGGTCAACGTCTCGCCGGGAATGACCGAGACCTCGTTGCTGCCACTGGCGGTCGGCGCGGCCGGCCTCGACTTCGGCGAGCTGCTGCGCACGCTGGCGAGTCGCGCCGCCCTCCGCCGAAGCCGGACCTGACAGTCGCGCGTCCGGCTGGGCGTTTCCGCGCCGGCCGCCACCCCGGCCAACTGTTTCGCCGCCGGCCTACACACACGCCGCCCCGCCGGCTGCGGCGTCCGAGCGGGATACCCGCGGCCGGCGGGGCGGGAGCCGGCGCGGCCCACCCTGCGCGTGGTCTCGGCCGACGGTCAAATTCCTCTCCCGATGCAGGCCCGCTGCCGGTGGTCGCCGGCCGGCGACCACCGGCACGCCGGTCAGCCGATCCGGCCCGCCGGGTCGTCCGGCTCGTCCACCCGCGCCGCCGGCTCCGCAATCGCCCCGTCCACGGCTGTCCCGGCCGCCGGGCCGGCCGCATCGGCCGACGGCTCGGCCGACTCCGGACCGTCGACGGCCACCCGGGATTCGGAGGCCAGCTGCGTCAGGCTGGACGGCGCCTGCCACTGAATCCGCGGCGGTTCCGCCAGCGGGCGACCGCCGAACTCGGCGAGCCACGCGGCGACCAGGGCAAGGTTTTCCCGCCACTGCGCCTCGGGGATCGGCGGCAGGATGTCGTCCCACAGGGGCAGGAACGTGCCCCGCAGTTGCAGTCGCCCGTACGGGCGGGCCAGAAACCACAGGTGCAGGTGTTCGGCGCTGTCGCCCCAGCGGTTGACGTGCACCCGGGCGACGCCGTCCAGCGACCGGATGGCGCGTTCGAGCCGTACCGTCATGACGCCCAGCTCGGCGGCGAGCAGGTTGGGCAGGTCCCCCAGGTCGAGATGGGACCGCGATTCGAGGATCAGCACCATCGGCAGGCCGGTGGGCCGGTCCATGGCGCGCACCCGCCAACGCTCGCTGACCCAGATGTACGCCTCGTCGGGCGCGCTACAGGAGTGGCATTCACTGGAGCCTTCGCCCTTGCGGGGCGGCTCGACCGCCACCGGATCGTCGAGTTTCTTGACCCGGAACTCGCCTTCGAACGGGAACGAAGGCCACCTCGTGAAGTCGGGTAGAGGGGGAGGGGTGTGAGGCACGACGCTGACCCTAACCGAGTTTCGGACTGCTGTCCCTACCTGACCCGACTGTCGCTTTCCGGTACTCCCGGGCGTCTTCGGTAGGCCCCAGAGCACCCTCGCGACGACCGGCCGAGGGCGGCACCGGTACCCACCGTCGACCACCCGGCGGCTCCCCACCCGGTCACCGGCCCATCACAGGGCGCCCAGGTTCGGTGTGATGTCGTGGTACCCCGACCGCCCCGTCATCCACAGGTCATTCCCCGCGTCGACGCGCTGTTTCACGTGAAACCGAGGATGCCTGTGGACAACATCTGTGGATTATCCGAGCCGGACCACCCAGTCCGACGATGGTCAGGGTCGACCGCTACCGGTGAGGGACCTTTCCGGGCCGGGTTGGGTGCCGGTGCCGAGGTGGCGGTACCGGCCCGCCGTCGGGCGGGCGCCGGCGTCGGCCCAGCCGGTGTACCGGGCGACCCTGTGCCGGCCGGACCGCGTCGGTCGCCAGCAACGCCCTGACCACGTCCGGCATCCGCTCCGCCTGGTTTCACGTGAAACATGCCGCCGTCGTACCGGGACGTCCGCGGCGGCGGCCCATGGCACGGTCGTCGGGGGCAACTCGGCGACGCCAGACCGGGGGCACGGTCTGGGGCTACCAGCCGGGTCTGTCCGCCGCGAACGATTCCGCGGTCTCCGCCACCCAGCCCGCCAGCGGACCGCCGGGCCCGCCCGCAGGTCCCGGGAGCTGATCGCCCCGGCCCACCCACCGCCGAGGCCACCGATGGTTAAGGGTCCGGAGGTGGTGGTGTGCCGCCCGGCCGGCGGACAGCTGCGACGACCACCCCGGGCCGGATCGTCGGGCGCTACGCCCTGCCACAGCTCGCCTCCGCGACCCGCGGCTCTGCCCACGCTGCTGCGTCACCTCGCCGACCGCGACCTGGCCCGGCGCATGGGGCACAGGTCAACCCACGCGTCGGAGCCGTCGTCAGCGGAACAGCCGGCCCGGCGGCCCTGGCGGCGGTGCGGGCGGTGCCGAAGAAGCGCCCCAGGTGCCCACACACGTCGGTGGCCGCGTGCTACCGACCAGCGGGAGCACGCGGCCACCGGCGCGAGTGCGGAGACTCAGTTCTCGGCGTCGAGGTCCGGGCCGGACATGCCAATGATGCCGACAATCCGCTCCAGGTCATCCACGGTGGCGAACTCGATCGTGATCTTGCCCTTGTTTCGCCCGATGTCGACCTTGACCCGGGTGTCGAAGCGGTCAGAGAGCCGCTCGGCAAGATCGTCGAGCGCCGGAGCGTGCACCCTGGGTCGCCGCTTCGCCGGGCCCGCCTTCTTGGGCGCGCTCTCGGCGAGCTTGACCAGCTCCTCCGTGGCCCGTACCGAGAGCCCTTCCGCCACGATGCGCCGGGCCAGTTCCTCCTGCGACTCCGAGTCCGGGAGCGCGAGCAGCGCCCGGGCGTGTCCGGCCGAGAGCACCCCCGCCGCCACCCGGTCCTGGACCTTGGGCGGCAGGTTCAGCAGCCGGATGGTGTTCGAGATCTGCGAACGGCTACGACCGATCCGGCGTGCCAACTCCTCGTGCGTGGCGCCGAACTCCTCCAGCAGCTGCTGGTACGCCGCTGCCTCTTCCAGCGGGTTGAGGTTCGCCCGGTGGATGTTCTCGAGCAGGGCGTCCCGGAGCATCGCATCGTCTCTGGTGTCCCGGACGATGGCCGGGATCGACGTCAGCCCGATGGCCTTGGCCGCCCGCCAGCGCCGCTCACCCATGACAAGTTCGAACCGGTCCTCGGCGAGCTGGCGCACCACGATCGGCTGTAGGAAGCCGACCTCCTGGATCGAGACCTTGAGCTCCTCCAAGGCCTCGTCGTCGAAGACCTGGCGGGGCTGCTTGGGGTTGGGCTGGACCGCCTCCAGCGGAATCTCGACGAACCGGGCGCCCGGCACCGGGGCGAGATCCGGCTCGGCCGGCTCGGTCCGTGCGGCCGGTGGCAAGGCCGGCCGGGTGGCGCCACCGGGCAGCGGCGCCGGCGCCTCGGCCAGGCCGACCGGAGGCTCCGCCGTCGCCACTCCGGCGGCCAGCGCGGGCCCGGTCGGAATCAGAGCGCCCAGACCTCGACCGAGTCCGCCTCGCGGACGGTTCTTCATGCCACGCCTCCCAGCCATCTACTCGACGAGCTACCCATTACGGCCAACGGCCTGCTTGACTCCACGCAGCGCGAGTTCCCGAGCCGCCTCGAAATAGCTCATGGCGCCCCGCGATCCGGGATCGTAGGTCATGACCGACTGGCCGTAGCTTGGCGCCTCCGACACCCGGACATTCCGAGGAATCACCGCCTGCAGCACCTTGTCACCGAAGTGGTTCCGGACGTCCTGCTCCACCGCGTCGGCCAGCCGTGTCCGCCGGTCGTACATGGTCAGCAGGATGGTCGAGACCTCGAGCGTCGGATTGAGGTGCTGCCGTACCAGGTTGATGTTGTTGATCAGCTGGTTCAGCCCTTCCAGCGCGTAGTACTCGCACTGAATCGGGATCAGCACCTCCTGCGCCGCGACCAGCGCGTTGACGGTGAGCAGGCCGAGCGACGGCGGACAGTCGATGAAGACGTAGTCGAAGACGGCAGGGTGTGCCGCGATGGCCCGGGCCAGCCGCGATTCCCGCGCCACCACCGAGACGAGCTCGATCTCGGCACCGGCGAGGTCGATCGTGGCCGGTACGCACCACAGACCCGGAATCCCCTCGACCCCCTGTGCCACCTCGGCGAGCGGGACGTTGTCGATCAGACAGTCGTAGACGTCCGGCACGCCGGCGTGGTGCGGCACGTTCAGGCCGGTGGAGGCGTTGCCCTGCGGGTCGAGATCCACCACCAGGACGCGGTTGCCGTGCAGGGCCAGCGCCACGGCCAGGTTGACCGTCGTGGTGGTCTTGCCGACGCCTCCCTTCTGGTTCGCGACGCAGATGATCCGCGGCCGGTCGGGACGGGGCATCGTGACCTCGCCACTCGGGTTCAGGATTTGCACGGCGCGCAGTGCCTCCATTGCCAACGGGGGATCGTCCTGATCTCGCGACGATGTTTCACGTGAAACGTACGCGTCGGGCTGGGCTTCCTCGGGGAGGGACGCGGTGGGCGTGTCGGGTCCGGGGCTGCCAGCGCCCCGCGGCTCGGGACGGTCCATGTCGGCAGCCGGCGCCGGCTGGTCCCGGTGCCCGGAATGGGAATGACCGAACTCCGGGCCGGGACGCACGGCCGGGTTCGACTGCGCGGGACCGAGGTCTGGGGCGGGTGGGGCGTACCCGGCACCGGCACGGGGCGGACCGTAGTTTGGACCGGGCTGCGGTGCTGGGCCGACCTGTGGCGAGGGGCCAGGCTGACCCGGAATCGTCGGAGCGCTCGCCCGACCGTGGTGCCGGCCCGCCGCGGCCGGAGCACGTTCCGGCGGCTCGGCTGCCCCCGGAGCCGAGCCGGGGTAGGACTGATCCGGTCGCGGGTACGACGACCGAGCCGAGCCGTCACGGTCGGGTGTCCCGGGCCGCGTGACCCAGACCGTACCGTGGCTCGGTGCGGGCGATGTGAGGTCGTACTCGGCCGGGTGGCGAGGGGTGTCGATCCGCACGGGTGGCCGGGCGCGACCGCTGGCAGACCAACCCTCGTAGTCGGTTTCACGTGAAACATCGGCGCCGCCGGAGTGGTAGCCTCCGGAGTCCGTCATCTCTGGCTCGTCGTACCTACCGTTGTCATGCACCGTGTCATCCCTGCCAACTCGGATGGTGTCGGCCTCGTCAGCGCTCGTACCCGCGTCTGTCGGCGTAGCGTTTCGATCCGGCGAGAGACAGACGGCCCGAGGCGCGGCCCGCTGTCCGGTCTACACTATCGACGCGCGGTCAGCCTACGGCCGTTGGGCGACAAGAGCCACGGATGTCCGCAGGATGAGTGTCGATCCGCACGTCCGGGTGGCGCCCCGATCGTCCGTCCCTGCACTCTCGCCGAACCCGGACGTCCGCATCGGTCTGGAGCGATGACGGCGCGGAGGAGGGACGACCTCGACAGGGCAGGAAGGGCATCCACGCCGCACTTCCACGCGCCGTCGCCTGCGGAACGGCCCGCGTCCACCCCCGTCGGCACAGCCGAGAGCCACCGGCGCGCGACCATCGACGGAGGCCCGGAACGGGGAGGTGTGGGGCGGCCCGACCCGCTCTGGGCGGTCAGGCTTGATCCCGTTGCGGGTCGGGCCGCCCCACACCCACTCCGCTTCACGCCCGCCCCAGGCCAACAAGCCGACCCACCCACGGCGCAGGCCACCCACAGCGCCGGCCCACTCCCAGCCCCGGCGACTATGCCGCCAGGCCATGGCACCAACTATCGAGCTGGCCCGGTTCCGGGTCTCCGATGAGGCGACGCCGCGCCTGCTGGCGGAGCGCCCCGCAATGGTCGAGGCGTTGCGGCGGCGGTTTCCCGGTTGCCTGGCGGCGTACCTGACCCGGGAGGACGACGGCAGCTGGTTGGACATCGTGCTGTGGCGCAGTCGGGCCGAGGCGGAGGAGGAGGCGGCTCGGCTGGCCGCCTCGATCCCGGAGTGTGCCGCCTGGTTCCGCCACATCACGGAGTCGGGCGGGATGCGCCACGTCGAGGTCGTGGCCGCCTGGCAGACCGGCGGCGTACCGACCTAGCCTGCCGACCTGGTGTGCCTAGTGTGTCGGCCGGCGCCTCGCCCGACCGGCGGAGCGACGGCCGGCGGTCGTCTTCGCCCGGCCCCGCCCCGATCCAGCGACGGCCCGTTCCCGGACGACCTCGATGACGGTGGTCGGTGGATCGACGACACCGACCCCGCAGCGCCGTACCTCCGGGGCCGAGCCGCCCAGCCGGCGTACCACCGCGGCATGTTCCGCGGCCTCGTCCGCCGCGGTGGCGCCCTTCAGCGCGAGGAGCCGGCCGCCGGGCGCGACCAACGGCAGACACCACGCGGCGAGGCGGTCGAGCGGCGCGACCGCGCGGGCCGTGACGATCTCGGCCGGAAGCGACAGCTCCGCCAGATTGTCCACATCGGCCAGTTCGTACCAGGGCGGTCCGTCGTCCTCCGGCCGCCCGGCCGACTCGGACCCGGCCATCCGGACGGCCCGCCCCCGGGTACCGCCGCGAGCGGCACGCCGCCGGTACGCCTCGATCTCCTCGGCCCGGGCCCGCAGCACGGTGACCGCCCCGCCGAGGTCGAGCACGTCGACCGCCTCGGTCAGGAACATGGCCCGCCGAGCCAGCGGCTCGATCAGGGTCACCGACAGGTCGGGGCGGGCGATGGCGAGAACGATGCCGGGCAGCCCCGCCCCGGAGCCGACGTCCACCACCGAGCTCTCCGTCGGGATCAACTCCGCGACCGCCGCGCAGTTCAGCAGGTGACGGTCCCAGATCCGCGGGGTCTCCCGGGGACCGATCAGGCCGCGGACCACGCCAGGGCCGGCCAGCAACTCCGCGTACGCCTCCGCGAGCGGGAGCCGGTCACCGAAGAGCCGCCGGGCGGCCTCGGCGAGGTCGTCCGGAAGCCGAACGGCCGGGTTCGGCGAAACGGTGTCCGACGCCGCCGACGGTGGGCCGGACGACGGACCGGACGGCCGGGCGTCGTCGTCCGGCCCAGACGTGGGGTCGGTCATCCTCAGTCGACCGGGCGTACGACGACCCGCCGGTTCGGCTCGACGCCCTCAGACTCGCTCACGACCCCGGCGATCGCGTTGACCACGTCGTGCACGCACTTGCGTTCGAAGGCCGACATGGGTTCGAGCCGGACGGGCTCGCCGTGCTGCTTCACCTTCTCCACCGCGTTCTTCGCCACCGCGGTGAGTTCCTTGCGCCGGGTCGCGCGGTACCCGCCGATGTCGAGCAGCAGCCGGCTCGGCACCCCGGTCTGCCGGAAGACGGCGAGCCGGGTGAGCTCCTGGAGCGCCTCGAGCGTGGCGCCCCGCTGGCCCACCAGCGTCTGCAACCGGCCCCCGACCACCTCGACCACCGGCCGACCGCCCGAGACCAGTTCGTCGATGTCGCCGTCGTAGTCGAGGATGTCGAGCAGCCCCTCGACATAGTCCGCGGCGATCTCACTCTCCCGGAACAGGTCGGCGTCGCTGGTCGCCGCGGCCGATCGGGCACCGTTGGCACCCCCGTCGGCCTCCGCTTCCTCGTTCTCGAGTTCTTCGTCGTCCGGACCGTCGACGGTGTCCGCGCTGTCCCCGGCCACCGCGACGGCCTCACGGGTCTCGGCTTCCTCCGCCGGTCGCGCCGCCACGACCGGGTCGGTGTCCTCAAAGGGCTGCTCGGCCCGGGGAATACTGGTGTCGGTCACGGTCTCATCTCCGTACTCTCTCGGCCGGACCGTACACGGTCCCGCTGGTTTCCCGGGGCCCGGCGCAAGATCGCCGGACGCCACGGGCACGTCTGTCGGGCAGCACCGCCCGTCACGCGGAGCGCACCGGGCTCCGGCCGGCGCCAGCGACGGTGGCGGCAGCAACGGACCGGAGTCCTGCGGGCGCCGGCCACACCGGGTACGGGGCGGCCGGCCACAGCGTCAACCCTGACGCTTCGCCGGCCGCCCCTTCTTCGGGTTGACCGGCTTGGCACCGGGCTTGGGAGCCAGTGCCCGACCGTCGACCGCTGGCTTCTGCGGCTGGCCAGCGGTGGTCTTGGCGCGCCCGAACCGACCCGCCGGCTTGGCCGCCTCCTTCTGCCGGGTCGACGTGCCAGGACGGGCCGCGCCGCTCGGCTGACGACGGGTCTCGCCCGGCCGGGGCAGCCGGTTGGCGGTCGTCGGCGGAGGGTACTTCCGCAGCACCCACTGCTGCTGCGCCAGCGTGAAGAGGTTGTTGGTCACCCAGTAGATGATCACGCCGATCGGGAAGATCGTGCCGGAGACCAGCAGCGAGGCCGGAATGCCGTAGAGCATCAGCCGCTGGATCATCCGCTGCTGCGGGTCCTCGGCCCAACCGGTCTTGAGGATCATCTGGCGGCTGGTCAGGTAGGTCGTGGTGAGCATGATGAGCACCAGGACACCGGCCAGGATCTTGACCGAGGCACCGCTGGTGTCCAGTCGCGCCAGCTCCGCCGCGCTGGAACCAAACTTGGCGGCGATCGGCACGTCGAAGAGCCGGGCGTGGGTCGCGCTCTCGAACTGCTCGACGGACCAGCCGTACCGGGTCTTGCCCTCGTTGGCCGGGTCGAGCCGGCGCAGCACGTGGAAGAGACCGATGAAGACCGGAGCCTGGAGGAAGATCGGAAGGCACCCCATCAGCGGGTTGGCCTTCTCCTTCCGGTAGAGCTCCATCATCTCCCGCTGGAGCGTCTCCCGGTCACCCTTGTACTTCTCCTGCAGGGCCCGCAGCTGCGGCTGGAGCGCCTGCAGCGCCCGCTGCGACTTGATCTGCTTGACGAAGATCGGGAACAGGATCACCCGGAGCGTGACGACCAGGAAGATGATCGCCAGGATCCAGGTCCAGTTCGTGCCCAGGACCTGGCCCTCCGACACCCCGATGGCGTCCCAGGCGGAGTGCCAAAGCAGCAGGATCCACGAAATCGCCCAGTAGATCCAGTCCAGACTCAATTCGAGGCTCCAGTCACATCGGCATGGCGGCGTGAGCCCGGCTCGGGCACCGGGTCATATCCACCGGGGTGGAAGGGGTGACAGCGCAGCAGCCGTCGGACCGCCAGTCCGCTCCCCCGGAGCGCGCCGTGCCGCACGACCGCCTCCAGGGCGTAGGCACTGCACGACGGGTGGAACCGGCAGCGGGCCGGCAGCGCCGGGCTTATCCAACGACGGTACGCGACGATGGGTCCGGCCAGCACCCGGGCACCGAGGGTCATCCGGGACGTATCGGTGGAACCGCCGATCATCGGGGCCGCCGAGAAGGCTTCCGGGGCGCCAGGGCCGCCGCGATCGCGGCGTCGAGGTCGGCGCCGAGTCGGGCGTACGACGCGTCGGCGGCGCCGGGGAGCGCGCGTACCACGATGGCGGCGCCCGGAGGCAGCGCGCCCAGCCGCTCCCGGACGAGGTGGCGCAGCCGGCGCCGGACCCGGTTTCGCACCACCGCGCCGCCGACCGCCCTGGACACGACGAAGCCGGCGCGGGTCGGCGCGGGATGCTGCTCCGCGCCGGTTACCGACACCGGCTCACGTGTGGCTGTCATCTCACCGGGCACGTCCGAGGCGGGCGAGCCGGCCAGATCCAGATGGACCACGAGCACGCCACGACTGGCGCGTCGCCCACCCCGGATCACCGCGGCGAAGCCGGTGCTGCGCCGCAGTCGCTGTGCGGCCGCCAGCACGACTGCCTACATCCCCGGACGCCGTGCCAGCGCTCAGGCCGACAGGCGGGCACGGCCCTTGCGGCGGCGGGCCGAGATGATGGCGCGGCCAGCCCGGGTGCGCATGCGCAGCCGGAAGCCGTGGGTCTTGGCGCGCCGGCGGTTGTTCGGCTGGTAGGTGCGCTTGCTCACGTCAGGCTCTCCGTCGTCGTACGCCCCGGTCGTGCGACATCGGGGTCAGCTGGTGGTCTGGCATCGGCCGCCGAACGGCCGGGGGTCGATGCCGTCCGGCATCAGGCACCGCCCGACACGGGTCACGGCCAGCAGTCACCCATCACCCTAGCAGAGGGCGACAGAGTAACCGCCGGAGCCTACGCAGGCCGGCATCCAGCGTCAAACTGTACCCAAGCTGTACCCGAGGTGGCCTGCGGGCGCCCCTGCCCGGCCCCGACCGCCCTGGCCGCCCACGGGTCGGCGGCGACCCGGGGGACCCGTACCCACGCTCGCACCGGCCCCGGCCCGGCCGCCAACCGCCGCCGGGTGGCCCCGCGGCGCGGCGAGGTCGGGCCGGTGCGGTCGCGGGACGGCGGCGGGGCGGGTGGGCGCGGGGCGGCGGGGGTCTCCGGTCTGCCGAGGAGACCCCCGCCCGGTCGACGGTTGAAGGGGTGTGGACAACGCTGTTAGCGTGCCCGATTGCACGTCAGCGTCAGGGGGTGGCGGTGTCGCTGACGGGCAAAACCGGACAAGCTCGTCGATCGTTCGACAGGTGAACCCGCGTCAACGCCAGATCAGGCCGGGGGCGACGGCACGGACGCCCGGTCGGGCGACACAATCGTTCGATACACAGGTTGTGGATAACTTGTGGATGGCGGCGGCAACCGCCGGGGGCGCCATCGTGCCTGTGCGCGCACGATTGCAAGCCTGGCACGGTCGGCTGGGACGGCACGGCGGCCGCAGACTGAGGCGATGGGGGTGGCGCGACAGTGGCCGACACGATCGACCTTGCCGCGGTGTGGACGGCGGCGACCGAGGAACTGGCTGACGAGATCATCTCAGCACAGCAACGTGCCTACCTCCGGCTGACCCGACTACACACGATCATCGAGGACACCGCGCTCCTCGCCGTACCGGACGCCTTCACCCGGGACGTGATCGAGTCCCGGCTACGCCCGGCGATCACCGAGGCGCTCTCCCGCCGGCTCGGCCGGGCCGTCCAGGTGGCGGTCACCGTCCGCCCCCCGGACGACGCGGGGCGGGCCGCCGCACCCGGCTACCCCCCGGCGGGCGAGTCCGCCGTCCCGGCACCGCCGGCGACGTACAGCGCTCCCGGCTACTCCGGCGCCGATCCCGGCTACCGCGATCCTGGGTACGGCGAGCGCGCCGACGGCTTCGCCGAGCCCGACCCAGGCACACCGTACCCGGCGCCGGAACCGGACGGCGGGTACCCCGCCGAGCCGCTGGGCGCCCCGTGGGCGGAGCAGGAGACGCCGGAGGCCCGGGCGGGCGGCTCCGAGCCGACGACCGACCGGGTGCCCGGGCCGTTCGCCGGCTCCGCTCCGCACGGTTACGGCCACGCCGCGCCGCCGGCTGTCGGCGGATCCGCACAGCAGCCCTTTCCCGGCTTCCCGTCCCAACCGGGCCGGTCCGGCGAGTCCGTCCGCGCCAAGCTGATCCCGAACAGCCGCGACGGCCAGGAAAGCCTCTTCGGCACGACCTACCCGCCCGAGTCGTACCGGCCGCCGGAGTCGTACCGGCCGCCGGAGTCGTACCGGCCGCCGGAGTCGTACCGGCCGCCGGCGCCGCACCAGGAGCGGCGCGGGGTGGACGAGCGGGACGTCGAGTCTCGGGACAGCGCCGGCCCGGGCGGGTTCGCCCCCGAACACCGGCCGGGCGAGCGGCCCTACCACGACGGCGCCGGCCGCCCGGGACTGGGCCGGGACGCCGGCACCGACAGCGGGCCGGGCCGGCCGGCGACGTTCGTCGACCACCGGTCGGGGCTTCGGGACGACCGCCGACCGGGCGTCGGCGGGGCGGGCGACGTCGGCGGCAACCGGCTGAACCCGAAGTACATGTTCGAGACGTTCGTCATCGGCTCGTCCAACCGCTTCGCCCACGCCGCCGCGGTCGCGGTCGCCGAGTCGCCGGCCAAGGCGTACAACCCGCTGTTCATCTACGGCAGCTCCGGGCTGGGCAAGACCCACCTGCTGCACGCCATCGGCCACTACGCCACGACCCTGGGAAACGCCCGTTCGGTGCGGTACGTCTCGACCGAGGAGTTCACCAACGACTTCATCAACTCACTGCGGGACGACAAGACGAGCGCGTTCCAGCGTCGCTACCGGGACGTCGACATCCTCCTGATCGACGACATCCAGTTCCTCCAGAACCGGGAACGGACCCAGGAGGAGTTCTTCCACACCTTCAACACGCTGCACAACGCCAACAAGCAGATCGTCATCACGTCCGACCGCCGGCCGAAGGACCTGGAGACGCTAGAGGACCGGCTGCGGACCCGCTTCGAGTGGGGGCTGCTCGCCGACATCCAGCCGCCGGACCTGGAGACTCGGATCGCGATCCTGCAGAAGAAGGCGGCGCAGGAGCGCCTCTTCGCCCCACCGGACGTCCTGGAGTTCATCGCCTCCCGGATCGCCAACTCGATCCGGGAACTGGAGGGGGCGCTGATCCGGGTCACCGCGTTCGCGTCGCTGACCCGCTCGCCGGTCGAGCTCTCGCTGGCCGAGGAGGTACTCCGCGATTTCATCCCCGACGGCGCCGGGCCCGAGATCACCGCGGACCAGATCATGATCTCCACCGCGGACTACTTCGGGGTCAGCCTGGAGGACCTGCGCGGACAGTCGCGATCTCGGGTTCTGGTGAACGCCCGGCAGGTGGCGATGTACCTGTGCCGGGAGCTGACCGACCTGTCGCTGCCTCGGATCGGGCAGGCCTTCGGTGGGCGCGACCACACCACCGTCATGCACGCCGACCGCAAGATCCGGCAGCAGATGGCCGAGCGCCGCTCGCTCTACAACCAGATCGCCGAGCTGACCAACCGGATCAAGCAGAACACCTGAGCCGCCACCACCCCGGTCCGGCACCGCCCGGACCCGTCACCGCCACCTGACCACCTCACCGACCTGCCCGGCCGGCCGGGTCCGCGTCGAGGCCGGCATCACCCCGTCGTTCGCGCATCCCACGCCCCGCGACGGTCACTCCGCCCCGGGCGCCCGGCTGCCGGGGATCGGCAGCCGGGGATCGGTCGCTGGTCGCCGGAGTCGGTCGCTCCGCCACGACTGCCGGGGCCGGTCGCTCCACACCCCTCGCCGGCCGGCCCCGTACGCGCCGCACCGCGTCGCCGGCCGACCTTCCACCCGCCGATCCGGTGTCCCGCCGTCCCCAGGTCGTCCACAGTCGGGTGTCCACGTCAGTGGACGACGCGGCCACCGTCGCCCGTATTACCCACAGGCTGTGGACAACGGCTGGGGAAACAGGTGTGGACGATCACCGAGAGTGATCGGGTTCTCCACCGCGCATCCCCGCCCTGTGTACGCCGTGTTGACGGTTCTGGGGACAACGTCTGTCGATCTCTTGACCGCCGTCGCCGGGCGTGGGGAAAAGACGGTGGGTAACCCGGTGGACAACCGGTGGACAGGCGGTGGACAGGCGTGGAAAACCCCGGAAACCGACGGGGCTGTGGACCGCCGGGCCGGATTGCCCCCCGGTCATACACAGGCCGTACACCGGCGGACAAGCCGCTGACCTGGGCAGACTCTCGATCTCCACAGTTTGCACAGCACCGATGAAGACGACTGGTTATCTCTTCAAAAAGAACAAAAACCAATCACCGGCGTTGGGCATGCTGTGGAATCTCTCGCCCGCCTCACCGGCGGGTCGTCGAGCAGCCGGTCGCCGGGGTCGGGCGCACAGCCGATGCGACCGGGGCCTAAGGTGCGAGGGAGACCCGCACGGTTGGCGGGGCCGGAAGGCGGCCGCCGGCATGAGACAGTTGTCGCTGATGTCGACCCGGAGGCAATGGCATGAAGTTCCGCGTGGAGCGCGACGCACTCGCCGACGCCGTCGCATGGACGGCGAAGAGTCTGCCCAACCGCCCGTCCGTCCCGGTGCTCGCCGGAGTGCTGCTTCGAGCCGGTGATGGTGGTCTGCAGGTTTCGGGCTTCGACTACGAGGTCTCCAGCCAGGTGACCGTCGACGTACAGAACGAGGCGGAGGGCGCGGCGCTGGTCTCCGGTCGTCTGCTGGCCGAGATCACCAAGGCGCTGCCGGCGAAGCCGGTGGAGATCGCCGCCGCGGGCGCCCATCTCGAACTCGTCTGCGGCAGCGCCCGGTTCACGCTGCCCACGATGCCGGTCGAGGACTATCCGACCCTGCCGGAGATGCCGGGCAGCGCCGGCACCGTCGACGCCGCCACCTTCGCCACCGCGGTGGGCCAGGTTGCCGTCGCCGCCGGGCGGGACGAGACCCTGCCGATGATGACCGGCGTCCGGCTGGAGCTGAACGGTTCGACGCTGGCGCTGCTGGCGACCGACCGCTACCGGCTGGCGCTGCGGGAGATCGAGTGGCGGCCCGACGACCCGGACGTCAGCGCGAAAGCCCTGGTCCCGGCCCGGACGCTGCACGACACCGCCAAGGCGCTCGGCCCGCTCGGCGGCGACGTCACGCTGGCCCTGTCGCAGGGAGCGGCCGGAGAAGGGCTGATCGGGTTCGCCGGGGGCACCCGCCGGACCACCAGCCGGCTGCTCGACGGCGCCAACTACCCCCCGGTGCGGTCGCTCTTCCCGACGAACCACAACGCCGAGGCCCGGGTCTCGGTCGCGGCCCTCATCGAGGTCGTCAAGCGGGTGTCGCTGGTCGGTGGCCGGACCACGCCGGTGCTGCTGAACTTCAGCGCCGACGGCCTGGTCGTCGAGGCCGGCAGCAGCGAGGAGGCCCGGGCGAGTGAAGCGATGGACGCCACGTTCACCGGTGAGCCACTGACCATCGGCTTCAACCCGCAGTACCTTGTCGACGGGCTCCAGAACCTCGGGTCGGCGTTGGCGCTCTTCTCCTTCGTCGACGCGTTCAAGCCTGCGGTGATCGCGCCGTCGGGAGAGGATGGGGAGGTTGTTCCCGGCTACCGCTACCTGATCATGCCGATCCGCGTCACCCGCTGACCACACTGGTTCGTCGAAGGGGAAGTCAATGCAGCTCGGCCTGGTAGGCCTCGGCCGGATGGGCGGCAACATGCGCGAGCGGCTCCGCGCCGCCGGGCATGAGGTGATCGGCTACGACCAGAACCCGCAGCTCAGCGACGTGGCCAGCCTCGCCGAGCTGGCCGAGAAGCTCACCGCTCCCCGGGCCGTCTGGGTGATGGTGCCGGTGCAGTACACCGAGGACACGATCGACGGCCTGATCGAGGTCCTCTCCGCCGGGGACATCGTCATCGACGGCGGCAACACGCGGTACACCGACGACCTGCCCCGGGCCGAGAAGCTCGACCGGCACGGCATCGGGTACCTCGACGTCGGCGTCTCCGGCGGCATCTGGGGCCGCGAGAACGGCTACGCCCTGATGGTCGGCGGCGACGAGCAGCACGTGCAACGCCTGATGCCGATCTTCGAGGCGCTCAAGCCGGCCGGCGAGTTCGGCTTCGTGCACGCCGGCCCCGTCGGTGCCGGACACTACGCCAAGATGGTGCACAACGGCATCGAGTACGGCCTGATGCACGCCTACGCCGAGGGCTACGAGCTGCTGACCAAGTCCGAGTTGGTGACCAACGTCCCCGGCGTCTTCAAGTCCTGGCGCGAGGGGACCGTGGTCCGGTCCTGGCTGCTCGACCTGCTCGACCGGGCCCTCGACGAAGACCCGGAGCTGGCCAGCCTGCGCGGCTACGCGGAGGACACCGGCGAGGGCCGGTGGACCGTCGACGAGGCGGTCCGGCTCGCCGTGCCGTTGAACGTGATCGCGGCCGCGCTGTTTGCCCGGTTCACCTCGCGGCAGGACGACTCGCCGGCGATGAAGGCGGTCGCCGCGCTGCGCAACCAGTTCGGCGGGCACGCCATCCACAAGAACTGACCGCCGTGCACGTCCGTCGGCTCGAACTGGTCGACTTCCGCTCCTACGAGCGGGTCGGGATCGACCTGGAGCCGGGCGGCAACGTGCTCGTCGGTCCGAACGGGGTCGGTAAGACCAACCTCGTCGAGGCACTTGGCTACGTCGCCACGCTGACCAGCCACCGGGTCGCGACCGACGCCCCGTTGGTGCGGACCGGAGCGGCGAGGGCCGTCATCCGGTGCGCGATCGTGCACGAGGGGCGGGAACTGCTGGTCGAGCTGGAGATCGCCCCCGGGCGGGCCAACCGGGCCCGGCTGAACCGCTCGCCGGCTCGGCGGGCCCGGGACGTGCTCGGGGCGCTGCGACTGGTGCTCTTCGCTCCGGAGGACTTGGAGCTGGTCCGGGGCGACCCCGCCGAACGTCGCCGCTACCTCGACGACCTGCTGGTCACCCGGATGCCGCGGTACGCGGCGGTGCGGGCGGACTACGAGCGGGTGCTGAAGCAGCGCAACGCGCTGCTGCGCACCGCCTACCTGGCCCGCAAGGGTGCCGGACGGGGCACCCGGTCGTCCGGGAACCCGGCCGAGGTCGGGTCCGACCTGCACACCCTGGCGGTCTGGGACACCCACCTGGCGCGGCACGGGGCCGAACTGCTCGCCGGCCGGCTGGAGCTGGTCGCGGCGCTCGGCCCGCACGTGACGAAGGCGTACGACGCGGTGGCCGCGGGCCGGCATGCGGCCTCGATCGCGTACCGGACGTCGCTAAACCTGGCCGACCCGGTCCCGGACCGGTCGGCGCTGGAGGCGGCGCTCGCCGCCGCGCTGATCGAGGCGCGACCGGCCGAGATCGAGCGGGGCATGACCCTGGTCGGCCCGCACCGGGACGAGCTGGCGTTGAGCCTGGGCTCCCTGCCGGCCCGGGGCTACGCCAGTCACGGCGAGTCCTGGTCGTACGCCCTGGCGCTCCGGCTCGCCGCGTACGACCTGCTGCGCGCCGAGGGGATCGAGCCGGTGCTGATCCTCGACGACGTCTTCGCCGAGCTGGACAGCGGACGCCGGGACCGGCTGGCCGACCTGGTTGGCGGGGCCAGCCAGGTGCTGGTCACCTGTGCCGTCGCCGAGGACGTGCCACCGGCGTTGCGCGGCGCCCGGTACCAGGTCGTCGACGGAGGTGTGCGGCGTGCCGACCCCTGACCCCGAGCCCGCGCGGACGGGTGGCGACGGCGGCGTGTCCGGCCCTCGGCGGGGATCCACCCCGCCGCCCGCCGCGGCATCCGGGCCGGCCCGGCAGGCCGCCCGGCCCGGCGGGTCGGGCGGGACGGCGTCGTCGGCGGACGGGGCGCCGGCCGGCCCGGCGACGCCCCCGGACGGCGGCTTGGAGACGGGGGACCTGACCGGCCCGGCGCTGGCCCGGGCGGTGCTGGACGCCGCGCTGGCCAGACGACGGGCGAACGCGCCCCGGCGGCGTACCCCGGGTGGAGTCGAGCCCCGCGACCCGGCGGCCGGTGCCGGTGGCGCCACGGCGGCGGACCGAGACACGGCGTCCGGCGCACCCCGGCGCCGCCTTCGCGGCTACTCCGGTCCCGGGCCCGATCCCCGCGACCCGCAGCTGTTCGGCACGGTGCTGGCCCGGCTGGTGAAGGCGCGGGGCTGGCAGCAACAGGCGGCCGAGGCGACCGTCTTCGGCGCATGGGAACGGGTGGTCGGCCCGGACGTGGCCGACCACAGCCGTCCGGTGAAGCTGGAGAACGGCGAACTTACGGTCGAGGCGGAGTCGACGGCCTGGGCGACTCAGCTTCGCCTGCTGGCCGGCTCGCTGTTGCAGCGAATCGCGGCCGAGGTCGGGCACAACGTGGTGCGTCGGCTCCACGTACACGGCCCGACGGCACCCTCCTGGTCCCGGGGGCCTCGCCGGGTACGCGGACGTGGACCCCGGGATACGTACGGCTGACCCGCCGGCGGGTCAGCCGCGGTCCCGCGGGCGGCGACCGATCGCGGCGATCACGAGTCGGCGTAGACCGCGAAGCCGCGCTCGGCGCACCGGCGGTAGAAGCCGGCCAGGACCGCCAGCTCCGAGCGGGCGAAGCTCCACTGCGGCGGGGCGCCCGACTCGTCGCGCAACGCGTACAGCCGGCGGTCCAGCCAGCGCAACTGTTGTTCGGCGAGCCGGCCGTCGGAGAGCGCCGTCCGGAGCACCGCGCTGACCGTGTCGAAGGTCACCGCCTCACCGTGCTCCCGGTGCCCGTCGACGAAGCGCTCCAGCCCGCCGGCGATCCAGGCGCAGCCGTCCGGGTCGATCACCGGGTCCTCGTCCTCGGCCGCCGCCTCCGTGGCGTACAACACATTGTCGAGGCCGAGGAGCAGGTCGACCAGCTCGGTGTAGGCCGTCACCCGTACCGAGCCGTTCTTGGCGATGTAGCCCGCGAGGGCCGCCGTCGGGGCAGCGACGTCCGGCGCGTCGGCCAGCTCGCCGAAGTCGACGAACTCCGCCGGGGCGACCGGATCGTAGAAGCGGCCGGTCCGCGGCCAGCGCACCGCGACGTTCTCCAGCCCCATCGAGCGTCACCCTCCTGTGCACCTGACGAAACCGGTCGGTCGGATTGTCCGAGGCGCTTTCCGGGCATCCTGGCCACGGAGCTTACTCACGGCGTCGACAAGTTACGGCACGCCGAGCGCTTCGCGCGACCCCCGCTGGGCGCGATCTGACGCTGCGGCGGTGGCCGGGCCGGATCCCGCGTCGCCCGGGCGCCGTGACGATCGGCCGGCGCCCGCCGGCCGCGTCCCCCGGTGCCCGGAACCGACCCCGATTTCAGCTCGTGCGTGTGGGGGGAGTCGTGGGAGGAGGGGTACGGCCGCCTACGAAGGTCTCAGGACGCTGTGCGGGGGTGCCGCATAACCAATATGTCATCTCGGCACAGTAAGATTGACCGCGAGACGACGACACGGTGTGGTGCGGGGGTCCGGGCCCGCTGGTCCCGGGCCGGCACCGCACCGGGTCCCAGCCGTTCGCGATCCGTGGGTAGCCGCGGCGATCGGCGCGTTCGACCGTACCCCGGATCTCCTCCTGGTGTCGGTCCGCGCGCCCGCCGGCGTGGCGCCCACCGAACCCGCGCCACCCGCGCCACCCCGGCGCGGACCGGCGCGAGAAAGTGGCCAAGGTGGCAGCGCAGAAGAAGCAGGAGTACGGCGCCGATTCGATCACCGTGCTGGAAGGCCTCGAGGCCGTCCGGAAACGGCCTGGTATGTACATCGGATCTACCGGTGAACGCGGTCTGCACCACCTTGTCTGGGAGGTTGTGGACAATGCGGTGGACGAGGCGCTGGCGGGCTACTGCGACACGATCGAGGTGGTTCTGCTCGCCGACGGCGGCGTCCGGGTCACCGACAACGGTCGTGGCTTCCCCGTCGACCTGCACCCGAAGCTGAAGAAGCCGGGTGTCGAGGTGGCACTCACCGTGCTGCACGCGGGTGGCAAGTTCGACGGCAAGGCGTACGCGGTCTCCGGTGGCCTGCACGGGGTGGGTGTCTCGGTGGTGAACGCCCTCTCCACCCGGATGTTCGTGGAGATCAAGAAGGACGGCTACGTCTGGCGCCAGTCGTACACCAACTCCAAGCCGTCGCCCCTGGAAAGAGGCGAGCCGACCAACGCCACCGGCTCGGCGGTCTCGTTCTGGCCCGATCCGACGATCTTCGAGACCGTCGATTTCGCCTTCGAGACCATCTACCGCCGCCTCCAGGAGATGGCCTTTCTCAACCGGGGTCTGACCATCCAGCTCCGCGACGAGCGGACCCAGGACGAGGACGGCAAGCCGCGCGAGGTGACCTTCTGCTACAAGGGCGGCATCGCCGACTTCGTCCGGCACCTGAACGCCGCCAAGAACCCGATTCACAAGTCGGTGGTGGAGTTCGGGGCCGAGGACGACGGCATGTCGGTCGAGATCGCCATGCAGTGGAACGAGTCGTACGGCGAGTCGGTCTACACCTTCGCCAACACGATCAACACCCACGAGGGCGGCACCCACGAGGAGGGCTTCCGGGCCGCGCTGACCAGCGTGGTCAACCGGTACGGCACGGAGAAGAAGCTGCTCAAGGGCGACGAGAAGCTCTCCGGCGAGGACATTCGGGAAGGGCTGGCCGCGATCATCTCGGTCAAGCTGACCAACCCGCAGTTCGAGGGGCAGACCAAGACCAAGCTCGGCAACACCCCGGTCAAGGGCTTCGTCCAGCGGGTCTGCAACGAGTGGCTGGTCGACTGGTTCGAGCGCAACCCCGCCGAGGCGAAGATCATCGTCACCAAGGCGTCCCAGGCCGCCCGGGCCCGGATCGCCGCCGCGCAGGCGCGGAAGCTGGCTCGGCGCAAGTCGCTGCTGGAGTCGGGCTCGATGCCGGGCAAGCTGGCCGACTGCCAGTCGACCGACCCGCGGGAGTCTGAGATCTTCATCGTCGAGGGTGACTCGGCGGGCGGCTCCGCCAAGCAGGGCCGGGACCCGCGGACCCAGGCGATCCTGCCGATCCGCGGCAAGATCCTCAACGTGGAGAAGGCCCGGATCGACCGGGTACTGAAGAACAACGAGGTCCAGGCGCTGATCACCGCCCTGGGCACCGGCATCCACGACGACTTCGACATCGAGAAGCTGCGGTACCACAAGATCGTGCTGATGGCCGACGCGGACGTCGACGGCCAGCACATCCAGACGCTGCTGCTCACCCTGCTGTTCCGGTTCATGCGGCCGTTGGTCGAGCTGGGGCACGTCTACCTGGCCGCCCCGCCGCTCTACAAGATCAAGTGGAACAAGAAGGGGGACGACGCCCAGTACGCCTACTCCGACCGGGAGCGCGACGGGCTGATCGCCCTGCGGCAGCAGAAGAAGCCGAACGCCCGGCCCGACGACATCCAGCGGTTCAAGGGTCTCGGTGAGATGAACTACGGCGAGCTGTGGGAGACGACGATGAACCCGGCGACGCGGACGCTCCGCCAGGTCACGCTCGACGACGCGGCGACCGCCGACGAGCTGTTCAGCGTCCTGATGGGCGAGGACGTGGAGGCTCGTCGCTCGTTCATCCAGCGCAACGCCAAGGACGTCCGGTTCCTCGACATCTAGCCGCCCCCGCTCTCGGCGGCGGCGCGCGACCGGGCGCCGCCGCCGAGGGAACGGTTCGTCGTACGACGCCGTCGGACCTGACCGAAGGGTCCGGCGGCACCGGCGTTCCACACAGTTATCCACAGCTTCCACGGTTTCCACAGCCGTTATCCACAGCGGAATGCGGCTTTGATACTGATAAGGGTTGACAGTGACGGATACTCCCGAGTCCTTCGAGAGCGAGTCGGCCGAGCCGGCTGCCCCGGGTGGCGGAGTCGCCCAGCGCATCGAGCCGGTCGGGCTCGAGGTGGAGATGCAGCGGTCGTACCTCGACTACGCGATGAGCGTGATCGTCGGGCGGGCGCTGCCGGACGTCCGGGACGGCCTCAAGCCCGTACACCGCAAGATCCTCTACGCCATGTTCGACTCCGGCTACCGGCCGGACCGGGGCTACGTGAAGTGCTCCCGGGTCGTCGGCGACGTGATGGGTCAGTTCCACCCGCACGGTGACTCGGCGATCTACGACGCGCTGGTCCGGATGGCCCAACCCTGGTCGCTGCGGTACCCGTTGGTCGACGGCAACGGCAACTTCGGCTCGCCCGGAAACGACCCGGCGGCGGCGATGCGCTACACCGAGTGCAAGCTCGACCCGCTGGCGATGGAGATGCTCCGGGACATCGACGAGGACACCGTCGACTTCCAGGACAACTACGACGGCCGGGCCAAGGAGCCGACGATCCTGCCCTCCCGGATCCCGAACCTGCTGGTGAACGGCTCCGAGGGCATCGCGGTCGGGATGGCGACCAAGATCCCGCCGCACAACCTCAGGGAGATCGCCGACGCGGTGCGGTGGTGCCTGGAGCACCCCGACGCCGACGAGGCCACCACTCTCGACGCGCTGATCGAGATCGTGAAGGGGCCCGACTTCCCGACGCACGGTCTGATCGTCGGGACGGCCGGGATCCAGGAGGCGTACCGGACCGGGCGGGGCTCGATCCGGATGCGTGCGGTGGTGGAGGTCGAGGAGGACAAGCGGGGTCGGACGAGCCTGGTCGTCACCGAGCTGCCGTACCAGGTCAACCCGGACAACCTCGCGGAGCGGATCGCTGAGCTGATCAAGGAGGGGAAGCTCGGCGGCATCGCCGACATCCGGGACGAGTCCTCCGGGCGTACGGGCATGCGGCTGGTCCTGGTCCTCAAGCGGGACGCGGTCGCGAAGGTGGTGCTGAACAACCTCTACAAGCACACCCAGCTCCAGGAGACCTTCGGCGCCAACATGCTGGCGCTGGTCGACGGGGTGCCGCGGACGCTGAACCTGGCGCAGTTCATCCGGTACTACGTCGAGCACCAGGTCGACGTGATCCGCCGCCGTACGGCGCACCGGCTGCGCAAGGCCGAGGAGCGGGCGCACATCCTGCGCGGTCTGGTCAAGGCGCTGGACGCGCTCGACGAGGTCATCGCCCTGATCCGGCGCTCGCCGACGGTCGAGGAGGCCCGGCAGGGCCTGATCCAGCTCCTGGACATCGACGAGGTGCAGGCGACCGCGATCCTCGACATGCAGCTGCGGCGGCTCGCCGCGCTGGAGCGCCAGAAGATCATCGACGAGCTCGCCAAGATCGAGCTGGAGATCGCCGACCTCAAGGACATCCTGGCCAAGCCGGAGCGGCAGCGGAAGATCGTCGCCGAGGAACTCGGCGAGATCGTGGCCAAGTGGGGCGACGAGCGGCGGACCAAGATCGTGCCGTTCGAGGGCGAGGTCTCGATGGAGGACCTGATCGCCCGCGAGGACGTGGTGGTGACGATCACCCGGACCGGCTACGCCAAGCGGACCAAGGTCGACCTCTACCGGTCGCAGCGGCGGGGCGGCAAGGGCGTCAGCGGTGCCTCGCTGCGTCAGGACGACATCGTCAGCCACTTCTTCGTCTGCTCGACCCACAGCTGGATGCTCTTCTTCACCAACAAGGGTCGGGTCTACCGGGCCAAGGCGTACGAGTTGCCGGAGGCCAGTAGGGTGGCGAGGGGCCAGCACGTGGCCAATCTGCTCGCCTTCCAGCCCGACGAGCAGATTGCCCAGGTCATCGAGATCCCGAACTACCAGGTTGCGCCGTACCTGGTGCTGGCGACCAAGAACGGGCTGGTAAAGAAGACCAGGCTGGAGGAGTTCGATTCCAACCGTTCCGGCGGGATCATCGCCATCAACCTGCGTGACGAGGACGAGCTGGTCGGGGCGGCGCTGGCAGGGCCCGGGGACGATCTCCTGCTGGTGTCCAAGAAGGCGCTGGCGATCCGGTTCAACGCCACGGACGAGGCGCTGCGGCCGATGGGCCGGGCGACGTCGGGGGTGATCGGAATGCGGTTCTCCGGCGACGACGAGCTGCTGGCGATGGAGGTGGTCCGCGAGGGAATGGACCTGGACGTCCTCGTGGCGACCGATGGGGGCTACGCGAAACGTACCCCGATCGAGGAATACCCCGTGCAGGGCAGGGGAGGTAAAGGGGTGCTGACCGCAAAGATCACCGAGCGTCGCGGCGGGTTGGTCGGCGCGGTCGTCATCAGCCCGGAGGACGAGTTGTTCGCCATCACCAGTACCGGCGGGGTGATCCGGACTCCGGTGAAGCCTGTACGCCGAACGCGTGATCGGAACACAATGGGGGTCAAACTGATGGACCTACCAGACGGCGTGACTATTGTGGCGATTGCTCGCAATGCCGACGAGCCTGACGAACAGGACTAGTTCATGACGGAGACACAGGCGAAGTCGGGGGCGGCGGAAACCTCGGCCAACCCGGTCGACGAGGAGGCCGCCTCCGGCGGCGGCGCGGCATCGGCCGGTCGCGCTGCTGTCGGTCGTGCGGTCGTGGCCCCCGACGCGCCGTCCCCCAAATTCACCCGGGCGCCGGGCATGCCGCCGCCGCCCGACCAGCTTCCGGGGGACCCGAGTTCTCCGGCGGGCGGCGAGGACACGAAGCCGTCGACCGGCACGACGGGCACCGGCTCCGCGGCAGGGAAAACCACCTCGACGAAGTCCGCGTCGGCGACGTCGTCGCCGGCCTCCGCGACCACCGGCGACTCCTCCGGCCGGGGCGACGACCCGACGAGCCGGTTGGAGCAGCCGGGCTCGGAGATCCGCACCGAGCGCATTCCCCTGCGCGGGGACCGGACGACCGCGTCGACCGGTCCCGGTGCCGAGACCACGCAGCCCCTCGCCGGGTCCCAGACCACCTTCCGGACGAGTCGGCTGGGCGGCGGCACGCAGACGACGTCGTCCAGCCGGTTCGGGTTCGGCACGGTGGGGCGTAAGGCCGTGGGCACGGTTCCCGGCGCGGCGGCCGGGACCGGGACGGCGGCCGGGGCGGTCGGCGCGGCCCGGGTGACCGAGGCCGTACGCGCGGCCCGTACCACGGTCAGTTCCGCCGCGGCCCGGGGACCCCGCCGGGCGCGGCTGAACCTCAAGCGGATCGACCCCTGGTCCGTGATGAAGTTCTCGTTCGCGGTCTCGCTGGTGCTGTTCATCGTCGTGATCGTGGCGACCTCCGTGCTCTACCTCGCGCTCGACGCGATGGGGGTCTTCGACAGCGTGAACGGCACCCTGACCGACATGCTCGCGGCGAGCGGCGGGCAGGGGGAGAACGCCTTCCGGATCACCGCCAAGGGCGTCATCCTCACCTCCGGCCTGATCGGGCTGGTCAACGTGGTGCTCTTCACCGCGTTGGCGACCCTCGGGGCGTTCATCTACAACGTCTGCGCCGACCTGGTCGGCGGGATCGAGCTGACCCTCGCCGAGCGCGACTGATCGCCGGGACCTCGGCCGGGCGCCGGGGCGTCACCGTAATGCGGTGGCCCCCGGCGCCCGGCGTTCGGTACGGTCGTCGGCGGGGCCGGAGGACGGTCCGCCTCCGGCACCAGGTCGCGGGCGGTCACCGGATCGGTGGCCCCCCGAGTTGGGAATCGTGCCGGGCGTACGGTAACCTTGCTCGGCGCACAGGGGGCTATAGCTCAGTCGGTTAGAGCGCAGAGCTGATAACTCTGAGGTCGATGGTTCGATTCCATCTAGCCCCACTTCACCCCGTCCGACAGGGTCGAGCGTGAGGATACGTCCATGTGGAAAAAGCTTCTGCTCGTGGTCGGCGTGGTCGGCGTCGCGGCGTTCGTGATCAAGAAGGTCAAGGAATCGAACGACGAGCGTGCCCTCTGGCACGAGGCCACCACCGCTCCCGACCTGCGCTGACCTGGGGCAGGGTTCCCATCCCCGTGGCCGACCGGCCGTATCGGGGCCGTAGCTCAACTGGCAGAGCACTGCCTTTGCAAGGCAGGGGTTAGGGGTTCAAGTCCCCTCGGCTCCACCAGCACGTCCGTCCGACGATTCCCACGGTCGACGGTGATTCGCCCGGTCCATACGCGTCGTCGGACCGCCGTCCGACCGAGGTCGGCCAGGAGTGGCGAGATCCGGCGGCCGGTCACGGGCGTACCCCACCCGGACGTACCGTCGGCAGCCTCGACGTGACAGTCGGCGAGGCGTGGTGCCGGGCGTGCGGCTGCGGCGACCCCCTCCGAGCGGCCCCCAGCGGGGCCGATCCGGTTACCCGGGGGTCGCCCGCTTGTTTGTCAGGTTCTGCCGGCGTACGCACGAGGTTGCGGGCGTACGGCACGGTCGACGACAACGGCGGCGGCGGGGCAACCGGAGCGTCGGCCGCGTGGAAGCGCGGCAACCCGGGACCGGCCGGCCGCGCCAATCGGGAGGAGTGGCGACGATGGCTGACCCTGGCCGCGCCGGGGGCCGACGTGGCGGCCGGTCGTCCCGCTGCGGCGGGCCGGACCTGGCGGCCGTGGCGAGCGCGGCGAGTCGGGACGCCGACGGGGTGCCTGCGGAGCTGCTTGGGGACTTCCTCTCACATCTCGTCGAGGCGGCGGGATCGGGGCGCCGGATGGACCGGGCGGCCCTGGACGCGGTCGGCGTCTCGGGACGGTGCGCGGCGGAGCAGGGCGTCCCGCTGGGCCGGACGGTCGAGCTGTACGTCTCGGCCGCGTGGCGGATGTGGCGGCGGCTGCCCTCGGTGGCGGAGGCACGCGACGCGGAGCAGGTCCGGGTGGCGGGCGAGGCCGTGCTCCGGGTGGTCAACGACGGCCTGGCAGCGCTGGCGGACGGCTACCTGGCCGCCCGGCGGACGATGGTGCGCCGGGAGGAGGCGTTGCGCCGTGAGCTCATCGACGACCTGCTGCGGGGCGACCCGGACGTCGCCGGCATCGTGCAGCGGGCCGAGCCGTTCGGGCTGGACCTGGCACGGCCCCACCAGGTGGCGCTGGCGCTGCCCGCGCGTCGCCTCGCCGAGATCGTGGCGGCGACGGGTCGGCTGGAGCGGGTGATCCTGGACCGGTTCGGCGACCGGGACGTCCTGGTGGCGGCGAAGGACGGGATGCTCGCCGTCCTCGTTCCGGGTTCGGCCGCCCCGCCCGGACGGCGGGCCGGCCGGCACGACGCCGGTGAGCTGGGGCACGTGATGCGCGACGCGCTGCGGGCGATCCCCGGTGGGGAGCCGTGGCGGGTGGCGGTGGGCCGGCCCTATCCGGGGGCGTTCGGCATCGCACGCAGCTACGAGGAGGCGCGGGAGGCGCTTGACCTGGGCGGCAAGCTGGACCTGCCGGACAACGTCGCGTACGCGGAGGACCTGCTGGTCTACCGGATGCTGCTGCGGGACCAGGCGGCGATCGCCGACCTGATCGAGGGGGTGCTCACCCCGCTGACGACGGCCCGGGGCGGGGCCGACCCGCTGCTCGCCACCGTCGAGGCGTACTTCGCCAGTGGGGGTGTCGCGACGCACACCGCGCGGCGGCTGCACCTGTCGGTGCGGGCGGTCACCTACCGGCTCAATCGGGTACGCGCGCTGACCGGGTACGACCCGACGAATCCCGCCGACTGGTTCACCCTGCACGCCGCCGTCCTCGGGGCCCGGCTGCTCGGGTGGCCGCATCGGGAGCTGCCGCGGATCAGCTGATTTGGGCGGTCGACACCGGCGTGAACCCGGATTCGTTTGCCGACGAACGGCAAGGAGACACGGTGCGTGTTGGCCGGCGACAGACCCTGCATTTCGTCCCGTCCTGACGGAGGCTGGAGATCCCACGACGCGCCAGGTCTGCGAGGAGGCGGTGATGACGACCCATACGGTGGCTGGTCCGCCGGGCCGGGCCCGTCGAGTCGCCGGCCCGCGATCAGGCATCCGGTGGACCGCCTTGCCCGCCGTTGGGCGGCCCGGCAGCGTCGCCCGGCCACGGTGCTCCTCGCATGGCGAGGCGTCGTAGCGCCGCACGGCACCCGGTCCCGGACCGCACGTCGAACCCCGCCGGCCGCCGCGGCTGACGCCGCCCAGCGAGGGCGGTCGTAACAGCCCAGACCCGGGCTCTGTCCCCATCCCTCGGCGCCTCCCGCCGGTCTACCGCACCCGTACCCGGAGAGCCGGCCCGCGATGTGGCGCCAGAGCCGTACCCCCGTTCAGGCCGGTCCGGGCGCCGGATTCCCACCCAACTCGTCCCCGACCATTCGGGATCTCACGGAAGGAGCAGGAGATGCTCAGCAGGCAGGATCAGCTCGACGCACTGCGGGCGGTGCTGGAGGAGCAGTTCCAGCGGCAGACCGAGGAGCTGACGGAGCTGACCGTCTACAGTGGCGACCCGGAGCGCAACGGGTACGACCCCCACGAGATCGCCACCCGGATCGCCACGACCCGGCAGACCCTGGCCGAGACGACGCAGGCGTTGCAGCGGATGGCCGAGGGCACGTACGGCCGGTGCGAGGAGTGCCAGGCGGACATCCCGGTCGAGCGGCTCGAGATTCGACCGCAGGCCCGGTACTGCGTCGCCTGCCAGCGGGTCCGGAGCGCCTGAGCGCTCCGGTCTCCGCTGTGGACGCGCCGCGAGCGTCTACCCGGGACGGCGCCCGGCGATCCCGGCGGACGGGCGCTGCCCCCGTACCGGTCCGACGGGATCGGCACCCGGCGGTGGTCAGAAGCCTTCCGGGGCGTGCGGGACGTAGTGCTCCTCGAGCCGGCGAAGCTCCTCAGCGTCGAGTTCCAGGTCGACGGCGGCGACGGCGTCGGCGATGTGCTCCGGCTTGGTCGCGCCGACGATCGGGGCGGTCACGGCTGGCTGGTGCAACAGCCAGGCGAGCGCGACCTGGGCCCGGGACACGCCGCGTTCGGCGGCGACGGCGCCGACCGCCTCGACGATCCGCCGGTCGGCCTCCTCGGCCTGCCGGTACAGCCGGCTGCCGAAGGCGTCGGTCTCGCTGCGTCGGGTCGTCGTCCCCCAGTCCCGGGTGAGCCGGCCCCGGGCCAGCGGGCTCCACGGCAGCACCCCGATCCCCTGGTCGAGGCAGAACGGCAGCATCTCCCGCTCCTCCTCCCGCATGAGGAGGTTGTACTGGTTCTGCATCGAGACGAATCGGGTCCAGCCGTTCAGGTCCGCGACGTACTGCGCCTGGACGAACTGCCAGGTCCACATGGAGGAGGCGCCGAGATATCGGACCTTGCCGGCCCGGACCAGGTCGTGCAGCGCCTCCATGGTCTCCTCGATCGGCACGGCCGGGTCGTAGCGGTGGATCTGGTAGAGGTCGATGTAGTCGGTGCCGAGCCGGCGCAGGCTGGCGTCGACCTGGGTGAGAATGGCGCCCCGGGAGAGACCGCCGCCGTTCGGCCCCGGCCCCATCCGGCCGTGGACCTTGGTGGCGATCACCACCTCGTCGCGCTTGGCGAACTCGCGGAGGAGCTGGCCGGTGATCTCCTCGCTGGTGCCCGCCGAGTAGACGTTCGCGGTGTCGAAGGTGGTGATCCCGGCCTCGATCGCCTGGCGGAAGAAGGCCCGGGCGTCGTCGAGCCCGAGCGACCACGGATGTGTGCCGCGCTGGGGATCACCGAAGCTCATGCAGCCGAGGACGACCCTCGACACTTCCAGTCCCGAGCCGCCCAACCGTACGTACCGCATCGCCGCACCTCGCCTCGGTCCGGCTGCACGGCCGTCGCCGGCCCAGCCGGAACGGTCCCGCCTAGCACCGGGTGCAGGCTAACGGAGCGGGCCGGAGGGCTCAACGCGACGACGTTTCCCGGTACCACGGCCGGCGGTCGGGTCGGGCTTCCCGGGGCGGGCGCGGTGCCGGGGCCGGCGCAGCATCCGGGCGTCGGCGAACCCCAGCGCCCGCGCGGCCGCCTCGACGGTGGCCCCCTGGCCGATCAGGTGCTCCGCGCGTTCGACCCGGAGCATCTGCTGGTACCGCAGCGGGGTCAGGCCGGTGGCGCGGTGGAAGACCCGGGTGAGCGTACGCTCGCTGACCCGGGCGGCGGCGGCCAGCTCGCCGAGGGACAGCCGCTCGGCGTACCGGGCGTCGATGATGTCCTGCACCAGGTGCACCAGGTCGCTGAGGTGGTTGCGATGGCGCAGCATCGCGCTCTGCTGGTGCTCGTTCCCGTTGCGTCGGGCGTAGACCACCACCTCCCGGGCCACCCGGGCCGCGAAGCCGGGGCCGTGCCGGGTCGCGAGGAGGGGCGTACCCGTTCGACGATGTCGGGATTCGAGCAGGCGGCCCAGAGCGGGCGCTGCCGGAAGGACTCTTGAACGTCGAGAACGATGAGGGCGCGGTGCATGTCACCGATCCTGTCCCGCCGACCCGGCCCCGCGTCAGGCACTATCGTGCCCCGATCCGGACCGATCCGGTCAGCGACGCGGGTCACGGTGCCGGGTGGGCGGCGGGGTGCGGAAAGGTGGTCAGCCCTGGCGGCTCGGGAGCATGGCCAGGGCCTGGGAGCGCTGGGCGACGAGGTCGTCGTAGGTGCCGTCGCGCTCGGCCCAGCGGTGCATGAGGACGCCCTTCACGAGGATCTCGCGCGGGGTGGGGTTCTGCGAGAGCAGCTGCATGACCTCGGTGGCGAAGTCGTCGAGCGGCAGGGCGTGCGGGTTCACCTTCTCCTGGCCCGCGGTGGCGACGGCCGGGGGGACGAGCTCGACGACGTCGACGCCGGTGCCGGCGAGCTGCGCGCGCAGTGCCTCGGAGTAGGCGTGCACCCCGGCCTTCGAGGCGGCGTAGCTGGGCATGGGTGGGAAGGGCAGGAAGGCGATTCCGGAGGTGACGGTGATGACGGTGCCGCCGCCCCGTTGGATCAGGTGGGGCGTGAAGGCGTCGATGACGCGGATGGTGCCGAGCAGGTTGGTGTTGATCGTCGCCTCGGTCGCCGGGAAGTGGGCGGGGTCGCGCAGGTCCTCCATCAGCATGATCCCCGCCATCGTCACCACGGTGTCCAGCTCCGGGTACCGGGCGAGGACGGCATCCCGGGCAGCTGCGACGGAGGCGGGGTCCGTGACGTCGATGTCGAACGTGCCGAACCCTTCGCCGGCGAGTTCCGCGAGGGCGTCCTGGTTGCGGCCGCCCACGGTCACGGTGCTGCCCGCTGCGGCGAATCGGCGGGCCAGCTCACGACCGATGCCCGAGGTTCCGCCGATGATCGCGACGGTGCGGTGGGAGATGTCCACGAGATAGTCCCTTCGGTCGGGGCGCCGACGGCGCTGTGGCCCGGCGCGCTGGTGCTGTCACGGAGGTGCCATCCCAGTCTCGACCGCGTTCGCGGGGGGTAGCAGGCCCCCGTTTTCCCTGGTCCTGCCAGGGCCCCCGCTGGCATACCCGCACCGCACTACCGTGTCCTCATGAGGGACGTCGGGATGACGGACGAGGAATCGGGCAATCGGCTCGGCAGGTACCTTCGGGCCCGGCGCGAGCTGGTCTCCCCGGCGCAGGTGGGGCTTCCCGCCGGCGGCAACCGCCGCGTGCCCGGCCTGCGCCGTGAGGAGGTCGCCCTGCTCGCCGGCATCAGCCCCGACTACTACCTGCGCCTGGAACGGGGCCGTGACCGGAACCCCTCACCCCAGGTGCTCGAATCACTCGCGCGCGTCCTGCAACTCGACGACATCGAACGGACGTATCTGCTCGGCCTCGCGGCGGCACGTCCCCGCGCGCCCCGCCGCAAGCGGCCCGAGCACGTACCGGCGCGGGTGCACGAACTGCTCGGCCACCTTCAGATTCCCGCGTTCGTCGAAGGGCGCGCGTTCGACGTCCTGGCCGCCAACCCCATGGCCGTCGCGCTCAACCCCCGGCTGCGGCCCGGCCAGAACCGGCTGCGCTCGCTCCTCCTCGATCCCGAGGAGCGGGCCTTCCACCAGGACTGGGCGAAGGCGACCGCCGAATTCGTCGCCACCCTCCGCACCACCATCGGGGACGACATCGACAACCCCCGGTTCGTCGAGCTCGTCGGCGAACTCGCGCTCTCCAGTCAGCGGTTCCGTACCCTGTGGGCCCGCCACGACGTCCGCAACCTCGAGGGCGGCACCACCACGGTCCACCACCCCGTCGTCGGCGAACTCCGCCTGCACCGGGACAAACTTCCCATCGAGGACGTCATCCTCGTCGTCTATTACCCCGACCGGGGGAGCGACAGCGACGAGAAACTGCGGCTCCTCGCCGCACTCACCCACCCGGAGTCCGGCAGCACGGTACACGACGGCACGGCACATGACCGGCCGGGAGACGTCCCACGCCCGACGGCCCCGTGACGCGTCCGCGTCGCCCGGCGTCCCGCCGAGGAACGCCGCAGCCTCGACGTCGTCCCGGCCGGCGGCACCCGCGTGACGCGGGACGAGCGACGACACGGGGCGAGCCCGGGCCGCACCGTGGTCGCGGTACGGCCCGGGCCGACGGCGGTCGCCGCTCAGCGCGTCACGGTCAGGGCGATCCGGCCGAGGGTGTTCTCGAGCCCGGTGAAGCCCTCACCCGGGTTGAAGACGTCCTCCCCGAAGTCGACGTCGGGGTCGTCGGCGGTGCCGCCGATGCCGTCCGCGCCCACCCCGAACATGAGCGCGGGGTTGCCGCCCTGGTCCATCAGGTTGGCGTGCTCGTTGAACTGGTCCACGTGCCAGTCACCGAAGAAGTGGCCGGCCTCGTGCGCGGTGACGTTACCCACCGCACGGCCGATGAAGCCGATCCGGTCGCTGGCCGCGGTGAGATACGTGTTCAGCGAGGCCTCGCCGGTCGGTTCGCTCAACAGGTCGAGCAGCACCAGGGCGGACTCCTCGGTCTCGAAGTTGCCCGGGTCGATCGACTGGGCGATGCCGATCGTCGGGATCCCGGACTCGTCGATGGTGCCGCCGATGATCACCCGGCTGACGTTCGCCTGGCCGAATGGGTCGGCGTGGTCGCGGCTGTTCAGGATCCGCAGGTTGAACCGGCGGTTGAGACCGCTGGCGATCATGTCCTGTCGGAGGTTCTCCTCGACCGTGGCGACGATCGCGTCGATCACCGCGTCCTCGTCCTCCGCGGAGAGCCCTCAGCGGCCGAGAAAGGCCCGCATCGGGCTGAGGGTCCGTACCCCCGGGCCACCGAAGATCGCGGTGTTGATCCGGGCACCGTCGAAGTCGAGGAAGAGGGTCTGGCGCGGTCGCTCTCCCTCCAGCCCGGGACGGTACGCCTCGACGGTGATGTCGTAGCTCCCGGAGCCGAGGGTCACCCCGACGTAGTGCCACCCCGCCTCGGTCGCCACGTGCTCGGTGACGGCGTTCCCACCGCCGGGCAGCGGGCTGTCGGCCGGGTAGATCCCGGTGAGGTCCTGGGCGGAGCCGTGCACCTCGCGCCGTCGCGGATCGTAGACGGTCACCCGGGCGGCGCTGCCCGCCACCGAGACGCCGAGGACGTCGCCGGGACGCAGCCGTACGGCGTAGACGTCGACGTCCTGCTCGGCGGTGTCGATCCGCAGGTCGTACGGGCCCTCGCTGCCGGCTCCGTTCCCACTGGCGGGGTCGAACGGGTCGGCCGGGAGCGACGGGAAGCCGGTGACCAGGACGTAGTACGAGCCGTCCGCGGTGAACGTGTGGGTGATACGGCTGTCGAACCCGTCGCTGTCGTCGTTGGCGGCCACGATCTCGCCGTCGTCGGTGGTGAGGACCAGTATCGAGTCCAGGTTGCCGGTCGGGGTGTCGATGTCGATCGTCACGGTCTCGCCGGCGACGCCGGTGAGGTGGTACCAGTCGTAGTCGCCGGTGCCGGTGCCGGCACTGCCGTGCGGCCCGTCGCCGATCTGCGCCGAGATCCGGACCGCCCTGGTGGTCTCGCCGATGCCGGTCTCGCCGGCCAGCGGGATCGCCCCGTCGTCCTCGGGGTTCGGCGGGAGTTCCTCGACGTCGAGCTGCTCCGGAGAGAGCGCGCCGAGCACCCGGAGCCGGGGATTGTCCCCGTTGCCGGTGCCGAAGCCGGTGATCCGCTGCGCGGTGGCCGGGCTGTCGTTACCGCCCCGGATCCCGGCCGGCTCCTCCTCGTCGGCCAGCAGCGGCGTCGCCTGCGCGGCCCGCTGCCGCGCCCGCAGCGCGGCACGCTCGTCACCCTTCCTTGTCAGCCAGGCCCGCCAGCCGGCGTGGTCCGCGGCGCCGGGGTTGGGCAGCAGCGCGAGGAACGGATTGGGCCCGGACGGTGGCCGGGCGTGGTGGGACGGCTTCGTCGTGGCGATCCCGCCGGCCCGGGCGACCGCGGCCGCCCAGTCGGTCGTTCCCCCCTTTGCGGACGCCGGTTGGGCCTGCGCACTGCCAGGTGCCAGGGTCGTGGCCACCAGGATTCCGGTGACCAGGACTGCGACAGGTCGACGCATGTGTCTCCCTCCGTCGTGCCAGGTCGGTGGCCCCCGCCACCGACGGCATCGATGACCCTACTTATCCATGAGGGCAATCGATAGAAGGAGTGAGATATTCGGATAGAGGTTGCGCGGTCCTTCACCGGACGATGGCGGCGCCGGAGCGATGTGGCCGGCCGGAGGCGTACCCGAGGACGTTCCGGTCGGGGACGTGATCGATGGCGTGGCACGGCGGTCCGCCCCGCCGTACCCGGCGGGTCTCGACGGAGCCCGCGGGAGGCACGCCGGCGATCCGTGCCGACGTCGCAACGAACCGGCTCGTCCGGCCGGGTCAGCCGCCGGACCCGGCAGCGCGTTCGGCCCCGTCGCCTCCCGTTGCGGCGGGAGGCCGTCCCGAACGCCGCGTCGCCGGCTCCGGGGCCCCTGGCTTCTCGGCCCGCTCCGGGGCCTCGGACGGCTCCGGGGCGGGTGCGATCAGCCGGCCGACGGCGGCGTTGGCGAGGGTGGCGCTGACGGCACTGCCGGCGGCGATGCCCCAACCGACCGGACCGAGCGGGGTGCAGCCGAAGAAGTGGCTCAGGCCCGGAGTCTGAATCACCGCGGCGAGCACGGCGACCGACCCGACGGTCGAGGCCAGCACGGTCGGGTTCATGCCGCCGTCGAGCAGGGTCTGGCCGAGCTGCGTACCGACCAGGGCGGCGAGGGCGATGGTGCCGGCCCGGCGCCGGCTGCCCGTGTAGCGGGCCAGTGTCCAGCCGGTGGTCGCGCCGAGGGCGGTGGCGCCGGCCCGCAGCGTGATCTCCCGGCTGAGGGTGGCGCCGAGGGAGCTCTCCGGTCCCTCGGTGAGCAGGCCGGCCATCCGGTCCGGTGCCGGCGGCCGGACCGCGATCGCCATCGCCGGAGCCAGGTCGGTGAGGAGGTTGACCAGCAGCATCTGTCGCCCGTTCAGCGCGGAGCGGCCGGTCAGCGCGGCGGTGAGGACGCTGAAGGCGATCTCGCCGAGGTTGCCGCCGACCAGGATGCTCAGCGCGTGCCGGACCGACGACCACATCGCCCGCCCCTCGACGAGGGTCGCTATGATCGTTTCGAGTCGGTCGTCGGTGACCACCAGATCCGCCGCGGCCCGGGCCGCCGGGGTTCCCCGCTGTCCGAGCGCGATTCCGACGTCGGCCAGCCGGATCGCCGGCGCGTCGTTGGCTCCGTCGCCGGTCATCGCCACCGTGCGGCCGTGCTTCTGGAGCGCCCGGATGATCCGTACCTTGTGCGTCGGGGTGCACCGGGCCACCACGTCGGTCCGGGCCAGCCGTTCGGCGAGCGCGTCGTCGTCGAGCCGGTCCAGTTCGGTCGCGGTGACCACCCGCTGATCGGCCCCGTCCTGGCTGATGGTCGCCGCGATCGCCTCCGCGGTGGCCGGGTGGTCACCGGTGACCATGATGGTGTGCACGCCGGCCTGCCGGATCCGCCGGACGGCGGGCGCCGCGCTCTCCCGCACCCCGTCGGCGAGCGTGAGGAAACCGACGAAGGTCAGCTCGGTGACGTCCTCCTCGGTGACGTCCTCGGTGGGCAGCTTCCGCTCGGCCACCGCGAGCACGCGGTGGCCGGCGCCGGCGTGCCGGTCCAGGGCCTCCCGTAGGTCCCGGCGGGCCGCCTCGTCCAGGGTCCGGTCGCCGCGCGGGCCGCGGCGCCGGGTGCAGCGCGGCAGGATCGTCTCCGGCGCCCCCTTGACGCTGAGCAGGTACCCGTCGCGATGCCGACCGACGGTGGCGTGGTAACCGCGCGAGGGCTCGAACGGCAGGGCGTTCGTCTGGTGCCACGGATGGCGCTGGCTCCCGGTGCCGAGCCCGGCCCGTCGGGCACCCGTCAGCACCGCCCGGTCCGTCTGCTGGTTGAGCTCCTCGGGCCGGTCGGCGTTCGGGGTGGCCCGCAGCGCCGCCACGAGGATCGGGCGGAGCGACCGGTCCAGCTCGTCGACCGCGGCGTACCGCGCGCCGTCGCCGACCCCGGCCAGCCGCAGCTGACCCTCGGTGAGGGTGCCGGTCTTGTCGAAGCAGAGGACGTCGACCCGGCCGAGCGCCTCGATCGTACGCGGGTTGCGGACCAGCGCACCGTGCTCGGCCAGCCGCCGCGCCGCCGCCAACTGCGCGGCGCTGACCAGGAACGGCAACCCCTCCGGTACGGAGGCGACCGCGAGGTTCGCGGCGGCGCCGGCCGACTCGACTAGCGGTACGCCGCGCAGCAGTCCCGCCCCGGCGACCGCGACCGCCGAGCTGGCGGCCAGCGGCAGCGACATCCGGGTCAGCCGGCCGAGCCGGGCCTCCACGCCACTGGTCGGCGAGTCCCCGACGGCGAGCGCCATGCCCCGGCCGACCTCGGTCTCCGCCCCGGTCGCCACCACCACGGCGAGGCCACGTCCGGCCGCCACCGTCGTTCCCTCGTAGAGCATCGAGCGCCGGTCGGCGACGGCGGCGGCGACCACGGGCTGACTGGTCTTCGACACCGGCAGCGACTCCCCGGTGAGGGACGACTCGTCGGTCTCCAGGCCGTCCGCCTCGATGACCCGGCAGTCCGCCGGGATCGCGTCTCCGGGTTCGACGGCGACGATGTCGCCCGGCACCAGTTCGTCGGCGGCGAGCACCCGTTCGGTCCCGTCCCGCCGTACCCGGGCGGTCACCGCCGACCGGGACAGCAGCTCGGCCAGGGACCGTTCGGTGGAGACCCGGTGCCCGGCACCGATCAGCGCGGTCAGCGCGATCACCCCGCCGACCAGCGCGGCGTCCGCGACCGAGCCGACGGCGGCGGAGAGGCCGGCCCCGCCGGCCAGCACCGGGGTGAGCGGATTGGCCAGCTCCTCGGCGAACGCCCGGGGCAGGCTGAGGGCGTCGGTGACGTGGTCGGACCCGCCACGGCGGCGTTGCTCGACCTGCTCGCTGCGGAGACCGGCCCGGTCGCTGTCGAGCCGGGCCAGCACCGTCTCGACCGGCATCAGGTGCCACGGGGTGGGAGGCGCCGACGTCGTGGCCGGGAGCTTGGGCAGCCGGCCCGCCCGCCAGGCTCCGTGGCCGAGGGCCAGTCCGGCGGCGGCGTTGATCGGCGCGATGGCCCGGCCGGGAAGTCGGGACGGCGCGGCGGTGAACGCGGCGAGGGCACCGAGCCCGCTGCCGCCGGCGGCCAGGCCGATGCTCTGCCGGGCCACCGTCCGGGCCAGTCCGGCGGCCTCGACCACCAGTGCCGCCGCCGTCAGGTCGGCGCCGACCAGCAGGTGGGCGCCCCACGGGGGCGGATCACCGTCGTGCCGCCAGACGCCGAGGCCGCAGTCGGCGGCGGCCAGCGCCCGGGGGTCGGCGGAGACCAGCGCCACCATCGCCCCGTCGTGTTGCAGTGACCGGATCGCGGCGGCGAGTTTCGGGCCGCCGGGCAGCAGACCGTCGGCGAACCCGTACTGTTCCCGGTCCGCCTCCGTCCCGGCGACCAGCAGCCGCAGCCCGGCCCGGTGGGCGGCGGCCGGCAGCGCGTCGATCCCCGGTGCGGGCTCCGGGGTGACCCGGACGACGGCGGTGAGGACGCCGTCGCGCGCCAGCCCGAGCAGCGTCCCGTCTGCTTCGGCGCGCAGCCGTTCGACCTCCCCGGCAGCGGCCGGTTCTGGCTCCGGCAGGTCGTCGAGGGGCCCGAGCGTCCAGCCGTCGCCGGTGTGGCGCCCGTGCGGCGCGTCCGGGTCGAAGAGGGCGAAGGCCCGGACCGCCACCTCCTCCGGGTCGTACGCGGTGAGCGGCACCAGGTCGGTGAGGACACCCCGTCTCGAGCGGAGCGCGGCGGCGTCCAGGACCAGGGTGTCCAGGCGTTCGAGTTCGCGCAGCACGCCGCGGTCCATCGCGATGACGCCGCGCCGGGCGAGCTGCCAGCCGAGCCGGGCGGCGTACGCCTCCCGGCCGGTGGCCGCCGCGTTGGGCAGGCTGGCCAGGGCCAGCGCGGCGGCCCGCTTCCGTCCGGCCAGACCGAGTACGGCGCCGCCGGCGAGGGTTCCCGACTCCAGCGCCCGGGCCAGGTAGCGCTCGATCGGGCCGGCCGGTTTCGGACGTGGTCGCTCGTCCGGTGGCGGCGGCGCGGCGGCCCGGTCCGGCGAGCCGGCGAGGAGCGGTTCGACCTTCTCCCAGGCGGCGAGCTGTGCCCGGGCCTCGCCCCACTGCATGATCCGCTGCGCGCCGTCCAGGACGATGCCGGCCCAGCCGCCGGTCAGGCCCTGCGCCAGGATCGAGGCCAGCGGCAGCAGCGAGTCGGCGCGGTGGTCGCCGCGCAGGCCCTGGCCCGCCAGCGCGTGCAGCCGCGGATGCAGGTCGATGGCCCGGACCAGGCCGGCGATCTCCCCCGGGGCACGGGTGAACGGCAGGATCCGGACCGCCGCCGACAGACTGAGTCCGGCGGCGTCGGCGGCGAGCCGGGTGATCGCCCGCCGGCTCCGCGGCCCCTCCTCCGGCGGATGCGGTTCCGGGCAGTCGGGGTCGAGCGCCGAGCCGTCGGTGCGCTCCACCTCGGCGATCGCCGCCACCAACTCGCGCAGCCGGGGCTCTGGCGGGCCGACCGCCACCACCACCCGGCCCGAGGGGGCGTTCACCCGGGCCCAGCGCACGCCGGGGACGGCCTCCAGAGCCGCCTCGATCCGGGCGACCAGCCGCTCGGCGCCTGGCTGCGCGACGCCGCGTACCTCGATGTGGTGCCGGCCGGGCCGTGACCAGACGGCGCGCCGGGTGAGTCCGGCGGCCCGGGCCGCCCGGGAGACCACGGACTCGGCGGTACGGGAGACGGTGGCGAGCAGCTCCGGTACGGCGGGTGGGGCCAGGGCCGCGGCCAGGTGTACGCCGGGCAGCCGCCGCCCGAGCGATCTCATCGACCGGAGCCGCGAACCGGCGTGCTCCTCCGCCACGCGTCGCGGCTGCGGCCCGCGGCCGTACTCGGGTAGCCCATGTCACCCTCCCGAAGCTGTGGTGGCGCTGCCTACCCGAGCGACGGGCGGTTATGCCTTACCGGGCCGGCCGGCGCCCCTGCCGGCCGCTCGCGCCGTCCGCCGCGGGCGGCTGACCCTCGGCTGCGGGCCGCACGTCGACGTCGCCGTGGTGGGGGCCGGCGTGGCCGGCTGGCTGGCGCAGCTGGGCGTGGCCGGCTGGGCGGCGAGCGCCGGCTCCGGGGCGCCGTCGACGGCCGGCAGCCCGGCGAGCAGCCGGCGCGGCCCGGGGCCGGAGGCGGCCAGCACGTCTTCGGGGTTGGAGAGCGCGCAGCGGTCCTGGGAGAGACAGCCGCAGCCGATGCAGTCGGTGAGGTCGTCGCGGAGTCGTTGCAGGGCGGCGATTCGGGCGTCCAGGCTGGCACGCCAGCCCGCCGATAGCCGGGCCCAGTCCTCGCGGTTGGGGGTGCGCTGCTCCGGCAGGCTGGCCAGGGCGGCCCGGATCTCGGCCAGCGGCAGCCCGACCCGTTGGGCGAACCGGATGAAGGCCACCCGGCGGAGGATGTCCCGGCTGTAGCGGCGCTGGTTGCCGCTGGTGCGTGTGCTGCTGATCAGGCCCTTGGCCTCGTAGAAGTGCAGCGCTGACACGGCCACCCCGCTGCGCCGCGCGACCTGGCCGACGGTGAGGGGGTATGAGGGTTCGGGCACGCAAACCAGCTTACCTAGACATAAGTTGAGGTATTCGGCTCGTCTGGAGCCGGCCGCCGGCGGTCCGGGAAACGGGTGGATGGGGCCGCCCTGTGCCGGCACGCTGGACGGATGGCTGATCTTCCCGAGTTGTATGTCGCGGTGGACGTCGAGGCGGACGGTCCGATCCCCGGGCCGTACAGCATGCTCTCGCTCGGCATGGCGGTGGCGGGCCATCCGGAGCTGACCTTCTACACCGAGCTGCGGCCGATCTCCGACGACTTCGTCCCGGCCGCGCTGGCGGTCTCCGGGCTGGACCGGGAGCGGCTACGCCGGGAGGCTCCGCCCGCCGAGGTGGCGATGGCGGCGGCCGCCCGATGGGTGAACGGGCTGCGCCGACGCGGCCGGCCGGTCTTCCTCGCCGCGCCCGCCGTCTGGGATGGCATGTTCGTGCACTGGTACTTCATCCGGTTCGTCGGCCAGAGCCCGTTCGGGGCGACCGGGTCCGGGGTGGACCTGCGCAGTTACTGGATGGGCCGGACCGGCGTCGAGTGGTCGCAGACGCACAAGGGAAAGATCAAGAACGCGCTCGGCCTGACCGGACTGCCGCACACCCACCACGCCGCACAGGACGCGGCCGAACTGGCCCAGGTCTTCGACGCGGCACGGCGCTACCGCGTACCCGAGTGACCGGAGACCCGGGATGACGCGGCGCCGGACGGACACGGATGGGCGACCTGCGGAGATATGAGACTTATTCTGAAATGGCGGAGTTCTACCCTGACGGCATGCTCTTCCTGGCGATAGCGTCCGTCCTGTACGTCTGTGGCTTCGTCTTCCTCTACGGCGTCGTCCGAATCGCCGTCCGGCACGGAATCGAGGACGTCGACCTCCGGCGCGAGCGCGCCGCCCAGGCGCCGGAACGGGCGCGACTGCTCGAGCGCACCGTGGTCCGGGAGAACGCCTTCCTGGCCGGGAGCTGACCACCGCCCGGACGTCCCGGCCCGGTGTCGCGGTCAACCGTCGCACGTCTCGGCCCGGTGCCCAACGCCCGGCGCGTCCGCCGCGGGCCCGTGGTGCGAGGATGGCCCACGTGCTGGGAACGCTGAAGACCGAACCGGCCCGGAGCCGACCCGACCTGCTCGCCCCGCCGGTGGCCGCCGCCCTCGGGCGCTGGCCCGCCGACGCCACGGTGCCGGTCGACGACGTCTTGGTCGCGCCGATCGATCCGACCCTGGCCGACACCGCCGCCTTCTGTGCGGCGTACGACGTGGGGCTCGACGCCTCGGCCAACTGCGTGGTGGTGGCCGGCCGACGGGAGGGGACGCTCCGGTACGCCGCATGTGTCGTCCTCGCCACCACCCGGGCCGACGTCAACGGCGTGGTACGCCGACACCTCGACGTCCGTAAGGCGAGCTTTGCGCCGATGGCCGACGCCGTGGGGCTCACCGGCATGGAGTACGGCGGTATCACCCCGATCGGACTGCCCGAGTCCTGGCCGATCCTGGTCGACGCGCGGGTGGTCACCACGCCGTACGTCATCGTCGGGTCCGGCGTCCGGCACAGCAAGATCGCGCTACCCGGGTCCGCCCTGGCGCTGCTCCCAGGGGCCGAGGTCATCGAGGGACTGGCCCGACCCGCCGCCTGAGCCCTCCGCCGGTCCGTCGCCGGTCCCCGGGGCGACCTCCGGCGGGTCGCCCGCCGTCCCGGCCGCGCCCTCCGCGGCCCGGTCCGGCCAGCAGACCGGGCAGGCGCAGTACCGTACCCGGAGCTGCCCGGTGCCGGAGAAGACCTGGAGTTGCCCGGGGCAGCCGTGCGGTGTCGCGGTCACCGGCGGGCGCAGCGCGAGCGTGCACGGCAGGCACAGCGTTCTCTCGCTCATCCGCCTCTCCGTTCCGCCCCGGGACGGCCGGGGCCGGGCGACCGCCCCGGATGTGGTGCGTGGCGCGGATGTTGATGTCTATCACATCGAGCGTCGCCGTGCGGCCCCGTGTCGCTGGGTGGACGGCCCGGGTGCGGTGATCCGGGGCGGCCGAGGGGTGGCTCCAGCGCGACGGTGGGGGGTGCGGCGGCCGCCGGCACGGCCGCCGCACCCGGCGGGGCGCGACCCGACCCGGGGGAAGGGCGTCGGGGGGTGCGCCCGAGGGGCGGCGGACACGACGACACTCCGACGCCGAAGGCCCGAGGACGTCGTGGCACATCGTGCCCGCCAGCTGCGGAGCTGACCGCCCGGTGGCGGATCGTCGGTCACTGCCCACTTACCTTCCGGGGCAGGAAGCGGTAGAACATTGACCGGCACCACATCGAGCGGAAGCGATCCACATCACCACATTCGCGTAATCGGGGAACTACCGATAGTAGGCGCGGTTTTCAGGTGTTTTCCGCGGCGCATGGGCGGTAGACGAATGGATCACGTCGGCGCAAGGCTGAGGATGGCTCGTACGGACGCCGCGGTCACGCTGACCCAGATGGCGGCCCGGACCAACTACAGCAAGAGCCATCTCTGCAACGTGGAGCTGGGCAAACGACCGGCGACCCCGGACCTCGTGCTCGCCTACGAACGGGTGTTGGGAGACCGCGTGCAGCGCAGGGACGCCCTCGTGCTCGCCGCAGCCGTCGTCGTGCCGTCGGCCGTCGCCGAGCTGATCCAGCACGGCTTCGCCGCCGCGATGGGGCCACGTCGCGGCGTCGACGACTGGGTCGCCCGGGCCGAGGCGTACGGCCAGGACTACATGTCGCTCGGCGCGGCCGAACTGCAGGGGCGGCTCGCCAGCGATCTGGTCGTCCTGCAACAGGAGCTGAACAACCCGCACCTGTGGGCGGTGGCGGCCCGACTGATGACCGTGTACGGCAAGACGCTGCCGACGAACGACGGCCGGCGCGGCGCGATCCGGTCGTACGAGATGGCGGCGATCGCCGCGGACCGCTCCGCCGATTTGGCGACCCGGGTCTGGGTACGGGGCCGGGCCGCCCTCGCGCTGGCGTACGAGGGGGCGCACCTGGCGGTCGCGGCCCGGCTCGCGGGGCAGGCGGTCGCGCTCTCCGACCGGCCATCGCTGGGCCGGCTCACCGCGCTCACCGCGCAGGCCCACGTCGCCGCGGTTCGGGGCGACGCCACCACCGCCCTGCACACGCTGGACGAGGCCCGGCGGGTCTTCGCCGTCGTCGGTAGCGAGGAGCAGGTCTCCGACTTCGCCGTCCCGGAGTGGCGCTTCCACACCTTCGAGTCGATGCTGCTGTCCCGGCTTGGCCATCCCGGTGCCGTGGCCGCCCAGGAGGCGGCCGACCGGACCCGCCCGGCCCGGCTGCCCCGGTTCGCCACCCACATCGAGCTGCACCGGGGTCTGCTGATGGCCAGCGCCGGGGACGCGGCGGGCGGGCTCAGATACGCGCGACGGGCGCTGGAGCGACTGCCGGCGCACCGGCACAGCCTGTCGCTGCGGCTGATGCTCGCCGAGGTGGAGCGGGTCGCCGCGGCGGCGACCTGAACCCTCGGGGCGCGTCCCGTCCCCCGGATCGGGTCGGGTGGATGGGACGCGCCCCGAGGATCACGGGATATGAATCGAAGAACGACGATGTTGTTGCACGTGAAACATTGTCGGGTGACCTGTCGGCTGCCGAGCGTGACCGGATCGCGGGCGGGCTGAGCCGCGCCAGACGATCCGCACCTCAGTCGGCGGCCTCGCGCCGGCGTACCTCGGCGAGGGCGGCGAGCAGCGTCGCCGGCTCCTGGGCCCCGGTGACGGCGTACCTCCCGGCGAGCACGAACGTCGGAACGCTCGTCACACCGAGTTCGTGCGCCTCCCGGAGCGCACTCCGGACCTCGGTCACCCCCTCCGTCGAGTCGAGGAAGCGGGTGGCCTCGGCCTCGTCCAGGCCGACCCCGGCGGCGATGCCGGCCAGGGCGGGTCGGGAACCCACGTCGACCCCGTCGGTGAAGTGCGCCCGGTAGAGCGCTTCCAGTAGCTCCGCCGCGTGGCCGTGTCGGTCGGCGTACCAGACCAGCCGGTGCGCGTCGAAGGAGTTCGCCACCACGGCGCGGTCGAAGCGCAGCTCCAGGCCGACCCCGGCGGCGACCGCCGCGGTGTGGGCGGCGATCTGCCGCGCCCGCTCCGGTCCGCCGAACTTCTCCGCCAGCATCTCCAGCGTCGGCCTGGGCTCGGGTACCGGTGACGGGTCGAGCTGGAACGGCCGGTGTCGGACGGTGACCTCCCCGTCGTACGAGGCCAGCGCCTCGGTCAGCCGGCGTAGCCCGATGTAGCACCACGGGCAGACCACGTCCGCGTAAACGTCGATCTCCACGGGCAGCACAACCCGCAGGTCAGCCGATCTGTTCCCGGACCTGGCGCTTCAGTCGGGCCAGGATGGCGTTGCCGCCGCGTACCCGCAGCGGACTGATCGCCTGCGCCAACCCCATCCGCTGGTAGAGGTCGTCCGGTACGGCCAGCACCTCCTCGGCGCTCGCCCCGGCCAGCCCCTCGGCGAGGATGCCGGCGAAGGACCGGGTCGTCGGCGCCTCCGGCGGGCAGTCGAACCAGGTGGTGACGGTCCGGTCGGGGGCCACCTCGGCCCGGAGGAAGAACGCGGTCTGGCACTCCGGCACCTGCTCCATCCCGGTCCGGTCGGCCAGGTGCGCCGGCAGCGGCGGCACCGCGTCGGCGTACTCCAGCAGCATCTCCAGGACCACGTCCCGGGGCGCGGCGGCGAACTCCGCCACGATCTCGGCGAGCTTCGGCGGCATCGGCGGGGACGTGGGCTGCGACATGGAGGCCAGGCTACCCAGCCGACCGGGGCGGTGACCGGTGCTCCCGGCCCCCCCGGGGCGTCCGCTCCTCGGTCACCGGCCGGGGGCGGTGTCGTGGGCGCCGGCGAGGGCCGGGGCCGGGGTGAGGCGCATCGCCAGGTCGCCCAGGGAGACGATGCCGACGAGCCGTCGGTCGCTGTCGCAGACCAGGATCCGGCGTACGGCCCGTTCCCGCATCAGGGCAGCGGCGGCGTCGACGGTCGAGTTCTGCTCGATCATCACGATCTCCCGGGTGGCGATCGCGCCCAGCGTGGTCTGGCGGACGTCCCGCGCCTCGGCCACCGCCCGGACCACGATGTCGCGGTCGGTCACCATGCCGAGCAGGTTCGGGCCGTCGGTCACCACCACGTCACCGATGTCGGCGTCCCGCATCGCGCTGGCGGCCTCGTCCAACGGCGTTCCCGCGGGCAGGTAGACGACCTTTCTGGTCATCACGTCGCGGACCTTGACCCCAGCCACGGCTGCCTCCGAAAGCGTCTCCCGCCGATACCACCCGGTACCCCTTCTCCACCACTCTGACACTGTGTCGGCTTCCCGATTGGCCACTCTCGGTTGTCGGGCGGGTATCGTGCGGTTAACCCCGAGGAGCCGGCGACCACCCCGTGACCCGGAGAGGTGACGCGTGAAGGCCACCGAGCTGTCCATACCCGGCGCGTGGGAGTTCGCGCCACCGGTGTTTCCGGACGAGCGGGGCAGTTTCCTGGTCTGGTACGACGCGGCCGTCTTCGCCGACGCGCTCGGCTTCGAGTTGACCGTGGCACAGGTCAACCAGAGCGTTTCCCGGCGGGGCGTGATCCGGGGCGTGCACTGGGCGGACGTACCGGTGGGTCAGGCCAAGTACGTCTACTGCCCGCGCGGGGCCGTGCTCGACGTGGTCGTCGACCTCCGGATCGGCTCGCCGACCTTCGGCCGGCACGAGGTGGTCCGGCTCGACAGCGTCGACCACCGCGCGGTCTACCTCTCCGAAGGACTCGGTCACGCGTTCGTGGCGCTGGAGGAGGAGAGCGTCGTCACCTACTACTGCTCAGCCCGGTACGCCCCCGCCCGGGAGCGGGTCGTGCACGTCCGAGACCCGGAACTGGCGCTGACCTGGCCGGACGACCTCACACCGATCCTCTCCGAGCGTGACGCGGCGGCCCCGACCCTGGCCGAGTTGCGCCGTGCCGGGCTGCTCCCGGACTACGGCGAGTGCCAGCGGCTCTACCAGGCGCACCGGACCACCCGCCCGGCACCCCGGTTGGCGAGCCGTTAGGCGGGACAGCGCGGTCCGGTGGAGTGGCGGACCAGCCGACCCCGGGACCCACCCTGGTACGTCACTTCTCCCCGAGGCAGAGCACCACGTCGACGCGACCGGCGGCAGGGTTGCCGGACGGGTCGGCCCCCCAGTCCCAGGCGTAGGTGCTGACCGTGGCCGGGACCGTGGCGCACGCCCTCTCGACGTCACTCTTGAGGACGTCGCTGAGCCGTGCGAGCACGACGTACCGGGCGTCCGTGTCGGAGCAGTCCACCCGCTGCGCGTCGTCGCCGACGACACCGAGGCAGTCGCCCTCCTTCGCCACGTTCACCGCCCTGGCCGGATCGACGTCCTTCGGCCCCATGCAGACGGTGCCGGTGCTGTTCGTGATCGAGCGATTGGCGCCGGCGACGTTGATGCAGGATCCGCGGGTACCGCCCTTGACGACCGCGAGCGTCTTGTACGTGGCCGCGGCGTCGTCACACCCGACGATCCGGTACGGCGAGGTGCCGTCCCTCGGGGTCTCCTTCAGGCAGTCGCCGACCACCACCTTGTCGATGTGGTCCGTGCCCTTGGCGAGATCGCTGAGGAACGATCCGAGCAGGTCCTTGCCACCGCCGATCAGAACCATCACCACCAGCACGGCACCGAGCACACCCGCGACGGTCCAGAACACGCGTTTCTTCTTCGGCGGCTGGGCCGGTTCGCCGGCCGGCGGCAGCTCCGTCGACTCCGGCTCGGGTCCGTCTGCGGGCGGCTGGTCCGCCGGCTCCGGGGCGGGTTCGTCGGCGGGCGCGGCAGCCTGGGTGACGCCGGCCTCCGCCCCGGTCGGCTTCTTCGTGGGTTCGTCGGTGGGCGGGTCGTCCGCCGCACCCGGGGTCGTGTCGGTCCGCGGCGCGTCTGCCGGGCTCGCGGTCTGGTCGGTGGACATGGTTCACCCCCGTGTGATCATGTCGGTGCGAGGACCGCTGACTATAGCCGGCGCGACGGTCGCATGTAGACAGTGTCGGGTGCCCTGGTCGCGGACGGGTCCACCCCGGTCCGTCAGCGGTACCGCGTCCGGGTCGGCTCCGCCAGCCGCTCCAGCAGCTCCGGCACCGCCAGTTCGGCGCGCTCGCCGGTGGCCCGGTCGCGCAGTTCGACGTACCCGTCGGCCCAGCGGCGACCGACCACGACGGTGCGTCGGATACCGATCAGCTCGGCGTCGGTGAACTTCACCCCGGCAGAGACGTTCGTCCGGTCGTCGACCAGCACCCGCAGGCCCCGGACGGCGAGGTCCGCGCCGAGCTTCAGCGCCGCCTCGGTCTGCGGGCCCTTGCCGGCCGCGACCAGGTGTACGTCGCACGGCGCAACCGCCGCCGGCCAGACCAGTCCCCGCTCGTCGTGGTGCTGCTCGGCGATCGCCGCCACCGCCCGGGAGACCCCGATGCCGTAGCAGCCCATAATCGGCCGGACCGCTCGGCCGTCCGGACCGGCGACGTCCACCCGGAACGCGTCGGTGTAGCGGCGGCCGAGTTGGAAGATGTGCCCGATCTCGATGCCCCGCTGGACGGTCAGCACGCCGGGCTCGCAGGCCGGGCACGGGTCTCCGGCCCGGACCTCGGCCGCCTCGACGGTGCCGTCCGGGGTGAAGTCGCGCCCGCAGACCACGTTGGTCGCGTGCCGGCCCGGCTCGTTCGCCCCGGTGAGCCAGGCCGTGCCCGGGGCGACCCGGGGGTCGACCAGGTAGCGGATGCCGAGCTTGGCCAACACCTGTGGCCCGATGTAGCCCCGGACCAGCTCGGGGACCGACGGGGCGCCGGGGTCACCGCCGCGGCTGCCGTCGGTGCCGGTGCTGCTGTCGCCGTCGGCGTCCCGGTCGGTACCGGTCGCGTCGCCGTCGCCCGCGTCGCGGGACCCGGTGCCGACGCCCGCCGCGCCGCTCCAGTCGTACATCGTGACGGTGGCGGGAGCCAGCGCCGCGCCGAGTCGCCGCAGGTCCACCTCGCGGTCGCCGGGTACCCCGACCACCAGCAGTTCCGGCTCGGCGACGCCGGGCCGCCGCACCGAGACGACCACGTTCTTCAGGGTGTCGGCGGCGGTCCAGTCGCTGCGGCCGGCGAGCCGACGCGCGTTGGCCAGCTCGACCAGGGACTCGATCGTCGGGGTCTCCGGCGTGTCGTGGGTCTCGGCCGGCGGGTGCGCGTGGATGTCCCGGGCGGGCGGCGGCGGAGTCGTCACGGCCTCGGTGTTCGCCGCGTAGTCGCACACGGTGCAGCTGACGAAGGTGTCCTCGCCGACCGGGCTCGTGGCGAGGAACTCCTCGGAGGCCGAGCCGCCCATCGCCCCGGAGACCGCCGAGACGATCGTGTAGTCCAGCCCCAGCCGGTCGAAGATTCGCTGGTAGGCGGCGCGGTGCCGGTCGTACGCGGCGCGCAGGCCGGCCTGGTCGAGGTCGAACGAGTACGCGTCCTTCATCAGGAACTCGCGCCCGCGGAGCAACCCACCCCGCGGCCGGGCCTCGTTGCGGAACTTCGTCTGGATCTGGAAGAGCGAGACCGGGAAGTCGCGGTACGACGTGAAGGTGTCCCGGACCAGGAGGGTGACCATCTCCTCGTGCGTCGGGCCGAGGAGGTGGTCGGCACCCCGGCGGTCCTTCAGGGTGAAGATGTCGTCGCCGTACTCGGTCCACCGGCCGCTCGTCTCGTACGGCTCGCGGGGCAGCAGCGCCGGGAAGAGCACCTCCTGGTCGCCGATGGCCAGCATCTCCTCCCGGATCACGTCGGTGACCCGGTCCAGCACGAGCCGGCCCAACGGCAGCCACGTGTAGCCACCCGGCGCGGCGCGACGGAGGTACCCGGCCCGGACCAGCAGCCGGTGGCTCGGCACCTCCGCGTCGGCCGGATCCTCGCGCAGCGTTCGCAGGAACAGCGTGGACATCCGTAGCAGCACCCGGGCAGCGTAGTACCGCCGTGGCGGGTCGGGCACCGGATTTCGCCGGCCGCGTGGCGGCCAGACGCGGCCGGATTCGGGCACCCCGGCGCGCCGCCCGACCCCGCGGTGTGCCCGCGCCGCCCTGCCCCGTGGCACGCCGACCCGGGGCCGCAGCCACTTCCGCGCAGCCCCAACCGGGTCGCGTTCGGCCCTCCCGGATGCGGCGTCGGTCACCTGCGGGTCGGCGGGGATACCCGGAACCAGCTCCGGCTGACACAATTGCCGGCGCTCGATGATCCACGGCAGAGGGGCGAAGGGGGGCGCGTGCGCTGGCGTAGCTTCGTGGCGATCGGGGACAGCTTCACCGAGGGGCTCGACGACCCCTACCCGGACGGCAGCGGCTACCGGGGGTGGGCGGATCTCGTAGCCGCCACGTTGGCCGCGGCGACCGGGCCGGACTTCCGGTACGCCAACCTGGCGATCCGGGGGCGGCTCTTCGGCGCCATCGTCGCCGAGCAGGTGCCGGCCGCACTCGAGATGCGCCCCGACCTGATCAGCTTCGCCGCCGGCGGTAACGACGCCCTGCGGCGCAACTTCGACGCGGCCGCCTTGGTGGAGCGCTACGACCGGGTGGTCGCCGAGCTGCGGGCCACCGGCGCCGACGTGGTGCTGTTCCGGTTCGCTGACGTGACCGCGCGGCTGCCCGGGCAGCGCATCATCGGCCCCCGGGCGGCGATCCTCAACCGTGCGGCCGGCGACACCGCGCGACGGCACGGCGCGCTGCTGGTGGACCTGTTCGCTGACGACGTCTTCCGCCACCCGGCGCTGTGGAGCGAGGATCGTCTGCACCTGTCGCCGGCCGGACACCGGCGGGTGGCGGCGCACGTTCTCGCCGCGCTCGGCGTTCCCTGCGACGAGCGGTGGCTGGTGGTGCCGCCCGAGCCGGCCCCGACGCCGTGGTTGGCGGCCCGGGGCGCCGACCTGCGCTGGGCCGGCCGGCACCTGGCGCCGTGGATCAAGCGCCGGCTGACCGGGAGGTCGTCCGGTGACACCGTCACCGCGAAACGCCCGACCCTGGCACCCTTCCTCGCCGATCCGCTCTCCCCGTCCGGCGATCGATCCGTCCACTGAGGAGACCGAGCCGCCTGCCCGGCGGGCGTCGTGGTGCCGGACGGTACGCGGGAGGCGGGTGGGCGTCCCGCCTCAGCCCCGGACGTCGAAGCCGAGAGCCTGGGCGACGATCATCGCCTGCGCGGCGTCGATGATCGCCCCAGACCGCTCGACGGTGGTCGGGTCGAGCGTGGTCAGGTCGGAGCCGCGCAGGTCGCAGCGGGTGAGGCGGGCGCCCCGGAGAATGGCCCCGCTCAGGTCGGCGCCGGCGAGCACCGCCTCGGTCAGGTCCGCCTTGGCCAGGTCCGTCTCGCGCATCCGGACGTCCCGGATCGTCACGCCCCGCAGGTCGGCGCCGGCCAGCCCGACGAACGACCAGTCCCCGCCGAGGACGGTCACCGGACGCAGCGTCGACTCGGTGAAGCTGCTGCCGACGAGCTTGCAGCCGGTGAACTCGGCGTCGAAGAGGGTGCAGCGGCGAAACCCGCAGCGCAGGAAGGCCGAGTCGACGTGCCGGGAGGCGTTGAACCGTACGCCGCTGAAGACGCAGTTCGTGAAGGTGACCCGACGGGTGGTCGCCTCGGTCAGGTCGACGTCGAAGAACTCGCAGTCGACGTACTCCCGGTCGGTCAGCTCCTCGCCGTACCAGTCCTCCCGCCGGAAGGTCCGCTCCACGATCGACTCCGTCATGTGTCGACGCTAACCCCGCAAGCTGGCCTTCTCGCGGATCCGCCCGGCGTACGGTGGGATCGTGCCGTTGCCGAGCGATCCCGCACCGAGCCTCCAGGGCTACGCCGACCCGCAGCGCCTGGTCACCACCGAGTGGCTGGCCGCACACCTGGGCGCCGACGGCCTGGTGGTGATCGAGTCGGACGAGGACGTCCTGCTCTACGAGACCGGCCACATCCCGGGTGCGATCAAGGTCGACTGGCACCTGGAGCTGAACGACCAGGTGACCCGGGACTACCTCGACGCGGAGGCGTTCGCCCGGCTCTGTTCGGCGAAGGGGATCAGCCGGGACGACACGATCGTCTTCTACGGCGACGCCTTCAACTGGTGGGCGGCGTACGCGCTCTGGGTGTTCAGCCTCTTCGGCCACCCCGACGTGCGGCTGCTCAACGGTGGCCGGCAGAAGTGGGTCGCCGAGGGGCGGGAGCTGACCCGCGAGAAGGTGGCGCGGCCTGCGACGGAGTACCCGGTTCCGGTCCGGGACGACGCGCCGATCCGGGCGTACCGCGACCAGGTGCTGGCCCACATCGCGGCGGCCCGGCCGCTGGTCGACGTCCGCTCGCCGCGCGAGTACACCGGCGAGCTGACCCACATGCCGGAGTACCCCCAGGAGGGGGCGCTGCGCGGTGGCCACATCCCGGGCGCGGTGAACCAGCCGTGGAAGGCCGCGGCGAACGATGACGGCACCTTCAAGAGTCCGGAGGAGCTGCGGGCGATCTACACCGACCAGCTCGGGCTGTCCCCGGACGACGACGTGATCGCCTACTGCCGGATCGGTGAGCGGTCCAGTCACACCTGGTTCGTGCTGCGCCACCTGCTCGGGTACCCGAGGGCGCGCAACTACGACGGATCATGGACCGAGTGGGGCAACCTGGTCCGGGCTCCCGTGGTCAAGGGTGACCAGCCCGGCGGGCTGAGCGGCTGAGCGGACCCCGACCGAGGCACGAACCGGGGGGCCGGCGTCGCGCCGGCCCCCGTCGGCTTCGGGCGCCGTACGGTCGGCCGCTCCAGGGTCAGGGGCTGGTGCAGGTCACCGACGGCGCGGTGGCGGCGCCGGTCGCGACGAACCCGAACGAGGTGCGCTGACCGGGCGCCAGGTTGCCGTTGTACGGAGCGTTGCGGACCGTCACCGCGTTCCCGCTCTGGCTGAGTTGACCGTTCCAGAGGCTGCCGATGGTCTGGCCGCCCGACCAGGTCCACCGGACGGTCCAGCCGTTCAGCGCGGAGGTGCCCGTGTTGGTGATCGTCACCTCGCCCTGGAACCCGCCGGACCAGCTGTTGAGGGTCTGGTAGGCGGCGGTGCAGCCGCCCGTGCCCGTGGGCGGGGTGGTCGGGTTGCCGGTCGGTGGCGTGGTCGGCGGGGTCGTGGGGTCGGTGCCGTCCGGAGCCACGGCCCGCCCGGTGACCGGCGAGATCATCCCGGCGCAGAGGCCCCGGCTGGTGAGGTTGGCGACGATCTGCGGGATGGCGTTGATGGTGGTCTGGTAGCCGTCGTGCATCAGGATGACGCCGCCGTCCTGGAGGGTGGAGGCCGCCTGCACGATCTGCGCCGTGCTCGCGCCGTTCCAGTCCTGGGAGTCGACGCTCCAGAGCACCTCGGTGAGGCCGAACTGGGCCTGGACCGACCGGAGGGTGGCGTTCGTCTCGCCGTACGGCGGCCGGAAGAGTCGTGGCGTGACGCCGGTGGCCTGCTGGATCGCCTGCTGCGTCTGGCTGATCTCCGAGGCCATCTGCGCGGTGCCGAGCTGGGTCATGTGCGGGTGGGTCCAGCTGTGGTTGCCGATCCACATCCCCGCCGCCTGCTGTGCCCGGGCCAGCGCGGGGTTCTGCTGCACCCGTTGGCCGATGTTGAAGAAGGTGGCCCGGACGCCCGCCGAGCGGAGCGCGTTCAGCAGGGCGTTGGTGGTGGAGGGGTTCGGGCCGTCGTCGAAGGTCAGGGCCACGTAGCCGGTGCAGGCGGCGGCGTTGGCCGCCTGCGGCGGGCCCGCGACGGTCATGGCCACCGCGCCGGCCGCGGCGGCCAGGACGGAGGTCGCGAGCGCCACGACCAGACGGTGGGGAAATCGGGACGGTGGCATCGGGACTCCTCGGAGCTGGCGGGACGGCCCGCCGCCGTGATCGGTGGTGGGTGGCGGGTCGGGGCGGACCTCGGACATCGAAACATTTCGCAGTATCACCCGAAACATATTGGGCGCACAAGAGCGATGTTCATCGATTGATTGGTCCGGGTGCCGAGGTGTCCCGACCGGCCGCCACGTCCGGAGCCTCAGTCGCCGGTCACCACCCGTCGCAGACCGACCAACCCGGGTACGTCGATCCGCTGCCGTACCGTGCCGTCGGCCGGGTCGACCCGGAGCACGGCGTCGGGCTGTCCGACGTACAGCCGGGTTCCGTCGGCCGGACCGGCGAGTCCGCGTACGTCGGCCGGCGTGGACCAGCGGCGGACCGTCTCCCCGCCGGCGGACGCCGCCACCCCGACCACCTCGCGACCGGCCCCGACGAGCAGCACCGCCGGCTCGGCGAAGGCGGCGGAGGCGACTGGGGGGCCGCCGGCGGACCCGGCCGGCGGCTCGAACCGGAGGGTTCCGGTGACCACCAGCCCGTCCGGATCGATCCGGGCCAGCGAGCCGGTGCCGACGTCGACCACGTAGAGGGCGGTGCCGTCCGGGTCGGAGACGATGGCGTGCCCGCCCGCGGCCCGCTCGCCGAACGGCGCCGGCAGGTCGACGCAGAACGCCCAGCGCTCGTCCAGGCTCAGCGTGTGCACGAAGGCGTGCACGTGCGGTGCGTCCCGCCGTGCCCCGGCGATCCGGTCCCGGGTGTGCACGTGGTCGGGCTGGTGGGTGTAGAGGGTGAAGAGCCGGTTCCGCCGCCGGTCGTGGACGGCCTGCCGTCCCTCGCCGCGCATCTCCTCCTCGGCGCCGGGCGGTACCGCCGACTTGGTCCGGGTCAGCAGCGGCTGGAGCTCGCCGGAGGCGAGGTCGACGACCCGGACCCGGTAACGGTCCGGCCGGGTCGGCGGCAGGTAGTCGAGGACGAAGAGCGCCTGCCCGCCGCTGGCGAACGCCTCCGGCTCCAGGTTGCCCGGCAGCTCCAGCCGGCGTCGCTCGCCGGCGCTGTCGGCGACCACGATCGTGGTCCGTTCCCGGGGACCCGGTCGGTAGGGGCTGTGCCCGGGTCCGGCGTCGGTGGCGAGCGCCACCAGGGCGCCGTCCGGCGAGGTGGCCCGGACGGCGAGCCGACCGGCCAGGGTGCCGCCGCTGACCAAGGTCCCGTCGGGCAGGCGGTGACTGGTCAGCCGCGTGATGGCCTCCGCCGGTCGCTCGGTGCGGACGAGCCGGCCCCCGTCGCCGGTCAGCACGCCGGGCGCGGGACCGACCAGCATCCGGCCGTGCGCGGCGTCCACCACCGCCAGTGCGCCACCGGCCAGTTCCACCACCAGTACGTCCCCCGGGACCGGCTCCGGTCCGGGGGCTCGGCCGGCCTCGTCGCGGTCCGGTTCCCGCCGGCAGCTGGTCGCGGCGGGAACGGCGCCGACCCCCGCCGCCACGCCGAGGAGTCCCAACAGGGCGCGTCGTGTCGTCATGCCGGGTAGAGGCGCCACGCGTCGGCCAGGTTCCCGGGTGTACGCCCCGGCCGGAACGGGCATACGCCCCGGACGGAATCAGCGGCGCCCGATGGCGGCCGATCCATCATCCGGATCCGCGCCGGCGCCGAGCCGTCCGCGCTGATCTCCCACGCCGGCCGCGGTCAGCGCGGCCCGCACGATCCCCACACCCGTTCGCCTGGATCGCGGGCCCGGCCGCTCCCGCCGGCGGGGGCCGCCGCCCGGCTCGTTAGGAGGAAGCGAAGCGTCGCCCCCGACCGGTACGGTGAGCGCCGTTGTCGGACGGGAGCCGGGACCTCCCGTCCTCGAACGGGAGTAGCGATCGTGGACCGGACCTTCCAGGTCGACCTGCGTGGCGTCGTCGACCTGCTCAGTCACCACCTCTACGGCAGCCCCCGGGTCTACGTCCGGGAACTGTTGCAGAACGCGGTGGACGCCATCACCGCCCGCCGTGCCGGCGAACCGGCGGCGCCGGCCGTGGTCCGGATCGATCCGCCGGAGTTGACCGGCGACGGCACGCTCCGGGTGCACGACACCGGGATCGGGCTGACCGAGGCACAGGTGCACGAGCTGCTCGCCACCATCGGCCGCAGCTCCAAGCGGGACGAACTCGGCTTCGCCCGACACGAGTTCCTCGGCCAGTTCGGCATCGGGCTGCTCTCCTGCTTCCTGGTCGCGGACGAGATCCGGGTCCAGACCCGGCACGGCGACGAGCCGACCGTGCTCTGGACGGGCTACGCCGACGGCCGCTACCGGGTCGAGCTGGCCGAGCCCGGTGCGGCCCGGGCCGAGCCGGGGACCACCGTCACGCTGACGCCCCGGCGCGGCGCCGAGCAGTGGCTGACCACCCCGACCGTGACGGAGCTGGCCCGACTCTTCGGGTCGCTGCTGCCGATCCGGGTCTACGTCGGCGACGTCGAGACGACCGCCGGGCCACCGCCCTGGTCACCGGTGGCCGGCGAGGCGCCGGCCGCCCGCCGGGAGCGTCTCGTCGCGTACGCCCGTGAGGTGCTCGGCTTCACCCCGTTCGACGTCGTACCGCTGTCGGTGCCGGAGGCGGGACTGACCGGGGCGGCGTTCGTCCTCCCCGTGCCGGTGAACCCGGCGGCCCGGGCCGGGCACCGGGTCTACCTCAAGCGGATGCTGCTCACCGAGGGCGCCGAGGGGCTCCTACCGGACTGGGCCTTCTTCGCCCGCTGCGTGGTCGACGCCAGCGAGCTGCGTCCCACCGCCAGCCGGGAGGCGCTCTACGAGGACGGTCTGCTGGAGAGCACCCGGGAGGCGCTCGGCGACCAGCTCCGGGGCTGGCTGGTTCGGCTCGCCGACGGCAACCCGCTTCGGCTCGCCGAGTTCCTCCAGATCCACCACCTCGGTGTCAAGGCGTTGGCGCTGCACGACGACGAGATGCTCCGGCTGGTCGAGCGCTGGTGGCCGATGGAGACCAACACCGGGCAGACCACGCTGGCCGAGTTCCGCGAACGTCACGGCCTGATCCGGTACGCGGCCAGCGTCGACGAGTTCCGGCAGCTCGCCGCGGTGGCGGCGGCGCAGGACGTGGCGGTGGTCAACGCTGGCTACACGTACGACACCGAGATCATCGAGCGGTTGCCGAAGGTGGACCGCACGATCCTGATCGAGCGGCTGGAACCGAACGACCTCACCACCCGGTTCGACGTTCTCGACCCGGGGGTCGAGCTGGCGCTGCGGCCGTTCCTCGCCACCGCGCAACGCGCCCTGGACCGGCTCGGCTGTGAGGTGGTGGTCCGGTCCTACGCCCCGGCGTCGCTTCCCGCCCTCTACCTGGTGAGCCGGTCGGCCCTCTTCCACGAGCAGGTGCAGTCGACGCGGGAGCGGGCCGACGAGACGTGGGCCGGGATCCTCGAGGCGATCGCCGCCTCCGGGCCACCGGAACGCCCGCAGCTCGTGCTCAACCACCGCAACCCGCTGGTCCGTCGGGTCACCGCACTCACGGATCCGGAGCTGGTCGGTCTCGCCGTCGAGGCCCTGTACGGCCAGGCGCTGCTGCTCGGATACCACCCGATCCGGCCGGCCGACGCCGCCCTGCTCAACAACTCGTTCCTCGGCCTGCTCGGCCGGGCCGTGCCTGGACAGGAGTAGTAACCCCGTGGCCTTCTTCGAGAACGACGAGCTCCACCGGGCCTTCGACCGGGTCCGGGAGATGCCGTACGGCAGCGGTCAGATCGCCGCCGTCGAGCAGCTGATCCGGCAGGCGGACGCGGCGGGTGACGAGTTCATGTCGTTCGCCTCCCGGATGCTCGCCACCACCGCGTACGTCTACGGCGGCGAGCCGGCCCGCTCGTTCGTGACGTTCTCCTGGTGCCTGACCCACTACGACAACAACCCTCGGCCCTGGCACCAGCGGTACGAGCACAGCCTGCTCTGGTACTTCAAGTACATGGTCAACGGCCTGCTCTCCTTTCCGGAGGTGCCGCTGGACCGGACCACCGCCGTCCTCGACGACATGGAACGCCGGTACCGCGAGGGCGGGCACAGCCTCCAGGCGGTCTACAAGATGCGCCACCGGGTGGCGCGGCACCTGGGGGCGGCGGACGAGGCCGAGAAGTGGTACCGGCGCTGGACCACCACGCCCCGGGACGACCTCTCCGACTGCGCCGGCTGCGACCCGACGACGCAGATCAGCTACCTCGCCTCCCGGGGTCGGGACGAGGAGGCGGTCGCACTCGCCGAACCGGTCCTCGCCGGGCGCCTGAACTGTACCGAACAGCCGCAGGGCGTCCTCACCGCCCTGCTGATGCCGTACCTGCGGACGGGCCGGCGGGAGCAGGCCCGGCAGGCGCACCTGCGGGCGTACCGCCGGCACCGGGGCAACCTCGCCGACCTGTGGGACATCGGTGAACACGTCACGTTCTGCGCGGTCACCGGCAACGAGGTGCGCGGGCTCGAGCTGCTCGAACGACACCTGGACTGGCTCGACCGGTCCCCGTCGCCCGCCGCCACGATGAACTTCGCCGCCGCGGCCGCGCTGCTGCTGCGCCGGCTCGACGCCACCGGGCCCGCCGGGCTGACCGTGCGGCGGCCAGGGCACGGCGACCGGCCGGCGGCCGAGGTGCCGGTCGGGGAACTGGCCGAGGAGATGGCGGCGACGGCTCGGGAGGTCGCGGCCCGGTTCGACGCGCGGAACGGCACCACGGCCCAGTCCGAGCTGGTCGCCCGACAGTTGGCCCTGACACCGGTCGGGGACTACCTGCCGCTCTCGGCCACCGCCCGGCGCCGGCCGACGGCGGGGGCCGGACAACCGTCCGCCGCCGGGACCGCGGCGGACGCCACCGACCGGCCGGCCGCGCCCGAGGCCGGTGCCCGGCCGGCCGACGGGCCGGAGGCCGCGCCCTTCCCGGTACGCCGGACGGCTCCGCTCGACCTGCCGGCGGAGGCGACCCCGATGGAACTCCTCGACCTCGCCGACGAGCTGTGGCGTACCGACCGGGACGACGACCGCGCGACGGTGCTGGCCGCCTTCGACGAGCGATTCGGTGGGCAGGAGCACCCGCCGTCGGTGGTGGCCCGACGCGTCGAGTACCGGGCGGCCGAACGACACCGGGCCGGGGACCTGGCCGGCGCGGTGGGGCTGAGCCGCGAGGCGGTCCGACTCCACCGTCAGGTGCCGGATCCGGTGCGGGAGCAGGTGGTCGCGAGCCGGCTCGGCGTCCTGCTGGTGTTGACCGGCGAGCCGGAGGAGGGCCTGGCGCTCGCCCGTGCCTCCGCCGACTACCTGGCCGAGCACGGGAGCGCAGGGCAGCGGGCCGCCGCCCAGGACCGGCTCTCCATCGCGCTGATCGAGACCGGGCACGGCGACGAGGCGCTAACCGCGGCGGACCGGGCGGCCGCCGATGCCGCCGATGCCGACGACCCCCACCTGATCGCGCGGATCGCGCTGCGCCGGGTCCGCCTGCTGGAGCTGCTGAACCGGCCGGCCGAGGCCGGCGAGGCCGCGCTCCGCGCCCGGGACCTCTACCGGAAGCTGGGGCTCGTCGAGCCGTACGCGGTCGCCTGTCTCGGGTACGCGAACTCCCTCGACGACCCGGCCCGGGCTGTCGAGGCGTACGACGAGGTGGTCCGGGTCGCCACCGCGGACCTCATGCTCCCCGCCCGGTCCGGCCGGGCTCGCGCCCTGGTGGCCGCCGGCCGCCCGGCCGAGGCGGTCGACGACCTGGTGGAGGCGGTCGCGATCTGCGTCGAACGGGACATCGCGGACGGGGCCGCGTTCCTGCGCGCCGAGCTCGCCGACGTGTACCGGCGGGCGGGCCGGATGGTCGAGGCCGCCGAGGCGGCGGAGGAGGCGGTCGGCGCCCTGGACCGGCTCGGACATCAGGCCGATGCGGACCGCTGCCGGCACATGCTCGCCGGAATCTACCTCTCCCTCGGCGAGCACGGGCCGGCGCTCACCCTGCTCGACGAGCTGGCCGAGAACCTCGACGGGCCGGACAACCTCCCGCACCGGGCACAGGTGCTGGAGGAGGCCGGCCAGGTTCTCTACAACCAGGACCGCGACAACCTGGCGGCGCAGCGCTTCGCGGCGGCGGCGACGGCGTACCAGGCGGCCGGACGCCGGCTCGACGAGCTGCGGGCCCGGCGGCGGGAGGTGTTGGCGCTGTGCTGGGCCGGTGACTCCGAGGCGGCGCTCGCCGCGCTGGAGCGCGCGGACGCGGTCTCCGCGACCCTGCCCGCCGACCCCTGGCCGGCGCCCGCCGACGCGAGCGGCGGGGATCGACCTGCCGGCCCGGCCGACGCGACCGGTGGGGACCGGCCCGCCGGCCCGGCCGACGCCGAGGAAGAGCCGGGCGAGGAGTCGGGGTTCGCGGCGGCGGTGCGCTGGGAACGGGCGATGCTGGCCGATGCCGGGGCCCGGGCACTGCTCGCCGCCGGCCGGGAGAACGAGGCCCTGGACCGGCTGGCCGGGGTCGCCGACCGGCTTCGCTCGATCGAGGCGTTTGGCGAGGCGTTCCACGTCGACCTGCTCACCGGGGAGCTCCTGGTGCGTACGGACCGACCCGCGGAGGCGGAGCGCCTGCTCCGGAGCACCCTTGCCGGTTTGCCCAATCAGTCCGATCTGGTGCCGCGCGCCGCCTGGTGGCTCGCCGAGGCGTTGTCCGCGCTGGGTCGGACGGACGAGGCCGAGGCCGTACGCGCCGAGTACTCCCTCAACCCGGACCAGTAGCAACAGCCGTCGACCCGGCAGCCGCGGAACGCGTGGACGGGGGTGATTGACAGCTGGCTAGGCTGGTCGGGTGACGGTGGAGGAGCAGGTGATCGAGGCGGCGGCCGGTACGGCGGCCGATGGCGCACGGCGACGGCGGTCCCGGCGGGACGAGATCCTGGAGATCGCGGTCGGCCTCTTCGCGGCCCGCGGCTACCACGGGGTCTCGATGGACGACATCGGGTCGGCGGCCGGGGTGACCGGGCCGGCGCTGTACCACCACTTCGCCGGCAAGGAGGCGATGCTGGTCGCCGCGTTGATGCCGGTGAGTGAGGGGCTGCTGGCGGGTGGCCGGCAGCGGGTGGCGGAGCATCCGGCGAACCCGCGCGCGGCACTGGAGTCGCTGATCGACTTCCATGTCGAGTTCGCTCTCGCCAACCCGGCGGTGATCGCCCTGCACCTGCACGAGCTGGACCGACTGCCGGAGGAGCCGCGTCGGCAGATTCGCCGGCTGCAACGGCTCTACGTCGAGGAGTGGGTCGGGGTGCTGACCGCCCTGCATCCCAAGCTGTCGGCGGGTGAGGCCCGGGTGCTGGCGCACGCCGCGTTCGGTCTGATGAACTCCACGCCGTTCCTCGGCGGCGAGGTCGACCGGGAGCGCCGGGCCGCGCTGCTGCGGGCCGCGACCCTCGCCGCCCTGCTCGCCAACCCCGACGACTGAGCCGGCCCACCCACGGCCGGCCAGGCGAGCCGGCGGCGGCGCCGGCGGGACGCGGACGACCACCTCTCGGGTCCAGGAAGGGGACGCACCACACATGATCGAGTCGCTGCTCGTCGCGAACCGCGGTGAGATCGCCCGCCGGATCATACGGACCGCCCGGCGGCTCGGTGTCCGAGCGATCGCGGTCTACTCGGAGGCGGACGCCGACCTGCCCTTCGTCCGGGAGGCGGACGAGGCGGTCTGCGTCGGGCCGGCGAACCCGGCGCAGAGCTACCGCAACGGCGAGGCGATCATCGCCGCCGCGAAGTCGACCGGCGCGCGGGCGATCCACCCCGGCTACGGCTTCCTGTCGGAGAACGCCGACTTCGCCCGTACGGTCGAGGCGAACGGCCTGGTCTGGGTCGGCCCCGGCCCGGACGCGATCAGCGCGATGGGTGACAAGATCAACGCCCGGAACCTGGTGGCGGCGGCCGGGGTACCGGTTGCGCCCGGCACCCGGGAGCCGGTGGCCGACGCCGAGGCCGCGCTCGCCGCGGCCACTGAGATCGGCCTCCCGGTGATGGTCAAGGCCGCGGCCGGCGGCGGCGGGATGGGGATGGCGGTCGCCGCCGACGAGGCGAGCCTGCGTACCGAGTACGACAGGGTGCGCGGCTTCGCCGAGCGGATGTTCGGCGACGGCGCGGTGCTGATCGAGCGCTACTTTCCCCGGGTACGCCACGTCGAGGTGCAGATTCTCGGGCTGGCCGACGGTCGGGTCGTCGCGCTCGGCGAGCGGGAGTGCTCGGTGCAGCGCCGCAACCAGAAGCTGGTCGAGGAGTCGCCCTCCCCGGCCGTCACCCCCGAGCTGCGCGAACGGCTGGTGGCGGCGGCCGTCCGGGCCGGCGAGGCGGTCGCCTACCGCAATGCCGGCACGGTCGAATTCCTCCTCGACCCCGCCACGGGCGAGTTCTTCTTCCTGGAGATGAACACCCGGCTCCAGGTGGAACACCCGGTCACCGAGCTGGTCTACGGCGTCGACCTGGTCGAGGAGCAGCTGCGGGTCGCCGCCGGCCTGGCCCCGACCGTCGACCCGGACGCGCTGGCCCCGCGTGGCCACGCGATCGAGCTGCGGATCAACGCCGAGGACCCGAAGCGGTTCCTGCCCGGCCCGGGCGCGGTGACCGCGTGGACCGAGCCGACCGGCGAGGGGGTGCGGGTCGATTCCGGGTACGCCCTCGGCACCACGGTCACCCCCTTCTACGACTCGTTGCTGGCGAAGCTGATCGTGTACGGCGCGGACCGGGCGGAGGCGATCGAGCGGGCCCGCGCCGCCATCACCGGTTTCGAGATCGCCGGCCCGAAGTGCAACCTGCCGTTCTTCGCCGAACTGCTCGACAACCCCGAGTTCCTCGGCGGCGACTACGACACCGGCATCGTCGCCCGGATGCGCTGACGCCTCTCCCCGCCCGCCTCTCGTCGACCACGGGGTGCGGCTCTGATCTGCGATTCCGATCTTCGGCCCCGGGTCTTCGGCACCGTCGGGATGACTTCATGATCAACGAGGCGGGGGCGGGCGGGTGACAATGGGGGGACCGACGACGTCACAGCGAGGTGACAGATGACCCAGTTGCCGGCTTCGGTCTCGATCCGGGAGGTCGGCCCCCGGGACGGGCTGCAGAACGAGGAACCGGTCCCGACCGACGCCAAGGTACGACTCCTCGACGCGCTCTCGGCCACCGGCGTACGCCGGATCGAGGCGGTCTCCTTCGTCCACCCGAGGGCGATCCCGCAGATGGCCGACGCGGACGAGGTGTGGGCCAGGGCCACGAAGGCACCGGGGGTGCGCTACTCCGCGCTGGTGCCGAACTCCAAGGGTGCCCAGCGGGCGCTGGCGGCCGGGTTCACCGAGATCGAGGTGGTGGTCTCGGCGAGCGACACCCACAACCGGCGTAACGTCAACCGCTCCACCGCCGAGTCGCTGGACGACATCGCCGGGCTGATAGCGCTGCTGCACGAGCACGGTGTGACCGCCGAGGTCATCGTGGCCACCAGCTTCGGCTGCCCGTACGAGGGGGACGTCGACCCGGCCCGGGTGGCCGGCATCGTCGACCGGGTGGTGGCGGACGGCGCCGACCGGGTCGCCTTCGGCGACACCACCGGGATGGCGACCCCGCGCCGGGTTCGGGAGGTGCTCACCGCGGTCCGGGACCGCCAGCCGGACATTCCGATCCTGCTGCACTTCCACAACACCCGGGGCACCGCACTGGCGAACCTGCTCACCGCGCTCGACCTCGGCGTCACCGAGTACGACGCCAGCGTCGGCGGGCTCGGCGGCTGCCCGTACGCCCCGGGAGCGAGCGGGAACGTCGCCACCGAGGAGGTGGTGCACATGCTGCACGACATGGGTGTCGACACCGGCATCGACCTGGATGCACTCCTGGAGGCGGCGAGGCTGGCCGAGGAACTGGTCGGCCGGCGGCTGCCCTCCGGGGTGCTCCGCGCCGGCCCCCGACTCCCACAGGTGTAAGGAAGGGCCCCTTGTTATCGCTTTTGGTAGATAAGGGGGCCCTTCCTAACAGGTGCGCGGAGCGTTTCCCCGTGGTTTCACCGCACAGGGACCGGTTCGAACCAGCCGACTGACGGATCAGTCGAAAGGCGGTCTGAACAGCGACATCAGCCATCCATCGACGGATGTGCCGCCTGGGGCGCTCGCCGTACGGTCAGTTTCCAGCCGATCGTACGAGCGATATACGAGGTTCATGATGACTGCTGACACTGACCGGCGGCGGTTCCTGCGGCGGGCGGCCGGCACGACCCTCGGCATCGGCGCCCTGGCCACCGCCGCCGGTCTCGGCATGGAGGAGGCGGCCCAGGCGAAGCCGCGCGGGCACGGGCACTCGCCCGAGAGCCCGGTCATCGGCACCTGGCGCGGCATCGTCACGCTGCCGCACGAGGAGGAGGTGGCGCTGTTCACGTTCCTGCCCAACGGCTTCTTCCTCTCCTTCGCCGAGGGCGTCCACATGGCCACCGGACGGTGGCAGCCCACCGGTCGGCGTACCGTCACCTTCACCCTGTGGCAGGTGTTGCCGTCCGACCTCAAGGGCCTGCCGAAGCAGTACAACGGCGAGGTGCGCGCACTGCACCACGCCCGGCTGGACGGCAACCGGCTCACCAGCGAGGGGACCTACCGGTCACTCGACATCGACGGCAATGAACTGGACCGGGGCCCGGTGACCGCCTGGGCGGAGAGGTTCGACATCTCCACGTTCTGGCCCCCGGCGGACTGACCCGGCGGCCGGGCCCGGTCAGTGGACCAGGCCGGCGTGGTGGGCCAGGATCGCCGCCTGCACCCGGTTGGTCAGTTGCAGCTTGGCGAGCAGCCGGCTGACGTGACTCTTCACGGTGGCCTCGCTGAGGTGCAGCCGCCGGCCGATGTCACTGTTGGTGAGACCTTCGCCGAGCGCCACCAGCACCTCCCGCTCCTTGTCGGTGAGCACCTCGATCCGGCGTACCGCCTCGGCGCGGCGTGGGCTGGTGGGCTCGGCGAACCGGTGTAGCAGCCGGCGAGTGACCTGCGGGGACAGCATCGCGTCCCCAGCCGCCGCACTGCGCACCGCGGCGGCCATCTCCGCGGCGGTGGCGTCCTTGAGCAGGAAGCCGACCGCGCCGTGTTTCAGCGCCGTCTGGACGTACTCGTCGAGGTCGAAGGTGGTCAGCACGACCACCTTCGGCGGCGCGGCGAACCGCGCGAGCGCCGCGGTGGCGACGAGGCCGTCCGCCCGGGGCATCCGGATGTCCATCAACACCACGTCCGGGGACAGCGCCCGGGCCTGTCGTACCGCCTCGTCGCCGTCCTCGGCCTCGCCGACCACCTCGATGTCCGGGTACCCGTCCATGATGGTGCGGAGCATGGCGCGGACCATCCACTCGTCGTCGACGATCAGCAACCGGATCACTTCGCGGTCTCCCGTCCCACGTCCACCACCGGAAGGTACGCCGACACCTCGAACCCACCCTCGGGCAGCCGCTGACTGCGCAGCGTGCCGCCGATGAGCCGGACGCGTTCGGAGATCCCCAGCAGTCCGTGCCCGCCCCCAGGGGTCACGGCCGGGGCCAGGCCGCCACCGGTGTCCCGGACGACCAGCCGCAGGCCGTGCCAGGTGGGCCGGATGCTCACCGTGGTGTGCGCGCCGGGCGCGTGTTTGTGCACATTGGTCAGTGCCTCCTGCACCACCCGGTAGACCGCGTGCTCGACCAGGGCGGGAGCGCGTACCCCGTCATCCACGACCAGGTCGACGGTCAGGCCGAGGTCCCGGGAGGCGTCCACCAGCTCGGCCAGGTCGGCGATCCCGGGCTGGGGCCGCAGCGGTGCGGCGGCGCCGTCGCGGAGCACCCCGACCAGGGTACGCAGTTCCTCCAGCGCGGCCCGGCCGATGCTCTGGATCTGGGCCGCCATGGCCGCCGCGTCCCGCCGCCGTGCCGCCTCCGCGGCGTCCCGCCGCCGTGCCGCCTCCGCGGCGTCCCGCCGTCGCGCCGCCTCCGCCGACTCGGCCGCCGACTCCACGGTAGATTCCGAGGCGGCGGTGAGCCGGGCCTCCAGCGCGGTCGCGTGTAGCACCATCAGCGACACCCGGTGGGTCACCACGTCGTGCATGTCCCGGGCGATCTGCGCCCGCTCCTCGGCGCGCGCCTGGTTGATGCGCAGCCACTCCTCGCGCTCGTTGCGCCGGGCCCGCTCCGCCAGGTCGGCCATGACCTCGTGCCGGTGGGCCAGGTGGTGGCCAACCACCACGGGCAGCACGCAGAGCGCCGCGCTGAGTGGGACCGCGCCGTCACCCCCGGTGGCCGTCCACAGTGGCGTACCGACGGCGACCAGCATGATGGCGGTGAGCCCGAGCTGGGCCCGGAGCGAACGCAGGTGGGCGCCGACGACGAACTGCGCCACCAGCAGGGCGGGCCAGGCACCGCTGACCCCCCAGGAGAGCAGCGCGCCGCCGTACGTCAGCAGCGGCCACCGGTCGCGAACCAGCACGGCCAGCCCGGTGCCCACGCCGAGGGCCACGTCGACGGCCAGCGGCGCCGGACGGTCGATGATCGGGGAGCCGTCGAACAGCCCGGACTGGAGGCCCTCCCAGGCCCCGGCCAGTACGCAGACCGCGACGAGCAGCACGTCCACGACACGATGTTGGAGGTGGTGCCGCGACATGCCGAGAGTCTAGGCAGGGTACCGGCGGTGCGCGTCCGTCATCGGACTCATCCGTTAGTAGCAACCGGGCGCGCGTACGAGCGACGGTCGACGGTCGGATCGAATGACTGTGACCGATGCCGGCGCGTACCGGCCAACCTAGCGTCGGGACATGCTTACCGAAACCCGTACCGACTCCGCCGAGTCGGCTGACGCACGCGGGGTCACGCCGGTCAGCGTGCGTGGGGTCGCCATCCTGCAATGGGTGTTCGTCGGCTTCGCCGTGCTGAACACCGCCCTGCTGCTGGACGGTTCCGATGACCTGCTGCTGCGGGTGGCGGCACTGATCGGCTACCCGGTGGCGGCGGTGTTGACGGTGATCGCCCTGTTGGGCCCGCGGGAGCGCGGCCGCCGGATCGCGATCGTGCTGCACCTGACGATGTCGGTGGCGCAGTTCCTGTTCAGCATCGCGGAGGACCTGGCGCTGCTCGGCATCCCGCTGTCGATAACCATTCTGGCCTGGCACCGGCCGCGGTTCCCGCGGATGTCGCCCCGGACCCGCCGGGTCTGGCTGACGCTGCACGTCGGGATCAGTGCCGGCTGGCTCGGCGTGGCCCTCACGATGACGGTGCTGGCGCTCACCGCGCAGTTCGCGGACTCACACTCGGTCCGGCACGGCGCGTACGAACTGCTGCACCTCATCGACTGGAGAGCCGCGATCCCATCGATGTTCCTGACCATCATCACCGGCCTGGTGGTCTCGCTCGGCACGAAGTGGGGCCTGGTCCGGCACTGGTGGGTGCTCATCAAGTTCGCCATCTCGGTGAGCATCCCGTTGGTCGCCGGCACCGTGGAGAGCGCGCTGGCGGACGAGCTCATGCTGCGTACGGTCGATCCGGCGGCCAGGCCGGGCGGCACCGGGGTGGGTCTGGTGGCCTGCCTGGGCGCGTTCACCGTCGCGCTGTGGGTCGCCACCATCCTGTCCGTGGTCAAGCCGTGGGACCGGACCCCCTGGGGCCGGGCGGCGGACGCCCGGGAGCGGGCGGACCGGCTGCGCACGGCGGGCCCGCGTGGTGGAAAGCCAGCCCAGGCGGCGGTGGGCGGTCGCAGCGCAACGGGAGCCCTGGCGGAGAGCGGTTGCGGCGACGGACGGAGCGCCCAGCCACCGACGAGCAGCGGGCCCGGCGTGAAACGAAGCGTTCAGGAATCGGCGAGCGGGCCCGGTGCCGGACGGAGTGTGCAGCCCGGCTGACCGAGGTTGGGTGGCCGGGGATGCGCCGATGCAGTAACCTAACGATCGTTCAGGTCGGTCGGGTGCTCTGCGGGAGGTCGGCGTGGCACAGGACGACACGGCACGGCGCGCGGCGACCCCGGAGGGTGCCGATGCCGACGGTGTGACCGGGCTGGAGCAACTCGGCAAGCGGATCCGGGCCGGCGGCGCGGAGAAGTACCACGCGGCCAACACGGCCAAGGGCAAGCTGTTCGCCCGGGAGCGGATCGCCCGACTCGTCGACCCCGGCTCCTTCGTCGAGGACGGGCTCTTCGCCAACGCCCTCGCCGACGGGCTTCCGGCCGACGGCGTGATCACCGGCCTGGCCACCATCGACGGCCGGCAGGTCTGCCTGATGGCCAACGACTCGACCGTCAAGGCCGGGAGCTGGGGCGCCCGTACCGTGGAGAAGATCATCCGGATCATCGAACGGGCCTACTCGGCCGGCCTGCCGATGGTCTACCTGGTCGACTCGGCCGGAGCCCGGATCACCGACCAGGTGGACCTCTTCCCCGGCCGGCGCGGCGCCGGAAAGATCTTCTGGAATCAGGTTCGTGCCTCTGGCTCGATCCCGCAGGTCTGCGCCCTCTTCGGGCCCAGCGCGGCCGGCGGGGCGTACATCCCGGCGTTCTGCGACGTGGTCGCGATGGTGGAGGGGAACGCCAGCATGTACCTCGGCTCGGACCGGATGGTCGAGATGGTCACCGGGGAGAAGACCACCCTGGAGGCGATGGGCGGGGCGCGGGTGCACTGCGCCGAGTCCGGGGTCGGACACTTCCTCTGCAAGACCGAGGCGGAGGCCCTCGACGTGGTCCGCCGCTACCTGTCGTACCTGCCGGCGAACTGGACCCAGTCGCCGCCCGCGGTCGCCCCGGCCGACCCGCCCGGGAACATCGACCTGGCCGCGCTGGTGCCGGCCAGCGAACGGCAGGCGTTCGACATGCGCCGGTACGTGAAGGGCCTGCTCGACGCCGACTCGTTCCTGGAGATCCAGGCGCTCTGGGCGAAGGAACTGATCGTCGGGTTCGGACGGCTTAACGGCGAGGTCGTCGGCGTGGTCGCCAACAACTCGATGGTCAAGGGCGGGGTGCTCTTCGTCGACTCGGCCGACAAGGCGACCCGGTTCGTCCAGCTCTGCGACGCGTTCAACGTGCCGTTGCTCTTCCTGGCCGACGTACCCGGGTTCATGGTCGGGACCGCGGTGGAGAAGCAGGGGATCATCCGGCACGGCGCGAAGATGATCACTGCGATCAGCGAGGCGACCGTACCGAAGATCTGCGTCGTCGTCCGGAAGGCGTACGGCGCGGGGCTCTACGCGATGGCCGGCCCCGGCTTCGAGCCGGACGCGACGATCGCGCTCCCCACCGCCAAGATCGCGGTGATGGGCGCGGAGGCGGCGGTCAACGCCGTGTACGCGAACAAGATCGCCGCGATCGAGGACCCGGAGGAACGCGCGGCCTTCGTCGCCGAACGCCGCGCCGCCTACGAGCGGGACATCGACATCGTCCGGCTCGCCAGCGAACTGGTCGTCGACGCGATCGTCGAACCAGCTGACCTGCGAGCCGAACTCATCCGGCGGTTCGCCGCCGCGCGGGGCAAGGACCGGCACTTCTCCCGGCGCCGACACGGCGTCACGCCGGTCTAGCGAGCCCACCGCCCCGCCGGACGCCACCAGCCCCCCGGCGGGCCGACCCGATGGAGGAGGCCATGGACTTCCGGCTCAGCGAGGAGTACGAGGCACTGCGGGCCAGCGTCCGGGAATTCGCCCGCGAGGTGGTGGCGCCGGTCATCGCCACGCACTACGAACAGCACACCTTCCCGTACGAGATCGTCGCGCAGATGGGCAAGCTCGGCCTCTTCGGGCTGCCGTTCCCCGAGGAGTACGGCGGGATGGGCGGCGACTACTTCGCGCTCTGCCTCGCCCTGGAGGAACTGGCCCGGGTCGACTCCAGCGTGGCGATCACCCTGGAGGCGGCGGTCTCGCTCGGCGCGATGCCGATCTACCGGTTCGGCACGGCGGAGCAGAAGGCCCGATGGTTGCCGAAGCTGGCCCGGGGCGAGGCGCTGGCCGGGTTCGGGCTGACCGAACCGGGGACCGGTTCGGACGCCGGCGGCACCACCACGCGGGCCGTCCTGGACGGCGACGAGTGGGTGATCAACGGGTCGAAGGCCTTCATCACCAACTCGGGCACCGAGATCACCGTGCTGGTCACGGTCACCGCGGTCACCGGGGTGCGGCCGGACGGGTCGAAGGAACTCTCGACCATCATCGTGCCCTCCGGCACCCCCGGCTTCACCGTCGCGCCGGGCTACTCCAAGGTCGGCTGGTGCGCCTCCGACACCCACGAGCTGCACTTCGACGACTGCCGGGTGCCGGCGGAGAACCTGCTCGGCGAGCGGGGTCGGGGCTTCGCGCAGTTTCTGCGGATCCTGGACGAGGGGCGGATCGCGATCGCGGCCCTCGCGGTCGGGCTCGCCCAGGGCTGCGTCGACGAGTCGATCCGGTACGCGAAGGAGCGGCACGCCTTCGGCCAGCCGATCGGCGCCTTCCAGGCGATCCAGTTCAAGATCGCCGAGATGGAGCGGCGGGCGCACACCTCCCGCCTGGCGTACTACGACGCGGCGGCCCGGATGCTGGCCGGCGAGGACTTCAAGCGGCAGGCCGCCATCGCCAAGCTGCACGCCAGCGAGTGCGCGGTGGACAACGCCCGGGACGCGACCCAGATCCACGGCGGGTACGGCTTCATGAACGAGTTTCCGGTGGCGCGGTTCTGGCGCGACGCCAAGATTCTGGAGATCGGCGAGGGAACCTCCGAGGTGCAGCGGATGATCATCGCTCGGGATCTGGGGTTGTAGCCGAGGCCCGCGACCTCATCCGCTGCCGGATCCAGAGCACGACGAGCGGTACCGCCACGATGGCCGCGCCGCCGACCAGGAAGAGCAGCCACAGCCCCGGCGACGGCGGGTTGTTGACCGGCTCGGCCGCGCCGGCCCCGGCGGCGTGGGACGGGCCCCGGCTCGCCGCGTCGAGCTGCCCCCGGGCGACGAGCTGGCCGACGCCCGCTCCGGCGGGGAGCGCGAAACCCCAGTCGAGCAGGGCGGCTCCCTGCTGCCAGCCGGCCAGCGGCTGCGACTCGGCGCCGAGCAGCGTGACCAGCAGGGTACGTCCGTCCCGCCGCGCCGCGCCGACGAAGCTGTGCCGGGCCAGGTCGGTGTAGCCGGTCTTGCCGCCCAGCGCCCCCGGATACCGGTGCAGCAGCTGGTTGTCGTTCCAGATCGGGAAGCCCTTGGCCCCGGGCTGCGCCGGTACGTGGGCGACCCTGGTCGCGGCGTACCGGCGGAAGTCCTCGCGGGCGAAGCAGGCCCGGGCGATCAGCGCCAGGTCGTACGCGCTGGTGTACTGGCCGGGGCCGTCCAACCCGGACGGTGTGGCGGCATGGGTCTGGAGCGCCCCGAGCGCCCGGGCCTCCGCGTTCATCGCCGCCACCCCACCGGCCTGACCGGCCGGACCCCCGCCGAGCCGGGCCAGCACGTTCGCCGCGTCGTTGCCGGAGTTGAGCAGCAGGCCCAGCCAGAGCGTCTCGACCGTGTACCGGCCGCCCCGGACCAGCCCGACCGCAGAGCTGCCCGGCTCGAAGTCCAGGTCCGACTCGGTCACCTCGACGACCTGGGCCGGGTCGAGCCGCGGCAGCACCGCCGCGGCGAGCAGCAGCTTCTGGGTGCTCGCCGGTACGGCGTACTCGTGCGGGCCGCAGGCGCCGAGGACGGTGCCGGTGTCCAGGTCGGCGACCAGCCACGAGGTGGCGGTGACCTCGGGTGGGGTCGGGGCGTCGGCCGGGATCACCAGCCCGGCGGTGTCGAGTTCCGGGCCGCCCACCTGGCGCTGTCGGGAGTCCGGGGTCGGGGCCGCGGGACGGCTCGGCCGGGGCACCGGCGGAGTCGGCGCCGGGCAGGCCCGGTACGGCGTCCGCGCGACCGGGCGGGTGCCCGGCTGGCCGGCAGAGGCGCCGGTCGGGATGATCACCGCCGGCAGCGTCAGCAGCACGGTGGCTACTGTCAGTAGCAGTCGCCCCCACCTCATACTCCGGAGAGTAGTCGGAGTAACCCGTACGGGTGGCGGTTTGCGGTCAGGGCGCGGCGTGGACGCTCGGGTGATCAGGATGTGTCGGTGAGTCGGGGCAGGGCTCAGGCGGCGGGGACCTTCTCCCGTAGGAAGCCGACGAGCAGCGGGTTCAGCGCCTCGGGACGCTCCAGGCTGGGCAGGTGGCCCGCCCAGTCGAGTTCCACGTGTCGGGCGTTGGTGAGCCGGTTCGCCAGGTCGGCAGCGATCTGCCGGAAATCTGGCAGGTCGTGGGCGCCGGAGACGAGCAGGCAGGGGGCGGTGATCGCCGACGGGTCGGTGTCGACCCTGATCGGCGCGACGTCGTCCCCGGCGAGCTGCACCTCGAAGGCGTGGCGTTGCATCTGGCGTACCCGCTCCCGGGTCGCGTCGTCGGCGTGCGGACCGAGCCAGGTCCGCACGTTGAGTTCGGTGGCGCCGGCGACGTCGCCCGATTCCAGCAGCGACTCCTCCTGCTCACCGAACGCCCTGAGTGCGGCGCTGGGTTCGTGCCCGGCCAGCGCGGTGTTGAGCAGCGCCAGTGCGGTGACCCGCCGCGGCCAGCGAGCGGCGAACTCCAGCGCGACCTGGCCGCCGCCGGAGGCCGCGACCAGCGCCACGCGCGCGACGCCGAGCGTGTCCAGCAGCTCGGCGACGTCCTGGGCGTTGTTGTACGGCCCGGTGGGCATCGGCGTCTCGCCGTATCCGCGGAAGTCGCAGCGGACGACGTGGTGGCCGGCCTCGACCAGGGCCGGAAGCTGGGGGTCCCACATCCGCCGGTCACAGACCGTGGAGTGCAGCAGGAGCACCGTGGGGCCGGTCCCGGTCACGTCATGCGCGAGCGTCACGGCGGTCACACTAGGCACCGCGGGCCGCATCCGTTTTTTCGCCCCACCGCCACGACCGCGGCCCGCCGCCGGGGCGGGCGGCGGATCGCAGTCAGGTCTGGGCACCGAGTCGCTTGATGATCGGCGCCAGCGGTTCCAGCGCGTCGGCGCGGACGACGTACCGGGTGACACCCCACCGGCGGCGGTTTCGGTCGAGCGCGGAAATGATCTCGTCCTCGGTGCCGGCGAGGACGAACGGCGTGGCCAGCACCTCGGCGGCGGTCAGGCCGAGGTCGTCGGTGAGATCCCGCACCGCCGCCTCGGCGTCGTCGGTCACGCTGAACCGCTGCACGAGCGCTTCGAGCGCGGGCGGCTCGGCGCGGCCGGCCGCACCGGCCGCGACCTGGGCCAGCTGCGCGTCGATCTGGTCGGCGCGCCAGCGGACCTCGTGTCGGTACCCGTCGGGGCGGGTCCGTCCGAGTCCGGTGAGTCCGACGACGTCGGCGTGCGCACCCGCCCAGCGCAGGAGCCGCGAGTTGGCGGTGCCGACGGTCAGTGGGATCCGCCGCTGTACCGGCCGCGGTCGGTCCAGCCGGGCCGAGCCGACGACCAGTTCCTCGGTCGTGACGCTGACCTCCTCTCCGTCAAGCAGGTCACGGACGGCCAGCGCGACGGCGAGGCAGCGGCGTACCCGGGCGGCGACGTCGGGACGTTCCCGCCCGACGGCCTGCCACTCGGCCGGGGTGTGGCCGGCGCCGAGCCCGAGCCGGGCACGTCCGTGTGAGACCAGGTCGAGGGTGGCGACGTCGGCGGCGAGCAGGATCGGCTCCCGGATCCCGGCGTTGACGACGTACGAGCCGAGGCCGAGCGTTGAGGTCACCGCCGCCGCGGCGGCGAGGGCCACGAAGGGCGACGCGGTGGCGCCGGGGTGGTCGGCGGCCAGTAGAGCATCGAACCCGGCTTCTTCGCAGCGCCGCGCCAGCCGGAGCCAACTCTCGGCATCGGTCGGCGCGGCCTGGAGGGAGAAGATCGTCACCGGCCCAGCATCGTCCGACCGTCTGCCGGACCGCTATCCCGTCGCCCCCGATTACGCTCCCGGCCGAATCACGGCATCGGTCCGGGTCAGTCGCAGGGACAGGCTGGCCAGACCGACGCAGAGGGTCATACCGAGAAACAGCGGCACTCCGACGTCCCGCCCGCCGAGTCCCATCAGTGGTGCGACGAGCGCGCCGAGCACGTTCTGCAGCGTGCCGAGCACCGCCGAACCGGTCCCGGCGGCGGTGGGGACGCATCGCAGCGCCAGCGCGGTGGCGTTGCCCAGGATCATGCCCAGCCCGAGGAAAAAGACGAACAGCCCGCCGAGCGGGATCGCCCGCTCGGTCAGCCCGGCCAGCGTGGCGGCCAGCAGCCCGACGGCCGCCGCGAGCATCGTGGCGAGCCCGACCCGCAGCAGCCGCTCCGGCGACACCCGACCGACGAGTCGGGCGTTGACGGCGCTGCTCAGCGTAGTGGTCAACGCCCCGGTGGCGAAGACAACAGAGGACTCGCCGACGGTCAGTCCCAGGACGTGTTGCAACAGGAACGGCGACGCGGCGATGTAACAGAACAGCGCGGCGAAGCCGAAACCGAGTACGAACGTGTAACCGAGGTAGCTCCGGTTGGTCAGTACCGACCGGAGCAGTGACGCCGTCCCGTTCGAGCCGCCGCCGGTTCGCCGTTCTGGCGGCAGGCTCTCCGGTACGGCCACCAGGGCGACGAGGAAGTTCAGTGCGGATCCGGCGGCGAGCGTCCAGAACACCGCCCGCCACCCGACGTTGTCGGACACGATCCCGCCGACCAGCGGCGCGATGATCGGGGCGATGCCGCCCAGCGCCATCAGGATGCCGAACAGCCGGGCCGCTGCCGTCTCGTCGACGGTGTCCAGGATGACGGCCCGGCCGATCACCAGCCCCGCCGCGCCCCCGAAGCCGGCCAGGAACCGGGCCACCACCAGCCACTCCACCGAGGGGACGAGCGCACAGGCGGCGGTAGCGGCCGTGCAGAGGGCGGCTCCAGCCAGGATCGGCCGCCGCCGGCCGTATCGGTCGGACAGCGGACCGAGCAGCAGCTGCCCGAGGGCGAACCCGACCAGGAACGCGGTGAGGGTGAGCTGGACCCCGGCGGGGTCGACCCCAAACTCGGCGGCCAGGCGGGGGAACGCCGGCAGGTACATGTCGACGCCCATGGGACCGACGAAGGACAGCAGGGCGAGCGCGATGGTCAGCGGGACCGGCAACCGGGACGTGTTGACCGGTCTGGTGGAACGCAGCGTGGTCACGAGCGGAAGTTACTATAGCTATATAGGTATAACAACTGGGTATCCTCGACTCGTGACGACGCGCACGGGTGCCGAGGACGAGCGGCTGCTTCGGGAGGCCAGGGCGCTCGTTCCCGCCCTGTACGGACTCAGCCGAGCGCTGCGACTGCAAGGAGTGGCGGAAGCCGGGCTCGCCCAGCTACCTCCCTCCGAGGTGGAGGTGCTCCGGTACGTGCAAGACGCGCCCGGCAGTTCGGTCAGCGTGCTGGCCCGGGATCTGGGCCTGCACGCCAGCAACGTGAGTACGACCGTTCGTGCCCTGGTGGCGCGCAACCTCATCCGTCGAGAACCCGCGCCAAACGACCGGCGCGGTGTGCGGCTGTATCCGACCATGGACGCCCTGCACGGCATGGCGCACATCGAGGACGCCTGGGCGCGGATCTTCGCCGCCGCGATGGCGGACCTCAGCGCCGAGCAGCGTGCCGCGCTGTCCAACGCGGCGCCGGCGCTCGGCGCGCTCGCCGAACGTCTGCGCGCCCGCCGGGCACAGGACCGCGGCTGAGCGTGGCGCGCCCGCGTGGCCCCAGGCATCCCGGCCGACGGCCCGCCACTCGGCCGGGGTGAGGCCGGCGCCGAGCCCGAGCCGGGCACGTCCGTGTGAGACCAGGTCGAGGGTGGCGACGTCGGCGGTCAGCAGGGCGTTGAACCCGGCTTGTTCGCAGCGCCGCGCCAGCCGCAGCCAACTCTCGGCATCGGCCCGGCTCAGGTGGTGAAACCGTCTCGCTCAGGATGTCGACCAGCGGCGGTCGGAGGCACGTACCGGGTCACTCGACCTCACGGAGCAGCCGCTCCGCGGCGGCGAGGCGGTCGTGCATCCCGGCGAGCTGCGTCGATATCTCGTCGAGTCGCCGCTCGATGGCCTGCTGGGTGTTGGCGGCCGCCTCAGCCAACTTCTGGTATTCCCGCTCGCGGGTGAGGGCCGCCCTCGCCCGCCAGGTGGCGAAGACCTGCCAGATGATGACCACCAGCACGGTAGCCCCGAGCGTGAGGATGGCGAGCGGCATAAGCGCCTCAGAGTAGTCCATCGGGTCCCTCCTTCACCCGGCGCCGCCGCGCCGGCTTCTCGTACTCGGGTTCCGCCGCGTCCCGGGCCGGCAGTGTGAGCGTGCGGACGGCCGCCGCCACGACGCGCGGGTCGAGGCGGATCACGAAGGGACTCACTTCGTAGTACTTCATCGCCCGGCCGTCGGCATCGAGCTCGACGGTGGCCGACACCAGCCCGACCGCCTCCAGTCGCCGCAGGTGCACCTGGAGCAGCGGGCGGCTGATGCCGAGTTGGCGAGCGAGTTCGCTCACGTAGAAGCGGCCGTGGGCGAGGGCGGCGAGGATCCGCAGCCGGTGCGGGTTGTCCAGTGCCCCGAGCACTCGGAGCAGGTCATCACCGGTGAGTTCGTCGTCGCCCTCGGCTGGAGTTTGCATATGCAAACGAAGCATGGCGGCCATCCCTCTCCCCGTCAAGTCGACTGGAGTTGACGCTGACGCTCGGGCACGTGCAAAGTTTAGTTGGCACCGCAAAAGCTGGCTTGCGGGTGCTAAGTACCCGCGCATTTGCGTCCTCCCCCTCGGGGAACCGCCGCCCCGAAGCGCCGACGGGCGCCGGCGGGCAGTTCAGATCGCAGACGAAACGAGGTAGACGATGACGTATCAGGCCAGCCCGGCCCTGTCCGAACCCGCCGTCGAGCCCGCCCCGCTGGCAGCGGTCCGGGCCGTGGGGTTGCGCAAGGTCTATGGCACCGGTCCGGGACGGGTCGTGGCGCTCGACCAGGTCGACGTGCTGATCCCGGCCGGTCGGTTCACCGCCGTCATGGGGCCCTCCGGGTCCGGCAAGTCGACCCTGCTGCACTGCCTGGCCGGCCTGGACCGGCCGTCGCAGGGTTCGGTCTATCTGGGCGACACCGCGCTGGAGACGCTCTCCGACACCGCGTTGACCGAGGTACGCCGCCGCGAGATCGGCTTCGTGTTCCAGACCTTCAACCTGGTGCCCACCCTCAGCGCGGCCGAGAACATCACCCTGCCGCTGGCCATCGCCGGACGCAAACCCGATCCTGCCCTGCTCAGATCACTGGTGGCCACGCTCGGGCTCGCCGACCGGCTCCGGCACCGACCCGCGGAGCTCTCGGGCGGCCAGCAGCAGCGGGTGGCGCTCGCCCGGGCACTGATCACCCGGCCGCGCGTGATCTTCGCGGACGAACCGACCGGCGCCCTCGACTCGCGCACCGGAGACGAGCTGCTGCGGCTGATGCGCTACACCGTGGACGAGCACGGCCAGACGGTGGTGATGGTGACCCACGATCCGCGGGCCGCCGCCATCGCGGACGACGTGCTGTTCCTCGCCGACGGTCAGCTGCGGGATCGGCTCAGCGCGCCCACCGTCGAACAGGTGCTGCGCAAGCTCACCGCGCTGGACGAGAGGCGGTAACCGACCGTGCGGCTCATCGCGATACGAAACCTGCTGGCCAATCGCGGACGGCTGGCCCTGACGTTCGTCACGGTCGTGCTCGGCGTCGCGTTCGTGTCCGGCACCCTGTTCTTCGCCGACAGCATCGGCGCCACCGCCGCCGCCGTACGGACCGATGTGGCGGTCCTGGTGACCCCCACGCAGACGGAGGAGGAGATCGAGTACGACGCCCGCCCGGCCGTACTGCCGGCGGCGGAGCTGAACCGGCTGGCCACGCTGCCCGGCGTCGCCGCGGTCAACGGCATCGTCGACGGGTACGCGGCCGTGGTCGGCGAGGACGGCAAGGTGGCCCGCCCGGCCGGCTTCGCCGACGACCTGATCGGTACGAACTGGAGCGACACCCCGCGCCTGCGGCTACTGGAGGGACGCGCACCGGTTGGGCCGGGCGAGATCGCGGTCGAGCAGGTGGCCGCGCGCAACGGCGACCTCTCCCCGGGCAGCAGGACCACCGCGCTGCACCAGGCGGGCACCGAAGAGGTCACCGTGGTGGGCATCTACTCCTACCACCCGGTGCTGCGGGACGGCCCCGGCCGGGCACCCGCCCTCGCGTTCGACACCGCCACCGCGCAACGGCTGCTCCAACGGCCGGACACCTTCACCGCGGTGGAGATCACCGCCGCACCCGGGGTGTCCACCCAGCAGCTTCGGGACACCGTCTCCGCCGCGCTGCCCGCCGACTTCATGGCTCACGACGGCGCCGTCCTGGCCGAGCAGTCCCGGGCGCAGGAGGAGAGCGACGCGGCCACCGCCGCGCAGATCCTGCTCTCCTTCACCCTGGTCGCCCTGCTGATCGGGGCGACGCTGATCGCCAACACGTTCGCCATGCTGATCGGGCGGCGGGCCCGCGAGTTCGGCGTACTCCGGGCGATCGGCGCCACCCGCCGGCAGATCATGCTGCTGGTGGTGCTCGAGGCGGCCGGGGTCGGCGTGCTCGCCACCGGTGTGGGCATGCTGGTGGGCGTCGTGCTGGCGCTGCCCATGATCGACTTTGCCGCCGGACGGGACCCGGTGCTCGGCAGCACCCTCCAGGTGACGCCCCGCGCGGTGTTGTCGAGCCTCGCCGTCGGCGTGCTGGTCACGGTGCTCGCGGCAGCACTGCCCGCCCGCCGGGCCGCCGCCGTGCCGCCCGTCGCGGCCCTGCAGGGCGACATCACCCTCGCCCCCAAGGCGATGCGGGTACGCACCATCCTGGGTGTGCTCGTCGGCACCGGCGCCGTGCTCTTCTGCCTGCTCGCCCTGCTCGGCAACCAGCCGCCGTTCACCGTGGCCGGGGTCGTCGGCGCCTTCGCCCTGCTCGTCGCCGTGGTGCTGCTCGCCGCGAAGCTGGCCCGGATGCTGCTGCGGCTGCTCGCGGCACCGGTCCGGTCGCGGCTGCTGCCCCGACTCGCGGTGGAGAACGTGATGCGGAACCCGCGCCGGACCGCGGCGACCGTCTCCGCGCTGCTGGTCGGTGTGGCACTGGCCACCGGCATCGCCGTGTTCGCCGCCAGCGCCGAGCAGGCGGACCGGGCCGCCCTCGAGAAGACCGTCCGCGCTCCGTTCCTCGCGGTCAACGTCGGCGGCGGGCAGCTCAGCGATCCGACACTGGCGGCCGTCCGGGCGGTGCCCGGGGTCACCGCCACCGCACCGATCCGCCACGACGTTGCCGGCAGCGGCGAGCAGCGCGTCTCGCTGGCCGCGATCGACCCGGCGGCGATCGGTACGCTGCTGCGGCTGGACCTGTCCGCCGGCACACTCGACGGACTGGCCACCGGTGCCCTCGCCCACCGGGAGTTGGCCGCCGATCGGGACTGGTCGGTGGGCGACACGGTCGAGCTGACCATTCGCGACAAGCCGGTCACGGTGACCATCGCCGGCCTCTTCGCCGACGCGGCCCTGATTGGCGACGGGCTCCTCGTCTCCGACACCTTCGCCGACCAGCACTTCCGGCCCGGCAACGGCGACACCCTGCTGATCGGCGCGGACGGCGACGCATCCGAGCTGGAAGACGGGCTGACCGCCGCGCTCGCCGACCGTCCGGACGTGCGCCTGCACACCCCGGCCAGCTACGCCAGCGAGGAGGCCGGTGCCTTCACCATCCTCATCCGGATCGCCACCGTGCTGCTCGGCCTGTCGTTGCTGATCGCGATCCTCGGGATCGTCAACACACTGGCGCTGTCCGTCCTGGAACGCACCCGCGAGGTCGGGCTGCTCCGGGCGATCGGTATGCGTCGGCGTCAGGTACGCCTGATGGTCACCACCGAGTCGATCCTGATCGCCGCCGTCGGCGGCGTGCTCGGGGTCGCCGTCGGGGTCCTGCTCGGCGCGATGATCCAGCACGCGGTGCTCGGCCGCCCGGTCACCGGTACCGCCGTCCCGATCGGCGTCGCGGTCGGTGCCTTCGCGGCCATGGCGGTCGCCGGTGTCGTCGGCGCCCAGTGGCCGGCCCGCCGGGCGGCGCGCATCGAACTGCTCGAAGCCATCAGCGCCGAGTAGCGCTCCGGCTGACCCGGCCCGGCCACCGGTCGGCCGCAGGGACGGGGCAGGAGGTCCGGCAACTCTGTCGAAAAGGGGACTGTCGATCGACTTCTTACGGTGATTGCATGTGCGCCGAGGGCGACGACCGTGTCGGCCGGGGATCCGGGAGGTCCGCGAAGATGCTCGCTGCGCTCGGCCGGTCGATGTGGCGGTGGCGGTGGCCGGTGGTGGCCGGCTGGCTGGGCCTGCTCGTCGCCGGAGCGCTTCTCGGCGGCCGGGTCTTCGACCGGCTGGCCAGCACCGACGACCTGCGGCCGGACGCCGAGTCGCAGCGGGCCGAGCGGCGTATCGACCGGCTCCTCCCCGAGGGGCCGGTCGTGGTCGCCGTGGTCCGGGACCGCGACCCGTACGACCCCGCGCTGGTGGAGAGCGTGGGGCGGGTCCGGGCCGACCTGCTCGCCGTACCCGGGGTGGTCGAGGTCGAGGACCTTTACCACACGGCCGGCGGGCGGATCGGTGCCGACAACCGCAGCACCCTGGTCCGGGTCGAACTGGCCGACGGGCTGCCGGACGCCGAGCGGGAGCGGATCGAGGACCGGGTCACCGCACTCCTGCGGAACATCGACGCGCCCGAGGTACTGGTCGGAGGGGAGACGCTGGCCGAACGCGCCTTCGCCGAGCAGGCGATCGAGGACGCCGCGCTCGGCGAGTCGATCGCGCTCGGCGTACTCCTGGTGGTGCTCGTGGTGATTCTCGGCGGCCTGCTGGCCGGGGCGATCCCGCTGCTCGCCGCGCTCGCCGCCGTCGCCGCGACGCTGCTGGGGCTGTACGGCCTGACCACGGTGACCGCGGTCGGCGAGTTCACCGTCAACGTGGTGACCCTGCTCGGCATCGGTCTGACGGTGGACTACGCGCTGCTGGTCGTCGCCCGGTTCCGCGAGGAGCGGGCGGCGGGGGACCCGGCGACCGCCCTGGTCCGGACGATGACCACCGCGGGCCGAACCGTACTCGTCTCCGGCCTCGCGGTGGCGGCCTCGATGACCGGTCTGTACGTCTTCGCGGAGCCGCTGCTCGCCGCGATGGCGCTCGGCGGCGCGCTCGCGGTCGTCCTGGCCACCGCGGCCGGGCTGACCCTGGTGCCGGCCCTGCTCGCCCTCGCCCACCGGCACGTTCCCGATTCCGCCGCGGTCACCTGGGTCAGTCGACTTCGGGCGCTGGTCACCCGTCCGGTCCGACGCGTCGCGTCCGTCCCGCCCCGGTCCGGACCGGGGCCGGGGCTGCTCGGCCGGCTCGCCCGGTACGCCCAGCGCCGGCCGGGCCCGGTGGCGTGGACCGTCTCCGTCGTCCTGCTGCTGCTCGCCTGCCCGTTCCTGTTCGGCGCCAATCTGGCCAACTCCGACGCCCGGGCGCTGCCGGCCTTCATGGAGGCTCGCCGGGTGCACGACGTGCTGCTGCGCGACTTCGAGGCGGGCCGGGCCGCCCCGGTGACCGTGGTGGTCGAGGCCAACCCGGCCAGCACCGAGGTACGGGACCTGATGAACCGGCTCAACACGCTGCCCGAGGTGATCCGGATGCAGCCCCGGCCGGACGTACCCGGCGACGCGCTGGTGATCGACCTGACGCCGCGCGGGGTGACCGGCGGCCCGGAGTCGCGGGACCTGGTCCGGGCGGTCCGTGCCCTGGACCAACCGTTACCGCTGCTGGTCGGCGGCGGCGCCGCCGAACTCGTCGACTACCAGGAGTCGGTGGCGTCCCGACTGCCGCTCGCCGTCCTGGTGCTGCTGGTGGTCGCCGGCGTGTTTCTCTTCGCGTTGACCGGTTCGGTCGTCATTCCGGTCAAGGCCCTGGTGATGACCGCGTTGACCCTGCTCGCCACCCTCGGTGTCCTGGTGGTGGTCTTCCAGTGGGGTGTCGGTGCCGGGCTGCTCGGCGTCGAGCCGTGGGGCGCCCTCGACCTGACCACCCCGGTCCTGCTCTTCGTCTTCGTCTTCGGACTGTCGATGGACTACGAGGTCTTCCTGCTCGCCCGGATCCGGGAGGAGTGGCGGCGCCGGTCGGCGCGGCGTACCCCGCACGGCCGGGCCCGGGCCGGCGAGCGGGCGGTGCTGGCCGGGCTCAGTCGGACGGGCCCGGTGGTGACCGCGGCGGCGGTCTGTATCTGCGTCGTCTTCCTCGGCTTCCTGCTCGGAGAGCTGACCGCGGTCAAGGAGATCGGCTTCGGCATGGTGGTGGCGGTGGTGCTCGACGTCACCGTGGTGCGGGGGCTGCTGTTGCCGGCCGTGCTCAGCCTGCTCGGCGAGTGGAACTGGTGGGCGCCGGCACCGCTGCGCCGGCTGTACGAACGCTGGGTCGGTCCGGCCGAGCGGAACCCGGTGGTCGCGGAGCCGGTGCCGGCCGGGCGCTAGCGGACCGGATCACCGTTTCCCAAACGGGAAGTGTCGGATATCGGTGCCCATCTTCGTCAGTAGCGCGACGGATGGCTGATGAGGGCCCGCTCAGGTGCGTAGTCTTCCAGGCCATGACTCCGGATCATGGCTCCGACCGAGTCGCAAGCGGTTTTCCGGCGCTGCTGCGTCGGTACCGGCGCGCGGCGGGTCTGACCCAGACCGAGTTGGCGGAACGGGCCGCCGTCGGGGTCCGTACCGTTCGCGATCTTGAACGGGGGCGGTCGTCCCGTCCACAGCGGACGACCGTCGAACTGCTCGCCACCGCGCTCGGGCTTACCGGCCCGGCCCGTACGGAGTTCCTGGCCGCGGCCCGGGGGCCGGCGGCGGGTACGACCGGCGGCGCGGTGCGGCGACGCCCGTCCGGCGCCGGTCTCGGGCTGCCCGAGCCGGTTCACCTGATCGGACGGGACCGGGACCTCGCCGAACTCACCCCGATGGTGGTCCCCGGCCCCCAGGCCGTCCCCGGCGTGGTGAGCCTGGTCGGGCTGGCCGGGGTGGGAAAGACCTCGCTCGCCCTGACGGTTGCCCGCCGGCTGCGGAACCGGTATCCGGGCGGCGCCAACGGCATCATGGTGACGGAAGATTCCACCGAGAGTGACATCCTCTCCGCCGTCGCCACCGTCTTCGGGGTGGGCCGGGCGAGCGACCTCGCCCATCGCCTCTCCGGGGCTCCGTCCCTGCTGCTCGTCGACGCGGTCGAGCGGGCGCCGGGGGCGACCGCCGGAGCGGTGCACCGGCTCGCCGCCGTCGCGCCGGCCCTGCGGATCGTCGCGACCGGGCGGCATCCGGTGGGGCTGCCCGGCGAGCGGGTGTGGCCGGTCACCCCGCTGGAGGTGCCGCCGGCGGACGCCCCGGCCGACCTCGCGGTGGTCGCCGACTATCCGGCGGTCGCGCTCTTCCTCGCCCGGCTGCGTCAGGTCCGCCGCGAACCACCGGAGCCGGACGAGGTGAAGGCCCTGGTCGAACTCGTACGTCGGCTCGGCGGACTGCCGTTCGCGCTCGAACTCGCCGCGGCGCACGGGCGGCTGCTGAACCTCAACGAGATCCTGGACCGCTACGGCAACCGGGTGCTCGACCTCGCCACGCCCCCGGTCACCCGGGCCGCGCTCGGCGTGACGCTGCGGGACGCGGTGGCCGCCAGCTACCGCCTGCTCGGACCCGCCGACCAGGCGGCGCTACGCCGGCTCTCGGTGCTTCGCAACCGGTGGTCGGTGGAGCTGGCGGAGGCGATGCTCACCGGGTGGCGATCCGGGGAGCGGCCGGCGCGGCGGGCATCCGGCCCTGCCGGTGTCCCGGACCCGGAGCCGCCGGCCACGCCGGCCGGCGAGCCGACGCCCGCCACCTCCCCGTCGAGGGAGGAGCCGGCGCCGGTCGGGTGCGCCGGCGAGGCGGACCCGGGCGACGATCCGGTGCCGGTGCTCGACCGCCTGATGGAACTGGGGCTGATCAGCGCCCGGGGGACCGGCCCGCTCCGGTTCAGACTGCTCGACGTCGTCCGTGACTTCGCGCTGGAACGGGCGGCGGCCGACGGCGAACTCGCGGCGATCCGTCGCCGGCACGCCTCGGTCTTCGCCGATTTCGCGGCCCGGCTCGCCCCGGACCTCGCCGGTGCGAAGTTCCTCGAGGTGGTCGGCCTGCTCGACGAGGTGACCGCCGACCTGTGGGCCGCGCTGGCCCACGCCGCGAACGACGATCCGCACACCGCGCTCCGGCTCGCGGCACAGCTCACCCGGTGGTGGCGGTACCGGGGCCGGGACGTCGCCGGCCGGCAGTGGCTGCGGCGGCTGCTGGACGATCCCGCCACGGCCGACGCCGACCCCGCGATCCGGGCCTGGGCCGCGGTGGGTGTCGCCCAGCTCGCCCAGGAGCACGGGGCCGGCCCCGAGGAGCTGGCCGCCGCCGAGCAGGCGCTGACGGAGTTCGCGCGGCTGGGCGACGTCGTCGGCGAACTCGCGGCGCGGAACGTGCTCTGCGGGCTCTGGACGGCCGTCGGCGGGTACGACGAGGCACGGCGGCACGGTGAGGCGGCCCTGGCGCTGGCGACCCGGAGTGGGCGGATCCGGGACATGGCGGTTGCCCAGAACAACCTCACCTGGCACGAGATCCGGACAGCCGACCTGCGGGCCGCCCGACGCCGGTTGGCCGCCGTCGACCGGCTGGCCGGACAGTGCGGCGAGGAGCGGCTTCGCGTACTGGCCCGGGCCAACCTCGCCGAGGTCGCCCGCCTGGAAGGTCGGTACGCCGACGCGGTCCGGCAGGGCCGGTACGCCGTACGGGCCCTGGCCGACCTCGGCGACCCGGGGCACCGCCGCCGGGCGCTCGGCACGGTGGGCTTGGCGCTTGCCCAGGACGGTCGCCTCGACGAGGCGGCGGCGGTCCTCGCCGAGCTACGCGCCCAGCAGGCCGCCGAGGAGGTGGCCGGTACGGCGGAACCGGTGTCCACCCGGCGGCCAGGCGGCGCGATACCCCGGGACGAGGGGATCTGTGCCCTGATCGAGGCCACCCTGGCGGCGCAGCGGGGCGACCGGGAGTGGGCGGCCGAGTGGTTCGCGGCGGCGGCGCAGTCCTCGGTCGGGGCACGTGACCTGCGGGATGTGGCCGAGGCACTGGTCGGGGTGGTGGCCACCGCCGACGACCCCGGCACGCGGGCCAGCGCGCGGAAGCTCCTCGACCGGGTGTGCGAGTCGGGCGGGATCACCCTGCTCCCGCGTGAGCGGGCGATGATCGACCCGGTGGGGTGAGCCACGAGCGCGCGCACGTCCGGTGGGGCGGAGGCCGGGTGGGGTGACCGCGCGACCGGTGGATATGCGGTGGGTCGCACCGCGCCCGGTGGGCGGTGGCCGCCCGCCCTGGCCGGGCGGCACGGCTTGACGCCGCCCGAGGCCTCCGCGTGGGGTGTGGCGCGGGCAGGTCTACCCCCGACGAGCCCCTCGCTTGTCCCTGCCCGCGCCACAGGCCCCAGAGCCCTCGGCTCGCCTGAACAGTATCCGGCGACCGCTACCGTTATGTCCCTTACACCGAAAATAGTCGGCTTCAGTCGTCACTTCTGCCGGTCTTTCTGCCGGTCGCGTCCGACGACTCCGACCTCCGGGTCCTCGGCGTCGGTGCGGCGGGGAGCGGACGGGGCGCGGGGGTCGGTCAGCAGTCGTCGCCGGCGCTCCGGACGCTGCCCGCGGTGGCGCCCGGATGCACCGCGTCGCGGACGGTCCGCAACGCGCTGAGCAGCTGCTCCAGCGCGTCGGCGTCCAGTTGGTCGATGAACCATTCCTGGATGAGCTGAAGGTGGCCCGGGAGCGTCTCGGCGAGCCGTGCCATGCCGGCCTCGGTCACGACCGCGTACGCACTGCGCCGGTCGGAGGGGCAGGCCCGTCGACGGAGCAGCCCGTCCCGCTCCATCCGGTCGACGACCCGGGTCACGCCGCTGGTGGAGAGGGAGGTCTGCGCGGAGAGGTCGGTCATCCGGAGCTGGTGCTCGGGTGACCGGGCCAGGCGCATCAGCACCTCGAACTCCACCGGTGAGAGCCCGTGCTCCTCGAACTGGGCGGCAAACCTGCTGGAGAGCCCGGCGTGCACCTCCATCAGTAGACCGATGGCGGTGAGGCGGGGATCGTGCAGGTTCAAGGTCACGGGGCTATCCTAGCAGTACTTGACATGGGGAATATTGCTGCTTCTATAGTTGCTCAGTCAGTGATCGGTTCGCGTACCGACTACCTCCTGGGAAGGCAACAGCATGACCAGCACCGAGAGCTTCACCCGTAGCTGGGAAGGACTCACCATCCCCACCGCCGGCACCTACCGGCTCGACCCGGCGCACAAGCGGATCGGGTTCGTGGCCCGGCACATGATGGTGAGCAAGGTGCGCGGGGAGTTCCGTGAGGCGGAGGCGACCATCACCGTCGCGGAGAACCCGCTGGAGTCCGCCGTCACCGCGACCATCCAGGCCGCCAGCATCGACACCGGTCAGACTGACCGCGACAACCACCTGCGCGGCGGTGACTTCCTCGAGGTGGAGAAGTTTCCGACCATCGAGTTCCGCAGCACCGGGGTGAAGTCGCACGAGGGTAACGAGTTCGTGCTCGCCGGCGAGCTCACGATCCGGGGCGTGACGCGGTCGGTGGACCTCGAGGTCGAGTTCGAGGGCGCCGGGCGCAGCCCGTTCGGGCACGACGTCTTCGGCTTCACGGCGACCACGGAGATCGACCGCGAGGACTTCGGCCTGACCTGGAACGTCGCCCTGGAGACCGGCGGCGTCCTGGTCGGGAAGAAGGTCAAGATCGAAATTGAGGGTGAGGCCATCCGTCAGGCCTGACCCGTACGACGGCCGACCTGGCCCTGGTCCGGCCGGACCGACAGCCGAACGAGGCGCCCCGGTGACCGTTTTGCTGGTGACCGGGGCGCCTCGTTGAGTAACGCGCCCGGTAAGAGGAGCGTCACGATCGTGTGCGATTGTGGGACGCAGCGCTGCTGACCGTGCACTCAGCGCCAGCGGATGCTGGGCGAGTTCAGGCACGCTCGGCGCTCCTACGGAGACAGATCGCCAGACGCGTCCGGCGTACGGCCGGCCTGACCGCGTCGACAGCGCCTCGCGGCGGGAGGGCTCATGGGCCAGGACGTGTCGCAGGTCCTCTTCTCCCGGCACGACCGGATCCGCTACCGGCAGAAGGTCCGTCGGTGCCTCGACGTCTTCGCCCTCATGCTCGACGACTTCGGCTTCGACGCCGACCGCCCCACCACGGGCCTGGAGATCGAGCTGAACCTGGTGGACGCCGACGCCGAGCCGGCGATGTGCAACGCCGAGGTGCTGGAGAACCTGGCCGACCCCGCCTTCCAGACCGAACTCGGCCAGTTCAACCTCGAACTCAACGCCCGCCCCCGGCTCATCGAGGGGGACGGCTTCGCCGACTACGAGGCGGACCTGCGGGAGAGCCTGGGCCGCGCCGAGGAACTCGCCACCAAGTCCGACGCGAGCATCATCCTGATCGGCATCCTGCCCACCCTGACACCCCGGCACCTGGTCCTCGACAACCTCTCGACCAACGAGCGCTATCGCGTGCTCAACGACCAGATCGTCGCCGCCCGGGGCGAGGACATCGAGCTGGACATCCACGGGGTGGAGCGGCTGCGGACCCACACCGACTCCATCGCCTCCGAGGCCGCCTGCACCAGCGTGCAGTTCCACCTCCAGGTCGCGCCGGGCAGCTTTGCCGACTACTGGAACGCCTCGCAGGCGATCGCGGCGGTCCAGGTCGCGCTCGGCGCCAACTCGCCGTTCCTGCACGGCCGGCATCTCTGGGCCGAGACCCGGGTCGCCCTCTTCGAGCAGGCGACCGACACGCGGCCGGACGAACTCAAGGTCCAGGGCGTACGGCCCCGGGTCTGGTTCGGCGAGCGGTGGATCGACTCGATCTTCGACCTCTTCGAGGAGAACGTCCGCTACTTCCCGCCGCTGCTGCCGATCTGCGACGACGAGGACCCGGTCGAGGTGCTGCGCGCCGGCGGCGTCCCGCGCCTCTCCGAGCTGCGGCTGCACAACGGCACGGTCTACCGCTGGAACCGCCCGGTCTACGACATCATGGGCGGCCGGCCACACCTGAGGGTCGAGAACCGGGTGCTTCCCGCCGGCCCGACCGTGGTCGACATGCTGGCCAACGCCGCGTTCTACTTCGGCCTGGCCCGCGACCTGGCCGAGTGTGACCGGCCGCTCCGGAGCCAGTTGCCGTTCGAGATCGCCGAGGAGAACTTCCACATCGCCGCCCGACGGGGCATCGACGCCGTCATCACCTGGCCCCGGCTCGGCGAGGTACGCGTCACCGACCTGGTTCGCGACGTTCTGCTGCCCCGGGCCGCGGCCGGACTGGACCGGTTCGGTGTCGGGGCGGAGCATCGGGACCGGCTCCTGGGCATCATCGAGCAGCGCTGCCGTACCCGGCGGAACGGCGCGGTGTGGCAGGTCGAGGCGGTGCGGGCGGCCGAACGCGACCTCGGGATGGACCGTTCCCGGGCGCTGCACCACATGCTGCGGCGCTACGGCGAACTCCAGCGGACCAACGAGCCGGTGCACACCTGGCCGGTGGGGTGGTAGCAGCGCTCAGCGCGTGCGGCGGCTCACTCGGCCCCGGCGGCTCGTCGACCGCGCGGAATCGGGCGCCGTGTCGGAGCGGGGTGCGGCGGAGTCCCCGGCCGGCCCACCGGCGGCGTCGCTGGCCGGCTCAACACCGCCGGACGGCGTGCCTCCGTCCGGCGACGCCGCGGGCTTGCCGGCGGTCTCGTCTCCGGCCTCTCCGGCGGGGGACGGCTCGGCGCGGTCCCGCCCGGCCGCCCGGTCGGGCGTCGTCTGTTCCGGCGTCGTCCCGTCCTCGGTACGCCGCGGCGACGGTACCTCGACGTCCGGGGCGGCGGTCGGGGACGGCGGCGCCGCGGCGGGGATCTCCCCGACCGGTGCGGGGGTGGGCCGACCCGAGGCGGTGGAGCGCTGCGTGCGGGTCCAGGACCGCTGGGCGAACGCCGCGACCAGCGCCGAGCCGGCCACACCGACGATCACCGCGTACGCCGTGACGAGCTGCGCCGAGACCTGCTCGGCGCGGATGTCCGCCAGCCGGGGAGCCACCGCGACGTACCCGGCGGCGACCAGCAACGGACCGGCCATGCCGGAGACCGCGGCACCGACCCGGGTGGCCGGCTGCCGGGCTGCGGCCCGGGCGGCGAGCGCACCGATCACCAGGGCGGAGCCGAGCGCGAGAAGCGCCCCGGGCCAGTAGAGGTGGTCACGGAACCAGAAGCGCGGCGCCTCGGACGTCAGCTGCCAGACCCCGAGCTGCGTGGTGGCCGGCCCACCGCCGGAGACGACGTCGTCGACCACCACCGCGCCCGCCAGCACCCAGAGCCAGGCCAGCGTGCCGAGCACGTTGCGGGCCGCCGCGGGCGAGGAGATCGCCCAGAACGCCGCCAGGAGCCCCGTCATGACGCCGACGACCGCGTATCCGGCGGCGATCTGCGGGGAGAGGTCGGTCCGGGCCACCGTCCGGGCGGGTACCGCCACCAGGACCACGGTGACCAGGCTGCCGATCGCACCGGCCACCGCCAGGGCGGCCCGCCAGAGCAGGGGCGCCGGAGCCGGCGCCAGGTCCGGGGTGGCGGCCGCGCCCGGATCGGCCGGGTCGGGGCGAGAGACGCCACCGAGTCGCGCGGCGCAGATCGCTCCGACGACCGTCGAGGTGGCGGCGATCCAGACCGACCAGGTGAGGCTGGCGACCCAGGCTGCCTCGCCCGCCGCGTCGGCCGACGGAAGCCAGGCGATGATGCCGAGGCCGTACCCGAGACCCAGTTGGGCGGCGCCGGCGCCCGCCGCGACTCCGATCGCGGTCGCGAGCGAACCTCCCCAGCCTCGGACGGCCATGCCGGCAGCGTAGCGGTCACCCGCGGGCGGGGCGAGTGCCGCGCGGACCCGGTCCGGTGCGGGACGAGCCGTCCGGTGCGGAGGCGCGGTCCCGGCGTGCGGCAGACTTCCACCGTTGGCCGGGAACGTCGGCGTGGTGGCGATGCTGGATGGTGGGCAGAGCGGATGACCGATCAGGACGTGGCGGGACGGCCCGAGGCGGGCGTGGAACCAGGGCACTCGGACCGGGCAAGACTGGTCGCCGGCGGATGCGCCGGCCTGGTGCTCTGTGCGGTCGTCGGGGCGCTCGGCGGCTACCTGCTGGCCGGAGACGGCGGCGAGCAGCCGGAACCGACGGCGGGACCGGTGACGACGGCGACGGCGCCCGAGGCTCCGCGGACGAGCCGACCCGGCCCGACCAAGACCCAGGCGAAGCGGCCTCCGACGACTCCGCCGATCGACGGGATGGAGCTGCCCGACCTGGTGGGGAAGGACTTCGACGAGGCCCGGGAGGAACTGCGGGAAAAGGGCCTCGGAGTGCATCTGATCTTCGGTGACGCGGGCAACGATCCGAGCGTCACCCGGACCGTGCCGCCCGGCGGGAGTCTCGTGCGGCGGGGGATCACCGTGAAGGTCTACGTGAAGGGGGCGGCGCCGCCGGTCACCGTGCCCGACCTGGTCGGCGAGAGCTGCCGGGAGGCCGCGCGCGAGCTGGTGGACGAGGGCCTCTATCCCAGCTATCCGACGGGCGACACGGGCACGGTGCGGCAGCAGGATCCGTCACCGGGCAGCACGGTGCACTGGAACGACCGGGTACGGCTCTACTGCGGCACCGGTGCCCAGCCGACCACCGTGCCGACCCCCTGAGGCCGGCCGGCCTCGCGATCCCGCCCCCGGCCCGGAACCGGTCCGCTCTCCGGTGACTTACGTCCCCGAGAGCGGGCGCACCGGGAGAGCGCGCCGTCGTGCCGGACGCGTGAGGGAAGCTTGCCATCGGGGCCGGGAACGCCAGGAGAGCCTGCGTCGGGACCGGGCGGGCCGCCCCCGCAACACGCCGGGCTGCGCGGGCACCAGGCCGGGTCGGCCACCGCCGGATAGATTGGACTGGATCGGCCCGCTCCCATCGCCGGCGAGAGGACGTGCCATGGCCGACGATCCGGAGGCCCGAGAGGTTCCCGAGCCGGACGACGACGGCGGTGCGGGGCCGGGTGGCCCGGCCGGTCCGGTCGGCGGTCGTACCAGAGGACCACGGGGCGGCGATTCGCCCGTCGCCCCGGCGCCGCGCCGGGCGGAAGAGGCGACGACGCCGCCTCCCTCTCCGGAGGCGGCGCCACCGGTCCCGCCCCGTCCCCCGGCCTGGTCCGGTCGGGCGGCGGTGCCGGTCCGCCCGTCGTACGAGGCCAGCGACCCGGCACCGATGGACTGGTCCGCCATGTCCCCGGACGAGGATCTGGACGACCGTCGCTGGTGGATGCCGATCCTCGTCGGCGTCCTCGCCCTGCTCCTGTTGGGGGTGTTGCTCGTTGCCGGCTGGGTGATCATCGACGCGGTACGGCCTAATCCCCCTGCCCCGCCGCCGGCCGCCACCTCGGCGGGCACTCCCGCCCCGACCTCCGCGGTCCCGACGACCACCCCGCCGACGACCCCGGCGACCACCTCGCCCACCCCGGACGCCGGCGTCGTCGTGCCGACACTGGTCGGTCTGCCGGCACCGGCGGCGCGCGTTCTGTTGGAGCAGTACGGCCTGACGCCGGAACTTCGCTTCGTGCCCTCCGACGAGCCGGCGGGCACCGTGGTCGCGACGGATCCGGAGGCGGGGACGGAGGTGGCCCCGGGCGACGTCATCGTCCTGGTGGTCGCCGAACCCCGCGTACCCACCCCGCCGACGGGTCCGACCCGTGGGCCGACGGGGCCCGGGTCGCCCACCGTGGGACGGTGGCGGCGCCGGGGCCGGGGCCGGCGAGTCGGCTGATCCCGGCCCGGGTCAGTCGGGGGGTCACCAGAGACGTCGTCGGCTGCCGACCATCGCCAGGCCGATGACGGAGATGACGAGGCCGAGCAGGCCCGAGTAGGCGAGCGAGCGACGGTAGCCGGGGGGAAGCTCGTCAGGGGCCGCCGGTGGCGGAGCCGCCCGTGTGTGGCCGGTGGGTTCCGCCGGGTCGGCGGCCGTGTCGGGAAGCTTCGCGGCCCGGGGACGTGTGGCGGGGGACTCCGGTCCGGCGTCCGGCTCGGGCTCGGCGTACGACCCCGGTTCCGGGTACGGTGCGGGCTCGGCGGCCTGCTCGGCGAACCCGGGGGTCCGGGACGGCGCGACGGCGGCCTGCCCGGCGGGTTCTGCCGATCCGGGATTCCAGCGGGCTCCGGGGCTGGGCGGTGGAGCGGTCGGCCGCTCGGTCTCGGCGGCGGAGGATCGGGGAGCGGTGGACGAGGACCGGGCCGCGGCGCCGGTGAGGCATCCCGGCACGCCGACGGTGATCAGGATCAGCAGCATGCTGATCCGCAGGCTCTGACTCGTGGTACCGGGGCGGGTGGAGGCAACAGTTGCCATGGGCGGCTCCCAGGATCGGGGGCCCTGAGCACGTACGGGGTGCGGACCGCACCACGGGGTACGCCCAGTCTAGGCCGGTGACCTCCTGTCCGACCGGTCGTTCGGCAACCCGCGCGGACGCGGTCAGCCCACGCGGACCCGCTGGGCGAGCACCCTGGAGTTGCCCTGCGCCGGCCGGCGTGCCGGTACGTGGTTGCGGCGTACCGGATTGGTGTTCAGCCGGCGCAGTCCGTTGATCTGGACGAATATCGACCGGCGCTCCACCGCGTCGCCGCTGCTGTTGAGTTCGTACCCGTCGAGCCAGATCCAGCCGCGGTAGGTCGGCCAGTCGTGTGCCCGGATCACCCGGAAGTAGATCGGCTCGGCGAACTGAACGCTCGCCGCGCGCGTCACGTGGAGTACGTCACCGGAGCGGGGGAGATGCACGGCAGCTCCTGTCCGACTGGCCGGTTGCGGACCGGCGGGAGAGGCGGGCGGGGATCAGGTGGGCTGTCGGCGACGCCGCCGACCGGGCCGGATTGGCGCCGTGGCTGGTGGCGCCGCGGTGTGGTCCGTGGGCCGGGGCACCGGATGCCGTGGGGGTATCGGCCGGGGTGAGGGTGTGGCTCGAAGCGTCTCCTCACCCCGGCCGACACCTGTCGACTCCGGGACGCGCCAGCCGCCGTAGCGGCCCTGGCATACAGCGGCGGGGGCTCTTACCCCGGAGCGGGGCTCGTCGCCGTACCGCCGGTACGACCGCCGCCCAGGTCAGGCGAGAATGGGGGAGCATTGCGTCGCCTGATCACACCGGAACGCTGCGTAGCCCGAGCCATACGGACAGGGTGCACCAAGAACATGATCAATGCAAGTTGCAGTTTGCCTTTTGCAGCAGGACGGCGATAGTGGGTCGGGCGGCGGTTGCTGGCTCGCCTCGTGAACGGGCAGACTGGACCCCGATTTCGGCCGGTGCGGCCGATTGGGCCGTCGCCCCGCCCCCCGCGAACGGCCCTCGACCCCCTGCGGTGACGTACGTTCGCCGGGCGGGCCTTCGCCGACCCGCGCAGCGGGCATCGATCCCGTAATGATCGTCGACTTCTCACCGATCGACCGGAGGTGACCCGGTGACCGAGCGCCGGAGCCCGACCATTCGCCGTCGTCGTCTCGGCGCGGAACTTCGGCAACGCCGGGAGAAGGCCGGGGTGACCATCGAGGCGGTCGCCGAGATCCTGGAGTGCTCCGCCTCCAAAATCTCTCGGATCGAGACCGGTCACACCACCGCGACGGTGCGCGACGTCCGGGACATGCTCGGCATCTACGGTGTGACCGGGGCCGAATGCGAGGAACTGATCCAGATCGCCCGCGAGGCGCGCCAGAAGGGCTGGTGGCACCCGTACAGCCCGGTGTTGGCGGGCGCGTACGTCGGGCTGGAGGCGGCCGCCGGCTCCGTCCGGGCGTACGAACAGCAGACCGTACCGGGTCTACTGCAGACCGAGGACTACGCCCGGGCGATGATTCGCTCCGCCCGCCCCGACTTCACCCCCGACGAGGTTGAGCAGCGGGTCCGTGTCCGGTTGGGTCGTCAGTCGTTACTGACCCAGGACGATCCGATCGAACTGTGGGTGGTGCTGGATGAGGCGGTGATAAGCCGGCCGGTGGGCGGCGACGCGGTGATGCGGGCCCAGTTGGAGCGGCTGGTGGAGGCCGCTGACCTACCGAACGTCACGCTCCAGGTCCTGCCGTTCGAGGCCGGCGCGCACGCCGGCATGGACGGCACTTTCGCCATCCTCGGCTTTCCTGAACCGGGTGATCCGGACGTGGTGTACGCCGAAAACGCCACGGGCGGATTGTTTCTGGAGAAGCGGGATGAACTACAGACATACATTTTCATCTTCGACCATATCCGAGCAGCGGCCTTGCGCCCGGAGGAGTCCGTAGCTCTGATCGCGAAGATGGCAGAGGAGCCATTGTGGAAGTGGAGACAAAGGGGTACCGCGTCGACCTGAGTGCGGCGACCTGGTTCAAGAGCTCGCGGAGCGGACCAAGCTGCGACAACTGCGTCGAGGTGGCGTTCGTCGGCGGCGCGATCGCGGTCCGCGACTCGAAGAACCCGACCGGACCAGCCCTGATCTTCACGCCGGACGAGTGGGACGCCTTCCTCGGCGGAGCCAAGGACGGCGAGTTCGACCTGGCCTGAGGGCCAGGACGACCGGCGGCCATCCCGGCGCGGTCACCCGGCGGCTCGGCGCCGCCCGGGTGACCGCGCCGCCGTTTTCGGCCCGCCGCTCGGGTCCGAGGCACGCCCGCCGGGTCCAAAAAGCCGTAACCCGCTCGGGCCGAACCGTCCCCGGCCCGGGCCCGCACCGTCCCGGGCCCGGGCCCGCACCGTCCCGGGCCCGGGCCCGCACCGTCCCGGGCCCGGGCCCGCACCGTCCCGGGCCCGGGCCCGCACCGTCCCGGGCCCGAGGCACCTCCGGCCGACCGGGTCGTGAACCGCCCCGCCGGACGGCGGGCGCGCCGGGAGCCGGGGCGGCGACCCCTCGACCAGGCGAAGTCCCAGGCCCCGCCGTCGCCAGCGCCCCGGCCGATCGTTGTACCAGGCGGTGCGGCGGGGGCCGGCCAACCCGTCGGAGGGCGCGCGAGCGACCGTCGGAGGGTTCGCGACCGAGCGAGGCAGGTGAGACGGATGGCGATCGGGTCGGAGGATGTGGGGAACGGTTCGGGCAAGTCGGACCGGTTCGTCGGCAAGTACCGGGGGTCCCGGCGGAACAGCGGCACCGCGGTCGAGGAGTCGCCGGTCGGCACCGACCTCGGCACGCCGGACGTCGTGACCGCCGAGCGGACCCCCGAACTGCCGCCGGAGCTGGCGGGCACCACGTCGGACCGTGGTCCGACGCTCCCCTCGCTGGACATGGGCGGACTGACCGAGCCCGTCTTCCCGCCGGCCGGTTGGCCGGACGTACCCCCGTCGGAGCCGCTGGTGGACCACCCGCTGCTCCGCGGGCTTCTGCTCGAACTCCCGCCGAAGGGGACGATACCCACCTCGGTCTGGCTCGACCGGTGGTTCGAGGCGGCCCGGGCGATCCTCGAACTGCTATACGTGCAGGACTCGCGTACCCGATGAACGTGTCCGGACGGTGACCGCGTGCTCGGCCAGGCTGCTGTGCCGCAGCGCGTGCCGGACCCCGATCGCGCCGACCACGAGGATGACGCCGGTGAGCAGCACGCCGAGGCCACCCGGACTGTCCAACGGCACCAACCCGGTGGCGTCGACCAGCACCGGCAGCATCACCAGGGCCGTGACCTGGACCGGTGACGCCACCAGCGGGTGAGCGGCGGCGGCCCGCAGTGTCGGCGGAGCCGGGGTCCGCGGCGCGCTGGCGAAGGCGCCCGCCCCGCGGCGGAGTCGGTACACCCGGCGTACCGTCAGCAGGGCGACGGTGACGGCGGAGCCGGCCGGGAGCATGAGCCCGACCGCGACGCGGTCGGCGACGGTCGGCCCGTCCACCAGCAGGCCGGTCAGCACCACGCCGCCGAGGCCGACGAGACCGAGTGCGGCCAGCCCGGCGAGCAGCCCGGTACGGCGGTGCAGCGCCACGGCGGTGGGCAGCCTCGGCAGTCCCTCGGCGACGACACCTGCCGCCAGCCAGACGGCGGCGATCGCGAGCAGGACGACGAGGCCGAGATCCACGACATCGATCCTTGCCCGTCTCCCCGTCCGGCGGATCCGGGACGGACCCGCCCGTTACCCGGAGAAGGGCAGCCCGTTCCCGCGTCACCCGTAGGGGTCATCCCTTCGGAGGTATAGAAGATTCGACATCTGTCGCGATGGCCTCCATCCCGCCTAATCTCAGCACGATCGGTTCCGTCGATCCCCCATCACGAGTGGGTGGACGGCCTGTGCCGATCGGAGGGAGGAAGGGAGATGGGTCTCCCGCGTAGGTCCATCGTTGTCGGAGCAACGACTCTGGCCATGGTCGCCCTGGTGGCCACCCCGGCGGTCGCGGCCGAACCGGAGGGCGTCATCCGCAGTGCGGGTGGGGCCACCGCCGTACCGGACAGCTACATCGTGGTGTTCAAGGACAGTTCGGTCAGTCGGAGCAACGTCGCGACAGCGGCCCGGGGCCTGGCCAGCCGGCACGGTGGCGTCGTGGCCCGCACCTACTCCGCCGCTCTGCGGGGCTTCGAGATCACCGCCTCGGCCAAGGCGGCGGCGCGGATCGCGGCCGATCCGAGCGTCGCGTACGTCGAGCAGAACCACACGGTCCACGTCATGGACACCCAGCCCAACCCGCCGTCCTGGGGGCTGGACCGGATCGACCAGCGCGCCCTGCCACTGAGCAGCTCGTACACGTACCCGACCACCGCCAGCACCGTCAACGTGTACGTCATCGACACCGGAATCAACTTCAGCCACACCGACTTCGGCGGTCGGGCGGTCAGCGGGTACGACGCCGTCGACGGCGGCTCGGCCGACGACTGCAACGGCCACGGCACGCACGTCGCCGGCACGGTCGCCGGCTCGTCGTACGGGGTCGCGAAGGGCGCCCGGATCTACGGGGTGCGGGTGCTCAACTGCTCCGGCAGCGGCACCACCGCCCAGGTCGTGGCCGGCATCGACTGGGTCACCGCGAACGCGGTGCGCCCGGCCGTGGCGAACATGAGCCTCGGCGGCAGCGCCAACAGCTCGATCGACACCGCGGTGAACAACTCCATCAACGCCGGCATCACGTACGCGGTGGCCGCCGGCAACGGCAACATCCTCGGTATTCGCCAGAACGCCTGCAACTACTCGCCGGCCCGGGTGCCGAACGCGATCACCGTCGGGGCGACCCAGAACAACGACGCGGCGGCGAGCTTCTCCAACTACGGCACCTGCGTCGACATCCTGGCGCCCGGCGTCAACATCACCTCCGCCTGGTACAGCAGCAACACGGCGACCAACACCATCAGCGGCACCTCGATGGCCAGCCCGCACGTGGCCGGCGCCGCCGCGCTGGTGCTGTCGGCGAACCCGACCTGGAGCCCGCAGCAGGTGCGGGACTACCTGGTGAACAACGCCACCCCGGACGCCATCAGCAACGTCGGCACCGGCACCCCGAACCGGCTCCTCTACGTGGTGAACGACGACACCCCGCCCCCGGACGACGACTTCGCGGTCTCGGTCTCCCCGACCTCGGGGTCGACCGCGCCGGGCGGATCGGTCTCGACCACCGTCTCGACGGCAACCACCAGCGGTTCGGCCCAGTCGGTGAGCCTGTCGGCGAGCGGCCTGCCGGCCGGCGCCACCGCCACCTTCAGCCCGGCCACGGTCACCTCCGGCGGTTCCGCCACGCTGACCGTCGCCACCTCGGCGAGTACGCCACCCGGGACGTACCCGGTGACCGTCACCGGCACCGGCTCGACGGTGACCCGGACCGCGACCTTCACCCTGACGGTGACGGGCACCGGAGGCGGCTGCTCGGGCAGCAACGGCACCGACGTGGCGATCCCGGACAGCGGCGCCACCGTGACCAGCACCATCACCATCTCCGGTTGTGGCCGTAACGCCTCCGCCTCGTCGCAGGTGGCGGTGAACATCGTGCACACCTACCGGGGAGACCTGGTCATCGACCTGGTCGCCCCGGACGGCACCGCGTACCGGCTGAAGAACAGCAACATTCTCGACGGAGCGGACAACGTGGACACGACGTACCCGGTCGACCTCTCGGCCGAGGCGGCTGACGGCGTGTGGAGCCTGCGGGTCCGGGATGTCTTCTTCGGAGACACCGGCTACCTCAACAGCTGGAGCCTCACCCTCTGACCCTTTGATGTGAGGAAGGGCCCCTTCTTATACAAAAAGCGATAAGAAGGGGCCCTTCCTCACTGCTCAGAGCGTGCGCAGGTGGAAGCCGCCGTCCACGTCGATCACCTGCCCGGTGCTGAACGGCAGCAGGTCGGTGGCGACCGCCACCACGGCCCGCCCGACGTCCTCCGGCTGCCCCCAGCGCCGGATCGGGGTCAGGCCCTGGTTGTGGATCAGGTCGTCGTACCGCGCCTTGACCGGCCCGGTCATGTCGGTGGCGATGATGCCGGGCCGGATCTCGTAGACGTTGATGCCGTACTCGGCCAGCCGGGCGGCGTAGAGCTGCGCGGTCATCGCCAGCCCCGCCTTCGCCACGCAGTAGTCGCCCCGGTTGACGCTGGCCGTGTACGCGCTGATCGACGAGATGATGACGATCTTTGGTCGCTCGACGCGGCCTTCCGCCTGCTGGGCGATCATCGTGCGGGCCGCGAGCTGGATCAGGAAGTACGGCCCCTTCAGGTTGATGTTGATCAGACGGTCGAAGGACTCCTCGCCGGCCTCCAGCAGGTCCGCCCGGACGTCCGGAGCGACTCCGGCGTTGCTGACCAGCAGGTCAAGGCGGCCGAACACGGTGGTCGTCTCGTCGATCAGGCGCCTCCGGTCGGCGTCGACCGAGACGTCGGCCCGGACCAGGTGGGCGCGGCCGCCGCGCGCCTCCACCTCCTTGCCGACCTCGGCCGCCGCCTCCGCGTTGCTGACGTAGTTGACCACCACGTCGTACCCGGCGCCGGCCAGGGCCAGGGCGATCCCCCGGCCGATGCCCCGGGACCCGCCGGTCACGACCGCCGTCGGCCGGTCGCCCGTCCCGCTCACGCCGGCGCTCCGGCCGCGGTGGAAACGCCGGCCGCGGTGTCGGCGGTCGGCTGGGCGGGTGGGTCGGCGGCGAAGAAGGTCAGGTACGGCTCGTCCCGAGCCACCCGTTGCAGGTAGAGCGCCAGCTCCCGGGCGTGGTAGTCGCCCCACATGCTGGACTCGCCGTTCGGCACGCGCTGCCCGGCCGGTACGTGGTCCCAGCCGTTCGGCCGGTGGTAGACCGAGTGCAGGATCAGCCCCTGGTGTCCGGGGTCGGTGCTCAGGTACGGCTCGTCGAAGAGTGTCGCCGCGACGGTGAGTCCGGCCTGCCAGTACCGCCGGCCCTCCTCGGTCCGGCCGGCCCCGGTCAGGTAGCGGCCCAGCCGGAGCAGCCCCTGGGCGCCGATCGCCGCCGCCGACGAGTCGACCGGCTCGTGGTCGTTGTACGGGTCGGCCGGCCGGTCCAGGTAGTCGCCGAGGTGAACCAGGCCCGGTGCCCCGGTGTCCCAGTACGGCACCCCGTCCGTCGGGGTGTGCGCCAGGTAGAAGTCGCAGGTGGCGGTGGCGGCCTTCCGCAGCGTCGCCTCGACGGCGGCCCGTCCGCCGTACGGCTCCAGCTCCTCGTCCGGCAGCGTGGCGACGTACTCGAGCTGCTCCGAGAAGCCGAGCATGGCCCAGGCCAGGCCCCGGGTCCAGGTGCTGAACGGCGAGTAGCCCTGCTGGGTGCTCGGGCAGCGGTAGGCGCCGTCGTTCACGTTGAAGATCGACTCGTGCGCGGTGCGTCCGCGCACGTCGTACGCGTCCCGGCCCTCGCCGTAGTAGATGTTCCACCGGGCGGTGTTACGGGCGTGTTCGATGAGCCGGCCGAGCAGCGAGATCCGCTCGTCCCGCTCGCCCATCAGGACGTGGCCGAGCCGGTGCGCCACGGCGAGCGCCCGGCAGGAGCGGATGGTGTCGACGAAGAGTGACTGCGGACCGTTGAACGAGTAGATGTAGCCGGTGCCGTCAGCGGTGGTGCGCCAGCGGCTGGCCTGGACCGCACCGCTGACCTTCAGCGCCAGCTCGTAGAAGTCGCGCTCGGCGCGGTCCTCCGGGATCCGCCCCTCGGTCATGAGCCGCCACAGGTTGCCGTAGGTGCTGACGTTGTTGAAGCCGTGGTCGTGGACGCCGATGTGGCTGACGTGGCTTGCCATCACCGCCACGGTCCGCTCCCGACCGAGGTCGAGGAACCGCCGGTCGCCGGTGGCGTCGAACTGCAGGAGCGCGGACCCGTACTGGAAGCCCTGGGTCCACTCGGTCCAGCCGCGTGCGGTGTACCGGCCCTCGACGGTGAAGACCGGCGACGCCGAGCCGGGCGGGCAGCTCTGCTCGATCGAGTCGATCTTCGCGGCGGACGCCTCCCAGAGCCGGTCGATGGCGGGTAACAGGGCGGCGGGAGTCAGCTCCTGGTCGATCCTCATCATCGGCTCAGGATAAGGAAAGCGCTTGCCTGGGGACAGGGCCGGGGGCCGGAGGATCGGACCGGACGGATTGGATCACGTTCGGTACCGGCCGGTCGACCCGGTGGGCTGGTAGGCCGGGTGTGGCCCGTAATCCGGCGTCGGCTGGCAACCGGCGCCGGCTGGTCGACCCGGTGCTGACTGACAACCCGGCCGGCAGGTAACCCGGCGCCGGCCGGTGGCGCCGGCGCCGGAGATCCCCAGCAGGAAGCAGGAACGGCCGGTCAGACCGCGAACGTGGCGGGGCGCTCGGTCGCCGCCGGTGGCGGAACCGGCTTCCACCATCCGCACTTCTGCGCGGTGAGCCGCCCGACGTACGCCGGGTTCAGCACCATGTAGCGGTAGAAGAGCCGCTTCGGCTCCAGGCCGAACCGCCACAGCCACTCCAGGCCGACCCGCTGCATCCACCGCGGTGGCTTGCGGAGCAGGCCGGCGTGGTAGTCGAAGGCGGCCCCGACCGCCATCAGCGGCATGTCGAGCAGCGGCCGCATGGCGTACGCGAAGACCTCCTGCCGGGGGCAGCCGAGCCCGACCAGCACCAGTCGGGCACCGGAGGAGCGGATCCGGTCGGCGATCTCGGCGTCCTCGCCGGGCCGGGCCGGGCGGAACTTGGACGCCTCCACCCCGGCGATCTTCAGCGCGGGGAACTTCTGCTCCAGCGCCGGCACCAGCCGGGCGAGCGTCTCCTCGGTGGAACCGTAGAGGTAGACCGGCATACCCTCGTCGGCGAAGCGGGACAGGACCATGAGCGTCAGGTCCGGTCCGTAGACGCGCTCGGCCAGGGCTGCGCGGTGCAGCAGGTTCAACGCCCACCGGACGGGCTGGCCGTCCGGGGTGACCACGTCGAAGGCGTTGAGCCGGGCGTTGTGTGCCGGGTCCAGCACCCCGGTCATCACCCCGTGCACCGCCAGCGCGGTCAGCGCGAACGGCCGACGCTCCCGGCCGGCCGCCACCACCTCCTCGGTCGCCGCCTCGTAGTCGATCGCGTCGACGAGGACGCCGAGGATGTTCCGCTTACCCCGCGAGATCATGGCCTCTCCCCGCTGCGCTCGCTCCCAGCCGCTGCCCGCCGGGTCCCACGGCCCTCGTACCGCGGCCGGTCGGTCCGTCCGCTCACGCCTGCCCTCCGGAGCGCGGGACCCACCGGTCGACGTTGGCCTCGTAGATCTCCTGGAGGATCATCGGTACGTCGTACACCTGCTTCCAGTCCGGGTAGTCGGCCTGGAACGCGGCGTTCGAGCCGATCCACCACTGGTGGTCGCCGACCCGGTTCGCCTCGTGGTACTCGGTGATCATCTCCTTGCCCGTGATCTGCTCCGCCAGGGCGAAGGCCTCCAGGTGCGAACAGTTGGAGTGCCGCCCACCGCCGAGGTTGTAGACCGCCGCCGAGCGCGGGTTGCGGAAGAACGCCTCGAAGGCGGTGACCACGTCGTGGCTGTGGATGGCGTCCCGGACCATCTTGCCCTTGTAGCCGAAGATCTTGTACGTCCGGCGCTCCATGTTGCACCGCATGACGTACGCCAGGAAGCCGTGCAGCTCGGTGGCGGAGTGCGCCGGGCCGGTCAGGGTGCCGCCGCGGAAGCATGCGGTCTTCATGCCGAAGTAGCGGCCGTACTCCTGCACCATGATGTCGGCGGCGACCTTGGAGGCGCCGAAGACCGAGTGCAGCGAGGCGTCGATCGACATGTCCTCCCGGATGCCGTCGTAGTACGGGTGCCCCGGCTCCAGCTCCCACCGGGTCTCCAGCTCCACCAGGGGCAGGCTGTTCGGCCGGTCGCCGTAGACCTTGTTGGTCGAACAGTGGATGACCGGTGCCTCGATGCAGTGCTCGCGGACGTTCTGCAGGATGTTGAGGGTGCCGCCGGCGTTCACGTCGAAGTCGGTGAAGGGGTCGCGCAGCGCCCAGTCGTGCGACGGCTGCGCGGCGGTGTGGATCACCACCGCGATGTCGCGACCGTACCGCTTGAAGATCTTCGCCAGCGCGTCGCGGTCACGGATGTCGACGTCGTGGTGGGTGTACGCCGCACCGAGCTCGTTGGTGAGCCGCAGTACGTTCCAGGCGGTCGACGCCTCGGCGCCGAAGAACTGTCGGCGCATGTCGTTGTCGATACCGACCACGTCCAGGCCTAGCCCGGCGAAGTGCCGGACCGCCTCCGATCCGATCAGGCCGCCGGATCCGGTCACCAACGCGACACTCACACGTCACTCCTGCTCTGGGGGGTCGGAACCACCGGAGCATAGCGCGGTGCCGGCTTTGCCCCGATATGAAAGAAGGGCTCCGTGGTCGCCACGGAGCCCTTCTGCGGTGGGGAAGGGGGGAGTTGAACCCCCACGCCCTCTCGGGCACACGGACCTGAACCGTGCGCGTCTGCCATTCCGCCACTTCCCCTTGCGAGGCGTGAGCCCTGCCGAACCTTAGACCCTGGGAAGGGTCGGGATCAAACCGGCTCGTCCTCAAGCGGGCCACAGGACGATAACAATGTATCCGTCGGCCCGCTCTTCGGCATGTGCCGGGACATACTACGCTGTCCCTACTGTCACCGCTGGCGATTACCGCCCGCGGCGGGTGGAAGGGTAGCACGACAGATCCCGGCCGCTGAGGAGAGGCCGGCAGCAGGCGGCCGAGCGGCGTGCGGGCTGCACGTGCGACGGCCGGATACCATCATGTCCTCGGAACCCGAGGAGGAGCCGGTGAGCGTGCTGCAACGCTTTGAGAAGCGTCTGGAGGGCCTAGTCGAGGGGGCCTTCGCAAAGGTGTTCAAAGGGGTCGTGCACCCCGTCGAGATCCTCAACGCGATGCAGCGGGAGGCCGAGGCGCACAAGGCGATCCTCGCTGGCGGGCGCACCCTCGTCCCCAACCGCTACGTGATCGATCTCTCACCGTACGACCACAGCCGGCTGGCGCCGTACGCCGCCGCGCTCGCCCAGGAACTGGCGCAGTCGCAGGCGGAGTTCATCGGCGAGCAGGCGTGGACCGTCTACGGCGACGTGATCGTCGAGATCGAGCGTGGGGACGGGCTGGACACCGGCATGTTCCGGGTCACCGCCGAGGTCTACACCGGCGGTGACGTCGCTCCCGTGCACCCCTCGCCGTACGACGCACCCGGCCAGCCCGCCTACCCCCCCTACGACCAGGGTGGCGGCTACGGCCCTCCGCCCGGACACGGTCCCGGCGGGCGCAACGTCCGGCTGGTCTCCGGTGACGGTCGGACGTATCCGCTGCAGATGGGTTCCACCGTGATCGGCCGTGGCGACCAGGCCAACCTCCGGCTCCCCGACGTCGGGATCTCCCGGCGTCACGCCCGGCTCGACTTCGACGGCGCCCAGGTGGTCCTCACCGACCTCGGCTCCACCAACGGCACGATGGTGAACGGCCAGCGGGTCTCCGCCGTCGCGCTCAACCCCGGCGACATGATCCAGCTGGGTACGACCACCCTCACCTTCCGCGTGGACGGTTAACCGCCTTGCCCCCGTTCGTCCTCACTGTCGCCCGAATCGGATTTCTCGTCCTGCTGTGGATCTTCGTGTTCACGGTGGTCGGGGTGATCCGCCGAGACCTCTTCGCCGGAGCGCGGTCGAGCCGGCTCGTCGCCGCGCCACGCGGGGTGGTGGGGGCGACCCTGGGGCAAGCCAAGCCGGCGAAGGTCAAGCGGGGGCGGGCCGCGCACCAGTTGGTCGTCACCGGCGGCCAGCTTGCCGGCACCCGGATAACCCTCGGCGAATCACCGATCACCATCGGCCGTGCGGAGGACTCCACCCTGGTGATCACGGACGACTACGCCTCGGCCCGGCACGCCCGACTCGTGCCCCGGAACGGTCAGTGGTACGTCGAGGATCTCGGTTCGACTAACGGGACCTACCTCGATCGCGCTAAGGTCACCGGACCTACCCCCGTCCCCCTCGGCGTGCCGATCCGGATCGGCCGCACTTCCCTCGAGTTACGGCCATGACTCTGACCCTGCGTTATGCGGCGCACAGCGACCGTGGGCTGATCCGAGACGGCAACCAGGATTCCGTCTATGCCGGGCCGCGGCTCCTCGCCGTCGCCGACGGCATGGGGGGGATGGCCGCCGGTGACGTCGCCAGCAACATCGTCATCGGCGCCATGGCCCCGCTCGACGAGGACGTCCCCGGCGACGCCCTCGTCGACGCGCTGCGCGCGGCCGTGGACTCCGCCAACCAGCAACTGCGGGACACGGTCGACGCCAATCCGCACCTGGAGGGGATGGGCACCACGCTGACCGCCCTGCTCTTCTCGGGCAGCAAGATCGGCATGGTGCACATCGGTGACTCCCGGGCGTACCTGCTCCGCAACGGCGAGTTCACCCAGATCACCAAGGACGACACGTACGTCCAGATGCTGGTCGACGAGGGCCGGATCAGCCAGGAGGAGGCGAACAGCCACCCGCAGCGGTCGCTGCTCACCCGCGCCCTGGACGGCCGCGACATCGACCCCGAGTACTCCGTTCGCCAGGTCCTTCCCGGCGACCGCTACCTGATCTGCAGCGACGGGCTCTCCGGCGTGGTCAGCGCGGAGACGATCGCCGATACCATGCGCGAGTACGCCGATCCGCAGCAGTGCGTCGAGCGCCTGGTGCAGCTCGCCCTCCGCGGCGGCGGCCCCGACAACATCACCGTGATCATCGCCGACGCCAGTGACCAGGACATCCTGGAGGCGGCGCCGATCGTCGGGGGTGCGGCCTCCCGGGACCGCGGCATGGCGACCTCGGCGGACAGCTCCACCCCGGCCGCCCGCGCCTCGGCGCTCTCCGCGCCGCGTTCCCCCAGCCCGGAGCCGGCCGAGGCCGAGACCTCGGGTGACGAGGAGGACGAACGTCCGCGGCGCCACCCGTTGCGCACCGCGCTGCTCGTGGTGGCGCTGCTCAGTATCGTCGGCGGCGGGCTCTGGTTCGGCTGGGACTACACACAGCGGCAGTACTACGTCGGCGCGACCGAGGACGGTCAGCTCGCGGTCTTCCAGGGCATTCCGGGTCGGATCGCCGGGCTCGACCTCTCCACCGTGCACCAGACCAGTCCGACCGAACTCGACGACCTGACCGCCGCCGCGCAGGAGCAGGTCAAGCAGGGCATCGTGGCGAAGGACGCCTCCGACGCCGCGCGCCGCCTCGCCGAACTGACCAACGACGACCCCAGCAACCCGAACCTCAAGCCCATCTGCCCGCCGAGCCCGTCGCCCGGCGCCACGCCGGCCCCGGGCACCTCGCCGTCGCCGGGCGCCACCCCGACCCGTTCGCCCGGTGCCACGACCCCCACCCCCGGCCAGACCGTACGGGCCTCCGCCACCCCGGCGGACTCGCCCGACGCGCCACCGTCCGATCCGCTTCCGCCGGCCACGGATCCGGCGGACTGCCGGTCGATCGAGTGAGCGCCAGCTCCGACGATCCGAGGGATACATCGTGACCGCCCCGCCTGGATCGGTAGCCACGCCCGCGCCAACGGGCGAGCTGCCCCGTGTCCGGTTCGCCTCGTCCAGGCGCAACGCCGAGCTGGCGTTGCTGCTGTTCGCAATGGCGCTGGTGGCGGCGTACGCGGCGACGGTCGAGGCGACCCTCCTGGACGAGGTGACGCTCGACTTCTGGGTGCCGACCGCCGCGCTCAGCGCCGTCTTCCTCGCCCTGCACCTGGTGGTCCGGTTCCTGGCGCCGCACGCCGACCCGGTGCTGCTGCCAGCGGTCGCCCTGCTCAACGGCCTCGGGGTGGGCTTCCTCAGACGGTTGGATCTGGGTGATCCCGATCTTCCCCCGCAGGAGCGGCCCGACTTCCCGATCTTCGCCGGCGTCGGTGGCCGGCAACTCGCCTGGACCCTCGCCGCCGTGGTGCTCGCCGCCCTGCTGCTGGTGCTGATGCGGGACCACCGGGCCGTCTCCCGGTACGCGTACACCCTGGGCCTCGCCGGCATCGTGCTGGTCATGCTCCCCGCGGTGCTGCCCCGGCGGTTCTCCGAGATCAACAATGCCAAGCTCTGGGTCATCATCCCCGGGGTCGGGCAGATCCAGCCCGGCGAGTTCGCCAAGTTGGCCCTGCTGGTCTTCTTCGCCTACTACCTGGTCCGCAAGCGCGAGGTGCTCTCGCTGGCCAGCCGGCGCTTCCTCGGCATCGACTTCCCGCGTGGCCGCGACCTGGGGCCGGTGCTCGTGGTCTGGGCGATCAGCCTGCTGGTGCTGATCTTCGAGAAGGACCTCGGCACCTCGCTGCTCTACTTCGGCATGTTCGTGGTGACCCTCTACATCGCCACCGAGCGGGTCAGTTGGCTGATCATCGGTCTGCTGCTCTTCTTCGGCGGCGCCTTCCTGGCGTACTTCCTGGGCGGCACCGTCGGCGGACCGTTCGCCAACTTCTACCTCCGGGCCGAGATCTGGCTCGACCCCTTCGCCGACGCGTACGACGGCGGCTACCAGCTCGTGCAGGGACTGCTCGGGCTCGGCACCGGGGGCCTGTTCGGCGCCGGACCGGGCGGCGGGCAGCCACACCTGGTGCCGGAGGTGCACAACGACTTCATCTTCGCCGGGATGGGTGAGGAGATCGGCCTCTTCGGCCTCTCGTCCCTGCTGGTGATCTATCTGCTGGTCGTCGAGCGCGGGCTGCGGGCCGCCCTCGCGGTCCGGGACTCGTTCGGGAAGCTGCTTGCCGGCGGGCTCGCCTTCACCCTGGGGTTGCAGGTCTTCGTGATCGTCGGCGGGATCAGCAAGCTGATCCCGCTCACCGGCCAGACCACCCCGTTCCTCTCCGCCGGTGGGTCCTCGCTGATGGCCAACTGGCTCCTGATCGCGGCGCTGCTGCGGATCTCCGACGCGGCACGCCGGCCGGTGGACTCGCAGGGCACGTCCCGACCGAGCGGGGTACCGGCCGGACCGCCGGCCCAGCTGCACGGCGCCCCCACGGAGGTGATCAGACCGTGAACGCGCCCCTGCGCCGGGTTGGCGTCGTGGTGATGGTCCTGTTCGGCCTGCTCTTCGTCAACCTGAACTACGTTCAGGCCCTCAAGGCGGACGAGTACCGCAACAGCGACTACAACGGCCGGGTCCAGGTCGCGGAGTACGAACGCAAGCGCGGCATCATCGAGGCGGGCGGTACGCCGCTGGCGACCAGCAAGGAGACCAGCGGAGACCTGAAGTTCCTCCGCACGTACCCGAAGGGCGAGGTCTACGCCCACGTCCTCGGCTACAAGCCGGTCAACCTCGCCGACACCGGGATCGAGAAGAGCGAGAACGAGTTCCTCGCCGGCACCAGCGACCAGCTGTTCGCCGACCGGCTCCGCGATCTCTTCACCGGCAAGCAGACCGCCGGCGGGGACGTGCTGCTCACCCTCTCGCCGCGGGCCCAGGAGGCCGCCTTCAAGGGGCTCTCCGACAACCGGGTGGGGGCGACCAAGGGCGCGGCGGTGGCGATCGACCCGCGGACCGGGGCGATCCAGGCGCTGGTCTCGATGCCGAGCTTCGACCCCAACCCGCTCGCCGACCACGACACCAAGCAGGCCCAGGCCGCGTACGACCGACTGGAGGCCGACAAGGACGGTCCGCTGAAGAACCGGGCACTCTCCGAGACGTTCCCGCCCGGCTCCACGATGAAGGTGATCGTCGCGGCCGCGGCCCTGGAGAACGGGTACAACCCGCACACCCGGATCCCGGCCGGCTCCAGCTGGCTCCCCCCTACGGCCGGCCAGCCCATCCGCAACGCCGCGCCGAGCATCTGCCCGGAGGACGAGGTGTCGTTGATGAGCGCCCTCACCGAGTCCTGCAACACCGGGTTCGCGCAGCTCGGCGTCAAGCTCGGGGCCGAGAAGATCAAGGAGGAGGCCCGCAGGTTCGGCTTCGAGGACGAGGAGCTGACGGTGGGGCGGCTCAACGGCGACGGCCACCCGGTGGCGGCGAGCCGGACCGGGGACATGCTCGCCCCGAGCGGTCAGGACGACCCGCCGTCGGTCGCGCAGTCCTCCATCGGGCAGAACAACGTCCGGATGACGCCGCTCGAGGGGGCGATGATCGCCGCCGCGGTCGCCAACAACGGTCAGCAGATGCGGCCGTACCTGGTGGACCGGCTGCTCGGCCCGGACCGCACCACCCAGTACTACAAGGCGGCGCCGCGGCAGCTGCGTCAGTCGGTCGGGGCCGACGTCGCCCGGTCGCTGCAGGAGATGATGGTCAGCGTCGTGGAGAACGGCACCGGCCGGAACGCCCAGATCAACGGCTACCGGGTCGGCGGCAAGACCGGTACCGCCGAGAACGGCGCCGATCGCCCCGAGCACGGCTGGTTCATCGGGTTCGCGATCAACGACAAGGGTGAACCGGTCTCCGCCGTCTGCGTGCTCCTCGAGAGCGCCGGCACCGGCGGCAGCGCCGAGGCGGCCCGGATCAGCGGGGCGATCATGCGGGCCGTCATCGCCGACCGGGGAGGCCGTTGAGATGCTCAAGCCCGGGGTGCTGCTCGGCAACCGCTACCGCCTCGACGAGCGGATCGCAGGCGGCGGGATGGGGGACGTCTGGCGGGGCACCGACGAGGTGCTCGGCCGGACGGTGGCCGTCAAGATCCTGCTGCCGGCCCTGCTGGACGAGCCCGGCTTCGCCGAGCGCTTCCGGGGCGAGGCGCGGACCATGGCGACCATCAACCACCCCGGAGTGGTCGACGTCTACGACTACGGCAGCGACGACCAGGTCGCCTTCCTGGTGATGGAGTACGTCGAGGGTGACGCGCTCTCCCGGACGTTGAGCCGGGTCGGCCGGCTCACCCCGGCCCGGACGATGGCCCTGGTCGCCCAGGCCGCGGACGCGCTTCAGGCCGCCCACGACAAGGGGATCGTGCACCGGGACGTGAAGCCCGGCAACCTGCTGGTCCGGCCGAACGGCACGCTGGTCCTCACCGACTTCGGGATCGCCCGGTCGGACCTGGTGGGCCAGCTCACCGCGGCGGGCTCGGTGCTCGGCACCGCGTCGTACATCTCGCCGGAGCAGGCCGCCGGCGCCGTCGCCACCCCCGCCTCCGACGTGTACGCGCTCGGCGTGGTGGCGTACCAGTGCCTGGCCGGCCGGCGCCCGTTCGAGGGCAACACCCCGATCGAGATCGCGATGAAGCACGTCCGGGAGACCCCGCGACCGCTTCCTCCGGACATTCCGCCGGCGGTCCGGGCGATCGTGGAACGGTCGATGGCGAAGGACCCGGCGGCCCGGTGGCAGAGCGCCGCCGAACTGGCGGCCGTCGCCCGCCAGGCGGCCGCCTCCATCGGCAGCTCGAAGCCCGGGCGCCCGGTGGTCGCCGTCCCCGTGCCGCCGCACCAGCCCGGATCCGTCGGGTCGCCGCCCGGGCCGGTCTCGACCCCGCCGGCCCCCCGGGTCGCACCTGGAGCGACCGCGCGGGTGACGCCCGCTCTCCCGCCGCCGGCCGCCCCGCCGCACTCGCCGGCCGCGCCGGCCCACCCGCCGACGGGGTCGGCGGCCGTACCGACGCCCCGGCCGCCGGGGACGGCGGCGGTCGGTCCAGCCGGCTACAACCGGGGCGCGGCGGCCGTGCCGCAGCCGCCCCGGCCCCGGCCGGAGCCCACCTACACCTATCCGGCGCGGCCGGTCGGACCCGTACCGGAGTCGTCCGGTAATTCTGCGTTGCTGATCGCGTTCTTCCTCGTCCTGGGCCTGTTGGTGTTGATCTGCTCGGGCGTGATTGCCTATCAGTGGAGAAAACAGCAGCAGATCAATGAGGGCCTGTCGGGGACACGGGTGACGGCGGTGCAGCCATGGTCGCTAACCGGACGGGACGACCGGGCGAGTGCGCCGTACCGTCAGGTGGAGCGTGTGGGACTTGCCGGCGGGGTGACGAGATGAGCGAAGGACGAGACACGAGATGACGGCGCAGGCCCGCCTGCTGGGTGGCAGGTACCAGGTCGGCGAGCTGCTCGGGTACGGCGGCATGGCCGAGGTGCACCGTGGTCGTGACCTTCGACTCGGCCGCGATGTCGCGATCAAGATGCTTCGGACCGACCTCGCCCGGGACGACACGTTCCAGATGCGGTTCCGCCGGGAGGCGCAGAACGCCGCGTCGCTGAACCACCCGGCGATCGTCGCGGTCTACGACACCGGCGAGGAGATCGCGCCGACCGGCGAGACGCTGCCGTTCATCGTCATGGAGTTCGTCAACGGCCGCACCCTCAAGGAGGTCCTCGCCGCCGAGGGTCGGCTGATGCCGCGCCGGGCTCTGGAGATCGTCGCCGACGTCTGCGCCGCCCTGGAGTTCAGCCACCGGCACAACATCATCCACCGGGACATCAAGCCCGGGAACGTGATGATGACCCAGACCGGGCAGGTCAAGGTCATGGACTTCGGTATCGCCCGCGCGTTGGCCAGCGGGGCGACCACGATGACCCAGACCAGCGCGGTGATCGGTACGGCCCAGTACCTCTCCCCGGAGCAGGCCCGGGGCGAGGCGGTGGACGCCCGCTCCGACGTGTACGCCGCCGGCTGCGTCCTCTTCGAACTGCTCTGCGGCCACCCGCCGTTCGTCGGGGACAGCCCGGTCAGCGTCGCCTATCAGCACGTCCGGGAGGACCCGCCGGCGCCGAGTGACATCAATCCGGATGTCACGCCGCCGATCGACGCGATCGTGCTGAAGGCGCTGTCGAAGAACCCGCTCAACCGTTACCAGAGCGCCGCCGAGATGCGGGCCGACCTGCTCCGGGCCGCGGCCGGCCGCCCGGTGATGGCAACGCCGGTGTTGCGCGAGGCCGAGACCGTGGCGATGACCCAGCCGGCGGCCCGCCCGATGCCGCCCGCCGGGACGCGCCCGATGCCGCCGCCGGCCCGGGTCGGCGACGCCCGCCGGCGCCGCGCCTCCGCGTGGGTGCTGGCCACCCTGAGTGCCCTCGGCGTCATGGCCGTGATCGCCCTGGTCGCCGCGTTGATGATGAACCAGGGGGCGCAGCAGGTGCAGGTGCCGAACGTGATCGGCTCCACCCTCGACGACGCCAAACGGGCGCTGGAGCAGGCCGGACTGAAGGTTCGGGAGGGTACGCCCAACACCAGCGACGACTGCGAGGTCGGCCGCGTCACCGGCCAGACCCCCGAGGCGACCCGGCAGGTCGAGCCGGCGACCGAGGTCGAGGTCGTGGTCTGCCACGGGCCGGAGGAGGTGACGATCCCGCCGGGCCTGGTCGGCGGCACGTACGAGTCGGTCAAGGCCCAGCTTGAGGACCGGGACCTGCGAGTCGAGCGCAAGGACGTCGACCACGAGGCGCCCGAGGGCCAGGTGGTCAGGGTCAGCCCGGAGTCCGGTGAGAAGGTGGCGCCGGGCACCAAGGTCACCGTCGAGGTCTCCCTGGGCAACATCGTCCCGGTGCCGAACGTGGTCGGGTACTCCCCCGACGAGGCGGCGCGGCGGCTGAAGGAGGCGGGCTTCCGGGTGAGGACGGTCGAGGGCGACGAGGTCCCGCCGGGCGAGGCTCCGGAGGTGCAGCGGCAGAGCAAGACCGGCACCGCCAAGAAGGGCACCCTGATCACCATCACGGTCACCGTGCCGGAGCAGGAGTCTCCGCAGACCCCCACCGCGACGCCGTCGGTCACCCCCACCGGGGAGGAACCCGGTAGGGGCGGCGGGATCCTGCCCCCGCTCTCCCCGACGCCGAGCCGCACCCGCTGAGCCCGGCGCCGGTCGCGGAGGCCGCCCGCGCCGCACCCTGGGCGGCGCGGGCGGTCAGGCGGTGGCGAAGGCGGCCCGCCGGCGGGCGTCGACCTCGGCGCTGAGCGCCGGAGCCCGATCCCGTGCGGCGGGCAGGCCGCACGCGGCCAGCCAGTTCGCCAGCAGCAGGTGACCGCCCTCGGTCAGCACCGACTCCGGGTGGAACTGCACGCCCTCGATCGGCAGGGTTCGGTGCCGCATCGCCATCACCACGCCCGACTCGGTCCAGCCGGTCACCTCGAGCTCCGGCGGCACCGTGTCGGGACGGACGGCGAGCGAGTGGTACCGGGTGGCGGTGAACGGGTCCGGCAGCCCGGCGAGGACGCCCACGCCGCGGTGTCGTACCTCGGAGGTCTTGCCGTGTAGCAGTTCCGGTGCCCGGTCGACGGTCGCACCGAACGCGGCACCGATCGCCTGGTGCCCCAGGCAGACGCCGAAGATCGGCAGCCGGCCGGCGTACTCGCGGATCACGTCGAGGCAGACGCCGGCGCGGTCCGGCGTCCCGGGGCCGGGCGACAGCAGCACCCCGGCCACGTCGAGCCGGTCCACCTCGGCGACCGCGATCTCGTCGTTGCGGCGTACCTCGCACTCGGCGCCGAGTTGGCCGAGATACTGGACGAGGTTGAAGACGAACGAGTCGTAGTTGTCGATCACGAGGACGCGCATCGGGCCTACCTGGTCGTCGTACTCGGGGGCGGGGTGTTGTTCCGCTCGGTGTCGTACGGGATCTCGTGCTCGTCGTCGGCATCGCCCGACTCACCGTCGACCCCGGCCGAGCCGCCGGCCGGGTCGTCCGCCGGCACGCTCGACTCGACCTGGACGTCGTCGAACGGCAGCAGCGGCTCGGCCCAGGGGAAGACGACGTACCAGAGCAGGGCGAAGACGCCCGTCACGATCAGGAGCGAGCCGATCAGCTTGCCCGGCAGGCCGAACGGCAGCCGGCGCCAGATCCAGGCGTACATCTCGATCAGCCGCCCAACTCCGCCGGACGCGGGCTCCCCGGCCCCTTCGGGTCGGTCCGGACCAGCTCCGCGTGCACGATCAGCCGCTGGTAGTTGTTGAACTTCGGGTTGCAGGTGGTGAGGGTCAGCATCGCCTTGGTCGGCTTGACACCGGGCCGGCCCGGCACCGGCGCCACCACCTCCACCTGGGTCGGCTTCACGATCCGGGTCTGCGAGACGTGGTAGATGTACCAGGCCTCCTTGGCCTCGACCACGATCGGGTCGCCGTTGCGCAGTTCGTCGAGCCGCCAGAAGGTGGCCCGGTTGCGGTGGCCGGCGACCGAGAAGTTGCCGATCTGCCCGGGCAGGGCGCTCTGCGGGTAGTGGCCGGGCGCGAAGCGGATGTCCTTCTGGGTGACGCCCTCCACCACGATCCAGTGCTTGTCCAGCTTCGGGATGTAGAGGCCGGCGAGTGGCTTGCCCGGGACCGGCTTGGTCGGCGAGGGGGTGGCGGTGGGGGTCGGGCCGACGGTGGGGTTGGGCTCGTCCCACTGCTGGGCCAGTTGCTGGCTCAGGTCGTCCTGGTGGGCGTTGACGATGGTCGACTTGCCCCAGACCTCGTACGCGGCGAAGAGCAGTACGACCAGCCCCAGGGTGATCAGCACCTCGCCGGTGGCCCGGACCCCGGTCCGGATCCGTGACCCGATCGTGGGCCGGGTCAGCTCCGAGTACACGCTCTTGTAGCCCTCGTCGGTCTGCTGGGGACGCAGCCGTACGACCCGCTCGCCGCGGCGTGGCCGACGCTCGGCCTCGGTCGTCTCCGCCGTGTCGCCGTTCCGTGGTGGTGCCGGTGGGATCGTGCCGATGAGCGCCGTGGCCTCGATGTCGTCCCGGCGGGCCCGGCCGGCGACGGTCGGCCCCGTCGTGCCTGCTCGGCCGGCGGCCGGCCCCGAATCGCCGGACGTGGCGGCGGCCCGGCCCGGTCCGGTCGAGACGGCGGGGATCAGCGCGGTGGCGGCCGGGTCGGCGCCCGGGGCCCGGGGGATGGGGCCGGACGAACCGTCTCCGCTGGCGCCGGTCGTCCGGTGGCCGGAGCCCGGCTCGCCCGTCGGGCGGGGCCGGTCGTCCCGAGGCGGGGCCACATCCAGCCCGGGCGGCCGGATCTGCGCGGTGCGGACGGAGGGCTGAGCCGCGTCCCGCGGGTCGGCACCCCGCGGACCCGGTGTCGGCGACGCGCTCGCGGACGAGACCGGGTCCGGGGCCCACGGGCTCGGAGCCGCGGCGGACTCCGGCTCCGGCTGGCGCCACTCGGGGCCGCCCACCGGCGGCCACCGATCAGGGTTCGGCGCGGGCTCCGGCGCCCAGCGCCCGGCGTCGGACGCGGGCGCAGGCCGCCACGGGTCGCGGTCGGCGCGGTTCGCGTCGGCAGCCCGCCACCGGTCGGTGGCCGGCGTGGCCTCCCAGCGCTCGGTCGCCGACGACTCCCACCCGTCGGACCGGGCGGCACCGTCCCACGGCGCGGAACGGGCGGCGGTCTCGCGGCCCTCGGCTCCGGCGCTCGGGCCGCCGCCGTTGGCGCGGGCCGCCGGGCCCGGTGCCCACCCGTCGTAGCCGGTGTCGGCATCCCGGCCGCCGCTCGGGGTGCCGGCGTCCCATCCGCCGGCCCGGCCGCCCGGGGCCCAGTCGTCCGTCGGGCTGTCCGCGCCTCGGCCGCCGCGATCCCACGCGCCGGATCGGCCACCGGCGTGCCAGTCGTCGGCCCAGCCGCCGGGGTCCCGGTCGTACGCGCGGCCGTCCGGTTCCCAGCCCGCGGAGCCGTGGGGTGCGGTCCGGCCGCTGTCGAGGCCGGGCGCGGGCCGGGCCGGGCCACTGGGTGCCCAGGGGGCGTCGGGGGCCGGGGAGGCCGGCGGCGGAGGGATGACGACGGTCGGGTCGTCGCGGTCCGAGGCGCGATGTCGGCCTTTGCGGGCCGGATGCGGGTCGCCAGACACGGGGGTCACTCCGGAATGACTTCGGCTGCGCGGAGGCCGCCGGGACCGTCGTACGCCGGTACCGTGACTCGCGGTTCCACGGTTTCCTTGTAGCCGAGCTGGTAGTGGTCAGCGGCTTCCTTGAACAACCGGACCCCCTCGGAGGCGGCGAGGGCCCGCTGCAGTGCGGCCGGATCGCCGATGGCGGTGATCAGGAAGGGCGGCGAGTACACCCGGCCGTGCAGCAGCAGGGTGTTTCCCACGCAGCGTACCGCGCTGGTCGAGAGGATGCGGACATTCATGATCGCCACAGCCTCGGCTCCGCCGGCCCAGAGCGCGTTGACCACGGCCTGGACGTCGCCCTGGTGGACCACCAGGTCGTCGTTGCTGGCGCCCGCCGGCTTGCCGGCGTCCCCGAGCTGGGGAGCGTCGTTGAGCTCGACGCTGATTCCCGGCCCGGTCAGCGCGGTGAACCCGGCCGCCTCGCGGCTGGCCGCCGCCCGTTCCTGCTGGGCCGCGATCCCGCTGTCGGAACCGGCCAGGGCGGCGGTCTGGCTCTCCACCTGTGCCCGGAGGGCCGCAGCCCGCGCCTGGCCCGCCGCCACCTGTTTCCGGCGTTCCTCGATCAGCTGGGCGAGCTGCGGCCGGCGGTCCTCGCGCAGGGAGGTGCCGTCGGCGGTGGCGGCGGTCGTGGTGAAGAGCATTCCGGCGGCGAGGGTGATCAGCGGCACCCCGACCGACCAACCGGGCCGGCGTGGCGTGGTACGTCGAGGCAGCAGCGCCACGGCTGCCCGACGAAGCGCCTTCTGCCAGGAGGCCGTGCCGGACGTGTACTCCACCGAGCCTCCCTCCGGAAACGTCGCTTGGTCGATTATGTCCCGATCTGGCGGGATATGGTCGACTATCGGTACAGTCAGTCGCCCGTACCCAACCTGACCGGGGTCCGTGGCCTGAACGGGTTCTCGCGACTACGCTAGCTGTCGAACATTATTGGCCATGGACCGTCGCCCTTGCGCCCGGTTGTAGGCCGGAAGAGGATCACCACCCCGCGGGAGAGCGCCGTGCCGAAGTCTCAGGTCCGTAAGAAGAAGGTGTACACGCCGCCGACGGACGTGCGACCCACCGCCACCGCCGCGACGCGTAAGCCTAGCCCGGTCTGGCTGCCGATCACCGCGGTGTCGCTGATCATCTTCGGTATTGGCTGGCTGGTCGTCTTCTACCTCTCCCAGATGCAGTACCCCGTCGCCACCTGGCGCTACTGGAACCTCGCGGTCGGCTTCGGCGCGATGGTCGGTTCGCTGGGCCTGCTGTCCCGCTGGCGGTGACCGGCCGGCCCTTACGAACCCGGGCCGGATGGGCCTAAGGTGTCCGCAGTCGACGACGGGGTCGGCTGCGAGCACTGTCACGTTACCAGTCAGTAACCTTCCCGCGTAGGCTGCACCCAACGCTGTCGTCGCCCGATGAAGCGCCCGCCGAGGGCGAACGGCAGGTCAGGCAGGAGACGGGGAGGACAGGACATGGGCAGCGTCCAGGTCGTCACCACGGTCCTCGCGGCCGCCGTCACCGCGGTCGCGGTGTGGCTGGTGGTCCGCGCCGTACGGCGGATGGTCTCGGTGATCCGGCTGGGCCAACCCGATCCGGAGCGCTTCACCAACCGTGGCATCCGGGCTCGGACCATGCTGGTCGAGACCCTCGGCCACACCCGGATGCTCCGCTGGAGCGTCATCGGCGCCGCCCACTGGTTCGTGATGGTGGCCTTCATCGTCCTCTCGCTGCTGGTCCTGGAGGCGTACTTCGAGGTCGTCAGCCCGACCGCCGGCTTGCCCCTGATCGGCTCCTGGACGGTCTACGGCCTGGTCACCGAGGTGATCGGCGTCCTCGGCGTGGTCGGCATCCTGGTGCTGATCGCCATCCGGCTCGCCAACCGTCCCGGCAACCCGGAACGACGCTCCCGGTTCACCGGGTCGACGATGTGGCAGGGCTACTTCGTCGAGGCCGTCGTCCTGGCCGTCCTGATCTGCGGATTCCTGATCCGGGGTTTCAAGGTCGCCACCGGCCACTTCGAGTTCCCGGCCTGGGCCACCCCGGTCAGCCACGCGCTCGGCGCGCTGCTGCCGGCCTGGGACGACGGGGCCAGTGTCACCGCCCTGGTGAAGATCGCCATCTCGATGGCCTGGGTGATCGTCATCGCCCTGAACGTCACCATGGGGGTTGCCTGGCACCGGTTCGCCGCCTTCTTCAACATCTTCTTCAAGCGGGACCCGGGGCGCCCCGGGTCCGGGCTCGGCGCGCTGCGCCCCATGATGAGCCGGGGCAAGCCGCTCGACTTCGAGGAGGCCGACCCAGAATCCGACCAGTTCGGGGTCGCCCACGTCGAGCAGTTCACCTGGAAGGGCCTGCTCGACTTCACCACCTGCACCGAGTGCGGGCGCTGCCAGTCGCAGTGCCCGGCCTGGAACACCGGCAAGCCGCTCTCGCCGAAGCTGCTGGTGCTGTCGTTGCGTGACCACGTGTACGCCAAGGCGCCGTACCTGCTCGCCGGGGGTGGGAAGGACGCGGCCGGCGAGGAGAAGGCCAGCGCCGAGCAGTTGGCGAACGTCGACGTGCTGGCCCTCGCCGAGGCGAACCGGCCACTGGTCGGTGGGGCCGACGAACTCGGCGTGATCGACCCGGACGTGCTCTGGTCCTGCACCACCTGTGGGGCCTGCGTGGAGCAGTGCCCGGTCGACATCGAGCACGTCGACCACATCGTCGACATGCGTCGCTACCAGGTGCTGATCGAGTCGAGCTTCCCGGCCGAAGCCGGCGCGATGCTGCGCAACCTGGAGAACAAGGGCAACCCGTGGGGTGCCCCGCCGAACGCCCGGGAGGACTGGACCAAGGGGCTCGACTTCGAGGTGCCCCGGGTCGGCGAGGTCGACGACTTCGAGTACCTCTTCTGGGTCGGCTGCGCCGGGGCCTTCGAGGACCGGGCCAAGAAGACCACCCGGGCGGTGGCGACGCTGCTGCACGAGGCCGGGGTCCGCTTCGCCATCCTCGGCGAGGGCGAGACCTGCACCGGCGACCCGGCGCGGCGGATCGGGAACGAGTTCCTCTTCCAGACGCTCGCCCAGCAGAACGTGGAGACGCTCAACGAGGCGTTCGAGGGGCGGGAGAAGGGCAAGCGGAAGATCGTCGCCACCTGTCCGCACTGCTTCAACACCCTCGGCAACGAGTACGGCCAGCTCGGCGGCGACTTCGAGGTCGTACACCACACCCAGCTCCTGGCCCACCTGGTCGCCGAGGGCAGGCTCACCCCCGTGCAGCCGGTGGACGGCCAGCTCACGTACCACGACCCGTGCTACCTCGGCCGGCACAACCGGGTCTTCACCCCGCCGCGGGAACTCCTCGACGCCGCCGTCCGCGGCGGAGCCACGGACGACCGGGGCGCGTCCGGTGCGGGCCTGATCGAGTTGCCGCGCAGTCGGGAGCGGTCGTTCTGCTGCGGCGCCGGCGGTGCCCGGATGTGGATGGAGGAGCGGATCGGCCGGCGGATCAACGTCGACCGGGTGGAGGAGGCGCTCTCCACCGGGGCCCGGACCATCGCGGTCGGCTGCCCGTTCTGCAGCACGATGCTGAACGACGGTGTCAACGGCAAGGGCGCCGCCGACCAGGTCGAGGTGGTCGACGTCGCCACGGTGCTGCTCCGATCGGTCCGGCCCGAGCCGCGGTGACCGCCGCCGCGGGGCGGCCGGTCCCGGGGCGGTCCCGCCACCGGCGGGGAAGGCCGTGGCCACGCCGGAGGGCCGCCCCAGCGAGTGGCGGGATCGGTACCGCGGCGCGTCGCGGGGGGATGACGGGAGAGCCGCCGCGCCCGGGCGGGCGGGGTCAGCCGCGGTGCTGGCCCCCGGGCGGGCGGTTGCGCCGGGCCAGCCGGGAGATCACGAACCAGGCCACCGCGACCACGACCGCGAAGATCACCAGGTTCTGCAGGATCCCGGCGTACTCCTCGACCCGGTGCCAGTTCTCGCCGAGCAGGTAGCCGGCGAGCACGAACGCGGTGTTCCAGATCAGGCTGCCGAGGGCGGTGCAGACCAGGAACGTCCCGAGATGCATCCGCTCGATGCCGGCCGGGATCGAGATCAGACTGCGGAAGATCGGGATCATCCGGCCGAAGAAGACCGTTCCCTTCCCGTGCCGGACGAACCATGCCTCGGTCCGGTCGACGTCGCTGAGCTTCACCAGCGGCAGCCGGGCGACCAGCGCGCGGGTCCGGTCACGGCCGAGCAGTGCGCCGACGTAGTAGAGCGCCGCCGCGCCCACCACCGAACCGAGGGTGGTCCAGAAGATCGCGGAGACGAGGTTCATCTCGCCCTGGCTCGCCGCGAAGCCGGCCAGCGGCAGGATGATCTCGCTCGGCAGCGGCGGAAAGAGGTTCTCCAACGCCACCGCCAGCCCCGCCCCGGGCGCACCGAGGGTGTCCATCAGGTCGGTGGCCCAACCGGCGATCCCGGTCAGTGGTGGCGGCTCGGAGGCGAGCGCGTCGGTAGCACTGATCATGTGGTGGACGCTAGTCGTCCGGACCTGTGCAGATCCTGAGGATCGACATCGGGTTCCGTCCGGACGACCTGGCGGCCGCCGCCGCAGACGCCCTCGACACCCGTGGCCGGCGGACTGCGGCGTACCACCGCCGGCCGACCCGTCCTGGTCGCGGGGTCGCCGCCGGGCGTGGCCGGGCCGGCGACGGACCCCGCGACCGGGATACGGGTCGCTGGGTCAGCGCGGAGCGCCGAACCAGGACGGCAACAGCACGACGTCGTCCCGGTTGACGTACATGATCCGGTGGCCGAACTGGATCTGTACGTACCTCATGTCGCCCCGGATCACCGTCCAGTCACCGGGTGACGACCCGTCGAAGGTGGTGGCCCGGTAGTACTCGCTGGGCAGCACGTTGCCGACGGCGTACCGCTGGCCGGCGGCGAGGGTGTACTGCAACGGGGTGACCGCCTGCACCGGCACGCCGGCGGGGTAGGCGTCCGCCTCCGGGTACGCCCGGCCGTACACCGGGATGCTCGCCCGGCCCGGTTTCGGGGTGGCGACCAGGCCGACCGACCACTTCGCGGTCGGATTCGTCGCCGGGTTGTGGAACCAGGCCTTCTGCCCGAGGTACCAGATCGCGGTCCAGTCCCCCCGCCGGTCGGCGACCGCGTACGTCTGCCCGGCCGCCGCGCGGGCCCCGTGGTCGGAGATGTGCATGGTGTTGGGGCTGCCGTCGGGCCGCAGCGCGATGTCGTTGACCAGCGGGGCGTCGTGCGCGGGCGCGCTGCGCAGGATCACCGCGGAGGAGCCACGGGACGGGCACGGCACACCGGGCGTCTCGCAGCCGGTGAAGGCCGGCCGGTTGGTGGCGAGGTCCGGGTCGATGGTGACCAGCCCGCCGTGCGGACCGGCGGTGTTCCGGAACGGTGCCCGGAGCAGGTCGAAGTAGTGCGACCAGTCCCAGTACGGCCCCGGGTCCCAGTGCATGCCGGCGACGTTGCCGGGGAGGATGCCGGGCACGTTGTCGTGCCCGATGATGTGGTGCCGGTCCAGCGGGATGTCGTACCGGTCGGCGAGGTACCGGACCAGCTTGGCCGAGGTCCGGTACATCGCCTCGGTGTACCAGGTGCCCTCGGCGGCGAAGCCCTCGTGCTCCAGCCCGATGGCCTTGGCGTTGACGTACCAGTTGCCGGCGTGCCAGGCCACGTCCTTGCCCCGGACGTGCTGCGCGATGTGCCCGTCGGCGGAGCGGAGGCTGTAGTGCCAGCTCACGTACGTGGGGTCCTGCACCAGCCGCAGCGTGGTGTCCCAGCTCCCCTCGGTGTCGTGGATGACGATGTACTCGATCTTCTGCCGGGCGGGCCGGTTGGAGAGGTCGTGGTTGCCGTAGTCACCGTCGCCGAACTGCTCGTATGGTGCCGGAATCCACTCGCAGGAGATGCCGCGCGGGCACTCCACCCCGTCCGGCCGGGGCGGCCTGGGCAGCCCGAGTCGGTCCAACCAGGAGCGCTCCGGGACGAGTCCGGGATGGGCGGGCAGGCTGACCCGGTGACCGTCGTCGGTGATCCGGCTCGCCCCCTCGGCCAGGGTTCGGTAGACCTCGTCGGCGAAGGCCGCCGCGGCGTCCGCGCGGTCGCTGCCGGCGTACCTGGCGACCGCGCCGTACCAGGCGGCCGGGTCGCTCGCCCGACCCGTCGGGCCGCCCAGCTCCCGCTGGTACGCCGCGAGCAGGGCCGCCCCGCCCCGGATGTTCGCCGCCGGGTCGGTCCGCAGAGTCGACTCGGCGTTCCCGGTGAGGGCTGCGGCGGTGTCGAGGGTCTGGGCGCCCACGGCAGGGGTGGTGGGACTCGCGTCGGTGTCCCGGGTCGACGCGGTGCGGCTCGGCGCCCCGTGCGGGGCGGATCGGGCCGGGCGGGAGTCGTCGCCGCGTCGATCCTCGCCGTGCCCGGGTGCGTCGGTTCGCAGCGAGCGGACGTACGCGTGGTCGGTGAGGTGCATCGGGCCGAAGCCGCCGCTGGTGCTCGGGGCGCCGGCGTTGGTGTCCCAGCGCGACTCCAGATAGGAGACGGCGAGCAGTACGCTGTCGGGCACGCCGTATTCGGCGGCCGCGGCGGCGTACTCCTGCTGTCGGCTGCCGGTCGGTGGCGCGGCCGTCGCCGGCGCGGCGCCGACGGGTAACAGCGCCGCGGCGCCGAGCACGGCGGAGCCCACCGCGATTCTCCTGCTCAGCGGCGTTCGAGTACGGAGCATGGAACCTCCCGTCGCCGGAAATGAACAACGATCACAATCCATCCGGACCGTGGCTGCGGTCAATAGCTGTCGTCGGTGGGTAGTGCGCTGAAAATTACTTTCGCAGGTTCGCGAGCGCGTGACAGCCGGAACGTCCCACACGGTGCGCGAGCAGTCCAATGCGGTACGAATTGGCGGCGATCGCGGGTTGCGGTCGGATAACAGGCTTCTCTAGTGTTGGGGACCGTCGAGGCGGTGGCAGGCCGCCAGTCGGGCGACCACGTCTCGACACCGCCGAATCGTCGACATCACGAGCCTCAACGAACCGGGGACCCGGGCACTATGGGGTGAATCCGCGGGTGAGCGGTAGGGCGTATCTCTTCCCGCCCGAACCCGTCAGCTAACCCGGTAGGCGGGCTGAAGGAAGAAGGAGTACGGACCCCGGTGGCATCCTCCGCCCCGCGGTCGCGGTCCGCGCTGCCGGCCTCAGCCGGCGCCGGAACGGCGAAAAACCGCTTGCGAAGGTCCCTTCTCACCACTGCACTGGCTGCGTTCGCCAGCGCCGCCGTGCTACTTGTCGGCACGGCACCGGCTCTGGCCGAGCCCTCGGTGACCGAGATCGAGAACCAGATCGACAAGAAATGGCGCGAGCTGGAGCCGGTCATCGAGCGGCACAACGCCACCCGCGAGGAGTTGGCGGAGAAGAAGAAGCAGGCCAAGAAGCTCCAGGACAAGATCGCCCCGCTGCAGAAGCAGATCGACGAGGCGATGGACCGGGTCAGCGAACTCGCGGTCGAGGCGTACAAGGGTGACCGCGCCTCGATGGTGAACGCTGTGCTCAGCAGCAAGAAGCCGAGCAACGTCCTCGGCCAGCTCTCGGTCCTCGACCAGTTCGCCCGTCGTCAGCAGCACGAGGTGCAGACGGTCGTCGATCTGAGGAACAAGTACGCCGCCGAGAAGGCGCCGCTGGACAAGCTGGTCGCCGAGCTCACCCGGACCGAAGCCGAGCTCGCGAAGAAGAAGAAGGAGATCGACGCCGAAATCGACGAGCTCCAGAAGCTGCGGCTCGAGGCGTACGGCAGGGGCGCCGGTGGACCGCTGCGTCCCGCGCCCTGCCCCGCGACCTACCCGGGCGGTGGCGCCGGCAAGGCGGTCAAGTTCGCCTGTGCGCAGATCGGCAAGCCGTACGTCTGGGGTTCCGCCGGTCCCAACTCGTACGACTGCTCCGGGCTGACCCTGCGGGCCTGGGCCCAGGCCGGTGTCTCGCTGCCACACAACGCCGCCAAGCAGTACAGCGTCACCAAGCGGGTCAGCCGCTCGGAGCTGCAGCCCGGCGACCTGGTCTTCTACTACTCACCGATCAGCCACGTCGGCATGTACGTCGGTAACGGTTGGATCGTGCACGCCTCGCGGGCCGGTGAGCCGGTGCAGATGCGGAAGCTCGGTAGCGACATCGCCGGCTACGGCCGACCGAGGTACTAGCCTTCGCCACCGGCTCGGGTCCCCCGCGCCGGTGACGACACGGAGAACGCCGGTGCCCCCGGCCGCGACGCGGCCGGGGGCACCGGCGTTTTGACCTGCGCGCCTGGCTACCTGATCGAACATGTGTTCGATAGAATGTCCACATGGCATCCTGGTCCGAATTCGCCTCCGACGAGCCCGGTCTCGCCGAGACGATCCGTGCCCTGCTCCAGCAGTACGGGCCGGGTCTCGGATACCTGGCGACCGTGCGCGCCGACGGTGGGCCGCGCGTGCACCCGGTCTCCCCGGTCATCACCGACGAGGGCCTCTTCTGCTTCGTCGTCGATTCCCCCAAGCGCCGTGACCTCGAACGCGATGGGCGCTACGCGTTGCACTCGTTCCCGCCGGAGGACAGCGACGACGAGGCGTACCTCGCCGGCCGGGCACGGCCGGTGACCGATCAGGCCCGGGTGGCGCGGCTTGCCGACAGCCTGCGGGCGGCTCCCCACGTCGACTGGCGACTCTTCGAGTTCAGCGTCGAGGTGGCGATGGTCGCCCGGCACGGCAGCAACGGTGCCACCCCGCTCGCTGGCGGCGCTTCCGACCGCCCCGCGGTCCAGGTCTGGCTCGACCCGGCCAGCGCCGCCGCCAGCCGCTCCGGCGCAGGCCGCCGGGGCCGCCGCCGCGCCCCCGTCGCCAGCGAGGAGGCGCTGCCGGCAGCCTGACCCGCCCGGCTACGGCTGACGGAACGCCAGCCACGCCTTCAGCATCCGGAACGCCTGCTCGACCGTGAACTCGTGCATGCAGTCGTCGACCGAGTAGTCCATGAAGTTGTGGACCGGGTCGCGGCCCCGGCGCGTCGGGCAGCTGTCCCGCCCCTCCGGGCAACCGAAGCCCGGCTGCGCCTCGGCCGGGGTGTCGTCGACGTGGTCACCCTCTCCGGCACAACCGTTCTGGAAGGTGTGAAAGAGGTTCAGCCAGTGGCCGACCTCGTGGACCGCCGTGTCACCCTGGTTGTACGACCGCTCCGTGCCGCCCGGTAGCGATTCGGCGAGCACCACCACCCCGTCGTACGGGTCCAGCTTGCGCTGGGGGAAGCTGGCCCAACCCAGCAGGTCGTCGCCGAGTAGGCCCGTGTAGATGTTGAGGGTGTTCTTGCCGCCGACCCGGAGCGCGCGCTTCATCTGGAACTCCGCCGGGCTCTCCGCCACGATCGGGTACCACGCCGGGTTGACGACCCGGTTGACCTTTCTGAGCTGAAACCGGAAGGGCGTCCAGGCGCCGCCGGTCCGGCCGGCGAAGGAGTCATTCAGCACCTTCAGCTGCGCGTCGATCATCGACTGTGGGATGTTCCCGCCGGCCCGGGTCCGGTCCCTGGCGATGACGTGGACGACCACGTCGATCTGGGCGGGAAGCAGCCGGGCGAGGCTGGGCGGGGCGACGCCGATCCGTTCGGCGTACGCCGCGTCCACCTCGCGCTCCCGCCGGGCGGCCTCGGCCGCGGTCAGCACGTTCGGCTCGGCCGCGTACGCGCCACCGGGCCGTGCCCGCGCCGCCGCGGTGGTCCCGGTCGGCCCGGCGCAGTCCGCGTCCGACCCGCCGCCGCTCGGAGCCCGGCCGATGGCAGCCCCGCCGGCCGGAGGTCCGGCCGCGACCGCTGCCGGCAGCGCCGGTACGGCCGCTGGGCCGACCAGGAGGCCAAGAGCCGCGGCCGTCACCCCCGCCATGCGTACCGACCGTCGATGTGTGTGCAACGCCATTACCCCAACCCTTTTCCTTCGCACAGTGGCGAAACGATGACTGTGGGCCACTGGTGCACGTGGGGCGGACGTTACCCGGGGCGGCAGGTGTTGCAAACGACGCGGTTCGGCGTGGTCTTGACATATCTGCGTGTGACGGACAGGCTGTCCGAAACCACGCTCGGCATGGGGGGTGGTGAGTGCGCAAACGACGCCGACCGGGTACAGTAGGACCGCCCGCGGGTGTAGTTCAATGGCAGAACATCAGCTTCCCAAGCTGACAATGCGGGTTCGATTCCCGTCACCCGCTCCAGCGTGAGGCCCAGGTCAGACCCTGGGCCTTCTTCGTGTGGGAGCACCGCCCGGCTCTCGTGTCGCCCGGCGGGGCTGAACGACGCTTCCCAGTGCGCGCGGGGCCCGGCCTCTCCGGCGCCTGCCACGGAGTCCTTCCTACCCGATCGTCCGCTGAGCTGCCGGTCGGGCGAATCGGGTTGCTTCGCCGCGCGGACGCGAAATACCTTGGCCTCCGCTGGATCTCGGGCCCACCGCGACAGCCGGGTCAGACTACGGGGGAGGAACCGATGACGAGGCTCAACCAGGTGATCGGGCTGGAGAAGGGCGTCAAGGCGGCCGCCGACGCGGCGCTGTCAAAGGCGCACCACGATGCCCAGAAGCCGGACCTGTTCGTGGGACTGGTGCGGACGTACGAGCCGCTCGAGGAGGACGGTTACGTCCTGCCGTCCGAGTCCAAGAAGGTCGCCGCGAAGGTCCCGCAGATGGTGACGGATGTTCGGGCGGCGCTGGAGCGCCTCTTCGACCTGACGCTCACCAAGGACACCGCGAACACGGGCGCCAAGGCCGACATCAAGGTCGGTGACGCGGTGCTGGCCCGAGACGTTCCGGTGACCACCCTGCTCTGGCTGGAGAAGCAGCTGGCCAGCCTGCGCGGCCTCATCGCGAAGCTGCCGGTCACGGACGTCGCGGACGACTGGACCTGGGACCCGGACAACGGGGTGTTCCGTTCGGCGACGGTCAAGACGATGCGCACCCGCAAGTCCGAGGACTTCATCGTCGTCGTCCCGCCGACCGACAAGCACCCCGCGCACGTCGAGAAGGTGACCAAGGACGTACCGGAGGGCATCTGGTCGACGACGAAGCTGTCCGGTGCGATCTCACCGACCCAGCGGGATCGGTGGTTGGCCCAGGTCACCGCCGTGATCGAGGCCGTGAAGACCGCTCGAGAGCAGGCCAACATGGTCGAGGTCGTCGACCGGAAGATGGGTAGGGCAATCCTGGACTTCGTGTTCGGGTAGGGTTGCCGCGACACAGACTCCCGGCTTCGGCCGGGTGAGCACAAGCTGAGACTGAGGCTTGAGACCAGGCTGACGTTGACCGGCCACAGTGCGGGTTCGAGCCCCGCCCGGCACCCAGGTGCCGGTAGCCCAACGGGTAGAGGCAGTCGGCAACACCCCAGGCTCTTGCTCCAAGATCAGCCAAGCTCGACCGGATCGCACCACCTGCGGCAGGCGATGGATTAGCAGCCCCCAGTTCGAATCTGGGCGGGGCCTCTTCCCTGGCCCCGTGGAGTAGCGGTAACTCGGCAACCGATAGGAATGACCTGACGCAGAAACGTATGCGACGAGTGTCGAGTGACGCGTGATGGCGCAGTAGTAGCGCATCGGTCGTCGGAACCGAAGGACGCAGGTGCGAATCCTGCTCACGCAACAGAGGGCCAGGGCAGGGCAAGCCCTGGCCCTCGCTTGTGTCCGCCGGACGGCTCCGCCTGACGCCGCGGTCCCACGTGGCTCGTCGCCACGACGAGTCAGCTGTTCGGGCCGGCGTACCGGCTTCCGCCGGTCACCCTGATCGGGCTCGCGGTCCACGCGTGGTCTGTGTCTTCCTGCCCGAATCCCGCCAGGCCGGCGTCTCGGTGTCGTTGCCGGCGAAAACTCCAGCCCGGGCACGATGTCGGCTCGCGCGCACCGCCAACCGTCTACGGGGTGACGGCCACCGCCGCCCGGAGCGGTGCCCTGACTAGGAGCCGACTGGTGAACCCGATGCTGAACGCGATCGACGTGATCGTCTCTGACCTGGATGCCTCAATCACCTTCGACCGGATGCTCGGCCTGGAGTTTCAGGTTGACGCGCGGATACCCGAACACGCCTCCTGCGACCTTCCGAACGGGCTGCATCTCATGCCCGACACGGAACGGTTGGCCGCGTCGGCCCGTCCGGGTTGGACACGGCCGGCGGGGAGCGGGCTCTTCCTGGCGTTCGAGCTGGGAAGCCCAGCCGAGGTGGACGCCGCCTACGCTCAGTTGATTACTGCCGGCCGCCGGGGGTCGCGGGAGCCGTGGGACGGGTTCTGGGGCATGCGGTACGCGACCGTCCCGGACGTCCCGGACCCGGACGGCAACGGCATCGACCTGTACGCCCCGTTGTCGGGCGAGTGAGAGGGCTGGCCGATGAAGTACGTGCTGATGTTCGTCGAGACCGAGCAGTTCGCTGCGGAGCTACGCGCCATGGACGATACGGAACGGGAACGCGCCTACGCGAAGGTGCGGCGGTGGTTCAGCGACCACAGTGACAAGATCACGCATCATGCCCACCTGCTGCCGCCGGACACCGCGACGACCGTACGTCTGGTCGGCGGGGAGGCCCTCGTCTCGGACGGCCCGTTCGTCGAGGGCAAAGAAGTGATCAGCGGCTATGCGGAGATCGACGTCGCGGACCTCGACGACGCCCTGGCCCTTGTCCGGTCCTGGCCCGCCTGCCCGGTCGTCGAGATCAGACCTATCGCCGGATGACCGACACGTCGCATGCCGAGCTGGCCCGGGTGGTCCGTGACCACGCCGGCCGGCTCGCCGCGTCGCTGGTGCGGCTGATCGGGGACTTTGGTGCGGCCGAGGACCTGGTCCAGGATGCGGTGGAGGCGGCGCTGCGGCACTGGCCGGTGGACGGCATCCCGGAACGCCCCGACGCCTGGCTCTACACGGTCGCCCGGCGCCGGGGTCTGGATGTGCTGCGCCGGGACGCCCTGTATCGGGACAAACTGGCCCTGCTGGTCTGGCCCACGCAGCCGGACCCCGGTGACCAGCTCCGGTTGATCTTCACCTGCTGCCATCCCGCGCTGCCCCGTGCCGCGCAGGTCGCGCTCACCCTGCGCGTGGTGTGCGGGCTGACGACGGCCCAGATCGCGAGGGCGTTCCTGGTCGCGGAGAGTACCGTGGGGCAGCGGATCACCCGGGCGAAACGGAAGATCGCCGGGGCGGGCATCCCGTACCGGATTCCCGACCCGGACGAGCTTGGCGACCGCCTCGCCGAGGTCCTGGCCGTGGTGTACCTGCTGTTCAACGAGGCGTACCTGCCCAGCACCGCGGAGCAGCCGACCCCTGTCCGAGACCTCGCCGACGACGCCGAGTTCCTCGCCGCGACGCTGCACCGCCTCATGCCGACCGAGCCGGAGGTCGCCGGGCTGCTGGCGTTGATCCGGTTGCACCGGGCCCGCGCCGCGGCCCGGTTCGACGAGCACGGCGGCATCGTCCACCTGCGGGACCAGGACCGGTCGCGCTGGGACCGACCGGCGATCACGGAGGCGAGCCGGCTCATCGCGATGGCCGCCGCGCAGCGGCGCCCCGGCCCGTACCAGCTTCAGGCGGCGATTGTGGCCTGCCACGCCGAGGCTCCTCGATGGGAGGAGACCGACTGGGAGCAGATTCTCGTCCTCTACGACATGCTGCTGCACCTGGCGCCGTCCCCGGTCACCCGGCTGCACCGGGCGATCGCCAACCGGTACGTCGCCGGCCCGGCTGCCGCACTCGGCGAGGTTGATGCCCTCGCCGGCGTGCTCGACGGCTACCACCTGCTGCACGCCACCCGGGCCGAACTCCTGCGCGACCTGGGTCGTTCCGACGAGGCACACGCGGCCGACAGGCGGGCCCTGGCGCTGACCGCGAACCCGGCCGAACAGTCCCTCCTCCGCCGGCGCCTCCGCTGGGCCGAGAATGCCCGCCGGCCGGTTGGGGATGATGTCGAGGAGACCGGCGTGACTCCGTTCCCTGGGTGACGGCGCGCCACCTGCGGCGCACGAGGAAGGGGAATCCGAGATGAAGTACCTGCTGATGATCTACGGCAACCAGGAGAAGTGGGACTCCATCCCGCCGGAGTCGTGGGCGGACGAGGTCGCCAAGCAGGAGGCGTTCAACAAGAAGTACCGCGAGACCGGTGAGCTGCTGGGCGCGTATGGGCTGGCCGACGCCGTCGCCGCCCGGCTGGTCCGGCGCGAGTCCGGCGCTCCGGCGGTGACCGACGGGCCGTACCTGGAGACGAAGGAGTACCTGGCCAGCTTCTATCTGCTCGACTGCGAGAGCGAGGAGCGGGCGTACGAGATCGCCGCGGACATACCGTGGGCGGACCGCGAGCCGGTCGAGGTCTGGCCGATCCTGCACGAGTCGCCCGTCAACAGTCTGTGACCGGGCTGGAACCAGTGCTCGAGGGCCTGCTGCGCGAGCTGGCGCCGCAGGTCCTCGGCACGCTGGTACGCCGCTACGGTCGGTTCGACGCCTGCGAGGACGCCACCCAGGAGGCGCTGATCCTCGCCGCCCAGCGGTGGCCAAAGGAGGGAGTACCGGCCAACCCGCGCGGCTGGCTGGTGACGGTCGCCGTACACCGGCTGCTCGACGAGTTCCGCAGCGAGGCCGCGCGGCGGCGCCGGGAGGAAACGGTCTTCGCCGCGACGCCGCAGTCGGAGCTGCTGGCCCGGCCGGCGGACGCCGAACCGGGCGTGGACCGGGACGACTCGCTGAGTCTGCTCTTCCTCTGCTGCCATCCCGCGCTCTCGGTGCCGAGCCAGATCGCCCTCACCCTGCGTGCGGTGGGCGGCCTGACGACGGCGCAGATCGCCGCCGCGTTCCTGGTGCCGGAGGCGACGATGGCGCAGCGGATCAGCCGGGCGAAGCAGACCATCGCCGGCAGCAACCTGCCATTCGCGATGCCCGCCGGCGCCGAACGCGCGGAACGGCTCCGCACGGTGCTGCACGTGCTCTATCTGATCTTCAACGAGGGCTACACCGCCAGCTCCGGCCCGGAGCTGACCGCGCCGCACCTCTCCGCCGAGGCGATCCGGCTGACCCGCTGGCTGCGCGGCCTGCTGCCGGACGACGCCGAGGTCGCTGGCCTGCTCGCCCTGATGCTGCTCACCGACGCCCGCCGGCCGGCCCGGATCGGCCCCGACGGTGCCCTGGTGCCGCTCGACGAGCAGGACCGGAGCCGGTGGGACCGGCAGCGGATCGCCGAGGGGATCGCGCTGATCAGCGAGGTGCTGCCCCGGGGCGAGGTCGGACCGTACCAGTTGCAGGCCGCCATCGCCGCCGTGCACGACGAGGCCGAGACGATGGAGGCGACGGACTGGCCGCAGATCCTCGGCCTCTACGACCTGCTGGCCGCGGTTGCGCCGAACCCGATGGTGACCCTCAACCGGGCGGTCGCGCTCGCCATGGTGTACGGGCCGGCCGCCGGGCTGGAGCTGCTCGCCGCCCTGGAGTCCGACAGGCGGATGGCGAGGCACCACCGGCTCTTCGCCACCCGGGCCCACCTGCGGGAGCTGGCCGGCGACCGGAAGGGTGCGCTGGCCGACTTCCGGGAGGCCGCCCGGCGGACAACCAGCCTGCCGGAGCGGCGGCACCTCATCGCCCGGGTGGCCCGGCTGGAGGGTACGGTCACCCGGCCGTGATCAGCGGTTCCAGTCCTGCTTCGCGGCCCGGACCAGCTTGTCCTTCAGCTCCCGGGTGTGCCGGCGGCTGACCGGCAGGTCGGTTCCGTCGATCACCACGACGTATCCGGAACTGGTCAACCGCAGTTCGGCGATGAGCCGGAGCTGGACCAGGTACGACCGGTGGATCCGCACGAACCCGGCGTCGGCCCACCGTTCGGCGAGGGTGGCGAGCGGCACCCGGACCAGGTGGGACCCGTCGGCGGTGTGCAGCCGGGCGTAGTCGCCCTGCGCCTCGACCCAGCGCACCGCGGAGCGGGGCAGCATCCGGGTGGTTCCGGCCAGCTCGACCGGGATCGTCGGGTCCGGCTCGGCCCGGGCCAGCGCCGCCGGGTGGGTCGGCACCACCCGGGCGCCGACCACCCGCCGGAGCGACTCGGCGAGCCGCTCGGCCCGGACGGGTTTGCGGACGTAGTCGGTGGCGCCGAGGTCGAAGGCGTCCACCGCCCCGTCGTCGTACGCGGTGACGAAGACGATCGCCGGCGGCCGGGCGAACCGGCGCAGCACCCGGGCCAGTTCCATGCCGTCGAGGCCGGGCATCCGGATGTCGAGGAAGACCACGTCGACGTCGGTGTCCCGGAGCAGCCGCAACGCCTCGGTGGCGTCGGATGCGGTGTGCAGCCGGGCGACCCGGGGATCGGCCCGCAGGTGGTACGCCAGTTCGTCGAGGGCCGGCGGTTCGTCGTCGACCGCCAGCACCCGTAGGAACCCACTCATCCGACCGGCCCCTCTTCCCTGGTCGACTGGGCGCCGGGCGAGGTCACGCGCTCGCCCGGACATGGCGGTGGAACTTCGGTACCCGCATGCTCACCTTGGTGCCGGAGCCGATCCCGGTCTCCACGACCAGGCCGAACTGGTCGCCGAAGACCGACCGCAGCCGCTCGTCCACGTTGGACAGACCAACGTGCTGGCCGGAGTCCTCGCTCCCGTCGGCGGACTCGGCGACCCCGGAGGTGAGGACGGCCGGATCCATCCCCACCCCGTCGTCCTCGACCATGATGTGGCACTCGGCGCCGGCGTCCCGCGCCTCGATGCTGAGCATCCCCACCCCCGGCTTGCGGGACAGGCCGTGCCGGACGGCGTTCTCGACCAGCGGTTGCAGGCAGAGGAACGGCACGCTGACCGGGAGCACCTCCGGGGCGATCTGGAGCCGTACCTGGAGTCGGTCGCCGAACCGGGCCCGCTCGATGGTGAGGTACCGGTCGATGGAGCGCAACTCCTCGGCGAGGGTGGTGAACTCGCCGTGTGCCCGGAACGAGTAGCGGGTGAACTCGGCGAACTCCAGCAGCAGCTCGCGGGCCCGTTCCGGATCGGTCCGGACGAACGAGCCGATCGCGGTCAGCGCGTTGTAGATGAAATGCGGGCTGATCTGGGCACGCAGCGCGCGTACCTCGGCCCGGGCCAGCCGCTCCCGGGACGAGTCCAGCTCGGCCAGGGCGAGTTGGGTGCCGGCCCAGTGCGCGGTCTCCAGGGCGGCCTGCACCAGTCCCGGCGCCGGCTGGTCGTCGGCGACCGCGATCAGCGCCCCGGCCGCCCGGCCGTCCGGCCCGGTCAGCGGCGCGACCACCGCGCCCCGTACCGGGCAGTCCACCCGGTCACAGCGGAGGTCGGACTCGCCCAGTACCGTCGAGCGGCGGCTCTCGATCACCTGGGCGGCGGCGGTCCGCAGCTGGTCGCCGTGGTGGCTGCCCCGGCCGTCCAGGGCGAGGATCTGGTCCCGGTCGGCCAGCGCCAGCCCGGCGGAGCCGACCAGGGCCCGCAGGTGACGTACCGCCTTGGCCGCACTCGTCGAGCTCAGGCCGGTTCGCAGCGGCTCGGCGGCGAGCCCGGCGGTGTGCAGGACCTCGTAGGTGGCGCGCTGGGTGGCGGTGGCGATGCCCCGACGGTCCCGCAGGCGGACGACCGCGAAGAGCGCGGCGGCCAACGCGCTGATCATCGCAACCACGGCGATGGCGGTGGACAGGTTCGGCCCCACGCTGGTGATCCTGACCCCTGCGGACCGGGTTCGCCAAGCCCCACCGGTCCGGCGGCCGCGGCTAGTACGCGCCCTTGCGGGCCAGCACCACGCCGATGGTGCGCCAGAGGATGCTCAGGTCGTACGCCAGCGACCAGTTGTCGACGTAGTAGAGGTCGAGCCGGACCGCCTCGTCCCAGGAGAGATCCGAGCGACCGGAGACCTGCCAGAGCCCGGTGATGCCGGGGCGGACCAGCAGCCGGCGGCGTACGTCGCCGAGGAAGTCGCCGTCGTCGGCGGGGAGCGGCCGGGGACCGACCAGGGACATCTCGCCCCGGAGCACGTTGATCAGCTGGGGCAGCTCGTCCAGTGAGCTGGCCCGGAGGAACCGCCCGGCGGGGAAGACCCGAGGATCCTGCTTGATCTTGAACAGCAGGCCGTCGGTCTCGTTCTGGTCGACCAGGCTGGCCAGCCGCTGCTCCGCGTCGACGTACATGGTCCGGAACTTCCAGACCTTGAAGGTCCGTCCCTCGTGGCCGACCCGGGACTGCCGGAAGAAGACCGGCCCGGGGTCCGAGATCCGGATGGTGATCGCGATCGCGATGAAGAGCGGGAACAGCAGGACCAGCCCGATCGCGGCGGCGAGCCGGTCGAGCAGGTTCTTCACCAGCAACGCCGGACCGGAGAGCGTCGGCTCCTCGACGTGCAGCAGGGGCAGGCCCTCGATCGGCCGGATGTGCACCCGGGGGCCGGCGATGTCGGTGAGCTGCGGCGCCACGATCAGGTCGACCCCGGAGCCCTCCAGCTGCCAGGCGAGCCGGCGCAGCTCGCCACGCTCGGCGCTGGCCGAGCCGCAGACCGCGATCGTGTCGGCGCCGACCTCGTGGACCAGCGACAGGAGGTCCCGGCCGGCGTAGACCGGGATCGGGGTCTGGATCCCCCGGGCGGCGGCGTACCCGTCGGTGAGGTGGATCGCCACCGGGACGAGCCCGGCCGCCGGGCTGCGGCTGACCGCCCGGTAGACCTCCAGCGCCTCGGGGAGCGTGCCGACCAGCACCACCCGCTGGGTGGCCTGGCCGCCGTGCCGGCGCACGGCGTGCAGGACGATCCGGGCCAGATAGCGGGCGAACATGATCAGCAGCAGCGTGCCGAGCAGGGCCGTGCCGACCGTGTACCGGGACAGGTCGGTCTTGGTGGCGAAGGCGAGGAACGAGACGCTCGCCGCGACCGCCACCGACGCCCGGGTCACTCGTTTGAACTCGTCGGTGCCGAACCCGAGGTAACGCCGGTCGTAGGCGCCGTTGGCCCAGAGGATGATGAGCCAGCCGAGCGGCAGCAGCAGGTAGGAGACGGTATGGAACCAGGTGGGGTCCTTGTCCGCGTCGCGGAAACCGGACGCCGCCTGGTCGAACAACTGGATGGCGATCCGGCTGCCCAGCGCCGCCGCGCCGAAGTCGAGCAGCAGCAGCACCGCGACGTACGGGCGGTGCCAGCGGGACACGCGGCGACCGGCCCGCGCCCAGGCGGAACGCGGAACACCGTTGGTCTTCGTCGGGGAGCTCGGCGGCTGGATCTCGAAGCTGTCGACGTGCCGCAGCGTACCTGGTTGGCCCGTGTCGCGTACCGGGCGTTCGAGGCTCGTCGTCACCTCTGCCACGTCCTCCCGCATGACACGTGCCGCCCATTCGCCGTAAGGGCTCGGGTCGCCCACCGTCACAGTCTCTCCCATGCAGGCCCCACGGGGACGCCGACCCGAGGGACAGTACGTCGCCCGCTTCGCTGGCAACGAGTGCCAACCGCCCCGGAAGCGGAGTCGCAGACCGGGCCACTATACCGATGGACAGGGGTGACGGCAGAGCCCGGAGCCGGCCGGTTCGTCGCCCCCTGGGCGGTTTGCCTTCGCCAACAGGTCGGGACTACTCACCGTACAAGGAGAATGGTGCAACGACCAGGCGATGTGTCACCGCGGTGCGGCGCGTCCGACACCCGGAGGCGCGCGCCCGGCGGTCAGCGGACGAGCCGGGAGAGCCGGCGGTCGGCGAGCGGTTTGCCCCCGGTCTGGCAGGTCGGACAGTACTGGAGGCTGGAGTCCGTGAACGAGACCTCGCGGATCGTGTCGCCGCAAACCGGGCAGGGCAGCCCGGTCTGGGCGTGCACCCGCAGCCCGGCCCGCTTCTCGCCCTTCAGCTCCGCCGCCCGCTGCCCCATCGACCGCGCGACCGCGTCGCCGAGGACCTGTCGGGTCGCGGCGTGCAGCGCCGCCACCTGGTCGTCGGAGAGCCGGTCGGTCAGCGCGAACGGCGACAGCTTCGCCGCGTGCAGAATCTCGTCCGAGTACGCGTTGCCGATCCCGGCCAGCACCTCCTGGTCGGTCAGCACCCCCTTGACCTGCCCGCGACGGCTGCGCAGCCGCTCCCGGAACGTCGCCAGGTCGGCGGCGAGCGCGTCCGGCCCGAGCCGGCCCACCCCCGGCACCGACGCCGGATCGGTCACCAGGTACACGGCGAGCTTCTTCTGCGTACCGGCCTCGGTCAGGTCGAAACCGGACCCGTCGTCGAGGCGTACCCGTAACGCGATCGGCCCCTTCCCCGGCCGCAGCGGTGCCGTGGAGGGTAACGACTCCCGGTAGTGCAGCCACCCGGCCCGGGCCAGGTGCACCACCAGGTGCAGCGGGTTCCCGGCCGCGTCGTCGAGGCGTACGTCGAGGAACTTGCCGTGCCGGCCGGCGTCGGCGACGGTCCGGCCCGCCGCGGCCGACGGCGCCGGGTCGTACGTCTTCAGGGCACTGATCGCGGCGACCTCGATCCGGCCCACCCGACGCCCGACCGCCCGCTCGCGCAGGTAGCCCGCGAGAGCCTCCACCTCCGGCAACTCAGGCACGGGATAAACGGTAGCGTTCAATCCCGCGGACGCCACCGGTACGCGTCCGCGTCGAGCTGCGGCCCAGGCCGCGAGGAGGGACGACCGCGTGCGGGTGATCGTCGCGCACAACCGCTACCGGGAGGCGCAGCCGTCCGGAGAGAACACGATCGTCGACCAGGAGATCGCCCAGCTCCGGGCGGCCGGCGTGGACGTGGTGCCCTTCCTGCGCTCGTCCGACGAGATCGCCCGGTTCTCCGCCGCCGAGAAGGCGCTGCTGCCCCTCTCGCCGATCTACGCCCCCGCGGCGCAGCGGGAGCTGAGCCGGTTGATCACCGAGCACCGGCCGGACGTGGTGCACCTGCACAACCCGTACCCGCTGCTCTCGCCCTGGGTGATCCGGACCGCGCACCGGCACGGGGTGCCGGTGGTGCAGACCGTGCACAACTACCGCCAGGTCTGCTCCTCCGGCCTCTACTTCCGCGACGGGCGGATCTGCCAGGACTGCCGGGGTCGGGCGCTCGGGGTGCCGGCGATCGTGCACCGCTGCTACCGCGGGTCCCGGGCGCAGAGCGCACTGATGGCGACGACCCTCGCCGTACACCGGCCGACCTGGCGTTCGCTGGACCGCTACATCGCGTTGACCTCGGGGATCGCCCAGCACCTCCGGGACTACGGCATCCCGGAGGACCGGATCGTGGTCAAGCCGAACGCGATCCCGGACCCGGGTGTCCCGGCGCCGCTCGGCGAGGGCTTCCTCTTCTTCGGCCGGCTCTCCCCGGAGAAGGGGCTTGGGCTGCTGTTGGATGCCTGGCGTCGGCACCCCGAGGGTGCGCTCGGTCCGCTGCGGATCGCCGGCGACGGCGAGCTGCGCCCGCTGGCCGAGGCCGCCGCCGCCGAGCGGAGCGACGTCGAGTTCCTCGGCCCGCTCGACCGGGCGGGGGTCGCCGCCGCGCTCCGGGCCGCCGCCGTGGTCCTCACCGTGCCGACCTGGCACGACGTCCTGCCGACGGTGGTGATCGAGGCGCTCGCGGCCGGCCGCCCGGTGCTCGGTACCGCCCTCGGTGGGATTCCGTACCTGATCGGTGCCGACGACCCCACCGCCTCGACCGGGTCCGCCGGCTGGCTCGTCCCCCCGGACCCGGCCGCGCTCGCGGCGATGCTGCCGACCGCCCGCGCCACCGCCGCCGCCGTCGCCCCGCACGCCCGGGTGCGCTACGAGCGGACGTTCCACCCCGACGTGGTCACCGGCCGGCTTCTCGACATCTACGCCGCTGTGGTTAGGAAGGGCCCCCTTCACAACAGAAAACGCTAAGAGGGGGCCCTTCCTAACCCCACGTCAGCGGAGCGAGGCGCGGGCGGAGAAGCCGATGCTGGCGAGCAGGAAGCCGCCGTTGACGAGGGTGAAGGCGGCGATCAGCCAGGTGGTCCAGGCCGGGGCGAGGGTCAGCACCAGCCCGGCCACGAAGATCACCGCACCGTAGTCCCGGATCAGCTTGACCAGGCGTACGGGCAGTGACGTCGAGGTAATCATGCTGGCCGCGTTCGGCCCGGCCTGCATCACCGAGGTCACCAGGTTGACCATCCAGGTGCCGGCGAAGGCGGCGATCAGCCAGATCGGCGTCGACGGGCGCTGGGCCAACGAGGTCGCCGAGAGGGCGGTGACCAGGGCGATCTGGGCCGCCACGTCGCAGAGGACGTCGACCCGCGCCCCGGCCGGGCTGCCCTGGCCGGTCACCCGGGCGAGCTGACCGTCCGCGCAGTCCAGCCCGTACGCCACCTGCCAACCGACCAGCGCGACCAGCCCGACCACCCAGGCCGGTACGGAGCCGGCCGCGACCCGGTCGGCCAGCGCCACCACGGTGACCGAGACCGTCAGCCCGAGCAGCAGGTTCGCGATGGTCAACGCGGTCGGTGGCAGCCCGGTCCGCTGCGCGATCAGGGCCAGGACGGCGCCGAGCCGCTGGCTGAACGCCTCGCTGAAGAGGCCACCGCCCCGGTTGACCCGGTAGAAGTCCGCGACGGTGGGCGGGGGCGACACGGACGCCTCAGCCGAGGTGTTCACGGATTGCATCGACGTAGTTTGCCAGCCGTTCACCGATAGCGTCCTGGGTGAGGTCGAGGTGTTCGAGGATCGTGTACCGGTCCGGCCGGGTGCGGGGCGCGTGGTGCACCGCGGCGACGAACTTGTCGTCGTCGAGCCCCAGCTCGGCCGGGACGGTGGGGAGGCCGTGCCGGTGCAGGCAGGTGGCCAGCTGTGCGAATCGGTCTAGGTCGCCCCGGAGGTACGTGCAGAAGAGCGCGCCGAGCCCGACCTGCTCACCGTGGGAGGCGGTGCCCGGATAGAGCTGGTCGATGGCGTGGGAGATCTCGTGGCAGCCGCCGCTGACCGGGCGGGTCGAGCCGCAGATCGAACTGGCGAGACCGCCGAGGATCAGCGCCTCGGCGAGCGTGGTGAGGAAGCTGTCGTCGGTGATCTTGCCGGGGTGATTGACCAGCGCCTCCGCCCCGGAGCGGGCGAGGGTCACCGCGAGCCCGTCGATCGGCTCGGCGCGGACCCGGTGGGCCAGTTCCCAGTCGGCGATCGCGCTGAGGTTGCTGAGGGCGTCGCCGATCCCGGCCTGGGTCTGCCGGTCCGGGCCGTTCTCGACGAAGTCGAGGTCGACCACGACGGCGATGGGGATGTGGACGCCGTACGAGCCCCGGCCGCCCTCGTGGTCGAGGGAGGCGGTGGGGGAGGCGATGCCGTCGTGCGCCAGGCTGGTCGCCACGCTGACCATCGGGATGCCGTACCGGGACGCGGCGTACTTGGTGGTGTCGATCGTCTTGCCGCCGCCGATCCCGACCACCGCGTCGTAGGAGCGGCGGCGCAGGCTCTCACCGAGCCGCTGGGCCGCCTCGATCGTGCCGCCGGCGACCGTGAAGACGTCGGCGTTGCCGAGGCCGGGCCGGATCAGCTCGGCGATCCGCTCACCCTGGCCGGGGCCGACCACCACGGCCACCTCGCCGCCGGCCGAGATGCGGCGGTCGGCCAGCAGCGGGCCGAGGTCGGCGATCGCCCCCCGGCGTACGTCGATGGCGAGCGGGGTGTTGACGGTACGGGCTAGTAGCGGCATGCGATCTCCCGGGCGCGCGCGAGATCGTCGTGGTTGTCGACCTCGACCCAGGAGACGTCGCCGATCGGAGCCGCCCGCACCTCGCCGCCCCGGTCGGCGAACTCCTGGTAGCCGTCCTCGTAGTAGAGGCCCGGGTCGCGTCGCCAGGTCGCCTCCAGAGCGTCGGCCAGGTCGGCGGCGACGCGCGGCTCGATCAGGGTCGCGCCGATGTACTCCCCGTACGCCTCGGCGGGGTCCATCTGCTTGGTGATCCGGACGAGCTGGCCACGGTCGTCGAAGACGGTCTTCATCTCCTCGTCGGCCAGCTTCTTCAGGGTGTCGACGGCGAGCAGGACGCCGGGACCGCGCTGGGCGAGCAGGGTCTTCTCCACGCTGACCGGGTGCACGGTGTCGCCGTTGACCAGCAGCGCCCCCTGGGCGAAGTGGTCGCGGGCGAGCCAGAGCGAGTACGCGTTGTTCCACTCCTCGGCCCGGTCGTTCCGGACCAGGGTCAGCGTCACCCCGTACCGGTCCTCCAGCGCGGCGCGCCGGGCCTCGACCGCCTCGGCGGCGTAGCCGACCACGACGGTGACGTCGGTGAGCCCGACCTCGGCGAGGTTGCGCAGGGCGATGTCGAGGATCGTCGTCTCGCCGTCGACCGGCACGAGTGCCTTGGGCAGGCTGTCCGTGTACGGGCGCAGCCGCCGTCCGGCGCCCGCGGCGAGCACCAAACCGATCATCCGTCGAGCCTCCTCACGACAGCCGCCACCGCAGGGAGGATAGCGCCGTGTGACGAAAGTGCGAATTCCCGGCGAACAGCAGCCCACCTGATGTCCACCGGGGGTCGACGGCGGCCGGCCACCTCGCGGGCTGCCGTCCCGGACGGGTGAGTGGTGGAGACGACGAGGCCGGCGGCCGGCCACCCCGTGGGCTGCCGTCCCTCGGACGGCCGTACCGGAGCCGACGGTTCCGGTGTCGGCTCAGCCGGGGAGCGCGGCCAGGTCCGCGAGGAGCCGGAGCCGCTCCGGCGGGCTGAGCGCGGCGTACGGGCCGGCGGCCCGGCGGTCGGTCTCCAGTTCGATCGCGAGCCGCTCCGGCCCCGGGGGCAGCGCGACGATGCTGCGCGCGGTGTGCCCGGCCGCCTGCCAGGCCGCGGCGTGGGCGTCGGCCCGGTGACAGCGGAGCGCGCCGAGGCGGTTGAGCAGCAGCACCCCGGGAGGCGTGCCGTCCGGCTCGTACGGCGGTGCCATGGCCCGGAACGCGCCGTCGCCGCAGGTCGGGTCGGTCAGGGCGGCGTCGAGGAGCCGGCCGAGGGTGCCGACCAGCCGTCGGACCCGCTCGTCGTGCCCGGCCCACAGCTCCGCGGTGACCCGGGCGTGCAGGTCGTACAGCTCGACCAGAAAGCTCCGCCCCCGGACGGTCGCGGAGATCCCGCCGTCGTCGTGGCGGTGGATCATGCCGTGTGCGACCTGTTTGTCCAGGATCCGCTGACACTCGGTGGGGTCGACATACCGGGTCAGCGCGGCAAGCTGCGCGGCGCTGACCGTGCCGCCGGGCGCCGCGAGCCGGGTCCGGAAGTCGACCAGGAAGCCGATCGCCGACGGACCGCCGTAGCGTTGGCACAGCTCCGCCCCGCCCTGGCTGGTGGCGGCCATCCCCGCCCGGAAGACGCGGTCGACTGCCGGCCAGACGAGCGTGGCCGCCTGGTGCGGCGCGAGCCGTACGGTGTTGGGCACCGGCCGGTGCGGCCCCGCGGGGTGGTACGGCGCCGCGGGCGGGTCCGGTCGGTCGGGGCCGGGGGGTGCGTTCACCGGCCGTTCAGGCGTCGCGCGCGGGAGCCGTCTGTGGCGGTGCCGGTGTGGGTGTCCTCGCCGATCCGCCCGTCGTCGTCGACGAGTGCTCCGGCGCGGCGCAAAGGGTCGGACTCGGTGGGCACCAGTCGAGACTAGTCACCGCCGTACTGCTCAGGATTCGGACATTGCCATGCCTGCGCCCGGGACCCGGAAAGCGCCCGTACGCTGGGTAGACATGACTGTCGAGCAGCTGATCTCCTTCGCCCGTGGGGCGCCGTCGCTGGACATCGTCGACATCGACGGGCTGAAGGCCGCCGCCGCACGTGCCTTCGACGCCGACCCGGCCGGCATCACCGGGTACGGCACCTCCGTCGGGTACCCGCCCCTGCGGAAGTGGATCGCTGAGAAGCACGGTGTCGAGGTCGACCAGGTCCTGGTCACCAACGGGTCGTTGCAGGCCGACGCCTTCCTGTTCCAGCACCTGCTTCGGCCCGGTGACGAGGTCGTGGTCGAACGGCCGACGTACGACCGGACGCTGCTGAACCTGCAGCGGATGGGGACCAAGGTGCACGCCGTCACGATCCAGCCGGACGGGATCGACATCGACGAGCTGGCAAACCTCCTCGGCTCCGGACTCCGCCCGAAGCTGGCCCACATCATCCCGAACTTCCAGAACCCGGCCGGGGTGACCCTGTCGCTGGAGAAGCGACGGGCACTTCTCGAGCTGGCCGCGGAGTACGACTTCACGATCTTCGAGGACGACCCGTACGCGGACATCCGGTTCCGGGGCGAACCGCTCCCCTCGATGCTGGCGCTCGACGACGGGAACCGTGTCGTGCACGCCTCCAGCTTCACCAAGACGGTCTGCCCGGGGCTGCGGGTCGGCTACCTGGTGGGGCCCGCGGATCTCATCGCCGACATTGCCAAGCAGGCGACCAATCTCTACATCTCGCCCGGCATGGTGGCGCAGGCGATCGTGCACCAGTTCTGCGTCTCCGGCGACATCGACCGCTCGATCCGCACCGTCTGCACGGCGCTCGGCGAGCGCGCCGCCGCCCTGGCCGCCGCGCTCCGCGCGCACATCCCCGGGGTGCGGTTCACCGAGCCGAACGGCGGCTACTTCCTCTGGATCGAGCTGCCCGAGGACGTCCACGTGGACCGGGTGGTGCCGGCCGCCGCCGAGCGCGGCGTGGCGGTGGTGAAGGGGAGTGACTTCCTGCCCGAGGGGGGCGAGCACTCCCTACGGTTGGCGTACTCCGCGGTGACGGTCGACCAGATCGACGAGGGCGTCCGCCGGCTCGCCGAGGCGATCGAGGCGGTACGCGGATAGCCGGCCTATCGGACGCCGATGTCTGACCAGAAGGTTGTGTCGGATATCCGACAAAACTGCTCAGTTGTTGATCCGGGGTTTCCTCCCGGCCGGTGAGCGGCACACAATGCTGCGAGCGCTCTCGCATCAGGGTCGACAGCGTCCGGCGGCAGTCCCGTCCCCCGGAGTGCCGCCCGACCGCCGCGAGAGCCCGGAGACCAAACCCCCGCCCCCAAGGGTGCCGGGTGGGCCGTCCGCACCTCACCCCCCGACGTGGACGGTCCACCCGGCGCCGACTCCGCCGCCGGGTCCGCGCCGGCCGACGACGCCCCGGTGCGGGCCGACGGCCGCGGCCCGGCGCCCGGAGCGCCTCGCCGTGCCGCTCCTCCGCCGAGCCAGACGCGTCTTGCCGAGCCACGCGTCGCTCCCCCGGCGGAGACCGCCATCACCCGCGCCCGCCGGCCCGGTGCTCCGGCCGCTCACGGTGTGTCGATGCGTTCGACTTCGCGGCGTACGCTGCAACGCGCGGTGACGTGCGGTCAGAGAGGGGTGGTGACCATGCCGGACCAGGTCCATCGCGATCACGTGCCCGCCAATGGACGGGGCCGGACGAAACCCCGTGCCTGGACCGCACCGGTCCGGGCGGTGAGCCGGATGCTCAACACGGAGGTGGGCCAACGGCGGCCCCCGGAGGACCGCCGCCCCGACCGCGTCAGCGTGGTCGACTGCGGCCTCTACGTCGACGGGGTACGGCAGCCCGGGACGTGGGACCCCGCCGCCGCGCTGAAGGCGGCCCGACAGCAGGCCGGCGCCTTCGTCTGGGTCGGCCTGCACGAGCCGAGCCTGACCGAGATGGCCGGCATCGCCGAGACGTACGGGCTGCACGAGCTGGCCGTCGAGGACGCGGTCAAGGCGGAACAGCGCCCCAAGCTCGAACAGTTCGGCGACGTCAGCTTCCTGGTGCTGCGTACGGTCCGTTACGTCCGGAACGGCGAGCTGACCGAGAACACCGACGTGATCGAGACCGGCCAGGTGATGCTCTTCATCGGGCCGGACTTCGTGGTGAGCGTGCGGCACGGCGACGCCTGCCGACTCGCGCCGGTCCGCTCGGATCTCGAGTCCCGCAAGGAACTCCTGCGCCACGGCCCGTGGGCGGTGGCGTACGCGGTCATGGACCGGGTGGTGGACATCTACCTGGAGGTGACCGACCAGGTCGGCGACGACCTGGAGGTGCTGGAGGGCGAGGTCTTCGCGCGCCAGGCGCAGGGCCGGATCCAGCGGATCTACCAGATGAAGCGGGAGATCGTCGAGTTCAAGCGGGCCGTCGTCCCGTTGCAGCGTCCGCTGATGACGCTCACCGGCCAGCTGAACCGCGGCGAGGTGCCGGAGGAGATCCGGCGGTACTTCCGGGACGTGCAGGACCACCTGACCCGGACGGTCGAGCAGGTCAACTCCTACGACGACCTGCTGAACTCCATCCTCCAGGCGCGGTTGGCGCAGGTGACCGTCGACCAGAACAACGACATGCGCAAGATCGCTTCCTGGGCGGCGATCGCCGCGGTCTGGACCGCGATCGCCGGGATCTACGGGATGAACTTCGACTTCATGCCGGAGACCGGCTGGAAGTACGGCTATCCCGTGGTGCTCGCGCTGATGCTGGCCATCTCCCTCGGTCTCTACCGCTGGTTCCGGCGTAACCGCTGGCTCTGAGCCGCGCGTGGGGCCTCCGGGTCGCGGCGTGGGGCGTCGTCGTGCTCGCCCCACGCCGCCACCGTCCCGTGTCCCGGTGCCGTGCTCTCCCGGCGCCCCGTCGACGGCCGTCCCGGGGTCCCGCCGAGGCGGCGGCATCCCGTCCGCCCGGCGCCGGCGTCCCGGTCCTCAACTGCCGCTGCTCGGCGCCGCGGCGGTGCCGAGCAGGCCGTCCGCCTTCGACCCGCCCTTGGCGGCGGCCTTCTTGCGGTCGGTCATCGCCGTCCCGTGGGTGGTCATCTCGCCCCCGGGTGTGGCGCGCTCCGTCATCTTCTCCACCGACGACGTCGGGGAACCGGGCTCGCGGGAGCCGCCGGCGGAGCTGTCCATGATCGTCTTGGCGTCCCGGCGTACGGCGTCGAGCGTCGCCGCCGGGTCGTACTCCTCCCACGGCTGCTGCCCCCGCCGGCGCATCGCCACGGCCCCCACCGCCCCGGCCACCGCCCCGGCGACCAACAGCCCGGTCAGCATCGGCCAGCGTCGACGCATCATCGAGTTCTTCTTCCGCATGCTCTTCACTCTCTTCGACCTCGCCTTGCGGGCGACCGAGCCGGCCTGGCGGGCACCCTCCGCGGCGGCCACGGCCAGCGGCGCGAGCCGGGTCATCGCCGACCCCCAGCCGTCCAACGCCGTACGCCGTACCCTGGCCGCCGTGGGCGAGAGGAGGTCCCGGGCGGCGTACGCCCGTGGTCCTACCGCCGCCCCGACCCCCGACGCGGCGTGGGTGGCCGCCCGTACCAGGTGGTCGAGGCTCTCACCCAGCTCGTCCCGGACGAGCTGCCTGTGGGAAGTGCGCCCCCCGAATCCAAACACCGGTCCCCACCTCCTTGGGTGTTGCTCCCCTCGTCATCCTGCACCCTCGGGTGCGCCCGCAGTGGCAGAACGGGCACATGGGAGGATCCGCAAGGAACCACCAATCCGGTGCCGGCCCGCACCACGGGTCGGCGGAGGCGTCTGACCGGTCGACGGGCCGGTCCGGCGACCATGTCGAAGGAGTATTCGTGGCCAAGGCCATCTACGCGACCCTGCACACCAACGCCGGCGCGATCCGGCTGGAGCTCTTTCCGAACCACGCGCCCAAGACGGTCCGGAACTTCGTCGAGCTCGCCGAGGGCACGCGGGAGTACATCGACCCGCGGACCGGCCAGCCCGGCAGCGGGCCGTACTACGACGGGACCATCTCGCACCGGGTGATCGCCGGCTTCATGATCCAGATGGGTGACCCGACCGGCACCGGCCGGGGCGGCCCGGGCTACACCTTCGCCGACGAGTTCCACCCTGACCTGCGCTTCGACCGGCCGTACCTGGTGGCGATGGCGAACGCCGGTCCCGGTACCAACGGGTCGCAGTTCTTCATCACCGTCGCCCCGACCCCGCACCTGAACAACCGGCACACCATCTTCGGCCAGGTCGCCGACGAGGCGTCCGCCAAGGTGGTCGAGGCGATCTCCAAGACCCCGACCGGTGCGATGGACCGACCGCTCCAGGACGTGGTCATCGAGCGCGTCGTGATCGAGCGAAAGGACGACTGACGCCGATCCCGGGTACCTTTGCCGGCATGAGCGAGCGCAGCGAGCAGACCGGCCGGCCGGAGGCCACGGCGTACGGGGGTAGGGCGCGGAGCGGAGCGCCGGTATGAGCGAGTCGCCGCCGACGACACCGGCCTGCTACCGCCACCCGAGCCGGGAGACCTACGTCCGGTGCACCCGGTGCGAGCGGCCGATCTGCCCGGACTGCATGCGCGAGGCCTCGGTCGGCCACCAGTGCCCGGAGTGCGTGGCGGAGGGCCGCCGCACGTCGCGGCCGGTGCGCACCGCCTTCGGCGGCGGTGCCGCCGGTCGCCTGGGCTACGTCACCCGGGCGCTCATCGGGCTCAACCTGGCGTTGATGGTGCTCTCCATCATCTCCGCCCGGGGTGGGGACGCGGTCGCCGGAGCCGGCTTCGGCGGGCTGCTCGGCGGGTCGACCCCGCTGACGGAGTGGGGGTCGGTGCTCGGCCTCTGGGCACCGCTCGGGCCCTTCGGGCCGCAGGAGGGGATCGCGGCCGGCGAGTACTACCGGCTCGTCACCGCGATGTTCCTGCACTACGGCATCCTGCACGTCGCCATGAACATGTGGGCCCTCTGGGTGTTGGGCCGCAGCCTGGAGGCGACCCTCGGCCCGCTGCGGTTCCTGGCGCTCTACCTGGTCGCCGGGGTGGGCGGCAATGTCGCGGCGTACCTGTTCAGCAATCCGGCCGCCGCGACCGCCGGCGCCTCGACCGCGATCTTCGGGCTCTTCGCCGCGCTCTTCGTGATCATGCGTCGGCTCGGGCGGGACACCTCGACCGTGATCCCGATCCTGGTGGTGAACCTCGTCTTCACCTTCGCCGTGCCGGGCATCTCCATCGCCGGCCACCTGGGCGGAATGGTCACCGGCGCGGCGATGGCCCTGGTGCTGGCGTACGCCCCCCGGGCCCGACGCTCGCTGGTCCAACTTGGCGGCGGCGTGGTGATCGGTCTGGTGCTGGTCGGGCTGACGCTGATGCGGACGGCGGCGCTGCTGGCCTGAGCCGACGGGGTGTCCTGAACCGAGGGCGGCGGTGTCGGGCGCGCCGGTCAGCGGGCGAAGCCGCCGGACGCGTACGTCGTCCGCATCCGCCGCAGCACGGCGGCGACCTCCGTCGGCGCGTCGCCGAGGTCGGACTGGCCGAACAGGTGCAGCGACTCCCCGGTGTCGAGCTCCAGCGTCTCCGTACGCAGCCCGAGCCGGGGCCGGGTGTCCACGCCGATCCGCTCGATCGCCTCCCAGGGCAGGTGCCGCCGGCCGGCGTAGCCGCTGATCACCGTCACCCCGGTGGGTCCGGCGGCGAGCCGGACCGGTGCCACCACGTCCCGGACGCCCCACGCCAGCAGGCCCAGCGCGGCGAGGATCGCCACACCGATCCGCACCGCATCGCCGTCGCCGAGGAGCAGCGCCAGCGCGACGAGGAGCGCCGCCCCGGTCAGTTTGAGGACCGGCAGCGCCGGCCGGACCCGCCAGTGGGCGGCCGGATCGTCCAGGTGCGACGGTGCGGCGTCCCCCGGCCCACCGTCGCCGATTCCGCCACCGGGTTCGTGCGTGTCGTCCCGGTGTTCGTCGTCCCGTTGCCCAGGCACGGCTTCCAGGATGCCAGGCCGGTGCCGGGCAGACCTCCGGCCCGTCGACGGCGTACGATCGGAGCAGACAAGTTACTGGGGAGTAGACATGGCGGACGCGGTCATCGTCGGTGCGGTACGGACCCCGGTCGGGCGGCGCCGGGGAGCGCTGGCCGGAGTGCATCCGGTGGATCTGTCGGCGCAGGTCCTCCGGGCCCTCGTCGACCGTACCGGGATCGATCCGGCAGAGGTGGACGACGTGATCTGGGGCTGCGTCTCCCAGGTCGGCGAGCAGGCCTGGAACGTCGGACGGAACGCCGTGCTCGCGGCGGGTTGGCCGGAGTCGGTGCCCGGGACCACCGTGGACCGGCAGTGTGGGTCGAGCCAGCAGGCCCTGCACTTCGCCGCCGCGGCGGTGCTCTCCGGCCAGGCGGACCTGGTGGTCGCCGGCGGCGTGGAGTCGATGACCCGGGTGCCGATGGGGAGCAGCATCGCGCCCTCGACCACCGACCCCACCCCGGTCGGACTGCCCTACGGCGAGCAGGTGCGGGACCGCTACCGCGGCCAGGAAGGCTTCGCCGCCGACGCGCCGGTGCCGTTCAACCAGGGCGTCGGCGCCGAGCTGATCGCCCGGCGCTGGGGGCAGACCCGACGCCAGCTCGACGAGTACGCCCTGGCCAGCCACGAGAAGGCGGCTGCCGCGCAGGACGCCGGCGCCTTCGACCCCGAGATCGTTCCGGTCGACGTACCGGACGGGGCCAAGGTCACCGCCGACGAGGGGATTCGGCGCGATACCAGCCTGGCCCGGCTCGCCGAGCTGCCGACCCCGTTCCGGCCCGACGGGATGGTCACCGCCGGTTCCGCCTCGCAGATCTCCGACGGCGCCGCCGCGCTCGCGGTGACCACCTCCGAGTGGGCGCGCCGACGTGGCCTGCGTCCGCTCGCCCGGATCCACACCGCCGTGGTCGCCGCGGCCGACCCGGTGCTGATGCTCACCGCCCCGATCCCGGCCACCGCGAAGGCGCTGCGCCGCGCCGGGCTGAGCATCGAGGAGATCGGGGTGTACGAGGTCAACGAGGCGTTCGCCCCGATTCCGCTCGCCTGGCTCACCGAGACCGGGGCCGACCCGGCCCGGCTCAACCCCCGGGGCGGGGCCATCGCCCTCGGCCACCCGCTCGGCGGCTCCGGCGCCCGGATCATGACGACGATGCTGCACTACATGCGGGACAACGGCGTCCGGTACGGCCTGCAGACCATGTGCGAGGGCGGCGGGATGGCGAACGCCACCATCGTGGAACTTCTATAAAGTCATTCTCATCCATGTCCGGCCGCGTCATCCCCGTCGGCGTGTCGTTGAAACGGGCATGGATGTCTTCGTCCGTACGCTCCTGCCGGCCGCCGCCGAGACCGGGGTGGCCGGCCTGACCGTGAGCCGGCACCTGCCGATCCTGCGCAACTGCGTGCAGGCCGCAGACGCGGCTGTCCTGGTGGCCCGCTGCATCCGTCCAGAACAGCCGGCGCACAGCTACCTGCTGCTGCTCACCACCCGACGGCTGGTCGTGACCCAGCAGAGCCGGGTGCTCCAGCGGTTGCGGCTGCACCTCAACACCGAGCTCCGGCACCTCAGCAACGTCACCTGGACACCGGACCCCCGTACCTCCCTGCTCGAACTCGCCGCGACCGCGGTCGACGGCGTCCGGGAACGCTTCATGATCCGGGTCGACCGGCCCAGCCAGATGTGGCAGCTCGACGCGCTCTTCAACCACGTCTTCCGGCCGAGAATGGTGGCACCCTCGACGGCGCCGGCCGCCCCGCCCGCCGTACCGGCTGGTGTCGTGCCGGCGCGCGACGCCCGCGCGGTCCCGCCGGCCCGGACGACTCCGGCCACCGCCCCGCACCGGCCCACCCGGGCGTCGCGGCTCACCCCCGCCGCCGTCTGACCTGTTTCGACCGGCCCGGGTCGCCCTGCGCCGGGCGTCGAGGCGGCCCGTGGTCGCCGCCGGCGCGGGGCCTGTGCCCCCGGTCACCGCCCTGGCACGCGCGACCGGGCACGTCGGGGCGGGGACGGGCGACGGCGACATCGGTGTACGGCGCTGGCCGGGCGGCGAGCTGACCTGCGACCGTGCCTGACACCAGGCACAGCAGGCTAGGCTAGGGCCGATTCGTCGTCAGCACCGTGGAGATCCCCGTGAAGCTCTCGATCCTCATGCCGGTCTACAACGAGGAAGAACGCATCGCGGACGCCATCAAGCAGACTCTCGCGGTCGACTACCCGTGCGAGATCGAACTCGTCGTGGTTGACGACGGTAGCCGTGATGGTACCGGAGAGATTCTCGGCCGAGCGGACGACTCCCGGCTTCGGGTGATTACCCATCCGCGCAATGCCGGCAAGGGCGCGGCGATCCGGACCGCGGTCGAGCACGCCGAGGGCGAGTACATGGTCATCCTCGATGCTGACCTGGAGTACGACCCGCAGGACATCCCGAAGCTGCTCGCCCCGGTGCTGGACGGGCGGGCGACCGTGGTCTACGGAAATCGGACGTTCGGCAGCCACAGCGCCTACAGCTTCTGGTACGTGATGGGCAACAAGGCCGTCACCACCGCCGCGAACGTCCTGTTCAACTCCTACATCGGCGACCTGGAAACCTGCTTCAAGCTGATGCCGGTCTCGCTCTACCGATCCCTGGACATCCGCTCCAAGGGCTTCGGGATGGAGGCGGAGGTGACCGGCAAGCTGCTGCGCCGCCGCATCCGCCCGTATGAGGTCCCGATCAGCTACCGAGCCCGGGGCCGCGAGGAGGGCAAAAAGATCACCTGGAAGGACGGCGTCGAGGCGCTCTGGATCCTGGGACGGGAACGCACCCGCCGGTGGGAGACCCCGGGCCAGCGCTGAGCGTCCCCGTCCCACCACGTCGCGCGGCCACCGCCGCGGTGACCCGGGTCCGCGGCCGACCTCTTCCCGGCCGTCTTCCCGACCGACCTCTTCCCGGCCGCCCGACCTGGCACTCCGACAGCCGTCGCGGCCGGCTCCTGGCCGGTCCGGTCGCCGATCGCGCAGTCCCGGCCGACCCGGCCCCCGTGGCCGGCCCGGCCGGAACCGGCCGCCTCAGCCGAGGAAGGCGGTGATCGACCGGCGTAGTCCGGCCGGATCCAGACCGTGCCACCGGGCGTGGTCGGCCGGGCTGCCGTACCGGCGCAGATCGGCCTGACCGACACCCAGGGCCAGCAGCCGGTGCGGCACGTCGGCGAGCGCCGCACTGACCACCGCGGCCGACGTACCGGCGAGGTACGGCTCGACCAGCACCACGGCCGGGGCGACGGTGCCGCCCGGCTCACCCGAGAGCAGCTCCCGCAGGCCGGCGACGTCGAACGGGCGCGGGGTGTGGGTGTACGCGACCGTCACGTCCAGCCCGGCGACGGCCTGCAGCACGGGGCGCAGCATCGGTCCGACCGCCACCACCAGGGGCGCGGCCGGGCCACCCTGGTGCACCACGGTCAGCCGGCCCGCCCCGGGCAGGGGCAGGTCGTTGACCTGGGTGGAGAGCCGCAGGTAGACCGCGTCGTCGTGCCGGGCGGCGGCCCGGAGCAGCCCGGGCACCTCGTCCGGATGCCCCGGCACGTGCACGGTCCACCCGGAGAGCGTGTCGAGCAGCGCCACGTCCCCCGGGGACATGTGCGTCCGGCCCATGGCGGACCCGTCGTACGAGGCGCCGACGCTGACCACGATGGCGCCCACGCCCTGGTGGTCCAGGTCGAGCTTGAGCTGCTCATACGTCCGGTCGACGACGAAGGTGGCGTACGAGTGCACGATCGGGCGCAGACCGGTGAGGGCCAGCCCACCGGCCACCCCGATCATGAGCTGCTCGCGGATGCCGACGTTGAGCACCCGGTCCGGATGGCGCCGGGCCGCCGGGGCGAAGAGCGCTGCCGAGATGTCGGCGAGGACGACCGCGGTCCGGGGATCCTCCGCCAACAGGTCGGTGGCGCTGGCGACGAACGTTTCCCGCATCTCGGTCACTCCTTCGGTTCGACGACGGCGACGACGGCGTGTGGCTGACCCGGCCGGTGGGCGGTCAACGCCCGCTCCAGCGCGTTGTGATCCCGGCCGTCGACCTCGGCGGTGCTCCACCCGTTGACGGCGAACCGGCTGGCGATCCCTCCCGGCCAGCCGTGGGTGGCGGACTGGTTGTCGATCACGATCGCGGTGAGCGACGCGAGCTGGGTCGCCCCGGCGTACGCGATCGCCTCGTGGTTCGAGCCCTCGTCGAGTTCCGCGTCGCCGAGCAGGACGTACACCCGGGGCCTGGTCAGGCCCTGCGCCCGCAGCCCGAGCGCGGTCCCGACGCCGAGTCCGAGGCCGTGGCCGAGCGACCCGCTGCCGATCTCGACCCCGGGCACCAGCATCCGGTCCGGGTGGTGGCCGAGCCGGCTCTCCGGGCCGGCGAGGTCGTCGAGCCAGGTCTCGGGGATGAAGCCCTTGGCCGCCAGGACCGCGTAGTAGGCGGCCGGCCCGTGTCCCTTGGAGAGCAGGAAGCGGTCGCGGTCCGGATCGTCGACCGTCTCGGGGGAGACCCGCAGGACCCGGTCGTAGAGCACCCAGAGCACGTCGAGTGTGGAGTATGCGCTCCGCGCGTGTTTCTCGTCGCCCTCCAGGCGGCGCAGCAGCGGCCCGAGCAGGCGGCCGGACGGCGTGGCGGTGGAAATCGTCATGTGGCTACCCTGCAAGTTGAAGTTCACTTCAACTCAAGTCGTGTGCAGCAGGGAGTTCATGAGGGCGGAGGTGGACGCGACGTGCGACCGGAGACGCTGACCATCGGCGAGCTGGCGGCCCGGTCCGGGGTGGCCCCGTCGGCGCTGCGCTACTACGAGCGTCTCGGGCTGATCCGGGCCGCCCGGACCAGCGGAAACCAGCGCCGCTTCGACCGGGCCGAGGTGCGGCGGGTGTCGTTCATCCGAATCGCCCAGCAGGTTGGCGTCTCGTTGGAGGAGATCCGGGCGGCGCTGGAGACGCTGCCGGAGTCCCGTACCCCGACCAAGGCCGACTGGGCGCGGCTCTCCCGGCAGTGGCGGCACCGCCTGGACGAGCAGATCGAGCTGCTCACCCGGCTGCGGGACCGGCTGTCCGGCTGCATCGGCTGCGGCTGCCTGTCGCTGCGCGCCTGCGCCATCTACAACCCGGATGACAGGTTGGCGGCCGAGGGGCCGGGACCGCGCAGGCTGCTTCCCCGGCGGACGCCCCGGCGCTGAGCCCGGCCGCGTCGGCGGACGACCGTGTCGTGCGTCAGTCGAGCGTGAGCAGCACCTTGCCGATGTGGCTCGACTCCATGATCCGGTGCGCCTCGGCGGCCTCCGCCATCGGCAGCCGCCGGTGGATGATCGGCCGGATCGCGCCGGACTCGACCAGCGGCCACACCTCCTCGCGGACGCCCCGGACGATCGCGGCCTTCTCCGCCGCCGGCCGGGAGCGCAGCGCGGTCGCGGTCACCGAGCCCCGTTTGGCCAGCAGTTCGGCGACGTTGAGCTCGCCCTTGCGGCCCCCCTGGAGCCCGATCACCACGAGCCGGCCGCCGGTGGCCAGGGCCGTCACGTTGCGGCCCAGGTACGACCCGCCCATGATGTCCAGGATCACGTCCGCGCCCCGGCCGTCGGTGAGTCGCTTCGTCGCCTCGACGAAGTCCTCGGTCGTGTAGTCGATGGCGTGCGCGGCGCCCAGCTCGCGCAACCGGTCGTGCTTGTCGGCCCGGGCGGTGACCAGCACGGTCGCCCCGAGCGCGGCGCCGAGCTGGATCGCGAAGGTCCCGATGCCGCTGCCACCACCGTGCACCAACAGCGTTTCGCTGATGCCGAGCCGGGCCAGTTGGACGACGTTCGACCAGACCGTGCAGGCGACCTCGGGCAGCGCCGCCGCGTCGACCAGGTCGACGCCTGCCGGGACCGGCAGGAGCTGGCCGGCCGGCACGGCCACCCGCTCGGCGTAGCCGCCGCCGCTGAGCAGGGCGCAGACCGGCTGGCCGACCTCCCAGCCGGTCACGTCGGACCCGAGCGCGCTGATCACCCCGGCGCACTCGAGCCCCGGGTACGGCGGTGCGCCGGCCGGGGGCGGATAGTGGCCCTGGCGCTGGAGCACGTCGGCACGGTTGACCGCGCTGGCCCGTACGTCGATCACCACCTCGTCCGATCCCGGGCTGGGGTCGGGCACGTCCGCCCAGACCAGCGCGTCGGGTCCACCGGGTTCGGGGATAGTGATCGCCCTCATCCCTACAGTCTTACCGGATCGGGGGCCGTCACGCTCACCGGATCGGGGGCCGCCACGCGTGCCACCCCGTCGCACGCCGCCCGTATCCCGGACGACCGGGACACCCGTCCGGGCCGCGCTCGTGGCAGACTAGGCACGGTCGCGCTCGTCGGACGTCGGCGACCGCGGCCACGGGAGGGCTCGCCTAGTGGCCGATGGCGCTGGTCTTGAAAACCGGTAGGGCGGCAACGTCCTCGTGGGTTCGAATCCCACGCCCTCCGCGCATACGAGATCTCCTTAGACGCTGGTCAGGCCCTCACTCGCGGGAGGGCCTGCCGTTTCGTGGGGGACCGCCGCCCCAGCCCGCTACCTGGGAGACACCATGGCCCGCCCTGCCATCGTCGTGGACCCGCACTTCGGCGCCGAGCTACGTCGCCACGGGAACGGCGCGGCCTCACCCTCCGACAGCTCGCCGGGCTCGTCCGCCACACCCACACCTACCTGTGGGAGCTGGAGACCGGACGCAAGCGACCAGGTGGCGCTGATGTCGCTCGGCGCCTGGACGACGCCCTCGGCGCCGGCGGGCCAGATCGCCGCGCTCGTCACGGAGCACACGGTCGACCCGGAGGCTGCGGCCCGGGTGCCCGGCCGGCGCGGCTCGACCGAGCTACCGTCGCCGCGCTGCGCACGATCCTGGCCCAGCAGCGTCGTCTCGACGACGCGATCGGCGCGGCGCCACTGATCGCCCCCACCATGACCCACCTCGACGTGGTACGCCGGGCGCTGGCCGAATCCCGCGGCGACCTACGCGCCGAGATGATCGACCTTGCCAGCCAGTGGGCCCAGTTCGCGGCGTGGCTGCACATGGCGGCCGGCCGGTACGCCGACGCCGACGTGCTACTCGATCAAGCCTGTGCGTGGGCGGTCGAGACCGGTGACCACGAGATGCTGGCCACGGTCCTGTCGTACAAGGGGCACCGGGCGTGGCTGGTCCGCGACGTCGGCGACCTGATCGGGCTGACCGAGGCGTCGCTGCGGGACCCGCGCGTGTTCGTCGGCCAGCGGGTGGCCGATCTGGGACGTCGCGTCGGCCTGTAAGCCCGTCAGCTCGTCGGCGGACAGGTTTGCTGATGGGTGTCGCTCAGCCGTCGGCGAGGCCTCGATACGTGCCGGACTGGTCGGCTGCGTCGGCGAACTCCTCGAAGCTCATGTTCGCGGTGGCCAGGTTGGCGGACACCTCGGCGTACGCGTGTGGCGGCATCCGGAAGGTGCGACCGGGTTCGCCCCACAGGTCGACGGCGAGCAGTCGCTGCTCGTCATCGGTCATGGTGGTGGCATCCGCGAGGAACAGGTAGCACACCCTGTCGCGCTCGTTCGCGGCGGCGTCGATGTCGACCAGGGTCTGGATGCTCACCCCGGCGTACGCGGGGTCGCTGACGTAGGTCGCACCCGACACGTCGTCGGCCGAGTCGATCGCTGCCTTCAGCCTGTCCCACGCGGTGTCGTCGGTGAAGTCCGTGCGCAGGACCAGCGAGGTCAGGTCGTGGGGCCTGGGTAGGGGGACATGCCGGCGATTCTCGCCGCCAGGGCCGACAGTCCCCCGGCAGCCGTGCCCGCCAGCGAGCCACACCCACGTCGGGTCCTCCGCGCCGGTACGGTCGGCGACCAGACGTAGCGCGGTTGGTCGAGGACGCGCGGTGCGTGTCCGGGCGTCGGGGCGGTCGAGAGTGCCGAACCGACGCCGTACGGCCGGAATGGCTCCCTGACCGGTAACCGGTCCCCGTCATGAGGTCACCCAGCCCGTTTCGGGACTCGCCGAACCTTTCGGCGATACGCCGCTACCAACCAGGTGACGCGGTCTTCCCGGGAGGTACCAGTTGGAGGGGACACATGCGGAACGTGAGGGGACCAGATGGATTACAGCCGACCGCCGTGGCGATCGGACCACCTGCCATGGGTTCTGACGGGTACGACGACCAGCTTCTCCAGCGCATCGCCGCAGGTGACCGATCCGCGCTCGGATCCCTCTACCAACGGCACGCGGGGGTGGTCCTCGCCCACCTGAGGTTGGTCACGGACGACCGTGGCCTGAGCGAAGAGATCCTCCAGGACACGATGCTCGCGGTCTGGCACGGCGCCGCTTCCTATCGGGGCCTGTCGTCCGTCCGTTCCTGGATCATCGCGATCGCCCGCCGGAAGGCCCGCGACCGGTTCCGGCGGCGGCGCGCGAGATTTGTTGATCAAGAAGCTCTGGTCGAGCACCCGGCGAGGGAACCCGGACCGGAGGAGGTGGCGCTCGAGCGGGCAACAGCCGAGGAGGTCGCGAGCGCCGTCAAGAAGCTCAGCGTGCCTCACCGTGAGGTGCTGAACCTCGTGTTCGGCGCCGGCCTCACCTTGGCCGAGACGGCTGAGGCGCTCGCGATACCCGTCGGGACCGTGAAGAGCCGGTTGGCGTCGGCCAAGGCCGTACTCGCCCGGGCCTTGGCTGAGGAAGGACATGTGCGATGACGAGTTCTGCCCACCTCACCCTCGAGGAAATGGCCGCCCGCATCAACGGATTGGCGCCGGACGACACGTTTCGCGCACACCTGTCGGAGTGCGCCGACTGCGCGACGCAGCTGCACCGGTGGCACAGCGTTGCGGCAGGAGTGCGTCAGGCGGCCCCGGTCGACCTGCCGCCACCGTCGCAGCCTCTCTACAACGTGCTCAACGCGTTGAACGCGAGCTCACCGCGGCGTACACCGAAGCGCATCTGGGCCGGCATTCGCCGCACCAGGCTCATCGCCATCGCCGCAGGGGTGGCGGCGGTGACGCTCTCCATCGGGTTCGTCGCCGTGGGCCGGGGCGGTGGTGAGCCGACCCCCACCGCCCTGGAGAACGCCAAGGCGGTGGCGGCGACCCTGGTCGCGTCCACCGAGTGCGCCGATCTCAAGGTCGCCGCAGGAACCGTGGAAGCGATCAACGGGTCCAGCCTGGTCCTTCGGACCGAGAGCGGAAAGACGATCACCATAACCACGGACGGCTCCACGAAGGTGACGCACCAGGTCACCGGGAGCGTCGGCGACATCACGAGCGGAACCGCGGTCATGGTCCGGGGGCAGGGAGATGAGTCGGGTAAGGAGGTCACGGCCGAGCAGATCGCGGTACTGCCGAAGGCCGTGAGGATGCCCAACCTCCCGCTCGAGGGTGGCTTCCTCGACATGACGCGACTGATGGCGTCGCGGGGTGTGGTGATGGGAACGGCATCCGCGATGGGTGGCGACGGGTTCACCGTCAAGGGTGCCAACGGCACGGAGGTGAAGGTCGTCGCATCGTCCGCCACCCCGGTCGTCAAGCAGGAGTCCACGACGCTGAGCGAGCTGGAGCTGGGCAAGTACACCGTGGCGGTGGGGGTCCTCACCGACGACGGCACGCTCTCCGCGACCATCGTCCAGCAGGACGGGCTCAACAACGGCGCCGCGCCCAAGCTGCCCGAGAACCTGCCGGGTGGTTTCGCCGAGAAGCTGCGTGACCGGATGTCCGGCGAGGCGCCGCACGACCTGTTCCCGAACGGATTCCCGAAGGGCCTACGGGGTATGACGTTCTCGGGCCTCGGCTGCGATGCCGACTCCATCGCCAACAACGCCCTGTTCGGCTCGGGGATGCTGACCGGGTAACCAGGCTGGACACTACGCCGCCCGCAAACCGAAGGGGTGGGTGCCGCGTCACGCGGCACCCACCCCTTCGGGGCTGTTGCGGGGAGTCGAGTACCTCAGGCAGCCAGCCGTTTGTGGAGGTACGCCAGACTCGCTGCCTCAGACTCCAGCCATCCGGGGTAGCCGGGGCGTCCATCGGACGCGCGATAGCCAATCGGTCTTGATCCAGTCGTGTGGGGCTACAGCGCGCGGTGGATCAGTCGGCGTCGGTCTCCTCGCCGGCTGGGTGTGCTCGTCGTTTCATGGCGTCGAGCTGGTCGGCGGGGCAGGCCAGATGTCCCGGCCGGTCTCCCACAGATACTCGATATGGGCGGCGTACCGGTCGAACAGTCCGCCGTCCTGCCGGCGCCGCAGGTGGAATGTCGGTGAGTCATGGCCCATCTGGTCGGCCAGGTGGGTGCAGACGAGCATGTCCGCGTCGAACCGGAACAGGCTCATCGCGAGGTGCCGGTCGGAGAAGCGGCCAGCCACCGACGGCGCGGCGTCACGTAGCTTGCCCAGCTCGTCCAGCGTCACCCTGATCCGGGTCGAGGGCGTCAGCGGAACGCCTTCAACCTCCTCTCGCTGCGCCGTCACCGGTGAGTCCGGGTCGCCGACCAGCCAGCGAATGTGGACCCCTGCCTCGGCTCGGCGCCGCAACGCGCTTCGCAGGTTGGGCAGGTCCAGCCACAGGAAGTAGTTCGTGTATCCCGCGAACACCAGCTCGCGCCGGGCTCCGCTGATCAGATCTCGCCACAGGGTTCGGGGTATGAGGCTGCGATGCGGAAAGGCGCTGACGATCTCCCGATCATATCCGGTTTTGACGTTGGCGCGCACGGAGTCGGGCCATAGCATCTCTTCCTCCACATCCAGGGCGGCCGCAGCGGCCCACCGGTGCCGGGGGTGGGGAACCCGCCCCAGCGAGACCCACCGAGAGACCGTCTTCTCGTCGACGCCGATCCGGCGAGCAAGGTCTGCCTCGCTCATCTTCGCATCGGCCAAGGCGGTACGGAGTGCGTCATTCGGCACGGGAAGCCTCCGTGGGTGACGTTGAGGACGTCTGCGGACTGTAACGGCGAAACGTCCCGGCCGTCCGCCGAACGTCGTGTTCGCGACGCAATCGTCTCCGTACGGTCCGTACCTGGATGCGGTGAGCGCGAACTCCTCAGCCTCCGGCCGCGCGCCGCGTCCGCTCTGGCTGGTCCGACGGGTCTTCCCCCCGACCGTCGGACCGGCCTCTCCCCAACGGATGGATGGACGGAAGGGATGCGAGATGGGTTACTGGACACGCTGGTGGTCTCGCTGGCGGGAGCGCGATGCGAAGCGGGCGGCTCAGGCGGCGGCCGACGTCCAGGCGGCGGAAGCGGCGGCAGCCCGGCAGCGGATCCTCGACGAGGCCCGGCGGGTGTCCGGCCGGCCGGAGCGGCGACACCTGAACCCGGCGGCCGAGGCTGCGCTGGAACGCCCGCGGATCTGGCTAGAAATTGGGTCGGGCCGGCCTCGCAGGACTCCGGCCGCACAACCCGCGTCATGCTCAGGCTCGGTCCTGGTCTCGGCCGGTACGCCGCTCATCGCGGTGCGGCGTCGCTCGCGCGCTGATCGTCCGGGGTGATGGGATCGGCGATGCGGTAACCCACCCCCGGCAGGGTGGTGACGATCGGCGGGTCGCCCAGCTTGCGGCGTAGCCGGCCGATGGTCACCGCGACGGTGTTGGTGAACGGGTCGGCGTGCTCGTCCCAGACCCGTTCGAGCAGGTCCTCGGCGCTCAGGAAGCCGGGGCTGGCCGTCAGCAGCGCCTCCAGCAGGGCGAACTCCTTGACCGAGAGGTTGAGTTGCCGGCCGTCCCGGGTCGCCGTACGGCGGATCGGATCGAGTTCGATGCCGGCCGCCCGTAGCGTGCGGGCGCGGGCGGTGGGGCGGCGGCGGGCCAGGGCCCGGATCCGCAGGATCAGCTCCGGAAAGTGGAAGGGCTTGCCGAGGTAGTCGTCGGCGCCCAGGGTGAGGCCGCTGACCCGGTCTCCGGGTGATCCGGCCGCGGTCAGCATCAACACCATCGCGCGGTCGTCGCGTTCGGTGATCATTTGACAGAGCGTGTCGCCGTGCAGCCGGGGCAGGTCCCGGTCGAGGACGACCACGTCGTACGTGTTCACGCTGATCTTGTCGGCCGCGGTCAGCCCGTCGTGGGCGACGTCGACCGCCATGCCCTGGTCGCGCAGCCCCTCGGCGAGCACCTCGGCCAGCGAGCGCGCGTCCTCGACCACCAGCACCCTCACCTCGGCACACCCTCCGGTACGGCGGCCGCCGGCAGGGTGACGGTGACCCGCAACCCGCCCTCGGGGCGGGCGTACAGCTCCAGCCGGCCACCGTGCGCCTCGACGATGGCCGCGACGATCGACAGCCCGAGGCCGGCACCGCGATCCGAAGCGGTCCGCTCCGCCACCAGCCGCTCGAAGGGGCGGGCGAGCCGGGCGACCTGCTCCTGGTCGAGGACGGGCCCGCCCGTCTCCAGGACGAGCCGCACCGGCCCCGGTCCGCCCCGCGTCGCGACCCGGAGCCAGCCGCCGTCCACGTTGTGCACGATCGCGTTGTCGACGAGGTTCTCCGCCATCCGGGCCAGCAGGGCCCGGCTGCCCTCGGTCCAGGCGGGGTCCGGGCCGCCGTCGTCCAGGACGGTCAGGTTCCGCCGGGCGATGTCGGCGGCCCGGGCGGCCACCGTCGCGTCCAGCAGGTCGCCGAGGTGGACCGGACCGCGGTCGGCGAACTCGCCGTGCTGGGCGCGGGCGAGCACGAGGAAGTTCTCCAGCAGGCGGTCCATCCGGTCGAGTTCGGTGCGCAGCCGGTTCGCCAGCGCGACCGTCTGGGCAGGTGGATCCGGCTTGGCCACGGCCACGTCGAGCGCGGCGCGCATGGTGGCCAGCGGCGTACGCAGTTCGTGCGACGCGTTCGCGACGAACCGGCGCTGGGCGGCGAAGGACGACTCCAGCCGGGCGAGCAGGCCGTCGATCGTGTCCGCAGTCGCGCTTCACACAGGCCAGCGCCGTGTTCGACAACGTCAGCCTGGCCGGTGACGCGCCGGACGGCGAGTGGAGCCACGGCGGGGTCGGCGAACTCGGGCGTACCGACTGGGAGAGGTATCACCGGGCACCGGGGTTCGTCGAGTCCGGTGGGACGTACACGATCACCGGATCCGGCGACATCGGACCGCTCGGTACCGAGGGCGGGTACGCCCCGAAAGACGCCCTCGTCGGTCTCGCCGTCGGGCTGGGCATCGTGCTGCCGGTGGCGGTACGGTTCGCGGCCGACCGGCGCCGGGCGGACCAGGCCGACGCCACCCCGGCCGACCTCCGGCTCCTGACCGTGCGGGCCGGGGTGACCGGTGCGGTCGCCTTCCTCGCCGGGCTGGTCGCGGCCGGCGTCGCGGTGCCGGCCGGGCTGCGGGCCGCCGGTGGCAGCGTGCCCGCGGTACCGGTACCCACGCAGCTGCGGCTCGTCGTCGGCGTCGCGGTGCTGTTCGCCGGCTCCGCGGTGCTGGCGGTCGCCCTCGGTACGCTGGCGCGGCGCACCTGGGTGGCGGTCCTCGGCGCGCTCACGACGGTCGTCCTCCCGTACGTGGTGGCGGCGCTGCCGCTGCTGCCCGACGGCGTGGCCGACTGGCTGCTGACGGCCACCCCGGCGGCCGGGTTCGCCGTGCAGCAGACGATCCAGGAGTATCCGCAGATGGTGGCGCACTACGCGCCGTCGGCCGGCTACTTCCCGCTGCCCTGGTGGGCCGGGTTGCTCGTGCTCGGCGGATATGCCGTGGTCGGGATCGGGCTGGCCGTCCGTCGACTCCGTCGGTGGCCGTCGGAGCAGCAGCCGGGCGCTGGCGTTGACCGTGGCGCCGGGGCGGCGGTGCCCGGCCCGCTCCACCGCTCGGTCGCCATCCGGGGCCCACGGCGCCGCGGCTTGACGGAACCGCCGCCACATCCACTACCCTACGGAAGGTAGTCGGTTAGTTATCCTGCGTATGGCTCGTTCTGATCGGTGGCGACCTGTTTGCCGATGGGCGGCCGCCGGGGCGGGGCCGGGAGGAACGAGGGCATGGAGCCACTGCTGTCCCCGGCCCAGGTTCGCAACCGCCTGATCCTGGTCGCCCGGCGGATCGTCGCCGATCACGCGCCCGACCGCGAGGGCATCTGCCCGGTCTGCGGCGTGCTTCACTGCGAGGCCCGGGCGGTGGCTCAGGGCTACCTGTCCCGGGTCGCACCGGTGCCGCCGCGACCGCCGCTGTCGGTGCAGATCCACCGACGCGCAGCCGTACCACCGCCCGGGGTCAGCGCCGCCGAGCTACGGCGTGCGGCCGACCGGGACGCCGGCGCGGGGCACGGCTTTCCGGACGGCGGGGGCCGGGACGGCGGACCAGCCGGCGCCGGCGGCCAGCCGCTGGGACACGGACCGCACTGAGCGGCACGGCGCGCGGATCGGTCGACGCGGCGGGAGTGGCGCGGGGCGGGTGCCGGGGCAGTGAACGGGTAGAAAGGGGCACGGAGTCCGGCGCCCCGGTGACCGGCGCCGGTGACCTGATCGAGCTGGAAGGACCGTTCGATGACCCTGGACCGACCGATCCCACCCGACCCGTACGCCGTGCTGCCGCCCGTACCAGAGTTCACGCTGACCAGCGCGGACGTCCAGGACGGCGCGCAGATGCCGGTGGAGTTCGCACACCCGAGCGTGGGCGGGCAGAACCTCTCCCCACAGCTCGCCTGGTCCGGATTCCCGGCCGAGACCCGCAGCTTCGCGGTGACCTGCTACGACCCCGACGCTCCCACCGGCAGCGGGTTCTGGCACTGGGTCCTGGTCAACGTCCCGGCCGGGGTGACCGAACTGCCCCGGGGCGCGGGAAGCAGTTCGTCGGCGGGTCTGACGGGTGCGTTCAGCGTCCGCAACGACTACGGCGAGCAGCAGTACGGGGGTTCGGCACCGCCGGCCGGGGACCGTCCACACCGGTACGTCTTCGCCGTGCACGCCCTCGACGTGGAGAAACTCGACGTCACGCCGGAGGCGAGCCCGGCGTACGTCGGGTTCAACCTGACCTTCCACACCCTGGCCCGGGCGGTGATCCGTCCGACGTACCAGGTCAAGGCGTGATCGGTGTCGGGCCGGCGTCCCGAATGGGGGCCGGCCCGTCCGTCATCGGCCGGCGGAGCGTCCGCGGCAGGGCTCAGCGCACGCGGCGGTGGGTGCGCTGGGCATCGTGCGACGGGTAGCCGCGGACGGGCGATGCGTCAGGCGGGGACCCGGGCGACGGCGAAGACCGACTGGCCGAACGGCGGGCGGATCACGCGCTCGGCGGCCTTGGTGACCGGGAGGACGAGGGTGTCGTACAGCTTGACCATCGGACCCTCCTTGGGCATGAGCCGGAAGACGTTGGTCGCCATGTAGTAGCCGATCAGGCCGAGCGCGTTGGCGTAGTGCAGGATCTCGACCTCGAGGCCCGCCTCCTCGAGCGCGGCCCGCAGGGTCTTCTTGGTGTAGCGTCGGACGTGTCCGGTGGCGATGTCGGCCGGACCCATCGCGAACTCGAAGGCCGGAACGATCAGCACGATCGCGCCGCCGGGCCGGACCAGGTTGCGCATGCTGCGCAACGCTCCGACGTGGTCCTCGATGTGCTCCAGCACGTTGTACGAGACGGCCGCGCTGTAGTCGCCGTGCTCGGTGGTCGGCAGCAGCATCTCCCGTACCTCGATGTTGGGTTCGCTGGAGAGCCGCTCCTTGAGTGCGATAAGCCGGTCCGGGTCGGCCTCGGTCGCGGTGAAGCGCTGCAGGAACGGTGCCCACTCGATCGCGTAGTCGCCCAGGCCGCTGCCGATCTCGATCGGGTTGTCACCGAGGTACGGCAGGGCAAGCTCGACGAACCAGCGCCGGTGGTTGACGGCGGTGGCGAGGCCCTCGAGGACCTCTTCCTGAACCCGCTGATCTCCGGTTATTTCTGCCATGCGTCGATTCCTCACGCTCTGACTCGACCTGCACTGGACCGACAGAGTGAACCATCTACGACGACCGTAGGGAAATTGGGGCACTCGTGCGAGCCGAACTCATGACTTGCACTTCGGTTGTGACCAGTTCGGGGGCGTTTTGTTACCAGACCACACCCGACCATATCCCGCGGGTGCTCGCGGGTCGTGTCGACCCGATTACGACCCGGTGTCGGTTCCAGGCCGGTAGGGTCGCGGCGCCCCGCCATGGCCGCGCGGCCGGGTCGGCGCCGCCCTGGCCCCCGAGCATTGCCCTCGGCCAGGTCCGCCGGGCGTCGCCGTCCGGCGCGTCGGTCGGGTCAGGCGGTCCGGAGGCAGCAGCCCGCGCAGATTTTCGGCTGCGGGAGGGTGAAGGCGAGGCAGCACGTCCTGCGCTGCACGGTCAGTTCCCCGGTCGGTCCGGGTACGAGGTCGACCAGATCCGCCACGCCGAGCGTCTCCAGCAGCGTACTGATCGTCTCTGCCGAGCTGCCCGGGAGGGAGTCGGCGGCCCGCAGTACGCCGTGTGCCACCCCGGACGCCACCGAGCCGAGGAGCGTACGGGCGCCGAGCCGGACCTGGGCGTGGAGCGCGTCGAGCATCGGGGCGAGGTGCGCGTCGAGCAGCGAGGCGCGGAGCGCGGCCAGGAGGTCCGCCTCGCCGGCCACGACCCGGACCTCGGGGAGGTTGGCCAGGGCGAGCGGGTCGGAGGGCAGCACGGCGACCGTGGTGGTACGGCGCAGCCCGAGCCTGAGCAGTGGGCGGTGCTCCTCCACGCGGACCAGGACGTCCTCCGGGTGTAGCAGCGGCACCCGGCGGGCGGAGGCCCAGCCCAGCACGACCGGCAGGCACAGCCAGTAGGCGTAGCCCTTCCAGGTCAGCGCCGCGGCGGCGTGTGGGGTCGCGCTCCAGCGCTGCCGGGCGACGGCCAGGATCTCGGGGAGGCGGGCGCCGTCGACGAGCTCCGTGGCGGGGACCCAGCCGAGGTCGTCGGAGACGAACAGGCCGCTGGCCAGCCCGGGCAGATCGTCGGTGCCGAAGGCGGCGTGCAGCGTGGCGGTCACCGGGGCGAGCGGTGCGGCGGTACGGTCGCCGGCGAGGACAGTCACGCGTAGTCACCAATCCGTCGCGGGGTGGCGCCCGTCTGAGCGTCGGGTGTGCCGGCCGCAACGGGCCTGGCCTGCTTCGATACCAGCACTGCCACGGAATCCACCCTCCGCTTGATTAACCGATCGTCACCCTAGCCTACTAAGGCAAGGCTAACCAGAGTTGGGGTGGCCCCGGGTGTCAACCGGGATGTTCCCCGGCGGCGCCGGGGCTAATCGGGCCGTCCCGCGGCCGGTGGTCGATCGTGGTCGCCCGGTGGCCGGTCGGAACCCGCCGCCCGTGCCTCCGGCTCGTGGCCGGTTCGGGGCTGCTCGTCCGGGGGTGGCGCAGGGTCACCTGTCTCAGGCGAGATGTCAAGTTACTGTCGCCAACGCGCCAGTTTTGTCAGACTGAGCGGCTTGGCCGGCAGACTGAGATTCCCGGCCAGAGGAAAGTGATGACGACCTCGCCTATCGAACGGGCTGCCGACTCGTTCGCGGCCGAGCTGTCCCGCCGACGGGTTGAGCGGGGCATGACCAAGAAGCAGCTCGCGGCCCGAATGGGTTTCGACCCGTCGTACGTCAGCCATGTCGAGGGCCGCCGCCACCGCCCGACGGAGGATTTCGCCCGTCGCGCGGAGGCCGTGCTCGGCGCCTCCGGCGCCATCTGGCAGCGCTTCCAGGAGTACGACGAACTCCGCCAGGCCCGAGCCGGTGCGGCCCACCGTGATCCTCCGGTGCCCGAGCAGTGGATGCCGCCCGGCACAGGGTTGATCGTGGAGCAGGAGACCGCCACCCTCGCCTTCCACGACGACGCGTACCGGTGCGTGATCCGGCGGGCACTCTACAACGCCGGCACCGAGCCGGTGACCCGGTACCTGGTCCGGATCGCCGTCGACCGGTACCCCAACGACCCGGCGCGCTCCAACCGGCACCACCGGGAGAACCCGCTCACCTTCGCGGAGCTGGACCTGCAGGCGTACTGCGACGACCAGGGCAACCGCGAGCCGATGGAGTGGCGCAAGAAGCACGACCGGGACGCGTTCAAGGAGGTGTGGCTCCTCTTCGAGAACTCCGAGGGGCGCTTCCCGCTGTATCCGGGCCAGCGGGTCACCACGGAGTACTCGTACCGGGTCAGCCAGGACAAGTGGGGCCAGTGGTTCCAGCGGGCCGTCCGCCTGCCGACCCGGCGGCTCGCGCTCCGGCTCGACCTGCCGCTGGAGCTCGACCCCCAGGTCTGGGGAGTGGAGATCTCGCTGTCGGCCGAGGAGGGGCCGCTGCGTACCCCGCTGGTCCGGCGGGACTCCGACGGCCGGGCGCTCTTCGAGTGGTCGACCGACGATCCGCCGCTGAACGCCCGCTACCGGCTCGAGTGGCGGTACCGTGCCCAGCCGCCCGCGCCCCCACCGGCTCCGGCGGAGCCGACGCCTCGGGCCAGCGACCGGATGCGGGCCGCCGGGATCGTCCAACTCGGCGCGGAACTGCTCCGGCAGCCGGCCCGGCAGTTCGACCTGCCGCGCGACGAGGCGACCGCCCGCGACGTCGTCGCCCGGCTCCGGGCCGCCATGGACCGCCTCGCCGAACTACACCCGTTCAGCAAGGGCGTCGGGCTGGCCGCGCCGCAGATCGGGCTGCCGTGGGCCGCCGCGCTGGTCCGCCCGCCGGACCGGGACGCCGAGCCAGTCGTCCTGCTCAACCCCCGGGTCGTCGACGCCGCCCTGGAGACCGACGAGCAGTACGAGGGCTGCCTCTCGCTGTTCGACCTCCGCGGTCTCGTCTCCCGGCCGCTGCGCCTCGACGTCGAGCACGCCCGGTGGGACGGCTCCCGGGTGATCACGTCGTTCGAACTCGCGATGGCGCGGCTGGTGGCGCACGAGGTGGACCACCTGGAGGGCCGGCTCTACGTCGACCGGATGGATCCCGACGTTCCGCTGGTGCCGATCGAGGAGTACCGGGACAGCGGCAACCCGTGGCGGTACTGACCTTCCCCCACCGAGAGGGGAAGCCGGGTCTCGTGCCCTACCGGCAGGGCACGAGACCCGGCTTGGGGGGAGAGGGGGTGGCCCGGATGGCGGTGATGGTCGCCTCCAGCAGCCGGTTCCGCTGCCCGTCGACGGGGCTCCAGCTCTCCCTCAGGAACTGCGCGAGGTTGTCCATGAGACCTTCCCGTCGGGGCACACGGCGAGGCCGGGACCCGGGCGGGTCGGACGCCGCAGAGACCAGGATGAGTACTCAGCGTTGATGGTGGTCGCACAGAATGTGCGATCCGGGTCGGGTACGGCGGAGTCGGTCGGAGTCGGCGGCCCGACACGGGGTCGGGGCGGCCGGATCCCGCCGACGGTCACGACGGTCGGACCCGCCAGAGGGCCGCGGCGGCCGCTCCGATCGGGCACAGTGGTCGGGTGACGGTTGATCTCGCCCGACCACCGACCCGCCGGATTCTCGGCCCGGAGGTGCTTCTGGTTCTCGGGGTGTCGCTGGGGCAGTCCGCGGTCTACTCGGCGGTGACGATCATCGCCCGGCTCACCGCCGACCGGCCCCTCTCGCAGCAGACCGCCACCCTGAACGCGTCCCAGTCGCCCCGCCCCTGGCTGGACCTCACCTACCAACTGCTGGGGATCCTGTTCGCGCTGGTGCCGGTGCTCCTCGCCGTACACCTGCTGAACCGGGACCGGGCGCCGGACCCGGACGGGCACCTCGACCCGGGGCGGGTCCCCGGCCTGGCCGTCGCCCTCGACCGGGCGGTCGACCCGGGTACGACCGAAGCGGGCGGCGCGCGGGCCCGGCTCGGCCTGGACGCCCGCCGCCCGGGCCACGACCTCGCCTGGGGGGCGGCGCTGGCCGCCGTGATCGGACTCCCCGGGCTTGGCCTGTTCTGGCTGGCCGCCCGCCTCGGTCTCAACGCGACAGTGGTCCCCGCGGACCTGCCGCAGATCTGGTGGGCGATTCCGGTGCTGATCCTCTCCGCCGCGCAGAACGCGATCCTGGAGGAGGTCGTCGTGGTCGGGTACCTGGTGACCCGGCTACGGCAGCTCGGGTGGCGACTCGGCGCCGTGATCGCGGCCAGCGCGGTGCTACGCGGCTCGTACCACCTCTACCAGGGCTTCGGCGCCTTCGTCGGCAACGCGGTGATGGGCGTCGTCTTCGGGCTCTTCTTCCTGCGTACCCGACGGGTGCTGCCACTGGTCGTCGCCCACACCCTGTTGGACGTGGTGGCCTTCGTCGGCTACGCGCTGCTGCCCGAGAGCTGGTTCGACTGGCTCTGACCGCCGAGCGTCCGGTAGTGGGCGACGGCGCGGGCGGCGAAGCGTTCGGTGGCGCGCGCACCCGTCAACCCCGCGAGCAGGCCGGTCAGGCCGGGGACCTGCCGGGCGAGCAGGCGGAGGGCCAGCCATTCCGCGCTGCCGGTGAAGGTCGCCGCGGTGGGCCACCAGCCGGTCGTGGTGGGCTGGTCCGGGCCGTCCGCGGTGGGGATGCCGATGCCGCCGCTGGCGCGTACCCGCTCCGCCTCGGCGATCACCTTCTCGGCGGCGGCGAGGGCCACCTGGGCACTCGACAGGTCCGCGTGACGCCCGGCCAGGACCAGGAGGTCGGCGGCCCGGTCACGGGCGGTCGGATCATGGCCGTACGCGGCGGCCAGCCGGAGGGCCAGCTCGACCTGTGCCCAGGCGACGGCGGCCCGTTCGACGAGGGGCGCGAACAGCCCGGTCCCGACGGACAGCGCGGCACCGAGGGCGGACAGCCGGACGTACCGGCGGGTGGCGAGGCGGGCGAGGCCGGCGGGCGGGGCGCCCGGGTACCTCACCCGGAGCTGGTCGGCCCACTCGCGGACCCCCGGGCCGAATGCCCGTACCGCGGCCAGGGCGATCAGCTCAGGGGCGTGGCCGGGGTGGTCGAGGACCCACCGCGCCGGCGAGGGACGCGGCGCGGACCATGACGTACGCCAGGATGTCGTCTCCTCGTCCGCTCCGCCCGTCGTGTCGGTGGTCTGCGCCACCGCGGGGTCCCGATCCGCCGTGGCCGGCTCCCGGACCGCCGAGCCGGCAGCCTCGGCACCGGCGACGGCCGCCTTCTTCCTGGCGGTTGCCTTCGTCGCGGCCGCTCCCGTGCGGGTGGTCTTCGTGGCGACGGCTGCCTGCTCGGCAGCTCGTGGGGCGGTGGCCTTCCTGGCGGTCGTCTTCCTGGCAGCGGTCGTCCTGGCGGCGGCCCTCGTGGGCACGGCCGGTTGCTCCGGCGGCGCCGGCGGATCGGCGGGGCCGGGTTGCTCGGTGAGGTCGTGCTGTTCCCGTCGGTCTTGGTCCGCCGCCGCGGTCGTCCCTCGTGCGCGGGTGGACTTCTGTACGGTCCCCACGGTGATCGCCGGCTCGTCGTCCCCGGCCCGGGGCCCATCGGCGCGATCGCGGTCTTCTGGGCCCGGGTCGTCCCGGGTCGGTGCCTCCACCGGCTCGGGGACCACGGAAATATCGATCTCCCCGGCGTCCGCCGTCGGCCGGTCCTCGCCGCCGGGGTGGGAAGGCGGTGTGGCCGGGCCGGCAGTCGGTGCCGACGTGGAGGGCTCGGGTTCGACGGGTGGCTGAAAGATCACGGCTGGTATGCCCTGGCGGGTGCGTGGTCGCGGCAGGGGCGGCGATGTGTCGGAGGTCACGGTCGCGTCCGGGTCGGGCGGAGGGGTGAAGGTCGCCCTGGTCGGGTTCGGGCGGCGTGATCTCGACTGGGGGCGGCGACGTGGAGACTCGGCGGGGAGCTGCTCCTCCATGCGGTGTGAGCCTAGTCGCGGTTCGCGCGCGGCGCCGTGGCCGAGATAGACGACGATCGCCGTACGGGGCGGCGAGGGGGTTTCGGACGCCGGCGTTCGGCCTGGTCACCTGCTGTCCGGAAAGCCGCTTTGCCCCGGCAGGGACCGCCCTGTATCCTCGACGAACGTGGTCTGCTGACCACAGGGAGACTTCGCCTAGTCTGGTCTATGGCGCCGCACTGCTAATGCGGTTGGGGCCTTAAAGCCCCTCCCGGGTTCGAATCCCGGAGTCTCCGCGCTGAGGTGGGTGTGTAGACTGACTCGGCACCCGCGCCCGTAGCTCAACGGATAGAGCATCTGACTACGGATCAGAAGGTTAGGGGTTCGAATCCCTTCGGGCGCACAAGATCAACAGGGGTCTGACCTGCCGAAACGGCAGACAGGCCCCTTGCTTGTTTCGTCCCTTGTGGACGGTTGGGTGCTCGCTGGGTGCTCGTACGACGAGCATCCCTCGCGTCCCGGCCCGTCCAGCGGTGGCCCGTCCTGTCCGGATGGGTTTTGATCATGATGTCCCCCGTTCGCTTGGAAGCCCAGATAGTGGGACGGCGTTCTGTGGGCGTCTTGCGGGTCCGGATACGCGGTGTTGGCGGTGCATCTTCGCCACTCTTTTCGGCGCGCGGTGCCAGGACGCCCGCCGTCGCTGATATCCGTTAATGTCAGCTTGCCGTTAGGGGAACGTAGCGAGCGGTGATCAGCTCCCTCCGATCGCGATGGAGGCCATCCCGGTGGATCCGCAGCAACTCAAGGATGTGAAGCGGGCGCTTGGACGGCGGCTCGCCGCGTGGCGCAAGACGCGTGGCCTGATCCAGGATGACGTGGCGCGGCTGGTGCACAGCACTCGGAGCACGGTCGCCGGGGTCGAGCGCGGCGAGCAGGTGGTGGACCGGGTCTTTTGGGTGCAGTGCGAGTCGCTCCTCCAGGCGGGCGGCGAACTCATCGCCGGCTACGACGAGTACCGCTCCTTCGAGATCAGGCATCGGGAGGAGAAGACCGAGGCAGCACGCCACGCCCGCTGGGGCGCGGTCCTCGATCACCGGACGATCTCCGAGGCGAGCTCACCCAGCCGGGATTCCAGTCACGATAGTCCGTTTGTGCCGACGGCCGGTGTTGCCAGTAAAGACTCGGTATTGGTGGAGGATCCGCGCGGAGCGTACGTTGAAGTGCGGGAGGCGATCATGATCGCCGCGCGGGAGACCAGCGAGCACGCGATGGACACAGGGGCTAGGGCCGTGTCGGACCTTTCGATTGAGCAGCTACGCGATGACGCGATCGAGATCGCGCGGGGCTTCGGGCAACTGACACCCGCTGTCACGATCAACGAGGCACTGCGGGTGCGTGGGCTCGCTGTCGAGGCACTGGAGCGCACCCGAAGGCCCGGCCAGCAGCACGAGTTGTACCTGATCACCGCGCAGGCGGCGGCATTGTTGGCTAGTGCGGCTGCTGACCTGGGCTTGTGGTCGCCCGCGATGCAGTACGCCCGGGCCGCCGACACCTACGGCGAGATCATCGGCCACGCCGGAGCCCGTGCCTACGCCCGGGGGATGCAGGCCACGATCGCGTACTGGACTGGCCGATATGAGGAGGCGGTGCGGTACGCCTCGGCGGCGGTAGATATCGCCCCGCCCGGCGTTGCTCGAGTGCGCGCCCAGTGCGTTTTGGCGCGGGCGTGGGCCCACCGCGGAGCCGTTAACGAGGTCCGCGCTGCGCTCACCTCGGCCGACGACGCCCGTTCGCAGGACGGCAGCGACGTACTCCACGATGTCATTGGCGGCGAGTTCGGCTTCACCGCGTCGCAGCAGGCGCGCTGTGCGAGCACTGCGTGGTTGCAGGTGAACAGGCCCGAGGAGGCCACGGCAGCGGCAACGCAGGCACTGCGATTGGCGGCGAAGCAGGGTGGCCCGCCCTGGTCGACGGTCGAGGGCGAGGCCCGAATCGACCTGGCAACGTGCCACCTATCCAACCGGCGGCTGGACGCCGCGCAGGACACGCTGACGCCGCTGTGGTCCACACCGCCCGAGTGGCGACGTACTGGCCTGCTGGGACGGCTGGACCGGATGCGGGACATGCTGACCACGGACCCGTGGTACCAGGTGCCCCAGGCGCGCCAGCTCGCCGAACGGGCGGGCTCCTTCGTCGCGGCCCGGCCGACGCCTCCCGCGCTGCCCTCTGTGTGATCTCTCGTTTAGTTGTCCTGTAGCCAGGTCTTCAACAGCTCGCGTTCTCGAACGGCGGAGATGCCGTGGTCGGCTGCCCGCCCCGCCTCGCCCTCTCCCGTGATGGCACTGCCGCCAGCGGTCATCCACGCCCACGTCTGGCTGACGGTGTCGCACAGGGGCCTGCACGCCAGCCCCGCCGCGATCGCGCGGGAGCTGTCGACGGCCCAGACGCCACGATGGGTACGCCACAAAGGCAATTCGGTCCACTGCTGCACGCCTCGCTTGACGAGCCAGTCGGGATCGGTCCAGACCGGCTGGGTGCCGGCGCCGGTCACCCCGATGCAGGTGTCGACAAGTTCGGCGAAGGTGGCGTGGCCCATTGGGGCTGTGACGTTGAACGAGCCGTAGTCCTGCCCAGTGGCGCGGGCGAGGGCGAACGCGGCGACGTCGCGGACGTCGACCGGCTGGATGGGCCGGTCCGCTGGACCGGGTGCCAGGAGTTGGCCACCGCGAGCGGCGCGGGTCAGCCACCAGGTCAGGCGACCAACGTACTCGTGTGGGCCGAGGATCACACCAGGGCGCAGGACGATCGCCCGCTTTTGACCGACGGCTTGCATGACGGCGTTCTCGCAGCCAGCCTTTAGCGTGCCGTACTGGCCGGCGTAGCCGAGGTCGGCACCGAAGGTCGCATCAGCGTCTGGTGGGCAGTCGAACAAGGGTGACTCGTCGTGAAGTGGCTCGTTCGGCCATCCGGTGTAGACGTTGACCGAGGACACAAACACGTAGCGATCGACGACCGGGGCCAGCGCGGTCGCGGCCGTCAAGACCTGGGCGGGGACGTAGCCGATCGTGTCGATGACGGCGTCCCACGGACCCTGCTCGGCCAACCGTTTCAGGTCTTCGGGTTGTTCCCGATCGCCGTGCACGATCTGCACGCCGGGCAGGTCGGAGGCAGAAACGCCCCGGTTGAAGGTGGTTACTGACCAGCCGGAGGACAGCGCAAGCTCGCCGAGAGCACGCCCAAGAAACCAGGTTCCACCAAGGATGAGCAGCCGCATGCCCGCCATCATCGCCTACGGCAGGAACACCAGCACCTCGACGTTCCAATGCCCTGCTGTCTGCCCGCACTGCTTTGACTGGCCATCCGCTACAGGCCCCCGACTGCACTTGAGCCGGTGCTTGGACTCCCGGGCGACAGGTCAGGCACGAGTCGTCCGCGCTGCGCCTCACTGAGGACGCGCATGGCCTCCCGTACGCCGCTGCGGTCGCGGGACGTCGGCTTGGCCTTGTTGCTACGCGGCGGCTTGTACTGCCACTCGAAGCCGCCCGCTGGCGGAGCGGTGCGATATGCGACGAAGGTGGGCACGTTACCTGTGTCGCGGCGGCCCTCAAATGTGTTGCACGTGTGGCACAGCGCGCCTCGAACGAGCCCCGTGTCGTGGTCGTGGTCGATCTCCAGCGGTTTGGTATACCCGCATACGGCGCACCGTCCGTCCTGGAGGATGCTCAGGAGTCTGGCCATGACCCAGATCCGGCCCTGCCTGGTGCACGGAAGCGTCAGTTGCCGCCAGGCGGAGCGGTCGACTGCGAGGGCTTGGTCGATGACCTGTGACCACCGCTGATAGTCGTGCTGGGCGTTCCTGCGGACGACGGCTTGCATCGCGACGGCCAGTTCTGCGGCGGCGATCGTGCGGTGCACAGGGATCCGCTGGATTATGCGATGCCATTCGGGTAGGCGCTTTACGAGACGAACGATTTCCCACGGGCCCCATGGCTGGAAGCCTCGCCACCTTGTCGGTCGTACACGTGCCCAATTGGCGTCGCGCCATGAGGGCCTCCCGTCTTCGGTGACGACCTCATAGTCAGGCATCACAACGTAGGCAGTGCAGCAATCAGCTCCGGGGGCTGACCGTAGCTTCTCCACCTCATCCAGTTGACCGTGTAGCCAGTCGTTCCAGTCAGGCAGATCCGTTTGACGATCAATACCGCCCAGGCGAGCAGGCGAGCTGATCCGTAGTCCCGGTCCTTGTAATCGCGACCGGCCACTCTCTCTGATCGACATGGCGTCATGATGGCAACCACTACTGACATCTCTGAGTTCTGCCACCGCCATAGGCTCTTCCATAGACCACCGCACCCTGGACTCCTCTCACGCTCCGCGCGATTCCCGCTGTGCTGGTAGCGGACTTCAGCGTCGTGTCGAGCTATGTCGGGCACGCCGCATCTACGCCTGGGAGATGCTGGCCGTGACCAGCCTCAGCGGGAACGAAGAGTCTCTCGGACGGTGACCTTCCGAGGCCGGAGGCTCCCACCATCAGTTGTGGGTGGAGCGTGCCGCACGTCGAGCGCTGTCGACGGTTCGCCGCGTCGTGTGGCGCGCTCCACCCGTTCACCTGACCGCACGGAGCCCAGGTCACGTGCGGCCGGGGAAGCGTTTCGAGGCGACGGGGCCTACCAGGGCCACCCACGAGGGCCGGGTGGTGGCTGTAGGGACACCGGGGTGGGCGTTCATCTCAACCCCCAGCGCCGACCTGAAGTCGAGCAACTCTCAGCCCTCCCACCGCGTCGGCTACGCGACCAGTGAAGGCCGGTGAGCACGTGTCGAACACCCCCGACACGAACTTTCGACACGCTGCCTGATGTCGATCGACAACAAATGATCAAGCCGCGTGGTGCCTCCTCCCCCTTGACATCGGCAGCCGGGGTATGGCGACCTGAACCGACCGAGCAACGCCTGACGCCTGACGCCCTACCCATCCGTGGCTGACCGATCTAGATCAAGGGTGGAAGGTGGATCGGGTCGTAACCACACATGATGGCTGCACGTAACAGCTGCAACGGAAGGCAATTCTGATGGATGTCGTGCCGCTTTCTATCGATCGGGTTCCCGGGCTGGAGAAGCTGCTCGCCATGGGTCAGCCATATATCCGGTTAAGAGGACCGTCCGATTATTGGATGTATTCACGGTTGTTCTCCTCTACCTGCCCGCTGGCAGTTGTGGGAGATCAGGTTGTCGGGGCGGTGATCGCGTTCCGAGGGCAGGACGACCCCGCTGAGGTTTACGTTCAGGACGTGATGACGGATCCCGGGCGCCGTCGGCACGGCATCGCCCGGTCACTCCTGGAGTCAGTGAAGCGCCAGGCAAACGAGTGGGGCTGCCGGCGCATTCATCTTACGTCTGAGCCGGACAACCGCCCCGCGCACGCGACCTGGACCGCACTCGGGTTCAACAACGTCCGGGGAGACTGGGTTGAGAACGGTGTATCTGTTATTTCGGACTACAAAGGCAAAGGCAACCACCGCGCCGTGTATGAGCAGGTGCTGCCCGGTCGACCTCGGTGACAGTTGGGTCCGGCCGGTGGGGGAACCTCACCACCCGTCTTTAATAGGACCGGTGGACAGTTCCTCACGCCGACCCGCTCGACGGTGCGGCATTGCCCGGCCGGTCGATCACTGGCCGAATCGCAGTTGCGGTACGTCGTAGAGGTCGGGGTTCGGGAGCCGGTGCATGGTCGGCGCGGTGATCTCGATGATGAGCATCTCGGTGAGGAACTGGACGGTGGCGTCGAGTAGGTGGCTGGTGTGGGCGGTCGCGCTGTGTTCCTTGAGGCCGACGGTAATGTGGATGTGCGGTTGGATCGTCTGGGTGGTCTGGTCCCAGGCGATGGTGCCGCCGCCGAGGGCTTCGATGTTAGCCAGGTCGACGTGTGACCAGACGGGTGCGTCGGGGTTGTCGAGGCGCTGGCAGGTGCCGACGATCTTCGCCGTGCTCAGGCCGGCGATGAACATGGGGATGTAGCCCTGCTTGATGCCATGGATGTGGCAGGCGTCGGCGAGCGCGGTGAAGAAGTCCTCGCCGTGGTCGAAGACAACGCCGATCATGCGGCCTGGTGTGAGGTCGTGACTACGCATCCGGGCTTGCCTCCGGTTGGTTGTCGGCGTTGGTGGGTGTGGGCCAGGGCCATGCGGTGGGCTCGCTGAGCCCGCCTGCCGTGGCGACGGCTGTGGCGATGTCCTGCGGCTTCGCTTTGGCGGCGAGCAGGGCGTGAAGCAGGATGCGGGCTTTGTAGGGGTGGAGCCAGCCGGCGGGGATAAGGCCACGGTTGAGGAGGTCCTGTTCGGAGCCGGGGAATCCGTAGGTGTGGGTGAGGGTCGGCCCAGCCGAGGTGCGGGAGGCGAGCACGACAGGAATTCGGCCGGCGAGGGCGGTGAGGGTGTTGACGAGGGGTTCGGGGACGTGGCCAACGCCGAAGCCGGCGATGACGAGCCCGTCAACGTGTGCGCCGATGACGTCGAGGAGTGCGGGGTTGTCGTCGAGGGTGACTGTGTGGAGGCCGACGGTGGCGTGCTCGGCGGGGCGGGGAGCGGGGACGGTTAGCCGGTACGGCACGCGGGTCAGCATTCGCGTTGCGCCTTCGAGGACGTACCCGAGTGGGCCGGTGTCCGGCGAGCGGAAGGCGGCGCCGCTGGTGGAGTGGGTCTTGGTGACCCAGCGGGCGGCGTGGATCTCGTCGGCGAGAACGACGAGGCAGCCCTGCTCGCGGGCGGCCGGTGAGGCGGCGGTCTGGATGGCGGCGAGGAGGTTGGCGGGCCCGTCCGCGCCGGCCAGCGTGGGATTGCGCATGGCCCCGGTGACGACGAGGGGTTCGGGCCGCCGGTGGAGCAGGTCGAGCAGGTAGGCGGTCTCTTCGATGGTGTCCGTGCCCTGGGTGACCACAACTCCGGCCGCGCCCTGGACAAGTACGTTGGTGGTGGCGTTGGCGAGTTCGGTGATGTCACCGAAGGTGAGGGATGCACCGGGACGGCGGCGGAAATCCACCACCTCGATCTGGATTCCGGTCGCGACGAGTCCGGGTACGGCGTCGACGAGCTGCTGGGCGGACAGCGCCGGCATGACACCGCCGCCGTTGCTGCTGGTCATGGCGATGGTGCCGCCGAGGCCGATCACGACCACCCGTGGCGGGGACGTTGTGGCAGTCGAAGACACGGAGGATCCTTCCGGCGGTTCACTGGTGGTGCGGGGAGCCTATTACGGCAGGGAGCCGACGAAGCGGCACGCGCGGTCGGCGCCGTCGAGGGAGAGCAAGCGGCTCCGGGGTTCCGCGATCCCGGCGAAGCCGTACTCCCCGAGCTCGGCGCACCGGTTCCGGAGCCAGTGCCAATCGAGGTCCAGGTAGCCGGCGAGTGCGTGTAGACGTGTGCCCGGTGTGTCGGCGGCGATGAGGGAGTGGGCCTTTACGTGCCCGGCGGCGTCGTGGTACTCGGCCAACGATGGACGCTGATCGGTGACGTCGACGTGCCATACGCCGTCCGCGCGGATCCAGGTCGCCACGATCGCGCGCTGCTTGGTCAGAACGAGGCCGGGCAAGGCGCCGTACTCGGGTTCGTCGGTTACGGCGACGGTGATATTGAAGGATTCCATCAACGCGATTGCCAGCAGTAGGAGGATTCGTTCCGATTCCGTTGACGTGGTGACGGCCGTTGCCGGGATACAGAAGATCCTCGTGATCGGCTGGGTGGTCGCGGTGAACTGTTCGGCCGTGGCCGCTAGGTAGCGCAGTTTGTGCCCGAACAACAGCCAGGTGCTGGCCTCTTCGCCGTGTTGCTCTCGGGTCCAGAAGGTGGGTACGTCAACAAGGCCGGTGGAGTGGCGGCTGATGTGATCGGCGCAGAACGCGGAGCCCAGCCAGAGCCGGGACACGGTGTCGAGGTCTTGGGCGATGTCGCCACTCACGGCGGACCTGGTCAAGCGGCTGTATTCAGCGGCAGCGGCCCGGGAGGTTTCCAGGCGGGCGTCATCGAGCAGAAGCGACTGGTCGAGGTTCGCGACGGCCCACAGGACCGCGGCGGTGATGGCGTCGAGCTGGTAGACGCGGGGGATAAGTAAGCGGGTGTCGTCGCCGACGTCTACCAGCCGTCGGGATGCCTGGCGGGAGTCCAAGGCGAAAAGGCCGTCGCCCTCCGGTGTCGTGACCCGCCCGGCGATGAGTCGGCGTTGGACGGGAAGCTGCCATTCCTTGCCACCATCGGCTCGGGGGATGGTGGCAAGGATGCGGCCATCATCGACCGCCGGATACACCCTTACCTCGACGGGAACGCCGGGGAAGTACCGCCCGCTGGGCGCGTCCAGGGTGTGGTCCTCGCCGGCTCTGCCCACAACAAGGTCGAGCAGGGACGTGATCGCCAGCGAGAGACCCCGGTCCGTCTGGTCCAGAGCGGCCCGCTGGCGAAGCGCCACGAGTTCCGAGCTGGGCGAGGCCGGGTCGATTGCCGCCTCTGCGGCTGCACCCCATCTGGCTCGCCGTGCCGCCTCGTCCCGTTCGGCGTGATGCTGCTGCTCCAGCCGACGGTAGGCGTCATAGCCGCCGAGCAGCTGCTGCCCTGCTCCGAGCAGCGTGTCGCACTGCTGCCAGAAGATCCGGTCGACCATCTGCCGACCGGCCTCGACGTTCGCCACGGTGCTTCGGGTGCTGTGGACCTGTTCCGCGACGTCCTTCTGGCGGAGACCGCGGGCCGTACGCAGGTCACGCAGCAGCCGGCCGAGCGCATGCTTCGCGTCTTGAAGCTGTTGCGGATCGATCATGCTCATGGCCCTTTCCCGCGCCGCTAGGTTCGCGTGGCGCCTCGCCTGCCGAGAATCATCGACAGACGGCGACCCGACCTTAACTGATCGCAGCGACGCGAGTCAGCTCAGCGCACAGCCGTTCGTCGAGCACCCGGATGGTTGAGAAAACCGGACGTTCGATGGGGGCGTGTCGAAAATCGGTGTCGAGGGTGTTCGACATCGCCGCGATGGGCGTTGAGTGAGAGCACGCAACCGTGGAACTCAGCGCCTGGGAGCCCGCCGATGGATGCACACCGCCGATCTCGGACGCCGCATCGCGGTGGTCCGGGGGATCTTCGGGAGCACGGCGGACCCAGCCGTGCCCGGCGCGGCATGGGGCCGACTCCCGACGACGGTCGCCAAGGTTCCGCGTCACTCGGCCCTATTCCGATCGAGGGTTGTCGCGTACTCAAACTCGACATGTAAGACCGACACAAATCGGACCAGGTCTGATAAACCTGCCAGCACCAGCAAGATCAGAAGCCAGTACAGGAGTGTGGATGAGCCAGCAGGTGAACTTGTTCGAGGATTCCGATGAGGCGGCCAAGTTCCGTGACGCGATGACGGAGAAGCTGCTGAAGGACGGCATGATCACCACCCCGGCCGTGGAGACGGCGTTCCGGACCGTGCCCCGGCACGCGTTCGCCCCGGCCGGGACATCGTTGGAAGCGGTGTACAACGCCGACGAGTCATTGGTGACCAAGCTCGACCAGCACGGTGCGGCCCTCTCGTCGATCAGCGCCCCGTTCATCCAGGCCAGAATGATTGAGCAGGCCGAACTGCGCCCGGGCTTGCGCGTGCTGGAGATCGGCTCGGGAGGTTACAACGCGGCGCTGCTGGCCGAGGTTGTCGGCCCCGAGGGGCGTGTGGTCAGCGTCGATATCGACGCCGAGGTGACCGATCGAGCCCGCGTGGCCTTGGAAACCACCGGCTACGGCGACCGGGTCACGGTTGTGCGGGCCGACGCGCAGCAGGGCCTGTCCGGGTACGGCAGGTTCGCCGCGACCATCGTGACGGTCGGTGCGTGGGACATCTCCCCTGCCTGGCTGGACCAACTGGCGCCCATAGGGATGCTGGTTGTGCCGTTGCGGATGGGCGGGGTCACTCGCTCGATCGCCTTCCGTCGGGAGGCCGACCACCTCGTGAGTGAAAGCGCCGAGGTGTGCGGGTTCGTCCCGATGCAGGGCACCGGCCAGCACAAGGAGCGGGTCTTCGAACTGCCGGACGCAAACAGTCACCACGTTAGGCTCCGGTTCGACGACGCAGTCCCCGACGACCTGGGCCGGCTCGACGGGGTACTGGCAACACGCCGTACCGAGGTGTGGTCGGGCGTCACGATTCCCCACGGGACTTCGTTCGCCGACCTGCACCTGTGGAACGCCGGCTTCCTGCCCGGGTTCTGCCAGGTCGCGGCCGAGGACGGCACCGAGCTCGCCGCCGAGCGCGGGCAGTGGTTCCCCTACGGCTGCGTACGCGACGACTCATTCGCCTACCTCGCCGTCCGACCCGCACTGGACGGTGCGGGGGTGGAGTTCGGGGCACGCGCCTACGGCCCGCACGGCGAGCTTCCTGCGACGGCGATGGTCGAGCAGATCCAGGCGTGGGACCGTCACGGCCGCCCCGCCCCGACGATCGGCTACTGGCCGACCGGCAGCGACGACACCGCCCTCCCCGAAGGCGCGGCCGTCCTGACCAAGACCCACGGCCGGGTCACGATCTCCTGGCCCACGGCGGGCTGAAACCGCGCGGCGTCCACGCGGGCCAGGTGCACCACCCAATCCCCCTTCTGTGAGGAGTGATGTCGATGGCACCAACGCTGACCCTCGACGGCATGGTCGATGACCCGACCCTGACCGACGAGGCTCTGGACTTCGATCTGCCGGACATGCGCGTCATCGAGGTCACCACCCCGCTGACGACCATGGCGTGCAGCACCAACGACGGGTGCGGCAACACCTGCAGCGGCAGCGCCTGTACCACCAGCTCCAACGACCCGTCCTGAACCACCTGTCCTCATGAACCACCCGCTGCCGCCGGCGTCCGCACCCCCCGGGCGTCGGCGGCCCGGTTCACCCTGTGAGGAGGTGAACAAGGTGAGTATCCCCGTCCGCTACCGCCACACCGACCTGGTGCTGATACGCGCGACGACGGATCCCGGCGATCTCGACCCACCTACACACCTGGACCTGTCCCAGCCCGCCGCCATCGAGCAAGAGGGCCGAGCATGGCTGACCAAGGTGTGGACGCGTGACGAAATACGGCAGGCACTGAAGCTGGCTAGCCCGGACCTCGCGGCGACGATCGACCGACTGCTCGACGCCGACGCCGGCCCGGCCACCGTCAAACAGCTACGCCGCGCGGTGCTGTCCGTCGCGTCTTATCTGCTGCGCTGGCAGCGCCGCCCGACACCGTTCGGCATGTTCGCCGGCGTCTGCACCGTCGCGCTTGGGCCTGCGGCGGCCCAGCTCGGCGGCCGACACCGGATTGTGGCGCGCCCGGCCGGGGGCTGGCTCACGCACCTGATCAACGAGGTTGAGCGGCACCCCCGGCTACGCCCGCGCCTGCTGGTGACGGCAAACAGCGGACGCGTCGACCGCGACGGCCGCCTGATCATCTCCCTGCCGGCTGACGTTGGCGTCCGCGGCCACGCGCCGCTGCGCGAGGTGGTCGTCGAGCACACCGCGGTCGTGCGAGCCGTGATGACTGCGGCTGCCGCGCCGATCCGAGTCGACGCCCTCGCCGACGCGCTGGCCGCCCGGTTTCCGGCCGCCATGCCGGAGAAGATCCTTGCCCTGCTAAATAACCTGATCGACCAGCATTTCCTGATCACCAACCTTCGTCCGCCCACCACGAGTCCAGACGGCCTCACGCACCTGATCCATGCCCTTCGCGCGGCAGGGGGCGAAGACCTGCCCGACGTCGCCGAGTTGCTGCAGCGCCTCGATGAGATCAACGACCTGCTCGCCTGCCACAACACCAGTTCCGACCCGACACGGGCGGCGGCACTGCGGGCGTTCGCGTCGGTGTCGATGACCGCACTCGCCCCTGAGACGAGCCAGGTCCTCGCCGCCGACGTACGGCTCGACGCCAGGATCACGATTCCCGAACAGGTGCTGGCAGAAGCCGCGCTCGCGGCCGGCGTCCTGCTGCGCCTGTCCACTCAACCGTTCGGATCCACCGCCTGGCTCGACTATCACGCCCGCTTTCGCACCCGCTATGGACCCGGCGCCCTCATCCCGGTGCGCGAACTGGTGGCCGACTCCGGCCTCGGCTACCCCAGCGGTTACCTCGGTGCGCCTCGCACCCGGCCCGCCTGGCGGGAGCTGACCGAACGTGACGCCGCCATCCTCGCCTTCATACAGCGGGCAATCCTCGACGGTGCGCAGGAGATCGAGCTGACCGACGCCGACGTTGAGGCGCTGACGGTCGGCGAACACGCCGACATCGTGGCGCCGCAGCGCATCGAACTCGGCGTCGCGCTGCACGCCGCCTCCACCGACGCGATCGACCGGGGCGTGTTCGAGCTACGCGTGGTCGCCGCACCCCGCGTCCCGACCAGCATGGCCGGCCGGTTCGCCCACCTACTCGACCATCAAGAACGAGCTCTGCTGGCCGCGACCTTCGAAACGGGCGCACGGGCGACAGAGGCCGACGAGCCGGTCGCGGTTCAGCTGTCCTTTCCACCACGGCGACCGCACGATGAGCACGTCGTCCGCGTTCCACGACTGCTTCCCGATGTTGTATCACTGGCCGAACACCCCGACGCCGACAACATCGACATAGAGGACCTGGCCGTCACCGCCGACGGGGACCAGATGTACCTCGTTCAGCTCTCTACCGGCCGGCGCGTGATCCCCCGGATTCCACACGCCCTCGAACTCGGGGCGCACACCCCGCCGCTGGCCCGGTTCATCGCCGAGGTCGCTGACGCCCGCACCGCCACCTTCGGTCCGTTCAACCCAGGCGCCGCCCGCACCCTGCCCTACATTCCCCGCATCCGCTACCGCCGTACCGTGCTCGCCGCCGCCCGATGGACCCTCAACAGCACTGACCTGCCCAGTCCGAGTCACCAACCACTGGCGGAGTCCCTCGCCTCGTGGCGGCGGCGGTGGCGGGTGCCGGCACGGGTGATCCTCTGCCACGGCGAGCTGCGCCTGCCGCTCGACCTGGACCAGCCCTTGGACCGCACACTCCTCCACGCTCGACTGAACCGGGCCGAGCGGGTCGAGCTGCAGGAGGACAGCCCCCAGGGCGCCCAGGACTGGATCGGACGCCCCGCGGAACTGCTGATCCCGATGACCGCCATCGACCCGCCGGCACGACCACTCCCACGCACCGCGCCCCCTGGGTCGGTAATGCGGGCCGGAAACTCCCTCGTGGTGCACGCACACCTGGTCGGCAACCCGGCACGGTTCGACGCGATCCTCACCCGCCACCTGCCCGCCTTCGCCCACACACTCGCCGACACGGTCGAACTGTGGTGGATGCGCCGGCACCGCGACATGATCCACCCCCACGCCGACCAACACCTCGCCCTGCTGTTCCGCTTGAACAGCCCAGACCAGTACGGGCCGGTCGCCGCCCGGATCGCCGCGTTCGCCGCCGAACTCGAAGCACGCGGCCTGCCCGCGCAGCTCACCCTGGCCCCGTATCCACTACACCCGGCCCGCTACGGCGAAGGACCTGCGATGGCCGCCGCAGAGCGTGTGCTGGCTGCGCGCGCCGCCAGCACACCGGCCGGGCCGGGTTCCCCGCGCCAGCCATCCGTGCGTTGAGCGCTCGTACGACCGACAGCTCACCCAAAGGGCCTTTATCCATGAAGCATGAAGAACAAGGTCGACCACGGTATCGCCTCGCTCCCGGCGCTGCCGTGCTTGCCCTGCTACCAGCCACCGGCATCGCCCAGGCGTACGTCACGGCCGCTTTGCGTCCCACCCTCACCCTCGCCCGCCAGCGGGCGCTCGGAGGCCACGCGATGACCCGGACCCGGACGGGCGCCCTGCTGCTCAGCGCACTGTTCCTCTTGGCCGCCTGCGCCGAGCCCTCGGCCGGGGTGGACGCGGATCCGTCGGTTCCGATGACGACTCCGACCAGTGCACCGCCGGTCCCAGCCGGCCCGGTCCTGATCCGCCTGGCCGACACCCTCGCCGACGCGCCCGCCGACAGCACCATCGGCGGCTACCAGTACATCGAACGCCGCACCTGGTACCGCGACATCATCGGTCCGCCCGGACCCACCGGATGGCCCGCCCGGGTCCGTATCGACCAGCTATGGCGCACCGACGATGCCGTCAGCGGCCGGCAGGTCAGCGTGCGCGTCGCCGTCGACGGCTGCACCCCGGACGGCGGGGAGAGCAGGTGGACCGGGCGGGCCGCCGACCCGTTCGACCAACCACCACCGAGCACCCCGGCCGATCTGCTCGCTCACCTGCTCACCGCCGCAGGACCCGAACAGCCCCGGCCTGAGCACATCGTCGGCGGCGTCGCGATGCTCTACGAACGCCAGGCGCTCGCCCGCCCGGTCCGTGCCGCGCTCCTGCGTCTGCTTGCGGCGCAGCCCGGCCTGCTCGTGCGGACCGGCGTCACCGACCGCATCCACCGGCCCGGCACGGACCTCATCCTCCCGTACACCGATCAGGCCGGTGTGCCTCGGCGCGACATCCTCACGATCGACGCGACCACCGGCGTCCTCCTCGCTGCGTTCACCACTATCGCCGGTCCCATCCCACCTCAGGATCCGCAGCTCGGGGCCGATGCCAGGGAGGCGATCATCGCTGAGGCGGACAGCTACCGGCTCTACGTCGACAGCCGCCGCACCCCGGACATCCACACCCCGGCGGCTGGCTGCCAACACCCGGCAGCCAAGCCATGACCCATCAGCCTATTCCCGCTCGCCAATCGCCAAGGCGTACCTCGAATGACACGACCGCCGGCAGCTCTCTGAAATTGCCGGGAGGTGTCGCCGTGTTGAGGCCGTGCCGGGCACAGGTCCCGGGTGGGGACCAAGCAGCCTGTCTACCAACTGCCCACCAGCATGTCCCGGGACTAACGCCCGCCGTTGGTGCGACCGGACCGCGTTTCCCATCCGCGCTGCCTTCGACAACACCGACAGTGAGGGCGGGTGGTGCACGGGCCCCGCCCGGGCACATGACCGAAGGACCTCGACCGGATTCCAGCAGACGACTTTGGAGGATCTACCTGACATGTGCGGCGTGAACCACAACCTCTTTCCCCGACCCGGATACCTCATCGACATCAGCTGCGAGAGCATCGCGGCGAAAGTCTTGTTCACCAGAATGCTGTCTCACCATGCCGAGATCGGACTCACCCCCGAGCAGATCACCCGACTCATCGACCTCAACGCCGAATACCAGGCGTCGTTGACCGGCATCCGGGTGCAGTTCGCCCAGGTCACCGAGCAACTGGAGCACAAGCGGGGGCGTCTGGACAACGACGCCCTGGTCGCCCGCAAGGAACTACTCGACCGCCACGCCGAACTGTTCCGCGCCGAGGAAGACCTGTTCTTCAGCTACGGGGCCCACGGCCACGAAATCCTCACCGACGAGCAGATCGCGCGCATCGACCAGATCTACCACGCGGAGAAGGACGCCCGGCTCGCCGAGCTTCTTCCATCACTGAACAACGCGGTCGCGCCACAGTTCCAGTTCACGACCGCGACGGCGTAACGGAGGCCCATCGTGGGTGAGCAGGCCGAAAACGTGACACCCGCCGACTCGGCGGGACGCTGGCTAACCCGAGAACGGGACGCCGGTCGAGACACCGCTGACCGCGCGGCACTGACCGGGCTGCTCGCGGACATCCGCGATCGGGTGCTGAACGCGGCCCGGTTGCGGCCCGGCCACGATGTCCTCGATCTCGGTGCCGGCACGGGCCTGCTCACCCACGCCGCCGCGCGGGCCGTCGCACCGGCTGGATCGGTTACCGCGGTCGACCAGTCCGCCGCCGCTCTGGCGGAGATCCGGACGCACAGGGAGCGGATCCGGCCCGTGGTCGGCGATGCCTGTCACCTCCCGATCGCCGACGCGACCTTCGACCGCGTCGTCGCTCGCAGCGTTCTGATCTACCTGCCCGACCTACGCGCCGCGCTACGCGAGGTCGCCCGCGTTCTCCGACCGGAAGGACTGCTGTCGGCGTTCGAGCCGGTCAACGCCCGCCGCCGCCACGACGCCAACCTGGACGGCATCACCCCCGACGAGATCGAGGCGATTGACCGGCTCCGCAGCTCAAGCAGTCCCAGCGCCGGACCGATGATGTCCTTCGACGTGATGCCGTTCACCGATGCCGCCCTACACGCCGGCTTCATCACCCCCGCCGTGGACGAGACCACCGTCACCGAGCAACTCAGCACCCACGCCGACGTCGACGCCCACCTGCACCGAAGGCCCCACCCAGGCGCCTCCAGCCCCGTCGATCTCATCACCCGACACCTGGGCGCCGGCACCACCGCTCGATACGTCACCGCGTGGCACCGCGCGTTCGACCACGCCGCCGACCGCGGCGGCATCACCTTCACCACTCCCGTCGTCTATGTCACCGCATCTATCGGAGCACCAAGGTACGGCAATGGGTGAGCTCACCGCCGTAGCCGTTGGCTTGCTACTGCTGGTCGCAGCACTAGTCAGGGGCAGCACTTCGACCATTACGTGGTTGCTGTTCCGACTTCGTCTCACACGAGTACTCACTGCCTGCTTGGTCCTGTTCCTCGTCTCCACTCTCTTGATCCACCTACAAGACGGAATCGGTCAGCCATAGCGAAACGTCTTCCAGAATTCACAACCAACCCTTGAAACCGTCACAAAGGAGATTGCTGACATGAGGCGTTTATCCCTGGCCCTACTCAACTTCGAGGCACGTCATCTGCCTTCGGCGCTGCCGGGTTGCCGGACCCGCACGGTGTGGGAGGCGAAGTGACCGCGGAAGTGGTAGGCATTCTCAGCTACAACCTGAAGGACTACGGCAAGTCCGCGGTGGCCACGCGTCGGCAGCAGCACGAGTTGCTGCGTTTCGAGCGGCCGGATGTGCTGTGTTTGCAGGAGATCTGGGACGACAGCGACGACCTGTCCGTCCTCGGGCGGCACGTGGCGACGATCGCCGAGGCCCTCGGGATGCGCGGGATGGCGGTACCCGCACGGCGGTCGCATTGCCATATGGCGATCCTGTGGCGTCCTGAGTTCGCGGCACTGTCCCAGCGCAGCCACGGCCTGACCCTCTGGCACGGCCTGGGCGTGGTCCAACTCGACATCGGCGCCCCCGTCCCGCTGCGCGTAGCGGTCACTCATCTGGCTCCCTGGGATCCCGAGCAACGGCTCGCAGACGTCCGCACCATCACCGGGCTGCTGAGTGACCCCGCGGCGGCAACGGTCATCGCCGGTGACTGGAACAGCTTCGGGGCCGACCACACCTATGATCCGGAGCCGGATTGGTCGCAGCTGGCCCCGCACAAGGTGTGGCGCCACGTGCGGTGGAGCGACGCCCCCGACACCGCGCCCCGAGCCGACCGGCGCCCGGCCGAACTGCTGCGCCGCAGCGGCCTACACGACGCCGCCCCTCATCTGGGGGCGCCCTGGCAGGCAACCGGCGGTCACATGGGTGCCGACCTGTCCCGGCGACTGGACGCGTTCTGGACCACCCGGCCACAGGCGCTGCGCGGCTATCACGTCATCGACACATCAGCGGCACGCCTGTTGTCCGACCACCTTCCCATCCGGATCGACCTTGACCCGACGGCGCTCGGAACCGGTTCGGCTGGTAGTCGGTGATGCTCCCAGACGGCCGGCTCGTTCTATGCGCCGGTGCGGGGGTCGGCGACGACGGCCAGGCCGACGTAGCGTCCGGCCATCGCCTGGTCACAGCCGATTTCGACTTCGAGGCTCCCTCGACATGACCACCCCAGCCGATGTGCTGCGTGACTCGGCCGCCCCCCGTACCGCCGCGCTCACCGCCGAACTCGCCTGCCGTCGCATCGAAACGGCCTGGCGATGCCTGGACGACGCGTACGGGCCCGACGAACGCGCCAAGGAGGCCAGTGACGCAATGCGGCTCGCCCGCAACCACCTGCACCGTGTGGTCGAGATCCTGTCCCGGCGTCGGTCCGGACACCGCCGCCGGGTCACGGTGCTGCTCGCCGCCGTGGCGGTTGCCGTCGTCACCCAGCTCCCCTCGATTCCCGTCCCGACAGCAGTGGTGATCGGAGCCGGCGCTGGCGCGGGCACCGCCGCGCTCATTCACCAGGCGGGGCGGGCGTGGCACCGGTACCGCCTGGCGGCGATCCCCACGACCGGGCCGTACCGACCCGCGGTGCGTTACCAGCCGGGCTGCGTCGGATGGATCAAGAACCGGATCGGCTCCTCGCATCGGGAACTTCACGCGGTGATCGAGCTGACCGACCGTCTCTGCCTCGTGCTACCCACATCGCCCTATCGGGGCCCGGTGGTGCCCGCCATCGATCACCTGTATGCGGCCGGACGGCACGCCGCAGCCGCGACCTACTGGCTGGCTGCCGCCGCCGAACGAGTCGACGAGCACCTGGCGTACGCCCGGTCACTGTGACCGGTCGACGCGCGGACCGGCAAGGGAGGGCACCAATGCGGCCACCACCCTCCGAGAAGCGCGCGTGCAACCGCCGCCGGCCGTTGCGGTGCTCAGCGTCCGACAGTCAGGGCCGATCGAGCCGGGACAGGAGATCACGCAGGCCGTGCCCATCGTCGACGACGATGTCGGGCGCGATGCCCGGCACGGCCTGCTCTCGGCTGGTGCGAGTCGAGCGCATCAGGATCGCGGTGCCAGTGCCGGCCCGGCGGGCACACAAGATGTCACGGTTGATCGTGTCGCCGACGAACCAGCAGTCCTCGACCGACGATCCGACTGCTTGGGCGGCCCGTCGCAGCAGCTCCGGGTTCGGCTTGCGTAGCCGATGCTCGTCGCTGTAGAGCTGGGCGGCGAACATGGACCCGAGGCCGGCCGCAGCGAGGATGTCTCGGTGCGCGGCCCCGCTGAGCGCGTTACTCACCACGACCAGCGGCAGGCCGGCCGCCCTCGCGGCCTCCAGCGCCTCCGGAATACCCGGCCGGACCGCCCAGTCCTCGTGCCACGTCCACTCGTAGCTCAAGGACGCGGCGTGCCTCCGCACCGCCTCCCGGGCCGCCCGTGGCCAGCCGACGGTCACGAAATCGTCCCAGATTCCCTCGTGGCTCAGCTCGGCCGGGCTCGGATCGTGGCTGGCCTCGTCACGCCACCTGCCGTACTCCCGGGCACCACGAATCAGATCCTCGGCGATCTCCTCCTCGGAAAGCGCCTCCCCCGTCAAGGCAAACAGCCGCCGTACCAGCACCGGCGGAGCCAGCGACTGGCTGGACGACTCGATGAGCACGCCGCCGTAATCCAACAGCAGCGCACGGGGAAGAGACAGCACCTTTCCCATCATCGTTCAGACAGCGGTACCGAGCGAACCGAACCGTCAAGACAGGAAAACAACAGGACCACAGCCGACCTGGTTCACGACCGGCCCATGCCCGAATAGGCTGAGCCGGAACCCGGGTAGAGCGAGGTGGAGATGGTCACCGGGACGCTGGTCGTCGAGAGTCTCACGTCGGGCGCCGACATCTCGGTGCCGCTGACAGTTCAGAGAATCCATCGGGTTCCGGCCGGAGTCGTCGAGGCGGGTCAGCCGCCGGAATGGACGCTGATCGACTTCGCCTGCTCGGATGAGCACGTCGACGAACTCGCGGCGCAGTTGGCGCGTTCGCTGGCATCTGGCCCCTGGTACGCGGACTACGCGGACGAACAGGTGAAGTGGGTGATTTTCGCAGGCAAGGTGTTTCGCTACACCCGAGCGGATACGGCCGCCCACGAGGAGGCGCTCGCGTTCGCGCGTCAGGCAGGCGTGCCCGAGGCGCAGATCGACTGGCCGCGCTAGGCATGGACGACATCGAGCCGGTGGGCGGCCGGGAGCACTGGCGTGACCAGACCTGTGCGGTGTGCCCAGCGCAGCAGCTCGGCCCTGGGCAGTTCGATGTCGTCGGCACCCCGGGGCGGGAGTTTGCCTACAACCCGACGATCGGGTGGCGCACCGATCGGGACGGGGTGCCGGTGTGTGTCCACCCGTTCCGGGTGCAACTTCCACCCGGCCGGTACGCGTCGGCCGGTGAGCCGCTGCCGGCAGCACCGGTGTCACCGCCGCCGCCACCCGAGGCGCTGCGGTTGCCCGACGACGAGGTCGACCTGGAGGGCTGGCTGGTCGCCACCCTGCGCACCACGCCGGCCGACCGGACGGCGAGCGCAATCGCCCACGCCGAGCAGGTGGCCTCACGACGCTTCCCGTCGGCAGTCGTGGTCGCGGCGTTGCGCCGGGCGCTGGCCGCCGAGAGATAGAGCACCGGCCTGCCTGAGCTGAATCTCCCCGGCGAACGCGGCCAGGCCAGAGGGCAGGGCGACCTCTGCCCGGCGCACGTATCCAGCAGGTGCCTGCCGGTACACCGCTACCTGTGAGGGGTGCCGAGTGGGCGTGGGCGGCGGACCGATGTTTGCGGACGGGATCGGGCCGCCGCCAACGGTTGACCGTACAGCACCCCCTGCGGCAACGGGTCGGGCCTTCGGGCTGCGTACCGAATACGCCGTCAACCATCGGCGGACACCTACTCAAATTCGCGTACCGCCGAAGGGCCTGGGCCCAGCACGCGCTGTCCACTGCCCGCCGCATCGGCGGCTGGCCGCCGAGCCGAACTGAAGGGTTCTGCCATCCGCTGCACGCCCGCGGGGAGTACCAGCGGGGGGCGCAACCCGCAGGGGCTGGTTGGGCACAGCCTGTGCTGGCCCAACCTCCCCACCCGGCGGCCTACTCCCGCTCTTGCTCCGGCCGCTCCTCGTTGCGGTCTGCGGCCTGCTGCGCTCGGTCCGGAAAACCGGATCGAGCCGTCGCCGAGTTCGGGTTGCGTTGGGCCGCGGCGCGGATCCGGTTGGCCGCCTCGCGGCCCATCGGCGTCTTCTTGGGCATGGTGGTGCGCCTCCTCGGGGCACGGCGCGCGCACGACAGCCAGAGCGGGCTCCGGGCGTGGGCGCAGTCAAGGGCACGAGCGGGCGGCGTGTCTCGGCGCGGTGACGACGTCGTACGTTCACCGCAAGGCCCTTGAACTTCCCGTATGGGGAAGTGGCCGCGCCTCGCCCCTCGGGAGGGCTGAGACGAATCGTCTCCTTGATAGGTCCGCTTCGAGGTGGACCGGCCGCCGTCGGATTCCACCTCCCCGCCGGGAATTGCTGGCCAGCGCGCGGACCACCACCCGCGCTGACTCCCGACACGGCCCGGTTCGTGGACCGCAACCTCGATGCTCACCGGGAACCTCGGGTGCCGTCAAGGCCCCGACCTGGCAAAATATCTCACGCCACCGACTCAGCGGAGGAGCGGCTCGGGACCCGGCGACGCGACGCCGACATCACCCGCGCAGCAAGCAGCGCGTCAGCGGGCCAGTCCAGGGCACGGTGACAGGATGGTCGCGTGACCGAGGACGCTGCGGTGGGATCACCGGAGACAAAGCTGCTGGTCATCCGCGGCAACTCCGGGTCCGGGAAGAGCTCGGTCGCGCGGCAGGTCCGGTACCGGTACGGGCGGGGGATGGCGCTGGAGCAGGACTACCTGCGCCGTATCGTCCTTCGGGAACGCGACGTCGACGGCGGCCTCGCTCCCGAGCTGATCTCCCAGACCGTGCGACTCGCGCTGCGGCACGGCTACCACGTGGTCCTCGAAGGGATCCTCATCTCCCATCGGTACGGGCCGATGATCTCGGCGTTGCGCCGGGACCATCGCGGTGACACGTACGTGTTCTACCTGGACGTGTCCCTGGAGGAGACGCTGCGTCGGCACACGCTCCGGCCGCAGGCGTCCGAGTTCACCGCCGAGGACATGCGCGGCTGGTACCGGCCCCGCGACCTCCTCGGCATGCCCGACGAGATGGTGATCCCCGAGTCCGCCTCGCTGGAGGAGACCGTGGCGTTCATCCAGCACACCGCTGGCCTCGCCGTCCCCAGTCCGGTCGCCGGCTGAAACCCCGCCAGGGCGCCGCACACCGAGCCACGCCCGGCCCCAGCCGTTCGCGTGCCAAGATCGGTCGCCACCGTCACCCGCTAATCCCTCTCTCCGGCCGGGCAGGGACTCGGTATCGAGTTACCGCTCGCCGAGGATCGTTCCGGCCGCGAGGACGAGAGCGGTCACGCCGAACGCGGGCGGGCGGCCGTCGGATGTGGTGAACCGGAAGTACAGCAGCGGCAGCAGATGAGCAGCCAGCCGCTCCCGGTCCACCGGCAGCCTGGCGAACCGGTCCAGCAGCCACGGCGTGGTCAACACCCGCCGTGCGACCGGGTGTCCGACGTTGGCGGTGAGGTGCAGGCAGTCGCGTCTGGTCGTCGCCTGGGCGGTGAGCAGCCCGGTGTGCTTGAAGCACGAGGTGACCAGCTTCGCCAGGAGGTACTCCAGGTCGTGCAGTCCGGCGTACTCGCAGTCGAGCAGCCACCACCGCTGCCCCTCCCGGGCGACGAGGATGTTGTTGAGGTGCGGGTCGCCGCTGGCGTGGACGACCCACGCCGGCGGCTGTGCGAGCCGGCGGTGGGTGAAGTCGATGAGGTCTGCGAGGGTGAAGTCGAGCGGCTCGCCGTCGAGCGTGAGCCGAAACCGGGCCCACGGGCGGAGTCGGGTGGCGAGTTCGGCGGCCCAGGCGGCGAGTACGGCTGGGGTCTCCTCGGTGTGATCCGATGGTCCGTCGACGCCGCTGGCGGGGAGGAGGGTGGCCTGCGCGGCGGCGGCGAGGCGGGCGGCGACGTCGTCGAGGACGGCCTCGAACCGGTCGGGGTCGGTGCCGGCTAACCGGGCGAGGGGGATGCCGTCGAGGTGCTCCATGACCAGGGCGGCCTGGCCTCGCCGGTAGTGCAGTGTCGCTGCTGGGACTGGGTAGTGGCGGGCGAGGGCTTGCAGGCCGGAGAACTCGCGTTCGACGCTCGCTCGGTCCCGGCCGAGCTTCACGACTCTCGCCGGCCGGCCGTGGCCCTCGCGGACGGCGAATACCGGGCTGGTGCTGGGGCGGAGCTGCTCGACCCGGCCGTCCGGCGAGCGGTAGACCGGCGCGGGCCGGTGGTAGTCGGGCTCGACCAGGTAATTGGCGGTGACGGCGGCGCGGATGTGGGTGAGCACGGCGTCGACGGCGCTGGTCAGCGGCAGCGGGGTGGGCCGTGCGGCCAGCAGCGCTAGGTCGACCCGGCCGGCGGTGAGGATGCTCCAGCGGCCGTGATCGTCCTGCCCCGCGTAGAGCAGGTCCGCCGTGTCTGGCCCGGTGGGCAGCCACATCGGGTACCAGACACGGCGGGAGTCCGGACCGTCGAGCCTGAGGTGCAGGATCGGACCGATCTTGCGCCAGGCGATGCCGTCGCGGGAGACCGCCGCCGCGATGCCGCGCGAGTTGGCGGCGCCGTAGGCCATGACCAGGGTGCCGTCGGTGGCCTCGACAACAGCTGGGCAATTGACGCCGTCGGCGTCCGCGCTTCCCGGTTCTCCGCGATCCACGGCCACCCCGCGACGCTGCCACGTCCGTCCGTCGACGGAGCGGCCGACGTGCACACCTCGCCCTCGCCTGTCGTGACCGGCGTACCACATCCACCAGCCGTCCGGCCGCCGCAGCACCGAAGGCAACAGCGCCCGATCGCTCCCACCTGCCGGGGTAAGACCGGCAACCGCGGTGGGCAGGGACCAGGCGGCGCTGCTGTCTGCGCTGACCGTGTGATAGATCCGCCAGCGCCCGTCAGCGGTGACCGCGCTGAACCACAAGTGCACGTTCTCACCCTCGCCGGCCAGGCTCGCGCCGAGCACCTCATTCACGCCATGCGGCGACGGTACACACACACCGGTATCGACGGCGCTGGCCGTGGAGGTCGTCAAGGTCATGATCCGTAGCTCGGTCCGGCCGTCCCCGCGACCGGCACAACTACCCCCGTGCGGCGCGTCAACGGCGGCACCGGTGACCGCCAGCAGGATGCGACCACGATGGCGGGCCACGCCCGCCGTGACCGGGCTCCGACCCGCGGCGGCAACTGCTCGCCGATGGCGCCCCACGATGTCGAGGTGCGGCCCTGCGGTTCCCTGGACCGCCAGCTGCCGGTCAGCTACCCCGCCTGCGGCCCCCGGCAGCGACTGCGCCCAACGCCGACCGCCGAGCGGCTCGACAACCATCCCAGACACCCTCCGACCGGGCTGTTCGGCCGAGATCCGAAAGCTTCCTCTCCAGTGCAGCCGCTGGACCGGTTGTCGAACAGGTCCGACAACGGATTCCGACACCGGGGTTATGCGCCGATCTCGACAGGAATCTTCAGCGCGATGGGCCTGAAGGACGAGCCCGATCGCCGTGAACCCGCCCAGCGGACTGGCAGAGCTGCCTAAGGTGAAGGGCGACCCCCCTGGCACACGACGCCGTTTGGGGGATCATGCTGCGTCCGCCGATCGAGCCGATGCGCGCCCGGCCGACACCCCACCTGCGGACCTGAACCGGACCGGCATGGCCGTCGAGCCGAAGTGGGACGGGTGGCGCGCGCGGTAGCGTTCGTCGAGGCAGAGGGCGTCTTCCTGTAGTCCCGCGCCGGCCGCCCGCTCCATCGCTACTTCCCAGACGTGTGCCGACACTGGCCCTCACCCTGCCGTCGGGGACAATTGTCGACGGCGAGCTGGTGGCCTGGGAAACCAGCCGGGCGCGTACCTCGTTCGGACGGTGCAACGGCGTGTCACCGCCGGCCGCCGCCGCCTCCTCGACGAGATCCGGCAGCACCCCGCCCACCTGGTCGTCTTCGACCTGCTCCAAGACGCCGGAATGGAGGTGCTCCGTCTATCGCTGGTGCAGCGACGAGCCCGCTTGGCGCGTCTGCTCACCAATGCACCGCCGGAGCCGCCGCTCTGCCCGCAGACCACCGATTGGAACCTTGCGCTGGCCTGGTACGGCTGCGGCGACGACATCGGTATCGAAGGGCTCGTCGTCAAGGCCCTACCCGGCGCCTACCGGCTGGGCCGGGCCGACTGGCTCAAGGTCAGGAAGCGGACCAGTCCGAAGCGGTGATCGGAGGAGTCATCGGCAACCTGACCGACCCGGTCGCGCTCCTGCTCGGCCGGTTCGACGCCACCGGACGGCTGCGCCACGCCGGACGCACCGTCCCCCTGCTCACGGCACAACGCCAGGAACTCGGCGTCCTGTTACCCGTCGCAGCCTGGAACGGCCCATACCAGCGGCATCTGTGGCCTTATCCGCTCCCGGCCGCGTGGACCGGTCAGTTCGACCGGCCCCAGCCCGTCGACTACATCCCGGTCGAGCCTGTGATCGTCGTCGAGGTGAGCGCGGACGTCGCCTGGGAACACGGCCGATGGCGGCACCCACTGCGCCTGCTCCGCACGCGCCTAGACCTCGAACCCGAAGACGTCAACCTTCCGTCGGCCCCCTTCGCCTAACTGTCTCGGAGCCGGAGAATCTGCGCTGGTTGCATCGGTTCGGTGGAGAGGGGCGTGTGTGGCCACGTCAGGCGTCGACAGGAAGACCTTGCTCGCAAGGTCGAGTAGGACGACTGACGACAGGCGCCCACCTCGTGGTCATGTCGGAGTTGGCCGATGTGGTGCGACAGCTCCTGCGGCACATGTGGTTCGAGCGCGGGCGCACGGTCGTGACGGCTGGCCGCCTGGTTGGATGGTCACGTTTGCGGCTGTGGTCGCTGCGGTGCTCGTGGTTGGGGTCGTGGTCCCGCTGGTCCGGGCAGTGCTGTTCTGGACTGGCGACGCCACCACGGCCTTGGCGGGATGGTTGGACGAGCAGGCGTTGATCCGGGTTGTTCTGGAGTCGGTGCGTCACTACATCGAAGGGCACTGCCGGCCTTCCGGTTCCCGCGGCCATGCCGTGGTAAACGTGGTGCGTTGTTGGCGTTGCGTTGTTGCTGTCGTCCTTCTTCCGCTCGGGGCGCACGGCGGGCTGGGCGCGGTACGGGGCGGCGACGGTGGCCGTGGTCGCCGCGTCGAATAGCGGCAGGTGATGCGCGGGCGCCCGGCGGATGGGTTAGCAGTGAGGGTGGGCCGTCGCCACTCAGTCCTCTCCGACCACGGTGAGGTCGTCGCCGAGGGCTGTGGCGATTTCGGCGGCGCGGGAGTGGTCGTCGAGTCGGCGGGTGAGGTAGGCGCAGGCGTGGTGGTGGTTCAGTGACCACCAGGCGGCCGAGCCGCCGATGCCGCCTTTGGCGATCTTGCCGTGGTCGCGTACGAACCCGAGGGTCCAGGTGATCCTCGTACCGAAGACCTCGTCGTGACCGGTGACCTGCGAGCTGAGTAGTTCGGTATGGAGGCGGGGTCCCAGCAGGGCGTGTAGGGGCCCGCCCTCGCTTGTGACGAAGGAGAAGAACCTCGCCATGGCGGTCGCGGTCGTATGTAGGTTGACCGCCGCGAAGACCGACTGTCGCCAGGCGCGGGAGTTTGCCTGTTGGATGTCCAGGGTGCCGGCGGGTATCTGCAGCCATGGCGCGGCGTGGAGTTTTTGCGGCCAGTCCTCTTTCGCGTACTCCAGGTCGGCGACGCGCCGTAGGTCGTGATCGGGTACACCGAACCAGGCGTCGAGGTCAAGCGCCGGCCGCACGACGTTGTTGAACATCTCGCCGAGCGTGGTTCCGGTGCTGGCGCGGAGGATGCCGTCGATGAGGTGGCCGTAGGTCAGAGCGTGTTCGCCCAGCGATGTTCCTGGGACGTACTCCGGTGTCGCGTGGGCCAGGCTGGCTCGTAGTCCGGCGTCGTCGAGCAGGTCGAGGTTAGCGGCCTCGGTGGGGAACCGGGGTTGGCCGGCCTGGTGGGTGAGTACCTGGCGCAGGCTGGTGTGCTCCTTGCCCCGTACGCCGTACTCGCGCCAGTAGGTGGCGATCGGTTCGTCCAGGTCCAGCGCGCCGTCGCGGACTGCCACCAGGGCGGCGAGCGTGGCGAACGTCTTCGACAGCGAGTACGGCTGTACCAGTGTGTCGTCGCGCCAGGGGTGCTGCCGCCCGGTGTCGGCCCATCCCCCGCTGAGCCGGACCACCTCACGGCCTTCACGCCAGACCGACACACCCGCCCCGGTCTCCCGGCCGTCGTCCAGCAGCCGCTGGAAGACCTGACGTACCGCGTCGTATCCGTCCTCGGCGAATCCCTCGACCTTCACCCTGTCCGCCTTTCTACTTCGCGATCCTCGACTGCCGCTGCCCGTGCGTGTCATTGGAGACCGGTGGTACCAGGGCCAGCGGTCGCTGCGCCCCGTTTCCGGGCGGCCGGACCGACGTTCGTCTTCGGAGTGTCGAAGTGCGGTTGACGGCATGGCGGCTACCCGCCCTCTCTGTGTGAGGCGCACCTCGAGCCACTCAGAGGATACCGGGCGGGGGTATCCGTGAGCAATCGAGAGAGGAAGAAGGTCTGGTCTGGAGGTCCTTGTCCAGACCGCAACCAGGTCGAGTTCGCCGGACCGGCTTCGATCGAAGCCCAGCTCTAGGGTGACCTGCTTGGCGAGATCCCGCCCCTCGGCGAGGGGCTGCCGGGAATCCCATCCGGCCTCGACTGTCGAGCGGACCATGGTCTCGGTCACCGTCAGTCGCTCTTCACGGGAAGGGGTCCGACAAGCTGGTCGCGAGGCAGATCTCCCGTGCAATGAGCATCGCCTGCCTGAGTTGAGAAGACCTCAATAAACGAGGCAAAGATAGTCAAGTGTCAGATAAAGTCACAAGACATGCGGAATGTAGGATAATTCCGTGCTGGGCAGGGTGAAGTGTGTGGTCAGGACTTCATCCAGGCGCCTGTCCGCGCTGAGATTCGCGCTGGCGCTCGCCGTCCTGCTCTGCCCGTCGGCGGCAGATGGACTTCACGAACCCGAAGGCCGATCACATACCGCAGTCGCGGCCAGCAGCGCCCCGCCCGGCTCGGCCGCGCTGGTGCCCTCCACCGTTGACGCGCCGAACCATCGTGTGACGTCGCTGTCGCGTTCGCCGTCGGCCCTGCATGCGACGACGCATGACCATACGTGCGAGCGTTCTTCCACGGTTTCGGGCCTGGCCGGTGGCTGGCCGGCGCCGCCTCCGGCAGCCGCCGGCGGCTGCCCCCGGCCCGATGCCACCAGCGTCGCTGCCGCCGCCTCGGTGATGGCGGGCCGCGCCTTGCTTTTGTTGTGCTGCGTCAGTAGGACGTGATCGGACCTCGGGCCGGCTCATGGCGCAGGCCCGTCCCCGACTTTCACATTTGCCGCCCAACGGGCCGGCCGCCGCGTCCAGTTCGGTCGCGAGTGAGGTCCGTTGCGTGGCGGCTCCGCTTGTCTCCGGCCGTCCGTTGAGCGGCGCCGCTGACGCTGCGCGCCCGGGTTGGCCCCACGTTCGAAACGAAATGGAGTCACATGATGACGCATTCGACCCTGTCGCAGGCGACCTTTCTGCCTGCCCCGAATCAGCTTGTTTCCGGCCCGACCTGCCAGTTCCTCGCCCAACTCGTCGGTAACACGCCGGTGGTGTGGACCCCGGATGTCTATCGGCACTCCGAGCGGGGCTTCTGGGCGAAATTGGAGGGCCACAATCCTGGCGGTATCAAGGACCGCGTTGGCCTTCACCTGGTCCGCCGGGCGCGGGAGCGCGGCCAACTCGCGCCCGGAGCGCCGATCATCGAGTCGACCTCCGGGACGCTCGGGCTCGGGCTGGCGCTGGCGGGTGTCGTCTACGGACATCCGGTCATCCTGGTCACCGACCCCGGCATGGAGCCGGTGATGCGTAATCTGCTGACCGCGTACGGCGCCCGGGTCGTAGTGGTCGAGCGGCCTCATCCCAGCGGCGGCTGGCAGCAGGCACGTCGGGACGAGGTGGCCGCGCTCGCCCACCGGCATCCCGAGGCGTTCTGCCCGGACCAATACCACAACCCCGACACCGTCGAGGCGTACACCGGCCTGGCCCTGGAGCTGGCCGGCCAGCTCGGCCGCGTCGACGTGCTGGTCTGCAGCGTCGGCACCGGGGGACACAGCGCGGGCGTGGCCCGGGGCCTTCGTCAGTTCTTTCCCCGCCTGCGTCTGGTCGGTGTGGACACCGTCGGCTCCACCATCTTCGGGCAGCCCGCACGGCCGCGACTGATGAGAGGACTCGGTAGCAGCATCTACCCCCGTAACGTGGACTACGCGGCGTTCAGCGAGGTGCACTGGGTCGCCGCCGCGGAGGCGGTGTGGGTGTGCCGGCAGCTCGCCGCCGCTCGGTTCATCACCGGCGGCTGGAGTGTCGGCGCGGTTGCCTTGGTCTCGTCGTGGTTGGCACGCACGTTGCCCGACGACAGCCGTATCGTGGCGATCTTCCCGGACGGGCCGCAACGCTACGCCGACACCATCTACAGCGACAGCTACTGCCGGCGGCACGATCTGCTCGGCAGGCCACCCGCCCATGATCCCGACGACCTGGCCGATCCCACCGAGCGCGAGGTGGTCCGGTGGAGTCGCTGCGCCACGATCGTCGACCCCACCGGCAGCTCCGGGGAGTGCTCATGAGATCCACCATGCTCCAGCTCAGGTCGTTCGACCGGCCCGTCCGACTGCTGCTGGTGAACCAGCTGACGATCAACATCGGGTTCTACATGCTGATGCCGTACCTGGCCGGCTATCTGGCCGGCGGCCTCGGCATGGCCGCCTGGATGGTCGGCCTCATCCTCGGGATACGCAATCTCAGCCAGCAGGGCATGTTCCTCATCGGCGGCAGCCTGGCCGACCGGATCGGCTACAAGCCGATGATCCTGGCTGGTCTGGCGCTGCGGGTGGTCGGCTTCGGTCTCCTCGCCGTCGTCGAGTCCCTACCCGCGCTGATTCTGGCCTCCGCCTTGACCGGGCTGGCCGGAGCGTTGTTCAACCCGGCCGTACGCGCCTACCTCGCCGAGCAGGCCGGCGACCGGAACGTCGAGGCGTTTGCCCTGTTCAACCTCTTCTACCAGGCGGGGATCCTCGTCGGCCCACTGCTCGGCCTGGTCCTGATCAGGATCGACTTCCGCTGGGTGTGCCTTGTCGCCGCGCTGCTGTTCCTCGTCCTGTTCGCGCTGCAGGCCCGCGCGTTACCCGAACGCGGCGCCGAGGCTGAGCAGTCCGGGCGGACAATGCTCGGCGACTGGCGCCAAGCGCTGAACAACCGTCCTTTCCTGCTGTTCTCCCTTGCCATGATCGGCTCCTACGTCCTGAACTTCCAGGTCTATCTCGGCCTCCCGATCGAGGTACGGAAAGCGACAGGCGGCGAGGCCGGAGTCACGATCCTCTTCGCCGTGTCGGGCCTGTTGACCATCCTCGGGCAGGTGCGGGTCACCGCCTGGGTCAGATCGCGATGGAGACCGCCTCGCGCCATCACCCACGGGCTGGTGTTGCTGGCCGTAGCGTTCGTACCGCTGGCCATCGCCGCGATCACGCCAGCGCCAACACCGGGGCGGGCGGAGGACTCATACCGGTGGTGGACGTACGTGATCGCGTTGGCGCCGGTGCTCACCAGCACGGTTCTGCTGACCCTCGCCACGATGATCGTCTACCCGTTCGAGATGGCCACGATCGTCGCCCTCGCCGACGGGCGGATGGTCGGCACGTACTACGGCCTCTACAACACCCTGTCCGGGCTTGGCATCGCCGTAGGGAACCTCCTGACCGGCGTCGCCCTCGATGCCGGGGACAACGCCGGGCTTCCCGCTCTGCCCTGGACCGTCCTGACCGGCACCGGGCTTGCCTGCGCAGCCGCGGTCTGGCGGCTCGACCGCCGCGGAAACCTCACCACACCGGAGGAACGAACCACTCCGCCGGTCAGTTCGCCGACAAAGGAAGGCGCCCGACCATGAGAACCGGGCAACAGTCACCATCATCCGCCACCCGCCCGGCTACGGAAGCCCGCGCACAAGGCCACCGCGGCGCAACGCCGGTACTCCGGCACGGTTGGGCGGACCGAGAACCGCGCATTCCTGGCCCAGGCAGCCGGCACAGGCGGGCATTGGTCGACCGGAAACTATACCTGCCTGGGTGTGGTGCGACGCCTCGCCCCCGCCACGAGAACGCCGTGGTCGACGCCCTGCTCCTCGGCGACACGGGCGCTGAGTCACAGCAGGATGTGGCCTACGCCCACGGTGAGAGTCGTGAAGAACGGTTATCCGGTTCCCAGAATCGGCCGGGCGCGTCGTCTCGCCCTAGGCGAGGGTCGCCGTATCCTGGCCACCTGATCACCACCGTCCCGGCCCTCGACCATCACTCATTGATGACCATGGTGGCGCTACTTCTGCCGTTTGTCGGGCCAGGAGAGCCCACTACCAGCGAAGACAGCGAGTCCAGCAGCTACGGCTGGAGTGCCAATTCGGCTCATTGACCCTGGGTTGGGCGACGGACGTTGTGTCGTAGGCTGGCGCGGTGGGCTTCGCCACCCAGGGAGCATCTTCCCGTCGCGTGCTGCGCTGGCTATTGGTCGCCGGCGTGCTGCTGGGTGTGATGTTGCTGCATGGGGTGCAGTGCGGGGCAGGACCGCTGGGCGTGACCGGAACCGCCCATCACATGAGCGAGGGCGGTGACGTCGCACCCATGGCGGCCGCCTCGCTGGACGAGGTGTTGGCGGCGCCTGTCCCGCCGGGCGAACATGATCACGGCGGCGCCAGCGTGGTGGCCGGTGCCTGCCTGTTCCTGTTGTCGGCTGTCGCGGGCGTGATGTTGGCCGGGCTGGCGATTCGACGGCTGCCGGGCACCGCGTCGGGGGACCCGCCCCGGGCGGTGCCGGTGGTGCTCGGCATGGTGGCGCCGGCTCTGTTCCGGTTGTGCGTGCTGCGCTTATAGGAGAAGTCTGTCTTCGATGTTCCAGGCTGGCCGGTGACCCGGTTGGCCTGTCGAGCCTTCGTGGCGGCCGGTGCGCCGCCGTTTGTCGACTTCTTCAATTGCGTAGAAAGCCTTGTGGTGATGAATCTTGTTCCTGTTCTGGTGACCGGTTTGTTCGCTGGCGGTGTCTCGTGTGCGGCGGTTCAGGGGGGTCTGCTGGCCGGGCTGGTGATGCGTCAGCGGGAGTCGACCGCTGCTGGCCGCGGTCCAGCCGAAGGTGGCTCCGCGTCGGGCGGCGTGCCGTGGCAGGTGCGGCTGGCCGACGACCTGGCCCCGGTGGGTTCGTTCCTGGCCGGCAAGTTGGTGTCTCACGTGCTACTCGGTGCCCTGCTGGGTGCGCTCGGCGGAGCCGTGCAGTTGTCCGTCGGGGTCCGGACCATGACGCAGATCGGCGCGGGTGTGCTGGTCGTCGTGTTCGGTCTGGCGCAGTTGGGCGTGCCTGGGCTCCGCGGGTTGGTGATCGAGCCGCCGGCGTCGTGGTCGCGGTTCGTGCGAGGTCGGGCCCGCTCGTCGTCGGCGTTCGCGCCAGCGGTGTTGGGTCTGGTGAGTGTGCTCGTGCCGTGTGGGGTGACGTTGTCGGTGGAGGCGCTGGCGTTGGCGTCCGGGTCGGCGTGGGCGGGTGCGGCGACGATGGCGGTGTTCGTGGTCGGCACTTCGCCGCTGTTCGTCGTCCTGGGTTACCTCGCGCGGCGGGCCGCTGGCGCGTGGCGGGGTCGGCTGGCTACGGCGACCGGGTTGGTGGTGGTGGCGTTGGGGCTGTACACGCTCAACGGGGGTTTGGAGCTGTCCGGGTCGCCGCTTGCCGCGTCCCGGATTGCCGAGGCGGCGGGGTTCGGGCCGGCGCCGGTTACCGCCGCCGCGGCTCCGCACGACGCTCCGCCGGTGTCTGTCGACGCGACGGGTGTGCAGTTGGTTGTCGTCACCGCCGTGACGGGGGAGTACCGGCCGGGCAACATCGCGGTCCGGGCCGGGGTGCCGACCCGGTTGGTGGTGCGTGCCCAGGATGCGCAGGGCTGCGTGCGGGCGTTCGTGATCCCGTCGCTGGGCAGGCAGTGGATTCTGCCGGCCGATGGGGACACGGCCATCGACCTGGGTGTGCTCAAACCGGGTCGGCTGGACTACTCCTGCGGCATGGGCATGTACACCGGCCGGCTCACCATTTCCTGACCGGAGAGGTCTTCTGATGTCTGACGTTACAACGTTCACGTTCCGGGTCAGCGGGATGCACTGCGGAAGCTGCGGAATGTTGATCGACGAGAGAGTCGAGGAACTGCCGGGGGTACGCAGGTCGCAGACGTCGGTGCGGGCGGGTCGCACCGTTGTCGATGTCGACCGGGCTGACGCGGATCCCGAGGTGCTGGCGGCGGCGATCACCGCCGCTGGCTATCCCGCCCGGTTGGAGGCACCGTGACTGCACCACTACCCCCGGAGGCGCCGGCTGTATCGATCCGCCGACCGTGGTCCGGTTGGTGGGCGCCGGTTACCGTCTGGGCCACACTCGCTGGCGCGGTGTCGTACGTGCTGGCGTTCGACCCGACAGACCGGGTCGCGGACCCGACCGGGCCGTGTCTGTGGCACGCCGTCTTCGGCATTGACGGGCCGGGCTGTGGCGGTACCCGTATGGTCTGGTACCTGTTGCACGGCGATCTGGTGCAGGCGGGCCGGCATCACCTGGCCGCGCTGCTCGCGGTGCCGTACGCGCTGTACGCGTTGCTCGCGTGGACGGTTTCCGCCTTCGGCGGGCGGATGCGGGTGTGGCGGGTACCGCAGTGGGTGCTCTGGGGCTACGGCATTGGTTTTCTGGTCTACGCGGTCGTGCTGCGTAACCTGCCGTGGGAGCCGTTCACCTGGTTCTACGTGCCGAATCTGGTCTGACGCACCGGGCACTTGGCCGGCGCGCGGCAGCGTTCGGCAAGGGTTCGGCCGCCGGATCCCGTTTCACGGCGGGGTCCGGCGGCCGATCCAGTGCTGTTACGGCTGGCGGATGGGTTTGAAGCCGCGCAGTCGCAGGCTGTTGGACACGACGAAGACCGACGAGAACGCCATCGCGGCGCCGGCGATCATCGGGTTGAGCATGCCGGCGGCGGCCAACGGGAGGGCGGCGATGTTGTAGGCGAAGGCCCAGAACAGGTTGCCCTTGATGGTGGCCAGGGTGCGTCGGGAGAGTCGTATCGCGTCGACGGCGGCCATCAGGTCGCCTCGGACCAGGGTGAGGTCGGAGGCCTCGATTGCCACGTCGGTACCGGTGCCCATGGCCAGGCCGAGGTCGGCCCGCGCGAGAGCGGCGGCGTCGTTGACGCCGTCGCCGACCATCGCCACGACCTTGCCCTCGGCTTGGAGCCGCTTGACGACGTCGACCTTGTCCGCCGGCAACACCTCCGCGATGACCTCGTCGATGCCCACCTCCGCCGCCACGGCGCGGGCCACGGTGGTGTTGTCGCCGGTAAGCAGGACCGGGGTCAGGCCGAGCGCCCGCAACGCGGCGACGGCCTGCCGGCTGGTCGGTTTGACCGTGTCGGCGACCACGAGCACCGCCCGTACCTGCCCGGCCCAGCCGGCGAGGACCGCCGTGCGTCCCTTCGCCTCGGCGTCGGCGAGCGCCTGGCGCAGCTCTTCGGGCAGGTCCAGCCCGTGTTCGCGCATCAGCCGCTCACGCCCGACCACGATCTGCCGGCCGTCGACAGTGCCGATGACGCCGAGCCCTTCGGTGTTGGCGAACCCGGTCACCTGCGGTAGCGGCCCGACCCTGCTGGTGGCGCCGGCCGTGACGGCCTGGGCGATCGGGTGTTCGGAGCCGGCCTCGACCGCGCCAGCGAGCCGGAGTACCTCGTTGGCGTCCTGTCCGTCGGCGGCGATGGCGTCGAGCAGGCTCATCCGGCCGGTGGTGACGGTGCCGGTCTTGTCCAGGACGACGGTGTCGACGGTCCGGGTGGACTCGAGCACTTCGGGGCCCTTGATGAGGATGCCGAGCTGGGCACCGCGGCCGGTGCCGACCAGCAGGGCGGTCGGGGTGGCCAGGCCGAGGGCGCAGGGGCAGGCGATGATCAGGACCGCGACCGCGGCGGTGAAGGCCGCCGTGAGGCCGTTGCCGGTGCCGATCCAGTAGCCCAGGGTGGCGACGGCGAGGGCGATGACGATCGGTACGAAGACGCCGGAGATCCGGTCGGCGAGGCGCTGCACCTGTGCTTTGCCGGTCTGCGCCTGCTCGACCAGCTTCGCCATCTGCGCGAGTTGGGTGTCGGCGCCGACCCGGGTGGCCCGTACGATCAGTCGGCCGCCAGCGTTGACGGTCGCGCCGACCACTGTGTCTCCGGCGGTGACCTCGACCGGTACGGACTCGCCGGTGAGCATGCTGGCGTCGACCGCGGAGACGCCGTCCTCGATCACGCCGTCGGTGGCGATCTTCTCCCCGGGGCGGACGACGAACCGGTCCCCGACCGCGAGTTGGTCGACCGGGATACGGACCTCGGCGCCGTCGCGCAGCACCGCGACGTCCTTGGCGCCCAGGTGCAGCAGGGCGCGCAGCGCCGCGCTGGCTCGGCGCTTGGCGCGGGCCTCGAAGTACCGGCCGGCCAGGATGAAGAGGGTGACCCCGGAAGCGGCCTCCAGGTAGATGTTGCCGACGCCGTCGCTTCGGCCGATGTCGAGGCTGAACGGGTGGGTCATCCCGGGTTCGCCGGCGGTGCCGAAGAACAGGGCCCACAGCGACCAGCCGAACGCGGCGAGGGTGCCCATCGACACCAGGGTGTCCATGGTCGCGGCACCGTGCCGCAGGTTGACCCAGGCGGCCCGGTGGAACGGCAGGCCGCCGTAGACGACGACGGGGGCGGCGAGGGTGAGCGACAGCCACTGCCAGTTGGTGAACTGCCACGCCGGCACCATGGCCAGGGCGATCACCGGCACGGTCAGCACCAGCGACACCCACAGCCGGATACGCAGCGTGAACAGCTCGTCGGGGGGTTCGCCCCGCACGTCCCGATCGTCGCCGGTCGGCTGTGGCGGCTTGGGTAGCTCGGCGGTGTACCCGGTCTTCTCCACCGTCGCGATCAGATCCTGGGCGGTGACCGCAGGGTCGTCGACGGTGACGCTGGCCTTCTCGGTGGCGTAGTTGACCGTCGCGGTCACCCCGTCGAGACGGTTGAGTTTCTTCTCGATCCGGGCGGCGCAGGAGGCGCAGGTCATGCCACCGATCGCCAGCTCGATCTGGTTTGTGGCCATGGGCAGGGGTCGGCCGGATGTCATCTGGTGCGCTCCTCCGTGCGGGTGTCGCTCAGTTGTGGGTGTGACCGGTGCCGTGCCCACCGGACGGGCTGGGCGTTGGCTGCGGCGACGTGGGCGCCGCGGTGGTGGCCACGTCGCCGGCGTGCGCGGTGAACTCGGCGGTGCGGACGGTCCCGGCGTGCTGGAAGTCCAGGAACAACCGGTAGGCGCCGGCCGAGGGCACCCGCGCGTAGAAGGTGATGTCCGGGCCCGCCGCGGTACGCCCATCGCCCGGCGTTCCTTCGGGGTGCACGTGCAGGTAGGCCAGGTCGCCGTCGCGTAGCGCCACCAGGTGCCCGTACGCGGCGAGGTAGGGCTGCAGGTCGGTGACCGGTCGACCGTCCTTGGACACGCTCAGGGTGAGCTTCGAGTCCGTCCCCGGCACCAGGTCACCGGCGAGGGTGACGGTGTAGCCGTCCACCACCGCGGTACGCGCGGGAGCCGGCAACGGACGCGGCTTGTAGGCACCCGGCGCGGGCACGTCGACACCGAGCGTCAGCGGCTCGGCGCGGGCGGCCGGCTGGAAGTCGGCGAAGATCCGGTACTGTCCAGCCGCTCCGATCGCAAGCGGCGTCGTCCAGGTACCGTCGCCGGCCACCTGCGGGTGCAGGTGCTGGAACCCGGACAGGTCGCGGCGTACCACGATCAGATGCAGGTCCTTGTCGTGGGTCGGGGTGTAGTCGGTGACCGGACGACCGTCCGGTCCGGTCACCCGGAAGGTGAACTCGGATGTGGTGCCGGGGTTCAGGCTGGTGGTGACCGGCACGAGCCGATAGCCGTCCTGGGCCACCTGAAGCCCACCCGGAACCTCCTCGGCGCCGTCCGCCGTGCCGGTGCCCTGGCTGTCGCTGCCGTGTCCGGTGTCGTGACCCTCGGGGGCGGGTCGGCTGTCGGGGCCGACCACCCCGCCGACGCCCAAGGCGGCGACGAAGATCGCCGCCAGCCCCGCCGCGTAGCCACCCACCTTGATCGGCGTTTTCATGCTGTGCCGCCCTGTCCTGTCTTCGAATGTCAGCTGATGAGTTCGTAGCCCGCCTCGTCCACGGCGGCGCGGACCGCCGCCTCGTCCAGCGGGGTATCGCTGGTGACCGTGACGGCGCCGCTGGCCAGGTCGACCCGCACCTCCGTCACGCCGGGGAGTTGGCTCACCTCGGTCTGCACTGAGTTGACGCAGTGGTTGCAGGTCATGCCGGACACGGTGTAGGTCGTCTGCATGGGGATCTCCTCTGGTCTCGTCCCGAGGGCGCGGCAATCGCCACCTCCGGGGGGTAGTCGAGAGCGCCGCTCTGACGCTCACAGGCCCACCATACCCCTACCCCCAGGGGGTATCAAGCTGGCCAGGCCCCTCGGCGCGCTGGTGTGGGCCCGGCCGGAGCGGCCCGACCCACACCCTTTCGGTTACCGCTGCTGCTGTTCCGGGGTGAGGCGTACCCGGCGGAGCAGTTGGGCGTTGAGCGCGACCACGATGGTGGAGGCGGACATGAGCACCGCTCCCACGGCCGGACTCAACGTCAGGCCCGCCCAGGCCAGGACCCCGGCCGCGAGGGGGATCGCGATGATGTTGTAGCCGGCTGCCCAGCCGAGGTTCTGCAGCATCTTGCGGTACGACGCCTTCGACAGCCGGATCACGCCGGTGACTCCCCGGGGGTCGGAGGAGGCGAGGACGACACCGGCCGACTCGATCGCCACGTCGGTGCCGGCGCCGATCGCGATACCGACGTCGGCCCGGGCCAGCGCCGGAGCGTCGTTGACCCCGTCACCGACCATCGCCACCGTCAGGCCCCGGGACTGGAGGTCGGCGACCGCCTTGTCCTTGTCCGCCGGCAGCACCTCCGCGAACACCTCGTCCACCCCGGGGCGGAAGCCGAGATCGGAGGCGACCGCGTCGGCAACACCCCGGGCGTCCCCGGTGATCATCACGATCTTGTCCACTCCCTGCTCGCGTAGTTGCGCGATCGCCTGCCGGGCCTCGGGGCGGATCTCGTCCTCCAGTCCCAGCGCCCCGAGCACCTCGGGACGCCCGTCGGCCAGCCGGAGCAGGTGCAGCACCGCCGCGCCGCGGCGTACCCACGCCCGCGTCGTGGCGGCGATCTCGTCCGGGACCTGGGCGTCGAGTTCGCGCAGCAGGGCCGGCCCGCCGACGGCGTACCGGGTGCCGTCGACGGTGGCCTGCACGCCCCGGCCGGTCAGCGACCGGAAGTCCGTCGCGGCGGCGCGCTCGACGCGGGCGGCAGCGGCCACGATCGCCCTGGCGAGGGGGTGTTCGCTGTCGGCCTCCACCGCGCCGGCCAACCGGAGCACCTCGTCGTCGCTGCTACCGGGTGCGGCGGTGACGCCGGTGACGGTGTGCGCGCCCTTGGTCAGGGTGCCGGTCTTGTCGAACAGCACCGCCCGCACGGTGCGCATCCGTTCCAGCGCGAGCCGGTCCTTGACCAGGATGCCGGCCTTCGCCGCCACCGTGGTCGACAGGGAGATCACCAACGGGATGGCCAGACCGAGCGCGTGCGGGCAGGCGATCACGAGCACCGTCACGGTACGGACCACGGACTGGTCGACGTCGCCGAATGCCCACCAGGCCGCGAAGGTCAGCACGGCGGCGACCATCGCGACGTAGAACAGCAGCGCGGCGAACCGGTCGGCGAGCACCTGCGCCCGACCGCCGGCGGCCTGGGCCTGCGCGACCAGGCGTTGGATGCCGGCCAGCGCGGTGTCCTCGCCCACCGCCTCGACCCGGACCCGGATCGCCGAGTCGGTCGCCACCGTGCCGGCGACCACCCGGTCCCCGACCACCCGGCGTACCGGACGGGACTCACCGGTGATCATCGACTCGTCCAGCTCCGCCTCGCCGTCGACGATCCGCCCATCGGCCGGAACCCGGGCGCCGGACCGGACCAGCACCACATCGCCCACGGTCAGGTCCGCGACCGACACGCGTCGTACCTGACCGTCGTCGGTCAGCCGTTCGGCGTCGTCGGGCAGCAGTGCGGCCAGCGCGGCCAGCGCCCCCCGGGCCTGCCCGATGGCCTTCATCTCCTGCCAGTGGCCGAGCAGCATGATGGTGACCAGGGCGGCCAGTTCCCACCAGAAGTCGAGGTCGAAGGCACCGAGGCTGGTCGCCAGCGAGGCGACGTAGGCGACGGTGATCGCCATCGAGATCAGCAGCATCATCCCGGGCGCGCGGTCGCGTAGCTCCCGTACGCCGCCGGCCAGGAACGGCCATCCGCCGTACCAGAACACCACCGACCCGAGCACCGGGCCGAGCCAGGACATGCCGGGAAAGTCCAGGCGGTAGCCGAACCAGTCCATCACCATGTGGCTGGTGACCACGATCGGCACGGTGAGGGCGAGACTCAGCCAGAACTTGCGGCGGAACAGCTCCGGGTCGTGCCCGGCGTGCTTGTCGTGACCCTGGTGAGCACCGCCGTGACCGGCCGCACCCGCGTGGTCCGCATGGTGCTTGTGATCGCCACCCTGGGACTGATCGACGGCTTGGCTGGAAGTTCCAGCGTCGGCTCTGTCGTCCCGGTGCGCCGCCTCGGTACCCGTTCGCGTCGTGTGCGAGTGTTGTCGCATTCTCAGTCACCTCCTCGTGCGAACTATACCCCTCGGGGGTATATCCGCAAGGTGGGCCGGCCATGTGGCGGATCACGCGGCCGTTCGGCGGAAGGCGCTGCCGGCCGCTTCCGTTACCGCCAGCGGGAGTGGCGGGAGGGCCCTGCTGGCCCAAGCCCGCCTCCCCTGATCTCGCAGGCGGCTACGATGAGGTTGATGACAGGTGCCGCCCGCGACCAGCTCCGCCGATCACGTACGGTGATCCGCGTGCTCGCCATCGTTGCGGGCCTTGTCGGGTTGATCTTCATGCATCAACTCGTCGGCACTCCGGCGACGGGCGAACATCACCATTCACGGGCCGCGACGTCGGCCGAGTCGGCGCATCATCTCCTCGGCGAACTTGATGACCCCAGCGCGGTGACCGCCGGACCAGGTACCGACTGCCCGCCAGGTGACGTCGAGTGCCCGAACCTGCCACACGGGCACCCCGGTCAGGTGTGCCAACTCACCCCGCCCGGCTACGGACCCGTCGCGTCGCCACCGGCTCTCGCGCCGATGCCTGTCGCGCCGCCCCCGTTGGTCATCGTGCTCTCGCCGCAGACGGCGGCGCAGGAGGCGGCAGGCGGCAGCGGCTGCGGCCCACCTTCGCTAACCGAACTGTCTATCTGGCGCGTCTAGGCCGACTCCCGGCCCGCCACCCCGGCCACGGGCGGGTGAACGCGGGCATCTTGCCGTGATTCTTTCAGCGACAAACAGGGAGTCGATAACCCATGCGCATCAACCGACCCATCGTTCGCTCTTCCGCACTGGCGGCAGCCGCCATCGCGACCGTCGCACTCGCCGCGGGTTGCGGCGGCAGCTCACACGGCAGCGGCCACACCGCAGACCAGCCCGCCGCCACCGCGACCAGCGCGCCGGCCGCGACCGCAGACCACAACCAGGCGGACATCACCTTCGCCCAGGGCATGATCCCGCACCACCAGCAGGCCGTCGAGATGGCCGAGCTGGCGGAGAGCCGGGCCAGCGACCCGCAGGTCAAGGACCTCGCCGCCAAGATCAAGGCAGCCCAGCAGCCGGAAATCGACCAGATGACGACGTGGCTGCGGGACTGGGGTGCGGCAACGGCGTCCCCGTCCACTGGTGGGCACGACATGCACGGCGGCGCTCCCGGCGGCGGCATGTCGGGAATGATGAGCGACCAGGACATGGCCACCCTGGAAAAGGCCAGCGGTCCCGAGTTCGACCGCACGTTCCTGGAGATGATGATCCGTCACCACCAGGGCGCGGTGCAGATGGCCACCACCGAACTGGAACAGGGCCAGAACCCGGCCGCGAAGAACCTCGCGGAGAAGGTCAAGGCGGACCAGACCGCCGAGATCGGCCAGATGCAGAACCTGCTCAACAGTAAGTAAGTGAGCCGGCCCGGCGTGCCGTCTCGGCATGCCGGGCCGCCGCTCATCCCACTTTCGTTCGTCGGCCCGGCCTCGGCCGGGCCGACGAACGAACCGACCTGTCTCCGTTACAGAGAACCCGACTGTGGGTGGGCCTCGCCCACCTCTGGCTCACTCGCTGCTATTGCCGGGGCGGGCAGCGGAGAGGCATGGATGGCTCGCCTCCGCCGAGCTGCGTGAGATGATCCCACGCCTGAGCAGGATCAGGTCCTTGGGCGAGTTCACCGCCACCGCGCCGACCAGCACACCAGCCCTGGAGAGACCGACGGCGAAACGATCGTCCTCGAGGGCGCCCGTGACGAGCCTCGCCTCGTCGGCTAGATGCGGCAGGCCGGCGACCTGGATCCGCGCTCCGTGCACATGCGTGGCGAACGACGGTACGTCGGTGAAGGGTTCGGCGTTCTCGGGTCCGGCCAGCAGGTTACGCGCGGCCACCGCGCCCTGATCATTGGCATTCGCCCAGTGCTCGACCCGGATAAGGACATCTCCGAACACCCGGTGTGGCCAGCGCGCGATATCCCGATCCGGTCCAACTGCCTCTCCTCCTGCCAGTAATCTCGCCCGGGCACGACAACCCATATACGCCTACCCTGTACCGGTATAGCTTCAGGTGGGCCCATTCGTGCTGCCGTCGCCGCGGTCGCCTGGCCGGTGACCGCGAACTCGGAGATGTGCAGTGACAACGACTCGGGGAGGGGGCGAACTGCGGACGTTGTCGAGGAAGGTACCCCTAGGGGGTGGGGGTTGTTCGTCGGGTTGTTCTGGCATACGTTACCTGCGTCCAATACCCATCGGGGGTATTAGAAGAATGGGGGCGACCGTGGGCACCAGCACGTACAAGGTCACTGGCATGACCTGCAATGGCTGCGCCGACAAGGTCCGGACCCAGCTGAGCAAGCTGGACGGCGTCAGCGTTGTCGATGTGGAACTCGCAACCGGTCAGGTTACCGTGACGGCAGACGGGCGGGTTACCGACACCGCCATCATCGACATCCTGGAGGAAACCGGCTACGAGGCCGTGCGCCTCTGATCAAAGGAATCGGGTGGGGCCTGAGGGCGGCAGGCCGTTGCCTCGCCAGTCAGGCCCGGCACCTACCGCGAGGTGAACCGTTGACGCCGGCGCGACGCGTGCCGCCGTCACGCGCACCGCACGCGGACGAGGGGTGGTTGGCCGCTCGGCCCGACCACCCCTCGTCCGGGTGTCCGTCTCAGATGGTGGCCTTACGGATCGCGGCGTTGGAGGGCCCGGTACTGCTGGGTTCCGTCGCCGTGAGCTGGGTGGTGCGCAGGGTGACCGCGGCGAGCAGTGCTCCCCGCTGCGGCGAAGGCGGCGGAGAAGCCGCCGGTCAGGGCTGACCGGTCGCCGAGTTGCCACTCATGCTGGGCGTACAGGCCCGGATACGCCGAGACCTGTACCGCCTGGGCGGCGACGGTCAGTGGAAGGTCCTGCCAGCCAGGGATCTTCTGCAACGCGGTCAGGAACTGCCGGGTGGCGAACCTGGGGCTCATCAGGTCCCGCACCGGGCCCCAGCCGGTGCTGGGCCGCTGTTGGAAGAGACCGACCGAGTCGTGGTCCCACCCGATGGCCTGGTGCGGGTAATTCTGTGACTCGGGTAGTACCCCGCTGGCGTAGTTGTAGAGGTTGCTCTCTTGCATGGCGGTGGCCACGGCGATGACCAGCGCCCGGTGCGGCACCCGCATCTCCTGGCCCGTTCGGACGATCGTCACCGCGTTGCCCATCTGGGCCTTGTCCAGCCCGGCTACCGGCGTGATCGGCTTCGGCTTTGACTTCGGTTTCGGCTTGGCTTTTCGAGCCGGCGGCGGGGAGGTGTCCGCCGAGGGCGCCTGGGTGGTCGGGCTGGCGGACCGGGAGGACTTCCCGCGAGAGGCGGCGTCTGGCTCGGCCCGCTGGGCGATCTCCTCCCGCAAGTCGGGTGCAGGGGCATCGCCGGGGGTGCTGCCGATGCCGATCTGCGCCCAGCCTATGAGGCCGAGGGCACATACCGCGCCCGCTGCTGCCACCAGCCGTGTCCGGCCGCTCCGGCCCGAGAAAGGGTTACGAAGAAAGCGGGAGTGGGCAGACCGGATCGTGAGCCCGGAGCGGCGGGCCGGAACCGGCGCGGGGTGGCCGCCATTCTGGTCGGCGGATACCACATCGTCCGAACGGTCAGCTGTGTCATCGAGGGCATGGCGGTCGTTGAGGGGGGCGTCGTCACGCATGCGACGAGGCTAGGTAGGAGGTACCGGGGTTACCCACCGTGATTGTGTGGCCTTCCCCACACCTGTTGCTGAGGAAACCGGAGTGGTGGGGAGACCGTGGTCAGCCTGGGCAGGTCGTTCGCGAGCCGGTCATACCTCCTTATCCTGACCACGGCCGGAGTGACGGGTAGCTACCGCCCGCGCCCGTAGAGCCTCGCTCATGATCAATGGGCTCACGTTTTCGGTCGATGCGTTGCCCTCCGTTCGGCGTCTCCCGATCCTCAAAATGGCACGGCTTCATGTTGGTTCCTCGTTCTGCCGAACCAGCACCGTGTGGGGTCGCGGCCATCAGCGGAAGGCGGTGGCGGTGTGGAAGCCGCCAGCCGGTGCCGACACCGACGGAATTCATGACCGACGGCAGACACTCGCTACTTGGCGCGACGGCTGCGTCCCTCACGCGGGTCGATAGCCTCATCGAGGCCGATCCACAACCCCTTCCCGGTTCCGCGGCCAGAGAACGGTCCGCGGGATCGGCACGCTCGTTAGACGGGTACGGGACGGTCAATTCGCCGGCAGGCTGTCCAACGCATCGAGGACGGCGACAGGACGGTAGGTCGTGCTACGTTCCACGTTTGGACTGTGCAAAGTACCGTGAGCTGATATCCGCGTCGCTGGACGGTGAACTCGAACCCGATCGGGACAACGAGGTGGAGTCGCACCTACAGCAGTGTGCGGCTTGCCGACGCTGGTACGACGAGGCCGCGCACCTCACACGGCTGGCACGCGTGACACCTGTGCTGTCGGCACCGGACCTCGCCGAGCGGATCATCGGCCAGATGCCGCAGACACGGCGACGGCATGGCCGGCTGCTGCGGTGGGGCTTGGCCGTGGTCGGCCTCGCCCAGGGTGGATGGGGAGCGCTGGCGCTGCTCGTGCTCGATCCCGACACGAGCGGCGAACGGGTTCACGGCGCGGCGCTCGGCCACTTGGCGCACGAGAGTGCGGCGTTCAACCTCGCTCTCGGCGTGGCGTTCGTCTGGGCCGCGGCCCGACCGCGAAACGCCGCGGGCCTGCTCCCGGTGCTGGCGACCTTCACCGGGCTGATGCTCGCCGCGAGTCTGGTGGACCTGACACAAGGCCGAGTCCACCCGTCGCGGGAGGTCGCCCATCTGCTGATGGTGCTGGGCCTCGTTCTGGTCGCGGGGCGGGCTCGCGTCGAGTCCGGTAAGGCCGACGCCAGCGTCGCGAGCCGTTGACGCGGACCGCGATGAACCTCAACGCGCCGTCACGGTGGCGGTAGCCGGAGGCGGTCGAACCCACCAGCTCGCGATCGTCTCTCCGATGGCCTAGGACCGTTGACCGTCAATTGCGGCACCGACTCTTCGACGTGCGCGGCTCCACCACCACACAGCCGCCACGATCAGGGCCAGCAGCGGTAGGCCAACGCCGAGACCGATCCACAGCGGGGCTTGCGAGGATGAGTGCTCGTCTGCGGGCGTGACCAGGTGGCCGACGGTCGCCTCGGGAGGGAGAGCGAAGCCCCAGTCGAGTAGGGCTATCGCCTCACCCAGGCTCCCCAGCGGCGCGGTCTCCGCGCCGAGCAGGGTCACCGCGAGGCGTCGGCCGTCGCGTTCGGCCACACCAACGTAGGTCTGCCGGGCAAGCTGCGTGAATCCCGTCTTTCCGCCCAGCATGCCGGGATACCGGTCCAACAGCGTGTTGTCGTTGACGATCTGGAAGGCCGGCTTTCCCGGCTGTGCCGGTACCTCCGCCACCCTGGTCGCCATATACCGCCGGAAGTCCTCGCGGGCGAAGGTTGCCCGCGCGATCAGTGCGAGGTCGTACGCGCTGGTGAACTGGCCGGGGCCGTCGAGCCCTGAGGGCGTGGCGGCGTGGGTCTGGTTCGCGTGCAGCCGACCCGCTTCGTCGTTCATCGCCTGGACCCCGCCCGGCCTGCCGGCGGACCCGCCGCCGATGCGTGCCAGGACGTTGGCCGCGTCGTTGCCCGACTTCAGCAGAAGCCCCAACCACAAGCTCTCGATCGAGTACCGACCGCCCTCGACCACCCCCATCACCGAGCTGGCCGGGTCGAGATCCTCCAGGTCCGCCCGGGTCACCTCGACGGTCTGCGCCGGGTCGAGACGGGGCATGAGAGCCGCCGCCAACAGGAGCTTCTGCACGCTGGCCGGCGTCCGATTCTCGTGTGGGCCGCATCCGCCCAGGACGGAACCACGGTTGAGGTCGGCCACGACCCACGAGGTGGCCGTCACTGCCGGCGCCACCGGTGCACCGGGCGGGATGGCCAGACCCGAGGTCGCCAGTGCCTCCCCGCCGATCGACAGCCGGGCCGGGTCGACCGCCGGCGGCGACGGGGTGGCAGGTCGAGGCGCCGTCGGCTCGACAGATGGGCAGGGCACGAACGGCGCGGCCATCGCCGATGTTTCCGGCAGGATCGCCGCACTCGGCACAACGAGCACAGCGCCTAACGCAACAGCAACCAAACGGAAGGCGGTCACCTGAGAAATCGTAGGCGGAAACGGGGGAAGGGTGGTCGCGGTTGGCCAAGTCTCCCTGGGGGGCGGGCGGATTTCAGGCGCGGAACCTGTGGTACTTCGTGGCGGGAGTCTCCGTCCGGAATCGCCGATCCGAAGACGTTACCCCTGTTGGGCGACTCGAATCGACACGCCTCGCAACAATCCGCCGACAGTTCACGCCCGTCACGTTTCTGAACCGCTGTCCGGTTTCCCCAAGTGAGGGCGCGTCATGCAGCGGAAGTGAATGCAATTGGTCACACCGTCGCTGTCGGCGCTTGGCAACCGAGGAGACGGCTCGTAGCGTCGTCGCGTCCGATTCGGTTGTTAGTCATCTAATCCGATGACGCCGAGTCGGGCTCGCCTAATCGCGACCAGCGAGCCGGGGACCCATCGCACCTCGGGGTGAATCCGTGGACCTACAACCATCAGCCACGGTAGGGCAAACCATCTTTCCCGCCCGAACCCGTCAGCTAACCCGGTCGGCGAAACGGGAAGGAGACATACGCATGCGACGGAGCATGACCCGTTCTCGTCGGTCATTTCGCTTCCTGGACAGATAGAGATACGCCACTGGCCCGAAGTCGCCCCGGTGGCGGCACCTGGCCGGACGCGTGTATCAGACCCCGCACGACCTCCTAGAGGGACAGTCCCTGCGTGCGTCTGTCGCCGAACGGCAGATTGCGCGCCTTCGGGAGTCGTCTTGCGGCCGGGCTCAGGGCCCGGTGACGGCGTCCCGTCCTTTTAAGGGGCGACTGCATCGATCTGCCATCAAACGAACTGAGGTACCGTGATGACTGAAGAACGAACTCGTAATCCGTTTCGACCCGGTGCGCTGCGTAGGGTCCACAAGGTGGGTCTGTTGTCTGCCGCGGTGGCGGTAGCTGCGGCAGCCGCGACTGCTGGTGCTCTGCTGAATCAGCCGGCGGCTCCGGGGGTAGCCCGGGCCACCTCGGAATCGCTCGTCACGGGTGCGATCGCGCCCGACCCGGACACCGAGGCGCCGGCCAGCCCCGACGCCAGCGCGGCGACGCCTGAGGAGAGCCCGTCGCAGCCGGCCACGCCGGACGCTCCGGCCGAGAAGGTCCTCGACGCCTCGTTCGAGTACCAGCCCAACTTCTACTACTGCGGGCCCGCCGCGGTGCGTAACGCCCTGAGCGCTCGCGGCATCGACGTGAGTCAGGATGAGCTCGCCAAGGGGCTGCGGACCACGGTCAACGGCACCGACTCGGCCGAGGACACCACCCGGGTGTTGAATGACATGGTCGGCGCCGACGTGTACCGTACGACGATGATCCCCGGCTCGGATGCGACGCCGGCACAGATGGATCGACTCCAGGCCGATGTCGTGCGGGCGATCAGCAACGGCTATGCCGTCGTGGCGAACAGCGTCGGCGGCGCGGCGGACGCCGACGGCGTGTGGCACGACTTCCCGGGCGGCCACTACATCGCCCTGGTCGGCTACAGCGATGACGGGCGCATGGTGAAGGTGTCGGACTCGTCGGGGTTGTTCGGTCCCGCCACCTACTGGATGAGCACGATCAACATGGCCAACTGGATCGGCACCCGCGGCTACTCCGCCTGAGTACACCAGCCTGCCGCCTTGACCGGCCACGGCAGCCGGACATCGCGGTGGGGTCCAGCGGTCCGGGGAGGCCGGTCCACTCAACCGGCCTCCCCGCAAGCGGCGCGACGGAGCGCGGCGTGTCCAGTCACGCGTACCGGTGAAGGTTCCCATTCCTGTCGACACCGGGTACGGGCCACGGTCCGGTCAGCGAAGTGGCCCGGCCGCCAGCGGCAGGGCGAGTCCGCTGATCAGGCCGAGCACGAGCGCTCCGGCACCGGCCGTGTAGGCGGCCAGCGCTGACCAGGGGCCGGCGGGTGTCAGCGGGTCGGCGAGCCGATCGTCCGGGGCGGGCTGGAACGCGGGGACGAGCCAGCGCAGGTAGTAGAACAGTGAGGCGATGGTGTTGGCGACTGCCAGGGCAGCGAGCCAGCCGTAGCCGCCGTCGATCGCGGCGGTGAAGACTTCGAGCTTGCCGACGAACACCGCGGTCGGCGGGGTGCCGACCAGGCCGAGGAGACAGACGACGAGCACGGCTGCCAGCAGCGGGCGGCGGTGGGCGAGGCCCCGGTAATCGTCGATGCGTGAGGCGTGGGGTAGGTGGGCGACGACGGCGAACGCGCCGAGGTTGGTGACGGTGTAGGCGGCCAGGTAGAACAGCAGGCTCTGCTGGGCCAGGCCGCTGCGCGTGGCCACCGCGACGGCGATGAGCAGGTAGCCGACCTGGCTGATGGTGGAGTAGCCGAGTAGCCGTTTGACGGAGGTTTGGTGGAACGCGGCCAGGTTGCCCAGGGTCATGGACGCCGCCGCGAGCACGGCAGCGAGCAGGGGCCAGTTCACCGGGCTGGCCGGCAGTGCCTGGTGAGCCACGCGGTAGGCGGCGATCAGGCCACCGATCTTCGGCAGCGTGGTCAGGTAGGCGGCGACCGGCGGTGGCGTGCCGTCGACGGCATCGGGCACCCAGAACTGCGCCGGAACGCCTCCGATCTTGAACAGCAGCCCGGCGTACACGCCGAGGATGCCGAGCGCGGCCAGCGGAGTAGGGGCGTCGGCGAGGGCAGGACGTAATTCGCTGTAGCCGGTGGTGTGGCCGGCGGCGTAGAGCAGGGTGACGCCGGCCAGCATGAGTACGCTCAGCAGGGCGCCGATCAGGTAGTACTTGAGGGCCGCCTCGGTGGCGAGGTGGTCTTTGGCGAACCCGACCAGGCCGTAGGTGGGGACGCTGGTGAGCATGTAGCCGGCGAAGAGCATGAGCAGGTCGTTGGCGCCGACCAGGGCGAGGACTCCGGTGGCGGAGAGGGCGAGCAGGACGTAGAACTCGCTCTCCCGCTTGTGCGCGTGGACGGTGTCGATCGACAGGCAGATGACGAGCAGCAGGGCCGCGAACACGATCAGGCGGCCGGCGTTGGTGGCCGCGTCGATGGCGAAGGCGTTCTCGAACACCAGCTCGGGTCGGTCGGCGGCGATGCTGACGGTGGTCGCGGCGAGCCCGATCAGGCACGCTCCGGCGAGCAGTGCGCGGACGGCCCATTGCCGGCGGCGGGGCAGCCACGACCCGGCGACCAGTCCGATCACGGCGGCGGCGGCCAGGGCGGCCTCGGGGATGAGCGCGGCGACGTTCTGGTTCACCTGGCGACCAGGTCGACGAGGGTCCGGCTGGCGGGCTCGATCACGTCGAGGAGGAACCTCGGCGCGACGCCGATGGCCAGGGCCAGGGCCAGCAGCGCGACGATCGCCACCAGTTCCGAGGGGTGCAGGTCGGGAAACGCGGCGGCGGCGCCCGGCGCGTCGGGTATCCGCAGCGGGCCGAGGAAGACCCGCTGCAGCGCCCAGACGAGTAGGGCGGCGGTGATCAGGATGCCGAGCAGGGCGATCCCGGTCGCGACCGGTTGGGTGGCGAGGCTGCCGGTGAGTATCTGGAACTCGGCGATGAACCCACTCAGTCCCGGTATGCCGAGGCTGCCGAACGCGGCCACCGCGGTGACGCCGGCGAACAGAGGTGTCTTGGCGGCGAGGCCGGAGAAGGCACTCATGTCGTAGCGGCGGCGGCGGGCGTAGAGCACGCCGGCCAGCAGGAACAGCGCGCCGGTGAGGAGCCCGTGGCTGACCATCTGAGTGACCGCTCCGGTGACCGCGAGCTGGCGCGCCTGCCCGTCGCTGCCGGCCAGGGTTCCGGCCGCGCCGACGGCCAGCACGACGTAGCCCAGGTGATTAACCGACGTGTAGGCGATCATACGTTTGAAGTCGGTCTGCGCCAGCGCCACGAGGCCGCCGTAGATCACCGAGATCACGCCGACGACCACCAACACGATGGCGTAGCGGCGCCAAGCGCCCGGCAGGATCGGCATCGCGATGCGGACGAAACCGTAGGTGCCCATCTTCAGCAGCACCCCGGCGAGGATCGCGGATCCGGCGGCGGGTGCGTCGGTGTGGGCGGGCGGCAGCCAGGTGTGCACCGGTACGGTCGGGGTTTTGATCGCCAACCCGACGCCGATCGCGAGCAGCACCAGCGCGGCATAGCCGTCGCGGCCGGCGACCGGGTTGGCGTCGGTGAGGGCGACGATGTCGAAGGTGTGCGGCTGGGCGGCCAGGGCCAGGCCGATGAACCCGAGCAGCAGGGCGAGGGAGCCGGTGAACGTGTAGAGGAAGAACTTCAACGCCGCAGCCCGGGCCCTGCGACCATGACCCCATCCGGCGATGACGAAGAACATCGCGACGATCGCGAGGTCGAAGAAGAGGAAGAACAGGATCAGGTCGAGTGCGACGAACACTCCGATGCAGACGGTCTGCAGGAACAGGAACACCGCGACGTAGCTCCTGACCCGCCGGGTCTCGCGCAGCGAGTAGACGGCGACCGCGAGGAACAACACGCAGGTCACCGCGACCAGCGGCAGGGACAGTCCGTCCACGCCGACGTGGTAGCCGACCCCTGCCTGCGGAATCCAAGCCACGGCCTGCTCGAACGCCACCCCGCCGCCAGGGTCGAACACCGTCCACACGACGACCACCAGGGCCAGGTCGACCGTGGCGGTGACGATCCAGATCCAGACGAACAACCGGTCCGCCGCGGAGCGGGACAGGAGCAGCACGGCGGCGGCAACCGCTAGCGGGAGGAAGGTGATGGCGGTGAGCATCGGCTACCCGGTCAGCAGCAGAAGCAGGGCCAGCGCGGCCAGCGCCACGACGAGCTGTGTGTAGTACTGGTGCAGCACTCCGGTCTGCGGCCGGCGGGCTGCCCGGCCGAGCCGGCGGGCCTGGGCGGCGACTGCGGTGACGACCCCGTCGACCCCGCCGTCGTCGACCCGGGCTGCGGTACGGGCGAGCCGTAGCCCGCCGCGGGTCGCTTGGCGCACCGCCCCGTCGACCAACCGATCATCGACCCGGGCTGCGGCACGCGCCAGCCGCACGGCGGCGCGGGTCGCCTGGCGCACCGTATTGTCGATGATCCGGTCATCGAACGCGGCCAGCGCTCGCGCCAACGCCAGGGTGGGACGCACGACCAGAAGGTGGGCGGCGCGTTCCAGATCCAGCCAGCGGGTCAGCCAGCCGGTCACCACTGACGGCACCGGGACCCGGGTGCCGGTCCACCGCCATGCCAGGACAGCGGCGACGATCGCCACCGCCGCGGAGGCGGCTAGTTGCCAACCTCGGGGTGCCGGCTCGCCCAGCACGCCGAGGGTCTGCCGCAACATGCGGGCCGGACCGGGCAGGGCCAGCACACCCAGGACCACCGCTGCCGCGGCGAGCACAACGAGAGCGACGCCGGTGGTGACAGAGACATCACGGCTCCCTACCCGGCGGCCGGCCTCGGCACCCACGCCTGAGCGCAGCAGGTACCAGGCGGCTTTGCCGCTGTAGACGGTGGCGAGCACCGCGGCGGCGAACCCCACCACGTACAGGACGGGCTGCCGGGCGAACGCGGCGGCGAGCACCTCGTCCTTGCCGGCCCACAGCGACAGGGGTGGCAGACCAGCCAAGGTCGCGATCCCCACGGTGAACGTGACACCGACCAGCCGATGCACGCGCGCCGCGCCGCGCAGGTCGGCCAGCACGGAACTGCCCAGGACGGTCAGCCACACCCCAGCGGCCAGGAACAGCAGCGCCTTCGTCGCCGCGTGCGCCACCAACTGGGTGACGCCACCGGCGACGCCACCGGCCCCGGCGGCCAGCACCACGAATCCGACCTGTGCGCAGGTCGAGGCGGCAAGCAACTGCTTGAGATCGGTCTGGGCGATCGCGACCAAGCCGAGCAGCAGCGCGGTGGTCGCACCTGCCCACGCCACCGCAGGCCCAGCCCAACCGGTGGCGGCCAGCAGGGGGTGCAGCCGCAGCAGCAGGTACGCCCCGGCGGCGACCATCGTCGCCGCGTGCAGCAACGCCGAGACCGGACTCGGGCCCTCCATCGCCCTGGACAGCCAGAACGACAGCGGCAGTTGCGCAGACTTGCCGAGCGCGGCGACGACGATCCCTGCGGTCAGCACGGTCAGCCACGGCTCGGCCGTATGCGGCAGGACGTCCAGGCGCAGCGAGGCAGCCCCACCGGCGAGCGCGGCTCCGGCCGCGAGGTACAGGCCCAAATCGGCGGACCGGGTGCTCAGGAACGCGGTGTTCGCCGCCCGAACCCGTCGTGGCTGCCGCCACCAGAAGCCGATCAACGCCCAACTGGTGGCGCTCATGACCTCCCACCCCATGAGCAGCAGCGGCAGGGTGGTGGCGGTGACCGTGATCAGCATCGCGGCGGCGAACAGCAGCATGAGCCCGAAGAACCGGGCGGACACCAGGGCGCTGTCCCCGACGCTGAACACCAGCACAGCGGTGGTCACCGCGGCCACGGTCACGACCATGACCGCGGACAGGCCGTCCACCCGCAGACCGGCGTGGATACCGGTGAACAGCGGTGCCGACGCGGCCGGCCGCGAAACCGCGGAGACACCGGCGAGGGCCAGCGTCACCATCCCGGCCGCCACTCCCACGGCCGGGGCGGCCCGATCGGCCCGACGGCCGGCGGCGACCAGCGCCCCTCCTGCGGCCAGCGGCACCACGACCAGCAGCCAGGCCAGGACCGTCATCCCTTCAACTCCCGCGCCTGGTCGGTCATGTCCACCTCACGGGCCCGGAAGATCGCGGTCGTGACGGCGAACCCCATCGCCATCTCCATCGCCATCGCCACCACGACGACCACGACGATCACCTGACCGGCTGCGGCAGTTGGGGCGAGGAAGTGCCAGAACGCCCCGGCGGCGACGATGACCCCGCCGAGCATCAGCTCCAACCCCATCATGATCATCACGATGGACTGCTGCGACAGGACGCCGTACAAGCCGATCGAGAACAACGCGGCGGCCAGCAGCAGAAACCATTGCAGACTCACCGGCGGCCCACCCCACCGGGAACCGGATCATTCGGGATCCGCCGCTCCAGGTCGTCACCGAACCGGTCGTACCGGCCCCGCCCGGTGGACAACACCGTGGCGGCCACCATCGTCGCGAGCAAGGCAAAACCTAGCGTCATCATGGTGAGCATCTGCCCGCCCATCAGCGACTCGCCCAGTTGTAGCGTCGGATCCGGCGGGCGCGTCGCGGCCGGCGCCGGCAGTGGGACGGCCGCGATGCCGGCGGCGAGGGCGGCAAACACGACCCCACTGATCGCCAAGGCGCCGCGCCGGTTGTGCACCATCGACATCGGCATCAGACCGGCCGGGTTCATCATGTACGCGATCATGAAAACGGCCATGATGACCATCTCCATGACCATCATCAGGATGACGACAACACCGAGGTAGTTCAGCCCGAGCAGGATCAACTCGCCGCCGATGAACAGGAACGAGCCCAGCAGCGCGTAGGTCACCCGGGCCATCGAGCTCAACCGGAAGACCAGGATCCCGCTGGCCACCGCGAGCAGCGCCAGCACCCAGAACACGACAACGTCCACAGCCGGCTCCTAGCCGCGGCCGAGTACGACGAGCGCGGGAACCAGCGCCTGCGCCACAGCTACCGGGATCAGGACGACCCACGCCAGCTCGACATAGCGGTCGGCGCGTATCGTCGGCAACCGCCGCCGCAGGTACACCAGTACGGCCAGCACCGCGACCGTCTTGACCAGCGACCACACCCACGCCGGCAGCAACGGGCCGAGACCCCCGCCGAGGAACAGCGGCACGGCCATCGCCGCCCCGGCGGTCAACAGCAGCCACCTGCCGGCCAGCAGCATCAGCCGGTCCACGCCGCCCGTCTCGGCCAGCACCCCACCGGCGATATCCCGGCCCGCCGGGTAATCGAACGGACCAAGAAAGCTGAACGCCAGTACCCCGGCCAGATACACCAGAAACGCCACCGGCATCCACACCACGAACCACAGCTGCCGTTGCGCGGCCACGATGTCCGCGACCCGCAGCGACTGCGCACCAGTCGCGGCGGTGATCAACGCGAGCATGAACGGCAACTGGTAGGCCAAGCCCTGCGCCACGAACCGGTACCCACCGACCAGCGGAAACAACGCGTTCGGCCCCCACCCGACCAGCCACACCGCCGCCCACGTCACCACCTCCATCGCGTTGAACCACACCACCCCCACGTCGAGATCAACCACCACCCGGTCCCCGAGCGGCACCACCGCCACCGCCAAGACCGCCGCTACCGCCACGCCCGCCACGCCCAACCGCAACAGCAGCCGGTCCGGGGCCACCGTGGTGCGTGGCGGGGCGACGAGTAACCGCGCCGCCTCGGCCAGCGGCGTCACCGCCATGCCGACGGCGAACCGGCGACCGGCCGCGCGGCCGGCCAGCAGTGCGTCTCCCGTCACGGCGGCCACCGCCAACCCGGCCAGCGCCGCCGGGGCGAGCAGCACCGACCACAGCGGCGCCGGGTTAACCACCTGCCGACCCGATAGGTTGCGGGATGAGTTCATCCACGTCCGGGTCGAGGCTGGCCACGATGAGCCGGGCCCCGGCGAGTTCGGCACCGGCCAGCAACCCCGGCAGCACGTCGACCAGGGCAGCCGACGGTGGCCGTCGTCCGTCGAGGCGCCCGCGCGGGCCCTCGGCACTGGTCGGGTCAAGCGGCGATCCGTCGTCGAGACCGGCGACATCCTCGATGACGTCGGCCAGCCACTGCCGGTACCGGTCCGTCACGTCACCGCCGGCCCGCCACGCCGGCCCGGTCACCCCCGCGCCGGCGGCCGTATCGGCGTCCAGCCTGCCCAGTCCTCGGGTCAGCCACCGCAGTGTCCACGAACGTCCCACGCGATGGGCGAACCGGCCGACCCGTCGGCGCATCACCTCTTGCGGCGTGCCGGCGATCAGGTCGTCGCGAAGCCACCGCGCCGTGGTGGCCGCGTCAGCCCAGCCCGCCACGGCCAAGAATCGACCCAGGCTGTCCAGTTGGGCAGCGGCACGCCGCCGGACCGCCTCGCCGACGGTGACCGGTTCACCCGACCGGGCCCGCGACCACGGCACCGTCCACCACGACCCGCCCTCCCCGCCGCAGCCGGTCACCGTCTCCACGTCCGCCCGCTGGACGACGTCACCCTGCACGGTCAGCCGCAGCAGCAATCCCGCCGGCCAGTCAGCGAGGATGGGGCCCAACGGCAGCCGCAGCCGGTCCAACCGCAGCCCGTCGCGATCCTCGCCCCGCCGGGCCATCGGCAATCCCGCCGGCATCCCCATACCGCCCATGCCGTGCATGCCGTGACCATCGTGACCACCGCGCTGCGCGGGCGGCCGGGCGTGGCCGTGCGCCGTACCGCCGTGCTGCGCGTGCACGTGGTGGCCGGCGTCCTCCGCTGGCTGATTCTGGTCGCCGCCCTGCTCAGGGTCGTGCGCGCCGCGCTCACCGTGCCCCTGGTGAGGCTCGCCGTGTGGCCGGTCCTGCCCGCCGGTGGCGCCGGACCCACCCGCCGGCTGTACGCCGCGATCCTGAGGGCCGCCGCGCCGCGCATCGGCGCGGGCATGCGCGGCGCTGCGCTGGACATCCAGGTTCGCCAGGTGCCGACGGGCCTCGTCGAGCGCTTCGACCGCCTCACCCGGCCGGCGGGCCCGCACACAGCACGCCGGTGGGACCATGCCCCGCTCCGCCTCGTCCAACAACTCGGCGAAACCTGGCACCTCCTCGCCCGCCACGAGCAACACTCCAGCCTCGGCCGGCACTGCCGCGGTCGGCCAGCCGCGCCGACGCAACTCACCCTCCACGGCCAAGCGGACCGCAGTCGCGCCCGGCATCGGCACGACCAGGACACGAGGGCGTGTCGCGGCCAGCCGCAGCAGCCCGCCGATCAGGCCCACCGCAACCCGCCCTCACGCCACGCATACGCCACCCCGGCGAGTAACACCGCCAGAAACGTGAACATCTCCACCACCGCACTCACGCCCATGATCGAGATGACCCGAGTCCACGGATACATGAAGACCATTTCCATGTCGAAGGCGAGGAACAGCATCGCCACCGGATACCAACGCACATGGAAGCGGCTGACCGCATGCTCGACCGGCGCAATACCGCCGGTGAACGACGTCGCGGTCAGCGCACGGGGAGCCAACGCCACCAACCGCGTCGCACCGTAGGCACCGCCCACCACCAGCATTACCAGCGCCAGCAGCGCGAGCAGCGCCGTCACCACACATCCCCCGATACGCCGCGGCAGCCGAGACCCGACCGCACCCGTTGCGGCGACGAACACGGCCGGCCGCGATGCTTGCCACCGACGACCTGATCGGGGTCGCCGTCTGTGCCGGGTGGCCCGGCAACCGACCAGGCTCCACACACCGCAGGCGACGAGCCCGTGCCGGCGTCCCCGGGTCGAATCCCCCTTTCACACACAACTCGCAGTCAATCACCCAGACCAGACTAAAATGTTGAAAAGGGAGATTGTGTCCGCACGTGAATCCCGCTTGGCAGCGGAGAGCGGTGCGGCCGGACGCTTGCGCCGCTCTCCACCTCGTCGATCGGCTCGGCGGGCCGGGCCGCACCGCGAGGTGAAGGCGCGCGACCGTTACCGAACACCACCCTGGTGGCCTGGATGGTCAGACCCTGCTCGCTGGTCATGATGGGCCCTCGCAAAGCCATGGGCGTGACGGGGGTTGAAGGAATGCAGGGCCACGATCGTGGCCACCTCGAACGGGTAGGCGATCATCCTTACCGGGGTCAGCGGGACCGTACTGCCGAGAATCGGCACAGCGCCACTTTCTGCGCCGTCCAGGGGATCCAAGGCTGGCTTGCCCCACGCAGGGGGATTCCCTATGGTGGGGCATCGACCCTGAGGTCCGTCGGTCTTCGCCGTCCTCTCGTTGCGAAGCGGCCCAGGGGTCGACCACAAAGGAGTCGGTGCCGGTGGTGGCGGATGTGACAGCCCAGCCCTCTTCACCACGCCAAACGCATCCTCACCGTCGCAGTTCGGGTCGCCGGACGCTACGTGGGGTCATCCTCGTGGCGGTCGCGATATGTGTCGGCCTCACGCCTGCGGTCCAGGCACATGCGACTCCCTCGCCCGAGGAGATCGAAGCCCAGCTCGATAAGCAGTGGGAACAGCTTGAGCCCGTTATCGAGCAGTACAACAAGGTACACAACGGGCTCGTCAAGAACCGCAAGAAGGCGGCCGAGCTGGAACGCAAGATCAAGCCGCTTGCCCAGCAGGTCGATGGTGCGCTCGACCGGATCGGTGGGCTAGCTGCCAAGAACTACAAGCTCGGTCCGGTAGCGGAAGCCGCCGCATTGGTCAGCGGCGACGACCGTGCAACGCTGACTGAACGTCTCACCATGCTCAACTATCTGGCGGGACAGGAGCACGAGCAGATCGCGGACGTATTCGCGGTCAAGAGCAAATACGACGAGGAGAAGGCGAAGCTTGACACCCTGATCAGCCAGCAGGCGCGTCAGGACGCCGAACTCGCAGGCAAGAAGAAAAAGATTGACAGTGAGATTAAGCGCCTGGAGAGGCTGAGGGAGACCGCCGGAGGGACGTTCACCATCGACGTGGGAGAATGTCCGCCGGTCACGGTGACCGGCAAGGCCGCCATCGCCGTGCGTACGGCTTGCGAGCAGTTGGGTGACCCGTACGTGTGGGGAGCTGTGGGGCCGAACTCGTTCGACTGCTCCGGACTCACCCAGTACGCCTGGAAAGCCGCGGGGATCCATCTCACCCATTTCACCGGCGACCAGTGGAAGGAGACGAGATCGGTCAGCCGAGCTGAGGCGCGAGCTGGAGACTTGGTCTTCTTCTTCGAAGACCTGCACCACGTCGGAATTTACCTCGGCAACGGCAAGCTGGTGCACGCTTCCCGGGCTGGTCAGCCGGTGAAGGTTGCGAGCATCGAATACATGCCCCTCGCGGGCTTCAGGCGAGTGGCCTGACCGCAGAACGAACGCGTCGCCATGCGGCCGTCCGATAACCAGGTCAAACCCCGACTTCAACCGGCACACCACGAACTTTCCGAACCATCGGCCGGACCTACGTTCCCGACCGAGACGGGGCGATCCGATGCCCCGCATCCTGAGACCCTCAGGACCTGAGATGGCTTCCACTGCGGCCGGCATCCTGTCAACGCCGGCTCAACCCTTCGAGCTACAATAGCGGCTCTATGGCGCTACTTCGGGTTGTAGCCCTGTCGGGGCGGCCTGCCTAGTGTCTCGTGATGCTGTTGTCTTTACGTGATGTGGTTGTGGTTCGCTGTCTTTGTGGAGTTGACATCGGACGAGCGGGTCGAGCTTCGGGCGCTGGTCAACAGTGGTGAGGTGTCGGCGGCGGTCGGGACGCGGGCGCGGATCGTGTTGTGGCACGCCGAAGGCCGGCTGAAGAAGGACATCGCGGCCTTGGCTGGGGTGTCGCGTCCGACGGTGGACCTGTGGCTGGGCCGGTACGCCGCCGACGGCGCCGCTGGCCTGTTCAGCCGGCGGCCCGGCGGGCCGCGGGAACAGGTCCCGGCCCGGATCAGGGCGCGGGTTCTGGCGTTGACCCGGATGAGTCCGCCGACCGATACCGGCCTGTCGCACTGGTCCAGCCGTGAGATGGCCGCCTACATCACCCGGACCGAGCGGGTGCCGGTCTCGCACCACTGGGTGGCCAACCTGTGGCGCGAACACGGTCTCAAACCGCACCGGTCCGGCACGTTCAAGCTGTCCAAGGATCCGGCGTTCGCGGCCAAGGTCACCGATATCGTCGGGCTCTACCTGGACCCGCCCGGCGGCGCGGTCGTTCTCAGCCTTGACGAGAAAACCCAGATCCAGGCGTTGGACCGGACCCAGCCGCTGCTGCCGATCGAGTTCGCCGCCACCGAGAAACGCACCCACGACTACGTCCGGCACGGGACCACGAACCTGTTCGCCGCCCTGAACGTCGCTACCGGCGAGATCATCGGCGAATGCCGCCCGTCCCGCAACGGCGCGGCGTTCCTGGCCTTCCTCAAGAAGGCCGTGGCCCCGCACCGCGGCCATGACGTTCACGTGGTGCTGGACAATCTGTGCACCCACACGACCCCCGACGTGCTGGCCTGGCTGGACAAGAACCCGCACGTGCACTTCCACTTCACCCCGACCGGCTCCAGTTGGATGAACCAGATCGAGACCTGGTTCGGCATCATCACCCAGCAGGCGATCCGCCGCGGCACGTTTTCCTCTGTGCAGGTCCTGATCCGGTCCATCCGCGACTACATCACCACCTGGAACGCCAACCCCCGCCCGTTCCAATGGACCGCCACCGCAGAGGAGATCTTGGCCAAAGTCCAACTTGTACAGACCACCGTCAAGCAACTCGTCGACAACAACGCCAAGTAAACCCATCAGAATCACGGGACACTAGCTACTTCGACCTGAAAAAGTAGATCGATGGGGCTGGTTGCGGCGTCGCTGACCAGCCTCATCGTCGTTGGTCAGTATGAGGAGTTGGTGCGCCGCAAGGGGATCCGTGATGCTTCGTACCCGGAACGTTCAGCCGTCGCTGTGGGAGTCGGTGCTGCCGGAGGTCTGTCTGCGGCTGCCGGCCGAGTTGGAGCGGGTGGACGCCTGGTTGGACGACGAGCGGTTCTTCGCCCCGTTCGTGCCGTTCTTCGACGCGCGGATCGGCCGGCCAAGCCTGCCGGTGGAGACGTACCTGCGGTTGATGTTCCTCAAGCACCGCTATCGGCTGGGATACGAGTCGTTGTGTGCTGAGGTGTCGGACTCGATCTCGTGGCGGCGGTTCTGCCAGATCGACGTCGATGCCCGGTTGCCGCACCCGACCACGCTGATGAAGATCACGACCCGGTGCGGTGAGCAGGCGATCGCCGCGCTCAACGAAGAGATGCTTGCCAAGGCGTGCGAGGCGAGGTTGGTGAAGACGGGAAAAGTGCGGGCCGACACCACCGTGGTGTCGGCCAACGTTGACTACCCCACCGACACCGGGCTGCTGGCCCGCGCGGTGGGCCGGATGTCCCGCCTCGTCGTACGGATCAGGGCCGTCGGCGGCGCGACGCGGACACCGTTTCGCCAGCGCACACGGGCGGCCGGGCGGCGGGTCCGCTCGATCGCGGCGCATCTGCGGCTACGTGGCGCGCAGGCCCAGAAGGAGGCGCAGGCCACGGTGGCCCGGATAACCGGAGAACTGGCCAGCCTGGCCCGACAGACCTGCACCGACGCGCAGGCGGTGCTGCGTAACGCCCGCCGCGCCCTGAACCGGGTAACCGGCCGGGCGAGGGGGCGGCTGCGCCGGGCCGTCAACGAACTCGCTGTCACGATCGAACGCACCAACCAGGTGATCACCCAGACCCGGATCCGTCTGGCCGGCGGCAAGCCCGACTCCGCCACGCGCCTCGTGAGCCTGCATGACCCCGACGCCCGCCCGATCGCCAAGGGACGCCTCAGTAAACCGATCGAGTTCGGCTACAAGGCGCAGATCGTCGACAACGTCGACGGCGTCGTGCTCGACCACACGGTCGAGAAGGGCAACCCGCCCGACGCCCCGCAGTTGGCACCCGCGATCGAACGGATCACCGCCCGGACCGGCCAACCACCACGCGCGGTGGCCGCGGACCGCGGCTACGGCGAAGCCGGCGTCGAAGACGACCTACACGATGCCGGCGTGAGAACCGTTGCCATACCCCGCAAAGGCAGACCCGGCAGCGCCCGCCAAACTCACGAACGACACCCCGGCTTCCGCCGCCTCGTCAAATGGCGAACCGGCTGCGAAGGACGCATTAGCCACCTCAAGCACCGCTTCGACTGGGACCGCACCCGACTCGACGGGCTGACCGGCGCCCGGACCTGGTGCGGATACGGCGTCCTGGCCCACAACCTCACCAAAATCACCGCCCTCGCCGCCGCCAACGCCTGAACTCCGGGCCCGGCAACCGATCCCTGCACCACTCTGGCCTGCACCACACACGATCGACCACGGCCCGAACCCACTTCTTCAGGTCGAAGTAGCTAGCGACTAGGTTCTGTCTCGCGGATCTTGGTTGTCGGGGACGGCGCGTAGCCAGTCGAGGGTTTCGACCAGGTCGAGGGTGGCCTGGAAGTTGGCGGCGAGTTTGTCGTAGCGGGTGGCGAGTCCTCGCCAGTGTTTGCGCCGGCTGAAGCCACGTTCGACCTGGTTGCGGCGCCGGTAGGCGACCGGGTCGAACGTCGGTGGCCGGCCGCCACGTCGTCCCCGCCGCTTCCGGTTGGCGATCTGGTCGTTGGGCTCGGGGATGACCGTGGTGATGCCGTTGTCCCGCAGTGCGGTCCGGTTCGCGCGAGAGGAGTACGCCTTGTCGCCGGTGAGCGAGTCGGGCCGCTTACGCGGGCGGCCCACACCGCCGGGGCGGGGCACCCGGATCTGCTCCAGCAGGGGGATCAACTGGCGGGTGTCGGCTGCCTGACCAGGGGTGATCCGGGTGGCCAGGGAACGGCCACGCCCGTCGGCCAGAGTGTGGATCTTCGTGGTGAGACCACCCCGGGAGCGGCCGATGGCCTGTGCTGCCCGTGACTGCTCGCGGGTCAGCCCCCTTTACGGGCACCGGCGGCGTGCTGGTGGGTCCGCACGATGGTGGCGTCGACCTGGGCGTTCCAGTCGATGCCGTCATCGAGTTCGGCGAGAGCGATGACGTGGGCCTTCAACCGGGCCCACGTCCCGTCCGCCGCCCACCGGCTGAACCGCCCGTGAGCGGTCTTCCATGACCCGTACCGTTCGGGCAGGTCCCGCCACGGCGAGCCGGTGCGTTTCACCCAGCAGATCGCGTTGATGACCTGCCGATGATGTGACCTTCAGGGCTTGATGGCCGGAGATCTTCGCCGGTAGATGGCCGTACCGCTCGCAGGGCTAGGTGCCGATGACCAGGGATTCGCGGGCGGTGTCGACGACTTCTTTGGTCACGGTGTTGAGCTGGTTGATGTCGAGGATGCGCTGGATCTGCGCGACGAGCCGGTAGGTAAGGCGGAAGTTGCCGCTGGTGATGCGGGTGATGGCGGCGAGGGCTTCGGTGGTGGTGAAGTCGTCGGGGTCGGTCAGGCCCAGCTCGGGCCAGTGTTTGTTGAGGACGAACGCTTGCTCGTCGGCGGACATGGTGCGGTAGTGGTGGACGAAGCCGACGCGGGAGTACAGCTGCGGGTAGCGGGCGAGGCGCTTTTCGATGCCTGGCATGCCGATGAGGACCACGCCGACGCGGGTGCGGTCGTAGAAGTCGCGGAGCACTTCCAGGGCGGTGGTCTTGAGCCGGTCGGCTTCGTCGACGATGACCAGCTCGGCGTACTGCGGCTGGTCGTGGCGTACATCGGCGTCGGGTTCGGTGTGGTGCTGCACGGACAGGCTCAGCGCGTTGGTGAGGTCGCGGACGTGTTCGCCGACCACTTTGGGGGTTGTGGTGACGCCGGGGGTGTAGACGACGGTGCGTCGGTCCAGCAGTTCGGGCGGTGGGATCTTGGTGTGCCAGTACCGGTCGTGGTCGAGGTAGTGACCGACGACGTCCCAGGCCGCGTACTGGCGTCCGGATTCGGTTTTGCCGACGCCAGGCGGGCCGTAGCACATGCCGATGTAGGCGTGGCGACGTACCGCGTCGCAGAATTCGACGAACCTTCGGTGTTCCTTGGTGACCACGAACGGCGTGATCTCCGGCCGGCATGCCGGGGGTAGCGGCTCGTCCTCGGTGACGGGGTCATCGAGGGCTGCCTCCTGTCGTCGGCGCCGTTCATCGTCTTCGTCTGTGTCCACGGCCTACTCCTCCCGGTACCGCTTGAGCCGTGGTCCGGCCGGTGGCTCGGGTGCGGGATCGGCCGGTGGAACCGGTGCGGGCGCGGGCTGGTGCACCGCGACGAGCCGATCGACCACCGACGCGCGGTCCTTCAGCTGGTGGGCCAGGTCGCGGCGGCGGGCGTTGCGGGCCGCGGTGAGTTCCTTGAGGCTGACGGTCCGGTCGGCCAGGTCTGGGCAAACGGCCCGGCACAGGTACCGGTCGCGGTGGTAGACGCGGATCTCGGCGAGGTCGCGCGGGTCGTAGCGGATGACGACCGGCTCACCCACGTACGCGGCCAGCGTCGTCGTGTCGAGGTAGCGCAGGCCCTGGAAGTGCACCCCGTCCGGGTGGACCTTCCGAGGCTTGGCAACGGTGAGCAGCAACAGATCAAGCTGTTCGGCCGACTCGGGCATGTGCGGAAGGAACCCGCCGGCCTCCCACCGTGCTTGCGGTGGCTGCCGGGTCTCGGAGTGCACCCGCTGCTGGTACACCTCGATCAGGAAGGTGCCGATCGCCGCGTCCAGCTCGGCCAGCGACAGCCGAGCTTGCCCGGCGCGGTCTTTGGTGCCGCGTGGCGCGTAGCCGGGAAGCGTGGGTAGGCACATCTGCTGGACGGTTTTGATCGCGCGTTCGATCTTCCCGCGGCCGCGTGGCTGACCGGGCAATGAGAAGACCAGCCGGATCTTCAGATCGGCCGCGACCTGCTCCAAGTGCCGAGAGGTGAAGTCCGAACCGTGGTCGGTGTAGAAGACGGCGGGGATGCCGCACACGTGCCAGCCCGGTTCGGTCTTACGCCAGATCGCCTGCCGCAGCGCGAGCGCGGTCTGCAACGCCGAAGGTGCTCCGAGGTTGACCGCGTACCCGCACACCGCACGGGAGTAGTCGTCCTCGATGAGCGTCAGCCACGGCCGGGCCGGCTTCCCGGACGGCGTGACCACCCACAGATCCAGGTGGGTGTGGTCGGCCTGCCACACCTCATTCGGGCCGGTCGCCTCCCGCCGGTACACCAGGTCGAACACCTCCCGGTACCGCTTGACTCCGTCGTGAGCGAGCGTGACCAGCGCTGGGTCGATTCCGCGGACGATCGCGTACACCGTGGCGTACGACGGCACCGGCCAGCCGTGCCGTTGCGCGACGTCGACGACCTGGCGGTGCACATGTGCGACGGATGGCGCCGGCCGGCGCAACGCCAGACCCTCAACCAAAGCGGCAAGGTCGGCCGGCAGCCGCCGCCGACCACGATCAGCCCGGATCGGGCAAGCCAGCCCGACCAAGCCCGCGGCCCGGTACCGGGCGAGCCACCGCCGGGCCGTACGTTCCGGCACCCCCGCGGTCGTTGCGGCGGCGGTCAGCGGTACGCCGTCCTCGACGACCGGCCGCAGCACGCGCCACCGGCGCAGCGCTTCATCGCGCTGCGCCTCGGTCAGGTCAGCCAAACCTTCGGCGGGTGGGCGGAGGGCCACGCCTGGATCAACGACAACCCACGCCGGGCGGCGCACCTCACGGCCGGCCTTCAACAAACGATCGTTTCTTGAAGGCCACCCTGGCGAACCTCGACGGCAACCGGATCGGCTTCAAAAACTCCTTCAACAACCGGTGTGTTCAACAACCACACTGGGGCCGTTTTCTGAGAACATCACGGCCGTGACCGCCACGCTGGAACCGTCCGAACTGCTCGCCCCCTCGCCGGCGGTGGCGACCGATATCCGAATCGGGTACGCCCGCGTCTCCACCGACGGGCAGAACCTCGAACGTCAGATCGACGCTCTGCGCGCTGCGGGCTGTCGGCGGATCTTCGCCGAGAAGCAGTCAGGCCGGGACACCGACCGACCCGAGCTCGCGGCGTGCCTGGAGTTCATGCAGGCCGGTGACACCCTCGTGGTCCCGGCGCTGGACCGGCTCTCCCGGTCGCTTCAGGATCTGATCAACACGGTCGCCGACCTACGCACCCGTGGCGTCGGGTTCACCTCGCTGCACGAGAACCTCGACACCACCACCCCCGGCGGCAGGTTGGTGTTCCACGTGTTCGCCGCCCTGGCCGAGTTCATCCGCGAGCTCATCGTCTCCGGCACCCGTGAGGGTCTGGCCGCTGCCCGCGCCCGCGGCCGCGTCGGCGGACGCCCCACCGTCGTCACACCCGAGGTCATCCGCGCGGCCCGCGACATGCTGCCCAACCCCGAGGCCAGCATCACCGCCATCGCCCGACTGCTCGGTGTCAGCCCCGGCACCCTGTACAACCACATCCCCGACCTGCGCGAGTTGCGCGCCACTGGCCGGGCACGGCACCAGCTGCCCGCCGCTTCGACCACGTAGGTGCTGGGCTGATACGCAGTTGGTCCGAAATTAGGCGTACGGCCTGTTCGGTCGTGTCCGGTGGCGTCCCCTGGTGGCTACATCACCGGCGGCCGGGTCGAGCGTGGCGTGATGATGGATGGGAGAACCCGAGGTCACCCAGGGGCTTTGGATACTTCGCCCAGGGTGGCCACGCCTGAGGGGAGGGTTCGTCATGATGCCCGGATGTGGCTGGGGCATGTGGGGTATGGGTGCCGGTTGGCTACTGATGACCCTGTTTTGGATCGCGCTGATCGCCCTGATCGTGTGGGCGGTGTGGCGGTTGACCGGCGAGCGGGGTGAGCGATGGTTACGCCGGCAACGCGGAGACAGCGCGTTGGATGTCCTCGACCAGCGGTTCGCCCGCGGAGAGATGGATGCTGATGCCTACCGGCAGGCGCGGGCGACCCTGACCCAGGAGGCGCGGGGGCCGAGATGAATCGCGGGTCCGGTGGCCGGCGGGTGCCGCTGATCGTGTTGGTGCTCGCGGTGATCGCGCTCCTCTCGTCGGTTACGTGGGCGTTCGCCGCCGCCGGGACCGGCAGTACGACGGTGCCGCCGGGCCGGGCGGGCGGCTACCACATGCCGATGGGTCCTGGCGGGATGATGCCTGGCGCGTCGGGGGCAAGGCCGGTACGCGACATGAACGGTGCCCGGCGGGCGGCGCAGCGGTTCGCCGACGGCTGGGGGCGGGGGCTGCGTGTGGGTGAGGTGATGCAGTTCAGCAACGGCTTCTACGCGGTGCTGCTCGACCCGTCTGGCGAGGGCGCCACCGAGGTTCTCGTTGACCCGGCCAGCGGCGCGGTGCAGTTGGAGCACGGGCCGGCGATGATGTGGAACACCAGCTACGGGATGATGCCCGACCGCCAGCAGCAGGCCGCACCCGCGGTCAGTGCGGAGCGGGCGCAGGTCGTCGCCGACCGGTGGCTGAAGCAGAACCGCGCAGGTCTAAAGGCCGCGGACCCTGTCGCGTTCCCCGGCTACTACACCTTCCACACCCTGCGCGGCGACCAGGTCGTCGGCATGATGTCGGTCAACGCCTACAACGGTGCGGTGTGGTATCACACCTGGCACGGTACGTTCCTGCGGATGCAGGAGCCCCGCCACAGCTGACCGTATCCCCGCTCGGCCGGGCCTGGCGTACGGGGTGGTGGCTACGAACCTTTGGAGAGTGAGCGATGACCACCGCCCCGGCGCCGCACGTCACGTCTCGGTACACCGGTGCCTGGGGCTGGTGCCGGCGCCTCGCTTCGTTGAGCGTGTGGGCGGTGCTGGCCGGCGCGATCGCGTTCGTGCTGCGGTTCAACCCCACCGACCGCGTCGCGGACCCGACCGGTCCATGCGCGTGGCACGCCGCCTTCGGTATCGACGGGCCGGGCTGTGGTGGCACCCGGATGGTCTGGTACGCCCTGCATGGTGACCTTCTTCAGGCTGCCCAGCACCATTTGCCGGCGCTGGTCGGGGCGCCGGTGGCTTTGTATGGGCTGGTGTGGTGGACGGCTGCGACGGCGTTCGGGCGGCGGTTGCCAGTGCTGCGGCTTCCCTGGTGGGTGTGGGTGGGTTATGGCGTCTTCTTCCTCGTGTACACGACGGTGCTGCGTAACCTGCCCTGGCCGCCATTCAACGCGTTGTATGTTCCTGACCTCACCGGCGTCGGCATGAACTGACGGCGACCACCAAGGGCAGTTCCGGTCGGGAAGCGCATCAGTGATGGTGGTGTGCTTCCGGCCAGGCTTCGCGGCCGGAGTGGGCGGCCAAGCGCGGCGACGGCGAGAGCGACTGCGGGGTCGGCCCACCACCAGCCGAGTGCAGCGTTGAGGCCCAGGCCGGCGAGCACGAGTCCTTGGGATGGGTGGTCAGGTGGCGCTTATCAGGCCGCTGGTGAGGGCAGCGGTGAGTAGTACGCCCGCGCCGATGCGGTACCAGATGAACACGCTGATCTTGTGATGGGTGACGAACTTGAGCAGCCAGGCGATGGAGGCGTAGGCGGTGGCAAACGCGACGGTCGTGGCGATGGTGGTGGCGGTCCACCCCACGCTGTGGCTGATCGCGCTGGCGGCGTCGATGGCTTCGAAGCCGCCGGCGGCGGTCATGGCCGGGATGGCGAGGAAGAACGACAGGCGGGTGGCGGTGACGCGGTCGAGGTCGCGCATGAGCCCGGCGCTGATGGTGGCCCCGGAGCGGGAGACGCCGGGGATGAGCGCGGCGCATTGGGCGATGCCGATCCAGAGCACGTCAGGCAGCCGCATGTCGGCCTCGCCGCGGCGGTGGGTTGCGCGGTGTTCCGCGAACGCCATCACCGCGCTCCATCCGATCAGGGCAGCGGCGACGAACCACAGGCTGCGGGCTGCTTCGACGAGGTGCTTGCCGGCGAGCCCGACCACCCCGATCGGGATGGACCCGGCGATGATGTACCAGCCGAACCGCCACTCCTGTTTGCTACGGGCGGCAGGCGTGCCCAGGCCACGACACCAGCCGGTGACCAGCCGGGCGATATCGGAGTGGAAGTAGACGAACACGGCGGCGATCGCGCCGACCTGGATGATCGCGGTGAACGCGGTGACGCCGGCGTCATCGACACGCAGGCCGAGCAGCTTTTCGGTGATGGTCAGGTGCCCGGTGGAGGAGACGGGCAGGAACTCGGTGAGGCCCTCCACGACCCCGAGGATGACGGCCTGGACGATGTTCACGATGACGTGCTCCAAGACTGATGCGACGTGGTGGCGGGACCGACCTACCGGAACCGTTCCGGATGCCGGGTGTGGGGCGCAGGCGCGGGTGTGGCCGATGCCGGGAACGAAGCGGCCGACACGGGCCAGGTAGTGGGTGTTGTCGGGTGCGCACGGCGACGGCGGGGACGAAGGCCGCGAACAGCAGCAGGGCGGCGGTAGCCATCGAGCCTCACCTCATGTATCGACCCGAGGCCGTTGCTGGCCTTGTTCGGAAACCGCTTCCGCTTGCCGGTGTACGGGCCGTGACGATGCCCGCCAGGTGGTGAGCAGGAGCAGCGCGACGCCGCAGACGATGAAGACGTCGGCGAGGTTGAAGGTGGGCCACCAGCCAGTGTGGAGGTAGTCGGTGACCGCGCCGTAGGTGGCGCGGTCGATGACGTTGCCGGCGGCGCCGCCGAGCACGGCGGCGCCGGCCAGCCGCTGTCCCCGGTTGGCGGTGGGCGCGGCGCGCCACCCGTACGCGGCCATGGCCACGGTGATGATGCCGGTGGCGGCGAGGACGGTGCCGGTGGGTAACGCGTCGCCGAGGCTGAACGCCGCGCCGGTGTTGTACGCCAGCCTCAGTTGCAGGATGTGCAGGTCGACCGGTTCGGTGAGCGCGTGTCGGGCACCGGCTTTGAGGGCGAGGTCGATCACCGCCAGCGCCCACGCGGTAGTGAACAGCGCGAGGCGCCGGGCGCGGGCGGCTTTCACGACACCTCCGGCTGCCGGGTGGCGGGGTTGGTCGCGGTGTGGTGTGGGTGCATGGTCAAACCCCCACAGTGGCGGCGGCCGGTTGACGTGCCGGTGCTTCGGCGGGAAGCGCCGGCAGTGGGCGGGCGCGTCCGGCGCGGACGCCGTTGCCGATGACGACGATCTCGGCGAGTTCGTGCACGAGGACCACCGCGGCGAGCCCCAGCACGCCGAAGGTGGCGAGCGGGATGAGGATGGTGATCAGGCCGAGGGACAGGCCGACGTTTTGCAGCATGATGGCGCGACAGCGGCGGGCGTGCGCGAGGGTTTGCGGTAGGTGGCGCAGGTCTTCGCCCATCAACGCGACGTCGGCGGTCTCGATCGCTACGTCGGTGCCCATGGCGCCCATGGCGATGCCGACGTCGGCGGTGGCCAGGGCTGGGGCGTCGTTGACGCCGTCGCCGACCATCGCGGTCGGCAGCGCTTCGCGGAGTCGGGTGATGATGGTGGACTTGTCTTCGGGGCGGAGGTCGGCGTGGACGTCGGTGATACCGGCCTGAGTAGCCAGCGCGTGGGCGGTGCGTGGGTTGTCACCGGTGAGCATCGCCACCGCATACCCGGCGCCTTGTAGGTGGGCGACGACCTCAGTGGCCTCGGGTCGTAGTTCGTCGCGGACGGCGATGGCGCCCAGCAGGGTGCCGTCGCGCTCGACGAGTACCGCGGTGGCGCCGGCGGCCTGCATGGTGGCGACCCGCTGTTCCAGCGGGCCGGCGTCGATCCAGCCGGGCCTGCCGAGCCGCGCCGGGTAGCTGTCGACGGTGCCGGTCAGCCCGGCGCCGGTGACGGCGTCCACGTCAGCGGCCGGGGTGTGGTCGGGGGCGGCGGCCAGGATCGCCCGCGCGAGAGGGTGTTCGCTGCGCGCCTCCAACGCGGCGGCGACCCGCAGCACCTGCTCCCGGCTGGTGCCGTCAGTGGTCGCGACGTCGACGACGGTGGGCTGGTTGCGGGTCAGGGTGCCGGTCTTGTCCAGCGCGACCGCGCGGATCCGGCCGAGTGCTTCCAGCGCGGCGCCGCCCTTGACCAGGGCGCCGATACGGCTGGCAGCGCCGATAGCGGCGACCACCGTCACCGGCACGGAGATCGCCAGCGCGCACGGCGACGCGGCCACGAGCACCACGAGGGCCCGTTCGATCCAGGTCCGCGGGTCGCCAGCCACGCTACCGATGACGGCGATGGCGGCGGCGAGGATCATGATGCCGGGCACGAGAGGTTTGGCGATGCGGTCCGCGAGCCGCTGCGCGGCGCCTTTGCGGGACTGCTCGGCTTCGACGATCGCGACGATCCGGGCGAGGGAGTTATCCGCGGCGGTCGCCGTCGCTTCCACCTCAAGCGCGCCGGTGCCGTTGATCGACCCCGCATACACCGCATCGCCGGGGCCGGCTTCCACGGGAACCGACTCACCGGTCAGCGCGGACACGTCCAGCGAGGTGCGGCCGGTTCGGATCACCCCGTCGGTGGCCAGCCGCTCCCCGGGCCGCACCAGCAGCAGGTCACCCACCCGCAGCTGCGCCGGGTCGACGGTGACGCTGCTGCCCTCGCGGAGCACGGTCGCCTCCGCAGGCACCAGATTCAGGAGTGCACGCAGGCCGCGGCGGGTGCGGGCCAGGGAGTACTCCTCCAGCCCTTCGCTGATGGAGTACAGGAACGCCAACATCGCCGCCTCGGCGACCTCGCCGAGGATGACGGCGCCGACCGCGGCGATCGTCATCAACGTCCCGACGCCAATCTTGCCCTTGGCGAGGCGACGCACCGTGCCCGGCACGAACGTCCACGCACCGACCAGCAGAGCCACCGCGTTCAGACCGATCTCCACCGGGCGGGGTGCGTCCACCAGCCCAGCGACGAACCCGGCGAGCAGAAACACCCCGGCAACGGCCGCCGCACGGAGTTCGCTGACCTGCCACAACCGCTCCGGCTCCCGCTCCTCGGCGTCGTTCGCGCCTTCGGGCTTGTCGTCGCCGCAGCCACACGCGTCACTCATCGCCTGACCCCTCCTTGTTCCGCGACGCGTCTTTCGCGTCGGTGGTGCCATACGTCGGGCACAGCGCCACCGCCTGCCCGGTCGCCGCCAGCAGCGTCTCGGCCGCGGCGAGCAGGTCCATCAACTCCATACGGGTCAGCGAGTAGAACGACTGCCGCCCCTGCGCCCGGAACTCGACCAGCCCGCAGTCCCGCAGACACGCCAGGTGCGCCGACACCGTCGACTGCGCCAACCCCAGCTCCTTCACGAGATCGACCACCCGGGCCTCGCCATCGGCGAGCCGCCGCACGATCGCCAACCGCACCGGGTCAGCCAGCCCACGGAACAGCGCCACCGCCGGCCCCAACGTCTCCCGATCCACCTCTTGCATCATCGCCATGCCCCGATGATAACGTGACCCATGGATAGATCGTCAAACATGGGTGCCATCGATCAAATCCGATGGTTGCTGGCTGGTGAGAAAGGTATGGCAGATGTTGATGAACCGGGCGGAGACCCTCGCGATCGACAACCCGGCACGTCGGGCGTTGCAACGCTGGTACGAGGCCCCGACGCTGCGGCGGCTCGGCGGACCGCTGCCGGCCGGGGCGCGGGTGGCGGAGATCGGCTGCGGTGCCGGCTACGGCACGAAGCTGATCTGCGACTACTTCGGCGCCGCTCAGGTCGACGCCGTTGATCTTGATCCGGCGATGATCACCAAAGCCGGGCGGCGGTTGGCCCGCTACGGCGACCGGGTCCGGCTCGCGGTCGGAGACGCGACCGACCTGCGGGCCGCGTTCGGCGCCGGCGACGGCAGCTACGACGCGGTGTTCGACTTCGCGATCATCCACCACATCCCCGACTGGCGGGACGCGGTCGCGGAGGTGGCCAGAGTGCTGAAACCTGGCGGGGTCTTCTACTTCGAGGAAGTCACCGCTCACGCCCTCGCGCGGCCCACCTATCGGCGGCTGTTCGAGCACCCCGAACACGACCGGTTCACCGCCGACCAGTTCTGCGACGAGCTGCCCCGCCACGGGCTGACCGTGCTGGGTTCGGTCACCCGCATCAGTGGTGACTACCTGCTCGGCGCCGCCCACCGTCCGATCGGCACCGGGGAGCACGCATGAGCAGCCTGCTTGGTCTGTTGTGGGACGCTCGCCGAGCGAGGCGCGGCGGCCCGGACGCCATCACACGCCGGCAACGGGACCGGCTGGCCGCGATCGTCGACCATGCCCGCACCAACTCGCGGTTCTACCGTCGCCTCTACCGCGACCTGCCCGACCAGGTGACCGATCCGGCCGTGCTGCCGGTGGTCGACAAGAAGACCCTGATGGCCCAGTTCGACGACTGGATCTGCGCCCCCGACCTCACCCTCGCGGACATCCGCCGGTTCGTCGACGACCCCACCCGGGTCGGGCAACACCTGCACGGCCGGTACACCGTCACCACCACCTCCGGGACCACCGGCACCCACGGCATCTTCATCCAGGACCACCACACCATGGCCATCACCGCCGCCATGGCCGCCCGCATGTTCGGCTCCTGGCTCACCACCCGCACCATCGCCAAGATCCTCACCGGAGGCCGGCGCATGGCCCTCATAGCCCCGACCGGAGGGCACTTCGCCACAGCCACCGCCGCCGCCCGACTATCGGCCGGCCGCCGCGGGAAGACCACCCGCGTGTTCTCCGTCCACGACCCGATACCCCAACTCGTCGACGGCCTCAACCAGTTCCGCCCCGCCATCCTCCTCCCCTACGCCACCGTCGGGGCGATGCTCGCCAGCGAAGCCCAAGCCGGCCGGCTCCACATCGACCCGGCGCTGGTGGTGTTGTCCGCCGAAGGGCTCCCACCATCCGAGTGTGACCGGATCGCCGCCGCGTTCGGCGCCACGGTTGGCCATACCTACGCCGCCAACGAAGTCCCGTTCCTGTCCTACAGCTGCCGCTACCACTGGCTGCACGTCAACGCCGACTGGGTCACCGTGGAACCGGTCGACGCCGACCACCAGCCCGTCCCACCCGGCGAACCATCCCACACCGTGCTGGTCACCAACCTCGCCAACCGCATCCAGCCGATCCTGCGCTACAACCTCGGCGACTCGATCCTCATGCGGCCCGACCCCTGCGAATGCGGCAACCCGCTCCCCGCCATCCGGGTCCAAGGCCGCGCCGCCGACCTGCTCACCTTCACCACATCAGCCGGCCAGCCCGTCACCATCGCCCCCCTCGCGCTGGCGACCCTGGTCGAACGCATCCCCGGCGTCGAGCTGTTTCAGATCCAGCAGGCCACCCCCACCACACTGCGCGTCCGCCTGCTACCCGCCACCGGCGCCGACCCCGACAACCTGTGGCACCGCGTGCACGACGACATCACCAACCTGCTCGCCAGCCACAGCCTCGGCCACGTCGACGTCGAACGCGCCAACGAGCCACCGCAACAAACCACCGGTGGGAAGTACCGCCAGATCATCCCGCTCACCCAACCCCGCTGACCTGTACAACGGGTGCGCCACCGCAACGGCCCCGTCCCGGAACTCGCCGCCGGCCCGCACCACCACAGGCACCAAACCAGTCCATAACCCGCCCCACCAGTGCCACCAAGCCCTGAAGGATCAATGCCATTTACCGCTGAAAGTCACAGCCGATGATCGCGCCACTGCCCACCCCGAACGGGCTGTGCCGGCAGTAGTGGTGCCAGCACAGCCCACTCGTGGTTCGTGAGATCACCTCGCGCCATACCAGGCTCAACGAGCGAGACTCATGATCCGCAGGACAGAACCTAGGCAGGACACTGCACCGCAGGGCCGCACCTGGCGGCTCTCGGCCCGGAACTGCGGGGCTGTGGTAGCCGGCCATGCCGGCCCCGATCCCGAGCGCCGTGAACCCGGCGCTGGCGTAGCGGCGGTTGTCCGAGGCGACCGGCCCCGCGACCAGGGGTACACCGGTGTGCCGACCGGCCTGGTCAAGGAGGGCGAGCAGGCCGTGCGCCGGTCCGCCCGCCTCCACGGCGGCGGCCTGGCGAAGGTGACCAGCTCCATCGACGTTGATCACAAGCGGTGCGGCACCGGTCTCGGCCAGCCGGGTGGCATGGTGGGCGGAGCCGAGCGCACCGACCTCCTCGGCGTCGAGCAGAGCCACCGACAGGCCGGCACCATCGGGCAGGGTGGCGGAGAGGATCCGGGCGGCTTCAACGACGACCGCGACGCCGCTGCCGTTGTCGGCCGCGCCCGGCTGCCGCAGGCCGGGGTGGTCGCCGACGCCGTCGAAATGCGCGGTCAGCAGCACATCGGGCTGCCCCGGCCCCGGCTGCCGGAGCCGGCCGTACAGGTTCGTGGCGGTGACGTCGACGCGACGGATCGGGGCGTCGGCGGCGAAACAGGCGGCGCCGACCCATGCCGCCTTGCTGACGGCGTCGTGGATCTCGCTGGACAGGGTCAGGACCGGCACGGGGCCGGGGTTCGGGCCAGCCAGCATCGTGAACTGCCACCCGTGGGCGTCGACGTGACGCGGAAGCAGGAGACCGGCCGCCCCCTCGGCGTGGCCATACGCGTCGAACAGGCTCATCCCGGCCGGCACCAGCAGCCAGCGACCGGCGGGATCGCCCGCGCCCGCGACGCCCAGTGGCCCGCGCCGGGGTGTGGGAAGGTCAGCGGAGGCGAGGTGTGGTGCGACATCACGGCCGAACGACAGGTCCGCAGTCGTGGTCCCGTCGTCCCACCGCGCGGTCGGCGCGGTGTAGATGTCTGGCACCGCCCGTACCGGGAATGCCTCCGTCGCGACGGCGGCGCCGAGGTCGGAAAGCCGTCCGGCGAGCCAGGCCCGGGCGGCGATGTTGCCCGGCGTGCCGACCCGGCGTCCGGTAAAGGCGTCGCCGGCCAGAGTGGCGACCGTCGCGGCCAGCTGGTCGGCCGACAGAGCGCCCAGCGCCGCGTCAAGGTCGGCGACGGTGGCCGGCCGCACGGTCGGGCTGGGTCGGGCGCTCATCCGCAGCACCCCGTTCCAGTCGCGACGGCCTCGGCCTTGGCCTCCGGGCGCAGCAGGAGTTCGCGGCGACGGCCGCCGCCGGGGTGCCACAGCAGGTGCCGCCCGTGGGGTTGGCGGGGTCGGGCAGGGTGATGTTCGTCGACTGGGCGGGGTTGCCGCAGCAGCCGGTGGAACCGGCGACATTCAGTGCGGCGGCCGGGTCTCCAGCGAAACCCCCGGTGCTCTCGTTTCCGGTCATGGTGGGACTCCTCATGTGTCAGCGGGGCAGGATCAGCGGGTAGAGGTCGGTGTGATCACGGTCGTAGCGGCGGCGGACGCGCTGTTCGGCGGTGGTGACCTCGGCGCAGCCGTCGCAGAACCGCACCCCCGCGACGGGGGACCGGCGGCGGAACAGTCGGAGCATCGCTTCCTCTCCACGTCGGGGTTGTCTCGACGTTCTTCGAATCAGAGAGTTGCATGCTGATTCGAGACCTGTCAACCTAGACGCATGTCGAAGCAGTCGCCGGTGCTCAGCCTGACCGACCTCAACGCCGGAACGCCCTGCTGCGCCCCAATGAGCGAGCAGCGGATCCCGGCGCAGACCGCCGCCGTGCTCGCCCCGGCCTTCAAGGCCCTCGGGGACCCGGTGCGTCTCCAGTTGATGTCGATGATCGCCTCAGCACCAGCCGGGGAGATCTGCGTCTGCGATCTCACCCCGGCGTTCGACCTGTCCGGGCCGACGATCTCCCACCACCTCAAGACTCTGCGGGAGACCGGCCTCGTTGACGCCGAACGCCGAGGCACCTGGGTCTACTACCGGGCGCGGCCGGGGATCATGCGGCAACTCGCAAGTCTGCTCCAAATCGGGATGCCGGCGAGCGCGTGACGGGCGAGCCCCGGGCCGCGCTGCCGGCTCGTCGGATCGCGTTCCGGTGGCCCGTACATCTGATGTTCACTCCGGCCAACTGGACGGTTGGCAACTGCGCATGCTTGCATCAGGCCGTGCTGATATCAGACACACCTGATGTGATCAGGTTGTTGGCCGACCCGCTCCGGGCCCAGATCGTCGACCTCCTCGCCCAGGGGCCGGCGTGCACCTGCCACCTGGTCGCCGACACCGGCGCGAAGCAGCCCAACGTCTCCGGGCACCTGCGGCAACTCCGTGACGCCGGTCTGGTCGTCGCCGAACCACGCGGCCGGTTCACCTACTACCGGCTGCTGCCCGACGCCCTGGAAGCCGCCGCCGCCCACCTCGCCGACCTGGCCGCCCAGGCCCGCGCCAACGCCGAAGCCCGCCGGGAGTGCTGATGACCACCACCGCCCCCACCACGGACACGGCACCTGCGGTCGTTGCCCGACTCTCTCGCCTGGACCGGTTCCTGCCGCTGTGGATCGGCCTGGCGATGGTCGCCGGGCTGCTGCTCGGCCGGGCCATCCCCGGCCTGAACACCGCCCTGGAAGCGGTCAAGGTCGGCGGAATCTCGCTGCCTATCGCGGTCGGGCTGCTGGTCATGATGTATCCGGTGCTGGCGAAGGTCCGCTACGACCGGCTCGACACCGTCACCGGCGACCGCCGCCTGCTCATCTCGTCGCTGGTGCTGAACTGGCTGATCGGCCCGGCGGTCATGTTCGCCCTGGCCTGGATCTTCCTGGCCGACCACGCCGAGTACCGCACCGGCCTGATCATCGTCGGCCTGGCCCGCTGCATCGCCATGGTGATCATCTGGAACGACCTCGCCTGCGGCGACCGGGAGGCCGCCGCCGTCCTGGTCGCTCTCAACTCCGTCTTCCAGGTCCTCGCCTTCGGCGTCCTCGGCTGGTTCTACCTGTCAGTCCTACCGGACTGGCTCGGCCTGTCCGGGCAGGCGTTGCAGGTCTCCGGCTGGGACATCGCCGGCAACGTACTGATCTTCCTCGGCATCCCACTGCTCGCCGGCTACCTCACCCGACGCCTCGGCGAGCGCGGAAAGGGCCGCGTCTGGTACGAGGACACGTTCCTGCCGAAGATCGGCCCGGTCGCCCTGTACGGACTTTTGTTCACCATCGTCATCCTCTTCGCCCTGCAAGGTGATGCGATCACCAATCGGCCGTGGGACGTCGCGCTGATCGCGGTGCCGTTGCTGGCCTACTTCGCGATCATGTGGGCCGGCTCCTACGCCCTCGGCCGGACGATCGGGCTCGGCTATGAACGGACGACCACCCTCGCCTTCACCGCGGCCGGGAACAACTTCGAGCTGGCCATCGCCGTGGCGATCGGCACCTTCGGAGTCACCAGCGGCCAGGCCCTCGCCGGCGTCGTCGGACCACTCATCGAGGTACCCGTCCTCGTCGCCCTGGTCTACGTCAGCCTCGCCCTACGCCGACGCCTGTTCCCGACGACAGTCCCCGCCCGGAACTCCCCATGACACCCGGGCGGCGCGGGACGAGCGGGACGGGTACCGGCGGGCCGACGACGCCCGGCGGTTCGACCACCGGGCCGATCGACGGTCACGTCAACAAGCCCTACCAGCCCCGCTTCCGCAACGCCCGGCTCGACCAGCGGCTAGCCGGGAAACCCACACGCCGCGACATCACCCCGGCCGAGCCAACCCTCGACGCGCCTGCGAGCCGCCGGCCGTACCACCTGACCGCGAAGGAACCGATCATGCCCGACAAACCCAGCGTCCTGTTCGTCTGCGTGCACAACGCCGGCCGTTCCCAGATGGCTGCCGGCTGGCTCCGCCATCTCGGCGGCGACAGCGTCGAGGTCCGCTCCGCCGGCTCCGCACCCGCTACCCAGATCAACCCTGCCGCTGTCGAGGTGATGCGCGAGGTCGGCATCGACATCACCGACCAGACCCCGAAACTCCTGGAATGGGAGACGGCCGAGTCCTCCGATGTGATCGTCACCATGGGATGCGGCGACGCCTGCCCCGTCTTCCCCGGCAAGCGCTACGAGGACTGGCAACTCGACGACCCCGCCGGTCAGGGCGTTGACGCGGTGCGCCCGATCCGCGACGAGATCCGCGCTCGCGTGGAGAAGCTGCTGACCGAGCTGTCCGCGGGCCAGGTCGCTGGCTGAGCACTGCCGGCCTGACGCCGGCCATGACTGGGAGCAGGCCCTGACGTGGCGCGGGGCACGAACCCGCCAGTGAAGCCGGCGTCTCGCCGCCGAGGGGATGTCGACCCTCTCGCCACCCGACGGGCCCGGCGCCGGCACGCACCGGCGCCAACGCCCGGATGCTTGCGTACCTACGCAGCCGATACCCCGCACTTGCGCGGCTACGGTTCAGCAGCAGGTGAGCAGGTAGGCCCGGAGGTTGTCCAGCACGTCCAGGACGCTGTCACGATCCGCACGGTAGAGCACGATCTTGCCCTCGCGGCGGGAGGTGAGGATGCCGCCGCGACGCAGCAGCGTCAGCTGCTCCGACGCGGTCGACTGTCCGATGCCGGCTTGTGCGGCGACCTCGTTGACCGACAGTTCGGCGCCCTGGGAGAACAGCATCATGATCCGCTGACGTGACGTACTGGCCAGGGCCTTGAGGAACTCGTGGGTCTTCTCCGACAGCTCCGCCGGCCCCGAGTCCTGGGGGCCACGACGAACGGACGGGGCGGATCCCTCGTCGCCATCGGCTAGTGCACGCATGTCCCTAGCCTAGGACAACCATCATATCGTCGTCTCGCGAAATGACGATATAATGGCTGCATGAGCAATGAATCACTGCCCGTGGTCATCGTCGGAGCGGGCCAGTCGGGGCTGGCAGCCGCCCGCGCGGCACAGCGCGCCGGACTGCGCCCCCTGATCCTCGAAGCAGGTGACCGGATCACCGGCTCCTGGTCCGGCTACTACGACAGCCTGACCCTGTTCTCCCCCGCCCGGTACAGCGGCATGCCGGACATGCCGTTTCCCGGCGACCCTGACCGCTACCCGGGGCGGGACGAGGTGATCGCCTACCTCCAGCGGTACGCCGCCACGCTGGGCGTGGAGATCCGCACGGGCATGCGGGTCGAACGTCTTTCTGCTCTGGCAGCTCGTCAGCGCTTGACGGCACGTGCTTTCGCTGACACTCCGCTTTTGTGGGCGGAGTCAGTGCCTGAGCCCGAGTCTTGTCTGAAGGCGGCGTAGTGGTTCGGGTGCCCACCAGTTGGCTGGTCCGGTGAGGCGCATGAGGGCGGGTAGTAGCAGGGTGCGGATGATGAAGGCGTCGACGAGAACGGCGATGGTGAGGCCGACGCCGAGCATTTTGAGGTAGGTGATGCCGGAGGTGGCCAGGGCGCCGAGGACGATGGCGATGAGGATGGCAGCGGCGGTGATGAGGCGGCCGGTGCGTTGCAGGCCGACGGCGACGGCGTGGCTGTTGTCGCCGCTGGCGTCGTGTTCCTCCTTGATGCGGGAGATGAGGAACATTTCGTAGTCCATGGCGAGGCCGTAGGCGACGCAGAACATCAGGATCGGGGCGGTGATGTCGATCCAGCCGGTGGGGGTGAAGTCGCCGAGCAGGTTGCGGAGGTTGCCGTCCTGGAAGACATAGACGAGGGTGCCGAACGTCGCGGTGAGGCTGAGGGTGGATAGCAGGATGGCTTGGGCGGGGATCAGCAGCGAGCCGGTGAGGGCGAACAGCAGCAACGCGGTGGTGGCCAGGACAATGATTAGGGCCCATGGCAGCCGGTCGACGATCGTGTCGCGGGTGTCGACGAGCGTGGCGGCAGCTCCGGCGATCAGGACGGGTGCGGGCGCTGGTAGCTGCCGGATGTCGTTGACCAGGCCAATGCCGTCGGCGGAGATCGGTTCGATGTCCGTGCTGACTGACAGCCAGGTGGAGCCGTCGTCGGTGCGGAACCGGCCTGACTGCTCGGCGGTGTCGGTGACGTGCTGGCCGTCGATGTGGCTGCCGAGCGCGGTGTCGACGCGGGTGACGTGCGGCAGCCGTGACACCGCGTCGGCGTAGCTCCCGAGATCCTGGACGGTGACGGGTCCGTCCAGGATGACCGTGGTGCCGGTGGTCAGCCCGGCGGCGAACCGGGTACGGAGTTGTTCGGCAGCCACGTGACCGGGTGCGTCGTCGGGCAGGACGCGGTGGTCGTTGATGCCGAACTCAGCGCGGGTGAACGGAGCGGCGAGAGCGCCGAGCGCGGCGACGGTGACCAGGGACACCAGGACGGGCCGGCGCATCACCGCCATGGCGAGCCGATGCCAGCCACCTCCCCTACCGGCCCGGGTGGTGGTGCCGGTGCGGCCGAACAGTCGTCGCAGGTTGAGGGCGTTGATGCGGTGCCCGGTGATGGCGAGCAGGGCGGGTAGGACGAGCAGTGTCGCGGCGGCGGTCAGCAGGGACACCGCGATGCCGGCGTAGGCGAACGAGCGGAGGAAGTAGCCGGGGAAGACCAGCAGCGCTGACAACGCCAGGGCAACCGTGACCGCGGAGTACAGGATCGTCCGGCCGGCGGTGTGCATCGCGGCGGCGATGGCGTCGACGACGGTGTGACCAGTGGCGAGTTCTTCCCGGTAGCGGGTGATGAGGAACAGGCTGTAGTCGATCGCCAGGCCGAGGCCGAGCGCGGTGGTCAGATTGAGAGAGAACACCGACACGTCCGTGATCGCGGTGATCGCTGCCAGGACGGCGAGAGTGGTGGTGATGGCGAAGACCCCGATGAGTAGGGGAAGTCCGGCCGCGACCACGCTGCCGAAGACGAGGACGAGGACGAGGAGCGTCAGCGGCGCGGTGAGCAGTTCGGCGCGGGTGAGGTCGGCGTCGGCTTGCGCGTCGATCTCCCGGTCCAGTTGCGCGGGCCCGGTCGCGCGCACGCGCAGGACCCCGTCGTCGGTGACTTGCTCCATCACCTGGGCGGTCACAAGTTCGGCGGCGTCCTCGTCGCCGTGCATACGAATCAGCAGGAGTCCGACCCGCCCGTCCTTGGACCGCAGTGCTGGTGGGTTGCCCGGCGACCAGTACGAGTCGACCGCCCGCACCCCCGGAGTGCGGTGGACCCGCTGCGTCAGGTCGGTACCGGCGACGACCGCGGCGGGGTCGTCGACCGAGTGCGGCGCTTCGGCGAGGAGCACGAGGTGCGGATCGCCTGCGTCGAACCGGTCGGCGAGCAGGGTAGCGGCCCGCGCTGATGGGGCGTTCGGGTCGGTGAGCCCTCCGGAGCCCATCCGGTCGGCGGCGCCCGCGCCGACCACGGCGGCCAGGACCGCCGCGGCCAACGCCAGAGCGAGCACGAGGCGGCGGTGGCGGGCCGAGAAACGTCCCAGCCTGGCCAGAACACCGTCCGGCACGGGCGCCGTTCTTGTCGCCTGCTCCTCCCTAACATGGCCTGGAGCGTGGCGAGTGTGTGGTGCCGTCGGTGGCTGGTTCGTGGACATGCCGTTGAGCGTCCACCGGGGGCGGCCGACGGGCTTGAACGGATCCGCTGCTACCGCCGCCGTCTGATCGCGGCCAGCGCCTCGCTCGGGGTGATGCCGAACATGGCCCGGAAAATGCGGGACAGGTGAGCGCTGTCGGCGAAACCCGCGTCGTGCGCGGCCTGAGTGAGACTGGCGCCGGCTCGCACCGCCTGGACGGCCTTCAGCAGCCGCCTCCAGCGGCGCCACGCCGGGTAGGAGAAGCCGAGCCGGCCGGCGAACAGGTGCCCGCGCCGACTGGCAGACAGATTCAGTTATCAGGCGGAGCCGACAGACACACCGAGCACGTCGAGCTGCACCGCGAGAAGGGACGTTGCCCCGGCTTTGATGGGCAGGGGTCAGTCGGTGCCGGCGTAGGAGTGCAGGCCGGCGATGACGAGGTTGACGGCGAATAGGTTGAACATCATCGTGGCCCAGCCGAGGACGGCCAGCCACGCGGTGAGGGGGCGTTTGACGCTGGGGGTGGCGCGGGCGTGGAGGTATCCGGCGTAGGCGACCCAGGAGATGAATGCCCAGGTTTCTTTGGGGTCCCAGCCCCAGTAGCGGCCCCAGGCGGCTTCGGCCCAGATGGCGCCCGCGACGACGGCGAAGGTCCAGATGGGAAATGCGATGGCGTGTAGCTGGAACGACTGCCGTTCGAGGGCGTCGGTGGTTGGTAGGTGCCGGCCGAGTGAGGCCACGAATCCCGGTGAGCGGCCGGTAGTGGTGGCCCGGTCGTGTGCGAGTCGGATCAGGTAGGCGCTGGCGGCGACGAATCCGAGGAGGAAGATTCCGGTGGCGATCGCGGCCGTGCTGACGTGGATTTTCAGCCAGTACGAGTTCAACGCGGGGACGAGGGGGCCGGCGGGGGTGTACAGGCGCATGCCGGCGAGTCCGAGCAGGATGACGGTGGCGAGGGTGACGTACAGCCCGACCGGCCGGACGGCGGGGCGGCGGGTGAGCAGGGTGAGCCAGGCGAGGATGCCGACCAGGGTGACCGCGAGGACGAACTCGTACATGTTTCCCCACGGGACCCGGTCGGCCGCTAGTCCGCGGGTGACGAGGCACACCGCTTGGGTGGCGGCGCCGAGCGTGGTGGCGGCGGTGGCGAGCCATCCGGCCCATCGCCCTCGGGTGGGCGGCTGGGTGCTGCTGTCTGGCTCGGGTGGCAGCGACTGGGGTGTGGGTGCGCCCGCCATGGCCGGGATCCGGGCGCGGGTTGGGGTCGCGGTGGCGGTGCGGCGGGCGGCGTGTTCGGCGGCGTAGCCCACCATCGCGGCAAGGTAGGCCAGCAGGGTGGCGATGAGGAACTGGTCGGACAGCGCTGCCATGGGAAATTCCTTCTCGGGGCGAGAGCCTGGGGTTGGTGGTTACTGGATGTCGGTCAGGTGCAGCCCGGTGAACGGCGGCCAGGGCAGATTCCGCGCCACCGCGAACACCAGCCAGGATGCGGCGTAGGTGATCAGCAGCCAGCGGGGTGCCGGCGGGGTGGGTAGGTGTCGCCCGGCGGCCTGGGCGGTCCACCGCGCCCAGGCGTAGATGACGACCGGCACGGCGAGCAGGGCGGGCAGGTGGTGGCGGGCGGCCTGCACGAGGTCGCCGTGCAGCAGGTACCACATCATCCGGGTGCCGCCGCAGGTTGGTCCTTGGGTTCCGGTCAGCGCGGTCCAGAGGCAGGCGCCGCCGGGATCGGGTATCGCATCGGTGGGGTCGTGAGTGAGCACCCATGCGATGGCGGCGGCGAACAGACCGGCCGCGCCGAGTGGAGCGAGCAGAGTGGGTCGGGGTGCGGCGGCTGGGGGACGGCTGGGCGGTACGGCGGTCACGGATCCTCCCGGGCGGCAACGGGGCCGGTCGGTTGCATGGTCGGCCTGGTCGGCCGTCTGTTTGCGCGCCGCAGGTGGCTGGCGGCGATCAACGCTGCGATGACGGCCGCTACGAGCACCCATTCGGGGGCGGCGCCGAGTCGCGTGGCGAGGGTGCGGGTAGCGGCGAGGCGTAGTTCGCGGACGAGAACGGCCTGGGTGTTCATGCTGGTGGCCTGGTGGACGCTGCCGTCGGGGTCGACGAACGCGGAGACCCCTACGGTCGAGGCCATCAACGCGGGACGGCCGTGTTCGACGGCTCGCAGCCGCACCATGGCCAACTGCTGGGTGGCCTCGGCGTAGTTGAAGGTGGCGTTGTTGGTTTGGACGGCCAGGAGCTGGGCGCCGCCGGTGATCGTGTCGCGGACCAGGCTGTCGTAGGCGACCTCGAAGCAGATGACGTCGCCGACGGGGGTTCCGGCGATGGTGAGCACGCCGGGGCGGGTACCGGCGATGAAGTCGGCGCGGACCCGGTCGACCAGGTGGGTGATCCTGCGCACCAGTGTTCGCATCGGTATGTACTCGGCGAACGGCACGGGGTGGCGTTTGACGTAGGTGTCGGCCGGCCCGTCCTGTGGGGTCCACACCAGGCCGGCGTTGCGGACCTTGCCCGGTCCTGGGCCTTGCAGGACGGCGCCGACCAGGATGGGTACGCCGATGGCCCGCGCGGCGGTGTTGATCCGTTCGGCGGCGTCCGGGTTGGTCAGCGGGTCGATGTCGGAGGAGTTTTCCGGCCACACCACCAGGTCGGGGCGTGGCTCGCGCTGCTCGTTCACGGCGTGCGCGAGATTGAGTGTCGCCGTGACGTGGTTGTCGAGCACGGCCCGGCGTTGGGCGTTGAAGTCCAAACCCATGCGGGGCACGTTGCCCTGCACGACGGCTACGACCACGGTTCGGCCGTCGGCGGCGGGCGTGGGCACCAGGGCGCCGAGCCCGATCACCACAACGGCGGCTGCGGTGAGCAGGCTGGCTTGGCTGGCGCGGTGGCGTACCGGGATGTCGATCCGCACGGTGAGCCGCCATATCGCGGTGGCGAGCAGGCCGCCGGCGACGGCGACCGCGAAGGTGACCAGGGGGGCGCCGCCGAACGAGGCCAGTCGCAGCGTCGGAGCGTCGGCTTGGGCGAACGCGAGCCGTCCCCACGGGAAACCACCGAAAGGCGTACGTGAACGCAGTGCTTCCTGCCCGACCCACAGCAGCCCGGTCAGGGGCGGCCACATCCACCACGCGCGGTCGACGAGCGCGCTTGCGTAGGCTGCGGCGGCGCCTTGCAGAGCCAGGTACAGCGCCTGGAGCGCGGCCAGCAGCAGCCATGGCCACCAGCCGACCTGCAGCCCGGTGAAGGACAGCAGCGGGGTGAAGAACACCAGTCCGGTCATCGCGCCTAGCCCGGCGCCTGCCCGGGTGGTGCGGCGGTGCACCGCCACCGCCAGCAGCGCCACCGCGGCGGGGGCAGCCCACCACCAGTTGTAGGGCGGGAACGACATCACCAACGCCAGCCCGGCGAGACCGGCGGCGGCCACGGCCTCGACAGGCGAGAGCCGCCGCCGGAGTACCCACCGGGTCACCGGATCGGGGTTGGCCGGGGGTTGCCGCACCCGCACGTTCATATTCCGACCTGACCGGGGCCGATGGTGGCGCGCAGCCAGATGGTGAACGCCGACCACCACCCGGTCATCAAGGCGACTCCGACCAGGATGAGCAGCAGCCCGCCGGCGCGGGTGATGGCGCGGCTGTGCCGGCGGGCGACGGTGAGGGCGCCGAGTACCCGACGCAGGCCCAGACCGAACAACACGAACGGGGCGCCGAGACCCACGCAGTAGGCGACGGCGAGGACGATCGCCCGGCCGGTGGTGGCGTCAACCGCGGACAGGGCGAGCACCGCGCCCAGTGTGGGGCTCACGCAGGGCACCCATCCGATGCCGAACACCAACCCGAGTATCGGAGCGCCAGCCAGGCCCGGCGCGGGTAGCCGGCGCAGGCGCCGCTCGTACTGGCCCATCGGCACCAGGCCGAGGAAGCTGAGTCCGAGTACGACCGTCAGCGCGCCGGCGACGATTTCCACGGTGCGGGCGTGTACCAGCAGCAGCCTGCCGGCGCCGGCTACCGCGACGGCGGTCAGGATGAACACGACGGTGAACCCGGCGACGAACAGCAGGGTACCGGCGAGCACACGACCCCGGCCTGTTCGACGGGCGGTGAGGACCGGCGCGCTCGCCACCGGGTTGGTGTGGCGGGTCACGTCGTCGCCGGCCATGCCGGTGATGTAGGAGACGTAGCCGGGCACCAGCGGCAGCACGCAGGGGGACAGGAAGCTGACCAACCCGGCCAGGGTGGCTACCCCGACAGCGAGGATCAGCGGCCCGGAGGTCGCCACCTCGGCGAACACGTCACCCACCACTTGTCGGTTCCTCGGCGATCTGGCGTACCAGCGGTTCCAGCTCTCGTTGGGTGACCGCCTTGCGCAGCACCACCGCCACGCGCCCCTGCCGGTCGATGATCAGTGTGGCCGGAATCGTGTTGGGTGACACGTCGGTGAACCCCAACGCGATCTTCCCGGCCGGGTCGAACAGGCTCGGGTACACCTCTCGGCCCTCGACGAACGCGCGGGCCTGGTCCCGCCCGTCGCGGATGTTCACCCCCACGAACCGCACCCCGAGCTTCTCTGTGGCAGCGTGGGTGGCGTTCAGCTCGCCGGCCTCGGCCCGGCACGGCGCGCACCACGATGCCCAGAAGTTCACCACGACGACCTGTCCATCCAGCGTGGTGGTGTCGAGTTGGACCCCGTCGAGCAGCTCACCGGCCAACGTGGGGGCCGGTGCCCGGTCCGCGGCGGCATAGACGACACTCGCGCCCGGCTCTACCCGGCCGGCATCTGCGGCTGACACCACGCCGCTGCCGGACAGGCCGGCGTCGCGGGGCGGCCCGCCGGCGCAGCCGGCTACCGCCACACCCATCGCCGCCAACACTGCCACCCCGCCGAACCACCGGTGTCGGATGATCACAGGTACTGGCTCCCCTGTTCGGCGCACAACGTGACGGGATGCCCGCCGTCGGCGAGCAGTTCCTCCGCGGCGCGCAGCAGGGTGTGCAGGCTGGTCGAGGCCAGCCGGTACCGCACCGAACGGCCCGGACCCGGGCTGCTGGTAACCAGGCCGCAGCTACGCAGACACGCCAGATGCCCGGACACCCCCGACTGGCTGGCCCCGACTGCCCGCACCAGTTCAGTGACGGTGCGCTCCCCGTCGAGCAGGACTGTCAGCAGGGCCAGGCGGGTCGGCTCCGCCAGCCCGTGGAACAGCCGCGCAGCCACCTGCACGTCGGCCCGCGATGCCACCACCGGGATCGTCATGACCGGATGTTATCAGCGAGCGACGATGCTGGTTCGGTGGCCACCTCTTCGACGGTGCTAACAGCTGGCGGTGTGATGTCGGTGGCGTCTCGGGCGGCGGAGGTGATGGTGGTGAATTCGGTACCGAAGGCGGGATGGTCGCTACGCGGCAGGCCGGCGGCGGTGATCTGACACCCGCCCGCGGTGGGGGTGAGCCGGAACCAGAGCCGCCGTCGGCGGACCGTCAGCATCGCGACCAGCCCGGCCATCATGACGATCACGGTGGCCAACACGATCGGCCCGCCTGGGTCGTGGCGGACGGTGATCGCGATCCACCGGCGGGTGCCGACGAACTCGACGGTGCTGCCGTCGTCGAGGGTCCACCGCTCGCCGGGGCGAAGCATCTTCGCCGAGCCAGGCAGCTGCTTGAGCCGGCCATCGTCGAGGGCCCGGCGGGGCACCTCGTACACCGACTGCGGTATGCCGGTCTCCAAACCGAGGTTGCCGCGGTAGGCGGTCAGCAACAGACCCGGCGCGCGTTCGGTGGGATGGGCGGACAGGGCCGGCGGGCCGGAGGCGGGCACCGTCGGTACATAGACTCCGGAGAACGCGGCCTGCGCGTCGGTGGAGCGTTGCCCGGAGCGGGTGTCGGCGTTGGCGTCGGGGTACAGGGCGGCGCCCTCGCTGGTCATCATGCCGTCGATGGGCAGGAACGGGGACACCGAGGTTTGCGCCCGCCCGGCCCGGTCGGTGTAGCGCAGGATCGGCGCGTAACCGTGCCCCAGCAGGTACACGTTCGCCCCGTCCAGCCGCAGCGGTGTGTTCACCTCCAGCAGGTGTCGCCCGTCCTCACCTTGTGGGGTGGACCAGGTGACATCGGCGCGGAAGACGGTGGGCTGCCCATCGTCGAGGAACTCGGCGTCGAAGCGGGCCAGTTCCAGACAGAACCGGGGCAGGTCCGCGGGCTGCAGCCGCGGTCCGAGGCCGTACTCGTCGAACTGCTGCAGGTTCGTGCAGAAGCCGCTGTCCGGGCCGGTGACGAGGATCCGGTTGCCGTACCAGCCCCAGCCGTAGCCGAACGCCACCGCGGCGAGCATCGCCAGCAGCGAGGTGTGGAACAGCAGATTGCCCGTCTCCTTCAGGTAGCCCTTCTCGGCGCAGACCGTCACCTCGCCGCGTTCACCGGTCCGCACCGCAATCCGGTAGCGACGCGACCGCAACAGCGTCCGCAGCCGCTGGGCGGCGTCGTCGGCCGTCGACGCCGAGTCACCGAGTTCGGCGTGGACCGACAATCGGGCGAAGTGCCGAGGCGCCGCCGGTGGACGCCGCCGCAGGGCCGCCACATGCTCCCGCAACCGGGGCAGTACACACCCGACCAGGGAGGTGAACAGCAGCAGGTAGATCGCGGCGAACCAGGGAGACGAGTACACGTCGAAGAAGCCGAACCGGTCCAGCCACCGACTCAGCTGCGGGTTCTCGGCCTGATAGACGTCAACCTGCTCGGTGGCGACGTTGCGCTGCGGCAGCACCGATCCGGGCACGGCCGCGATCGCCAGCAGGAACAACAGCAGCAGCGCCGTGCGCATGCTGGTCAACTGTCGCCACCAACCGCGGGCCGTCGCGGTCAGAAACCTCACACCGCGTCCTGTCACCTGGCCCCTTCCACCGGCGCATTCATCGCTGCTCAGCGACGATAACAGCCGACGACGATGCCAAGTTACGCCGCCCCTGCCGCTCGGCCGGCGGGTTGCAACCTGATGCGAGGTATGGACTCACCCGGCCAGAGCCGCCCGGGCCCAGGCCGAACGTCCACACCGGTTCGTGTGCCGTGGCGAGGACAGGCCCCGGATGACTCGGCTACCGGCCCGATCCGTTGCTGTCGCGCCAGGCGTCGACGCCGGCCTTGCCGGCGACGGCGGCGACGACGAGGGCGGCGGCGGGGTCGGCCCACCACCAGCCGAAGGCGGCGTTGAGGCCGAGCCCAGCGAGTAGGCTGACGGACAGGTAGTTCGACACCCAGGTCTCCTTGGCCTGGGCGAGCACCGCCTCGTTACCGAGTTGCCTGCCAGCGCGGCGCTGCGCCACGGCGACGGGGATCATGACGGCGAGGGCGACCACGTTGAGTCCAATCCCGACCGGGGAGGCGTCTGGCCGTTCCCCACCGATCAGGTCGGAGATGGACCGGTAGGTGACGTAGACGGTCAGGGCGAGGAAGCTGACGGCGATCAGCCGCAGCGCGGGGCGCTGGCGGGCGTGCGGGCCGGCGCGTAGCTGCCAGACGATGACGGCAGCGGCGAAGACCTCGATGACGGAGTCGATGCCGAAGCTGAGCAGGGCGATCGAGCCGGCGGCCAGCCCGGCGGTGACCGCGACCGCTCCCTCGATGACGTCCCAGATGATGATGAGCCAGGCCAGGCGCCGCGCCCGCTGGCGCGGCGCCTGGTCCGGTTCGCTCATCCGACGCCCACGGGGGCGGGTGTCGGGGTATGCGTGGTGGCCGGGGTGGGCAGGGGTTTCAGGGCGCGGGCACGGCCGGCGCGGACCCCGTTGGCGATGATGACCACCTCGGCGACCTCGTGGACGGCGACGACGGCGGCCAGTCCGAGCACGCCGAGCAGAGCCAGCGGCATCAGCCCGATGATGATCGCCAGGGAGAGCCCGACGTTCTGCAGCATGATCGCTCTGGCGCGGCGGGCGTGGCCGAGGGCCTGGGGCAAGTGGCGCAGGTCCTCGCCCATGAGGGCGACGTCGGCGGTCTCGATGGCCACGTCGGTGCCCATGGCGCCCATGGCGATGCCGAGGTCGGCGGTGGCCAGGGCGGGGGCGTCGTTGACCCCGTCGCCGACCATCGCCGTGCGCCGGCGGGCACGCAAGGCGTCGATGATACGGGCTTTGTCCTCGGGGCGCAGGTCGGCGTGCACGTCGGTGATGCCGGCCTGGGCGGCGAGGGCGGTGGCGGTGGCGGGGTTGTCGCCGGTGAGCATGGACAGGTGGTAGCCGTCGCGGCGGAGCCGGTCGACGACCTCGGCGGCTTCCGGACGTAGTTCGTCGCGTACGGCGATCGCGCCGATGACGGTGCCGTCGTCCTCGACCAGCACGGCGGTGGCGCCGGCGTGCTGCATCCGCTGCACGGTGTCGGCCAGGTCGCCCGGGTGCAGCCAGCCGGGTCGGCCGAGCCGGACGCTGCGACCGTCGACGGTGCCGGTGAGTCCGGCGCCGGTGACGGCTTCGACATCGCTGGCCGGTTGGGGGGTGTCGACGGCGGCGAGGATGGCCCGGGCGAGGGGGTGTTCGCTGCGGGCCTCCAGCGCCGCCGCGACGTAGAGAACCTGCTCGCGGGTGGCGCCGGCGGTGGTGGCGACGTCGATGACGACGGGCTGGTTGCGGGTCAGGGTGCCGGTCTTGTCCAACGCGACGCCGCGGATGGTGCCGAGGGCTTCCAGGGCGGCGCCGCCCTTGACCAGTACGCCGAGGCGGCTGGCGGCGCCGACCGCGGCGACCACGGTGACCGGCACGGAGATCGCCAGCGCGCATGGGGAGGCCGCGACCAGCACCACCAGCGCGCGTTCGATCCATGTGCCCGGGTCGCCGAACATGCTGCCGATCGCGGCGATCAGCGCGGCGGCGATCATGATGCCCGGTACGAGGGGTTTGGCGATCCGGTCGGCGATCCGCTGGCTGGCGCCCTTGCGAGCCTGTTCGGCCTCGACGATGCGCACGATCCGGGCCAGCGAGTTGTCCTCGGCGGTGCTGGTGACCTCGACGTCGAGCACACCGGTGCCGTTGATGGATCCGGCGTAGACGGTGCTGCCGGGCTGCGCCTCGACCGGCATCGACTCGCCGGTGATGGCCGAGACGTCCAGGGCGGTGCGACCGGTGCGGATGATCCCGTCGGTGGCGATCCGCTCACCCGGACGCACGATCATGACGTCGCCGACGCGAAGTTGCGCGGGGGCGATGCTGCGTTCGACACCGTCGCGGCGAACGGTCGCCTCTGCCGGCACCAGGGCGAGCAGGGCGCGCAAGCCGCGGCGGGTCCTCGCCAGGGAGTACTCCTCCAGACCTTCGCTGATCGAGTACAGGAAGGCGAGCATGGCGGCCTCGCCGACCTCGCCGAGGACGACGGCGCCGGCGGCAGCGATCGTCATCAGCGTCCCGACGCCGATCTTGCCTCGACGCAGACGGCGCAGGGTGGAGGGCACGAACGTCCACGCCCCGACCGCCAGGGCCACCGCCTGCAGGCCGAGTTCGACGTATCGGGGGGCGTCCAGCCAGCCGGCGATCAGGCCGGCCACCAGCAGCACACCGGCGACGGCGGCGGCACGCAGCTCGCTGACCTCCCAGAGCCGTTCCGGCTCGTGTTCCTCTTCTTCGCCGTCGGCGGGGGTGGGCTTGTCGTCGTCGCAGCCGCAGGCGTCGCTCATCGGGCACCTGCCAGATGCCGCGACACACCGGTGTGTCCAGATGCCGCCGCCTGGCGACGGCGATGAGGGCTGTGCACGATGTCGGTCTCCGTTCCGTGTTAAAGGGCTTTGATCAGGTCGGGCAGGTGCCGGCGCTGCCGGACGAGCAGCACGATGGCCAGAACGGTGTAGGCCACGGCGATCATGTAGCGGATGTTCTCGGCGGGCAGGGCGAACTGCGCGGCGAACAGGCCGAACAGCAGGGCGGCCTCACCGCCGGTCAGACGCAGGTCGGCCAGCACGGCGACGCCGAGCAGCGTCTGCGCGGTGGTCAGTACCAGTTCCTCGGTTTGCCGGGCGTCCAGCGGCAGCCCGGCGAACTCGCCGCCGCCGAGGTAGAAGGCCAGCGGTAGGCAGGCGATCAGGAGGGTCCACTGGTTGAGTTTCGCGGCGAGCAGGGCGCCCATGCCGTCATCGGCCCGCCCGCGCAGCGCGAAGGTGACCGCGACGATCACCTCGGGGGCTTCGGAGGCGATCGGGGCCAGCCACTGCACCAGCAGGAACTCGTCGATTCCCAGGTCGGCGCCGGCGCGTACGAGGGAGTCGCCGAACGGCTCCGCGGCGGCGAGGACGACGATGCCGGCAGCGGCGAACAGCGCCACGACGAGGCCGCGGCGACGGCGGGTGGGTTGCGCGGCGACAGTGGCGGCGACCCCGGTCAGTTCCTCCTCGCTCTCCTCCCCACCGCGGATGCGCCACAAATAGAGGCCGAACAGCCCGCCCAGCACCAGACTGTCGTACCAGGCCAGCCGGCCGGTCAGCGGGATGACCAGGGCATAGACGGTCGCCGCGGCCAGGAAGACGATCTCGGTGCGTCGGTGCGGTGCTAGAGCCACGGCGCTACGGTCACCGCGCAGCCTGCGGCGCCGGACCGCGTAGATCGCGAAGGCGACCAGCAGCGGCCAGGCCACACCGATCAGCAGCCGGTTCGCGCCGGTCATGTTCGCGGTGGCGTAGGCGGCGTAGTGCGGGTTGTGTCCGGCGGTGTAGGCGAAGTAGATGTCGACCGCGTACTCGGGCAGGATCGCCACCAAAGCGAGGATGGCCAGGGCCAGGCTGCCGGAGATGTCGACCCGGGCCGCCTCGGCGGCCCACATCAGCAACGCCACGGCGGCCAGCACCGCCACGCCGAACACCAGCATGGCCGCCACCGGCGCCGACTCGACGCCGGCCAGCCGCGCCGCCACGGCGGGGGCCGCGACCACGCCCGCAATCGCGATACGGGCCGCCGCGCCGCGGCCGGTGACCGTGGTCTCGATCCGCCCAGTCACGGCTACCCCCGCTGCCCCATACCCGCGTCGGTCGCCTCAACCCCACTGGGCGGTGCCGCCACGACGGGCACATTGCGCAGACTCAGCACGACCGCGATCGCGACCCCACACACCAGCGCACTGTCGGCCAAGTTGAACGTCGGCCACCAGGTCAGGTGCAGGAAATCCACCACGTGGCCACGTCCAGGTCCGGGGGAGCGAAACAGCCGGTCGACCAGGTTTCCGGCCGCGCCTCCAGCGATCAATCCCAACCCGATCGCCCAACCCCGGTGAGTGACCCGACGCCCGTACCAGCCGATCCCGGCAACCACCGCCACCGCGAGCACGGTGAACACCGCCGTGAAGTCGGTGCCGATCGAGAAGGCCGCACCCGGATTCCGAGTCAGCCGCAGCGTCATCCCACCAACGAGATCAACCGACCTGCCGGGCAGCCACGCCACCGCCGCCGACTTCGACGCCACATCCACCAGCAGCGCGACGCCGGCCGCCCCGACAAGCCACCCCACCCGCCGACTCGGCGTGCCGGTCACTGACCGGTCTCGCCGTAGACGGGGCACAACGCCACCTGGTCACCGGCAGCCGCCAGCACACCCTCAGCGGCGGCGAGCAGGTCCAACAGCTCCATCCGGCTCAGGAAATAGAACGACTGCCGACCCACCGCCCGGTAGTCGACCAGGCCACAGTCACGCAGGCAGGCCAGATGCGCCGACACCGTCGACTGCGCCCACCCCAACTCCCGCACCAGATCCACCACCCGGGCCTCGCCTGCCGCCAACCGGCGCAGGATCGCCAACCGCGTCGGGTCAGCCAACCCCCGGAACAGCGCCGCCGCCGGCGCCAGCGCCGCCCGGTCCATCTCATGCGTCATCGCCATAACGCGATGATACCGCACCTCCCAATTTGAATCGCTTGATCCCGATCACATCCGGTCAAAGCGATGTAGTCAGGGCTGCTTGGCGCTCACCTGGAGGTTGTGATGACGCGCTCGCCCGACCCGCGTCGATGGGCTGCCCTCGCGGCGCTCGTCTTCGCCGTGATCGTCCCGTACCGACCTGTCCGGCGCCCTGCTGTCCACCGCCGGCCTGGTCGCCCTCGTCTACGGCATCATCGAGGGACCCGGCCGGGGATGGGCCAATCCGCTGGTGCTCGCGGCCCTGGGTCGGTGTGCCTTGAACGGATTCGCTGCTAGGGCCGCCACCCGGCGGCGTGGAGCGCTTCGGTGGGGGTGATGCCGAACATTGCTCGGAAGGTGCGGGACAGGTGGGCGCTGTCGGCGAAGCCGGCGTCGTGGGCGGCCTGGGTGAGGGTGGCGCCGGCACGCACGGCCTGGATGGCGTCCAGCAGGCGGGTCCAGCGACGCCAGGACGGATAGGTGAGGCCGAGTTGGCCGGCGAACAGGTGTCCGAGCCGGCTGGCGGAGATTCCGACTTGGGCGGCGACGTCCGTCAACCCGGCACGCCCCGCGTGCGTGCCGGGTCGCAGGGCGCGGGCCAAGCCGGGGTGCAACGGAGCGGGGTGCGGCGCGGGTGCCGGTCTGGTGGCCGCGATCCAGGTCCGGACCTGTCGCGGGTCGGTCCCGACGTGCGTAACGCGGGCGGCGGCAGCCCGGCCCGCCGGCCCGGCCGGGTCCAGCAGGGCGAGTAGGCCGGTTGTACCGGGTTCGGCGAGGACCTCGTGACGGGTCTGGGTAGGGATGATCGCTGCGCGTACGCGCTGTTCCTCGCCCTGATCGTCACGGAGGATCACCTCGCCGGTGGTGATGATGAGCAGTTGGAGACAGGTGTGCCGGTGCGGCGCGGCGGATCCGATCTCGCCGGTGAACGCGAGCCGTCCGGGAGCGATGTCCACCGTGCCCGACCACCGCGCCGTCGTCGGTGTGACGGTGTGGGTCACCGGCTGCCGTCCGGGGCGAGCTGTTCCGGCCGGGAGACCTCGTCGTTGTTGGTGGTCGCTTGGGCCGGTCGGCCGGGCAGGAGCAGGGCGGTGAGGACGGCGCTGGCCAGGGCGAGGCCGGCGGTGGCGACGAGGACGAGAGTCATGCCGTGCAGGTAGGCGGTCTTCGCGGCGTCGGCCAGGGCCGGGTTCGCGAGTTGGCCGGCAACGGCCAACGCCCCGGCGATCGAATCCTGGGCGGTGTCGGCGGCGGGTGCGGGCAGGCCGGTGGTGTCGAGGCGGTCGGTGTAGCCCTGGGCGAGGAGACTGCCCAGCAGCGCGACGCCGAGCGCCCCGCCGACCTGCCGCAGCGTCATGGTGATCGCGGTGCCGGAGCCGGAACGCTCAGGCGGCAGGGCACCGAGGACGGCGTCCATCGCCGGGGACAGGGCCATGCCGATCCCCAGGCCGACCGCCGCGAGCCAGCCGGCCACGAACCCGTACCCGCTGCCGGCGTTTGTGGTGGCACCGGCGGCGAGGCCGGCGGCGAGGATCAGCAGCCCGAGCGCGACCGGGCCGCGGTAGCCGGTCCGAGCGGCGAAGCGTTCCCCGACCGGTGCGCCGACGACCAGGCCGCCGATCAGCGGCAGCAGCCGCAGACCGGTGCCGAACGCGTCGTAGCCGACCACGAGTTGCAGGTACTGCGGGACGACGAACAGCATGCCGAGCAGCCCGAACGTGACCAGCACCCCGGCGACACTGCCCCACAGGAACTGCGGCCGGGCGAACAACCGCAGATCGATCATCGGCTGCGCGGCACGTAGTTCCCACCAGACGAACCCCGCCAACAGCACGGCCGCGCCGCCGAGCACACCGAGCACGACAGGGTCACTCCACCCTCTACCGGGAGCCTCGATCAACCCGTAGACCAGCATGCCAAGGCCCCCGATTGACAAGGCACTACCGGGCAGGTCCGGACGTGGCGGCTTGGGGTCGCGGGACTCTGGCAGGAGCAGCCCGATGGCGGCCAACGCGATCACGACCATCGGGACGTTGATCAGGAAGATCGAGCCCCACCAGAAGTGTTCGAGCAGGTACCCGCCGATCAGCGGCCCCAGCGGGATCCCCACACCGGTGCCGACGACCACCACCGCGACAGCCTTGGGCCGCTCAGCAGGCGGGAACAGTGCCGGCAGGACCGCGAACGCGACCGGCATGATGATCGCCCCACCCACACCCATCACCGCACGGGCGGCGATCACCAGCCCGGCCGTGTCGGCCCAGGTCGCCGCCGCCGAGGCGACACCGAACAGCAGCAGACCGATCAGCAGCAGCCGCTTACGCCCGTACCGGTCACCCAACGCGCCGCAGGTGAGCATCAACCCGGCCAACACCAGCACGTAGGCGTTCACCATCCACTGCAACCCGTCGGTACCGACGGACAACTCGCCGGCGATTGTCGGTAGCGCCACGTTCATGATCGTGATGTCGAAACCGAGTGTCAGTGCGGCGAGCACGAGCGCGGACAGGGCCCACCAGCGCCGGCCGTCTACCTCCGTCATGGCCATCCTCCATTCCCTCGAATCAACGTCGCCAGTCGCTATCAACGACGATTGGCGATGATAGGAAGGTGACGCTATCATCGCCGCATGGCGATGAGAAGTAGTGCGGTGCCGGCCCGGCCCGGCGAAGAGTTGATGCCGGCGGCGGCCCTGTTCCGAGGACTGGCCGACCCGACCCGGTTGGCGATCGTGCGCCGCCTCGCCAACGGGGAGGCCCGGGTCGTGGACCTCACCGGCGAACTCGGCCTGGCGCAGTCGACCATCTCCGCGCACCTGGCCTGCCTGCGAGACTGTGGCCTGATCATCGGCCGCCCCGAAGGCCGGCAGATGTTCTACGCCCTGGCCCGTCCTGAACTGCTCGACCTGCTCACCGCCGCCGAAGGACTCCTGGCCGCCACCGGGCAGCAGGTCGCTCTCTGCCCCACCTACGGCACCGCAGCCGGCTGCGAGGGCACCTGCTGATGAGCGCCACCGCCCTGCCAGACGTCACCGGCCGTCCCGCCCGCCGCGCCGTCCGCTACGCCCGGTTCACCATCGGCTACAACCTCATCGAAGGCGTCATCGCCGTCGCCTCCGGCCTGGCCGCGTCCGCGATCTCCCTGGTCGGCTTCGGTATCGACTCCGGCATCGAAGTCGCCGCCGCCGCGGTCGTGCTCACCCGACTCACCGCCGAAATCCGCGGCGGTGAGCCCGACGAGGCCAAGGAACGCCGGGCGTTGAAGTTCATCGCCCTGACCTTCTTCGCCCTCGCAACCTATGTCACCGTCGAAGGCATCCGCGACCTGATCATCGGCGAAGCCCCCGACACCAGCGTCGTCGGTATCGTCCTCACCGGCGCTTCCATCATCATCATGCCGTGGCTGGCGCACGCCAAACGCAAAGCTGGCCAGCAGATGGGCTCCCGGCTCGTCATCGCCGACGCCGCGGAAACCAAACTCTGCGCCTGGCTGTCCGTCTCCACCTTCGCCGGCCTGCTCGCCTTCGCCCTGCTCGGCTGGACCTGGCTCGACCCCATCGCCGGCTTCATCATCGCCGGCTTCGCCATCTGGGAAGGCAAAGAAGCCTGGGAAGGCGAACTCGTCGAAGACGATGACGATGACGATTGAGCGCGTCGAGTCAACCTGCCTGCCGGTGGGGCCGTCCGTAGTTTCCGGACCAAGAACAACGGTAAGGATCAGCGGCGTCGACGGCGGTTCGTGTCGTCGTTCTCGGTGGTGATCCGGGCGGCGGTGTCCTCGCCGAGGTGGACGTAGAGGCGAGGGTGGCGAGGTGCCGGCGGCGGGACTTGACCTGGAGTTCTGCGGCGGTGCGGCCGTGGCCGGCGAGGTGGGTTAGTTCGAGGGCGACGGATCAGGATGTGTGCGAGCAGTCTGCGCGTGGAGATGCGCCGGCCGGCGCGGCCGACGGCAGATGCCCGCTGGGGTGATCGGGGTTGGGGGCGAGGACCGTACAGTGCGCAACCGTGGGAGATCTTCTCGGCACGCTCGCGGCTGCGGCCGTGGTGTTCGCCGGCACGAACGTTGACGACCTCATCGTGCTGACCGTGCTGTTCCTGTCCGCGCGGGCCGCCGGCAAGCCACGGCAGTGGCAGGTCTGGGCTGGGCAGTACGCCGGGATCGCCGTGCTGGTGGCCGTCTCCGCGCTGGCCGCGATCGGCCTGACGATCGTGCCGGATGCGTGGGTAGGGCTACTCGGGCTGGTCCCGTTCGCGCTCGGCGTCCGAGGGCTGATCACCGCGATCCGGGCCCGCGGCGACGACGAGCCGCCCGCCCCCGCGGCGGCGGCCGGGCTGCTGTCGGTGGCCGGGGTGACGATCGCCAACGGCGCCGACAACATCTCCGTCTACACGCCGCTGTTCCGTACGATCGGCCCCGCCGACAGCCTCATCACCATCGCCGTGTTCACCGCCGGCGTGGCGGTGTGGTGTCTGGCCGGTTCCTGGCTCGGCTCCCACCGCTCGGTCATCGCCGTCGTGCAGCGCTTCGGGCACTGGATCGTGCCTGCAGTGTTCATGCTGATCGGCGCCGTCATCGTCATCGAGTCCGGAGTCGCGCACCGACTGCTCAGCTGACCTGGCCGACGTCGCGGCCCGCTTCTGGTGTTTGCGCCGGGCGGGCTTCACGCGCTCCGGGAGGCCGTCGAGGGTGAGCGCGCCGGCGCGGCAGCGCACGATTGCGCACCAGCGCCCACCAGGTCACGGGCGCGCCGACGGCGGTCGGCAGGAACCAGAACGCCAGCGGTGGCAGCCGATCCCATACCGGTAGCTGCGGACCGTTGTCGATGTAGAAGCCAGTCAACAGAGCGATGAAGGCGCCACTCATCGCCACGCCGTGCCACAACCGCCACCGCCGCCCGCGCCGCCGCCGCGCCCGCCAACCCACCGCCACGAGTACCGCGGTGAGCGTGGCGACCGCCAGCAGGTGCCAGTTCTCCCGCCAGCGAACAGCCGCCATAACCGCCGCGGTGACCACGATGACGGCGACCGCGACGGCGAACACGACACCCGCCCGTGGGTGCCGACCCCGCCGCTTCGGCGCCAGCGCCGCCACGGTGCCCGCGACCACAGCCACCACACCCGCCGGGATGTGCACGGTCAGAGCGGCCAGGAACACCGGCCCAGCATCAGGTACCTCGATGCCGAACACCGTCAGCGCGACCGCCTGCTCGCTCACGCCCCCCATCCGACGCTCACACCGGTCGAACGTCAATCCCCACGGGCTGCCAACCGCGCCCGAGCGGCACTGGCTCATGATCAACCGCCAACCGCCAACCGCCAACCGCCAACCGGCACGCCGAAGTCCTCCCTGAACCGACCCGGTGGTTCAGTCGGCGGCGGGTCCGGCCGTGGGCGCAGGGGCCGGTAGCCGCCGGCGTCGAGCTGGGCGAGTTCGCCGTCGATGTCGACCGTATGGGTGCCGTAGAAATGCACGGTCTCGTGGTGGGCCGGCCAGATGTGCGCCAACACCTCGTCATCGACCTGGCGGCCGTCCCGGCGTAGCGCCCCGATTGCGAGGCCGTGGTACTCCGTCGACCAGCACACGATCGCGTTCGTCGCCAGGATCAGGCAGCACATCTGCGAACAGCGCTGGCCGTCCCAACCCCATCGCCCTCGCCGGCCTAGCCGCCGCGATTATCGGCGTCCAACTCCAAGTCCGCCGGATCGAAGAGCCCTACCTCCGCCGCACACACGGCGATGGCTACCACCGCTACGCCGCCCGGGTCGGCCGGTTCATACCCGGACTCGGCAAGCTGCCGACCCGCGCGGGGCGCACCTGGTCACGATGACTTCCGCCTAGCTACGGACTCGCGCGCAGGAAGAGCCCAGGTTGATCAGCTCGCAGATGCCGGGAGTACTTCGGCCAGCAATGGACACCGTCGGTCCGGGCGCGGGCGTTGGCAGGTGCCGACGAGCTGCCCGAGGGCGGCGCGCATCGCCGTGAGGTAGGCGATCTTCTGGCTGATCTGGTCGATCTTCGCTTCGGCAAGGTCGCGCACGGCGTCGCAGTCGTCCGGGCCACCCGCCGCCAAGTGCAGCATCCCGTCAATGTCGTCGAGGCTGAAGCCGAGTTGCTGGACATGCCTGATGAACCGGACCACCGCCACCGCCTCGAGCGGGTAATCGCGGTAGCCGCCCGACGTCCTCGCCGGCGTGGGCAGCAATCCTCGACGCTCGTAGAAGCGCAGCGCCTCGACAGTAACTCCGGTGGCTTCTGCCACCTGCCCGATCCGCATACCCCCAGCATCCCCGCCCCGGGCCTTGACCCTGAAGCCAGATACAGGGTTCACACTGGTCTAGTGACAGTCGAGCTTCGTTCCGTACCTGATTGTCCGAACCTCGGCCCGGTCCGGCAGGCGCTGTACGCGGCGCTGGCCGACGTCGGACTACCTCCGGTGGTCACCGAACACGTCGGGGACTACCCCTCCCCGACGGTCCTGATCAACGGCGTGGACGTGATGGGCGGCACTGGCGACGGCCCGGCCGCGTGCCGACTGGACCTCCCCACCAGCGAACAGATCCGCGACGCCCTACGCCGCGCGATCACCGTCGAACCCGTCACCAATACCGCGACCCGGCTCGACCTTGTCGACTGCTGCGCTCCACCGGGCAACGCCATACGGACCGACCGGCCCCGCCACGCTCAGCACCTCCCTCCAGGATTGCGGCAGGTACACCAGGCGATCCTGCGGCACTTTGCCGCCACCGGGACCGCCCCCACCTACGCCGACCTCCGCCCCGTCGCCGACGCGGCCGGCATGAAGACCGCGGAGACACTGCGGGAACTCGCCCGCCACGACCTGATCGCCGCCAATCAGGCTGGACGACTGGTCGCGGCCTACCCGTTCTCCCCGACACCGACCCCCCACCGGGTGTCACTCGGAAACGTCGACACGTACGCGATGTGCGCCATCGACGCGCTGGGCATGCCGTTCATGTTGCGCACCAACGCGGTGATCACCTCCACCGATCCGCACACCGGGCAACCGGTCCACGTCACCATCGCCAACAGTGCCGCCACCTGGCAGCCAACCGAGGCAGTGGTCGTGTACGCGGCCATCAGCGCCGCCGGCCGATCCGTGGACACCTGCTGCTCCACCATCAACTTCTTCACCAACGCCTCCGCCGCCCGCGCGTGGATCAGCGCCCACCCCAGCCTGGCCGCCACCATCCTCAACCAGGACCAGGCCGTCACGCTCGGCCGCGACATCTTCGAACCGCTGCTTCTCGGGGCACAACCACCCGAGTGATACGGACGGCCAAAGATCCGAACCTCCGAGACTCTGACGATGATCGACTCGTTCCGGCAGTAACCGGCTGAAACCGTCGGCCCTCCCGCCACAGGAACCCGCGCAGTTCGAATTTGCGCTCCTGCCAGTCACAGGCGGGCCGGTGGGGTACCGAGTCCCGATGGTGGTGGGTCCAGTCAGGATCTGGCGTGATCGATCTGGCCAGACATGCTGTCAGCCAGCCTGGCGCAGATCCGATCCAGGCTCGGGTAATGCCGGTCGGCGTGGTCGTTGCGGGCACGCCACCACGCCCGGTCGATACTCAGCCCTCGGTCTTGAACGCTCCCGGGCCGGTAGCCAGGCGCTGATCGGCGGTGTGGAGCGAATAGGTGCTCTCCGTGGGTGAGCTTGATCCACACCAGGGCAGAAGCGGTGTTGCGTTTGCGGTCGCCGTAGTCAGCGCGGTCGGCTCCCACCCCACCAGCGGCACCGAGCCCAGGTTCCTCACCGGCGACACCATATCGGACCCGCACCTCCGCCACGCGGCCGTCCACCGCCTAGACCAGCCCGCCTCCAACAGCAATTGGCTCTGTGGGCCGTCGAGATCTGGACCATCCACACACAGGTGGAAGACACTGCACGACGACGACAGCACTCTCGCCGCAGCCGGCAAGGCTGCGCGAGAGATCCTCACCGGTCTATCAGACATGTCAGGCCCATCGCGCGATCGTGAGCATCACACACATCCAGGCCACCCGCCCTGTCGCCGCATGTGGCCAACTAACCCTCGCACCAATGGCCAATGGACCGCTGCAGATCAGGACGCTGCTACCGGTCAACGCACCGGGGCTGGCCAACTAACGGTCGCCGTCACAGCCGTGACCAGGTAGGACACCGCAGAATGCCAGGTTCGCCCCCCGTGCGGCCAGGTGTCTCGTTTGGCGGGTCGCACGGCCGGTCCGTCGTTCATTTCCGGAGGTCGTCTACCTTGCGCGCTGACGTAGGTGCCCGCAGCCCGGCCGAGTTTGTCCAGTCGTGTCATTCGGCGAGGTGAGCCGGATGTACGGGAAGGATTTGACGCATGCTCCGTTCGATGCTCGCCTACGGCCTTGATCTTGGTGGGCCTGGCGACTGGCGCCTCCAGGGCTTCAACCCGGGCGATCAGCTACGTACCGACTGGTACGACGAGCTGGATCCGCTCCACGACTTCCTGACCGCCGCCACCGCGCGGTTCGTCGGTGAGGTCAGGGACCGGCGCGAGCGGGATCTGGCCGAGGAGCGACTGCCGTACATGATTGAGGAGCAGCACCTCACCGTGGACCTGGACAGGTTCACCAGCCCTCGGTACGTGCTCGTGATCAACGACTCCGCCGCAGACCTGACCGACCCCGAGGAACCCGTCCCCGACGCCGCCGTCGACAGCGACTGGGACACCATGCTCCACGCCGCCCTGGCCGAACTCGGCCTCCAAGCACGGGACCGACCCCGCTGGATGGATTACCGAGGCGGAACCATCGAGTAGCACACCCGCCCGCCTGCCGTGGGAGGACGGAGCCGCCATCGTCATTCGGTCCGCCGTGATCCATGAGGTATGCGGTCGACGATGACACCGCGGGGACCAGGATCCGGACGCGAGACGACGACTTCACCGGCCAAGCAGACCACATCGTGCCCGCTGAAGTCGATCATGCTCTCGCCCAACGCAACAGACCGCTTGGAAGCCATGGCCGTTCTGGTCATTTACCCATCCGCACTGACCGGATACGTTCGGTGCTCGCTGTCTGTGTGGAGGTGTTCGTGGAGGTCCTCAGCTTCACGGAACGCATGTTCGTAAAGACCATGTTCCGCGATCGGATGGCGGACCTGACCGGATCAGCGTTCGAGGACTTCTTCATCCGCATCATGACCGCCCGCTACACCGACTTCGTCGAGGTTAGGACCCACGGGAACATCGGCGATCTCTCGTCGGACGGCCTGCGCCTTCACGACGGTAGGTTGTACGCCTGCTACGCACCAGAGACCTTCGACGCGGACAGCGCCCGCGACGTGAAGAAGAAGTTCACCGGTGACCTGACCGGCGCGCTGGCCAAACGAGCGGGCGAGTTCCAGACGTTCGTTTTTGTCTACAACGACCCGCGGCGCGGGCTGCACCCCGAGATCACCCAACTGCTGGCGCAAGCGCGGCGCGGTCATGCCCCGTTGGCGTTCGAGACCCTAGGGCCACGTCAGCTGCTTGGCGAGCTATTTCGGCTGGTGAAGTATCAGATCGAAGAGGTCTTCGGCGCCCCCATCCCGGTAGAGGACGTCGTCTACGGCGTGGGCTTAGAGGACCTCAAGCCCCTTCTGGACCATCTCGTCGAACGCCGGCGACAAACCAGCGGACAGCAGTCGCTGCGGGAAGTATCTGCGCTGAAAATGGACTACAACCAGCTCGACGAGGATGATCGAGAGATGCTCCGCCGCGGGATGCTCCACACCCACCTCGTCGAGGAGTACTACCAGGGCCTCACGGACGTCACCGAGCGAGACGAGGTGGCAGCCGACTTCAACGCCTACTACCGTGAAATCGCGACGGTCTACTCGACAGCCGCCGACGTCATCTACGAGCTTGAAAAGTACGTAGCGGGCAACCGCCACCTCGACCGCGCGAGTGCGAGAGCCCTGTCCGTCGTCTTGGCCTACTTCTTCGAGACCTGCGACATCCTCGCGGAGCCGCCAACGGGTTGGACCCCGCCAGCCCGGGAACCTGCGCTGACATGATCATCCCGACCAAGGGCATCACGCCACAGCGTTCGCTCATCGCCGTGGGCGCTCAGATCCTGGAGATCATGGACGGGCCGCTCACGGTGAGCCAGGCATGGGCGAGACTGCGGCAATGGCGTCGCAAGCATGATCACCACGCCCCGGTACCTTTCTGGTGGTTTGTGCTAGCTCTTGACCTATTGTATGCCCTCGGAGTTGTCGAGCTGGACAACGAACTCCTGGTCAGGAGGAGGGCAGATGCTGCGGCACTTGAGCGCCGATGATCCACGCTTCAAGGCCCTGACATTCCATCCTGGCCTCAACATCCTGGTCGCGGATACCACCGGTGCTTCGGCCGAGACCGACAGCCGGAACAGTGCCGGCAAGTCCAGCATGATCGAACTTCTGCACTTCCTGCTGGGCAGCAGCGCGGACAAGAACTCGTTGCCGGCTCACCCGAAGCTTCGGCAGACAACGTTCGCCTTGAACCTGGACTGGCCCGGCCTGCCCGAAGGGCTCACCGTCGAGCGCACGGGAGCAAGCGCTGGTGCCGTCCGCCTACGGCCTCTGCCTGCAGGAGTTGGCTCAGACCAACTTGACCTCGGCGACGGCCAGGTCACGCTGCCCGAGTGGCAGACACTGATCGAACGGGAGCTTTTCAACCTTCCAGCCGAACACCCGGGCATCACCGGCCGTAGCCTCTTTAGCTTTCTCATGCGAAGAGTCGGTTCGCACGCCTTCAACGAGGCCACCCGCAGCTTCGCCCGCCAGGCGAACGCTGAAGCGGCCACGTCGCTGGCGTACCTACTCGGGCTGGACTGGCGGCTTGCCGATCGCTACCGCGAGCTACAGGCCCGCGAAGCCGTCAGCAAGCAGCTACGTAAAGCCGCCTCCGATCCGGTTCTTGGACGAATCATCGGTCAGACCGCGGAGCTCCGAGGTCAGATCGCCATTGCGGAACACCGTGTCGCGGAGATCCAACGACGGATCGAGAACTTCAGGGTGGTCCCGGAGTACGACAACCTCCGCGCCCAAGCCGACCAGACTGACCAGCGAATCCGCCAGCTCCGTAACGATGACGTCATCGACCGGCGCAACCTCGCCGACCTGGAACGGGCCGTCGACGAAACCGTAGATCCCGACCTCGCCTACCTCGAAAGGGCCTACGCAGAACTCGGCGTGGTGCTCGGCGACCAGGTGCGTCGAAGTTTCGACGATGTACGGGCGTTCCACGGATCCGTTGTCCGCAACCGGCGCCAGTACCTGGACGAAGAGGCTTCGGCGATCAGATCACGTCTCCAGGAACGCGAGGCCGAGCGAGAACAACTCGGTGACCGACTCGCTGCAACCTTGCGCACCCTCAACGAAGGTGGCGCACTCGACGCGCTGACCACCCTTCAACAGATCCTGGCCCAGGAGCAGGCACAACTCGGAGCTCTCCGGCACCGCTTCGACGCCGCACAGGCGCTCGAATCAAACCGTCGTGAGATTAAGCAACAGCGCGTCGGTCTCCAACAGGAGATGGAGACCGACATCGAAGAGCGGCGGCCCATCGTCAACGATGCGGTCGTCCTGTTCGCCCAGTACGCCCAAGCCCTCTATGGCGCCAGCCGCGAGGCATACCTCCGTATCGGTCCAGGTGAGACCAGCCTGAAGATCGAGACGCACATCGCGAGCGACAATAGCGGCGGCATCGGCAACATGGTCATCTTCTGCTTCGACCTGACCGTCGCCGTCCTAGCGCACAGAAGCGGGCGAGCACCGGACTTCTTCGTCCACGACAGTCACCTCTATGACGGCGTCGACGAACGCCAGCTCGCCCGCGCTCTCACTCTCGCAGCCGAGGTGAGTCGTCAGGAGGGGCTCCAGTACATCGTCACGCTGAACTCCGATGAACTTGACAAAGCCGTTCGCCGCGGCTTCGACCCGGCTGGCCATGTCCTCGAACAAAGACTCACCGACAGCTTTGATGAAGGTGGACTTTTCGGCTTCCGGTTCTGAAACAAAATCGTAGCCGCAAGGAGGAGATGGCGGGCGTCGAGCTTGTAGGTGCTATACATGTCATCCCTCCCGGCTGACCGCCCCGCCGGATCAGAAGATCGCCTCCGAAACGCGGTAGGCGCGGTTCGGGCGGTCGAACTCCCGGCGCGGCGTCTTCCTGGCGAAAACGACTTCCCGCGTCTGGGCTCGCTGGGCGGCCACCTCCCGGACAGCTCCGGTTCCCGCCCTGGTGGTGCCCGCGAACCCCCGGCGTACGAGGGCGACGAAGACCTCTCGGGGAAGGTTTCGGGTGTTGCCCCAGGTGACCTCAAATCCGGTGCGGGGGCCGGTGCGCAGGCTTCCGTCGGCGATCGCACGTTGAAGGTAGTCGGCCGGTACGTACATGCCCTTGAGGACGAAGGGGTCGCCGGGGGTGAAGTCCTGGTCACGGACGAACTTGAACCAGAACGGGCTGGGCACCATGCGCCAGTCACGCGAATTGACCGGCTCGTTCAACCCGATGTCCATCCGCTGCAGTTGTTCCTCAAGGTCCGCCTGGCCCGTGTACGCCCACCGCTCCATGTCACTGTTCCGGCCGACAACGCGCTGGGTCATGCGCTTGTATTGCACGAGCGTGAAGATCTGTTCGATTTCGTCGTAGTAAATGAGGTCGACGCCCAGGGCTTTCTCCAGTGGCTTGCGGTTGACGTTGGTGATGGTGAGCGTGAAATTGTCGTCGGTAAAGCGGGCGATGCTAGAGCTTTGCATCTGCAGTTGACCGTGAGGGTCGAAGCGGCGTAGGTCCTCGGCAAGCAGGTCGTCCTCGTTGTCCGCCACGAACAGCGGGTTGTCCATGAGGTACAGCGGATTGACCGTGGCGCCGAACGGCTCCCCGGGGTTGAGCCCGTCGCCCAGGGTGTACAACAGGTCGTCGGGTGCCGACACGCCGGAGATGTCGATCGCCAATGAGACGGCGTCACGCTCCTCACGCAACCGAGCGGCGTGCGGCCCGACCAGCGGCTCGTCGGCCTCACGCAGCGCGGCGATCCACTGCCCGACAGCGGGCGAGAGCCGCTGCAGCGCGGCGACCACCGCGGCACCGCCCTGCGGGGGCAGCCGTGTCGGCGCAAGGGGATATGGCATCCGGCTCATCAGATCGAGGCGTCGCTCCACGTCCTGCGGTAGCGCCGCCTGCAGGCGCTTGACCGGCACCGGCATGGGAAGACGGAACACCGGCGTGACCGAGGTACGGTCCTTACCGGTCGCAACCTGTTGCGAGCGACGGGCAACGCCGACCAACACCACCGCGCCAGGATCACCGGTGTCGTCACCGACGGCGCCGATGCCGAGCATGAGAGAATCGGGCTTTGGCCGGCTGTCCCGGTAGAACACGTCCGTGACCCGGGTCGAGACGCGCCGCTGATCCTCGTCGGTCATGACCTCGTCGAGTGCCCATAAGATCACATCGCGTGCCGGCATGCGGATAGCCTGCCAGCTATCTCTGCCCTACACAGCCTTGCGCGGTCATCAAGGTCTCGGCAGTTCAGGCGTCATCCTCGGGTTCGAGGAAGCCGAAGCCCTCGGCCATGTGCCGCAGCGCGTCGCCGATGAGGTCGTCAAGGGGCCCCGGCGGCTCCGGGGCAGAGGTGACGGCGATCGACATTTGGGGAAGCGAGTCTCGGGTGGGCTCGCCGAGCATGCTCAGGTCGATCAGTTCCTGCAGGTCACGGGCGTGGCCGCCGGCCGGTGTGTTGGCATGCTCGGCATGCAGATGCAGTTCCGTGATGGTCGGTCCGGCGGGAGCCTGGTCCTGCGGGTTCAGGGTCACGGCCAGCGGAAGATCATGGTGTGCCGTGGTCCAAGCCGCCGTGAAGAACTCGCGTAGATCGTCGAGATCCAGGCGGAGGACTGTCTCGCGTGGTGTCCCGCCCGGTCCGGGCAATGCGGTGGCGTCGATCCGCAGGTCAACGAGGGCCACGATGGTCGGCTGCAGACCGTCGGGTAGTTGGAACCGCGCCCACAGCCCCAGGGCAGTGCGTCCGGACTCGCCGCTAATGAGGAGGCGGTAGCTGGCGAAGCGCTGGTCGTTGTAGCCCTCGTCGGCAGGAGTCCGCTCCCAACTCGCAACGTCAACGGCCAGGCCCATGCGCCGGGCCAAAGCCGTCACGAGCTCGGGCAACGGGCCCGCGGCCAACGCCGCACGCAGACGCTTACGGCCTGCCCCGTCGATGGCCCGCTCGCTGTGCTGCCAGAGCAGTCGTGCCGCGCACCGCAGCCGCAGGTCCATGCGGTCGCCAGTAGAGGTCCACTTGTCCCGCTCGCGCGTCTCGAAGCTGAAGCGCAGCCGCGGTTGCCAGTGCCAAGACCTATCAGCCCGGCGCACGAGTTCGCCGGGCTCCCACAGGCCCCCATCCAGCTTGACTACCTCAGAGGTGCTGTCGATGAGCGGGGGCGACGCGGACCGGACCGGGTAGCCAACGTCGGCGAGCTGCCCCGGACTGGTCACCTTCAGCGCGTCCCAGATGACGGCGTGCATGGCAACCGGGTCGTGCCCGTCCCGTGCGCAGATTACGGCCTCAGGCTGGCCGGGCCCGCCGTGGAAGTGCTGCACCCAGCCGGGACCGTGGTCGTAGACCTCGCTGGTGGGTTTCCCGAGAATCTGCTCGCCGCCGGCTGCCCGGTGGGCTGCTTGGAATGCCCGCTCGTTGCTCGGCGATCCTTGACCGACCTGGATGGTGGGTGGTTGAAGGGCGTCGTCGATGCGGCCCAACGTGGTGAAGGTCTTCGCGAGCACGTCTGCCGCCGAGATGAGGTGGGAGAAGCTCTGCCGTACCCCGGGGTGAAGATCTAGGTACGTCGACAGCGTGTTGGCATCCCACAGGGCGAAGTCCTTGAGGCCGAGCCGATCGGCGTAACCGCGCAGCAGCGTGATCACGCGGTCGATGCCACCGGTGGAAGGCACGCCGGACAGCCGTACGTTCGTGGCGAAGATCAGATATTCGGGCCGCCGACCCCCGGTCACCCGTCGGAGGCTGGGGTCGAGCCACGCATCGCACTCACGTGTGACCTGCTGGCAGAGCCAATCGGCGTCCTTGCTGCCGAGCCCGACACGGCGATACTTCGCCTGCAACACTGCGTAGCCGTTCCACGGACCGTCCGCCCCGACGTAGTCGAGTGGTCCCTCGAAGGTTGCCTCCCGCCCTCCATCGGGACCGTCGCCGAACGACTGGATACCGACTCCAAGGACTCGGGCGGCCAGCGCCCGGCACAGGTCCTCGAAGGGACGCTCGCCCAGATGGTTCAACTCGTGCATCCGGACCATCATCGGTCCCAGGCGATCCGTGAGCCGCAGCACCCTGCCGAGTGGATCGGCCTTCTTTGTGGGCGGATCGCTCGCCCGCAACAGGCGGCAGGTGAACCACACCCGCGATGGAGAGCCCGGCGCGGACTCGGGCCTTGGGGGAGTCGCCGTTGAGGTGTCGGCGAGCCGAGTTGGCGCACGAACTCAAGTGGACGGTGGTCGCCCAGCGATCGAGTCAGCGGCGGTGTCACCAGCCTCGGGGTTTGGTCGGCGGGTGGGGGTAACCGGGGTTGCCGGAGGTCGGGGGATGGCTGATACGGTCGGCTCCTCACTTTTCGAGTTCGGGTGAATCCATTTAGTGATCATGTTTGGGGTGGGCCCTCGTGGCGTTCAAGAAGGCACATGACGCCGGCGAGGTACCAGCCTCACCACTGGAGCTGTTCGCGGATCTTCCCCGGATGGGAGATGCGGTCCCGAACCTGTGGGGCCACCAGACTGGCGTGTTGAGCGAGTACGTCGATGCGCACGTGAGCACGCCGGATCTGGCGATTGAGCTGCCCACTGGAACGGGTAAGACCGTGCCCGGTCTACTCCTCGCCGATTGGCGGCGGCGCAAGCTGGTCGAGCAGGTTGTTTACGCGTGCCCAACAGTGCAACTGGCACACCAGGCGGCCCGGGTCGCGCGTCGGGAGGGCATCCCGGCCGTCACGCTCGTCGGCAGCCACGCTTCGTGGCCGCTGGCTGAGGTGACTCGCTACGACGGAGCTGAGGCTATCGCCATCACCAACTACAGCTCCGTGTTCAACGCATCGCCGAAACTCGGACGGCCGGGCAGCTTGTTCTTCGACGATGCGCACGCTGCGGAGCAGTTCGTGGCCGAGGCGTGGAGCGTGGACATCTCCCGGTTCGACGACCCAGAGGTGTATGCCGCCGTGGTCGACGCCATGCGGCCGGCGCTCGACGGCATGTTTTACCAGCGGCTGAACGAAGATAATCCTGACCCGCTTACCCGGCCCGACGTGCGGCTGGTGGTGCCGGTGCGGCGTGGGTTGGTCGCCGAGTTGGACAAGGCGCTGTCTGCGACGAAGGGCAACCTGGGGTGGCGCTTCACCATGGCTCGGGCGGGTCTGGCGTCCTGTCTCGTGTATGTGTCGTGGGGCCGTGTGCTGGTCCGGCCGTTCGTGCCGCCGACGTTCGAGAACGATCCATTCACTGCCGCCCGGCAACGGGTGTACCTGTCGGCCACTCTCGGCCGGGGTGGTGAGTTGGAGCGAGCCTTCGGGCGGGCGTCGATCACTCGACTGGAGTTGCCACCCGAGGCCGGTACCCCTCGTAACGGCCGCCGGTTCTTCATCTTCGCCGGCCTCGCCAGCGACGGCACCGACGACGGCGAAGACCTCACCCGCGCCCTGGTTCAAGAGGCAGGCAAGGCGCTGGTCCTCGCGCCGACCGTGGAGACGGCCGTCGAAACCGCCAACGCACTCAGCCCGGCTGGGTGGCCGGTGATGGACAAGGACGCTGTGGCAACCAGCCTTGAGCCGTTCACCACGGCCAGGCACGCGATGCTCGCCCTAGCCCGCTACGACGGCATGGACCTGCCGGGCGCGACCTGTCGGCTGGTGATCCTCGATGGCAAGCCAGACGCCGCGCACCTTCAGGAGCGGTACCTCGCCGATCAACTCAGGGCACGGATCACCTTGGAGGAGCGGATTCGAACCCGAGTCGTCCAGGGCGCGGGCCGTTGCACCCGGGGGCCGGCCGACCACGCCGTGGTGGTGATCCTCGGCGACACCTTGACCCGATACCTGTCGGAGACCGGTGTACGCAACGCGCTCACTGCCGACCTGCAGGCCGAGGTCGCATTCGGCCGGGACAACTCCCGTGCCCCGGCGGCGGAAGTCGTCGCGAACGTGAAGACCTTCCTCGCGCAGGGCGACGAATGGCGCGACAACGCCGAGCCCGAGATCGCAAAGCTACGGCGAACCGCAAGCACCTCACCGTTGGCCGGTACCGAGTACCTCGGCAAGTCGGTCTCGTACGAAATTGAGGCGTGCCGGCTAGCGTGGCGCGGCTCGTGGTCGGACGCGGCGGGTTACGCCGAGAAGGCCGCCAACGCACTCAGCGGTAGCAATGAAGTGCGGCACTACCGGGCGCTCTGGCTGTATCTCGCGGCCGTGTGGTTCCACGCCGCCGCCGACGAAGGCAACCCGACGGCACGTGCCGCAGCCGAGGCGCTCGTCGTCCGAGCCACCAACGCCTCGCGCGGCACCACGTGGCTGCGTGAAGTCGAGCCGGCGGACAACCAGGTCGTCCAGACCGGCGCCGACGACACACCAGCCGTACAGAAGGTCGCCGACCTGCTGACCAAGGGCGTGAAGCGCGCCAGCCACGAAGCGCTGCTGACCTCGATCAACGACGGTCTGGCCGCGACCGAGGCTGCGAAGTTCGAGCCCGCTCTGTCCAACCTCGGCGTACTGCTCGGCGCAGAAGCCTACAAGCCGCAGGGCAGTGGCCGCTGCGACTCCGCGTGGTGCTGGGGCGAGCGCGTCTGGTTGGCCATCGAGGCCAAGAGCGGCCAGGACCCCACGAAACCCGTCGCGCTCCGCGACGTACGGCAGGCCAACACGCAACTCCGGCAACTCGCTGCGGACCGCGGCGCCGCCGCGCCCCCGGACGGCAGCGCCTCGATCATCGTGTCTCCGCGTGGTGCTGTCGCTCCAGAAGCCGTGGACGGGGCCGAGCACCACGTGCACCTCGCGGAGCCCGCACAGCTACTGGCTATCGCCGCCGATGCCGCCGCTGCCTGGGAGGAGCTGATCAGCCAGGCACCCGGCCAGCGCGCCGATGACCTTCAGCGGCTCATTCGCAACGTACTCGGCAAAAATCGGGTGCTCCCGACCCACGTCGTGTCGCGCCTCACCGCCACCCCACTCAATGGGGCGGTAGTCGCCACTGGATCGAAAGACGACGATCTGGCGTAGTCGTGGTCAGGGCGCTGCATGGACGGAGCGGCAGCGCTGGCGAGGCGCCGCTCCGTCCGTGACCGCTGTACTGCCGTCAGGCGGTTGTCGCGTACGGACGCGCGGGCATGTTGTCGAACCGTTCGAACAGGCTGACAACCTCCTTGGCGGGCAACTTGCCCCGGTAGGCCAACAGCCCGGCGTAGTCGTTGTCCTGGAAGAGGGACTCCAGGATGCCCTCCCAGTCGTAGTCGGCCGCCGACTCGGGCAGCCGCTCCAGTTCGTCGTCGAAGACACCGGTCTCGAGTTCGACGTTGGCGCGGTCGGTCATCAGGTGTAGGGCGATCTCCTCGGCGTTCGTCCGTGGGTGGGGTTCGACTCCGTGGGCGAGGTCGGTGGCCAGTGCGAGGAACGCGGTGCGGAATTGGGCGAGCGTAACCGGGGATAGCTGCTTGACGAACGGCGGAAAGCCCCACATGTCGAGGTCTCCCATAATGCCGCTGAGCTGGTCGCTGAGGAGTTCCGCTGCGACGTACAACAGCCGCGCAGTTCGGGGCGTGATCACTGGTGCGATACAGGTTTCACACTCGCCGCTGTCGCAGGCCGGGCAGTCGAGGCAACCGCCGCCGCAGGTCGTGCAGGTACCACATCCTCCCGCTGGGCAGCCGTTGACGGGGAAGCTAGCGATCCCGGCTGTAGCCCGGCGTTGCAGTTGGACGGCTAGGAGGTACCGACTGGGGCGGATGGCATCCAGCATCGAGGTGACCGACGCGCGGACCGGGCCCGGCTCGGCCTCCAGCGCGGCCAGCAACCGGTCGCGCGTCAGTTCCGGCGGGTGCCCTGCGGTAAGCAGGTTCAGCAGGTCCGCGATGGTATCGGCCCGCTCTGCGGTGGGAAAGGTGGCGAGGGCCTCCACCGTCTCGCCGGCACCGTGGTCGACGACGGCGAACACGCGGTGGGTGCCGGCCGTGTGCTGGGGCAAGAAGGCGTGGTAGGTCATCTTCATATGGAAGTCCTTGGTGACGAGCGGGCACCCGACTGGCGTGTGCCCGGCGACCGGGAGGGAGCAGGTCGGGCTGCACGCCGCGGTGCATCCACGTCGCCGTTGCCCAAAGATTCGAGGCTGCCTGCCAGGGTTCGACCCCAGCCGCGTAGCTGGCTCCTAAATATCAGAGTTGTTTCCCTCAAGGCAAGTCCATGCTCGTTTTGACCACGATGGCACCCACCACGGTCGTCGAAGTGGGTGCCGCTGGAGGAAAGGTGAGGGACGCGGTGCCGGCCGTGTGCATACTCGGCGTCCCAGTAACTGGGACCAACAGAAGGTCGAGGTCCCCGCCACCAGCGCGAGGTCAAGGTCTCCTGTCCCAGGTCAGCCTCGCGATTGGGCGGTAAGGAAGGGGGCCGATGGGCGCTCGTGGGGTGCTCCGGGGGTGCTCGGACGTCGGGGAACTGATTAATACACACCGGGACGCAGCCGGATTGCCGGCCTCATATGACGTGGTACGGCCTATCTATTGCCTTGGATGTCTCGGGATGCAGGCCCCGGACCTGCGCGGACGGGGCGGGACTCGTCGGGACTGAAGGGGTTGCGGTCGGACGGATTTTCTGTAGAGTGCATAGTGGAGGGGACTGGCAATCCACTTCGGACTACGGATCAGAAGGTTAGGGGTTCGAATCCCTTCGGGCGCGCAAGATCGCTAGGCGCCTGACCTGCGGAAACGCGGGTCAGGCGCCTTCGTGTTTCATCCCATGTGGATGGTAGGGTGCTCGGTGGGTGCTCGTGCGACGGACATCCCTCACGTCCTGACTGGTCCGGCGGCGTTTGGTCGGATCCGAAGACGTTTCGCCGTTGCTGCGCGACGCGAGCAGAGATGCCCGAATGTTGGGACTGCGGTCGCTTGCGGTGTGGTAGGTCTCGCGCGGTTGCGCTGGAGTCGTTTACGGTGGCTTCGCTCTGCGTCGATTGGCTATCGGCCCGTTGGTGGGGTTGTGGAAGGTCGGGGCTTCGTGATCGATCCGCAGCAAGTTCAAGTTGTCAAGAGGGCACTTGGTGCGAAGCTCGCGCACTGGCGGAAAATTCGTGACTTGACGCAGGCCGATGTAGCCGAGCGGGTGTATAGCACTCGGAGCACCATCGCGGGAGTTGAGCGGGGCCAGCAGGTTGCTGATCGGATCTTCTGGCAGCGCTGCGAGACGCTTCTGAGCGCAGGTGGGGAGCTGCTTGCCGCGTACGACGACTACCGGAGCCTCAAGCAGCGTCATGATCAAGAGAAAATCGAGGCTAGGCAACGTGCGCGGTGGGGTGAGGCCGAAGGCGATTCGGAGCCCGCCGTGCATGGCGTCCTGGCTGTGGCGGGTCGGGTTCCGCTCCCTGGTGTTCAGATTGGAGGGGCGCCGACAACGTTGGGCGGCGCGGTGGAGACAGCCGAAGTGACCGACGAATCAACGCGCTGCAGTTGGCCAGGGCTGGGGCAGGCTTCGGTAGGTGTTGATCCCGCGTTGGCCTTGCATTGGAGTGAGATGCTGCGGCTTCTTGCCGCCTCCCACAACATTTTCGGTTCCCGGCAAGTCTACGATGCGGTTTGCCGTGAGCTGGCCGTTATCCGCCGCTATCGGCATGAGGCCATGGACGACCTGAAGCCGCGGTTGCTGGCGGTGGAGGCGCGATGGGCGGAATTCGCGTCCTGGGCAGCTGACAATCTGGGGGATGCCACCGCCGCGGCGCACTGGCTTGACCAGGCACTCGGGCTGGCACACAGTGCGGGTGACAAAAGGATGACCGCCTACGTGTTTATGCGCCAAGCGCAGCAGGCCGCTGACCGCCTCGACGGCACCAAGGCTGCGGCACTCGCCAGGACCGCCGAGACCATCGTGGCACTCGCAGACCGTGACCGTGCCTTGTGTCTGATTCGCCAGGCTTGGACGGCTGGCCCGTCGACTACCGACAGGACGAGGCGCTGGCACGAGCCTGGCTTGCCCTGTCCTACGCTGATGCCGGCCAACTGACCGAGGCGGGCGCTGAAGGTAGCCGGGCTTTGTCTTTGGCCGCCGCAACCTCCTCCGCACGCGCGATGCGTACTCTGGGCCAGTTGAAAGCCCGCATCTCGGACAAGACGGCATCTACCGAGGTGGTCGGATTCAGGAATGCCTTTTCCCTCGTTGCGTCGGCGGCCAGACTATGATCATGGATTTGGTCACTACCGCTACGACGACGGAGGAGGCCAGTCGCGCTGCGGACGTCGCGGTGTTGCCGGTGGGTAGTTTCGAGCAACATGGCGATCATCTGCCCCTGCTGACGGACACGATCGTCGCCTGCGCGATCGCGAAGGCCGTTGCCACCACCTACGACTTGATGCTCCTGCCTCCCGTGACGATCAGCTGCTCGCAGGAACATGCTGGCTGGCCGGGGTCCGTGAGTATCCGCTCGTCCACCCTGATCAGCATCATCAGCGACGTGGCGGAGTCGCTGCGCCGGTCTGGTGTCGACCGCCTGGTTGTAGTCAATGGTCACGGCGGGAACTACGTGTTGTCCAACATCGTGCAGGAAGCCAACGTCGACGGGCGGCGGATGGCCCTGTATCCGCGTCGGCAGGACTGGGAGACTGCCCGTCAGCAGGCCGGGCTGGCCAGCAGCAGCCACGACGACATGCACGCCGGGGAGATTGAAACCTCCCTGCTGCTGCACCTGTGTCCCGAACTCGTCCGAAACGGCTATCGGCGTGCTGACCACATCACGGAACGCCCGGACTTGTTGGTCCTGGGTATGCGTGGCTACACCGACAGCGGCGTCATCGGCCAGCCGTCTTTGGCCACCGCCGGCAAAGGGAAAGCCGTGTTGGACAGCCTGACCACCTCGTTCGCGGCCATTCTTGCCGTGCTGCGCGGCGAAGTTGAGCCGCCTACACGGCGAGACGCCTAAGGAGTCCGGCAACTTCTTCGACCGACTGGTCACAGCCGGATGAGCATCATCACTTGTCGGATCAGGCTGTTAGCCGGTGGCCGGCCGTGCTGAGGCCAGCGATGAGGACGGGGAAGTGATCCTGCTTGATGGTGTGGGTGTGGCAGGCGTCGGTGAGGGCGGTGTAGAAGTCGTCGCCGCGGTCGAAGACGACGCAGAGGGCTGGCTGAAGTGCAGTTGTGGTACGTCGTACAGGTCGGGGTTCGGTAGGCGGTGCATCGTCGGCGAGGTGATCTCGATGATGAGCATCTCGGTGAGGAACTGCACGGTGGCGTCCAGCAGGTGGCTGGTGTGGGCGGTGGCGCTGTTTTCCTTCAGGCCGACGGTGATGTGGATGTGCGGCCCCCGATACGGCCCTGCGGTGGGCGGCTGCAATCTGCGGATTTCCGCTGGATGACCGTGCGTTCGACTCGTTGCCATCGGCTGGCCTGGTGCTGCCGTTGTTGGCGGATCCCTGGCCGACAGAACCGTTGCCTGCGGTGCGGGCTGCCATCGACGCGGTGGATGAGCAGCGACTGGTTGATTCGGTCTTGGGCCTGGCCCGGCGGATGGTCGTCGACGACGGTTTGAATTCTTACCCGGAAGTGGTTGATGCGCTACGTGCCGTGGCGGAAGACGACTGGGATCGGCCAGTGGTGATCGACAGTCTGCCCGTCGGTCGAGTGTTGCGGGAGTTGGCGGCGCAGGACTATGCGATGCAGACGGCGCTCGGTGACCCTCGGGGCCTGTGGTTCGTATCTGAGCAGGACCGCTCGGCGGCGAGACGGCGAGCGCAGACCGGACGGATTCTCCATGCCGTGCTGACCGGAGATTGGCGGACGGTCGCTGCTGCGCTCGTCAACGGATTGTTGAGTGGCGATCAGCGGAAGGAATTTCTCGCCCAGTTGGGTATCAGCGATCCGGCGCCGAAGCCGACCGGCGCCAACCATGTCCAGCTTATGGTTGGGCCTACACCTCCCCATGGTCCTATCCGAGCCGACCGTTTCGACAGGGACATGTGACGCCGTTGTTGGGTGGCCGCTGGCGGGTGATGCGGCGTGTCATGCCGGCGATGGCGGCCCAGCGGATGAGGGCTTCGGAGACGGCGGGGTGGCGTTCGTCGTCGCGGTTCTGCCAGGATGCGGCGAGCACGCTCCCGGTGACCAGCAGGCCCAGAGTGTCGGTGATGATGAACCGCTTTCGGCCGTTGATCGTCTTGCCCGCGTCGTAGCCCCGGGCTGTCCCGGCCGACGGTGTCCGCGCCTTGACCGTCGGGGAGTCGGTGATCCATCGCCGATGGCTCCGGCCGGCGGCCCTGCCGCACACCCGGGCCTTGACCCGGCGTGTGGCCGGCAGTCTCCGCGTCACCCCCGGCTTTCTCGCACCGGGGTGACGTACCAGTACACCGTCTACCGGGATGGACAGGTCCCGGCAGGTACCGCCACGGGCACCCGGACCGCATCACGTACCGGATCGCGTTGACGATCTCCCCGCCGCGGGTGCTTCTCTCGGCCGGCTGTCCGGGTTCGGCTCCGGGAGCCGGCCGGATTTCCCCCGCTGCTCGTACGGTCAGTGGCGGGGACACCGTGCGGGTGTTGGACTGACGCGCCGGTCCGCGCGGACGTGACCGTGCGTCAACACCGACGACCGGCACCGACGCTGGGGCCGGCGCGTCGCCGTCGACGGGTGCTTGTCCCCCGGGCGAGCTACCCACAGTGTCCACCGCGTGGTGACGATTTGCGGCCGGCGAGTCCATAGCGTTCAGCGCAGGCGCGGCGGACCGGCCGCGATCGCGTTGAAGGAGTCACCATGCGTCTGTTGAAGCAGCTCCTGGTCGTTGCGGCGATCGCCTTCGTGGGCGGCCAGGTTGTCGGTGTGGTACGGGGCAACCCCTGGCTCACCCTGGCCATCGGCGTCGGGACGGCGGTGCTCGCGATCCTCGGCTACGCGTGGGTGGTGCGGCGTACCGAGCGCCGTCCCGTCACGGAGGTCGCCCGCGCCGGCGCCGCCGGCCGGCTCATCCGGGGCACGGTGATCGGTGTCGGGATGTTCGTGGCGGTCATCGTCAACCTCGTCTTCCTCGGCTACTACGAGATCAACGGCCTCGGCTCGGTGCCCGGCGCGGTGGCCCTGCTCGGGTTCATGGCCGCCGCCGCCGTGACCGAGGAACTGCTCTTTCGCGGCGTGTTGTTCCGCATCGTCGAGGAACGCACCGGGACCTGGCTCGCGTTGCTGCTGACCGGCGTGGTGTTCGGTCTGGTGCACCTCGTCAATCCGGACGCCACGCTGTGGGGCGCGACCGCGATCGCGATCGAGGCCGGCTTCATGCTCGCCGCCTGCTACGCCGCCACCCGCAACCTGTGGGTGCCGATCGGACTGCACTTCGGCTGGAACTTCGCCGCCGGTGGCATCTTCAGCACGGTGGTCTCCGGCAACGGTGAGTCGGCCGGGCTGTTGGACGCCACGATGTCCGGCCCGGCCCTGATCACCGGCGGCGACTTCGGTCCGGAGGGAAGCCCGTACGCGGTGGGCGCCGGCCTGGTGCTGACCCTGGTGTTCATGTGGCTGGCCCACCGCCGCGGTCACCTCGTCCCGTGTCGCCGCCGCCGGGCCACCGCTGGATCGCCCGTCGGATCGGCCGGTGAGCCGGCCGCCGGCTCGACCGCTACAGTCTCCCGGTGATCGATCTCCGGAGTGCCCCGGACCGGTGGCGGCGGTGGAACGTCACGGTCCGGGATCTCCCGCTCGCGCTGTTGCTCGCCGTCATGTCGCTGATGCCGGCCCTGCAGAACTGGGGGACCCGGCTCGGCAACCTGCCGGACCGCCCGCTGGACGCACTGGCCGTCGGGGTAGCCGCCCTGCAGGCGCTTCCGTTGGCCGTACGCCGACGGTGGCCGGCCGGTTGCCTCGCCCTGGTGTCGCTCGGCTTCGCGATCGACCAGCTCCGGGGCTACCACATGGTCGCGGGCACCGCACTGCCCATCGCGCTGCTGAGCGCCGGCGCCCACCTGGAGCGCCACCGGCGGGTCACCATGCTGCTCGCCACCGCGGCATACGTGCCCCTGGCTGTCGCGCTGGAGCGGCGTGGGGCGGCCGAGGGGCTGACCGGGTACGTCATGTTCTATCTGGCGCTGACCCTCGCCTGGGGCATCGGGGCCTGGCTGCGGCAGACCCGCGCCGCCGAGGCGGAACGCCGGCAGCGGGTCGCCGAGGCCACCCGGGTCGCCGAACGCACCCGGATCGCCCGCGAGCTCCACGACGTGGTGACCCACCACGTGACGGCGATGGTGGTGCAGGCCGAGTCGGCGCGCTACCTGACCGCCGCGCCGGAACGCCTCGAACAGACCCTGACCGCCATCACCGAGACCGGGCGGCGGGCCATCACGGACCTTCGACACCTGCTCGACGTGCTCAACCCGGATCATGGCGCCGAGCCGCGTACGCCGAGCATCGGCGAGCTGTCCGCGCTGGTGGAGCAGACCCGGCGGGCCGGGCAGCCGGTCGAGTTCACCGAGGAGGGCCGGTCGGCGGACGTGACCGGCACCGCCGAGGCCGTCGCCTACCGGGTCGTGCAGGAGGCGCTGACAAACGCACTCAAGTACGCGCACGGCAGTCGTACCGTCGTGTACGTGCGCCACGGCAACCAGGAGACCACAGTGGAGGTCAGCACCGACGGTCCCGGCACGTCCGGTGGATCGCCTGGCGGCAGTGGGCGCGGGCTCGCCGGGCTCCGGGAACGGGTCCGCGTGCTCGGCGGTGAGTTCAGCGCGGGCCGGCAGCCGGACGGCAGCTTCGTGGTGCGGGCCCGCATCCCCACCGGGAGCCCGTCATGACCGCGCCGATCCGGGTGCTGGTCTGCGACGACCAGGCGTTGATTCGCACCGGGTTCACGACGATCATCGACGCCCAGCCGGACATGGAAGTGGTGGGCGAGTGCGGGGACGGCCGGACCGCGGTGGACCTCGCCGGCCGGCTGCGCCCCGACGTGGTGGTGATGGACGTACGGATGCCGGTGCTCAACGGCATCGAGGCGACCCGACTGCTGGCCGGTGTCGGGGTGGCCGACCCGGTCAAGGTGCTCGTGGTGACGACGTTCAACCTGGACGAGTACGTCTATGACGCGCTGCGCGCCGGGGCCAGCGGGTTCCTGCTCAAGGACGCCCCACCGGCGCAGCTACTGCACGGTATCCGGACCGTCGCGACCGGTGCCGCGCTGCTGGCACCCGAGGTGACCCGGCAACTCGTCGGCCGGTACGCGGCGCGGATCCGCCCGGCCGAACGCGAGCCGGCGGACGTGGCGTTGACTCCCCGGGAGCTGGAGGTGCTGCGGCTCATCGCCAACGGGCTGTCCAACAGTGAGATCGCCGCGACGTTGGTGCTCAGCCAGGAGACCATCAAGACGTACGTGTCGCGCATCCTCACCAAGCTCGATCTGCGGGACCGCGTGCAGGCGGTGATCTACGCCTACCGCCGAGGGCTGGTGACCTGAGCGCGATCCGCCCACGGCCGGTTGGGCGGGATGCGTGGCCAGCGCCGACGTTGGCCGCGAGTGAGCCGGGCACGGTGTGCAACCGGTCAGTCCAGCACCTCCACGGCGTCACCGACGCTGACCGTACGAGGCTCGGCCGACGGCGCGCCCGGCTCGGACCGTACCGTCATCTGGAGGCCGAAGAGGAGCTTGCGCCCGATGTTCCGCCGTGCGGCGAGCATCCACAGCGGCTCTCGCCCGCGCTCTCCGGTCTCCTGGTCGATCGTCGAGACCAGACAGCGGCCGCATTCGGCGGCACCGTGGAACACCGCCCCGCCGATCCTGATGCGCCGGCCGACCCATTCACCCTCGGCCCACGGCGCGACCCCGCTGACCACCAGGTTGGGGCGGAACCGGCTCATCGGCAGCGGCCCCTCGGGACTGCCCGACTCCCGCAGCCAGCCGTTGAGCGCGTCCAGCGACGCGGTGGTGGCCAGCAACAGCGGAGTACCGTCCGCGAAACTCACCTCGGCGCCGGAGCCGTCCGGCACCGACCAGGGCACGAGGTTGCGGGCGGGGTCGCCGAGCCAGACCAGCCGAACGGGGCGCCCCAGCAGCCGGGTGAGCCAGCGGTCCGCCTCGGGGCCGGCGGCGCGTACCGGCGAGGGTGGCCGGCCCCGAAACACCCGGACCTGGATCTCCTCGCCCGTGGTCGGCTCGGCCAGGTCGAGCGGGGCCAGCCCCGGCGCGTCCAGGGTCAGCCCGCCCGGCCGGGACACCGCCCGGAGCGTCACCAGGTTTCGGTGCTGGCGCTGGGTCAGGCCGATCCCGTGCTCGTCCACGATCAGCCACCGCCGGTCGCCGTCGAGCCCCCACGGCTCGACCCGGGCCGTCTCGCGCTCCATCCGGTGGCAACCCTTCACCGGGTACGTATAGATCGCGGTTACACGCATCCGGTCAGGATGACACGACGTGGCGGGATGCCGGCACCCCTCGTTTCGCCAGTCATCCGTCGCCAGGCGGGCCCGGCGCGGGATGGCAAAGGACAATGCCGGGTCGAGGCATTCCGGGCACGCGGCACCACCGTGAGAACCGCGCGACATCGTGGCCGGCCCGACAGTCACGCGGTGGGAAGAGCGGATGTCCATAGTGTCCGCTGCGCTATCGTTAGCGCCGCACTGTCCATCCAGCGCCGGCGTGACGGACCCGAGGACGAGGCCGGCCCGCGTGTAACCGCGAGGAGTGCACTGGTGGCAGCGAGTACGGTCAATGGCCCGTTGCGGGTCGAGGGCCTGGGCACCCTCCGCGCATTCGTCGGCGACAACGAAATCGAACTCGGGCCGCCCAAGCAACGCGCGGTCTTCGCCATCCTGGCCCTGTGCGCCGGCGAGACCGTATCCCGGGGCCAACTCATCGACCGGGTCTGGGGCGAGTCGGCGCCCGCCACCGCCGCCGGAAGTCTGCACACCTATCTCTCCGGACTGCGCCGCGTCCTGGGGCCGGCACAGGAGCGGCTGGTCAGCAGCCGGGCCGGCTACCGCCTCCGGCTGGAGCGGGAGGTGTTCGACGTCGCCGTGGCCGAGGACCTGGCCGAACGGGCGCGGGTTCGCGGCACCCTCGACGCGTACGAGCAGGCGCTCCGGCTGTGGCCGGCCGGTACGCCGTTCGCCGGCGTACCCGGGCCGTTCGTCGCGCAGGCCCGGGTCCGGCTGGCCGGACTGCGGTTGCACCTGCTCATCGAGCACGCCGAACGGGCCCGTACCGACATGCTTCCGGAGGTGATCGGCCGGCTGCTCGCCGAGGTTCCGGCCCATCCCTTCGACGAGCGGCTACGCGGCACGCTGATGACCGCGCTGCACCGCGCCGGACGTACCGCCGACGCCCTGGCCCAGTACGAGGACCTGCGCCGAGGGCTCGCCGCCGAGCTGGGCATCAGCCCGTCGCCGGAGACCCGGGACCGCCACGCCGCGATCCTCGCCGACGACAGCCGCCACCGCTCCCGGCCGGCCGCCGGGGTCCTCCGGCCGGCCCAGTTGCCGCACGACACCGACGCCTTCGTCGGGCGGGCCGCCGAACTGCTCGCCCTGGTGGAGAGCTCGGGCGGTGGGGCGACGCCGCGCCGGCGGATCGTCATGATCGTGGGGGCCGGTGGGATCGGGAAGAGCACGCTCGCCGTACACGCCGGGCACCTGCTGCGCGACGGATACCCCGACGGGCAGCTCTACATCAATCTGCGCGGGTTCGACCCGTCGCACACCGCGCTGACCCCCGAGGCCGCCCTGCACCACCTGCTGACCTCCGTCGGCGCCCGGAACATTCCGACCGGTCGCGCGGAGCGGGCGGCGCTGTGGCGCAGCATGCTGGCCGACAAGCGGGTGCTGCTGATTATCGACAACGCCGCGTCCAGCGAACAGGTCGAGGACCTGCTGCCCGGTGGCAGCAGTTGCTTCGTCATCGTGACCAGCCGTAGCCGCCTCTCCGGGCTGGCCGTCCGGCACGGCGCCCGTCGGATCACGCTCGGGGCGCTGACCGACGAGGAATCGTTGCGGCTGCTCACCACGTTGATCGGCGAGGACCGGGTACGGGCCGAGCTGTCCTCCGCCCGCCGGCTCACCACGCTGTGTGACCGGTCGCCGCTGGCGTTGCAGATCGCCGCCGAGAAGGTGGTGTCGACCGTGGGCGTCGGCATCGGTGATCTCGTCGCGCAGCTCGAGAACATCCAGCATCGGCTGGACGAGCTGCAACTGGCCGACGACGCGCTCTGCTCCGTACGCGGTGTCCTGTCCTGGTCCTTCGCGGCGCTCGACCAGGACGCGTCCCGGGCGTTCCGGCTCCTCGGGCTCTTCCCCGGGCCGAGCGTGACCCGGCACACCGCGGCGGCGCTGTTCGGGGTCGGGCTGGAGCGGGCCGCGGTGCTGCTGGACCGGCTGTGCGCGCTCTGCCTGCTGGAGCAGGACGGCAACCGGTTCACCATGCACGATCTCGTCCGGGCGTACGCCGCGGAGCTCTCGGCCGAGCTCCCGCCCGGCGAGCGGCGGGACGCCCTGTCCCGGGTCCTCTCCTGGTACCGCGTGACGCTCTCCCGGATCGGAGACGACAAGGTCGGCCGGGACCTGCCGTTCGAGCCGCCGCACAGCGACGTACCCCCGGTCCGCTTCGACGGGCAGCGCGACTACGTGCGCTGGTGCGGCACCGAGTGGCAGAACATCACCGCGGTGGTCCGCCGGGCCGCCCGGGACGGGCAGCACGGGCCGGCGATACACCTCACCTATCTGTTGTTCCACTACTTCTATGTCGCGGCACGGCCGCTGGAGTGGTTGGACCTGCTGCAGGTGGCGATGCGCGCCGCCGAGAGCCTGGGCAGCCGGGTGGCCCAGGCCGTCCTGCTGAACCACTCCAGCGTCGCCTACTCCCGCCTGGGCCGGAACGACACCGCGGTCGCCCAGCTCCATCGCGGGTTGGAGCTGCTCGTCGAGCCGGAGGACTGGCAGCACCGGATCAGCCTGCTCGCCAACCTGGCGTCCACGTTGCGTGAGGCCAAGGAGTACGACGCGGCCCGCGCGCCGGCCATGGAGGCGCTGGAGCTCGCGCGCCGGGAGGGGCGCGACTACTACCTGGCCTCGGCGTACGACACCGTCTGCGAGCTCGCCGCCGAGACCGGGCGGTGGGCGGAGGCGATGCGCCACGGGCTGCCGGGGCTGGAGTACGCCCGTCGGTCCCGCAGCCAGATCCTCGAGGCGAACCTCCTGATCAACCTTGGCCTGGCCCGGCACGGCCTGGGGCAGCAGGAGGCGGCCGAGGCGACGTTCGGTGAGGCGCTACGGATCAGCGAGGACGCCGGTGACCGCTACCACGAGGGGCTGGCCCTGTTCGGGTTGGCGCGGGTGCGGGCGGGCGACGCACAGGCGGTCGCCCTCGCCCGTCGGGCTCTCGCCCGCTTCGAGGAGCTGGACGCCGAGGAGGCGGCCGAGGTGAGCGCCTTTCTGGCGGGTCTGGTCGACTACGCCGGCGCGGGGCACGATCACTAGACGGCGGCGGCGATCGCTTCACGGAGGCGGTCACTCGACGGCGGCGGCGATCACCGGGCGGAAGCGGCCCGGTAGCGCTGCCAGATCAGCACCGCCTCCACCCGGTTGCGGGCGCCCAGCTTGCCGAAGATGCGGTTCACGTGGTTCTTCACGGTCTTCAGCTCGACGCGCAGCATGGCGGCGATGTCCGCGTTCCGCATCCCGCGGCTGATCCCGTCCATCACCTGGGCCTCGCGGGGGGACAGGGGGCGGCGCCGGTCCGACCGCGGCGGGTCGGCGGCATGACCCGGTAGTCGTCCGGCCGCGCGGGTCGGGCGGTGGTGGGGGACCAGCGCCAGGCGGTATCGGGCGGTGGCCGGATCCCGGTTCCGGCTGCGCGGGCCGGCGAGTCCACTGAGAACGTCGGCGAGGGCACCGGTGGCGGGCGCGGCGCCGGCACCCGGTGTCACGACCACGTCGACCGCGGGCAGACCGTCGATCCGCACATCCAGGCCCTTGCTGGCGAACTCGTGCCGGATGTGGGCGATGATCTCGGGGCTGGAGATCGCAATACGTATCCGGCCGCCGGTGGCACCCGGCGGGGCAGGATCCGTGATCATAGCCGTGAGTCTGGTACGGCCGGTCCCGCGGACCCTTCACAAACGCTTCATACGGCCCGTCACAGGCGCATATGTACCGGCTCCGCCAGCAGTCCGGTGTCGACGGTGCCGTCCACCCCCACGACGAACCGCCAGGTCGGGTCCGGCACGCCGACCGCCACCACCGACCAGCGCCGCGCCGGGTCGCCGAGCAGCTGGTTGACCAGATGAACGTCGTATCCCAGCGGCGGGTCGGCGAAGAACACGACCCCGCCCGCCGGATTGTCCAGGACGGGCGTCCCCGCCAGCCGGGCCACATCCCACCCCGCGGCGTCATTGTCCGGCGGGAAGCCGACCCGCACCACGCGTATCCCGGCCGCCCAGGGACTGGCGGCAAGCCGGCGCGCCCACGCCCGGACCAGGTTCCGGGCGAGTTCGGGGTCTCCCTCGACGCCGACCAGGCCCTCCGCGGCGACGAGGTTGAGCAGCAACCGGCCGCTGTCGATCACCCCGACCGAGACGAGCATCGGGTACGGCGCCGGGATCCGCTCGTCAACCTCCGCCCCCCGCACCCAGGCGAGAGACGACCGCCAGGCGCGGCCGTCGTCCTCCACCGTCCAGCCCGGCGGCGGTGCCTCCTCGGGGGTGGTCAGCCGCAACAGGACCGACTCCGGGCCCAGGACCAGGGCTCCGACCTCCGGGACGGGCCGGCGCGACACGGCGCATCCGGTGGCGAGGACGCGTAACGCGTAGTCCACGGTCCACGCGCCGGACCGCTCGTAGCTCATCGTCCACCCTTCGACACACCCCGCCAGCGGCCACCCGAGATCGTCAGCGGACCTGGTGCCGACTGTCAACGAGGACCGTGGGCCCTAGGGCCCACGGTCGCGGTCGTCGATCTGGACCGGAGTTGGAAACCGTTCTTAGGTTTGTCCGCGTTGCCAACCGCCGGGCCGGGCGTGCAGCGCGGCTCGCACCACGTGGAGGGACGATCCGATGGCGAATCTCAACATCACCTATTCGGAGATGTCGGACAGCGCGACCCGGATGCGCAACAACAAGAACGAGATCGACGCGCGGCTGACCGAGTGCAAGTCCATTGTCGACAACCTCACCACCTCCGGGTTCGTCACCGACCAGGCGTCCGGCAGGTTCGAGGAGGTCCACACCGAGTTCGTGAACGCCGCGAACGAGCTCATGGAAAACCTCTCCCTGCTCTCCGAGTGGCTCGACAAGGCGGTCGACGCGCTGCGGGAAATGGACAGCCAGCTCGCCGGCTCGCTGAACAAGTAAGGGGTTCGCCGACTCGCGAAAACCCTGAGCCGGCTCACCGACCGGGTGGAGCCGGCTCGCCGGGCACGTGGACATGCGAAGAGGTACGCCGTGCGTATGCTGATCACCCTGGCGTCGCCGCAGGCGTGGTCGGCCGACGTGGTCGTGGACGCCGATCCCGCCACCCCGCTGCGGGACATCGTCAAGAACCTGCTGGACAGCCTCGATCCCGCCGCGCACGGCCGGCTCGCCGGACCGGTCTACCTCGACGACCGCCCGCTCGACCTCGACCTCCCGCTGTCCGCCAGTGGTGTGCACGAGGGCTCGGTGCTCTGGGTCGGCGGGCCGGGTCCGGCGCCGTACGAGACGCGGGGCCTGGTCACCATCCGGGCCGTGACCCGGGCCGGCGCCGGTCGGATCTGGTCCCTCGGCCCGGGCGAGCACCGGATCGGCTCGGCCGCCACCTGCGCCGTCCGGCTGGCCGACGACGTGCCCGCGGTGGCCGCCGTCGTCCGGGTCACCTTCGACGCCGAGGTCCACGTCCGGGCCGTCGACGGTGGCCTGCTGCTGGACCGGGAGGAACTCGGCACCGGCGAGGTGGTCTGGCGGGAGACCGCGCAGTTGATCGTGGGTGGCACCGCGCTGGAGGCGCACCCGGTCCGCTGCCCAGACGCGGTGATCGAGCCCTCGGCGGAGAGCGAGTACCTCGACTACAACCGTCCGCCGCGGTTGTTGCCGCCGGTCCGCCCGGACACGTTCAAGATTCCGGCCGAGCCGAAGGCGCCGACGCCGAACGCCCTGCCCTGGCTGGCCGCCGCGCTGCCGGCCGCGTTCGGCGGCATCATGGCCCTCGTCCTGCGCAACCCGATCTACCTGATGTTCGCGGCGATGTCGCCGGTGATGGTGGTCGCCAACTGGTGGTCCAGCCGCCGGCAGGGCAGCCGCAGCCACCGCAGCCGGCTCGCCGAGCACCGGGCGCGGGTGGCCGCGATCGAGGAGGACATCGCCGAGGCGATCGTCCTGGAGCGCCACGACCGCCGGGTCGCCACCCCGGACCCGGCCGAGCTGCTGATCGTGGCGACCGGTCCGCGTGCCCGGTTGTGGGAGCGCCGCCGTACCGACCCCGACCATCTCGTGGTCCGGGTCGGTATCGCGGATCTGCCCAGCCGGATCAAGGTGGAGGTGGCCGACCAGATCCGGCGCACCGAGCGGCGCCTGTACGACGTACCGGTCGCCTTCTCCATCGTCCAGGCGGGCGTGGTCGGGGTCGCCGGGCGGGGCGAGTGGCCACGCCGCCTGGCCCGCTGGATGGTCGGACAGCTCGCCGTCGCACAGAGCCCCCGGGACCTGCAGATCTATGTGCTCACCGACCCGGGCGGCGGCGCGCTGTGGGAGTGGGCCGCCTGGCTGCCGCACACCCGCCCGCTGCTGGGGCAGCAGACCCTGACGCTGCTCGGCACGGACGCCGAGACGATCGCCCGCCGGATCGCCGAGCTGATCGAACTGATCGAAGCCCGGCGGCAGGCCCGGCTGAACGCCGGCTCCGGCGTGGTGACGAGCGACCCCGACGTGGTCGTCGTGCTGGACGGCGCCCGGCGGCTGCGTGCCCTGCCCGGCGTGGTCTCCATCCTGCTGGGCGGCCCGGCCGTCGGCGTCTACTTCATCTGCGTCGACAGTGACGAGCGCACCCTCCCGGAGGAGTGCACGACCGTGGTCCTCGGCGGCGACGGGTTGCCGACCACCCTGCGTCAGCAGCGCGCCGAGACGATCGAGAACATCCAGGCCGACGAGGTCATCGACGACTGGTTCCCGACGGTGGCGCGGCGGCTCGCACCGGTGCGCGACGTCAGCGACACCCACAGCGACGCCGCACTGCCGACCTCCGCGCGCCTGCTGGAGGTGCTGGGCCTGGAGGACCCGACGCCGGCCGCGATCAGCGCCCGGTGGACCTCCTCGCCCCGCAGCACCCGGGCGCTGGTCGGGTACAGCCTGGACGGCCCGTTCGCGCTGGACCTGGTGCAGCACGGGCCGCACGGCCTGGTCGCGGGCACCACCGGTGCGGGCAAGTCGGAGTTCCTGCAGACGTTGGTGGCGTCGCTCGCGGTGGCGAACCGCCCCGACGCGATGAACTTCGTGCTCGTGGACTACAAGGGCGGCGCCGCGTTCAAGGACTGCGTCGACCTGCCGCACACCGTCGGCATGGTCACCGACCTCGACACGTTCCTGGTGGAGCGTGCCCTCACCTCGCTCAGCGCCGAGCTGACGCACCGGGAGCACCTGCTCGCCGCGGTCGGCGCGAAGGATCTCGAGGACTACCTCGACTACGCCACCCGGCGCCCGGTGCCGGAGCCGATTCCGAGGCTGCTGATCATCATCGACGAGTTCGCCTCGATGGTCCGGGAACTGCCGGACTTCGTCACCGGTCTGGTCAACATCGCCCAGCGGGGCCGCTCGCTCGGCATCCACCTGATCCTGGCCACCCAGCGTCCCAACGGGGTGGTGAACGCGGAGATCCGCGCCAACACCAACCTGCGGGTGGCATTGCGGGTGACCGACGCCGGGGAGAGCGCCGACGTCATCGACGCCCGGGACGCGGCGAGCATCTCGGCCGCGACCCCGGGACGGGCGTACGCCCGGCTCGGGCACAGCTCGCTCATCCCGTTCCAGACCGGCCGGGTCGGCGGCCGTCGGCCGCAGCGGAACCGGTCCAGTGCCGTCGCCACGCCGTTCCTGCACCCGGTGGGCTGGCTCGACCTGGGTCGGCCGGTGCCGCAGCGGCCCCGGAGCGCCGCCGAGACCGACGAGGCGACGGACCTGTCGGTGCTGGTGTCGGCGATCCGCCAGGCCAGCGACATGCTGGGCCTGCCCGCGCAGCGCCGGCCCTGGCTGCCGCCGTTGCCGACCGTGTCGGTGGTCGACCTGCCCGACGAACCGGTTCGGCACGGCCGGGGCGAGCCGTCGTTCGCCTGGGGGACGCAGGACCTGCCGAAAACGCAGCAGCAGGTGCCGCTGACGATCGACCTGGCCACCTTCGGGCACCTGCACATCGTCGGCGCCCCCCGGTCGGGTCGGTCGCAGGCGCTGCGGACGATCGCCACCGCGGCGGCCTGCGCGGCGAGCGTCGCCGACCTCCACCTGTACGGGCTGGACTGCGGCAACGGCGCCCTGCTGCCGCTCACCCGCTTTCCGCACTGCGGCGCGGTCGTGCAGCGCACCGACGTGGAGCGCGCCAGCCGCCTGCTGCACCGCCTACGCGACGAGGTGCAGCGCCGCCAGAAGGTGCTCGGCGAGGGCGGGTTCGCCGACCTGACCGAGCAGCGGGCGGCCGCCCCCGTCGACGAGCGACTGCCGCACATCCTGCTGCTGCTCGACCGCTGGGAGGGGTTCATGGGAACCCTCAGCGAGCACGACGGCGGGGCGCTGACCGACATCCTGTACGTCCTGATGCGGGAGGGTGCCAGCGCCGGCGTCCATGTGATCGTCGCGGGCGACCACAGCCTGCTCAGTGGCCGGATCAGTTCCCTCTGCGAGGAGAAACTGGTGCTGCGGCTCTCGGACCGCGCCGACGCCAGCATGGCCGGGCTGAACCCTCGGAAGATCCCGGAGAACCTGCCGCCCGGCCGTGGCTACCGGGCGATCAGCGCGGTCGAGGTGCAGGTCGCCCTGCTGGCCGCGGACCCGAGCGGTCCGGCACAGGTCGCCGCGATGCACACCGTGGCGGCCCGGCTGACCGAGCGCGAGGCGGGCGTCCCCCGGAAGCAGCGCCCCAGCACGATCGCCGCGATGCCCAGCCAGTTGACCTTCGACCAGGCCTGGGCGTCCGTCGGCACGCCGCGACCCGGCTGGGCGTTGCTCGGCGTCGGGGGCGACGAGCTGGAGCCGATCGGCATGGATCTGCTCGGCGACCAGCCGACCTTCCTGATCGCCGGGCCGTCCCGGTCCGGCCGCAGCACCGCGCTGCGCGTGATGGCGGAGTCGCTGCTCCGCTCCGGTACCGAGCTGGTCATCGGCGCCCCGGGGCGGACACCGCTGAGCGACCTCACGGGCCGTACCGGGGTGCGGGGGTTCGTCACCGGGGAGAACCCGACCGAGGAGGAGTTCGCGGCCCTGGTCGATCCCGGGGACGGCCCGGTCGCGCTGCTGATCGACGACGCCGAGGCGTGGCGCGACGTACCGTGCCGGGACTGGCTGCGCCAGTTGGTCCGGGGCGCGTCCGGGCGGCGGCGGGCCGTCGTCATCGCCGGCGAGGTCTCCTCGGTGGCGATGGGTTTCACCGGCTGGCAGGTGGAGATCAAGAAGAACCGGCGCGGCGCGCTGCTCTCCCCGCCGACCCTGAGCGCCGGGGATCTGGTCGGCGTCCGGCTGTCCCGGGCCCACCTGGCCGAGCGGGTGGTGCCCGGCGTCGCCCGGGTGCACCTGGGCGACGGCACCCTGCAGACCGTGCAGATCCCGCTGCTGGCCGGCGACGAACAACGACAGTGAAGGCGGTGGTGTGATGGCCGACATCGTGGTCAAGGACCTGGCCGACCTGGCCCGTGACCTCAGCGAGCTGATCAGCCAGTTCGAGGGTGCGCTGGATTTCCAGAACGAGTACAAGGGCCACTGGGGCCAGCTCAACGCGAACCTGTCGATGGGCGACTTCGCCGACAACTGGACCGGCAGCCGCGACAAGATGGTCGAGTCGATGAAGAAGTTCCGTGAGTCGGTGGAGGGCGCTGACCAGGCCTGGAGCGAAGCGGAGCGGCAGATGCTGGACAGCCTCGAGGAGAAGAAGTGAGCGACGACCGGCTCGCCACCCTCAGGGCCGCCGACCTGACCCAGATCGAGGCCGCGCGGAAGCGCTACGAGCACATCTCGGCGACCATCGACGACGCGGTGACCAGGCTTCAGAAGATCGTCGACGCTGGCGAGGAGGGCCTGCGGGGTCAGTGGGTCGTGCCGCTCAAGAAGGACGCCGAGGACCTCAAGGACAAGCTCAGCAAGGCCGCGGTGCGCTATCGGGACGTCGCCACCGAGATCAAGAAGTACGAGCCGGAGCTGGCGCACGCGATCGACGAGGTGAACGCGGCCACCCGGGACGAGGAGGAGGGCAACGCCTCCCTGACCCGGGCGAACGCCATGCCGGACCCGCAGCCGGGCCCGGACGGCACGATCCCGCCGGAGGAGGAGCAGAAGGGCGACGACAAACGGCGGGCGCAGGACGCCGCGAACGCGCAGATCACCGCGGCGAAGAACCGGCTGACGCGCGCGCTGGACGCCTTGGACGTGGCCGGCAAGCGGTTCGGCGACGCGGTGAACTGCAAGAGGTACGACGACGGGCTGACCGACAAGATCAACTGGCGGGTCATGGCCGTCTTCAAGAAGATCAGCGAGGCATTCGGGATCATCGCCATGGTCCTGACCGCGCTGGCCTTCCTGATTCCCGGGCTGAACGTCCTCGCGATAGCCGGCGCCGTCGCCGGGGCCGTCCTGCTGATAGCCGACAGTGTGTTGCTGGCCGGCGGTGACGGCAGCGTGCTCAGCGTCGTACTCGACGCCGTCGGACTCGGCTTCGCCGGACTGGGTGCGGCCTTCGGTGCCTTCGGCAAGCAGATCAACGCGTTCACCAAACTCCTGAAGACGTTCCCCCACCTCAAGATCAACCCGGACTTCCGGCCGGGCGGGCAGGTCATCGAGCTGTTCGACCTCAGCCGGCCGCCGGCGATCGGCGCGCCCCGGCCCGGCTTCTTCGACGTGGGGAAGAGCTGGTTCAGTCAGCTCTTCGGCACGAACGTCTTCAAGGACCTGGGCTTCCTGAGCGGCATCTCCGCCCTCGGCAACTTCTTCGGCCACACGGCGAGCGGTCTGAGGTGGATATTCGCCTCGTGGGGCGGGCTGAACCAACTGTTCAACCTCGGCGCCGGGTTGATCATCGCGGGTATGCAGGCGACCCAGCACGAGGCACTCGAGGGCGTCTGATGAGGACCGACCTCGAGGTGGCCTGGTACTGGGACTGGGTACCGGCGGCCGGAAGCGACGCCGCGGAGCGGAGCGCCTGGGCCGGATCCGTGGCGGAGCGGCTGGACGCCTGGGTGGGCGACAAGGTGGCCGCCGCCCGCGCCGCCTGGCCCGCCGACGCCGCGGAGGAGTTCCCATTCAGCACCGGCGAGATGGGCGCGGCGGTGGCGCGTGACCTGCTGGAGCGCGCCGACAGCCTGCCCCGGAACTGCCGCCTGATCTGGGGCGCCGGCTTCCTCGGCGACGAGGCGCGCTGGCTTCCGCTGCTGGTCCTGGCCGAGTTCCGCGAGGCCCGTCCCGGCGACTCGGCCTACCTGATGGACCTGGTCGGCGCGGAGGGCTTCCCCGACGACGTACGGGAGCCGCACGTCGAGTACGTCACCACGGACCACGGTGACGGCGTGTGGGTGCTCGCGCTGGCCCAGTCGGAGGGCGAGGGCCTGCACGGCCGGGTCACCGCCGCGCTGCGCCTGGAGGCACCGACGGGTGACGTCGACGTCCTGCTGACGACGCGCGTCACCGGTGTGGACCAGCTGGCGGTGATCGGCCCCGGAGTCGAGGCGGTGATGCACATGATCGCCAACCAGTTCGGTGCCGAGCCGGGGGGCGACCTGGCACCCCTACGGTTCGTACCGGCGGCCAGGCAGGAATCCTGATGATCGATTTCGGGCTCATCATCCCCGACGGCTGGGTACACATCCCCACCACGCCCGAGTTCCGCCGGGTCCGCGAACGAACCATCGACGCGATCGTCCGGCACGCCCTGCCGGACACGCTGCCCCGGGACAAGGCCGGACCGTGGCGGCGGATGCTGCGTCGGGAACTCACCGAGGCGACCGACGAGGCCGAACAGCAGGGTGCCCGGGCGGTGGTGCTGCCGGTGCGGGAGATGCACGGGATGCGACTGCCCGGCACGCTCCTGCTGTCGGTGATCGAGGACGTCGACTCGCCCCAGGACCCGAAGCTCGTGCTGGACGCGCTCCTCGCCGACGCCGGCCCCGACGGGATGGCACTGGAGATCGGCGGCTGCCCGGCCGTCCGGATCCGCCAGGTCGTCGACAGCCGCCCGATCAAGCGCACGGCGCCGGCCGTACGGGTCAACTACTACGTGGCGGCGCCGGACGCGCCCGGCGTCTGGGGAGTGTTGACCTTCACCGTGCTGAGCGACGGCGATGTCGACGCCGAGCCGGTGCAGGCCATCGTCCTGCTCTTCGACGCGGTCGTCAGCACCCTGCGCTGGACCGACAACGTGGACATCCCGACCGAGGACGAGCTGCTCGGGCAGCTCTCCGGCAACTGACGGAAGGAACACGGCCGTGCTCACCCGCGGCGAGAAACAGAGTGCCACCGAGCGGAAGGGGTTCCGTGTGCCGCGACCGCGACCGGCCCGTCCGGTGGCGTTGGGGGTCGTGCTGGCGCTCGCCATCCTGAGCGGTGCCGGCGGCCTGGTGGCCCGGCGGGCGGCCAGCGCCGCCGAGCCGCTGGAGGGCGACCGGATCCCCGCGTCGGACGTGCGGACCCTCGTCAGCGCGGCGTCCTCCTGCCCCGCGCTCACCCCGGCCCGGCTCGCCGGCCAGATCATGGTCGCGTCGGGGTTCGGCAACCAGCCGGTCCCCGAGATGCGTGAGAACGGCGCGGTCGGGGTGGCCGCGCTGACCCCCGCGCAGTGGCAGGACAACGTGCCGTGGCCCGGTGCCCAGCCGACCGACCGCAGGGCCGCCATCACCGCCCTCGCGCGGCTGATGTGCCGGCTCGTCGGGCAGGCGCGGGCCGTGCACCTCGACGAGGACCCGTGGCGCATCGCGCTGGCGGCGTACCGGCGGGACATGCGCCAGGTGATCATGGCCGGCGGGGTTCCCGGCGACGTTCAGGACTATGTCAACACCGTGGAGCGGTACGCGAGCTGGTACGCCCTCCAGCCGGCGTTCGCCAGCGGCCCGACGTCGTCGGCACCCGCCGCCACGCCCTCGCCCGCTGGCGCCGTGGTGCCGGTGCCCACCCCGTACGTGAAAGCGGTCGTCGCCGCCGGGAAGATCTGTGCCGACATGCCGCCCGCCCGGGTCGCGGCGCAGATCATGGTGACCTCCGGGTTCGACCCGGACCGGCTCGGGCCCGCCGGCGAGCAGGGCATCGCCCAGTTCACCCCGGCGGTATGGTCGGCCCACGCGACGTCGGCCGCCACCAAGTCGCCGTGGGACCCCGCCGTGGCGATCCCGGAACTCGGCCGCACCATGTGCAAGCTGATCAAGCAGGCCGGCGGCCAGTACGGCCCGGCCCTAGCCGCCTTCGCCCGCGGTGACGAGGCGGCCCCGGTGACCGCGCTCGCCGAGGCGGTGACCCGGGCGGAAGCCGAGTACAGCAAGGACCCCCGGCTGCAGGCACCGGTGCTCACCCCGCCCACCACCTCCCCCTCGTCCTCCTCGCCGAAGTCGAGGCAGACGACCTCGAAGCCCAAGACCCGGGACAACCAGCCCGCGATCAAGGGGGCTGACCGCTCCGCCGACCGCTACGGGCCGTACTTCATCGTCAACCTGGTCACCAAGATGTGTGTCGACGTGCCCGGCCACGGGGCGGGCGACCGGGACGGCCCGGTGAACCAGTTCCCGTGCGCGAAGAACATCGAGGACAACCAGGAGTGGTGGTTCGAGCCGCGCGCCGTCGACGGAACCGGCAACCAGCTCTACTGGATCCGCAACATCGACGACAAGTTCTGCATCGACCCGCCCGGCCTCGAGGCGGTGGCGGCGGGCACCGGGCTCAACGAGACGGGCTGCTTCGACCGGGACAACCAGTACTTCCGGCTGGAGCCGAAGAAGAGCTCCAAGGGCCTCCAGTACTACTGGCTGCGCAACACGGCGTCCAACATGTGCCTCGACGTGCCGGGCCGGGGCGACGGCGGCCGCGACGCCCGACTCGCGCTCGCCCCCTGCCAGGCCAACGACGACCACGAGTGGGCCCTCGTCGAGAAGTCCGAGTGGTGAGGGCGATGCGGAGGATGACCCTGCGCGGCGCGGTGCTCGCGGCGGTGCTGGCGGCCACGGTGACCGTCGGATCGCCGCTCCCCGTCCGGGCCGCGCCACCCGCGGATGGCGCGGTGAACCAGTTGTATTACACGGTGGCCGACTCCTACCAGGGCAAGCCGGAGAACCTGTGGGAGATCGCGGCCCGCTTCCTGGGCGACCCGGGCCGGGCCGGCGAGATCTTCGAACTCAACTCGGGGCGGGTCCAGCCCGACGGCGGCCGGCTGTCGGACCCGACCCGGCTGCGCGCGGGCTGGCACCTCGTCCTGCCGTGGGACGCGGTCGGCGCCGAGGTGCGCCACGGCCCGCTGCCGGCGAGTGGCACGACGGCGTCGACCTGCGAGCGTCAGCCCGGCGGCCCGGAGGCGTTCTGGGGGCAGGCGCTCCTGACGCCGAGCCGGGCCTGGACGGTGGCGAACGGGTCAGGAGTCAAGGTCGGGATCGTCGGCTCCGGCGTGGACGGCGCGACTCCCGAACTCGCCGGCCGGGTCGCGGTCGGCGTCGACCTGGTCCGCGGTTCCGGCCGTGGCGACACCGGCTGCGGCGGCTCCGGAACCGCGCTGGCCGGCATCGTCGCCGGTGACGACGGCGCCGGGGGTGAGAGCTTCGGGGTGGCACCCGGGGCCCGGGTCGTACCCGTCAAGGCCGGCTCCGGCAGGCTCTCGTCTCGCCTCGCGGCGACCGGCATCGATGTCGCCGTCGCGTCCGGCGTCCAGGTCATCCTGGTCGGTGCCGACGTCGACGCCGAGAACCCGGCGGTGCGGGCCGCGGTCAGCGCCGCGCTCGGGCACGACGTGATCGTGGTGTTGCCCGCGTCGGCCGGGGCTGCTCGGGCGGACGGCCTGCTCCGCGTCGGCGCGATCGGGCCGGACCGGCAGCCGGCCGAAAACCACCCGGGCGACGCGGTGGACCTGCTGGCTCCCGGCGTCGGCGTGGCGAGCATCGGTCGACCCGGCAGCGGTGCCGAGTACGCGGCCGCGTTCGTGGCCGGCACGGTCGCCCTGCTCCGGTCGGCCCATCCCGAACTACGCGCCGCCGAGGTGACCCGGCAGGTGCTCGCGACGGTCAGGGACGGCACCGTCGACCCGGTCGCCGCGGTCACCACGCCGCTGCCCGCGGGGGTCGGGGTGGACGCTGCCGCCGTGGCACCGGCCAACCGTCTCGGGACGCTCAGCCAGGTGCTGCTCGGAATCGCGGTCGCTCTGGCGGTGCTCCTGGTCGCGCCGTACCTGCTCCGCCGCCCGGCCCGTGTCCTGGCCGACTCCGTCGCCCGCCGCCAGCTCAGTAGGCAGGCGCGGCGGGCCCGCGCCCGGGTGGCCGACGACGACCCGTTCTGGGATGCGCCGGTGAGCGCGTCCGGCCGACCGGTGTCGAAGTCGGGGGCGCATCCGCCGGGCCGGTGAGCGGGCGGGAAGCCGACCGAGATCCTGCTGACCGCGGGCGGGTCGTCTTTCCGGACCGGGTTGCCGTCCTGAATCGGCTCCGGCTGAGCCGTTCGGTGCGCGTCGTCTGCTCCGGTGGGACCGTCGGCTACGACCACGGTCCCGCCGCGACGGCGGCGCCGCTCTCCGCCGAGCCAGGTCCGTCGCCGCCCACTACACAGCCGGCGCCTACCAGATCTGGCTCCGAGACCACCACCAGGCACACCACCTCGCCACCGCACCCACCCTCCCGGCCGCCCTGACCGTCCTCGGTCTCTGACCAGCACCCCAGCCACATCGACGCCCTGACGGGGGTCGGGTCCTCTTGCGCCTGCACAGGCATGCCTGCCAGGGTGAACCCCGGGCATCGGTCCTCATCCGACGGTCGAGGAGAGTGATCTTGAGGCGGCAAGTGAAGGAAAACCGGCGAGTTGATCTTTAACGCCGCAGGTCAAGAAGTCTGCTCCCCGCGCACGCGGGGGTGATCCCGGCGCGGCCTCCTCGGCGATCTGTCGCAGGGTCTGCTCCCCGCGCACGCGGGGGTGATCCTATCCGCTGTAGCCTCACCCATTCGTCTCGGGTCTGCTCCCCGCGCACGCGGGGGTGATCCCGACAACACCGTCCGCGACGAGCGGGCGCGCCGCTGCTCCCCGCGCACGCGGGGGTGATCCTTTCCGACAACTGACACCCTGGTTGCTGAGCTGCTGCTCCCCGCGCACGCGGGGGTGATCCCGGGTTGCAACGCCCGAGATGCGCATCATTGAGCTGCTCCCCGCGCACGCGGGGGTGATCCCCACTGGCTCATCGGGTCACCGCCTCGGTGTGCTCTGCTCCCCGCGCACGCGGGGGTGATCCCGATTTCGCCGACGACAACATCGACGAGATCCTCTGCTCCCCGCGCACGCGGGGGTGATCCCGCGGCGTTGGCGATGAGGGTGACCGGCGGCAACTGCTCCCCGCGCACGCGGGGGTGATCCCCTTGCGCCAGTAGGATTCCGAGGAACTGTTAGCTGCTCCCCGCGCACGCGGGGGTGATCCGCATGCTCCCGTCGCGAAAAAATTTGATGTAGTCTGCTCCCCGCGCACGCGGGGGTGATCCCGTCGGCGTGTCGTCGCTGACCTCGGTCAGTTCCTGCTCCCCGCGCACGCGGGGGTGATCCCCGGCTCCGGCCAGCCCACCGGCATCTTCACGGCTGCTCCCCGCGCACGCGGGGGTGATCCTTCAGCTCGGCGTTGACAAGCAGATCGAGTTCCCTGCTCCCCGCGCACGCGGGGGTGATCCCGTGTACCATGCCTGCCCATGGCCCATCTGACCCTGCTCCCCGCGCACGCGGGGGTGATCCCTACGCGCTGCGGAAGAATGGCCAGCAGGAGATCTGCTCCCCGCGCACGCGGGGGTGATCCCCTGGCCCGCAGCCAGACGCCGGTGTCTGCGTCCTGCTCCCCGCGCACGCGGGGGTGATCCCTACGAGCATCCGCGCTGGCGCGACCGGGGCCTCTGCTCCCCGCGCACGCGGGGGTGATCCCCCACACCGCCACGGTCTCTGATTTGGCGGGTACTGCTCCCCGCGCACGCGGGGGTGATCCCGCGGTGGCGTCCAGGGCGGTCCTGTCCAACGCCTGCTCCCCGCGCACGCGGGGGTGATCCCTTTCGCCAGTCTGACTCTGGCGTCGGGAGACACTGCTCCCCGCGCACGCGGGGGTGATCCCCAACCGCCGCGAACGTCTCAGCCAGCCTTAAGCTGCTCCCCGCGCACGCGGGGGTGATCCCGCGTGTGCACGCGCGCGCCTTTGGGCGCGCGACTGCTCCCCGCGCACGCGGGGGTGATCCGCCGTCGAGCTCGGCGGTCGCGGCGGCCAGGGCCCTGCTCCCCGCGCACGCGGGGGTGATCCCAACAACGCCCCGTCCGGGACTCCCCGGGCGGGCTGCTCCCCGCGCACGCGGGGGTGATCCCTGCTGCCCTGAGCGGAAAGCAGCAGAGTCGATCTGCTCCCCGCGCACGCGGGGGTGATCCCGGGACCGCGCTCGCCCACATCCTGCAAGCGCAGACTGCTCCCCGCGCACGCGGGGGTGATCCCCGACCCCGAAGAGCCCAAGCCGAACCAGCCCAACTGCTCCCCGCGCACGCGGGGGTGATCCGCCGCCGACGGAATCCCGGCGGTTCGCTGGGCCATCTCGTGGGACCTGTTCAACGTCCTGCCCAACGCGGCCGGCGGTGATGTGGCGGGGTGGCCAGGTCCCCCTTCCCCCGCTGCTAGAGCAGGGTCCTCGTGGTCTTCGCGTTCAACCGACCGCTCAGCGGTCGGCCCGAAGGGAGGCGATGAACTCCGACCATGCCTGGCTGGTGAAGTCCAGGACCGGCCCGCCGCGGTCCTTTGAGTCGCGTACGGCCACAGCCTCGCCCATAAACCGCACCTCGACGCAGGCAGCGTTGTTGGAGCTGCGGCTCGACTTGAACCAGTCCCGCTCAGGGGTGCGCTCGTTGGGGGTCACGTCATCTCCTTGGCGATCTGCTGGATCAACTCCAGTGATTCGTCCGAGCCTAACGCGCGTTCCAGCGTCTCCTCAAAGGTGATGACGTAGTCGGCCACCCGGCTCGACTGGTCGATGATGTCGCACTCGCGATCCCCGAGCCACAGCACGCGTTCGTCGATCCGGCGCTTCGGGTTGACCTCCAGGCCGGCCGGGTAGCCGAGCGCGGCACGTTCCGCGTCGGCGCCGGTCAGCAGATCGTCGCT